>CAVUNS010000018.1:0-939731 GCA_963742905.1 Candidatus Acidiferrales bacterium | reverse complement strand
CGACACGCTGGGTGGTGACGGTGGGGGCGGTCAGCGACACCGAGGGTGGTGATGGGGAACGCTTGGCGGGCGGCCCGACGACAGGATGGTGGTGGTCCTGTTGATTTTGGGCTCCCTCGCCGAAACCTTGAAGCGGCAGTTGGCGAGGGAGCCCGTGACGCCGTTGGAGGTCGTCGTGCTCATCGTGTCAGACGATCGTGCTGTGGTCGAGGCGGATCTCGCTGCCGGCCGGTTGGTGTGCCCGCGTTGCCGGCTGGGTGTGCTGGGTGGTTGGGGTTGTTCGCGGTTGCGGGTGGTCCGGACCGGTGCGGGGGTGCGGCGGTTGCGGCCGCGTCGGGGGCGTTGTCGCGAGCGGTGGTGCCGGGCGACGCATGTGCTGCTGCCGGACGTGTGTCTGGCGCGCCGGCGGTATGTGGCGGAGGTGATCGGCGCGGCGCTGTTCTCGGCGGGCCGGGAGGGGTACCGGCGGGCCGGCGAGCGGCTCGGGGTGCCGGGCGAGACGGTGCGCGATTGGCGGCGGCGGTTCCGGTCGCGATCGGAGCTGGTCGCCGCGCACTTTCTGCGGTGGGCGCGGGCGTTGGACGGTTCGCTTGATCCGCCGGCCGGGCGAGGATTGCCGGTGGTCGACGCCTTGGAGGCGATTGGCGTGTGCACGAGGGTGGCGTCGTTGCTGCTCGGGTGCCGTTCGCCGTGGACGTGGGCGTCGGCGCTGACCGCGGGCGGGCTGTTGGAGATCAACACGAGCGCGCCTTGGCCGGTGCCTGAGTGACCGTGATCCTGGCCGGTCGTTGCTGTCAACGACGGTCAGGAGGCGATGGATGGACAGGGCGCAGCAGATCGGGTTGTTCCGCTGGCGGATCGTCGGCGAGGCGACGGACGTGTCACTGTCGGCGCGGGAGCGCGGGCGGCTGGTCCGTGCGTTGGCTGAGCGTGAGCACCTGCACCCGGACGGACGATGGGTGCGTTTCGGGCGCAACACGTTGGATCGGTGGATCCGTGCGTATCGCGTGGGCGGGTTCGACGCGCTGGTCCCGGCGCCGCGGCGGCTCGCGAAGGGCACGCCGGAGCGCTTGGAGTTGGCGGTCGCGTTGCGGCGCGAGCAGCCGGCTCGCACCGCGGCGCAGATCCATCGGATCATCGTGGAGGCCGAGGGCGCGGCACCGTCAGCACGGACGATCCAGCGACGCTTGAGAGCGGCGGGGCTGCCGTGGAAGGGCAGCGCGGTCGCGCGGGCGCTGGGGCGGTTCGAGGCCGAGCATCGCAACGAATTGTGGACCGGGGACGCGTTGCACGGCCCGTTGATTGACGGTCACCGCACGTTCCTGTTCTGCTTCCTTGACGATCACAGCCGGCTGCTGGTCGGCTACCGGTGGGCTGCCCGCGAGGACGTGCTGAACGCGTCCCGAGCGCTGCGGGCGGGGATGGCCGCCCGCGGCTTGCCGAAGGCCGTCTACGTCGACAATGGAAGCCCGTTCGTGTCCGGCCAATTGCTGCGCGCGTGCGCGGTGCTGGGGATCCGGCTGATCCACTCCACACCCGGGCGGCCGGAGGGGCGCGGGAAGATCGAACGGGTCTTTCGGACAGTTCGTGGCCAAGTATTGGTCGAGCTCGAGGATCGCCCGCCCGCGAGCCTTGAGGATCTGAACCGGATCTTTCAGAGCTGGGTTGAGCAGGTCTATCACCGCCGGGTGCACACCGAGACCGGGCAGACGCCGCTTGAGCGATTTCTCGCTGCGGGCCCGCCGCCGCTCCCGTCCGAACTCGCGCTGACTGGAGCGTTTCGCTGGGCCGAGCGTCGGACGGTCTCCAAGACGGGAACGGTCGGGATGCACGGCAACACCTACGAGGTGGACCCCGAGCTGGTGGGCCGCGAGGTCGATCTCGTGTTCGACCCGCTCGAGCTGGCCGACGTCGCGGTCCAGATCGACGGCCAGCACCGTGGACTGGCGGTGCCGTTGCGGATCAGACGGCATGTCCACCCACGCGCCCAGCCGCCCGCCGCGCCGGCGCAGCCGACCGGGATCGACTACCTCGGTCTGATCCAGAAACGCCGCGAGCAGGAGCTTCAGCAGCGGATCGACTACCGGCACCTGCCGGGTCCGGGCGGCGCCGCTGCCAACGACCAGAACGACAGCGAGGAGATGACGAAATGAGCATTGACAGACTCAGAGCGCACTGGGGGCTGTCGCGCACCCCGTTCACCAAGGAGCTGGCGCCCTCGATGCTGTTCGCCTCCGCCGCGCACCAGGAGGCCGTTGCCCGGGTCGACTGGATCATCACCGAGCGGGCGCTTGGTGTGGTCTGCGGCGAGGTCGGCGCCGGCAAGACGGTCGCTGCCCGCGCGGCGATTGCGAGCCTGGACTCGAGCCGCTACTCGATCATCTACCTGCCCAACCCGGCCGTCGGGGCGCGCGGGATCTACACCCAGATCGTCACCGCCTTGGGCGCCACACCGCGGTTCTATCGCGCGACGCTGATCCCGCAGGCGACCGACCTGATCGCCGCCGAGACCGCCGAGCGCGGCAAGACCGTCGTGCTCATCTTGGACGAGGCGCACCTGCTCTCCGCCGAGCAGCTGGAGGAGCTGCGGATGCTGACCAACGCCGAGATGGACTCGCGCGCGACGTTTGCATGCCTGCTCTTGGGGCAGCCGACGCTGCGGCGCAAGCTGCGCCAAGGCGTGTTCGCCGCGCTCGATCAACGGATCGCGCTGCGGTGCACGATCGACGGGATGGACCGCAAAGAGACCGGCGAATACATCGCCCATCACGTCAAGCTCGCCGGCCGCGCCGACACCATCTTCAGCGACGACGCGGTCGCGTTGATCCACGACGCCTCCCGCGGGCTGCCGCGCGCCGTGAACAACCTCGCCACGCAGACGCTGATCGCCGCCTACGCGAGCAACAAGTCGATCTGCGACGAGAGCTCCGCCCGTGCGGCGCTGGCCGAGATCACAGCCGAATGACCGGCGAGCTCATCTCCCTATCAGGCCAGCACCCGCCCTCGGAGTCGGCGACCGGTCGGCCCCAAGCGATCACACTCCCGGCGCCTGCAGGCTGGCCGGCACCGCCCGAGCAGGCCGCCTATCACGGGCTGCCGGGCGCGATCGTCCAGAAGATCGCCCCGCATACCGAGGCTGACCCGGTCGCGATCCTCGCCCAGCTGTTGGTGTGCTGCGGGGCGCTGATCGGTCGCGGCGCTCACTTCCAAATCGAAGCGACCCTGCATCACCCAAACGAGTTCGCGATCTTGATCGGTGACAGCAGCAAGGCTAGGAAGGGATCGTCGTTTGATCACGTCGCCAAGCTGATGAGCGAAGCCGACCCCGCCTTCCCCGCCCGCATGTCGACCGGTCTCTCCAGCGGCGAGGGGTTGATCTGGACGCTGCGCGACCCGGCCGGGCAAGACCCCGGCAACCCCGACAAGCGACTGCTCGTGCTTGAGCCCGAGTTCGCCTCGGTGCTCAAAGCAGCCTCCCGAGAGATCTCGACACTGTCGCCGACACTACGCTCTGCCTGGGATGGCCGCCCGCTCGCGGTGCTCACCCGCACCGCGCCGGCCCGCGCCACCGGTGCGCACGTCGCGATCATCGGGCATATCACGCACACCGAGCTGCGCCGTTACGCCTCAGCGATCGAGATCGCCAACGGGCTGCTCAACCGCTTTCTCCTTCTCTGCGTCAGACGGGTGCGGCTGCTGCCAGAAGGCGGCGATCCCCAACCACTGAAAGGCTCAGGGCTCGCGCGTTACCTCCAGACCGTCCTCAAGCACGCCCACGCCACCGGTCAGATCAGACTCGCCGACGACACCCGCGAGCTGTGGTGGCACACCTACCCCAAGCTCACCCAGCCGGCCGACGGGCTCACCGGACAACTCACTGCCCGCGCCGAGGCGCACACGATCCGCCTCGCGCTTCTCTATGCGCTGCTCGACGGCCAGCGCCAGATCAAGACCGAGCACCTGACCGCCGCGCTCGCGCTCTGGGACTACGCCGCGCGCTCCGCCGCCTGGGCGATCAACCACACAAGCGGCGATCCGCTCGCCGAACAAATCCACGCCGCGCTGGCCCGCTCCCCCGACGGTCTGACACGCACCCAGCTCCGCGACCTGCTGCACCGCAACCATCCCGCCGAACGCGTCGAGCAAGCACTCGACACGCTCGCCAGCACCGGCAGAGCAACCCGGCACCAAACCCGCACCGCCGGACGCCCCGCCGAGATCTGGACCGCCACACCGGCCTCCTGACCACGCTTTCCCCTCCCCGGACTTGGCTGCCACACCGCGCCGGACGGACGAGCTGTCAAGAGAGCCGCGTCAGCGACCGCCGCAGGCGTGGGCCGAAGGCCCGACCTTGGTGTGCTGGGTACGGATGTTGAGATCGGAGGTGGAAGTCCTGTCCCGGGGCCCTGACAGAGGGAACCCGACATCGATGAGGCAAGGGCGCGGCCCGGAATTGACCGGGCGGCTTCAGTGCGGCTGGTTGCGCTGCGAAGCTCCCGCGAGGGCGGGTCTGAAGGAGGCCGTAGGTGCGTTGTGGTGGCGAACGAGAGTGAAGCGCCGTAAGGCGTTGCCTGGTGGGCGAGCCGGCCAACGGCGGCGATGCCCGATCCCTGTTCGTCGTGACCGGGAGCGTATTGGCGACGTGATCACAGCGAAATCTCAGCATCTCACCCCAGGAGATCTGCTGGGTTCCGGCGATGGTGCCGGTAGGCCGGAGGACGCGAGGACGATGGTCGATGGCCCAGCAGAAGTCCGAGGACTGCGTAGTACCGGAAGGCGGCTGTAATGGCCGCTGAGCGTGCCGGGTCGAGCCCCGGTGGGCAAGGGAAGGCGGTCCCGGTCGAAGAAACGGCGGTGCAGCTCAGCCTGCCGGTCGCGACAGCAGAAAACCCGCGAGGGGCTACCCGCAGGAGGACCCGGGACCGGCTTGGGGTCCTCCGGGCGGGAGCGCCGAAGGCGACCAGCAAGGTTGGGATCGCAGCGCCTGCGACGATGGAGGAGGTTGCCAACCGATTGACTAGTGCGTTGTTGAAGGTGGCGTCGAACAAGGGCGCCCCTGGCGCGGACGGGCAGACGATCGAGCAACTGCTTGAGCAGTGGCCGGTCGTTTTGCCCAAGCTGCAGACCGACCTGCTGGCTGGGAGCTACCAGCCCGGCGCGATCCGCCGGAGGTATATCCCGAAGGCGGGGGGTGGGCAGCGCGGGCTGGGGATTCCTGACGTGATCGATAGGGTGGTCCAGGAGGCCGTGCGGCAGGTGCTCGAACCGCTGTGGGGGCCGACGTTCCATCCTTCAAGTCACGGGTTTCGACCCGGTCGAAGTTGCCATTCGGCGATCGCCCAGGCCAAGGGGCATCTCGAGGACGGCTACGAGTGGTGCGTGGATCTGGATTTGGAGAAGTTCTTCGATCTTGTCTGCCACCAGCGGCTTGCCGCCAAGCTCGCCGAGCGCGTGAGCGATCGGCGGCTGCTCGTGCTGATCGGACGGATGCTCAAGGCCAAGGTGGTATTGCCGGACGGTGTTGTGATCGCTAGCGAGCAGGGCGTTCCGCAAGGTGGTCCGCTCTCGCCGCTGCTATCGAACATCGTGCTGGACGCTCGACCGTGAGCTTGACCGGCGTGGCCACCGATTCGTTCGCTACGCAGACGACGCCAAGGTGTACGTGCGCAGCGAACGGGCGGGGCGACGGGTGATGGCCAGCTTGTGCGAGTTCATCGGACGGCGCCTGCGCCTGAAGATCAACGAGGCCAAGTCGGCCGTTGCCCGACCCGAAGAGCGCCACTTCCTCGGCTTCCGGCTATGGGTAAACCCGTATACCGGGGTCGTGGAGGTGCTGTTGTCGGAGCGCACCAAGCGCTTAGCGATGGAGCGCATCCGCCAGCTCACACCCAGGAACTGGGGAGGCACGCTTGAGAGCTGCATCGCCAGGACCAACACGTGGCTGCGCGGCTGGCACGGTTTCTTCGGGATCGCCTCCGCCACGGAAATGCGGATGATGCGCACGCTTGACGCCCACATCAGGCGCCGGCTCCGCGCGATCATGCTGCGCCACTGGAAACGCAAACGCACAATCGCGCGGCGTCTCATCAAGCTGGGCGTCAAACGAGAAAACGTGTGGCGGCAGATCTACTCGGGGCGCAAGTCCTGGTGGGCGCTGAGTCACACGTCCGCGGTCGACCATGGCCTGCGCAACGCGTATTTCGCCAAGCGTGGGCTGCTGTTCTTGGCCGACATTCATCGCCAAGCGCACCGGCAGATCGTCGTTCCCGTCACGCCGCAACTGGCGCTATGGGAATGATTCGAGGTCGACAAACCGGCCGGCGGCGGGGGTCATAACCCGCCGTCCCGAAGAGCCGTATACGACCAGCGTACGTACGGTTCTGTGGGAGCCGGGGCGGGCAACCGCCCCGGCTACCCGAGACAGCCCGGCCGTCGGCGCTACCACCCTGCAAGTCCGGGGAGGGTGAACGAACACACGTCCCGACTTTGGTCGTTATGTCGTTCGGTCGTTCCCCACGATCCCGTCACCATCCAACGTGACGCCGCCATCACCATCCTGGCTGTCCGTCAACACTCGCTCGCCGGGACGCTCGAAGTCAGCGGAGTCGGCATGCTCTGTAGCTCCGCGTTCAAGCTTGGTTGGGCGACTGCCGATCCTCCGCACCCGCGGTGAGGAGATCTCGGCGGACGAGCGCGCTCTGGTGAGTCGGCCGAGGTGATCGGCACGGTCGCTATCACGGCGAGGAGGCGTCCGCATCCGGAACGGGTTCCGGCGGCAACCCCGTGACGCGGCGCGCGAGCACTTTCCGGGAAAGCATCAGTCCGGATGTCGGCGTCACCGGGTGGCTGGACCTGCTTGCCGTATCGCCCAGGAGCTAGCGTCTGGCCCTCGTCGCCGTCACGATCGCATTCGTGTTCTCGCCGGCATCGAGCTGACGAGCGCTTGGGCGACGATCCGATCACGCGCGCCGGCGATGCCGGAGTGGCGCTTTGCGCTCCTGACCGGACCCCGTTTGTCGGTCCACCACGAGTGAGAGTTGGTGGATACGGGTCGGGGCGACGGTAGCTGTCGTGCCGGTCGGAACTCGGGGGATCTCGGTGGGGCGTGAGGGGACCAGCGCGGCCTTCGTCGCGGAGCCGAGCGGAGCGAGGCGGAGCGGCGATGGCCGCGGCGCGCCCGCCGACCCCCCGCTTGGTCACGCCGCCGCTGGTCGCGTCGCCGCGGTGGTCCACTCGGCGGCGAACCCGGCCGGGGTCTTCATCCCGAGCGCGGAGTGCGGCCGCCTGAGGTTGTAGTCCTCCTGCCAGTCGCCGATCACGACGCGCGCCTCGGCCAGGCAGGAGAACTCCTCGACGTCGAGCAGTTCGTCACGCACGCGGGAGTGGAACGACTCGACGAACGGGTTCTGCCACGGCGAGCCCGGCTCGATGAACGCGGTCCCGGTCCCCGACAGCACGCACCAGTCCCTGAGCGCGTGCGCGGTCATCTCCGGGCCGTTGTCGCACCGCAGGAGCTCCGGGGCGCCGCGCTCGGCGACCAGCCGCTCCAGCACCGCCACGACGGTGTCGGCGTCGATGCTGCGCTCGACCAGCATCACCAGCGCCTCGCGCGTGAACTCGTCGACGATGTTCAGCAGCTTCAGCGCCCGCCCATCGGCGATCTGGTCGAACTGGAAGTCGAACGCCCACACGTGGTTCGGCCGCCCAGCGCGCAGCCGCTCGGCCGGGACCGTCGACTCGCCAAGCCGCCGGCGCTTGCGCTTGCGCTGCGGCACCCGCAGCCCCTCCTCGCGCCACAGCCGCTGCACCCGCTTGCGGTTCACCTCCCAGCCCAGCTCGCGCAGCCGGTGGTGCGCGCGCCGGTACCCCCACCGCGGGCGCTCCACCGAGAACTTCCGCAGCTCGGCGCGCAACGCCTGCATCATCCTCGGCCGTCTTCGGCTCGTGACGCTGCGTGGAGCGATGCTGACCGACCACTCGGCATGCCCAGCGCTCGCTGACGCCGAGACGGTCGCGAAGCATCGCGACCGCCCGGCGCCGACGGGCTGGGCCTACCAGTTTCCCTTCGCGATCTCCTTCAGCGCCACGACCTCGAGCTCCTTGTCCGCGACGATCCGCTTCAGCGTCGCGTTCTCCCGCTCGAGCTCCTTGAGCCGCTTCGCGTCATCGGCCTTCATCCCGCCGTACTGGTTGCGCCACCGGTGATACGTCTGCTCGCTGATCCCCAGCTCCTTCGCCGCCTCCGGGATCGTCTTGCCCTGACCGATCAGCCTCTCGGCCTCCCGCAACTTGCGGATGATCTGCTCCGGCGTGTGCCTGCGTCGCTGCATCGTGGAGTTCCTTCCTCGCCCATGATCTCAAGGGCGCGAGAAACTCTCACACGGGTCGGACCGATCCCCCGGGGTCAGGCCACTCCCCCTTCGGCCCTTTCCTATCTTGCAGGACTCGAAGGAGTTGTTGCCGGTCTGGCTAACAGTCACATCTATGACTATGGTGCACCGGGACTCGAACGAACGAAAGCGGCGCTGTCGTCTTCGGGAATCCCGTACCTGGGAGCTGGTTCCCTCGTCACCGATCCTCCAGCGACGATCCTGGTCGACGGACCCTGAGGCATCCGGCTCGGAATATGGGCCGCGGCCCAAAGCACTTTGAATCAGAGGGCCTCACGCGGTGCTCCTGGTGTTCAGCCGGCGTAAACTCTTTCACCGCGGACTCGCGGCGCTCGAGGCACTGCGGGAGCAGGGCGCTTCCTGCTGCGTGGCATTTCTACACGCAGGCGAAGAGAAGACCAACCGTGCGGAACCGGACACCGTTCGGATGATGGACGCCCTCGGCGCAGCGGGATTCGACGTCGTCACGGCGTGCCATTCACATCGCATCAGCGGCTGGAGGGAAGGTCGAAGACCTGACGGAAGTCGTTGGGCATGCTTGTACGGTCTAGGCAGTCTTGCCTCGAGCGTCAGCTACTCCGATCTTGAGCGTGAGGGAGTCGTCGTAGTTCTCGGACTTTGACGAGAGAGCCTCCGTCGCCAGCATCGAGGCACGTATGATCTGGCTTGGGCCCGACGGCTGGGGGGAAGCCGCAACCGGGCCAGCCGGCGACGAGATGCTGCTGCGGTTTCAGCATCTGACACGAGAGCTCGCCGATGGGACCTTCGCTGACCTCTTCCACAAGGACGTGTCAGGTGGCCAGTTCAAGCGGCAGGCTCGCGATTTCGTGATGGCGTACCGAAACGGCGGGCTCCGTGGCGTGGCGAACAAGCTCGGGCGCTTGCGCAGTGTTGCGCGCCGTTCAAGATGGGCACACCCGCGCCGCTTTCGATGGGGACCGGAGGGTGGGGTGCGAAAGAAGAAGTAAGTCCGGCGGCGCGGTCGTTGAGGACGTTCGACGTGGTCGACGGGGGATAGCTGCGCCGTCGGCGGGCGTCCAAACGCACAACGGCGCACACGCGAACCCACGGACGGTTGTCGTGGCGCTCCAACCCGCCGCCGCCGTGCGCAACTGGATGGCGACCAGGTCGTGCTGGGAGCACGACCACGAGAGACGGCCCTGCTACGGCGGCAGCGGTGGGTGACCGTGCAGCAGCCCGCCCGTCAGCCACACTGCTCGTTCCCACGGCCCGAGGGTGTCGCGACCGAACCGCAGCACCCAGGCACGAACCGCGAGCATGATCGCCTCGACCGCGTCGCCCAGGTCGCTGTCGGCTGAGGTGACAGCAGCCACTCGGTTAGGCGCGACGATTCGCCGGGTCGCGCACGCGCGCAGGTTCCCGCGCGTCTGCGGGCGGCGCGCAGCGGGCCGAGGCCGTGCCCTCCGGCCGTCCGAGGTGCCGGGCGATCGGCCGGTGCCCAGCGCCTGTGGCCGCCAGGCGTAGTGCTTCGCCGATCACCTCCGCTCCGTCGCGCCGACGCGGAACCGTCCACGAGGGAGAGATCACGTGCGTTGTCTCGCACGCGCCACAGCGCGCCCGCCGCGGGGTGAGCGGCCGAACTCGTTTGCGAGCCGCACCTCGCGCGAGCGCCCGAACCCCCAAGGCGACAACGCCCCGAGCAGGCCGGATACGCAAGCTCCCCCGCCGCCAACGCGGCTTCCACGCGCTCCAAGGTGATCGCAACCGAAAGCATCGAAGAACAGTGGCTCGCTCACGGCCGCCGAACCTTCCCAAACACCGTCGCGACCCGGCTCGCCGTACACGCGGGACTTCGAGGACGTGGTGGCGTTCCTGGCGCAGCAGATGGCCAAGACGCCGGTCCGGCGGCTGATGCGGATCGCGTCGGTTTCGGGTCGGGATATCGTGACCCAACCCCCGCTCGGCGCAGCGCAACCGGGGCGCCGCTTTCGGACGGCGCCCGGGAGGCCAGGCGCCGCGTGAACCGCCTCAGTGGCTGGCGCCCTTGCGCAGTAGCCACTTCCACATGGGAGCAGGCTGGGGCGGCGCTGTGGCAACCCCTCGGGACTGCAGCCCGCTCGACCTGCACCACCTGAACGCGCTGGCGCAGGGTGCTCACGAGCGAAGTTAGCTGCGTCTTGGCTCGGCCGTAGAGGCTCGCGCTGGTCACGCCTAGTAGGGCGCCGGAGAGATCGCTCGTCGTCGACTGCGAGGAGCGCCCGCGGTCTCCGACCGCACGGCTACTGCAACGTCACGGCCGAGCGGTAGTCTGGCTCCGACCTATGCGCTGGCGGCGGAGCAGAAGTCTCGTTCGAGCAAAACAACGTCGAAATTACTCCCGCCTCGGACGAGGAGGAGAAGACCCGCGGCGGGTCACCGCGCTTGGCCTCCGACGCTGCCGCAACTCGTCCGGGGCGACAGTGAGGTCGCGATCGCCCGGCGCTACTGCAACCGCTGCGTGAGCAACACTCGCGCGGCGGGACCTCGCGGCCGCCGTCGTTTGTAGATCCTCACACAAGCCGAGGCTCAGCTCAGCGCGCGGCGCGAACGGGCGTTTGAGCGTCCTCCGTTCGTGCGCGAGCAGGTGCGCGCGCACGAACGCCAGGCGCCGTCCCTCTGGCGAGGAGCGAGACGCACTGAGCTGATGGTCGCAAGTCCTGCTCTTGCCTCACGGGTACCGCCCGCTGCGCGTCGTCGCGGTCGTGGCACGAAATGGAGCCTGCCGCGGCGCGAGGCGAGCGAAACCAGCCAGTCGGCGCGGAGGCGTCCGTATAGCGCCGGCGAGTGCGAATCTTCAACGGACGATCTATCTGCGACGCATGGTACGCGAGCGGCGAGCCGGTCAATCAGCCCGGCCTTGCGGGCGGTGATGGATCCTCAATAACGCGCCGCCCGGCTTGCAGGATCACGCGTGGCGGGGGCGAACATAAGGATCACCATTAACGTCGCTACTTCCATGTAGGCATCGGGCGCGGCCGTCCTTCCGGGGGCGGCCGTTCTCGTTGCGTCACTTACTCCCCGTGCCACGCTCGATGCCACTTCTTGACCCCGATCGACTCGCGCGCCCACGAAACGAGAGGGATCGCGCCGTGTGCGGACGATGTGTTCGCCAAAGCGAACCCCGTAGCGTTGGTTTCTGCTCCGTTCCTACCCGAACCCGGATCCCAGGCCAGGGTTGTAGACGGAGGCCAGGTATTGCACGTCTCTCGGTTAGGAGAACCCCGTTACTCCCCTCGCCTTGCAGACTGCGCACGTACACCTCCAAGGGGCGCGCCAGTTGTCCTGGCTCGCGGACGCATCGACCGACACCGACCCGCTCGACAGCGCCGCCGACCGGGACTGGGTGGTGCCCGACTACCGCCCCTACCTGCAGGCTGCCTCAAGCGCAAACCGGCGACCTTCAACAAGGCGCTCCCCGCCGTCGACGACCTCTACACTCGTCGCGGGCTCGGGCCGTCCAAGGCGGCGCGGGTCGAGGTCCCCGCCACCGCTCCCCGCGCGCTCGGCGAACGCGTGCGCTACCTGCGAGCAGTCAAGGCTTTTCCCTCGCCCCGCGACCAGGCGCTGGTCCCGTTCTACGCCGGCGCCCCGGATCGTCGAGACCGTCGCGATCGACCTCGCCGACGTGCGCCTCGCGCTAGTCGCCCGCGGCAGCCGGCCGCAGCTCGTCGAGCGACTCCCGCAACCACCCGATCAGCTTCCACACGTCGGGGATCTGCTCGCGGTCGGCGACGATCCCGAAGTCGAGGTGCCCGCAGTAGCTCATCACCGTGATGTTGAGTCCCATCCCGTCGGTGATCACGGACACGGGATAGATGGCCTCCACACGCGCGCCCACGCAGTAGAGCGGGAACTGCGGCCCGGGCACGTTCGAGACGACGAGGTTCCACACCGGGGTGCGAGTCGCAGCCAGCGAGAACGTCACCCGCGAGGCGCGTGCGAACACCGCCGGCGGGATGAACTGGGTCGCGTCCTGCAGCAACTGCGCCGGCAGCGCGTTGTGGCGCTCCTTGGCTGCGCGTAGCGCCTCGTGCGTCGCGCGCAGCCGCCGCACCGGGTCCGGCTCGTTCGTGAACAGCGGCACGCTCATGGTCCCGACCCGGTTGCCGTAGGTGCCGCGCTGCTCCTCGCTGCGCACCGAGACGGGCACCAGCGCCACCAACGGCCGGTCTGGGAGCTCGTCGTGCTCCACCAGCCATCGTCGCACCGCGCCGGCGCCCAGCGAGACGATTACATCGTTGACCGTGAACCCGTACTCGTTCTTGACCGCTTTGACCTCGTCGAGCGGAAGCTGGCCGAACGCAAACCGGCGGTGCGGTGAGACGCGACCGTTGAAAGAGGTTCGCGGGCGGCTGAGATTGGTTCGCTCGAGCACGCGCGACGGCCGGCCGCGGATCGTACGCGCGACCCGGGCGGCTGTCCGCCCGAGCGTCTTCGCGCCCGGCACGTCCCCAATGATCGGGATGTCCTGCAGGTTCGGCAGCGTCGAGGGAAAGCCCCTCAGCACGCGTTCGAGGTAGCGGGGCGCGCCGAGCAGTCCCCGCGCGAGCATCTCGACCTCGCCCGGCTCGCGGTCCGGCGCCGACCCGATCGGCGGCGGCTCGCGCCCTTCCGGGCTCAAATCGAGCAGCACCCCCATGATCTCCGCGCCCGACATTCCATCGACGGCCGCGTGGTGGACCTTCGTCAGCAACCCGACATTGCCGTCGCTGAGGCCGTGGATCAAATACAGCTCCCACAGCGGGCGCGCGCGATCGAGCGGACGCGCGAAGATCCGCGCGACCTGCTCCGCAAGCTTCGCGTCGGTGGGCGGCGGCGGCAGCGCCAGCTCCCGCACGTGATACTCAAGATCGAAGTCGGGATCGTCGATCCAGTAGGGATAATCGAGCCCGAGCGGCACTTCCTTCAGACGCCAGCGAAACGGCGGCAGCAGCGGCAGCCGCTCGGCGATCATGCTCTGCACATCGGCTAGCTCGAGCCGCCCGTTCGGCCTCGTGCTCGGGTCAAGGATCGTGAGTCCCGAGAAATGACCTGACTGGCGCGGTGTCTCCAGCGCCAGGAACTGCGCGTCGAGGCCGGTCAGCTGCCGCAAGTCATCACCCGGAACGCGAGTCTAATCACGCCCTTGACATCGCCTCGTCACCCACGTGTGACGCGAAACGTGCGCGCACAGCTCAAGGCCCGCGGAGCGCGCCGGCCGGCGCAGCACCTCGTCAACCGCCCGGGCCGAGAGCCGCCCGCCCGCGCAGCTCCAGCAGCTCCGACATCACCACCAACCTTCTTTGTCGCGGCGGCGGAAGCAGACAAACCGACCCGCGGCCGGTGGAGCCGATTAGCAGCGGCTCAACGCCCGCGCGTCGCGACCAATCGCTGTTGGAACGCGGCGCTCGAGGGGAGAGTGGGCGCGAGCGCGACACCGGGGCGCGCATGAATAAGGCCCTCGAAGGGCAAAGCCGCGCGGCAGACGATGAACCCCTGACGTCTGCACTTCGCTTCATCCAGTCGCTCGCGCCCACCAACATCCTACCCCGTGGCTCGTTGTCCCAGAAGCCTCGGACATCGCCTCCGGCCGCGCCGTTGATTTTGGGATGCGATTCTGGGACAGGGAATCGCCAGCAACTGCGGTGAGGTGTCGATGTCCCGCAGTCGCCTGCACGGATCCCCGCACTCCTCCGCACGGGGCTTGGGCGGACCGGAACAGAATTTGGCGCTAAGCGGCTTCGATCATTGCTCGATCTCGACCGCGTCCATCGCAGCCTGCCGATCGGCTGCCGAGGGCAGGCTGTAGCGGCGCGTGGTCTCGAGTCGTCGGTGGCCCGCGAGCTCCGCGACCGGGACAAGATCGTTGCCTGAGCGCTCGAGGTTCGCTATACGGACGCGCCTCGGCGCTAGCCGACACTGAACCCCTTGACTCGTCGTGGCACCGCCGGGCGCACAGTCGCCGGCGCGGAGACCTCCTTTCGCGTTGCGGCGCGTATCCGATTCGTTCCGCCGGCGCCCCTGCTCCGCGCGGGCTGCAGGGCAGACTGGCGCAGGTAGCGGGGTCGCGCTTTCACGAGCGAGCAGGTCTTTGGCCCCCTCGGAGCCGGCCGACGCTGGGACCCCCCATGCCGCGCATACCGAGACTGCCGGCGCCGGAGCAAAGATGCCTGTGCGACGACGAATGCAGAGCGCGCCCTGAGGTCGTCACGGGCCAGGCGCTGCTGCTCCACGCCTACACCGGGCGCGCGGGCGGCTACCGCTCTGCGCGGAGAGGGGCATCTGACCTATAAGCAGAAGCAGCCGGTTGGGCATCGCCGCTGGACTGCTCACGCGTCGTAGGAGATGAACTCCATCAAGCTGCCGTCAGGGTCACGGAAGTAGACGCTCGTCCCCTGTCCCTGGGCTCCGTTGCGAGCGACTGGCCCGAGCTCGAGGTCAACGCCGTGGCTGGCGAGATGCTCGACCGCGTTCTCGATCGGACCGTCCCACTCAAAGCACAGGTCGCTGTTGCCCGGAGCCACCGGTTGGCGAGCGACGGGATCTGGCTTGACGCCGGGGCCGTGAACATTGAGCTGCTCACCTCCGAACCGGTAGGCCCACGTGCCGCCTCCCCGATCGACGAGCACCGCTCCGAGCACATCGCGGTAAAGAGATTCGATCGCTCCCAATCAGACACATGGATCACGCAATGATCGATTTTGACGTCGATGTCCGTCACGTAGCCGACGGTACTCCAAGGAGTGGCTTCAGCAAACAGCCGCCCTTGAGATCAGAGCGATCCGCACCCGCTTTCACGAACCAGCGGCGCTCTTGGCCGGCAAACGGGCCAAGGATCTCGCTTCCGCTCCAGGTCAACCGACGACGGAAGCGGAAGCCGGAGCCTTGCCGCTGCTCGGGCGACAAAGCAGAACCGGCTCTGACGCGATTGGACGCATGGATCAGGCTCGCATCTGGGCGAAGGCGAGAGCCGCCAGGGTCCAACCGGCACCGACATCCTGACGAGCGCATTCGCAGAAAGCACACGTGCGCGACGCCCGGGGCTGCCGCGTCCCCCGGCCCAGATGGCCGACGCCTGCTTGCCGTTGGAGGCGAGCGTCCCGCGGAGGTGGCGTGAATCGTCGAAGCGATCGTCAGCGTCGGTCCGCGCTGGCGTTCCCTTCCGTGGCATTGCAATCGCGCGCCGCGTGGATGTCGGGGACGATCGAGACGTCGCCGAAGCGATCGCCCGACGCGAGGCGCGCGAGAGACGAAAGCGATCATGCGGAGGGCGTGAGTCCGACACCTGAGATTGGGCGCACGCATAGGTGCGGCGCGTGTGGAGCGCGCCGTCATACGAATCCGCAAGTTCGCGGCGACCTTGCGGGCGCCGCGGACTGCTTAGTTCGCGATCATTCGTACTAGCCGCTGCCGCGACTCAGCCCGGCACCGGGTGTGTGACCGTGGCGGGGCCTCGTCGAGCATCGCTGCCGCTCGCAGACCCACTGGCGAGGGTCGGCCGACTTGCTCGGCAGTCACGAACGCGGTTCGGGCGCCGGGGTGAGATGGACGAACGCTGGCGCGTGCACGGTTTAGGGACCCGGTCGGTTCGCAGCACGCTGTGTGGCGGTGCAAGCGATCCGTGCCCCGGTGCCGGGTAGGGAGGCCGCACCTTCCCCGTTGGAGACCTGCCGTAAACCACTGATGCAGAGGCGCCCAGGGAGTGGGACAACAATACTTGGGCGGTTGTTCGCCCCGAGAAAGTGTGATGTTGATGAGGCCAGGTGATCGCGATGAGAAGCTTTCCCCTGCTGTCGAGAGCATGTTCGCGCTGGGGTGTGGCGTTGCTATTAGCTCTGGGGTTGCTGCTTTGCGCCGCTGCGACTGTTGGTGCGCACTCGGCAAGAGCCGCAACCACGATTCCGCTCGCCGCGAACTCGATAACCCGTGGACCCGACGGGAACATGTGGGCGACCACCGGTAATGCGATCGCACGAATCACCGCGTCGGGTGTGATCACGCAGTTCCCGCTCCCGGACGGGCACAGCGGAGGTTCAATCGTCGCGGGCTCGGATGGGAATCTCTGGTTCACCGAGGACAGTGCGATCGGCCGCATAACGCCGAGCGGCACGATCACCGAGTTTCCGTATCCTAGAACGGGCACGAACGTCACGTGCATCCCGAGTACCGACATCGACCAGTTCGAGGACATCGCGGGAGCGCCCAGCCAGGACGTGTGGTTCATCGACCGTGCGAGCGTGAGCGCGACGGGCTGGCGCATTGGCCGGATCACGCCCTCGGGTGAGTTCTGTGGTACCGGGCGGCTGTATCCAGGCGATCGCTGCTGGACCGGACGGCAGCATCTGGTACTCGGGGCTCGTGCGCATCGATCCGCAACCGGGAAGACGACGACATTCCCGGCCGCCGCGCTCGGGATCACCGCAGGACCTGACGGCAACATGTGGTTCACAGAGGGACCTGCGAACAAGATCGGCCGGATCACGTCCACGGGCGCGATCACCGAGTTCCCGCTGCCCGCCCCGTTCAACAACCCGTTTGCAATCACAACTGGCCCGGACGGAAATCTCTGGTTCACCGAGCACCAGTTCAGTTGGCCCACGTGGGAGCCGCTCACCACCTCATCGCTGCTCGGACGGGTCACGCCCGGCGGAGAGTTTGCAGGCACTGGCGGACCGAACTCGCCGGCCATCGCCGCGGGCCCAGACGGCAACCTGTGGCTCACCGGGTCGTCCGGACTCGCGGTTCTTCCACCGACACTGACTCCGGTGAACGTGACTTCGCCGTCGGTGTCCGGGATTAGAACAGAGGGGGAGACGCTGCAGGCAACCCCCGGCACCTGGATGAACTCGCCCTCCACGTTCAGCTACCAATGGGAGCGGTGCACCGCCGAGTTTTACGAGTGCAGCCCGATTCCAGGTGCAACGTCCACGTCCTATGCGCTGTCCGCCGCGGATGTCGGCTCACGCATGCGAGTCGGCGTGAGCGCCGCAACGAGTGACGGCTCCGTCAGCTACGAACCGGCGTACTCCGCATACGCCTCGGTCGTGCAGGCCATGCAGCCGCCGGCCATCCTTTCTGCTCCGACAATCACTGGGGCGGCCGGCCAAGGACAGATTCTGACGGAGGCTCATGGAACGTGGACCGGCAACCCAACGGCCTTCACCAACCAATGGCAGCGCTGCGTGATCGGCACCACGGTCTGCACCGACATCCCGGCGGCAACCGGTCAGACCTACTCGCTAACGGCGATGGACGTGGGGAGCGCAATACGCGTCCAGGAATGGGCAAGCAACGCCGCGGGCACTGGCGGCCCCGCGAACTCGGCCCGGACCACTCCCGTCACGCCGGCGCCGCTCATGCCGCTCGTGCTGCTGACGAGCCCGCAGATGACGGGGCCGCCGCTGATCTCGGGAACGGCGACGGTCGGCCTGACGCTGACCGCCACGACCGGAACATGGATCGGGAGCGCGCCGGTGTCCTTCGCCTACCAGTGGCAGCGTTGCAATCCCGGTTGCGCAAACGTTCTCCGAGCCACCGGGGCGACCTACAGACTTACTGACCAGGACGTCGGAGCGATGGTGCGCGTGCTCGTATCCGCAAGTAACAGCGCCGGCAGCGCCCAAGCGGGGTCCGCTCAGATCGGCCCGGTCTCGCCGAGCATCGCAGCCATCAAGGGGCAACTCGGCAAAGTGCTTTCTCCCTCCGGCAAAGCCGCCCGGATCGGCGCCCTGCTCAGGACGAGCGGCTATCGGACCTCCTTCCGGGCGATCAGCGGGGGCCGCCTCACGATCGACGGGTATCACCTGCCCGCCGGAGCACGTCTGACAAAACCCATCCTCAAGCCCAAGCCGATCCTCATCGCCACCGGCACCGTGCGGTTCGCGCGGGCGGGCGCGGTCACGCTCACGATCAGGCTGACAAACGCCGGTAGGCGAATGCTCCGCACGGCCAAGACGCTCAAGGTCACCGCCAAGGGCACCTACATCCCCATCGGAGGGCAGGCGACAAGCGCCACGAGGAACATCAGCCTCCGTCGGTGACGCCCCATGGGCACGGCATGCGTCGTCCACCGTACCCACGGTGAGCCGTCGGCGCGTTCTCCAGCAGAGTCGGATCTCGTTTGACGACTGCTTCACGATCCGTGCGGACCCGAAGCCGGTCACTGTTTTGGAGACCAGAGCAGGCGTCTGCGCGTCGCGATGTCGGACGAATGCCTTGCCTATAGGCGATCGTCCCGAGACGGACGCCATGACGATCGCTATGCGCGAGATCCGATCGTCCGCCGCAGGGGCGTAACGCGCCGGCCGGCCGGTCGGCCGCAGCCACGATCGCTTCCCTCCTGAGGCCGGCGACGGCACCGCGATCCCTTCGGCGACCACGCGATGGCCGGCCCGCCGCAGAGTCGCCACCAGCGACAGTCGACCCTCGGCCCGCGCGGCACCGCTTCCAGGGACGTTCTCGACGCGCCGCGCCATCGCAAGGCCGCCGTGGCGCTCGTTCGATTCGGACGACCACAACCAAGCGCCTCGGCGACCGTGGCGAGACTCCTGTTTGCCTCCGACAACTCGGAAGCCCCGTGCCCCAACGACGCTCCCCGCCATGCCTTGAGCGGCCATGGCCGGTATCGCCGGGGAAGTCCGCCGGTTGACCGAGCTGGCGATTGCCTGCGTGGCAAAGCGCTCGCCCAGCATAGACACGGGCGCAATGCCTAATAAGTCGCGATTGCGATCGCCCACCCGGCGCCGGCGCGAGAAGACAAGCGGTCGTGGGAGCGCGGGCTTGTAGACGGTTGGATCTGGGCGTGCCGCGAGCCGGTTAGGCGAAGCTGCTCGCCCGCGGGTCGTCGTTGCGCCGGGCACGCTCAGCGCGGGCGTAGCGCAACGCCGCCGCTTTCTCGTTTGCCGCCATCTCCGAGTTCTGAACCAGCGCTTCGATATCCTCGAGTCGCGCTTGGTCGTCGAGCATGATCTCGATGTGGGCCAGCACAGCGAACCGTCTGCGTCGTCATTTGGACCGCGGGGTCTCACGGAGCTCCCAGCCCTGAAGCTCGCGACTCGCCGGCGATAGCACAGGCCGCACGTTGGCTTCCAACCTCCGCTGTGTCGGGGCTCGACATGCACGAACGCGCTCGGCATCGCCGAGCCTGAGCTGACGTTCCCCGACGCCGGGTCGTCGGGCCGTCTGGACCGCGAAGCGGCGAGCCGAAACCGTCCGCCACGCCGGCGCTCGTAACCAGCACGCCACGGTCGTCGAGCAGAAACGGCGGGCGTGCTGACCTATCGCGTCGTCGCCGAAGCGCTCGCAGGCCGAACGCCGGCGCCGTGGCGGAAGCGATCGTCAGCTCTGACAACCGTCGGCCCATGAGCAGCCTGGCACTCGTCGAAGGCATGCTGGTGGATCACGCGTGAAGGAGGAGCGTGGCGACGGCGCGCCACCTGGCTGCTCCATCACAGATGGAGCAGTTCGCCCGAGCGAGCCGCGGACGCCGCGGCCCGCGACTGGGGTCGGTGCTATCCGATCCGTAGGAGCGACGCCGAGTATCTCCCGACGCGCAGCGTGTAGACCCCATCGGCCGGTCGGACAAGCGCTGTCCGTCTCGGTCCGTGCCAGCGGGCGTCGGTACCAATCCACTGGCCGGCGAGGGTGACGCCGTAGCGTGAGTCGATGGTCGGCGCGAGGAGCCGGCTGAGCACGGCGGCTCGGGCCGAGGCTCTGGTGCGGAGCCGCACCAGCACGGGAAGCGGGCCCTTGTTGATCAGCAGCACGTCCAGGCCGGCAGCTGAGCTCACCGCCCAAGTCTTTAGGAATGGCACCGACGCACCTGATTGCCGGATGTTCATGAGGTTGGCTCCCGGCCTCATCATCTGCGCGAACAGCGCGAGTCCGTAAAGCTCTGGCCGGGCGGCGACGCCGTGAGCTGTCAGCTGAAATGCAGCCGTGACGAGGCCCGGCCGGATGTGCCAGTTGACGCCGGCCACGCCGGCGCGGGCCAGTTCGAACAGCGCGTCGGGGGCCCACAGCGCGGTGGCGAAGGAGTCGCTGACGCTCGCCGCTCCGCCGCAGCTGACAGACCCCAACTCGGTGACCCGCACCAGAGTGTCCGTTGAGCGCGCGAACGCGATCGCCCCGTCGAGTGACTGGGCCAGTTCGCGCGTCGATCGCTCGCTCAGCAGCGAGGGGATCGTCGGATACAGCGGCAGGTTCGGCGGCCAGCAGGTCGACGATGCGTATCGATGGATCGCGATCACCTGCGGACGCAGCGAGCCCAGCGCCATCAGCGGCGTCACCCATCCGAATCGGAACGTCGTCATCTCCGGGGCCGCGAGCGGAACCCCCGGCACGGCACGCGCCAGTCCGAGCGCGTACGCGCGGTAGTCGCTGTGGTAGCGGGCAGGCGAGTAGTCCTCGATCCAGTGGGTCGGGGTGGAAGGCATCGTGCTTGCGATCCGCTCGTTCTCGAGGCCAGGCTGGTACGGGTACAGATCCGGTTCGTTCCCGATCGCGAGCCCGGCCAGCGCACCGCCCGGCAAGGCTTCCTCGGCCGCGGCGGCGAGGCCGGCCGCCATCGTTGGTGAATGAACGGCCAGGTTCAGGTCAAGCATCACGCGCAGCTGATCGCGGGCGGCGAGCGCAGCCAGCCGCCTCAGCCAGCCGTCCCCGATCCTGAACACCCATCCCGGCATGTGGCGCCGAGGCGCCCTCCAGAGCGCGTCGTCCGCTGACTTGCCGCCCACCCTGAGGAGCATCGGCTCGCCGTCGTGCGAGCGGATGAGTGCAATGATACGGCTGAACATGACCGGCGACGCCTCGTAACGGTCGAGTTCGTTGTACTCGATCGAGAGGCCTGAAAACGCGGCCGGGATCCGCCGAGCCGCCCCGGCCACAGCCAAGTCCGCCGTTGGGATTTCGGCGCTCGCGCGTGCACCCGGCAGATTGTGGGCCGCGCCTACGCGCGCCAGCAGCCCGATCGCAAGACACGCGGTGCCTGTCGCTGCGAGGCGGAGCGAGAGCCGTGTCACAGGTCAGGATTCGCTTGCCACGAGTGGCCGATAGCTGCCTTCGGGATCGTGGAGATACTGTGCGAAGCCGACGGCGGTGCAGGCGCTTGTCGTCGAGACGCAGGACACGCCATTCAGTCCGCCGGCGATCGCTCCGGCCGGCATGGAGATGCGATCCACGGACCACCTGCGCCCGCTCCACACCGCGACGAGCGGCTGCGAGGTGTTGTGGCGATGCAAGGTGCCGACGGCGACACATGACCGCGCGGATCCGCACCACACGGAGCTGAGCGAGGTCTGCCTCGACCCCGCGTTGACCGCCGGCAGAAGAGTCCAGTGAGCCCCGTCCCACCGCTCGACCAGAGCGGCCGAGGCATTGCGCAGGTAGGCGGTGCCAACTGCGACACATGCTGTCGCCGACGCGCACGACACCGAGGCGAGCGCCGCCGACCTCGCACCGACAGGAGCGGGCGTCGCGTTTTCCGTCCACGACATGCCGTCCCAGCGCTCCGCCAAAGTACGGGTGGTCGTGTTGTCGAAGTCGGTGCCGACGGCCATGCAAGCCGACGCTGATGTGCACGAGACCGATATGAGCCCGCTTCCCGGCAGATCGGTCGGGTTGACGGCGGGCTGGATTCTCGACTGCATTCCCGTCCAGCGGTCCACGAGCGTGACCGAAGCGGCGTCTTGGATGTTGACCGCACCCACGGCCGTGCAACGATTGCCGGGGCGGCACGACACGCCATCTAGCTCGCTGTACGTCGCGCCGCTGGGTATCGGGACTCGCCGAGGCTGCCAAGTCACGCCGTTCCACGCCTCGGCACGGGCACGAGTATCGTTTCTCCCAACCGCGATGCACCGCTTGACCGAAGGGCAATCGATGCCGTCGAACTGCACATTGTTGCTTCCCGGTGAAGTCGCGCGCAGAGTCCAGATACCGCCGCGCCGGCGGAAGATCAGGCTGGAGTCACCGACCGCAGTGCAATCAGAGCGCGACGGACAAGAGACGCTCGACAGACTGCCTGTCACCACGGACTGCACGTCGTTGGGAGTCTTCTGTACCGACCAGCGTGTGCCGCGCAGCCGGTACACCAACGACACCGGGTTGTCGTAGTTCCTAATCGTCTCGGCTGCCGGCGGCGATGCACGCCGACACGACCGGACACGACACCCCGGCGAGCACGAATCCGTCCGCGCCGGCCAGCCGGGGCGGCGGCTCCAGCGTCCACCGGGTTCCATTCCAACGCTTCAGCAGCGTACTTGTCCTTCCTTCCTTGATGCTGAAGGTGGCGATCCAGACGCAGAAGCGAGCCGATGCGCACGAAATGCTCTCGGCTCCTGTGAACTCGTTCTTCGGCCACGGGATGATCTGCCCGATCTGCCACGTCGAACCGTTCCATCGCTCCGTCAAGCCGAACCTGCGGCCGCGCCTCACCATGGTCCCGACGGCAAAGCACGCCGGCTTCGGCACGCACGACACGTCGGTCAGCGTCGCCCCGCTCGCACCCCGAGGCCTCGGGACCTGGTCAATCGACCACTGGGCGCCGTTCCACCGTTCGACCAGCGGCCGGATCGTGCAGTCGGCGTTGTAGAGGCAGTCGGCGCCGCCGAACGACGCGTTTCCGACCGCGATGCAGTCGAATCGCGACAGACACGAGACGCCCGCGAGCTGGTGCTGAACGGCGCCGGGCGGAGCCACCGGCGTCTCGATCGACCACCGGTAGCCGTTCCAGCGCTCGGCGAGCATCAATGTGGGCGCGCGTAACCCGTTCGTGCTCCCCACCGCCATGCAGGCGATCGCCGAGACGCACGAGATGCTCTGAAGCGCGGCGTAGTCGCCCTGAGTAGTGGCCACCGTCGACACGGGCAACCACCGCGCGCCATTCCAGCGATACGCGGGCGGCCCAACCGAGCCGTCAGCGGTCGAGCCCCCACCCACGGCCATACATGCGGCGACGGACGGGCATGACACGCTCGCGAGCGTCGCCGCGCCACTATTGGCCAGCCCTTCCAAAGACCAGTCGCGGCCATCCCACCGCTCCGCGATCGCCCGCTGCTCGCCCGAGCCCACTGCTACGCACGAATCCGGCACCGAGCACGAAACCGACGCGAGCGCCGCCACCGGCAACGTCCTCGGCGGCACCGGCTGAACGGTCCACGTCGCTCCTACTGCCTCCGACGCGGCGCTGCCGAACCAGACGATCACCGCGAGAACCGCCACGCGCGCCGCGGAGGTAAGCCCATTCATCGTTGCGTCCTCGATCCCAACGCGGTCAGCATCGCGATCATCGAGCCGCGCCCGCATCCGGGGAAACCCTCACAGCACATCCGAGCCCCACCCGGACTCGTAGGTGCGCAAGGCGGGGAAGGGCTCCATTCGAGCACTCGAAGTCGAGCCTAGCCCCACCGCTCGGGGGCTCCGACCGACGTCAGCCTCGTTTCCTCCTGCCCAGCGCTTCCGCATCCACGCTGGTGAGTGGCTGTTGACTGGCCACTCGTGGAGACTTGAGGCGACCGTGGTCGACGTCTGTCTCATCTCGCTCCCCCGACGTGTGCCCGACGCTCTCCGCGGCTTCTCAGGCAGCGCCGAGACCGCGCGCTCGCAAACGAATCCAGAGCGAGGTTCGTGGCCCTGATCCCGACGCCACTGTTCCCGGAATCTCGGTCGCGGCGGTCCGGGCGCTCTGACGAGTGCTTTCACAGCGGCGCCGGCTCTGGCCCTGCAATCGCACTGGCGACGAAGCACTCGTCCGCCGGGCTCGACGCCGGACGATCGCAACGCCACGCCAGCGATCGTCCCCGGCGTCGTCGGTAGGACGATCGCAATGCTCGTAAAGGAGTGGCGCATCAGCAGCGACCCGCCGCCGCTCCAGTCGCGATCGCTTCCAGAGTTCGGGTGGGCTTTGAGCACGTGATCGGTCTCCCGCGAAAGCGGCCACCGTGGCGTCGTGGCCCGTTGAGGTCTGGACCACAAGCGCGGCGTCGGACGGGACGCATGGCTTCTCGGCTCAGCCGGCGGTTCGGAATTCATTGCCGAGCGCGCCATCGTCTTGCGCGGGCAGGACCGGCTGGCCTACGGAGTCAATTTCTCCGGCGCCATCGCTGGTCAATACCGCTGGTGACACGGTTCTTACCAACCACGCAGCTTCTGCGCCTCCGCGAGCGACCGAAGCTTTTTCAGCGACTGATTCTCGATTTGCCGGATCCGCTCGCGCGTGACGTTGAAGATGCGACCGACCTGGTCGAGTGTCCGCGGGTGCTCGCCGCCGAGTCCGTAGCGCAGCTCGAGCACGCGACGCTCGCGATAGCTGAGCTTCTCGAGCGCGTTTCGCAACGCTTCGTTGGTGAGGGTCTCGGCGGCGTGCTCGTATGGGGACTCGGCGCGCTGGTCGGCGATGAACTGGCCGAACTCGGACTCCTCCTCATCTCCGACCGGCTTCTCGAGCGACACCGGAGCCTGCGCGGAGCGTTTGATCGACTCGATCTCCTCGGGCTCGATCCCGGTCACCTCCGCGATCTCCTCAGCGGCCGGTTCCCGCCCGAACTCGGTCAGGAGCTTGCGCTCGGCACGCCCGACCTTGTTGAGCTTCTCCACCACGTGCACGGGGATCCGGATCGCCCGCGCCTTGTCCGCCAGCGCCCGCGCGATCGCCTGCCGGATCCACCACGTCGCGTACGTCGAGAACTTAAAGCCCCTGCGGTAATCGAACTTCTCCGCCGCGCGCACCAGCCCAAGCGTTCCCTCCTGAATCAGATCCAGGAACGGCAGGCCCTGATTTCGATAGTTCTTGGCGATCGAGACGACGAGGCGCAGGTTGGACTCGACCATCTTCTCCTTGGCATCGAGATCGCCGCGCTCGATCCGCTTCGCGAGACCGACCTCCTCCTGCGCTGTCAGCAGACGCACCTTGCCGATGTCCTTCAGGAACATCTGAAGGGAATCGGTGGTCATGTCCGGCTTCAGATCCAGCGCCGTCTTCGGCTTGGGCCGCCCGCGCTTCTCCGGCGCGCGCTCGAGCTCCGCCGCCGCGGCCAGCGCCGGATCGAACTCCTCGACCAGCTCGATCGCCGCCCGCTCCAGGAAGCCGTGCAACTCTTCGACGTCTGCCTCGTCGAGATCGAGCTCCGAGACCGCCCCGGCAACCTGAGCGAAAGTCAGCACCCCGAGCTGCTGCCCGCGATCCACTAACCCCTTGATCTCATCAAGCTCCTGAAGGTCCGCTAGTGACATCCGATCGCTCGCCGCGTTCACCCCGCACCCAGCCACCCAGCAAACGAGCCGAGGCCGGGACGTAGCTCGCCGAGAAACACGTCAACCATGATCCACGAGCGCCACTCTCGCAGATGTCCTCACACATCGGGCCGATCCCATGCATAGCGCCAACCAGCGCGACCGCGATCCGCGAAGCGCCCGCGCTGAACCCTCTCGCTAAGCCAACCTACCCATTCGCGGCAGCTATGTGTGCGGGCTGAACGACTCACGAGGCAGACGTCCTCGGACGCCCGGGTCTCGGTAGGGCAGCACCACGTCGTTGCGGCTTGGCGGGCGCGAACATCAGCTCCGGCCGAGCGTCGAGGACGCGCGGTTCAGCCTCGTCCTCCATATACCAAGGTCGACGCCCGGCAAGATCAGCGTCGAAGCCCGGAAGATCGCGAGCGTAGGCGTTCACTGCAATGCCACGACCCCCGCCGCCTCACAGGGCGCACCGTGCCGGCGCTGTGGAGGTCGGCGCCGCACCGGTCAGCGCAGCGGCGATCAACGCGCTTCGGTTGATTCGGTCGATCGGGCTTGAATAGGCGATCGGCAGACATGGTTCGCTGGGACAATCGGGGGGGAGCGACGAGCTGCGTCGCCAGGCGGCGGGGCCTGACGTCCCATCGCGTATTTGCTGCTGGAAGTGCGGGATCGAACGCGCGGAGAGCCGATCCTCGCGCTTCCCTGCGGGGGCTTTGATCGCCTGGTGCGGGCGCGGCTGCCGCTTCGTTACGCGGTAGGACTCCTGGCCGCCGTGTCGAACACGACGCGCATGCCCGTAGCAACGGACGACGCGCTGATGACCCGCCGAGTAGGGAGGATCGCGATGACCGACAACCCCAAGCCCGCCGCGAAGCGGGCCAGCACGCGAAAGCCCAAGACCAAGCCGCCGCGACCCGATCACCATGAGATCGCGGAGCGCGCGTACTTCATCTACCTCCAGAAGGGCGACTGCGACGAGCTGGCAAACTGGCTTCGGGCCGAGCGCGAACTGACAACTGCCTAAGATTCTCCGGCCACCACGCCGATCAGCAAGCACGCGTCGAGAACCTCCCGGCCAGGATCGCGATGAGCAGCGACACGCGAGGCGCGCCGATTAGCAGCTCGGACGGAGGCAGGATTGGTGCAAGAGTCCGAGCAGCGATCCGAGGCGCGTGCGCAGCTGGCTACAAGCGAGCGTCAGGCGGCGATCGCTCGCGCGACTGAGGCGGAGCGGCAGCGTGATCTGGCGCTTGAACAGGCTCGCGAGAGCCAGGTCGCTCGCGAGGCGGCCGAGGAGCAGGCCGAACGCGCGCGTCAGGACGGGGAGCGCGCCGAACAACGAGCCGCGGACGCCGTGCGGCGTGCCGAGCGCGAGCGCGGCCAAGCGCAGACCGCGCTGGAGGCCGAGCAGCGGCTGAGCGCGCAGCTAAGGGTCGATCTGGCGACCACGCAACGGCGGCTCGACGCGGCCAAGAAGGCTCTCGACGCCGCGATCGCGACGCAGGAGCGGGACGCTACGCGCGGCGGGACACCGCGCCGCAAGCGCTGATCGCGGCCCGTCTCATCTCCGCTCCCCGACTTCCATATCGTGTCACCCACCAGCGCTTTGGCTGCGAATCCATGCGCGCGGAGTAAGTCAGGCCGGTTGCCGTGAGGCCAAGTCACGCCGTCGTTCTCACTCAAGTACGAGCTACCGTGCCCTGGCCAGCAACCAAGGACAGGGGCTCCTAGACAACACAGGCACCGACCGCTGGGTAACGGCCCAGTGCACCCACGTCGTCTAACGCTGGTCGACGCGACGTTGCCTCTGGCGACACGAACCTGAGCACCGCGTCATCGAGGTCGGCACAGCGCTGGCCCCGGACCACTTCCTGTCGAGCGAGGCGCCGCTGACGGAGAAGCGCTCGGAGCGTGAGGAGCCTGGATCGGCGTGGCCGGAGTGTTGATAATTCGGTTCGGTGACGCTCGTTGAGACTCAGCATCGTCTGGCGCTTGAGCAGCTGCGTCGTGCTGGGGAGCAGCCGGTGTCGTTTGCCGCGTTGCGCGCGGCTGGGCTTGACTCCCCCGCGGCTGTGATCAGCGAGCTGGAGCTGAACGGCTACGCGATCGAGCGAGTGTATGAGCACGGGCGCCTGGTCGGGCTGCGCCTGATCGAACCGCAGGACGGCGACGCGGGCGCCAGGGGTCGCCCCTATTGGTGGTCCCGGCGGCATTGATTGGGTGGCCGCCGTCCCGCAGCCCTAGCTCCGTCGCAAACCCGCCCAGCCACCCCGCCGCGGACACGCTGACCCGCAAGCGCCTCGCGTCGCGCTGATCATCGCCGACGCCGCCACCATCCAGGAAGCGGCCAGCAACCTGGCTCCTCAGCCCGAGAGGTGCACGAGTTCGCGCAGCTGATCGCGCCCGCCTGGCGTGTCGGCGAGCACCATGCCGGCGAGGGCGGCGAACTCCGCCCGATTGATCGCGATTGTGTTGGGACCGCTGCGCCAGCGCAGGCTCGCGCACTGTTCGGGTCCGAACAGGTGGAAACCGAGCGCAAGCGGCGCGAGTTCATTGGCGCCGTAGACGAGGCGCAGCTGGTCGGTCGCGTCGACCACCCGCCAGTGGTGGTCGACGACGCAACCCAACTGCCGCGTGTCGCTCAGCGCCGCCGCAACCTCGGCGAGCGCCCGGTCCTCGGGCAACGGATATCACCGCGGGTTGTCGCCCGGTCCGACACCATCCCAGCGCCCGCGGGGGCCGGGCGTCGTTCGCGGCGCCAGCCCGCCACCGCTCTGACCTACGCCGCGTCCATGTCCGAGGGAAACGTCCAGCCGCAGCGTGCGCAGTCCGCGCCTTTTCCTGACCGCAGCAGAAAGCTTTCTGGGTCCTGCTGCCGGCGGCGTCGTTCGGGCCGGGGACGGCTGAAGCGCGCCCGGATGACGGCTCTCCAGCCCGCGCCACGCGATGCGCGTGAACGTCGAACCGGCCGGCCCGATCGGATCGGCGGAGGCGGGCCATGTCTAACGCCCGAGATGCGGCAGTAGCAACCCGTCCCGACGGCGACCAGCTGTAGGGGGTCATGTGAGTTTCATTGGACTGCTCCTTGGTTTGAGTGGCTGGTCGAGCGGACGGGCTTGTTTGCGCGCTCTCAGCGCGGCGTACCACCGAGCCGCGCACCCGGGAGTTACAGGACGCGGCCGCTCCGCAGACGGCGGGTTCTCAGCGGGCCGCGGGAATCGGGTGGTTCCAGCGAAGAAGGTTGTCGGGGTCGACGGTCGCCTTGATGCGTCGCAGGCGGTGGTAGGCCTGCTCGGTCCAGAACCTCGCCTGGGAGGCGGGGTCGATGCTGGTTCAGGCTGCTGCTTCGATTCGGTTGAGGATCGGCCGTGTGCCAGTTTTGGGTGGGTGCGTCTGGTTTGAGCGCGGCAGGTCGATCGCGGTCACGCCGTGTATCTGGGCGTTTGTGGTTAGCGGTAGTCCGGCGGTGGTGGCGGCGGCCGGTGGCGGGGCGCGGGCTGGTTCCAGGCGAGGGTTGCGGTGATGGTGTCGCCGAGGGGGTTCGCGTCGACGTGGACCGAGCGCAGCGCGAAGCTAAGCGCTGGCGGGTCAGGGTCGCGGCACCAGGCCAGGTAGTCGCCTGCAGTGATGCCGTCGAGTTTGAGGGTCAGGATCTGGAGTGGCATGGCGTGTTCTCTCTGCCCGGACGGGCGGGTAGGTCAGTTGGCGTTGTCAGCCAGCGTTCGGTGGGGCGGGGCTCAGGCCGTGGCGCCGCATCACCTCGGCGATCGCGGCTAGGTCCGGCGGGCCGCCGGCGGTGGCGGCGAGCACTTCGCCGATCTCGCGGAAGTAGGCGGCCCCGAACACGGCCGGGGGTCGCGATCGCGAGGAACTTCGCGTCGATGCTGCCGTGGTTCTCAAACCCGTGGATCCGCCCGCGCTGCACGCAGACCGCCTCGCCGGGTCCGACCTCGACCGTCTCGCCGTCGATCGTCCAGGTCGTGACGCCCTCCAGCCCGTAGATCGTCTCCTCGAAGCCGTCATGGCTGTGGGGCGCCGGCATCCGCGAGTTCGCGGGGACATAGCACTCGAACACCGACGCGCTCCCGTTGGAGTCGGCGGCCTCGATCAGGAAGCGCACGCCGAGCGCGCCGACCGTGATTGTGTCGTTGCTGCGGCTTGGTACATCGCGGCTCCCTTCGTGTCTTTCATGTCTCCTTTTGCGCCGGAGCCACTTGGTAAAGCGATTTGACGAGTGTATACTGCGGCCGCATGAGTTTGTCAAGCGACTTTACTGAGGCCGCAGATGGACCTCGCCGCCGCCGCCCCTGATCGGCGCGCTGCTACGGATCCCGTGCGAGACCGTGCGCGACCGGATGCTCGCCGGCCTGCACGAGCGCGGCTACACCGACCTCGTCGCGGCGCACCTAGACGTATTGCAATACCCCGGCCCCGAGAACCTGCGCCCATCGCAGCTCGCGACCCAGACCCGCATGAGTAAACAGGCGCTCAACTACCTCCTCGGCCAACTCGAGCAACTCGGATACCTAACCCGCGAAACCGACAGCAGCGACCAACGCTCCAAGCGCATCCGCCTCACTGCCCGAGGTCACGCTGCAATCAAAGCGATCCGCGACATCGTCGGCGAGGTCGAAGCCGAATGGGAACAGCAGCTCGGACCCGGAAGTTCGCCCAACTACGCACCCTGCTAACGCAGCTACAAGCGATCGCCACCCACCCCAACCAGCCCGCATAACCACCCGCGAAAGTCGCGCAAACGGCCACTTGCAACACCGGCGGGTCCGGGACCCGCTTCGCTCCCGCGACGCGTCTTCGCGCAGCTTCTACCAAACGCCCGCAACCATCTTTTCAAGACGTGCTATGAAGACTTCCTGGGGTCCCGTGTTGGGCAGGCAAGTAGACGGCCGAGGCCAAGAAACTGCTGGTCACGCCAAAATTGATAGAACGATGGGGGAAGAATCGGGAGTTGAACCTGTTTACGGGGAGAACCCGGCTGGAGTTTACGTACACCTTCGAGAAATGGCCGGCGGCGCGGACGTTTCGCACGATTATCACCATGGATGACGCAAAAAAGAAGCCGAGCGCCGAAGGTTTGAAGATTATTTTGGCAGACCGGAATCCCAAGACGGCGTTGTACCTCGGCGACAATATCGACGACGCGCTGGCGGCGGAGTCCGCGCGTGTGCCGTTCATGGCGATTCTTTCGAAGAAGGAGTACGACTATCGCCATCGCGCTAAAAAATTTCGAGAGCTGGGCGCGTTGGCATTGCTGGAGAAGGCCCGGGACCTGGACGGCTGGCTGGCATAGCAGGTTCCCGCGCCTGAACGTCCTTACTCACATCGTGACAAGGCAGCCTTTTCGGTAGGCGAGAGAATCTCAAAGGAAGCCGAGGTAACAGGAACTTTTGTAAACCGGCCAGGGAATGTCGGGAAAGGCCGAAGCGCCGGGTTGTGGAGGAAGTAAGTTCATGACGCAAATGAGCAAAATCCTGATGGTGGGCGGAACGTGCTTACTGGCTTGTGGGCTGCTGTGCGCGCAAGCGCCTCCGGGACCTTTGACTCCGCCGCCGTCCGATCCCGGTGCGCCTGCGCCGGTTGCGCCACCGCCACCAAAGAAACCGGAAATGCCCGCGCGGAAGAGCATTATGGGGTTTTGGAAATTCAACAAAGACGAGAGCGATGACGGACGCGCGAAGCTCCAGCAATCCCGCCAGGGCGACAATGGCAATCGCGGCAATGGGGGAGGCGGATATGGCGGTCCGCGCGTAAATGGCCCGTGGCCAGGAGGTGGGAGCGGCTACCCACGTCCGCAAGGTGGAGACACTTCCGACAGCATGGGGGATTTCGTAAATCCGCCGCGCGAAGTGAAGCTTTCCCAGAAATTCGATGACGATCCGGAAGTGCTGATGTCCGACGACCGCGACCACCGCACATCGTTCTACACCGATGGGCGAAAAATCGAAAAGCAGAAGGACCCGGATTACAAGCAGGTGTCCGCGCGTTGGGATGACAAGAAGCTGGTGACAGACGAAAAAGGATCGCACAACGGGAAAGTGACCCGAACGTTTGAGCTTTCGTCCGACGGAAGACAATTGATCGAAACGGTGCGCGTCACGGACAGCAAGGGCAATCATCCGGTGAACGTGCAGTATGTGTACGACGCGGCCGAGGAAAATGACCGTTACAGCGTGCGCTGAAGCGGCCGGCCAAGCAGTCCGCCCCCAATTACTTCACCCCGACAGCTTCCGCGGGCGAGTTTTCTAATTGCTGTTGCGTCTGGGCGCGAAGCTCTTTGGCGCGTAATCCGGCTGGGCTATCCGGATCTAAGGCAATATAGGAATCAAGCGCGGACGCAAGCGAAGAATAATCTTTCTGGCGCAGGAAAATGATGGCGAGCAGGCGGTGCACGACCGGTTGCTGCGGCGCGAGTGACGCCGCTTGTCGTGCGGCAAGCAGCGCAAGGTCAATGTGGCCACGCGACAATTCGAGTTGTCCAAGTTCAAATTGACCGGGCCAGGAGTGCGGGTTGCCGGAGAGTCCGGCGCGCAACAGCGATTCGCCTTCGGCCATTTCGTTGCGGTGAAGCAGCAAGGTGCCGAGGGCAATGTTGGCGTCCGCAAATTTCTTCTGACTTAAGTCGACGGATTTTCGAAACTGCTTTTCCGCTTCCGCAGGATTTTGTAAAGCGAGATAAGCCAGTCCGGTTTCGTAGTACGCTTCATAGAAATCAGGGGCTTGCTGGGTTGCGGCTTGAAAATCGCGGAGTGCCGCCTGGGCGTCCTTATCGGTATTGAGTTTTTTCTTACCCGAGTCCAGCAAATTGCGAGCGCCTGGTGGCAGCGCTAGTTCACGCGCCGAAATGGTGGCCGAACTGTGAGGTGGAGCAGGAGCGGCTCGCGTGGGCGTCAGCGAGACTACGATGCCGCGGTCAGAGGTGTAAATGAGATCCACCGGCAATTCGCTGGGCTCGAATCCGGCCGCGGTTATTCGCAGGACGTAGTGAGCGGGACGAAGTCCCTGGAACGAAAACTCACCCGAATCTCCGGTGATGCTCTCGGCGATGAGAGCGCCACCTTCATCACAGAGAGTAACGCGCGCCTGAAGTATGCGCCGATTGGTTCCATCGGAATACACGGAACCCGTCACGGAAGAATTTGAATTTTCCAGTACTGAGGACAGCAAGAATCCTGGGGTTGGAACGGGAACAGCAAACGAACAAAGAAATACGCCCAGGAAGAAGTCGATCCGACCCATCGACCACCTCCGTCAACACAAAGGCCACCACAGCCAATGAGCGGATTCTACTCTTCCGGAAGGTAAAAGGAAGTGCCAATGTTGCGACAACTCCGAAGAAAGAGAGATTCGTCACTGCGCGGACTCCGTTCGGAATGACGGAGAGTTGGAAGGGGAGGCGCTCAAGACGCAGCGATTGTGCGGGCATGGGGCGCAGCGGTGCTGCGGCCCTACGGTGGTGTGGGCTCGGAATGACGGGGGTTGGCCGAGCCGGACGAGGACGAACAGTGATTGACGCGAAGCTGTTAGCGTAGGTCCCCGGGGTCGACGCCGTTTTTGCGGGCTTCGATTTCGGTGTCTTCGATCTTGGCTTTCAGTTGCTTTTTCTTTTCTTCCAGCTGTTTCACTTGGTCCTCGAGGGGAACCATGTCGTAGCCGTGATTTATGTTGATACCACCGGAAGGGGCGGTATTTTCGCCTTTAAAGTTTTTGAGCTGGGCGATTCGTTTATCGATGCTGTCGATCTGGGCCTGATAGTTCTGAATCTGATTACGGTAATTCTCGACCATGGTTTGGTGCGCATCCGCTGCTCCTGATGTTGCGCCGCTTGTTGATGTGGTTCCCTTCGAACTGGCGGCACTTCCATCACCCACGACGGACACTTCACCTTTGACCGAGTGAATGTCATCGTCGGTCCAAACCTTCTTTGGTTTCTTCTTTTCTGGCGCGGGCGCGGGTGTTGCCGGCGAACTGGAGGAAGGCGGCGCGTCGGCGGGTTTTGCGGTGCTCGCGGGAGCACTGCTCTGATCGGGAGACTGCGCGTGTGCGGGGATCGTGGCAAAAAGCAAGGCTACGAAGAGCAAAAGGCAAGCAAGGAGCCGACCCATGGTGGCATCTCCCGACCGGCTGGATAAGTACTTGTACTCAGTGTAGAGCATCGACGGTCATTGGGAGGGCGGGTCTGCGGGTAGTTTGCTCAATTGGGCACGTACGAACGCGAGAGCCTCCTTTGGCGCTCCGACGTGCTGATAGTCGGAGTAGAAGGTGCGCTCGTGAATCGCAAATGGCACGATGTACTTTCGACCGTCGAAATCATATTGCTCAAAGGTGGGCTCCCAGACTCCCGGTGCGATTTCGTAGCGCTCCTGCATAAAGTGACTGCCCTTGTAGACCTTGGCCAGAAACACGGCGATGGAAAAGTCTTCAGTGACCGAGCCGTCAATTTTGGCGAGTTGTGAGGTTTGCTCGTCAACCCAGATGGTGCCGCGCACACGGGTGAAAATGACAGTATTGCGGGTGGTGGGATGATATTCGGGGTTGGGCACCATGGAGTAGCGAAGCAGGGTGCGGCCACCACGCTGCTCGTTCCCTTCAAAGGTGAAGCGAAACGCCAGATGCGTTGCTTCCATCAGTTCGAACCGTTCTTTGCGCTTGTGTTCGGCTCGCGCATACGCGTCTTTTTGCGAAGGTCCGTCTTCAGTGATCCAGAGGAGATACTTTTCAATTTTTTCCAGTTCGCTACGGTATAGGTCGGGGTTGGGGAGCTGGCCATCCGTGGTTAGCGGGATAGTGGCCATGCCGGGACCATCGGGAAACTGGCGTACACAAGAAACGGTAAGCGGCTTGGGATCATGGGCGGTCCTGCGCTTCTCAACCAGCTTGGTGCGCGCATATTCATCGAGCAACATCTCGCTGTTCTTCTCATTCTGAATGACACGTGTGAAAAGTGCGGACGGCTCTTCCGTGGAGCTGGCGCTCTGCGGTGGATTCTGGGCAGAAGCGAAGGTCGAGAGGCACGCGATGACCAGAAAAAGAGCGGTGCATCCTTCTGGCCGGCGACCTATCCACGCGGACAGCTGGCTGAGTTCCTGGTCAGGATTAGGGGACAAGAGCATGTTCCAGTGTTTCCAATGGGCTTGGCCGGTCTCGTGACGCAAAACAATTGGGCGATGAGCTTCGCACGGCCGGATCGAGCCAGAAACCCTCAGGGTAACAGGGGAGGGGTGGAAAGCAAATCGGGGCTGGAGTTATCTTGCTTCTGCGAGAAATAGGTGTATTGTCACAGAAACGCAGTTGCCCTGAGGTGGACTCGTCTTGGGAGTAACCCCAATTGAAAATCTTGCTGGTGCGCCCGGATTTGGGCGTGAGCGGTCGGAGTCTGCCGTGAAGCCGCGGCGGTATTCCAAGGGCTGGGTGACGTTCCATGAAACCCTGAAACTGGCGCTGGATTCGTTGCGGGCACATAAACTGCGGAGCTTCCTTACGTTGCTGGGGGTAATCCTGGCGGTGGCTACGCTGGTGTCGGTGATGAGCGTAATCGCCGGCCTGAACAAATATATTGCGGACAAAGTGGCGGACCTGGGCGCGAACGTGTTCGTGATCGATCGTTTTGGAATTATCACCAGTGAACAGGCGTGGGTCGCGGCGCAAAAAAGGCCGCTGATCACTTTGGAGGAATTCGAGCGCTATCGCGAGACGGCGCAACTGGCCAGGCAAGTGGCGGGTTACGACCGGCAGAATTCCCAGACGCGCAGCGGCGACGCGCTCATGGAAAATACGCAAGTGATTGGAGTGACGTCCAACTACGCAGAGATCGAGAATCTGGGTATCGCGGAGGGACGATTCATCACACCCGCGGACGAGGAGCATCGCTCGGAAGTAGCATTCATTGGCGCGGACCTGGCGGAGAAATTTTTTCCGAATGTCGATCCAATTGGAAAGACGGTGCGCGCGGACACGCACACGTATGAAGTCGTTGGAGTAGGGACTAGGATCGGCAGCGCGCTGGGGCGCTCGAAAGACAATTATTTGCTGCTGCCGTTGGGAACTTATCTGAAGGGCTGGCACAAACCCGACGATTCCCTGGCAGTGTTTGTGCAGGCGAAAAACGCGGAGTCGATGGAATCCGCGGAGGAAGAAGCGCGCATGCTGTTCCGGGCGTGGCGGCATATCCCATACAGCAATGCTGACAATTTCGGGATTCTGGGGTCGGATTCAATCATGGCGCTGTGGAATCAATTGACCGGCAATTTGGCGTTCGTGGCCATGGCGCTGGTGAGCGTATTCCTGGTGGTAGGCGGCATCGTGATCATGAACATCATGCTGGCCAGTGTGACGGAACGCACGCGGGAGATCGGGTTGCGGCGCAGTTTGGGGGCACGAAAGCAGCACATTCTGTTGCAATTTCTTACGGAGTCGGCGCTGCTGGCGGCAACGGGTGGGCTGATCGGGATCATCACGGCGTTTGTGATCGTGATTTTCGTGAAGACTGCGTTTTCATTTCCCATGGACATGCCGATCAGCGCGGTCATCCTTTCTCTGCTGCTGGCGACCGCAGTGGGGCTGTTTTTTGGGATTTTCCCGGCGATGCGAGCAGCAAAACTGGACCCGATCGAAGCGTTGCGAGCGGACGGCTGACGGTATGGCACAGGCGTACGGCGAAAATCTGAAGCAGGCGATGGACACGCTGCGGACGCACAAAACGCGCAGCGCGCTGACAGTGTTTGGAGTGGTGCTGGGCGTAAGCGTGATTATGCTGGTGTCCGCGCTAATTACCGGTTTCGACCGCAAAGTGGAAGAACAAATCAATCAGGTCGGCGCGGATACGGCTTTCGTCAGCAAATGGGATCAGAGCCGCAACGGCCCACCCGCGCTGGAGGAGCGTTTACGCAAACCGCTGAGCCCGGAAGACGCCGACGCGATCGTAGAACGCTGTCCGGCGGTGAAGAGCGCGACGGCATGGGTGGAACCGCGCTGGGATACCACGCATTCGATACGCAGTAGCGCCGGGCAAGTGACCGCGATCGATTTCCGTGGGGTGCAAGCGGCGTTCGGATTGGTGTATGCGAACGCCACGCTGAAAGAAGGGCGATTCATCAGCGACGGAGACGACCTGCACAAGGAAAAGGTTGCGGTCATCGGCGAGAGTGTTGCCCCAGTGCTGTTCCCCGGTGGCCACGTGATTGGACGAGATGCGTTCATCGATGGGGCCGCGTTTCAAGTCATCGGCGTGTTGGAGAAGCCCAAGGGCGGATTCGGAGCGGACGAGGAAGACCGCCGCGTGCTCATTCCGTACAAAACGATGATGAAAATTTATCCGGCGGCAGACGACGTAAACATCCGCGCGGAGGCGTACCCGGGAATGCTGTCGCAGGCTGTTGATCAGATCAAGGAAGTGATGGAGCGGCGAAGGAATGTGCCGTATGGCGGGAAGGAAAATTTCTCGGTATCCACGGCGGAAGAGCAGGTGCAGCAGTTTCATCAAATCGTGGACAAGGTAGCGTTAGCGATGGTGGTGCTCAGTTCCGTGGGGCTTCTGGTTGGCGGGATCGGAGTGATGAACATCATGCTGGTGAGCGTGACCGAGCGAACCCGGGAAATTGGGGTGCGCAAGGCGATTGGCGCGAAGCAAAGCGACATAACGTGGCAATTCCTGCTGGAGGCGATGACATTGACAGGGGTTGGCGGTTTGCTGGCGTTGGTACTGGTGAATGGTTTGGTGGTCATTGTGCGGCTGACGTTGAAGTGGCCGGGAGTGGTACCAGTGTGGGCGGCGGTGATCGGAGTGGCGGTGAGTGTGAGTATCGGATTAATTTTTGGTGTGTGGCCGGCGATGAAAGCCGCAAAGCTGGATCCGGTGGAAGCGCTGAGATATGAGTAAAGGCCCTCGGTGAGCGCAGCGGAATGCCGGATGTTTCCTGGAGCCGGAGTAAGTTCTTCAGTACAATAGAGTTGTGGCGCTGGTAAGCTCGCGAGGGGTCACAGACATCCTGCCCGGAAGGAAGTACCTTCTAAACTGGTGCATTACGCCGAACGGCGAGATGGACCTGCCTGCCGCACGTCTAACAGACGAGAACTAGGTGGATTCAGAAACAAACCGGGGTATACCAGCGTATTTGTAAGTAGCGGAGAACACAATGGGTGTAGTGCCCCTGGAGGGGTTTAGAGTAGCGCCGGCGGTTACGAATGGCGCGACACTATCGCGCGCGGAACGCTATAAGCGCGGGTGGCGTACGTTTGTCGAGACCTTGAAACTGTCGCTGGATGCGTTGCGCGCGCACAAACTGCGCAGCTTCCTGACACTGCTGGGGGTGATTTTGGCGGTGTTGACGCTGGTCGTGGTCATGAGCATGATCGCCGGGCTGAATCTCTACGTGGCGACGCGGGTGGCGAACCTGGGCGCGAACGTGTTTCTGGTGGACCGCTTCGGAATCATCACCAGCCAGGATGCGTTCATCAAGGCGCAGAAGCGTCCGATGATCGAGATGGACGATTACGACCGGCTTAGCGGGGCTATGAAGCTGGCGAGGGCTGTAGCGGCGGAAGAGGACCGCAACGTCCAGACCAAAAGCGGCAACGCCATCATGGAAAACACGCAAATGATGGGGGCGACGGCGAATTTTGCGGATGTTCGAAACCTGGATATCGCGCAGGGGCGGTTCATCACGCCTTCCGACGACGAGCACCGCGCGGATGTGGTGTTCATCGGTCCGGACCTGGTGCAAAAGTTTTTTCCGAACGAAGACCCCATCGGCAAGACGATCCGGGTGCAAACGCACACGTATGAAGTGATCGGCGTGGCGGAACCGCTGGGCAGCGCCTTCGGACAGTCGCAAGACAATTACATGATCATGCCCATGAACACGTTTCGAAAGGGTTGGCATACCCAGAACGACTGGGTCACGATTTTTGTGGAGGCGCCCAACGCGGAACTGATGCAGGCGAGCCAGGACGAGGCGCGTATGTACATGCGTGCGTGGCGGCATCTGCCGTATGACGCGCCGGATAATTTCGCGATTCTGGGTTCCGACTCGATCATGAAACTCTGGCACGACTTGACGGGCAATCTGGCGTTTGTGGCCATGGCGCTGGTGAGTATTTTTCTGGTGGTGGGCGGCATCGTGATCATGAACATCATGCTGGCGAGCGTTACGGAGCGCACGCGGGAAATCGGGTTGCGCCGGGCCGTGGGTGCCCGGAAGCGGCATATCCTGCTGCAATTTCTGATCGAATCCTCGGTCCTTGCGGCGATGGGCGGCTTGATGGGAGTTGTTGGCGCGTACCTGATCATCTTTGTGGCGAAGGGTCTGTTTTCGTTCCCGCTAGAAACACCGCTCGTCGCGGTGATACTGTCGCTGGGCTTGGCCACCGCGGTGGGACTCTTCTTTGGGATTTTCCCGGCAATGCGCGCGGCGAAGCTGGACCCGATTGAAGCGTTGCGGGCGGATGGGTAAGGAGAAGACGTGGCACAAGCGTACGGGGAAAATCTGAAGCAGGCGATGGATACGCTGCGGTCGCACAAGCTGCGGAGCGCACTCACGGTGTTTGGCGTGGTTTTGGGTGTGAGTGTGATCATGTTGGTTGCGGCGCTGCTCACCGGGTTCGATCAGAAGATCCAGGAAAACGTCAATCAGTTCGGCGCGGATACCGCTTTTATTACCAAGTGGGATCAAGGCCGGCATGGCGGGCCCCCTCCACTGGAAGAAATTCAACGGAAACCGCTTACGCTCGAGGATGCGAAAGCGCTCATGACGATGTGCCCCGCGGTGAAGGATGTGACGGCATTTCTGCAGACGGATTGGGATCATGTGCATACGGTGCGCACCAAGGCGGGGTCGGTCTCGGCGATTGATTTCCGCGGGGTGCAGGCGAACTTCGGGACAGTCTACGCCAATGCATCTGCGTTGGAGGGACGGTTTATCAGCGAAGGAGACGATCTGCACAAGGAAAAGGTGGTGATGCTCGGGGAAAATGTCGCGCCGGTGTTGTTTCCGGAAGGCCATCCGATCGGCAAAGACGTCATGATCGATGGTTCGGATTTTCAGGTGATTGGCGTAGTCGAAAAGCCTAAAGGCGGATTTGGTATGGGCGACGAAGACCGTCGCGTACTGATTCCGTTGAACACCTTCAAGAAGGTTTATCCAGACGCGCAGGATGTCAATATGCGCGCGCAGGCCTACCCCGGAAAACTCAATGACGCGGTAGATCAGATTAAAGAAGTGTTGGAACGGCGGCGCAATGTTCCGCTGGGCGGCAAAGATAATTTTTCGGTGAATACCGCGGAACAAGAAGTAGAAGAGTTTCACAAGATCATGCTGATGACCTACATCGTCATGGTGGGGTTGAGTTCGATGGGACTGCTGATCGGCGGTGTGGGCGTAATGAACATCATGCTGGTAAGCGTGACGGAACGCACGCGGGAAATTGGCATACGCAAGGCCATAGGGGCGAAGAGCAAAGACATCATCTGGCAATTCCTGCTGGAAGCGATGACCCTGACCGGCGCGGGTGGGCTGCTTGCCTTGATTTTGGTGTTTTTGCTGGTGCTGCTGATTCGCGTGGCGCTGAATTGGCCGGGAGTTGTGCCTTTGTGGGCGGCGGTGGCGGGAATCACCATTAGCGTGAGTATCGGATTGATTTTTGGGGTTTGGCCGGCCATGAAGGCGGCGAAGCTCGACCCGGTCGAAGCGCTGCGGTACGAATAGATTGCAGCGAGGCGGCAGCGACGTAAAGCCGTCAGAATGTGGATTCTAGCTGGAGATTGTCGACCATGGTATCCAGTTCGTCGCTGGCTTTGTCGCGCAGGGCTTCGGTGTCCTGAATATTCTTGCGCAGGGAATCGAGTTGCGTTTCCTGCTGATCCAGTTCGCCGGTGTAGCGCTGCAGTAGGGCTTTCTCTTCGGAGCTACCCTTTAAAGCTTTCATGTTTTCGCGCAGACGCGCCTGGTCCGCGACAATGCGGTCGATGTCCTTTTGGCGATCTTCCATATCCTGCTCGAGTTTGTTGACGATGGTCTTTTGCGCAGCGATCTTCTGAAGGGCTGCCATCATCTCCGGCGTGATGGCGCCATTCTTTGAGAAGACGGCGATTTGCGCGTCATCGATCCCCGACAGCTGAAAATTGCTTTGCAATACGCGTACTTCTTCGACCGGCAGCGAGGCTGTGGTTTTGGGCGGGACGTCGAGCTTAAAACGGTAGACACCGGGTGCGCGTTCTTCGGGTTCCTTGGTGCCTTTGGCCAGCATGGCATCTGGGCGAGCGGGTTGCTCGATAACCAGAATGCGGGGCGAGTCGTCCTGGTTGCGGACGGTATACATGGTGCGCTCGCGCAGTTCGCTGGTTTGCGTCATGACGCCTTTGGCGATTTTGACGCGGGTGACGTGTTGCGGGTCGCCGGACTTTTGCATTTCGACCAGCAGGCCGAGATCGGTCGCATAAGAGAGCAGGCGGCGTTCGCCGGGCTTGATGGGGTCGGTGAGTCCTTCGCCGGCGAAGACTTCATTTTCGAGCACGCTGAAGCTGCCGCCATCGAGCGTGAGCGGGCTGGTGTTGTTGAGCCAGAGCGCCCGAAGGGGACGGCCGGAATTTGCAGAGTTGCTGTTCCACAAGGAGACTTTGTCGGCGGAAATTTCTGTTTGCGCGATGGGGACGAGCGCGGACTGATTTTTCTTCAGGGTGACGCGGTCTTTGAGTTTGTATTCGAACAGGTCGCCAAGGCCTTGCCCATTTGCTGCGGCCTCGGACATCTGCCGCGAAGCTGTAATCGATGAAGGTTCCGGCAAACGCGCGACATAAGTGCCACCGCCCATACCGCCACCTTCGCCAGATCCAAGCCCCCCTCCTTTTCCGTATGGAACATGCGGACGATTCATATATTGCGGTTGGGGTGCGCCGCCACTCACTTCCGAAGACTCCGTCATCAATGCGTTCGGCGCCCCAGTGATCATCACTGATTGCGCAGAAGCGCCGATCTCCAGGCGGCTGTCGACCCGGTTCTCGCCTGGTCCCACATTCAACTGAGCCATGATGGTCTTTTTGAATCCGGGGTGCTCCGATTCAAGCCGGTAGTTGCCGGGTGGAAGCGACGAAAAGGAATAATTGCCGGTGCTGTCGGTGAACGTGGTGGCGACTTGCAGACCATTTTCGTCGAGGAGGCGAACAGTGGTTCCGGCGACGACCGCGCCGCTTGAGTCGGTGATTGTACCGCTTAAGCTTCCGTTCCCGCCGGCCAACGTGGCAGCGTGTGTTTGCGGTGCAAGTTGCACATTTTCCGGAAGCGCGACCACTGGGCGACGTCCGTAGTAGGGCTCCGAGAGTTGTTGGATGAAAGAATGGGGCGCGCCGGCGACCAGCGAGAGTTCCACATTGTTCCAATCTTCACCGACGGTGTTGTCCACAATGGCCCAGCCTTGCAGCAGCGGCTTTTTGTCCGCTTTGGTGGGCAGGACGATGCGATAGGTGGTCTTCCAGATGGGAACTTCGCTGATGTAGCTGACGTAAAGATTGCGTTCGCCCGAGCCGGTGGTGGAAATGGTCATGCGGCGAATGTCCTGATCGCGCGCGGCCGCAACCAGTCCAAGATAACGGCCGACTTCAACTTGAAGATCGTGATCGAGAATGCGGATCGAAGTTTGCGGGTTGAGATCGACGGACCGCACTTCACCGGCATCGGTAATCAACGAAATTTCATCGGTCTCGACGGTGAACGAGGTGCTCGAGCGGGTTTTGCGTTCAACGCTGAGCAGCTTTCCGGTGATGGGAGCGGCGGCACCGCTACGAACTTCAATGCGGGCGCCACGGAGAGCGCCCAGAAATTCCGATTGCGTAGGTTTCTCGCCGAGGGCGAGGCGCAGGGCGGCCAGACGGTGCGCCAGCGGAGCTTCGGAGTTGTAATCCACTCCGGTGATGCGGCCGCCGGAAAGATCGAGCACGGTGAGCGACTTCAGCACATCGTTGAGTTGCGCGCTGGTGAAATCGATGTGCACATCCTGGCTGCCGGTGACGCGTCCGAGGTGTTCGAAATACCCGATACCGTTTTTGTACAGCACCACCCGGCGCACCGGTAGTTTTTCCGGCGCTTCGGACGCGCGAGGTTCGGCTTGCGGGGCGATGGCTGTCGGCGAGCTGTTGGATTTGGCGGGGACTGCGGATTTTTGTTGCGCGTTGACCAGTGGTGAAACGCACACAAGTACGGACAGCAAGAGACAGGTTCGGGCCATGGGCAATCTCCGCTGAAGGATCTGGGGACTTACTGCAACGGATGCGAATTACACGAGCGATGTTGCCTGAGCGAGATAACTGACTGTACTGGTATATCGCGGATGGAGAGTAGAAAAGTTTCTTGCAGCGTTCGCACCGGTAAACACGGCCAAAAACGGCCCGTCTCAGAAGGGGGGCTGCAAAGCCGGGCCCGCGGCAGGCATGATCGATCCTGCCAAACTGGGTCCATCATGCTGAACCCCTACGAAGAGGGTGGGCAGGATGCCGGCGCTACAAGGTGCTCCGGTGCTGGCGCCGATGGTGGCTATTGGGAGTTGGTGGCTGCCTTGGGTGGCAGGGGAGAATCGCTGGGGCTTTCCGCGGAGGAAGGCTCGTTGGCTTTCGTGTCCAGGGCGCGCTGCAGGATGTTGGCGGGATCGGTCGACAGTCCCGCAAGCGTAGTTTGCGCGTGCTGGTCTACGGCACTGACCGCCGCGACGAGGCAAGAGTACAGGAACGCCTTGATGCCCGAGCGGAACTCCATGGTGGATTGCTCCGCGGCCCGGGCTACATCGGCTTCCAGGGTGCGACGGCGCTGCTCCACTTTCGCGCGACTTTCGGCGTCGAGGGATGCCAGGGAGGAGACCAAGCGCTCGTTCGATTCCGTCATGAGTTCATCGACCTGGGTCTCGACGCGGCGCCGGAATTCTTCCGTTGTGTTGTTCGAAGCTTTCTGAAGCAGCGAGCGCACTTCACTGGCGCGCGCTTCCAGTTCCAGGGAAGCTTCACGGGTAACCACCTGCTTCTGTTCCATCATGCGGATCAATTGGCGGTCGGAAACCCGGGCCGCTGAGTTTTCGAATTCCCGAATGGCGTGGCCGACGGACTGCTCGATGGTGGCCAGATCCTGGGGGGCCAAGCCGCGAGGGGTGCGTTCGGCGAGCGCGAGAGTTTCCGTGAGACGTTCGCGAGTTTCGGTAGAGACCTTCTCGAGTTCCTGAGCAAGAGCATCGGAGCGGCTCTGCAGCTGACTTAAGTGCTCCTCATATTTCGCGGAGATCTCGCCAATCCGCCACTCCACGTGATTGAAGATTTGTTGCCGCGAAGAATTTAAGACGGAATTCATGTGCTCTTGCGATATGCCGGGTTCGTGAGTAGACACAAGGGAGCGAAGCTCGGCGAGCCCCTGTTCGTGTTGCGCGCGCGCCTGGCGGGATTCGAGGGCCAGCCCTTCGAGTTGCTGCGCGATTTCGTTTGCGCGATTGCGGGTGCTTTCGAGTTGCTGCTCGACACCGGCGAAAAGCCCACCAAGACGCTTCTCCACGCGATCCATGCTTTCCGCGCGCAACAAATTGAGTTCCGATTGCAACTCCTCGGCAGTAACGGGTGGCACCGCAGGAGTGCTTGCCGCGGCAACGGCTGCTTGCGCCCGCGCCACGGTGTCATCGAGCTGCGAGCTCGCGGCACTGACGGCACGCTGCAAATTTTCATTGAGCTGAGTCAAATGGCGGGCGGATAACTCGGCTGTACGGGTCTCGAAATCGGAGTGTGCCCGGGTGAGGGAATCAGTCACGCGTGCTTGCAACTGGGGCGCGGTATCCGACGCAATGCGTTCCACGAATTTCTGGGAATCGCCCAGTGCCTGCTGCGCCAAAGAAGTGAGCGCCTCGATACGGCGCGCAACGTCTTCCGCGCGGTCGCGATAGTCGTGCAGCTCCTTCTCCCAAAGCGCCTGAGTTTCGGTCATGCGCGCGGCAGAAAATTCTTCGGTTTGCCGGACGTTAGCCTTCCACCCATCTTCAATTTTGCCAAGCGCGGCTTTCACCGCATCGTCGATTTGCGTGGAAAGCGACGCTTGCACGGCGCGGTCGGCAGCCGATTGCAGTTTGCCCTGCAACGCCTGGAGCAATTGCTCGGCCGTGACCACCACGCGTTCCGCTTTCGTAGGCGGATTGTCCTTGTCTGCCGAATCCTCGGTAGCAACAGCCGTCGCGCCGGGGAAAACCGTCACCTCGGCCCTGCGCTCGCTGGCAGCGCTCGATACGCCTTCCGCGGCGGAGGAGGTCGTGGAACCTGCATTGGCAACCGCGACGGCCGCCGAACCATTACGTGAGTTCGCATAACTCTGCCCGAGCACTCGTTGCCAATCTTCCGGTGGCGTGGCGATACCCCACACGTTTCCGGGGTTCTCCAGCTCCACGCCGACCTGGCACAGTTCACGAGAGTTCTGAGCAGTAAACACGGAACGGACCCGAGCGCGCACCGGACGCGAATTCGCGCCATCGGTCCCGGTCACTTGCAGTGTGACCCAGCCTTCCGGAGCGTATTCGTGACGCGAGGTATAGCGGCAGCCGTGCAAATTCACAGACAGCGCGGACGTGCGCTCCTGGAATATTTCGCCGCGACGATTGGTGCCCAGAACCACCAGGGAAATGGGGCGTTCGACGCGAGAACTGCGGCGAAGGTCGATGTCACGATGAGACTGCGAAATAGTAGGTGTATTCATCTGTTCATCCTGAAGCAACTCAGAATCGTCGAATTCATCGATCTTGATTTCGGGGCGTTCGGCGGCATCGGAGTTTTGTATTGATTCCGTGGTGTGGGATTTCGCGGGCTTTTCCTCGACCAGTTCTTCCCAGAGCTGCTGTTTACGCGTGCGCACCATGAGGAAGAGTCCGACGCCCAAAGCGCCGATGGCAGCAGCAACGACAATCCAAAAAAACAGTGACATAGTGAGACCCCTGAGCACCCAAGGGGAAATTTACTGCAAACCCGGGTGATGGGACGGTGGGTGGCCCAGAGCAATGAAAATTGTGCCCAATTTGGAGAAATGCAGCAAGTAGTTTATGGCGGGTACAAACGATTTGTGGAACGCGTGCGAGCGCGAACGGAACGCGCAGGTCGGGATGGGTTAGCGGACGGACACGGGCCCGTTTGTGGTGGAGACGCGGACAAGCGTGGGACCGGACCCAAACTCGATGCGCTTATGATCGTCATCCCAGGTTTTGCGGCCTTCCGAACAGACGCTCGCGTTGCACTGGAACGGGCTCCCCCCTTCGGATTCGAGGAGGACGCCGGACTTGTAGCCGGAAGGCACTTCCAGCGTGACCGGACCGTTCGTCGAGCGCGCTTCCAACCCGGCGCCAGTCCAAGAATCACCGGAAAGCGTAAGCGTCAGTGGCCCATTTTCCGAGCGAACATTTTGCTTGCCACTGTTCTCTTCCAAAGTGAGCGGTCCGTTTTCCGTCGCCAGATCGAGTTCGCCGGAACAGCGCGTCACGGTCATCGGACCGTTTTGGGCGCGAGCTTTCACGTTGCCGTTGACGTTGTAAATGGTCATGGGGCCGTTGTGGGTCTGTACGTCGAGCACCGCTGCTTTGGGCGCGCGCAGCAGGATGTGTGCGGCCCAATGATTGTGCGAAGCAGGGCCAGTCACTTTGAGCAATCCACTTTGAAACGACAGATGGATTTGAGAAAGAACGGAGTCGGCATCCGGACCAGCCTCCGCAGCTTTGCAGAGCGTGGCCGAGTAATCGTCCTTGTCCCAACCTCGAATATCCAGCCCGCCGTTGGATTCCGCTTGGACTCGCAGCGTGGGAGCTTCCGCTTTGGTGATGGTGCGCTCCTCGGATTGGACGACGGAGTCTCGGTGGTCGAAACGGATGTGCAGATCTGAACAGCTCTCAGCCGGTGAATCCTCGGCGGAAGCCATCGTTAGACGCGCATGATGATGGGAAAGGGCGCGAGGGGCAGCGGTGATGGCGACAGCCGCCCAAATGATGATGGCCGATGCGGTGAGAGCGCGGCGAGAAGTCATGATGAGTGCCTCCAGCCGGTATAGACGAGATGAGTGCTGGCAAAGTTTGATGAATCGGCAAAAAATCTGCGGTGTCAGGCGGAGCGAAGAAGCCGGGCCGCACGAGACCGCAACGAAGGCTCCGGGTGGGTTATCGATTGAACGGGAGCAGCTTGACGACGCGCTATAGGGAAGAGCTGCTCGGCCAGCGTTTCCGCCGAAGAGAGGCGGAGTTGCGGCTCCTTGACCAGGCACGAGGCCACGATCTCGTCCAAGGCGCTGGGAATCGAGGGGTTAGAGCGAGACGGAGGCAGTGGCACGGAAGAGAGGATCTGGCTACAAACCGTGGGAATGGAGTCACCGCCAAACGGGTTGATACCGGTTAGCATTTCGTGAAGAACTACGCCAAGCGAGAAAATGTCGGATCGGGCGTCTTGCGCACGACCCAGAATCTGTTCGGGACACCAATAGGCAGGCGTACCGCGAACTGCCGAATCGGTTTGATGGCTGGCCAAGCGAGCCATGCCGAAGTCCGTCAGCTTCACGCGATTATCGTTGGTGATCAGGATATTCGCGGGCTTTATGTCTCCATGAATCACCGCGCGGCGATGCGCAACCGCCAAGGCTTCGGCTACGTGAGCAGCCCATTCGCAAGCCGTGGGATAAGCAATGCTGCCCTTGGCAATGATTTTTTCCAGTGATTGCCCTTCCACCATCTCCATGACGAGATAAGGCACCTGGGTGGCCTCGTCGATGCCCATGTCGTGCACGGTGATAACGGCGGGATGAGCCAGCTTTCCAACGACGCGAGCTTCGCGAAGGAAGTGATGGCGAGCGTTGCCCCGAGCCAGGTCGGGCGAGAACAACTTAATGGCTACGGAACGATCAATCAGCGGATCATGACCACGAACGACGCGGCTCTGGGCGCCCACGCCCAGGGTTTCATGAAGTTGATACCGGCCAACTTGCACAGACGTTCTCCTCAGCACGCTGAGAGAAGCAGCGCTACTGAGGAAGGATAGAGGGACGGGGCGGAAAGGGAAATGAAGCAGGAGTCACACGGGGAAGAGTACGTCGGTACTGGGCGAATCGGGTAGGCTGCCACACTCCGGATTGGCCGGTGGTAACTGCGCTCAGGCGGCTTGCCCCGCACTGCAGAGGCGGAGTGGGGCTCCTCGGCGTTACGATACGGAGCGAGGGCCGGAGATGTTTCCAGTCGCTTCGGAAATTCTCTTACGTACTTTTTCATTGCGGGATGCCAGAATGCCTTGAAATGAAACGCGTGCATTTCCTCGAGCGCGTGCTCCGCAGACCAATGGTCAAAGGCGATGCGGTAGGCAGCGAGAAATACGCCGGTGCGGTCTCCGCCGAGCCAGCAGTGAATGAAAATGGTGTTCTGTGGGCGGTGCGCGATGATCGAGAAAAACTCCGCCATTTGTTTGTCCGTGGGAGGGCTCCAGCCGTTGCCAGGAATGAGCACGAAATGCATGCCGAGAGCTTCTGACTCTTTCCTTTCCTTGGTGCTTTCGTGACGGAATTCGCCGCGAAGGTCGACAATCGTCGTGACGCCGAGCTTTTTCAAATTGCGCAATCCTTTTTTGTTCGGTTGCGTTCCGCGATAGAGATGCGGTCCGAGTTTGCCGGCGTCTTTCACTCCGTCAATGTGAATTCTTTCCGCGAACTCCGGATGATTTTTCGAAACGGAAACTGTTTGAAGTTGCTGGGCAGAAAAAAATTGAGGAAAGCTGAGGAAAAATAAAAGTAGAAAACCAAAACGAAACCGACTCATACAGAGTTGGATGCAAATGATTTAGAGAAAGTAAAGGCGCGCATTCCTGAAACAGCACCACAAGATATAGGCGTGTTGGGAAAAACTTCGCCGAGATTTTGTGATTTTCTCTTGACAGCCTCGGCACACAGATTGATACTGCGAATCCAGATTCGGGGGAACGTGGAAGCGCCAGACGGTCCGAGTCGGGGATTTGCTTGGACCGACACTAGCCACGCAACCAGCCCGTGATCACCGAAAAACACGAGCGCGAAATGCAACCTCCGCGCAGCTATTTTCAGTAGTGCGGAGAGCCGCTGTTCAGCCGAGCGGGTACGCCGGCCCAGAACGGCGCGTTTGTTTTTTGCGTCTTTTGGTGAAAACGGGGGACGCATATTGGCCAGGAATCGAGAGTTGCGCGGGACTTAGCTTCCGCACCTCTGCCAACGCAGAGGAGTAAAATAGAAAGGTTCCCCGCGAAACGTCGGGAAACCTGAGCGGGGAGGAAATAGGATGGCCACCGTGAAGCCGGCAATTAACGGGAGAGAACTGAAGAGAGAGAAGGGAGCCCTGAACACGGGTGGACTCGTGTTCGAGCGGTACTTTACGGACGGCAAAGCGTCGCCGTTCGACCGTGTGGAGTGGGAAAAGAGAACGGCCCAGATCGGCAATGAAAAGGGCGTAACGATTTTCAAGCAGGAAGGTGTCGAGGTACCGAAAAGTTGGTCGCAGACCGCAACCAATATCGTGACCAGCAAGTATTTCCATGGCAAGCCCGGAACGCCGGAGCGCGAAGGCTCGGTGCGACAACTGATCAGCCGGGTGGTGAATACGATTGTGCGCTGGGGTGAAGAAGGCGGCTACTTTGCGGATGAAGGATCCCGCGACGCGTTCAAGGACGAACTGACACACCTGCTGGTGGAACAGAAAATGAGTTTCAACTCGCCGGTGTGGTTCAACGTGGGCGTGCAGCCCAAGCCGCAGTGTTCCGCCTGCTTCATCAATTCCGTGCACGACAGCATGGAATCGATCATGGGACTGACGCGCACGGAAGGAATGCTGTTCAAGTGGGGCTCGGGAACCGGGACGAATTTTTCGACGCTGCGCGGCAGCAAGGAAACGCTTTCGGGCGGCGGGATTGCCTCGGGTCCGGTGAGCTTCATGAAGGGATTCGACGCGTTCGCGGGCGTCATCAAGAGCGGCGGGAAAACCCGGCGAGCGGCCAAGATGGTGATTCTGAACATCGACCATCCGGACATCGTGGAATTCATCGAATGCAAGATGAAGGAAGAGCGCAAGGCTCAGGTGCTCATCGAGCAGGGCTACGATGCGGCCATCGACGGCGAAGCCTACAGTTCGATTTTCTTCCAGAATGCCAACCACTCCGTGCGTGTCACCGATGATTTCATGCGCGCTGTGCAAGAGAATAAGGATTGGTGGACCAAAAACGTCACGGATGGCCAGCCGAATGAAAAGCTGAGCGCGCGGGAACTCTTGCGCAAAGTGTCGGAGTCCACATGGCAATGCGGCGACCCCGGCATGCAGTACGACACAACCGTGAACCGCTGGCATACCTGCAAGGAAACCGCGCGAATCAACGCCAGTAATCCTTGCAGCGAGTACATGTTCCTGGATGACACGGCGTGCAACCTCGCTTCGTTGAACCTGATGAAGTATGTGGGTTCGAATGGGCAATTCAACGTGGAGTCGTTTAAACACGCTGTCGACGTGACCATTACCGCCCAGGAAATCCTGGTGGACAATGCGAGCTATCCGACTCCGAAGATTGCGGAGAATTCGCACAATTTCCGGCCGCTGGGTTTGGGCTATGCGAACTTGGGCGCCCTGCTGATGTCCATGGCGCTGCCCTACGATTCCGATGAAGGCCGCGATGTGGCTGGCGCGGTCACCGCGTTGATGTGCGGCGAAGCTTATGCGCAATCCGCTCGGGTGGCGGAGCGCTTGGGTCCATTTCCGGGATTCGAAGAGAATCGCGAGCCGATGCTGGACGTGATTCGCATGCACCGCAACGCCGTGCGCGGGATCAGGCCGGAGCACGTGCAGGGCGATTTGTACCTGGGCGCGCAGGGCGCATGGGACAGCGCGCTGGAATTGGGCGAGAAGCACGGCTTCAAGAATTCGCAAGTGACCGTGCTGGCGCCCACCGGCACCATCGGCTTCATGATGGATTGCGACACCACTGGAATTGAGCCAGACCTCGCGCTGGTGAAGATGAAAAAGCTGGTGGGCGGCGGCGTCATCAAGATCGTGAACAACACCGTGCCACAGGCGCTGATGAAGCTCGGCTACACGCCCGAACAAACCAGCGAAATCGTCAGCTACATCGACAAGAACGGGCGCATCGATGGCGCGCCTTTCCTGAAGTCCGAGCACGTTCCGGTGTTTGACTGCTCACTGGCCACCGCGGGTGGACGCTCGATCGCCTGGCGTGGCCACGTGAAAATGATGGCGGCGGCCCAGCCGTTCCTTTCCGGGGCAATCAGCAAGACCATCAATATGCCGGAAGATTCCACTGTCGAAGACATCATGAACGCGTATATTGATTCGTGGAAAATGGGACTGAAGGCCGTGGCCATTTACCGCGACAATTCGAAGCGTTCGCAGCCGCTCAACGCCGCGGGAAATAAAAAGGAAGAGAAGAAGGTAGAAGTGGTGGCTGAACCGGTACAGCGGGAACTGTTTGCGCGCACGCAGCGGGAGAAGCTGCCAGTCGAGCGCGACTCGGTTACGCACAAATTCAGTGTCGGCGGCCACGAAGGCTACATTACCGTCGGCATGTATGAGGACAAGCGGCCCGGCGAGATTTTCATCAAGATGTCCAAGGAAGGCTCGACACTTTCGGGCGTGATGGACGGTTTGGCGCTGACGCTTTCGATTGGCTTGCAATATGGTGTGCCTCTGAAGGTGTTGGTGGACAAGCTGCTCAACACTCGTTTTGAGCCCAGCGGAATTACCGCGAATCCGAACATCCGTTTCGCCACGTCGGTGCTGGACTATATCGCGCGTTGGTTGGGTGGCCGGTTTATATCGTCGGAATATCTGAAGCTGAACGGAGTGGTCGTTGCCGACAAGGTCGGTTTTGGAGGCGGGCTAATGCCCCATACTGTGGCAACCTCCGTACCACCTCACGCCGGCGAGCCCGTAAGCACGACACCGCGCGACGCGCATGAAGGTGCGCCTACCTGCTCCGAATGCGGCATGCTCATGGTCCCCAACGGGGCCTGCTACAAATGCGAGAATTGCGGGAGCACCAGCGGGTGCAGCTGATGCGGAAAGCCAAGGAGGAATCGCGATGAGCGCACTTCCCACTGGAGCCGCACTAGCCGCAAAACTGGCGAATCAGCCGAAGGCCCGAGGGTTTCTGCACATTGTGCGGCACGGTGCCGCGTTAAACGCCTTCTACATCGTCACATATCATCGGCTGGACAAAACGGGTGTGCGCCCGAAAGCCAAGCTTGCCGAAGGCGCACAAGCGCTGATCGATTTACTGGAAAAAGTTGGCGTGGACTTCCGGCTGCGCGAAGTGCGAGGCGCGTTGGAAGACATTCTTCGCCTAGGCTCCGCGAATATTCCCGATCTGTGGCTAAGCGACGAAGAACTGCTGGAGAAGGGCATGGTCGAGACTTAATCTTCAGCAATTATGGAACGAAGTTCGGGCTGGCGGCGAAGCTTCCAGCCCTTTTTTTATTGGCTGAGTTGAACATGAATCCCGATATCAATCAGACTATCCAAAACAAAGCACAATTAGACACCACGGCTGGGACGTGGTGTGGCTGGGCGGAGGGGCGGATTCAGCGCGGGCGGAAACTTGGACGAGCAGCCAATCGGCGCGGCCGAAAATGCGGGCGTGGTGCGAGCGGAGGCGGGACATAGCGAAGCGACTCACCGCACGTGGGGCAAGCTTGCGAGCCGACAATATCGGCGCGTAGCCAGCGGCCCCGCTCTTCACATGCGGGATTGACACACTGGACAGTAGAGCCAGGCATGAGTGTCATGATTCCCCCTCAGAAGCTGCATGCTCGACGAGCGGTGACGAGCCCCTGGCAGCTTGGAAAATCTGAGCGGACCGAGGTAATGCGGGAAATTGTGGGGGCACGGGAAAGCAGAGTCAACGACAAACACGCGGGGGAATGCAGATTTTATTTTGGCACTGTGGAAATTATTTACTTTGAACGCTGTTGCAATTCTCTGCCGCAAACGATGCAAACTTCAAGTGCCTGGAAACATTCATCCGCACGTTCGTCGAATTTTGCGGCTCCTTGCCAAGTTAGCTGAGGAAATCTGCTGAAAAACCTTAGGATTTTGGCGGTTCTGGAGTTTTGTTATCGGCGGATCCGCCGAGTTCATTGAGCTTGGTGAGCAAATCCGCGAGCTGGCTTTGCAGCTGAGTCAGATCCGCGTTCATGGAGTCGAGCTTCTCTTTCCCAGCTTTGTCGTGCTCGTGGTCAGGATTGGAAAGAAAAGAGTCCTGCGAGAGGGCGATATCGCGCTGCTGCAAGTTGACCTTTTCTTTGAGATCAGCGATTTGCTGTTTCAGCGCTGCGATCTCGGCTTTCTTACGATCTTCGTCGGCGTCTCCTTCGGCTGTACCGGATGCAGGTGTTGCGGCAGCCTTGTCGGCAGGCGCAGGGGCATTCGCATCGGCGGGAGTGGAAGCGGCAGCGGATGAGTCGGCAGAATCGGTATGAGACGGTGGCAACGAATCATTGTCGATCACGTGCGCAGGTTTTGCCGCATCTTGTTTCTGCTGGCGCGCACGGCGGGCGGCCTCCGCGACGGACGGGGCATCCTGAGCGGCGAGAGTGGCCGCAACCAACGATAAGGCCGCGAGAAGCATGGCCAACGAGCGCAAGAGCATCTTCGGCGACATAACGCCTCCTGCCGGCAAAAGTACGCTTCGACACGCCCGCCTCAAGAAGCGGGCGCTACAGTGTGCCCATACAGCATACGACCGGGAACACTGGGGCTCAACGGCCAACCGCAGCGAGCCTGCGAAACAGGCAATGGTCCACGGCCCGCCGCCCTTCACACTTCAGGGGCAAGCAGACGGCTGGCCTACAAAAGCCTACCGCAAATTCAGCGAGATGCGCTGGCCGAAGGTGCAGGGACAATATCGCGGAAGGAAAAATGTGTTTGGAATCCCGTGAAGGGCTTGCCGTCTAGTTCGGCGTACGGGTATATGAAGTAGTTCAGGGGATCGCCCTTCTGGTCGGGCGAAAGATGAAGGTCGCGTCCATAGGTGAAGAACACCCGGTTCACGTCGTGCGCGCCAAAGAAATAGTCGCGCTTCGCGGGATTCTTCCAAGCCTCCGACGCGTCCACCGGCACCCATCCTGTACCGTCAAGGTAAAACTCCGCCCAGCAATGATACCCGGGGATGTCGCCCTCGCTCTTCGAATCGGGAAGTGGGAAGCCAATTTCAAATCGCGCGGGAATACCGGAGGCGCGCATCATTCCGATGAAAAGCGAATGGAAATCGGTGCAGTTGCCGCGCTTCGAAGTACACGCCCAAACGGCGTCTCCACGTCCCCAGCCTTGGCCAGACTTGTCGTAGCGCATGGTGGCGAGCACGTAATCGTAGATGTGGCGAGCTTTGGCAAGCGTGGTGGTGTCGCCGGCGGTTTCCTGTTTCGCTAGATCGGCGATCACCCCATTCAGCGGAACGAGTTTATCCGGCTCCAGATAGCGCTGAAGATCCGGAGAAGCGAGGGTGTTCATGGCTACGAGCTTGGCGGATGCCGAGTTTAGCGAGACTTTATGCTCGAACCGCGTGGCCACGAAATGGATGGTCGCGTCGAACCCTGACTCCAATTGAGCCGGCGTGGGCTGGAACAAGACGTAGGAGTTGCCATATTCGGATTCGCGGCCGGTCGTGTGCGCCACTGGCGATTCAATTTGCAGTTCGCGGATTTTCTGGTACTCATCCTGTTGTGGCAGCGGGAGCCACAACAGCAGCTTTCCAGCTGCGCCTTTCATGCCGGGCACGTGAACCTCATACCTGAACGCAAAGGTGCGCGAAGCCGGAGCAGGCTGAGTCTCGACGCGGAAGCCAGCCATCAGGATTGGTGAGATGGCTGGAAGGACGAAAAGAAGAGTAAAGGCGATAGCTTTGTGTTGACGCATAGGGCATCCGATGTTCGAACGAGCACCCGGGTTACCGAGGCCGCAGTCTATGCAAAGGACGGGCTTCGGGCAATAACGAATTCTCATTAGGACTCGTGGCCCTTCGGAGAGTGGCGCCGAAGGAACGCTGCGACTTTATGTCGGTTACCGCACAGTGCCATGGAGCACCAGCGGCGACGATGGGTTCGCGAGTCATCATAAAAGAACAGGCGGCAAGCGGGATTGGCACACTGCCGAATCGTGGCGCGCGGGCCTTCCACAATGAGTTCAGCAGCGGAGCGAGCGAGCGCCGCAAGAAGCCAGTCCAAGCCGCTCTCGCGAGCGACAAATTGAAGCGACCATGCGCCATGATCGGAGACAAGTTCATCGTGACCCTCGGTGATGCGCAAAATCTCGTTGATCGGCTCGGTCCACGACGCAGGAAACGGCTTTCCTTCCACAACCGCGGCGAAAATCGCGCGGAAAGATTCCCGCAGGCGAAGGATGCGCAGCAGGACCGCATCGACGGCTTGGGGCTCGTTCACCAACAGAGGACGCAAGTGCGCAGCGCGCTCGCGTGATACCAGCTGCGCATCAATCAGGAAGGACACAAATTCGTGCCAGGAAAGATCGCGAGCCGAAGGAGCGAGGTTGGCGAAATCCAGGGCGAGGCGGCCAGCGACAAGATTGGAAGTGGGGCGCATATAACCTGTGAGCACCTTCACAATGGTTATAGCAGAGTTGCGTGGCGCGCAGCTCTCAGTGATGAAACTCCTATCCTGTGAGCATCGTACTTCTATCGTCTGCAAGATGATGTAAGGTATAGCGCGAAAGTAAGGAGCGTGCATGGACGAGCAAAACCCCATCCCGGAACCAGGAGGCGGCGTCAGTGTGCCGCCCGAACATCCTCAGGCCAAGACAAGCAATGTATTTGTTGGGGAGCATGGTATTAGGGCTGGCTGGCGACTGCTGATCTACATCGTCATGGTCGTTGCGGCCAGCGTACTGATCACCATCGCGATTGCCGCCGTTTTCCATCCGCATCGCGGCGTCCCGCCCGGTGTTTGGGCGCAATTGACCCAGGAAGTGTTGGGATTCGCCATAGCGTTTGGAGCTGCCGCGATCATGTCGCGGATTGAGCATCGGCCGGTGGGCGCTTACGGCTTGCCCGGACGCGAAATGTTCGGGGGGAAATTCTGGCTCGGCTTTTTGTTTGGATTATTAGAAATTTCGATTCTGATTTGGCTGATTCGCGCTGTCGGCGGCTACTCCTTCGGGCAATTGGCATTGCATGGGCAAGACATATTGCGCTGGGGATTATTTCATTTGGTGCTGTTCACGTTCGTGGGCCTGTTCGAAGAATTTTTGTTTCGTGGCTACATGCAGTACACGCTGGCTGATGGAATTGGTTTCTGGCCTGCGGCGATCATCCTGTCCTTTCTGTTTGGGGGCGTACACCTGACCAATCCGGGCGAAGGCTGGGTTGGGGCCGCGAGTGTGGTGATGATTGCGTTACTATTCTGCTTCTCGCTGAAAAGAACCGGGAATCTTTGGTACGCCGTCGGTCTGCACGCCGCCTTCGACTGGGGTGAAACGTTTCTGTATTCAGTCCCGAATAGTGGAATTGTGATGAAGGGGCATCTTTCCGACGCAATTCTGCACGCTGGACCGAAGTGGTTGACGGGCGGGACCATTGGCCCAGAAGGCAGCGTATTCTGCTTTGTCACGATTCTGCTGCAGTTCCTGGTGGTCATGTGGTTGTTTCCGGCGAAGAAGGAACAGGGCGTGACGTCCACGGCGCCGGTGACGGGCTGACCTGAAGCGTTAATGCACCAGATCAGAGGGGTGCACTAGGGTAACTCCCGACCTTTCGGCCTCGGGCAAGAATTCCGCGAGGGCGCGCAGAGTCGCTGGGTGCGGGTGACCAATGGCGATTGCCTGGCCTTTTTCTCGCGCATCTTTCAGTGCCAGCTCCAGTTGGCGGCGCACCGCACTCACTTCCTGAACATCGTCAAGGAATGGAACGTTGCGCGATGCGCAGCGCACGCCAGCAGATTGCGCGGCATCATAGGCCACGGTGGCCGCCGTTGTGCGGCTATCGATGAAAAAGAGCTGGTGCTTTCGAAGCACGGGCATCAGTTCTGCCATGAGCTGAGCATTGGAAGTGGCCAGCGAGCCTTGATGATTGTTCACGCCCGCCGCGTAGGGAACTGTATGCAACATCGAGCTCAGCTCATTGGAAACTTGTGAGCTGGTCATTCCTGGACGAAGCTCCTGAGCTTCCGCGGTTTCGCCGCGTACTGATTCCATAGGGAGGTGAAGCATGACCTGGTACCCGCGACGGTGCGCCTCTTTCGCGATGTCGGCGGAGCGCGGGTGATTCGGAAGTACGGAGAGCGTCAGCGGGTAATGCAGTGCGAAAATCTCCGGCACGGCTGCAGGGTCCCCTCCCACGTCGTCGAGAATGATGGCAAGCCGTGGCGCGGCAACGGCAGGGCGCGCTGGGTGAGGGGTAGGATGGTTCTTCGAGGTGCGGTTCGCGTGTAGAAGCGATTGCACAGCCGATTTGATTTTGCCGCAGCCGCTAAGCGAAACGCATAGCCCCAGCAGAAGGACACAGAAGACTGGCGCGGGAACTTGCGCGAATGCGGCGAACTTAGAACGCACCGAAGAGATCAGGCAGCCTTTTTCGTGGCTGTGGCTGCAGCACCATGCAGCAGTTCCAGCGCGCGATGCAGGACTGGATCATCGGGAGAGAGTGGCTTTGGCCCCGGAGGCGGTTCCTTTTGAGGACCGGTGGTGCTTGCGGCGGAATCCTCGCCGTCGTCGCCATCATCATTGAGGCCCGAAGCAGCGTGGACGACTTCCGTGGGCGCAACACCTTCTTCCAAAATGGACTTTCCGTCTGCGTTGTAATAATTCGCCACGGTGAGAACGATTGCGGCGCCGTCGGCCAAAGGAATTAACTTTTGCTCAGAGGCCAGCCCGAAGGTACGCTCGCCAACAAGATCGCCACGCTTGGTATTGGCGAATGCGGACGCCAGAACTTCGCCCGGACCGGTAGTGGTTACCGACGTTAGCACCGAAACGGGACCTTTCCAGGTGACTTTGGATGGATCGGCAGCAAACGTTTGTTGAGGAACGGTCTGGCCCTTCAACGTTGTCAGCGTTCCGGACGGGATAAAAAGCTTAGCCACAGCGATGGCTTCGGAATTCTGGCCGCGCCCGCAATCGCGAACATCAAGGATAATGTGGGTGATCCCTTCCTTCTGGGCTTCGAGAAGATGGGTGCGAACCTCTTCCGCACGTCCAGCATCTAGAGTTGGGAAACGGAACGCGAGCGTATCGTTATCCACTTTCTGAACGACCAGCTTTGGCTCCGTGATCTTCTGACGAACGATATCAATTTCTTCAGGATCCGTTTTTCCGCGACGAATCACGCCAACTTTCACCGCCGTGCCCGGTTGTCCGGCAAGCAGATTCGTGGCCTGTCCAACGGACATTTCGCGTGTGGTAAATCCCGCAATGGATTCTAGGAAATCGCCACTATGCAAACCGGCTTTTTCCCCCGGGCTGTCTGGCAGGACGGACGTAACCACGACGTACCCGGAACGCTTGCTGAGATTCAATCCCGATTCACCAACACCTGGATTGGCGGTCTTTTCCTTGTACTCGGTGTACTCGCGCGGAGTGAGATAGCTGGATTCCGAGTCGAGCGACTCCAGCAATCCGTGCAGCGAACCGGCGGTCACCAGGTGCATGTTCGGCTCGTCGACGTAATCCTGTTGGATTTTCTGCAGCACTTCGCTGTAGACCTGCAGCGACTTGTACGCCTTGTCATTGGCGGTGCGGCCAAGTACGTGGCCAACTCCCACCCATCCCACGATGAGGATTGAGACGGTCAGGATTCCGTAGCGAGCGATACGATTCATTCCGGCACCACCTTAAATTGAGACACAAAACATGAGTATACCATCGGATGGGACGGAGCAAGGAAGAGTTGGATAGCAGGGGATCTGAGCAAGAAACGGAGGCTTAGAGGAGGCGAAGCAGCCTAGAATGTTGCTGAAAAACCACATCCCCTCGGCTGCTTTGTGGTTTATTTTCCATAACTGATTGAAAACAAGAGGGAAGCCGGAGTGGAATTTGCTCACACTGTGTTAAGCTTTGTTGTAGCATTCCGCCCATGTTCCAGACCACGATTCAGCGCGAAGTGGGAACCCACGGCATCGGGCTCCACACGGGAGTAAGCAGCACGCTCCGATTGGTGCCGGCGCCTGCCGATACGGGAACCGTGTTTCGTCGCACCGACCTGGACCTTTTTCCCATTGAAGCTCACGGGCACAACGTTGCGCGTGTTAGTTACGCGACCAGCTTGATGAAGAAAGGCGTGCTGCTATCCACCACCGAACATCTGTTAGCAGCAATTTATTCATGCGGGATTGACAATGTGTTCGTCGACATTGACGCGATCGAATTGCCGATCCTGGACGGTTCCGCGGAGCCGTTTATGCAGATGCTCGATTACGCGGGCGTGCGCAAGCTGCGGCGCAAACGGCGTTACCTGAAGTTAGTCAAACCTGTGGAAGTGGTCGAAGATGGGCGCAGGATCGCGATTTATCCCGCGGAGGAATTCGCGGTTCGCTGTTATGTGGACTTTCCCCATCCACTGGCGAGACAGCAGGAAGTTGAAATGGTAGTGAATGCCGAGAGTTTCCGGCGAGTGCTGTCGCGAGCGCGCACGTTTTGCTTCGAAACGGATATTGAGCCGCTGCGAGCCATGGGGCTGATCCGCGGCGGTGCGCTGGAAAATGCCATCGTGTTGACGAAAGATGGAATGCTGAACGGGCCTTTGCGCTACCCGGACGAATTCGGAAGGCACAAAGCATTGGACCTGATCGGGGATTTGGCGCTGGTGGGATTGCCTCTGCTGGGCCGAGTGGAAGCGCGCAAGGCGGGGCATTCGTTGCATACGCAACTCGTGAGCCGGCTGTTAGCGGATTCTTCTTCATGGGTGATTACGACGGGAGAGCGTCGGAGCGCCGAGCGAGAGCACGATCCCGTGTTCAGCGAAGCGCGCGCGGCCGATTGAGGCTGTGGTGTAGTGCACTTCTTCCGAGTGCGGTGGTTGTGGCTGTTCCTGAAAATTCCTCCAGAAATAGCGGCCTAAAGAAAGCAAGCCCGCCAGTACAAGGATGCCAACGCACCCGAGTACGATTCCGGCAATGGCCATGCGCCGGCCTCGGATTCGAAGAGGCTGGCGGCGAATTTGCCGCAACGCCAAAAATCCGAGAATGATTCCCGCAATAGAGCCCGGGCCCCACGCAAAGACCGAACAGACCAGGCTCCCGATGGCCAAACCGCTGGTCGTGCGTGGGGGCAGGACGAGCGGTGGCGAATCGGCATTCAGGGTTGCATCCAGCTTGGGATCCAGCCAGCGCTGGCAGTACGGACACTGCAACGCGGTGTTTTCCATTGGCGACGAGCAGTAGGGACAAGGCTTCACACGCAGCACCCCAGGGGCGGGGGACTTTTATTGTAGAACCCCTATTGTAATGGTGGGCTGGCGGAATCAGCACCCACATTAGTCGCGAAACGAATCACGGTGGTCTCGTCAGTATAAAAATGCCGTGTACCAGAAACACCCGGTTGCAAAGGATCGGCGGAAACCGCATAGCCGGTGACTTTTCCGCTGTTATCTGTGTCTCTGGGCTGATAGAGAAAAACGTAGCCGGATTTGGTCGACCCCGCGAGCGCCAGTTCCCTCTGCACCAAATTTGCGTGTGAACAGTCGCCCGCTCCCGGTCCTAGATTGTCAGCGGATGATGGGAAACCCTGGTCGGCGCAGATGGTTGCATAGGCCTGAGCCGCCGTGTTGTAGGTGCGCAGCACTGCTACCGCCGAACCCTCATTCGCCGCCATTCTTGCCCTCAGTAGATTCGGAATGGCAATCGCAGCAATGATCAGGATGAACGGAATAGCGGCGACGCCCACGTACCCAAGCACCAAGCCCGCCGTGGCGATTCCTTGTCCTTTCAAACGCCCGGCGCTCTTGCGGATGTCGGAAAGCGACCAGTGTCCGAGAACGACAGCCAGAATGGAAGCGGGCAGGAAAAAGAAAAATACCCCGGAGATCAGGCTCCCGATGGCTTTGCCGCTCGTAGCTGGCTGAAAGCCCGGTGGGAGGGGCTGCTGAAATGCTGGTGACCCGGGCAGGGGCGTGCCCATCTGCGTGCCGCACCTGGGGCAAAACTGGACTTCTGGACTGCACCCTTGAAATGAGACAGGCAGGATGGGCACGCTTTGCAGGGAAAGGGCTGCAAAGTGAAGCGAAAGCGATACTCACGGAAGTTCCAGCGGATGGCTGTTGAACGTCTAAGAAACTGTGATGATGTCAAGGAGTTGGCGCAAGAGCTGGGGGTGACCCGGCGATGCCTGTACAAGTGGCGCGTTAAACTCGAGACCATCGAGCCGGGAGAAGACGGCTCGCGGCCCAGCACGCACACGTCGTCCTACCGTAAGCAAATTCACCAGTTGAAGCAAATGCTCGCCGAGAAGGCGATGGAGGTGGATTTTTTCAAAGGTGCCTTGCAAAAAGTCGAGGCTCGACGCCAGAAGAAAGGCGGAACTGGCGGGATGGCATCTACGACCAAATGCGAGAAGTGATGTCATTGCAAGGCAGCTTGAGTATCGAGCGCATGTGTGAGTTGACGCGAGTGAGCCGGGCAAGCTTCTACCGTTCTTTTCGGGAGAAGCACCCGGTCGAAGAGGAGATGGAAGTGCGATCGGCGATTCAGCAGATTGCTGTCGAACATCGTCGGCGCTACGGCTACCGCCGCATTGCAGCAGAATTGCGGCGGCGAGGCATGCCGGTGAATCACAAACGGGTCATGCGGATCATGGGGGAGGACAACTTACTCGCCGTGCGGATGCGGGCATTTGTGGTGACCACGAATAGCCAACACGAATTCGAGGTCCATCTGAACCTGGCTGGCCGCATGAAACTGACAGGGATTAACCAGCTGTGGGTAGCGGACATCACCTACATCCGATTGAAGTGGGAATTTGTGTACTTGGCGGTGATTCTCGATGCCTTTTCCCGGAAAGTGGTCGGGTGGGAGTTGGACAAGACGTTAGCGGTGCGTTTAGCACTGGCAGCGCTCAACAAAGCTCTGGTAGAGAGGAACCCAGGGCCAGGCCTGGTGCACCATTCCGATCGCGGGCTGCAGTACGCGTCCAGCGAGTATGTAAACGTGCTCAGGGAGCAGCAGATAATCCCGAGCATGAGTCGGCCGGCGAATCCGTACGACAATGCGAGTTGCGAGAGCTTCATGAAAACCTTGAAACGAGAGGAAATCTACGCGAACCGATACGAAGACCTTGGGCACATGCGTGTGAACATCGAAGAATTCATCGAGCAGTATTACAATCGGCAGCGGCTGCACTCAGCGTTGGGCTACCGTCCTCCGGAAGAATTCGAACAGCAGGTTGAATTCCCGAGGGCAGTAGAAAACTCTACGAGTGCAACCCTAGTGTTTTTCAGACCATGACGAACACCCGCGACAAATTTTCTGGGGGAGGGGGCGACGTCGCCCCCTCCCCCAGATCCCCGGCTTCCTCAGAAGACGGGAAGAAAACTCTAAGAACTGCAAGTGTGCCCATCGAAAACTGTCTCATTGAAGGGGTGCAGTCGACTTCATCGGGAATGATTTGCGAACAATAAGGGCAGTTCATAGGAGTGGCGGTGCTCCCTCACCAAATTTGATTGGGAACCAATGAGCGCTTGGACCAATTAAGTCGAATGTAGACCCGTGCGCGTAGCGAGTCTAGAGACACGTCAAACACGCGTCCTCATTGTCAAAACAGCCCCGAGCACGGGACAATGCTTGCGTCATGGCCAAAAACAGCGATGTGGCAATTCTGATCTTAGCGGCGGGCAAAGGTACGCGCCTGAAATCGAGTTTGGCGAAAGTGCTGCACTCGGCAGGTGGGCGTCCGTTAATCGAACATGTGGTGCGCTCCTGCGTGGCTGTCGGGGCAAAGAAAACCATCGTCGTTGTAGGGCACCAGGCGGAAAAAGTGCAAGCGGTGGTCGAGCCCCTGGGAGCCATAACCGTGGTGCAACAGCCGCAAAACGGCACCGGACACGCCGTGCTGGTCGCCAAGCGCACAATTGGCAATGCCAAATACCTGGTTGTGCTGCCGGGGGATGCGCCGCTGATTCGTCCTGAAACGTTGCGAGCGTTGATTCAGAAACACAAAAATGGTCAGGCCGCCGCAACCATCTTGACCGCAGTGCTTGCCGATCCATCCGGCTATGGGCGCATTTTGCGCAAGGGCGGCGATACCGTTGCGTCGATCATTGAGGAATCGCAACTCGCGCCTGAACAAAAAGAACTCAACGAGATTAATTCCAGCATGTATTGCTTCACGACCGCGAAGTTGTGGCCGGCGCTGGCCGAAGTAAAGCCCAACAATAAGCACCGCGAAATCTATTTGACCGACGCGATCGGGGTGATGAACTCGAAGGGCGAAATCGTGCTTGCGGAAATTGCGGCCGATTCCCGGGAGATGCTCGGCTGCAATACCCGCGCGGATCTGGCAGGCGTGGATCATGCATTCCGTGATTGGAAACGCGACACTTTGATGCGCGACGGCGTAACCATTCAATTGCCGGAAACCGTGCTGATCGATCCCGATGTGTTGGTGGGCGAAGACAGCATCATTGAGCCTTGCGTGCAACTGCTGGGCAAAACCAGAATTGGCGCGCGCTGCATCGTGAAAACCGGCAGTGTGGTGCACGATTCTGTGCTCGACGATGAAGTGGTTGTCGAACCTCATTGCGTGATCAGCGGGAGCCGCCTGGAATCCGATGTGGTGGTTGGACCGTTCGCGCGCATGCGTATGGAAACGCATCTGAAGAGCGGCGCGCGCATTGGCAATTTCGTGGAGTTGAAGAAGAGCGTGGTCGGCGAGGGCACCAAGGCCATGCACCTGACTTACCTCGGCGATGCGCGAATCGGCAGCAAGACGAATATCGGTGCGGGCACCATCACCTGCAACTACGACGGTTTCCACAAGCACCCGACGACCATCGGCAACAAAGTGTTCATTGGCAGCGACTCTGCGCTGGTCGCGCCGGTCAAAGTGGGGGATGGCGCGTACGTGGCCGCGGGGTCCACGATTACGGAAAATGTTCCTGCGGATTCGCTGGGCATCGCGCGTGGGCGGCAGGTCAATAAGAATGGCTGGGCCAGCAAGAAACGTCGCGAACTAGCCGCCGCGGAGAAGACGAAGAAGCCTTCGAAAAGGCGCCGTTGAATCATTTCGTGGCGCGTCAGCACTTCGTTCGACTGCTCGTTCGTGTGATAAAATAAGAATTCCCCCGAAGGAAACCCGGAGGTGCATTATGAAATTTGGAGTCGTAGTCTTTCCCGGGTCGAATTGCGATCACGACGCCTTCCATGCGATCGGCCATGTGTTGCAAAAGCCTGTGGAGTTCATCTGGCACCAATCCGAAGATTTACATCATTGCGACGCGATCATCCTGCCCGGCGGCTTTTCCTACGGAGATTACCTGCGCACGGGAGCCATTGCTCGGTTTTCGCCTGTGATGAAATCCGTGGAGAAATTCGCGAATACCGGCGGCTTGGTGCTCGGCATCTGCAACGGTTTTCAGATTCTGCTGGAAGCGGGATTGTTGCCGGGCGCGATGATGCGCAATTCCGGCCTGCGGTTCATCTGCAAACACGTACACATCCGCGTAGAAGAGACCAACAGCCCGTTTACCTGCGCTGCACAAAAGGGCCAGATCCTCACGATTCCGGTCGCGCACAGTGACGGCAACTACACCTGCGATGAGGGAACGTTAAAAGATCTCGAGAAGCATCATCAAATCCTGTTCAGGTACACAACTCCGGGCGGCAAAGATGATGCCTCGGGCAATCCCAACGGTTCGACCGCGAACATCGCTGGAATCTGTAATCGCACCCGAAATGTGGCGGGGCTGATGCCGCATCCGGAACGCGCGGTGGAACAAGTGCTGGATTCGAACGATGGGCTAGTGATTTTCAAATCCATGATCGAAGCGCTGGTGGGCGCAGCGAAGGCAACAGCGTGAATCATCGCCACCACGATAGAATAAAGTTTGCATAGGGGCACGATTGAGCGTGCCCCTATACTTTTTTGGCGGGACAGAAGGCAAAAGCAAAAATGGCAACGGCACAAACGGAAATTAAGGTGACGCCGGAAATTGCGGCCGAACACGGGGTAACGCGCGAAGAGTACGCGCGCATTCAGAAAATTCTGGGTCGCGATCCCAACATCACGGAATTGGGAATTTTCAGTGTGATGTGGAGCGAGCACTGCTCCTACAAATCCAGCAAGGTGCATTTGAAGCGCCTGCCGACGCGCGGCAAGTTGGTGGTGCAAGGACCTGGGGAGAACGCTGGCGTAGTCGATATCGGCGATGGGCTGGTCGCCGCGTTTAAAATCGAATCGCATAACCATCCCAGCTACGTGGAACCCTTTCAGGGCGCGACCACCGGTGTCGGCGGAATCTTGCGTGACATCTTCACCATGGGCGCGCGGCCGATCGCGGTGCTGGACTCGTTGCGGTTTGGTGAAATCACCGCCTCCGCCGCAACCAGCGAAGAAGAAGCCGCCAAGAATCGGCGCATTCTCGACGGCGTAATTCGGGGCGTCGGAAGTTATGGAAACTGTTTTGGTGTGCCCACGGTGGGCGGCGAAGTTGCCTTCGAGCCGTGCTATGCGCAGAACCCGCTGGTGAACGCGCTGGCGCTCGGGATTGCGCGCAAAGAAGAAATTTTTCTTGCCAAGGCGAAAGGCGTCGGCAATCCGGTGATTTATGTCGGCGCAAAAACGGGGCGCGATGGAATTCACGGCGCATCGCTCCTCGCGTCGGCGGAGTTCACCGAAGAATCGCAACAGAAACGCCCCAACGTGCAAGTGGGCGATCCGTTCATGGAAAAGTTGCTTCTGGAGGCGTGCCTGGAGGCAATGAAGACCGGAGCAGTGGTCGCCATTCAGGATATGGGGGCAGCCGGCCTGACCTGTTCGACGTGCGAAATGGCTTCACGCGGCGGGACGGGAATCGAAATTGATTTGGCCAAAGTGCCGCAGCGCGAAACCGGCATGACGCCGTATGAAATCATGCTGAGCGAGTCTCAGGAACGCATGCTGCTGGTGGCGGAAAAGGGGCGCGAGCAGGAAGTTCTCGCGGTGTTCAAGAAGTGGGGACTGGACGCGACCGTTGTCGGCGACGTGACCGCCGGCGGGCTGCTCGTCGTGAAAGACCACGGCAAAATGGCCGCGCAAATTCCCGCGCACCCGCTGGCCGAGGAAGGCCCAGTCTATAACCGGCCGATTGCGGAGCCTGCGCCACGAAAAGAAACTGAGAAAGATTGGTTCGCGTTCGCGGCTGAAGGAACGGACCTGGCGGCGAATTTCACTAAGCTGCTCGCGGCTCCCACGATCGCTTCGAAGCGCTGGGTCACCGAGCAGTACGACAGCATGGTGCGCACGAACACGCTTGCGGGTCCGGAAGCCAGCGACGCCGCGGTGGTAAGAATCAAAGAGACAAAACGCGCGCTGGCGTTGTCTACCGATGGGAATGGCCGCTGGTGTCAACTGAATCCGAAAGTGGGAGCGATGCACGCGGTGGCGGAGGCGGCTCGCAACGTGGCCACCAGCGGCGCTCGACCGATGGCCGCAACCAATTGTCTGAATTTTGGCAGTCCGGAGAAGCCGGAGGTGATGTGGCAATTCTCCCAAGCCATCGACGGAATTGGCGAGGCTTGTACTGCGCTGGGCACCCCAATCACCGGCGGAAACGTCAGCTTCTACAACGAAACATTGGGCAAGTCGATTTACCCAACGCCGGTGATTGGAATTTTGGGCATTCTTGAAGACGCGACGAAAGTACTGAAAGTAGCATTCCGAAACGAAGGCGACATGATCATGCTGCTCGACGGCTCGAACTCTTCACGTGCGGGACCGCAGCCCACGCCAAAGGATGGCAAGCGAAGGGAGTTCTCGTCTTCGGAGTATTCGAAGACGACCGGCGGAATTGTAGCGGGCCAGCCCCAGCCATCGAATTGAACGCAGAAAAGTGGGTCATCGATTGCATGATTGCTTTGGCCAGCGGAGGGATCTTGCACTCGGCGCACGACGTGAGCGACGGCGGAGCCGCGGTGACGCTGGCGGAATCGTGTTTCGCGGCGGTAGGGCTCGGAGCTGATGTCGAACTCCCCGAAGACGCAGCGGCAGAGTATGCCTTGTTCGGAGAGCGGGGCGCCCGCGTGGTGGTTTCGGTTGCCCCGGAAAACCTTGCTGCGCTTCGAACGACTGCGAGACAATATGGGGTGGGCGCGCACGAAATCGGAAAAGTGACACGTGACAATCTTCTGCGCATCAAATATAAGGGACGCTCAGTGATCTCAGCGCCTGTCCCCGCGCTAAAGGACGTTTGGGCCCATTCGCTCGAACGCAGTCTGAAGATTCGATGACCGACAAACAAGCCTACGCGGACGACCGGTTTCACGACGAGTGCGGCGTGTGTGGGGTCTACGGCCACCCCGAAGCCGCAAACTTTACGTATCTCGGTCTGTACGCGCTGCAGCACCGCGGCCAGGAATCGGCAGGGATCGTCGCCAGCACCGGGGCCGACCTGAACATGTACAAGGCCATGGGCGAGGTCGAAGAGATATTTCAGCCGAATGTTCTCGCCAAGTTGAAGGGGCCGAGCGCCATCGGCCATACGCGCTACTCCACCGCTGGCGACAAAGCTCTCCTGAATGCGCAGCCGATCATGATCGATTGCAATAAGGGCAAGATCGCAGTGGCGCACAACGGCAATCTGACGAACGCGCTGGAACATCGGCGGCGCCTGGAGCATCGCGGATCGATTTTTCAGACCAACAGCGACACGGAAGTGATCGTGCACCTGATCGCGCGTTCGCAGGCCCGCAACTTTTCCGCCGCGCTCGGCGACGCGCTCAATCAGGTGGAAGGCGCGTACTCTTTGCTGGTTCTCACGCCAGAGGAAATGTACGCCGTGCGTGATCCGCGGGGATTCCGCCCTCTCGCACTCGGTAAGATTGCCACGACGGATGGCAGCGAGGCCTGGGCTGTCGCTTCGGAGACCTGTGCGTTTGATTTGATCAACGCCGAGTATGTGCGCGATATCGAGCCGGGAGAAATGTTGCGCATTTCGCGCTCTGGGATTGAGTCCATTCGCTTCAGTCCACCCAAGCCGCATCAATACTGCATTTTTGAACACGTCTATTTCTCGCGGCCGGACAGCACGGTGTTTGGCCGTTCCGTGAACGAATCACGAGAGATGCTGGGCCGCTTGCTGGCTCGCGAATATCCTGTGGAAGCGGATATGGTTGTGCCGATTCCGGACTCGGGGGTGCCCGCCGCTATCGGCTATTCGCTGGAATCGAAGATTCCGTTCCGCATGGGACTGATTCGTAACCACTACATCGGCCGCACATTTATCGAGCCTTCGCAGGCTATCCGTAATTTCGGCGTGAAACTGAAACTCAATCCCGTACGGAACTTAATCGCCGGGAAACGCGTCGTGTTAGTAGACGATTCGATTGTTCGTGGCACCACCAGCCGCAAACTGGTGCGGATGGTGCGGGAAGCGGGTGCGACAGAAGTACACATGCGCATCAGCTGCCCGCCGACCATTTCGCCCTGTTACTACGGTGTGGACACGCCGACCAAGGAAGAGCTGATCGCGTCGTCAAAATCGACCGAGGAGATTCGCGAATATTTGGGCGCGGATTCCCTGGGCTATCTTTCGTTGGCCGGGCTGCGCCAGGCGGTGAACGACACGGAAGGCAAGTTCTGCACCTCCTGCTACACCGGCGTGTACCCGACGGATCTGGTGCAGTTGGAAGTGAAGACCGAGAACGGCACGGCAAAACTTCAGGAAGAAGTTACGGTGGAACGTGAAAGCTAAGGCCAGTAAGCCGAAAAAATCGGGTTGGAGCAAGGAATTTCCGATGGGAGCACGCGTGAAGTCGGAGATGATCGCGTGGTTCTGGGTGATTCTGGTTTTTCTGCTGGTGAACGGGGCGCTTGGCCAGGCCCGCGTCATTCCGTCGGGCTCGATGGAGAACACGCTGCTGATTGGCGATCACCTCATCATGAGCCGCATCGGCTACGACGCCGGTGTGCCGTTCACGAATTGGCATGTGTCGCTTTGGCGTAATCCGCACCGCGGGCAGATGGTCATCTTCCGTCCGCCGTACAGCCAAAACAAACCGGATCTCATCAAGCGCGTGATTGGGTTGCCCGGCGAGACCGTCGCTATTCACGATGGCTCGGTGTGGATCAATGGAAAGAAATTACAGGAGAAGTACACGACGGGTCCAACGGAACTGCCCGAGCGTTATGAGATGCTGCCCGCGTTTCGCGGCTTACCCCTGACCGTGCCCAAGGACCAATATTTTGTGATGGGCGATAATCGCGGCAATTCTTATGACAGCCGGTTCTGGGGCTGCGTTCCTCGCGATGACATTATCGGAACGCCGGTGACCATTTACATGTCAGTGGATGCGCCGGAAGAAGCGTGGGACGGCAACATTGGCGAGCGGTTTCTTGCGTACGCCGAAGCAGTGGTGCATCCGAGCCGGATTCGCTGGCATAGAATATTCGAAACGTTTTAAGCACCCGCCGCGACCAGCGCATCACAAAGGTTCGTGTCGAGTGGCGGAATAGGTGAACCGTGAAAGCTGACGCAGTTAAGGTGAGAACCAAAAAACCGGAAGTGGCTGTTCCGCTGAGCGAACGAGTCAAAAGCGAGATCATCGCGTGGTTCTGGGTGATCCTGGCGTTCATGCTCATCAACGGCACACTGGGCCAGGCTCGCGTGATTCCCTCCGGCTCGATGGAGAACACGCTGCTGATTGGCGACCACCTGATCATGAGCCGCGTCGGCTATGATGCGGGCATCCCGTTCACCAACTGGCATGTGCCTCTCTGGCGCAATCCCAAGCGGCAACAAATCATTATTTTCAAGCCGCCCTTCGACCCCACTCAGCCGGATTATGTGAAGCGCGTGATTGGATTGCCGGGCGACACGGTGGATATTCGCGACGGCGCTGTATGGATCAACGGCCAACGATTAAAGGAGAATTACACGCTCGGCCTTAGCGAACCTGCGCCTGCCGGGCAAGCCCCGCCGGGATACGAGGTGACGCGATTCCCATACCATGTACCGGATCATTGTTATTTCGCCATGGGCGACAACCGCGGCAATTCGTATGACAGCCGCTTCTGGGGATGCGTTCCGCGCAAAGATATTCTAGGCACGCCTGTTCTGATCTATATGTCGCTCGACGCGCCGCGCGACGCGTGGAACGGCGACATCGGCGCGCGCTTCGAAGCTTACCTGAACGCCATCATTCACCCCGGAACTGTACGGTGGCGCAGACTGTTCCATGTGTTTTAAGCTGTAGGCGGCCCTGGCTCCCCCAGCGACGGGGCTGTTGCGTTCCGAGCGGAACGTGATGACCGCCCACCGTGTGACTTGTGCCGATCCGTTCGCTCCTCATGACCGCGTTGTCCCGTGGTCGTGAGTCCACAAGCTGCACTCTCGTCGTAGCGCGAAAATAGATTTAAAGGCCACAAACGATGAAATATGCCGACGCAGGAGTGAACATTGCTGTCGCCGATGACGTGAAGCAGCGCATCCGGCACCTGGCCAGCAAGACTTTTTCACCCGCGGTGCTGGGCGGTATCGGGGGCTTCGGGGCGCTGTTTGCTTTGGATGGAAAGCGCTGGACGGAGCCGGTGTTGGTTTCGAGCGCCGACGGCGTGGGCACCAAGCTAAAAATCGCCACCGCCATGGGGGTGCACTCCACGGTGGGCGGGGACCTCGTCAACCACTGCGTGAACGACATTTTGGTGCAAGGCGCGGAGCCGTTATTTTTTCTGGACTACCTGGCCATGGGTAAGCTGGAGGCCGCGGTTGTTGAACAACTCGTTGACGGCATGAGCAGGGCATGCCGCAAAGCGGGCTGCGCTTTGGTTGGTGGCGAGACTGCCGAAATGCCCGGATTCTATCCCCCGGGTGAATACGACTTGGCGGGATTCATCGTTGGCGCTGTGGATCGCAAGAAAATCCTCACCGGCAAAGCCGTGAAGCCGGGCGACACTATGCTCGGGCTACCCTCGGCGGGCCTGCACACAAACGGCTACTCGCTCGCGCGAAAGCTGGTGTTTGAAGTGGCGAATCTTAAGCCGGACACGTACGTCGCCGAAGTAGGCAACAAAATTGGTGCGGAACTTCTGAAGCCGCATTTGTGCTACGCGCCGGCCGTGAAAAATCTTTTGGTCAAAGGCTGGGTGTCCGCGATGGCGCATATTACCGGCGGCGGCATTCCTGGAAATTTGCCCAGAGTATTGCCGAGCGGTGTGAAAGCCATCGTCGATTTGGATTCCTGGCCGATTCCGTCGATTTTCAAATATTTGGCAAAGCTCGGAGAAATCGACACGGACGAGTTACTGCAATCGTTCAACATGGGAATTGGAATGATCGTGATTGTTCCGGCGGAACACGTGAAGAACGCCGAGGCGGATTTGAAGCGCCGCCGCGAGAAATTCTTTCGCATTGGGCGAGTTGAACGCGGCGACACCGGAAAAGCGCGGCTGGTCTACTCGGGCGCACTCAACCTCAACTCCTGAATCCAAGAGAGATTTTTCGCGCTTCGCTCAAAATGACGGATGCGGAAGCATACTCAATCGGGAAACGTTGGCAACGGTGCTGCCACTCATCGACTTGGGTTTGTGAAGGCAAGGGTAGGGGTCCAGCATTGCTGGACCCCAGCTTGGCAACATCCAGGTGCTTGCGAAGAACCGGCTATTTGCTTCGTTGCCGCGATTGCTGCGCTTTCCGCTTTCGACTCCAATACCACCATTGACATTGCTCCGCCGACAATCGAGGGTTGCGTGCCTGCGCGACCGCCGCGCAAAACATATCCAGCACGCAGGGGTCCTGAGACTTGGCGGTCACGCGCTCCAGTTTTGAATAGAGCTTCTGCGGATCCATTTTGGCGAGCTGCGCGACAGAGCGCACGCCAAGAAGGTGGAAGTCCCGCTCGATGGCAGGGCCGACGGAAATGAGGTCACGAAGCTGACGTGTTTGGGTCATGGGCATCCTCCTTTGTATTCGCTTTAGTTTCGCCATGGGCGAACAGACTACCCGATCGCGGTCGATTTGCAAAGTACAAATTTCCGCCACTCGCAATGGCGACAAAATGCTCATTTCCGGGTAGCGGGTCAGTTCCCTACTTAGCGGAGTTGCCGGGGCTACTTCCGAGTTGCTGTTACTCAGGACATTGCCCTTTGCGGACGGTTTGTTAGCAGCAATATGCAAATTGCCGTGCCTGCACCTGAACATCCTTATTGCCAAAATGTGAATCCGAGCAGGGTGTGCCCGTCGCTGCGAGCCGATTGCGCGCGAGCTTTTCTATTTTTCATAATTCTCTGCCGCTTCCTCGGTCGCGATGGGTGGGTATGGAATGACCTGCAGAATGCGGAGACGCGGGTTTGCAACGGAGAAGCGACGATGAAGAAAGACGGAAGCTTTACGAAGATAATTTTGTTCGCAGCATTGCTTGTAACCTTATCGGCGGGCACGTCTTCAGCTGTACGGTCTCAAGAAAGTGCGGCGTCCTATCCCAATATGGCGCCCATCGATCAGTACCTTATGACTGATCGAGCCTCTGAGATCGCGATGGCACGTAGCGCAGCACCGCCGTCGATTTCAGCGGATGCCGAAGTCCTGGTCCTCGGCCGCCACGGTTATGAAACTGCCGCCAAGGGCAAAAGCGGTTTCGTCTGTCTTGTAGAACGATCGTGGATGTCCCCGTTTGACTTTGCTCAGTTCTGGAACCCGAAGATGCGAGGTCCGATTTGCTTTAACCCGCCTGCAGTGCGCTCGATCTTACCCCTCACCTTGAAAAGAACGGAGTTGGTACTGTCTGGACGATCCAAAGCTCAAATCATCGAAGGGATCAAGGCATTCGATGCGAACGGGCTGCCGCCACTGGAACCCGGTGCAATGTCTTTCATGATGTCGCCCCAAGGGTATCTGAATGACGAAGCCGGGCACTGGGTGCCTCATTTGATGTTTTATATTCCTCTTACCGATTCCAAGTCGTGGGGAGCGGACTTGTCCGGCTCGCCAGTTATGTTGAATCCCCAATTTAACGGCGCTCCGGAACCCATCACCGAGTTCATGATTCCGGTGTCCACGTGGTCGGATGGAACAGCTGCCCCAAAGGAACGACACTGAGATTTTTGTCTCAATACGCACTTCGAATTCTGAAAGTTACAGGGAATCTCATGCACTTAGTTGACCACCAATATTCACAGGTCTTTGCTTCCAATTGGGCGTGTAGTCGGCAGCAACCAGCAAGGTATGGAAACTGACCCAGTGCCCTTCCCGTGGACGTTTGGCGCACCCCGACAGGTGTGCTAACGTTTTTTGTTTATGAACAGGCGAATTGGGGTGCTGTTAAGCGGGCGTGGCTCGAATTTTGAGGCGCTCGCAGAGAGCGTGGCGGCCGGCAGAATTCCCGGCGCCGAGATTGCCGTGGTCATCAGCAACCAACCCGATGCCCAGGGCCTGAAACGCGCGGAAGCTCGTGGAATTCCGGCGCGCATGATTCCGTCGAAAGGCTTGCAGCGCGAGGCATACGATCGCCAGGTTGTTGCCGTGCTGCAAGAATTTAAAGTGGATCTGATCTGCCTGGCAGGCTACATGCGCTTGCTCTCGCCGTATTTTGTGGCCGCGTTTCCGCGGAAAATCTTGAATATTCATCCTTCGCTGCTTCCATCATTTCCGGGGCTGGAGTCGCAGAAGCAAGCTTTGGATCATGGCGTGAAATTCGCGGGCTGCACCGTCCACTTCGTCGACGAGAATCTGGATGCCGGGCCGATTATTCTGCAGGCGGTCGTTCCAGTGCTCGATGGCGATGACGAACATTCGCTTTCACAGCGCATTTTGAAAGAAGAGCACCGCATTTACAGCGAAGCGGTAAAAATTGTGTTGGAAGGAAAATACCGAATCGAGGGCCGTCGCGTGTTGCTGGGCGGCGGCAAAACAGGATGACAACCCAGTTCAAACCCGTTGAGGAACAGCTCGCCTACCTGAAAAAGGGCGCGGCGGAAGTGATTCCCGAAGATGAGTTACGGCAAAAGCTTGCGAACTCAGTAAAAACTGGCCAACCGCTGCGCGTTTATTTGGGCGTGGACCCCACCGCTCCAGACATTCACCTGGGGCACACCGTGGTTCTGCGGAAGCTCAAACATTTTCAGGACATGGGCCACACCGCGATCTTCCTGATCGGCGATTTCTCCGCGATGATCGGCGACCCCACCGGCCAATCGGAAACGCGTCCGCCGCTCAGCCGCGAGCAGGTGGAAGTCAACGCGAAGACTTATCTTGCGCAGGTTTACAAAATACTTGATCAGGATAAGACCGAGGTGCGCTACAACAGCGAATGGCTCGGCAAAATGTCCAGCTACGACGTGGTTCGGTTGTGCGGGCATTACCGGCTGGCGCGCATGCTGGAACGCGAAGATTTTCGCTCTCGTCTGGACAAAAATTTGCCCATCGCCGTTCACGAACTGCTCTACCCCTTGCTGACGGCCTACGATGCGGTGATGTTGCAGTCGGACGTAGAGCTGGGCGCCACGGAGCAAAAGTTCAACATTCTGGTGCATCGCGAAATTCAGCGCGAATATGGTCTTTCGCCGCAAGTGGTGTTCACTATGCCCATCCTTGTGGGGCTCGACGGCGAACGGAAAATGTCCAAGAGCCTGGGAAACTACGTAGGCATTACCGAAGCGCCCACTGAGATGTTCGGGAAAATGATGTCCATCCCGGACGAGCTGATGTGGTCCTACTACGAACTGGTCACGGATCGTACGCCAAAGGAGATCGCCGAGCTCCAGCAGGAAGTGCAAAACGGCAAATTGCACCCGATGGATGCCAAGATGCGTTTGGCCGAAGAAGTGGTCAGCGATTTTCAGGGCGACGAAGCGGGCCGTAAAGCCGCGGAGAATTTCCAACGTGTGTTCCGCGATCGCCAGGCGCCGGCAGAAGCTCCGGTGCACAAAATCGCGCGAGGAGCCGCGAAAAAGCTCACGGCGTTGCTGGTCGATTTGAAACTCGCGCCTTCGAAGGCCGAGGCGGAGCGCCTGATTAAGCAGCGCGGGGTCGAGGTCGACGAGTTAACCGTCGAAGATCCTCGCAAGGAAATCGACTTGAGCAAGCCTCAAGAATTCCTGCTGCGCGCAGGCAAAAAGAAATTCCTCCGAGTTGTAGTTGAATAAGAAAAACCGTCATGCCGAGCGCAGCGAGGAACCTCTCTTTTCCTTCCCATCGAGCTATTGCAGCACTTGCTCGACGAGCGAGGCTACATGCCGCGCAATAGCCGGCGCCGCAGTCAATCCCGGTGATTCGATCCCTACCAGCTGAATCACCTGCGGAAATTCCTTATCCGGCTCGATCACAAAATCCGCAATGCCTTTTCCTGTAGGCGGCACCAGCTTGGGACGCAATCCCGTATACGCCAGTTGCAAATCGCTTTCCTCAATTTCCGGCACCATGTCGTGCACATCCGCCGCAAATTCGGGCACGGTCATGCGATCGCGCTCGTAATTTTCCTTGCTGTCCACGTACTTCGCCGTCGGCCCAAGCAGCAGCGTTCCCCACATCGTTTTCGTAAAGTGCAATCCAAGGGAAAGTCCATCCGCGTGCGGCAAGGGATAAACCAAATTGCGCACGAGTTCCGCGCGAGGCCCACGAATTTCGCAATATTCCCCGCGAACCGGATAAATTTTCCAAGGGCGCGGACCGAGCAGATTGGCGATCTCGTCGGCATACAATCCCGCGGAATTAATCACGCAGCGCGCTTCCACCGTTTCGATTTCGGATTGTTCCTCGTCGCCCACACGCAAGGTCACTCGCACGCAATCGCCGTGCGGCTCCAGCTTTTCGACCCTGGCTCGCGTCAACACATTCGCGCCGCGATTCTCAGCCAGGCGCGCATACGCGTGCACCAGTTCTTCCGCGGAACAAATTCCCGTGGACGGCACATTCAGCGCGGAATAGCCGTGAACATGCGGTTCTTTCGCACGGATTTCCGCAGTCCCAATCATCTGCAGACCCTGCACCCCGTTCTCCTGGCCTTTTTTCAGCAACGCCAGCAGTTGCGGCTCTTCTTCTTTCGATTTCGCCACCACCAGCTTGCCGGTGACGCGATGGGCCACGTTGTGTTGCTCGCAGAACTGTTTCGTCAGGCAATTTCCTTCCACGCAGTGCCGCGCCTTCCACGAATTCGTGGGGTAATAAATTCCAGAGTGGATCACGCCGCTGTTCCGCGTGCTTGTAGACATGCCGAGCCGGGGATACTGCTCAATCAGGAATATATCTTGCCAGCGATGAGATAACGCTTCGGCGATCGCGCAACCCACCACGCCCCCGCCGATGATGACCACGTTCACCTGATCCATAAATGAAAGGATACACCAGAAGATTTACCGCGAATCAGTCCTCTTCCTGACTGGCAACATCGAAAAAAGTCTTGCAGGGTTCCAGGCGCGCTTCGGTTCCATCGTGCACCGCAAATTGCGCGATTTTCGATTTTTCGTAGCCATTTTTCCAAAGTGAAGCGCTGCCATACTCCCCATCTTTATTCACGGCGTAAAAATAAAGGTGAAACGTACCGAGTTTCTTTTTGTCACCCTTATAGTTGTGGGCCACGCGGCCTAATGCTTCCATGCAGGCGTCGGCGGGTTTCATCCCTTTGCGCATCATTTCCACGACCGTATGGCCGCCGGAAATCTTGATGTTCTCCTCGCCCTTGCCCGTCGAGCCCGCACCGCCCACTTCGCCATCCACAAAAAGCCCGGCTCCTATGAGCGGCGAGTCGCCCACCCGGCCCGGAATTTTCCAGGACAGACCGGAAGTAGTGGTCGTCCCACTGACCTCGCCTTTGTCATTCACGGCGAGGCAATTGATGGTTCCCGTGCGCGGATGCTTGATCACCCGCATCGCGTAGGCGATCTGCTCAGGATCATTGTCAAAAATCTGCGAAACCGTGGCCTGCCATTCCGGGCTGTCGATTCCCGGCCGCCAGTTGAAACTGGTGCGCGCTTTCCACGCCAGCCAGATTTTGCGGGAATGCTCGGTCAGCAAATTCATCTCTTCGAAGCCTTCGTCGACCGCGAACCGCCGCGCCCCGTCGCCAACAATCATGGTGTGATTGGTGCGCTCCATCACCGTTTTTGCCAGGCGCGCCACGTTCTTGATGCGCTGCACCGAGCCCACCGCTCCGCAGCGCCCCGTCGGCCCGTGCATCACGCTGGCATCCAACTCCACCACGCCCTCTTCGTTTGGCAGCCCGCCATAACCCACCGAATCATCGTTGGGATCATCTTCCACAACCGTGACCGCGGCTATCGCTGCGTCCAGCGTGTCACCGCCAGACTTCAGCACCTCCATTCCTTTTCCCAGTGCGTTCAGGCCATTCCGCGACGAAATAATCACCGGCCGTTTCGCTGCGGGACTTGGCGAAGGCAATGAGGTCAGCGGTGACGATCTGCCGAATAAATTCGCCGTGCTGGCCAGAGCGCTGCTCACCAACGTGGTTGCAAAGAATTTGCGTCGACTCCAAAGGTCCATGTCCGTCTCCTGAAATGCCACAGATAGGCAACGTGGCAATCTTGTCCAGATCAGCTGGGAAAGGAATCGTCAAACGCGGCACCCTGTGAAGCTAATCGCTTCCGCCCAGTGGCAGAAAATATTGCGTGCCCTTCACCGGTTCCTGAAGACGCCGGAGCAACTGTTGTAAGTCTTCGCTGCGCTCCACAAAATCAATTTCCGAAGTGTCGATCACCAGCAGATCGGCGCCTTCGTAACGAAAGAAAAAATGTTCGTAGGCGCGGGAAACCTCTTCCACGTAATCCGGCGAAATCTGGCGTTCCTCGCGCGCCTTCTTTTTCGCAATGCGGGAACGCAGCACTTCGGGCTTGGCTTGCAAATAAATGACCAGGTCAGGTTGCGGAAGTTCCAGAGTAAGCGCCTCGTAGTAGCGCTCGTAAAGCTTCAATTCCGAATCATCCAGATTGAGATTCGCGAAGATGCGATCCTTTTCCATCAGGAAATCCGAAATCACGGGACCCGGCGGGATGTCGCTCGACAATGCTTCCCGGATGCGCTTCTGGCGCTCCATCAAGAAATAAAGTTGCGATTGGAAAGCCGCGCCAGGCTTCTCCTCGTAAAAATCGGCCAGAAAAGGATTGTCCTCGCAATCGTAAATGCGGCGCGCGTGCAGTTTTTCGGCGAGAATGCGCGCCAGGGTGGTTTTGCCCACGCGAAGCGGTCCTTCAATCACGATAAATCGCGGGGGTTTGGAACCGGGTTGCGGCTGGCGCGCTCGTTTTGCAGACGAAGAATCAGAACCGGGCATTTTGCCTCTGCAAACAGACCGAAATACCGTCGCGCGGGATTATAGCAGTTCTACGGATGGCCAGCAGACCAGCTGCTTGACGAGTCGAAAGGGCACAAGAGTACTACGAGAAACATGACCGAAGGACTACTGACACCTGCACGGTGGTACAGTAATTTGTATGCAGTTGCAGCGCGCCCGGACCCCCCTTCCCCCGGCCTGCAATGACTGAGGTGGTCCGTGGTTCTTTCCGCACTGCTGTTGTTTTGTTGTGGCGCAATTCCCACTGATACTCCGCGAAACACTTCGACTCCTTCTGTTGCTGCGATAAACGATCCCTCATCCGGCAATCCCGCCGGAGCATCCGAATCCGCGAAGCCGGATGCGCCATTGCCGAAAACCGTGAGTTCCCTGGATTCCGCAGCGGAATTAGCATCTGGCGCAAAATCGGAAGCCAGTTCGGCCTCCATCCAACCTGCGATCAACTCCGTACTGAAGCCGGCGATCACCGAATCCTACGAGACTTCCCGGCAGCGGAAAATTTGGTATGGCTTGATGGCGGCTGGCCACGGCAGCGCGGCTTTCGACGCATGGACGACCCGGCGCGCGATCAGCGGGGGTTACGGTGTGGAAGGCGATCCATTGCAGCGGCCGTTTGCAAGTTCCGGGGCCATCTATGCGACCACCCAAGTCGCTCCGCTGATCGCGGACTATGTGGGATTTCGCATGATGCACAGCAAGCGTGGCTGGATTCGGAAATCGTGGTGGGTCCCGCAAGCGGCAAGCGCCAGCGTTTCCCTGGGCGCGGCCGTACACAACTACAACATTGTTCCGTGAACCTAGCTCAACCTGAGTCCAATCCAAACTCATTAAATCACACACACGCGCTGTAGCATCGGCGCGAACATGCGCTATAGTATGGCCTAACCCGTTGAGCCGCTACCCGCCTCGGCACATCCTCGGGACAATTTTCCTTTAGACGGGTTTAGATTCGTTACCCTAGAAACACAGGCCGGCAGCTGCGAAGGGCGCCGGCTGGAGAGGCAGAGGGGAGTGTATGAAGAAGGCACTGATAGGGGCGATGTTCGTGGTGGGAATGGCCATTGGGGTGAACGCGCAGGATCATGCAGTGCTAGGGCGAACGAACGCGGGTGCAGACTTTAGCTCGACTTCGGCTTCCCAAGTTGTTTTGCTTCCGACCGCAGACAACGTCAATCTCCCCGTGGAGAATTATTCATCCAGTGCAGTTCCCGCGGCAGCATCAGACCCGGTCGCGACGCCCGCGCCGGTTCCCGCAACACCCAAAAACGTGTTCTTTGGGGACCGGGATGATTATCGGTGGCAGCTGGGCGTTGGCGTCGAGTACCTACACTTTGATTCGAACCAGTTCAATGCCAACATGGTCGGTTTGAACACGACTCTCACCTATTTCACAAACAGCTGGTTAGGATTCGAAGGCAGCGTCATCACTGGGTTTGGCTCGGACGTATACCCGGGCAATAATCGCGCAAAGATTTTTGGAGGTACTGGAGGCATCCGTATCGGCAGCCGTCGAGCGCGCTGGGAACCTTGGGCGCACGGGTTGGTTGGAGGAGCGCACCTGCAGCCGCAAACCGCGGGAGGATCCAGAACTTCGATCTTGGCCCAGGCCGGTGTCGGCGTCGATTTCCGTGTTCAAGCGCGATGGTCGGTGCGTGGCGAAGCCGATTGGGTGTACACATCGTATTTCAACCAAACTCAGAATAATTTTCAGGCCGTCGCCGGGATTGTTTTGCATTTCTAACCGGCTGTAATCCACTCGCTCTCGCTCAGCAAACCTGAGTGTAACCCAATGTGTTACGTTATTTCCCGACCCGGATTTACAGTTCCTGCCCGTATGGCTTGTATCCAAAACTGGGTTACTATCCGTCCATAGCCTAGGACAGTTGAAGCCGGGTTCGGCCCTATAGTCTATGCCGAGGAATAATCCAATTGCCCACTGATCAGAATGCTGGCCCCCAGAGCGAGCCACAACATTCACAACCTGCTTCTGTTTCGAAGCACAAAGGCATCCGCGCTCTCGTCTGGATCGTAATCCTGCTCGTCTTTGGCGCAATATTCTTTTTGATCCTGCGCAAGGGAAACAGCACTCCCAACCCGGCAGCGGCGCGAAGAGGTTTTGGTGGGCCGGTAACCACGACGACGGCCGTGGCGAAAAAAGGGGATATCGGTTTCTATCTCGATTCGATTGGGACGGTCACGCCGGTTTATACGGCCTCCATCACCAGTCAGGTGAATGGCATCGTCACCGCGGTTCATTATCGCGAAGGGCAGTTGGTTCATAAGGGCGATCCGCTCATCGACATCGACCCGCGGACTTACCAGGCAACGCTGGCACAGGCACAAGGCACGTTGGAGCGCGATCAAAACGTGTTGGGACAGGCAAAGATGGACCTGGAGCGCTACCGCGATGCGTGGGCTCGCAAAGCTATCCCCAAGCAAACTTTGGATGACCAGGAAAAGCTGGTGCTGCAAAGCGAAGGCACCGTGAAGCTGGACCAAGGTGTGGTGCAATACGACCAGGTTCAGCTGGATTATTGTCACATCACCGCTCCCATCAACGGTAAGGTGGGTTTGCGCCTTGTGGACCCCGGCAATGTCGTCCAGTCCAGCGGGAATCTGACGCTCTTGGTGATTACTCAGGTTCAGCCAATTACCGTAATTTTCACCATCGCGGAAGACAATCTGGGCCAGGTTCAACCACGTCTTCAGAAGAACGCCAGGTTAACGGTGGATGCTTTTGATCGCGCCAGTACCAAGAAAATCGGCACCGGCACGTTGATGACTCTCGACAATCAAATCGATACGACCACCGGAACCGTGAAAGCTCGAGCATCATTCAGCAATAAAGACGCTGCGCTTTTTCCCAATCAGTTCGTCAACGTGCGCTTGCTGGTCGACACCATCCGCAACGCCACTCTGATTCCCTCCTCGGCGATTCAGCATAATGGCAAAACCGCGTTTGTTTTCGTGGTCCAGAATGATGTGGTCCACAATCGCACCATCCAAACGGGTGTCACCGATAACGGCGTCACTCAAGTGACGGGGGTGAACCCGGGGGAGGAGGTCGCCACCAGCAGCTTCGATAAGCTGCAGGAAAATTCGAAGATCGCGGTTTCCAAAACGCCGCTTCCCGTGCCCGCAAACAACCCTGGGAGCAGTTCTCCTTGAGTCCATCAACGCCTTTCATTCAGAGGCCGGTTGCGACTTCGCTGTTGATGGCTGCGATTCTGCTGGTAGGAATTGTGTGCTACACGCAGCTGCCGGTTTCCGCTCTTCCTCAGGTGGATTACCCGACAATCCAGATTCTGACGTTTTATCCGGGAGCGAGTCCGGAAGTGGTGGCAACCACCGTGACCGCGCCTCTCGAACGCCAGTTCGGCCAATTGCAGGGATTGAGCCAGATGACCTCGACCAGCGCCGGCGGCAACTCCGTGATCGTTCTGCAATTCAATCTGAGTCTGGATATCGATGTCGCGGAACAGGAAGTTCAGTCCGCGATCAATGCATCGCAAACCTATTTGCCCGCGAACCTCCCGGCGCCACCCATTTATAACAAGACCAACCCTGCGGATGCTCCGGTGCTCACGTTAGCGGTGACCTCTAATTCCATTCCATTGTCCCAAGTGGAAGATCTGGTTGACACTCGCCTCTCTCCCAAAATTTCCCAGTTAGCCGGCGTCGGTTTGGTCAGTATCAGCGGCGGACAGAAGCCCGCGGTGCGCATCCAGGCCAACCCCGCGGCCATGTCTTCCTATGGCATCAATCTCGAGGATCTGCGCACGGCGGTGACGCAAGCCAGCGTGAATGCCGCCAAAGGAAATTTCGATGGCGATCGCCAGGACTATCAGATTGACGCAAACGATCAGCTCGTCAGCAGCAAAGATTACCGGAACGTGGTCGTGGCTTACCGCAACGGCGCGCCCGTCATGCTTACCGACGTGGCCCACATTATCGACGGCGTGGAGAACACGAATCTCGCCGCGTGGATGAACAAAACTCCCGCGGTCATCGTGAACGTCCAGCGCCAACCAGGCGCCAATACGATTAGCGTGGTCAAACGCATTAAGGCGCTGCTGCCGCAATTGCAAAGCAATCTTCCCGCCGGCATTGATGTGACCACGCTGACCGACCTCACCACGCCCATTCAGGCTTCGGTGTCGGATGTGGAATTTGAGCTGATGCTCACGATTGGCTTGGTTGTGTTGGTGATGTTCCTGTTCCTGCGTAGCGTTTACGCGACGATCATCCCCAGCGTGGCGGTTCCACTGTCATTGATCGGCACGTTAGCGGCGATGTACGCGTTGGGATTTAGCCTGGACAATTTGTCGCTCATGGCGCTCACGATTTCTACGGGGTTTGTGGTCGATGACGCCATCGTCATGGTGGAGAACATTTCGCGCTACCTGGAAGAAGGCGAGTCGCCGATGCAGGCGGCCCTGAAAGGGGCGGAGCAAATCGGTTTCACGATTGTGTCGCTCACGGTTTCACTGATCGCTGTGCTGATTCCCTTGCTGTTCATGGGGGATGTAGTTGGGCGGCTGTTCCGAGAGTTCGCCGTCACGTTGGCGGTAACCATCATACTTTCGGCGGTGGTTTCGCTGACGCTCACGCCCATGATGGCTTCGCGCATCTTGCGACACAATCCGGAAGCTCAACAAGGCCGCTTCTACCGGGCTTCCGAGCGCGTCTTCAAAGGCATGATCGATTTTTACGGCCGCACGTTAAAGGTCGTGCTTCGCCATCAAAACCTGACTCTTTTGATTGCCCTCGCTACTCTCGTGTTCACCATCATCCTGTACATCGTGATTCCCAAAGGGTTTTTCCCCATCCAGGACACCGGAATCATTCAGGCCATTTCGCAAGCGCCGCCTACGATCGGTTCCAAAGCCATGGCCGAAAGGCAGCAGGAGCTTGCCAACGTCATTCTCCAGGACCCCGCCGTGGAAAGCTTGTCATCCTTCATCGGCGCCGATGGTACGAACATTACCGGGAACAGCGGCAGAATGGCCATCAATCTTAAGCCTCTCAACCAACGCAACCTCAGCGCTTCCGACGTGATTCGAAGGCTGCAATCTAAGCTTCAGGATGTGCAGGGTATTCAGCTGTTCATGCAGCCGGTTCAGAACATTACCGTCGACGATCGCGTCAGCCGCACGCAATATCAATACACCTTGGAAGATCCCGACCCCAACGAACTGGCCGAGTGGACCAATCGATTCGTCGACAAGCTGAAGCAGTTGCCGCAATTGGAAGATGTGGCCACGGACCAGCAGCCCGGCGGACTAGCCGTTGCTCTTACTATTGATCGTCCGACGGCTTCGCGTCTGGGGATCGCGCCAACCAACATCGACAATACCTTGTACGACGCGTTTGGGCAGCGCCAGATCAACACGATGTACACGCAGTTGAATCAATATCACGTCATTCTTGAGGCGCAACCTCAATTCCAACTCGATCCGGACAAACTCAACAAGCTGTATATCCGCTCGAACTCCTCGACCGGCACCACCGGAGCAGCCGCGAGTTCCACCGGCAACGGTTCCACTTCCGCAGGTTCGAACGCCCTCACGACCACTCCGCTCTACACCCCTTCCGCAAACACGTTGGCCCCTCCAGCCACTGTGCTTACTCCCAGCACGGTTACATCCAATTCAAGCAAAGGCGCCACTTCGGCCGGTAGCACCAGCTCGCAACCCAGTAACGCTGTACCTCTCGGTGCTTTTGCGCGCTTCGCCCGATCGACGGCGCCACTCTCCATTGCTCATCAGGGGCAATTTCCCGCGATTACCGTGTCGTTTAACTTGGCTCCCAATGCGGCCCTGGGCGAAGCGATTACCGCGGTGACCAAAGCGCAAAAAGACCTGAACATGCCAAAAAGTCTGCAGGCTGATTTTCAGGGTACCGCGGCGTCGTTCCGAAATTCGCTTTCGAACATGCCTCTGTTGATTCTCGCGGCTTTGGTGACCGTGTACATCGTGCTGGGTGTGTTGTACGAAAGCTTCATTCACCCCATTACGATTCTCTCCACGCTTCCTTCCGCCGGAGTGGGAGCATTCCTCGCATTGATTCTGTTCAAGCAGGATCTCAGCGTGGTGGCGATCATCGGGCTGGTGTTGTTGATCGGTATCGTCAAGAAAAACGGCATCATGATGGTTGACTTCGCGCTGGAAGCGGAGCGCCAGCATGGCAAGAATCCCACCGACGCAATTTACGAAGCATGCCTGTTGCGTTTCCGTCCCATCATGATGACCACGATGGCGGCATTGCTCGGCGGATTGCCTCTCGCGCTCGGAACTGGTTTTGGATCCGAGTTGCGCCGCCCTCTAGGTATCGCGATGGTCGGAGGCCTGCTGGTCAGCCAGGTTCTGACGCTTTACACCACTCCGGTGATCTACATCTTCTTTGATACTTTGGCGCACCGCTTCTCGCGTGGTGAACGGCGCAATCCCGGGAGCGAACCACTTCCGGCAGAACAGCCATGAATATCTCGCGCCAATTCATTTTTCGGCCGGTCGCGACCACGCTGCTCACCACCGCCATCGCCATCGCTGGCGCCATTGCCTACAAAGTGCTTCCCGTCTCTCCACTGCCCCAGGTCGATTTTCCAACCATCTCCGTAGGAGCCGGTTTGCCGGGCGCCAGTGCGGAAATTATGGCCTCGTCCATTGCTACGCCGCTGGAACGCCAGTTTGGCCATATCGCTGGGGTCACGGAGATGACTTCCACCAGCAGTCTCGGCACAACTTCCATCACCATCCAGTTCGATCTCAGCCGCAACATTGACGGCGCTGCTCGGGACGTTGAAGCGGCCATCAATGCCGCGCGTACTTATTTGCCCGCGAACCTTCCCTCCAATCCTACCTACCGCAAAGTGAATCCCGCGGACGCTCCCATCATGATTATGTGCCTGACTTCGGACAAATATGGGCCTGCACAGCTTTATGACGAAGCGTCCACGGTCATCCAGCAAAAGCTCTCGCAACTGCAGGGCGTCGGCCAAGTGCTTGTGGGGGGCGGCGCATTGCCTTCCGTGCGCGTGGAAGTAAACCCGACCAAGCTCTACAGCATGGGCTTGACGATGTCCAACGTTCAGTCCGTGCTGCGCCTGCAAAACTCGGATCTGGCGCGCGGTCAAATCACTGACGGGGTAACCACGGCGGACATTGTCGCGAACGGTCAGATTTCCCACGCTGACGATTACAAGCCGCTTATTGTTGGTTACAAGAATGGTGCCGCGGTCCGTCTCGATCAAGTCGCTGATGTCGTCGATTCCGTTCAGAATCTTCGCGTCGCTGGGTATTTCAACGGCAAGCGCGCTATCGTGCTCATCATTTTCCGGCAACCCGGTGCGAACATCATTGACACAGTGGACGGAATCCGGGGTGAGTTGCCGTCCATCCAGGCGTCCATCCCTCAAGGAATGGTTATGACCGTGATGCTCGATCGCACCACCACGATTCGAGCGTCCGTCAACGACGTCGAGCGCACGCTGGTTTTCTCCATAGTGCTGGTTATCCTCGTCGTGTTCGTTTTTCTACGTAACGGCCGGGCCACACTGATTCCCGCCGTCGCGGTTCCGGTTTCCCTCATTGGCACTTTCGCAGTGATGTATCTTTTCGGCTATAGCCTCGACAACCTTTCCCTGATGGCGCTGACCATCTCCACGGGTTTCGTGGTGGACGACGCGATTGTGGTGATGGAAAACATCACCCGCCATTTGGAAGCGGGAGTGGCGCCATTAACGGCCGCGCTAAAAGGGGCGCAGGAAATCGGTTTTACGGTGATGTCCATCAGCATTTCCTTGATTGCGGTGTTCATTCCCCTTTTGCTCATGGGCGGGATAGTTGGACGGCTCTTCCGCGAGTTCGCGGTCACTCTTTCCACAGCCATTCTCGTTTCCATGGTCATTTCGCTCACGACTACTCCCATGATGTGCGCTTATCTGCTCAGGCGCGAGCACGAGAAAAAACACGGCCGCTTGTACATGGCCACCGAGCGATTCTTCGACGGCGTGCTCTCCTTGTACCGAAATACCCTGTGGTGGGTGTTGGACAATTCACTCCTTATTTTGACGGTCTTCGTACTCACGGTGGTCCTCAATGTAGTGATTCTGCTCAGAATCCCGACCGGCTTTTTCCCCCAGCAGGATACGGGCTCTCTCGGCGGCGGCGCACAAGGACCACAAGACGCTTCCTTCGCGTCCATGAATGATTCCATACGGAAGATTAGCGGGGTAATTCAGAAGGATCCCGCGGTACAAAACGTGATTGTGTTTACCGGGGGCGGTGGCGCTACCAACACCGGAAACGTCTTTGTGGCGCTGAAGCCGCTGAATGAGCGCAAAATCGGCGCCCCGGCAATCATCAATCGCCTTCGCCCTCAATTGAACAAGCTGCTGGCCGCTTCCGTTTTCCTTCAAGCTTCGCAGGACCTGCGCATTGGCGGACGCAATAGTTCTGCGCTCTACCAGTACACCATCCAATCAGATACGGTCGCTGATTTGGCCACTTGGGGGCCCCGGCTTTTGGCTGAAATGAAGCATCTGCCCGGTCTGCAAGACGTGAATAGCGACCAGCAAAATGGCGGCCTGAACGTTCTCTTGAACTACGATCGCATTGCCGCCGCTAGGCTGGGCCAAACTGCGCAATCGCTCGATAATGAAATTTACAGCTCGTTCGGACAATCAGAAACTTCCATCATTTACACCCAGCTGAATCAATACTATGTGGTCCTCGAAGTCGATCCCAAGTACTCGCAATCGCCCGAAGATTTGAAGGATGTGTACTTCCATCCCACCGGCTCGAGCAGCGTTACCGCTGCGGGCAATGTGCCCCTCAACGTGCTTTCGGTTAATCAGGCAAACACCATTCCGCTGGCCATCAACCACACCGGTTTGTTCCCCTCGGTCACGGTTTCTTTCAATCTGGCTCCCGGCGTTTCTCTCAGCCAGGCCACTCTCGCGATCGAGCAAATGAAACAACGGATGGGCGTGCCCACCACGGTGCGTGGCTTCTTCGCGGGCACGCTGCTCGCCTATCAGCAATCCTTTGCCTCGGAAAAATTCCTGGTCATCACCGCGCTTCTCGCCGTTTATATCGTTCTCGGCATCTTGTACGAAAGTCTGATTCACCCGCTCACGATTATGTCTACGCTGCTCTCGGCCAGCGTCGGCGCTATGCTCGCCCTGATGATCTTCAAAGAAGACCTCAACGTCATTTCCATCATTGGCATTGTGCTGCTCATTGGCATCGTCAAAAAGAATGGCATCATGATGGTGGACTTTGCGCTGCAGCTCGAACGCGAAGGCGGGAAAACCACCCAGGAGGCCATTTTCGAAGCTTGCATGCTGCGGTTCCGTCCGATTCTCATGACGACGATGGCCGCATTATTTGGCGCTCTGCCCTTGGCCTTTGGCACCGGCACTGGTTCGGAACTGCGCCGCCCACTCGGTATCACCATTGTCGGCGGACTGATTATGAGCCAGCTCCTGACCCTCTACACCACGCCCGTTATTTACCTGATGCTCGATCGTTTGCGCCTTCGCATGTTGCACTGGGAGCGCGACACATTTCACGCGGGTGGCGCCTCTGCGCCTTCCGCCGCGGATTAGCAAGGATGATTGCATGATGCGGAAAAAGCTCATTCCCATTGCAGCGGGTCCCCTGATTACGGCGATTCTGCTCGCCGGTTGCACTGTAGGCCCGAAATATCACCGCCCCGCGGCCACGGTCCAGGCGCCTCCGCCCCAATACCGAGAGATTCCACAGCCCGATCAGGATTGGGGTCCGTGGAAGGTGGCGCAGCCGCAAGATTCGATGCTACGCGGAAAATGGTGGGAGATTTACAACGATCCGGAACTGAATGCACTGGAAGAGCAGCTGAACATCGACAACCAGAACATCAAGCAGGCGTACGAAAATTATATGGAAGCCCGCACCTTGGTCAGCCAAGCTCGTGCGCAGCTTTATCCTACCGTGAGTACTTCCCCGGCTTATCAGAAGGCGCACGGGTCGGGGAACCTCACCAACACGATCGGCTCGACCGGCAACACCTCTGGGACCACCAGCACGCTTTACAACATACCCTTTCAAGCTTCCTGGGAGCCCGACCTTTGGGGACGCGTCCGCAATACCATCCACGAATTTCAGTACGATGCGCAACTCAGTGCCGCGGACCTTGAGAATGTGCGCCTGACGGAGCAAGCCAGCCTGGCTTCCTTCTTCTTCGAATTGCGCGGCCAGGATGCCTTGCAGAAGATTTTTTCGGACACGATTGAAGCTGATAAGCGTTCGCTGGAACTGACTCAGGCGCGCTACGAAACCGGTGTGGACACGCTGATCTCGGTGGTCGAAGCGCAAAATGCGCTGCAGAACGCGGAATCCGCTGCTACCAACCTGGGGATTGCCCGCGCACAGTATGAACATGCGATTGCCGTGCTCATCGGAACCACTCCATCCGTTTTTACCATGCAGGTGAAACCGCTTGACACCTCGTCGCCGCCCGTCCCCGTCGGAGTGCCCTCGCAACTGCTGGAACGCCGTCCCGATATTGCAGCTTCGGAGAGAAGCATGGCGGCTGCGAATGCGCAGATTGGCATCGCTACCGCGGCCTTTTATCCTACGGTCACCCTGAGCGCCGGCGGCGGGTTCGAAAGTTCCTCGATTACCGACCTGCTCACCTGGCCCAGCCGTTTCTGGTCCGTTGGCCCGTCCGTCTCCGAGACGATTTTCGATGCCGGTCTGCGGCGCGCCACGGTGAATCAGTTTGTTGCCGTTTACAATGCAGACGTGGCCAGCTACCGCCAGACGGTGCTGACCGCCTTTCAGCAGGTCGAAGACAGCCTCGCTGCGGAGCGCATTTACTCCAAACAAATTGAGCAGCAAAAACTCGCGGTTGACTCTGCTCAGACCTACCTTCAACTGGCTATGGCACGCTATGAAACCGGTGTGGACCAATACCTGAGCGTCCTCGTGGCGCAGACCACCTTGCTTTCCGATCAGCAGCAACTCGCGGTGCTGCGCACCAGTTCAATGACCGCTTCTGTGCAACTGATCCAAGCGCTGGGCGGCGGTTGGGATCTTTCCCAGCTTCCCACGCCGGCTCAGGTTTCGCATCGAGCGACGAAATCGGAGATCGAATCGGTAAACCAAATCCAGAATCAAGATCAGGGACAGACCCAGAACCAGGGACAGACCCAGAACCAAAACCAGAATCAGAGTCAACCTGCGAACCCACCCAAGCCCTGAACGGCGACAACCGTTTGCAACGGTGGCCCCATCTTATCTAAGACCGCCTGAAAATTCGTTAACCTGAATATTTCATGTTAAAGGTACTCTACAGCCCCATGATTCTCTCCATAAGAAATGCATTTCTGCTCGTAGTCGTCGTTGCATTCATGTGCGTCTCCTGTTCCGCCGGAAACACGCACGCAAAGTCCATCGACACGACCGATCATGCGGCCCTAGTCCTCAAGGTGCCTTCTTCGTTTCACTTCGTCGCTTTCGGCGATACTCGTTTTCACGATCCCAGTGATACCGAGCCCGCTAATCCTCAGATTCGCCGCGCTCTGGTTGCGGCCATCGACAAACAGGACCCGGCGTTTATTTCCATTGGAGGCGACATCGTTTATAACGGCTACGACTCCAATGATTGGAAAGTCTACGATTCGGAAACCGCTATCTGGCGCGAACACAACATTCCCGTGTATCCGGCGATCGGCAACCACGATCTTCACGGCGACCCGAAGCTTGCCTTAGGGAATTACTTCGCTCGTTACCCTGAACTGAAAGACAGTCGTTTTTATTCGGTGAGCATCGGAAATTCGTTGATGCTTGTGCTGGACAGTTCGCTCGATGAAATTTCCGGACCACAAGGCGAATGGTTGCATTCGCAACTCGATCACCTCTCTCCTTCCGTGGATTTCGTCTTCTTCGTCTTTCATCACCCTCCGTACACCAGCTCTTCCGAAAACAAAATCTCCGGTGGCCACTCGGCGCGTCCAACCGAGCAAGCGCTTGCCAGGTTCCTCGAGGAAAAACAGGCACACTCCCGCGCGCGTTTCGTCGTGTTCAACGGCCATGTTCATAACTACGAACACTTTGAACATGGCGGCGTTACGTATTTTGTGACCGGTGGTGGTGGTGCGCGTCCGTACCCGATCACCCGCCATCCCGGCGATCTTTATCAGGGCTCAGGCGGTGTGAATTACCACTACTTGCTGGCGGATGTGGATCACAATCGCCTGACCATCACCATGCACCGGCTGGAAATAAAAGATGGCAAGGAAATTTGGTCTGTGCCGGATTCTGTAACCATTACCGCGCCTGTTGCGGTTCCCGCCGCTGCCGACTGAGCTTGTTCTTCTTCGATTGATTTGCCGTATCATACGACCATGCGGCTGCTGCTGGTTGAGGACGATTCCCGCATCGCGCGTTTCGCCACCCGTGGACTGCAAGAACAGGCCTACGCTGTGGATGTAGTTGGCAACGGCGATGACGCGCTCTATCAAGTGGAAATCAATGACTACGATTTAGTCATTCTAGATGTCATGATTCCCGGAAAAGACGGCTTCGTCACCTGTCGCGCTATCCGCGAATTGGGAAAGCGCATGCCCATTCTGATGCTCACCGCAAGGGACGCTGTGGACGACCGCATCAAAGGCCTGGATTCAGGCGCCGACGATTACCTGACCAAACCATTCGAGTTCGGCGAACTGCTCGCCCGGTTGCGTGCTCTTTTGCGCCGGCCCACGGACCTGCGTCCCTCAAGGATTCGCATCGGCGACCTGGAAGTCGATACTGGCGCGCAAACTGCCAGGCGCGGCGCGCGCGAAATTCCCCTCACCGCAAAGGAGTACGCGCTGCTCGAATATCTCGCCCGTAACGTCAATCGCGTGATTGGCCGGTCGGAAATCGCGGAACATGTGTGGGATGAAAGCTTCGATCCGTTCTCAAATCTCATCGAGGTTTATGTAAACCGGTTGCGCCGCAAGCTCGCTGATGAAAGCGGGCAATCGCTTTTGCAAACCCGCCGCGGCAGCGGTTATATCCTCTGCGGCTCGCTACAATCCGCGCAGCCCGCGGCCGAGCCATCCTTGCCCGATAAAAAGAGCGACGTTGCCCCTCGTCACCCGAGAAAACCGCATGCTTGATTCCGTTCGCGTGCGCCTTACGCTGTGGTACAGCCTGGTTCTCGCGTTCATCCTCATCTGCCTCGCCGTGTTCACCTATTTTTTGTATCGCCACAATGCCTTGCAGCGTACCGACAGCGACATCGCGCAGCTTTCTGACGCGTTCATTACCACCCTCAACGCCGAACTTGCCAATGAGAATGGTCCAAATGGTTTTCGAGACGCGGCCACTGCGGCCATGCAGGAACATCGTTTTCGCGAAACATATTTTGCGCTGCTCGACAGTTCAGGACACCTGATCCTCACCTCGCTTGATTTGCCGAACCTCGACAACTCGCGGACCCCGTTGACGGCGGACTTCTTCTCCTCCAAAGCATTTCAATCGTTGCTCACAAACGTGGCGAATCCTCACTCGCTGCGCACGATTGCCATGGGCAAAGATCATCTGCGCGTCTTCCTGCGCGCGCTCTCCGCCGGCGGCAATGTCTACGATCTGGTTGTCGTTCAGTCGTTGCACGCACAACGCGAATTAATGGAAGACATTCGCAACACGTTTCTGTGGGCAATCCCCATTGCCTTGTTGCTATCGGCTCTTGGCGGCTATTTCCTCGCCCGCAAAAGTCTTGCGCCGATTGCTTCCATGGCTTCACAAGCCCGCGGCATGGGCGCTGCCAATCTTCACCAGCGCTTATCCGTAAGCAACGAACGCGATGAACTGGGGCAACTCGCGCAAACATTCAATGCATTGCTCGAGCGCCTGGAAAACTCATTCGAACAGCAACGCCGGTTCATGGCCGACGCATCGCATGAACTTCGTACCCCTGTGGCCATTCTTCGCGGTGAAGCGGAAGTTACCCTGTCTCGCGCCGAACGTTCGCCGGCGGAATACCGCGAAACTTTGTCCATCCTCCAGGAAGAATCGCAACGTCTGGCGCACATCATCGAAGATCTTTTCACCCTCGCGCGTGCCGATGCCGGCCAGTATCCGTTGACGCCTACCCAGGTCCATCTCGACGAAGTCGCGGCCGAAGCGCTGGTGCGCGCGCGCTCCCTGGCGGCTTCCAAGCGCATCCATCTGACTTCGGCAATTGAGCCCAATCTCCCGCTTTTCGGTGATAAATCTTTGCTGGGCCGTATGCTGCTTAATTTGCTGGACAACGCGATTAAGTATTCGCCGCCGGATGCAACCGTAGCCTTGGCCTGCGGTCGCAGCGGCGATAACTACGTGGTTAGCGTTAGCGACAACGGGCCGGGCATCCCGAAGGAATTGCAGCCGCGCATCTTTGAGCGCTTTTTTCGCGCAGATAAGGCCCGCTCCCGTTCTGATGGAGACACCGGCGGAGCGGGGCTGGGCTTATCCATCGCACGTTGGATTGCTGAAGCACATCAAGGACAGTTGATCCTAACGTGCTCCGCCGACTCAGGCTCCACTTTCACGGCCACCCTCCCGGCGATGCGCACGCCTGCGCCTTCCGCTGATTAATCCTGCGTTTATCTGCTGCTCGCTAGCTTGGTCATGCAGGTACCGCTCCGTTCGGAGCAGGTTGTCCCGCAATTTCCGGCCAGATTGGGATGAGAACTTTGAGAATGATATTTCGGCTTGTTCCCCGCACAGTTTGCATGGTGGGTTTGTTTTTTGGCGCAGCTGTCATAGCCGCTGCTCAGGTGCCAGACGCGCCGGTTCCCCAGGCTTCGCCGGTAATCGCTCATCCATCGCAGATGTCCGCGCAGCAGCAAGCCACGACTTCTCCTGCCGAAGCGTCAGTACGAATTACATTGCAGCAGGCAATCTCGCTCGCCCGCAAAGCGGAGCCCACCTATCGCAATGCGCTTACGGTAGCCGGTATTGCGAAGCAGGACCACGCGTTGGCCCGGGACGCTTTGCTGCCGTCGGTGAATTTCACCACCTCGGAACTTTACACCGATCCGAACAACAGTATTCTTCGTGTCAAATACATCGCCAATAATGCACCTCACGAGTACGTGAGCCAAGGGGACGTCCATGAAGTTCTGGACCCTGCTGCTTTTGCCGCTTATCGCCGCTCCGCCGCTCTTGCCGCTGCCGCAAAAGCAAACGCGGAAATTGCCGCCCGCGGACTCGTCGTCACCGTGGTGCATGCCTACTTCAGTGTGGCTGCCGCGGAACAAAAGCTCGCCATCGCAAAACGCGCTTCTGATGAAGGTGACAAGTTTCTCCAACTTACACAAGATTTGGAAAAGGGTGGGGAAGTCGCGCATGCCGACGTAATCAAGGCCGACATTCAGACCCAGGATCGTCACCGCCAGTTTTCTGAAGCGAAGCTGGCGCTTTCGAATGCCCGCCTCGATCTTTCCGTTCTGCTTTTTCCGGACTTCAACGACAATTTCGAACTCGCGGATGATCTCCACGCTAACGTTCCGCTTCCGCCGCGCGCCGAATTCGAATCGCAAGCCGCGCACGAGAACCCGGAGATTCGATCCGCGTTGGCCAGTGTCCAGGCGGCTGGGCAAGAAGTAATCGCGGCGCGCGCCGGCTATCTGCCCTCCGTCACTTTGGATTATTGGTACGGCATCGATGCCGAGCGCTACGCAACTTATACTCCCCCGATTCCGCCCGAGCCAGCGAGGGTCCCGAACCTCGGCTCGTCTGCTCTGGCTTCTCTCACCCTGCCCCTGTGGAATTGGGGCGCCACGCAGAGCCGCGTCAAGCAAGCTGAATTGCGTCGCGACCAGACCAAAGTCGAACTTTCCTACGCTCAGCGCAAATTGCTGGCGGAGATGCGCTCCCTGTACAGCGAAGCGGAAACTGCTTTGGACGAACTCGCGGAATTGCAACGTTCTTCCGAACTGGCCGCGGACAGCCTGCGCCTGACCACCCTGCGCTACAAAGATGGTGAGGCCACGGTCCTTGAAGTTGTCGACGCCCAGACCACTTTCGCAGCAACGAATGCTCTCTATCAGGATGGCGCGGTTCGTTACCGGATAGCGCTCGCCAATTTGCAAACCCTCACAGGGGTAACCTCAACTCCATGATTCGTTCGAATCGTTCTTCCGCCTACTTCCGTTTTCTAACGCTTTCACTCACCCTCTTCGCATTGTGCGGCATCGGCCTTCTCGCAGGTTGTGGCTCAACTGAAAAGGAAGCGGAACCTGTCGTTCCGGTCCAGGTCACGCCCGTGAAACGCGGTTCGGTCGCGCAGACAATTTCCGCCGACGCGGTGATCTTTCCTCTGCAGCAGGCCGTCATCGCCCCCAAAATCACTTCCACCATTCACAAGTTCTATGTGCAGCGCGGCTCACGCGTCAAACAGGGCCAGCTCCTGGCAGACCTCGAACACCAGGACTTGGCCGGCGCCGCCGAACAGAGTAAGGGCGAATTCGAACAAGCCGAAGCCGGCTACGCGACCACGACCGAGTCCAGCTTGCCGCAACAGATTGAGAAGGCCAAACTCGACGCAAACGCCGCGAAAATCGCCTTCGAAGCGCAACAACAAGTCTTTGATTCGCGCAAAAATTTATTCGCACAGGGTGCTATCTCCCGCCGCGACGTCGATTCCTCGGAAGTAGCATTGGCGCAAGCCCGCAGCCAGAACGATCAGGCGCAAAAACAGCTCGCCGATCTTATTCGCGTTGGAAAAGAGCAACAATTGAAATCCGCTTCCGGGCAACTTACGGCTGCAAAAGGCAAGTACCTGAATGCCGAAGCGATGCTCAGCTATTCGGAAATTCGCAGCCCCATCAACGGCGTCGTTACGGATCGTCCTCTTCAAGTAGGCGAGTTGGCCACCGCCAACCAGCCCATCCTCACGGTGATGGACACATCCAAACTGATCGCCAAAGCACACATCGCGCAAAGTGAAGCGCTGCAGCTGAAAGTGGGCGATGCTGCGGAAATCCAGGTTCCAGGCGCTGACGAGCCTTCCAAAGGGCGTGTGTCTCTTGTCAGTCCGGCGCTTGATCCTGCAAGCACCACCGTGGAAGTTTGGGTCGAGGCGATAAAACCCGGCCCCGAGTTAAAACCGGGCATGAACGTTTCGCTGGTCGTCACCGCGAAAACAGCCAAGAACGCGCTCGTGGTGCCGGCGGGAGCGGTATTTAAAACTCCCGAAGGCGCGGACTACGTCATGGTTGCGGGTTCCGACGGAAAAGCTCATCAAACCAACGTTAAGCTGGGAATTCACAGCAAGGAATTTTCCGAAATCGTATCCGGTCTCAAGGAGGGCGAACCCGTCATCACCGTCGGGGGTTACGCGCTTCCCGACGATACCAAAATCAATGTGGAGGCCGCACCCGCCACAGGAAGCGGTGGCGAAAAATCGTCCGACCAAACTGAGAAACCGCAAGCGCCTCCTCCCGAAAAGAACGCGGCGACGTCCCCGGCCAAGGGCAAGGAGTAGGCCGGATGGATCGAAACACCAGTCAGTTACCGGCTGTGCCTGCCGCTGACAACAAACTACCGTGGTTCCGGCGCCTCTCTCGACCAATCATTTTCGTCATCATTGTGCTGGCGCTCGTAGGTGCTTACCTGGCGTTCAGCATTCCTGTTGCGGTATTTCCCAGCACAAATTTCCCTCGCATCGTGATCGGTGTCGACAATGGCGTTATGCCTATCGATCAAATGATGGTCACTATCACTCGGCCCATCGAGGAAGCGGTGAACAGCGTACCCGGGCTCACCAAAGTTGTGTCCGTCACCAGCCGTGGCTCCGCGGAGGTCGATCTCTACTTCGACTGGAGCTCGGACATGATCCTGACGCTCCAGCGCGTCGATGCCGTGGCCGCCCGCGTGCAATCCGAGCTGCCGCCCACCGCGAAAATAGAAACCCACCGCATGACCTTCGCGGGCTTTCCGATCATCGGTTACAGCCTGACTTCCGATACCGTGCCGCCGGACCGCCTCTGGGAGATCGCCACATATGACCTGAAGCCGCGAATCAATCGTCTCGATGGAGTGGCTACGGTGGTGGTCCAAGGCGGTCGCGTCCCCGAATTTCAGGTTACTCCCGACCCAGCGCGGCTCCACGCGGCTGGTATTACGGTCCAGGATATTCTGGATGCGATTCGGCGCACCAACCTGATTGATTCACCGGGTTTGATCACCCACGAACACCAGCTCGTTCTCGGGCTGATCAGCGGCCAGGTGCGAGACTCCCAACAGATCGGCCAAATCGTGGTCAAGAATTCCCCCGCCGGAGTCCCCATACGATTGGCGGACATCTCCACAATCAGCCCGTCGGTCGCTCCGACGTATACCATTGTCACCGCCAACGGCAAACCTGCGGTATTGCTCAACGTGAATCGCCAACCCGTGAGCAATACTTTGCAAGTGGCCAACGAGGTTCACGCAGCGATTCAGCAGATCACGCCGAGCCTCCCTCCCGGGGTGCATCTCGAACCTTTCTACGATCAGTCCACACTGGTCCACGATTCCATCTCCAGCGTGCGCGACGCGGTGTTGCTGGGCATCGTGCTCTCTTCCGTTGTTCTTGTGCTCTTCCTGCGAGATTGGGGAACTTCGTTTGTCGCAGGCATGGTCATTCCGGTGACCTTGCTGATTACGTTTATCGTGCTCAAAAGCACTGGCCAGACCTTCAACCTGATGACTCTCGGCGGGCTGGCCGCTGCTGTTGGATTGGTGATTGACGATGCGATTGTCGTGCTCGAAAACATCGTGCTGCATCGCGACGCTGGCCAAAACCGGCTTCAGGCCATACACAGCGCCTTGCAGGAACTTACGATCCCGCTCATCGGCTCCACAATCACTCCCATCGTTGTTTTTTTGCCTTTAGTTGCCATCACCGGAGTCACCGGCAGTTTTTTTCGCGCGCTCGCCGTTACCATGACGGTTTCGCTGCTCACCTCTTTGCTTCTCGCCCTGACATGGACGCCGACTCTGAGTCAGTATTTCGTGCGCCGCAAAGATACGCCGGAAACCGCCGGTGCCACCTCCGAGGGGCCGGACATGGCCACGCTGCTCGCGGCCGAAGAGAAGCACCTGTCGGGGTTTTTTGGCCGCATCGTCAATTTCTATACACGCATGATGCAGGCTGTATTGCGGCGGCCCTGGGTCATTGTCGTGGGCTCCGCGCTGGTCATCGTTTCGGCAGGTGTGTGTTACTACTTTCTGCAAACCGGTTTGCTGCCCGAAATGGACGAGGGCGGATTCATCCTGGACTATTACACACCGCCGGGCAGTTCGCTGGCGGAGTCCGACCGCATTCTGCTTCACATTGAAAAAATACTGAAGGCCACGCCCGAAGTGGAGAACACTTCTCGTCGCACCGGCTTGCAACTCGGCCCCGCGGCAGTCACCGAAGCCAACAACGGCGACTTCACCGTGAAACTCAAAAAGCCCCCGCGCCGCGGCATCGATGAAATCATCGCGGACATCCGCTCCAAAATCGAGCAGTCGGAACCCGCCGCGAAGGTCGAGTTCGTGCAACTGTTGCAAGACATGATTGGCGACTTAACCAGCCAGCCCGAACCGGTGGTGATCAAACTGTTTTCCCCTGACGGGAAACTCCTCAACGATACCGCGACCAAAGTGGGCGACTCCATTTCCAAAATCCACGGCGTAGTAGACGTCCTGAATGGGGTCGAAAATACGATCAGCGGACCTTCCGTGACCTATCAGATCGATCCGGTGGTCGCCGCACGCGCTGGATTCACCCCCGAAGAAATTGCCATCGACGCCTCCGCCGTTCTCGAGGGTGAACCCGCGGCAACTCCGGTCATTCTCAACGATCGCGCCTACACCATCCGCGTCCGTTTTTCCCAGCAGAATCGCGCTTCGCTCGATCGCATGAATAACACATTGCTGACCAGTGCCACTGGGCACACCGCCACGCTCGGCTCGCTCGCCGCCATCTCCAGCGACCCTGGCGAAACCGAAATTCGCCGCGAGAACCTTCAGCGGCTGGTGCAAGTCACGGCTCGCTTCGAAGGCGTGGATTTCAGCAGCGGCATGGCCGCGGTAAAAAAAGCGGTCGATGATCTGCGCCTGCCCTCTTCCATTCGCGTGGAGTATGGCGGCCTTTACGCTGAGCAGCAGAAGTCCTTTCGCGACTTGTTGCTCGTCCTGGTCCTTGCTCTCGTGCTGCTCTTCGCTGTGCTGCTCTTCGAATTTCGCACGTTCGCTGCACCCAGCGCGATTCTTGCCTCCGCCATCCTCTCCACCTTTGGCGGCCTTCTGGCGCTGCTCGTCACTAACACGACCTTCAACGTCGCATCATTTATGGGCATGATCATGGTCATCGGCATCGTCGCGAAGAACGGCATCTTGCTCCTTGATGCGGAACATCGTTTTCGCGGCCTCCAATTCTCCCCTGAAGAATCCATGATTCAAGCGGGACGCCGCCGTTTGCGCCCCATCGCCATGACCGCCCTGGCCACGATTGCCGGAATGCTTCCCTTAGCGCTGGCCATTGGCTCCGGCTCGCAAATGTTGCAACCCCTCGCCATCGCAGTCATTGGCGGTCTGCTCAGCTCGATTGTCCTCTCATTGATTCTGACTCCGACCATCCACTATTACCTGGACCGCGGCAAGCCCGCACCCGTAACCCAATAGCGGAGTTGTTGAGTTCTGATGTTGTTCTTCCTCGCCTGACCCACCCCATCCGACCCGTCATTCCGAACGGAGTCTGCGTAGTGAGGTACGGTTTTGCATCGCGATTTTTGCGATGAATCCCTCTTCATCTCAACGTGGCACCGACACTCCTGCCTGCGCTCATCTCTCGCCACGTTCCCGCACTTCCGCGAACCATCCTTGACACCCGTACCCACCTGATCAACGATCCTGATCGATCAACTCCCGATGACCAAATCCCCCATCAAACTCCCCACCCCGGTCTTTGACGACCCCAAGCACCACATCCGTCTCTACCAGGGCGATTGCCTCGAACTTCTTCCCCTCATCCCCGAAGCTTCCGTCGACCTCATCTTCGCCGACCCGCCGTATTTCCTCTCCAACGGCGGCATCACCTGCCATGCCGGCCGCATGGTCAGCGTCAACAAAGGCGAATGGGACAAATCCAAAGGTCCCGACGCCAACCATGAATTCAACCGCGCTTGGCTCGCTGCCTGCCAACGTGTCCTCAAGCCCAATGGCTCCCTCTGGGTTTCCGGCACCGCCCACGTCATTCACTCCGTCGGTTTCGCCATGCAGCAACTCGGCTTCAAGCTCCTCAACGACATCTCCTGGGTTAAGCCCAATCCTCCTCCCAATCTTTCTTGCCGCTATTTTACCCACGCCACCGAAACCATCATCTGGGCCGCCCGCAACAAAAAATCCCGCCACACCTTCAACTACAAACTAATGAAGGAACAAAACGCCAACAAACAGATGAAGTCTCTCTGGCACTTCAAGCCGCCAGAAAAATGGGAAAAGCGCTACGGCAAGCACCCCACCCAAAAGCCCGTCGCCCTCCTCGAACGCATCCTCCTCGCCTCCTCCCACGAAGGCGACTTAATCCTCGACCCCTTCTCCGGCTCTGGCACCACCGCACTCGCTGCACTCAAGCTTCGTCGCTCCACCATCGGATTAGAACTTTCTTACGATTACCTCGCTCTCACCACGCAACGCATCTCCCACGAGCTAGTGCGCGTCGCACTTTCTCTCTCCACCGTTAACTTTTCTCTTGATCTGGTTTCCGATTCTGTGGATCGATCAGATCGCGCCGGTGTCGCTCCGCCGCAGACTTGTTCACGTTCGATGTCGCTCGACCTACAACTCGTTCAGCAGGAATGCCGCTTCCACTTCATCGGCCGCCACAACCGCGCCGTAATCTTCTCCACCCTTGCCGCCACCCTCGACGACGCCATCCAACAATTCCACTCCCGCGGCCACTCCACCTCCGACGCCCTCTTCATCATCAAAACCGAAACCCAAATCTTCCTCGCCTGACCCACCTACCGTCATTCCGAACGGAGTCTGCGTAGTGAGGAACGGTTTTGGATCGCGATTTTTGCGATGAATCTCTCTTCCTTCCCCCATGTGGCGCTGGCTTTTATGCCAGCGACTACGCCGTAGCGACCGTGCTTGGGTATGATTTAGCCTTCAACCCCTGAGGACTCCGTGATCTAATCTTCTCGATGAACCTCCGCCTGCCCACCGAAGGTCTCCAGAATTACAAAAGCGCCTCGCAACGCGCGCGCATCTCCAGCGAGTCCTGGGCCGCTCGAGAACTCTACTGTCCTCGCTGCACGTCCAACTCGCTCCGCACTCTTCCCGGGAACACCCCGGTCTTTGATTTCCGCTGCCCTGATTGCGAATCTGGATTCCAACTTAAAAGTGGTGCTTCGGCGTTCCGAACCAAACTCACCGATGGCGCCTATGCGCAGATGCACGCTGCCATCCTCCAAGGTCGTACGCCAAACCTGTTTCTCCTTCATTATCAATTCAACCCGCTAACCGTCGCCTCGCTTACCTTCATCCCCGATTTTGCGTTCACTCTCTCCGCCCTCGAATGCAGATCGCCTCTCTCCGCCACCGCACGACGTGCTGGCTGGATCGGCTGCAATATCCTCCTGAACCGAATCCCTGCAGACGCGCGAATTCTCTTGGTGAGCAATAATCAGCCAATTCCCGCCGCTGCAGCGCGCCGCGCCTTCCGTAAACTCAAACCTCTCGCCTCACTCAAGGCCGAAACACGCGGTTGGACACTCGACGTGCTCAACGCCGTTCGTTCCCTCAATAAATCTGATTTCACGCTGGCAGATATTTACGCAATAGAGGATTCGCTGGCCAAACTACATCCCGGCAATTCCCACATCCGTCCCAAAATTCGCCAACAGCTCCAAGTCCTTCGCGACCTCGGCCTCCTCACCTTTCTCGGCGGTGGTTCTTACCGCCTCGTGTGAATCCGCTGGCCTATTCGCCCCGCAACTCCCGCAGCCACTTCTGAATCCCTTTTCTCCCTCTTCCGATTCCCGGAGTTCCGATCCCCGCCTACCTCACTCTAGCGCCGGCGGCGCGGCACACGTTAGCCCAAGTGCGTAAGCACTGGGTACACAAGCGACCCCACCTGAGCGCCATCGGCGCGGCACAACCCGCAACACCCATCTCTCCACATGAGTACCGACCATTTATATTGACAATATAATACCGAAGCTGTCACACTATCCCCGTAGATAACCACGCCTGCGCCACCGCGCGGGCGTTTCCATTTTCAACTCAAAACTTAAACCTTTCAGGAGATTCCTATGCTCAAAAATCAGGATGTTGCGGAACGCTGTCACTTCACTTACGCCGACGGCCGTCGTTGCACTTTGCCTCAATTCCCCGACGACTACGGCCTCTGTTTCCATCACAACATCAAATACAAAGAACACCTCCGCTCCCAAGAAGCTGGTCGTCAGATCAGCCTCTTCCTCAAAACGGATATCCTCACCGCTTGCGACCTTAGCTGCACGCTTTCGGCTCTCTTTTCCGCTACCGCTCAGGGCTTCATCAAGCCCAAAACCGCCAAGGCCCTGGGCTATCTCGCCCAGCTCATGCTCCAGACCCAGACCCTCGCCAAACAGGAATTCCTCGAAGCCTATGACCAGCCCTGGTCTGATGTCGTCTCCGAGGGCCCCGCATTCAACGATCCCGACGCACCCACCGAACCAAGTACACCTGCTGAACCACAGGACACTGCTCCGGCGGAGCAGGATACCGTCGACACCAGTTCCGAAACAATCCCTCCTCCTGCTGATGAGAACGAGAACGCGCCCGCAGACGATGACAGCGACAGCGACGAGCCCACTGTTCCGCAAGACGAGGACGGTCCCGATCCCGACTATGACGAACCAGCAGGCGTTTCCTCCGACCCGAATCTCATTAGCACTCCAGCCACCGCGACTCCTTCTCCCTCGCACTCCTTCGCTGCGCCACCCGCTTCGCCACTCACGTCTGCTCGCGAACTAAAAACCGCCCTTCGCGCCAAGTATCGTTAACTCAGCATCGTCGAACGTCAAACTGTATCTACCTTTAGAATGTGCACTTACAAAAAAGGGGGGAGGGGGTGCCCACGATAGCATTATCGGTGGTGCCGGTTTCCAGTCGGCTCCGAATTCCCGCTCCATCGTTCGATCAGCTACCTTAATCACCACGAACACTCACTTCTACACCCGCCACAACGCGTCCTAAGCCCTCCAAAGAATTGCCCACCCATCGCACCTCGCTCATAGCACGCCCGAACCACATCCCGCCTCGAAATGACTCCCCACAAAAAAACGTGGCGACCACATTATGTGGTCGCCACGATGATTCTGCTTACGCGATCTATGCGCAGCGGCGTAACCCGCTGCTACTTTAGCTGTTCTGTGCCGCTACGCGCACGCACAGCAACTGCCCTCCATCCGTTGGTTGATAATCTACGGCCACCAGGGTGCCTACTTTCACTTGTCCCTGCACCTGCGTGTTTTTGTCGACTACGAATTTCAGGGTTTGCTTGGCTCCGCCATTATCGGTTTCCACGGTGAAGGAGTGACCCTGGTCTCCAATGTCCATCACTTTCCCGTTGATCGATTTGGTGGACTGCTGCTGCCGCGTTTCTTGACCTGGCTGTGCTTGCGTTCCCTGCTGCCCCAGCAACATTCCTGGCGCCCCGACGAACAGCAACCCGCCCAACGATGCGGTCACCAGCAATTTCTGAATGATCATCGTTCCGTCCTCCTGTTAATTTGGCCGGTCGATGATATTGAGCACTATCGCTTCCACTCTCTCCCCGGTTTCTCCTGTATGCCGCTATACGCTTCTTTCCGCCTCACTTATTTCCAACCACCGATTGTCTCCACTCCGCAAATCCTCTATTTGCACGCACATTTTCCACACTGCCCGTCATTCTTGCTTGGAGTGCGGGAGTCCAACTCCCGCTTTCGCACGGACCTTACAAAACTCGCGTCGATCAGTGGCAGCCCTGCTGCCACCGGCGAGCATCCTTACGCGTTCGTTGCGACGGCCGACGAAGTAAGTAAAGCGAACTCCACGCGCCGGCGCATTGGGTCGATACGCTCTGCCCGGACGCGCACGCGGTCGCCGAGTTTCCACACCAGCGAGTTGGCTTGTTTGCGCTGGCTGCGCGAACGCCGTTGTTCGTTTCCCGGAACCGCGACAATGGCGTGATCGCGTTCGCGATACAGGCACCGTGCTCCCGCCACTTCTTCAAACGCAGTAATCGGAATCAGCCCTTCCACAAAAATATCGAACAGTTCCACGAAGCAGCCATATTTCTGCACCGAGATAATCAGCGCTTCGTATTCATCGCCCAGATGTTGCTCCATGAATTGTGCCGTTTTCCACGCCACCAGTTCGCGTTCCGCGGTGGCCGCGCGGCGTTCCGTTTCCGAAGTCTCCGCGGCAATTTCTTCCAGGTGATTCCGGGAATACAGAGTAGCTTCGCTGCCGACAGCGGGTTTGATATGCGAGGGAATCTTGGCGTCAGGATTCGCCAGCGCCCATTTCAGAATGCGGTGAACAATCAGGTCGGGATAGCGCCGGATGGGTGAAGTGAAATGGGTGTACTCATCAAAACCTAACGCAAAGTGGCCGAGCGAATCTGCCGCGTAACGCGCCTGCTTCAGTGAACGCAGCATCAGATAGGAAAGGATGCGTTCTTCCGAGCGCCCGGAAAGTTTTTCCACGAGTCTCTGGTAATGCCTCGGCGTGATATTGATATCGGTTCCAGGAAGCGCGATGCGTTGCTGGCGTTCCCGCCCGTGGCCGCGCGAATCGGGCTTACCGGCCTTCGCGGGCGCGGGAACCTTGCCGTGGCGCACCGCCACTTCGCGCTGGTACAGATTTTCCACGCCCAGCGAGTACCCAAAAGCGCGGGCTAATTCCTCGAACTCCAGAACCTTGCGCGCATCCGGTTTTTCGTGGACGCGATGCAATGCAGGAATCCCGCGCTCGATCAGGTAATGCGCCACAGCGCGGTTCGCCGCCAGCATGAACTCCTCGATGATGCGATGGGCCACGTTGCGCTCGCTGCGCCCGATATTGGTCATTTGCTGCTGTTCGTCGAATTCGATCACCGGCTCGGGAAGATCAAAATCAATCGAACCGTTTTCGGCGCGCCGCGCATTCAGCAGCTGAGCCAGGCCTTTCATGGCGCGGAAGTGATGGTTCATGTGCGCGTAGCGCTCGCTTACTTCCGGGTCGCCGGTCAGCACCTTATTTACGTTGGTGTAGGTCATGCGCTCGGCGGAGCGGATGACGCCAGGAACCGTGGCGGCGGTCAGCGGACGCCCCGCGGAATCGAAATGCATGAGCACACTCATCACCAGCCGGTCTTCGCGAGGATTCAGCGAACACATACCGTTCGATAGCGCTTCCGGCAGCATGGGCACCGCGCGGTCGATGAAGTACACGGAATTACCACGCAGGCGGCCTTCACGATCCAGAGGCGATTCGGGATGAACATAGTGCGCCACGTCCGCGATGTGCACTTGCAGCAACCAGCCGCCGTCCTCGCGCCGTTCCACATAAACCGCATCGTCGAAATCGCGCGCGGTCTCGCCGTCAATCGTGACGATTGGCAATTCGCGAAAATCCTCGCGGCCGGCGCGGTCCTCTTCGGAAACAGGACGCGCGAGGCGCGCGCTTTCCTGCAAAACTTCCGCGGAAAAATCGTGGGGCAAATGATGCTTGCGAATGATGATTTCCGTGTCGACACCAAGGTCGCCGGGCCGGCCGACAATCTCGATGACGCGTCCGGCAGGAGCGGCGCCGCCGCGTCCATAGTTCAGTAATTCCGCATTCACGACCGCGCCGTCCAGCTTGGGAATGTGCGGCAGACGCTTGCCTCGCGCAAGCTGCTCTTTTTTCCCGCCGAGGAGTTTTTCGCGCAGCGCGGGCGAAAGTTCATCGCCGGGAGTTAACTCGATGTCGTGCTGAACCCGCGTATCGTACGGAACGACCACGGCCCCGCGCGAGGTGTAGCGAAACAGTCCAACCACCGAAGCATGCGCGCGACCAACGATGCGCACAATTCGGCCTTCCGCGCGGCGCGCTCCGGGCAATCCGCTCAGCCGTACGACCCTCGCGATCACGGTATCGCCGTGCATCGCGTCTTCCACGTAATCCCGAGGAATAAAGATGTCGCCATCCACATTCGGCAGCGCGACGTCTGGGACCACAAAACCGTAACCATCCTGGTGCAGCACCAACCGGCCTTTGATTTCGTCGCGGGAAACAGCTTTGTGCTGCGAAAAGTTATCCTGGATTTGCGGAGCAGCGGGCTTGTGATTGTCCGGTGAAACCGGTTTGCGAGGCGACTGGCGGAACAGAAAACGACCGTGGGTGAGCTCCTCCACCAAGCCGCGTTTCTTTAATTTTTCCAGCATCTGCAACAGCGGCCGACGTTCATTTTTTCTCAGGCGCAGGGAACGCGAGAGTTCGTCGAGCGCCACCGGGTCGTTTCTAACTTGCAGAAAACGCAGGACATTATCCAGGCTTAACGGAGAAGGGCGAGGCATGGCACGCGCCTTTCAGGGAGCGAAACGGGAGACGCGTCCATTCTATGCATTTCCAAAAAAACATGAAACCATTTTCGTTTTGCGACAGTCACACTGGTAGGCCAACACACGACCGATTAGCCGCCCTCCGTCAGGCTAATCGGATTCCCCGAAAGGGGAATAAAGGGGAGGCGGGAAGACCTGGCCTGCCTCCCTTCTTTTTATCCAGCCAAACCCAGCCCTCATCCCTTCTCAATTTTGCTGACAATTCTCCTCACGTATGTCTTCCGCAGTTCGCTACACACACGCTACCAAGCGCAGCACTGCTGCGCCACTTGTGCGCGGGTCGATGGATCTCGTGTTTTGCGAACCCGGCTGCAGCAAGCACCTCCCGGCAAGCACATATCGATGGTGCCAACTGGGGTTCAGCAGTGCTGAACCCCTACGAAGATGCGCGGCGAACGATGGTTGCTTTATTCGGAGGCGGTGGCGGCGCGCGACGATCCGGACGCTACTGCGCCTTCCGCTACTTTAAATACGATTTTCCCTTCCACGTGATGCGCACGGCTTTCGCGCCATCCGCTCGCCGCGTCGCTTAGCGGGTAAACCTTGCCTACAAATGGTTTGATATCCCCCGCGTCCACCATCCTCGCAATTTTCTGCAGGGTATGGGAAGACGGCTCGGTGACCAGCATGTTCGCTTGTATGTGATATTTGGCGGCCACGTCAGCAGGCGGTGGCTGCACGATGCTGACGAGCACTCCCCCTGGATTCAGCACGCGGAAAGAACGCTGCAGCACGTCGCCGCCAACGCAATCCAGGACCACATCGATGTCCTTTGCGATTGTGTCGAACGCCTCTTTCTCGTAGTCGATGATCTGGTCAGCGCCGTACTGCTTCAAGCGGTCCATGCTTGCGGCCGACGCGGTGCCGATGACTTTTGGTCCACGTTCGTGGGCGACCTGAACCGCCACGCTACCCACAGCGCCGCCCGCACCGAGAATCAGAACCGTTTGACCCTTTTCCACTCCAGCACGATCGAGCGCCTGCAGCGCAGTCTGCGCGACCAGTGCGACCGAAGCCGCTTCGATATGATTCAGAGTTTTTGGCTTGAGGGCTGCTTTATCCGCATCGACTGCGATGTACTCCGCATAAGCGCCTCCGGCCAACGAATAGCCAAACACTTCATCGCCAGTACGCAAAGTCGTTACGCCTTCTCCCACCGAATCCACAACACCGGAGAAATCGCCGCCAGGAATAAAAGGAAATTGCAGCGGGAAAGCCTGCCGCATGTTTCCGGAGGTCCGCTTGGGATCGATGGGATTCAAAGAAGTGGCCACAATGCGGACGACGATCTGGCCTTTTGCGGCTTTGGGCTGCGGTACATCCACCATCTTGAATTGGCCTTCATCGCCATAGTCGTTCATCTGAATCGCTTTCATGTCTGTTCCTTTCACATCGAATCTTCTGCAACCGCCCGACAGCGTTGTTGCGAGCGCGGTGAATGATCGAGCGGGACTGTGACGCCGGATTAGATGCCGAGGGCAGTCGATTCTTCACCTCCGAAAACGGGGTAGGTATAAGAGCAGGCTTGTTTTGCCAAAGATTGGAAAAGGGGTGTACGGGTCCCGAGAAATAGGGCTTGACACGGACGTAGTGTTATAGCTAAGTATAACACTACATCGCGACAAACCGTCCGCCTCCCAAGGCCGGCCCGGCACTCTCGCGTTGGAGGATTTGGAATCGCGGATGGATCTTGAGTGGAATGACAGTCAGCCAATCTACCGTCAACTGCGGGATCGTGTCATTGCCATGATTCTGGAAGGCGTGCTGAAAGAAGGAGACCCGCTCCCGTCGGTGAGAAATGTGGCGGCAGAGTATCGCGTGAATCCACTCACGGTATTGAAGAGCTACCAGCAATTGGTGGATGAGGAATTGGTGGAAAAGCGTCGTGGCCTGGGCATGTTTATCAAAGAAGGAGCGCGCAAAGTGCTGCTGAAGGGCGAACGCCAGAAGTTCATGGAAGAAGAGTGGCCCAGGGTGTACGCCACGATTCAGCGGTTAGGTCTGAAAGCGGAAGAACTGCTGGATACGGGAGGAACGCGGCGGTCTTCCGGGAAAGCTGACAAGGAGGAGCGCTGACGATGGTGTGCATAGAAGCGCGCGGATTGCGGAAGAACTTTGGGAGCACAGTAGCGCTGGACGGAGTGGATTTGCGCGTGGAAGAGGGGCGGATCGTGGGGCTGATCGGCCCGAACGGAGCGGGAAAAAGCACGGCGCTGAACGCGATTCTTGGGCTGATTCCGTATCAGGGAGAACTGAGAGTGTTGGGGCAAGACCCGTGGGCGGTCCGCGAGCAACTGATGCGCGACGTGAGCTTTATTGCCGACGTGGCGGTGCTGCCGCGCTGGATGCGTGTGTCGCAGGCGCTGGATTACGTGACCGGTGTGCACCCGCGATTCGATCGCGTAAAAGCGGAAGGGTTTCTGGCAAAAACAGGGATTAAGCGGACCAGCAAAGTGAGGGAATTGTCGAAGGGCATGGTCACGCAACTGCATCTCGCGCTGGTGATGGCGATCGACGCGAGGTTGCTGGTGCTCGACGAGCCGACGCTGGGCTTGGACATTTTATTTCGCAAGCAATTTTACGATGCCCTGCTGAACGATTATTTCGACGGTACCCGGACGATTGTGGTGACTACGCACCAAGTGGAAGAGGTGCAGAACGTCTTGACGGATCTGATGTTCATCAATCGCGGGCGTATCGTGCTGAATTGCAGCATGGAGGAATTCGAGGCGCGCTATGCCGAAGTGCTGGTGCGTCCCGAAAACGTGGAGGCAGCACGGGCGCTGAGGCCCATTTATGAAAGGCAGGTGTTAGGCCGGAGCGTCCTGCTGTTCGATGGAGTGGAGCGCGGACGACTTGCGGAACTTGGGGAAGTACGCACGCCGGGGATCGCGGACTTGTTTGTTGCGGTCATGGGGGATCAGAGCACGATGCCAGGAGCGGCGCGATGAACCCGCCATCGAGCGCGATCGCAGGCTCGGCGGCGAACGAGCATGCCATGACACAGGCGCGTCTGCACGAAACTTGGCCATTCTATTGGTCAGTGAGGCGTGAATTGTGGGAATACCGATCGATTTATATCGCGCTGCTGGCTACGGCGGGTGTCGTACTGTTTGGATTTTTCATCAGCGCGATTGGCGCGCCACACCATCTGCGCGCGGCGATATCCGCCGATCCGGCGAAACAGAGAGCAGCCATTGCCGGTCCGTATAACTTCGCGGCCGGCGCGATCATGCTCGCGGCAGTCGTCGTGACAGTATTTTATTGTTTGGGGGCGTTGAACAACGAACGCCGCGATCGCAGCATCCTGTTCTGGAAATCGCTGCCGGTTTCCGATCTCACCACGGTGGTCTCCAAGGCGTTTATTCCCATCGTGGTTCTGCAACTGCTTTCGTTTGCGATTACTGTCGCGACGCAAAGCATCATGCTGCTGATCAACTCCGCAGTCGTGCTGGGGCCAGGTCCGGGGGTATCGATTCTGTGGACGCAGTTGGAGTTTTTCCACCGGTCGCTGCTGCTGCTCTATCACCTGATCACCGTGCACGCGTTATGGTATGCGCCGATTTATTGCTGGTTTCTGCTGGTCTCCGCCTGGGCGCGCCGCGCGCCATTTCTTTGGGCGGTGTTGCCGCCGCTCGCCATCGTTGCGTTCGAGAAGATCGTCTTCAACTCTATGCATTTTGCCAACCTGCTGAAGTACCGGCTCACCGGAGGGATGGAGGCGGTCACCATGCCAGGAACCATGCCGATGGACCTGACGACTCAGCTCACGCCGTGGAAATTCCTGAGCACGCCGGGTGTGTGGCTGGGGTTGATGGTCGCGGCGATGTTCCTTGCGGTAGCAGTGCGGCTACGCCGTTACCGGGAACCGATTTGATCGGTGGGTTTGCTTGATTCGCTCGGATAAGGAGGACCGCTATGGGTGCCGAACTTCAGATGACATTTGCTGGCGCGGCGGCATCGCCAAAGCGGCGTTTTCTGGAAAAGTTTCCGGATAGCGCATTGAAAGCAGCGGTGCGGTTCTGGTTTGTGGTGTTGGTCCTCGGACAATTGGCATTCGCGTTTACGATAGCGTCCTTCTACGCGATGACGGCCGCGCGAGGGGATGTACACGCATGGAATAAAGTGCTGACGCACGGAATCATCGCGGGCGACGGCATGGGTAATTTCGCTTTGGCCGCGCACCTCATATCGGCGGTCATCATCATTCTAGCGGGAGCGGTTCAGCTTGTACCGCAGGTGCGCAACCGGTTCCCGGTGTTTCATCGCTGGACCGGACGCGTCTATATCGCGACCGCGTTCACGGTCAGTTTGGCTGGTCTTTATCTGATGTGGGTGCGTGGAACGGTTGGAGACTTGTCGCAACATCTGGGAACCAGTTTGATGGCGGTGCTGATCATGGTGTGCGCGGTGATGGCGTTGCGTTACGCGTTGGCCCGCGATTTCAAAACGCATCGACGCTGGGCCCTGCGGCTGTACCTGGTGGTGAGCGCTTCGCTGTTCATCCGGGTGGGAACATTTCTTGCGGTTTTGCTGAATCATGGCCCATTTGGATTCGACCCGACGACCTTCACCGGGCCGTTCATTACGTTTATGTCTTTCGCACAATACCTGGTGCCGCTTGGGATTCTGGAATTGTATTTTCTTGCGCAGAACCGGCCGGGCGCCGTGCGGCGAATCGCAATGGCGGCCGGGCTTTTCGTGCTGAGCCTGGCAATGGGAGTTGGAATTTTCGCGTTCACCGCCAGCACGCTCGCGCCGGAAATGCGGAGGGCCTTCGACGGCCGTAAATCGATTGCCGAGACGCTGTCGGCGACCATCGCGACCAGCGGCGTCGACTCTGCCGCTCAGCAGTATCACGCGCTGAAAGGCGCGCAAGGCGGAAGGTACAACTTCGACGAAGATGAGCTCAACACTTTAGGTTACCAATTCCTTCGCGCCAATAAATTCGACGAAGCGATTCGCATATTCCAGCTCAACGTGGAAGCTTACCCGCAATCCAGTAATGTGTACGACAGCCTCGGAGAGGGTTACATGGACGCGGGGGATAAACCGCAGGCGATTGCGAATTATGAAAAATCGTTGCAGCTTAACCCGAAGAACGGAAATGCCGTTCTAATGCTGAAGAAACTGAACGCGCGGTGATTTGGCGCCGCGGCGCTGCGCACAACCAACAGCCCGCCTCAGAAGGGCCCTCTGGCAAATGGAACCTCGCCGGATTGTGTGCGGAGCACGATTCGGATATTGTGCTGAACTCAGTGGTATTGGCGCACGTGAGGGGTGATGGTGAAAACAGCGATTGTGTGGATGGCGTTAGCAGCGGTGCTGAGCTTAGTAAACGGGTCGGAAGCGAGAGCGCAAGCGAGTCCGGAGAATTCTTCGCGGGAGTGGCAGATCTGGACGGGTGGCGGACATGGGATCAACGGCAGCCAATCTGGCGACGGCGTGTGGAACCTGGGCTTGCGTTACGGAATGATTCTGACCGCGCCCCATGGTCCGGGGTTTTTGCGGGGACAACTGGAATACGCCGTGGATGTTGTGCCAGTGTGGGTGATCGCGCAAAAAACAAATACCGCGTACGGGGGAAGCGTCGATCCGTTTGCGTTCAAATGGATTTTGAGTGGCCCGAAGAAAGTGAAACCGTTTTTTCAGATTGAAGGCGGAGCATTATTTACGAATACGAAGGTGCCCGAAGGAACATCGCAGATTAACTTTACGACCAGCGGCGGATTTGGCGCTCATTTCCTGGGCGAGAAACATAATTTCAGCGCGGAAGTGCGCTTTCAGCATATTTCCAACGCGGGCATGACCACACCCAATCCTGGGATCAACACCATTCAGGTGCGCATCGGCTTCGGCGCGTTTCGCAATTGAGGAAGGCAGGCACGTTAGCGCGAACTCAGCGAGGCAATGGTGTGCATCGGAAGGATCAGGCGCATAGAATCCGAAAGCTTGATGAATCCATGGGCCTGGTAGAAGCGGACCGCATTCTCGTCAATGGCGTCGACGACGACCATCGAAGAACCGACAACCGACATATTATCGAATGCTTTCTGCAGGGCTTTCGCCAGCAGAACGGAACCAAGCCTTTGCCCCTGATAATCTTTCGAAACGGCGAGGCGTCCGATTAAGGTTGCGCTCACGAGCGGATACCGGGGTATGTGCTTTCGCGCAACATCCGGAACGGTTCCAGGGGAGAGAGCGTAAGCGCAAAGCGTAAAGTATCCAGCAATTGTTTCCGGTGACTCTGCTGGCACCAGCACGAACACGGCGTTTGCGTTGCGGCGCATGTCCTGCGAGGCTTGATGCTTCAGGTACGAATCAAGGGCTTCGATTCCGCAGGAAAACTGCTCGCGTTTGTGAGATTTTTTGAGCGGTTCAAGTCGAAAGCGCGCTTCCTGCAGAGAGGGCATCAGACGACAATTTTTCGCGCGTTACGAAAGGCACGTTTCAGACGAGCATTGGGCTTCTTTGGATGAACCAATGCATCAAAGAAGATTTGGCGGTCGCGTTCCGACAAGACCAGGGTTTCGTGGCGCGAAATGGTGGCGTGAGTGGCCTGCGTCAGCGCGGTGAGACAATAATCGGTAAGTGTGCGGCGTTCCAAGGCGGCAGCTCGCTCCACGAGTTGTTTTGTTGCGGGGTCAACGCGAAAGCCGAGGCGGGCGGCACGGGTGCGTCGTTTTTCCTGGTTTGCTGAAACTTTTGGCATGATTTCCGCTTCTTTTCGTTCTGGCGTTATTGTACGCCCAGTGGACGTACAAAACAAGAGTGTGGACGAGAGGATGGAGGAAGACCTTGTTGCTGGAGCGGTTGTTCGCGCTACGAGAAAATCAGACCACAGTAAGGCAAGAGATGCTGGGCGGGATGACGACGTTTCTCACCATGGCGTACATCATCGTGGTGAACCCGCAAATTCTGTCGCAGGCGGGAATGCCCGCGGATGGAGTGGTGTTCGCAACCTGCGCGGCATCGGCGGTGGCGACGCTGGTGATGGGGTTGTACGCGAATTACCCGATCGCGTTGGCGCCAGGAATGTCGCTCAACGCGTATTTCACGTATTCGGTGTGCTTGGGAATGCATGTGCCGTGGAGCACGGCGCTGGGCGCGGTGTTTTTATCGGGGGTGCTGTTCATTGTTCTGACCGTCACGCGAGTGCGCGAGCAGATCGTCAACGGCATACCGAACGGGCTAAAACACGCGACGGCGGGCGGGATCGGAATGTTCATCGCGTTCGTGGGATTGCGCGGCGCAAAACTGGTGGTTGCCAACCCCGCGACGTTTGTGAGCCTGGGGAATTTTGGCGATCCCGCGGTGCAGGCCGCGTGCGTGGGAATTGTGCTGATGCTGGCGCTGATGGTGCGCCGGGTGAATGGGGCGATTCTGCTGGGGATTCTGGGCACCACCTTGTTCGGAATCGCTCGCGGGCTGGCGCACTGGCCCCACGCTTTTCTTTCCTGGCCGAATCCGTCGGCAACATTCTTGAAGATGGACGTGAAGGGCGCGCTGCACCTCGGTTTGATCGAGATCATTTTCATTTTTCTGTTTGTGGACCTGTTCGACAACGTGGGGACGATGGTAGGCGTTTGCGAGCAGGGCGGATTCGTGAAGGATGGCAAGATACCGCGGGTGGGCCGGGCGTTGCTGGCGGACGGCATCGGGACGATGTTGGGGGCGATGACGGGAACGTCGACCATCACGAGTTACATCGAAAGCGCCGCGGGAGTTGCGGCGGGGGCGCGGACGGGGCTGAGCAATGTGATGGTCGCAGGATTATTTGTGCTGGCGATGTTTTTTACGCCGGTAGCCGCGGCGATTCCCGCGTTCGCGACGGCGCCAGCGCTGGTGTTGGTGGGCGCGCTGATGACGGAGTCGGTGGCGAAAGTGGAATGGAAGGATTTGAGCGAGGGATTCCCTGCGTTTATTACGCTGGTAGCGACCCCGTTAACGTTCAGCATCGCGACGGGGTTGAGTTTGGGAGTCATCAGCTACACTGCGGCAAAAATAGCGGCCGGAAAATTCCGCGAAGTGAGTGTGTTGCTGTGGGTGCTCACGGGCTTGTTCCTCTTAAGGTATGTATATCTGGCGGCGGGATGAGCGCGAGATAAACGAGGAAGAGTCGACGTCGGAGGACGAACGTGCTGCGCGCGGTATTTTGATTGCCGACGACTGACACCTGTGTTTTCATGCCTCCAGCAGATTTGGCTTCTGGTCAAATGGAAGGCGCAAGATGAACGATCAACAAAGGAACGAGCAGCATTCTGGAGCGCGAGATCAAGCGATCCGTGCGGCACTGGATCAGCATTGGGCGGCGTCTGATGCCAACGATTTTGAAACGGAGCACCGCATTTATCACGAGGACGCGGTGCTGGACTATCCGCAGTCAGGCGAGCGAACCCGCGGACGACGCAACATCCAGAACCAACGCGCTAGTCAGCCGAGCAAAAAGCGATTTATGGTCCAACGAATCATTGGGGGCGGTGATCTTTGGGTCAGCGAATTTATCCTGACGTATGACGGTAAGCCATCCTACACCGTGAGCATCATGGAGTTCAGGGGCGAGAAGGTTGCGCGGGAAACGCAGTACTTTGCGGATCCATTCGTGGCTCCCGCATCGCGCGCTCAATGGGTCGAACGGATGGACACATAATCTCGAGGCGCACGAATTCGCGAACGATAGCGCCTTATAGGGTATTGTTACGGCACATCCTCCGATGGAGGGACAAGAGATGGATTGGAAACAATTGGTCCAGTTTGCGCTGCAGGGAAACAGTGATTTGGAACAATACGCCATCCTGCTGGTACGCGTGTCGATCGGGTTGTTCTTCGCCATTTCCGGGGCAAACAAATTGTTTGCCGCCGGCGGCATAAAACCTGTCTACGACACGCTCGTTCAGGCCAAAGTTCCATTTCCTCACTTGATGGCTTATTTTGTGTCGGGTGTCGAGTTCGTTGGCGGATCCTTGGTAGCGGTGGGGTTTCTTTCGAGCCTCGCCTGCGTGGCTTTGTTGATCGATATGATTGTCGCCACTCTGACCAGCGCGGTTTCCACCTTGCCTAAGGGACTTTCGTTTCTTAACTGGCTCGACGATTTCCTTTACCTTCCGGAAGTCCTGTACGTGCTTTTCTTTATTTGGCTGATCTGCTCAGGTCCTGGAAAGTTCAGTGTCGATCATTGGCTCGCCGGCAAGTTACTGGGGTGATCGATTCTCCCGCAGCGCGGCAAGAAAACATCTTCTCACGCTACTGGGCGCTGCCTGCAAGCTGCTTCAACTTCTGTTCGGCACTGGCCTTGATCGCGTCTTTCCGTTGCTGATCATCCGTGGTGTCTGAAACCAGCAATTCCAGGGCTTTTTTCGTATTTTCCAGTGCGAGCTGCTTCTGTCCGTCTGCGACGTAGGCGTCACCGAGGCTGTCGTAAACGTTCGGTGAATTTGGAAATGCCATGGCGTTTAATTTGAAGATTTCAATCGCATTTTTGATATCGCCAGCCTGCATGTGCTCGTAGCCGATGAAATTGACGGTAGCTTCGTCAAACAAAGTAGCGCTAGGATCTCTCTTCCGCGCTTCTGCGAGTTTCTCCTGCACTTTTAATGCGCCACCAGGCTGATCGACCGTATCCAGAATACTTATGTTCACCGGTATTGCCGGCTTTTCCTTTGGGACCGGCGCCTTTCCTGGCGTTGAGATCAATGTGGTCGTGTACCAGTCCACAATCTGATTTGGCAGCTCCGGGTGTGCGCGGAAGATGTCAGCGCCGTGTCCACCGTTTGGATATTGAACCAGCTTCTTGCTGGGGTCAGCGGTAATCGCGTAGAGCCACTGGATTGCGGTGATGCTGGGCTTGAATTCGTCATCATCCGCGTAGGCGAAGAACACTGGCACGTTCTTATCTTCACGCAAGAAGTTACGGCCGTTGAGGTCGGTAGGGCCAGAGAGAAGCACGAGTGATTTCACTTCGGGATGGCGTCGCGCCGCCTGCACCGAATTGTTGACTCCACAGCTTGCGCCACCCACGCCGATGATTTCACGGTTCACGCCATGCTGCGCTTGGAGATATTGCAAGGCGATATCGATGTCGCCCGGCCACTTGGCTAGAGCTTCCTGTGCCTGCTGCGGCGTGGCTTTGTCTACTGCGATTCCGCCACTCTCGCCAAAGCCGCGATAGTCTAGCGTGAGGACATTGATTCCCGTCGTCGCAAGTTGCTGTGCTAAGCCGTCCCAAATCTTGCGTTGACGGTTGCACTGGTGCAAAAGCAAGACTCCGGGCCCGGGCTTGTCAGCACTGAAGTATGTTGCCTTCAGCTTCGTTCCGTCCGCTGCGGTGAGATCGACAATGCGTTGGGCCGCGAATACGGTGGGCTGCAATGCGGCTACAAAAGACGCCAAGAACACAAAAGGCAACACTCTTCTGAGGACCATCCGTCACCTCCTTTGACCGCAACATCATACATGCCTGGAGTGCCGGTTGGTTTCATACTCGTTCGTCCGATTTGCAAATCGAGTTTAAGACATCAGTTTGACTTCGTGCGGGTGGTGTTGAGAAGTAATGGTGTCGAAGGAAGCTAGCTTTCAGGCACTTCCACAAAGTAACCGGGACGCCATCGCATTTTCAGGTTGGATTTGTCTACCTCGACCTTGATGTCGTGGTAGCCCTGAGGATTCGTTCCCGTCGGTGTGTACATCAAAAGATACTGCGAGTGTAACTCTCCACCAATCTCGTCGATGGCGGTCTGAATTGAGCGGTCTCTCCATGTTGCGAAATGAGTGCCCCCGGTTGCGGTGGTTGCGATTTGAAGACCGTTTTTCAAAATCTGGTCTTTGATATTTGTCACAGCCCAGACCGCCAGTGGGATTAAGTTGTTATCTCCCCATCCGGGGTCCGATGGTTTCATTTTTGCCCGGTTTAAAAGTGTTGCGTGAACGGTAGACAACCCGACACTCCAGATGGTCACGTTTTCCAATTGCGCTCGCCGCAAGACCGCTCCGAGTTTTGCCTTGCTTCCTTTATCTTCCGATTCCGCAAGAACAAGCATTACTCGACGCCTCCCGGGTTGCGTTGCGGTCGGTGCCGGGCGGCTGCTGAGCATTTCCACCGCTAACTCCATGGCGTCATAAAGTCTCGAACCTGAAGTTCCGTCGTCTAGATGCTTGAACGTTTTCTCAATCGCATCGCTGCTGGAAGTGAAATCCTGCAACTTGTCCACCGAATCGTTGAAACCTACCACGGCTGCTTCTGCATTTGGCCCCATAACAATTTGGCTGATGACGCTGCCGGATTTCCTCAAATCAGGAAGAAGAGCATCAATTCGGGAACTTGTTTCCACGAGGACCAAAAGAGAAATCGAGTCACCACCAAGCTCGAAGTGGGTAATTGTCTGCTCGACACCGTTATCGAAAATTCTAAAATCCTTAGATTCTAAGTTGTGAACCATCAGCCCGTCGGAATCGCGTACCGTCACTGGCTCGTTTACCAATATGGTTTGTATCTTGATTTTAGCCGCGGACCTTTGACTGGATTCTTGAGCCTGTGCGTGCACTCTTTTGGCAGCAATCGCGCCTATTATCGAGAAAACGAAGAAAAGAAACACACGGCATTTCATTGTTTGCTATGGATGCCCCGGACAGAATTTGGGTTTCCTGCCACTACGCCCCGATAAATTGCGGGTGGCCAACTCGGCATTCTCGGTGGGGCTGTGCGGCGGACAAGATGCGGGCTTGTTTGAATGTCAGCGAGTTAATTGACTGAATATCTCGCTCATTTGTTCTTACTGAGGATCTTGGCGGCCACGGAGATACCGATAATTTCGTTGGTTTCCCAACCCTTGGGCAGATTTACCGACTGTAATAGATAATACGGTCGTACCGACAACGAATCAGTGATGGGTAGCCGGACACCGACCTGAAAACGGTTTTGCGTGAAGCTGCCACCAGCAGCAAAGCTATTGGTTCCCGGGACAACAAAAAACTCATTGCTGACGACTAGCACCGGGCGACGCTTCATTCGCAACGGCAACGTATAGTCGACCCCAGGTCGAAATCGAAACCGTGCCGAGGCTACCCGATTGTCGGGAAACCGCCCCTCCACGATTGTCCTGAGATTCGGCCGCCATGCGCCACGCGATGTGCTCACGGTAACATTCAGAAGTAACCGGTTTTCGTAAGTCGTGTTGGGATTCGCGGGAAAGCGTTGATATCGATACAGCGGAGTTACGGTCAGCCATGGCCGCACACGAAACGCGACGCCACCCTGAGCAAAGTACTCGTATAGGTTCGAGATTACCTCGTCATATCGTTCGTGGAATTCGATTTCCAAGGATCTGCTGGGCGTGAGACCAGTCGAAATTCCTTGATCAAGCCAGAGCCCCAACTTCTTATCGTCCTCCGGATCCTCGGGTGGCTGTTGTTGCGCCCTCGTCTGGCCAGCCATCACACAACAAAGCAACGCAACCAGTACAATCATTCGGCCAATGTTGTTCGGCATTGGTGGCCTTCAGCTCCAACACTCATAAATCCAAAAACTGTGCCGCACAGTTTAGGTTGCGTTAGAAGCCCAGTCAACAAAGAGAAAAGATTGTGGCCCAAGTACCGGTAAACACGGCGATCGGAAACGTACGTAATAGGGATGGTGATACGGCTCGAAGTTAGCCGTGTCTTTGTGGCTGCCGCGCTCATCAGTCGAGTTGACTGGGGTCGCCCGAGCTTAAGTATTGGGAGCGGTCTGCGTCAAGAGGCAAAAAGCTTTCCTGAGGCGCTCGGGAGGAGCGCGGGTGTAATTCTTTTTTAATTCAGCGCGCGTGTTGGCCTCTCGGCCGTGGTTTCTATTCTCGGATAGAACCAGACATCCATTGGCAGGCGCAGCTCGTCTGGCTGCCCAGCAAGATTGAGTTTGTGTGTTCCTGCCAGTCTCGAAACAAATCAACGGGAGCATCGGGAGCTTGCGTTCTCGCGCTCAGTCGGTTTAAAGGCAAGACCTGGCAGGCCTCGCGCTGAAAATTTCGCTGTCCCCGAAGGCCTACGCGGCGGCGCAGGTGTCCCGGTCCAGCACCAGGAAATGAGTCTGCCCACGGTCCACGGCCATCAGATAGCCCACCAGTTTCCGGGCCACCGCCAGGGTGGCGCGATTGGCATTCCCTCGCTGCTTCTCGCGGTCGTACAGCAGCGCCAGCGTCGGGCTGTAGCGCGGCGCCATCTTAGCCGCTTCGATCAACGTGGTCTGCAGATGCTTGTTGCGCTGCTTGGATAGCGGCGTGCGTTGCACCGTGTTGCCGGAACTCTTTTCCGCGCCGCACAGTCCGCAATAGCTGACGGCTTTCTTAATCGATGAAAACCGCTGTACCTCGCCAATCTCCAGCGCCCAGGTCAGCGCCGTGATCGGCCCAATCCCCGGAATGCTCATCAACCGCTCCACGCGTTCGGCCAGCAAGCGATCCTGCTGCAAGGAGCGGATCAGAGCAGTCTCCATTTTCCCCAGCCGCACTACCATCTCGCGGCACTGGCGCAACAGCGAGCGCAGCCCCGGATCCATGTCTGGGATGCTGGCCAACAGTTCGCGGAAATAGCCGGCCTTGTGGAGCTTCTGCTTGTTGTAGCTGACCCCGGCTTCCATCAGCAGTGTGCTGATTTTAATTTTCACCTGCACCATCTGGCGCACCAGCAGGTTCCGGTACGGCAACGTGCGACGCCGTTCGCGAATGGCCGTCGGAGCCATATAAGACTCGGGCAGAAAATCGCAGCGCAGGCAGTCGCAGATTTTGCTGGCATCGATACGGTCGTTCTTCTTTTTCGCGGCGGCAATGGCCCGCAGCATCAACGGATGCGCCACTTTCAGCGCGGCAGCATGGGGTTTCAGGTGATCGTAGATCCAACCCGTGAACATGGTGGCTTCCATCGCCGCACTCCACGGCTGAGGTAAGTTTTTCATCCAACAGTCCAGATCGTGGCGGGTGGCGGGAATCCATCCTTCGCCAAATAACTTGCCGCTACTATCTTTCACGCAATAACTGATCTTCAGCTTGTGTACATCTAGCCCAATGTAATACATAGGTTCCATGGGGGAGCCTCCTTGGTGTTCTGAATCAGCGCGTCCGCTGAGTTCAGCTTTTCTACACCAAACGCTCCTCCCTTGACCTATTCATTCAAACAAACCGGGCCCTAGAGGAAACCTGTGCTAGCATCGCGTCATGAAATACGCGTTTCGCACTAAAGTGAAAGCGTGGGCGTACTTTTTGGAAGTTGGTATTAGCTGCTCTCTACTTGCAACCTCTCTGGTTGCGCAGAAGGAAGTCTTTGTCCCTGCAAGTGATGTGTCATTCAAAATATCCACTGAGCAGACCAGTTACAAAGCGGGCCAATCAATCACTCTAAAATGCAGAGTGAAAAACATCAGCAATGCTGAGTTCTTCGTGCCGCGAGAATGGGAAGCGACTTGTCCGGCAAGTCCTCACCTGTGGGCTTCGTTTGAGGACAGCGCCGGGAAACATTTCGTGGGGGGCTACGGCGGCGACTGTTCTCCAAAGCCCCAGACTATCCGTGAACGCATGGGCAAAGAGGCGGTGTTGCTCAAACCTGGCGAGCACCTTGAGGAAACATTTCTGTTGGACCCGAAGGTTTTTGGCCTAAAACCCGGCGGCTATAGGGTTGAGGCGGCATTGACGGGTTGGAATGAAGAGAAGTTCACCGATGCCGAGCGCTCAGAATTAACGCAGATGGGTGGGCGATTCATGACTGGAGAAGTCCAAGATTCGGTTCGTATCACGCTAACACCTAACGCAAAATTAGGCTCCTGGGTAAACGCCGTTCCCGGACAAGTCAAGGCGAGCCTTCTACGCAGGAGGCCACAATTCCACTTTCACTCCTGCTTTCTCTAGAAGGCGCACCAATTCTTCTCGATTTCTTTTGATTTGCGAATCGTCACCTGAGGCGCGTAGGCCGCTCTCCTGCACCGCTACGACCAAACCGTAGGGCCATGCGATGGACGGCAATTTTTCCAAGTACGCGATCACGTCCGCAGGTGACATCGTCGGAGTCTCCGTCGCGGCGCTGATTGGCCGAGCATCAATTCCTTTTGCATGCACCATCAGATACGGGTTTTGCCATTCGCGGGCATCAGCCACGGAGCGGTACTTAGCCGCATCGGCGGGAGGAATGCGATTCTTTAGCGCGGACGTTCCAGTGTCGGCGGCTCTCTGTAAACTCGCGGGCTGCGAGCACGAAACGAAAGCGATTGCCGCACCCAACAGGTAAGCTGCAAGTCGGGGCATGCTTTGCATCTTAGCCTGATTTGACTGCACATTCACGCGGTGCAACTTCTCAGAATCGAAGCCAAGTCCCGGTAAACGCGGTTACCGGCAGAGTGCCTCAACCGACTGACCGGGAGTTAATCCACTCCGCAGAAGTTTGGTACGTCAGCGCAAGTGGGCTATTTCTTGGCTGCGTTAGCTGCCATTCGGGCGCGGAAGTCTTTTTCCTGCTGAATTTCTTCAGGGGTGAAGGCGGATGCGAAGTCTTCGGGCTCGAAGACCTGGCGGATCTCTATGTCGGTCTCGCCTTCGTTGGGGCAGCGCTTGACCCACTCGATCGCCTCTTCCAGAGACTTGACCTGCCAGAACCAGAAGCTGGCAATGAGTTCCTTGCTTTCGGTGAAGGGGCCGTCAGTGACGGTGCGCTTCTTGCCAGAGAAGTGGACGCGGGCGCCTTTAGAAGAGGGATGAAGACCGTCGTAGCCTATCAAGACTCCGGCTTCCAAGAGCTCGTCGTTGAATTTGTTCAAGTCGGCCATGAGCTGGGGATCGGGCATTGCGCCTTCGTTTTCTGTGTCTTCCGTGACTTTGACGATGACCATGAATCGCATTTTGTTTGTCCTTTGGGGTTGAGTTGGTCTGAAGTTCAAGTTCAGAGCTTAATCGCTGCTCTGCCTATATGTCGAACGAGGAGGTGCAGGATCGACACGCGGGTGACGGATTTTTTGGGGTGGCGAAAGGACTTCGGGGGCTGAAGACCGGCTTGTTGCGTTTCTGTAATGACAGGGGCAGTCTTACCAGCACCCATGTCGACTGGCCTTCGACAGCCCCAACTGTCCTGGTTACAGGTGGGTAATAAGACGCGCTTTGTTCCTCAGCGTTAGGAGCGGCGCCTTTGTGGCCGGTAATCAGGCGCGCCGTTATCAGACAGTTCTCAAGAGGTGGTTAACGCTTGTCGGAAAAGCCCGTCAGCCGTGGAGCCATGCCGCGCCGTAGGCCGTGGAGCTTCCGGCGTGCCAGCGCTGGCCGTCCTTGTGGCGTTCTGCCACGCGCAGCGAAAATCCTTAAGTTGGGTTTGGGAGCAGAAAAGAATTGGTGCCCAAGAGAGGACTCGAACCTCCACGACCGTGAGGCCACTAGCTCCTGAAGCTAGCGCGTCTGCCAGTTCCGCCACTTGGGCACAGCAAATGAGGCGAATACAAGTTTGAGGCTGGAGTGCAGGTTTGTCAAGGAAGTGGGTGGAGAGGCTGTTCGGTGCGCGATCCGCGATGGTTGGTCCGTTCAGGGGCAATGCGCGCGAAGGGCGCTGAGGCGAATGGCGTATATTTGATTTGGGAATGGAACGGGGGAGGCGCTGATGGCGGAAAAGATTTGTCCAAAGTGTTCGCATGGACCGGTGATGAAGGAATCCGATGTGGCGGGAATTCTTCCGGCGCGGAATGAGTCGGAATTGTCGCCGACGGTGGTGAATGAATCGTGCGGGTTGCCGGTGCGGGCGTATGAGTGTCCGGAGTGCCATTTTGTGGAGTTGTATCGGGAGAAGTGACGGAACGAAGAGCGGGCGGAAGTTGCGTGGAAAAGCAAGAGCCTTGCGCAAAATTGCGCTCGGCAAGGACGCGGGCTTACAGAGTCAGAGTGAGAACCCGGGAACCAATTCGCCTAGAGCAGGAGATTCATCGCGAAAGACGCGATGAAAATCGCACTTCCGTTCGGCGGTCCTGATGAGATTGTGCCGAGATGGGGTCCAGCATGCTGGACCCCTACGGGGAATGCGCGCAACGACACTTGCCAGGGTTATGCGCCTAGCTTCTTTAGGCACTTGTCGCAGTCGGACTGCATTTTTTTGATGCGGGTCTCCAGATCCTTATCGGGCTTGGCTTCCAGCATCTTGGAGGCGACTTCGAGATTGCCGCGAACCACTTCATTGCAGGTACGAAACTTCGCGGGATCGTTCAAAGCGCGAACATCGAACATTTGGGCGATGCGTAGAAACTCGTCGCTAAAGACGACGAGGTAAACGCGCGGGTCCACTTGAATCTTACCCGCAGCGTAAAGATCGCGACCTTTATTAAGGTTCTGGTCCGCTCCGGCTAAACCGGCGAGGACCTGGGCGAAGGCGTTGCGGTCGAGCTGGAGTTCGGTGTTGAGGCGCTCATTATCGGAGATGAGAATGCCGCTTTTAATTTTGGCCAAGCCGGGGTCGGTGCCACCAGTGAAGCCAGGGAAAGCCACGTCAATGGCGACGGGGTTGGGGCCAAGTTTGGAACGCTGATCCATGACGTACTGCATCCCGTCCATCAAGTAAGTGCGAGCCGTGTTGTTGTAATCGGAGCGTTCCCTGGAGAACGTGGCGCCCTGCGATTGCGCCGGGGGCTGCTTGCCGCCGAGGTGATAAGCCTCGGCCATTTGCTGATCGGCATCGGCGAGGGCGGTGACGAGAGCGACGCGAAGAAGAAGGGCTTGCTGGCGAATCGAGGCGTCGGCAGTGACCTTGATGGTGGCGTTGAGATTGTCGAGAGCCGCCTTGAAATCGGACGATTGCAAATTGTTTTTGGCATCGAGGAACTGTTGTTCCCCGGTGGAAACTTTCTGGGTGTTGGAGCAAGCAAACAGGAACAGCGAAAAGACGAGAAGGACGAACAGGTTAGGACGGTGCCGCATGGCGATCACTCCTGTCTGAAGAAAAGAGGGGAAGCTTCAGGTTGGAGCGCACCTGACGGGGATAGTAAGGCCGGGCGGGAAGGGAGTCAATGACATGTGACCATCCGGGGTGTGTACTATTGGGTTATTGACTTATGAGGAGAAAAGAACCAGTTGCGGCTGATTCGATTGTGCCGAGATGGGGTCCAGCATGCTGGCCCCCTACGGGAAAAGCGCGCAGGGTGGCACGTTGAGATGAAGAGAGAGCCCTCACTTCGCGGACTCCGTTCGGGATGACAGCCGGCAACAATTCCAGGAAAAGGCACGGGTCTGAAGACCCGCCACTACACCGGCGAAGAGCAGAGCGGAGTTGGTGGCGAAGGGGCGAGGGCAGCCGGAGTTAGCGGCTGAGGCAGTGGTGATTAGGATTTGGGGCGGGCTTGCATGGCCATGGCTACCAGGGCGCCGATCAGGATGGCGGGAAACAACTGGCCGACGATGGCTTCGGCGATGGCAAGGGAGCGGGCAAACGGATTGACCGGCAGGATGTCACCGAATCCAACGGTGGTGAGCGTGGCGAAGCTGAAGTAGATGAGCTTGGTCGTGAGTTCATCGAAAGTGCCGGGGTTGGAAACAAAATGGAACGAGCCGGGCTGTAATTGTTCCACGAGATCAAAGGCGGAAGCCCAAGCGAGTCCAACCAATAAGTAGGCACAAATTCCACCTTGAATGCGGCTCCAGGTGACCGGGCCCTGGCGAAACATCACGAGCAAAACGATGCGCACATACAGCAAGGGAATCACGATGGAGAGGACGCTGCTGAGATGGCGAAGAGGCGGAAGCGGAACAAAACGTGCAGCCCATAACACGAGGCCACCAATCACCACGATCGTGACGGTAAGAGCGGTAATCCACCGGCGCTGATGGACCACAAAGGCTCCCGAGACCATCAGAATGACCATGACTACGTCCAGAAAGAATCTGCCGGACAGGCCGATTTGACGCATTGGAAAAACGACAAAAATCAGGACGCCAAGGGAAATGGAAACGAGCGTGAGGCCGAGGTCCCCTGACCAGAACTCAGTCATGTTCATGTGCAGAACGGCAGTGTGAGACGGATTCGTAGCGTTACTCATGCAGCGAAGCTCCCATGAGATGCGAGGTTCGGGCGGGGTGAATGTCGGCGAATTATAGCTGTGGAGCGGCGTCTGCGGAGGGGAAATTTTCCAAGGGCGATTGGGGATGAGAAGACGGGTGGGGTTCGAGTGTTGGCGACAGAAGTTTGAGGGTGATGAGCACTGCGGGAACGAGATAAACGAACGTGCCGAGGACCCACATGAGAGCGCCGGCGAGAGCCTGATCCGCCAGCGGCGACCTGCCAAAGATTGCCGGGGATTGCTGGTAAGAAGGATAGAGAACACGGTCGCAGAACACGAGAAAGGCACCGAGCGCTCCGCCGGGAAACATGCCAATAAAAAGATAAATCGGAATAGACCAGCGATGCCAGCGAACGGCACTGGGAAACGGCTGGATCACCGGCCACCAAAACAGGATGGAAGTGGAGAGGAAGCAGAGATGTTCGACATCGTGCCAAAAATCGGAGCGCAGCGCGAGTTCGAATGCCGCGGGAACATGCCAGGCAATCAGCGCGACTGCGGCGGAAATCCAGCAGAACGCCGGGTGGGTGATGAGTTTTCCGAAGCGGTGCAACGGCGGCCATCGAAAAGCAGGACCAACGAAGAAGCGCACGAAGAACTGCGGCAGGCCGTGGAGAAGAGGAACGGCGGGCGCGCCGAGGAGCACGAGGGGCGGAACGACGAGCATGAGGAGAATGTGCTGAACCATGTGGACGGTGAGGGAGGCTTCATCAAATGCGGAAAGAGGCGAGCCGATGGCAAACCACAGGAAGAACATGGCGGCGAGAAATGCGGAGAGTCGCCAAACGGAAAAGATGGACGAGGAAGCGCGGCGAAGGGAGAGCCATCCACGAAGATAGATTGCGGACGTGAGCAAGAGCGCAAGATCGAGTGGGAGTGGCGGCGACCACTCGTTGAGCAAAGATTGCGCGGCGGGAGACATGATCAGTACGGCTGGCCACCCGCAGGTGGGGCATGCTCGGAAATGGCTTTTTCGGCGGCAACGCGTGCGGGGACTTGCGCCGCTGGGTGCAGGGTTTTGAGGAACGCAACCAACGCAGTGACTTCGGGTGGACTGAGAGCTCTGCCGTAAGCGGGCATATTGCCGCCACCCTGAATCACCTGGCGAATCATCTGATCCTCGGTTTGGATAACCGCGACATTGTCCAGCGCAGGGCCGCGTTTGCCACCTTCGTTGCCGAGGGAATGACAGTTGTGACATTGCTTGAGCTGAAATACGAGAGCGCCCTGGCGCTCCAGCGCTGAGCGATGCTCGAGAAATGCGGGGGAAACCGGGTCTTCGCTCCACGCATTCATCACCGGACTCCAAGGAGTGTAGCCAGAGAGATGGGTGAAAGTGCCCAGAGCTACGGCGATGAGGAGAACCGAAACAACAGCAACGGGGCGGCGACGCCAACTTTTTTCTCCTTCGCCGAAAATAAAAGGCAAAGCGAGAAGAGCCAGAATGGCCAGGACAGGGCCGATGAGCAGCGCGGGAGTTTCCATTTCAGGGGGAAGCAGCGAGAGCAATGCGTAAATCCAGAGGAAGAAATAGTCGGGACGAGGAGCGGTCTGAATGATGGTGGGATCGGGACGTCCGGATGGACCGAAGGGACCGAAGTACGCGGCAACGAGGGCAAGCGCGATAAGAATACCGGCGCTGAAGAAAATGTCTTTGTAAACGGCGGCTGGCACGAAGGGGATGCCGTCCGTTTTGATGAGTTCGTGATACTCCTTCTCGTAAGTGGATTTACGAACGATGCGACCGGGCATCGGCCATTCGTTGATGCCGAGCTTCAACACCATGAGGAGGTGAAGTCCAACGAAGGCAAGGAGCAGGCCGGGAATCACGAAAACATGAAGGGCAAAAAAACGCGAGAGGGTGGCACCGGCAATAATCGGGCCGCCGAGAAGGAGATGGACGGTCCAGGGTCCCATCACCGGAACACGGCTGGCGATGGATGCGCCAATGCCGATGCCCCAGAAAGCATCTTGATCGAAACGAAGAACCTGGCCGGAAAACGCCATACCGAGGGTCATGAGCAGAAGAAATACGCCAACGATCCAGGTGAGTTCTCGCGGATATTTGTAGGCACCAAATAGAAAAACCTGGACCATGTGGAGGAGCACGATCGCGACCATGAAATTGGAGCCCCAACCGTGGAGAGCGCGGATATACCAACCGAGCGGGATGGAATGATTCAGGGCCTGCAGACTGTTCCATGCTTCGCCGGCGGTGGGTGCGTACACCAGGGCGAGCAAAATGCCGGTGACGATCTGCAGGATGAAAACGGTTAAGGCGGCGCTGCCGAAGACGTAAAACCAACTGGCCGTGTTACGCGGGACGGGATGCTCGATGGTTTCGCGGATCGACGGCAGTATTTGCAGGCGTGCCTCGAACCAGTCGCCGATGGTCTGAATCAGGCGCATGGAAATTTTCCATCCAATTTAACGAGAGCAGTGGGATTACCGGGAGTCGGTAATTCGCCGGCCTTAATCAGAAGCTTGCCGTCTTCAATTTTGTAGGGATATTCGAACAAGCCGCGCTCCGGCGGACCGGAAGCGCGCGAGCCGTCCTGATAGTAAACGCCGCCGTGACACGGACACATGAACAGGCTGGATTGCGGGAACCAGCGGACGGGACAACCGAGGTGAGCGCAGTTGATGGCGAAGACCTGGAATTTCTGATTATCGATGCGGCGAACCCAGCAAGCGCTATCGGCGGTTTTTCCATCCCAGGGGGTGACATCGGGATTGCGAAAAGTGGCGAAGCGGGTTTCGCCGGCAGGATATTGTGCAATATCGCCGAGGGCCAGCCACTGGGTATAAGGCTGTTTGCTGGAACGGATTAATGGTGACAAAAGGTAACGCAAGATCGGGACGGCCAGCGCAAGAGCAACGAGGCCGTTGAGGAACAAGCCGATCTTCATCAACATGGCACGCCGGGAAAGACTTTCGGGCACGGTCATGGATGATCTCCCAAAGGTTTGGTGGGGCTGGGATAGGGACGACCGGCGAACTGCGGGCGTTGCGAGGAAAGCCAGGCAACTACGTCGGAAATTTCCTGAGGAGTCATGGGTTTGCCGGGGACATTGTTGCGCCAATCGGGAGCGCCGAGGTCGGGGCGACCGACGATCGTTAATGTGCGCAATTCCTGGTCGGTGAGAAGCGCGAGGAACGAACCGTTCACAATGGAACTGGCCTTCGAACCGCCTTTCCCATCTGGACCGTGGCAGGAAGCGCAAAACGTTTGATAGACGGCGGAGCCATGCTGGGAATCACCGGGAGTGGAGACAGTGTAAGGCGGGGGAGTGCTGCCGGCGAGAGCATCTGGCTTGGAGTAATGCTGGCGAAGGCCGTGGATGATGATGTCGACTTGATCGGCGGTGAGCATGCCGCCGGCACTCTTGGCGAAGGCGGGCATCGATGTGCCGGTGAGGCCGTTGGTGACAATTTTGCGAAGGGTGTTGTCGTCGACGATCGCAAGATAGACGGGATCGCCAATGGCCAGTGCGGCTCCGCCGCGAGCATCGGCGCCATGGCATCCGGCGCAATTTTGTTTGAAGAGAGTCTTGAAATCGGTGATGTTGTCCGGATCGACAGGAATGGAATTCGGAGCCGGCTTTCCGGGCAAATCAGCGCAGGAAGAAAGAAGGAGAATAAGGGCGAAGAGAGCCACGATGTTGCAGAGATTTCTCATGGCTTGCGATCCTCGCGCGGCCGTTCGCGCATAGCACCGGGAGTTGCGATACCGGCGCGCACGGAGAAGGGGATGAACTGTTTGACAGGCACACGTTGCTGGCGTACAACGACCAGGCCGGCAACGATTCCGAAGGCAAATTGCGAGGCAATGAACCAATACCAATCCACACGTTGGTTCAAGAGCGGATTGATCAGATCCAATACGCTGCGCAGCAGGCCGGACCATAAGACCGGGGCAACAACTCCACCGAGAAAAATGGGATGGCGTGGAATCATGGGGAGCATTGCGCCGTAGAGAAGACCGACGAGGATGGAAGTGGTCAAGTGAATCAGGACAGCGAGCAAAAAACTGTCCATGTGAAAAGCTTTCAAGGTATCCGGAGCCATTCTCAGCGATTGGGCGTAAAAGGTGGCGGCGAGCAGATTGATGGGGTACCAAATGCTGTGTTGCTTCAGCACTCCATAAAGGCACGCGAGAACAGCCATGGCGACGCTGCCGGCCAAGCCGCCCTTAATGCCGGCGGAAACCGGGTAGGTTTCCAGAGGCAGCAAGGCGCGAGGAAGTTGCGGGGCAAATTCCACGCGTTCGACTTTCTGGCGGGTGCTGGCGATGGTGACCGGCACATCTACAATGGGAACTTGCACGTGTTTCTCGTGGGGGAACACGTCCAGGAACCAACCCACGCAGGCCGGGATGGTCAAAATCACGCCAAGAACCGTTACAGAAATGTCGGTGACCAGACCCGCGAAAAGTAAGGTTACGCCGAAAGCGAGAATAATGGGCCACGCAGTCGGCTGCGGCAGTGCAACCGAGTTGGGCGATTTGTTCGTGGCGGGTTGTTCGATGGGTGTAGACATAAAATTTCTTCTAGCGGCCAATGATGTAAACGACGGTAAAGACCACGACCCAGACGGCGTCGACGAAATGCCAGTACATCGCGAAGGTGTCCACGTGATGGGAATGCTCTTGTCCAACTTTGTGGAAGAGGGCAAGCAGCAGAATGATCAGCAGACCGATCAGGCCGACGGTTACGTGGAAGGCGTGGAGACCAACGAGGGAGTAGTAAGTAGTGCCGAAAAGATTTGTGGAGATGGTCAAACCCTTGTCGTAGATGAGGTGATGCCATTCGCGGCCGGTTTCGAAGAGGAAGATTGAGCCAAGAATGAGGGTGACGAGCCACCACAAACGGAACGCGGCGTATTTGGCTTTGCGCAGCGCGCCGATGGCAAGGTGGATGGTTGCGCTGCTGGAGAACAGGCAAATCGAGGCAAAAATCGGCAGTTCCAGAACTTTTTGGGAGTGGGACCCGAAAGGCTTTTGCCAAGGTAATAGATGTAAGCAATGACGAAGATGGTGAAGATGGCGGACTCCGCGGCGATGAGGCAAAGCATGCCGACGGTACCTTTATAAGGAAGGGACCATTGCGTTTCGATGGGCGCCGAGTCGTGGCGATAGTGGCCAAGTCGCTGCTCCTTATGATCGCGTTCATTCGTATTGCCAGTCCGGATCTTCCGGATGCTTGATGTCCCAAAGCGGCCGGCGGCTATTCACGACGGGAATGCTGGCGAAATTGTATTCAGGCGGCGGGGATCTGGTGGACCATTCGAGCGTCCAGGCATCCCACGGATCATTGCCAGCAGCTTTGCCCTTGAAGCATGGAATAGAGCAGATTGAAAACGAAAACCAAGTGCCGAGCGATTTGGAAGAGCACGCCGATGGTGATGATGAGATTCAAGGTTTCCCAGCCGCGATCGGGCTCATAAGTGTAAATGCGACGCGGCATCCGAGAATGCCGGGAATGTGCATGGAATCGAATGTCATATGGAAACCGATGAGGAAGAGCCAGAAATGCCATTTGCCGAGTTTCTCGCTGAGAGGCGGCCGGTCGTTTTGGGGAACCAGTAATAGAAACCGGCGAAGATCACGAAGACAATGCCGCCGACGATGACGTAGTGAAAATGAGCGATGACGAAATAGGAATTGTTGAGTTGCCAATTGAATGGCGCGGCGGCCAGCATGATTCCGGTCAGGCCGGCGATCAAAAATTGAAAGAGAAAAGCTATGCAGAAGAGCATCGGGGTGGCGAAGAGCAGTTTTCCTCCCCACATGGTGCCGAGCCAGTTGAAGATTTTAATTCCCGTGGGAATGGCGATGATCATGGTGGAAATCGTAAAAAAGGTATTTCCGTGGAGGTCATTCCGATGGTGAACATGTGATGGGCCCAGACGCTGAAGCTGATAAAGCCGATGGCGACGGTGGCGGCGACCATGACGGGATAACCGAAGATCGCCTTGCGGGAAAATACGGGACAACCTCGGAAATGATACGCGAAGGCCGGAAGAACGAGGATATAAACTTCGGGATGACCAAAGATCCAGAAGAAATGCATCCACAAGACGGCAGAGCCACCGGCCTGGGTATCGAAGAAATGGGCGCCGAGATAACGATCGAGGCAAAGCATGATTTGCGCGGCGGTCAGCGGGGAAATTGCGAGCAAGCACCAGCCAGCACATGATGAGATTCGAGCCAGACGAGCAGCGGCATTCTTGCCGAGGGTCATGCCGGGACACCGCAGGCAGAGAATTGTGGCGACGAAATTGACGGCGGTACCGATGCTGCCGAAGCCGGAAATCAGAATGCCTAAAGTCCAATAATCGGCGCTGTGCCCCGGCGAGAAGGCTGCGCGAAGTTAAGGGCGCATAGGCGAACCAGCCAAAATCCGGCGCGTGCCCGGCGCCGTAGAGTCCGTTGCCACCGACGAAAGCTGAAATAGAGCAAGAGTCGCCGAAAACGGTGAGCCAGAAGCCGAAGGCGTTGAGGCGCGGGAAAGCCATATCGCGAGCGCCGATCATCAGCGGGATCAGGTAATTGCCGAATCCGAAGACGAGCGGCATGGCCGACGAAGAAAATCATGGTGGTGCCATGCATGGTGAACATCTGGTTGAAGAATTGGGGCGAGACGAAATGGTTATGGGGAAAGAGCAACTGAATGCGCATGATAGTGGCTTCAATGCCGCCAATTACCAGAAACAAGAGCGCGAAAAGAATGTAGAGAATGCCGATACGCTTGTGGTCGACGGTAGTGATCCAGGTGTGGAGCACCATCCCGAGAGGGCGAGCGGGTTCGCGAACGCCTGTGATCGCAATGGATTCAGACGACATGATGCGAAGACCTCCGGCTCATTTCAGGGACTCCAGGTAGGCGGTGACGGACTCCAATTCGCCGTCGTTTAGATTCATGGGCGGCATCAAGCAGCCGGGCTTGATGGAATCGGGGTCGTGAATCCACGTTTTCAGATTGTCATGGGTATTGAGGGCGGCCCCCGCGGCGATGGTTTGACGGCTCATCAAGTGGGTGAGATCGGGGCCGAAGCGGCCGGTGGCGACGGTGCCGTTGATGGTATGGCAATTGATGCAGGAGGTCTGTTCGAAGATGCGTTGGCCGGCCTTTACGGCGTCGGAGGGATGAGCGGGTTGTTTTTCCTGCTCGACCCATTGCTTGAACTGATCCGGCGAATCGACATACACACGCAATAACATTTTCGCGTGTTGAACGCCGCAATACTCGGCACACTGGCCGACGTACATACCAGGTGGTGGGGATCGATCCAAATGGAATTGACGCGATTGGGTATGAGTTCGGTTTTTCCGGCAAGTTGCGGGACCCAAAAGCTATGGTCGGTGTCCGCCGAGAGTAATTTTATAAATGTGGGCGTGGGATAGGCCTGCGAACTCAGCGGAACGTGGAGTTCGTTGGCGGTGATAATCCCTTGTGCGGGATAACGGAATTCCCACCAAAACTGATGGCCGATGGCGGTGACTTGCAGGGCGTTCGCCGGTGGCACGGCATCCTGCACGGATTGAATGACGCGCGCAGTGGCGAAGAAAAGAACAAGAACGATGAGAACGGGGATCACGGTCCAGGCGAGTTCAATTTGGCTGCTGCCGTAGACTTGCGCGGGCTCTTGGGTGTCATCGGGATTGCGGCGCCTGAATTTGGCGACCGCATAGATTAGCAGCGAAAACACGACCGCAAAAATGAGTCCGGTAATCACCAGGACGAAGAGTGAAAGCCGGTGAATCGAATCGGCGGGTGTCGAGGCGGGATCGAAAATGTTGGGAACGGGAGAAGGGCCCTGCGCGGCGGCTGTGCTGATGAGCAGGAGCGAAGCGAGAAGGAAAGGCCGGCTCTGAAGAAGGATAGCCGGCGAGGGCAGGCCCGAACCGCTTGAAGAATGTGACGAGTCATTCCCGTACCCAAGAACTGATTCAGGCAAACATGTCCACGATCGGGCGGTGGGCCAATACCCTACCACAACCCCCGCACAGGTGTGCACCTTAATCTGCCGCGGGTCAGTTCTTCGAATCAGCGGACGCAGACCAACTGGTAGAAGATCGCCGAGTGCACGGGTATAAGATGCGCATGGAATGCGCACGGGGGAATTTTTTTCAGGGGGTTAGGGTTTCTTGGGAGGCTCGTGCTCCTGGGGCGGAGGGGCCTGGTGAGGAGCTTGATGCTGTTGCTGCCCGTGCTGCTGTTGCTGCATGTGCTGCTGCTCCTGAACATGGCGTTGTTCCATCTGCTGGGTTTGCTGTTGATGGCGCTGTTCCATCTGTTGCTGCTGTGCCTTGCTGGCGTGTTGCTGCGCGGCGCGCTGATGTTCCTGATCTTGCTGCTGCTGCAACTTCTGGTGTTCCTGCTGTTGGCGGGCATTCATCTGTTCTTGCTGCTGCTGCATTTTCTGTTCCTGCTGCTGGCGGGTATTCGTCTGTGGCTGCTGTTGCTGATATTTCACGTTGGAGTTCGGGTTCAGATGGGCATTGGCGTTGCCGTTGGGAGTGGTGGTTGGCCTTTGATGGGGAGCGAGATCATTGGGATGAACCGCGGCTCGAGCAGGGTTATTGGCCATTCTGGCGGGGGGATTATAGTGAGCTGCTGAAGTGGGCGGCACAGCTCCCTGGTGGAAATCAGCTGGTTTGGCAGTGGCAGCGATGGGCGGTCTGCCATGATTTTCGGTGGCGCGAAGTTGCGGGTTGGAGCGCGCTTCCTGAATGTGTTGCGATTGCGCGGCAACCGGAGGAATGTGGCGTGCATGCATGGCAGCTTCTTCCTGACTGGTCGGACGATCGTTGATACCACCACGACCACCGTGGTAGCTAACGCGTGGCTCTGAGCGCTGAGAGACGCGCTGGTCGTAGACATTGTGAATTTCGGTGACATTTATATGGTTCACTTCGCGGTTGTAGTAGAAGTGGTCGTGCTCCCAGCGGCCGCCTTCGTAACCGTGACCGAAATAGCCGTAGCCGTAATCAATTCCGCCGTAGAAGCCGACTTCCGGCGCCCAATAGCCTGCGTGGAACGCGTAGGCATCGCCATCCCAATCCCAATATGGAGGCGTCCATAGGTATCCGGCCTCGGGCGCGAGGACCCATGTTCCCGGAACCCAGTAGTAATCCTCGCCGTCCCAACCCCAGTAGCCCGGGGTCCAGATGTAATTCTCACCGGGGCAAAGCGGCTGCTGATAGACCGGCAATTCCGGCGGAGGAAACCCGACGGAAATCGAAACGCCAACTTGAGCAAAAGCGGCTGAGGATAGAGCCAAGGTAGCAAGCAGGAGGAAAAAAGCCCGAATCGAAGGATACGTGCGCATAAACCTTCCTTATCCGATGAAGTTGACTGGGTCTTACGCACTGCAGAGAACCGGACATTGCGGCCGGACGAGATTGGCCGGTGTGGCCGTTCTGCTGGAAGGATAGAGTTCGGGATGTAAACTTTACCATCAGTTAGGGTATGTAGGGGCTTTGATTAAATCCCATATCCGTGGAGCGGATCACATCTTGCGCTTATCGGCGGTGTCAGTGGAGAGGTGCTTGTCAAAAGTTTTGTGGAACACGGTGACGCTGAAGATGGGATTCTGCCGAGTACCCGTGATGCGAATGGGGAGAACTGTCCCGGCGCCGTTCTTGGCAAAGAAAGGATCGACCGCTTTCAGGAAGAAGGACTTGGCTCCGGTGGTGGTTTGCGAGAGCCTGGCTTGAAGCCGGAGGTGGCCTGAAAAGTCCAGGTCGCCTTTTCGCAGGCCATAGGTGCCGGCCAATTGAATCGCCGCACCTTCCACACTGAAATTCAATTGGCGGAAATGCAGAATTCCATCCTTGAGCAGAAATGATCCGGTCAAATCGGAGACGGAACTTCCGCTGTCCTGGTCCTCAGGTTTGCCCAAAGCGTGGCGACTGAGGGATTGCAATTTTTCGCGTAGCTCGAGGCTGGTCCACTTGGCGTCGCCGACACCAAACTGTCCATCGAGAATCATCTTTTCGACCATGCGCTCTTGTCCCGGCGGGATGGTGAGTTTTGCTTTGATTTTGACGGGCCCGGTGAGGAAGGGCTTCTCGGAATTCACCGCCAGATTCAGGAAATCCTGGATACGCCCATTCGGTACGGTGGCCTCGATGGAAATCATGTGGCCTTGGTTCTGCGGAACGCGAACAACTTTACCTTCGGCGATGATCAAGGAATGAACGAGGGTGGCATTCACGGGGTGAAGGTAAGTGTCTCCATCGGTGCCATTCACGGTGGCGGAGAATTCCGTGTGGAGGGGAACGGGCCTACCAACCTTATCAAGAGAAAAGTCGGGAGTATCGGTATGGCCGCTTACTTCAAGATCGGAAAGCTGGCCGTCATATTTGCCTGACGACGACAAAATGCCAGCGATGCCTGGAAAGGGTCCAAGGTCGGCGTTGCTGAAATCATATTCGCCGGAAACTGGCGTACCCCCGGGATCTTCGGCATCCCAAGGACCAAAACGGCCATGGGTGACAATTTCGCCTTTGGGTTTGCCGTTGGTGAGATTGCCATGAAAGGCGAAAGGTTTGTACACCCCGGCATCGGTGAGAAGCAGGTTGTGAATGTCCCAATCGAGAGGAGGCTTGGCGGGATTTTTAGGGAGAATGCGAATATCCATGTTGTCGCAAATGATCTGGTCGACGACGATGCGCGGAGCTGGGATTGGCGAGAGAGGAGTACGTTGAGCATTTCGGTCATGGGGAGGAATCACAATGAGGGCATCTTGAACCCTGACGAGCGAGATGTGCATGACCGGTCGCAGCAGTCCGATAATTCCAACGCTGAACGAAAAGCGCTTAATGTGGATGAGCGGGGGTACGTCGGTACGATGGTGATTGCGAATGGTCAGGCCCGTGCCGACGACATTCGGCGTGGCAAATGGTTTGACGTGCAAATCAGCGAGATCGACATCGCTGTGAAAGCGTTCGGAGAGCGCCTGGGTAACCGCGGCACGAACGCGCCGCTCAATGGGACGAGGAAAGAAGTAAATGTATGTGGCGATGAGCAAAATGGCGAGCACGAAGGCAAGGGGGATGGTGAGCCACCACTTGCGAAAGATGGGATGGGATCGCGGCATTGATAAAGTTCCTGGCTTGCGCGTAGCCGGCTAAAAGCCCAAAAAATACCCTTGGAGGGGCGGTAAGGGTGGAGTCTGCGCGGACTCCTGCGATTTTTCGGGAAGGCTCTCCAGATTTTTCAGTTCGGCGTTGATCCTTACAGCAGACTTCTTGCGCCGCTGGAAAGACTCGAGAGTATCGCGCTCGGCATAGTATGCCAAGATTTGGTTCTTGAGAGCCGGATCGATGCTGGCGGACGGTTGATTGGTGAGGCGGTGGAGGAGCTCGGCAGTGGTTTTGTCGGCGAGTTTGTACTCACCGATGGGAGTAGGGACGCCAACATCGAAATTATCGTTTGGAAGCTGCAGGCGGCCCTCGTTGACCGCAACGAGGAGTTGACGATAACGGTCGACGGCATGATTAAAGCTGTTCTCAAACAGCTTTTCGGATTCGGGAGTGGGTGTTCGAAAGGCAAGAATGCGAAGAGGGCCAATTTTGGGAAGTATGCGAATGATGAAGGCGATGATCTTGTCGCCGAGAGTGGGCCGCTGATAATCCTTGCCCCAGTGCTTCTCGTAAGTTGAACGGTGGATGTAGAAGAGGAACTTGTTGCGAGTGGTGCCCGGCAGATCTTTCTGAATTTCGTCTTTCTTCAAGTCCCAGGCCACGCGAGTGGCTTTGGGAATCAGATCGCTAATGGTGTAGCGATAAGAGTTGGCGGCCTTCTCCTGATCTTTGATGACTGTGTTGAGGTTTATTCCATAGGTGTCCTGGAAAGCTCTGTCGAGAAGGGGCAAGGAAACTTCGAAGCCGATGAAATCACGATAGGCTTCAGGGGCATAGCGTCCCTTGGCGACCTGCAAAACATCGAAGGCAAACTCGGTTTTAATATGGGCGAGGGGGTTGTCTTCATAGGTCATCATGTCGCCGAACTTTTTCGCCAAGTGCGGATAAAGCATGGGAACAACGAGGTTGGTTGCTAACGGGTGACCTTCGTTATCGGCGGCATAATGCGAGAGGGCGCCGAGCGCGAAGGCGTATTCATTCAAGTCGGTGGACTCTCGGATTAAAGCGAGGATGAAGTCGGCACTTCGAAAATAGTGAGTCAAGTCACTGAAGAAGTGGCTGCCGTGAGGATAGTAGCCCATGTCCTGGACGATGGCTCCGCCGTAGGCATAAGCGTGAGCATTCTTGAGGTCGTCTTTCGAAGCGTTCGGGAAACGCTTCAGGAGTAGCGGGCGGATATTGGAATCCCAGAGAACATCGATGATGGCTTCGTGAGTGAGAACGGAATAGGCAGGCGTGGGGGCAGGGACGAGGAACAAACAAGCGATCAGGATGGCTGCCGCACGACGCATGGGATGCTTCATTGATGAAGGTACCCGCGGATAGAATTTGCCACGCGGACAAACGAGACAAGAAAAAAAGAATGGGGGGCTGGCGGACTGATGCCGGCCCCACAGGAGGTTGCGAAGTGATTAATAGCCGACGCGACGAGCCCGGGTGGTGTCGGCTTCGTTTATCGAACTGCTGAAATCGTCGACCTGCCGTTCGGCTTCATCTCTAGCGATCCCGTAACGTTCCTGAATTTTACCGATCAACTGGTCGCGCTTACCGGCGATGGTGGTGAGATCGTCGTCGGTGAGTTTTCCCCATTTTTCCTTAAGCTGTCCGCCAAACTGTTTCCACTTGCCCTCAATCTGGTCCCAGTTCATCCAAGCCTCCTTAAGCTGATCCTCCGGAACGGAGGATTCAGACAAGCAATTTCATGAGAACCGATGAGGCGGGTTTGGCCCATACGGCAATCGCTTGGGAAGAAAACGAGACGTACCTGAGTACGGAGAGACGCGGGAAACGGTGAAGGAATCCGCGTATCCAAATACAGCGCGTGACGGATAGCTGGGGTGAGAAGTGGATACGAGAATGAAAGTCGATTCCGCTCCGTTGGCAAACCACGCGTTCAGCCGTATCCGAAGTGCCAAGAGTTTGAAGTTCGACTGACCTGATCAGGAGGATGGCAGATGAATGGGAAATCGATTCTGGGGGTGGCGCTGATCATCCTAGGGATTTTTGCGCTGGCGTACCAGGGGTTCAGCTACACAACCAGGAAGCGAGCGGTTGACGTTGGTCCCGTGCATGTCACCAAGGACGAACACCATACTGTGCCGCTACCACCAATCATTGGCGCGGTGGCATTGATCGGGGGAATTGCGGTTCTGGTGATGGGCGGACGACGGCCGTAGCGGGGAACTGAACTATGAAAGGAGAGTATCGATGCATCGTTCAATCGTGGCGTTAGTCGCAGGGGCATGTCTGGTTCCGTTAGCGGTGGCCCGCACGAAAGCAGACGATACCAAGGACACCGATCGCCTGCAAAACTCAGGAGCAGTGATGTCGCAGGTTTTGAATATTCCGGACGATATTCCCCGGGATGTATTGAATAAGGCGCGATGCGTGATCGTTCTGCCCGGAGTGTTGAAGGCGGCGCTGGTCGCCGGCGGGAGCTATGGCCGCGGCGTCATGACGTGCAGAACCGGAAGCAACTTTTCAGGGCCTTGGGGCGCGCCGGCAATGTACGCGCTGGAAGGCGGAAGCGTGGGATTGCAGATCGGAGGAGAAGCGACCGATTTTGTAATTCTAGTGATGAACGAAAAAGGCGTTGAAAGCTTGTTGAAAAGCAAAGTGCAACTGGGAGGCGACGCATCGATTGCGGCAGGTCCCAAGGGACGAACGGCCTCAGCGGACACCGACGCGTATATGAAAGCGGAACTGCTGAGCTACTCGCGGTCCCGCGGTGTGTTTGCCGGGGTATCGCTGCAAGGAACGACGCTCCGCCCCGATGAAGACGCAAACCATAAGGTTTACGGGAACAATTTGACAGCGCAAGAAATTATCAAGGAACCGGCATCCAAAGCACCGGCGGCGGCACATGAACTGACCGAAAGCCTGGAAAAGGCCAGTCCGCATTTGAATCCGTAGTTTGTGAATCTAAATTCGCGAGAAACAAACGGAGAATCTATGAAGAAGAGAATGTTTGCAGGTGCAGTTACGTGCAGTGCCGCGATGGTGATGTTTGGCATGAGCTTAGGCAGCTACCCGGCCCGGGCCATGAGTGCTGCGACAGCGCAGCAGCAACCTGATAATACGGGGGCGAATAAACAGAACGGTACGACGGCAGACCAGCAGAAAAACAATCCTGAGGATCGGGAATTGGCGCAGAAGATTCGCCGAGCCATCACCAGCGATAACACGATTTCGACCGACGGGCACAATGTGAAAGTGATTGTTCGCGATGGCATGGTGACCTTAAAAGGTCCAGTGCAGTCCGAACAAGAGAAAAAGAACATCGAGTCTAAGGCTGCGGACCTGGCGGGAGCTGACAAGGTAACGAATAAGCTCACTGTGAAAGCTAGCTAGCTCGCGTGTTCACAACCACAGGCACGGGTGCCGGAATCCACCCTAGAGGGCCGTACGTTCCGCCGACTGAAATACAGCGAATCTGGTATTCATCCGCCGAGGGGTAAAAGGTAACACTCGAACTCTGAACAACTAAGACTTAGCGAGTAGTTGGAGATAAGATGCCAATGCGGGATGTGGGAACAAACGATTCGGGAGCTGCCCCTATTTCCTCGGGCTCAGATCTGGGTACGCTGAGCATCCTGGTGGCCGATGATCACGACATCATCCGCCGGGGTCTGAGAGATTTGCTGACGGCCAAATCGGGATGGGAAGTGGTGGCGGAAGCAAAGACGGGAAAAGAAGCGGTAACGCTGGCGGAACAGCTCAAGCCACACATTGTGGTGATGGACATCAGTATGCCGGACCTGAACGGACTGGAGGCAGCGCGGCGGATTCATAAGTCGCTGCCGAAAACGGGCATTCTGATTCTGACGATGCATTTCTCCGACCAGTTGGTGCGCGAAGTAGTGGAAGCCGGGGCACGCGGATACATCCTGAAGTCCGATGCGGACCGCGACCTGGTGACGGCGGTGGATTCCATCTCGAAGCGGCGGACATTTTTCACCTCGCGAGCGTCGGAGATGTTGCTGGGTGATTTTTCGTGGCAATCTCCAGGGGCGGAGCCTAAGCTGCCGCAGAGAAACAGGCTTACGGCGCGTGAGCGAGAAATTGTGCAGCTACTGGCGGAAGGAAAGAGCAGCAAAGAAGTTGCCGTGGCGCTGGGAATCAGCGTAAAGACGGCGGAAACGCACCGCGCAAATATCATGCGCAAGTTGGAGATTCACTCGGTCAGTGAACTGGTGCGGTACGCCATCAAAAATCAGATCATCGAAGCATAGACGCGGCGGCCTAGGGCCCGTTGGTAGCTGGGGCTACCACAAAGTGAAGAATTGGTTGTAGAAGTGCCGCAGAAAGGTCAGTCAGGATGAACTCTTCCGCAGGGTTTTGTCATACTGTGAGTCGCGAGCCTGGCTCTCCGAAGCGGCTCCAGGAGACCTCAGTCGATGCCAAGAGTTCTCATCGTTGATGACCACGCATTTATCCGGCGCGGGGTGCAGACGATACTGCGATCTGCTCCCGGGTGGGAATTTTGCGGGGAAGCCAGCAATGCCGCGGATGCGATCCGGATGGTCGATCAACTGAATCCAGACATCGTGCTGATGGACGTAACCATGCCAGGGATGAATGGCATTGAAGCGACTCGCCTCATTCGAAGCGAGCATCCCGACGTTAAAGTAATTCTGCTTACGCTTCACGAATCCTCGGAGATTTTGCGGACGGGATTCCGGGCAGGAGCGAGCGGGTATTTACTGAAAGCTGACGCAGAAGAAGAGTTGATGAAAGCGCTGGGGATTGTGGCGGGAGATGGTTTGTATATCAGCCCGAAGATTGATCAGCGCGTGGTGAATCAAGTCGTAGGGGAAATGCAGCCTGGGCCGGGGCATTGAGTCTGAATCTGTAGTTTTCTCAAAAATAAAAAATCGAAGAGCGAGGCGTGGGGTTGCTTTTTTGGGGCGGGCGAACGCGGCTTGACGTTTGTCTCGCGTTTTCCCCGAATAGACGCCGAAAAACGGCCCAGCTCGGAAGCGGGTCCTACAGAGACATAAGAAGCTTCGGAGGAGGGTGCGTGTTTTTGTTTTTAGAGGAGGGGACGCCATGAAGACGCCCCCACTTGGTCAGGATGAGAAAGTTGAATTGCCCCTATTGTCTTGGTTCACCGGGAAGTAAACCATACGGGGATTGCTGTAAGAACGTGTGAATTGTTACCCAGTGAGAAATTCAGCGGATGCGCTATGTGGTTGATAGCATTGGCGAGCTTGTCGTTTGTGTGGTCCTTATTATTTATACCCGAAAATAAACGGGCCGCCTCGGAGGGCGGGCCCTACGCGGCCGCGTTAGCTAATCGCTTTAGGGAGTCGGTAAACGGGGCCTGGGCCACTCCGCGTTCCGTGAAGATAGCGCGAATGTAACGATTGGGAGTGACGTCAAAAGCAGGATGGGCGGCAGGAACATCTGGGGCAATGCGCACGCCTTGAATGTGAGTGACTTCCTCCGCACTGCGCTCTTCGATGGGGATGTGATCGCCATCGGGAATGGACAAGTCGAAGGTGGAGATGGGCGCGGCGATATAAAACGGAACATTATTTTCCTTCGCCAGCACAGCAATCTGGTAAGTGCCAATCTTGTTTGCGGTGTCTCCATTAGCGGCGATACGGTCCGCTCCGGTGACGATGGCTCCAACTTTTCCGGTCTTCAGGAAATGGCCGACCATGTTGTCTGTAATCAAGGTGAGAGGAATGCCGCCGCGGTGCAACTCCCAGGCAGTAAGGCGAGCGCCTTGCAAGTAGGGTCTGGTTTCGGGAACAAGGACGTGGAGATTATGGCCTTGTTCGAAGGCAACACGAATGACGCCGAGAGCGGTGCCGATGCCGGCGGTGGCCAGCGCCCCCGCGTTGCATTGGGTCATGACCTGGCCTTCCTTGGGCATGAACTGGGCACCGAAGCGACCGATGGCGAGATCAGCGGCTAACTTTTCATGATGGATTTCCTTCGCCTCAGCAATCATGGCTTCGCGAAGGGAATCCAGGTCCGCACCAGATTGCAGCAACTGTTCGAAACGGCGTTTCATGCGCTGCAAGGCCCAAAAAAGATCGACGGCGGTGGGACGCGTCTTGGCTAGGGTTTCGCAAATGTGAGGGAGCTCCGCTTTTAACTCTTCGACAGAGGTGGCGGAGGATTTCTGAATGCCCAGCGCGACGCCCATGGCCGCCGCAACGCCGATGGCGGGGGCACCCCGGATCACCATTTCGCGAATGGCTTTGGCGACTTCGCGATAATCCGTGTAGGTGTAGCTGACTTCCTCGGCGGGAAGGCGGCGCTGATCCAACATCACCACGCCTTTGGCGGTCCACTCAATGGGTTGGGCGACGAACATGTTTCCGCGAGTCCTCTCGTGTCAAGGTTTGAAGAAAATGGGAAAGCTCAATGCATCACGGGCGCTTGGGTGAAACCGTGAGTGGCCAGGAGCACGCTGACGGCAATGAGGGAGTTGTAGCCCAAATGCATGAGGTAGCTGGCGAAAACGGTTCCTGTTTTAGCGCGAATGGTGGTGAAGACAATTCCGACGAGGGACATGATGACGATCAAACTTTTAGCGCCGCCAAGTTGCGGGCCGTGCATCAAGCCGAAAAGTGTTCCGGTAACAATGATGCTGGGAACGACACCGAACCAGCGGGCAAATATGGGATAAAGATAACCGCGAAAGATGGTTTCTTCGGCAAGCGGGGCGATTAACACGGCAGTAATGATGAACAGAATGGCGGTTTGCTTGTACTTGAAGACCTGCTCGATGGGCGTGTTCTCTGGCGTTTGGATTACGGCGGTCAATGCAAAGACGGCGAGGGAGACAGCACCGCCCGCCAGGAAAAAATAGAGCGGATTTGTGGGCTGGCCATTGCGTCGCGGAGGGATCCTGTGCCAGCCGAGAGTTTGCCAGAAGGGCTGGTCGCGCAACAGAGCCAGGGTTACGTAAAGGAAAAACAAGATGAGGGCGTAAGTGACGACGGTGCTGCCAATAGCCAATTGCGGCTTGGACAAAATGTACTCTTCCAATTGCTGCGTGTTCATTTTCTGATGAGGCGCGTAGATGGTAAGAAAGACGGTCTGGACGGTGAGCAACGCGATGAAAACAAAAAAGAGGAAGAGGAGGAGATGCAGCCAGGACCAGGAAATCCGCAAATCTGGTGGATAGACTCGTTCGGGACGTCCGGGGGGCGGAAGTTGTTCGGCGGCAATTTGCGGGGAACTGTCCAATGGCGTGAGCGGCGCTGGGGTCAATTCGGGCTGCGAAGTAGGTTTTTCTAGATTTGGATTTGGATCGGGATCCTGGGGTGGCGGAGCTTCTTCGAATGGATTCATCGCGTTGTGCGCTTTCCCCCAGCGGGCCATCCGGCTACGAGCCCTGCCGCGAGGAGAGGAAGCAGGAGTTCATGATGGCCAGTAATTGCGAACCCCCGGGATACTTGCCCTTTCCTGGAGTTAGATGCCGCGGTTGGGCGTTTTACGACATTGGTGACGGCGCGGTAATGCTGAATGAAATCAAAATTCGCGGTGGTGATTGGGCGTAAAGGAACGCCAAGATTGCGGACAAGCGAAACTGCCTTCAAAAATACTTCGGGAAGCAGAACAGCGGAGCCGCAATTGAGATACACTCCACCACCATCCATTCCGCGGACCAACGCGCAGAAGAGGCGAAAATCATAGAGAGTGGCAGCGCCGAGCGCCGCACCATCGGCGGAAGCGTGCATGTGCGGGATGTCGGTGCCGATGGCGAGGTGAACCGTGACAGGAATGCTTTTCTTGTACGCGGCAACCAAAACACTCAGCTCCGGGTGTCTGGCTTGCACAATTCCACTCGTAAGGTATTGCCCGGCCGCTTCGCCATATCCAATGCGGACGCGGTAAGCGAGTTTGGCAATTTCATTGATGCCGGAGCCGGTTTCTTCCGCCATGCCGAACTGGCCGTTTTCGAGGGCGGCATCCACGTCTTCGGAGGTATTGCCGGCGATGGCGAGTTCGAAATCGTGAATGAGGGCGGCGCCGTTCATGGCGATGGCGGAAACGAAACCTTTATTGATGAGGTCGATCAGGACCGGCCCGAGTCCCACTTTGATGACATGGCCGCCAAGGCCCCAAATGATGGACTTTTTCCGCTTGCGCGCGTCCTGGATGGATGCGGACAGCTCACGCAAATCCCGGGCAGCCAGGATGTTCGGCAGGGCATCGAGGAATTTTGTGATGGAGCTGCCGCGCGGGGACGGCTTGGCAAAATCGCGCATGTCGACTTTGCTCTTGCGCGCAGAGAGAGGATACGTCCGCACGCCACCGAGTAGCACGGGCTGGATAGGGTAAATGCTCATGCAGGCCCCAATAACTGTACGAGGGAAGGAGCAAGCACGCAAGACGTGAGGGGGGACTCGGCGGTGGACTCAACTATTTTTGTGATCGCCATTGTTTGCGGCTGCGGCGGCGCCGTTCATGTGCAGAACGCGAGCGAGCACTTGGCCGGTGTAGGATTTTTTGGTGCGCGCCACATGCTCGGGCGTTCCCTGAGCGACAATGCGGCCGCCGCCCTGGCCGCCCTCGGGACCCAGATCAATAATCCAGTCGGCTTGTTTGATGACGTCGAGATTGTGTTCGATTATCAGAACGGTGTTGCCGAGATCGACGAGACGCTGGAGAACGTCGACAAGTTTTCGGACATCGTCAAAATGCAAACCGGTGGTGGGCTCGTCGAGGATGTAAACGGTGCGGCCGGTTTGCCGTTTGGAAAGCTCGCGCGCCAATTTGATGCGCTGGGCTTCGCCGCCGGAAAGTGTGGTGGCAGACTGGCCCAGCTGAACATAGCCGAGACCAACCTCGACCATAGTTGCGAGCTTCTGCTGGACATGCGGGATGTTTTCGAGAAGCTTCAGCGCGTCGGACGCGGGCAGGTTTAGAACATCGTTGATGCTGTGTCCCTTGTAGCGGACATTCAAGGTTTCGGCATTGTAGCGGCGGCCCCGGCAGACTTCACAGGTGACGTAAACGTCGGGAAGGAAATTCATTTCGATGCGGCGCAGACCTTCGCCCTGGCAAGCTTCGCAGCGCCCGCCTTTGACATTGAAGCTGAAGCGGCCGGGCTTATAACCGCGCTCGCGGGATTCGGGGAGCATGGCGAAGAGTTCGCGAATAGGGGCGAACACGCCGGTGTAGGTGGCGGGATTGGAACGGGGGGTGCGCCCGATAGGGGCCTGATCAATTTCGATTACTTTGTCGATGTGCTCTATGCCGAGAATCATTTTGTGGGCGCCGGGAGGCTCCATGGAGCGGTACAGTTTCTGAGCGAGCGCGCGGTACAAAATATCGTTGACGAGTGTAGATTTGCCGGAGCCAGAAACGCCGGTTATGACGGTGAGAAGGCCGAGGGGAAGGGTGATGTCAATATCTTTGAGATTGTTGGCGTGGGCGCCGAGAATCTGGATGGCTTTGCCGTTGGGGTTACGCCGTTTGTCCGGCACAGCAATTTCGGCTGCGCCGGAGAGATAGCGACCAGTCAGCGAATCGGGAGCGGCGGCAATTTCGTCCGGCTTGCCAGTGGCGACCAAATAACCACCAGCGTTGCCAGCGCCGGGGCCGAGATCGACAACATAATCGGCGCGACGAATGGTATCTTCATCGTGCTCGACGACCAAAACGGTGTTGCCAAGATTGCGGAGCCGTTCGAGCGAATGAAGCAAGCGGTCGTTGTCGCGAGCGTGAAGACCGATCGAGGGTTCATCCAGGACGTACAGCACGCCACGCAAGCGCGAGCCAATCTGCGTAGCGAGCCGAATGCGCTGAGCTTCTCCACCGGAGAGTGTTGCGGCGGAGCGTTCGAGACTGAGATAACCCAGGCCGACGGCGAGCAAAAAATCCAGGCGTTCGCCAATTTCTCCGAGGGGACGCGCGGCGACTTCTTTCTGGCGCGGCGTTAATTGGGAAAGAATTTTGTCGACGGCAGGACGCGCATCACTGAGAGCGAGCGCCGTAAAATCCGCGATGGACCAGCCGCCCAGCTTCACCGCGAGGGATTCCGGGCGGAGACGCCGGCCGAGGCAGGCGCTGCACAACGTGGCCGACATATATTGGGTCATCCACTCGCGATAGGAATCGGAGTTGGATTCTTCGAAATTGCGCTCGAGAAATTTCAAGATCCCGTGAAACCGGAAGCCTTTGTCGGTCTTAGCGGGCTTGGCTGCGGGGTCGCCAGGAGTTTTTCTTGCTCCGGAAGGCGGGTAGCCGTACAAGAGCAGATTCTGAACACGCGCTGGATACTTTTCGAATGGGGTGTCCAAGTGGAAGCCGTGGGCATAGGCTCCGAGTTCGAGGGTGCGCTTGAGAATCGCGGAACCGGAACCGGGACCGAGGCCGCCATCGAAGAGCGGGCGGGTCCAATCCACGATTACTTTCGCGGGATCGAAATCGTACTTGGAGCCAAGGCCGTGGCATGCAGGACAAGCGCCGTAGGGAGAATTAAAGCTGAAGGAGCGCGGTTCGAGTTGCGGCACGGACAAGCCGCAATCGGGACACGCTAATTTCTCCGAGAATGTGTGCTCGCTGCCGCCGACAACCGCGACAGTCACCAGGCCTTGGGCGAGTTTCAATGCGGTGGCGATGGATTGTTCGAGGCGCGAAGCGATGCCCTGCTTGACGAGCAAGCGGTCCACGACCACTTCTATGGTGTGATTCTTGCGTTTGTCCAGAACCGGCGGCTGATCGAGTGGAAGCAACTCGCCATTAATACGCACGCGCACAAATCCATCTTGCGCGAGCTTTTCCAGTTCCTTGCGATATGCGCCTTTGCGGCCGCGAACGATGGGCGCAAGAATCATGATGCGATCTTCGGGCTTGCACAGTTCGCCATGCAGGATGGCCTGAACGATTTGTTCACTGGATTGGCGGGTGATGGGTTTGCCGCAACTGAAGCAGTGCGGAATCCCGACGGAGCTGTAGACGACGCGCAAGTAGTCGTAAATTTCGGTGATGGTACCGACGGTAGAGCGAGGCGAGCGGGTGGTGGTCTTTTGCTCGATGGCGATGGAAGGAGACAATCCTTCGATCACGTCCACTTCGGGCCGCTCCATCTGATCGAGGAACTGGCGGGCATAGGCGGAAAGCGATTCGACGTAGCGGCGCTGGCCCTCGGCGTAGATCGTGTCAAAGGCGAGCGAAGACTTGCCGGAGCCGGACAAACCGGTGATGACGGTAAGGGAATTGCGCGGGATTTCCAGGCTAATATTTTTGAGATTGTGCTGGCGCGCACCGCGCACCACGAGCTTGCTGAGAGCCATAACGAAAGCGCTCCCCCCACAGGAGCCCTGGCACCCAGTGAGTAGAATGGGCCCAGTATAGTCTCTCAACATAGCAACGGGAGGGCGAACAGGTCAAGCCGAGGGGGAAGCAGGTCAGTTAACGAATGGCTGCGGCGAGAACGCGGAAGAACTTTTCACATGGGCTGGTACTACATAAGTACCACATGAATTTTTTCCCCGGGACTAGAGCATTTTTACCAGCGTTTGAGAGATAACGCGCTGAAATAATTAAAGTTAAGGTTGGCCAAGCGTTTGCACCCCATCACGCGTGGGGGAGACGAGCCGAGGATCCCTTTAGGGGATTGAGGGCTGGGCCGGTTCGTTCTTCCCCTCTCTTTTTGTTTTTCCGCATGGAAATTCCTGCACGAAGAAGTTTTCCCTCACCCGAAAATTCGCACTTCCCCAGGCGTTAAGATATTCAACAGCGTTCAGAGAGATTCCTCACTGCGCAGACTCCGTTCGGAATGACAACTTAGTGTTTTTGCGCAGGTTGTGCGTCGTCTGGCATACAGACGCTGAACAGGCCACGATACAAAGTCGCGAGACAATTCCTTCTCGCAGACTCCGTTCGGAATGACAACTCGTGTTTTTTGCGCAGGTTGTGCCCGTACCCAGGCACAGACGCTGAACTGCGACAAGTCGAGAGACAATTCCTTCTCGCAGACTCCGTTCGGAATGATAATTTACTTTTTTTGGAGGCTGTGCATCGTCCCCGGCACACGCTGAACAAACCGCAGATAGCCGGCGAAGGTTTGCCCTGGCGAACTCCGCGGAGCCGGCTGGAAGCCGGCGCTACCACGGTGTGCGCGGAGACAAACATCTAGTTGGCGCAATTCGGAGCAGCGGCGTAAAGCCGCTGCTACATGCGCGTTAGGCGCGAGTCGCCGCGATGACTGATATGTTTTGGGTCATGGGGTAGCGAATGCCGCGATAGTCTACGCGGGTGGCGTAATCGCTGAGGGTCATAAACAGGAGAATACCGAGCCAGAAAATGGCGGCGAGGATGACCAGTTTGGTGCGCTTGGGGCTGAACTTGGCGTGCATGAAGAAGAGCACGACCAGTGTGGCTTTGAGAGTGGCGATGGCGAGAGCGACGACAATATTGAACCTGCCGAGGTTGACATAGGCAGCGGCGACAGTAGCGGCGGTTAAGAAGAGGAGGCAGAGAATGATGGCGAGGTAGGTGCCTGGTTGCACGATATGCTCGTGATGTCCAGCTTCGGAAATTTGGTCGCGGTCAGCGACGCTGGTCTCGCTCATGTTGCTCTCCTACTTATGACGATCGATCAGATATAACAGCGGGAAGAGAAAAATCCAGACAATATCGACGAAGTGCCAGTACAAACCGACGATGTCGACAGGGGTGTTCCAGACGGGCGTGTACAATCCGGCGAAAGCATTACGCAGGAGCCAGAAGAGCAGGCCCGCACCGATGACCATGTGCAAGGCGTGCAAGCCGGTCATGCCGAAATAAGCGGAGTAGTAAAGCTGCGCGTGAGCGTTGAGGTCAGGATCGGCGGCTTGGGCTTCGTCCAGTTCCTGGCGCTCGACGTCCAACTCGGCTGCATCCATGTCTTGGCACTTGCTGGGATTGTTGACACAGTAAGTGATGTCGAAATTGCGTCCGGGCACCAAGTGGTGATGGAATTTTTGGGCGTATTCCACATATTTGACAGCGAAGAATACGAAACCGAGTGCAATGGTCAAGGTCAGGAACATGGTGAGCAGCTTTTTTTTGCCGGTTTGCGCGGACCACACGCCCATGGCCATGGTGAAGCTGCTGGCCAACAGAACCATGGTGTTAAAGCTGCCGAGCTTTAGGCTGAGGGTGTTGCTGCCCATGGCGAAGGCATGGAAGTAGGTGTGGCGGTTGATGGTATAAGCCAGCATGATGCCGCCGAAGAACATGACTTCGGTGACCAGGAAGATCCACATGCCAAGCGAGGCTGTGTCTTTCTGCTGTTCCAGCGTATTGAACTGCCCGTAAAGCGCTCCGGTGCGATGCACTCGGCACTCCTCTGTGCTTCAAATTCAGGCGTCAGCGACCCGCCTGTGTCCAGGTCAGAGACCCGGAGCAACTTCAATCATGGCCGTGAGCCGGCACAACCACGCCGGGGGTCGTCGTGCCAGGTACATCGAGGCCGAGATCCGGCCGGTTGTGAAAATCATAAGCGTCCCAAGTAACCACGGGAGTGACTTCGAAATTCTCCGTTGGTGGCGGGGAGGCAGTGGTCCATTCGAGACCGGTCGCGGGCCAAGGATTGTTGCCAGCCACTTTGCCATAGAAGGCGGCCCAGGTGAGATAAATCATGGGGAGCAAGTAGCCGACAGCGAGAATCGATGCGCCGGCCGTAGACATGACGTTGTAGACCTGAAATTCCGGCGGATACACGTGATAGCGGCGGGGCATGCCGAGATAGCCGAGTACAAACTGTGGGAAGAAGGTCAAGTTGAAGCCGACGAAAAGAATCAAGGCGGCGATACGCGCCAGCCACTCTGGATACATGCGCCCAGTAATCTTCGGCCACCAGAAGTGCAGACCACCGAGGTAGCCCATCACGGCGCCGCCCACCATGATGTAGTGGAAATGAGCAACGACGAAGTAGGTGTCGTGGACGTGCATATCGACGCCCAAGCAGCCGAGGAATAATCCGGTGAGGCCGCCAATCAGGAAAAGGCCAAGGAAACCGAAGGCGTAGAGCATCGGCGTGTCGAAAGAAATGGAACCGCCGAAGAGTGTGGCGGTCCAGTTAAACGTTTTCACCGCGGAAGGTATGGCGACCAGGAAGGTGAGGAAGGAAAAGGCCAGCGCGGCGTAGGTGGATTGGCCGGTCAAGAACATGTGATGGGTCCAGACCAGGAAACCGATGACCGCGATGGCTAAGCTGGCGGCCGCGACGAAGTGATAGCCGAAGAGCTTCTTGCGGGCGAACGTGGGGATGAGTTCACTGATCACGCCCATCGCGGGGAGAATCATGATGTAGACAGCGGGATGCGAATAGAACCAGAACAGGTGCTGGAAGAGGATGGGGTCGCCGCCCATTGCAGGATTGAAGAAGCCGAGGCCAAACAGGCGTTCCATGGCAGCGAGCGCCAGAGTGATGGCGATGACGGGGGTACCGAGGATCATAACTACGGAGGTTGCGTAATGGGCCCAAACGAACAGCGGGAGACGGAACCAAGTCATTCCCGGGGCACGCATGGTGTGAATGGTGACGAGGAAGTTGAGGCCGGTGAGAATCGAGGAGAATCCGGTAATGAAAACACCGACCACTGCAGGAGCAACGGCGGAATTGGAATACACGGTGCTTAACGGTGTGTAGAACGTCCAGCCAGTGTCGAGCCCGCCGGTAACCATGGAGTAGAGGGTGAACGCACCGCCGATGATGTAAATGTACCAGCTGAGGAGATTGATCTTGGGGAAGGCCAAGTCTTTTGCGCCGATCATCAGCGGGATTAAGAAGTTGCCGAGGATGGCGGGAATGGAAGGAATCAGGAAAAAGAAAATCATGGCCACGCCGTGCATGGTGAACATGCGGTTGTAGGTGTCAGGCGGAGAGCAAGTATCCGCTGGGCGTGAGCAGGTGCAGGCGAATCATCATGGCGAAAAAGCCGCCAATGAAGAAAAAGAAAGTGACCGACACGAGGTAGAGGAGGGCGATGCGCTTATGGTCGGTGGTGAGCAGCCACGAGCGGAGGCCGTAGGTCTGGTTCAAGTAGTTCTTCGCGGGCAATTTGAGTGCTGGCCCAGGTTGATGGTGCTCGTTGTGGTGCTCATAACTATTTCTTCCCCGCTGTCAGGCGGCGCAATCCCCGCGCCCTTGGCGGGCACAGGCTGCGTCTGAAGAGACTTGATGTACGCGGTGAGATTGAGGATCTGTTCCTCACTGACCAAGCCCTGAAAGGTGGGCATCACCGGCGGGTAACCAGCGACAATTTTCGCCTTGGGCTGCAGGATGGATTCGCGAATGTAGGCATCGTCCGCGGTAATCGTGGTGCCATCGGCGAGCAACACTCTGGCACCGTAGACACCATTGAGCGAGGGAGCGCGGCCGGTGCCGTTGCCGAGATGGCAGGTATTGCAGGCGAGCTGGGTAAAAAGCTTTTCGCCCGCGGATGTGGGATTCACATCGCCAGCTTCGTCAGAGAGCCACGCGGCATACTCGGCGGGATCCATGACAGTGACCCAGCCGCCCATGACGGCATGATTTGTGCCGCAATACTGAGAGCAAAAGAAATGATATTTGCCGAGCTTGGTGGGGCGGAACCACATGGTGTTGTAACGCCCGGGGACAACGTCCATCTTTACGCGAAACGCCGGAACATAAAAATCGTGGATGACGTCTTCGCTGCCCATGATGAGCTTGATGTCGCGATTCACGGGGATATGCAATTCATTGATTTCGCGCTTGCCGTTGGGCTGCTGCAACTTCCACATCCACTGCTTGCCGACTACGTAGATGTCTAGAGTATCTTTGGGAGCGGTGCGGAAATTGGTGTAGACGACGGCACCCCAGGCAAACATGCCAAGCGCAATGAACAGCGGGATCACGGTCCAGCCAATCTCCAGTAACAGGTTGCCCTCAACCTTGGAGCCAACTTCGCCTGGAGAGGTGCGGCGGTATTTGAAGGCGGCGTAAATCGCAAGAAACGTCACCAGAAGAGCAAAAAACAGACAGGTCAGCAGAATAAACGAAAAGAGAAGGTCCACATTTCCGGCGAAATTGGAGGCTTCCTCTGGGAAAAATGGCAGCGGTGACTGCACGGCTCTAATGTGCTCCTTGCGTCGGCGAACCCGGACCGAAATTTCCGCCGCTGGGTCCGCGATGGTCGCGGCGGCGGAAAATGACAAAACCGATGGCCATGCACAGGAGCGTGGCGACTCCGCCCATGCGGATGACGGTGAGAACCGTGGCACTGTAACGGGCCTTGGTCGGATCGTACTGATAGCAGAACAGCAAAATGTGATCGACAGGAGTGCCGATTTTCCCGGAAGAAGCGTCGACGAGTCCGAGGCGGACATTGCTCGGCGGATATTCGACTCCGAAGAAGTAACGGGAGATGCGCCCGTCAGGAGTGAGCAGGAGGATGCCGCTGGCGTGACCAAAGAGTTTCGTTTTTGGGTCGTAGGTGAAGCGGAAATTTGCGGCTTTGGTTACCGCGTTGATGGAATCCTGGGTTCCAGTGAGGAAGTGCCATCCAGGATCAGTGGTGGGACGCGCAAAACGGGAAAGAGCTTCGTGTTTTTTCTTTAGCGCTTCGTCGGGTTTATCGTTGGGATCAAAACTGAGGAAGACGACCTCATAATCGGTTCCAGGATTGAACGAGATCATCTTCAGTGTGCCGACCAAAGCTTGTTCCACCTGGTTGCAAAGCATAGGGCAGGTGAAATAAACAAACGCGAGGACGACCGGTTTTTTGCCGGCAAATTGACGGATGGTGGCAGGTTGGCCGTACTCGTCAACAAAGGCGGTGTCGAGAGGAATCTGCGCGTTCAATTGAGGATCGAAACCAACATTGACCAAGGCTGGTGGAAGGCCATTCGAAGACTGGCCCACATTGTCGGGAACCGCTTGTGCATGGCTCGCCAAGCCACAAAGTAGCAGGCCAGCCACGATCGAGAGACTGCGTAAGACGTTCATCGTTTCTATTTCTTTTCCGCCGACTGTGGAGCGACAGCTGGCAAACCCTTTTCTACAATCAACTGCATGGCATCTTTAACCGGGATCTGGGCGATGCCACCTTTCCGATCGATCCAGGCGAATTTGTTGTTGGCGTCGTTATCGGCCTTGAGCTTGTCTCGCATATCCTGCTGCGGATCGATTAAATGACCGGGCATCCCTTGCAGGCGCGGCTCGGGCGGCATGGTAGGACCGGCTTCGACGCGCGAGGGCATCGGCGGCGTGTAGGAGCTGGCCCAGTAATTCTTCAGACCCTTGTAAATGCCGAAGGTCAACAGGTACGAAAAGACCACGCCAATTCCGAGGTACACCAGGAACTTGATGATCGGCGAAGTATGGACGTCGGTCTTCTCAAACGACACGTCCTGGTGAACAGGACGGCCGTTGGCGGATTGACCGTGGCTGAGATGCTCAGTGCTCATGCGCTACCAAGACCTCCTCGAGTTTCGGATCACCCAAGGGCAAAACCGGGCGCTGCTTCAGGTTCATGGCGTAGAACCCAACCCACAATCCAATCAACGCGACGGGAACGACGATATCGAGCCAGTGAGGTATCGCGGATTTGGTGAACTCCGGGCGCGTCATCCAGTACATATCGACCAGGCGGAAGAAGAGCATCCAAATGGCGACTTTGGAAACCAGACTGGGACTGCGCTTCACGTTGCGGGACAACAGGACGAGAAACGGAAGCGCGAAACTGAAGATCAATACGATGATCGCAACTATGCCCCACTGGCCGTAAAGCCGGGTGCGGTAGAAGCTGATTTCTTCGGGGAGATTCCCGGACCAGATGATCAGCAATTGCGAGAAATCGAAATAGGCCCAGAGCATGTTGAAGGCGAAGAGCAGCTTGCCCAAATCGTGGAGATGGCGTTCGCGAAGAAATCCGGAGTAGGGCTCAGAACGCGAGAGCATCACGACGGTGATGATCATCACGCACATCGCGCTGATGGCCTGGCCGGCCACAAAGATGAAACCATAAATGGTGGACGCCCAATGCGGATTGATGGACATAACCCAATCAATGGAGGCGAAGGTCATGGCCAGAACGTAAAGAATGATGCCCGGCCCACCCCAGCGCTTCAGACGCCGCATGGCGGCAAAATTGGCGGGGTTTTCATCTTGCTGCTTCGACCAGGTATTGAAGAGATAGGTCAACAGAAACCAGATCGCAAAGTAGATGGCGGCACGAACGAACCATCCGGTCGTTGTCAGGTAGCCTTGCTGCCAACCGGTGAGCGCGTGTTCGCCGGTTTTAGGAGCATTGAGCCAGCCATACTCTGTGCCGTTGCCGGAGTAGAGATATTTCATCTGCACCGCGATGGGGATGAACATCACGAACATGAGCCAAATATTGCGGGAGGCGGCTTCGAGAGGGCGGCGAATCACAATTCCCCAGATGCCACCGGTGAGATGTTGGAGCATCAAGAGGCCCAGGGAGCCGAGGGTCAATCCAAGCACAAGCAAATAGCTGACGAGATAGGCCCAAATGAACTGCTGTGGAGAAATAAACGCGCCTACAATTGCGAGGACGAGCGCGACACCGCCGATACCCCAGCCCAGCATCTGTACGCGGCTCACGCTTGCCGGCGCTTTGAAATCTTGCGCGTTCATTGCGCCGATCCTCCACCCGTCAGTTTGTCTTTTAAATTCGGAGGCAATTCCGCCACGTGGGCGTTTCGACTGAGTTGCAAGGCACGAACGTAGGCAACAATGGCCCAGCGATCGTGAGGATTCAGCTGGGCAGAATATCCGTTCATGGCGCCGAATCCATTGGTGATGACGTCAAAGAAATAGCCGTTGGGCTCGTTGCGGACGCGATCCTGGTGATACGAGGGCGGGTGCTTCATGCCACGCATGGTAACCATGCCCTGACCATCACCCTGCAGCCCGTGGCACGGGGAGCAGAAGATTTTGTAGCGATCCTGTCCACGCGCGAGGAGTTCGGCAGTTAGCGGCAGAGGAAACGCGTTGGAATCCTTGGGAATGAAGAAAGGATCGTCGGCTACCGAACCACGTATGACGGTGTTATCGATGATGGGGCGCGCCGAGCGGTCGTCCTGGAAAAAAGTGGCGGGCGACAAGGGATTCTGCCTGGGTTGATTGGCCATATCCTGGCGCAAAGTGCCGCAGCCGCTGGCCGCAAGCAAACAGAAACACAACGATGCAAGCAGTGAAGGTTTATTCTTCATCCTTCACCTCGAAAACGTGCTTGGCCGCCGCGTCCTGCAAGAATTTCGAACTTTCTGCCAGTTCGAATTTAGGATCACGCGATTCGATGACCAGGAAAAAGCGGTCGGTGGAAGCGCTGGCGAAGCGTTCCACGTTGAATACCGGGTGATATGGCTGGGGCAACTTATTGAGAGCAAGCATTCCAACGACGGCGAAAATCGCGGCGCCTAACACGGTGAGTTCAAAGGTCACCGGAATGAAGGCGGGCCAACTGTTCAGAGGACGGCCAGCAATGTTGATGGGATAACTGATCGCGGAGCACCAGTATTGCAGACCAAAGCCGGTCAAGGCGCCGCCGACTCCGCCAATCAAGGTGATTAAAGGAACCGCGGTCCAGTGAAAACCGATGGAGTGCGCCAGTCCTTCAATGGGGAAGGGAGTGTAAGCATCGACGTGCTGATAACCAGCTTCGCGAGCTTTTTTCGCGGCAGCAAGCAACTGCTCAGGCGTCTCGAACTCGCCCATAACACCGTGCAATGGATGAGAAGGATGTTCCATTATTCGTGACCCTTCGCGTCGGATTCGTGCACGAGCTCGCGCATTTCGGCGATGGCGATGGCCGGCAAACCGCGCACAAACAGGAAGACCAACATGACGAACAGCCCCAAGGTGCCGACCAACGTGGCGTAGTCCCAGAAGGTTGCGGAATAGCGGCCCCAGGCGGAGGGCATAAAGTCTCGGGTCAAGGAAATCACGACGATGACGAAGCGTTCCAGCCACATACCGGTGTTGATGATCAGAGACATGATGAACAAGGCGAATGTGTTGCGGCGCACTTTTTGGAACCAAAGCAACTGGGGGGTGATGATGTTGCAGAGGATCAGCGCGAAGTAAAAATGAGAATAAGGACCGTGGAGGCGCTGTTCGGCTAGAAACACGTCGAACTTGTTCCCGCTGTAAAAGGCCATGAAGAACTCAACGAAGTAGCCGTAAGCCACGATCAAGCCGGTGGCGAGCATGACTTTGGCCATGTTGTCCAGGTGGCGCATGGTGATGAAATCTTCCAGGCCGTAGGCTTTTCGAAGAGGAATGGCCAGAGTAAGGACCATCGCGAAGCCAGAGTAAATGGCACCGGCGACAAAGTAGGGCGGGAAGATGGTGGTGTGCCAGCCGGGAACGATGGCGACCGCGAAATCGAAGCTCACGACGGTGTGCACGGAAAGAACCAGCGGCGTAGCGAGGCCGGCGAGGAGCAGATATGCGGACTGGTAGCGATGCCAATGGCGAGCGGAATTGCGCCAGCCCATGGACAACATGCCGTAAATGACTTGCTGGTAGCGCTGTTTGGCGCGGTCACGCAAGGTCGCCAAGTCTGGCAACAAGCCCACGAACCAAAACAAGAGCGAAACCGTGCCGTAGGTGGAAACCGCGAAGACGTCCCAAATGAGGGGGCTGCGGAATTGCGGCCAAACTCCCATGGTGCTGGGATAAGGAAACATGTAGTAGGCCATCCAGGGACGGCCGGTATGGATCAGCGGGAAAAGTCCGGCGCAGGCTACCGCGAACAGGGTCATGGCCTCGGCGAAACGATTGATGGACGTGCGCCACTTCTGGTTCAGCAAAAAGAGAATCGCGGAGATCAGTGTGCCGGCGTGGCCGATACCAATCCACCACACGAAATTGACGATGGCGAATCCCCACCCGATGGGAATGTTGATTCCCCAAATGCCAACACCTTTTGTGATCAGCCAGGCAATGGCAATGAACAGCATGTTGACAACTGCGAAAGCCAGCGCAAAACCGGCGAGCCAGCCAATGCCGATGGGCCGGGTCAAAACGACCGCGGCAATTTTGTCGGTTACCGACGCGTAGGTGTGCCCGGGTTCCAGCACCGGGTCTGGGCGGCGCATTCCCGACGAATCTAAAGGAGGCTGCTGAACAACGCTCATGCCTTCTCCAATCCCGCGTTCGGATTGCGGACAGCCGCGAGATACGTGGTGCGGGGGCGAGAGTTCAATTCACCCAGAATCGAATAGTTGCGTTGTTGGGCCTTGAGTTTGGCGACTCTGCTATTGGGATCATTGGCGTTGCCGAACACAATCGCCTCGGTGGGGCAGGCGGATTCGCAAGCCGTCACAATTTCGCCATCGCGGATGGGGCGATTCTGCTTTTCGGCATCGATGCGGACATTGTTGATGCGCTGCACGCAGTAGGTGCATTTTTCCATAACGCCGCGGCTGCGAACGGTAACTTCGGGATTGCGCATCAGCTTGAATTGGGGAGTGTCCCAATCCTGGAAACGGAGGAAATTGAAGCGGCGCACTTTGTACGGGCAATTGTTGGAGCAATAGCGCGTGCCGATGCAGCGATTGTAGACCATGTCGTTCAGGCCTTCGGCGCTGTGGGCGGTGGCGCCTACCGGACAGACCTGCTCGCAGGGGGCGTTCTCGCATTGCTGGCAAGGCACTGGCTGGAAGAAAGTTTCGGGATTGTCGAGGGTCGGATTGTATTCCGAGGGATCGCCGGTGGATTTGCCACTGGTGGCGGAAATGGTGTGAGCGTAATAACGATCGATGCGAATCCAGTGCATCTCGCGTCCACGCATCACTTGATCCTTGCCAACAACCGGAATGTTGTTCTCCGATTGGCAGGCGACTACGCAAGCATTACAGCCGTTACATTTGGTTAAATCGATCGCCATTCCCCAGGCGTAACCGGGATAGCCGAACGCCTCGTAGAGAGAATCGTCTTTCGGGGGAGTTTCGTCGTGCTCGTGCGCGAAATTCGGATTGCTTTGATATTCGGCGAGGGTCGCGTTGGCGAGAATCTGCCGGCCTTCCATGTTGAAGTGATATTGGGTGCAGGCGAGTGGATAGCTGTCGCCGGTGGAGGTCATTTTGCCGCCGGTCGCGGTCCACAATGCGTTTGAAGTGCGCACAACGTAAGCGTTGAATCCTTTGTTTGTGCCGGTGTAGCCCGCGTGGGAGCGGCCGTAGCCCAACGGCAAAACAACTGTGTTCTCCGCCTGGCCCGGTAAAGTCCAAACTGCCGCCGTGACTTTGCTGCCGTTTAACTCGATGTCTACAAGAGGCGAGCGTACTTGGCCGTGCTCTCCACCGCGGGCTACGACTTTGTGCGCGAAGTCTCTGGTTTGGGCGAGTTTGGCGCTGACCAGCGCGGCGTTGTCCCACGTGAGCTTGGTGAGCGGTCGCGGCAATTCCTGGAGCCAGCCATTGTTGGCGAAACGTCCGTCGTACACGTTGGGATCGGGACGGAAAATAAATTCGAGCTGGTCAGCGGGTAGTGATTGGAATGCCGGCAGGCTCGCAGCGCTGAATTTCAAGTCTACATTCAGGGGAGCCGCTTTAGTGCCGGGAATCACGCCGTCGTTGAGCCACTTGCGCCAACCTGCATCGATGGACGATGGCAGATGTTGGGAGGCTTCGGTCCAGTAACCGCGCACGGCATCGTAGGCAGGAGTGCCGGGCTTGTCACTGAAGGCGGCGATGACATCGTGAGCCGAGCGCGTGTAATACAGGGGCGCAATGAGCGGCTGGATGATGCTGGCGGTGCCGTCATGGGCGCGCGCATCGCTCCAGGTTTCCAGGAAGTGCGATTCGGCGACGTGCCACTGGCAATACATGGAGGTTTCATCGAAATAGGGGCTGAGATGAATGGCAGTGGAAACGCGCTTGAGCTTGTTGACGAAATCGAAATCGTGTGGGGCATCGTAAACGGGATTGCCGCCCAAAATAAGAAGGAGATCCACTTTGCCGGCAGCCATCTCCGCACAGAGAGTGCTCAACGATTCGAGATTGCCGGAGTCGGCGGTAAGAGGCTCCGTGTAATAGAGCGTTTTGCCGACATTGCCGAGAGCGGCGTTGATGGCGTGCGCCAGGGCATGCACGGCTGCGGGCTGAAATTCGCCGGCGACAATCAAGGAAGAGCCGCGTTCCGCCTGTAAATCCTTTACGAGGGTTTCCAGGAATTTGGCGGGCTCGCCGGAAAGTTCGGCGCCCGAACCAACGCCCAGCTTCGCTGCGAGCGCGCGGGCAAACAATTCGACATCGACGGAGCGCAATGGCAGGCGGTGATCCGCGGAAGAACCTGTAACCGAAGGCGTCGGCTCGACAACGTAGAGGCGGTTCATCGTGTCTTTCGGGCCGTCCAGCTTGCGGCGTCGCGCGAACTGCCGCGAATAACCGATGTGCCCGGGACCGCTGCCTAGGAAATCCGCGTCGAGGGAGACGATGACGTTGGCCTTCTCGACTTCGTAAACCGTATTCACGTTGCGGCCAAAGGCGAGTTTCGCGCCTTCGCGCGGGCCGTCGCCGGCAGCAGGTTCCCACTGGTACCACTTGGCTTGCGGCATCTGAGCGAACAATTTCTGGATTTGCGAGGTCAAAGTTGGCGAAGTGGTCGCGCCGGAGAGAATGCGGAAACCCGCACCCTGAGTGGCTTTGGCGTTAGTGGCGAGTCCCTGAGCGGCATCAAGGAACGCAGACCAGGAACGAATTTCACCGGCTTGCTGGACGGTTTGCGAGCGATCGGGATCGTACAGATTCAGAACCGCAGCCTGGACGATGGCACTGGTGGCGCCGAGACTGGAGGGATGGTCCGGATTGCCCTCGATTTTAGTAGGACGCCCCTCGTGACTTTCCACCAGGACGCCGACCGTGGACGCACCGAAAGGCATGGCGGTGGCATAAAAATTCGGGCGACCGAGGATCATGCCATCGGGCTGTTTCACGTAGGGAACGATATGAGCAATATCCGGGCGACCACAGCCGGCGAGACCAGCGAGAGCCAGCGAAGCGCCCATGAGTTTAAGGAAATCGCGGCGATCCACGGCATCGTCCCATTCCGAGGCGTGCCGTGGAAATTCACGGTGCATCAAATCGTTGAAATGGGGATCATCCGCCAATTCTTCGAGAGTTCGCCAATACTGTTTGCCGGTTTTGGCGCGCAATTTTTCGCGCAGTGTGGCGAGATCCAAGCGGCTCTCCTGGTCGACACTCGGCTCCTCAGCCTCTTCGTGATCGTGATGCTGATCGTGTGCGGGTTGGCCGGCCGGCGAGGGCTGCAGGATGCGCAAATTCTTTTGGTTTGGCTGATCGTTCATATCTTTCGCTAGCGATGGCACGTGGAGCAACTGGTTAGCTCGCTCGGCGTGCGAATTTTGTACTCCGCGACAAGTTGTTTGCCGACTTCGTCCTGATTGCCGGGGACTTTCCACTCCATGTTGAAAACCTGATCGCGGGGACGGACGTTTTTCTCGGGGTTGCGGTGGCAATCGAGGCACCACTGCATAGTCAGCGGGGAAGCCTGGAACACCAGGGGCATCTCGTTCACGGAACCATGGCAGGTGGAGCAGCCGATTCCCTTATTGATGTGAATGCTGTGGTTGAAATACACGTAGTCGGCCAAACGATGCACCTTGACCCATTCGATGGATTTATCGGAGCGGAAACTTTCGCGGACAGGTTCGAGGTACGCGGAGTTGTTGAAGAGCACGGAGTGGCAATTCATGCAGGTTTTGGTGGGAGGAATGCCGGCGTAGGCGGAATTTTCGACACCGGTGTGACAGTAACGACAGTCGATGCCGTCATCGCCGACGTGATGTTTGTGGCTGAACTGCACGGGCTGAACGCGGGTGACGCGTTCGTTGGTGATGTAGGGAGATCGCGCCAGCAAGAGAACAACGCCGAGCCCCAGGTTGGCGAGAACGACCAACGCGAGCACAGAGAACCGCGCAATTAAATTTGCACTGCGGTGAAAAATTTGGGCCATGTCAAAACTTTTGCGCCAGAGGAACCAAATCCCCCAAGGCCGTCAATTGCAGGAGAAGTGTTCGCTCTTCGCCGGACAGCGCGAGTCCGGGTCACGTTGCGACCGCATAGTTTCCACTAAATTGTTCCTGAATGCAACTTTTTCAAAAAGGGTGTGGAGTGGAATGGAGGAGTTGGCGGCTTCGAAAGGCGAGGTGATTTCGAAAATTTCAAAAACGAAATCGATCATTGCGCAGCGCGTGTTGGTTACAGCGGGGGAAGTTGGGAGAAGGCGGTGCCCAGCGGAAATGGCGGGATAAATCTTTTTTATGAGCAACCTCATCGCATCATGCTTTTGGTGATGCGGAGGCGCGTGCTATTCTGAGTTGGTCTTCTGCTGCGCGCTCCGTGGCGAAGCCTACCTGCTTCGGTTCAGCCGTGAGCAGTCTTACAACCCCGCTGGGGCGTGGTCCAACTGGTAGGACACCTCACTGTTAATGAGGACGGTGAAGGTTCGAATCCTTCCGCCCCAGCCAAATTCTCTTTAAGATCGCAGGGAAATTGCGTCGGACGATTAACGACGATTCTCGGCGAACCCGCCAGCCATTAATTGAAAATCTGCTCTAGCCCAAAACCCAGAGAGTGGCCGGTCAATCGGTTGTACATTGCCACTGCCTGCTCCTCGGTCATTCCGGCGATCAAATCGATAACCACTCGCTTCCGCTCATCATCACTGGCAGAATCCTCAAGTGCTTTTCGATAGTAGGGTGGAAACAGATTCTGAGATCGGCGCCCTTGTGCCGCGTCCCAATAGATCGAGAAAAGCCTACCCACTACTTCCCGTTGGCCTTCTTGCTGTAGAGCAAGTTCCTGCGCTTCGATAACGTATACCCACGTTAGCTCCTTGAGCATAGCGACTTCGAGCTCGCGATCCTGATCGATACACACTTTCGGAACGCCGTCCGTCAACTCAATCGTCGTCGCACTTACATATCGTCCGATGAGTTCCGATGTAAACCCACGAATCGCAGCTCGCTCCTTCCACTCACCTGTGTACGGACCTTCGAGAGGGAAAAGCCCGATCGTCACCTCGTTGAATGCTTCCTCGAGAGACTTCTGATCTGACCAGATGCCCATCTTGTCGGAATGTCGCTCAAACGCTTTCTCAAAGAAACCCTTTCGTTCTTTGTCATATCGTCGATCAGCCAGAAGATGCAGCGGAAGACGACCGGCTCGGTAAAAATCTTCGACGTCGTGAACCGAGTAGGTAATATCGTCAGCCCAATCCATGAGACTTGCCTCTACTGTCTTGCGTTTGGGAGCGGGAAACAACTTCGCTGCGAAATCGAAATCCTTCTTTTCGCTGGAGTAAGCTCCCCACTTATCGGGCTTTTCTTCGTTCTGTCCTTTCAACCATGGATATTTGAGGATGGCTGCGAGCGTCGCACGAGTCAGATCGAGGCCTCGATGCGAGGTAGAGTGCTGAGATAGGCGAGTTACTATTCGGAAGCTTTGAGCATTTCCCTCGAAACCCTCTATTTTGTGTCCTGCCAATTCGTCCAACTTCTTCTCTGCGACATGTCCAAAAGGTGGATGTCCCAGATCGTGTGACAGGCAAGCCCCTTCAACAACAACAGGATCCAAGTCTTCTGCCGTGCCGGTCAATTCAGCATATCGAGGCTGCAGTCGCTGGGCGGTTCTCAGTCCCACCTGCGCGACTTGCAGGGAGTGCGTTAGGCGATTATGGAAGACGTGGCCCACGTCCTCCTTTACAACTTGGGTCACCTTCGCTAATCGTCTTAGGGCTGACGTGTAGAGGATTCGGTCGCGGTCTTTCTCGGCGGGGGTACGATTCTCTGTCGAATCGGATTTTCGTTTTGCACTAAGGCTGTGGCGGCGCTCGTAGCGCATCTCCGACATAGGCATCACGATTGACACCCTCTTGGCAACCGTGAAACGTTATGCTCGCTTCAACCGCCTGTCAGAGGTCAAGATTAATGTGCCGTCGTCTAGAAGCTGAAGGAGGCCTTCTTTGATGGCGTAATCAGTGAATCTGTCCTCAAGCTTCGCGAGGAGTTCAGTCGGCCTACTAAGACCATTAGCCAATTCCTGTAAGATCGCCTCTTTGGCAGCATCGGACATTATCGTCGAATCTGGGATCGCCCTTGCCGTACACATATGCGCCTCCTGACAGGTCGGAATGTCCCTTACATATAATAAGCTAGACCGACCTTGCCACACGAGCTATACGTCACGTCATTACGAGAAGATTAACCTTAACGGATACTACTGATTCGCGTTCCCGTTGGCAATGACTTTGATTAGAGCGTATCAAAATGGGCCTTTTTCATCGTTCGGCATTGTCACATCGGAAGCGCGAGGAGTTTCGACAGCGGCGTGAACTGCCCGCCAACGGACTTGAAGATGAGCCAGCGCGCAACGGTTTTGGGCATGAGAATTTATAGCATGGGCTAGTTCCGCCCGCTGGGGTCGTCACACCTTTTCTGATACGCGTTGTGTAGCGTGTGTTTCAGGGGAGGACGGCGGCGCGCTGGGACAAGAGTTCGGCGGGGCGATCGCCGGGGGTGAATGCTTCTTGCACGATGGATAGCTTCAAAGGTGAGCCGTCGTATTTTTCGTAACCGTAGGACTTGCTGCCATTCGCGGCGGTGTGCACAAACACAAACTCCACGGACTTGACGCGATTGGGAATTCTGGCGCCGAACCAGCGTCCATCGCCGGCTTGCGTCCAAGTGACGAGAGACAGGACGGCGCCCGCAGGATAGTCGAGTTGCGAATGAGTTCTGGAGTAATCCACGGCGGCATCGTTGCCATACAAGGTGGACATCGTGGAGTCCTTGGTATTCAGCGACGCGCTGACAATTCTCCATTGAAGGGGATTCGCGGGGAGTTTTCCAACGAGGGCGGCACCTTCATTGATGGTTGGCGCGAGCCGCGGACTGGAATTTGAGCAACCCGTCAGCAGCGTGGGGCCAAGTATCAAGAAGCACGCCAGTTTTCGTTTGGAGATCATTGTTGGCCGCCGAAGGGCATGGTGAACACGTAGTTGGTTTTTTCCAGTGGGCGGTGACAACCGACGCATTCGTTCGCGAAATGGCGGTCTTTTCCGTAAGGCTTCAGGTCCGCGCCGCGCCACCGCGCGAATCCCCAACCTTTCGTTGCTGCATATTTGTTGCTGTCGCGAATCATGAACTCAACCTGGTAGAACGCGCCGGGACGCACGATGCCGTTGGCATCCGCTTGTTGGAGCCAGGCAATTTTGGCGAAGGCGGTGCCATCGGGCCACGGATTGATGTGGTGTTGCGCAATCGCTTTGACGGCCACATCGTTGCCCAAGATTTGTCTAAGCGTGTGGTTGTCAAATCGCTCCGTGCTGCTGATGGGTTTCCAGTTCTTGTAGTCCGGCAAGAACGCGATGCCGTTTGGCGCAGGGGCGACGGTCTGGGCGGAAGCGCCAGCCTGAATCCACTTGGCGTACTGCGCGTCCGCAGCGGCAATTTCCGCGGGAGTCGCGGGGGCTTGCGAAACACGGGTGAGAAGATAATTCTTGAGAACATTTATTTGCTCGCTTGTGAGTCGCGACTCCGGATGCAGGCGCTGATACGCGGGGAGTGGCATCGCGCCAAGTTCAATTTGACTGATCGATTCGTACAAGGCGGCTTGCTGCTGCGCGGGCGGTAGTTTGCCAATTTCCGAAAAGTTCAACCGGCTGCGCCCTTTGCGGACGTCGTGCACCACCAGCCAGTAGGCCGGAACGGGATAATCGAACCAGGAGAGTTTGGTTTCATTCGAATGGCAGTTGTAGCACGCGGTTTTCAAGACTTGTTTCACGTTTTCCGGCGCTTGCAATTCGGCGGTAACGGGCGGGTTGGGCAGCTTCGGGTGAACAATCTGCAGCAGAAGAAAGGCGATTGCGAGCGCCGCAATAATGGAAAGTACCGTTCGCCCGCGAATCGAAGCTCTACTCATAAGCGATTAGAGTCTCCGCTTGGAAGGGCGGTTGCGAATTTCTTGGTGAGGGTTGCATGCGAACGACTCGCCTCAGAAGGCGTGCTCTTCAAAGCAGCGAAAGTGAGGCGGTGATTAATCCTTTTTTGTGGGTAAGCCGGCGTTGAGCCAGCCCTTCCAGCCGCCGTCCATGGATTCGACGTTGGTGTAGCCCATTTTTTGCAAGTTGTCGGCGACGAGTGCGGAGCGAAAACCACCGCCGCAGTAGAGGATGAGCTTGGTGTCCGCGGATGGGACGCGCTGCTCAATGTCTCGCTCGATGATGCCTTTGCCCAAATGAATGGCGCCTGGTAAATGGCCGTTGGCCCATTCGCTTTCCTCGCGCACGTCGACCAAGACAAATTTCTCGCCGGCATCGATGCGACGTTTAAGGTCAGGAACATTGGTTTCTTTGACGCGCTTCTTGGCGTCGTTCACCAGGGCAAGGAATTTCGGTGCATGTGCCATAGAGTCCTCCGTGTGTTGTCGCTGGACGCTGGACACATCATAGCGCAGAGGCGGGACACAAAAAAAAGAGGCGGCGGAGATGAGAAGCGTTGGAGATTCGGGACAGCACTTATACAAACGACGAACCCAGGAAAGCCGCAAGGCAAGACCCAGGTGCAACACCGGCACCTGGGGCACCCGCACATCAAGAAAAGACGGAGGATCAGGGCTTGCTGGAAGCAGCTGTGGTTTTCTGGCCAAAGGAGCGCACGAGGTTTACGAGGTTCCAGCGTACTGCTTCTTTCGTGCGGTCGCCTTCTCCGCCGATCATTTTTCCGCGGCCGTTGGTGATGATGTAAAAGAGGTCGCCGTCGGTGTATTTCGAAATGCTGGCTGGATCGCGCCAATCCTTGAGGTCCAGCTTCATATCGCTGACCAGATCACCCTTGCCATCGCCATCTTTGCCATGACACATGGCGCAATGATAGCCGAAGAGTTTGCGGGCTTCCGCCAAGCCATCGGTGGTGGGCTTGACGGGATTCTTCATGGCGGTGGCATCCGCGGGTATCGGTGCGGGAGCGGCTTCCGCTGCTTGCCCTTCCTTGGGCTTTTCTTTTGTTTGTTGAGCGAAGCCAAATCCCGCGGCAGCGAGCAGGATGGCGCAGACGAATAGGCCAATGCGTCGCATAAACACCCCCTGATTGGTACGACTATCCGGGAGCGAAGCGGAGAGAATCTAAGGCAATTCTACGCCCGTAAAGGGCTCAAAGGTAGGGTAGTAGGGGTGAGGGAGCATTGCTGTGACCCGGCGCATAGGTGTTTACCGGCGTGGTTCTGGGGCCAAGACGCGGTGTGTGGCAAGCACGGGATCTTTCCATTGGAGATTTAGCGGACCTGGGGCGCAGCATGCTGACGCCCCTACGGAGGATGTGCGGCAAGAAGAGTTCACCACAGAGGGCACAGAGAGCACAGAGGAAGACACAGGGGGTCTGCTGCTATGGAAAAGATAAAGCATGCCGCTACAAAGAATGTGCGGGCTGCTTTGGTGGTACCCGGCAGCCGGGAGCAGGTTGTTCATTGCTGCGGCGGCCTGCGGTGAATCGGCTGGATTCGCGAATGCGCGTCCGCACCCCGTCCATGACGACCGGTATGGGATTTCGCGGAACGCCGCGCACAACAAAGATCATCAGGGCGGCTTCAGTGGGGGCATCCGCACTGGAAGTAACGCCGACACCTTGAACGCCGGGTTGGGTCATAAGAGCGGCAGAGTGGGCGGCGTGGACGGCTTCGGCGCGCGCGATTTCCGCTTTGGAAATGGAACTGACGGCGAGGATGTTGGTAGCGGGAGCGATACGGGCCGTGGTTTGAAGATCGAGAACTCCTCGCGCACCCGCGGCGGTGCCGGCAATGATGCGGGTCGCTACTCCCTCAAGTTGCGCGGGAATGGCTGATGGCGGTTGTGTGGGGTCCATAATCACAACCACGGCTGGCTCGCCAGGATGATCGATGCTGGGTCCGACGCCCACGGCCTGCACGGAAGGATTGGAAAGCAGCTCTGGCGCATGCATATCGCGGGCGTGTTGTGCCTCGGCCAGTTGCGCGGAAGAAAGAGACGGAGCGCTTAGCGCCTGCGCCGCTCGCAGCGCGCTTCCCACAGCGGTGCATCCGGAGATTTGATGAGGCGCACTGGTGCCGACGAAGGTGGGCTTGTTTCCCTGGTCATCCTGCATTGCGCGCAATACATCCGCGACCGGATTGCCGACCGTGTCCGTGTCCGAGCCGCCGTAGAGCAGAGCCACAGGATCGGCGGTATTTTCGTCGACAATCAAGGAACCGGAGTCTCCCGCGGCGCTAAAGGTTCCGCCCGCAACGGAGATTTGGTGAGCATAGGTAACATTGAAATTTCCTCCCTTATTGCAGCCTTTTTGGTAGCTCACGGAAGTGGTGACATCAATGGCGTCAACACCGGCTCCGGCGGAAGGAGACGAGCAGGTCAATCCTGAACTTCGGCCACTTTTTGCAACACCTTGGCCGAGGTAGGCGGTTATGCCATTTCCTGCGTGCGGCGCTCCGGACTCTGGCGCGCCGTCATTTCCGGTGGCACCGAGAGATAAAATCGTGCCGCTGGTATCGACGGTGCCGGGGACGATCTGGGCGATTGCGGCGTCCACATTGGTTCCCGGGGCTCGCAAATCGACATACTGCGTGAGGTTGGCTACGGTCGTAGTTCCGCTGGTGGAACAGTTGGCATCGATCAAGTCCGGCTGTGTAACGGGATCCCCAATGCTGGCGGAGTCACTGCGCGCCAAGACGTGATTGTTGCTCAAAATGTAGGAATTGCCATTGCGCTGGAGAAGAGCGCCGAGGGTTCCGCCGCAGCAATAAATCAGATTTCCTTGTTTGGTGGAATCGGTGGAATTTCCGCCGGAAGTGCCCAGTTTGACGGGGATGTTCTGCGCAGCCTGATTGGGATTGGAAGAGACGACCAGCACGGTGGCATTTTTCGTGGTGCTGGTATTCACCTGCGCGACGGCGGTAATGGTAACCATCGCCGGATTGGGCACCGAGGCCGGGGCGGTATAGACGCCCGCATTGATGGTTCCTGAACTTGCACTCCCACCGGCAACGCCATTCACCTCCCAAGTGACCGCAGTATTGGCAGCGCCGGTGACGCTGGCCTGGAAGGCCGCGCTCTGACCAACAACCACGGTGGCGGTGGCAGGTGTGAGGGTCAACGAAATTCCGGAACTGTTCGCGCCACTGTTATCGCTTTGTGGCGAAGTACCGGAGCCTCCGCCGCAGCCTGCCAAGATGGCTGCGGCGACCCCCAAGGTAAGCAGGATTTTTTGATGCATAATACCCCATCCACACCGACTCATCTCGATACCAACACGGCTTGCAGGGGGCGGATGGAAACTTCAGTTAATCGTCATCCAGAGACTGCCTGGATGGCGAACACGAGAGCGATTTGATAGATGACCGTAACGGCGAGGGGGGATGCCCGCCGCGTTCCTAGTCCAGGTCGCGCCAGTTCGGCCCGGCACAAACTTCTACGACCAGCGGAACCGCCAGATTATAGACCCCTTCCATTTCTTCGGATACTAAATCTTCGAGGGCCTGCTTTTCGTGAAGCGGGGCTTCGAACAGCAGTTCATCGTGGACCTGCAAAATCATCCGGCTCTCCAGTTTCTGTTTCCTGAGGCGCTCGTCGATGGAAATCATCGCGAGTTTGATCAGGTCAGCGGCCGTGCCCTGCAGCGGTGAATTCAGAGCAGTGCGTTCGGCAAAATTTCTGAGCTGAACTTGGGGCGAGTTGATTTCCGTGATCGGGCGAATTCGCCCAAACAACGTTTTCGCCACAGCCGTCTTCCGAGTTTCGGCCAAGACACTATCCAGGTACTCTTTGACGCCACGGTAACGGTTAAAATACGCGGTGATGAATTGTGCGGCCTCTTTCTGTTCGATGCCCAACTGCTTTGCCAAGCCAAACGGAGACAGGCCATAGATAATGCCGAAGTTAATCGCTTTGGCGGCGCGGCGGTGATCGGCGGTTTGCGCCAATGGGCCAACGCCAAACACTTCCTGAGCGGTGCGTGCGTGAATGTCTTCGCCATTGCGGAAGGCCTGTACTAGAACTGGATCGCGGGAAATGTGAGCCATGACGCGCAATTCAATTTGTGAGTAATCCGCCGAGAGGAGAATCTTGCCTGGCTCGGCAACAAACGCGGCGCGAATCTGACGTCCCAATTCCGTGCGGATGGGTATGTTCTGCAGGTTGGGATCGCTGGAACTGAGGCGCCCGGTGGCCGTACCGGTTTGCGAGAAACTGGTGTGCAAGCGGCCGGTCTGCGGGTGAATCAACTTCGGCAGGGTGTCTACGTAGGTGGACTTCAGTTTGGCAATTTCACGGTATTCAATTATTTTTTCCGGAAGTGGATGCTGGTTTGCTAATTCTTCCAAAACGTCGACGGCGGTCGAGCGCAGTTTCGCTTTGCTGCGCCTGCCGGGAGGCTGAAGGTTCAGCTTGTCAAACAATACTTCGGCCAATTGGGTTGGAGAATTCACGTTGAATTCAGAGCCAGCCAGATTCCAAATGTCCTTCTCCAGGCGACGGACTTCGTTCTCCATGGATTCGGACATCTTGGCGAGCGCGGCGGGGTCAATGCGAATGCCATTACGCTCAATTTCGGCGAGCACAGGGGCGAGCGGAAGATCAATTTTTTCGTAAACTTCGGCGAGACCCTGCTGTTCCACCTGTTTGCGGAGGATTGGGGCGATGCGCTGCAAGTAATCCGCGCGTTCACCGGTACCGCCCCCCATGGGAACATTGAAGGTGCGAAAGACCAGATCGGCGAAATCGTGTTTTGCCGTGGTTGGGCGGAGCAAATAGTCGTACAACTGCGTGGCGTGCTCGATGTTTTGAGCTTTTCCCCCGAGCAACTGAAACAGCTTGGGATCGTGGACAATTTTTCGTCGCTTGGCATCCCTGAGGACACTTTGCAACGTTTTCAGCGCTTCGCCTTGTTCGTCGTTCCAGATCGCGCGGCCTTCCCCAGGCTTTGTCGAAAACTCGATTCCGCCCACATGGGTTCCAAATCCTTCGGATTCGCGGGTTCCTAAATCAAGATTCAGCCAAATCGCGATGGGGGCGTTTGCGGGAACTTTCTTGAGGTAGGCGCGCAGCTCCTCGGCATTTGCGAGTTGGGCATAATCCTTCTGAACGTCCTCGGCAACCGGGGCACCGCTTCCGTTTTCACTCGCAAGCAGGGGGACGGCAGGTTCGCTGGCGCCAGTGGCGAGGAGTTCTTTGAGGAGCGAGTTGAAGCCCAATTCGCGATAGAGCGCGATAAGCGCGGCGGAATCGGGAGCGCACATTTTGAGCTTGTCGAGTTGCAGTTCCAGCGGCACGTCCATTGCAATCGCCGCCAGTTGCTTGCTCATGAGGACCTGGTCTTTTTGCTGCTGTAGCGCTTCGCGGTAGCGCTTGTTGGGCACTTCATCGGCATGGGCCAACGCGTTTTCGACCGTGCCATATTTCTGGATCAGTTCCGTAGCGCCCTTCTCGCCGATTCCTTTTGCGCCAGGGATGTTGTCGATGTTGTCTCCCAGAAGGGCCATGAGGTCGATGACTTTCGTGGGCGGCACACCGAGGATTTCTTCGACTTTGCCGGCATCGACAATGGTGTCGGCTTTTGCGCCGCCGGTTCCTGTGCGCAGGACGCGCACACCGTCATTGACGAGTTGCATCATGTCTTTGTCATTGGAAATGACCAGCACATTGAGATTTTCGGCAGCGGCCTTCTTGGACAAAGTGCCGATCACATCGTCGGCTTCATAGCCGTCCAGTTCGAGTATGGGCATGCACATGGCTTCGCACAGACGGCGTACGTAGGGAAGCTGCAGAGTCATTTCGTCGGGCATGGGAGCGCGATGAGCTTTGTAGGATTCGAAGAGCTTGTCGCGGAAGGTAGGTTTACTGGTGTCGAAGACGATGCCGATATAGTCCGGTTTGTAGTCTTTGATGAGGCGGCGAAGAATATTGGCGAACAGGAATGGAACCTTAGTGGGGAGACCGCTGGGCGCGTTCATGCGCACCATGGGCGCAAAGAAGGCCCGGTACACGTGGGCCATCGCGTCTACCAGGAAAAGTGTTTTTCTTTCCTCCGTTTTCGCCACAATCGCGAGTATAGCGCAGAGGGCGAAGGGCTGTCGCTGCGACGCCGGTGGGAGAAAAGTGGGCGGGTGAGTTGCGGCGATGTGGTGGGCCCGGTAATGCGTGAAGAGAGATTCCTCACTCTGTTCGGAATGACAGACGTTTATTTAAATCGGGCTTAGGATTTTGGCGCGGTTGTGGGCGTTTGGGTCACCAGCAATAATTGCGTGCCGCTGTCCAAGTGGACGTTCTTGCCAGTTGAGGTAATGACACTGGCAGGTTCCTGCGAACGCGTCGTGGAACCGGTGAGACCGATGCCTTTCAGGCCGAATACTCCGCGGCTGTTGGCGGTCAAACGGCCGGAGGAGTTTGTGCCTCCGACGGCACCAGTTCCGTCAATGGCATTACCAACATTCGTGTTTGCCGCCGCATTGGGATTGGCGGTTGGAGCCATTCCCGTCGGTGGAACTCCTGCTCCCTGCGGTGGAACTCCCGCCACGCTTCGATTGGGGGAGTTGTCGCCCGGGACTTGGGATGGGGATGTCGCTGCCATGTTTCCCATGTTCGAGTTGTCGGGCTGCGGCGCGGCATTCACGGGAGCCGCAATGGCCTGTACGGTGACGTTCAAGGGAATCTGCTCGCCGTGCTTGAGGACGGCCTTATCGAAAACGATTCCCAAAGAAGAGTAGGTATCCCCTTTGGAGCGAGCGGACGCCTGCACAACATGGCCTTCCAATTTTGTGCCTCGGGGAATGATAGTTTTCCCGTTGTCTTCCGTGGACTCCGTTGTTTCCGCCGTGACCGAGTCGCCCGGTTTCAGTTTGTGAGAATCGAGCGATTTGGTAAGGGTGGCGTCGATGGGAGCCCCCGCCGGGAGCGTGGTGGGCTCGTCAGCGCGAGTAGCAGAGGTGTTCTGGACGGGTTCACTTCCTGACTGGGCAGCGGCGGCCCCGGCAAAGAATAGAGCGACAACGATCGCGATGGCTGAGCGTTTCATAGGTTATACCTCCTGGTTTCGGAAGGGCGGGTCACACTAAGAACGAAGGCGTTAACTGGCAAAACGGTTGCCAAAGCAATGGCAAAAGAAGCAACGTGCTACCGCGGGTTTAGTCTGGCCGGTGTGTTGGAGTCAGGGCGAAAATGGCGGGATGTTGGAAAAATTTACAACAAAACTCAGGCAAAGACCGTAGAGGTGTCAAGCGGTCAAGCCAATCGATTTGGCCACTTCGGCCAGCGTATCCGCGGCCTTCAGCAAGTGTTCCCGTTTGTGCGCGGCGCTGACGATGGCGCGCAGCCGAGCCTTTCCTTCCGCTACCGTGGGATAGCCGACCGCAGGAGCAAAAACGCCGGCGTCAAACAGTTTGCGCGAAAACTCAAAAGCTTTCGCAGCATCTCCAACGTGAATGGGAATAATCGGTGTCTCACTGGCTTTGAATGCAAAGCCGCGCTTCTTCAGTTCACGCTTGAAAAACTTTGTGTTTGCCCAAAGTTTTTTCACGAGTTTCTCGCCCTCAGCCGAATCGAGCAGCGTAAACGCCGCCTGACAGGCCGCGGCGGTCGCGGGAGGATGCGAGGTGGAAAACAAAAATGGACGCGCGCGCAAATATAGAAAATCGATCAGGTCTTTCGAGCCGCAAACGTAGCCGCCCATGGAGCCGATGGCTTTGCTGAGAGTGCCGACCTGGATGTGGACGCGCCCATGGCATCCGAAATGGTCCACCGAGCCACGGCCGCCGCGGCCAAGCACGCCGCTGGCGTGCGCGTCATCGACCATCATGATGCATCCATATTTTTCGGCGAGATCGCACAACTGCGGCAAAGGCGCAATGTCTCCATCCATCGAGAACACACCATCGGTAATAATCAGTTTCTTGCCGGGGAAATCGGCGTGCTCCTGCAAAATACGTTCGCAGTCCTGCACATCTTTGTGCTTGAAAACCTTGATGGTGGCCTTGGAAAGGCGCGCGCCGTCAATGATGGAGGCATGATTGAGCTCGTCGGAAACGATCAGATCTTCTTTGCCCAGAACGGCGGAAACGGTTCCGGCATTTGCGGTGAAGCCGGACTGGAAGACGACACAAGCTTCAACGTGCTTGAATCTGGCGATCTGTTCTTCCAGTTCCATGTGAATTTTCATGGTGCCCGCGATGGTGCGAACCGCGCCGGCGCCGACACCAAGTTTGCGGACGGCGTCAATCGAGGCCTTGCGAAGCGCGCGGTGGGTGGTTAGTCCCAGGTAATTGTTGGAAGCGAGATTGATGACCTCGCGGCCGTCGAACACGCACACGGGCTTCTGCTCGCCTTCGAGCACGCGGAGTTTCGGGGCAACACCCTTGGTGCGCAAGTCCTGCAGCGTTTCGGTTACATAGTGGAGAGGATTGTGCTTGGTGGTTTGTGTGGCGATTTCACTCATATTCTTGCTCCCACATTTTCTGACTTCGCCGCTCTCGGTTTACGAGGGTGACTACTGTCCTTGAATGCCATTCGGGTACATCAAAATTTTTCCAGCCAGTCCGTTGTGCAATTTTGCAAACGCCGCTTCAAAGTTCTCCAGTCCCATGCGTTCGCCAAACAGCGGCTCCAGATTCAGGCGGCTGGCCTTCAACAAGGCCGTCATCTGTACCCACGTCTCGTACATGCGGCGCCCGTAAATGCCCTGGACGGTGGCGCCCTTAAAAATGACGTCCTGCACCAGGTCCAGAGGTACGTTTTCGGTGGGAATGCCGAGAAGGGAAGCTCTGCCGCCCGGGCGCAGGGCCTTGAAGCCTTGCTGAATCGCCGCGGGGTTGCCACTCATTTCCAGGAGCACATCCACTCCAGTCCCGCCGGTGGCGTCTAAAATTGCCTTTACCGGATCTTCGGTCAAAGGATTGAAGACGTAGTTCGCGCCCATCTGCCGGGCTAACGCGCGGCGATGTTCATTGGTTTCGGAGGCAAATACGGTGGAACTCCCACAAGCCTTAGCCACGGCGATGGACATGAGGCCGATAGGACCACAGCCGGTGACGAGTGCGGTCTCTCCGGCAATGGCGCCGGCAAGCACGGTGTGAACTGCGTTGCCGAGCGGGTCGAGAATCGCGGCGTAAGGCTCAGGAATCGCGGGATCGAGTTTCCAGATATTTGTGGCGGGGATTTTCACGAACTCCGCGAAAGCGCCGTCGATGTCAATCCCAATGATGCGCAGGTTCTGGCAAATGTGCGCCTGGCCGAGGCGGCATTGCCGGCAATGGCCGCAATTCAAGTGCATTTCCGCACTGACGAAATCGCCGGGCTTGACGGCGGAAACTTCTTCGCCGGTGCGCTCTACCACTCCGCAGAATTCGTGTCCCAGGGTAACTGGGGGGTGAATGCGCCCTTGTGACCAGTGATCCCAGCCGTAGATGTGCAGGTCCGTTCCACAAATCGAGCTGGCTTTGACACGGACCAAAACGTCGGTGGGGCCAATGGACGGCACCTGGATTTTCTCGATTTGCAGACCCTTGCCAGCATGCGTTTTGCGCAACGCCTTCATGGTCGCAGGCATTCAGGAGACTCCTTGCGCAGGCAGGATACTTGGCGCAGATAACAATGCTAGCACAGGCGAGAGGAGGTTCCGTGTTGCGCTGCTGCTCACCAGTTTGCGAAACGGGAATCGCTCACTCGTGGATCCAGCGAAGAGAGATTCCTCGCTTCGCTCGGAATGACGGGCCGGTCTCCACTCGGAAGGACCGGTGCGTTGAGTTACGTTTCCAGCCGCGGCGCGCATCCAACCGTATTGTAAGTTTTCGCGCTTCCCGACGTATCATGAATTGAGGCTATGCCGGACACACAACCCGCCGTCCAGTTGGAACACATCTCCCGGCAGTACCAAATGGGCGAAACCAGCGTGCGTGCGGTTGACGACGTTTCGTTCACCGTGGCCCCGCGCGAGTTTCTGGCTCTTCTAGGCTCCTCTGGATCCGGCAAATCCACGCTACTGAACCTGATTGCGGGTCTGGACCGGCCTACTTCGGGCACCATCCTTGCCGAAGGCAAAAACCTAGCCGCGCTTTCCTCACTGGAACTGGCGCGTTATCGTCGCAGCACCGTCGGGATGATCTTCCAGTCGTTTAATTTGCTACCGCGCATGACACTTGAGGAAAACGTGGAGCTGCCGTTGCGGCTTGCAGAAGTGGAGCGCTCCGAGCGGGCGGGCCGGGTTCGTGAAGCGCTGGAGCACGTGAAACTCACGCACCGGCTCGGGCATCGCCCTTCGGAGCTTTCCGGGGGCGAGCAACAACGAGTGGCAATCGCACGCGCGCTGGTGAATCGGCCAAGAATCCTTTTGGCGGACGAGCCCACGGGCAACCTGGACTCGGTAACCGGCGAAACGATTCTCGCGCTGCTGCGGGAGTTACAAGCGCAATTGGGAATGACGATTCTTATGGTCACGCATGAGAAGCCGCTTGCCGAGCGATTTGCAGACCGGCTGGCCACCATGGGCGACGGAAAACTGCTCAGCATTTCGGCCGCTTTGCAAGGTGCCACGAGATGAAGGCGCAGGATCTGACGGACCTGGCGCTGCGGAATCTGCGCGAAGCGATTCTGCGCAACGCACTGACTACCGTGGGTGTGGCTGTGGGCGTGGCCTCACTTGTAGCGATGCTTTCGCTGGGGGTTGGGCTCCAGCAGTTGGCGTCGAAGCGGCTTTCGCAAAGCGGCCTGTTCGACACGATTTTCGTCACGCCGAAAAACAATTTTCGGGGCATGGGGCGGCCGCAACGCGAGGTGCAACCGGACAAGCCAGCCAGGCCGCTAGACGAAGAGGCGCGGCACGAACTGGAAAAATTGCCGAACGTGATCGAAGTGTATCCGCAGGTGCGCTTCTTTACGGAAGTGCGCTTCAATAACAAACCGTATGCCACGGTAGTTGCGGGCATGCCGGATTCCTCGCGGAATTCCGGTGCGTTTGACGGCATGCAAGGGACTTTCTTCTCATCGACGAGCGCGGACGAGGCGATTTTACAAATTGAGTTTGCGAAACAGCTTTCAGACAATCCCAATTCGCTGATCGGCCAAAATTTGATTTTGCGCTATGCCGAGCGGCAGGCCATTCCGGCAGCGTCGAATGGAAATGCCGCGGACTCAGGAGAACCGGCCGGCGGCTTCTCCGTGGTTCCAAAAGAATTGAAGCTCAAAATTGTGGGGATTGTGGAGACGGAACCCGCGGCGGGGTATGGGGGCATGGGCAATGCGCGGTTGCTTATGCCGCTGCAAACCGCGTCCACGCTGCGCGCGGCGCAAGTGAACGATCTTCGGGATATCGTGCGAGGCAGTTCCGAACCCGACAAGATCACCTACGCGTCGCTGTCGGTCCGCGCCAAATCGCCTTCGCAGGTCGAAGCTCTCGAGAGTTCGATCAGGAATCTCGGGTTCAACGCATTCTCGCTGCTGGACGCGTCAAAATCTCTGCGCACATTTTTTTCTGTGTTCGATCTGCTGCTCGGTATATTTGGGAGCCTGGCACTGGCGGTGGCCACTCTGGGAATCGTGAATACGCTGGTCATGGCCATTCTGGAGCGGCGGCGGGAAATTGGCGTGTTGAAAGCGCTGGGCGCCGCGGATTCGGACGTGCAGCAACTGTTCTTTGTGGAAGCTGGAGTGATGGGCTTCTTCGGGGGAATTCTCGGAGTGGGATTCGGCTGGCTTCTTGGACGCGCTATTTCCTTTGGCACAAATGTTTACCTGAAACGGCAAAGTTTGAATCCCATCGACATTTCGTCGGTACCTTGGTGGCTGGCGCTGCTGGCGATGCTGTTTGCGTTGGTTGTCAGCCTGCTCGCCGGGCTTTATCCTGCTTCGCGCGCGGCCAAATTAAATCCGGTCGACGCGCTCCGCTATGAATAAGATTCGCTGGCTGACACTGGTGGCACTGCTTGCCCTGTTTTGCGGATGCAGCTATGCAGCGACGAGTCGAGTGGAATGCAATTCCGTGCCGAGCAAAATTCTGGTGCAGCCGGTGCATTACTGCATCGTGCTTCCTCCTTCGTTTGACGCCGAAAAGACCCGCCACTTTCCCGGTTCTGTATTTCCTGCATGGATTGGGCGACAACGAACAGTTCTTTGTGCATTCAGGGGCCTGGAATCTTGCGGAAGACATGCGCGAACGAGGCGACCTGAAAGATTTCCTGATTGCCACGCCGGAGGGCAACGCCAGCTTCTACATTAATTCGAAGGACGGCAAGGATCGTTACGAGGATTTTTTGCTCGAGGAGTTTTTCCCTTTCATCGAGAAGCGTTATCGAGTGGAACCCGGGCGGGGACATCGCGCGATTGCGGGAATTTCCATGGGCGGTTACGGAGCGCTGCATCTGGCGTTTCGTCACCCGCACCTGTTCGTCTCGGCAAGCGCGCACAGCGCGGCGCTGATCGAAAAGCTTCCGGTATATTTAGGACCAACTCTAAACTCGCCGCGGTCCCGAGTTCTGGGCGGGGTTTTCGGGAGCCCGCCCGATGAGGCGTTCTGGGAACGCAACAGTCCCATCCATTTGGCGCGGACCGCGAATCTGACCGGCCTAAAAATCTATTTCGATTGCGGCGATCAGGATGACTACGGATTCGAAGCGGGCGCGGCCGCTCTGGATAAGGTCTTAACGGCACGGCACATCCCGCACGAATTTCACATTTATCCCGGACGCCACGATCCGACATATTTTGCGGAGCATCTTCCGGCTTCCCTGGTGTTTGCCTCGCGCGCGTTCGCGGACGCCCACTGATGTTGCGGTTTTCGTTATAGAATGATTGACGGCCCATGGGGGTGAGCGATGCTCAGAGCCGCGTTCCTTTTCTGTTCTCTCCTGATACTGTTCCACAGCAACGTTCAAGCGCAGCAGAAGCCCGCTGAACATCTTTCGAATTTGCCGCCAACCGCTCCGACGTCCGGCCCGCGGATGGAATTCCTGGACGAAATTTCTTATTTTGAACAACGATTCGAACGGTTGGCGGATGCAGTTCCAGCGGAGAAATATGGCTGGCGTCCGGCTGAAGGCGTGCGCACGATCGGTGAAGTGTACCTGCATGTGGTGGCGATGAATTACAACATCGCCGAAAATGCTGGGCACCCCGATGCCCGCGGGTGTGGACACCAAGGCCATGATGGCTTACGTGACGGACAAGCCGAAAGTGGTTCAGTCGTTGAAGGACTCTTTTGCGCAGCTGCGGACCGCTGTTATTGCGCTGAAGGATTCCGAACTCGACAAGGAAATGAGGACGCCGCGCGGGCAGACCACGATGCGTGGAATGTTCTTCATCATTTCCGGGCAGCTAGGGGAACACCTGGGCCAGTCCATCGCTTACGCACGCTCGATCGGTGTCGTTCCGCCATGGACCGAGGAGCGCCAGCGGCAGGAAGTGGAAAAGCCGGGCCATAATTGAAGGAAACGTGGCTGATGGAAGGCAACGCCGTTGAGCTTTGGGAACGAGCGGGACGCGACGCGGTGCAGCGTTCAAGCTAAGAAATAAATATCGGGCTTATCGACAACACCCGACTCCTCTTGGACGGTCGAAACGTCGGCTGAGTTTATAAAGCCGCGGGCCTTCGCGAGGTCAAGAACTTCGAAGAACAAGAAAACTTCGTCCGGCTCGTACAAGTTTCGCATTACTTTTTCGACGCGGAGTCCAGCATTGCGCTGGGCATCCTTGTGTCTGTCAAAGACCCGCTTCCACTCGTGGAACTCCCTCACTTTATGACGTACCAGTAGGTACCCCATGGCGTCCCTCCCTGCTTCCGTGAAGGCAGCTGAACCAGGCCGCATGCACAAAGGGACACCTTACGCCTGAGCACGGCATCTCGGCAATGATTCAATTTCGCGTGGAGTGTGTGCGCACGCGGCATTCCGGGGTATTGTGGTGACCGCATGGAAGCTGGCCAGGAGGAGAAGCAATGCAACGCGCTCCGTTTCTATTGCTATCGGTTTCAGCGGTGATCGCAATTTCGACACTGATAGCTTGCAATATCCGCATAGACACCGATACGTCTCGCAGCGAGATCGACGCGTTCAACAAGAAATACATCGCCGCTCATTTGAAAATGGATAACGCCGCGGTCTTGGCGATGTGGGCGGACGACGGCGTAAGCCTGCTGCCCCAGATGGCGCCATTGAAAGGCAAACAGACCATCGGAAAATTTTTCGATGAAGCCGTATCGCACCTGGGCGGCTATCACATGAAGACGATGGAGATTGACTTTCAACAGATTCAGACCATGCACGACTGGGCTTACGAATGGGGACTGGAGCACCAGGTGCTGGAATCTTCCGAGGGTAAGCCAACCGTGGAGGGGCGTGGCAATATTCTGCTGATTCTCCACAAGACTGGTGGCGGCGAGTGGAAGATCCAGCAGGAAATGTGGAACGCCGCGCCCAAAGTTGGGGGCGAGAGCAAATGAATTGGGACGGCCTTCGAGGCAATGCTACAGGACCGAGACCACGAGGCGCGAACGCTTTTAGTGGCGGCAGCAGGGCTGCCGCTGTCTTGATGGAGTTGGCGCATCGAATTGCGAATAGCGGGAGCTGGGCTCCCGCACTCCGAGATGGCGACGTAGTATGATTCGCGAATTGAAGGTGATGGAGGGTGGATGAGTGTTGCGGAGCGGCTGGATGAGGTGAAGAGCGGGTTCGAGCGGGCATTTTGGGTTGCAAATATCAGCGAACTGTTTGAGCGGCTCTCGTATTACGCCGCGTTCGCCTCTCTGGCGCGCTACCTGCATGAAACGCTCAGTTTTCCATTGGAGCGAGCCGCCAATCTTGCCGGTCTATTCGGCGGCCTGGTTTGGTTTCTGGCGATATTCGGCGGTGCGATCGCCGACCGTCTGGGATTCCGTCGCGCGCTTTCCCTGGCGTACTTGATTCTGGCGGGCTCGTACTTCCTGCTGGGTTCGCTCGGTTCGAATTGGATGCGGCCGTTGTACGCAGCGGTGCCATTGGTTGCGCTGGTCACGGTGGTTTTGATGTTGCCGGCCCTGGGGATCGCGCTGGTGAAGCCGAGCGTGGTGGGAACGACGGCGCGAGCGTCCAACGAGAACGTGCGTTCGATTGGCTATTCGATTTACTACACGCTGGTGAACATCGGCGGAGCCCTGGGGCCGTTCGTGGCGTCGTGGGTGCACAAGAATCTCAGCGTGGAAAATGTGTTTCGGGTTTCGGCGCTTAGCGTTTTTGTGATGTTCTTTGTGGTGCTGCTTTTCTTTCGCGAGCCGCGCAAATCCGGTGACGTGGCTACGGAGAGCCTGAGCGTCACACTGAAGAACTTTCTTAGAGTTTTGGGGAATCCGAGATTTATGTTGTTTCTGCTGATTTTCTCGGGCTACTGGATCGTGTATTGGCAGGAATTCGTCACGCTTCCCATTTACGTACACGATTACGTGAACCGCGCGGCGGATACGGAGAGAATGCTGTCCACCGGACCGTTGATCGTGATCGCGTTTACGGTGGTGTTCAGCGTGATGACCCAGAGAATGTCCGCGTTTCGCGCGGTCGTGCTGGGCACGCTGATTTCCATGTTGGGATTTGCCGTGCTTGCGACGGTTGGGACGATCGCCGCCGCATATGGCACGCTGGTTGTGATTGCTGTGGGCGAACTGATTCAGCAGCCGCGCTACTACGATTATATTTCGCGCCTTGCGCCGCCGGGCCAGCAAGGGACGTACATGGGATTCGCGTTTCTGCCGCTGGGCATTGGCGCTTTCGCGTCCGGGCCAATTGGAGGAGTACTGCTGCACCATTTTGGTGAGGTACAGCACCGCCCGGCGCTGTTTTTGTGGGCGCTGACGGCGATCGGTATGGGGACAACCGCGCTTTTGTGGATTTACGATCGGGTGGTGAAGCCGTCTGTCTAAAGAGTGTGTGTGGCAACTGATGAGACCGTGCCGAGATGGGGTCCAGCGTGCTGGACCCCTACGCGGAACGCACAGGCAAGAGTGTCGGTGGCGCGTTGACATGAAGAGAGATCCCTCACTTCGCGGACTCCGTTCGGGATGACAGCCGACAACAATTGCGGGAAAAGGCACGGATCTGAAGACCCGCCACTACAAGAGAAAACTGCTTTTCAGTTGACCATGCGACGCAGGGATTCGAGGGCCTGGCGCGCCAAGGAATAACGGGGCTCGATGTTGAGGGCTTCCTGAAAACAACGCATCGCCTGGCCGTACATTTCTTTACCCAAATAGGCGCGGCCCAAGTTGTAGTGAGGGAAATGTCGCGGTTCGTAGCGGCGGGCCTCGACGGCTTGTTGCAGCCACGGAACGGCCTCGTCAAACTGGCCCAGTTCGATCAGGTAGGCGCCGATGTCGTTATAGGGATTGCCAAAATCGGGATCCAGTTCAATGGCGCGTTTGCATTCGGCGATGGCATCGAGCAGTTTGCCCTGAAAATGATAGGTCCAGCCGAGAAATGTATGGGCTTCGGCGGTAGGATGAAGGTCCAGGGACGACTGGTAGAGTTCGACAGCGCGATCGTAGTCGCCTTCCATCTGCGCTTGATAGGCGTCTTGCAACACCTCCCACGCGCGAGTCAGGGTCTCCTGATTCATGACGCCATTGTGAACGGGAGAATCGCATAAGGTCAAAGGTACGGAAGTTCTAGCTGTGCAAAAGCACAACCTGTCCGTTCTGACGGGGCGGGGTGGAAATTCGGCCACAGAATGGAGAAAATGAACGGGCAAGAGAATGCGTACTCACCGAGAGATTGGGGGAAAAGTGAATCGTACGATCAGGAGGATTTGGGGATTAGCGGTGTGCGGTTCGATGCTGACCGCCGGTATGCTGCTGGCGCAAAGCTCTGGAAAAAAGACGAGCGCCAATGCGGCGGCGGTTGCGCGGGGCAAATCGCTGTTTCAGCAGAAATGCTCGATTTGCCACTATGACACCAGCGACCAGAAGAAGATCGGACCGGGACTCAAGGGGCTGTCCAAGCGCGGAACGTTCAGCGTGAATGGTAATAAAATCACGGATGAGAGCTTGAAAACCTGGATTGAAAATGGCGACCAGTTGATGCCGCCGTTCAAAGACGTGCTGGAACCGGATCAGATCAAGGATGTCATCGCGTACGTGAAGACGCTGTAATTTCGCAGGGCTCGGGATGCCGGTATGCAAAGAAAAATCCCCGGAGCCTGATGAACTCAGGCGTTCCGGGGATTTTGAATCTTCTTTTCTCCCGGGCTGGGAGAAAAACCGCCACGAACTACTTCAGAACGGCATCCTTGAGGACCTTGGCCGGACGAAGACGAACCACCGTCTTGGCCTTGATCTTGATTTGTTCGCCGGTCTGAGGATTGCGACCGATGCGCGCCTTGCGATGAGCTTTCACGACACGGCCGATTCCGGGAATGACGAATTTGCCGGCTGCGCCCTTGGCTTCCTTGACGGCGAGCTTGTGAAGCTCTTCAAAGAAAGTCGCAACCGTCTTCTTCGAGGTGCCCACCTTCTCGGCAATGTGTCCAACGATTTTGGTCTTGCTCAGTGGCTTAGCTGCCATTTTAGTCTGCTTATCCTCCTGGAATTGTCTCTCCACCCCGAACGAATCGAGGTCAGCACGAGCGAAAAACCCCTATTTTTCAATGGAAAACTCGGGCCGGAAGGAACTATAAACGAACGCGAACAGAGAACGCAAGGGCGAAACCGCAAAAATGAAGGGAAAAATGCAGATTTTTTTGCCAGGATGTGCAAAACCCCTGATTTCATGCGGGTCTCGACACATTGGAACCCCGGCTAAGACGTATAACGCACGTGTTATCCTTGCTAAACCCCAATCACTGCTAGGAGAAGAGTAGATGAGCGCGACGTGGAACGGCAAAGAACTGGAACGGGAACTGATGTTAGTGACCAAAGCAGTGCGCAGACCGGTGGCGGTCACATTCTTGCAAGAGATTCCCACGTCGGTACAAAAATTCGAGGGTACGCAGCCCTCCGGGTGCAGCTTCTGGCGCCTCGCGGCAGAAGGACGCACTTTCTACACCGTGCCCGAAAACCACTTCAATTGCGCAGTCGGGGCGTATACCCACAATATAGCGCTGTCGCCCGACCGTGAAAAGGAAACCGAACAAACCCTGAAGATGATGTTCGATTGGGGCTACGTAAAGCCTGAAGAAGTACCGCAGATTCCACGGCTGGCCAACGCTCCAAAAGCGATCCTCTATTCTCCACTGGGAGAATCGACAGGAGTGCCGGACGTGGTGCTGTTTGCGGTCAAGCCATCTGGCGCCATGTTGTTGCAGGAGGCCGCAAATCGTGCCGCGGTGGGCAGCGGCGCGCCGGCACTTGGCAGACCAACGTGCATGGCGCTGCCCGCGTCATTGCAGCATGGCGCGATCACGAGCCTGGGTTGCATCGGCAATCGCGTTTACACCGGACTGGGCGAGGACGAGATGTACGTGGTGCTACGCGGGAAGGATCTGCCGGCAGTCGAGGAGGCGCTGCGAACGATTGCGAGCGCGAACGTGGCGCTGCACGATTACGCCAAGGGCCGACGAGAACAGCTCTCCACTCCGTAAAAATTAGTTAAAGAGAGGCTAGGCCTTCGTAGAGATGGGCGATGGCCTTGATGCCACCGTAGTAATTGTCGAGTGCCAGGTGTTCGTCGGGCGCGTGGGCGTTCTCGTCGGGTAATCCAAAACCAATCAAGACGCACGGAACTTTGAAGGTGTCGTGCATTTGAGTGACGAACGGGATGGAGCCGCCTTCGCGGATAAACACGCCTTTCTTGCCGAACCCTTTTTGCAAGGCCACCTGAGCGATGTGAAAGATCGGATCATGATACGAAGCAACCCATGGTTTGCCGGTGCTGAGCGTTTCGAATTGGCAGGTGACCGTTTTGGGGAGCAGCTTTCGAATGTGCTGCTCGACGAGCCTGGCAATTTTTTGGGGATTCTGACTGGGCACCAGACGCGTGGAGAACTTGGCATAGGCCTTGGAAGGGATGACGGTCTTTGCGCCTTCGCCCTGATAGCCGCCCCAGATCCCGTTGGGTTCCAAGGTGGGACGAATCCATAAACGCTCCACGGTTGTAAATCCGTGCTCGCCAAAATAACCGCGGGCTCCGACGGCGCGTTCGAAATCCTTCTTTTTCCAAGGTAGCGTGTTGAGGGCTTTCCGTTCGGTGGCAGAAACCTTGTCCACGTCGTCGTAGAAACCAGGCACGGCCACGCGGAACTTTTTGTCGTGAAGCTTGGCAAATAGCTCGGCGAGTACCGTAAGTGGATTCGGGACGGCTCCCCCGTACACGCCGGAATGCAGGTCGCGCGCGGGACCGGTAATCTCAAGTTGATAATAATTCAGGCCGCGCAACCCGTAAGTAATCGAGGGCACGCCCTTACCGAGCATGGCCGTGTCGGAAACGATTAACGCGTCAGCCTTCAGCTTTTGCTTATGGGCCTGAACATAGTCCCACAAGCTGACGCTTCCGACTTCTTCCTCGCCTTCAATCAGAACCTTGATATTGACGGGGAATTTGCCGGCGGCTTCGTGCAATGCCTGCAAGGCCTTCAGATGGATGTGAACCTGACCCTTGTCGTCGGCGGTACCTCGCCCATAGATGTTTCCATCGCGTGCTTCCGGCTCAAAGGCGGGCGAGGTCCACAGATCGAGAGGCTCCGCAGGCTGTACGTCATAGTGGCCGTAGAATAAGACGGTGGGCTTGCCTGGGGCTTCCAAAGATTCGGCATAAACCAATGGATGAAGATCTGTCGGGACGATTTCGACGGTATGGAAGCCTGCGCTGCGCAGATGTTCGGCGACCCACTGGGCCGCTCGTTCGATATCCGGCTTGTGCTCCGATTTCGCGCTAATGGACGGAATTCGCAGGAATTCGAAAAGCTCGGCGAGGTGTTGCTCGCGCCGACCTTCGATGATTTCAGTAAAGTTCATGGCAAGCCCTCAGGCACAAAGGTTCTGTGCCAAATATGAACAGCTCAATGATTTCCAGAAATGCGCGGCGGCGGAATGGATTTGGAGCAAGGACTGGATGCCGAAGCCGCAAAAATATTCTACGACCTGGGTGGGTAGCGCACAAGGCGGCGGGAATCGCGAAAAGGCCTTGTCATGCGCGAACACCTGTCCTTTAGGGCAATTGACCCAGATTTGGGCCCAAGCCATCATGAGGCCATGGTTGAACTTGCCGCCTCCGCACAACGCCGCAGCCAACGCGTCTTTCATAAGATGCGGCTGCAGGCGCTTGGTCGCAGCCATGACGGGCGGAAATTCCGGGAAATCTGCGAGACACTGGTCGTGAGCGCTCATGGCGGGTTGCTGAACCTGCGCAATGAAGTGGATAACGGGGAAATGCTGGTGCTGATAAATCCGGAAACACAGGAAGAACAGGAATGCCGCGTGGTGTTTCTGGGAGATCTTGGCAAGCGGGGCACGCGAGTGGGCGTGGAATTTCTCACACCCGCGCCCCACTTTTGGGGAATTGAGTTCGCTGTGGCGCAAGCCGGCGCCAACCAGGATCAGGCTGATAAAACCCAGTAAGCTCGGGAGCAACGCCGAGTCCCGCAAACCCGATCGCTGAAGCTTTCGAATGCGTTCTTCATTCCTTCCAAACAGATTCTGAACGCGATTGTTCGTGCAATTGTCCCCGCCTTGCACTGTCGCTTGGGATCAGGGAGAATTTGGCCCTTGTGCCGGGGTGTTGTCCGCTGAACGGACCGAGAACGATGGAAGATCCAGACTTGAACATTGAGAATTCCTGGGCGTGGCGCAGCATACCAGCTTGGCTGATGCAAATCTGGATGGTCTGGATTTTGGTGACCTTTTTCGTGATCCGCATCCTTGGCTCCCAGGCGGCCGAAACCCTGTTGAAATGGTACCGTCATTGGCGATGAGACTGTTGCCCGCCGTGGTGGCGAATATTCTTCTTGTTGTGGCGGCGTTCGGAGTAGGCCGCCTGGTGATCCGCTTTTCGCCAGTGAGTTTTCGACGCGTCGACCGGCTTGCAGCGGTTCTCTTGGCAGGGCTCGGCTGTTTGGGGACCCTGCTCTTCCTGGTTGGACTGATTCATTTGTCGCGAGCCACGATTCTGGGGCTCGTGTTGCCCGCTGCGCTGGTTGGGATCTGGTTTCTTTATCGCGACAGAAAAAGTGTTTTCGCGCCGGTTTCCATGGCGAGGGTTCCGCTGATCCCGGCATTTATAATTGCCATCATAATGATGATCACGTTCATCGGTGGCCTCGCGAAACCAGTCGGCAAAATCACAACGTCTGACTCAGTGGCATATCACTACTTGGGACCTGAAGTTTGGCTGCGCGACAAAGTGATTCATCCCGTGCCGGATGAGTCGTTGACTTCGTTCCCGGCGGTGGTGGAAACATTGTATGCGGGGCTGCTGTCGCTCGGTGGTCCGCGCGCGATGGAATTGTTTGCGTTTACCTCGCTCGGTTTGCTGCTGATGGTGACCTACGGGCTGGCCGTGCGTTCGAACCTCGATGCATCGGGCGCATTATGGGCCACCGCACTGGTCGCTGCTATGCCTGCTGTGTACCGAGGATGCTATGGTGGCTTTATCGATGGAATGCTGTGGTGCTTTGTTTTGCTCGCCCTTCGATTCATTTTAGACGCGCAAGAAACTCGGAGTTACCTGATAGCAGGATTGTTTTCTGGTCTGGCGATCGGCACGAAATACCACGGGGTCGTTGCGTTTGCCCTGATTGCCGCATGCGCAGTGGTCGCGCATTGGAACGCAGACATAAGAGGAGCGTCTACTGTCAAACGACTTGCACTGTTCGCAGCGGTGGCGATCGTGGTGGCTTCCCCATGGTACTTGCGGAATTGGATTGTCTTGGGTTTTCCGATTTATCCCCCGATCGTGAGTTTGAGCCATTATTTCCCGGTGAAGTACATGTCCGAAGCGTCTGTTGACACGCTCGACGCGGTCTTGAGGCGGTCGGGTCGGGGGATGGGGCACGACCTTCTGAGTCTTGTGCTTCTACCGTTTCGACTGACGTTTCATCCAGCGAACTATCTTAACGGAGCGGGTGGAGTGGGACTGGCGCTCTTGGCGCTCGCACCCTTTGGCATTCTGGTGCGCGGGCGCTCTTTATTTACGAGAGTCGTGGCGCTCTTCATTTTTCTCTCGACCGTGGCGTGGTTTTTTACCGAGCAGGACACTCGCTTTCTGATCGATGTATTCGTTTTGCTTGCGATATTCGCGATATGGGGTTGGCGCTTTGTAACGCTCAAAGGATCACGATTGGGTAGCGCCTTAGCGTGCGCTACCGTGGGATTTTCCATTCTCTATAGCCTCGCGATGATCCTACCTGCCAGGGCATCGGACATGCATGCCGCCCTTTCTTCCTCCTACGAAGAGCAGCGCGAAAAATCAGAAATTCCATACTTCGAGTCTTTCGCGTGGCTGAACGCGAATCCCGCGGTTCAGAAAGTGCTCGTACTCGATGCGTTCGTGCCTACCTACTATTTAGGGAAGGATTATCTAAAACCGGTCGGGCGTTTCGGTGAGATTACATTGCCGCAAGACCCGAGCGCGGAGCAGTGCCTTCGGGGCCTGTCCAAACTCGGAATTACGCACGTTTTGGATGTGATTGGAGAGCATCAAGGATTCCAAATCACGAGGTCGCAGCCCGACCTGGTGATGGTGTACGACGGTGGGAACCAGCGCATTTATCAAGTAGTGGATTCTGCGTCCAACTAACTGGACGCCCGTGGTGTTCTTTCGTGGCTCTGATACTTTTCGCGTAGACTAATTAAGGGTTGCGAGCGCCTTTGGGCGCCAGTGTACATCGTGGCTTGTAAACACAAATGAGCCGACCTTTCATCAGCGTTCTTGTGGACACATACAATCACGAACGCTTTATCGAGCAAGCGTTGAACAGTGTTTTGGAACAGGATTTGCCAGCTTCCGAGATGGAGATTTTAGTTGTAGACGATGGTTCCACGGATACGACTGCCGAGATCCTGCACAAATACGAGTCCCGGGCGCGCATTCTTCGTAAACCAAATGGTGGCCAGGCCAGCGCGTTCAACCACGGCATTCCCGAGTGTAGCGGCGAAATTGTTGCATTCCTTGATGGCGATGATTGGTGGGCGGTGAACAAATTATCGGCGGTCGCGGATGGGTTTGCGCAAAATCCGGAGGTTGGGCTGATCGGTCACAGCATTACCGAGGTTCTGGAGGATGATGTCCGGCGCACGGAATTGGTGCGAGAAAGCCCGCGATTCCGAATCGACTCGCTTTCGGGCGCTCAGGTTTTCACGCGGCGCAAGAGTTTTCTGGGAACCAGCCGATTGGCTTGCCGAAGCGAGGTACTGCGAAGGATTGGTCCGGCGCCGGAAGACCTGATCGTGGAGGCGGATGAGTTCCTGTTCACGATGGGGGCGGTCTATTCCGAAGTGCTGCTGCTTCGGGAAGCACTGACATTTTATCGGGTGCAAGGACAGAACTTGTATCAAGTGAACAGAAACGATGTGGCCATGCTGCGGCGTAAACATAGCGTACTGGTTGCGCTCGCGAAGGCGCTACGTTCACGCTTCGAGCTGGAACGCGTGCCTGAGGACATTACCGAAACGGTTGTGGATGCGGTCGAGGTCGAGGCCGATATGTTGCGCGTGGCAATGGGCGAAAGTTCGGGATTCGAAACGTTTCGAACGGAATTACGAGAATACGAATTCCACCACGGCCACGCGTCACCGATACGGAAATTCTTGAAACGGGTTACGCTGCTCCCGGCGCTGGTCCTTCCGGCACGAACTTACAATGCTTATAGGAAAACACTGGCGTCGAACACCTTGTACCGGAAATTTCGGGAACGGATTTTACCGTACCATTCTCCAAATCATGTCGACCGCACGGGAGATTGGCATCCCTGATGAGTGCCGCACCAATGCGCATTCTGATGGCTGTTCCCACCCCTCGCCGGCGCGAGGGAGGCACGGCGGTTATTGCCTATCACCTTGGGCATGAACTTGAACAGCGCGGCCACTCGGTGAAATACCTGTTCCAGGAAGATCTATTCGGGAACGATCGCATTGTGCAGCGGTTCAGCGCGCTCTCTTTTTCGCGAAGGTTGGAAAAGTACATCGTTCGCAATCGCGAGCAATTTGACATCGTGAACCTGCACGCTCCCGCGGGACTTTTTTATGGATTTCGGCGCCGCTGGTCTAAATCGCGCAACCTGCCTCCGTATGTGATGACGCTGCACGGGCTGGAAGAACGGCGGATCCATGTGCAGAGCCGCGAAGAAAAAAAAGGGCGCGCCTGGCATTTCAATTTGCGGAACCGGTTATGGCACCGGTTTTATACTTTTCCGTTGTATCGACTGGCGATCCGCAACGCCGATGCCGCCCATTCATTCAGTCGCGATGTATGGAACGTACTGCAACTGAATTACAATCTGGACTCTGAACGAGTGGCATACATTCCCAACGGTGTGGAAGCGCGTTTCTTTCTTCCGCGACAATATGAGCTTTCGGCGCCCCCCAAGCTGCTGTACGCGGGCACCTGGCTTGACCAGCGCGGCATTTTCTATTTGCGCGACGCTCTCCATCGCTTGATCGACCGCGTTCCTGGGATCACCATGACCTTCGCGGGCTGCGGATGTCCTCCGGAAGTAATCCGCGATTTCTTTGGACCCAAGTTGGCATCGACTGTTCTGATTCAGCCCACCGTCCCGTCTGGTGAGATGCACAAGCTGTTCTCGGCGCACGATATTTTTCTGTTCCCGTCACTGATGGAAGGCCTTCCGTCTGTTCTGCTCGAAGCGATGGCGTCCGGCATGCCGGTGATTACAGCGGAGACCTGTGGCATGACTGACGTAGTCGAGAATGATTTCAATGGCATACTAGTTCCTCCGGCGGACGCGGGGGCCATTGAAGAAGCAGTATTACGATTGGTATCGTCCGCCGAGCTTCGGAACCGACTCGGCCAAGCCGCCCAACAAACAATGAAAAGGCATACGTGGGAGCGCTCCGCGCTTATGTTGGAAAAGCTGTTCCAGCACGTTTTGGAAACGGAAGGCGGCATATCGCAGAACCCAGGACAAAGCACGGGTCTGAAGACCCGCCACGATACGGCATGATTACGCTCGGTTTGAACTATTCGCAAATGCATGATTCCTCGGCGTGCCTGGTGCGCGATGGGGAATTGCTGTTCGCTGTGGCCGAGGAACGCATCAGCAGAGTAAAGCACGATGCGCGTTTCCCTTCGCATGCGATTCGAGCTTGTCTGGAATTTGGGAACATCCGCGCGGATCAGGTGGACGAGGTCTGTGTAGGATGGCAAACACCCGGCGCTACCTTTCGTCATGATTTAGGGCTATATGCGACGGGACGATGGCCGATCAGTTATTTGAATTTGCTCAATTCGACTCGGCATTTTGCGAGCATGCGGCACCAGAATGGAGGGGGGAATCCATTTGCGCGGGAGTTCAGCAGTAAACCACGGTTTCGATTTGTGGATCACCACCTGGCGCATGCGATCAGCGCATATTCCTATTCTGGATTCGACGATGCGGCGATCGTAGTGATGGACGGACGGGGCGCGTGGGAAGCCACCTCGATCTGGCACGGCACGAAGGGGCGCATTCACCCGATTCTTACCATCAATTGGCCGGATTCTCTTGGGCTTTTTTATGCTGTGTTTACGGGATTTCTCGGCTTCGTTCCCAACTCCGACGAATGGAAGGTGATGGGCCTGGCGCCATATGGAAAACCCGGCGTGGACCTCGGTATGTTTTTAGATGTTGGGACCATGCCGTATAAGGCGCACGCTGGCCTGCTCCACGGAACCGGAAATCATCCATCTGCGGACTGGCCCAAGGCTCTGGGTTCACCGCGCGAACCGGAAAGCGACATCAGCGAACTGCACAAAGACATCGCATTCGCCGTACAGGATATTTGCGAAGCCGCAATGGTCAACGTCGTGCGCCTGGCCCTTGAAAAAACAAAAAGCAAGAATCTATGCCTCGCAGGCGGCGTCGCGCTCAATTCGAAAGCCAATGGGAAGATCGCGGCGTCTGGCCTGGTGGAAAATATTTTTGTGCAACCCGCCGCTTCCGATGATGGCGTCGCGCTGGGTGCGGCGCTTGCTCCCTTTCTGGACGGCGGCCAGCGCTTGCCACTGAAAGCTATGCGGCATGCGTATCTTGGCCCGTCGTTCGATGACGAGGCCATCGCGGCGGTGCTGAGCACCTATAAAATCCGGTCTTCGCGACTCGCTGATCCCGCTGCAACGGCGGCTGAATTTCTGGCCCAAGGAAAAATTCTCGGTTGGTATCAAGGACGGATGGAGTTTGGCCCGCGCGCACTGGGCAGCCGCTCGATTATTGCGGATCCGCGCGATCCCGAAATGAACGCCAAAGTGAATAACGCGGTGAAATTCCGCGAGTGGTGGCGGCCGTTTGCTCCTTCATTCAAAAAAGAAGCCGCGCCAGAATACCTGGAATCGGCTTACGATTCTCCTTTTATGATTCTGACGGCGCAGGTGCGGCCCGAAAAACGCGCGGTCATTCCTTCGGTCACTCATGTTGACGGGAGCGCTCGTCCGCAAACGGTGGAACAACAGATCAACCCGCTCTACTATCGCTTGATCGATGAATTTGGAAAATGTACCGGCGTCCCGGTGATTATGAATACGTCCTTTAATCTTCGGGGAGAAGCAATCGTGAACACGCCGACGGATGCGATTCGCACATTCTTCAGTTCGGGCATGGACGCACTGGTGCTGGGCAGCTTTCTGGTGGAGAAATAGCGTGTGGACCGCGCGTGACTGTTGGTCCGCGGAGTCATGACTGTACCGCTCATCATGCTGCTCGGCCGCAAAGATGAACCCACCGATGCGGTCGAGGAATATTGCCAATATCTCGGGAAGGCGCTGGAAGCTCACGATATTCAATTACAGATCCGTCGCGTTCCCTGGGAATTGCATGGATGGACGGCCTCGCTGGATACGTTGAAATTGATGGCCACCGGGTGGCGGAATACCTGGGTTCTGGTGCAATACACGGCACTGTCTTGGTCGGCGCGTGGTTTTCCGCTAAGAGTCGCTCGCGTGTTTTCGATTCTCACAGCCGCTGGCGCGCGAGTTGGCATCGTTTTTCATGATGTGGAGCCAAATCAAGGTACGCGGCTGATCGACGCAGTTCGTCGATTTATTCAAGTGCGCACGATGCGGCGCGCGCTAGCCCGCGCAGATCTCGCGGTCGTCACGGTGATCCCGGAGCGATTATCCTGGATCCGGTCAACTCCGCGGCGCCTGGTTTTTATTCCTGTGGGCGCAATGCTCCCAATACCGAGCGAGACAATTCGTCGAGCGCCAAGTCCGGTGCCCACGATTGGCGTCTTCAGTATTACCGGTGGAAAACATGGGGAGCGCGAAACGGAGATCATCATCCGCACGATTCGTCATGCGGCCGACAAACTCGGGCCATTGCGAGTGTCCGTGTTTGGGCGGCACGCGGAACTTCGCCAGCAGGCGCTTGAGCAAGGATTCGAAGGCACTCCGGTGGAAGTTTCTGTGGAAGGGGTGATCGATCCGGATCAAGTGGTGCAGCGACTGTTCGGATCGGATGTGTTTCTTTTTGTGCGAGGTGCTATTTCTTCGCGCCGCAGTAGCGCGATTGCCGGAATCGCCGCCGGATTGCCGGTGATTGCGTTTTCAGGATCGGAAACCGCGGCACCCATCATCGAAGCTGGGGTAATTCTGGTCTCCCCGAATGAGCCGGAAAAATTGGACGACCATTTGGTTCGAATTTTGTCCGATCCTGTGCTTCTTGCTGACCTTGCAGACCGCAGCCGGAGCGCTTATTTGAAACATTTCGCGTGGCCGGCAATCGCGAAACGCTACGCCGAGGCACTTCGCTCACGGCCATAAATGAATATGTCTGCGATGGTAAACGCGTTTGCCCACGGCGAGAATTTTCGACTAGCGGGTTAACGTCTCGATGAGCAGTTCCTTCTTTTGCTCGGCCAACCCGTTCATCGCGTTGAGGGATGCCGCATAACCGCCTAAAGCCGCTGCTGCTAACGCCGCGAAAGCCACGGCCGGCAACCAAGGATTGCGAGTCCACTGTCCAATGAACAGCACCAAAGCGCAGATGCCGCCTAATACGATTTGTACGCCAAAGGCGGTCCACACCGCGACGCCGGAATTTCGCTGGCCCTTCATTTTGCCGATTTCCATTTTCTTGGGAAAGCTCAGCGACGACCAATTGGCGATCGGCAATTGACCTAATACCGCGAAAACCCCAGCCATAATCGTTGAAACGAACATCGCCGTGCCTGGCCACCCTAAGCGCCAGATCAACAACGCGAACGATAAAACCAATTCAAAGCTCACCAGCGCTACCAGGAACAGATTCTTGCCCAGGAGCACGTCACGAAAATGAACCGGAGACATAAAGTAACTCTGAATTCCTCTGCCTTCGAACGCGAATGAGTTGTACGCCGGGGATATTAAAATTAAAACCAGATACGCCAGAATGCCCGGAAAGAACAATGCCGGCTTGAGCGAGTGCTCCTTCAAAAGAGAGCCGGGCCCAAACTGAAAAGTGAAGAAAATTACCATAAACGGCGGCAGAATCAGGGTCAGAAACGCAAATCCGTTCCGCGTCAGGTAGTGAAATTCCTTGCCGAACATCGCCGCGACTTGTGGGGAGAGCAGTTCTGCCCGGTCCTGATTATCAACGGTCTTTCGAATGCGCTTCCTTGCCGCCACCGGGGCGATGCTCTCGCTAATCACTTCTCCGCTATACAGTGCGGCGTAGCGGCGCCACAAAAGCGCACTGACCGCCACGGACCAGGCAAAAAGTCCAGCCATAGCCGGCCAGTAACCTTGATGGTTCACGGATGCGGCCCGGGCCACCGCATTACCAGCCAGCGAACCAGGCAGCCAATTCAGGTACGGAATCCACTCCAGGAATTTTGGTTTGCGCCCGTTCCCCCATCTCTGAAATGCCGGATTCAAAAAATTGAGAGACACCATGGACATAGCAAATATGCCGATAAACACTTCGCGTGCTTTGCGCTTGGCGAGCAACTTTTCGAGCCAGGAGCCAATCAGCCGCTCCAAGCTCACGTTCATCACAACAAACAAGACGATCACCACTGTCATCGCTGGCAGCAGGGACAATTTGGCGCTGCACGCACCTGCCATCATGGAAATCAGCCAGCAAATGGAAGATAGAGCGGCAAAGTCCGACAAGCCGTATCCTAAACCGAGCAGGTAAAATGCGCGCAAACTTAAGGGAAACCGCAGCAAGGTGGCAAAATCAAAGTTGGTGCCAAACCCTGCGATCAAGATCGGGAAAAATTGCCACCACAAGAAAATGGCCCAAAAAAGAAGGGCCATCCACTCCACGCGATTCTTAGCCACAAACTGATAGCCACCTTCATAAAACGCAACGGCCAGGCCGATTACCGTCAATCCGCTGAAAATGCCGACCCAGATCATTCCGATCAGGTCCCAGACGTTGTTTTTTCTTCTCAGCCCGTGCTTGAGGATGGACCAGCGCAAACTGGCGACCAGCCATACCTGTTCGAAAACTCCCGGCGGGCGAACTACGTCAGCCATGTCAATTCCTCAAGGCGCGCCTGCTCCCCGCCACTCTGGCCAACCACCGAAAGGAAAATTTGCTCCAGGGTGGTGTTTTCACCTGCCTCACCGGGCACGCCCGCGCGCAATTCCTCCATGGAACCCTGGGCCACCAATTTGCCTTGATGAATGATGCCAACGTGGCTGCACAGGCGTTCCACGATCTCCAAAACGTGGGATGTAAGAAAGATGGTTACGCCGCGTTCCGTCATCCTTCCAAGGAGAGCCTTCAGCGCGCCTGCGGCAAGCGCATCAACACCCTCAAACGGTTCGTCTAAGAACAATATGCGGGGCCGATGAATCACTGCGGCAGCCAACGCCAGTTTCTTCTGCATGCCGTGAGAGTAGTCGGCGATCATGGTCTTTTCGCGATCCGCCAACTGCATGAATTCGAGCAACTCTTCGGATCGTTTGCCGGTGGTAGCGCGATCGAGACCATACATCCGCCCCACAAAGAGGAGATATTCCATTCCCGTGAGCCGGTCGAAAAGCCCCATTCCTTCGGGAACAACCCCGATTTGACGCTTCACCTCCACGGGATTGGCTTGAAAATCCAACCCCAGGAGTTCCATACGTCCGGAGGTGGGCGCCAGCAGCCCGGTCAACATTTTGATGGTAGTAGACTTGCCGGCCCCGTTAGGACCGAGGAATCCGAAAAATTGTCCGGCTTGCACGCGCAGATCGACCGAATCAACGGCGGTAAGATTGCCGAAAAGGCGAGTCAGCTTATCCGTCGCAATCGCAATATCCGTCATGCGGCAACCTTTTCGCGGAACTCCCGCGCCACTCTATCATGAGCTAATACGCAGCCCGCGTGTGCGAATTTCGGGCCGTTCGGTTGCTCTGGCGCGCACAATCTATTTTGTCGAGACCGGAGTGGTGCCGCTCTGGGGCACGCCACGTTGAGGCAATACGGCCAGAACCGCGGGAAGCTCGACGCGAAAAACGGCGCCGCCAGTCTGCGCGTTGTAGCAGAAGATTTTTCCACCGTGCTCCTGAACGATCCCGTAGCAAATACTCAACCCAAGGCCGGTGCCTTTTCCCACGGGTTTGGTGGTGTAAAACGGATCGAAAACGCGGTGAGGGTCACGCAGACCCGGGCCAGTATCGGAGAACAGCAGCACAACATTGCCGCGATCGCGCAGCGTGCGAATAATCAGTTTGCCGCCACCCGCGGGGGCCATGGCGTCGAGCGCGTTGCTGATAATATTGAAAAAAACCTGCATCAATTGATTGTTGTCACCGCGCACGCCGGGAAGTACCGATTCCAGCTGCAGTTCGATGGTGGAGCCGCCGCTGTGCAGGTCCAAGGCTCGCAGTTGGACGGCGTTGGTCACGACGGTGTTGATGTCCAGCAGAGTGCGCTCCGCCGGCACTTGTCGCGCGAAACTCAAAAGATTCTGGACCAGGCTTTTGGTGCGTCGCGCTTGTTCGCGAATTTTGGTCGCTGTAGCCCTGGCGCGATCCGGCAACGCTTCATCTTCCGCCAGAAGGTCCGAGTAGCCAAGTATCGCTGTGAGTGGATTATTGATTTCGTGAGCAGCTCCTGCCGCTAATTGTCCGAGAGACACCAACTTTTCGGATTGCACCATTTGGGCCTGGAGTCTTTGCAGGTTTTCGACCGAGCTTTCGGAGCGTGCCAAGAGTCTGGCGCGATCCACATCCGCCAAGTGGGTGCGCAGGAAAACGACCAGGGCCAAAGGCAATGCGGCCACCAGCGTGACGGTCAATCGAAAATCGCGGACCGCCGCCGTATCCTGTTCCACTCGCAAGGCATACAGAGCGAAGAGTGGAAGAGAGAGCACCGCAGCCATGGCAAATCGTGTAGCCCACACGTATTCGCGTGCGGACCTATCCTGATCGCCCTCCGCCGGCGTATCCAATTCCTGGCGTTTGCGAAACGCGATCAGCCCTGCCATTCCGTACCAAAAGAAAGCCGTCATCATCGGCAGGTCGTACCAGCTGCCGGTGTAATAAGCATTCCGCGCGATCGCAATGTTGGTGGCCAGCGAATCCAAGGTATAGAGAGCAGTGGGCGCAAACAGGTGGAAATAGACCGTGCGCCATGCTCCCCGGTTGCGCAGCCAGCAAATCCCGAATCCCACGGTAATGAAGAAATGCTGAAGATAGTTGAGCGTGTTGTAATTCGTGTTGTAGACGTCGAGAGTCGGCGTGGCGTACATCCAAGGCAGCACAATGTACACGTAGAGAAAGGTCCACCAGGTGATCAGCAGGCCAAAATCCAGATAGCCCAGCCCCATGTGCAGTTCGCCGCGCCTGCGATGAGGCCGCAGCGCCAAAGCCGCAATCAACGGAATGCCGCGAAGGTAGAAGATAATGTCGCCGGCAAACAGTCCGGGGACTTCGCGATGAAGGTAGACCTCGTAATAGGTCCACTGGAACTGGCCAACCATCCACATGGTGCAGCTCAGCGCGAGTAGCATCCAAAAAAGATTGCGGCGCCAATGTGGGGTGCCGGCGTTGATCAGCAAACCAGCGTTGGCCAGCAGCGGCACGAGGCACTGCACAATATCTCCAAAAGAGGAGAGCTTCGTTCCGGGACCTAAATGGTGAGCAACGGCCGCATACAGCGCAAGAAACGCCGCCCAGGCTGCCAGCAGCCAGATTGTTTTTCCAAGTCGGGGCATACCGAGACTTCCCTGACTTATTCTAGGCTGCGCGGGAGCACAAATACCGGGGCCACTTCAAAGCGAATAGCCAAAGGATTACCGCTTCTGTAGCAATCGTGGGAAGGCGTCTGACTTCCGGGGCTCTTCTTGCATCGTACAGACTGATGCTCAGTTACCCGCTACGTTGGTTATGGCACTGTGGAACGAAGGGCTCGTTTATGGCTGGGATTTTTATTGCGGCCGGACTATTCGGCTTGTTTCCGGGCGGCGTCTCTTCTGACGCGATGAACTTCACTTACACGATTGGCAGTGCACGAATCGACGTCCATCGAGAGGAAGGTCCTCTGGGAGTGTCCAACGACGATGTGACCCAATGGGTGCACTGGGCGTCGGACTCCGTGACCACATACTTCGGCCGATTCCCTGTTCCCGCTGTGCAATTGCGGATTATTCCCACTGGCGGAAAAGGAGTCCGGGGAGGAAGAACCTTTGGCAATGACGATGGCGGCTCCATTCGCATTCACGTCGGCAGCGACACAGATATGGCGGCTCTTCGCGAGGACTGGATGTTGACCCACGAGATGGTCCACCTCGGGTTTCCATCCGTCGCCGAAAATCATCACTGGATCGAGGAAGGGATGGCCACCTACGTGGAGCCCATCGCGCGTGTTCGCGCCGGCCATCTGGATGTCCGCGAGATGTGGTTCGAGCTGGTGCGCGACCTTCATCAAGGCTTACCCGCAGCGGGCGACCAGGGCCTGGATAATACCCACACTTGGGCCCGTACCTATTGGGGCGGCGCGCTGTTCTGTTTTCTTGCGGACGTTGAGATTCATAAGCAGACTAACAATCGCAAAGGCCTGGATGACGCACTGCGCGGCATCTTGAATGCTGGCGGCGACATTCGCCACGATTGGGAATTGACCGAAGCGCTGCGTATCGGAGACCAGGCCGCGGGCGTATCGGTACTGATTCCGCTCTACAACAAAATGAAGGACCAACCCTATGAGGTGGACCTTCCTGCGATGTGGAAGGAGCTCGGTGTCGAAAGGACCGGAGACACGGTCCGGTTTTTGGATACCGCTCCACTGGCAAAAACCCGCGATTCCATCGGTTTTGGAGAGACGCGCGCAAAGCCGCCCGCCGATTAGGGGACGAAGCGCGGTTACAGGTGCGGCGCCCAGCCATGCTCATATTCGCGCGACCAGTGTTTCATCGCCTCTGCATCGTTTTGGATCCGCCCATCGGCGGCGTCGAGATGCAACTCACGATTCACTTCCCACGCGATGTTCGAAAGCTGCAACATGGTGACGGAAATATTTCCGACGGATACGGGTGCGTTCAGCTTTTCACCTTTTCGGATGGCGGCGATGAAGTTCGCAAAATGCGCATCGGTCATGGAGTCTCGTCCGACGGTGTCGGCCGATGAAGTGGTGGTGCCGACCTTGTATTCGTTAATCTTTTTGCCGGCTAAGTCGTAAATTTCGTACCCGTCACGGTCAATCAGGGCGCTGCCGGTTGTACCCATAATCACCGAGCCGCGATCGCGGCCATAAAATTTCATGCCCTGGCAGCTCTTACCTTCCCAGGCAATCAGCTTGTCGTCGTATTCGAAGCTGGTGACCAGCGTGTCGTAGAACTGCCAATCGTCTTTGAATTGGTATCTGCCTCCTGAAGCTGTCACTCGCTTGGGATAATCCACGCCGAGCGCCCAACGGCAAACGTCTACCTCGTGCGTTCCATTATTCAGAGTTTCACCCGTGCCGTAAATCTTGAACCAGTGCCAATTGTAGGGATGGACGTTAGACCGGTAGGGGCAACGTGGGACTGGTCCTTGCCACAAATCCCAATCAAGCTGGGCGGGCACGGGCACTTCCTTTCCAGTGCCGATCGATTTGCGAACGTTGCTGTACCAAGCCTTGCCGAAGTACGGCCTACCAATGGCGCCATTGTGAATCTTGTCGATGATCTCCATCGAGTATGCGGAAGAGCGCTGTTGCGTGCCCATCTGCACCAGCTTGCCGTACTTCTGTTGCGCCTGAACCAGCAGCGCGCCCTCCGCGGGATTGTGACTGCACGGCTTTTCCACGTAAACGTGCTTGCCCGCCTGCAATCCCGCAATCGCCATTGGGGCGTGCCAGTGATCCGGGGTCGCAATGGTGATGGCGTCCACATCTTTAAGCGCGAGGATTCGCCGAAAATCCTTTTCGGCTGCTGGAGCTTCGCCTGTCTGCTGCTGCGTGGCGTCCGCAAATTTTTTCAAAATCGAGCTGTCCACATCGCACACATGGGAAATGCGCGCCGCAGCCTTGTTTGCATTGAGCGAGGCCAAGTGAGCATAACCGCGCCCATTCAATCCGATAATCGCGAAGTTGAGGCGATCGTTCGATCCCAGAATCCGGTCGTAACTCCTGGCCGTGGTAGCGACCGCCATTCCCGCCGTTCCCACCGCAAGCGCGTCAATGAATTCGCGTCGAGTAATCATGTTTCCCCCACCAAGCAGCGCAATGTTACATCTGCGCGCCCGCCGACAGCATAGCTCGCGAGCATTAGCAGAATCCAGCATGGAAAGGTGTATACGGGAAGGAAGTCGCACCGGGCATACGGCCACCGCTCGCGCTGGTTCGGGTTAGAACGCACCCGCCGCGGAACTGCCCAGCGGCTCCGGAATCGCCTCAACTCGCCCGAGCAAAATGACATAACCTGCAATGCCCACGGCCAAAAATATAGCGGCTGCGGCGAAGGCCCAGAAGAAGGAATGCGTGGTCTGCGCGATGTATCCCGTGGCAATCGGCGCGGCAATCGCGGAGATCTGGTTGCCAAAATTGAGAATCCCGCCGAGAGTTCCCACGCTTTCTTTGGGCGCAATCAGCGAAGGAAGCGACCAGCCCACCGGGGCCGCCGCGGAAAGTCCCCCGATGGACAGGCTGATCCACACAAGCGCTCCAATGGTGGTTTGCGCGTACCCCGCTCCAAACACTCCCAGTCCGAACGCTGTGCCTCCGATGAGCACCGCTCGGCGAACGGATGATGCATCGGCTCCTCGCTTCACTAACCTGTCCACCAGCCATCCACCGACCGCAAGGTCCACGATCGTGGCGAACAACCAAGGCGCACCGGTGTACATAGCCGAGTGAAACAAATCCATGTGATGCTCCGACGACAGGTACGACGGCAACCAGGTCAGCAACAAATAAAATGTGTAGTTGTACGCGGCAAATCCGAGGACCAATCCCCAGACTTTTTTCTGGCGCAACAAATATCCCAGGGGCGCTCCTCTTGCGGCGCGCGCATGATCCTCCGGTTGGGCGCCCCCAGCGCGGATGAACTCACGCTCAACATTGGAGAGCCGTTCGTCTTCGCTGGGGTTTCGGTAATACAAATAAAACAGGATGAAATAGAGAAAGCTGATCACCCCCGTTGCTGCGAAACTCCATCTCCATCCGAACTCCACCATAAATAGCCCTAGAACCGGCACGCCGATGGCGGACGCAAACTTCGCCATCGAATCGAATAATGCGGTCGCCAGGCTGCGCTCCTCCGTTGGAAACCAGTAGCCAGTTGCCTTTGAACTTGCGGGGAACGTGGGCGCCTCGCCGACTCCCAGCAGCAGCCGGGCGCCCAGAAATCCCGTCAGTCCGGACGAAATCGCCGCGGCAAAGGAAGCTACACTCCACAAAAGAGTGCTGATTCTGCCGACCAGTTTTACGCCGAAGCGATCCAGAATTAAGCCGGAAGGAAGCTGGAGCGCCGCATAGGTCCAACTATAAGCGCTGAGCAAATATCCGAAGGTTACCGTGGAGATGCCGAAGGTTTGGTGAAGTGCGTCTTGCGAGACCGAGAGATTTACGCGGTCAAGGTAATTCACCAGAATGCCAAATGCCAGCAGACACCCGATTCCCCAGCGCCGGCGCGGCACACTCGCGGGTTTGAAATTCATTGTGGGAGTCACAATGACCCTGCGCACGCTGTTTGGATGACGGGCATGTGGTGGCGGCGCGCTTTCACAAGCTCACGCAGGTCGAGCGAGCAGTTTGAAGGGCATATACGAGTAAGCCTTCACATCGAAGTTCTCGCCCTTGAGGCGAAACGCAAAACTAAGCAGGTGAGCTTGTCCACAGATCAGCAGGGCTGTATTGAATTCTTGGGCACGAATGAATGGCAGCCAAAAGCGTTCTCGCTTCTCGTGAACTTCGATGAGCTCTTCTCTGCTGTAACCCCAATGATTGGTATCGAAATTAACTGTGCCGATCCGGTAATCTTTGCTGGTGCCAGAGCCGATTCCAAGCCTGTTCCGCTCCTGTGCGCTCGGATCGATGTCTTTATAGCGAGATGGTCCAAGTCTCTGCAAGGCGAATCTTTCCGCGAAGGTAGGTCCGAGACCGCTGGCCTCCTCGAAAATAAATTCGATCGAATAGGAATCGCAAAGTTGCTTAATCAGCGTCCCGTAGTCAGGGTCTTCGATGTTGCAGCTGCCCTTCTCAGCCCCTTGCAGGCGATGCGCTGTTCCGAGAAGGATTACCATTTTCGCCACAGCCGACTCCCTTCCGATAAGGCAAATTCGGTGCAAAGAGAATAACAGGATGCAGGGGCTAGTCCGTGGACGGACCTTCTCCAGCAGGCACAGCGCAAATGCAACAACGATTCAGCAAGACTGATGTAAGGGCAATCCAATAAGAAAATGTGATAAGGCTGCGACGGCTCGGATAAGAACTGACGCAAGCGCCGTCTAGTCTGAACGGGCAAGCAAGTTCGTGGCGGAGGAGGAGGGATTCGAACCCCCGAGACCCTTTCGAGTCTAACGGTTTTCAAGACCGCCGGTTTCAACCGCTCACCCACTCCTCCGTTTCTAAGTATAGCGTGCAACAGCTTTTAGCGGGATTTTTGGTGACATTTTCGACCCTGTTGCTGCAATTTGGTGCAGGGTGTCACCAAATTGTCACCGAGAGTCGACCGAACTCCGTTTGGAACTGAGATTTGTGTGTGTAGCGCATGGTTGTGACGACAATCGAATGTCCGAGCAATCCTGCGGACGCTATAATGAGGATTTATGTATGAAGTGGGCGTGATAACAGGAGCAGGGTATTCCATTGCAGACCGCGTTTCATCTCGCTCAAGAAGTCCGGCGGCTATCACGAGCCGACTTGCCAAGTGACACCGTTGAGCTAGCCCAATATCTCATCGGAAAAACCATTGTGCGTGAGATCGGGCGGAACAGAATGAGCGGTCGTATTGTCGAGACAGAGGCTTACCCATCGGGCGACCGGAGTGGGCATGCTTACAATGGACGCACGGCCCGAAACCAATCCCTATTCCTGGGCAGGGGATTTGCTTATGTGTACTTCATCTATGGGACATCATACATGCTCAACGTGACGGCTGAAGAACCGGGGGTTGGCGCAGGAGTGCTGCTGCGCGCCATGGAGCCTCTCGAAGGAATCAAGGTGATGAAACGGCTCCGCAAAACCGACAAACTCACGGATCTGGCGAGGGGGCCGGGCCGGCTTGCGGCTGCATTGCAAATCGACCGGCGGTTGGACGGGGTTGACCTGTGTACCAACGGTCCGCTTTGGCTTGGGACTGCGGTTAGAGAAACTGCGCACATGAGCACGACTGTGCGCATCGGCATCACCCGTGAGGTGGGCCGGCTGCTGCGCTTTTTTGAGGCGGGCAGCCCATTCGTTAGCGCCCTCTCAACGAAACAAGTAGTTCGGTAGGCTTGCCTCGAATCGATTCGGATTCGCAATAGTTCGCTGGCGGTTCTCAATCAGAGAAGTCAACAGCAACCGGGAGCATCACAATGAACAGACATTCAGCCAGGATCTTGATCATCGTTGCATCACTGCAGCCCGGGTTCTCCCGGAGACATAGCAAGAAAACTCGCTCGAGTCACCCCGGATTGGATTGCAGCAGTTGCTGGCAACTTTCCCACCGCAACATCTTGGAAGCCAGATTTCAATGGGTATAGTATTTCTTAACGCTTCTCAGTAGAATACGGCCCGTTTCGCCACTTTCTAGAGAGTCAATCTGAGACATCCTCGGTGCGGATCGCTGACCTTATCCTACCTGTATTTGCAGTGATCCTAACTGGCTGGATCGTTGGGTATACGGGCTATCTGTCGCGGACGTTGTCTGACGCACTGATTCACTTCTCCTATAACATTGCAATGCCGGCGTTGCTGATCGTTACGATCGCACAAGAACCAGGTCGTTCGCTGATCAACTGGCGCTTTATTGTTGCCTTCGGTGGTGGCTCCCTCCTGTGCTTCATCCTGGTGTTTGGCGTCCTGAGCATTCAGGTTTCCCGAAGTCTCGCAAGCCGAACGATGTACGGCATGACCGCATCGATGACCAACACCGGTTTCGTGGCCTTACCCGTCCTGGAGGCGATCTACGGTCCGCGCGCCGTGTTACCGGCGGCGATCGCCACCGTGTTCGTCGCCGTTGTGATGTTTCCAGCAGCGGTGATCTTGCTCGAATTTGGTCAGCGGGACACAGACGGGTCGCGAACGGCGCCATTCGTCACCGTCAAGCATGTCGTGCTTAACCCGTTGGTCATATCAACCCTGATCGGCATGCTTTTGTCGGTCTCGGGTCTCCGCATGCCCGGGCCAGTCACCGCTTATTTGAGCATCCTGGCCGATGCGCTCACGCCTTGTGCTCTGTTCGCCATCGGACTGGGGCTGTCAATCGAAGGATTGCGCGCCAATATTGGGCCAGCTGCACTGCTCTCCGCCGTCAAGCTCGTCATCATGCCCCTCATCGTGTACGGATTGAGCATGTCTTTGGGGCTCGATCCCCTCTATACCATTGCGGCCGTCATCTGCGGCGCAGTACCCACGGCCAAGACAGTCTACATTCTTGCGGGAGAGTATCACTGCGAGGAGATGATGGTGGCGTCCACAGTCTCGATGACAACTCTGGCTTGCGTTATCTCGCTCGTGGTCTGGCTTTATGCGCTATCTGGCCTAGCAACACGCATCGCTGCCGGATAAAGGCGGGAAGCGAACAGACGATGTGGCAGTTCCAAGCGTTCTGGCTTACAGTAGTATGACCAAGCCAGAGGTTTTGGCTATGAAATCGGCTTTTGCAGCAGACGCAGAGTTTCTTCAGAGATGCCTGAAGACAGTCAACCTTCTCGCTGGGATCAGCCGCCCATCAAATTTGTGCCAAAAGTCCGGCCACCGAATCTAACTGCGACAGGAAAGGACGCGTCATGGAGAGAGCGCTACAATCTCCCCCACAAGTCCCATCGGGAGTCGAGGGGGCCCAGAACGAGCTCGGGCTGTTTTCCAGCGAGTCTGTATTAGATATTTTGAAGTTAATTTTTGCCGGAGCCCCGCTGCCCGAAGTCCTGACGATCATTGCCAATTTGGTCGAATCTCAAGGCGAAGGCATGTTCTGCACGATCTGGCTTCCGGATGAGGGCGGACAGCGACTTCATTGCGCAGCGGCTCCAAGTCTTCCGGGATTCAGCGCTCATGTAGGGGCAACGAGTATTTGTCCGCAGGGCGCATCCTGCGGCACAGCGGTTTATCGCAAGGAGCCGGTTTATGTGAGCGACATCCACACCGACCCGCTGTGGGACGACTATCGCCACCTCATGGCGCCTTACGGGATTCGCTCGGTTTGGTCGCGCCCGCTGTTCACCAAGGAAGGTACAGCGCTCGGCACGTTCGCCATCCTTTACCGCGAAGTCCGTGACCCTGGTGTCACCGACGTGCAGTTGATCGAGGATGCCAGCTACATCACCGGGATCGCCATCGAGCGCCACATCAACGAAGAAGCGTTACAGCACGAGCGCGATCGGCTGCGCTTGCTTTTGGAGATTACGAACAACACCACGTCGAAGCTAGACCTTACACATGTGGTTGAGGCGCTATCGACGAATCTGCTGAATGTAACCCGCAGTGATTTTTGTGCCTTGCTTCTTCCGGACGCCGACAGCGGGGAATTGCGCCTAACCACTCTGTACAACCCGGAGGCGCGAGGTTTTCTGTGCGACGGGACGTTGATACCAGTCCATGGTTCGCCGTGTGGCAAAGCTTTCTCGACTGGCAGGACTCAATATTGCCAGAATTTCGAGGAAGCACGCTCCGACCCGGCGGGTTTCGGCAGCAGTGCAGGCCAACCTGTCTATCAGCGCATAAGGGCGGAAGGTTTGGTGTCCGGCTGCGATCTTCCGCTGATCGGCCGGAACGGAGTGGTAGGAGTGTTAGCCGCGCTAAAGCGGACAGAGCGGGCATTCGAAGAAGATGAGCTTGCCTTTCTGGAACAGGTGGCCCACCAGGTAGCCATTGCTGTCGAAAACGCGTTGGACTACGAGAAGGCGATAAAAGATCGAGATAAAGAGACCAAGCAGAGAATCTATCTCGAAGAGGAAATTCGCGCCGAGTTTGGCGAGATCGTCGGAGAGAGTCCGGCGTTGAAGACCGCATTGAACCTGGTCTCGGTCGTGGCACCCACCGATTCCAGTGTGCTGATCCTCGGCGAAACCGGAACCGGCAAAGAGCTTATTGCCCGGGCCATCCACAATCTGAGCAACCGGCGGGAACGCGCCTTTGTGAAATTGAATTGCGCGGCAATCCCTCTTGGGCTGCTGGAGAGTGAATTGTTCGGACACGAAAAAGGCGCATTCACTGGAGCGATCGCGCAAAAAACCGGACGATTCGAGCTGGCGAACAAGGGCACGCTGTTTCTCGACGAGGTCGGCGATATCCCGTTGGAACTTCAAGCGAAATTGCTACGGGTCCTGCAAGAACAGGAATTCGAGAGACTCGGCGGCAACCGCACGCACAAAGTTGACGTCCGCCTGATTGCAGCCACGCATCGTGATCTAGCGAGTATGGTGAAGCAGCTCACATTTCGCGAGGACCTGTATTACCGGCTGGAGGTGTTCCCCATCCATGTTCCGCCGTTGCGGCAACGCGCTGAGGACATTCCAATGCTGGTGCGGCATTTTGTAAGCAGCTACGCCCAACGAATGAATAAGCGCATCGACCAAATCCCGGCTGAGACCATGGATGCTTTGGTGCGGTATCGCTGGCCCGGGAATGTTCGTGAGTTGCAGAATTTCATAGAACGAGCGGTGATTCTTTCTCCTCACTCTGTGCTTCGCGCACCGATTGGCGGGTTAGAGCCCTTCCATCCTCGCCAGGAGCAACATGTGGCCATAAGTGGCCTCGCCGAGGTGGAGCGAGACCACATTGTTCGCGCGCTGGAAGCGAGCAACTGGGTGGTTGCTGGTCCTAACGGCGCGGCCGAGCGTCTCGGGATGAAGCGGACATCGTTGGTTTACAGGATACAGAAGCTTGGAATAAAGCGATCGGCAACGGCGCCGCACGAGAGCCTGCCCAAAAGTCGCGCAGCACACGGTTGACAGGATTCCGAGCTCGCAAGCCAGAGAGGCCTATTGTTTGCCGGTCAACGGGGGCAGCTCGCCCGAACGATCCGGAAAAAAGATGCGGAGTAGAAGGAAAATCACGAAGGCGTAACCCAAGACATTCAACACGAAAAACAAGAGTAGTTCGGAGATGAGGTTATCCGCGTACTTCCACGGAATCCATTCGAGGAATCTCTGAAAGAAAAGCTGCATCAGATAAGCGCCTGGATACGTCAGATAGGGAACTGGGCGGTGGATGCCGGCGGCTCGCAGGGCGATCGCGAGAAGCGTGATGAAAACTCCGCCAAAAATGGAATACCAGATGAGTTTGCGGCGCACGCGCGTATCCAGCGGATGCTTCGGTGGCATCGAAGCGCCGCTGCGATTTGAGCTTATCTGGAATTCGCCGCGTGCGCGAGTTACTCCCGAGCAAAGCGCAGGTTCTGCACGGCAGGCACGGTCCTTAGCCTGACCGCAGCATGACTGGAAGCCGTCATTGTCGGGCATCCGTCAAAAATTCGTCAGCAATGCTCGACTGTTTGTGGGTCTTACGAACGCATCTAGCTCCGTTAAAACGACTTAGTTCCGTCACCTCTCCTCTCGATACATGTTCCTGACTGGTGTTCCACCTGCATTACGCCCGATCTGTCTGCCGTGATTACAACCTAGCGGGTTGCAGAGTGGCAATGATTCCAAAAACGGTGAGGAGGAATTCCATGAGTAACAATCTTGCGGCACAAGCGGGAAGCCGCGACGCTCAGTTCGGTGTGCCTCTGACATCCATTCGCAGGGTTGAAGCGGATGGTATCCGTGTTTTCTACCGATCGGCTGGGGATCCGAGCGCGCCGGTAGTTCTCTTGCTCCATGGGTTCCCGTCGTCGTCCTTCATGTTCCGCGAGTTGATTCCGCGGCTCGCCGATCGTTACCGGGTGATCGCGCCGGATCTGCCAGGCTTCGGATTTACGGAAGTGCCGGCCGAGCGAAAATATACCTATTCGTTCGACTCGTTGGCTTTGACGATCGAAGCTTTCACGGAAGCACTCAAAATCAAACGCTACGCACTGTATGTATTCGATTACGGCGCTCCCACAGGTTTCCGCCTGGCGATGGCGCACCCCGAACGAGTGACAGCAATCATTTCACAGAACGGAAATGCGTACGACGAAGGCCTCGGCGATGCGTGGGGGCCGATCCGGAAATATTGGGCGGCCCCCACGGCAGAAAACCGCGAAGTCATCCGGCAAAACGTTCTAACACTGGAGGGAACGAAGTGGCAGTACACGCACGGGGTAGCGGTTCCGGAGAGTGTTGCGCCAGAGTCTTACACGCTGGACACGGCGCTGATGGAGCGGCCGGGGAATAAAGACATCCAGCTAGATCTATTTCTGAACTATGCCTCCAACGTAAAACTCTATCCGAAATTTCAAGAATACTTTCGCAAATCGAAGCCACCTTTGCTTGCGATCTGGGGCAAAAACGATCCCTTCTTTATTCCCGCGGGAGCGGAGGCATTTCGAAAGGACCTGCCGGACGCGCAGGTTCAGTTTCTGGATACAGGACACTTTGCAACGGAGACACACGTCGTCGAAATTGCGGCTGCGATGCGAGAGTTTCTCGACGCGAACGCCACAGGGCGTCAGGGCAAAGAAAGCGCAGCTTCCCGATGAATGCCTTCCCTGAAAACGCGGCCATCGTTTTGGTACATGGCGCATGGGCGGACGGGTCTTGCTGGAACAAAATCGTTCTCCCATTGCAGCGGCAGGGTCTTCAGGTCATCTGCGCGCCGATCCCGCTAACGTCCCTGACTGACGATATTGCGGCTTTGAGCCGCGCACTCGAACGAACCAGCGGCCCTTTGGTCCTGGCTGGCCACGCCTATGCAGGCGCGGTGATCGGAGCAATACACGATGAGCGAGTGAAATCGCTTATTTATGTCGCGGCGCTCGCGCCGGATGAGGGCGAAACGGTCGCGCAACTCTTTTATCGCGAAGCAGCACATCCGGATGCCCCGAAACTAGCACCCGATTCGCACGGTTTTCTGTGGATGCCGGCAGAAGCCTTTCACCATGCAGTTGCCCACAAAGCTTCGGTCGAGCAAACAAGCATCATGGCCGCGGTGCAACGACCAATTGCGCTCCAATGCATTCAAGCCCCGGCCCCTGCTCCAGCGTGGAGAACGAAGCCGTCGTGGTATCTGCTCGCGGAAGAGGATCGCATGATTCACCCGAAGACGCAGCGATTCATGGCTGACCGTATGGGCGCGACTGTCCGATCAGAACCGGTAGACCATACGCCGATGCTGACAGCGCCCGATCTGGTGATTGAGCTGATCTCGGAAGCCGCGCGTGAAACCCTCTCGCAACAGAAGTTCGTAGCGCGGTGAATTGGAAATATCTGGTTGAAGGGAGATCGGGAAATGAAGAAATGGAAAATTGTGGTTCCGATAGTCGCGATCGCGTTGTTTGTCGCTTGGTACGCATTCCGTCCAGAGCGGCTGGTGGTGAATCGACATGTTGAGGAAGCAATGCCGGCCGCACAAGGTAGTTCGTCGGCACAGCCGGTGGAGTCGGGACAGTTCTACAGCATTTTGCATCCAACGGAAGGTACGGCGACCGTCTACCAAATGGCAGATGGCACGCGTGTTCTTCGCCTTTCAAACTTCAGCACCTCCAACGGCCCTGATGTTCACGTCTACATGGTCGCCGCCGACGATGCTAAGGACGTAGCAACCGTGGAGAAGGCCGGCTTTGCTGATCTGGGGGTCATCAAGGGAAATATTGGCGACCAAAATTACACGCTTAGCAGCGACTTGGACCTGGCGAAATATCGCGCAGTGTCCATATGGTGCAAACGATTCAGCGTGAATTTCGGAGCCGCAGCGCTGAGACCGACCGAGGCGACGGAAAACCGCTAGGACCAAGTGGGCAGGCGCTGATGTGGTCTCGCTGCGTGAAGGACTGGCGTACACATTCCGCCATTCGAAACATTTTAGGAAGGAACGCATATGAGCACCAGGACCAACGTCGAAGATTACGATCTCGTGATCCTTGGCGGCGGTACAGGAGGGACCGTCGCTGCCTGGACATTTGCGGCGCAGGGGCAGCGCGTTGCGGTCATCGAGCGCAAATACATCGGTGGCTCGTGCCCGAACATCGCCTGTTTGCCCAGCAAGAACGTGATCCACAGCGCCAAGGTCGCTTCGTACTTTCGCAGAAGCGACGAATTCGGCATCGCTAGAACGAACTTTACCGTGGATATGCGTGCGGTTCGCGAACGCAAACGCAGGATGGTTTCGAGCTGGAACGACGTATACCTGGAGAACTACAAAAAGAGTGGCGCCGAACTTATTCTCGGTTCCGGCCGCTTCGTCGGCCCTAGAACGCTCGAAGCTGTGCTTCCTGACGGAACGACGCGCCAACTGCGGGGAACGAATGTGATCGTTAACACCGGAACACACGCGACACTCGAACCCATACTTGGCCTTGCCGATGCCCAGCCATTGACACATATCGAAGCGCTTGAGCTGGACGAAGTTCCCGCGCATCTCCTTGTACTTGGTAGTGGCTATGTTGGTCTGGAGTTTGCCCAGGCGATGCGAAGGTTCGGCAGCAGAGTCACGGTGTTAGCGCGGGGTTCACGGTTGCTCAAAAACGAGGACGAAGACGTGAGTGAAGGCTTGCGGAGCCTATTCGAAGACGAGGGCATTGAGCTCCTATTCAATGCGAAAGTCAAACAGATCTCAGGCAAATCCGGCGTGAAGGTAAAAATTCTTCCGGAAAAGAATGGAGCTGAAAAAACGTTGGAGGGCAGTCACCTGTTGACAGCCACCGGCCGGACTCCTAACACGCAGGCGATCGGATTGGAGCTAGCCGGCGTGGAACTCACCGATGGCGGATACATTAAGGTGAACGAGCACCTGCAGACCACTGCGCCCGGCGTTTGGGCTATCGGCGAGGTAGCCGGCAGCCCTCAGTTTACCCACGTGAGCGTCGACGATTTTCGCGTGGTACATGCCAGCCTCACAAACGGCAAACGCGTGACCACAGGAAGGCAGGTCCCCTTTTGTCTTTTCACCGATCCGGAATTGGCCCGCATCGGAGTCAATGAGAAGGAAGCGAAAGCACGAGGAACCGCGTACCGTCTGTTCAAGATTCCTATGGAAGCGGTAATGCGCGCCACCACGCTGTCGGAAACACGAGGATTTCTCAAGGCTCTGGTTGAGGCTGAGGGCGAGCGCATTCTTGGCTTCACTGCTTTTGGCGTGGGCGCGGGCGAAATCATGACATCCGTGCAGATCGCGATGGCAGCCGGACTGCCATACACCGCTCTACGTGACAGCATTCTCACTCACCCAACTCTGGTTGAAGGACTGATTGCATTGTTCTCTTCTGCCGCTTCGATGCCGGAACCGGCGCGTCTGGATACTCGCCGCAGCCTCAAGCAAAAGACAGTCTCACACTGAGTGTAAAGCTTGAAGTGTGAAAATTGATGATGTCGGCGACTACCTATTTTTTACAGAAGGGTTCCGAAGGAATGGCTCAAGTACTCAAGATACCGTCATCGATTTGTGAAGGCTAACAGGCGATGGAGCGGCTTCGCGGAACCACCGCACCGGTCAGGGGGCTCCAGCGCTCTTGAGTCTGTGCGTGTGATCCGCAATGATCTGGCGAAAAATCTCGTCCAGGCCAACGGTGATCTTCCAATTCGGGTAGTGCGACTTGAACTTCGACAAATCCGAAATGTAGCAGATGTGGTCGCCCTTGCGATTCTCATCCATATACTTCCAATCCAGCTTTTTGCCTGACAATTCTTCAGTTTTCGCAATGGCTTCCAGCATGGAGACGCTATTCTCGCGGCCTCCGCCCATGTTGTACACTTCGCCGGGCCGTGGATTTGCGGCGAATTCCTCCATGGCGCGCACCACATCATAGCTGTGGATATTGTCGCGGACCTGCTTGGCCTTATAACCGAACACCGAATACGTACCACCGGAGATGGCCACTTTCACCAGATACGAAAGAAATCCGTGCAACTCCACTCCGGAGTGCGAAGGTCCAGTAAGACAGCCGCCCCGGAATACACAAACATTCATTCCAAAATAACGGCCGTATTCCTGAGCCATGAGGTCCGCCGAAGCCTTGGAAGCGCCGAACAGCGAATGCAGGGTGCGATCAATGCGGCAATTCTCGGTGACGCCGTTGAAATCCTCGGGCCGCGCATACTCCCAACGCGTCTCTAACTCCTTCAGGGGCATCTCGTTCGGCGCGTCACCGTAAACTTTGTTGGTGCTCAGTAAGATAAATACCGCCTCAGGACAATGAAGCCGCGCGGCCTCCAGCAGATTGACGCTGCCGAGAGCATTCACTTCAAAATCAAGGATTGGAATATCGCGGGCTTTGTCGTGCGATGGCTGAGCCGCGCAGTGGATAATCAAATCGAACCGCTGCGAACGAAACAAGGTTTCCAGTCCGATGCGATCCCGGATATCCAGATTGTGGTGTGTGAAATTCCTGGAAACGCGCCGAAGACGGTCGAGATTCCAGGTGGTGTCTCCGGCTTCGCCGAAAAACACGCGGCGCATGTTGTTATCGACGCCATGCACCTGGTGTCCTTGGCGATCGAAGTGTTCGACGGCCTCCGACCCAATCAAACCGCTCGAACCGGTGATGAGTATGCGTTTTGAAGCCATGGCATCGACTATCCTTAGGCGAAGAAGTAACTGCTACGAGCAGTATCGCGAACGTAGTTCCGACTCATTCTTACGAATCCACTCGAAAATCACCTGAAAACCCACTCGTAAATCTGTGGAAGGTTTCCAGCCAAGCTGGCTAGCGGCTTTGCGATTGTCGGTCCAATACAGAACGATATCGCCCTTTCGAACCTGATCGGAGTCCGTGACCGAAGTGCAGCGCCCGGTCATCTCCTTCATCATCCTGGTCGCTTCACAAAGCGAAATGGAATTCGCCGCTCCCCCGCCCGCGTTGAATACTTCTCCCCGAAATTGATGGATCTGCTTCAGCTGAACATCCAGCAGTTCCAACATGTCTTGAATAAACAAGACGTCCCGCACTTGCTTACCGTGCCAACCCAAATACGTAAGCGGGAGCCGGAACCAGTGCGCGATGGCCCACCAGACCACCCATCCCTGATCCGTGTGCCCGAACTGTCCGGCACCGGAAAGGACCCCGAACCGATTGACGACCACCGGCAAATCATAAGCTTGCGCATATTCTTGGCACGCGGTGTCCGCGATGAGTTTGCTCAACCCGTAGATGCTGCGCTGCCCGCCATCAATCGAAAAGCTCTCGGATACCCCGTGCGTGGGGTCGAATCCGGCTGGCCGCTGCTCGACGGGGATGTCCTTCCAGGCGTCGGGATCGTATTCGAAGCGACTTGCGGTTTCGCGCCGCGGCAGCGCATTCAAGCCGTCGGCACCGTACACACGATTCGAACTCCAGAAAATAAGCGGGATTTTCCTTGGCCGCGCGTACTCCAGGATATGAATGGCGCCGAGACCGTTATTGGTGATGTCAAAGAGCGGATTGGCATAGCCGGTAACTACGGAAGGTTGGGCGCTGGTATCGCAGATCAGCTCGATTCCGGCGGGAAGATTGTCCAGGTCCTCGGGATTGCGGACGTCTCCGTGAACGAAGGTGACTCCATGGTGAGATAGCACGCCGATGTTTCTCTCGCTGCCGCGGCGCACCAGATTGTCCATCACATACACCTGGTGTCCTTTTTCGCGCAGATGAAGAGCAACATGAGAGCCGACGAACCCACAGCCTCCGGTCACCAGTATTTGCAAACGAAACTACCTCCTTGTCATGAAATTCTTCGGCCCCTCACGGCTTATGTCGAACTGTTGTGGCGAAGCCCCAGGCGTTTCCGCATCGGACGGGTCACATCCAAAAATCGAAACCAAGCTGGCGAAGCGGCATCGGACCAGTTGCGCCTGGCCTGCACGATCCAATGTCGATAATTGGGGTGCATGCCGCTGTCTGTCATCACATGAGTCGCGTTTTCCAGGGTGCGAAACTTTTTGTGGCCCTCGAGCAACTTGTAATTCTCCTGGGCCTCTTCGCCCTCCCAGACACCCTTCTCGCCCTCCGGATGGTAGCCGTAATCGTGGTTCTGGTGAACAGCGCAGACCACCGCGGAGGCGTCGATAACCTCCGCACCGGAAGCGCGCGCAAACCACAACAGCCAGTTGTCCCAACCTGGGCGGCCAATCACAAACTCAGGAATCGCGTGGAGAAACAAGCCTTTTCGAAACGCGAAGTAATCGATCCAATTCGGCGGCCGCTGGCGATTCGCGGTCAGTGCCAGGTCACGTATAGCCTTTGACCAATCCGGCGAGGCGAACGAAAGAGGTTCACGAATGTCCACATCCCAGCGGCGACCAGACATCAGAAATTTTGTCGTTCGGGTAGCAGCGCGGCGCAACGCCTCCCGAAAATCCTGCAAAAGCAAAATATCGCAATTCACGTGGCACAGCAGATCATGCCGAGCCAATTCTTGCGCCTGGTCGTAGATACCCGCCAGATATTTTGTTCCGTGGACGTTCTTCCGCACCGACGGTAGGTGTTGGATTCCCAATTCACGGCAAACTTCGGCAGTTCCAAAATCGTCACCCAGCAGCAGGATCTCCACGTCTGGTGCAATACATTGCCAACTGCGCAAGGCATTGAGCTGAATCACGTCGATGTGCCCCCGGAAAGGTTTGGGAGTGGAGAAAAAGGTCAGCATGTCGCTAAACCCGATCCGCGATATTGACTTCCATGCGATTGAAGAAAAGCAACCCGCCCAAAACCGTGAGACACACCATAGTCGACGAAGCAATTAAGATCGCACTGGGAGGATGACCCACGCCGGTCAGCGACCACCGGAACCCGTCGATCACTCCAGCCATTGGATTCAATCCATACATCCAGCGATATCGTTGCGGCACCATTTCGCTGGAATAATAGACCGGGGAAGCCAGCATCCAGAACTGAATGATGAACGGGATCAGGTAGCGAACGTCGCGGTACAACGCATTCAGCGCGGAGAGCCACAGACCAACGCCCAAGGCCGTCAACACTGCCAGGAGCAGGAATAACGGCAGGCACAGTGCCGCGAGCGTCGGCCTTATCCCGTACGCGAGCGTGTAGATCAGCAGAACCACAAACGCAATGGTGAAATCCACCAACCCGGCGAGCACCGCCGAGAACGGAAGAATCAATCGGGGGAAAAATACTTTGGTGATGACGCGCTGATGTTCCACAACCACGTTGGTGGCGGTCAGCAGCGCGGTGGAGAAATACGTCCAGGGCACAATGGCAGCGAAACAAAACACCGAATACGGAAGTCCTGACGAAGGGAGTTTGGCGAGCTTGCCGAAGAATAGAGTGGCCACCAACATGGTCAGTATCGGCTGGAGCACCACCCAGAAAACGCCAATTGCCGTTTGCTTGTAGCGGATCTTCACGTCTCGCCACACAAAGAAATACAGCAACTCGCGATAATCCCACAACTCTCGCAACCGTAGATCGAACCAGCCGCGCGGAGGTTCAACGCGGACGGCAACGGTGCCGGCCTGGCGTTTCGCGAGAGCACTCGCCACCGCGGAATTTGAGGTTACTGACGCCATGAAGCACGGACTCGCCGGATGTGCGAGCGAACTCCTCCTGATCGCTTGAATTCAACGCAGGATACCTGGCCGGAAAGTACCCCGGGCGGGAACTTTCAGTTTATCCCGAAAGCTAAGGTTGCGCACTGTCGTCGAGTTGCCGCTGGTCTGTGTGCTCGATTTCGTGCATGAGCTGCCCGCGATGAAACAGATACGCATGCATGCTCGTAGTCAGCCGTTTTGGCACAACGAAAAATTGATTGTACGCGGCCTCGCGAAACGAGATGGGTCCACGCGCAGGAATCAGATGAACGCCCCACTGGTAGGTCAGGCCGAGGTTCCATAATACAAAGCACGCTAATACGGTTGAACTCGTGACTAAGGCGGCTCGCTCCCGCGCGAATGCGGCTGCTGTGCGCTCCAGCAGGTGTGCCAACCCAAGTACAAAAATTGGCGTAAGCGATATGAAGAACCGGTTTCCGAACGACGAGATACCCGCCCAATCCGGATAAAATGAGATAAAACAATAAAACGCCAGGAACGCGACCATGAGTGGAACTCCCACTCTGGGTAGCCGCACCGCGAAAAGAATCAGCCCTAAAATGGCCAAGCCGAGCAACGGCGTCCAGGACAATAGTCCGTGATCCGCGGAGAACAGCACGCTGAGAAACGCGGGCGAACTCCATAGGTAGTCGCGGATCGAAACATATCCACTCTTAAATGGCCCTCCATACACGATGGTGCGCGAAATGAACGTGGGCAGCATGGCCAGGCATGTCGTCAGGCCGAATAGCGCATGCCTGGTAAGAAGCTGGCCAACGCTCGGAGACGTATTATTCGACCGCAGGGCGACTGCATACTGGCCGAGCGCGTCCACCGCAAGCACTGCCGCAATCATCAAGTTTGGGTAATACACGTCCAGCATCAGCCCGGTGATTAGTCCTAAGATCAACCATTGGTTTGTGGTTCGTTTCTCCCGAGTACGGTCCCAGTAATACAAAAACAATGCACAAACGAAAGCGGAATGCGCATGTGACCAGGCTGGGTTGAAATACATGTAAACCGCCAACGAACTGCCCCACCAAATCGCCAACGTCGCCAGAAACGCCCATAGCAACGTCGTGTACTTCTTCGCGAGGCGGAACGATAGCCACAGCCCAAGAAAACCGTACAAACACGTGGCAAACGCCATGGCATAGCGATACGGAGCGGAAAAACCATTCGCCGGGACGCTGCTTCCCAGTGCGCGCGCCACCAGAACGCCAGCGTGCGCGAGAAGCAAAAAAGGCGACCAGAGCATCGCTGGACCAACCGTGAAATGATTATCTAAATGACCCGTCGCAGTGCGATATTCGGCCTTAACCTGCCCGTTTTCGTCGAAGTGTCCTTCGCGAAAGCTGGCGTTTGCGAATTCGTAATCGTTGGTAAAGTCGAGGTTGTGCTGGATCAAAGGTGCGCGGGCGTATGCGTAATAGCCAACCCCATCGCCGCGAATCCATGGATTAATGAGCGGAATCGTCAGGAGAAAAACGAGTAGCAGGACACCTTCGAATCTTCGTTCCTGCGTTTTGAAAGGAAGGCTCAAGTCAAATCAGAAGGCGCCTGGTCTGGACCAATCATCCGCGAGCCTCGTGATCGCGTCCAGCGCATTAGGCGCGCCCCCAATGAAAATGATTTTACAGGAACGGCAGGAACAAGTCGTTGTATATTTAGTAAGCAGTTCAGGCGCTCGAATGTTTTGCAGCATTCGCCGCCAGACCATCCCGTTCGCGGTAAAAACTGGAAACGCGATCGATGATCTCGTCCAGGCTGGTGCGCGGGCGAAATCCCGTAAGCAAATGTAACTTATCAATGGATGGCACACGCCGCAGCATGTCTTCAAAACCCGGTTCGTAAGCCTGGTCATAAGGAATATATTCAATCGCCGAGTTGCTGTTCGTGCGTTCCTTCACCAGCTTCGCTAAATTCTCGATGGTCACTTCTTGCGTGTTGCCAATATTGATGACTTCGCCGATGGCGCGTTCCAGCGGGAACAGGCGCAGCAACGCCTCCACCGTATCCCGAACGTCGCAGAAGCAACGCGATTGCTTGCCGTCCCCGTACACTTCGATCGGTTCGCCCTTAAGCGCCCGTTGCACAAAATTCGGCAGCACCATGCCATACCGCCCGGTCTGCCTTGGTCCGACCGTATTGAAGAACCGCACGACAATGACCGGCTGTTTCTTTTCCTTCCAATACGATAGTGCTAGGAATTCGTCCAGAGCTTTCGACGCCGCATAGCTCCAGCGTCCCTTGGTGGTAGGGCCCAGCACGAGGTCCGCGTCTTCGTGAAACGGTACTTGGGTGTTTTTCCCGTACACTTCCGAAGTCGACGCCAAAATGACCAGCTTCTTCTTTTTCGAAGCTGCCTCCAGGACCAACTCGGTTCCCTTCACATTCGTTTCGATCGTTCGTACCGGGCTTTCGACAATCAGCTTTACCCCAACGGCGGCGGCCAAATGCACAATCACGTCGGCGTCGTCCACCAACTCCGCCAACAATTGCCGATTTTCGATGCCATCGAGGTGATATTCAAGATTTTCAGAACCCTTCAAGTGGCGGATATTCTCGATGCTGCCCGTAGACAAGTTATCGAGCAGCACCACTTTGTCGTTTCTTTCCAGGAGCCGTTCGGCCAGATGTGAACCGATAAAGCCCGCCCCGCCGGTAATCAGATAACGCACATCGCCTCCTTAAAGCTTGTCTGAGTCGTCCTGGTCTGCGGGGGAGACCGAAGCACGAACTGGAGTTTCCTCGTGCCCCAGGTCCAGTGATTCTTGCGGGCCGTATCCATATGAATATGGATAGTAGCGGTAGGAATAATAATAATCGGGTGCGCTGGAATCCACGGCGTTCAGCACCACGCCCAGCAGGTGACACTTCACGCTGATCAACAGGTCGCGCGTCCGCGTAAATGCTTCCTTGGGAGTTTCTCCACTGCGCACCACCAACAACACGCCGTCGGTCTGCACCGAGAGGATCACCGCATCCGTTGCAGCCATAATGGGCGGAGAGTCAATCACCACGAATTTAAATTTCTTCCGCAACTCGGTGATCGCTTCGCTGAGTCTGTGCGAGGAAAGCAGGTCCGCGGGATTAGGCGGCAGCGGCCCTGTAGGGATTGCGGCTAAATTCGCAATGGCAGGATGGGGCACGGTCACGAGTTCCAGCGAAGATACGCCGGCAAGGTAGGAGCTCAACCCCGCGTATTTCCCGGTGCCAAGGTTCAAAAGTCGTCCAACGCCCGGCTTGCGCAAGTCGGCATCGACCAGCACGGTCTTGTCGCCCAATTGCGCCAGGGTAACCGCAAGATTCGCCGCTGCGGTGGTTTTGCCTTCACGCGGAAGCGCGCTCGTCACCAGGATCACTTGCGGCGGACGATCCGGTTGCGATAACAACAACGCCGTCCGCAACGCGCGGAAAGCCTCAGACATTTGTGACTTGGGCAGATGCTGCGCAACCAGTTCTATACGTTTCTCGTGTCCATTGCTTGCACCCTTCAGAAATCCGGTGCGCCTTGCGGCTGAGGGTCCGTCCCCAAACGCCGGAACCACCGCCAACGAGGGCAAGCGCGCCAACGTCTCCACGTCGTCCGGAGTTTTCACCGTGTTGTCCAGATACTCGCGCAGCAGTGCCAGCCCTATGCCGCCCACCAGCCCGACAAGAAAAGCCAGTGCTATATTTCGCGTCTTGGCCGGCCGCGCCGGTGTCGAGGGAACCATCGCCGGGTCCACGATTCGTATGTTCGAAGACTTTAACCCTGAGGCAATCTCGGCCTCTTTTAATTTTGTCTGCAAGCTGTCATACAGCGCCTTGTTCGCTTCCGCTTCCCGCTTCAGGATGTTGTACTGGATCATCTTCTCCGACATGGCATTGACTTCAGCCTTCTGTTGGTCCAGTGCCCTGGAGAGCAAGTCTTCGTGCTGTTTTGCTTCGCGATACTCACTTTCCAGTTGCGCAACTATGCCTTTGCGCTCTTTGACGACCTGGTCATCCAATTCTTTCATTTGCGCTTGCAGCCGCTGGACCTTCGGATAATTTGGACCGTATTGATTGACGGCGTCCGTGTATTGCACGGATAAATCCGCGCGCTTTTTCTGAAGGTCCTGGAGGACGGCATTGTCGCGCAAATCAGGAACCGCATCGGGATCGCCGGTTTTGGCAAATTCGAACAGCGCTTGTTTTTTCAGACTTTCGCTCTGCGCATCGGTCAGCTGTTTATTTAAATCGGAGAGCCGCTCGGTGGTCACATTGCTCTTGTCGTTCTTGTCGTCAACGGTCCAAATCTGGTTGTTTCGCTCGTACTCGATCCTCGCGTCTTCTGACCGGCGGACTTTCACGCTGAGTCCATTCAGTTCGTCTTGCAGCCATTTCGACGCTTCTGTGGTGGCTTCGTAACGGCTGTCACGATCCTGCTGGATATAGTTGCGCAGATGAGCATTCAGAAGCTTGGCCGCCATTTGTGGATCGGTGGACTCGAAAGTAACTTCCAATAATCGAGTGTTCGGAATGCGCTTGACTGTCAAACTGCCAAGAAACGCGCCGATTTGCGGCGGCAATTTCTGGTTCTCCAGCGTGTCGGAGACAATCGCCTCGGATCCACTTCCGCCATTAAACTCGGGGATCTCATTGGAACTGAAACTGCGGATGGTACGAAGCGCCGAGGTCTGACTCGTAAGCACCCGTGATTGCGTCTCGATATAATTGTCGAGGTCCATCATGTAGTCATAGGAATCGGCGCCCTGGAACGGCAGAATACTCGTGTTTTCCCGGTCGATCTCCAGCTTCGCGCTGGCGACATAAACCGGTTTCATCCGGAACGTCGCAACACTCACAATCGTGACCACCACCACCAGGAACGACAGGATTAACCACTGGTGCTTGCGAAGAATCAGCAAGTAATCGTAAAGGTGGGGTTCCCGCGGAGAGAGCTCGATCGCCGGTATCCGCGAACCATTCGAAAGAACGTCCACATGCCCGTTGGATCCGGGTTCCCGCGGCACAATTTTGCTGTCGTCGTTCATTCGCGCTCTCTACTGGTAGCCAATGCGGTAGATGGCTGCAGCCGTTGCCACCGCTACAGATATTTGCAACGCCTGGATCAGCACTTCCTTGGTGTGATCGTCGGGAATGTACAATACGTCGCTAGCCCGCATCTGCAGGTCTTCCGATTGTTGATGCAATACTTTCTTCAGGTCGATTTCCGTTTGTGTCTGTTTCCCCTGGTCGTCTTTGCGAATGATTACCGCGTGGCTCAGTTTGGCGATTTTCGTCGTGCCACCCGCAAGCGCCAGGACTTTCATCGTGGTCAGCTGCGTACGGTCATTCGCCAGCACAAAGCCTCCTGGCCGAGTGACGGCGCCGAGGACATACACGATGCCCGCATGCGGCACAGTGACCACATCACCGGCTTGGAGCGTAATGTTGTTCTTCATCTCCCCCTGCTCGATCAGTTGGTTCAAATTAATCGTTATGATGCCGGGATGGCTAGCGGTGGGCTCCGCAGCATCCCCGTTTCCGGGAATGGTTGCCGAGGTCGCAGGAGGCGGTCCGAACACTTGCTCCGGCTTCGTTTTCGCTTCGTTGGTGCCCGCAGAACTCTCGCCAGGAGACTCGACCGGGCCGCCTGCCCCGGGAGCCGGCGAGGCTAGCGGCTCTGGATTCGGCACCATGACAAAGGACGAGGTATGCGCGCGAGTGATAATGATTGTGTCGCCAGCGTCATTGCTGATGCCACCTGCCTCGGCGAGGGCTTCCAGCACCGTCACCGGGCGATCCGCCTCGTAAACCATGGGGTGATTGACCGCGCCCACGATGGTGATGGGCTTGCTCCTGTGCTCTTTCACCACGACGCCCACTTCGGGATGGCTCACCAGCCCGTTGGCTTGCAGCACATCCGCGATCACCTGCTCAGCTTGACTCTCCGTTAATCCAGAAACGTGCAACCGCGTGGGGACCAGCGGAAGCGCAATGGTGCCGGACTGGCTGACACGCAAGTCGCGCGTCAGCTCTGGCACATCAAATACCGAAACACTCAACAAATCGCCATTGCCGATGGTGTATTCGTGCGGACCGGATTTTGCTACGGTTCCCAGGGAATGGATGCGCTCATTTGTTTCCTGCGCGGTACCGATCACGGAAAGTTGCTGCGCAGACACGCAGAATCCGCTGTGGAAAAGGAAAGTAAACCCAAGCCACGCCAGAAGATAACCCCAGCGTCGGCACACTGCTACGCCTTTCACTTCGGATGACCCCCTCGCGTCATTATACAGTCTGTTCCCAATTGCATTTCTACTGTTTTCGTTTGTGCCCACTATGCGAATGGCTATCCCCTGTCGCTGGGACGGCAGGTGCGAGGCGGACAGCCGCCATGTGGGCTGAGACAAAAAATAGCAGGGCGTTCGCAGGTATGTGCAGGTTGAAGTCTACCAGACTATGCACGAGTATCCCACTACATCCCACGATTCCGGAAAGGTTCAGAATCGATCCGAACGAATTGTCGGTACTGGCGATGCCCTTCAAGGCGTTAATCGATAGCACGCCTAAGAACCACACGCAGCACAGCCCTCCGATGATCCCGGTCTCCGCGAGCGCCTCCAGATAATCGTTGTGGGTATGATTCACCACTTTTCCGTCGTACAACGTGTCGTAAGGCGGGAACACCATCTCCAGCGTTCCTAATCCCGTTCCCAGGACCGGATGATCCTTGAACAGCCGCCAAGTGTCCCTTCGCATGGCGGAGCGCTTCGCCACCGACACTTCCAAGTTCTGCCCGGAAAATCGCGTCAGAACTTGCTGCACGCCAATCCAGGACACCGCCAGCACCGCAACCAGCAACACCACCCCTCCTGCGATGACGTAACGACCGTGCACCCGCCGGATCAACATCAGCAGAAACAGGATCACCATCTCTACCCCGAAGCTGACGATTCCTCCGCGCGACGCCGACAAAATCAGCGCCACAATGGGCACCACGGCAAACACCGCCACCAGCAGAACCCGTTCGCGCCGCACTTTCCCGAGCACCAGCGGCACCAGCGCTATCGGAATGATCAACTCCGCGAATCCCGCAAAGTGATTTCGATTCACGTAGGGTCCGAAAGGCAGCCCGCCATAACGCATCACTCGGAACCAGTAAAGCTTTCCGTTGAACGTCAAGTGCTGCAGGATTCCCAGAACGCACACGGAGAATCCCAGCGTCATCAGAAACCATACGAACCCCCGCCAGTGGCCTCGCCGCATATAGGCCTGGGATATCAGGAAAATAATCGCTAAATACGCGAACAGCAGTTGCAGCTCAACACGGGTTTCATAGCGCGAGGCCGTGAGATGAAACGCAAATTGCACGACGGCCACGACAGCGAACGCGCACAAGGGCAAAAATTCCGGCGGAAAAACCAGTTGTTCGGCTTTGAGCCGGTATTGCCGAAGCGACCACGCGATCAGAAGAATCGCGGCCCCGATCTCCAGCACCGCTTGCGCCCACTCCTCGACCGCCCCAAAAGCCAGTACCGCAAACGCCAGCAGGCAGCAGATGCCCACGCGGTAAAATCTCATGGTTTGCGATGCTCCGCGGCATCTGGCAGCAAGTTAACGTCATCGATCCACGCCGTACCCGCAATACGCACATCCAGACTTTCGCTGGCCTCACGCAGCACACAAATCTGCACTTGATGCACGTTTACCCCAGTGGTCAGATTTTGCTCCTCTAGCGTCCAGGGATTCGTGCCAATCGCCGGCTGGGTCTTCAGAGTCGTTGACGCACCGCTATCTTGGATTGGTCTCAGCCGGAATTCGATTCCTTGGTCGCCGGTGAGTTCTTTTGTTTTGAGCCAGCCTGAGAATCGATATGCCGTGCTGGGCTGCACGATCGTAAGAACGCAAGCTATTTCGAGGTCTGGATTGTGCCGTCCATCGAACCCCAACCGAAGAGACTGCTTTCCAGAAAGTTTTTCCGTCTGGTCGAGTCCGACGCTTACTCCCTGACTGAGCGGTGAATAATGCCAGCTGAACGATTGATTCTTTACGTCTGTTTCAAAGCTGGGATCCCACACCACGGAGGTTTGCGGCTGAAAAAGTGGCGGCAAGTTCATTGTTGCGGTGCCCCGGTCCCACACCTGCCAAGCCTCACTGTATTCGCGAGATTGCAGGAAAATGTCGGCAAAGCGATTCACATCGCGCATTTGCAAGTGCGGGTGCAGGGCGATCAACTGCTTCCAAACCGTCTTCGCCACAGCGAGTTGGCTCGCACTGAGCGCTTCCCAAATCACCCCAACGTAAACGTCCTGCTTCGCGGGCAACAACCGCTGGAGCAGGTCCTGAATGTCAGGGTTGGTCCGGTAAGCGCGTGAAAAGGCTGCGGGTGCCCGCAAAGGGTCAGCATCAATGGCACGCCTTAACTCCGCATAAGCTTCCGTCTGTTCACCTTGCCGCAGCAGAAAATTCCCATACCTCCACGACACATCAGCTGAAACGGGATAGCTCTTTTTCGCTTGCAGATACGCTTGCCGCGCCGGTTCTACGTTTCCATCCAGTTCGTACGCGGTCGCAAGGTCTAGCCATGCATCCGTATCGTAGGGGTTTAATGCGATGGCTTTTCGATAGGAGCTTTCCGCAAGCGTGGCGTCTGGCTGTTCCAGGTTGTACTGCTGATAACGCCCGAGTTGATACCAGTAGGCGAAATTATGTGGCTCCAGCCGCGCCGCGGTTTCCAGCCGCTTGGCGCTTTCACCCTGGGACTCGTAGGCTGCAATCGCCATCCTCACCGCAAAGAAAGACACCACCAAACCGACAGCCAAAGCTACGGCGACAATTAACGCTCGTGACAGGGAATCGGACAGACGCAGAATCATCTGAGATTACTGTGCCTAAAGCAGCACCAACTATGCAACATGAAACTGAACAGGGGAAAAGCCACTGTCCCGAAGGCGATTTGCGCTACTTGCCGTTTCCACTTTCTTCGCCGCGCCCGCGCCGACGCACGTCAATACCCAGCCTTTTGATTTTCTGGTTCAACGTGGACAACGGGATTAAGAATCGCTCCGCGGCTTCGGTCTGGTTCCAACCGCAGCGTTCCAGCATATCCACGATAATGCGCCGCTCAACTTCGTCCATGATCTGAAAAAGTGTCGGGTTCGGATGGTCCGCGGCGGTCCGTGACCCGGGTTCGCCGGGCAGCGGAGGCAGAAATTCAGACATTTGCAGGCGCACGCCACGCACGATTTCCTTGCTTCGAATGGCATCGGGGAGCAGGTCCACATCAACCCGCTCTTGCGTGGAGAGCACTACCGCGCGTTCCACCACGTTTTCCAGTTCACGCACATTTCCGGGCCAGTCATAGTCCATTAGCAGCTTCATCGAGCCGGGCGTGAAATGGCGCAGCGGTTTCGAGTTTTCCTGACAAAAGCGCTCCATAAAATGCGCAAGCAGAAGCGGAATGTCCTCGCGGCGCTCCCGCAACGGGGGAAGTCTCAAGTGAATGACGTTCAGCCGGTGGTACAGGTCCTCGCGGAATCTTCCTTCCTTCACCAGGGAAAGAAGATCCACGTTGGAGGCCGCTACGATGCGAACATCCACCTTCAGCTGTTCGGTACCGCCCAGGCGCATAAACTCGCGCTCTTGAATCACGCGCAGAAGCTTCGCCTGAGTTTCCGGACTGACCGTGGCGATTTCATCGAAGAAGATGGTTCCTTGATCCGCTACTTCGAACAATCCTTTTTTCGAACTGACCGCGCTGGTGAATGCGCCTTTCACGTGTCCGAATAATTGCGATTCCAGCAAGTCGACTGGAATGGATCCAGTATTTACGGGAACGAATGCCTTATCCACGCGCGGCGAAGCCGAATGGATCGCTTTGGCGATCAGCTCTTTTCCCGTTCCACTTTCCCCGCTGATCAAAACGGTGGAGCGCGATGCGGCAACTTGCGTTACCAGGTCCAACAGCGCCAGCATCTTCTCGCCCTTACCCACAATGTTGGGGAAATTGAATCGTTGCTTCAGTGCGCGCTTGAGCTGTACGTTTTCCTCGCGCAACCGCCGCGCTTCCACAGCCTGCGCCACCTGCGCCAGAAGCTCATCATTCGACCAGGGCTTGGTGATGTAGTCCATTGCCCCGCTCTTGAACGCTGCCCGCGCCATCTCAATTGACCCGTACGCCGTAATCAGCACGATGGGTAAATGAGGATCCTGCCGGTGCACGTCCTTGAGCATTTCAATTCCGTTGCCGTCCGGAAGGCTCACGTCCAACAACATCAAATCAAAAGGACGTTCTTCCAACCGCGATAACCCGGAAAGCGCAGTCTCCGCGCTCGAGACCGCATAGCCCTCGGTCTTCAGCAAAAGCTCAAGGCCTTCGCGAATCTCCGATTCGTCATCTACGACTAAAATGGATCCCTTAGACATGAACTGTTTTCCTTACTGCAGGAAATTCCACATGGAACGAGGTTCCGCGCCCCGGTGTTGATCGGACGTCAATTTTTCCCGCGTGTTCCTTAATGATTCCGTAGCTAACGCTGAGTCCCAGGCCGGTGCCTCGTCCTCCCGGTTTGGTGGTAAAGAACGGGTCGAAGATTTTATGGATGTGTTCACGGGCAATCCCGTTGCCCGTATCCACTATCTCGATCTCGACACTGCCATTATGCGCCGCAGTACGCACTTCCAACATGCCCCCGGCCGGCATGGCATCCCTGGCGTTCAAGAACAGGTTCAGAAACACTTGCTGCAACTTATTCGCGGAGCCACGCACCGCCGGCAAAGATGTGCCCAACTGCTTCACCACCTGGATGTGCGAAGTCTTCAGGGGATGCGCTACCAGCGATAACGTTTCTTCGACAACCTGGTTTACATCGACGTCGCCGAGTTGCGTGGGGCCGGTGCGAGAGAAGTTCAGCAAATTGTTCACAATTTCGCTGGCACGAAAAGTTTGCTTCACGATTTTCTCGATAATCGCGTGCCGCGGGTCCCCTTCCGGCATCTGTTTGGCCAGAATCTGTATGTAGTTCGAAATCACCGCCAGTGGCGTATTCACTTCATGCGCCACACCCGCCGCCAGCAGTCCGAGTGACGTCAACTTCTCCGTCTGAGACATCTGCTCTTCCATCCGCTCTCGTTGCGTCACGTCGTCGAACAATAGCAAGCGCCCGATCTTTTCGCCGGATTTACTGACCAGCGGTGTGATCGAAACATTCAGGATCGCGGAATGTCCGGAATGCTCCAGGCGATGCTTGTAAATTCCTGTGACCTGCTCTTCGTCGCCGCGCGCTTCGATTTCCGACACCAGGTCTGCCGGCAACAGCTGGGCATAGGGCTTGCCCACAGCGTCGTTTTGGCTTACCCCAATCAGTTGTTCCATACGGCTGTTCCAAGCGTCCACGGTGCCCAGCAAGTCCACTGCGAAAACACCAACGTTCAGCGACTCCACAATGTTTTCGCTGAAGTCCTTGAGCCGCGCCACCTCGATGGCCTTCTGCTCCAACGACGTATAGAGTTGCGAGTTGTCCAATGCGATCGCCACATATCCAGCGATCGTTTGTACGAGTTCTACGTCGTCGCTCGAGAGGTAATCCCCATCCACGGTTTTGCCAAGTCCCAAAACTGCCACGGTATGGTCGCGGATCCGGCACGGAATGAAGTAGTTCAGTTCTAATTGTTCCAACGTGCGCCGAACCGATTCGCTCACGTCGCGGGCGCTTCGCGGCGATTCGAAGAAAATGGGACCACTCTGGAATTCTGGCCGGGTAGCCGCGAGAAAACTCAGGTCCAGGGGTTCCACCAAGCGCACTCCCATGGAGCGCGCCAGTCGCATTTGCCCGAATCGTTGCGGGTCTTCCACGAATATCGCCAAGCGGTCCACCAGCAATGTCTGCGAAACCCGGTCCATTACGGACCCGAGCATCGGCTCCAAGCGAACCTCGTTCGTGAGCGTTCGCCCGAACTCGATGAGCGTTCGCCGGTAATTCAATCGGTCGCGATAGAAAAATCGGTCCAGCCGCGCCTGGATTCCTTCACGAAAGGGCTGGAACAGAAACGCCGCAATCACGATCGCGATCATCCCAGCGACAGGCCCGGGTGCCTGCGCATGGAAAATCTCCGCAATCAGCGCGACCAGCCCAAAATAAACCGCCGCCACCGCCGCGGTTGCCGCCGTATACGCCAAACCCCGCTTGAAGATGATGTCCACATCCATCAGCCGGTAACGAATGATGGCGTAACCGAAACACAACGGAATCAGCACCAACGTAATGGTCGAGTATTGCGTCCACGGGCGCGATTGAGGATCCACCAAGTACGGCAACACGTAGAGCAGTGTGAACGGCAAGCTGCCCGCCAACGTTCCACCAGTCAACCACTTCAACTGCTGCCGCAAAACTCCCGACCGGGAGTGCCGGTAGCTCAGGTAAAAAACCAATCCCGCGGCAAGAAAATACGCGCCAAGGAAGCTGTATTCCATCTGCTCCAGAACAATCCGCGAGCGCACCGAAGGCACAAACCCAAGCGCATTAAACGCCGTGAGCAGGTGAATTGTGAGAATTGCCGCAGGGACAGCATAAATTGCTGCGATTTTCAGGATGTTCTTACGGTCAAGGCCGGCGCGTCCGGGAAACACCAGAGCGAAATGCAGCAGCAGCGTTGGCGCGAGCAACTGCGCAACAATTCCTGACCAGTACACTTCCAAATCGAACGTATCCAGCTTCCCGCTGTAGTGAAACGAATACAGGATGAATGACACCAGGCAGAACACATAAAAATGCACGGCTTTCGGCGCGTTCCACCTTCGAACGAAAATGAATAGCCCGATGAACAGGTAGAGCAGGCCAACGATCCGTTCATAGTTTTCTACCGCTAGCGGTTTCTGTGCGGGAGCTGTGATCAGGCGGGTTTCAAACTCTTCGCCGCCGCGCGAGAGCCTGTACCGCAATTGCGTCCAGAGCCCTGCGCGAAACAAACGCTGCGCCACGTGTCTTTCGTTTTGAACCGGAATGTCGTCAATGGCCAGCAGGTCGTCGCCCGGCCGGATGCCCGCTGCCGCCCCAGGCGATCCGGGCGTTACCTTCCAAGCCTCAATCGCGGAGCCATTGTCCGTCCAAGCAACGCCGTCATCGACCAGGTCATAGTGAGAGCGCTGCAGAAAGTTCAGCCATGCGAATATAACTGCCGCTAGGGTAGCTAGCGCCAGTACTACCGCACCCACACTGACACGCAGACTTTCCTTCATACCAGAGGATCCACTGGTCGATACTGTAGCACTTGGGCGGAGCAAGTCCCCTTCCATTCTTAGTAGATACGCAACCGAATAAGTCCTTTAAAACCAATGATGTTACAGAATCTTAACAGGCGGGGTGGGTGCTACTTCCAGTTTATCGTAGGCGAAATACAGCTTTCCAGACTCTGTCTCCACTCAAAATTGCAGGCTGACTCCGCCCCTAAAGCTACGAAATGCCGGCACGATCGTCACTTGGCCATCCCGTGTGCTCAGCGGCACGTTTCCTTGGGCGAGGAGGTTGTCGCACTCTGCATTCGCTTCCCAGTGACCAATCGTCGGCCAAGGAAGCGGCTGGCGAATTCCGATGTGAAGGTACGGATTGATGTCGTAGACAGCTTCACCGTAAGGATCTACTCGAGACAGGGCCAACCCGCTCACCCACTTGTACCCGGCGGTCAGTCTTGTTCCCGTGACCGGGACCTTACCCGTCAACTTCACCGCCGCTGAGTGACGCGGAACCGTTCTCAACACGTCTCGGAGCGCTCCATCACCCGCCGTAACCGGCGCCAGCGATCCGGAAAATGCATAAATCGTGGTTAATTCCAAATCATTCGAAATCCGCTCGCGCAGCGCAGCTCGCGTGCCCCAGGAAACGGACGACCCACCGTCATAGGCAAACGCATTCGAATAGTAATCCTGGAAATACTCGGCCGTCGGCAGATCAGAGCCCTTCCCAAACAGCGCGACGTGGCGATTGTCGTCATGGAATACGGCAATTTGAAACACGCTGTGGGACTCGAGCTTGCGTTCCACTGCCAATTCTTCGTGCCGTCCATTTTCCAGAACAGCCCGGCCATCGCGCCACAGTAATGCGGGAAAGGCGTCCAGTTGGTCCATTGCGGTAGACAAAGCATTCGGCGCAGCCACTTCGGTCAGGTTGGCGATGGAGTTGTCCTCATTCGTGACGCCAGCCGGAAGCGCCGCATAGATCGCATCCAGATACCAGTTCTGCGAAATCCGGTTGTCCACATCGATGCGTGGCCGGATGTCCCAGGCAGAGCCACCGGCGCCGACCAGCACGTATTCGCCCCCAACGCGCAGCGTGACACGGTCGCCGAAATTCATCGAGCCACTTTGGTCGATTCGCACACCACGAAAAACCGGGCCACCCGGGCCAATCTTCGCTTCGCGCAGAACCAGCGTGCTTCTCGGACTGTCCAGTTTCGAGCCCATCGGCAGCCACACTGTGGCCAATCCGCCGGCGGGCGCATCCTGGTCATAGCTGACCTGGCCGGCGAATACCAGCTGATTGTCGTGATCGAGGCGCTGGTCGTACGCGAACGCGGTGCCCGGCGCCGCATCAATATTGGACACCGATCCTGGTCTCCTGGCGCCGCCCGTAAATTCGATCTGGCCCAACTGCCTCGGCGCGATCAGGTCAGCCACCACGGCGGAAGTGTCATCCGTGTCCTCTTCGTGCCATTGCAGTACCGGTCGCATCCCGGAAGCTGAACGCAACACCCACTTCCAATCGTCTGGCTCCGAGTTGCCATTCGCAGGGGCGCGCCGCAAGCTTTCGATCGAGGCAAAAAGCGATTCCAGCTGCACTCGTACAACCGTCGTCAAATTCGAAGTGATTTGAATGTGCTTTTCGAGCGTGGGCAGGAATCCGGCGAGCGTCACGCGCACGGTGTAGAAGCCGGATGGCAAATTGTCGGCCCGGAATGCTCCCTCGGTGTTGGTGAGGAGTTGCGTGCTGAGAAGAACGCCAGGAGCTTCGGCAAAAATTTCTACGCTGGCTCCGAGCTGTGGGATGCCGGAAGGATCGCGAACGATTCCGCTGATGGTGCCTGCGGCAGCCTTGTGCCGCGCCTGCGACTGCGCCTCCGCTCGAGGTACGCTGCCACACACACCAGCAGCAAGTGCAAATAAAACACCGAAGCACAGGAGCGGTCCGTGCTTCACTTCTACCTCCCCGGCGCTACGTTCGCAGCTGCCTTCTGCTCTATCGGAGCCTTAATCGAAAATTCGGCCGAGCGCGAAATCGTGCTTTGCGCCAACTTATCAGTCGCACTGACCTCCAGAGTATACTTACCGGGCGCCAGCGTGGCTAGAGGCAAAAGCCGCTCGATCGTGACCTGGTCCCCCGTCTGCTTCATTTCCGCAGACGTCTCTTTGAACTGCATAACCTGCTGGTCGCCTCGCTTCACGGTATACACGAAGGCCGCATCGCATTTGTGGGTCTTCTCATCGGGTTTGAGATTGTACACCTGAAGGTAGATGCCCATTTTTTGTGCAGTGGTAAAACTCCCATCCAGCTTCGGACGAACTTTCGACGAACCCAGCACGAACTGACCCGTCCCTACCTGTTTCGCCGGAACGTGTTCAATCTGGTCAGCCAGAATCAGCGTGCTCGCCTCGAGCTTGTCCTCGTCATAACGCGGCACTGCCAGCCTGGTGTTCACCGCGCCGACATTTCCGCTGCTTACATCTTTCACCACCAAATCCAAGCGGTACAGGCCAGGGCGCAGCGGCAAGGCCTTTTGATAGATCGACTGCTGCTTGACGGCCATCGCAAACAGCGAGTCTGGATAATCCTTCAGCACGGAATCTTCGAAAGTCTGCACAACCCTGCCCGTCAGCGTGCTTACCCGCCCGAAAATGTTGATCTCGGCAGAGTGCACGCCGTCTTTGCCTTTGAAGGACAACTGGTTGTTCGGAATCTGCACCGAAACCGGCACCAGCACCGTGTCGCTGGTCACTTTCAGGAAATCCGTCCGGTACTCGAACTTCAAGGAATCGCGCACCATGCGCGACGTTACGATAGCTTCCAGGTCCTTGTATTTCACTTCCGGTGGCCGCTGCACCTTTGCGTACAGTTCCAACCGAGTGAATTCGTTCAGGCTCGCGGGTGTGCCACCAAGGGATGTGGGGAGATTCGTCCCGTCCGAACGCGTGAAGCGATCCGCCTTGGACGCCATACCCATCGATTCCAGCAGGCTGAGTCCCGCGCCAGGTACGTGCAGCAATGCGTCCTTCTCGGAAGGATCCATCGTCAGGTGATACTCGCCGCTGCCGGTGGGATCGACAAATTCCAGTTCCACGTTCTCCTGAATCCCTTCCAGGTAGCGATAGCGCCAGCGTTCCCACGGATACGTCGTGGTGGAACCGCCGCCTTCTTCCATCGGCCGGTCGTAAGTTCCTCCAGTGGGATGCGATTCAATTTCGTCGGGCTTGCCCCAGATGATGTAAATTCGTCCGCGATCCGTTTTCCACCCGGGAATACCCGAAGCAAAATGCTCGTTCGCGTAAGCGATTCGGCGATAATGTTCTTCTTTAAAATCGTTGTCCGGGAGATCAGGATTGGTACTGCGACGCAGCCAGAACTGCTCGATAAACTGTTCGCGTTCTTCGTTCGTTGAAAGCTGGAGGAAGAGCTTTCGTTCGTCCGGCGAAATGATATACACCACATCCTCATCGAGCCATTTTTTGTAAGGCGTATCCAACTCTTTGAGGGTCTTCTTCATCTTCTGCTTTTGTTCTTTGGTGAGTTTTTGGTTCTGCGGAATGTCTGGAAGCGGGTCTTGCGCTTGCTGCGCGGCAACCGGAAGAATGAGCAGCGCGAACGTCGTCAAAAACGCGAAGATTCTCTTTGAAAAGTTTGTCATTACAGACACCCCAACGCCAAAACGATTTTAGTCCCCCATTTAGCGTGCGTCAATTCGCGAATCTCGCTCATTTAAAAACACTTTGCCCCTGTTTTTGTGTTAGACGAGCGCGATCGCCACTAAGTTGCCTTGTGGATCAGTGACTTACGAAGAATACTGCAGACCAGTGGAGATGGGCGTACTAGTATGCTGGGCTTGAGGAAAGTGGATTTTATTGAACGTGCCGGTGCTGCCGGTCAGAGCCGATCAGCGCATCGAAAATAGCCAGCACGTGCCGCCGGTACTCCACCATGCGCGCAAACACGCTGCGAAGCTGCGGCTCGCGTTCAGCATCCTTATGCCATTTTGCGAGCACCGCCGCGGGCACCTCAATGTCCCGGCGCAATTGTTCCGGGGGATGTCCCCGCAGGAACAAACCGTAAAAGAACGCCGCTTCACGTTGCGGAAAATCCAGATCCGCAATCACTTCAGCCGGCAGCATTGGAGCGATTGTCGCCATAGCAAAAACGCAGTTTACCCAAAACTTTCTCCGCGTCAAGTAGCACGCGAGTTCTAATGTCGCCAGCCAGTCAATTCGGCCCGAAATAGCGGTACAACTGCGAGACCCCTTGACCGGTTCTAATCCGTCATAGGATGCTAGACCGAATGGCGAAGTTACCAAAGTCGATCGCGGGGCGCGCAGTGGGACGTTTCTTGCGCTTCGGGATGTTGCGCGGGTTAAAATCGGTCGAAATCGATCCCGAGGAATTTCGCCGCAATCTCGCGGAGAAGCACGGGTTGTGGGTTCCCCATTTTGGCCGGATGAAGGACGCGCCGTTGGAAAAATTGGACGCAATTGCCGAGCGCCTTATCCACGACGCTCAGCGTCTGGCGATGGCTCAGGGCGCGGGTTTCGGACTGGGCGGGGTGATCACCGTTATTCCCGACACGGGTTTTCTCACGCTGATCACGCTTCGTCTGATTCAAAAGCTTTGCCTCCTTTATGGATTCGAAGGCGATGGGGAAGAGCGGCGTCTGCAAATGTGGATGGCCGCAGCTTCCGCTGCAGGCATCGATTTTGGAAAAGACATCGCCGAAAAGCAGATGATCGAGAAACTAGCGCCGCGCCTGGCGACTCGTTTGGCTGTACATCTTGGTGAAGAAAGCGCGGAACGATGGGTCGGCCGGCTCGTGCCCTTGGCCAGTTCCGCCATTGGTGGCGCGCTCAACTATTCCTTCGTGAAGACTTGGGGCCGCCGTGTGCACCGGCATCTGCGTGAAAAACATTTGGCAGACCGCGCCGCTTCCGCGACAAACGCTACGATTCTGCACCCCGCAATCATCCGCTAACCCGCATCAACTTTGAACTTTGAACCGCAAGCCATTCGACGTACAGTGGATTCGTCCAGAAATTAGCCGGAAAGAGGACACTATGAATAGCCTGGGCAAATTTGCGACCACCTTCACCCTTATTGCACTCGGCGCGATGCTCTTGCTCCTTCCTCAATTCGCTGCGTCGCAATCCCAGCAGCAAATGCCGGGGATGGATCACGCTTCCAGCGGCACTGCCGAACCTGTGCCCGCGTTTCACGCTCAGCCTCCCACGGGAGATTTGCCTCCCACGATGGATCCCTCCATTTACACGGAAAAGCTTGTCTTCAATGCCTACGTCGTCGCCGGTCGCGTCAAGAAAGTTCTTTATCAGCAGCCCTGCTATTGCCATTGTGATCGCAGCCATGGCCATGGCAGCCTGCTCGATTGCTTCGTCAGCCGCCACGGTTCCGGCTGTGACATTTGTCAGAAGGAAGTTTTCTATTCGTACGAGCAGACTCGTAGAGGCAAAAATCCCACTCAAATTCGCGAAGCCATCGAGCGCGGCGATTGGCAGAAGGTCGATCTCGCCAAATACGAAAAGGATTATTTAGCTCCGCAGAACGCGAAGTAACCCACACACCCGAAGATCGCGATGGGCCGAAAGGAACACGCATCCGAGACCCCGGCCACAGTTTTTTTACGCCAACACGCCGTACCTTTCACCGAGCACATCTACGATTATGTTGAACACGGCGGCACCGCGGAATCTTCCCGGCAACTCGGCGTTCCCGAGCATCAAGTTGTCAAAACGCTCGTCATGCAGGATCAGGAAGCGCATCCACTCATCGTCCTCATGCATGGTGACCGCCAAATTAGCTTGAAGAATCTGGCTCGTCAGATTGGCGCCAAACGCGTCGAACCCTGTAAGCCGGACGTCGCCCAACGACACAGCGGTTACCAAGTCGGTGGTACCTCGCCATTCGGACTCCGCAAGCCGCTTCCCATGTTTGTCGAACGCTCAGTATTAGCGCTGCCCATGATCTACATCAATGGAGGCCGCCGCGGCTTTCTCGTCGGCATCTCACCGCAGATTTTGACGGACCTGCTGCAGGCTACGCCCGTCGATTGCACTGCGCCGGAATAGTGGCACAGTCACTTTGGCTGCGGGCTAAAAACCAGTTCAGGCAGGAGTGCCCATACCACGAAAATCGCAACTTCTGCTACACTCCCGCAGGTTGCCGCTAAATAGGCTGTTTTGCAGGGGCCGCGTTCTGATGCGGGGCGTTGGTTTCGGGCGATGTTTTTGAAGCGCCCAAAAAGGCAATCGAAAAAATCATGCTCTCTTCTTCCTGTTCCAATCTCAACAGGAGTAAATCGCCTATGAGTCGACTCCGTTCGTTGCTCAGTTTGTTGCCGCTGCTCGCCCTCGCCACAATGCTTCTCTTCAGTTCTCATACCGCTCATGTCGCGGCCGATTCCTCCTGGGGCTTCTCGCTCGAAAATCTCGACAGAAGCTGCAAACCATGTGAGAACTTTTACGAGTTCGCCATGGGGAGTTGGATGAAAGCCAATCCGATTCCGCCGGAATATTCTTCCTGGGGAACGTTCACGCAGCTTCGGGATAACAATCTCACTGCCATGCGCACCATTCTCGAATCCGCCGCCAAAACCAATGCGCCCTCCGGTTCGAACGAACAAAAAATCGGTGATTTCTACTCCAGTTGCATGGATACAGCCGCCATCGAAGCCGCCGGATTGAAACCCATTGCCGGTGATCTCAGCGCCATTGATGCCATTAACGATCGCAAGGCTCTCGATGCCTTGATCGCAAAGCTTCAGCAACAGGGAGCGGGTGTCCTGTTCCGTTTCAGCTCTGGCCAGGACATCAAGGACAGTACCCGCGTCATCGCTCAAGCCAGTCAAGGCGGACTCGGCATGCCGGATCGCGACTACTACTTCCGCGACGACGACAAATCCAAACAACTTCGCGCGGATTATGAACAGCACGTCGCCAGGATGTTCACCCTTGCGGGCGACCCGCCAGACAAAGCAGCAAGCGAATCCAAAATCGTCATGAGTATCGAAACCGCGCTGGCCAAAGCTTCCCGCACTCGTGTCGAACTCCGCGATCCAGAAAAAAACTACAATCCCATGCCGGTCGCCGATTTGAAGACAGTCACTCCCGATTGGCCTTGGCAAGCGTACCTTCGCGAAATCGGCGCTCCGCCCGTTGAAAATGTGAACATTCGCCAACCCGAATTCTTCAAGGCTATGAATTCGGAGCTTTCCAGCGTTCCGCTTTCCGACTGGAAAATTTATCTGCGCTGGCACGTTCTCCACGCAAACGCTCCCGCGCTGCCCGAGAGTTTTGTCCAGGAAAATTTCGATTTTTACGACCGCAAACTTTCCGGCACCAAAGAGATTTTGCCGCGCTGGAAGCGTTGCGTTCAGTCGACCGACCGCAATTTAGGCGAGGCCCTCGGACAGGCTTACGTGGAGAAGTATTTCCCCGCCGCTGCCAAGGCCCGCGCCAAAGAAATGGTTAACAATCTGATCGCTGCGCTTCGCGAAGATATTCCAACGCTTACCTGGATGGGCCCTGATACCAAAAAACAGGCCCTCGCTAAACTCGAAGCCTTCACCGTCAAGATCGGCTATCCCGACAAGTGGCGCGATTATTCCAAGCTTTCCATTGATCGCGCTTCTTATGACGCCAATCTGCGTCGCAGCACGGAATTCGAATACGCGCGGCAACTCGCGAAAATCGGTAAACCTGTCGATCGTACCGAATGGGGCATGACTCCGCCCACCGTCAACGCCTACTACAGTTCCAGCATGAACGAGATCGTTTTTCCCGCTGGCATTCTCCAGCCGCCCTTCTACAACCCCAATGCAGATGACGCCGTGAACTATGGCGGCATAGGCGCGGTCATCGGCCACGAAATCAGCCATGGCTTCGACGATCAAGGCTCGAAGTTCGACGGGCAAGGCAATCTTCACGAATGGTGGACGCCAGAAGACCGCAAGAATTTCACGGAACGCGGAGATTGCGTCGTCAATCAGTTCAATGGCTATGAAGTCGAGCCCGGGCTGCATCAGAACGGCAAGCTGGTACTGGGCGAAAGTATTGGCGATCTCGGTGGACTGACGATTGCCTATGCTGCCTACGAAAAGTCGATCCAGGGCAAGCGCCCGAAAGATATCGACGGTTTTACGCCAGAGCAGCGCTTTTTCCTGGGTTGGGCGCAAGTCTGGGGAGCGAACCAACGTGCCGAAGCTGCACGCCTGCAAACCAACACCGACCCTCATCCCCTGGCTCGGTTCCGTGGTAACGGCCCGCTCTCCAACATGGACGCTTTTGCGAAAGCATTCGGCTGTAAGAAGGGTGACCCGATGGTCCGCGAACAATCGTGCAAAATCTGGTAGCGCACCCGGCAGTTCGAAGTGCCCCTCGAACTCGGTTGCTCGCGCCGCGCGTGGCGCCATGAAGGGCAGCATCCAGGCTTCTGGTCATCACAACAAACTGTATTGAGCTACTCCCGCGGAATGCCCAACCGCAGATAGTCGTCTGATTTGTTCAGCCAGTCTTCTCTGGGTGGGTTGAAAACGTCCAAATCCAGCGTATCCTCCACCGCCCACGCTTCGTGCGGCATGTTCGAAGGAATGCACAACACCTCGCCCGCACGCACCACAATCTCTTTCCCATCGATGGCGAATTTCAGCGCGCCTTCCAGAATGTAGGTGACCTGCTCGTTGTGGTGATGATGCAGAGGCACATGCGCGCCCTTCTTCAGAAACACACGCGCCAGCATCAGGTTATCGCCCACGACCATTTCCCGGCCAATCAGCTCGTTCAGTTCCTCGTGTTCGACACTGCTCCACGGAATGTACTTGCAGGCAGGTTTGCTGTTCATTTCTTCAGGTCTCCATAAAGCCGCGCGGCGTTGTCGTGCAAATATCCGCGCGCCAACTCCAGCGCCTTCGATTCACTGACCGCGCCTTCCTCCACAAGCTCCGCCAGCGCCGCGGCCAGCGCCGTTCGCGTCGTGTGCGCGGCCAGCCACATGCTCTCTTCCGCCCCGAGCGCATCGTTGAAGGGAAAGGCATCCGAGCCGTACATCATCTTGTCGGGAAACAGCGTGAGCATTTGTTTCAACACATCCTTGAACTGCGACGGATACAGCATCTCCGACTGGAACGACGTATCCAGGTAGACTTTCTTCACCGCCGTCAGCAGCGCGGCTTCGCGCTCATACGGCCACCCTCCGTGGAGCAACACAAAGGTGACATTCTTGTATCGCGGGTCGCGCAGCACGTTTTCCAGATTCAAAACGTTGCCATTCCGCAAGCTGAAGTAGTCGCCAATCCCCACCGCCGAATGGAAATGCATCGGCAAATGAAGCTTGTCCGCTTGATCCACCATCACCCGAAAAATGTAGTCTTGGAATTCGCGGTATTCCCCCGGCGTGGGAACTCCGCCTGCGCGGTATTTGTTGTAAATCACCTCAGCGTGTTCTCGCGGCGGGTCCGTGAAATACAACGTACGAAAGTAGGCAGCCTCAAATTTGATGGCCACCCCGCCGTGCTTCTGCTGGTTGTCAGCCATGGTGCGCCGCACCAAGTCCTCGTAGCCCGTCAGATCCGAAGGTAGCCCTTCGACTCCTTCCTGTTTCTTGTAGCGCGAGAGCATTTTCTCCTGCAGCGGGATATAAACACCCATGTCCGGCGTGCTGGCTCTTTGCTGGCTATTGTCGAACGGGAAGAAAAACGAATCGCCGAAAAATACCCAATGAAACCGTTTCGGATCGAGATAGGGCGCCATCATCGCGCGATTCGCCAAACATATATCCACGTTCAGCTTGTCCAGCAGGCTGTCGAAGTATCCCGTTCCGCCCGCTTGCTCCGCGGCTTTCTTCTTGTCCGCTAACCATTTCGCGTGATCGGGAGCAAAGTCGTTGTAAGGATACGCAAACAGCGCTTTGGCTCCGGCCACGAATTCCGGATTGTCTTCGCGAAGCCGCAACGTGGCGCTCTCGTCCGGCGGTGCTGCCATGGCGTCGACGTCCGTATCGTCCGCAAAACCGGTGTGCGAATGATTGTCAAACATCGGAATCGCGTCCATCTGCTTCAGCAGCCGCTCGTACGTTTTCTTCACATCGCCAGCCGGATAAGGCCGCGCCTGTCCCCTGGCCGAAGCAGCCACACCTGCGGCAAGTGCAACCGCGACTCCAACGCGCAATACACGATTCATATCAACTATTCTCCTGAACCAAGCTCGTCGTTCGCTGCTTAGCGCGATACCGCCGCTCGCCAATGCATAGCCGCTCGCTGGATGCGTTCTAGTGCGTCTTCCAGCAGGTGCGTCGCACTCACCAACGAGAACCGGACGTAGTTCCTGCCTTCGGCGCCGAACGCCGCCCCAGCGATAGCGGCAACGCCCACTTCTTCCAACAAAACCTTCTGTACCACTTCGGCGGATTTGCCGGTCTCTTCCACGTTCACCCACGCATAAAACGCGCCCTCGGGCGACTGGCATCGGAATCCCGGAATCTGGTTTAATTTGTTCACGAACACGTCACGCCTCTTCCGGTACTCCTCCACCATCGCCGGAACAGCATGCGTGGAATCCTTCAGCGCCTCGATCGCTGCTACTTGAGAAAATTCCGCGGTGCAGGTGAAGGTATTCAACACCAGCATGTCCAACGCGTCGATCGCGCGCTTATCCGCCACCGCATAGCCCAACCGCCATCCCGTCATCGCAAATGACTTCGAGAATCCATCGATGATTACTGTACGCTCCGGCATCCCCGGGAGGGCCCAGATGGATTTGTACTCGCCACGAAACAAGATACGCGCGTAAATTTCGTCGGAGATCACCCACAAATCGTGCTTCTTTGCCAGTTCCGCAATCCCCGCAACTGCCTTCTCGCTGAACACCGTCCCTGTGGGATTGTTCGGCGAATTGAAAATCAGCACCCGTGTCTTCGGCGTGATTTTAGCGGCGATCTCGTCCAAATCCGGCTGAAACTCGTTCTTCTCGAGCAACGCATACGCGACAGGCTTTGCGCCCAATCCACGCGAAAATGAGGGGTAAATGGGGAAACTGGGATCGGGATACAGCACTTCATCGCCCGGTTCGATCAGCGCCATCATCGTCAACGACAGCGCCATCTTGCACCCCGGAGCGACCAGCACCTGTTCCGCCGCCACCTCGAGATTCCGTGTGCGTTTCAGGTAAGTTGCGATGGCACTACGCAGGTCCGGAATGCCTCGTGTCGCTACGTAGCGATCGCGTCCATTCGCCGCTGCCGCGCGCACCGCATCCACTACTGGCGCTGCGGGATGAAAATCCGGCTCACCCAGTTCCAGGTGAATGATCGAGCGCCCTTGTTTTTCCAGTTCCTTAGCGCGCGTAAACACCGCCAGCGCGCCTTCGCCGCTCAGAACCGAAATGCGCGTAGCGATGTTTGCCATAGCCGAAAAATGATATCACCGTTCCTTGAAGTGCAATTCTTCGGTAGTGGCGGGTCTTTCAGACCCGTGGCTTCCCGTCGGTGAGTGAGGTTGCCTTAAAACGCGTACCGCAGCGAGAACTGAATCAGCCGCGGCACACCTCGGGTACTGGTGATGACGCCGAAGTTCCCGGCGCTCTCCACGTCCGTGGACACCGGATTCGCGAAGTTGGCGTGATTCCAAATGTTGAAAAAGTCCGCCGTGAATCGCAGCGATTGCCGTTCCGTCAGCCGGAAATTCTTGATTAACGAGAAGTCCCAGTTCTGCTGGAAAGGCCCGCGATAAATATTCCTGCCCAGGTTGCCAAATCCGGTAACGCAATAATTGGTGTCCCCTGCGCCGCCATTGCAAATCGCCTGGTTCGCGGGAATGACCGGCACGGTCGTGAAATTGTTAATGTTCACGTACCCGTTCAGCCGTTGATGGATATCCCCGCTCGTGTAGCCACCCGAAATGGTCGCGCCAGGGGCCAATTGTGCGCCCAGCAAGGGAGTGCTGCCCGCGCCAAGAAACGCAGTGGCTGCCCCGGAATCGTAAATCGAGAACGGCAAGCCCGACTGGAAAATGGTCACGCCACTGACTCCCCAACCTCCCAGCGCCGCTCTCTTCAGTCCTTGCGCGTCTCGGAAGAAGGGCAGGTCATAAACATAGCTGACCACGAGTCGATGCGGCCGGTCGAAGTCAGACAGACCTCGCGACGCGTTGATATTGCTTTGATCGTTGTACGCAGTATTGAACGCGGTATTGCCCGTGGAAGTCGCGTCCGTCGATTTCGAATAGGTGTATGCAGCCTGGAAATAACCGTCTCTCCACCGGCGCGACACGGTCGTCTGCAGCGAGTGGTAATGCGAGTACGCATCGTTCGCGAAAATCTGATATCCCGCATAGCCGTTCAGTCCTGGCGTCGGTGTCCGCGCGATTGCATTGGAAAACGTATTCGCGGTGATCTGGTACGAGACTCCATTCACGTCGGTAACCATCACCGGACGCGCGGAAGATGCGTCGAGCGCTTGAATCGCGTCGCGAGTTTCCCGCAGGTGCACCGCATGCGTTCCCACATAGCCGACCTCGAGCACCCACTGCTTGCCCAACGCTCGCTGAACGGTCAAGTTCCACTGCTGCGTACTTGGAACTTTAAAATTGCGCGGCACTTCCAACGCGAAATCGTTGATTGAAGGCAAACTCCCCGTGCAACCGGCTTGGTTGGCATACACTGGCGTCTGTGTGGAGTCCGCGGTTGGCATGCTTGTGCCATTTGCCACAAAGCCTTGCAACACAGACAAGCACGGCAGGAACGCGCTGCTCAGCACACCTGCCGCCGGCAAAGCATTGGGATTCGAGCCCAGGCCGGTGTTCGGGTCGCAATATGGACTGTACGGTTTCGGGTTCGATGCCGCGCAGGGCGCAAAGAAGTTCGTCAACCCGCCAGGGGCGCTGCCCGCAAAAACGATGGGCAAGAATGGAGTCTGGAACGATAGCTGGTCTACCGCGCCCACGTCTTCACGCACATAATAAATACCGTAACCCGCCCGGATCGTCGTCTTGTTCTGGCCAAACAAGTCATACGCCAAACCGATGCGCGGCCCGATGCCCGTCGAGAACCGGTTGTTGAACGTAGTTGCGTCCGCAGTCCCCGTGAACCCGGGTACTCCCAAGTTGTTCACGCAGCTAGGATAGACAAATGGATTTTCGCCCTGCAGCGTCAAGCTCGACTGCACGTTGCCGATATGGCACTCGCCGTCGATCCACGCCCCCATAATCTCCGTGCGCAAACCCAGGTTCAACGTCAAGTTCTTCGTAACTTTCCAGTCGTCCTGGAAAAATACCGCAAAATCATTCTGTTTGTACTTGTGGTTGTACACGCCGCCGCCACCGAAACTGAACTCCGGCGCGCCCACCAGGAAATTCTGAAAGTCCGTGGTGTCAAACGGCAATGGCGATGTTGTCGATCCGGGCGTATTGGTGAAAAACACCTGCCCGTTGAACGTTTGCGGGAACAGCTTGTCCAGGTTTACGAAATCTATTTCGCCGCCGAACCGGAATACATGAGACCCGTGGACCCACGAAACCGTGTCCGTCACGGAGAAGTTATTCTGCAGGTTCGACGTGTCCGCCTGCGGCGTCGGTCCGATCTGGAATCCCGAGCTTCCAAAGGTGAACTTGTAGATGCTGCTGGTAATGTTGCTCATCGGCCGGTTGAGACCCAAATCCGCATAAGTGATCGGCGGATTATTGATCGCCGAATTGTTGATGCGCACATACCCGAAGCGCACTTCGTTCACAATCGCGGCGGAGAACAAGTGGGTTTCCGCCAAGCTGAAGAACCGGTCGTTCACTGGCAGCGTGTACGGAAAATTCAAGTCCGAGGCGGCAATACTGCCGCCAAGCGAAGCCTGCAGCCCACCGGCGCCGAAAGGTTCGAAGGTCGACGAATTGGAAAAGAAGAACCGCGCGGAAAGTTTGTCCACGCCGCCATGGAATTCCTTGTCCCAGTTCGTTGTGAACTGGTCGTCGGTAAATTTTCCTGGCGTGCTGTAGGAGAAAATTCCTTCGCCATTGCTGGTGTTCGGTACGCTGGGAATCAGGTACCCATTCGTGCCGCCGCCGAATTGGTTGCTCTTGAACTGCAGCAGCGCCACGGCCACCGGGTCGAGAGTCACTCCCGCGGGAAGCCCTTGAGGAAAAAACGCCTGCGTCAACGAAGCTACTGAGCGGTCGGCAGGTATTGAAGGCAACACCGTGCTGATAAACGTACCGGGCGACAATCCGCTGCGCTGCCGCGTTCCCTGATAGTTCACGAAAAAGAATCCCAGCTTTTCCGGACCCATGGGTCCGCCCAGGCTGCCGCCAAACACATTCTGTTTCAGCACCGGCCGGCCCTGTCCGCTGGCGTTCAGGAAATAATCGTTAGCGTTCAGTTCGTTGTTGCGGAAGAACTCGTAGACGTCCCCATGGAACTGACGGGTGCCCGATTTCAAAATCGCGTTGATGTTGCCCCCGCCGTTGCGCCCTTGCGTCGCGTCATACAATGACGTTTGCACCTTGAATTCCTGGATTACATCCGGATTCGGTAGCGGCGTGTTGGTCAGCTCCGCAACGTTATAGTCCGTAGCGCTGATCCCTTCGATCAAATAGTTGTTATTGTCTTCGCGCTGGCCATTCACGATCATGCGCACATCGCCGCGCCCCAATTGCGTGGAATTATTCAACTCGCTTTGCGCGCCCGCCGAAAGGGTCAGCAGTTGCTGGAAGTTTTGTGTCGCCAGGGGCAAGCTCCGCACCGTGTTTGCGCCTACAGATTCGCCGGTCGTCGCGTTGGTCGTGTCTACCGTAGCCACTTCCGCCGTAATTTCGATCTTCTCGCTGACCGTTCCCGGCTTCAGCGCAATGGTCAGCCGGGTCGTCTCGGTGACGCGCACTTGAATGTCGCCGGCCTTTGCTTCCGAAAAACCCGATTTGTTGACTACCACGTAGTACGATGCCGGCGGAAGCAGCGTGGCCAGAAACGATCCGTCGGACCCGGTGTTCAGCCGCCGGACCAGTTGCTCCGTGGCCATATTGATAATCTGCACGTCCGCTTCCGGTACTGCGCCACCGTTGACGTCCAATACCGTTCCGCTGATGGCTCCTGTCGCGCCTCCTTGCCCGTAGGCTGAAGGCGAAAGCAGAAGCACAGCAACCAAAAATAAAGGAAGAAAAAGTACACGAATGAATCCGTTCATTTCTAATTCACCCCCCCAATAGATGAATAACTTTCCACTCCCGCTGATCGCGGGTTTACCCCATTTCCCAATGTGGTTGAATGCGCAGAGACCGGCAGGACGCTGCTATAAATTGGAGCGAAAGCTACACATAGACAAACCCCGTGGCGTTCGAAACTATAGGTTAAGAGGAGGCATGTCAAGGCGGCTGGGAATCAATAATTTCTATGGCTGTCATTCACCTGCCTAATGAGTGCCCGTTCCTCGTCTCCGTTCGCCTCATGTTGTCCTCAGGCTTGTGGAGAGCCCGCCTTCCGCCTCCTCAGTTTCATCTAACGCAACCCGCCGACATGCGCTATCGTCTAACCTACAGGGTCCGCGCCCCCCTTGAGGTGTCCTATGAAACGGTCGTCCTTTATAGCTTTGTCTCTTCTTTTCGTCTTCATTTGGTCGGTAACTCCGAACTCGACGTTTGCGGACACGGATCATGTCCGCATCATCCGTCTCAGCCTGGTTCAGGGTGACGTACGGTTCGCCCGCGAGTTTCACAAGGATTCGATGGCCGACGCGAAAGCCGCTTGGGAAGTTGCTCCCCTGAATTTGCCCATCCGCGAGGGATATGCCCTCGCTACCGACGCGAACAGCCGCGCTGAGGTCGAATTCGAAAATGGCGCCATGGCCTTTCTCAGCGCCAACACCCTGGTCGAGTTCTACGATCTTTCTTCCGACGAAGGCGCACACATCACCCGCCTGATTCTCCGCCAGGGCAGCGCGACCTTTTACGTGCATCCGGCAAAGGGCGATTATTTCAGCGTGACCGGCGGTGACTTCAGCGTGGAAGCCAATGGCCGCAGCCGCTTCCGCCTGGACAATTTCGACGATGGCAGCAACGTGAATGTCGAAATGGGCGAAATCAATGTTCTTCGCAACAAATCCTCGAAGACCCTGGAGAAGGGCCAGTCCTACGCCATCAATATGAATGAAGGCGCCGCACCCGTCATCGCCCGCACTCCCGACAGCGACGATTTCGATAAATGGGTCTCCGGTCGCATCGACAGCGTGGCCACCGCAACCAATTACACCAATCAATATGTGAATTCGCCCGACTACACCTCTGGTTTTGCCGACCTGTACAATTACGGCTCCTTTTACAACATTCCTGGCTACGGTTACGGTTGGCAGCCCTACGGCGTCGGCCTCGGCTGGAGTCCCTTCGCCTTCGGCAACTGGTACTCGGATCCCTTCTTCGGGTGGAATTTCATTGGGTCAGCACCGTGGGGCTGGCTGCCTTATCACTACGGCGGCTGGATCTTTAGTCCAAGCTTTGGCTGGGTTTGGATGCCAACCGGTTTCGGTTACGGAGGGGGATACGGACGAGGCTACGGATACGGGATGGGTTATGGCCCGATCTACCATGCGGTAACCGGCGTGTGGGTTCACAACGGCACCACGACGGGACTGGTCCCGATGAATCCTGCCGATCGCCCTGGCAGAACGCCTCTCAATTTGTCGCATGGCATTTACGCTGTGCAAGGTAACGCCATTGCCGCGACCGTGTCTCCGGCCACTACCGGCGCGAAATGGTCCGTCAGCAAAAACCCGCCGCGAAATTCGCTTACCGCTACGACCTTCGCCACCACCACACAACCCGCACGTGTTTCTCGCACCATTCTGTCCGGTGCTTCCGGCAGCCGGTCCGTCACCTTGAGCCGCGATTCCTCCATCGTTTATGACGGCAATCAGCATCGCTTCGTGAATGGCAACAACACCAGGACCGCAGCCGAAGAGGCCAAAGTTCCTTCTGCCGCGACTGCGAAAGCAGGAAATGGCACGAATGCTGTCGTAGCCGGCGGAAACTCGAACCACAACACCAATCAGGGTACCGTTTCCCGCAGCGGGGCAATCCCAGCGCGTCCGCACATTAACCCGCCCACGCCGCCCTCCTATGGCAATTCATCTCACGGTGCCGCGGTCGGCACTTGGGGCAACACGTCAGCTTCCGCTCCGGCCACCACCGTGAGTCCATCCCATTCTTCCGCAGGCTCTTCGGCCGGGGGCCACGCCGGCGGTGGCGGGCATCACTGATTCGGTTTTCTGCGTTTTGTAGGGAGACGGCTCGCGGCAAAAATCTGCGAGCCGTTTTTTTTTGTGCGCGGAAAGCCAGAGCTTCCGTTGTGCGGAGAAAACAGCAATTCGCCGCCTTGCCCGTGTATGAAGTTTGCGACATTCAGATAGAATCGAGGGCGTCTCACGGAAAGAGAGCGCATCTTATGGCACGCCTGACAAGTGATTGGCGCGTTTTGTTTCTATTCATGGCCGCATTTTGCGGGAATGGCGCCAGAGCGCAAGACCATGCCGTCGCCCAGACGCCCCCAATGGGTTGGAACAGTTGGGATGCGTACGGGGAAAGCGTCCAAGAGAGCGATGATCGCAAAAACGCCGAGTGGATGGCGAAAAATCTGAAAGGTTATGGCTGGGAGTACGTCGTCATCGATATGGGCTGGTATGTAACCAATCATGCGGCGGGGGTCAGCGCAAAAGATGCCCAGTTCCGGATGGACCCGTTCGGACGTTACTTGCCGGCGGAAAACACTTTTCCCTCCGCTGCGGGCGATGCGGGGTTCCGGCCGCTGGCCGACTACATTCACGGACTGGGCCTGAAATTTGGAATCCACATTCTTCGCGGGATTCCCAGGGAAGCGGTGAGCAAGAATCTGCCGATTCAAGATTCACAATTCCACGCGCGCGATGCTGCGGACAGCGCCGACACGTGTCCCTGGAATACCTATAACTATGGTTTGGACACCACGAAACCTGCGGCGCAGGCGTACTACGGTTCGCTGGCGCGGCAATTCGCGGAATGGCAAGTGGATTATGTGAAGGTGGACTGTATCTCCAGCCATCCGTACAAAGGCGACGAGATTCGACTGCTGAGCGAGGCTTTGAAGAAGAGCGGCCGGCCCATGGTGTTGAGCTTGTCGCCGGGACCCGCGCCAATTGAGAAGGCCGACGAGATGGCGCGCTACGCGAATATGTGGCGCATCTCGGATGACGAGTGGGACGTATGGCAAAGTGCGGAGAAATTTCCGCAGGGAGTGAACAACCAATTCGAAAGAGCCGCGGCGTGGGCGCCTCATTCGCGTCCGGGGAATTGGCCAGATGCGGACATGCTGGCGATTGGGCAATTGGCGCCAGTGCCGGGATGGGGCGAAGCGCGGGCTACCCGGTTGACCAAGGACGAACAGCGGACGCTGCTCACGCTTTGGGCGATTTTCCGTTCGCCGCTGATTATGGGTGGGAACTTATTACGTTGCGATGACTGGACCAAATTGCTGCTGACGAACGCGGAAGTGATTGCGGTGGATCAGCATTCGAAAGGCAATCACGCAGTAGGGACAACGCCGAAGGCGGCCGTGTGGGTGGCGGAACGCGAGGATGGCGACGGATATTACGTGGCGGTGTTCAATCGCAGCGATGAGCAGCAGACGCTACGCTATACGTGGAAAGATTTGGGACTGAAGGATGCGCGCTTTGGTTTGCGTGACTTATGGAAGGAGCAGGATTTGCCACACGCGGAAGCGATTGAAGTGACTCTGCCGCCACATGCGTCGGTTCTTTATGGACTTAAAAGCTTGCGGTAATAGCTATTGTTTGCGGGCGATACGGTCTTCAATACATGCCGCAACATCGTGGTGTTCCAGCACGTCGCCACTTTGAATCTGCTCCAGGCCTTTTTCAACTTCGCGCATAAACCACTCGTCATAGCTTACGAGGCGTTCAACCGCTTCTTGGATAAGCGACTGACTGTCGCGGCCCTGTTCCGCCGCCAGGCGCTCGAGTTTGGCTTGAATCTCAGGTGAGATCTTCACTTCCATGGTGCCAGTTTAGGTGGGTAGGCTAATTGTGTCAAAACGATTCGCATTCGATCAGCCAATCTTCAATTGGCACGGATACTGCCTGGCGCTGCGTGTTAGAATTGGCCCCGGACACACCTATTACTCACCATGGGCCGACTCTGCTCTTCCCGTTTCGAGCGAGCGGCGCGGAAGCTCGGCTGGACCCGCATTGCGGGTCTCGATGAAGCCGGGCGCGGCGCGCTGTTTGGCCCGGTTGTCGCCGCTGCCGTTATCCTGAATCCCAAGCGACGCATTGTCGGGCTCGACGATTCGAAGAAGTTGACCCCGGATCGCCGTGGCGAACTGGCGCCGCGAATCAAGGAATACGCGTTGGCCTGGGCCGTCGCGGAAATCGATGCGCAGCGCATTGACGCCTGGAACATTTACCAGGCCAGCCGGCAAGCGATGACTGCGGCGCTGGAGCAGTTGAGCATTTTGCCAGATTATCTGCTGCTGGATGCGCTGAAGCTGGACGTGCTCATCGAGCAGAAGTCGCTGATCAAAGGAGACGCGAAGAGCGTTTCGATTGCGGCGGCTTCCATCCTGGCGAAGACGCACCGCGACATGCGCATGCAAGAATGGGACGCGGTCTACCCGCAATACGGGCTCGCGCAGCACAAGGGCTACGCCACGCCGGAGCATCTGGAAGCTTTGCGAGTACACGGGCCAACGCCGCTGCATCGTTATTCGTTTTCGCCAGTGCGCGAAGCAGGCTGCTGGGCTGTGGGTGCCGTGCAGGTGGATTTGCCGCTGGAAATCTGGCCCCGCGGCGATTGAGACGTGTTCCAGTTGGAACAGCGCCCGTTCGTAAGTCGGTACGTTGCACTGCGTTTGTCCTTGCTACATATGCGGGGCTGAAGCCCGGGCACTACACAAATATCCGCGAATTAGTTGTGCACCGGCTCGCTCAGATCCGGCGTGCTTTCGCGGGGAGGATCGCCTGCTTCGGAGGCGATTTGTGGTGATTGCCCGTTTGCAGGGGTAACGGCGCGGGGCGGCGTCGAAAGGAACATCACTCGGCCGCTTACCTCTTCCGAAAATTCGGTGGCGTCGCCACTGAAGCCAAGACGAATGCCCTCTATGGATCGTTCGCCGGGTACGTGCCCGAGGGCGCTGTTCACTTCCAGAACTGCCGTCCTTGTTATGCCCGATAACGGTACAAGGACGATTCGGAAAGACGCGAGACCACCGGTGGGCATGGAATTCCTCAACATCGCCGAGCGGTTAGGCCGGAACTGGGGTGGACCCAGCGCCTTTTGATCACGCACCGCCGCATTTGGAGCGATGCCGTACGAGATGAATCTGACCAATTCGCTTGCGGTCCACACTCCCGTCTCCAGCACGTGTCCGTTGCTTGCTTTGTGCGTGAAGGTTCCAGCGGCTCTGACCGATTTGGACTGCGGGTCGAAAGTCCCCGCGCCGCTCATTTCGTAGCTATCGCCATTTGCCGATTTCGCCACCGCCGGGCAGCTGCCAGAATCGTCGGGATTACAAAGAAAGCCCGAAGCCAGCACGAAGGTGTAGTTCGTGGAGCCGTTTTGTGCCCAAGCCGAGCCAGCATACAGAAGTAGAATGAGACCCGGCGTGGCAAGCCATGTCCTAAGTAAGGTTGAAAATACGCGTTTGTTTAGCGTTGACTTTCTCCTGTGCCAGGACTGCAAGGGTCCGTTTGCTTGCCGAACTCGCTGCCTACAATGGGTGCGCCGCGCACGATGCCAGGCGATTTCAGAGGTTGCCCTGAGCGAATTCTAGTGGCGCACCGGCCAAGACGATCAGATTACTAACGATCTGCAATCCTTAGGAAGCCGTGGTACACGCCGTTAGCGTCGATGTAGTAGCCGGTAATCGACTCCGAGTCGTTGATTCCCGAAGACCAAGTAAAGACCGAACCGACAGGATCGACGGTCACAATCTTGCCGTTGGGGCTACGCAGATAGCCGTGGAACACATAATTTGTGTCAATGTAGTCTCCCGCGATGGCTCCCAAGTCGTTGAGGCTTGTAGGACAATCGGAGGGACAGCCCGTGCCTTCGTAGCTGTCTGTGCCCGCTCCGGGAGCATCGAACGTCGTAAACTCGCCTTTGGGACTGCGCAGATATCCGTGCTGCACATTGTTCGCATCACTATAGGTCCCCGCGATGGCTCCCCACTGATTGAGTCCTGAATTACAGCCCGGGCAGCCCGTGCTTTGGGCGCCGGGAACGTTGTACGGTATCAATTTGCCGTCGGGAGCACGTACGAGGCCATGGTGAACCAAGTTGGTGTCGCTGTAGCCGGCCGCGATTATTCCGAAAATATTGATATTGCTAGCGCCCGTCCCATAGCACCCTTCCGAACCGTTGCCGGTGCAGGCATCTGGGCCGATCCACGTCGTAAACTTGCCGTCGGGAGTGCGCAGGAAAGCGTGAAACGAATAGTTTGAGTCCGTGTAATACCCGACAACGGCACCCTCGATGTTAAAGGCTTGGGGAATTGTGCCGAATCCGCCGGCACCGGGAACGTCAAAGCTCGTAAACTTCCCCTCTGGACTGCGCAGGAAGCCGTGGCTGAAGCCGTTGGCGTCCCAGTAGTTTCCCATGATTACCCCCAGATCGTTGATACTGACAGGAGCGGTCCCGTTGTAGGAACCTGCGGTCGTATCCGCGCCGGGAGCCTCGAATGAGGTGAACTTGCCGTCACGGCTCCGCACGAATCCGTGGTACACAGTGTCCGCGCTTTGGTAGGCTCCCGTGATAGCTCCCCAAACATTAATGCTGCTAGGGTAGGTTCCGTTGTCGTCCCCTGGCTTCGTGTCCGCGCCCGGAGCATCGAAAGTGATGATCTTGCTATCGTCATCCGCTTTGCTTGGGTTGCTCAAGATCAGAGGCAACATGGCGACGCAGAATGCCAACATGCGTCTCAAAATCCGTCCGGTGCTAATCCGGACACAATTGGATTTCATCATTATTTGTTCTCCATCAAGACCTTGACGTGTAACGCACATTCACACTGCACCGGGGTAATCACTGCGAAAAATCTGACGAAGGGCGTCTCGACCGCTGCGCTCCGGGGCAACGCGCGTATGCTGTCGGGCACTATACGTCGAGCAGATTTGCTGTCATCCCCCAAATGGGTGAAATCACTTGAAATCACTTGTAAATCTCGTCACCCCGGGGTAGCATCGCGCCCCTCTCGATTCAGGCCGGCCGCTCGGAGGTCCAGCCATGTTTGTAAGCCACGACGTATTTTCGAAGTTAGTTGGGAGTTTGTATGATGCCGCTGACGATCCGGCCCTTTGGACGCAATTCCTTGGAGACCTTTCAGGGCATGTTCAAGCAACGTCCGCGGCTTTGCTGATACACGATTTCAAGCATGCAACCTACTCGCTTTCCAGTTCTTGGCAAATGTCCCCAGAATCGCTGACGTTGTATACAGAGCATTACCATGCCTTGGATGTGTGGGCGAAAAAAGGCCTGTCGAAGCCAAGCGGATATGTTTGCAACTCGCAATCACTTTGCCCGCTTGAAGAAATCAGAAGCACAGAGATTTACAACGACTTCATGGTAAAAGCGGGGATCGAGCATGGAGCTTTTGCGGTTCTCAACAACAATGAGTCTTGTCTGGCATCGGTGAGTCTGTACCGCGACAATTCACTTCCTGAATTCACACGTGCAGATGTGAGCACGCTTCAGTTGCTCGCTCCTCACCTGCAACGCGCTTTCCATTTGCATTTGCGTTTTTCTGAACTGAAAGCTCACGCAGCCGGCATCGAGACCGCATTTGACCTGTTTCCCAACGGGATAATCTTTCTCGACTCGCGGGGAGAAATCGTGCTCATGAACCGGAGCGCGGCGGCCATTACGGCGGAAAAAGATGGTCTTCAGGCCACCCGCGCCGGTTTGCGCGCGGAACGCTCTGGAGAATCTGCCCTGCTGACCAGCACGATCCAGCAGGCGACGGCCACGTCAAACGGCCGTGGCGATTTGCCCCGTGGTACGGTCTTGATTTCACGTCGCAATCGTCCGCCGCTTCGGCTTTTCATCACGCCCATTCACAATTCCGTGATCCCAGCGCCGCGCCACATAGCCGTGGCCGTGTTCGTTAGCGATCCGCTGCGGGTTGCGCGACCGGCGCTCGATGTTCTGCGCGCGCAATTTAGGTTAACGCCGGCCGAGTGTCGCGTGGCGTTGCTGTTGAGTGATGGCCACGCGCCCCGCGAGATTGCCAACATGATCGGCGTGACGGACCACACAGTACGCTCACAAATCAAAAGCATCTTCTCGAAGACCGGGGTCAAGCGACAAGGTCAACTCGTTCGGCTGCTCCTAAGCAATCAAGCATTCCAAACTGGGCCACAAGCTTTGGGCTGATCGCCAGCTCTCTGTCGCTCATGGTGTGAAGTTACTTTGCTAGGAATCGTTTGGTCAGCTATTCGTCCGCGACGCATCGTGTTCCGCGACCGTAACGCGATGGATCAAACGCAGCTTTCCATGTCCTTTAGAGTACCAGCCTGAACTTTTCGGATTCCTGAGTTAGCGCGTTGCGTCCCGGGCTTGACTGTCCTGGGGCATCTCGATTTATCATGCCGTGCAATTTGCTAATGGAGCTGCCCCATGAATAGTCCGGCGTATTTTGAAATCCAAGCCGACGATCCTGAACGGGCGATCGGTTTTTACACCGCCGTTTTCGGATGGGGCTTTACGAAAGTACCAGACCTGCCAATCGATTACTGGCTGATTCAAACGGAAGACATGCGCGGCGGACTCCTGAAGCGTCCCGCAATTGCGCCGCCCCCTCGCAGCGGCACGAATGCCTACCTGTGCTCGATGCAAGTGGCAGACTTCGACGAAACTGCCAAAGCAATCTTGAAAAATGGCGGCCAGGTCGCACTCGAGAAGTTTGCTGTCCCTGGCACCTGCTGGCAGGGCTACTTTCTTGATCTCGAGGGCAATACGTTTGGACTATTTCAGGTGGATGAAAACGCGAAATAGATCCCCGACTCACTCAAGAAACACGACAGATCGGACCCGCAAGCCATAATGTCCCAACGAGCCTTGACCCGGAATAGCTTCCGGTTAGCCCGTTACCGGTTGGCGAACGACTGGTCCTGCTGTTTGAATCGCCGATAACGACATTCCCTGACAAATGGAGTAAAATCCCGCGCGAGTTTGTCCTTTATGGATATCGATCTACTCCGCTCTTCATTCCATGGTCAGATTCTGGAGCCAACGAATGCGGGCTACGACGAAGCCCGCCAAATCTGGAATGCTAGTGTCAGTAAACATCCGAGGGTAATCGCGCGATGCTCCGGCGTCGCTGACGTGATTGCAGCGGTCAAATTCGGACGGGCGAATCATCTAGTCACCTCGATTCGTGGTGGCGGACACAACGTAGGCGGCCGTGCGCTGTGTGATGACGGCTTGGTGATTGACCTTTCCGGAATGAGGTCCGTTTTCGTGGATGAGACGACCCGTAGAGTTCGTGTACAGGGCGGAGCAACTCTTGGTGACATCGATAGAGAAACGCATGTGTTCGGGCTTGCACTCCCGTGCGGCATCGTGCCCAAGACTGGTATTGGTGGCCTGACGCTGGGAGGTGGGGTCGGCTGGCTTATTCGGAAATACGGGATGTCCATTGATAATTTGTTGTCTTCGCAGGTTGTGACTGCTGATGGAATGGTGCTGACCGCCAGCGCATCTGAAAACGACGATCTGTTCTGGGCGCTACGGGGCGGGGGCGGAAATTTTGGCGTTGTTACCTCTTTCCAGTTCCAAGCCCACCCGGTGACAACGGTTCTCGGCGGTCTTCTCCTGTACCCTCGGACGATGGGCGTTGAAGTGATCCGCCACTTCCGTGACTTCATGGCGTCTGCTCCGGACGAACTCACGGCCTACGCCGCTCTCCTACACGGTCCGGACGGTTCTCCCCTGGTTGGGGTGATCCCTTGCTATTGCGGCAGCATTGTCGATGGCGAACGCGTCCTGGAGCCGTTACGTAAGTTTGGCAGCCCAATTCTTGACGGTGTTCAGGCCATACCTTTTCCCACAATGCAGTCGCTACTTGCAGCCTCCTTCCCGGATGGCAATTACAACTATTGGAAGTCCACACTGCAGCGGGAACTCTCCGATGACACGATTTCTGCGATTGTCGAGCACGCAAATCGGTTGCGTTCCCCACTTTCCTTTGTGGTTCTCGAATATTATGGCGGCGCCGCCGGCCGAGTTTCGAGTGAAGCTACCGCCTTCCCGCACCGCAATCTGCCGTGGGACATCTTGTTTCTTGCGCAGTGGACTGATCCGACACAAACAAATATGCATCGCGAGTGGGCCCGGTCTGGCGAGGAAATGCTGCGGCCTTTTTCGCAGAACGCACATCTACTCTCCGCACTTGATGTCGAAGCAGACGACGTCGTCAAGACAGCATTTGGCCCCAACTTGCCACGCTTAGCCGCCGTCAAAAAGAAATACGATCCCACCAATTTCTTTCGCCTGAATCAATATGTCAATTTTGAGTCTCAAGCAGGCATCGTGTAAAACGAGTTGAATTTTTCCTTGATTCCGCTAACGGTGCTGACAATGTGGCTCAGGTGCATCCGAATCTGCTCGACACTTGCTGTATCCTTCGGGTCGTTTGCGGTTACAACAATCTCGCCCCCGTCCTTCAGCAAATGGAAGTGATGCGTGGTCAGGTCATGCGAGAAGCCCATGACATGGTCTCCTCGATGATCGACACCGTCTTGACGCGATGGATCCGACGTCGAGGATTGTTGTGCTAAAGAGCAGGCACAGAACAGAGCCAGCCAGCAGGCCAAGAGGCAGGTTCGCATTGATCCTCCACGGCCGAAATGATAACAGTTCCCGCCGCCCCACTTTCGAACTGACGCTGTACAGTGAGAAATGTTGCTACGATAAGCCACTTTTCCGGTAAGCCGACTTCCGGGAGTTGACCGAACCGGACTAATGTTGCTTGTGCGCGTAGTCATTACCTTGCGACGCCAAAAGGTTGCTGAGGCAGGAGCAAGTAATCGCAATTACGCTGGTTTCGTCCTCATACAACTGCGTGGCAGATAGCGACTGTTTATCTTTGTCTGCCGAGACAAGTAAGGCTTGCTTGCCGGCAACTCTTCCGTCTTCAGACTTCCACGGGCCAGTGCCCAACATGGCGACAGCATTTTGCAGAAAGTCCTGAAACAGTTTTTCAGCATTTTGGTGGGCGCGATAATAGTAGTGCACCCGACTCAAGCCGGGCCCGTTGGAAGCAGACCAAGATTGAAAATCGGTTTCTGCACCGTCATTGCTGAAACCATTGGCCATAATGTCCACCTTAAACTCGATTCTCTTCTCGCGGTCTTTTTTCTGCGCTGTGCCCTCCGGGGGAAACTTCTGAGGTCCCCTATGCTGCGCAGCCAACCGTTCGTCAAATCGTGAGGCAGACAAGTCCATCTTCCAATGAGTAACTGGCCCAATAGTAAGTCCCGATTTGCTGAACGTGTACAAATCCACTGAATAGGCCCCGTCCTTATGAGCGACCTGCGGGGAATGAGAAACACCAATCTCGTCAGAAAACGTTCTTGGGTTTTCCAAATCGTCTTTCTGCCTCGGTTCGCTGCCTCTGATGGCGATGAACTTAGTAGGGTCGTCGAGTCGGTAGTAAGAGAGCGTCAGATAGAGCTTAACGAGGTCCAGTGCTTCTGCATCATTGCTTGGAGCAGAGTGGGTCACACGAATCAGTTCGCTCATGACCCCAGAATTTTCGCTACAGAATAGCCCATCGAATATAAATAACTGTTTGCCAAGGGCCGCACCCACAATAGTGAAGCGACGCAGCATGTCACTCACCCTGAGAAGGTGAAGTTCATTCAGGATTGGCGAAGCGGAAAGACCCCATTTGTCAGGGTTTACTTCTCCCTCAAGGCGCGCGTCAGCGAATGGAAATAACATCGTAGCTCTTGCTTCTGGGTAAGCGTGATATTCCACGACCTTGCCCTCATTGCTGTGAATCCTCAGCACCGCAGAAGTGGTATCTGTCGAGGCGCGGAGTCGTGAGCCGGTACAAATTGCAAGACACAAGACAAGACCAGCTCTTGATAGGCTGTGCAAGCTGTTTGGGTTACGGTGCCAGTTCATGGAGACAGGATAAGTATTTCACCCCATTTAATTGGACACCAAGTTATCCCATCTGTGCCATACCATGCGAAAGTCCTGGTAAACGCGGTAATCGCCCGAAGTGCGTACTGGGCTAGACCTTCCGGTTTCCCTCATTATCGGCATTCACATTAGCAAGAGAGGGCAGAGGGCCCGCGTCATAGTTCGACGAACTCTAACGCAACCTGGACGCGCTCAAGACGCTTGGCTCATTCGGAATATTTGTGAGACTCTTTTCAGCGATTGATGTGGACAAAACACTTAGCGGGGAGACTCACTCATGAAACGCGTGACAGGTATTGGCGGAATCTTTTTTCAGTCGGAGAGCCCGGAGCATTTGTATGAGTGGTACGAGAAGCATCTTGGCATCAAGCGCGAGGCGCACGGACAGTGCGCTACATTTGAGTGGCGCGAGTTGCAGGCGCCGGACGGAAGTGAGCCGGGTGTGAAGGGTGCCACGGCTTGGTCGATTTTTCCGCGAAGCACGAAGTATTTTGGGGCCAGCAAAGCCAGCTTCATGGTGAACTATCGCGTGGATGATCTGGACGGGTTGTTGGAGGAGTTGAAGAAGGCAGGCGTCGAGATTGATCCGAAGCGCGAGAACGCCGAATACGGACGGTTTGCGTGGATCATGGATCCCGACGGAAACCGAATTGAATTGTGGGAACCGCCGAAGGAGGGATGAATCAGCGCTACGACGATGACTTTCCTCCTCGCTCACCTGTTTGGAGATAGAGGAAGTATGAAAGCAGCTGTAGACATTACCTCGCTTGTCACATTCCCGATGGTCGTGACGATGCTGGGTGTTTCTATTTTTCTCCTTTTGGTGCCTGTCATCAAAGTTCTTCGTCGCACCGGTCATCATCCACTTTGGGGCCTGTTCGCCATTTTTCCAGGTTTAAATCTCATCGCTCTTTGGCTTTTCGCATTCAAGCCATGGCCCACGGACAAATAACGAACACCTTCACACCAAACGCAACTACCGACTTGCACAGCATGGGCACCATGCGCTGCGAAATCCGGAGCCTTCAACCAAAATAAGGCACTGGAAGCTGGAGGATGCTTGATGAACCCAGTAGACGCATTTGCTATTTGTTCGCCAGGATGGTTGCGTATCTGCTACGGGGATAACTGTGTGTTCACAAGGGGCTGCGCTTGCATTGACGGGGTGGGGGCCGGGGCGTAGCGTGAAAAAGGAGGGTCGCAGGAGTCTCAGCGCCTGCACTGCGTCCAGGAGAAAGTCGCGACGGTTTGGTGGGAGAGCTGTCGCCCATAGCGAATGGCCTATAACAAAAGCAAGTTTGTCGAAGCCGCTCAAAAACTTCTCAACCAGGGCAAAGTCGCCCAGGCCATAGCGGAATACCAGCAAATTTTGAAGCACGAGCCGCGCGATCAGGTCACCTTGATGACCATCGGCGAGCTGTATATCCGTCAGGGCGAGACGTTTCAGGCCATCGACTATTTCGAACGGCTGGCGCAACTGTTTGTCGGCGACGGGTTCCTCACCAAGGCCATCGCGGTTTATAAGCGCATTGCCAAGCTGGCTCCGGAAGAGATACGCCCGCTCGAGAAACTTGCGGACCTGTATGTCCAGCAAGGGGTGATGAGCGAGGCGCGGCCCCTGTTCGTGCAGCTCGCGGAAATCCACCTGAAGAATAATCGCCAGCCGGAAGCGGTTGCTCTGCTGAAGAAGCTGCTGATGGCGGAGCCTGACAACCTGCGCATCCAGATTCGCCTGGCGGATCTGTATCAGGCGATGGGCCAGTACCGTGAGGCTGTCGAGGCTTACATTTCCGCCAGCCAGAGAGCGCTTGCGCGTGGCGATCAGGCGGAATGCGAAAAGCTCGCGGACAAGGTACTGAAGTGAGCCGGGAAATCTCGCCGCTTTATCGTCAAGGCGCGGGTTTTTTCTTCGCAGGGAATTTCACGCAGGCGGCTCAGGTTCTTGAGCAGGTCCCCGATCTGGAAAAGGGCGGCGAACAAGCGGAGTTGCTGCTCGATCTTTATCTCAAGAGCGCGAAGTGGGATGAGGCCGCAAATTTGGCTTTGCGGATCTTTGATGCGGACGCGAAGAATTTCGGGCCGGCGCAAAAGATCGTGGAAGTGCTGCTGGAATCGGGTCAGGGAGATCGCGCCATGGCGATCGCTGGACGCGGACGCGCATTCCCATGATCGATGCCGGGGAGCACGAGGTCGTTCGGCAACTGCTGAATGAGTTCGCGGAACGTATGCCGGGAAAAATCGAGCCGCTGGAATGGCTGGTGGATACCTATGGGCGCACCAGCGATTCGTTCCGATGCCGGATGCTCTCGCACATCTGGGTGATGCCCTGGTGCTTCGGCGAAGCAATCGATCGCGCGAAACAAGTCTTCGAACAACTCGTTGATCGCGAGCCCGAAAGCGATCCCGCGAAACGCAAGCTCAATGACGTGCTTCGCAAAATGGGGCGGTGCTCAGAGCCCGCGATCCTACCCGCGGACATCGTGTGATCGAAGAACATTTGCGGCGGTAGAGCTCCCGAATGCCGCCGGCGCCGAAAGTTCGACCCGGTTTGAACCTGCGGCCCAAGGTCAGGCCAAGCCGGTAGCGCCGACCGTGCCAGTGGAGGCCGCGAACTGGACGAAGATACGCAAAAATTCATCGCGCAATCGTTGACCGACGTCGATCTGTTTGCCAGCTACGGGCTGACCCAGAAGGCGATCGGCTTGCTCGAGGCTATTTTGCGCCGGGCCCCGCGGCATACGCCGACGCTGGAAAAGCTTCTGGATTTCGTGCTTGGTGCGGGAGACGATCGCCGCACAGCCGAACTTGCGGCGAATTGGAGCATATTTACGTCAGCGCGGCGATGCGCGGAGCGCGAACGCTTCGGAGAGTTGCGGCGGCGATTTCAACGCGCAGCGGGTCTTTCCGACGAAGAGATGGCGGCACCTGTGGCGCAGCGATGCCGCAACCGGTGGAGACTGTGCCAGGTCGAGGAGTCTCCCGGAGTCGAACCTCCAGTGCTCGCGCGGAAGCCATCCCGGTGCCATGCGGAATCTTCTGCCGAAATCGAAGAATTCTTCGCCGCGCTGCGGAAACAGACGTTCCGGAAATGGAGTATCAAGAAGTCCCGGCAGTCCCGGAACCAGAACCCATTCAGCGGTTGCGGAACCCTCACACGAGAGTTGACCTTTCCTACGAATGGGCCTCGATGCTTGAAGGAACCCGAGCCCACGGAACTTGCCGAAACCGGGGCCAGCGGCTGAGAGCCGCACAGCCGGGGCCGAAGCGGCGCCGGCAATTCGAGCTACCTCTGAGCTTCCCGCGCCTGTTGCGGCGGAGCCGAAGGTGGAAGAGTCTTCGATTTCGAAGAGCCGGTCCTTCCGAGCCGGCTGCGGCAGAGGATGCGCACACCGGCATCGAAAGTCCGATGTGCACCTACGGATTGATAGACGTCGGCACAGATTGGAGCCGGCGAATTGGAAGTTCGCTGAGCCCGAAGCGTCCACGAGTGAACTCACCGGCCGCGCAGTCGAAGAAGAAATCGGCCGCTGCGGACAGCTGTTGCCGAAGAGAACCCATCCGCGCTGACGCCGTTCCGGAGCAGCGGAAGTTGCGTCGGAAGCGCCGGAGCCTGCGCTGGAAGATCCGCAGCCGGCCTTGCCGAAGAGGCGGTGCCTCAACCGGAATTTGAGCTGGATCAGGACTACGAATTGGTGCTGGAGCCGGAACCCGCTGGTCCCAGCACATGACGATTTCAGCAATCCGCCGGCCCAATTCCAATGTGCCGCGGAACCCGAGCTCCGCAGAAACGGTGGGCGAAAATGCCGTGCCGGCACAACGGCTTTGCTTCCGACCAGTTTTTGTCGGATCTGGCCGCTGAAGATCGATCAATTGGGCCGTGACCAGCCTGCGGCCGCAGCTTCGGATGCTGCCGCCTGCCCATGCCAGCATGCCGAATTGTCGAGCCGGCGAAGCGGAGCTGCTTACGCCAGCAGCGAAACGTGGACCTCTTAAGGAAGTGTTCGATGAATTTCGCGCCGAACTGGGAGAAATGGGCACTGAAGATGAAGATCTGGAGACACACTACAATCTCGGAATCGCTTTCCGCGAAATGGGATTGCTGGAAGAAGCCATCGGCGAATTTCAGAAAGTTGCCAAGGCCAACGACGCGGGAAAGCCGTTTCCGATACTGCCATGCAGTGCTATACGCTGCTTGGTTTGGCTTTCATGGATCGCGGGCCAGCCGGCAATCGCTGCGATTTGGTACGAGCGCGCGCTATGCATCTACCGGACATCGATCCGGAAAGTGAACTCGCATTGCGGTATGATTTGGGGGTGGCGCAGGAATCGGCGGGCGAGTCGGATACGGCACTGAAAAGTTTCGCGCAAGTCTACGCGGTCAACATTGATTATCGCGATGTGGGGGACCGAATCGCCGCACTGCAAAAACCAGCTCGCTGAGAGCTTGCCCCACGTTCATCCAGGGTCAACCCAGGGGTTCATGAACCGAATTCTACGCGCATTGATGGTCGTGTTGTTGTTTGAAATGGGTGCGCTGCTGCTGTACCTGCCGTGGTCTACCTTCTGGGAGCAAAACTATTTCCTGAACCATTTTCCGCGGTTGATGCCGTTCATGCTGAATCCTTCCTTGCGAGGAATCGTCAGCGGCATCGGCGTGCTGGACATTCTGGTAGCGTTTGGAATGTTCAACTCGCGCCCAGTGCCGGATCCTGCCCGTGTCTCTCGCCCTTCCAACTCGTGACTTGAAACTGTGCTACGTGACGGATCGCAAGGCGCTGGCTGCGGCTGGTGCGGAGCAAATACGTCTGCTGCTGGGAAAAATAGAAAAGGCCGCGCAGGCGGGAGTGGACTGGATTCAGATTCGCGAAAAAGATCTGAGTGGGCGAGACTTGGCCGCCCTGGTCACGGAGGCTCTGAGGCGGGCTCAAGGAGCCTGCCGAATTTTGGTGAACGATCGGTTGGATGTGGCCATTGCTTGTGGGGCCGGCGGTGCGCACCTGGGAGAGCACAGCATCCCAGCGAAGGAGGCGCGTGAATTGTACTGGAAGAGGAATGTGAGTGGCGACTTTATGATCGGTGTCTCCGTACATTCACTTCCATCAGGGCAAGCTGCACAGCAATCCGACGCAGACTATGTGATTTTTGGGCCTGTCTTCGCGACTCCCTCGAAGGCTGGCTATGGACCGCAGCAAGGAATCGATCAACTGGCCCGAGTGAGCGAGAGCGTGAGGATACCGGTGATCGCAATCGGTGGGATCACGGCTGACAACGCTGAGGAATGCGCAAAGGCGGGAGCCGCTGGAATTGCCGCGATTCGTATGTTTCAGGACGCCAGCGACGTGACGGCGGTTGTGCGCAAACTCCGTGGGAAATGAAGCGGGTTCAGGGTTCCTGAAGGCGGCGAAGAAGGCGAATCTGTCCAGCGTGATAAACGTCGTGGAATGCCACCCCATAGAGCATACGAAGCTGCTTGTCTGTGGTTGCGGACCTAAGGATTTTGCGGGCGGCTGCGGTCAGGGCGCGATGTTCACTTTCCAGAATCGCGCGATCGGCGCGCCATGCGGCTTCGTCCGTTTTTCCTTCTTCTGGCCGCAGAAAGAAATTACTGCCTTTCAGCACGAACGAGCCACGCTTGCCGCCCTCGAGTTTGCGGCGCACAACATACTTCCAGTACGCCGCGTGAAGAGTTAGCTCCCAGATGTTGTGTCGATTGGGAGCAGGACGCCAAGCGGCTTCTTGAACAGTCACTCCTTTGAGCGACTGACGAAGATTCGGCCCGTGCCAGGTTTTCTTTTCGTACGCTTCGTCGAGCAACGCGAGCATACAGGTTTCGTTGTTCATAGCTGTTGCTGCAGCAAGAGTCCAGCAATCACCTCCACAACCGCCGGGACATGTAACATCCAGGACCGGGTGCGAATGAACTGGGCCGGATTGCCCGCGAAGCAAGGCCCTCACTTCGGTTTACTTAGACGCGCTCCCAGTGCCGAACGCATCGTTCAGGATCATCGCCAGACGAACGCCAGCCTGCGCGACCCGCTTTTCGACGACGGACGCGGCGTCGTCCTGGTAAGCTTGGCCCGCGAACAGGTTCAGATGCATCATGCGCTCGCCAATATTGTTCGCGTCCGTGCACGAATGGACCGGAGCGGGTGTCTCGACGGGCACCTTGGGAATCAGCGCGCCGTAAACGACCGTTTCGGCAAGGTCATGACTCTCCCAAGTCCAATCGTCCACATGAATACCAGCGGCCTGCCACTTAGGAATATCCGACGAGAACATCTCGCTGAGAAAGTCCGCGTATTCGCGAGCGTCCGCGCCTTCCGAATCGCGTTCGAGGATGGCCGTGTCCCAGAGGGCATGGAGATTGGGCACGAAAGAATTGTGATCTGGATGCGGACGCCGGCGGAAATAACGAACGGGAACACAATTTCCGCCTTCATCATTGTTGGTCGTGGCATGCAGAGGCATATGAAGATCGCCAACGAAATGGATGAGGTAGCGAAGGGCATCCGCGCGAAGCCGCGGATTCGCGTCTTTGTCTTTGAGGATAGCGAGCTGATCGGCAATGGCCTGGGTAATGCACCCATCGGCTCGACAGAATTGCGACAAAGGGGCGCGGAAGGCGCCTCGCGGAATATCGATGTAGTGCCAGGGACCATTTTTCACTTCGTTGCGAACGTCGTCAGCCCACGTGGAGCTGTCGGCCATTAAATCGTGGCCGGAATTTCCGCAATAGCGCGGCAGTTTCGGGTCAATCGGGTTTTCGGTGAGAAGTTTGTCGATGGATTCCCGCGCTTGCGGCGTCAGTTGTTTTTCCGCGATGCGCGCTATGGTCTGGTGTCCCTTACATCCCCAAGCGCGCGACGATTGGCAACTCAAAACCAAAAAGATGAGAGCAGCAAGTAAGCGGGCCATGAGCAGGGATGTCCGTTTCATTACGCGCTCCGGAACAGCTTGGAAGATCACGAATCAGGCGCTCAGCCAACGAGCCACCGGCTTCCACGATTCGGTGTGATCGCAGATGACGCGAAGAGCAGCGGTGATAGGAATGCCGAGAATGAGGCCCATGCCACCCCAGACCCAACCCCAGAAGAGCAACGAAATGGTGATCGCGACAGCATTCAGCTGTACTTGACGCCCAACCAACTGAGGGGCGACCAGGTTTTGCGCGATAACATGGATGCCGGTTAGCACCACGGCGATGATGCCGAAATGGCTGACTGCCTTCCACTTCAGAATCGCCAGGAAAAAACCCGGTATCCACGCGAGCACTGCTCCGATGTACGGAACCATGTTGAAGATTCCCGAGGTGATGCCGGCGAGAACCGGATAATCGAACCCCAGCGCCAGAAAGAAAATGCTGCTAAGCGCAATCACCACCAGCGTGACCACGGACATGCCGATGAGATAATCGCGCAGCACATTGCGCAGATCATCCAAGGTTTCTTTCACCTGCGTACGCCGCGCGATTGGAAACAGCTGCAAAGTGGCGTGCCACGCTTCTCGTTTTCCCGCCAGCATAAAAAAGACCAGGAACGGGACGAATGTGCCCTCGAGTACAAGAGCATAGAGCGAACCGATACCGCGCAGAAACAAGCTGTGAACCGTTCCGGAGTCCGCTGTGGGAGCTGCGGGCTTAGCGGCGCCTGAGGGCGTGGTCAAGTCGCTGACGCTGCCCTCGATGCCGCTGATCTTTCCTTGGACCGTGCCCATCGCCTCGCGGATAATGTCGCGGTATTTGGGCCAATTCGCGGCAAAATCCGACCCACGAGTCCATAGCCCGTAGCCCATGGCGCCAATCGCGGCCATTAACAGAAGCACCATGATCAGGGAACCGATGGTTCGCGGGATGTGAATACGCTCCAGAAGCTCTACGGCGGGATCCAGGAAGTACGCGAGCAGCACCGAGAGCAACAGGGTGATGACCACGCCAGCAGCATAGTAAAAGAACAAAAGTACGACCGCTCCAGCCAAAATTCGCAAGCTGGTGGACGTACCGGAAATTCGCAAAGTTGCTGGAGGAGTTTCTGTGATGGCCAAGCATCACCCCTTGTAGGGAACAAGGTAACATACTCGCTGGCCGAGAGGGACGCCGCCACGGGAATGTAATATACGTTTAATAACGCCGTGTTTTGGATGGGATTTGCTTGTCGATTCGGATAATCGTGCGGTTTGCGAAAAGCGGGAGCTGAGCTCCCGCAGTTCGGGAATCGCGTGTGTTAGACTGCCACTGCTTATATACGAACGGAAAATTAACTCAGACAATTATGGCTAAAGAACTGTTTGGTACCGACGGAATTCGAGGAATACCCGGGACCCCTCCTCTTGACGACCCGACGCTATACGCAACCGGGCGAGGCTTGGGCGAATATTTGCGACGCGAACATGGTTCGGCTCACGTTCTAATTGGAATGGACACGCGTGAATCCGGGCCGCATATTGCCGCGTTACTCGCCGCCGGATTGCAAACAGCGGGCGCGACCGCCGAGTTCGCCGGGGTGATTACCACTCCGGGTATCGCCTGCCTGGTACGGCAAAACGACTATCAGGCCGGCGTGGTCATCTCCGCGTCGCACAATCCTTACCATGACAATGGCGTGAAGCTCTTCTCGCACGAGGGCATGAAATTCCCCGACGCGGAAGAGGAGAAGATTGAAGCGGATATTTTCTGTCATACCCGTGAAGCGCTGCCCTCGCGGCGTCCCGCATTGGTCGCAAAACATGCGCTGCATATGGAATACCTGGATTTTCTGAAGGGCCATGTGCTTCCCGGCGCGAAGCTCGATGGCTATCGAATCGTCCTGGATTGTGCGAATGGCGCGGCCTATCAGCTCGGGCCAGAGTTGTTCCGCGCGCTTGGCGCGGATGTGATCGCGATGGGAGTTACGCCGGACGGACGAAACATCAATGCCGGTTGCGGCTCGATGCATCTGGGCGGGCTGCAAGAGCGAGTTAAGAAGGAAGAAGCGCAACTGGGCGTTGCCTTCGACGGCGATGCGGACCGCGCGCTGTTCGTCACCGGGCACGGCACCATCGTGAACGGTGATGGAGTGCTGTTGGCGGTGGCGCGCTATCTGAAATCACAGAACGCACTGAAGCTGCAGCGGGTTGTGGCGACCTCGATGTCCAATCTAGGTTTGGAACGCGCGCTTGCCAAGGACGGAATCTCGCTGGCGCGTGCGGCCGTCGGTGACCGGTATGTGTTGGAAGAAATGCTGAAGTCGGGGAATAATCTGGGCGGCGAGCAGTCCGGCCACATTATCTTCCTGGATGACAGCCCTGCGGGTGATGGACTCCTGACCGCCGTGAAGATCGCTTCGCTGGCATCCATGAACGGATCGCTGGAAGATTTGGTGGAGGGTTTGAAGGACTTCCCCCAAGTCATCGTAAACGTAAAGGTGAAGGAGAAACCTCCGCTGGAGTCGCTCCCCGATGTGTCTCGAGCGCTGGCGGAGGCCCAGAGGACACTGGGTGAAAATGGCCGGGTCGTGCTGCGGTATTCCGGAACCGAGCCGCTGGCGCGAGTCATGGTCGAGGCGGAACACCAGGCGGACGTGGACCGGTTCGCTGGATCGATTGCGGAGGCGCTCCGGTCTTCCATTGGTGTGACGGGTTAACAATAACGTTTATTTAAGTAGCGCCAAATGAGCCTATTAGCGGATGAGCTTAGCAGCAGGTTCCAAAGACTGTAGGAAACCTATAGGAGTATGTGGGATTTTGTAGGTTTTTACATCTTGGGTTCATGTCTTGCCTTCGACTTCTTTCAAGTAAACCTATCAAATTCAAATACATAACTCAGGACGCGCACGAGGTATGAACGCGTGGCAAACGGCGTGCACTCTGTACGGGCAATTCATGACTTTGGCTTCCCGGGGTGGCCGAAACTCAACCTCGACTGAGTTTCGGTTATTGGGGGGTCAGATCAACATAGGGGGCTTGCACCGGCCCCCTTTTTTATTTTATCCACTCTTTCCTTCCCAAAAGCGCTTCCGATAGTTCCAGCCGGAGACAAGCTTCATCTGCGCTGGTGTGTGCTCGTGGTGTATCCAGAAAAAGTGAGCGGCCGGTGGGGGTGCCGGCCGCTCTGGCGTGGGGGATGGAGGGACTACATTCGGAAGATCAATCCTTTTCAGGAGCGTCAGGCCGTTCCACTGCGCTCGCCAGCAGCAGAACGACACACAGGAGCAAGATCGCTATGACCATTTCCACGCTCCGGAAGCCGAACCGAACTCCCGATAACAAAGTGATTGTGCCGGAAGCACGAAAACCGGTCACTAGCCAGGAAGGTTCAATTGAGGGAGTACTCGACGCTGGCACTTCCGTACTGTGCCTGGATGAACGTGGGACGGCGCGTCACTGGCCTGCAATGCAGGGCTACGTTATGCTTCTTGGACCATGCATGATCTAAGTTATTTTCGAGAGCATTTGGACGAGTTCGCCGAAATGGCGAGAAAACGCAACACCACTTTGGATTTGGATGGGTTTCGCGCGCTGGATAAGGAACGCCGCGAGCTGATCCGTCAAAACGAGGAGCGCAAGGCGCAACGCAATAAGGCCAGCGATGAAATCGCGCGGCTGAAGAAGGCAAAAGAAAGCGCGGACGCGCTGCTGGCGGAAATGAAGCAGGTTTCCGAGAAGATCAAACAAGTCGATGAGCGCATCAGCGAACTCGATGCCACCCAGCGCGACTTCCTCCTCAGTGTTCCGAATATTCCTGATTCCAGCGTTCCTTACGGCACCGGAGCCGATGGGAACAAAGAAGTTCGCAGATGGGGAAGCGCGCCAAAATTCGATTTTCAACCCAAGCCGCACTGGGAAGTCGGCGAAAAGGCTGGGATTTTAGACTTGGAAGCGGCGGCTCGGATCACTGGCGCGCGGTTCGCGGTGTATAAAGGCTGGGGTGCGCGACTGGAACGCGCGTTGGCCAATTTTTTTCTGGATGTCCACACGCGAGAGCATGGCTATACGGAAATCCTCCCGCCATTTCTGGTGAATACCGCGTCTCTAACGGCCGCGGGCCAACTGCCAAAATTTGCGGCCGACTTGTTCAAACTGCAAGATACCGACTTTTGGCTGACGCCCACTTCAGAAGTGGAATTGCATAATCTGTACCGCGATACCACCCTGAGCGAGGAACAGCTTCCGATTCTCGTTACGGCGTGGACTGCTTGTTTCCGGTCGGAAGCCGGAGCTGCGGGGAAAGACACTCGCGGGATCCTGCGGCAGCACCAGTTTCAGAAAGTGGAATTGTTCAAGTTCACCCATCCGGAAAAGAGTTACGAAGAACATGAAGCGCTGGTGCGGAACGCGGAGTCCATTCTGCAAAAGCTAGGATTGCATTATCGCACTGTGTTGCTCTGTACCGGCGACATGGGATTTAGCTCGGCCAAGACCTACGATTTGGAAGTATGGCTGCCGTCGAGCAATGAGTTTCGTGAAATTTCGTCATGTTCGAATTGCGAGGCGTTCCAGGCCCGTCGAGCGGGCATTCGGTTCAAGCCTAAGACCGGCGGAAAGAGCGAATTTGTGCACACATTGAATGGCTCAGGCCTTGCTGTAGGCCGTACGTGGATCGCAGTGGTCGAGAACTACCAACAAGCGGACGGGTCGATTGTCATCCCCGAAGTGCTCATACCTTACATGGGGATTGATCGGATTCCGGCAGCATGCTGAGCGCACCGATAAGCGCAATATATTGTTTGACTTGCGGAGGAACTCGAACCCTCCAAGTTGCCCGAACCGAGAACCCATACGACGCGCAACTTCTTGAAATTACTGCTTTTCGTTTGACTCCCTGAGTAGCCCTGCATACACTCGGCTCAACGCTATCCACAGAAATAAAGAGGACCCAGGACGGGTGGCGGAGAGAAGTAACCATGAAATTCATTGCGCGTATGCTGAAGTACTTCTTCTGGCTCGCGGTTGTGTCTGGAACCGTAGCGTTGTTGCGAAAAATCGTCAGGGACATGGCGGTTCCGGATGAGGGGGCGAACTCGCCCTCGGAGATGGCGGGCAAAGGCAAGCAAAGGCTGGTACGCGACCCGGTCTGTGGTATGCACATCGCCGAAGGCTTGGCGGTGGCGTTCAACGACGGTGGAAGGACTCTGCACTTTTGCTCAGCAGAGTGCCGGGACAAGTATTCGAACGGAACGCGTGAACTTCCAGCCAGCGCGTAGTCTTGGTTCACTGGCCACGTCGGTAGAAGTGAAGTTGGGTTAGATTCCACTTAGGTGCTCAAAATCAGCGTAAAGGAAGGACCGAAGCGAATGGCCACGGTCGCAAAACCCCCAGTCCCTAGCCGTACCATAAGCGCGCCGCCGATTGTGCCGCGGATTGCTCCGCGCGAGGAACTGAATCCGTTCCGAATCGCACAAATTCAGTTTGATATGGCCGCTGAGGTTCTGAAGCTTGATCCGGGATTGCGCCAGATCCTGCGCACGCCAAAACGAATTCTCGAAGTATCGCTGCCGACGAAGATGGATAACGGCCAGGTAAAGGTGCTGACCGGTTTTCGCGTTCAGCACAACATTGCGCGAGGACCGGGCAAAGGTGGAATCCGGTTCCACCCGAATGTGACGCTCGATGAAGTGAAAGCCCTAGCGGCGTGGATGACCTGGAAGACCGCAGTGGTGAATGTGCCATTCGGCGGCGCCAAAGGTGGCGTGATTTGCGACCCGAAACGCATGTCCAAGGGCGAATTGGAACGGGTCACCCGCCGTTTTGCCAGCGAGATTTTGCCGCTGATTGGGCCGGATCAGGACATCCCCGCGCCGGACGTTTATACCGATGCGCAGACGATGGCTTGGATCATGGACACCTATTCGATGATGAGAGGCCACACCGTGCCGGGCGTAGTCACCGGAAAGCCCCTCTCGATTGGTGGCTCGCAGGGCCGGGCGGAAGCTACTGCACAAGGCCTTGTCTACGTGGTCGAAGAAGCTTGCAAAGTGAAGAAGATTTCCGTGCGCGGCGCTACCGTGGCCGTTCAAGGTTTCGGGAATGCCGGCGCGACGGCCGCGCGGCTACTTGCGGATCGCAAGGCAAAAATCATTGCGCTGAGCGATACCCGCGGCGGAGTCACCAATTCGCGCGGCATTGATCCCATCAAGGCCATTCGCTACAAGGAGCGCTCCGGTACCGTGGTCGGGATGCCCGGAGCTTCGCGCATCTCCAACGACGATTTGCTGGGTATGAAATGCGACATTCTGATTCCGGCAGCGCTCGAAAATGTCATTACCCTGCAAAATGCGGAATCCGTGAAGGCGCGCATCGTAGCGGAAGCGGCCAACGGTCCCACTACGCCCCATGCGGATGAGATTCTGGCAAGGCGAGGAATTACCGTGCTGCCGGACATTCTGTCCAACGCCGGCGGCGTCACAGTGAGCTACTTCGAGTGGGTGCAGAACCAGGAAGGGCTGCTGTGGGACTCCGAGGAAGTGAATGTGCGCTTGCAGAAGATCATGATTCGCGCGTTCCACGACATGCTTGAGGCCATGAGGAAACATCACGTGCCGCCGCGCGGCGCGGCCATGACCGTGGCGGTCAGCCGAGTGGCGGAAGCTACGTTGGTGCGCGGACTTTTTCCGTGAAACACACCCGCCTGCTCGGGTGAAAACTTGATTTGACGAATATGTTTCGCGGTACTGCTGCTCTTCCGCGGACGCTTTGCCCATTTCCCCAAAAATTTCCTTGCGGAGAAAATTTAGTACGCGTACATTCGCAAGTGCCGGGCGTTTTCCGGTGCGAAGTTGCAAATCGCACCGGTGAGCGTGACCGGCTATTTTGTTCACGGAACGAGGCGCAAGACAGAACAACATGAGTCACCTTCATGCCCAAGGAATTGCCGTGCCGCCGATTCTGCTGACCATCGCAGGCTTCGATCCGAGTTGCGGGGCCGGCGTCGCCGCTGATCTGAAAACTTTTGCGGCCCATGGATGCTATGGAGTCGCGGCGATCACCTCGTTGACGGTGCAGAACACTCGGGGAGTACAAGCGGTCCATAACACGCCGAGCGCGGAATTGCGCGAACAGCTGGAAATCTTGGTGAGTGATGCGGAAATTGCCGCGGTGAAGATTGGGATGTTGGGAAATCGCGGGAATGCGGTGGTGGTGGGCGAATTTCTCGATGCGCACAAATTTGCGCTGGTGGTGCACGATCCGGTGATGAAGTCCTCGAGCAACTCCGAGCTATTAGACAGCGGCGGAGTGAAATACCTGGCCAGCGAATTATTGAAGCGCGCGAACGTCATCACTCCGAACGTGCCGGAAGCGGAGATTCTGACGGGCATCGCGATTAAAGATGTAGCCGATATGGAAGCCGCGGCACGCAAACTGTTTGAAATGGGCGCACGTGCGGTGATTGTGAAGGGTGGCCATATGGAGAAGGCTACTGATGTGGTGTTCGACGGCAAAGACATGCACCAACTCGGTGGAGACAAGGTGAAGCTGGACAACACCCATGGCACCGGGTGCACCTTTGCTTCGGCGCTGGCGGCACAGATGGCGACTGGCCGCGGCCTTGTGGAAGCCGCAACGCTTGCGAAAGCGTATGTCATGAAGGCCATCGAAAGAGCGTATCCCGTCGGCAAGGGCCGTTTGCCGGTAGACCATTTCTTCCGGATGAGAAACGAGCCACTGACCCGAGGCACCCACGAAGTGCCGCAACATGGATTGCATCCAGCCGCCGAACCAGCGGCGCACTAAGTGGGGGAACTCCCGCTTTCACTCGCGAGTCGGCCCAACTTCGATCGATCATCTGCAGCCCTGCTGCCGAAACCCACCCAAACCATCGATAACTCTCCTTCTCTAGCTCCTGAGCATTGGAAATCAACCGAGCAGTGCTGTACTTTTCTAGTTAGCGTCGATCGGAGTTGCTTCGCGACGGCCGAATTGGAGAGTCTGTGTTTGAGCCTGAGTCCAGGTCTAGTCAAAGATGCAAGGAGGAGGATGCAGAAAATCTTTCGGTGCAAGAAGTGTCAGCGCGGAATGAGAATCGTAGGGTCTACCGGGCTGAACAAGGAAGTGCAGCAGATTGCGATTTGTCCCTACTGCAAGACTAAAAATAAAGTGAGCTGGCCGCGAGGCGATCCGTTTCGCGTGCAGCGCATCGCGACCAAATAGAATCCGGGCCTTCTACCACCCTCCACCACCACCTCCGCCGCCTCCACCTCCTGATCCTCCTCCCCCTCCCCCACTCCCAGAACCTGGCGCCGTAGCTGAAGAAGAAATGGCGGAAGTGAGCGAACTGCCGAACGCGGAGGCGAAGCTCGTTTCAGAGAAGCCATTCCACGAAGATCCGGAATAAAACGACGGGGCGTAAGCCGCGGAAGAAGAACTGGGCGTGGTGCCAGCCGAACCAAGCACGGTCGAGAATTTCTCCGCCCAATCCTGCTCCACGTCGAGCGCCAGGGCGTACGGCAAGAACTTCTCGAATACCGCAGGGGTTTGTTGGGGAGGTGCGGCACGGTTCAAGCGATCCCCATCTACTTTGCCGAGAAACATCTTGAACCCTTCCACCTGGTCCATCAGCAGACGTCCGGCAGACGTCGGAGCTTTCATCAAATATAAGAACAGAATATGAAGGCAGCCCGCAGCCAGCACATACACGACGAAGGTTATGGAAGTGAGCTTCCACAGAAACCAGAAGGCCATCAGCTCGAAAAAGACAAAGGGAATAGAAAAGCACGTGAAAAGAATCGCCTTGCCCACACCAGCCGCTTCGCTGGGGAGCGAGGGAGACGAGCGTAGAGCAGTCTTCCAAGTGTTGAACGTAGTGGTGACCAGCCCGACGACGGCGAGCGTCCAGATGCTCAGCCAAAACGCCAGGAATGCGCCCGTGACGACCTGAGGCATTCCGAGAATGAGGAGGTAAGCGACCGCTACGATGACGGAGAGAAGGATAGGAGCGATCAAGTAGCGGGAGTTCGTGACAAAGTAGGTTTTCTGCTCGGCCGCGACCAGCCACTTTTTTAGACTCTTGAGCGCATCGCTGATTTTCTGATGGTTTTCCTGATGGAGCCAAACTTGATCGCGTCCATCGAAAAGGGACGCAGCAATCTGCTGCTCGTCTGGGGTGAGCACGGTAGCTGGCTTGCCGGTGGTGTACAGGGTGTACGAGCCAGCTTGCTCCTTGATGGTGAGGAAACCGCGGACGGCCATGTCGAGAATGGCGGCTGAGAAGGTCTTATTGTCGAATCCCATGCGGAGCAGGTAGCGCGTAGCCGCCGGTGAGAGATTCGGCGGAGGTTCGTAGCGAGCCATGATGGCGCCGGGCGCAGGATCACGGCCTACGGCGGACCAGGTGAAAAGGTAATAAAGCAGAATAACGACGAAGCCGGCGACAAGAATCAGTGCTTCGCGATTGTCGTGAAAAAAGAATGCCAGCTTCTGGGAAAACGTTGGCTCGGCGACAAACCCTTTGGGCCATTTCAAGAGGATCGTCAGTCCTTCGTGAAACCCGAGTGGACGCGTGGTGGAAAACTGGAACACGGAATCGTCGGATCTGGCGGTGAGGTTCGACTGAAACGAACCTTTTGGCCCGGTGTAGCCGGAGAGTTTGACCTTATCGACGGGGATTACATTCGGAAGATGGACGGTTGCAGACGCGTGCTGGATGGGAAAAGCCCAGCCAAGGCCAGTGACATTCCAGAAGAGCTCGTCGTGATCTTTGAAGAAGCCGAGCTGGCGGGTAGTTGTGTAGGAAATAGTGTAGACGTGAACGCCACGCGACACCAATTCATTAGGATCGCCCAGGTAGATGCGTTTGCCGTTGGCGTACTGCTCTACGCGAAATGGTTCGGAGGTGGAGTCGCGAGTGGCCTCGAGCATTTGAAAGCCAACCACATAATGATTATTGAAGTTGTCGCGGTAGCTGGTAGGGAATTCGCGATAAATGCCGTGATGGATCTGGTTGCCGGTGGCGAAAACGGTGATGGTCTCTGTGACCGAAAGCGAAGAATCGTCCTGAAGGGTGATGTCGCTATGAAAGTCCAGGATTTGTTCCGTTTGTGGTCGCGCCCGCGTTTGAGCACGGCACAGCGAGCCGCAGATGAGCGCGGAAACGAGGAGTAGAAGGAACCTGGACCAGTGCGGGCGCATACGCATCCTTACGTTCAGTTTAGCGTCGATGGAATGGCGAGTTGCGGGGATGGCGCGAGGTGGTTATTTGCAGAATTGGAACACCAGAGGACTCGGAAAAGCCATACTATGGCGTGCGTGCGAAAAGAATTCCGCCATTGGGAGGGGACCTTCTGTGAGACGCAAGGGCAAGGATTATGCGGTGACACGAATCGCTGGAGCGATTTCTGCGATCGCGATTCTTTGTGGGTTCGCGCTTATGGTTTCAATCGCGCGGGGTGCGGACAGCGACCTGGTGGTCAGCACGAAAACCGGCAAAGTGCGCGGCGTTTCCAGGCCCGGAGGCGGGGCGGAGTTCTTGGGCATTCCGTACGCGGAGCCCCCGACGGGCGAACTGCGATGGCGCGCGCCAGTCCCGATACGGCCTTGGAACGATGTGCGCGACGCGAGCACGTTTGGGGCGCCGTGCGCGCAACCGTTGTTGGGCGATTGGAATCGCCGTGATGCCGAATTCGCCAAAGAAGATTGCCTGTTTCTGAATGTAATCAGCGCAGAGTGGCCGGTGAAGACCAAGCTCCCGGTCATGTTTTGGATTCACGGTGGAGCGAATGAAGGAGGCACAGCATCCAGCGCGCTATACAAGGACGGGACCCTGGTGCAGCACGGGATCTTGCTGCTGACCGTCAATTACCGTTTGGGCGTGTTTGGATTTTTCGCACATCCGGAATTGACTCGCGAGTCGCCGCATAACGCTTCCGGTAATTACGGGCTCCAGGATCAGGTCGCCGCGTTGCAATGGGTTCACGATAACATCGCGAACTTTGGAGGGGATCCGGATAACGTCACAGTATTTGGACAATCCGCCGGCGCGCAGGACGCGGGCATGCTGATGACTTCGCCATTGGCAAAAGGACTGTTTCAAAAAATGATTGCGGAGAGCGGTGCGGCCCTCAATCCCAACATGCGCTCGCTGGCCGCTTCGGAACAAGCCGGACAAAAGCTCGCGGAAGCTTGGAAAGCTCCGGCAAAGGGCGATGCGATCAAATATTTGCGGCAGCTCTCAGCGGGAGAGCTTTTACAAGGAATCCCTCGGCGCACCGACGAACAACCGCCTTTCGCCGAGCCAAGCATCGATGGATGGGTGCTGCCGCGTCTACCCGCTGGCGTTTTTGCTGCAGGAGAACAAATGCCGGTTGCCATGATCATCGGGTCAACAACGCGCGAGTTTGGCTGGGACGCTTCTCCCGATGAGCTGAGAAAGGCAATCGAGAATACCGCGGGCAGCCTGGCACCGAAGGCCTTGTCGCTCTACGGTCTCGCGGACGGGGGACAGGGCACGACGGATCCTTTATATGGACCTCCCGGGAATCAGTGGCTAGCGGATTTGCTTTTTCGCTGCCCCGCAGCCACTCAGGCGGCGTGGAACACCGCGGCAAAACATCCGACGTATGAATATCAGTTTGAACATGCCATCCCGGGACAAGAAGCGGAAGGCGCGGTACATTCGTCGGATTTGCCGTATGTTTTTGGGTACTACCCGAAGCACGGCAATATATCTGGGAAGTTCTCTGCGGTAGATTTCAAGCTTGCGGATTTAATCGAGAGCTACTGGACGAATTTTGCGAAACGAGGCAATCCCAACGGGGAAGGCCTGCCCAATTGGCCAGAGTACGACGGGTCGCAGGCGTTCATCGAGTTTACGCAGGATGGCAAAGTGGTGGAGCAAACTGGCGGTTTGCGCAAACCGCAGTGCGATCTGCAGCGGGACGTGTTGAAGAAACGAATCGCTGAGAAGCAAGGCAATTAGGTGTGCGCTGGCGTGCTGGAGCCCAACGTCTGCGTTAATGTTTGAACACCATCTTGCCCGCGACGATGGTGGCGACGGGGCCACCTTTGAAGCTGTGACCGTCGAAGGGGGAGTTGCGGGATTTACTCGCGGACTCGGCCACATGGTACGTCCAGGGACGATCCACAGAAAAAACGGTGAGGTCCGCGGGTTCGCCGATGGCCAGCTTGCGTTCTTTGCCCAATACGCGCGCCGGCCCGATCGTGAAAAGTTCCACCATGCGCATCAGGGGAATGCGATTGGTGTGCACGAGTTGTTCGAGCGCCAGGCCGATCGCGGTTTCGAAACCAAGTATGCCGAACGGCGCCTTGTCGAACTCCACATCCTTAATGGCGGGCTCGTGCGGGGCGTGATCGGTGGCAATGGCATCGACAGTCCCATCCGCTAATCCTTTAATGAGGGCTTCGCGATCTTCGCGCGCAGACAGCGGCGGATTCATTTTGAACCGCGAGTCGTAGGTCACATCCTCGTCGATCAGCGTGAAATGATGCGGCGTAACTTCAGAGGTGACGCGAATGCCGTTCTGCTTGGCGAAGCGTACCTGAGCGAGAGACGATTTCGCCGAGAGATGCGCAATGTGTAGGCGGGCACCGGTGAGTTCCGCAACCTGCACGTCGCGCGCGACGCAAACGGATTCTGCGGCAGCGGGCATTCCCGGTAAACCGAGGCGAGTGGACGCGATGCCTTCGCGCATCACGGCCCCGGCAGCGAGGGAAACATCTTCGGCATGCTCGATGACCGGAAGATCGAGCGAGCGGCAATAATCCATGATCTGGCGCGCGAGCTTGGCGGTGGCGATGGGCTTGCCATCGTCGGACACGGCTACGATCCCCGCGTCGCGCATGGCGGCAATGTCAGAGATGGCTTCGCCTTTGCTGCCAACGCTGGCGGCGCCGATGGGCCACACGCGCACGTGGCCGTAAGCTTTGGCGCGATCCACGATGAAGCGGGTAATCGAGGCGTTATCGTTGACGGGCTTGGTGTTGGGCATGCAGCAGATCACGGTGAAACCGCCGCGAGCCGCCGCATGCGAACCGGTTTCGATCGTCTCGGAATTTTCCTGCCCCGGCTCGCGCAGGTGAGCGTGCATATCAATGAATCCTGGCGCGACAATCAAGCCGGTGGCGTCGAACATCTGCGCGCCATTCGCATGAGCAATTTTCCCGCTGGGCGCGATTTCGGCAATGCGTTCGCCTTCGAGCAGAATGTCCCGTGGTGAGTCGGTCTTGCTTGCAGGATCGAGGACGCGCCCGTTCTTAATCAGAAGCATGAGCAGATTCCTTGGGTGCGGCGGCCTTCCCTTCAACCACGGGGTGCTCGCCTTCTGATGGCCCGAGCATCAGGAGGTAAAGAATGGCCATGCGTACGGAAACGCCGTTTGTGACTTGCTCCAGAACAGCGGAACGAGGGCCGTCAGCAACATCAGGCGTGATTTCGGTGCCGCGGTTGATGGGTCCGGGATGCAGGATGAGCGCGTCCGGCTTGGCGAGTTTCATGCGCTCAGCGTTGAGCTGATACAGCAGGATGTAATCATTTTGCGAAAGCGAAGGCTCGTGAAGGCGTTCGGTTTGCACCCGAAGCACGATAATCACATCGGCATCTTCGAGTGCTTCTTCGACGCGATACACGCAGCGGATCGGCGTGCCGGGAGGTCCAATGTGCTCAAGTTCGCGAGGAACCCACATCGCAGGACCGCACAGAGTGAAACGGCAGCCGAATTTCCCCAGAAGATGAATATTAGAACGGGCTACGCGGGAGTGCGAGATGTCGCCAAGGATAGTGACGTTGAGATTGTTCAGTGTGCCCTTGCGATCGCGAATGGTGAGCGCGTCCAGCAGTCCCTGCGAGGGGTGCTCGTGCGTGCCGTCACCGGCATTGACCACGGGAATTTCGAGATGACGAGCGACAAAATCCGCGGCACCCGAAGACGAGTGGCGCATGACAAAGCAATCCGGACGCATGGCGTTCAGATTGTTGGCAGTGTCCAGTAGCGTTTCACCCTTTTTCAGGCTGGACGCTTCGGCTTGCAGATTCATGGTATCCGCCCCAAGCCGGGACGCCGCCGTGCCAAAGCTGAGGCGGGTGCGAGTGGAGTTTTCGAAAAAGGCGAGAGCGACCGTTTTCCCGCGCAGGGTGGCCAGTTTTTTCAGCGGATTGCGTTGAATTTCCTGGAATGGTCTGGATTGGTCAAGAATAAAAGTGATTTCGTCTGCGCTGAGGGGTTCGATCGCGAGCAGATCACGAAAGCGGTAGTTCACATTGAGTCTCGTAACAAGCTGACGCGCACTTTCGGGCGTGGAGGGGAATCGCGCCCCTGATCGATGATCATTTTACGCGCAGAACACGCGGGACGCAAAACTTCTTCAAAAACGGGCTCACTCCACGCGATCGACAAGCACCACGCGCTCTTCGTTGTCGATTTCGGTGAGGCGCACCTCGATAATTTCGCTGTCGCTGGTCTGTACCGTCCGGCCAACGTATTGCGCTTCGATAGGCATTTCTCGGTGCCCGCGGTCGATCAGCACGCACAACGAGACGCGCTTCGGCCGCCCCAGGTCAAACAGGCCATTCATGGCGGCGCGGATCGTCCGGCCGGTGTAAAGGACGTCATCGACCAGCACGAGATCCATGCTGTCCACGGGGAAATCGATGTGCGAGGACTGCAGCACGGCCTGTGGCGCGACTTTGGACAGGTCGTCGCGATACAGGGTGATGTCGAGAATGCCGACGGGAACTTCGACCCCATCGATACCGCGCATTGCTCGCGCAATTCGTTCGGCCAAGGGCACGCCGCGCCGGCGTACACCGATGAGGGCAAGATTGCGCGTGCCGCCACTTTTTTCGACGATTTGATGGGCGAGGCGCTGCAAAGTGCGGTCAATTTCCGCCGCGGACATCAGCTGACTTTTTTCAATGATTCGCATGACGGCGTAAATGCTAACACAACTGAGCAATGGGCAAAGTGCGCGGGATTGCCCCTTTATCAAGGCGAGAAGTGGCCCGTGATAAACTGCGCCGGGAAACAGGAGAACCTTCGATGACTTTGCGAATCGGTCGCTGGAGTGTGACGTATCCCAAGTGGACGACGTTCATCGTGGCGAGTCTGCTTGCTATTGGAATGGCGTTCGCACAGGCGCCGAAGCCGAACACTAGTGGCACGCGAAGCACCACTACACCGAACCGTCCGAAATTGGTCGTGGTCATCGTAGTGGATCAGATGAGGGCGGATTATGTTGATAAATTTCAGGGGCAATGGAGCGGCGGGCTAAAGCGGCTGGTGGACGAAGGCGCATGGTTTCGAGCCGCAGCGTACCCTTACGCCGCGACGGAGACTTGCGTCGGGCACGCAACGATATCCACGGGCGCGTTTCCGATGAATCACGGCATGGTCGCGAACGCCTGGTGGGATCGCGAGTCGGAGAAAATGGTTACCTGCACCGACGATCCCAATGTGAAGAACACGGCCTATGCGGGTGGAAGCGCGAAAGGAGGGGACTCCGCGTGGCGCATGATGCTGCCATCGTACGCCGAGGAATTGAAGTTTCAGACCGGCGGCGCGACCCGGATCGTCACGTTTTCGTTGAAGGCCAGAGCGGCGATTACGATGGCGGGACACAAGGCCGACGCGGTGACCTGGTTCGAACCGACAGGATCGTGGGTGACCTCCGCGCCTTACGGCAGCATGCCGTTCATCGAGGATTATGTAAAACGCCATCCGGTCAGCGCGGATTACGGGAAAACCTGGTCACTCTGCTTGCCGCAGTCCCAATATTTCTATGACGAAAAAGCCGAGAGCGCATCTACCGTGAACGGCTGGAGTGACGATTTCCCCTTCGCGCTGCGCGGCAAAGAAGGCGCCAGTTCGCCGGACGAGGCTTTTTACCAACAGTGGGCGACCAGCCCGTTTGCAGATACGTACCTCACGAAATTGGGCGAATTGGCGGTGGATTCCTTGGGCTTAGGGAAAAGCGGCGCCACGGATTATCTCGCGATCAGCTATTCATCACCGGATTATGTCGGCCATACGTTTGGGCCACGAAGTTGGGAAATTCAGGACACCCTGGTGCGGCTGGATAAGGATTTGGGCGAACTGTTCACGCACTTGGATCAGAAAGTGGGGCGTGGAAACTACGTCGTGGCGCTCACGGCTGATCACGGTGTCGCACCCATTCCCGCGGATATGCTCAAGACCGGGTTCAATACCGGCGTGCTGAGCCTGCCGGAATTACAAACGCGAATGGAGCAGGCGCTGGATCCATTCAACCTGGGCAAGCAACCCATTGCTCACATCGCGGGAAACGAAGTCTATTTTTCCAAGGACACCTACGAGCGGGTGCGCCAGGTGCCAGGGGCAATGAAAGCGCTCCTCCAAGCCACGCGCAGCACACCAGGAGTCGCCGACGTGTTTGGAGCAGAGGAATTAGATGAAGGATTGAAAACCCTTTCGCCCATGCAAACCGCGGTGCAATTGAGTTATTTTGCCGGGCGCAGCGGGGATATGTACGTGTTGCAGCAACCGTATTGGCTGACCGCCGGATCGCCCGCAAGCCAGCATCACACGGGAACCAGTCATGGCACTCCGTATTACTACGACCAACGGGTTCCGATACTTTTCATGGGTTTCGGGATTCAGCCGGGGCAATACTTCGAACCTGTAACCCCGGCGGACATTGCACCGACGTTGGGAGCGCTGACAGGAGTGACTTTGGCAACGCACGATGGTCGCGTGCTGGGTGGAGCGCTCCGAAAACAGGAACACGGACCAACCGCACACTGATCCCAGCCCACCCGGACGTGTCCGCCGTCACCGCACGTTCATGCTATCCTCGGTAGCCAATGTGAGTTCCCCAAATCACCTCGACCTCAGTGTGCAGGTTGGCGCTCTGCGCCTTGCTAATCCCATCATCACCGCCTCGGGAACCTTCGGATACGGAGTGGAGTTCGCTCACCTCGTGGATCTCAATCGTCTCGGCGGTTTGGTCACCAAGGGCATTTCCAAGGAACCAATCGAAGGAGCTCCAGCTCCGCGGGTCCATGAAACTGCCTCGGGAATGCTAAACGCGATCGGACTTCAGAACATTGGGGTCGAAGCGTTCGTCAAAGATAAGCTGCCGCTGTTGCGAAAATACAACACTCACCGGATAGTGAACGTGTTTGGTTACTGCTTGGATGAATACGCTGAGGTCATCCGGCGGCTCGATGATGCCGAAGGAATTTCCGCCTATGAGCTCAATATTTCCTGTCCCAACGTTAAAAGGGGTGGGATGCAGTTCGGCAGCGATCCGAGTTTGGTGACTGAGGTCGTAAGTGCGGCTCGAAAGGCCGGACCCAACCGGCCACTGTGGGTGAAGCTGATGCCGCTGGTCACTGATATTGGATTAATTGCCCGGGCTGCAGAGGAAGCCGGAGCCGATGCTCTGACGGTGGCGAACACCTATCCTGCTTTGTGCGTTGATGTTACGACAGGAAAGTCGGTGTTGGGAAATACCACTGGGGGCCTCAGCGGACCGGCTATCCGGCCCATCACCATGCGCCTTGTTTGGGAGGTTCGCAAGGCCGTAAAGATACCGGTGGTGGGGCTGGGAGGAGTGGAAACGGCGGAGGACGTGCTCCAGTATCTGCTCGTTGGCGCGTCCGCCGTACAGGTAGGAACGGCCAGCTTTGCTGACCCAAAGGCCAGTGAGAAGATTGTCGGAGGGCTGCCGCGAGCGCTCGAAAGGATTAAGGCTCGAAGTTTCAGTAAGGTAACGGGGAAGTTCCAGGTCGATAACGGTTTGACATAATGCGGTACTAGTGCTACACTTTTGGTATATTTCGTAGCGAAAAGAACACACTATGCGACGACCACTCTTTATGATCTGGGCTGCGATTCGTTGGATACCCCTGATGTTCGTGATTGCTCCGGGTATTGAGGCTCCCCTGGTGGCGCATTTGAGTGCGCCGGTACACCCGATTAAAGTATGGGTAGGCAACGCCAGCTGGTATGGGCCGGAGTTCAATGGCAAAGAGACGGCCAACGGTGAGCGGTTTAACTCCGAAAGTCTGACCGCAGCGCATCCCAACCTGCCATTCGGCTCCTGGGTGCGTATCGTGAACCCGCGAAACGGCAAGTTTGAGGTAGTGCGTATTAATGACCGGGGTCCCTATCAAGAAGGACGCGAAATTGATGTATCCTATCGCGTAGCCCGGAAGATTGGTCTGATCAACTCGGGAGTAAGCCAGGTTCGGCTGGAACTGCTGCAAGTGCCGCCGAAACACTCCCGGAACGAAGGCGACGCAGACTGACGAGTCTCGGGCGAGTCCCGAACCTTGAGCTTCGACGCCCATCCACGCAGCAGCCTCATCGTAGCCCTCGATTTCGATTCTTTAACAACCGCCGTCAAATTTGCCAAGCAAGTGGCCGATCTTGTAGGAATGTTCAAGATTGGCAGCCAACTGTTTGCGACGGCTGGACCCGAAGCTGTAAAACAGGTTTCGGAACTGGGCTGCGGCATTTTCCTGGACCTGAAATTCCACGACATACCCAACACAGTAGCTGGGGCGGTACTGGCTTCCGCGGCCATGCCCCAAGTGCAGCTTGTGAACGTGCACGCCTTGGGCGGTAGCGCCATGATGAGAGCGGCGGTGCAAGCCGTGAGCGCGGGCGTGCCGATGGGAGCGGACCGCACGCGATTGCTGGCAGTCACCATCTTGACGAGCATGGATCAGAGTGCCATGCGCGAGGTGGGCATCGGCGGCCCTCCAAAAACGCGGGTGGTGAAATTGGCGAAGCTTGCGCAAAATACGGGCGTGGACGGGGTAGTCGCGTCGGTGCAGGAAGCGAAAGCTATTCGCAAAGCATGTGGCCCGGAATTTTTGATTGTCACGCCGGGCGTGCGACCGAAAACCGAGGGCGGCGTTGGAAAGGCGGATGATCAGGCGCGCACGGCGACGGCGGGCGAAGCGATACGAGCGGGAGCCGATTTCATCGTCGTGGGCCGGCCCATTCTGGCGGCATCCGACCCGCGTGCGGCTGCGCAGGAAATTGTGAGCGAAATCGCGGCGGCAAAAGGTTGAACCGCGCGATCGTGTGCACGCGACGGATTCTTCGAACCAAGCATCGCTAATCCATGAGTCTGAAACCTTTCTGTAGGCTTCATTGGCGGCGATGAGCAAAAGCATTATTGTCGGCACCGCGGGGCACATCGATCACGGGAAATCCACGCTGATCGAAGCGCTCACGGGCACGCATCCGGATCGCCTGGAAGAGGAAAAACGCCGCGGCATCACCATCGATTTGGGATTCGCGTTTCTGGAAGAAGACGGAGTGCGTTTCGGATTCGTGGATGTGCCCGGGCACGAACGGTTCGTAAAAAATATGCTGGCGGGCACCTCTGGAATTGACCTGGTGTTGCTGGTGATTGCTGCAGATGAAGCAATCAAGCCACAAACGCGGGAACACTTTGAAATTTGCCGATTGCTCGGAGTGAAACGTGGCGTGATCGCGGTGACCAAGACTGATTCAGTTGACTCCGACACGGTGGAATTAGTGCGGCTGGAAGTAGAAGATTTTGTGAAGGGTTCGTTCTTGCAAGGCGCGCCGATTCTCCCAGTCAGCGCAAAGACGGGCAGCGGCCTGGCCGAGTTGAAGAAGGCACTGCAAGAAGAAGCCCGGAAGATTGCCGAGAAACAAGTGGAACGCTATTTTCGGCTGCCGATTGACCGCTCGTTTGCGGTGAAGGGATTTGGGACCGTGGTGACCGGAACATTGATTTCCGGCCAGGTAAGTACGGGCGATGAAGTGGAACTTCTGCCCGAACGGAAATTGCTCCGCGTGCGCGGGTTGCAGAGCGGAGGAAAGACCGTTAAGCGTGCTCACGCGGGGCAGCGGACAGCAGTGAATCTGGCGGGAATCGATTATGGCAAGGTGGAACGCGGAATGGTGCTCGCGGCGCCCAACCGGTTCGGGAAAACGCGTCGCATCGATGCGCGATTGGAATTGCTGGCGAGCGCGGCTCCACTCAAAAACCAAGCCCGTGCGCACTTTCATGCGGGTACAGCGGAAACAATTGCCGCGATTCATTTGTACGAAAGGCCCGAGCTGCTGCCTGGCGAAAGTGCGCTGGTGCAATTGCGATTGCTGGACGACGTAATGGTCGTTCGCAGCGATCGCTTCATCGTGCGGCAATTTTCGCCCGTGATGACCATTGGCGGCGGCGAAGTGCTGGATCCGCTGGCGCGGCGTCCTTCGCGAAAAGATACCGGTCGCGTGCAGTTTCTGCAAAAAGTTGAGTGCGGCTCGCGAGAAGAAATTCTGCTCGCGATGCTGGAGCGAAACATCCTCGGCATAGGTATGCAGGACGTCCTTCCTCGAATGGGCTGGTTGGAGGAAGAAGTTCGCGTCGCCGCTGACAAACTTGCGAAAGCCGGAAGCATACGAATCATCGACGCCGAGCCGCTCCTTTTATTGACCACACCCGTGTTCCAGGAAATCGTAAAAAAAGTACTGCTGCGAATTGAGGCTTTTCACAAAGAGAACCCGTTGTTGCCAGGGATTCCTCGCGAAGAATTACGCGTGGCGGTTGGGCGGCGGGTGCGCCCGGAAGCATTTCGAGCGGCGTTGGAGGAATTGGCGAAGCAGAACCGAGTGGTGCTGCAAGGCGAACTGGTGAAAAAACCGGGGACCGAGATTACGTTGACAGTGGATGAAGCCCGCGCCAAGGAGCAGATTGAGCAGGCTTTTGCGAAAGCGGGGCTTGCAGTACCAGCGGTGAAAGAAGTTTTGGGAGCTTTGAAAATCGACACCAGGCATGCGGAAAAGATTCTGCAGATCCTGCTCCGGGAAAAGGTGTTGGTGCGCGTTTCGCCAGAACTGATTTTTCATCGCAGCGCGCTGGAGAAACTGCCAGGTCTGCTGCAAAGCTACAAGAAATCGAAGGGCGATCGCATCGGCGTACCAACCTTTAAGGAACTGACTGGCATTACCCGGAAATATGCGATTCCCCTGTTGGAGTACCTGGATCGGCAGCGCTTGACACGGCGCATGGGGGATGAGCGTGTTATCCTGTAGGGGACGGATGAGACCGATTCCGGCGCACGCTGGACCGAAACACCGCGCGGTTCCCAGCAGCCGGAGATACACACGAGCGGAGATGCACCATGGGTGAATTTAGCGTATTTCATTGGCTGATTGTACTGGCCATTGTTTTGATTTTTTTCGGCGGCAGACGAATCCCCGAAGTGATGAAGGGCTTGGGTGAAGGGATTCGCAGCTTTAAAGACGGGATGTCCGGGATGTCTGGAGCGGCAACTGCGCCGGGGCCATCACAGCCCGTACAGATGTCGGCGCCCGGAGGAATCACTGCGAAATCGGGCCGGGGGCAAGTGTCCTTGAATTGGAGTGCCAGCAGCGGAGCAAATAATTACAACGTGAAGCGCTCCGGTACCAGTGGTGGACCTTATGCGCTGATTGCCTCGACTGCGGCCACCACGTACACCGACGAAGGACTGGCCAGCGGCACGTATTATTATGTGATTACGTCCGTAGGTTCTTATGGCGAGAGCGTGAATTCCGTTGAAGTAAGCGGCACGCCTGCCTGATATACCTGTTCGGTCACACACAAGAAAACGCGCATCCGCGACTGAGTGCAGGGCCCGTCCTTCCGAGGGGGCCGTCGCTTTTAATGTGTCTAAAAGCACAACCTGACGGATTACCTTGCCTCCAAAACTGCTCTTCAGGCCAGTGGAGGCTCTGCAACTTTTTGCTCAGACTTGGGTAATACCAAGTACCCGGGAAATTGAGAAGAAGCAAAAAGGAGAACAGGTCATGAAGATTCATTTCTCGAAGTGGAGTGTTTTGCCCGCAGCGCTGCTGCTGTTGGGCACCGTAGCCTTCGCGCAGGATTCTCCTTCCAGCCAGACACCCTCGAGCACCCCGGGCGAGGTAGCACAGCGGAAAGAAAATCAACAGGATCGCATCGCCAATGGCGCGAAGAGCGGACAGCTCACCGCCGGCGAAACTGCTCATTTGGAGACCAAGGAAGCGGCGATTAACGGGGAAACTCGCGCGGATCGCGCGGCCAACGGCGGCCAGTTGACGCCTGCGGAAAAGCAGCAAATCAACAGGCAACAGAATCGGGTTTCGAAACAAATCTATAACGACAAGCACAACGCGAACACCGCGCACTACGGAAACAATGAAGTGGGCCAACGCCGCGAAAACCAGCAGGACCGCATCGCGCAGGGAATCAAGAGCGGCCAGTTAACCGCCGGTGAGACCGCCAGGCTGGAAAATCAGCAGAAGAACATTCACCAGCAAGTGCATGCGGACCGCGCGGCCAACGGTGGAAAGTTGACGCCCGGCGAAAAGGCCCAGGTCAACAAAGAGCAGAACGCCGCATCGAAGAATATCTACAACAAAAAGCACAACGCGAGGACACAGGGAACAAAGTAAAACAATCCGATTCGAAACGAAGCGCTCCGTTCCCTGCGGAGCGCTTTTATTTTGCCTCGCAACCGATCGCCAAACTCTGCAGTTCGCTGCGCTACTGGGATTCGTGTTCTTCCGACCAGCCCAGTTCGCGCAGTGTAGACACGAGGCGGGATAGAGGCAGCCCTACAACATTGAAGTAGCATCCCTCGATGCGCGGAATAAAACGTCCGGCATATCCTTGAATCGCGTACGCGCCCGCCTTGTCGTAAGGCTCATCCGTCGCGAGGTATTGGGTAATTTCATCGCTGGACATCGGCGCAAACGATACCAGGGTGGTCTCGACGAACTGACGGCGCTCCATCTCCGGCAAACGAATCGCGGTAACGCCGGTGACCACAGAATGCGTCCGACCGGAGAAGAGTTGCAGCATGCGGCGAGCGTCTTCGGTGGACCGGGGCTTACCGAGAATCTGCCCGTCGAGAACGACGACCGTGTCTGCGGCAATGAGGATGGCTGGACCGACAGCACGGGCCGCCACGAGCTCCGCTTTAGCATCCGCCAGCCGCTGAACCAATTCTTGCGGGGATTCGCCCACGTAGGGAGTTTCGTCAACAGCAGAAGAGAGAACCGCAAAGGAAATGCCGGCGTCGCGAAGAATCTCGGCACGTCGCGGCGAGGCAGAGGCGAGAATCAGCTTCATGAAGGAGCGCTCGCGGCCAGAATACTACAGACCCTAAATGGAGACAGCTGTGCTTTGGAGCAGAAACAGGAGCACGTCGAATGAGCAGGTTTCAGAAAATGACACACGGTAGCGAACGTAGTTATCGGGAATTCGCAAATATCCGGGAATGCTTCGGGACGAACCGGTTTACAGCGAACGGACACGGCGAAACGAGCTCACGGCAAAGAAGACAAACAAGAGGGCAACGCCAATTGACAAGGCAATCAGCCAATGAGCCACATCACGGGTCCAGGCACGAAAAGCGGAGTTGAACCAGCCGAAAGCCATAATGGCGAACAGCGCGCCCACTGTTTCATGGAACAGCTGTTTCAGGACGCGCCAAAGCCGTTTAAATCCGCGAGGTTCCGGGGAGGGGTTGGGGCGCGCTACCGTGGACATAACCGTATCTTAACGCAACGGGGGTACTACGGTGTGTCCCGTACGGAAGTACAGGAACATGGTGGAAAGAACTGTGAATAGATTGAGGACAACGGCAAAAGGTCAGCTTGTATCCAACCTGGCGTAAGCCTAAAATCGGATTTAGCAGTACTGGGGGAAGCGGCTTTGCAATTAGACGATCACCTCAAAAATTTGTTGCGCGAGCTTGGGCACGCCATCAACGACACGGTTTCGGAGTCCGAACGGATTACCGGAGCCATTGCCGGAGTTCGGGCTCATGGGTACGACATCGTGCTGAAACTGGACGCCACCATCGGGCTCGCTCGCCGGGATGGCACCGAGTCGCCCAAGATGAGCACGCAAGACCGGCGATTCCTGGAATCGTTGCGTATTCAGGTGGACCAGGAATCTTTAGACCAGGAGCCGGACAAGCGGCAGCCCTCTCGTTTGCCGATGAGCCCCCAGGATGTACGGTTTCTAAAATCATTACGGATCGCGACGGACGATTTCGAATGAAAAAGATTTGGGCAATTACGGCTGCTTTCGCGTTGCCGACAATGCTCGGCGCGATTGCGGCGCCGCGCGCGGCTGCGCAGGACCCGATATTGACCCCGATTATCGTGAGCGAAGTAGCACCCATTGTGACGAAGGTGCTGACCCCCAAGCCTAAGAATGTCGGTCTCGGCAAATTCGAAGGCACCATCATGCACGCCAATGTCGCGCAGGTCACCGTGAAGGCCAAAGGTGACGACATGGGAATCCAGACATTCCCGTTGAGCCAGGCGCAGGCCGCGAAAATGCAGAAGATTGTGGATCAGGGCGGCTACCAGTATGGCGACAAGGTCACCGTGTATTACGATCCGACCTCGCGGGTCGCCGTGAAGATCAAAGGAAAACCGTCGCGACCCCTCTAAACGGAGGGAGTCATGTTGCGTCTTCCCGCAGTTGCCGGTCAATTTTATCCCGATAACCCTCGAACACTCGCCGCAGTCGTCGAGCAATACACCCAACCAGAAAACCCGAATCAGCCTAAGGTAAAAGTACGCGCCTGCTTGGTGCCGCACGCTGGTTATATGTTTTCGGGACCAGTAGCGGGCGCCGTGTTTGCGCGAATTCTTGTGCCGCAAAAAATCCTGCTGCTGGGAGTCCGTCATTACCCTCACGGTGAGCCACTGGCAATTCTGTCCGAAGGGGCGTGGCGAATGCCGCTGGGAGATGTCCCCATCGAAACGGCCCTGGCTCTCCGCCTGCGCAAAGAATGTCCGGGACTGCGGGAAGACACTGTGGCGCACGCGCGGGAGCATTCCCTGGAAGTGGAGTTGCCATTTTTGCAGGTTCTATCGCCAGGATTCTCGTTTGTGCCGATCGCCTTGGGCACACTTCGATTCGAAGATTTGCAGGAGACGGGAGAAGGAATCGCGCGAGTTCTAGCGCAAACTCCGGAAGAGGTGCTCGTGGTTACCTCGTCGGACATGAACCATTACGAAGATGACGTGACCACGCGGCGAAAAGACGGCAAAGCGATTGACTGCATATTGAGACTGGACCCCAAAAAGCTGTACGACGTTTGCCGCGAGGAACAAATCTCGATGTGCGGACTGGGTCCGGCGGTGGTCATGCTGACCGCGATAAACCGATTGGGCGTGCAACAAGCCGAGCTCGTCCGGTATGCCACCTCTGGGGACGTCAACCAAAGCCGGCACGAGGTCGTCGGCTACGCCGGAATGACGTTTGCATGAAAATTTGTTTATCCCCATGGAAATCGCAGCGGCAGAAAACAAATAAAAAGGACAGGCATTTCGGCCTGTCCTTGGCTGGAGTTCTTGTTTTGTGACTTGCAGTTCTATGCTTTCGCGGTGGCTGCGGGTGTTTCTGGTTCCTCACGCGCGGCGCGCTTAATACGAGCCGCCTTGCCCCTCAAACTACGCAGATAATAGAGCCGCGAGCGCCTGACGCTGCCCTTGCCCACCACGTCGATGGACGAGATGGACGGCGAGTGCAGCGGAAAAATGCGCTCCACGCCGGTGCCGAAGCTGACGCGCCGCACCGTGAATGTGGCGCTGCTCGCGCGCCCCTTCTTCGAAATCACCACGCCTTCGAACGACTGAATACGTTCCTTCACCTTCTCGCCTTCGCCTTCCAGCAGGCGCACGTTCACCCGGACGGTATCGCCGGGCCGAAACTCGGGAAGGTCTTTACGCAATTGTGCTTCATGTAGCTTCTGAATGACCGGATTCATTTTCTGTGTTCCCTGCAGACCCACTCAGGCTGGGCCAGCACTCCTAAGGCAAACATTAATTATAACCAACTTTCAGGTTGGTTACCACTGAATCTGACGGACGGTCATGTAATTTTGAGTGTGCAAAAAATGAGAGGTTGTAGGTTTGTTGTGAACAACCACATCTAGAACTATTTACACAAGCAGCTTGACGTCACCTTTTGGGTCTGCGGCCCTTTATACTTCGCTCAAAAACGAGTACAGTACCTACGCTAGCGGCACTTCTGTACGGAGAACTTGATGACCGCAACTGGCACCGTTCGCGAGGAAACTCAATCGATGGAATTCAGCGTTAACAAATCCGCGCTGCTCAACGAACTCAATACCACTCAAGGCGTCGTCGAACGAAAAACGACGATTCCCATCCTTTCTAACCTTTTAGTGGAGGCGAAGGGCGACCGCTTGGCGATTACCGCCACGGACCTCGAGCTCAGTGTCCGCACGTCCTGCGAAGCCAAGGTCAAGAAAGAAGGCGCTGGCACCATTCCTGCCAAGAAATTACTCGAACTCGTCCGCCTTCTCCCCGAGGGCGAAATCAAGTTCAAGCTGCTTGACAATCATTGGGTCGAAATCGTCAGCGACAAAAAGAAGTACAAGATGGTCGGAATGGCCAAAGAGAATTTCCCGGCTCTTCCGGCCATGCCCCATACCTTGGTGAAAATCCCCGCCGCAGTGCTCGAAAGTTTGATCGCGAAAACGAAATTTGCCATTTCTATGGAAGAATCCCGTTACACCTTGAATGGTGGCTTGCTGATCCTAAAGCCTGACACGCTGGCAATGGTCGCGACCGACGGCCATCGCCTGGCTCTTGCGGAAACAGATCAAAAATTAGCTGGGCTGAACGGTGAAGTTCGCGTGCTCATTCCCAAAAAAGCTATGGATGAAGTGGAGAAGCTTTCTGCGGCCGCCGGTCCGGACGCGCAGTTGGAATTTGCCAAAGACGAGAGCCATCTCTTTTTCCAGGTGGGCCATCGCCTGCTCATTTCGCGCATTCTCACCGGCCAATTCCCGAACTACGAGGCGGTCCTGCCTCGCGAAAACAGCAAGACCGTTGTGCTGGAAAGAGCAGAGCTGTCCGACGCGGTTCGCCGTGTTTCGCAACTCGCCGATCAGCGCTCGCACGCCGTGAAGTTCGCGGTGTCTCCCGAAGGCATCGAGATCTCCGCGTCCAGCCCCGAATATGGCGAGGCGAAGGAAGCCATCGACAAGGAATATAAAGGCGATCCCATCTCGATCGGTTTCAATTCCAGTTATATGCTCGATTTCCTGAGCGCTGCCGCCGATGGACCCATCAGCATCGAACTGAAGGACGAACAATCTGCGGGCCAAATGCGCCCACTTGCCGACGAGAACTACCGCTACCGCTACGTAATCATGCCCATGCGCATCTGATGCGCTCCTCCTTGCGGCATGCTGGCTAGCCACGAGGATTTGCGTCGCAAAATTGACGAAATGAGAGACGCTGAGACTCCGAATTTCACGTCGTTTTCGCTACCATCTGGAGGATGTTAGATGGCGCCGGTCGCCACGAAAGGGCAGATCGGGTTTCATGCCCCCGGTGAACGCCAGCCTAACAACAAACTCCTTCGAACAGATTGATAACAGGATACTTAGTTATCCACAAGACCGCTGCGACCCCTTGAGAAAATACCCCATTTCCAGTAGAATTATATAGTTGTCGATTCGCAGTTTTCCTTCAAGTCGACACGTCCGCCAGGATACCGGTTGACCGCTAAAAAGCCCTGCGCCAGGGGCCGGTCTGCCGCCTGGAGAAGTTAAGTCTTCGCCACGTCCCGGAGCGCGGGACGGGATGAAGCAGGAACCCTACGAGCTTCGATCCGGCACCAGCGGGATCGCGGTCAAAGGGTGAGGCGACGAATGCGGAATGCCAACATCACGCCTTTCCTGGCTTCAAAAAATTTGAGCGTGCGCCATCGTTGTAGAAATCCCGTTGTACGCCGGGGAATGTTCCACTCGATTGGATTGCCGTAGGCATGCGCACTTCACGCGCGGGTAGCGCAGCAGTGCGAGGGAGATGAAATGGGCGATAAAGAATCCGTCACAGGCAAAGTCGGACACCAGTACGACGCCAAATCGATCAAGGTGCTCGGCGGCCTCGAAGCTGTGCGGCTGCGTCCCGCGATGTACATCGGCTCCACCGGTGAAATGGGTCTGCACCACTTAGTCTGGGAAGTTGTCGATAATTCTGTCGACGAAGCCATGGCCGGTTACGCCGATGAAGTGAACGTCACCGTGCACGCTGACAATTCGGTCACTGTCGTCGACAACGGCCGTGGCATTCCCGTCGATATGCACGCCACGGAAAAGCGTCCAGCCGCCGAAGTTGTTCTCACCGTTCTTCACGCCGGCGGTAAATTCGATAGCGATACCTACAAGGTTTCCGGCGGTCTCCACGGCGTCGGCGTTTCCGTCGTGAACGCTCTTTCCGACTCGTTAGAACTCGAAATTCAGCGCGATGGCGCGGTCTGGGAGCAGAGCTACGAGAAGGGTAAGCCCACCAACAAGCTGAAGCAGACCGGCAAAACCCGTAAGACCGGCACGAAGGTTAAGTTTCATCCCGATCCCGGCATTTTCGAAAAGACCGTCTTTAGCTACGACACCCTCGCCACCCGTCTGCGCGAATATGCTTTTCTCAACAAGGGACTGAAGATTACGCTCACCGATGAGCGCACTGAGAAATCCGCGGAATTTCGCTTTACCGGCGGCATCGCCGAATTCGTCAAACATCTGAATCGTGGGAAATCCACGCTGCACGATTCGCCCATCTATATGGAAGGCAAAAAGGGCAACGTCGAAATCGAAATTGCCCTTCAGTACAACGACACCTACGGCGAAAATGTCTTTTCCTTCGCCAATACCATCAACACCGTCGATGGCGGCACGCATCTTTCCGGCTTCCGTTCCGCTTTGACTCGCTCGATCAATAACTTCGCTTCCAGCGCTGGCATGCTCAAAGAACAAAAAGACGAAGTCAGTATTTCCGGTGACGACGTACGCGAAGGTCTCGTCGCGGTAATCAGCGTCCGTCTGCCGCAGCCTCAGTTCGAAGGCCAGACCAAAGGCAAGCTGAATAGCGATATCAAGGGCGACGTCGAGCAACTCGTCAACGAAAAATTGGGCGATTGGTTTGACAAGCACTCCACCGTGGCTCGCCGCATCATCGGCAAGTGCATCGACGCGGCCCGCGCTCGTGAGGCCGCCCGCAAAGCTCGTGAACTCACGCGGCGCAAATCTGCCATGGACTCTAGCGGACTTCCAGGCAAGCTCGCCGACTGCCAGGAGCGCGATCCTTCCCGTTGCGAGCTCTTCGTGGTTGAGGGCGAATCGGCCGGCGGCTCCGCGAAGATGGGCCGCGATCGCAAGTACCAGGCGATTCTTCCCCTCAAAGGCAAGATCCTCAACGTCGAGAAAGCTCGTTACGACAAGATGCTCGGCCACGAAGAAATCCGGGCGATCATCACCGCGCTCGGCACCGGCATCGGTAAAGACGACTTCGACGCCGGGAAACTTCGCTATCACAAAATCATTCTGATGACCGATGCTGACGTCGACGGCTCGCACATCCGCACGCTGCTCCTGACCTTCTTCTTTCGTCACATGAAGGAGCTCATTGACCGTGGGCACGTTTTCATCGCTCAGCCCCCTCTGTATCGCGTCAAGCGCGGCAAGAGCGAGCGCTACATCCGCGATGAGAGTGATTTCGCGCGCGAATTAATGAAGCGCGCCACCGAGGACCACGTGGTCAAGGCAAAAGAAGGCGTCAACCTCGAAGGCCCTCGCCTTACCACCTTTCTGCTGAACGTTCAGGAATATGAAGCGGCAGCGGCTAAGTTGGGCAGACGCTTGCGTGAACCAGGACTGGTGGAATTGCTAGCGGACAGCGGCCTGGAAAAGAAGACCGATTTCGAAGACAAAAAGTCGCTGGAGAAACTTCTCAAGGAAGTCGAAAAGAGCAAATTGAAGCTAGAGGGGAAGCTCGTCTTCGACGAGGAACACAGCCTCTATGAAATCCAGTTCGGCGCGCCGCATAACCAGAAGATCAGTTGGGCCGTCGCTTCCACCGCGGAGTACAAGCGGCTGCGCGCTTTGGCCAAGCAGATCGAGGAGTTTAATCATCCTCCGTTCACTGTTGCGCGCAACGGCACCAAAGTCGCCCGGGAAAAGGCCACTGACGTCTTGAGCTATGTCATGGAAGACGCGAAAAAGGACTTCACCATCACCCGATTCAAGGGCTTGGGCGAAATGAACGCCGAGCAGTTGTGGGAGACCACCATGAATGCGGAAACCCGCACTTTGCTCCAGGTCAAGCTGGAGGACGCCGTCGCCGCCGAAGACATTTTCACGACGCTCATGGGCGAAAACGTGGAAGCGCGCCGCAAGTTCATCGAGGACAATGCCCTCGAAGTCGTCAACCTCGATATCTAAGCGAGCGATGATGCTTTACCAGCTAGGCTGGACGACATTGCCCGGACTGCGGGGACTCAGCGTGAGCGAATTTCGCGCCACGCCCACGACTAACCCGGATAACGAGAAGGGCGTGGCAATCGCATTTGAGAATGAGGTCGATCGCGACGCATTTTTGCGGCAACTCGAAGCGGAGTTTGCGACACGCCGCTTCACTAACGCGGCCGATACCTTCGACACCGTGAAAGCCTACGTCGTCGAACGCATGAGCGACAAATCTTAAGCATTTTTAGCATCTGAGCGAGGAACAATGGCGGACGAGAAGAACACATCAATACTGCTTCCCATCGACATCGAAGCCGAAATGCGCAAATCGTATCTCGATTACGCGATGAGCGTCATCATCGCCCGCGCTCTGCCGGACGTGCGCGACGGCCTAAAGCCCGTGCAACGCCGCATCCTCGTAGCCATGAACGACCTTGGCCTTGCCTCCAATCGCGGCTACCGCAAATGCGCCAAAATCTGCGGCGATACCTCCGGCAACTACCACCCTCACGGTGAAGCCGTCATCTATCCGGCTCTTGTCCGTCTCGCTCAAGACTTCAATATGCGCTACCCCCTGATCGACGGCCAGGGAAATTTCGGCTCCGTCGACGGCGACCCGCCGGCGGCCATGCGGTACACCGAAGCGCGGCTGGCCAAAATCACGGAAGATATTCTCGCCGACCTTGAGAAAGAAACCGTCGACTTCATCCCGAACTTTGACCAGACCCGCGAAGAGCCTGTCGTCCTTCCATCGCGCATTCCCAATCTCTTAATCAACGGCGCCAGCGGCATCGCCGTCGGCATGGCCACGAACATTCCTCCGCACAACCTGCGTGAAATCGTCGATGCCGCCATCCTCCTGATCGAAAAACCAGACACCTCGCTCAAAGAAATCATGAAGATCGTCCCGGGCCCGGACTTCCCAACTGGCGCCTACATCGCCGGCAGGGAAGGCATCGAAGCCGCTTACCGCACCGGCCGCGGCAGTTTCATCATGCGCGCCAAAGCTGCCATCGAGGAAGCCACCAAGGATCGCGAAAATATCGTCATCACCGAGATCCCCTATCAGGTGAACAAGGCCAGACTCATCGAACGCATCGCCGAACTGGTTCAAACCAAGAAAATCGAGGGTATCGCTGACGTTCGCGACGAGTCTTCCCGAGAGGGCATGCGCATCGTGATTGAGTTGAAGCGTGGCGAGGAATCGCAGCTTATTCTCAACAATCTTTTCAAACACACTCAGATGCAGGAATCCTTCGGCATGATCCTGCTCTCCATCGTCGCCGGCCAGCCGCGCGAACTCGGCCTGATCCCGCTGATCAAACTGTTCATCGAACACCGCATGGAAGTGGTCCGCCGGCGCACCATTTTCGAATTGCGCAAAGCGGAAGAGCGCGAGCACGTCTTAGTCGGCTATCAGATCGCCCTCGATCATCTGGACAATGTCATCCGTATCATTCGCGGATCCTCCAGCCGCGTCGACGCCAAAGAGAACCTGTTCAAGTACTTCAGCGAGCAGGACGTCACCATCACCGAAAATGGCAAGTCCAAAAAACTTGAAGGCGTAAAGCTCGACGGTCGCAAGTATCGCTTTGCGGGCGCTCCCGAAATCGAAGCCGCGGGACGTCCCGGCGCGCTTAGCCTCAGCTACACCCAAATCGACGCCATCCTTGAACTGCAGTTACACCGCCTCACTCAGCTCTCCATCGACGAAATTCTCAAGGAATTGAAATCTATTCGCGACCTCATTGCGGAGTTGCAAGAGATTCTCTCCAGCGACAGAAAACTTAAGCAAGTCATCACCGGGGAACTTCGCGAAGTTCACAAGTCTTATGGCGATGATCGCCGCACCCAGATTGTCGACAAGGTCGACGAAATCAAGCTCGAAGACTTGATCGCCGACACGGACATGCTCATCACCGTGAGCCACGCCGGCTACATCAAGCGCACCCCGGTGGAAACCTATCGCCACCAGTCACGCGGCGGAAAAGGCCGTATCGGTGCCAAGACTCGCGAAGAAGATTTCGTCGAGTACCTCTTCGTCGCTTCCGCCCATAGCTACATTCTGCTATTCACTTCCAAGGGCCGCGTTTATTGGCTCAAGGTTTACGAACTTCCCGAAGCCGCAGCCGCCACCCGCGGAAAAGCAATCTCCAGCCTCGTGAAATTCCAGGAAGATGAAAAGCTCACCGCGCTCGTTGCCGCAACCAACCTCGAAGAGGAAGGCCGCTTCGTCTTCATGGCCACCAAGGCCGGCACCGTCAAGAAATCTACACTCACCGAATTCTCCAATCCTCGGTCCACCGGCATCATCGCCATCAATCTCGACGCCAAAGACGAGCTCATCGGCGCGAAGTTGACTGACGGCAAGCAGATGATTTTCCTGGCCAGCCACGAAGGCCAAGCCATCCTGTTCCGCGAAACTGAAGTTCGCCCGATGGGCCGCAACGCCGGCGGTGTAAACGGCATGGACCTCGACAAGGACGATTACGTCGTCAGCATGGACGCGGTTCAGCCCCACTTCGAAATCATCGCCAAGGAACACAACCAGACCAGCCAAAACCTCGAAGAAATCGAGAACGAGCACATCAAGGATTCCCTCACCACTTTGATGCTGACCGTCTCCGAAAAGGGCTACGGCAAGCGCACTGCCCTCGCGGAATATCGCATCACCTCCCGCGGTGGCAAAGGCGTCGTCAACATGAAGACCACCGACCGCAACGGCGCTGTCGTCTCCACTCTCCAGGTCACCGAAGAGTCCGACGTCATGATCATCACCGAGCACGGCAAAGTCATTCGTGTTCACGCCAACGAAATCCGCGAAGCCGGCCGCTCCACGCAAGGGGTTCGTCTCCTTCGTCTCGACGATGACGACACGGTAGCCGCCGCCGCTGTCCTGCACGAAGAGGACGAAGAAGAAAAGAAGTAATCACCGCATTTCTAGGCGCAACGATGAATCTACGTAGGGGCGCAGCACGCTGCGCCCCATGTCCGCACAATCATTGCGTCTTGAATGGTTCCCGCCAAAACGCCCGTCATTCCGAACGGAGTCCGCGGAGTGAGGAATCCCTCTTGGATCTATCAACCACCCTGCCAAGTCACACCGGCAACCCTGCTGGTATCAGTGCGAACTACGCGCTATATCCATTCCCGCTGCTAATTTTCCTCACGCCTGCGCTACACTACATTCCATGAAAATCACACGCCGCCTATTTCTGTTCGCTGCATTTTCCGCATCTCTCGTCGCTCTCACACTCACCACCGCCGCCAGGAAACCCGCTTCCGGTTCTTCCCATCTCGCGTTCGTCGGCACCTACACCGGCAAAACCGGCAGCAAGGGCATTTACGCCTACGATTTTGATTCCTCCACGGGAAAACTCACTCTAAAAGGTGTAGCTGCGGAAACCGAGAGCCCTTCCTGGGTCGCCGTCCATCCCAGCGGTAAGTTCGCCTATGCCGCCAATGAAACCGGCCCAAAGAGCACGGTGACCGCGTTCTCCATCGACCCTGCTACCGCGAAACTCACGCAACTCAATCAACTCTCCGCCCTCGGCGGAGATCCCTGTTACCTCTCCTTCGACAAGACCGGCAAATTCCTCTTCGCCGCAAACTATTCCTCCGGCAATGTCGTCGTTTTTCCAATTCTCGCTGACGGCAAACTCGGCGAACACACCGCGAACCTAAAGGACGCCGGCGCTCTCGGCCCCCACAAAGAACGCCAGGAAGGCCCGCACGCCCACTGGGTCCAGGCGTCGCCCGACAATCGTTTCGTGTTTGTCTCCGATCTCGGTTTAGACGCGATTCTCAGCTATCGCTTCGATTCGAAAACAGGGACACTCACTCCCAACGACCCACCTGCCGCCAAACTCACGCCCGGCGCCGGTCCTCGCCACGTTGCGTTCTCTCCCAACGGCAAATTCGTCTACGTCGTCACCGAGTTGAGCAACACAGTCACCGCGTTTTCCTACAATCCAGACAAGGGCACACTCCACGAAATCCAAATCCTATCCACGCTTCCCAACGGTTTCTCCGGCCGCAACGACGATGCTGAAATCACCGAAGATCCCAACGGCAAATGGCTCTTCGCGTCCAACCGTGGCCACGACACCATCGCGGTCTTCGCCGTCAACCCTGCCGATGGCACTCTCCGCCACACCGGCGAATATCCCACAGGCGGAAAAGAACCGCGCCACTTTACCATCGATCCTTCTGGCCAATACGTGCTGGCGGAAAATCAAAATTCAAATTCCATCGTCGTATTTCGGATTGATAACAGCACGGGCGCTCTTACGAAAGTCTCGCAAACCGACAATGTCCCGTCTCCGGTCTGCCTGACCTTCCTGCGGCACTAAGCGGCATTTCCAGTCGAACGCTGCGTTCTGCATTAAAATTGCCGTTGCGGTTTCAAGCGAGGAGTATTTATGGTCCGCCCAAGCATTAGGCTCGGTCTGCTCGTCTTTGCCGCACTCGCGATCAGCGCCCCGGCATTTCCCGATGGGGACACCCAGCCGGGCCGCGACCCAAAACAACCTATCGACGAGTCTTATACCGAGAGAATCCACAAGTACACCACCGCGCCCTATTTCTTGTCCCCGCTCGTCGACTATCTTCCCGCCGCTAAAAACGTGCCTACTCCCGAAGTTGTTCTTGGCGACGTAGCCGGCGCGCCCGGAATTCTTCCCTACGCCGAAGACGTGTACAAATACATGCGCCTCCTCGAGAAGGCCACCCCTCGCGTCAAAGTCTTCTCCATTGGCACTACCGAAGAAGGCCGCGAAATGATCGCGGTCGCCGTTTCTTCCGAAGCAAATCTGAAAAATCTTGAGCAGAACCGCCAGCGCCTCGCGAAACTCGCTGACCCTCGCACCATCCAGTTGAACGACACCGAAGCCGACAAACTCGTAGTCCAGTCCGTGCCCGTTTACTACATCACCGGAACCATTCATTCCACGGAATCCGGCGCGCCCACCGCCTTAATGGAACTTGCCTACCGCCTCGCCGTCGACGAGAGTCCGTACATCCGCGAGATTCGTGATGGAGTAATCACCCTAATCACCCCGGTTGTCGAAGTGGACGGCCGCGACCGCATGGTCGATCTTTATAAATGGCACTTGGCGCACCCCAAGGATTTTTATCCCCCGCTCATCTACTGGGGCAAATATGTTGGCCACGACAACAACCGCGACGCCATGGCCGTCACCCTCAAGCTCACTCAAAACGTGCTCAACACTTACGTCGGCTGGAATGCTCAAGTTCTTCATGACCTGCATGAGTCCGTTCCGTATCTCTACGACAATACCGTGGGCGATGGCCCGTACAACGCCTGGGTCGACCCAATCCTCGTCGATGAATGGCAAATGATCGGTGCGCGCAATGTAGCGGATATGACCAAATTCGGCATGCCCGGCGTATTCACCCACGGCGATTTCGATACTTGGTCGCCCGGCTACTTGATGTTCATCGCCGCGATGCACAACGGCATCAGCCGCCTGTATGAGACCTTTGGCAACGATGGCGCGGACACTCGCGAACGCACACTCGAGCCGGAAGAGTATGCGCGTACCTGGTATCGCCCCAATCCGCCCCTGCCGAAAGCGCTTTGGTCCCAGCGCAATAACAATAATTATGAGGAGACTGGGTTACTCACCTCGCTGCACTATTTCAGCGAGAACCGCCGCTTGTTCCTCAAAAACTTTTATCTCAAGAGCAAGCGTTCCATTCAAAAGCCTTCCGCCGAAGGTCCTGCGGCTTATGTTTTGCCTTCCGACGATCGTCGCTCCACCCTCCAGGCCGACCTGTTGCGCGTCATGCTCAAGCAGCACGTCGAGATTTCTCGCGCCACCACCGCATTCACCGTCGCTTTGCCCCCCAAAAAAGAAGAGAAAAAGCCCAGCGATGGGGAAAAAGCCGACGATAAGCCCAAGCAACCCGCCCCAACTTCACGCACCTTCCCCGCGGGCAGCTATGTCCTTCGCATGGATCAGCCGTACTCCCGGGTCGCCGACGCGCTCCTCGATTACCAATACTGGAGCCCCGACGACCCGCAAAGAACTCCTTACGACGACACCGCTTGGACCCTCGGTGAACTCTTCGGTGTGCAAGTGGCCCGCATAACAGATCCAAAAATCCTCACGGTTTCCATGAAGCGCGTTGCCGAATTGCCCGTGATCGGCGGCGTTCAGGGCGAAGGTACGCTATACGCCATCCCGAATCACGCCGAACCCGCATTGGCAACGCTTCGCTACCGTTTGAAAGACGCCACCATCGAAACCGCCGAAGAACCCTTCCAGATTGCGGACCAAAAGTTTCCGCGCGGCACTTTTTTGATCCGTGGACTGGATCGTGCCACTCTCGACACGACCCTCAAGTCTCTCGGCCTGCGTGCCGTCGCTCTCGAATCCGCCCCCAACGTGAAAGTTCATCCCGCGCGCGCCGCCCGTATCGCCTTCGTGCACACCTGGCTGAGCACCCAGGCCGAAGGATGGTGGCGCCTCGCTCTGGACAACTTGCAAATTCCCTACGATTACATGAGCACCCAGGCCCTCGCAAAAATTCCCGATCTGCGCGCCAAATATGACGTGATTCTATTCCCGCCGGTCGGCTGGAACGCCGGCTCGACTTCCATCATCGATGGCCTCCCAACATCTTGGGGCAATCCGCTACCCTGGCTGAACACTCCAGAAACTCCGAATCTTGTAGGGAAGAACGACTCCACACCCGACATGCGCCCCGGCTTGGGCTGGGACGGCCTGGCCAAGCTGCAGCAATTCGTCGCGAACGGTGGCGTGTTGCTGACGGCCACCGACACTTCGCAGTTTGCCTCCTCCATCGGCCTAACAAATGGGGTGACCGTCGCCAATTCCTCAAAAATGAAAATTGTCGGCGCGATTGTTGGCACGCGACTCGTCGATCCCGCCAGTCCCATCGTGTATGGCTATGACGAAAAGGTTTCCGCGTATTGCGATGATGGCCCGATCTTCGCCGTGAATAGCCTGCTCGGCTCGCGCCGCCGCCATCTTGGCCCCGACAACAAGACCCGTCCCACCGGCAGAGGCACCAAAGATGATCCCGATTTCGTCATCGGTCGGAGCGCTTCGGAAATCCCCGATCAGCCGGAACGTGAACAGTGGGAAGTGCCCATCCCGACTGACGAGCAACTCCAGAACAATCCCCGCCTCATCCCGCCGGCCGATCGCGCCCGTGTGGTCCTGCGCTATGCCGACGCCAAAGACTTGGCCATTTCCGGCCTCGTCGATGGCGGAAGCGAGATCGCCCAGCATCCCGCGGTTATCGATGTGCCCAACGGCACTGGCCACATCATCCTTTTTTCCATCAATCCTATCTACCGTGGTGAGACGGAGAACACCTACTCGCTGGTGCTCAACACTCTGCTGAACTTCGACAACCTCAACGCCGGCCGCAAGAACGCCGACAAATAACGCCTACAATTCCATTTGTGCTGGCGGCCATTTGGAGTAAAATCCCCGCCGAATATGCCCAAACGAAAAGCGTACAAACCTGCCAAGCGCGGTTCCACCCGCAAATCCAATGGCGCCAAGCCAACCAAGCTTCCCAAAGGCGCCCTTACCCTGATTGCCACATTACGGGCGAAAGAAGGCCAGCACTTGCTTCTGGAAGCCGAATTACGCGCTCTGGTCGGCCCGTCCCGCAGAGAAGAAGGGTGCCTTCTTTATGATTTGCACCGAGGCGCGGATCAGCCGGGCAGCTTCCTTTTTCACGAAGTATGGGAAAGCCGCGAACATCACACCGCCCATACTCGCACGCCCCACTTCCTCCGCTGGAACGCCCGCAAAGACACCCTCATATCCGCAAAGGAATCCACCTTCTGGCACCACATAGCCTAGCCGCGATAAATTTCTCTTGCCCTTGGTTGTTGCCCGTAGTGGCGGGTCTTCAGACCCGTGCCGTTTCCTGGAATTGTTGTCGGCTGTCATCCCGAACGGAATCCGCGAAGTGGGGGATCTCTCTTCATGTCAACGTGTCACCGACACTCCTGCCTGTGCGCATCCACGTAGGGGTCCAGCACGCTGGACCCCATCTCGGCACAATCTCATTAGTTGCCACACAGACTCTTCAGACCTGCCTTTTCCCGGGTTTCGCTCACGGCACTGCGACCCCTGTTTTTTCCTGGGTTCATTGTCGTGCTGCGCTTTTCTACAGCACAAGCGCCGGTGGCGCGAAAGAAGTTAGCCCAGCCCGCAGGGCTGTGTCCCCCATAGCATGCTGTCTTGCGAGCGCCGGAGATTCTCTGTTGGAGGTCAAGAGCATTTTTGCGTCAGGGCAAGATGGTTCGCAGTCGCTTTGAGTTGGAATACGAGTTGGCCCTGGTAGACGCAGTTGGTGCGGAACATTCCGTAGATGGCGTGTAGTAGCTTGCGCGCCACCGCCATCAGCGCTTGTTTTTTTCGTTTGCCGCGTTGCACCAGGTGTTCGTAAAAACCACGCAGATGCGGCTCCCAGCGAATCGCCGTCAGCGCTGGCATATATAATGCTCGCCGTAAGTGCCGATTGCCGCTGCGGCTCAGGCGCGCAGGCCTCCGCACCGACGTACCGGATTGATGCTCGCTCGGATCCAACCCCGCATAGGCCACCCATTGCCGAATGTCCCGATCTGCTGGCAACATCGCTAACTCTCCCAAGATTTGTAGCGCGCTATTTTCCGCGATACCCGGGACACTAACCAGCAGCTGGTATTCCTGTCGCAGCTGGGCTTCCTGCTCCAGGCATTTCTGCGCTTCCTGCCGCAGCTTTTTTATGGCCTGCTGTTGGACCCGCAAATTCCGCACGATGTCCCGCCGCACACAGCCCGGCGTGGATTGCGATATTCCCGCCGCATGCTGGCGATTTTTCTCCGCGCGGCATTGCTCGTTTAGCGCTTGGATCCGACGGGTGATACTCCACAGCGCCAATCGATTCTGGCTTGGCCTCTGCCACGCCCGAAAGGGCATCCGTGTCGCAAATTCTCTCAGCACCACCGCATCCAACGGATCGTTCTTGCTGCGCTGCATCATGGCTTTGGCAAAATCCCGCACTGCACGCGGATTCGCCACCATCACTTCCACTTTCTCCGCTGCGCTCAACAGCAGCGCCACATCCAGCCCATACATTCCGGTCGCTTCTAAAACCACTCTCACGCGCCGCCCCCCGCGCGTGAGAGCTTCCAGCAACTTCCGATGCCCGGCAGCGGTATTCGCATACCGCTGCACCCGTTGGTCTTCCAACGCCACCACCAACTCTCGGGCACTGACCTCTAATCCACACCCTATGATCTTGTCCATTCCCGCTCCTCGGAGTAGGCTTTGCCCTGGCTCCCCGACCCTGCGCTGTTTCCAACTGACCTTGTATGCAGGCTCTACCGCCTGTGATTCTCTTCAGTTTTTGGAAACTAGGGCGGGGGGCCCGATCTCCGGACAGGCTCGATGCAATTCTCCTCGGCCTCGGCGCGACCCGGCCTCCTCCGCCAGAGCAACTCGCTGCACTCCTGCAGACAAGTCTCTCTCCAAAGTCAACATACAAGGCGCGACACTCAATTTCCCCTATAACTCAATCTTCTCGGCCGAATACCCCAACGCCATCGATCAGCTTTGCGGACCCGCGATGTAATATCCCGGCCGCGAACGCACCGTCACGTCCTTACGATCCACGATCACTCTGATTTCGTGATATCCGTCCGACACCATCCCTCCGGGCGCGTACGTCAGCGTGTATTGCGAATGCAATTCCCCGCCAATTTCGTCGATCGCATTCTCGATCGAAAAATTCTTCCACGTTGACACGTGTTCCCCTCCCGTCGCCGCGGATGCAATTTCCAATTGATGCGACGTCACTTTATCCCTCACGTGCGACACCACCCAGACCGCAAGCCCGATCAAGTTCGGGCCCTCCGCATTTGCCTGCGTCGTCGGCGTTTGCACTGTTCCTGGTGGCCCGGGCATCCCGATGATTCCATCCGGCGTTGCTTGGGGAACCGGCTGAGGATTTGGCTTCTTCATCAGGTCGGCGCGCAGCCCGGAAATCCCCACGGTATAAATCGTGATGTTTGCCAGTTGCGCATCGCGCAGCACCTGACCTAACTGGTCCTCGCTCCCCTTATCGTGCGCCTCGCCGATGACCAGCATCACCCGCCTTTTCCCCAGGTCCGTCGCGGACACTTCGGGTCGTGACCGCAGCATTTCCACGGCCTTGGACATGGCGTCGAACAATTTCGCTCCCGAATAACCTTCCTTCAGTTGTGCCATTGTCGCTTCCATCGCATCGGCGCTGCTCGTGAATTGCTGCAACACTTTTACTTCGTCATCGTACCCAATCACCGCGCCTTCGCCCGTTGGCCCCACCACGGTTTGCGATATCAAGATTCCCGTCTTGCGAATCTGCGGCAGAATCGGCGCGATCCGGTCGCTCGTTTCCACCACCACTACCAGCGAGACCGGATCGCCGCCCAGCGTGAAGTGCGTTATGGTTTGCGGCACTCCGTTATCGCTCACGTGAAAATCCGCTTTTTCCAGCGTGTTGACCATCTGCCCTTGTTCGTTCCGCACCGTGACCGGCGTATTCACCAGCAACGTTCGCACTTTGATATTTTCAGGCGCTCGCTGAATCGCGACTCCCGCTTGCGGCGATATCGGACCTTCCGGCGCCTGCGCCCACACCGCTCCCGTTGCCATCGCCATTCCGGCCAATGCCAGCCAATTCCGCGCAATTTGTCTCATATATCTTCGATCCGCCACACTTCTCCCGCGTACTCCTTTCGACGCATCTACGCCCAAAGGCGTTGCCGGGAATCCTTGCCTCTGCCTACAATCGTAGCTCGCTTCTCTCTGGAGATCCTCCATGCCCGATGGCAAACGCCTCAAGCCCCAACACGCGCCCAAAGCTCCTCATCAGAATCTGGCATTCATGGACAGCACGCCCGCTCGTCCGATTCGCATCCTCGCCGAGTACCTTCACCCGCTCGCCCAACTTAAGAAAGAAGGCATTGGCGACACCATCGTCATGTTCGGCTCTGCGCGCATTGAGTCGCATGAAACCGCGTCCGCACGCTATAACCGCCTGCGCAGCGAGGACACCTCCAAGCTGGACAAAGTCCATCTGAGGCACCATCATCTCGCCATTCGCGCCGCGAAAAGCTCTCTCGAAATGTCCCGCTACTACGAAGAAGCGCGCCAACTCTCCCATCGCCTCACCACCTGGGCTCTCTCGCTCGGACCCAAGCCCCGCCGTTTCGTGGTCTGCTCTGGCGGCGGCCCCGGCATCATGGAAGCGGCCAATCGCGGCGCCTACGAAGCCGGCGGAAAATCCATTGGGCTCTCAATCGAGCTTCCTCATGAGCAGTTCGCCAACCCTTACATCAGCCCGGAGTTGAGCTTCAACTTCCACTATTTCTTCATGCGTAAACTTTGGTTCGCGCAAATCGCCAAGGCCCTCATCGTTTTTCCCGGCGGCTTCGGCACCATGGATGAACTTTGGGAAATGATGACGCTTTTGCAAACGGACAAAATGCCTAAGCATACCTTAATCCTGATTTACGGGCGCAAATACTGGAATGAAGTTTTGAATCTAAAGGCTATGGTCCGTTGGGGAATGATCAATCTCAGCGAGTTCAACCAACTTCAGTTTGCGGACAATGTCGACGAGGCTTTTCAGCTCATTCGCTCCGGCCTCGAAAAGTATCACATGGAAGTGGACCCTTTCTTACAGGCCTACTGAAAATTTTTCGTTCTGTAACCACGTCTAACTGCGCGTACATCAATACGCATCGCTGGCACCGCTCGTGCTCCCCTGCACACCGGTTTGATTTTAAAATCCCTACGGTCCGCCGTTCTCGCCCCGGAGTCCTAAGAGGCCGTGCATAGGAGACTGTATATGCGTTTGCTTCGCTTTGTTGGTGCCCCTGTGGTTCTCGCAGGAGCGTTAATGTTTGTCGGTTCCTCGCCGGTTCGTGCGGATGATGATTGCCAGAAGCGTACCGTCCACGCGGACCACGAACTACACGAGGCCATTGCCAAGCACGGCTACCAGAGCCCACAAGCCGACCACTGGCGCCATGAATTGGCCGAAGCCCGCTCGTATTGCTGGGAGCACAATCATCGTTGGTGGGATGAAGACGCACACCGCTGGCGCACCGACCGCGACTGGGACGATCATGATCACGACCGCGAATTACGATCACGATCACGACCATCACTAAACTCGCTTTTGCGTCCTGACCCTTCACCCCCAAACAAAAACGGGGCGCCTCTCCTCGGCGCCCCGTTTCTTATTTCAGCTTTTATCTCAAGGATGAACTACGGCTTCGGGCTCTTCCGTGAAAATTGCCTCGAACCTTCGCACTTCATCCTGATCGTGCAGCCAGCACCACCGGCACTACTCTCATCGACTGCTTGCAATAGTGGCACTGCACTCCTTCACCTTGCAGGTCCTGCAGGAACCCGTCAGTAAAACGATACTCGGCCCGCTCGCGCCTTGCTTTCTTCTGGCCTTTGGCTCCGCAGTGCGGACACTGATATTCCACAATGTCCTTCTGCGGGTCTCGCTCCAGAGCCGCCCAGCCCGTGCGGCGTACCCCGACTACTTCCGGAATATGCCTGTCCATCAATCCTCCTCCCCTCCGTTTCAGAAAATTAGATGCTGGGGTGTTTCCCCGAGATGTACTTGAACGACCCGTGACCTGGCCGACGCCGCACCCACTCAATTCACAAACCTCGCGCCTAATACTTTTCAGTTATGCCGGGTAGCCCACAAGTGAGCGCAGTGACCCGCCTTTCCGGCCCTCACCCGTAGGGTCGCCAGCACTGCTGCGCCCCATGTCCGCTACCAACGCCCAGTATTCCTACCGAATTGTGGGACTGCGCTGAGTAGCGGGTCCGCGAAGCGAGGCACGACTCCATCACGCTCTCGCTCTGAATCTCTCTTCGCCTTCCATGCCACGACGTCCCCGGGGAACTTGTTCCCCATTTTGGTGTCAAACCGTGCAGAGGACGCGCGCACCTCACATCCCTGCGAGAGCGGTGCCGGTCTCCTGATGGCAACCCAGGAGACTGGCGCCGTAAATCCCACAAACTCGCGGGAAATTCGGAGGTGTGTGATGCCCGTTCGTCCCGAAGAAAATTCCGCGTTTCTGCGCCAGTGCTTGTTGCAAGGTGATTCTGCACAGGAAGCGCGTGTGCGCCACAGGAAGCAGCGCGCTTTGCTCATTTCCATCATCGTGCAAATTGTGATTGTCGCAGTCCTGGTTCTATTTCCTTTGCTCACCAAGGGCGAAAATATCGCCAAACAAGTCGTCATGTTTCCGCCCGTTCCGTATTCCCCGGTCAGGGCTCGTGGTGCGGCGAAGCCCGCGACGCAACCTCCGCACTCCAAGCCCGCTACTTGCTCGTTCTGCTTCCAACCAAAAAGCATCCCGCCGAATATCGACATGCACGTTCATTCTCAACCGATCGTGGACCAATTGCCGCCCGATGGCCTTGGCATTCCCGGCGCGCCCGAAGGCAAATCCATTCCCGGCACGCTTCCCGGAATCGATACGCGCCGCGACACTCCTCCACCTCCGCCCGTCGTGAAGGAACGCCTTCGAGTCAGCGAGTCGGTGATCGCAGCCAGGCTCATTCGAAGAATCGAACCTAGCTATCCTCCGTTCGCCGTCCAGATTCGCCGAGAAGGCCGCGTCGAACTTCACGCCATCATCGCAACCGACGGCTCCATTCAATCCCTCGAAGTGCTCAGCGGCGACCCCTTCTTCATTCCATCTGCGCTCGCCGCTGTCCGCGAATGGCGTTATCAACCCACTCTGCTGAACGGGCAGCCCGTGGAAATAGACACTCACATCACCGTGATCTACACCCTGAAACACTGATTTGCGGCGTGATTCGCGGCCACGCGAGAAATGTTCTAAGCCTGTGTAGTGGCCGAGCTTTAGACCGGCCACGTACTCGAGCCTCGTCATTAAACCCGACGCGTACTCAAGCCTCGTCATTCCGAGCGGAGTCCGCGAAGCATATCTCTTCTTTCGTTCTGGCCACTACAACAAATCACGTCATTCCGAACGGAGTCCGCGAAGTGAGGAATCTCTCTTCTACTGTCATCCCGAGGAGCGCCGCTCGCGACCAAGTCTCTCCCTGAACTTCGAAGGGATCTCAACCAAAAATGGCATCACTCACGTTAGCCCTACAGCAACGGCTCCCCGGAGTACCGCGCGATCGCTTCGCGCGCTTCATCGCGTAGCCGCACAATTTCCTGCAACTGATTCGCATCCCCATTCGCCACCCGTTGCGGATAAATCGGCGGAGAAAGCGTAATCGTCACGTGCGTGGGCCGCGGCAACACCGTCCGGTCTCGCAAAAACCGCCTCGTTCCCGCCAGCGAGACCGGAATCACCGGCGTCCCCGTGGCCACTGCGCCACGAAATGCGCCTAACTGAAATGGCCGTACGCCTTCTTCCGGAGTGAACGTTCCCTCCGGAAACACAAAAACTGATTCGCCCTGCTTCAGGTATTCCTCAATCTCGTCCACCTGCCGCAGGCGCGCATTCGCATCATGCCGGTCAAACGACAGGTGCCCCATCTTGCTCAGAAATGTGCCGATAAAAATCATGTTGTTCACTTCGCCTTTCGCGACGAAGCGATACGGCACACCCAAACCCATCATCATCGGCAGCACGTCAAAGTAACTGGCATGGTTTGACGCGTACACCTTTGCCCCCGGCGTCTTCATATACTCCTTGCCGACTACCTTCACGCGGATACCAGCCAGCAAAAATAAAACTTTAAGCGCCGCGGAAGTGTAACGTCCGGCCGCCCGATGATCTTTATACAGCGAAACAATTCCGCACGCCGGAATGATCCACAAAACAAAAACAATCATGAAGTACACGCCGTAAATCTTTTCCAATCCCACGCGAATCCCGCGAATCGCCGCCTTGAACCCGCCTTTCACGAACGATCCTGTTCCCAGTCGCGCAATCTGCAACCACGCTGGCGCTTTCGCCGCCGACAATGTCCCGTCCAGATAAAGCTGTTTGGTTTCGTCGCGCCGCAATTTGCCACTCGATGTTTTTGGAATGCTACCGGGACGGATCAACTCCACAGCATCCGGCGGCAAGCCCAATCCTCGCGTCACCTGATCATTAATCGCTGCGATGACTGCGGCTCGCTTCCCACGATCTTCTTCCCGCGATTCGGCGACAATCACCAGCTTTTCCGTTCCCGTTTCCTCGCCCGTCAATCCAAACGCCACCACGCAGCCCTTGCGGATGCCTTCAACCCGCGACGCCAATTCTTCCACTTCGTGCGGATACAGGTTCCGGCCGCCTTTGATGATGATGTCTTTGACCCGCCCCGTAATGTAAATCTCGCCATCGGCTTGATACGCGCGGTCCCCGGAATTCACCCACGGGTACTCGCCGTGTGTTTTCGGGCCGCCAGCGAACAATTTCTTTGTGGCTTCTTCATTTCGAAAATACCCGCTCGTCGCCGAAGGTCCGCGAAACCACAAGAAACCTTCCGTGCGTTCTGGCACTTCGTTTCCGTGTATATCCACAACGACGACTTGATGTCCCGGCACCGCCACGCCGCAAGACACAAACGCAATCACATTCCCATTTTCGTTTTCTACAGGCTCCGCGCGTCCTTGCGTCGCAAACACTTCGCGATCGATGCGGTCCACTTTTGGCCCCCGGGACAAAGGCGGAAACGCAACTCCGAGTGACGCTTCCGCGAGCCCGTAGACTGGCAGCATCGCCTCATTCCGGAATCCGTACTTCCCAAATCGTTTCGTAAACCGCTCCAGCGTCTCCGGATTTACCGGCTCAGCCCCGTTCAGCGCCGCCCTCCACGAACCCAGGTCCACGCCTTCCATCGCTTTGTCGGATATTTTGCGAACGCACAGCTCGTACGCGAAATTCGGTGCGGCGGCGATTGTTCCTCGGTATTTCGAAACGGTTTGCAGCCAGCGCTCCGGCCGCGTTAAAAACGCCAGCGGCGACAGCACCACCAGCGGCACGCCATGCAACAACAAAGTGAGCCACGCGCCAATCAAGCCCATATCGTGGTACAGCGGCAACCAGCTCACTCCCACATCATCCGTCGTCATCTGCAGCGCTTCCGCAATCGCTCGCATATTCGCCAGAAGATTCGCGTGCGTCAGCACCACGCCTTTTGGGTCGCCCGTAGAGCCGGAAGTGTATTGCAGCAGCGCGATGTCGCTGCCCTTGCGCACCCGGCTGCCGCTCAGGAACGCCGGTAGCGCGCCCGGAGCTGGCGGGGGCTCATTTTCCGCCGCTTCCAGTAGCTTGTCTGCATCCACCACCCCCGATAATGATTTCACCCGCGGCTGCAGCAACTTGGCCACTGCTTCCGCTCGGCGGAACGTCAGCAGCAAGCACACTTCCGCATTGTTCAGAATTGCGGATTGGCGTTCCGCGTATTCTTCGATACGATCCGCGCGAAATGGCGGGTAAATCGGCACCGGAATCGCCCCAGCCAGCAAAATTCCCGCATAGCACACAAAAAATTGCCGCGACGTCGGCAACATCAGCGCTACGCGTCCGCCCGCCGGAACTCCGCGTCTCCCTAACTCCTCCGCGCATTTCTGCGCCGCGCTGGCCAGACTCCCCAAACGTCACCGTTTGCGAGTGGTGCTCTCCCCGCTCATCATCTTCGGTAATGATCAGGTGCGTCCGCCCGGCATCGTGAACTCCGCGGTATCGGATCACCTCGATCAGCGTTTCCGCTTTCTCGATAATCGATTCAGCAGCGTCGTCCTGCATCCGTTGCGCACTCAAAGACGCGCGCAACGCCGACGACTCTTCTTCCGAAAATCCGATGGATTCAGGAGCATCCTGAATGGCCTGAATCAATTCTTCGGGAGTGTTTGCTTCCGCGGCCAGCGCATCCGGCAAACGCACGCCGAACGCCGCTTCCAGTCGCGTAAGCAATTCCACCCGTTCCAGGCTGCCTAAACCCAGATCGCGATCTAGGTTCGATGACGCAGAAAGTGTCTCCAGCGCGCCATGGCTGCCCAATTCCTGCAGCAGACCACGCAGCACATCCATGACGCGCTCCCGCAAGTCGGGCAGGTCGAGTTTCGCTGAAGTGGTTGCCAAATGTACCTACTTAGGTAGTTCGCGTGAGGCTAACATGCACCGTTGGCTTTTTCCATGCTCGTGTGCACAGCCAATGTCTCACTGCGCTCGTTCAGTTACGCCGTCTGCTTTTTCGCGGCATAGCCAGCTGGCAGAAGCGCCGTGGACAGGTCTACCCCTGTTAAATCCGCCTTGCTGATGTCTGTTTCGCGCAGAATCGCAATTCCCATGTCTGCGCCCGTAAACTTCGCGCCATCCACATGCGCATCCCGGAAATTCGCATTCCGCAGCAGCGCTTTATGAAAGTTCGCATTGCTCAGATCGCACCGGAAGAATTCCACGCCGCTTGCCTGCGCTTCTGTCAAATCCGCCCCAGCCAAGCTGGCTTCCGTCATGTCGGTATTTCGCAGATCCGCTTTCCGCATGCGCGCGCCGGCAAAGTCCGCCCCCGGCAGCCGTGCGCCGCGCAAGTCGCTGCCTTCCAGGTTCGCGTTCCGCAGAATCGCACCTGCCAGATTCACTTTGCTGAGGTCGGCCCCGGAAAGATCAGCTCCCGTCAGGTCAGCGCGCACGCCTGCGCCTTTCCAAAACCGGTCGTGCTCTTCCAGAATTTCCGCCAGTTTTTTCCCTTTGTGTCGAATACTGTTCGGTTTACGAAGTCCCATCCAATCTTCCCCCCAATGCCACCTCTATCATTTTACCCAATTTCCACGCCGTAGCTCACCCATTCCGCCTTAGTAGGCTGCTGAAAAAGTCTAACTTCGTCATTCCGAACGGAGTCCGCGAAGTGAGGAATCTCTCTTTTTCTTGACTTTTCGACCACAGAGGGATTCCTTGCCACGCTCGGAATGACGGATAACGCCTTTTTTCAGCAGCCTGTTACCCTACGCCAGCATGTCCTTCGCAAACAGAGTATTCTACTCCCAGGATGGAGCCGGCCCATCCAGGAGCTGTTGCGCATGCGTTTTTTCCTCACCATTGTTTTCCTCGCCTCCCTCGCCGTCCTCCCCACTCGCGCACAGGAAGACGAAATCGTCGCCAATCTCGCGGGCGGCCGCGTCATCATTCAGGTCGCCAACGATGGCATCGTATTCGCCGCAATCGACCACCCTCTCGAAGCTAAGTCCGTTCCTCCGCGCGTAGCCACCGTCGGCAGCTCCCATGTTGGCGTTTTCTTTGGCGCGTCCGAATGGCAGGTGCCCGCGCAACCTAAACCCATCCGTCTCGACCGCGAGGTTGGCGATGTGCGTTCTGCCACGCACGATACCTATCGCCCTCCAGGTTCGGGCGAAGCCGATTTGGAATTAATCGGCACAGCCTTCCTGGAGAAACTGCGGCCCCTCGTCTCTCAGCTTCATCACAAAATTGACCTGAAACCCGGAGAACCCCTCTTCGAAATCGTTCTCATCGGCTACGCCCCACAAGGGTACGGCCCCGAAGTTTGGGTGATGGATTACGATGCGGAGCAGGAATCCATCAGCGCCACCAGCGATTTCTGGCAAACTCACATCCTCCGGCCGCGCTTCACCCAGTTGTATCCGCCGGAAAAACATCAAGCCAAAACATTGATGGAAGTGCGTTTTCCCGCCAATTTGCCCGGCGTTCCGCTTCTCGGAATGATTCAGCAGAATGATTCGCAGATCGCCCAGCTTCGCTCATCCGATCCGAAGTTCAGCAAAGTTTTGGAGCACATCGAACGTGGCCAGGCCAACAAGGCCATGATGCAGGACGCTGGGGATTTTCTGCGGGCCGCGCTGCCCCTGATCGCCGGCACCTCGCACTTTGTCGAAGGCGAAGTCGGCGAGAACGGCGGATTCGAATGGATTGTTCCACCCGAAGAACCACGCGAAAAAGCTAACCGTATTGAGGACAAGGACCGCCCAGCCGACGCCCCCACCTTGATGCGCAAGCCGAATCCAAACTGATTAGGACTGCATCTCCACCGCGTCTCCTGGCCGCAACGTTCCGCCTCGCCGCACACGGCACAGCATCCCGCGCCTCCCCTGCAGTTCCTGCATTAATCCAGCGCGAATCTCTTCTATCAACTCGCACGGCTCACACACCGCGCTCACTTCCAACTCTACTGCGCCGGCGCGAAGCTTTTGTCCAATCGCCAGCGCATTCACGTCGATTCCTTCGGTGGTGATGTTCTCGCGCATGATTCCCGGAGTCAGCTGCATCGCGCGCAACGTTTCAATGTCCACCAGAAGCACCTGACGCTTGCCACCGGGACGAGCGTGCGCGCAGCTCTCGAATCCAAAATCCTCCACAACCTTAGCCTCGTTCAGTTGCTCCATCGGCGCCCGCCGTTTCGGAGCCCGAAAAAGCTTCACAATTTTCCCCATCTTTCAGTCCCCCACAGCCGACGTGCGCAGCCCGTGCCGTCCGATATCCCGCCGGTAATGCATCCCTTCGAAACGAATCAACGCCGCTGCCTGGTAAGCCTTTTCCAGTGCTGCGTTCAGAGTGTCTCCAGTTGCCGTTACTCCCAGCACCCGTCCACCACTCGTCATAATCTTATCGCCCGCACGTTTTGTCCCCGCATGCAGAACCTTTACGTCCGGCACCCGCGCAGCTTGCTCCAGACCGTAAATCTCTTTTCCGATTTCATACTTTCCTGGGTAACCGCCCGAGGCAAGCACCACGCACGCGCTGGCGCCCGCTTTCCACTTTAACTTTTCGGGCTGCAGTCGTCCCGCAGCCACGTCCGCCAGCACTTCCGCCAAATCAAAGTTCATCCGTGCCGCAATCGCCTGAGTCTCCGGATCGCCAAGCCGGCAATTGAACTCCAGCACTTTTGGGCCGCTGCTCGTCAGCATCAATCCAATGTACAAAAAACCTCTGTAAGGGATTGCGTCGCTCGCTAAGCCCTTCATCGTGGGCTCCACGATCTTCGAAGTAATTTCCTCCCGTAACGCTTGCGGCAGCAATTCATCGCTCGAGTACGCGCCCATCCCGCCGGTATTGGGACCTTCATTCTGATCGAAAGCGCGCTTGTGGTCGCGTGTTGGCACCAGTGACGCATAGCGTTCGCCGTCCGTCAGCAAAATGAAGGACAGTTCCTCGCCTTCCAGCGCCTCTTCCAGCATCACCCGATTCCCGCCAGCTCCCAACTCGTTCTTCTCCATCACCCGTTCGATAAAATCCGTCGCCGCGTCTGGATTCGGTGCAACGAATACTCCCTTGCCCGCGCACAGCCCGTCCGCCTTAATGACCACCGGCCAATCCACTTCGCATAAAGCCCCATACGCCCCACCCGGCGAATCGTAAGCGCCATACATCATGGCGGTCGGAATATTGTGCCGCTGCAAAAACTCCTTCGCGAACACCTTGCTTCCTTCAAGCTGCGCAGCCTTTTGTGTTGGCCCGACTACCGCCCATTTCCGTTGTTCGAACGCATCCACAATTCCATTCACCAGCGGCAGCTCCGGTCCCACTACCGTCAGGTCTGGACGAATCCGCTCAGCAAGCGCCGCCAGTCCCGTCACACTCCCAGGGTCTACCGCAACGCACTCCGCATCCTCCGCGATCCCGCCGTTTCCAGGCGCACACCAAATCTGCTCTGCCCTATCCTTGAGCTTCCACACCAACGCGTGCTCGCGCCCACCCCCGCCAATGACCAATATTTTCATCAATGAACCGTCCTGAAATACTCGTCTTCGAACAATAGTCGGGGAGCGCAGCAGAGTCAACCTATGGGAGTGCGAGAGCCCAGCTCTCGCCTTTCACCAATTGAACCTAATTCGCAACACGATCAGCGGCAGCCCTGCTGCCGCAAGCACAATGATGTAGCTGTTTGTGTCGCGGAGTCCGAGCCTCATACTTCCAAGGATAGGTCTTGGAGTTTAACCGTTAAACTATAAAATGCGGGTTAGTTCCTGCCCCAGCTCAACTCACTTCGCTCAGCGCTCGTATCGGAATCGTCACTCCCGCCGCCGCATCCGACGAAGCCAGCATATGGCACCGTCCGTCGAAAATCCCACCCGGATCAATCACCATACACGGCGAATGGACTTCTCCCGTGACCACGCCTTTGGGCTGAATCTCCACACGGCCCTTCGCGAAAATCACGCCATCAAATCGCCCGGCGATCACCACGCGATTCCCTTCGATCTGGCCTTCCACTTTTGCGTTTTCTCCGAGCACCACCGTCTGCTCAGAAATAATGTTTCCCTTCACGTGTCCATCGATACGAAACGTTCCCGTCAGAGTGAGTGTGCCCTCAAGCGATACGCCCTGATCGATGAATCCAGTCCACTCTTCGGTGATGCCGTTGTTCGATGTGCCCGGCCACTTCCATGCCATGGAATTTACCCCCAAGGATATACTTCCACTCTAATGCGAGCCCGACCGATGTCAACGCTGCTTACATTCCGAGTTGTCGAATGCAATTCCTGAACGACGGTGCAGGGAGTGCGGGAGCCTAGCTCCCGCTTTTCACAATTCCGATCAATCGCGAATCAATCAGCGGCAGCCCTGTTGCCGCATGTACAAGACTCCGCGATTCACACTCCGATTGCCTTCGACCTATTTCATCAACCGATCGTAAATTCCCATCAACTGCGCTTCGTCGTAGTATTCCAAAACCAATTGTCCAGGCCGCACTCTCGTTTGTTGCCGCAACAATACTTTCGTTCCCAGGTGACGCTGCAATTCTTCCAACGCCTCGCGAATGTTCGGATCCACTTGTGTTTCCGACAATGTCTTCGCCGCCCGTGACCGCCGCGACGCCAGGCGCTCAATCTGCCGCACCGTAAGCCCGCCACGTGCCGCGCGTTGCGCATAGCGCATCCTCAATTGCGAATCCGCAACGGCAAGCAGCGCGCGCCCGTGCCCCGCAGTCAGCTTCCCCTCTTCAATCCAGTCCTGAATCGTTTCTTCCAACTTCAACAACCGAATTGCATTCGCCACTGTCGTGCGATCTTTTCCGGTACGTTCGGCCACGTCTTCTTGCGTGGCGTTGAATTCTTCCATCAAACGTTCGAACGCTCGCGCTTGTTCGATCGCGTTCAGATCTTCGCGCTGGATGTTTTCAACCAGCGTCATTTCCAGCGCAAGCTCGTCGGGCACATCGCGCACGATCGCCGACACGCTTTGCAGTCCTGCACGTTGCGCTGCGCGCCACCGCCGTTCCCCCGCAATCAACTGATAGCGGTTCCCCATTGGGCGAACCACCAGTGGCTGAATGATTCCACTCGCCTGAATCGACCGGGCCAATTCGTCCAGTGCCTCTTCGCGAAATCGCGTCCGCGGTTGATACGGGCTCGGCTCAATCAGGTCGATCCCGATTTGCAGCGGTCCGGCTGACGTCACATTTTGCGACATAGCTGGCGCAGCAGCAGCCGCAGACCCGCCCGATGCCGGTATTGCAGTCGCCGCCGATGGATTCTGAGCCGCTGGTGTTGTCGGAACCTGTGGTTCAGGCTCCCGAATGAGCGCTCCGAGCCCCCGCCCCAACGCGTTTCTCGGCATTAGCGATTACCTCCTGTGCAAGCTGTGTATACCCCTCCGCGCCCTTGCTGTGGATGTCATAGAAAATAATAGGCTTACCGAAGCTTGGAGCTTCTGCCAGTCGTACGTTCCGCGGAATCAAGCTCTGAAAAACCTGCGAACCAAAGAAACTCCGCAAATCCGTAGCGACCTGCCGCGACAGCGTCGTGCGCTCGTCATACATCGTCAGCAGGATTCCTTCAATTTCCAGGCTGGGATTCAGCGTCCGGCGGATTCGCATCAGCGTATCCAGCAACTCGGAAACTCCCTCCAGCGCTAGATACTCGCATTGAATCGGCACCATCACTGAATCTGCCGCTACCAATGCGTTCAAGGTCAGCAAGTCAAGCGCAGGTGGGCAATCCAGCACCACAAATCTATATTTTTCGCGTAATGGCTGAAGAAATGTCTGCAGTTTGTACTCACGGCTCTCTGCGGTAACCAGTTCAACCGCCGCACCTGCCAAATTCTTGTCAGCAGGCACCACGTCCAACCCGTCAACCTGTGATTTCTGCATCACGCGTTCGAATGGCTCACCCATGATCAGCGCATGATAAACCGTTCGTCGCGAGGGATCCTTGGGGAAACCAATCGCAGCCGTAGCATTCGCTTGAGAATCGCAATCGATGAGTAGCGTTGGTTGTTCTGCGGCTGCTAAGCAAGCAGCAAGATTGACGGCAGTAGTGGTTTTTCCCACTCCACCTTTTTGGTTGGCTACAGCGATCACCCGGGCCAAGACACTCTCCGCAACAAAACGAAAGTACCAAAGCCTTTACACTAGAAGCAAGATGTTTCACGTGAAACGCTCGCATCTCTGCGGATTTTCTGTGGATCGCTTTTTGTTCCACGTGAAACACCTTTTGTCACCCGCCAGCAAATGTTCCACGTGCAACACCGACAACACGCCCATTCAGGTCCCATTTGTTTCACGTGGAACGACTCGAACTCCGGAATTCCACGTCGCCTGCGACGAACCGTTCCACGTGGAACGCGCCCCCCGGAACTTTTAAGTTTCATGTTTTAGATTTTCAACGTCCGTGATTTGTCGTCAGGCCGACTTCTTGCTTCCGACCAACAAGAAACGCCGCAATGAATGCGGCACCGCAATTGGCTCTTGCCAATCCCACTGTACAGATTTCCGCACTTCGTCCAAATCTCTTCCGCCGATCCACAACAAACTCCGGCGCGCCGACAATTGCTCTGAAGCCGCCCACTCAAGGAATGGCCCAAAATCCCCAACCGCCCGCGAACACACACAGTCGAGCGGCGCCAGTTCCTCCGAGAGTTCCTCATAACGGCTGATCAGCACGCGCGCGTTCGTAAGTTCCAACTCACGAACCACTTCCGCCAAAAAAGTGCCCTTCTTGATGTTCGATTCCACCAGGAACAACTCAATTTCAGGCCGCAAAATCTTCAATGGAATACCCGGAAAGCCCGCACCTGTTCCAATGTCGGCGAGCCGACCAAAATCCCCCGACACCGCCACTCCCGCATACATGGATTCGCAGAAGTGACGATATAGTATCTCCAGAGGGTCACGAATGGCGGTCAAATTCAGCTTCTCATTCCACTGGCGCAAAATCGCCATATACTTATGAATCAGAACGATTTGCTGCTCGTTCGCGCTGATCTGGAACTCGCGCAGCGCATGCCGGATCGTTTCGTCGGAAAGCGGCTTATCCACGGTCGTTGTCATTTCAGTAAACACCATTGTATTTTGCTGAATCTAAAGAACTTGCTTGTCTTGCGGCACGCCAGCTCGCAAAAATTTGGGCCCCGCAATTCCCGCTATCACGTCAATTACAGCATGCCACACCATCACCGGTACCAGGCTCTGCACAATCACCCGCACACTTCCAAACACCAACCCCAGAACCGTCGTGCCCGCAACTCCTCCTCGCCCTTGATAAGTATGCGCCAAGCCAAACAGAACCGATGTGATAATCACAACCAACCATGCGGCGAATCCTATCCGGGTGAGTGCCGCCATCGCGAATCCGCGGTACAGAAACTCCTCGCACACGCCCGCCGTAACTGCCAGTGCGCAATAAGGCCCAAACTCCACAGCCGAACTGGGTAGCACACGGCCCGCAAGCTTGCGCATGAAGTCCGGAACGGGACCAGACATCCTCCCGACGCGCCGCAGATTCACCCACTGAAAACCGGCCAGAAGTACAGAGCCAGTCACGGTGAGAAGCAACATTCGTACAGAAAAGGATCGAGTAAGCCCCAGCGCGTCCGCACTCAGTCCCCGGGCAAATGCGCGCCACGCCACCAACCCCAGCAGCAACCACTGAACCGCAATCGTGCTGCCGTACAGAACCAGCTTTTCTTTCGTGCTTACGATCGGCTTAGCCAGCAGTCGCTGCAATCGCACGCGACCGCGCCAGGGAACCACGACGCCCAAAAAAACAAAGATCAACCAGAAGTCCCAAGGCATTGAAGTGATAAGAACACTTTAGCAGCTACAAACGCAAGCTTTCGGGCGCCAGGAGTTGCTGCGGACCGAAGGCTTCATGTTGATCTCGATGTTCGGCACATCGCAGGCACTCACCTTCCGCCGCCCGCTGCTGTGTTATCTTGCCTCAGCAGATTTGGAAAGGATGGAAATGGCTTCCACACCTCAAAAATGTCCGTGGTGGGCGTGGGCAGCGCCTGCGCTGGCCTACGTAGTTTTGATCGTTCAGCTATTTCTCGGAACCGGCGGTCCGCTCGCCGCCGCCGAAGCGCTTGCCCTCGTTGCCACCGTCTTAGCCGCTGTCTATCACGCCGAAGTCGTGGCACATCGCGTCGGCGAACCCTTCGGCACTCTCGTACTCGCGCTCGCAGTGACCATCATTGAAGTCGCCTTGATCGTATCGGTGATGATCAGCGGAGGCCCTGATAAGGCAGGCTTGGCGCGAGATACAGTTTTCGCCGCAGTGATGATTGTCTGCAATGGGATCGTCGGATTATGCCTTCTCGCCGGCGGCATGCGTCACCGCGAGCAGACATTCCAATTGCAAGGAGCGAACGCGGCGCTCGTAGTATTAATCGCACTCACAACTTTGACGCTCGTCTTCCCCAATCTCACCACCACCACGGAGGGCCCTTCCTTCAGTCCCGCGCAGCTCATCTTCGCCGCGATCATTTCTCTGGTCCTTTACGGCTCGTTTGTATTCGTCCAAACCATTCGCCACCGCGATTATTTTCTCCCGGCCGGCGGCGGAGGGGAAGAGACCCACGCGCCACCGCCGACGAACTGGGTGGCCCTGCTAAGCGCGGGATTATTGACTGTATCGCTGGTGGCCGTTGTGGCACTGGCCAAAGCGCTCACACCGATTCTCGAATTCGGAATCGACAAGGTCGGCGCGCCCAGAAGCGTCGTCGGTATTGTCATCGCTGGGATGGTTCTCATGCCAGAAGGTCTGGCAGCGTATCGCGCCGCACGCGCCAACCGTCTGCAAACCAGCATGAACCTTGCATTAGGGTCTGTGCTGGCAAGTATCGGCTTGACCATTCCCGCAGTGGCTGCGGTTTCCATTTTGCTGCACAAGCCGTTGTCCCTTGGCATCACGGGCAAGGAAGGAGTCCTACTGGCGCTGACCTTGCTCGTCAGCGTGATCACCTTGGGCACTGGTCGCACCACGGTCCTGCAAGGCATCGTGCACCTGGTGATTTTCGCCGTCTTCATTTTTCTTTCGATCGTGCCGTAGGCCACAACGCGCGCGGCTTCTTCACAGATCGACTAACCGCAACGAGCACGAATCCGCCTGCATCGTTATAATCGGAACGCAGTACAGCGAGGTGTGGCTTGACCAACTCCGTGAAACTCACGGCCATGGTCAAGGCAGCTGGTTGAGCGGCCAAGCTGAGTCCCGGGACGCTGGACTCAATTTTACGCCGTCTGCCGTTGCCGAATGATCCGAACGTGCTCGTTGGCTTCAACACCAACGACGATGCCGGGGTGTATCTTGTCGCCGATGGTTTAGGCCTGGTGCAAACCGTCGACTTCTTCACTCCAATCGTCGATGATCCCTTTACCTTCGGTCAGATTGCCGCTGCCAATTCGCTCAGTGACGTCTACGCGATGGGCGGCCGGCCGGTTTCAGCCCTCTCCATTGTCGGATTTCCGGAAAAGGGTGACCCCTCAATCCTCGAGCAGATCATTCGAGGCGGTCTGGACAAAATGAATGAGGCGCATTGCACGGTCATCGGCGGCCATTCCATTCGCAACGACGACATTCAGTTTGGCTATGCCGTCACAGGAACAGTGAATCCGAATCAAATTTGGAGAAATGTCGGCGCGCAGACCAACGACGTACTTTTGCTGACCAAAGCGTTAGGCACCGGCGTGATCTCGACCGCTCTCAAGAAAGAAAGCTCCGCAAAAGAGTCGCTCGATGCCGCCGTCACCTCCATGACGCAACTGAACCGCGCCGCGGCCGATGCGCTTCATGAAGTCGAGTCTCGCTGCGGCGCAAACGTGATTCATGCCGTCACCGACGTCACCGGTTTTGGTCTGCTGGGACATGCTCGCGAAATGGCCTTGGGCGATTCCGCGGCGGAAAAGAGCAGCGTCACTCTGGAATTTGATCACCCCGCCGTGCCGTTGCTCCCTGGCGCGCTGGAATCCGCACGCCAAGGCATGCTCCCGGGGGGGCTCAAAAATAATCGCGATTTTATTGCCGATTGCGTGGAATTCGTCGGCACCGTGCCGCAGGAATACCGAGACCTTCTCTTTGACCCGCAGACCTCAGGCGGGTTGCTGATCTCAATGGCGCCAGGATGCGAGTCTGCTGCGCTGGAGTTGTTCGAAAAACACGGTGTAAAAGCTGCGCACATCGGCCGCGTCCTCGCCAAAGCTTCGCACCTTCTCCACGTCATCTGAGAACTCGCAAACCAATGGACACCATCACTCATGGAATCGCTGGCGCCTTGATCAGCAAAGCCGCCTTTCGCGGACGCGATTTATTTCCGCCCACCGACATCGAGAAAAAGAAACTCGCCACCTGGGCCCTCACCGTCGGAGCAATGTTCCCGGACATCGATGTTTTCAGCGAATTCTTCTCCAGCAACCCCATGCTCATGATCACCTGGCATCGCAGCATCACGCATTCTCTGATCATGATGCCGATCTGGTCCGTCATTCTCGCCGGCCTAACTGTCGCGATTGCTCGCTGGCGAAAATGGCCAGCACCTAGCTTTTCCATGCTCACCGGTTTGTACGCGGTGGGCATCCTTAGTCACATCATTCTGGATTTGCTCACTACCTTTGGCACCATGATCTGGTCGCCTATCGAATGGTCTCGTCCGGCATGGGACATTCTCTTCATCATCGACTTCACCTTCACTGGAATCTTACTCATCCCGCAATTGCTGGCGTGGGCCTACGAAGATCCCGAACACGCCCGAAAACGCGCCACTGTCCTCTGGCTGATTTTCACTCCCGCGCCGCTCCTGATTTCCAGGCTCGCGCTTTCGGTTGGCGCACCGATCTCCGGTACCGCGGTAGTGATTGCCACGGTGATGTTTGCGGTGCTGTTCTTTTTACCGGCGGCGCGCGGCTGGGGACTTCGGGTTTCCTACGAAAACTGGAACCGTGCTGGCCTGCTCCTCGCAATTGCCTACATTCTCGCCGCCACGGTTGCCCACCGCGCCGCTTTCGAACGCGTAAAGCAGTTCGCAGCGCAACAAAAACTCGAAGTGGAAACCATCGGCGCGCTACCTCTTCCTCCATCCTTGTGGCATTGGGATGGACTGGTCCGCGCTCCCGATGGCGTATACGAAGTTCGCTTCGACTTAAGTGACGCGCTGCTGAAAAAAGGCCCAGACGAAAGCGGCGAGGTCATTACCCGCACCTTCTATCCCGATGCGCCTACAAACGAATACATTGCCGTCGCGCGCCAACTGCCCGAGGTGCAAAAGGTCCTGTGGTTCGACCGTTTCCCGGTCACGCAGTTTCACAAAGAGGGAGCCGACGCCGTGGTGGAAATTTCCGACAAGCGCTTCGCCCAGATTCAACGCGACCGCCCCGGCGCCTTCACCTACCGCATCGTCTTTTCTCCCGACGCCAAAGCCATCTCCCAAGGCTGGGTCCGCCGCTAACCGGAGTGCGGGAGCCCAGCTCCCGCTTTTCACAATCCTCACCCAACCACAAATCGATCAGTGGCAGCCCTGCTGCCACGGGGTACAAGTATAAGTATGTAATGTTGTAGTATATACTCTCTAACACCATGGACCCTGCAAAAATAGAGCTTAACGGGTTCGACTGGCCTCATGCTCCGGTTCACCGTTTAACCGGCGCCGGCGCATACATGATTACGGCCGGCACCTATCAGAAACAGCGCTTTTTTCCAGGCCATGACAGGCTTGGCTATGTCAGGACAGCGCTTTTTGCCGTAGCGCGAGAGCACGGCTTGCGTTTGCAAGCGTGGGCGATATTTCCCAATCATTATCACATCGTCGCTGAGTCTGATCAGCCCAGTTTGATCATTCCGTTCATTCGCTACTTGCACTCTGTATCCGCGAAATACGTAAATCGCCTTGATGAAACCCCGGCGCGAAAGGTCTGGCACCAATATTGGGATACCCATTTGACCCACGAGAAGTCATTTTTGGCCCGACTGAATTATGTCCATACAAATGCTGCGAAGCACAAAGTCGTTTCTAATCCCGAATTGTATGAGTGGTGCTCGGCGAGTTGGTTTGCGCGTACTACTACCAGGTCTTTCTACACGACGGTAATGAGTTTTCCGTCGGATAAAGTCTTAGTGCCTGACGATTACGATACGACGGTGTAGCGAATCGCTGCATGGGTGGAGGCGGCAGCCGGGTTGCCGCTGGTCGATTTGCGTTTGGCTGAGGATTGTGAAAAGCGGGAGCTGGGCTCCCGCACTCCAACTTAATTTTTCGCCGCAGGATGAATCACGATGTGCCGCTCTTCCCCCGTGCCCACGCTTTCCGTGCGCACCCCCGCCATATCCTTCAGCGCAAGATGCACAATGCGCCGTTCCCGCGACGACATCGCGTTCAACTGAAACGGCTGCTTGGAAGTGAGCACACGTTCCGCCGCCACCCGCGCCGTCATCCGCAATTCTTCAAATCGCAGCGCACGGAATCCGCCGCAGTCCAAGTGAATTTTTTCGTGATACGCCGGCTCCAGATTCAACGCGCGAAACGCTAAATGTTCCAGCGCCTTCAATACTTCTCCCCGCGCGCCACCAGAATTTCTTTGTCCTTGCCGTCCAGATCGGCAAACACTTCCGCCTCACCCTCTTCGGTGTGGCTCACGGATTCCGCCGCGCGCACCTTCACGCTAAGTTCAAGTTTCCCGGCTTTCACGATTTTCTGCAGAAATTCTCGCAGGGCATTCGCTGCGGCCTCGCGGTCCAGCTTACCCTCGCGCACAAGTTCCATGGTCATGCGGCTCCGTCTGCTTTCGCAGAGCCCCTCGAACAGCCTGCTCCACTTACTTCTTAGCGCGTGTGGGCTTGGCTGGGGCGGGTAGGGGGTGAGTCCGATTCAAGTACCACTGCTGCAACATGCCGACGACGCTCTGGGTGAGAATATACACCGCCAAGCCGCTGGGGTACGGAATAATCATAAACATCGCCGCCATGCCGATCGGCATGAACTTCATCATTTGCGCCTGTTGCGCGTCGGTCGTCGGCATCGGCGTCATTTTCGAAGACAAATACATCGTCACGCCCATCAAGATCGGCAAAATATAATAAGGATCCTTTGCGGAAAGATCGGTGATCCAGCCAAACCACGAAGCGTGCCGCAATTCGATCGTCCCCTGCAGCGCGCGATACAATCCAAACCAAATCGGAAATTGCAGCAGCTGCGGAATGCAGCCGCCTACAGGATTCACTCCCTCGCGCGAGTAAATGGCCATGATTTCCTTATTCATTTCGGCCTTGCGCGGGTCGTTCATTTTGTACTTCTTATACTTTTCCTGAATCTGTTTTACTTCCGGCGCCACTCGCTGCATTTTCATCGTGCTCTTGTAGCTTGATATACGCAGCGGGAACAGCACCATGTTGATCAGCAGCGTCAGCACCACAATCGCCCAGCCCCAGTTCGGTATGTATTCGTGGATCCACTTCAATCCGTGGAACAACGGGTCCGCGATGAATTCCAGCATCCCGAAATTCACCAGCGATTGCAGCGGCGGATGCATCGTTTTCAGCAGGTCGTAATCTTTCGGACCCACGAAAACCCGCATATTCATTGGGTGCGTCCCCGGAGCCGCGGCCACTTCCGGTACTGCTTCCGATTCTTCTTTGCCGTTTTCCGTTACCGTGTCCCACACTTTCCAATAGCGCGTCTCCAACGGCGTCGTAAGCGCGTCGCTCGGCGGCAAAAACGTTACGGCAAAGTACGCGTCTTCAATCCCGGCAAAATTCTTCCCGCCTTGCCAGGTATTGCCCCAATGTTCGGGGCTTTCCAATTTCTTATAGCCCACGGTGCTGAGTTTCCCGTTCTCGCTGGAGAACGTTTGTACCCGCGTGATCGGTGCAGGGTTCGTCACCGTGATGTCGCCGAATCCGCCGCGCCACGCCAATCCCGCAAGCACGTCGGAGCCGTTGTTCTTCGTCGTGGTTTCCACGCTGATCACATACGAATGGTCGAAGTGGAATTTCTTCGTCACCTCCAGGTGCCCATCGCTCCACGTGAACGTCACGTCCGCCGGGGCAGTCAGCGAAGTGCCGTCGCTGGAAATTTTGTATAGCCCGTTGTTCGCCGCCTTCTCCAACTGCGGATCATCCATCACCAGCGAAAACGGCCATCCGCCCGTCATTTGCGCCGATCGCGCGTGTACCAGATCCAGCGTGTGTTGCGGCTTGGCGTCATCCTTATACTTTTTCAGCTCCCAGCTTTTCACCACCGCGCCGCGATTCGAAAATTCCACGCGATACAGCGCATTCTCCACGACAATTGTGCGTTCCTCGGAATCGGAGGTAGCGGGAGTTGTGGCCGCGGCAGCGGTTGCGCCTTTCGAAGGAGTACTCGGCGGAGTTGCGCCCGCGCCTGGATTCCCAGCGCTTGCGGTTGCGGGAGTTCCCGGCGTGACGGGAGCCGTTATCGCGGGCTTGTTTTGCTGTTGCGAACGAGCAGGTGGCTTGGGCGCGAAAAATTTTGCCCACACCAGAATCACAACCATGGAAAGAAGAGAAGCGACCAGGATGCGCAGCTCCGGGCTGAACTTGTCCTTATTCGGTCCCAGTGGCGGAAACTGGCCCAAGGGTGGCGTGCTCACGGGCGAACCCCGTGGCTATCCGACGGCATAACAGAATTCGATCGCATCTCTTCGTATTTCTCCGGGACCGGGTCGTATCCAAATTTCTTCGTAAACGGATGACACCGCAGCAGCCGTTTCGTTCCCAGCCAAACTCCGCGCGCCAGCCCAAATCGCTCGATCGCCTCGTACGCATACCGCGAACAGGTAGGCTCATACCGGCAATGACCCGCCAGCAACGGCGACAAATACGCCTTATAGCAATCCAACAAAAACAGCGCCAGGCGCGCCCACGGAGTGCGGGAGCCCAGCTCCCGCTTTTGACAACCCGCAGCGCCAAGCGAATCAACCAGCGGCAGCCCAGCTGCCGCATGCGAAAAACGCACCGCACCGCCGGTCTTCTCCTGCGGGTTGAATGCGCCATCGCCCTTCACAATTTCCTCATCACCCGCAGCAGATCCTCCGTCAGCGCAAGGAACGGCGCCTTCGCCACTGAACTTTTCGGATGAATCACGATGTCCCATCCCGCGGGTATCTCCTGCCGGTGGCAGCGCACGATTTCCCGCAAACGCCGCCGTATGCGATTGCGCACCACCGCGCCGCCTAACGCCTTCTTGATGCTGAATCCGAATCGGTTCAGGGCCAGTTCGTTGCGACGAACGAACACGGTGAAGTGCGAGCTCGCCAAGCGTTTGCCGGCGCGATACACGGTGTCAAAATCGCCGCGGCGCACCAGTCGCGCTTCGCGTGGAAACACTAGGCCCATCCCGGGCCCGGCGCTTTTATTCCGGCGTGAGCCGATGACGTCCCTTCTTGCGGCGCGCCGCAAGCACTTTACGGCCGCCCTTGGTCTTCATGCGCGTGCGGAACCCGTGCGTCTTCGAACGACGCCGTCTCCGCGGTTGAAAAGTACGCTTTGGCAAGACATTCCCCCTTTAGTTCGCGAACCGCTGTGATCCTTCCACACGCCAGCCTTTGGCCCGCCCCCGTGGCGGTCTGTACTCACTACGTCCCAGGCTGGCTCGGAATTTCCTTCGTCAAGCCAACTGCCACTCTGCGGGCAGCCTTCGGAATTATCTAGTGTACTTGCCGCCCATAAGAAGGGTCAAGAAACCTGCGGGTATAGTTACAGAACGCGGAAAAGTGATCCACCATCGCTTTGAGTCCTGTGATTGAAATCTGACATGCAACTCAAGTTGCGTTTAAGCCGCGGGCGGGCGGGTGGGGCACCCTTCGATTCCAAGAAGCTTTTGGGTGGCCTACCCTTTGCGTTTTCCGCAAAGGGTGGGACGCTCTTTCTCTTTCTTCAATTCCACTTGTCCACCGCCAACAATCCTTCCCCACGCTCATAGAACGTCCAACTGCTCCAAACCCAATCTCGCGGATGCCCCACTAATCTTTCTTTCACCGGGTTCATATGTATGTAATCCAGTTTCTCTCGCAGCTTCTTCTCTGAATACACATTGAAATCGTAATACCGCCGCTGCCAGAATCGCCTTGCATCTGCTTCCTCAGGAAATCCAAGTGCTAGTTGTCCCGGTCGCGCACGTTTCTTTCCACACATTCGCCGCGAAACCCGCTGCTTGAACACTTGAACAATTTTCGCAGGTGAAACCGTAGGCAGTTCGTTGATCAGCAGGTGCACATGCTCCGGCATCACCACATAGCTCAGCACTTTAAGCCCGTACCGCGCGCGCACTTCTCCCAGAAGTTTCACCGCCAGATTTCGAGCCCGTACATTCCCCAGGAATTGTCTGCGTTGATAGCACGTGAAGGTGATGAAATGCAGATCGCCACGGCCCACCCAGCGTTTCAGATTCTTTGGCATAAACACATCGCCAACCAAGAGCGTCCCACCCTTTGCCAACAGCAACACCGCAAAGGGTAGGCCACCCTCGTTTTATCACTCTACCGTTATGTTCTTCAGTGATATCCTCACATCGATAATGCTAGAAAGAACTCCCAGCAAAGGGTGCGCCACCCGCCAACGCGGGCGGAGATATCCCCAAAGGGGAGTCGGTTGACATCGAGATCATGACCAGCCCAGCGCAACCACAATAGCCATATGGGGAATCGAACTATGTCAAAGCTTGGTGTTTGCCTTTCCTTCCTGTGCTTCGTGTCCTTGTGTTTCGCGCAAGAGGCGCAGGTAAAAGTTCCAGAGTCAGACGGACAGGCCATCGTGTCGGCGATTGAAGATGAGATTTACGACTATCATCTGCAAGAAAAGTTCCGGGACGTTGGCGAGGCACTCGGACCCGACAAGTTCAAGATACCGGTTTATGTCCTTCCTGAACCGAAAGGCAAGGCTGGCAATTACACTCTGATTTACCGGCTGATGCCCTACGGAGAGATGCTGAGACTTGGCACTGTTTGGGATAGTGGTCTGGCAGGGCTGCTTCGGAATCCCAACATAGGTTTTCCACCGGATGCGCCCGCTACGCTAACTGTTTATTACAACGACGACGAAATCTGCGCAGACAAGCACAGGGCGGCAAAGTTCTTCTTCGTTGTCGATACCAATCCATCTAAGAAGCGAATCAGCGAAGCCGTTGCGCGGCAGAAAAAGCGATACGGTTTCTCGGAACTCGAACGGAAAGCAGCTAACAAACCGCGGGTGGCGCACCCATTAGCGTTAACTTAATTATAGGAATAGCGAGGGCGGTGGCGGGAAGGCTCGGCGAGTTGCGCGACAATTTCAGCCCATTTGTGGAAGAGGTTCGCCAACGGGCGTGGCGGCAGGAGAGCGGAACGAATCTCGCGTAACATAAACTCGGTTTCCCGCCAGCGGCTACGGCGCAACGGGCGGGTGGCCCGGGCTGATGCCCTGAGAAAATTGGGGTGCCCCGCCCTCGGTTTTTTGGAGGGTGGGTCTTGGGTTCGCGCGTGGGCAAATCAATCTCTGGATTCGCTAGTGGGTGCCTGCCGCTTTGGCCCAACCATTTGCAAAGCCAGCGCCGTTAGCATTCTTTGGTATCGCGACTCCGGAAGTTATTATGGAAGACCTCGTCGATGTATCCTGTTGCGGTACGGGGGGAGAGAACCAGTGTCTTTGGAAATCACACAGCGGGAAGTGAAGGGAATCTACGTTCTGGCGCTCAGTGGGCGCCTTGTACTCGGAGACGAAAGCAACGGTGTTCGTACTACGGTTGACAATCTCCTCTCATCCGGCGCCGCAAGAATTGTCATTAACCTTGAGCACGTCAATTATGTGGATAGTGCTGGCCTCGGCGCACTCATCGAGATGCATCGAAGGACCAAGGCCAAAGGCGGGCACTTTATGCTTTGTCATCTTGGCCCGAAGTTGCGGCAAGCGCTGGAGCTCGCGCAACTCCTGCCCATCTTTGAAATTTCTCCGACCGAAGCCGCCGCGCTGGCAACGTTCTGAACGAGCTTGTGAAAGTAACCGCGGGTTAATCCCGCCACCTCGTGTGGGCCATAGCCACTCCTGGCGAAGCGTGCCTGCGATGTGGGGCTGACCCGAATCTCCTTGACTGGTTGTTTATTCTGTGATAAACTAACTACGTTAGAATAGCTGGCCTGAGCCAGCGAACGGCGCAACTTTGCTCCGCGCCCGGTTCTTTGACAACTCGCATGCCTTTACGGCCTAAGGCCTTTTAGAATCAACACTTACAAAAAGCGCCTAAAAACTGCCGCGCTAACCTCCTTTACTTTCAGCACCTAGCCTGGCACCCCCTCCAGCAACTGCCTTTGGAATCAGCACTTACAAAAAAGGGGGGAGGGGGGTCCCGGGATTGGTACTCTCCGTAGTACCTCCGTACCATTGACCCCTAGGAACCACCTTTGCTATTGAATGCAGGCTTTCCGTTCGTTGATTGACTCCCCAGCCCGCCCGGAAACATTGGCGAAAAGCAAGGTTTGGTATCCCGATCGAAGAAGTTTGCTACGCTCGATTCCTGTCGGCTCGACCAGCACCGGCGCAGGCCGCTGCCACAAACCTCTTCTCGCAGCAGTAGCAGTTGTCCAGGCGAGGACCATCGGACCTGAGCAGGGAGAATAGCGCCAATGGTCAAGAGGGAACGCCGCCTTGCTTCACGCATGGCCGTGAACGGGCAAACCTACGTAAATCTCGATCGCGACAATGGTGGGATCATCCTCAATATTTCCGAAGGAGGCCTGTGCTTTCAGTCTACCGCTCCCATTGAACGCACAGAGAACATTCGCTTCTGGTTTTCTTATCGTCGCGTGGACCCCGACGCCGGTTTAGCGTGGCAGGCTGACGCGCAACCACGAGGCATCTCGCGATACATCGAAGCCGGGAGCGAACTCGCGTGGGTGGACGGCGCGCGGAAAAGAGGAGGACTGCGGTTCACGAACATCAGTCCCGCAGCTCGCGAACAAATTCGCGAGTGGATGTGTCAACCGGCGATGGTTCATGGGAACGCGGCCTTTCTCCCGTCGCTCCCTGCAATGAAGCGTAAGAGCTATGCGCTGCAAAAGGCGTCAGCAAAGTTTCTGAATATTCTCTTTCAATACATCCAAAAGCGAAGGCTGTCGAACGGATTCTCCAGCGGCTTGCTCACCGGCGTGGTAGTTACCGCGCTAGTCACGGGAGCTTTTGTGGTGTTGAGCCATCCACGCGCGATTGGAGACTCGCTGGTGAAAATGGGCCAGCACTTGGGCGGAAAAGCCGGATCGGAGGATACGCTCGTCGGAGCTGTGGTTAGCGCAGCAGAGCCAACGGCGAAGTCGACGGTTCTACCGGTAGTTTCGCCACAAGCCAAGCAGCCGGAGCCGCAGCCGACCTCGCAGGAGCAACCGGCACCATCCTCCGCGAGCATCTCGCGTCCATCTGATGAGAAATCCCTGCCTGCCGCCGCGACGCCCGCAGTTAAGCTGTTCCAAGCTGCCGATCTCGAAGCTGCTAACGTTCCTGCGCGTTCTGGTTTTGCATTCAAGGTTTCCGATCCTCCGCGCGTCAAATCTCCTCAGTTAGTGCGGCCCGCGATTCCCGCCATTGAGAGTGCCACGCCTGATTCCAGCGCCAATTTATTTGCGAGCATCGCCCCGGAAACTGTATCGGTTGCCCGACCCACTGTTTACGTTACGCCCTCTAGTTTTGAGACCGGTCTAATGGTTTCCCACAAGTACCTGGAAGTGGGAAAGTTCAAGGAAAAACTATTGGCGGACCGAACGACCCAACAATTATCGCGAAGAGGTTTCGCGACTGAGGTCGTTGCGCGCACTCGATTGTTCGGGAAATCGTATCAAGTGCTGGCTGGACCTTATCCAGATGATCGCGAGGCGGAATCGGCTCACAAAGAATTAGCGTCGCTGGGTTTCACGCCTAGGTCTTATGAACGAGGAAAACGAGACCTGTTTCTGCCGGCGGGCTTGCGAGTGGGAAGTACAATCGTACCAGTCGGATCCTGCACTATCAGTTGGGAGTCGTACATTCCAGATGCGATTGTGCGGTTTGAGGACGAAAGAGGCAGAGCGGTCACGTTTGAAGCAAAGTGGATGAAACAAGGTGTCAAGTACGTCCACAGTGCGATTGCGTACAGAACAAACAGGGATGGCTCTCGAACCCTGCTGGAACTCCGCTTCGCTAACATGGAGCAAGCTCTTGTTTTTGGAGCGATCCGAGATTAGCCGGCGACACACGCGCGTCAGCGAGATTATGGAGACGCGGACGAAGGATAGACCTTGATCCAGTGGTTGCGCATCCGCGCTTTGATCTGCGTTTGTCCCTGATTGGCGATGATGAGGTCGGAATCCTGCACCGGCATGTGGCAGTCGATACAATTCTCACGGATCTTCGCGCCTAATTTCGCGAATTCGCCGCACTGCGTTTCCTTGTGACATTGCAGACACTTTTCGGAGTACGCCGCAGCCACGCGTTCCGGAGCATGCACGTCATGGCAGGTGCTGCAGGTCATCTGCGAAGCTTGATAGCAGCGGCTTCGCTGCGTGAGGGCAACCTGGTTGCCGTGAACATCTACGCGTGCATCCTCATCCGGGCGCTGCAGCTTGACGTAATTTTCCAGCGGTTGCCCGGGAACATACGTGAATGCCGGCGCGAGTTCTTCCCCAATTCCACCGTGACATTGCGAGCAAACTTCAATCTGGCGTTCGCGCGATAAAGCAGAAGGATTCACGATGAAGGGATTCCCGCTGCTTCCGGCGATGGAATGCGCGCGGTGCTGTGCCATGTGTTGCCGCCCTGCGCCGTGGCAACGTTCGCACGAAATGCCGAGCACATAACCGGTCTTCAGGTAATGATTCTCGGCACTTGTCGAAGGCACAGTCGCGAAGTACGTGGCGTGGCATTCCAGGCAGCGGGGAACAATAGGCCGGTCGAAGTCGGCGATGCCATCGGAAAAGCCCGGACTGTTGACCCATTCGTGCAATTCGGTCCAGTAGGAAACGGGCAGCTGAAACAGCTGGTTGCCGCGCCAATACAAATACGTTTGACCCTTTTCGCCCGAACCCGTGACGATGTCGATGCGTTCGGATTGAGTTTTTTGATCAGGTGGTTGCCAGAACACAGCAGTCTCGAAAAATCCGTTTGGACGCGCGTCCATCCGAAAGTGCAAATCGGGATTGCTGGTTTTCAGGATATTCGTGCCCGGAGCGAGAACTGCCAGCAATCGATTCTTTGCTAGGCAGTTGCGAAGTTAAATGATGAGCAGTGCGGGTATAGGTATTGGCAATTTCCGCGTGGCACTCGCGACAAACGGCATCACCGACAAAATCGCGACGTGCGACGAAGCAGGCAACTTGGCGCTTTCCTGTCCCGTGATTCGTGGTGCTGCACGCAGCCGGCTGGAATCTGTCGCTGCTATTCGAGCAGCGAAGAGGTTTGCAGCGCAAACCAGCAGCAAAGAACCAGCGATGAGTTTGGCTTGTCGCAAACGATCCTCTCCGGCCGATTCCCTCATGTGACGTTGCATTTAGCCAAACGGGTTGCAACAAAATTGCTACGGTTACGGCTGGCCGGCCGCCTTCCCCTCGGCTTGGGAGCGCACCTTGGGCCAATCGTACACGGGATATTTCGGGCGCTTGATCGGCGTCACCGGATGTTCCTTCAAATTGGTGAGCGCAACGGAAACGGCCTTCTCCAATTGCGGATCATGGCCCTGCCGCCACAGCGCGGGATCGAGGTCCACTTCGATATCGGGCGACACACCGATGTTCTCCACGTCAAACTCCCCGGTTCGCGGATTAAACAGTCCGAAGCGTGGCGCGGTGATCTGACCGCCATCGATCAGCGAAGGATAGCCACCGATACCGATCAGTCCGCCCCAGGTGCGGGTGCCGATCAGCGGGCCGATGTTCAGATTCTTGAACATCCACGGCAGCGCATCGCCGCCGGAACCAGCATATTGGTTGATGAGCATCACCTTCGGCCCGAAGATGACCTGCGGAAGATTAATGTCCTTGCCTTCGCGGGTCATCGCCGACATGAGCAGAGGCCGGCTGAGCCAATCGACGATGTAATCGGCAAGCCAGCCGCCGCCGTTGAAGCGCTCGTCGATCACCGCGCCTTGCTTGTCGTTTTGCGGGAAGTAGTAGCGATTGAAATTGGTGAAGCCACCCACAGCGGTGTCCGGCAGGTAGACGTACGCAAGTTGATTGTTGCTGAGTTCTTCCACTTTGCGCCGGTTGCTGTCCATCCACTCGCGGAGCCGCAGCGTGCGTTCATTCGCAATGGGAACAACGGTGACGGTTCGCGCATTGTTGCCGTTCGGATCAGGCCCAACTTTCAATTGCACTTCCTTGCCGGCGCGCTCGATAAAGAAGCTGTAGATTTCGTCGCTGCCGTGCAATTCGCGGCCATCCACGGCCAGCAGGTATTCGCCTTGATGGACATTGACGCCAGGCTCAGTAAGCGGCGCGCGCAAATCGGGGTTCCAATTTTCGCCGAAGTAGACCTTGGAGAACCGGTAGCGATCGTGATCGATGGTGTAATCGGCGCCAAGCAACCCCACACTGACCTGCTTCACTTCCGGGCGGTCCCCACCGAAGATGTACACATGCTGCGCGGTGATTTCGCCCAGCATATCGGCAAAAATGTAGTTCAAATCGGCGCGGTTCATTACGTTATCGACATAGGGCTGATACTGCGCCATGAGCGCTTTCAGATTTGCGCCGTGAAGATTGGGGTCGTAGAAGAAGTCGCGTTCAATGCGTCCTACTTCACGGAACATCTGTTGCCATTCGGCTCGCGGGTCCACATAGATCTTCATGTTCTCGGTGTGCAACGTGCCGTCTGGTTTGCCGGGTTCGGCGAGCTTGCCGAGCGCGTCGGCGGGCTTGATGGTCCACGCGCCGTGAATGGGGCCGCCTTGCGGAGGCGCCAAGGGATTTGGAGGAGGAAGCTGCTCGTACAGCACTTTTTCGCCATTCGAGGAAATGGCGAATCCGCCGATGTTGTCGAGGAGCTTTTCCGTTTTGCGCGTGCAAACGTCGAACTTGTGCACCAGGTGTCCCGTGGGCGCGCCAGTGTCCACCGTGGGTCCTTCGGTTACGTAGAGGATGTGCGCTTTGCCCGCCAGCAAGCGATCGTAATTTTTCGCGGGAATCGGAAGAGCGAGGATGCGCTGATTGATGTTGTCGAAGTCGATCTTCACTTCGGCAGTTTTGTCCGCAGCATCCTTGGCGGCTTGTTCATCCTTCTTTTCGTCCGTCTTGGCATCCTTCTTCTCGTCTTTCTTCTGATTACCGGACTTCTCATCGGCATTGGCCGTTTTCTCGGCAGCAGGTTTTTCCGCGGGCTTGCCTTCTTCCTGTGGCTTGCAATCGTCAGTATTGGCGTGCGGACTTGTCGGACGCGATTTTTTCCTCGTCGCTCTGAGGAGCGAGTGGCGATTTCAGATCATTGCGCAAAACCACGACGTACGCGCTGCGCGTCACCGGAATTTTGAAGGCGCCCATGCTGGCGGCGAGTGTGGGACCGACGTCAGTGCTTGCGAAGAAGTAAAGATATTTGCCGTTCTTGTCGAACGCGGCGGAAGCCGTGTCGCTCAGACCGTCGGTGATCTGGTGTTTTCCTTTGTCCGCGACATTGTAAATGAACACGGCATGCAGCGAACTGTCCAGTTGGCGCGTGTAGGCGATCCAGCGGCTATCGGGGGACCACGCAGGATTGAAATTCGCACCGTCGAAAGGATTTGTGTCGACCAGGATGGGTTTGCCCGCGTCAATATCCAGATACCAAAGATTCAGGCGCTTATCCGTGTAGGCAATCTTCTTGCTGTCCGGCGACCACGTCGGCGAATAGAAAAACGATGGCGGCTGGCCGAGATCGAACTTGCGCACTTCGCCCATGCCGTCTTGCGAGCGAAGGTGCAGCGCGTACTCACCGGATTCGTCGGAAAAGTAGGCAATCCATTTTCCGTCTGGAGACCACGAGGGATCGCGATCGGCCGAAGCGGGCGTATTGGTGAGATTGCGGATGTCGCCATGCTCCACGGGCACAGTGAGAATTTCGCCGTGAGCCTCGAAAACTGCGCGCGCGCCCGTAGGCGAAATGTCGGCATTCTCGATTTGCTCGCCGGCATCAACATAGTGAGGACGGACAGCGGGAAAATCTCCGGTTACGTGAATGTTGACAGCGTTCTGCTTTCCAGTAGCAGGATCAAAGATGTGAATCGAGCCGAATTGTTCATACACGATGGCGTCGGGGCCGGCGGAAGCGGACTTGATGTCCATGCCGTTACTCTGCAGCGCCAGACTCACCTGCTTTGTCGCAGGATCGTAGACATACAGGCTGACTGGGCCGTCGCGATCGGAGAGAAAGTAGACTTTGTTGCCAAGCCACATCGGGGTGGAATCGTTGGAGTTTTTCCGCGGAACTTTTTCGACGCTGGAGTCGGCCAGCTTAGCAATCCAAATGGGTGAAGCAGTTCCGCCGCGATAATGCTTTAAGCCGCGCTGGAATTGCCAGGATTCGCGAAAATTCGTAAATGGGACATACGCCAGTTCCGCGCTGTCTGGCGAATAGGAGCCTTCCACAGCCATTGGGAGCGGAAGAACATCGGGCAAGCCGCCGGCAAGTCCAACGGTGTACAACTGCGTGAATCCAGCGTAACTGCCGCGAGGAGACCGGAACAAAATGCGCTTGCCGTCGCGAGTCCAACCGACGACTTGATCGCTTCCGGGATGCGAGGTGAGCCGCTTCGGACTGCCGCCGGCCGCGGGAACTACGTAAACATCTTCGTTGCCGTCGTATTCGCCGGTAAAGGCGATCAGCGAACCGTCGGGAGAGAAGATCGGATCGATTTCGATGCCGATGTCGCTGGTGAGGTGGCGGGCTTCCCCGCCATTGCGATCGACAATCCAGAGGTCACCGCCGTAACTGAAGGCGATTTGCGTCTTGCTGATGGTGGGTTTGCGAAGCAGCGCGTACTGATTGGACGATTGCGCGCGGAGAGCGGGAACGGTTAGAACCAGAAACAACGAGAACGCCAAGAAAAGAAAAATCCGGCTCAACACAGACCTGCGGAATTGTTGTGGCACGTAAACCTCCGGAAGGATCGATGCTCGGGGAAGTCGAAGATAACTGCTCAGAGTCCCTAGTAGCGCAACGACACTGGAGTCTAACATAACCGCTCAGGAAAGGGTCAGCGGGTTGGCAAAGGAGGAATGGCTCGATCCAGAATTTCCTGATGGACAGAGGTAAGTCAGTGCGTTATGTTGCGAGTTCGACGTATTTCTCACCGGCGCGCGAGAAAGCCCCCCAACCGCTAGCGAACACGCGCCAAAGGCGGGACAGATGAGTAGAGCAACGCTGGCCGCGCTGACCTCATTTATATTGCTGTTCGCCGCCCAAGTTGGTACCGCGCAGACACCCCAACGACAGGAAGCTGACCGCAACGCGCGCGCCGACGATGCGACGTGCTTGCTCAGGCCCGCGGCGAGCGGCTTGCGGCTGGTCTGCGCGCCTCTGGCATTCCCGAAGGAAGACGCAGACGAGGACAATTCAGATTCAACCGCGGCCACGGCCGTGCGCATTATTTTGAAGCTTCCGGAAGGCACGGCGCTGCGCATTGCCGTCGATCAACGAACGCGGATAGCGCACGTGGGAGAATTGGTAAAGGGCCACGTGGTCGAAACCGTGTATGCGTTCGATGAGCCGGTCATCCCCGCAGGAACGATCGCGATTGGCCGAGTGACGCAAATCGCATCAATTGCCAAGTGGCGCTACGCGCAGGCGTATGCCAACGGAAATTTTTCTCCATTTCACCAATACCAGGTCACCTTCGATCGCTTGCTGTTGCCGGATGGACGGGAACTGGCGATCGAGACGACTGTCGCGCAGGGCAACGCGGACGTTGTGCATCTGGTGAGCAAGAAACCTAATGAAGAAGAGAACGAAAAACGTAAAAACGCGGCGGCGCGTGCGGCGGGTGCCGCCAAACAGGAAGTGAAAGACCGCGTGCACGAAGCGAACGACAGCGCGCATCAGGCCGCCGACCAGATCCGCACGCCCGGGAAGATGCAGCGGGCGAAGAAGTATCTGCTGGCGCAATCACCGTATCAGCACCAGTACATCGATGTGGGGACGCGGTTCAGCGCGTCCTTGAATAGCGAGCTGGACTTTGGCTCAGAAACACAGAGCGAGGACCAGCTCGCCAATTTGGGCAATCTTCCGGTGGCGAATACGATTCTGCATGCGCGCCTGGTTTTGGAAGTGAGCTCGGCTACCGCGACGCGCGGCTCGCCAGTTGTGGCGGAATTGACCGAGCCGGTGTACTCGCCGGATCACCAATTGCTGCTTCCTTCGGGTAGCCGTTTGATTGGCCGAGTGCTGGAAGCCAGACCAGCGCGGCTGTTGCATCGCAACGGAGAACTGCGCGTGATTTTCGAACACATTGAAGTGCCCGGAGGCAATCTGCAGGAAGTTCAGGGCACGTTGGAAGGAATTGAAGTGGACCGTTCGGCGCACATGAAGCTTGACGAAGAAGGCGGAGCGCGCGCAACGGACAGCAAGACGCGTTATTTGTCGACGGGCGTGGCGGTGTTGTTGGCCGCCGCTGCCGCGCACCCGGATGTGGACCGCGGAGGCAACGTGGATCAAGCGGGCGATCCTGCCTTGCGCGCGGGCGCAGGTGCGTCGGGATTCGGGCTGGCGGGAACGCTGATCGGTCTGGCGGCGAAATCGAATGCTGTATCTATCGCGTTCTCCGCATATGGCGCGTCCGCTTCGATTTATGCGAATTTTCTATCTCGCGGACGCGAGGTGGTGTTACCCAAAGATGCACCGCTGGAAATCGGGCTTGGCACCGCGCACCCGGGCACGCGGCACTCAGAACGCGGCAAGCACTAGAATCAGCGCGAAACCATCATAGCCTTTGCTGCCGACGGTCTGAATTTCGGTGGCGGACACGCGCGATTCGGCCGACACGCGCTGGTTGAACCGGCGGGCGCCCTGAACGTCGGGATCGTTGCTCGCGGCATCGGTCACCTCTCCATCGCGGATTACGTTGTCAGCAATGATCAACGTGCCGGGCCGCGAGAGTTTCAAAGCCCAGTCGAAATATTCGGCCATGGTGGACTTGTTCGCGTCGATGAAAATGAAATCGAACGGCGCGCGGCCTTCGGCGGCCAGTTGTGGAAGAGTATCGAGGGCGGGACCGAGGCGAAGCTCGATGAAATCGGCTAAACCGGCGCGAGTGAAGTTTGCGCGAGAAACTTCCGCGTGTGTGGGGTCGGCTTCCAGCGTGATTAATCGACCACCCGGCGCGAGTGCGCGAGCCATCCAGATAGCGCTATAGCCGCCCAGCGTGCCAATCTCCAATATATTGCGAGCGGCGATAGAACGAACGAGCAAGTGGAGAAGTTTGCCCTGCGCCGGGCTCACTTGAATATTTGGCAGTTTGGCTTCGGCCGCTGCGTGCAGCGCGGATTCCAACACAGGATCGCCTGGAATGAACATCGAGTTGATGTACTGATCGACTTGGGTCCAGAGTTTACGAGACATAACCATTCTCCTGTGGCCAGCGGCGGCTCAGAAGCGCCAGCCGTAGCCGAGCATCAGCTGAATACTATGTTGCGCTTTGCCGCCGGAGACGGGCTGCGTGCTGCCGTCGACGGTGAGATTGCGCGTGCCGAAGAATAAGTGCGTGTCGCCAACTTCTATGCGCAGAGTGTTGCGTTCGCTGGGATAGAGTTCCACGATACCACCGAGATCGAGAACGAAATTGTTGGAGCGACTGTACGTGTAGGTGGCGCCTGAAGCGCTGGTGGTGATGCCGGTGAGCGCGTCGGAGTAGCTGTGAAAGCCGGGACGTACTTTGCCGAAAAAGCCGAAATGGTTGCGGCGAATGCCGCCTCTTATGCCGACGAGTGCTTGCAGGATTGTGCCGCCATCGTGTGGGCCGGACATATCGGGGCGTCGAGGAAAATAGAGCAAGTCGCCATCGACATAGAAAACGCCATAGAAGCGATAGGAGGCGTAACCGCCGAAGCCGGGCTCGGTGCGAACGTTGTCGGTCAGGCCTTCGCGAGACAGAGCGATCGCGCTGAAGAGTGGGCCGAATTCCCAGTTGCCAGGTACGTTCACTTCCCTTTCGTTGTCGATCAGCGCCCCGGGACGATAGGCAACGCCAAAGCTGAGGCGCGTTGTGTCGTTAATCTTTCCCGGAAGGACCGCCGTGCTGCCACCGGAGTACGACGAGGTGAAGGCGGGCACGCGGTAGGGATTGCCTTCGATGTCGAAGCGAAGAACCCAACGAGGAGAAGGGTAATACTCGATACCGCCGCCGAGATTGAGAACGAAGTAGGTGGCAGGCTGATTCACGTACGAGATGCTCGGACCGCTCGCCAGCACTTCAACGCCGGTGAAATGAAGAAGCCCGGGGCGAACCAAGCCGAAGATGGAGAGGCGGCGAGTCTGAATGACTTTGGCACGAATGCCGAACACGGCTTGCGTGGTCTGGCCGCCTTGGACCAGGAGAAGCGGGACGCCATTTTCCGGGAAGAAGTCCACTTGCGATTCGAAAGCGAGACGGCGGGTGAAGTTCCAATCGAAGCGGCCACCAACACCTGAAAAATTGGCATCTTGGAAATTGGAATTAGTTTCGCGGATGGTGGAGTATTGTGCGCCAAATTCGAGCCGCGTGTAATTGTCCTGAGCCGCTAATGGCCGTACCAGGAAAAGACCAAGAAGAATCGCGGCGAAGCAATAGAGTATACGAACCATGGTTCCGCGCGAGTTGATTGCTCCTCCCATGAGCCGAGTAGCAGGAACGCCAGAAACAAAAAGTATGGCACGCGCGATACGAAAGTAGGTAACGCTACAAACAATCAGGCGGGAGCGGACGGTATACTGGCATTTCCCAGGGTGGGGCGACTGAGATGTACCGGAGCAGGCATATATCTCGAATCGCGTGTGTATTGGCTGTGTGCCTGTACCTTGGGCAAAACTCACAGCCACAGAGCCCCATGGGCAGGCTGCGAGGGACGGTGTACGACACCAGTGGGGCCGTCATTCCCTCGGCAGTCGTTCAATTGCGTAACGCCCAGTTATCGATTGACCGAAATACGAAATGTGATGATCGTGGAGAATTTGTTTTCGAAGATTTACCGGTCGGAAATTACGTCGTTAGTGTGGAGGCCCCATCCTTCCAGAAGCAGACCAGAGCGACAAGTATTCTGGTTGGAAGCACGCGGGAAATCCACATTACACTTGCAGTTTCCGGACTGACGCAAAAGCTGACTCTAGACGGAAAGTCGTCGATTACAAACGAACAACTGGACACAGCCAGCGCGGTGCACCAAGGCGTGATTTACCGGCAGGATTTGGAAACAATTCCACTGGCTGCGCGCAGCTTCGCGAATATCGCCTACCTGGCGCCGGGTACGGAGCCGGTGGAACCCTCGGATCCTACCAAGGCGCGCATTACGGCGGTGTCCACAGGCGGCAGCTCGGGACTGAACAATGAACTGTCGGTGGACGGCGGTGATAATTCCGACGATTACATTGGCGGCTTTCTGCAGAATTTCTCGCCCGACGCGATTGAAGAATTTGCGTTTCGGACTGCACAAGAAGACGCGGACACGGGCCGGACGACCGCGGGATCGGTGGTGATTGTGACGCGCAGCGGAACCAACGACTTGCACGGCGAGTTTTCCGTGTATGAGCGGGCCGCGGCGCTGAACGCGCGATTTCCTATCGATAATCCCGCGCCAAATCCGAAGCAGCCGTTTTCGCGGCAGAACTATGTGGGCACGCTGGGCGGACCGATGGTGAAAGACAAGCTTTGGTTTTTCGCGTCGCTCGAGTATGTGCACGAAAATGCGAGCATCGCGTACAGTCCGGCGAGCACGGCGCAGTTCAATGCACTGGCGCAGCTCGCGTCCACGGGCTTGATTCCGGGGGTGAGTTCGATTGACGTGCCCAGCAGCGTCCCAGTGCCCTTTCGTGACTACTTGGCGACACTGCGCTTTGATTGGGCGCAATCGGAGCGCTCTCGCTGGTTCCTGCGAATGGCCGCGGACAGCTACACAACGCACAACGCGCTGGTGCAGCAAGGCGCGCTTCCGTCAACTGGAGCGACTTCGCACAACAACTATTTCAATACCGTAATTGGGCAGCAGCTCACGTTTTCGACCACGTGGAGTGGGGCGCTCGTCCTGGAGTTTGGCGGGTTGCACCTGACGCAGACGCGCAACTCCGATTTAGGGTTTGCGCTGGCGTTTCCGTTCACGACCACGTCGAGCACCATTACTGGGTTCGAAACCTACGGCGACAATCAATTCGTCACGGGCATCGCCAACTTTCCCGTACTCCGCAATCAGGAGAAATACCAACTTCGCTATGACGTAGACCACGTCATTGGCCATCACGCTGTGCGTTTCGGTGTGAATGTAATTCACGAGCCGGTGTTAAGCGGCGCGCTCACCGCCAATGCCGAAACTCTCGTGACGTTCCCACAGGATCCTAACTACTATCTCGCAAATCCCAGCCAGTTTGCTTTGGACTACGCTGCCGGCAGCGTCTTCACACCAGCGGGCGATGGCAGCTTCTCGCAAAATGTGCAGCGACTGGGGCTCTACGCGCAGGACTCCTGGCGTGTGAATCCCAGGCTGACGGTCAATTATGGTTTGCGCTACGACACGACGTTTGGCTTGTTCATCGCGTCTGGTCACGACCAGAGTTGGAATCCAGCGCTGAACACTGGGCTTGTCGACGGAATACCCCACGATTACCGGAAGGCGTTTGCGCCGAGACTTGGCATCGCGCAGGCGATCGGGGCGGCGCAAAAGACCGTCATTCGCGCGGGCGTGGGGCTTTTTTTTAATGATCTGGCACAAAACGGATGGGTGACCGCGTTTCAGTCAGTGGATGCGGGGAGTCTGGAAAATGGGCCGATCACGCCGGCGCTGATCGATCCCAATTATCACACCCCGTATGCGCTTCATGCGACCGCCGGAATTCAGCACGCGTTGAATGCGAATTGGATTGTCAGCGCGGATTACACGCATGAGACCGGCATGCACGGCTACCGGAATTATCCGTACGCCGCCGCGGATGTGTTTCGTTCCGACAATCGATCGAGCTATGACGGATTGTCCCTGCGGGTCCAAGCGAATGTGGCGCGTCGCGCGCACTTTGTGGCGCATTACACACTCTCAACGGCAAAAACTTGGGGATGCGTGCTGGGAGAATTGTTCGACTATGTGAATGGCGTATGCGACCCGTACGATGCGTTTGCTCCTGGGGATTACGGGCCATCCGGAGAAGATGTTCGGCACCGATTCGTTTTGGCGGGTACGTTCGACTTGCCTGCAGGGTTTCAACTCTCGACGCTAGGACAGGCGGAAAGCGCGCGGCCGTTTACGATGACGACGCCGGTAGGGACGCGCGCGGTAGTCAACGGAGTGGAAACCACGCTGGATGAGTTTCGCGGAACGCCCTATGTGCAATTCGATTTGCGAGTCAGCCGGCCGTTTGCGATTCGGGAGCGCTGGTTGGTGACGCCGTTCGTGGAATTCTTCAACGTGTTCAATCGCAACAATCCCGGTGCGTTCTATATCACGGATATTTCAGCCCTGCCTATGCCAGTGAACAATCTGGCCAACGCTACAGCGTTTTGTTTAAATCCTTCCTGCACGCAAACGCAGCCGATCACCAGCCTGAATCAATTGCGCTATCCTGCAGGAGCGTTGGGGGATTTCTTCGGACCCGGCACGACGGTAGGCATACCCTTCGCGGCACAACTAGGCATCAAAATTTCATTCTAACTTGGCGGGTGAACAGGTTCATGCTGACAAAACCGCGCTGGCTTCTGCACCTGGAAGGATTCCTCATGCTGGCAACGGCAGTGTACTTCTATCATGCGGAGCATTACCGCTGGTGGCTGTTCGCGGCATTGTTTCTTGCGCCGGACCTATGCATGCTGGGCTATCTGAAGGATGCCAAGCTGGGCTCGGCGATATACAACCTGGTGCATACGACGGCGGGACCGCTGCTGCCGTTGGGAGGAGCACTTGTCTTCGCGGCGCCCGGGTACATTCCCTACGGGCTGATCTGGCTGGCGCACATCGGGTTTGATCGCGCGTTGGGCTTTGGCCTGAAATATCCGACAGTTTTCCAAGACACACACCTGCAGCATGTGTAGGAGTTGATCCGGGCGCGGCGGCATGTCGGTATGTAAGGCGGTACAATAGGGGGATGCGTAAAGGGCGTTAAGGACCATGTTTGAGAACCTGACAGAACGACTGCAACGAACATTCAAGAATTTGCGTGGGCAGGGGAAGCTCAGCGAAGAGCACCTAGACTTCGCGCTGGGGGAGATTCGCGAAGCGCTGCTGGAAGGCGATGTGAACGTGGGCGTGGCCGATGAACTGCTGGCGAACATTCGCAAGAAGGCGTTGGGCAGCGAAGTGATGCTGCAACTTTCGCCGGACCAGCAGGTGGTGAAAATCGTTCGCGACGAACTGCTGAACTTGCTGGGTAAGCACGCCAAGCCGCTGTTTGCGTCGCGGCCGCCGTCGGTGTGGATGATCGTTGGATTGCAAGGTTCCGGTAAAACAACCACCACCGGAAAACTGGCGAAGTGGCTTTCGCAGCACGGGCACCGGCCGATTGTGGTGTCGACGGACGTGTACCGTCCCGCCGCGCGGGAACAGTTGAGCCAGGTGGCCAAGGCGACTGGAATTTCACTCTGGCCAGGCGCAGGAACGGATAAGCCGCTGGAAATTGTGCGGGGAGCGATCAAAGAAGCCAAGCTGTCCGCGAGCGACGTGATCATCGTGGACACGGCAGGGCGGCTGCACATTGACGATGAATTGATGAACGAGCTTTCGACGCTGAAGAAGGAACTTCAGCCCGCCGAGATGCTGTTTATTGCGGACGCCATGATCGGGCAAGACGCGGTGCGATCCGCGGGCGAGTTTCACAAGCGGCTTGGGCTAACGGGCGTGATTTTGACGAAATTGGATGGCGATGCGAGGGGCGGTGCGGCGCTGTCGATCAGCAAAGTGTCCGGCGCGCCGGTAAAGTTCGTTGGGTTGGGCGAAAAATATGATGCGCTGGAGGGATTTTATCCCGAGCGCATTGTTTCGCGGATTTTGGGAATGGGCGATCTCCTGTCGCTGATTGAGCGCGCCGAATCGGCATTCGATAAAAAGGCGGCGATGGAGCTGGAGCGCAAGCTCCGGAGGGAAGAGTTTACGCTGGAAGATTTTCGCGACCAACTGCGACAAATCCGCAAAATGGGTCCGCTGGAACAGCTGGTGGACATGTTGCCCAAGGTAGGCCCGCTGCAGAATTTGCCTAAGAATGCCACCGTGGACGAGGGCAAGTTGAAGCAGGTGGAAGCAATCATCAATTCCATGACCAATGAAGAACGGCGTGACCACAACGTGATCGACGGAAAGCGGCGCAAGCGCATTGCGAAGGGCAGCGGCACAACCGTGCAGGACGTAAATCAGGTGATCAAGCAATACATGCAGATGCGCCAAATGATGAAGCAGTACGGCGCTATGGCCGCGCGCGCCAAGATGAAGGGGCTCGGCAAGCTGGCAGGCTTGGGCTGAGAGCGCCACTCTGAACTGATTCTAATGTACGGCAGGTCGCAAAATCAGGTCTGCAATCTTCAGGGAAAGCTCGTCGGGGTTGAGGTCGGTGCGGTTGCTTAGCACGATGATGGTGACGCGATCATTCACGAAGCGCTGAATGGTGGTGCGAAAGCCCTGCGTGCCGCCGTCGTGATAATTGCGTGCGTGCCCCTGGTAAGGGTCGAGGAACCAGCCAAAGCCGTAGACGACCGGACGCGGATCATCTGAATCGCCACTTTGCGGGTTGCGCGGCCAATAGGTCTGGCCGCCATCGGCCAGCTTTGCCGGAGTAAGCGCCGGTTGCATTTCCGATTCGCTGAGCAAGGTGTGATTGGCGAGCGCATCGTCCCACTTGGCCAAATCTTCAACATTGGAATAGATGCCGCCATCGCCAAGCGTCGCGGAGGTAGCGCTTTGGTCCATTTCCACGAGCTTTTCGTTTTCCCTGGAATGGCCGAAGGCGCGACGATCAATGGTATTGATTCCCTTCTGGAACGCGACGGTGTGGTCCATTTTCACAGGCCCGAAAATGCGCTGCTGCAGAAAGTCGCGGTAGGGCATGCCGGATACTTTCGCCACAATCACACCTAATACGACATAACCTGAGTTGCTGTACTGCCAGCGAGTGCCGGGGGCAAACAGGCCCATGGGTTCGGCTTTCAACAATTGCAAAACTTCCTCATCGTGAATCTGATGATCGGGGCTCCACTTTTGCCCCCCGTGGCGCTCTTCCCGCTCCATGACTTCCTCATATTCCGGCAATCCTGAGGTGTGATTGAGAAGTTGGTGGATGGTGATGGATTTTCCGTAAGGCGGGAAATCCGGCAGGATATCCGTGAGATGATCGTCGTAATGCAGCTTGCCATCGTGGATGAGCAACATGATGGCCATGGCTGTGAATTGCTTGGTGACGCTGGCGAGTCGAAAGTTTGTCTGGGGATCGATTTTATCGCCGGAGGGAGTGTCGCGCACGCCGTAACCTTTTTCGAAAACGATCTTCCCATCTTTGTTGATTAAGACGGCTGCGCCGGGGTCTGCCGGCCGGATGAGTCCAGTGAAGATGGAATCAATGCGAGCATCCGTGGAGCTATTCGGCTGGCCGCGAAGTACGGTAAAGCTGGCGATTGCCAGGAAGCAAAGCGTTATGAGCCGAGCGATCTGTGCCATGGGCTATCCTAAAAGCAAAGAGAATAGCATCAATAAGGGCTGTTTATCTGCGTGTAACACATCTGAGATACTTATCAGCGGCTCAGCAAAGGACGTCCATGGCTCGTATATCCTTAAATGATCACCGCTTCTATTTGAACCGCCATCTGCAATGGATGGCGTTTAACCAACGCGTGCTGGACGAGGCTCACGATACGCGCAACCCGTTGCTGGAACGGGTGAAATTTCTGGCCATCACGGCGAACAATCTGGACGAGTTCGTAGAGATCCGGGTCTCCAGCTTCCTGCAGAAAATCGAGCATGGCACGCAACGCATCAGTCCCGACGGATTGACAGTAGAAGAGGAACTGGACGAACTGTCGAAAGCGATGCACCACCTGGTGGCCGCACAGTACCGGTGCTGGAATTCGGAGTTGCTGCCGGCTTTGGCGAAGCACCAGATTCGGGTGTTGAGCGTGGATCAATTGGGCGCGAAAGCCGCGGAAACCGCGAAGCAGTTTTACGACAAGCGCGTGTATCCGATGCTGACGCCTGTAACGGTAGACCCGACGCACCCATTTCCGCACGTGTTGAACAAGGCGCTGTGCATTGCATTTTTGTTGCGGCGTCGCAAGCGGTCCACCGAGAAGCCCTTATTTGGCGTAGTGACGGTGCCACGAGCGCTGCCGCGATTGCTGCGAGTACCCGCAGAGAACGGCGGGATTCATTTCGCCTTTCTGCAGGACATTATTTCGCGGTATGCCGAGAAGCTGTACAAGGGGTACGAGATTCTGGCGTCGGCGGCGTTCCGGATTACCCGGAACAGCAATTTGTACCTGGAAGAGGAAGAGTCAAGAACGCTGTTGGAAGCGGTGGACTCGCAAGTGGCGCAGAGGCGCAAAGGGCAGGCGGTGCGACTGGAGATTGAGGTGGGCGCGCATCCGGACATTGTGTCGCACCTGGTGACGAATTTTGAGTTGGACGAATCGCTGGTGTTCCGCGTGGCGGGTCCGGTGAATTTGCAGCGATTGTTTCACTTGTACGATGAAACGCCGCGGCCGGATTTGAAATACGGGAAGTTTGTGGCGCGGCAGGTGCACATCGGGCACGATGCGGACTCCATGTTTGAAGTCCTGCGACGGCAAGATGTGCTGCTGCACCATCCGTATGATTCCTACGATCCCGTGGTGCAATTTCTGCAGACTTCAGCGCACGATCCGCGGGTGCTGTCCATGAAGCAGACGCTCTACCGCACGAATAATGATTCACCGGTCGTGCAAGCTCTGCTGCAGGCAGCGGGAAAAAAGGAAGTGACGGTGGTGGTGGAGTTGAAAGCCAGCTTCGACGAGGCCTCGAATATTCGTTGGGCGCGAAGCTTGGAAGACGCCGGCGTGCAGGTGTTTCACGGGCTGGCGCATCTGAAGACGCACGCAAAGCTGTCACTGGTGCTTCGGCAGGACCCGGACGGGAAAATCCGCCACTATGCGCACTTGGGTACCGGAAACTACAACCCGTCAACCGCGAGGTTCTACAGCGACTTTAGCTTTTTCACCGCGGACCCGGCAATCACCTCGGCGGTGCATGACGTGTTTAACTTCCTGACAGCGTATGCAGAGAAGACGCACTATCACCCGTTGTTGGTGGCACCGATCGATATGGCGAAAACGATGATTTCGCAGATCGACCGGGAAGCGCGCAACGCCCGAAGAGGCAAACCGGCGCGGATCATCGCGAAGTGTAATGCGGTGGTCGATCCTCCGGTGATCCAGGCGTTGTATCGTGCGTCGCAGGCAGGAGTGGAAATTGATTTGATTGTGCGGGGGCAATGCGTGCTGGTGCCGGGTCTGCGCGGGATCAGCAGCCGAATCCGGGTGAGGAGCATTGTGGGGCGATTCCTGGAACACAGCCGAATCTATTATTTCGAGAACGATGGTTCCCCGGAAGTCTACTTGGGAAGCGCGGATTGGATGCCGCGGAACTTGTACGAAAGGGTTGAGGTGCTGTTTCCGCTGAAAGATGAAGCGTTGCGAGAGCGGATTTGCACAGAGATTCTGCCGGCGTATCTGGCCGATAACCAGAAGGCGAGAATCTTGGAATCGAATGGGCAGTACGTTGCTGCACGTCCGCCGCGGGGTGGCAAGAAATTTTCGGTCCAAGAACATCTGATGAGACTTGCAGGAGGCTTTATTAACGGATCAGGAAAGCCGCAAGAGGTCCACCACAAGGTTCCGTATACAAAGGGCGATACGGAAACCGTTCTGGTTGAACCCGCGCAAACGCTAGAGCTGGACGTGCAGGACACAACAAATGCCACAGTATGACCTGGTAGTCATCGGTTCCGGCCCCGGTGGGCAACGCGCGGCAATCCAGGCAGCCAAAGCGAAAAAAAGGGTTGCCGTGGTAGAAAAACAGACGATGGTGGGCGGGGTGTGCATCAACACCGGCACAATTCCCAGCAAAACCATGCGCGAAGCAGTGCTGCACCTGTCGGGATTTAATCACCAAGCGTTTTACGGGTCAAATTATCACGTAAAAGAAACCATTACGATGAACGACCTCAATTTCCGCGTGACCCGGGTGATTGAGTGCGAAGCGGCGGTCCTGCAGGATCAACTGAAACGCAACGGGGTGGATTTGTATCACGGGATTGGATCGTTCACTGATCCGCACCATATTCGTGTGGAGAACACCACGGGCTTCAATGAATTAGAAGCGGAATTCATTGTGATTGCCACGGGAACCAAGCCAGCCGTGAATCCGAAGGTGCCGGTCAACGGGCGGAATATCGTCAACAGCGATCAGATTTTAGGTATTCCCACGGTGCCGAAAACACTGATCGTGGTGGGCGGTGGAGTGATTGGCGTCGAATACGCCTGCATGTTCACTACACTGGGCGTGCGCGTGATTGTCGTGGAGAAGCGGCCGCGCTTGCTGGAGTTTGCGGATGCGGAAGTGGTGGAAGCGCTCAGTTATCACATGCGCGACCGGCGAGCCACCATGCGGCTGACCGAAGAAGTAGAGAGCGTGGAAGAAATGGCGGATGGGAAAGTGGCGGCGAATCTGGTCAGCAAGAAGCGAATTTTGGGTGACGCGCTTTTGTACGCGGTCGGACGACAAGGGAATATCGACCGGCTGAATCTGGAGGCGGCGGGAGTACACGCCGATGATCGCTGCCGGATCAAAGTGGATGCGGAATATCGCACCTCGCAACCGCACATTTTCGCGGTTGGCGACGTGATCGGATTTCCCAGCTTGGCGTCGGTCTCGATGGAACAAGGGCGATACGCGGCGGCGAAAGCCTTTGGATTGCCGGCAGAAACTGATCCGGCCGGGTACCCTTACGGCATTTACACCATTCCGCAAATTTCGTTCATTGGCAAAACGGAAGAGCAACTCACGGAAGAGGACGTTCCGTACGAGGTTGGCGTGGCGTATTACCGGGAGATTGCGCGCGGGCAGATCAGCGGGCACATCGAGGGACGGTTGAAGCTTCTATTTCATCGAGAGACGTTGGAGTTGTTGGGCGTGCATATCTTCGGAGAAGATGCCGCGGAGTTGCTGCATATCGGGCAGGCGGTAATGCTGCTCAAAGGGAAAATCACCTACTTCATCCATACCGTTTTCAATTATCCGACGCTGGCGGAATGCTACAAAGCCGCGGCGTTTAATGGGCTGAATCGGCTGAACTGACGGACGAGACCCACCTTGCTTTCGAACATCAGGGGAAGAACCCAAGAAAAGGCGCGGTCCTAAAGACCCGCCACTACAGGCAGGAATCAAGACGCGGGAATCGTGCGGACATGGGGCGCAGCGTGCTGCGCCCCTACGCGTATCTTCCAAGGCGGGCATGTTGCTCACACGGGATCAGTCGTTTTTATCTTCTACGCTGGGCATTTTGGCCACGAAGAGTCCGTAGACGAAATTGTGGGAAGCGATTGCGGCGCGGACGGCTTGGTAGCCTTTCAAATAGGTGAGGAAGTCTGGACCTAACTTGGCTGCCAGGGACCAGAAGGACTTGTTTTTGATGATCTCCACACCGACTTCCCAGGTCTTTGCGCAATTTTCTGTGAGGTCCTGGCGATGCATGATGCGGAAGCCGCTGCAGGCGAGGAAGTCTGCGTATTCATCCATTTCGTGAAGCTCGACGAACATGGCTTTGTCGATGGGAGCGATATATCTCTTTTTCTCCCCGGCCGACAGACCTTCCTTCCGGAACCAGTCGGTGAGGGCAAAGGCGCCGCCGGGCTTGAGAAATTTCGCTGCCGACGCGAAAAATTTTGCCGGGTCATGGTAGTGCGAGATGGATTCCATGGACCACAGCAGATCGAAAGGTTCGGGAAAATCAAGGGATTCGGCATCCATCAAGAGAAATTTGGCGTCGAGGTTCTGAGCGGCCGCAGCGCGATTGGCCATTTCCACTTGAACCGGAGAAATGGTAATGCCGGTAGCGCTGGCTGCGTAATGCTTGGCCAGAAACAAGCTGCTGCCGCCATAGCCGCAACCGATGTCCAGGACGCGGGAACCAGGTTGGAGATTAGCTAAACGGGCAAGATGCTCGATGAGTTGGTCCTGAGCAGCTTCTTTGGACTCGTCGCCACGTATCCAGTAGCCGTGATGCAGGTGTTCGCCCCAGAGCGAGTGGTAGTAGGGGCTGAGCAGATCATAGTGTTCGACGATTTTGCGCTTATCGTTCGGGCGTGGCATGTCCACGAGCGTGCCTTCCAGTGATTTAGGGCGCGGATTCACAGACGGAGCATTAGTTTACGCGCACACGCGATAAGGTCCAATAGGAATCACACGGTGTCGCGTACAGGGAGATAAGTAGCGGCTTGTGCAGGGGTAGACATATAATCTCGGCGCTGCAATCTCACGTTTGCCGAGAGCGAAAACTATCTTATTCGAAGGATATCTATGAATCGGAACAGTTGGTCTTTGTGGCTGATAGTCGCAGTTTGCTTGACGTGCTTCGCAGCCTTCGCGGACGAAGCGAAAGGACAGGCGCAGACCGCCGAGGCGCCCGCGAAGTATCCCAATTATCCAAGCGAGACGCCGGCGAAATTCGTGCCGGTTACCACAAGTTTCGATTATGACCGGCGAGACGTGATGATCCCGATGCGCGATGGAGTGAAACTCCATACCGTAATTGTGATGCTGAAAGGCACGAAAAATGCGGCGATGCTGCTGACGCGCACTCCGTATAACGCTTCGGAAATGGTCAGCCATACAGCAAGCTCGCATCTAGGGCCGAGTCTAGAGGGCTACGACAATGCCACGGACGTAATTCTGGAAGACCGCTACATTCGAGTGATTCAAGACGTGCGCGGGAAGTATGGTTCGGAGGGCGACTACGTGATGAACCGGCCCTTGCACGGGCCATTGAACCCAACGCCGGTGGACAACTCTACGGACACGTACGACACGATCGACTGGTTGGTGAAAAATGTGCCGGAGAGCAATGGCAGAGTGGGCATTCTGGGGATTTCGTACGACGGTTTTTTGCCCTTGATGGCGCTGGTGAATCCGCATCCCGCACTGAAAGTGGCGGTGCCGATGAATCCAATGGTGGATGGCTGGAAGGGTGACGATTGGTTCCACAACGGAGCATTTCGTCAGCAGAACATGCCGTACATCTACGAACAGGAAGCGACACGCTCGAATGAGCTGGCGTGGTGGTCGGGCACGTACGACGACTATGCCCTGTACATGAGGGCGGGGTCCGCAGGGGAATTGGGACGAGAGCATGGGATGGAGCAGCTTGGCTTTTGGCGGAAGTTGCTGGAACACCCGAGTTATGACTCGTTTTGGCAGGATCAGGCGATGGATAAAATCCTTGCGGCGCACCTGCCGACTGTGCCGACGATGCTGGTGGCGGGCTATTGGGATCAGGAAGACATTTACGGCGCACCGGCGGTGTACAAGGCCATCAAGCCGAAGGACACGGGAAACAAAGTGTTCATGGTCATTGGCCCGTGGTTTCACGGGCAAGAAATTGAAGACGGAAGCACGTTGGGGGCATTGCATTTTGGCAGCGATACCGGGCTCTATTTTCGCGAGAAGATTCTGCGGCCGTTTCTGGCGGAGTATCTGAAGGAAGGCGCGCCGAAGGCTGGGATTGCCACGGTGACGGCGTACGAGACGGGCACCAATGTGTGGAGGCGTTTGCCGAACTGGCCCGCGGGTTGTGAAAGCGGTTGCGCGCCAAAACCCACACCGTTGTACCTGCATGATGGACAAAAATTGAGTTTTGCGGCACCGAACGATCCAGGGGCGGCTTATGACGAGTACGTTTCCGATCCGGCCAAGCCCGTGCCGTACCGGGCGCGGCCGAGCCAACCCGTCGGCTACTCCGGCAGGTTTACGTGGACATTGTGGCTGGTGGATGACCAGCGGGAAGCATCCGGAAGGCCGGATGTACTTACCTTCAAGAGTGAGGTGCTGAGCGAACCGGTGAAAATCAGCGGACAGCCGGTGGCAAATCTGGTGGCTTCGACGAGTGGAACAGATTCGGATTGGGTGGTGAAGCTGATTGATGTATATCCCGACGAGGTTGCGGCGGAGAGCTGGATGGGCGGCTATCAATTAATGATTTCGGCGGACATTTTCCGGGGCAGGTACCGGGAGAGCTTGGAGAACCCCAAAGCGATCGAGAGCGGCAAACCACTGCTGTATCGATTCGAGCTGCCGAACGCCAACCACGTGTTTCTACCTGGTCATCGAATTATGGTGCAAATCCAATCGAGCTGGTTCCCGCTGTACGACCGCAACCCCCAGACGTTTGTGCCGAATATTTTTTGGGCCAAACCGGAGGACTATCGCAAAGCGGTGCAGCGCGTGTACCATGCCGCAGGCCAGGAAAGCTTTGTGAAGTTGCCATTGGTGGAAAACGGTAGATGAGGCGAGAGGCGCATAGGCAGGCTGAGAAGGTTTGCTGGGGAATGCAAGTTCACGTTAGAATGGTTGATTACAGGGAGGAAGGAAATTAGTGTTAACTATTCGATTAGCCAGGATTGGCAAGAAAAAGAAGGCTTTCTATCGCGTGGTGGTGATTGAGCGGACGCGAGCCCGGGATGGGCGTGTACGCGAAGCCGTGGGTACATATGACCCGCTGAAGAAGCCCGCGGAAGTTAAGTTGGACTCCGAACGCATAAAGTATTGGCTTGGCGTAGGGGCACAGCCGAGCGACACCGTACGTAGTTTCATCAAGCAGCAGAAAATCGCCTAGATAACCGAAGCGCCCAGGCTCACGCTCAAGTTCACTTTCTCTTTCTCAGGGTCAGGTCCCAGTGGCGGAGGTAAAGACGCGGCTCTCCCGCGGAAGCGGTGGGTTGCGCAAGTAGTTCAACAAGCTGAACGCACACGGGGGGCCCTATGAAAGAACTCGTTGAGGAGATTGCTCGAGCGCTGGTGGATCATCCCGAGGGAGTGCAAGTCAGAGCGGTGGAAGGTTCGCAGGTCACTGTTTTGGAATTGCGAGTTCATCCCGAAGATTTAGGCAAAGTGATTGGGCGCCAAGGGCGAACGGCGAAAGCGATCCGCACGTTGTTGGGAGCGGCGGGAATGAAGCTGCACAAGCGCTTTACGCTTGAGATTTTGGAAGATTGAGCGAACCGCAAGAATCAGAACGCTGGGTGCTGGTGGCGCGGATCCTGAGGCCGCGGGGGAATAAGGGCGAAGTCGTTGCGGAGTTGTTGACGGATTTTGCTTCGCGGTTTTCCAACCTGAAACAAATTCATTTACGGAAGCAGGGGGAGGAGCCTCGCGCGGCGGGGCTGCGCAATTTTTGGATGGACCGCAATCATCCAGGAATGGGCGTATTTCATTTCGCGGAGAGCGAAAGCATTTCTGACGCGGAGAGGCTGCGCGGCTACGAAGTGTTGTTACCAATCGAAGAACGGGCGGTGTTGCCTGCGGGCCAGTATTTCGTGAGCGATCTGATCGGGTGCGCAGTGTGGAATGAAGAGGCGTCGCAACGGCTGGGAGTTGTGCGCGACGTGTTCTTCTCTGGCGAAACGGTGAACGGGACGCCGCTTTTGCAAGTGGAAAAGGACGATCAATCCGAGTTGCTGATTCCGCTGGCGGAAGATATTTGCCTGCGGATTGATGTGGAAGATCGAAGGATTGAAGTGCGGCTGCCGGAAGGCCTTGGCGACCTTAACGTGCGGGAATCGTAAGTCGGGAAACCGGAGAGTGTCGGGGTGTAGACGTCCGGCCTTGCACTTTTCCGGATCGAGTTAATCCCCAACCAGCGTGCGGGCGTGACATCGTTCGCAGCGTTCATTACACTGCGGACAATGCGATTCGACCTCATCACCATTTTTCCTGAATTTTTTGTGGGACCGCTGGATCACGGGATTGTGCGGCGCGCGAAAGAATCGGGCCTGGTGCAGATCCAGGTGCAAGATTTGCGCGAATTCACAAAGGACCGGCACCGCACCGTGGATGACCGGCCATTCGGCGGCGGCGAAGGAATGGTGCTGAAGCCGGAGCCGCTCTTTGAAGCCGTGGAGAAACTGCTTGGGCACGGCGTCGGCGATTCTTCGCGGAAAATGGCGCCAGAGGCGGGGACGGCGGTCTTGCTGATGTCGGCGGCGGGACGGTTGTTTACGCAGGAGACGGCGTGGCGTTACGCAAAGTTGGAGCGGCTCATTTTGATTTGCGGACGTTACGAAGGCGTGGACGAGCGCGTGGCCGAACATCTTGCGACCGAGGAAGTGTGCATTGGGGATTATGTGTTGAGTGGAGGCGAATTGCCGGCGGCGATTGTGATTGATGCGGTGACGCGATTGTTGCCGGGAGCGGTGGGCAACGAAGCTTCTACCGTGAACGAATCATTCCGTGAATATGAGGGGCAGGCGGGCGGCATTGGTCGCGGCGCGCTGCTGGATTATCCACATTACACGCGTCCGGCGGAGTATCGCGGATGGAAGGTGCCCGAAGTGCTGATTGGAGGCAATCACGCTGAAGTAGCCAAGTGGAGGCGCGAGCAGGCGATCAAGAAGACCGAGAGAAACCGCCCCGACCTCAATGGTCAGCGCGGGTAGATGATTCTGCCAGGCAAAATAAAGGACAGCGGTCTGACGCGGCGGGTAAACTAGCATCGTCACTTGTTGCGAGCATAACAAACCTACACCCTCTCACTTTTTACATACTCAAAATTACGTCACCACCGAAAAAGACTGTGGAAATGAGATGAGCTGACGAATTTTTGGGACGTTCGAGCATGGATATCCACGGATTGGAACTTTCGCGCATTAAGTAATCTCTGCAACAAGAATTATAGAAATTAAACCAATTGGACCCTTGTTGTTGTGATGAGCGCTGTGAATTCGTGGAAAAACGCTGCGACGTCAGGCCTGCACGCGTTTGTGCGGAGGAATGTAGAGTGGAATTTTTTGCGGTTGTGAGGAAAAGCCGGCGTGAATTGATTGCGCGACATGCGGGCACGAATTCATCAACAAAGCATCCGCACAATTCCCACGTGATCCCCACATGTTGTTCACATGAAATGCAAGCGCGGGCAGCGCGATTTTTCCACAGAGCGAAATAGTTGAGCCCGAAAAAAGAGATGAGACGAGAAAAGGATAACGCAGATGCACAGGGGCTTGGGGTGTTCGGCGAAGAAGATTGAGTTGTTTGGGAAATAGGAGAGTGGCGCGACTCCGGCGCTTGTGCTGCAGAAAGAGGAGCGGGCCGCATTACGATGAGCGAAACCCAAGAAAGGGCGGGGGCCGCAGTAGCATGAGGGAAACCCTAGAAAAGGCACGGGTCTGAAGACCCTCCACTACGGGCTGCCACTACATGGCGCGGACAGTGTTTATTGCAGCGCGTCCATTAGGCGGGTGATGGTGCGGTTCAGATCCTTATCAGAGCGGCGCAGTTCTTCAATCTTGTTGATGGAATGCAGGACGGTGGTGTGATGCTTGCCGCCGAACTGCCGGCCGATTTCTGGCAACGAAGCGGTAGTGAGCTGTTTGACGATGTACATAGCGACTTGGCGCGGGAAGGCGATGGCGCGAGTGTTGCTGCGCATCTTGAGGTCCTGTTCGCGCAAATTAAAATGCTCACTGACACGCTTCTGGATTAAGTCAATGGTGACGCGCTTTTCCTGCGACGCGATGATGTTTCGCAGCACTTGTTGAGCGGTGGCCAAGGAAATGGCGGTGCCGGTCAGCGAGGCGTAAGCCATCAGGCGGGTGAGCGCACCTTCCAGTTCGCGCACGTTCGACTTGATAGCTCGGGCAATGTACTCCGCCACTTCATCCGGAAGATGGAAGCGATCATTTTCCGCTTTCTTCTGAAGGATGGCGATCTTGGTTTCCAGATCGGGCGGCTGAATATCGGCAATCAAGCCCCATTCGAATCGCGAACGCAGGCGTTCTTCAATCGAATTGATGTCTTTCGGAAGGCAGTCCGAGGAAATCACGATTTGCTTTTGCTGCTCGTAAAGCGCGTTGAAAGTGTGGAAGAACTCTTCCTGGGTGCGCTCTTTGCCGGCGATGAACTGAATGTCGTCCACGAGGAGCACGTCGACGGTATGAAAGCGGTCGCGGAAGCTGATCATGCGGTCGAAGCGCAAGGAATTGATAACTTCGATGGTGAACTTCTCCGCGCTGACGTAGCTGAGGCGCATAGCGGGATTGCGCTTCTTGATCGTGTGTCCGATGGCATGCATCAAGTGGGTCTTGCCCATGCCCACGCCGCCGTAGAGGAACAACGGGTTGTAGGCTTTCGAAGGCTGCTCGGCTACCGCGCGGGAAGCGGCGTGCGCAAACTCGTTGGACTTGCCGACGACGAAGCTCTCGAAGGTGTAGCGGTTGTTGAGTTGATGATCGCTGCTTTCGAAATCGAGCTTGGACTGCTTGGCGGCGGAAATTGCCGGGGCCACCTGCACGGTTTCTTCCTCCGTGCATATGTACTGCACCTTGGTATTCGGTGTACCCATCTGATGGAAAACGGCCTTGATGATCTCGCCGTAGGTGCGGGTGAGGACCTGGCGAAAGACGGCGCTGGGAATCTGGATGAACAGCGTCTCGCCTTCCTGGCGGCTCAAGCGCGTGGGTTGAAACCAGGTGGAGTAGGTGTTGATGCTAACACGAGATTTGATGAGATCGAGAAACTTGTCCCAGACATTCAGAGCAACAGTTTCCCGGCCAAGTTGGGTAGCAGTGGTCATTATCATGAGAGAAGTCAAATAGCATTAAATTTCCACAGGTGTGTAAAACCTGTGGAACAGATTCTTTGCCCTAAAGCGTCACGCTTTGGAGTTCTTGCCCGCGCTGGAACGAGTGTTCTTTGCCCCTGTGGTTCCGCGCAGTCCAATCAAGATTTGCGGGACCGCGTTCGCACCGCTTCAAAACTGCATGGATTCTCGCGCACTGTCTCCAACGGAGCAAGGGAAAAATGAGCGCGGGCCAGTACTAACGTTCACATAGCATACACAACTTTTCCACAAGCACCAGAAATGTGCAACTTAGAAAAAATTATTACGAATTGAAGGCAATTTCGAAAAAAAGAAACGGTGGTGACAAACTTATGCACACAAAAAGTGCATTCGAGGCTGAGGAAAACTTTGGAAATTTTCTAGTGTATGCGGTCCGGACGACGAAATTCATAGACCCCTAGAGGGTCGGCACCGATCAATAGGCGCTGCTCCTCGACAACGATTACGGTGGCATCGATCGGCGCACCCTTGGGCGCGTAAATTTGATACTCGGAGGCGCGATTTCCTTCCTTGTCGAAGTGCACCAAGGTGTTATGGAGCCCCATCCACACGTCACCACTGACGGGATCCACGCCGTAAGCGGTCAAAATCTGGTGAAAGGACGGTGGTTCCGTGCTGGTTTCTTGCTTTTCGATGGCTTTTCGGGTGTTGGATGCTTCCGGATACGCGTCCACTCCCGTGAAAAGAAATTCCTGGGTGACCTTGCCGAGACGGTCGTACTGGCGGACCAACGGTTCCGGCATATATGTGAATCCGTAGTAGATGTGCCCTTGTGGGTCGGAAGAGACACGGCCTAAATTCAAAAAACGGTCGAGATCAGAGCGGGAGGAAAGAGACTCAATGTCGCCGAATTCGCGTGTGACTTTGCCGTCTGACCCGTACACGATGACATGATGCATGGAATCCAGCGTAGAAACGGCTACTTCGCCGTCTGGAAGCGCGGCCAGCGAGAGCAGCGAATTCACCGGGAAGGCCCGAATCTGCTGACCGTCCGGTGAGAATTCCGTGACGAGGTTGTAACCGCGATCCGCGATGTAGACATTGCCCTTTGCATCCACGTCGCAGTCTTCCGCAGAGGAGATTGCGGCACGGCCAGCTTTGTTCGTCACTGGCGCCGGCGGGGGCGCGCCGATGACGGAGAGCTGCTTCCCATTTGAATCGAAGATCGCCAGGCCCACGGGGCTGGCCAGGACGTAATAATTGCCATTGCTGGCGCGATGGACCGCACGCAGACCCGGCCCAATGCTGGGAAAGACGCGCTTTGAGGCGAATAGATCGTCGTCAATTTCAGGCGCACTGGCCCAAAGCACACCAGTGATTGGCAGAACAACCAGCAGAGCCGCCAAAGTGCCAAACGTTTTGCGCATGATTGCTCAGATTATTCGCGGAATGGGCGGGTTGCTTCGCCTTAGTCGAGGCGGAGCCGCAGCCGTCCAATGGATTTGGCCCGCAGGCGGCCAGCCGCGTTCCGTGGTTCCGAGTCGTCGGTCTCAATGACGACGGCGTTCATCTGAATGTCTGCGGTGGCGACCTCGAACCGCGTCGGGAGCCCATCGATGAATTTTTTGATGATAGCGGCCCGCTCCATTCCGATGATGCCTTCGTGGGGGCCGGTCATGCCCACGTCGGTGATGTAGGCAGTGCCGTCTGGAAGCACACGCTCGTCGGCAGTGGTGACATGCGTATGGGTGCCCACCACGGCGGTCACTCGCCCGTCCAGATACCAACCCAGTGCGACTTTTTCGCTTGTGGTCTCCGCGTGCATATCCACGAGAACGAATGCCACGTCAGGGGGCAGTTTAGCAAGTTCGCTATCGGCTTTTTTGAAGGGATCATCGAACGGGGCTAGGAAAACCCGTCCTTGGAGGTTCAGAACCGCATATTTCAGGGAATTTTTGGCGGTTCCGACATAAAGGCCTGAGCCAGGATTACCGTCGGGAAAATTCGCAGGGCGCAGGAGGCGCGGCTCGTGGGGCATGAACTCAAAGATTTCGCGACGATCCCAACTGTGATTGCCACCAGTGATGACCTCGACGCCACATTGAAACAGTTCCTCGGCGATGCGAGGAGTGATGCCGAAACCTGACGCGGAGTTCTCGCCATTGGCAATGACCAGATCAATATGCTGATGTTCGACTACGTCGGCAAGGCGGTCGCGAACGATTTGGCGTCCTGGTGAGCCGACGATGTCACCGATGAAGAGTATGCGCATGAGAAGAGTTGTCAGTCCTCAATTCCAAGTTTCCGTCGAGCGGCGTCAGCGGATTCGCGTACCGCGCCGGAAGTTGCGCACCGGCAGGACTCCACGGAATTTCGCGTTTCTACTGGAGCTGAGACGGAGCCATTGAAACTAAAAAGGAGCGGACTGCTTGGCCGTGGGAAGCTAGGCCGTGAACCTCTGAAATAGGTGGGCACCACGAGTCAGCCATTAGGCTTTCCTGCCCCGGCCGCGAGTCTTAGGAAGACCCGCTGACGGGACAGGCCGTGCACACAAGCTGACTGTCCGCAGCACCCCAGAGATTCGTTACGGTTCAAACGGCTTTCGCGTCCTCACCTGCTTCGAAGTATCGCTCCAGTGCGTATTATCTCCCGAGTGTGGCTGTGCGTCCAACGGCGGCAGGACTGGTGCGTCGAATGGATAGCTGACCGGTGGAGCAGGGCGGGTTAGAATGCGCCCAGGGAACCGGAACAAACAACGGGCCGCCTCGGAAGGTGGGTCTTACAAGACCGTTGGAGGGAAAAGAGGTAGCACATGGCAAAGAACACATTCTGGACCGCGGTTGGATGCATGGTGGTTCCACTGCTGTTCTTTTCTCCTGTGGCGTCGGCTCAATCGAAGCTGGGTCAGGTGAATTTCCATACCAGTTGCTCCGCGGAGGCGGAGCCGCTGCTCGACACGGGTTTGGCTCTGTTGCATTCCTTCCAATACATGGAGGCGCGCCTGGTGTTCCATGACGCCGAAGCTCGCGACAACGAGTGCGCCATGGCTCATTGGGGTGTTGCCATGACGCTTTATGAGCAGTTGTGGAACTTTCCCGATGCCGAGCAGTTGGAGGAAGGCCACGACGAGATAGAACTGGCGGAGGGCCTGCACCCAAAAACTCGACGCGAGCAGGGATTCGTCAAGGCGGCGGCGACGTTCTATCAAGACAATCCGAAGCTGAGCCACGTGGAACGGACGAAGGCGTATTCGGCGGTCCTTGAGGAGCTACGGCGGCAGATGCCGGACGACGTGGAAGTGGGCGCGTTCAGCGCGCTGGGGCTGGTTGCGTTGGCGGACATGGATGTCGACAGCCTGGAAAACCAGAAGCGCGCGATTGCGATCCTCGATCCGCTGTTCGCGAAGTATCCGGATCATCCGGGAGTGGCGCATTATTTGATCCATGCGGCGGACCGGCCGGAACTGGCGGAAGAGGGGCTCGCGGCGGCTCGTCGATATGCCGCGATTGCGCCGGATTCGCCACACGCTTTGCACATGCCGTCGCACATTTTCGTACGCCTGGGGCTGTGGCAAGACTCGATCAATTCCAACATTGCCGCGCAAGCTTCCGGCGCACGACTGGCGGGACAACACAAGGCCGAGGCCCACTACCAGACGCACGCGATGAATTACCTGAATTACTCCTACGTGCAGAGCGGTCAGGAAGCGAAAGCGCGGGAAGTGATCGCGCAAATCGACCAAGTCGTCGGGGCGGACGAAAAAATGAAAATGGAGGATCGCGCGGACCTAGCTGCGCGCACGGCTATGGATCTTCATCGCTGGAAGGAAGCGGCGGAATTGCCGATCCCGGCGATACGGCTGAACGAACAGGACTCCACGCATTGGGCGCGCGCTATTGGCGCGGCACGCAGCGGAGACATCGAGAAGGCACAAGCTGCCGTGCAGCAGTTGACGAAAATCGTGGAAAACCGCGAGGCTCGCGCGCGGAAACGCGGTGATGGGGTTTCGTCCGAAAAGGCTACAGACCTTCGCGAAGCGGAAGCGTGGCTGTTGTTCGCGCAAGGCAAAACGGACGATGCGGTCGCGGAATTGCGCGCCGCGGCCGCTCATGAGGAAAAAAACGGCGGTGAATCCGTGATTGTTCCCGCGCGCGAAATGCTCGCGGACATGCTGGCGGAGATGAAGCGTCCGGCGGATGCACTGGCGGAGTACGAGATTGTGTTGAAGAATGCGCCGAACCGGTTCGATGCGCTGTTGGGGGCGGGACGCGCTGCTCAGGCTGCTGGCAATTCGAGCGGCGCACAATCGTTTTATGCTCGGCTCACGGAGGTTTGCCCAGCAGGAGCGGACCGCCCGGAGCTAGCGGAAGCGAAAACGATTCTGGCGCACCGGTGAGGTTGAGCGCAGGCAAGAATGCCTGCTCCATGGGTACTACGCGTACTCTCACACCGTTTTCAGTTAAGCCTTTCTGATTCGAATCGTTCTGAGGATTTTACGTGACTTGGGGCCTTGTCAGAATCCGGGCGGACGTGTAAAGTCCCGTCGATGTTCTCCAAGTGGCTCACGCGGTCAGGTGGGCTGGCCCTGTTGTGCATGTTCCTCTTCTGGTGTCCCGCAGCTGCACAGGTCAAGCCCGACCCCAACGACGAAATTCCGCTTTGGAAATTCGACGAAATGACTGCGCCCGGATCCTGCCGGATGATGGGGCGTTTTCAGGACAAAGAGTATTGCGACTCGCGCATCGTGGACCAGGTTCTGGCACTGGGAAAAGACGCGATTCCGCTGCTGATTTCAGAACTGACGGACACGCGGAAAACGAAACATCCGATTTATGATCTGTGGAAGTACACGGCGGCCGGGGATATTGCGAATTCCCTGCTTCTGGATTTGTTTACGGGGCCGGACTTGCGCGTTTCGGTGATGCCGGACCTGGACATTGAATGCTCCAAGCCGGGAGAAACGTGCTGGCGGAAATTTCTGCACAAGAAGGGGCGCAAGTTCGTTCAGGAGCAATGGCAGGCGGCGTGGGAAGCGAACAAGGACCACATTTACTGGGACAATAAGACGCGCTGCTTCAAACTGGCCACGCAGCCGTTTCGTGGCGAGCTGGTCGGGAATGTTTCGTCAAGCACAGCTCGTGGATCGCGGCAACGGTGAGGGTTGCACGGCTGGAAAATGGCAGTGTGCAAGGCAACTCAGAACAGCTTAGATCGTGCGGATTCGCGGCTCAGCGTAAACAATGCTGCGTCCCTAAGTAGTTCGTGGTGAAACCCTTCCTGGTGCGGTAGCAACTAACTCCTCAGTTTCAGCAGCATTGGTCCAGCAACATTGGTGACAGCTGGCTCGACACATTGGAGGCTGCATGCGGACATTTGGCGCGTTTTTGATGCTGTTGGCACTTAGCTGCCCATGGGTAACGGCGCAAGACAAAGCTGGAGCGCCAGCCGCGGCGTCAAGTGCTGAACACAAGATCGATGCGAATAAGGAGGCGAACATTCGCAAACTGCTCGAGCTTATGGGCACCGGCGCGATTATGCAGCAGACGATGCTCAACATGGAGAAGAACGTCAAACCCTTGGTGGCGCGGTCGCTTCCTGAAGGGGAGTATCGCGACAAGCTGGTGGATCTGTTTTTCGAACGCTTTCACGCCAAGCTGGATACGCAGAAACTTGTGGATCTTGCTGTGCCGATTTATGACAAGTACTTCTCGGACGAAGATATTAAGGGGCTGATTCAGTTCTATCAGACGCCGCTGGGCCAGAAGACGGTGAACGCGTTGCCGCAGTTGACGGCCGAATTGACGGAGACGGGCCAGCAGTTGGGCGGCACGATGGCGCGTGAAAGCATGATGGAAGTACTCGCAGAGCATCCGGAGTTGGAAAAGGCAATGGAGCAGGAGCAAAAACCGAGCCAGCCGTAACGGAGAATTCGCTGAGTGTTGCAGAGGTCGCGGAGAGATTGAGGCAAGACGCTGGGATCGAAGAGAGGTTCCTCACTTCGCGGACTGCGTTCGGAATGACGGATCATCGACCTAGACTCGCTTTGAGACTCCAGGCGGGAACTCTTTGGGTGGTCGCGCCATTACATTAGTGAGAGTCGACGAGCGGTGCAAGAGGAACGGGGCTTGCTCGTTCTAAGCGCGGAGACGCAAACCCATCAACATGAGCGAAACGCCCGAGAATCCCAGAGCAGGTATGCAAGCGGCCGGGGACAGCGAAACAGCAGCAACAGAGAAAAGGCACGGGTCTGAAAGACCCGCCACCAAACCAGGTGAGGACGAACAGCTGATGTTGGCCTTCTGCAAAGGCTCGGCTGAGGCTTTTAACGAACTGTTTTTGCGCTACAAACAGGCGATCTTTGGGTTCTTCCGGCGGCGTCTGGCCGACGCTGGCCATGCCGAAGAACTGACGCAGGAAACGTTTATGGCGGTACTGAGAGCGGGGTCGCGATACGAACCGCAGGCGCTGTTTCGGACGTACCTTTACGCGATCGCGTACAAAATCCTGCGCGGGTACCGGCGGAAGACGGCATTTCGCGCGGCGTTTCTTGGTCCCATGGGCAAGGCTGCGGAACCGGCTGCGCGCAACACCACGGATGCGGAGCTGGCGCTGCGGGAAACGGTGAATGAGTTGGAGCGAATCGATCGCGAAATTCTGCTGTTGCGTGAATTCGAAGAATTAAGCTACGCCGAAATTGCAGATGTGCTGCACCTGCCCATCAATACGGTGCGCTCACGGCTCTTCCGCGCGCGTATGGCACTGCGAACGCTGCTGACCGCGCCTGCGCCCAAACGCGCCGGCGAGTTGACTGGATTCGAGGAACGCGCATGAACACAACGACACATCCTGTTCCGCAGGACGTAATGGCTTTGGTAGACGGCGAGCTGAATGACGAAAAGGCCGGGAGTATGGCAGCGCATTTGGAGGAGTGCGCCAAGTGCGAAGAAGTAGCGACGGAGCTTCGATTGGCTTCCAGCGCGTTATCGCAATGGAAAGTAGCGAAGATTCCCGCGACTTTGGAAAAGGAGATCAGCGAAGCGGCCGCGAAAATTGCTTCGGGGCAGAAGCTGCGTGCTCAAGGCGCGTTCTGGCGGCCAGGTTCGTGGACGCGGAAAGACTGGATTGTCCGGCTAGGAGCATGCGCGTCGGCGATTGTTTTGCTATTCGCGTTCAGTTCGGCCAGGTACTCGCCAGGCACGCGGCATTTGGAAGTTGCGCAACGCAGCGCGTCTGTGGACAACGCGTTGGTTGCGACCAATGCGGAAAATGTCGAGGCGTACAGGCGGCTGGCCGAGGAGAAAGCAAGGGAACAGATCAGTTCATCGCTGGAAGTGGAACCGAGTGCTGAGCCTGTTGCAAGCGGTGAAGGACAGGGACGGGCGCCCGTCGAAGCAAATGTGCCGCTGCCGATGATTGCGCGCGCCGTATCGCTATCAATTACCGTGAAGGATTTTTCTGCCGCTCGCGCGGCGCTGGATGGAATTCTTGCGCGGCATCATTCGTATGCCGCGGAACTCAACGTCAATACAAACGATGGCGCGCCAAAGACATTACAGGCTTCGTTGCGCGTGCCAGCCGCGGAATTGCCCGCAGCTTTGAGCGAATTGAAATTGTTGGGCCGGGTTGAGAATGAAGCGCAATCGGGCGAAGAGGTGACCCAACAGCATGCAGACCTGGTGGCGCGGCTGAAAAACGCGCGTGAGACGGAGCAGCGCCTGCAGGCGATCTTGCAGCAGCGCACCGGGAAAATCAGCGATGTGCTGGCGGTGGAGCAGGAAATCGCGCGGGTACGCGGGGAGATCGAGCAGATGGAGGCCGAGCAAAAATCGTTGGAGCATCGGGTGGACTTTGCGACGGTGAATCTGAATCTCGCTGACGTGTATCAGGCGCAACTGAGTTTGCCAAGTCCGTCGGTGGGCACACAACTGCGCAACGGCGTTGTGATCGGGTTTCACAAAGCCACAGACACGGTGCTTGGGATCGTGCTGTTCTTTGCGGAGTACGGCCCGGCATTGTTGATTTGGGTGTTGCTACTGGGAGCGCCGGTCGTGTTTGCGTGGAGGAGATACCGTCGAACACTGGCGGTTTTGTAGGAAGCCTACGAATGGTCGTGCAGCCAGGATGCGGATTGCGTGTGCCACCCTCGTTTTGCGGGAGGTTACAGTACAATGTGACCGGATTGCGAGGGAGAAGCGATGAACTATCGGCGGTTTGGGCGCAGCGGTTGGAAGGTGAGCGAAATTGGGTATGGGATGTGGGGCCTGGCGGGTTGGACTGGATCGGAAGACACGGAGACGATGCAGTCGCTCAGACGGGCGGTGGAGTTGGGCTGCAATTTTTTTGATACCGCCTGGGCCTATGGCGACGGGAAGAGTGAAGAGATTCTGGCGAAGATCCTGAAGGAGTACAAAAATAACTCGGGCGTGGGTGGTCCGGATAAGCATCTTTACGTGGCGACGAAAATTCCGCCGAAAAACCGGCGCTGGCCGAGTACGCGCACGTTCACGCTGGACGACTGTTATCCGCCGGAGTATGTACAGGAGTACGTCGAGAAAAGTTTGAAGAATTTGGATGTGGATACGATCGACTTGATGCAATTTCACACCTGGGAAGATCGCTGGCTGAATGATGAACGGCTTCGGCGAACCATTGAAGACATGAAGAAGAGCGGGAAAGTGCGAGCGGTGGGCCCGAGCATTAACCGGTGGGAACCGTGCAATGGAATCCGGGCGGTGCTGGAGGATCAGGCCGACGCGGTGCAGGTGATCTACAACATTTTCGATCAGAATCCGGAGGATGCGTTGTTTCCGATCTGCCGGATGCGCGACGTTGGAGTGATTGCGCGTGTGCCGTTTGACGAGGGTACGCTGACCGGGACGCTTACCATGGATTCCAAGTGGCCGGCGGGAGATTGGCGCAACACATATTTTGTGCCGGAGAATCTGAAGTCGAGCGTGGAGCACGCGGAAGCGCTGCGTCGTTTGATTCCCGCGGGCAGCACGATGCCAGAGATGGCGCTGCGGTTCATCCTAAGCAATCCGGACGTGAGTACGATTATTCCCGGGATGCGAAAGATCAAGAATGTGGAGGCGAATTGCGCGGCGAGCGTCGCGGGACCGCTCCCGGGAGATCTGAAGACGAAATTGCGGGCGCACCGGTGGGACCGCAATCCCACATCGTGGTCGCAGTAGGCAGGTGAATGATGGCAAATGTGAAAGTGGAAATTTTCGGGCAGGCGTACCCGATGCACGCGGAAATGGGCGAGGAGTACCTGCGGGAATTGGCGGCGTATGTGGACGGGAAGATGCGGGCGATCGCCAGCGCGTCGATGGCCGTGGACACACAGAAAGTGGCAATTTTGGCAGCGTTGAGTATTGCCGACGAATTGCACAGTTTGCGGAAGGAGCGGGGGGAACGGGAAGAGTTGTTGAAGGAGCAGGCGGAGCGGTGTTTGACGCTGGTGGAGCGGGCGTTGAAGCAGTCGGACTGAGCGGGGTTGTGGTTAGATGAATCGAAGAGAGATTCCTCGCTTCGCTCGGAAGGACGGCTTGCCTTATGAACGTAAAGTGGCGCTTAGGTTGCGCTCCAGGGCTGTGACGATGCGATTGGAAAAGTCGTTGATCTGGGCATCGGTGAAGGTAGATTCGCGGCTCTGGAAGGTGACGCGCACGAGCAGCGAGTATTTTCCAGCCGGGACATTCTTGCCACGGAAGAGGTCGGCCGCTTCGATCCCAGTAATTTCGAGAATCTGGAGCGACTCGATGGTGTGCTTGACGTCGGCGAAGACGACACCATCGGCAAGGAATAGCGAAAAATCGCGTTCCACGGCTGGAAAGCGGGGCAGCGGGTCGTAGCGGCGATTGTTTTTCACGCCGTAGTACATGCAGTAGAGAGAGCCAAGCGCGACCTCCGCGAGATAGACATCCTGGCGGAATTTCAGTTTGTCGGCGACGCGTTTCGTCAATTGTCCGGCAGAACCCAGTGCTTGATTCCCTTCCTTGCCGAGGAAAATCGCGCCACGCCTGGCGACGTTCAGCCAGTCGGGTCCATCCTGTTCCCAGCGGAGACCGCCAGAGAGCGAACCGATCGCATCGAGATCGCCTTTCAAATCGGCGAAGCTGTATTCCCGGGGCGGATCGTAGAGGCCCTGGGCGCGCGCGAGTCCGGTAGCACCGATGGTCAGCACGCGATTTTCAACAGGCTTTCCATTCGCGAAGCGATACTGGCTGCAAATTTCGAAGAGGCGGGCATGGCGCTGCCCGTGATTCAGATTCCACTCGATTGCGCCAGCCATGGTGACAGCTCCGGTGGATCTCAGAACATTGGCTTCTTCGCTGAGGGGATTGACGAGTTTTGCAGGGACGGCATCCGCAGGGCGAAACAGTTCGTTGCGTTCTTCGGAGACATGCGGAATCGTAAGAATTTCGTGATAACCCAAGCCGATCAGGCGCTCGCGAAGGCGGGTTTCGGCTTCGTGGTGTGGCAGGCGAGCAGCGCCGGCGCGTGCCGCCGGCAAGCGCGGCGGAAATTTGTCCAGGCCGTAAATGCGAGCCACTTCCTCGATGAGATCGATTTCCCGTTCCACGTCCGCGCGCCAGGAGGCTTGCGTGCATTCCCAGGCAGCAAGCAAGGAGTTGGCGCTGCCACGATTGTGATCGACGCGCGTGGGGGCAAAGCCGAGTGCGGAAAGAATCGCCTCGAGATTTTTGTCGGGAACATCGGCGCCCATGATGCGGAGGAATTCGGCTCGGGTGATGGTGATTTTTCGGGGCGCGCGTTTACCGGGATAAACATCGACGAAGCCGGAGAGGAGTTCGCCGCCTGCGAGTTGCAGAATCAGTTCCGCGGCACGACGAGAGGCAAGCTCGGCCATTTCGGGATCGGCACCCCGGCCAAAGCGCGTGCTGGCTTCGGTGTGTAGCTTCAGGAAGCGGGCAGCGCGACGAATGGCGATGGGATCGAACCAAGCGCACTCCAGAAGGACGTTCTTGGTGGAGAAGGAAATTTCCGTGGAGGCGCCGCCCATCACGCCACTGCCAATGCTGCGGGAACCATCGCCATCGCAGACCAGGGGCATGTTGGGGTCGAGTTGGCGCTCGATGCCGTCGAGGGTGGTCATTTTCTCGCCAGGCTCGGCGCGGCGAACGACGATGGAGTGTTCGCGGACCTTGTCGAGATCGAAAGCGTGCATGGGATTGCCGAGTTCGAGCATCACGTAATTGGTGATGTCGACGATGTTGTTGATGCTGGCGATGCCGGCAGCTTCCAGGCGGTCTTTCAACCATGCAGGGGATGGCTGAATTTTGACTCCGCGGAGAACGCGCGCGGTGTAGCGACCGCAAAGCTCCGGGTTTTCAATTTTGACGGAGACGGCGTCAACGGCTTTCGCGGAATTGCTTTCGGGAGGCTTCGGCGACGGAGTTTTGACGGGCAAGGTGTAGATGGCTCCGACTTCGCGGGCGATTCCCAACATGCTGAGGCAGTCCGGGCGATTCGAAGTGATTTCAGCGTCGATGACGGCGCCGTGGGAACCGTTCTCGATTGCGGCGATATTGGTGCCGGTAAGCGCGAGACGAGCCGCAAGTTCTTCCGGCGTCGCGGTGACGTCAACAAATTCCTTGAGCCAGTTGTATGAGACCTTCATCGAGGATTCCTGCCCAGTTTGCCAAAATAAACACGCGCAAAGTATTCCATGCGAACGGCGCCGAGGTGCTGATAGGCATCAAAAATGCGGCGCAGTTCCGCCATCATAGGGGCGTAGTTCGGATGGCTCTCGGTAGGGGCGTAGGAACTGCTGCGAAGACGGCCGGCAAGTCCGTCGAAATCGAAGTCCTGATGATTGGGCAAATCGGTGGAGTGAAAGGTGCCGGGGTCGAAGAAAGCGCGCATCTTTTCGGATTCAGGATACGTATCTTTCACGGATTTATAGTCCATGCCAAAGCGCACCAGCACATTTTCGTAATCGCGAGCGAAGGGGGCTTCGTCCATACGGCGGTCCTGCCACACGACAATGCACCAACCCGCTGGCTTCAGAATGCGGCGGAATTCGCGTTGCGCTGCGGCGACGTCGAACCAGTGAAACGCCTGGCCAACGGTGATGAAGTCGACGGAGGAGTCGGGAAGAGTGGTGGATTCGGCTGAGCCGTTGGTACTGGTGAAGCTTGTGTAGCTGCGCAGAAACTCGTCGCCGCCTTCGCGCATTTCACGATTCGGTTCGATTCCGTAAACACGGTTGCCATGATCGAGAAATAATTTGCTGAGCAGGCCGGTGCCTGAGCCGATATCGGCGATGACTTGGTCTGAGCGCAGGCCGCATTCGTGGGCGAGAAGATCCAGCAACGCGGCGGGGTAGCTGGGACGGTATCGAGCGTAATCCGATACGCGATTCGAGAAGCGTTGTTTGGCGTCAGCGAAGGTCATGTCGGTTGAATGGAAACTCGTTACGGGAACTGACGTAAGAAGCGCACATCGTTTTGAAAAAAGACCTGGATGTCGTCGATACCGTACTTGAGCATGGCTAATCGATCGATACCGATGCCGAAGGCAAAGCCGCTGACCCTTTTCGGGTCGTAGTTTACAAAGCCGTAGACCGCGGGATCGACCATACCGGCGCCGAAAAGCTCAATCCAGCCCGCGCCTTTGCACTTGCCGCAGGTGCCGCCGGTTTTCGCGGTGCCGCTGCCGCCGCAGAAGACGCAGGAGGCGTCGAATTCGACGGATGGTTCGGTGAACGGGAAATAGCTGGGGCGGAAGCGGGTGGTGACACCTTCGCCGAAGAATTGCTTTACGAAATAATCGATGGTGCCGGTGAAATCGCAGAACGTAATGTCTGAGTCGACGGCCAGTCCTTCGATCTGATGAAACATGAAGGAGTGGGTCGCGTCGGGATTATCACGGCGATAGACCTTGCCGGGGACGATCACGCGCACGGGAGGCTGGCGCTTCTCCATGGTGTGAATCTGGACCGGGGACGTGTGGGTGCGCAGGAGCAGCGGACCCGGAGCGCCTTTGGGCAGATCGAGGTAAAAAGTGTCCATGTCGTCGCGGACCGGATGATGTTCGGGGATGTTCAGGGCTTCGAAATTGTAGTAAGGCGTTTCGATTTCGGGGCCTTCGACGACGGAGAAGCCGATGGAGAAGAAAATATCTTCGATTTCCTGAAGGACCTGGCGAATGAGGTGATGCGAGCCGATGGGGCGATGAACGCCGGGGAGGGAAAGGTCCACTTTTTCTTTCGTGGCAGCCAATTCTGCTGAGGCTCTCTCGGCGGCAGCACGAAAGGACTCCAGGCTGGTTTCGATGTGATGCTTCAGTTCATTGAGCGACTGGCCCACGATTGGCTTCAGCGCTGGTGGGGCGGGTTTCAGCCAATTTTCCGTGATTAATGTAAGAACGCCGGCCTTCCTACCGAGCCATGCGTTCTTCATAAGCATGTAGTTCGTGTCGTCAGGCACCTTCAGCGCCAGTTGCTGGTCGAAACGAACTTTCTCGCGAGCGAAGAGTTCCGTAACCGCGAGGGGATCGTTGATTCCGATTGCGGCGAGGGTCTTTTCAGTCGGATTGTCGACAGTAGGCATGGCGCAAAATAGGTTACACCGTGAGAGCACGACATATGGTGCCCTCACCGAAAGAGCCTGGCGTCGTAGATAGCGCTCGACGCGGGAAAGAGGGATTCCTCACTCCGCGGACTGCGTTCGGAATGACGGAGCCTTGGCTACGCTTTTTTGGCTGCGGCTGGCTTGGGCGCGAAGGCTTTGGCCTTTTCCGCGAGGGCGGCAAATCCGGTTGCGTCTTTCACGGCCATGTCGGCCAGGACTTTGCGATCGACTTCGATCCCGGAAGCTTTTAATCCGTGAATGAGCTGGCCGTAGGTTAGACCGTTCTGGCGAGCAGCGGCTCCCACACGCTGAATCCAGAGGCGGCGGTATTGACGCTTCTTCACGCGGCGGTCGCGTTTTGCATAACGATCCGCGCGATTAGCGGCCTCTTGTGCGGATTGGTAGAGCTTACTTTTGGTGAGAAAGAAGCCCTTGGTCCTCTTGAGATACTTTTTGCGCCGAGCCCGGCGTTTTGTGCCGCGTTTTACGCGTGGCATGGGTTTTCTCCTTTTTTGAGTAGCACATACCTTCAAACGAGGATTTTGCGCCGTTGCCGGGGAAAATCCTGACGCCTGAAGGCGCGAGCTACAGTTTTGTGGAAACAGGACGAGTTGCTAGAGGCGCGAGAAGCGCTTCTGCAACGGGTTTGTTTCCGGTGTGAACGGTTGTAGGGCAACAAAGCGCCTACAACTGCACTACCCCGCGAACGGGGCGAAACGGCCGGCAGGCACCCGTGTAGCGCTGCCTGGCACGTTTTGCGGAACGGTGACTGAGCTAAGACTCAGGCTGGTTACGCATTTCTTGCCACGCTTTCGCGTTGCAAAATTCGATGCTGCATGTTGGCCAGTCTAAACTGGCCACTACACTTTCAGCGAAATCCAAGATCGGCTACACAAAAGAGCTTGCCAAGATGGGGCGCAGCAATGCGGCACCCCTACTGGATTAGGCTCCGTAGGGGAGCATCTGGCGGACGGCGGCGACGTCGCGCTCGCTCACCTTGGTGATCTTTTTCAGCTTGCGCATGCGCTTGGCGGCTTTGGTGCCGAGGAGATGGCGTTTGCCGGAATGCATGCGGAGAATTTTGCCGGTCGCGGTGATCTTAAAGCGCTTGCGGGCACCACGATGGGTCTTGAGCTTTTTTTTGGGCTTGAGTGAATTGCGTGGCATTGCTGTAAATCCTCTTTCTAGGAGCTGACCAAGCAGCTTAAAAGTTTTATGTTACGCGCTGGCCTGGGCCGGGCTGCTGGAACGAGCCGCAGTGCCAGTGCCCTTTTTGGGAGCGAGAAGAGCGACCAGAACATTGCCTTCCATGCGAGGCATGGTTTCGATCTGGCCGTGCTCACCAATTTCGCCGAGAAGGCGGGTCATTTTAGCGCGACCGACTTCCTGGTGAGCCATCTCGCGACCACGATGAAAAATCATCGCGCGAACCTTGTGGCCTTCTCCGAGGAAGCGAATGATCTGATTCTTGCGAACCTGATAATCGTGCTCGGCGGTATTGGGCCGAAACTTTACTTCTTTGAGCTGCGAACCACGGCTGCTTTTGCGCTGCTCGTGGGCCTTTTTGTTGAGCTGATACTGATATTTACCGTAGTCGGTGATTTTGCAAACTGGCGGATCGGCCGTGGGCGAAATCTCCACCAAATCCATGCCCCGCTCGCGCGCCAAGCGAAGCGCCTCAAACGGCTGCATGACTCCCAACTGCCCGCCTTCTTCGTCAATCACTCGAACTTCCCGAGCGCGTATCCTTTCGTTGATACGAATACGGTCGGCTTGCCGGAAATTCCGCTCTGCGATAAATCCCCCTAGAGAAAAAAGGCACCCGGCAAACCGGGTCACACCCCGAATGTACAGATGGCCTCAGGCGGATTTCGCAGCGTGAGGCAGACTTCAAAGTATAGCACGTGAAGAGCATGGGGCAAGGGCCGCGAGAAAGAATCGAGGCAGGAATTTGGCGCGGCACGGCCGGGCCAGCACTATTGAATCGCGCGGGAATCCGCTTCTTGCTTCAGGGACGCGATCAGGTCGGTGATCGGACGCGCACCCAGGTCACCTTTGCTGCGATGGCGGACGCTGACGGTGCCAGCCTCGGCTTCTTTGGGGCCGACGACGAGCATGTAGGGAATCTTTTGGAGTTGCGCGTCGCGAATCTTGGCGGGCAGCTTTTCATTGCGATCGTCGAGATGCACGCGCAGGCCGTGACCCTTCAAGGTTTCGTAGACGTATTTGGCGTAATCCGCCACTTTTTCGCTGACCGGGCAGATTTCGACTTGGGTGGGCGCGAGCCACAGTGGAAAGGCTCCAGCGTAATGCTCGATGAGAATTCCGAAGAAGCGCTCGACGGAACCAAGCAGGGCGCGATGAACCATTAAAGGTTGGTGGCGCGCGCCATCTTCGCCGACGTACTCAAGACCAAAACGCGCGGGCAGGTTGAAGTCGAACTGCACGGTAGTGAGCTGCCAAGGGCGGCCTATGGCGTCGATCAGCTTGACGTCGATTTTTGGTCCGTAAAAGGCGCCTTCGCCGACCATGCGTTTATACGGAATCTTCAGGCGATCCATGGTGCTGGCGAGGGTGGTTGTGGCGTGCTGCCAATCCTCGGGCTTTCCAGGATAGTTTTCCGGGTGCTTGGGATCCCAGTCGGAAAGTTCGACTTCGAATTTATCGAAGCCGAAATTTTTCATGACCGCATAGGCGAAATCGATGCAGGCTTCGATTTCAGCTTCGATTTGCGAGGGCATGCAGAAGATGTGAGCGTCGTCCTGGGTGAACCCACGAACACGAAGGAGGCCGTGGAGCACGCCGCTGCGCTCATAACGGTAAACGGTGCCGAGTTCGGCGAGACGCACGGGAAGATCGCGATAGCTGCGCAGCTTGGATTTGTAGATCAGGATGTGGCCGGGACAGTTCATGGGTTTGAGCTGATAATCGGCTTTTTCCACTTCCATCTGGCCGAACATGTTTTCTTTGTAGAAATTGGCGTGGCCGGAAGTTTTCCAAAGGTCGAAACGCATGATGTGCGGAGTGAAGACGAGGTCGTAGCCGCGCTTGAGGAGTTCTTCGCGGAGCCAGTTCTCGATGATGGTGCGGATCAGGCCGCCTTTGGGATGCCAGAAGATCAGACCGGGTCCGGCTTCTTCCTGGATGCTGAAGAGTTCGAGCTCGGGGCCGAGACGACGATGGTCGCGGCGCTTGGCCTCTTCGAGCCGGTGGAGATACGCGTCGAGTTCTTTTTGCGAGAAAAACGCAGCCGCGTAGATGCGTTGGAGCTGCGGATTGCCCTCCTGGCCCTTCCAGTAAGCGCCGGCAACATTCATGATTTTGAAGGCCTGAATACGCTTGGTGGAAGGGATGTGCGGTCCACGACAGAAATCGATAAATTTTCCAGTGGTGTAGAAGGAAACTAAAGGCTCATCGGCTTTTTCTTCGATGAGTTCGCACTTGAAGAGCTGATTGGAATCCTTATAGAGCTTCAAGGCTTCGTCTTTGGGCAGAAGCTTGCGTTCGTTGGGAAGGTCCCTGGCCGCAAGCTCGTGCATTTTCTTTTCAATTTTTTCGAGATCTTCGGGAGTGAACGGTTGTTCGCGCAGGAATTCGTAAAAGAAACCGTTGTCCACCGGCGGACCGATACCGAGCTTCACGCCGGGATAGAGCTCCATGACGGCGGCGGCAAGCAGATGGGCGGCGGAATGACGGAAAACGTAGAGCGCGTCCGGATCTTTTTCGGTAAGAATCTGCAGGGAGACGTCCTGCTCGAGAGGGCGCCGCAGGTCGTAGAGCAGGCTACCGTCTTCCGCCGGATCGACGGAATTGGAGAAGATGCCGGTTTTGTCGGCGGGTTTGTTGCCGTTAGTGGCGCGCACCTTGGCGACTAAGGCGGCATCGGCCAGCCGCGGCGAGATGGATTTCGCGATCTCGACAGGGGTGGTGCCCTTGGGGAAATCCTTGACGCTGCCGTCGGGGAGAGTTACGTGAATCTGGTCCATGATTAGAGTCCTGACCTAAAACGCTAGTTATTCGTATTTAACTAGAGTATAGGCGGGTTCCGTGACGGTCAAGGCACGCACAGTCACAACAGGATGACACCGCCTAATTTTTCGAAATGGCTATCAGACGTTACCAGGAGAGCTTCGGAATGCTGCGCAGTGGCATAAATGATTGCGTCAGCCATAGAGAGCTTGTGCCGAACGCTGATATCGGCACTCTTGATTGCCAGAATGTCGTCGAACGGCAGGATGGTTCTGCAGAGTGCGTCGGAGAGAAAAATGTCAGCTAGAGATTTGTTTTGCTTCAAAGATAGAACTTTCCTGACTTCGTAGATGACAATCGTCGGAACGAGAACGCCTTCTTCACGTTCTAAATACAACGCGAAGGCATCGGCTTTCGAACCGTCGGTCAGATACTCGAGCCAACCTGACGAATCGAGTACGATCGGTTCAGAACCGGTCATTGCGATCACGATAGTCGTTCTTCCATTCCATGCCCTTGGCGATTCCGCGCAGTTCCTTAATAGAGCGCGGGCGATGGATGTGGATATCTCGATCGATCACAAACATCTGCAGTTCCTCACCAGGGCTTATCCGCAGCTGTTCCCTAATGCGTTTGGGAATCACGACTTGAAATTTTGGGGAGACTTTAACTGTTTCCATAGCCACGCCTCTGTGCAGGATACGTCCCAACCGAACGTATGTCAATGTTACCATCGATAGGTTTATTGGCATACAGTCGTATGGCGGCGCATGAGTCGCATTGCAAGGGTATTTCTTACCAGCCGAGGAAAGGCTAACGATACAATTCTGGCGGCGTGCTGGAGGAATCATTGCGAGTCAATTTGAAGATAGCCGTAGAGATATCTGTGTTTCTCATGCTTGGTGTGCTGGCTGGAACGGCAATAGCGCAGACGCCGCAGAAGGTGAATGGGGAGGATGAGCGGTATAAGGCCGACATTCTGGTGGTGGTGGCGCATCCGGATGACGAGGCGTTTTTCACGCCGTATGTGGCGCGTGCGATTTACGACATGCACAAGAAGGTGGCGGTGATTTTCAGTACGCGTGGCGGCAGCGGAATGAACCGGTACTCGCGCGAGCGCGGACCGGCCATGGCGAACGAGCGGGAGATTGAAGCAAGAGAGGCGTGCGCGAAACTGAGCATATCGAATGTGTGGTTTCTGGATGGCAAAGATACCGCCTCGCAAGATGTACTGGATTCACTTTCGAACTGGGGGCACGGGGCTACCTTGGAACGATTGGTCGGCCTGATTCGATTGACGCGGCCGGAAGTGATCTTCACGCAATTGCCTGGGGTGTTCATTGGAGAGAATCACGGAGACCATCAGGCCACTGGAGTTCTGGTGACGGAGGCGTTCGACATTTCCGGGGACCCGCTGGTCTTTCCATCGCAGCTTGGGGGGCCGACGAAACACTACGAGTCTTATCTATCGAATCTGGTGACGTGGCAGCCCAAGAAGCTGTATTTTGCCAGTGACGCGAACGACCAAAAGCAGTTTGAAGGCACCGGGCCGACTTATTCGGTGCGGGAGATTTCGCCCTCGCAGAAAAAGCCGTACTGGAGGCTGGCTTTGGATTCGGCGATGTCGCACCGGACGCAATTTCCCGAGGAGATTGCCCGGATCGCGAAGATGAGCGACACGGAGTTGGAAAAGATGATGAACAACCCGAAGTCGGCGTGGTGGTCGGAGCCGTCCACACTAATTTTTGGGAAGTCGGTAGTCGGAGGCAAGCCGACGGACGGCGTGTTCGAACACATTGACGAAAAGCCACGGGCCGACGCGATTTTTCATAGTGGATCGATGAATGAAAAAGATCAGACTGGGCAGTTGCCGCGTATGGAACTGGGAGGGGCGTGGAAACTCTACTCTGAATTTTATCCAGCGCACGGGTTGAGTCATTTGCCAGCGGCGAAAACGCCGGAAATTGGAATCAAAACCGGGACGAATCTGGTGGTACCGCTGATTGTTCTGCACGATGCAATGAAGGATCTGCCCTTGAACGTGGTTGTGTCTGCACCCCAGGGATGGAAAGTGAGTCATGGAGGAGGGGAATTTACTTTGCCGGCGGAAGCGTCAAGCTCGATACAGGTTCTGATCGACACACCCACACTGTCTAGCGAGCAATTGAAGGGCGCGGTTCCGCAGGAGGTTGTGGTAAAGGCGGAGAGCGAAGGAAAGCAAATCGGCGAGATTCGATTGCGTGTGCTGCTGCGAGAAAGCGCGTTGCCGCAATAGGTAAAAGAAGCAAGAAAAAAGAACCGGTCTAAAGACCGGCCACTACCGTTGAGGATCACTTTTTGGGGCGGGCGGCCTCGAGCTGTTCCCACACGGAATCCGGCAGCATGGCTAAATCGTTGAACTCGCCAGCGCCCCGCAGCCACTGGCCGCCGTCGATCACAACGCATTCGCCATTGATGTATTCGGACATGTCGCTGAGCAGAAACGCGGCCAAATTCGTGAGTTCCTGGTGTTTGCCGAAACGCTTCATGGGATGTTTGTTGATGGCGTGTTCTTCGAACTGTTTGGATGGCATGAGACGCGACCACGCGCCCTCCGTGGGAAACGGACCGGGAGCAATGGCGTTGACGCGAATGTGATATTTCGCCCACTCGACCGCGAGGGATGTGGTCATGGCGAGGACACCGGCTTTGGCGCAGGCGGAGGGGACCACGTAGCCCGAGCCGGAATTCGCCGCCGCGTAGGTTGTGGTGATGTTCAAGATATTGCCAGCAAGCTTCTTGTCGATACGGCGGCGCGCGAAGGCTTGTGTGCAATGGAAGGTGCCGTTCAGGACGATGCCGACGACTGCGTTGAAAGCGTTGGGCGAGAGTTTTTCGGTGCGAGCCATGAAATTGCCGGCGGCATTGTTGACCAGCGAATCGATTTCGCCAAATTGTTGTTCGGCGGCGGCGAAAGCGGATTCGACGGACGCGTAGTCGCGAATGTCACAGGTAATAAAGGCCGCGGCTCCGCCCAATCGATGAATTTCCGCACAAGTATCCCTGAGGGGTTCTTCTCTGCGACCGATGAGGAACAAGCGAGCGCCGAGTGTCGAGAAGGCAATGGCCATGGAGCGGCCAAGGCCACTGCCCCCGCCAGTCAGGAAAATCGTGCGGGCCTTCAGAAGATCGGGCTGAAACATGGAGCCTCCTGATTAGGAAGCAGCATTGTAGCAGTGCCGAGTCGTGGGTTATGTGGGAAGCGAGAACCGCCGCGTTGCGACGAAAGATCGCTGCGCTGATAAAAAAAGAGGGCGGGATGGGGACCTGGACCCACCCGCCCTAGCGCGGAAGCGGCAAGACCGCGATCCGCAATAACGCTGTGGAGTAAACGCCAATGGCATCAGTGCTACATCTTGCCGAGATGGGGCGCAGCGTACTGCGGCCCTACGACAAGGTGGGCGGCTCGCTCCTGACCTTGGGCACCTTCGCGAGTCAACCCACTCCAACGCTTCATCCATTTCCCTGGTTTCTGCGTATCGGCTTCGGGACGAGATGACCGAAGCGCACGGGTCTAGGGAAGCGCTGCCAGAAGCGTATCCACAGCGTGAATCAAATCTTTCCAAGCCAGCTCCACCGCTTCCTGGATCCTGGCAATGTCCCGTTCGTCGGCCTCTTCAAGCTCAAGGATGCGGTGTTTGAACTCCGCAAAACGCGTGCGGACATATTCAAGTTCCCAGTAGTGCTCGAGCTTGACGTTGACCTTCTGCCGGGCGAAACGATCCTTCAACAAGCCCACTCGAGCGGAAAGATCTTCCACTTCGCCAACCGCACGCTCGAGATAGGCTTCCTTGAGTAACATTTCTGCGCACCTCCCAAGCGTGACGAAATAGCGACCGAAGAGTGGGACTAGCTGATGCGCGGGAAGGAGCAGGTAAGCCGCCAAACGCGGAAATGCATAAGTAGATGAAAACAGGTTTGATACCGACGATTCGCGAGAGAGGCGGGCGAATGGCGTGGGTGGGAAGACTCAGGGGGAGCTATGTTTCATGCTGGAAATCACGCAGTTTCGTGGAAGAGGTTACGTCTCGGAAGAGAACCACGTTAGTTTGCGGGGCCAATGGTGGCAGGAATGGGTCGACCCAGAGCCTTTGCATACTCAGTGTCGTAGACCGCGTTACCCGGGAACTCCTCGGTAAGAGCTTTGAGATTCTTCTGGGCCAACTCGTCCTTTTTTTCCCGGCGGGCAGAAAGGGCCAGGAGAATCTGAGCGAAGGGCTTGAGGTAACGGCCATTCTCAGCGGTCTTCTGAACCTGAGACATGCCTAATTCCTTGTCACCGTGGATGCCGCCGAACCAGAGGAAAAATCGGGCGGAAGACGGAAGAGAGCCAATCACGTAGTAGGCGACTCCAGGAGCCACATAAACGTCATAGGCGTCCGGATGATCGTGGAGCAGCATTTCTGCGTTGGCATTGGCTTCTTTGAGGTGCTTCAGGGCATCGTAATGTTTCTTCAACAGCATGCTATCGGCATCGGATTGCATGCCGGCGCAAAGGGTCAGAGCATACAATCCCTCGGGATCGCGCGAGTGATTCTTTAAGCGTCGAGATGAGAGGGAACGAGCCTTGCTGCACGACTCCTGGAAATTTTTGATGCGCGCAGGGTCGGGAGTACCGGTGATGCCACCAAGGAAGCGCTTGTCGTCGAGGAAATAGTCGCTGGTGAGGACGTTCTGCAGGTAAAACTCCTGGAAGAGAAAGGTGGCGGCGAGGGAAACCTGCCCAAAGGGTTCATTAGGATTGTCTTCCGCCCACTTCTGGAAGACTTCGCGAGCCTCCAGGAATTTCTGTTGGTAGAGGAGGTTATAACCCTGCTCGAGCTCAGGGATAGAGGTAAAGGCGGGACCTGTTGGCTCTTCGGAGAGGACGCGTGAGCAAAGCGCCGATCCAAGAATGGACGCAAAGAGGATGTAAGAGAGAAATCGCATGTCCACCTGCCTCAGAAAAGTCCGGGAAGAAACCGCGGCTTCCCGTACATAGCCTCCCGATAGTGAGCGTCCGAAAAGAGGACGCGCTCCTCGGTATGAATGCGGCGCGACAACACGAGTACATGGGCGGCGGAACCGAGAGCGGCGGTGATCCACGCCGAGTGAATCAGCGGGAGCACCAGCATCTCGACAAAAACAGCAGCGTAATTGGGATGACGGACATAGCGAAACGGACCGCTGGTAATGACTCCCATTCCGGTCGAATTCATCACTTGAACATTCCAATGCTCGCCGAGGGTACGGATGACCCACCACCGGACGACGTTAGCGGCGATAAAGATAGCAAAACAAATGGCGGCAAGGGCGGGATAAAAGGGGCGATGAAGAAAGACGACCTCGACGGCGGCTCCGACGATGACTCCGGTGTGAACCAGAACCATGGTGCGAAAAACAGGATCGACCACGCGAGAAGCGCCATGCGAAACCATTTCGCGTTGATGGCGGCGGGAAATCCAAAGCTCGTAGATCCGCAAGAGCGCTACGACGAGGAGCAGTACGAGGTAGGCTTTGACGCTCAATTCCATTGAAGCAATAAAAACTCCGCGCTGAAGCCTGGACCGAAGGCCGCGGCGATGGCGTGTTCACCGGTCTTGAGGGGCCGCTTCTCGAGCCACTCCTGAAGGATAAAGAGAATGGTGGCGCTCGAAAGATTGCCGACGTTGGCCAGGATGTCCCAGGAAGGCTGGGTGTCGCACTTGCAGAGACCGAGCTGCTCTTCGATGTTGCCGAGGAGGCGAGCGCCACCGGGATGGAGAATCCAGCCCTTGATGTCCTGACGAGTTTTGCCGTTGCGCTCGAGAAAACCGTGAACGAGTCTGTTGATTTGAGCGCCGATCATTTCCGGAACGTCTTTGGCAAGGAGGATATGAAAGCCGGCGTCTCGCAAATCAAAACCCATGGCACCGAGGGAATCGGGGAAGGTGTAGGTCTCAGTGGCGAGCACGCGCGGACCCGGCTTGTCTTTTCCGGTCACGATGACCGCGGCAGCGCCGTCGCCAAACAGGATAGAAGAAATCAGATTAGCCTGAGAAACATCTTTGCGCTGGAAGGTGAGCGAGGGAAGCTCGACGGCGATGATCAGAACGCTGGCGCCCGGATAGGACTTGATGTAATCGGAAGCACGTGAAATGGCCATAGCGCCGGCAGCGCAGCCGAGCTCGGTGAAAGGCATGCGACGAACGTCGGAACGAAAGCCCATGAGCTTGATGAGGTGAGCATCAAGGGAAGGAATCATGAAACCGGTGCAGGAAACGGTGATGATGAGGTCGATATCCTGGGAGAAAGACCGGCTTTCTGCAGACATTTTTCGGCGGATTCCTGGCCGAGCTTGATGGCGTGCTCGATGTATTCGTTATTGGTTTGGCCGAAGGGTCTGGGCTCGATGGTGTAGTCGATGGGGAAGATGGCGTGGCGCTGATGGACCTGGGCGTTGTCAACGATGGCCATCATGGCTTCAACGCGGCGATCCGGAATATCGAAAACCTTTCCCATGTAATATTTCACGTCATCGCGCGTGATAAGGTGAGGGGGCACGGCAGTTGCGGAGGCACAGATGGCCGCAACTGGGGAGTGCCCGTTCGATGACACCTGATTCGACAAGCTCACGTTTTACCGTCCCTCGCCCGGTGATCCCAGCGTTGTGAAGAGCAATATGACCGGAGACGAAATTGCAACCCTGTAAGGCAGAATCATTTAGTGGCTTACTCTACAACAAAACACGCTACATGGGAAATATCAACGGTCACCCTGCGGCCAAACAGCTAAGACACGCCGAATTGACGAGGGGACGAAGATGGCGAGCCAACGGGCAGTGAATAAGATGGCCGTTTGCGTGTGGGCGGTTGCCTCACTTTTGTGCGTTTGCCGCCTGGGCGTGATCGACATGGGCGATGTGGCTCCGATGTTGGCGAAAGACGCGGGGTTGAACTTGCGGTCGGCTGACAGGAAAGCGCTGCTGCCGTAGTTTTGCGGAGTGCGAAGAGCTGGCATCCGAGCGGCAGGTGTGGGGTATCCCGAAAGGAAGGTCCGGGTCTGAAGAACGTGCGTGGCAACTGATGAGATTGTGCCGAGATGGGGCGCAGCAGTGCTGCGACCCTACGGGGAAAGCGCACAGGCAAGAAAGAGAACCCGGAAAAAGGCACGGGTCTGAAGACCCGCCACTACAGTTAATTGGCGGCTTCCTGGCTGGCGCGAATTTCTTGCCAGCGGCGTGGACGCTTGTTGTACTGCAGAACCTTTTTGCGCAGGCGAATGGATTTGGGAGTGATTTCCACGAGTTCGTCGTCGGCAATGAACTCGATGGCCTGTTCCAGGCTGAGCTGGCGGTGGGGAATCAGGCGAATGGCTTCATCGGCGGAAGAAGAGCGCATATTGGTGAGCTTCTTCTCTTTGGTTACGTTCACTTCCATATCCTGCTCGCGGGAATTTTCACCAACCACCATGCCTTCGTAGACTTCGATGGTTGGACCGATGAAGAGCTCGCCGCGTTCCTGCAAACCCCAGAGGGCGTACGCGGTGGAAACACCGGGACGATCAGCAACGAGGGCCCCGGTTGGTCGCAGGGCCATGTCTCCGCCATATTCCACCCAGCCATCGAAGATGGAATGAATGAGGGCGGTGCCGCGGGTATCGGTGAGCAACTGGCTGCGCAAGCCGATTAAGCCGCGCGAGGGAATCTTGAAATCGAGACGCACGCGGCCGGAGCCATGATTGCTCATTTTGAGCATTTCACCGCGACGGCTGCCGATGGTCTCCATGATGATGCCGATAAAATTCTCGGGAATATCGATGACGAGACGCTCGACAGGCTCGAGTTTCTTGCCATTTTCGTTGCGCACGACGATTTCGGGTTTGCCGACCATGAGTTCGAAGCCTTCGCGGCGCATGGTTTCGATCAAGATAGCGAGTTGAAGTTCACCGCGACCGAGTACGCGGAAAGATTCGGGGGTTTCGGTGTCTTCGACGCGGATGGAGACGTTGGTGAGCAGTTCTTTGGCGAGGCGGTCGCGCAGATCGCGCGATGTGAGATAAGTGCCTTCGCGGCCGCAGAGCGGACCGGAATTGACGGAGAAGATCATGGCAAGCGTGGGCTCGTCGATGGTGAGCGGCTCGAGGGGCTCGGGGTTTTCGAGTGAAGTGATGCTTTCACCGATCTGAATGCCTTCCACACCAGCAATGGCGACAATATCTCCGGCGGCGACGCTTTCGGCTTCGTCGCGGTCCAAGCCCCGAAATGTATAGAGTTTAGTGATTTTGGTGGGAATGAGTTTGCCATCCAGCTTGCTGATACCGACTTCTTCGCCACGATTGAGGGTGCCGTTGAATACGCGGCAGATGGCCAGGCGGCCCAAAAAGTCCGAATAGTCGAGATTCGTGACTTGAAGCTGCAAGGTGCCAGCGGGATCGCCGGAAGGACGAGGAATTTTGTTCACGATGGCTTCGAAGAGGGGCAGGAGATCCTTGGAATCGTCGCCAATTTTGCGATGAGCGACACCCGCGCGGGCGTTAGTGTAGACAATGGGAAAATCGAGCTGATCTTCGGTGGCGTCGAGGTCGATAAAAAGATCATAGATTTCGTTCAATACTTCTTCCGGGCGAGCATCTGTGCGATCAATTTTGTTGAGGACGACGACAGGAGGAAGTTTGGAGGCGAGCGCCTTTTGCAGCACGTAGCGGGTCTGCGGGAGCGGACCTTCGCTGGCGTCGACGAGGAGGACCACGCCGTCGACCATACGCAGGGCGCGTTCCACTTCACCACCAAAATCACTGTGGCCGGGAGTGTCGACGATATTGATTTTGGTGTCGTGGAAAAAGAGTGCGGTATTTTTGGCGAGAATGGTGATGCCGCGTTCGCGCTCCAGGTCGTTGGAATCCATAACGCGCTCGATAACCGCTTGATTGGCGCGGAAAATACCGCTTTGCCGGAGCATGGTGTCGACGAGGGTGGTTTTACCGTGATCGACGTGGGCAATGATGGCGATGTTGCGAATATCTTGGGTCATGTGCGTGAAGGCGTCTTAAGACAAAAATAGCTGCTGAAACAACCAGCAGCCCGGACGAATCCCTTTCTTCATCAATTTCAGGTGCGGTGTAGAAGGATCTATTTTAGCAGACGGGATGAGGAACGACCAACAGGATCGGAAGGCGTGTGGATGGCTTTGTGCTGGTTGCTGGCGGCAGCAGGGCTGCCGCTGATCGATTTGCGGGTGGCTGGGGTTTGTGAAAAGCGGGAGCTGGGCTCCCGCACTCCATGGGTATGCTAAGCTCACGGAGATTTGCTTGCGCGATTTTTAAGCAGAGTGAGGGCAACGTGAGGGATGGAACGAGGTCGATAAAAATTGTGCTGTGGGTCGCGTTTGTTATCTTTTCCGCGAGAGTGGTGCAGGCGCAAAATCAATCACGACCGGATCTGCCCAAGTTATTCGAAAAACAGGAAGCGATGATCCCGATGCGGGACGGCGTCAAGCTGCATACGGAGATTTACACGCCGCGAGACGCGCAGGAAGCTTTGCCAATGTTGATGGAGCGGACCCCTTATGGCGTGTCCGGTGGACCGCAGGGCTATAGCGGGCATTTGTATTCTGCGCAGGACCTCTACGCCGACGGTTACATTTTCGTTTACCAGGACATACGGGGACGATACGGGTCAGAAGGGCAATTTGCGATGAACCGTCCGCTTCACGATGCGAATGATCCGAAGGGCGTGGACGAGAGCACGGACACGTACGACACGATTGATTGGCTGGTGAAGCATGTGGCGAAAAACAACGGACGCGTGGGCGTCTGGGGAATTTCTTACGGTGGTTTCCTGGCAGCGATGGCGATGGTGAATCCGCACCCAGCGCTGAAAGCGGTTTCGGAGCAGGCGTGCATGGGCGACGCGTGGATGGGGGACGATTTTTTTCACAACGGGGCGTTTCGGTTGAGTTATGGGTTCGAATATGCGGCGCTGATGGAAACGACAAACGAAAACTACAGTTTCGAATTCAATGTATTCGATTTGTACGACTGGTTTCTGCATTTAGGAGTGCTGGCGAACGCGGATAAGGAGTATTTCCACGGGAAGATTCCTACGTGGGAGAATTTCGTCAATCACCCGACGTATGACAATTTCTGGAAGATTCATGCGGTTGAGAACGCGTTGAAAGTGCCGACGGTGCCGAATCTGAACGTGGCGGGCTGGTGGGATCAGGAAGATTTCTACGGGCCGATGAGGACGTACGCGAACCTGGAAAAATCGGACAGCAAGCATCTGAATTTCGTGGTGGTGGGCCCGTGGAATCACGGCGGGTGGGCGCATGGTCCAGGCGATACACTGGGCGAGATTCCGTTTGAATCGAATACGGCGCAATATTTCCGGCAAAAGGTGGAAGCGCCCTGGTTCGCGTATTGGTTGCACGACAAAGGAACGTTGCCGTTGAAAGAGGCGCTGATGTTCCAGACCGGCAGCGATACGTGGACGCGATTCGACGCATGGCCACCCAAAGAAGCCGAGAAGAAGAATTTATATTTTGGCGAGAACGGAAGGCTGTCTTTCGAAGCACCGACGGGCAAAAGCGATGAAGCGTTTGATTCGTATGTGAGCGATCCAGCGCATCCGGTGCCGTATCGCCATCGGCCCATCGACATGACGTACCCTAATGACCATCCAGGCTCGTGGTACACCTGGCTGGTGCAAGACCAGCGGTTCGTGGACAACCGGCCGGACGTGTTGACGTGGCAGACGGAGGAGTTGAAGGATGACGTGACCATCGCGGGCGAAGTGACCGCGAAGCTGTTTGCTTCGACAACCGGGACGGATAGCGACTGGGTGGTGAAGCTGATCGATGTGTACCCACAAAAGGTAGAATCGGATTGGAAACTTTCCGGGTATGAGTTGATGATTGCCGACGAGATTTTCCGGGGGCGCTACAGAAACTCCTACGAAAAGGCGGAACCAATTGCGGCCGGGGAAATCACTCCGTTTACGTTCAGCCTGCACACGGCCGATCACGTGTTTAAGAAAGGGCACCGCATCATGGTGCAGGTGCAAAGCACCTGGTTCCCGCTGTACGACCGCAATCCACAGAAATTCGTGCCAAGCATCTTTGAGGCAGCGCCGCCGGATTATCAGAAGGCGACGCAACACATCTACCGGTCGGCAGAGCACCCGTCCAGCGTAGAGGTTTCAGTGATACCGGAAAGCGCGGGTCGTTAGTTTTTGGCAGACGCTGTGACAGGGGACGGTGGCGGATTTTGGGGGAGCAAATTCAGGACCACCTGGAACCACCAGTTCGGCTGATAGCAGATTTGCACGGGAACTCCGCGAAGGGGCCCTTGCGTCCCGGTGTAAATCGTGAAGTACACCTTTTTGCCGGTCGACTTGTGAGTCGAAACGAAATCAACCTGCAACAGATTTTTGTAAGTAGTGTCAAGCAGCACGACATCGTTGCGCCCGTGCAACCGCACCGGCAAGGTTTCGAGCGGCACAATCTTCTCTACGGTGAGGGTGTTTTCCTGCGCGTCGTAGACGTAGCAGCGGGACAATGGAGCGGCGTGGTCGTCAACGGCATCGTCGAGCAGTTCCGCAACCGTTGCGAGAAACTCGGCAGAACGAGTGCAACGCGAGGAATCCTGCAGAGCGCGAACGGGGCGGACGGAGTCCGCGAGACGCTCGAGCATTAAGGGCTCTGCACGATCGTAATCGTGCAAGTTGTAGTCCGTGTCGGACTCCAAGGGCACCACGAGTGAGAGAGCGCGCGAAGTTTCCACGCGGCTGAGGATGCCGGTGAAATCGTGCAAGCCTTGTTTTTTCTCGCGTTCCAATTCAGACTGCATTTCGGCCGCGGATTTGCCGCGAGAAGATTTCATAAATCCGAAGAATGCGCTGGCGGTAATGTCGTCCGGATGGGCTGAGGGCAGCGGATCTTTGTGCCAAGAGACTTCCGTACCGGCGCCCCAGCGGTTAATGGCGCGAGGCGCTTTTTCCGGATCGCTGCCGAAGAGAACCTGAATGAATTCGAGGCGGGAATCTTCCGTGGAGATGCCGCGTCGAATATAGCCCCCGCCGACATCGTCTTTTCCCGCCCAAAAGAACAGCAAGCGCACGCGCGCAGTCATCATGTAATCGTATTGCGCCGCATGAGAGGGCGAATGGCGAACCCACTGGAGAGCTTCATCGATGGGTTGGCGGTCTGCAGACGGCGAAGAGGAAGCGGGGAGAAGAATAGAAAAGACCAAAAATACCAGAATGGCGAGGGCAGAGTGGCGAGCCGCCCTCATGTGGAGGGGGTCCCCGAAAAACATTTGGATCTGCGATGCTTAAGCATAATCCTAGAGTAAACCAAGTTTGTTACCTAAAGTTGAAAGACGGTTAAAAGCTCGGAAAGCGCGGCAAATAAGGGGCTTTTTGTGTCGAAAGAAGCAATCAGAATTCAAATCTTGATGCGGATGTCACGCGGCGGTAACAGCGAATTTTTAAGTTCGTAAACAGGAACAGAGTGGTTGTTAGCGGTAGAAGTGAGCCGATACGGAGTGTCCAATGAGCAGATTCCCCGCCCGGATTTACCGTTGGCAGGAGGAATACCGCGATTACTCGCACGCACGAAGCGGGATCTCCCTGCATAGCCACACGATGCATTCGAAAGAGTACCTGGGACGGTTGCCAAACTACATCGCGAAATTCCCGATCGGGTCGTACATTTTGGAGCGGGAAATTGGGCGTCTACATTTGTATGAAGGCCGGATTTTTAATTTCAATAAAGTGTATTGGACTCCGCCGCTTTCGCCACGGGAGGCGCACGAACTGGAAAGTGGGCAGATTGAGCAACGCCTGGGACTGAACCCGATTGTATCGATTTCAGACCATGACAATATCGAAGCGGGCATAAAGCTCAAGATGTTGGAAAAAACACGGGGCACACCGATTTCCGTGGAGTGGACAGTCCCGTACGGCAGGACCGAGTTTCACGTTGGGGTACATAACCTGCCGGTTTCGCGAGCACAAGCATGGATGAAGGAGTTTGCGGCTTATCGTGCGACACCAGTGAGGGAATACCTGCAAGATATTCTGGCTGGGCTGGATAATGAGAGAAAGACGCTGATAGTGCTGAATCACCCGTATTGGGACGCGGAAGGTATCGGGCCCGTAGAACATCGGAAAGCGCTGCAAGACTTTCTGGCAGCTTGTGTTCCGTGGATTCATGCGGTTGAATTGAACGGGATGCGATCGCGGCGGGAGAACCGCGAGGTGGTTGCGCTGGGCGAAGCCATAGGACGGCCGGCGGTGTCGGGCGGGGATCGTCACGGATGCGAGGCCAACGCGGTGTTGAATGTGTCGCACGCGAGAACTTTCGAGGATTTTGTGCTGGAGGTTCGTTACGACGGGCGGAGTGAAGTTGTGCTGATGCCGCAATACTTCGAACCACTGCCGCTGCGGCTAATTGAGAATGCCTGGCACGCGCTGGCAGACGCTCCCGGCGAGTTTGGGCGGAGGCATTGGATGACCCGCGTTTTCGTGGAGGAAGACGGAGAGGCAAAGGCGCTGTCACAGTTCACGGGCACGCGATTCCACCGTATCATTGATAAGTTTCGTTGGGTGATCGGACTGGTAGCGAATCCGAAGCTGCGCCCGGCCTTGCGTCTGCCGTTCCTGGGATATGAAGAAGGAGGGTTATGACCCAAAGCCCGCGGGTCGCGCTCTTCTGCGAGACCTACCATGAGATTAATGGTGTGGCGCTGACCGCGCGGCAACTGGTGGCGTACGCGAAACGACAGAATCTTCCGCTGCTAGCGATACACGGGGGGAAACAGCCTGGAATTCACGACGAGGGCAATGTAAGGCGAATCGAATTAAGCCGCTCGTGGCTGAGTGTGCGGATTGAAAGCGATCTGAGATTTGATTTTGCGTTCTCGCGGTATGTGGGACGCATTCGAAACGAACTGCTGGAATTCCGGCCTGACGTCATCCACATCACCAGCCCTGGGGAATTGGGAGAATTGGGCGTATACCTGTCGCGGAAATTGAATATTCCGCTGGTGGCGTCATGGCACACAAATTTTCACCAGTTCGCGGCGCGACGACTGCAGAAGATCATGGGTTTCCTGCCAGCGGGAATTACGCGGCCGACCGTCGCGTGGTCTCAGCTGCAAGGTTTGCGCGTGCTGCTCTGGTTTTACGGGTTCGCGAAAGTGACGCTGGCGCCCACGCCGCCACAGGTGGATTGGCTGGAGAAGGCGCTGGGACGTCCATCCTTTCTTATGCCGCGCGGGGTCGATCCAGAGCAGTTCAACCCAAAACACCGGACAGCGAATGATGGAAGTCTGAGGCTCGGTTTTGTAGGGAGGGTGACCCCGGAAAAAGGCGTGAGGCTGTTTCGAAAGATCGAGCAAGCGTTGGTGGCAAGTGGGTTGAATAGTTTTCGGATTGTGATTGTGGGGGACGGAAGCGAAGTCGGGTGGCTGAAGCGCCGGTTGAAACACGCGGAATTCACCGGGGTGTTGCGAGGCGAAGAGTTGGCTCGGGCCTATGCCAACATGGATTTATTCGTGTTTCCGTCGAAGACAGATACGTTTGGGAATGTCGTGCAGGAGGCTGCGTCGTCCGCTGTGGCTTCGGTGGTTACGAATGAGGGCGGACCGCGGCACCTGGTGATTGATGGGGAAACGGGGTATGTCTCGGGAAGCGATACAGACTTTATCCGCAGAGTTGTGGAGTTGGCGCACAACCGGAATTTGTTGCAACGAATGGGAACCGCGGCGCGCGAGAGAATGGCCGGAATTTCGTGGGACGCCGCGTTTGAAAAAACCTACGCCGCCTATCGCTACTGCCTGCCGGAAAGCAGCCCTGTGCCCGCGGTGACGAGAAGCAATAAAGCCATGGCGCACGCCGCCGTTCGTCGTTAGCAAGCTTGCGGCGAGTTAGTGAGTGACAGGGCGGGCTTCATCGGCGCTGAAGAAAGTCCACGGACCGGCTTTCATATCCTGCAAATATGGTTGCTGCCAGGCGAACTCTGGGTGGGCAGCGAGGAAAGGCTTAGCGCTGAAATCGGCGCCGCAAGGATGGCCCATTCGCGCTACGAACTGCATGTCTTTTGTCATGGTTGAGTCGGTGGCTTTACCCTGCACGGCTCCGCCGGGGTAATACGGGCCCCAACTCCAGATGGAAACGCCGCGTTCGTTGGCATCGACATGGCCGCAAAGGGTGCGCTCGTTGGCATCGGTCTTTTTTTCGTAAGTATCGAAATGGTCCCCGAGCATCTGTTGCGCGAGGGCGACATCGATTTTGCCCTTATTTTCATTGAGAAGTTGGTCCCAACGGGCGCGGCGGGCATTGGGCGAGGTTTGCATGTCATTAGGATCGAAATGCGGGGTGTCGAGTTTCAGAACCTTGGGGTCGCGCGCCCAGTTGGAGCCGGCAAACACACCATCTTTGGTGCGCCACAGTTTGTAAGCCTTCAGGCCTAGTTCCAGTTGGGCGATTTCTCCGGTTTTGCGATCGCCGATCAGCCAATCGTTGGCGTAACCGCCGTTATTGCCATCGAGCATGATGCGGGTGTAGTCGTCGATGGAGGCGGCGTACTGAAGGGCTTTGCGGGCGCGCATGAATTCCGGCTTGCCGTTGGGATCCCAGCCTTCGAATTGGGTGATGGTAGTCTCCGTGACCATCAGGCCATCGCTGTTAATGCCGAAATCGTCGTCGCTGGCGATCACGCCGGGGAAGCCGTCCATCAGGATGCGATGACCGTGGGTAGGCTGAATATCGAAAATGATGCGCCAGCGCTCGCCGGTCATGTAGCTGGTCCAATTGTTATGGGCCATGACGATCTGACTGTCCTTGGTCCAACTCCCGGTGGCAACGAAGGCGCTGCAATTTCCGGGACTCTTCAAGTTGGGGGCGTTGGGACGTTTTTCATGTTTGTCGAGCCACGCGACGTAGTAATCGGGAACCTCTTCGAAGGAGTTGAGCGCGACGATATCGTAAACGTCGAGTTGCGAACCGGTGCGTGCATTCAGTCCTTCGGCGATACCCTGAAGTTCCTGCTGATATTCGGGATCGAGCTTGGGCCAGAGTTGCTCACGAGCCACTTCGCGGAAGAAGGGCCAGTCCCGTTTTGTGCTGTGCATCATGACGGCCTTAACGGCGGGAAACGCATCCTGGATTTCGCTGGCGAGCATGAAGCCGTGCTGATAGCCGATGGTGGCGGGATCGCCCTGCAAGTGTACGTAGACCCAACCACCCCGTTCGAAACTGTAAGCGTCCTTGAGGCGCGGATCGTTGGACGCGGTACGTTCGTAAGCCGAAGCGATCGTGGTGTCCATGTGCTTCCTGGCGTCCTCGGAATCCGTGTAGGAACGGCGGCCAGCCCACAAAAGCCCTGCACCCAAAATCACAATGGAGAGAGCGATGACTTTGCGACCGACGTCGGACATGTAGCTGTGCTCCTTTGGGTCAGTACGGAAGATGAAGCGAGTCTACCGGGATTCGCGAGAAGCGACAACCGCGGGAATGGCTGATTGACGCTATGCGAAAATCAGCACTGTTCGGTTGATTTCCAATCGACGCAACCAGAGACTGAGAGTTAACGATTGATCGCCTGGGTGGTTGGCGGCAGCAGGGCTGCCGCTGATCGATCGAAGTTGGGCCGACACGCGAGTGAAAGCGGGAGCTGGGCTCCCGCACTCCAAGTCGAATCTCTGATACATTCACAACGTGCTGACGGCCATTACACGCAAAGTAAGTTCGGCGCTCGCGAAGTGCGAATTGAGTTTCATTGAGCGCCAGCCTATCGACCTGGAGAAGGCGCAAGCACAGCACCAGGCGTATGAGAGCCTGCTGAGCGAGTTGGGCGCGCAGGTTATTTCCTTGCCGGAGGAACCCAAGCTTCCCGATTCGATGTTTGTGGAAGATCCCGCGGTGGTGCTGGATGAATTGGCGGTGATTTGTTCGCTGGGGACGGAATCACGGCGAGCAGAGGCGCCCTCGATTGCGGTGGCGTTGGAGAAGTGTAGGAAGCTTGCGCACGTGAAGCTGCCGGGAACGCTGGAAGGCGGGGACGTGCTGCGAGTGGGGAAGAAGGTGTTTATTGGAAGCACGGCGCGAACGAATCCCGAAGGAATCCGGCAGTTCGCGGTGATCGTGGAGCAGTATGGATACGAGGTCACGGCTATTCCGGTGAGCGGCTGCTTGCACTTGAAATCGGCAGTTACTGCGTTGGGACGCGATACGTTATTGGCGAATCGCGCGTGGTTCGATTGGAAGCGGATGGACAGTTTCGAATGGATTGATGTGGACGGGAGTGAGCCGCACGCGGGTAATGCGTTGGCGATGGGAGATTCCGTGATTTTGCCGGCGTCGTTCCCACGGACACGAGCACGTTGCGAAGCGGGTGGGTTTCGAGTGGTGCCGCTGGACATTAGCGAACTGCAGAAGGCGGAGTCGGGCTTGACGTGTTCGAGTCTGCTATTCGACGCTTAGACCTAACGTTTCGCCTGGTTTTCGCTCACTGAATTATTATCGAAACTATTTGGACTTTTTATTTGGAGAACTGGGCAGGGATTGTTATTCTCATCGTATGTTGGCTATCGCCACGAAGCGAAGCACCTCCCCGTCGACCAAGTCCTCTAAGTCGACTACGACGACTATTATGCGCACTACCATCGCTTCGGGCGCGGGGAGAAACAGCTAGCCAGCTAGAAAGAGTTTCCAAACCCACCGCCAGAAGCGACCTGGTGGTGGGTTTCTTAGTCTAAACCCCTTCCAGAGACGCTCCAGCGGTGAGAAAACAAGGAGCGGTTACCATGAACCCGGAACAGCAGGAAGCCAGCGCGAACGCGGAGGGTGACTTACGCCCATACGTGAATGAGGAGAGCCTGGACAATGTGCTCGCTCTCCCAGTGCAATCTTTGCCTCAAGAAAATGTGATTGCTTTCAAGTTTGGCGGCAGCTCGTTGGAGGGAGCAGAGCGTTTGCTCCACGCTGCGCGGCTGGTGCGGGATGAATCGCAAACGCGTCCGGTGATTACGATTGTGTCGGCAATGAAAGGTGTAACGGACCGACTGTTGCGTGCGGCGAAGTGGCTTGATGAGGGGCGAAATGCCCAGGCCCGCAAGGAAGCCGAGGCGATCGCGGAGCTGCACCGCTTGACGCTGCACGAACTGCAGATCGAAGGAGCGGAACGTGATCGTGTTGGCGAGGAATTGGCGTTGTTGGCTGATGACCTGGTACACGAGGTACCTTTGCGCGGTCGACTGAAGGTGGATGGAGCGCTGGTTGACCGGCTGGCCTCTTTTGGGGAACGGTATGCGGCGCGCCTGTTCGCAGCGGCGCTGAGCAAAACTGGAGTAAGCGCAGTGCCGGTGGCTTCTTCCGACTTTGTTCTGACATGCGACAATTTTTGCGACGCGAAACCTCATTTGGAGGATACTCGGCAGCGCGGGCGGGCAATCCTGCTGCCTTTACTCGAGGCGGGACTCCTACCGGTGGTGACCGGGTTCGTTGGCGCAACGCAGGATGGACGAATTACGACGCTGGGAAGGAACAGCTCCGATTTTTCCGGCGCGCTGATCGCGCATGTGGTGGACGCGGAAGAACTGGTGATCTGGACGGATGTGGACGGGGTTTACACGGCGAATCCTCATGAATCGCCGGAAGCCACGCTGCTGTACGAATTGAGTTATGACGAAGCGCATGCCTTGGCGGCGAGTGGCGCGAAGGTGCTGCACCCGGAGGTGCTGCCGTTAGCGGCGCAAACGGAAATGACCGTGTGGGTGAGGAACACATTCAAGCCACATGCACGGGGCACCCGCATTGGCTCTCGGCAAAATGGAGGATTGGCATGAACGCTCGAGCAAACACAAAAAAATGGCGTGCGGGCGTTTTGGGCGCTACCGGGATGGTGGGGCAGCGCATCGTGAAGCTTTTGGCGGATCATCCGTGGTTTGAACTCACGGCAGTCGCGGCTTCGGAGCGCTCTACGGGCAAGACGTACGCGGATGCGACACGCTGGCATTTGGAAGGACCGGTGCCGGAACGCGCGCGGGGGTTGGTGGTGAAGGATCTGGAGCCGAGTCTCGATTGCGATTTCGTATTTTCGGCGCTGGATTCCTCGGTGGCAGGGGAAGCCGAAGCAAATTTTGCGCGAGCAGGGTACCCAGTGGTCAGCAATTCGAAAAATCATCGCATGGATGCAGATGTGCCTTTGTTGATTCCGGAGGTGAATGCCGCGCATATCAATTGCATTCCAGTGCAGCAGAAGAATCGTGGATACGATTCCGGGTTCATTGTGACGAATCCGAACTGCTCAACCGCGGGGTTGGTGCTGGTGCTGAAGCCGCTGGCGGATGCGTTTGGTTTGGAAAAGCTATTTGTGGTGACGATGCAAGCCGTTTCTGGCGCGGGTTATCCGGGAGTGCCGTCCCTGGATGCGATTGGCAACGTGATTCCATTCATCAGCGGCGAAGAAGAAAAGATGGAGGCTGAGCCTCAGAAGTTGCTGGGCAAGTGGGATGGCCTGCGGTTCATCGATGCGGGACTGGGCATCAGCGCACATTGCAATCGCGTGCCGGTGGTGGACGGACACCTGGAATGCGTGTCCGTGCGGCTGAAGAAGACTGCGACGATTGCGGAGGTGCGCGAAGCTCTACGCGATTTCGAGGTGGGAGATGATCTCGCGTTGTTGCCGACGGCAGTGAAGCATCCGGTCGTGGTGCACGACGGGGAGGATCGTCCACAGCCTCGAAAAGATGCAAATGCGGGGCATGGAATGGCGGCAGTGGTTGGCCGTGTGCGCGAATGTCCGTTGCTGGATGTGAAACTCACATTGCTTTCGCACAATCTGTTGCGTGGCGCAGCGGGAGCGGCTTTGTTGAATGCCGAATTATTAGCGGCGCGCGGGTTTCTGAAATCGCGGCAAGGGGCGGTGGTGCCCGCGGTGGAAGAGGTTTCGAGCTGACGTGCCGCTAGCTAGACGAGCGGGACCGCCGGACGACCCCCAAAAAAAGCACGGGTCTGAAGATCCGACACTACAGGGGCTAGCGATGGAAATAGTAGCGGACCAGGTGGAAGAAGATCGGGGCGGCGAAGCAGAGGGAGTCGATGCGGTCGAGAATGCCGCCATGCCGTTCAATGACGATTCCAAAATCCTTGATGCCGATGTCGCGCTTGACGGCGCTCATGACCAGGTTACCGTTAAATCCCAAAACGCAAATCATGAGTGAGATTCCCGCAGATTGCAGGGGAGTGAAGGGAGTGGCCCACCAAAGGGCGGTTCCGAGAGCCGTGGCGGACAGGACGCCAAGAAAGAAGCCTTCCCAGGTTTTGTTGGGACTGACGCGCCAGGCGATTTTGTGTTTGCCGATGAGCTTGTCCCAGACGAATTGGAGAATTCCGCTCATCTGGTCGACGATAACGAGATAAAGCAGGAGGCGCGCATCGCGGCCTTCGAAACCGGGAATTTTGAGCAGCAACAGAGCGGGCGCGTGACTTAGGGAATAGACGCAAACCATAATGCCGAACTGAATTTTGGAAGCGCGTTCCAAGAAATGTTCGGTATCTCCAGCGATCGCGATGCTTGGCGGAATATAAACACACGCGAGCACCGGAATCATAATGGCGAACAAAATGTAATCCTGCATGCCGATGAGGTAATACTGCAGCGGCATGATGACGAAGAAACTCCAAAACAAGGTGCGATGGTCGCCTCTGCGTGTAGGAACGAGGGTCATGTATTCGCGCATGGCGAGGAAAGAAACCGCGCCAAAAATGACAAGCGAACCGATAGGGCCGGTGATTACGGCCGCGATGAAAATAGCGGCCATTTTCCACCAAGCGCGAATGCGGGCGCTGAAATTGTCGATAGTGGCGCGACTATCTTCGCCGTGGTAATGCTGTCTGAGCGCGTTGCGAATCAGGGTCAACAGGAGCAGCAGAAGAAGGATTCCGCCGAAGAGCCAATCGAACTTTGCATCGTGGAGGAATTCGGACATCAGGCAGACCCAATGCGGCGCAAGCTGAGCACGGCTTCGCGGGCGCGTTCGAGAAAGGCGTCGCGATCCTCGTCGGGCTCGACTTGAATTGGTTTGCCAAAGGTGAGCAGGCTCAGCATGGGTACAGGAAGAACTTCCCCCTTGGGCAAAATGCGATTGAGATTTTCCAGATATGCGGGCACAAGCTCAACATCGGGCCGCCGCAAAGCCAAATGGTATATGCCGGAACGAAAAGGACCAACTCTATCTCCAGTGCCGCGGGTGCCTTCAGGGAAAAGGATGAGCGAATTCTCGGTGCCGAGCGCGTCGGCCATTTCGTCGAGGACGTGACGGCCTGGAAGATGAGCTTCGTCCGAGTGCCTGAGTTTGCCGGTAGATGTGCGCTCCAGGAAAATCGCATGAAAAACGTTAGTGGCCAAAAAGCGGCGTAATGGAGTTTGCTCCCAATAATCCTTGGCGGCAATGGGACGGGTTTTGGCACGAATCTCCGATGGGAGCGCAGACCACAGTACGATGAAATCAAGATGGCTGGTGTGATTGGCGAAATAGATGCGCTGGCGCTCATCGGGCTGGCAACCAGCCCATTGCACTTGCACTCCGCTCACGCCGCGCGCAACCGCGGCCAGCAAACTGGCTACGGGATGGATGTGGTTCGCCATTCAGCGCTACCAACGGATCTGGTATTGAATTTCCTGGCCTTCGGCATACTTTTGCAGCAAGTCGCTCATTCGGCGGCAGGACGATTCCAGTCCTTCAGCGCCACCGAAAGAAATAATTATGGCCGCGACGTGCTTTGTGGCTGAGGTAACCATGGTGCGCTCGGAATCGCTAGTAGGACTCCCGTGCGGGCCCTCGCGATCGGAAAAAACGGGCAGGTCTTCCAGGTTCAAATCATATTTGCCGATGCCTTTATATGTTTCCCCGGCGCGGCCCGGACGAAATACGATATCGCCGTTGACGTGGTCCAGATCGTAAAGGCCAATGGGCAGGCGGCTTTCGACAGAAACCAGGTTAATGATGTCTACCACGGAATTGACAAGGGGGAATCCTTTTCCGGTGATAATCCGGCGCAGGAGCGCTTCGGCGGAACCGCGATAACGCGCCGGATCTTTCCCCAAAACTTTATAGCCCGCGCGCGTGGACTGGATCTTCGGAGAATCCAGGAGGGCGCGAGGTTCGGGGAGATGCAGAATTTCGGTTTCACGCACTTTCATTTCTTCCAGCAAAGTGGAAGGTGTTTCCTTGGTGACAACGCGGGCCGTTAAGAATCCAAGAGCAACACGGGGACACTTCTGTTTCAATTCAGGGTCTATGGTGACATTCGCCATGGGCGTAAGAATACCCGAGAGGAACGAGTTCGCCCATGGCATTCGGTGTTTTCAAAAAAGTTTTCGAATCGATTTGGCAGTTCTTATCGCAATATTGGTTTTGCGCGACAGGTTAAGCAGACATATGTAGTGTTACCGGTGAGTTTGCCCCATTCGATGCGACAGGCGGCACAGAGTTCCTGGGATTGGTAGTCGCAATCGGCACACAATTCGTCGGTATGAGACGGTAGCTCTTTGGCGTATTCGGTGATTGGAACCTTTGTACCGCAGCGGCTGCAGCGAACAAAGCTCAGTTCGCCACCGGCGGCAGGCACAGTTGCGACTTTTTTGTCCAGCATCTCCAATCCACGCTTGGCAATGTGCTCGGCGGTCAAACCAAAATGCTGAACCAATTCCCAGGGATTTCCGGAGACGCCGAAGCGGTCTTCGACACCGATCATGCTCCATTGCAACGGTTGGCGAAAATTCGTCCTATATCGAAGGATTGCGCCGGCGATGATGTTCCCAAAACCGCCGACCTGATGTTCCTCGGCGGTGATTACAGCGCGAGTTTCCTCGGCAGCGCGAACGATCGTGGGGATATCCAGGGGCTTGACGGTGTGCACGTTGACGATGCGGGTTTCGATGCCGTACTCGTTTTTCAGAATGCATGCGGCGCGCATGGCTTCGGGGACCATGGGACCGCAGGCGATGATGGCGAGTTGTTCCCGTTCATTGTGATAGCGGGGCCCGAGGATAGTATCGAACGCGTCGGAGAACCGGGATTGCGTTCCGCGGAATCGGATCACGTTGGCGATGCCGAATTCGTATGGGGTATCCGAAGTGGTGACCATGGGCGTGGCCTCGCGGGCAAAGCGCAAGTAACAAGGGCCGACAAGTGAGAGCAAAGTGTGCCGCGTGGCTTTTTCGGTTTCAACGGAATCGCAGGGGACGACCACGTTCATGTTAGGCAAAATACTGGTGAGCGCGATTTCCTCGAGGGCCTGATGCGTGGCGCCGTCGGGGCCGACAGAGATGCCACCGTGTGCGCCGGCAATTTTCACGTTGAGATTCGAATAGCAAATCGTAGTGCGGAGTTGGTCCCACGCACGGCCGGAGGCGAACACGCCATACGTGCCGGTCACCGGAATGAATCCTTCACGGGCGAGCCCGGCGGCGACACTCATCATGTTTTGCTCGGCAATGCCGACGCTGAAAACGCGGTTTTTGCGCTCGGAATGCTTGGCTTCGAAATCGGTAATGCGAATGGAGCCGGAAATATCCGCATGCAACGTGACTACGCGGGGATCTTCGCCGGCCTTTTCCAGGCCGCGGCCAAAACCCATCCGGGTGGGATCCATTTCGACGCGCATGGATCCACCGGAGTTCCACCAGTAGTCGTTGGCAAACTTGGGAATGCCCTGCTTCGTTTTTTGAGTGACCTCAGCGGCGTTGGTTGCAGCCCGCTTGAGCAGCGCATCTACCCGTGCTCGCGGAAAATCGGGGGTCAACAATTCGGTTAAGGCTTTTTCGAACTGATCCTTTTTGGGCGCGGTGCCGTGCCAACTGGCTTCATTCTCCATGTACGAGACGCCCTTGCCTTTCACGGTTCGGGCGAGAATTACAGTGGGTTGATCAGTGTGTTGGCGAGCGCGCGTAAAGGCGGTGAGAATCTGTGGCATGTCGTGGCCGTCGATTTCGATGACGTTCCATCCGAATGCGGCATATTTCGCGGATAGCGGCTCCACGCTCATCACGTCTTTTACCCAGCCGTCGATCTGCAAGCGATTCACATCGACAATGGCACACAAATTTCCCAGTTTGTAATGTCCGGCAGCCATCGCCGCTTCCCAGACGCTGCCTTCCTGCTGTTCGCCGTCGCCCATAATGGCGTAGACGCGGTAGTTGTCGCCACGCAGTTTTGCAGCAAGTGCACTGCCCACCGCGGCGCCAAGACCCTGTCCGAGCGAACCGCTGGAAATTTCCACGCCGGGAACTTTGAGCCAATTCGGGTGACCTTCGAAACTGGCGCCCAGTTGACGCAGCAACACGACGTCGTCCAAGGGAAAATATCCGGCGCGCCCTAACGCAACGTATAGTGCCGGGGCTTTGTGCCCGGCGGACCAGAAAACGCGGTCGCGGTGAGGCCAGTTTGGATCCGCGGGATCATGATTCAGCACGTTTAGATAAAGCGCGGCAGCAATGTCCATGATGGATAGAGTGCCGCCGGGGTGTCCCGAACCTGCGGCAAAAATGCTGACGAGATTCATGGCGCGCATTTCTGTGGCGGCGGCTTTCAACGCGTCGATGCTAAGGCGCGGACCGCGAGCTTCCGAATTGGCTTTCATGGCGAAAGCTCCTTAGGTGCACTGAGCCAGAAGACTCAGGAGTTGTGGGGATTCCCCGGGCCCGCGGCGGCGAAGCTTGAACGGGGTGCATGAGCGCGGTGAGCCACCCCTTTGGCCATCCGCGTAAGATCAGCAAGTTCAGACGCTTAGCTCGGCGCGGATGACGAGTCCCAGGGCGACGGCCCTGGCAGGACCCGGAATCGACAGCAACTTGTTAGTAAGGAAGCACGAAGGAGACCAGAGTGCTCGCGCGAGGTTAAATTGTCAGCGGTTTCAGACGGGCGGTGAAATGTCGGAGAAAAGGAGCGTGATGGACAAGTTCGTAGCCAGCGATTTTGTCTCGACGGCGCCAGACATCCAAAATCACTTCAACGACGTATTCGATGTGACTTTGCGTATACACGCGTCGGGGAATGGCCAGCCGCACGAGATCCATGGTGGCGTGCTCGCCAAACATCAACGTGCCGATCTCCACGGAGCGAATGCCGCCTTCGAGATACAGTTCGACGGCGAGAGCCACACCTGGAAATTGCATCAAGGGGATGTGCGGTAGAAAAGCGCGGGCATCGAGGTAAATTGCGTGGCCACCGGGAGGCTGCACGATGGGCACGCCTTCCTTGGCAATGTGATTTCCCAGAAATGCGGTGGAGGCGATGCGATAGTGCAAATAGTCTTCTTCCAGGGCTTCGTTCAAGCCCACCGCGATGGCCTCCAGGTCGCGACCAGCCAAGCCGCCGTAGGTTGGGAAACCTTCGGTGAGGATCAGGAGATCTTTTTCCTGCTGCGCCAGGGTATCGTCATTGGTGCAGAGGAAGCCACCAATATTGGCGAGACCATCTTTTTTTGCGGACATGGTGCAGCCATCGGCGTACGAAAACATTTCGCGCGCGATTTGCCGCGGAGTTTTGTCTGCGTAACCGGGTTCGCGCAATTTGATGAAATAGGCGTTTTCTGCGAAGCGGCACGCGTCAATGTAGAGCGCAATGCCATGTTTTTTGCAGATTTGTTTCACTTCACGAATGTTGGCGAGAGAAACCGGCTGGCCGCCACCGGAATTGTTGGTGATTGTCAGCATCACAAGGGGGATTTTCTTTGCGCCGTGCTCTTCGATCAGCGCGGAAAGCCGAGCGGTATCCATGTTTCCCTTGAAGGGATGAAGGTGCGAGGGCTCTTTGGCTTCGGGAATGGGAAGATCGATGGCTTGCGCACCTACGAATTCGCAATTTGCGCGGGTGGTGTCGAAATGCGTGTTGTTGGGGACGATGTCGCCCTTTTTGCACATCACATTGAAGAGGATGCGTTCGGCGGCGCGGCCTTGATGAGTGGGAATCACGTGGCGGAATCCGAAAATGCCCTGAACCGAATCGCGAAATCGCATGAAGCTGGGAGAACCGGCATACGATTCGTCGCCGCGCATCATGGCAGCCCACTGCTCTGTGGACATGGCGGAAGTGCCGGAATCGGTCAGCAGGTCGATGAGAATGTTTTCGGAGGGAACGAGGAATAGATTGTAGCCGGCATCTTCGATTAATTTCTGGCGCTGGGCTCGGGTAGTGTGGCGAATCGGTTCTACGCTCTTGATGCGAAACGGCTCGATGATTGTCCGAATGGACATGGTGTCGCGTTGCTCCTCACGCAAAACACTACCACACCTCTGCGATGCGTTTACGTGAGTGGGCCAGCCGCCTCTAATCGTCGCCGCGTACGAGTTGAGCAGCTTCCGCGTCCGTGGAATCTTCCGGGGCCTGCACCAGGCCGCGTCGCACCAGTTCGCGATAATAGGCGGGCCGAGTGTGTCGATAATGGTCGGCTGGTATTTTTCCATCGAGCCATGCGGTGTCCATCGGGTAGACCGAAGGATCAAAGATGACCAAATAGAAATGCCAAAGCAGGATGGAGAAGGTGGCGAGAAGGGCTTCGTACCAGTGCACCGCGGTGGCCGCATCGGTGATCCACTTGGGGAAATGGCGTAGTGCGAAATTGTTGAACCACAGCAGGAAACCGGAAAGGGCCATCACGATGGTGCCCCACATGAAGGCCCAGTATTCCATTTTTTCGGCGTAGTTGAATTTTGAGAACTTGGGTTCCTGTTTGGAAAGGCCGAGATTGTAGCGAAGCACATCGAGCATGTCGGTGGCGTCTTTGATTTTCGGGATCATCGCCGATACGAAGGAGCGGTCGCGCTTCTTCACGGCCAGGTGGAAGAAGTGAAAGGCGGTCGAGGCGAGCATGACGATTGCAGCGGTGCGGTGCAATCCGCCCCGCACGCCTGCATTGGCTTCCCAGATCAATAGCGGTTTTGCCCACCAACCCTCCGGATATTTGAGCGCGAAGCCGGTCACCACAAGTGTGGGGAAACTCGCCATGATGCCCCAGTGTGCGATACGAAACCACAGCGGCATGCGCAACGCCACTTCGGTGCTTTCGCGCCGTGGTTTGCGGCGAATAAGCTTACTGAGAAGGTCGAGTAAGTTGTGGAGCAACATGAAACCGAGAGTGACCGGGATGAGGGCCAGGTACGTCCAGCGGATAAATCGAACGACGGGGTGATTCGGTCCCGAACCGGTCTGTACGTGAATGGGTCCGATCGCATAGTGTGCCTGATTCGCACCGGTGTGGCATTTCCCGCACGTTGTAGGAAGATTCGTGGTATTCACCGTGGAACGAGGATCGCTGGATTTGAAGATATTGTGGACGCCGTGACACGAAGCGCAATTGGCCGCAGTGAGCCGCCCGCCCTTGAGCGCTAGTCCGTGATAGCTGTCGGCATAGGAAGGAACACGGTCCGCGGGAAGATCGTAAAGTTGCGCCATGCGGGTGCTGGCGTGGCAGCGGCCACAGGTTTCCGCGGAAACGTTGGCGGCATTTACGGGAGAAGCGGGGTTCTTTGGATCCAGGATGAGGTGCTCTCCGTGACAATCGACGCATGCGGGAGCATCTTTGACGCCGGCCTGTACTGCGACGCCGTGGACGCTTTGGTTATAAGTCTTGGCAATTTCGCCGTGGCACTCCGCGCAGGTTTGCGAGACCTTCCAGTGATTGACGCGGGAGCGCGCATCCTTGGCCGGATAGATATCGTGGTTTCCATGGCAACTGTTGCAGTCCGCAGCTTTCTGGCTGCCGGCGGCAACGGCGCGGCCATGCACACTTTGTTTGTAGGATTCCACGGGATGAGCGACCGGGATCTGGTGGCGAGACAAAAATCCCGGATCGCTATGACATTTGGCGCAGGTGTCCGCGAGATTCTTTCGCGCTACGGTTGAGTCCGGTTCGGTGGCCGCCTTCACTTCGTGAATCGCACCATGGCAGGAAAAACATTTCGGGGCATCTTTATCTCCACGCGCGGCAGCCTGCCCGTGAATGCTGGAACTAAACTGCTTCACTTCGTCCGCATGGCATTCGGAGCACTTAGCGGGCGCAAGGGTTTCCGTGGTGGTTAGCTCGTGCACGCTGCCATGGCAGGTAGCGCAAGCGGAATCGCCGAGAATGGAATGCGCGCTCGTGGAGAAAGACTTGGCTTCCTGATCGTGACAGGTGACACATTCCACCTTGGCGATTTTCGCAGGGTGCGGGAAATCCTTAATCGATGTGTGGCAATCCTGGCAAGCGAGAATGCCGTGAGCGCTGGCCGCGTGTTTCACAGGATTAATGGAAATATCTTTGCCCTTGGCGGACTTCATGCCGACTGTGCCGTGACACGCTAAGCAAGCTTCATCTTGTTTTAGCGGATGGGCATTTTTATCTTTTGCGGTAACGCGAGTGGGAGCGAGCACCCACGCCGGCGCGAGTAGCAAGGAGCAGAACAGCCAGATGCGTCCTTGCCTTTGCGCTCGTTTGGAGCTCATAAGGCGCTACCTCCGGGCCCATGCGGACCCATCAAATTGTGGTTACTGCAATCCCAGGTCCGTGAGGATCTTGGGTTTTTCCTCCTGCACCGCCAATAAATTGTGGCAAGCGGTGCAATCGTTGGATATCGTCTGGCCGTCCGCGCTGGTGTGCGATCCGTCGTGGCAGCGGAAGCAACCGGGAAAATCATTGTGGCCGAGATTGTTGGGATGGACTCCCCAGGTCACCTTCATGTCGGGAAAAACGTTGCGCAGGTAGATGTCCGCGGTGGTGCTTGCGGCCTGTTCCACCAGAGCGCGTTTCGTGTTGTACACGTCGGGATAAGTAGATTTGTAGTAGCTGGTGATTCCTTCGATGATCTGGGCTTTGGCTGTGTCGCGATCGGGATAATTCACTTTCAGCAATTCCACAGCTTTTTTGCGGACAAAAGGCAGGTCTGGGCTAATCAAACCGCGAGACATGCGCAAATCCACGGCATTTTCGGGCAGTTCGAAGGCATGGGTGGGACGATTATGGCAATCGATGCAATCCATAGCTCGATGTTCGCCCTTTTCGAGTTGTTCTTTGGTGGCCTTGATATCGGTGGAGACAAACTCGATAGTCTTGCCCTTGTCGTCGGTGTAATCCACCACCGGAATGACCTGGCGCTGTTCATCGATGGAAATATAGTGAATGCGGGAACCAGCATCCAAATGGCGGCCATGAATGCCGACAGATCCTTGCCAGGTGCGGCCTCCGACTTTGACGAGAAGCACGGTGGTGAGTGGAGTGTTCTTCTCGTCTTCTTTGTAATTGGTCTTCACCAGGAATTTATCGCCGGTGAAGCGAGCCGGCCAATGGCACTGTTCACAGGTTTCGCGGGCGGGGCGGAGGTATTTGACAGGGGAAGGAATCGGCCGCGAGTAAATCTTGAAAGTGACCGCGAAAACCTGGCGCAGCCCGGATAATTTGGACTTCACAAACCAACCTGCTCCCGGACCGATGTGACATTCCACACAGTCTACGCGTGAATGCGGCGAACCCTGATAGGCGCTAAATTCGGGGGCCATTACCGTGTGGCAGGTCTGGCCGCAGAAGGTTGTCGTATCCATGTACGAGACACCGCGATAGGACGCAAATCCGAAAATCATGATGTTGAGTAACGTGGCTACGCCAACGAAAATCAAGCCGTTCTGAACCATGGGCGTTTTCAAATCGACGGCGGGGTAAATCGAGGGCAGCTCTCCAGCCAGCCGCAACTTGCGGCGCCGGAGGAAGATGCCAAGCGGGATGAGCAGCAGACCGAGAACGAAAATACCGGGAAGGAGCAGAAAGATCAGAATGCCGACATAAGGATGGGGCGGACCGGGAAGAATAAAATCGTAAATCCAAAAGCCGATCAGAGTGATGGCAGTGCTGGTGGTGAGAACTACACCGATCAGGCTAATCGTGTTCTGGCTGAAATAGTAGAGTAACCTGACCCAATCTTTCAGCGTATTTTGCGGAGCCATGGGGGCGAATATCCTCACATTCCTTTTCGAACAAATAGCTGTATCGCGAAAACAAGACGAGCCCCAGCGAAGGATGCGCCGGGGCTCATACACGAACAGCATTGTTGTGTGCCTGCACAGCAGGCGCACCGGCGATTGTAGTTTTAGCTACTTCAAGGTCGCCAGATAAGCGGCGAGTTCCTTGACCTGATCCGCAGACAAGCTCTTGAAGGAGGCGTGCTTTGGATCCGTTGAGATCTGCTTCTGAATTTCTTCAGCAGTCTTGCCCTTCACCGCAGGTGCCTTCATGGCCGGTTTTCCTTCACCGTTCGCGCCGTGGCAAGCCGCGCACTTTGCCTTATAGGTCTTTTCACCATTGGCGGCATCCTGAGCTTGGACGACGGAAGCTGCGAAACACAGAGCTGCTAGGACTGCTATTCCTGACAAAACCTTCTTCATCACTTCCTCCTTATTGTTTTCTTTGCACGAAGCGCGTAGGAGCGCCCGCGCTTCGTGCCAGATATCGATCAGCTCGCTGGGATTACTTCTTCAGCGAGCGGATGTAGGCGACCATATCCTTTACCTGATCCGGTGTCATGGACTTGAAGGCCGGCATCTTGGGCGGCTTGCCGTTGGCGATAATGGTGGTGAGCTCGGCGTCACTTTGCTTCTGGACGTCGGCAGAGGCGAGGTCGCGCGTCTTCATGGCTTCCTTGCCCTTGCCGTCCGCTCCGTGACAACCGGCGCATTTGGTTTTGAAAGTTGCCTCGGCAGAGGCCACATCAGCCTTCGCCGGCGACCCCAGCAGGCAAACGCCTGCGAGCAGCGTGCCCGCGAGCATGATTGCTCCGAGGTTCTTCAGTTTCATTTCCATTTTGCTCTCCTCTAGATAAATTTCGGCGAGGACCATTCTCGCTTCCTCCCCGGTCTAAAACCGTACCGAACGGACAGCGTAATCAGGTTGGCGTGAAAATTTCGAGTAGGGTAGGAATCCTGATACGAACCGCTCAGATTTTGGTGATACCCGTAATAGTCCCAACGGGTGGGTCGTGTCCAGTAATTTGCGAAGCCGCTGGCTACGCGCTGCCATGCGCGATGGGGTGGACAGAGGAAGGCAGTTCCGATACTGAGAGCCGCCCTCGGGAATTAGCCAGGAATAGCGCACGGTACCCCTTCGTCGCGGAGCGAATCGAGACAGCCGTAATGAGTGACCAAAGTGGTCGAGCTTGACGAAAAGTCTGAGCAGCTTGCGAAGTAATGCAACGAGGAGAGAAACGCTCCCGCGCAAGTTGTACCACGGGAAGGTCGAAAGGATGCTCAATGGTTGCAACAGCAGCGGAAAAAGTCAACGGAATAGAGCACAGATGATGAGTAATGCATCGCCTAATACGACTGGTCTGGTCCTGATTCGTCGTGAACTACAGCGGCTTCCCATCTTGAAACAGATTTCGATACTTTTCTTGTACCGTTTTGTCTCCGGTGTGGCCTATAATCGCCCGGCACCGCCCGCTCGCCGAATCGACCTGATGGTCCCGGCATAGAAACACACAAGGAGCTATATGAGAAAAGTGAGTATCAGTTTGCTCGCTGCGCTGTTCGTGGCATTCACGGGTTCGAACATAATGGTCGCCGACGACACCAAAGAAGTCGACCGCGTGGAGAACGCGGGGAAGGTCATGACCGAGATTCTGAATGTGCCGGACGATATTCCTTCCGACGTTCTGAACAAGGCTTACTGCGTGGTGGTGTTGCCTTCGGTCTTGAAGGCAGCATTCATAGTGGGAGCGAGTTACGGCCGTGGCGTAATGACCTGCCGGAGCGGTCCGAATTTTGAGGGACCTTGGGGTCCTCCGACAATGATGGCCCTGGAAGGTGGCAGCGTGGGATTGCAGATCGGAGGCGAGGCGACTGATTTCGTGCTCTTGCTGATGAGCGACCGGAGCGCCAAAGGGATTCTGACGAGCAAAGTGAAAATAGGAGGCGACGCATCGGCGGCGGCGGGACCGGTGGGCCGTACCGCTTCGGCGGCGACGGATGTCACGATGCGGGCGGAAATCCTGAGCTATTCGCGGGCGCGTGGTGCGTTCGCGGGGGTTTCCCTGGAAGGATCGACTCTTCGCCCGGACAACGATGCGAACAAAAAGCTGTACGGCAAAGAAGTGAATGCCGAAGCAATTGTGCTCAAGGACGCGGTGAAAACACCGCCGAGCGCGAGACAGTTGGTACGCACGCTGGACAAGAAGTCTCCGCACCGCAAGAAGTAGGCTAACGGCTCAGCGCCCACGGATGAATTGGTAAGGACGACGACGAGGTCAGTCGTCGTCTTTTTTTGATAGGGCTGCCGCGCGGTGTTGCTATGTAACGGCGTAGCGAATACGAGAATGCCCGCGATACGCCACGGCTTTCGCGTGCGGCAGCAGGGCTGCCGCTGGGCGATTTTTGGTTCGGTGAGGTTTGCGAAAAGCGGAGCTGGGCTCCCGCACTCCAGTTGATCAGGAGAGTTGATAGCCGTGGGAGACGAGTTGCGGGCCCATCGGCATGGAATGCAGAGGGATATGGGTGACCGCAAAAATCGCATTGGCAATCGCAGGAGCGATTCCCAGGATGGGAGCCTCGCCTGCTCCTACGGATGGTTGATCCTTGCGATCGATTAGAAGCGCGTCCATGGGCGGAACATCACGGAACCTTGGGACGCGGTATTTCGAAAATGCATTGTTGAGGATACGCCCATTCTCGAACTGGACGGCTTCGAAAATGGCACCGCCGAGTCCCATGATATTTGCGCCGACGAGTTGGTTGCGCACACCGTCGGGATTGACCACGGCACCACAATCAAAAGCGGTGAGGACACGTTCAATCTTGAGCTCACCGGTTTCGGGCTTCAGGGAGACTTCGGCGAAAGTCGCGATGTAGCCAAGCTTTTCATAACCGCCGCCGACACCGAAACCATGGCTGGCGGGGCGCGGTTTGTGCCAGCCGAACTGCTCCCCGCCTTTTTCGAATACGGCGCGCAGACGTTCTTCCTTCAGATTTTTCAGGCGAAACTCCAGCGGATCCATTTTCAACGACGCGGCAATTTCGTCCATGTGCACTTCGCGCGCGAAGTGATTGGCGGTGGCAGCCAGGGCGCGGTATGAGCCTTGCCGAAGCGGCGAATCCACGGGATGAAATTCGATACGCTGATTCGGCACCTCATAGTAGGTCCGAATGCCTGCGCCGCCTGAATTGTAATTATGGAATTCCCATGCGGTGAGTCTACCGTCAGCGTCCGCCGCACTGGTTACTTCGATTACGCCGGCGGGGCGAAAGTACGCCCAGGTAAACTCCTCTTCGCGTGTCCATATTACTTTTACGGGCCGTTTTGCCGCTCGCGCCAGGCGCGCGGCTTCCAGCGCTGCCTCACCGGTGTGTTTCCCGCCATAGCCAGAGCCCATGTCCGGCATCAATACACGAATTTTTTCTTCGGGCAAATGGAACGCGGTGGCAAGCTCGCTGCGAACACCAAAAGGCCGTTGCGTGCCGGTCCAGACCGTGAGCTGATCACCTTTCCATTCCGCCAGAGCGGCGCGAGGCTCGAGCGGGGCGTGCGCGATGTATTGAATGGTGAAGGAGGAAGTCAATTTGTGAGTGGCGGAGGCGAACGCCTTTGTCACATCGCCGGTTTCATGGGCGGCCTGACGCTCGCCGGTTGAGACGTGCTTTTTCAGGTATTCGAAAAGTTCCTTGTTGGAAATCTGCGGATCAGATTTCCATTCGGCTTTTATGGAGGCAGCGGCCTTCTCCGCCAGCGCGGTGCTGGGCGCGGCGACGGCGAGATAATCTCCATCGCGCACGACAGTAACGCCGGGCATCTGCTCCGCTGCATGGGTGTCGGCGGAAACCAGAGTTGCGCCGAACGAAGTCGGACGCACGACCTTGCCATAAAGCATGTCAGGCAGGGTGCAGTCCGATGGATAGCGATGCTTGCCGGTGACAAAATCGCGGCCGTCGACCTTCCGGACAGGTTGGCCGGCAATCTTCCATTGCGAGGGCGGGATCAAAGGGTCTTCGTCCGGAAGGAGTTGCGTGATCTGCTGACCTTTCACAAGTTCGGAATACGTCGCCGAACGATTCAATTTCGGGTCGGAAATTTTTCCGTCGGAAGCGGTCAGATTCCCCGGATTGGTATTCCACTGTTTGGCAGCCAAAGCAATCAGCGTGTCGCGAGCTGCCGCAGAGACTCGGCGGAGGAGCAAATTCATCACCGGAGTAGTGCGGCTACCGAATGTGCCCATATCGAAGGGAACGAGTTGGGTGTCGCCCATGACCATTCGAACGCAAGGCAAGGGGACGCGCAGTTCCTCGGCAACGGCTTGCGAGAGCGAAGTGCGGATGTTCTGGCCCACTTCAACTTTCCCAGTGAACACAGTGATTTCGCCGTTTTCTCCGATGTGCAGCCAGGCATCGATTTCTTTTGGCAGATCGTCTTCGCTATTGCGACGCGTGCGGCCGGATTCCTGAAGAGCTCCGGTTTTCGAAGCGGCGCAGACCACGGCGAGGCCGGCCCCGAGAAACTTGAAGAAGTCACGACGGCCGCCTTCGAAGATGACGGATACGGGAGAGTGAAGTTCGTAGCGCTCCGGTTCGAGTCCGGCCGCCAGTTCGGCTTTGCGTGTCATCGGACGGCCTCCTTTTCCTCGGCGCTCGCGCGGCGGATGGCCGCGACAATTCTCGGATAGGTCCCGCAGCGGCAGATATTCCCTTGCATGAATTGCAAGATTTCCACGTCGGAGGGGTTGGGCCGATTATTTAAAAGGGAGACGGCGGAGATGATCATTCCGGAAGTGCAATAGGCGCACTGCATTGCACCTTCGTCGAGAAACGCTTGCTGAACCGGGTGCAAGCGATCGCCTTTGGGCAAGCCTTCAATGGTGACGATGGATTTTCCGGCGACGGTGGCAACGGGAGTCATACACGAGCGATGCGCACGCCCGTCGATCAGCACAGTACACGCGCCGCACTGGCCTTCACCGCATCCGTATTTCGTTCCGGTGAGATCGAGTTGTTCGCGAAGGATGGAGAGCAGGGTTGAATCGGGTTCCGCTTCGAGAGAAAAGGTCTGCCCGTTGACTCGCAGGGCATATTTGGTAGGCATAGGAAACTTCTCCCAAATGAAGTTTACGCCAACGCGGGCGAATGCGGGAAACGAGTCGGCAGGTGCCACACGCTGAACAGAGTGGGAGCCGGCAGGATGCCGGCGCTACAAGTTTTATTAGGGCGGCAGCTTCGAGGTTAGCGGTGTTGCCGCTGGGCTTGGGCTCAGAACAAGAACTTCAGAGCTAGCTGGCCTTGCCGGGGCCCGACGGCGGTGTAATTGATTACTCCGAAGCTGGGATCGCCTACCGTCGTATTGGGTGTACCGAAGACAGGGTGATTGAAGGCGTTTTCCGCCTCCAGGCGCAATTCCAGCTTCATGTCTTCGTGGGTCGTAGAGAGCGCGAAATCTTTGCTGATGGATAGATTTGCGCTGAAGAAGAAAGGCGAACGGATGCCGCCGAAAGTGCGAGATACATCGCCGAGGGTGTAAGCGGGCGGCAATTGCAAGGCATTGGGATTTGCGAAGTAGCTGTTCACCCAGTTGCCATCCGAGCCGCCAGTTTTCTCCAAGGTACCAGCCCAATTGGGCCGCTGTTGTCCGTAGGTTGGGATCGGGGTTCCGCCATTTTCGGTAATGAAGACCAATGGGAAGCCGTCATGAACCACCCAAACCCCGGCGGTCTTCCAACCACCGATGAGGAGCTCCAGCGGGCGAGGCATGTCGCTCAAGTAAGGTCTGCCGCGGCCCACGGGCAAATCGTACGTATAGTTCAGTTTGAACACGTGGGGGATGTCGAAAACCGAGAGCCCTTTATCGAGCCAAGGCTTGTTCGGATCTTGCGGGCCGTAGATGTTACTTGAAGTAGCTGCGAGCCAAGACACATTGCCGTCGTAAACGGAGGAGTCATCGATGGATTTAGAAAAAGTGTAATTGGCAGAGACTTGCAAGCCATGGGAAAAGTGCTTTTCCAGGGTGATTTGCAATGCGTGATAAATGGAATAAGCAACGGGTGGCTCATCGGTGGTTACGCCGGTGAACTGCGGATAGGGCAGCAACAATTGATACGCCTGAACCGTTGGGCTAGTGAGACTGCTGTTTGCGTAATAGGGACCGGTGAGAATGGAAGCAAAAGGATTGGGCACGTAGTTCGTCAGGTTGCTGATCTGGTCTGTGGTCATGTTCTCCACTTGGGGTCCCAGAATGTCTAACGTGTTCAGCCCTTGGTAGTACAGGTGCACGCCTCTCTTGCCCAAATAATCCACAGTGAAAACCGTGCTGGAGGTCAGTTGACGCTGGAATCCAAAACTCCAGCTTTCCTCGTATGGGGTTTTTGCATAGAAGGAGTTGCGGATCGGGCCGATGGCGCCGTAGCCAACGTCATTCAACAAACCGAGGGAACTGCCCGTCGGCTGTATCAATCCATTGGGGAAGGGATTGTTCAAATGCAGGTAGGGCGTGGCGCCATCGTTCTGATAAGTGGTAACCGGATTGGTGTACTGGTTGAAGCCTTGTGAACCGTAGCTCAGCAAGCCATTTGCGCCGGAGCGCGTCTGTCCGAAATAGATACCAAAGCCACCGCGGATGACGGTCTTATTGTCGAACTGATAGGCGAAACCGAGACGAGGTTGAATGTCTTTCCAGTCCGTCAACCAGTTCGTGCGGGTGCTGGAACTGGCGAACACTTCACCGCCGAGCAGCGGACGAGTGACAGGCTGTCCAGTAATCGGATCCGTGTAGGAGAGGGTGCCGCCGTTCAGTGGACTGGTTGCGTTGGGATCAAACCAGTTCATACGGTTGTAGCGTTCTGTGCGGGGAAGCGAGACATCATAGCGGAGGCCGATGTTCAAGGTGAGTTTCGGGGTGATCTTCCAGTTGTCCTGGCCGAATCCGGCAAACTGGAAATTTTCCGTAGCGGGTTCGAACTGAATTTCGTAGGTGCTGCCGTAGGGATTCCCGGTGGAGATTTGGCCCATCAGGAAGCTGGCCAAGCTGTCGCCACCACACTGCGTATTGTCAGGGATGGGGCACTGGGAACTGCCCAGTGCATTGAAGCTGAACAAGCCGAGAGGAGCGTTGGTCTGAATGTAGTTCTGCTGATGGATGCGGCCTTCGAATCCGAATTTCAGTTCATGGTTTCCGTGGATTTTGGTGAGCAGTTCCGTCAACTGGCCGGTGTTCGAACCCTGTCTGTAGTTCCCATAAGGATCCTGGCCAATGCTGGTATAGCTGGCGGAATAATAATCGTTAATGCCAATTGCGGGGACACCGAGAAAACCATTGGACTGGAGATAAGAAGGGAAACCAAGCGTGCCCAGCGGGTCAGGGTTCAAGCTTTTGTTGTAGGCATCGATGTTTAGCGTGCCGCGGGTGAAGCCCAACGTGCTGGTCAATATGAGCGTTGGGCTGAAGGTGTGCGTATCATTGATCGCAAAGAGATGAGCGGTGCCCTTATTCGATCCGCTGCCACAGGGATCGGTAAAGTTTTTGAAGCAGTTGAAGGGAGTGTAGTGATTCCAGTCCTGGGAATAGCGGACGCTGATCTGATTTTTTTGGTTGAAGCGATAGTCCAGCTTAAAGTCGAACTGATCGTTGGAACTTTTGTTGGCACCGGAGCCCACCCAGTTGTCATAGATACCGCCACCGGAGTAGTTAGGCGCGGGGAAGTAACTCAACATCTTAAGCGCGACCGGATCGATGAGGTTGCCGGGGACCTGCGGTAACTGGAATTGCGTGCCGTTCAGGTTGGGATTTCCTGGGCTGGTATAGGTAGCAAGATTGTTGTAGGGAATAAAAGCGCTGCGGTAGGCACCGGAGGCGCCACCCGACGGGCTTTGGTATGTGCCGGTATAAGGATCCCAAATCTGGCCGGCGGGAAGCAGCGCCCCAGTGGAATCTACACACATACCGGTGGGATCAAAGGAGCCGCCGTTTGCGCCGCACAATTCGCCAAAATCGCCGGTGCGCTCGGCAGCGCTGGGGACGCCAGCCTGAGGCGCGGTGATATCGGAGGAGCGAGTGCCGTCCCAATCGAAGAAGAAGAACATCTTATCTTTTTTGATCGGACCGCCGAAGGTGCCGCCATAATTGTTGCGATGGACGGGCGCAATGGGCTGTCCGGCGGCGTTGGCAAACCAGCTGTTCGCGTCGGTGATGGTATTGCGAAGGTAATCGTAGGCACTGCCGTGGAAAGAATTGCCGCCGGAACGGGTGATCATGTTGACGACGGCAGCGCCGGAGAAACCATATTCGGCGCTGAAGTTGGACTGCTGCACCTTGAATTCCTCGACCGCTTCCGCAGAGGGAGTGTAGGTGACGTAGGTAATGCCGCCATTGGGCTCGAAATTGGTAATGGAGGCGCCATCCATCAGGACGTCGGCGCTAGCGTTGCGACTGCCATTGGAAACGAAGTTGGTCCCGGTGTCGCCGACGGAGTTCTGATCGCTCGCCTGGGTGACGCCCGGGGCAATCGTCACAAAGTCCAGCACATAGCGATTGACCAGTGGCAGGTCGCTGATGAACTTGCGATTGACGACCTGGCCGGTTACGGCGTCCTCGGTGTTCACATTCTCCGCCTGCTCCGAGACTTCAATCTTTTGGCTCGCCCCAGCTACGCGCAACTTCAGATTCGCCGTGGCGTTTTCGCTGACGCTGACCTTGATGCCCGTGCGCTCCTCTGTCTGGAACCCTGGCACATTTACGGTGACGGTATACGAGCCTGGAGGGATGGTGGCGAACAGATAGCGACCGGCGCTGTCGGAGGTAGCGTTGTACACGAAACCTTTGGCTTGGTCCGTCAGGACCACCTTCGCGCCAGCGACTACCGCGCCGCTTGGGTCCGTCAATTCACCACTGACCGTGCCGAAGTACCCTTGAGCAGCTAAAACCAGGGGAACAAACAGCAGTACTGCGAAGAGGATGGAACGGTAAATTGTTTGGAGGCGCTGGGAACGTCGTCCAGAAAACAGTGCTTGCATGGCGATCTCCTTTGCACAGGCGAACCTAGCAGTGAGTCACGGCACCGTCGCGATTGCTGCTTGAACTGTTGCACCACAGTCGTGGGGGATCGACCGCGCTCCCTCGTCGGACACAAAGGATGAGCGGGCAGGCTTTGGAACACGGGACTCCCCGGTTGTTTAAAACGATTAAATACGCCAATTTTGGCGTATGTCAAGGCCGAAATTCACAAGCCAGTAGTGATATGAAAACAGTTCGTTTCGCGATTTACCGGGTTTCGATGTTCACCGGAGGCGGCGGCGAGATTCTTGGGCGTCTAGAAACCCTTGGCGCGGTAGGCTTCGAGACATTTTCTGGCAGTTTCCAATTCGGGATAGCGGCTGCCTTCCTGCTCCATCAAGTAGTATTCAGCACCGCCGGTGGTCTGAGCTGCCGCGAGGATTGCCTTCCAATCAGCGGTACCTTCGCCGAAGAGCACGGAGTAACCCTTGTCGGGGTCGGGCGACCAATCTTTACAATGAACGGAACGGATTCGTCCGGGGTTGGCACGAATCCAGGCGACGGGATCAGATCCCGCTTCCAAGCAAGTGCCTACGTCCAGCTGCAGCATCACCGTGGGCTTGGTGTTCTTGGCCAGAATTTCCATGGGGCGTACGCCATCGACGGGCTTAAATTCGGTTTGATGATTGTGATATCCCGCCTTCAGCCCTTCGCTCTCGAGTTTGCCCGCGGCGAAGTTTAATTGATCCGCGATTTCCTTCCAGCCATCAAGGCCGGGCTTGGGTTGTGAGCTGGCCATCACGACGTACTTGCTGCCCAGATTGAGATTCAAATCAATCGCGTTTTGGATTTTGTCCTTAGTCATGAAAGACGCGTCGTTGTGCGTGGAGAAACAGCGAATCCCTAAATCGTCCATCAGCTTCTTCATGTCTTTCGCCTGCGCATGGCTCCATTCGTAATACGGGGCATAAAATTCGAGTCCCTGATAACCCATGGCGGCAATGGCGCGCACGGTTCCTTGCGGATCTTTCATCAACTCATCGCGTACGGAGTACATCTCGATGCCCATGGGAATGGGTGAGGAAGCGGCCGCAGCTTTCCAGGCCCATGGAAGCACGGAGGCGAAGGTGACAAAGGTACGGCGCGAAAAAATGTTTACAGGCATGAAGCACCTTGTCTGGAGCGAGAGGACTTAGTTGCATCATACTGCTCGGTAAGAGCGCCCGCAATTGCGGTGCTGGTTCGAAGCGGGTTGTTGATGGTATCCCTTATAAACGTCAGGAAGTTGCGTATTTGCCTGTACAGACGTGGCGAAGGTTCGTAAGTAGGCTGAAGTGTTTTTTGCTGACAGACTTTCCGATGGCGACGGCAACGAGACTTGTGCAACGCTCCAATCCGCCACGTGTGGGGAAAGTGCGCCGCACTGTCGAGATACCACGTGGCGTAAACCAGTGTGATCTGGAGGTGGCGGGCGGACCTGTTCACCTGACCAATTTACAAAAAGTGTTTTGGCCGGATTTGGGGCTGACGAAACGCGATCTCCTGCAGTACTACCTGGACGTGTCACGATGGCTGCTGCCGCATGTGCAAGACCGCGCGATGGTCATGAAACGTTATCCGAATGGAATAAACGGCGGGTTCTTTTTCATGAAGCGCTCACCGAAACCGCGACCACGCTCGGTCCCTGTGTGCTCCATCGAGCATGCTTCCGGAAACGTGATCGATTTCCCGGTGATCCAGAACGTGGCTTCCCTGCTTTGGATTGTGAATCTGGGTTGCATTGATCTGAATCCGTGGTACGCGCGATGCGACAACGTCTATAAACCTGACTATTTGCATTTCGACCTGGACCCCGTGGAGGGGACAAAATTCGAAAGGGTGCTGGAAACCGCGCTGTTGGTGCGAGACGCGCTGTTGTCGGTAAAGATTAAAAGTTTTGCAAAGACCACCGGATCGCGCGGCATTCACGTGTACGTACCCATCATTCGTGGACCGCAGCAAAAGGAGGTGTGGGCGTTTGCGAAGGCGTTCTCGCGAGAATTGGCGGGTCGGCATCCGAAGGTCGTCACGGCGGAGTATCGCGTTGCAAAACGACCCGCGGAGCACGTGCTGGTCGATTACAACCAGAACGCGTGGAATCGGACATTGGCTTCGGTCTATTCAGTGCGGCCGAAACCAGCAGCGACGGTTTCGACTCCAGTCACGTGGGAGGAGGTCGAGCGCGGAGTGCGCATCGAAGACTTCACGATGCTGAATGTTCCTAAACGGCTGGCGCGAATTGGGGATTTGTGGAAACCACTGCTCGCTTCACGTGGCCGTGTTGATTTAAGACGAGTGCTATGAGCCTTCCGATTACAACATCGTATGAGCCGATGGAGGCGCAACCTGCGTCAGAACTTCCCGAAGGTCCTGAATGGCAGTATGAGCCGAAGTGGGACGGATTTCGCTGCCTGGCGTTTCGCGACGGCAAGAAGATTGACTTGGAATCCAAATCGCAAAAACCGCTTACGCGTTATTTTCCGGAACTGGTCGCGGCGCTTGCGAACGTGCGCGCGAAAAAATTCCTTCTTGATGGGGAAATCGTCATCCCGGTAAACGGGAATCTGTCATTCGACGATTTGTTGATGCGCATTCATCCAGCGGCGAGTCGCATCAAGAAGCTGAGTGAAGCGACGCCGTGTGTGTATATTGTGTTCGACTTGCTGGTCGACGACAAAGGCGCGAATCTGGCGAAACTTCCTCTGGAAGAAAGGCGGAAACGGCTGGAGGCGTTTGCCAAAAAGTATTTCGCGAAGAGCAGTTCGATTCAACTTTCGCCGAGGACAGCCGAATTGAGTCAAGCGCGCGAATGGTTTCACATGGGCGTGGGCTTGGACGGGATCGTGGCAAAGCGTATGGATTTGCCATATCAAACCGGCAAGCGTACGGGCATGGAGAAAATCAAAAAACAAAGGACGGCGGACTGCGTAGTTGGAGGGTTCCGTTACCTGGAAAAGAAAAAGCAAGTGGGGTCTCTGCTGCTGGGCTTGTATAACGACGAGGGCTTGTTGGATCACGTGGGCTTCACTTCCTCCATTCACGCTGAGGAACGCGCCGCGCTGACGCGAAAATTAGAAGCACTGATCATGCCGCCGGGGTTTACGGGGAAGGCTCCCGGCGGAATGAGCCGCTGGAGCACGAAGCATTCCATGGAATGGGAACCGCTCGAGAATAAGCTGGTGGTGGAAGTGCAATTCGATCATTTTACGGGTGGGCGATTTCGCCACGGCACGAAGTTTTTACGGTGGCGTCCGGACAAAAAGCCGCTCGACTGCACGATGAAGCAGGTGAAAAGAGAGAATCAGTCAGCACTGAATTTGCTTTAATGCGGTTTTTGAGGCGGTCAGCGGAGACTGGCGATGCTCCGCGTTACTCTGCTGTGAGCCAAAGATCAAAACTCAAGGCGAAGTTGGAAGGCAATCATGCGAGGGGTGCTGTCTCCACCCAACCCGACACCGAGCAGTCCCGTGGGCGGCGAAGTCGTATAGGTGAGCGCGCCGAAACCGGTTTGCGTGGAAGGCTTGCCGGGAACTCCAGCGAGAACCATGCTGGGTAATCCGAAATTGGGATGATTCAGCACGTTGAACAATTGTGTGTCAAAGCGAAGCTTCACTCGCTCCGTGATGGCGAACCATTTCGTAAGGTACAAATCGCTCCAGAAAAAATCCGGTCCACGGAGCGCGTTCCGGCCGAGATTGCCGAACTGACAATTTCGCGAATTGTCGCCTCCGTAACACGTACCCGTGCTCGGATCCACGGCAGAGACAAAAGCGTTGGGATTCAGCCATTGGACGGTGCCCGGCTGTGTCAGACCGGGGATTGGTTTGTGCTCATAGAGCGGGATACCTGGAATCACGCTGGCGAATTGGGGGCCACTGCCATTCACGATACCGTTGCCATTGGCGGAATATGGAGTGCTCAGGACCGAAAATGGAATTCCGCTATGCCAGAAGAAGGTACCTGATACCTGCCAGCCATTGAGGACGCGACTAAGAGCAGGATTTTTGAATTTGGAAGGAAATTGGTAGACGTATTGGGCGTTGAGGTTATTGCGGATGTCGTAATCACAAGGACCGTAATCACGCTGCAAATCACCCGGCAAGGGAGACAGAATACCACCCGCGGAGAACTGCAAGAAGCCGCCGTTGGAGACAGTATCCATGCAGCGGCTCCAGGTGTAATTCAGTTGACCCATGAAACCGTGCCCGAGACGCTTGACGGCGGAGAGTTGCAGACCATGGTAGTGGCTGTTAGCTCCCGTAGAGAATTGCGTCACCGCGGCAAAACGAGGATCGCTGGGTTGTAGATAAGGAAATGGGCTGAAGCAGCCATCGCAAACGGTTTGATAGCCATTCACCTGAGTCAGGTAGGGCTGGTTGACAGCTCGCGTGCCGACGTATTGTGCGTGAACGCTTGCGGTTTGGCCAAATTGATGTTCAATGCCGAGGCTCCATTGCAAAAAGTAAGGGGCGTGAAGCTCGCCAGTGGGAATGGCAGTGATGTTCACCGGAGGCAGGCAGGTGGAGGGGTTAGACAAGGCGGAGGCACAGGAAAGCTCGCCGCTGGAAAAGCCGGACGCGAACGTTTGATGGGCGGCGACAACCGCATCGAGGGCACTACCTGGCACACCAGGGGCAATGGCCACACCACCTACAGTGCCGAGCAGGCCACCTTGAAATGTCTGGACATAGGGCGGATTGGTTCCGACTATATCGGCGATGGTACCGGGAAGGATGTCGCTGAAAAGACCGAATCCGGAACGCAGCAGTGTGTTCGGCGCGAATTGCCAGGCGATTGCGGTTCGAGGTTGGAGAATGGCCAATGGGGTCGAGGTAAAAACGTTGCCCAGCGCACTATGGATTGCGGTATTTAGCGGCTGGTTTGCATCGTGCGAAATCGAATCAAAAGATCCCGCGAGCCGCGCAATGTGATCATGTGGATTAAGCGGATTGGAATTAAAGGTATCGCGCAAACCGATGGTCCACGTGAGAGTCTTCGTGAGCTTCCAGGTGTCCTGGGCGTAAAAATCGAGGTTGAGGAAATTAAATGGTTCGTTGTCAGAGGTTGGAAACGTTTGCGACGCCGTGGAGGCCACTCCGTAGATGAACTGAGGAAGCGTGGTGTAAGTGACCGTTGGGACGGTACCCTGACCAAAATCATAATCGTTTAAACGAAAGATGCGCGTATTGGTGCCAAAGCTAAATTCATGTGCGCCATGGCGCCAAGCCAGATTGTCATTGATGAAGAAGCGTGACGCGCGGCGCCCCTGGATCCAAGTGTTGTCCAAACCACCTAAGGTCGTGAACGGAGCGTTTGCGCCGCTCCCTTGCAGAACTATCGGAAAAGCGGAAAGGGTTTGCTGGAGATTCGCGGGACCAAACAGACTTTCGTACCAGGAAAAGGCAGGATTGAAATAGTTCACGAGGTTTTGCGAAAAGACATGCGTGTAACCTGCGGCAAAAGAATAGAGAGGCTGGGGAGAAATGGCGTTGAATATGGGATTAATGGGGTCGGTGTAGGCAGCCTGCACGCCATTGTCGGCCTGGAAGCGAAACCACATATTGTTGCGTTCGTTGATGTTGTAATCGATTCGCGCGGTTTGAACCTGCTCGTGGTCATCACTCGAGTGAGAAACGCTCTGGCGATTGGCGCAGCCGCTGCCATCGTTGGGAATTGCCGAAGGCGAACCATTCGCATCAAAAGGACAGCCGAGAACGGCGAGCGGGGTTCCGTCAGTTTTCCCATAGAGAGAAAACAATTTTTCGTAGAAGGGCACCGATTGAGGGGACGGCTTATAGACGCTACCGGTGACCGAATCGATGCCCCCAAGAGGGAGTTGTTGCAAGACATACGTTTGGAACGCAGGAGTGGGGACCGTCGCGGGCGTAACGATGGGGAGAGCAATGCGGACCCATTCGCTGTCGAAGAAGAAGAAAAGTTTGTTGTGAAGAATGGGGCCGCCGATACTGCCACCGAAATGGTTAACCGTGGAGCGGGGCTTGTGATTTCCGGGAGTAGAGTTGGTGAAGAAATCAGCGGCGTTGAAGCGCGAACCGTTCCAGAGTTCGTAAAGATTGCCATGGAACTGGTTGCTTCCTGACTTCGTGACATAGTTGATTTGTGAAGCGCCGTAGCGGCCTTGATCCACGGAGTAGGACAGTGTGTTGACGGTCACTTCGGAAATGGAGTTAAGGCCAAGGACGAGATTAGTGGAAAGTCCGCTGTTGAGATTGGTGAGCGGGTCGTTTGTTTCAAGGCCATCAACGATGTAGCCATTGGATAAGGCGGGAAGGCCGTTGAACTCTACATTGCCGTAGCCATTCGTGCCCCCTACAAAATCATTTCCGCTGCCGGCCGTATTGATTAGCGCGCCGGGAGCGAATTGCAGTGGGTAGGTGAGGTCGCCGCCAGGATTGGGGAGGTTTTCCAAGGCGGGCGCGCTGAGGTTAGTGGAGGTGTTTGCGTTATCGGGATTCAGGAGAGGGGACTCGCCAGTGACCTCGACGGTGAGTTTTGCTTTGGCGAGTTTCAGTGTGAAATTGACGGTTTGTTTTTGACCAAGACCGGAAACCACATTGTCGTTTTGCTGAGGGTCGAAACCATTAGCGGTCACCTTGACGGTGTAGCTGCCGGGGAGGAGTTGGGGGAAGTCGAATCGACCTTGTCCGTCTGTGGTGGCGCTGCGTTGCAATCCTGTGTCGTGGTTGGTGATAGAGACGAGAGCACCAGGAATGGCAGCGCCTGTTGAATCCACGACCTCGCCGAGGATGGCGCTGGTGGTTTCCCCTTGAGGGAGAAGGACAGCGGGAGCAAGCAAAGTGCAGCAACAAACAAGGACCATGAAGGGGAGCGATTTGACGAACATGGTCGAACTCCAAAGCACCGGGCATTAAGCATAGTTAATAGATTTGGTTAATGCAAGTGAATATGGGAGGGCGATTCAGCGACTAGCGCGGACGAGAAGTAAAGCCATGCTGCTTCCAAAGCTTGTCCCACTGCCAAATGCCGCCCCAAGCTTGAGGGGGCAGGCGATGTCCGAGTTGATGCGCAAGCATCAGGATTTGTCCGCGATGGTGGGCCTCGTGCGAGAACATGTAGGCGAACATGGTGGCGCCCGCAGGCCAAACTCGTGTCCAGCTTCCCCGCGAAAAACTGGTGACTCTGCGGTTCGCCTGCGCCGAGAGAGCATCGGAGAGCATGCGGAGGCACTGCGCGGCGCTCTTTTTGTGGGCAGCGGCAGCTTGTTTCATGGTGCAGCGATCGGGTTTGAGCGGCGCAGGACACTTGAGATGCGGAGCGGAATGCTTGATCCATACGAGGCGGCAGTTATGCAGATGAGCGAAAATGGCGGCAATGGTGCGGCCGCCGCGGCCGTCGACTCGGCGCAGTTGGGCGCGCCAAGCCCGCGCATCGAGATGCTTCAGCAGGAGTTGATTCATGGCGTCGTTGACGGCGTAGGTTTCCAGGATGACATCGCGAATCTGGAGTAACGCGGCGGTTGATTGTTGCATTGGGCTCAACGGGCGTTACTCAGTTTTAAGGTCGCTTGTGGCGCCCGGAATCACTTTTAATTCGATGCTCATTTTGTCGGCGTCCTGCACTGTTATGGAATTTCCTTTTTCCTCGTACTCTTTCAGAAAATCCGGATCTTCCCAGGCGTTTGATTCAATCCCTTCCCAGCTGAAGAGTTTGTATTTTCCCGGCGCCAGCCCATGGATTTCAAAGTGTCCGTATTGGTCGGTCAGTTCGGACTTGTACAGGCGCAAGTATTTTCGCTTGTTTTCTTCTGGTACCGCAACAACCCACACTCCTGTCGCAGGCAGATCGTCTTTGTTCAAAACGGCTCCGTCGATTTCAGGGGCGCGTGAGCTGACAGTCAGTTCAAGATTCGCGCCCGCGCCTCGCACACGAAGCTCGGTGTCCGGCAACACGGTATCGCCAAAGCGCACTTCCTTGATATAGCAGTCTTTGTCCAGGCCGTTTATCTTGACGTTGTAGGTTCCATCGGGAACCTCTTTTATTGTGAATTGCCAGTTCTCGTCAATGTGATCGGTTCCGTGAAAGCCAAATCGAGTTTGATCTGATTCCAGATAAACGCTGAGGTCTCCCTTCCCCAAGCCAGGTTTGCCCTGCCAGATAATGCGACCCTGTAGCGTTGCCCCGCTCCCAACGGCAAGCAGCAAGCCATCGATGTCCGCTGAAGTCACGTCCACGTCCTGTTGTGTTGAATACATTTTGCCTTCGTCGAATACCATAGCCGTGACCGTATATTCGCCTGGAGGCACTTCGGGAATTTCGAACGAGCCGTCTGGTTTTGGCTGTTTATTTCCGCCGAAGGTAATGAAGTCACTTCGTTGTCCGCGCCGGAACATCTCCACGAACGATGGCCGGTGTCCCTGTCCTGCTTTCGCAGCAAGGTTCACTATCTTCCCGGTTATGCGATAGACGTTGATTTGTTTCATCAAGAAATCGATGGACGGAATTTCTTCTCCCTCTTTCACGACCAACAGGGATGCCCTGCCGGGATCTGTGGCGTCGGGATAGTAAATCTTGGCGTAGCCTTTCTCGCCTGCGCTTTTCGACGCATCACTGAATTCCCGGTCTCCGACAACATGACCCCATTTAGGCTCCTCGGCGCTGACGTAATAGCGTCCCGGCGAGAGGCCGTATAACCGAAATTCGCCAAGATCATTCGATTCGGATTGTGCGTTCATTTGTAGCTCACGATGGCCGTTCTCATAGGCAAAGCGCTGAGCGCTGACAAAGACATGTGCCATGGGCTCGCCGTCCTCGTTGAACACGCGCCCGGTGATTACCCCGGCGCGTCCCAACCTGAACATTAAGTCGGTTTTGTGTTCTCCCGGACGTAGGCTGAACATTGCGCCGGGATCGCTCGGCTTATTCTGTCCATATTCCACGGCGAAATAGCCGTTGCGTGAAACGCTCATGTGGTACTGGCCTGCAGGAACATTTTTCAATTCGAATCGCCCGTCAGGCCCGGTCTTCGCAGCAATGGTATGCTCCCGGTCATCACCGCTCCACAGGTGGACCGTGGCTCCTTTCAGCGGCGCTCCGTCGGTTTTTGCCACTACGAGGCCGGAGATAACGCAGGTGTCGTCTTTTGGTTGTGCTGGGTTATTGGGGTCAGGCGGGGCTTGTGCTGCCAGATTGGCAGCGCACAACAATACAAGGGTCGCGTACAGCGATAGGCTCGAGAAGCGCAGGGGCATGATTTGCTCCCTAGCGCGAAAAGTATATGCCAGAGTGCCAGTGAGTTCGAGGGTCAGGTTTGCAAAGCCGGAGCCGACTTTGGACAGCCCCTACGAAACCACGTAAAATGTGTTCCTATATCATATGGCCTCGCCCTTCCACATTATCGCCGACGGCTCAGCTCCACCGGTGGCCCCAGTTAATGCGCATCCGCGGCCCGATTGGTTGCGGGTGAAATTTTTCGGTGGAGAACGCTACCAGAATCTGAAGCGGATCATGCGCACGCTCGATCTTCATACCGTGTGTGAATCGGCGCGTTGCCCCAATATGGGCGAATGCTGGGAACATGGCACTGCAACGTTCATGATTCTGGGCGACATTTGTACCCGCGCCTGCGGTTTCTGTGCCGTACCCTCGGGCAAGCCGGTGGGTCCGCCCGACGAAGAGGAACCTTTGCGGGTTGCCGAGGCGGCCGCCCGTATGGGCTTGCGGTACGCCGTGGTCACCAGCGTCAATCGAGACGATCAGCCCGACGGCGGCTCTCGTATTTTCGCCCGGACAATCCAGGAAATTCGGCGGCGTCTGCCAGATTGCAAAGTGGAAGTGCTCATACCCGACTTCCGTGGTGACTGGAACGCTCTTGATACCGTGCTCGCGGTTAAGCCCGATATTCTCAATCACAATACCGAGACGGTTCCGCGTTTATATCGGCAGGTGCGGAAAGGCGCTTTATACGAGCGCTCGCTGGAGCTGCTTCGCCGGTCTAAGCAGACGCATCCCGACGTGCCTACAAAAACGGGCATGATGCTGGGTTTAGGGGAAGAAAGGTCAGAAGTACTGGCCACGATGCAGGATCTGGCCGCGCAGGGTACGGATATTCTTACCTTGGGCCAATATCTCCAGCCCACACGAGACCACCTTCCGGTGGTGCGCTTTGTTCATCCCGACGAATTTGCGGAGTACAAGCGTGCTGGCGAGCAGATGGGTTTCAAGCACGTGGAATCGGGCCCGCTGGTGCGGTCTTCGTACCACGCTTTCGATCAAGCAGAATCGGCGATCAAGTAGGCGCGCGGCCGCGGTTATTTCTGGGCCACAATCGACCAATCCGTGAACGGGACTGCTCTTCCTCCGCGGACAATGGTGGGAATCACATGGTCAAATCCCTTATGCGACTTGGAGGAATAGTTCAGTTTCAATTCTGAGCCGAGCCCCATATCGACCTCATGCATTGACTCGATTTCCTGGATCAGTCCCTCGCGGGTCAGGTCCTTACCCGCCTTTTTCAGGCCGTCTACCAGAACCATCGCGTCCACGAAACCTTCCAGGCTCACAAAATTGGGCCGCGCGATTGGCATGTACTTCTGAAGGGCTCGCCGGTACAGCGCAACCGTTTTTAAATCGGTCAGGTAATAGGGTGGCACCACTTGGGTGATTACAGTTCCTTCAGCGTCGGGCCCTGCACCCTGAATTAAATCGTCGGTGCCTACAAACGATACGGTCAGGAATAATGGCTTCCAATTCCTCCCGTGGGCCAGCTTCAAGATTGGCGCGACGGTGTTCGAAGGACCGACAACCACAACAGCATCCGGATTTGTCGCTCGCACTTTATCAATGGCGTCGGAAACCTGGTTCGTCTGCCTTGCATACGAGGCGATCGCGGTTGGTTGCGCGCCTTTCGTTTTGAGCGCGGCGTCGACACCCTCCAGTACTGCGGTTCCGAAGGCGTCATCGGGATAAATTACGGCAATCTTGCGGAAATGTAGCGCGTCCCATAAACCATCGATTTGTTCGCGGGTCTCGTCGAAATATGAGGCGCGCACATTGATGACCCAACGTCGTAGCGGGGTGTACAAGGGTTGCGCTCCCGTGAATAGTCCGACCAGCGGGATCTCCTTCGCTTCCGCCATTGGCACATATTTCACTGCTGTCGGTGTTCCCACGAAAAATCCCAGTGCAAACACTTTCGCGGCCATCAGCTTGTCCCAACAGCCCTGGGTTTTCGCTGGATCATAGCTATCGTCGAATGAATAGAGGTGGAGCTTTCGGCCGTTTACCCCGCCTTGTTCATTGATCAGATCGAAATAGGTTTGAGCGCCCGCTACGGTCTCACGACCGAGAAAACTGGAAGGGCCATCGAGTGCGGCGCACGATCCGATAGCAATCTCTTTTTCCGTTACTCCTGGCGTCTGCGCCCGCAATTCGCCGCTTACAGCAACTAACGCCAATAGCAAAAAGCCAGCGCAAATTTTTCGCATGCTTACGTTCATGATTCCATGCCTCCGGTATTCAGCGAACTTGGCCCGGAGCCCCACAGCGTACGCGCAGTTTAGGGCCTGGAGGTCAGGTGGAGAAGGACATCCCGCGCAGGGTGACGCGAATCTGCCAGCTATTTGTTGAACAATCAGTTTGGAAGAGTTTCCTGGAACCGGGCACACCCCTGCGCCATTTCTGGCGCGTTTTTTGGGGTTTTCTGCTCTGAAATCCGAGGCGAACTACTTCGTGGCTGCTGCTGCTGCGGCTTTCTTAGCGGCTTTTGCTGCTGTCGACGCTTTGCGGCGGCGCTTGGTTTTGGGCGGGGTAGCCGGCGCTTCGCCGATCAGTTCAGCGGACAACATGCTGGTGACGAACAATTTCGGCCCATGGTCATCGAAATCCACGGCGGTGCGCTCGGGATCACTGGCGGTGACAATTCCCAGGCCGAATAAATCATGCTTGATGGTCTGCCCTTCCTGCATTACTTGCACAACTGCCTCCTTGGAACCTCGTGCGAATTGTCTTTTTTTCTTCTTTCGTCCCTGACTGGAAGGTCCCCGACCCCTCGGGGACCTCCCGATTTTCCAGGCTAGAGGCTTGTAACGTTTTCTGCCTGAAGGCCCTTCGGGCCCTTTTTGACCTCGAACTCCACAGCCTGGCCTTCATTCAGCGACTTGTAGCCGTCCATCTGAATGGCGGAGAAATGCACGAATACGTCTTCTCCGGTCTGGCGTTGGATGAACCCGTAACCCTTCGAAGCATTGAACCACTTCACTGTTCCTTGTTCCTTCACTTCTGAACCTCGAGATTGAATTGCTTTGCCTCTCTTGGCCCCAAACTCAGTTTCCTGAGGATTGGTTTTGCCTCTAGCCCCGACAAAAAAGGGCTGCGAGTTTGTTCTCGCAGCCCCCTGAACGAGTCAAAAGGTAGTACAAGAGCAACAAACGCTATACCTAACACTATCACAGATAAGGGCTTACTGTCCACACCCATGTATCGAGGGGGCAAATTGCGGCTTTCCCTGTACACATCTGATTTTGAGGTATTTACCTGCTGTGCGGGTACTTTCTACACACAATTACGCGATTATTGCTCTTCCAGCGATTCCGGCTGCAAACTCAGTCCTTTGCCGCCCTTTTCTTTCTTCTCCCAATACTTTTTCACCCACGCTTCCCAACTCTTCCCTGCAGCGGTGTCCCGGCCAGTAAATGCGAGCGCTGCAATGTCGGCGTAGGCGATTTTCACCCTCTGATTCGAATCTTTTGGCAAAATGCGCACAAACGAGTCGGCTAAGCTCTTCCCCATTACGCGATCGAAGATGTATCCTTCGACCTTGGATCCGTCCTTCTTGGTGACGGAGACGTCTCCGCGATAATCGAAGGCCTTCTCGAGTGCTTCCCGCAGTTCTTCCTCGTTCGCAAGTTCCGGAATCCAGCCTTGCAAGGTTTCGTGCGCGGCTCCCGGAGCAATTTCGAGTTCGTCGGGATGCAACACATGTTCCGGACGATCAGCGTGTCGCGGCCCCGTCACGCGCGGGTCTCCTCAAGGTTGCTGGATTTGCTCTCGATCTGCACCAGTGGATTGTAGGAGTGTACCGGGGTGACCGGCTCGTTCAGCAGTTCCAGCGCGCCGGGATCCTCATTGTTCGTGAAGATTGTCGCTTTTGCGGTTTCAAACAGTCCTTTTAGCGAGCTGAACGTGTAATCAACGCCGGACGCTTCATAGCCGCTGTGCACCATACAATTCGCGCACTTCGGGTTCCCGGATTCGGTGCCGTAGTTCGCCCAATCCGTCGAATCCATCAGTTCGTTGAATGTCTCGGCGTAACCGTCCTGCAGCAAATAACAGGGTTTCTGCCAGCCAAAGATGGAATAGGTGGGCATGCCCCATGGCGTGCATTTGAAATCGCGTTTGCCCATCAAGAATTCCAAAAACAACATGGATTGGTTAAATTGCCACGATGGCTTACGGTTTGACAGAATCGCACGGAAAAGCTTGCGGGTCCTTGCACGTCCCAAAAAGTGTTTCTGGTCGGGCGCTTTGTCATAGGAGTAGCCGGGCGAGAGCATCATTCCTTCCACGCCCAATTCCATCATTTCGTCGAAAAACGCGCGCACGCTGTTAGGATCCGCACCGTCGAACAGCGTGGTATTCGTGGTTACGCGGAATCCGCGCTTCAGCGCTTCCCGAATGCCTTCGACTGCGAGTTCATAACCGCCTTCACGGCAAACGGAGAAATCATGGTGTTCCTTCTGGCCGTCCAGGTGCACGGAAAACGTCAGGTACTTACTTGGCGTGAAGAGATGCAGCTTTTCTTTCAGCAGCAATGCATTCGTACATAGATATATGTACTTCTTGCGGGCCACTAACCCTTCCACGATCTTTTCGATTTGTGAATGCATCAGCGGTTCGCCGCCGGGAATCGATACCATGGGCGTCCCGCACTCATCGACGGCCTGGAAACATTCTTCGGGCGAGAGCTCGCGCTTCAGCACATGTGCCGGATATTGAATCTTGCCGCAGCCCGCGCATGCCAGGTTGCACCGGTACAGCGGCTCGAGCATCAGCACCAGCGGATACTGTTTACGGCCTTTGAACTTTTGCTTCAGGACGTAAGTGGCTACCGTCCACGCTTGCGATACAGGTACAGGCATTCTCTCCCCTATTTTACGTACTCACGCGTCGGCTACGAAGGTTAGATGCGCGAACCTTCCACCGAATCTCTAGTGTACTCGACAAGTAACGCTTCCCGGAACCCTTAGATTTTACCGATTCTGCCGGCGCACCCGTAATCGGATGCACGGAAATGTGCCTACGCGGCGGTCGGAGCCACTCGGTTTTGCGATCGTGGCAACTGGGCTGCCGCCGAGTATTTTGCGCGACTGATGTTGATTGACCAAAGCGGGAGCTGGGCTCCCGCACTCCATGGCCAAATCTGACTCTGCGCGCTCGTTGTGGCAAAATAGTAGGTCTGTCGATACGACCTATGCCAAACCGTGTGACACTCGCTCCTGAAAAGTCCGCGAAGCCCGCGAAACAATCTCCCACCTCCAACGGGGCTGGGCAAGCCGAACGCGAACGCATTTTTTATCTGTTCCGCCGCTGGGGATTTAACGAAGCCACGCTCGACCCTCTCGGCCACTTCACCCCGCTCAAGTGTGCCGATCTCGATGGCCTGACGGGCGAATACGCGGAGGAAGCTCGCCGCTACTACTGTGGCAATATCGGCGTTGAATTCCTGCACATCCCTGAACTCGAACGGCGGAACTGGATTGCGGAGCGGATCGAAGGCCCGCAATTCGAAGTCGATCAGCGGAAGATTCTGGACCGGCTGGTTCGTGCCGACCTTTTCGAACAAATCCTGCAGAGCCGTTATCTGGGCAGCAAACGGTTTTCTCTGGAAGGCAACACCTCGCTGATTCCACTGCTCGACTCCATCCTGAACGCCGCTGGCGAACTCGGCGGGGTCGATTCGATCGTGGCGATGAGTCACCGTGGGCGACTCAACGTGATGGCACATATCGCGTGCAAGCCAGTCCATGATGTCGTGGCCGGTTTCGAAGATGTTGATCCGCGCAGCGTTCTTGGCGCAGGCGACGTGAAATATCATGTGGGGGCCACCGGCGCGTTCACCACATTAACCGGGAAGCAGATCAACATTCACCTGGTTTCGAATCCCAGCCACCTCGAAGCCGTCGACCCTGTCGCCATGGGTCGTGCCCGCGCAAAGCAGACTCGCCACGGCGTTCATGGCGCAGAAATCGATCGCTCCCCAGCGATCCTGAACAAGGTTTGGACGGTGGTGATGCACGGCGACGCGGCCTTTGCCGGTCAAGGTATTTGGGCGGAAACTCTGAACCTTGCCGAGCTCGCGGCCTACACCGTTGGCGGTTCCGTTCACGTCATCGTGAACAACCTGATTGGGTTTACGACTCGTCCGGTGCAGGAGCATTCCTCGAGATACGCCTCCAGCATCGCGCGCCGTCAAAGCGTGCCCATTTTCCACGTGAATGCCGAAGATCCTGACGCGGTTGTGCGTATCGGCCGGTTGGCAGCGGAGTACCGTGCGCGGTTCAATTCTGACGTGGTCATCGACTTGGTCGGGTATCGTCGGCACGGTCACAGCGAAGTGGATGATCCCACCATCACCCAGCCGCTGCTGTATGAGCGCATCAAGAATCATCAGCCGCTCTGGAAGATTTACGCGGAACAGACCGGGATCAATGCCCAGCCGATTGCCGGTGAAGTAAAGAAAGAATATGAAGAGGAGCAGCGCAAAGCCGCCAAGCTCACGAAAATTCCCCATCTTCGCAAGCTGCCGGATTACTGGTCGCCTTACCAGTACGGGAAATACAGCCCTTCGTTCGAAGTGGATACTGGTTTGTCGCGCGAAAAAATTGCCGAAATCACCGCTGGTCTCGTTCGCACGCCGGCGGGATTCAACGTGCATCCCAAGATCGTCAAGCTTCTGGAGCAGCGCTCCCAAATGGGTCAAGGAAAGCGACCCATCGATTATGGTTTTGCTGAGCTGCTCGCCTACGGGTCGCTCGTCCTGGAGGGCAATCCTGTTCGCCTTACGGGCCAGGATACGCAGCGCGGCACATTTAACCAGCGGCATGCCGTGCTGATTGACAATAAGACCGAGCAAGAATATTTGCCACTCGCGCATCTCGCTTCCAATCAGGCGTTCTGCGAGATCTACAACTCCTCGCTTTCGGAGGCTGCTTGCCTCGGTTTCGAATATGGTTTTTCTCGCGATTACCCGGAAGGGCTCGTTTTGTGGGAGGCGCAGTTCGGCGATTTTGTGAATGGCGCACAGGTGGTCATTGACCAGTTCATCAGCGCCAGCGAAGACAAATGGGGTTTGCCCACCGGGCTCGTTCTTCTGCTTCCCCACGGCTACGAAGGCCAGGGCCCTGAGCATTCCAGCGCGCGCATTGAGCGCTTTATGCAGCTGGCTGCCGAAGGCAACATGAACATCTGTCAGCCTTCGACCGCAGCGCAGTATTTTCATTTATTGCGTCGCCAGGCCCGCCGCCTGTGGCGCAAGCCTCTCGTCGTTTTCACACCGAAAAGCATGTTGCGGCATCCTGATGCCAGTTCGCCCATAGAAGATTTCGAACGCCCACGTTTCCTCACGCTCGTTCCGGACCGCGAAGTTATCGACGCGCAGAGTATCCTGATCGCGAGCGGAAAAGTCGGGCACGAATTGCGGGCCGAACGCCGTCGCCGGAAAGACACCACGACCGCCATTTTCTTCCTGGATCAGCTGTACCCGCTGCCAAAAGATGAAATTGCTTCGGCGATCGCTGCGCATCCGAATGCCCGCGAAATTGTATGGGTTCAGGAAGAGCCCGCTAACATGGGCGCGCTTTTCTATGTTCTGCCGCGGCTAGAGCGCATCGCTCAGGCCAAGAATCTCCGAGTGCGCAGCGTGAAACGTTCCGCCAGCGCCAGCCCCGCCACTGGTTCGGCTAAAGCTCACGAGCTTGAGCAGAAGACTTTGCTCACGCTGGCGTTTGCTACCACACCAAACGCGTAGCTTTTCAATCTTCCTCGCGGTACGCGCCGCGTTGACTTCCCGTGTGCGCTGGCCTACCATGCCCCTGCTTCGGTTCCTCGCGACCGGTTCACGGAACATTTCAGGAGTACGCGGATGACGGACTGGATTTACATTCAGGAAAATCCGGCTGAGCAGCTTGCCCAGCTTCATTATTTTTCGGTTGTCAAACGGCAGGCCACGGGCGATGTGGTGTTTCGGATTACGGTCAGAGAGTTTGCCGCTCCCCCGCCTGGCCAGCGATTGCGTTTTTTCGCGGAAGCGGATAAAGCCGTCAATCAGAAAACAGCTTCGTTCATTCCTTGCGGCTGGGGCCACACGCTGTTCAACGCGCTGGGCGATTGCACACGGCTGATCCGTCAATTCCCCTACGAGGGTGACGAATCCTTATCTTCGCCTTCGGCATGATCTTTGTTTCGCGATTTGAACGGAGCTCATCGTGATCCTTCTTATTGCCAAGTCCAGTCCTAAGCAGGGCGTTGCCGTCCTTCAGATGAAGGGCAGCATCCATTCCGGGCCAGATTGCCGCCGTGTGGAGCAGGAAACCGAACACCTCATCGGCGCTAAAGAGCATTTCGTCATCTTCGATCTTTCGGAGGTAACCCACATTGATTCCGCGGCGATCGGTTCCATCGTGCGCTGCTATTCGCGCTTGAAAAGTTCGGGTGGATATCTGCGGCTAGCCGGCTGCACCGGCATGATTGAAGCGAGCATCCGCCTGACGCAACTTCATAAGGTTCTGGAAATGTATCCGACGGCCGCCGCCGCCACCGAAAATTATCCGCTGGCCTGAGCTTGATGCTTGGGTTTCCATTAACAATTCCAGCAATACACGCGAAATTGGCGGCGTTTTTGAATTCCGTTGCACGTGTGTGGTTGCTCTGCTAACCTCCCGGGCAGTGTGTAGTCCTCGGAGGGATAAAACATGGCATTCTGTAAAGCGTGTGGTCAGGAAATCGGGACGGCGACGTTTTGCCCGAAATGTGGCGCCAATCAAACGGCTGCCGTCGCTTCCCCTGCGGTTCCTGCAACGGTGGCAGCATCTCCCACTTCTGGTCTTCAAGAAAATGTGGCAGGACTGTTGTGCTACGTTTTAGGGTTCATCACCGGGATCATTTTTCTGTTGATTGACAAGCGGCCGTTCGTGAAATTCCATGCTGCTCAGTCCATCGTGGTCTTCGGCGGCTTGTTCATAATCCGGATTGGCTTGATGTTTATAGGGGGAATGACGGGTGGAGTGATTGGCTGGGGATTCGTCGGAATGATCGGGTTGCTCATATCTCTTATAACGTTAGTGCTTTGGATTTTGTTAATGGTCAAAGCTTATCAGCACCAACTCTTTAAGCTACCGATCGCCGCTCCGATCGCAGAAAATATAGCCGGCCAAACAGCTTAAGCGTGTAGGTGAAAATAGCCGTCCTCGCGAAATAGCTTCACCGGGACGCTAAACAGCTCGCTCAGTTTTTCGCTGGTGAGCACGTGTTCTTTTGCTCCATCGGCGACCACTTTGCCTCTCCGCAGCAGGACGACGCGCTCGATCTCCGGGATGATTTCGGAGACATGGTGTGTCACGAGCACGATGCCAAGGCCGTCTCGTGCCAACTCCCGCATCGTGTTTCGCAACTCCACCTGGCCAGCAATATCCAAGGCGTTGCTCGGCTCGTCAAACAATAAGGTTTTCGGCTGGTGCACCAGTGCCCGGGCGATCAAAGTGCGCTTCGCTTCTCCCGACGACATTTCCCGCGACCGGCCGTTTTGCCAGATGCGCCACGCCCAGGCGCTCCAGCTCCTCTTCCGCCTTGCGTACTTGCTGTGCTTGCGGCGCATGGTGTGGAAAGATTCGTGTGCTGCTGAAGAATCCGGAAAGCACGACATCCATTCCCGTTGCATCGCTGGTGCATGCGATTAACAAATCCGGCGAGACAATTCCGAGAAGCCCGCGCAATTCCGCGACGTTCCACAAGCTCTGGCCCAAAATGCGGATGCTCGAGCCGTCCCCAGCGAGCGGATAAGCCTCTCGCGTGATGGTTCGAATCAGGGTGGATTTCCCGCACCCATTCGGTCCCAGGATGCACACATGCTCGCCCACCTCAATCCGGAGCGAGACGCGATCCAGCGCGAGGTTTTCCCCGCGCACCACCGAGACATTCTTCATCGCTAATAAGGGAAAGCTGCTTCTCATTCATCGAGATCCGAGGGTCACTCTGAAGAGCTTACCTTGTGAGGCGGGCAGGCCCAAATCGCCCAAAATAAAAAGGAGGCGAAAACGCGTCGTTTCCGCCTCCCGGGGTGAGTGGGGTGTTGCACGCAAGTGCCCTAAGGTGTGAGGGTTAGCTTTAGGCTAAACCTCCAGCCTCTTTACCGGTTGCGTTGGGCTTCCGAATTACAGACGCACCCTTAGAGACCTGCCTTTGCCGCTTTCTAACATCCTGCTTCGGCCATGTCAACCGGAATTCTATTCATCGAATCGTAACTTGGCTTCGCTGTATCCGCCGGTTGCCTGTCCTAATTCTGCGGTTGCGGCTCGAGAATCTTCCGGAGGACCCTGGCCAGCGACGTTGGGCTATACGGCTTTTGCAAATAATATGATCGCGGAAGCAGGGAGCGCGGCCGCACCGGTCGATTCCGAATAGCCGCTGGTGAAGAGGACCGGCAAGCTCGGATAGCGGGAGCGCAGGTGCGTCGCGGTTGCGGTACCACCCATTCGCGGCATCACCACATCCAGTATGGCCAGGGCCGGGACTTCTTCCGTAGCGAGTCTCGCGGCCTCTTCGCCATTGGCCGCGGAGAGCACTCGATATCCCAGATTCACGAGCCATTGCCGCACCATCTCCCGAACCGAGTCGTGGTCCTCGGCGAGCAGAATCGTTTCCGTGCCTTCCAAGTTGGCCGCTTTCGAATACTCGGGGTCCTTCCGTTCCGCTGAGTGGGCAAACTTGTTGGTGGTAACGGTTGGCAAATACACGCGGAACAAGCTCCCTTGCCAGGGTTCGCTATAGACATGAATAAATCCCCCGTGCTGCTTAACGATTCCGTACGCGGTAGCCAGTCCCATTCCACTTCCGGTGCCGCGTTCTTTTGTGGTGAAAAACGGCTCAAATATCCGCTCACGAATTTCTGGAGTCATTCCGATTCCCGTGTCAGACACCGCAAGAACTGCGTACCTTCCCGGGATCGCGTGCGCATAATATCGGCAAAACGATTCGTCAAGCTGCTGCATTTCCGTCTCGATGGTTAGCTTTCCCCCATCCGGCATGGCATCCCGCGCATTGAGGCAGAGGTTCATTAACACTTGCTCGAGCTGCACGGGATCCGCTTGAATCGGTTCGAGAATTCCGGCAATCACCTTGATCTCGATGTCGCTTCCAATCACCTTATCGAGGAAGTTGGTCAGGTTCTGGATGATCGTATTCAGATCCACCGGGCGCGCCTGCAGTTCCTGGCAGCGTGCGAACGCCAGCAATTCCCGCGTCAGGCTCGCGGCGCGTCCCGCTTGTTCCCGGATGCGTGTGAAACGCTCCGCGATGCGCGGAAACGCCAGGCTTTCTTCATAGCCAAGCTCTGACCACCCCAGAATAGCTCCTACGACGTTGTTGAAATCGTGCGCGACTCCCCCGGCCAGTTGGCCGATGGTTTCGAACTTTTGCGCCTGCAATAATTGATGCTCAAGCGATCGCAGTTCGGTCACATCCTCAGCGATTCCTTCCATCTGATCGGCGGCACCTGGGAAACTTAAATAGCGTAAGTGCAGCTTCACTGCGACCAGGCCTCCATCCTTTCGCCGCCACTCGGTATCTGCGCTATGCACCAGGCCTTCTTTCCGGCAAGCGGCGGTCAGTTTCGCGCTGTGTTCCGGGTAACGGAAGACATCGGCGCAAAAGTTTAGCGCTGCGAGTACCGAGAATGAGGGACACGCCAGAATTTCCAGCATGGCCGGATTCGCAAACACGAATTTCCCATCCAGCGTCACGCGGAACACTCCGTAGACCGAGTGCTCAATCAATTCGCGGTTCCGCGCTTCACTCTCTTCCAGAGCTCTCCGGGCAACGCGGTTCGCCTGTCGCAACTGGTTCTCGTCAATGGCCCGCTTCACCACCAGCGCCAATCGGCTCAGATGATTCTTTAGAACGTAATCACTCAACCCCAGACGCAGGCAATCCGCGGCATCATGTTCCGACAGAGTTCCGGTGACCAGGATGAAAGGAATCATCTTGCCGGCCTTCTTAAGCTCGTCAAACGCCTCCAATGCGTTCCACTCGTCTAAGCTGTATTCCGATAGAATGACGGAAAAATCCTGAGAACGAATCGCGTCCAAGAACTCGTGGCGCGTCGACATGACCGTCGGCTCGATCGGCATTCCCGAGGCCCGCAACTCCTCCAAAATGTCTTGCGAGTCCGCCAAGGAGCGCTCCAACAGCAGGACGCGCACTGTAGACTCACCAGTTTTCACTATCGACATCTCCGTACTGGCGGCGTTCATTTCCTTTTCTCCGCGATCGCATCCGAGGGAAATCGGAGCATGTGCGCTACCGTTTTTGAACCCAGGAATCCTTCGAGTAGGATTTTTGTTGCTCGCATGTACGGACACTCCGCCGCAATATTAATATCGGCAAGCTAAGCGAAAGTAATGGGCTCCGCGAGGTCAGTTTCGATACGGAGCAGATGAATGAGGGATGGCGCATCAGGTTGGAGCAGTGAAACATCGGCCAGTGCCACATTGGACCGACGCGTGAGGCCCGTCCGCCGTCCTTCCCTCATTCCTGGCAAGTCCGGCTCTCGTTCCCAGTTAGCCTTAGTTTCTGCGAGCATCGACCGCAGGATTGCCCCGACTTCGCTAAATCGTTTGTTTGCGAGAGGCATTTGTATCCGGCGCTTCTTCATGATCAGCGCCTTTCCGAGCGACACTTCAATTTTAACATACGAATAAGTAAATATTACTGGAAGGGAACTAAATTGTGGGCAACCCCGCCGTCTATGTCAAGAGCGTGACGCACACTTCAAGCGATTTTTTCACCTTTGGTGGGACGTTTCGTTTCGGCGCAGGCTGAGGAGCACCAACCCGGCGACCAATCCTCCTACGATTACAATGCCTTCCCAAACCAATCCCGACGCCAATACCAAATGGGCAGGTGCTCCAAATGGGGACAATAGTCCCACTAATGCTGCTTCCCTCACTCCAATTCCCCCTTGGGTCAACGGCAGCAGCGCCGCGAGTTTTGCCAGCGGCCACGCAAAAAACCACACACGAAGTGGCAGCACGAGCCCGCAGGACACAGCGATAGCCGCGGTCAACAGGAGAAACGTAGTTTGAATCGCTGTGGCCATGATCCACCCAAAGAGCAGTATGTAGGGTCTGCGCCAGCCCATGCGCAGCGCTTGCCGCAGTCGCGCCAATTTTCTCCGGAAGCTTACGGATCGTCCACGCAGCAACGGCCGATACAATGCCAAAGCGAGCACGGCGATGCCAGCGAGCGTTGCGGCGAGGACCAAAATCGCTGTTCGCGCTTCCGACGTTAACGAAACGGGCACCGAAACGGGGAGCAAAATAATTCCAGTCAGCACCAAGCCGGCTTGCGCCATCATATCGAGAAAACGGTCCACGACGCTTCCCGCGAGTACTGCCGCCGGGTTCGGGCTTCTCCGCAGGCCCACAGCCAGGCGCACGACATCTCCGCCGATGATCGAGGGCAGAAATAATGTAGCGAATAAACCGCCGGTGTAGCATTCTGCGCTGGTGGGCAAATCCAACTGCGCGCCTGCGGCATTCACGACCATTCGCCACTTTGCAATGCCCACGGAATGTGCCAACAGGTACCCGAACAACACGGCGACAAATCGCGAAATAGGAACGCGCCGGATGGCTTGTGTCAAGGAATCCCATGGCAAGAAATGAATGAGGATTGCAAGAACGGCCAGCGCCCCAACCCAGCGCAGGCCCGTAACCCACCAGCCGCGAGCGCGGCTCTCGGCCTGATGAGACGCGATCATTTTCTCCAGCAGCTGGTTCTAGCTGCCAAATATCTCATTAATTTTTTCTGCCAATTGAAAATCCAGGTTGCTGATTCCCTGCACGCTGTGAGTATTCAGATCTATGACAACCTTATTCCACACATTGAACCATTCAGGATGATGGTTCATCCATTCCGCCACTAACGCCACCTGGGTCATCTTGCCGAATGCCGTCACAAAATCCTTACACTCGAATTCCTTGTGGAGCTTGCCGTTCGTTACTTTCCAGCCTGTTACGGTGTGCAGGTTTTTTTCTATCTCCGCATCATTTAATTTCTCGGCGCGCATGGAATTCCTCCCCCCGCCTGGGTCGCGACAGCACCCATTATGCTCGGCCTTCCGTGACGCGGCAACAATCTTGACGTGCGCGCGCATTGCCTGCTCTCCGGAAATCCAGTACGCTTGATTGTTCGCTCCCAGCGAATTTCCGCGCTGTATGCTCTCTACTAAATCGAACGGAGACAGCCGTGAAAAAGAAAATTCGTGTCATTCAGTACGGAATCGGGCCGATCGGGGCATCGATTGTTAAATTACTCAGAGAAAAAGAATCCGTCGAAATTGTCGGGGCCATTGATTCAGATCCGGCGAAAATCGGCAAAGATCTCGCCGAAGTCGTTAGCGCGTCCGACGGCCCATGGGGTGTAAAGGTATCTGGCGACGCCAAAGGCGTTTTGGAGCAGTCCGCGGATGTGGTCATGCACACTACGTCCTCTTCGCTTCCCAAAGTGATGGACCAATTGCTCGCCTGCCTGGATGTTGGCTCGTGCGTGGTTTCGACGTGCGAGGAGCTGTCTTATCCGTATCGCACGCATCCTCAGCTTGCGGATCAACTCGACAAAGCCGCGAAGGAGTCGGGCGTCGCTCTCGTAGGTACCGGGGTCAACCCCGGCTTTGTTATGGACAAGCTCGTGATTACGCTTGCCGGCGTTTCTCAGCGTATTGACCACGTCAAAGCTCTTCGTGTTGTAGACGCCTCGAAGCGCCGATTGCCGCTGCAGAAAAAAATCGGGGCTGGTATGTCGGTTGATGAGTTTCGCGCGAAGGTCAAGGAAGGCACGATCAAGCACGTAGGCCTTCCCGAATCGGTCGCCATGGTCGCAGACAGTTTCGGTTTTCGTGTGGACGAGATTACCGAAACTATCGAGCCCAAAGTCGCTGAGGCGCGGGTGCAAACCGAGTTTCTCACTGTCGAGCCGGGTCAGGCTGCTGGCGTTCACCAGATTGCTCGCGGGCTTTCCGAGGGCAAGGAACTCATCTACATGGAACTGCAGATGTACGTTGGGGCTGAAAATCCCGCGGATACTGTCGAGCTACAAGGCCATCCGAATATCAGCCTGACGATTCCCGGTGGGTCGCATGGCGACATCGCCACAGCTTCTGTGGCCGTGAATTCGATTCCGGCGATTCTCGACGCGCAATCCGGTCTTCGCACCTCGCGCGATTTACCCATCGGTTTTTTTGCACCGAGACCGTTGAAGTAATCCGGCTCACTTCTTCCAGAACCGCATCACGGAGGAGTAGTCCATGTCTTCCGTCGCTTCGCCGTTCACGTAATTGTAGACTTCGCGGGCTGCCGCGGTAGTCGGCATCGCCACGCCCAGCTGGTTCGCCAGGTCCAAAGCCAATCCCATATCTTTGTGCATCAGCCGCAACGGAAAGCTCGGTTTAAAATCTCCCTTCAGCATCAACGGGGTCTTCAGGTCCAGCAGGCCCGATCGCGCCATGCTTGCCTGCAGCACCTCAAATAGCTGCTCGCCCTTTAAGCCGGCTTTCGAGACCAACCCGATCGCCTCCGCGACTGCGCCCACCTGCAAGGCCAAAATCGCATTCATGGCTAGCTTAATGGTCTGTCCCGCTCCATTTGGTCCCAGATGAAAAAATTTCTTTCCCATCACTTGCAGAATCGGTTCGACTTCCTTAAACGTCGCTTCGTCTCCGCCAATCATGAACACCAGATTTCCTTCGCGCGCTCCCCAATCCCCGCCGGTCACGGGAGCGTCCAGAAAACGCGCTCCGCGCTCCTGGCAAGCTGTCGCGATCTTCTTCTCCAATGTAGGAGACACTGTACTGGAGTCGATATAAATGCTTCCACGTTTCAGTCCACCGAGCGCGCCGTTCTCGCCCCAGAGAACGGATTCCAAAGCTGGCGGATCGCTCACAATGGTCAAGAGCACGTCAATGGCAGCCGCCACTTCCTTCGGTGACTTCGCCAGCACCGCGCCTGCACCCACCAACTCGTCTGCTTTAGACGGCGTGCGATTCCAAACCGTCAGCGAATGCCCCGCCTTCAACAGGTTCATCCCCATCGGGCGGCCCATCAGCCCTAATCCAATCAATCCTATTTTTCGCGATGCTGCTGCAGCAGTACTCACGATTCCTCCTCGCGCGCAACTTCGGTTCGTTTGATGCTTTCGTGGAAAGTAAGTGTAGCTGATTCTTGCAGGGCGCGACTTGTAGTTCGCTTCAATCCAAGGGATTGCTCGTATCCAGGGAGGAAGAAAAGGTCGAAGGTCTACTTGTACTCTCACCTGCGGCGGCTGCGGCAGCTTTCGGCGCGGATTCCGTCATCCGTGGCTCGAATGCGTTTTCAGAAATTTTGGAGTGACCGAGGGAGGGCAGTCCCGTATCCGCTTCATCCGACTCGATTCGATAAATATAAGGATACGGAATTTCCCAGCGGAAGTACTTCCGCGTTCCGCGCTGTTCGAGATGCTGTTCCAGGAAGATCGAGCGGCCAGAATCCGCCGAAAAGGTACCCGTGGCGGATAGCAGGATTTCCCCTACGCGATATCTTACGGTGACTTGGAGGCTCAGGAATTGCGCGTATCTCGCCACCCTGCGAGTCTCTGAGTGGCTCACCTGAACTTCAATAGTACCGATGTTCTGTTACTTGTGAGATTGTGGAAAATGACCCAGAGGTGGCAGAGGCTGAACCACCAAATCCGATAAAAAGTACAACACGAGCGTCGATCCTATTCCGTAGCCCAACACTGCACCCAATACCGGCAAAACCCATCCTCCTGTTGTACTTAGCGCGAAGAGCTGGGCGCCTACGTACGCTGCGATCAAACCCACCAGCGCGGCAAACACCCGGCTGACACGCGAAATCTCCAGCGGGGTATGACAGGAGGGACACTTCAGATCCTCTCCCCGCGTGAGTACCAGGGCGCGCCGTACTCTTACGAAGCACAGCGGGCAGGCTCGGTTCCACATCGATTCAGCTCCAGTCCAAGTTATCTGGCCAAATCTGTCGCCACGGCCTCCGCCGCTCGCCGTCCACTGACCATTGCGCCCTGAATGGACGCATTGTCGCGATGGTCGCCACAGACATAAACTCCCGGCCGGACCCGCACGGAGCGCTGCGGCGGCTCCAAAGCTCCCGGATATTGCTGTGGCTGAGCGTGCGTGACGTAATAGCCGCGCAGCAATTGCCACGTGCTGGCTACTTTGCCAAACCAGTTCTTCATTTGGGCGATGATAAACCCGCTTAACTGCGCTTCCGTCAATTTGTGCGTGCCCAGAACGGTGGTGGATAGCAAGTGCTTCCCTGGTGGGGCATAGCTCGAGGCCACGTTCGAGACCACCGCAAAATTATTCACCGGTCCCGCGCCGTCACCATTCAAGACGAGCAATGGCTCGGTCACGGGAGCCTCATCGGCGGCATAGTAAAAACACGTGACGCTGCGGGATGCCGGCTCCACTTCGCCAATCAGGTGCGCTGCCGAAGGACCATCCGCGGCAACGACGATTGCGCGCGCTCGCAACGCCTCGCCGTCCGTCAACCTGACCTCGTTTTCGTGTAGTTCCTCCACTCGCGCGTTCAAGCGTAAGGAATCGGCCGGAAGTTTCTCGGCAAGCTGCTTCGGAATCGCTCCCATGCCTCGTGACGGTAATGCTACATCTCCCTCGGATATAATCTTGAATACAAACTCATACATGCGGCTCGACGATCGCAGTTCGCCATCCAGCAAAATGCCGCCGAAGAACGGCCGAAAAAACCTGTGAATCATTTGGTGCGAGAAATTCGCGGATTCCAAGGCCTCTTTTGTGGAACGGTCAGGGCCCGAGAAGATTCTTTCAATGGAACTGTTCGTCAGGCGGCTTCGCAGGCGCGCCACGCGCAACTTGTCTCCGAATGTGCCATATTCGGAACGCAGCGCCTCTTTCCAGGCACCCGGGGTTCGCCACGGGTCCACGATCTTATTCATGCGGCCTGCGTACCACGACAATGCCCCGGGCGCGAACGCTTTCAGATCCAGCCGCGTGTAATCCAGCATACGCTTGGCTTCCGGATACGCCGTCAGCAGCACCTGAAACCCTCGGTCTAATAAGAATCCGTTCACTTCGTCGGTGCGGACCCGTCCCCCGATCCCGTCAGCAGCCTCAAGAATCTGGAAGGTGACAGCCTTGTCCTGAAGTGCTCGCGCACAGCAGAGACCTGCAAGGCCTGCGCCGATGATCAGCACATCTGGGGTGCTCGGCATACGAACACGTCCTCATAAGATGAAAATCACAACCGGGATTGCTTTGGATTTGCACCCCATATCGTGCGGTAAGTTGCGCACGCACGCAAGCCTAGCCCTTGCCGGAAAGAGACCCCGAGAATCGCAAAGCAAGATCCCTGCTTTGGCATGGAACCGGTACACTTCCATGCCCGAAGCAGGCATCCTACTTCCGAATGTAAATGTTCCAGGCATGCTTTTTCGTTAGGAGATGGTCTCGAAGCTCAGACGAGCTTGCGCTGGCTCACGCTGGCTGTACTTTCGAATGTAATTTTTCACGGGCACTTTCCGCGCCGTATTTTTGGAGCTCATATATCGAATGGTTCCAAAGACCGGTCGCTCCGGCGCCCACGGGCGATCGTACCTTCCCAGCACCCAGAAGATTCCGCTGTAAGAATTCGGGTTCCGACCATCGACCGCATATTTGTTATTCAGGTGGATCATGATCTTCGCCGCTTGTTCAGGGCTCCGCGACCATTGCAGAATCTTCTTGCCCCATAGCATTCTCAAATAATTGTGTATCTTCCCCTCCCGCACTAACTGCGCCTGCGCGGCATTCCACAGCGGGTCGTGCGTGTGGGCGTTTTCGAACTCCTGGAGGCTATAGACCGCTTCACGCTCATCGTTCGCGTGCTTCTTCAGCGTGTTTTGCGCCCATTCCGGCAGCGATTCGTAGCGATCGTAGTCGTGTCGATGGGCGGCTAAGTTGTATCCCAGTTCCCGCCACGTAATCACTTCGTCCAGGAAATTTTCCGCGGCCGCGCTCATGTTCCACCAACCCTCGCGGCTACCATTACCCCGCACGGACAACTTTTCTGGTTTCCATTTTTCGCGTTTCGCTAATTCAGCGAAAATCTCGTGCACGGAAATATGCCCAAAGTGTAAGTACGGTGAAAAGCCACTCGTTACATCCACCTCCGGCTCATTCCTCTCTTCGGCATACCGCGGCAATTTCTGGTTGAAGAACTCAAGCATCTGAAATCGCGCCGCCTCTTGTCCACCGCGATACTCCACCGGCGCAACCGCATGGTCGATCGGCAAAGCCGCCAGCCTGTTGGCGTTTCCCGAAAGTAACTCAGGGTGCGCCATGGGCCACCTTGCTAGTTTCTCGTGCGGAATCTTTGGCGAGTCCATCCGCTTCGCATTGCCTAGTGGGTCTGGCTGCGGAAAGTCCCCGAGGTACTTTGGCAATTCCTTCTGCAAGAAGCGCCTGAAGTCAAAAGCCCGTTGGGCCACGTGTTGTGTCGCCCGCAATGGCAACAGCCCATTCGAATCCACCGCTTCTAGCAGGACATCCAGTTGCTTGCCCGCGCTGTCGACCATTCGCGGCAAGAAGAAACAGGGGAAGTCGTCTGTTACGACCACGCAAGCATCTTCAGCCAGCGTTCGCAGCAATCCTTTTCCCGCATGCTTTGTTGGTTCAACGTACGGTGCATAAGAAATCCCCAGTTTGCGGCAGTATTCCTGATTCGCTGCCATGCCGTCTAACACGAATCGATGCAGCCGGTCGCTGGCCCAGGGGTAATTAACGCGCAGCGCCTCAAAGATCACCAACGGTTTTCGTAAATTACGGCTATGCTCCAGAGCGCGATCCAGCGCAAAGTTGTAGCGAAGGCGCCGGCTGGCAATCATCCAATACAGAACGTATTCGCCGGATTCCCGCACCGCCGCCGCATTGCTCGCGCGTATTCGAATCTCAGGTACGCTCACAAGTTCCCTCCGCGCGCCTTGACTTTTTTTCCGTCGCGATACAGTCTCCGAGCGATCTGGAAGTGCTCTCTACGGAAAGGGTCTATGCGCACACGTATCCTCTTTCTGGTTCTGTTCGTTTAAATTTTCGGGGCGCGGAGTTTCGGGCAAGCTCAAAAGCCGGCGAACAAAACTTACGTTCCAAAGGCCGCTGCCTTGTTCGATGGTCGGAGCGATACATTAGTTACGCCCGGTCTAGTCGTCATTGACGGCGAAAAGATTGTGGCGGTCGGTCCCGGCGCCAGCATCCCGGCAGGAGCTGAAATCATCGATTTGGGTGCCGCGACAATCCTGCCCGGCTTCATTGATGCTCACACCCATCTTACCTTTTCTTATTCCGATGATTACAACAAAGCCGAGCTGGAAGGCCTGCAGAAAACGATTGCGGAAAGCGCACTGGATGCCAGCGTCAACGCCCGGGTCACCCTGATGGCAGGATTTACGACCGTGCGCGATGTCGGCTCTCGCGACTATCTCGATGTCGGCCTTCGCAATGCTATAGCGAAGGGCGATGTGCCCGGCCCACGCATGCTCGTCAGTGTTCACGCGCTCGGTTCTACCGGCGGTCATTGCGATTTGGAAGCGGGTTACCGCCAGGGCTTGTTCGGCCATGAGGCCGGCCCGCTTCAGGGTGTGATCAACGGCCCCGACGAAGCGCGTTACGGGGTGCGTCTCGATCACAAGTACGGCGCGGACATGATTAAAGTGTGTGCTTCCGGCGGCGTGCTGTCGCCCACCGACGATGTCGATACTCCCCAACTCACGCAAGAAGAGCTAAACGCAATTGTTGACGAGGCGCATTCGCTGCATCGCAAAACCGCCGCCCATTGTCATGGCGCCGAAGCGGCCAAACGCGCCATTCGTGCGGGCATCGACTCTATCGAACATGGCAGCTTTCTCGACGACGAAGCGCTTGACATGATGAAGCAGCGCGGTACTTATCTTGTTCCGACGCTGATGGCCGTGCAAGGTCTTCAGGAAAAGTTTGATCGCAATATCTATGTTCCGCCCGCCATCGCGGCCAAGGCGCACGCCGCCATCGACGCTGTGCGCGGCACTTTTCAACGCGCCCTCGCCAAAGAGATCAAGATTGGGCTCGGTACGGATGCCGGCGTTTATCCACACGGCCGAAACGCTGAAGAGTTTCACCAGATGGTGGATCTGGGCATGAAACCGGCGGCAGCACTGAAGGCGGGCACTTCCGCGGACGCTGATTTGCTGGGGATCGCGGACAGAATTGGCACCCTCCAGCCCAATAAGCTTGCCGATGTCGTCGCCGTTCCCGGCAATCCGCTCCAGAACATTCGTGCGACCGAGCATGTATTCTTTGTGATGAAACAAGGCGTGATCTACAAGAACGACAAGCCGGCAGCATTTCCGGTTCACTAACAGACGAGGTCTACGTTTCCAGCTTGAATCGCGTGGACGCCAGGCGGTACATGCGACGCCAGACCAAACGGTTGATCAGCACGACCACAGTCGCCATAATGATCGTCGCCGCCAACAAAACCTGAAAGTGTCCGCTGTCGCTCGCTTGGCTGATGGTGCTTCCCAATCCCGGGGCTATCACCACATGTCCCTGAAAGTGAAAATATTCGGCGATGATGCTGGCGTTCCACGCGCCACCTGAAGCTGTCACCAACCCGGTCACGAGATATGGAAAAATTCCTGGCAGGATCAATCGCCGCCAGCGATCCACTTCGCTGAACCGGAATACCTTGGCCGCCTCTTTCAAATCCGTCGGAATGGCCATCGCCCCGGCAATGACATTGAACAGGATGTACCACTGGGTTCCCAGCAGCATCAGCGCCATTGCTGCGATTTCCACTCCTCCCCGCAACCGGATGAGGACCAGCAGCAAAACTGGAAACAACGCGGTCGCAGGAATCGAGGCTGCCAATTGCACAACAGGTTGCGCCAATCGCGCAAAGCGTGGACTGAAGCCGATGGCCACGCCTACAGGTATGGTCCACAATGCGCCGATAATCAGTGCCAGGTTTACGCGAAGAAATGTCAGCGCCGCGCTCTTGAGCAACAGCCAATACTCTTCGCGGTTCAAAGACATCAGCATACCGGCGATGCGATACAGGGCGTACACAAGGAATGCCGCGCCGATTATCGCGAAAATTCCGCCCAGCCAGCGCCGCGGCTGTTGCGTTTGCGCGGAGGAAAATGTCGCCGCGGCTTTTTTTGCCCCACTTGCGAAGCGCAGCGTCAACCAATTCACAAGCGGACGCAGCATTCTTCGATAACCACGAATCAGGAACGATTCCTTGCGGATAAAATTGAGAATCGAATTCTGCGCTGTGACACCGCTTTCCACCTGCTCAAACTTGAATTTGTCCGCCCAAGCAATCACCGGCCGCCAGATCAACTGGTCCATCATTATGATGACTCCGACCATCATGGCCAGTCCCCACAGCATCGCCCGGGTATTGCCGGCGCTCGCCGCCGTCTGCAGATAAGATCCTAGTCCCGGCAAGCGAAAATCCTTGTCTCCCAAAACAAACATTTCGCAGGCCATCAGAAAGAACCAGCCCCCGGCCACCGACATCATGGAATTCCAAACCAGCCCAATGGTGCTGAACGGCAAATCCAATTCCATGAACCTCTGCCAACGGCTGAAACGGTAGATGATCGCCGCCTCGCGTAAATCGCGCGGAATGGTCTTCAAGGAGGAGTAGAAACTGAACGCGATGTTCCACACTTGCCCGGTGAAAATCAGGATGATTGACCCGAGTTCCACTCCCAATTGCCGATTTGGAAACAACGCCACCATCGCCAGCATCACACCAGGCAAAAAGCTCAACACCGGAATGGATTGCAAAATGTCCAGGAGCGGAATCAGCACAATCTCTGCGCGCTTCGATCTGGCCGCCGCGTATCCATAGGCCAGTGCAAACACCAGGCTGATGACGTAAGCAATCAATATCCGCACCAATGAATAGAGCGCGTATGCCCATAAGCTCCGCGGGTCTTGCGAGATTTCCGATTCGACCTTCACCGGCCCTAGCCACGACTGGCCAATCGAATACACGCCGAACACCACGCCCAATATCGCGAGAAACAAAGCGATGTCGATCAGAAATGCGTAGGCCCATCGCGACCCAATCGGCCTTTTCGCCGCGGGAGGCATTAGTGCTTGCTCTGTGGACAACGGCAGGGGGGAGGGCACGGGGCTTCAGGTTTCTGTTAGCGTTAATTTCCCGCTCGCGGCATCGAAATCGAAAATTTCCGCATAGCGGCCCCACTGGATAGCGGTTTCCAGTTGCCGTCTCGCTTCATCTTCACTGAAATGCTCATCCAGCAAGTCCTGAAAAAACTCCGCGGGCAAGGTACGGTCCGCTTTCGCCTTCAACGACTGCTCCATTTGGCGCAGCAGCGGAACGTTTGTCAGGACCGCTTTGCGGAAGATCGCTTTGCGCTCTTGAATGTCTCCTTGAGCAAACGCCTGGCCGACGGGTGTGATCAGCGCGTCGCCTTCTTCCAATTTGAGCATGCCGAGTAGTACCGCGGTATCCACGCTGGGCAACAGCGAATCGACTTCGAGACTCAATTCATCCGCCAACGCGTGCAAATCCGCGCGTCCGCCCTGGTCCATCAGAATCTCCAACAATCCCGCCAAACCGCCGGGCCGCGTGTGCGGCAGCATGATCTGCGATTTTCGAGCGGTTCCTTCAGTTCCCGGCGCTCCGGTCGCCGTGTGCCCAGCATGGTCCTGTCGCGTCAGCGCTCGATAAATCAAATCAACCAGTTCCACGAAACGCGGATCTTTGTGATCCCGTGGATGTGCAAGGGTAACGTGAAACTCGGCGTGGATATGCGCCGGGTTTCTTCCCAAAACAATAATGCGGTCGGCGAGTATCACCGCTTCTTCGATGTTGTGCGTTACGATAAAAATCGCGCGCGTCGGAATCTTTTTGCCCTGCCACAGTTCCAGCAGTTCGCCCCGTAACGTCTCTGCCGTCAGCACGTCCAGCGCGGAAAACGGTTCGTCCATGAAGAGCACTTCCGGCTCTACAACCAATGCCCGCGCTACGCCTACGCGCTGCTTCATCCCTCCCGAAAGTTCCTTTGGATACGCGGATTCGAATCCGTCTAAACCCACCGCGTCAATAATCCGCAATGCGCGCTTGTGCCTTTCGAATTCCGCCAGTCCGCGCGCCTCCAAGGGCGCTTCCACGTTCTCGATCACCGTCAGCCATGGGAAGAGCGCAAAACTCTGGAACACGATCGAAACATTCGGCGTCTCGTCCTTCACCGGCTGACCATGCCAGTACACGCTTCCGCCCGATGCCGGCGATAATCCTGTCAGCATCCGCAGCATGGTGGATTTCCCGCATCCTGATGGCCCCAGCAATGCAATAATCTGTCCGGGATAGATGGCGATATCCGTCGGAGAAATCACCTGGATTCGGTTGCCATCCGGTTGCGGATAAAACTTCTCTAGTTTGCGAGCCTCGATAATCGGCTCAACTGCCGTAGCGGTGGTGGTTTCGCTCATGAGTGCCCGTATTATCGCTCAATTCCTTTGACCGGGACGCGAATTCCGGCGGATTCGCGTCGCACACCCGCGTCCGGTTACAATTTCGTGAACAGCTGATGACAGATTCGTTTACAAGGTCCGCAAAGGAAAAACTGAACCGGCTACCCGGGTGGATTTCGCCACTGGCCCTTTCTCTGTTCCTGGCGCTGCTCGTAGTACTCCCATTTTTTTGGTATGGCACCGCGTCCGGTCACGATTTCGAGTTTCACGCCGCTTCCTGGTTCGATGTGGCTTCGCAATGGAAGCAGGGTGTTGTGTATCCTCGTTGGACAGCGTGGACCAATCACGGATTTGGCGAACCGCGCTTCATTTTTTATCCGCCGCTCTCGTGGCTCTTAGGCGCCGCGCTGACTGTTCTGTTTCCCGGGTCGGCTGTCCCGGTTCTTTTCATCGTGCTTGTGCAGACCTTTGCCGGGCTCTCGGCCTATTTTCTTCTCCGCAATCTCACCACCCAACGGGCTTCCGTGCTGGGTGCCGCGTTTTATGCGATCAACCCCAACGCGCTGCTCATGATTTACATTCGCAGCGATTTCGCCGAACAACTCGCGTGTGCATTCTTCCCACTGCTCCTTTTGGCCGCTCTTCGCATTTCCGGTTTTCTCGACGAATCTCGCCCGCCACGCCGTTCCGTTGTCTTTTTTGCTGTTCTGTTCGCTGCTGTTTGGCTTTCGAACGCGCCTGCGGCCGTAATCGCCAGTTATTCCATGGCACTGTTATTCGCCTGGGCTGCTGTTTCCCGGCGCTCCTGGCGCCCATTGGTTCGCGGCATTGTGTCGCTTACCTTCGGCCTCGCTCTCGCGGCGTTTTATATCGTGCCTGCCGCTTACGAGCAGCGCTGGGTCAACATCGGCGAGGCTCTTTCGAGCGGGCTGCTTCCCTCTCAAAATTTTCTGTTCACAGCGATCGATGATCCGGAGCATACGTGGTTCAACTGGATCGCCTCCATTTGTGCCATCAGCCTGGATCTCCTTCTCGCGCTCGCCGCATTTGCATCGCGCCGTTTCGCTTCGCGCTCAAACTCAACCCGCAATCGTTCGCTAGCTGCCGGTCTTCTTCTATTGGGCGCCGCGGCCACTTTTCTCACGCTGCGTATCTCTTCTCCCTTTTGGACCTACCTTCCCAAGTTGCGGTTCGTGCAATTTCCGTGGCGCTGGATGTCCATCATCGCGCTGATCGCGGCGTGCTTTCTGGCTTTCGCGATGGAAAGGCGCTTCGGTTGGCTCTGGTTCGTAACGATTCTGATCCTGAGTGTTCCACTTGCGCGCTTTCAAGTTCAGAACACCTGGTGGGATTCAGACGAAATGCCGACGATGCGTGACGCTCTCGACACCGGTCACGGATTCGATGGCACCGACGAATACGACCCACTCGGTGACGATCACGCCGATCTTCCCACGGACTCGCCTCTCGTCGCGCTTCTGCCCTCAGGCTCTTCGGGTGGATCAGTTGGAGTATCGCAAGCCGATGTGAAAGTGCAGCACTGGACGACCATGCAGAAACTGATGCGCGTTAATACCCCAGTTGCAGTTCGAGTGGCCTTGCGTGTTTTGAATTATCCGGCGTGGCGTGTCACTGTAAACGGAAATCCAATCTCCCCGGAACGCCTCGACGATTTCAATCAGATGGTTGTGCCAGTAGGAAAGGGCGTATCCGAGATACGGGTTCGCTTCACGCGTACCCCAGATCGCACATTAGGTGACGTCGTATCCTTGGGTGCCGCCCTACTCGCAGTGCTGTTGTTGTGGAATCCTCGGCGACCCGCGATACTCGCGGAAGTACCGGAGTAAGCTGAAATCTTCGTCTGCAAAATTGCGAGCTCGCAGGATTACCATCGAGCTTTGGTTTGCCTTGCGATGTTCACGTGCATCAACCACGAAATCGAATAGAGATTTCCCATTGCGCAGACTCCGTTCGAGATGATGTGCTGCTTTATTTTGGTTCGGCCTGCTCACCCCGGGGAGGGCTTAGCGGCGGTCGATAGTGGGATGCCGGATGTCCAGTCCCTGTACGATGTAGATCACGTCCTCGGCGATGTTGGTGGCATGGTCTCCAATGCGTTCCAAATTCTTGGCCACTAGAATCAGCTCGAAAGCGGGAAACACCAGGCTCGAATCTCCCATCATGTACGTCAAAAGTTCACGAAAAATCTGGTCCCGGTAGTGATCGACCTGGTCGTCTGTAGCCATTACCTTCTGTGCCAACTCGACGTCCCGCCGTACCACAGCGTTTAGAGCGCTTCGCACTTGCTCTTCGACCAGCTCGGTCATGCGCGGCAGGTCCACGTAGGGCTTGACCCGTGGGTGGCGCAAGATCCGCAGTGCGCCTTGGGCCACATTCACGGCCTGATCGCCGATTCTCTCCAGATCATTGTTAATGCGGGAAACCGCCAGCACGAAACGCAAATCCACGGCCATCAACTGATGCAAGGCCAGCAATTGCACCACACGATCGTCAATTTCCAACTGCAGTTCGTTGATCGCATCTTCCTCATCCAGAACGCGCTTGGCCAGTTGCTCATCGGAATCCAGCACCGCGTGCACAGCCTGGTGCACTGCTCGTTCCGCCAGGCTGCCCATCCACAGCAGCCGCTCTTTTAATTCGTTCAAGTCCTTTTCGAAGTGACGTTCCATGAAGCCCTTCCCATTCGCATCTTAACGACTGTCCAGGTCCTATGAAAGAAAATTCGTCGCTATGATCATCCGAACCGGCCGGTGATGTATGCTTCCGTCCGCTGATCCCCAGGAGTAGTAAACAATTGTGGAGTGGGGTTGAACTCGATGAGTTGGCCGGTCAGGAGGAACGCCGTGAAATCGCTGACGCGCGCGGCTTGCTGCATGTTATGCGTTACGATCGCTATGGTTGTGAGGTGTTTCAGGTCCACCAGCAGTTCCTCGATCTTTGCGGTACTGATGGGATCCAGCGCGGAACACGGTTCATCGAGCAACAGCACTTCCGGATCGACCGCCAGCGCTCGGGCAATACACAACCGCTGCTGCTGACCACCGGACAGTTCGTACGCGGACTTATACAGGTGGTCTTTTACTTCCTCCCACAGCGCCGCGTTGCGCAAGCTCTTCTCCACGACGTCAGCAATGGGCCCCTTGAAGCCGTTGATCCTGGGGCCGTATGCCACATTCTCGAAAATCGACTTGGGAAACGGATTCGGCCGCTGGAATACCATTCCGACGCGGCGGCGTAGCGAGGTGACGTCTTGCGCGAGAATGTTCTGCTGATCTAGGAGGATTTCTCCTTCCAGCCTGGAGCTGTTTACCGTTTCATGCATGCGGTTCAGGGTCCGCAGCAGTGTCGATTTTCCACATCCGGAGGGTCCGATTAACGCGGTCACCCGCTTATCCGCGATTCCCATCGAAACGTCGAACAGAATCTGCTTTGGCCCATAATAAAAATTTACGTTCTTGATGGTCATCCGCATTGCCGCGGGCGTGGCATGTTCCTTCGACGCTGGACCTGTGGGTGCGTTGATGTTCACGGAGAGACCCGGATTGGGCGAACCTTGCATGCCTATCCCCTCGGTACCGCTATGCCGCGTGACAGGATTGTCCGCGCCAGTATGTTGATGATCAGAATGAGCCCGAGCAGCACCAGCCCCGCCGCCCACGCCTGTCGATGCCAGTCCTCGTACGGTGACACCGCGTAGGTGAAGATCACCACTGGAAGCGAGGCCGTCGGTTGTGTCCATCCCCGGCTCCAGAACTGGTTCCCGAACGCGGTGAACAGCAGCGGCGCTGTTTCCCCCGCCACCCGCGCCAGAGCCAGCAGGATCGCGGTGAGAATCCCGCGGTAGGCTGCCGGAACGATGACTGATGAAATTGTTTTCCATTTACTTGCTCCCAGCGCCATCGCACCTTCTCTCAGCATACGCGGCACTGCTCCTAGAAACTCCTCTGTGCTTCTCAGCGTGATCGGGATCATCATTAAGCCCAGCGCGAAGGCGCCCGCTAGCGTTGAGAAATGCTTAAACGGCAACACCACCATGCTGTAAGCGAATATTCCGATCACAATCGAGGGCACGCCATTCAGCAAATCCGCCGCGTAGCGCACTATAGAAGCCACGCCGGGCCCGCTGAACTCGGCTAGATATACTCCCCCTAAAAATCCGATCGGCACTCCGAAAAGCGATGATGCCAATAGCAACTTGGCGCTTCCCACGATGGCGTTGGCCATACCACCGCCGGTCTCGCCTACCGGTGCCGGTAGTTTCGTAAAGAAGTTCCAACTCACGGAGGTACCGCCGTTATACACGAGGTACCCGAGAATCATAAACAGCACCATGACGCACACGAAAGCACACACACCTGTCATAGCCAGCATGAAATTGCTAAGAAATTTTCTCCAACGAAGGCGGGCGTTCATCCGTTTGTCACCTTGCTACCCTTCTGGGTGGTCACGACGATGAGCAGGCGCGCCAGTCCGTTCAGGATAAAGGTCAGCAGGAACAAGACCAATCCCAGTTCAATCAGCGCCTGCAAGTACAAGTCCCCGGTTGCCTCGGTAAATTGGTTGGCGATTACTGAAGCGATCGAATCTCCAGGAGAGAACAAGGACGCGCTAATGGTCGGCGTATTCCCGATTACCATGGTTACCGCCATGGTTTCGCCCAAGGCCCGCGCCAGCGCCAAAAAGATCGATCCCATAATGCCTGTTTTCGCGAAGGGTACTACGACTTTCCAGGTGGACTCCCAACGTGTCGATCCCACTGCCAGCGCCGCTTCTCGCTGATCTCTTGGCACTGACAGCAACACTTCTCGCGACACCGAGATAATGTAGGGAATCACCATAATCGCCAGCACGATCCCGGCAGTCAGAAAACCCACACCGTAAGAAGGACCCTTGAATATCGGCAGAAAACCGAACGGTTTGTTCAACGCGGGATAAATCACCGTTCGCATGAGCGGCACCACAGTAAATATTCCCAGCAGTCCGTAAATTACGCTGGGCACCGCCGCCAGCAAATCAATAAAAAATTGCAGCGTATCTGAAATCCTTGGAGGAGCCAGTTCGGCCAGAAAAATCGACGCGCCAATGCCGAGCGGCACCGCAATGAGCAAAGCCACAGCAGAAGTGACCACTGTCCCGTAAACGAATGGCAGCGCCCCGAACTCACCCGTAACCGGATCCCATACTCGCGTTATAAGAAAATTCAGGCCAAACTTATGCCGCGGCAGCACCGAGTTCACCCACAACTCGTAAACCAGCAAGCAGGTGACCAGCACAACCGTCGCCGCGAAAACGAACGTGATCAGGCGCGCTATTTCATCGCCCTCTTTCAGCTTAGAGAAAAACGAGCGCGAGACCGCTACCGGTCCCGCGCTCGGCACTGTTGGATTTGCTGTGGCCACGTTTATTTCAGTTTCTATTGAACGTTGTTGATTGCCTTCGACTCTCGATCCACAACTTCTTTAGGCAACTTGGCATACGACAATTCTTCATTGTAGGACTGCCCTTTCGTCAACATCCATTTCAAGAAGCCTTTGATGGCATCGCGCTTCGCGGCGTCCGATATCTTTGATGGAATCAGTAACCACGTAAAGCTGGAAATCGGATAGGCCGTCTTGCCTGGCGCATTGGTGATGCTTACCCTGAAATCCGCGGGCATGTCTTTGGCAGCTCCAGCCGCCGCCGTCGTCACACTCGCCAAGTCGGCTTTGATGAATGCTCCCGAGGAGTTCTTGACGGAACCGTATGGGATCTTGTTCTGCACAGCGTAGATCAGTTCCACATAACCGATGGAGCCCGGCGTTTGCTTGACCAGACCGGTGACTCCTTCATTCCCTTTGCCGCCGAGGCCCACTGGCCAGTTCACCGAAGTTGACTTATTTACCTTGCTTTTCCATTCATCGCTGACTTTGCTCAAATAGTCCGTCCAGATATACGTTGTGCCGCTGCCGTCGGAGCGATGGACCACGATGATATCTTGGCCGGGCAGATTCGTTCCCTTGTTTGCACCGGCAATCGAGGGATCGTTCCACTTCGTAATTTTACCCAGATAAATGCCTGCCAGCGCTTCAGGCGTAAAATTGAGGGCGCTGTTGACTCCCGGCACATTGTAGGTCGGCACTACCGCTCCCAATACTGTGGGAAAGTGCAGAATAGGAAAACCATGCTTGTCTTGATAGGCCTTCAATTGCTCGTCCGTCATCGGCCCATCACTCGCTCCAAAATCGACAGTTCCGTCGGTCACCTGACGAATGCCGGCTCCCGAACCGACGGAGGCATAGTTAAATTCAATGTTGCTGTGCTCCTGGTGATACACAGAAAACCATTTCGAATAGATGGGATTCGGAAACGTGGCCCCTGCTCCGTTTATCAGTAAATTCCCTTGCGCCCAAACAGCCAACCCTAGTGCAAGCACAGCAGTCAACATCACGCTCGTGCGTTTCATTGAGATCTCCTCGACATTGGCTTTCCTTTTCGTTAGCCCTTAGAACGGAACAGTCTGATTCGCGGATATTACAGAATTGTTACATCTGGTGATGACTCTGTTAAAAATCGGAGACACGCTTCTGATGACTCCGTCCAACTCTCGTTGTTGCTTTGTGTTACGCGGAACCCACCCGTAGAAAAAGGGCGGCCGTTGCAGGCCGCCCTCTCTCTTGGTTGGATTTCTTCTCCATAGTCCTATGGCAGGTAGTAGCGGAACGACGTCCAGATCATGTTGTCCACGGCGTGCGGCGCTACACTGGTTGTGCCGGTCAGACCGTTGCTCCCCGACCAGCCATTCCGGTAGAAGTAGGAATATTGCGCACCCCACTGGAGTCTGCCCTTCTCTCCGGCATAGATTTTGTGCCAGAAGCCGATTGTTCCTTCACCGATGAATCGGGTGTCACCGCCGCACGTGCCTCCGCCTCCGGGGGCGCCCGTACCGCTGGGCAGACTCTCAAACGAGCATCCGCTGTTGTTGGCGTAAGGCGACCCGTATCCGCCGATTCCGTTCAGCGTGATCGCCGTGGTGGTTAGCGCTGGATATGCGGGCTGAGTTCCGCCGCCCGCGCATGGCTGCTGGCCAATTGCGCCGCATCCAGGAATCGCCGGGGTGATGGTGACCTTCACCGATTGATAGCCCACATAGGCTGTGCGCGCCGCATACTCGCCGCCGAAGTACCCGTACACATCGAGTTTCGGTGTGGCGTGCCATTCCAGTCGGCCGAGGAAATGCGCGCCGTGGATGAGCGCCAGTGTGCCGTCTGGACGCAACGTCGCGTCGGCAAGCTGAGCGGACCCGAACCGGCCGGTGCCGTCGCCGTAGAATCCCTTCAAACCCACGTCCAGTTTCTTGGCGAACACGGGGACGTCAAAGCTGGCGCCAATTCCTCCGCCAGTCCGGGAGTCGTTATACGCACCAGCTGTGCTCGGTGCTAACGATGTTGACGGTCCGCAACCCAAGACAGTTGGTGTTGTCGGCGTTGGGAAATTCTTGGCGGTCGTTCCCACCACTGCGCATGGATAGACGCGGTTCTGGAAGGTGCTCACGATTCCAAACACTTCGTAGTGACCCCATCCCGGATCGGCCGCTGCCTTTAAGATGAAATCCGGCGTCTTGTTCACGGAGTATCCCGTGGTGTCAGAGAAGTTGTCCAACCCTCCACCGGCTCCTGGCGCGAAGACAAACGAGTTCTGGTAGGTGGTGGTGGCGGCTGTGCCCGCATTGAAGCTGCTGTAGGTGCTGAACCCACGGCCGCCCACGGTTGCCTGTGGACCTTCCACCGCGAGCGCGAGAGCAAACTTGTCGCTCAAGCTTTTCACCACGCGGAATCCGTACTCTCTCGCCCATGTAAAGCCGACGTTATACTGAGGGTCGATCGTCAGCGGAACCCACTCGGCCAGGTTTGCTATGCCCTTGCGGTTCTCGGTAGCCAAACTCCACATCTGACCACCCGAGACCGACCAGCCGTCTTCCCACACTGCGCGGCCCCAAATTTGCCTTTGCCGGAACACATACGAGTTGCTCTGGCGGTTGTTCGAAGTTACGCCTGTTCCCAACCAGTCTGCTTCGTAGTAGCCGGTCAACTTTGTGGTCCCGATGGTTCCCTGCGCCATAAGGGAAAGTCTCGACTGCCTGCCAGTCAGGCTCATTTCCGGGAGTTTCCCGACCGCATTTCCACCGTACGGAATCGCGTTAAACGGCGTATTGATGTCAGCACTCTCACCGCGCTGACGGTTCACCGTTTCAGCCGCCACGAATCCACCCGGCGTGATGGTAATTCCCTTGAACCGGATCGCCAGCGGCCCCTTTTCTTCCGTTCCCTGACCTGCGGCGGTATTAACCGGATCTGCCGCGGCCTTGCTCGCCGCGCTGGCTGCCGCTGCGTTGCTCGCCGCCATGTTCGCGACCGAACTATTCAGCGCCGAAGTCGTCGTCTTCACTTCCGCGGACGTTGCTGCGGCTTCGCTGGCCTTCACAGTTGCTTCTGTTGCTCGCGAATTCGCTGCCGCCGCGGCTTCGCGCGCCTCTTCGATCTGACGGTCGCGCTTGGCTAGTTCTTCCTTCAACAACTGGAGTTGTTCTTGCTGCGCCTGAAGCGCCTGGCGCAACTCTTCCATCTCCGCTGCGATCTCTGCGTTGGTCTTAGCTGGTGTCGCCTTCGCTGCCGTCGAGGACTTGGCCGGTTGCGCGTCGGCTTTTGGTGAGTCTTTCGGTGAGTCAGCAAATGCCGTTCCTACAGACAGGAACAGCGACAGACTTAGTGCTGCAAGTTTTTTCATTGCCTCTCTCTTTTTCAAAAGAAGTTTCGGAAGTAACCCAGGGAATTACCTACCTAACACCCCGCGTCCGAAGGTAGAGAGGCACTCTTACGCAGATGTCAATTACATGTTAAGAGTCTGTAACAATTATTTGGCTGCTGGATATATCCCATGTGTTTTCAGCGCATTAGGTTGTTGCAAACGAGCTCTTGTTTACCGCTAGGTTGATTATCCGTTCCCAGAATATGTCTATCTGCACTGAAACGTTTTGCCCCGCACACCGCACGCATTGATGTTTGCACATTGCACCGATTACGATATTTGCTTTAGAACTGCTACCGCGTCAGTCCCATTTGGTAGGCAAGTTCAATCTGAGTGACAACGTATCGGTAGTGCGCATCCGTGTCCTGAATGTCCGCATCGGTCTTCTGTAACTCCGCCTGGCTGAATTCCACGATGGTGCCCAACCCAAGTTTGTATCGTGCTTGTGCCAACTCCAAGGCGAGATTTGCCTGCTCGCGTAATTGCTGTGTCACGGAAAGCCGCTCATAGGCATTCAGGGTCTGTAGCCAACCATTGCGTACATCTCGCGCCACATTATTTTGCAAGTCCTGCAATCGTTTCTGTTGTGCTTGTGTCGCGTAGTCCGCGCTTTTTGCTCGCGCATTAAAAAGAAATCCGTTGAACACAGGAATGTTCACATTCACGCCGGCCGCCCCGTACCAACTGGTAATGTTTGGGTCCCGAACAGGCGCTCCACCTACTACTCCCAATCCCTCCACGGTGGGCCACCACAAATCATGTTCGGCGCGGGCGAATTTTTGCGCCGCTTCCACTTCGTCTCGCAGCGATCGAACTTCCGGACGCAAATCCAACGCCTGCTGGATCAGCGGTCCTGCATCCGGTGCCGGTGACGTGACGAGCACGCTCGGTTCTACGGGCGTGAATTCTTGGCGATCCGGGTATCCCAAAATCGCTGACAGTGTTGCCAGGGACGCCTGGTAATTGTCTTGCGCGTCCAACAACAATAGCTTCGCGCGGGCCAGATCCACGCTTGCAAAGGCCAGGTCTACGTCCGATTTTAACTTCGCGGTGGTCAGCGCTTGTACTTGATCCACTAGCAATTGGCGTGCCTTCACCGTTTCCTGCGCCACCGCCAGCAGCGCCATGTTTTCCAGCGTTGCGTAGAACGACTGGTCGACGACCAACACAATTTGCTGCCTGGTGGCCACCGCGTTTTCATCCGCAGCCTTCGCCTGATACTGCGAATTCGCCACCAGGTTTTGCGTGCGTCCGAAATCCGTGATCAATTGACTCGCGGTGATTCCGCCAGCGGCCCGGGGATACATTCTTCCGGCGGTCAGATATCCCGCCGCCAGCCTACTGCCCGGATCGGCGCCAACTCCCGTGAGATTCACGCCAATCTGGGGAAACAGCGCGGATCGGGTTTCACGCACATACTCGTGTGCCTGCAAAGCTTGCAACTTCCCGACGGTAATCTGGGGATTGCTCCTGATTGCCGCAGCCTCCGCCTGCTCGATTGTCAACTCTCGACCGGGCGTCGTGCTCGTCGCCATTGCTGCCTGAGTGGGTGGCGCGCTCGGCTTCTCTTGCGCCGCTCCGATGGTTCCCGTAATTGCCAGCGTCAGCGCCAAAGAGGGAATCGCCGCCTTCACGATGCCGCCTCCTGAGTTTGTTCCCTATGGTGGACAAGCAGGTAGGCTGCCGGAACCAGGTAGACCGTCACCACCACAGAAACCAGTAATCCTCCGATGATGGCCCTGGCCAGCGGCGCGTACGCTTCACTTCCCGCTTCGATCCCCAATGCCATGGGAATTAAACCCAGCAGGGTCGCCAGAGACGTCATCAGGATCGGCCGCAGTCTTTGTCGCGACGCCAGAGATACCGCGTCCTTTACACTCTTTCCTTGATGATGCAAGTGTCGCGCGAACTCCACAATCAGAATGCTGTTCGACACCACGATACCCACCATCATCACCACTCCCATCAGCGACATCACGTTCAAGGTCGTTCCTGTTGCCAACAAAAATAACAGCACCCCGGCCAGTCCCGGCGGCACCGCCAGCAAGATAATGAACGGGTCCATCCAAGACGAAAATTGCGCCACCAGCACCAAATACACGAGCACTACCGACAGAATCAGCCCAATGCCGAAGCTTTTGAAGGATGCGCGCATGCCCTGAACCGATCCGCGTAGTTTCACACGCACTCCCTCGGGGAGCTTGGTCTTTGCGACGATAGCCTCTACCTGGCTGGTCACCTTTCCCAGGTCTTCTTTTTTAGGCGATACATACACATCCATCACTCGCGCGAGTTGATAATGATCAACCTCGGTTGGCGCGGAAATATGCCGCAACGTCACCACAGAATCGAGAAAGGTCGGCTGCAGGATTCTCGCCCCACGAAGGGGAATCTGCTTCAGATCGCTTAACGTCTTCACCGAATCTTCGGGGTACTGCACCGTCAAGAGATACGGATTGCCGCTCTTGGGGTCCACCCAGTAATTCGGAGCGATCATACCGTTCGAGGTCAGCGCGGTAATCACATTGTCTACGACTTCCTTTTGCGACAATCCCAATTGGGCCGCTTTTTCCCGGTCTACATCCAATTCCAGCGCTGGGTAGTCGACGTCCTGAGGAATCAGCACGTCACTCACTCCCGGTAGTTCCTTCACCTGAGACGCGATCTCTGCGGCTACGGCATGCGCCGCAAGCATGTCATTTCCCGTCACCTGCATGTCGATGGGCGCCGGCAATCCGAGGTTCAACACCGCATCCACCAGGCCTCCCGACTGGAAATAGGTCGTGAGTTGCGGCAGTTGCCGGTTGATCTGCGCGCGCACCCTGCTCATGTACTCATAGCTTCCGACCTTGTGCCCTTCTTTCAGGCTGACCTGCACAAACGCCGTATGTGGCGCCGAGTTCGACGTATAAATCACCGAAAAATCCGGTGTGATCCCTATGTTCGAAACCACCATCTGCAGATCACTTCTCGGTACCACCTGTCGAATGATTTCCTCCACCTGCTTCACATATTCTTCCGTCAGCTCCACCCGCGTCCCGGACGGCGCTTTCACATTGATCACAAACTGCCCGGCATCGGTGCGCGGGAAAAATGCCACTCCTAGAAACGGATATAGCGACAAAGAGAGAAGTGACACTCCGACCAGACCGATCAGCGTCGCTGTCGGTTTCAATAAAGATCGGTTCAACGACAAATCATATTTGTGCAGCATGCTTTCAAAGTAATAATCGAACTTCTTCGACACCTTGCCAAACCGTGCTCCGATTGAACCCTCACCCATTTCCTCGTCCGCTTGCTTTTTCCGCAACAGTTTTGCGCAATAGAGCGGTACAACCGTCATGGCCACCAAATACGATGCCAAGAGCGAGAACACCACCGAAGACGCCAGTGCCATGAACAGGAACCGGCTCACTCCATACAGGAACACAACCGGGAAGAACACAATGGCGGTCGTAATGGTCGCTGCCAGCACCGCCAAGGCCACTTCCTTCCCACCCTGTTCCGCTGCGACCTCCGGCGCTTCGCCCATCTCGATGTGCCGGAAAATATTTTCCAGCACGATCACGGAGTTGTCGATCAACCGTGAAAACACCAGTGCCAATCCACCCAACACCATGGTGTTGATCGTTCCACCCCCTGCATTGATGGCCAAAAATGCAGTCAGCGCCGACAGTGGAATTGACAAAAATACCGCCGCGGTTGCGCGCATGCTTCCTAGGAATAACAGGATCATCAACCCGGTCAGCACTAATCCGATGGCCCCTTCGTTCATGAGATTATGAATGGCGGTCTTGACGAACACCGACTGGTCGAACACCACACGCGTGACTAGCGTCTTTGGAATGTCCACCAAGTTTTTCAACGCCTCGCGGATCCCGTTCACGACCGCAATCGTGTTCGTGTCTCCACCTTGTTTCAGAATCGGCAGGTAAACCGATGGCTGACCGTCGACCCTCACGATGTTGGTCTGAATCGCCTGTGCGTCGATCGCTTTTCCAACATCCGCGACCATTACAGAAGACTGGCCTACCGTCTTCAGCGGCATCGTATTCATCGAACTCGCGGTCGGCGCTTGCGCGTTGGAATAAAGGTTGTAATCAAATGGTCCAATCTTCACGTCCCCGGCGGGCAGAATCAGGTTGTTCTCGTTCATTTGCCGCACCACATCCATGGGGCTCAACTGGTGCGCTTCCAGCTTCAGCGGGTCCACGTACACCATGATCTGGCGGTACTTCCCGCCGAACGGTTGCGGTACGGAAGCCCCCGGCACATTAGCGATCTGGTTTCGCACGGTGAACTGTCCGAGGTCATGCAGTTGCGTTTCATCGAGGTCCTTACCCTTTAGGGTGACCAGGCACACTGGCAGGCTCGACGCATCGAACTTGAGCACCACCGGGGGGAGTGTCCCTTGCGGTAGCCTCCTCAATTGCGCCATGGCTAGATTCGCCACCGTACTCACGTCGGAGTCTGCGTTGGTGCCGGACTGAAAGTACACTTTGACCAGGCTCACTCCCGGCAGCGAGCGCGACTCGATGTGATCCACGCCGCTTGCCAATGTGAAGAATCTCTCGAACGGATTCGTGATGCTCGCTTCAATCTGTTGCGGCGGCATCCCGGAATAAAACGTCGCCACCACCACCACCGGTATATTGATCGGCGGAAACAGGTCTACCGGCATGCGCACCACCGTCACCGCTCCCACGATTACGATGATCAAACAGCAAACGATGATGAAATAGGCATTGCGAATCGAAAATCCGGCCATTAGTTCGCCCCTCCGTCGTCGACCACTGGCTCGGTTACTTCTCTCGCCACTACTTTTTCCCCATTTCGGAATTGGCTCTGATTCCCAATGATGACGCGGTCACCCTCGTTCAGTCCCGCGAGCACCTCGACACGCCGTTTTCCCTGCATGCCCAGAGTAACCTTCCGCTCTTCCACCACGTTTTGCGCATTCACCAGCAATACCCTAGCCCCGCCTTGGTCCCGGGCAACTGCTTCCAAGGGCGCCAGGAGCGCGTTCTTCTTCTCCGCCATTTGCAAAACCGTTTCCGCGTACATTCCGGGCATTAGCCGCCCATTCTTGTTCTCAAAATCGATCTCCGTCTCCATCGTTCGTGTTTGCAGATCCAAAGCGCTGGCAAACCGCGACACTTTCCCTACGATGTCCTGATTGAGCGCCTGGACATGCACCTTGACCGGATCGCCCAGATGGATTTGCGCCGCCAGCGATTCCGGTATCGGCAGAACCAGCCGTAACTTCGACTCTTCCGCCAACCGCACAACTGGCATCGACTGCGTGCTGGAAGAGGTCCCCGCGGCGATCAGCGCCCCCGTATCCGCGTACCTCACGGTGATGATTCCGGTGAACGGTGCCGTAATTCGCGAGTAATCGGAAAGCGCTGCATATTGTTTGGAATTCGCCTGCGCGACTTCTAACGCCTGTTCCGCCGCGCTCAATGCCGCTTGGGCGCTGGATACCTGCGCTTCCGATTCCAGATCCTTCGCCTGTGCGTCGTCGACCTCCTGTTGTGCTACCAGTCCGGGCTTTTGTTGCGCTGCCTGGCTCAATCGGTCATACATCGCATGCGCGGCAGAATGCGCCGACTTTGCGCGCACCACATCGCTCTGGGCCAATCGAATTTCTTGCTCCGCTCGGCGCACCGCCGCGTTTGCTCCGGCAAGTTCCGCGGTAAGTTCCGGAATCTCCAGCACCGCCAGAGTCTGGCCGGTGTTTACGTGATCCCCAACATCCACATAAATCGTGCGGATATAACCAGCAACTTTGGCGTGCACATCCACTTCCTGGAACGGCTTAAATTCGCCGGCAATCTTTAATGAGTTTTCCAGGGTTCCCCTTTCCACACGCACCACGGCGGCGGTGACTGCCGAATCGCCCGCAGGCGCGTCCGGGCCGTCTGCTTCCGCCCGGCCGCGGTGAATCACTGAGTACGCTAGCAATGCTCCTAACAGCAGCATTCCAGCGATGAGTAATTGTTTCTTTCTGTTCATGTCCTGTTCCTATCGCGATACCCGTGCTCGACGTGCTCGCACCTGCGCGAATGTACCTAATCGTGAATCGTCAAATGCGAATCACATCGCCGGCTTTTTCCGGCAACAACTGGTTTTACCACTCGGGGTCCTTCGGAAATTACGCCGCGGGAGGAGGACGGAACCAAACGGTTGTGTCTAGCTCCGGTCGCTGCGGCAATGGGTCGTTTGGCACAAAGTGGAATCGCTTCTCGGCATTTTCCACGATTCGTCCAAAGAAAAGCGCTTCTACGGTTACTTCGACCTGTGCGTTATCTCCTTGCACAGGAGAAAAATGTTGCAACTCCGATGCGCCGACGTTGGCGCGGTGGCATGCGAGTGTCTGGTAGGAGAGTCCGTCCGAGTGCGTCGCCAACGCTAGGAACGGGTTATACAGCAATAGTCCAACCAGCAGCAGCGGCACACAAAGCCGCCACCATGTAAGCCGGCGATTCCGCTGGTGACTGCTGGGCACTGAGTCTCTCCTCATCTATCCACAATATCCAATCTATCCACAATAGTTGGACTCGTTTTCGCGGTCAAGTGGATGCCCTTACAGGGTTTCATGGAGAGGGAGGAGAAGGGGACCGGTGCCAGGGGTGCGCCGGTCCCCAAGGTAGGACTTGGAGTGAAGTTCAAACGTGGTGAGTCTCGCACCCCGGAGTCACTTCAGAATGAAGGCCATATGAATTCTTGGTGACCTCCTCGGCGCTCCGGGAAACGGTTTCTTGCTCCTCACTTCTCACCATCAATCCGCGGCCGTGGCGCACGTCCAGCCCGCGCACCCAGAAAATGATGTCCTCGGCAATATTGGTGGCATGATCCGCGATCCGTTCCAGGTGCCGTGTCGCTAGCACGAACTGCATTCCCGGCGTAACCAGGGTGGCGTTCTGCGTCATGTTCTGCAGCAGCGTCTCGAAAATCTGGTCGCGATACTGGTCCACCACGTCGTCGCTTTCCAAGACCTGCGCCGCTAATTCTGCGTTCCGGAAAATCAGCGCGCCCAAACTCCGGCTCACCATGGACCTCACCGCTTCCGCCATGGGCATCAATTGCTCTGGCATTTTCGCGTCCGGCGTTTCCCGCAAGGAAATCACCCGCTCTGCCAGGCTTACCGCGATATCGCCGATTCGTTCCAAATCATTGGTAATCTTCAGGGCCGCGACAATGAGTCGCAATTCGTCGTCGCTGAACCCGCCGCGCCGTAACAGCCGAATCGCGTGCTCGTCGATCATGATTTCCATTTCATTGATGCGCGGTTCGAAGAGAAATACTTCCCCGGGCAATCCGGCGGTACGTGGATTATCGAAGCCGATGATTGCATCGAGCGCACGGTTCATCGCGCTCTCCACCACGCGCGCCATGGACACCAGATAATTCATCAGCACGTCGTACATAACCGCTTCCGTTAGTCCGGCAGAAGTGGCCATTCAGTCCTCCGCGATGCGACCAATGCAGACTCGTGCACGCATACACAGAGTGCAACGCGATTGTTACAAATTGTTAACGCTCATATAAATAAGTGGAAAGGAAAGGACCTACGTTCCCGCCGCGCCACTTCCACGGAGCGCCCGCAACGAACTGCCGGCTGTTCCTACCCGCGTCGTCGCCCGCTCAGGATCGAACACCGGCACCGCAAAATAGAACTTCGAACCTACGCCCACTTCGCTCTCCACCCAAATGCGTCCGCCTTGCGCCTCCACGAGATGTTTCGAGATGGAAAGCCCCAGACCGGTTCCCCCTGCTTCTCGCGAACGCGCCACATCCACTCGATAAAATCGTTCGAAAATCCGCGGCTGGTCCGCTTGCGGTATCCCTATTCCCGTGTCCGCCACCGTGAAGATCACCTCGTCGCCGCGGTTCTCCGCACTCAAGACGATCTTGCCGCCCGGCAGGGTGTACTGGATGGCGTTGTCCAACAAATTCTGTAGCACTTCCTGCAAACGCCGATGATCCGCCGCAATCTCGGGCAGATGCGAGGGCAGATTCAGAGATAACGACAAGCCCTTTTCTGCCGCGCGTCGCTGCGCTGTTTCATAACAAGACTCAATCAGCGCGGGCACGCTTACGGCGCGAATCTCCAACTCCAACTGCTCCGCATCCATCTGCGAGAGCCGCAGCAAATCCTCGGTCAATCGCGCCAGGCGTCGCGAATGCTCCAGAATGATCGCCAGAAAACGGCCGCGATTCTGTGGGTCGTCAATCGCCCCGCCAATCAATGTTTCGGCAAATCCCTGAATCGCGGTGAGCGGCGTGCGGAATTCATGGGACACATTCGCGACAAAATCGCGCCGGATGCGCTCCAACTTTCTCAGGTCCGTGATGTCGTGCAGCACAATCACCGCGCCCGATGTTTCCCCGGCTCGAACTGAAGCCACCGTAGCTGCAAAAAAATGTTGACGCAGCGTACCGGTCACAATCTCTGATTCCACGCGTGGTTCTCCCGCCAGCACGCGCCGCACCGCCGCAATCAATTCCGTTTGCCGAATGACTTCCAGTAACGAACTTCCCGCTACAGGCGGAACATCCAACCCCAAAATCGACGCGAACCCGGGGTTCGCAAAGGCCAGCCGTTCGCCCGCGTTCACCACTGCGACGCCTTCCACCATCGAACCCAGAATTGCCGCGGACAAGTTCCGCTCTTCCGTCAGCGTGCGGATTGTGCGATCCAGCCGCGCTGCTGTCCGAGTCATCGACGTTCCCAGGGCGTCCAGAGAGTCGCCGGATCCGTCGGAAGACAGCGGCCGGAAATCGCCTTCCGCCACTCGCCTGGAGAACTCATGAAGCCGCTCGATGCGATTCGTATACGAGCGCGACGCCAGCATCGCCAACGCTCCGGCAAAAAGAAAAATCAGCAGCGACCACGCCCACAAGTTCCGCCGGAATCCCCACAGTTGCTGGGTAAATCCCCCCACTGGCAATGCCAATCGCAAGACCAAGGGCGGTCCGCTCGGCAAATCCTCACGCACGGCGTAGTACAACAGCTCCGCCCGCAGGGTGACACTTTCGCGACTTGATCGACCTTCCCCGCTCTTGAGCGCCTCGACCACTTCTGGGCGTGTCCCGTGTGATTCCATAGTGGACGTTTCGGCCTGCGAATCCGCTAGTACTTTGCCGTCGGCGGCGATCACCGTAATGCGCACGCCGCTTGTTGCGTTTGCGGCCACCCACGTATTCAACGCCGCCAGTTCTTCCGGCGTTTGCGGCGTTGACGAATTCAATGGAATGGGATGCAACTGCATCAGCCGCGCCAGCCCCTTCAGCTGCTGGTAACCGTCATTTTCGTAGCTGTTCCGCAGCGCGCGCTCGGCAAGGAAGTCCACCGCGAGCAAAACGCTCAGCAGCAGCGCCAGAAACGTGAGTGCGAGTTTTCCGAATAGTTTACGCTGCACGGGTTTCGAATAAGTATCCCGCACCGCGCACAGTTTTCAAGTGGAGAGGGTTCTCCGGATCCGCTTCGATCTTCTCGCGCAAGCGTCGTACATACACATCCACGCTACGCGGTGTGACAAAGCGATCCGTGCCCCATACGGCATCGAGGAGTTGGTCCCGCGTGAACACGCGGTTCGGGCGAGATGCAAGGTAATACAACAAACGAAATTCCAGAGTGCTCAACGGCACGGGTTTGCCACTATGACTCACGCGATAGGATGCTGGATCAATCGCCAGCTTACCGATTTCCAGGATACGCGGCGCGTCGGCCGGAGGCTCAGCACGGCGCAGTAGGGCCTTTACCCGGGCAATCAGCTCTCGTGGGCTGAACGGTTTGGTGACGTAGTCGTCCGCGCCCATTTCCAACCCAACCACGCGATCCGCTTCGTCTCCGCGAGCCGTCAACATCAGAACCGGCAGCCGGTTCAGCGATTCTTCCTTGCGGATCTCCCGGCAAATCTCCAGACCCGACATTTTCGGGAGCATCAGGTCCAGCAATAGCAGATCGGGGGGTGTCTTCTTGATCGTGGCCAAGCCGCTGTTGCCGTCGAATGCTGCGGCTACCTGAAAACCTTCATTGGCAAGGTTATAGCGGACGAGCTCGACGATATCTCGGTCGTCTTCAATGATCAGGATGCGCTTCATATACAGCTCTCGGGCTGGCGATCGCATCGGTAGAAGTGTACCGTAGCGCGCCTGATTACGATAGGCATGTGCAGGTTGTACCACCTCGTGGCTGTTCATACAGATTGGGCTGTATTGTGACAAGCCTTTGAAACGGCGTGGTAACACAGATATGACGGCATTATGAATGGGTTGTAAAGAAGTCACAGCCCCGACAATTCAACTACTTACACCGACCGGTGCGCTGCGCTTGGAGTTTAATCGGGACTACCGAAACGGCAATCCCTCGATTTCGACAACAGTTTGTTGTTTGACCGAACTGAAATCTCACCCTTGGGCTACATCGGCGCTCAGCACCTGTGGACCTTGCGGCTGTTGCACCTGGGCATTTTGCTCGCCGGTGATGAAAACCTTGAACCGCTTGAACGAGGTCTCCGTATTTAGTCCTCCGTTTTCGTCTCCGTTCACTTTGATCTCGGCCTGGTTCTGCGGCGGCTGGCCCGGAGGTTGGACCCAGAGTACGTGAACATTTTCCGGAGGCGTCAGCGATGCCGGATTCGCCAAATTCTTCACCTTGATATCCAGCTTGACGTTGTTATTGCCACTCGTGTGCACTGTGACCGTTCCCTGCGCCCCTGGGGTCACAGTGCCGGACATCATCTGCACCTTCTTGCCCCCACCAAACGGCCAGAACATCACCATCGCCAAAACGGCGGGTAGTAACGCTCCAAATAATCCGGTCCTCGGGCTCACTCGATTCAGAAACAAATTTTGCGAAAGGAAGTTGCTCCTCATAAGTTCTCCCCCGGTATGCCGCACCTGCGGCGCCCCAAACACTATCGGCTTCCCATAGGTTAGGAAGCCCGGAAATGTTGGTAAATCCGGGGAAAACCGGAGAAAGGCAACACGATAAGCGCACGCGCCGGCTATTCCTGCGCAGCAGCTGCGTCGGTTTGGAGTGCGGGAGCCGCGCCGCAGACATTCTGGAAACAATTACGTGACCAGCCTTGTTTCTTTACCGTATGCAGACTAACAAAGTGCACCGCGCCGACTTCACGGTGACAACCACTCTTTTGGCTTCCCGTAGCTTGTTCCTGCAGAACACGGAAACGCCGTTCCGGCAGCCTAGATTGCACCATCGCTTGGTTTCGCGCGGGAACCGAAGACGAATGGACACGAGAGCAGCCGGAGCGGCCCCGTCAAATTTCTTCTGGGGAGAGTCCTATGGAAAATCCTGGCAATCCATCTTTCAAAAGAAGTACAAACCGGCGACTGTTTCTCAGAAACAGCGCCGTGGCCGCCGGCGCTGTGAGCGTCGGAGCCGCTTTGCTTTCTCATTCCGCCGGAGCTTTTGGATTTGATGATGACGCCGATCGCGTGCCCGTTACTCGGGGTGACCTCGCCATTCTCAGTTTTCTGAGCGCCCTCGAACAAGTCGAAGCTGATTTGTGGATTCAGTATGCCGAACTCGGCGGCGTCACCACTGCTGTGCCCGGAGCTGAGGGACTTGAGCCAAACGATCTGGCGCTGAATGGCAAGGCCATCAAGACTGGCCTCGCACCTGGGTACATTACCGCTTTGCAGGTTCTGGATACCGACATGCCTCAGTACATCACCGACAACACCGATGACGAGATCAGCCATCACCGATTTTTGAACAACTATGTAGCCGCAAAAGGCGGCCAGCCCATCGACCTCAGTCAGTTCGCGATCCTGCCTCCGAGCGAAGTCTCGGGCGTTCCGCAGAACGGCCGGCTCACAAATCTCAAACAACTTACGATTGACACGAGCTGGTGGACTCGTTACCGCAGTTCGACAAAAAATCCGGATCTCGGTGACACATTCGAAAATACCGTACCCGACTTGGCGAAGGCACCGCACACGGCCATTCCGCTCAACGACGCGGACGCCGCGCTCAACGCCGATGGCTCTATTCCCAACCATCTGCAAGCTATTGCCAATACTGCCGGTTTTCATTTCGCTTTCATCGAGCAGGGTGGCACCAGTCTCTACCCGACTCTCGCGCAAAGGGTCAGCAATCTTCAGGTGCTCCGTGTGCTGCTCAGCATCGGCGGCACCGAAGCAATGCATTTCCAAACTTGGCACGACAAAGCAGGCAACGCTACCAATATCACGGACGGTAATCTCACTTTTCCCGACCTTAATAGCGGTGTTGATCCGAACACCGGCGCCACCGGCGTTGCTGACCAGTTTCAGACCAATCTCATCATGCCCGAGCCCACGGCATTCCTTCACAAGAGCTTCGGTTCGGTCTCCATCATTCGCCCAACAACCGATGGGAATTCTGGAGCCCAAGCCGCAGTCCAATCTTTCGTCGACGACGGCTTGTTCCTTGATCCATCGACAAACAAAAACACCGGAATCGTCGCTGTGCTCATGAAGCTCGCCGAAGCCGCCGATGCTGCGCGCAGAAAACTATAAGCAACGTTGCTCGAATGTTCTACCGCTCCGCCAGAGTTCTAGCGACCACCGTGAGGGGCAGGTTTCTGCCCCTTATCCTTATAACTCATCTCGCCACACCGTAATTTCATCTACTCTGCCACCTCTGCTTCCGTGTTCTCGCCTCCTGTGACCCACAACCTCCCAAGCGGTCTTCATCCTGGAAGAATCGTATTTGCAATGCGAATTTCGAGAGTAGAATAGCCTCGGTTCGACACGGGCCGCGCTACTACCGTCCAGACGCGGCATACTCAAAACCAAGTTGAGCGGAGGTGCTCGATGGCCACAGCGAATTCCGCGGAAGGTTTGCGGAGCCCGTTGGGTGTCGTTAGGAAAATCACCGGCTGGTATCTGGCCGCTGCTGTGCTGTTCATCATCTTGGGAATATTCGCGATCATTGAGCCTGGCGTTGCCGGACTCGGCGTGACTCTTCTTGTTGGCTGGATACTTGCCATTGGCGCCATCTTTCATTTCATCGCTGCCTTCAAGGGCGGCGGCGCGAAGCAGGTCATCTTTCAAGTACTCATTGGTGTCCTGTACGCGATCGGCGGCTTCTATTTCCTCACCCACACCATCATGGGCACCGCCACTCTCACATTACTGCTCGCGGGCATCATCCTAGCGGAAGGTGTCATCGAGATTATTTCCTACTTCCGGATGAAGAGCGAAGGGGCTTCCGGATGGCTACTCCTAAACGGCGTTATCACTCTCGCCCTCGGCGCGCTGATTTGGTTTCACTGGCCATCGAGCACCGTATGGGCCATCGGAACACTCGTTGGCGTCAACCTTCTGATGACCGGTATTACCCGCTTGATGTTCGGCTTGGCCATTCGCAAAATGGTCACAACTGGTACGAAATAAATAAGGTGGCCGGTCTTCAGTTCACAGCGTGAAAGAACCGCAAGATGTGGAAGTTTCATTTTGCGATTGCGGGAGCAGGGCTCCCAGTGATCGAGATGTGCTTGCTGCCAATGGACGTAAAAGCGGCAGCTAGGCTGCCGCACTCCAGCTCGGTGTTTACTGTTCGCCGTCCAATACCGGTTTGTCCCCGTCCCACCGAATCTGTTCCAGCTTCTCCGGCGCCCGCGGTTCCTGGAGAGGGATGCGCACGATCAGCTTGTTCTGTTTCGTATACGCCGACCCGCCATTCGTAAGCACAACATTCAACCCCACCAACGCGGTGTCTCGCGCCAGCGCGTCAATTTCATAGGAATCCGGCAGCCCCGCCAGTGTTTTGTTCCAATACGTGTTGTGCAACGGTTCGCGATACTCGGCGGGAATCCCGTGCGCCCCCAACAGCGTTCCCAAAATTCCGGCCGCATTTGCCGGATTGCAATCCGCATCTTGCCCGCAGCGCGTCGCAAAATTCATGGTTTTATAGAAATCGCCATTGCCATACAACAGCCCAATCACCACGTACCCGCCATTCAATTTCGCATCGATATTAAATGGCTGCTTGTAGCCGTCCGGGCAATGATCCACTTCGCCCCATTTTGCTTGCACCAGGTGCCACGTTTTCAGCCAATCATTCGGATTCTCGTCGTGCCATTTGATGACATCGCGGATCAACTGCGCATACAGGCTTTTCTCCGGGATCGCCTTTAACCCCTGCTCCACCACCTCGCGAACATCATGCGAAAAGAATGCTTGCGTGTACATCGCGGAGATGAACATTCCGCCGTACACGCCGTCGCCATAATTCATGATGTGCCCCATGCGCTCGTCGAAGCGGTTCGACACTTGCGGCATTCCCGGCGAGATCATCCCGAACACATCGGACTCGATCTGGAAATCGATATCGTCCGCGTGCAGGTTGTAACGGGGATTGCCCGAAAGCGGCGGCAGAATCCCTTTTCGGATGTTCGCGAGCCCTGCATCATTGGCGTGCCACACCTTGCGAATCTTCGCGTCCCACTCGTGCGCCACGGTCACCGGATCCACGTCGATTCCATACCGGCGTAGGCAGTACAGGAAAAGCAGATTGATATAAATATCGTCATTGTCCGGCGCACCGAAACTGGGATGTTCTCGTTCCGCCGTCTCCACGAACTCATAATTCATGCGCACTTTCTGATTGTCTGCTTCACTCGTAATCGGAGGCATGTCGTCGTTCCCGCGATTATCGGTGCGCGCCCGGTAATCCTTCATGCGCGTGGGCGAGAGCGGCCAGTCCGTAATGTCGAAGCCAATGGGCGTGTTCTGATACTGAAATTCCCAAGGCTGGCCGAACGTCACGCCAATCATCTTCCCCATCCATGCGCCTTGTACCTTGTCGACATAGGTATCCCAGTCGAGTTCCCGCATCGATGCCGGAGTTTTCGCTTGTTGCGCTGCAACTGGGATGACGAGGCAAATCAGCATGGCGAATACGATAGACGCGCGTTTCATGGTTGGAGTTTCTCCTGGAAAACCGAGCGGAGCGGCTCTACAGCAAGAGTGTAGCTCAGAACTGCGCCGGTGATTCCTCATGGAGTTCTCGCCATCCTGCCTTTTTGCCCCTGTGCCTGAGTTTTTCGTACAGCATCTACCCCAAAATAGCGAATTGCTGCTGTACTGACCCGTGCTATTGTTTTTCGACCCAAGCCATTTCTTAGACGAAAAGGGAGCATAAGCCACATGCGCGCATCCAAAATCCTCGTAAACATCGCCTCGGTCGTCGCGCTTTCCGCCTTGGTCTGGCTGGCCAGCGCAAGCGCCAAGGCGGATTCCGATACCTGGCATTTGGACGGCCCGCACTCTGCTGCGCAATTCTCCATCCGGCACCTCGGAATCTCCACGGTTCGTGGCACCTTCACGAAACTCAGCGGTGATGTCACGTACTTTCCTTCGGACGTAAGCAAATCGTCGGTGAACGTCACCATTGACGCCAGTTCCGTCGACACTCGCGTCGAGAAGCGAGATAACGACCTCCGCAGCGATCACTTCTTCGATGTGGCCAAATATCCCACCATCACCTTCAAATCCAAACGCGTGGCCCCGGCGGGAACCGGCAAACTCAACGTCACCGGCGACCTCACCATTCATGGCGTCACGAAAGAAGTGACCCTCGACGTTACCGGTCCAACTCCTCCCATCAAGAATCCTATGGGACCCGGCGAGCGCATGGGCGCTTCCGCGACTACCAAAATTAATCGCGAAGACTTTGGCATGAACTACATGACGGGAATGGTCGGCAATGAAGTGGAAATCCAAATCGACGTGGAACTCGTGAAGTAGCCCAAGTTCGGCCGAGATTTAAACCCATGGCACCGCGCCAAGATTTGCGGGTTGTGCGGACATGGGGCGCAACGGTGCTGCGCCCCGGGATAACCGCTGTCGCGGCGTGTGTCCTACTTCGGTGGCCACGCATTGAGCAACCGCCGCAGCAACACCAGTTGGCCAAGGTGATACGCATTGTGATCGATCACCAGAATCGTCTTTGAAGCCAGGGACTGATTCTGGGCGTGCTGAATCGGCGCCAGCACGTCCGCTTTCTCCAGTGCCGTCGCCAGCTTCTTCCGGTCCGCCCGGAATGCCGCAATCGATTTATCCCATGCCTTTGCGTCCGGAGGCTCCGGCGCCTTGGGCCAATAGCCTTCCGGAAATTCAGGCGATTCGTGTTTCGGATTCAGAGCATATTCGATAATGTCCCATTGTGCGATGCGCATATGCTCGACCAGTTGGTAGGCGGAATGCGGAAGACCCTGCGGGCGTACGCCTCGAAGTTCAGCCGGCAATCCCTTCACCGCGTCGTCGAACCCGGCATGCGCGTTTTCTTCCATCAAATGAGAAATCAATTCCTTCCGGAAAGCGTCGGATTCTTTTGCTGATTTTTGTGGCATCGTCATCTCTCCTCGCTTGGAGTGTTGGTGCGTAGGTTGGATGAAACCCAGTGCTCGCCCGGCTCACGCCTGGTGCTAAAACTCTGTATCCGAACTTAAGCGGCGGGATTCAAACACCCTGTGGAGTTTTTCTGCAAACGGAAGGAAAGTGAATGATTTCATGCCGAAATCACCCCAACTTCTTTAACTTGACTGCGTTGCCTCTCTCCCTAGCCGGCCTCCTCCTGCTTGCGTTGCCAGCACCCGTTCGCGCTCAATCTTGCGGGGCCAACGGGGTTGCCGCCCAAGTCCTCGGCTCCGGCGGGCCGGAGCTACAGGACAAGCGCGCCTCCAGCGGCTACCTTGTATGGCTCAACGGACAACCACGCGTCCTGGTCGATGCCGGAGGAGGCAGCGCGCTGCGCTTCGGCGAGAGCGGTGCGCAAATGTCTCAGCTCGACGTGATTTTGTTCACCCATTTTCACGTTGATCACAGTGGAGATTTTGCCGCGCTCATCAAATATTCCTGGTTCGAAGACCGCGCACGAGACCTGCCCATCTACGGTCCCCCGGGAAATGACTTCATGCCCGCAACCACGGAGTTTGTTTCCGATTTGTTCGGAGATAAACACGGTGCCTATCGCTACCTGAGCGAGTTGCTCGACCCCGAAGAAAAGAGTACCTACAAAATGCAACCGCACGATGTCGTCGCCGACTCAACGCCGGTGCCGGTGTTCGGCAACGAGGATCTCGCGGTGTCCGCGGTTCGCGTCATTCATGGCGCAGTCCCGGCGCTCGCCTGGCGCGTAGAGACCGGTGGCAAAGCCATCGTCTTCAGCGGCGACACCAACGGCGAAGGTGCAGGATTGGTTCGTCTAGCTGCGAATGCAGACCTATTCATCGCTCACAACGCCGTTCCCGAAGGCGCGGCGGGAGTCGAGCGGCGGCTGCACATGCCCCCCTCGGTTATCGGTGAAATTGCCAGGAATGCGCACGTCAAGCAATTAGTGTTGTCGCACCGAATGCTGCGCACTTTAGGTAAAGAACAACAAACCGAAGCAGAAATCAGGAAGCACTATTCCGGTCCGATCGCGTTTGCCAACGACCTCGACTGCTTCACCGTGCGTTAAACGCTGCGAGAACTGATAATCTCAACTCTGCTCGCCATTACGGACCATAGATCGAAATGCAGGAGCGTGAGCCATGTCTCAAACACGGCGTGACTTTTTCGGTATCGCCACGGGCGCTGCCCTTGCTCTCTCCCGCGCAACAAAATTCTGCAACGCCGGTCAGCTACCTGGACGTCCGGCAAGTGGGACCGTCGGCCAGGATCGCGATTTCTCGAATGTGATGGCCATCGCTGCGCATCCCGGCGACGCTTTTTTTGCCATGGGCGCACCGCTAGCCGTTGCCACTCATTCCGGAGGGCAAGGCTCATTTCTGAGCCTCTCGTTGGGCGAGCGCGGCTCTGCCGTAATTCCTCCCGCGCAGTACGAATCCGCACAACGCCAAGCTGCGGAAAAAGCCGCCGCGTTGCTCTCTGCGAAAGCTCTCTTCCTCCACTATCCTGATGGAGAGATCCCCATAAATGAGGAGGCAAAATTCGCGGTGTGCGATTTAATTCGCGAGCACAAACCCTCCGCGATCATTACTCACTGGAAGGGCAGTTGGCACAAGGACCACCGCGCCTGCTACGAAATTGTGCAGGACGCCATATTTTATGCCGGACTTCCGGCCATCACGCGCAAACACCCGGCGCACAACGTAAGCAAGCAGTATTTCGCTGACAATTGGGAAGATGCGTCCGGCTTTGTCGCCGACACCTATTTGGACATAAGCTCGATCTTCGAAAATTGGTTGAATGCCTGCGGTGTATTCCCAATGTGGCGCGGCGAAAACGGATTTCGTTACAACGATTACTACTCCAGCCGTGCCGTCACGCAGGGTTGTTTGAGCAATTTCAATCGCGCCGTCGCCCTCATGTCTCCCGAGGAGCAACGCGTCCGTCACATTCCGAGCAGCTAGTCCGCGTGGGCGCGGCATCTTCGGTTACAGTGGTAGACCAACACGCGATGGAACCGCCGCCTGCTCCTACTTCGCCGCGTGTGGCTTTACTCCTGTCCACGTCCAACCGCTGATCTTCCATCCGCCGGATTCTGCGTGCAGCACGAACGTCATCTGCCCTTCTTCGACGAGTGGTTGCCCATGTTGTTTGTAGAGGTAAATCGTCGGGACAATCACATAAGCCACATCGCCTTCGGTCTCGGTACGAGTCGGCGCGCCATATTTGACAACTCCATCGCTCACGCCAGTGGCTTGAGCATGCTTGTCATAAGCCGCTGCCCATTCCTGAGGCGCATGCGGTCCGTACCACCGATGCGGAGCAAACTCGTCCACAATCATAATGTCGCCCGCAGCGTAGGCGGCATAGGCAGTCTTCACGTCGCCGCTGTTAAAGCTATCGATGAACTGATGGATCGGCGTCATTACATCTTGCGGAGCTGCCAGCACACCAGTAGTGCACAGCAAAATGCTCGCGAGCACCGCCAAACTCGTCTTCTTCATGGAATCTCTCCGGAGGCGCTGCCCAGCAATTTCAAAAAGGTTCGCATCCGATCTGTTAAATGTCAATTCGATTGAAACACGCGACGCAAACTGCGAGCTTATCGAAACTTAAATTCGAGACTCACATAACCGGCACGCGGAATTGACGGATGCTGGGGGGCAATGGGGTCGGCTTACCTTTGCAGCCTTGCCGGTACGATTACTCAGCGGCCGCAACTTTCGCGGCGGGCGGCTTGGCGTAGTATCCCTTGCGGGCGTAAACCTTGAAGCCTCTTTCACCAGCGGAGATTCGGACCTTCCGAAACTTGCCATCCCAGTTCTTATTTTCGGGGTAGTAACCCAGACTGTACTGGTGATGCAGTTCGTCGGAAATCTCGTCCAGCGCGTCTTCGAGCTTATCGATGCCCCGCACTTCCAGCATGCGCCCACCCGTGGCTTCCGCGAGCTTCTTCAGCACCGGCACGCCATCGCTATCTTTTGCATAAACGTGAAGCACGTCGCAATTGTCGTGCTTCGAGGCGTCATAAATCTGCAGCACATACGCGATCACATCGTTTTCCAGTAACGCTTCCAGCGCGTCTTGCATCGTAGACTCGCTCTGCGCATCGCCGGAGAGCGCCACAATCACCACAGCTTTGCGTCCAACTTCACCAGCGAGGTAGCGGTGGGTGGAGACGCGAACGGCATCGTACAAATGTGCGGAGCGGTTCTGATCGATACGCTTGCCGTTGATTCCCACGGTGCCGCCGCCCGGGATCGAGATCCGCGGTTCCGAAGAGCCATCGCGATCCCCTAGGCCAATAGCCGCGCCATTCCCAATGGAATCGGCTGCCTGCCTCAGTAGCGCACCGTCCGAGGTCGGCAACTGGACCATCTCCACGCGCGAGGCGTAGCTCACAACGAACCCGAGGTCCGTCGGGCGTACCACGTGCCTCAAGAACATCTTCGACGCTTCCGCCTCTTCGCCCAGAACGCGAGACATGTTCGTGCCCGTATCCAGCAGCACGCCCACATTCAGCACGACGTCACTATGATGCGCAAAGAACTTGATGGCCTGCGGCTGCCCTTCTTCCGTGACGCTGAAGCTGTCCTGTGGCAGATCGCTTACCAGCCGCTTCTTGTCGTCGCGCACCGTGAAGTACACCGATACCAGATCCACTTGGCTGTGAAACGCCCCTTGCGGATTCCCTTTCTCCTGACCCCACGCTGGCCCGGGCCAACCGATACCCGCCAGCACCAACCCCATAAGCGTTGCGGATGCACCGATTCGAATTGCCATAACTGACGCTCCTTGCCTCGCCTGAGCACATGGACGCAATTGCACCTCAACAGGTTGCCGCAAAGTTATATCTTCAAACACGCCGCCACTCGCCGTCCGGTTATCCCGCCAAGCTTCCAGTTACAACTGCGCATCCTTTCGAATCGAACTTCAATGGGAGACAGCAATGACTACTCGCGTCAATCGCCAAACTATTGACCTTTCGGGTTATCCCGATCTGGTTGTGATTTACCTCGGAATGAGGGTGAACCGCCTTGCAGGCATGAAGATGCTCGTTGGTTTCGGTCCAAGAATTTCTGCGTCTGCGGCGGCCAGCCCCGACGGCCTCCTCCGCCATGAAAACCTGGTCTACTCCATATTTCCCATGCATGCCGGCATGTGCCAATATTGGAGAGACCCGGACTCGCTGCTCAAGTGGACGCGTTCGGACCCGCACCGTCAATGGTGGCAAAACTTTCTAAAAGACTCGGGCGGCACCGGATTCTGGCATGAAGCCTATTTTCTGCGAGGGGGATGGAAGCGATTTATGACGATTTTCCTCAGCGCATTGGTTTCGCGAGTTTCGCGCCGCTGTTACCCGCGCGTGGTCCGATGTTTGGAGCCGCCGCCCGCAGCGGAAAGGAGTTCACCAGTCAACCCGTCCTTTCCGAAAAAGAACGCTACGGCGATCGTTAGATTAAGAAACGAAAATTTGTGCACTCCTCCGCTGTGTGCGCTTCAGTCATCGTCGGATACGTTGTCCTGCGAATTTCACCAGGGAATGGAACCGCTGGTCAGGCCATCCTCGCTGTCGTTGATACAACATTGTTCGCCAGCACATCCAGTCGGCCAAACTCGTTTTGAATTTTCGAAGCCGCTACCGCAATGGTTTGCGGAGGAATTACATCCAGCTCGACAAAATGAGCATCGAGCTTCTCCTCGCGAAGCTTTGATTCGGCCGCATGTCCAAGTTCACGATTTCGCGCACCGAGCAGGACGGTCCAGCCAGCCTTACCAAGGCCACGTGCTGTCTCCTGTCCAATGCCTTTGTTTGCCCCAGTGATCAGTGCGATTTTCTGCTCCATTTGCATGCTCGCCTCTCCTCTCCGACAATAGATGAACAATTCCTCAGATTTGGCATTCGCGTCGGATACACCAAGCCAACGCTAACTCTCGAGACGTTAATCAATCAATGTCCAGCAAATGTTCAGCAGCTGAATTAGTTAGTTGTGGTAAGCTTTTGAAAGTAAACGCCGGAGAGGTGGCCGAGAGGCTGAAGGCGGCGGTTTGCTAATTTTACCAACCCTGTCCTTGCTCGCTGCTGTACACGTATTTTGTTCGAGTTAGCGGTTCTCATTTGCACCCGAAACATCTCATTTGCAGTCGATTGGCCAGCAAAAGGCCAGCAGATATATTGCCTTCTTCTTGCTAACCTTCAACCGCGGTGCAATCTTCTTCCCAGGCCCTCCGGGCTTCCAAGGCGATTTAATTCCGAAGACGTCTATCGTCGCAGTCCGACCCCCCCTCTACGGTGTCAATCTGTCGTGATTGGGCTTTACAGTAACTTCCAAGACTGCGGGGACTGCCAAAATACGCGGAAATCGTACAAGACGCCACTCTCTATGGGTTGGAAATGATCACCAGAGGGTTCACTCGATCAACCCTTCGGTTAACAGCCGAGCGGGACAAAAATCTAAGTGCCGCGTCTGGTGTCGCTTACATAAGACTCGGAGCCATTCTTACTTTTCTAGCTGCACCCAATCTTGCACCCAAAAGTATTCGCAATCAGCACACGACAGCCGACGCCTTCTGTCCCACAACGCGTCTGGGAAACTTTCCGCGGATTGTCACCTACGTTGGAGTTATTTCGAGTCGACCATTCGCGGATCAGTTGCAACTCAACTGTAGATCTTCCCCGTTGCTTCGGTCATTCTGCACGGCTTTTTCTCGATCAATCCATTCGCGAATATAAGAGGGGCAATTCCGAAGGCGAGTGCCGGTTGTCTCAGAGCACGCTAAATAAGTGACCACGTGCTGGTCCACAAGCCTCACGTTTTGCAGGTCCAAGTCTACTTTGACATTCAGCGTTTCTTCCGAGGACACTGCCATTTGAAGTTCTAGCAGTTCTTCCGCCTTAATCCTTCCGCTGATGCTCAGGACCACGCGCTTCTTGTCCCTAGATTTGGTAATTTTCCACATGAAATTCCTTTTCTCTTTGTGTTGAAGAATGGAAAACGGAGTGCGGCGATCGCTCGCTGCACTCCGTTTGTGTTACTGCAAGTTCACGATTAACGGTGTGCTCTTCGTCGTCGTTCCACTCGTTGCGATCACCAGGATCGTCTGCGAGCCGGGAGTTGGCTGAGTGCTTTTCGATCCGCCGCTGCATGCCGTCAAGCATCCGAGCGAGATAACCGACAGAAGCAGCGCGCAGACGAACATGCGCAGCTTCCGGGCGTCTTTGCGTACGCACCAGAGCAGGAAGAGGTAGACCGGTGCCAGGAAAATCGCCGCGGTACCTTTCGGCAGCGACATTCCTGCCGCACGTACAGAAGCGGCTGAGATCGTGAGTGAACTCGTGGCTTGTCCTCCGGCCGTGATGGTCGGCTGCGTCGGATTGAAGCTGCAGGTGACTCCGACGGGCAAGCCCGCACAGCTCAAAGTCACCGTACCGGTGAGGCCCGAGCGCGAGGCGACCTGCAATGATACTGGCGAGGAGGTCGCTCCATAGGCCAGATTCACGCTGCTTGCGGAGAGACTGAGGGTCATATCGGGCGAGTTCGCGTACACCGTCAGCGTGCTGGCGGCGGAACTCGAAGCCGAGTAATTGCTATTCACGACGTAGTACGCGGCGAGCGAGTGTGCGCCAAGGGCGAGGGAGTTCGTCGAGAAAGTGGCCGTCCCGTTGGTCACGGTCGCAGTTCCAATCTGAGTCTTGCCGTCATCGAAGGTGACTGTCCCAGAGGGAGCCGGGCCGGAAGAAGTCGTGACGTTCGCTTGCAAAGTCACGCTCTCGCCCAGCACGGAAGTAGTGGGGGCAACCAAGGTAGTGGTCGTAGCAGCCGCGCTCGGACTCGGCGAGGACGCCACGCCGCTTTGGTTGCGGTAGTAACAATCGGAAACGATGCTCAAGCCGAAATAGATGGTACTGGGATTCTGCACGATATTCACAAAGCTGCCCGCCGACGCCATCGGCCCGTTGCTGCTGTCGAATTCATCCAAGGGAATATTGAGTCCCTGGGCCGAGAACATCGTGGTTGCTACTTGGCTATCGAGGAATGGGAAATTCTCGCTGTTACTGCCTGTCTTGCCCGGATTCTGCACTTGTCCAACGATCAGGTAGTGGTCAACGTTGAACAAATCGCTCGGCCCGCTCCACGGATATTGGTAGCCAGCGAAGGTCGGAGTGGCTCGATCCACAAACGGAGGCAGATTGATGGTTCCGTTTTGACCGTACCATGGATAGAAGCTTCGGCAGGGGCCATCAGTGTTGTCATCGTCTTCCAAGATGCCCATGTCCGGAGGATTGATTGGGTAGGAGCTAAAACCCACCCAGCCGGGCCAATAATGAACCTTATAGTTTGTCGGAACCAGCGCCATATAGAAGGAACGCTGCGAAGCTTGGCCGATGGCTTTGATCGCGAGGTTCTGAACCAGTTGGTTGGGAGCGTAGAAGGTCGGATTGTTGGTGTTGGTTACGAGCGGTCCAAGTTGTGACAACTTGCCCCAGTCGCCCAGTATGGTGTCGAGTTCAGTGTCGAAACCGATGGTGAACTGCTGTTGCAGCGAGCTGTTCGCCAAGTCCCCAATGGTCGTTACCAGCTTGAGTTCCGGGCTGGGCAGGGGCGTAGGGCCGCCTCCGGTGGTGAGACCGCCAGCGACGTCGCCAGCGCCCTCAAACATCGAAGAGATGCCCGAGATGGACGCAGCTATCACTGGCGCCAGTTCCGGGTTCCCTGACGCGAAGGCCGCGGTGAAGGATACCGCACTCCCTACGAGGTTCAGGATGTTGTCGATGTTGGCCTTGACGGGAGTGGTGGGCGGAGGCTGCAAGTTGCTGCCTTCGACGGAGGCGGCCGCTCCAATCAACGCCAGCGCGGCGCTTCCGTTCCCGGACGCAACAATGTCCTTCATATTGGTCGGTCCCGTCACCATGAAGAGCAGCACATTATCCAGATCAATGATCTCGGTGCTGAGCTGCTGGGCGACTGCCTGAAGGTCCTGTGCCGTGAAGCATTCCGGCCTCTCCTCCGTCACCGGGTCAGTCCATGTGTAACAACTGTTCGCTGCACCAGGAAACGGGAGATTGACCGGGTCAAAGGTGTGGTAATCCAGCAGCGTGTTGAGCGACCCGGTGAAGTAATAGTGGATATTATCCAGATAATCTCCCTGCGCGCCTTTCATATAGTACTGGGTAAGGAGCTGGTAGCTCGCATATTGGTATGCAGTGTACTGGCCTGTGAGCGAACTCGCCCCGGGCAAAAGGTTCCCGGTCAGCTCCGGCCACTCCATTGGCTGTTGCGAGTTGACTACATCGATCGTGTAATCGGAGCCTGAGCTCTCTTGCGAAACCCGAGTGGGCCAAAAGAGCCCGTGCAGGTTTCGCTGAACAATGCCATGTAGATTTCCGGTCTGGCCTTGCTGTGAGTAAGCCGTGTTGGAGAGCGCCACGTGGCCGCTCAAAGCATCACCGCAGTCCGTGCAACTAACCAGGCTGTAGTTGCTCCCGGGCGCGTAAAGACTCAACGTTGACATTGGGACGCCGCCCATACTTTCCAAGGGGGCAACGCATTTGGGACTACCAGCCCACGGGAGTTGACACACTCTTTTGGCCACATCCCAAGTCGAGGCGCCATAGAGCGGGGTGCCTACCGAGACGAGAAATGCCAGTTGGTCGGGATTGACGGCGCCGAGATCATTCTGCAACTGCATAAAGGCGCTCAACTCCGTTGGGGCGTCGCTCGATCCTGTCGGGTAAAACTTGCCACAGCTCGTCACATCGGTTTGCTGCTTTGCGCTGTTCGCCATCGCGCCACAATTGGCGTTGAAGTCCAAATTGTCCAGATTGTCGCGCTGTAGCTTCATCAACCAGAAACCATTGGTTTGGTTCGCTGGCGAATAAAAAACGACCTTGTCCGGATAACTGAATTGGTTGTAGCGGAACAACGAACCGACGTTCAACAGAGTGACCGTGCTTTGGCCGCTGCCATTGTTGGGATCGTTCGGCGACACCATATACTCGAACGTGCCGGAAGGCTGGAAGTTGTAGTTCCCCGTAGCGTCTTCGATTAACGCCCCTGTGGCGAAGACATCAAAGGCCGTCGCCATATTGTTTGTATAGAAGTTCTCATAGGCCGAGCCAGCCGCCGCTCCGCCGGCCCCGATCGCCATGTAGCTCTGGGGATAATCTGCGGTGGCGTCGAGTGGCGTGTAGTTTGTGCCTCCAATCGCGCTGGTGTCCAGAAACCCAGCCGCGCTGAAGCCCTGGATTGTCCCGACGATGGCAATCTGATCATTCGTGAGAGTCTGCAGGTACGCGGCGAGATTCTGCGAACCCGGAAAGCACTGCGTCGCACCGGGTACTTCCAGTAGGGTTTGGCGGTTCACAACAACGGCAAGGTATCCGTTAAAAGTACCCGAACAGGTAGAACCGCCGAGGGCCGGCAACTGCTCATAGCCAATCTGGATCCATGGCGTTTTGCCGTTCCAGCCCCCTGGAGTCAGGGTGTTGAAAATCACCGCGGGCGGAAGATAGCCATCGCCAATCGGGCTTGAACCAAGAGCAGCCGTGGCCTCAGCTTTCGTCGACACCTTTGCGGTCACTTTTCCGGGCACCTGCGAGCGCGATGCCGCCTGAGCCGCCTCAGATTTCCCGTTGAAGTGCAGCCGCGAGCTTGCGAGGGAGCCGTCGGATTTCTTGGCGACGGCGTACAGAACATTTTTCCCTGGCAGCATGCCATCGGCTGACGACAAAGTGCCGGTCTCGCAGACCGCTTCGGAGCACGGAGTTTCTGTGAATTTCGGAGTGACGTCTCTGCCGTTGAGGATAACCCGGACCGTTTCGGGTCGAGTTTCGGCGGGCATCGAAATCGTAATCGTCTTTGTAGACGAACTCCCCGCTGAAGCGCTATTCGGAGAAGCGTGGATCAAGATGGCGTTTTTAGCCGGATCGCTGTGCTCGGCGGAGGTAGTCTCTGCTGTGCTCGCGGGTTCCTTATCGGCAGCAGCCGTTCTGGAAGTCCCAACAGAAAACTGGCAAGCGAACAGCGCGGTTGCCAGCAGCAACAACCTTTGTGCGATTTTCATGACATCACCCTCTCGATTTCTTTAAGCTTCGGCTCCGCGCTTGTTGCGCCTCGGATCAAACGTCTCTTGAGCCCGCGGTTAGAAATGCAAGAACGCTGCCAAATTTAAGTGCTGGAATCGGAATTACTTATGGGAAGGAAGGGTCCCGGAGACTTCAGGAATTTCCGAAACTTCGTGAAGGAAGCAAACGAATCTTAGTGAGTTTGAAAGCGGCGCTTATCGATGTGCAATGATTTGATTTTGGAATCGAGCGTGGAGGCGGGCATGCCAAGTTTCGCCGCCGCTCCCGAGGATCCCGAAACTCGTCCCCCGGCTTCCGCCAGGGCGGCTTCAATGCGCTTTTTCTCTTGATCGACCAGGTCCTCCCGCAGCGGCTGGACTGCGGCCGGCCTCAAGGTGAGCCAACTCTCGTCAACGGAAAATTCATCCGAGTCGCACAAGATCACCGAGCGCTCAATGACATTCTGCAGTTCACGGATATTGCCTGGCCAGGCATAGGATTGCAAATGAGCCAGGCTCTTCTTCTCGATGCTGGTGATCCTTTTCCCTGCCTTCGTCGCATAGCGGTCGATAAAATATTCGACCAGCAAGCGAATATCTTCCCTCCGCTCCCGAAGCGGTGGCACTTTCACCGGGAAGACGTTGATGCGATAAAAAAGGTCGCTGCGAAAAGTGCCGGCCGCAACCTCCACGGGAAGGTCGCGGTGCGTGGCCGTGATGACACGGACGTCTGCGCGAATCGGGAGGGTACCTCCGACGCGATCGAATTCGCGCTCCTGCAAAACGCGGAGCAAAGCCACTTGAGTCTCCGCGTTCAACTCCCCGATTTCGTCAAGGAAGATCGTGCCGCCTTCGGCCAATTCGAAGCGGCCCAACCTTCTTTGCAACGCGCCGGTGAAGGCGCCTTTCTCGTGGCCGAATAGTTCGGAAGCGATGAGATCGCGCGGAATTGCCGCGCAATTCACACTTACGAAGGGACGCGACGACCGCGGCGAGCGTTTGTGAATCGCCCGCGCGATGAGTTCCTTGCCTGTGCCAGTTTCACCGGTGATGAGAACTGTGGTATCGCTTGGAGCAACTTTTGTGACGCGAATAAGAACCGCTTGAAGAGCGGGAGATGTGCCCACGATTTCCTCGAACATGGACGTCTTGTCGATTTCCTCTCGCAGCGCGATGTTTTCCCGTTGCGTTCGCTCCTGCGCCCGCTTCTGATCGTCAATGTCTGTTCGAACACCGCACCAGCGGGTTATACGTCCTTGTTCGTCGCGAAGCGGATTCAGCCGATACAAAAACCAGCGGTAATCCCCATCGTGCCGGCGCATTCGGACTTCCGTCTCAAAGGCTTCGCCGTGCTTAAAGGTTTCTTCTATCCCTTGCTTCAGCGCCGCTATGTCCTCGGAATGAGTAACCAGTTCAAGAAACTCCATCGGATGTTTTCGCGGGATAGGACCGAAATAGTCCAGCGTTGCGCGGTTTCCGTAAGAGACATTTGCATCCGCTTCCCAAATGAACATGTGGACTGGCGCAACATCAATGACCTGCTGTAATTGACGAGCCTGCTCCTTTACCGCCTCTTCAGCGCGTTTCCGGTCTGTGATGTCTCTCATCACCACCTGACGTCCGCCCGGCAGCGTGGGAGATAGAGAAATCTCCACGGTCAGCATGGAGCCATCTCTACGCAAGAAGGTCCGCTCAAATCGCGTCAAGCCGGATCCCATTGCCTCCATGGGAGTTTTAATTCGCGAAAGCTCTTCGGGCGAGTAAGTCACGGCGATGGGCATGCCTGTGAGTTCGTCGGCGGTACAACCCAAGAGCTTCAAACCTGCCTGATTTGCGGAGATAAATTGTCCAGTATTGTCCACCAGGTAAATCGCAACAGGAGAAAGGTCCAGAAGAGAACGGTACTTCGTTTCGCTCTTTTGTAATTCTTCCAGAGCTTGTCCCACTTGTTCGAAGGCCTGTGCGTTCGTGATCGCGACGGCAGCCTGGTCAGCAAACATGCGCAGCCAGGTAAACTCTTGCTCCGTCAAGTTCTCGCGGCTGAAAATACCCAAGACACCCAGGATCTTTCCCCCGAACTTCAGTGGCTCACCCGCGAAAGCACAAATCCCTTCACGCTTGGCCCATTCGGGTCTGCGGATCCACTCGTTTTCCGGTGTTATGTTGGCGATTCGAATCGAATTTCCAGTCGCCCCGATGACTCCCACTTTTCCTTTTGTTTTGCTGAGCGGGATGCGCCGGAAATATCCTTCCCGAAGCGACCAGTTTTCATTTCCATGCAAGGACGATCCCGCACTGGCAACTAGGTGGAGGCACTCACAGTGATCGTCACATTCACTTCCAAGAAAGCACTCGTCGCAAATGTCTCCGGGTTCCAGCAGCCAGATGCGAGCCAGCGCTATCCCAGGCTGCTCAGCAAGGCCTTGAACTATCGCGTCGAGTGCATTTCGGGTGCTGTGCTCCCCCGCAACCGCTGCGGCCAAGGCAAGTAGGGGTTCTGGCTGCAAAGACGTTCTCCGTAAGTGGCTGATTCTACACCTACGCACTCGCTGCGTACATGACAGGCTGTGGCCCACATCGTCTTTTCCCCCGGGGGCCATATCGCCAACCGAGGGCGATTCTCCTGTGTCCGTTTTTTCCCAAAGTCACTTATCCGCTTTTCCCGAGATTTCGTGAATTCTCGAACCTCCGTGAGGTGCGCCCATGCGCAAGTTGTATTTCCTCAAGCACTTAGTTGTGGTGCAAGACTTGCCTTACCTGTTCTAGCGACATTGCAAGAAAGCAGTCGCGCAACAATCAGGAGGAAGTCATGAAGAAACTCACCGCGACTCTGAGCACGCTCACCCTTGCTCTGGTGTCGCTCTTTAATAGCGGTGCCACCCAGGCACAGCAGCCCCCGGTCAACGTGCAAGGCAATTGGACCATTTATTCCACGAGCATCAAGGATGGTTCGATGGTCATAAAGCACGTGCAAATTGCCCAGTACGGCAACCACATCACCGGCTACTTCGAAGGCCCGGATCAAGCGGGACCCATACAGGGCGAATTGAAAGGGAATTTCATCCACTTCAGCACCGTGACGAAAACCATCCTGAACTTCCACGGACACGTATATGGAGACAACATTGCGGGAGATTATGGCATTCATGGGAAACAGGCTCCGTGGCAAGCGGTGCGGACCGTTGGAATCGGAGCGCCACCGCAAGCCGTGGTCAGCTACGGCCAGCCGATGCTTCCTCCACCGACGACCCAATTGGCACCGGTGGCCGCCCAACAGGCTTCGAGCTATTCGCAACCATCCAACGAATCGCAAGCGTCGAACTCCTACGCGCCGCAGACGAATGGTGGCGACTCCAGGCACAGGCCCAGGCACCTTCACCGGCGCCGCTCTCATCGGAGCAACTCGATAGCCTCGTAGCGCCAATCGCGCTCTACCCGGACGCTCTTGTCGCGCAAGTGCTTGCGGCGGCTACCGTACCGGACGAAGTGACAGCAGCGAATCAATGGATCAGCCAGAACGCGAACTTGACCGGACAGACCTCGAACAAGCCGTAGATCAGCAGGATTGGGATCCCAGCGTAAAGGCGCTGACGCAATTCCCCAGCGTGCTTACGAATCTTGCCAATAACCTATCCTGGACCTCGAGCCTGGGTCAGGCGTTCCATTTCCAGCAGTCGGATGTTATGACGGCGGTGCAAGTGATGCGGGCGAAAGCGCAGGCGGCCGGAACGCTGCAATCGAATTCGCAGATCACCGTCACGACGTCTTCACCCAACACGATCGTGATTCAACCAGCAAATCCGCAGGTGGTTTACGTACCGCAATACAACCCGGCGATCATCTACGGCGCACCCATTGTGGTGCCGATGTACACGCCTCCCGTGGTTTTTGCCGCACCGGTACTCAGCTTCGGCGTCGGCGTCACCTTCGGTGGCGGAGGCTGGGCAGTGGGCGGCGGCTTCGGCTGGGGCTTTCATGCCTGGGCTTGCAATTGGGGAGGTTGGGGCGGAGGCGGCGGTGGCAACACGATCATCTTCAACCACAACACCTACATCACGAACAACACCTGGCACTCCACCAACTACAACGGCTATCACCCCTGGGGTTCCGGCTACCGTCCCGGCGAGGATACACACTACGGACCGAATGGCGCTTATCACCCCAATGGCTACTACGGCCCAAACGGAGCCTTTCACCACGATGTGCCCGGAACGGGTCCCGCGAACATGCCCAATGGTGGCAACAACGGCAATCACGGCCTGATCGGGGGCAACGGCGGTGTGGAGCACGCAGGTGTCAGTCCCAACGGCGGAGCCGTCGGATCACAAAATCATGCTTGGTATGGGAACAACGGCACCTTTCACCCCGACGGTAACTACAAGCCTGGCGAAGACACTCACACTGGCCCGAACGGCGCTTATCATCCGAATGGATATTTCGGGCCTGACGGTGGCTGGCACCAGGACAAAAATGCCGGTCAGCAGGTGCCCAACGGTGGCAACAACGGAAACCATGGTCTGATTGGCGGAAACAACGGAGTTCAGAATCACAATGCGGGGATGAACGGCCCCGGTGTCGCGCCCGCAGGCGGGTACCACAACGACGACCGCAACCCGCAAGCCAGAAACGACAATCGCTCGAACCTCGGCAGCTCGCGCATGAGCGGCGATGGCAGAACCAACCGCGCGGAGAGCACTCGAGGTCACGCCAGCATGGCCAGGCAGCGTCCTGAACAACACCAAGTCAGGCAGCATGCGCCTGTTCAACATCACTCTTCCGGCGGCGGTGGGCGTCGTCGCTAACGATCCGAATCGAGCAACCGAAAACTAAAGGAAAGGCATATCGGTAAAATTCAAGGAGATTGAAAATGAACACGAATCAGAACAGAACGAATTCGAAGTGGACAGGATTGGCGCTCGCGGGAATTCTCGTTCTCGCCGGCCTCGGCTTCACGGTCCGAGCAGTGGATACAGGCAAGCTGGCATTTGCCAGCGACGCAGCTACTCAAATGAGGTTCGAGTCGCCCACAGAAGCAGCCACCGCGCTGGCCCAGGCGACGAAGGACACCGATGAGACCGCGCTGATCAAGGTCCTCGGCGGTGAGGCGAAAGCCCTCATTACCTCGGGGAACAGCGAGTCCGACAAGACCGCCATGCAGCAGTTCTTCTCCAAATATCAGCAGATGAACCGCTGGGTGGACATGTCGGATGGCAGCCGCGTGCTCTATATCGGCGCGGACAACTTCGCCTTCCCAGTGCCGCTGGCAAGGAACACTTCGGGCAGTTGGTACTTCGACGCCGTCGCGGGAGCTCAGGAAATACGCGCCCGCGAAATCGGCAGGAACGAACTGCTGACCATAGACACGCTGGCCGCACTCGCGAACGCGGAGCAGTTTTACTCCGCCAACACCGACTCTGGCGAATATGCTCAACGCATCATCAGTACGCCAGGCAAACAAGACGGCCTGTACTGGCCCACTTCGGATTCATTCGGCGTCAGCCCGCTGGCACAACTCGAGGCATTTCCGAACTCGTCCCTCACGTCGCTCTCGCCAGACCAAGCCTTCGCTCATCGATGGCTACACGCTGCGAATCCTTGCTGCTCAGGGCGATAGTGCACCGGGCGGAGCGCAGAGCTTCATGTGAACGGGAAGATGACCGGCGGCTTTGCCATCCTCGCGACTCCCGTGAAGTATGGCGAAACCGGAATCATGAGCTTCATAATCGGCCGCGAAGGCTTCGTTTACGAACAGGACCTGGGACCAGACACGGCCAAGACCGCGACCTCCATCCAGCAATACAACCCCGACGACAATTGGTCTCCCATCGACTAAATTTCGGCTCGGTCGGACAGGAAGCGGGAAACGCAATTTTTCATGCGTTTCCCGCTTTGCATTTTCACTAGGCCCAATCGAAGTTGGTTGCAGCGCGGAACGCGTGAATCCTATTTACTCGGGAGGGTGCTCCGCCGGTGGCGCTCATAAGCCACCGGCGGAGTCTTTTTTGGGGTTAGGGGGTAGTTGCCAATTAAGAATGCAAATCCGGTGCCATTTCCAAGCCGCTGCAAATGAGTGTTTTACAGTATCAGATCCCCGGGCGGCTCGCGAATTCACGAGAGTTCGGGAAGAGAGCTTGGAAAGGCTCGTGACCGATTTGAGAAACGCGCACAAAACAAGGCAGTTAGATTTGGCTAGCGGCTTGCATTTCACTTTAGTAGTAAAGTTCGAGCCGCTGCGTCAACTCCTGGAGGAGCCTTTCATGTCCAACATCACAGCACTACCACGCATCGCACTCTTTCGCATCAAAGGCGGAGAGTTCTGGTCCGGCGATCTCGGTCTAACTCTGATCAGCATCTCGCTGTGCGTTCTTGTTTTCGTCATCACTCCGATGCGCGAAGCAGGTGTCCCGGGCAGGATCGCGGTCGACCTGCTCATGATGGTGCTCATGGTGTTCGCCGCCATTGCGGTTAAGCAAACCCGGTTCGACACCATTCTAGTGATCACCCTGATCTTGGTGACGGCGGCTCTCTTGGGAGCGTCGCGCGCTTACCCGACACCGCTCTTGCAGCAGCTTGGAAGCATTTTTTCAACCCTTACCTTGCTCCTCTATGTCCGCATTGTGCTACTGGTGATGTTTCGCGGAGGGCCGATTACCTGGAGCCGCATCCAGGGTGGAGTCAGCGCATATCTGCTGATCGGCATGGCATGGGCTTCGGCGTTTCAGGTCATTGAGAAATCCCGTCCCGGCTCGTTCCATTTCGTCACCGCGCCGAGGGATCTTGACCAACTGATTTCTAAACTGACTTACTTCAGCTTCTGCACCATCACCACAGTAGGTGGCGAGGTAACTCCTATTTCTCCGATTGCGCGATCGTTCACCGTTGCTGAGGCCGCGGTGGGCCAGCTTTTCCCGGCAATTCTCATCGGCGCGCTCGTGGCCATGGCCATGCAATCGCGAGCGAAATCTTAAAAGGAAAGCTGCACATGGCATCGTGGCTTGAACAAATCGACCCGGGCGGCCATCGGCGTAGAAAGGGTTTGCGTCTGGTTGCGGCTTATGGCCTAGCGGCGGTGTTGGGCATTGTGCTCCATCGTTCCTACGATATTTCGGGCAGTCAGTGGCTTGGCTACCTTGCTGCAGGCTTCGCACTTTGGGCGAGCGTTTCCGAAGGTCAGACGACTCGCTGGTTGTCGGCGCGCGACCTCGCATTTCTGAATGCCGCCGCGGTCGCGGGCGCACTGATGTTCGTTGGGTTGTCTTCGCTTCCGATCCGGCTTGGTCTAGCGGGGCCCGAGTGGATTCTGATCATCGGCGCGTTCTTCGTTGGATATCTCAAACGATTTGGAATCCTCGGCGCAGGCATCGGCTCCCAAATTTATATTGGTCAACTCCTTGCGTACGGTACCAACCTAACGTCGCAGGATCTGCCCATGGTGTTGCTTGTCGGCCTTACGGCCGGGGTAGCTTCTATCGTTGCTCAGGTGTTCCGTCGACCGGTCGAGCCTCCGATGCCCGCGACCCTCTATGCCTCGGATCCCGATGGTCGGGTCCCGCTGGAAATGCGCATGGCGTTGCAGTCCGCCATTGCGGCTCTATCATCGTTCTACTTAGCAGCGTCATCCACCTGCAACAGTCAGCCTGGGCTATCACTGCGAGCACCTACGTCATTGCTGGGTCCGCCTCTGGAACTGCAGATCGCGTTCGTCGGCGTATTGTTGGAACCTTGATCGGCGTGCCGCTCGGAATTCTCTGTCTGCCGATTTGTTTGCACTCTCCACCGTTAGCATGGGCGCTCGCCGCTGTGGCAATGATCATCTACGCCATCGCGTTGCCCGACCGTTATGATGTCGCGTGCGCGGCGTATGCATTTACACTTATGGTGACATTGGCCGTGAGCGGCGAAACCTCGATATCCGTTTTGGCAGCTCGAGCTTGGGAAACACTAATCGGCGGATCGCTTGGCGTGGCAGCTGCGAAGTTCATCCTCCCGCTAACCAGTGGCGGTTCGTCACCTCAGAAACCGTGGCTACTCCGACCGAACTGAGTTCCGCTACGATGACAGCGTAGCCTTGCCAGAAGTCGGCCACCCTTGAGACCACATCCACGGGACGGACAACAGTTTCAAACACCGTTCTAACTCTCCAAGGAAAACCTAGTTGGAGCTATGGAATTCGGATGACCACACTTTGTCGGGAAGTCGGCAATTCGCTGAAGTGACTGCCTAAAACGCTGAACAGGGATCCAGGTGTTCTTCCTGAATAACCGGAAGTTATTCAGGGCCAGAAGTCCCGATCTGGGAGGTTTGGAATTCGCCGGATTTGTGGCGAACAGATCTTGCCTAACGTTGCTGCGTTTCCTGATTTTCAGTAAACCAGATTATCAGTCGTTCGGTGAGAGCCCAAATGCTCCACAAACTGAAATGATCTCCTGAGACCATTCGGTCACAGACCGAAGGCTCTGGGCAATTTCTCTCCGGCTTCAGGGTAGTGCTTTCGCCCCACGGCCTTCACATCGCCTAAAATAGTCGTCAGCAAACCACCTGCTCACGAGGCAGACGCATCCCGAGTTAAAACCTGGAGTATAGGCCGTGGGCTCTTCGACCCACCAACCCTTCCCTGAATCTTCGGCCTGTCTCTATCGGGGGTGGCCAGTCGATCCCATACCTACTTCGCGTCCTAAGTTACCCACGGCCCACCAGGCCTCCAGTGAGACTGAAATCCGTCTTCGGTTACAGCCGCTGCCAATACGGGTCCAGCAAAACCCCGCACTATCCTTATGACGCCATCTAGATTTGCGTAGTCCGTTCCGAATCTGCTCCTGCGAAGAAATGCCTTCCATTGCGCAGCCTTTCCTGGCACCAACGCAAAGTCATCCGTAAGACCAATGGGCAGCGGCTCGACTTCCGTGGAACGTCGGTTGAACGTAGCTCTCACTGCTCGATGCAGGATGGCACCATCGAACTCGTATAGCTGTGACAGCAACATGAGATCGAAATAGTCCTTCATCCGGCTGTTCAGAACTCCGAGAACAGTGATCGCCTCCAGTTTTTCTGCAACAACTGTCTCTCTGGGATACGCAAGCAATTTCGGGACAGGAAATTCAAGCAGAACCGGATATTCAATCTCAGTCGGGCGAGGGATGATCGAGTCACCAAATCCGATGTCGATTTGTACAACTAGCCTCGCCTTTGACACCGTAGCGGTTAGGCGAACCCGTGCTCCTTCGTACTCTGCATCTTCTTTGATTCTCTGGATTTCAACGGTCTCTTTCTTGAACTCGGCTCCATCCTCTTGCACCGCGAGACCGCAAATCTCCTCAATAATTGACCGTATGTGTTCAAGATCGTTGTCGGCCCGACCCATTAGATCGATGTCCATCGTCGGTCTCGACTGTGGCGCCCTCCAAGCAGTCAGCAAAAGAGCACCCTTCAGAATGAACGAGTCACGGAACTGTGATTTCGACGATCGGTACAGGAACCGTTCCATGACAAAGTATTGGAGAAGCTCCTGAAAAGGCCTCCCCTGTTTGTGTGCTTGATTTAGCAAGCGCTGACGCACGGAAGCCCCGATATCTCGTTTACTCACAGCGTAGCCTCAAGATAGGGGCGCATGATCCTCTCCACACGGCAAATGCGCGCGTAGCGCACGAGTTCCCGAAAGTCCGACTTTTTCTTCAGTTCCCGAAATCGCCGCAGGGCTTCAACCGCGATATCCAGGCCAATCTTATTGCGGTACTTGAAACAGTCGGCCACCGTCTTCGCAGCTGAGTAGACTCGGACGGAAACCTCATCGGTTCGAACTAGCTCAACTCCTGCGCTGAAAGCCGGCTCGGGGTACCCAGAACACTCGGATGGGAAGAGCATCCAGCTTTGGTATCTGCCCATGGCTGGGTATGGCAAGATCAATAGTGTGGGGAACCTGTGTTGTCAGACCATGATGAGCCAGCGCGGATATCAGGCACACTACTGCATTGGGGGCACGAATCGCCACTGTGACCCAGTCTGGATTAGTCAGATGTGGTGCAGTGGAGAGGCGGTACAGTCCCCGGCCAACACGTTCAAGCTCCCCCTGGTCACGGAGCTTGTAAAGTGTACGAGGATGGATACCCAGACGTAGCGCGTCCATCGTCCGGAGCATACCCCCACGCTTGTTGAAAGCCTTGCGTGCTGAATTCACGGCCCTTGAAACAATCGCCATGATGGATAATCCTCTCGGAAAGTATATACACACTCCGAGCATTTTATCCACTACTGAAGGGTCCACCCTTGCTGAGCACACTCCAGAAATTAGCTCAATGATCGCACCGTCAACTCTATGGCGTCATTCTGCATGATCGTCGGTGCTTCCCCGACCGTCCTAGCTTGCTACAGCCCGGATGCCTGGTCCCGAGCAGGTAAAGAGCGAGTCGGGGCCCAGGGCACATAATGAATAAAGGGGATAGAAAAGTTAGCGTCCTCGTCCGGACTTCTCGTGTTGCTCTGAGGGTTGTAATTCCTTGCCGAACACTTTAGTTGCCCAGTCGGGTATCGTCTGTGTGGTTTTACTCAATTTGCCGCCTATGAATTGTGCCACTACGCGGAAGCCGCGACGATGCGCTGTGTTGTCGTACACGAGCAATTCATCGGCATGTTTGGGGACTTCGGAGAGATTCGCCGTTGATTCGCGATACGAGTCAATCACGCTGGACACGGGCACGGCCTGTCCTCCTCGACTCATGCGCACCATTACCCGGCCCACATTCAAATCTGCGTCTTCTGTCGAAATAAAAAGAACCTTCGTCGAATACCCTGCTGCTTTGGCCTGGTCGAGCAGTTGCGTGTCCACACGAATGTCCTCGACAGCAAAAGAACGCCGCTCCTCAAGAAATGGTTGTTGCTGGTGTCTCAGCGCGGGAACGAGTGTGGGGAATGCCTCTTTCAAGTAGGCTTCATAGAAAGTTGTTTTACCGGCGCCCACCGGTCCCGCGATTATGAACAGAGCTGGCTTTTGCTGGCTCAGGATGCGATTTCCTCGTGTGCAATTTTGCGCGGAGTCTTCCCGCGGCAAAGCTTGTCTCTAATTTCTCAACGGGGGTTCGCTCTCCGTCAGGGGTTACCTTCACTGTCGCTTTCAGGTTCCGATCGTATTCGTAATATGATCCGTTCGGCTCTTCCGCCTCGAACGGAACGGATTGCATTGTCGAAAGCTCCGCAAGCATCTGATGAAGCTCCCGACGCTCCGAGTCCGACATTGTGTCGTACGAACGCAAAGACGATCCGCGGCCCTTGGTTGATTTTTTGAGTTTGGTTTCTCCGCCCTTTGAGTAAAAAGCCAGCAGAGCGCTATTGACGAGCTGATTCATCGAACAATTCCGCTTTTTGGCAACTTGATGAATGCGCTTGCGAAGTCGATTCAAGATGACGACTTGCGTTTCTCTCCCGGTTTGTTTCTGTCTGGATTGAAGAGTCACAAGCTCGACCGTATTCAGATCGACCGCTAGAAGCGCATCATTGATCGAAGTCGACAGTTCTCCCATAAATCTCGGTTTGTCCCGCAGGAGTTTGTCGAGGGAACTCAAGAGCCGGACATTGTAGACTCCGAAATGAGCGCTTCGCCGCTTGGGCACGATTCCCTACTGTCTTCAGAGATGGGTTGCCGCAACTGAAATTAACGTCACAGCCCGTACATGCAGATATATACACCACCCTCACCGCTCGTTCAACCCCCCCCTAATTTCGCAGGGAGTGTACGCTGAATCGTGATCTGCTCAAACTGCGCGCCTTGATGCAAAACGCATTCGGAAACCCGGCGAAAGGCGTAAAATCAATAAGTTCACCGTGCTAATCGCGAATCAATTCTTGACCTCACAAGGTAAAGAGCGATGATCTATTCGAACGACTTCTGGCTGTCGCAAAACGCATTTTCTGCTTTGGCACTTCATAAGAAGCCCTTGAATTTCCGAAACGCTTTCTTACTTACGCCATGACAATGCCTCGGACGAGGATATTGAAATTCTCATGAAGTACTTCAGCGACGATGATTTCAAAGCCACACTGGATGACCCCGCACCCGGGATTTTCGACCGAAATTCCTGGGCCAAATGGAATGAACGTTACAAGCGCACTCCCGTCCCGCCGCTTCCGAGGAGAAAGATTCCCGGCGTCGATCCCGCAACCATCCCCGATTTCTTTCCCCCCAAGTATTGAAAGTGGAATGTACAACACTGAGCGATCGCTGATATCAAAGGTGGATGTGAATTGACGTTCCACCGCTTCCTCACCGATTGTTCTTGTCATTCGAATCCTCAGTCCCTTGCACCGGCGTTTTCACATTCGTGTACCCCGCCAGTGAAAACCGGGCCTGGCTTCTTTCAATCGTCTTAGATTCGCAAGTGGGTCCCGCTCTTCAACTGCCTCCACTTTTGTTCCCTGCCGCGCTTGCGACTCGAGAGGTTTATCCAGTTTTCCCCAGATGCTGGTGGCGGTTGGTTTCTTTGGTTTTTCTGCGCGCAGACAGTCTTGTGAAAAACGCGGTAGGTCATCTGCAGGCCTTCGTCCTTCCCAGCGCTTCCCAAATCTCTTTAAAACAATGACCGCACCTCAGCGCCGCCTCGATCCCCGGAAGAAGAGATCGAATGAGCGCAGCTTTTCTCTTCGGGATGGAGTGGCGGCTAGTCTTTCAGGCACTGGCGGAAATGTTCCATTTGACATGTGTTCTGATGCTGCTATACATATAGCAGTATGGGTATTTCGGTATAAAGCAAAGGGCTCCGCTGCGTCAGCAGAAATCAACAGAAGTCGACAGATATCGCCCGAAAATCAACCAAAGTTGGCAGAAATCGACAAAAGTCATCAGTTGTCAACAGAAGTCAACACTCTTTCATCAGGAATAGGAGCAGCAGTGCAGGGACTGCTGACGGATCATCGGCGAAAACACACGTATTGGAACATAAAGGAATGTGGCGACGGGGCCCGCGTTTTTGGAGGCAACTTCTTGGTTTTCAGAAAGAAAGGATGTGGCGACTTTTGCTTGAGATGTGCCACAAATGTGCCACCGCTAATCGATCCACGCTTTTCGACATTACAAGACCGTGAAATGGAGGAAATACATGGCCACGAAGCCAAGAACGGAACGAAGTCTCCTGTTTCCGAGTAAAGAATTCCGAGAGAGAGGTGCGGAGAAGCCTCTAAAAATAGGGGTTTTCGATCCGAACAGGCATTTATTCTCGCCGCCTGCGAAAACGAGATTCGAAGGGGCGATAACGATGAAGCGGCGACACAATTTGAGGCCCGGGTGGCAGCCACGCTCGCCAACATGGCGAAGCAGGGCCAGAGCCTTCAGACGCTTGCCCAGGCACAGGTCGCCTCATCGATGTGCTACTGAAATACGTCATTACCTGTGTTGTGGAGCCCCCGGAAGATGCACTCCCTGCGGCCCGTGTTCGCGCCAGATTGAGGTATGAAAAACTAGTCCGAGCTGCAGCGGAGGAGATCTCGAACAAAAACAGGGAGACGCTTAGGAAGATGCTAGGCGAGGACTGACGAAAGACCAGTTCGGCTTGGTCCGAACCCGGCGGAACACACCCGACGGCCGGCAGCCACATTTCTGTCGAAAACACTTTTCATGGTGCTGTACGTATAGTATGATGCTGGCGCACTCGAAGGATTCGGCAGTCACGAAGGATTCGCATGAGTTCCGTGAGGTTCATCCCCACATCGCCGTCAAGAAAGAGCCACGACAGCTCGCGACGGATGCGTCTTCTGCATGTCTTGCCGAAAGCGAACTTGCAGGATCGTTTTTGGGATCACCTATGAAGCAAGACGAACTGGAAGTGATAGACTCGATCGAGCTGGCGAAACGGCTAAGCGTGCCGGAAAGTTGGATACGCTCGCGGGCAAACCAAAATCGCACTAGCGATCCGATTCCTCACTACCGGCTGGGACGGTACATTCGTTTCAGTTGGGGCAGCGTTGAGCTGAGCGATTGGCTGAGCCGCCAGTTGGTGAGCACGGACAGGGTATGGTCAAGGAGGGAACTTTGACTAGACCTGTTCGTTATCAGAAGGGCTGTTTGTACCAGGATAATGGTGCCTGGTTTGTGCGATATCGCGAATCTGTCCGGCAGAAGGACGGTTCGGCGAAGCTTTGCAGGCGGGCCAAACGTCTGGGCGGTTTGGATTCTTTTCCAACTGCCGCTCATATCGAGGCGCTTCGTATCAGCTTCATGCAAAGAATCAATCACGATCGATGTGACCCTGATTCGGGCATGACCCTTGCGGAATTCGTTGAGCGTTGCTACCTGCCTTGGGTGGAAGCGGAACGCCGAGCCAGCACCAGTAAGGGTTACCGGGAGATCTGGGAGAATCACATGTCCGCACGAATTGGAAAATTGCGCGTGCGCGACGTTCGTACCGTTCACGTCGGTAGGATGCTGCGGGCCATTGCCGCAGACCATGACCTAGCGAAAAACACGCTCCAGCACATTAAGTCGGTGCTGAGCGGCATCTTCACTTTTGCGAAAAATGAAGGTGCATTCGACGGTGCGAATCCGGTTCAAGGCGCTTTGCTTCCGAGCAAGGCGCGTGAAGCGAAGGAAACGTTCGCTTACAACCTGAGCCAGATTCTTCAGATTCTGGATGTCCTGCCCCTGCTACCGAAGGCTGCCGTCGCCACAGCATCGTTTGTTGGGTTGCGCGAAGGTGAACTGCGGGGAGTGGAATGGCACGACTACAACGGGGCAGAAATGACGGTCTGCCGGTCGATCTGGAAGTCGGTTGTCAACCGACCAAAGACCCGCGCGAGCAGAAATTCCGTTCCGGTGATTCCTGCATTGGCAACGATTCTGGACGACTACCGCATGAGCATGCATAACCCGAAGTCGGGAGTGATATTTCACTCCGGCGATGGACGTCCGATGGCAATGGACAAGCTTGCGCAGAAGGTGATTCGACCAGCAATCGAAGCGATCGGGCTGCCGTGGTATGGGTGGCACGGGTTTCGGCGTGGTATCGCCTCGAACCTGTATGCATTGGGTGCTGACGACAAAGTCGTCCAGCGCGTTTTGCGCCACGCCAAGCCACACGTAACCAAGGAGCGCTACATCAAGGTGTTCGATCCAGCAGTGCTGGAAGCGATGCAACGGATGCAAGCAACCTTGGAGGAACTACGTCGAGGCCAGCAAAAGGCCAGCAGCTTTTTGCCGTTTGATGGTAAGCTATTGAAAGTAAACCGCCGGAGAGGTGGCCGAGAGGCTGAAGGCGGCGGTTTGCTAAACCGTTGTACTGGCTAAAACCGGTACCGGGGTTCGAATCCCCCCCTCTCCGCCAGATTCCCCTAACTCGATCCAGCGTCGAGACTTACAGACTTTCTACCAGAAAAAACTTCTACATAATTCGCGTACTTCCGAGCCTCTCGGGTTGCACACTAGTTGCACACATCGTCTCCAGGTTCCTCATCGCATTCGCCGCGTCCGCACTGACCGTCTTCACGTAGATGTTCATCGTCGTGGTGACGTTGGCGTGCCGCAGAATTTGCTGAATCACCTTGTCGGAAACTCTGAGTCTGTGCAAGTTAGTTGCGAGCCCGCGACGGAATGCGTGCCAACCGTGCCACTCGAGATTGTTTTTCACGAGTGCTGGCCGGACCACATCCAGCGCGAGCGCCTCCAGGTTCATCGGGTCGCCGAGTTCATTTGAAAAAATGAACCCCTTGCTTGGCTTGCCACACCTCTCCCAGTGCTGGTCGAGACGAAGTTTCAATTGGGCGACGACAGGAATGGCGCCCTTGCTTTTCGGACGCTTCGGTTCGTCTACATGGCCGCGCCACACGGATTTCTCAACCCGTATTTCGGAGCCGTCGTAGTTCTCCCAGCTGAATCCTCGAATCTCCCCCTTGCGCGCGCCTGTGAACGCCGCCGTGGCGACAACCGTCGCAGCAGGCTCGGGAAGGATTGCCAACATCTGGAGTTCCTCTTCGAGCGAGTATGCGTAGGTGTCTCCGGCTGGCCGCGCTTTGGGGATTTCGACATCATGCATCGGGTTAGGATTATCGAGCACACCCTGGCGACGCGCGTAACGAAACGTGCCGCTCAAAAAGTGCTTGATATGGCCGAGCGTTGTGCGGCTGAGGTTCTCTCGGCTGGCGATATCCTTCAGAATCCGCTCAGCCTCGTAAGTTCTCACGTCGCGCAGCGCCACTTCGCCATTCGGCTGCACATAGCGCAGCCAAATGTTCTTGTATCCGCAATAGGTAGATCGGCGTTTTTGCTCCTCCACATACGGCAGATAGCAGCCCTCGATGAATTGATTGAGGTTCATTGTACTTTCTGGTCGTGCACTGCCGCGATTGAGCGAGCGCATGAATTCATCGGCCAACTCCTCTGCGGCAGTCTTGGTTCGATATTGGCCTGAAGCTGGCGCAAGTTTGTGACATTTCTGGATACGTTGAACCGAACCATTCTCCAGTTGCACATCCTCGCGGTAGCGCACATACCAATTCGAGCCTTTCCTGAATACATATCCTGCTTGGTGGTGGCGGGTTCTTGCCATGTTCCTCCTTTAACGAACCCGTTCCACACGCCTGTTGTTCCCCACCACTATACGACGGCGTATCCACAGTTCAAGCGCTGGACTGCCCCAAAGAAAACGGACATATTTGCCAAAGTTCACGTGCGGAAGAGGATCCTGTGATCGGACGCGAACTTGATCCCGAATCCAGGAAGTGGGAACAGCGAGGCGGCGGCCCAGTTCTCGACTGTCAATGAATTCGTAACGGGTCGGGCCTGTTTCAGCCGATGTGAATGAATTCGGCTGCGAGGGGTCACCCCCACTCGCCTGGTCTGAAGTCTCATTTGAGGGTCCAAATGTTCGGACCTCGACCGTTTCATTATTGTTGGTCATTAGACCTCCGGATCTTTTAGGATTTGGCTTTGGAGCTACTCCTCGCGATGAAGAATGGTTTCCTCGTTGCCCCTCTTGTTCGCTCCAAGTTCCGATTGAGCTTTGGTGACCGTGCGGCGTGCATAATCGACTGGATCGTGTTTGTCAGCCGCACGGTAATTGGCAATTTGGCGAATGACTTCTTCCGGGGCATCGCCGCGGGCGAGTGCGCGTTTCGCGAAAGCCCAATCGTGTTCGGACTGGCTGAGATTATCCCGCGGCGAAAATGGTGGCTTCGGGCGGCTGTAGTAGTTGCGGCGCGGTGAATCCTGAGAATCGAGATGCAGTTTGAAGTCGCGAAGATGGTAGATTTCTGCGGAATCCTTACGGGCCTCCACATAGAAGTCCGTTTCATATTTCTTGTTCGCGAAACCTGGCAGCCGCAAGACCCGCGTCGCATCCGTGGCGGCGGAATCTCCACCGAATTCGCGTGCCATCGCGTGCAAAAGCCCTTCCGCCTCGTCGAGACTCATGCCCTCTACCTTCCAGACGATTTGGAATTTCCTTGGCGAACTGGTCAGGACGTAATTCGGTTTCGGCACACTATTAGAGTTCTCAAGGGATGCGAGACCTTCCGGGCCTCCGTGATCGAGATCGAGGTAAACATGTCGAATGGATGCGATGTCTTCCTTGGTGCGTGTCGAGGCATCCTGCAGCAGTGGATTCATCCCGACATAAATGTCCGATCCGTTGGCATTCTTGTAGCGTAGCCATGCTTGAAACTCGGGGCTGGATGCCTTCTGCGCGCTAGTGATGCGCTGGATGGTTTCGCCGAAGGTACGATTGAGGACGAGCATGGCGATCCGATCGGTCGGCTCGAAACTGTCGAGAATGTACTCCGAGGCGGACGGAGCAGATGATCCTGAATTTTCTGCGGAGTTCATACCAACTCCTTGTGACTGTCGAAAATGAAGCCGTAGTTGTATTCATCCCGGTCGGGGTCATAGCCGTGGATTTCCACGACCTCGGAGACAAACCGCCGGCCCGGTCGGCGTTCGAGATGCACGACGACATTCACGGAATCACCGACGTTGGTTTTCACCGCGCGGTAAGGTAGGTCGACGCCACTCTGCAAGACACAACTGGTGAAGCGGGCCAATGCCTGCTTGGCCGAAGTGGCATGGACGGTCGAGAGACTCCCGGAATGTCCGGTGTTGAGAAGTTGGAGGAGATCGAAGGCCTCACTTCCGCGAATTTCACCAAGGATCAGACGATCGGGCCTGTGACGAAGAGAAGCTTTGAGGAGATCCCGTATGGTAACGGCGGGCAGCCCATTTTGCGGTTGCCGCGCCTCGAAGCGGACCAAATTATCCTGGCACATGTGGATTTCCGAGGTGTCCTCGATGAGGACAATCCGTTCATCGGAAGGAATGAATTTCCCCAGCACATTGAGCATCGAGGTCTTACCCGACCCGGTAGATCCTGCAATGAGCAAATTTTTCCGAGCGAGGATATACCCTTCGAGTTGGTGCGCGAGCCAGCGTTCGAGAGTTCCCGCTTGAATCAAATCCTCAATGCCGAAGTGTCGGGAGTTGAACTTGCGGATCGTTAGCGTTACGCCGTTTACACTGCAAGGCGGAATGACGGCGGCTACACGGCTGCCGTCGGGGAGCCGTGAATCGAGGATGGGTTTTGATTCCGAGATGTCGTCGCCCAACCGCCGGGCGATATTTTTTACTGCGACCATTAGGGATTTCTCGCCAAGGCTGACGCCCTGAACGGGCTCGATGAATCCGGCCTTTTCAATAAAGATGTGGCCGGGTCCGTTGACCATGACCTCGCTGATGGAGTCATCGAGAATAAGGTGCTCGATGGGCTTGAGGAAAGGCAGGATGGTTTCGAATCCATTCATCAGAGTTCTCCGTCCGCCAGTTGGCGGAAGTAGGATTTGTTGACATCGTTGTAGTAGGGCTTGAGGTAACAAAACATCGGCGGCATGGGGTTTGTGCCGTCGTAAGCGATCGTCACCGACTGCGCGTTCCGCAGTTCCATGAAGGTTTTTGTGTCGAAGCGGAGATCGTGGTGCGGGCTGTAGCTTTTGGAGGCCGTTATATTCGCTTTGTGCGAGAGGGCCTTTCCGGTGAGGAAGCTGACATTTGCGTCGTGCCCACTTTCGGAGAGGTTGTAGCTGGCCTTTAGTCTGTCTTCTCGCCCGCACAGCTCGCTTGCAATACGCGCCGAGAAGTCATCGGACAGAGAAAGAAAGATTTTCGTTCGAAAGGTCTGCAACAGGGTGCGCCACGATTCACCCGGCAGTGCCGACTTCAATGAGCTTATGCTCTGCGTAGCGACAATCGGAATGCACTTGGGCTGTCGTGACAAGCTAAGGAATCGTTCGTCCCCTGTCGGCTCGCTCTCGCCGACGGTGGCAAAATGCTGATACTCATCGCAAAGAAACAACACTTGCCGAAAATAGCTTTCCGGGTTCTTCTCCATGGCAGGCACCCGATTGAGCACGGCTCGCTCGAAGTCGAGCTTCAACATCACGCCCAGGGCCTTTGCGAGGCCGGCATTCATAGCCACGGGGAAGTTCAAGCAGCACACGCTTCCTCTTTCAATTAGCCAAGACAGTGACGGCAAGGGCTTCCCTAACTTGGAGTTCGCGTTGGCCTGCGGGTCGTAACACTCGGCGGGAGGACAGAACGTGCGTTTTACGTCGGGGTTGTCGTCGAAGAGAGACAGAAAGACCGAGATGCCTTCGACAATCGAAGTTCGTAATTTTGGCTCGATCCTTTTCCAGTCATAGTCATGCCAACGGATGACGGCCTCGAGTTGCGCCTTCTTCTGAGCAGGAACGGGGTTCTTGCGAGAGGCGTTCTCTGCATCCCACTCGACGCACTTTTCTTTGAGCACCGCCGCCAGACCAGGCGTGAGCGGAGCACGGAACCGGTTCAACTCTTTGTCGAGTCGGAATCCGAACGGATCTAAGTCACGCGGATACTTCAAATACTCTTCTTCCGAGAGCAGGATTGAATCAGCCTCGATGAGCCTCCGCTGCGCCTCTTTGATTCTGCTTTCGAGGAGGTGCGGGTTGATTGCGCACTCGTAGACGTCGAACAGGGTGACGTAATCGAAAGCGACCTTATGCAGCAGGATGATGAACTTCACTAAGTTGGTGTAGGCCTGCTGCCAGAAGGGTTCCTTGCCACGGCCAAAGAGATTGTTCAGGAGTGAGGCGATGTTATAGGCGAGGGCATACGCGTCAAGGTCGTTATGGAGTGGGTTGTAACGGTACTCGGATTCGAGGCTGATTTCGACGTAGTCTTCGGCACGCCCGTACCGCTCAAGTATTTCGCGCACCTTGCCGCAGAAGTCGCCTTTCACTTCCAAAATAAGCCCGCCGATGCGGCGATCCGGATCTTCGGCGCGATACGCAAGAATCTGTTCGGCGAACGGATACATGGCCGAGGCCGTTTTTCCCGAGCCTACCGCGCCCACGATCGCAACGCCGGTGAAAAGCCCTCGCTCCGGGATGACCAACCAATGTGGTGTTTGCGAGGGAAGTTGCTTGCGGGGTTGATGGACTTCGCCGATCACGAGAGAAAGCTCCGTGCGCTTCCGAGGGTCTGGATACAGGGGCAGTGCGCCCGCGCGAATCTTGCTCTCTGCCTTGAGAGCGAAAATGTACACGCCAGAAAGGACGATCGAATAAGCAAGGTAGGGCGTGGTGTAGAGGAAGAGGGTGTAGGAGTATTTGAAAAATAGAAACGCATAGTGCGCCCGCAGAGACATCACCTGGAGGAAAAGATTGGAGTCCGGGAATGGCGCCCGGAAGTAGAGCGCCATACCCGTGGCCGCCGCGAGCAGGCTGGCGAGGAAGTGTCTCGCCTGGAGAATCCGCTGAATCATGCACGCGCCGCCTTCGCCGCAGCGTGAGCATCCTTCTTTTCCGCAGAAGTTTGCAGTTGCTTCCTCCAGCGGCGAAACTCCACGTCCCGCCAAATCACCATCTTCAAGGCGGAATTGACGACGTGATCGGGCGTACTCTGGATAAAGGTGGCGTACTTCTCGACGGCAAGCGCGATCGGTTCCTGCAGCTCGTATTCGCGCTTTACCATCTCGGGCGGCTTGTTGATGATCGACATGATTTCTCCTCCTCCTCTTTTTCATCTTGGTGTTATTGGACACGGGCAAAACACATCAAGGAACAGAGCACTTCCCTGTTCCCTGGGCTGGAGCGACCGCCACGGTTTCCGTGACAACGAAGTGGGGTCGCTCCAGCCCAGCCGGGTGTTTTGCCCGTGTCCAAAATCAACCGTCGCGCTACGCGCAACATCTGTGCTCCCAGTAACTTCCGTTCACCCTGGAGGTGAACGGAATGGTGAACGGTCTGGTGAACTGCATCGTTCATGCGCTGTTCACCCGCTTTCTGAGTCGTTCGTCGATGGGCGAGTGCCCATTCCGGACAAGATAGGTGTCGAAGAAGACAGTGCGTCCTGGAGTGAGTTGCGAAAATTCAAGCCGGAGGTCGCCCTCGGAAACCCTTCCGGCGATCCATGCTGCGTACAAACTGTCAAAGCGCTCTCCATGAAAGCGCGGCCGTGCTTCATTCAAGAACTCAAAGTCCGCGGCTACAGGCACGACGTATTCGTGGTTTTCCCACTTCCGGCGGACGTTGAAGTAGCGAAGGATTTCGCTGGACACGTCGGATTCGAGTGGCTGCTTGACACTCAATCGGAAGCGGTCTTCTGCGCGTCGAAACTCCGTGGTGCGCGGCGCGATGTAAAGCAGGCGGAACGACTTCAGATGGCGGAAGAGCCCCTGGTAGGCCGCCAGATGTGCGACAAAACCCCACAGGCTCCCGGCACCGGAATCCACGTAACCGAAAGTGACCACAGGCGAGGCACTCGAGACGGGAGGCGCCAGGAACAGCGGGAACTTATCCACGAAATATCTGACCGTAGGATGGCTGCCAGGACGACCCTCGTAGACCTTGGCTGGGAGAACATCCTTCGGAACGGCCAGGGATTCGCAGAAGAGGCTGATCTTCTCGTTTTCGGTCTCCAGAAAGTCGAATCCTGGATTCTCAAGAAGGAAGTCCATCTGCACGAGACGCGTGCGAATGTACTCAAACGAGTGCCGGCGACGATTGCGGACGTTATCCTTATTAATGGGCCCGTAAATGAGGCGGGAGAAGATATGAAAAACGCAGCCGGCCCGCATGTAGTCCCGAACCGTAGCGTGTCCCTGCTTCAGGAGCTTCTGGCCGAAGGTCATCGACCGTTTGCCCCGGCTCACCCCGGCAAAGGCGTTGAACTGACGCATGGTGAAGTAGCCGGAGTGCGTCGCCACCACATACAGAAAACGTGCTTCGGCTTCTGTGTAACCGAGGGCGGCAATTCGTTCGATCTGGTCCTGGGGCATCTTCATAACGACAGAATCTCCGGCGTCAATTCCCGTTGGTCCAGGACGCGCCGGAGATTCGACACGTCGCTGGCATGGGCGTAGATGGAAAATCCGGCGCGCACCTTTTCCGCAAGATTGCGAAGGCGGTAGTGGCTGGTGGCCAACTCGATATCCACCCGGGCTCGTTCGCCGTCGGGTGTGTCGTACTCGATGCGGACGTCGGGAAGCGGTATCTTTCCGCGCACCACTTGAAGCCCGTGCCGTTCGGCGACTGTCCGCTTGCTCTCAGAGGAAGAGTGATCGGGACCAAGTTTCGCGAGGTCGTGATAGACGCGTTTTTTCAGCTCGTAATCGAGGACAACGCGGAGATTGCGTCCGCCCGCCCGCTCGATCTTCTCCGCGGCCTTTTGATAGAGGCGATAGAGGTCCGCATCATGGTGAGCTTCGCGCGGTTTCGCGAACCCGTGATACAGGGTCTGATCCTTACCGGCGAATCTGTTTTCGACAAGGAGGCGGTGGCCCGGCTTGGTGAGGGCGAGCAGTGTCCGTGAGCCTTTTTCCTCGTGAGGAATAGACTTCATTTGAACCAAGCCTTGTCGAACGAGGTTTTCGACATCGGGCCTGACGCGGTCTTTGTCACCCTCATAGGCAAACTCCCGCAGGTCTTCCATGGCAATCGCGCGGAACTTGCCGACTTCGACCATCGCAGTAATTTCCGAGGTCCGGAGACGATAGGTGCGGCCTCGGATCTCGTAGATCTTGCGAGGCTCAGGGAAACGTGTTTCCTGGGGAGTTGTCGGGGAGCCCGACCCCTTCCCACGTTGTTCCTGGTGTTGGTCGCGAGATTCACCATTGCGGGATGGTTGTTGGGCCTTGGGTGTGCGGCCGCCAGAGACCTCGCGCGGGTCGATGAATTCCCCGGGCTCGTGACCGCGCGCCATTTCAGTCGGCCTCCTCTTCGAACGATGGCGCGGGCACTTCGGTTTCCCCGAGACGAAGTTGTTTGTCGAGATGGAAGAGTTTGCGCCCCGTGTCCTTGAGGAAAAACTTGCGGATCAGAGCAAGCGTGGCGGCGAAGAGATTCACGAACAGAACCGCCGCATAGATAAGGATGGTTCGTCCGTATTCGTGGAGGAGGACGGATTTGTAAGGGATGAAGAACTTCAGTTCGCCCATGAGCCAGAAGCCCAACGCAAGAAGCAGAGCGACAGCGATGAACAAAGCGTTGGCAATCATTCTTGGCTCCTTTCAGGTCTCGGAATCCAAAGATGTTTCCTTCATCCCTTGGGGGATCGGGAGTGGGCGGAAAGCCGTAAAGCACCGGAGGCCCTCCAGAAGCGCGCCTGGTTGGTCGAGGAAGGACAATCGATCGGGAGGGCTGTGGCGTGGGTAGGGTCGAAAGCCGATGGCCTGAAAGAGCTGTGGCGCGCGGAGGTTGGGCCGAGGATGCGAGGCGTCCGCCCGCGACTCTTATTCCGAACGCGGTGCGCAGCCTTATCACTTGAACGCCTCATCCTCGCGGAAATAGGTGACGCTCAGACCTAACGGATTGATCGGGATGAGTTCATTGGGGACTTGGGTTCTGAAAACGAAGACAAAGTTCGCGGTGTAGAGATCGCGTTTGAGCTCGCTGTGATCCGCAGGCGAGTAATAGACCAGGTAGAAATCCACCCTCGCCCGGAAGGGCGGGGTCTGCATCTCTTCGAGCGCAACTTTCTTCACGTCCACGTCGATTTCGGGCGCCGCGGTGTTCGTGATGAACTTCTTGATGATGTCGTCTTTCCGGTAGGCGTCGAGGATGCCGTTGGCCAGCTTGCCGTCGAGGAAGTAGAGGGACTTCGAGAAATCGTCCTGAATCGTGTAGCGGTTGCGGCGGTAATAGAGATTGCAGAACTGGGAGAGAAAATACTTCGCTTCGGCGTCCTGGGGTTTGTATTCGAGATTGTGGTAGTTGATGGCTTCTGCCCGACCCAGGTCGTCAATGCGGATCACCAGAGGACGGAAGTTCTGGAACGTGCGAATGGTCTTCAAATCGACAAGCGCCAGCCCCAGGGCCACAAGGGAGACGAGAACGAGAGCAATCTTGAGATAGGTGTTCGTCACCATGGGATCTCCGTACGATTCGAGATAGAGCCGCTTGGCGTCATAGAAGCTCGGATCGTTGTTCATTCGAAAACCCTCTGGATGATTCCTACGGAAGATCCGCCAGCCGTGCCGCTGAAGATGTGATTGGTGAGCGCGGGCACTTTCAGGAGCGTGTAGATCGAGGCGAGGAACGTAATAAAGAGGACGGGAAACCAGGCGATGAGCTGAACGGTCGAAAGCGCTCCGGCAGGCGGGAGGCGCAGCGCGCCAAGCATGAGATTCCCGATGATAAACACCACAGCCGCGGCGATGACCTGGTAAAAGGCATATTGGATGAAGCAGCGGAACCAGCCCCAGAAGAGCCACTCCATTTTGGGCACGATGAAAAACGGGACAAAGACGGGCCCCACGAGCACACAGACGGCCGTGGCAATAAATCCATAGGCGATGACCACAATGGCCACGGCCTGTGCAGCGGCCAGGAGGATGGTCACGATGACGTAGATGGCCGTTCCGAGGATGTCTCCCCACGTCGGGGAATCCATGCGGGATTCGAAATCGGCGACCTGAGCAACGACCGTCTGGAGTTGCGCTTGATCGATCTGACTCGACAGAAACTGGGCTTCGTTGGTCACGAGGTTGTGAAAGCTGGTTCCCACGCCTGGAATCGGCGCGCTGTAGTAATTGACCATCGCGAAGCCGAAGCTGATGGTCAGCAGAAGGCTCGCGAAATTGATCGAAGTAGAACGGATACTTCCCGCTGGCGGCGGAAAGGGCGGATTTGATCCCGTACCAGGCGATGAGGATGGTGGCGAACGAGCGGAAGAGAGTCTGGCCCATGGCGTCGAAGAAGCCGAGGTTCTGGGTAAGCAGGGTGTTGATGGCCTCGAAGATGTACTGCAGATAGTCGGTTTGCACTGCCGTCAGCTCCTGCGACGCCCGGGCGTCTGTCTCCGCATGCCTTACGGCATGCGGAAGTTCTGAAGAGAATTGGTCAGGGTGCCGGTCACCTGCGCCATGTTCCCAGCCATGCTGGCCTGGCGCTCGATGTCGGCATTGATGGTGTTGGCGGTAGACTCGCGCTGCTGCTTGGCGAGGATGGTCTGCTGTTCGAGAAGCGATGCCAGGAGCTTGTTGGAGTCCTGAAGCGTGCGGAGAGTCAGCACTCCCGCCGCGTTAATCTTGTTCAGGACGGAGACTTCGGTATTCAGACCGGAGTCGTCCGAGAATGAATCCTGTTCGAGGTTGGCGATCTGTGTCTGGATATCCTGGGCGCTGGCGCGGATTCCGCCGATGGTGGCCATGGCGTTCACATTGGCACCATCCACGAGCTGGACGGACGCATATTGCGATTGCACGCGCTCCAGTTCAAATGGATCCATACCGGAGAGTTGAACCGAGCTGTAGGGGAGCAGTTGGGTTGTGGAGCGCTGATATCCGGTATTAATCGTGGGGAGCAGGCCGGAGTTGATGCCGCTGACCCACGAGCCGGTATTTCCGAAGGTGTTGAGCGAGGTCACATTTCGCCATTGCGAAAACAGGGCCCGGTAACGAGCGGGCATGTTCCTGATGAACTGCGCCATCTGCATGGCCAGGTCGAGTTGGTTGGTGATCTGGGCGTAGCTTTTCTGGAGTTCAACGAGGTGCTGCTGCAGTTGCTGATAGCGAAGCACTGCGTTCTGGTAATTGGTCGGGTCGTAGACGATGCCGCTTCCGAGTTGCGCGGAGGCGGTACCGACGCACAACGCCGCGACGAGCACAAATAGAACAGACTTTCGTTTCATCGGACTGTCATCCTTTCTTTCTTGCCTTCAAAGGTCGGAAGGCATTTTGTGGTTTAGGTAATCGGGCAAGGCGAGATCGCCCGCGAGGTAGACCTTGACGCGGTGGCCTTCGCGGATGGTTAGCGTAGGCATGACGTTCAAGAACTTGTCGAGAATTTGCGCCGAGGATTGTGCGGTGCTTTGCGCAAATCCCTGGCGCATGAGGTCGCCGCCGTTCGCAGTGAGCGCACCGGACGTTCCGCCCTCCGCGACGGCTCCGAGGGCGCCAATGGCCAGCGACACGCCAAAGATGCGGAGGTAATGGTTGTTGACCTGGTCCCGCAAACCGGTGTCACCGATCTGGTTGAGTCCCTTGAATCCGTCGAGACTGACAGAATATCCGTCGGGCATGAGGAGACGATGGAAGACAACGGCCAGGCGCGTCTGGCCAAAGGTGTCCACCTTCCGGGTTTCACCGAGCAGTTTGGAGCCTGCCGGAACGAGCAGATGCTGGCGGTCGTTGGAATACACATCGGTCGAGAGCAGGCACTCGACGGGACCGGCGAAGCTCCCGTCGAGACGGTTGATGAGAACGGTTTCGAGAATGGTTCCTTCGAACAGGACGTAGGTTTTTCCTGCCGCCGCATTGGCGGAGGCGGCCGACGCGGCGGCAGGATTCTTGGGTTCCTCCTTTCGATCCTTGGTCGTTTCCGCGAAATCGCTGTGAGCCGACGCGGAAGCAATCGAAGCGGGCTGCATTTCTTTCAAGAGAGGCGAAAGCAGTTCGGGCCGCGGAGGAAGCGGGACAGGAACAAAAGAATTTGCTTCACCTGCAGGGACAGCCGGACTCGCTGGAGTCTTGCGGTAACTCAGGGCAACGTTCGAGGAGAACAAGGAAACGTAGGCACGGCGCTTCCGCTCGGCCTCGATCGGGTCCTCAGGCGGTCGCTGGCCAGGAGCGCCGTTGGCAGCGCTCTCCTGAGACTCCGTTGTGTCATGCTCTGGCGCACCGAGTTGACGGGTTTGCTGGGCAAGGGCGGTTTGCGCGAGAAGTTGCTGGCGCTGGAGGTCCTGGATGCGGTTTTGCATCTCGGCGATCTTGGCTTCGTTGACTTCCAGGGGCGCTTGCACGGGCATGGGGGCCGAACTGGTTTTCGCCGCCTGCGGTTTCTTGGCCCCGGTGAGCCACATGATGGCGACCATAAGAAACGCCAGCCCAATGAGCAGCCAGGACTGGACGTTTTTGGGAAGTAAGCCCGGAGGTTTCGGGGCCTTTTCCTCGATCGAAGCAGGCGCTGTCGGTTGGTCCATGGTTCGCCCCCTTAGTTCCCTGCCGTATGCCGCGCAAACGGGAGTTTCTTTTTGCCGATGGCGAGGTAGCCGGTGTCGATGATTTTTGGTGCGATGTACACACCGTTCTCGACCTGGAAGGAGATCAGGTTCGGCTTGCCATCTTTGACTTCATAAAGGGCGGGCTTTTCCCGGGCACCACACTTGATGTAGGTGAAGGTATCGTCGTGGTAGATGGCGGAGACAAGGAACGGTTCGCGGGAGGCTTTCCCATCCAGCAGGTAGTCGAACTGGAGCTTCGCAGCGTAGCTCGAGCGGAATTGGTTGACCTGTTCGGCGGACTGCGCTTGCGCAGCGTGGATCTGCTCCGTTGTCCGGGAGCGGAGTGATTCGAGTTCCTTCTTGTACGCCTGGACCTCGCCGGCACTGACGTACCCACGCAACGCGCTGTCTGCCGTGGCGGCAGACCCTTCTTTGAGTTCCACGAACAGCTTGAGATCGGGCTCGGCATTCGGCTGGTTGCTGATTTCGGTCAGCAGAAACGAATAGACGTGGCCGCTGGCGGTGATGAGGTTCAGATTGCTGCGGATGCCGGCCTGGGCCGGATGAACGTAGCAGAGATTGTGCGCGCCGTTGATGACCCAGAATTCCTTGTCACCGGTGGTGAAATCGAGAATCTCTTCGTCGTCGGGCAGGACGATGAGCGTGGAAAACCGGAGTTTGGCGTGAACGGGAACAATGTCTTCCTTCGCATACTTCACAACGCGCGCTGCAGCTTCCGTCTCTGCTCGCGTAGGCGAAGCGTAGAACGCACATCCCCCGACAATCAGGATGACCAACCACTGCAGGGATAAACTATGCCTCTGGGCGTGACGGAACTGTTTCATCGAGAAGCTCCTTTTTGAGATGGATTGGTAGTGCTGGAAACCCGTTCGCGAGGCGAAAGGAGGCCGAGGCACGCATGGACCCCGAGGACGACTGCGGTCGTGAATCCCGCGATGGCGAAAGGCAGGAATCCGTAAAGCGGACCGCTGCCGCCGGTCGGTAGTCCGATAGAGCATGACCACATCACGGTTGTGCTCCCGCCAGAATTTCGAGGCCTTTCTCGAATCCGTACTGGTCAAATGCTTCCTTCCGCTTCTTGTTGTCGTACGGGTCATTCGTGTAGAGCCAATAGCTCTTCGGATCGACGTGGAGATTGGCGACCTTGGCAAGTTCCGGGGTCTTGATAAGGAACTGCTGCTTGGGGATGAGGCCTGAGATCAGTTCGACTTCGGTGTCGTTCAAGTGGAACTGACGCCGGTAGAGATCGCGGTCCATGTCCGGGTTGGCGAGGAAGATTTTGGTCGCACAGCTCTCGATGATGACGTCGAGAATGTCCGAGCGCTTGAGTTCGTCGAGGGATTGCGTCGAGAGGATCATGGCCGCGTTGTGCTTGCGCCATGTTTTCAAGGCTTCGACCACATACCGCTGGATAGCTGGGTTCTTCAGGAATACCCACGCCTCATCGATAAAGAACGCTTTGAACACGGAAGAAATCCGGCGGTCCGCGATGACAGCGTTGGCGCGATGCAGGATGTAGAAGAGGAGCGGTTCCAGAAGTTCCGGGTACTGGCTCATACGCTGGAAGTCGAAGCACTGGAAACGCGAAAACGAAATGGTGTCCTCGGCATTGTCAAAAAGAAATCCGAACTGCCCCCCGCGGGTCCATTTGGCGAGGCGGCTCGACATGTCATGACCCAGCGTGTTTGCCAGCACGCCCAGCGTTCGCAACCCGGGGTCTACCTCATAGAGGTTTTCGATTTGATGGAAAAGGTCGCGTTCGGTGGCCGGGTCGAGCTCGCCCGCTCGTTGGCTCTGCATCAACACTTTCAGAAAGAGCGCGAGGAAATCGAGGTTCTCCTTGGTCGGTGGCAGGGAAAACGGATTGATCTTGAGATCCTGAGATTCCGAGCCGACTCGAATGTAGGAGCCACCAAAAAGCTGCGTGAGGCTTTCAAAGCTTCCCCCCAGATCGAAGATGAACGTATGCGGGTCGTATTTCTGCAGATTGGTGATGAGGAAATTCAATAGGAACGACTTGCCGGCGCCCGTTCGCCCGAGAATCATGGTGTGAGCCACATCCCGATAATGAAGATTGAGGAAGTACGGCGTGTGGTGGTTGGTCTCGAGGACCGCGAGATACTCCTCGCGGAGATGGGTGTTCCGAGGCTCGCCACAGTCGAGGGTGAACAGAAACGAGAAGTCCGCATAGTTGGTGTTGAGCAGATAGAGCGAACGCAGATTGTGAGCGTGGTTGCCGGGAACCGAAGCGAGGAAGGCGTTCAGCAGGTTATATTTTTCCTCGTAAAGCTGGGCATCGTGGACGCTGAACACTTTGTAGAAGTCGGCGCACGCCCGCTCGACCTTGGCCAGGTCGAGGTCATAGATGACGACCGTGAGCGAAAACCGGCCGAAATAATTTCCGTGCAGCTCGATTTCCTTGATGCCTTCACCCAATTCCCGGACCTGGGATTCCTTTGAATCATCGAGCAGCACGTCTTGGGTGTGAGTGTCGTTGAGACCAACTTGGCTCGCGAACGACCGCTTGGTGTTATGAAAGTGGCGGCGCTTGGCTTGGATGATCCGACGCATCTTGCCGGAATCTTCTTTTTTCCATTCCGTGACGACGTAGTAGTTCGCTTCGACCTCGAACAGACGTTTGAAGATGAGCGGAAAGCTCTGCGCGGAAGGCTCTTTGAGCGTCAGAACCTTAACGTAGTAGTTGTCTACACGCAGATGCCCACGATGGCATTCGAGGGAAGATTCGGGAAGGTAGTAGTCGAGGAAGGTGTGGTATTTCAGTTTGGCGAGTTCGATCTTGTCGGGACTGAAATTGAGCGTCCTTTTGAGAACGCGGAAGGCTTCCTGTTTGTCGAGCATCCGGATCGGGAGGAAATCACTGACCTGGAGAATGAAGCTGCGGGCCTTTTGGAGGAGGGTCGCTTGCGCATGGTCGACCTGCCGGCCTAGAACGACAATCTGCTTCTCGGAAGAGAAATGCGCACCGAGTTCGGCAAGCGCTGCCTTGGGATTTTTCGGGAACTTGGCAAGGGCGCTCCCCATTTTGTGCGTGACCTGGTTCGCCTGGTGAAGCACCACGAAATAGAGCGACAGCGAAAAAAGCGTGTCCGCCTTGCGGTGGAGGTAGGCAATGCGGTTTTTGATGGCGGTGTCGACGACCGGATTGGCATAGAGCTTGTAGGGGATCGCTTGGTTGTTGCGTTTGAACAGGTACTGATAGATACGGTAGTTCTCATCGAACAGCTTCAACGCGGATTCCAGCCGTTTGGTGAATCCGTCAACCGAAGCGGCGTCGAGGCACTCGTAATCCACTCCGCGGATTTCGAGGAGGACGCCGACCTCCCCGGTCTTGGTTAGAAACACATGAGGACCAATGAAACCGTAGAGGTTGATCTGCTCATTGAGAGAGCCCGTCTCGTCGTAGTTTTTGAAGATTCGGCTAAGTCTGAGCATAAGCGTCCCTTCGGACTTCCACGGGAGTGAACTTCATCGGGTCGTACTGCGCGTGGAGTCTTGCCGCCGTGAGTAGAAAGCGCAGAATCTGCGGATCGGTCTGTGTAGCCCAGCGAGCGACCAGATACAGGAGGAAAAACATGAGAACGCCGCCGAGCAGGCTGCCGAGCAGATTAAAGGTGGCCGCGCCAAGGCACATCGCAAAGAAGAACAGCTTTCTCTCTGCGCCAAGGATGGTGAGCGGGCGGGAGACTGAGCGGTGCACCGGATTGATTCGCCGTTGGTAGGTCATGGAAAATTCCGCGACGGGAATTCCTCTGCTTCTACCCGGGAAACAGCCATGCCAGAAAGTTCACGGCGGCGATCGCCATGCCGACGCCGAAAAGCACGCCAGCTAGCACGCGCTTCGAGCCACCTTCGCCGAAGGCGAAGGTGAGACCGGACACAACAATGGCCACGAGCGAGAGCCCCCGGGCAATGGTGCTGGTGAAGGCGGTTTGCAATACGGTGACGGCGTTCTCCCACGGGGAATTTGCCTGGGCTAAGGCCGGCCCTGCCAAGGCCAGGAGGATGACTGCGGTGCCGAAACTCCGGAATTGTCCGACGTACCTCAAAAATCGCTTCATGAAGGGAGTCTCCTGTCTGAACGGAAATGAATCCGAGGAGAGTTCTCGCCGTGGCGTCGCGCAAACAGAAGGAATCCGCCCGCGAGAGACCTTCTGTTCGCAGCGTGTTTCCGTCGACAGGGGAAACACCGGGAGCAAGAGCTCCGGGAACAGGGTGGTTCCGCGGACTTTTCCAATCCAGTTTCAGCGGGAAGTCTGAGGCGAGAACTCTCCCCACATGTACCTAATCTGTGTTCGGAGGGGGAAAATGTGTCGCACGCAAATGAAAATAGTTTTCTTTGTTGTAGAGGAAGCCGGAAAGGCGGTTACCACGCTAGAACAAACGCAACTGAGCGTCGTCCTGCTTTCGCCCGGGCGAAGTCCGGGCGATGCGGCGGAGTTTGCCGAGAAGCCGCTTCATCCGTTGGCGCGCAGCGTTCGAGTAGACCGCGGCGGGCCCGCCGGGCTTCGCGTCACGGGCGGCGTCCAGCTTGAAATCGACGAGCAGCTGCAGGTCTTGGCTCGTCAGCAGTCCCCGCGCGTGGCAGCGATGGAGAAAATGCCGTAGAAGCGCGACACGCTCGATTGGTTCGGACGTATCGTGGGTGGAGGTCAATTCGGGGAGCATGTCCCGAACCGCACCGTAGACGGGAGAGCGGGATTCGTGTTCCGCCCATTCGAAGGCGGTGCGTTTGAGGATGCGGGCGATGGCGAAGGCCACATGAGAGCTCCTGGCGGAGAATTCGGAAGAGGCGAAAGTCTGCAACAGGGAGGCAACAGCGTGTTGGGCGATGTCATCGGGTGAGAGAGACGGATAACGGGCAGCAACCCGCCGCACGGTGGAGTGCAGCGCAGGTGTGAACGCGAGCAGCAGCACTTCGCGGAAGGCGGCAGGGTCGCCATCGGTGGCTGTGATGCGCAAAAGGTCCGCGAGAATGCCGTCGGGGGGATGTGTCCCGTTGCCGGTGTTGCGGCAATTGTGCAGGTAGGCCACGAGATCGATGGCGGACGGAAATGCGGACAGCAGGGAACGGGAATCGGCGAACTGCCTATAGCGTTCCTGAGCGTCACGTCCCGCGAGCTCGACCATCAGGCTGCGTTCCAGGGCACAGATGAGACAACGGCAACTCGATTCTCGGCTCATCATGGTGCACTCCTACCTGAGGAGCGGGATGGGTCGCTCTCGATGGCGCTTGCCACGGTTCATGTGTCGCAAGACCTGCGGCCGGCAGTGGGGACAAAGGCCGGCAGTCCCTGAAGCCCGCGCTCCGAATAGGCGAGAGCGCAAACTAGGGCGCCCATATTCCGAGAAAATTGGTGGAACGGGTAAGTTTTCTTTTTTCGGCTGCAATTCCGGACGCAAAAAAAGGGCCCTCCGGCATCCGGAGGGCCCTATTCAGACTCGCAGTTAGTACGGAATTCCGTCCGACGCTTCAGCCGCTTGCGGCAAGACGGACGAAGTGGATGCTGGCGCTTCCGGTTCAGGTTCACCGCGATCCAGCCTGCGCACGACATCGGCACGGACGGACCACGATGTAATCTTCGTGGTCTTCGACTTCTTGCCTTTGCCGTTGGGCTGCTCGTAGGTCGAGCTGACGAGAGAGCCTTCAACGAGCACGTGAGCGCCCTTCTTGATGGTCGTGGCCACACGCTCTACCAAGAGTGGCCGGAATACGACGACTCGGTGCCACTCTGTTTTCGAGCTCCATTCGTCAGCTGCGTTCTTCCACGAGCGCTGTGTAGCGACCGAGAGCACGGTGAACTTCGAACCGTTGCCTTTCGCTTGACGTTGCTCGGGGTCAGAACCAACGAACCCGACGAGAGTTATAGAGTTGAGGTAAGACATAACTGAATTTTCTCCTTTTTCTTGCCCCATTTTCTTGGGGCCACCTAAAAGCGAGAGGCTTCTGCTTCCAAAGCGAGCGGCTGCTTTATGGGAGGGACCCATGTTGTCTGGTGAGGAACCGGGAAAGCAGAGGCCGCGAAGCTGCCGGACGCAGGAATTAGCCCGAAGCAGTGGACCAAGAAAATGAGTGGCAGAAAAAGGTTGGCTTACCGGACTCGACAAACAATCGACGCGAGATTGACGAACTGCCGACAACATAAGGCGAAAAAATCGAGGAGGTGGGCCCCTTGCGGCGGCGCACGTTGGAAAAACTGTGCTGGAGCGAGTCAAGCACGGCCAGGAATGGTCTCCCGGCAGTCAACGGCATACCCCGTTGAGGAACAGGGCGATTCGACGTGCGTGACTACAGTCCCACCGAAGTGGCCGATGACGGCTTGGGGCACCGCTTGCGGCGACTACTTCCGAGTGACCACCCGGAAGTTGGGCAGACTACTTAATACAAGCGCGTTTCAGGGGGCTGATCCTGAAACTCGCGATTCGAATCCCGCCGGTTTAGGTCCGTGGTTTCACAGGTCCCAAAAAGCAAGGGAGGTGGGGCAGCCATCTTCTGTGATTGGATCGGCTCTCCAAGACCAGGCCCCGCCGGTCGCATTGCAGCCGTTGCTTTTGCCATCTAATATTGAAACCCGACTCAGAAGGCTGCACACCACGCCTCACTGTATCGGACCATCTCGGGTGTCGCATGGCTAAGAAAAGGATGACCAAATCCGTCTCGCCAAGGACTCTCACTGGCTTCATAGAAGAATTTGACCGATACTCGTCCGGCTCTGACTACTTGAAATGCTTTCGGGGCCAGCAGGACTCCTCCTGGGCAAACGTAGCGGGTATATTCCGGCCTGATCTCAAAAAGCTTCTTAAGGATGAGAAAAGAGCAATTCGTGAACTGATTTCAGTTCAGCCGCATGAGTTTGCATCCGACGAAACCATGTTTGATAAACTCGTCCGGATGCAGCATTTTGGGCTGCCCACTCGGTTGCTGGACGTTTCGCTGAATGCACTGGTCGCGCTTTATTTTGCAACTGACCCTGGCCCTGTTGGTGGCATACCTAGTGACGGCATGGTGACCGCTTTCGCAATTCAGCAGGAACACGAGAAATGGTTTGACAGCGATGCGGTAAGTTGCATTGCCAATTTGGCCAATATGACATCCGAGGAGAAGACCGAGATCAATCGACTGAGGAAGGATCTAAAGGGAGATATATCGAGTGCTAGTAACATCAAGAAATTCAATAAGCACGGCGTTATACAACGACTTCATCAATTTATCCGGTCTGAAAAACCATATTTCCAGCCAATTATTAACCCCATAGATTTGTTTGTGCCATATTTTGTTCATCCCAAGATGAGCAACAGGCGAATTCTGGCGCAATCCGGCGCTTTCATCCTCTACGGCCTAGATGAACCAAAGATATATCTTCCAACCCGGATTGACCCAAAACAGTTCATTGTTCCGAAGGATCAGAAGAGCACTATCCGAAAGGCGCTCGAAAACATTGGCATCAATGAAAGCACACTCTTCCCTGAGATCGATAAGGCCGCAGCCCGGATCAAGAACCGTTACACAATGTAGTTAGGGCATCGGCTGAAGACTAGTTTGCGAACCGCTAAGACACGGCGGAGAAACTGGACGGTTTGGTTCTTTGAAATGGCGCGGTGACGTAGTCAGCCGTTAGGGCTTCCGCCATTTGTCCCTGCCGCCGACATTTGTGTCGCGAACCCGTTCAACGTGGACAGCCGCATCCGGGTTCATCTTACGAGCCCGCTTAATGGCTTTGGCTTGGGTTGGGAGTATTGCACTGGCCCTTTCCGAACCTGGTTTCCTTACAGCATAATCTCCCTCTTCGCGCTGTTCGATATACAGCTCATTTTTGGCCATGTCCCCCCCGTTCCCTGCGAGTAGGATACACCGAGAAACATCGCCGGCACCACATTGAACTCGGCGCGCCGGATCACTACCGGGTCGGCTTGTAGGAAGTGATCTCCGTGCTTGGCATCGATCCTAGACCATTTCGGGCAACACGGAAGTGACCAACGTAGCACTGATCGCTGGCAACTCCCTCCACTGCGGCCTGAACGCGTCAGTTAGTGGGGGAGTGAGTGATCGCTTTCTTCGTCTGCCGCTGCGTGAACGCTGTCGGCCTTCTTCAAAAGGCTTTGGCGTTCGGCCGCATAGATTTCCGCCCATTCGTAGAGTCGCGCATTCTGTATGGCTACCGCAGCAGGAATGGCAAGAGACTTGGCGCGGCGGAAGTGATCAGCAGTGAGAATGCGTGAGCGGGCACAGCCGATGGAAAGCAATCCGAGCGCTGTATCGGAGACGATCAACGGTACAGCGATCCAGCACCGAACGTTCGCAAGAGGTTTGGTGCCCCGCCACTCATCTTCCTGACGGGTATCCTGGAGGTGCACGCTTTTTTTCGTCAGGAGTACCCGCTGCAAGAACGAATTCTGGCTGGGATCGAGAGTTAGAACAGGCCTGTTTGAAGGCGCCGGAGGCGCCTCGCGGGCTACAAATACCCGCCCATCGGCTTCTGTGAGGATGACGCTCGCCGAGTCATATGGAACTATTTCGCGAAGACAGCGCAGCAGCGTGTCGAGGACTGCGTCCATCCGCAAGTTTTGCGTGAGAGCGAGGGTAGCCTTTCGGAGAGCCTCGGCCTCCGCCCGGGCTGCATCGGCTTGGTCGCGAGCAGCCTCAGCCGCGACAACATGCTTGGCAACTTGGGCCTCCGCGACCTTTCTTGCGGTGATGTCCTGGGCCGTACCGACCAGTTGACGGATTACGTCCCCCTCACGTGGTAACGGTGACGCTTTAACCCAAACCCAGCGAACTTCACCATCGGGGCGTATGATGCGAAACTCCTCGTCGAAGTGCCCCGAGTGGACAGCATTCTCGAGTTTCGCGAGCACTTGGACGCGGTCAGCGGGATGAATCAAGTCTGTATACGAGGAAGGATTGCTGGCGATACTCTCTAAGGAACGTCCGGTGATTGTTTCATAGGCGCGGTTCACCTCCAGAACTTGCTTGCTTACAGCGTCCATCATCCAGACAATCTCGTGGATGTTGTCCGATATTTGCTGAATGCGTTCCTTGCTCTGCCGAAGAGAATCCTGAGCTTGAATTCGTTCCGTGATGTCGCAAAGGATGAGGACGTGACGTCCGGGGAGATAGTTCGCCGCAGCGGTGTAGTGCACAACCACCTTGGAGCCGTCTGCGCGGCGCAGCCGGATTTGTCCGCTCTGATACGTCCGTTCCAGAAACGCATTCCACTGCCCCTCGAACTGATGGCGGTCTTCATAGAATTGGGCAATGGAGTGACCAATTAATACGGCCGGCGGAGCCCCCAAAAGAGCGAATGCGGCGGGATTCGCGTCAAGACATATCGCCTGGTTGTCGAGGATTAGAATCGCATCGAGCGCGTGCTGGCACACCGACGTGAATTCGCGTTCGGTGGCATAAATACCTTTTTGTTCCTCATACCAAGCGCGAACATGAAGGTACGCAGCACAGCCGAGGGCAAGCAAGACGACGAGGAGCGCGGCAAGGGGGAGATTGGAGCGATAAAGGCGATCTTCAAGGACAACAAGGAGCAAGATGATGGCTACGGCAAACAGGATGAGAGAACTGACGCGGAACCAGAGAGGTGTGGAAGCACCTGAGTCCGAGTCCTTGCGAGCAGCGAGGCGATGCTTCGGAATCATGGAAGCATAGCGCCGCCAAGGGCGCTAGGCGGAGCCTCGACGAGCGCTCCGCAGTCCTGGCACATTAACGTGCGCTGCCAGAGCCTGTATTTCGCAGGATACAAAATGAGGTTATATGCGGTCGTCCCGACAAGAAGCCCAGGAAGCAGCAGCAAGTAAGAAACTGAGAATAGTGCCATACTCATCGAAATCCTCGCTCGCCCGGCAAACGCCATGACGATGAAAAACCCGACAAGCCACAAAACCACGGAAACCGTGTAGCGGCCCTTTCGGGGCGGCCCGACCCTCATCGCTAGTAGGCTCTGGCTGGTTCCGCTAAACCTTCCGAAGTGCAAGTTGTTGCTGTTACCAAGAATCAGTCCAAGAAAGCCGCCGCGTGATTCGAACGTGCCCCCGGCATGTATCATGGAGACTTTTTTCAAGTCGCTCGAATTACAGTGTGGGCAAACCATATTGCGGCTAACGCGAGTGCGGACGCAACCGTACCAGAAATCCAAGTCAGCAGGGGAAACTATCGGCAGGTGTCCGTAATTGCGGCCAGGGGATCTTCAGTCAGAAGGCAAGTCGCCGAAAGATGGCCGCAGGGATGTCCAGGCACGATAAAGGTTACGGCTAAGGTTCGACCAGCACGATGGCCACCCTGTATATCAGTTCAAGCTGCTGAGGTGTGCATTTGTCGAGAAGAAATTCAATCCGTTTTCGGATATCTCCTTGGTCATCTTCTCTTTCGAGAGACATAAGAACACGAGGTGAAACGTTGAGTCCTCTCGCCATAGCGACAATCGTGTCCAGACTCGGAACTTTCTTTTCGCGCTCAACGTCTCCCCAGAAATTCGCAGTTATCTCGCCTCGTTCAGCTGCCTTTTCGAGACTGAGCTTAGAACTCCTTCTGAGCTTTCGGACCCGCTTAGCGAATTGGGAACGGTGCTTCAAAATGATATCTCACACAGTAGTGAGTACCCAGTTTCTGTAAATCGGTTGACAGAACATTCGTATGGTCACGGGACACTCTATGGAGTTCTATTACCCATTGGGTTGGGAGGAACGGTTTTCGCATTTCCTTGTTCGTAGATTGCTCTTACGATTCGGAGGGCGAGTTCACATTGACCTGGATTAAACAAGTCGAGAACGTCATTGATCTGTGTTCTTACGCTGTTGTCTAAAGGTCGTTCTTCGAGAGCGATCAGAATTTGAGGGGAAATTCCCAGGCCTTGAGCCATTCCTCGTATGGACAGAAGGCACGGCTCCTGTTTGCCGCTCTCGACCTTGCCCCAGAAGTTGGTCGATAGTTCACTTCGGTTGCAGGCTTCTTGGATGGTCAGGCCAGCGGTTTCGCGCAGCCTACGGACCCTAGTAGCGAATGTCGTGAGGTAGTCCACACCCGGTCACCAAGACAAACGATAGAGGTGAAAGCGTGCTTTAACCACATCCGATAGGGTGTCTTTTCCTTGATTTACGCACTCTATAGAGTTATATTCTCCTCGATTTAGCCCTCTAAAGCGTTGGAGGCCACGAGGGTGAGGAGTGCGCACTGAGCGACAAAAGGACCCAAGGCAGGAAAGTTGACTTACACTTCACGAGTGGCAGCATTCCATCCTCGGCTTTGTATCCCTTCAATTTGCACGGGTGGGGCATGTAAGCGTGTCGAGCTCCTTCCCAGCCGCGGGCTTTCCTGCAGTACCTCTGACCAAGAAGGAGGCGGCCGCTCCTTTATATAAGGACAAGGTTGCGCAGCCGACCGGAGAGCCTTCGGACGAAACACTCATCACGCGGATTTGCGCAGATGATAATGAGGCGCTCGGCCTGTTGTTCCGCCGCTACGCCCGGTTGGTCTGGAGCGTGGGCCGAAGAATTCTCCGCAACAATGAGGAAGCCGACGATTTGCTTCAGGATGTCTTTCTTTTCGTCCAACGAAAAGCGGCGGCTTTCGAGAGGTCGAAAGGAACTATCCGATCGTTTATTGTGCATATCACGTACCAGCGTGCCATCTCGCGCCGGCGCTACCTCGCATGCCGGCATTTTTATTCCTCAAAGGATATTGGAGAATACACTGTCAATCGTATCCCGGCTCCCCGAGAGCTGCTTTACGACGAATCTCTAGAAGCACATTTGGGCAGGGATGGGCTCCAAAGAGGTCTTGCGGATTTGTCCGCTGAGCAGCGCGAAACGCTGCGACTCTATTTCTTCGAAGGGTACTCCCTCGAAGAAATCGCTGTACATATCGGTCAGTCCAACGGCAATGTCAGACATTATTATTACCGGGGGCTGGAGAAGTTGCGGAGGCAGATGCCCAAGAAGGAGGGAATGAGCGCGTAAGAATAGAGGGCCACAGGGCGTGACGAAGGTCAGGGTGTCCGGAATTGTGGCCGGAAGGAAAATGAGGTGGCGATCCTTTAAAACAGATGTTAGGTTGCGAGGAGGTACTACCCCTTTTGCCTGGGCACCAGGCAACACCTCCGCAGTTTGGCAAACCTCCGAAGGATCTTAGGTAGGGGCAAGTGCAGTGCGAGTTCAAAAGAACCTATGGTAGATGGGAAGGGAAAACCGAGCGACGACGTGCGAGCTGATTTAGAAGCGCACGAAGAATTTCTCAAGCTTTGCGCCCTCTCAACGTCTGGCAGCCTGAACGATAATGACGAGGAAAAGTTGCAGGCGCATCTGGCGGTCTGTGCCCCGTGTCGAGAAGCGATGAAGCAGTTCGAGGCCGTAGTAGATCGCGGCATCCCCGCCCTGGCTTCCGAATTGGCAGGCGTGACTTCCGAAGAAGATCCTTCCTTTTCGATAGATGATGCGGAAGCCTCATTCCGCAAGCGGCTGTCGGAGGAGGATGAAAAACGTCGAGACCGTCTGGCCGATACCGAACCTTGGCTCTCTCCCCTAGTGGTACAGCAGAGCCGCAACTTTCGCCGCAGGTTTGAAAGGTACTATTTCTGGCTGCCACTGGCTGCCGGCATCTTGCTCTGCGTGTCGCTTGGCATTCTGGCCTACCGAATCGGCAAGTACCACGGTGTGGAAATTGGAAGACTCGAACAGGGTACTGTGCCGCTCGCTCAGCCAAGTCCTCAGCAAACGCTCGAGGTAGCCAGTCGCGATCGGGATGCCGCTAACGCTCAACTTGAAGAACGAAATAAGGCCATTTCGGAACTTCGACACGAAATAGAGCAGGAAAGAAGCGAGAACACCAAGCTTAAGGCACTGGAGTCGGAGGCGCAGCTAGCCTTGCGCGCCAGCGGCGAAGAGAAGAACCAATTGGCAGCAGAACGTGACCGCATCGCCCATCAGGCGGCGGTCCGCGAGGAAGCGCTTCAAGCTTCTCAAGCGAAGCTTGAGAATTTGGAACGGGAAGGTTCTGAGGATGTAATCCGCGCGGCAAGCCTTGAGGCAAAAGTTGCGGAACTCTCGCGATCGCTTCAGGAGCAAGAACATGCGACAGCCGAGGAAGAGGAACTACTGGCGAAAGATCGAGACATCCGAGAGTTGATGGGAGCGCGGGAACTTTATGTGGCCGAGGTCCACGACGTGGCGCGAACGGGTAAAACGGAAAAGGCTTTCGGGCGGGTCTTCTACACCAAGGGGAAATCGCTCATCTTTTATGCGTACGATTTGAATGATCAATCGGGACTCAAAGACGCAAGTACATTTCAGGCGTGGGGTCGGCGAGGGCCCGACTGGACCCAAGCTTTCAAACTTGGGATGTTCTATGAGGACAATGTTTCGAAGAAACGCTGGGTCTTGAAATTCGACGACAAGAAAACACTCGATCAGATCGACGCCGTGTTCGTGACCGTGGAACCGCATGGAGGCAGTGAGCGGCCGACTGGCAAACCGATGCTTTTTGCCTACCTGAAAGTTGCCCCAAATCATCCCTAGCTGGAAGTTATCCTAATGGACCTCGTGAAGCAGTCCTGGTCGTGAACCTGCCTGTCCGGAATTGCGGACGAGTTTTCCAAGCTGCCAGTAAACACAGTTGTGACGAAGATAATGAGACGGTGGATTGTGTCGATGGTTCCTGGTTTCCGTTCGATTTGAGCACGGAGTGCTGGTACACGCGAAAGGCGCGAAGCGTTAGCACGGCAAGTCTGCACACTCTTTGCAGCGACAGGAGAATCTCTCGTGCGCGTGACCTTGGCTGCTCTGCTTCTGGTGGTCCTTTTCTCCCCGAGTTTTGCCCTTGGACAATCTCCCACTGGTTCGATCACCGGCATCGTCCTTGACCCGGACACCAAGGCAGTACCCGGCGCCGAAATCATTGTTGTCAACGACCTAACCGGCGTGCAGTATCTGTCTTCCACGAACGCAGAAGGCATTTATTCGGTACCGAATCTTCCTCCGGGCCCTTACCGGGTGCAAGTCTCGAAGATCGGCTTTAAGACCCTAATAAAACCGGACATCATTCTAAATGTCCAGGACGCCATCAGCATCAATTTTACTCTGCCGATTGGAGCAACCTCCGTCGTTGTGACGGTTGAGGGGGGAGCACCGCTGATTGATACGACCGATGCATCCGTAAGCACAGTCGTAGATCGGCAGTTTGCGGAGAACCTTCCAATGAACGGGAGAAGCTTTCAAACCCTCATCTATCTGACTCCGGGAGTGGCCATAACTCAGAGCACGAACTATGACGGCGGGCAGTTTAGCGTAAACGGTCAGCGTGCCAGTTCGAACTATTGGATGGTGGACGGGGTGAGTGCGAATATCGGCGTAAGTACGTACTACCCACCAGGGAACGGCTTTGGCGGCGCACTTGGTGGGACGAGCGCACAAGGTGGGACCAATAGCTTAGTGTCCGTTGATGCGTTGCAGGAATTCCGCATCCAGACATCCACATACGCTCCCGAGTTTGGGCGTGCCCCAGGTGCGCAAATCTCCATCGTTACACGATCAGGCACGAACGACTTTCACGGCACTGCATTCGACTACTTTCGTAACGACGTGCTTGACGCGAACGATTGGTTCGCGGATGCGGCGGGCTTGCCGAAGCCCGAAGAGCGGCAGAACGATTTTGGGGGAACGGTGGGCGGGCCGATAAGGAAGGATCGAACATTTTTTTTCTTTTCCTACGAAGGGTTGCGGCTGCGGCTTCCCCAGACCGCTTTGGATACTGTGCCGGATGTGGCGGCCAGGCAGGGCGCAACAGCGGCGATGCTGCCATATCTGAATGCTTTTCCACTTCCGAATGGCCCGGAACAAGGCGAAGGAATTGCGGAGTTCAATGCGAGCTATTCCAATCGTTCGACACTCGATGCGTACAGTATTCGGGTGGACGACAAAATTAACGACAACCTCTCCTTGTTCGGACGCTATAACTATTCTCCTTCGGAAAATGTCCTCCGCGGCGGACAGGGAAACTCTTTGAGTCAGGTATCGCCGTCACAAATAAACACACAAACGGCGACGGCGGGGTTGACGTGGATGATCTCTTCGACCATGGACAATGATTTGCGCTTCAATTTCAGTAAAACCGAAGCATCGAGCACCGACTACACGGATGATTTCGGTGGCGCCGTCCCTCTGACCTCGCTTCCCCTGCCGTCTCCGTTCACAAGTGAAGACTCCCGGTTGTTTCTCGGCATTTTTTCCCTGGAGGGGGGCCAAATCGATGTGGGGAAGAACCTAACGAACCGGCAACAGCAGTACAACTTTGTCGATAACCTATCCGTCCAGAAAGGAACCCACGCCCTTAAATTTGGCGTCGATTATCGGCGCCTCTCGCCGAATTACGAACCTTTCCTGTATGGTCAGGCCGCCTTTTTCAACGACGTTCCCTCAGCAGCGAGCGGGAATTTGGCCTTCAGTTACTTGCAATCGAATCAGGCCACAACAATCTTGCTTCGAGAAATGAGTTTTTACGGCCAGGATACGTGGCGCATTCATCCGCGCCTCACCGCTACCTATGGACTTCGTTGGGATGTGGACTTTGCGCCAAGATCGACCAGCGGTCCCCAGTTTTCGGCCGTGACGAATTACAACCTCAACGATCTTTCTAACTTAACCTTGGCGCCGGATGGGACTGCGGCGTTCAGAACGCCGTACGGGAATGTTGCTCCCCGGATCGGGCTTGCATACCAATTATCCACCAAGGATGACTGGCAAACCGTTCTGCGCGGTGGCTTCGGTGTGTTCTATGATCTCGCGAGCCAAGAAGTAGGCAACTTGATCAGTGAGCCAGGATATCCTTTTCAAGCGGCGGCCATCAATTTCGGGGGAACTTTTCCCCTGAGTGATTCGGCTGCAGCGCCCCCGGCAATCGTACGACCAGGAGGCGGGTCGGGCACAGTCCTGGCTTTTGATCCAAACTTAAGCCTTCCTTACACACTCGAATGGAATGCCGCTGTCGAGCAGGGACTGGGAAACATGCAATCCTTCTCCGTGTCTTACCTGGGTGCTTCCGGGCGACGGCTTCTCCAGACAGCTCAAGTGCTTTCGCCGAACGCTAACTATTCGGAAGCCATACTGGTCGGAAATGGTGCAAGTTCGAACTATAACGCTCTTCAACTTCAATTCCGCCGCCGACTATCGCGCGGTCTCCAGGCTCTCGCGTCCTACACATTTTCACACTCAATCGACGATGCCTCTGCGGGGTCTCTAGGAAACGCTGCAAATACGGCAGTTCCGGCCCTTGCGCCGAACGAGGATCGAGGCCCTTCGGACTTCGACATTCGTCATGCATTTTCGGCGGCCGCGACTTACGATATACCCACTCCTAACGCCATGGCCCCGGTTCGACTTTTGTTTGGTGGCTGGTCAGTCGAGAACATTGTTCAAGCCCGGTCTGCACCGCCGGTGAACGTGTATGACAGCGCGTTCGTTTACCTGAACGAAGGATATTCAGAGGTACGTCCGGATGTGGTTTCAGGGATCCCCCTTTATCTCTATGGATCGCAATATCCGGGCGGAAAAATCATCAACAATACTCCAAATCTGGGTGGACCCGGGTGCGTTGGACCCTTCTGTCCTCCGCCGACGGATGCAAACGGAAATCCAATTCGGCAAGGAGATCTCGGAAGAAATGCTCTTCGAGGCTTTGGAGCAACGCAGTGGGATTGTGCGATTCATCGCGAATTTCGATTCGCCGAGTCGGTGAAACTACAGTTCCGGGCCGAGTTGTTCAATGTCTTGAATCATCCGAACTTCGCACCGCCTGTAGGCGATATCAACAACCCTCAATTTGGGCAGTCAACGCAACTCCTCGGACAAGCGCTTGGCGGCGGAAACATCGGTGGTGGAGGTTTCAGCCCTCTGTATCAACTCGGTGGGCCTCGTTCCATTCAACTCGCCCTCAAATTGTTTTTTTGATTCACCGACAATAACTCGAACAGATTCATCTCGGTTTACCAGAAACGATCTTTCCATGCACAGAAAAGCAATGTGGACAATCGGGTTTGCGATCGCAAGTGGCGTTATGGGATTTAGCTGGCTCGACGGGAGGGCCGAGGAAAAGAAAATCGTGCCGCTCCGTGTTGAAGACGCAGTATCGGTCCGTGAATTCGGACTCTTTTCTCCGCCAAGCATTTCGCCCGACGGCGGGTCGGTAGCATATGTTGTGCAAAGAAAAGAGGGTCGCGAAGGGGCGAGTGGAAGGCGAACACCGCTTCCGGGAAGTCCTTGGTTTGGCGACGGTGGAGATGTCGTCGTCCTTAACGTTGCGACAGGAGAGGAGCAGATCCTAACAGGCGGTATAGGGAACAACTGGCTACCCGTCTGGTCACCTGACGGGCAGTATGTTGCCTTTCTCTCGGACAGGGAGACCCATGCGGCGGGTAATGTTTGGCTGTGGCAAGCGAAAGATAGCAAGTTGTCTAGACTTTCGGACCTTCCGGTCACAGCCGGCCAAATTGTGTGGACGCCGGACAGCCGCAACGTCATCGTGGCCGCCGCCCCCGACCAAGTGCCAGGTGCGATACAAGACCAAGCCGGTCCTGTGAACAGGGAGAACGGGGCCTCGTCCATTTCCAACGGGAATGGCGCCACGGTGAACGTGTACCTTTCATCCGCGCACTTGCCGGGCACGGATGAAGGCTCACGGTCGGACCCTTGGAGCCTGGGTGTTCAAACAAGAACTCTAACGGAGATAAACGTCCGTTCTGGGCGAGCGAGTGCCCTGGTCCACAACGTGCCGATCACGTGCTTCTCGCTTTCTCCCAACGGTGCAGGAATCATCTACGCCAGCCCGACGCACTTTGAGAAACAGGGCAGCCAACAGATTCTATACGATCTAGTCGTCTTGGAAGTCTCTTCCAAGCTCAAGAGAGTGCTGGCATCGGACGTTCGGTTTGACTACAACGCCGCTTCGTTCACGTGGTCTCTCGACAACCGCCATTTTTGTTTCAGAACGGGCGGACCGTTGGAGAGGGCGAATGATTGTTACGTCGGAGATGCGGAGGATGGGACGGTGCGACGCGTTTCCGATTTTCCAGACGCACTGGGAGAAACTCCCCATCGCTCGCTCAAACCGCTATGGGATGGCGCAACACAATACATTTATTTCATACGTGACGGAGCCGTATGGCGATCGTTGCCAGAACAACGACAGGCCGAAGAACTAGCCAGAGTGCCGGATTGTCGCATCATCCAACTTATTGCGAATGCGCAGGGAGTTCTTTGGACGCCTGACGGAGGGAAATCGACGCGAGTGTTGGTGCGCGATGACGTTCACAAGGAAGACAAGTTCTACAGAATTGAATTGACCGGGGGCGAGAGTGCTCCCCTCTTGGCGCGAGGTGAGTGTTATTCCTGTGCGTCAGAAGAGTTGTATGTGACAGTGAGCAACGATGGTCGGAGCGCACTCTATTTCGCCGAAGATGCAGGGCACGCGCCAGACTTACAACTGGCGGAGGCGGATTTTCAAAACCCAAAGCAAATCACACATTTGAACCCACAGTTCGGTCGATATCAGATGGGTGCAGTCCGGCTGATTGACTGGTTAAGCGACGATGGGCAATCGCTTCACGGGGCTTTGTTGTTGCCGGCGGGCTATGAGAATGGCAAACGATATCCCCTCATTGTCTATGTGTACGCCGGTGGTTTGCTTTCGAATAACTTGAATCGCTTCGGGCTCGGGAACGCGGCACCGTTCAACATGCAGTTGTTCTCCACACGTGGCTATGCAGTCCTGCTACCCGATTCGCCTCAGCAAGTCGGGACGCCGATGCTGGACACGACGAAGACCGTCTTGCCGGGAGTCAACCGTGTCATTCAGATGGGGATTGCCGACCCTGAGAGGATTGGCCTGATGGGCCACAGCAATGGAGGCTATGCAACCCTGGCTTTGCTCGTCCAAACCAATCGATTTGAGGCCGCCATCGAGGTCGACGGTGCATCCGATTTGTTAACGTTTTACGGTGAGATGAGAAGCGACGGTACAGCTTATGGAACGGCGCTTGAGAGCGGATTTGATTCTTTGGGTGGAACCCCGTGGCAGCTAAGGGAGCGTTACGCGGAGAACTCACCCTTCTTCTATCTGGATAGAGTGAATACGCCGCTTTTGATTATCCATGGAGGGGACGACTTGATCGTGGATCCTTTCCTTGGCGATCAATTGTTCGTGGGGCTGCGGCGATTGGGTAAGGAGGCACAATACGTCAAATATCGGGGCGAGGGACATTCACCCTCGAACTGGAACTATGCAAACAAGGTGGACTTCGTAAACAGGATGTTGGATTGGTTCGATACCCACTGCAAGGCGCGCATGGCGAAATGATCCACCGGGGTATCTTAATGCGATACCCCGGCGGTGGTTGCCTATTCGTCGGATTCATAGGCATTCGTGGATGGGATACCCGCATGATCTTCCTTGCCAACGGGCTTCATAAGCCCTTCGATTGCAGAAGACGCGGGTCCAAGCACTACGATTTGCGGCTTTTCATATTGCATGGTGGATACCTCCTTTCTTTTGGGATGTATTTCTCAGCTGAGAAAAAATGCGTGCGGTTAGTTCAACGTAGCCCCGTGGTCATTACACAGAAATTGCGGTACAGCACGGGATACGAGGCCAGCACGTTCGTCCGAATGAATGGGCTGTGTAGTTCGGAGTCCGCTCGCTTCCATCACATTCCAGTGTCGCAGCTCTCGTAACCACTGCTCGACAAGAACTGTTCGTTTCAGTGGAACGATCGGGATTTCACGTCCTTCGTGGCCCAGTGCCCAGACCTTCGATAGCGCATCAAAGTGGACGAATCCAAGTGAAGATGTAAGGAGGGGCTCATTCCAGAATGAGGACCCGGCGGCAGTGGCCAGCGGAACCGGGTTCCTTGAAAGAAAGGCCTTGCGCTTACGATTTAAGATCTCCGACGGGACAAGAGTTTTGAGTGCTCGCCGGATGAGCGACCGTTTCTCTCCGGGGCGGACTAGTTGATCCCTTGGAATCGCATACAGGAATGCAAGGAGGTCTCGATCGAGATAGGGATACGCCTTGTCGAAGTGCGGTCTCGAGGTCGGTGGGCACGAACTGATTTGTCTCCGCAGTGCATCGAGGGCGATGAGATTTTCTTGAAAGCTGGGCAGAGGGCCGAAAAGTTTCAGTCTGACTGGATAACCCAGAAGGGCGGTCAGTTGCTTGCGAGTAAACTCGGGTTGCAGCCAAGGCACCGGGTGAACATTCTTCCGGAAAATGGGCAGATGTGAGGGGCAAAAACCGGCTAGCGCATTTGCCAGTAGATGGTACCAGGGCTTGCGCTTGGAGAGTGCCCACGGCTTGAGGTGTTGAGCAAGGGTGAGGAAATGACCTGTCACGATCAGATTCGCGAGTTCCGGGGTCGCGGTAGGAACTCCGCCTGCAACTTCGTCACCCCCAATTCCCGACAAAAGTACCTCGGCCCCCGAGGTTTCGATCCATTCGCGGAGACCTTCACGCGAGCTCGCGGTGATCGCGGCATGTCCCGGTGTGGCCGGAAAAGCAAGATCGAAGAACGCAAATTCGAACGGATTCGGCACACTGACGTCGATGTGGCATCCTACACGTCCTCGGAATTCCTCTACCCTTGTGAAGTAAGGCCGTTCATTCCAGTTGGGCTGAGTGTCGTCGAAGTACGACACGGTATCGAGGCGAGGTGTCTCAGCAGTGCCCGTCGAAAGGATGCAGTTCGCCATACAAACAATGGACGAAGAATCGATTCCACCGCTCAGTTCGGCGAGAACCGGTGACTCCGACCGAAGACGGCGTCGCACGGCCTCCGAGAATACCGCACGGAAGTGAATTTCATATTCAGAATCGGTCTTGTAGCGAACCTTGTGGCTCGGATCGAAACTCCAATAATTGTCCACGGACAGACCGTTCTGCCGGAGCTCGACAAAGCACCCTGGCGGCACGGCATGTATGCCGGTGTACGGTGTTAGATGGGTCGCGGGGAACTGGGCGACCCAGCCTGCGATAAATTCTTCTTCCAAACGAAATTGCTTGCCTGCAAGGAGAACCAGTGGGTCGAGCGCTGTACACCAACTGATCTGCTGCTCGTCGGCGGAATAGTAGAGGTGACGGGTACCTAGAAAATCTTTGGCCAAGATCACTGATCGTGATTGCGGATTCCAGATCGCTAGCGCCCAGTCGCCGAGGAGTTTTGGGAAGGCTTTGGTACCCCACCGGAGGACTGCTGCCCCGACGATTTCTAGATCCGTCGAATTCGCACTCACGCTGCCGGTCAATTCGCGGGCTAATTCCCTACGGTTGTCGAGTCTGCCGTCCCACGTCAGGGCCGCGCCGGAAGCAAGTCCAATGGGCGGAGCTTTGACCGGGTGCTTGTCGCTCGGCCGAGGTTGACCGGATAGCAAAGCGGTGTTGCCAGCTGTGAAAGAACTTACGGCGCAGTTGCGGCAATAGGGGGCGATCATCGCGCTTACCTGATGCAGGTAGCGTTCGTCGACAGGACGGTTATCCAGGTTCCATCTTCCAAATTGAACGCTCATAAGCTCCTTGCCTCCGGCACCGTTTCGGATATTCAAAGGGTATCGAGCACAGAATAGATTTCCCGCATGTCAGATTTGTCGTTGACGATCCGATCCGCTACTTCCACCCAAGCATGGGCTTTGAATGGCATGAGTTGCGCGCCAATCACGAGGTGTGCGGGGACGCCATGGGCTCGCAAGACTAGGACGGTTACTGCCGATCGCTGCAGGCAGAGAACCGGCTTCCAGTACCAAATTGAGGCAAGGTCATACGCAGAACAAATTCTTTCCGTTGCGTACGGGAAGGCAGGCATTTTCGCGACGGGGCGGTGGCGCACTTTTTCATAGATAGAACCAAAATCGTGCCGCTTGAGGAGGGGCTCGAGCCTGAGCAATTCCCATAAAAACCGTAGTGCCAGGAAAGCTGAGGACGGGCCCGTTGAGGTAAGGTCAGCTGTAACTTGCCCGTTTAAGGAATGTGGACCTCGGATTAATGCGCGCACAAAGTCCTCCTGGTTGCGAAGACTTCGGCTTCTCGTTTTATGCGCCTCGTGAGACTGCGAAGGTAGCCGGCGGTTTGTTTGTCCATCTCCCGTTTTTCGTTGTGGGAGCTCCACAGATTGAGGGCATAGGCAGAGACCGCCACCAGAGGTGACGCGGAAAGCATTTCATCGAGCGCTTCAGAGCTCTCGCAATTGGACCACTCTTGCCGGTAAGCAGAAATGATGGAGGATGCAAGCAGGGGATTGTTTGGTATGAGCCGTTGTACATGCTCCAGGAGAAGTTGAAGCGTTAAAAAGCAGGGACCAACGGAGGCCTCGGCCCAGTCGAGAAATGTAGAAGAACTCCTGGAGACAAGGATGTTGCCAGGGTTGAAGTCGAGGTGCGTGAGGATGTTGGGAATTGCAAGCTCTTCCAGCTTCAAGAAAATCTCTCCAAGTTGCGCACGGAGTGCCGACAGTTCGTTTCGCGAAAGTGGGGACGGCTCTTTCTTTGTTTGCTGCTGCATTAGTTCGCTCATGGCTTCCACGAACGGCGGGAGCAGGATACGAAGGGTACAGACCCTTACGTCCCTACAGCCAAGATCGATGAGGTGCAGACCGCGCCCCATGGACGCGATCTCGAGACGGGCAAGAGCCGTCGCGACTCTTACCCAGACGCTGCGAGCGGAGTTTTGGTCGGGATGGCTGCCTTCGGCCTCGATCATCAGCCACGCGTTCTGCTCATCCCACTTAGCCAAGATCCTGGGGAGGAACTCCGGAAATAAGCGCGACAATTCCATGGTGATTCGAAATTCATGAATATGCGATCCGCCCACGGCTTTAAGCCAGAGGGCCTGATCATTCGTTTCCATTCGAATTAAACTAAACGTTGGGCCGGCATTAAGCTGGCGGAACCCGCCAGTAGGAACCAATCCAAGCGAACGTACCTCCGCTTGTGTCCAGCCGAGAACCTTGTCTATCCAACCAGGGTGGGCAAAGAATCCTTTTGTCGGGTTCTTCGAATAGTTCTGGACAAGCTCCACTGCTTCTTGGAGAGCCGCATAGTCCTGGGTGTCACGGAAATCCTCGGGTTTGAGGGACCTTGGAGTAACCCATGCCATGTTGGGTGGAATGCTTGTCGTGGAACGAAAAGCGGCAAGTTGATACCGCGACGTTTCACCAGGGCATTCGCGCGGTGGCAAGGAGAACAGGGAATAGATAGCAATGTTCCACTGCTCTTGGGCAGCCTCGGAAACCGATTGAGCAATTCGTGTGTATCGCGGGATGCTGATTACTGGCAAACCGGCCGCTCCCGAGTCCGCCGAAAGAAGTATCTCCGAACCAGAGCCCCGGAAAACGATAAGCCTGCATTCCTCTCTTTCGTTTTGTGGGTGCTTGCACACGGGTTTCACCGATCATTTTCCTGTCGAGATTCCAGAAGGTGATGCTTTTCAAGCTGAAGCAGGAATTCATGAACATCCATGCGGATTGTCTCGACATCGACTTTGAAATTGCGGCTTATTTCATCTGCGATGCGTGCTTCGGAATAGCCCTGCATCAAAAACTCCAGCATTCGCGAACCAACTGAGTTCAACCGGAACATCTGTCCTTGGCGGACATCGAGGATGACGGCGCCGTCCTGGTTGTGGGTTGAACGGATTTGTTCCGACAGCTTTAGCATGAAGAAACTCCGATTTCGGGCTTGCAACGTGACTTGGTCGGGCTGAGAGTGTCAGAAAGAAAAAGGGAAAGCTACAAACTCAACAAAATATTCTTGAACTGATACTAAGTTCAGGAAACTGCTGTTCTCTCAACGCAATGGCACTCCTCTGGCGGTGCCGTGCACAGCACGGACCGTTCGCATTTCCGCTCTATTTACGCCAAAAGAGGGAATCCGACCGATTCCCGCGCGGTATTTGCGTCAAGGTGGTGGCGGAAGCGATCGAACGACGGTTACGATCTGCCCCACGACTTCGGCGTCTATGCCGCGTCGAAGGCGTTCAGGCGGGACGAATTGTTCCGCATAGGGGTGCAGGACGATCGCGTCGTTCTCTATGCCGCAACTGGCCATCACGTACGATCCATCTCGCCTCACGAGAAGATAGAGGGGCTGTTCCCCTGCAGCTTTGCCCGGCAAAATGCGAGGCCTTCTCTTCCGGCGGTCCACGATGACGAATAGTGCCCCGGTGAGCGAGGGGTGCATGGGTTTCTGATGCCCGCCGACCCAGAAGATGTCGCGGAGCGAAATATTGCGCAAACCAGAGAAAGAAGGGAGCGCGTGACGCAGAAATAACGGTAACTCACGAAAGTGCTCGAGAAGAGTTGCGAGAAAGCCACCTATGGGCGTTTTCCCGGGCGTGACCCTCGGGAGGTTTTGCGCCATGGGCCAGCCGGCCCGAGCCATCCATTCGTCCGGTATGGAGGGCAGATCAGTTTCTTCCAGTTGAAGTCCAAACGAATGCAAAAGCTCCTGAAGACGGATGGAATAGAGGACACAGACCGTGATCAACTTATGGATGTGTCGTGGCGGAGCGCTCGTCGCCTCATACTCCGATAGCGAGCCAGGGGATGCGTAATACCGATTGTCGTGAAGTTCACGTGCGACCTCACGGCTCATCTCCGATGCGTCGCGAAGCGAAAGGCCTGCCCGGCGCCGAGCACCGCGGATTAGAACAGGAGCTCGTGGCGTGCCGACTGCCTGGTCCAAAGGGAGGGGCGTCCATAGTCTTGTGAGATCGGGAGCAACTTCAGGCGGAGTGCATCGTTGAGTTGTCGGCCGCTTGTGGCCGACCAATGGGCGCAACTCCAAGTCCAAGACGCCAAGGATTCTCGCCTCGGATCCGAGTCGTAGTTCGACGTTTGCAAACGGAAGCTGGGTGGCCGTGAGGGTCACGCGATTCTCCACCCCAAAATGGAGCCGGCAACAACAAAGACCCCGGCTGTGCTCGACCAGGAAAATGTGCTTCGAGATTTCTGCGCCCGATTTTTGGAGGATCCGACCTATTGGTCGCGAGTTGGACCGCACGATGCTTCCCGGTGCGAGGTCCGGAAAAGCAAAGGCGTCCTGCCGGCCGATTTTGGCGTACACGTATGAGTTGGTGTCCGTCGAAACCAAGTCCGAAACGCGCCGTGACCCGTGGGATTCGAGCAGTTGACTCAATGGTGCAACAGGAGGAATCAGCCCTTCGGTCAAGCGGTCCCGAACCCACGGGATCGTAGCATGTGCGTCATAGACGCTGCCATCGAGCAGCGTCGTGCGTGGTTGATGAAGAGTTGCCTGCAAACGTGGGATTTCGTCCAAGCGGAATCCGAACACAGCAAGCCAATCTGCCAGGCGGTATCCCGAGAATCGGCTGAGCGCCAGCAATTGGTGGAGAGTTGGGCTCCACACTGTAGACCGTAATTGAAAGTAAAGATTGCGAGGGATGTGATAGCTCGGCTGATGCGGGTAATTGATCCGAGTCAGGTCAGAAATCTTGTACAGTGTGAGATTTTTGGTCCGAAGAATGCCGCGGACGCAGTCGGCCAGCGTAGTTCGCGGCCTTACTGCCCGTGCCCTCGATTCCGACGAAGTTGGACGTTGTCTATTAGTCATGAAAGGCCGCAAGGCAAACGTGCGGACACCGAGGCGCCGTGCGGATAACGATGAGGGAGGCTTTCGGTGGTCTGGGGGGAATTCTTAAACCGTCCGGTGTTCCGGACGGGCCCTAGGTATTGCTGCAGGAATAATTATTTACAGTAAATAGTAGCTATGCTAGATATATCGACAGATATTACGATTTCCAGTATTATTCCGGACGATGACCGACTTCGACGTCATGCAGCGAGCGGGTGCAAAACTCAAGAAAATCCGAGTGCGCCTGGGGCTTAGCATTCGTGAAGTTGAACGACGTAGCCTACAGCTTGCCACGGAACGACAAAACCCGGACTATTCTCTTTCGAGGGCTTCCATCGGGGATATCGAGAAAGGACGCTTTGTTCCGGGTACTTTTAAGATTGTGACGTTATGTGAAGTGTACAAAGTGACAATCGCGGAGATTCACGCATTCTACGGGATTCAGCCCGGCGACATCACCAAAGAGCGGCCGCTGTTTGCTCCGCCGAAAACCCACCTGATAACCTCAACCGACGAGTTGTCCGAGGGCGCCGGTTCCCCGGAAACGCCAGACGCCAGACTGCAGATCCAGAATACCGACCTCCTTACTCGCTTGGTGGACATTTGGGGCGAGGTGCCGGCGGAGCGGCTCCGCCATCTCAATTTGCGGCGCTGCTTGTACGGTTATATCGGTACCAAGGATAGGACCATGTCGCCGATCCTTGCGCCTGGTACATTCGTGCGAATCGACCCTAAACAGACCCGCGTCAAAAGGACTCCCGTGAAAAGGAGTTCGAGTCAGTCACCATATTCTCGGCCCATCTATTTTCTTGATATTCGCACTGGATACGCATGCGGCTGGTGTCAGATTCAAAATGGGCTGCTGACCCTCATCCCACACCCGGATTCGGGTGAGCCGACGAGGACGTTCCGCTACCCGAGTGAAGTTGAAGTGGTCGGGCGGGTGACTGGAATTGCGATGGATATCGAAGAAGAGACCTATGCGATTCTCGAAGACGCGATGCGGCAGAAAAACACCCCAAAGAAATAGACTTGGTTTCCTCGAGAAGTCATCGTGGACACCTCTACCATCCCCATGCCAGACCATCTCGTAAAGCTCTTCTCTCGAAACCAAATCGGCTCCCATCTTGCTCTAAGATCGATGATCCTTTGCGGGAAGAGACAGCTCTTGCCGATCCCAGGTCAGTCTTTGATAAGCCACGCAAGAACGCTCCCCGTTGGACGCCGACTCAAAGGGTATGCCCATGAAGTGGGGGAAATTCGCCAGGGAAAATGCAGTGGGCAGTGGAAAAATGCAATGTGGAGTGGAGAATGGGCCGGAACGGAATCTGTATTTCCTGCCCTAACGCCTCGTAGCTCACCAGGAGCGGATGGCGGCTGCCAAACAGGTCTGTAATTTGGATACGAATCGCGATGCCCACGCCGAAGAGCACGCCCGCAAGGATTCTTTTGCCGGAGCACCGGTAATTGATTTCGAAGCCTACTTGATTGGTATGGGGGCGCTTGCAATACCAATTGGAGCGGCGCATCATTGCGCGGCTCGAAGAGGAGGAGACGGTTTGGGGATGGCCCGCGCGATACCGGATGGAGGAGCTGCTGAGCGGAGTCTCACAGAGGGCAACTCGAGCTTCGGTCCGACGGTCGCGGTCGAGGTTACGCCGGTTGAGAAGTGGCTGGAACTTGAGGCAGGAGTTACACCTGTGTTTAGACGCCACTCGACCGAATGGAGCATCGACCTCCTTTTCAAGAAGCCTTGGACTATTTCGCCCAAAATGGAGTTTATGCTTGGTGTTAGCCCCGAGTGAATTCACACAAAACGCGTACGGCAAGAAGGCGAACTCGGCTGGTATCGAAGTCGCGCCAGACTTCATGTTTTGGCCATCCAAAAAACACAGATTCGGCTGGAATCTCGAACCAAGTTACGACTATAAATTCGGACCGGGGCGTGAACATTCACTTGGCGCCAGCGGTGGCCTATTGATACTGATCCCGTAGCCTGATGCCATCGTTCCTTACCGACAATTACCGGTTCGCGCTTTGGTCGGAGCGAGGGTCACAACTTGCGTTTGAATGCGACGATATCGCCGCGACGGGCAGGGGAGATCGGAGCGGCGGACTGGTTCGGAGATGGCGCAGACATTGCAAAGATCGTAGATACGAAATTCTCACTTAATGCGAAGTGACGGGCTATCTGTTTTAGATCCGGTGCGGGACCCAACGCAACTTCGGCAAGCTTCCGAATCGCGCGCGGTTTTTCGACGGCGATGGGTTTTAAACTCGGTTCGCTCGTGCGCCACCCCCTCGCACCGAGCTGCTTCATTAAGTAACGATACTGGCGATCAGTAATAACCTCCAAATCGCGAGCGCGGCGAGCCAGCGCCTGCATGGAAACGCCCCAGACACTCTTCAACTCCGCGAGGCGGAACAGCGTAAGCCTCTCCGCCCGCAATTCGCTTTCAATACCGGCCTGAGGCATCAACAATTCGGCAGCGAAACGATAGGCTTGCCTTTCGAATTCCTGGGTCGCGGACGAAAGTTCCTTGTGCAGAACCAGATGGCCGAGCTCGTGAGCAACGTTCATTCGAGTTCGATAGGGAGGCCTTTGAACGACAAGACCGATTACGGGAAAATCGCGCGCCGGTCCGGCCCAGACTGCGAAGGCATCGCAGTCGCTCAAGTCGGAAAGAGGAATGACCAACACACCCAAACGCTCGACGGCTCGGACGACGTTCGAAATAGGCCCGTCGCCGATTCCCATGGCGTGGCGCACATTTCGCGCCGCGACAAGCGGGTCCGAGCCAAGCGGTAAGCGGACTGGAACCAGGGAAGCTCGACTGGAGAGGCGAAGGGCGAACTCAAACGCGAGTGCCGCCTGCGCGTGCGCTTGCGCGACGATTCTCTTGCCGATTCCGGATTTAGAGCGAAACAACAAGCTACCTGCGGGAAAGTCGGGAGGATCCGCTTGACAGAAGAAGTCCTCGGGCAGCTCAAGTTCGCTTGCGAGATGCTCCAGGACGTCGTCGCCCGGCTGCTTCGTTCCCCTTTCGATGTGAGCGATTAAGGTTTGATCCACGCCCAGCAGCTCGGCGAGGGCGGTCTGGGTGAATCCTTTACGCTGTCGGGCTTGGCGCACACGTTCGCCGTTAACGGGATGGAAGTTCAATAGAACGGGCCTTTCCGAGATTCGAGATCAGCTCGATGCGACCTTTGGCTGAGGTACGGGTTGGATTTCGTCTAAATCGGGTTCGAGGGCAGGGGGAAGTTGCTCGCGAACCTGTCCGGACGTTTGTCCGGGTTGCCAGCGCGTAATCCAAAAGCAATCGACCTGGCCGTCCTTTTCGCCGCGGGGACATGCGATTTCCAAACCGGCATATGCGTGAGAGGAATCCATACTCCACATAAGGACGAGGTTCAGAGCGCCCTGCGCCAGAGAGTCGGCGGCTTGACCGTGGGCAAAGGCGAAGAGCAACTGGTTGCTCTTATAAAAGCGGCTGCGGGCGTCGCTGGTGGCCCTCGGCACGCCGTCCGAGGAGGCTTTTAGAATTCTCATTTGGTATCCGGGTCCGCGGAGGCAGAGCCCGCAGTTGGGAATCCGATCCAGCTCGAAACCGAGGGATTCCTCGTCCTCGCTGGTAACGTTGCGCGAGGCGAGAAACAACTTCGTCAAATATCGGGTGTTTGCTGCATGAACGCCCAAGTCCATAGGGCCGCTGAGCAGCCGAAAGAAATCGGTGGCGCGCGGAACCGAGTCCCGGAGCGCCTGGTCCACAATATCGAAGAGGTCTCCGTAGTCGGTCAGCACGCGGCTGCGATGGGCCGTTACGGATGCGTCGTCGTTTGGGTTCGGCGGAGGAATTGGGCTAGTGGTCGCCATATCGGTCATAATATGACCTAAAAAACGACACTTTGTCAAGCACCGATCGAACCGTCTAGAACGGGTTGGACGTTTTGTGCTCGCGAATGTTGTCGTAACTGACGGCGAGTTGCATCCCACGACGAAGGTCGGTGTCTAAGATGGGTTCGCTATCGAGTCGGCCAAACACGATGCGGTGTTCGCTGTCGTCGGAAGCGACTTCAACCCACATCCATTCCGATTCGCCGGTGCCCTCGCGGACGAATTCGACTTTGACGTAGTCGCCGGGCTTGTACAAGTTTCGCTCCTTGAGCCGATTATCGCCCAAAATCGCATTCCTAAGGCGCAATTTAGCGTCTAGCCACCAGCTTTGCGATGCGCGCTAGCGTCGACGGTTTGCGAACGGCGCACTCCTTGATTCGGATCACCCTCCACCCGTCGCGCCGGAGTGATCGAGCGACGCGGCGGTCCCTCCGTTTGTTGGTTTCGATCTTGTTGCGCCAGAATTTTGCATTGCTGCGCGGCAGGTATTTGCACCTGCAGCCGTGCCAGAAACAACCGTCCACGAAAACCGCGACCTTGCGTCCAGGCCAAGCGAAATCGGGCTTGCCGACGACCGGCCAATGCTTACGGTAACCTCTAAGATCCGCGTCCCACAGCAACTGGCCGAGGGGCAGCTTCGGTCGTCGTATTGCCGCGCGACCGGACCGCCGCCATAATCTTGGACCTGACTTTCTTGGAAACGTGGTCCATCGGACCCGCCGCCTCGCATCATCGCTTTGCATAGAGTCTGAGATCGTCCGGGCCAATCTGGTCGGACGGTACGAGCCTGTAATGTTTCTCCTCGACGAGTTTCACGTCCTCGCCGTCTAGCGCCAGCTCGAACATGGCGATCACGTCGTCGGACATGAATTGCGCCGCTATGGGGCGGCAAGTAAGGCCAGTAAATTTCTCCGCACAACAAGCGATATCCTGGGCGGTCTGAACGACGCTCAGGCGGTCGCTTCCGCCCTTCGCCTGGATCGGGCAGCGCGAACTGCTCGCCGTGCTTGTTGACACCGACATACACTTCGTCGATTTCGATCTGCTGTCACCCATCGATTTCACGGTCGTCCGCAGATGATTCTGGAGCGAATAGGTCGTCAGACCGAGGAACGTGTCAATCGAGACGGTTGTATCGCACTTTGGCGAGGAGCGCCTGTTCGTCGCTGAAAGCGTAGGCGGCGATAATTTCCGGCGTCGCGTCGGGAATCTTGATCGCGATCATGTTGGGATTCGGTACGATGGTGGCGAGTTTTGCGAGGCTGAAACGATACAAGGCGCGTCCGGCAAGCTCGATGACCCACTCGCGGCCCTTTCCCGGCGGTGGCGACGATTTCGTCCGGCAAGGCGGTTCGGAAACGAAAGGAATAAATCGTATCGCCCAAGTTTTTGGGGAGGGCGATGCCAAGCGACTTGGCGATCTCGACGAATTCGGCGCGCGAGAACTCGAATTGCGTTTTGCCCGGCTTGTAATGACTTCTTGAAGATAGTGCCGATGATGGCGGAATAGCGGTTGGGCTTTTTGGCGGGTTCCGCGTCGTCCTTCTTAGCCATTCGCTTCGGCCCCTTGCGCCCGGCGGATACGCTTCGGAACGACATCCGCCGACACGCCGTAGTGCGCGGCCGCGTCGGACATGCTGAACGACAGCAAACGGGGTCGCCCTGCGCGACGGGACAGTCGGGACCTTCTTGGGAGCCGAGAACGCTTCGCCCATCTTCGGACGACGGCTCTCGCAAGTAAGGGTGGCACGGAATTTCCGATTTGTCGGAAGCCATGCCACTTCGTCACGTGAAACGAAACCAATCGGGATAAGAATGCAGGCGCGCCGCTTCGCGGACGGTGATGCAGCGCGGCGAATGTGGGTGTATGGGCCGGGGCGACGTAAACGCGCCTCGATCGCTGGCGGTTCCTGCGCGAATCGTGTTGCACATCCCTTGGGATCGAGCTTGTGAAAACGGCTGACGGGTTCGGTGTCGCCAGGCGCGTCTCCCGAAAGCGCTTTTTCGACAGATCCGTGTGAATGGTGCGCAGGCTTGACGTGAACAGGCTCGCATCGAATTCGCGGGGGGCGGAGTAATCTTCCGGGTCGGACTTGTCCCCTCGCAAGGAGCGCCGTAATCGGTCGATTTCTTGAATTTCGCCTTGACCCAGTCCGCGATGCAGCAATTCCTCGAAGTCGTCGGCTTCGGGCATGTCCCGCAAAGCGTCCCACACGGTCGGCGTGGTTCGACGAAACAGGTTCCCCGCGTCGCGCTTGCCGTTTCTCGGCGCTGCGTGGGTATCTTGCGGGTACTAAGGCAACGGAAAGCCTTTGCGCGCGCCGATGAGAAACAAATCGTTGCCGGTCCTGCGGGACGCCATGATGCGACGCGTTGAGCACCCGGTAGTCCTCGAGGACGCGATAGCCGCTCTTGCGAAATTCTGCCGACGATTTCTTCGAGAAACTTCTGTTGATCGCCGATGGTGAGCCCTCGCACGTTCTCGAATACGAAATACGAGGCCTTCAAGCTCGACTACGAGGCGAACGAAATGATGGACCAGCGAATTTCGCGGATCGTCCAGCGCGCGCTTGCCGATCATGCTAAAGCCCTGGCACGGCGCTCCACCGAAAACACATCCACGGGCGGATCCCTATGCGCGAATTGTCGCGAATGTACTTGCCGTCTATGTCGGCGACGCTGCGGCAGATAGCCGCGCAGTCGGGAAAATTGAATTCGTGGGTCGCGCAATGGATCGGGTCGTATTCGACCGCGGCGGCAATGTCGAATCCGGCCTGCTCGAAGCCAAGGCTCAATCCGCCCGCTCCCGCGAAAAGATCGACGCCTATAGGTTTTTTCCCGTTGGCTTTCATCGTCTTGTGCGAGTTAGCGCGGACCATTATTCGTTGGAAAATATCGAAAACGATTCTAGGGCGAAGTCGAAAACGAAGCAACGTTTCCGCCCGGCCCGGCTCGCCATTGGCACAGCATTTCCACAGATCTACGGAAAATCCCAGCCGTGAAATTGATCGACCGGCCCCGTCGTTTAGCAACGATCATTTGCGGATCACACCACCGTTCGTAGCTTACCATATTCGCCTTACATTCGCCTGTAAATCTGGGGCGATTCGCCGGTGTCCTGGATTCACACGCACGACAACCGGGAACGTCGCGTTCGCTAACAACGAAGCCGCCGTGTGCTATGCTCCATTCCGCACGCTTACTAAAAAGGAACCGCTATGGCAACGACTCCTCCATCAGACACGAAGCGTATCGACGCCATGCCGACGAAGGATTTCTTCATTTCTATGTTGGTTCGCGATATCGACCTCGTCGATGCGATCGCGGATTTATTCGACAACTGCGTGGACGGCGCGCGCAGGATGAAACCGGGGGGGAAGTACGATGGCCTGAGCGTTCGCATAAGAACGTCGCCGTCCGAATTCAGCATCACCGACAATTGCGGAGGGATACCAGTCGACGTGGCGCGTTTTTACGCATTCCGGTTCGGTAGGCCGGAGGGTATGCCTTCGACCAAACACGGGATCGGCCAATTTGGGATCGGAATGAAAAGAGCGCTGTTCAAACTCGGGAAAAAGTTCTTGGTCGATTCCACCACAAAGGAGTCGTCGTTTAAGGTTCGGGTGAACGTGGACGAGTGGAAAAAGAGCCCGGAATGGAATTTTTCGTTCGAGCAGTTGGAGGATGGACAACGGAATCGCTTGGAGGATTACGGGACGAAAATCGTCGTAACGGACTTGAACGAGGGCATTGCGAATTCGTTTGGGCTGGAGAATTTCAAGAATACATTGCGTGAGAAGTTGGAAGCCAAGCACAGGGAAACGATGGCCAAAGGATTGGAGGTGCGGTTAAACGGGGTCCAACTGAGGTTCACGCCTTCCGTGCTTCTGCAGTATCGCGACGAGTTGCGGCCGGCCTTCTTCGAGAAGAGTTACCCGAAATTCGGGGCGTCTCCAGTTTCGGTCGAGCTGTGGGTGGGGGTATCGAACTCAGATCCAACGACCGCAGGCTGGTACGTGTACTGCAACGAACGGTTAGTTCTGGGTCCGAACCAAACCGAGCTAACGGGATGGGGCGATGGGTTGCCGCGATTTCACAATCAGTACGGCCGATTCCGCGGCTATGCCTATTTCGATTGCGAAGATCCGAACCTTCTGCCTTGGAACACGACAAAGAACAGCGTGGAGGCCGATTCGGAGCTGTATCGAGCCGTCCGACAGCAGATGGTGAGTCTCGCCCGCCCGGTGATCGACTTTCTGAATGCCCTTCGAAGAGAGGAGCGCGAATCGGAAAAAGAGGGGCCGCTATTTGGCGTACTGGAAAAGGCGAAGGCCGTTGCGTTGTCTACGGTAAAGACTGCGCCGGTGTTTGTACGGCCTACGGAGCGTAAAGCGAAGACGAACCCGCGTTCGGCGACGATCAGCTACAGTAAGCCTCTCGAAGAGATCGCCGTCGCGCAAAAAGTCTTAAAGGTGTCGTCCCGGAAGGCCGTCGGGGAGAAAACGTTCGAGTACTTCTATAAGGCGGAGTGCTCAGGGTAATGACCAAAAGCTACGAAAACATAAACTACACTCTGAGGCCCGCGAAGAACATCGAGCGAAAGATGATTGTCGAAGGCCTGCGGCGGCTGGGGGCCATCGAGCGTCTGGAGACGTATCGGTATATTGGGTTCGGTTCCACTTATTTCAGCGATTTCAGCCTAATTCACAAAACGCTCGGGATCTCGTCGATGTTGAGCGTCGAAAAAGAAATCGACGACGAGGAGAGGTTCCGGTTCAACAAGCCGTTCAAATGCGTCCGCTTCAAGTTTGGGTCTTCGACCAGCGTGCTGCCGACTCTAAGCTGGTCCCAGAAAACGATCCTGTGGCTCGATTACGATGGCGTGCTGGATAGCGCCGTTTTGACGGATATCGACTACGTCTGCTCTAAAATTCGGCATAGCAGCGTGATCGTGGTCACGGTAAACGCCTTGCCGGAGCTGGCGACGGCAGACCGGGTGGGGGTCCTTCGCACGAGACTGGGCCCGGATAAGATTCCCGACGGGATAACCCAGACAAACCTCGCCGGATGGGGAACCGCTGCCGCGTACCGAAGAATCCTCCACAACGAGATCGCGGAAGCTTTGAATGTACGAAACGGCGCGGAAATGGAAGCTCACCGGGTCGGTTACAAGCAATTGTTCGATTTTCATTACGCCGATAACGCCAAGATGCTCACGGTAGGTGGACTGATCTTCCGCACGCGGGACGAAGCCAAGGTTCGACGTTGCCGGTTCGAGGATCTCGACTTCGTAAGAACCGGGGAAGACGCCTACAGAATCGAAGTGCCCAATTTGACGTTTCGCGAACTGCATCATTTAGAGTCCAGATTGCCCTTGAGCGGTTCCGTTGCAAAAGCGTCCAAGAGTCTCAGCGCCGAAGATATCCAGAAATATTCGAAGGTGTATCGCTACTTTCCGAAGTTTACGGAAGCGGAGTTTTGAACTTGGCGATTCCGCGGATTCCTGGGAACGCGCCGCAAGACGCGAGTTCGCCTTCGCTCGACGAAGGCGTTAAGAGGAAAGCATAAATGGGATACCAACTTTGGACTTCTCCGATAACCGGGTACAGGCGGAAGGGGACGCGTCTATCGGAACTTCGCGCCGCGCTCGGTGCCAGCGTCGGAGCTCGCGCGATATTCGAGCCGATTCGCTGCTGTCCGGCGCACCCTCGGCGGCGGAGATGAAAGAGTTGCTCCTGGCCCGAGGATTCGACGTCGCCGGCGTTATGGAAGAGGAGAAGGGCCGCGTGATCGGGTTTGTCGCGGCCGAAGAACTAAACGACCAAACTGTGCGAGAGCATACGAAGCCCTTGCAGGCAGAAGACCTAGTTTCGGAAGTCACGTCGATCGGTGACTTGCTGCGAGTTCTTAGGGCAAGAGGACGCACGTTCGTTCTCGTCGGGTCCGAAGTCAGGGGAATCGTGACGGTGGCGGATTTGAACAAACCGCCAATCCGCGTGTATTTGTTCGGTTTGGTATCGCTTGTGGAAATGCATCTACGATTTTGGGTGAGAAAGGGCTATCCCGACGGTTCATGGAAAGCGAAGCTGAGCGCTTCTCGACTGGAAGCGGCAAAGAAATTATACGCGGAGCGCGAACGACGAAACGAGCACATGGACTTACTGGACTGCTTGCAGTTTTGTGACAAACGAGATTTGCTTCTCCGAAACGACGAGCTCAGGAAGGAATTGGGTATCGAAAAAAAGGCGGACGGTGAAGAGCTGTTGGAGAAGATAGAGAAATTGCGGAATAGACTCGCTCACAGTCAGCAGGACCTCGTGGACGGGACTTCCTGGCCGGAGTTAATCGACTTGATCGAAACGATGGAAGCGCTTGTTCACCGGTCGGACGATGCGGTGGAAGAGATGGCGCGGGCCGGCAAAAAGGATAATTCGGTATTGTGGACGGCTCGAAACGAAGAGTTGGTTGGGTCTGAGGAGTCGCCATGCCGGTTTTGTGTATTCGATTCGTGATCGGGCGCCAATCGGGAGGGTTGTCGTGGGCAAGCGTGAGACCGAAGGCTGGGAACTCGAGAAAGTATTCTGAATCGGTTATGTCGGTCGCCTGTGGGCGTTGGTCCCAAGTGGTTTCAATCTCCGAGGCCGCCGAGGAGAAGAATAAGTCCGCCAAGGACGCAGACAGCCGCCGCGAGTCCCCGGCTGCGCTGATTTGCCGCCTGGATATCTATCCAACACTCTCCGCCGAGAATGCGTAACACCTCTTTCATGGAAGGTCGGTCGGCGGAGCCAGGTTGACCACACGCCATGATGACTTCCTTGATCTTGAAAGGCATCAGGCAGCTTTCCAGAGACAGGTCGAGTCTTTGACCGTCATACGGCCTTCGCCCGGTCGCTAGGTGGTACAGGGTCGCGCCATAGGCATGCACGTCGCCTGCGGCCGAAACGGCGCCGCCAGCGCTTATCTCTGGTGCCCAATAGCCAGGGGTTCCGCCGTGGTTTTGCGCGAAGATGATGGTGCAGTTGATACCATTTCCGAGCGGGTCTGCGACCTGTAAGTGGCCATCATGAGTGACCAAGATATTGTCGGGCTTCACGTCTCCGTGCGCGTCGAACCGCGCATGCACGTCTGCCAGAGTGCTCGCCAAATCGATCGCGATAGCCAGCAACTGGCTCTCGGAAAGTCTTCCGGCGTGCGTCGTCAAGCAACCGCCCGAAAGGTAAGGCATGTCGTAGTAGGGGCATTCGGCTTCGGTGTCGGAATCGAGGATCCTGATCAAACCGCGATATTTACGGTTGAGAACTCGTGCTTCCCGCCGAAAGCCTGCTCTGGCGTACTGCGATTGGTGTTCGCGGAGATACTTACGGACAATCCATTCGCCTGTATCGCTCCTTTGACCTAGGATGAGGTCTCCATTGCCCCCTGCATTCAAAGGACGAGTGTTCACAAGCTGATACTGAAGATTCATCGAGACCTCCTAACTTGCGAATAGGCCATGCGAAAAAGCGTGTATAGGAATACGCCTCTTTCATTGTTGGCCGCCTGCAAAATCGTCATAGGTGAGTTGCCAGCTCGGAGCGCGCCATCAATGGCGAGATACAGATCGCGAGTGGGGCCGGTGGGACTCGAGTGGTTGCCGCCCTCCCATCGATTGACGCTGGCGAACGACACACCCAGCAGTCGGGCCATCTGTTCCTGGGAGAGCCCCAGCTTTCGGCGGATCTCACTCAAATGGCTGGAATCGAGCATAGACGGAATCTACAAGAAGAAAGCGCGACTGTCAAACATTTGCTATAACATATGTTATAGCAGCTGCTTATGATGGAGCATGCCCTCAGGCCCGCCCGGCGGGAAACCATGAGTTTGTATCGTTGCAGCAAGGTGAAGGTGGTCCACCCTTGTGTATCTACTTATCTCAATTCAGTTGATGAAACTTAAGTTTTACTGTAACTTAAGTTTTAAAGGATTGTCATGAAGAAGACCGCAGCCGATAAGGATTTTGCTCTTCGTTTCGCAGCGGCGCTCAGTCCGTATGTAGAACGCGAGAAAGAAAAGGGACAGTCCGTTGCCGCGATCGCGAAGCGGTTGGGGATCAGTGGCCCTGGATTGTTGAAACAGTTGAACGGTGGTACGCCGAGCGTACGCACCATCGCGCTCGCCTTTGCTGCCTTTGGAGTCTCCGTGCCTTATGCCGGTGTTCATGTGGCGCAAGCGGTCGCTTCCAAACGGGGCCGTAGGCGTCAGCGACTGCACCCGGATCAACTCTTGTTGCCTTTCGAAATCACGGCTCCCGCATCTTCACAGCGGCTCCTTCTGAAGCTCGTGCCGAAGAGTACGCGCAGATATCGTCTGCAACTATTGGTGAAGATGTCCGCCTAGGCGTAGGCCGGTCATGGGAACGTTCATGCGGTCGGGGGGTACGTCGCTTGTTGGTATCGGGGGGAGCGCTGAGTGATACTAAAAGGCACGACGACTACGACTGGAGGGTCTCCCGTGGAATTTCAAAGGGAATTCCAGATGGTCGTTCCGGTGGAACGCTGGCTTGAGCGACAGGGTCTCACGGTAAAGCGAGAGTTTGTCCTTCCTTGGGGTGTTTGCGATCTCGTTGCGGTGTCATTCCGTTCGAGAAACGTGAAGAGGCGGCTCAAGCTGCGTCAGCGAGAAGCGATTGGACCACTCTCTAGGATTCAGCTTCTGACGCAGATTCCGGACGTGGAATCCGGGACGGCGATCAGCGAAGCGGAGCTCAAGGATCAATGCGAAGGATGGATGCCGGCGAGGTCCTTTGACGTGGATCTGCAAAGACTGCTTCGTGATCGCTTCTTAACTCGAACGAACGATGGTCGCTTGCAAAAACTTAACGGATGGTACCCGCTACAAAAGCGATTGGTTGCGGTAGAGCTGAAGCTCTCGCGAGTAGCGGAAGCGCTCGATCAAGCCGCATTGCATCTTTCCTTCGCAATGGAATCATATGTCGCACTCCCAGGCCGCATCGCGGATGGGTTGGTACGTTGTGATCGTTTGTCCCCATTCAAGGAGGCGGGTATCGGACTGCTCCGTGTCGAAGCAGACGATTGCCACGCGCTTTTGAGGCCCACGCGCTCGGTCGCCAGTCGCGACGTTGCTTTGGAAATGCACTGCACGGAACGGTTCTGGAGGACTAGAGGCAGTTCAGCATGAGTTGCTGTGCAACGCGCCCTGGCTTCCGTGAGGTTTTTTCGTCATCGGGCAAATCGGGCAGCGTGCTCCCCAACACGTATGCGGACGAGAGGTCCTGGTAAAGCGCCAATGCTCGTCCGGACGGCGGCAGACTCGCGAACTTCTCAAACCACGATTTGTAAAAAGAGGCCGTTTGCGTCCTAGCGTTAGTTTGATCGAGCAGTTTTGAGAAATTCTTTTCCAACTCTTGAAATTCACTCGCGGCTTTGTCACCTGGTGGGAGACTAGTTGCGGAAGTTGCCAGCCACTGCTTTAGTTTTGTTGAGGCTATCGCCCATCGACGCAGCGGCGCCAGCGCAATCCGCGCGTTTGCAGTTTTTAGCGGATTTCCGGGAACGTTATATTTGTACGAGTTTCCTAGGCCAATGGCCGCGAAGGAAGTGAGCTGTCTAGCCCAAAGTACAACATTCATTCCCCAATATGGGCCAGCGATGGTGAACGTACGCTCGGGCAGCTGGGCATTTAGCTCTTCATGAAGGTGACGCAGCGCTGCAAATCTTTTGTCAAAGGTACCAGTGCCGTCCTGGTCGCTTAGTGAGGCGTCGACCATCCATACGCTCGTGGCACCCGCAGCCCCGAAACAGTTCATCGCGGCGGTCAATTTTTTATTTCGCTCCGCCTTTTTGAGGATTTGTTTCTGATTCGTCAGAATCACCGGAAGAATGAGTTCTCGAGACCCTTGATGAGCTTCATGCCATATCCGGGTGGATTCCGCCAACGCTCGATTGATCTTGTTTCGGGAGGAGTCGTTGAGAATCGGCAGTTGCGGGACACTGATCCAGTTCGGCGCATGCCGCGCACAGTCATCCAAAACTGCATTCACAAAGCCTTGAACGATTGCCTTGTTCGGTTTCGCCTGAAATTGCTTGTCCGCGATTTGTGCCGCATGTGGAAATCGATTGAAATGATCCTGGTACGCCGAAGATAGCTTTTGCAGGTCCGGCTCATCTAAGGCGTCGACGCCGCCGTCGAGCCATTTCTTGGGCTCCGGTGGCAACGACGAGCACGTTTTCGCAGCACATTCCAGGGACACGCGAACTGCAATGGCACTTCCGTAAAACTGTCCTGCGAGTTGGCAATCGCGGGTCGAATTTATAAACGGAATATAGTCAACGGAGTTCATCTGTTAAAGATGCAAACCCTCCTTTCGCTTCAAGTGCGCGCAAGAATGTTCAAGTTCAGGAAAGAGCGTCATTTCGTCAACGCCAATTCGCTGCAGTTCGGCGATCAATTGAGCTTTCGATTCCTTCAGGATTGGGATACCCGCCAAGGAGGGCACGCCGTCGCCTTGCAGTTCAAACCGAGAGCCATGCAGCGTAAAAACACCCTTTTGCATAATGAGCCGAGGGGAATTCCAGACGGGATAGATTGCAACCGGATTGCGTCCAGACGTCGCCTGCTTTGAGCCCGCGCGCAAGTACCTAAGGATTGTCTCGCTGTCCTGTTGCGGATCAAGCACGCGCGGCTTTGTCGGATAGCTTAGCCGGTTCAAGTCGATTGGATTGACCATTAGAACGATGCCGTCCAAATGTTCCTTAAGGCAGGCGAAATAAAGAGCGGTGGTAGCACTTTCTGTCCAATCGAGAAGCCTGGTCGGCAACCCATAGTGTTGCGCCAACAAAGACCATTCAAGCTCCTTCTCAGGAAGGGGCGGACGGGGCAGTTTCGTGTCGGCGATTCGCTTAAACTCCGCCATTAAGGCTAACGCTTTTGCCCTTTTTTTCTCTTCCGCATATCTTAGTGCGCTCGGTGTCAGCCGGTAGATGATATCTTCGTGCCCTCGAAACCAAAATGATTCCGTGGTGCGGATGGCATCACTAATGACGGCGAAATAATCTGCGAGGCTGCGAATCTTTTGAGGCAGCTGCGGGCATCGCACCGGTGACACGGCAAACCGCTTGCGCTCGCTCGCCGAGAGCATATCCATTGACCATCACCAAACGAAAATATTCGTTCGCTCTCGGTCTCTCCTATAAAAAAGCCTGTAACTTGGGCCGAGCGCGGTTCTGGAGACACGGGATGTTACGTTTTTTAATCTTATTACAGAAATTAACAACTTTCCATCGCTTGTGATCGAGGGCTGCTGCACTCAGGCTCTGAATTGTTAAGCTGCGCTGCTTCACTCTTGCTGAACTATAGGCTGCAAGTGATAGCATTTTGGCGCAACTGAGGAATCGCTAACTCAAACAAAACGCATGAAAATTGGTGGGTGCGAACAGGTTAGGTAGAATTTGACGATCCGATAAGGGAACTAGTCCGGGCCACAAGGGCCTCCGACAGTTGGGCTGACCCGGCTTGCCTTAGCCATTGAACACACTCCAGGTGGACCGCACAAGATCCGAAAAGGGCATGGTGTAACTAAGCTAAACCTTTAGTCTCTTGCTGCGTCCCTCATGACGAAAAGGCTTGGTTGAAGGACTGTAGGCGCTGACTTGTGGGTTTGTTCTCCGGCGTACCATCCGGATGGCTTTTCCGCTTCTTGCGGTCGTCGTCGAGAATATAGATAACGAGAGCGATGACAACTCCCGCCGCGACCGCGCCACAAATCTGAAGAATCAGATATTTGACGTTGAATTTGAAATCAGCTTTGTCTTCGATGGCTTGCAAGCGTTCCCGAACACCGCTTATCGATAGGTCTCCTTGAGTTCCTCTGATTGCCGAAGCGAGCCTCTCTGCGATGAAAAGACCTTCAGGGTAGGTAATTTCCCTTGTTGTTCCGAGTGCATCTTTTACACCCGAGTTCTGGACTGCCCTACAGGACACTAGGATTAGTTGCTTGTTGTATTTGAATGCTGTCCCGAGCATATCGGCCAAATCCATGGCCGACCCGTCCTGGAACTTAAAGGAACCACCATCGTTGTGACCGACAAGGATTTCAAAGGAGGACTTTGATTCCCGAAGCATTCCCTCATAGCTCTTCGAGGTCAACTGGTGCCGTAGTGCCTCGGCTCCAAGTGCACCCTTGGCCTTCGTTTGAAATGCGTTCATATCGTCGACTTCACCGCTCGACGGCTCTCTGCCAAATATTCGGGCGAACTCGGCGGTACTTGCGGGCGCAACGATATAGGTAGAGACCGTCGGTTCAACTCTATGTGTAGCCGCTTCATGTGCCACCTCGGGAGGGGCGTCATAGGCATACTCTTTTACCGGGTCATATTTGGCTCCGAGGTAAGAGAGATGAATGTTGCATGGAGAATTCAGATGCTGAGACTTCTCATCTGCCGCAACACCATTTAGCAGGAAGGAGCAAATCAAAAGCAGTGACAGGAGACGTATCGAGGTTCGCGTGAGCATATGGACCTCCGTCAGATGACGCTGAAATAGTTCCGGATAGAAGAAGACTCGTCGTCTTTTTGAAAGCCCAGTTTTGTTTCTCTAGACACGAAGAGCGAAACGAGTTTCTTGAACAGTAGTGGGAACGCGGCACCGAAGAGCAGATAAGTCCTAAGAGACTGCGACTCGGGGTAGAACCATACCCAAGTGCCAAATCCGGATCCGATGATCATCAAGATGCAGATGATCCAGTACGTAGCCGAATGCAGAAGTTTTTGATATTTCTTCTCTGAGAGCTTTGTCTTTGCATCGTACCAATGCACCAGTTCCTGCAAACAGGCTCCGAAACATGCAGTTCCAATGGCAACGGGGTCCAAAGTGGCCAAGACTCCTCCACAAACTGATCCATGGACGTGCCTTCACGCCTGAAGGGATAAAACAGCTTCTTGATTAAGAGGCCAAACCTGCCATTTGCGTGAGACTGGAAATACCATACGTTGCTATCTTAAGGCAAATGAATAATCAGATACTAAAAACGTGAGCAATTGTAGCGGCATGGCGCTTGCTATGCGAAGAAATACCCATTTTATGCCTGACAATTGGCTTGACTAATATCGTCCGAGTACTAGAATCCGCAGGACCGTCAATCCGTTATGCCGATCACACCTCATGCCGCTTTGTGTTGGAGTCTGAATAGTTGATGGTCGTAACTTGTGTCGATTGACTTTTCAAAGATCGCCCCGTACCTGAAAGATCCTCTAGTTCTGATCGGATTCTTTCTCTTCCTGGCATTTTCGTTTTGCAGGTATCTGATCAAGCGCGGTGTCGTGCCGGCGCTTCCTCCAACGCTTGGGTTTCGTATACTGCGAACGATTCTATTGTATGGTTTCATTCTTGGACTCTTGCTGATTGGGCTCGGCTTTGCGTTGAGGTACAAAGAACTGCAGGACACGAAGCATGCAGATGAGGCTAGGATTGCTGAACAGGCTCAAAAAGATGAAAACGAGAGAACGGACCGCCTTAAAGCCGCGGCTGCGGCCCACGACAAGGATGTTCGTGAGCAGCGACAGGCTGTCGCCAGACTTCGGACTGAGCTTGACGGGAATCTAGCGGTTGCCGAACAGTTACGTCGAAATACCATCGTGTTCTTGAACAACTTCAACACGCTAACTACTGTTACGCGTACTCCAGGTATCAAATTGCTGGACGTGATGTTTCCGAAAGAAAACCTAGATTTAAAAACGAGCGATGCTGATGCATCTGGATTGGCCGACCGCGCGATGGACGAGGTCCGTGACTCAGGATTGCTGTCGGACCAGTTGGAACGGGAAAAATTCACAGCGGCTGCAAGAGCTCTCTCAAGGACGATCGAAGCCACGCTCTCCACAGCGCAGTCGCTCCAAGACCCTAATGGGAAACGCTACAGCTTTTCGAACACTGTTTGGCAAAACGATCAGCCCACGCTGGCCAAAGTGATTGTCGCAGACATAACCCCATATCAGGAGAGCTACAATCGTTTGGCTCTTCTACGTGCGAACTACGATGTCGTGGGAGCGCACTTTGTCGAATACCTAACAGCTTTGCAGAATTTTTTTGACCCATCAAAACACCTAATCACCCGAGATAGCCTGCGAGGTGTTCTCACCCAGGAGCGGTATTGCGATAGCCTTTTGATCCGCTATGGTGACCAACTGGCCCAGGAAATGGCTCAGATTAAGGCTTTGCGAACGAAAGTAGAGAACCATTCTCAGCAGCAGACAGTGTCGTTGACTCAATAAGGTGCTCAGGGGCTAGATTCTGAAACGTGCTCTTGCCAGTAATTGAGCTTTGCCGTACTGTTCTCGACAAGGTCTTAAAGGAGGCCACTTATGCCAGAGAAAGGGTCTACGGGAGTAGCAAAAGCCATAGATATGGAAAGTATTTCGAAAGACATCGCCGAACTCGTGAAGCAACTCGACAAAAAGGTCGAGGGACCTATCGATGTGAGCATCTTGAAAAGGGCCCAAGCAAAAATAGAGAAGATGCTGACCCCGACGACCTAGTCTGCTCGAAATTATATTTATCCAGGGGTGCGCAAACCACCCGCTCTGGAGATTGTGTGCATGTCTGGCGCTCCTCGATCAATTGGCGAATCGCAGTCGGCCCGGCTCTACGCACACCCCTGGCCGCATCTGATTGTTGATAACCTTCTCGCAAGGTCGGTGTTGGAGAAGTCTCTTGTCGAAATAAATTCCGATCCGCACACCTTCGATATAGAAAATAGGGGTACCGGTCGGATCGAGTACTCACTGCTTAAGAGCAAGACTCTGTGGACGGCCATTTACTCCAGGCGGGTGATCCATGTGTTGTCTGCGGCGTTCGAAGTTCCCGTAACGCTGAGCCGGGATAATTGGATCCAGCTCCGACGAATGAATGCTGACACACCGGAGTTCCCTTTGCATAACGACTTCGTATCGACCGAAGATTCGATTGCGTCTTTCTTATATCTAAGTAGCGGCTGGGTACAGGAACACGGCGGTCGCTTGCACTTGTTTATGTCGGAGGATGACAGTATGCCCTCCATATCTATCGCTCCTCTTCAAAATCGTTTCGTCGCATTTCAGACTAAGGCATGTCACTGGCATTCAGTTGAGAGGGTGCGCGAGTGGGAAAGGCTTAGTGCCCTTGCACTGTGGGAGGTTGATAAGACTCACGAAGTGAGTTCACAAAACCTCGCGGCGTCCTAAAGTAACTCAAGCAATTTCCGCAATTGGTCCTGGCGATTCGGAAAACGAACGGCAGGCCAACAACTGTTGCAGAGTTAGAGCAATTCGCTCTGAGAAGTGAACTTTTCCTGAAATCATAGCCGGATTTGTGAAGATGCTTTGCTGCAAAAAACTGCTGCACCATAGGTTGCAAATGGGAGCATTTCGCTGCCACTGAGAAGCCTCTAACTCGTGGAAAACTCATGAAAATCGGTGGGTACGAACAGGTCAGGTAGAATAGCAAACCGCCGCCTAACGCATGGGTCTCGGAGTCAAAATGCGCGGTTCGAAGCACTCGCCGGGTGGGATTCGAGACGGTTCGGTGCACGGTCTTTCTCATTCGCGTCACACAAGCAGCATTCGGTATCGCACGGAATGCACACCCAACCATCATGGTCATATTTGGAAGGAAGTCCGACGACAGTCGGCAGCAATATGATCAGTGTTACCATACGTCTATACAAGGTGGAATATAGAAGCCGTTCCTAGGAGGGTGCAGGGCATGATCATCAGCGATCGTTTGCGGGAATTGCGCGAGGAGAAGAAGCTTTCGCAAGGAGACATCGAGAATCGCACCGGGCTGTTGCGATGCTACATCTCGCGGGTCGAAAACGGCCATACGGTCCCGGCCATTGAAACGCTCGAAAAGCTGGCGCGGGCACTCGAAGTTCCGCTGTACCAACTCTTTTACGATGGCGAGGAACCGCCGAAAGTGCCGAATCTCCTGAAGCGGAAAACGGCGAATGCGATGGCTTGGGGCCATTCAGGGAAAGACGCGAGGTTTCTTCAGAAATTCCGTCGATGCTTGAGCAAGGCGGAGGACGAAGATCGAAAGCTGATTCTGTTTATGGCGCAGAAAATGGCCAACAACCGGCGACGCGGCCCGGCCACCGCGTGAGTGAAGTTGGGGCCGCGCCTTGCGACGCGGCCCGGTAGCGCTTTACTTTGCCTTCGCAACGGGTTTGCCCTTGGTTTTGCTCCGCTTGTTCGCGTTCTTGGCGAGTTCCGTCCGAACTTCGGCGGCGAGCTTGGCGGTGTCCACCTTGTAGCGCGCGGCAGCCTGCGCGAGGTTGGAGTCCTTGCTTAGGGGCTGACGCGGATTGTAGCCGGGGCAGTAGAGGTCCGGGGTGAGCGAGCAGACCACGAGGAACTGCTGCAACTGCGGCTGGCTCATCCCCTGTACGGCCTTTCCGGCGATTCCCTCGTAGTTCACGGCCTGCGCGCCCCACGAGGTTTTCGTCTTTTTCTCCTCCCACTGATAGACACGGCAGATGCGGCGGTGGTTGTCGTGACCGAGACGCTGGAAGTAGTCGAGCGCGATCATTCCGAGGTCGGCACGGGACAGCGAGGCGTCAGTTTCTTGCGAACAGCGTCGAGGATGCGCCGCCGCGTCTGTTTTTCGATGCGCTCGGCAAGACCTTCCTTTGCCCGCACGGCACGTTCTTTTGGCGTCGGCTGGTAGCGAGTCGTCCCCGCATGCACCGGGCACTTTTCGTCGCGGCACACATGGAGGATGGTTCCCGCGCTCGCGCCGTCGATGATCACAGCGGCTTTCGTGTGCGGGCACTCCGCTTTCTTCGCCGTCCGGTACTGACCGCTGAAGAGCACGTCCCCCTTGTGGCCATTCGCCTGCCATGAGGGTGCGTTTGAGACGCGCAGCGGTTTCTCGCCTGAGGCTTCGAGAGGTTTCGTCCGAATCTGCACAAGTGCTTCGACCTTGGCGCGATAGCAAGCCCGGTCGGTGCAGATGGATTTCTGCCGGATTTCGGGAAACAGCAGAGGATTGTTCCCGGTGCGCTTGGGGCACGCCGCGCAGCTTCCCGCCGAAGGCATCAACAATTCATCCTGCGGGTCAAACGGCGCGTTGGTGATGTCCAAGTGAATTTCGCGTTCAATCCATTCGCGAAGTTCCCGAACGGTAACGGCCTCGGCTTTCTGGTCTTTAGCGATAGCTGCCGCCGTCCGGTGATGCGGGAAGCACTCCGCGAGGGCGCGTCTTTGGTCGCCGGGCTGGAGCCGCGCAATTTCAAACGCGTGCGCGACAGTCAGCTTGCATGTGTAGAAGGCTTGTTGAGCTTCGTCCACGAGATGGGTCAGGCGCAGGCGAGCATAGACGTATTTCTCGGAGCGCCCGATTTTTTCGGCGAGCGTTTCCACGGTGTAGGTATCGGGTTGCAACTGCATGAGGGCAGCATAGCCTCGTGCCTCGTCGAGTTCGTGCACGTCGGCGCGTTGAAGGTTCTCAATGAGTTGCAGTTCGAGACACTCCGTATCGGTGAGTTCGCGGACGCTCGCCGGGATAGTCTCCCGGCCTGCGATACGGGAGGCGCGGTAACGCCGCGCTCCCGCCACGAGTTCAAAGAAACCGTCCTCGCCACCCGGCAAAGGACGGACGAGAATGGGCTGCAGGACGCCGTGCTGGCGGATGTTGCCGGCAAGTTCCGCCAGCTTCGCTTCGTCAAACGTGTGTCTTGGGTTTGTTTTCGATTCGTGAATGCGATTGAGGGGGATGTCCTGAACTGCGGACACCGTGGGAGAGATGGTACCGCTTGCGCTTACTGCGACAGCCGTATTCATTTTCGTTTTCTCCTTTTCTCTCTTTTTTGTGAATCAATACTCTTCGGGCAGCAAAAGCGTGGTGTGACTGCGATTCCCTTCGGTGATGACCCACACGCGGTCACCTGCGGTTGTGTGATAGCTGCTGAGGAGCCGAAAACCTTTCTCCAAGCTGAATTGGTTTTCCTGCTTGTCTTCTTCGGGGATTTCGCCCCAATCGCCCGTGACATGACGCGACAGGAACTCCATCGGGTTCTGTCCGGCTTTTTCGAGGGCGGTCAACGCGCCCGGTGTGGCGACGAGTTGACCTAGGTCAAACAACGGTTTTTTCTCTGTTTCTTGCATGAGGCTCTCCTGTTTTGGAATTTGGCTTTTGTTCCTCGGAGGCGCGGCCTGAGCCGCGCATGAGAAGCAAATGCCCTTCATGGCGGCGGTGGGCGCCTGTCCGTCCGCGCTGTCAAGGGCGCCGGGGTGTGGCATTCATCGGAGCGCAGCGAAGACCCTTGACAGAAGAAGCGGGCGGATCAGGCGCAGGGTTTGGCCAGGAAGGGCATGCAAATTGGCTTTCTGAGGAGACTTGGCAAGAGAGTGTGAGGGCGAAGAATTGTCTATTGCGGAGGGGAAGCTATCTTGTCCATTGCGGCCGTGGAAGAAGGCTTTTCGGGGTGTCGGGAATTTCCAGGGGTTCCTTTGCGATTGGACATACGCGAGTTGGGGAATTCTAACGCTCACCCGTCCGTGAGCGCGGTGAGCATCTGAGATGCGGCCTGCCTTACATAGCCGAGGCTTTCGGTAAGGAGCTGGGCATCTCCCTTCCACAACTGGATGTAATCGCAAGCTGCCGAACCGGTTTCAAGACCTATGGCGTGAGAGACGACGAAGGCGGTAGCCTCCGCTTCGGTCTCGCGGATTTGGCGCGAGGTACTGCCGCGGCGATCGCCACGATGCAGGAGTTCATGCGCCAGCTCGTGCGCAAGCGTTGAAAATTCCTCGGCCGGTGACTGGCCGGGAAGCAGCGTGATCTTTCCACCGCTGGACACGCCGCGCGCGGGCGCGATCTGGTAGGAATACTCCACGACAATTCCCTGAGCCTCTGCGAAGCTGCGGAGACGCGCCGCATGTTCCTGCGGATCACCCTGCACGGTGCCGATTTGAGGCAGTTCCTTGCCATCGGTCTGACTGACATCAAATACGTAGGCAGCCCGGAAACCCGCAATCGAAGTCGACGATTCTTCCTGACCCTCTTCGCTTTCCGCCTTCCGGCGAACGATGGGAGCAAGAATCAGGATGCCTTTTTCGCCCTTCTTTACGAACCGGCCGAGGTCGTTCCAGGTGCGGAAGCCGGCGACGTAGCTCGCGTTCGGCTTTTGCGAGGCGATAAGCATCACGTTGTGGAGACTGTAGCGGTGAAGGCGGCCAATGGCCTTGAGATAGCCCACAAGGGCCTCGCTGTGGCCGGCGTTCAACGCTGCGACCAGCTGTTCCGTGGCTCTTTCCGTGATTTCCTTGATTTGTTCTGATTTCATCTTTCGTTCTCCTTGGCGGGGATTTGGTTCCCTCACCTGAGCAGGGGAACCAAAGGACCGCGTTCCGAGGAGAACGAAAGGAAACAAATCAGCGAGCCGGAGCGGATGGCAACCGCAGTGACACGAGTCCGCAAGTGGCGCAGCGGTGTGCAAGCGAAGGCGACCAGGGAAATACAGAGTTCGGGACGGCTACTGCAGCTCGTTCGGAGAAGGTGAGACAGAATTCTGGCTTCGGCGCATAGACGTCCAATGGTATCCAGCGCTGGCCTGCGGTCATTCACTGCACCGGAAGACGCCCCTACGCTGGCGAGAACGCTTGTATCGTCTTGGAGACCAAGGTGTTTCTACGGGAGGAGCTGGATGAACGGGTCTGGGCAACTGTTGCTGCTGGAATACAACGGTGTTTGAAACCGTTGTAGGGCCCGCCTTAGTTGCTTCGGGATCCCCGTCCGCGCCACCTCCCTAGAATCCATCGACAAAGCCATCCAAATCGCTTCACGTCCCGACGTGACCTTCATTTCCTACGGCGACTTGCTTCGCGTCTCCGGTTCCCATACCAATCTCTTCCACGTGAAGGCTCAAGGCGGAGACGTGCGTGTTGTTTATTCTCCGACAGAAGCCCTTAAATTCGCGCGCGCGAACCCCAGCCGCAAGGTGGTCTTTTTTGCGGTCGGCTTTGAAACCACGGCGCCCGCCAACGCCATGGCCGTCTGGCAAGCGAAACAGCAGGGCACCTGGAATTTTTCGATACTTGCCTCGCACGTCCTCGTACCTCCGGCCCTTCGAGCGCTCCTCAAACTTGGTTCGCATTAACCCCATGTGCCCGCGCCACGCGTGCGACCGATGCCCCAGGCTCCAATCTCCTCGACCACTCGCCGCTTCTCTTCCGGTGAATGCCGCCGACGCTGCGGCACTCTCTTAACTACGGCCCGCTCCGATGTGTCCACTTCGCCCCCAAGTGGACACAGGAGTTGAGCCTTATGTTCGTCAACTAAACACAATTCGTAGGCACGGTCACCACCGGACGCTTACGAATTGCACGTGGTACCGGACGTAGATAAATCCCCTCCCGACCAACGAACGATGGGAGATTTTCGGTGGTGCGCTTTGTTGTCAACGGTATCTGGGGTAGCGGGCTCGGGACGCCGCAGATAGTGGCCCTACCTCTTGGAGAGCTCTGAAATGGCTTTCAACATCCTCCTGACTCAGCTGAAGCGTCAATCACGGCCTGGCGCTATTCAGCGGCCCGACGGTAGCCTCACGATCTCCACAGAACAACGGGCATGACGGGCGACCGCCTCCGAAACACTCCCCATCAAAAAACGGTCCAGGGCTTTTCGCCCATGCGAGCCGAGCACAACCAAGTCGGCATGCCACTCTTCCGAAGTATCGATGATGATGGATTTCGGGTCACCCTGCTGGACAGCTGTGGTTACATCAATTCCGTGAGAGCGTAGCGTTTCCGCAGTCTTCGCAACCAGAGCTTGCGCCTGCTTCGTTTCTTCGCCCCAAACTGCATCAAGAGCCGGGTCATATCCACCCATGTCGCGGGCGACGAGGAGAGAGGGTGGTTCTACAACATGCAATACCCGTACCTCGGTATCTCGCGAATGGGCTTGCCTGATCACGGCCTGTATGGCCGCGTCGGAAAGTTTGGAGTCGTCGATCGCGAGCAAGATCTTCATAGGTCTAACCTTTCTAGTTTTCCTTTATTTCCTATGGCAAAACAACGACACCCTCTGAGGGGTGGCGGACTCGGAGCAGTGAACACAAACAAAAATTCATCTCTTTTCTGGCTCTGGGACCGATCCCGCGCAATACGCTGTTCGTCTTGATATTTTAGCGGAGGCGATCAATGCGGGATGTTCCCTTTCGTACACCTTCGCCCAGCAAGTATTTCTGGCAGCCGTCGCGAATCTCGTCGCGCGATTGGAGCAACGATTGGTAAATCCATTACAGGCCTTAGCCCGTTGCCAAAAACCTTTCGACGCCGTTGCCGATCACGCGAACAGCCATCCGACTCCGGCGGTCAGTGCCATGGCCAGTGCACCCCAGAACGTGACCCGTACTGCACCGATCAACACTTTGGCGCCACCAGCGCGCGCGGCCAAGCCACCTAGAAGAGCAAGAAACATCAGTGAAGTTATCGAGACAAACGGGATCAACCTAGCCGCCGGTGCCATGGCCGTGACCAAGATAGGCATGGCCGCCCCGCCAGCAAAACTGGCAGCAGATGCGAACGCAGCCTGAATGGGACGCGCACGTAATGTCTCGGAGATGCCGAGTTCGTCGCGGGCATGCGCACCCAAGGCGTCATGTGCCATCAACTGCTCAGCAACCTGTTTCGCGAGCGAAGGTTCCAGCCCACGCGCCACGTAGATTGCCATTAATTCCTTGTGCTCCCCCTTGTCGTCTTCCTCTAACTCCGCCCGCTCAAGCTGCAGTTCGGCCTCTTCACTGTCTGACTGCGAATGGACGGACACGTACTCCCCGGCGGCCATCGACATAGCCCCGGCCACTAACCCGGCAACACCTGCGACGAGTACATTGCTACGAGTCGTTTGCGCGGCAGCAACACCAAGCACAAGGCTCGAGGTGGAAAGTATGCCGTCGTTTGCGCCCAGCACCGTCGCGCGTAGCCAGCCAATTCGTCCTGTGCGGTGTCGTTCCTTATTGACTGTAGGCATTGAGGCCTCCTTGATCTGGGTGCTGTCGGTTGAAATACGAATCAGATCCATCGCTTTCGCAGCAGCCACACCTTTATGACTTGCGTGAGGCCGACATAGCCGAGCAGTGTGAGCATAAGGATTGGCCAATACATTCGTGGCAGGTGCGTGAAGCCCAGCGAAGAGGCCAGTGGAGAATACGGCAGCCACATTCCCAGAGCCATGATTGTTAGTGTTGTGGCCGTCAGCGCCCAACTCGCTCGGCTTTGCAGAAAGGGAATCTTATTTGTACGAATCACGTGGATGATGAGCGTCTGTGTCATCAACGACTCAACAAACCAGCCGGTCTGAAATAGCGACGCACGGGATGGATCCCAGCACTTGAATACCCAGAGCATGACGAAGAAAGTCGTATAGTCGAAAATCGAGCTGATGGGGCCGATAAAGAGAATGAAGCGCTTAATTTCCCCGATGTTCCAGGGCCGCGGCCGAGTGACTTGCTCATCGTCCACGGCATCCGCCGGGATCGGCACTTGAGAGAAGTCATACAGCAGGTTGTTCGTCAACACTTGAATCGGGGCCATCGGTAGGAAAGGGAGAAACGCACTCGCTCCCAGCACGCTGAACATGTTTCCGAAGTTGGAACTCGCTCCCATGCGGATGTACTTAACGATGTTGGCAAAGACTTTCCGGCCTTCAATGACACCCCCATCAAGCACCATGAGGTCCTTCTCAAGCAAAATTAAATCCGCCGATTCCTTGGCGATGTCGGTAGCAGTGTCCACCGAGATGCCGACGTCCGCCGCGCGCAACGCGGGAGCGTCGTTGATTCCGTCGCCCACGAATCCGACGACGTGGCCCTTGGCCCGGAGAATACGGATGACACGCTCTTTGTGCGCAGGAGACAAGCGGGCGAATAGCGCCGCCTGCTCTGCAGCCTCTGCCAGTTCTGCGTCAGTCATTTTCTCCACATCGCCGCCGAGTAACATGGGGTCTGGTGAGAGACCAACGTCTCTGCATACCTTGCGGCTGATCAGGTGGTTATCCCCTGTGAGGATTTTTACGCTGACGCCGTGTTTGTGCAGGGCCGCAAGGGCATGGGCTGCGGTGTCCTTGGGAGGGTCCAGGAATGCGACGTACCCTCTGAGTATGAGTTCCCGCTCGTCCTCCTTTGCGCAAATTTGTTTCCCGGGAAGATCCTTTGTCGCCACAGCCAGCACGCGGAAGCCGTCATTGCTGAGGCTGTCGTACTCTTGCTTCAGCCCGACCATTAGCTCCTGATGCATTTCGGACAACTTGCCGTCGAGTTCAAAATGCGAGCAGCGGAGGAATACTTCTTCCGGAGCACCCTTGGTGAGGAGGATTGCCTTGCCTTCGGGGTCAGCCACAAGCACCGACATCATGCGTCGAGTGAAATCAAACGGGAGCTCGTCCAGCTTCTTATACTGGTCGACAACCGCCTTCCCGTGGAAATCGGTACTATCCAGAATTGCGCGGTCGAGCAGATTCTTCAGTCCCGTCTGGAAATAACTGATCAGATATCCGTCCATGAGCACGTCGTCGTTTTCACGCCCAGCCACATTGCAATGCCGCATCAGGACGACACGGTCTTCGGTAAGCGTCCCCGTCTTGTCGGTGCACAACACATCCATACCACCGAAGTTTTGGATTGAGTTAAGACGCTTGACGATCACCTTCTTGCGACTCATGGCCAGCGCGCCGTTCGAGAGGCAGACGGAGACGATCATCGGAAGCATCTCGGGAGTGAGCCCTACCGCTACAGCCAATCCGAAGAAAAAGGCTCCCTTCCAATCGTGTTTAGTGAAACCGTTGATGAGGAACACCAGAGGCACCATCACGACCATAAATTGCATCATTAGCCATGTGAAGCGGTTAAGGCCCTTGTCGAAACTCGTCTGCACTCGTTCCCCGGTGATCGAGTGCGCCATACTGCCAAGGTAGGTTTGTAGCCCCGTCACGACCACCACAGCGGTCGCCGTGCCGCTTTCAACGCTCGTCCCCATGAAGCATGTGTTCTTGAGTTCGGTCGGCGAACTTTCTTCCTTCGTTTCCGGCTCGTGAAATTTCTCGACGGGCAGCGACTCACCCGTGAGGCTGCCTTGGCTCACGAACAGATCTTTCGTCGAGAGCAGCCTCACGTCGCCTGGAATCATGTCTCCGGCGGCCAGCTTGATCACGTCACCAGGCACTAAATCTCGGAGTGGTATTTCCCTCTTCCCCCCGTCCCGAACGACGGTAGCGGTCACATGGATCATGGCCTTGAGCTTCTGTGCAGCGGAGTCCGCGCGGGCTTCCTGCCAGAAGCGTAGTCCCACACTCAACGCCACCATACCCGCCATCACAGAACCTGCGCGCGCGTCGCCTGTGAGGTAGGAAATTGCTGACAAAGTCGTCAGCAGAATAACTAATGGGTTGCGGATGATTTTCAAAATGCGGATGGCCCAGCCTTGCTTCCGCTCTTGCGCCACTTCATTTGGCCCCGTCATGCGCGCCCGTTCTTCGGCCTCCGCCTGGGTTAGGCCCCCCAGAGACGTTTGCAGGTCCCGAAGCAATTCTTCGCTGTCTTTCCGTGCAGCGGAGAGGACTGCGGGCGAAACTTGAATATGTTGGTTTTTCCCTTTCGTGGGAATAGGCACCTGGTTCGGGCGAGACGGCGGCCCCGCGGGTTTAGCCCCTGTCGTTTCAGCGAGCGAAGTTCCTGCCGTGTCCATGGTCAAGCCGTACGCTCCCTCTGCCGTCTTTATGGCAGGAGTTTCAAATCCCGATTGAGCCGGAAGTTTCCAGCTCAGCCATTTCGGAAAGAAGAAGATTCAGACTCTGAGTTAGTTCCTCGAGCTGGGACTGATTTGCGTTCTGCATTTTAACGGGAGCACCCTTGGACGACACTGAGTCAATTGCGTTGTGGGCAGGTGAAGCTGAGTTAGAAGGCAAGCGATGCTCCTTATTGCATCAGAGGTGCGCCCCTAGGGTGTGTATTCCTTACGCGATGGACAGTTCACTGGTTTTGATTTGTGCGGAATCGACTACGAATTGTTTAACCTTGTCCTGGATCTCATCTCGGACGCGGCGGAACACTTCCTTTTGCTGGTCGATTAATCCATCGGCGGTATTTGGGTCCACGATATTCCAGTGCAAGACGCCAAGCGCGAAGGGGAATATCGGGTTCCTTTCCTTGTCCGTATCACAGATGGTGACCACATGGCCGAACGGTTCTTTCAGTGATTGCGCGACGCTCTTCGTCTTCTGGCCCGAGATGTCGATTCCTACTTCTTTCATCACTTCACTTGTGAAAGGACTCGAGGGGCTGCGTTCGACCCCCACACTCACGACGTCAAATCGGTCGCCCGTGAGGCTTCGTAGAAAACCCTCAGCGATCAAACTTCGCGTGGCGTCGCCAGTCGACAGGAATAAAACCTTTGGTTTATGCATTTTCATTTCTCCCCAATTCGTCGACTCGTGTGGGCCGATCCTCTCGACCCGTGTCGTTTCACACCCCTATGCTGAGACTTGGCATGGAGCAAGGCAGTCTCGTTTAGCACAGTCTTGGAAAATTAAAGAAGCACTGCCTCGGGTGGCGCCTCCGATCACGGCAGACCACGGACAAGCAGGAGTTATTCCGAGCCAGAAGTCCGGTTCGGAGCCGTGGGTGCTCTGTCAGACGTCGGCGGCTGGTTCGGGTGGGACGGCGGCCCTGCAGGCTTTGTCGTTCGGTGTCCTTGACGCTTGTGAATTCCGCAGGGAACATGTTCGGCTTCGAGAATTCGTTATGCTTCTGGTGGTAGATACTATCCCCTGGAGCGATTCTTATTGCTATTCCAGGCGTGATAATCCTTATTGTCTTTGTCAGAGCCTCGGAGCTGGACGGTGGCCAGTTGAGGTACGAGGACATCCATAACCGCCTGGTGCCGCAAGGGCAGCGGTAAACAGTAGGGAACCGATGTAACGATGTGCAAGATGCATTTTGTACTCGTCAAATTCAGAATGTCCGCCTTCGAGATTTCGGCGTTTCTAGGCGTGCATCTAAGGCGGACTAACTATATCCGAGTCAGCACAGGTGCATCGGATAGGGCCAAAACACGCGCTACACGTAAGAGTGCCAGAGGGGTGGGTTCCAGTTGATCACGAGCCATTTACTCGCCGCGTCGCTTCCCACCGCACTACGAAGTATGCGTCACTGGCTGTTTCACCTCGGCGGCCTAGGTCTGATTCCGCTCGGGCTCCTGGACAACTCCCCCATTCCGCTTCCGGGCATCATGGACGTGGCGACGATTGTCTTGTCCGCGCGCCAGCAGCAGTTGTGGCTTTACTACGCTTTGATGGCGACCGCGGGTTCGGTGATTGGAGGCTTTGTCTCGTACCGGCTCGCTCGCAAAGGAGGGAAAGAAGCACTCGAACGCAGGTTCTCGCCCCGGAAAGTCGACAAAGTTTGCAAGATCTTCGAGCGCTGGGGCTTCGGCGCAATTGCCATCCCGGCTTTGCTACCCCCGCCTGTACCTATGGTTCCATTTCTGTTTGCGGCGGGCGCTATGCAATATCCGGTAAGGAAATTCCTGGTGGCGCTTACGCTTGGCCGAATCTCAAGATACATGATTCTGGCTTACTTGGCCGCGCGTTATGGGCGGCAAATAATCGCGTTCTTTGCATCACACGGACACCCGGTCGTAGTCACGATCATCGTTGTGTTGATTGCCATAGCGGCTGTGGTTTTCTACTTTCGGGGTGGAAGAAAGGCAAAACGCGGACCCAACACTAGGCCCTAGACGCTTAAGTGCTGGAGTTCCACATCGCGAACCTACCGCGATTCATAACGCAAAACCTCCATAAATCAGCTAGTGCCAGACGATTCCTGGAGATCCTGTCTTATAAGTCACTTTCCAAATCATTCGCTGAGATATAAGCACTCTCACTCCTGGATTAAAACCCCGGGCTGGTTACATTCTGCAAGCTGGTCGTCAAGGAGCTTGATTTCTATAGCCAGCCGAGTATGCATGGGATTCTTCAAAAACAGGTTGAAGAGCAGATTCCTCTTAGCTTTCAATTCCTCGCGATTTCCTTCTCGGTTGTTCACAGCTTTGGTCATGTGGGTTATTTTACTAGCCAGTAAATAAAATACGCGGCCCTGCGAAACCTGTGAGACACCTCATTGGAGGCCGTTTTGCAGTACGGCATATGAGAGGGACGGCAAGATGACGGATACCGTCCGTCCCGCCCTGACCGGCCAATATCGCTCTGTCTTACCGTCCGGCACGTTATGCTACAGACTCTCAAGGGTGCGCGCTGTTCACTTTTGAACAGTCTTGCGCAGAACTTCATGGTCGATGGGAAATTAGAAGCGCGAAAGTCTTCGCCGAAGGCTCTCCGTAGATACGCACGATGAGTCGCACCGGTATTCTCATGACTCTCAGGACTTGTTGGAGCTCAGCTTTAGGCTTTCGATGCAGACACGGAGTATGCAACTGTGAATAGCTGGCAAAATCGCTGGTATAATGGGCATTAATGCCGCCCAAAGCTGTATCCGCGAAGGTCCCTCACTCCTTCAAAAAAGCGAATTCAGGAATCCCTGTTTTCGATGTGAAATTGTTTCTCGACTCGGCCGGTCTGGGAAGAAAGCTAGCCAAATTTCGAGCGAAAGAAACCATCATCACGCAAGGAGACCCCGCAAAGCAGGTCATGTACATTCAGGAAGGTGGCGTAAAGCTTACGGTTGTCAATGAGTCGGGCAAAGAGGCCGTTGTGGCGATTCTTGCGCAGGGTGATTTTATTGGGGAAGGGTGCCTTGCAGGCCAGTCCAATTATCTCGTAACCGCTACCACAATTTCTCCTACCAGCGTGCTGGTCATCGAGAGAGCCGAAATGATTCGCGCGCTTCACGAGGAACACGAGTTCTCAGACCGTTTCATCGCTTTTATGCTTGCGCGAAACATCCGAGTCGAGGAGGACTTGATAGACCAGCTTTTCAATTCCAGCGAGAAACGACTGGCGCGAACCCTGCTACTGCTCGCGCGCTATGGTGCGCCGGGCCATCTTCACAAAGCGCTCCCAAAAGTATCCCAAGAGATGCTTGCGGAAATGGTTGGAACAACACGGTCCCGAATCAATTTGTTCATGAACAAATTCAGGAAATTGGGCTTCATCGAATATAACGGCGAGATTCAAGTGAAAGATTCCCTCCTCAGCGTCGTCCTACACGAATAAGTTAGCTTTCAAAAGAGTGCAATCACATTTTGCCGCGAAGTTCCACATAGCCGGTATAGGGGACAAGCTCTCGTAGGGCTCCCAGTACGTACAATTTTGCAGCCATTCGGGCCGATGTCTCCTTTTGTACAGTATTAGGCATGGGAGCAGGGGAATAATCGCACACAAGCCTCTCGAAACCGCGCCCGACAATGACACACTTTACAGGGCCAAGAAAAAGATGAGCGGGCAGAAAGAAGGTCGCACGATGCGTACTTTCGTCGTGATTCGTTCGTTGCTTTTGGCAGTCATGTTGATGGCTCTTTCGTCTGCTTCATTTGCTCAAATCGGTATTTCTGTAGCTTTTGGCCCGCCCGCACTCCCCGTCTATGAGCAACCTATCTGCCCCGGGGATGGCTACATCTGGACCCCCGGTTATTGGGCTTGGGACGGCAACGACTATTATTGGGTACCCGGCACTTGGGTCGAAGCCCCCGAAGTCGGCTACCTTTGGACCCCCGGATACTGGGGTTGGGGTGGGAGCGCGTTCTTTTTCCATGAGGGTTATTGGGGCCCGCACGTTGGATTTTACGGGGGCATCAATTACGGATTCGGATACGGCGGTCACGGGTACGAAGGCGGCCGGTGGGAAAACAATCATTTTTATTACAACACCTCGGTAAACCGCATAAACAACGAGAACATCCATAACACCTATAACAGCAGGGTCGACGACAACTCGGGAAACCGCGTCAGCTACGATGGCGGCAATGGCGGGGTCAATGAGCGGCCGTCGTCGCAAGAAAATAGATACGATAAGGAACGCCACACGGGGCCCGTTGCGGCACAGAACCAGCATATGCAGCAAGCTCGTTCCAACCCGGAGTTGCGCGCCTCCGCGAATCAAGGCAAGCCCCCTATAGCAGCCACGTCCAAGCCGGGAGACTTTAAGGGTAGCGCAGTACCTGCCAAGGAAGCCGGCGCTCCTTACAAAGCTCCCGAACACACAGCGACTGCAAATGAGGCTCGTCCAGCAAACACGCATGCCAGCGAAGTTCAGCCCCACAAGTACACGGCATCGAGCACTGGCAACGCTGAAATTGACAAGAAATATCAACAACAGCAAGACCAGCTCGCCGCTAAACAAAATCAGGAACACCAGAAGCTGCAACAACAGCAGGAAAAAGAACACCAGCAGGCGGCCAAGGAAAACACCAGTGAAGCTCAAAAACAGCAGATGGAGCAGCGCCACTCCCAGCAAACTCAGCAGCTTGAGCAAAAGCACACGGCACAGCAGCAGAAAGTGCAGACGCACCAACAGCCGCACCAGAGTGCACCGCCTGCGCAGAGCCATCCTCCCGCGGAAACGCACTAAGCATGTAACAGAAAGCGAATAACGGAACTAACCGAAGCCACCGGCGTTTAAGCCCAAGAGCACTTGGCTGAGAGCCGAAGTTCAATTCGTTTTAGAGGGGGAGCAACAAGATGGCGCCAAGTTCTGAGAATGAGATCGCAGGAAAGGTTTGCGAAGTGACTAGCAAGAGCGAAGAACGGTCAGGTCTGCCGACGAGGACGGACACGATGAGTCAGAATAAATGCACAAACAAGTTCACCACATTTGCCGTGGGGGTTGGAGTTGGCGCGCTGATTGGATTGCTTTTTGCGCCAGCCTCAGGAAAGAAAACGCGTAACTATATCGCTGGAACTGTGAAGCACGGTTTAGATGATGCCGCATCGACCGGCAAACGATGGTCTCGACGCGCCCTGGAGACAGTGGACGAAGTAAAGGCCAACGTAGCCGGGGTGGTTGCCGCTGGCGAAAAAGCATACCGCACCGCAAGGGATGCCTGAACCGTTCGCCGAGTACTCTAACCAGAGTATCTGACGCGTTAAATGGTTGGTTGGGTAAAGGAATCGAGCAATAAGTGGAGGCAGGTCATGAACCAATTGGCATTGAGCACGACACAAATAGCCATAATTATTGCGGTCGTTGTGATGTTGGTCGCGGGCATTGCCATTTTGCTTTCTATTCGTAAACGCAGGACAAAAAGACTACGCACTCAGTTTGGTGGCGCGGAGTATACCCGCGCCGTGAAAGAAGGCGGGAGCAGGCAGAAAGCAGAGGCGGTGCTCGATAAGCGCGCCGATCGGGTGGAGAGTCTCCACATCCAGCCACTCAGCCCGGGCGATCGTGCTCGCTTCATGGAGTCCTGGCTCAGGGTGCAGGCGCGGTTCGTTGATGGCCCCGGAGGGGCAGTAACGGAAGCCGATCAGTTGCTGGGCGACGTGATGTCAACGCGCGGTTATCCGGTAAGCGACTTTGAACAGCGTGCCGCGGATATCTCGGTGGACTATCCTTTGGTTCTGGAAAATTATCGTTCCGCTCATGAAATCGCAGTTCGTCAAACGCACGGGCAAGCCAGTACGGAAGAATTGCGCCAGGCAATGATTCATTACCGGACACTTTTTGAGGAGCTGGTCGGCGAGTCAGAAATAGCCGGTGCGAAGGCTGCGTCCTGAACCAGTGTTGCAAGACGGCTAGCTTGACAGAACGGCCTCGGCGGTATCGTTCGACGCCATGGGCCGAGACTTACCGCAAGAACGCGCTCAGGATCGTCGCTACCATGATTTTTTTTTTTTTTTTTTTTTTTTTTTTTTTTTTTTTTTTTTTTTTTTTTTTTTTTTTTTTTTTTTTTTTTTTTTTTTTTTTTTTTTTTTTTTTTTTTTTTTTTTTTTTTTTTTTTTTTTTTTTTTTTTTTTTTTTTTTTTTTTTTTTTTTTTTTTTTTTTTTTTTTTTTTTTTTTTTTTTTTTTTTTTTTTTTTTTTTTTTTTTTTTTTTTTTTTTTTTTTTTTTTTTTTTTTTTTTTTTTTTTTTTTTTTTTTTTTTTTTTTTTTTTTTTTTTTTTTTTTTTTTTTTTTTTTTTTTTTTTTTTTTTTTTTTTTTTTTTTTTTTTTTTTTTTTTTTTTTTTTTTTTTTTTTTTTTTTTTTTTTTTTTTTTTTTTTTTTTTTTTTTTTTTTTTTTTTTTTTTTTTTTTTTTTTTTTTTTTTTTTTTTTTTTTTTTTTTTTTTTTTTTTTTTTTTTTTTTTTTTTTTTTTTTTTTTTTTTTTTTTTTTTTTTTTTTTTTTTTTTTTTTTTTTTTTTTTTTTTTTTTTTTTTTTTTTTTTTTTTTTTTTTTTTTTTTTTTTTTTTTTTTTTTTTTTTTTTTTTTTTTTTTTTTTTTTTTTTTTTTTTTTTTTTTTTTTTTTTTTTTTTTTTTTTTTTTTTTTTTTTTTTTTTTTTTTTTTTTTTTTTTTTTTTTTTTTTTTTTTTTTTTTTTTTTTTTTTTTTTTTTTTTTTTTTTTTTTTTTTTTTTTTTTTTTTTTTTTTTTTTTTTTTTTTTTTTTTTTTTTTTTTTTTTTTTTTTTTTTTTTTTTTTTTTTTTTTTTTTTTTTTTTTTTTTTTTTTTTTTTTTTTTTTTTTTTTTTTTTTTTTTTTTTTTTTTTTTTTTTTTTTTTTTTTTTTTTTTTTTTTTTTTTTTTTTTTTTTTTTTTTTTTTTTTTTTTTTTTTTTTTTTTTTTTTTAGAGAAATCCCAAAACTGGCAAGTGAAATAAACAGAAGACTTTTCCCTTAAATCCGGAGTATGGGTCAGGGGACCTTTTCAAGGCCCAGCCCACCGCGCCCGAGTGATCGAACGAAGCAAAGGCTGGTCGCCACCAAGTATTGGTCCCCAGTTTACCGGCAGCCTTTTCTGATTTCTGGTGAGCCTCTTCCGAATAGTGAAAAGCTTTGGTCGCGTGCTCCAACGCTTGCCGGGAATGTTCGCGCCCGGTCTGGTGATCCTCTTTGCCATGATGCGCAGCCGCCATCCGGTGCGCATGTGCAGCTAGATCGTGAAACTCAGCGGCTCTTTGATGTGCGTCCTGAGGCATAAGCCTTCCTTTTCCCTATCTTTCACTGCCCGGGGGCATTGCATCACTATTTGCCGAAGACTCTCTTTCACCTGCGCGACTTTCCTCTGGACTTTTCCAGCTATCTTTTCTGCCTGGCCCGCGACCTCCAGCTCGGGATCGTTCGTCAGTTTTCCCGCTTTTTCTTTCACCGATCCCTTGAACTCGTGAAACTTGCCCTTGACGTTATCTGTTGTGCTCGGTTTCATGGATCCTTTCTCCCGCAGCCAGTATCTGATCGAAGACTCTCGATTCGTCGCGATAACCGCCACGACTCTCTCAATGCAGCCAAGGATCGCCTTTACTTGTCGATTTCGCCTTTGCAGCCCGAATGACCACAATGACACTCAATGTCAGGCATTTTTTCCATCGTTTCGCATTCCACGCTGCAGTACTCACCGGTCGCCACCACACACGAACAGCACGGATGTGCGCATTTCTTTCGGTTATCAGTTGCCATCGTATCTCCCTTAACCAAACTGTTCTCGAGTCATGAGCGGCTTGCGTTTTACTCGAGATACTCTGGTCCAAACTCTTAACCGGCCAAGCATAGAAGTATCCGCGGGATTGCGTCTGTTCGAAATGGCACACCTTGTTGTTAGTTCACTTCAGAAGTGAAGGTGTCTCTATGTGAACAGATATCGACGATCGTCTCGACTACGATCCTGTCTGTGAGGGGGGTGCCCGGACACAAATGGATGCTCCATTTTTTGGATCCCATTGCCATCCTGGGCCACACGAGGCATTCCAGATCCCGTAAGAAAGATAGGAATCTTAAAAGGAGAATTTCGATGCTACTGCTAATTATCGTTTTATTGCTGTTGTTCGGTGGGGGTGGTGGTTATTACGGATATTCCAGGTGGGGAAGCCGCGGAGGTCTCGGGATCGTCGGCACCGTCGTGATCATCGCGCTCGCCCTATACTTCTTGGGCGCACTACGGGTGTAAAAGTCTTGAAGTGAACTAAACGGCTCCAGGGCCACAGCAGTTCTCTGGGGGTAGAGCAATGGAAAGCTACATGCAAATGGATCGGCTTTCGACATGGACCGAAGTCTGTTGTGCACTGTCTTTTCAAAGCCACGGTGTTGCTAAACTCGGCTGCACTTGCGACGGCGACTGCGCATCCGAGCCTGAATTCAGTGACCCCGTCAGCATCCTTGCCAAAGAAGTTGCTTGGTTGGCCCTCGCCACCGAAGCGCTGGCCTCGACTTCGAATTAATTGCACCGCACGCCTTGAACGAGGAAACCAAAATCGGTCTTCCTCGAGCGCGTGGGGGCTTAACCGAGATCGAAAGCACGGGTGGTTAACCGCCAAGCTGCTTGGTTCTGGTAAGCGGAAGGTTGATCTCGATACATATAAATCGCGCATTCCCGGGGGCAGCTGAGAAATGGGCCCGGATGATTCTAAAGGAGGAGGGCCTGCGACCTTTTTGACGGTCAGGTCAGAGTGTCGCAGGCCCTGGTGAGTTAATAGGCAGTTGTACGTTGGAACACAAGATCCTTCCCGGGCCGATGGAAGCTGTTCAATATTGCACAATTCACGCCCATGGATTACGTCACAAGGATTAGCAATGATGATGGACGATTTCACGATTGCTCTCCCTCAGTGGATCAACGTGGTAGCCTGCGAACTAGAGATATAGCGGACTTGATCATTCTCGCCGATCGCAACCAAACTACGAGCTGGCAATTGAAGGACGAAACGACCGCTGCAGTGCGCTCACCCGTGGGCAAAATCGAGTTCCCGGTTACTCTGGAAGTAAAAGATGCTAAGGGAAACATCCTGAAAATGAGACTGCAGCTCGGAAGCTGACGTTTCTCGAAGGGTCGTATCCGTGCCTGGCACCATGATCCAGGGATTGTCCTTCGACTCTTTTTTATCTAAGAGCGTGCGGCAATCACAGAAATCGATCTGTTACCCCAGAGCACGAATTCTCGTCGGATTCGTGTTTGTACTGACAATGCTGCCAGATCGGGGGTCTGAAACCATCTGTCCCATATGAGTCGTTTTCTAACGAGAAGGGGCTGGCGATAATCGCCAGCCCCTTTCATACTTCGTCTTCGGTCTGGGGTCTCTTCAGCGAGCCCCTGCCGCGGCCGCGATGGCCGGCGTTCCCACATTCACCTTGATCTGCTTCGGCTTTGCTTCCTCGCTCTTCGGGATGCTTAGCGTTAGCACGCCATTCTGATAGTCGGCTTTGATTGCCTCCGAATTTCACGGAGTTCGCCAGTGAGAAGCTCCGGCTAAACGAGCCATACGCGCGTTCGACGCGCAGATAGTTATCCTCGCTTACCTTATTCTCAAACTTGCGTTCGCCGCGAATTGTGAGGATGTTGTTCTCGACGCGGATGTCCAGATCCTGAGGATTCATATCCGGCAGGTCCGCTTTAACGACCAGCTCATGCTCGGTCTCGTAGATGTCAACGGCAGGCGCCCAAGGGGTCAAGTTCGATTCCTCGCCCGCACGTCCCATCACATCGCCAAACACACGATTGATCTGCTCCTGCAGGGTCATAGCCCCGCGGAAAGGCTGTTCCAAACGATTCATTGTTCTCATTTCAGCTCACCTCATTAAACGTTAAGGAATGTGTCTTGGCCAAGGACAATTTCAGATAACTCATGTCAGCTCAGATTGCCGTCTGGTTTTATCGGTATTTAACTATCATGGGCTACTTAACTAACTGTGTCAAGTACAATGATCGATATATTTTAATACTTAACTATCTAGGTTAAGTCCTATCTGCCACCGGCACTCCTGGCTGATCGACACCGGAATTACCTTTCCACGGATTTCGCGTTAGACACGAACCGCAACAAGCAGTTTGTTATTCTCCATTTTGGAGGGTGCCAACGGCCCGTTGCGATTAAGCAGAAATTGGCTTGGCGCCGTTGGTCCTTTCTAGTTCGCCTTCCTTTGCTTTTATTGCGCGTTCCTGGCTCAATCCCATGGTCAGTGCCGTCATCCCGGCAAGACCGCCCAGTTCCATCGATTCGACGGCAGTGCTGGGGACGATCACGATCGTTGAGTTCGCCTTCAATCCTTCATAAAGCATATTCATGGCCCTCAGATGTAGTGCGACAGGATCATTGGCATAGGTCTTCGCCGCTTCGCCAAATTTCTCCGCCACCTGACGCTCTGAATCTCCCAGAATCACGCGGGCCTGGCGTTCTCGTTCGGCCTGAGCTTGCATAGACATCGCATCCTCCAAAGCCGGGGGAATCAAAACATCCTTGACCTCTACCGAGATCACGTTAATACCCCATGGTTCGGTGCGCTCATCGATAATTTTCTGCAGAACGCTACTGATCTTGTCCCTGCCTTCGAGCATGTCCGACAGCATGGTCTTGCCGATGACATCGCGCAGGGCCGTTTGGGAAGCCCAGCTTATCGCGCTCTGATAGTCAGCGACATCCAAGGCGGCTTTCTTGGGGTCGATGATCTTCCAAAACAACACCGCATCGACATCCACAGGTACGGTGTCTTTCGTCAGGGTTTTTTCTGCCTTGAAGGAACTCGTGAGGACGCGGGTGTCGATCCAGTAGGGAATGGTCTCAATGAGCGGCACAATCAGAAAGAGTCCCGGCCCCTCAAGAGAGCGAAACTTGCCGAGCCGCAAGACAACCGCTCTATTCCATTGATCCGCGACCTGAATGGCGGAAGAGACGACGAGTGCCAGGACGACTGCGGCACCAAGAATCCACATCGCTTTGAAGTCAGCCGAAACTCGATGCATGGCGTAAGCCACTGCTGCGCCCACGCCCAACATCACGATGAATACCAAGATTGCAAATGAGCTGTTTTTCTTCATTTCAATCGCCCACTTTCGATTCCGCTATCTTAGACACCGGGGCAAAGCGTTTCTGTCCAAAAAAGGACACGCCTCCATTCGAGGGGGGAGGCAAGACCGGATGTCAAAGAACTCCATCGATCTCATCGCGTATTGTCCAAAACCGAACAGTTTCCTTTAAAGCGCGCTGCCATAGTTCACGTTGGAACTTAGCTGGATGGCCTGAGTAAGGATGGCAAGTATCTGAGGAGATTCTGAAATGCCTACAAACAATTCAGTTGTCGCAGTTTATTCCACGCATACGGAGGCGGACCAAGCAGTGAAGGAGCTTCAACGTGGCGGAGTTGACCTGCATAAATTGTCGATTGTGGGGAAGGGATATCACACCGATGAGCATGCGGTGGGCTACTACAACACCGGCGACCGCATGAAGTATTGGGGCAAAATTGGCGCGTTCTGGGGAGGCTTCTGGGGACTTCTGTTCGGCTCCGCTTTTTTTATAATTCCTGGTCTCGGCCCAATTTTAGCGGCGGGACCAGTCGTTGCATGGATCGTCGGAGCGCTAGAAGGTGCGGTGCTTGTAGGAGGAGTGAGCGCACTCGGAGCGGGTCTCTACAGCATGGGAATTCCCAGGGACAGCATTGTGAAGTACGAAGCAGCACTCAAAACGGATCAGTTCCTACTGATTGTACATGGGACGACCGCAGAGGTAGCGAGGGCGAAGGACATCATCGAAACTACGCATCCTGTTCAATACGCGACACATTTCGGCGAAGCGGCAGCAGCGGCAAAAGTTTAGCTTTCCTTCGAGTTGTCGGGGCAGGGTTGTCTCCATGGGCCTTGCCACTGGAGTGTTCCTTTGCCGACAGTCCATCTGGATGGATTACTTCCCACACGATCTGATTGCCCGGGGCGAACCTCAGCGTCCGAACGGGGAAGAAGGACTGCGGGCGATGAGCTAGAGTCCATCCATCTTCGAGAAAGCGATTGGCAGAAACCATGAGTAAACAAACCCGCGTCAGCCACCCAATCTACAGCCTCTTGCCCACGGAAGTCGAGGGGTTCGATTCCCTGGCAGAGCTTGCCCTGGACATGCGTTGGTCGTGGAACCATGCCACCGACGGAGTGTGGCGCACGCTTGATCCTATCCTGTGGGAACTCACGCAAAATCCTTGGGTGGTCCTGCAGACGGTTTCGCGAAACCAACTCGAGCGTGTACTGGCCGATCCCGCTTTCCGTAAGAGCGTTGATGATCAGCTGCGAGCTAAGCGTCACGCGGCGGAGACGCCCGCGTGGTTTCAGCAGATGCATCCACAAGCACCTTTGACTTGCGTCGCCTATTTCAGCATGGAATTCATGTTGAGCGAAGCGCTGCCCATTTACTCAGGCGGGCTCGGGAATGTGGCTGGTGATCAGCTCAAAGCCGCCAGCGATTTGGGCGTGCCCGTCGTCGGCGTGGGGCTGCTCTACCAACAAGGCTATTTTCGCCAGGAGATCGACAAGGACGGAGCGCAAGAAGCTCTCTACCCGTACAACGACCCCGGGCAGTTACCGATCACACCATTACGTCACTCGAACGGGGAGTGGTTGCGCTTGGAAATTGCCTTGCCCGGTTACTCAGTCTGGCTGCGCGCTTGGCAGGTTCAAGTCGGTCGAGTCAAGCTTTACCTCCTCGACAGCAATGACGCGGCCAACTTTCCCGCTCATCGAGGGATCACCAGCGAATTGTATGGGGGCGGCCCGGAGTTGCGCCTCAAACAAGAACTGCTGCTCGGCATCGGCGGCTGGCGATTGCTTCGCGCGCTCGGAATCCAACCAGAAGTCTGTCACCTAAATGAAGGGCATGCGGCCTTCGCCGTGTTGGAGCGCTCCCGCAGCTTTATGGGAGACACCGGCCAACCCTTCGAAGTGGCGCTGGCCGCGACTCGAGTTGGGAATCTCTTCACTACCCATACGGCGGTAGCTGCGGGCTTTGACCGTTTCGCTCCGGCCCTCATCGAGCAGTACCTCGGTGGATACGCCCAGCAGAAGCTCGGCATTAACGTCCATGACTTTCTGGCCCTAGGCCGCCAGAACCCAAACGACCTGTCGGAAACTTTCAACATGGCCTATCTGGCAATCCGGGGGAGCGGGTCGGTGAATGGCGTGAGCCGCTTGCATGGAAAAGTCAGCCGACACCTGTTTGCGTCCCTCTTTCCCCACTGGCCAGTGGACGAAGTGCCTGTGGGACACGTGACCAACGGCGTGCACATGCCGACCTGGGACTCGGCCTCGGCCGATGAGTTGTGGACGGGAGCCTGTGGCAAGGGGCGTTGGCTCGGAACAACGGAAAACCTGGAGCAAGACATTCGCCGGGTCTCCAACGCCAGTCTTTGGCAATTTCGCACCTCCGCCAGCAAGTCTCTTGTTGAATACGCTCGCCAGCGATTGTCCAGGCAACTGGCCGCTTCGGGCGCGTCGCCCGAGGCGGTCGACGATGCCAAGCATCTCTTGGATCCTAACGCCTTGACGCTGGGCTTTGCGCGACGCTTCGCGACCTACAAGAGACCCAACTTGCTACTGCACGACCCAGAGCGACTGCTTCGTCTATTGAGCAACTCACAGCGTCCGGTGCAACTCATCATCGCCGGAAAGGCGCACCCGGCCGACGAGGCTGGGAAGGCTCTGATTCAGGAATGGATTCATTTCATTCGGCGGCCCGAGACACGCCCCCATGTGATCTTCCTCAGTGATTACGACATGCTTCTAACCGAGCACTTGGTGCAGGGCGTGGACGTTTGGATCAATACACCACGACGGCCCTGGGAAGCTTGCGGAACGAGCGGCATGAAAGTACTCGTCAATGGCGGCATCAATCTCTCGGAATTGGACGGTTGGTGGGCAGAAGCCTATACGCCGGAGGTTGGTTGGGCATTGGGCGATGGCCAGGAACATGGCGACGATCCGGCCTGGGATGCGGCCGAAGCCGTAACGCTTTATGAACGGCTCGAGCGGGAGGTGATCCCGGAGTTTTATACCCGAGACGAAAGCGGCATTCCCACGGCATGGGTCAAACGGATGCGGGAAAGCATGGCGCGGTTGACACCACGCTTCTCCGCCCACCGCGCCGTGCGCGAATACACTGAGCAACACTATCTCCCAGCTGCTACCGGCTACCGTGAGCGTGCGGTGAACAAAGGCACAGTAGGCGGGCAGGTGGTCGATTGGCAGCATGCTCTGGATCGGAAGTGGGGTTCGTTGCGCTTCGGGGACCTGCGGGTCGAAACCCACGCAGATCACCACGTGTTTGAAATCGAAACCTTCCTCAACGATCTCGATCCCAATGTGGTGCGAGTTGAACTTTACGCGGATGGAATTAACGGTGGCGATCCAATTCGTCAGGAAATGAAGTGCGCGGGACCGCTTCCGGACGCCTCCCGTCGCTGCATCTATCACGCAGCGGTACCCACTACACGTCCCGCAGGAGACTACACGGCGCGAGTGATACCTCAGCTCTCCGGCGTGGCGGTTCCGTTGGAGTGCGCGCGAATTTTGTGGCAGCGATGATGAAATCACCCCAACCCGAATGGCACGATCTCATCCCGGAGATCTCCGAACGCGATGTTATTCGGGCAGGTGCACGGATGAAGAACGCATGATCGCCACGACGGTTTGCCGCGTTCTTGGCTTTGACTGAAAAAGGAGAATCGAACCATGAAAATGAACGCACTCACTCCGGAACCGCTCCACAAGAAAGCTGGTGCACCGAGCAAAGAAGAGTTGACTTTGAATATCCATGCACTCACGCCGGAACTCCTCCGCAAGATGGATGCCTACTGGCGCGCCGCCAACTATCTGTCGGTCGGCCAGATTTATCTCTACGACAATCCACTGCTGAAGGAGCCGCTGAAACTTTCGCACGTGAAGCCGCTGGTGGTCGGACATTGGGGCACCACGCCGGGCCAGAACTTCATCTACGTGCACCTGAATAGGGTCATCAAGAAGTATGACCTCGATATGTTCTACATCGCCGGTCCCGGGCATGGTGGTCCGGCGCTGGTGGGCAATGTATACCTCGAAGGCACCTACAGTGAGATTTATCCGGACATCAGCCAAGACGAAGCCGGAATGAAAAAGCTCTTCAAGCAATTCTCGTTTCCCGGCGGGATCTCCAGCCATGTGGCGCCGACGACCCCGGGATCGATTCACGAAGGTGGCGAGTTGGGGTACTCGCTCAGCCATGCGTTCGGGGCCGCGTTCGACAATCCTGATCTGATCGTCGCCTGCGTCATAGGCGACGGTGAAGCGGAAACGGGCCCCTTGGCAACCGCATGGCAGTCCAACAAGTTCCTCAACCCGATTACCGATGGTGCCGTGCTGCCGATCCTGCACCTCAATGGCTACAAGATCAGCAATCCGACCGTGCTGGCCCGCATCGAGCATGAAGAATTGGAGCAATTTCTACGAGGCTGCGGCTGGACGCCTTACTTTGTGGAAGGTGATGAGCCGGAAAAAATGCACGAACTCATGGCCACCACCTTGGAAACGGCCATCGAGGACATCCAGCAAATCCAAAGGAATGCGCGGAACAACAATGACCCCACTCGGCCGCGCTGGCCAGTGATCGTCTTGAGGTCACCCAAGGGTTGGACAGGACCCAAAGTCGTCGATGGCCTGCAAGTCGAGGGCACCTTCCGAGCGCACCAGGTGCCGCTCCTTGTGGATCCCGAGCATCCCGATCATGTCAAGCAGCTTGAAAGTTGGATGAAGAGCTACAAGGCCGAGGAGTTGTTCAAAAATGGCCGGCTCATGTCGGAATTGGCCGAACTCGCCCCGAAGGGCGACCGACGGATGGGCGCTAATCCGCACACCAACGGCGGAATTTTGCTGCGCGACTTGCGCATGCCGGATTTCCACGTCCACGCGGTAAATGTTCCTTCGCCGGGTGCCGTTGACGGCCAAGATACTCTCGTGTTGGGTAAGTTCCTCCGCGATGTGACCAAGCTGAACCAGGATCAGCGTAATTTCCGTGTCTTCGGTCCCGATGAGACCGTTTCGAATCTCTTGGGCGCGGTTTTTGAAGTCACCAACCGTCAGTGGGACGCCCGGCAAGTAAAAAATGATGAATTCCTCGCGACCTCCGGTCGTGTTCTCGATTCTATGCTCAGCGAGCACCAGTGTGAGGGTTGGCTCGAAGGATATCTTCTGACCGGGCGGCACGGGCTGTTCAACAGCTATGAAGCCTTTATTCGCATCGTCGACTCGATGTTCAGCCAGCACGCCAAATGGCTGAAGGTGACCTTAGAACTACCCTGGCGCCGGAAGATCGCCTCGCTGAATTATTTGCTTGCCTCTCACGTTTGGCAGCAGGATCACAACGGCTTCACCCACCAGGATCCTGGTTTTCTCGACCACGTGATCAACAAGAAGGCCGACATCGTTCGCGTTTACCTGCCTCCCGATGCCAATTGTCTGCTTTCAGTCTTTGACCACTGCCTGCGCAGCCGGCATTACGTCAACGTCGTTGTAGCGGGGAAACATGCGCTCCCGCAATGGCTAAACATGGACGCCGCGGTCGTGCATTGCACAGAAGGAATTGGCATCTGGCAATGGGCCAGCAACGACCAAGGCTCCGAACCGGACGTGGTCATGGCTTGCTGCGGAGACACGCCCACGCTGGAGATTTTGGCCGCCGTTTCCATTCTTCACCAGCATTTGCCCGATCTGAAAATCCGGGTGATCAACGTCGTCGATCTGATGAAGCTGCAGTCTGCCAGCGAACATCCGCACGGACTTAGCGACACGGATTACGATTCGCTTTTCACTACAGATAAACACATCATCTTCGGCTTTCATGGATACCCGCAGTTGGTCCACCGGCTGACCTACCGCCGCACCAACAGCAACCTTCACGTTCGGGGCTACAAGGAAGAGGGCACCATCACGACGGCCTTTGATATGAGGGTACAGAACGACCTGGACCGGTTCCATCTCGTGCAAGACGTCGTCGATCGGCTGCCCCACTTGGGTTCCAAGGGCGCCTATCTGAAGCAGCAGATGCAGGACAAGCTCATCGAGCACAAACACTACATCGACAAGTACGGCCAAGATATGCCGGAAATACGCGACTGGAAATGGAAGGAACCGAGCAGCAACTAAGTTCATTGGAGCTCATTCGATGTCTGATTGAGAAAGCAGGGAAGCAATGCATGGAGTAAGCACAATCACCAACCGCATGCAGCGGTGGATGGAGAACACGTTCCTCACCAAGATGTCGCTTACTGGAGGCGCACGCACCGCGACTGGCGTTTCTGGCTCGGCCTATTTCTCATGGTTGTTGCAATCACCGTCTTTTTCATGAGCGTTGACTTGTCGCTAGCGCCGGGCAGCCAACCGCAGCAGTCGCAGTCAGGTGCACTCGAAAAATAGAAGAACGCGGGCGTTATCGCTGCACAACAACCGCAGAATGGCCGGCGGGCGGAAAACTCGGATCCGATGGGAAGAATGCAGAGGCGGTAGTGAAGTGAAAAAGCTGATTGTTTTCGATCTCGACGGTACAGTTGCCGAAAGTAAGTCCGCCGTTGACGTCGAAATGGCGGCACGACTGCATGACCTCCTCGGCATGGTCAAAGTCGCGGTGATTTCCGGAGGCGATTGGCCACAGTTTGAGAAACAACTACTCTCTCAATCTTCCCCATGACCAACGCTTGGTGAATTTGTCTCTCCTTCCTACATGCGGAACGAAGTTCTTCAAATACACAGGCGACTGGAAAAAACTCTATTCAGAAGATTTCAGCGCAGATGAAAAACACAAAATCACAACTCTCTTAAGACAGCGGTCGGACTGGCAGGTTTCCAGGCTCGAAAAAGTTTGGGGAGAGGCAATTGAAGACAGAGGAAGCCAGATCACGTATTCTCGCATTGGGTCAGCGAGCCCCCTTGGAAAAGAAGGACAAATGGGACCCCGATTTCGCCAAGCGGCAGAAAATCAAAGCAATCCTTGACACTTTTATTCCCGAGTTTTTCTGTGCGACTCGGCGGCGCGACATCCATTGATGTCACTAAACTTGGCATCGACAAAGGCTACGGAATCAGAAAGCTGCGAGATCTCCTAGGCATTTCGATTGGAAGAAATGATTTACATTGGCGATGCCTTGTTCGTCGGCGGGAACGATTATCCGGCTGTAGAAGCAGGCGTCGTTTCCATCTCAGTTCGAGGTCCCAATGAAACAAAATGCGTTACTGAAGCAATTATTGCTTGCTTAGATGGCCATCAGCCAGCGCGACCTTGTGAGGAGATTTGATGAGTGGATTTAAGTTGCAACGCCTGGGACTGGCGATGGAGCCCGACAATCGCCAGGAGATCACGCTAGTCCACAAATTTTACAAGACCTCTCGGACCAAGACTCGGTGAAGGCAAAGGACAAGAAAAGGATACCCAAGATGAAAGTCAATGCCGACCAACCCGAATCGAAACTGGAATCGAAGCCCAGGCATCCTGAATCGAAGCAGCGGTCGAAGCCTGATGCAAAGGACGATCTGAAATCCCTACCCCTGCTGGAAGTGGAGAAGAAATTGGGGTCCTCGCCGGAGGGCCTCAGTCAAGCTGAGGCTCAGAAACGGCTGACGCAATACGGCCCGAACGAGATTGAAGAAAAGAAAACCAATCCCTTCCTGAAATTCCTCACCTATTTCTGGGGCCCCATCCCGTGGATGATTGAAGCGGCCGTAATTCTGTCGGGGATTGTCCGGCACTGGCTGGATTTTTTCATCATCGTCCTCCTGCTTGTTTCCAACGCTGTGGTCGGATTCTGGGAAGAACACCAGGCAGGCAATGCCATCGCCGCTCTGAAGGCTAAGCTGGCGATCAATGCCAAAGTGAAACGCGATGGGAAGTGGGTCACTCCGGCGGCGCGTGAGTTGGTGCCGGGAGACGTCATCCGCGTGCGCCTCGGCGACATAGTGCCGGCGGATGCGCGTTTGTTGGAAGGCGACCCTGTCGAGGTGGATCAGTCCGCGTTGACAGGCGAATCCTTGCCCGCCACTCGCAAACCCGGCGATGCGGTGTTCTCCGGTTCGATCATCCGTCAGGGTGAAATCGACGCGATGGTGTACGCCACCGGGGCGAACACCTATTTCGGCAAAACTGCGCAACTGGTGCAAGAGGCGCACACCGTCAGCCATTTCCAGCGTGCCGTGCTGAAGATTGGCGATTACCTGATCATTCTTGCGGTGTCTCTGGTCGTGTTGATATTGGCCGTGGCGCTATTCCGTGGCGATCCCATCCTCAATACCTTGGAGTTTGCCCTGGTGCTTCTGGTGGCCGCGATCCCTGTGGCGATGCCAACCGTACTGTCCGTGACTATGGCCGTCGGCGCACGTCTTCTAGCGAAAAAAGAAGCGATTGTCACTCGGTTGTCGGCTATCGAGGAACTAGCTGGTGTGGACGTGCTGTGCTCAGACAAGACCGGCACCCTGACCCAGAACAAACTGACATTGGGCAATCCATTCAGCATTAGCGGTATCCCTGCCGACCAAGTCATCTTCGACGCCGCACTAGCTTCACGTGCGGAAGACAAGGACACGATCGACCTCGCGGTAATCGGCGGCGTGAAGGATGACAAGGCGTTGAAAGGCTATCAGGTGGTCCATTTCCAGCCGTTCGACCCGGTGCATAAGCGCACCGAAGCCACTGTCAAGAGCGCGGATGGAAAGCAGTTCTTTGTCGCCAAGGGAGCGCCGCAGGTGATTCTGGAGATGTCCACCAACGCCGGTGAAGTGAAACCCGCCGTCGAGAAGGCCGTTAATGAATTTGCGGCTCGTGGCTTCCGTTCCTTGGGCGTAGCCCGGGCAGACCAGGAAAATAAGTGGCGGTTTGTTGGGGTATTGCCGCTGTTCGATCCGCCCCGCGAGCAGGCGAAAGCCACTATCGCGAGCGCCCGGCAGATGGGCGTGAGCGTCAAGATGGTTACGGGCGATCAAATGGCTATCGCCCAAGAAACTGCTCGACAGTTGGGGATGGGTACCAACATCCTCGATGCCAGCGGATTGGGCGACACGAAACGTCAAGAGACGTCGCAGTCCTCCGAGGCCATCGAAAAGGCGGACGGTTTCGCCCAGGTATTCCCCGAACACAAATTCCACATTGTCGATGTCCTGCAAAAACTTGGCCACATCGTCGGTATGACTGGCGACGGGGTGAACGACGCCCCCGCGCTGAAAAAAGCAGACTGCGGCATCGCCGTTTCCGGCGCGACAGACGCCGCCCGCGCGGCGGCGTCCATCGTGCTCCTGGCCTCCGGCCTATCGGTGATCATCGACGCGATCAAGGAGAGCCGCCGGATATTCCAGCGGATGAACAGCTACGCGATTTACCGCATCGCCGAAACCCTGCGCGTGCTGTTCTTCATGACGCTGGCGATCTTGGTGTTTAACTTCTATCCGGTTACTGCGGTGATGATTGTGATGCTGGCGTTGCTCAACGATGGCGCCATCCTGTCCATCGCCTATGACAACGTTCATTACAAGGATAAGCCCGAGGCCTGGAACATGCGCCTCGTGCTGGGGATCTCCACCGTGCTGGGCGTTATCGGAGTCGTGGCGGCGTTTGGCCTTTTTTATCTGGGCGAGCGCGTGTTTCACCTCGATCGTGCGCACATCCAGACGCTGATGTACCTGAAGCTGTCCGTGGCCGGGCATCTGACGATTTTCCTGACGCGCACGCGCGGCCCGTTCTGGTCTATACGCCCCGCGCGGATTCTATGGGCGGCCGTGCTCGGTACGCAAATGGTGGCGACGTTGATAGCGGTTTATGGTTTATTTATGACGCCGCTCGGTTGGCGCTGGGCAGGATTCGTTTGGGGATATGCTCTGGTTTGGTTCCTGCTGAATGACCGCGTGAAGCTGCTCGCCTATCGTATTTTTGACCCTACGAAAGCCCCCTTGTTGGCCAAGAAGCCGCTCGATCTCACACCGCAGATCGCTGCACGTGCCTATGAACTCTACGAGCAGCGAGTCCGGGGCGAAAGCCGGGCAGATCAAGACTGGCTAGAGGCGGAGCGCGAGATTCGGAAAAACGAGGCAGGAAAAACGAAGGCTGCTTCAATGTCCTCGTGAGCCGCATGTGTGGTAAGCGCGACCCACTCAGATCGTGACGTCGAACGGAGGAAGATGAAAATCAATTCAAAGGATTTCCGTATGCGGCCTGGAGAGAAGGTCGAACTGAAGTTCTTTCTGGCGCGTGTTTGACCGACTACTATAACGGCATCACGTCCACCTTGGGAGGCGTTGCCCTCGGCGTTGACGAATATGCTGCCTGAACGAGTTTCGCGACACGGCAGATTTTCGCAAAATGTCTCAGCCTCTCGATAGTGCATTTTCTGTGAAAAATGCATTCTTCGGGCGCCTTTTGAGCGAGGTTGAGACGAATTCGCTTTCGGTACTTCAGGCAATCGGCGACTGTTTTGGCCAGGCTGTAAACGCGAATGGCACCCCGTCAATTCTCGTGTTGATGACACCCTGGGCCAGCGCATTGCCGCCAAAGCGGACAAAGCGCAGCAACTGACCATTCACGATGGGCTTTCTTGCCCTGGGGCTGATCGCCATCCAGATCGGACCAGCGTCCGCAGGCATGAGTCTATGGAACATTAATGCGGACTCGAGGCACACAACGCCGTGCGGGACCCGTGTCGTCGCTAACAGAATCTGGCGCTCGATATCCATCGGTAGATCTTTGCGAGTGTAGCGGCCTCGACCGATCTTCAAGATGAGATCGCGGTGGGCAGCTCGCTGGAGGACTTCCGGATGAATTCTGTGCTTCAAAAAATCGCGGGCCCGGACAACGGATGATCGAAACTAACCACTTGGTTTCAGATTGCTCGCTCTTCGTCAATCTTCCTCGCAAAAAACGGGGGGTTCCGTACCCCGAAAGCTATTCACTTCACCCTACCTATGAGAAACCGTCGGCCATTTGATAAAAATGGCCGGATTGGGGAACAGTTTGGGGAACAATTGTTCCCGAATACGACATTTTGACCCGAAAACGAGGTTGACGGGCCGCGCTAAATTGTTGATTTCCGAACAGCAGGCGCCGGGACTCTCGAACTTGCTAAACCGTTGTACCGCTTCCAGGAATTAAGGATGCCTGCGATGCGCCCCGAGAATTGGGAGTCCAAACGATGCGTTACCCGGGTGAACGAGGAGCAACGCAAGCCAGGGCGAGCCCTTGAAGGTCTCGAAATACTCGAATAACCGCATTCCGAAGGTAGGGTCAAAGACGCTCTCGCCCTGAGGGTCTTGGTATCCCGGCGTTGAGGCCCGATCAGAATTCCTGAACACTGGCGGACTTCCCATTACTAATGGCGGTATGCCAGCATCAGATCTCATCGTGTCCGACCACGTGTCCGGAATCGCGCTGGTGCCAGTCGGTAGCACCCATGGTTATGCGCCTAACGAATTCCGACCTGTCCTCGCACGCTATCAATCAACTTCTTGGAATCGTAGCCGATTCCGGCTTTAAACACCGTCTCCACGTTTTCGATCTCCTCGATTCGTTTTGAGGGATCGCCTTTGATCAAAACGAGGTCTGCCCGTTTGCCAGGTGCGAGGGTTCCAATTAGATCTTGCCGGCCGAGATATACGGCGCCATTCTCGGTGGCGATGTGAATGGCTTCCACTGGAGTGAAGCCCGCTTCCACGAGTAGCTCCATTTCGCGCTGATCGCCGAACCCTGGTAGTACACCACCGTTTCCAGTTGGATCAGGACCGGCGAGCAGCAAGCCTCCTGCCTTGACGAATGCCACCTCAAAATCCATCTCTTTGCGCAACAGCGCCGCCCTCGGCGACTCTGAAGCCAATCTAGCGCGCGCGGTCAGGTAGCTTTGCGCCGATTCTGCGGACATCGCATCTAGGGTGCGCTGCTGCAATGGCGGTCGTCCTGGCGCGCCAGCTTCATACACTGGGAGCGTCGAGGTCACCGCGACATGGTGTGAAACCAGATTGTGAATCATCTCCTGCACCTGCGCTCCGTTCATGTCCTGTTTGGCCCAACTGCTGCTGCCGCCACCCGCTGGGCATACGTCCGGCTGCCTGTCCGCAACGAATTCGGTGTCGGTAAAGACGGGTCCATGCTCGAAATCATCGATTCCCAGAGCTACCGCTTCCGGCCAGGTCACCGAGCAAAGATGCCCTGTCAGTTTGAGCTTGTGCGCATGTGCCTGCTGGATCGTCACCCTCAACTCGTCGCGCGTGATGTTCGTGTACGCCTTGTACGATGTCATGCCTTCCGCCGCCCAGTAGTCCACCATGCGTTTCGCATCGTCCGATCCAGTCAGTTCATGCATTTGCGCAAATCGCGTCGGAGCGCCTTCCAGGTACGGTGCCGTCGCATCAATGCTGGGTCCCGGCATCAAGTTCGCGTCGATCCGGCTCTTGACCTTCAAGTCGGCATAAGGCTCCACGCTTCCGGTCGTGCGGATTGTCGTTACGCCAGCGGCTAGATAGAGTCGTGGCGCCGTATAAGGGATCTCGGCAAGAAACGCCCCCGGCTCGCCAGTCTTTCCGTCGACAACTTGCAAGGCGTAGGAGTCGGTGTAATACAGATGGTCGTGCATTCCAACCAGACCAGGGATGACCGTGTAGCCAGAGCGGTCCATTCGTTTGGCAGCCGGAGGGATTTCGGCCGACTCATCCGGGCCGATGAAACGTATTTTGCCGTTCGCGATCACGATCGCCTGGTCTTCCTTCGCCTGCGTGCCGGTTCCATCGATGACTCGCACGTGGTCAAGAACGAAGACTGGTGTATCGACGCTTACGAAGTCCGCTACGCCACTCGCCTTCTGTGTTTGCGCAACAGTGATCGCGGCAACAAGCAATGAAGCAAGTAGAAACAGGAGACGCATCGCGGACCTCGCAAGATTCCGCCATCGAGAAATTGGCAAGAAGACCGCAATCTTACACCCGCGACGCGATTAGCCGCACTTGGCGAATCGCGGGCAATGCAAAAAGCTGGCTAGTTCTCGTGATTCGGACCGATAAACGCGCATCTCGTCAGTTCTTGATTTCCTGACGAAAAGCCGACTTCCCATTACTAATCCCGAGCCAGGACAGATTACTTCCGGATTGCCGACGATCCAGGAGGGGTGACCTAGCAGGGTGCGGAAAAACTCGGTCCAGTGCGTCCGTGGAAAGAATCTCCGCAAATCGTTGGTCGAGGTATGGCGTCAGGCCTCAGGCTTGGCGGGAGTTCTGATCAAGATGATGCTCACTATGAGGATCCAAATTAGGACGAGGCATGGAGCCGTTGCCGTCGTACCCCACCCGACTGCGCTGTAAAACTGAGCCGCGTCGGGACCGAAAAACATGGCTGGAACAAACGCGAGGTTGACCACAGCGATAATCCAGGCTAACCAGCCAAGCCAAGCTGGCATGAGACGTCCGCGCAATATTGCGAAGCCCGAGGCGGAGAGAAGCAGGGTTGTCATAAGCCGACCAATGGATCCAAACAGGAGAAATTGTCCTGGGGCGAGGACACCATCCACTGTCGGATCGATTGGAATCTTAGACACAATCGCAGTTCCAGCTTCCATCGATTGGGCCACGAAGCTGAACGTCAGCCACATCAGCCCGGAGACGAGTGGAATAGTAGAGGCCCACTCCATTTCCAGACTTGCCTGGCGAATGACAAGCCGGAAGCCGGTCAGAAAAACGACTAAAAGCGCGCTGCCGATGATACTCACCAGAACGCGCGTGAGGATGTCCCACTGCGGAGGCGCACCCTCGTAAATAAAGTAGAGCGGTAACTGTACCAGCGAGATGAGTGTGGCGAGCAATCCGAACACACCGGTGTTGCGCCGTAAGCTTGATTCAGTCATGGAATTCTTTCCTTTCAACGATCATCCCCAGCATAAAGGCAGTTTCCGGTGATTTCATCCACTCATCTCCAAGAAATTGTTCTACCGCTGGCAGAAGGAGTTCTTCGAGAACGGAGCCGCCGCCTTCCAGCAGAGATGCCGCACCAACGATCAGCCCCAACAGGAACGAATCGCGTATCTGGAAATATAGCGTTGCTGCAGGTGAAACCGAGGTTGCAACCAGATAGAGCCCTCAAACAAGGGCGCTAATAATTGACCGAACCGGCTCACTCCCGAATGGTCGGCAATATGGAAGTTATCCAGATACGGGCATTCTCAGAGATCACGATTACCTGAAATCCGGAGTCACGGGCGGGAAGTAGAGCGTGAACGCCTCAGAGAACTCGCAGGAAGACGCCCGCTCGCAGCTGTATACTCCTTTAGGAAGAAACCCGGACAATGCTCCCCCCCGATGTGACTTCGTAAAAGTTCTTTTCTGCGGTCTGCTGCGAATAGACGAGGTACAAGCCCGACCCGTTCTCATTTGCCAATTCAAGAGCTTTCGAGAGAGTGTCGGCACAACCCAACCAAGTAGGTTTGCCGTCCGAGACAGCCAAAACATCGAAAGGGGCGACCATTGGTGTTCGCTTTCTTCATCGAACCCTAGGGGTTGTGCTCAGCTTTTACGGGGACAAAAGGACGAAGCAGCGATAGGAGAAGCTGATATTGTCAGCTTGTTCTGTGCCTGTCCAGTCAATTCGTGCTTTGAGCGAGAAGCGGATAACTTTGCCCCAAGCAAAGTGGGTTCTGGTGCCCAACGGCACCCATCCCAATCCCCCGCCGTTGATATACAATCCTGCCGTGCCGAAAAAGCCCAACACAGGTTGTCGCTGATTAGTCGAGAGCAAGATGAGCGCAAAAGATATAATCGGAGTACATTGGAATCAGTCTGGACACTCCCTGCTATATCAGCTTTACCGACGCTTGGAGACGGTTGCACTGATATTAGAGAAAAGGCGAAGGCATGGGCATGTGGCGACAAAGAAATACATCGCCGAACTATACGATATTTCGAGTGAACTGAAAGAACTTGATCGCGCACGGTCTTTGGAGAACCACAGGCACTGATGTGCGGCAGATTGACTCTGAGTAATAATTTAATCCCTTCCTCCTACCGCATCTCACTGCGGAGTTCCCAACATGATTGGTTTCGAATCCGAGGATGTCTATCTGCGTAGATTACGTGAACGCTTGCAGGCTATGGGCGACGAGGAACTAATCGAGTTCGGCAAGGATGCTAGGAGCCTTGCGGGTATCCGAGTCTCCGGATTGCCGTACCCGTACAAGATTCAACTGGATGAAGCCCGCAAAGAGTGGCGCAGACGCCATCCTAAGCAGTAGAAGCGACGAACATCGTCGCTAGTCAGGACGCAAGTGCAACGGTTCCAAGCGGACTGCTAGTTTGTCCTTGAAACCTCTGGCATCCACTGTCGCTCGCCTCCCAAGAAGAACTTTGGAAAACTGTGTCAAACAGAACAGCCAGCGGACATAAACATCCATAGGATGCACAAAGCCAGTGAGAAAGGAAGATGCAATCGGATTCCCTGCCTGGACCGAGTGCGCTTCTTCTCTGACCTCATGGGAATGAAGTTAAAGTTTTGGATAGAACTTAAGGAGAAACACAATGCGATTGTTGAAATTTGCCTCTATTGTTGCCTTAGCAGCCGTTGTTTGCGCTCCCGCTTTCGCGCAAGACAACCCACTTGTCGGAACTTGGAGGCTTGATGTCACAAAATCGAAATTCGACCCCGGACCAGCGCCAAAGAGCCTGACCCGCACTGTCGAAGCACAAGGTGATGGCGTGAAATACACGTTTGACGGAGTCGCCGCCGACGGAAATCCTATCACGTACGGTTTTTCCGTCCAATTTGACGGCAAAGACAATCCCATCTCCGGTTCAATTCCAAGCGGTGCAGACGCCATTTCCGCCAAGCGCGCAGACTCGAACCACTACGTGGCGACCCTGAAAAAGGGCGATAAAGTAATTGGCACTTCAAAAGTGATGGTTTCAAAGGACGGAATGGTTACTACCGTCGAGTCGACAGGCACTACAACGGCCGGCGTAAAAACACACGACGTGCAGGTCTACGATAAGCAATAGGAGCGACACTAGCCTCCCGCCTTCCGGACATTGTCGCCAGCCGCGACGTACTACTTATTTGGTTTGTTCGACCGTGGAAACTTGGAACAGGCGTGGGCAGCGAACTGTATGTCTCGGTCGGCCCAGTTCGCACAGAGAAATCGCCGCGCCTAGTTTTTCCGTAGCCACTGCAGAATTTTCTGGGCCGCCTATCGTACTTGTGCCGATTGATAAATCGGAGGTGCCTGTAAAATTTGGCGCGTTTCGCTCTGGGTTTAATTCAGTTGAGTAGAAATGGGCAGCATCTATTAGTTTTGGATGAACGCCGTTGAATAAAATAAAGTTGCTGACTACAGGGCTCCGCGTTGCCTGGTCACTTGGCGACAACGAACCAGAAAAGCGAACAGGTCAGCGGCGAACAGCCGTGACCCAAGTCACATACACGACTGTCGCCTGTCCCCACCATTCTGATGGGGGCCCACTGCGCTAAGGGCAGCTTCGCCTTTCCTCCGAGTTCCTCTTCTTGGGGTCCCCATCCGAGCAAATGGAGAGGTTGTAGTGATAGGAAGCTACGTTCGCATGTTGGTCACTCCCTACGCGAAGGGGACGGTCAAATCTGCACGGTTTTATCAAGGGGAAGTTCGCTTCCTGTTTCAGCACGACCTGCGATTCCGAAAATTTTCAATCAGCGTTCCCGACGTGTGGTTGAGAGACTCTGAACTTGAACCATGTGCTCGTCCATCTGACCAAGACGTCGCACGGGCTGAGCAGCGAGTTCACGAGAAAGAGCAAAAGTAAAAGAGTTGCTGATAAACCGGCTACTCGCGGTTACGCCGATGGAGAATTGGCACTCAGGGTCTCGGTTCCCAGCAAGCGTTTCAGATGGTCACCTAATTGGTGTAGTCCTTCGGGTTTTGTTAGCATGACGTCCACTCCAACAGCGTTGGCGATTGCGTCTCCAAACTCAAACATCGTGAAAATAATGATGGGTACACCGGGCATCTTGCTCTTCAAAATTGACGCCGCATCCGCTCCGTTCCTACCCGGCATCGACAAATCCATCAAAATCAGTTGCGGCTCAAACTCGCCGGCGCGATCGATAGCATCTAAACCATTGGTAGCTTCGGCGCATACTTTATAGCCACTGATTTCGACGAATCGCCGAATCAGTGCACGAATGCCGGAGTTATCGTCGACGAGTAATATACCCTTGGACATTCAGGTACTCGCAAGTAAACATACTATCTACACTGTGCATCCGGGAACATACAGGTACTTCTGTAGTGATTTTTGGTACGTGAACCACGACAACGGGCTGTTCGTTCTTTTCCTCTTTCCTCTTCTTGGGTCCCCATCCGAGCAAATGGAAAGGTTGTAGTGCTATAGCAGCGATCAAATAGCCACGATGTTCGTCGCTGGAATTAGTAGCTAAGCAACCAGCCGCGTGGCAGAACTTTGCATCGGGCAGAATGTGCAGAGGCAGAATGTGCAAAGATACAGCGTTGTGGGTACATCCATTCGCTCCATCGGTTAATATTGTGGATTTAAGCTGAGGCTGCGGTATGGCTGTATGGGTTCTTAACTGCGCGAATTGCAATCAGGAGTTAACCAAATACCCCATTGAAGACACGCTGGAAAGCTATTTCTTTCCAGAAAAGCCGGATTTTCCGGAAAGCGGTAAAGAATTTAAATGTCCGAATTGCGGCCACAAGGCCACATACCAGCGAAACAATTTGGTCTGTATGCCCCGATGACGGGGTTCAATTCCCCGTTTGCAGAATCGCTGGAACTAGTTCATCGCACAACTTTGCCTTGTCCAACGTCCGGACTGCACCAAAGTTCTCAGCAAGAAGTCTAATATCCTCTTCGCTTGCGTAATCGCCGGAAAGAGACATAGCAAGCACCCGTGCCCCAGAGAGATTCGCTTTCACGAACTCTGGCTTGAATGAGTGGCCATCTGGCATGTGCAGGTCTAAGAGGATTACGTCTGGCTTCAAAGCCGCCGTCATCGAGATTGCCTCTGCGAAATTGCTGGCTTCACCCAACAGTTTTATAGCAGGCTCTTCTCTTAAGAAGCTCCTTAGCGTTCTGCGAATTACATCGGCATCATCCGCCACCAGCACACTGACCTGCTGGCTTGCACTCAGTACGAACAATTCGTCACTCATGGCCCTTTCCTTTTCAGAACAACACGCAGCTTGCTGAGGTAGACGCAATCATCGCCGCACCAAGGGTGGGACAAGTACGGTGACGTACAAAGTAGCCAAGTAGGGGGATTCCTGTATGTTCGATATTGCACACCCCCATATGTTGGGGCAGGTTGCAGGGCAGGTGCGGCGGGTCAAGATAAGTTCACACCTAAAGCTTGAAGAAGGTTGTTGGGGATTGACCCCGATTAGCCTTCGGGTAAGAGAACAGCTTCAACGCTCTGCTTGGTGCTCAGCGAAGCTGGGTCAGACCATCGGCACGTCATTTCAGGAGAAGTCAGCCGCGTGGCAGAGCTTTGCATCGGGCAGGGTACGATGCGCACGGCCGTCACTATGCTAGAATCGCCGTCTCAGATGTCCCAGCGGCTGATTGAAGCGACACAGATCCGAGCGTCAAGGGTGAACACACGAGCCCAACGATCAAGGGCTTTTACGAACGAGCGGATGAGTGTGCCCTGAGGAGGCCAACACCCAAGAAAATAACTCTTGCAACGGCCGATCTCGTTAGAGAAAGCCGTCTATCGGGTAGGCGGCGTTGGTAGGTTAGTGCTTACGGCCCGACAAAATCCGCTCGGCAACCAACATTCCATCGCTGTCTGCGACGTCGGCACAGTTTGCTTGGACACCGACTTTCTTTAACCGGCGCTTCAGGGCTTGTTTCATGCGATGCCTAATCACCACTCCGCACGATTCGCAAAATCCATTGCTCTGATACAGCACATTCTTTTTCCCACATTTCAGACAGCCATAATCCTCGAAGTAATATCGCATCTTGAAGAGATGGATGTATGGAAGTAGACGACGTATGGCGCGGTACACCTCGACAGGAAGAAACCAAGGCTGAAGGAATATTGCGTCGTTTGTAAGTTCTGCACCGGGTGCGCCTGAGTTTTGTTCCTTGGCTTCCACGTTGGTTTTCATTGCTTTACCCTCTTGGGTGACACTTGGAATAGGTTCCCGTGATCGTTCTCTTTGAAACTCTGGCGTATGCCTGAGTTGTCACGAGTGAGCTATGGCCAAGAAGGTCCTGAATAAGCCGAATATCCGCACCGTGATCGAGCAGGTGTGTCGCAAAAGAATGGCGGATCATGTGCGCGGTAACCCGCCCTAACTTAGCTTTGAGTGCTGCTTTTTGAATCACGCGGCTGACAGCAGCAGTACACAGTGGACGATCCTTGAGTGGCCGTTCAAGACTGCTTTTGGGAATCAGTTCACGGAATCTACGTATGGCTTGCTGCTCGGTCAATTTCGCACCCCCCAAATACAATCCCGTTCGCTTCTCCGCATAGTCAGGACTTCGATAGTCCCTCCAATAGCCAACCCACCCGCGTCCATTCCATCCCACAGAACCTTTCTGAACTTTGGTGTCGAACTGAAAAACCGGCCCCGTTTTGCGATTCTTCAAGTATCGGACAAGCGCTCTTTTGGCAGGTCGTCCGAAAAGAACGGTTCGCTGTTTCCCTTTTCCCGTAACGTGGATTCTTCGCTGTTTCAGGTCGATGTCTTCTATCAACATATTCGTTAGTTCGCCTATTCGGCAGCCAGTGGCATAGAGCAATTCCAACATCGCACGGTCACGTTTGTTCTCAGTTGCGCTTATTAAGCGGCTGACTTGGTTCTCACCTAGGGTCTTGGGCACCTTCTGAATAAAACTGCGACCGCGTACGAAACGCGGTGCAATAGAATCGACAACCCCACCCAAATAAAGGAAGTCAAAGAATCTCCTGAGCGCCCATAGATGTCGGTTCGGTCCCTCGGCGGATAGGTCGCGTTTCATAACTTCGATTAGATAACGTCTAACGTCCAGATGTGTGACTGATTGCAACGGTTGGTCCCCGAGGAAGAGGCAGAATCTTAGCCCGACCCGACCGTAAGCCTCTCGTGCTGTCCGGCTATAGCGTTGTGCAACGAGCCACTCGATAAAAAACTTCAGCAGCTCGGCGTTCGACTGATTCTTTAGAGGAAGGGGATCAGCGACACGCACAGTTGGGCGCGGTCTCCACGCTTTGGCGATAGTGAACCTGAACATGCGCCTGTCTCCCCGCGAGCGTCGGTTCGCCGCCGAGTAAACACCCTGCTCTTTTAGGTGTCAATCCCGCTGTATGTGCAAAACTTTGGAAAAACGTTCAATGACTCTTGTGTACACAGCGGTTACGTAAGCGTATAGTGATGTATACTGCAGCTGCACTATAAGAACGTCAGCAACAGTAGGGACGGAGGCAAAATGGATATTGCATATCGGTTGCGGCAAATACGGGACTGGAAAAAGCTCTCTCAAGGGGACATCGAAGAGAGGACGGGATTGCTTCGTTGCTACATCTCACGGGTTGAAAACGGCCACACGGTGCCGTCTATCGAGACATTAGAAAAGATGTCACGCGCCCTTGAATTGCCGATGTATCAGCTCTTCATTGATGGCAATCAGACCGTCGAGCACGAGAAGTTCAGAAGCCACGAAGACTGGGCTTCAGTCGGACGAGGGCAGAGGATGTTGCATAAGTTCAGAAACGCGTTGGCACGGATGTCTGAAAAGGATCGTGCTCTCCTGCTATTTACGGCAGGGAAGATGGTTGGCCCACGCGTCAAGTAAGCAGTGGCAGTGTCTCAAAACGCAGTGATGTGCACGGCGTGCAGGCGCGCCTCCTCACGAGCAGGTTCTGCGGCCAGGCGGTTCGCGACTAAATAAATTTGAGCCAGACTCCCGCCACCGCGCTGTGCGGTGCAGAAGTTGCAAATGGCCCGTCCTTGGCGGGCTCACGAGAGTCAAGCGTGATGGTTAAAATGTGGGTGGAGCTCGTTCCCGCCGGATGCCCAATGCATGAAGACTGAAACTGAGAGCTAATTCCCGGCTTCTACCAGATTCCAGTCTTTTGGTGGAAATGCGATGGGCCAAAACTGCGGTGCCGGGTTGTCAAATTCGAACGCTATCGCGAAGACTGAGTCATGAGAATTCCTGGTTGCAATCACACGCGCACCTTGTTGTACTCCCATAGAAGGGTTGCTCAGCAACAATTTCTGTCCCTTGGGCACCTTAACGCCCATTTCTAGCAATCCGCCATGCGCGTTCACAACGAGAGTGAACCCCTCCACGCGGACGAGTTGTCCAGCTTCGAGTTCGGTTTCCACGAATACACGGACCTGCAGCAGCACTCGCTCACTCCGCCTTCGGTTCATTGCCTTGGGCCGCGTGTTCCGTTCGGCAGGCGCTCTTCGCGAACCAGCTTGACCTTTTGAACGGTGGGTTTCTCGTAGGATTTCTTCATTGGTGCGCCGCACGAACAGAGCGGTAATGCCCCTACTTCCGCGCTGCGACCCGATTCGGTGACGGTAACTTGCAGGCCACACGCCGGATTCGAACAGCTTAGCCGATCTCCAATTGTTACTCGCATGGTCCCCTCGGGTTCCGCCTCCACTTCGATTTGGCTCCAAGCGCCATGGATCCGCACGTACGATCGAAGAAAATGCATCCCCCAGGCGGAAAGCCCGTCAGGAACAATACTGTCCGTCCTTCGCTCTCGGTCACTTTGACGTTTGTCTTTTGCTTTGCATTCCAAGCACAGTCTTCAGGCTATCACCAGGACGTTAGCTGACCAGTCGTCAAAGCGGGGCCCTCGGAAGTTGCCTCAATGGGAGGATGCACGTCCGGCACCCTCCGTCCTAGTGCTCGCGGCTTCGTAAGACGCAAAGCAGGAATGCCTTACGAGAAAGCTTGGATCCAGAATTTCGTTGTCGGTCGCTCGACAACTCGCCGATGTACGGCAAGACAGCATAGGCACAAGTGAGGTACATCGCGCTAGAACCAGTGTTTGTGTTGTGCATGAATCGCGAAACAGCGAGCCTCAGAAACGTTCAAACTCAAAAAAAAATCTTCCTGCTTGGTATCCCAAGCAATTCAGATCCCTTTTTCGATCTCTCGGTTACCGCCCCATACACTTTGCGCGGTCCACGAACTCGACCCTACCGCGTTGGGTTCGACCAATTTCGCAAAAGGGGGAGTCAATGAAACTTTCACGATCTAGGTTCTGTCTGAGCGTTCTAGCGGTGCTTCTGATCGCCGCCCTATTCCCTAGCCGCCGCGGAGAGTCGGGAAGAGTCTCTGTCCCGCATTTTGGGGCCGTTGTGGTGCTCCAAGCCGATGGAGTTGCCCCTCCGCCGAATCCACCACCACCGCCTAAAAGGCAGATCTCAGGTTCTGTGTATCAGGCCTGACGTTTCCGGCACGGAACCTGTTCAAGTGAAGGGGGGAGTTGTTCTTCTCCCCCTCTACTCGTGTTATCATCCGACATAAGTTCGGCCGGAAACTACTTTACAGCTATGCTGAATTTGACGATCTGGTGCGTGGGAGTTTTCCTGGAAATGTTGTTGCTGGTTCGTGGGTTTCAGGAAAAGCTGCTGCAGCAGTTTCCCATTTTTTATGCGTACCTGTTTTTCGTTGCAGTTAATGACTGTATTCGGATGTCTGTTTATCGATGGTCCTCCAGCCATTATTTCCAAGTTTACTGGATCACACAGTTTCTCAGTCTAACCCTCGGCTCAGGAATTATCTTTGAGATCTATCGAGTCGCCCTGCGTTCGTATCCCGGGACGGCAAGGATGACGCGTTATGTTCTCCTGACCGTGTTTGTAGCAATCTTTGCCAAATCCGTTACGGCTCCTTCAGGAGACGTGCTTAGCCGGGTCGCGGGAGCGTCGCTGATGCTGGAGCGAAATCTGCGGATTGTCCAAGGCCTGGCTGTAGTGACACTCGTCTTGCTCTTTTTATGGTACGCAATTCCGTTTGGTAAGAACTTAAAAGGCATTTTGCTCGGATATAGCTTGTTTATCGGTCTTAGCATCGTGCAGATGACGCTGTGGCTCTACTCCTGGGAGCAGATCAAGCCGTTCTGGCCATACGCCCAACCCATGTGCTACCTCATGGTGATCGGAATATGGGTACGTACGCTTTGGTCGGCTCACCCTCTGCCAGAGGCGATTCCCGATTCCCAACTTGAGTGTGACTATGAGTTGCTGCTGGCTTCCACGCGTGATCGATTTGGGAGGGCACTTGCGCGTCTCGGATGGGCGGTTCGCTCGTGATTGCCGTACTCGCAGTTGCAGCAGTTTCTGTCTTCGCGGTGGTGGTTTGGTTCCTGAAAATCAGGAATGGGCAACTTGATGCCCGCGTAATTGGCACTGGGGATCATCACGATTTTCCTCGGCACCGCGGCGTATCTCCGGCGCCGGAGTTAGCCTCAAGAATCTTTTCTCCTGAAGATAAGGAGTTTATCCGTCGTACCCAGTCCTCTCGATTGCGACGCCACTATCATAGCGAGCGTCGGACAGTTGCCTTGCACTGGGTTCGCCGCATTTCACTGGAGGTTAGTCGAATCATGCGTGAGCATCGGCTCAGTTCTCGCCAAAGCCCGAACTTGAACGTCCTTGCGGAAACCAAGCTACTTGGTTGGTATCTGGAACTGAAGTTTCTCTGCAGTTTGCTGGGAATTCTAATTCAGCTATTCGGGCCGCACGCGCCGAGGGAGCTGGCTGCACGCGTCGGCGATCTCTATCAACGAATCGGCACGGCGGTACAGCCCGTGGAGCCGGCCGATCGGGTCACCGTGTAGGGAAGTACTACGACTCCGTGAACTTTCATGAGTACTGCCGTCCATCTGGTGATCGTGAAGAACGCTTATGATGACCTTCAGCGACGTACACTTTCTGTCATGCGCTGCGATTTCGACCGATTGATCTACCTGGCCTCCACTCGAGATTACAATAGCGGGATGTACCATCACGAGGGGCTGGCGGCTCGCTATGGCCAAGAGCAGACCCGCGATGCTCTCAAGGCCTCTCATGGCGACATTTTTTGTAGATTGGTTTCGCTGTCGCTGGAGGCACTGGTCGCAGAACTGCAGGCTTATATTCAGGTCTCGCACGAACCGCCTGACGACTTCATTCGGGCTTGGACGGAACTTGAACCTTATCGCGTTGCAGTTCCCATGGAAGCGGATCCCACTATGATCGAGTTATTCGTCTCCAATATCAGGCTTGCCTTGGAGATTTTGCGATTCCGTCGGAAGGGAACTCCGACGTGTCCGCCAGCCTCATCGCTACCGCCGTTACTTGGCCGATGATCTCCGCATCTTTTCCGTAATCGCAGCGCCGGACGCTGCAAGGCGCGAGCGGGTGAGGCAGAAGCAACAGGTGCCCGTCCTGCAATTCGCACCAGGAACACGCATAGCCGTCGCGCAACTCCACAAAATAGATGGGCCGATCGAACTCCGTTCGCCAACGCTGCGGCTGAATCTTACGCACGCGCTGATCGACTTGTACGAAGGACCCGGGGCGAAGCAACGGGCACATGGTGAAGTCCTGTAGGCCGATATAACCATACAGGCTGTGCCGCAGATCCAGGTGCTGGAGAAGAGCGACGGGAACCTCCCCCCAGATTTCGACCATACGAGTTAACAGGTTCGTGTTGTCGAGGTCAAAAGAACGGTCAAATCGAACGGGGAACGAGACAGTCTTTTCAGCGTCGTATACATCCAGCCGAGTCAGGTGTGTGTTGGGCAAAGGTGCAATCATCTGGTGACGTCCAACCTTCTGGAGGTCTACGCCGAAGTAAATCATCAAATCGGTGAATTTGATGTGGTAGATTGCGGCCAAGGAATAAAGTTTGAAAATACTCGGAACCGAATCCGAATTTTCCAGCTGCGTGAGCCACGCGTTGGAAATCTGAAACTCCGGATTATTTTCTTCTTCGGCGATCCTCTGGCTAAGGTTTTCGACATCCCGTGTTGTAATCCCCAAACGAATGCGCAATCTGCGGAGCTGGTCTCCAGGCGGCTGAGAGAGCATACGCGCTTATCTTACTCCATTCGAATGGTCAGTGTCAGAGACGGTGGTGACTTGACTAAGACCTGCTTTCACGAATGGAGCGGAGCTCTGGGGCGTAACCGCTTTCGTGCAACAGCCAGTCAACGGCGCGACGTAACTTGCTCGCAAGCGCATGCGCACCCGTGAGCGTCGCTAGACGCAGCATGGAGCCGACAACTGCCGTCAGAGTTTTCTCATGGCTATGTCTCGCTAAGTCGTAGTCGATTCGCAAATCGCACGCAAGAGCACGAAAGAGCGCTTCCTGCCGGCGCCCAGTCTTGCGATTGCCAGCATTCTCAACCAGTCCCGCCCGCAGCAGAATTCGCAGGTGGTAATAGAGCGCATCGGGCGGTCGACCCAAGGTAGCGAATACGGCTGATCTCATGGTGCAGTAGTCTCGTCCATTCTTCCCGTATCTCGATTAGAATCCCAGCACCACCCTTTGAAACTCAGCGCAAACGGAGAATCCCGTGCCGCAAACTCCTCACACCGAAACCCACTTCACCGGCGGTGAACTCGTCCGCGACATCGTCATCGGCATGTCCGATGGGCTTACCGTTCCCTTCGCCCTGGCTGCCGGACTTTCCGGCGCTGTCTCTTCCTCTCACGTCGTTGTTGTTGCTGGCCTCGCCGAAATTGCTGGGGGTTCCATCGCTGTGGGTCTCGGTGGTTTTCTTGCCGCCCGCAGTGACGCTGAGCACTTTGAGCAGGAACTCCTCCGCGAAAGAAGGGAAGTCGAGACGATCCCGGATGCGGAGGCCAAGGAGGTGGCGGACATTTTCCAGTCCTACGGGCTAACCCAGGAGGAATGCCAGCCCGTCATCGGCGCGCTCCGCCGCAAGCCTAAGGTCTGGGTGGATTTCATGATGCGCTTTGAACTGGGGCTAGAAGAACCGGACCCCGGACGCGCCTTGCGCAGCGCCCTCACCATTGCCCTTGCCTACATTGTTGGCGGCCTGGTTCCCCTTTCGCCTTATATACTCACTTCAGAAGTTCACTTCGCTTTCCTGCTTTCGGTTGCTGTCACACTGGTCGCCCTCTTCATCTTTGGCCTCGTCAAGGCTCGTTACACGGGGGCGCCTACCCTCCGTGGTGCCCTCCAGACACTTGTAATCGGTGCCCTCGCCGCAGGTGCCGCCTACCTCATCGCCCGGTGGATCTCCTGAGGGCTAGCTTTTGTTCGCCAGGCACCAGAACTCAGTTTTCGGAAACCTTGTTGCAGCCTGACGATTCGAGGGCAAAAAACAGGTCCCGACGCGCGTTAGGAGGGATCGAAAGTGCTGACTAAGCAGAGACAATTCCTGGAGAGCTGCAACTCACACCGAAGGCTTGGATTGTCGGCATTCTGGGCAGGGTTGAGAATCATGAGCGTGCTTTGTGGAAGCGCGTTTCGAGAGGTCTGGTTGACGAAAAATGACTTAGGGGCCGAGCCCTACCAACTCATTAGTGAAGAGCGGATTCTCGGGGAACTCTGCAACCAGTTCTTTGAATTGCTCACGAGCCACATCTTTCTTTTTCTCGCGTAGGGCTGCGAGCGCCAATAGAATCTTCGAAAAAGGGCGCAAGTAGTGGCCCTTATTGGCGGCGATCGCAAGCTGCTTGAGGCCTAATGTCTTGTCGCCGTGGATTCCGATGAAGCCAAGCGCAAATCGCTTATACCCTGGCAGACTTCCGATGACGAAATTCGCAGTGCCCAGGCCGAGATAGGCATCCGCTGCCTCTGGGGCGATCGCCAACAACTGTTTGGCGTACTTATCCGCTTCCCGGATCATCTTCAGGCTCTCGAGCTGCTGTTTATCAATCAGGCTGGAGTAGTCGGCTTGCATGCCCACCCCGTTACGCCCCAAGCACCACGATTTGACCCTGCGCCGCGATGAGATCTTAGAGCAGTTACTCTTTCAGAAGATAGTTGCTTGTTGACACAGATATTCGCTCGGACATCAGAGGTGAGGGGTTTCACTCGTTTCTATCGCAGAGCACGCGTCAATGAAGTCCTGCATTGTGGCTTGATATTCTTGTTTCGTAATCGTTCCCGCTTTCATCCTGTCGAATGCGTTTAATAGATCCCGGATTACACGATGGTCGGCCATTCCCCGTTCCTTCGCAAGATCTATCCAAGGTTTGATTGAAGCAGAAGCGCCCGTCCCTTCTAATGTTTGCATTTCTGCAGTCATGAAATCCTCCTAATCTCAAAGAATCAAGCGCAAAGCGCGCGAAAGAAGGGAGACCACCTGTAAAGGCCCAATCAAGGCTTCAGCGCCTGCACCAATCGCGTTCTTTCTCAACATCCAATGTTAGATGTTAGGGATTGACCAGAATCCGTGCTGTTCTCTTTTGTACAGTCATGCGGAGATTCTGTTAGTACCCTGAGCACGAGGGCGGAACGCACACATCAAGATGGTGCGCTTCTGTTCTTGCGCTATGGAAAACAGGAGCGACCGGACCGCATACTGCCAAAGGTTTTCCAGACAGCCTTGCCAGGCACGGCCGGTACTTCGTTGTTGACAGTTTTCTTTGACAAGTAAGGAGGCAAATATTTTCTGAAAACCAGGGCGCATTCCGGATGCGGCAGAGAAGTCTGATCGCCAAAGCACATCAAAAGCAAATAGCCCCTCTGATGGCCCTACGGTGATTTCACCTGCGCGCCAAGCATTCACAGGAGTTCAAAATGTCACTGCCAAAAATAATGCCTCTTACAGATCCCGTCGCGCTAATTGAAGTCCACTCTTTAATATTAGAAGAAGAGCCAGTCACAGTGCCGACGGTAGTGCCACGCGCTGTACTACCCAACAGAATCGCAGTCGTGGGGAATTATCTTCCCCGACGTTGTGGAATCGCGACGTTCACAACAGACCTGTGTGACGCCATTCATGCGGAATTTGGCGCGACTGAGCTCCTAGCACTCCCGGTTAACGACACCGAGGAGGGTTATACTTACCCCGCGAGAGTGCGATTCGCGTTGTCCCAAGATAATCTGGATTCCTACCGACACGCCGCCGACTTTCTGAATTTCAGCAATATCGATCTGGTCTGCCTGCAACACGAATATGGGATCTTTGGCGGACCCGCTGGCGGACATATCCTCGAACTGCTGCGGCGCCTGGAAATGCCTTTTGCTACGACGTTACACACCGTACTTCGCGATCCAAATCCCGACGAACGCGCAGTGATGCAAGAAATTGCGACCCTTTCAGACCGCCTGATCGTCATGAGCCAACAATCGGTGGATATCTTGAAGCAAGTGTTCAACGTTCCGATCGACAAGATCGATTTGATTCCACACGGCATCCCCGATTTGCCTTTTACGGATCCCAATTTCTACAAGGATGGATTAGGGACGGAGGGGAAGGATGTTTTGCTCACGTTCGGCCTGCTCTCGCCCAATAAGGGCATAGAAAATGTTATCCAAGCTCTTCCAAAGATCTTGTCGCGTCACAACAATGTTGTTTACATGGTTTCTGGTGTAACTCACCCGCAACTCTTGCGACATGAGGGCGACAAGTACCGCTCCTATTTACAAAACCTGGCGAAGGATGTCGGAGTGGAGGCCAATGTCATCTTCCGCAATCGTTTTGTCAGTCCCCAAGAACTAGTGGAGCTGATCGGCGGCGCGGATATTTACATCACGCCTTACAAATACAAGGGGCAAGTCGTTTCCGGCACGCTTGCTTATGCATTGAGCGCCGGCAAAGCAATCATTTCGACTCCCTACCTACACGCAATCGAACTCTTGGACGAAGAACGCGGCGCACTTGTTCCCTTTGATGATCCCGACGCGATAGCCGCAAAGACCACTGAGCTTCTGGAAAACGGCACCGCCAGGCACGCTATGCGCAAGCGCGCTTATCTATACGCGAGAGACATGGTGTGGAATTGCGCAGCGCAGAAATATATGAAGAGTTTTGGGCGCATATACAACGAGCGCTTGCGAAATCCGCGCGCCACATTTTTGGCGCAAAACACGGAAAAGACTCTCGACCGACTTCCCACCATAAATCTGGACCACCTTCATCGAATGACAGACCAAACGGGAATCGTCGAGCATGCCGTTTTTGTGATTCCGAACTATCTGGAAGGTTACACCACGGATGACAACGCCCGCGCACTGATCGTAACCACACTTCTCGAAGAACTTGAATCCCGCGTGCGCGGGGGCTCAGCCGACTTATCGTCACGGTATCTAGCCTTTCTGTGGATTGCGTTTGATCCAACAACCAAAAGATTCAGAAACAGCCTCAGTTACGAACGCCAATGGCAGGAGCCGCAGGATTCAGAAGACAGTCATGGTCGAGCAATATGGGGGTTGGGACCACTGCTCGGCAGATCCAAGAACGCAGGATTGCGGGGAGCTGCGGGGCGCCTTTTTGAACTCGCCCTTCCCGCAGCTGTCGAATTCAAGAGTCCCCGCGCCTGGGCTTTCGCTTTGCTGGGCCTGCAAGAGTATCTCGACTCGTTCCCTGGGGATTGCGCTGCTCTCAGTGCGGCGGATGCGTTGGCAGGTCGATTGTTAGATTCCTATCGCGCCAATCGCTCGGAGGACTGGAGTTGGTTTGAAAATGTTCTTGCGTATTCAAATGCACGATTGCCGCAAGCTCTCATTCGGGCGGGCACACGCGCCGCGAACGATGAGATGGTTTCGGCAGGACTTGAAGCTCTGAATTGGCTGGCTACCATTGAACGTTGTGAGATGAAGGGCCATTTCGTGCCGATCGGATCACACGGCTTCTATTCCAAGAATACAGAGAAGGCCCGGTTTGACCAACAACCAGTGGAAGCCTGTTCGGTCGTGTCCGCATGTTTGGAGGCGTATCGCTCAACAGGAAAGGGACGCTGGCGCAAAGAGGCATGGCGCGCTTTCAATTGGTTCCTAGGTGATAACGATCTTCAGATCGCGCTCTATGATGCGACTACGGGCGGTTGCCGCGACGGCTTGCACCCCGACCGAGCAAATGAAAATCAAGGCGCGGAGTCTACGCTGTCCTTTCTGATGGCTCTCCTGGAAATGCGCAAGTTGGAAGAAGCTGACCACATGGAGCCGGCACTAGAGAGCTGGACGATCTCGTTTCAGTCTTAGAAGAATTTCAAGAATTCTTAAATGTGTTCCACACAGGACAGACAGCGACGACGAGGCTAGCTAGGATGTTATCGAGCTTTGCCTCTGAATGAGACAGGTGTGAAATGTCGGCGAATCCTAGGTTCGGTTTTCAATCAACGAGTGACAGTGCTGGAAAATTGCAGAATTTGAATTACAAAAGGTCCAGCGCTGCCGTTACTGTCGGTGGAACCAAGTCTCTGTTGCCTGCCACGGCCCGGTGTCACGTTGGGGGGGTCAAGGCGCCATGATATTCACGTTTAAGACTCTGTCCTGTTTCGTCGTAGGCGCGGCGATTTTTCTTGGCACATCCAAATCGATGGTAGCCCAACGCCCGGCTCTTTCAGCTCATTCAGTCGGAGTCACAGAGCTGGAAATGCAGGTCCTTCTCGATCGAGCCGACTTCTCTCCGGGTGAGATTGATGGGAAGGAAGGAAAGAATGGCCGTGAGGCTGTGGCAGCGTTCGAAGCCGCGCGCGGGCTTGCTCCAGGTACGCGGAACCGCAAGGCGCTGCTCCAGGCGCTCGATGCCGGATCGGTTGAATCGATCGTGTCCTATACAATCACCGCGGAAGACGTAGCGGGACCGTTTGTCGACGAGATTCCGGAAGACGCGACGGAGCAGTCGAAACTCCCTGGCCTTTACTACACATCTGTGCTGCAAGAGCTCGGAGAGAAATTCCACTCTGCACCGGCCTTGCTCAAGAGCTTGAATCCCCGCGCGCATTTCGCCGCCGGCGAGCAGATCCGCGTCCCCAACATTTTGGGTGCAGAACAAACGGCCCTGGACACCGCACGTGGCGCGGGCACAGTGGGGAAACGCGTAGGTGCCAAGGCTGAGGCGGTCAAGGTCGTTGTCTCGCGGAAAGCATCGGACCTGAAGGTGTACGACCGGGAAGGTCAGATCATCTTTTACGCCCCGGTAACGAGCGGTAGCGTGCACGACCCGCTCCCCGGCGGAAATTGGGTGGTCACTTCGGTGGTGCGAAATCCAACTTACAACTACAACCCCGACTTGTTCTGGGATGCCGATCCAGCAAATGCCAAGGCGAAGATCGCAGCTGGTCCAAACAATCCCGTGGGCGTTGTCTGGATCGGGATCAACGTTCCGTACTACGGAATACACGGCACGCCAGATCCTGGGGAGATTGGCCATTCCGCGTCTCATGGATGCGTGCGAATGACAAACTGGGACGCCACTAGAGTCGCCGACCTGGTCAGAGATGGGACGCCAGTTGTGTTTGAGGAATGAGAGAGCGAAGCTCGCGTTACGGAAGGTCCAAGGGACATACATAGGAGGAATAGGCTTGAGGCTCTGCATTTGTATTGCCATGCTTTTACAATTGGTTCTTGGTGGTGGCGAGCCCTCTTCCATTCTCGAGATGACTCCACCCATTCGCGGACTAGCCCTGGTGGATCTGCGCGATGAGTTCGAAGAAGTTCACAACGGACATCGGCATGAGGCGATCGACATTCTGGAGCCTAGAGGGACACCCGTGCGTGCGGTGGTGGCCGGAACGATCCGCAAACTGTTCTTCAGCATGCGGGGCGGCAACACAATATACCAGTTCGATGAAATGGGAATATATTGTTACTACTACGCTCACTTGGATCGCTACGATGAAGGGTTGCGGGAAGGAATGCAGGTCAAGCGTGGGGATGTTATCGGTTTTGTGGGATCGACGGGAAATGCGGATGCGCGCACGCCGCACTTGCATTTTGCAATCTTCGAGTTGGGGCCGGAAAGGGTGTGGTGGAAGGGGAAGGCCACTGATCCCTATCCTGGTCTGGTAGCCGCGGTGAAGCGGGCGAAATAGCGATGCCAGCGAGTTTACGGACACCACCAATAATCCGCTGGATACTTCGAGCACAGATATCATGGCGCTCGCCGACCCAAGCGGCAGGGTTCTTGCGTTGCAGACGACGCGTTCCAGCTTGACGACGCAATGCGTTGAAGCGCTATTGCATACAACGTTGGCCAAGAACCGCAGTTCCGACTGGTGGTTTAATGATGGGCGCATCTTTATCAGGTGCAACTCCAGCCGAGTGGGCACGCCAGTGCGACAAAACGAGCTGAATCCGGCCACTGTTGTGGTGGTGCAGGAATTTGACGCGCGTGGCGTTCGCGATCTGGGCCGGCTCCTCCCGAGCGAGGTGGCACTTCATTATGAAGGGCGAACACTCGAAAGCACATTCGATCCCTAATTCCGGTTCGGCTCTCTCTCCTATAAGGAATAGCGCATTAACCATATGCGGGTTGCCGGGTGTCTCAAAGCAGACAGACGGGCAGCCAGGAATTAAGCTGTCCCTCCAGGAGATCGGGGGCCGAAAATGTCATTGGATGAATCACCTGCCGGCAAGTTGAGCGGCGATCGACGAACTTTGGGTGTTCTCTGGCTCATGTATGGGGTTTTCCGCCTCGTCATGGGGATTTGCCTCTTTCTGTTTAGCGGGACCGCGACCGTTATGTTTGGCGCGATCCTCACTCGTGTGCCTGATCCATTTACGCTAATGGCTGATTTTCACGTCGCCTACGTTTGCATCTTGATTTTGAGCCTTCTGTGTGCGCTTTTCGGGCTTTTGGCTGGCCTTGCTCTCCTGGCAAATCAACGGCTGGCGCGCATGCTGGCACTCATTGCGGCCGTGTTGTCGGTCTCTGAACTCCCGTTTGGGACCACGCTGGGAATTTACACTCTTATCCTTTTGCTTCCACTACGCGATCCTTCTGTGCGGTAAGCGCTCCGTTTCTGTTTGGACGCATCTAAGCCGACACAACGTCCTCGATCATTGGATGCGCCAGGCATTCCCAAAACCAGTTCAGTCAGGGCTTTGGAGAACGTGAAATAGAGCGCAAGAGAAGAGCCGACTCCGAGGAGTCGGCTCTTCTCTTGGTTAAGGTTACTGAGGGGACGTCGCGGTGGCGACAGGCTGCAGGCTGATGGAGACAATCTTGGTGCCGATCACCTCGCCCGAGACCACTAACTCGACGCGGCGATTTTGTTGACGTCCTTCGGCGGTGTCGTTTGACGCGATGGGCCGTGTCTTACCAAAGCCCGTTGCCGTAGTCGAAGATTCAGGAATCCCTTGTTGCGTTAGATAGCTGCGGACGCCTTCAGCACGCTGCTCAGAAAGTTCCTGATTGTATGCCTCGGTACCAACGCTATCGGTGTTTCCTTCGACGGCCAGCATGAGCGACGGGTAAGCAAGCACGATGCCGGATATCTTGGCAAGCTTCTCACGTGCCAATGGGCGAAGCGTGTAACTGCCGGAGTCAAAAAGCACGTCCGACATGTTAACGACCAACCCGCGAGCGGTGTCACGAGTTTCCAGTATTAGATTGAATTGCTGGAGGAGTCGGGCGCGAAGTTCTTCCCGATCATGGACGGCTTGCTGAAGCTGCGCATCGGATGAGTCGGCGGCGGCGCGGTTGCGATCGGAATCCGCTTCGGCAATGTGCTGGCTTTGCTGAGCGTCGTTGCGAGCTTGCTCGGCATTCGCCTGGGCGTCTTCGGCTTTTTGAGCGGCAACCTGGGCGTTAAGATTCTGGTAGTCAGCCTCATTGCGCTGACGAACGGCATCATCGGTGGCGACTTCGGCGGCGTGTCGGCGCTGGGATTCGGTGTTTGCACGATCATTGGCGTCGGCCTCACGATTTGCTCCAGCGCTACGTTCGGCTTCGGTGCGTTCGTCGTCAATATGCTTCACGGCGATTTCGCGAGCGTCCTCTGAGGTCTCCACAACTTCACGTGATAGGGCAATCAGGGACTTCTTGTTTTCGTGTTTGGTCGTAGCGACTGCGTCCGCCTCATTCATCTGGTTAACAGCCTTCTGGTAGCTGGCTGCGGCGTATGTTTCGGCTCCGGCAGATTCTGCGATGCGAAGGGCATTCCGCGCTTCGAAAAACTCGAGCGGCAATTTGGCGTTCATGACCACAGGGTCGAACTTATAGCCGGTAGGAATGTAACCGCCGCGATCAATCAATTCATATTTAGCATCCACCACCTCAGTTGCCCCTTCGGTATCTCTGCGAATGGAATTCTCGAGAACAACAACGTTGCTGGGGCGACGGACTGCATAATAAGGTTCCGCGGTTACGATCAGAGCAAAAGATTGAAGGTCCGTGGTGACATCCAGTTTGCTGCGGTGGTTCTCGCCCACCAGCACTTCACCGATGTTGACAGGCCGACCTTCCGGCGAAATTGCCCACAGCACATAGGTCAAATATTCGGTGCCAAAGCTGGTGGGCCTGTCGAGCCCAGAAAACTCTACTTCAATTTCCAGTGCGCCGCGCTTGCTCTCGACCTTAGCTTCTCCGGCGGCAGCAGGCATCAGATCGGTACCCTGAAAATTGATTTTTGTGGCCCCACTGCGATGCCTATAGCTCACCGCTGGAGTTGTACGGCTCACTACATTGATCCGGTAGGACGGTGTGCTGCCAGAGTGTTCGGTCATTTGTGTCTCGGGTTGCGATTGTGCTAGCGCCGATACGCCAAGCGTCAGTGCGAATGCAAAGGTGATACTCGATATTCTGACCATGAGTCTCCTTCTTAAGACTTCGAGATCGAGTATCAGGGCTGATTGGTCACAATACTGTTCGATTGTGTACGTTTGTCAAAAAAATATGCGATGCCCAGGCTGCTATTTTGACCTTGCACTTGCCCCGCACTTTACGCCAAATAACTCTCTTAAAAAGGGAGACGTGGGCAATCTGGCAAACCAGGAGGCGTGTAGAAGGCTGGATTCTTTGTCGTTCCACGTTCTTGGCAGGGGACTTAATCTCTCTTATCACTTCGGTTCGCTTCCGTTTGTTATGCAGCCATTCCATCTGCACTTTTGTACGCCCGAGCCGCTGCCCCCATTTCCATCGAGGGTAAAGACCGGCCTCCGCATGAGCCCTCGAGTGACGGTCGAGATGCATGTGACCCATATCGAACAGAATCTGAACTCTTGCTGTGGGAGGCTTATTACTCCAGCCAGGAAGGTGGCGGAGGAGAGGGGAAGTGTGGAAAGCGCTCAATCGAGACTCAACATCTCCACCGGTGTGGCTGGGAGCAGCTCTCCTACTTAAGATTCAGCCGCTTGTTCTGCGCTCTTACCGCGCCTTTCATAAGTCGTTGTTCGGCCTTGGGAAAATTTGGAAAAAGAGCCGCTTGCTCCGCGTTGCTTCTCTGCTAGCTGCCGTTCCACTTGTCTTCGTGCTGTGCGGCGTGATTTACCTCAACTACGACCGAACAGATTTACCCGATTTAGAAGCGTTCATCCGTCTTGAGCCTCCGTCTACGGGTCACATCTATGATGCGAATGGGCACGTCCTCGTCGAATTGGGCAGGGAACGCCGGGAAATTATGCAATATTCAAACATTCCCGACGTGCTGCGACAGGCCATCCTTTCGGCCGAAGATGAAAACTTTTTCTCCCACTCAGGCGTGGATTATTTCGTCCTCCCTCGAATACTCGCCAAGACAAACATTCACGCTTTGATCGGCCACGGCGACGGTACGGGTAGCGAAAATGCCGCGGATCGCGCACCTGTGTTTCCCCAAGGCGGCTCGACGATTACTCAACAGCTTGTGCGTGGTTATTTCCTGCAAGAACTTACACGCACGAAAAATAGCAATGTACTGCAACATGATGGCGTTCTGGCGCATGTTCTCGCCTTCCTTATCGGTGCGCCAGGCGCCAACAGACTCTTGCTGAAGGTCAAGGAAATGCGTCTCGCGTTGTGGGTCGAGCGGGAGATGCGGCAGCATTACGGATCCAAGCGTCGGGCCAAAGAAGAACTGCTCGCGCGTTACGCGAGCTTTATTTATCTGGGAAACGGTCGGTACGGTTTTGCTTCCGCCTCGCAGTATTATTTCGGCATACCAGTGACAGAGCTCACCGCGAATGATGCCGACAAGGCTGCGCTTCTGGCGGGCATTACCAAGTCGCCGGTTGAGTATGCACCCACCTTGGCAGCCAATCAAAAACCACTCCGCAGGCGAAATCAGATACTGGCTCTCATGGTTAAGAACCACTTTCTTCCCGCACAGGTGGCTGGGCGCTGCCAACAAGCCCCTATTCGTTTGGCTTCTCATGTCACTGGTCCGATTGAAGCGCCCGCGGCAGTGGGGAATGTTCTCGACGAGCTGAAGATCGGTGAACAACGTAGATGTGAGGAACTTTCACAACACATACGAAAAGAGCGTCAGCAGCGAGAGGGCAGGAAACAATGTCAGCTATAACGGGGGAACTGGCGGAGCCACCGCTCGACCCAGCGCAGCAGAAGAAACCGCGGCTCATGAGCGTCACACTCGGGCAACGGCGGCACAGACAGGGCATCAAAATGCCGCCAGCGGGAACCGCGAGTTATTACAGTCCGTGAATCATGGCAAGCCGCCAATCGCTGCAACATCCAAACCGGGAGAATTTACCGGCAAGGATGTGGTGGCGGCTAAGGGCGCTACAGCGGCTGAGACCAAGAGCACCGAAAGCAAGCCAGCGGAGACTAAGGCCGCTGAAACCAAGGCCGCCGAGAACAAGGCAGCTGAGAAGAAGACCGCCGAAAGCAACAAGGCTACCGAGAACAAGGCAGCTGCAGCTCATGCCAATGAGAACAAGGCGGCCGAGAAGAAGTCCGCTGAAAGCAACAAGGCTACCGAGAACAAGGCAGCCACAGCTCATGCCAATGAGAACAAGGCAGCTGAGAAGAAGACCGCCGAGAACAAGGCGACCTCGCAGAAAGCGTCGAATCCTGCTCCGGCACAGGTAAGAACCACGGCGGCTCCTCGCGAGCAGGTCGCGCCGAAGCCTGCGATACAACATCAGACCACAACGAAGCCGGAAGCCGCGCCAAAGTCCGAGCCACCGCATCAGAACGAGCCTCACGAAGAGAAAAAGCCTTAGGGGTCGAGTAATAGCGAATCCAGAAACTCAAATGAGCAGCCGGTAGATAATTCTACGGCCGCTCATTTGCTGCACACTCAAACCCGCGTTGGTTGAGCCAGCAGTCGGTACTTTGAACAGGCGTTCGCAAGTGAGGGCTGCCTAATCGAAATCAAAGGTCATGAGGATATTCCCTTAATAGTGGGCGAAGTGGATTCGGTCGAACTCAGCGACAAGCCGGGAAGCTTTAGGCGTCGAGGTGGAGAGCATGACCAGCGATGAATCAAGCGGAGCGGGCGGGCTCCGCCGGAATAAACTAGGCGTGGGCCGGGATGGCTTTACCGTGATCTTCGAGATGTGCCTTGGCCGCTTCCGCAGCGTGGTACATTGCGTGTTCATTGTGAGCACGGGCTAGGTGCGCGTGGTGCGCTGCCGTCTCGTGTTTTCCTGCCTCGTGGTGTTTAGCGGCTTCCTTGTGATGTCTTGCCGCGTGTTCGTGATGTTCTGCTGCTTTGTGATGATGCTCTGCTGCCTTCTTTGACATAAGTTTTCTCCCTCCGGTTGCCATGAAAGCAACCGAGTGATATCCGCAACGTTGGTTGGACCACGGTAAAGCAATGATTTTTTCAGAGAAAAACGGCGACAGGAGGGCTACTGTCGGACTCGCCCAAAGCCCTGGCCAGTTTCGCTCTTTCCCGCCATTCAGCTACGCATTTTAGAGGATGTCATGAGTGCGCGCTGTACAGTTTTGTACACTCCCATATGGAACTTGAAGGCAAGGGCAGCTTCCAAGCAGCCAACTGCAAAGGCCCACCCCGATGTTCCAGCGAATCCAGACCAGACCATAGCGATTCTCATCATGTCAACAAAAACGAGATTAATTAAGCAGGCTGAATAGTGTCCTGATCTGAACAGACATTCGTAGCTGCCTTTGCTGACAATGTGGGGGGGATCGCGTGACTCTTCTTCGGATGAGTTACCAGGTTCCTCCAATTAGGGAGGCAGCAAATGGAAACTCTATTGATCGTGCTTCTTGTTTTGTTTTTGCTCGGCGGCGGTGGTTGGGGATATTCCCGTTGGCGCAGGAACTAACGTCTTCTCGATGGCACCAGAAGAGAACAAATCGCCAATTCCTGTCTTTAATCATGGAATCGAGTACCTCTGCTGCCAGCCGGGGTTCAATAGCTTCACGCGCTTGTCCGCTATTCATCACCTGGGAAATTAGTGCCCGTGTTGGGCAAAGGAGAAAGACCTATGAATAAGCTCAGATTATCAATGCCCATGTTAGCGCTGCTCGGTGTCGCGATTTTAGCTGGCTGTTTGACGACGCCCACGAAGTCACCTAATGTTTCCGACAGCATTCGTAAATCACTCGATCAGGCAGGCTTCAAAGACGTCGCTGTCAGTCAGGATCGCGACAAGGGCATCGTGACCCTCAGCGGAAATGTCACCAGTGAGAACGACAAGTCACAAGCCGAATCCATTGCAAAGTCCATCGCGGGCTCCCAGGTTGTCGCGGATCAGATTGCCGTGATCCCCGTGGGCGAAGAAAAAGAAGCGAAGGCCGTGAACTCAGATCTGGATACAGGCATCGAGAAGAACCTGGATGCTGCGCTGATCCAAAACAAGATGCACGACAGCGTGAAATACGAAGTGAAGAACGGCGTGGTCACGCTGACGGGAGAAGTGAACTCACAGCATAAACGCGACGTTGCCGAGAAGGTGGCCACGGGAGTGCCCAACGTGAAGCAAGTCGTGAATGATCTGCAGGTCGAGAATCAGAAAGCCAGTTCATCATAGTAAGGGCTACCGACTTCCGCGCCTGCCAAATGGCTACATTGTCAAAACGGTAGCAAGGACACGTGCGTATTAGGGCGGTCGGGTGCAATCCCACTCGATCGCCAAAAGATTGAAATTGAAAGTCTAGTTAATACTTTCGTGTGCGTCAGAGGTGCATCTTCAGCCGGAAAACGTATGACTGATAAGGCTACAAATGATACGGCGGTTACCGACCGTACCCAGGTTGATGTGGCTGAAACGCCAAGGCCGTCCCAGACCTCAACATCTGAGGAACTACTTCGCAGAATCGCAACTCTGCTCTTCATCCTAGTCGCGGGTTTGCTGACTGTTTTCGCTTATTACGCGAGTTCGCTTTGTATCACGGTAGTACTGGCAGCATTTCTTGCGATTCTTGTTAACCCACTGGTTGTCATGCTCGAGAAACTCCGTTTGCCTCGCGTTGTGGCCGCTGGGGTTGTTGTCCTCGCATTCATCGCTCTCATCGGCGTACTGGGTCACGACCTCTATGGAAGAGGCACGAGTTTTGCAGAGCAACTCCCCGTTTATACCTCGAAACTTCAGCAAACGATTGAGCCAATTATCCAAAAGATTGAAAAAGTTCAACAGAGTGCCGGGAGTCTTTCTAACGACGTGCAGCCCAGTAAAAAAGTTCCCGAGGTTCGGTTACGGGAATCGCCGAGCTGGCCCGCTTATCTGGTGCGTGGTGCAGGATCTGTCTGGGGAGTGCTGATTATTGCCGGAGTGGTTCCATTTCTAACGTTTTTCATGCTCTGCAGCAAGGAGCAAATGGCGATCCGAATGAATGCCCTCCTCAACTCGAGGGTAGATACAGATCGATTCGTAAAGAGCCTAGACCAGATGGTGCGTGGTTTCGTAGCCGGTAATTTTATCGTCGGCTCCGTAATGCTCATAGTAACCACACTGATTCTGTACGCCATTGGCATGAAAGGCGCCGTACCGCTTGGAATCGCCAGTGGCCTCTTGAATCTGCTGCCGTTCCTTGGACTGATCTTTTCTCTTGCGCTCCCCATTGCAGCGGCCCTACTTCAGTTCAGTACACCCGGACCATATATTGTGATCATTGTAACGATCCTCGTCCTGCATATCGTCTCTGCAAATTTTCTTTTTCCGAAATTTATTGCCAATCGCGTCAGTATCGGTCCGGTAGCCGCAACTGTTGGGGCTGGTTGTGGGGTGTCATGGGTTTGCTGCTTGCTGTGCCGCTGACAGCACTCGTAAAGATGGTCGCAGATTTGCATCCGTCCTTATGCCATTTATCCAACTTACTGGCGCTCACGCCACGTCCAGCCCCACGTTGGGTGCGCTATGGCGAAACGGTCGTGGGACGCACGATTCCTTACTTGCGCGGCCGTCGGGGAGTCTCCCCTTAGGTGCATTCCCTCATCAGGACTGACGTCTCCTCACTTCTCCGTCCTGCCCAAGCCGTTCGTGCCACTTCTTAGCGTTAGCTGCGAAGGTCGCCATCTTGACGACATGGGGATCGCCGGATTGCTTTCCCTTTCGCGATGTCGGCCTTAGTGATCGGAGAGTCTGAATTTTTCCCAAGCCATTCGTGGAAGTTATCTTTACGGATCTGGAGCGGTGTACGGTAGGTCTCCGAGACGAAATGACGGAAATAGGACTGACGACTGCGACCTTGGTCGGCGCCGGTGGGGTACCACAGCTGTGAGCAGGAGCTGCGTCAAGCTCAGCCTTGACGCCGCTTCATCCGTGGGAGCGCTGAGTCAAAAGGAATGACTAAAGTGCGGGGAGCGATCCGTCAACAATCTTGGCTTTCCCCCTTTGAATCTCTCAAAGTGACCTATAACGAACAGACGCTGCATCGGGAACCGATCTAGGATGAAATTGTTCGATGAAACATAGACTGACGAGGTGAATTTTATGCGCGGTTTTACATTATTAATTTTGACTGCTGTTGCTGGATGTTGCTTAATGGCAACCGTCCCCAAAGCGGAAGCTCAAGTAAGCGTTAGCATCGGGGTAGCCCCTGACTGTCCCTACGGTTACTATGACGCCGGTCCCTATGACTGTGCTCCAACCGGTTACTATGGTCCTGAGTGGTTTACTGACGGCACCTTCGTTGGCGCTGGCCCCTGGTTTCATGGCTCTACTGAATTCCGGGGCAAAGTCGATAACAGTTTCGATCCACAGAACGGCTATAAGGGCTCAAAGCCAAACCGTGGCGACAAAGCCGAGCCAACAAAGCGTGTCGACACTGCCCACTTTAAAGGAAACGAAGAGCGGGATGGACGTGGCCACGTAACTACCGCCAAGAAGTAATCCACATCCCGCCGCTCTCAAGGTCGCCGGACGTAAACTTCTGAACGGAGAAGATGGCGTCCGCGAACCCTTTGATTCTTGACTTTCATTCCGGTAGCTTTTCCACTGGCATTTAGTCAACGCCTCCTTCGCAAATGCAATGAAGCCCCCAAATGCGCCTCCTGCTCATGGCCGCCTATAAAGTGTTCGAGTGGCCCCAATTGAACAGCTTGGAAGGAGATAGTTCTGCCACACTGGAGCCGTGACAACAAGAACGATTCCGACTTTCGTGCTGGCAAGCTTGAGTTTCATAGCTCTAAAGACATCGTTCATCGTGAGTCTCATATTTTTCATCGGAATGGCCACATCCTTGCACGCGCAGGCCACCAATCCAGCCCCGCCGACCCCTATCGACGAGAAGAAGGTCGAACTTGGCGGAACCCCCTGGAATCCACAATGGGATCGGATCATCGAGAGGGCCGTGCCGCAGGGAATGCTTTCCTCGCAGGTCCCACAGGGTGTCCGGCGATTCTGCCCGCGATTTTATGAGATGGCTGAAACCGACAAACGCGCATTTTGGGCTTACTTTTTTCAGGCACTTTCGGGTGCTGAAGCCGGCCTGAATCCAAACACAACCGTCCGGCACACCAATCCAGAAGGCACGAAACGCGATGAAGTAAGCGGGATGGCTATGCGCAGCGAGGGACTGTTGCAGCTTGCGTACGCAGATCAGAAGCGTTACGGATGCGATTTCAATTGGCAAGTGGACCGTGAGCGAAAGGCGAACGATCCGGCCAAAACGATTCTCCAGCCGAAGAACAATCTCGAATGTGGAGTGAAGATCCTGGTCAACCAGATCATCGTCCAGCACAAACCTTTGCTGACCTCTTCCGGATACTGGTCAACTTTGCGACCGGGAGGGCCGAGCTACCGTGTATTCGCCAAGCAGATGACAAATCCCCCCACTGCGTGCGGCCTCGCCACCAAGTCGACGATTAGCAACAGGGCTACGACGAAGTCCGTGCAGGACAACGCGAACTAGCGTGCAACGCCCAAATAGTTTGGATCTCAACTTCGGCCGATCAGTTTGTTTGGCGAGCAGAGTATTAAATCGCCTGGTCTGCGCGTAGTGTTGCGTTTGGTAAGTGGAAAAGCGCGACGGACTCAAAAAGGCGTCGCGCTTTTCAGAGGTAAAAAGAGGTGCATCTGATACTGGCGAATCTTACCTGGCGTCATCTACAAGAGCGCGCCGAAAAAATTCCGAGAGACAAGAAGCACGTAGAAAGCATGCTCTCACAGAGTCATTACATCGCGCAGTTCAATACAGTACATAAACTTCTTAGTGCCCTTGCCCGCTAGGTCGCGTGCTCGGAAAAGTGCCCTCCACTGGCCAGAAACGTCAGCGTTTTATCGGGACGCGCATTTGAGACGGGCTGATTCTGAAATGTGTTCCAGACAGGACAGACAGCCACGAAGGATGACTAGGACGTTACCTATGATTTGACTTTGATGAGGCGGGTGTGAAATGACGGCGAATCCGAGTTCCGCGCTTCAATCAACGAGTGCCTGTGCTGGAAAATTGCAGAAATTGGATTCCAAAAGGTCCAAGCTCTGCCGTCCAATTGCCTGCCACTCCATTCGGGTGTCGCTGGCACACGCGATTCTGCGGGGACACTGCCTACCGAGGCGGTCGGGTACAGCTCTTCCGATCGCCAAAATTCCGTTCAACATCTCCTGCCTGCGCCCACGGTACAGCTCATCCGGAAACGGAGTGTCAAACCAAGTCGTAAATATGAATCCCGGTTCTCTTACAACGTCAGGCACTGATGATTGAAACCAAGCTGCCACCTTCGACCTAGCCTCCGAGCAAGTTCTTTGCGGAACCGGAACGCGACTTATGAGGATTTGGTCGTTCCGACTCGTCGTACAGAGCTCAACGCAAAATGCCGAGGAAGTACAAGAGCAAGGCGATGACTACAACTGTTCCGACTATCCCAAGTCCCCCGCCTGTTCCCCACCGGGAATATCCGTAATAACCGCCGCCCGCGCCGAACAGCAACAACAGAACAATAATTACTAGCAGCATCAAACTTCTCCTTTCAGGATTTCAAGTTTGTCAGAGCAACCGTTAATGGTCGCGTTGATCAGGGACACATAAAAACTTCAGACTGGGCCGTGCGGTTAACTCCGGCGGCACCCAGTTCGGACTAGCGGCGGTTGCTCGAGACTTCACCCCAATAAGGGGTGTAGCCATAGTGTTTGTAAATGCTGTGTCCCCAGGTCGAATCAGCAAAATTCGGCCACTTTTCCTTGTCGAAGCCCGGAGCTTTCGCTAGAAGTTTTTTGTCCGCGTTCAGTACGGCGCGATTTTCTTTCAAATCGAAGTGGAACGCATTCCACGGGATGGCGAAATACTTTTCCCCCATTCCAAGAAACCCTCCAAAGGACAGAACTGCGTAAGCGATCCGTCCCGCTCCAGCATCGAGCACTAGGTCTTCAATTTTCCCGAGATCCTCATTTTGTGGGTTGACGACTTTACTGCCTATCACTGTCTTCTTCGCAGGAACGATATCCGTGTATCTCGCAACTCTTGCTTCTGCCATGTGATTCTCCTTTTGCCACAGGCTGCTCGTGGACTCACCATACCTCCTCCGCAAACAGCAGCTTAAAAGAGGGGAAGGGGAATAACTGTTCACATCGAGACACTCTCCATTAGATGGTTTTTCCGTCGTTAACTTAGTTACACAAGGTAATCTGGATCTGCCGCAGCTGTGCAAGACGGGACTGCAGGGATTCCATCCCCAATTCATAATCCTTTTATGGCGCACAAGAAGCATAGGAAAGAGCCCGGTATCGCAACATACGCTAGCGTCAAGAAAGAGTTGGCGAAGCCGCGCATGGCGAAGTCGGCACGAATAGCGGAACTAAATCTGGATATCACCCGAATTCCAGAACAGCCGAGCACCTCGATGCCCGGAACCGTCGACAAGATCATTCCGTCTTCGCGTCCAAGTCAACCGGAGAATGCACGGATTGCCGTTAGTGGCCCCGACCACCGGACTCAAGACCTAAGTATTGAAAATACGTTAACCGATGAACATGGAGATGAGGTCAGACTCAAAAGAGGCGCTCCCGTCGAGGTTACTGTCACAGCGAAGGACGTCGATAACTAAGTTAACGAAGCCTGCCAAACACAGTGGCTTGGAGCTTTGCCGTCAAAATCCCGAGACCCTCCATCTTCACATCCCTGTCAGCTTTACAACAGTGGCAACACCAATTGAAACTCCAGGGCACCACCCTCGCGTAGCGATTGAACACTAATTGCCGTCGCACTATTAAATGCTATATTATTGGTAAAATATTCGTGAAGTACAATGCTTAGGAGGGAATCGTTGATGTGGATTTCGCCGTTGTACTCGATGAAGCCTAATTTCCTGAATTTGTTCATGAAAAAATTGATTCGGGACCGCGTTGTTCCAACCATTTCCGCAAGCATCTCTTGCGATACTTTTGGTAGCGCTTTGTGAAGTTGGCCCGGCGCACCATAGCGCGCGAGTAGTAGTAGAGTTCGCGCCAGCCGTTTCTCGCTGGAGACTCCACAAAATGTGATGACTCTTCTGGCTCTGAAAAGAAGTTCGGATTCCAAGACTATTTTGTGTCCAAGGGATGGCATGGGCCCTACCTCGAAGCCGTGTGTGGAACCGATGAGGTTAAACGGGAAGCGATCATTGCCGAAGCTGAACGGGCGATTGTTGGTCGCTTCTTAGAATTAGTAGCCTCGGCAGTTGAAACGGACGAAATTCTCGACCTGCAGAGTGCTGCATACGCCATTACGGAACTCAAGAAAGCCAGCGCAGTGGTCTATACGCCACAGCATTTGGTTGCCTGAATTACCGAGACGTCAAGCTTGTGCTCCGAGAGATCGAAGTGCACCGTACTCAGACTCGCTCGCCATTATCCACAGGCGAACTTAGTTCTCGGAGAAAAGACAATGTGTTCACAACGGGACAGAAGTGGGCCCTCCCTTTGACTAAGGTTGTGAGTGACTCCGCACTGTTTCCGCCTGCGCAAATAAAGCTTTGCACAGTCTGGGAGGTCCAGAGTTCAAGTCGTTTTAAAGGAGGCAACAAGATGAAGCCAAGCACTCAGAATGAAATTGCGGGCAAGGTTCACGAGGTAAAGGGCAAGTTGAAGCAAAAGGTAGGACAAGTGACGAACGATCCGGACTTGGAGACCGAAGGTCTGGGCGAAAAGATAGCCGGGAAGGTCCAGAAGAAAATCGGCCAGGTGGAAAAAGTCGTTGAAAAGCCGTGATCCTATAGTGATTTGCACGGCAGAACCGCAACTATTACCTCTTGGTTAAGGAATCGAGCAAGTATCGGAGGCAAGTTATGAATCTATCCGCATTAAGCACGGTACAAATAGCCATAATCATCGCAGGCGCGGTGCTATTGGTGGCGGGCATTGCCATTGTGTTTTCTATTCGTAAACGCAAGACGGAGAGACTACGCACTCAGTTCGGTGGCGCGGAGTATAACCGCGCTGTGAAAGAAGGCGGGAGTCGGCAGAAAGCAGAAGCGGTGCTAGATAAGCGCGCCGATCGTGTGGAGAGTTTCCACATACAGCCGCTCGGCCCGGACGATCGTGCTCGCTTCGTAGAGTCCTGGCGCAGGGTGCAGGCGCGGTTCGTTGATGGCCCCGGAGGAGCAGTAACGGAAGCCGATCAACTGCTACGCGATGTAATGTCGACGCGAGGCTATCCAGTAAGTGACTTTGAACAGCGGGCAGCGGATATCTCCGTGGATCATCCACTGGTTCTCGAACATTACCTTTCAGCTCACGAAATCGCCGTTCGTCAAACCCAGGGGCACGCCAGCACGGAAGATTTGCGCCAGGCCATGATTCACTACCGGACACTTTTTGAGGAGTTGGTCGGCGAACCAGAACTAGCGCGCACGAAGACAGCATAAATCTCAGTCCAGAAGTGAGAAAACTGTGTTACCTCATCAGGGAGCGCAAAGTCTAAACGAGGAGGCAATCCAATGAACGAAGCTAAGAAAATAGAACTAGAAACGACGGAAGTAGGGCTGACGACGGCGACTTTGGCCGGTGCCGGTGCGGGACCAGAGGTGCGAACTGTCGCTGCGTCCAGCCTCAGCGTTGGCGGGAGTTCATCTGCGGGAGCCGCAACCGCTTTGGCTATTGACGAACAGGCAGCGCCGCTCTTTTCGCCTGAGGAAGCGAAGGACTTTCGCGCACGGTGGGATGCGATCCAAGTGGGTTTTGTTGACGAGCCTCGACAGGCAGTACAGCACGCAGACAGTCTCGTCGCAGGAGCGATGAAGCGCCTGGCTGAAATGTTCGCGGCTGAAAGAGCGAAACTCGAGGGCCAATGGGATCGCGGAGATGACGTTTCGACAGAGGCTCTCCGTCTTGCACTTCGCCGCTACAGGTCGTTTTTCGGCCGCCTCCTCTCGGTGTGACAAGGCTGGGGCAGCGTGATGCGTGCGGAGAACTGGTGCCATCGGAAGGGTGGCACTGTCTTTTCGCGCGCCGGAACAACAATTTGTTCCGCAGAAAGGAAAGAAGCCATGAAAGACCATTCTTCACTTGAATCATCTGTAGAAATCAGCACTGATGTGAATCTTGTATCCGTCCATGAACTTTTCCAACATACACAAGACGTATTCAATTTGATTGCCCAGCGCGCCTACGAGATTTTCGAGACCCGCGGATGCGTGCACGGAAACGATCGGGGAGATTGGTTTCTCGCGGAATCCGAGCTACTCACCCCTGCGAAGTTCCATCTTTCGGAATCTGGCGAACAGCTTACCGCACGCGCCGATGTTCCTGGATTTCGCCGGCAGGAGATCAAGGTGAGTCTCGAGCCGCGCCGATTGAGCATCAGCGGAAAAACCGAGCCCCGCGAAAACCAAGAATCTGAAAAGCACCCCCATTCGCATAGGCACGCGCAACTTATGTTCCACGTCATCGATTTGCCCTGTGAGGTTGATCCCTCGAAGGTCAAAGCAAGATTCAATGACGGCAGACTTGACATAGTGATGCCAAAAGTGTTTCTTGCGAAGAGCGCTCAAGTGTAGACGATATTGAGTTGTTCGAAGAAAACCCCTTAGTCCGCGAGGCAGCTAGGATCGGAAATGGAAGTGGCCCGCTGGTTGTTACTGCCGCCGATTGGAAAGCACGTCAATGACATACATGACGTGCACCTCGGTGTCCCCTGGCTTGGCTTGTGTGATCACGGTCCGCGTTGCCGCCTCGGATAATTTAGAACCATCGACCGCAAGAAGGATTCTCATGGGGCATCTCCTTTTCAGTTCTGGAACATACCACGCTAATACCTTGACGCAATTAGAACCGACCACGCGGGGGGTAACCATTGCCACTTCGCCGAGAACCATCCACGATGTCGGCGGGTTTCCGCGAGAATTGTTTCAAGTGCAATATCCTGCGCCTGGTGATGCCAAACTCGCCCGTCGAGTGCAAAAGTTGCTCGTGCCGACCGAGGTAAAGCTCGACAACTCTTGGGGGCTCGATCATGGCACATGGTCGGTGCTCCGGCACGTATATCCCGATGGTGACATTCCCGTCGTACAACTTAGCATCGACGAAAGTAAACCACTTCGTTCCATTTTGAGATTGGCAAAAAGCTCGCATCCTTGCGCGAGGACGGCATTCTCATCATTGACATTCCCGGATAGACAACAGAGAGCCAATGCAAGCATCAGAGACTGCAAGCGTTGCGATTTCAGTCGCGCGCATCGCGAACGGAGCGGTATTTGTCGGGTCTGCGTAGGAACACGTTTCTTGAGTGTGGATTTTCTGGCGTCAACTGATTGGATGGCAAGTTGATTTATGGAAAGGATCAGACCGCTCTGGTTCGTGCTTCCCAGATTGTTATGGAGTAGCTGCCAGTCGTCTTGATAGAAACCCACGATTCTGTCATCCCGTGTCGCTGACGCGATTATTTCGTGGTACTCTCAATGAAAATCCGCAGCGCTATTTACCCTTAGTCCCACGGTACTATGTTCACTTTGCCCTTAGCGTGTTCAAACTGGATAAGCCATGCCGAACATCTACTATTGCTGCGCCATTGGCCAGGGCTCGGGGATGCTCCGTGCAGTGTTGTCGTGGGGGGACACTCAAAATCTGTTGAAATCGCATCCAGCACATTATTGCGGACGACGCTTCCCAAATAAGGCTAGAAAACTCGATTTTGCAGTTCTACGAATAGCGGAAACTGAGCATTGCGAATATCGACCGGGACTTTATTGTTTTGACGCCAACATTCCAGAAATTGAAGAGAGTCTTAAATCCCTTACAAACACCCCGTCACCGATTGAAGTGAGCCAGTCAGATATAAAGGACCCGTGAAAATTAGTCAAATGAACCAACCAGCAGAGTCGGGCCGTGTTTCGCTTTTGCAACCTCTGAGAGAATGGCTCAACAAACCTTGGCCCTATCGAGCGGCAACTCGTAGAAAGTGAGGAGATGCAAACCGCCAATTATGTCGAACACAGAAACCATGACTGTGGAGAAACGGCTGAGCCGAAGGGCAAAGATCGCGCGAATGCTATGTGTTCGCCCATCTGATCCAGACAATGAACACTTTGAAGAAATTCTGGCGAGCACCAACGTATCCAAGCACGGAATCTATTTTCATACGCATCGTTCTGACTACCACAAGAGCATGGCTTGTTCATTACCTTCCCGTTCATATTTGAGCAGGACCCGATGAAGTGCGAATACTTAGCGGAGGTCGTTCGCGTTGAGAAGCTGGCGAATGACCGAACCGGTGTTGCGGTCCGATTGATTATGACGCTATAACCATGTGGCTGTCATTGAGGAAGGCCAATGGCTACTCGATACGTACACATCCTTCTGTTTAGCTGTCCTGAATGCGATCTTCGTGTTGCGATCAGCCGTGTAAGCAAGAAACGACTCTTGAAGTGGTCGACGCGGAATCCCTTCACATAATTTGCCGCTATTGTGAAAAGTCGTCTAACGTAACTGCTGTCACTGCAAAGAAACTATGTTGAGGAGATAGAACGGCTTCCCACGTGCCGAAAATAATCCAGAAGATTTAGCTTGCCATCCCAGCTGTGGAGGAATCGGCAAGACGCTTGAGATGGTCGGTCAGCTGGTCTATGCCCTCGGCTTTGATAGCACAACATCGACGCCTACGGCCTTTCGTATCTCCGAACTCGAAAATCGTGAAAATTATAATCGGGACTCGAGGCATCATACGTTTAAGAATGGGCGCTGCCTCAGCCCCGTTCATATCAGGCATCGACATCAGAATCAGATCTGGCTCAAATTCGTCCGCGTGGTGAATGGCTTTTACGCCGTTGGCGCACATACTTTGTATCCATCGCTTTCCACGAAGCGCCGGATCAGCGTACGCATGCCGGGATTATCGTCGAAGACGCGGATACTTGAAATCACTTGCAGAGGCTGTGGTTGGACAGGCGAGGTTTGCGGCGTTTCAGCGATTCGAATCGAACGCCCCAAGTCTAAGTCCACGGGCCGAGGAAACTGACGGCGGGCTTATCGCAAACATGGTACAGCCTCCAGCTTACCTGAAGCTTTGTAACCGATGTGCCAACAACCACACGCGGTAATCACGATTCTTACTTTAACTAAGGTCTAAACAGTATTGTGACGCCGCCATGTTGCTCGCAGAATTCTCCCTTGACGACTGCGGATGTGTCCCGCCTCGGAGTAAAAAACTCATGCCGCGTTGGGTCTTGAACTGCCCCGAGTGCCACAACGAGTTTACTCACAGCGACGTCGAAGACGCCAAGTTAGAGGATTATTTCCTAGCCCCCAAACCGGAGTTTCCTGTCGCGGGACTCAGTATGGAATGTCCGAACTGTTACAAGACTTCTTTATTCCAGCGGAATCAGTTGATCTATCGGGCCGATTAGATTTGTATACTTCCCGGTTTAGTGAATGACACTGGTGGGCCAACGTTACCGATTAAGCCCTCCCGTCAGGCTGTCGGATTGGCAATACGAATTCGGAGGCCGCCAAGGCCTAGCACACCACGGAGTGTGAATCTCTGGATTTATCCTGTGTCCCAAGACACAGACAGGCTCAGCCGTAGCCGACATTGTGTTTAAGGGGTTCCCGCTGTAAGGGACAGAATTGCCGTTCCGAATCACCCCATGCAGCCTTGGGGCCCCCCGACGCCTCCGCGTAAGGATTCAATGCTCGACGAAACGAAGTGGAAATCTGCGCTGGCCCACTTCGAGGGGTTCGTTTCGGATTGCCTCGGTCTCCCGGCGAGGACGATGTTCTCCGATATCACGGCATCATTGATCGCTTTGAAAAGGCTGGCGAGACGGACCTGTCCGGGTTCAGAATTTCGCCGGACCGAATAAATATCGTCAGGGATGAAACAACAATTACGCCGCATCCCGGCTGGCAGACACGTCATCCCAAGCAAAGTGTTGAACCTTACTATTTCCATCAACAGGTTAGACGGCTCGTTGAACACCTGAGAATATCCATAGATTTTGTTCCGTGAAGGTCGGAGCTGCGAACCGCCCGAATGACACTAACTCCAACAATTTTCTTCCCGAATCGGGATACTTTTGACGCGCTTTCTGGGCAAGCTGTTTGGTTTTGAGCGGCTTCGATAAGTCGTGAACTCACAGCGATGGGTACCGGAACCGCAGCCACTTGGGTTCCCGAATATGGCATCTTCTCGGGCAATCCAGATCGAGATAAGGATGCAATATGACTTGAGGCTGGCTTGCAATACGTGCTCTACCAGAACGGAGCCGGCAATGTCTGGGAACAGTCTTTGACCGGTGGAAAACCCAAGCAGCTTACCCACTTTACTACTGATGACATTTTCGATTTCAGTTGGTCGTTGGATGGTACTCGGTTATTGCTCACCCGAGGCTACGTAAACAGCAACGCTGTCTTATTGAGCGATCTTGTGGGACGAATGTAGAAGAAAGTGGAAGGCCAAGAATTCTCCTTTACTGTGAAGAAAAACCCGCTGAGGGTTCAGATTCTGAATGAGAGCAATCCCCCGGAGTCGTACAATCCAGTGATCGAAAAAGCTGCGATCAAAAAATCGCCAGCCGACGGTCTCCGTGCAGGCAGGCTCCGTGCTCTAGGCGGGACCACCAAGGAGCGCTCGTCCCCGCTACCGGACGTGCCGACCATCGCGGAGACTGGCGTCGCTGGCTTCGACTACGCAATTTGGTATGGAGTATAGGTGCCCGCGGGCACTCCTGCCGGAGTAGTGGACAAGCTAGCGAAGGACATCGCGCGCGCCTTGGCTACGCCGGATGTACGCGACGAACTTGCGCAGCATGGGGGCGATCCCATGAGCATGACGCAGCCTGAGTTCGCTCGCTTTGTGGTGAGCGAGAGTGAAAACGCAGCGCGCATCGCCAAAGCCGCTGGGATCAAACTTCAATGAGCCAGGGGCACTCAGCGCTGTTCACGGATTATTCGCCGCCCGCGGGACGGATGACGGCAACTCAGAAAGTTATCAGCTCGCCGGTCGGGTGAGTACCGACAACGCGCATCTCGTCAGTTCTTGATTTCCTGACGAGATGCCGACTTCCCATTAGTGATCGCATTTTAAGCGAGCGTCAGAACACTTCCGTGTCGCCGACAATCTATCCGGAACCTTGGTCATCATTTCCCACATCGCCGTTTGTGGATCGCTTCATCCAGATTGCCGACATCAGGAAGCTACTTCGCGTGTCAGCTCGGACTAACGCGCCGAGCGCGACCATTTCTGCACAGTGCGCGTTTTCGTCCACTTATCAGCTTTCAGATCCTTGTGGTCGCTAGCGGCGTCCCGAGCCAGTTTTGCCACTAATCGTCGGTCAACTTTCAAATACACCAGCATGAAGGCCTGGTTTATTCTTGTGGCCGCTCGAAGAGCTTTGCGCGAGAATATGCAGCGGCGCAAATACAGAATGCTTGTTCGGCGAAGCACTTGTATTCATAGACTTGTCCTGGCTGGCGCGAGCGCTCTTCTCGTTGTCTTACTTGTACTTTGCTCTCGTGCCTTTGCTCTTGCTCCAGATCGCCGGATTTCGCAGTATGCCCACTCCGCGTGGCGCATCCAAGACGGCTTCTTCAGCGGAACTCCTCAAACAATCACTCAAACTAGAGATGGATATCTGTGGATTGGAACGCAAAGTGGTCTGGTGCGTTTCGATGGCGTCCGGTTCGTGGCGTGGACCGCGCCGAATGGTAAGCAGTTGCCCAGCTCCTTTATTCATTCGCTGCTAGGCGCCAACGACGGCAGCCTGTGGATCGGTACTTCGCGAGGACTTGCTCACTGGACGAACGGAGATCTTGTCGTTTACTCGGCCACGTCCGACTTCATCGAAGCCGTCCTTCAAGATTCCAAGGGCGCCGTATGGATCACCCGGAGCAGGGTTCATGACGCGGACGGTCCCCTCTGTCAAACAGTTGGCAACATACTCCGTTGCTATGGTGCCGCGGACGGAATACCGTTCCCCTATGCGCAACCGCTGTTCCAGGATGCTCAGGAGAGACTTTGGCTCGGCAGTTCCTTGGGTGTCTGTCGTTGGACGCCAGGTAAGCCGCAGACATTCACTAAGGACGCTTTGGCGCGGTTCAAAGGGCTTCAAGGAGTCAGTTCAATTACCGGGGAGACGGACGGGTCCCTTCTCGTCGGCATCCAGAAAGTTGGCCAAGGACTTGGTCTCCAGGAGTTGCGCGAGGGAGTTTGGAGAGAATACGTAGTGCCGGGCTTGCAGGGAGACGCGATCAACGTCAGCGCCCTCTTCACCGACCGTGCAGGTGATCTCTGGGTCGGTACCGCAAACAACGGTCTATACCGTGTTCATGCGGGTCAAGCAGATCACTTTGGCAGTGCCGATGGCCTTTCGAGCGACGCGGTACAAGGTTTCTACGAGGACCACGAGGGCAATCTCTGGGTTGCCACATCGCGAGGTATCGACCGCTTTCATGATACGCCTGTTGTGACCTACTCCATCCATGAAGGTTTGACTTCGGAAGATGTCGATTCCGTATTGGTCTCTCGCGACGGCACTGTTTGGGTCGGCAACGTACAAGCTCTGGATGTACTGCGCGCCGGTCGTCTCAGAGGGATTGGACCGCGCAATGGCTTGCCGGGGAATGTCGTCACCTCTCTTCTCGAGGCTCGCGACGGACGCTTGTGGGCTGGAGTTGACAGCGGACTCACGGTCTATGACCAAGGCCATTTTCAATGGGTCAATCGTCCTGACGGCAAACCCGTGGGGGTCGTGATCTCGCTGGCAGAAGATCCGGACGGCAGTATTTGGGCAGCCACTACGCAGCCGAGTCTCGTTCATATCCGCAATACTGTGGTTGACGAAGAAATCGTTCCACCGCAGGTTCCGCGTGTCTCTTCGATCGCCAGCGACTCCAAAGAAGGCATCTGGTTGGGACTTTTGTCTGGAGCCTTGGCACGGTATCGACAAGGTCAATTGGAGAAGATACCGCTGAGCCGTCCCAGCAACTCATCGATCCGCAATCTTTTCGTGGAGTCGGACGGTTCCGCATGGGGAGCAACACACGAGGGGTTGCTCCGCTGGAAAGAAGGCAAAATGGAAGTGCTGGGCGCTCACAATGGTCTTCCCTGTGACGACATCTTTGCTTCCGCGCGAGATAATCATGGTTCCCTCTGGCTCGACACTCAATGTGGCTTCATTATGATTCAGCCAAGAGAATTGGAAAGGTGGTGGCGAGAGCCAGATACTAAAGTCCAGCTGAAGACTCTGGATGTATTCGACGGTGCACAGCCCGGCTTAACCAATTTCCGTCCGGAAATCTCTAAAGCCCCAGACGGCAAACTATGGCTTGCAAACGAAAACATCTTGCAGGTCGTGGACCCGGATCACATCGACCGCAATCGTATCCCACCTCCCGTCGCTGTGGAACAGATCATTGCAGACCGCAAGAGATATGTCCCTTGTGACCATTTACAGCTCCCGGCGCGTAGTCGCGATATTGAGATCGACTATACGGCGCTCAGTCTTGTGGTCCCGGAGAAAGTTCGCTTTCGCTATAAACTCGACGGCCACGATACAGAATGGCAGGATCCTGAGAACCGGCGCCGGGCATTTTATAGCGATTTACCTCCCGGCAATTATCAATTCCATGTCATTGCTGCGAACAATGATGGTGTGTGGAACGAACGGGGGGCGACTCTTGGTTTTACGGTTCTTCCCGCATTTTTTCAAACCGCCTGGTTCCGCATTGGCGCCATTCTGATGGCCCTGGGACTTCTGTGGCTTATATACAGTTTGCGGGTCCGTCAGTTGGCCGCCAACATCCAAGCCCGCTTCAACGAGCGCCTCGAAGAACGCGAAAGGATCGCGCGCGATCTGCACGATACGCTTCTTCAGGGCATTTTCAGTGCCTTCATTCATTTTGACGTTGCCGATAATCGTCTGCCGACCGATTCGCCAGCGAAATCCTCGCTCCAGCGCGGTCTCGAGCTACTCAGACAGGTCAGTAAGGAAGGTCGCAACACTCTCCTGGCTCTGCGTCCTCCCCCTTCAACTGGAAGTGGCTTGCCGGAGGCTCTTTCGCGACTCCGTAGCGAAATTGCGCTTCCGGCCAGCACCGATTTTCGGATAATCACCGAAGGTGACCCGTCGCCCTTGCGGCCGCTCATTCGAGATGAAGTCTACTTGATCTCTCGCGAGGCAGTGTTCAATGCGTTTCGACATTCAAACGCCAGTTCCGTCGAAGTCGAAATTGGTTTTGCTTCTCGCAACTTGCGTGTCGTGGTTCGTGACAATGGATGCGGAATCGATTCCGCCCTTCTAAAATCAGGACGCGAAGGGCATTGGGGCCTCGCAAACATGCGGGAGCGTGCCGAGCGCATCGGTGGAACCCTCGAGGTTTTCAGCCGTATCAATTCCGGAACCGTGGTACAACTCTTGGTTCCTGGCAAACTGGCTTTTGAACTGAGCTCTACGAAATCATCGTGGACTTGGTTGTTTAGCCTGTTCGCCGCAAAGCCGGAAAAGACCGGCAAGGAGTAAAGACGTGAACGAGCCTGTGCGTATTCGCGTCGTAAGCGTCGATGACCATCCGCTGGTGCGCGAGGGTATTGCAACTCTGATCAACGATCAGGAAGATATGCAGTTGGTAGGCCAAGGGACCACCGGAAAAGAGGCTATTCAGAGGTTTCGGGAACACCGGCCGGATATCTTGCTGCTGGATGTGCGACTGCCGGACATGAATGGCATCGACGCCATGCTCAGCATCCGCAGTGAGTTCCCGGATGCCCGTGTCATTATCGTTACCTCGTCCGAAGGTGACGTTGAAATGCAGCGGGCTCTCGCAGGTGGAGCAGCAAGCTATCAGGTGAAGAGTATGCCACCTCAATCTCTACTCGAGGCCATTCGTAAGGTTCATGCCGGCAAGAAAGCGATCCCTCCCGAAGTAGCGGCCCAGCTCGCCGATCACCTCGCCGATGAGACGCTGACCGCTCGTGAGATCGAGATCTTGCAGCAAATCGCCGAAGGAAATCGCAACCGGGATATTGCCGACAAGCTCTGCATCTCGGAAGGGACTGTCAAGGTTCACATCCAACACATCATGGGAAAACTCGGTGCCAATGACCGCACGCAAGCGATTACCATCGCCGTGCGCCGAGGCATCATTCACTTGTGAACTCCCGCTTCGCAGCCTTTCGGACTACTACTAAAGTAATACCCCAAAATCCCAAATTCGGCAGATTCCTTCTCAACTACCTGTCGGTAATCTCGCCTTGAAGTTCACGCGTTGCTCCAGAGAGGCAAGACCTTGCGTTGGATCAGTCACGAATACCCAAGTGGCTTGCCAGGTGTCGGTCTCCTTCTTCTCCGAATCGGACTGGCCATCACCCTAATTCAGACACACACCTGGATGTTTGAGCCACCGCGCTTTGACGATGGAATGTGGGTCGTGGGCCTGCTGGTGATTTTGACCAGCGTCTGCTTCATTCTAGGTTTCATGACGTCGTTGGCGGGGGGTATCTCCACATTGGCGGTGGTTAGTATCCATCTCGGGCTTATGATTTCGCATATGCCTGTGGCTGGCCTTGCCGGCGTGAGTACCTTGGCGATGGCCGGCGCTATCACATTCCTCGGCCCGGGTTCGTTCTCACTGGACTCCCTCTTTTTCGGGCGCCGTAAAATCATCGTCCCACCGATCACGCACTGCTAGCATCCGTTTTCGATTCGCCAAAAGTGGTATTCCCAGGCATCCCTCAGGCAATACTAAAAAAACTTCTCTTCGATAGATGTGCTTTCTCTGAGAAACCTTCAAATTACCTCCTGCAAACACGAAATATTCGTGCAGCAAAGCGCCACACAGACCGGCGCAAATAAAAGGAGCAAGTCATGAAGAAACTCAACGCGACTCTGAGCCTGGTAGCTCTTGTCTTGGCGTCGCTGACTTTTAGTAAGACCACGTTGGCCCAGCAACCCCCGGACAACGTGCAGGGCAATTGGACCATTTATTCGACCCGCATCCAGGATGGCGCGACCGAGATCAAGCACGTGCAAATCGCCCAGTACGGAAACCGCATCACCGGGTACTTCGAAGGCCCCGTCCAGTCAGGGCCTATTCAAGGCGAGGTGAATATCCATCACATCCGATTCAGCACGGTGACTCGCAACGTCCTGAATTTTCGCGGACAAATCTATGGTGACAACATGTCCGGCGAATACGGCCTGCACGGCAAGCACGCCCAGTGGCAGGCGGTGCGTACAACGGGCATCGGAGCCGCTCCACAAGCGATGACGACCTATGGTCAGTCCATGCTGATTCCACCGGCGCCTCAACCAGCTCCCGTGGCCGTCAGTTATTCGCAGCCGTCCATGTATTCCCAGCAGGGCAGCTATTCACAGTCATCGACGTATTCGCAACCATCCAGTTCCTATGCGCCGCAGACAAACGCGAATGACGTACAGGCCCAGGCGCCCACACCGGCACCAATGTCCGCGGATCAACTCGACTCTCTGGTCGCACCGATCGCGTTGTATCCCGACGCTCTTGTGGCGCAAGTCCTGGCCGCGGCCACAGTACCGGATGAGGTCACCGCAGCAAATCAATGGATGAGCCAGAATACAAACTTGACAGGGCAAAACCTCGAACAAGCCGCTGATCAGCAGGACTGGGATCCCAGCGTTAAGGCGCTGACGCAATTCCCCAGCGTGCTTGCGAATCTGGCGCACAACCTGTCCTGGACCTCCAGCCTCGGCCAAGCGTTCCACTTCCAGCAGTCGGATGTGTTGGCGGCGGTGCAAGTGATGCGCGCGAACGCGCAGGCGGCCGGCACCCTGCAATCGAGTTCACAGATTACCGTCACAACGCCCGCACCCAACACTATCGTGATTCAGCCCGCGAATCCCCAGGTCGTTTACGTTCCTCAATACAACCCTGCAATTGTTTACGGCGCACCCATTGTGGTGCCGATGTACACCTCTCCTGTGGTTTTTGCCGCACCGGTGCTGAGCTTTGGCGTCGGTGTAACCTTCGGCGGCGGAGGCTGGGCAGTAGGCGGCGGCTTCGGCTGGGGCTTTCATGCCTGGGCTTGCAACTGGGGAGGTTGGGGCGGAGGTGGTGGTGGCAACACGATCATCTTCAACCACAACACCTACATCACGAACAACACCTGGCACACCGCCAACTACAACGGCTATCACACCTGGGGTCCCGGTCCGAATCGCCCCGGCGGATATGTCGGCCACTTCGGCGGAGCCACCGGATCACAAAATCATGCTTGGTATGGCAACAACGGAACCTTTCACCCCGACGGTAACTACAAGCCTGGCCAAGACACGCACTATGGCCCGAACGGCGGCTATCACCCGAATGGATATTTCGGGCCAGACGGCGGCTGGCACCAGAACAAAAATGCCGGTCAGCAGGTGCCCAACGGCGGAAACAACGGAAACCATGGCCTGATTGGCGGAAACAACGGAGTCCAGAATCCCAACGCGGGGATGAACGGCCCCGGTGTGGCGCCTGCCAATGGCTATCACAACGACGACCGCAACCTGCAAGCCAGAAACGACAATCGCTCGAACCTCGGAAGCTCGCGCATGAGCGGCGACGGCAGAACCAACCGTGCGGAGAGCACTCGTGGCCATGCCAGCATGGCCAGGCAGCGTCCCCAACACCAGGTTAGGCAGCATACACCTGCGGAACATCACTTTTCCGGCGGCGGGCGTCGTCGCTAAGGGTCCGAATCGAGCAACCGAAAACTAAAGGAAAGGCATATCAGAAAAATTCAAGGAGATTGAAAATGAACACGGATCACGACAAAACGATTAGCAAGTGGACAGTATGGGCACTCGTCGGAATTCTGGCTCTCGCCGGCCTGGGCTTCACAGTCCGAGCAGTAGACACAGGCAAGCTGGCCTTCGCCAGCGACGCAGCAACTCAAATGACGTTCCAGTCGCCCGCGGAGGCAGCCACCGCGCTGGCCCAGGCGACAAAGGACACGAATGAGAACGCGCTGACCAAAGTGCTGGGGGATGAAGCGAAAACCCTTATCACCTTGGGGGACAGCGAATCCGACAAGACCGCAATGCAGCAGTTCTTCTCCAAATACCAAGAGATGAACCGCTGGGTGGACATGTCGGATGGCAGCCGCGTGCTCTATATCGGCGCGGATAACTTCGCCTTCCCGGTGCCATTGGCGAAGAACACTTCGGGCAGCTGGTACTTCGACGGCGTCGCGGGAGCTCAGGAAATCCGCGCCCGCGAAATCGGTAAGAACGAACTGCTCACCATTGACGCTCTGGCCGCACTCGCCAACGCCGAGCAGTTCTACTTCGACAACCGCGCCTCTGGCGAATATGCGCAACGCATCATCAGCACGCCAGGGACGCAGGACGGCCTGTATTGGCCCGCTTCGGATTCACTCGGCGCCAGCCCGCTGGCACAACTCGAGGAATTTCTGAAGTCTTCTCTCCCCTCGCTATCGGCAGACCAGCCCTTCGTGATCGACGGGTACTCGCTGCGCATCCTTACTGCTCGCGGCGATGATGCCCCTGGCGGAGCGCAGAACTACATCGTGAACGGAAAGATGACCGGCGGCTTCGCCATCCTGGCGACTCCCGTGAAGTATGGCGAAACCGGAATCATGAGCTTCATGATCGGCCGCGAAGGCTTCGTTTACGAACGGGACCTGGGCCCAGACACTGCCAAGACTGCGGCCTCTATCCAGGAATACAACCCAGACGACAATTGGTCTCTGATCGAATAAATCCCGGACCGGCCGGAAGCGGGAAACGCAATTTGTCTTGCGTTTCCCGCTTCTATTTCCATCTTGTCCAATCGAAGTTGGTTCGAACGCGGAACGCAGAGGGAATAAATTTCAGGACCAAAACGGATTAAATGCCCTCACCGAGAGGCGAATGTCCGAGCGGTCGCAAATTTGCGAGAGTGCCTACTACCGGCCCCGGAAACTCTACGCTCAGTCCAAAGATACGAAAGAAGCTCGTTAGATTTGGCTGGCAGCTTGTTCTGCACTTTGGTAGTAAAGTCCGGGCACCTACGTCACCTGGGGAGGAACCACTCATGTCCAACATCACAGCGCTACACCGCATCGCACTGTTTCGAATCAAGGGCGGAGAGTTTTGGTCCGGCGATCTCGGTCTAACCCTGATCAGCATCTCGCTATGCGTTCTTGTTTTCGTCATCACTCCAATGCGCGAGGCAGGTGTCCCGGGCAGGATCGCGGTCGACCTCCTCATCATGGTGCTCATGGTGTTAGCCGCTATTGCCGTTAAGCAGACCCGGTTCGACACTTTTCTCGTGGTCACCCTGATCCTTATGACAGCGGCTCTTCTAGGAGGTGCGCGTTTATATCCAACACCGCTTTTGCATCAGCTTGCCAGCATATTTTCAACTCTTATCCTGCTCCTCTATGTCCGCATCGTGCTCCTGGTGATGTTTCGCGGCGGTCCGATTACTTGGAGCCGCATCCAGGGTGGAGCGAGCGCCTATCTGCTGATCGGGATGGCATGGGCATCGATGTTTCAGGTCATTGAGCAATCCCGTCCGGGCTCGTTCCATTTCGTCACCGCGCCCAAGGATCTTGACCAACTGATTTCCAAACTGACTTACTTCAGCTTCTGCACCATCACCACAGTAGGTGGCGAGGTAACTCCTGTTTCTCCGGTTGCGCGATCGTTGACCATTGCTGAGGCCGCGGTAGGCCAGCTTTTCCCGGCAATTCTGATCGGCGCGCTCGTGGCCATGGCCATGCAATCGCGAGCGAAATCTTAGGAAGGAAGCTGACCATGGCATTTTGGCTTGAACAAATCGACCCTGGCGGTCATCGACGCATCAAGGGTCTACGCCTGGTTACGGCCTACGGCCTTGCGTCGATGTTGGGTATCGTGCTTCATCGTTCGTACGAGTTTTCGGGCAGCGAGTTCCTTAGCTTCCTGGCCGCAGGGTTCGCACTTTGGGCGAGCGTTTCCGAGAGCCAGACGACCCGCTGGTTATCGGCGCGCGACCTTGCAATTCTGAATGCCGCCGGGGTCGCAGGCGCACTGATGTTCGTTGGGCTGTCTTTGCTTCCGATCCGGCTTAGTCTAGCCGGTCCCGAATGGATTCTGATTATCGGCGCGTTTCTCGTTGGATATCTCAAACGATTTGGAGTCCTCGGCGCGGGCGTCGGCTCCCAAATTTATATCGGTCAACTCCTTGCGTACGGTTCCAACATCACATCGCAGGATCTGCCCATAATCTTGCTTGCTGGCCTTATAGCCGGGGTAGCTTCTATCGTTGCTCAGGTGTTCCGTCGACCGGTCGAGCCTCCGATCCCCGCGACCTTGTATGCATCGGTTCCCGACGTTCGGGTGTCGCCGGAAATGCACATGGCGTTGCAGTCCGCTGTTGCGGCTCTTGTCATCGTCCTACTTAGCAGCGTCATCCACCTGCAACAGTCAGCCTGGGCCATCACCGCCAGCACCTACGTCATTGTTGGATCCGCCTCTGGAACTGCAGATCGCGTTCGTCGGCGTATTGTTGGAACCTTGATCGGAGTGCCGCTCGGAATCCTCTGTCTGCCGATTTGCTTGCACTTGCCCCCGTTAGCTTGGATGCTCGCCGCTGTGGCAATGATCACTTACGCCATCGCATTGCCCGACCGTTATGATGTCGCCTGCGGGGCGTATGCGTTTACACTTATGGTGACACTGGCCGTGAGCGGCGAAACCTCGATATCCGTTTTAGCAGCACGAGCTTGGGAAACACTAATCGGCGGATCGCTTGGCGTGGCAGTTGCGAAGGTCATCCTACCGCTAGCCAGTCGCAGCTCGCCAGCTCAGAAACCGTGGCTCCTCGGGCCGACCTGAGTTCCGCTACGATGGCAGCGCAGAATATTTGGTGCCAGCACGAATCTAAGAAAGAGTGTTACATCGTCTGCCTTAGCCTTAGGCTTGGGGGAAGGCTGAGTTTGTGTTCTTCTGCCAGCCTTGAAACTTCTCAACGGAATACACCCGTAGACCAAGCTGCTTCCAGCCGATCCACCTCGCCAGAAATCGGTGTTCGAACATTTCGGGCCAGAAGTCCGGTTGTGGGAAGTCTCACCAGATAGGTAACGAGAAACGCGCATCTCTTCAGTGCTTGATTTCCTGACGAGATGCCGACTTCTCGGGAGTTGGTTCTGACAATTTGAAATACACTGTATCCACCACCCTCTGCTGTTCATCTACACGCTTGCGGATGTGAACCGTTGGCCCGATATCGAGCCCGAGTGATGGGGTATCGCTCGAAGGCGCGATGTAGCCATCGCCAAAGCAAAGAACAGGAGAACGATACATGAGCACAATCACGGTAAAAGACGGTACAGAGATTTACTATAAAGATTGGGGGTCGGGGCAGCCCATCGTTTTCTCGCACGGCTGGCCCTTATCAGCCGATGACTGGGACACGCAGATGCTGTTCTTCCTCAATCACGGTTATCGCGTCATAGCCCACGACCGGCGCGGGCATGGCCGTTCCTCACAGACTGGTGACGGCCATGACATGGATCATTACGCCGACGACCTGGCGGCGCTGACTGCACATCTCGACCTCAAAGAAGCGATCCATATCGGCCACTCGACCGGCGGCGGCGAGGTGGTGCACTACATTGCCCGCCACGGCGAAAGCCGAGTGGCAAAAGCGGCGATCATGAGCGCGGTGCCGCCCTTGATGGTGAAGACGGCGGCCAATCCGGGTGGGCTGCCCAAGGACGTGTTCGACGGGTTACAGCAGCAGCTGGCGGCCAACCGATCCCAGTTTTATTACGACGTCGCGTCTGGACCGTTCTATGGTTACAACCGGCCAGGCGCGAAACCCTCTCAGGGGGTGATCTGGAACTGGTGGCGCCAGGGCATGATGGGAGGCACCAAGGCGCACTATGACGGCATCGTCGCCTTCTCCCAGACGGACTTCACCGAAGACCTGAAGAAGATCAATGTACCGGTCTTAGTGATGCATGGTGATGACGACCAGATCGTGCCTTATGCCGATTCTGCACCGCTGTCGGCAAAGTTGCTGAGGAATAGCACATTGAAAACCTACAAGGGCTTTCCGCACGGCATGCCCACAACCAACGCGGACCAGATCAACTCGGATCTGCTTGCCTTCCTGAAGGACCAGCGATTAGGTGTGGGCGCGTAAGAAACCGTTTGGGTAAGAGGGCGGTACGGCGTTCCTTTATTTCCGAACGACACTTCGCGGCGCATTTCCTTGAGAATTATATCGGCTCAACGATTTGCTCAAAGACGTCATATATCACATGTCCAACGCCGCGCTTGAAGACTGCGCCGTATCTAGGGTGCGTTAGCGTTTTGCTTCGGCGAGTCGAGCGACCTCGTTCTTAAGACGCTCGTTTTCCTTCTCCAATTCGCGCATGTGCTTTTCTACGGGTTCCAGCACGTCGCGAATTTCTTCCTCGGTGAAGCGAGGAATGATGTGCTGGGGGCAATTCCAATCGAAGGCTTCCACTCGAATCACGTACACGCGTTCGGTGGTTGCCTTGTATCCGGGATCGCGGACTTTCGCGAGCCACTCTTTTGCTTTTTCTCCCTCGAATATCTCCGCGTGACCAAGAATTTTCAGCCGCAACTGCTTGGGGTAATCCACCAAAACCAGGGCCACGCGCCCGTCGGTCAATAAGTTGCCGGTGCTGATGTACTGTTTATTTCCACGAAAATCTGCGAACGCAATCGTGTGCTCATCGATTACTTTGAGAAAGCCCTTTGGCCCACCGCGATGCTGCACGTACGGCCAACCGGTTGCCCCGAGGCTTGCCATGTAGAAGCTGTCGCGTTCGCCGAGAAACTCGCGTTCCTCCGGCCCGAGCCCCGTGGGCTTGCCACGGGGTGTGCCGATGGATTCCTCCAACCGTGCATACTGTTTTCGGCTGCCATAGCGCTCTTGCAAGGCTTTCACAGCCGGCGTAAACACCAGTGATCCGAAATCGTGAGCCATTGTGTTCCCATTGCTCCGCGTGCCGGCTTGATGGCCAGCCTGCAGAGTCCGCGAGGCATTCTATCCTAACGAGCGATCTTGTTTTGTGTGAGGAACCCTTCGATGCGGCTGGCTATCTCTTCGCCGTGCGTTTCCAGCGCGAAGTGCCCGGTATCCAGGAGATGTGTCTCCAGATTCTTCAAATCGCGGCTGTAGGGCGCGGCGCCTTCTGGCGGGAAGATGAAATCGTTCTTGCCCCACACGATCAAGGTGGGCGGCTGATGATTTCGGAAAAAATTCTGAAATTCCGGATAGAGCGGAACGTTTGTGCGGTAGTCGTAGAAGAGGTCCATCTGGATATCACGATTCCCGGGGCGGTCCAGGCCAATCTGATCCAGGGCCCAGGTCGTAGGATCGAGCAGAGTCAGGTCGCCCACACCATTCTCATACTGCCAGCGCGTTGCCTTCGGCTCAACAAGGAAATGCAACCCTGCCCGGTTCTCGGGCGTGGCATCATTCCAATATTTCTTGATGGGATCCCAGAATTGGAGTAATCCTTCGTCATACGCGTTTCCGTTCTGCACGATGAGCGCTTGCACCCGCTCTGGATGACGCAATGCCAGGCGATAGCCGACGGGCGCTCCGTAGTCCATCACATACATCGAGTATTTGCTCACGCCGAGTTGCTCGGCCAACTTGTCCACAATGTCGGCATAGTTTTCGAATGTGTAGGTGTAGGTGTTGTGATCCGGCATGCTGCTTTGGCCGAAGCCAGGGTAGTCTGGCGCAATTACACGGAAAGAGCCGGCCAAACGCGGAATCAGATTGCGAAACATGTTCGATGAAGTTGGAAATCCGTGCAGCAGCAGGATTGCCGGAGCATTTTGTGGGCCAGCATCCCGATAGAAGATGTCGAGATCATTTATGCGGGTGGTCTTATAGTGCACGACGGATTGTTTCATTGGGGCAGCGCCAACGCTTGTCATAGACTTCCTCCAGGTTTTTTGTTCGCGATTTATCGAATGCTAAGGATGGACTCGGTCGTGCATTAGGCGGGCACAGCCTGAGGCGGCAATAATACACCTGACAAATTCAACAAAGCCAGCTACTTTATTCAGACTCGCAACAACTCCAATGGTCCAGGTTCGATTCTAGCTCCTCTGACGGAAGGTGCCGGACAAACAATCCCCACTAAAGCAAAAGAAGGAGTAACACATGCTCACCACACTCTCCGCTGAACTTTCACGCCGTCGATTCCTCGCCGCGGGAGGTCTGGCGTTTGCTTCCGCCTGTATCGCCCCCAGGGAACTCTTCGCCGAGAAAGACCACCTCGTTAACGATGCGTTCAAGGAAGCCGCCAACGTAAAAATCACGGTGCAAACGCTTCGTCGCAACATCAGCGTTCTTTTGGGCGCGGGTGGGAATATTGCCGTTCTCTCCGGACCCGATGGAAAGTTGCTGATTGATTCGGAAATCGTAACCGCGGGCCCCAGAGTTTCCGAAGCCCTGGCGACCATCAATGCGGATCCCATCAAACAATTGATCAACACGCACTGGCACTTCGATCACACCGGTGGAAACGACTGGGTTCACAAGGCGGGGGCCAGCATCCTAGCGCAAGAGAATACGCGCATGCATCTTTTGAAAGACACACGCGTCGAAGGCTGGCACTACACATTTCCGGCCGCGCCGGCGGGAGCTATTCCTTCCACCGTTTTCAAAGAGGACCACACTCTGCACGCCAACGGCGCCACTCTGGTTCTTAAGCACTACCCACCCGCGCACACGGACTCCGACATCTCCGTACACTTCACGGAGGCCGACATTTTTCACACCGGCGACACTTTTTGGAATCGCAATTACCCCTTCATCGACTACTCCACCGGAGGCAGCATTGACGGCCAGATTCGCGCAGCCGAAGCAAACATAGCCAAGGTGACTGACAAAATGATCGTCATTCCCGGGCACGGGGCTGTAGGCGGAAAAGCCGACCTGATTCTTTTCCGGGACGTGCTGATTGAAATCCGCGACAAAGTTGCTGCACTCAAGAAGCAAGGCAAATCGTTGGAAGAAATTGTCGCCGCCAAACCCAGTTCTCGTACGGATGAAGAATGGGGCAAGTCTTTCATGAACCCCAGCAGATTTCTCGCCCTGGTCTATCAAGGCGTCTAGATCTGTATCGCGCGATAGGAGATGACATGCTCAAAGTAATCGTTGGGATCCTTCTGGGACTGCTGATCGGTGCGGCGTGCCGGTGGTTTGATATTCCTGTGCCGAGCCCGCCGAAGCTCACCGGCGCTCTGCTCGTTATCGCAATGACGGTCGGTTACCTGGCAACAGATAAGCTCATCGCCGCCAGATTCTCCGCCAAGGGACCCGCTTCCACGCAAGACATGTGCGGCGGGCCAACGGGGGACGTTATTTCCTCGCGTCGTTCCTAGAAGGTTTGAACGTCAAACCAACTGGAGCAGACGCCAAGTGCCACAGGCGCACGAACACACTTAGGCTTGGAGCTGTACTCGGTATTTGTGGCGACACTGAAGGTCAGTTGTGGATTGGTACCGATAAAACGGGCTGGCAGTGAGCGATGAACCGCTGGAGAGAAGCAGACTTCCCGATATCGATGATACCTAACGGAGTCAGCGTTCTGAGGAGCCGCGCCCCGGTACACCCGATGCACGACGAGGAGGTCGGATTGATCGAGGAAAAAAAGTCGGGTTCTTTACTTATTTGTCCTTACACGTCTGGCCGTTCTCTGCGCAGCACGTTTCTTTCCTTTCCCTTCGTCCCTCGACTGGATGGCATGCGCGTTGACGATTGCCCGAATTAGTCCCGGAAAGCGTTGCTCGAGTTCCACGCAACGCGAGGTGTTGTGGACTTCCACACCGCGACGCCCACCACGGATCAGCCCCGCCTCTCTCAGTTCCCTAAAGTGCTGCGAGAGTGTGGACTTCGGGATCGTCTTGTCGCTGACTGTCAGAAACGTCGAGCAGTTCTGTGAGCACTCCTGCGACACGATGTCCGCATAAATTGCCACCCGCACCGGGTCGGACAAGGCGTGGAGAATTCCTTCTACCGTAATCTCCTCAATGGATGGGTGGAAGAGAGGGCGCATGCCAATTAGAGTAGTCATCCGAGGGAAAGGGTTCAATGGTTCTATTGTTCTGAACTAATGAATCGTTTCAGGGCCCAATTGCATCTACTGACTGGAAGCGAATGCGGGGCGGCTCAGCGCAACAGCCTCGAGACGCCGCTGATAACGACATGGCAGCAGGCTCTCGCATTAATCTATCGCATGCATGAAGGGAGAACAGTCATGGGCAAGCTCGAAGGAAAAGTAGCTGTCATCACAGCAGCGACGTCCGGCATGGCGCTCGCGACCGCCAAGCTCTTCGTCAAGGAGGGCGCGTACGTCTTCATCACAGGACGCCGCAAGGATAAGCTCGATGAGGCCGTCAAGCTCATCGGCAAAAACGCCACCGGTGTGCAGGGCGACGCCAGTAACCTAGCCGACCTCGACCGCCTCTACGATACGGTGAAGCGCGAGAAGGGCAAGATCGATATTCTTTTCGCCAGCGCCGGACAGGGCGAGTTGGCTAAGCTCGAAGAAGTAACCGAAGAACACTTCGACAAAACCTTCGACCTGAACGTGCGCGGCACGCTCTTCACTGTGCAGAAGGCGCTGCCTCTGTTCAACGACAACGGTTCCATCTTCTTGAACGGATCCATCGCCAGCATCAAGGGATTCCCGGCCTTCGGCGTCTACAGCGCCAGCAAGGCTGCGGTGCGCTCCTTCGCTCGTACGTGGCTGGTAGAGCTCAAGGAACGCAGAATTCGAGTCAACATCCTCAGCCCCGGTACCATCGACACGCCAATCCTAGACCCACTCGGGCCAGACGCGAAGGAGTTCTTCAAATCTCAGATCCCTCGCGGCGAAATGGGACGCCCCGAAGAGATCGCGACCGTCGCGCTCTTCCTCGCCTCAAGCGATTCAGTTTCGTCAACGGCATCGAACTCTTCGTCGACGGCGGCACGGCCCAGATCTAAGTCATCGTCACAGGTGTGCAGATGCCATCGGCCGCTGGTGAGGACCAGATAAGAGTGAGGTCGATCAGTATCGATAAACGCGCCAGCAGTGACCGATCAAGCGCTAGCGAGAAGCCGACTTCCCATTACTGATTGTGGTTAGCGAGCGCAAGATCACTTCCGAGTGGCCGACCATCCGAGAGTTAAAACAACGACGCGGTGTTTTTCGTTATTGCTGTTGCTGCCGTCTCAGTCGACATCGCAATTGTTCGACGCCTGATTTGCTGCGAATACGAGGGTGTGAAACTGGTGCAGTGCCCTCCCTGCGCGCGGGAGTGGATGATTTGCGAAAGCGCCCTGGGAGGAGTTTGTAATCCTCCTTAAACACTGACTATCGCAAGAGTCGCGTGGCGCGGGGTGCGTCGAATTGCTTGGGGCCTTGCTGGGCAAAACGTATAATTCGGCATGGCCGGATCAGGACCTTCGACGTCTTGCCGGCTGGTCGGAGCGACAAATGAATACGCCCGAGCACCAAATTCAAGCTCTGTCAGAACTCCGTGCTTTCATCGATAACATTCCTGCACTTGCCTGGACGGCACTGCCTGATGGTTCCGTAGAGCTCTTCAATCAGCAATTTACCGCCTACAGCGGTTGGTCTCCGCAACAAATAGCCCGGGCATGGAGGTCGAGGGACGAACTTCACCCAGACGACTTGGAAAGATTCGAGCGGTGGTGGCAAGAGATTGTTGAGTCTCGAAAGCCTGCTCCTACGGAAGTACGCTTTCGCCGTGCCGACGGGGAATATCGTTGGTTTCAGATATCTGCAGCGCCGATCTACGATGCCGAAGGGCATCTTGTGCGCTGGTGCGGGATCAATATTGACATCGACGACCGAAAGCGCGCCGAGCAGAAGCTACGGCAAAGTGAGGAAAACCTTCGCACGATCATCGACAATATTCCCGGGTATGTGCATACGACGAGTGCAACGGGAGAGGTCGAATTTCACAACCAACAAACCTTGGAGTATTTCGGCAAGACGAAGCAGGAATTGCAAGACTGGGGCCGTGACGACATTGTTCATCCTGACGATCTTCCTCGGGTGATTGAGGCATGGAGAAACTGGATCGAAACAGGCCAGGATTATGAAGTTGAGCAGCGTAATCGTCGTGCCGATGGCGTTTACCGATGGTTCCAGGCTCGCGGCCGTCCGGTACGCAACGCTGAAGATGAAATAACCGCATGGTATTGGCTTCTGACCGATATCGAGGACCTCAAGCGCGCCGAACAGAAGCTGCAGCAAAACGAAGAGAATCTGCGGACGATTCTCGATGCCATTCGCCAAGCCGTCGTCGTGTTGGCCGCAGACGGAACGACACTGTATGCAAACCAGGTGTTGCTTGAAATCACCGGGCGAACCATCGAGGAGGTCAAGAATAATACCTTCCTCCAACTGGCTACCCACCCGGACGACGCGGCCCGTCTTCAAATCGAGCGGCAGAGTGGTCTCTCGCGTGGAACTCCATTTGATCTCGAAGTGCGGTTGCTGCATAAGAACCGTGAATATCGCTGGTACTCAATCAGGTACAACCCTGTGCGAGACGAGCACGGACACGTGAGCCGCTGGTATGTCACTGGAACTGACATCGACGACCAGAAGAAGACGGAAGAGCGCCTTCGCAATGAAAACCTCATCCTCCGAGAAGAAATCGATCGCACCTCGATGTTTGAGGAGATCGTCGGCGCTTCAAAACCAATGAGCCAGGTGCTGAAGCAAGTGGAGAAAGTTGCGCCTTCAGATTCGACGGTTCTCATTCTCGGTGAGACTGGGACCGGTAAGGAGTTGATTGCCCGTGCTCTGCATCGTAGATCGAAGCGCGCAGCCAGAGCTTTCGTTCGGGTCAACTGTGCGGCAATTCCGCAGTCGCTCATTGCTTCGGAGCTCTTCGGGCACGAAAGGGGTGCATTTACTGGGGCGCTGCAGCGGCGAGTCGGACGGTTTGAAGCGGCTGACGGCGGGACGCTGTTCCTGGATGAAGTCGGCGAACTTCCAATGGACACACAGATCTCGCTGTTGCGTGTGCTGCAAGAGCGCGAATTCGAGCGGGTTGGGAGTAATCGTCCGATCTCGATAGACATCCGCGTCATTGCGGCAACTAATCGTGACTTGATGGCCGCCGTCGCTGCCGGAACGTTTCGCCAGGATCTTTTTTATCGCTTGAACGTTTTTCCGATCGCCGTTCCTCCCCTGCGCGAGCGAGCCGAAGACATTCCTTTGCTGGTGGAATACTTTGTCGGGCGGTTTGCCAAGAGTTCCGCCAAGAGCATCCGGCATATTGAAAAGAATACGTTAGAGAGGTTGGTCAGGTACGGTTGGCCCGGGAACATTCGCGAATTGCAGAACGTCGTGGAACGAGCGGTCATCCTCACTGAGACGGACGCCTTCTCCGTCGACGAGAACTGGCTCAAAGCCTCGACCGTGGAATCCGCAAGACCGAAGGAAGGACTCTCGTCGCTCGCTGATCGTGAATTGGAGATGATCGAAGCGGCTCTCGCCGAGAGCCACGGCCGCATCTCCGGGCCTTCCGGCGCGGCCGCAAAGCTCGGAATCCCACGGCAGACCCTCGAAACAAAGATCAGACGGCTGGGTATCGATAGGTATCGGCACAAGCGCCCAAACTCTCCATAGCTTTCTTGGAGCCAACCCGCCTGCTCTGAACTCACCCGCCCGCACCTCCGCCTTCCCCTGCCGTTTCTGCTGAAGTCTAATCAGTCCGCTGTAAATCCGGCATTTGCCGGGAATGAAGCGAGCAGTGCGTGGACAGGCCATTTCGTTTCAATCGCTTGCGATTGGCGCAATAACTGCCCATAAAAGGAGCGACTGTACATATGAAGCGCAGTCAAGGAATTCGACGGAGGGGTCATGAAACGAATCATTTTCCTGCTGGTTGCAATTGCAGCGGTGGCCGCCGTTGTCGTCTCTTCGGCCCCCGTGTCTGGACACGCCGATCAAGCGGCCTCTCCAATCTACGGCGTGACAATTCCGCCTGGATACCGTGATTGGAAGCTTATCGCCGTGGCCCAGCTGAAGGCCGACAAGGTCGACCAGATGCGCGCGCAACTCGGCAACGAAATAGCGATCAAAGCATACAAGGAGGGGAAAGTGCCGTTCCCCGACGGCGCAATCATCGTGGCGTTGCATTGGACTCGCGTCTCGTCGGAAGACAACAACAAAGTCTTGGCCGGTCCGTTCCCCGGTGCCCAGTCTTTCGTTGTCGGATCCCCGGTGAATATACAGGTTATGGTCAAGGACTCAAAAAAGTATGCGGCGACTGGCGGTTGGGGGTTTGGCGACTTCAGGGACGGCAAACCTGGCGATGAGGCGTTGCACAGAACCTGCTTCCCCTGCCACGAACCTGTCAAAGATCGTGACTTTGTCTTCACTCATTATGCGCCTTAAAGCTTTGTTCCACTCCAAGGAGCATAAGAAAGCGAACACCCATGGCTAACGTGATCATCGAAACCGAAAAATTGCGGGAATGATGAAAGCTTCGATTTTAACGGCCACACCAATTATCTGTTCTACGGCAAGGCTATTATTGAAATACCTACATTCAGAAAAGGAGAATTCCGATGTCAGACTTTACAAATAGTGGAGAAAGAATTGAAGGGGCAAGCGGTCTAAGCATTTTCTTGCGTTCGTTGCATCCAAAACAAGAACCTCGCGGTATTGTCATCATTGTTCCAGGCTTTAACGCCCATAGTGGCTATTACGCGTGGGTGGCCGAACAACTGGTTGCGACAGGCTTAGCCGTGTATGCCGTGGATTTGCGCGGCCGCGGAAATTCCGATGGCGAGCGTTTCTATGTGAACGACTTCGAGGACTACGTCAACGACGTTGCGAGCGTAGTAGCGCTGGCGAAATCGCGGGAACCGGGCTTGCCGCTCTTCTTGCTTGGTCACAGCGCTGGAGGTGTTGTTTCCTGCCTCTACACGCTTGAACATCAGCCGGAGATCGCTGGTCTGATCTGTGAGAGTTTCGCATTCCAACTGCCCGCGCCCGATTTTGTCCTTGCTGTCTTCAAGGGCATAAGCCACCTCGCACCGCATGCCCACATTCTGCATCTCAAGAACGAAACCTTCTCGCGAGATCCCAATGTGGTGCAGGCCCTGAACGACGATCCGCTCGTTGGCCAAGAAACTCAGCCTAGTCAGACGATGGCGGCAATGGTCCGTGCCGATGAACGGGTCAAGCAAGGGTTCCCGCGCATCACACTGCCAGTTCTGATTCTCCACGGCACACTCGACAAGAATGCGAAACCGACCGGCAGCCAACTCTTTTACGACATGGCGGGCTCCGCAGACAAGACCCTGAAGCTCTATGAGGGATCCTTTCACGACCTTCTTAACGATTTAGATAAGGAAGTGGTCATGGCGGACATCAAAAGTTGGCTCAATGCTCAGCTTCCGGCCAAATTGGGAGCGACGACCCGGACTCACGGCGTACCGGTGCAAGACACATTAACAGCATGACGTCCAATCTCAGAACCTACGATCCGCAAGAAACCAACAATCCGATACTACCGAAAAGGAGAACATCATGATTCAACCCAGCACCACACAACAACGCACCAAGCACGCAGTGAGGGCTGCCGTGACCGGCATTGCGGTTGCCCTTATCGCGTTCTCTGCTACGGCACAAACGGCGAGGGACGTTAAAGGGGCTACGCCTCTAGTCGCCATTCAGAATGAAGCGCCCGCGAAACTGATTGTCGATCCCCCGATACCCGAACAGCTAGCCCTCGGTCGGGTATTCATTCAGTACCGGACGGAAAACTTGCGCATCGTCCCGGTATTCGGGAAAGCTGCGTTGGAAGTGTCGCCGCGCGTTGGCCACCTGCACTACTACGTGGATGACCAATCCTGGCCCATCGTCGATACTAGCGGGGAAACCGTGGTCCTGGTAGGTCTGCCACCGGGTCCGCATAAAGTTCGGCTCGAATTGGCGGATACCATACACCGCCCGATCCCCGGGGCCTCCGCGACAGTGGAGTTCATCGTCCCCGCTACCAAACCCAAGAACTAGATGCCACATCATGCTTCCTGATGCTATGCGGTTTCTGTGGTGGCGTACCCCAATACGTAAGGATTGCATCCGGCGCGCATGGAGATGCCGGGTGAGGCGCGTATATTCCAGGGAAACGCAAAATAGAACGAGAAATTATGAGACATCCTTTTCTTGATTTCGAAGGAGACACGCAATGACAGCTATGCCGACTGACGAGACAATTCGCAAAAGCAATCAGTACTATCCCTGGTGGCTGGACAATCTGGCCGACGACGTGACGGGGGAAGGTGCGTTCATGCAGGGCGTTCTGCAAGGAGCGGAGAACGTACGAAACGTCGTCACCGAGGCTCGCAAGGTCTATCAAAACCAGGAATTTCACTTCACGGGCGACTATGGCAGCAAAGGATATCTCGAGGAATACACTTGTGAAATCGAGGGCCAGCACACTCGCGTGGTCGTAACCGTAACGCGCAACACCGAAGGCAAGTGTCAGCATCTCGTCGTGAATCACCGTCCGCGCAGTTCGGTGCTCCTCTTAGCTCGCATCATGGGGAAGAAATACGCAGGCACGCCCCTCGCAAAGCACTTCATCACCGGTGAGACGGAGCCTTCGTCCTAAGCCTTGATGGTTGAACCAAGCAAAGGAGCCACGAACTAAAAGAAGGCTTGCAAAACTCGGGTCACTGGATACTTGAGAAGCAGCCAAAGCAGACGACCGAGACGCTCGTAAGCTTTCTCTCTTCCTGACGCGCGTCTCGAATCTATGTAATGGTCCGGGAGATTTGGACAGAAAATTAGCCTTTCTAGAATGTAAGGAGCTACTGCCATGAAGAACCCGATCACCGCCGAAGGCGCTGCTTCAGCGCAGAACCCGCTGCCGCCTGTGCCCACCACGAAGATCCTGGCAATCTCCCATTTCATTGGTACGCCCATGACACACGCCCAGCGCGCCCAGATCATGCCGCACGAAGTGCATGACACGTTGAATGCTTATCTCGCGGGCAAGATAGACCAGTGGTATTTCCGGACCGACGGGAAGGGTGTGGTTTTCATCGTCAACACAAACACACCGGAAGAGGCGAAAAACATTTTGGAGAAATTCCCGCTGGGGCAGGCCGGTTTGATGGGCTTTGACTATATCCCGCTAGGTCCGCTCAGTCCGCTGCGCATCATCAATGACACGGTGAAGTGAATGTGCGTCGTCGCGAGAATCGATTCTGGAAGGAGAGAGCGCAATGAATCCTGTGGAGATCGTGGCGCTCGACGCGCTGGACCTGCTCGTCGTCGTGGACAACGAGAGCGACACGCTATCCAGCATGGATAAAGGTGTGCCGCAGCTTCCCGAGCTCGGGCGACTGGTCGCGCGGGTTCCCCATCGTGCGCCCATCGGGCTCGGGCTGATCAATATGCGAGAGCGCGTGCACCAGCTGAACGGGACATTTGAGTTCGACAGCGAGCCTGGGCGCGGAACCACGGTGAAAGCGGACGTTCCATTTCGGCCCGCGCCGTAAGTTTACTGCGGGCGTCGTCGGCGAAGCCTCTAGAATGGCGGGAGGCGACGCCGCAGTTTTGGTCGATTGTGTGAAGCACGACGTTGACGGGCAAGCCGCAAGTTAGTGTTCCTCCGTCGGATTAGTACCGACAAACGCGCTTGTAGTGACCGGTCTGGCTAGCCTTCGGACGCCAGATCCGTAAGACTCTCCGTAGTTGACGGCGGTGAAGGGCGTCGATCGGCACAATAAACCGTTGAAATTCTGGTTGCACAATATTTGCACAAATGCTCCCGAACAGGGGCTCTTTGCCCAACAATGAAGCAACTCATCCGTACGTAGCCTGTTGATTCCGAACAACAGCGTGTGGAATCGGGAATTTGCTAATTTTACCTGCCCTGTCCTTGCTCATTGCTGTGAACGTATTTTGTTAGAGTTAGCCCTTCTGAATTGCGCTGAAATCTTCTCATTTGCAGCCCATTGGCCAGTAACTGGCCAGGCGGTCTTTTCCTTTAGCAGCCGCAGTGACAGCGGCTCGGTGATAGGGTTTATAGCAACTTACAAACCGCGGGGATTGCCGAGGGCCGCATAAGTCGTTGAAAGTCGCGAAGGCGGTTGCCCGCTGTGGTTGATTCGTGGGTTGCAAATCTTTCGAGAAGAAAGCATCAACCCCAGGTGGACCCTCGCCTAATTCACTTCAAGCCGACTCTTTGGCGAAGTGCTTTGACAGGACTTGTTCCTTTTGGTGCACTTATGTAAACAAGGTTTCGCCGCGTCCTTCTAGTTTGAGGAGATGGTCTTTTGCATCGAGCCCGCCCGCAAAGCCGGTGAGCTTGCCAGAGAAACCGATAACGCGATGGCACGGCACGATGATCGCTATCGGGTTTCGGCCGTTCGCCGCGCCCACCGCACGTGTGGCCTTTGGATTGCCGAGCTGGTTCGCCAGCTGTCCGTAAGTGCGCGTTTCGCCGAAGGGAATGCCGAGCAACGCCTCCCACACCTGTTTTTGGAAATACGTCCCCCTCATATCGAGTGGCACCGTAAAAGACTTTCTGCTGCGGGAGAAGTATTCATGCAATTCCTTCTCGGTACGAAGGAGTAGAGGATGCGCACGATTCTCGACAAGATCGGGGAGATTCACGCGTCTCGGACGCTCCTTCTCCCATAAAACCGCCACTAACCCCTCATCGCTGGCAACAAGCTTGAGCGTTCCGATGGGAGAAGTGACGAGTTTAAACGACATACTCATGCGTGCTTCCTTTCATTCCTTACTTCCCCCGATTAGAGCTTCGGCAAACTAGCACGTTAGATGACCAGCTGCAGCGCTGCGGTGCGCGAGAGGCGCGAGGCTTGGTCTCGTCGGCTGATGGCAGTATTTGCCCTCTTTTTGTCACGCGAAAACGTCGCCCCTCCACATCCAATGTTTGTTTTATTCGGAGAACACTATGGACCGACGTTTACTCGTTTTAGCTCTCGGGATGTTCGCTCTCGGCACCGACAGTTTTGTCGTCGCGGGAGTTCTCCCTGAAATATCTCGCACCTTCAACATAAACATCGGCGCCGCTGCGCAGATGACAACCGCCTACGCCATCACCTACGCGGTATTCGCGCCCATCATCGCCGCCATCGCAGCGCATATTCGGCGCAAGACCATGTTGCTTACGAGCCTCGGTATTTTCGTGGTCGCTAACCTGATCACCGCCGCGGCACCGACTTTCACCATCGCCATGGCCAGCCGTATTTTTGCCGGTTTTGGCGCCGCAATGTTTGCGCCAACGGCCACCGGTGCGGCAGCGACCTTAGTCCCCGCCGAAAGACGCGGCTATGCTCTCTCGATTGTCATCGCCGGTTTGACGTCGGCCACCGCACTTGGCACGCCAATCGGTGCTGCCATCGGCGCCTTGGGAGACTGGCGCTGGACCATGGTCTTTGTCTCTGTGCTCGCGGCAATGTCGGCCACCGGCGTTGGCTTCCTGTTGGCAAACGTTCCCTTGCCGCCAAAGGTCACCCTCGCCCAAAGAATCAAGCCCGCGGCGGATCCACGCGTTGCCTTGACCTTATTAACCACGTGGCTTTATCAGAGTGGCCAGTTCGTCGCGTACACTTATCTCACCGTCGTCTTCGATCGAGCAATAGGCCACAACCACGCCGTCGTCGCCATCTTGCTGGTCGCATTTGGAGTTGCGGGCACCTTCAGCAACCTAGCAGTTGGCCGTCTGGCCGACGCAATTGGCAATCGCAAACTGATCTTCACCATGCTCATCGTCCTGACGTTGGTCCTCGTCTCGCTTTCTTGGGCTGGCGCAACTCTCTGGACCGCAATCCCCGCTTTGGTGATCTGGGGCGCCGTTGGCTGGCGGCTTCTCGCTCCACAACAGCACCGCTTGGTCACCGTTGCTCCTCACACCGCGCCCGTCGTGCTTGGTTTGAATACTTCGTTCACCTACTTTGGCATTACCACGGCGGGCGTAATTGGGGCTCTGGGTATCCCAGTTTTCGGCCCGCATCACCTTGGCTATTTAGGCGCAGCTCTCGTGGTATTCGCGTTGGGCACTGCGGAACTGGCTACCTGGCGGATCAACCTTTCCAACGAAGTTCCACTGGCCGGCAAGCTGGTATCAGCTAACTGACTGGGTTCAACAGGATGGCGGGATTTGCCCCTTCTTTGTCAGATCCTCCCGCTCGCGCCGGACATCAAAATGATCGCAAAGGGCAAGGCAATCATTCGTTACACGGAAGGAGTTTGAGATGTTCACGTTCACTCATCGCAACCCGGAAATGCAGCTCGATAAGCCACACACGGCTTTGGTGCTGGCAGACATGCAGAACGAGTTTCTCGAAGAAAAAAAGAGCGGAACCTACTATGAAATGATCGCCGACGCGCTCAAGAAGCGTAACGTGATCGCGAATCTCGACCGGCTTCTCCAGACCGCCCAGAAACTCGGCTACTACATCATCCATTCACCGCACTGGTACTATCCGACCGATCTTCAATGGAACCTGCCTCCGGGCGCAATCGCCGATTACCTCGCTTCGATCGGGTTCTGCGGCCGCAAGGACCCAGTCGATCTGGAAGGCTTTCATGCTTCCCGGGCTGACTATTACGAGCCGTTCAAAAAGTATCTGATGGACGGACACACCTGCAACACGTCGCCACACAAGCATTTTGGGTGCTCGACGAACGACGTGATCAAGCAGTTGCGCATGCGCAGAGTTCAGAAGGTGGTGATGGCCGGTCCGGTTGCGAATCTCTGTCTCGAATCCCACATGCGCGACATCATCGATTCGGGCTTCGAAGTAGCGATGGTCCGGGACGCCGTAGCTGCCCCTGTGAACGAAGAAGGCGACGGCTATGAGGCCGCGATGGTCAACTGGCGCTTCATGGCCAATGCTGTCTGGACCACCGAAGACACCGTGAAGCGGCTGGAGGCCGCAGTGCGCGCTTAACAAATCCAGGTATTTCACTCAAAGACAATCCCCTTTGGAGAAAGCATCAATGACTACACAAAACCGCCTCACTATCACAAAGGTGACTCCCGCTTATTGGACCGTTTCGATCAATAATCCGCCCATCAACATCTACGACCCCGAGATGTTTGCGGAACTCAATGTTTTGCTGGATGCGCTCGATACGGACAAGGACGTGAAAGTCGTCGTATTGGAAAGTGCGAATCCGGATTACTTCGTCGCGCACTTCGATTTTCTGCGCGCCGATGTCATCCCGGATCAGCCTGGAGCCGCTGAATTCACCGCTTGGCCCCGTATGGTAACTCGATTCGCCCAATCGCGAGTGCTTAGTGTCGCTAAGGTTCGTGGTCGAGCGCGAGGTCAAGGGTCGGAGCTGGCGCTGGCTTGCGACATCCGCTTCGCCTCCAAGGAAAAGGCAGTCTTCGGCCAGCCGGAGGTCGGCGTAGGGGTCGTTCCCGGCGGGGGCGGCACGGAGTGGCTTTGTGCATTAGTAGGTCGCTCGCGAGCGCTGGAGATTCTTTGTGGGGCAGATGACTACGATGCCGACACGGCGGAGCGATATGGTTGGGTGAATCGGTCGATTCCTGACGCCGAGCTAGATGCATTTGTCGATAACTTTGCTCGCAGAGTTGCGAGCTTTTTGAAGCAGCCCCTGGAACTAGCAAAAAAGCTTGTGAATGCCAACGCTGGCTTTCCATCGGAGGCTGCGCTCTGGAACTCGAATCACGCTTTTCTCGGAACGAAGTTCTGGCCTGCAAGTCAGGCGAGGATTCGCAGGCTTCTGGATCTGGGATTTATGCAGCCTACTGACATGGAACTGCATATGGGCGAGCGGCTCGGTCACGCCGCAGATTTCGAAGAGTCCGAAAACGAATCATTGAACTACAAAAACGACGCCGCTTAATCACTAATTCGAAAGGAAATACTTATGAAGAAGACAGTTCTCATTACCGGCACGTCGGGCGGTTTCGGCGCTGATACGGTCGAAACCCTCCACAAAGCGGGCCATCGGGTGTTTGCCTCGATGCGCGACGTAAAGAGCACCGCTCGCGAAACGGCCGAGAAGTTTCGCGCAGAAGGCATCGATGTACTGGACCTAGATGTCACATCCGGCGCCAGTGTCGATGCGGCTTTCGCGGATTTGTACCAGAAGACTGGCGGCAAGCTCGATGTTCTCGTCAACAATGCTGGCCTCTTCTTTGCGGGATTGTCGGAAACCTTCTCGCCCGAGCAAGTCCGCACCATGTATGAGGTCAACGTATTCGGAATGCATCGGGTAATGCGCGCCGCGCTTCCACAAATGCGGAAGAACAAGGCAGGCCTGGTCATCAACATTGGTTCAATTCTCAGTCGCGTAACTATCCCTTTTGTCGGACATTATGGCGCCACCAAGCATGCGGTCGAAGCCATGACAGAGAGTTACCGTTACGAGCTATCTCAGCTGGGAATCGATGTGGTTCTGATCCAACCAGGTCCGTTCGCGACCAATCTGTACAGCGCCCCAGCACCACCCGCCAATCCTGACCGCGCGCAAGGCTATGGAGAGACTGCGGAGCTTCCAAATGAAATCGGCAAGATTCTGGGAGCGTTCTTCCAGAATCCCGCTTCGCCCACGCCTCATGAAGTTGCAAAAGAAGTGGAGAAATTGATCGCTACACCCGATGGCAAACGTCCGGCACGCGTGGTCGTTGGCGCAGCGTTTGGTGCGGACCAGGCTGACGAAGCTCTGAAACCGCTTCAGGCGAACCTGGTCCACGGCTTCGGTTTCGACAAACTGGAGAAGTTGAACGTTCGGTAAATTGTCTCGCGCCGCTCATCGTCAAGTTAGCTAATCGGAGGGAGGAAGTTGATGGGAACAGATCGAAAAGTCTTAGTTGTCACGGGTTCGTCGCAGGGACTGGGTGCGGGCTTCGTCAAAGCCTACAGGGAGCGCGGATGGCGGGTGGTCGGGAACGCGCGTGATATCAAGCCATCCGCTGACCCTGACTACATCACTGTGCTTGGCGATATCGGCGACCCGGCAATTGCGAGGAAGGTGGTCCAGACGGCGCTTGATCGGTTTGGCCGCGTCGATACGTTGATCAACAACGCGGGCATCTGGCGTCCGGGACGGATCGAATCGATCTCGGAAGAATTATATAGGCGGGTGATGGCGACAAACCTCGATAGCGTCTTCTTCGCTACCCAAGCCGCTGTGCCAGCGATGAAGAAGCAAGGTGGCGGCCACATCGTCCAGATCTCGACGAGCCTCGTTGAGCACGCATTGCAGACCGTACCCGCTGTTCTAGCGTCCCTTTCAAAGGGCGCCTGCGTCGCCGCCACGCGCGGTCTCGCGATGGAGTTAGCATCGAGCAATATCCGCGTCAACGCAATTTCGCTCGGCATTGTCCTGACGCCGCTGCATGCTGGGTCGAATCCCGAAGACCTCAAGTCATTCTCGCCGCTTAACCGCAACGGCAAGGTCGAAGATGTCGTCCGCGCAATGAACTATCTCGAAGACGCCGACTACGTGACCGGCGAAATTCACTATGTCGACGGTGGTCGCACCGCTGGCCACTAACAAGGAAAGGGTTAATCAATGAAAGCACTCGAACTGACTGCGTATGGCAATCCAAAGGATGTGATCAAACTCGTCGAGCAGCCCGACTTCGGCCGATTGGCCGCCGATGAATGGGTCATCGATATGGAGGCGGCACCGGTCTCACCGACCGATCAATACATCATCGCCGGGATTTATGGTGAGCTTCCGCCGCTCCCGCATGGTCTGGGATGCGAGGGGGTTGGCCGTGTCTCGGCGGTCGGCAGCGCCGTCAAGCACGTAAAAGTGGGCGATCAAGTGATCGCGCCGATGCTGCAAAACACGACTTGGTCGACGCGGATCAAGACCAGGGAGACGTGGCAGCGTGCACTGCCCGATGGCAAGCTCAGCCAGATGGCACAGGTAAGCATGAATCCTCTCACTGCCCTCTTGATTCTGACGGAGTTCAAGACCCTGAAGGCAGGGGATTGGGTGATCTCGACCTCCGCAAATTCGGCGGTTGGTCGTTCGGTCATCCCAATTGCGAAGGGGCGCGGGATCAAAACCGTCAACATCGTTCGCACGCCAAACCTCGTTGATGAAATAAGAGCAATCGGTGGGGACGTGGTGTTGGCCGATGGTCCGGATATTGCGAAGCGAATAAACGCGGCCACCGGCGGCGCGGACATCCAACTCGCTCTCGACGGCGTCGGCGGCCCGCTGACGCAGCAGTTGGTCGAGGCGATCGGTCTCTATGGCAGCGTCGTGATCTGGAGTCGAATGGGCGGCGTGGACCCTACCATCGCAACAATTCCACTGCTCTTTGCAGGCAAATCGCTGCACAGCTTCTGGATTGTCAACTGGTTGAAGATTCCGGGCAATCGCGAGCGACTGACCGCCGCCTTCGAAGAGATCGCGCCACTCATGGCGTCGGGCAAGATAGTAATTCCCGTCGCTGGCGAATTCGAACTTGACCAATACGTCGATGCGATCGCGCTGGCGTCCAAGTACAACGGCAAGGCGATCCTATACCCAAATGGCAAGCGCTGATCGGCGCGCCATTCCCTGTCGCTGGTTAGTACAGCTTTGAACGTTCTGAGGATTGCCGTTCAGTGGCGGCGACGTATAGAAAAGACGCGGCCGTAACGGTTTAAAGGAAAAAGGCGTATGAAGAAAGAACTGCCACATCTGGCAAAGAGTTCCGATGAGGTATTTTGGCGAATCGAAGTCGCAATTCTTCCCGGCAAATTGGAGGCGTTTCTCTCCGTTGTGCGCGATCTGGTCGCATCGAGCGCCGAGGAATCTGGCACGCTGGACTACGACTGGTATCTCAACGCGGACAATACCGTTTGCCACACCTACGAGCGCTACCGCAATTCGGACGCGGTAATCGCGCATGCCACAACCTTTGGCAGGTCCTTCGCAGAACGCTTCCTTCAGACTTGCAGGCAAATAGGCCTGGATGTCTATGGGGCACCAAATGATGCCGCCAGAGCTCTGCTGGATCAGTATGGTGCGAGCTACTACTCGAAGGTAGCCCAGAGTAGGAATGCGTAGACCCCACAGGGTCAGGTGAACTTGGTGAACCTGAATGTTCGCGGCTGCACAACTTCATCTGCATTCGCAAAATAACGGCACTCACGGATGTGCGAAATTGCTGCACCCTCGTGACGTCCGTTGCATTCATTGCGGATATTGCCCCAAACCAGTTCTGTAGATTTCTTGCCCCAAGATCCCGCGGACGCCGAAATGGCAGAATTTGCCCTTTTTATGTCAAATCGCCCTTTTCCCATGGGCATCTATCTATGTGTTCGCAGCCCAAAAACAGGAGATCTGTGATGGCGACAAAGAAAGTCAACGCAACCGAACGGAACCAACACAAGCATGCCGAAGCCTTCCGAAAATTGCACGTGCCCGGAACTCCCCTCGTCCTCTACAACGTCTGGGACGCGGGCAGCGCCAAAGTCGTAGCCGACTCAGGAGCCAAAGCGATTGCCACCAGCAGCTGGGCCGTTGCAAAAGCCAACGGCTTCGAAGATGGAGAACACATTCCCTTCGCCCTGGCAATGCTGAACCTCGCTCGCATCGTTGCAGCCGTCGATCTTCCAGTATCAGTCGACCTCGAAAGCGGCTACGGCGAAGAACCTGAGAAAGTTGCGGAGAGCATCACCCATGCAATCGAAGCAGGCGCAATCGGTTGCAATTTCGAAGACAGCATCCCCGCAACCCGTGCAATCCGAGATCTCGCCACGCAGGCAGATCGCATTCGTGCCGCCCGCAAGGCTGCTCAGGCTACCCGCGTCCCCTTCTTCATCAACGCAAGGTGCGATTTGTTCTTCCAGGGCGACTCGGTCCCGCACGACGAGAAGTTGCTGGCAAAGGTCGTGGACCGCGCCAATGCATACGCGGAAGCAGGAGCGGACGGATTATTCGTTCCAGGACTCACCACGATCCCGTTGATTTTCAAGCTCGCGAAGAAATCATCCGTTCCAGTCAACATCCTGGCCGACGCGACAACCTCGCTTCAAGTTTTGGCCGATAACGGTGTCTCCCGCGTCAGCTACGGAGCTACTCCTTATGTCGAAGTCATCGATGCTCTGAAGCGCGCTGCACGTTCCATCGGTGAATGTCGCTGAGTCACGCTGAGCCCAACTATCACTCCATCACAGCCTTAACAATTGTCATTCACTAACTACGATTTTCCCGTGAATACACGGCTCATAGGCAGGGACGATTATGGATACAAAAAGTAGTGAAACATCCTCTCAATCGACGCACGGCCAAGACCAGACCCAGCCACCGATCAAACTCTGGGGAGGACTAGGCGCTCTGGTTCTGCTCGTTGGAGCTGTCGCTATCATTGGGCCCAGGTTGTTGCGCAATTCCCCGGTTAGCGCCGCTACACCTGTGTCGCCCGCAGTCACGATCAGTATGCCGCTGCAAAAAGACATTCACGCCCGCTTCCAGCTTTTGGGGCAATTTTCGGCCGTCGAACGAGTCGAGTTGCGCGCGCAGGTCGGCGGTACTCTCACTTACATCGGGTTCAAAGACGGCGACATTGTCCGCAAGGGCGCGCTTCTATTCATCATTGATCCGACACCCTATCAAATCCGAGTAGACCAAGCCACCGCTCAAGTGGCGAATACACGCGCTCGCTTGGAGCTTGCCACGCAGGAGCTCACGCGCGCGCAAACCTTGCTGAAAACGGACGCTGGCAGCGTTGAAAACGTCGAGGAGCGTCTAGGCGAGCAACGCTCCGCGCAGGCAGCTCTCGACGAAGCGGAAGCGCTCGTCCGTGATGCAAAGTTCGATCTCGACCACACACACATCTACGCTCCTTTCACCGGCCGGATTGGCACCCACCTTGTCTCGATTGGCAATCTGATTTCCGGCAACCGTGGCGGCGGCAACGCCACAACGCTTCTCGCCGTGATCGTCTCGCTCGATCCTATCTATCTGAACTTCGACATGAGCGAGGCGGACTACCTGAATTTCGAGCGGGAACGCGCGTCGCACAGAGCCGCTCTCGCGAACAAAGTTGAAGTGTCACTCGGCGACGAAAACCGGTTCGCACGGCAGGGTATCCTGAATTTCCTCGATAACGCTCTCGATCGCTCCAGCGGAACGATTCACGCTCGCGCCACAGTACCCAATCAGGATCTGTTCTTGACTCCGGGCGCATTCGGTCGAGTGCGTATCAACCAGTCGGCATCGAAGCAAGTTCTGCTCGTCCCGGACGCATCTGTGTCGGCAGATCAGACCGATCGCATGGTCCTGGTTGTCGGTCCGGATGACATTGTCAAAGCGCAAAAAGTTCAAGTTGGGGAATTGCGTTACGGCCTGCGCGTCATTCGCGCCGGGCTCAACCCCACCGATCGGGTCATCATCGGCGGTCCGCCGGTCGCGCCCGGTGCAAAAGTATTGGTTAAAGAGGCAGCGATCGCTCCTTTAGAGGATGACAGCAACTGAGAAAGACCATGAAACTCTCACACTTCTTCATCGAACATCCACGTTTTGCGATTGTCCTCAATCTCTTCATTGTATTGGGGGGATTGGCAACGATGCTGACGCTGCCTATCGCACAATATCCGAACATCGTTCCACCCACCATCAAGGTCACCACCCTCTACCCTGGCGCTTCCGCAGACGTGATTGCCCGCACTGTCGCAACGCCGCTTGAGCAGGCTATCAACGGCGTGGAAGGCATGGAGTACATCACGAGTCAGTCCACCGGCAATGGCCAGCTTACGATTACCGTCATTTTCAAGATCGGAAGCGACGCGGATACGGATTTGTTCCGCACCAATACTCGCGTTCAAAACACGCTGTCCCGCCTCCCGCAAGAAGTTCAGCTGCAGGGAGTCCAGGTTAAAAAGACCATCGATGACCTTTTGTTGGGGGTACATGTCTATTCCCCAGACGGCTCTCGCTCTCCCGAATATCTCTCGAACTACATGATCCACGTGCGAGATGAGATCGCCCGGCTTCCGGGTGTCGCGGATTTTCAGTTGTTCGGCGACCGGCAATACGCTATGCGCATTTGGGTCGATCCAGACAAAGCTGCTGCTTACAACATCAGCGCCAGCGAAATTCTAACCGCGCTTCGGGCGCAGAACGCTCAGGTGTCCGCGGGTATTCTCGATCAGCCTCCAGTGACGACGAAGGGCGCTTATCAACTGAACATCGAAGCGTTGGGGCGTCTCACTACGCCTGCGGAGTTCGAAAATGTGATCTTGAAATCGGATGGCCAAGGACGCATTACCAGAATCCGCGACATTGGCCGCGCTGAAGTGGGGTCAGCGGATTACGGTTCGATTGCTTACGTAGACAAGCATCCCGCTGCACCTTTCTTCGTCGTCCCCACACCGGAAGCCAACGTTGTTGACCTCGAACATGCGATTTGGAAGAAAATGGCGGAACTCCGGAAGACCTTCCCGTCTGGCGTGGACTACCTGGACATCTACGATCCCAGCACCTTCGTCAGTCAATCGATCCAGGAAGTCGCAGTTACCGTCTTGATCGCGATCTTCCTCGTCATCTGTGTGGTTTTCCTGTTCCTCCAGAGTTGGCGAGCGACGATTATTCCTGTTGTTGCTATTCCGGTCTCGCTGATTGGCGCTTTTTCGATCCTCACGCTCTTCGGTGGTTCGATCAACAACCTTTCGCTGTTCGGATTGGTTCTTGCCGTCGGCATCGTTGTCGACGACGCCATCGTCGTCGTCGAAAACGTCGAGCACAACATGACGCTGGGCATGTCGCCTCGAGACGCGGCTCACGAAACCATGACCGAGGTCTCGACCGCGCTCATTGCTATCGCCCTTACGTTGTGCGCCGTCTTCATTCCCGTCGCCTTCATCTCTGGCATCCCTGGCCTGTTCTTCAAACAGTTCGCCATGACCATCGCCGGCTCAACTGTGATCTCGTGCTTCGTTTCGCTTACTCTCAGCCCGGCTCTCTGTGCGCTGCTTCTAAAGCCGCATTCGCCGGGAGAGTCGCATTGTGCGCCCACCGATTTGGCGAAGATTCTTCACCCATTCTTCTGCCGCTTTAACAAGACGTTTGAGTGGTTGTCCACCAACTATGGCAGCCTGACGGGCCGGCTCGTCCGGGTGACGGGCGTGATGTTCCTTATCTACCTTGGGTTTATTGGACTGACCGGTTTTCAGATGTCTCGTATGAGCACAGGCTTCATCCCTCAACAGGACATTGGCTACCTCGCCGTCGTCGTGCAATTGCCTCCCGGATCCAGTCTGGCCAGGACAGATGAAGTGGTCCGCAAAGTGAACGAGATCACCCTCAGCACTCCCGGAGGTCGCCATACCTCGCCGGTGACCGGTCTCGACGTCACCACAAATACCATCGCTCCAAACGTGGGTACCGTGTTCACATCGCTGCCATCTCTCTATGGCGAGCACCTCAAAGGCGTCAACGCCGCATCCATGGTCGCGACTTTGCGCAGGAAGTTCACCGGGTTCCGGGATGCGAACATCCTTGTAGTGAATCCACCAGCGGTGAAGGGACTCGGCTCAGCTGGCGGTTTCAAGATGATGCTTGAAGATCGCGCCGGATTAGGGCCGCAAGTTCTTGCGGAGGCGACAAACAAACTCGTCGCTGCCGCCAGGAAAGACCCTTCCTTCGCCGCAGTCTTTACGCTCTACAACGCAGGCTCCCCGAGTGTTTACGCGGATATCGACCGGGAAAAAGCGGAGAAGGTCGGCCTATCAACCCAAGACGTGTTCTCCACTCTCGAGCTGTATATGGGCTCGCAATACGTGAACGATTTCAATTTTATTGGGCGCACGTTTCCAGTCTTTGTGCAGGGTGATCAGCAATTCCGTCAAACCTCAGAGGAGATTTCTCGGCTAAAGGTTCGCAACGCGAGCGGGGAGATGGTGCCGGTGGGTACGGTCGCGTCTTTCCAGGACAAGACCAGCCCTTACCGCGTACCTCGCTACAACCTTTATGCTGCCTCTGAAGTCATGGGTGAGGCTGCGCCTGGTGTTTCTTCTGGAGTTGCGCTCAATCGTATCGCGGAACTTGCTCGGGAAACCCTTCCCCCCGGAATCACCTTCGAGTGGACCGATCTCGCCTATCAACAAGCGAAGAAAGGCATTCCAACAGGCGCCATCTTTGGAGCCTCGGCCCTCTTCGTATTCCTTGTGCTCGCTGCTCAGTACGAAAGCTGGAAGATTCCGCTGGCCATCGTGCTGATCGTCCCTATGTGTCTGCTCGCAGCAACCACGGGTCTCAACATCCGTACGATGCCGATCGACATCCTCGCTCAAATCGGCTTCGTGGTGCTCCTTGGACTCGCGGCCAAGAACGCAATTTTGATCGTCGAGTTTGCGAAACAGCGCCAAGATCATGACCACGTCGATGCCCAGGAAGCAGCCGTGCATTCCGCGCACGTCCGCCTTCGCCCTATCTTGATGACCTCGTTCGCATTTATCGCCGGCGTCGCTCCGCTTGCCATTGCGCATGGCGCGGGCTCGGAGATGCGTCAATCTCTTGGAACCACCGTGTTCTTCGGAATGCTCGGCGTAACCATCTTTGGCCTTCTGTTTACGCCCGCTTTCTACGCGCTCGTTCGCAAAGAAAAGAGGACCGCATGATTCGGACATCCTCTTTCGCTGTCAAAGCGGGCATGAGTATGTTGCTGTTCGGACCGCTCCTTCAAGGGTGCTCCGTCGGGCCGAAATACAAGGCTCCGACGCCGGGCGCGGGCCTGGTGCCCTTTCACAACCTTGTGGAAACGCCAAGCGGCAACAATCCAGCTCCGCCCCTCGATCAGTGGTGGACAGGGTTCAACGACCCCATGCTGGTAACAATCGTGCAACGAGCTTTGAATCAGAACTTGGATCTTGCGGCGTCGCTCGAACGGGTCAATCAAGCGCGTGCCGTTGCTCTGGGAGCAGGCACGAGGCTGTATCCCAAGGGAGAACTCGATGTTTCGGCGACTGCTGAGCGACAGAGTTTACAGGGGAATTTTGGCACGGTCTCGAAGAACGCTCCGGGCTTCAAACGGGACATTCTCGAGAACACAATCGGACCTGCGGCAAGCTGGGAAATCGATGTGGCCGGAGGAATTCGTCACAATGCGACAGCGGCACGAGATGAAGTTCAAGCTGCTGAGGCGGACCGCATTGGCACTCGCGTCATGGTCGCCGCCGATGCTGCTGACGCCTATTTGCAGGTTCGTGGCTATCAAGCACGAATCGCCATTGCCAGAAACCAGATTGAGACCGATGAGCATCTGTTGAAGCTTGTACAGAACCGGTACGACGCCGGTGCGTCATCAAGGCGTGAGATCGCCCAAGCGGAAGCCCTCTTGCAGCAAGCCCGTTCCACAATTCCAGTGCTGAGGCTGGCGCTTGAGAGGCAGTTAAATCGCTTGGACGTCCTGATGGGCGCGCAACCTGGTACGTATGCGCACGAGCTTGATCCCGTCACACCAATACCATCGATCCCGAATATCGCCAACCAGGGGCCGATAGACGTTCTGCGTCGTCGCCCTGACATCATCGCCGCGGAGAGGCGGCTTGCGGCTTCGAATGAACGGATCGGTATAGCCATCGCGGAGTATTACCCCAAGATCTCCCTGTCGGGAGCGCTCGGTCTTGACAGCTTGAGCTCCCAGCCTCTGTTCACTGCAGGCGCTTTCCAGGCTGCTGCGATCGGTGGTTTACGTTGGCGGCTGTACGATTTTGGTCGGGTCGATGCTGAGGTCAAGCAAGCCCGCGGAGCAAATGCAGAAGCTTTAGTGGACTATCGCCAAGCTGTCTTGAAAGCTGCAGAGGACGTTGAAAATGCACTTGCATTGCTTGCTGAGACACAGGCTTACATTCTGGAAGTCCAGGCTGAGGTGCAATCGTTGACACGGGCCCGTGATCTCTCCCAGGAGGCATATCGTGCCGGATCGATCACGCTCACGGACGTCCTGGATGCGGATCGCGAACTACTGACAGCGCAAGACCAACTCGATGCCAATCGCGCGGATGCAGCACGCGCCGCTGTCGCCGTGTTCCGCTCTTTTGGGGGTGGTTGGCAGCCACCGAATTAGTTTTTTCGCCCATATTTAGTCCGGACTCATGTCACCATGAAGTTTGGCAGGAATGGCACTTAATGTGCGAATTCTGCCAAATTGGGATTTCTGCTACACTCTAGCGCCATGGGACGATCGCCAACAGTCATCGCTTTTCTTGTGGTATCACCGTTCGAACTTCTTGATCTAACGGGGCCAGCGTCCGTTTTTCAACATTCTCCCAACTACGAAAAATCTCATTATTCAGTTCAGATTCTATCGGCACAGCCTGGCGATTTTGTTAGAGCGAACGGTGGCATTTTTCTCGGCGCGAATTGTCGGTTTTCGGAATATCACGGACGAATCGATACTCTGATTGTGATTGGTGGTGAAGGCGCCATTGAGCAACAGCCATCCGAACTCCTGGACTGGTTGCGCAAACAATCGGTTCATGCGCGTCGCGTTGCATCCGTTTGTACCGGAGCATTTATCCTCGCGGCTGCCGGCCTGCTCGATGGGCGACGAGTGGCCACCCATTGGCGATACTGTGACTTGCTCATCAGCCGCTATAGTCATCTCAAAGTCGAGCGCGATCCCATCTTTATAAAGGACGGAAAGTTTTACACCACTGCCGGAGTCACTGCGGGCATTGACCTGGCTCTCGCCCTTGTCGAGGAGGATCTTGGACGCGCCGTCGCTGCCACCGTCGCTCGCGAATTGGTTTTATTCCTCAGGCGTCCCGGAGGGCAAGCACAATACAGCACCCTCTTGGCGCAGCAAGAGGACATTAGTGATGAACGCATGCGTGACCTTCCCGTATGGGCCAGGTCACACCTTACTCGCAATCTCGATGTCCAGGCGCTCGCGAACGCCGCAGCTATGAGCCCGCGCACCTTCGCGCGTCAATTCAAATCTCAGTTCAACTCTACCCCGGCCCGGTGGGTGCAATCACTTCGAGTGCAAGCCGCCATGCAATACCTTGAGAGCGGGGACATGCCCCTCAAAAAAGTGGCACACCTGACAGGATTTCGAGATGAACAGGCTCTCCGCAGAGCATTTATTCAGCAAACAACACTGACGCCAAAAGAATATCGTGTACGATTCGGTGGCGCCAAACTCGACCAGCCATCAGACGCAAAAGTAATGTCAGAAAGACGGTAGCAACGCCGATCCTGGCAGAATGTGCCCGACAATTGGCATTTCCAACCACCCTCCGTGGCAGATCATAGCCAGTGGCAGGTTTTCCTCGCGTGCTTTTCTCTATGGAGATGGCCATGCTCGACATGAAGACGAATTGCGAGAAATGTGGCGCCGCGTTGCCCCCGAACTCTGACGATGCCATGATCTGCTCGTTCGAATGTACTTTCTGCAACAGTTGCTCAGCCAATCTTCTCCACGGCATTTGCCCGAACTGTAAGGGCGAATTGGTAAGGCGTCCGATTCGTCAGGGCGCGGAATCATGCCCCGTCGGCACAAGTCAGGAATCGGCGTAGAGAGGATAAGCTAGAACGATCCTTTTGCAGGAATCCACTGGCAGAGGATCCGAGCCCGTACGAAATGGCTTCCCACATGGAACAATGAAGAAAAAACGCTTCCAAATTCATGGGGATCGTTTCGGTTTTATCTACGAAAAGAAACTGAAGCGCCGCATCGCCATTGACGGCATGAAGCCCAATGATGAACGCGACGAGGCTTTCCGCAAAATCATATTTTCAATTCCCGCCGGAAAGGTCAGCACGTATGGCCGCGTTGCCGCCGCTGCGGGTTATCCGCTCTATCACCGGGCCGTCGCACGTCTATTGCGTTGCGATCCGGTTGATTCCCTGCCTTGGCATCGGGTCGTTGGAGCTGGAGGGGCCATAAAACTGAAATCGAGCGCTGCGGTCGAACAGCGAAATCGCCTCAAATTGGAGGGTATAAGATTCACGGGAAAATTCGTCGACATGGACTCATGTGAGCATCATTTTCGCGTGTGGGAAATCGACTAGAGCTTCAATATCTTCCCGCCAAGTGGGTGAAAAACGCGCTTTTCGTAAAAGTGGCGTATGGTCGAACAAGCCGGTCGGAGAGATTTCGTTGGCGGCATTTTATGGAGCACTCGACGCGAAATAGCGGTTGCACAATAGTTGCACAGACGGTCCCAAACAGGGCGGTTCTGCACAAAGATGAGGCATTTCGCCCGAACACAAGTTATTGATTCCGAACACCAGGCTGTGAAACGGGGGAATTTGCTAAACCGTTGTACTGGCTAAAACCGGTACCGGGGGTTCGAATCCCCCCCTCTCCGCCAGATCCTTAGCGACAATCTCCTAACAAAGAAATAGCAATGTTGTCCGGCGTCTTTGCCGGTAAGCAATCCTCAAGCCGTCGTTACACTGTGCCGGGACACAACCTGCTGTTCTCCTGACACTGCGGGTACAGCATAGTCCCGATTGCTGGCAGTTGCCTCCGAAAAATATCGTCGAGTCGGACTCAGAACGATATCGCGTCGTTCAAAAAAGAACCAAAAAAGGGGTGCCAGTCAGACAGAAGGAATGACCCGGAATGTTCGTCACCTTTGTGGTCGTCGCATCGCTGGCCCTTGTTCTGCTCCTCTGGCGCGCGTTGCTGGCCTTGTTCAAGCCGGCTCTGCCATACCGCACCGACGGGTTCAAACCCGGCGACCTCGCTTCCGATGATTACCTCCGATTCCTTGCCGCGATTTCAAATGCGCCGACCCGTCGCCACACAGAGATGGTCGTTCTCAAGAATGGCGACGAGATTTATTCTTCGGAATTAGCTGCAATTGATTCCGCGCAATTCAGTATCAATCTGGAGTCTTATGAATTCCTCGAAGGTTCCGTCACTCGCCGTTTCCTCGAGGCCATGGCCGCACGTGCACGGGCTGGGGTCCAGGTAAAACTCGTGATCGATGCGGTAGGGAGCTTCGGCACGCACGATAACTATTTCCAAGATCTCCGTTCCGCGGGTGGGCGGGTCGTTTGGTATCACCCCATCCATTGGAGTTCCTGGCCCAACATCAACAACCGTACGCATCGCAAGCTCTTGATCGTGGATGGCAAGATCGGATACTGCGGCGGCGTGGACTGGGCGGACGAATGGTTGATAGCCAAAAATGGCGCTCCCGCCTGGCGCGACACCATGTTTCGGCTCGAAGGCGATGCGGTCGCCGATCTCCAGGCGATTTTCGCGGAAAATTGGCTGCAATCGTGCGGTGACATTTTGACCGGCGCGGATCAGTTCCCGCCACTGGCTTCGAAAGGTGACACCATCGCCCTGGTCGTGAACAGCACACCTCACGCAGGTCAAACGCGTGCGCGCATCCTGTTTCAAGTTCTGCTCGACTCAGCGCAACAGAGTATTGATATCACCACGCCCTATTTTCTTCCGGATAAGGCCGCGCGCAGAGCCATGATCCGCGCGGTTCAGCGCGGTGTTCGCGTCCGGGTGATCGCCGCCGGCCAGCGCATCGACCACCCGTTTGTTCGTCACCTGAGCCACGCGCTCGAGGGGCCGCTACTCAAGAACGGCGTGGAAATCTATGATTACGAAGCCTCTATGATTCACGCCAAGATCATGACGGTAGACGGCTGTTGGAGCGTGGTGGGCTCCACGAATTTTGATCATCGCTCCTTCGGCCTCAACGACGAAGTGAATATCGCAGCGTTGGACACTGATTTAGCTGTGCGGCTTTCGCAAGATTTCGCCAGCGATCTGCGGCACAGCAAGCGTCTCACCTATCAACATTGGCTGGAACGTCCGATCACTATTCGCGTCATAGATTTTCTTATTGGACTTCTCCAGCGGGAGGAGTAACCGTTATAGAGTGCGTGGCCTTGGTCGCGCTATCTTAGCGATTTCCTCAATGCGCTGTGCGCGGCATGGAAGCCGCACATCCCATGGACACCGACACCCGGCGGTGTGGAAGCTGAGCAAATATACAGGCCCGGAACCGGCGTGGCGTACGGATCCAGACGAACTACTGGTCGCGTGAACCACTGGCCGATTGTGGCCGCGCCTCCGCCAATATCGCCGCCGATCAGATTTGCGTTGCGGCGCTCCAGATCAGCCGGTGACAGGATGTGCCGCGAAATGACGCAATCGCGAAAACCTGGTGCGAATCGCTCAATTTGTCCCTCAATCGCGCCGCTCATGTCCGCATTGCAGCCATTCGGGACGTGACAGTAGGCCCACAGAGTGTGCCGGCCCGCGGGAGCACGAGTCGAATCGAAGCGACTGGGCTGCACCACAAGCACATATGGTTTCTGATGGACGCGGCCGTCATACGCGGCCTGCTCCGAATCCGCGATTTCAGCCAACGTGCCGCCAAGGTGAAGCGTGCCCGCACGTGCACAGTCCGTGGCACGCCAAGGCACTGGCTCGCGCAGAGCGAAATCCATCTTGAAAACACCCGGGCCGTAGCGAAATCTCGCTAGCCTCCGTTTGTAAACGGCAGGCAGCTTGTCTCCCGCGATTTTCAGAAGCTGACGTGGCGTAACGTCGCAAAGAATGGCGCGAGCGGGCGGAGGCTCTACGAGCGATTCGATACGCGTGTGAGTGACGACTTCGCCTCCTAATTTTTCCAGATACATGGTCAGCGCTTCGGCCAGCTTCTGCGAGCCTCCCGTGACCACGGGCCATCCGACGGAGTGCGCACTGATGACGAGCCCCATGGCGAACCCGGCAGTGGTGAGGCTGGATAAAGGAAGCATGCTGTGTGCCGCCGCCCCGGCAAAAAAAGCTCGCGTCCTCTCGGATGAGAATTCGCTGCGCGCCAAGCCAATGGCGCTGCGGATTGCCCTCATTCCGAAGGTGGCGAGCAATAGCGGATCGTGAAACCCAATCGGACGCAATATCGCTTCCATCAGGCGACCGCTCGCGTCAACCAGCGGCGCGAAAAGTCTGAGATACGCTTTTCGATCGGCGCCCAGTGATTCCGCGGTAGCTTCAACGCTGCGCTCAGCCACCACCGCTGTTCCATCATCGAGCGGGTGGGCAAACGGCGCTTCCGGATGCGCAAAATGGACGCCGTATTCAGCCAGCGGCAAGGTCTTCAAAAAAGGAGAGGCGAGGGTGAGCGCATGAACCGTCGCGCAGACATCGTGAGTGAATCCGGGCAAGGTGAGCTCTGCGGAGCGAAGACCTCCGCCTATGGCAACTTCAGCCTCGTACACGCGTACGGCCCGGCCTGCCTGCGCGAGAACAATCGCAGCCGTCAGCCCGTTAGGGCCTGACCCGATGACGATTGCATCGAACGATGAACGGATAGTCACAGCCAGTGAGTCTGCCAAAAGCAACAACCACGGGCAAGCGCTGAACGGCCGCACGGATGCACCATGACCGACACCCATAGGTCGGTAGAATCATGTACGACTCAAAGCCACGGCCATTTGTGTGAAGTGCGGACGACGGTCCGGCAAAAAGGTGCGGAGAGCGAGTCTCAAATCACGAGCACATTAGTGACAAAGCTGGCCCGGCAAGCCGAACTTGCAAATAATCAACTTTGATCTGCGCTTCGATAAAAGAAAACGCCGGTGAGCTCACGTACCCACCGGCGCCAACTCCGAACCCTTGTTCCCTGCTATCGCTGCGCAGCTTGAGACGGTTGCCGCATCTCGTGCCCGCAAAAACACGTGAGTGTTGCCGCCGGCCTGCTGGTCGCTTCCCGGAGTACCGTGCCTTCTGTGTCGTACCGGCCGCTCGCGGTTGCACTACGGTCGCTTCCGCCTACCGTACCGAAAAAGCCTTCCGCTGTTGCACCCTGAGAGACAAAGCCGGGAGTGGCGATATTCTCTGAGGGAAACTCTTGCCGAATGGGCTCGTCGATGTCCGACTCCGCCACATTGTCCATGTCACGCGTCCCTCTGTTGCTAGCTGCAAGCATGCCGCAAGGGTTCTCGATTACCACCTCACACCCGCACTTCGGGTCCGAACATGTGTAACGGTCGCCAATCTGATTGCTCATCGCATCTCCTTTGCTGGAAAACACTGATCTCCGGTCGCAAAGGCAGTCTCCAGCTGGCGACAACCGGTCGCAATCAGGTGTTTCTAGGACGCGCGAAAGAGCATTAAAGGACTTCACTCGGTGGAACTCAGATGCGGTCGGCTGGATTGCAGTGCTCGAAAATGTATCAGCCTGAGTGTCTGATACGCTCGGCGAGGGCTCTGGCGCGTTCGCGAGCAATCTCAACAAAACGGGAATCTCCCGCAATCTGGTCCAAGACCGGCAACACACGCTGCGGTTCTGGAAGAACACCCTTGGAAAAATCGGTCTCCAGCTGCAGCAACGCATCGTTAACCCCTAAGCGGTCGTATTTCATGCGTCGCTGCAGAAGATCCACCAGTTCCTGCTGCCGCGCCAAGCCCTCGCAAATCTGCAGCAGTTGAGTGGCGGCCGGATTCACGGTGTAATTAAATTTCACCTCGTGTACTTCGCTTCCATGCTCCCAACGAAATGTCTTTTCTCCCAGGTTGGCGATCTTGCGATGCACATCCAGATCCAGTCCCTTGAAACTATTCAGCTGCCCAATCAGTTCAAAGATTTTGCTTCGCAGCGCTTGGCCTATTTCGAACGAGGTAGCTCCCGGGTCATCGTCCAACTGTCGGATCTCATAGGAGCCCATGTTGGAGTCCTGATTGATTTTGATCTCGATGAATTCCGGCGTGCTGGACTTGAAAATCCTTCGATAAGTGAAAACCACGCCGGAGCCAGGAGACGTGGCAATCAGAAGTGGGGAGAAGGCACAAACTGCTAGCAAACAAAGTAAAGCTTGGCGAATGATTCGTGTCATCGGACTGTTTAGATGCGTATGCCGGATATGGTTGGTGCGCTCCGATTTATGGATGAACTTCTGCGCGAAGCGGCCTTCCCGCACCCGGCCACTTCGTGTTTCTTGATCCCGAAACGCTGCTCGAGTTGGTACGTCTGTAGGTGACACAAAGCCACCGCCAGCGCATCCGCGGCATCTGACGGCTCCGGGATTTCATCCATTCCCAACTGCGCTTTCACCATGATCTGCATCTGCCGCTTATCTGCATGGCCATAGCCGGCGATACAGGCTTTCACTTCACGCGGCGAATAACTGTGCACTGGCAACCCCAACTGCTCGGCCGCTAAGAGTATGACGCCACGGACTTCTGCCAGACGAAGCGCCGTTTTTATATTCAACGCAGTGAAAATTGATTCCACGGCGATCACCTGCGGCTTGAACTTGGAAATCAGATCGCACAAAAGCGTGTGGATATCTTGCAGTGCAGCGCCTGGTGACGATTTTTGGCGCTTTGCCGCGACTTGAAATGCGCCGAAATACAATACCCGGCAATTTCGCTCTTGCTGTTCGATGATCGCGTAACCCGTTGGCCCAGCTGCGGCAGGATCGATACCAAGTACTCGAAGGTCCTTCGCGGAACTCTCGTTCATAGCTGCTAGTCTAAGACCAAGACCATGTGGGTTCCAACGAAATGTCGCGGTCTAACGCCGAAAGAAGTAAGCGGGCAAATGGCTGTCGTATCGGCGAGTTCAGGTTGCGCTGACCGCCGCCTGAATCTCCGATTCGTCAATATCAAAATTCGCGTAAACGTGCTGCACGTCGTCGTGTTCTTCCAGCGCTTCCACCAGCCGCAGCATCTGCGTGGCCTGCTGTCCCGTCAATTTGATGTAGTTCTGCGGAACCATGCTGAGTTCCGCCGACGTAGGCGTCATGCCAGCCTTGGTCAGCGCTTCTTTCACCGCTTCCAGCGATTCCGGGGGCGTTACGATGTACCAGTCAGACCCGTCGTCCTTCATGTCTTCTGCGCCGGCTTCCAGCACTAAGTCCAGCAACTTATCTTCCGAAGCTGCTTCCTTTGCTACGGTGATTTCCCCTTTGCGATGGAACATCCAGCCGACTGCTCCGGCTTCCGCCATATTCCCGCCGTTCTTGCTCATCAGGTGACGGAACTCACCGACGATCCGGTTCCGATTCGTCGTGACCACCTGAATCAGCATTCCGACGCCGCCCGGACCGTACCCCTCAAACATCGCCTCTTCGTACTGTTCACCTTCCAGCTGGCCAGTGCCGCGCAGGACGGCGCGCTCGATGTTTTCGTTCGGCATATTCTCGTTCTTCGCAGCCGCAATCGCGGTACGCAGCCGAGGGTTGGAATTTGCATCGCCTCCGCCAATGCGAGCGGCGATGGTGATTTCACGAATGATTCGCGTGAAAACACGACCGCGCTTCGCGTCGGTCGCGGCCTTCTTATGCTTGATCGTGGCCCATTTTGAATGCCCAGACATAACAATTCCTCTTCTATTACTCGTGGCCTCACAGGCCATCTGATATTGGATTAATAGTACCCCGTCATTGCCAAGGTGAATGGACTACTGGCTCATCCTGCCCGCAGTGGGGGGTTACCGGTGCGGAGACCACGGTGTGCCGTGGGACGACCTAGCCCTAGTCCCACCGCAACCCACGCATTCTAGCACAGTCGGTGAGCGCCGGAAAACTTGTATACTTTTTGGCGGAGGCGCTGTTTGTGACGCTCTACCCTTCCATATCCGCTCCCAGCCGCGGCGCTGAGGTGCAGTTTGCCTGAACCGCGATACCGACTGTTGTGCCTCTGCTCACATCCCATTCCCTATGCGTCGCCTCTGTTTCGACGTTTGGCAAACGATCCTCGCATTGATCTTCACGTCGTCTACTGCATGCTCGGGGGCGCCAAGGCTGCCCACGATCCGGAATTTAACACCACCGTGCAATGGGATGTGCCACTCCTCGACGGCTTTCCATGGACTGAAATCGAGAACAAGGGAGACGGACGCCCAGGTTTCTTTGGTTTGCTGAATCCGGGAATGTGGAAATTCATTCGGCAAGGGAAGTTCGACGCGGCCATCTGCTACACCGGATACATCCGGGCCACTTTCTGGATAGGCTATTTCGCTTGTAAGTTCTCGCGAACAGCTTTTTTGTTTGGTACCGACAGTTTTACATTAGTAGCGAGAGACGGACGATCCTGGAAACCCTTCGTCAAAAAGCTGTTCTGGCCTTTTTTGTATCGTATGGCGGACCAGGCGATCGTCGTTTCGTCTCCGGGGCGGGATTTGATGCTCTCCCTGCATATCCCTGAGGATCACATCTCGATTATCCCCAACGCCGTAGATAACGACTGGTGGATCGCCCGCGCCTCGCAGGTCGATCGGCGCGCCGTTCGAGCGACGTGGGGCGCAGATGATCAAACCGTTGTTGTGCTTTTTTGTGGCAAGTTGCAGCCATGGAAACGGCCTGAAGACCTGCTTCGCGCTTTCGCAGCAGTGGACCAGCCAAACTCGTTGCTGGTCATAGCGGCGGAGGGACCTCTTCGCCAAGATATCGAAGCTGAAGCCGTCAGGCTGAAGATCTCCGATCGCGTGCGTTTCCTTGGCTTCGTCAACCAGACTCAACTTCCTTCCGTGTATGCGGGATCAGATCTCCTGGTACTGCCTTCGGATTACGACGCATTCGGCTTGGTGGTCAACGAGGCGTATTGTTGCGGATGTCCCGCAGTGGTGAGTGACATGGTCGGCGCTGCAAAAGATTTGGTGGCGTCCATCAGCCCGGATCTGGTCTACCCTTGTGGGGACGTTCCGGCGCTAACACAGATCATGGCGAGGCTTCTTCGCAATCCTGATCAGTTGCGTGTTCTCGGCCGCGCGGCGTTCGAACGAATCGAGAGTTGGTCACTTCGCGAGACGGTGACGGGCACGGTGGAGGCGGTTCGCTCTGCGGTTGCGCATCTCCGTTCCTGATGTGTCCTGACAGAGCAATGCCGTTGCAGACGGCGTATCATCGTAAATTACGCGCTGTCTTGCTCGACGGAGCTGATTGTGAACGCATTCGAATTGGACTGTTTAGCTTGCCGCGCCATATGTGTCGCTCTTGGGAGTTGTGGGATGGAACTCGAGACATCTGCATGTTCTGGTGATCGCCCGTGAAGACGCTGGATACCCTGCCATCTCTCCGGAATTCCCGCAACCCGGTTGTCGCTGTCGGCATATTCGTGGTGGTCCTTATCGCCGCTTATCAGGCTGCCCAAGTGGTGCTGTCCGGCGATTTGAGTACGTTCGCATACCTCAGTTTGGGAGTTGTGGCTGTCTCTTTTGCCGTGATGATTCTGAACGACTGGCACAAAGGACTCTACATCTTCATTGCTTGGATTTTGTTTGAGGACTTTGCGCGAAAATTTCTCGGTAATAACATGGTCATTTATTTCGCCAAAGATTTCCTGGTTTTATTACTGTATATCTCGTTCTACAGAACCCGGCTCAGTCAGAAGCATGTTCGCTTTCGATTGCCTTTTGGATTGGCTTTAGGTGCATTCTTCTGGTTCTGTTTGCTCCAGGTGTTCAATCCGGCCTCGACGAGTATCTATTTTGGCATTCTAGGTTTAAAGATCTGGTTCCTCTATGTTCCTCTTCTCTATATAGGCTACGCGGTCATTGAGTCGGAGCAAGATTTACAAAGCTTAATTCGGTTCACGTCCGTGCTCTGTTTGATTGTGGCCGGTCTGGGGCTGGCCCAATCAATCATCGGCCCCAAGTTTCTGAACCCCACCGTAATTCAGGAGGACATCCGGGATATGAGCACGCTTTACCGGGTTGCTCCGATTTCTGGTGTGCTCGCTTATCGGCCAACTTCCGTGTTCGTAAGCGCAGGCCGTTTCCAGGACTTTTTGATCGTCTCTTGGGCCCTGTGCTTGGGTTTCTGCGGCTATGTTCTGCTTCGTACCAGGAAAAACCGCTTTTTAGTATTCGCCACGGCCGGCACCATAGCCGCCGCTTCCGTCATGAGCGCCTCCAGAGGCGTTTTCATGTGGAACTCCGGCATCGCCCTCGTCGTTGCCGCCGGTTTCCTGTGGGGCGCGCCTTGGCGACAACGCGAGGTTCTGCGCGTATTTCGCGCCATCCAGAGAATGGCTCTTGTTTCAGGCATCGCCATACTTCTGCTGCTTACTCTGGTGCCGGAACAGATTGGTTCAAGGCTGGCGATTTACTCTGAGACGCTTTTGCCGAACAGCCCGAGCAGCGAAATAGTCGCTCGTACGAAAACCTATCCGCTGCTAAATATGGAGAAGGCCTTCGCACATCCGCGATGGCCCTATGGATATGGAACCGGCACATGCACCCTGGGCATCCAGTACATCGCGCGTATTTTCCACGTTCCACCGATGCCCGTGGGAGTCGAAGGCGGATACGGCAACATTTTAGTCGAGCTCGGGATCGCAGGTTTGGTGCTCTGGATCGTGCTCGGAGCCGCGGTCTCATTCTGCGCATGGAAAGTCGTATTGGAACTCAAGGGCACGCCCTGGTTTCCCCTGAGCTTCGTGGTTTTTCTCTTTTCTGTTCTTCTTTTCTTTCCGATGACGTTTGTCAGTTCCGCTTATCAAGACTACGTAACAAATGCGTTATTCTGGTTGTTTACCGGACTAATCTACAAGCTGAGACAGTTCCCCAAGGCTTACTCAGTCGGTGTGGCTCCACAGGTCTGAGATGCGGCTTGCCGTCGTCTCTCCATTCCTGGACAGAGTTCACGGGACCGAACGCTGCATCATCGAACAAATTGAGCGCTTCGCCCGTGATTATCAGTGGCAGATACACCTCTATTCTCAATCCGTTTCGGATGTAAACACGCAGCGGTCACCAGCGCATTTCAGCGAAGATTCGCCCGGCGCAATCGTTTGGCACAAAGTTCCCAAGCTGCCCGGCCCTCATCTGTTCAACTTTTGCTTTTGGTTTTTAACGAACTACTGGCAGCGCCACAGCCCTTCCAGTAAAAGTCAGCCCGATCTCGTTTACTCGCCAGGCGTGAACTGTCTGGATGCCGACGTGATCGTCGTTCACATCGTATTCCACGCCTTCTATCGTCGCATTCGCCCAGAACTCGAGTTGAGCGTTGTGCCTCTGCATTTATGGCCGCTGGTCATTCACCGCAGGATGTACTACCGGTTCCTCATGTACCTGGAGAACAAGGTTTACCGCAATCCAGCCACTCAATTGATCGCCGTCTCATCTCTCGTGGCTTCCCAGTTGAAACAGTATTTTGGGCGCCAAGACGTGGTGATCATCCCGAATGCCGTGGATGCTTCGAAATTCACTCCAGAAGCGCGACAGGTCCAACGCAACCTTGCACGCCTTTCTTTTTCCTATTCTGATACCGATTTTGTGGTGTTGCTGATTGGCAATGATTGGAAAACGAAAGGTCTGGCCGCGCTCTTAAAGGCCATTGGAAAATTGCATGATCTCCCGCTGCGATTATTGGTTGTCGGCGCCGACGACCCCGGACTCTATGCTTCTCTCCTGTCTGAACTCAATTTGCACCACGTTGTGCGGTTTGAGCGACCTGACCCCGACGTCCTGAAGTTTTATGCGGCGGCTGACGTTTACGTCGCCCCTTCCTTGGAGGATTCTTTCAATCTGCCGATCATTGAGGCAATGTCTTGCGGATTGCCGGTCATTGCCAGTGTCTTTGCGGGAGCCAGTGAACTGATTCGCGATAGAGAGACCGGGTATATCCTGCAAGATCCGCAGGACGACACGCATCTTGCTCACTCGATCCGTGAGATTTACACAAATTCCTTTTTGCGCGTTCAGATCGGACGAGCCGCGGCAGATTTTGTGCGTGCTCATTGTGGATGGGATGCCAATGTTGCGGCTACACAGCAGTTACTCGATCAGGTTTTAGAACGTAAGAAGAAACGATGATTCGTGGATGGTCGCCGCCTGCGCAACCCGAAGAAAACCGAATTCACCTTAACTCTTTTGATTTTCCAGCACTGCCTTTCGTGTCGCCTTCAGCGTGAATTCCAGCGTTTCTTTCGGAATATTCGTGATGAAAGGCTCGATTAACCAGCCAAGCCCGGTGGGGATATTGCGCGTCAACGTGACCACCTGATTCTGCACATACACGCCGCCGTCCCGCTCTTCCATCCGCCACCACGTTTCCATCCGCCAAAGATACCCGTCGTCCTCTCCCGGAGCACGTTCCTTTTCCCTCGCCGTTCCGGGATCATCCACCTGGGCGATTCGAATCGCGGAGCTCCGGCTATGCGCCCTGGCCGGCGAATCGCGATAATACATAATGTCGTGTTCGGTATCCAAAACCACGGTCACAACTTTGTGCCGCCGAAAACGAAGAAACACACGATAGTGATCGTCATTGTGGGATTCAATCCGTGCCGACTCCACGTCCGGGGCATAATAGGTTGCTTGGTGGTTGTAGTCTTCGAGAACCTTCAGCACATCGTCAATCTTCACACCGCGTATGAATACGATCCCTTCCCAGTTGTGAATCATGCCTCCGGCGACGGTCAAATTGCCACCATCCGGGTTGACGCTCAATCGCCGCAGTTCCACGTTGCCATCATGCAATTTGCCAATGGCTTCGCTCCGGTCTTTTTCGGATAGCCCGTCGATCCAAAGGAATGGGCCTTGCCGGGTGGTTTCCGCGTTCTGAGTTTCGGTGTTCGCGACGTATGCGTCGAAACTCTTAATCGTGGCCGCCCTCAGCGATGCAAAAGTGTAGCCCTGGGCGGTGGCCGCTACCACCAATAGGCTTCCTACCACCATTACGCTCAGCAGCTTGCGGTTGGAGGGGAGAACCTTCATCTGACGCCCACTTGAGCAGGCACTTGCCAGCTAAAATCCCGTAAGCATCGCGGATACAGTGCGTTCCCATCCATATTTGGAATTGATGCACGAAGTATGCCGATCGGTGCCAGCTGCAGTCAGATCTGCTGGTCGATGGAAAGTTGGCGGGTTGGGTGGTCGCACACGGCCCCTTGCGGAACCGTTGTCCCCGCGCGGCCCCCAACCCGTCGGATCTTAGAATGCGCACGTCCTCCGGATTGCTCAATGGGCCGATGGCCCCAACTGCGGCGGTACGCGGGTCTTGGTACTACGGGTATACGCGATTTTAGACGGTACCGCTATATTGACGGCGTAGCAAAAATGCCATGCGGTTACTTTTTGGGTAATTCCCCGCTCAGCGCCGTATTCCCGTTCAGTAGTCGCAACCTGATTTCCTTGGTCTGCCCTTTCCGCAGTGGAATGTTCTTTTCCCAATCCGAATAAGCGCCCTTGGACGTGGCACGAAGATCGTACGAATCTTGCTTTAGTCCCGTCACCACGTAGTCTCCCTTCGCGTCGGTGTGGACAACCCGCGGATGTATGCCGGCGGAAGATTGACAGGTCACCGCAGCCGCCGCTACAGGTCTTCCGTTTGCGTCCAGGACTATCCCCTTAATCGTTGCGCCGGATTTGCTTGATGACGTTTGTCCCGCGAGCGTTGATACCGCAAGAGTCAGGATAAACGGGAAGATGAGCAGTGCGATTTTGCGGTTCATGGGTACGCGCTCCAGTCGGCGCAATCCAGTTTAGTCTCACAATCTACGCACCGCACGTCCGACATGCTCTTGTGCCCCTGAGACAAAACTGGCACACCGGACAGGTTAGCTTCGCTTCCGCATTCAGGACTTTAGGCTGTTACGGCAGTTTCAGGTCCACGGAATATACGTCAACGTCGCCATGATCCACCGTTACGTACACGGAGCCATCGGGGCTGAGGCCAGTGAAAATGCCTCGAGCCGCGCCCGCGCTCAGAAGATCTCCCAGTTTCAGCACTCGCTCCGTTTCGCGTGTGGCCATGGGCACTCGGAAGATGCTCTCCTCCACCTCGTCAACGTCTTGGTAATACAACGAATCGCCGCTCGGGGACCACCGAAGGGCTGCGGGAAAATTGGCATCAGCGAGCGCCGACCATTTTTCAAGCTTGCAGTCGTAAACCCAGACCTGTTTCTTCTGTGGATTCAGAGCCGCAATGTATCGGCCGTCCGCCGACCATCGCGGCTCCGGCAGTCCGTCAGAGCCGAGCAGCTTGCTTAACTTGCCGCTGTCCAAATCAAGAATGCGTATGTCTGACGCCCGTCCTGACTCCATTTCCTGCACGTCCAAAACGATTTGCCGCCCATCTGTCCGCCAGTCGCCAGAAACGGATGCCCACTTGTTATTTGACGGAAGCACCGTCTTCGGCGAACCACCATTTGCGGATACCACGTACAGCCGTGGCTGGCTGTCCAGCAGAAAACCCGTAAACAGGATCTCCTTCTGATCCGGTGACCAGTGCGGCGCGAATGCCCCCGTGGCCCCTGCGGTTAACTGCACCTTCCCGCTGCCGTCAATTCGGCTCTTCCACAAAGTGCCATTCTCGCGCGCTGCGTAGACCACCCACTGTCCGTCTAGCGAGAAATCCATATCCGTGGCGCCCGATTCTGCCAGCATCGCCGTCTTTATCGATGTTTTTGGATCGATTCGCAGCAGTTGATACTCATTGTGCGACCCGATCACAAAAATCCTGCTGCTGCCCTGAATGGCGTTCGGATGATCGAACGCAATCGGCCCGGTAGTCAGCTGGATAGGCTCGCTTCGTTTCCGGAATAACCCGCGGTTTTCGTCGATGAGCCACAGGCTCGCCTGCGTGTCCACGGCCAGGCTCGCCCGCAAATCAACGCCGGAGGAAAACGCAAAGTAATTCCCCCCGCCAAGCCAAGTACCGGTTCCTTCATGAGGACCGTGCTGACCCTGCGGCAGCACGCGTTGCGGTGTGCTTTGTTCCAGGCTCATCTCCCACATCGTGTCTGTAGCTTCCAGCAGGTTCGTTTGCGTGAAACGCAGACGTTTGCCATCCGGCGACCACACCAATGAGTGCGGCGCGGGATGGAAACGAGCTAGTTCACGGGTATGATTCCCGTCGGCGTCGCAAAGCTGAATACTTTCCCCGTGTACGTATGCGATCAGGTCGCCTACCGGAGACCAAACCGCTTCTTGCGCGATGATATCCCCTAAGCGCCGGGGCGCTCCGCCCTGCACTGGCCAGAGCCACAGCGCCGTCTCTTCTCCTCGATGGGTCATTTGCCCGATCAGGAATTGCGAGTGATCCGGCGACAAATCGAAAATCCTGGTGTTGTCGAATGGAGTAGGTGTCCGTTGAACCGCTCCGCCTTCCACCGAAGTCTGCATCAGGTTCCAGCCGGTCACGTCGCGTACTACGAAGTAGATCCGGCTTCCATCCGTGACCAGCTTGCCCCACGGGTCCACTTGCCCCGAATGAGTCAGCTGTTGGACCCGCACGACGTGTGGCTCGGGTGGCTGCCACAATGCATACGTCAGCAGAGCGATAACTCCGGCCAGAATCGCCAGGGCCTCCCACCAGTGCGGGCCAAGCCGTTTATCGGAATGCTTTGCGTAGCTGCCTTCCAACTCAGGGAGAGTACCAGCCGGGGGGACCTCCGAATCGCTTAGAGCTGGATCGTCGGTCTGAATCCGGATGGCTGTCGTGATCTCGGGCGATTCCAGCTTACAAAGCTCGACGGGCGCAATGAATCGGTAACCCTTGCGTGGAACGGTCTCAATGAACCGCGGGTTGTCGGCGCTGTCGCTCAGCGCCGACCGCAACTTCATCAATGCGGTATTCAGACTGCCGTCAAACTCAACATAGGTTCCATCCGGCCAGATCTTCTTGCGAAGTTCTTCCCGGGTCAGTATCTCTCCCGAAGATTCCAGCAAAAGCGCCAGAATCCGAAAGGGCTGCTCCTGGATCTTTACAGGCAGACCTTGGCGGGTTAACGTGCCCAATTCGAGATCGGCCTCGAAGAGTCCGAAGCGGTAAAGTTGACGGGAAGTTGTCGACTGAGCGTCCAACTCGCACCATCCTGAAATCTAGGGCCGACATCGTACACCAATATCGTAGTTAATAAAACACCATAAATTTAAGCAATTCCGAGACTTAATTGTTGATAAAAGAACTACCGTCAGTTCGTTTGACCATTGTCGCCTCGCACTGCATGGTGGCTCCTAAGTTACCTTCTCGTCTTGGGCGGGTACCCCAAATTCCGGCTCAAGGCGACCCCAAAGAGGAGGCCAGCCTCAGGCTAGGCTAGTCGAGGCGAGCTTCCCCTCTGAACCAACGGGATTGACCGCGTCCGGTATCCTCCGTCAGAAACACGGGATACGGACGCGGCGACTCCCACAATCTGCCACACATTGGACAACCGGCCGTATGTTCGCTGCACGAGAAAAGTAATGCCTCTTCCTCCGCTCTATGCAATCATGGACAGACCCCAGCCAATACTTGTGTCTTCACGTGTTAGCCGGAAGTATTTCAGTGAAACCGACTCGCCACTCGGTTAACCGTTACTAGCGACAGTGGTGGCGTAATCTGACCTGGGGCGGTTTCGAGCGAGGTTGCTCGCGCGAACTCAACACCCCTGAACCGCAACCATCGGTCGCCCGCTTTCTGGGTATCACGTCGGCTTTTATCGCGTGCCTTGGCGACCTACAGTTCTCATTCGATGGGGGTTTCATTCGTACTACGCTAAAACTCGTCATTCCACTCGCCGTTAGCGTCATCAGTGTTTCGCTGCTTTACGGCTTTTACCAGGTCCGCCTCGAACAGCGAAATCTGCGCAACGATCTTTCCCGTAGGTCCGCCGCACTTGCGCAAGAATTGCAAGAAGACCTGGAATCTTCCCCAGCCCGCGCGACCGACAAAACCCTCTCCCGCTTCGTCGATAGGTATGGCGAGCGGGAGCATCTGCTTGGCGTCGTCGTATTCGACAAGTCCGGCGAATCGGTTGCTGCGACTCATGGCGTGTTTGCGATTCCATCCTCTGCGCCCACGGTCGCCGCGCAAGCTGAGAAAACAGACAACGGTGCCGGGAACTTCCAGGACCTGAACGGCCAGCCCGTGCACCTCTACGCTGTGCCATTACACCGCTCTTCCGAAGTTGCCGGCAGCGTGCTCGTCGTTTACGACGCCACTTACATTCAAACCAGAGTGCTCCACGCCATTCGTGATTCATTGCTCAGCACGCTCATTCAAACGCTCCTCATTACCGGCTTGGCAGTGTTTCTCGTGCGCTCTGCCTTCACCTCGCCAATCGCCAAGACCGCCAAGTGGCTCCGCCATTTGCGAGCCCACCCAAGCGATGTGCCGCTAGCACCGCCAAAAGGGGACTTGTTCGATCAGATTCGTGCAGAGGCCCGTCACCTTGCGCGTGATTTGACTTCGGCCCGAGCGGCAGCCCAGGAGGAAGCCCAACTCCGCGAATCGCAACTATCCCAGTGGACTGCGGAAAGATTGCGCGTAAGTCTCCAATCCAAATTGCAGGGTGATGCGCTGTTTGTGGTTTCTAACCGGGAGCCGTACATGCACGTTTTCGACGAGAAGGACCACAATATCCGTGTCTTAGTGCCAGCCAGCGGTTTGGTGACCGCTTTGGAACCTGTTCTCCAAGCCTGTCACGGCACTTGGATTGCCAATGGCTCCGGAAATGCCGACCGCGAAGTTGTGAACTCGCGCGATCAACTGCGCGTCCCTCCTCACCACCCGACCTACACCCTTCGACGTGTCTGGCTCTCGCAAGAAGAGGATCGTGGCTATTACCAGGGATTCGCCAACGAAGGACTCTGGCCGCTATGCCACATCGCTCATACCCGTCCCCTCTTCCGCCCTGGCGACTGGATGTACTACCAACGCATTAATCGCAGATTCGCGGATTCCGTTTTGGAAGAGATGGAAGGAACTCAATCTCCGGTTCTTTTCGTCCAGGACTACCATTTCGCGTTACTGGCTCGTATGGTCAAAGAATCCCGACCGGACGTCCGAGTTGCCGTCTTCTGGCACATTCCTTGGCCCAACGCGGAAGCCTTCGGAATTTGTCCCTGGCAACGCGAGTTGGTTGACGGTCTGCTCGGCGCCGACCTGGTCGGATTCCACATCCAAACGCATTGCAATAATTTTCTGCAGACCGTGGATCGCGCGGTGGAAGCACTCAGCGACTGGGATCGCTTTGAGGTGAGCCGCCACGGCCATATCACCCGCGTACGCCCATACCCGATCAGCGTCGCGTTCCCTCAGGAAAATTCCTCGGGCCAGGTCATCCGCATCACCGGCGAGGGGCGCAGCGCGTTGTTTGCTGAATTAGGCGTTGAGGCCTCCTTGCTCGGTGTCGGTGTAGATCGCCTCGATTACACCAAAGGAATTGTTGAACGCTTGCGCGCCGTGGAGCGATTTTTGGATTTGTACCCCACCTACCAGAGGCGCTTCACATTTGTCCAGATTGGCGCTCCAAGCCGAACAGATATTCCGCGATACCAGCAGTTCCTCGATGAGGTGACTGCCGAAGCCGATCGCATCAACGCAAGGTTCCAGGCTGGACGCTGGAAACCCATCGTCCTCGTGAAACGACACCATTCCCATGAAGAGATCGATCGCTATTTCCGAGCTGCTTCCGTCTGCCTGGTAACCTCGCTCCACGATGGTATGAACCTGGTTGCCAAAGAATTCGTTGCTGCCCGAGATGACAACCGGGGCGCCCTGGTCTTGAGCACTTTCACCGGCGCAGCACGCGAACTAGGCGACGCTCTTCTCGTCAATCCCTATGACATGGATCAGGTGGCCAATGCCATTTATCAGGCGCTCGAGTTCAACGAGGACGAACAATCCTCGCGCATGAGCCGCATGCGCAAGATTGTTTACGAGCGAAACGTTTACCGTTGGGCTGCCAGCCTGCTGTCGGATCTAACGGAGATTCGTGTGCCTAGCAAGGAAGAAAAATCCGCGGTCGCGCGCGCCTCCTGAGTTGATGGCCTTCTCGTTACAAGTACCCTAATTTCGGCAGCGCGCGCTCCAAGTCGGCAACCAGGTCATCCGTGGCCTCCAAGCCGATATTCAAGCGCACAATGCGATGCCCGTACGGAGGACGCCCCGGAATTCGTCCGATATCGTACGCCACTGCCAGGCTGGTCACTCCACCCCAGCTGTATCCCACCTTGAATAATTCCAGCGCGTCCACGAACTCCTGCACCTGTTGCTGTGAAGGTCCCGGCTTAAACACCACGGAGAAAACCCCCGAAGACCCGAGGAAATCCCGTTTCCAAAATTCATGCCCGGGACACGACGGCAGCGCCGGATGCAGCACGGCCTCCACTTCCGGCCGCGCATACAGCCATCGCGCAACAGCCAGCGCCGAAGCTTCTATGGCCTCGAGCCGCACAGCCAGTGTTTTCATCCCACGCAGCGCCAGCGAGCAGTCGTCCGGAGAAACCGCGGATCCAATCACCTGCTGCGCAGCGCCTAACCGGTTATACAGCGATCGGTCCCGTACCGTGATCGATCCTAACAACACGTCGCTGTGTCCACCCACATACTTCGTAAGCGCTTGCATTGTGATATCCACACCATGGGCAAACGCGTCCAGCAACACCCCAGCCGACCACGTGTTGTCCAGAACCACCTGAACATCCCGTTGATGTGCTGCCGCAACGATTGCCGGAAGGTCCTGAACTTCCATTGTGATCGAGCCCGGACTTTCACACCAGATCAGCCGCGTGTTCTTCTGAATTAACGAGGCTATCTGTTCCCCTACCTGTGGATCATAGAAATCCGCGATTATCCCAAACCGCGAAAGCAAGCGACTGGCCAGTTTGCGATTCGGGAAATACACGCTGGCTGGAATGAGCAAGTGATCGCCAGACTGCAGCAGCGCTAAGTTGATCAACGAAATGGCCGATTGTCCCCCGGGCGTCAAAATGGTGTGCGCCCCCGATTCCAATTCGCAAATGCGCGCCGCCAGTTCCAGCACGGTCGGCGTGCCATAGAGCCCATACGTGTATCCCACCTGCCATTGATCCCATGTGTCGCGGACAACCGACGCGGAAGCAAACACCGTTGTCGAACCGCGATACGTGGGAGTCACCAGGGAACGGTAGCCCTCGGGTATTCTTGCTTCGGAGTGAATCAGTTTGGTCTTCCAGCTTTTCGTCATTGCCACCCCTAACCGTTCGTACTCGATTGCAATGTGTCCAGTCTAACGAGGCAAATGTGGTATGAACATCGCGCACTCACAACCAAACTGGTGGTTCCCAAAATACTGAAACTCGTCTAGGCGCATCCTCGCCGCGTTGACGCCATGTTACAGCGGATGGTATAAATAGTGGTTCCGTGAGGCAGCATCAGGCCCACCGTACGCTCCTACCGGGTCGGAGGACGGCGTGGCTGCCCACCTGAAACTTTAGGCGAAAACAATTCAATGCCTTCTCTGGTTCACCAAATAGGCGAACTGTTCCTCCGGGCTGTGCCCGTTGTCCTCATTGTCATCGTCTTCTATTTTATTCTGCGCGCTCTGTTCTTTAAGCCCATTTTGGCGGTTATGGCGGAACGCGAAGCACGCACTGCGGGCGCTCAGAAGGCCGCCGAGGCAGCGCAGTCCGCTGCGGCTGAACGCATACGTCAATACCAGGAAGCGCTTCGGCAAGCAAAGGCCAAAATTTACGCCGAGCAGGAAGCGGAGCGAAAAAGAGTGCTCGACGAACGTGCCGCTAAGCTCAAAGATGCGCGAACCGAAGCTTCGGGACAGGTCGCGCAAGCGAAAAACCGCGTCTCTGGCGAGTTGGAAGCCGCAAAGAAAGAGATCGACACCACAGCGTCGCAACTGGCCGCGGAGATTTCCCGCCGCGTGCTGGAAGGCGCTACCCAACTAGCGGGTCCCTCGAGAGAAGTACGATGAAACTGAATTCCTTTATTCTTCGCGGTTTGACTGCGCCCGGTCTCCTTCTATTCCTCGCTGCCGTAGCTCGCGCCGCACAGCAAGAGGGCGCGGGACCTGCCGATCATCCCACCGGCATCATTTTTCAATGGGTTCACTTTCTCATTATCGCCGCGTTGGCATACTGGCTTGTGAAGAAGGTCTTGCCGCCGCTTGTTCGCACGAATGCGGACAAGATCAGCGCCGCTATCAGCAAAGCTACCGCCGCTAAAATCGAAGCGGAACGCCAACTGAAAGAAGCCGAAGCCAAGCTGGCCACTTTGGAACAGGAAGTTGCCCACTTTCGCGAACAAGCCCAGAAAGATGCCACTGCGGAACTCCAGCGGCTTCGCGCCATGATGAAAGTCGATATCGACAAGGTTGGAGCGGCGGCCAAAGCCGAAATTGAGGCCGCAGAACGCTCGGCTCGCCTGGAATTGAAGGCTTTGGCCGCGAAACTCGCGGTCGATCGCGCCGAATCACTGGTGGCTCAGCAGATGACTCCCGCCGTTCAAGAATCCATGATTAATCATTTTGTCCAGAGTCTCCAGGGGAGGCCGAATTGAAATCAGCAAGCCTCCAATACGCCACTGCTTTGGCGGACATCGCCCTGGAACAGGGTGCCGCGGAACCCGCGCGTAAACAACTCGAGGATTTTCGTGCCGCCTACGACGAATCCCCTGAGCTGCGCAGTTTCCTGATTAGCCCCGCAATTCCGCGGGAAGCCAAACATGGCGTAATCGAGAAGTTGGTGGCTCGTTTGGGCGCCAGCAGGATCCTTCGCAATTTTCTCTTCGTTATGGCAGACAATCAGCGCACGCATCTTCTGCCCGAAATCGTGGACACCTTCGAATTGGTTTTGCGCCAGCGCCAGGGTGTCGCGGAGGCCGCCGTCACCTCCGCGGCGGAATTGAACGATGGCCAGAAAACAGAATTGGTACGAACTCTGGAACGCTTATCAGGAAAGAAAATTCAGGCCACCTATTCCTTGCAACCGGACCTTCTGGGCGGCGCGGTAGTACGGATTGGCGACACCATTTACGATGGTTCAGTGCGGAATCGCTTGAACGAGTTACGCGTGCGCTTGGCCGCGGAATAGGAATTCGGGAACGGAGCGGGTATGGCACAAATCAAAGCGGATGAAATCAGCAAGATTCTGCGAGAGCAGATTGCAAATTATGAGCAAACTGTCGCCGTCGACGAGGTTGGCTCCGTCATCAGCGTGGGCGACGGCATCGCCCGGGTTCATGGCCTGGAAAAAGCAATGTACGGGGAGATGCTGGCTTTTCCCCATGACGTTTTCGGAATCGCAATGAACCTCGAAGAAGAGGAAGTCGGCGTGGTCCTGCTGGGCGAATCTTCCGAGCTAAAAGAAGGCGATACCGTTCGGCGCACCAACACGATTATGTCCGTGCCGGTCGGGGAAGTCATGGTCGGCCGCGTCGTAAATCCGCTCGGCGAGCCTGAGGACGATAAGGGTCCAATCCAAGCCAAGGAACGCATTCCTCTGGAGCGCTTGGCGCCTGGCGTTCTCGATCGTCAGCCCGTCCGTGAGCCTCTGCAAACTGGTATTAAAGCGATTGACTCCATGATTCCGATTGGCCGTGGTCAGCGCGAGTTGATCATTGGTGACCGCCAGACCGGAAAAACCGCTGTCATTCTGGACACCATCATCAACCAGAAGGGCAGCGACATGATTTGCATCTACTGTGCGATTGGACAGAAGCGTTCCACCATCGCGCAGGTCATCAAAACTCTCACTGACGCCGGCGCAATGGACTACACCATCGTTGTCGCGTCGTCAGCCGCCGAACCAGCTTCCCTCCAGTACATCGCCCCTTACGCTGCCTGCGCCATGGGCGAATATTTCCGCGATTCGAAGCGCCACGCGGTCGTCTTTTATGACGACCTTTCCAAGCACGCTCAGGCTTACCGCGAAATCTCCCTCTTGCTTCGCCGTCCTCCCGGGCGCGAAGCCTTCCCTGGCGACGTCTTCTATCTCCACTCGCGATTGCTGGAGCGAGCGGCCAAGCTCAACGACAAGCTCGGCGCGGGCTCGCTCACCGCCCTGCCCGTAATCGAGACCCAGGCCGGCGACGTCTCCGCGTACATCCCCACAAACGTAATTTCCATCACAGACGGGCAAATCTATCTCGAAGCCGATCTGTTCAATGCCGGCATTCGCCCGGCCATCAACGTCGGTATCTCCGTCAGCCGCGTCGGCGGCAACGCGCAGATTAAAGCCATGCGCCAGGTTGCCGGTACCTTGCGCTTGGATATGGCGCAATTTCGAGAACTCGCGGCGTTCGCGCAATTTGGTTCGGACCAGCTCGACAAAGTGACTCAGGCGCAGCTCGCTCGTGGCCAGCGGCTCACCGAAGTCCTGAAACAGGACCAATACGCGCCGCTTCCCGTCGAAAAACAGGTCCTGGCTCTCTATGTAGCCACCAGCGGCGCCATCGATTCTATCCCCGTCAACGAAGTCCGCCGCTTCGAAAAGGAGTTTCTCCAGTTCGTGGAAACCAACTACGCGGGTGTTTTGAAAGAGATTGCGCAGAAGAAAGCGCTGGATGACGGCATTAAGGCGAATATTAAGTCCGCCATCGATGCATTCAAGGATCGTTTCACGGCCACCATTGAAGCGGCAGCCGCTCACTAAAGCGAGCGCTTAACGGAATTACATGCCAACCTTACTGGATTTTCGACGGCGCATCCGCTCGGTAAAGAACACGCAGCAAATCACGCGTGCCATGAAGTTCGTTTCTGCTGCGCGACTCCGCCGCGCACAAGAGGCCGCATTGGCCGCTCGCCCCTACGCGATCGAACTCGCCCGTGTATTGCGCTCCACCATGGCCCGCATCGATTCGCCTCACCACCCGCTTTTAGCCAAGCGTCCTGAAGAACGCATTCTCGTGCTGGTTGTTGCCGGCGAACGAGGCCTGGCCGGAGCGTACAACGCTAATATTCTCCGAGAAGCCGTAAAGTTCTTCAAAAGCAAGCACGGCAAAAAAATCGTCGTTATCCCGGTAGGCAAAAAATCGCGCGACGCCTTGCGGAAAGCGGGTATCGAGTTTGCCGGTGAGTACGTCAACGTGCTGGCCCGAGTCGATTTTGGAGTCGCCCGCGAAATAGCCAATCTGATTTCGTCTTTGTATACAGAAGAGAAGATCGATGCCGTGTATGCCGTATTTAGCGAATTCAAGAATGTCATCGCTCCTAATCTCATCACCGAGAAAGTTTTGCCGGTTGAAAAAATCGAGACTCCCGGAGAGAAAAAAGACCAGCAGCCGGCCGACCAGATTGATTACATCTACGAACAACCTGCCGACCAGATTCTCAACAGCTTGCTGCCCCGCTACGTAGAGACGCAAATCCTTCGCGCGCTCCTGGAATCCTCGGCTGCGGAGCACGCTGCCCGCATGACCGCCATGGAAGCAGCCACAAAAAATGCAGGCGACGTGATCGAGGCGCTGACTCTGCACATGAACAAAGTCCGCCAGGCGGCCATCACCAAAGAGATTATTGAGATTGTCAGTGGAGCTGGAGCAGCGATTTAGGAGAACGTATGCCAGAAAAGCAAGTTGCCGTAGGACATGTCGTTCAAGTCATCGGACCCGTGCTGGACATCCAGTTTGAGGCCGGTCACCTTCCGGCCATTTACAATGCGGTGCACATTACCAGCGAGGGTTATAACGTCCCCGAACCGGTCGATGTCATCGCAGAAGTTCAGCAGCACTTGGGCGAGGGACGCGTGCGCACCATCGCCATGGAGCCGACCGAAGGAATGGTCCGCGGCATGAAAGCGTTTGACACCGGGAATCCGATCGAGGTGCCCGTGGGCCGCGCAACATTGGGCCGCGTTTTGAACGTTCTCGGCAAACCTGTCGATGGCTTGGGACCAGTAGACACTCCGACCCATTATCCAATTCACCGGCCTTCCCCGGCTTTGGATGACCAGTCCACCACCCTGGAAATGTTCGAAACTGGAATTAAGGTTGTGGACCTGATTCAGCCCTTCCTGAAAGGTGGAAAGATCGGGTTATTCGGCGGCGCTGGCGTCGGCAAAACCGTTTTGATTCAGGAATTGATTCACAACGTCGCCCTGAAACATGGTGGCGTTTCCGTTTTCGCGGGAGTAGGAGAGCGCACGCGCGAAGGCAACGACCTCTACCAGGAGTTCCAGGAATCCAAGGTGATCGTTCCAGGTAATTCGGAAAAATCGCGTGCTGCACTTATCTATGGCCAAATGACCGAGCCACCCGGCGCCCGCTTGCGCGTCGGCCTTACCGGATTGACTGTCGCCGAATACTTCCGCGACGAAGAACAACTCGATGTTCTCCTCTTTATTGACAACATTTTCCGCTTTGTTCAGGCTGGCTCGGAAGTCTCTGCTTTGCTCGGACGCATGCCATCCGCGGTCGGTTATCAGCCAAATCTCAACACCGAAATTGGCGAACTGCAAGAGCGCATCACTTCCACCAAGACTGGTTCGATTACCTCCGTTCAAGCCATTTACGTGCCCGCGGACGATTACACCGATCCCGCTCCAGCCGCCACGTTCACCCACTTGGACGCCACCACCAACCTTAGCCGCCAGATCGTTGAGCGCGGTATCTACCCCGCTGTCGACCCCCTCGCTAGTAGTTCCCGCATTCTCGATGCGCGCGTTGTTGGACAGGAGCACTACTCCGTGGCCCGCGGCGTCAAATCGATTCTTCAGCGTTACAAAGACCTCCAGGACATCATCGCCATTCTTGGTATCGAAGAGCTTTCCGATGAAGACAAGCGCACCGTGGCCCGCGCCCGTCGTATCGAGCGCTTCCTCTCTCAACCCATGTTCGTCGCTGCTCAGTTCACCGGGCTCGAAGGCAAGTACGTAAAAATCGAAGACACCGTGCGCAGCTTCAAGGAGATCGTTGAAGGAAAGTACGACGACGTTCCGGAGCAGGCCTTTTACATGGTCGGCACCATCGAGGAAGTTCACGAAAAAGCCGAGAAGATGAAAGCGGGTGTGTAGCTACAGATGCTTCCTGAATCGATCGAATTGATCGTGGTCACTCCGGAGCGCCAGTTGCTCCAGGAAACCGTCGTGGAGGTGACTATTCCAGGGCGGGACGGAGCTTTGGGCATTCTACCCGGGCACGCTCCCCTGATCACCGAATTGGGAATCGGGGAGTTGAGCTACCGCACCAGAACCTCGAGTCAGCCCATTCTCCTCGCCGTGCTGCGCGGCTTCGCGGAGGTTCTGGCGGAACGTGTAACCTTACTCGCCGAGACCGCTGAGCGCGCGGAAGAAATCGATTTGGCTCGAGCCGAAGCCGCAAAAGCTCGCGCCGAGCAGCGTCTGGCTTCGAATGACACAAATATCGACTGGGATCGGGCCACGGTCGCCCTTCAACGAGCGGTCATCCGCATTCACGTTGCTAGAAAGTATCGCGGCGCTCCCGTGCAAAGCCACTAGGAACGCCCTGAACTCCATGGACACAATCACGATTTACAGCACAGGCTGGTGCCCTGATTGCCGAAGGGCCAAAACGTTCCTGAAAGAGCGCGGAGTCCACTTCCACGAAGTGAACATCGAGGAAGATCCGCGAGCGGAAGAAATTGTCATCCGCGCTAATCACGGGCGACGCAAGGTTCCGACCCTCAAAGTTGGCGATCGCTACTTTGCATGCAGCCCGTTCAACCCACACAAACTCGCCCAAGAATTGAATATCCCGCTGAACAGCTGACATAAGGGCCGCCTTCCCATGGCCGCACAATTGTTGCGTCTTGAATGGTTCCCGCCGAAAGCGCCCCGTCATTCCGAACGGAGTCCGCGAAGTGAGGAATCTCTCTTGGATCTATCAACCACACTGCCACTTCACACCGGCAGCCCTCGCGTGAACACCTGCGTCACTTGCAATCCTTCGTTCAACAGCACCACATCCGCGTCTGCATTCGCGCGAAGCACACCTTTTTTATGCTCGAGGCCCAGCAATTTCGCTGGATTAAACGTCAGCATTTGCAGAGCGTCCGCAACTGGCGTGCCTAGGCTCACAATATTGCGGAGTGCCCGGTCCAGCGTAAGGGTGCTGCCGGCCAATCTGCCTTCCGCATTGCGGCAAACACCTCCGCTCACGGTGACTTCGAATCCACCCAGAATATATTTGCCATCGGGCATGCCTGTCGCCGAAATGCCGTCGCTGATCAGGACCACTCCGCTCGCGCCCTTCGCTTGAAGCAGAATCCGCATCGCCGTTTCATCAACGTGCACTCCATCCGCGATCAGTTCCGCCGAAATTTCCGGTGAAGTCAGCACAGCACCGATTACGCCGGCATCCCGGTGAGAGAACGGCCGCATCGCGTTGTACATATGAATGGCATGATGTGCGCCTCGCGCCAATGCGGCTCGTGCCTGCTCGTACGTCGCGTCCGTGTGCCCGATACCAACGATCATTCCCGCTTTGCGCGCCGCATCGATGCACGGCATAGCTCCCAAAAGCTCCGGCGCAATCGTAAGAATCAGCGCATTCCCTTGTGCCGCGGCCACAAACTTTTCCAACATCTCCGCGGACGGCAGCCGGATCCATTCGGGTGGGTGCACGCCTCGCCGTATTGGGCTGATGAACGGGCCTTCGAAATGGATTCCCAGGATTTCCGCGCCTGAATGCGAACTGCCATGCTGCTGAACAATATAGTGCGCGATTTCTTCACTGCTCTTGCAGATGGCTTCGGGATCCGCCGTCACGGTTGTAGCCACGAACGACGTCGTGCCGTGAGACGCGATCGTGCAGGAAATCGCACGCAACGCTGTTTCTGTCCCCTCCATCACATCGTGGCCGCTGGCGCCATGGATGTGAACGTCGATGAATCCAGGCGTGGCCATTTTATCGACGGCGATAATCTCTTCTGCTCCGGAAGGCACGCTTATGGAGCTACGAGGGCCCACCGATTCGATCACACCGTCTCGTATCAAAATGCCGATGTCGCGAAATTCAGTTCCAGAAGTGAAGGCACGGCCTACATGCAGAAGTTTTGTGCTCATAGGGGTGTTTAAGCATCATGGTAGCGGAATTCCCAGTGGCTGCACAAACAAAATGGGCAGGATCAAAACCTGCCCATTCGCCAAATTAATCTGCGTTTGGTTACTTAGCCATTTCCACGCTGGCTACGTTCAGGTTGTCGCCTTCCACAGTCCCTTTCACTGTGACGTGATGGCCGGCATGCGCCGCAACCTTGTCCTGATCGTCGACTGCGTAGACTTTATGATCCGCGTCATTCACGAACACGTATTTCCCGCCGTGCTCTTTGACGCATTTTGTCGCACATTCCTCATGCCCGGCCTTTGCTCCCTTCGCGCCACAATGGCTGTCACTGATGTAGCCAGTCATCGTGCTATCGGCGAAGGCAAAGCTTGCCGCCGAAAGGAACAGAGCCAATACTCCAACCGATTTGATTTTCATAGTCTCCCCCTACCATTCACTTCTCAAACCTGCCCGCCAGTCCTCCCCGAGGGTGGCATAAGCTTGGTTTGGAGTCCATATCCCCAACAATCACGCCAACCGTACGCCAGCTCTCCCTATAAAAGCAAAGAGGGAGAAGCCTTCGGCTCTCCCTCTCTGTCGTGCTCTCTCAAGATCTACAGTCACTCACTGCATGCTCGTCTTACTGCGCCGGAGTCGTGTTGCTCGCGGCAGTGGCTGCCCCAGCCGACTTCGGCGTAGACAAATACCCGCTCACTTGGTTCTTGGCGATGTCAAACACCACCAACTCGTACGGAGAGTAATGCGCTGTCCCCTTCACATAAAACTGAACGGGTTCGCCGGCCGTCTTGTCCTTCTTTTCAATCGATTTATCGTCCGCGAGCACCACGACCGTGTACTTCGATTTCTTCTGGTCAGCCTTGCTCAGCGAAATCTGCACCGGACCCACGCGCTGCGGAGTCTTGGATTTCTGCAACGTGAATTCGTAGTAGTTGCGATCGCCCTTGCGCTTCAGTTCTTCCACGTCGTCATGATTACGAGCGATCAGCCCGCTCATCACGCCCATGTCGCCCGTAGCCCGCTCTAGTTTCGACTTGGTATCTTCCAGGTCGTTCTTCACGCCCGTCACATCGCCGCCCAATTTGTTCACATCGTCCGCGCTCGCCTTCGTGGCAAGCTGAGAATTGACGTTGGTCTGCAGCCCGGAGAGTTTCTTGTTGTACGCCGCGACGGAAGCTTTCGATTGTTGCCGCGCCTTCTGCAAATCTTCCTGGGTCACGTTCAGCTTGTCCGTGACCACCCGCAGATCGCTCTGCAATTGCTGGCTCTGTTCATCTTCCTTTGCCAGCCGTTGTGACAGCTGATCGTTTTGCTGCTTCAAAGTTGCTTGAATGGACTGTTCCGCTGCCTTGGACTCATTTAGCGCGCTCCATCCCAAACCGACCCCTACCAGCGATATCCCGCCGAGTGCGGCGACAGCAAGACCGACCCACCGCGGGGTGGCGCTGCTCTGAATATTGCTTTCCTGAAACTCGCTCATGTGCGTTGATCTCCTTTGGGCGATCCCGCCCCTCGTGCTGTGGAAAACGGCACCTTGGAAACCAAAGTAGATCTTCCGCCTGCGGCCCGGACAACTGCAAGGTACACAATGAGTTGGTGAAAATGGGTAGCAGAGTAGGGGCCAGCATTTGTACGTACTAGTACCAGTAAAGTTTTACTGTCTACAGGGTTTCAACGTAAAATTTGCAGCAATTTCACGATCCCGTCGTCCTGTTTGCCCTCCCAAAAGAAAAAAGCGCAAGCCTTTTTAGCTTGCGCTTCTAACTTGATAATAAATCTTGGTTTAGATCAGAATCTCAAGCTGCCTGCGAATTCGTGGTCACCTTGCTGGGGCCAAAATATCGATCAAGCGTGCTGGTCGCCGCTTCCAGGACCAATCGGCAATCGGAGCAAGAAGTCAGATGATGCTCAATCTCGGCCTGCACAGGAGGCGACAGCTTTCCCTCTAAATACATGCAGATTAAATGGATAGTATCCCTACAGCTCATTTCCCATCTCCCCCAAGTCCCCGAGGCCAGAACGAAGTACCGTGAAAACGGTGCATTTCGGGAGCCAAACGTACTCAGGCCCCTCCGGTAACCTTGTTTGTATCAATACCGCTTATTCGTTCTCGTCGTACAGCCGTAACCCTGTCAATACGGACTAGGACCAGAAAAGATTACCACGATGTGAACATTCTGCTGCGCACCTTAGCGCAATGGCGCGACCGTCATCTGCCGCAACGCCGCAATCCGATCCTCCAGCGGCGGATGCGTACTAAACAGCGAGCTGAGGGTCCCTTGCCCGAAGAATGGCTTAACGATGCACAAGTGACGATGTACTTGGCGAGATCGCGGAGGTCGGTATGCGTTTGTTGTATGCACCAAGCTTCTCCAACGCACTGATCAATCCCTGCGTGTGCCCCACCATACGCACGCCGGTTTCATCCGCGGCATACTCGCGAGTTCGCGAAAGGAAGAGTTGCAGCAGCAGAGCCGCGAATGGCGCCAGAAAGATCATGAAGAGCGCAGAGAATCCGCCGCCACTACGATCATCGTCACGGCTCCCGCCATAACCGCCGAACAGCATCGCCCATCGGCCCATTTGTGCCATATAGGTGACCGCTCCAGCAATCGTCGCGGCAATCGAGCTGGTCAAAATGTCATAATTGCGAACGTGGGACAGTTCGTGCGCGATTACCCCTTCCAGTTCATCGTCATTCATGATTTGCAGCAATCCTTCGGTCACTGCCACCGATGCATGGTTCGGGCTACGTCCGGTTGCGAATGCGTTCGGGCGCCGCATCCGGCACAACGTACAGTTTTGGCACAGGGATATTTGCCTTGGCAGCCAGTCGCTCCATCACCTGGTAAAGCCGCGGAACTGCTCTCGCGTAGACCGGCTGCGCGCCACTCGTTTTCAGAGCAATCTTGTCCGAGAAAAAGTAAGAGGCGAAGTTCATCACCACAGCGATGACCAGCGCAATCTCCATACCTCCTCGCCCACCCGATAGCTCCCCCAACGATTACCAGCACGACACTGAGCAGAATCAGAATCGCGCCTGTACGAAGAATCTTCATCGAAATACTCTCTAGAGATGCCATCAGTGAAGGCAGGCCAAAGACCGTCAAGCTATCTCCGCCGCTCCGGCATTACTCATCCCTTTTATTTCACCGCCGCCGCCGCCGGTTTTTTCTGTGACACGCGTTCGAACCGCATCACGTCCTTCTTTGCCGTCCCGATCAACCCGGATGTGATCTCCCGGGCAGAACGGCTCCTTCCAGGATTTGCATCGCCAGCGGATCCTGAATCAGCCGCTGGATGGTGCGACGCAACGGCCGCGCGCCAAACGACGGGTCGTACCCTTCGCTGAGCAACAGTTCCGTTCGCGGCCGGCGTAAGCTCCAGCGTAATCTGGCGCTCTGCCAACAATTTTTCCACGCTCTTGAGCATCAAGTCCGACAATGCGCTCCAGCTGGTCCTTGCCCAGAGGGTTGAAAATAACGATTTCGTCGATACGATTGATGAACTCCGGACGGAATGCCTGGCGCAGCGCCTCCATCGCTTCTTTTCGCGCCAACTCCGGGATCTTTGCTGGCCAATTCGTAAATCGCGGTCGAGCCAACGTTGCTGGTCATGATCAAAACGGTATTGCGGAAATCGACGGTGCGGCCTTTCCCGTCCGTCAAGCGCCCGTCCTCCAAAATCTGCAAGAACACATTGAACACGTCAGGATGCGCCTTTTCGATTTCGTCGAACAGCACTACCGAATACGGGTGACGCCGCACTTGCTCTGTCAGCTGCCCGCCCTCTTCGTAACCCACGTATCCTGGAGGCGCACCGATGAATCGCGACACGGTGTGCTTCTCCATGTATTCGGACATGTCAATACGGATCATGAGCCTCTCGTCGTCGAATAAAAATTCGGCGAGAGCGCGGGCCAATTCGGTTTTGCCCACGCCGGTAGGCCCAAGAAAGATAAACGAGCCAATGGGCCGCTTGGAATCGGACAAGCCCGCACGGCTGCGGCGAACCGCGTGGGACACTCGCGCGAGTGCGTCATCCTGGCCGACCACCCGTTGCCGCAGACGCTCTTCCATGTGCACCAGTTTCTGGGCTTCGCCTTCCAGCAAGCGGCCCACCGGAATTCCCGGTCCACTTGCTGACCAGCTTCGCGATATCCTCTTCGTCCACTTCTTCCTTGAGCATGCGCGCGCCTGTTTGCATGGAGGCGAAGCGCTCCTGCGCCTGTTGCGCCTCGCGTTCGGCTTGCACGATTTTTCCATAGCGGATCTCGGCAACTTTGGCGAGATCGCCCGCCCGCTCGTAGCGATCGGCTTCCGCCTTGAGCTGTTCAATCTGCTCTTTCAGACTGCGAATCTTGGAGATGGCTTCCTTTTCCGCTTGCCAGCGGGTTTTCCGGGCACTGGAATCCTCTCGAAGCTTCGCCAATTCCTTTTCGATTTGGGCGCGGCGTTCGACGGAATGTGCGTCGGTCTCCTTCAGCAGCGCTTGGCGCTCAATTTCGAGCTGCAAAATTCGGCGCTCGATTTCATCGATCTCCGTAGGCAACGAATCGATTTGCATGCGTAGACTGGCGGCGGCCTCGTCGATGAGGTCGATGGCTTTGTCTGGCAGAAAACGATCGGAGATGTAGCGATGAGAGAGTGTCGCCGCGGCAATGATGGCGGCATCCTTGATGCGCACGCCGTGGTGCACTTCGTAGCGATCCTTCAATCCGCGAAGAATCGCGATGGTGTCTTCGACCGTCGGTTCCTCGACCAAGACCGGTTGGAAGCGGCGTTCCAGAGCGGGATCTTTTTCGATATATTTTTTATATTCGTTCAGGGTGGTGGCGCCGATGGCACGCAACTCCCCTCGCGCCAAAGCAGGCTTGAGCATGTTGGAAGCGTCCATGGAGCCTTCGGCGGCGCCCGCACCCACCAACGTGTGCAATTCGTCGATGAACAGGATGATTTGACCTTCGGCCTCGGAGATCTCTTTCAGAACAGCCTTGAGGCGATCTTCAAACTCGCCGCGGAATTTCGCGCCGGCCACCAGAGCAGCCAAATCCAGGGCCACCAGCCTTTTTGTTTTCAAAACGTCCGGAACGTCGCCGGATACGATGCGTTGCGCAAGACCTTCCACAATGGCGGTCTTTCCGACGCCCGGCTCGCCGATCAGCACCGGATTATTTTTGGTGCGGCGCGCCAAGATTTGCATCACGCGACGAATCTCTTCATCGCGCCCGATCACCGGATCGAGCTTGGAGCGGCGGGCCAGGTCGGTGAGGTCGCGCGCATATTTCTCCAAGGCCGCGTAGGTAGTTTCGGGATTCTGGGAAGTGACCCGCTGGCTGCCGCGTACACCGGCCAGAGCCTGGAGGATGGCTTCATGGGAGGCGCCATGTTTCTTCAGGAGTTTTCCCGCGGGATCGCGGTCTGCCGCCGCAATAGCGAGGAAGAGATGCTCGGTCGAAACATACTCATCCTTGAACTTTGCGGCCTCGTCGAATGAATTTTCCAAAACGTCGTTCAAGGCACGGCCGAGATGCTGCTGCGCGAAACCCTGCACCTTCGGAAGGCGAGCAATCTCGCGGTCAATATCCTGGCTGAGCGCTTCGGCGCGGATTCCCAGTCGAGCGAGTAAGGGCGGCACGACTCCATCCTGCTGTTGAACCAGCGCTGCCAACAGATGGACAGGTTCGACGGCCTGATTTTCGTGCTGAGCGGCAATCTCCTGCGCCCGTTGCAGCGCTTCCTGGGCTTTCACGGTCATTTTGTCGAATCGCAACATAATTCCTCGTTCCTCTCTTGCACCGTCGGTTGCAGAAAAGGGGCTGGCCCGAGAGCCAGCCCCCTATGCTACCCCAAGGCGGCCATTCCGGCCGCCCGCCATGCGCGACTTACTTGGTGGCGGCTGCAGCGGCCGCGGTGGGTTGGTTCTCGACGCGAACCTTGATCTGCTTTGGCTTGGCTTCTTCCCGCTTGGGGATATTCAACGTCAGGACGCCATTCTTATAATCCGCCTGGATGGCTTCGGCGTTCACGGTGTTGGACAGTGAGAAGCTACGGTTGAACGAACCATAGGTACGTTCCACACGCAGATAGTTGTTCTCGTTCACCGATTTCTCGAACTTGCGTTCGCCGCGGATGGTCAGAATGTTGTTCTCCACGCGAATGTCCAACTCCTCCGGTTGGATGTCCGGGAGATCGGCCTTGACGACCAAATTGTGCTCGGTCTCGAAGATGTCGACGGCCGGGGCCCAAGGCGTCAGATTGGCCTCATCCGAGGAACGATCGAAGGTCTCATGGAAGAGGCGATTGATCTGCTCCTGGAGAGAGGAAGTCGCGCGGAATGGCGGAAATTGGGCGAGAGTAGTTCTCATATGTGGATATCCTCCATAAGTGATATCTACACGCATAATAAAATATGAGTGTTATGATGTCAAGTATTTTATTGTCGATTCAATAGAATCATTATAAGTCTATTTATAATTCAATTAGTTACATCTGTCTAGCATTGCTCTGAATCAAGGTTCCGTACGTCGCGACTTCCTTCGTATCTATGGGCGCTTTTTGGTATATTTCTAGAGCGCATGCGGGTAGACGAGTTCAACTACGATTGTCCGGCTGAATTGATCGCGCAACGACCGCTGGCCCAGCGGGATGCTTCGCGCATGCTGCTACTCCATCGCAGCAGCTGGACAATTTGCTGATCACGCATTTGCGCAACTGCCCGAACTCCTGCGCGGCGACGAGCTCCTCGTTTTAACAACACGCGCGTGTTGCCCGCGCGACTGTTGGGCCGTCGTGCAGGGATGCACGCGCAGAACCCTTCGCGAAAAACGAAACGAGAACATCTGTCCGGGACCGTGGAAGTGTTTTTGACCCGACCAGTCGGCGAAGATTTATGGGAAGCGCTGGTCCGACCCGGCCGGAAAATGCAAACCGGCGAGCGAGTGATCTTTGGCGCCGGGGAACTGGAAGGAGAAATCATGTTTCGCGGCGAGCTAGGCCTGCGGCGGATTCAATTTCACGCCGAAAACGCAGAGGTGTGCAGGCGAACATCGAAAAACTCGGACACGTGCCACTGCCACCGTATATCGACAGATCGGATGAAGAGTCAGATAAGGAGCGGTACCAGACTGTTTTCGCTCAGGCGACTCTGGGGCCGTGGCGGCGCCCACCGCCAGGCCTCACTTTACGGCGGAAACGCTGGAGCAGATCCGCGCGCGTGGCTGCGATGTCTGCGAAATTACTCTGAACGTTGGACTGGGCACGTTCCAACCCATCCACACGGAAATTCTGGAAGAGCATAAGATTCACTCCGAGAGCTACGAGATTTCGGAAGAGCGCGGCCCAAAAAATCCGCGCAGCAAAACGGGACAAACGGCGGCCATTCTGGCGGTAGGGACCACCGCAGTGAGGGCCCTAGAAGATGCCGCGGCGCGCAGTCTCGCGAGGGGCACTGACCGAACTACTTTCGGCAGGTCCGGAGGAAGCGAAATTTTTTATCGTTCCCGGTCACACATTCTCGGGTTGTGGATATGCTTTTGACCAACTTCCATCTGCCAAAATCGACACTGCTGGCGTTGGTGTGCGCCTTTGCCAGCAGCGACCGTGTCCTGACGGCGTACCGTCACGCGCGTGGCATCGCGATACCGTTTTTACAGCTATGGCGATTGCATGCTGATCTGTTGAGGAGCCAACTCGGCTGGGGCGGGCTGGAGCTACTGCGGCCGGAACTTATAATTTCACACAATCACAAGAAAACAGGGAGACTAAAGAAGGAGAGCCTCCCTCGCCGTTGGTGGATCGCGTCCCGAAGTTTCCTCTTATTGAGGCAGCACGAATACGTTTTTCTTTCCTTGGAACCGGAGTTCGATTACTTTGCCGTCCGCGTTAGAAACCACGCCGTTGTACTCGGATTTGGCGTCTCTGTCTTCCCAGCGGCCTTCCGCTTCGGCAATCATTTTATTTCCGTTGAGAATCGGTTAGGTGGTTGCCATCGATCAAAAACCGGTAGTCACCGGCCTTGACCTCGGTCTGGCCTACTTTGACGTTGTGGGTAATGGGCAGGGTGGTGGACATGGGTTTCGCGAAGACCGGCACGGCCACGGCCAAGCTACCAGCAAGCACCAGATTCGCAAGGAGCGATTGTTTTTTCATGTGAGTCAATTTCCTTTCCACGTTCGAGTCAACCGGAAGCGTGTTGCCTGGAAGGAAGAGTTGACACGCAGATAGGAGAAGAGTAGCCTCACGTGCGAGGCACCTCTTTTTCCTGGTCACGAGCCGGAACAACTGAGTGTCAATTACCCCGCGGCTGCCACCGCGGGGTTTTTCATTGCGAAGCTCTGTCCATCCTGCTACAGCCCGAATGCCGGCTGCACTGGTATAGACGAAAAGGACTAGCCAGATGTTTCGCGGGGGAGTGCACTTTTTTGCGTCATTTTTACATGTTTTTACATTTTCACATTTCCGAACCTCCTCCGAAATGTTTACACGATTGCGCCGTGCATCACATTTCTCATTCATCTATACTCTTTGAGCGCGGTCCGGAAGCAGGATGCGAACCCTAGTCCTAAGTGATCTCCACGCCAATTTGGCCGCTCTAGAAACTTCGCTGAAAGCAGCGGAGGGAAAATGGGAGCGAGTGGTGTGTCTAGGCGATGTGGTGGGCTACGGTCCTGACCCGAACGAAGTGACTTCCCGCATACGGGAATTGGGCGCGATCACAATTCGCGGCAATCACGACAAAGCGGTGGCGGAATTAATGCCCACCGACGATTTCAATCCTGTGGCCAAAATGGCGGTGGAATGGACACGCGCGCAGCTTTCCAATGAAAACCTGGATTGGCTTGCGGCCCTGCCGCAGGGTCCGCTAGAAGTCAGAAGGACTGATGTTGGTTCACGGCGCATTTCAGGACGAAGATGAGTATGTGTTTACGCCATCGCAAGCTTTAGAAGGTCTCCTGGATTCCAGCGCGCAAATCACCTTCTACGGGCACACGCATCATCAGGGTGGATTCGCGTACATGGATTCGCAATTGGAAGTGCTGCAGCTCCACCCACGAAATAACGAACTGCATTGCGCGCTACAGATGGAAAAAGACAAACGCTATTTATTGAATCCTGGCTCGATCGGGCAGCCCCGCGACGGTGATCCCCGCGCCAGTTTCGCGATCGCAGACCTGGACCATCACGCGATTGAATTTTGGCGTGTAGCTTATGATATTGGCAAGGTGCAGCAACGCATGCGGTCGGCAAAACTGCCGGAACCCTTGGCGCATCGGCTGACGCTCGGACGGTAAGATTATCGTAGCGCGCGACAAAGCGAGTTTCCCATGCCGCAAACATTTGAAGATCCGGAAATCAACGGCCGCAAACCAAAAACCTCCACTTTCACGATCGCGATGGGCATGGTTGTAGCGCTGGCCATTCTGGCGAGCTTGTGGTTCCTGTTTGAGCCGCTGCAGCGCCGCAGATCAAATCGCCGCAAGAACAAACAAGTAATGAATGCGGCGGAGCAGGAATACACCAAGAAAATTGAAATCAGCAATATCGCCATGAGCCGCGCAGAAAATTTCCTTCACCAAGAAGTCACGACTCTAGAAGGCGAAATCCACAACGCCGGCGCCAGCCCATCTCCAGCTTAACCCTAACTGCGGAATTCTCCGACGATATGCACCAGATTGTCCTGCGAGAATCGCGCAAGGTATTCGCCAATCCCGCCAATCCGCTAAAGCCAGGAGAACGGCGAGCCTTTGAAATTTCCTTCGAACACATACCCATTTCCTGGAATAGGCAGACGCCCGCGATGCGCGTGTCCCAGCTCCAGTTATCCTGGACAAAATAGCTGCCGTTAATCACCTAGTTAGCTTAGAATCCATACATGAGGTTGCGGACGAACTACGAGCCAGCCTTGAGCAGCTTTTTGCCGCCGGAACCATTGAACTTCGCGAATCCAACCGGCGCACGACCCCTATCCCGCGCCTCTCCTGGGAAGTTCGCGGCGAACCCGCCAAGCCGTTGCTTCATCTCTGGGCGGAAAATTGCAACGTCACCCGCCGCGTGCTCTCGATTGTCGAACACGCCGATGAGCGTATCATCCTCGATGTCGAACGCTTCGGCCGCACTTCTCCGGAACGCCTGGAAATCGTCCGTCTGAATTTCGAGCGCAGCCCCAAGAAGATCTCGCGCGAAGACTTTTGCGAACAGTTGCGCCGCATCCTCGCGGAAAAATTCCCCGATGAAACCGTCGACAAATTATCCATCACCGCTGATCTGGAACATTCGCTTTCAGGAATGTATGTGCGAGGCATCTCGCGCAAAGGTTCCAGCCGCGGTGCTTTTCTCGCCGTCCCAGAATCGGAGTCCCAGGATGCAATCGAGAACAGTCTCACTTATGCGCTGCTGTGGTTAGAGCGCGCGCGCCACTCGAGTGCCAAGGGCCACGTATCCTTCCTTCGCCTGATTCTCCCTGCCGGCAAGTCTCCACTCCTCGTGCACCAACTCGCCTCCCTTGATCCCCGCTTACCCGTGCAAGTCTACGAACTCAACTCCCGCTTCGAAACTGTGGAGCCAGTGGACCCCTGCGGCGATGGAAATATCAAAAGTTCGCTGGTGCCGCTGCGCGAATCGGAACTCCTGCTTTCTCGCGCCAAACCCGATCTCACCCCATTCCTGGAACTGGCGCCCCACGCCGTTTCCGTTCACCCCGCTACCCAGGACAAAGAGGTAATCCTGCGCTTTTTCGGCCTCCCCTTTCTACGTTGGCAGGACGGCTCCGTTCACTTCTGGAACGGCCAACTGTGGCGACCGTTATCCCCACGAACTCAGCGAGAACTTCAACAATCCATCCAAAAGCTGAAGGATTTTCGTAATCCCCTTGCAAGCGATCTTCAGCACCCACTTTATCGCGCACACCCCGAGCGTTGGATGCAATCCCTCGTCAGTCAAGACATCGCCCGTATCGATATCACCTTGGACCCCGAACATGTCTACGAGCAGGTCATCGCAAAATCTGCTGGACAACATGGCGTTCTCGATCTGCTCACCGTGACGCGAACCAAACGGCTAGCCATCCTTGAACTTAAGGCCGCCGAAAATCCGCAATTGCCCCTGCAAGCTGCCGATTACTGGGAACGCATCCGCCGCCACCACGCCCAGGGCGATTTGAAACGCTATGGATACTTCCCACAAATCGAGCTTCAATCCGCCCCGCCAATTCTCTATCTCGTGGCGCCAGCGCTGCGCTTTCACCCCACCACCGAGACACTTCTGAAGTACTTGTCGCTACAAATCGAAATTGTTCGCGTCGGACTAGCGGAAAGCTGGCGTCGCGGCCTGCGTGTTGTCATGCGCCATTAATTTCCCAGCCGTGGCTTCTTCGTGGCATTCACGGTAGAATCCGAGCAGCTTCGGGGCAACTCGTCATGAACTTTTCGGTCAGCGTTCGGCAAACCGATTGTGTCTCTCTCGTCCATGTAACTGGGCGGCTCACCTCCTTCGAATCGAAGGCGTTTCGTAACATGATTCAGGCGCTTCTCGCACGCAATCAGACCAATATCGTTTTGAATCTCACGGATTTGGAGTACCTGGACAGTTCCGGCATCGGCGAACTAGCGCGCAATTACATGAGCATAGTGAAAAAGGGCGGTGCCATGAAGGTTGTGGGCCTGGCGCCCAAGGTCGAAGAGATTCTGAAAGTCACACAGCTGTATCAGGTCTTCCCGGAATTTCCTGACGAGGCGTCCGCTCTGGGCAGTTTCTCCCCTCTTCCGAACGGATGATCGAGGCTACCGGAAACCCAGTCGGCGCCGAGCGATTGCTGGCGGCCACCGCGCGAGCGTTGGAAAAAGTGGCAAGCGCAAACTGATCCAAAAAAAAGGCGGGCTGAAAAGGAGAGAAGCAGCTAGGGTGTGGACCCTAGCTGCCTCCCGGGGTGTGTCCTCGAAGTGGTTGTTATTAGTTTAGATGCACGCCACCGAAAAAGGTTTCTAAAAAGTGAGGTAAACCGATTGATTGTTGGATTTTTTGCGAGTTCGTCAGTGACAAACCTAAGTTTCAGTAAAACAGATATTTACGCCACCGCTCATCTCTGTGACCGATTAATCGCATCAATTGCCTGGAAGTATGCAACGTAAATGGCCGTGGACGTCGCGCCAGTTTCAGCCCAGCTTCTTCCGGAGTGCGGTCGCCTTTGTTGTTATTGCACCGGTAGCAGCACGCCACCAGATTCTCCCAGGATGAGCGCCCGCCCCGGGATCGAGGAATCACGTGGTCCAGCGTCAGCTCTGAACTTGGAAACACTTTGCCGCAGAACTGGCACGTATTCCGGTCCCGCAAAAGAATATTTTTTCGAGAGAGTGCGCGGCTCTGCTGCGGAATGTGTCGGTACGCCAGCAGCCGAATTACCGAGGGAACCTTGTGAGAATGCGCCGAAGAATGCACTTCCGCATTATGCAGTTCTTCCGCCTGGGCCACGCCCTTCAGACAGCAACACCATCGCTCGCCGCACCGCCGTCACATTGATTGGTTCGTAGGTCGCGTTCAGAACCAGAACTGGTTCCTGCATCAGGGAAGCTCGGGTAGGCAATAACGGCGCGGCATGTCGACCGATGTTCCCCGAAGCGTTGGACGCAAGCGCCCGACCGCTTCGGGGGAATGTCGCCCCCGGTGTTCTGTCGCCTCTGGTCGTCTTGCACTCATCGCCCGTTAAAGCTACGCGTGTTCGCCGAAGGAACTTAACAGATGGCTGGCTCTGGCAACTGTCAGTCCCAAGACCGACTTGGCGCCCGCCTCCCGGAGTGCGCGCGAACACGCATCCAGCGTGGCTCCTGTCGTCATTACATCATCTAGCAGCAGAATTCGTAAATTGTCAACCCGACCGCCCCAGCGCATCGCAAAAGCGCCACGTACCGCTTCCCAACGCTCCTCGCTTCGCAGCAGATGCTTCTCCGGCCGCGGTCGCTCGCGCATCAGTAGCACCGGCTGGTACGCCAGACGCAATTGCCTCGCGAGCTTCCGCCCGAACAGGTCAACCTGATTAAAGCCTCTCTCCCGGCTGCGTTGCCGGTGGAGTGGAACCGGAACCGCCGATCCGCCGCAAACCGCTCCAACTCCCGTTGCACCACTTCTGCCAATCGCTGAGCAAACCATGCTCCCAACGGCTCAATCTGTTCGTGCTTCAGCAGCAAGATCGCTCGTGCCAGCGCCCCTTCGTAAATTCCAAAACTCCTTGCCAGCTCAAATCCGAATCGCCGCTCTTGGCAATCCGCACAAAGCGAGCGCTCCTTCGGAAATTCCGGATCAAACGTGCCCGGCAATCCGCACACGTCGCAACTGCCCGGCGGAATCTTCGGAAACGACTCGAGGCAACGATCGCAAATCGGCAGGCGCCGCGCATCGCTCAGCAGTTCCTCGCACAAGCGGCAACTCGCGGGCAAGCACACGCTAGCGACGGCTCCCGAAATATTTCCAAGAAGCTGAACTAACCGACCGCGCGCAGTCAGGGCAGACATAGAGCCACGTTCCATTCACTCTACGTCCATTATAAGTTAATTATGTGCTGGAAGGGTAACGATTACAACAGGCCCTGCTCCATCTTTTCCTGGCAGGAGATGCAATGCTTGGCCCACGGCACAGCTTCCAGCCGCTTTTGCTGCATTTCTTCATGGCAGATCGCGCAATTGCCATACTCCTCGCCACGAATCCGCTTCAGCGCCTCGTCGATCATGTTCAAAATATGGCGGTCGCTGCTAGTCTGCCCGAATAAAAACTCCTTGGTATAGGAGTTCGCAGCCTTGTCCGCCAGATCCACTGTCGGATCGTCATCGGCCTGTCGCCCCTCTTCTTCTGTGCGCGTGATCGTCTTTACCAACTCGTCCCGGCGCGTCAGCAACTTCTTTTTGTAATACTCCAGTCTTTTCTTATCCATTGAGTCCTCCCCCAGATGGCTCCAGGGGCCACCTAAAAACTCCGTAGTGTAGACCCACTCTTATAGAGAGTCAAGCGCTAGTGCGCTTTTTTCGCTTGAGCAGTTTTCAGATGCGTAACAATCCATTTGCGTTGCTTCTGCAAAGAGTTCCATAGGATAACTAATCGGATATAAATCCAGTACATCACCTCCATTGCCTGCCCACCTCCTGTGATGTGCATCACAAGATTTGCCTTCCCTAAGTGGGATATTTAGCTTAACTCGGATAGAGGATCCAGAACGCTCACCGCGAATCTATCCCAACAGAAAGGAGTTCTTCATGTTTAAACAAAGCATGATCCTGCTGGGTACACTAGTGGTGGCCACAAGTTTATGCGTTGCGCAGAATCAGACCGGTGGTCAAAAACCCGCCATCAAGGAAACAACCATCAAGCAGACCAGCCCCGTATCGGGAAAAGAAATGTTCTCCCAATATTGCGCTCCATGTCACGGCCTTGATGGTCGGGGCAACGGTCCGGCCGCCGGCGCTATGAAGTCGCAGCCCACCGATTTAACCCAGTTGGCTCGCAAGCATGACGGCAAGTATCCAGCGAACAGCGTTGCCAGCGTCCTCAAGTTCGGAGGCGGCCCCGGAGCTCATGGATCAGCGGAAATGCCAGTATGGGGACCGCTGCTTCAGTCCCTGGACAAGTTCCACGACACCGGCGTGCAGCAGCGCATCAGCAACATCGTCAACTACATCGAAACCCTGCAAGTCAAATAGCGAGTACAAAAATCCAGTCCGTACGAGGCAGAAAGCTCCTTTTCTGCCTCTCTCGTTGTGCGGCGCTGTCACCCACTGGCTGTTCTTCGCGATCTTCCACGTTGAGAAGAACAAAACCCCAAACCCAGCGTCTATCTACCTGACGTGACTGGGTGTATTCCTGGCGCTGTTCCTGACGGTGACAGCCAACCTCACGCCTCCAGCATGCGCGAGGCAACCAGCTCGCTCGACCCACATCGCAATCGCGAAAGGAGCGTCAACGTGAAAAGAACCGTACTGATCGCTTTGACCCTGGGATCGTTCCTCAGTCTTTCTTCTAATGCTGCTGAACTGTTGGGTAGCGCCGGCTTCCAGCCGGCTACCGCCCGTGACGCAGCCGCTCACCAGGTACAAACCAACACCTCGGACGACAAAACTGCCCCTAGTTATGACATGAAAGCGCAAGCGCTCCTCGATTTGCAGGGCCTGCAAAAAAAATACACGCAATTGGCGGAAGCCATTCCCGCCGAAAAATTCACCTGGCGTCCGGATCCAGGCGCGCGCTCGGTCAGTGAATTGTTCCTGCACGTGGCGGCGGCGAATTACAACATCCCCACGCTGATGACCGGCACGGAACCCGCTGCGGGCTTTCAAAGAGACGGATTCGAAAAATCCACCACCGACAAAGCAAAAATTATCGACCAACTGAACAAGTCCTTCGCGTATGCCACCGCAGCGGTACAGAAAATGTCCAATGCCGATTTTGCCAAGGCCGAAAAGAAACTAGGCCCGGATGCAAACGACGGGGACGTGGTTTACATCCTCGTGACTCACAATCACGAGCATCTCGGACAATCGATCGCGTACGCCAGGATGAATGGCATCACGCCGCCCTGGACCGTGGAAGCGCAAAAGAAAGCAGCGAAGGCCCGCTGCTGATTGAACATTCGGTTTCTTGCCGCCCGAGCTCAAGGTCTTGGCCCTTTTTTCTTTTGACGAACCGCTGGAGCTGCAACCATAATGAGTAAGCTTCTCCGGTAAACTTCTGCGATGCCACTCAGCGCCACACGCCAACGCAATCAAGCCGCGATATTTGGCCTGGCCGCGCCGATATCTACCCTCACGCTGATCCTTGTTTTCGTTTTTCTCTTCGCACGTCCCACAACCGGCGACACTCGCGAAGTGCTGCGGGTTGTTGCAGATATCCCGCTACCGGGTCCCGCGGTTCGTTTCGACTATCAGAGCCTGAACTCCGCGGCCGCGCGGCTATACATCGCGCACATGAATGCCGATCAACTGGTGGTGTTCGACACGAGGAAGCGGGAAGTGGTCTCGAACCTCGATGGATTTCATCGCGTGCATGGGGTATTGGCGGTTCCGGAATTGCGGGAAGATTTTTGCTTCGCTAACGGGCGATCACCAAGTCGCTGTCGTTGATCAGGCAAGCCTGAAAACAATTGCTAAGCGTGGGGGAGATCAAATATCCCGACGGCTTGGCCTATGCACCTACGGTTCAACGCTTGTTCGTTTCCGATGAGCATGGCAACGCCGATGCGGTCATCGATACGACCAACAACACTCTGGTGACGAGCATTGCTTTGGGGGTGGCGCGGGCAACAGCGTCTACGATCGTGCAGCCGACCGCATGTATGTGGCGGTACACGAGAAAAACGAGCTGATCACCATCGACCCGCTGCGCTTGAAAATCACCGCGCGCACTCCTCTCATTTGGCTGGATGATCCTCACGGTATCGCGTTGGATGTTGAAAATCGGCTCGCCTTTGTGGCCGGCGAAAGAATAACAAATTAGTGGTCGTGGACTTGAAGACGATGCAATCGGTCCTCCGTTTATCCGTTGGCAAAGACCCGGATGTCCTGGCGTTTGATCCCGGAACAAAGCGTTTGTATGTGGCCGCGGAATCCGGATCAAGTCAAAATTTTTCAGCGAAGCAAATCGCACTTTGGAAGAAATTGGGGAACTTCGTTTGCCGCACGCGCATACGGTCGCGGTCGACCCGAAAACACACCTGGTGTACTTACCGCTGGAGAACCTTGACGGCCAGCCGGTCTTGAGAATCATGGAGTGGATTGAACAGGATCCTGTGAATTGCAGCGAAAATTCCCGCGTTCTACGCGATTTGCACAGCTTCCACAGGCGTGTGGAAAGGTACTGCGAAAAAAATCTTTCTACAGCTCTTGACATAGCAGAAGGTTATAGTAAGATTACAAATGGTTCGGGACTTCCCGAAAGTGTCGAACCGTGCAGGGGATTCACAGTCGGGTCTGAAGTAATCCAAGGTACAGATCCTATAGTGAGGCGCCTTATTAGCACAGGATAGATACGCTGAGCATCGCGCAAAATCACTCATATCGAGTGATTGTGCCCGGCGCTCAGCGCCGGGTTTTTCGTATTTTACGGGCAGCTTTTTTCGGGATACTCGCAGAAAACTGCCCGGGTCTTCCGAAAGGAGGACGCTTCAGCGCAAGCTGGAGCCCCTGACGGACTCAGGGTCAACGATCTTTGACAACAGTAAGGCTGGCAATTTCATGCCGATAACTCTGGGCCGATTACGGTCTGCCTGGGGGAGTGATGGCATGGATTTATTACAAGTTCTGCTCGAGTATGTTGAGCAGTACTGTGGATTTACAAGGCGAACTCAGTCAAGCACCTGCGAATTACAGAGTCGACAGTCCCGGCGCCGCGTAAGCGGACCAAGGAATAATGGATCTGAACAGACAGGGCGGACGAACTAGTGGAAAGCTGCGGTATAGCCACTGCGGCGAGCTTCGAATGCAGCGCCGATCTCCAGATCGGTATCTGCGCGAAGCACCCTGGGAAACGACGTATTGAGTGAGTTTTATGATTAAGCTACTAAGGGCGTACGGTGGATGCCTTGGCGCTAGAAGGCGATGAAGGACGTGGCAAGCTGCGATAAGCCTCGGGGAGCCGCAAGCAGGCTTTGATCCGGGGATTTCCGAATGGGGAAACCCGGCGGGATGAACTCCCGCTACAGCCGGCTGAATATATAGGCCGGTATGAGCTAACTCAGGGAAGTGAACCATCTCAGTACCTGAAGGAAAATAAATCACAGAGATTCCGAAAGTAGCGGCGAGCGAAATCGGAAAAGCCCAAACCCATGTGTTTACACGTGGGGGTTGTAGGACCGCATAAGTAGAGTTACCAATCCGGACATTACGCGAACCCGATGGAAAGCGGGACCATAGCGTGTGACAGTCACGTAGCGGAAAGTGGACCGGACTCGAAGCGGCATCCTGAGTACCACGAGACACGAGAAATCTCGTGGGAAACTGGGGAGACCACTCTCCAAGGCTAAATACTCTCTAGCGACCGATAGTGAACCAGTACCGTGAGGGAAAGGCGAAAAGCACCCCTGCGAGGGGAGTGAAATAGAACCTGAAACCGTATGCTTACAAGCAGTCGGAGGGCCATGCACAGACTTCGGTCTGTGAAAGCCTGACGGCGTGCCTCTTGCTTAATGAGCCGGCTAGTTATTCTTACGTGCAAGGTTAAGCGCAAGCGAGCCGTAGCGAAAGCGAGTCCGAATAGGGCGACAAGTACGTAGGAATAGACGCGAAGCGGGATGATCTACCCTTGGCCAGGTTGAAGGTCGCTTAACCGCGACTGGAGGACCGAACCGGTGTGAGTTGAAAATCGCTCGGATGAGCTGAGGGTAGGGGTGAAAGGCTAATCAAATTCCGTGATAGCTCGTTCTCCCCGAAATGTCTTTAGGGACAGCCTTGCATGAATTGCCACGGTGGTAGAGCACTGAATGGACTAGGGACCAACTCAGGTTACCGAATCCAATCAAACTACGAATGCCGTGGACAACTATGCGGGAGTGAGACTACGAGGGATAAGCTTCGTGGTCAAAAGGGAAACAGCCCAGATCGCCAGCTAAGGTCCCTAACTATGTGCTAAGTGGGAAAGGAAGTGTATTCGCTCGGACAGCCAGGAGGTTGGCTTAGAAGCAGCCATCCTTTAAAGAAAGCGTAACAGCTCACTGGTCAAGCGGATATGCACCAACAATCCAACGGGGCTCAAGCACATGACCGAAGCTGCGAAATTACACTAAAGTGTACTTGGTAGGGGAGCATTGCGTGGTGGGCAAAGGTAGACTGAAAAGACTACTGAATGCCACACAAGAGACCCTGCCGGCATAAGTAGCGATAAACACGATGAGAACTCGTGTCGCCGAAAGTCTAAGGTTTCCTGAGGAAGGTTAATCCGCTCAGGGTTAGGCGGGTCCTAAGGTGAGGCCGAAAGGCGTAACTGATGGATAACAGGTCAACATTCCTGTCCCGCCTGGTGACGTTTGACGATGGGGTGACGCAGAAGGATAAAGGGAGCCACCTGATGGATGGTGGTTGCTCAGCGTAAGCCGGTTCCCACTGGCAAATCCGTGGGGACATCAACGGTGAGGCTGGGGACGAGGCCGTTAGGCCGCAAAGTTCCTGATTTCACGCTGCCAGGAAAAACCTCTAAGGAGTCATCCAGGTGCCCGTACCACAAACCGACACAGGTAGACGAGGTGAATATCCACAGGCGCTCGAGAGAACGCTTGCTCAGGAACTAGGCACATTAGCCCCGTAACTTCGGGAGAAGGGGCGCCATCGCAAGATGGCCGCAGTGAATCGCGCTCTGCAACTGTTTAACAAAAACACAGCTCTCTGCAAAGTCGAATACGACGTATAGGGGGTGACACCTGCCCGGTGCCGGAAGGTTAAAGCAAGGGCTTAGCCGCAAGGCGAAGGCCTGAACTGAAGCCCCGGTGAACGGCGGCCGTAACTATAACGGTCCTAAGGTAGCGAAATTCCTTGTCGGGTAAGTTCCGACCTGCACGAATGGTGGAATGATAGAGCGACTGTCTTGGCAAGCGGCTCGGCGAATTTGTGGTTCCGGTGAAGACGCCGGATGCCCGCATCTAGACGGAAAGACCCCGTGCACCTTAACTGCACTCTGGTCATGAGTAACGGTCCGATCTGCGTAGCATAGGTAGGAGCCTGTGAACTTCTGGTTTCGGCTGGGAGGGAGGCATCAGTGAAATACTACCCTGATTGAACTGTCGCTCTAACCTACCACCCGTGACGGGTGGGGAGACACGGCCAGACGGGTAGTTTGACTGGGGCGGTCGCCTCCTAAACTGTAACGGAGGCGCTCAAAGATCGGCTCAGGTGGATTGGAAACCCACTGTGGAGTGCAAGAGCATAAGCCGGTTTGACTGTGAGACCTACAAGTCGAGCAGGAACGAAAGTTGGATCTAGTGATCCGGTGGTCCCGCGTGGAAGGGCCATCGCTCAACGGATAAAAGGTACGCCGGGGATAACAGGCTGATCTAAGCCAAGAGTTCACATCGACGCTTAGGTTTGGCACCTCGATGTCGGCTCATCGCATCCTGGGGCTGTAGAAGGTCCCAAGGGTTAGGCTGTTCGCCTATTAAAGCGGTACGTGAGCTGGGTTCAGAACGTCGCGAGACAGTTCGGTCCCTATCTGGTGTGGGCGCAGGAAACTTGCGAGGAGTTGTCCCTAGTACGAGAGGACCGGGATGAACAGACCCCTTGTGTACGAGCTGTCACGCCAGTGGCACCGCTCGGTAGCGAAGTCTGGAAGAGATAATTGCTGAATGCATCTAAGCATGAAGCTCGCCTCAAGATAAGGTTTCCCAAGGCAATCAATGCCTAAGAAGGACAGTCGCAGACTACGACTTTGATAGGCGGGAGGTGTAAGCGTAGTAATACGTTCAGCTGACCCGTACTAATCGTCCGTTCGGCTTAATCATAAAACTTTCTCAACCCGTCGTTGATCCGTCGCAACGCCGCTGGGAAGGGTTCACAAGCAACCCTTGTGATTCACAGTATGTTCGGCAGCGGGCCGAACTTGTAACGCCAGCCAAATCTGTTGTCGCAGCCAGGCTGTAGTGGCCGCGTCTTTTAAGACCCGCCACTCTTCAGCTGCAAAATATCGGCCGAAACGATTTCGAAGTTCAACGGTTTTTCCCTGGTTTTCTGATTACTAAAGACCGGCAACTGTGAACTTCACTAAGTTTCCGGTGGTCATACCGCGAGGGTCACACCCGTTCCCATCCCGAACACGGAAGTTAAGCCTCGCTGGGCCGATGATACTGCACGGGTAACTGTGTGGGAACGTAGGTCGCCGCCGGGATAATTTCCCAAGGGCCTCAGTCTCCGGACTGAGGCCCTTTTTTTATTTCTCCTGATCGAAAAATGAGACTGAGTCTCCCAGGAGGCGTTCGCTAGCTTCGGAATTGGGGCAGTCCTTGAAGTCGCTTGATGCCCTCGAGAATATCCCCGGAACACAAAATCGAGCGGCCAGCTTGCTTGGTTCATTTCCTTTCGATTCGAAATCGCGCGCTGTTCGGGTAATATCGCGGAATGGACACCATCGATTGGCTCCTGGATTCTGACCCGCGATCCGCTGGCAAGCGATGCGCGACGTAATGGATGTTTCCCCCGCCATGATCGCAGCGGAGCGCGCACGCGTCGCACGCGAAGGACTCGGCACCGGAATTCTTGCCAGCCAGCAATCGGACGGCTCGTGGCGCCGCCCCGAAGCTCCGCTCTGGTTGACGACCCTCTTTACCCTGCTCCTTCTGCGCGCGACCGGCGTCGACCCAGCAGACCTATCCGTCGAGTCGGCGTTGGCGCGCCTGGAGACGAGCTTGCGGTGGAACAGCGAACCTTATTGGGAGTTGCGTCCGGCCGAATTCGGCGGGAACCCGTTCTTCGAGGGCGAAGTCGAGCCGTGCATCAATGGAGGCGTGCTTGCTCTCGGCGCATACTTCGGCCGCCCCTCGGCGACTCTCTCGCGCCGTCTCGTCGGCGAGCAACTCGCGGACGGCGGCTGGAACTGCGAGGCGCCGGAGAGCACGCGTTCATCGTTCCACACTACGATCTGCGTCCTTGAAGGGCTGCTCGAATACGAGCGCGCTATCAGTTCTGCGCCGGAGGTAACCGCAGCCCGCCACCGAGGTGAGCAGTACCTGCTCCAGCGTTCGCTCTTTCGAAGGCTCTCGACCGGCGAAGTCGCGAGTCCGCAATTCCTGGAGCTTGCGTTCCCGCCCCGCTATCACCACGACATTCTCCGCGCGCTGGATTACTTTCGGATCGCAAGCCTTCACGACAACCTTCAACCGGACGCGCACCTCGGCGATGCCCTGCATCTCGTCGAAAGCAAGCGACAGCCGGACGGGCGATGGCTTCTCGATCGCGCCTACGACGAGGCTCTTGCCGTGCCATTCGGCGAGACCGCCGGCGAGCCGAGCCGCTGGAACACCCTCCGCGCGCTACGCGTGATCCGCTGGTACCAGCCGGCCGCTACACTTTGACGGTCTTCCCCACCCTTGCCCTGCCTTCGAACCCGAACTTATCTTATAATATTATAGTATTGTGGTAAATAATGTGCTAGAATAACTAAGCTATGTCGGTTGCACGCGCGTTCATCGCTCCATCGTCTTTCCTTGTTTCGACTGCAAATTCTCGTAGGTCCTTTGTTTCCCCTACACACAAGAACACCGGGCTACCCGTTCCGCCCATGCACCTGCAGCGGACCGTACGAACCCGTACCGTACAGTACGCATCTTCCGCTAACCCGAATGCATACCATGGCTTACCACCTGTACTACAGAAACTGCCGGGGGAAGGGGAGGGGGTTAGCTACCATTCAGGTACGTCATTTATCACGATAGGTCGGCGCGCCGACATTTTCCAACGTCCAAGGCTTCACCCCTCACGGCACCCGGGCGGCGGCGCTGGCATCCCTTTGACCCAGGCGCGCAGGGTGGTTGTCCATTTGGAACTTGCTGCGGGAAAGAATTGACCCGGAGTGGACTCGCTTCTTACCATAGAGCGATGCGCGGAAGTGCGAATCGCCGAGCCATGGTAGGCGCCGGTTGCGGCCTGCTGATTCTGGTGTCCCTGTACGGGTGCGAAGACGCCGGCAAGAAGCCGGTGACGGCCAGAGTCCCCGCGCTCGCTCCGGTGCAGCCCCAAAAACCCGAAGTGGCCACGGTGCAGGAACTGCCACTTCGCAGATTCGCTGAAGACGATTTTGTTTCGTTGCTTCCCCCGGCTCCCGCGGGAATTCCGTATCTGATCGAGCAGGTCAAAGCCAAGTTCGCGTCCGGGGAAGCCAACTATAAGGCCGGCCACCTCGCCGCGGCACGCCGTGATTTCGATGACGCGGTCGACTGGATGCTTGAGAGCGGCTACGATCCCGACAGCGATCCCAATCTGCGCGAACTGTTCGATCAGGTCACCGACAAGGTTTACACCTACGAGTTACAAGCCTTCCGCGCCGGAGATGGATTTACCGAAGCGCCCGCCGTACCGGCTCCCATCGACGAAGTTGCCGAGATGACCTTCCCGGTGGATCCAAAACTCAAAGAGCGCGCCGAGGATGTGGCCAAGAACGTTTCGCACGATCTTCCGTTGAAAGTGAACGACATCGTGATCTCTTACCTCAACTTCTTCCAAACACCGCGGGGCAAAGCCATCGTCGAGAACGGATTGCGGCGCAAGGGCAAATATCAGGAGATGATTTCGCGGATTCTCAAGGAAGAAGGCGTTCCCCAGGATCTCATCTATCTGGCCCAGGCGGAAAGCGCATTCCAGCCGCTGGCGCTCTCCCGCGCCGGGGCTCGTGGCATCTGGCAGTTCGTGCAGTGGCGCGGCAATGAATATGGCTTGAAACGCACCTGGTGGATTGATGAGCGGCTCGATCCGGAGAAGGCTACCCGCGCGGCGGCGCAGCATCTTCGCGATCTGTACCAGCTCTATGGCGATTGGTACCTGGCCATGGCCGCATACAATTGCGGCCCCGGGAACGTGCAGAAAGGCATCGAGCGCACCGGTTATGCCGATTTTTGGGAACTTTATAAGCGCAATGTGCTCCCCAATGAGACCAAGAATTACGTTCCGATCATTCTGGCCCTGACGCTGATCGCTAAGGACGCTGCGCACTACGGCATTTCCGTGGATGCCGAAGAGCCCGTGCCCACGGATACCGTTAAGCCCGGGCGGCCGATCGACCTGCGGTTGGTGGCGGAAACGATCGATGTGGATGTGGCCACACTCCGCGCTCTGAACCCTTCGCTGCTGCGGATGATCACCCCGGATGACCCGGATTATGTGCTGCACCTGCCGCTGGGCACTTCGGGCAAATTTTCAGCGGAAATTGCGGACATTCCGCCGGACAAATGGGTGAGCTGGCGGCGGCACCGCGTCGAGCCGGGAGAAACGCTGACTTCCATCGCCAAGACGTATCATGTTACCGCTGCGTCGATTGCTGACGCCAACGGGCTGGAGCGGGGAACGCCCCTCGACGCCGGAGACAAACTGATCATCCCGGCGAGCCGGCCTCTGGAGGAATCCAAGCCACGACTCGTGCGTTACCGGGTCAAGAAGGGCGACACCCTCGGCGGCATTGCCGACCAGTTCAGCGTCACCTCCCAGCAGGTGCAGAAGTGGAATGGCTTGAAGAGCGGAAAGGTCAGCCGGGGCATGATCCTGCGGATTTACACCGTGGGAGGAGGCCTGCCGGAGACGCGAACCGTTCACCACACCGTGAAACGCAGCCCACAAAAGAATGGCAGCACGACGGCGATGCAGACGAAAAACTAGCCTCGCGTGTACGATGTGAGAAATTTCGTGGCGCGAGCGAATTCAGTGAGCAGAACGCTTGACAAGGTACATTGGAGTGGGATAACAAAGCGCAAGGACGGAGCGCGGTCATCTCCGGCTACAGCAGGGCGAACTTATACGAGATTGCGGCTTCGCGAAGCCCCCAGGGGAGGAGAGCATGGATTTCGAGAAGGATCAGTTTGAAGACGACGATGAGCTGTCGCGGTTGGAGGATGATGAAGAGGTGGGCGGCGGAGGGGTAGTCGAGGAAGAAGAGGACGAAATTCTCGCCGTGGAAGAGGAACCTGGGGAAGAAGGAGAAGGCGAGGAGTCGGAACGTCCCGCGCCCAAGCCCAAGGCTGCTGCCAAGTCCGCGGCCAAGAAAAGCGCGGCTCCGGCAGCCAAGAAAACCGCCAAGAAGGCGCCGAAGAAGGCCGCGAAAAAGCCGGCCAAAAAAGGCAAAGCCAAGCCCAAGAAAGCGGCGAAAAAGCCGGCCAAGAAACGCCGTCGCTGATCCGCTTTTCAGCGCGTGGAATCACCGGCCCCTCGAAAGTTCCGGGGGGCCTTTTTTTGAGTGCCCGTCTCATCCTGAACCTGCGCATGCGGAAAACGGAGTTCACAAACAGGAGCGCGTGTTCCCGTAACGGGAACGATGGCCTTTGCGCGCCGAGTGGTACTTGCCGCTGTGACCAAGTGCCGATAGGATAATCCGGATGTTACGCGCAATGGAGCAGATACGGCGCATGCGCGGCGGCGCGCAATCGCACCTGATGAGGTGCTCGGACGATCGCTATTACGTGGTGAAGTTCCAGAATAATCCGCAGCACCGCCGGATTCTGGTGAATGAGCTGCTCGGTACCAGGTTAGCGGGCCGGTTGGGGCTGCCGACCGCGCCGGTCAGTGTCGTGGAGGTGCCGGAAGAACTCATCCGGCTCACGCCGGAGCTGTGCATCGAGACGCCCCGCACGCGCATTCCGTGCACCCCCGGGCTGCAATTCGGTTCGCGGTATCCGGGCGATCCGCGAAGGCTGGCGCTGCACGATTTCCTGCCGGACGAGAAATTGCGCGAGGTGGATAATCTGCACGATTTCGCCGGGATGCTGGTCTTTGATAAATGGACCTGCAACACCAACGGGCGGCAGACGGTTTTTTTCGAGACCAACCGGCCAAGTGGAGTACTGAGTCCAGGAGCGGCGGCGGGTTTGCGGCCAACGGCGGAAGAACCTCATAGGGCGTATCACACGGTCATGATCGACCAGGGGTTCTGCTTCAATGCCGGGGAATGGAATTTTCCGGATGCGCCGCTGCGCGGACTGTATGCACGCAACCGTGTGTATGAAGGGGTGTTCGGAATGGAATCGTTCGCACCCTGGCTTGAGCGCCTGGAAAAGCAAATCAGCGAACGGGTGCTGGCGGAACTGGCGGAAGAAATCCCGCCGGCGTGGTACGAAGACGACTATGACGCGTTGGTCCGGCTGCTGGAGCAGATTCACCGGCGGCGGGAGCGCGTACCGGAATTGCTGCTGGCGGCCAAACAGTCCAACCGCCAGCCGTTTCCGTACTGGAGGCAGTGAGAGATTCGGCGATGGAGGGGTTAATGGTGAAGGAACCGCGATAGGAGAGATCAGCGAACAGCAATCAGCGCCCAGAACGCCGTGAAGCGTTCCGCCATGAAGATTGCTTCTTGCTGATCGCCGGACGATGATCTGACCGGCCACTGATCCCGATTCACTCACCTGGAAATGGGAGCTGGATGATGGTTAACGATCCGAATGAGACCGGCACCGGGCGCGCGCATATTTACCGCATCTTGCGGTATATGCCGAATCTCGTGCGCGACGAGTGGGTAAATATAGGAGTGCTGGTGTTCGATCCCGAAGGTCGCGAGAGGAGATTGCGGCTGATTGAGGAGCCGGAAGAGTATGCACGTGTGCGCAAACTTCATCCGGGGGCGGATGAGTCGCTTCTGCGGGCGTTGCGCAACAACCTGGAAGACCGCTTTGCCACCGCGAGCCAGCTGTTTCGCGGAAACGGGCATGCCCACCAACAGGGCAACGGACGCGCGGACTGGCTGAAGCTGCTGGAGAAGTGGGACGACACCCTTTCCAACCTGCTGCAACTGGCGCCGCAAAAAGGCGTGTTCACGAGCGATATTGACGCGGAAACCGAGCGGCTGTATGCCGACCATGTGGCCCCGGAGCGGCGCGCGACGCGAGTAGGAGCGCCGGGAAGCCGCGGCATGATGCGCTCCTATTGCGCGCAGGTGCTGCGCCAGGCGCGGCTGTGGGAGCGCATGCAGAAGGGCGTGCGCGCGGAGGAGTTCACCTTCGCAGGCGACCCCATGCGCATCGATTATGGCTACCGGCGGAACGGCTCGCGCGGCTTCGTGCAGACCCTGAGCGTGACGCGCGCGCCCGGCGACGTGAAATCGCTGGCGTACACGGTGGAACGCATCCGCGAAAAAGTGAAATCCAGCGAATTCACCGCGGTCACCGATGTGCACCTGATTGCGGAAAATGAACGTCACCGCTTCGTCCAGGAGACCTTGCGTGACGCGGGAGTGGAAGCAGTGGCGATGGAAGGTTTCGCCGTTTGGGCCGCGAAAATGCGCCCGGTGATTCAATGAGGTTCGGCGGAATAGATATCAGATACAGAGATCAGATCCCAGCGAACAGGGATCAGAAAGCCGGTCGGTACCCAGTAGTCAGGGTAAGCGTGCCAATCCCGCCTATGAGTCCACGAAGATCTTCAGGCGCTGGCGCCTAGCATCAAGCCAGCGTAAACGACAGCTGGGTTACCGACGCGGGCGGGAGAACGACGGTAACTTCGGGACCGCTGGCTGCAAGCGGTTTCGAGTGCGGCTCGACTGCGGAAGCTTGAGCAAACGTGTTGTGGGCGTGAATATCGGAGTCGGTCAGGGTAGTCACGGATGCGGAAGCGATTTTTGCGTCGCGCAGGGTGATGGCGGTTTCGCGCGATTCGCTTACGCTTGGATTCACGACGGTGAGCGCCAGTTTCTTCCCTTGCAGGGACGCTGAGCCCTGCAATCCCCAGAATTCGGCGGGTTTTCCGTCGCGCTCATAGTGAATTGCGGGGGCGGAAATGTCCGCGCGGACGGCTTGGCCACCTTGATGCGCGGCGTACATGGCAAACACGTGTCCCACGGGCGTGACACAGAATTTATCTTCATGGGCGAGATAGGGCGCGTTGAGGCAATTGATGAGCTGGGCGCAATTGGCCATGGCTACTTTATCGGGATGGCGGTTAAAAATGTCCAAGGTCATCGCGGAGAAAACCGCGTCGCGCAGAGTGGGCATCTGTTCCAGCAAGTTGCCCGGAGTAGCGGCGGAACCTGGTTGGTACCACGGGCCCCATTCGTCAACGAAGAGCTTCACGCGGTGTTTGGCGTCGAATTCGCCCATCACCCGCCAATGGCCGTCGATGAGGTCTTCGATGCGCTGGCCTTCGCGGAGAAGTTCATACCAATCCACCGGGCTGAAATCGACCGCGCTGCCCTTGCCCTTGTCCCAGTCGTTGGTCGCGCCGCGGCTGAGATTCCAGGCGTAGTGGTGCAGCGAGAATCCACCGACGACTTCCAGCTGGTCCGCGCCTTTGCGCAGCAACTCCTCGAAAAACCCGCGGGTCCAGCTCCATTCGTCGGAGCCAGGGCCGGAAGCCACCAGCGCTAGATTCAAGCCATAACGCGGCACCCATGCGGTAAAGCGGCGAAACTCGACGGCGTACTCTTGCGCGGTGAAGTTGCCGCCGCATCCCCAGGATTCGTTTCCGACGCCCCAGAAACGAACATTGAAGGGCTGCGTCGCGCCGGAAGATGCGCGGAGTTCCGCGAGCGAGGTGCTGCCCGCGGGTGAATTGCAGTATTCGACCCAGCGGTAAAACTCTTCCGCGGGAAGGCTGCGAAGGTTGGCGGCGAGGTACGGCTCTGCTCCGGTGAGCCGGCAGAACTGCGCAAATTCGTTGGTGCCGAAGCGGTTGGATTCGGTGCCCCCCCAGAAATTGCTGCGGCGGGCCCGGTCCTTCACGGGGCCAATGCCGTCGCGCCAGTCGTAGCTGTCGGCGAAACAGCCGCCCGGATAGCGGATCACCGGGGCTTTGATCTTGCAGAGTTCGACGACCAGGCGTTTGCGGATTCCGTTGATGTTGGGGATCGCGGAATTTTCTCCCACCCAGACGCCATCGTAAATGACCCCGCCAAGATGCTCGGCGAAATGGCCGTAGATGTTAGGAGAAATGGCGCCGAGCGGCTCGTCGAGTAAAATGTCAATGCGGGAATCGCTCGAGCTGGTACCGGCAGGGTAGAGACGTCTGGCGGGAAGCGCCGCAGCAGCCAGCAGACCTGAACGAATAAACTCGCGGCGCGGAAGCATGGCGGGAGTACCCTCCTGAGCGATGTGGGTATGGTATACCGGGAATTGCCGTCGGATATCAGATTTCAGCGATCTGGAAATAGATATCGGATAACGCCTATCACACCTCAGATGAGGGGTTCGGACCAGTTTTCCAGGGTTTCTTTTACCTTGTGGAGGAACTGGTGGGCGATGGCGCCGTCGACCACGCGGTGGTCGTAGCTCAATGTGACGTAGCACATAGAGCGGATGGCGATGGAATCGTTGATGACCACGGGGCGCTTTTCTATGGCGCCGAGGCCCAGGATGCCGACGTTCGGCTGGCTGATGACCGGTAAACCGAACAGGCCGCCAAATACGCCGGGATTGGTGATGGAGAAGGTGCCCTCCTGAACCTCTTCGGGCTTGAGCTTTTTGGCGCGGGCGCGCTCGGCAAGATCGTTGAGGTTGCGCTGAATGCCGAGAAAGTTTTTCTCATCGGCGTTCTTGATGATGGGAACGATCAATCCCCAATCCAGAGCCACGGCGATCCCGATGTTCACTTCCTTGTGAATCACGATGTTGGTGCCGTCAAGAGAGGCGTTCAACGTGGGATAGGCGCGCAAACCGGCTACCGCGGCCTTGACGAAAAACGGCATGAAGGTAAGCTTGGTCTCGTAGCGTTTTTCGAATTCGTCCTTGGACTTGCCGCGAAGCGCGGCGATTTTGCTCATGTCGATTTCGTCGACGGAGTATACGTGAGGCGAGACGTGCTTGGAAGCAACCATGTGCTCGGCGATTTTCTGGCGCATAACGCTGAGCGGCTGGACTTCGTAGCTTCCGAAATAGATGCGCTCGCGAGGAACGCCGAGTTGGAGCGCGGGAATAAACTGGCTGCCGTGAACCGCGGGACCGGCTGAGGGAGCGGCGGCGGTTGGCGGTGTCAGCCGCGGCGCAGCCCCAGGTGTGGCTGGCGCCGGGGCGGTTGCCGGAGTGGATTGCGCCGCGATGGCGGACTCCATATCTTCCTTGGTGATGCGGCCGCCCGCACCGGTGCCTTCTAGCGAGGTGAGATCGATGCCGTGTTCCTTGGCCATGCGGCGAACCAGTGGCGAGGAGTGAATGCGTTCGGTTCCGCTGCCGGTGGCAGCGGGCGCGGAGACCTGAGCGGCAGGCTGAGAAGCGGGCGCCGCGGAAGGCGCGTGCGCAGCGGGTTGCGGGGGAGCGGCCACCGCAGTAGGCTTCGCGGATGCAGGCGCTGCTTCCGCCGCAGGCGAGGCGGCGGACTTTGGCGCGGCCGACGACGCTGCGCTCGGTGCGGCCGCGACGGCCGGGGCTCCCGCTCCATCAATCACCGCGACGACGGTCTGGATGGGCACGGTTTGCCCTTCCGGGATTTTGATTTCCTTCAGCACGCCGGCGGAGGGAGAAGGAATTTCCGCGTCCACCTTATCGGTGGAAATTTCGAAGAGCGGCTCGTCGCGTTCGACTTTGTCGCCGGGCTTCTTGAGCCATTTGGTAATGGTGCCTTCGAAGATGCTTTCGCCCATCTGGGGCATAACCACGTCGGTTGCCATGAGAATGCTCTCCTTCGCGTGCGGGCGTGAGAAGCGCCCGGTGAAAACAGGACGATCCGTGGCGCGGTTGCGCGAATCGCGGACTTATTAGTTTACCGCCAAAGACGCAATGACGGAAATTCCCTCAGGGTTTTGCGATTTGCGGCGAGGCGGGTCACTTGGCGGGCCGAGCACGAGGCAGGCGAATCGACGGAGCGCTTACCGGTGGGGTGCTCCAATGGTCATCGAATGGGCAGGGATTCCATCAGGCCGCCGTGGGTGCTGAGGTTATTGGCTCCGCGAGGAATTTTCAGGGGAGAACCCGAGCCCAGGTTGCGTTCGAAAATTTCGCCGTAATTGCCGACTGATTCGATGACGTGTGCAGCGAAGGAGTCATCGACTCCAATCATCGGCCAATAACCCGCTTGAGCGCCGAGCAGCCGCCGGATGACGGGATCATCACTGCGTTTCATGGCTTCGACATTCGACTGCGTCACGCCATACTCTTCAGCCTGGATCAGAACCTCGGCGGTCCAGTTGACGATTGCGGCCCACTGCGGATCACCGAGGCGATAAGCCATGGCCACTGGATCTTTGGCGATTACGTCGGGCAGGATCACGAAATTCCTGGCATAGCCCCTGAAGGTGTTTCGTTCTCCCGCAAGCTGTGAGATATCCGCAGTAGTTGCGGCGCAATTTCCGGTGACCAGAGCCATTTCCATTTCACCTTCTTCGGAAAAGGTGTAAGGCAGCCATTTGATATTTTCGCGTGCCATATAAGCCTGGAGCTGAATTTCCAGTTCGGTGCCGCTGATGTAACAAATTTTTTTGCCAGCCAGATCTTTGACGGAATTGACGCCCATGGTTTTATTCACGAGCAGAGCCTGATCGTCGTATAAAACGGGGCGGGAGAAGCCCAGTCCGGAATTCGCAGTATTCAGATAATTCAAAGAAGCGGTGGACAGTAAGGCGATCTGGCCAGACTTCAGGGCCTTCAGTGCATCGGCTTCATCACGGAAGGGAACCACGGTGAATTTCGCGTCGGAACCGAGCACCGCAACTGCTACGGCTTTACAGAAATCCGTGGCGAAGGCGGAAAGGTCACCGTGGGCGTCGTCGATGGTGTATTCCGGCAATTCAGTGTTGACACCGCAGGCGAGAGAGCCGGTCGATTTGATCTTGGCGAGAGTGGAACCATTTTGCGCGATGGCGGGGCTGGCGAGAAGAGCAAAGAAGGTGGCAAAGGCAACGAATGTGTGTAGGCGCGCGGTTGCGGTGCGCTTCGAACCGGTAGCGAGAAACGGATAAAAGGGATGGCTCACTGCACAGACTCCATTCGAACTATTTTGGAACTGCGGCGACTGGAGAACTTCCAATCGCCGCAGCGCAACAGTGCAAGAAAGCGCGTCAGTTGGTGGGCCAACCCGGAGTGCTGGTGGGAGTGCCGGGGTTGGTCCCAGGACGCGGATTGAAGTCCGCAGGCGCCGGATCGATCACAACGCCGTCAACTATATCGGTAGGAGTGATGTGCAGAGCGCGGCAGCCTTGCGCACCATAGTGAGGCAGAGTCACCACCGCGGTTCGCGGAATCTTCGCGAAGTCCGGCGGCAACGGCGGCAAAAAGCCGATCAGGCGCAGATCGTCGAACGCCGAGAAGAGGTCGCCTACGCCAGGAGTGTTGTCATCGGCGGGGCCCAGATAGGGCTGGCCGTAAAGAGTCTGACCAAGGGCGCGCGCATTGGCTTCATCTGGGAGATCGGCGAGTGGCGTGAGGTGGAAAAGCTCGTCGATGAACTTGATGATGGAGCTGTGCTCGGTGGCTTCGTGAGAGATAGCATGCACGACACCGTAAGGCGAAATGACAATCGTTGGAATTCGCGGACCTTGATCGAGGGCATTGCCGATGGGATCGAAGGAGCGGATTTGTGGCTGGGTGTGATCGTAGAGCCCGTCGGTTTCGTCATAGGTGATGATGATGGCGCTTTCCGGCCAGTACTTACTGCTGGCGATGGCATTGATAGAGTCGGCCAGAAGAGCTTCGCTGATTTGCGCGTCGGAGTATGCCGGGTGATCGTCATTGCCCTGGAAAGCGGCTTCAACCGCCGCGCTGGGCGAACGGGGGATCAGTCCATCAAGATTGCCGTAGCCGCCACGGACATAGAACACGCCGCCTTCTTTGGGCAGGGCATTGTTACTGATAGCGGTGTAGAAATCGCCAAGGCCGCGAAGATGATTTGCGGTTTCAGAAGCGTTGTTGGCTTCATAACCGAAATATTGCGGGCCGTTGTGGTGGGCGATGTAGGTGGAATATGTGGGTGTGCTGGTGGGATCTGTGACTTCGTGGTCGTAACCTTCCTGGAACCAGCCCCAGTTCACGGGCTTGTTGTTATCGCCGAGGATTTTCTGAATGTCGCTCTGGACATCGGCAAGGTCAAACGTGGGATCATTGTCCTTGGCGGTCACCGCTTGAATCTGGTTGCCCATGAAAGAAAGCGGCAAACTGGCGAAAGTCAGATTGGAGGCCGGAGTGCTCGTTTGAGGCGCTCCACTTTCGGTGGGTTGGAAGATTCCGGGAGGAGTCATGGCTGCGGCGAGGGCATTGCCCCAGTAAGGTTGAGGATCGCCCGTGACCGGGAGTTGACCGTTGGCGTAGGTCCCCGTTCCGCCTAACGCAAGATTCGGATGAAGGACCCACTGAGTCTTGCCGGATTGCCCGGCGATCATGGCGATTGCATTGGGAGTGGAAGGACCAATCACGGTGTCGAAGAAATTATCGAAGAGCGTGAAGCGGTCCGCGTACTGCCAAAGGAAAGGCGCGGTGTCGCAATCGACGTGGCTGACGACGAGTTCGCCCTTTTGCACTTGAGCGGTAGTCGGAGCTGGACCTGTATAGGTGGTGCCATCCGCGCTCAGCGTTCCCTTGCTGATGCCTTCTTCAGTGAAGGCGTAGCGATTGTTCTGGGCGACATGATTCGAATCCAAATTCAATTTGGCATCGATGGCGGTGTGGCCGTGATTGACGGAATCGGTGTCCTCGGGATAGAGCAGGACTGCTTTGCCATCCGGGCCGGTGACGGACTGGGGAATAAGGAATGGCGAGATGGTGCCGACGGTGCCATCAGTTTTGACAATCGGTTGCTTGAAGCCGGGAGTTTCATCGGCTGGTTGGGAGAACAAACCGCGCGCGCCGGGATAGGTACCAAAGTAGAAATCGAAGGAGCGGTTTTCCTGGAAGAGAACGAAGACGTACTTGATGTGCTGACGAAGCAGTTGGAGTTTCACGTCATGGGGAAGCAACGGAAAATTTCCAAACGGATCGACGTAACGGGCGACTTCTTCGCTGGACCTCGGTGCGATTTCCACAATTCTTTTCTGTTCGGGGGATGAATCGTTCCGGTCCTGGGCCATGGTGGCTAGTGGCTGCAGCATGAGTGCGGCTGCGGCCAGAGAGGCACAAGTAGCCCTCAGCAGATACTTAATGCTCATGGATTTTTCCTGTTCTGGCGCAGAAAGATTGTTGGTGATCTCGGTGGGATCGCTCAAACCGCCGGAGCGTGCGGACATCCAGCGCCGATATTGCGATAGAGGAAGGATACGGAAAAATGCGAAGGGGAACGTTAACTGGGCAAGAAGAGTTTGTGAAGTTCTGTTTAAGATGTAAGTAATTAAGGTTCTGTATACTGAGTGCTGGGCCGTTCGGAAACTGAAAATATTTTCAGCAGCACGGACCGGCACAAAACCCAGAAACTGCGAGCTGTGGTCCGGTTAGACGAGAACGGGGGTGTCAGCGACGCCCGCAGTACCGAACACGCGACGATAGCGTTCTATGTCTTCGGGAGAGCCGAGGGCTTTTTGGAAATTATCGGAGAGCTTGACGGCGGGACGCCCGTCGACCTCGTTCAATTTGCAAACGAGACTGAGTGGATCGAAGGAGCTGTCGCCGCGCGGGTTGCAGTCACGAAAATCGTTGGTGAGCAGGGTGCCCCATCCTGCGCTGAAACGAATGCGCCGGCGCGGCAACCAACGGCGGTCGTCAAGAAAATCGCTGGCTTGGCGGAAATCGGCAGGGGCAGCCCCATTTTGCAGCGTGCCTCCAAAATACGCGTGGAGACCGAGAATGGCGTCTACGTCGAGGCCATCGGAGGCGATGAAGAGTTTTTGCTGGGGATCGCGTTTGCGCTGCTCCAGCCAGGCGATGTATTCGTCTCCGGCGATAAAAGGATCCTTGCTGTCGGCGCGCTGGCCGGTCCAGGAAGCCACCCATTCCGGGGCATTGCGAAGAAACTGGGTGGTGCCGAAGGTATCCGGAAGGAGTATGAGCAATTCGCCGCGATAGGTTTGCTGCCACAATTCGAGCAGATGATATTGAGAATGCTTGAGCTCTTCCTCGGTGTTGGCAGTTGCCGCCAAGGCCATGGGCAATTCGTGAGCATTGGTGCCGATCGCTTCCAGGTCGTGCTTGTATGCCAGATAGGTGTTCGAAGTTCCTTTGAAGGCGCTGCCAAGAACGTCGCTCATGGCTTTCACGACGAACTCCTGCCAGAGGAAGCTGTGACGCCGGCGGGTGCCGAAATCGCTGACGCTTAAGCCGGGAACGCCGCGGAGGCGGGCCATTTTTTCCCACAAGCGAGTTTTGGCCCGGGCATAGAGAATATCGAGTTCGAATTCGCTCAGTTGCTTGAGACTGGAGCGGGATTTGAGTTCGCTGACGGTGCTGAGCGCGTAAATTTCCCAAAGAGTGGTCTCGGACCACAGGCCGTGGAAGGACAGAGAAAACTGGCCGTCCTGGACAGAGAGTTCGTAGTCGGAAAGCCGGAAATCGCGGTCGAGCCATTCGATGAAATCGGGTTCGAAGATGCCTTCGTGCCCGTAAAAGGTGTTGCCAGCTAGCCAGATGAGCTCGGATTTGTGAAAGCGGCGCTGGCGAGTTTGTTCCAATTGTTCACGAAGCTCGCCGGCATCAATGTAGTCGGCAATCCGCAGATCAGACCGGTTGATCAGCGAAAAAGAAGCTTTGGTCCGCGGGAAACATTTCCAGATGAACTGGAGCATCAGGAGTTTGTAGAAATCGGTGTCGAGCAAAGAGCGCGTGATGGGATCGATTTCCCAATTATGGTCGTGAGCGCGCCGCGAAAGGTTAATTATCATCAGGCAAATACTTTACCGCATTCCGGGGATTACGAGGATTGTGGTAGGGCGAGTCAGCGCCCTGTAGGAGACCCTTGATCTTCGGAAACTGGCACTAGACGGTGCGCGTGGGAACACCTGCGGGTTGCGTCAGTTTGCGAATCAGGTCAACCTCGGCGGGATTGTATGGCTGTCCATTGTTGCGGAAAATTTCATGAAACCACAGCTTGGGTTCATGGTCGGTGTACGGTTTCGACCAGGAATCCCAAGGCAGCCACGTTTGCGTTTTTCCGGCGACCAGACCCCAATTGATCGCGGCCACATTATATTTTTTGGCCAAAGGCAAGATGGTTTGGAACGTGCTGCCCATAGGCCTGGCCATGTACTCGGTACAGAGTATGGGGCGATGATATTTTTGCAGTTCGCGGACGTGTTTTTGGAAGTTCGAGGGCTTGCTGTAGTTGTGAAAGGAGAGCACGTCCGACTGCTGGAGCTGAATTTTCTGAACCGCATCCAATTTCTTGAGTGAACTCCAGTCACCTTCCCACAAACCGCTGGTGAGCGGTTGAGAGGCGCCAGCCTGCCGCGCCCACTCGAACACTTTGGGCAGGAGCGCGCGAACCAGCTCCACTTTGTCGGGGATCTCGGTTTTTTCGTAACTGCCCTGATTCGTTCCTCCCGGTTCGTTCCACACATCCCAGCCTACAATTCGCGAATCGTTGGCGAATGCGCCAACAACGCCTTTCACATACCCCTCAAGCCGCGGAAGTTGAGCAGAATCCTTCAGCGCGGCCGATCCGGGGCTCTGCACCCAGCCAGAGTTGTGCACGCCCAGGCGGGGGGCACGTTGCTGGCCGAGTTGGGGGTTGGGGTCCCAGCACGAATCGAAAAGCACAAAGAGAATGCGGATGTGATGCTTGTCGGCAATTGTAAGGAAGGCGTTGATGCGTTTTTGAAAACCGGCGGAGTCCTGTTTCCAGAGCAGGTCGTGAAGGAAAACGCGCATGGTGTTGAGGCCGATGGATTCGGCCCAACCGAGCTCGAGATCGGTGCGTTCGGGATCGAAGGTTTCCGGCTGCCACATTTCGAGTTCATTGATCGCGGTGGCTGGAATGTAGTTGCTCCCGACCATCCAGGGCTGGTGCGCGTACCAATCGTTGGCGCGCTGTTCGGTCCAGCGAGGCGTTTGGGCCGATGCGATTGAGGTAATGCAAACGCCAAGGCAGAGCAGGATTGCGAGGCGGAACTTTCTCATGTCGTTCTCATCCGAACTTAATTGTGTGGCTTAAGCTTACAACGTCTTGGAGCGAGTTTACAGTGGACAGTTCAAGCGCAGAGTTTACAGGCTACAGTTTACAGTTCTGGCGAAAAAATACAGACATCAGCGTGCTTGGCGGGCGGGTACATTGCGCAGTTGCTTGCGTAACGCCAAAAACCGGCAGGATGCCGGCGTACGTGTGGACAAGGTAGCAGACGAGGCGGAGGCGGACGTCATAGATTTGTAAGACGGTGGTTTTTTTAGTGTTTGGCCGAGAAACTGAAGTCAACGGACGCGGACTGGCCGGGCAGAACGGTGAATTCCTTGCTTTGTGAACCATAAACCTCATGCCACGCGGTAACGACGTAATGCCCGGGAGGCAGGTCCGGCAGGGTGAAACTGCCATCATCGGTGGTCACTGCGAAATGACTGGTTTTTAGAACCGCGAAATACCCGTGCATCCAGGGATGAATGTTGCAGCGCACGGGAATGAATTCCTCGTGCTCGTACGCGTAGGAAAATGGGGGAGTCCCGGCCGGTTGAATTTTGTTCCATTCGCGATTGACTCGGGCGACCGGATGAATATTGTGCGATAGGGGGTCGCTGTTGGAGATCCGAACTTCCTGGCCCACACGGAAGGCCAAAACGTGCGTGCTGTAATGGCAACCTTGTTGATCGAAAGCCACGGGAGTGGAAGGCGCCGGGGCATTTTCGGGGGGACCGGAGGTAATATAAACCACCACGTTGCGTAGGGAGTTATCGGGTCCGGTGACCACATCTTCAGGAAAGATCGGATTGGAGCCGCGCATTCGGACGCAATCGGGCTCTTTCGAGATATCAAAGGGTTTTGATTTCGGCGGAACTCCGGACAGCGTGACCCTGCCATGAACACTGCCGTCATTGGGCCGGGCGCTCGATTGTGTGGCGCACGAAGCAAAAAGTATCAGCGCCGCTGAAATTGTTTTGGTCAAATCCACGACAGAACCTCCCAAGTACCGAACGAAGGTATCGAATGAAGATGACGTTTTTCAGTTGAGCAGCAAACCAGGGGAACTACAGCCTGAGCAATCCCTGGCAGCCGCGAAACCTACCCCATTCAAAATTGTAGGAATTACTAGGGCGAAGCTAAACGCAAAAATCTCGAGTCAGTGTCAAAAGATAACCGGGGTATCGAAGGCTTTTAGAACCGAGCCAGTTCTTTCGCGGCGGTGAACACCTTTTGTGCATTCGGCAGGAATGCTTCCTCAAGAGTGGGCGCGTAGGGCACGGGTGTGTCGAGGGAAGCAACGCGAACGAGAGGACCATCGAGGTCATGAAAGGCCTTTTCGAACAGGATAGCTGAAATCTCGCCGGCGATACCGCCGGTTTTGGTGTCTTCGTGAACGACCAGACACTTGTTGGTTTTTCTGACCGAGTTGAGAATGGTTTCTTCATCGAGGGGCATGAGCGTGCGAAGGTCGATCACTTCGGCATCGATGCCTTCTTTCGCGAGGGCATCGGCAGCTTCGAGAGACACGTGCATCATGGCGGCGTAAGACAGAATCGTGAGGTGCTTGCCTTCGCGGCGGACTACGGCTTTGCCGAGAGGAACGACGTAATCGTCAGAGGGAATTTCTTCCTTGATGCGGCGATAGAGGAATTTGTGTTCGAAGAAAAGGACGGGGTTGTTGTCGCGAATGCTGGATTTGAGCAGTCCCTTGGCATCGTAGGGGGTGGAAGGATAGACGATCTTGAACCCCGGGGTGTGGAGAAAATACATTTCCGGATTGAGCGAGTGAAATGGACCGCCGTGGACTCCACCGCCGGAAGGTCCACGAACCACGATGGGAGCCGGAGCGTTCCAAAGATAGTGGCTCTTGGCGATGAAATTGGTGAGCTGGTTGAAACAACACGCGATGAAGTCGATGAACTGCATTTCCGCAATGGGGCGCAAGCCAAGATAGCTCATGCCGCAAGCTGCGCCTACGATGGCGCTCTCGCTGATGGGCGTATCGATGACGCGCTCCCAGCCAAATTTTTCCAGCAGGCCTTCACTGGTCTTGAAGGCGCCGCCGTAGACGCCAACATCTTCGCCGATGAGGACGACTCGCGGATCCGCGGCCATTTCTTCGAACATGGCCTGACGGATGGCTTCGAGAAAGGTGATGGGAGGCATGTCAGCGGCCCGCCTTGTTTTTCCGCAGCGCTTCTTCGGCGGGATTGATTTTTTGGAGGAGCCGCGCCATTTCGGTTTCGCGGCTACCCTGATCGGCGCAGCATCCTTCTCCGGGGTGACAGCCGCAGGCGGAACATCGCCGAAGTGGATGGGGGCAACGCCACCGGCGGAGGAAACGCCACGGCCGAAACCTTCAATGTTCCAAACAGGATCAACAGAGGATTTGGGCGGGAGCAATTCGTCGACGGGCGCTCCCATTTCGGCTGAATGTTGTGGCACTCCGGGCCGGTGCAGTAGACGCCTTGATCGGCGGTTTCCGGCGGAGGCATGGGCGAATTTTCGGCGAACTCGCGCTCCTGCTCGAGTAAAGTGTTGATGCGCTCTTCGATTTCCTTTTTTCCTTTGGCGTCGAGAAGTTTCTCTTGCGCCAGAAATTCCTCGTACAGAGTGATCGGATCGCGTTTTTCCCAATAACCGCGTTGGTCCTTGGGAACATATTCGGCGGGATCGTGCTGCGCGTGGCCGCGGCGACGGAAATGTTTTCGCCTCGATAAGGACAGGACCGTCACCGGCCCGGGCGCGCTCAACAGCTTCTTTCGCCGTGGTGTAGACCGCGACAACGTCATTGCCGTCGACGATGTAGCTGGAGATGCCATAGGCTTTGGCACGATCAGCGAGGTTTTCCAGGGGAACCTGGCGGCGCACGGGGGTGGAGTAGGCCCACATATTATTTTCCAGGATAAGCACGAGCGCGGCTTTTTGCGACGCGGCGAGATTCAGCCCTTCATGAAAAACTCCGGTGGAGCTGCCGCCATCGCCGATCCAGGTCATCGCGACGATTTTCTGACCGAGGTAACGGCCGGCCATAGCCACTCCGGTCATCACAGGAATCAAATCGCCGAGCATGGAAATGGGAGAGACGATGTGAAGATTCTCGAGATCACCGAAATGGCTGGTGCCGTCTTTGCCTTTGGTGGGTGAAGTGTATTTGGCCATGTGCTGGGTGAAGATGTCGCGCGGAGGAACACCTTTGACCAGCAACGCGCCGATATTGCGAATCATCGGCGCCATCCAGTCGCGTTTTTCGAGGGCATATGCGGTGCCGACGGAGATGGCTTCCTGGCCGAGGCTGGCGTACAAGCCACCGACGATCTTGTTTTGGCGAAACAGGCGCGTCATGGTGTCTTCCACTTCGCGATTGAGGCGCATGTAGTAATAGAGGTCCAAGTGTTGCTGGCGGGAAAGTTTTGCGGGTTTGGCAGGAGCTTCGGAAACAGGCATGTTTGTGGCTCTCCGAATTTGAACTGGGGAATTCTATCTTAAGGCTAAGGCGGGGTGGGCTCCTAACTAGCCGAGAAGATCGCACGTGCAAATCGAGCGCGTGGGACACGCTGCGGAGTGCAGGGGTTATTTTTTTCGGAGTTGGACGTAGCTGCAATCCGCAGTACCGGGAAGATTCATGTGCACAACGAGAGGCTTTTTCTGGTGCGAATGGGAATTGATGCTGAGGATGGCGTTCGCGGGGCAGAAACCGGTGAGATGACCAACGAGCCGATATTCGCCGTCGGGCAGCCCTTTCATATCGACACTGAATTTTCCGTTGTTTGCGGATTGGGCGTAGCGAAGGAGCTTGTGGCCGGGTTCAGAGAAAATGCCAACGCAGAGTTGTGCGATGGGGGAGCCGTTTTCGTCGACGGCTGTGCCGTGGACCTGCGCGAGTTCGATGGGCTGAGGATCGAACTTATTTTGATGGAGATAGGGCATGCTCTGGCATGTTTGCGCAAAAAGCGCAGGGCCGCACAGACGGATAGCGAAACAGCTAACAGGCCATCCGGATATCAGGTGCCTTAGCCTCACGCTTGGTTCCCTCGAAAGATTAGATTCGGCGGAAGGAGAGAATGTTTTTGACGGATGCCTCGAGGCGCGGAAGGGGCTTCGGGTGACACGTTTGATCAGTTCCTGGGCATCGAATGGGGCTCGAACTTTGGCGTCATTATCGAAATAGACAAAGACGTCGCGAGGTTTGGACTTTTTGGCTGGCTCGAGGATGTTGTCGACCGGGGGCTGGCCGCCTTGGCCCACGCCAGGACCCAGTCTGCCCATCGGTCGAGCGATTTTGCATCGTACCCGCTGGCGTAAAGAACTTCCGAACCGTGCAGGCGGCAATAGACAAATTCGGAAGTGACATCGGTGATTCGGGCCACTCCACAGTGTCAGCACAGACGATGGCGATGTCGTATTTGCGCAGCAGCTCTAGAAATTCGGGAATAGCGAAAGTGGTGTTGCGGATTTCCATGGCGTGGCGAAGTTTGCGGCCGTCGGCAACTTCGTCAAAGGCAACGCGCTTTTTCATCCACGGATCATGATTGGAGGCCAGATACTTTGCGGCGCCGGTGTCGTGAGGAAGCAGTTTGATGAAGCTTTCAATGCGCTCGGGATCGTATTTGAAATTGGGGGGCAACTGCCACAGGAACGGGCCTAACTTTTCGCCCAGGAGGAGCACGCCAGAAGCCAGGAAATTCGCCAGCGGGGACTCTGCATCCGCGCAGGCGCTGGATGTGGGTGATGTAACGCGGACCTTTGACGGAGAATTTAAAATCCGGAGGGGTCGACTGGTACCAGCTTTGGAAACTGCCGGGCTTTTGCAGGGAATAAAACGTACCGTTAATTTCCAGCGAGGTGAGCTTGCTGGACGCATATTCCAGTTCCTTTCTTTGCGCGAGTTTTTCAGGATAGAAAACGCCGCGCCAAGGGGGATAGCGCCAGCCGGAAATGCCGATGCGAATGTCGCCAGTTTTGGGCATGGTTTAACCGCACCAAGGTTGCTGTATCCCGCCGCGAGATGGCAATAGGAAAAATGCAGGGCGCTTGGCCGTTGTTACGAGGCGACAGTGGCCAAGTGAGATTCGAGTTCGTCGCGGGTGGTTGGGCGGGGAGCTCGTGTCAAGAGTTCGGCGAGGTGATGGGCCAGACCCGGCTTTACTTCGTCGGACGAAATGGTGCGCTGGAGGAGTTTTTCGAGCGAGGTGGCTTTGCGGTCGGCAATGCCGCACGGCACGATGAGATCGAAGAAACGAAGATCGGTGGAGACGTTGAAGGCAAAGCCGTGGGAAGTGACCCAGCGGCTGATGTGCACGCCGATGGCTGCCAGTTTCTCTTCGAAGGGAGCACCCGGAACCCAGATACCGGTTTTGCCAGGCACACAATAAGCGGTTACGCCGAAATCGGCAGAGGCGCGGATCATGGCTTCTTCGAGAGTGCGGACATACCAACCGACGTCTCGTTTGATCTGGTCCAGATTGAGAATCGGATAGCCGACGATCTGGCCAGGGCCGTGATAGGTGATATCCCCGCCGCGATTCGTGGAGTGCAGCTCGACGCCTTTCTGACGAAGCGCGTGTTCCGAGGCGAGCAGGTTCGAGCGATTGGCGTTTCGTCCCAGAGTGATGACGTGAGGATGCTCGCAGAAAAGCAGGACGTCATCGATGGCGTTCACTTTGCGTGCTGCGACGAGGCGCTGCTGGAGGGTGTAAGCGTCCGAGTAGGAAATCAAGCCCAGGTCGGCGATAAGAAGTGGAGGCATCGCGAAAAGTTTAACGTCTTCTGTTCTAAGTTTTCAGTCGCCTGAAGGCATGGCTATGACCGTCCGGAGTGACGAACGTAGATGCTCAGCGATTACACATTGATCTGCAGACCCCGGACGGACGCGAAGGCGTCGCCCATGGCTTCCCAAACTGTTGGATGCGCGTGAACCATGGTCATCATATCGTCGATGGTGCCTTCCAGTTTCAGGACGGCCGCAGCTTCCGACAGGATTTCGGTGGCGAGTGGGCCGATGATGTGGATGCCGAGCACTTCGCCATATTTTTCCTCGGAGACAACCTTGATGAAGCCGCCATGATTTCCGAGGATGGTGGCTTTGCTATTGCCAACAAACGGGAATTTGCCAGCCTTCACAGCGTAGCCCGCCTCTTTGGCTTGTTTTTCGGTCAGACCGATGGAGCCGATCTGCGGTTCGCAATAGGTGGCGCTGGGAATACGGGTCTTGAGGAGCTTCTGCGTTGGCAGGCCTTTGATGTGCGTGACGGCAATGATGCCTTCCATCATGGCGGCGTGAGCGAGAAGAGGCATACCGGCGACAATATCGCCGACGGCGTAAAGATTGGGTTCCGCGGTTTGAAAGTGCTCGTCGACGGACACAAAACCGCGCTCGACTTTCGCTTTGGACTTCTCGAGACCACAGTTTTCGGTGCAGGCCTTCCGCCCGACGGCCAGGAGCAGCTTTTCCGCCTGAAGCGTTTGGGCTTTGCCGTCCTTGTCTTTGAAAGAGACGGTCACGCATTTGGCGTCTTTCTTCACGGAATCGACGCTGCAACCGGTGAAAATGTTGATGCCCTTCTTCTTGAAGGATTTCTCGAGTTCCGAGGAAATTTCCTCGTCTTCCAGAGGGGTGACGCGCGGAAGAGCTTCCAGGATGGTGACCTGTGTGCCGAAGGAGTTGTAAATGGAGGCGAACTCGACGCCAACGGCGCCCGCGCCGACAACAATGAGTGTTTTGGGAATCTCGGGTAGCTCGAGGATCGAACGATTGGTGAGAACTTGCTTGTGATCGGGTTCGATGCCCGGCAGTGATTTCGCCTCGGACCCGCTGACGAGGAGAACGTTGCTGGCCTCGATAGTGGATTTTTTGCCGTCTTTCTCGACGGAAATTTTCCCCGAGCCTTCGTAGCGGCCCCATCCCTGAACCCATTCCACTTTGTTTTTCTTGAAGAGGAACTCGATGCCTTTGGCGTGCTTGGTGACAATTTTATTTTTGCGGGCGAGGATGTTGGTCCAGTTGATCTTCAGGCCGGACACTTCGAAGCCGAGTTCGGCGCCATTCTTGAAGTGGTCGTAAACATCCGCATGGTGCAGAAGGACTTTGGTAGGAATGCAGCCCACGTGAAGGCAGGTACCGCCAAGAAACGGATCCTTTTCGACGACCACGGTCTTCAGGCCGAGCTCACCTGCGCGGATGGCAGAAACATAGCCACCCGGACCACTGCCGATAATCGCAACGTCATATTTCGCCACGCTAAATCTCCCTTCATCACCAAAGCAGGTCGAAACCAGGCCGAACCACCACAGCGACCAAAAAGGCACAGAAAACTTAGATGCTAGGCGGCAGCGTACGGGTAGAACGCCAACGGAGCAAAACAGGACCCGGCAAGAAAGAAATTGTAACAGCGCAGAATGGGAGGCCGCAACGAGAGAGGCAGGGAATGTGCGAGGCGGATTCCCGTTTTGGGTCGCAACCTGGCGCGCGGTTCAATTGGATTACTTTCGAGTACTGGTATCTCAATAACTTACTTTTCCATTGCATGTATTACTCTATTGCTATATACCAACATTAAGAATTCCTCCCGTATATTCCGGGTGCCTTTCAGTCAACATTTGCAAGGAGGGGCACATGTCAGAGAGCGGTTCGGTTCATTGGTATTGTCCCAATCGAGATTGCAACTGGTCGTTCGTGGGCACGGATGCGAGCGAGGCAGAGCCGTTGTGTGTGTGTGGGCGAAGAATGAAGCGAGGCGCAGTGATCCCCGCGTTTCAGTATCTGGATTTTTTGCGGGACGGAGTTGGCGAGGATGCACTCAGAAAGACAGAGAAGGAGTAAGCGGCCATGCGTACGCTGAGGATTGAACTCGTGCACGACCGGCGAGGCGTGCCGCTTGTGGTGCGCGCGAGATTCGAACGTACATTTCTGGGCTTGGGCGCGTTCGCAGGAGTGATTTTGTTAGCGAGCGGAGCTTACCTGATGGCTGAGGCGCTGATGAATCCGTTAGGCGCGTCGGATGTGGGAATACTTGCCGCTGGATTTATATTGGCGCTCTCGAGCTTTTTATTGATTTATCTGGTATGGCCCCACGGCGCAATGGCGCTGGCGCGGCGGGAACGCGCTTCGCATGGCGAAAGAAAGCCGGAAGGTAAGGCGTTGACGCTATACGGGGAGACTGTGCAAAACCGCCTGGAAGCCGAGCGCGCGTTGGGAGAAGATCACAGCTTGCCGGGACCGATGTAGGGTGCTGTCAGGCGCGAGCCGCTGCTGACAAATACTGCTTCTCCAATCCAATCCTGTGATGCCGGTCGTGCCCCGCGATGATGAAAGCAAGGGCGAGGACGCTGACTTCCTTCTGACTTGCAACGCCACGACGGAGCCACGCGGCATCGTCGAGAGAGCGAACCAGGCAAATGGTGGCTTCGCGAACCACGGAAAACTCCTGGAGAAGGTCGGACAGCTTGCGGCTGTCGAAATTCCCAGTCTTGATATAGCCATCCTGCTCAAAGCTAGCCAGCGGAGTCTCATCGCCTCGTGCGATGCGAAGCAGACGGTAGGCGAAGATACGCTCAGCGTCAGTGATATGGCCGACGACTTCCTTGATGGACCATTTGCCCGGGGCGTACCGATATTCAGCTTGCTCTTCCGATAGGGGAGAGAGCAGGTCGATCAATTCGCGCCGTTGTTCATGTAGGATTTCCAGAAAATCGCCACCGGGAACGAGGGCCACATACTTTTCGTAAAAAAGGGCGTAGTCGCCCTGCCGTGGACGCATCTGTGTCATGATTCGGTTACCTCCGGGGAAGCTGGGAGAAGAATTATAGCGCGAAAAATGGGTGTGAGAGAACGGGTGGGATAGGACAAGAGAATGGGCGATTTGGGTTTTGAGAACAGGCGCGTAGCGTTTCAAGGCGAGCCGGGTGCGTTCAGCGAAGCAGCGGTGCAGCAGTTACTAGGCGGTGGAAATCCGGACGGTACCCCGGGCGACATTTGACGCGACGTTCCGCGCGATATCCGAAGGGGCCGCGGACGCGCTGCTTGTGCCGGTGGAGAATACGTTGGCTGGATCGGTGGTGCGCGTGTATGACCTGCTGCTGGAGAGCGGGCTCTGGAAATTTGCGGTGAAACCGTTTTGCGGATCGAGCACCATTTGATGGGCTGCCCGGGCGCAACGTTTGCCGACATCCGTTCGGTGGCCTCGCATCCGGTGGCGCTGGCACAGTGTGAGCTGTTTTTCGAACAGCAATCCGGCGTTGAAACGAGTTCCTGCGGAAGATACCGCGGGCAGCGTGCGGGAAATGATGGGGCGAGGAGAAAAGAGTTTTGGCGCCATCGCGGGCCGGCAGGCAGCGGAGCGCTATGGCGCGGTGATCTTACGCGAAAGCATTCAAGATAACCCCGAAAATTTTACGCGTTTTGTTCTGCTGCTGCCGCCGGAAGAAGCACAACGGTATCGAGCGAAGGACGCCAGGAAAATGTCACTGGCAATGCGACTGGCGCATCGACCGGGGGCGCTGCTGGCTTCGCTGGAGCCATTTTCGCGGCACGGCTTGAATTTGCTGAAAATTGAGAGCCGCCCGATCCATGGGAAACCGTTCGAGTATCAGTTCTATGTAGATGTGGAAGCGGACGGGCGTGACGCGCTGGAACAGGCGTTAAGGGAAGTGCGCTCGGCGACGAGCGATTTGCGGGTGCTGGGCTTGTATGCGGCGGCGCGGCGGTAGAGTCGTTGGGTCCTCAGTCGCGGAAAGCGCTCCTTCAAGATGACAGGGTTGGATTTTGGCGCGGAGCTACGGTTCACGTGTGCGGACGGTTGAGGCCACCCGGGAACATCACATCGATTCTGCGGACATGGGGCGCAGCGTGCTGCGCCCCTACGCGGAAGTTGCGCACGGAGTCTAATTGCTGGCGGAAGTGGTGGATTTGATTGGCAACTATATCGGGCGGCGGCCCGATGTTGTCAGGGAGCTTGCCGTTTAGTGCGTCGAGGAAGGCGAGAAGGTCGTCGCGTTCATCGAAGGTGAGGCGATCGAGCGAGTGGATTTCCTTGTCGAGGTGCGGATTCCAGTTGCCACCACCGATGTAATGGGCGAGAGCGTCTTTTACCGTTGGGAAGCTGCCGTCATGCATGTAGCGTCCGCGCTTCGCGAGGTTGCGGAGGCTGGGAGTTTTGAAGCAGCCCATGTCAGCGTCGGACTTGGTGACGGCGTAACGGCCGACGTCGTTCAGTTCGCCTCTGGTATCGGCACCCACGCCCAAGTTGTGAAACTTGTTGTCGGTGAACAGCGAATAATCTTTGCCCATGGTGTGGCAGACTTCGCAATTCCCTTTTTTTGCGCTCATGAAAATTCTCAGGCCAGCTTGCGCTTGTGGGGACATGGCCTTGGAATCATGACCATAATAAAAGCGATCGAACGGAGAGTCGCCGGCGACCACGGTGCGTTCGAAGGAGGCAATGGATTTGGCAACCAAGTCGATGGTGATCTGGTCCGTGCCCCAGGCTTGTTTGAACAGCTCAGGATATTTCGCGTCCGAGAGCAAACGCTTGACCACACCATCAAGGGTATGAGCCATTTCTACGGGATTGGCCATAGGGCCTTTGGACTGCTCCTCAAGACTCGGCGCACGGCCATCCCAGAATTGCGTGGTGAAGTAAGCGGAGTTGATCACCGTGGGAGCATGGCGCGTGCCGGTTTTCCCGCCAACGCCGAGCGAGACTGGGCGGTCATCGGAGAATGCAAACCGCGGGGCATGACAGGATGCACAGGAAATGGTGCCGTCCGCCGAAAGGCTCGGGTCGTAATACAGGCGGCGGCCGAGAGCGATGGTTTCTTCGGTGGGCGGATTATCCGGCGGAATGGGAACTTGGGGTAGACCGAGTGGACCCTTGATTTGAACAACTTTGCCCGTGGGCATGACGGGCGATTGTGCATGGACGGGAAGATATGCAAGTGCAGCCAGGGAGAGTGCAGCGAGGATGAGTGCAGCCAGAAAAAGGAGACGAGTGGTAGGTTTCATGAGGGAGCCTCCGTACTCAGGAGGCTAGCAGTGCGGGCTCGTGAGACTCAGTGACGGATAAACACAAAGGGCCTTGGCGGCTCCGCTGGGGGCGGACAGGAGCACACCAAGACCTTGAGTGAGTGACCCTATTGGACGAGAGGGTCAGCAGTAGCTGCAGGCTTCATCACCGCCCATATTGCCGGACATATCGTCCTTGATACGGCGGAGGCGATGGCCGAGGCGGTCGGCAAGCTGGTGCCGAGCACGCCACAAGCGAGCCTTGAGCGTGTTTTCCGTGACGCCAAGTTTCTTGGCTGCTTCGCCGGTCGAGTAACCCTGAACCTCGCGCAGGACGAACGCAGTGCGCAGGAGCGGAGAAAGTTCGTCGAGATTTTCGTTAATCATCTCGCGAATCTCCGTTCCGGCGTAAAGCTGCTCGGGATCCGGACCTTCGTCAGCAAAGCGCTCGGCGGCGGGCAGTTCGTCTTCGTGATGAGTTTCATCCAGAGAGACGGCCGGACGAGCCTTGGCGCTGCGGCGCTTCATGAGCGCAGCGTTGATGACGATGCGCGTGAGCCAGGTGGAGAACTGCGAACGGCCCTCGAAACGTTTCAAATTGCGATAGGCCGAAAGCAGTCCATCCTGCAAGGCATCTTCCGCGTCTTCCGCATTGCCGAGGACGCGAAGCGCGGTTTGGAAAAGCGGACGATGGTAGCGGCGAAACAGAGTTTCGATCGCCTGTGCATCTCCACGCTGACCCGCGCGAATCAGCTTTTCTTCGCTAACTTGCGTGCTATTTATCACTTGCGTAGCCAGTTGCGTTGCCATTTGCTCCCCCCATGTGGACCTCGTAAGAGTCCATAAGACGAAAAAAGTTACAAACTTGTTTCCGCATTAATGCACCGGCACATTCCCGCCGCCCATCTTTGGACGTTTCAGCAGAAAGAAAAGCGGAATGATGGCGAAGAAAATGATGCCGAGCAGCTTGAAATCGTCGAGAAACGAAAGCATGGCGGCTTGCCGTTGGATCATGCCGAACACCATTCCCTCGGCGCGCATAGCGGCGTTAGAAGCAGACGAGCCGGAGGCGGTAAAACTTGCGGTCAAAGAGGCGATCATGTTGCGATAAGCCCCGTTGTAGTTGTTGGCGTGTTCGCCGAGTTGCGCCATGTGGAATTGCGTGCGGCGTTCCAGTAGTGTGGTGACAGAAGCAATGCCGACGCTGGCGCCGATATTGCGGGCTAGATTAATGATGCCCGTCCCCATGTTGGTCATTTCTCGGGGAAGGTAAGCAAAAGCTGATACGTTTATCGGTATGAACAGGAAAGCCAGACCAAAGCTTTGCAGCATGCGTCCGTATACGGCGTGCCGGTAATCCAATTGTAGATTCCAACCAGCCATGACGAAGAGCGCAAGCGCAGAGATGGTGCAGCCGAAAGCGATCAGGTACCGGGGACTGATCTTCGAGACCAGGATTCCCACGACGGGCATCATCATCATGATTACCGCTCCGCCTGGGGAAAGCGCCAAACCCGCCATTTCCGCGGGGTACCCGAGCAATTCCTGTAGCAGCTGAGGAATCAGAACGGTGCTGGAGTACAGAACGAAGCCAAGGAAGAACATGGCGGTGGTGGCAATCGCAAAGTTGCGATTCTTGAGCATACGCAGATCGACGATGGGATCTTTGGAACGCAGTTCCCAAATGATCCCGGCGATCACGCCGATGAGCATAGTGACGACAAAGAAGCGGATGAAGTTAGAGGCGAGCCAATCCTCGCGTTGCCCCTTGTCCAGAATGATCTGCATGCTGCCGAGGCCCAGGCTGATCAGGCCGAGTCCGATGTAATCGATGCGGAAGCCTCGCTTCAGGTCGACGCGCTTCATGTACGGCGGATCGGAAACCAGGAAATACGTCAGGATGAGCGAGATGATGCCTACGGGCACGTTGATGTAGAAGATCCAGCGCCAGGAGTAATTGTCGGTAATCCAACCGCCGAGCCAGGGGCCAATGGTGGGCGCGACGACTACGGCAATGCCGTACACAGCGAAAGCCATGCCGCGCTTGCTGATGTGGAAGGTGTCGTTGAGGATGGCTTGTTCACTGGGTTGCAATCCGCCCCCGCCAACACCCTGCATAATGCGGAAGACCACCAGCATGCCGAGGCTGGCAGCAAAGCCGCAGAGGAACGAGCTGATGGTGAAAATGGCCACGCAAATCATGTAGAAGCGTTTGCGGCCGATTACCGACGATAGCCAACCGGAAAGCGGCAGGATGATCGCGTTCGAGACCAGGTAGGAGGTCAGAACCCACGTGGACTCATCGGCGCTGGCGGACAAGTTTCCAGCGATGTGCGGCAACGCGACGTTGGCAATGGAGGTGTCGAGAACTTCCATGAACGTAGCAAGCGTCACGGTTATGGCGATCACCCAGGGATTGATCGAGCCATCCGGCATCCGCAGCTTCGATTTGAGTTTCTGCAACATAGCTTTCGTCTTCGCGAACCAGCTCCGATTACTTGGTAATGACAGTTGCTTCCACATTCATTCCCGGTCGCAATACGGCGACGTTGGAAGGAATGGGATCAAGAACGATCTTCACGGGAATGCGCTGAACCACTTTTACGTAATTGCCGGTGGCGTTTTCGGGCGGCAGCAGGCTGAGCACGGCGCCGGTAGCTCCGGAGATGGAATCCACATGGCCAGTAAAGGTTTTGTCGTAGGTATCCACTTTGATATATGCCTTCTGGCCGGGTTGCATATTGCGGAGCTGAGTTTCCTTGAAATTGGCGGTCACCCAAACGTTTTGGAGCGGCACGACTACGAGAAGACCCTGGCCAGGTTGGACGATCTGACCGGGCTCCACGGATTTGTGGGTGGCGACACCGTCCACGGGCGCAACGATTTCGCAGTAGCTGCGATTGAGTTGCGCGGCGGTGAGCACGGCGCGAGCGCGATCGACACTAGCGAGTTTGGCCTGGGCGTCCGCGGAGCGCATCTGAACGCTGCGCTCGTTGGCGTGCGCGGTGGTCAGACCAGCTTTGGCGCTGTCGACGCGTGCTTTAGCGGCTTCGAGTTGCGCGCGGGTTATATCGATGTTGCGCTTGGCCTGCGCCAGACGTTGCTCGTCGGCTACCAGAGCGCTGGCTGTGGCGTCGGAGTTCGCTTTCGCGGCGTCATACTGCTGTTTGGAAATCTCGTCTTTTTGCATGAGCGGAAGATAGCGGTCGAGATCAGCTTTCGCGAGTTGCGCATTGGCGCGACTGCGCGCAATGTTGGCTTCGGCGACCGCAAGATCCGCCGTTTGGGCTTGATCGTAAGTGGCTTGGGCGCGAGCGAGGTCTGCTTGAGCGCCGGCGAGCTGAGCGTCGGCGTTGGAAGTGCCACTCTGGACAGTTTCACTTGTGCGCGGCACGTCCACACCGGCCGAGCGTGCTTCGCCTTCGGCCAGAGCCAAAGCAGCGCTGGCTTGCTGGACGGAGGCGTCGTAATCGGCGGGATCAATCTTGACCAGGACTTGTCCCGCTTTCACCGCCTGATTGTCGTTGACCAGCACTTCGGAAACGCGGCCATAGATCTTCGAAGCAATGGGGGTGATGTGGCCGTCAACTTGTGCATCATCGGTGGATTCGCGATTGTGGAAATAGAGGAGCAGGCTCACCACGGCGATGAGCAGCGCGACGGCGGCAATCATAAGTCCGCGGCGCAGTTTAGGGCTGACCATCGGTTCCATAGCCGGCGGTTCGGGCTTGGGCGGTTCGATGGTCGCGGTTTTTACGTTAACCGCGTTTTCCAGTCCAACATCGATCTCCACACTCATCATGGCCTCACTTCGCGTAGGTCTTTTCCATCTGACCGATGGACCGTGCATAATCCGCGCGAGCCTGGTTGAAGCGATACAGCGCGGCAATCTGGTTGTCGTTCGCCCGGGACAAAGAATCCTGGGCAGAAATCACTTCAATGTTGTTGGCGACGCCGGCACGGAAGCGGTCGCGGGCTTGCACTACTTCTTCCCTGGCGAGTTGCACGCCGAGGTTGGCGACTTGCACTTCGTTGCGAGCGGACTGCAAATTGAGCAAAGAAGTTTTCACGTCGAGAGCGATCTGATTGCGCAAATCCTCTTTCTGCTGCTCGAGCTTCTGAATTTCCAAATCTGCCCGGGTGACTTCGGCTTTGATCCGTCCACTGGTCCAGAGCGGGACATCGAAGGACGCGGCATATTGATACGTGGGGATTCCGTTGTTGGGCCTTGTGCCGAGATAGTACCAGTTGCCATCCGCACGAATTACCGGGAGCCGTTCATCCTGTGTGGCGTGTTTTTCCAGTTTTACTTGCTTCTCGCGGGCCTCGATGCTCTTCCATTCTTCGCGCCCGGCAAGCGCCTGGTCGATGCTGGCGTCAACCTCTGGTTGCGGAGTGTCGAGGAAATTCAGGGAGTCGGAAAGCTCGAGCCTTTGACGCGGGTCCAGATTGAGCAGCCTGCTGAGCCCGAACAAGGAAGAGTCGCGATCGTTCTCCGCCTGAATCAGAACCTGTTTCTCGTTCTGCAGTTCGACGTTGGCGCGGAGCGTGTCGATACCTGTTCCGACGCCCTCTTTTTGCAGGTCGGCAGCCTGGTCGTAAAGAGCCTGTGCCAGTTCGACGCGAGAGTGCGAGGCTTCCACATTGGCCACGGCGCGCAAAGTGCCGATGTATTGGGAAACGACTAGTAGAATCACCTGCTCGCGAGTCGAGAGGCTGTCCGCTTTGGAGGCGGTGACATTGGCCTTCGACGCTTGATACCGCTTCCAAAGCGAAAGATCGATGATGGACGTACCAAAGGCCGGACCAGCAGAAAAGACTTGGTACGGGCCAATGTGGCCAGGAAGTGCGCCGCTGCTGGGGAATATCGGTTTGCCCCCAAATTCCGCCTGCAGGTTGACGCGGTTCAGCGAATCGGAAACGCGTAAGTCGGCCTGAGGTAGGAACTGCGCACGCGCGATATTTTTGTCCTGCACGCTTTCCGCGGCGTTGAGCAGAGCGATCTGCTGCGTGGGATTCTGCCTGATCGCCAGTCCGACCGCTTGCTCGAGAGTGAGCCGCACCGTACCCGTTGGAGCGGTTGCGGGAGTTTGCTGCTGGGCGCGGAGAGAGCCGGGAGCCATGCCCAGTAATCCGAAGAAGATTACATAGAAAATAATGGGAGCGCCCTTGTGCTTCTTACCTGCTTTCTCGGAGGACTCGTCGGACGTGGAAATCTCTTCGACGATCGCCTGATTCAGGCAACCTTCCGCCTGGAGTACTGCTCCGGCCGAATACATTTCGCGGAGGAGAACTTTTCCGGCGTTGTCGATAAAGCTGACGCCGCAGAGATTCACGATGAACTTCTGCTGCTTGGGCGAACTGGCGTAGAGCTCTCGCCAGCACTGCTCGACGGTGGCCACGGACGCGCCAGCAATCCGGCCCTCGATCGTGAGGGTGGTCTTGGCGCGTTTAGTCTCTGTGGTAATACGGAGCATGGACACCTTTTCGGAATGCTCAATATGGAGCAATGTGGTCGCCAATGAATGTGTGTTCATATTTCCATGTAAGTGCTTTGTTTGTAGTTGTTTAGTCCATTATGCAGACAGGCTGGTATTTTGTCAATTGCCCATATTGCGGCGTATGACGGAATCTGCTCAGGTGCAACATGACAATATATGGTCATTTTTGCTCGACAAATGCGTCTACCCTTAACCCGAGGGGAAGCTTCTGACCTGGGTCGAGTGCTACCAATGTTTCCAGGATCTTGGTGTCCACGCGCTCGCTGGGCTCGTCGGTGCGCACGTTCTTGCGGCCCAGGATTCGTCCGACTCGGATGATGTGCCCGGTAAACCGTTGGGATCCGTAAGTCTCGGCCGTGACGTAGACGGGTTGGCCGACGTGGAGTTGCGCCACATCGGTCTCGTCGACATCGAGGCGGACACGGAGGGAAGAATCGTCGGCCAGCGTGACGATCGGAGAGTCGAACTGGGTTGAGACGTTTTCGCCAGTGTGGCGTAGCTTGCGGAGAACGACACCGTCGAGCGGTGAGCGAATGTACGTCTTCTCGAGATAAGCGCGGGCTTCGGCAAGCTGGGCCTGCGCGGAAGCAACGGCGGCTTCAGCGCGCCGTCGATCTTCGATGCGAGCATCCGCATCGACCAGAGAAAATTGCTGGGAGGCGCGTTCGTACTCCGCTTGAGCCACCTGGTATGCGCGTTGGTAGCGGTCGGCTTCATCGCGGGAGATCATTTCGTGGTCGGCGAGGCGCGCGCGGCGTTCCGCTTCGCGTCGAGAATTGTCGAGCACGGCTTTGGCGGCCGCGACGTCAGCTTCGGCAGCGCGACGTTCCTGAAACCGTGCGCCGTTGATGATGCGGTCGAGTTCGGCTTTGCGCTGGGCGAGAGTTGCTTCCGCGGCGGAAACGCGGGCGACGTAGTCGTCGTTTTCAATTTGCGCCACAACTTGTCCCTTGCGCACGCGATCGCCTTCTTCCACGGGAACGCTGTGCAGGCGGCCGCTTAGTTCGGAGCTGACGCGAATCTCTTCGGATATGGCTTCTATGCGGCCCGGAGCGGAGATCAGGCGCGTGGATGGAGAGGGAGCTGTTGCGGGAGCGGCGTTGACCGGCCGCTCGCGGCTGCGAAGTAGTTGCAGGCTCGAAAGCAGGAAGAGGATACCCGCGGCACAGAGAATGTAGATCGATGATTTCATGGAAGCGCTCCTGGTCAGAATTCAGCGGGAAAATCCGCGAAGAAATTGGGAATTGGTTGGGCGGCAGAAAAGTGCACGCCAGTAGCGACAACAGGATGAGCAGATTCCTCGCGAAGCAACCGGCCATCTTCCAGGTGGAGGATGCGGTCACCGTACGAGAGCACGCGCGGATCGTGGGTGACCATGACGACGCAACGGTTGTGTTGGCGCGCCAGCCGCTGCAAAAGCTCGATGACCGCGCGGCCGCTGGTGGAATCGAGGGCGGCGGTGGGTTCATCGGCAAGCAAGATGGGAGGATCGCCAGCAAGCGCGCGAGCAATGGCGACGCGCTGCTTCTGGCCGCCGCTCAAATCGGCCGGAAACGCATGTTTGCGGTCCTGCAGGCCGACTTCGTGCAGGAGTTCTTCGGCACGGCGATGCGCCTGCTGACCGCGGGAGCCGCGCACATCAAATGCCAGCTTGACGTTCTCTGTGGCGGTGAGAGCCGGGAAAAGATTGAAGCCCTGAAACACAAAGCCAATGGCCTGGCGGCGAATCCGTGGGAGCTCTTTTTCCGGAAGAGCGCTGACATCCTCGCCGAGCAACTCGAGGCGCCCTTCCGAGGCGCGCAGGATGCAGCCGAGAATGGAGAGCAGCGTGGTTTTGCCGCTTCCAGAAGGTCCCATGAGCAAAGTGAGCTGACCAGCGTGGATATCGAGGTCGACGCCGGAGAGGGCGCGTAGTTCCGCGGCGCCCTCCTGATAAATTTTCGAAAGGGCGCGAGCGCGGATGATGGGCGATGAAGACGGAAACGTTGCGATGGTATTCAGCCCGACGTTTCCAAGCGACCCGGTTGAGCCGGTCACGGATGCGGTTTGCATGGGAGCGAATTGATTCACGGTGAGTTCCTCTCTTGACTACCCTTTGAAAACCATCGCGGGATCCAGCCGGGTAACTTTGTTGATCGAAACGAGCGCGGCGGTAATGCACATGAGAATGGCCAGGAAGAGCATGCCGATTTGCATGGAGAGCGGCATGAGGATGAGTGCGCCACCTTTTTCGCTGGCCTGCACGATGAAATGAGCAACGAGCATCGCGAACGCGTAGCCCAGGACCGCGCTCCAGACCGCCTGCTCGATCAGCACGCGGTATAAGTAACTATTCGTAGCGCCCATGGCTTTGAGCGTGCCGTATTCGCGGATGTGGTCCATGGTGGCGGCGTAAATGGTCTGGGCCACGACGGCTATGCCGACCACCAAGCCCATCAGGGCGGCGGTGAGAACGGCGAGCCCTGCGCCGGTGGTGAACATCCAGTAGAAACGCGTACGCTGGCTGAACTCGCCGCTGGTATAAATGTCCAGATCGGTGAGACGAGCCCGAAGATTCTTCTGGACTTCCGCAGGAGTAAAACCGGGAGCGACTTTAATCAGGATGTAAGCAAGCTGATCCTGCCGCGCTTCCGGGCGCGTGTAATTGAGTGCGTTTTTGAAAGAGGTGTAAACGAACGGCGAAGTGGTGAAAGAACGAATCCCGTGAGTGAAGCCGACGACGCGCGCGCGATGATCGCCAATCTCGACGCGATCGCCAATATTCTGGACACCGAGTTTAGCTTTGTAGAGATCATCGATGATCACACCGTCTTCGAGCTTCACGTCGAGCACTTCGCCTTGCGCGACATTCCATGGCTCACCCAGACCGCTGCCGGGACGAAAGCCAATCACCTGAACGTTTTCCACTCCGCCATCCGGTTTTTTCCAATAGGCGAAATTTTGAATGTACTTTTCGGCTTGACCGACACCCGGTGTGGCCAGAACTTCATAGAATTTTCGTTCCGAAAACATGCGGCCGGTGTCGAAGTAGCCGACGCCGTGAAAGACCACCCAGAGGTCCGCGCGCGAATGATCGATGTTATTGGAGGTGGTGGTTGTGAAACCAAGGAAGAGACCGAACTGCACGATGATCAGGACGAGGGCGAAGACAATCCCGGTAAGGGTGACCGCGAAACGGATGCGATCGTGGAAAAGATTGCGGCGAGCAAGAAGAGCCATGGTGAAAACACCCTCGAAGGTAGATACGAACGCGGAAGCTAAAAGTAACATCGCTCAACAAATAAACAGTGTTAAGTTCCGGTGAAAAAAAATTTGCAGGTTACACGGCTTTTTTCGCAACCCCCTGAATCAGAGTATCGACTACAGAATCAATGATTTGCTTCTTCCCGACCCAGGGGAAGCCGGAGTGCGTGATCAGCAACGAAGTTACACCATGGACGCCGCACCACAGCGTTTGACTGACGGCTTCAGGATCCCTGGTGCTCAGTTTGCCCGCGCTGATGCAATCGAACACACAGCGACGCAGGAAGTCGAAGGCCTGCAGGCCGGGCGAATCCGGTTTTGTGTACTTGGCTTTATCGAAGCCTTCGGGGATAGGCATCATGAAGGTAGCCCTGTAATGATGCGGGTTATCGAGGCCGAAATGCACGTAGGCGACGAGGCCGCGGCGCAAGCGCTCGATGGGATCGCCGGGTTGCTCGAGAATGGCTTTCAGGTGAATGGTCAGGCGAGAGAAGGTTTCCTGGCAGACCTGCTCAAGCAGATCGGCTTTGTCTTTGAAATAGAGATAGATGGTAGTGGGAGAGTATTCGATTTTGTCGGCGATTCGCCGCATGGAGACATTTTCGTAGCCTTCTTTAACGAAGAGTTCGCTGGCCGCGTCGATGATCTCCTGGCGGAGGAACTTTTTCTGGCGAAGTTTGCGTTCTTTTACGCCCAAGTCTCACCTTAACGGTGTTAAGTATATTAGCTCCGATACGCAGCCGTCAAGAACTTTCGCCATTCAGTCGGCAGGCTGCATGCGCGCTTGCGGCCGCACGGCAATCGCCTGCATCTCGAAATGGCCGCCGCCAAGGATCGAGGCAACACCGATAAACTGGCGAGTCGGGAGATCCTTGGTGAAATAGCTTTTGTAAATGGAGTTGAACTTGTCGTAGTAGGAGAGGTCGGTGCAAGAAATCTGCACGTACACAAGATCATCCATTGTGAATCCGGCCTGCGTGAGCAGGTTTTTGTAGGCGGTCATGAGATTGGTGATTTCGTCTTCTATTTTGGCGGGCGGCTTGTGAGTGGCTGGATCGAAGCCGATATTTCCGGACATATATAAGGTGTCGCCGACCAGGATGGCGTTGCTGAAGGCTGCCTGCGGCGAACGATCCGGCAAATTGATGATGCGCCGGGTGTTTTGCGTCCCGGATTGCGAAAAAGCGGCATGCACTGTGAAGAATCCGGCGATGGCGAGCATGGAGCCGAGAAAAAGCACACGACGATTCATAAAACCCCCTATAGGAAATGGAACGAGCCGGTGGGGCGGAGTGTAGACTGGGCGCGAGGCGAACGGCAAGCGGAAATGTTTTGTTAAGATGCAAGCCGATTGCGGAGGCGAGATTGGGTGGGGACGATGGACCTGCTGCAAAAATAGGCAAGCTGTCAGCGTTGCGGGGCTGCCACGGGCGTGGTTGGGGCGGGAGTTGGTGCGGATGCGGTGGGTGGTGGGGCGGACGGTTTCGCTGGAGCCGCGGGCTTCGTCTTGTCGCCGCCGGCGGAAACTTCCTTCACGATGGCAGCCGTGCGATCCATGCTGATTTTGCATGCGGGATCATAGATGCGGCACTGCGCGAGTGTGAACTGGCAGCCGCAAGTGCAATTTTCCGCGTTGAATTTGTGAAGCGCCGAAGCGCGTTGCTCGGCGGTAAGACCTTCGGTATTGACGCCTGGAAGCATGGTGGCGCGGTCCGCGTGCTTCAGGAAAATTTCGCCGGTATCGTTGAAGGTTTCCACGCGAGCGCCAATCGGCATACCGAGGAGTGCGCGAACTTCCGTTTCGTAGAGGGCGGGATTGTACAATCCGACATGCTTCTGGACCACGCGGCCTTCAGCATTAATGATGAAAACCGTGGGAAGGGCCATGATGCCGCCGTAAGCCATGCGAACCTGCGGAGTGGCAAGCGCGACGGGATAGTTGATGGATTCGGTTTTCACCACATCGCGGACATTGGCTTCGTCATCGTCGTCGACGACCATGCCAATGATCTGCAGGCCATCCTTATATTTATTCTGCAGCTCAATCAGGCCGGGAATCTCGGCGCGGCATGGGCCGCACCAGGTGGCCCAAAAATTCAGCAGAATGACCTTACCTTTGTTCGCGGTCAAGCTGACATCCTTGCCGTCCAAATCCTTCACCTGGATGTCGGGGGCAGGGTCTGGATCGCGAACGAAGCGGATCACTGGCATTTGCGCCCCGGACCGCCGGGGAGCAAGCGAAGCCGCCAAACTCGCCACGAGCAATGGGATTAAGGCGAGCCGTAAGGTCTTTCGCGAGAAATAAACGGGCTTCATGGTGCGTTATCAGGAGAACACAAAGTGCCAGACATGCCAAGTCTGGCGGCAGACTAAAGCGACGGCCTGCTCGGGAACTAAATCGGGCGCTTGATACCGAGTTTGCGCATGCGGGCCTGGAGGGTAGTGCGCTTGATGCCAAGAATGGCGGCGGCGCCACGAGGCCCAGAGATGCGCCACTGTGTTTGCCGCAGGACCTGAACAATGTGCTGGCGCTGGGCGTCATCGAGGGTAGCGGGCGAGGACGCGGATGAGGGGGGCAGTCTGGCGGGTATGGCCGGTCCGGGAAGGTCGATCGGACCAGCGGCAAATGCAGTGGGGACAGCGGCATCCTTAAACTCGGCCAGTGGCACGCGCAACTCTTTTCCCGGGGAAAGCAGCACAGCGCGTTCGATGAGATTTTCCAGTTCGCGCACATTCCCTGGCCATGGATAGTTCACCATCGCGTCCATGGCCGCGCCAGGAACGTATTCGACCGTTTTGTTCTGACGGCGGCTGAATTTCTGCACGAAATAACGAACCAGCAAGGGCACGTCTTCAGGGCGCTCGCGCAGCGGACGGCATTTGAATCGGGAAAACGTTGAGACGGTAGAAGAGGTCGCTGCGGAATTTTTTTTCGGCGACCAGCTGTGCAAGATCGAGGTTCGTGGCGGCAACGACGCGTACGTCCACGCGAATGGTGCGATTGCCACCGAGGCGCTCGAATTCCTGTTCCTGCAAGACGCGCAGCAATTTGGGCTGAAGTTCCAGCGGAAGATCGCCTACTTCGTCGAGGAACAGCGTGCCGCGGTCGGCAAACTCGAAACGGCCGATCTTTTGAGCAAGCGCGCCGGTGAAGGCGCCGCGTTCGTGGCCGAACAGTTCGGATTCGAGCAGCCCAGCAGGAATCGCGGCGCAATTGACTTTGACGAAGGTGCGTTCGCGGCGCGGAGAGAGATTATGAATGGCGCGGGCGATGATTTCCTTACCGGTGCCGGTTTCACCGAGAATCAAGACGGTGGTCCCGGCGGGCGCGGCGAGTTCCACTTGCGCAAGAGCACGGCGTAACACCGGGCTTTCGCCAATGATTTCGTCGAAGCTGAACTCCGTACGAATTTCTTCTTCGAGATAAAGCTTCTCGACGGCGAGTTTGTCTTTGAGCGCGTCGATTTCCTTGAAGGCAAGAGCATTTTCGAGAGCGATGGCGACTTGCGACGCGACCTGCCGGAGCAGTTCGACGTCCGGCTGAGAGAAGTTGTCAGGATTGCGGCTTGCAAAATTAATGGTGCCAAAGGTGCGGCCCTGAGTGATGAGCGGGACGCAACAGATCACCTGAACGCCTTGCTGGCGGAGATAACGAATCACCTCAGGATGGAAGCGATCGATCTCAGCGCCGCGGGCGATGAGCAGTTCTCCGCGCGAAATGGCTTGACCGGCCGGAGAGCCTTCCAATGCGATGGTAAATTCGGTTTTAATTTCCGGCGCCTGCACCGGTAGAATCGAGGGCGTGAATCTTCAGCAGGCCGGAGGTGGAGTCGAGCAAGGCGAGGCTGGTGTAATCGTGCTGAATTACCGGTTTAAGCGAGGACACGATGCCTCGGAAAAGCGCGGTAATATCGCGGGTGCTGACCAGACAAATTGTTGATTTCAAGTAGGACCTGCAAGCGATCGCGTTCGCGGGCGAGTTGTTGCTGGTAAGCCTGAGCGGCCTCAAAATTGAGAGCGTTATCGACGGCAACGGCGACCTGCGCCGCAACACGCTTCATGAATTCGATTTCGGTATCGCCCATACCTTGCGGAACGTAACGCCCAAAACCGATGACACCGATGCGGTGTTGCGCGGTGGTGAGAGGCACGGCCGCGAACGTGTGTACGCCCTCGTTGTGAAGGCGCTGCATGAAATCGGGGTAACGCGCATCGTTGGAAGTGTCCAGGGTGACGAAGGGCTGCTGATTCTGCCAGACCCACCCGGTGGGTGTATTTTCGAGTGGAAACGGTTCGGAAGATTTTGGCTTGTGGAGATCGTTGCGCTCATCGTGGGTTTCCAGGATGTGCAGGCGCATGGTGTTGGTTTCGGGATGGTGCAGGACCAGGGCGAGAAAATCGAACTGCAGGACGGCATGAAGGCGGAGTGAAAGCTCGTGAAACAGGGCCTTGAGGTCGCGTTGTTGAGCGATAGCTTCGCTGACCTCCAGAAGCGCTTCGAATTGCCGTCCAGAGTGCTCCAGGCCTGGGGCGTCCGTTGTTTTCTGCGCATCCTGCATAAATTGGAGAATAGCATCGGGTCTGTCGGCGGGGAAATGGGCTGGACGTGCAGTTTTACGTATACTCGGGTGCACAGCGAAAGGATGTGGGAAAGGTCGTGCATCGACAGCGTTCAAGTGTAACGGTGATCGGGCGCGCGGTGGCGTGCTTAGCTTTGCTGCTGCAGATGATGGCGTGCGGGCAGGCTCCCGCGCCTTTTCTGTCACCGCCCAAAAGTGAAGAGGCACGTGGATCGGCGGAGGCGCGTTCGGCGCATTCTACCGAGCGTTACGATCTCGAGCGCGACGAAGAGCACGGCGGACACACGTTGAAAAAGCACGTGGGCAGAACCGACGAGGAGTTACGCGCACGCATGCGCCGCGAACAAAATATTTCCGCGGCTTCCACGTGGACCGACCGGGAGACCGCTGAGGTGACCGTGGCCGACGCATTGCGAGCCGAGAGGAGTCGGGTTGAGAACTGGATGCATCGTGGGTACCCTCGGGCGAACTTGGCGCTGCACTACGACGCAGGCCACACGATCGGGCGCAGCCTGCAACGAGGCGCAGAGCACATCGTGGATTGCAGCAGCGCGGTGATTGTCTTGCGCGCCGATGGTCCCGATAGTTTTTACGTGCTGACCACCTATCCGGAGGCGCGCGAATGAGCCATGAGCACCCGCACGAAAAGAAAACGTTCGATCCGGCGGACTATCCTGCGTTGCGCGAATTCTTCCCCGCGTATCTCCATCAGGATTTCGCGGACGAGTATGGATCGGCGGCCGAGGCTGTGAAGGGCTTTCTAGCGGACGCGAGCGGAGACGAAATTCTACAAGTCCGGGAGGAATGGCAGAGGTTTCGGAAGGCGCTCGAGGGGCGTGCGTTCGAGGAACTGCAAGGCGCATTGGGGAAATTGGGGAGTGCCTGGGTGCCCGAGAACGAGACGCAACTTATGGAGTTGGACGAGATTTTCAAGCGCGCGGAACCGTAATGCCCAGGCACACGTAAATACAGCTGGCAATCAGCCAGTATCTGAAACGCGCACATTACCATGATAGGAATGGCTGTGCCATGGCCGAAGAGGGATTCTTCACTCCGCGGACTCCGTTCGGAATGACGGGAGTTTGGGAGGGAGTCATTTAACACTCATGGGATCCTTCCGCGCGAAGTGGTGGCGACTAGCAAGATCCCCCATGCAAAAACAGCTTGTGGGGCACCTGCGACCAAAGAATCTTAGATTCTGCGCACTAGCCCTTCGTCGGTGGCGCGCGTATTTCGCACCAGCAGGAGGACCAGGATCATGCCAACAAACGGAATCAGTCCGGCAAGAATCATCAGCGGATCGAATAAATGCGTACCTGTTTTCAGGCGCGCATCGGACAAGTGTCCCGCCAACTCGAACACAATGATGGTACCGATAGCGGCGCCGGTGCCACTTAAACCACTGACCGACGCGACAGAATTGGGGAAAAACAAGTCGGACGGCAGAACATTGGCAATCGTGGTGTAGGAGCCGTAACAGAAGGTGGCGGTCGCGAACAAAATCGTGAGGGTGGGAAGATGCACGGTGAAAATCGTGGGAATCAGCAGTAGGACACCGATTCCGCCAAAGACCACGATTGCCTTTCGCGCTTTTCCCAGGGGCCATCCGCGTTTAATCAGATAGCCGGACATCCAGCCGCCAAACAGATTGCCCAGGTCCGCGGCAACGAACGGAATCCAAATGGCAATCAAGCCGGTGCGGAGCGAAATGCCCTTGGCAACGAGGTAGATGGGAAACCAGTCCGCAATAAAAAAGAAAACCGGATCAGTAAAAGACCGGCAAATGATGGTGCCCCAGGTTTGCGGAAGGCTTAGAAGGTCGCGCCACTTCGGCGAGGGGCGATTTGCAACGCGATCGTCAGCGGCATCCGCCAGAATCATATCGCTCTCGCTTGCGGTTATGCGCGGATGCTCCTGAGGACGGTAATAGAGCCAGCGCCACGCGACCAGCCAAAGCAATCCAAGCAGGCCTGGAATGACGAACGCCGGTCGCATTCCCCATCGAAAATAGATTGGCAGAACTACCAAAGGCGCGATGGCGCCCCCGATAGACGAGCCGCTATCGAAAACAGCGGTGGCGAGGCCGCGTTCGTGTTTCGGAAACCACTCGGAAACGGCCTTCGTGGCGCCAGGCCAATTCCCCGATTCTCCAGCGCCCAGCAAGAAGCGAAATCCCAGAAAACTATAGAAGCCTCTCGCGAGTGGGGTCAGTATCGACACGAGCGAATACCACAACACCGTGAAGGTGAGGCCACGTTTCGTCCCGACGCGGTCCATCAGCCGGCCGAAAACGGTTTGGCCGATTGAGTAGGCGACACGGAACGCAACAACAATGTTGGCGTAGTCCGTGTTGGTCCAATGGAAATCGTGCTTGAGGTAGGGCGCGAGCAGCGAGAGGGTCTGGCGATCGACGTAGTTGATTGCGGTGGACGCGAACAAGATGCCGCCAATCCACCAGCGCAATGACGGAATGGCACGGCGCACACCCGAAGTTTGCGAGACGCTTTCCATAAAAACAGGTCCGGACGAAAAATGGCGCGGCTTGCGGTCAGGCCGACGCGGTTAACGATGACAACGTGCTTGGGCTTAACAGCGCTGCGGATTCTTTATCGAGATAAATGGTGGCGTTTGGGTGCGTGCGCAAGATCGAAGAAGGCGCCATGGGACTGATCGGGCCATCGAAGCACGCTTGGATGGCTGGCGCTTTTTTTGGACCCGGCACCACCGCCAGGATTTCTTTGGCTTGCAAAACCTGTTTGACGGACATGGAAATTGCCCGATGTGGGACAGACTGCAAATCCGGGAACCACCTTCGCCGACCTGCTGGCGGCGGCAAGCGTCATCAAGGTTCACGACGATGTAGGGCTCTTCGGTTTCGAAATCCGCGGGAGGATCGTTAAACGCCAGGTGCCCGTTTTCGCCAATGCCAACGAAGGCCACGTCAATGGGCGCGGAACTGATGGCTTCATTCGTGTTACGAATAACGGTGGCAGGATCTTTTTCGCCGTTCAGCAAATGATATTGCGTGATGCCCGTCTTCGATATCAGACGATCCTGCAAGAATTTGCAGAAGCTCGCCGGATGGGTCATCGGCAGCCCGATGTACTCGTCCAGATGAAAGAGTTCGACGCGTTTCCAATCTATTCCGGGTGTGCGGATCAGAGCGTCCAGAAATTCGAACTGAGAAGCAGCGCTGGCTCCGATGATGCGAGCCTTGCCGCTTCGCGCAATGGCATTTTGCATTGCAGCTGCAGCTTGCTCGGCGGCTGCGTTACCCAAAGCTTCGCGATTTTCATACACTCGCAAGCGCATGGAACACACTCCTTGCGTGACCGATTTGCGGCTCGGCGGCGCCGCTAAATCGTTTCAAACCTTGACATCATAGCAGTATGCGTGATGTCCTTCCCTTGGAATTTCGTCATCGGTCCGAGTGTCATGCCAGACACGAATAGGAATCCTATGAACCATCAAGCACGATTGCGAACAATTGCGGTTGGCTGCGCGCCTTGGTTTGCTCATTTTGTGTTTTCATTTTTTCTGCTCAGTTTATTGCTGGCGGGGCAAGTGGCCGCACAAACGATAAGCGTGGACGCAACGCCTTCGCACGTTGTGAATTCGTTTAGCCCTCCCTACGCGTTGGGTTCGACGGTGGACCGCGTGCCGAGCAACGCCACGGACGCGTTCTTCAAACCGGAAGCGATCAAACAAATTTTGTCGGCCGGTTGGGGTGCGATCAGCTATCGCCAGAACACCGAGTTATTCGTGCAAGCGTGGCATTGGAATCCTAAGGGCACGTGGAGCGATCCCGCGGGAAAAGGATATTTCGTCGGCGATCGAATCCCACGCGAGATGATCCGGCACTCGTATGGCTATTCGCTGCCGCATCGCGGTTTCACTCGAAATGGAGGATCGGAGTACGACGGCTACTCGCGTTTGACGATGGCGATCCGAACAGCTACTGGAAAAGCAATCCTTATCTGACCAAGTTGTTCACGCATGAAGAAGACGCGCTTCATCCGCAATGGGTGGTGATTGATTTGGAGAAGAGCAGCCGGTGAACGCGATTCGTATCGACTGGGCCGAACCGTTTCGCGAGGTGTACCAGGTTCAATATTGGGCGGGCAAAGGCGACGCGATGGATGAACAAGATATCCGGCGATTGGAAGACATTCGCGTCTGGCTCGATCCGTGACGGGAAGGGGGCACGGCGTCATTTAAGTACTCGAACGGCGCGGCGATGGATTTGCGGTTCGTGCGGATGCTGATGACGCAATCTTCGAACACGTGCGACACGTCATGGATCAGCGGATCCGCCGCAATTGCGTGGGCTACGCGATCAAAGAGCTTTATCTGGGCACGCTGGACGAGAAAGGCATAATTCAACGATCTTCTCCACCATCGCCCGGGCCAAAAGCAATCCGCTACATTTTGCTCGTCGGTTGATCCTTGGCACGAGCCTTCCGATTTTATGTTGCGCCCGATCGCATGGAATCCGGCGACCAACCGGGCTTTGATTTTTTCTACACCAGCGGGATTACGCGAGGGCTGCCGGCGATCATCCCGATCGCCATGCTCTATGGGACTCCGGAGGATTCTGTTGCGCAGATTGCGCTATATGGAGAAGCGTGGCTATCCCATTTGGTATATCGAAATGGGGGAAGAACCTGACGGCCAGTATATGGTGCCGGAAGATTACGCGGCTCTTTATTTGCAGTGGGCCACGGCGCTGCACCGCGTGGACCCACGATTGAAGCTGGGCGGCCCAGTTTTCGAAGGCGTTACTGAAGACATCAAAGCCTGGCGCGATGCGCAAGGGCAGGCGTCGTGGTTCGGACGTTTCCTGATTACTTGAAAGCGCACGGCCGGCTCGCGGATTTGGCCTTCATGTCGTTTGAGCATTACCCGTACGACGGTTGCGAAACTCCTTGGGAAAACCTGTACCAGGAACCCGAACTGATCATGCACATCATGCAGGTTTGGCGTGACGACGGCTTGCCGCCGGGTGTACCAATGTACGACACCGAAACGAACGACATGGCGGTGAAGCTGCCGTGGATGTTTTTGGGGCGTTATGGTTGGCGGATTCGTTTGGCAGGATTCTTGACCGCGGGAGGCAAAGGAACGTTTTACTATCATGACCTGCCGTACTCACCGGCGCACGCGAACTGCGCAAACAGCTGGGGCACGTACCACATGTTCATGGTGGATAAGAATTTCGAGATTCGGCAGCGAACTTCGCAGTATTTTGCCGCGCAACTGATTACCCAGGAATGGGTGCAACCGAAGACGCCGATCATCTGCTGTTTCGGGCGGTGAGCGACGTGAAGGACGACAAAGGGCATGTGCTGGTGACCGCGTATGCCGTGTTGCGACCCGATGGCCAGTGGGCGCTGCTGCTCATCAACAAGGACCACGAGCATCCGCACCCGGTCCACATCGTTTTTAGCGACGCGGAGGAAAAGACGAAGGATACTTTCGCGGGGCCAGTCACGATGTTTACGTTTGGCAAAACGCAATATACCTGGCACCCGAATCGTAAACAGGGCTACGCCGACCCGGATGGACCCGCCGCGGTTTCCACGCTTCAGGCGGGATCGGACACGGTGTACACGCTGCCGGCCGCTTCAGTGACCGTCCTTCGCGGGAAGACGGGGGGAGCCTCGCAGCCGAGCGAAAAGTGATGTGGGGTGGTCGCAGGCGTTGATCGTTGATCGAAGCTTCGTGGCACGTGAGTTCAGGCGCATCCGCCTTTGTGCACCGTGGGTGCGTAAGATAGAATGTAAATTGCCTAGCGCGAGCGGGATAATTCGCGTGTAAGACGATTCGTGTGTAACACTAGGCCCGTAGCTCAGTTGGTTAGAGCGCTACCTTGACACGGTAGAGGTCTGGGGTTCGAGTCCCCACGGGCCTACCATATCTTTCAATAAGTTAGAGCGAAAAAGGCAAAAACCGAAAACGCTCCAACCCACAATCCAACCCACAACTCCCATTATTGTGTCATCCCTGAATGCATTCCGACCGCTTTCAGGAACTCACCCTGCGCTCCCCGAGCTTCATCGCTGTCTTCCTGAGTGTAGAGATCGAGCGTCGTCTGGATTCTCGAATGACGCAGGATTCCCTGCACTGTGTTCGGTTCGACCTTGGCCTTGTTCACCAGCCAGTTGCTAAGCGAGTGACGAAGGTTGTGAAATCCGAACCTCTGACCATCCTGGATCTGCACCCCAGCTTTCTTCGCAGCCGGCCGGAGATGGTCAGATACAAATATGGAAGAGGACAGAGGGACGCGACCGCGGGCCTTGAAGGACGGAAAGACAAGATCCGTATCCTTCTTATGAGGTGTCTGGCAGCGCCACTGCTGCAGATGATTTGCCAGGACGGGATGCAAGGAACGTAGCCGTCCGATGCTTCTGTCTTGGTTTCACCATCTTTGCCGTTTGCCCAGCGTTTTGAAACCCGGATCCGCTCCTCCAGCCACAGGATGTCGGCCCAGCGCAGCGCCAGAATCTCCGAGGAACTGAGTGCGGTCGCCAAACAAGCTGGTTGAGATTCACTGCCGGTTCGAGCGTGGAAAAGGAGTGTGGCTGATCGTGCAGGACCAAGGAAAAGGATTTGATGCCGATACCCTTCCCGATGCTCTGTCACCAGAAAGCCTGCAAGCGGAACACGGCCGGGGCATCCAGCTGATGAAGCTGATGATGGACGACGTATCGTTTCAACGTGGAGGCACCGAGGTTCACGTGCGGAAAGGGCTGACACGCAAATCGAGAACTTAGCTGGCAAGGAAGAATGAAAGAATCTTCCAAGACGTGGCCCGAAAGCAGTGAGTGTGAGGCTGCGACTGTCGGGCGCGAATGAACCCTTATGGCAACAATCACCGAGACGCGACCACCAGCTGTGAAGCAACAACATATCGGCGGAACAGACACGAGAGGAAACCATGCCATGCAGCATCGTGGATGAGAGCAATAAGCGAGGGGGCAGTACTGACAATATCGCTGACACGGAAACGGATGAGGCGCTCGTCGCCGCCGCAAAGACCGGAGATCAGCGGGCATTTGCAACCCTCATCGATCGCTACCACTCACGGATGTTCGCGCTTGCGCTGCGCTACACGAAACTCTATGAGGACGCCGAAGATGTGGTTCAGCAGACGTTCCAAAAGGCATTCGTTTCCTTGCCGAGGTTCGAAGGCAAATACGCGTTCGCCAGTTGGTTAACGCGCGTATTGCCATCAATGAGCCCTTATGTTGCTGCGCAAAGCTCGTGCTCTCCGCCAAGTATCTATCGACGACTCGAGCAATCAGGCCGGAACCGCGCCGAGCTTGGACCTGGCCGATGCAAAGCAAATCCAGAGGCTAGTTACATACAACGAGAAGGGGCGCAAATCTGGTCCCTGGCGACCGGAGAACTGGCGCCCGCAACGCGGCGCGCGCTCGAGTTGCAGCTTCGTGAGCTATCGGCTCGAGAAACCGCTCGACACATGGGCATTTCAGTGAGCGCCCTCAAGGCCTGGTGTAGCCGAGGCCGCGGAGATTCTCGATGCTGGTTTCCGGAAATTGCATGGTCAGAGGCTCAGGATGGAAGTCATGATCTCGCGGTCGTCCCGGACACGGCGGAGGCCCGACTAAGGAAGCGATCCACATTTCGGAGGCGGAAGCAGCGAACGACTTCGCTATGGTGATGACCCGAGTACGACAAGGTGCAGAGGTTATCATCGAGCGAGATGCCAAGCCCATCGCTGTAGTGAGGGCCGTCGCTGAAGAGTTTCGTCCCCGCTTGCTCTCCGAGTCCATCGCTCTTGCTAAGAAACACGCACACGAACTGGGCTACGAACCGCGCATGGATCCAAAGTTTGCCGCCGATCTGGAAGAGATCATCCGCAACCGCAGACCGTGGAACCCGCCCGCATGGGAGTGATCCTCGACTCCAGTATCTTGATTGCAGGCGAAAGGCGTAGAGACAGTGTTTGGGAGGTCTTGCAGCGCGTTGAATCTGTGTGCGGAACAACAGCCTCAGCCCTTTCCGCCGTGACAGTTGTGGAACTGACGCACGGCATCTATCGTGCCAAGAGCGATGCAGACCGCGAGCGCCGGGAGGCTTTTTGAGAAGAACTCTATCAGGCCGTGGCTGTACATCCACTCACGCTAGAGCTAGCTCGACTGGCGGGACGAATCCATGGTGAGCAGATGGCGCGGGGCACCGGCATCGATTTCCCGGATCTGATCATCGGCACTACGCCCTTGCATCTCGGCTTCGGCGTCGTCACTCTCAACGCGAAGCACCTTCAGGCCATTCCCGGCCTTTCCGTCGTACAACTCTGACTGAACCAGAATACCGGCGAGCTCGCCAGCCAGAGCGCGCCCCGCACTGCCTGGAACACCGTAAATCCATGATGTTTACGCAAAATCTGGAACCACTGAAATATAGTCGGGGTTTTCATGACTATTACCTCCACTAAGCTGCGATCCGTTCTTTTGGTACGGAATCCAGGTATTTCCAATCCGGCCTAGACTCCGGCTTAGGAAACTCTTTGACTTGCGGCTTGCGTTGCGCCGATGACTCCTCGCGGCTTGCTTCCATCAACGCTTTCATCTTTTCGTAATCCATAACCACGCCCCACTCAGTGAACCCGGTCAAGCTGCCCGATGAACTTTCGTCGTTTTCTTGCTGGACGGCCCTGTTCTCTGCACGGGAGTGTGCTCGGAGTCCCGCCGGCGGGCAACCCTACATCGGTAATTTGTGGACACTACATCGGTTTGCGGCGTGCACTGTGCCGGGGGATGTGGGCCCTTTTTGTGGGAAAAACGCCTCGAAAGGGGGCAGGGGCTACTCTTTCGATCGGAAGCTCGACGCGCTTCCACCCGAACAGATGGGCGTCAACCGACCATGCTCCCGGTCCCAGGAGGGCCAGGACAGCACCGAGGGTCCCTAAGAAGATGCAGTTCCAAGGATCGGCGGGATGCAGGAAGGCTCTCCATAACGCAAGGATCGCCAGAACAGTTCCTGCCACGGGGGTCCACAGACCGACAAGTAAAAGTATTCCTACAACCCCGGTGAGCGCAGTCAGTACGGTTGGGCCAACCGGGGCACCGCCGCGGAGTGCCATCGCTGCGTAAAAAACCAAGGCGATAGCCGACAACCACTCGCAGCAATAAAAGACCCAGGCCAGGCGCACCGTGGGCGAAAGTTGAGAAAAGTCGACGCATGACATGATCAGATTACGCGCTTCGCTCTACTGCATAAGCCCCAAAAGGCCTGAGTCGAGGGACTCTTTCGAGACCGAATTACAACTCGATGATGCCGCGTTTTATCCCGATCATCGCGGCTTGTGTACGGTCTTTCGCGCCCAATTTGGACAGGATGTTTCGGACCTGCCCTTTCACCGTCTCTTCGCTTATGGACAGCTGCTCGGCAATTTCTTTATTGGCATTCCCTTCGCAATCAGCCGCAGCACGCGAATTTCCGCGGGTGTCAGGGCATCGTCGGCGGCATGCTCGGCAACTTCGAAACGAGGCCTCAGCCGAAATCGCCTTTTTTCCCGCATGAACGGCTCGGATCGTATCGCAGTAGTTCCTCGATGTAGCGAACTCTTGAGTAAATACCCCTGAGCGCCGGCTTTTATCGCCCGCATGCACCTGGGCGTCCCCGGCGTATGTAGTCAGCATGATGATTCGCGCTTCAGGACTTCGTTGCGAATCGCGATCAACGCGTCCAGACCGTTCATCTCCGGCATCTGGATGTCCATCAGCGTAACGTCGGGATGGTGTGCCCGGAACTGCTGAATCGCTTCGCGTCCATTCGAGGCTTGCCGACAACGCTCATGTCCGATTGACCACCGACGAGCCCAGCAACACCTTCACGAACGACTGGATGGTCGTCGGCCACCAGAATGCGAATCGGGCTCGCCTGGTCGCTCATGATTTTAGTTCACGTGTCTCGGCCTGATAACTTCGCAAAACTTCTCGGCCAGCCACGACCGCTGTCCATCGGGTGCCGTGTACGCGCGTGAGCGGGAATGCTCAATTCCACTTCGGTGCCCGAGTCCAGTTCGCTCCACACGGTCAGCTTACCGCCCATGAGCTTGGCCCGTTCCCGCATGCCCCTCAAACCAAAGTGTCCTTCGCGTCCGTCATCGCTCAGCAGCTTTGGGTCGATGCCCTTGCCGTCATCGCGTACGCGCACCCGCAACTGCCGCTCGTCATAGCGGATTTCCACTTCAATTTGCTGCGCGTCCGCATGCCGGAACGCGTTGCGCATAGCTTCTCCCGCGATTCGAAACACTTCGTCGCGCAGAATCGGATGCAAGTCGCGCGGGATGCCCTCAACCTGAACGTTGAATTCCGGGCGCTGCGAGTTGCTGTCCGACGCCACGAGTTCTCCGCCAAGCGTCTTAATGGCCGGTGCCAAGTCATTTCGCTCCACCGTCGATGCGCGTAACCCTTGCACCGCCTGGCGTCCTTCAATGATGGCGCGTTCCGCCTGTTCGGCCGCGGTCTTCAGAGTTTTCTTGGCCTCAGCCGGATGCTCGTCCAGCAAATGAATTCCGCTTTGCAGGAAGAGCAAAATGCCGTGAAAGCTCTGTAGCAGCGTGTCGTGTAGGTCCCGCGCAATTCGTGTTCTCTCGACCACCCGACCTTCGAGACGAATGTTGAATTGCGCTGCCAGTTGCCACATCCGCAGTTCATAGATTACCCAGAGCATCACCAGAAGCGCCGCCACGCACGCTCCACGGAACCAGTTCGTCTGGTAATACGCAGGGAGAATAGTAAACTCCACGCTTGCAGAATTGTCAGACCACGAGCCGTTTGTGTCGCTAGCAGCCACGACGAAGTGGTATGTGCCGGGAGGAAGATTTCGATAGGTGACGGAGGTAGACCTCCCAACATCGTGCCAGTCGCTTCCTATCTTGTAACGATAATGAATCGCCTCCGGATTCAAGAGGCTTATGGCGGCCCAACTGATCTGTACATTGCCAGTATGCGCTGGCAATTTTTCAGGTTGATCAACCGCAAACCCTTTTTCGTCGGTAGAGATCGACTCAATCGAAACCGTTGGTGGCGGGATCTTGTTTGAAGCTCGATTTGGATCTAGCCAGACGACACCGTTATTTACATTAAACCATAGCCGCCCATCCGTGCCTTCTGTCGTTGTCGGCATGTAGCGCAACTGTGATGGAAGCCCGGGAAGTCCCGCTCGCCTACCAAAGCGCTCAGCGCTGACGTCATAGGCAGGATTCGTCAACGCCTGTACGATTTCTGCCCGGCGGATATGGACAATTCCTCCCAACCCGTTCAGCCAAAGGTCTCCATTGCCGGTCTCCACGATTCCGGAGATTCCGCGAAGCGATTCCTTATCCACCGCGTTGATTGTATGAAATCGCCCGTGATCGAACTGCTGCAGTCCGAACTCTCCGCCGACCCAGACTTCTGACCCCCTCCCATAGAACGCTGTGACATTGCCAACTTGAACCCCATCGTTTGGCCCAAAACTTTGCACGCGATCCGCGTCAAGCACAGCCAACTGGCTTTTCGTGCAGCCGAACCAGACTCGCTTCAGAGTATCCGTATATGCAATCAAGACAGGGCAACCCGGCATCGTGGCAGGTGACGGCAAAGAATGCGGTTGCGGGTTCGGAACGCTTTGCCGGCCTTCATACTTTTTCCAAACGCCATCTTTGAGTCGATAGAGCCCAGCGTTGCCGAAGGAGACCCACTCTCCCCCTGTCCCGTCCTGTGTCATTGTGAACACAGCATTCCCGTTCCGCACCATCTCTTGCGGCAGGTCAACTCTCGCGAGACTGCGATTCACCATATGCCACACTCCCCCTTCGCCGCCAAACCAAATTGTCTTATCGGGTGCCCGGTATGCGAAGCTCGACGCTCCCGGTAGCGATCTCTGGAAATCGACTTTCCCGTTTGCTACACGATAGAGGGAGGATGATCCCATGCCATTTCCGGCGCTGATCCACACGACCCCGCCTTCATCAGGTGCCAGCACGAAAAATGGTCCCGGCGGCTCGGGGAGGTCCTGTTGAGTGAGTGGACTATACGAAAAACGATGAACACCAGTATCCGCTCCAATCCAGACGCTGCCTTCTCGATCCAGCAGCCTCGCGTAATCTATAAAGTCGATGTCGTAAGCCTCGGAATTGTGAGGCGAAACCTTGCTGAAAATCTCCGCTAGAGGCTCATCTGCAGAATGATTCAGGATAGGGCCTTGTGCAAAAAACCAAATGCGATTGGCAAGATCGACAACTTGCTCAGAGTTCTTTTTTAGAATCGGATACGCGGGAAGTCCGGTTTCCCATTTAATACCAGGGTTCGGCTCTTGTGATCTTTTTTCATGGGCCGTCAAAACCGTACCGTGGGCATCCCATGTAAAGCTTCTTACAAAGAGATTATCACCGGCTTTTCGGAACTGCCTCTCGCCTTGCGGGAGGAAGTACAATTGCTTTGCAACGGAATCATAAGTGGTCCCTGCTAACGCCCACAGTATGCCATCTCGATCCAACCCTACCTGAACCATTGACTGCTTCGGAACAAGACCCCACTCGGCGCCGAGAGGCTGCCAAGACGACCCATCGAATCGCCACAGGCCACGGCTGGCAGCGCACCATACGATGCCACTCCGATCCTGTGCAAAACCGAAAACACTTCCCGTGCCATCAACGAAGTTTGTAATTCTCCCGTTCCTGAGAAAGCTGAATCCTCCAAAAACATAGCCAATCCAGAGACCACCATTGGCAGGAGCGAACAACGCGGAAACATTTGTCGACTGCAGTTGATCACCGAAGGGGGACCGGAACAGCTCGAAACGGACACCGTCGAAACGAAACAATCCAGCTGGCGCTCCCACCCACAGATAACCGTCAGCGGTTTGTGCGAACGCCCTAGGTTGTTCCGGCGCCCCCTCTTTGAACGTCCATGATTCGTGGATAATCCGCTGATCGGCGGCCGCGGAAGTCTGCGCCTCAGCCCATGGGCAGGTGAACGCCGCAATCAGCAGTATTACAACCAGCCGAAATGACGCGCACCGAAGGAAGAGCAATTGCGGTTTAGCGCGTGATGACCTAGCGCGAAATGGAAGTAGGCGAGAAGCCATTTTTACCGCTCTTGCAGCCGATGAGCATCAATTTAGTTATATACCCCAGTTCACATTATGCTCAAACGGTGCTGTGCGTCAGCGCTCATGATTTTAGTTCCGTGTCTTTCCCAGAAAGCTTCGCAAGCTTTTCGGCGAGCCACGACCGCTGTCCATCGGGCACCGTGTGCGCGCGACTCGCGGGAATACTCAATTCCACTTCGGTGCCCGAATCGAGTTCGCTCCACACCGTCAGCTTACCGCCGACGAGCTTGGCCCGTTCCCGCATGCCCCGCAAACCAAAGTGTCCTTCCCGCTCATTATCGCTCAGCAGCTTCGGGTCGATGCCCTTGCCGTCGTCGCGGACTCGCACACGCAACTGCCGCTCGTCATAGCGGATTTCCACTTCAATTTGCTCCGCGTCCGCATGCCGGAAGGCGTTGCGCATGGCTTCCCCAGCAATTCGAAACACTTCATCGCGCAGAATCGGATGCAAGTCGCGCGGGATGCCCTCAACCTGAACGTTGAATTCCGGCCGGTGCGAGCGGCTGTCCGCCACCGCGAGTTCTGCGACAAGCGTTTTAATCGCCAGCGCTAGGTCATTGCGCTCCACCGTCGATGCGCGCAACCCTTGCACCGCCTCGCGTCCTTCGATGATGGCTCGTTCCGCTTGTTCGGCCGCGGTCTTCAGAGTCTTCTTGGCTTCGGCTGGATGCTCGTCCAGCAGATGGATTCCGCTTTGCAGGAAGAGCAAAATGCCGTGAAAACTCTGCAGCAGCGTGTCGTGCAGGTCACGAGCTTCTTGAATCCGGACTTTTCCACTTCGATGCGGTAGGTTCCCGGCGGCAGATTGGCGAGCGTGTATTCGCCCGCGCCATTGGTGACGGTCTCATACCGGAAATTCGTCCCGGCGTTGATCGCCGCGACCTTCGCCTCGGGGATGGCGGCCTTCGACGTCCGTGACCCGGCCAGTAATGGAACCGTTCGTGGTTTGCCCCCGCAGCGCGCAGGGATACAACGGTAGAGACAGGAGCGCCAGAAGGGCCACGACTTTGCACATGAGGAAACCTCGTGGAGCGACCTGAACCCGCGGATTCACGCTCATACTGCCATTTCAACGCAGTTTCTTCAACCACCTCCGCGTAACATCCTCGTCGTTTTACGAGAAGTAAGTCCGGGTCACTCTCTTGGCTGACTGGAGATTACCTATGCGGTTGCGCCCATCGCCTTCGACCGCTGCGAAACTACCTCCGCTTCCGCTTGCAGCCAGTCATCTAGTTCGTGACCATCTTCCCTTCCGCGCTGTTCGTAAATTTCGAAGGCGCGACGACGGACTTGTTCTTGAGTATCAATCGAGAATGTCGTATCGGTTTCTGAGGAAATCGGCGTTTGGCGATCCATTGTTGCTGTCTCCTTACTTCTGAACTTTACGGTAACGTTGGCTAAGCCCGTGTGTGCGGCCACTGGCACACTCTGGCCCGATCACACACCCGTTTGGTCGTCATGGGGAACAGATGACGCCGTAGATTTTTCCCCGACCAGGTGCTGCTTCAAGTACTCCCAGCTCTTAAATCCATATTTTCGCGCAATGATGTACTGAGCATCAGTCAGTCTGGCCCGTGAACTATTGCTTTCGCAATCCAGCAGATAGAACGCTCTGACCGCTACTGGGTCACCGAGACGCAAGTCATGTAGCAAGGCACGCGCTTCTCCTTGGATGTGTTCGAGGATTCTTTCGGGGGTGAATGTACGTGACATTGGCTCACACCGTCACGGCCCACGTATTGTACGGGTGAGCGATCAAGTCACGCTGTGACTTTGGTCACGCTTTACACACCAAGATTCTTCAATGCCTAGTACGAGTACGTCCTAGTATACCTGCGAATAGCCTCTGAGCCGCACTGCGTCTCCTCGAAATTCAACTACTTGAAAAGAACCCAGCATCATCAGTTGATGTCAATGTTTTGGCGTTGCGAAACGTGAATCCCGCAGCCGCTGCAATCGGTCCGCTGAATTGGGTTCGGGATTCCGAATTCTCGACAACAAGCAACAATAGAATGCCATGCCTTGACATTACGTCTCAGATCGCCGGCCCGCCGTCCGCACCGCAGAACCTCAATCTCAGAGCCGACGCCATATGCTTTCAATGCTGCCTTTTGCTGCCTCGCGATTTCGCAAGTCCCCTTGGCTCTATAAGAAAACTGGTAGGGGCGGTGGGGATCGAACTCCTGATGCGATCTTCCCAGCGCCAGATATTCCGTACATTATGCGACACCGCTACGGACGCGACCGCGATGAGTTCTACGTGCCTCGCAAAAACGACCAGAAGATCCCGGCGATCTTCCTCAACTTGACGCATTATAACATGCTTGTTATAATCTGAAATATGAAGCCGCCTGAATTAAAATCCGCGCGCCTCGCCAGGGGATGGACTCAGGCGCAAGCTGCCGCGCACTTGGGGATGACCCAGGCGTATTTGAACTTCCTCGAAAACGGCAAAAGGCGCCTCACACCCGAACTCGTTCGCCGGGCGACCTCCGTTTACGGATTATCTCCAGAAGTGCTCCCGGTAGCTGATGTCTTCGTACCCACCGAGACCGACGATCAACGGTTGACGGAGTTGCTCGGGAAACTGGGCTATCCGGGGTTTGCTTATCTCCGCACACGCGCGCCGAGGAAGCATCCTTTTGAAGTCTTGTTGACAGCATTAGCACACAAGCGTCTCGATGCACGTGTCGCGGAAGCCTTGCCTTGGGTTGCGATGAAATACGCGCAGCCGGACTCCTGGCTTGTCGAGAACGCCCGCAAGTTCAATCTCCAAAATCGGCTGGGATTTGTCGTTAGCCTCGCGAGACGCGTTGCAGAAATGCGGCACGAGGGTGCGAGATCGGCAGAATTGAGCCAACTCGAAAATCTGCTCGACGACAGCCGGCTGGCGAAGGAAGATGCCTTCTACCGCCCGTCTAGGACAGCGAGTGAGAGGGACTGGCTGCGGAAGAATCGCACAGAGGACGCCTCACACTGGAACTTGCTAACCGACATGCGGCCTGAACACCTTCAATATGCCACTTAACAAGGAAATACGGTTGCTCCCGTCACCATGGAAAGAGTTCTTGGCCGAACTCGACGGGATGCTGGACGAATCCCTCGAACTGCACTGCATCGGCGGGTTCGTCTTCACGTATTTCTACGGATTGCCGCGCACGACAGGCGATATCGACTACTACGCCGCGATTCCTGCGAATCTCAACTTGGACGAGGTAACAGGACAGGGCTCACCTCTTCACAGGAGACATGGAGTTTGGCTTCACCGTGTGGCCGTTGCAAACCTCCCGGAAGATTACGGCAGCAGGCTCACTGACATGGCTCCAGGCGAGTTTAAATACCTGAAACTGCTTGTGCCCGATCCATACGACTGCATCCTGTCGAAACTAGAGCACAATGCAGCAAAAGACAGGGACGATGCCGACTATCTGTTCCGTTCCCAGAAACTCGACGCTCAGATACTGCGCGACCGATATAAAAACGAACTACGGCAAGCCTCATCGGAAACGTGGATTGGCACGACAAAACCGTGGAGCTATGGATTGAGATCTTCGAATCTCAAGCGTAATATTCCACGTCTCACCGCGTAAAACCTTCGACCTCTACCCTGCCAATGTAACAACGTTACGCCTTACAATAACTTACAAGACCGCGGGGACTGCCAAAATACGCGGAAGTCGTGCAAGACAGCCCCGGTTAGCCGTTCGGTTAACAGCCATAAGCGTTATTCACTAATAATTTGCCGGAGCGGATGTTTTCCGAGGAGAATAAAGCAGTTGCGATGAAGCGCGAGAGCCAACTTCTCTTCCATGTTTACCTTTTGTTCGGCGTTTTCTAGCGTTTTTCCACCACTACCGTGACAGTAGCGTGACAGTAGCGTGACAGCAAGCGTCACTTCCCATAAGCGCGATACCAATCCGACCGACGAACCGATAATTTCCGGGTTGCCCGTCATCCGCCGAGTGGAAACAACTTACGAGTTCTGAAGGCGTTTTGCGGCTCGCGAGGTCGTTCTCAGAACGATTTCGGGATGGATGGCGACGGCTTACTTCTTCAGCAGCGCAGGCCAGTTGAGCAACAAGCTGATCGAGCTAGATTCGGCGCGGGCGGGGGTTACCGCCACAAATCGCTGGCCGTCTGCCGTCACGTCGAACAAAGGCGCTGCCACGTCCAAAAGGTTCATCTGGAACAGAGGGCGCAGCGACTTCACCTGCAAGGATTGCGCCGTCAAATTCAATTCCGCCTTCATGAGTTGGTTGCCGGTACTCAAGAAGTAAAGGTCGCCTTTCTTGTCCCAACAAACGTCCCATCCGCCGCCGTGCGAAATCTGGTATTTTCCTCCCGGTCCCGGGAAGGGGACTACGTAAACTTCCGGCTGGCCAGTCTCGCTGGAAAAATAGGCCAGCCAGTGGCCGTCGGGCGAAAAGAGCCCGTCATACTGGCTACCGGCAACCGGTGCCGGCTGGAACGGTTTCTTGTCGCCAAACAGAGGAAGAATCCAGTTCGTCATCCGTCCCTGATTGATGTTGAAAGCGTCGTACGACAAATACCGGCCGTCAGGCGACCAATCTACAGAGGGGGAGTACGAAATCTCCGGCCCAAGGGTTAGCAGCGTCTCTTCCGCACCAGACCCATCGGATGGCTTGCGCAGGATGCTGTTTTTTCCGTCAGCGCGCACGCTGTACGCGATATATCTTCCATCGGGGGACCACACGCTCCATCCCTTACCGCCTGAACCAAATGTCATTCGCGTGCTGACCCCGCCAGCCGCGGAAACTGACCACAAATCCTCGGAATCCCGGTTCTGGGGGGCAACCGCCAGGAACAAAATCTGCTTGCCATCTGGAGAAATTCTTGGGGCCAGGTGAAATGCAACCTGGCCAACTGTGCCCAGTGGATTCCCAGTCGAATCAAACCACTGCAAGCGGGTTTCCCGGGAGACTGCTTGAAAGGCGAGCACCGACTGGCCCGCAACGGAATAACTATCGGCATCCGCCAAAGGAGTCGCAGCGCCGGAGACTTTGCCGGAAGCAGGGTCAAAGGCTTGGGCAAATACTTTCTTGTCCCTGATAAAAAACAAAAAACCTCCGGCGTAAGCGGGGACGTCGGCATCGTCGAGCACGAGCTTGGTTTCCGACGACTGAAGCGACATAAACTCGATGCGTTCATGCCCCTTCTTGTCCCTCACACCGACCAGAATGTGCTTTCCGTCCGGCAGTACTGCGGGATTGTGTTCCCATTGATCATTGGCGCCCAAAATCCCGAACGGAACCGCCTTGCCGCCAGCCGCAGGAATCCGAAACAGTTGACGTAGCTTGGGCAGGAACAGGATGGTGCCGTCCGGGGCCCATGCCGATGCGTCGGGCGCAGAACTATCGGCCAATGCCTGCATATTTGCACCGTTTAGCTCCACGGTCTTCAATTTACCGCCGGCGAAGAATCCGAGCGAACGGCCATCGGGCGACCAGAACGGCGAAGCCGCTCCATCAGTGCCCGGAATGGCGGTGGCATCGCTGGCTTTTAGCGAGCGTGTCCACAGCTTAATTGTCCCATTGTGATCGATGGCCGTGAATGCCAGTCTGGTTTCATCGGGAGAAACCACGGCGGGTCCCGAGCCGAAACCGAACGCCAGGAAGCGAGTATCGGGCGGAGGAGGAATGAATGCCAGCACAGGTGCGGCGCCCGCCGGGCGAGGATGCAGGTAAGTCCACAGCGCAATAACCCCTGCCAGAATCGCGAATCCGCACATCAGCGACCACGCCAGCTTCACACGGTTCTTGCGCCGGGCGGCAACCTGGGCGGGTACACCGGCTTGCGATCCGCCTTCTGCAATCCACTTCAATTGCAGCTTGACATCATGCACATTCTGCAAGCGCTCGTCCGGATCCTTCGCCATACAGGTCTTCACGATGCGGTCCAGCGCCGGCGGCGACATCGGCTGCACACTTGAAATCGGTGGAGGATTTCTTTCCAGTACCGCGGCAATCACGCTGGCCGTCGTCTTCCCCTCGAATGCGCGCTTTCCTGTCGCCATCTCGTACAGAACTGCACCCAGGGCAAAGATGTCGCTGCGCCCATCGGCCTCCTTGCCTTCCACCTGCTCCGGCGACATGTATTGAAACGTCCCTACTATCGAGCCCTGAGCGGTCAGCGGGTGGCTTCCGGCGGGAGTCGAAACCGTCAGGGTCAGGCTTGACGCCGGGGGCAACGCCGGTTCGACTGCTTTGGCCAGGCCGAAATCCATCAACTTGGCTCCCGCCTTGGGCAGCATCACGTTGCCTGGCTTCAAATCACGATGAACGACGCCCGTCCGGTGCGCGTGTTCCAGGCCTTCGCAAATTTCGATCCCGTACTTGAGCAGTTGGTCCAGTGTAAGCGGTCCCTTCCGCAGCCGATCAGCCAGAGTCTCCCCTTCCAGGTATTCCATCACGAGATAGTCGGTCCCGCTCTGGTGGCCGACATCATGGAGCGTGCAGATGTTGGGTTGGTTCAAGGAAGAAATGGCACGAGCTTCGCGCTCGAAACGCCGTTTGGCCTCGGAGTTGTCAGACAAGTGCGCAGGAAGAATCTTGATCGCTACCGTACGATTTAGGCGCGTATCAAGCGCCCGGTACACCTCGCCCATGCCGCCGGCGCCGAGCGGCGATTCGATTTCGTAAGGGCCAAGTGTCGTGCCAGAGGTCAGAGCCATGCGTGGGCGCAATTATAGCCCGTGGACCACGTTAGCGAGAATGCGACGATTCTGGGTGTGTAGTCGGCAAACCGGAGGTAATCCAGATCGGAACAGGCGATAGGTAACGAGAAGTGCGTCCAGCGAAGGCTGGCATGAACAGTGGGTGAAGTCCCATCGGGGTAAGAGTTCGAGCCCCGTAGCTTGAATAGCAGGAAGGAAGGAGACTGAGAATCCTGAAGCCTATTGACGAAGCCATCTAATAAGGATGGCGAGCGAGCCACCGGGCCGTAACGCAAGTAAACCCATAGGGCCTCGAAAGTACTGAAACCCGAAGGCCGAGCCCTCACTTCTCGGGCGAAGGCGCATGGAGCGTCGCAAGGACTGATGCGGCGAAACACTTCGGCGGGGTTGGTAGGGACAGCACGGTGACAAGGTCATGCCTAGCAACTGGAGAAACCCTCCTCGTCCCGTCGAGAAATCGGCGGAGCAGGGAAGCCGTATAACCGGCAGCACCGGGAAATCGGTAGATGGCGAGAGGGATTCGGCTGGGTCTGTAGTAGCGAGGAAGCGGAGTAACGTCCGCCGAGCGAAGAGGCCCTGCTGTTTGTAATGACTCTAACAAAACGGGAGGCAAGGGTGAGATGACAAAAGCGCCCATCAGTTTGCAGGACCTGAGAAGGAGTCTATATGTCAAGGCGAAGGCAGAACCGCTTTGGCGTTTCTGGGGACTATACGTCCACGTCTGCAAGATGGAGACTTTGCGGGAAGCTTACCAGATGGCGAGAAGTAACGGCGGGGCACCAGGGATTGACGGGGTCACGTTCGAAGCCATCGAGGAAAGCGGAGCGGAAAGTTTTCTCGGACAGGTTCGGGAGGAACTAGTTACCAACACGTATCGGCCCATGCAGGGCACGGAAGAAGGAGATCCCGAAGGATGGGGGCAAGAAAGTCCGCGTCCTTTCGATTCCCGCAATCCGTGATCGAGTGGTCCAGGGGGCGTTAAAGCTCATCCTGGAGCCGATCTTCGAAGCTGATTTCCAAGCAGGGTCGTATGGATATCGACCGAAGCGGACGGCGCACGAAGCCGTAGCCCGAGTAGCCCAAGCGATCGTCGAAGAGAAGACGCGCATCATCGATTTGGATCTAACTGCCTATTTCGATAACGTGCAGCATTCTCTGCTGTTAGAGAAAGTGGCTCGGCGGGTCCGAGATGATGCAGTCATGCATTTGCTCAAGATGATTCTGAAAGCGACTGGGAAGAAAGGCGTTCCCCAAGGCGGGGTGATTTCACCGCTGCTCAGTAACCTCTATCTGAATGAGGTAGACCGAATGCTGGAAAAGGCGGTACACACCACGCGAAGGGGCAAGTCAACCAACGTCCAATATGCACGCTTTGCGGACGATATGGTGATCTTGATCGATGCGGAACGGCGGAACGACTGGCTGGTGAGGGCGGTAGACAGGCGGCTGCGTGAGGAGTTCGCGAAACTACGCGTTGCGATCAACGAGGACAAGAGTCGGATGGTGGATCTGAGAAAGGAAGAGAGCTTTACTTTCCTGGGTTTTCAATATCGGCGCATCCGTAGCCTTCGGCGAAAGTGGCGGCCACACTATGCGCCAACGCTGAAGAAGCGAACCGCCCGGCATAGCGCGACAATTCCAGGATCAGATGAATACCGGGAAATGCATGGGTACATGCGCGTTTCCCGATACCTAACCACTCTGAACTGCGCAAATCGCGCTCTATGAGTGTGCATTGCCCTGATATCGCCATTCGATAATCCATATCCCATTTGGCAACTATGCAGCCAAGTGGAATTGGATTACGAACGCTTCGAACGCTCGTGGGGTTTGTGTGCCAGCGCGCAGACTTTGAGCTGTCACTTGCGTACAGATCGTCCTACGGGAAGGATCCTAAGGTACGGGTGGGGGGACATTAGCGGAGGATTGGTCTAGACGCTCGAGTTGAGCCAGTTCTTCACGCAGGCGCGCCGCCTGCTCGCGACGGTTTGCGGCATCGAGACGGGGGTTAACGCTAAGGGCCGTTCCAACCCCATCCATAACCTTAGTGATGCTTTTAGTGATGTCGTTCTTCTTTTTGCCTTTACCGTTCTTGCCCATATTGGCAAGATCGTCGGCGCTCATGTCGTCTTGCAGAGCGTCGGTCTCCAGTCCAATAATTTGAGCGCGGAGGTCCCGAATTTGCGCGCGGCGCTGGATCATCTCGATGGCAGGGTCGCTCACAGAGATGTTGTCCGAATGGCACAGCTTGTCACCGCTTTGGTACAGGTCGACGCAGAGATCGCTGAGATTGTCCTTACCGCTTGTGTTGCCTTGATCGGCAGAAAGCTGGTACAGCGTAACAGCGATAGCATTGTCGGCCGGCACACCTTCCCCGTACTGATACATCCAACCGAGCTGATTCTCCGCGGTGGCGCTTCCCAACGCCGCGGCTTTATAAAGCCAGGGCCAGGCCTTGGCATAATCGATCGCCACACCAACGCCATTCTGAAAGTTATAGCCGATGTTTTCCATGGCCTCAGCGTTGCCATGTTCTGCCAGAGCTGCCGTGGCTGGCGGCGCGGCGGTACCAGTCCAGACTCTGAGCATAGTCGCGCTTGACCCCCCATCCGCATCGATAAAAATAGCCGACTTCATTCTCGGCATCCGCGAGATTCTGGTCCGCCGCCTTGCGGTACCGCTCAAAGGCCTGCTTATAGTCACGCCGGACCTGGAGCCCACTCTGGTACATGGCCCCCAGATGGTACTCCGCGAGCGCATTGCCCTTCTTTGCGGCCAAACGGTAGTAATACAGGGCCCGCTTGTAATCTCGCGGCAAGCCAATTTTGTTTTCCTGCATGTAGCCCAGTTGATTCAGCGCGGGAGCATAACCCTGGGCGGCAGACTTGCGATACCAGATCACTGCCTGGCCATAGTCCTGGGCTACTCCGCGGCCATCGATATAGTCGTTCCCGAGTGCGAATTGCGCCTGCGCGTCCCCTGCGGCGGCAGGCCCGAGAAGAGCGTTGAAATCATCGTCCGCCGGTAGTGCTTGCCCCTGAGTCGACACTTGTACTGGGGCTTGCACTTGCCCCTGCGTCGTGGAAACCAGAACGAATAAAGCCGCTGCGGTGACCCGGGTCGGAATGGGCATAAATAAACTCGCCTCATCTCGCAGAAATAGCTGGCAAGGATGCAGAAGCAAATAGGGCTTGGTAATCCATGTACTTGACCCTTGCCATGACAGCATCCCACCGCGATCCACTTGCCATCTTCCAGCAGTCTAGCTGACATGGAATCAAATAACGATAGGGTCATGGGTAACCAAAGGGCGACATGTTCTCAAAGTTATATTCGCGGGGCGCCGGATCGCTCAACGGCAGCATAGCTTTCGTGTGATGCACAGACGGGAAAGAAGAAATGTCCGTAATTCGGCTCAGTTGCCCCGTAACGGCATACTTCAAACGCTCTTCGCGGAAGCAATGCATCTGGATTGGTGCCAAATCGTCAATGCGCTCACCGGCACCGGATTAGTACTGATATGTCCGCTTGTCGTCAGCAAGGCGACGGTTCTTGCTAGCGCGTTTACCGGGACTGATCGTGGTCTGCTTCGATCGGTTTTGAATCCGTGGTCTCCCGTTCCCAAATGCGAGGCACCTGGGGCACCCATTTCAGTGGAAAACGCACTTCCATGGTACCTAGGCCCCGCCGCCAAAGTCAGAATCCTCCGCTTCAAAAATCTTCCGCCATTCCGGCAATCCCGCGGCCTTCAAAACCACGTTTGAAGTATTCACTAGGGTTAGCCCCAACAACTCGCTTGAACGCCTTACTGAATGCCGCGTCGGACTCGTAACCGACCGACCGAGCGACGTCTATGAGCTTCTTGTCACGCTGTTGTAGTAACTGCATCGCCTTCTGCATCCGCCACTCGGTTACGTATTCCAGCGGTGTTTGTCCGGTTAGCTCTTTGAAACGTGCTGCGAATGCGGAGCGAGACATGCCCGCCGCTTCGGCCAGGGATTCGACCGTCCAGGGTGTATTCACTCTGTCGTGAATGGCACTCAGCGCAATGCCCATTTGAGGGTCGAAAATCGCACGAAGCCATCCTTTGTTGCGTTTCGGTCCCGACGCGATATGCGCCCGGAGTACCTGGATAAACAGAACCTCGGCCAGCCGAGTCGCGACGACTTCAGATCCCGGCGCCTGTTCTGCCATTTCTGACGCCAGCGCCTGTATCGTGATGTGAAGAGCAAGCGTGCGTGCCTGATCTGCCTTAATCAGAATGAAGCTTGGCAATAACTGAGTGATCGGCTTCAGGCTGGCGCGATCGAAACTCAGGGACCCACAGACGATTGTCGTCGGTGCGCCACCACCTCCATAATGCGCGACATTGTTGTTGGCTTTGGCCCCGACCTCGCGGAAACTCCACCTCGGACGTGTTCGCGGGCTGTCGCGCAAAACAATCGAGGTCCCCCGGGCAAGCAAAAAGCAATCACCACCGGTGAGGGGAATCGGCTCCGGAATCCCTTCCACACTCAGCCAGCAGTTGCCGCGCGAAAGCATGGCGAAGTGCGCCAAATCTTTGGGTGAAATCTTTTTGTCGGCAGGCGTGACTTTTTCTTCGGTCTGCTTGTCCTGTATCAAGCCCCACGGGGCTGTGGCTTCGAGCCTGTGCTGACCGAAAGCGGTTACGTGCATCGTTCTGAAGATGTCTGTTATCGGGTCCAACCCATCCTCTTATCGTGGACGAATAGACAAAATATTAGGACTCCTGGACAGCTCTCGTCCACTGCTAGAGACATCTACTACCTGTACGCAATGCTACCGAAGGAGGTAATTATGGGAAAGCTTGAAGGAAAAGTTGCAGTCATCACGGGTGGATCGAGCGGCATGGCGCTGGCGAGCGCCAGGCTCTTCGTTAAAGAGGGCGCCTACGTTTTCATCACGGGCCGGAGGCAGGAGGCGCTCGATGGGGCCGTCAAGCTGATTGGCCGGAACGTGACCGGCGTGCGCGGTGACGCGGCAAATCTCGACGACCTCGACCGCCTTTTCGATACGGTCAAGCGGGAAAAGGGCAGGATCGACGTCTTGTTCGCGAGCGCTGGCAAGGGCGAGGCCGCACCGCTGGGCGAGATTACCGAGGAGCACTTCGATGCGGCCTTCGGCCTGAATACGCGCGGAACGCTGTTTACGGTCCAGAAGGCGTTGCCGCTGTTCAATGATGGCGGATCGATCATCATGACCGGCTCAGTTGCTTCGGTGAAGGGTTTTCCTGGTTTCGGCGTCTATGCGGCGAGCAAGGCAGCATTGCGCTCCTTCGCTCGCACGTGGCTCAACGAACTGAAGAGTAGAAATATCCGGGTGAATGTGCTGGGCCCGGGGCCGATCGCCACACCGATGCAGGAACAAGTTCTCACCAAGGAGGCCAAGGAGATGTTCGAGTCCCTAATTCCGCGGGGAAAGATGGGTCAACCTGAGGAAATCGCAACGGTCGCGCTGTTTCTTGCCTCAGACGATTCGAGCTTCGTGAATGGGGTGGAGTTGAACGTCGACGGCGGCTTCTCGGCCATCTGACGTCTGCAGACCTCGGCTAGTGGCTGACTTCCGGACGCACGCAGTGATTTACTGCGGGACGTTTACGGAAGGTCGCCACACAACGGAACTTGATGTCCCGCGCCGTGAAATGTCGGGAATCAATATCAATACGAGATCGGAGAAACATTATGAGCTACGCGATTGTAGGATTCGGAAAGATAGGCCAGGCACTCGCCCACGCCTTCGCCCGTAAAAACATCGACGTGACCGTTGCGAGCCGCCGGCCGTACGAGGCCTTGGCACCGCAGGCTCGGGCGATTGGACCCACGGTCGTCGCCAAGTCGCTGCGGGATGCACTGAAGGCCGACACAATCATCTTGGCGGTCCCGTTCGGCGAACATCGCGAGGTTGCGAAGGCCCTGCCGAATTGGAAAGGCAAGACGGTCATCGACGCAATGAATTCGTTTCCAGTCCCACCCGAGGAACTAGACGGTCTCCCGTCCTCCGCCTTCGTTGCGAAGTCGTTCACCGGCGCCAAGCTCGTGAAAGGTTTCAATCACCTGGTTGCGGCCACCCTGGCTACCGATCCAATCTTCGAGGGCGGCCACCGGGTCGTCTTTCTATCGAGCGACGACGAGGACGCGATCGCTCCCGTGGCGGATTTGGCCAAACAACTCGGGTTCGCACCCGTCAAGCTGGGAAAGCTCAACGAGGGTGGGGCGCTGGTGCACGCACGCGGCCGCACTTGGGGCCTGCTCATCTTTCAGGATTTATTCAAGAAGGAGCAGTAATCGATCGTCCACCGTGTGATTTGGCCCGACAAGAAGGATTTCAAAGCGTCCGATTGGATCGGACACGATCCGATGTATGGGAAATGGAGAAATTTCGATGAGTACACAAGAGAATGTCCAGATTGTGAAGGATTTTTTTGCAGCAATGGGCAGCTACAATGAGCAAGATCTGCTGGCGTTGGCTGCCGAAGATATTGAATGGATCATTCCAGGCGAGGGCTGGCCGCTGGCCGGCACGTACCGCGGGCACGCGGAATTGGCGGCTGTGCTTAAGAAGGCGTCCAAAGAGGTGGAAATGAAATACCCAAAGCCCCCCGAATTCGTGGCGCAGGGAGACCGGGTTCTGGTCATCGGCGTCGCTACGGGAAAAATCAATGCTACGAATAAGCCGTACAAGGACGAGTGGGTCTTCGACATTACCGTTCGAGATGGCAAAGTGAAGCACATCAAGGAGTATATCGACACGCAAGCAATGGCGCGGGCCTCCGAGATGGACGCGAGCTCCAGGCCCTGACCCATCGAGACCGAGACCACACGAAGCGGTTCGTAAACTCAACGAATGTTGAACTGCGGCAACGCCTTCCGAACCGTAAACAGCGTTGCCGCGCGTGTTCAGGCATCGGAAGTGGACCGCATCCAGCGGGCGCATCGCAATCTTCATTTGGCGGTCGAAGACCCACCAAAATCAGCGTATGACCTAATCGCCTGACGAGTCAGTGTTCGTCGATACGGGGGTCAACTTGGATCTGCCGGCTGGGCATCGGAAAAGCCGCGCCTTCCCCAAGCGGTCTCGCACGTGGCTGAAGATCCGATAGGTAACCACAAGTCCGCGTGTGGAACGTGATTTCCGAATTGTTGCTGGCTCACCGGCAACTATTCCGCGTGCCGCTGGAGGGAGTGACAGTCAATCAGCCACCTAAAAAGACCGAGGAAAACTGACTTCTTTCCCAAGCGGGAAGTGGGAATTTTGGATGCAGCCCATAAGCCCTCGTGCCAACGCCCTTGACGTATTGGACCGGGGTGGAAAGTTCGAGCATACGCAGAGTTCCGTGGCGTGGCAGAAGAGCAAAAAAATGGTAGCAGGAGCCGTCGCGTCCCCGCTCCTGCATCCGAAACGGTGGCCTGGGTTTTGGGTGCTAAGGCGTCAGACCGATTTTCTTTACGAGTGCACGATAACGTTCGTCGGAATGCAGGAAGTCGAAGACGGGCTCGTCTTGCAGAAACACGAGGTACTCTGAATGCTCGAGATAAGCTTCTTCCAGTTGTTGGAGCGTTTCGTCCTTCATTCCAACGGCCGCGTAAGCTTCCGCCAAGTCCCAGCGTGAGACCTGCTGTTTGCGGTTGCGCGTCTTAAGGATGTTTAGCTGCCGTCGCAGGACTGCTCGTCTCCCCCCGCGCTCATAGGCACTGTGGATCTCTGCTGCGGCTTCCTCTCCACGATTAATTCGAGTGTCCTCTTCAAGTTCATGCTCTGATTCCTTCTCCATGCCCTTGAACCCGTATACCGTGGAAAGGAAAGAATGGACCCACAGCGCAGCCGTCCCGGCTTTGGCGCGCATGCGAAACTCTTCAATCGCAGCGTCATACTGCCGCACGTAGTAATAAGCCCTGCCCAGGGCCCAGGGCCTCTCAAAAGGATCAATCTCAGTCGCCAGTTTCTGTTCCTGCAGCGCCTCCTCCGGGCGGTTCATGGCGAGAAGAATGTAAGAACGGATGTGGTGGGCTTCGGAGAAGTTTGGATCCAGTTCCAACGAGCGGCGCGATTCCGCGTCCGCACGGCCCCAATCCCATTTACCAAACAGGTACAGAAATGCCATGGCGTGGTGCCCCTCAGCGAAGGTGTCGTCCAGTTCAATCGCCTTGCGGCCGGCGGCTTCCGCTTTATCGATGACTTCGCGCATGGGAGTGCGGCCGGTCCCGGCGAGCATGACGCTCATGCAAAGACCTCCCCACGCCGGTGCGTAGTCACTTTGCAATTGGATCGCCTTCTCAAAATACTTCTGGCTTTCCAACCAATTACCGGCCATCCACAAATAGCGCCCCCGTAAATAGGCGTCGTGCGCTTCAGGATTGACGTGGCGCTGCGGTCGCGCTGGAGCGGCAGAAACCTTAGCTTCCCGGGCGATGGTTGCAGAGACTTCCTCGGGCAGTGACAGGGCGTCGTTCAGATCACGGTCATAGCTCTGTGCCCAGATGTGGGTGTCAGTGGGCGCATAGAGCAGCTGAAGATTTATGTGCACCTGCTTTGCGCCACGATTCACCGAACCTTCCAGAATTCCGTCGACTCCAAGCGCCTGCGCGATCTCCCGCAGCGGCCGGCTGACGCCTTTGTACTGCATGGCGGAAGTCCGTGAAACTACCCGCAGAGAACGGTTTTCCGCCAGCGCGGTGATCAGTTCGTCAGTCATGCCATCGGCGTAGTAATCCTGGGAGGCATCGCCGGAAAGATTCGCCAGAGGAAGCACAGCAATAGAGTGAATCGGGCCGATGCTGTTTTTCGTAAAAACGTTTTTCGCAAAAACCCGGTCGCGCAGCCCCGCAACATTAAGTGCCCACGTCGCCCCTGCCGCCACGAGCAAAGCAACCGCCGCCCAGAGCCACTTTCGTGATGCCAAACCTTGGCCAGCACTGATCGCGCCAGCTTCCACGCTCGCTGGCGTTGAGACTTCATTCTCGGGAACCGGATTTGCGGAAGGGAGGATTTTCGCGGACGGTGCCGTTCCGTTCGCGTTCGTACTCACCGCGGAAGATGCAAACCTGTAACCCTTGCCTGAAACCGTCTGTATGAACCGCGGCCGCTCTACGTCTTCCCGCAACGCGGTCCGAACCTTGCGAATGGCAGTATTGATGCCGTGCTCGGTATCAAGGAAAACATCTTTGCCCCAAAGTCGCTCGATAATCTCCTGCCGGCACACCACCTGCCCATTTTTTTCCAGCAACAGGATGAGCAATTCCATGGGAATGCGTTCGAGCTTCAGAGGGCGATCGTGGCATCGCAATTCAAAACGGGAGCTGAGCAGTTCAAAATCGCCGAAGCTGTAGGTGGGCTCGGGCATGACACTCCAACAATTTGGGGCAGCAACTATACCATTGATTGGAAGCAAGAAGTAAACAACCTGCCAAATCAGCAACTTACAGCTTCACCTTTCTTCACCTCAATTCATTCCCCAGTCCTTGCCTTGTTGCGCCCTTCAAGTCACGATTCGCTCCCGCAGCCGCCAGCGTTTAGCGCGGCTCGATACAAAGGAGACATCATGAAATCCAATACATCGATGCGAACTCTTGGGAAGTCCACATGCGTTGCGGCATTGCTCGCCGTTGGAATCACCGGGGCCATAGGAGCGGCCCATGCAGGTGGCTGGCGAGGCGACGATGACGAACAACTGGCCCAAACGGCTGAACTGGAGCACCAGATTCACGCAACCTTTCACGCGGCAGTCAGCGTGCACGATCCAGTGAATGGCGATTCGCCGGCAGTGATAACTCAGCGAATCCGCGACGTACTCGCGATCTGGACTAAAGACGCCGAACTCACGGTTGTCAACACTACTGCCACCGCAGGAAATTATATCGGCAACGGCGATCCGGATGATCCCGCAAGTTGCCCTCTACCCTCGGGCGACACGTCTGCCACCGGTCAACAGGGCACGCTGTGCACGTTCTTCAAGTATGTTTCCGGCGGCTTGCAGGCAGCCAATAAGTTTGTCTCGCTGTCTCCGGCGTACAAAACGAAGTATGTCCCTGTAAAGGATTATTACGGCCAATGGAAATCATCGGTGTATTTCGAATGCCATTACTTCGACGTGTCGTTGAATCCAGCCACCGGCCAGCCGTTTTGGACAGCCAAGAGCCACGTAGACCTTGACGGTGAGGCCAAAAAGATCGACGGGCGGTGGTTATTGACGCACGTCAACTCATCCGCCGTTCCAGTTCCGGTTCCGTAAAGCGGCACACTCGCTGCGATAAGACAGGTCCGGCACTTTGTTGACCGCCCCACGATTTCTCCTGCTCGCGATTGGCCTATCTTTATAGCACGACCCGCGTTAAGTGCTGATGAACTGGCTCACCGTAAAGTCGCTTTATACAGACGCGTCTAGGCCAGCCTATTGCGTGCTTTGTTCTGGGCATACATGCCAACATTGGCTAAGAGAGGGCGGTAAGAAACAACGCAACGAAGGTTCACACGGTAAGTTTGAATGTATAGGTCAGGGGAGGAGCGCGCAGTGGCGACGACCGAGCCGCCGCCACTGGGTTCGCTATTGCGTCAGGTGCGCAATGGAATGCGAGTCATTGAAGACCGTTCTCGATGCCAGCTTACCCTCCCGGAGGGTCCACCCCTTAGAGTTGAGACCATCCTCCGTCTACCGGAAATTCGGCGCTGGTCGTGAAGGTCGCGTCGAACGCGAGGAAGAGGACGGCCTTCGCGATTTCCTCCGACGCCCCCCAGCGCTTCATGGGAACCATGCCGATCATCTTCTCTCTAAGCTGGGCGGCCGCGTCTTTCTCGGGGAACATCTTGCCCAAGATCGGCGTGTCGATGGGGCCGGGCGTCAATTCGCAAGCTGATGAAATTCTGCGCGAAGCATTTTTCAATTCCACGTGCAAGCGGCCTGGATTGGTCCCTCCATCATGTGTAATGGCAGACCGGATGCCACATTGCCGCTATGTGCTTGCTTGATAGAGATCGAGCGGGCTTCCAGGTGGTGGCGTGCCCCGGGACGGGCAGTGCCCGAATGGGGGCAGCCTCTCACCAATTAAAGCGGGCTGAGGCAGTTGTGTCGTTGCCCATCAAACCGTTAAGAAAGGTACTTAGGTGGATCGGGGATTGGTCACGGGAATGCACGTTCATCGATGGGGAATGTGTGTAAGCGTGGTGCTGGATCAGCATTTTCGCAGGCCGACGGAGCGACCCTTCACAGCCGAAGAGCGCGATCATGTGACCATTCTGTTCGGGGGATTCACCTGGAAGCACGAAAGACTGATACAGGCTGCGTTTCAGGGCTGTGGCTATCATTGCCAGCCTTTGCCCAATCCCACGCTTTCGAGCTATCACCTCGGGCGAGCTTTCGGGAACGCTGGCCAATGTAACCCGACTTATTTCACAGTGGGGAACCTGATCCAATATCTGCGCGAATTGGAGACCCGGGGTCTCTCCAAGCAAGAAATTCTCGACAACTATGTTTTCTTCACGGCGGGTTCGTGCGGACCGTGCCGTTTCGGTATGTACGAATCGGAGTATCGAATGGCGCTTGAAAACGCGGGGTTTGGTGGTTTCCGCGTCCTGTTGTTTTCTGAAAGCGACGGGATCAAGGCTCAGTCAGGCGAACCAGGACTGAAGTTCACCGTGCACCTGGGGATGGGCGCGATGAACGCCTTGAATCTGGGTGACATTACAAACGTAATCGCGTACGACCTCCGTCCATACGAGGTGGTGCCCGGAGAGACGGACCGGGGGCTCGAGTGGATCACAGATGAACTCAGCCGGTTGCTGCGGGACCGTCCCGTTTTCGAAGTCCTCGATCGTTCTCCGAAATGGCTTGCTGCCCGGCTTGCGCGCAGGGAGAAATGCAAGAACGTCCTGAATGTGCTTCTGAAGGTGCGCGATCACCTGTATGGCAAGGAGTACAGCGAATCGCTTGGCCGTTGTCGCGCCCGTTTGGACCACGTTGAGGTCGATCGTCTACGAGTGAAGCCAATTGTAAAGGTGACAGGTGAGTTTTGGGCACAACTGACCGAAAGCGATGGCAATTTCGACATGTTCGCGTTCCTGGAACGGGAGGGTGCTCAGGTGGCCGTCGATTCGATTGGCAACTGGGTGATGTACCTTCTACATCAGGCCAAGACAAACGCGACAGAACGGAAGGGCCTGGACGCGCCAAATCCGGATGCAGCGTGGTGGGATTTTAAGAAGCGGTTACTGAACGAACTTCATTTCGGAAAAAAGTGGATACCACTGACTCTTGGGGAGCGAATTTGGGCCAGGCAATACCTGCGCGTGGTTCACGCATTGGGTGACATTGCCAGTCCGCTTCTGCCACAGAACGAACTGGCTCGGTTGGCGCACCCGTTCTATCACTCGCTTGCCCGGGGTGGCGAGGGGCATCTGGAAGTGGGAAAAAACGTTTACTACACCACGAACCACCTCTGTCACATGGTGCTGGCACTGAAGCCGTTCGGTTGTATGCCTTCATCGCAGTCGGACGGAGTTCAGTCTGCGGTCGTCAATCGGTTCCCAGAAATGATCTTTTTGCCGATTGAAACGGCGGGTGAAGGTAAGGTTAACGCCCAGAGCAGGGTACAGATGGCACTTACCGAGGCCAAAGCCAAGGCATGGGCGGAGTTCGACCGCTGCCTGGCAGTTACAGGATCGAGGGTAGAGGACATTCGCGATTATGTGGCGGAGCATCCCGAGATGCGGAGCCCTCTTCATCACATAGGCAAGCACCCCGGAGTGGCGGGAGTGGCCGCGAACTTTGTGTTGCATGTAGCCGGACGAATGAAACGAAAATCCAGTATTCGTGTGTTGCGGCCGGCGGAACAACGATGAGCGCTTCCTTTCTCATCGGGATCGACGTGGGGTCCACAACCGTGAAGGCCATCGCGGTGGAAGCCAGCAATGACCGTGTCCTCTGGCGCGACTACCGGCGGCATGACAGCCGTCAACCGGAAGTGTTACTGGATTTCCTGCTCAAAATCGAGAAAGAAGTTGGGATTTGTCCGGATAACTGCCGCGTGTTCATCACCGGTTCCGGGGGCAACTCCCTGGCAAACCTGATCGGCGCGAAGTTTGTGCAAGAGGTGAATGCTGTCTGCCTTGCTGTCGAGAAGCTCCACCCGGAAGTCAATTCCGTAGTCGAACTCGGGGGGCAGGATGCGAAGATCATCATCTTCAAGGAGGGCGCGAGCGGGGGCCCGAAGAAGAAAATTACCACGATGAACGATAAGTGCGCGGGGGGAACCGGCGCGGTGATTGATAAAATCGTGGGCAAACTGAATATCGCTCCAAAACAGCTGAAGGATCAGCCCTACGACGGAATCCGATTGCACCAGGTGGCAGGAAAGTGCGGCGTCTTTGCGGAAACGGACATCAATAGTTTGCAGAAACAGGGCATTCCCTCCGACGAGCTGATGGCTTCGCTGTTTGATGCCATCGTGCTGCAGAACTTGTCGGTACTGACTCGGGGCAACACGCTTCGTCCTGAAGTCCTATTGCTCGGTGGGCCCAACGCGCTAATTCGCGGAATGCGCGAAGCGTGGACTCACAATATTGCTCACCTTTGGAAAGCGCGGAAAATCGAGTTGCCCGAAGGACTTCAACCCGCGGACATGATCAAGGTGCCTGATGACGCGGTGTATTATGCCGCTGTGGGCGCCGTGGAATTCGGGAAAGGCGAGAAAGCGGATACCGGACGGTATGTCGGAACGGAGTGCCTGGCTCACTATGTGGACGAAGATCGCCAGGAAAACAAGGCCGGAAACGGCCAGGCCACCCTGGCCTGCTCGCCTGAGGAACTCCAGGAGTTTAAGAGAAAATACGCGCGAATGCCGTTCCGGGCTGCGAGCTTCCGTGCGGACGAAATTGTACGTGCTTTTTTGGGTCTGGACGCTGGATCAACGTCGACCAAAGCGGTGCTTCTTTCGAGAAGCGGAGACGTGCTCGGCAAAGCCTACCAGCTCTCCCACGGGGATCCCATCGAGGACACGAAAGAGCTGTTGGAAAAATTGCGGCGACAAGTCGAATCGCAAAGCGCGCGGTTACAGATCCTGGGTGCAGGTACAACTGGGTACGCAAAGGATGTTCTCCGCGACGTTCTCTGCGCCGATGTGGCGCTGGTCGAGACCGTAGCACACACGCAATCTGCGCTTCATTACTACAAGGATCCGCATTGCATCGTGGATGTGGGTGGACAAGACATCAAGATCATCATGTTGCGCAACAGGCGCACAAAAGACTTCCGGCTCAATACGCAATGCTCCGCCGGAAACGGGTACTTTCTTCAGTCCACCGCCCAGGCCTTTGGTGTGTCCACGGAGGACTTTGCCGAACTCGCGTTCTCGGCGGAAACCATGCCTGAGTTTGGTTACGGATGCGGGGTCTTTCTGCAGTCGGACATCGTGAATTTCCAGCGCAACGGCTGGCGTCCCGCAGAAATCCTAGCCGGGCTAGCGGCCGTCCTTCCCAAAAACATTTTCCTGTATGTGGCGAACGTACCCAATATCGCCAACCTGGGGACTCGGTTCATCTTGCAGGGTGGAACGCAAAACAATCTGGCGGTCGTGAAGGCAGAGGTGGACTTCATTCGCCGCAGCTTCGGCAACGGACAACGTCAGCCAGAGATTATCGTGCACCAGCATTGCGGCGAGGCGGGCGCGATCGGAGCCGCGATGGAAGCGAAGCGGCTCTACGAGAAAGGACATCGGACCACGTTTATCGGGCTGGACGCGGTACGCGACATCCACTATCGAACGATGCGAAGCGAAGAAACGCGTTGTCGTTTCTGCAGCAACAACTGTTTGCGAACGTTCCTGGACATCGACACCGGGCATTGCGGAAAAGGAACCTCCGTCTCCACACAATCTGGAGCGCTACGCGAAGCGGGCAAACGTCGCGTGATCATTGCCAGCTGTGAAAAGGGCACCGTGCAAGATATGAGCAGCCTGAAAGAACTCAAGGCTGGCCTGGATTCCATCCGCGCGGCGAATCCGAACCTGGTGGAGTTGGCCGCCCGTGAAGTCTGGAAATCACGCCACCCCGCGCCCGTTTTCGATGAGATTCCGAACCGGAGCTGGAGAACCGCCGTTAATCGTCGTATTTCTTTGATGAGGAACCGGGCGAAGTTGCGCATCGGTGTTCCCCGCATTCTGAACATGTATGCTTATGCTCCGCTGTTCAGTGCTTACCTGGAAAGTCTTGGGGTCGTTCCAGAAAACATTGTCTACTCGGACTACACGAGCAATGAGATGTATCGAACAGGTTGCGGTCGTGGTGCGATTGACCCGTGCTTCCCGTCAAAGATCGCGATTGCGCATTTTCACAACTTGATCTTCACCAAGCGTGCGCGCAAACCACTCAACTACATTTTCCTTCCTATGTTCGACGTGCTTTGTTCACCGCTGGTTCACACTCGCGCTTGTAATGCCTGCCCAACGGCGGCGGTGACCCCGGAAACGGTCGAGGCTGCCTATACGAAGGAAATCGATATTTTCGCGGAGAACAACATTCGGTATCTGCATCCGTTGGTGAATCTCTCCGACCGGAGGCTGTTCGCGAAACAGATGTTCGAGTGCTGGGACCCCGTTCTGGGGCTGTCTCGTGAGGAAAACCAGCGAGCAGTCGAAGTGGGCTATCAAGCCTGGCAAGCATATGAGCGCGAAATTCGCCGGCAGGCGCGGATGGTTCTGGATATGCTCGAACGCGAAGACCGCTTAGGTGTGGTCATGCTTGGCCGGCCTTATCATCACGATCCGGGCCTAAATCACGGCATTTTAGGAGAATTCCAAAAGCTGGGCTACCCGGTATTTTCGCAGAACACGCTGCCGCTGGACGAAGACCTGCTAGAACGCCTGTTTGGGGAAGAAGCTCGCGCTGGGATCATCACTCACCCGCTGGATATTTCGGACGTATGGAAGACAGCGACCGCGGCGAGCAGCAACTTGAAAATTTGGGCGGCGAAATTCACAGCGCGCCATCCAAATCTGGTGGCCGTGGAGATTTCCAGTTTCAAATGCGGTCACGACGCGCCGGTATACTCAGTCGTTGAGCGCATTATCGAGCAGTCCGGGACGCCTTACTTCTGCTTCAAAGATCTGGACGAGAACAAGCCCGTCGCCTCGATCAAGCTTCGGGTGGAGACGATCGACTATTTCTTGAAATCGTACCGCGAGGAAATGATTTCGAGGAGAGAGACAGAGCAGGGTGGCCGTAGCACAGTGCCCCAGGTCGTACACCCGCTAGCCAAGGCAATTCCCAGTCAGGCGAGCGGCACTGATTCAGAGGTTCGATTGTCCTGATTATGAATAAGCGACCACGACGCTGACTGTGTCGACGATGGCAAGCAGTATCCCAAGCGCAAGTAGCACGGCCAAGGCCATAACCTGATCTTCGGTGCCATCAGCCCGCAGGTAAAAACTCGTTGGATACACCAGGGCGAGCATATTGAGGATTGCCAAAACGAACCAGAACTCGTTCTTGGATTTTGATTTCTTCATTTCCGCACCTCGAAGGTCTCCTTTGACATGTCAAATATTGATCCGTCGCTGTGGATGTTGCAGATCGTCGGCCAAAGTAACTTGCCGCTCAAGTGCGGTCCCTGTTTGGTTTGCGAATGGTCGGGAATTTCAGGCGTGCCCGTTCGAGGGCAGTGCCTGAATGCGGGCAGAGGTGCGAAGTATTGGCGTCGACTATGTGCGTACAAGAAAAGAAGTTGCAGCGATAGGGTCGTGGCGATGGGAATGCCTTGAAAGACGTCAAAGCAGCTATAAAGGTGTGCGGTTCCCAAATAGGTTCTGAATTGGAGAGGGACTATGAGCACGGTTCCAAAATTCCGTATCGATGCTGATGTTCATGAGGAGTTGATGGCTTCGGGTCCGAATGGTCCGCAACCGCCGACAGCGAAGGGGATGGTGTTCCCAGAGCCCGTATTTCCCAAGTATCCGCAAAAACTGTCGGACCCTGGTCCGGAAATCCCTCCAGAAAAGCGCGACTGGACGGCGTCTCTGGTGCAACGTGCGATGCGAGGATGGCTGTTCCCGTACATTCGATCGCGGGTGCTGCCTGGCGAGTTCCACCCGATGATCGCGTACTTGTTTGTCGAATATAAATGCAATCTGGACTGCTGGTACTGCTGGGCGTTCAACAACAAAGTTAAGGGTATGACCGAGGATACGGCGCGACAGGCAATCGACTGGCTTTACGACAACGGCTGCCGAGTATTGGCGCTCATGGGCGGGGAGACGCTGCTGCGTCCGCAATTCGTGCACAAGCTGGTTTACTACGCGGCCAGGAAGGGTTTCTGGATTTACATTGCGACCAACGCAAGACTACTGAGACGGGAGGTTGCCGACCGCCTGGGGGATGCCGGAGTGGCGGTCTTCAACATCGCCGTGGATGCATGGGACGAGAAGCCTGGTCTGCCCAAAGCATTAGTTCCGATCGAGTCTCATTTGGCGCACCTGCTGAGAAAACAGTACGTATACGGCTACGTGGTGTTTCTGAACATCAACATTTGTCGCAACAATATCGAGGACGTTAAGCAGTTGACCGAGTACGCTCACGCGCATCGCACCGCGACGGATTACCACATCAATGAGACCCCAATGCTGGAACAGGATGATCACTTCAAGCATCTGCTGGACAACCCGACATACCTTCGTCCCCAGGATTGGCGAGAAGTCGACGAACTGATTGACTGGCTCATCGCAAAGAAGAAGGCGGGATACCGAATGGTGAATTCGGCACCGCGTTTCGCGGAAATGAAGGCGTTTATGCGCATGGCCGGAAATTCGGGTGACTTGAAGAGCTTAGCCTGGTGCGGCGACGGACAGGGCCAGAAGAAGGACGCGACGCTGAATCAGATCAGGTCCATGCCCGGCATTGTGCAGGACGCCGACGGCGAAGTTCACTTCGCAGACTGGAAGTGTCGAGCGGGCCAGAGTAATGTCGTCGTCCGTACTGACGGTACTTTAACTCCCTGCTTTCCGACGTATGCTTCCTCTTTTGATTGGGGAAATCTTGATGGCGCGAGATTCGATCAGATGCAACTAGCGGCAATGAAAAAACAGTGTCAACGGCATTGCTTCTCCACCTTGAATCACAATCTCGCGTACTACTACAACGATGCTTGGGTGATCAAGTTCGTCTGGGCACAGATCGTTCACGAGGTATTGAAGATCGGGGGGAAAAGTAATTGCCCAGACTGACGAGTAGCTCGTGCGGGCCCAAATCGTTAATGGGTCTTGGAGTGCGGACCCGAGGCATCGCGGGGGGCAGAGTTCTTCTGAACAAAGAGAGTTGACATGGCATGTACCTTAAACACCCGGCGCAATCTCAACGCGCTCAAAAAGGAAGCTAGGGAACTGCTGCACGAGTTGCGACGGATGGATCCCAAGGCAATGCAACGATACTCGTGCCACGACCCTCTCGCAGGGGATTGTCGACCGAGACTTGACGATGCTCGCTATGTGGTCGCGCGACAATACGGTTTCAAAGGTTGGCAGGAGCTCAAACAGCGAATGCTATTTGCCGGCTTATGCGTCGGTGGGCGAGGCAAAAGCATCCAATCAGACGACCGAAATAGAAACGAGACTTAAGAAAAAGACATGACCATGGCTTACGCAAAAAAAAGGGCGATGCATGTACCCGGAAAGGCGTTATGGCTGGGCGTGGTAGTGCTGCTTTGCAGCTTTCCGGGCCAGTCGCAACAAGTTTCGAAGGGCCAAACGGCGACGACCGGACAATCGACTCAACAGCGAACCGGAAGCATCAGCGGCAAAATCGTTGATCAATCCGGGCTCGATATAAACGGAGCTGTAGTGACACTTAAGCGTGAAGGCGAATCTTCGGAGATGAAGGCGCCTTCGAATGAGGACGGGCTGTTCGCGTTTACGGATGTCCCGCCAGGCCCATTCCAGCTCAGCATTTCGTCGCCGGGTCTCGCGCCGCAAGAATTCTCCGGCACTTTGCAATCTGGGGAGACGTTCGTCACGCCACTGATTATGTTGATTGTTCCGACCCAGATAACCGAAGTGGTCGTGGGACTCACGCAGCAGGAACTGGCAGAGGTACAGATAAAGGAAGAAGAAAAGCAGCGAGTGCTCGGTATCGTTCCGAATTTTTATCTCAGCTTCGACCATAATGCCGCTCCTCTAGGGGCAAAACACAAGTTCGAACTGGCTTGGAAATCGGCTAGCGACCCTGTCACGCTTGTCGGGGTCGGTACGCTGGCTGGCATTGACCAGGCCGCAGACCGTTGGGGAGCCTACGGACAGGGGGCAGAGGGATACGCAAAGCGCTATGGCGCGACCTACGCGAATGTCTTCGTCTCCACATTTGTTGGTGGCGCGGTAATGCCATCGATTCTCAAGCAGGATCCTCGTTACTTCTACAAAGGAACCGGTAGTAAGAAATCGAGGATTCTCTATGCGTTAGCAAGTTCGGTGATCTGCAAAGGCGACAATAAAAAGTGGCAGCCCAATTACTCGAATGTGATTGGAAGTTTTGCTGGTGCAGGAATGCAGGCCCTGTACCTCCCGGCAAACGATCGCCGTGGATCCGGGTTTGTCGTTTCATCGGCGATGATCCGACTTGGTGAAACGTCTCTCGCAGGTGTGCTGCAAGAATTTGTTTTTTCCAAGTTGACGAAGAACCCGAGGCGGTCGGCGTCGCAGCCCTGAATAATCAGTAGAACGGATTCGTAAGAGCATGGGGAGCGCGCAATTTCCACATAGCGAGAAACAACGGTTGCCAGTTCATCGAGTCTTCGGTGAAGAAATCTGATCACATTTCAAGAGTTCACACGAGCAGGGTCCTCATCGTTGTGCTTTGTTCGATCTGCGCATCGTTTTCGCCCCAGACATTTGGAACGGAATTGAAAGCCCCCACTGCTCGGGCTTTTCAGCAATATGTGGATCTCACGGAGGCGCGGATCCGCGGCGAAATTGCGGGTGCGAATGGGTTACAAATCGATTCGCTCCCCGAGATTCAAGAGGCGGAGGTACGTTCTCGGCTACTGAACGGTGAGGTCTTCATTCAGCCGGTGACGACCAAGAAAGATGGAACGCCCATCGAGGTCCCAGGTGGGCTCGTGCATCATTGGCTGGCTCTGGTGTTCATTCCTGGGAGCACCGCGAAGCAGGCGTTGCAGCTGGCCCAAAACTACCCGCGCTACGCTGAACTGTACAAACCCGATATACAGGAGGCGAAGATTCTTGGCCGTGAAGGTCAACGCTTCCACGTTTATTACCGGCTGAACAGGCACGCTATCGTTACCGTTGTGTACAACGCGGAGTTCGATGTGGACTACTTCGCCCCCGACAGCTTAAGAAGCTACGGCTTGGCGCGCTCGATACGGATCGCTGAAGTGGAGCATCCGGGGAAGGCAGACGAAAGAGAATATCCGGTTGGAAGAGACCACGGATATCTGTGGCGTATGAACCTGTACACGCGGTATATGGAACAGGACGGCGGCGTGTACGTCCAAGTCGAAATGTTGGCGCTGAGCCGCAGCATACCTGCCATGTTCGCTTGGCTTGTGAATCGGTATCTTCATTCGATACCGCAGGAATACCTAAGACGCTATTTGGAGACAACGCGAAAAACGCTTTCATCGGAAGGGATCGCGCCCGGAACGTGAACTCAAGTGGATGCTAGAGTTCACCGACGACAAGGAATGGCGATTTCCCGAACAGGCGTAGTGGGTTTTGGCTAATTGCTTAAAATCGCTTTTGTAGTGATCTCAAGATTCTGAAATATCTGGCGCAACTTCCTTCTGCCATGGAAGGCCCGTGTCTTAACGGCGGAGACCGAAAGACCCATTCGCAGAGCTGTTTCCTGCGTAGATAGCTCGCCAAGCTCCCGTAGCTCGATAACTGTCCGCACCGGAGGGGTCAACTTGTGCATCGCTGCTGATAACACTCGTGCTGCCTCTTGCTGCAAACAGCACGCTTCGGGATCGAGACTGGAATCGGACATGTCCAGATCATGTGAGCTTTCTTCTGGGTTGCTTGATTCGTTGATGGGTATCTCGCGCAGCGCACGCCCGCGGCGCAACAGCATCAAACATTGGTTAATGGCGATACGCGTTAGCCAAGTAGAGAAAGAGGATTTTCCCTCGAACTGCTGCAAGTGGACGAACGCCCTCTCGAAGGTCTGCTGGACGATGTCTTCGGCGTCTTCATGGACTCGCGCGTAGCGCAGCGCAAGGGCAAAGACCCTAGGTCGGTGGCGCCTGACGAGTGTCTCAAATGCGCGTTCATCTCCGTCTTTGGCGGCAGCGACTAGGGCCTCATCGCTACCTGGAACACCGACGCAGGAAGCAGTCACGTCTTTTTTGTTCCCGTCCACACAGCAAGAATCCATTTTGATGCTCCTCATCTGTTGTCTGGGGTGGCAGAGGCACAATTTATCCTGTTCGCCGAGTTGGAAACTATTCCAGAATCGTTCGTCGGCTGTATTCCCGATTTGTGCGACGGTCTTAACCGTTTTGCTCTCGCATATCTATGGCAATGCAGGTGCCAAGCCACGATGTTCGCAAGTCTTTAAGGAGATGGCGTGAGTGTCAGAGAGTCCAGAGTGGCCTCGACCGTATGTGGGCACTACAGCGATTTCGGTCAGCGGGAGCGCAGGACAGCCGCGCATCAGGTCGATCGTGACAGGAAAGTTGCGCGTAACTGCCGTCAGGCGTGGTCGCTCGTGCATACCTATCGGTTTCCTGAGTGCCCGGAAACCGGCAGCATACTATTGAGTGGACAGCGGAAGCGGGCCTTCGGTCTTCTCGAACTCTCTCCCACCGGCAACTCATAAAGCCAAGGAGCACTTACGTGGTATTCCGAGAGCGCATCGACGTTTGGTCCTTTGATTGCTGTTTGTAAGGTGGAACTCAACTGGATTAGGAGGCCCCTATGGCAACCTCTAGCACCCTGGCGAAAGTAACAACTGGTCTGGCACCGGATGGCGCACAAGTTGCCGCTGCGTTCACCTCGCACGAATGCGCCTACTGTCTATCGTTAATCGTATTGGGGCAACCGTGGGTACGTGAGAAGATCTACGAACCGTTGGCTCACGACGGTCCGCGCTATCGTCGTTACCACGCCGATCTTTCCGGTGATGAAGAATTAAGCTGTTGGGAAAAACACGTATTGGAACTCGACACCGCCCGGACTGCTCGAATTGTCGACCGTGTGATGTAGACGGTGCATCCTGGCGTGCCTTCGCGACGGATACTAATCATTCCGACTGATTCATGAGCGTCTCAGATCTTATGATCTCCACAACTATGGATAAAATGTTGAGCGTTTTTCCGCGACATATTGCTGGGTCATTCGTGCGTCCAGTTACTGCCTGACGGTTAGCACGGGACATCCGGCGCCGCACACGATCTCATAAGCCGTCGCAGAGGGCATACGCGAAATCGTGCTAGCCAAAGACGCTCGACGTAAGCCGAGGACGATCAGATCTACACTGTTGTGCAGAGCAAGCTCCAAAATCTTTTCACTTGGTCTGCCGAACTGAACCAGAAACTCACATTCGAGTGGCGCCTCTTCGTCGCAAGGCATCAACTCTTCAAGGCGCCGCACGCAAGTCATTCGCGCGTTCTCCCGCATTAACGTGATTTCGGCTGAGGTGTACCAGCCGGGGATTTGAGATACGGGAGCTACTGGAACGATATGTAGCAGGATGAGTTTTGCGTTAGCTTGACGGGCGAGTGATATAGCGTGCAGCAGTGCATGAAGCGAAGCTTCGCTGAAGTCTGTCGCAAACAGAAAGGTCTGAACTGCGCTCGTCAACTCAACGTGGCTCTCCTGGTATGAGTACGGGCCGACTGTTAGGACAGGACAGTTCGAGTCTCGAAAGACTTGCTCGGCAACGGATCCCAGGAGTGCTTTTTCAATGGCCCGACGGCCATGTGTTCCGACAACAACCAGGTCGACATTTTTTTGGAGGATGATTGCTTGCAGTTCTTCCCAGACGCGGCCACTACGGATCATGAATACGTGATCCAGGCCGTTCAGCGAACCATCGTGAAGCAAGTCACGCTGCAGTTGTTGCGCCTCGTCAGAGGCCCCTTGATATGCGAGTTCCAGCGCTTCAGGTCCGGCCATCAAATAAGCGGCAGGCGAAACGACATGAGCAACGTACAGTTTCGCTCGATAATGGCGCGAAATCGCCAGGGCATGGTGAAGGGGCTTCAGGGAAGCCGGCGAAAAATCCGTCGCGAGCAACACGACCTTGACGCGCAAATCTAGAACTGACCCAGCGCTGGACATAGCGATACCTCTTTCTCTGCTGCGGTTGGTGTCCAGTTAAATCCGGGGAGCATCGGATTATCGTTTCTGTAAATTCGGCTCGGGCATCGGAGCTTTATCGCTTAATCCGGTTCGCTTCTCCGCGAACCACGCCATCGCTCTGCAATTTGCAGCAAGCACAGTGTCAAGGGACAATTTGAGCCGCAATATGCAGTCCAGAATCGATGCGCGTGCGGTGGTTCTCAGGATGGCGACCGCCCTCGCTAGCGGATCAAGCTCGGCGATGACGGATTCGGGATCGACGTGCAACAGGAAATTGCGCAACTCCGTGAGCTTCGAATCATTGCCATTCAAAAGATGCTCGGAATGCGTGCAATTCTGATTCACATACTTGGACTCGCAACGGGCAATTTCAGGAAGACTGTTTGTTATTGCGGCTTTAATCGTCACGGTCTTAAGCCATTCCGGGAATTGACCGCACAAAGGGACGAGATGCTCCCCATGGATTACCAGGTCACGTGCCTCGCTGACAGAACGTTCCGCAGTTCCGATGTCACCCGTAATTACGAACGCCAGCCTCAACAAAATTTCATGTTCGTCCTCGAACCGGTCTAGGATTTCCAATGTCGATACGCCGTTCGCCGGCGTTTTTTTCTTTTTAGTTAGATGGATGCAAGACACAATCGGCGTCTCCTTGAGGGGCCGCGCCCGGGCGAGTCACGAGAGACCGCCCGGGCGGGGCAGAGGGGCCACTGTGGACGAGAGAAGCACCTCAGTCGTTGACGGGGAGGGCCTGTCAACGTCTCCTTTAAGGGGCAGGTGAAGCCGTTCGCAGATGTTTCGTGCACAGCAAGTTTCCGCTACGAATTCTGCTTGTAAGGCCGGCAGCCAAATTAACAGCTGTTCGCCGGCTGAATCGACGTAGGTCACTTCCGACATATCAACTAAAAACCCGTTCGTTACAAAGTGCCTAGCGACAAGTGATTTCACTTGGACCGCCCAGGCTGAGACGAGCCGGCCTTCTAACTTGAGTACCAAGCCGTTGTCCCTGTGGTGCAACTCCGCTCGAAGCATTTTCCGTCCCTACTCTCAGCGACCATGCTCGATCGCCTTGTTAGTATGGGCACATGGCTTGCCAAGTTGACGGACTGCTAATTCATTGGTGATGGTGGCAATCCCGCGCGCGCTTCGAAGCCAGGTTGCCGCGATGCGGGCATTGCCCGAATGAAGGCACCCGATCGGGCGCGGGAAGCTCTTGCGTTACCGGATGAACCTTCCATATCGCTAAGCCTGAACTCCCATGCTCGTCCGGAAGACCGGATTCGCATCCGTCACAGCGACACCCGGATACGTGTCTCTGGCAAACGCCAGACAATCCTTCAGTGGATGCACGTCAATGAGCAGACGGTCGCCCGCCCGTAATTGATCCGTTGCCAGCAACCTAGCCAGAGGCTGAATGAGGAAATGCTCAATGGTGCGGTTCATCAATCAGTTAGCAAAAAGTGTAACGAAACTTGAGATGTGCGCTGCGAACTGGGAATTTGATCGCATGGACGGTTAGGGTAATTACCAGGATTTTGTCGAAGCGCGTGGAATTGAAGATGCTTCCTCGCTGGCTTCTGCCGCGAGATTTTGGGTAGCGCCGCTTGGTAGGCGGCTATTTGCGACGCTTCGTTTGGAGCGCCAGCTCCGCGGCGGCGTCAACGTGGTGCTCCGTCATTTCCTCAAGCAGGCCTTCGTTGGATAGGTCCAGTGGGTAGGAGTGTTTCCAATCGTGATGAACAATCTTTTGCAGATGGTGGACGAGCTCGTCTTTATGCACTTCGATGGCTAACTCCCGCCGGCTATCGAAACTCCCCGGGGCCAGATTGATTGAGCCAATGATGGCGCGCGACTGATCGGCAAGGAGCATCTTGCCGTGGAGCTTCAGGCGCTTGAGCTTGTGCACTTTGATTCCCACATCATCCATCATGCGGAGCCCGCTGACGCCCTCAATCAGCTTGTCTTTCTTCAGCGTGTGTGGCGGGCGGGCCATGACGTGAACTTTAACGCCGCGCATTTTGGCGCGGATAAGGCGCTCGATGATGACGGAATCCTGATAGCGCTCGTTCTGGACGAACAAGGTATGTTTGGCGTCGTCAATGAATTGAGCGATGCGATCGCGGCCATTTTTATTGCACCAAATCAGCAATGTGCCGGTGTGCTTCGGGAAAAATTTGCGGGCCCAGTCTGCGTCGAAGCACTCGACGACTTCGGCCACTTCCTTGCCGTGCGTCGTGATGATCGCGTAATCGCGCGTGCGGGTGAGATTCTTGGTGGCCCAGTTGAGGGATTGAACGAAAGCGGTGCGATCATCCACGACCATCGATTTTTCGTGGGTAACGTCAAACGCGGGATTCGTGTCAATCACTTCCACACCTGCGGCCTTCAGCTTCTTCCTGGTGACTTCGTTTTCGGGTTCACCGTCGCGGCGGGCGGGATTCAGCATAACTCGCGTGAGCACGCCCCGTTTGTTGGCGGCAATCACCGCCTTGAGTAGCGCGGGATGCGAGAACAAGAACATTTTCACCCGCAGAGACTTCTTTGCGCCGTGAATGGCGTCCAGGATGGGCTTAGCGGTTTGATCCGGAAGAACAATGAGAGAGTGTGTCAATCTGCCTCCGAGGCAGCGGCGCTCTTTATTTCCGCGGACAGGGACACGGCAGATGACTCCTCCGCGGAGGCTTGCGAGAACTGCGCGTTGTGGAGTTCGGCGTAAAGGCCGCCGAGAGCCATCAACTGGTCGTGATTCCCCTGCTCCACGAGAGCGCCGTCTTTCATAACCAGGATTTTATCCGCATCGCGGATGGTGCTCAATCGGTGCGCAATGACGATGACCGTGCGGCCTTTCATCAATTTCTCAAGGGCGTCCATCACCAACTTTTCGGATTCGCTGTCGAGCGCGGCGGTGGGCTCATCGAGAATGAGGATGGGGCTGTTGCGAATCACGGCGCGGGCGATGCCGAGACGCTGGCGCTGGCCGCCGGAGAGGGTGTCGCCGCGGTCTCCGACCATCGTGTCGTAGCCCTGCGGCATCTTGGAAATAAACTCGGTGGCGTTGGCGAGTTCCGCAGCAGTGACAATCTCATCGCGGGTAGCGCTCCCTTTGCCATAGGCAATATTGTCGGCGACAGTGCCGTGAAATAGAACGGTGTCTTGCAAGACAAAGGCAATCTGATTGCGCAGGCCGCGAATCTGGAGGTCACGGACATCAGTTCCATCAAGGGTTACTTTGCCGGAAACCGGATCATAAAACCGGGGAATGAGGCTGACGATGGTGGATTTGCCGCTGCCAGTGGGGCCCACGACGCCGATCATCTGCCCGGCGTTGATCTGGAAGCTGACTTCTCTTAAGACATTGGCGTCTTCGCTGTAGCCGAAGCTTACGCTATCGAATTTTATGTCTCCTTTGAGCGCTTGCGGTTCGCGTGCATCGGGCCTTTCGGGGATGACATCGCCAGCCTCGAGAATGGCGCGGACGCGTTCGACGCCGACGGCGGTTTGCGCAATGGAGTTGGTCATGGTCGCCAAATCCTTTACGGGCTTAAAGAACTGCGCAAGGTAGGCGAGAAACACGGTGAGGGCGCCGGCGGTCATCGTTCCGCGGAGAATCAGCGCGGAGCTTCTCCAGAGCACAAACGCGGTGCACAAGGACACGATGATAGTAATCGCTGGTGAGAGAAACGCTTTTACTTTGCGCGCGCGCAAGGCGGCGTCAACGGTGGCTTTGCTGACGATACTCAATTCCTGCTCTTCCAGATCCTGGCGTCCAAATGCTTGCACGACTTTGATAGATTCCAGGCCCCGCTGCGCCACGGTCAAGATCTCGCTTTGTTGCTTGCGCACTTCTTTGGTGGCCTTCTTGATTGCTTTTTTGAAGCGCGAAATCATGAGCAGCACAAACGGAGTGATGGCGACGGCGATCAAGGTAAAATCCCAGTTCAACCAGAACATGATAATCAGCATTGCGCCGATGGTCAGCAGATCCACAAACATGCCTAACGTGGAAGACGAGGCAAAGCTCTGGATGGTCTGAACGTCCGCCGTGAGGGTGCTCAGAAGTGTGCCGAGGTCGTGCGTGCTGTAGTAATGGAGGGAAAGCTGTTGGAGGTGATCGTAAGTTCGGATACGAAGATCATTGGCCACCCATTGGCCGACGCTGGCTGTGTAGTAGTTGGCCACGTAGGAGGCGATCGCTCCTAGCGCCGCGATAACCACGAGCGCGATGGCAGCGGCCGCAGCAATCTCCATCTTCGAGCTGCCGCTCATCACCGGACTGAGCAAATCGCTCAACCAAGCCGGCAGTTTGTGCTCCCCCACGACGTTGTCCAGGACAATCTTCAGAGGCCAGGGCGTGGCAACCGTTGCCGCCATTTGCAGCAGCATCGCCAGCAGGATAAGAACCAAGCTGCCGCGATACGGCTTCAACAAACTCCAGATCAGCGGGAACACCCGAGGTCTCCTTGCATGGACGGTGCCCGAGAGGCGCGGAGCACTCGTCTGGTCCAGTACTGTATTCCGACTGCGTTCGGGGTTGCAACCAGGTTCAGCTGAGACCGAAGTCTGTCAGGAATCGCTCGGCGAGACGCTAATCACCAGACGTGAATGGCGCTGATGCGCAATCGCGTGACGGGACGTTTGAAGATCTGAGCGGTCCAGAGGAATCGGCGCTAACAAGGGAACAGCTCAGAGTGGTTGGCGGGAGGAGCGGACGAAATCGCGCAGGACCGTTACGTTGGGCCCGTACGCACCGATACGGCCGGCGTCGACTGGCAGGCCCAGGCGCTCGGCGAGATCGAGATCGACACCGGCGTCGTCGAGTTCAGACAGACTGAACCCCGCAGCGGGTTGCACGCGATTCATACCGGAAGGATAGACCGGACGAGGCGGACGGTGGCGTTGCCAAGGGCGGCGCGCAAGCTCGTAAAATTGCTTCCAGTCGCGTTTGTGCCAAGTCTGCATTTCTTTAAATCTTTCGTCCTCTTTGATGCGGAATACTGGCCTGAAGGTTCGCCGCCGCCGCAATCCACATCTTTTTCTCGCACAAACTAAAGTGCGAACTGTACTTCTTATAGACGCCGGCGTGGAGCGAGCGAAGAAGATTCTTCTCCTGATGTTTCAAACACGTCAACTCGTGAGATGTTTCGGTCACAATTTGTTTCGGAGCGAACGTGCCGAACCAGCAGCGCCGCCGGAAAGGACACAGGGGAAGGGCGCCAATTCCTGAGTTCGGCCGGATAGTACCGGGAACACACGAAGATGGCTAGAGAAATTTCTGCAGCCTGTGAAAAACGCGAGAGGGGCGGATTGTCGAGTTCAGAAGACGAAGAAATGACAGAAAGTGGACGGGAGCAGACACACCCGGCTCAGACCTGAAATTCGCGAAGTGAAAGCGTGCTTCGAATGCATGCCCATAGATCCGAAGCACGAAAGAGGGATGAGGAAAAGGCTCTTACCAGCGATTGCCGCGGTCGCCACGATCGCCGCGGTCGCCACGATCACCACCGCGTCCGCCGCCACCGCCCCGTCCGCCACGATCGCCGCCCCTGCCGCCGCCACCGCCACCACCGTAGCCGCCGCGTCCACCGCCGCCACCCGAGCGTTCGGTCTGCGGACGCGCTTCATTGACCACCAGGTTCCGGCCGCCAAAGTTTTGACCGTTGAGAGAGGTAACCGCGCGATCCGCGTCTTCATCGTTTGAAACTTCGACGAAGGCGAATCCGCGCGATTGGCCCGTGAAGCGATCACGAATAAGGCTGATGGCCGAAGGACTGATTCCCAACTGTCCAAACCATTCTTGCAATTGTTCTTCTGATGCACTGAAAGGAAGATTACCGACGTAAAGCTTCTTCACCTGCGAACTCCTTCTGTCCGGAACCGTAAAACAACGAGTTGCGGAGCGCACTGAGAAACCTTGTCCGCCAAGAGGCAAACCGGAAGGAGTGCCGAGGGCGGCGAGGGGCCCAGTGGTCCCGTGAATGGTCTCGAAAATTGTTTGTTTTTGCAACCAATATTGTGGGCCAACAGCGGTGCAGGCGAGTACCGGAACCGATTAACGCACTTAACAAGCTTAAGACGTAAGCGATAGGTACAGCGCAGGTTTAAACCAGCTACATACTTCCCGGTAGAAGCGAAGGCTATGTGCGGTAACTGGCGTTGATCCGCACGTATTCCGCGGTGAAATCGCAGGTCCAATAGCGCGCGGCGGCCCGCCCGGCATGCAGGTTCACGACAACGTGGACCTCTTTCTCCAGGAGACGATTGCTGGCAGCTCGTTCGTTAAAGTTCAGCGGCTGCCCGCGGCGAAGGACGGGAATGCCCGCCATATGAATCTCTACGCGATCGGGATCAAATTTGACACCCGCGCGACCGGCGGCCGCGAAGATGCGACCCCAGTTGGGATCTCCTCCAGCGAAAGCGGTTTTCACCAGAGGCGAAGTGGCAATGGTTTGTCCAATACGACGAGCCGCAGCTTCAGTTTTCGCGCCGCGCACTTCAATTTCGATCACCCGTTGCGCCCCTTCGCCGTCTGCAACGATTTGCAGCGCGAGCGATTGGCAGACTTCCTCCAGCGCTTTCGTGAACGCGCGATGGGCAGAGGAACCGGGCTTGATCGGGGGAGCGCCGGCAGCGCCATTGGCAAGAACCAGCAGCGTGTCGTTCGTGGAAGTGTCGCCATCGATGCTGATGGCGTTAAAGGTGCGACTCGTAACATCGCGCAGCGTTTTTTGCAGCAGCGATGGAGCAATATTGGCGTCAGTAGCCACAAAAGCCAGCGTGGTGGCCATATTCGGATGAATCATGCCGGCGCCCTTGGAACATCCGACCAGATGGATGCGTTTTCCGCCCATTCGAAAGGAGGATGTTTCGGTTTTGGGCCGTGTGTCCGTCGTGCAAATCGCAAGAGACAACTCTGCGAAAGAGCGAGCCGAAGGACGGCGATTTTTGGCTATTCCGGGAAGCGCGCGAATGATCTTCTCCACGGGCAGGGGAACGCCAATTACGCCAGTTGAGCAAATTAAAATTTCTTCGGGCTTGCAGCGAAGCTGGCGAGCCGTTTCCTGAACGGTTTTCAAGGAGGCGGCGTAGCCGACCGTGCCGGTTGCGCAGTTGGCGTTACCAGCGTTGACGATAACCGCGCGCATGCGTCCCTTGGAAGCCTGCAGGTGCGCCTTGGAGACCGTGACCGGCGCGGCGACAACGAGATTCTGAGTAAATACAGCCGCGGCGGAGGCCGGCAAATCACTGGAGAGAAGGGCCAAATCGAGAGCGCCCGTTTTCTTCAGGCCGCACGCGGTAGCGGCAAAACGAAAACCGCGAGGCAGCGCAGCTTCGGAGGGAGCTTGTTTCATGGGCGGCGGATCCGCGAGACGGAAGGCCAACTCACGGAAGGGACCTCCGATCCTCCGTGCGGAATGCAGCAGATTCAAGCAGGTACACGACCGAATCGAGGCTCATGATTGTTTCTCCAGTTTTCCGAGATTTTCTTCAAGCTGCGCGATGGCAGCGCGAACGGATTCTTCCGATGTGCCTCCAGGTACGGACTTGGAGGCAATGGCTTTTTCGACGGACAGGCTGGGCAGGAAATCGTCGCCGAACTCGGGAGAGATTGCGCGAAAATCCTGCGACGAGAGTTGGAACCAGGGTTTGTTCTGCTGTTCAGCTTCGCGCAAAACCTTGCCGATAAGGTCGTGGGCTTGGCGAAACGGCACACCGCGGCGAACCAAATAATCCGCGGCATCGGTGGCCAACAGGGCTGGATTGCCAGCGGCAGCGCGTAAACGGTCTTCGCGAAATTTGGTGAGAGACAGAGCGCCGGTCGCGACAGTGAGCATGTCATTGACCTGATCATGCGCGGCAAACAGCGCTTCCTTGTCTTCCTGCAAATCGCGTTGATAACTGGTGGGCAAACCTTTGAGCGTAGTGAACAGGGCAAAAAGCGCGCTGGTGATGCGTCCCGTTTTGCCGCGCAGGAGTTCCCATGAGTCAGGATTTTTCTTTTGCGGCATGAGGCTGCTGCCAGTGGAATATTCGTCGGGAAGAACGACATAAAAAAATTCCTGGGAAGCGAAGAGCACAAAATCTTCGGCCAGGCGGGAGAGGTGCGTGGCAATCCCGGCCAGCGCAAACAGATAATCGAGAGCAAAATCGCGATCGCTGACGGCGTCAAGACTGTTGGGAGTGATGCGGGAGAAACCAAGATCGCTAGCAATAGCATTGCGATCGATAGCAAATGCGCAACCAGCGAGAGCGCCGGAGCCCATAGGGCAAGCGTCCGCGGACTGCGATGCTGCCTGCACACGGACGACATCGCGTGAGAAGCCCTGAGCGTGAGCCATGAGGAAGTGGGAGAGAAGAATGGGCTGGGCGTGCTGCATATGCGTCATGCCCGCCATGGGAATCTTCAGATTCGTTTTTGCCTGAATGACGAAAGCATTGATAAGCGCGAGAAGCGCTGAGCGAATCTCGGCGGCAGCTTCGATCACGAAGAGGCGAAAGTCCGTTGCGATCAGCTCATTACGGCTGCGGCCGGTGTGCAGCTTCCAGCCAACAGGCCCGAGTTCTTCCACGAGCGCCTTTTCCACGAAGTGATGAACGTCTTCGGCATTGGATGACGCCAGCCAGACGGGATCACCTTCGGCGCGTTCGGCGATTTTATCCAGAGCTGTCACCGTTTGGCGAACCTCGGTTTCCGTAAGGATACCGACACGCTCGAGAGCTTTCGCCCAGGCCCGGTCGACGGCAATTTCATAAGGCAGCAGGCGGCAATCGAACGCAAACGAGTTCTGGAACGCGTCGAAGAGCGCGTTGGGCGCTTTGTCGAACCGTCCTCCCCAGAGCCGGTCATCTTTGCGTTCAGTCATGAGAGTTTTCAGTCGTTTCTTCGGTGCGCCACCCGTACCTTCAGGTGGCCGCGTGTCTTCCACGTTACACAAACGAAAACACAGGTAGCGCGAATTCCGGACAGCTAGCCGAGGCGTGGCGCAGCATGCGGCGCCCCTGCGGGACTACGCCTTGGAGCTTTCGGCTTTGCCTTTCGGTCGAACCGTGACCGGCAGCGCGAACAAATTGATGAAGCCTTCGGCGTCCTTAGGATTGTAGCGGCCCATCGAGAAACTGGCGAGGTCCGCGCGATACAGCGAGTAGGGCGAAACACGCTTTGTAACGTTGAGCGTACCCTTCCAGAGCTTGAGGCCGACGGCGCCGGTGACGTGCTGCTGCGCGACGTTGAAGAAACCGTCTAGAGCTTCGCGAAGAGTCGAGAACCACAGTCCGTTGTAGACAAGTTCGGCATAGCGAACAGAAAGGGCTTGGGCAAAGTGGGCGGTTTCGCGATCAACGGTGAGGCGCTCGAGTTCGCGATGCGCGGTTACGAGCAGCGTGCCGCCAGGGGTCTCGTACGCGCCCCGAGATTTCATGCCGACGAGACGGTTTTCCACGAGATCAGTGCGGCCTACCCCGTTCCTGGCAGCAATCTCATTCAAGGTGTTCAGAAGATCGATAGGGCCGAGCTTCTTTCCATTGACGGATACGGGATTGCCGGATTCGAACCCGATTTCGACCTCTTCGGGCTTATCCGGTGCTTTGTCCGCCGAAACAATCCATTGCCACATGGCCTCATTGGGAGCATTGGCGGGATCTTCCAACTCGCCGCCTTCGTGGCTGAGGTGCCAAATGTTACGGTCGCGGCTGTAGATGTTCTTTTTGCTCTGCTCGACCGGCACGTTGTGCTTCTGAGCGTAAGCAATGGCGTCCTCGCGCGAATCGATGGACCATTCCCGCCAGGGCGCGATGATTTGAACGTTGGGCGCTATCGCTTTGTACGCCAGTTCGAAACGAACCTGGTCATTCCCTTTTCCAGTACAGCCGTGGCAAAGACCATCGGCGCCCAGTTGCAGGGCCACCTCCGCTTGACGCTTGGCAATCACCGGGCGAGCCATGGAGGTGCCGAGCAAGTAGGTATGCTCGTAAACGGCGCCGGCACGCAGCGTCGGCCAGATGTAATCGCGAATAAACTCCTCGCGCAGGTCTTCGATTTGCGCGGAAGATGCTCCCGTAGCAAGGGCTTTCTTCCGCGCGGCTTCCAGGTCTTCCTGCTGGCCGACGTCGCCGATCATGGCGATCACTTCGCAGCCGTAGGTCTCCTTGAGCCAGGGAATGATGATGGAGGTGTCGAGTCCCCCGGAATACGCCAGGACAACTTTCTTTGGTTTTTGCACAGTCTGATTCACTTCGTTTTCTCTCCGGGCTAAGGCGATAAAATTAGGTGTACAAAGTGTGCAGGATGGCTTTCTGCACGTACATACGATTTTCCGATTGCTGCAGAACTACAGAATAAGGAGCGTCCAGAACCTCGTTTGTGACTTCGGCGCCGCGGTGTGCTGGAAGGCAGTGCATGAACACGGCGCCGTCCCCAGCCTGCGACATGAGTTTGCGATTGACCTGATAAGGCTTGAAAACCTGCCGGCGAACTTTTTCTTCAGCCTCGAAACCCATGCTGGTCCACGAATCCGTGTACACGGCCTGGCAACCTTGCACCGCTTCCTGCGGATCAGTGAAGAGTTCGATTTTGGCGTGAGTCTCTTTGGCCACGCGCTTGGCGTCCGCGACAACATCGGCATCCGGCGCGTAGTTCGCCGGAGTGGCGACACGAATGTTTACGCCGAGCCGCGCGCCCAGGTAAAGAAGCGAATTGCAGACGTTATTGCCATCGCCGACGTAGGCAAGTCGGAAGCCCTTCACGGAGCCGAACTTTTCTTCAAGGGTGAAGAAATCGGCGAGGGCCTGGCACGGATGAAACTTGTCGGACAACGCGTTCACCACAGGAATATTGATGTTCAGCGCCATCTCCTCGAGCACGCGCTGCTCGTACACGCGAGCGACGATGCCCTGCACCCACTGCTCGAGATTGCGCGCAACGTCGGGAATGGATTCGCGCTCGCCGAGGCGGGCTTGCGTGTGGTCCAGGAAGACCACGAACCCGCCCATACTCTGAATGCCGACTTCGAAAGTGACGCGGGTGCGCAGGGACGGCTTCTCGAAAATCAGCGCAATATGTTTGTTGCGCAATACGGAAGCGTAACGCGAGGGCCGCGCCTTGATGTCCGCGGTGCGATGAAGGAGGTCGCGCGTTTCGGCAGGACCCCATTCCGCGCCGGTGAGCAGGTCTTTGGCGAGTGGGATAGTGAGCGATGCAGACGTAGCGGTCATTCTTTATTCTCCATAAGGCGAAAGCCTAGACAAATGCCTGGGACGCGAATTCGGGGGGTAAGGACGCCCGAAGGATTCGTGTACCAGGCAAACTTGAAATTGAATTTTTGTTCGAAGCCACGGTAAACAGCTGTGGGTCCAGAACAGCCGCGGCGGAACCGCCGCCGACGATGTGGACTTCCTGTACGCCGCCTTCCAGGGCGCGCTTGGCGGCTTCGAGTTTCAGAACCATGCCGCCGGAAACGACACGAGTTTGTACCAGGTTCTCGACCTGTTCGAACGAAATGGCGGAAATGACATTTTCACCGTGAAGCACGCCGGCTACATCTGTCAGGTAAATCAGATGATCCGCGTTGATGAATTCCGCACACGCAGCGGCCATGTGATCGGCATTGATATTGTAGAGTTCGCCGTCGGAACCCTGACCGAGACAAGCCGCCACGGGCAGCAACTTCTCGCGCCAAAGGGATTCGAGGAATGGCACGTTTACGCTAGTGAGATAACCGACGAACCCGAGGCTGCCTTCTTCATCGTTGTGCACCAGCGGTGCCGCGAGGAATGACGCAGCATCCGCGGCGGAAATTCCGATCGCCGGCTGCCCGGCAGCGGTAATCGAAGCTGCCAGCCGCTTGTTTAAGAGCCCGCCAAAAACCATGATGGCGGCGTCGCGGGTTTCGCGATCGGTAACGCGAAGGCCCGCCACGAACTGGCTCTCAATCCCCATTCGCTTCAGAAGCGAGGTGAAAAGGCGGCCGCCGCCGTGGATGACCAGGATCTCGTGTCCATGACGGGCGAGGTTGGCAACATGACGCGAAAGAGATGCGACCTGCTCCTTGTCTTCGAGCAAAGCTCCGGCAAATTTGATGACGATCCTCATAGCAGTCCTGTTTGCTCCTCGATACCCAGCATAAGATTCAGATTCTGAACGGCCTGTCCCGCGGCGCCTTTGCCGAGATTGTCGAGGCAAGAGACGATAATAAGACGCTTGCCGTCGGAATCCAGGGCGAAACCGATATCGCAGAAATTGGTGTTGGTCACGTGTTGAAGCTCGGGCAGCTTTCCGGCAGACCAAATGCGGACCATGGGTTTGCCAGCGAAAAATTCGCGATACAGCTTTTCGATTGCTTCCGGCGTGTGCTGCTGCGCGAGCGACACGTAAATCGTGGAAAGTATGCCGCGGGCTACGGGCAGCAGGTGCGTGGTGAAGACCACCTGCGATTCGGGTAACCCGGTGTGTTCGAGAATTTCGGGCGTGTGGCGGTGCGAAAAAAGACTGTAGGCGCGGAAATTCTCGTCGACTTCGACGAAGTGAAGGTCGCGGCGGGGATCTTTGCCCGCACCACTCGCGCCAGATTTGCAATCGCAGATCACATTCTGGGATGGGGAGAGAAGCCCAGCTTGCGTGAGAGGGCGCAGCGCAAGAATCACGCTGGTCGCATAGCACCCAGGATTGGCGACGAGTTTGGCGCCGCGAATATGCTCAGCGTACAGCTCCGGTATGCCGAAAACGGCTTCCGGCAAGCGGGACGCGTGAGGCGCCGGCAGCTTGTACCAGCGGCTGAAGGTTTCCGCAGTAGAAAAACGGAATGCGCCGCTAAGGTCGATCACCCGGAGACCGGCGTCGAGAAGCTTGGGCGCGAACTCCGCGGAAACCTCGTGAGGCGTAGCGAGAAACGCGGTGCCTGCCGCACTCGAAGTGATGGCCTCAAGTGACAGCGCGCGCAAAGGCGCTTCGCCGCGTCCGCGAAGTTGCGGGAACAGCTGCGAAAGGCACTGGAAACCGTTGGTCTCGCGAACATAGAAGGTGGAGGCGGTCACCTCTGGGTGATGAAGGAGCAGCGAGGCTAACTCGAAACCGGTATAGCCAGTGACACCAATGACGGCAATGTTGCGGGGATCCTTCATTTCACGTGCGATTCGATGGCTTTCTGGAGAGATTCCCGAGTCTTGCGGTTGGGAGTAATAATAAGGACCGTATCGTCGCCCGCGATAGTGCCGGCAATTTCGGAGAATTTTGCGCCGTCGAGGGCCGCAGCGAGAGGTTGCGCACCGCTGGGTGGCGTTTTTAGCACCAGAAGATTCTCCGCAGGGCGAATATCCAGCAAAAATTCGCGCAGCGCGCGGGTAAGCGGGGGCACGGCGGCGACTTCCTCGGGAACGCCGTTTGGCGCGCGATAACCCTCCCTGGTTTTGATCAGCTTTAATTCCTGAAGATCGCGAGACAACGTAGCTTGCGTGACGCGCATGCGCTGTTGCGCAAGACGGCGGCGCAGATCTTCCTGGTTGGAGATCCGCTGGGAGGAGACTAGGCGAAGAATCTGGCCCTGGCGAAATGTTTTTGTAGCGCTCATTCCATTCTCTTATACATTCGACTGTATATTTATACAATTGGATGTATGCGCTGTCAAAATGTTTTTAAGGATTTTTTCGCGCGCGCAACGGGTGCTGTCAGCGAGCCGACAATTGCGGCAAAAGTTTTTGGATGGCGATTGCGAAGACAAAAAAGAGCGGTCAAATTTCAGTCGCAATGATCGCAGTCTCGCCACGGTATGGCCGGTCGAACAGATTCTTGAGGGTGGTCTGGCCCGAGGGACAGGGCCGCTGCACAATAGGGTGCAGCAGTACCGATGATGGCTAGCTTTTCCGGCCCGGGAATGTTACCTATCAACAATCAGCAGTTCTTCGCCCATGACTGAACTGTGTCACATCTCGGGCTGCAAGCACGACGTGCCGGCCGCTCTGGCCGAGCATAAGCTTTGTGTTCTTCATTTCACGTTATCGCTTGAAGCTGGTTGCGCGGAAATGCGGCGGGAAACCGCTTTGGGAAATACCCCCACGAACGGCAGCGGGAAATCATGAGATTCATCACGGAAAATGGCGAACGGCTGGCGCGCGTGGCCACCAGTGGATTGCACCTCACGGATGATTTGAAAGCGCGGGTGCTCAGCACGTTCCTCACCTTGATGAACCTGCGAGAAAACCTGGACCGCGCCGCCATGCGCACTCCGCCCGGGCGAACTGGCATCCTGCGGTAGGCCTGAGTTCACGTCCCGATATATTTTGCGTACAACGAGCGCGCCACTGCAGGATCTTTTGTACCCTTCAGGATCGCCCGCCCGTCGGTGAATACTGTCATTTCGTACGGCGGCACAAGGAAACGAAGCAGGAACCCGTTCTGACGAACATCCGTAACCGAGGAGCCAAGACGCTCCTGGAGGGCTTTGAGATCCAGTGAACGGTTGCGTTCGTGGATTTGCACGGAGTCTCGACCACACATGGTGATATGCGGCTGCGCTTCGCCCGACAAATACTGGAAATGATGCTCAACACACACGGGGCAGTGAGGATTGCGTTCTGGGTACACAGTCTGAAATTTTCCAGTCCAAACGTCGCAAGAGAGCAGCCGGCCGTGCAGCGCAGCATCCCGTCCAGAAAGTATTTTGAGAGCCTCGGCCACCTCCAGCGAGGCGATCAGATTCACAATCGGCCCAAGGACGCCGACCGTATCGCAAGTATCCTCGACACCCGCGCCCGCGGGCGAATCCAGCAGGCACGCAAGGCAGGCTGTTTTGCCGGGGACGATGGCAAAGGTAATGCCGTAACTGGCGACTGCCGCGGCGTAGATCCAGGGAGTGGCCGTCTTCACGGCGAAATCATTGATCAGGAAGCGTGTCTCGAAATTATCTGTGCCGTCGAGAATCAGTGAAAAACCGGAGAGTAAATCGGCAGCATTGCCCGGAGTCAAATCTGCGATCAGTCCCTCGACTTTTACGTCGGAGTTGATGGCGCGCAGGATCCGTTCGGCAGCCACGGCCTTCGGAGAGAATCGCGAGCATCGGACTCTGTGAAAAGAGATTGTCTTTGCAGGTTGGAGACTTCCACGAAATCACGGTCCAGAATGCGAAGGCGTCCAATGCCAGCCCGCACCAGAAGATTGGCAGCCGTGGCACCAATAGCGCCGCAGCCAACGAGGACTGCACTGGAGGCCAGTAGCCGCGCCTGCCCGTCCGTTCCGAGAGGCTGGAACAGGATTTGTCGCGAATATTTCGGGTCGAACGCGTGAATCACGTAAAATAAGGTCCCAGCACAGGAATCCCTCTCATGATAGCTCTAAAGGCGACCGAGGAAGCAACGCCCGTTGTGCTACCCTCCGTCTGATTAATGAAACGAATGAAGTTACGGTGGGCTGATGGTTTGCGAATTGTGGTGCTCCTGATGCCATTGTTGGGAGGAGCGAAAGTGTGTGCGCAGGCGCAGGCGACGGCGGGAGAGCAGTTGCCGCCTGCGTTGCCAAGCGGTCCAGTGCAGGAAATCCGTGTCGTCGACGAAAACGGCAAAGTGTTGTCGACGAGTCCCAAAGGCATTTCTGTAAAGCTCGGTGAACCGCTGAACCGAGACCAGGTGGCCTCCAGCATCCGTACACTCTACAAGACCGGGGACTATGCGGAAATAAAAGCGGTCGCGGAACCGGCCAGCAGCGGCGTGCGGCTGGATTTCGTGGTGCGCCAGAATATCTACATCAATCGCGTAGTCATTCAGGGACTCAAGCCGCCTCCCTCGGAAGCATCGGCGAGCGGCGCACTGCAATTGTCGCTTGGGCAGACATATCGAACTGGGCTGCTGGAAGAAGCCGTGACGCGATTGAAGGAGAACCTTCAGCTGGACGGCTTGTACCAAGCCCACGTGACCGTCAAAGAGCAGCCGCACCCGGATACACATCAACTGGACGTTTTCGTCGAGGTCAATCCCGGGCCGCGAGTCCGCCTTTCGCGTCTGGAGCTGCAGAACAATACGGAATATAGCGATTCGATTATCCGCAAACTCTTCAAGCTCAAACCCGGCAGTGAGTTAACGGTCGCGAGGGGACAGTCGGCGGTCGACCGCATACGAAAATTCATGGAAAAAAAGGGCCATCTGAGTGATCGGGTCTCGTTGAGGCGCGGCGATTACAATGCCGCAGACAATTCAGTGCCGCTGACGCTGGATGTAACCGCCGGGCCTATCGAGCAGGTCACGGTGGTAGGGGCGAAATTCTCGAGAGGCATGTTGAAGAAGCTGATTCCTATCTATCAGGAAGCGTCCGTCGATCCTGACCTGTTAGAAGAAGGGAAGCGCAACCTGCAGGAACGATTGGAACGCGAAGGCTATTTCGACGCCAAGGTGGACTACGCCATTTCGGAGTCGGCGGCAAAGAGTGGCAACTCCGATTTAAAAATCAAAGAGCAGACGATCACCTACAAGGTGGAGCGCGGCGTTCGTTACAAGAGGCTCAAAATTGAAATTAAGGGGAACCATTACTTCGGCAAGGAACTGCTGCTGAGTCGCCTATCGATCATCTCGAATTCGCTATTTGTGAGGCCGAGGTTCAGCCAAAGACTTTTGGACTCCGACGTCCTCTCCATGAAAAATTTGTACACCGCGAATGGATTCCTGAACGCGTCAGTAGTGGGCACAACAACCTCCCAACAAAAGCAAAGCGAGTTGCTGGTGCGATTCCAAATCAGCGAAGGTAAACAAACGCTGGTTTCCAGTTTACAGCTCGAAGGAATGAGCACCATTTCCGAGCAAGAAATACGCGGGGTGATTGGCTCCCTGCCGGGCCAACCATACTCTGAGGTAAGTATTGCCACCGATCGCGACAATATTCTTGCGCTGTATTTCAATCAGGGCTTTCCAAACGCAACGTTTTCCTGGAACGCGGTGCCCGATGCCTCGAAGGACGGAGATGCCGGCGGTAAGGGCGGATCCGCTCCCGACGGAGATCCTGTGGAGCGCGCCGAGCCCATGAAACTAATTTATAAAATTGACGAAGGCTCGCAGGTCATCGTAAACCGTGTGCTTTTGAGCGGCTACGTCCATACGCGACCGGGGATTATTCATCGACAAGTGAAACTGACCGCTGGGCAGCCGCTTCGCGAAGGCGATGTCGTGGAGTCGCAGCAGAAGCTTTACAATCTTGGCGTCTTTAATCGCGTCACCATCGACTCGCAAAACGCGAACGGGACGGACCCGGACAAGAACGTGGTGGTCTTGGTGGAAGAAGCCAAGCGCTACACCATTGCGTATGGCGGTGGGTTCGAAGCGCAGCGACTGGCCAGCACCACAGATCCCACCGGGGGCCAACTTGAGGCATCTCCTCGCGGAATCTTGGAAATTTCCAAAGAGAATCTGACCGGGCGAGCGGACTCTGTCAGCCTGAAGTTGCGAGGCAGCTTCATCCAAGGCCGAGCGTTGCTGGCCTACACAGCGCCCGAAGCACTGAACAGCGACAAGTTGAGCCTGCAGCTCACCGGATACCTGGAAAAGACCCAGGATATTAATACGTTCACACAGACGAGGTATGAAGGAAACCTTCAGGTGACCGATACCCTGACTCCCAGATCATCGCTACTGATGCGATATGCCTTCCGGAAAGTGACGCTGAGCAGTTTGAACGTGCCGGAAGAAGAAGTTCCCTTGTTTTATCAGCCGACCCTGGTCTCGGAATTCTCGGGGTCCTGGTTCCGCGACACGCGAGACAATCCCGCGGATGCCAACAAGGGGTCATTCAACACCGCGGATTTCAGCGTTGCGGGCACAGCTCTGGGCTCCAGCGCAAGCTTCTTTCGCCTGCTGGTTCAAAATTCGACGTATCACCGAATTTCTCGAAATTGGAGCTTTGCGCGGTCGACGCGCTTGGGGATCCTGCAACCCTATGCGTCCACGGTGTCATTGAGTTTCCCGGCGCAAACGGCGACGCCCTCGCCACAACTAATACCGTTGCCAGAACGTCTGTTTGCCGGCGGTGGAACTTCTTTGCGTGGATTCGCGCTGAACCAGGCTGGACCGCGCGACGCCCTCACGGGATTCCCAGTCGGCGGTCAGGCGATGCTGATCTTCAACCAGGAACTGCGATTTCCTCTGAGATTTCCGATAATTGGGTCACAGATTGGCGGCGCTCTCTTCTATGACGGTGGCAACGTGTACAGCCGATTGAGTCGGGTCACCTTGCGGTGGTCTTCGCCGGAGCCAGTCTTCAAAACCGCATACCCGGGGATAGCGCCCGGGCGATTTAATCCCACGACCTGTGTATACAACTGTACCAATGAACTGAACTACTTTTCGAATACCATTGGTTTCGGTTTGCGGTATGCCACCCCTGTAGGGCCCATTCGGATCGACCTTGGCTACGCGCTGAACCGGCCGGAATTTGTAATCCCTTGCAGGAATAACGTGCCGTTATGTCAGCAGGGTGCGCGCCTGCCGAAATTTCAAATATTCTTCAATTTGGGATCGAGTTTCTGATGCGAGTGTGGTTGAACATCGCGTGCGTCCTGGCCTGCGGCTTTGTTGCCGCAAGCGGCAGCCTTGCGCAGGAGGTGATCGATCGCATCGTGGCTCGCGTAGACTCCGACATCATTCTGTTGAGCGATCTGAGGGAATTGGGGCGCTACCAGAATTTTCTGGACGAAAAGACCCAGAGTGATGGCGAACTGCTGGATCATTTAATCGATCAGTGGATTGTGCGGAGCGAAGCGAAGGCCGCGCTGTTTCCGCAGCCTTCGGATGAAGAGGTGCAGCGGAGCCTGGAACGGCTGAAACGTTCATTTTCTTCACCCCAGGCTTTCGAAGAACGCGAAAAACAAGCGGGCCTTACCGACGCGGACGTTCTGCGCATGCTGAAGCTGCAGCTTTATTTGAGCAATTATCTGGACTCGCGGTTTCGCGCGGCCATTCAGATCGATGAAAATGCTATTGAAGATTTTTACAAAACACGGGTCGTGCCCAGAGCGGAAGCGCGCGGGCAGACTCCTCCGACACTGGACGCCGCTCGGGGATTTATTCAGGAAGCGCTGGTACAACGAGCAGTGAATGTTCAGGCCGATCGCTGGTTGAAAGAGAGCCGAAGCCGGGTCCAAGTGGAGAAGTTTCTGGACGAGACTGCAAAATGACCAAAGAATCCCGCTGGCGGAAAATTCTCTGGCTGGAGCATTTGCTTTGGGTGCTGGGCACCTGGGCAGTGTTGCTGATTGCACTGGCGGTGATTGCTGTTGGTAGCGGGTTGGCCAACCCCTTGATCCGCAAGATTTTGATCCATCGGGCGGAGGCGCTAACGCACACGCGTGTGGAAATCCGCACAGTTTCCGTGGGCTGGTTTTCTTTAAATGTAACCATCAACGGCCTGATTGTTCATGGGAAGGAGCCCCCCGATACGGAGCCTTTGCTCAGCGTGGAGCAAACGAAAGTGGGGCTGCGCATCGATTCCTTCTGGGGAAGAAGGGTCGGATTGAACGATTTGATTCTGGAGCAGCCGCGATTGCACCTGCGGGTGGAAAAAGACGGCTCGAACAACCTGCCGAAAATGGAATCCAAGTCGAAAGAGCCCGAATTAGACCGGTTGCTCGACCTGCACGTCCACCACGTGCAAATCAACAATGGATGGATTCTCTATAACAACGTGAAATCGCTGGTCGGCGTTGAAGGCGGCGACCTGGCGCTTACCGTAGACCTCGGTGGAAGCGCGGGAAAGCCAATTTATCTTGGCTCCCTGGACTGGCAATCGATTGAATTAGCTCGCAGGCGTGATCTTCCTGTGCCCGCAAACGTGTCCGCAAAATTCAGTTTGCGCCAAGACGGAATTTCGGTGGAACAGGCTGTCATTGATGTCGGCCGGTCGCACGTGGATCTACAAGCGGAAACGAACACTGTCGCCATGTCCCAATGGAACTATAAATACCGTGCGTGGCTTGACCTGTTAGACATTCGCGAAACCTTCCGAACCCCGGAGGTGCCGTTGGGCCGAATCGATTTACGGGGCGAGGGCACCATAGAAAATGGCGTGGTGCTGGGAAAAGGCGGTTTCGCGGCTGACAACATTACCCTGAGCTTTCTGGATTTTCACTCGGCAAACTTAAGCAGCAGGTCCAGCTACACGCTGGAACCCAAGCAGGTGGTGCTGCCGGACTTTACGGCCTACGCGCTGGGTGGCAGCGTAAAAGGGCGCATCACCATGCGCTACGAGGGTCTGCAATTTCGGGCTGACACCAAGCTCCAGAACGTCCGGCTCGCGGTAGTAACTCCCGCGATTGATCATGCTGGTTTCCCTATCGATCAGTTGCACTGGGACTCGGTTATCTCCGCAGACACCGTCGAGACATGGCACGAGAGCTTCCGGGACTTTGCTGTGGCCGGCAATATGAAATGGGACGCGCCGGAGGAAGTAGCGGAAGGACATATGCCGGTGACGGGAAATTGGAAGCTGGACTATCGGGACCGGACAAATGAGTTGCGAATCATGCAAGGTGATTTCGAAACGCCGACCTCGCGGGGCTCCTTCACTGGCCTTCTGGCGCCGAAAAACTCAGCAATGGATGTGCACCTCGAGATTGGTTCGCTGTTGGAATGGGATGATTTCATCCACGCCATTTCGGGAGATAAAGCAGGAACGGCAGAAGCCGCGGTGCGCATCGGTGGCGCGATTACCTGGAATGGGAAGATCACCGGTCCTTCCGGTGGGCCAGAGATTCAGGGACACTTCCGGGGAGAGCGTGTGCGATACGCGGATTTTCGCCTGGACACAATTGACGGAGATATGAGCTATTCACCAGACCATCTGATGATTAGCCACGGGTCTGCGGTTCACGGGTTGATGCAAGCGGGTATTGACGGAGAATTGCAACTGGCCGACTGGGAGTTCCGACCGGAGAACCACTGGTCCAGTGAAGTGAATCTGGAGAACGTGCCGGTGGATGCACTGATGCAGCTGACGGGCAAAACTTATCCCGTGCAGGGAATCTTAACTGGTCAATTTCATGGACGTGGAACCAAAGCGGAGCCGATGCTCACGGGAGTTCTCGATGTCGCAAACGCCGAAGTGTATACCGTCCCGTTCAACCGCTTGCGCGGGCAGCTTACGGTCACGCCCGACGAAGTCCGGCTCAGCAATGCGGAATTGAGATTTTTCGCCCCGGGAACGGAGAAGACCGGGGGCGCCGGTATCGTCACGGGAACAGTGGCGTATCGCTTCGCGGACGATTCGTTAACCACAGACCTGGTGGGTGCGTCTCTGCCGCTGGCGAATTTCCGCCGCGTAAGATCCAACAATCTGCCGTTGGCGGGGCAAATTTCGTTTCGCTTGAAATCGAGCGGGCCGGCGCGCCATCCGGAAGCGAGTGGAAATTTCCGCGTGGTGGATCTGCAGGTTGGTTCGGAAGTAATCGGGAGCTTCGAGGGCGACCTCAACTCTGACGGAAAAACTGCGCAATTGAAATTGAGTTCGGCCATGAGCGAGGGAGCCATTGGTGGGCAAGTCAGCCTGGGGTTGCTGGAGCCTTACGCAGTGGACGGCAAGGTATCCATCAAGAACATCAATCTTGATCCGTACCTCTTCTCGGCGCTCCACGTACAGAAATTCAACGGCCACGGAACGGCCGATGGCGACATCAGCGTGAAAGGAGAATTGCAAAGGCCGGAGACTGTCACGGTGGACGGAAACTTCACTCGCTTGGTTTTGATGTATGGCGGGGTGCAATTAGAAAATTCCGGCCCCATACAGCTAACGTCCTCGCGAGATAGTCTCAAGATCACCCGGGCGGCCCTGAAGGGAACGGATACCAACGCGGAACTGAGCGGCTCGATCCAGTTCACAGGCAGGCGCACGGTGTCCATGAAATTGAATGGTTCCGTGGACTTGCGACTGTTGAATGGATACATCCCCGACGTGAATACCTCGGGCCACGGCGATATCAATGCTTCCTTCGAAGGAACGCTGGACCGGCCACGCATTATCGGGCGCGTAAAACTGATCAACGTTTCGGCACGGTCAGCGGATTTTCCCACCGGACTCAGCAATTTGAAAGGCGACCTGGTGTTCGATGCGAATCGTCTGTTTTTCGAAAATCTCACAGGTGAAGCCGGCGGAGGGATTATTTCGTTGACGGGAACGGTGAACTATTCGGACAAACCGCTCCGTTACGACATCTCGGCCAAAACCGATCGTCTTCGGATTCGCTATCCCGAGGGCATGAGTTGGCTCTTGGGAGGTTCCTTACGCCTGACCGGAACAATGGACGGCGCGTATCTAACCGGAAAAGTTTTGATCCAGCGCGTGACCTTGACCCAAGGATTGGAATCAGCAGGCATTCTGACCTCCAGCTCAGGTCCGGGCGGACCGAGCGGCTCGAGCTTTTTGCGAAATCTGCAAATCGACGTGGAGGCCACTTCCACGCCTGATTCGAGGATGGAGTGGCCAGGAGCGCATCTGGAAGCGGATGCCAGCCTGCGCGTGCGCGGCACCGCGGAGCATCCGATTCTGTTGGGACACATCCACGTAATCTCGGGAGAGTTGTACTTTCACGACAGCAAGTACCGCGTGAATCGAGGGGATCTGAATTTCGCGAATCCGTTCCGCCTGGACCCGGTGATCAGCTTTGAAGCGACCACGACCATTCAACAATATGAAATCACTCTGAATTTCAGTGGACAAGCGAGCAAGATGAGCCTGTCGTACCGGTCGGATCCGCCGCTGCCACCGAACGACATCATCAGTTTGCTGGCCATGGGCCAAACGAGCACCGAGGCGACCACGCGAACTGGAGGAGTCACACAACCAGGCTCATCCGGCGCCTCCGCATTATTATCGGAGGCAATTTCCAGCCAGCTGGGAGGGCGTGTCGAGCGGCTGTTCGGGATTACACGCTTTCGCGTGGATCCAGGGTTGGCGGAGCTAGGTACCAGCGGTTCGGGGCAAAACGCAGCGGCACGCGTCACGGTAGAACAGCAAGTGACCAGAAACCTGACCGTGACCTATGTTTCGAACGTGAGCTCTACGCAGCAGCAGGTGATTCAGGTGGAATATAACGTGACTCGCTCAATCTCTGTAGTGGCATTGCGCGATCAGAACGGCACGTTCGGTATCGACATTAAGTTCAAGAAGCGGCTTCCTTAAACAAATCTGAAGGTGCGCGCTCAGGGTTGATCGTCTGGTTGCTGCTGCGCTGTTTGTCGACCTGAGTCTGCCTGCTGAACACGGTGCTGCGGCTGCAGACGCCGTTGACCGTTGCTGGTCAGGCGAGCATTCTGCCCGATTCCGGGATTCTCTTGCTTCACCTGCTGGAGCGCCGCTTTGGCTGCCTTGCCGGCTTCGGCGCGGGTGGTTTCTTGAATTTCACGAAAGATTTTTGGGCTTTCGGCGGCTACTTTTTGGCCGAGAGGCGAACCATAGAACTGCAAAAGGCCCTTGATTTCATCGTCTGTGTAATGCTTGTCGTAGAGCAAAACGAGTTGCTCGTTTACCCGGTCAAGATCGTAGCGCTTCTCATATTCATTGATCGTTTGATTGACGAAGGTCTGACCTTTGTCGTTATCAGGTACGGCTGACAGGAGCTTCTCACGATACTGTTCGGCAGTTTGGCGAACCGAATCCTGAACCTGATCGCGTGCGCCGACAAGCTCCAGAAGCGCGCGGATGTCGGCTTCCTTGGCCGGATCGATTGTCGGGGATTTCGAAGAAACCTGTTGACCGTTGGCGGACTGGGATGCGGCTTGGACTGATCCAGGCGATCCGCCTTGGATGGCAACAAAAAACATACCAACGTAAAGAATAATCAGTGCCAAAACCGCTTTCATGACAGCCTCCCGCCCGGCATGCAACAGAAAAATGGAGCGACCGAGCGCTTTTCCTTCACAAATCATTTTAGGAACGCGGGAAGAGAAACGCGCCTGCTCAGCGGTACAGTTTTGCTAGGTCCGTCACTGTTCCGTGGGGCAGGAGTTGGAAGCTACGGTCGCGGACCGGGGGTGGGTGACAGCCGCACTGGTTCTGGTGGCACGCTTCACGATAAATTAAAGGTGCCAGTCTACTCAAAATAAACCTGGGTCACGCCGTGACGGATGACATCTTCACAGAACTGCGCGCCGAAATGGTCGAGAAGCAGCTACGCAAGCGCGGCGTAAAGGATGAACGAGTTCTACGCGCGATGCAGGCGGTGCCGCGCCACGAATTCGTCCCGGAGCAATTCCGGAATTTGGCTTATACGGATGAGCCGCTGGGAATTGGGGATGGCCAAACCATCTCCCAGCCATATATCGTTGCGGCCATGACGGAGGCGCTGCAGTTGTCCGGAGTCCAGAAAGTGCTCGATGTCGGGACGGGGTCCGGCTATCAGACAGCAGTCTGTTCGTTGTTGGCACGCAAGGTATACAGCATTGAATATCGTCCGGATTTGGCTCGCGCCGCGGCGGAGCGCCTGCAAAAACTGGGATATTTAAACGTTCGGGTTTATTGCGGCGATGGGTCATTGGGCCTGCCGGAGTTCGCTCCTTATGCCGGCATTTTGGTTGCCGCGGCGGCTCCCCGAGTGCCGGAACCGTTATTGCAACAGCTGAACGATTCCGGACGGCTGATTGCGCCGGTTGGCGCGGAAGATCGCCAGCATCTGGTATTAGTGACTCGGCATGGAGCGGAATTCGTTACGGAACAGCGCGACTCCTGTCGCTTTGTACCGCTGCTCGGGCAATATGGCTGGCAATCCTGGGAACTCCTGTGAGCACTGCGCCCGATCTCTCCATCGTGATTCCTTCGTACAACGAAGAGCTGAGATTGCCTGCATCGCTGGAGAAAATCGCCCGATATATCCGGGAGCGCCGGCCAAACACAGAGGTCCTGGTGGTCGACGATGGATCAACAGACCGCACCGCAGCTGTGGCCGAGTCATGGAAAGAGCAGATCCCACAGCTGAGGGTGCTTTCGAATGGAAACAACCGTGGGAAAGGATTCAGTGTGCGCCACGGTTCGTTGGACGCACGCGGTGACGTCGTGCTGTTTACGGACGCCGACCTTTCCGCTCCCATCGAAGAAGGGGAGAAGCTGCTAAAGGCCCTGGAAAACCACGACATCGCCATTGGAAGCCGTGCGGTGGACCGGAACCTCATCGAGGTCCACGAATCGCTGTTTCGCGAGTTCGCCGGGATCATCTTCAATCGAATTGTTCGCCTGATCCTGCGCTTGCCCTTCGTGGATACACAGTGTGGCTTCAAGGCGTTCCGGCGAGAGCGTTGCCGCATTATTTTTCAGCAACAGACCATCGAGCGATTCGGGTTCGACCCTGAATTGCTGTACTTGGCGCGTCATCATGGCCTTTCTACCATAGAGGTTCCTGTGCGGTGGGCGCATTCCCCGGCGACGAAAGTGAGCATGATGAGAGACAGCGTACAGATGTTTCTGGACGTATTCGTGATCCGCTGGAATGCGTTGATGGGCAGATACAAGAAGGCCTCGCGCCATTAACTTTATGTTGTAAAGTACTTGACACAACTTCCCTTTTCCCCTATCTTTCCCCTGATGCCTACTGTCAGCCCCAACCGCGCGGCCCGTCGCGAGCCCATTCCCATCGATGCTCGCGCAGCCGATCATCTGCGCTACATCCGGGAAACCATGGAGTCTGCCGCGGAATTCACCGCGGTGCCCGGCTGGGGCGGCGTGACCATGGGAATGACCGCACTTGGCGCGGCGCTTCTAGCAGCCAGGCAGTCGACCCCTCGCGCATGGGTCGCCATTTGGCTGGCGGAAGCTTTCGTAGCGGTGGCAATTGCTGCTCCAGCGGCGGCCACCAAGGCACGTAGGGCGAATTCATCGCTATTTTCGGGCCCTGGACGAAAGTTTGTCCTGAGCTTTGCTCCTCCGATTGTCGTTGGAGGCCTGTTGACGTTGGCCCTCTTTCAGTTCGGCGTGTTCTCAGCCCTCCCCGGCATCTGGCTGCTTTTGTATGGCACCGCGATTGTCACCGGTGGGGCGTTCTCTGTTCGCGCGGTCCCGATCATGGGCCTTTGTTTGATGGCGCTGGGCGCGGCGGCGCTCTTTGCTCCCGCCTCGTGGGGCAACTTGTTCATGGCGGCTGGGTTTGGAATGGTTCAGATCGCGTTTGGATTCTGGATCGCGATGCGTTACGGCGGTTGACTCGAAGTTTTCAAGTAACAATAGGAAAACAATAGGAATATGGCCAAGTCGTCTACAGTTCGGCAGGAAAGAGTCACACGAGAAGAGGGGCCGGCCGCAGTTCGTCCGGCCAGCCCGCAACCCGTCTCCGAGAGCCTGGACCGGCTAATTCATGAGCGCATTCGTTTGGGAATCGTAAGCGCGCTGGCGGTAAACCGTTCGCTGACTTTCAACGAACTGAAAGCTCTCCTGAAAACAACGGATGGCAACCTGAGCGTGCATGCGCGCAAATTGGAAGAAGCCGATTACATCGTGTGTACGAAATCGTTTGATGGTCGTTTGCCCAAAACGGAATACCGGCTGACGGCCGCGGGACGCAAGGCGCTGGAGCGCTATCTCGATCACATGGAGGCGTTGATCCGGGCCACGCGCGAGCGCTAAATTTTTTTGCCAGTGTGCTTTGTAGTACAAAGTAGATTGTTTCAACGCAGCGGCGGAGAATGAGTTGCCTTATGCAGTCCACAATGTTGCAGCATGTTGCGAACGTAAACATACCCGCAGTGACCACCCATTCCCTCCACGTAGCCATCATTTGTGACGGCAATGGCCGCTGGGCCTCCGTGCGCGGTCTGGCCCGTTCGGCCGGGCATAAAGCCGGAGCGCAGGCCGCCAGGAGCGTGATTCGATGTGCGCCGCACCTCGGAATCAAAACGTTAACCCTGTTCACGCTTTCTTCCGCAAATTGGAAGCGTCCCCAAACCGAGGTGGATTCGATTCTGTCCATTCTGCAAAATTACCTGGAAACGGAAACGGAGCACTGCCTCGATGACGGCATCCGGTTGAGCGTCATCGGAAGACGCGATCGCTTCGAACCGGAATTGCGAGAGATGGTGTTGCGGTCGGAAGCGCTGACGTCCAAGGGCACACGGCTGCACCTCCGTTTGGCCGTCGATTATTCCTCTCGACATTGTCTGTTGCAGGCCGCCAGCAAGTTTTACAAGGCCACGAGTCTGTCGACGGAGACGTTCAGCGACATTTTGGCGGAAGTGCAGCGCGGCGGGTCCACGGATGTGGACCTGTTGATCCGTACCGGCGGGGAACAACGGTTGTCCGACTTCCTGCTCTGGGAGTGCGCCTTTGCCGAATTTGTTTTCTTGGACAAACGATGGCCGGACTTCACGCCAACGGACCTGCGGAACGCGATCCGCGAGTTCGCGAAACGGGAAAGAACACGCGGTGCAATCCCACAGGAATGCGCGAGCTGAAGCTCCCCTAATCACCTCAAAGAGAAGCAATTAATTGTCACTCGGCAGGGTGCCCCTACCCCTGACATTTCGCCCCATTGCGTCGTCTATACCACAGGAGAACCCGATGGGAACTGTGGGACTTACGCTCGCGTGGGAAGATACAATCTCACCGGCGTCAGGCGAGGGGGGGCGGCGAGTGGATCCTTCGGAAATCGCAGCCAGACAAAATCGCGACAACAGCGGCCTCTCGGATGACGCAACATTAGCTGCCGGATGTGCGGCCGGTGATCTGCGCGCTTATGAGCGGCTGTATCAATTGCAGGGAGCGCGGATGAAGAACCTCGCGCGCAATCTATTGGGCTCAGCGACAGATGCCGAAGACGCGGTCCAGGACACCTTCTTGAAAATCCAGCGCGGAATCGCCAGTTTTCGGGGGCAGTCTGCGTTTGTAACCTGGACCTTCCGGATCCTGGTGAATACATGCTGTGACCTGCGACGCAGCCGGGTTCGCCGCAAGGAGCATTCTCACGACGACGCGAACGAAGAGCGCGCGCCACTGGAGCCGCGTGCTCCGGGTGCGCATCCGTCTTTGCGAATGGCATTGGAGCGTGCCTTGGCAGCTTTAACGCAGCACCAGCGCGATGTCTTTCTGTTATATGAAGTGGAAGGATTCCGCCACGCGGAAATTGCGGCGATGCTGCAGATTAGCGAAACCGCATCAAAGAATACCTTATTTCAAGCCAAGAAGAATTTGCGGGGCATGCTGGAGCCGCCGCGTGGGGCGAAAGCAGGTGTGCAATGAATCTTACCTGCCATGATCGCGATCGCGTGTTTTCGGATGGCTCTGCGGAAGAATGGGCCGCACTGGAACAGCATGCAGCTAATTGTCCGGCGTGTGCTGAAGAAGTGCGCGCGTGGAAGGCGCTGAGCCATGCGGCAGAGGAATTGCGCGATTACCGTGAAGATCTTGCGCTATGGTCAAGGATTGAAGCTTCGTTGCAAAAAAATGAGAAGCGTGCGAGAGAGCGAGGATTTTGGGAGAGCTTGGGATTTGGCGGGAGCGTGGCTCTGGGTTGGCGTATGGCGTTGGCAGGAGCACTGGTAGTGGTGCTTGCCGTCGCTGGTGTTTATGTGGTTCGGCAGCCGAAACCGCCTGTGGTCACTGGACAGAGTCGATTGTTGAAGAGTGCCGCGTTGGCGCAGGTGGAACGAACGGAGCGCGACTATATGAAGGCCATCGATCAACTGGCCGCGGAAACGAAACCGGAACTGGATTCGCCGGCTACTCCCTTAATGGCTAGCTACAAGGAGAAACTGATCGTACTGAACAGCGCGATTGATGAGTTGCGTGCGGAAACAGGGCGGAACCCCTCCAACGCGCACCTTCGTTACCAGTTGTTGGCGATGTATCAGGAGAAGCAGCAAACGTTACAGGAAGTGTTGGAGACAAAGCGATGACTGATCCCACCGGGTCATTTCACAAACGGAGGTTGCAAGCTGTTTTGGCACTTAGCGTTTTGACGGCGTTGCCTGTTTTCGGCGCTGGTCCGGGACAAAGCACGGCAACCAAGCAGTTCCAAAAAACGCTAACGCTTGGCCCCAATCAGACCGTCAGTCTGACCCACAAGTATGGAGACGTTCGGATGCACGGAGAGAGCGGCAGGGACGTAAGAATCTCCGCCACCATTCGCGTCCAGGCACATTCGCAAGCAGAAGCGGACCGTTACGCGGATCAGGTGAGAATTGACGTGTCCCAGGATTCGCAGGGAGTTCGAATTCAGACCGTCTATCCTAGTGACGATTCAAAGTTCTTTATGGTCCGCATCGGTGCTCCCTCCTATTCCGTCGACTATGACATTACCGTCCCAACCGATGCCAAACTCTGGATGAAAAATAACTTCGGAAATGTGGAAGTCCAGGGTGTGCAGGGTTGGGCGGACTTGGAGAATAGTCATGGGCAGCTGAAATTTCAGAACGGAGGCGCGGCCAAGCTGACCAACTCCTTTGGCGAAGTGCAAGCGTCGGGAGCTGAGGGCAACGTGAGCGTAACCAACAACAACGGAGCCGTCACGGTTTCGTCAGTGAAAGGAACCTTGGACGTTAAAGATCGCTTCGCGTCCATCACCGCCAATAATATTTCCGGCCTGACCACCATTTCCGGAGGCAATGGACCTGTGGATGTCACCGACGCTGGAGCATCGAAAATCAACAACTCCTTTGGCGCGGTGACCGCCCGCAACATTCACGGTGATTTAGTCGTCAACAACAATAACGGGACGATCGATGCGCAAACCATTAGCGGCGGTGCTCAGTTGAATGGCAGCTTCGGCGCCATCAATTTCGAAAACGTGTCCGGCTATGTGAAGTGCACATCGTCGAATGGGCGAGTGAGCGGGAAGAAAACAGGAAGCGAAGTTTACGTGAAGACCACCTTTGGAGAAGTATCGCTCGAGGAGATTGGTGGCGGAGTGGAAGTGGAAGATTCCAACGGAGGAATTAACGTCCGGGAGATCAAGGGCAAGGGCAGCTTCAACACTTCGTTCGGCTCAATCGATGCCAGTGGTTTGCCCAAGGGTGTGAGGGCAACTACCGGAAATGGGCGCATCGCGTTAACCGATGTGGGTGGCGACGCGTACGCAAAAACCAGCTTCGGATCCGTCGACATTCGCAGGGTAAACGGCAATTTGACCATTGAGAATTCAAATGGTCCGGTGAACGCCAGTGGCGTGAAAGGTGACGCCTCCGCGAAAACCAGTTTTGGCTCGGTGACGCTGGACGACGTAGGAGGCGCGATTACTGTCGACAATCAGAATGGCACCGTGACCGTATCCGCGGCGCGAACTTCACCCGGATGTAAGAACGTTTCCCTGAAGACCTCGTTCGCTCCCCTACAGGTGCGTTTGCCCGCGGACGCCGGTTACGAAGTAAACGCGCGCACCTCGTTTGGGCACATCTCGAGCGACCTGCCGATCACCGCCACAGGCACGTTGGGCGGCGATTCGCTCAACGGAAGAATCGGAAACGGCGGGTGCACACTTTCCCTGACGAACGCGAACGGGAACATTGAGATCCTGAAGCTCTCGAAGTAGCGGCTTAGGGAAGCGTGGCGGAACGAGCGGGAGTTTCGCGCCGCTGGCGATCCATGGCGAAAGCCTTCTTTAGGATGCGCGTAGCAGTTTCCGTTAAGTGAAAATTATCGAGTTCGTGTTCATGAGCGAACATCACGTCGGTGACATCGCTGCCCGCGTGTGCTTCGCCGCTCATGCGTTCACAAAGATAGTCGACGATCACATAGTGAAATCGAGGGCCGCGATTGTTGCCCTCCGGCGACACCTCTGCCGGGAAAATCCGGTCGAACACCTCGATCACCTCGAGGACACGAACTTCCAGTCCGGTTTCTTCCAGTAATTCGCGAGCTACTCCGGCCTGCAAGGATTCCCCGATCTCCAGGGTCCCGCCGGGAATAGACCAATGGCCGCGTAGAGGTTCTGTGCCGCGCCGAATCAGGAGCGCGCGTCCATCCTCGATGATCACGCCACCGATTCCTACCACTGGCCGTTCCGGATATTCTCGTGCCATACCCCTATGGTTCTTTCACCCAACTTGTGGGTACACTGGATGCATCGCGGGGAGGTCCGCGCTGACTTTCCACGCCGAGGTATATAATACGCCGGATGGTAAGCCCGCGGGGGAAGCGGGTTGCCCTGCCAAGTCCAAAGTGGAGGACGGACCGTGCTTCGCTGCCCAGAGTGTTCTGCAGAAATAGATGTGGACGAAGACGAAGTTGAGGAGGGAGAGATCCTTAGCTGTCCAGAGTGCGAAACCGAACTGGAAGTGTCGCAGACCCATCCGGTTGCGTTGAATCCAATCTCCGACGAACTCGACGAAGAAGACGACGAAGACGATTCTGAAGAGGACGAGGACGAAGAGGAATTTGAGGAAGATGGAGATCTTCTGGACGAGGAAGACGAAGAGGACGACGACGAAGAAGACGAATAACCTCGCAAATCGACCGTGCATCTTATTACCTGTTTCTGAACATCAGATTCTTGAGGAACTTTCAAACAAAACGCCACGGATGACATTGTTGATCTCAGCGTTGCTAGCCGTGATGCTTGCCCCTTTTCCCGTCGTCGTGGCGCAAGAGCAAACCCCGGCTGCACAGGGAGCGCACCCTAGCAGTAATGCGTCGCCTCCAACCCAGGAAAATTCATCGAACAAAGAAAAGAAGCAGCCGATCCCGAGTTTTCTGATTCTCGGCACTATCTTTAATGAAAATGCCTTATCCTTCCCTGGTGTTCAGGTTCGCGTCCGGCGGACTGGCGAAAAGAAAGTTCTCGCGCAGACCCACACGAATTCACGCGGTGAATTTGCGGTGAGAGTTCCGCCGGGTTATGAGTACGAAGTCATGACGCACGTCAAAAAATATGACGACCAGATCTTGCCAGTGGACAGCAAAGTGGACGTTCAACAACGGTTGTCCATCAAATTGCAGCCGCACGCCGCGAAAAAGGCAGAAGGGAAATGATGAGTGCGAAGCTGAGGATTCTCTTGTGGGTCACGGTGTTTCTAACGATGGTGAGCGCGCAGACATTCGCGCAGGGATCCAAGAAGGAGACGCAGCTCAGGACCGTGCGCGGCGTCGTCAGCGACAAGTCCGAAAAGCCCGTCCAGAATGCAGTCGTGTTCCTGAAGAATTTGCGCACGAATACGGTAATCAGCCATTTCACCGATGATCAGGGAAATTACCGATTCACAGGGCTCGATCCCAACGTCGATTATGAGATCTCGGCCGAATTCGATGGCGAGAAATCGGCAGTGCGTTCCGTGTCCGCGCTGGACAGCCGGAAGGAGATCACCTTGAACTTGAAGTTAGATCGGAAGAAGAGTTAGTTCGCGAGTTTCCGTCCCGCCCAAAAACTGAGGTGCGTTCTTTGTGGGCTCTGACGAACATCAAGTACCCGGAACTCAGAGAGCGGATAGGTCTGACTGCGCGGCATCTCGGAAAAAACGAAGCGGACAAAAGCAAGATTTTGCGTTATCTACTTAACGCCTTGGGCATGGCATGCCTTCTTGTGCCGTTGATGGCCGCGCCGTCACTCGGGCAGGAAAAGCCCGACAACCCGCAGCCTCAATCGCAGCCTTCCGGCCAACAGAAAAATGAGGAAAAACAGAAAGAAGCCCCGGTCGTCGACCCATACGACCGAGAAGCCAATGACGAGGTACCCAAGCGGATTTTCTGGATCATTCCTAATTTCATGACCTATAACGATCAGCCGGAAAATCAAGATCCGCTCACGACCAAAGAAAAATTCGATATCGCGTGGCACCAATTTTTCGATGTGAGCGCACATTTTGGGAATCTGATCCAGGCGAGTATCTCGCAAGCTGCAAACGGTCTTCCGCACTACGGCCAAGGTTGGGGTCCATTCGGAGAGCGGTACGCGGCGCAAGAAGGCGACCAATTTACCGGAAGCATGCTGATTTATGGGGTTTTGCCAACGGCTCTTCACCAGGACCCACGTTACTTTAGGAAAGGGCGAGGCAAAACCTGGTCCCGCATCGTGTATGCCACCACAAGGGTGGTAATCGCACGAACCGATTCAGGAAAGCCGACGGTCAATGTGTCGCAGTTGCTCGGACAGTTCGGTCAGGCATCGATTTCACTCTTGTACTATCCTCAGCAAGATCGCAATTTCACCGGTGTAATATCCGGGTGGTGCATCAACCAAGGCTATAACATCGGCTGGAATCAGCTAAAAGAGTTCACGCCGGATTTGGGAGCGTTTCTAAGACGGCATTCCAAGAACAAAAAGAAGGGCCACGAAGTCCAAGATTCGCGTTCTCCCCTTCACGAAACTCCTTAGCGTCCGTCTTGACGTGCGGCCCGCAGCACCCGCACTGCCCTGGGAATGATCGACACTTCTACTGGGGTCATTCCCAGAAGCTCGCCATCTCCGTGAAACTCGCAAGGCGAATTGGTTTCGATCCTTGCACACTCGATACGAAATCGCTGGATCCGTTTCGTTCGCACTTCGCCTCGGAAGAGCAAACGAGGCAGGATTCCGAGCACCTCAAACACATTCAGATCATCGAGCAGGACAAGATCTAATTTCCCATCGTCCGTCAGGGCATTCGGCGCCAGGTACAATCCGCCCCCATAACTCGGAGTGTTCAGCACGCCAACCAACAGGACAGTGGCGTGAAGGGATTCACAGGAGTTCGATGTAATCCGCACGGTAATCGGACGAAAACCGGCTAGCGCCCGAAGCGCCGCCAGAACATAACGGGTGCGGCCCCGGAGATTTCGATAGCTGCTATTGGCGTGCCGAACAGCCTCGGTGTCTAAACCCACCCCTCCGCCAGCCATATAGAGACACTGGTTCCCTTCGGCGGTACGAATCGAGACCGCATCTAGGAAACTGACTTCACCGTGCAGAAGCCGTTCCACTGCTGCGATGGGATCTGAAGGAAGACCGAGCGCCGCGGCGAGGTCGTTGCCGCCACCAGCGGGGATCACCGCCAGAACAGTATCAGGACAGTTGCCGACGGCGTTGACGAGTGTGTGAAACGTGCCATCGCCTCCGACCACGAAAATGCGCTTTCGCCCGGCCCGCGCTGCCTCACGTGCTTTCCCGGCGAGATCGTTGGCGTTGTCGGTTACCCAAAAAACCGCATTCCAGCCCTGCTGTTTCGCAAAATCACGAAGACGTGGAATGATTGTACGCGCGTGACCGCCACCGGCCATTGGGTTGACCAGCACCAAATCACTGGAATCGGAATCGCCGTAACTCGCGGCTTGCACAGGCCGACATGCTGAACGACCAGTGCCGAAGTGTCAAATTCGACGGCCACATCAGATCCCTGAAGCGCTGACGCCGCTTTGCATATACTAGAAAAATAAAAACACGCCGCCCACGGTGGTGGCCAATATTTGAAAAGAGGAGACCATGACCTACAAGGGTTTTGACTTAAGCGGAAAGGTCGCTGTGGTTGTGGGTGGCACATCTGGGATTGGGCAGACCATCGCTCGCGGACTCGCCGAGGCTGGAGCAGATGTGATCGCAACGGGACGGCGCGCGGACATGGTAGAAAACACGGCCACGGAAATCGAGGCGCTTGGACGGCGGTCTCTTCGTGTTTGCTCAGACGTATTGCATCGAGAATCCTTACAAATGCTACTGGACAAAGTGATTGGCGAATTCGGAAAAGTGGAGATTCTGGTATACGCGGCGGGACGCACCAAACGAACTCCGTTCCTGGAAGTTCCGGAGAGCGAGTGGTGCGACATCCTGGAAACCAATCTAACCGGTGCATACCGCGTGAGCCAAATATTCGGCAAACACATGGTCGAACGAAAGTATGGGCGCATCATCAATATCGCCTCTCTCGCTTCGTTTGTCGCATTAGCGGAGGTGGCCGCGTACAACGCCAGCAAATCGGGACTGGCGGCGCTCACCCGTACACTCGCGATTGAATGGGCCAAACATGGCATTTGCGTGAACGCCATTGCCCCCGGCGTGTTTCGAACCGCACTCAACAAAACCCTGTTGGAAGGTCCAAGAGGTCAGGAATTTCTGATGAGAACGCCCATGGGCCGTTTTGGAAAAGTAGAAGAGTTGGTCGGAGCGGCGATCTTCCTGGCTTCCGAGGCCGCAAGTTTCGTTACTGGCACAATTTTGCAAGTTGATGGGGGATTCCTTGCCAGCGGCGTAAACCAGTAAAGCGTCGCATTTCAAGTGCGCTAAAGAATCGTCTTTTGTTCAATGGCCCTTGAGTGCCAATCGCTCGTAGAGTATCTTCGAAACGATCTAAGTTTATTCCGCGACATTCGGGCCAGTTGTCACCAGCCATGCTTTGCGTCGCGCAATTTTTCCTGCACGGGGCACAGCAATTTCCGTTACAAGTCGCGCGAAGCGCCGCTGTATACAAGCATGCAGCTTGACATTTTGCGGGAGTAACCGCGGGAGACGAGATGACTCTGAAGATTCGGCCGAAACAGGAGTGTCGCTGGGATTTGGTGAGTCTGGGAGAAGTGATGCTCCGCTTCGATCCCGGAGAGAAACGCATCTGGACGACCAGAAGCTTCGATGTTTACGAGGGGGGCGGCGAATACAATGTGGCGCGCGGCTTGAAGCGCTGCTTTGGTCTGGACACTGCGATTGTCACCGCCTTCGCCGATAATCCCTTGGGGCGCCTTTTGCAGGATTTGATTTATCAGGGCGGAGTGGATCAGGCTGAAATTCGCTGGGTGCCATATGATGGCGTCGGACGCGCGGCGCGAAACGGGATGAACTTCACGGAACGCGGCTTCGGTGTGCGCGCTGCTCTAGGATGTTCGGACCGTGGGCATACCGCCATTTCGCAACTGAAGCCTGGTGAAGTGGATTGGGACAGAATTTTCGGGGCAGCGGGAGCGCGATGGTTTCATACCGGTGGGATATTTTGCGCGCTTTCCGCAACAACACCCGAAGTGGCGATGGAAGCCATGAAGGTGGCGCGGAAACGTGGCGTCGTCGTTTCCTACGATCTGAATTATCGCGACTCGCTTTGGAAGGCCAACGGCGGGCAAGCGCGGGCTCAAGAAGTCAACCGCAAACTTGCGCCCTACGTCGACGTGATGATCGGAAATGAGGAGGATTTTTCCGCGGCCCTGGGTTTTGAGGTTCCTGGAATGGACAAGCACATGACCAGTTTCGCGGTGGATGGATTCAAGAAGATGATCGAAAAGGTTGTGCAGGAGTATCCATTTCAGGTAGTCGCGACCACCTTGCGAAAGGCGAAAACGGCTACCCGAAACGACTGGGGAGCGATTTGCTACGGCGATGGCACCTTTTATCAAGCCACGGAACGCGAGAACCTCGAAATTCTCGATCGTGTTGGCGGCGGCGATTCGTTTGCCTCAGGCTTGATTTACGGCTTTCTGTCAGGGAAAGATCCGCAATGGGCTGTGGAGTGTGGTGCCGCGCATGGTGCATTGGCAATGACTACCCCAGGAGATACATCGATGGCCACACTCGCGGAGGTAACTCGATTGATGAAGGGTGCCGGCGCGAGAATCGAGCGCTGAACGGTTCAACAGTCGCGCCGCCCCAATAAGATTTCATTCGAGGGAACCCAATGAACCAGGCATCCGCCACGCGTAAAGCCGCCAAAGCCGTGAATATTCGAGACCTGCGAACCATGGCGCAGCGACGGCTGCCAGGTGTGGTGTTCGATTACCTGGATGGAGGTGCCGAGGACGAAGTAACGTTGCGCGAAAACTGCCGCGTGTTCTGCGACATTACCTTTCGTCCCCGTCATGCTGTTTCTTTTCCCCAATGCAATTTGCGTACCCGCGTGTTTGGCTGCGACCTGGCCCTTCCTTTCCTGCTCGCCCCCGTGGGCTACAGCCGCTTGATGCATCCTTCGGGAGAAATTGCCGCGGCCCGCGCTGCTGGTGCCGCGGGCACCGCCTATATTCTGTCCACGATTTCGGGCCATGCTCTGGAGAAGGTGAAGGCCGCATCCACGGGACCAGTGTGCTACCAGCTGTATCTGATGGGCGGACGTCAAGCCGCTGAAGCTGCCATCCAACGTGCCCGCGATGCCGGGTTCGCTGCACTGGCGGTCACGATCGATACTCCCGTCGCTGGTTTACGCGAACGCGACTTTCGGAACGGGATGAAGGAGATACTCGGGGATAGTTGGTTCGACAAAATTCCCTACGTGGCGCAAGTCCTCGCCCATCCGGCGTGGGTGGCGAGCTTTCTGGCGGACGGCGGCGTGCCGCGGCTTGCCAACGTCGTTGTGCCTGGAGAGGGTCCGATGTCGCTCACGGATGTCGCTTCCGCACTCGCGCGTTCCGTGGTGACCTGGGCGGATTTCAAGTGGATTCGCGAGCTTTGGGGCGGCCCGATCATTGCCAAAAGTGTGCTAACAGCTGACGATGCGCGGCGAGCCATTGACCATGGCGCCGATGCCGTCGTGGTCTCGAATCATGGAGGCCGCCAACTCGACTGCGTCTCGCCAACATTGCGAGCCTTGCCCGAGGTTGTGAAAGCCGTGAATGGCCAAGTGGACGTCCTCCTGGACGGCGGAGTGCGCCGCGGGAGCGATATCGTCAAGGCTTTATGCTTGGGGGCCCGCGCGGTGCTGGTAGGCCGCGCTTACGCCTACGGACTGGCCGCCGCGGGAGAAGCTGGTGTAACCCGGGCCATCGAGATTCTGACCGCCGATCTCAAGCGAACCATGACCCTTCTAGGCTGTCCATCGATTCAGGATCTGGACCGCTCGTATATCGAACTTCCAAGCAATTGGCGTGTGGACTGACGATTTTCGCGGAAAATGGTGCCGGCGGGGGGAATCGAACCCACGGCCTAGGGATTATGAGACCCTCGCTCTACCACTGAGCTACGCCGGCACTAGACAATTTTCCATCGTACGAACGAACGGACGAGAGTGTCAAGCGTGCAGGCTGCAGGCGATCCTGACACAATTCGGCACGTCCAGAAGACAATAGGGTCATAGTGAAGACAAGCACATCATCGTGCGCGTCTTGTTCGCTAAAATCCTGCACTCGCCGGTAGTACTTTAGTACCAGCCAAGTAGGACTCCCGTACTGTTGTTGCTGGGAAGTTCAGAACGCTACTCTACGCCAGTTCGAGCCATCCGTCTGATCGCCACGCGAAGATAGGGCGAAAGGAGGTGGCATGGCTTTATTAACATTTTTCTAACAACTTCGTAGTGTGCCCCTCTTGACACTATCCGCAATAAGGATAGAGTGTCTCCGAAGGTTTGTACCCTCGGAGGCACAATGTCACGTAAACTTGGCGCAGTCGTTCTTGTGATGGGAATCCTTGCTTGCTCAATGGGTTTGAAGACAGCCTTGAGCAATCATCAGTCGAGTGGCACCGTATTGGTAGCAAACGGCCCGGATCAGATTCCGCCGATGCCGAAAAAGCCGTAAACCTGGTCGATCCCGGGGCCGAGCTAACGTTCCGGAAGGGGCCAGGCGAATGAGAGATCAATGTCTGGTTCCGCTGCAACCATTTTTTGGTATTCAGGAACGGCCCTAGAGCTGGCCTTTGTGGTGTGTTCGGTTGCGCGGAAGTCGTTCACGCGCTACTTCTTTCTAAATCTCTATTTTCTCCTGACCATCGGGTCGAGTCTGGCCAGGCAATTTACGCTGGAAAGATTCGGCTTGGACTCAGATCAGTATCGCTACGCGTATTTCTATACCGACGCGCTGCTCACGCTAGCGCTGTTCGTGGCGCTTATCAGTCTTTACGCCCACGTATTCGGAGAGCTGCGCCTCGGTAAATATCTTCGCCTGATGGCCGTGCTGCTTTTGCTCGGCACTGCTGTCTTTTCATACAGTGTAGTGGCGGAATCGACGGACCGATTGTCCACAAGATTCGCCTACGAACTGTCGCAGAATCTCTACTTCGTGGGTCTGGTGCTCACCTACGTTTTATGGGGAGCCGTCCTTAAGCTACGAGAGACTCGCACTCGCCTCGTTCAGTTCGTTCTTTCGCTCGGATTGTATTTCAGCGCCTATGCAGCCACGTATGCGCTGTTGAACATGGGGACCAAGTACTCCGCCATCTATGCCATCGGACCTCTTCTGGGCTGTTTCCTGCCGCTTTCCTGGACGTTTACGATGTGGCGGCACACCGATGACACCCGGCTCATCACTGCGCAGCTCGTGGCGGTGCCGCGATGATGCCCGCCCTGATCTTTGTGATTTCCCTGGCCACGCTCTTGATGTTTTTTGTTTCCTATTGTCGCTCGCTGATGGCCTCGTCCTTGCGCCATACGCTCTCCAAGGAAGTTCGCGATGTGACCGGCATTGAAGCAGCCGCCTCCGCCCGAGACTTCGCACGCATCATGCAGCTTTTGAGCCTCTGTCCGGAGCGCCCGGAAGACCGCACGGGACTCCAGGCAGTCGGAGTCTATTACGGGATTTTGGGCGTAGTGAACAAAGTGACCACGCGTCTGATGCCCTCACTGCACTTTTGGACCGAGCAGGAGCGCGCAGGCTGCGCTAATTTCGCAGTGGTATTGCTCGATCGTCGCATCGCCTTTAGCCGTGAAATTCTGGCGCAACAGGGCGAGTTCTAACTCTCCGCTGCTGTCTCTTACGCGTCCTTCCCACAAATTCCTGATGTCCCGTACTCTCCCCGGTGCTAAAGTGTCTTTGCTCCTCCTCACCGGAGTGAGAGCGTCCGCAGCGCAAAAACACCGGTGAATACAATCTGCTTGCAGTGTGGCTCCGTGCTCGCCTCTGGCGAGCACACGTGTAATTTCTGTTACTCCTCGGAATCGCCTCAGCCCTCCCGAGAGAATCGGCATACGAACGCCGGCGCGGAAAATCGCCTCGCAACCAACGAATGGCGCGGCGAACTGGACCAGCGTCTGCAATCGTATCGGGCTCGTCGACGAAAATCGCCGGCTCATGCATCCCAGGGCGCGCTTCCGTTCGAACTCGATGTGCCTTCCCCACCGAGTAGGGCCGCGCTGGCTGTTGACGAGCCTCCTCCGGCACAACGCTCCGAAAAGGATGATTTTGCGTTTACCATCGCGATTGGCCGCATGGCGCAACGCCAGCCTGAGGACCCCCGATTATTGATCGATGTAACCGCGCCGCCGGAAACGGACCCCAGTGAAACGCAAGTTGAACCGGACCGGCTACCACCCGTCGATAATGGACTGCTTCCCTTGGCATCGCTGGACGACCGCCGCCGCGCATTACTGATTGACGCCGCGTGCCTGGCCTTTGCGTATGGCGGCTTCCTGGCGCTGTTCGGATCCTTGGGCGGTCATTTCACAATCAGCAAACTAAGCGCAACGGTCTGTTTCTTTACCTTCGCGTTCGTGTACCTGCAGTACTTCGGCCTGTTCACCGTTTTCGGAGGCAGCACTCCCGGCATGATGGTGGCGGGCATACAGGTGGCCAGTTCCACGGGCGATCTGCCCACACCCAGGCAGTACATGCTCCGTGCGCTCGGCTATGTACTCTCCGCCGGGACGTGTTTTCTGGGATTTTTGTGGATCTTATGGGACGAAGACGGTCTCACGTGGCACGACCGTCTTTCGAAGACCTACTTGGCGCGCGTTGAATCGTTTGGCGATGAGGAGATTTCTCATCCAGTTGCGGCGCGCTGAATTAAATTCACGTTTTTCTGTCTTGCAATTGATTTTGTAGGGCTCGCCTTCCGAGGCGTGCCATCGGCGCCGGTCTTAGCTTAGGTGCTGCTTCTGAGTTGCTCGTTACCCGGCTGCTTCTTCACTACTTTTTCGTCAGAAGCAATTTTACCGTCGCGAATAAAAATCACGCGATGCGCGTGTTGCGCGATATCCATTTCGTGCGTCACCAAAATGATCGTATTCCCTTGGCGGTGCAGATTCGCAAACAGCCCCATAATCTCTTCGCCTGTTTTCGAATCCAGGTTTCCGGTGGGCTCGTCAGCCAACACGATCGACGGATCGTTAACCAGGGCCCTTGCGATTGCGACCCGCTGCCGCTGTCCCCCGGAGAGCTCGTTTGGCTTGTGATTCATTCTCGGCGTCAAGTCTACCCGCTGTAACGCCTGCTTCGCCTTCTCAACTCTTTCCTCGGCGGGCGTGCCGTTGTAAATCAGCGGAAGCTCCACATTGTGGAGAGCCGTCGCGCGCGGCAGCAGATTGAAGGTCTGAAACACGAAACCAATTTCGCGATTGCGTATATACGCAAGCTCATCGTCATCCAGGTCACTGACCAACCGCCCCGCCAGCCAGTAGCGCCCCGAGGTCGGCGAATCCAGGCACCCGATCAGATTCATCAGTGTGGACTTGCCCGAGCCCGACGGACCCATAATCGCCACGTACTCGCCTTTGCGAATTTCCAGGTCCACGCCTTGCAGCGCGTGCACCAGTTCAGCGCCCATTTCGTAAGTCTTGGTAAGACCTTCGGTACGAATCGCGACGCCAGAGTCGACCAAATCCTGGCGATAAGACTCTGGCATTGTCGTTTCCGTGGCCATGTGTTCTCCCTAGGACTCCCGCTGTTTATTGAGAATCATCCGTCTTTTTGGGTGCGGAATTGTCGACTTTTACCATCGCTTGGGGTTTCAGGGTTCTCAGCGCTTTGTAGCTGCCAATCACGATTTCGTCGCCGGGCTGGAGTCCCTTGGTGACCTCAATATTCGTGACTCCGGAAATTCCTGTTTCCACGGGACGGAACACGGCTTTTTTGCCGCTCACGACGAACACACCCTGAACCTCGTCTTTCTTGGGGTCACCTGCCGCGGGTGGGGGTGGCGCCGCCAGAGTGACGTTGCCATCCTTTTTCGCGTTTTTCGCGGCCTCTTCCAGGTCCTTGCGGGACCTCACCGCAAGCGACTGAATGGGAATGGCCACGACGCCATTGCGTTCGGCAGTTTTGATTTTTGCCGTCGTAGAAAGACCCGGCCGCAGATTATCGGGGGGATTCTCGATCGTGACTACGACCTTGAAATCCTTCGCTTCCTGGTTGCTCGTGGTCGTTTGCGTGGTCGCCAATCCAGAGGTCCGAAGCACCGCTTGCGAGCCTATTTCAGTTACCTTGCCCTTGAAAACCTTGCCCGGCACCGCATCGATCGTCACATCTGCATCTTGCCCGAGCTTCACATTAATGATGTCGGTCTCATCCACTTTCACTTCCGAGGTGACCGTAGACATATCCGATAGGGTCATCAAAAAGCTGCCAGTCGCGTTCTGGATTCCGGGCACAACGTACTCGCCCATGCGCACCGGCAAATAACTCACAATCCCATTGATCGGACTTACGTAGGTCGTCTTCGACAAAACGTCTTTGGTGTGAACCAAGACGGCCTTGCCTTGTGCGAGCTGAGACCGCACCTGATCGAGCTGCGCTTTTTGCGCCAGCATCCGCGCTTTCGAAGCGTCCACGGTGGCCACGGCGGCGTCATACGTCGTTTTACGCTGATCGAAATCTTGCTTGGGAATTAGCCCATCCTTGTACAAGCCCTGGCCACGGTCGTAATCCAGCTTGGCCTTTTCCAGATTCGCCTGCTGCATCACCAGGTCGGATTGCGTGGCTCTGTAACTCGCTTCGGCCGCCTGCACACCGGATTCACCGGAATTGATCGCGGCATCCTGTGCTTGCACATCCGCGCTGGCCTGCACGTTATCCTGCAAAAGCAGCTTTTCCCCTTTTTTTATGTGGTCCCCTTCTCGAACCAGAATCTCTGTAATCCTTCCAAATCCTTGCGCGGTGATGTTCGTATAGTTGGTGGGCTTGATTTCCCCAGACGCTGTCACTTGCGAAACCAGCGAATCCATTTTCGCCACTTTCGCGGTTTGTACGGTAATGACGCCCTTATTGGCTTGGTTGATACTGAACCACACGATACCGCCGATGAGCGCGGCCGAACCAAGACCGATCCCGACCTTCTGCCACGTCTTCATGCTCGTCCTTTCGCTTTGCCGCGACGGACCACCCGCGCGGGGGGACACCTCAAACAGGTCTGCGCTAGCGCCTATCTTTAATACGACCTACTCTGGTCAAATGTTTCGCAGGTGGGTATCAGCTCGTTTACGACTGCACAGGACCTGCTGGGCTCTGCTTCCCTCGAATTCGCGTGATCAACGTGCGAGCACGCTCATCATTCATTGTAGGTCCAAATTTAATGGAAAAAAAGCGCTATCCTCGCGCGCAAACCATCCGTTTTGAGCCTCCTGTGCATACTTACTTAGACGCCGAAATTTCATTTTCGGTCAGCCGTGGACACACTTCGAATCTCTCTTTTTCCTGTTCACTGCAGGGATCTCGGACCAATTTGGTCCACACGCGGGGAGCTTTTCGCCTGCCGGAAATGCAGTTTTTTAATCGTTGGGTAACAATTTGTAAGGGCCGCCCTCCGCAGGCGGCCATCGCGCGTGGCGCATGCCAGCGCTTACTAGGTCCTACGTCCCCTTGGCGAACTGCTGTTTGTCGTTGAACAGTCTCAACCGTGACTCCACCACTTCTTTTACGGCATCCACCGCCACCGGCAGAATCTTGTACGGCGCAAGCTCGTCCGGGTGCTTCGCCAGACCATCTTGCAAACCACGTCTCCACGCCACCCGAAGCTCCGTATTGATGTGAACAATGTTGATTCCCGCGGCGATGGCTCTCCGCAGATCCTCGTCGGCAGTTCCTGATCCGCCGTGCAGCGTCAAGAAAACTCCGGCCGCTCGCTTGATTGCCGCGATCCTCTCGATTTCCAGGTGCTTCTTCGTTTCTCCCTTCACCATACTCCTGAGCATCCCGTGCATGTTTCCCACTGCCGGCGCCAAAATGTCCACTCCCGTTCCCGCCACAAATTGCTTGGCTTCCTCTGGACTCGACAATCCCTTCGACAGGTCCGGCGAAGTTTCGTGAATTTCAGAGCCGGTTCCAATGTCCCCAATTTCTCCTTCCACCAGCGTCGCGGGATTGATCGACTTCAGCGCTTCCACAGCCTGCTTGGTCTGCCGCACATTTTCTTCGAATGGCAATGTCGACAAATCGAAAACAATTGAGTCAAAGCCCGCTTGCGCCGCCTCAAGCCCCTTTGCCAGCGAGTGCGTGTGGTCTGCATTCAGAAAAATGGGATAGTCGAATTCTGCGCGCAAACTTCGCACGAACGCCGCAATTTGACGCGTGCCCACGAACTCGCGCTCCCCCTCGGATAAACCAACTAAAACCGGTAGATTCAGCCCCCGCGCCGCCTCGAACACCGCCTTCAACAGAACCAAATCCGAAATGTTAAAATGCCCAATTGCCCGGCCCCCTTCTTGCGCTTCCTGCAAGAGTCCCCGTAACGATTTCATGTTTAACTCCTTCCATTCCCAGACAAACTTCGCCCCGCAAGTCGATTCTGCCTAGATGACCGAAATCGGCAAACCGATGCAACCAATTTCAACTCCGATTTCGCACTGCCGACATAAGCGCCAGCCCGTTGCTGTTCGCCTCTCCTGGACCGAAAATGGGGCAGTACGTATTGGCCCATTTGCATCGCCTTTCACCAGAACATGCGGTCGGCCGCCATAGTAACGATTTCGGTCGACGGCCTTCCATTGAAATGGTTATAACGATAAACTTCGCCGGCGATTGGCTCCGCCCCGCGCAGTCTGCTCGCCAGAATCTTTTTTCGGGAGGCCTAATGTTCAAACGCATCATCCAGCATCCCCACTTTCTTTTGCTCTATTCCGCATCCGTGACGGCAGCCTTCGTTGTCATTCTCTCCCTCAGTTTGTCACGAGCTGCACACGGTTTGAGCAACACCGTGGATTTCGATCGGATCCGGGTGCACCGCATAGACGTGGTCGAACCAGATGGCAGCCCTCGCCTCATCATCTCGGATCGCACGGAATACCCCGGTAGTTTCTTTCATGGCCACGAAATCGGCCGCCCAGACCGCAAAGATTCGGCGGGCATGCTTTTTATCAACGATGAGGGTACAGAAGATGGAGGTCTGATTTATGGCGCCGCCAGCCAGGATGGCAAGCACTCCAGCTTCAGCCATCTTAGTTTCGACCAGTATGATCAGGATCAGACTCTCGTGTTAGGAACTTCCTTGTCGCCGGATGGCGTCCGAAACGCCGGCATTACTCTGAATGACGCCCCAGACCAGCCGATCACTCCAGACCTGTATCGCGAAGCTGAACGAATTAAATCGATGCCACACGGTCAGGAACGAAAAACCGCCTGGGACTCGTTCATGAAGAAGTATCCCGCGCTGCGCGAGCGAGCATCTCTGCAACGCGCTGACGACGGCTCGGTTGGCCTGGCGTTACGCGACAAAGATGGGCGGCTTCGCTTGCGAATCGTCGTGGAAAACAATGGGGATCCCGCGATTCAATTCCTCGACACAAACGGTCGCGTGAAACGGACGATTTCGGTCGACGACCTTCCAGCGAAATAGCCGCGAACGCAACTTACCCTTGCACTCTCATTGCTTTTTTGTCACTTTGCTTGCCTTCACTGATCAGCTATGGGGGATTAATATGAAAATCGATACTCGACGGAACTTCTTCGGCAAACTCGCGGCAATAACCGCCACCGCAACCGGCGCTACGAAACTCCTCGCACAGCAAACTCCTTCTGCAACCGCACCGCCGCCGGCCAATGCTCCACCAATTGGACCCCCCTCCGGCATGCCCGCGCGTCCAGCCGGCAGCCATCACATCCACGACGGAATCTATTACATCTCCGGTACCGGCGCGAATGATGGCTATCCCAAAGACGACCACGTCCTGGTGACCGACCCGTTCGAAAAGCATGTCACTCGCACCATGGATGCCCTGAAGAAATCCGTGGAACGTGCCGGCTGCAGCATGGATACCATCATCCACCTCCAGGTCTTTCTCTGTCTTCCCCTTGCCGATGGCGTTCCAGCCCCCACGGGCAAAGCGCGATTCGATGCCCACAAGGCGCAGTACGATGCTCTCAACAAAATTTATGGAACCTATTTCTCCCCAGGTAAAGCTCCGTCCCGCGCCTGCATGGCCGTCGATTGGATTCCTGGTGACTCTCTGATCGAAATCGTTGGCAGCGCTACGGTTGTAAACCCGCCCGCCGATAAGTGACTCTAATAACCTAGAGAGGGGATCTCATGAACCTGAAGTTTGCTTGGAATCGCCGCTCATTCCTGGCCGCGCTTGGCGCTATGACTGGTGGTCTGCTTTCCCCTCCAGACGGGAGCGCCTCTGCCATCTTTGGCAAGAAGCATAAGCCGGCCATCGATGGCAGCCCCATCGTTCCGATCACCAGCGGCCTCGGCTGTACTGGCGATATTTACGCCGAGCTTGGTGTAACGCCTCTCGTCAATATCAACGGCACGCTCACGGTCATTGGTGGTTCGGTGATGGACCCCCAGGTGATGGAGCTGATCCGCAGAGGCAATGAGCATTTCGTTTTAATCGACGAGCTTGAGATCGCCGCGGGTAAATTTATTGCCAAACTCTGCAAATCTCCCGCCGACTACACCGGTCTGGTCACCGGGGGTGCCGCCGCGGCCATGGTCGTTGGCTACGCTGGAATGATGACGGAAGATCTCGAGCCCCGCATGCGGGTCATTCCCGACGTCAGCGATTTCCCGCGCAACGAAGTCATTATCCAGAAAAGCCACCGCTATCCCTTCGACCACCAGATTCGCCAGACTGGCGCGAAGCTCGTGGAAGTCGAAACCCGTGAGGAAATGATTGCCGCTATCAATCCGAAGACTGTGGCCATCCACTTCACCAACATTCTTTCTGACAAAGGCAAAGTCAGCGGCCCAGAAACCGTGGCCATAGCCAAGGAACACCACGTCTACACCTTCAACGATGCCGCCGCCGATGCTCCGCCCAAAGAGCGTCTCTGGGAATATCCCGCCATGGGTTGGGACATGGTCACGTTTAGTGGTGGAAAAGATATTCGCGGACCGCAAGCCTCCGGTCTCCTGATCGGCAGAGAAGAACTGATCCGTTACGCGTTGCTGAACATGAGCCCGCAAGAAGATCGCATTGGCCGTTGCTGCAAGGTCGGCAAAGAAACCATTTACGGGTTCCTCAAAGCCCTCGAGCTCTTCGTGAGTCAAGACTTCGACGCTACCCTCCACCTGTACGACGAACGCGCTCAGGTCATCACCGACGCCGTGAAAAAATTTGGCGTCACGGCGCTCCCTCGGCAATTTAATCCCCAGGCTCTCGGCAATGTCACGCCGCGTTACAGTTGGCACATCGATCCTTCCAAACTCAACATCACCGGCCCGGAAGTCATGCAGAAGCTTGCCGACACTCGGCCTTTCGGGATCGGCAGCATGGGCGCTGGTGCCAGCGGCATGCGCGGTCGCAATCCAGACGCACCCCCAGGTGACAATCACAACGCCCATCATGCCCATCCCAGCGACCCGCAGACCTTCGGCTTTGCCGTCTGGCAGCTTAAAGAAGGGGAGGACAGAATGATCGCGGACCGCTTAGTCGAAATCTTCAGCGCTGCTCCCAAAGCCTGACCCAGCACTCGAACTTTCTGGGTATTGTCCCAGCGCCAGCACGCCCGACGTTTCCATCTTGAATTTTCCACGGCTTGAAATTATCATGGGCTTACACGGGAAAGGAGGGCGATCCATAAAAATGAAGAGTTCTGATTGTAGTAACACACGTGAGGTGGCTGAGGCTTAAGGCGTGAGCCTTTAAGTCCTGGCGATCTTCGGATTCGCAAAAGGCTTTAACGCCTTCAGCCAATCCCAGACAGACTACCGGCGGCCCCGCGGACCATCTGCGGGGCCGCTCATTTTTTTGTCCATTACCCGTAGAGCCCGCCCCTCAGGGAGGCATTTCGAATGCAACTCGCCTTCGAGGCATTTGGCGGAGAAGCAACTCCAGGTCTTAGCGGAAAATTCTTGACCTTGGCATTATTATATGGTAATATACCCGAGTATGTAACGAGGGTCTCTCGAAGTGCAAACTACCCCGGGGCCTTCTTCGGGGCTGACGTAACGTCCCTTGGAACCAACACTTGCAGGCGGGCTCTCGGTAAGACCTTTAGAATCTGCACTTACAAAAAAGGGGAGGGGGCAGATAACCATCTAGTTAACACACTCGGCTTAGCGACCCCTCTTTTCGCTGGTCTACGGTAACCCCCTTGATCGCTGGTCCAGCGCAAGGAATTGCCACGTGACTGTGTCGTCCCACCAGAAACCGAGTGCTAACCCAGCAAATGGTTTATTATGTTATTCAATTGCTCCTCGGCTTCTTGCTCGTGAGGGGCAACCTGTTTCGACTTATCTCGCTTCTAAGCCGAACATACTCGGTTGTTCGAGCGCCAAGAAATTGTTGGTTCTTTTGGTGCCAAAATGGGGGATTAGGTCGTGTGTGGTATATCTGGCTATACCCACCTTGGTCGTGCTGTTCCGCTTTCCGCAATCAAGGAAGCCACTGATTGTTTGATTCACCGCGGCCCTGATCAGCAGGGAACCTACGAATCCAACGACATCTCGCTCGGTGCCGTGCGCCTCAAAATCATCGATTTAGAGGGCGGTTCCCAGCCGTTTTTCAGCGAAGATCGCAAAACCGTCCTGGTGTATAACGGTGAAGTTTACAATTACCGTGAACTCCGCGACGAACTTCACGCGTTGGGCCATTCGTTCGCCACGCAAAGTGACACTGAAGTTCTGCTCAAGGCTTTCCTTCAGTGGGATACTGGTTGTTTTGCCCGTCTTCGAGGAATGTTCGCAGCCGCTTTCTGGCAGGACAACAAACGCAGGCTCGTATTAGCAAGGGATCGCGTCGGCATTAAGCCGCTCTATATCTGCCGATCCGGAGAAGATATTTATTTCGGATCGGAACTAAAGGCGATTCTCGTCCACCCGGAAATTCCTCGCCGTGTGGATCACCCGGCGCTTCATCATTATCTCGCCTTGAATTATGTTCCCGGCCCACTTACGTTATTCAAGGGAATTCAGAAACTATCGCCTGGAAGCTTTTTGGAATGGCAAGATGGCAAGTTCTGTCAGACTCAGTTCTGGCAACTTCCGCACGGACGCGCGCAACAATGGTCCTTACCCGACGCTGCCTCGAGCCTCGATCAGCTTTTGACTCAGTCCGTTCGTGAACATTTGCTATCGGATGTGCCAGTTGGAATTTGGCTCAGTGGTGGCATTGATTCTTCGGCTATTTTGCATTACGCGTCGCAAGAGAGTTCGCATCGCCTCAAGACTTTTTCGATCACCTTCCGTGGCCGCAGCTTCGACGAAACTCGCTACATTCAGGAACTGGCTCAGCGTTATAACACCGAACACTACGAACTCGATCTGAATCCCACTCTCGATTTGCCTGCGGCCATCGAGGAACTCGCCTACTACTCGGACGAGCCCTTCGCCGACGCGGGTGCGGTGCCCATATGGTTTCTCTCGAAACTCACCCGGCAGCATGCCACCGTGGCGTTGAGCGGGGAAGGCGCCGACGAACTATTCGGCGGCTACGTGACGTATCAGGCGGACCATCTCGCGGGTTATGCCAGGCTGCTGCCCAAAGCCGCGCGCCGTTCTCTTCTCAGCGCGATGCGGTTTTGGCCGGTTTCCGACGATAAAATCAGCCTGGAATATAAAGTAAAGCGCTTCCTGGAAGGTTCTCTGCTCCCGGCTGATGAAGCTCACACCTATTGGAACGGTTGCTTCTCGGGAAAGCAGCGAGACGCAATACTGTTTGAATCCAATCACGCCTCAGTTCAGGATCTGTTCGCACTCGACCTGCCGGTGCCGAATCGTGATGGCAGTCTCAGTCGTTTCATGACTTTCGATCAGCGCTATTATTTGACCGACGATCTCCTGCAAAAGGTCGATCGCATGAGTATGGCCCACTCCCTGGAAGTGCGGCCACCTTACCTCGACCACCGGCTGATTGAGTTCGCAGCTTCCTTGCCGGACCACTACAAGGTGAGCGGACGTACACTGAAAGTGGTTTTAAAGCACCTGATGAAAGATAAATTGCCGCAAAGTGTCATACGTCGATCGAAGACGGGATTGGATATCCCTACACACGATTGGCTTCGTGGCCCATTGCGCGCGTTCCTGGAAGATACACTGAGCCGCGATGCCGTGAAACAGTCCGGATTATTTCGCCCGGAAGCGATCGAAAAGATCAAACAGGACCATCTGCAGCGGCGAGCTAATTTCGGCTACCACCTTTGGGGCCTTATGATCTTTTTCTTATGGCTGAAACTCTGGAACGTCCAAACCTCATGCGAACTGAGCACGCCTTTGGTAACTCAGGAAGGCATTTCGAAACAAGTTTTGTTCTCGTCCTGATTGCGGCTACGGTCTTTTTTGGCTGCGCCATTTCTCCGCCATCTCTGATGGACGACGTTGATGCCGTCCAAGCCCAGATTGCCCGCAACATGTTGACCAGCGGCGATTGGGTCATCGCCCGTCTCGATGGAGTCCCCTACCTGGAAAAATCCCCACTGGTCTACTGGTTCATCGCTCTTTCTTATCGCGTCTTCGGAATCCACGACTGGGCTGCGCGCATTCCCATTGCGCTGGCCGCGGTTTTATTGTGTTGGCTGACGTATCGTTACGGGCGCTGGGCATTCGGCCCGCGAGAAGGCTTTTACTCTGGCTTGGTGCTCGCAACTTGCGTCGGACTGTTTTTGTTTACGCGCATCCTGATTCCGGATGTGATCCTCACCCTCACCGGCTGCCTTGCATATTTCTCGTTTCAGCGCGCCATTGATCCGGACGAACCGCGGCCCCGCTTGTGGGCTGCCGTGCTGGCGGCTAGCCTCGGCACCGGAGTCATGCTCAAGGGTCTTATCGCCTTAGTGGTCACAGGAGGCGGCTTTTTTGTTTATCTCGCAATCACCAAGCAATTATTCTCGCGGGACATCTGGAAGCGGCTCCAGGTCGTTTCCGGCGCCGCGATTTTCCTTCTGATTGCCGCACCCTGGCATATCTTGGCTACTTTGCGCATGCCACCATATCTCGATTTCACGATGCACAGTGGTCCGGGCGAATACCGGGGATTTTTCTGGTTTTATTTCATGAACGAACACGTTCTGCGTTTTTTGAATCTCCGTTATCCGCGGGATTACAACACCGTTCCTCGTTTTGCATTTTGGGCGCTGCACCTTGTGTGGCTATTTCCCTGGAGCGTTTATCTTGCAGCCGTCGCGCGCGCGAGCTTCCGCCCGGTTGATCGCGCCGGCAGAACTCGGCTCCTGGCCCTCTGTTGGATTGGCTTCTTGCTGGTGTTCTTCTCGTTCTCAACCACGCAGGAGTATTACTCGATGCCGATCTATCCCGCTATGGCGCTTCTGCTGGGCAGCGGGATGATCAGCGACAACTCATGGACGCGCTGGGGAACTCGCGTCCTGGGCACAATCACCGCGCTGTGTGGTGCGGCTGTTGCTTTCTTGCTGTTCGCCGTGCGAAATACGCCGGCACCCGGGGATATCTCACAAGCCCTCCAGCAGCGCCCCGGAACATACACTTTGTCTCTCGGGCACATGGGCGACCTCACGGTTCAGTCCTTCGCGTATCTGCGCGCACCGTTAATCATCGCAGGGCTCGCGTTTGCGCTGGGCACTCTGGCATGCTGGCTTCTGCGCGGATGGCGAGCGTATCTGGGAATCGCGGTGATGATGCTTTTGTTTATTCACGCAAGCCGCATGGCTCTCGTGGTATTCGATCCGTACCTTTCATCTCGTGTACTGGCGAACGCTTTGCTGCAGGCGCCTCAAGGGAATCTAGTTTCCAACGGAGCCTATTACACTTTTTCTTCCGTCTATTTTTACACTGGGCGAAGCGCGTTGTTGTGGAATGGACGGAAAAACAATTTGGAGTATGGTTCATACGCGCCAGGCAGCCCTCCCGTTTTTATCGACGATTCCCAGTTCCGGTCCTTGTGGAACTCCAACCAGCGATATTATGTCCTTACCCAACAGCAGACTCTTCCGCATCTGGAGCAGACTGTCGCCGATGACCGCCTCTTTCTGATCGCCGAGAGCGGCAGCAAGTTTCTCTATTCCAACCAGCCGGTCAACTAATCATTCGCCGAACTGTGTATTGCTGGCGGCTCCTGCTGAAGGATTGCCGGCACATCGTGAAACTGTTCTGCTTCGGTGGAACCCGCCAGCGCGGTTACGGAAGAAGCGCCGCTGGTGATTACCTTTTGCACTTCGTCGAAGTAGCCAGTTCCGACAAAACGCTGATGCTTTACAGCTCCGTAATTGTGCTCGCGTTCGCTTGCAAACTCCGATTCCTGCAGTTCCGAATAGGCGCTCATCCCGCGCTCCTTGTACGCGCGCGCCAGCTCAAACATGGTGTGATTCAGTGCATGGAAGCCGGCTAGAGTAATGAACTGGAATTTATAGCCCATGGCGGCGAGTTCGCGTTGGAACCGCGCGATATCGCCGGTGCTCAGATGCTTTCGCCAGTTGAACGACGGCGAGCAGTTGTACGCCAGCAGCTTCTCCGGAAATTCCGCGTGAATCTCTTCCGCAAACGCGCGCGCCTCTTCCAGGTTCGGCGTGGAGGTTTCGCACCAGATCAGGTCAGCGTACGGCGCGTAGGCCAACCCTCGGGCAACCGCCGCGTTCAAGCCGCCTCTCACCTCGAAAAAGCCTTCAGACGTGCGCTTGCCGGTGCAGAAGACACGATCACGCGCATCAATGTCCGTGGTGAGAAGCGTGGCGCTGTCCGCATCCGTACGAGCCATGATCAGGGTCGGAACGTTCATGACATCCGCCGCGAGCCGGGCCGCAACCAGTTTCTGAATCGCCTCGTTTGTCGAGACCAGCACCTTTCCGCCCAGATGCCCGCACTTCTTTGCCGACGACAGTTGGTCTTCGAAGTGCACGCACGCCGCTCCGGCCTCAATCATCCCTTTCATGAGCTCGAATGCATTCAGGTTTCCGCCAAATCCCGCTTCGGCGTCGGCCACCATCGGCGCGAACCAGTACATTCCATTCTTTCCTTCGGCATGATGAATCTGATCGGCGCGCATCAGAGCTTGATTGATGCGGCGCACCACGTTCGGAACGCTGTCAGCGGGATAAAGACTCTGGTCCGGGTACATCTGCCCGGCGAGATTCGCGTCCGCTGCCACTTGCCAACCGCTGACATAGATCGCTGGCAATCCCGCGGACACTTGCTGGATGGCTTGGTTTCCGGTCAGCGCTCCGAGAGCGCCTACATAGTTTTCGGTATGCAATAGCTTCCATAGTCGTTCGGATCCCAATTTCGCGAGAGTGTATTCGATTTGCACGGTGCCGCGAAGCCGTTCGACGTCCTCGGCGCGATACGGCCGTTTGATTCCAGGCCAGCGCGAATCCGTCCGCCACCGACTCTCAAGTGCGTGAGTTGAAAGGTGTTTCGTCGAAGCCATGCTGATTCTCCTTGTGGCACGGCCAGTGGGCTCCCCGGCACCATGCATCGTGGTTCAGAGGAATGTGATTCTGCGGAAATGTCGCTGGTCAGTCAAACGGATTATCATTATCATAGTGATAGAGAAAATCTATCAGGACCTCCAGTACGGAAAATCCTTCAGGAACCGCGTATGGACATCGCACAACTGGAAACATTCCTTGCGGTTGCAACCTACGGTGGCTTTCATCGCGCGGCAGCCGCTTTGCGCGTCAGTCAACCGGCCGTGAGCGCTCGTATCCATGCGCTGGAGGACTCGTTGGGTACGCGCCTGTTCGAACGCGGCCCGGGTAGTTTTTCGCTTTCGCCCGCTGGCAAGATTCTGCGATCTCACGCGGAGAAACTGCTCAGGCAAGTAGCGGTTGCCCGCGAAGCCGTTCACGAATTGCGTCCAGCCTCCGGCGGCGCCTTGCCCATCGCGGCGTCACTTTCCATCTGCACCTATTTGTTGCCGAACGTACTCAAGAAATACCAGACTGCTCATCCAGAGATCGTCGTCAGCGTGCGCAGCGGAAATTCCGCTCAGGTCTTGAAAATGGTTCTCGACGGCGAAGTGGACTTTGGTCTGGCGCGTTCTCTACATCACCCCGAAGTGGAGACCATCAGTTTGCGCGACGATCCTTTGGTGCTCGTCGGCCATCCGCGACACCCCGCGACCGTAAAACGAAAACTCAGTCTGGAAGAACTGGACTCCCTGCCCCTGATTGCTTATGACCGCGGCTCCAGCGACTGGACATTGATGAATGGACTGTTTCGGCGAGCCAGCCTTTTGCCGAACGTAGTGCTGGAAGTCGAAACCATTGAAACCTGCAAGCGCATGGTGCTTCGCAAACTCGGAGTTGCCTTTTTGCCGTTGATTGCCGTTCATGAAGAGCTGCACGGTCGCAAGCTGGTGTCTTTAGAAATCACAGACGCGGAAACACTACGGCGCAGTTTGGACGTGATCGTGCCACGGCGTCACCCGCTTTCCCCGAGTGCTCGTCAGTTGTTGGAAGGAGTTCGCGAGGCGGCCCGCGGCATACCAGAGAAGAGATCCAAGTGAGCGTTCAGTTGGACACCTGGAATGACAGACTGTTCTCCCTCAACTGTTCCCACTTCTTTCGCCATGTATCGTGGATTGGGTTTTCGGCGTAATCAGCCGCGGCTTCCGCGCTGGTAAACTCGATCACGTAAACCCCGTCAAAATCTTGAATCTGATTGCGTTCGGTCTTGAGCCAAATGTTCTTGATTCCGGGAATCTTTGCAGCCATCTCCTTGATTCCGGCGATGGCCTCTTGCTGGTCGTTTAACGATGTCGTGGGGCGAAATTTATAGGCGACCACGTGAATCACGGTTTTTGGTTGGCCGTATCGATTCGCGCCCGCGCGTTGCGCCAGCGCGCTGCCAACGGCCGTCCCCGACATGAAGAGCACGCCGCCTGCGATGAACGAGATAGTTCTGCGATTTATTCTCAGCATGGAATCCCCCGAATAGAAACCCGTCCAGTCTAAGCAACTCCCGCGAACGCGGCAACCAGCCCTGTCGTATTTGACGCCTCACCAGCCTGCGTTTAGGCTAAATCCGGTATAGGAGAAGTGCATGAAGCGCATTTGCCCATCGACGTTTTTGCTTTTGGGCGGCTTGCTGGCTCCGACAATTCTGCCGGCCCAAGACCACGCGCAGGTCAATCCGGAAGCCCGCGCCGTGTTCCAACAGTTGGTCGAGATCAACACCACAGAATCCATCGGTAGCGTCACGAAAGCTTCCGATGCTATGGCCAAGCGTTTGCGTCGATGCAGGTTTTCCTGAAAAGGACGTGATTGTTGCCGGCCCCAACGACCGCAAGAAGAACCTCGTGGTGCGTTTCCGGGGCACCGGTCAAAGGCCGCCGGTCCTCTTCATCGGCCACCTGGATGTCGTGGAAGCTCGCCGCGAAGATTGGAGCATGGACCCTTTTCAATTCATCGAACAAGACGGGAATTTCTACGGGCGCGGCACCCGCGATATGAAAGCCGGCGATGCCATCCTGGTGATGTCTTTCCTGCGTTTGAAAAGGGAAGGCTACAGGCCCGATCGAGATCTAATCGTAGCGCTTACTGCCGATGAGGAATCCGGTGACTCCAACGGAGTCGATTGGCTGCTGAAAGAGCACCGTGACTGGATTGACGCCGAATACTGCATCAATCTCGATGGCGGCGAATTCGAACGGCTGAAGGGTGAACGCATTTTGGCCGGCTTGCAGGCTAGCGAAAAAGTGTACGCCGACTATAAATTCGAGACTACCAACCGCGGCGGCCACAGCTCCATCCCCGGACCGGATAATGCTATTTACGAACTGGCTGCTGCGCTCGGTAAGCTGGAGAAGTTTTCGTTTCCAGTGAAGATGAGCGAAATTACCCGCGGCTATTTCTCGCAATCCGCCTCTTTCGCGTCTGGTGATGTCGCCGCTGATCTTCGCGCCGCCGCGCAAGAGCCGCCTAACCAGGGCGCGATTCAGCGTCTGTCCACGATTCCGTATTACAACGCGCTGCTTCGCACCACCTGCGTAGCCACAATGCTTTCTGGCGGCCATGCCGCAAACGCATTGCCGCAGTCCGCTCGCGCGAACGTGAACTGCCGCATTTTTCCGGGGGATGACCCCGAACAGGTGCGCAGAACTTTGCAGCAGGTGGTGGCTGATCCCAACCTCAAGATCACGCCCGTTACCGACAAAACGGCGGATGGCAAGCCCATACCAATCGTCGCCGTGCCGCCATCCGCTCTTTTACCGGAACTCACCAACGCTCTCGAGCGCACCTTGCAGACGATGTGGTCCGGAATACAAGTGGTTCCCACGATGTCGACGGGCGCGACGGATGGAAAGTACCTTCGAATCGCCGGGATTCCCACGTTCGGCATCGCCTGCATGTTTTTCGATATGGAGGATGACCGCTCACACGGGCGCGACGAACGCGTCGGTGTCCAGGATTTCTACGATGGCGTAGAGTTCGGTTATCGCTTCATGAAGTCGCTATCTTCCAAGTAGGAAGCGGCGGCCGAAAAAGCAAAAGCCCCCAAACTTTCGGGGGGCCTTTGCCGTTTAAATTTAAATGCCTTTATTAGGGCTTTGCCGGATCTGGCGCTTCACCCGGCTTGACCTCTTGCTGAGGCGTAGCGGTGCTGGCCGCCACCGGCTTGGTATCCGCTCCATAGCGGGTCAGATACGGCATAAAGGGAGTCACTTCGAACGGCATCTTCTCCCGTTCTGCCACTGTGCCCACCGGTTTGCTCTTGATCAATTCCAGTTTGTCATTCCAGGGATCGATCTTCACGCGACCCCCGAGTGGCAACGCCGCGATCTTCTGCGGATTCTGTTTCGGGTCGACCGGGGTCGTGGATTTCAGGTCGGCGATCTGCGGTACTCGATTGCCCAAGTGGCCGCTGATCAGGTTGGGAATTTCCTTTTGCCGCGTTTCCAACGCTTGCAAAAACAATCCAGCATTCCCCAACTGGTTTTTGTACGGCGAGTTGTTCAGGAGCTGAATGGCCTTGGCATTCGCTGCATTTTCCTCTTCAGGAGTGCGCTGAAAACCAAAGTGGCGGAAAGTGTCCTTGTCGTCGACCAACAGCTGGTCGAAAAACGCGTAGTTCGAATCCATGCGATGTCCCAGAACCACGTGGCTCAATTCGTGCGCCAGTATGGTTGCCAGGCTCGCTTCATCCGGCAGCACGTCGATCAAACCGCGGCTTAGAACAATCGTGTGGCCCAGCGTGAAGGACTCGAGCGTGGAGGTCATCAATACCCGGCAACGTACCTCCGGATCCACATCGATGTTGTTGGTGACTTCCAGGTTGTTCACTACCGTTTCCAGAACCTTGTCGACTTCACCCTTAGGGGCCATCAACCCCATGCGCTCCAAGCGATCGGAAACGTTATCTTCGGCTTGGCGATCCCAAGACCGTTGAGCCTGGAGCGGCGTCAGATCGTTATTGGATTTGGTATCGTCGGTGACGGGAGTCTCAACGAGGATCTTGCTCAACTCCTCCTCTTTCGAAGAGCTGCCCAGGTTGTAGCCCCACAAACGGGTCTGCGCCTTGAAATCGAGCTTCTTGCTCAATGCATAGTGCAAGTCTTTTTCTTCGCTGTACACAAACGTAGGCAGCCAGAGTCCAGGCTGCACGTTGGTGCGCCAGCTGTCGAAATGGAAGTACCAGCTGGAATGGCCGTTCCCCTCGTATGCGCCGTTGAAGCGCACGATGTGAAAATCCTGGTCCTCAACCCAGATGCGGCCCAGGAAACGCCCACGGCTATTCTTTTCCGCTGGAGTTACGTCAAAGACCAGGCAGCGCACCTCACCCAGGAATTCGCGGCGCACGTAATCGAACTTATAGTGCTGCTTATCGAATCCGTTGGTGTCGATGAAAATCATCTGCAGGAAGCCGTCGGGCAGGAATTGCATGGCAAAGCTGAAGAAATTGCCGATGGAGCCTACGACCTTGCGGCCTTTGCTGGAAGTATCCGTGAGCGGCACAAGGTTCACGCCCTTCTGGAAGTTGGCGCGGCCCAGAAAATATTTGTCGCCGGCGGGAACCTCACCGAGGTCTTTGTCCGGTCTCAAGTTCTGAATGTAAGTTTCCACCAAAGGCTGAAAATTGCGCATTTGGCCGTACATATGCTGCTCGTTGGTCACTATGCGGTCGAGCACCTGATCCATCGTCCGCGGCTGGTCCGCCGGAGGTGCTGCCGGCGTGTTGGCCATTAATGGGACACTGGCGCATGCGGCGAGCAGCAATGTGAGAATAGACTTCGAAAACGTTCGCATGATATCTCTCCCTCAGTAAGCCAGCCGGAATAGGATTCGGATCACGGCCGGGTAATCCACCGGCTCACCTTGTCGCTTTGCCGGTTTGAATTTGATCTGTTGAGCTGCGCGAATAGCGGCTTCATCCAGGCCGTGGCCCAGGCCACTGACAACTCGGTTTATCTGGATCGTGCCGTTCGTCAGGAACACCACATCCAGTCTCACGTCGCCTTCGATTTTCAGGCTGCGTCCTTCCGCGGTATATTCCGGTCGGGGCTTTTCCAAAATTTCCGGAGCAGCATCGGCAGGTCCCGAAGGTCCGGCCTTTTTCTTCGGAGCTTCGGCGCTCGTATCCGTAGGCGCGAAACCACCGGCTACTACGGCCTTTTTCCCATGACCGCCGGCCGGTGGATTGGCTACGCCATTGCCAAAACCGGTGCTGGCCACAGTTCCGGGGATACCCGTTTTGCCGCCAGTTCCGTTGCCGTATCCTTCGCCACCCGGCAATGCCGGAGAACCCAGGCGATTCACGTTCGTTGCGTGATTCGGGTCACCCTTACCAGGGATGCCATTGGGATCGCCAAACCCGCCCGTTTGTACCTTGTCCAGCGGCGCGTTCACCGTTGCCGGTGCCGCGCTGCCCGTGGAGAGATTGCCCACTTTCACGTCGTCTTTGGGCCGCTTCGGGCCGTTTTCCTTGGTATCGATTTTTGCGGCGTCGAACGTCGGAGTTACGTCCGGCGCTTTCACTTCCACTTTTTCGATCTTGGGCTGTATTGCTTTGGGCGTAGCCAAGTTGGCAAAGATATGCGGCTGCTGCGGATTCAATTTCGGAGGTTCAATCGGGGTTGGCGGGGGTTGCACCTTGGCCACCGGCGGCTTCACCTTCGCGGGGGGCGGAGGAGGCGGAGCTACGGGAATTTCGGTCATAGGCTCGGCGATCGGAGTACTGGAATAGTAGTGAATCGCTGTCTTCATGCCTTCCGGATACAACAAAGGAACCATGACGAAAAACACCAACAGCGAGATTTGTAGGATCGCGCTTGCGCCTACGCGGCCCCAGTTGGGTTTCTGTTCCGGGAGCAGCGCGAGTCGGGCAGGGATGGGCTTGCTTCCGATTTGCTGCTTCCAAGCTTCGGTATTGGCAGGCCGCCGGTTGGACTCGAACCCAACGCCCAAGGACGTTCTGCGTGGTGGATCAGCGATCATTGTGGTCATCCGCTTGCCGCCTCATGCAAAGATTTCTCCCGGAAGCCCGATTGCGGGAATCAGGTGGTGTCTAGATCCGGAGGTTCTGGGTGCCAGTACGAGGGTACTCACTCCCGAAAGAGCTCCGAATAGGACTTTCGTACTAACGACGCGTACTCGCTAATGACCACGCGAGTGCACATCTTTGGTACAAAAGGTTACCGGAATAAACCCGCTTGGGCCGATTTCGTCGCGGGGCGGAGAGCGCAACAGCCCTTAGGATACCGCAACTCCACAGGGCGCGACCTGTTGATTTATGCACCGGGGCCTCCAGGGGGGTGATTGCTAGGATGCATCACCTCCTGTAGACGTTGGTTGCGTCCCAGTCACTCGTAAGGTATAGAAATGAGGAAGGTAAGAACGGCTTAAGGTTACCTGTGCCTCACACTCCATCCCCGCATTCTCACCGCGACCCGGGCGCTTTGCTGGGCGACCTAGCCTCTTTTGTCAGCTCCCTCTATTTGACTTCCCACGCCAACATTTGGAATCTGACCCGTCCGGAATTTTTCGCGGCTATCGAAAGAAGCGTGTGCAAGCGCTTTGCCGATCAGCCCGCGAATACTGAGGCAGTGAAGGAATATCTGAATTCGCTGTACCTGGAGGATCTGGTTCTTGCGGCGGCATGCATGGCAGGCTCGGAACCCGCGTGGGAGCACTTCCTGCGGACCTACAGAGGTTACCTGAGAGCTGCGGCAGGCTCGATCACCAAGGGCAGCAGATCCGGCGCGGATGCACAAGAACTGGCCGATTCGCTCTTTGCGGAACTGTTCGGCCTGGTTGACGGCAAGCGGGGAGAAGCTTCACTGTTCCGCTATTTTCACGGGCGCAGCTCGCTCAAAACGTGGCTGCGGACTGTCTTGGCGCAGCGTCACGTCGATGCCATTCGCAAGAGCCGCCGTTGGTCGTCCCTGGAACAGGAAGATGGCGAGGAGAGCAAGCCGCTTCCTTCCCAAGTCGTCACCACTCCTTCCCTCGACCCGCGTAGAAGCGAATACCTGCAATATTTCCTGTTCGCGTTCAGCCATTCGCTGGACTGCTTGCCTGAACTCGACCGAAAACGATTGGAGCTTTACTATGCGCGCCAGAATACGCTCGCGGAGATTGCCCGCTCGATTGGCGAGCATGAATCCAGCGCTTCGCGCAATCTGGAACGCATTCGCCGCGAATTGCGCATGACGGTTGAGCAATGTTTGCGTTCTGGTCTCCCCGCTCAGACTCCTTCCCGCCTATGAGCGAGGCAGAGATTGCACTCTGCTTCCAGTATGCCGCCGAAGATGCTCCCATCGATTTTCGGCAAATTTTTCCTCAAAAAGTGCCTGGCAAGACGGAAGCTGGGCGGAAGGAATCGCCGTGACTGGTTGCAAGGAAAAGGTTCCCGAAACATTCTAAGAAAGGAGAGCGCCATGCCGAGTGAAGATCGTGATCAGCAATTCGAACGCGCCCTGGCGCGGCACCTGCCCAGCGCTTCTCCCGATTCCGCCTGCCCCGATGCGGAAACGCTCGCCGCGTATCAAGCATCCACGCTGTCTCCGCCGGAAACGGCTCAATGGAAACAACACATCGCCAGTTGCGAACGCTGTCAGGAAATCTTGTCGTTGGTTGCGCAGACCGAAGGGTTAAGCGCGGAAGATTGGGAACAGCACGGCGAACTCGTACCCATGGAGCTTCACGCGGTGCCTGCGGCGAGTGCTGCCATCGCCAGTGCGCAGCCATACGGCGCTTCGCCGGCGGTGTCGAAAGCGGCCGCCGCGCCTTCGTCCCAAGTGACTCCGTTCAGGAATCGCCCGCGTTGGAGTTGGCTCGTTCCCGTGGGTGCCATCGCTGCCGGCGTGATTGTCTGGATTGGTGTGCGCGAAGTTCGCACTCAGCGGCTGGAACAGATCAGTGAAGTGCAGGTCGCGCAGAACCGGGCCGCCTCCTCGCCAACACCAGGGACGGTCAATCGTCTCGTGACGAAGCCCCGCTGGAAAAGAAAGTAGAGCCCGCGCCGCCCGCGCCCGCCGGTGCTCCTCGCACCGCACTAATTGCTCCTCCAAAGCTTCCTGCTACGAAACCCACCACCCCATCGTCGTCGGCTACAGAGGAGTTGCCGCGCCGCAAGAAAGATGCAATGACATCGGACCGAGCCAGCAATGGTGAATTCCAAACTCCCCCGGTGGGGGAAGCTTATGTGGAAAAGGACCGCTCCGCTGAAAATTCGCCCGCGGAGGCTCCGCCTGCTGCAGCACCGGCACCAGTTGCAGGCGGAGATAAATTATCCGCCAAGGCTGAGAGTCAAAACGCGAAGCAAGCGCCGAAAGCGCAGCCATCTCCCGCTGCACTCTCTGCCGCTACTTCCGAGACTTCCACGCAGATCGTTACGAATCGAATGCAAGACAGCCTGGACCTGGCTCAGTTGGCGTCCGGCGATCCTCGCTATATCGTTGCGCCCGGCGAAGGCCACGCCTGGCGGCTTGGCGCGCTTGGCCGCATCGAACGCAGCAGCGACCGCGGAAAGACCTGGAAGCTCCAGAACAGCGGCGTCGCCGCGGACCTAACCGCAGGCTCCGCCACCTCCGACAAGGTCTGCTGGGTAGCCGGTAAATCAGGAACTTTGCTGCTTACGACCGACGGCGGGAAACACTGGAAGCCTGTAGCGTCGCCCATCACCGGCGATATCGGCGGGATTCACGCCATCGATGCACTCCACGCATCGATCTGGGACGTGCCGAATCGCCAGAGCTATGAGACCAGCGATGGTGGTGTGACGTGGTCGCGCACCGCTAACGAATAAGAGCGCGCAAGAATTTTCCGCGGTTCCGTTCTAACGACGATGGCAAATCTTGATACAGGAGCATCCATGGAAACTTCCCTAAGCACGAAGCAGGCTGGACGGCGCTGGGCAGTAACTGCTGCGGTCATCGCGCTGGCGGGCGTCGCGGCGTTCGTGCCGGCTTACCAGGCCGGCAGAAAAGCGGAATCGCAAAACAAGCCTGCACCGGCAGCAAGCGCAAACGACCAGTCCACCACTTTAAACGATCAAACCGAACTGGCCGTGACTGTCTACAACTCCAACATCGCGTTGATTCGCGACGTACGCCAGTTGCAATTGCCTTCTGGCGATTTCCGCCTGAAATTTATGGACATCGCCGCCACGGTCAATCCCGCTACTGTGCATTTCCGTTCCGTTACCGAACCGGACAAAGTCGGAGTATTGGAACAAAACTACGAATATGATTTGCTCGAGCCTAATAAGCTGCTCAATAAATATGTGGGAAGAGAAGTTACGCTGGTGCGCTCCTACATGGACAACGGCACCACCAAGCACGAAGAGATTAAAGCCACGCTTCTAGCCAACAACAACGGCCCAGTCTGGAAGATCGGCAACGACATTGTCACTGGCGTGTATGGAGAAAGCTACCGGTTCCCGGAGGTTCCTCCAAATCTGTACGATCGCCCCACTCTTTTAATGTCACTGGAAAATTCCGGCGCCCGCAAGCAGACCATTGAAACTTCATACCTCGCCAATAATCTGTCGTGGAATGCCGATTACGTGCTGACCGTTGGTCGCGAGGATAAAGCCGCTGACCTCGATGGATGGGTCACCCTGGTCAACAATTCGGGAACCGCTTTTCATAATGCCCGGCTGCAACTGGTGGCCGGCGACCTGAACCGCCTCCCGGAAGCAGCGCGGTACAAGGTCGCAGATATGGTGGCAGCGGCGCCGTCTAACGCTCGAGCGGCGCAGTTTCAGCAGGAAAATTTCAGCGAATACCACCTGTATTCCCTGGGGCGCCGCACTTCCGTCGAAGATAAAGAAACCAAACAGATCAGCTTGCTCGAAGGCACCGGCGTTCCGGTTCAGAAGCTTTTCGTCGTGAATGGCCAGAACTTCTACTACCACAACTATCAAAATCCTGGCTCTCCGCTGAAAGATGCCGTCCAGGTTTTCTACAAATTCAAGAACGAGGAGAAAGCTGGGTTGGGTATTCCGCTGCCTGCGGGGAATGTGCGCGTATACCAGAAGGATTCAAAGGGCGGCGTGCTCTTTATCGGTGAAGACCACATTGAGCACACGCCCAAAGATGAATTCGTGACCGTGAAAATCGGCAACGCCTTCGACGTGATCGCCGAGCGCAAACAGACCGACTTCAAGAAAATTGCTGCGAACGTCTATGAAATGGAATTCACCATTACGCTTGCGAAATCATAAAGACGTTCCGGTAACCGTGGAAGTCAACGAACCCATCGGCGGTGATTGGGAAATGCTGGAGTCCACATTCCCTGCAAAGAAAACGGAAGCCTTTGCCGCACAATTCAATGTACCAGTCAAGCCAAGCGGCGAGTCCGTTCTTAAATACCGAGTCCGCGTGAAGTGGTAAACGGAGTCCCGCGCTTTCGGTGAATGTTTCGTTACGCGGCGCCGGCGACAAAAATCATTTCCGGCGAATTATCTCCCAAAGGCGAGCCGTCGAAATTACCGTGAAGCGCTTCGACCCGGAAGCCACAGCGCGATAATAAATGCTCCACTTCGTAGCGGAAAAAATAGCGCAAGGTCCAAGCCATAACCAGTCTTTCGTGTTTCCCTCTGGGATGGGTTACGTGAAAAATCATTTCTACGTCATTTCTCTGCAAGCCGCGATGAAACGCGGCGACCCGCTCCGATAGGACGATGCGCCGCCCGTCCGGCAAGGTATATTCGGTCAGCAAGGATTCCCGTTGGAACATGGCATCGTGCATACGTTCAGGATCCGTCTGAAAAAAGTCCAGGATCAAATGCCCGCGCCGCGCAAGGTGTTTTCGAGCGCACTCGAGGCAGGAGATTTGTTGTTCGGTCTCCAGTAAATGCTGGAACGGGCGAAAAGGGATCACGATGGTTCGGAATTTTTCCTGCAGATCAAACTGAGTCATATCCCCTTGGACCAGGTGAACCCGTTCCTGGGTTTCCTTCGGCAAGGCCGCTCGCTTTTGCACCGCACGTTCCAGCATTCTTTGCGGAAATATCCAGACCAACGACCCGGTAACCCGCTTCCGCGATTGCCAAAGTAATGCGACCCGTTCCGCAACCCAGTTCCAGCACGGGATCTCCATACTGGCGGGCCGCATTGCAATAGAAGGCCACGTCCTGCATTCGCTGGGAAACCATTGGCGAACTGTCGTAATAATCCGCGATGAAGCTGTCGTATAGCGTCTTGGTTCCGCTCATTCGCTGACCACGGCCTCCGCTTCAACCTCGACGAGCATCTCGGGCGAAATCAGTTTACTGACTTCCACCATCGAAGTGGCCGGCCGGATATTCCCGAAAAATTCCCCGTGGGCGCGGCCGACTTTTTCCCACTCGGCAATGTTGATCACGTAGATCCTGGTGCGCACTACGTCCTTGAGGGTGGCGCCGGCGCGCGCTAACGCGGCTTCGATGTTTCGAATCGTTTGGACGGTTTGGGCGTACGCATCGCCGATCCCGACGATATTGCCGTCAGCGACCCGTGGCCGTCGTGCCCGACACGCTGATTTGGTTGCCGAATCCGCACTGCGCGGGAGTAACCCACAATTGGCTCCCACTTGGTTCCGCTGGAAATATTTTGCCGTGGCATATTGCCTCCTTGGAACGCTGCCTCGCTCCGTTGCGTACAGTCCGCATGCTAAACTAAAACCAAGCGATCGCACAGGGCCAACGCCAGCCGGCGCCCTGTAAAAGAGACATCACGAATGCGCTGTGACAATATTCTGGAAGCCGTGGGACGGACGCCGCTGATTCGTCTGCACCGCATCGCCAAGGGCCTGAAGCCCCAAATCTGGGTGAAGGCGGAAATGCTGAATCCCGGTGGGTCCGTGAAAGACCGCATCGGCATCAGCATGATTGAAGAGGCCGAGAAAAAAGGCCTGTTGAAGCCCGGCGGCACGATCATTGAAGGCACCAGCGGAAACACCGGCATGGGGCTGGCGCTGGTCGCGGCAGTTCGTGGATACAAATGCGTTTTCACCACGACCGATAAGCAATCCAAGGAAAAAGTGGATTTGCTGAAAGCTCTTGGCGCGGAAGTGATTGTCTGCCCGACGGCTGTCGAGCCCGAAGACCCGCGCAGCTACTATAGCGTTGCGAAAAAGCTGGCCCGCGAAATTCCCAATTCCTACTACCCGAATCAGTACGACAACCCAACCAATCCTGAAGCACACTACAACACCACAGGTCCAGAAATTTGGGAAGATTCCGAAGGTAAAATCACTCATTTCGTTTGCGGCATGGGAACCGGCGGCACCATCAGTGGTGTGGGCGAATATCTGAAAGAGAAGAATCCTAAAGTTCAAATCATCGGTGTCGATCCTGAGGGTTCGCTCTACTACGATTTCCACAAGACCGGAAAAGTCGTGAAAGCGCGAACTTATGTTGTCGAAGGAATCGGCGAAGATTTTTTTCCTAGCACCATGCATATGAAAGTTCTGGACGATGTGATTCAGGTGAACGATGAGGAATGTTTTGTGACCGCTCGCCGCCTGGCGAAGTGCGAAGGTATTTTCACGGGAGGATCGGGCGGCGGCTGCTTGTCGGGAACGCTTCGCCTGGCCAAAACATTGGGGACAGATGCGTTCATTGTGGCGCTCATGCCGGATACCGGCATGCGCTATCTCAGCAAGGTTTACAACGACCAGTGGATGCGCGAACGCGGCTATGTGGAATCGAGTGTGCCGATCACCGCGGCGGAAGTTGTCAGCGCCAAAAAGAGTTCAGGGAAAGTCCGTGAGCTAGTGATTGCCCGGCCGTATCAGACGGTGTTTCACGCGCTCAAAACCATGCAGGAACAGGATATTTCGCAAATTCCCGTTTTCGAAGAGAATCTGCCCATTGGCACGATCTACGAAGATCAGATTCTCACGCTGGCTCTTCAGGGAAAAGATTTGCGTAAGCTCGTCGTGCGCGAAGTCATGTCGAGCCCGCTGCCCCGAGTGGCTAAGAACGCGCCCGTCGAGCGCATTACGTATATCCTGAGCCATGAAAATCCCGCGGTTTTCGTGGAAATGGATGACGCGCGTTTCGAAATACTCACCAAGTACGATTTGATGAGCACGGTAGCTAGCCTGATGGAACAGAAGCGCTAGTCGCGTTTTCCGCGCCTTCGCAAAGCCGGGACGAACCAGTGAAAATAGATGATTTCAATGAGAGGCTGAAGAACTCGATTCTTATCGCCGATGGTGCGATGGGCTCCCTGTTGCACGAGACCGTTGGCACAGTTCGTTGTTTCGACGAACTCAACACCACCGAACCCGAAGCCGTGTTCCGAGTGCACCACGCTTACATCGATGCCGGCGCGCAAATCATCGAAACCAACACGTTCGGCGCCAATCGCTTCAAGCTGGAACCACTTGGCCTGGGCGATGATGTCCAGCGCTTAAACAGCCGCGGTGTAAAGATTGCCCGCGAAGCTCGGGAGGCTGCTGCCCGCGAAGTGCTCATCGCCGGTTCCATCGGGCCACTGGGAATCGGCGTACAGGCGCGCCATCCGGAGCCCGACCAGATCCTCGCCGTATTTCACGAGCAAGCGCTTGCACTTGAAGAACGCGGAGTCGACCTTTTCATTCTGGAAACCTTCTCTTATATCGAGGAACTGCTGTTGGCCATCGAAGCCATTCGTTCCTTTTCATCGCTTCCGATCATTGCGCAGCTTACCTATTCCGAAGAAGGCACGATTTACGGTGACATTACGCCTCTAATTGCCGCATCAATGCTCAAGGATAAAAACGTACAGGCGATCGGGGCCAATTGCACTCTAGGACCGCAATCACTACTGCCCATCCTTCAGGAACTGGTAAACGCGGGCAATGGCAACGTCAGCGGAATGCCCAATGCCGGGTTTCCGAAGCGCGAAGGCGATCGCATCGTTTACCCAAAGTCTTCACCGGAATACTTCGCGGAGTTTGCGCGCGAGGCCTCCGGTATGGGTGTTCGTATTCTTGGTGGTTGCTGTGGCACCACTCCCGCGCATGTTCGCGCCATGGCCGAAGCCGTAAAGTCCCTTCGACCGGGTCCCGCCCATGCCAAGGCTACCGTTGTGGCAAAAGCCCAGCCTGCGCCGGCGATCCAGGAGCGCGAACCCGAAAGCAAGCTCTGGAAGAAACTGCAGAAAGGAGAATTTGTCGTCAGTGTGGAGATTGATCCGCCCAAAGGAATTTCGCTCGACCGCATCTTCGAACAAGTTGATCGCGTGATGTCCTGTGGAAAGGTAGACGCCATCGACATCAACAGCGGCGCCATGGCGCGCGTTGGAATGGACGCGCTCATCGTCGCGGGTGCTTTGGAAGCGCGCGGGATCGAAACCATTCCGCACCTGACCACGCGGGACCAAAACATTATCGGCCTGCAAGCTATGCTTCTCGGCGCCTGGACCGTCGGCTGTGTGCGCAATGTCCTCGGAATCACTGGCGATCCGCCGTCCGTCGGCGACTATCCGGAGACGAGCGGTGTTTACGAAGTGGATTCCGTGGGCCTCACGAAGGTTCTCCATCGCCTGAACCAGGGTACCGACTGGGCCGGCAAAACTTTGGGCGGCCAAACCAATTTCACCATCGGTGTGGCTCTCAACCCGATGGCGGACGACCTGGACAGCGAAATCGCCCGATTCCACGCAAAGGTCGAAGCTGGTGCGCACTTCGCGATGACGCAGCCGCTCTTCGATCCTGAACACTGGCACGCGTTTCTGAAAAAACTCGGCGGCAAACCGGCTATCCCCGTTCTGATTGGTGTTTGGCCGCTGAACAGCTACAAGCAAGCGCTGCGCCTGAATAACGAAGTGCCCGGTATCGTCATTCCAGCGCCGCTGCTGAAGTCCATGGAGGCGGCTGGCGCGTCGGCCCGCGATCGCGGTTTCGAAGTCGCGCGCGAGATGCTGAAGTGGGCGCGTACGGAAATGGCTGGAGCGTATCTGATTCCGCCATTTAAACGCTACGAAGAAATCGTCGAAATTCTATAAGTAGAGTCCTGGCGCTATTGTGTCTTCTTGGCGTCCGCGCTCGTGTGGTCGTGGATGATTCTCCATCCGTGGGGAAAGCGCTGAAAGATTAAGGTGAAGACGCCTCCGAGTTGATCGGCGTCGCGCTGCAAGTGCCATCGGCCAATCACCAGCGCATCGTCGGGTCCCAGAGCCCGAATTTCCAGGTCAGAGAATTCCAAATGGCCCATCGTTTTCTGATCAGGATAGTTCTTTCGGTAGCGATCCAACACCGGTTGCCAGCCGCGTGTTAAGCCACTGCTACCGGCAAACGTAAGCTCCGGCGAATTCCAGTAGCCGCTCATGAATCCCGCGACATCTCCTCGATTCCACGCGTCCGTCTGCTCACTTAGGACGCCAAGGATGGCCGACCGGGTGGAATCATCCGGTCTGGCCGCCCAGCTTCTCGCTAAGATTCCGGCCACGGCGAAGATGGTCAAAGCTGCTACTAAAGTGCTTGCTTTCATGTGCTTAACTCCATGCATCCGGGACCCATCGAGGACGTGTCGACTGGCGGACTCACGATGGGCTATTCCTCTAGTACGGTCGAGCTATTGGGAAACGCAAACGCAGACGGCATTCTCAATGCGGAGGCTGAGGGATGTTCTCAGCAATGCTGTTCGCCATCTCGATTGTCGCGCTTGCGCAATTCGCGCTGTATTACTGGCGCGCAGTGCTCGCTGGCGTCGCCTCTCAGCCCATCTCCCGCGACATCCTCGAAGCTGTGCAGGTTCAAGAAGCCGATCTCTGCGGCGCGGATTTTATCAAACTTGCGGGTCTGCTTACCCTCACGCCGGAACTGAAGCATAACCGAGGTGGACTCGGCTTGGTTCCCGCCTATTACAAACTTGTCGGGAAAATTTCGGAGGCCTTTGGCCAACTGTCTCCCGCGCTGGCCAGCTGGAGCGAACACGAACGCGTGTTGTGCGCCCGCTACGCCGCTGTGCAGGTGGGCCGCCGCCTGGAAGCCAACCTCGCTCAAGCTGCTTCCATGCGCGGCTGCTGACCAACGAATTACCTCCATCGCACCAGCTCCACTGAAAATTCTCGTTTGCTCTTTCGTCCCCGGTGCTATGCTTGTGGCCCGCCCGGTAACCTTCTTTGAGAGGAAGACCTCATGGCCGATTTAGAGCAGCTCAAAATGAAGTACGGGTCCGTCTTGAACGCCATCAATCAATCCGGTGTCCGCCTGTCTCATGTGCATATCCAGGACAATAAACTGTACATCGAAGGGGCTTGCGGTAGCGAAGCGATCAAAAACAAGATTTGGGACCAAGTCAAACTCGTTGATCCAAGTTTCAGTGACTTGACCCTGAATCTCAGCGTAGATCCTTCGCTGGCGCCTGCCCAGGCTCAACAAAAGACCTATACCGTGGCTGCCGGCGATTCACTTTCGAAAATCGCCAAGCAGTTTTACGGCAACGCCAACGATTACATGAAAATCTTCGACGCGAACAAAGACAAACTCACCGATCCCAACTCCATCAAGGTTGGCCAACAACTGATAATCCCAAGCTAAGGGTTCAACGCAAACTAGTTTTGTTTGCGGGCGGAGCTAAATACTCCGCCCTTTTTTTTGTGGCAACGGATAGCTTATCCCGAACCGGCGCAGTACTTCTCAATACGTCCAACGCAGCAGTGTTGCTCCAGCGGTGAAACCCGCACCCACGGCGGCCAACAAAACAATGTCACCTTTCTTCAGCTTCTTTTCTTCCAGCGCCGTTTGCATGGCCAGCGGAATCGTCCCGGCCGTGGTGTTCCCATACTTCTCAATATTAATGATCACTTTGTCCAACGGCAGGCCCAGCCTGTCCGCCGTTGCGGTGATAATGCGCCGGTTGGCCTGATGCGCAATGAAACAATCCACGTCCTTCCCGGTCATTCCGTTGCGCTCCAGCAGGCGCTCGGTCATTTCCGCCATCTTTTTGACCGCGTACTTGAACACATTTTTTCCGTCCTGGTGGATGTAATGCATTTTCTGGTTCACAGTTTCGTGCGACGCCGGATGCAAACTTCCCCCGCCGGGCATGTACAGGAACTGGCCACCGACTCCTTCCACCTGCGCCACATGATCGATAATTCCTTGCTCTCCATCACCGGCGGGCTCCAGCAACACGGCTCCAGCGCCATCACCGAAAATGATGCATACTGCGCGGTCCGTGTAATCGGTCATGGAGGAGTTCACATCGGAGCCAATCACCAGCACCTTTTTGTATTGGCCGGACTCGATGAATTTGACTCCGGCATTCAGCGCGTACAGAAAACCGGAACACCCCGCGGACACGTCAAATCCCCAGGTATTTTCGATACCCAATTTGTGCTGCACCAGGCAGGCCGTCGAAGGGTACATCATGTCCGGCGTGACTGTGCCCACGACGATTAACTCGATCTGTTGTAAATCGAACGGGTGAGCCGCCTGCAGTTTCTTGACCGCCTCGACCGCCAAATCGCTTGCCGCTACGCCGTTGTCCACCAGGTGCCGTTCCCGGATGCCGACTCGCTCCATGATCCATTCATTTGTGGTGTCCACCATTTTTTCCAAATCCGCGTTGGTCAACACTCGTGGCGGTACGTATCCGGCTACACCCGTAATTTTGGCGGCGATGGGGCGAGACATGTTTCTCCTTGGAAAACACACCCAAGATGCTAAACGTAAATTCTATGCGAAGCTCTTCCGTAGAAACAAGCAAAAGCCCATGGTTAGGGAGTTTTATCGATTTCGTAGCGCCAGGTGATTTGCGCGGTTTTCTTTAGCATGGCCGCAACCGAACAGTATTTCTCAGCCGTCAGTTCCATGGCGTGCTTCATGGCGGCGTCTTCCACTTTGCCTCGGACGCGGAACAGCACATCCAGCTTCACCCATACTCGAGGCGGATCCGGAGTGCGCTCACCCGAACACACCACGTCCAGCGCCTGGAGCGCCTGCCTCTTCTTTTCCAGTATGATCACGATGTCCGTGGCCGTGCATGCCCCGAGCGCCATCAGCACCATATCCATCGGCCCAGGCGCTGTGTTCGTTTCGCGGTCGGAGTCAAACGGCACGTCATGGCCCGACTCGTCGGTCCCTTTGAATTTCTGTCCGCCTGTCCATTGCACAGTCGCAGTGGTCATGAATTCCCTCGATGCGGGAAGGTTTTCTGCAATTTACTTTAGCAGAGTTGTGACGTCACGGATTACGCGACAGGATGGAGTTCACTTCGATGATGGGATTGGGCAATTGCCGCATGGCCCTGACAAACGAAGCAACCAGCTCCGGATCAAATTGTGTGTGGGCGCACCGTTCGATTTCTGCCAGCGCTTCCTCGGCGCTACGGCCTTTCTTATAACTGCGATCGCTGGTGATCGTGTCATACGAGTCGGCAATCGTGATGATCCGCGCGCCAATCGGAATCTCCTGCCCGGCAAGCGCTTCGGGATAACCAGAGCCGTCAAAAAATTCATGGTGATGCAGAACCATGCGTCGAATGCGCGCCAAAGGCCCAAGCGGCTCCAGCAACCTGCCCCCGAAGGTCACGTGAGTCTTCATGGTTTCCCATTCGTCAGGATTCAAGGGCCCGCTCTTGTTCAGAATCTGCTCTGGAATTCCAACTTTACCAACGTCGTGCAGCACGGCGCCTAGCCGAATCTCCTCCACTTCGCTCTCGCACATTCCTAACGACTCGGCCAGGAGCGCAGCGTAAGCGGACACTTTCTGCGAATGACCCTGCGTGTATTGATCCTTCGCGTCGATCGCGTAGGCCAGGGAGGTCACGGTGTCCAGTATCGATTGGGGCAGCGCCTGCGGGCCCTCTGGCGCTGCTTCATCGCCTTCCACCGCCGGCAGCGAATCCGAGAACTGTTTCAGACGCTGGTGAATTTCGTCGAAGGCCTCCGGGCCAGTGGCGAACAGCCGTTTCAGCGTCACCCCGAGGTACGCTTCCAGCACATCGCGCTTCCAGCGGCGCGCTTCGTTCGGATCAATATGCTCCGCCGTGGAAACCGTGTTGCCACCCTGGTGCTTCGACAGGTACATGGAGGCGTCTGCCACTTGGATCAACTCTTGCGGCGCTGATCCGTGCAATGGGTACGAAGCGATGCCAAAGCTCGCGCTGATATTTTTCTCGCGCAACAAGGGATCGGAGGCGATCCAACCGCGCAGTTTGGAGGAGAGTTGCCGCGCCTGCTCCATGGTGGTTTCGGGCATTAAGATCACGAATTCATCGCCACCATACCGCGCGACCACGTCGGAACGCCGGCAATTCGTTTCCAGAATCTGCCCCACTCGCTGCAGCACCAGATCGCCTTCCAAATGTCCGTAAAAGTCATTCACAAACTTGAAGCGATCCAGATCCATGAGCACCAGCGCGAAGGAACGGCCTGCGCGAGACGAGCGCTTCCATTCCGATGACAGCGCTTCCATAAAGAAGCGATGCGTTTTTACTCCCGTCAATCCGTCGGTGATGGCTTGCTCCTGGGCCCGCTGGAACGTCTGCGCGTTGTGGAATGCGCCGGCAATTAGGTCCGCCAAGGTTTGCAACAGCAACGATTCCTCTTCGGAGAAATCAGCGCGGTCCAACGTTTCCACATACAAAACCCCGTGAAGGTGGTCGCCGTAGAAAATCGGCAACGCCATCGCTGTAGATGAATCCGGCAGCACCGGCTGGGGACTGCCTTGTGAGTGCACGGATGACCGGAAACTCCCGGTCTTTCCCGTCCGCGCCACTTGCCCGATCAATCCCGTATCCAAGGGGATTCGCCGCCCCAGCGCTCCGCGGCGCTTGCCACTTTCCGCGGAAACGACCAGTTCGCGGGTGGTGTACTCCAGGATTGCAATGCCGATGTGGTCGTAGGAAAGTCCGTGTTCCAATTGCCCGGCTATTTTCGCCAGAATCTCGTCGGGATTCAGGGTGGCGATGGCGTCTCGCGAAATCAGGTTCAACAGGCTCAGATGCCGCGCTTTCGTTCGCTCTTCCTGGAACAGGCGCGCGTTCTCAATCGCGATGCTGGCCTCGCTTGCCAGAACCCGCATTAACTCCAAATGGCCTTCGTCGTAAGCTCGGTCGTTATCGGAGAATATGCACAACGTGCCGATCGCATGATCGTACGCCACCAGCGGTACGCCGCAGAACGAGCCTGCGGTGCGCAGCGGTTCAACCCCCAATTTCCGCACCTCGGAAACAAAATTCTCGCGGATTAGCACGGGCTGGCGTGTCCTCAGGATGTATTCGGCCAGGTGATTTCCCGCTGGCCGCGTGCGTTTGGGCATACGCATGCCCTTCATCAGTTCCAGGTCAAATTGAATCTGATCGCGCACGGAATCGAAGGTGGCCAGGTACAAATTTTCCACGTCGAAAAGCCGCCGCAGCTCTTCCCAGAGCTTTTGCAGCAGATCTTCCTTGTTCAGTGTTGAGCTAAGCGCCCGGCCAATTTCATTGAGGACGTGCAATTCTTCCGAGCGCCGTGAGGTTTGCTGGATCAAATAGCTGTTCTCAACCGCAACGCCGATCTGGTGGCCGAGCGCGAGCAGCAATCTCAATTCCGCCGGCGTGAATCGCCGGGTATCCGGCGTTCCGAGCAGCAGCAGACCGAAGGCTTGTTCCTTCGCCTGAAGGCTGATCACCACGGCACTGCGCAATCCGTGTTGTAACGCCAGTTCGCGGAATCGCCGGATCGGCTCATCCGAAGCGGAGAGATCGTCGTCGCGAAGATCGCGAAATCCCATCAGCCCGCCGAGTCGCGACACCATTCCAACCAAATAGTCGTCCAGCCCTTCGCTTTGTGCAGCGCGGCAAAAATCGTCGGAGATCCCAGCGGATACCACCGAACTAGGTCCAGAGGGATCACCGTGATGCAGGAAGAGCACGCCAGTGGGCAGCCGCACCACTCCCAAAACGCGATCCAGGGCTTGCGCCAGCATCCGCTGGATTTCTCCGCCAACGAAACTCGAAGCAGCCAGATTCAGATTCGAAAGCGCAAGCATGTTGCGTTCGACGCGACGCTTCTCTTCCTCGTAATTGGCCATCAACATGAGCATGCAGACGAACAATATGGGAATGACGGCGATCGACTGCAGCGAGTCCCCAAGGAATCTTCGCGCACCCGGCAATGCATACAACGTGAACGTGAGAATGCCCCAGAACGCGAAAGCAATCGCCAGAAGCTGATCCGCAAGTGTTTCGTGGTGGCGGCTCTCGTTCCAGAACAGCATACCCATCGCAATGTAGATCCAGGCTGCGGGCAACATCGCGGATACTAGCAGCACCCGGCCCGTTCGCCGCCGCCCACCCCAGCAAAATTAACGCAACGGCGACCGCAAGGCCTGTCCAGGGCTTCTGCCGGTGTAGACTTGCGTGCCCAAAAAGAAGCAAACCCTGCAAACCCGAACAATCCCGGGCTCAGCGCCGCAGCAAGGAATTCGGAGTGATCCAATGAGAAAGCGCAAAGGAATCAAATGGCCCGCATAAAGCAGCCAAGCCATGGCCCACGGGAGCACATAGACTGCCTCTTCAAGGAATAGAGGAAAGCAAAGAAAATGCCGACCAGAACAGTGGCCAGTGTGAAGCCGAGCGCGATATAAATCTGGTCATTCGGGGTCTGGGGCTTTTCTCTCGGTGTGTGGGCAAAAACCGCTTGGCGCGACGTAAGCGGACTTGTGAACCATTTCGCAGCGACTCTGCCGCGAAAGACCTGGTAGGTTGTTCCTACGCGCGCCGGTCATCCCAACCACGCAACGGATCATTTGCGATTATGAGGCACGGGAAAATGGCCTGGCAACCCTACCAACGTACTGGTAGCGTAAAAGATAGCAGGTGCCGGCCAAGGCGATGCTGTCGCTGGAAGGGGTCTTGTGGGACAGTCACCGGTGAAGGGTAACGTGCTTGCATCGGAGGGCAGCCCATGGCCACATTGTTTGGTTGTCGGTTCTTTTTTCGTGAGCGCGCACCCGTCAGGATCGTCTTGCTGCTCTCGGTGTTCACCCTGGCTTGCCAACTCGCATTTCCGCTAGCAATTCATGTGGCCGATTAGGCGTCTTCTCGGCCCGCGCCGTCGTCGAGAACTCTTCCGTTCTCCCCGTTGGTACGGTTCTGCCCATTCGGCTGGGAACACCATCTCCGTCGCGGAAGCAAACGCGGCCAAGCCATCTCGGCGAAAATTGTCAGACCGTCCCGTTGCCGAATCGCGAAAACATTCCCCTAAAATCAGACGTGAGTGGCTCGATTACTTCGGTCGAGAATGGACAGGAGGGCTCAGGTGTGAGCGTCACGTGAAATTCAATCAGCTGGATGCTCGCAAACAAACGCTCAATTTCACCGCCTACTTGCGAGCCATCGCTTCGTACAATGCGGTCAGGTCCGCGCAAATCCCTCTCACTGGGCCGACGGCGGCACGCCCAATGGGTGGGGAAATACCCTGCAAATTGGCGGCGACATTCGTTATGGTGATGGCGGCATGGTGCGCAGTCGCTTGAAGCAAAAAGTGGGTAAAGGGGTTTCGGAGGCGTGTTGGTCCACGTTCAAGCCAACCCTGCTTTAGGCTGCGACGGGCCGGTGAATGGGGATGATCGTCCGCAGGCGCTTTGGGTTTTTTCCTCCGATGCCTGCGGCGTTACGATTTGAGAGGTGTCAAGATCTCCCACACGGGTAAAGGTGCCCCGGTGGGAGAATTCACGCTGCATTTCGATAAGGCGATATGAAGCTCGAAGCGGGCACGGCCATGCTATTGCGCGTTATCTCGCCGGATAGTTTGCCTCGCCCCAGTGATTCTCGATGGCGGTGCCCGCCATTGGACGCACCCGCCCGCTTCCGCTAAACTGGCGTTTTCACAATCACACGCGGAAAGCCACTGGCCATGACTGCATCGAACCAATGCGCACGCCGGGACCGTACGTGTACGTTTTGCCCCGTCCCCGACGGGCTACCTGCACGTCGGCGGAGCGCGCACGGCGCTTGTTCAACTGGCTATTCGCCCGCAAAAATCGCGGCACCATGATCCTGCGTATTGAAGACACAGACGCCGAACGCAACAAGCCGGAACTCGTCCAGGGCATCGTGGACGGCCTGCAATGGCTCGGAGTCGACTGGGACGAGGGCCCGTTCTACCAGTCACAGCGCACCCAACTCTACCAAGATGCCGCCCAGAAGCTCCTGGCCAACGGCAGCGCTTTTCTCTGCTATTGCCCTCCCGAGCGCTACGCTGGGGGGATCATGCCGAAGAAGGCGCGGAGAAATCGCAAGTCCGTCGCGTCGTTCGCTGCTCCTGCCGCGATGGCAAACCGTCTCCCCGACTAGCAAACCCGCGATCCGTTTCAAAGTGCCTACAGGTGGGACCACCAAATTCTTCGATGCCGTCTTCGGCGAGAAGCGAATTCTCCAACGATGAAATCGAGGATTTCGTTCTTCTCCGTTCCGGCAAAGAAGGCGAAGACTTCGGTCAAGCCATGTATCAAATGAGCGTGGTGGTCGACGACATCGACATGCACATCACGCACGTCATTCGTGGCGCGGATCACCTCTCCAACACGCCAAAACAGGTGCTGCTTTATCGTGCGCTGGGAGTCGAGCCTCCAATTTTTGCGCACGTGCCACTGATTCTCGGCGCGGACAAAAAGCGCCTTTCCAAGCGCCACGGCGCCACCGACGTCAACATGTATCGCCGCGAAGGCTTTCTCCCTGAAGCCTTCCGCAATTTCCTGGCGTTGCTCGGATGGGCTCCCGGTGGCGACGAGGAGTATCTGCGCACCAAAGACCTCCTCGAGAAGTTTTCCCTCGAGGGTGTCAGCCGCACGAACGGTGTTTTCGATCGCGCCAAGCTCGAATGGTTCAACACGCAATATCTTCAGAAGCTCCCCATCGAGGATCTGCTTCCCGAGGTGCAGCGGCAATTGCAGCGAGATGGATCTGTGGAAGGAGGAGTGGGCCACTGACGGCGGGACATGTGTGGTTTTCTAAAACCGTGGATCTGCTCCGCCCACGTGTGCGGTTGCTGCCGGATTTCTCTACGTGGTCACGCGCATTTTTCAGCGAGGACTTCTCGATCGATCCCGCGGCCAAGGCCAAGTTCTGGAAAGATGAAAAGGTGCCGGCGCTTCTCAAGAATCTGGCCGACGCTTTGGAAACTCTAACAGAATGGAATCACGACTCCTGCGATCACGCCGCTCGCAAGGTCGCCGAAGATGCCGGCGTAAAAGCGGGTCTGCTGATCAACGCCACCCGCGTGGCTATTGTCGGACAAGCGGTAGCCCCGCCGCTGTTCGATACCATGGTGGTGTTGGGCCAGGAGCGCGTCCTCCGGCGGCTCCGCGAAGCCTTGAAGCAGTTCTAAATTCGCCAGGAATTCTCAAGTGCGTTTCGCCGATGAACGATGGTTGCAGTGACCGACGGCGGGAACAGCTGGAAGCCGGCGCTACCATGGTGGGCGGTCAGGCTGCGCCTGAATTTTTTCGCGAATATTGCCGCATTCGCGGGTTTCGCCGCGGACTGCGCAGCCACGACATTGAAGGTCGCCTCCACGTCCTTGGTTACCGGGGGCAAGCAAATGTCGGTGCTGCAGGCCTGGTAGCGCAGCTTCATCGGCAGGTGCTGCGCTCCCAGTGGCGCATCGGGCAAAACGGTTAAAGGCAGGCGGACCGTCACCGCGTCGGTGTAGACGTTCAAGGGCTTGTTCTTCGCAAACGCGAAGGTCTGCAGCGTGCCCTTGGGATAAATCACATCGCCGATCTTGAATCCTGCTGGCACCTCCGACCGCAATTCCGTGGGAATCAAGTAATCCGCAGACACCTCGCGCGCATTAACGTGAAACCCGGGCTTTATTTTCAGCACCACCGCCACCTGAAAGACCATCCCACGCGCCACTGGATCATAAGAAACGTAAGCCGTCGGAGCGAGCACATCCTTGCCCGATATCGCCTGCGCGCAGAGCGTAGACTTTCCAATCAAGAAAACTGCGATACCCAACACCAAAATTGATGTAACGATTCGTTTCACACCGTCACCTGCGTTCCCAGTTGCTGTGAAATCACACGGCTCATCACCGCGCGAAGATCTTCACCGCTTTTCTCGTGCACAAACTCGTTTCGAGCTTCAGACCAACCGAGCTTAAAACTAGTGGATAGCGCGGAAATCCAGATTTCGCGAATGGGCGTGTTTGGCGAGATCACAAATTTGGCAGGCTCGGGTTGCTTCGAAAATCACTTCCAGTTTGCCGCTCTCGCCTTCGACATCGAAGTCGTATTCGTCGCCAAGGCTGAGCAAGCCGCGGCGCAAATCGTCAAACGCGGCGTCCGCTTTTTTCTGGAACTCTTGTTCGGTAAGCATTCGTTTTTCCGCTTAGTCTGAAGATGCGACTGCTTTTTCGATTATTTCCGGGTCGGGCGGTCCTTGAAACTTCATGATCTGCTTACCACTGCGCGAGATCAGGAAGCTCGTTGGATATCCTATGACTCCTCCAAACTTGTCCGCCGCTTCATCCGTTCCGATCACGATGGGATAATTGATCAGCACCTTCTGGCCGTTCACGTCATATTTTCTTTGGCCACGAACGGCGCGACTACGCTCTTCCCTTCCTCATCCATGGCGATTCCCAGCACGGTGAATCCCTTCCCGGCATATTTATCCTGCATGTCGATCAACGAGGGAATCTCTTCCTGGCAAGGGCCGCACCAGGTGGCCCAGAAATTCACGAAGACCACCTTGCCCTTCAGATCGGCCAGCGCCAGGTCCTTTCCATCAAGATCTTTCAATTTTAGCTCGGGTTCGGGCTTGCTCATCGCCGTGGTAGGTTCCACGGATTGCGTTTCCTGGGCTTTGGCGGGGAGACGCGTCGCACGGTCCGCGTAAATCGTCAGGCCGACCAGAACCAGCACGGTGCCAACGATAATCACAATCTTCTTCATAGTCTTCACCTACAATCATTCTACCTACATCGAAAAGCGATTCAAAAAAGTCAGCTTTCCCGCCAGCCAAGTAAACTTATTGAAGAAAACCAGTCCGCCCACGAGCAGCAACAAAGCACCACTGAACAACTCCACGGCATGGAGATGCCTGCGAAAATTCTGATAAAACTTCATGAATAGTCCGATGCCTAACGCGGTAAGCAAAAATGGAATTGCCAGTCCCGCGGAATACACCGCCAGCAACAGGATGCCGCGCACAATGGTGTTGCTGGCTGCGGCCAGCACCAGAACGGCAGAAAGGATCGGCCCGATACAGGGCGTCCAGCCAAAGGCGAATGCAAACCCCAGCAGGAATCCACTGAAGATTCCGGGCTTGGTGTCCTTGCTGCGCAGACGCACATCCTGATTTAACCAGCGTGCCAGCACCGGACCGAAAAACCCAATAATCGACAACGAGAAAAAGTGCACTGCGCCCAACCCGGCAAACAATGGGCCGCCATGAACCAGCGAGGCGATTCCCAGCGCCACCAACACCGCTCCCAGGATGATCCCCGCCCGCAGGTTCATCTTGATCAGGCCACCAAGCAAGTGCAATCCAAACAGCAAAATCAGCGCTCCAGCCACCGGGGCTAGCAAAGTCTTATGCGACTGCAGGAAGCCCCCGACCGCGCTCGCGGACGCCCCGAACGAAATGAACACCACCGAAAATCCAATAACAAACGCCAGCGCGGAGCTGAAAAGCCCGGTTTGGGGCTTCGCCCCGGCGCAACTGCTCCACGCTAATGCCCGACAGCATCGAAATATAGCCAGGCACGAGCGGGAGAACGCATGGGGATAGAAACGAGATCACACCGGCAATAAATGCGCCACCCAACGAGACGTCAGTCATTCAAGAGTGTCCTTTTCCTTCCTATTCTCGCACAAAAGATATGACCGCCGGTGCGTACTAAGCCGCGAAACGCTCTGTCGTAGGATTGTTCCACCGCCTATAAGTTACAGAGCAACTTCAGTCGCACGAGACGCCGCCGGGCGGGATGCCTGGCGAGTGGCGGAACTCCTCCAACTGCCGCCTTTCGCTGGCAGCGAAAGAACCCCGCGCGCCGCGACCTCCCCTATGTATTTGGAAATAAGTAGGTTGCGGCTGGCCTCGTGGCAACGAACTTGCATTGCCACTACGGAGTTCCCGGCACGTGATCACTCATCTGGACGCCACAATGAGAGACCGCATGAACGAGACAAACATTAGAGAATGGAGACGATCCATCGATTCCACTTGGGCGGCGCATCGGCCCCTTGGCTCACCCCTGCCGCATCGCCCACCGCGAACGCAAGCCCCGCCTGTTCCACGTAGGGAAAAAGGCCCTAGCGGAAGCTTGGACGGCATGCGGCGCGTTCGAATGGCTCGCCCTGGGTTATCTTGCCACCACCAGCGTGCTTATTGCCATTTTTGCGGAAAACCTCGCCCATCCCCTTGGCCTAATTGCCATGCAGGCCCTCGTAGCTTCCATCATTGTTAGTCTTTGTCTCGTCCAGGCGCGTTCCGCGGTGCGCAGGTTAATGCAAGGGCCCTCGTTCTCCTACGACTGCTGGCACTTCTGGCGGCACTGGTATCCGCATCTCTTCTTCCTCTTCTGTTTTGAAGAACTGGCCTACCTGATGACGCTGTTCACCCCGCATTGGCAGGACGCCAAGTTGATTGCTTTCGATTATTGGCTCACGGGCGTGCATCCATCCGTTGGGTTGGAACCATTCGCGACTCCCTTCCGCAACGACGTGATGCAACTTTTCTATTTCACCTACTTCGCGTATCTGCTGATCGTGGGCCTGTTCCTATACCTTCGCAAAGACTGGCGTGGCTATTGGTCCGCCATGACCTATTCCATGGCGGGCTACATGATCGGTTATTTCGTTGCCATGTTTTTCCCTATCGAAAGCCCGTGGTTTGCGATGGCCGGTTGGTGGAATGGCCCGCTCCATGGCGGTCCTTTCACCGCGATGATGAGTTTCATAGAGCACTACGGACGCGTCCGCGGCGCTGCCTTTCCTTCCGCGCATGTCACCGGTGCAACGGCTGCTCTGTGGGCCGCTTGGAAATTCCGGCGCTGGCTGTTCTGGGCGCTTCTTCCGTTGTATGTGGGAATGTGCTTTCTCTACGATCTGGGGGAGGTACCACTATTGTGCGGACGTTCTCGCCGGCATTCTACCGGAACGCTGGGCTATTTGATTGGCTCATTGGATCATGCGCCGGCCCAAAGCCATCGCCACCGACACGGTGCCGTCCGGCATCACGCGATCCCCGCTAGGTCAGGCCTCGCACTGAAACCGCATTCCCGTTCAAAATCGCGCGCAACTTCGAGCAGCAGCGGTTCCTCCGTCCATTCCGCGATGAATTGAAGCCCGACTGGTAAACCGCTATTCGTCAAACCGCACGGCACGGAAATTGCCGGAAGCCCGCAAGGTTCGCAGGCCGATTCAATCGCAAAAGAAGCGCCCGCGTCGGGTAAGTCTTGCCTTGAATGCTCACGGAATCTTCGCCGATTCGTGGGGCGACCATTGGCGTAGTCGGTACCATCAGCGCATCCAAGTCATTCGACGCGAAGACTTCCAACAACTGTTCCTTGAATTTCTCCCGCAGTGCCCGCGCCTTCAGATAACTCACCGCGCTCACCTTCTCGCCCATCTCTAATCGCTTGTACACGTCCTCGCTATATTCACGGGCATGCCCCGGATACCAACCCGCCTCTTGGTGGTACATGGTCGCCTCCGCCCAGGCGATGACGTTTCCGGCTTCTTCGGTTTCGGCCAGTTGGGGTATCGAGATTTCCTGCATCCGGGCACCGCATTTTTCAAGTACATTGATGGCACTTTGAAAGGCGGATTGCACTTCCGGATCGACGACTTCTAGAAAAAACTCCCTGGGTACTCCCAAGGATGCTGGCCGCAATGTGGATTTCTTGGCTGGCAACACGTCCGGTTCGCTTTTCGACTTAACAAAAATGGGCTGGAGCAACAAGGCCGCATCTACCACGCTGCGCGCCAGCGGTCCCACAAAATCGAGCGTCGGTGATAGCGGAATCACATCTTCAGCATTCACGCGAGCTAGCCCCGGCTTCAATCCCACTACTCCGCACAACGAAGCCGGTATGCGGATCGACCCGCCGGTGTCGGTCCCGAGGCTTCCGTAGCACAAGCCCGCGGCCAGCGCCGCGGCCGAGCCACCGCTGGAGCCGCCGGCGATGCGCTGGAGATCCCATGGATTCCGAGTAGACCGAAATGGAGATTTTCGGTAGTCACCCCATAGGCAAACTCATGCATGTTGGTCTTGCCTAGAATAACGGCGCCGGCTTTTTTCAACGAGCGCACGATCGGCGCATCGTGCAGGGGCACGAACTCTTTCAGGATTTGCGATCCACCGGTGGTTCGTACATCTTTGGTGTAAATGTTGTCCTTCAGGGAAATGGGAATGCCGTGGAGCGGTCCCCGGTCACGCCGGCTTTTGTTTTTCGTTGTTCCACACAGCTCAGCTTCAGCCTGCTGCGCCATTGCATGGCCAATTCGTCGCATACGGTGATGTAGGCATTCAGTCGAGGATTTAGCCGCTCGATGCGCGCCAGCAGAAGGCGTGTCAACTGCACCGGTGAAAGCTTGCCGGTCCGGAACAATCTGCCAAGCTCTGTGATCGAGGAATACGCGATTTGGTTATCGGTAGTTCTTCAGAAAATCCTCTCTGGACGCCGGAGGTTTCCAAATGTACCGATATTTGCCAGGATCAATCCCGACACGAAACTGATTCTCCGACCGCACGGTAGCAAGATTAAACCTGCCATATTCGACGGACAATCCGCAGCAACCACCGTTGTAACTGACCTGCACAAATTGGTTGAGCAACGTGTCGGTCAAAATGTCGTAGCTCAGCCCTGCAGATAAATTGAGATCCCTTACGCACCAAATCGCCATAGCCAATGATGCCGCGGATCTGATGCGACGGTGGTTGGACGATGGGATCGCCTTGCAGTCGGAAATCCGCAACGGTGGCATAAAACTGGCTGTAGGGCTTGACCTTCAGGAGCGTGCCAATGGTGGTCACTTTTTTCAATTGCGGATCGTACTCGATGATGGACTCCGCATCGTAGCGTCCGCCCGGGCGTCAGCTTTACGTCGCTCACAATGGGAGACCAGTTTCGAGGCGTAGAGCGCGAACGCAAACGGCGTAATCGAGTCCAGGGCCTCGAACACGTTGCGTTGTCCGGGCACGAGCGCCCCGCCGAACGTGGAGTCAAAATAATGCTTCTGCACCAACTTCCAGGACAGAAAATCGACCGGCTGATCGTCGCCCTCCTTGAGATAAAGATGCTGATTGATTCCGTACTCAACTTCGTTTGTGTCCGTCAGCGTGGCATTGCTGTCGAATCGGATGAAGTCGGAGAAATTGTTCACACCAGTAACGTATCGATAGGTCACGAACGGCTCGAGGGTGTGTTTGTAGCGATGGCGCGTGCCCGGCCGGTCAAAATAACTTCTCCAAGTGTTGGCGGCCGAATTTCCACGGAAACTCCCCGGTATCTCGGGTAATCGATTGCCCGGAAACGTCGCCGTTGGCTGTGAATGAATCGCCATAGTAGGTGGTTCGAAAAGTTGCGGAAGTGGTGACGCCGAGCCAGTCGCCGAAATGAATCGGGATGGTCACTGTGGGAGCGAACTCGGTTCGTCCCACGAAACTCGGAGTGGTAATAAACTGATCGTCGCGATGAACCGCTCCCGCAAACGAGGAGAATGAAAAAAATACGGGCAGATTCCTCCATGGCGCTTGCTCCACCGAAGAGAAACTCGCCTCCGGCGCAGCGCGCAAGAGCACGCTGTTTTCGGGGACGAACTCAAGGAAACTGCGATCGTTCAAACTGTCGACATTGAAACTGAATCCGCGAAAATTATTGGTCAGAAAGACCGAGCTGCGGATTTCCGAGCTGATGGCCTCATTGTAGGTTCCGGAAAATGCCAGCCGGAACGTAAGGGAAGACAGTTGATTCAAATCGGTAACAAAGCGCCACCCATGACTCCACAGCGACTGAACTTCCAGTTTCTGCTCATATCCGCCTTGCTTTTCGATCGACTCCGACCCACAGGTACCCCGCGATCCTCCACTCCAAAGTAGTTGTACAGAATCGAAGTGTTTTCAAACGGACGCGCTCGAAATGCAGCTCGCTGGCCCGGGCCGCGCTTACTGAAGTATTCGAAACCGACGGTCGCGTCCATCCATTGTTTGGGCGCCCAGTAAAAGGCTTCTCCCAGCGTGAATCCCTTGCTGTTGCTGTTTCCGACAATCGGAATCAAGAAGCCCGATTGCCGGATATGCTCCCCAGCAGGCGACGTGGCGTATGGAGTCCAAAACAGCGGCACCCGGAACATCCGGAAATTGGCGTTCACCATCGCCACCGACTTTTCGAGTGTTACCGTAGCTTCGGGCGCAAAAAATTGCCACGTCGGGTTGCGGGAATCACAAATTGTGAACCAGCCATGGTGCACCACGTATACGTCTTCTGAAATGCGGTTCACCTCCTTGGCAGAAAAGGACAGCGGGTTCTCTGTAACCAGCAGAAGGGGATTTGGATGGCGGTCCAGCCGGATGGAGCCACGCACATTTTCGAATGTCCCTTTATTGGTCGCGACGTTCAGTTCCGCTTTGTCCGCTTCCAGATGCTCGTTTTGATAATCGTAAACGACATGACCTTGCGCCACCGCTTGCGAACTGTCAGTGTTGTACTCCACGTGATCCGCCTGCAGATGCATGCCTAGGTAGCGAACGTCGACGTCCTTGTCCGCGATATACAGGTCCCCCACTTTTCTCTGTGGACCGCTCGCGGTGATCTCCGCAATACCGCTGGCTTGCCGGGGCGCAGACATTTGCTGCGCGTTGCTAAGCGTCGTCAGAAATTGGCTGGCAATGACAAGAATGAGCAGCCGACCGCATCGACCCATGCTGAAGATGGTATGTTTTCTCTTCACGCGACCTGGCTGCTCGTGGATGAACGGTTAGCCTAGCATGCACTCCGGGGCTTTTGTAGCCAGGAGCTTTCCCCAAACTATAGATGCAGGATGTCCGCTTCTGGCTGACTACTTGGCCGCATTTTTTAAGTGATTCATGCGGTACCACTCGAACGTGCGTTCCAGCCCCTCTTCGAACAGTACGGTAGGCTCGTAACCCAGAATCTCGCGCGCTTTCCTTGTGTCCGCTTGGGAATCTCGAATATCGCCTTCGCGGGGAGGCTCGTACTTCGCCTCCAGGTCCTTGCCGGACATCCGGCGGAACTGCTCCAATGTTTGATTCAATGAAACGCGATGGCCGGTGCCAACATTAAACACGCCCGAAGCACTCGGGGCTTCGCACGCTAACAGATTGGCCTGAACCGCATTATCGACGTAGGTGAAATCTCGCGTTTGCTGCCCGTCTCCGAAGATAACCGGCTGCCGCTCTTCCAGGAATGCCAAGGCAAACCGCGACAGCACTCCCGAATAAGGCGAATCCGGATCCTGTCGCGGTCCGAAAATATTGAAATATCTCAGGCACACAGTCTCCAGGCCATAACACCGCCCGAACACGTGAGCGTATAGTTCGCCAATGTATTTGGTAGCTCCGTATGGGGAAATTGGCTCTGGCCGCATGGATTCGATTTTGGGTAATTCGATTGTTTCGCCATAAGCCGCCGAAGAAGCTGCGAACACGACGCGCTTCACCTTGTTGTCTCGTGCGGCCACCAATACATTGAGCGTGCCTTCCACATTGATCCGGTTTGTGTCCAGGGGGTCCTTTATGGATCGCGGCACGGAAGTACGCGCCGCCAAATGAATCACATACTCGGCCTGATGCATGGCCTTCTGCACCGCTTCCAGATCGGTGATCGACCCTTTCACAAAGGTGATTTTGTTTCGGACCTCGGCCAAATTTTCTTCTTTGCCGGAAGAAAGATCATCCAGCACCACCACACCGTGGCCTCGCCGCACCAGTTCGTCGACTGTATTTGAGCCGATGAAACCGGCTCCCCCTGTTACCAGGTAGCGCATTCTTCCGCCTCCTGTGCCACCGCCCATCTTATTGTACGATGGGAATAGCAGCGTAGAGCTTCTGTTCGCGCTCGCGTAGCACAAAATAGCATGAGCCGAAAAGTCATCTTTGTCTTACTGATTTGTCTTTTTCTGTTTGTTGCCGGTGTGTTTCTCTTTTCACGCCTTGCTCGTACCCCTCAGCCCAACCGTAATCCGGTTTCTAATTGGCCCACCATCGGCCCCTCGAGCCCCGGCGCGAAGCCAAATGCGCCTACTCCCCTTCCGCCCAAAGCACCGGCCACCTCTGAATCGACCAGCTCCAAGGAACCTGCTGCTCCGGAGCCGGCATTCGCTCTACGCTCGGGAGAGACTCTGGAGTACAACGCCAACGTGCCTAAACTCAATAGCACGGTCGCAAATCTCAGAATTATAGCCATCGAGAAGCGAAATACAGGCCCTCACAGTGCCTGGCACCTGCAGGCCTCGGCGCATACGGAAAATCCATACCGGATGGTGTTTCAACTGGACGACCAGTTCGATTCCTATAGCGACGCAGCGAACATGACCAGCTTCCAGTATGAAATGCACCTCAATGAACGGGGACAGACCGTTGACGATGTGGAACGCCTGCTGTCCTCCCCGCGCGACCCCGCGCCGATGGGAACCAGCGCCGCCCGCGTGCCGCCAGGCACTCGCGATCCCTTAGGCTTGTTGGAGTATCTACGAGCCGTTGACTGGAGCCGCACTTCTGAAGTGCACAGTCCTGTTTACGATGGCCACAAGCTCTACGATGTCCGCGCCGCGCTGGTCGGTAAATCGGCGCCGGTCAGTGTGCCCGCCGGCAAGTTCAATACCACCAAGATCGAAATTCACGTGATGGACAATGGCACGGAAATGAAGGACGCACACTTCTTACTTTACTTGGCGAACGACGCCAGCCGCCTGCCGGTATTGATGGAAGCTGTACTGCCCGTAGCCACGGCGCGCGTGGAACTCACGAAAATAAAATAACCGTTGCCGGGAAATGCCGCGGGACGGAGGGCGCGGTCCTTAGCATTGGAAGATTTTTTCGCGATTTCGCATGACCCGCCGGGTCGCGTTGCGCGTGTCGATCACCAGTTTCGCCCCATCCACAATAGCCGCGTAATCATAGCTGGAATGATCTGTTGCGATAATCACCGCGTCGTATTTGGCCAGGTTTTGCGCGTTCAGCGGCACGGATTTCATGTGCGAATAGTCGTAATGCCTCATCTTGTGGAGATGCGGGAAATACGGGTCGTTATATTCCAATTCCGCCCCGCGCTTTTCCAGAATTTCCATGATTTTCAGGGTTGGCGATTCCCGCAAGTCGTCGACATCTTTTTTGTACGCCACGCCTAAGATCAGCACCTGCGATCCCTTCAGACTTTTGTTGTGCCGGTTCAGCGCCTCGGCAACAGAGTCCACGACGTGATACGGCATCGAGGTATTTATCTCGCCCGCCAGTTCGATGAAGCGCGTCGAAAAATCATATTCCCGGGCCTTCCACGAAAGATAAAACGGGTCCACCGGAATGCAGTGGCCGCCCAAGCCTGGACCCGGATAGAACGGCATAAACCCAAAAGGTTTCGATGCCGCCGCCTCGATCACTTCCCACACGTCCACTCCCATGCGCATACACAGCAGCTTCAGCTCGTTCACAAGAGCGATATTCACGCAGCGAAAAATATTTTCCAGCAGTTTGGCCATCTCTGCTGCGCGCGTCGAGCTTACCGGCACGACTTTGGACACGACCTGTGCATAGAGCGCCTGTGCCGCTCGTCCGCTTGGCGGATTTACTCCTCCGACGACCTTGGGAATCTGCGCCAATCCAAACTGTTTGTTTCCGGGATCTTCCCGTTCCGGGGAGAACGCCAGGAAGAAATCCACCGGCGCGTTCTCGTTTTCCGGTCCGCCCCAATTGGACATTTCCACCCGCTTTTCTCCAGTATGGGTAACACCAGTTCTTCCGTAGTGCCCGGATACGTGGTCGATTCCAGCACCACCAGTTGCCCTTTTTGGAGATGCGGCTGAATCGACTTCGCGGTCTCCTCCACGTAACTGAGATCCGGCTCGCGATACTCGTTCAACGGTGTCGGGACGCAGATGAGAATCGCATCCATTTCCTCGAGTTTCGAAAATTCGGTGGAAGCGCCGAAATGCCGGCTATTGACGTACTGCTGGATCTTGGTTTGCTGGATGTGTTCGATATAGGATTTCCCTGCACTCAGCATCTGCACTTTTTTGGGATCAGTATCAAATCCGGTAACTCGATGACCTGCTTCTGCGAATCGGAGGGCTAGGGGAAGCCCGACATATCCGCATCCGATGATTCCGACTCTGAGTTGTGCACCTTTAAAAAATTCCGGTTTTCTCTCCGTCGCCATGGCGTGGAACTTTCCTCAGTTTCTGTATTGGAATGTGCTGGTGCGCCTGAACCAACTCAGGACGTATTGCCTATCCACTATAGCAGTTTCACCTTTCGCGGTAGAAATGAGCTGACTGCTGTTTCCGGGAATTTCACGGTTCTGTTTAAGCGGCTCGGCGTGACGAAATTCGCTCGCATTTTACGTCCACACAGGGTAAATCGGCCTAATGCAGATTCTTGGATCATTAGTTCTTGGGCTGAGCGTCGGCATCCTGGTGGGACTGCTTGGCATTGGCGGCGGTGTTGTGCTTGTTCCCGCAATGGTCTACTTCCTCGGTTATGACCAGCACCTTGCGCAAGGCACGTCTTTGTTTATTCTTCTTCCTCCGATAGGTCTGGGAGCTTTACGGGAATATTGGAGGAACAATGGCCAGGTTGATTTGCGCGCGGGTATTTATTGTGCCATTGGGTTTCTTGTCGGCGGATATGTTGGGGGCCGGATCGCGGTTCCTCTGCCGTCTCGCGATCTTGAGCGGCATATTCGGCTTTTTCCTGATCCTGTCTGCGGTTCTGCTGTGGAGAAAAACCCGTGTGGTCCCAAATGCTGGCCGCATGACTCAGTTCAAAGCTCCGACAGTTTCGGACGGCTTGCTGGTATTACAGGGGTTGCGGCCGTTTTGTGGTGTTGCTGCGGGGATGGTGGGGATAGGTGGGGAGTACTCCTGGTCCCACTGCTTGGCTTGCTGTTTGGTTTCAGCCAGCACCGTGCGCAAGGCACGAGTCTGGTCGCGCTGATCCCGCCCACCGGCCTGCTTGCCTTTTTGGCGTACGCCAAGGCCGGGTATGTGTCCTGGCAAACCGGGCTGCTTCTGATCCCCGGATGTTTTTATTGGTGGAGTTCTCGGAGGGCAGATTGCACGCCGGCTGCATCCCCACGCGCATGCGTTGGTGTTCGCGGCGCTGATGTTACTCTTAGGGCTGCTGGCAGATTTTCACTGCCTGGCAATGATGACGCATACTTAAGGAGTATGGTCGATCTCATTGTCACGTCCTGCCTGGGATAGATGACGGCGCTCAAAGCTTGGAAGATTCGCTCGCGATGGCCGGAAAATGGCATTGCCGACGGCATCACGCATGTTGTTGCCACTCCCCATGCCAGTGCGGAACATAACTTCGATTATGCACGCGTCCGGCGGCGCTCGATGAGCTGAGACGCCAAGATTGCGGGCAGGCTCACGCTGGCCAGCGGTTCTGATTTTCATTTGAACCATGAAAATCTGCTGGCTATCCGGAACCATCCCGCGTCCTTACTGCATTAATCAAAACGATTATCTTCTCGTGGAGTTCAATGACTTCTCCATCCCGCCCTCGATGGACCAGACACTTCACGAGCTCCGTCTGGCGAATATTCATCCGATCATCACTCATCCCGAGCGGAATCCCATTCTGCGCACGCATCGCGGACGGCCCAAAGAAATGGATTAGTTTTGGGTGTTACGTTCAGGTCACCGCGGGTTCCCTGACCGGCGTCTTTGGCCCCGTCACGCAGAACATGCCTGGGACTGGCTAGGACGCGGCTTCGCTCACTTTATTTCCAGCGACGCGCACAATACCGGCAAACGCCCGCTGAAATTGAAGTTCGCTTATGAGGAGGTCGCTGCGCGCATGGGAGAAGAGCGCGCTCGGTTTCTGCTCGTAGAAAATCCGTCAGCCGCATTCGAAGGCCGGCCGCTTCCTTACATTCCCGAACTCAGCGTTGATGCCGCGCCCCGAGGCGCAAGCGCTTCATTTTTCTTCTAGACGTGAAGGTTGGGCGCCGACTCAATTCGCCGGACGCAACGGCAATCCCGCCCAGGCATTGGCGATCCCAGAACCTCACGAACTACATCCAACGCGTCGCTGGTATTGCTCCACCACCGGGCAGAATTGAACGAGTCGTCCGAAAGACCACGGATCACGCCTCGTCTTTTTTCGACGGAGATGGATTCCACAGCGCCCTGGTCCGTCTGGTATGCACTTGGACGTGACGATGATCACTGTGCGTCGTTTTCTGTGCCTGGAGCGCTTTGCTGATTGTTTTCATTTCGTCCGCGGTGTTTACAATCGGTGGCTCCAGCACTTTAATAGCGCATTCTCCGGCACTCCTTCGTGCATCAGGATTTGTTTGTCATAGTCGTCTTCGCCGATAAATACGATAGAGAGCGCTGCCATAGTGCTCCTGGCTCTGTCGAATGGGTCAACCACACTTCATGGGCGTACCCTTTGTTGTATATTCGCGCCGCCTCCAATGCACGGCTCGGCATGCGCCCGCTTAGCACGGCAATGGCATCCACCTTTTGTAAAGGAATCCTCTAATCAACCACCAGTTGCCGACGTGCAAGAAACCGAATAATCTGCCGCAAAAACCAGGCACGCAACAGATTACCCACTATCCGCAGACCGGGGACCGCCGCTCGGAGTCGCACCCAACGCAATTATTGCTCTCACCGCGTCATCCTATCCTGCGCTCCAGGCGCGTCAAAAAAAGCGCCCGCTCCCTGTTTGGGTTAGGTCGCAACCCGTCGAACACGATAAACTACTACTCCATATTCACTCGGGAGGATCAATGCGAGCAGTCGTCACCGGCGGAGCGGGGTTTCTCGGGTCGCACCTTTGCGACCGGCTTTTAGCGAAGGTTGGGAAGTGCTGGCATTGGACAACCTCATCACGGGGACGAATCGAATCTCGCGCATCTGCAAAATAACCCGAAATTCCAGTTCAAACACACCGATGTTAACGAGCCCTTTCGTGTCGACAGCACTGTCGATTATGTGTTCCATTTTGCCTCTCCCGCAAGCCCGCCGGATTACCTGAAATTCCAATCGAGACGTTGAAGGTCGGCTCCATCGCTACGATGCACACTCTGGATCTGGCAAAGGCAAAAGGCGCTAAGTTTCTGCTTGCCTCCACCAGCGAATGTTATGGCGATCCAGACGTTTCGCCGCAAACCGAAAGCTATTGGGGTCGGGTTAACCCTGTGGGCCCACGCAGCGTTTACGACGAAGCCAAACGTTTCGCCGAAGCCATCACCATGGCGTATCACCGATACCATGCTGTCGATACGCACATCGTGCGCATCTTCAACACCTATGGACCGCGCATGCGTTTAAACGATGGCCGAGCGCTGCCCAACTTCGTGTACCAGGCTCTCAGTGCGCAACCCATCACCGTCTACGGCGACGGAAGCAGACTCGCAGTTTCTGTTTCGTTTCTGACTTGATCGATGGAATTTTCAAATTGAGCCAGTCTGACGAACATTTGCCCACAAATATTGGCAATCCGACAGAGCTTACCATTCACGAGTTCGCGGAAAAGGTTCTCACACATTTCCCAAATGCAGCCAAAATTGTCTACGAGCCGCTGCCCGTGGATGATCCGAAACAACGTCGGCCGGACATCTCGAAAGCGAAACGGCTGCTGGATTGGGAGCCCAAGGTGGGATTGGATGAGGGGCTGAAAATCACCATCGCCTTTTTCAAAGAGCAATACGAAAAGAAAACACTCTGCGGTCCGATTAATTTCGAGTGGTCGCCGATTTTCCGCGTTTGTGCTGCGCATGGCTCTACGCGATGTTACGGCCGCCCGAATGAGTGATAATCGAACCCCAATTCCTGCATCTTCTTTGGGGAATACAAATTGCGTCCGTCAATCACCAGGCGGCGAGCCATGCTATGCCCCGCCTTCTCCCAGTCCAATTTCCGGAATACCTGCCACTCGGTGCAAACGAGCGCAGCATCCACGCCCTTCAGAGCCTCATAGGGGTCTTCGTGGTAGCTTACTCCGGGCAGTAACGGCTTTGTTCGAGAAATCGCTTCCGGATCGCTGGCATGCACCTCCGCTCCCTCTTCCAGCAGTCTTCGAATCACGTCCAGCGCGGGAGCGAAACGGATATCGTCGGTATTGGCTTTGAATGCCAGGCCCAGCACCGCCACCTTTTTCCCTTTGATCACCCACAGCGCTTTATGGATCTTTTCGAAGAATCGATCGATGCGCTGCTTATTCACGCGTTCGGCTGCTTTCAGCATGTCAAATTCCACGCCCATGGACGAGGACAGATGGATGAACGCCTGAATGTCTTTTGGGAAGCAGAATCCGCCGAATCCGAGTCCGGCTTTCAGAATCTGCGTGCCGATGCGCGGGTCCAGTCCCATTGCGCGCGTGACTTCCTCCACGTCGGCACCGATTCGTTCGCATAAATCGGAAATTACGTTTGCATAGCTGATTTTCAACGCCAAAAACGAATTGGAAGCATGTTTTATGAGTTCGGCGCTGTTAATGGTGGTAATCAGCAACTCTCCATTGGCGTTGCCGGGACATTTTCCATCGTGCACCGGACAATGGAACTTGCGTCTCCAAGATCGGCCTGTAAATCTCGCGCAGGACCGCGGCGCATTTCTCATCTTCGACCCCCACCACGATCCGATCTGGGTGAAAAAAATCACTCGACTGCCGTACCTTCGCGCAGGAATTCCGGATTTGAGGCTACCTCAAATTTCATGGATCTATCTTGCGAGTAAGCAGTCAGGGCTTTCTGCAGTTGCACGCCGGTAAGGGCCGGCACGGTGCTTTTTTCCACGACCAGTTTGGAATTGCGCGCTTCCGTGGCGATCTGGCGGGCCACGTGGTCAATGGCGGATAGATCGGCCTCGCCCGTTTCCTTTGGTGGCGTGCCTACACAAATGAAAATGACTTCACCGGCGCGAATGGCCTCTCCGGCATTTGCGGTGTAAGAGATTTTTTTCTCGGCTGCCGCTCGCTTCAACACTTCTTCGAGGTGCTCTTCGTAAATCGGAACTTTGCCGGCCTTCAGCTGCTCGATCCGTTTCTCATCGATGTCGGTGCAATGCACCTCATGCCCGGCAGCCGCCAGACAAGCGCCCTGTGACCAGCCCTACATACCCACACCCGATAACCGTCAAGCGCACGATCGATCTCCTTTTGTTTTGTTAGTTCGGCCGATGACCACGGGGCTCTCACCGGTGCTCACATCAGTATCTCATTCAGGTTGCGCTCGTGCTATCGGCGTCCTAAAAGCAAACCCCGAAGCGCCAGTAATGCCAAACGCGGCTGGCGGCGAACGACATTCCAGAGTAACCGCGTCGACTCGTCGCGATTAATCTGCCCCAGTGACTCGCGCGCCGCATCATTCAGCATGTCCACCAATTGGCAGTAATCCTCTTGTTGAAAATGGTGCAACGTGCGCCGCACCAGCCAATGCGTTTCTAATTCCCGCCGCAAGGCCCGCAATTCCTTGCGCCCTTTCGCAGGATGGCGTCAGCGACGCCCTGGGCGCCCCGAAACCCGGTTACGATTCCGCCGATGGTAGATACCTTCACCTGAGCCGCGGCGTCTCCGACGAGGTAGACGTCGCTGGTACCCACTTTGCGGCGGACAGAAACCCAACGTCGATACACAGGAATCCGTCGCGCCCTGCCACTCCAACGGTTCGAAATCCTTTTTTCTCCAGAAACGATCAAAGCATCGTTTGGTGTCACGCCCCTGTTCGCCAATGACACCGAGTGCTCCGCGATTCTCTGATTCGGGAATGAGCCAATAGAAATAAGGGGTGTCGTCAGGAACAAACCAGACCCGTGTCGTATCCTTGGGAGTATCCCCTAGGCAACTTGACCACCGCCTGCACCAACGGGACGGTCTCCACCGGTGGCCATCCGGCGACCCGGGCTACGCGGCTTGCCGCGCCATCGGCTCCCACCACGCTGTCGGCAGAAATCTCTTGGCGATTGCCCGCCTGGTCCACTTGCACATGGAGTCCATTGCCGTTCGGCGTTAGCCCCAAAAAGCGCGTGTCGAATTGCAGCTGTGCTCCCGCCCGCTCCGCGTCTTCCGCTAGCGCCCGAATCAGCCGAGAACGTTCGATGATGAGGTCGGGGTCTTTCAGGGATACCACCGCCGAGCGTCCATTGGTGAATAATTCGAAATTCCGGATCTCATTCAGGACGCTGGCTTCGGCGCCCCCGTTTACTTGCCGACGGAAGTGATTGGTGACAATCAGAGTGCGAGGCGCCGGATCCAGGGTTACTTTGGACTCCAGCACCCGTACATTCCGCCCGCCTTGTGCCACGCAGGCCGCAGTGTAGAGGCCGGCGGCCGAGCCGCCCACCACCACAACTTCACTTTTTCCCCGGGTGCTCCCCGGGCCAGTTCCGGCTCTCTTCACAGTTATCCAGGATCCTAATGAGTGGGCGGCCCGGGCACTTACGCCCAACGCTTATACACCGTCTCCCAACCAGGCGCGACTCAGAAGTCCAATGAGTATAGCGAATCCTCGCGAAGGGTCCAAAGGCGACGTTCCTAATTCGTGATGCAGGAATTGTTGTGGTGTTCACCTGCTCGCGCCGTTTTGCTTGGCCTTCTGCTTTTCGTATGGCGCTCGTTCGAGCCCAGCCACCGCAAGCAACATCGCGGCTATCGTCAAAAATGCCACCAGCGCCGCTCCTTGGGTCGACAGATAGCTGACCAGCACCGCGGCTCCGCCGCACAAGACACCGATCAGGTAGATGACCAACACAGCCCCCCGCTGCCCTAGCCCCAGGTTCGCCAAACGATGCGCTGAATGATCCTTACCGGGAGTGGTGAACGGCAGATAGTCCGCGCCTGGAGCGCGAGATAGTCACCAGCGTAGTGTCGAAAATAGCCGCTCCCAACACGAGCACCGGAGCCAGCCAACCCGCCAGATTGGTGGCATGATCGAAACGCATTTTCAATGCCAGCGTGGCCATTAGAAATCCCAGCAACATGGCTCCGCCGTCGCCCATGAAAATCTTGGCTGGTTTGAAATTCCATCGTAGGAATCCGGCCGCGGCTCCCAGCGTTGCCGCCGCCAGCGTGGTCACAACGGTTTGTCCGTTCAGGTAAGCGAGCATGGCGAAGAACACCGAAGCCATAGCCGCCACGCCGGCGCACAATCCGTCCATATGGTCGAGGATGCTAAACGAAGCTGTGATTCCTACGACCCAAAGGATCGTCAGGGCGGCATCGAGCCAGTAACCAAGGCCGCCACTCAGGAGGGTTTCAAATACATTTGCGCGCACACCACTGGCCAGCAGAACCACCGCCGCCAACGGCATGGCGATAAACAGCTTCACCTGATGATGCAGCCATCCGCGGTCATCCATGAACCCAACAGCTGCCACCAGCGTCGCGCCAGTCACAATGCCGAAGCTCTGTGCCCGGGCTGGGCCATCAAACACCGCCAGAACTGCGATCATGATTCCCGGCATAAATGGCCAGGCCGCCAAGCAGTGGAATGGGGGTCAGATGCACCTTGCGCGGACCCGGCGCATCGACCATACCGACACGAATGGCCAGTGCCCGGACCGGCACGGTTAGCAGCAGAGAGGCTGTCAGAGCTATGAAGAAAGCCAACAGGCTCGCACTCATGCGCCCTTCTTTTTCGTTCTGAAGAAACTGGCCTGGGCGAAGAATGCCAGTGATTGCAGACACGTTACCGGATTTGGGATCCGGCTCCCAAGTTGCCACAACTACGGAAAGCTATGATGCTGCCCCACGCAGCATATAAAACATACCGTAAAACCCAAAGAAGAACCAGTAGGAGGAAGCAGGAAGCCGTATACCTTGCCGAATGCAAACTTTCGACACCCCGCAAACGACGGCCATCTCACGGTTTGGCCGCTCGTTCCAGCACTTCGACTATCAGTTCCGCGAGTTCCTCGCCGGCGCGCATATTCAGGAGCGGCGGCTTTGGCCGCTTTTCCCATTCGCCGCAGCGCGTCTCGGTTTCTCGACCAGTTTTCCCAGTCGTTCCTCCAAGTCCTCGGGTATTGTCCGGATTGGCGGCGACGCAAATCCCTTTTTGCAGTCCGATGGAAACCACGTCGCATTCGGGTGGGGCCACCGCTACGATGGGTTTACCTGCCGCCAGGATCCCATACATCTTGCTGGGCACCACCACGCCTTCAAGGCCTCGCTTAACGGTGATTACGTGGGCATCCGCTGCCGCCAGCACCGATGGGACCTTGCTCGCCGGGAAAAACGGGAGGAACCGCACATTCGGAATCCCAGTCCGCACGCCGCGCAATTTTTCTTTCTGCGCCCCGTCGCCTACAAACACCAATCCAACCCCGGTCGCGACGAGTTTTCCGTGCCCCCTCGATTAATGTGTTCCATGCACCGTAGAACCCCAGATTGCCTGCGTGCAGCAGCACGAATCCGAATCCCTCGCGAATCGCTCCGACAACCTCCGGGTCGAAGCTGTTCCGGCGCATCGGTTGCCGGGATTTCCGCCCCGTCCCGGATCACCACGACGCGATCGGCATCGATTCCTTTGGAAAGAATGCGATTGCGCATGTCCTCCCCAAGCACCATGACGGTAGTTGCTCTTCGCATGTGCCCATCGATGCCATTCTTTCCCAAATCCTGGCCAACAAACCAGGCCCGACAATCGAGCCACCCACGGCCATATCTGGGTACATGTCCCGGATGTTGTATACGTAGGGCTTGCTCTTCAGCATCGCGACGAACGCACCGACAATCCCTTCAAACGGCGGATCCGTCATTGCCAAGATCACCTCGCACGGCAACAGAACCCGCGGGGCACAGCAAGCAATACATAACTCAAATAGTTCAAAATCCGCCTGTTCATTTGTACCCGTGAATAATCCGTGGATCCCACGCGAATCAGACGGTTCTTCCATACTGCTCGGTCTGGTACAGATGCCAAGGGCGTCGTTCCGTCGGATCGTAGGAAGGCCGGCCGCTAATCACCGAGTCACGTCGTGTCTTTGTGCGATTGCTTCACAACCATTTGCGCCATCTTCGCTGTCGCAGAAGTGTCTGGAGGATAGTAAAGATTCAGCAGTAGAACGCGCACCCCAGAATTGTACCGTCATACGAATCTCTGAAGTGATCGCTTCGCTCGCGCGAGTTCATCCTGTGTGCCCAGCTTCCTTGGCACTCGCAGGACATTCTGCTATAGCTGGTGAAAGATTCCTGCCTGGGGTCCTTGCCGGACCTTGGCTCGCTCCAGGATGGAGAGGCATCGATGGAAGTCACTGTCGAACATCTTGGTTCCGTGCAATTTCAAATCAAAACCCGTAGACCATTCCGTGGTCAGCGACCAGCCAACGGAGCAGGGCGGATACGATGAAGGGCATGACCCCGCCCGAGCTTCTCTTAGCGTCGCTCGGCTCTTGCGCTGGTTTCTACGCAGCCCAATATCTTCAGGAAACATAAGCTGGCGAGCGAAGGCACCCGCGTCCGTGTACTTGCGAAAAGGTCAAAGATCCACTTCGCGGATGGACAATTTCAAGATCGAAGTCGACGCTGCCGGTCGAACTCAGTTCCGCGCATCGCAAGGGCGTTCATGATGCTGTCGAGCATTGTCTCGTGCACAACACCCTGCTGCACACCGCCCAAAATTGCACTTGAAGGTTGAATGTGTAGTTCCGGCGTCGCGGCATTATAGTCGAACACTGACGCGATGTCGGCTCACTGCGATTCAGTTCCGCGTGATCAAATAATTTCCCAACACCAGCGCGTCCATCCGGGTTCGCAGGAAGCAGTCCAGCGCCTCTTCCGGCCGGCAAACGATCGGCTCGTTGTCATTAAACGATGTATTCAACACCACCGGCACGCCCGTTTGCCGTTCGAACTCGCTGATCAACGCGTGATAGCGAGGATTCGCCTCTGCTGTAACCGTCTGCAGCCGCCCCGTACCATCCACGTGCGTCGGCGCCGGAATCTTCTCGCGTTTCTCAGGTCGCACCGAATAAGCCAGGGTCATAAACGGCGACGGATGCGATTTCTCGAACCATTCACCCGTTTTTTCCGCCAGAATCGATGGGGCAAATGGCCGGAAAATCTCGCGGTGTTTGATCCGCTCGTTCAAAATCTGCTTTCATTTCCGGTCTTCGGGGATCCGCCACAATGCTTCGATTTCCCAACGCTCGTGGTCCCCATTCCGCTCTTCCTTGATACCACCCCAATATTTTCCCGTCCGCAATAATTCTCAGCAGTTCGCTGCATCAACTCTGGTTCGCCCAGCTGCTGACACCTTGTATCCGTCTTTCGACACCGCACTCCCCTGAATCGCTCCCGAATTTCCTGCCCAGAATACCCCGGGCCCCCAATATGCATGCTCCATAACAAATGAGCGCGGTTTGCCCAACACCTGGTTCCAAATATAAAACGCCGCGCCTACCGCCAGGCCCGCGTCACCCGCTGCCGGATGCACATACACGCTTTTCAAACGGCGTCGCATCAAAAATTTTCCGTTGGCCACGCAATTGAATGCCACGCCGCCGGATAAACAAACCGCCTTAGCGCGGTCTTCTCTGCCAATTTTTTCAGCATCCCTAAATAAACTTCTTCCAGCCGCGCTTGCAGCGATGCGGCCATATTCCGGTGCCGCTGTTCCAACGGCTCTTCCGGCAATCGTGCCGGAGCGCCCAATCGTCTTCCCCATCTCCTCCGAAAACATTTTTCCCAACACTGGAGTTTTGTCGGACTCCGCCCAGGACATTTCCGGCCCGGTCTTGTGATGGGTAAAATAATCCAGTCCTAAGCGGAAGCCGAACTCTCCGCCATTCGGGCTGAACCGCACAATGTCCCGGAACGCCTCCATGTTTTCCGGCGAACCATACGCCGCCAGTCCCATCACTTTGTATTCGTCGCCGAATTTCAAAAATCCCGAGATACTGGGTAACCGCGCTGTAGTACAACCCCAGTGAATGTGGAAACGCGATCGCATCGTCGATCTGCATGCGATTCCCGCGTCCCACGCCCCACATCGAACTCGCGAAATCTCCCAGCCCGTCCGCGGAGAGCAATGCTGCCTCGTCAAATGGCGACACAAAATAGCTGCTGGCCAGGTGCGCTTGGTGGTGCTCCACGCGATGAAATGCTCGCCTTGATTTTTGCGGGGTCGCTGTCGAATGCCCACGCCAGTGCCGCGGGTATTCCCGTGAATTTGGAAATCACCCGCGCGCGTTCTCGCGCAAACGAGGGCATACGCAACGCGTACCATAGCTTCGTACCCAGCCGCGCGTAAGGATTCCGCGGTACGGCCACATGGTCCAGATCCGCTAGCGTGATTCCCGCTTCTTTCAGACAATACCGGATCGCTTCCGCCGGAAAACCTGCGGCATACTTGACGCGGTTAAACCGTTCTTCCTCCACCGCCGCGATCAATTCCCGTCGCAAACCAGCGCCGCCGAAGCGTTGCCGTGATACGCGTTAATTCCCAGGATATTCATGTCGTCCAGTTTGCAGTTTACTCCAATTCGGTACTTCTTGATATGCAGTTACCGATTAGGAAATACGGCGCGCTTTCAGCAGAAATTCCGGCGGCACCATTCATTTAATACGTATAACGACCACGGGCGGGACCACGTCGTTTGGCCGGCAAGAAAATTATCCCACACCATTTCACTGCCCGCAGGATGCAACTGCCCGGCCAGCGCGGGCGCTAACTCCTTGAAGCTTGCTTCCACTCGCGGCCGCAGTGATCTTCTCAGCCAATCTTCCCACGGCAAAGTGAACGTTCTCTTCCGTTGATCCAGAATTTCGGGCGGCATCAATCCGGCCAGCGCTGCACGCAACAATCCTTTCGAAACCCCAGGCTCAATTCTCGCTGTGTCTGGCAAAGCCTGGACAAACTCCACCAGCGGCGTATCCAGAAAGGGTACGCGTACCTCCAGCGATCTGGCCATGCTGACGCTATCGGTATCGTGCAAAAGCGTGCTCGCCATATAGGTGCGCATCTCCAGCCAGGAAATTCCGCCAATCGGTTCCAGTGCTTGCCGCCTGGTCCGCAGTTCGCTCCAGCCAACCAAGCCATGTAGGGTCGAGAGTCGCTCCGTCGTTCGAAACGCTGCTCTTCCGGTAATGCGCATCCGTTAACCGGCTACCTCCGAAGGAGGAAAGAGCAGTCGCGTAAAAAAATAAGCATGTGGCAGCACGTCTGGCATCAGCCACGCGTCACTGGCTTTGCGCGCCGCATCTACTGTTCCGTTTCGTGCGATCAACGAATTCACCAGCGGCGCGCTAATTCGCCGGAACGCCCCCGGCACAAATCGCGAGACTGCCCCCAATTTCATCAGCTTGGGCGTATCCGCGAATGTGCGGTAGCCCGCGAAGAGTTCGTCGCCGCCCAATCCAGACAGCGCCACCTTCAGTCCTACTTCTCGCGCAGCCCAGGACACGAAATATGTATTGATGCCATCCATGGTCGGCTGATCCAGCGCGGCAATCGCCTCGTCGACACGCGCCCAGCATGTCCCGTTCCCTGCAGCGGCACTTCGGTGTGATGAGTTCCGGCATGTTGCGCGACAATGCGGGCCAGCGGCCCTTCGTCATACGGCGTATCCGGGAAAGTCAGTGTGAAGCTTTGGATGCCCTGTTGCGCGCGTCCAGCAAGCACTGCGATCGCGCTCGAGTCCAGTCCACTCGAAAGAAATAAGCCCCACAGGTACGTCCGCTATCAGATGTGCGCGTACGGCATCTTCCAGAAGTGTGCGCAAACGCGCCGAAGCCGCCGCAAAATCGCGCGGTCGTTTTACATCCCGGGCGGCGGCACTTTGCGTCGGATCCCACCAGGGACGCACGCGTGGTGTCCGCCTGCGATCCGGCAATGCAGCAGCAGCGCGTGTCCTGGCGGAACAGAGAACACCCCTTCGACGATCGTCACCGGCTCCGAAACGCTGCCAAACAATAGGTACGACGTCAACGCGTCCGCAGAAATCTCGCGAGCGACTGCCCCGGAAGACAAGTATCGCTCGCAACTTCGGACGCAAAGGCGAACCCCTCGGCGTTTGCGCGTAATAAAGTGGCTTGATTCCCAACGGATCCCGCGCCAGAAATAACACGGGCACGGTGGCGAAATGCTTGCGCAGGTCCAGCAGGGCGAATGCGAACATGCCGCGCAATTCGCCGAGTAGGTCTTCGCCCCACTCCTCCCAGCCATGCACCAGTATTTCTGTGTCGGAATTTGTGCTGAATCGGTGACCAGACAGTTGCAATCGCTGACGCAATTCGCGGTAATTATACAGCTCGCCGTTGAACACCACGGATACATTGCGCGCTTCGTTCCAGACTGGTTGGTGTCCTCCGGGTAAATCGATGATGCTCAGCCGGCGCATGCCTAGCGCGGTGCTCCGGCGCCCGCAGGATCGTTCACCAGGAATCCGTCCTCATCCGGACCCCGGTGCACCATCGCGGCAGTCATGTTTCGTACGCGACTTTCCGCTTCAATGATGTTGAAGCGTACGCGAAACCACAAATACCGCACACGCCTTATTTGATCTCCGGTGTCGTGAAAAATGCCGCCGTGGCACGACCAGGTTGGCACGAAATGGAATCGGGGAACCTTCAAGCCTTTATCCGCCCACCATCCCAGAATCACTCCCGATACCATCCTCGCACCATCATCAGCTGAAACTGAAACGATACAAGAAATGACCGTCGTTCCAGAACAGACTCCAATCGATATACTCATCCCAAGTGGGAGAAATACGTTCAAGCACCATGCGCACTTGCCCGCCGCGGAAGGGCAATGCTCCAAGTCGGACATGGGCGAATCGTTCATAGGTATATTCCGGACTGTACCCTGGGAATCCACTGGTGGCTTCACGAAGCAGTTCCGGGTTTCGCAGGTCCTTGCGGGTTAACAGGTTCCCGTGTGCATCCTTCAGAAACGATCGGAAGGCGGGATCCACCACCACCCATCGCCCGTCAAGTTGCAACTCGGCGACTACGTGAACGACGGTCCGCTGAGGGCTGAACAGCAGCAAGCGTCGCGTCGTCAGACCCGCGCTTCGCGACAAGTTCAAAAACGCATTCGTGGCGCTGCCGCATACCGCCAGCAATTGTCTGTAGTTCAGGGTGTCTTGCGGATCTCGCGGCGAAAGTGCAGACGGCTCCTGTGTTTCTAATCGCGGCGGCCCATTCTTCATCCAATCCAGGATGGCTTGCGCTTTTTGTGTGGGCGCCGCGCTTTCCGACACGATCGCGTCGGAAAACCCTTTCAAATATTCACGGGTCGTGAACTCCCACACCCCTGCACAAATTGTGGCGATCATGGCCGCCACGAGCAATATGTTACAAAGCCACCATACGAACGGAAAAGCAGACGCTGCTCTCAACGAATCCTCGGCTCTGGGACTCGAATTGTCCTATGAGATGCTACGTCTCGCAAGTACGAATAAATTGTCTCCATCTATTGAGCGGCTGCTCCCACCCAAGTTTCGCTACAGTCGCCGGCAGCAGCCCTTCTGCAGTCGCTGGTACAACGCCTTGTCTTCCAACAGCGCCTCTAGCGCACCCCGCAACTCGGTCTCCTCATGCCCCACCACCAGCCCGGCCGTTCCATCCAACAGCGGCGCGATCCCACAATTTTCTGTGACAATCGCCGGCGTCCCCGCTGCCACTGCCTCCGCCGCAGTATTTCCGAAATTCTCGTTCTGCGAAGGCAACACAAAAATATCCGAATCTCTGTACGCCGCCCATTTGGCCTCGCCTTGCAACGCTGGGGAAAAATGTACATGCGCTCGAGATCGACAGCTCTTTCGCCATTCTCTTGCAGTCTCGCTTTCATTCCCGATTCGTCCGGGCCCACAAATGCCAAATGCGCTGGGCCTTCCGGCAGGCCAGCAAATGCCTTCAGCAGCAAATCCGGACTTTTTTTCTCGGACATGCGCCCGAGAAACAAAATCAATTTATCGTCCGCATTCATTTTCAGGCTGCTTGCGGAAGCTCCCGGCTTTCCGGCATTTTCTCCGGAGCTTCCACTCCATTCCGCCGCAAACCACGATTTGTTTCCCGCAAGCCCGCCGGCGAGCAAATCCTCCCGCTCCTGCTCCGCAGTGACGATAATCGCCGCGGCGCCCCGCAGCATTTCACGCCCCCAAATCCTGTGATACATCCGCTTCAGCCGTAAATTGCGCAACAATCGGCACGAACATCCCGATCGGTTCAACAATGTACGGTATTTTTTGCATGCGGCACTCTTTGGCCACGCGGGTCCCAGCAAGTCATACAGTCCGAAGATGTGCACGACGTCAAACTCGCTCAAACGCGCCCGCAAATATCGCCCCAGTGCTGGATTCCAGCTCGTGGCGCGATAATGCAGCCAGTTCGGCAAATAAATCGCAGTCAGACCCCGTTCACCTTTCTGCGTCGTCCAAATGGGCTTGCCTCCGCCCTCGGTTCCGCTCGGCACAGCGAGCAAACGCGCATCCAGCTCCCCAATCCGCCGTAAGCACCGTGACCTCGTGCCCCTTACGCGCCATTCCCTCCGCAAGGGCCTTCACCTTGACGGGCGGCCCGCCAAATTCAAAAAAGGCGCGTAGGTCTGTGTGACGTTCAGGATTCGCATAGTTCGCGCAGAATCTTCCGGAATCTTTTGGCGAACACGTTAAACCGGAATTCCTTCTCAACCCGTTCTCGCCCGCGCGCTCCCATTTTCTTCGCCAATTCCGGATTCGAAAGCAACGTGTCGATCGACGTACCAGTTGCAGCGTGTCTCCGTGCTGCACCACATATCCGGTCACTCCATCCTGGATTACTTCCGGCGCACCCCCGTGCGCTCCTCCGATCACCGGCTTCCCGCGCGCCATGGCCTCAAGGTATACCAGCCCAAACCCTTCTCCACGGCTGGGAAGCGCGAATACCTCCGCGGCGGCATAGCAGGCCGCAAGTTCGCTGTCCGTAGACCGGTCAAGAAATGCACATGCCGCTGCACGCCGCTGTCCCGCGCGATGTTCTCCAGCCATTCGCGATCATCTCCGGCGCCGACCATCACCAGTTGCACGTCAGGCCAGCGCAGCAACAATCGTGGTAGCGCCTGAATCAGCGTGTCCATCCCTTTATATCGTTCGGCGGCTAGCCAACGGCCGACGGTCAAAATCACGCGCCCCTCTGGAAATTGCTCGGGTAAGTTCGCGGGAGAGTTTCCGGCAACGCGTGCTTCAAACTCCGGATCCAGCGCCAAAGGCAGCACCCGCACCTTTTCAGGACGACACCCTGCAACGAAATCACGTAGTCCGCGGTCGCCCGGCTGATTGCCAGCACCATGTGGCGTGTTGCAACGCGCGCCTCCTCATCGGCGACAGTGGCTCCCACACCTCCACGCCATAAGCGCAGACGATGCTTTTCATTCGCGGGGCCACCACGTTCATAGAACGGACGATGGGAGCAAATTCGCATGGGCCGCCACCACTAGTTTCGCCTTTCGACGCGCGGCTTTGATCGCAGACAGCACGAATCCCGCTTTCCCGCGCGCCGCTCCGGTATATACATACTCATTGTCACTACACGCATCCGATGCAGTTCCTGCGTGTCGTTCAGGCTCAACAGTCGGTATTCCATTTTCTGGGAACTCGCAAATTCGCTCATCACGAATGCCATGTGTCGCCCTGCTCGCTGGATTCCGCCGGGCGCGTCCAGTTCAGGAAACAGTCCAATCAGCACGCGCTGAGTCTGACAAACCGCGCCAGTCAAACGCAAGAGCATGTGCCCGAGCCTGCGTCAGGATTTCGTGTCCTGTTCTGGCGACCGCAATGACGCAATTCTTCGAGCTAATCGACGTACACATCGGCGGGGCATATTGCGGTCATGCTGCCAAATCCGTAGGTCACGCCCATGGCCACCATCCCTGCATTCCGTCGCTGTTTGTATATCCACATCGGAATCGCCCACCATTGCTGTTTCCGTCGGCGGCAACCCAGTTTCTTCACGATCGCCAGCGCTCCGTTTGGGTCCGGCTTTTTCTTTTCGAAGCTATCGCCGCCGCAAATCGCGCGAAAAAACTTCGCCAACCTCGAGTCCCTCGATTATTTCAACGCTGATTTTCGTTGGCTTATTCGTCAACACCGCCATCGGGGTTGCCGCTAGCGTCCGCAATCCTTCCACTACTCCTGGATATGGCCGCGTGAGATGCAATTTCCGCGATCTCATAATGTTTCAGGAATACATCGCCAGAGCCCTCGTTCACGCCCATCTTCCTTTGCAAATCCCGCCCGAACACGCTGGCGATCAATTGCGGAGCGCCGTGCCCTACATAGCTCGCCACTAACTCCCTAGGCTGCTCTGGCCGGCCGGTCTCCCGCAACATGGCATTTACGGAGTTCACCAGATCCAATTTCGAATCAATCAAAGTCCCGTCTAGGTCAAACACGAACGCCTTTATGTTCCCATTCGCCCGTTCGCCATAATCTTCATTGTACGGTCGTTCCGAATTGTATTGGCGGGTCTTCGGACCCGTGCTTTTGGTGCTTGAGTACCGGCTTCGCATGTTCTGCGCGGGCGCGTGACGAAGTTTAATAGCGCCGTTCGGTTTTTCCGGTCTGGCCACATCGCGTACACTAGAAAGCTGCCTTTTCAGTAAAATTTCACTCTGGAGACGTCATGGCTCTCGTGCAACCGTTCCGCGCGTTCCGCTACAGTCCCGCTCTTGCTCCTTTTGATAAGGTCCTTACCCAGCCTTACGACAAAATCTCTCCAGCTATGCAGGAGAAGTACTACGCAGCCGATCCTCACAATTTGATTGCCGTCGAAAAGGGCCGCATCCTGAAAGAGGAAACCCCTGAAAATAATGTGTACTCCCGCGCGGCCGCCAGCCTGAACAGCTGGATCGCAGAACATGTCATTCAGCAGGACCCCGCTCCTGCGTTTTATGCTATGCCCAGGAATATGTTGTGCCCGGCACTTCGCTTCGCCGCACCCGCAGCGGCTTCATCGGGCTTGGCAAACTCGCAGGATTACTCCGATGGCGTCATTTTCCGTCACGAGCACACGCTGTCCGGTCCTAAAGCCGATCGGCTCGAACTTCTTCGTCATACCCGCACCCATACCGGCCAACTATTTATGATTTACTCCTGACCCGCATTGCGCCGTGGACCGGTGCTCGAGCGGGTGCAATCGTCTCAGCCTCTGGTCACCGAGCTCACCGATGAATACGGCGTGCTTCACCGGCTCTGGCAGATTGCTGATCCGCATCAAATCGCCGTCGATCCAGAAACCCATGGCGGATCAGAAACTTGTGATCGCTGACGGCCATCATCGGTATGAAACCTCGCTTAACTTTCGCAATGAAAATCGTTCCCGTGCCGCCAAGTTGATTCCCGACGCGCCCTACGAGTTCTCTATGATGACGTTCATCAACACGCGCGCCGAAGGACTGACCATTCTTCCGACCCACCGCGTGGTGGCCAACGTTCGCGAGTTTTCCTGGAGCGCGGTGCGCCGGTATCTCGAGCCCTGGTTTGTCACCGAAGTTTTTCCTTTCGAAGGTCCCGCGCCACGCCACGAAGTCGCCAAAAAATTCCTGCATCAGCTCTCAACCGCAGGATCCCATCGTTCCATTGGGGTTTATCCCGCGCCGGAAGCCAGCCACCGCGCTTTCTATCTCCTGACGCTCCGACCCGGAAGCCGACCTGGCGCAAATCCTCCCAGGCGTGTCTCCTCTGCAGCGCGAACTGGACGTCGTTCTTCTCCATCAAGGCATCCTCGAACCCGGTCTCGGGATCACTCCCCACGCTGTCGCTTCCGAAGCGAACCTCACGTACGAGCGTGAAGCAACGGCGGCTCTCGATGCCGTCGGTCGCGGCGATGCGCAGATCGCGTTTCTTCTTAACCCCGTGAACGTCGACCTGGTCGTTCGCGTAGCTACCGCTGGCGAAGTGATGCCCCAAAAGTCCACCGACTTTTATCCCAAATTGCTCAGCGGCATCACCATGTACCGCATACCGGAGTAAGTGGCCGCGCGGGTCGACCCAGCACAAAAAAAGGGCAGGGATAAAACCCTGCCCCGAAAACTCATCGATGTTGCAACTTGCTGTTACTTGGTAAAGCTGGCCACCGCCTCGGCTTCCGTGTTGTACACGTCGAAGATGGTCATCAACTTCGTGATCTGCAGCACTTCCTGGAATTTGGTACCCAGGTGGCACAGCTTCAATGCCGCTCCCTGTGCCTTGGCGCTGTGATGCGATGCCACCAGCGTTCCCAAGCCCGCGCTGTCAATGAACGTGATATTGTCCATGTTCAGCACGATCTTCTTTTTTCCTTCGGCCACCAGCGATTTGATTTTCTCGCGCAGCGCGTTGCTCTCCTCGCCCAGCACGATTCGGCCGTCCAGCGCCGCCACCATTACGCCGTCCACTTCCCGAGTCGTTATCTTTAATGCCACGTTTCGTTCCTCCTCATCGCACGGATCCGGCGGCAACCCGGGCCGGAACCGCGAAGCATATCTGTTTTTGGTCTTTTCCGCAAAGCTGTCTTTTGGCCCTGAATCTTCGACCGCCTGGCGTTAATAGTAATCCGCGCAGGACATGTAATACCCGCATACTCCGCAAACCAGCTTGCACCTTTTCGATTCCAGCCTCTGCGAACATACCGGGCAATACCGGGACGGATCTTCCTGCACTCCTGCCGCTGCTTTCTCCGCCGTTCTTTCCTTCGTCGGCAGTTCAGCAGCAGCCGGGCCCCGCACTTCTTCCGGAGCAATCTCCTGCATTCCGTCCTGTTTCACGGCCTCACGGTTATAGCACATCACCCCATTGGGGCGAAAGCGCAAGCGCCCCAACCGCTGCGGTCCCAGTCACATACGCCGCTTCGAACACTCTCCGCGCCTCGAAAGCGAATTCACGCCAAATCCTGCGGAATCGGTCCACCATTTTCACCTGTCTGCCCAGGCGCATCGTTTCTATTTCCCATGCGCTTTGCTACCCTCGACAGCCATGCGTCTACTCACAACCCTGATTTTTCTTTTCGCGCTTACGTGTGTTTCTCTTGCGCTCGCACAAGAAACCAAGCCGCTGCCCGATCGTCGCGCTTCCCAGAACGCACTGTTCGATGAATATTACGAATCCGAGCTTCGCAATTTTCCGCAGCGGGCTACCGCTTATGGCGATTATCGCTACAACGACCAACTCGCCGACTATTCGCTTAGCCGCTATCGCCCACCGCGACAAATCCAACCGCGATTTCCTCGCGCGGCTTCAGGCCATTGCCACTACCGGCTTCTCCAATCAGGACCAACTCTCCCACGATCTCCTGATCCGTGTACTCCAGCAACGCATTGCTGATTACGACCTGAAAGAATTTGAGATGCCCATCACTCAGCAGAGCGGCATCCATACCGAGCTTGCCGATCTCCCGCTCTCCGTGCCGTTCGATTCGGTCAAGCATTACGAAGATTACATTTCCCGTCTTCACCAGATTCCGCGCGTGTTCGCACAATCCACCGAAGTTCTTCGCGCCGGTATGAAAGACAATCTCATGCCCGTCCGCTTTCTGCTGGAAAGGCTTCCTGCCCAATGTCAGGGCATTATCGACGCCGATCCGTTTCTTCTCCCCACGAAAAAATATCCCTCAAGCATTTCTCCGGAAGACCAGAAGCGCCTCACGCACCAAATCATCGACGCCATTCACAATGAAGTTTTTCCCGCTTATAAATCTTTGCCACTTTTCTCGCACCGACTACGCGCCCCACGGCCGCACTACTCTGGCGATCACCTCTCTTCGCGATGGCCAAAAACGTTACGAGAATGACATCTACGCGCGTACCACCACGCACATGTCGCCCGACGAAATTCATCAACTTGGTCTCGTGAGGTCGACCGCATTGAAGGGGAAATGACTGCCTTGCCAAAAAAGCCGGTTTCCCCGATCTTGCTTCGTTCCGCGCTTCCCTTAAAACGAATCCCAAATACATTCCCACCTCCGCCGATCAGATCCTCGACGACTTTCGCCACTACATCGCACAAATGGAACCAAAGCTCCCGCAGCTCTTCACGGTGATTCCCAAATCTCCCGTCACGGTAGAAGCCATTCCCTCGTTCGATGCGGGCGCGGCTACGCACTATGTCATCGGCACTCCCGGATGGCAAGCGCCCCGGCCGCGTCGTTGTAGCAACTTCCAATTTTGCCCAGTCGCTCCCTCATCGACGATGAAGCCATCGCCTATCACGAGGGAATCCCAGGGCACCACATGCAGCTGTCCATTCAGCAGCAGCTCACCAGCCTTCCCAAATTCCGCCAGCACGGGCTGGGTTTCAACGCTTACATCGAAGGCTGGGCACTCTACGCTGAACAACTCGGCAAGGAAGTTGGTTTTTATCAGGATCCTGTTTCCGATTACGGCCGCTTGTCCTCTGAACTATTCCGCGCTGTGCGGCTGGTGGTCGACACGGGAATTCACTCGAAGGGATGGTCCCGCGAGCAAGTAGTGGATTACATGCGGAAATCCGGTGCGGTCGACGAGCCCACGATCCAATCCGAAACCGACCGCTACATCTCCTGGCCTGCTCAAGCGCTCAGCTACAAACTTGGCCAACTCAAAATTCGCGAACTCCGCAATCGGGCCCAAACGGGTTAGGCGCAAAATTCGACGTGCGCACGTTCCATGACGAAATTCTCAATGGTGGCACTCTTCCCCTGGACATGCTCGAGGATCGCATCAATAGCTGGATCGAATTGCAAAGATCACAATTGGATTTCGACCCGAATCTGTACTGTATGAATAGTACAGCAGCGTTCACACGGAGCCTTTGCAAAGTTCGTAGTTCAGCAACTCGCCTGGGATTTCGCGCAACTACCCGGGATTTCTTAACCCACACCACGTCATTCCGAACCGAGTCTGCGAAGTGAGGAATCTCTCTTCGATTCCTCCTGTTGTATCCTGTCTCGTCTCAAACTGGAGGAACGATTTGACTCATTTCCTGTTTTTCCCCAATCGCATTGCGCGATTGCATTGCTTATCTGCACGACATCTTTCTTTCTTGCCACGTTCGCGCCCAGTCGGCCAAGCCCTCGCCACTCCACTTTGAACTGACATTCCCCTCTTCCTTAAGCGATGGAAAACCCCTCGACGGCCACATCCTTCTCGGCATTTCAACGGATAAATCCAGCGAGCCGCGCTTCCAACTCCACGAGGAAGAAGCCACCAGCGCTCAATTTTTTGGCCTCGATGTGGATAACTGGAAACCCGGTACGACCGCCATCATCGATTCCACCACGCTTGGCTATCCGTTCGAATCGCTCGAGCAACTCCCTCCCGGCGATTACTACGTCCAAGCCGTCCTCAATATCTACGAAACCTTCCATCGCGCCGATGGCCACACCGTCAAGCTTCCTCCGGACATGGGCGAAGGCCAGCAATGGTTCGCAAAACCCGGCAATCTGCTCAACAAGCCGCAACTCATTCACGTCGATCACGCATGTCGACCAACACCATTCGCATCCGCCTGACGGAAAAAATTCCGCCCATCGAACCCGCCAAAGACACCAAGTACATCAAACACATTCGCATCCAAAGCAAACTGCTGACCGCATTCTGGGGCCGCCCGATGTATCTCGGCGCGACTGTCCTCCTTCCCGAAGGTTTCGACGAGCATCCCTCCGCGCATTACCCACTGCTCGTCCATCAGGGTCATTTCGAGCATGACTGGGAATTCTTCCAGCACAATATTCCGCAATCAGCCACCGATAGCGAAGAATTGCAATTCTTTCAATACGCCAATCGCTTCTATGACGATTGGATCTCCGGGCCGCCTTCCCCGCATGCTCATCATGACGCATCCAGCATGCGAATCCGTACTACGACGATTCCTACGCCGTGAACTCCGCCAATGTGGGGCCATACGGCGACGCCATCACCCAGGAGCTCATTCCTGAGGTCGAGAAACGCTTCCGCGCGATTGGCCAACCCTGGGCCCGTGCTCGTCGAAGGTGGTTCCACCGGCGGTTGGGAAGCCACCGCCTCGCAAATTTTCTATCCTGGTTTTTATAATGGAGCTTACTGTTACTGTCCTGATCCCATCGATTTTCGCGCCTATCAGCTTGTGAATATCTACGACGATAAAAACGCCTTTTATTCCGAAGGGCGCGTTCGGCAAAGTTCCTCGCGGGTGAAGAGCGCACGGCAATAGGCGCCGTCCTCGCGATCATGGAGCCTACCGTCCGCCGCGAAGAAGTGATGGGCACGCATGGCCGGTCCACGGAGCAGTTCGGTATCTGGCAAGCGGTCTTCAGTCCTGTCGGTCCGATGGCTACCCCAAACCCATCTGGAATCCGTCAACCGGGGAGATCGATCCGCAAGTCGCCGCTTACTGGAAGGAGCACTACGATCTCCGCTTTATTCTCGAACGCGACATCTCCAGCCTTGGCCCTAAACTCGCTGGCAAAATGCATTTTGCCGTGGGCGATATGGATACCTGGTATCTCAACAATGCCGTCCACTACATGCAGGATTTTCTCGACTCGCCCAGAAATCCGTATCGCATCGCTGATTTCGAGTACAGCCCGACAAAGCTCACTGCTACATGGGTGGGGGAGACATTTCCAATGTCGAAAGCTTTGGCACTGTCTACCAGCGCATCATGCCCCAGATCGCTCGGCATATGACCGCCACCGCCCCGCTCGGGCGCGGACATGAGCTGGAAGTACTGAACCGCCACTGCCTTCTCTTCTGCTGCATTCCGGTGCACAATGGTCAAACGGCGACGGCGTATGTATCTGTTCATCGTTCGTTTACGTCTAAGATGCTGGAAGGCAGCTCACCGCCTTGGGAGCGCTGCATGCGCAAACCAGTGGTTCTTCTGATCCTTGCTTTTGCGATTGCCTTTCATGCTTTCCGCGCAACATGGACCGGCACCTTCCCGGTTCCACCGCTTCCGGTCCATACTCCTGCACACACTCGCTCCGCCGGCTGCTGCGTTCGGTTTCACTCCGCTCCGCCCATGCTGCCGCGCTCAATCACATGTGGCCAGACCGGGAAATGCAGTCTCGGCGAACTTAGCGAAGCCGGCGACTCCCCATCGCAGGAATCCGGTTCCGTCGCCCAGCCAGCCAACGGCTAATGCCGGAACCGGCTACCCCGTGGCGTCCCACCTGCAACCAGCATTTCAGCTACCCCATTCAGGGTCTTAGCGCGTGCCCCGCCCCGCAGATTCCTTACTATGGCGCGGCCTACTACATTCCCGTTCCGTATTATGTCGACACGAGCGCGGCGGAACAGGAGCAAGTCAAGGCGAGGAGCAGGAGCAAGCCGCCAACGGCGAGCCAGAGGCGCCGACAACGTTATCAGGATCCGAGCTGTTAAGCACCAGTCCGACTCCGCGGAAGAGACACCAGACATACTTCCACGGACTCGCTGTCCGAGTTTGTGTTTGTTCAGCGGGATGGCAGCAAGTTTTATGCCGTCGCTTACAGCTTTTGAAAGGACAAACTTCAGTATGTGACTGTCGATGGTGTTCGTCACACCTTGGGCGTCGATCTCTGGATTTCGACGCTACTCAAAAAATCAACGAGCAACTCGGCAACACCATCAATCTTCCGAGCCTGCCGGCTTCGGGCATAGCCCTGAATATCCAGCCCTCGCCCCTGCGCTGTTTGCTCGGCACATTTGGTAGGGTCCGCGTTCTGTGACGGGCCGTACCCTGTGGGCGACCCAAGATTCCGTCATTCCGAACGGAGTCGGCGGGTGAGGAATCTCTCCGATCTTCTTCCAGGTTGCCGACCCGCACAGTCGGTTCCCCGCTTAACTTTTCCGCATCGGTTCCGGCATTACATATCCGGAGGTAGCCGGCAATCCTGCGCGTTCCAGCTGTATCGTGCAGTGCTCGATCCCAAATTCACGCACCTTTTTCGCGACTGCCGCGACCACTCCTTCGCACTTATCCATATGCATATCCGGGATGCGCGCGTGGCAACTCAGCGCATGGTGCTCCCCTCCGAGCGACCAGATGTGAATATCGTGCACCTCGGTCACATGATCCACCGTCAAAATCGCCCGTGCTACCTCTTCCACCTGCAACCCTTGTGGCCGTCCTTCCAGCAGGATATTCGCGGACTCCCGCAGAATTCCAATCGACGAGTACAGCACCAGCAGTCCAATTCCCAGGCCCAACAGCGGATCAATCCAGTTCAAGTGCGTGTATTGCATCACCACCGCGCCAACGATAATGGCTATATTGGAAAGCGCGTCCCCGAAGTTATGCACCAGTATGCTGCGCAGGTTCAGGTCTCCACGACCGCGGATCAAGGAAAGTGTAATCCCTCCATTCACTGCCAGCGCCGCGAGCGAGGTCCAGATCATCCAGCTTTCCACCACCTCCACCGGATTCCGCAATCGCTCGATTCCCTCGTATCCTAGCCACAACGCCAGTACGATCAGCAACACCGCGTTCGTGAATGCCGCCAGCGTCCCCGCGCGATGATATCCATAGGTTTTTTCGGAATCCGCCGGCCGCTCCGCCCAGCGCATCGCCAGCCACGAAATTCCCAGCGCCGGCACGTCCGACAGGTTGTGCACGGCGTCATTGAGCAGCGCCACTGAATGACCCAGCAACCCTCCAAAAATTTCCGCCACCACCAGTCCTAGCGTCGCTGCCATCGCCCATGCCAGCACCGACGGCCTCATCACCGGATGAGCGTGGCTGTGATCATGGTCGTGCCCGTGCCCATGCGAATGATGATGCGAATGCCCCACCTGTCCGTGCGAGTGCGCGTGCGAGTGTGTGTGCATCTCTCTCGTATTCTACGTCCATGTCCGCCACGCTCGCAGCCTCTTCGCCAGCCATTTTTCACAAGCCCGCATTGTTAGTGGTTGAAAACACTCACCTGTGAAGTCGTTGACGGTGCTACCCTCGGCTGCCACTATCAGAAAAGGTGCGGCCACACTGCTCGTGCGTCTTTCCCACGAGCGGGCGCCGCATCGCCAGCCGATATGAGTTCTCCGGTCGCGAAATTGAGTTTCTGGGGCGTTCGCGGTTCCACGCCCACTGTCGATCCCACTACGTGGCGGTTTGGCGGCAACACGCCCTGCTTGGATTTCGTTGCTCCGGATGGTACGCAGTTCATTCTGGACTGTGGCACCGGTTTGCGGATGCTGGGCAATCGCTGGAATGCCGAAAACTTCGTACGTCCCGCCGAAACCCACATCTTTGTCACGCACTATCACTGGGATCACATACAGGGGCTGCCCTTTTTCGCACCTCTGTACGAGGAGAAAGACGAATTCCATTTTTACAGTTTTCGCTCGAAGTTTCTGGGCCGCGACTCCCTGCGCCAGGTCTTTGAAACCCAGATGGCACTTCCGTACTTCCCGGTTGATTTCTCCGCCATGAGCGCGAAACGGAAATTCCGCGAACTCGAGGGCGGCGAAACCTTCCTGGTGGGAGAAAACAAAGTCACCGCGCGCCACATCAATCACCCCCAAGGGTGTCTCGGATTCCGCATCGAAACCTCTGTGGGCACCATCGTCTATGCTACAGACAACGAACCCGGCGATCCCGCGCTCGAAAAGAGTCTGCGTGAACTCGCCACCGGCGCCGACATTTTCGTAAACGACGCGCAATTTACACCGCAGCAGCTCGCTACCACCAAAAAGGGCTGGGGCCATTCATCGTGGAAAGAAGGCGTGAACATCGCGCGCGAAGTGGGCGCCAAAACACTGGTTCTTTTTCACCACGACCCGGACTCCAGCGATCGTACCGTTGATTGCCTTCTCCGCGATGCCCGCGAGGAGTTCGACTCCGTGTTTGCCGCCAGCGAAGGCATGGTCATTACTCTTGGCGCGCCGGGTAAACCGGTCCATGCGCATTTGCCTGGCTCTCGTATGGCCCTCCGCCGCGAAGCGCAATTCCGGGCCGTGGTCACTGGAGTTGCCCCGGATGGCCGGAAGTTTCAGGAAGAAACCGCGGTGCGCGATTTGGCGTTACAGGGCGCGCTGATCGTGCTCAAACACAGCCCGCAATTGCAGTCGGAATTGGAAGTGGTGATGGAGACGCCAAGCTCCAGCGGTATTCGCGAAATGCGCTTGCGCGGCTATGTGGTGCGTATCGAACCAGGTCCAGAAAAGGGAACCAACGCGGTTGGGGTTGTATTCACCGAATGATCGAACAGCGGAAAGTTCCCGCCGCGTTACTAACCAAATCCCAGGGTGCTTAGCTCAACTCCGCAATCTTCTGATCAAGGTGCTGGAGCGCTGCTTCCAACGATTTGCGATGATTCGGATGAGTTGCGCTCTCCAGATCATTTTTGATGCGTGTACGAGAGAGCACTAATCCACGACGCTCCACTTCCCTGCGCAGCTCTTCCGGGCTCTTCGTTTTGCCTGAGTTGTCTGCCACGATTTTCCTATCTGCCACCTGAGATTCAACATCCTTGCTTTCCCAACCGCGTGCCATAACCTACATTTTCTCACAAACGGCGCTGCAGAAAGCAGCAGAAGAAAATTTCATGCATGCGCGAGCTGCACAGGTGGGCAGGTACTTAGGACCCTGTCTCCGCGGTCAGACGCTGGCGGCGCGGGTCTTGGACGTGGGCGTCTGAGTGGCAACGCTGGCTTGACGCAACGATTCCTCAGCCAAACGGGCGAAGCGTTCCGCAAACACACCTTTATATACAAACTCGGCTCGGTGTTCGCCCCAGCGGACCACCAACAGCCAGTGATTCTCAGCAGGGATGACGTCCACCTTGGCAATTTCTCCGGTGGTGATCACAACTTGCGAGTCATAGTTCTTATCCAGCGCCCAGGTATGCGAAGGAGAAATAAACAGCTGCACCGCGGAAAGCGGACCGTCCACGCCTGGCTGATACTCTCCGCCACTCACGACCGTTTGCGCCCCCAACTCGCGGGCTTTGCGGTCGGTGGCCGATTCCAGTTCGGCGGGAGGAAGCAGGATCGAGAGCACAAAGAATGCCAACCCAAACACCGCGGTGAAATAGCCGTGCCACAGACTTATCGGCAGAATCACCAAGGCCGCGCCGAAGCAGCCTAAGGCGACTCGCAACAGGGTCCAGGACTTTTCGTTGCGATAGAGCTTGAGAATTTTGGGTGAACTTTGGATCGCCAGAAACAGCGCAGTGCCACATGCGGTTTTGATCCGCTGCAGCAGATTTTCTTGCTCGACGGTAATTGCCGTAGGTGTCGTGCTCATGGGGTAACCAGCCGATTATTCTACCTCAGGTTGTCATGTGCGTAGTTGACTGGGCTCAATTGATGCAACCCCCACCCCCCACGGTTTCTGCAGTACAGCCCGCAAGTACATGAGAAACTTGGGGATGCACGGGAAAACCGTACCGTACGCGTACGGTACGAGTTGGGTACATAGGTAAATTCGGTAAAGAAGCCACTTGCAAACCGGGCCCATGGCGCCCCCCAGGCGATGCGGATCGCGTAAAAGCACACACCCATACCTTCTTCCAAGCCAACGAGGTCAGCATAGCATAATTGCGTTACTAATACATACTAATATCTCGTTGGTAATCTAATTTCGAAGAAGCGTCTTCGGGCATGAGCTGGTAAGTTTTCGAAAGCTCGCAGTAGCGTGGGCGAGGCCACGGCTGAAAACTATGTAAAGCCCCGGTACGCACAACCGATGGCGAGAGCTTAGTCGTGGAATTTGCGCTGCTCGCGGAGGTATGTGGCGATTTCCCAAGTGGCATGATCTCCGTTGCTATGACAGCGTTGCCAGAATGCGGTGCAATCGTCGCACAGGAACACGGAGGAGTTGCGGTAGGTATAGCATGGAATGGCGGCGGGGGCAGGTGAAGAGGGATGGCCTTCGCGGAGTTGGCAGGTGGCGTGTTTGCCGGTGCAGTCCACGAAGGCGCGAAACTTCTGATAGGCGTCGAGTTCGGAAAGAAAGTCTGGGTTATGCACAAGTGAGGCGGATTATCGGGAGCGAGTCCGCCGAGGAGCAATCCAGTGTTTACCTGAGCTTGTGCAAGCAGGCAACACGCGTCTCAATCTTCGCGGTAAGTTAATTGGGATTTCTGAAACACGGAGCGGGCCCGACAATGGGGACAATCGATGGCGAGGCCCGTGTTGGGGAAGGCCGGTTTCTTATCGAAGTAAAAATCCTGGAATTCGCGTTTTTCAATTTGTGAGTGGGTGAATTCCTGATTGCAAGAAGGACACGTAAGGACCCAACGCGGCATAGCAATACCTCATGGTTGGCGTCGTTGGGGACCTGGTGCGCCGGAATGGGGCGAGTTTACACAATCGTTCGGGACGAGGCAATCGAAGGCACTGTAGCAAGGGAATCGGCTGTTGAAAACCGTTATTCCGAAGCACATCAAGCGAGTAACTACAGCATTTCCTCGATTGTTACTTCGCGTGATATAGGTATAGTACGTATCTTCAAAAAATGCGGAGAAAATCTTTCTGATTCGGGTACTTATCGCCGACGATCACGAAGCCGTGCGTAAAGGTGTGCGCGCGATCCTGTCGAATGGCGACGTTGAGATTTGTGCCGAGGCGGGCAACGGAAGAGAAGCGTTGTCCAAAGCCATTCAACTGATACCCGATCTGATTATCCTGGATCTGACTATGCCGCTTATGGGCGGGTTCGAGGCAGCCATCGAATTGAGACGAGTACTACCGAATGTGCCCATCCTGTTTTACTCGATCCATGAGGGCGCACAGTTGATCAAAGAGGCGCGGCGCATTGGGGTGCGCGGATTCGTGAGTAAAAGCCGCATCAGCGAGTCGCTGCTGGAAGCTGTGAACGTAATAGCACTGCAGAACGGCACATACTTTCCGGACGCCACAGACTTCAGCGCACTTTATGGGTGAGTGATTGGTGTTCGCAGCTTCCCGGTTCGCCGGGCAACACTGCCCGGCCGTGCCAAGACTCGACCCAGTGTTTCAACGCAGTTACGCCAGCAATTTCTCTTGACCAACCGCATACACAGTGCGGCGAGAACCATTCCGCTTCCGCAATTTCCAGATTACGGCGTGTGCTCAGGCAGGTGGCCGCGAGCGGCCGGTCGCAATTGGGGCAGGCAAAGAGAAGAACATGAACGTACTGGTCAGTTTCAGGCATAGCGCTCCCATAGAAATGTGAATTTGAAGGGCATAGACATCATGCCGGTTATGGTGAGGCATTGCGGAGCAACGACCAATCGGCAGCACGGCGTACTTTGCTCATATTCTCCACCTTTGTTGGATTACGGATGTGAGTACCGCAACTTAGGACCTGATACCAGCTTTGGCAAACGGCCGACAATCGATCGTTGCGGAGCGCACGGTGATTCATTGACGCGGGATAAGTAAACACCTCAGTGCGCGAGGTGAACATGCGTAGCTGAAAGTATCCGTTGAGGCGCATCAGCTGCGAAAGGCTCGGCGTCAGGATGACAGCCCCTCGTGGTTAAGGCAGTTTAATCCACTGCGGACCGCTGCGGAGTCGTGACAAAAATGGGAATGTACGGGCGTATAATCACCTCACGATCCTCAAGTGCGGCATGGCGGAGCATGGGTCCTCAACTGGCAAAGCCGATTCTGCTGTTCCCGACACGATACCTCGTGTTTCTGGGAGTATTTTCTGTGTTCGTGCTGCCACCGCAAGGACGGGGGCAGATGCCGGGGCGCTTGCCTCCACAACCGATCGATCCAAATCTAACGAGCCGGTATCTTGTTTCGGACGTAGCAGTGGATGTACGCGGACCGGACGGCGCGCCATTCAAGGGGCAAGTTACCGTGCAGCTGTTGAAGCCCAATGGGCGGGTGCTAGAGCACACGTTGACAAAAAACGGGAGCGCAAGCTTTGCGGGAGTTCCGCGAATCGAAGTGACGTTGGTATTGTCGGCGCCGGGTTTTCAGAAGGTGGAGAAAAAATTTGATGTGGCCGGAGACATCAAGCTGGTGACGATTACGGTAACCATGCAGCCGGTCTCCGATGCGGAGGAGGCCGAGTCTGGAAGAGCGATGGCAGCGCTGAGCCCGAAGGCGCAGAAGGATGTGGGGAAAGCGCTGGAAGCGCTGCGAGGGAATAAGCCCAACGATGCGCGAAGCCACTTGGAGGCGGCGCAAAAAGAAGCGCCGTACAGTGCGGAAGTGGAATACCTGTTTGGGGTGTATTCCTCGCAAATGAATCAGGCGGAGCAAGCTCAGGTGCACTGGCGCAAGACGCTGGCGTTCGATCCAAAACATTTGAGCGCTCTTCTGGCGCTAAGTCAGAGTCTGTTGCAGGAAAAAAAGGTTGAAGAGGCCATGCCCTATCTGAACCGCGCGATGGAAGCGGAGCCGTCTTCGTGGCGAACGCAGGCCTTGCTGGCGGAAGCCTATGGAATGAAGGGAAAACGGGACGAAGCGATTGCGCATGCCGAGAGGGCGATCGAGTTAGGCCACGAACGCGCTGCGTCAGTGCAGGTGCTGCTCGCGAGGGCGTTGGCGCAACGTGGAGACAGAGCGCAGGCCATCAATGTATTGCAGGATTATGTGCGGAATCATCCGACGGACGGAGTAGCAGCGGCAGAACTGGAGCGATGGAGAAATCCGCAGAGTGGAGCGAACGGAATAGGCAACGATGCGGGCACTACCGCGGAGATGGCGGCGGTCAACTCGGCGGCGACGGCATTGCCGATTCCCTCGAACTGGCTCCCGGCGGATATAGACGAGAAAGTGCCTCCTGTTGATTCGGGAGCGAATTGCAATCTGGACGAAGTGGTTGCCAAGGCAGGCCAGCGCGTCATGGAACTGGTGCATGACGTGGATCGTTTTACGGCGACGGAATCGCTGACGGACCAGGTGATTAACAAGTGGGGGATCGCGTCGTCGCCCGAGAAACGGAAGTTCGATTACGTGGTGTCGATCCAGGAGGTAAGGCAAGGCTGGTTGGGCGTGGACGAATATCGCAGCAGCGGCGGGAAGATCGGCGTGGAATTTCCTGAAGGAATTGTGACCAACGGTTTACCATCGCTGGCGCTCATTTTCCATCCGTATGATTCGCCAAATTACGAGATGAACTGCGAGGGTTTGGCCAAATGGAGCGGGCAGCCGGCGTGGCAAGTACATTTCCGTCAACGGCCGGGAAAGCCTCTTGCAAACAAGGCGTATAAGTTCGGCTTGAACGGTCCGTCGTATCCAGTAGCGCTAAAAGGACGAGCATGGATATCGGCGGACAATTTTGAAATTCTGAGAATGGAAACGGACCTGGTGAAGCCGATACCGGAGATTCGTCTGGTGGCGGAACACACGACGGTGGAATACGGGTCGGTGAACTTTCGCCAGAACAACGTGAACCTGTGGTTGCCGCAAAGCGCGGAAGTGTATTTCGATTGGTTAGGGCACCGCATTCACCGGCGGCATAGCTTTAGTAATTATTTGTTGTTTGCGGTGGATGATAAGCAGAAGATTTCGGCGCCCAGAGTCACCGAACCCGCGGCAGAAGCCAGTCCTGGTGGCGGTGCCACTCCGTAGCGGTCCGTTGCCCGGAGGCACTTTTGCGATTGGGCGGTAGTAGCGGTTCCCGTCAAAATCGTATACTTAGTGCATCTTCCGCCTAGATGAAACGAGCGAATGAACGTGTGCCGGATCGTGGTGCTCCTCCTCTCCATTCTTTGTGGCTTATTCGTGGCGACAGCAACACCTGCACGAGCGCCTCAGGGCTCGGGAGGCCTTGCAACCAGCCCCAGCAGCGGTACTTTTGCCGGAATGTATGTGTCACCGGATGTGGAAGTGAACGTGAAAGCCCAAAACGGTGGGCGGGCGCCGAAGCAAGCTGTGGCGCAGTTGGTGACACTTAGCGGGCAAATTTACGACGAGCTACCGGTGAAAAACGGTCATGCTCGATTCAGCCGGGTGCCACGCAACGAATTTCGCGTCTTGGTGAAGGCGCCGGGATACCAGATTGCTGAAGGGCGAGTAAACACAGTAAGGGGCGGAGGCCTAGCGACGGTCTCGTTGGAGTTGCGGCCGATCACGGATGCCGAAGAAGCGGCGGCGGACCGGGAGATCGCGGACTTGTCTCCAAAAACGCAAAAAGAAGTAGGCAAGGCGTTAGAGGCGTTGCGAGCGAACCAGGCGAGCGAGGCGCGAACGCATTTGGAAGCCGCTCAGAAGCAAGTGCCGAACAACGCCGAGGTGGAGTACCTGTTCGGAGTTTACGCGGCGAAGGTGAAGGACCCGGCGCAGGCGCAGGTCCACTGGAATCGCACGCTGACACTGAACCCGAACCATTTGAGCGCCCTGATAGAGGTTGGACAAGCGCGGCTGATGGAGAACAAGCCGACGGAAGCGCGGCCTTACTTGAATCGTGCGCTGGAAGTGGAGCCGTCGTCGTGGCGCGTGCACGCGTTGTTGGCAGAAACGGATTATCTGGAGCACCAGCGCGTTGATGCGATCAAGCACGCCGAACGTGCGGTGGAACTGGGGCATGACAAGGCAACGACGATTCAGCCGCTGCTGGCCAGGGCCCTGGCGGAAAACGGAGAGAAGGAGCGAGCAATTCAGGTTTTGGATCAACATCTGAAAGCGAACCCGGGCGATACAAATGCAATTACACAACGGGAGCAACTGATAAACCCGAATAGTGCGAGTGCGGCTGCGGTCGATGCCGGTGGGCTGCGCGGAGAATTAGCGGAGTTGAATAGCGCGGCGACAGCTTTGCCGGTGCCGTCAGCGTGGATGCCTCCGGATGTAGACGAGAAGATGCCGCCGGTGGAATCCGGAGCGTCGTGTGCTTTGGAGGAAGTGGTGCGCCGGGCGGGAGACCAGTTGGTGAACCTAACGCACGATGTGGATCGATTCACGGCGACGGAAGCGCTGTTCGACGAGTCCATCAATAAATGGGGAGTAGCGGAAAAACCGGAACGCCGGACGTACAACTACGTGGTGTCCATTCAGGTAATCCGGCCAGGATATTTGGGTGTGGAAGAGTACCGGAACAGCGAAGGAAAAGCGGCGGAATTTCCTGACGGAGTGATCACCAGCGGATTACCGGCGCTGGTTATGGTGTTTCATCCGTTTTATGCGGGCAATTACGATATGACTTGCGAAGGGTTAACGCGATGGAACGGAGCGCCCGCGTGGCAGGTGCACTTCCGTCAGCGGCCGGACAAACCCATGGCAAACCGGGGATTTCGAATGGGGACGATGGGACCTTCATACCCGGCGGCGTTGAAGGGCCGCGCATGGATTGCTGCGGACACGTATCAGATTTTGAGAATGGAAACGGACTTGATGAAGCCGCTGCCGCAGATTCGCTTGGTGGCGGAACACACGGCCATCGAGTATGCGTCCGTGAATTTCCGCGAAGGAAATGTGAACTTGTGGCTGCCGCAGACCGCGGAAGTGTATTTTGATTGGAACCGGAGGAGGGTGCACCGGCGGCACACCTTCCGGAACTACATGCTGTTTGCGGTGGACGAGAATGAACGCATCAAGAAGCCCAAGGGCGCGGAGTCGCGGCAGGATACTCAGCCGGGGAATGGATTGCCGTAACGCGGCGGGGCTAGTTGATAATCTTTGACAGCGATTCACGGTGCTTTTAGACTCGTTCCATGGTTGTTCGTCTCAAACCCGAAACAGAATCGAAACTGCAGAAATTGTCCGCCGCTACCGGCCGCGCTCCTGAGGAGTTAGTGGAAGATGCAATGGCAGGTTACTTATCGGAGTTGGACGAACTACGTACGACGCTCGATCGTCGTTACGACGATATTACCAGTGGCCATGTGAAAGCGATTGATGGCGAGGAAGCGTTCAAAGCGTTAAGAAAGAAGAACGAAGCGCGCCGCCCGTGAGCGGTTTTGTCCTCCACCTGAAGCCGTAAAAGACCTGGAACAAATATGGGAATACATCGCCGAAGATTCCCCGGAAGCGGCGGACCACGTTGTTGAAGAGATATATGCCTCCGTTAAGAATGTGGTGTCATTTCCAAAGATCGGCTATCTAAGACCTGATTTCACAAGTCGGCCTATGCGGTTTTATCCAGTCCGCGATTACGTAATTGCCTACACAGCGGATGAGACATCCGTCGTAGTTCTCGCGGTATTGCATACGAGCCGCAACCCACGTGTGCTGGCTGGTCTTCTGCGCGATCCGAGCTGAAAGAAGTTAGGAGTTGCGTTCAGGAGGCGTCGGGTGGCTCGGGGTGGATGGTCACTCTGGAAATTTGGGGGAAGCGCTCCTTGACCAGGTCCTCGAGTGCGGCGAGGACGTCGTGAATGCGCGTGATTGGGTATTCGCTTTTCATCACGCAATGGCATGAGACCAGGATGTGGTGCTCCACTTGGCGTACGCGGACATCGTGGCAATTGAGGAGTTCGTCGTAATTTCGGGGCATATGATTTAGAAACGTTTCGACCGCGAGCTCAAGCTGGCGCATTTCACCCGCGCCAATTTCGGGAGTGGAAATGTGGCGGCCGAGTGGCTCGATATGAATGTTGACGTCAAGCTTATGATGGCCGTCGCCGAGGGCGGTGATTGCGTTTTCCAGTTCGGTGGCCTGGCGGTGCGCTTCGCCAAGTGAAAGGTTTTCGTCCACTTCCAGGTGCAGTTCGACGAAGAGATTGCCGTCCTGCTGGTAGGCGGTAATGTCGTGAATGGGATGGCCCATACGCTGGGAGACGGCGCGGATGGATTCGAAGAGGTGTTCGTTATCCGGCGCGACGGGCTCGGTGTGAACTACGACATCGGCCGGAACGATTTGGCTGACGCGCTGCTCGATGGCGTCGGTCAAGGTGTGGACACTTTCGAGATTCGAAGAGCGAGGAACCGAAACGGTAGCATCGACGAAATGGCGATTGCCTGAGCGGCGCACGCGGACGCGTTGCACCCGAAGGACGCCGTCCATATTTCCGATGGCGTCAGTGATTTCCGATTGCAGGCCGGCAGGAGCAGCATCCAGAAGGGCATCGAGGGTGCGGCGGCCGAGTTGGGAGCTGAGCCAGAGAATGACCGCGGCGACACAGAGAGCGGCGATGGCGTCCGCGTAGGCCAAAGCCGGCACATTCCAAGTGTTGCCAGCCCAGACGAGCAAAACGCCGAGAATGACGACGATGGTGCTCCACACATCTGTGGAGAAGTGAAGAGCATCGGCTTCCAGCGCTTCGCTTTGATGCTTCTTAGCGACTTTGTTAAGGGCGCGGGCGCGAGTGAGGTCGATGGCGAGCGCGGCGAAAAGAATGAGGATGGCAGTGAGGCTCGGCTGGATGTGCACGGAATGAAAAAAGAGGCGGTAGAACGCCTCGTAAATAATGTAGAGGGCGGTAAGAACCAGGAGCCCAGTTTCCAGAAAGGCTGAGAAATTTTCGAATTTGCCGTGACCGTAGGGATGGCGTTCGTCCGCGGGTTGATCGGCAACGCGCACGGAAAGAAAAGTGATCAGCGCCGCGACCAAATCCAGGCCGGAATGCAGGGCTTCGGAGAGAATGCCAAGGCTGCCGGTGCTCAGAACCAGGAAGGTCTTCAGGCACAAGAGAAGCGTTGCGGAACCGACGCTGAGAAGCGCGGCGCGCTTCTTTTCCAGGACCATTTCTTGGAGGCGAGCGGTCAGAGCCATGAAGTACAAGACTACCGTATGTTGGTCGTTCGTGAGTGGAATGGATGACCTGGCCGCGCATGCGCGCCTGTCAGCGGCTTGCAGTTCGCTGCTAAGCAAGGAAGGAAACGATACGACACGCGCGGAGTACAAAGCAGGAAGCGGCGGTTTGGCGCGTGTTAAGATTCGCGTGACTATTCAAATCATTTATGTTCCGCAAAATTCTAATCGCCAACCGCGGTGAAATCGCAGTGCGCATTCTGCGCGCCTGCCACGAAATGGGGATTCCCGCAGTGTGCGTATACAGCGAAGTGGACCGCACGGCTCTTCACGTGCGACTAGCGGAGGAAGCTTACCTGATCGGCCCGGCAGCTTCGCGGGAAAGTTATCTGCGCATCGATAAGCTGATCGACGTGGCGAAGCGCTCCGGGTGCGATGCGATCCATCCGGGATACGGGTTTCTGGCGGAAAATCCGGCGTTGCCGCGAGCGTGTACCGATTCGGGCATCACGTTCATTGGTCCGTCGGCGGAAACCATGGAAATAATGGGTTCGAAAACCGCGGGCAAACAGCTAGCGCGGCGCGCGGAAGTTGCGACGGTGCCGGGGACTGACGATCCCAACGAAAATCCCGATGAAGTGCAGTCGCTGGCGCGGGCCATGGGTTATCCGGTGGTGCTGAAAGCGGTGGCCGGCGGCGGCGGAAAAGGGATGCGCGTTGTGCCGGAGGATGCGGCGTTCGCTTCGGCATGGCGGGATGCTTCGTCGGAAGCGCTGAACGCGTTTGGCGACGCGCGAGTGTTTCTGGAGAAGTACCTGGATTCGCCACGACACATTGAGATTCAGGTTCTGGCGGATTCGCACGGGCGAGTGGTTTCGTTGGGCGAGCGGGAATGCTCGATCCAGCGGCGCCATCAAAAAGTGGTCGAGGAGGCGCCTTCAACGGTGGTGACCCCGGAGTTGCGTCGGAAAATGGGCGATGCCGCGGTACGTCTGGCGCGCGCCGGGGGATACACCAACGCGGGAACCGTGGAGTTTCTCGTAGACGCGAATCTGAATTTTTATTTTCTGGAAGTGAATACGCGATTACAGGTGGAGCATCCTGTGACCGAGCAGGTCACCGGGCTCGATTTGGTGAAACTACAGATTGCGATTGCGGCGGGGCACCGGTTGCCGTTTGCGTGGGAAACGATTTCGCCACGCGGCCACGCGATGGAAGTGCGGCTGTACGCGGAGGATCCGGATAATAATTTTTTTCCATGTCCCGGTAAAATCATAGCGCGACGGATTGCTACCGGGCCGGGAATCCGGCTGGATGAAGGTGTGTATCGCGGCTGGACTGTTCCGATCGAATACGACCCGTTGTTGAGCAAATTGATTGCGTGGGGAAACAGCCGCGAGGAAACGATTGCGCGGCTGCGACGCGCGCTGGACGAATACACCATCACGGGGATTCGAACGAATGTAAGCCTGTTCCGCCGGATCCTTGCGGAGCCGGAGTTTCTGAAGGGCGAAATTCACACGCGCTGGCTGGATCAATTGCTTGCGCGACCACGCCCGCCTGCAGTGCCCCCGAGACCCGGGACCGAAGCGGCTGCCGCGATTGCAGCTGCGTATTGGGAGAGTATCCAGCCGGGCAATTCGAGCGGGCAGAGTGCGGCGACTCCTTCGCGTTGGAAGCAAGAAGCGCGCAAGGAGCAAGTGGATCGCCAGCCATGAAATTCGAAGTGCAACTCGACTCGGCGACCGGGAAGACCAAGCACGTTGTCGATCTGGAGAAGCAGGGCTCAGCGTACAGAGTTTTGCTGGATGGCCAACCCGTGGACGCGGACGTGATTCTGGCCGCGCCCAACGCGGTTTCTGTGATTCTGAATGGAGCGGCATTCGAAATACATATCGCGCCTTCGCTCGATGGTACGTACAAACTACAGACAGGCCCGCACGAATTCCAGGCGGACGTGCGAGACCCACGGGTGTGGCGCGGGAAGAAGACTGGCGCGCAGGAAGCGGAAGGACGGCAACAAATTGTTGCACCGATGCCGGGCAAAGTAATCCGGTTGCTGGTGAACGCGGGAGACGAAGTGGATGCCGGACAAGGGATCATGGTGGTGGAAGCGATGAAGATGCAGAACGAAATTCGCTCGCCGAAAAAAGGGAAAGTGGAGCGGTTGCACGTCGAGGAAGGAAAAGCGGTGAACGCCGGAGACATACTGGCGTGGATTGATTGAGCCGTCGAACAGCTAACGCTAAATAAATCAGGCCAATTTATTGGGTGTTTCTGGGTTGGCCCGGCGCAGGCGTCTGCGGCGCGGGAGCGGTGCCGGCCGGCAACTGAGTAGGTTTTGCGGCATCGGGCAATTTCCCGGCTGTCTCTACCACTTGAATCGCCAAATAATTGGTGACGTGCGCCTCATCGCGGGCGACGGCGAGATAGGCGTTGCGCAGCAGCTGTTCTTTGCGATTGCGCAGAGTGTCGCGAATCATCTGCTGCACTTGAGGGTCATTGATGCCACGCTGCCCGGCAGCTTCACGAGCCACCAGCTTCAAAATACGGATGCTGTCTTTCAACTGGATGGGCTGGCTGACTTGTCCGGGCTTCAGCGAAAGCACGGCCTTCTTCAGCACCGGGTCGGTCTGCGGCGCGTTGAGCGATGATTCCGGGATGTAGCCCAAATCGCCACCGGTCGCGGCGGTGTTGGAATCCTCGGAGTAATCCATCGCCAGTTGCGAAAAATCCGCGCCGCTGGCCAGCTTGTCTTCCAGCATTTTAGCTTTGCGCTCGGCTTCCGCCTGGTTGGTAGCGTCATCGTTCTTGCGGTTGCGCACCATGGGATCCTTGCGGGGCGTGATGACAATCTGCGAAATGCGATATTGCGGCTCGGCAACGTTAAATTGATTGCGATTCGTGTTGTAGAAATCGGTCACGTCCTGATCGGTGATGGTGACTTTGGAAGCGACTTCGCGATTGAGCAGTTTCTGGATGGAAAGCTGGCGGCGCAAATCTTTTTTCAGATCGTCCACACTCATGCCGCCGTCTTTGAGCTTGCGTTGGAATTCGTCTTCGGTGTAGCCGCTCTTGAGCTCGGTAAATTTGTCTTCCACTTCGCCGTCGCTGGCCTCGAGGTTGAGCTTTTTGGCGCGTTCGAGGAGGATCTCGTTGTTGACGAGCTGCTCGACAACGTTGAGCTTGCCGGAAAGCACTTCTTCGGGCGAAGTTTCCTGGGCTTCGGGATTGATGCGCGTGCGATAGTATTTCTCGACTTCATCGCGCTTGATTTCCACGCCGTTGACGACCGCCCACACATCCGGTGCGTGGCGCTCCTGTTGCTTGCAACCCGCAAAGAGAGACACAACCAGCACAGCCGCGGGCAAGAGCGCCGCACCGCGATGAACCGCGCGACCGCTTTTTTTCAGCCGGATTGCGGGATTCAGGGATATTTCCAAGGGATTTTGCTCAGGCAGCCTTTTTCACGCGGCCAAGACGAATGCACGCGGTGCACACTTTGATTTGCTTGCGCACGCCGTTGACGACCGCCCGGACGTTCTTCAGATTCGGGTTCCAGCGGCGACGGCGGGTATTGTTCGCGTGGCTGACGATGTTGCCGTAACTCGGGCCTTTGCCGCAGATTTCACACTTCAGTGCCATGACGCTCCCACTTCCTATGATTCAAGGGATAGAAAACAAGAACGTTAATTGTAGCAGATGGAAGGGAAAACACAAAACAGGCGATTTATGGTGCAGGATCGGTTTCCGATTACCCGACAACTCGGGAGTTGAGCAGTGGTTGCTTATGATTTTCACTCTACTAAGAAGAAATTGAGACGTCCGCGACGAATCGATCCATGGCGCGAGGGTCGCGGAACACGTGAAAAGCTGCGTTTTGTGCGTATCTGAAAATTGCCTCCCTAAGAATTGGAAGGCTGTGATACCGGTATGCAATGAGCCAAAACCAGAAATCAGAACGTTCGCGTGAGCGGCGAATTGCTCGAAGGGCACAACGCAGAAGCGAGAAGTCCAATAAGATAATCGTGTCTGCGGCTTGCAGCCTTACCTCAACGGCGTCGTAGCGTCCGAGGTCTCCGTCAATAATCCATCGATCCTCGGCGACAATCTTTTCTTGGACTAGGACCCATCTTTCGCAAGGCGTTGCGATGAGTCCCGCTTGCCAGAAGATTTTGTCCAGTTCGATCACCGGCAACCCGGTAATATTGCCCACGCGTCTCGCTAGAGTCGATTTGCCAGACGCACCACGACCTAGAATGACCACACGTTTCATGGCTTTAGTTTACTGTGATGGCAGGCGACGGGTACTAACCGGAACTTTTCCGGTTTCCCGACTTCCCGGGCCCTACTTACGGGCGGCACTCCGAGGGGCTGATTGAACGTCAGAACTGGCTTTTGCAAACGGGTCAATCCCGAATAGAAATCTTGCGCAAGCCTTGTCAGCGAGGTCAAACGTTGTGGGTAAATGAGGCGTCGTGATGTTCACCGTTTCATCTGACTCCACGACGATGGTGTATCGCCCTGGTGGAATCGCGGAAAGCTCGAATTTTCCTCGCGAATCAACAGCCACTTCATAATCTTTTTGCAGCCCGCGAATGGCAATTTTCTGGCCGACCGCTGCGGTTGCTTTCCTAATCATGACGTGTGGATTGGTCGGCTCGCTATATCTATACACGGTCCCGTAGATTCGGGCACCACTGGGAGCGGTCGACAGCCCACGCAGGTACTTGAGGTCCTCAGCGGCATCTTTCTTCCACTTCGTACCGGAACTTATGCTCACATAAATCTCGCCATTTTGAAGGCGTCTTCCGTAAACGACGTACTCATGCGCTTTGGAAAAAGGGAACCCACACAGGTCTCCACCGGACGTCACGATTACGCTTTTTTCCTGAACCCCGATATAGCCCTCCTCAACTTCAAACGTAACGTGGAGCCTCTCGGTCTTCGCCTTCTCTCCGTCAAGGAGAATTGGAACATCCTCGTTGCGTACATCAACAGCACGTCCCAAGAACACTGCGGAAATATGGGGGCGCCAAGCACTTTCGCAGGCAGGGACGTCCATGTAACGTCACCTTCGCACGAGTGGTCCCTCGCTATCACTGCATCCTGAGATTGACAGTGGCAACTGAAAATCAGGCAGAAACAAAAAGGCAAGACAACTCTGAGCATTGTTCGATTCTCGGACATGAAAGCAATGTATTCGCGTCGCGGGTAATCTGGCAAGGATATCCGCACTCCGTCGTGCTAGCTCCTGGTAAACGCGCAAATCGGAAAAATGGAGGCTAGTACTATTTTCCTAGGGAACTTCCTTAGAGTTCTTAACGTAATGTCAGTGAGGGGTTCTGTACCTATGTCGGCATTTCGTTGTGGCGCGATTCTGCTGATAGCCTCTGCTTCGTTCGCACAAACTCCGCAACCCGGTCCAGCGCCCTTAACCGCCGAGGCCATCATGGCCCGCGTCGCAGCCAATCAGGATCGCAGCGAAGCATTGCGCAAACAATACGTCTATAAGCAACAGGTCCACATCTTCACCCACAAACCCGGTGGCAAGCTGATGCGCGAAGAGACTGCTGATTACAACGTGATTCCAACCTCGGACAGCACCGAAAAGACGCTCACGCTGCTTACCGGCCGCTACTGGCACAAGGGAAAGTATGAGCAGTTTACGGGCGAACCAACGCCGGACACAGACAGTCTTGACCGCGATCTGATCAAGGACTTTCGTGATGATTTGACGAACGACAAAACCAAAGACGGTTTGGGCAGCGACTTGTTTCCGCTGACCAGCGACCAGCAGAAAAATTACGTCTTCAGACTCCTCGGCCAAGAGAAGCTTCAGGGACGCAGCGTTTACCACATCAGCTTCTGGCCAAAGGACAAGGACGAAATCACGTGGGCGGGCGAAGCGTACATCGATGCCCAGGAATTTGAACCCGTGCTGGTGTTCACCAAGCTATCGCGGAGGATTCCATTGATGGTACGCACCTTGCTCGGAATGGATGTTCCCGGGATTGGCTTTAATGTCGTCTATCACCGCCAGCCAGATGGAGTGTGGTTTCCTGCCACATTTGGCACGGAGTTCCGGATTCGTGCCGTGTTCTTCATCAACCGACAAGTGTCGGTGTCGTTGGAGAACAGCGCATTCGAGCATACGCACGTGGTCAGCAAGATGAAGGTGATTGGGGAACTGGAGTGAGCAGAGCCCGGAAGTAATCGCTTAAGTCCCGATTAACGCGCTAATCGGAAACTGACCCGCTACCTGATTTGGCTGACGATCGCAATTGTTCGCGATTTTCAGCGGATTTGGAGCTTTCATTCTACGCGTCGAAGCTTTGTATATGCGACCGTTTGTTATACTGGACAGGTTAGTTTTGGGACGAAAACACGTGAAATCGCTCCGCATTTCGATTGTGCAGTACTTGAATACAGCGCCGCTGGTGCGGGGATTCACGCATGGGCCGCTGCGTGGAAAATACGAACTTTCCTTCACGGTGCCTTCGCAATGCGCGGAGGCGCTGCGCGCCGGCGAAGTGGATATCGCGATTATTCCCGCGATTGAGTTGCAGCGGATCGATGGGCTGGTAGTGCTTCCGAATCTCTCGATTGCCTCGAAGAAATCCGTGAGAAGTCTGCTGATGGTGTCGAAAAAGCCGATTCACGAAGCGCGGCGCATCGCCTTGGATCGCAGTTCGCGGAGTACGCAGACTTTGGTGCGCATTCTTTGCGCCAAGCACTGGCACATCGCTCCCGAGTTTTTCGAAGCTGATCCAGATTTAGAGACGATGTTGCAGGAAGCGGATGCGGCGTTGTTGATTGGTGATCCGGCTCTGCGCCTGGCCTTGGAATCGACCCCGGCGCAGATGGCTGAGCGGCAACCGCCCGCCCCGCGGTACTACTACGATATCGTGGAGAAGTGGCGAACGCTGACAAGCTTTCCGGCAGTGCTCGCGGTGTGGGCGGCGCGGGCCGGAGTGGCGAGTCCAGAAGTGGTGCGCGATTTCCAGGAATCGCTGGCGTTCGGAATGCAGCATATCGATGAAATCGCCAACGAAGCTGCACGTGAGCTGAAATTGCCGGCCGAAAAACTGTCACACTACTTGACCGAGAATATCGATTACACTCTCGACGCCGAGAACCTCCGCGGACTGCACCGGTATTATTCTTTTGCCGCGGAATTGGGATTGATTCCAGAAGCAAAGGGTATCGCATTTGCGGCGGAAGCTGGCGGACCTGTTCGTTATCAGGACTTTGTAGTCGCGCGCAAGAATTGAAAAGGAAAAACCGTGGGAATCACGAAACAGCAAGCGCTGGAGATGTTGCAATCCGACGATCTCGTGGGAATCGGGATGGCTGCGCACGAGGTGCGGTTGCAGAAGAACGATCCGCGGATCGTAACTTACCAGATCGATCGCAACATCAATTACACCAATTTCTGCACGGAGTACTGCTCGTTCTGCGCGTTCTACCGGCCACTCGGCGCGAAGGACGGGTACATTCTGCCGTTCGAGGAAATTTACGCGAAGATCGACGAGATGCTGCCGCTGGGCGGGACGGGTGTGCTGTTGCAAGGCGGACTTCATCCCGATCTGCAAATCGGCTACTACGAAAACCTGCTGCGGTCGTTGAAAGCGCGCTATCCGCAGGTGCACCTGCACTGTTTTTCCGCGCCGGAGATTTTGTGCATAGCGGAAGTGAGTGAATTGAGCATTCGCGACACGATTCAGCGGTTGATGGATGCGGGGTTGCAGTCCATTCCCGGCGGCGGCGCGGAAATTCTGGATGACGAGGTTCGCGGGAAAATCGCGCGGCTGAAGTGTACGAGCGATGATTGGGTGGAAGTGCATCGCACGGCGCATTCGCTGGGGCTGCGCACGACGGCGACGATGATGTTTGGTTGCGGCGAAGAACTGCGCCATCGCGTGAATCATTTGGAACGCATCCGGGAATTGCAGGAAGAGACCGGCGGGTTCACCGCGTTCATTCCGTGGATTTTTGCCGCGGAAAACACGGCGCTGGGGAAGCGCGTGCAGGAAACGACCGCAGTGGATTATCTGAAGACGCTGGCAGTGAGCCGGCTGTTTCTCGACAACATCGATCATATTCAGTCGAGCTGGCTGACACCGGGGATCAAGGTGTGCCAGGTTGGATTGCAGTTCGGAGCGGACGATGTGGGCAGCATTCTGATCGAGGAAAACGTGGTGTACGCCGCGGGGGTGCGGCGACGCACAAATGAAGAAGAGCTACGGCGGATTATTTATGATGCGGGGTTTTTGCCGGCGCAGCGGGATACATTGTACCGGTCGTACGTGTTGAAGTCGCCGTATGCGGCGAAGCGGGCGGACGCGGCGTAGGACGTGTGCCCGTAGTGGAGGGAGCGAAGAGAGATTTCTCACTTCGCGGACTCCGTTCGAAACGACAGGTTTTAAGTAAGACTTACTTTTTCACGCGGACTAGAATCTCTACTTCGGTGCCATCAGGCAGATTCAGGGGCTGCGGGAGTTCGAGATTGCCGTTGCGGCAGAACCCGACCAGACGCATGGTGGTTTCCTTCGGGGCAGGCACAGCGGCGGTTGATCCGCCCCGGCCGGTTTCGTCCAAGGCTTGATTGACCAGCGCGTCGGCTTCGCGATTTTGTTCGCGATAGACATGATCGATGCGAAAAGACTCAAGCGATTGGGCCATTTTCTTCGCGCGTTCGAACAGCGGCTTCAGCTCCGGACTTTTCACTTTGTACTGCCCGCGCATTTGTTTGACCAGCAGTTCCGAATCGCTTTCGATGCGCAGTGCGCGCACACCGTGGGTCTGTGCGTAATCCAGTGCGGCGATCAAACCAAAATATTCGGCTACATTGTTGGTGTTTTGGCCGATGTATTTTTTGAGGCGCGCGACAATCGCGCCACTCCCATCACGAACGACTACACCATAGGCCGCTGGCCCGGGATTGCCACGGGAGCCGCCGTCGATATTGGCCTGATAGGCGGCGGTCGCAGGCTTCGGCGGTTCGGGAGGGGCGTCGCCGAATAATCCGCCGCCGCGCGGGGTTGGAGCACGTCTGTCCATCGCTAGCTTGCGGCTCCGTTCGCGGTTTGCCTGGGGCTGGCGTGAGGAATGGGTTCCAACGTGTAGAGGATGCGGCCGCAAGTTTCGCAGCGAAACACTTCTTCATCGGTTTCGGTATTCAGCATTTGTAAGACGTGGGGCAACACGCGAACTCCGCAGGCGCGGCACTGGTCGTCTTTCGCTTCGGCCATGGCCGAACCCGGATGGCGCTTATCGACGCGGGCGTAAAGGGTCAGCAATTCTTCCGGAACTTTTTTGGCGACTTCGGCGCGTTCCACAGCGGCAGCTTCCATGCGTTTTTTCTTTTCGCCGTATTGCACTTGCATCTGTTTTTTTTCGGCAGCGATGCTCTGTTCGGATTCGCGCAAATCTGCTTCAACGTGCTTGACGCGACGCTCGACATTTTCGAGCGCCATCATTTGTTCGAGAACCGCGTCTTCAGCTTTGGAGGCTTCCGCTTCAGCGTTGGCGATTTCGTGCTGAAGGGCTTTGTAGGCTTCGTTGGTTTTCACGGAGCTGCTTTGTTCGCGATATTTTTTGGCGCGGGTCTTCCACTGCTCGACATCGAGCTCCAACTTTTTGCGGTGGGTCAAAGCCTGCGTAAGGGCCTCTTTGGCAGCGGTGACCGCGGAACGCGCGCCGTTGAGCTTGGCGTCCGCTTCGCGCAGTTGTTTGGGGAGGGCGTCAAGTTCGGCCCGGGAAGACGCGATGATTTGATCGAGGCGTTGGAGGTCGAGTAATTGCGGGATTGCCGGATGCATCGCGGTTGATTCTAGCATAGCGGCTGAGGAGGGCTAAGAAGGAGGGACTCACCAGAGCGACGCAGAAGGCAAAAATAAGAAGCAGAGCAGAAATGACCGGAGGGACAACAACGGAACGGGAACGAACTAAGCGGAAGCGAGGGCTTCCCTCCTCAACGGGCCCTCAGTGAAGCCCAGGTCCACCTCGCTTCCGCACAGCCCGCACTGCAAAGCCGAATTCAGCTGGCCTTCAAATCGTGACGGATCAGCGCAGCATCCAGGAAGTAGCCAATGCCGATAGCCAGCGGCAAAATGCCAATCGCCGAAGCGACCAAGGTTTCCGGCTCCTGAACGATCCGCGCGATCACCGCGAACATGATCATGCAACCCAGGCCGCCGCTGACCAGCAAGATTCCAGCACGGCGGGAGCGCGCAAATTGCGACAGTTCGGGCTCCATGGGGATTTCGGCGCCGCGGGCCAGAGCCGCCAGGCGCTCTTCCGTGCGCAACTTACGAACGCGATAGTAGGTGTACAAGCCTGCTACAGGTATGCCGCATGTCAGAACCACTGCAACCAAACCGATGAATTCTCCGCCCATGGCCACTCCTTCCGCGGCTATTTACTTTCGGCCGCTCGTTGGGTCTCAGTGAAAGGTACGCAGACGTGAGTGGAAAAGTTCCGCGTGGAACGCGGCAAGCCGGGCAGAATTAACGGCGTGAGGACGAGTTATTGGACTTCCAGAATCTGCATACTGGCGTCGATGGCCAGCTTTGGGTAACGAATGCCGGAGCCAGGAGCGGCGGGCGGGTGCTCGGCGATGACCTGAAAATCCATTCCGGAGCACGAAACCGTGTAGGAGTACCCGTCACGTTCCTTGCGGTCCATGGTGAGCGAGCCGGAGGAGGCCAGATCGTCCAGGGAATCGCATTTACTGTTCAAGGCAATGTTGCCGCGTTCCGCCTGCGCAATTTGGAGGAGATCGGCGCGAACGCCAATGAGGCTGATGGCTTGTGTGGGAGCGGTGCCGGCGTCGGTGGTGGGCATCTGGCGCATATAGAAGTAGTACACGCCGAACGCCAGAGCCGCTGCCGCGAGTAATCCTGCAAGTGCGCGCATGAGGCGATTGTGTGCTGGTGCGCAGCAAGGGACAAGGATTTCGCGGGGTGTAGTGCTTTTGGTTACAACACCGTTGCGGGAGTCCCCAGCACGCCATGCCGCTTGCTATTCTGTTAGAGACGCCTCCGCCCCCGCCGGTGCCTCTCAGCGTACTTGAACTCCCCTTCGCAAAACACATGGTCACCGCGACGTCTTTGCACGACCTGCACGCCATTGAGAAGCTCCGTGAAGAGGAATTGGAAGAAGCACGGATCATCCAGGGAGCGATGCTGCCATCGCAGCCACTGCACGCTCCAGACATCCTCATTTCTCACGAGTTCCAACCAGTTGCGGGAGTGGGCGGGGATTTTCTGGATTACTTTTCGTTGACGGACGGAACGATCGGGATTGTACCTGGGCGATGTTTCCGGAAAGGGACTGCCGGCGGCGCTGTATGGCGCCCTTGCGACCGGAACACTGCGTGGAATTCACAAAACGGGGCAACGGCCTAGCCGGGTGCTTTCGCTATTGAACGAGCGGCTGCACTTGCGGGGCATACCGGGACGGCACACCTCGATGCAGTACGCGTTGTTTTATCCCGCGAATGGCGAAATGGTGCTTTCCGGAGCGGGAATGCCTGGACCGTTTGTTCTGCGCGGGCGGGAGTGCCAAGTGTTGCACCTAGCGGGGATTCCCCCAGGGCTCTTTCCGGACGTATCCTACGACGAATTCAGGCTCCAGCTGCAGCCTGACGATTCAGTATTGTTTTGTTCCGATGGACTGACGGACGCGCGGAGCAGCGTGGATGAAGAGTTCGGATTGGCAGGCGATCCAGGAAATTTGCCGGCAGCACGCTGGGGAATGTCCGTTAGACCTGCTGGGGCACATCTTTGGTGCGATTGAATCGTTCACACGGGGTTGCCAGCAGTGGGATGACATGACCGCCGCGATTTTCCACTATGACCCGAAGTGACAGGCTGCGTTCCCGTAGCTAAACAGGCACCGTTCGCTGCTTTTCATTTGACCATCACGACCCACATACGGGACAAATGGAAATAACGCACGTTTGGTCCGTCAGGAGTCCTCGATGAATATGAAATCGCCCGCTCTGGTGGCACTGGCCTGGGTACTGGCCTTTGCCATCGCGATTCCCTTCGATGTGTTCGCGCAATCGCCATCCGCACCGCAACGCGCCGGCGAAGTATCGCGCGTAATCCCGGCAGTAAATATCGCGCGCGGGCCAAAGTCTCTGGTAGCCGCGGCGAAGACCATCGTGGATTGGCTGGATACAGTGAACACGCAGCCGAACGCCCGCGTGCGCCTTGCATTGGATGATGGATCGGTGCTGAACATCGGTTCGGATTCGTCGGTGCACATTGTGAAGCACGATGCCGGGGCGCAGCAGACCGATCTGGAGTTGAGCCTGGGGAAGATTCGTTCGCAGGCACAGAAGATCACGCAGCCCAACGGAAAATTCGAAGTGCATACCCCAGCAGGAGTGGCCGGGGTGGTGGGCACGGACTTTTACACTTCGTATGAAAACAACATAATGACAGTGATCGTGTTCGAGGGCCTGGTGCGCGTGTGCAATCTGGCTGGTGTTTGCGTGGTGGTGAAAGCAGGCCAAATGACCACGGTCCGCAATGGTGATTCCACATCGCCGGCAGTGGAACAGGCGTCGCTGTCTACCTTGACCGATGCTATCGGAAACACGCTTCTGGAAGGCCCGAGCGGTCCGACCCAGGTACATCACATCGGAAAGGGTACGGCCATTGCGCTGGGAGCGATTCTTGCGGTCCCAATCATCGTGATTCCGATCGTGGTGGCGCACGGCTCATCGACGCCAAAGACGAACCCGAACAACCCGAAATGCCCGATCGGGTCGGTTACCTGCGGTTAAGTTTCAGTTTGCAGTAGCAAAGAGACTCGGGGCCGCCCAGCCGCCGGGTCTTTTTGTTTTTGCAGGTGTTTGGTGCGGATAGTGCAAAACTACTAAGGGCTGAGGACTAGCAACTCGCTTGCTCTGGACAACATCCAAATTGCGTGGTTCTTTTCGCGTTACTTTCCCGTCGTGCGCCGCTTTGTCTGTTGCACACCACTGGCGTACACTGGACTCTTTCCAAGTGCGTCTAATCCGGAGTGAGGTACCTTGAACGACCAATCTCGCGCCATCCGGCGCTCCCTGAGTTTCCCTGCATTGCGAATTTTGGCTTTATCGGCTGGGCTGGCCCTTGCGGTGTCGCCTGCGTTGCTCGCTGCCGGTGACAAGGACACCAAGCCGTGTCCGGCTTTTACCGCCATGAAGGCGGAGCTCGACCGTTCCATGAAGACGCTGGGGACCTTGGATCCCCCGGCGTACTACATCGGGTACACGCTGACGGATTCGCAACGCGCGACGGTATCCGGCTCGAATGGCGCGCTGCTGCAGAGCGAGGAGAACCGCAACCGCTGGCTGGAAGTTTCCGTGCGCACCGGCAGCTATGACCTGGACGACACGCACAAGGTGGATGGCAAGCAGCCTCCCAACGGCGGCCCTGGCACGAATGCGCCGCTGGACGACGACCCCGATGTGCTGCGGAGAGCGATTTGGCTGGAGACCGACAAACAGTACCGCGCCGCTGCGGAAGCGCTCATCAAGATCAAGACCGGCAAAGAGGTGAAGGTGCAGACGGTTGAGGGCAATGCACCGGATTTTTCTCGGGAGAAGGCGCAAGACTACATCGGTCCATGGGTCTCCTACACGTTGGATCGCAAGCCCTGGGAGCAGAAAGTCCGGGATTACACCGCCTACTTCCGGCAATCGCCTGCGGTCATCAATTCGATTGTGACCTTTACGGGCTTGGCGGAAAACACCATGCAGCTCACAACCGAAGGCACGGAATTGCAATTCGGTGAGATCCGCTACCGCCTGGAATTGTTCATTCAGGGCAAAGCCAGCGACGGCATGGACATCAACCGCTATTACAACTTTGACTGGGTGAATCCATCCGACGCTCCGGATGACAGAGTAGTGCTTGCGGCAGCCGCGCAGTTGCGTAAAGAGATGGAAGGCTTGGTGGTTTCTCCGTTGAACGATCCCACGGTTGGCCCGGCGTTATTGACCGGGCGTGCCGCCGCGGTGTTTTTCCACGAAGTATTCGGGCACCGGGCGGAAGGTCACCGGCAGAAGGACGTAAACGAGGGGCAGACGTTCGCGAAGAAAGTAAATGAACAGATTCTGCCGGATTTTTTGACGATCGTAGACGATCCCACAATGAAGAGGCTCGGCAAGCAGGACCTGCTGGGCTACTACCGATACGACGATGAAGGGGTAATCGCGCAAAGGACCGTGCTGGTGGATCACGGGGTGCTGAAGACTTTTGAAATGGGGCGCTCGCCACTGGTGAACGTTCCGCATTCGAACGGGCATGGACGGAGGCAGATCGGCGCTACACCGGTTTCGCGTCAGGGAAACCTGATCGTCGAGAGCAATAAAATGTGAGCAACGCGGAACTTCGCGCCAAGCTCATTGAATTAATCAAGCAGCAGAATAAACCATATGGATTGTTGATCGACGATATCGCCGGCGGGTTCACGTTCACGGGCCGCGGCCAGCCGCAAGCATTTCAGGTGGAACCACTGGTGGTGTACAAGGTTTTCCCCGATGGCCGGCCGGACGAATTGGTCCGCGGAGTGGATATTGTGGGAACGCCGCTGGCAGCTCTCACGAAAATTGTTGCCACAGGCGATACGCCGGAAGTGTTCAATGGCTACTGCGGAGCTGAATCGGGATATGTGCCGGTGTCGGCTGTGGCCCGGCGATTCTGACGTCGGAATTGGAAGTGCAGAAGAAGCAAACGGCGACGGACCGTCCACCCATTTTGCCCCCGCCGGCACATGACACCGTGAAATCGGGAGGAGCTCAGTAATGCGTTCACTTCGTTTTATTGCGATTGTTTTTTCACTGTGCATAGCGCCCGGGGCATTTGCCGCAGCGCAGGCATCGGCGGCAAGCGACAAAGACCACACGCTGCAGGCGATGAAGGACGAAATGGCGCGCGCCAAGTCTCGACTGGAGCTGGCGATTCCGCCTTCGAACCAGCCCGTGCGTCCTTACTATGTGGAATACCGGCTGCTGGATATGGATATTCGAGAAGTAGTCGCGGAATTTGGGGCGCTGGTGTCGACGGGCCATAGCCGCACACGGTTGATGAACGTGGGCGCGCGCGTCGGCGACTATAAACTCGACAGCTCCAATTTCATCGCGGATGAGGGCTTCCGCGGATTCATTGGCCCATCAGGGAGTGTGGGAATCGATCGCGATTACGATTCACTGCGACAGGATTTGTGGATTGCCACGGACCAAGTGCGGATTCAAGAGCGGAGTTCTTGGCTTAAGTGGCGGGATCGACTCGGCGGTTACCGCCGCAGTGGCTGTGGCGGCCCTGGGCAAAGAGAATGTCGTCGGGGTTTCGATGCCCAGTCAATACTCGTCCCAAGGAAGCCTGGATGACGCAGCGAATCTGGCGAAAAACCTGGGGATTGTGCGGCATGTCATATCGATTAAGGAGCCCTTCGAAATACTGAAGAGCCAGTTCAAAGAAATCTTTGCTGGCAGAAGCGAAGACACGACGGAAGAGAACATGCAGTCTCGATTGCGCGGTCTGACTCTGATGTCGATGTCGAACAAATTCGGTCACTTGCTTCTGACGACCGGAAATAAGAGCGAACTGGCGGTCGGCTATTGCACAATTTATGGCGACATGTGTGGCGGGCTCGCAGTGATAAGCGATGTGCCGAAAACAATGATTTACAAGCTGGCTCACTGGATAAATCGGGAAAAGGAGGTCATCCCGAGCAACTCGATTCAAAAACCCCCAAGCGCCGAGTTGAAACCGGACCAAAAGGACCAGGATACGTTGCCGCCGTATGAGGTATTGGACGAAATCCTGAAGCTGTACGTGGAAGAACAATTGAGTCCCGAGGAGATCGCGGACCGTGGCTTCAATCCCGAAATCGTTCGCTGGATTCAGAGAAAAGTGGATACGAACGAATACAAAAGGCGTCAGGCCGCACCCGGTCTGAAGGTTACCAGCACTGCTTTTGGGATTGGCTGGCGAATGCCCATCGCTCAACGGTACCTCCGGCGAATTCCCGAGAAATGAAAGACTACATCGTTTCGCGCCAGAAAATGGTGGAAGACGCGCTGGAAGCGTTTCTGCCAAAGTCGAGTGTCAAGCCGAAAACGATTCACAAAGCAATGCGCTACAGCATCTTTGCTGGGGGCAAGCGGCTAAGACCAATTTTGTGCTTCGCCGCAGGAGAATGTTGCGGCGGCGAAGCGGCAGCGTCTATCCCGCTGGCGTGCGCGGTCGAATGTATCCACACGTACTCGCTTATCCACGATGACCTGCCTTGTATGGATGACGATGACCTTCGCCGAGGAGTGCCGACCTCACACAAGGTGTTCGGCGAGGCGATCGCCGTGCTGGCAGGCGACGCTCTGTTGACATTCGCTTTCGAATTAGCGGCCAAGGTTCCAGGCTGGCCCCGCTACTCGCTCAAGGATATTGTAAGGGAGCTTGCAGTTGCTTCCGGCAGCCGGCACCTAATTGCCGGGCAGGTTGTCGATCTGGAGAGCGAGGGACGGCGGGTTTCACTACCGTTGCTGCGGTTCATCCATCAATCGAAGACTGCCGCGCTCCTTTGTTCATCGATTCGATTGGGTGCAATGAGCGCGAATGCCACGCCCGCGCAACTGGAAACTCTGTCAAATTTCGGGAAGGCGCTCGGACTCGCGTTTCAGGTCATCGACGACATCCTGGATGTCACGCAAACCTCCGAGATGCTCGGAAAAAGTGCGGGCAAAGACCTGGCTGCTGAAAAAGCGACCTATCCATCAGTCGTCGGACTGGAGCGCTCGCGGAAAGTGGCGAAGAAGTTGACGGAGGAAGCTCACGCATCGCTCAAGTCATTCGGCAAAAAAGCAGGTATCCTGCATGGCCTTGCCGATTATCTGCTTGCCAGGGAGTATTAATTCAAGAATTCAGGAGTTGCAGGAGTTCAGGAGTTCAGACTAGAATCTAGGATTCCGGCGGATATTCTCCCGGGCAGATGCCTGTCCCGGATTTTCGGATAAAGACCTTGCTCGCACATTCTGCAACTCCTGACTCCTGAGTTCTGATTTCTGACTTCTTCTGCGAAACTTGGCGTTGGCCGCCGAGCGAAAGTTTCTTCTCAAATCGTTCACGCGCGCTAGCCCGTGGGTTGCTCCTGACTCCTTGAATTCTTGAATTCTCGGCTTCTTGAAGAAACCATTTGTCAGGCCGCATGGGCTATGGCAGTTTCTGCGTCTTTCCAATTGGACATTCAACATGGCGTACGCGATTATTCGTTCCGGAGGTAAGCAGTATCGGGTGAGCCCCGGGGAAACCATAGCGGTCGACAAACTCGCAGCCGCCAATGGAGAGAAGGTCACTTTCGGAGATGTCGTTTTGTTTGCTGACGGAGCGACTGTCACAGCCGGTGATCCGATCATTGCCGGGGCAAAGGTGGTCGGCGAAGTGGTTGAACAATTCAAAGACAAAAAGGTGATCGCTTTCAAGTATAAGCGGCGCAAGGGATACCATCGGACTGTGGGTCATCGCCGCCAGCTGACTCGTGTGAAGATCGAAGCGATTAACTAGCAACGCCCTTCTTAGATTGGAGTTTTGAAGCATGGCTCACAAAAAAGGTCAGGGTAGCGTCAAAAACGGGCGTGACAGCGTTAGCAAACGCCTTGGTGTGAAAAAATTTGGCAGCCAGCGAGTGGTCGCCGGAAATATTATTATACGGCAGCGCGGAACTAAGTTTTTGCCGGGAAGAAATGTGGGTCTAGGTCGGGATTACACGATTTTCGCTCTGGTAGACGGAATTGTACGTTTCGACCGTGATGGTCGCAGGGTAAATGTCGAACCTATCGAAACGGCGCAATTGAGTTCGACCAACTGATCCAGAGATAGATTTTCCCTCCCGACGGAAAAAGCGCCTCGAACGTTGAGGCGCTTTTTTTGTTTTTAACCCAAAAATCTTGGAAGGCCAAGAGCTCAAGAAGTCTAGAGACCGCGGGCCGATCGCCGCTTCTTGAATTCTTGGGTTCTTCTCCTACGCAAACATGTTCAACGTTGTGCTGATCGAACCGGAAATTCCTCCGAATACCGGGAATATCGCCCGGCTTTGCCTGGCGACCAAGAGTCGGCTGCACCTGGTTAAACCTCTTGGTTTTTCCGTCGATGACCGCCGACTCCGTCGCGCAGGAATGGATTACTGGCATCAAGTGGATGTCCAGTACTGGAAAAGCCTTGCTGAATTCGAAGCTGCGACCCAGCCGCCAGTCCGAAGATTTCTTCTGACGACGAAATCCGAACGACGGTATTGGGATGCGAAGTTCCGCGAGGAAGATTATCTTGTATTCGGTCGCGAAACAAAAGGCCTGCCGGAATACTTCCTTTTGGCCCACGCGGACAATTGTTTGACGATACCAATGGCGCCGGAGGCCCGTAGTTTAAATCTGGCAACCGCGGTGGCTGTTGTATTGTTTGAAGGGGTCCGCCAGCTCCACCAATATTTGTGATTGATCACCCACAGCTGAGTGCCACTGACGTTCACCGCTCTTTTAAGATCGGTTCACGAAAAATTGATGTGCTTCGAGGCATTAGTCTGGAAGTTCAGCGCGGGGAGGCCGTTTTCCTTTGCGGTGTTTCAGGCGCGGGAAAGACAACGTTGTTATACACATTGGCCGGCCTGGAGCGACCCGAGGCCGGCGAGGTGATCTTCGAGGGTCACAGGCTCTACCGCGATGGCTCTTCAGCGGATGCCAAAGTGCGAAATGAGAAAATGGGATTTGTCTTTCAGAGCTATTTTTTGCTGCCCGAACTCACCGCGCTCGAGAACGTGCTCGTTCCATCTTTGATCCGGAAAAAACAGCAGCTCGAACTAGCCGTGCAACACCTACAGCGCGTTGGGCTGGGCGATCGGATGAACCATTTGCCCAGCGAAATGTCCGGCGGAGAACAGCAGCGTGTCGCGATTGCGCGCGCTTTGATCAATGATCCAGCAATCATTTTCGCAGACGAACCGATTGGAAATCTCGACACCGCTAACGGCGATGCGATCATGGAATTGCTGCTTGCTTTGGCCAGAGAGAAACAGAAAACATTGGTCGTGGTAACCCACGATCAACGGCTCGCGTCGGCTGGTGACCGGCGTGTAAACATCCGAGACGGACTGCTGACCAACTAACATTTGAACCCGCTGCCTATGAACCTCAAAATATACATCGACGGAAACTTCCACGACCAGGCGGAGGCGAAGATTTCCGTATTTGACCACGGTCTACTCTACGGTGACGG
>CAVUNS010000017.1:0-22273 GCA_963742905.1 Candidatus Acidiferrales bacterium | reverse complement strand
ATCAGGCGTTCAAGGAAGCTGTGGAGACCTACTCGCGCAAGCAGGCATATTTGAGCAGCTTGGCCCGGCCCTCGGACATCGACGATTTCTCGCGCGTGCAGGTGATTCAGCACGTCGACCCTCTTCCCAATTGCGACTGGTCGAATCGAAACTGGGAAGAGGAGGCGCGCCAAACGTCGGCAGCGCTGCGCGCATTCCCAGAAATTTACGAATCGCGAGTGACCTATTATCTGGTTTACCTGACGGAATACTTGCTCACCAGCGAAGGCACGGAAATTCGTACGAATCATTCCTATGCGGCGATTGAAGCGCCGATGAGCACGCTGGCGCCTGACGGAATGGCGTTGAGCCATTTCTATGCGACCTATGCGCCGACTCCGGGGGAACTTCCCTCCGTAGATGAGGTGAAGAAAAACCTGAATGTCGCCGGTGCCGAACTGGAGCACATTCGCAGAGCGCCGACCGCTTCCGATTACACGGGCCCGGTGCTGTTCGAATCGCGAGCGGCCGCCGCGCTGGTCGCGCAGGTGCTTGGCCCGTCGCTGAATGGCGGGCGGCCTCCGGTGGCGTTTCAACCCATTGTGGATCAGTTGATGAACAACCTGGGCGCACGCAGCGACTGGAGCGGGAAGATGGATGTGCGGGTGCTTCCGCCCACGGTCACGCTGACGGATGATCCGACCGCGAAAGATTACAAAGGAACGCCACTGATTGGCGGCTACACCGTGGATGAAGAAGGCGTGCCAGCGGAAAAGGTCACGATTGTTGAGAACGGCAAATTGAAGAACCTGCTGATGTCGCGGCGCCCCGGGCCGGATGAAGACAAATCGAACGGGCACGGCCGGTCATCGTATCTGGCCGAACCGAAGCCCACCATGAGCAATCTGGTTTTCAGTTCGTCGGAAGCCGTGTCCAAAGATGAGATGAAGAAAAAATTCATGGACGCTTGCAAAGCGGAAAAGTTGGACTACTGCCTGGAGGTGCGGCAGATGGACAATCCGACAATCAGCATCATGCACCAGGAAGACTTCAACGATTTGCTGGCGAGCTTCGGTGGGAATGCGGCGACGGACCGGCTGCCGTTGGTGGTGTACAAGGTCTACCCCGACGGGCGCCCCGAGGAGTTGGTACGTGGAGCGCGAATTACTGGATTCAACGCGCGATCGCTGCGCAATATTGAAGCGATTGGCAACGACGATTATGTGTACAACTTCATGGAGAATCAGACCGTGGGCGTAGCAGGAACAGCTTTGGGCGCATTTGGAAGCGCGCAAAATGGGTTACCCGCGTCGGTGGTGGCTCCCTCGCTGTTGTTCGAAGAAGTGGAATTTCGAGGGGCTCGCGGCGAGCCGAAGCGTTTGCCAATCCTGCCCGAACCGCCGATGTCGCTTACGGCGACGAAATAATTTTCTTCGAAACGACAATTCCGCTGACGCGGATGATTCGAGACTCTCAGTAGGGGTCCAGCACTGCTGGACCTCAGCTTGGCAACGTCGACCGTGCTTGACGACTGTTTACGGAATCACACAATTCACACTGGGCGGACATGAGGCGCAGCAGTGCTGCGCCCCTACGAAGAATTATCGGCGCAGGTAGATTTCTAATTGCTTCATGACACGTGCCTCAACAGTTGGTGCTGTCGCGATACGAGTGCCGCCGAGATTAGATTTTTTGGCGCTTCCAGCGGCCTTGGCGAAATAGCAGGACACCGGCAGCGGCAATCGCGCATTCTGAGATGACGATCGCCAGGTATGCGCCATTCGCGTGAAAGTGCAGTGGAACTGCCAACGCGTACGCCAGCGGAATTTCCATCAACCAAAACCCGAAGAAATTCACGATTGTGGGCGTGATGGTGTCGCCAGCGCCATTGAAGGCTTGCAGCATCACCATGCCGTAGGCGTAGCCGATGTTGCCGTAGCTAATGATGCGCAAGCAGGAAACGGCGAGCGGCACAACAGCGGGATCGTCGGTGAACAGGCGAATCACCGGTTCCGCGAAGAAAATGAAGAACACGCCCACAGAGCCGAGGAAAAGCATGTTGTAGAGACCGGTGCGCCAGACCGATTGTTCGGCGCGTTCCGGTTGTTTTGCGCCAAGATTCTGGCCCACGAGCGTTGCGGCGGCATTGCTCAGTCCCCAACTGGGCAGAATCACAAAGATGACGATGCGGATCGCGATGGTGTAGCCAGCGAGAGCCGCTGAGCCAAAGAGGCTCACGATGCGCACCAGAGCGACCCAGCTCACGTCCGCAATGGCGAATTGCAGAATTCCGGTGAGCGAAACGCGAATCAGGCGCAGCAGCACGGTGAAGTTCACGCGCAGTTGCGAGGTGAGGATGCGAATACGTTCCGTGCCACGCCACAGGCGATAAAACTGGTACAGCACGCCAATACTGCGGCCGGTGAAGGTGGCGAGAGCTGCTCCGGTAACGCCGAGCTTAGGAAATGGCCCCAGGCCGAAGATCAGGCAGGGGTCGAGAATGAGATTGATGATGTTCGAGACCCAGAGCAAGCGCATGGCGATGGCAGCGTCGCCAGCACCACGAAAGATCGCGTTATTGAGGAACAGCATGAGAATCGCGCCGCAACCGCCAAGCGCAATACGCGCGTAACCAGAGCCGGTGGCCACGATATGCGGAGACGCGCCCATCAGTTGAAGAAGGCGCGGCGCATAGAACCAACAGGGCACGCCGATGACCAGCGAAGTGGTTAAGCCCAGGACGACGGCTTGCACACCGGCCACAGCGGCGTCTGCGGGATCTTTTTCGCCGATACGGCGAGCAACCATCGCGGTGGTGGACATGCCAAGGCCAAAGCCTACGGCGATAATCAGGCTGAGCAGCGATTCGGTGAGACCGACGGTGGCGATGGCGTCGGCACCCAAGCGGCCAACCCAGAACACGTCGACCACGGCGAAGAGTGATTCCAACACCATTTCCAGAACCATGGGAATGGCGAGAAGCACGATGGCGCGATTCAGGCTGCCCGCGGTGTAATCCTGGTGAGAACCGCGAATCGCTCCGCGTATGGAGCCCCAGAACGTCGGAGGCGGCGAAGCCAGAACAGTTTGCTGCGAACTCATATAGATCCCGTACGTTTCTGCGCGAGCCGGTTGAGATGGGAGATGCGCGCGCCGCCAAAGGACACAACCACAAATCGAAGATGGATCAGATCCGCGTTAGCAGCGGGTTAACGGGCAGGGATGATAAAGAGGGGCTGAAACATGGTTCTTTCCAGATGAAAGCCGAAGCGAAAGCCTCCACCAGTGGTGGGCATTCTACCTTAGGACGGGACAGAGTGCCAGCGGCATTCGAAAACCGGCTATGGCGGATTCTACGACTATTCGAAAAGGCCGAAGACGATGACGCCGGATAGCGTGCCGACGTAGACGTGGCCGTTGGCGATCATCGGGGTGACAAATTTGTTGTCGGCGAAGGCATCGCGCCCGCCGGCTTGCGTGCTGTTGTACAACTCGTGCGCAAGGTCGCTGGCATCGTACGCGTGCAGAACGCCCGCATCCGAGCCGCGCGCTTCAACGGCCCAAACGATGCCGTTAGACTTGCCATTAGCGGATACGCTGGGAGTGGTGCCTGGATAAGCGAAATTCGCGGAGGTTTTCGAAACGGGATCAGGAATGAGTTTGGCGTCGGCGATGGCAAAAGCCTTCAACGTGTCATTGATTGAGCCGAAATACAGAGTGTTGTTGAAGTACGCGGGCATGGCGAAAACCTGGCCGGTAAGTTCATGATCGACTTCCTGGTAGATACCGCGATTTCTGAGATGCGTGAACTTGCCCATGCTATTTCGATTCACAACATAAATGCGCTTGTCTTTCCCTGCGGCGACTGCGAGTTGCACGGTGGCGCCGGAGGCGTCCTTGAAATCGGGCAAAACCAGCGCGCCACCGGAGCCGAAATCCTCGTCGCGGCCCGATTCGATTTGCGTGTCATGAGTATTGAAGTAATCGGCCACGGTGAGAGCTCCGGCGGCAGGGGAAAGCTTCAGGAAAGCGTTGCCAAAGTCACCATGAACGGGAAATCCGGCAGGCGTTAGCTCGGCGTCAAAGGTGCCGTTCGCGTCCGCGATGTAGATGAACCCTTGCGGATCGGCGGCGGGGCCCGCCCCAGACATCCAGATCGCGCCGTCGTTGCCGTTGGGAGTGACATTCAGCACGCTGGTTTGCTTGAGCGTGGCGGTGCTGTAACCCATGATCCAGCCGGTGTAGTCGCCTTCGTCGCAATGAGAGGCCCAAGACGTATAGACGACCCCGTCGAGCAGAAGCAGGGAAGCGCGTTCTTTGTACTGCTTGGGATCGAACGTGGCGTGTCCCTTCAGGTTGGGAAAAGTAGCTTGGATAGCGGTGGGACTGCCGGAAATTTCAGCGCCAGAGGAAAGATCGAGGGCGTGAAGACGTTGGTAGTAATTGCCGTAATTGTCTTTGGACATGGCCACGAGGTACAGAAGGCCATGGTCGCCGTTCAAGCTGATCACCGGAGTGGAAGTGATGCCGATCTCCGGGCTGACTTGGGCGCAATTGCGATCATCGCTGGGAATCTCGTCAGCTCCCAACACAGTGACCTGCCAGAGTTGCTCCAAGGTGTCGGCATCAAAGGCGTAAACGGAATCGTGTTCGGTGGCGACATAGACGACATTATGAGGAGAGCCGGCGATGGCGAGATCAGAGACGTAGAGCGGCTCGGCGTCAACTAAGCCGTCAGTTTCGAGAAAGCCGATTTTGCCGAATTGGTCGGAGCGCACATTCGTGAGTGTCAGGACCTTCTCATTGAGATTCTGGCCGGTACGCGCCACATCGTTATGGTAAGTAAGCACATTCGCGGTACTGGCGGGAGTGGATTTGCCCGCGATTACCGAGAGGACCCGTCGCCAGGCGGAAGGTGAGGGCCTCTCAGGGGTGTTGAGACTTGCTCCGCGCAGGTTCCGCTGCAGCCCGGCTCCAAGAAATAATATGAACAGCGTCGCGCCGACTGAAAGCACAGTCGCAGCGGGTCGTTTTCCCAAGACAATCCTCCGAGAGAATCCACTCAGTTGACGCGGCAACCGGGGGGAAGGTTACGCGGGAAGAGCGTGTAAAAAACGCGTGACTTGCCATTACAAGGGGATATTGCCATGTTTCTTCTTAGGGTTGAGGTCGCGCTTATTTTCCAGTGCGCGTAGCGAGGTGATGATTAGTTTGCGAGTGTCGGCAGGCTCGATGACTCCGTCCAGATAGCCCCGTTCGGAGGCGATGAAAGGGTTGGCGAAACGCGTGCGAAACTCGGCAATTTTCTCCTGACGGAGCTTGGCACGTTCGCTGGGGGGTGCGGCATTGAGTTCGCGCTTGTAGACAATGTCGACCGCGCCTTCGGGACCCATCACTGCGATTTCCGCGGTAGGCCAGGCGTAGTTGGCATCCGTGCGAATGTGCTTGGAGGCCATCACGCAGTAGGCGCCTCCGTAAGCTTTGCGGGTGATGACGGTGATTTTGGGTACGGTCGCTTCGGCGAAGGCGAACAGCAATTTAGCGCCGTGTTTGATAATCCCGCCGTATTCCTGCTGGGTGCCGGGGAGAAACCCGGGAACGTCTTCGAAGGTGATGAGCGGGATATTGAAGGCGTCGCAGAAGCGCACAAACCGCGCGCCCTTGACCGAGGCATTGATATCCAGAGTTCCGGCGAGAAATGCGGGTTGATTGGCAATGATGCCGACCGACCGGCCATCCAGTCGCGCAAATCCCACCACGATATTCTTTGCGAATTGTTCGTGAACTTCGAAGAAATAATTATCGTCGACGATGGCGTGAATCACGTCCTTAATGTCATACGGTTTTTGCGGATCTTCGGGAACGATACGGTTGAGAGATTCTTCCCTGCGGTCGATGGGGTCATTGCTGGCGCGGCGCGGGGGATCCTCCAAATTATTTGAAGGCAGAAAGCTGAACAGTTCGCGAATCATCGCGCAGCATTCGGCGTCATCGCGAGAAATGAAATGAGCCACGCCGCTGGTGGCATTGTGAGTCATGGCGCCGCCGAGTTCCTGTTTAGTGACTTCCTCGTGCGTCACCGTTTTGATGACGTCCGGGCCGGTGACAAACATGTAGGAGGTGTCGCGGGTCATGAGGATGAAATCGGTGATTGCGGGGGAATAGACCGCGCCGCCGGCACACGGGCCGAGAATCGCGCTGATCTGCGGAATCACGCCGCTGGCCAGCGTATTGCGCAGGAAAATATCCGCATAACCGGCGAGAGACGCGACACCTTCCTGAATGCGGGCGCCGCCAGAATCGTTGAGGCCGATAACGGGCGCGCCGTTGCGCATTGCCAGGTCCATGATTTTGCAAATTTTCAGGGCGTTGGTTTCGGAGAGCGACCCGCCAAAAACCGTGAAATCCTGGGCAAAAACATAGACCAGGCGGCCGTCGATGCGACCAAATCCGGTGACGAAACCGTCGCCCGCGGGGCGATTTTCTTCCATGCCGAAATCAATGCAGCGGTGGCGCACAAACTTGTCCAGTTCTTCAAAAGTGGCTTCGTCGAGGAGAATGTCGATCCGTTCGCGGGCGGAAAGTTTGCCAGCTTTGTGCTCGCGTTCGCGGCGTTCGGGTCCACCGCCGGCTTCCGCTTCGCTCGACATACGGCGCAGTTGATCGAGACGGTCGGCGTTGACGGACGACTCCCAGGTGACGTGATTCTTTTCAGCCAAGAGGGCCTCCCTCGGAGGGGTTGGGTTTGGGAGCGAAGATAAGCACGGCCAGATGCGTGGCGAACCAGACTGTGCCGAGCAGCAGCACAACACCCAAAAGTAGTTCGGCGATGATGGCGCCGGCGCGTGCCAAAGGCGACTCAATGATAATCACGTAATGCGTGGCGCGCACAAGAATCAGCATAGAGCTGAGGGTCATGGCGACGATAAGAATGGCCGTAAGAATGGACAAGAAGACGTGTTTCATGACGCAGTTGTGATGTTGATTTGGGCTGCAGGCCAAAGGATAACGCAATCTTGAGGAAAGGGGTATTCGCCGGGGTCGTAGCACACTGATATGAGTTGTCTCGAAGTTTTGGTTGTGCGGACATGGGGCGCAGCATGCTGCGACCCTACGGGGCAATGAAATTACGTGAAGAGCGTCTCGGCCACTTAGCGGAGGCCGGACCAGTCGTCGGCGACGAGAATGGAATCGCTGGGATTCGACGGGTCGTACTTGACGCTGGCTTGCTGGCCTGCCATCAGACGCTCGAAGCGGACCTGGCTTTCGAGGCCAGTGACATCCTGCGCGGTGTGATAGATGACACCGGAAATTGAGTAGCTGTAAGAAACCATGTGGCGCGGACGGGTGTCCGGTAACGGGCGCGAACGCGAGGGCAGCAAGCTGCGACGCTCCTCCTGAGGCTCAAAGGCCTGCTCGTTAAGCTCGACAACCTGACCTTCCGCAATGCGGCCGATGAGATTGAGATGGAGCCGGCGTTTGCGTTCGGCTTCCTCTGGATCAACGTGGGGGCGCATGAACGCGAAACACTACCAAGCCAATGGCGAGAATACTTCCCGCAGCTAAGGCGAGAACCAACTTCCAATCAGCAAGAACTTCTTTCACCGCACTACCTCTTACAAGACGAACATGAGATTTTGGGATCGACACGTTGGCATCGCCAAGCGAACGAGCAGGCGAAGCCAATCCTGGTGCCCCCACAGGAATTATTTTAGCGAAAATGGATTCACTGGCGCGAGATCGGCGTCAGGGGCATGCACCGGATTACGCAACACCCCAAGTCCAGGCACAGACACTTCCACGGTATCACCGGCGACAAGCGGCCCGACGCCGGCAGGGGTTCCGGTGGCAATCAGATCGCCGGGTAGAAGGGTCATGACCCGGGAAATCCAACGAATGAGAAATGGCACAGGGTAGGCCATGGTCGAGGTCGTGCCGGATTGGCGTAGGTGGCCATTCACGTGGCAGGCCACCAGCGCATTCGTCGGGTCTAGGTGCGTTTCAATGTGCGGGCCGATCGGGCAGAAAGTATCAAAACCTTTGGCGCGGGTGAACTGCACCTCGCTTTTCTGAAGGTCGCGCGCGGTGACATCGTTCAAGCAGGTGTAGCCGAGGACATAGGAGAGAGGATCGTCCTCGTCTGTGAGATGCGCACATTTTTTGCCGATTACGACGCCGAGTTCGGCTTCATGCTCCACGCGATTGGAAGCTTTGGGGAGAATGATAGGCTGATCGGGACCGATGATCGCCGATGGCGGTTTAAGGAAGATCAGCGGTTCCTTTGGCATTTCGTTGCCAAGTTCAGCCGCATGCGCGGCGTAATTGCGGCCGACACAAACTATCTTGCTGGGATCGCAGGGCGCGAGGAGCCGAACGTGGGCTGGCTCCCAGATGTTGTGGCCTTCTACCCAACCGCCCCAGGGCGAGCCGCCAATTTCGCGAATGGCGTCGGGTTCGATCAACCCGTAGACGGGCGCGTGGGTACGGCCCGCCGCTTTGGTAAGTGGCAAAAACCGGCAAAATTTCATGCAATCGTTCGCTTAGTGACGCGTATGAGAATTGGCCGTAGCGTGGACTCTCCAGATGATCGTACCAATCCAGGAGATGGTGGCAAAGACCAAATAGCAAACGGCGCCAAGGACGAAAACATGGAACGCGGTGTAATACTGCTCCAGCATGGACAAATTTGAAGCAGCAGATGCGGTACGTCAAAGTGAGCAGGCTCCAAGCCAACAGGCCGGAGAATAACATGTCGCCGGGAGAGCGATAGAAGCGCAGAACCGGCAAGCACGCAAGAATGGCTAAGATGGCAGCACCACCGATGTTACGCTCCAGCGCCAGCGGCTCAAGAAGTGGCGCGCGGTTGGCAAGAAGCAGCCACGCGGTGAACACGACCGACAGAAACACACCGACAAAGATGCCCATGCGAATGGCGGCATCTTTGAACAGATCGAAAGCGTGAAAAACAGGCTGATGACTTGCAATAGCAGGCATGGGTAATCAAACTCCCACCAGGTCTACCCCCATCGAGTAGCTTCAACCCAGCTCGAAAACGAAAAGTTACGGTAATTCCGCGAGAATTGCGGCGCTGGGAGCACTTTCGTTGTCGGCTCGATCTACCGCGGTGACGGTGTACCAGTAATGATGACCGGATAGCACCGTGGTGTCGCGGAAAGATGGAGTCGGCAGGAGGTTCGGCGTAAGCAGCTGTCCCTGAGCGTTTTCACTCTCACTTCGATAGACGCGATAACCGGCCAGGTCGGTTTCCAAATTAATGGCCCACGAGAGGTCTACGACGAAAGAACCCGCCGTGGGGCCGGGACTTATCGCCGCGACAACGTCATGCGGCGCTGCCGGCGGGAAAATGTCTTTTGGAGTGAGGATGGCGGGATTGGAATCGCCGGATTCAAGCAGCGTAGCCGCCTTCGCTGATAACCGTGCGCACAACGTAAACGTAAGCGCGATCGAAATCGAAGGTGGAGTCCTGGTACTCGGGAGTGGTGGTAGCTGCGAGTTGCAAAAGCGGCACCTTCCACACCGCAGCGTGCAGATCCTTCTCGGCGGCGGGAATGGACGCTGGGTCGAGTTCGCCGCGGTAGATGTGAAACTCGGCGATCGGAGGAAGTTGTGCGCCGCGAGGACGTGCTGGTGGGGGCAGTCCAGGTGAGTTGGATGGTCTTCTCATTGGCGACGCGAGCCTGGAGATCGTTGATGCGCTGGGGCACGGGATAAACACTGACCGAAACCTCGTTGGAATCCGCGGACACTTTTCGCTCGCTGACGCGGGTGCGTACGCGGAAAAGCGCGATTTCACCGGCACGTGCGCGAAGTTCGTCGGGCTGAAGCGGGCTTGGGAATGACGCATGCCCATCATGAACATAGGTCGAGAGGATCGGGCCGGGAACCGTGTCCACCAGATGAAAGGAGCGCGGGTCCGGGGTACCGTCGGGACGTAAGCTGCCGCGTAAACTTCGAGTGTAGGAGTTTCTGTCAGACGTAAGCCGAGTGTGCTTCTGACGTGGCAGAGTAAAGTCCAGAAGCACCGCATCGCCAAGTTGTTTGGCTGTCAGATCCTTGACTGCTTCGGGAATCGGTGGCGAAGGCGGTGTGGGTTCACCAGGGGCGCCGCAGCCGGCGGCAAAGCAGCAGAGGATAGAAGAGAAAAGCAGCAGCAGGAAAGCGGACGAGGCAGGCGGGTTGGATTTCGCCACTTTTCTCCGGTTCATGAGCAGTTGCGATTACAAAATGTACCGACTGAGATCCTGATTCTTGACGATATCCGCGAGTTGCTTGTTGACGTAGACGGCATCGACCTTGACGGTTTTCTTTTTCAGATCGGGAGCTTCGAAGGACAGTTCGTCGAGCACTTTTTCCAGGATGGTGTGCAGCCGGCGCGCGCCGATGTTTTCCGTGGATTCATTAACGCTGGTGGCGAAACGCGCGATGGTCTGAACGGCGTCTTCGGTGAAAGTAAGTTTCACGCCTTCGGTATCGAGCAACGCGATGTATTGCTTGATGAGCGCGTTTTTGGGCTCGGTGAGAATACGCACGAAATCTTCTTCTTTCAAGGATTGCATTTCGACGCGAATCGGCAGGCGGCCCTGAAGTTCAGGGATGAGGTCGGAAGGCTTAGTGACGTGAAATGCGCCCGCAGCGATGAACAGGATGTGGTCCGTGCGGATCATGCCATAGCGGGTGTTGACGGTGGTTCCTTCGATGATGGGCAGAATGTCCCGCTGCACACCTTCGCGGGAAACATCGGGGCCGTGGCCGGATTCGCGCCCGGCAACCTTATCGATTTCGTCGACGAAGATGATGCCCATCTGTTCGGCGCGTTCGACGGCAACGCGGGTGACCTGCTCCATGTCGAGAAGCTTGTTTTCTTCTTCCTGAATCAGGTATTCGAACGCATCAGACACGGACATTTTGCGCTTTTTCTTTTGCTGGCCGAACATTCCGCTGAAACTGTTCAGCATGTCCTTGACGTTGACATCCATCTCCTCGATGCCCTGGTTGGAAATGATTTCGAAGGAGGGCATGGAGCGCTCGCGAACTTCCAGATCGACGATACGCTGATCGAGCTTACCTTCGCGCAATTGGGTACGCAGCTTTTCGCGAGTGCGTTTGGTTTGCTCGCGCTGAGCCGCGATTTCGCTTTCCGGCGTGCCATCGGCGGGCGGAGGCGGAGGTGGAAGAAGGAGGTCGAGGATGCGATCTTCGGCGGCTTCCTCGGCGCGATCGGCCACTTCATCGAGCTTTTCCTCGCGCACCATGTCAATGGAGGTTTCCACCAGGTCGCGAACCATGGATTCCACGTCGCGGCCAACATAGCCGACTTCCGTGTACTTGGAAGCTTCCACCTTCACGAACGGGCAGCCCGCCAAACGCGCGAGACGGCGCGCAATTTCCGTCTTTCCGACACCAGTGGGGCCAATCATCAGGATATTCTTGGGCAGAACGTCTTCGGCAATTTCGGGCGGCAGCTTCTGGCGGCGCACACGATTGCGCAACGCGACAGCGACAGCTCGTTTTGCGGCGGCTTGGCCTACGATATATTTGTCCAGCTCTTTCACGATCTCGCGGGGAGTCATGTCATCCAGCGCAGGCAAAAGTGCTTCTTCTTCATTGGGGGCGTTGCCGTTGGCTCCCGGAAAGAGCGTAATTTCCTTGTCCGATTTGGTGCTCATTTCGTTTGACCCTTGCTTGCGCCGCGGGGTAGGGTTCGGGCGCTTTCGTTAGATTTCTTCCACGGTGAAATTGGCATTGGTATAGATACAAATTTCGCTGGCGATGCGCATGCCTTCAAGAGCGAGTTCCTTGATGGTCAGCTTGGAATGTTTCAGGAGCGCACGGGCGGCGGAGAGCGCGTACATACCGCCGGAACCGATGGCGCAAAGGCCGTCGTCGGGTTCGATTACATCGCCATTGCCGGAGAGGACGAAGGTGGCTTTGGCGTCGGCAACGATCAGCAGGGCTTCCAGATGACGGAGCGCGCGGTCTTTGCGCCACTCTTTGGCCAGTTCGACGGAGGCTTTTTGCAGGTTGCCGGAATGCTCCTGGAGCTTGCCTTCGAAACGTTCGAAGAGAGAGAGGGCATCAGCGGTGGAACCGGCGAATCCGGCAAGAACTTTGTCGTTGTAAAGGCGTCGCGTTTTTCTGGCCGTGTGCTTCAATACGTGATCGCCCATGGTGACTTGGCCATCGGCGATGAGAACCACCTTTGCCTCTTTGCGGATGCACAGCACGGTAGTGCCATGCAACGGCGCGTCTCCTGAAGAATTTCGCATCCAGTAAGTATACCGCGATGGCGCGTTTGGGTCATGGCGGGGGAAACTATGCAGGTTAGTTGAGCAGAGGGATTTCGTGGAACGAGAGCACTTTATAAGTTAGCGGTCCTTTGGCGCTGCCAACAAGGCAGCTGTTGTAATTAACGCCGAATCCAGGAGTGGTGCCGAAACTTGTTTGGCTCCCATAGAATGCCGCGCCAAGCGAGTTGCCGGGCAAGAGCGCGCCGCTCGAGTCGCGTGTTTTTGCGACGAGCACCGCGCCGTTAAATCCACCTGTGCCATTTTTACTCGAGGAGAAAATGCCCTGACCGACGACGAGAACGAGTCCGTTCCAACTCGCGTCAGGATCGTAATACAACGTGCCGGTCACCAGCAGCATGCCGTAGCCGACGTTGTGCCAACCATTCAGGTTGAGGTCGCCGTTCACGACGATGGTCATGGGATTGGAAACAGACATGAGCGGAGCACGGTTGGAAATATTCGTACCCGTCGCCGGCCCCTGAATAACGATGTCGGCGCTATTTACGACGTCCTGCATGATGGCGTCCAGTGTTGCCGGTGTCTGCCAACTCTGACGCAGAAGTGCGTTGGGTGGTCCGGGATTGAGGTTCGATAAGCTTGGTGTTGTTGCTGTGTAACCCGGTGGAGGCGGCGAAGTCGAGAGCGGAGAACCGGGATAACTGGACTTATCAGGATTAGCCGCTGCGAAGATCGAAGGGTAGTCAGCGGCGTTGGTGTAGCCGACGGAGGCAACCGAGACGGGCAGACCGGGCGGAGGCGGAGGGTTACAGCTATCGACGCCGCTCAGTTGATACCCAGCATTGCCCGGGGACTGGAAAATTACGCCGTTTCCGTCGAGAGTGAGAGCCGCAGGATAGTTTTGATCGGCTCCATCGGGAGAAATAATCAGCGGCGCTACGATGTACTGCAAAACGCGGCGGCCGCCATTGGGTGCCACAGCCAGCGCGGTGATTTCCAAAGCTTGCACGGAAGTGGGCGTGGGCGCTACAGGGGGCGAAGCTGGACCGGGAGGAACGATGAGGCTGGCAGCGGTCTTGTTCGAAGGATCCAAATGGGCAGGATCAAAAAAGAGGACTGAGGTGTTATCCAGAACGCCATCGCCATTCACATCGACCTTCAGAGCCTGCTCTGTGACGGGGTTGATGCGTACCCACTTGTAGGATGGCCCAGGGAGCGATGGACCGTTGATCGAGGACACCGACGGAATCTGTTGGACCGCAGCGCCCGCAAGACCCCACGAAAATTCCTGACCGTATTCGGTATCGGGATAATTCGCTGCGTTCCCGCTGGTCGGGTCTACCGTTTCTCCGGCCGCCGGATTGGTGATGTACAAAACCTGGGTCAGGCTCCACGTGGGAACGCCTGTGGACGACAGCAAACTTGAATAGCCATTCGAAATATTTATGTAGTTCGTATTCTTCCAGAGGAGGCGGCCGCGGGCCTCTTCCAAGCCGGCCATGGCGGCGTAATAGGCGCTGGTAGACGTGCGGTAATTTCCGGCGAGCGCGCTGTCGGTGCCCGAAGAGACGACCATGGCGATGGCCACCACACTGATAAGCATCAGCGCGAAGATGGCGATGAGCAAGGCCGCGCCCGATTCCCTGCGGCGTTTTGCCCTTCTCGAGTTGTGACGCATCTTCATTCGAAGCACGAACCTTAATTTGTCGGATTTGACCTATGGCCCCGGCCCGTCAATTCCATCAAGTGTATCGATTGGGTCTGCATGTCGTTCTGCGGGGTCTTGACGATCAGTGTTACATCTACGTCACTGATGTTCTGGGTGGCGTTATAACCCGCCGCCAAAGTGCACGGTTGAGAACCCGATGGCGCGCTGCACGTGTATTGAAAAATGGGAACTGGGCCCGTGGGGAACATGTTGGGATACTGCGCGCGAATCTGGCCCAGCAGCGGGTCTGGCACATTGTTCATCACGTTTTCGACAAACGGGGTCATCAGAGCGGGCGTGGATGTTGCCGAAACGGGATCGGCCCCGGCGGTTTTCGCGACGACGGTGCGAAACAGCGTGGTGCCCACGAGCTGGTACCGGATCCAGCTCACGCCATTTCCGAAGTCAGTCTCGATGATAAGGTCGAAGTCGCCCGGAGTGGGACTGCAGGTCAGACCAACATTACACGCAGCGCTCGGGTAACCAGGATCCCAGGCAAACGGGCTCACGGCAAAGCTGGCGGGAAAGGTGGTGTTCGAAAAGAGCCCAATCGAGGGATAGCCGGAAATGTTGATGTCCCGAACGATCTGGTCGACTCCCAGGCGAGCTTCCTGAAACGAGCCGGACATTTGAGTCTCACTGTTATAGCGCTGTTGGCTGAGCTGCAGGAGAGCAAACATCGCGCCGCAAATGATGCCAAAGATGGCCATCGCGATCATCAGCTCGAGAATCGTGAAACCGCGCGAAGTGTGAGAGCGCGAGAGCACTTATTTCTCCACCATCATGTCGAGGGTGACCGGCAAAGTCGGCGAGCGCATGCCGCGGCGAAACACACCGAGAAGGATACGGCGGGAAATGACTACGCCGGCGGGATTCACATTGGTGATCACCGCCCAGCGCACATCCGTGCTTGTGCCCTCTGGGTCATTCGGATCGCTGTAAGTGAAGTTGTAGCCCGCGACGGGGCCTGCGGTAAAATCGATAATCGGCGAGCCTTGGAACATCACCACCGGGCTGCCTACCAGTTGATTGGGCTGCGTGGGGTCGCCTAATTGGCATTGATCGCCTAAGGGACAGAGCACGCCGAGCGAATCGGAAAAAAACGTTGCGTACAGGGGCTGTTCGCGCATTGCTTCCATTTCGCGCTGGGCAAACACGAGGGCAGTGCCATCGTTGCGGTTATTCGAATTGAGCATAACGGAAGCAGGTACGAGTTGAGCGACGGCAACGAGGCCGACAATGACGATGGCCGTCGCCAACATCATTTCAATCAGGGTGAAGCCCTGTTGACGGTTCCAGCAAGCGAGTCGAGTTGTCGGACTTGCGAGCATATCGTTCTACCGTTGTTGTTGCCAATTCCCTGCATTGTCGCCGGTCCAAATCTGAATGGAGCCCGCGGGCAAAAGTAAGACTGCTCGAAAGCCCGCTTCCGGAGCATTGGCACTGGCCAAGTAAAATGCGGTTACGCCGGTCGGGGGAACAACCGCGCCGCGCGCATCAAACCAGGTCACCGAGCCTGTTGGCGAGGGAGAGGTTACGGCCATCGAGCCAACCGCATTGGAGATAAGCCCGGAAGTGTTTGGAACCGTTCCGGCATCGACCAGGTTTCCGCCAGTTCCCAGTAAAACCATCTTTTCCGTTGGATCCAGAGCGCCAGTGCGATCCGAATCCGCCCACACGTTGGTTGTGCCGGGAGCCGCCGCCGGCTGCACGATGCAATCCACGGGCTTGTTCAAACGAATTGCTTCGTAACGTGTTAAGCGCAAAATATCCGCCATCTGGCTCGCGGAGCTCGACAACTGGTACGAATGATAGGCACGCAGGAAGGCGGGAAGGCCTACGGCCATCAATACCATGGCGACCGCGAGCGCAACGACAAGCTCGGTGAGACTGAAGCCAGTGTGCCGCTGGACTGAAGCGCGCACTTCGATGGTTTCCTCTCATCTACTTTAGTTGAAAACTACACCCCGGACAGACCACAAATAGGCTGCACGGCGAGCTATAAATTAACAGGGTTTTGGCTACTCCGAAAGGCAGTACGGGTTTCGATAATATCTCCTTTGATTAACTAAATCACTAATTGTGGACTAGCAGGCTGCTGAAAAAAGGCATTATCCGTCATTCCGAGCGTAGCGAGGAATCCCTCTGGTCGAAAAGTCAAGAAAAAGAGAGATTCCTCACTTCGCGGACTCTGTTCGGAATGACGAAGTTAGACCTTTTCAGCAGCCTGCTCAAGATGCGTTGATCGTGGGAACGTGTGATGCAGCGTGCTGCGAACTTACCGGGGATTACTTCTGCGCTTTTACTTTTCCGCCAGTCTCTTTGAACTTCTTCTGTAGAGCCGCCTGAGTGAAAAAGTCGGGAGGGAGATTGGGCGAGTTCGAGCACGAATCAAAGAAAAGCTGGTGAGTGCGGCGGCCGTTGTGTTCGCGGCTGATCTGCATGGGGGTCTGCACACCTTCATGCTCTCTGTAATTCGAATAGATGGTGACGTCCTCATCCTCATCGTGCATTTCCTGATTGGGAGTCTTCGCAACGGTGCGCAACGGGAGATGCGTCAGGCGGTCGATAGCCACGCGGACCTTGCGATCATCCTGGTCGTTGAAGTCGACCCACTCGACTTCGCGCATATCGGAAGTATCCAAGCCGGCGTAATAGAGGAAAACATTATCTTCATTCGCGCGATGGAGCAGCAGATTGCGGATGTTGCGTTTGAGCGAGGCCTGGAATTGTTCCACAACGGTGGCGTCCGCTTCGTTGACACCGCTCTTGTCCATGGTCCAACCCTGATCGCCATTAAAGAGCTGAATGAACTCACCACCCTTGACGGGCAAATTTCCCCAAAGAACGGCGAACAGGCCGCCCTTGGTGGTTTTCACGACGTATTCGGTGCGGTTCTTGTCGGGATAGTTCCAATAGCTGCGCATCATGGAGTACCCCAGGGTGCCGCCGTTACGATCGAACTGCGCTACGCGACCCTGGCAGTCGCTGAAGGCTTGCTGGCGATAAAGATTGCCGCCTAGCGCCTCAACCGCTTGATTCAAGCAGTTGCCGGGCTTTGGCCTTGTTGGCATTGGGGTCCATCGCGTCCGGATTCTGCGCGGGAGCGGCGGCAACCAGCAGCATTCCCGCGAGCGGAATCAGAACCGCAGGCAAAAGCAGGCCGAATTTTGGAAGCCTTAACCGCACAAAACGGAGCCTCCGTTGACGTTCAGGATTTCGCCATTGATGAAGTTCGCCAGGTCCGAAGCCAGGAACAGGATTGGCCCTGCCACTTCTTCCGCGGTCGCTGCGCGTCCGAGCGGAATTGCGCTCGAGGCCATTTTCTTTCCGGCTTTTGTCTTCAACACCGGATTGGACATATCCGTGGCGACCCAGCCAGGCGCGACGCTGTTAATCAAGATGCCATGGGGCGCTAACTCGGTGGCCAGACCCTTCACTAAGACTGATGATGCCGCCCTTCGATGCTCCGTAATGAGTATGGAAGGACTCGCCGCGCTGACCGGCCGTGGAGCTGATGGCGATAATCTTGCCCGATTTTTGTTTCATCATGTGCGGCACGGAGAAATGGATCACCGAATAGACACTCTTCAGGTTGATGCGAATCATTTCGTCCCACTGTTTTTCGGACATTTTGTCGATCGGGAGGTCCTCCAGGTTCCAAATGCCGGCGTTGGGCACGAGAATGTCGAGCCGGCCAAGGCGCTTGATGCTGTGCTCGACGAGTTTGCGATTGTCTTCGTGCTTTCCCGCATCGGCTTTGAAGGCCTCCACGCGGGTACCGTGCTTGCCCGCCTCCTGCTCAATTTGACGCGCGGCATCCTTGGCGGAGTTGTAACTGAAAATGACGTCGGCGCCTGCCTGGGCGAACAATTTAACGGCGGCAGCCCCAATTCCGCGCGAACCTCCGGTAATCAGAGCCGCTTTACCTGCCAGTGAGATCATGTTTCCCCCGTATGCGATTCGTAAAAGCGAGAAAGCGGTTGGATCGGAACTACGAATTCAAGGTGGAGACTTTGCGTGCTCCCCGTGCGGCGCTGACCAATTCGGAAAACAGCCGGGACGCCAGAGCATCGCCGAGCATGCGTTCCGGATGCCACTGTACGCCAATGACCCAGTTAGCATCGCCGGTCCATTCCACGCCTTCGACGATGCTGTCGTTGGCTTGAGCGGTAATCCGTAATTGACGCCCGGGCATGGCGATGGACTGGTGGTGCGAACTGTTGACGACCGCCTGAGTGCCGCCCGCCAGTTTGGCCAACTGGCTTTCTGGCGTGAAGCGAACATCGTGAAGCGGGTCGTCCGGCGGTTCCGGCTCAATATCCTTGCGACGATGGGGAGGGTGGTGCCGGTTTCCGTGCGCAGGTCCTGGATCAGGGTACCTCCGAGATAGACATTCAGGAGCTGGCAGCCATAGCAGATGGCCAACACGGGTTTTTGCTCGGCAAAGCGTGGCCAAGGATGTCGCGGTCCGTCTCTTCGCGCAGAAAGGTCAGGCGGTGCGGATTGCCCGCGATTGGAAGCGCCGTACTCAGCTGGATTCACGTCCGCAGGGCTGCCGGGGAGCACAAAGCCATCGAGTATCGACTAGAACTGCGAGTGCAGCAGCGTCGGGGTTCGCAAGCGAAAGCAAACTGGGTCGCCGCCCGCCAGGCTGACCGCTTCGGCATAGTCGCGGATCTTAGCAAGGTTCCGGCGACTTCTTCCTGGGAGGTTCGCCAGGGGATGCCGATCCTGGGTCGATTGGGGCCGTTGGGTATCATGGAACCCTGAATCGTAACATCGGGGTGGGAAAGGCGGCAACCCGACCTTATAACCGGCTAATTTGGCGATGTGGCGAGGATGGGCTGGTCGCGGCCGTCGAGTGTGCGACCGGGTTGCGCGTCGAGTTCAAGACGACCACTTCGTTTTCGCCGGAGGGAAGCCACGGGCCGGGAACGTACAGAGTTGTTTGCGGGCCGATGCTCCAAATGCGGCCGAGCGGGTGACCGTTCAACCACACCGAGCCTTTGGTGAACGCGCTGGTATCGAGAAAAGTGTCATTGGGCTGATCGACGTGGAACGTTGCGCGATAAAAACACGGGCCGATGCAATCGGTCCGGGCAAAAGGAAGCTTTTCTGGATCTGTCATCGGAAGGGAATAAATATCCCAACCGAGGAGCGGTTTGCCCGCGAGAGTGACTTGTTTGGTGATGCCTTTACGTTCTTGTCGAAGAATGGGATTGAAATTGATGCGGCCGCTATTCTCGACAAGGATGTCCAGCCGCGCGCCATTCCTAGGCACTTTCAAGGGCAGAGAATTTTGCGCGAGACGGCGATCAAGCTAGCCGACGAGCTGGCCATCCAGGTAAATCTGAGCGTAATCGTGGAGTTCGTCAAGAACGAGATCGCCATTCGGCGGGACCTTCGAGCTGCTTGCGATAAAAAATATAGCCATAAGCCTGATCTAGATCCTCCATGCTGAGCACTTGTTCGGAGTGCGTCGGCGCGGGAAGCACGCTCCAGAGCGAGCCCTTCTTCAAGTTTGAATTCGGGGATTTTCATTGCCGGCGCACTGTGGGTACGTCGGGAGGGGTCACGCCGGTGGCTTTGGCGATGACGTCGCGGAACCTAAAATATTTCGCAGTGGGACGGCCGCTCTCATCTAGTGGAGCGTTGTAATCATAACTGGTGACGTCGGGCTCGTAGTTCTTGCCATCGCTATTCGCGCCGTTCATCCAGCCGAAGCTGGTGCCACCGTGGAACATATACAGGCTGACGGAATAGCCCTGGCGCAAAATCCAATCGAGGTTGGAGGCTTCGTTCTCGGCGTTGGTCACGCCATGTTTGCTGCCCCAGTGATCGAACCAGCCATCCCAAAATTCACAACTGAGAAAAGGCCCATTGGGCCGCAACTTTTTCAGTTTGGCGAATTCCGCCTGCGCGGCTGCCAGCGTCGCCGCCACCAAAATTAATTCCCACGGGCAGATCCGGAAGCGACCCGGCGGGAATTTCGTCGGCGCCATCGGCGGTGTAAAGCTGAGATTTGGTGAACCCGGCGTCAATGAGCATCCGATGGATGTCGCGCATGTAGGCGTGATCTTTGCCAAACGATCCATATTCATTTTCTACCTGCACAAGAATAATCGGGCCGCCGTCACCGATCTGTAGCGGTGCGAGTTCCTGGCCCAGACGGTTAATCCAGCGCGCGGCGGGTTGCATGAACTTCGGATCGCGGCTGCGCACGATGGTGGCGGGGTCTTTCAACAGCCATGCGGGGAAGCCGCCGAATTCCCATTCGGCGCAGGCGTACGGGCCGGGACGGAGAATGACGTAAAGCCCCTCCTGCTGCGCCTCGCGAACAAATTCGGCCACGTCGAGATTACCGGAGAAATCGAACACTCCGGGGCGAGGCTCGTGGGCGTTCCAGAAGACGTAGGTGGTCACGGTGTTTAAGCCCGCAGCTTTGGCCATGCGAAAGCGATCGCGCCAGTAGGCACGGGGAATGCGCGCGTAATGCATTTCGCCGGAGATGATGCGAAAAGGCTTGCCGTTCAAAAGGAATTGGCCATCGTGGACGGCGAATGTTTCGGAAGCGTTTTGCTGCGCCCGCATATTCGAAGGAGCGAGCAGTGTGACCAAAAGAAGAAAGAGGTAAAGGGGACCGGGACGCATGGTATCAGTTTGCCAGTGGTAACGCGCGGGACACAAGACAACACCGGATGCCACGAAGCCATGCTCGGTCATCCTGAAGCTATCTCGCCGGGGCAAGTGAAGGAGCTCGACTTACGTTCTCTGCTGGATCGTTCACGTCGAGGTTCTTCGGGCATCCTCAAGGAATTCTGCTCTCAAGACTTTCGATGGTGCAAGGGACTAGGCGCGTTTGGCGAGTGATTCAGCGCGAGCCTGAGCGAGGCAGAATTCCGGGCCATGGAAGAAGGAGGGGAGTTCGCCGAGGCGCTGCTGGAGTTTTTCGAACTTGTCGGCGCGCAGGGTGACGTGTCCCAGCTTGCGTCCGGGTCGCGGGGACTTTCCGTAGAGGTGCAGATGGGCGTTGCGCACACGCAGAACGTCTTCGCTGCAAGGAAGTTCGCCGATCAAGTTGATCATCGCAGAAAAGCCCATAGTGGCAGTCGAGCCAAGGGGCATGGCGAGAATGGCGCGCAGGTGATTCTCAAATTGGCTGGTGGCGGCGCCCTCGATGGACCAATGGCCGGAATTGTGGACCCGGGGTGCAATCTCATTGGCGAGAAGCTGCCCGTTTAGTTCGAACAGCTCGAGGCAGATGACGCCGGCGTAGTCCAGCGCTTCCAGGATTTTCTGCGCGTAGCGCTCGGCGGACGGCTGAAGGCGGAAGAGAGATGGGGGCGGGGGCCAGCGACAGGCGCAAAATTCCGTCACGATGATGGTTCTCAACTAGCGGGTAAAAGGTGATTTCGCCGGTGCGGCCGCGAACGGCCAGGATCGAAAGCTCGCGCGTGAAGGTGACAAATTTTTCCAAAATGAGCGGGACATTGGGAAGTTCTTCCCGGGCTCTGTCCACATCTTCTTGCCTCCGCAAAGCCATTGGCCCTTTGCCGTCGTAGCCGAGACGACAAGTCTTGAGGACCGCGGGAAGGCCGATTCGTTTCAGCGCCGCGTCGAAGTCCGCGGGCTCGGAAATTTCGGCGAAATCCGTGGTGGGGATTTCCGAGGCGTCGAAACAAACGCTTTTCGCGGAGGCGATCCTGTGCTTCTTCGAGCGCGAGCGTGGCCGGATGTACGGGCACGCGTTCGGCCAGGAAACGCGCGGCTTGCACCGGAACGTTTTCGAACTCGTAGGTGACCAGTTCCAGGCCGTGCGCAAATTTCTCGAGGGCCTGCTCGTCGGTGAACTCGGCGCTGACGCGCTGGGCGATCCGGCCCACCGGCGCTTCCGGCGATGGATCGAGGAAACGAAAATGCAGGCCAAGGGGATAACCGGCGAGCGCCAGCATGTAGCCCGAGTTGGCCACCGCCGAGGATGCCTATGGTCATGCGCGCTTCTTCCTCTTTTGCGTCTTCAGCGCTAGGTGTGATTACGTTTGCGAGCTGGCAGCAGCTTTGGCGGCATCGGGGTGGCCAGGACTTTGGCGGTTTGCGATTCACGGAATTTGCGCAGGGCTTCGCGAATTTCGGGATGTTGGTTGCCGAGGATCGCCGCTGCGAGCAGCGCGGCGTTGATGGCGCCGGCTTTGCCGATGGCTAATGTGCCCACGGGGATGCCGCCAGGCATTTGGGCGATGGAGAGGAGGGCATCGAGTCCCTTGAGCAGGATGGGACGCATGGACGTGGAGTGGTTCCTGGGAGCGGCCAGCGACCT
>CAVUNS010000016.1:0-32987 GCA_963742905.1 Candidatus Acidiferrales bacterium | reverse complement strand
TAACAATTTTGATGGGCGAGGTCTTATAAGAAATTCAACGCAAGGGTGGTGAGCAGCGTTTGCCGCCGCGCCCACAATTTGACGAATAAACTTATCGATAGTCCAGAAAGGTAAGCGTCCGGTCCTGACCATGGAACGAGCGCTCCGCGCTCTGGCTCTTTGCAGAAAGAATTACTTGTTCGCAGGATCAGATCGAAGTGGAGAAAGTGCCGCGGCGATCTATAGTCTGATCGGAACTGCGAAACCGAACCGGAATCGACCCAGAAGCCTACCTGCGCAACGTGCTCTCCTGCATCGCAGAGCATCCGATCAATCGCATCGTGGAACTTCCCGCCGGAGTCCGCTGAAGCCTCGACATACAGCCTAGCGACGAAACAAGTTTGATGGTTCTCCCGATCAGTCATGTTATTTTATGGATCCAGCTGTGCAAGCCACTTCACCCTGAACGTCAGCTTGGCATTGCTATGGGGTTTGAGAATGAGAATGATAATTTGCTTTTTGGGCTTGCTTTTGCTGATGGGGAGTTTCGGTATTGCCCAGCAGCAACAACACGATAGCGACGCATGTAGGTTTACTGTCCAAGGCTAACTCAAGTCACGCGACCGTCGCGGGACCAGAAAGTATCTTACCGCTAGTCTACGTGGTTGAGCAGTCGGATTCGCCAATTGAGATCGTTTCTGTCGACCTGCAGGGGATGTGGCTTTCTGTTTCCGGCGAGCAACATACAGAGCGGAACGGTGGGGAGATAGAAAGTCCGAATCGAAGCGACCGGAGCTTTTGGTTGGTGGCACGGGTGGCGCAGGGGGCCAGCCCGCAGGCTTCGCGCTCGCACCTGGCCAAACCGTCGAGATTAACGGATGCGGTGGAGGTGGCCATGGTGGAGCACCGGGAAATCACGTAAGGCTGCTCAGTTGATTTCGGAGGTTGTAGTTACCGGCCGTCACTAAGAATCCCGCGCAGCCTCGGTGTGCATCCTGTCTGGTAGCTGTGCATGCTTCATTCGTAAAGGCCACCCTATCGACATGGCGGCCTTCACCTCACGCTTACCCAGAAACAAGGGCCTGATCGGATTCTAATCGTGTATCAACCTATCGTCACCGTCGCTGTCAGTGGCGTATTCCGGGAAGAGTCCCCTACCATGATCGTGTAGGTTCCGGGCGCCACCTTCCACTGTGACTGGGCACGTCCCAGGAAGCGACGATCGCAAGTTCAGCGTGATTTTCACATGTTTTGTCGCGCCGGGCCCCAGCACCGCTGTCTTATGGAATCCGTTCGACCACTTGGGTGGTTCGCCTATACCGGATGGTATACCGACATAGAGTTCGCCGACATCTGCGCCTGACAACGTTGTACCGGTGTTCTTGATATCGAACTTGTACGGCCACGGTCCGTTTGGGATTGCTAGTGAACGAGAAGGTAGTCGGAGAGACCGACAGATTCGCGAATGAGAATGTGGTGTACGGGAAGCCAACCCAAAAGGAAATAGTGGCGTGATGTTGTTCTGATCGTAGTATCGATAACCAACGAACAGCCCTTCTGAATAGGTCTCGTTGCAACTGCTGTCGGGACCGTTATCGGACACATTGTTCTCCGTGACATTGTCCACAGTGCACGTCGCTTGACCACCGCCGGCCGTATATTGCGCTTGACCGGGATATTGCTGGTTGGTCGCGAAGAAGTTGCTTGTCAGGTTCCACAGTGGCGGACTCACGTCAGACGCATTGGCCAGGAACGTGAGCGGCAGTTTTCCGGAAGGGTTACGTCACCAAACAGCACTGCGGCTACTGCCTCGCCGTCACGTTCACCCGGATACCACGCTTCGAGGATCGCGGGAACGACAGGCTCCCAGTTGTAAGTCGAGTTGCCCAGGAGCAGCCCGGTTCCGCTTTTGATGACGACAATCGTGTTGTGTTGCGCGTCCAGACGTTCGACACCAACGATTTCTGATCGACGGACACCTGAGTATTGCCGAAATTTGTGTAGATGCTTGCTGAACGGAGGCACGATTGGATTCGTGCTTAACGCGATCGAATCGTCATAGTTTTCGAATTCTGCGTCGCCTATCATGACGTCGCGAGATCCGAATTTTGCAAAGCGTTTGAGCCGCGGTCGAGTCATGCCCATCGGCGTAGCTGACGGTCACGCCGGAGCGAGTCTGGATGGCCTGCCACGGCGCGGTGAGTGTAACGTTCGGCGATACCCACGAACTTCCCCCGCCTCCGGTCATGGCTGCTCCCGCATATGGGCCGACCACTGCGATCTTTTTGTGCACAAGCGTGCTTGGGTTAATGGGTAGGATGCCGGTGTTCTTCAGGAGCACCATGCCCTGTTCGGCGATCGTTTGCGCAGTGGTTGAGTTGTTTCGGAACAGTCGTTGTTGCGGGCGGGTTCTGCCAAACGATTGAGAGGACATCATGGTCTCGAGCGGCGGAAGAGCTTGTCGTCCAATGTGGCGGAGGTGACCTGGTTAGCGGTTATCGCGTTTTGTACGTCGGTCTGATCGTAAATAAAGGCTACTGGCATCTCCAAATCAAGTCCCGCGTTTGCCGCTGCTACTGTCGATATTCCGTGGGTTGCACCATAGTCGGAAAATCTAAGCCTTGGAATCCCCACTCCTGCTTGAGGACATTGGTTAGTAAGTAGCTATTCGCGCACATGTAGCCTGCAGAACCCGAAGGCCCGTTTGGTGCGATTGTGACCTGGTTGTATGCGCACATGATCGAGCCGGCATTTCCCTGTTTGACCGCGGCTTCGAATGCCGGCAGATAAATTTCCCGCATGGTGCGCTCGTCGACGGTCACATTTACCAGTTTCCGGTCAGTTTCCTGGTTGTTGGCCGCGAAATGTTTTACATCGGCGATTACATGCTGAGACTGAATGCCTTGGATCTCTCCTACGGCGATTTGGCTTGTAAGGAAAGGATCTTCGCCGAAGTCGAAGCCCTCCCGTTTTGCAAGGTTCGCGCGATATTAATGCAGGACCGTGTACAAGTCCGTTCGCCAAATCCTTGGCTTCTGACCAATCACTTGTCCGTATGTGGTCGCCAACCCGGGACCCAACTTGCCGAGAGCAAGATAGGAGCGGGCAGAGCGGTGGTATTGATCCCCCCCCATGGAGTGGTCCGTTATGTGTGACTCCGGCCGGCCCGTCGGTCATGTACAGACACGGGACCGTAAAGGTGGTGGGCACAGGCTAGAACTTGGGATTCCAGACACAGCAGCGTTGCCATCGCTTAGATACTCCGATGTTCCGTGTAACTCTGTAGCGATATTGGCCACGCTAGAATTCAGGGTGACGACCAGAGGAGCGGCGGCCCCGACCAGCAGTCCGACGGTGGTCGAATGTGTCAGCGAGCCACTCGTGCCGGTAAGCGTCAACGTTGAATCGGAATATGCGAGCGAAGCGGAAGTGGAGAGAGTCAGCGTGGAGTTTCCTGAACCGCTGTTAGGGTCGCTGGATTGAAAGTGGCGGTGTCGACAGAAGGAACCCCGCTCACGCTCAGTGTCACCGACCCGTTGAACCCATTCTCCGGCGTGATCGTTACCGCATAGGTCGTTTGCGTGCCAGCCTGGACCATCTCGGACGACGGCGATGCAGAAATTGAAAAATCGGGAGAGCCGGAGCCGGAGGTGGGGGTTGGTCCGTAAAATTCGATTCCACTGAGCAGGGAATTGTCCACTACGCTGGTGAACGTTACGTTGATCCCGCTGGAATTGGCCTGGGTTGTAAACTCCTTAACGCAGGCGACGTTTTGTCCACCCGCGGCTGCGTAGATGTCGAAATTCGTCAGCACTGGCGTGCCATTAATGCTGACATTGAATCGCGCTGTCCAGCGGAAGTCCAATACGTTTCCGCGAAATGTAATCGCACCAGATAATTGCTTCCTGCCGTAACCCTGGAGCCGCTGTAGGAAAAAGCTCCTATGCGGGCTGTTTGGTAGACGGGAGACGGCGCGGGGTCATTCGCCTTGCTTGTGTCGATTGTGTTTGCGTGGTTAATGCAGGTGCCCCCGACGTAGTTCGTATCTGCGGCGAAATAGCCAACGGCCGGACCGCATGGATTGATAGCTGATACAAATGGTATTACTTGATACCGCTCACGAATGCTTGATCTGTGACCGGAGTGAACTGAATAATGATCTGTCCACTTGTGTTTGCCGGGAACGTATATTCTTTTATGTCGGCAATGTTGGCGCCGCCGGCATCCTTATACACGTCAAAGTTCGACAACTCGCTGGCGAATTGATGCTCACGTTGAAAAGCGCGAGCCCACGCCTCCACTGGCGAAAGCGCCCCAATAGACCTCGCAAAAGTGCAAACGCACCAGGTAGTTTGCCCCAGGCGTCAGGCCGGGAATAACGTAGGTGAAAGTGCCGTAGCGGTGCGTCTGGTACACGGCCGCGGGAGCCGGGTCCGGCACCTTGCTGGTATTGATCGTGTTCGCGGTGGAGTACATAGTGCCACCAGAGAAGTACTCGTCCGCCGCGAAAGCATCCACCGCAGCGGTTGAACCGGTGTCAATCGCGATACTGCTGGTTGTTGGTGGCGGAGAAGTTAAAGAAGTTGCGCTCGCTTGGTTCGATAGACCTGACGTGCCGCCAGCGTTCACCCCTTCCACTTCGTAGTAGTAGGTCGTGCCAGCTGAAACAGTCGTGTCGTGATATGACGTCGCGGCTACCCCACTGGTGATTTGAGTGCCAGTCGAACCTGAAGTCGTGCTGCGAAAAACGGTGTAGGTAATTCCGCTGCAGGAAGAAGTGCTTGCGTTCCACGTCAGATCGATTTCGCTGCTCGACACACCAGTGGCAGCGGCACTCGTCGGTGCCGTTGGTGTGGTGCACGAAGTTAAAGAGGTTGCGCTGGCTTGGTTCGATAGACCCGACGTGCCACCAGCGTTCGTCCCTTCCACTTGTAGTAATAGGTCGTGCCAGCCGAAACACTCGTATCGTGGTAAGACGTCCCGGCTACCCCACTGGCGATTTGGCTGCCGGTCGAACCTGAACTCGTGCTGCGAAAAACGGTGTAGGTAATTCCGCTGCAGGAAGAAGTGCTTGCATTCCACGTCAGATCGATTTCGCTGCCCGACACAGCAGTGGCAGCGACATTCGTCGGTGCCGTTGGTGTGGTGCACGGCGGTGGTGCCGTGCCTACGGCCGCGAAAGTGGCCATAAGCGCAGTCCAACCTCCGCTGGCGCTTTGCGTGAATGTCGCGGCATAGCTTCCGGTTGCGCTCACGACCATGTCCTCCGACATGTTCCCGCCGGCAGTCTGGCGCTTCGTGAATCCAGTTCCGGCAGCGGAGACCGAGTAGTCCACGGATGCGGTCCCGAATATCAACTCACTGGCTTGGGTGGTAGTCTTTGCTCCCGAGTTGATCGCCGTCCCGGTCCCTGTCTGCGAGGAGGTCTGGTCCAACGGCGAATTCGCCGCCACGCCTGAATACTCGTGAATGTAGATAATGCTGAATCCACTGCTCGATGCGAACTTGGCCGTGATCGTATCGGCCCCACCTTTGATGTTCGTCGCATAATAGATAGCATTCGATCCGGAAGCCACCGCCTGTGCGTAGGTGTTGTTTTGTGTGTCGGTTACTGAACTGATAGCGGGTCCCGCAGACGCGGCCACGATGATGGCATTGCCCAACGTCGTACTCGCAAATGAAGCCGAAACCGTACTCGCGCTTTGCGTCGACACGCCATTCGCCGACTGCACATAGGCTATTAGTGCGCTGGGAGGGGCAGCTGCTTTGAACGTCGCCATTAGGGCTGCCCAGTTTCCGCTCTTAGACTGCGTGAATGTCGCGGCATAGCTTCCGGTCGCACTTACAACCATGTCTTCGGACATGTTGCCGCCGGCAGTCTGCCGCTCGTGAATGCCAGTTCCTGCAGCCGAGACGGCAGTAGTCCACGGATGCGGTCCCGAACACCAGCTCATTGGCTTGGGTTGTGGTCTTCGCCCCGGAGGTTATCGCGGTTCCTGTTCCTGTTTGCGAGGAGGTCTGGTCCAATGGCGAATTTGCCGCCACGCCTGAATATTCATGAATGTAAATCAGACCGAATCAGCTGCTGGACGCGAAATTTGCCGTGACGTGTCCGCCCCATTTTAATATTCGTGGCATAACAGATAGCATTGCCCGTTCCGGACGGCCACTGCCAGCGCATACAGTATTGCTCTTGGGTGTCAACTACGGAGCTGATCGCCGGACCAACCCCATTACGGCTACGACGATTGCGTTGCCTGCAGTGGTGTTGCTCGTAGAACGACGCTGACATTGCGGTCGCCGATGTCGAGGACACGCTGTTCGCCGACTGAACGTAGTGAATCTGACCATAAGCCCGCGGGTGGATCGCGAAGATTAGTCCAACGAGCAGCGCGACTCTAGGCACGCGCGCGTGCTGGCTCATTCCTGCACCGACAACCGACACAACACGACGCAAAGCCACCGCAGCGAGGTTTCGCAGAGTACCCATGTGTCCCCCTCCTCACTAAGTGGCACCCGCGTGCCGCTCACATTCAAGTGTTTAAGTGCGGGTAACAGGCCGTGCGGGCGGGAATTCTCGACAATCTGAAGCTCGATTGCAAGGATTAATCAAGAAAGGACGCGATGCACAGACACCGACGTATGCTTCCGAAACTGAGATAAACGGGCTACCCTTGGATCCCATCGGGTGCCTCGCACTTTCCCGTAACAAAGGAGACAAAGACATAACACAAATGCGCGAAAAGCAGTAGCACCTAGATCACAGCACCGAGTGACCGTTGGCCATCGCTACTGAACCCTGTTGTGGCGATAAAGAAACACCGTGCGTCTTGCGAGAGTAGTGTGGTGGCTCTGGATCGGGAGCACACTTTGCCAAGATTCGGGGCAACTGATCAATCCTCCGAGTCCGTTCTCAACTCGTGCAGGGGCTGGCGACCCAACTCGGGTTCGCTGGACGCGGTTGTTCGGACAAGCTCGCTGGACCGAGAGTTGTGTGGATCCTATGGCGATCGCGGGTCGATCAGGTCGCTAGCTGGCCGCTCGCGCGCAGTGCGTCTACGGCATCATGCCTGCTCGCTGCTTCGACTTGCCGCATCACGCGCCGCAGGTGGTTTTTTACCGTGAACTGTGAAAGATTCAGGTTCGCTGCGATTTCCTTGTTGGTTAAGCCCTCAGCCACCAGCCGAATCAACTGTAGTTGACGGGGAGTAAGGGTCTTCTGGGCCACCGCTTGCGCGTCCGCTACTTCGTCTCTCTCGTACTTCCTCTTGCTCAGGTACTGAATGAGGGTCATACACAGACTCGGAGGGCAGGTTGCCTCACCTCTGCGCGCTGCCCGTACCGCAGCCACAATTTCCGCCGCAGAGGCCTCTTTGAGCAGGTACCCGCAGATCCCGAAGTGCACTGCCTTTAAGAACACGTCGGGGTCATCGTCCATTCCAAACAGAAGAAACCGAACACTTGATTCTTGCTCGTCCAATTCCTCTAATAATTGCCCGCAACTCGCATTCTCGAAAGAATCCATTAACACAACGTCGCAACGCGACGCGACAATGTCATCTTTACGAGTCTCCGATCCCCGGCTCACTCCCACCACATTGATTTCCGAGCGTTTTCTTAGCAGGCGCGCCAAGGTGTCGCGTAATAGTCGATTCTCAGCTAACAGATAGACACTCACTTCTTGTGAAGCCCTGCAGTTACTTGGTTCACTCATAGTCACTCTCTACTTAACTCCTGTCATACACGAGAGGGCTAAGCTGGCGGACCCCAAGGGCGGAAGATGAAAAGACAAGTACCGTAACGCTGGCACACAAAGTCTAAAAGTAAAGGGTTTAGCTGTCAACTAAGTTTATAGATATCCACAAAGTACCCTATGCACTAGAGTATAGTAACGGCCGGTCTACAGGTTTTTCCTCAGACAATTACACGGCATTCTCGGCCCAAGGCTAAGCGACGGACTAACGTCCATATGGCCCGAGCACTACACGCGATTGGTCCTTTAGGGTTGTTTTGCAGTCCGTCTGGCAGGTACCGAATAGGTCCCACGTTGGCCCTTCCTTTTTTCTCCAGACCCTAAATACTTGGGGGACAAAGGGGATAGCTATGGTTAAGACATTCCGTGTTCTCATGGCGAATCAGCCCAAACTGATGCGTGAGTTGTTAGTCGAGATGCTCGAGGAAGAGCCCTGGATCCAGATCGTCGGCGAAGTCACAGACGAGAACGAGATTCGGGAGTTAGTGCACAAAACGTCGCCCGATCTTCTGGTCGTTACCGCCGAGAAGCCTGGCAAACGACCGGCCATTTGCGACGAGCTCTTGCGCGAATTCCCAGCGCTGCGAATTATTGCCGTTGCCGCCCAGGAGAGCTATTCCGTTTGCTATTGGGCATCCCTCGATATCCACGCCGACGATATTGAACCCTCGGAGCAAGGTTTCCTGAGCGCGGTGAAAAACGTCGCCGAAACGGTCATCCGCGGCAGTGATGTCAATTGAAGGGAATTGAGCGTATGAAGCTGACACGAATCACACGTTTTTTATTTCCCGTGCTTTTGACCGCTTCGCTATTCTCTGCGCACGCGCAGCAGGACACTCGCCAGCAACAGCAAACCAGACAACAGCAGCAAACTCAGCAGCGCGATGACAGCTTATACCGTGCGCCAAAGATGCAGTACTCCGAATTGGAGAAAGGAAACCTGTCGCGTGTCGCTGCCTCCGCTCCACAAATCAAAGAGGTGCTGATCAAGGACCCGGGCTTGCTGGTCGAGGTAAAACGCTGGATCGCCAAGGAAGCCAGCGACAATGGTCAGATCATCAGTGATGAGGACCTCACCGACGACGCCGTTTTTGATCGACTGGTGAACGATGTTGCTTTTCGCTCTGTCGTGACTCGCCTTGTACAGCGTTATGGTTACTTGCGCCCCAGCATCAATCCGGATTCGGCCCTTGGCAAGGAACAGGATTACCTGGCAAAGGAGCGCGCCCGCCACCTCGTCCAGATTGAAGCCGAAGGAGAATCTCAGCAAAACAATCAGCGGCGAAACACCAGCAACCAGACAAAATACCTCCCCTGTGAACCCGACGAGAACTGGGATTGTGTTCCCGAATCCAATGGCGAGCAAAACCGTACAAACCCGAATCTCGACCGCAACGCGCCGCAGCGTGAACAGAATCCTAATTACCAGCAGAATCCCAACTATCCGGATCAGGGCCAGCCATATTCGAGCAACCAGCAGATCATCCAAACGGAAAACAATCCGGATGATCTTCAATTTGGCCCTGGCTCAGACACTTCTCTGCTCCAGAACATCTCCGATCCCCTTAAACAACCGGGCGATCTGACTCAACAGGGCGATTCTGGCAATTACGGCAACAGCTCTCCAAACCTGCAAAACAATTCCCCAGCAGACTCGCGGCAGGAAGACTCGCAACGCCAAAACAATCAGAACCGACCGGCCGATAACGAATACGCAATGACCGGGAAATCTGGAGTAATGCCGGGCGGCCTTTATCGCCGCAAACCACGGCTTGCTGAACGCGAACCTTTGTCGAATGGCATGGTGCGCCGCCCCAATCCGTACTCGGATATCCCTTCGCTTTACGACCTATACATGCAGGCGCCGTCTCGTGATCTTCCCCCACAACGTTTCGGCACCGCTGTCTTTCGCGATGGGATTCGTGATCTTCGCAGCGTTCCCATGGATTTGCCGGTCGGACCCGATTACGTGGTTGGGCCGGGAGACAGTCTCTCCATCGATTTGTGGGGAGGTGTTTCTACCAGGCTCACTCGCATTGTGGACCGCGAAGGTCGCGTCACACTACCCGAGGCCGGTCCGTTACTCGTAAGCGGCAGATCCCTCGGAGAGGTGCAAGCAGCGGTGCAGAAGGCCATCGGTACTCAGTTCCGCGACACCTCCGCCGACGTATCCGTATCTCGCCTGCGCACAATTCGTGTCTACGTTGTTGGTGAAGCCGTGGAACCAGGAGCTTACGACATTAGCTCGCTTTCCACTGCATTGAATGCCTTAGTTGCTGCAGGCGGGGCAACCTCTCGCGGCTCTTTGCGTTCTCTCAAACACATGCGCGGTCGCCAGGAAATCGAACGCATCGATGCTTACGATTTGTTATTGCGCGGGGTCACGCCGGACGCACAAAAGTTCGAAAACGGCGACACGTTGATGGTGCCGCCGCTCGGCCCGCAGGTTACCGTCACCGGAATGGTCCGTCGGCCGGCCATCTACGAATTGAATGATGAAAAGAGCGTCGCCGATGTGCTGGCGCTTGCCGGCGGCATTTTGCCCGCTGCTGCTTTGCGGCACATTGAAGTGCAGCGCCTCGAAGCTCATGAAAAGCGCACCATGCTGAGCCTTGATCTTTCACCTGACCATAGCGAAGCTGCACAGCTCGCTGACTTCAAGGTTCAGGATGGCGACGAAATTCATATTTTTCCAATCGCTCCCTACAACCAGGACACGATTTACCTGCAAGGCCACGTTCTCCGCCCTGGCCGATATTCCTTCCGCGAAGGAATGAAGTTTACCGACCTCATTAATTCCTACAAAGACATACTTCCCGAACCTGCCGCGCATTACGGCGAAATCATTCGGCTAAATCCGCCGGATTTTCATCCTACCGTTGTGAGCTTCGATCTCGCCTCGGCCATGAAGGACCCGGCTGCCGCTCCATCACTGCAACCCTTGGACACCGTGAGAATTTTCAGCCGTTTTGATTTTGAGCCTGCTCCCACGGTTTCCGTCGTAGGTGAGGTGCGCGCCCCCGGCACTTATCGCACCTCTGGCCAGGCCTCGTTGCGCGATGCCGTGTATCTCGCCGGTGGACTTACCCCTGATGCCGCGCTGAATACCGCTCAGCTCTTCCGCATCCATCCCGACGGAACTTCCGAGATTTTCAGCGTCAATCTCGGAGAAGCTTTGAAGGGAACTAGCGCGGACAACATTCTCTTGCAGCCGCGCGATCGCCTCCTCATTCACAAAAATACGGATCAGGTTGATCCCAGCATCATCGAAATCACCGGCGCGGTGGCCAAGCCGGGTCGTTATCCCTATACCGGGAATATGCACGTCGAAGATTTGATTCGAGCGGCTGGCGGCCTGAAGCGCAGTGCCGACACCAACACCGCCGACCTTACCCGTTATGCCGCGTCAGGCGGCACCGCCGAGCAGATGGAAATCTCGCTCGCCTCTCTCACCAACGGAAACGCTACCGAAGATGTTCCGTTGCGTAGCGGCGATGTTCTTGCCATCCGCCAAAACCCGGGTTGGAATGACGTGGGCGCCGCAGTCAAGGTCGGTGGCGAAGTGACTCATCCTTCTACCTACGGTATTCAGCCCGGCGAACGATTGAGCGCTGTACTCGAACGCGCTGGCGGATACACAAAAGAAGCTTATCCCTATGGCGCTATTTTGATGCGCCGTGAGGTCCGGGAAATGGAAGCGCGAAGTCGCTTGGAACTTATCAATCGCATCAAGGCAGAACGCATCCAGCTCAAGGAACTACCTGAAGATGATCAGGACAAAAAGAACGCAAAGGTGAACGCCTTGGCGCAAACTGATTCAACTCTGAACCAGCTTTCTACGAACCCGCCGATTGGCCGCGTGGTCATCCACATCAGTTCAGACGTAAGTCACTGGAAGAACACTCCAGCAGATATCGCTCTGCGCGACGGCGATGTGTTGTTCATTCCAAAGAAGGCCAACGTGGTAACCGTGAACGGACAGGTGTTCAACCCAACCGCTTTGACCGCGCAAAACGGCCGCTCTGCCAAGTGGTATCTCAGCCAGGCAGGCGGCTTAACACCGCTCGCCGACAAAAAGGCCGTGTTCGTGATTCGTGCTGATGGCTCCGTGATCGGCTCGAAGTCCACGAGTTCGAGCTTGTTCGCTGGCGACCCGCTGAAGTCGACATTGCGGCCTGGCGACACCGTCGTGGTTCCAGAGAAGACTCCCAAAGTCGGAGGGGTGAACTGGACCACCATTATGCAGACGGCTCAGGTCGCCTCGTCGGTGGCGCTCGCTGTGGCCTACATTCACCCGTAGCGGAGAAAGTGAGTTGATGAACAACAACATGCATTCGCAGCTTTCGCATGGAGACGTTCAAGCCGCACCGCTGTTGCGCTTTTCTGTTTCTGCGGTTTGCATCATCTTCTCGCACCAGGGCACTGCGGAAAGCCGAATGTCAAAAGGTTTTGATTCTGATTGGAAAGGATGGCCTACATGGCGCACCGCTCGCTCGGCGCTTTTGTTGGCCTAAATGTGCTGATGATTATGTGCAGCGGATTTGTGCCGGGATGTGTGGCACAAACGACGGCTCCGTCTCCTCAGGAAGGAGCGCAGATGCCGGTGCCCGCGCCATCGGCTCCGCAAACCAAGTCTCCCGCGGATCCCGCATCAGCTCCCGATTACAGTACAAGTTTCAACGCTCATATGATCAAGCGCATCGCCAAGGATCAGGTCGAGCTTTGGACCTTCCCGCGTCATTTGACCTGGGCTGACGCCGACATCATCGTCCCATTCGGCATGGCTACGGGCGGGTTGCTCGCCACAGACTCCGATTTCAGCCGGCATTTGTCTAACTCGCCTTCGCGACTGAACAACAGTTTGAATCTTTCGAATTACGGTATTGGCGCCATGGTTGGCATCGGTGGTGGCATGTGGGCTTGGGGCCAGATCACTCATGACGATCACAAAAGAGAAACGGGTTTCCTTTCCGGCGAAGCTGCGCTCAATGCTGTGATCATTACGGAAGGATTGAAATTCGCATTTGGCCGAACCCGTCCTCTAGACCATCCGCAATATGCTGGCAATTTCTGGTCGGGCGGCGCTTCGATGCCTTCCGAGCACGCTTCCACTGCATGGGCCATCGCCAGCGTTGTCGCTCACGAGTATCCCGGTCCGCTGACTTCCATTTTGGCCTATGGCCTCGCCTCCACAATCAGCACGGCCCGCATCACCGCAAAGCAACACTTTCCTTCCGACGTGCTGATAGGCAGCTTGATTGGCTGGTATGCCGGGAAGCAGGCCTATCGAGCCCATCATGATCCAGAACTGGGCGGCGCGGAGTGGCTGAGCTACGGAGAATTCGCGGGCCACACCACCGATTCCGGCACCCACAGTCTAGGAACTACCTTTGTGCCCCTCAGTAGCTGGATATATCCAGCTTTCGACCGGCTCATCTCGCTGGGTTACGTCCAATCGCAATTCATGGGTATGCGTCCGTGGACGCGACAGGAATGCGCCAGCATGTTGGAAGAAGCAGGCGAACGCGTTGCTACTCGCAGTGACGTCACAGAAGAAATCAACGGACTTTACTCTGCGCTTCTCAAGGAATTTGCCACGGATTCTGAGCGCCTGGGCGGTAGTTCTTCAGAGGAAACTTCGGCGCGCCTGGAATCTCTGTACACGCGAGTCATGGGCATCAGCGGTCCCACGCTGCACGATAGCTATCATTTCGGTCAGACTGTCGTTGACGATTTTGGCCGCCCGTACGGTGAAGGCGTTAACGCAATTGCGGGCGGCTCCGCTTGGGTCACTCAGGGCAGATTCGCCATTTACGTCAGCGGCGAATATGAGTACGCTCCCTCGTCTCCTACTTATTCCGCGGCCGTGAATAACGCCATCGCGGTGATGGACAATAACCCCGTTCAGCCAGGCACTTTCCTCTCTATCAGCCAATTTCGGCTCATGGACACGTACATTTCTTCGAATCAGGCCAATTGGATCTTTTCCTTTGGCAAGCAGAGTATGTGGTGGTCCCCTGATTACAGCAATGCGTTCCTCATGAGCAACAACGCAGCTCCAATTTATATGTTCCGCGTAACGAGAGAGGCGCCTTTCGAAATTCCTTTCCTCTCGCAATTGCTCGGCCCCATGAAAATCGATGTGTTCATGGGCAAATTATCGGGAAATCAATTTCCTCCTCGGCCTGTAATTCACGGCGAGAAGATCAGTTTTAAGCCGGTTCCGAATCTCGAATTCGGTTTCAGCCGCACTGCGGAATTTGCCGGCGTTGGCCGCGCCATTACGCCCAAGGCAATCTGTCTCAGTTATTTCAGCCTCACCAACAGCGATCAATACCCTCCTGGTGCACCCAATCCCGGAAAGCGCATCTCCGGATTCGATTTCAACTATCGTATCCCTGGTCTGCGCAACTGGCTCACTATATATAGCGACTCGCTTGCCACCGATAACATCTCGCCCTTAGCGGATGTCTCTCGCGCTGCTTTGCCCCGGGACTCTACCTGCAGCCATTTCCCGAAGCTTTCGAAGTTCGATCTCCGCGTCTGGAAACTTCCTACACCGATACGCCCAAGCTTCATGATGAGCCGACCCCGGCCGCGGGCGGCAAATTCAATTACTACGACAGCTACTACCACGACCTTTATAACAACGAAGGCTTACCTTATCGGCAGTTGGGTTGGTCGCGAAGGTCACGGCTATCAGGGCTTGGATGACTTATCACTCTGAGCGCGCGCAACTCCGTTCAGTTTGGATATCGTCATTTCAGATGTGGCCAATGATTTTATCCCGGCGGTGGCAATGTCAATGACGGCTTCCGTCACCGTTAATTGGTGGCTCCACAACAATCTCAATATCACCGGGTTGCTTCAGTATGAGCGTTGGATTGTACCCGCTTCTGGCACCCGGGGCCTCAGACCAATTGGACTTCTTCCTTAGGACTCAGCTTTCTATCCCCTGGACTTGCGATTGCCGTTGCATCGGCTGGGAGCCATGACTAACTCGAATTTTAGGCGATGGATTAAGGATACCGACGCATGAGCGGAACTGGAGTAAAACAAAGGCCAGAGCCACCTGATCCTCAGGTGCTCGATCCGGAGTTGCTCGAGCAGCGTGAACTCGAGTTCGCCCGCGCGCGTCAGGCCGAGCTACTCCGGTATTTATGGGACCGCCGCACCACTCTGTTCCGTGCCGCCGTCGCCGGTCTCCTCGTTTCCACACTCATTGCTTTCGTTCTCCCAAATCCTACACCGCTGTAACCCAGCTTATGCCTCCCGACACCCAGTCTTCCTCTTCAGGGCTGGCCATGGTCGCGGCGCTCGCTGGCAAAGCAGGCGGCGGCTTGGCGGGGTTAGGAAGTGACTTGCTCGGCCTGAAAAGCACGGGAGCGCTTTTTGTAGGAGTTCTTCGAAGTGAAACCGCCCAGGATCGCATCGTCGAACAGTTCAATCTCAAAAAGTCTATGGCAACTCGGTTGACGATTGACGCGCGAAGACGCTTGACTCACGCACCGGCATCTACGAGGACCGCAAAAGCGGCATTATTACCATCAGGTGACCGACCGTGACCCACAACGTGCCGCCGCTATCGCCAACGCTTATGTCGACCAGTTGAACCAACTGGTCACTGAATTGTCCACGTCGCCTGCCCATCGCGAACGTGTGTTCCTTCAGGAACGTCTTAAGGTCGCACAAAGGACCTGGATGACGCCACTGAGCTGTTAGCCCAGTTTTCCAGCAAGAACAATACCCTGGACATGCAAACCGAAGGTAAGGCCATGCTCGATGCGGCCAGCACGCTAACCGGTCAGTTGATCGTCGCGCAATCCCAACTTGAGGGCCTTCGCCAGATTTATACCGACGATAACGCGCGCGTCCGCGCACTCAGCGGACGGGTTGCTGAACTTCGCAAACAATTGGAAAAACTCGGCGGCCTGCAAGTAAAAGGATCTGCCGAGCCAATCCCATCCATCACACCTCCGCAAACCCGCCATCCGATGCCGAACGGCAGCATCCCGTTTCCCACCATTAAGAATTTGCCATTGCTGGGCGCCAAGTACGCGGATTATTACCGCAATGCCAAGATCCAAGAAACTGTCTTCGAGTTGCTGACCGAACAATTCGAATTGGCCAAGGTTCAAGAAGCCAAAGACACACCCAGCGTCAAGGTTCTGGATCCCGGAAAAGTCCCGGAACGAAAGTCGCGCCATCTCGCTTGGTGATCATGATGATTGGGACCTTCCTTGCATTTGCAGTCGTCGCGCTTTGGCTCTTGCCAACAAGAGCTGGACGGAAATTGATCCAGCTGATCCGCGCAAAGTCTCTGGCCTTGGAAGTTGCGGCCACCTTTCATGCGAGCGCGCCGTGGGCCACACGAAACGGCGACGCTCCGCACACGTGGCCTCAAAAGACTTGGAGTCGGCTCAGAAGCCCTCGCCCTCCGTACCGACGGGCCGTCTGCTTCGCAGAGTTGACTGTAAGCGGATGAAAAGCAATGGGTTAGGTCACAAATTGCCCTGTAAGTGACGGGGCGGAGCTGTCTCAGGGATTAACGTGGATGACATCAGCACAATACCGGCGCTCAGCGAGCCCAACGCGCTTCTCTCGGACTTGCGGAGTCCACTCACCGAAATCCATTGGTATGCTGCCTACACGTGTGCCAACCGCGAGAAAAAAGTTGCGGCCGAACTTGAGAAGCGATCGGTAGAGGCGTTTTTGCCGCTGTATAATAGCCTGCGCCGCTGGAAAGATAGACGCGTGCGGCTCGATCTTCCTCTTTTTCCAAATTACGTGTTCGTTCATCTTCAGTTGGCCGAACGGCTTCGCGTGCTCCAAGTTCCCGGCGTGGTTCGGTTGGTCGGTTTCAGCAGCGCCGCCTGCCCCGTGCCGGAAATTGAAATAGCTCGCATTCGCAATATCTTGGATCGCGGAGTTCGCACTGAGCCGCACCCTTATCTCACTGCAGGGCGGCGCGTTCGCGTGAAGACTGGCCCTCTTAGCAGGTATGCTGGGGATCATCGTGCGACGCAAGAACAGAAGTTGGTTTGTCGTGAGTATTGAATCGATCCAGCGGTCCGTAGCAGTCGAAGTAGACGGCCAGGAGATCGAGCCGTATTAAACCGCATGCTCGCCATTTGCACCGTGCGTCGTTCAATTCAGAATTTGGGGGTACCGAAATGAGGGCACTGATTACTGGCGTTACCGGGCAGGACGGCTCCTATCTTGCCGAAATGCTGCTGGGCAAGGGGTACAAAGTGTTTGGCCTGGTTCGCCGCAGCAGTGTAAACAAATTTGATCGCATCGAATCGATCATGGACGATATCGAGCTTGTCGAGGGCGACCTGACGGACCAGTCCTCTCTGGACAGCATTATGCACGCCGTGCAACCGGACGAGGTTTATAACATGGCGGCGCAAAGCTTTGTTCCGGTTTCCTGGAACCAAGCTGTGTTGACCGGCGATGTAACTGGCCTGGGCGTCGTTCGTATTTTGGAGGCGCTTCGCAAGCACCGGCCCCAGGCGAAGTTTCTTCAGGCCTCCAGTTCGGAGATGTTTGGCAAAGTGCAAGAGACGCCTCAATCGGAAAGGACAGCGTTCTATCCTCGAAGTCCTTATGGCGCCGCAAAAGTTTTTGGGCACTACATCACCGTGAACTATCGCGAGAGCTACGGCCTCTTTGCGGCCTCTGCGATTGGGTTTAATCACGAATCCCCCCGCCGGGGTAAAGAGTTCGTCACTCGAAAAGTCACTCACCAGGTGGCGCGCATCAAATGCGGCCTGGCAAAGAAGCTTCTCATGGGCAATCTCGACTCGAAACGGGATTGGGGATTCGCCGGCGACTATGTTCGTGCCATGTGGTTGATCCTCCAGCAACCGACCCCTGAAGATTTCGTGCTGGCAACCGGAAAGACCCACAGCATTCGCGAGTTGCTGGACGTGGCCTTCACAGCCGTTGGCTTGGACTGGCAGAACTACGTCGAGATTGATCCCAAGTTGATTCGTCCCGCGGAAGTGGACCATCTTTGTGGCGACGCCACGAAAGCTCGCGAGAAGCTGGGATGGAAGCCGGAAGTCACCTTCGAGGAATTGATCGCCATGATGGTCAAAGCGGACCTGGATGCTCTACAGAATGGAAACAAGTACGCAAACGCAGCTACCCCCGCGCACGGCCAAACCTGAGGTTGTTCCTTCGACTCTAAATGCAACTGTCTCTCAGCGCCAAAATCATTCGAAACGTGCTCTCCAGCGGACTCCGCGTTCTGCTGGTCCTGCCTGTGCCTTTGGTCATGACTCCGCTGATTTTGAGAAAGGTCGGATCCGCCGGTTATGGAACGTGGGCAGTGCTTGTGGCGCTCAACAGCCTGACGACCCTCGCCGATCTTGGGATGGTTGGAACAGTCAGCAAATACGTTGCTGAATATTATGCCCGCGAAGACTTCCAGTCATTGAACCGGCTGCTCAACACCGGTCTGGTTATTTTTTCGCTTTTGTCTGCGTTCGTTGGAGCGCTCATCTGGTTCGTTGGCCCGCTCGTTGTCCATACTCTATTTAGAGGCAGCCCGGTCCCAGCACATGAGCTGGTAGTGCTTCTTCGTATTTTCCTCGTCGTTATAAGCGCAAATATATTAACGCTCTTGTTTGCTTCCGTGACTTCGGGCCTACAGCGGTTGGATATATCCAACTGGATTAGCGCGACCAACGTTTTGGGCGCTGCACTGATTGGCGGAGTCTTGCTGCTGCGCGGTTGGGGCTTGCGCGGATTAGCAATTGGTCAGGTCTGTTCTGCGATTCTGACGGTCACGATTTATTGCGTCGTTACAAAAAAGCTTCTTCCCAAAACTGTTCTGCGCATCCGTTACGTCGACGGTGCCGAAGCAAAAAAGATGTTTCACTTCAGTTTGCGTTTGTACATAACGCAGGCTGCCGTGGTTGTTCACAACCAACTCGAGAAATTCCTTCTCGCTCTATTTGTCGGGGTAGCTGCAGCCGGCTGGTACGACATAGCGAGTGATTTAGCCCTGAAACTGCGCACTGTAATTGGACTCGTCCTGGGCCCTGTGCTGCCGGCCGCGTCCGAGCTCGATGCTCGCCAAGATCAACAGCGTTTGGCCGAACTCTACTATCGTGCTCAAAAATACGTCGCGTTCTGTGGCATTCCGGTCGTGTTCTTTGTAACTTTGGCTTCCCGTAGATTCATCGAGCTTTGGGTTGGTCCGAAGCTGGCGTTTATTGCTGTTCCTCTCGCGATCCTCATATGGGTGAACTTTTACAATCTTCTTACTGGGCCCGGCTTTTTGATTTTTGCTGGACGTGGATATCTGAAACCTGGCATTCAGTCCGCCTTGCTGGGAATAACCCTGAATGTAATCCTCAGCGTCGGTCTCATTTACAAATTCGGTTTTGCTGGCGCCGTGGTCGGAACGTCGGTATCCCTCTTCATTGCCTCGACCTTTTTTCTCTACATCTTCCATCGCACAACTGGTTATTCTCCGCGCCGCTTAGTTCGAGATGCATACATCAAACCCTTCCTCACCGGCGCATCTGTTGCCTTACCCATTTGGCTGATTCTTCGGGAGACCACGCCGTCCTGGCATCTCCTCATTTTCTTCGGTGTGTTATTCGTGGTTCTGTACGTGACTGCATTATTCCTGAACCGCTTCCTGGATCAGTATGAATGGAGCAAGATTGAGGGACTAGTTCCTGCTGTTCGTTTTTTCCGGAGAATTGTTCCGCTTGCTTAATCGTGCGGCCAGGTATTTTCCAATCCTGAGGGAAGTGCGGCAGCACACCGGTCCCGATCGCACCGTTCTGGACGTTGGCTCTGGTCCAGTGGGTATCGGAGAGTTTTGGCCATACCCTTTCGTCGGCTGTGATGTGGCTTTTCCCGTGCGCCCTAGCAAGCCGATGATGCCTTTAATCTGTTCGGGCACTCGGCTGCCCTTTTCCGATCGCTCGTTCGATGCTGTCGTTGCATCGGACGTCCTGGAGCATGTGCCGCCGGATGCCCGGTCAGCGCTCATTTGTGAGGGGCTGCGCATTGCGGCGAAAGTGGCTGTGTTTGGATTTCCCTGTGGCCCGGCTGCATTGGAACTCGACAAAAAACTGCGCGCCGACTATCTCTCCCGCAATCTGGTTGTGCCCATTTGGCTGGACGAACACATGCAATACCCTTTCCCGGATGAGCATCTATTCCATCGCGTTCCGGATGGCTGGAAGCTTAAAGTCGTTCCCAACGAAAGCCTCGATTTTCACTACTGGATGATGCGCAAGGAAATGCATCGCGTCTTCAATCGTCTCTACAGAATAGGTTTGCTCATAGCTCCCGGGTTCCTTGAACGGCTGCTGCGGCGTATGGACAAACAACCCTCTTATCGAAAGATATTCGTGCTTACCCGACAAGAGCAGATAGGTTGAGAGGCTGTTAGTGGATTCGATCAGCGTTGTAATCCCGACCTTCAATCGAGCGACGCTGCTAAAGAAAGTGTTGCAGGGTTACCTCGTCCAATCAGCAGCCCAGTCGATCTGTGAAATCATCGTCGTCGACGATGGCTCTACCGACGATACCGCGCAAATGGTCCAGGAAATTGCAGCCACTTCTCCATTTCCGGTGCGATATTTATATCAGCCGAATAAAGGCCCTGCTGCCGCTCGCAATCGGGGAATCCAGGAAACACGCGCGAATCTCATTCTCTTTACCGACAGCGACATCGTTCCTGATACGCATTTGATTCAGCAGCATGTCGACTGGCACCGCAATCATCCCGATCCTGCTTCAGCCTTGCTTGGGTATGTGACGTGGCCGCCGGAACCTGCTCCTACCCCGTTTATGCGTTGGTACGGAGAGCACGGAGCTATTCGCATATCGGCAAGCTTCAGCACAACAGCACGAGGTCACGTTCGAATGCTTTATACTGCAACCTTAGTCTAAAAGTCAAGTTTCTTAAGAGCTTACGGCATGTTCGATGAGGACTTCAAATTGGCCGCATACGAGGATATTGAGTTGGGTTATCGATTGAAAAACGCGGGCTAATACTGCTGTACAATCCCCACGGGATTGCCTATCACCATCAATTCTTCTCTTTCCTTGATGCCTGTCGCCGGACAGTCGGTGCGGAACCGGCCGCCTTGCTGTTTTCTCAGAAGGAAGCTGGAAAGGTTTCTATCAAGACAGTCCCGGAGCCCCGATACGAAATCCTGAAGCGAATTGCGATCCATGCCGGAGACTTAATTTGGCCGTTTCGCCGATTTCTGGATTCCGGCGTCGCGCTGCCGGCATTCGCGTACTCTTTTTTTTTTCGATATACCGTATGGCGGCTAAAGAACATCGGGCGAGCATTGATGCACGCTATAACTGCCCCCGCTCTTTGATCGGCCGAAGCAGACCGAAACCTATGAGCATCGAATTGTCGGTAGCCATGTGTACCTACAACGGCGCGGCGTTCCTTCCGGCGCAGTTGCAGAGTATTGTCACGCAGACTAGATTGCCGGATGAGTTGGTCATTTGTGACGACCGGTCAAGTGACGACACAGTTGGAATCATCAACGCTTTTGCCCACACGGCGCCGTTCCCTGTCCGTTTCGAGATAAATGAAACAAATCTAAATTCCACGAAGAACTTCGAAAGAGCCATTAGCCAGTGTCGAGGAAGAATTATCGCGCTTTCTGACCAGGACGATTTGTGGCTTTCTCAGAAGCTCGAACGCATTTGCACCGTTTTGGACGCGAATCCAAATGCTGGCTATGTTTTCTCCGATGCTGATCTGGTCGATCGTGAAGCCGTTCCCCTTGGCGAAACTGCTTGGCGCGTTGTCAAATTCCGTGGAGCGTCTCAGTTCCGTGAGTCTAACAATTGCACGTTCTGCTAAAGCATAACGTAGTCACCGGGGCGACTATGGCTTTCCGCTCGGAATTGCGTGGCGCCATCCTCCCGATCTCGCCTCGTTTTTTGCACGATGAATGGATCGTTCTGGTGGTGGCTTCTCTTGGTATCCCAGGAGTCCCGATTGGCGAGCGCCTGGTGCAGTATCGCCAGCATTCCAGCCAAGTGACGGGGATCCGTCAAAAATCCATAATCGACAAAGTGAAATGGCTCCGCGAGAATCAGACTGACATATACGGACATCGCGTCGCGGCACTTAAGGACCTGCGGAGCAAGTTAGCCGTCCTTACCGATCAAGGTCACCGCGTACCTGAGAATAGCTTAAGGTTAGTTGAAGAAAAGCTGGAACACCTGTTAGCTCGTGCCGATGCACATGCCGCCCGTGGCCTCCCAAAAGCGAAAGCCGTCGTCTCCGAGACATTTACGCGCCGATATCAGCGGTTCTCGAATTCTTGGCAGAGTATTTTTGAGGATATTTTGTTTTAGTCAGGTCTCCGACAATGCGGTTGCTGCGTAGCCTACAGTTTATTGCGCAATTCTTCCGGTTGGCATCGGCACTTCAAGCTCAATCTGAGTACGGAAAATCATGAATCTACTCTTACGCCTGGCAATTCTGGTTTTGACTGCGCTCGCTATTTTCGATCCAGTGGATACGCTGTTTCATGCCAAGGCTGAGGTATTTACCTTAGTGTGGGTAATTTTTCTTCTCAATGTCCTCCTATCACGTCAGGGCGGATATGCGATCCCAGCCAAGCTCTACCTGTACGTCTTCCTCTTTGCCGCTATCGTTCCCTTGATCGGACTGTTGGTTTACGTCTTGAGGGGCGGTGGGATGGCAGACTACGATGGGTTCAAATACTTCAAGTCCTACCTTTTTTGACATTGTGCATCCCGCTTGCCTTCAAGCGAATTGACTTGGTAAAACCGCTGAGTTTTTTACTGACGGGATTATCTTCGCAACGATTTTTGTATTTGCAGCCACAGTTGGCAGCGATCTTCTTCGGGAACAGGCAGCGCTATTTGGTGAGTCATACTCTGTTTTCAGCATAACGGATCGAAGCTACGCTGACCTCGGATACGAGTGCGTCTATTTTTACGGTTCTCCTTTAATTGTGATCGCGATTGTCTATTTCACGAATCGCCTCTTATCTTCGGCGGGAAAAGCCCGGTGGTGGAACCTGTTCCTATTATTTGCGAACATTTGCGGAATGCTGTTGTCCGGGACGAGGGCAAATATGGCGGCTGCCCTAGTCGCTCCGGTATTGGTCACGGCCTGGTACCGTGAAGGCAAAGTACGATCCCTGGCGATTACGTTGTTAGCGGTGGTCCTAGTCGTTGGGCTGGGCTTGGGCGTGATTCAAGCAATGGTTTCCACTGATGAGTTCGGTAATTCCGTAAAGCTTTCGCATCTGCATGACTATGGAGTGCTGTTTAGCGACTGGCGAAACCTCGTATTTGGTCAGGGGTTGGGAGCCGCTTTTTTCTCAACTGCTTGGGGAACCCGCGCCACCCTAACTGAAGTGACTTACCTCGAAATTCTCCGAAACTATGGATTGCTCTTTGCTCCCCTTCTCTACGGGCTGATTCTTTACCCTCTCCACCTGCTACGCGACCAACGAGCTCGCCCTGATCATTACCTGTTGCTCGGGTATGCTTGCTATTTAGGCATCTGTATTGCCGATCCGCTGCTGCTTTCCTCGAGCGGTATGCTGGTGCTTGCAATCGTGTTGTATAGAATGTTCTGTGGGTCTGCCCGTGTGGCGTGGCTGGTGAACTCCGAGAAAACATCGCCTGCTCTCTTAGGCGGTAGCGTAGCGTAACCGAGAACTTTATTCCTTCAGCGATGCGACACGCGCTTCACCTGTTTTTGATCGTAAACCGTCAATTGCCCCGCTTACGGTGGCACGGAATTTTTTCCAGCGATTCGATTTTTCGAACGGGATCTTCAGAAGCGCAAATCCCAGAATGCTTGCCAAGGTCTTGAACACCCATCGTGGTTCGCTCATACCATATTCTTTGGCAACCAGAATCGCATTGCGGGTCATGTAGTACCGCCTGAGTGGTGATCTGTTCGTTAGCACGAGTGAGAGCTTTTCCCCTGCGACCACGAGCGGAACCGTACTTGGCGAACCCAGAGCATGCACCATCAGAGGCGCAGTTGAGCGAATCACTTTGTAGCCGAGTTTGCGAAGTCTCAAGCAGTATTCGAAATCGACAAAATCGATAAAAAAATCTTCTCGGAAGCCACCCGCGGAGGTATACACGGCAAGCGGCATCAGAGAACCAGAGGTTATCGCGATCCTCGTTTCGTAAAAGAGAGACCTTGCACGTTGGGGATCGCGGGACGACGGAACATTTTCATCTTCAATGTCGCAGCCAAGAATTCCGACCCTGGCCGTTAAAGGTTGTTCGTCGTAAATGTGGAGCAAGGTTTCTACCAGTTCGGGCTTAACCCAGCTGTCTTGATCAAACGTGATCGCCCAGGAATAACCAAGCTCTACGGCGCGGTTCATACCCTGATTCAGGGCAGCGCCTATTCCGAGATTCTCTTTGTTTCTGATGAGTTCAATATCTGGCAAGGATTTAGGTAATCGATCGGGCGCTGCCGCCTCACCGGTATTGTCGATAATAATCGTCTTTCCGACTTGACTATGAATTCGTTCCAAGCGGGTGGCAAATTGGGCGTCGGGGAAATAAGTTACGATAATGGCGCAAATATTCTCTTTTTTCGGCTTCACACAATTTCCCTGAGCACCTTGGCCCGATAGACTGAATTCTACATGAACAAAAACTATGATGTTGCCGTTGCCTACCGGATTTACCCGCGGGTGTCGAAAATCCCCGCCATGTATCCGGAAGATAAGCTACGGCTGGCGACACTGTGCCTTCGTTCGTTTCGGGAGTCGCTCGGAAGCTTGCGCGTCAAAATGTTTGTGCTGACGAGATGGCTGCCCTCCAGAATTTGAGGCGATATTTGCAGAGTGCTTCGCCATCGCGGATTTGGAACTAGTCCGTTTGAACGGAATCGGAAACCGACGGACCTTCTCGTTGCAAATAGACACGCTGCTCAACCAACACTGTGCAGACGCGGTGTACTTTGCAGAAGACGATTACTTCTATCTGCCCGGCCAGTTCGCGGCAATGCTGCAATCCTGAAAGAAAACCCGGATGCCGATTTCATATCACCATACGACCACCCGGACTACTACCGCCTGCCGATACACGCGGAGATCCAAGAAGCGCGACAAAATGGTGTCTATACATGGCGTACTGCTGCCTCCACCTGCCTGACATTTCTTACCACCAAAGAAACATTGGCGCACACGCAGCGTATATTCAAAACGTATAATCTTCATAATCCCGATGTTTGTCTTTGGATGAGCCTTACAAAACAAGCCGTGCTCAATCCCCACATTATCCGCCAGTCCTTCCAGAAGAAAATGAGCACGGGCGCATTCGTCGCCATTTCCTGGTTATACGGCTGGCCTCAAATACTCGGTGGCCGGAAGAGAAAATTGTGGGTTCCTCGTCCCGCAATCGCTACACACATGGACCAGAGTTTTCTGTCTCCGGGAATTGATTGGAACCTTCATTTCCAGAGCACCACGAATTCTTTATGACCGCCCGCGCGCCCGGGCTCAGTTCCAGCAGGATGGGCTAAAGCGAATCCAATGCTAGCGGAAAACGAAACGCCGACTCTTTCCTTGCAGGCCCACAAATCCGACTGGGAAGAGTTGGCTGTCTTCGATCCCATGTGGGCGGTACTCAGTGAGGCGGACAAGCACGGCAATCGCTGGAACTCCGACGAATTTTTTGCCACGGGAAACGCGAGATCGATTCTGTACTCGCAGAATTGCCCACTTTGCCGTCTAACCGTTCGAAAGCTCTTGACTTTGGTTGCGGCGTCGGGCGGCTGACGCGGGCGCTGCTTGAGCACTTCGCCGAAGCTCATGGAGTGGACATTTCCGCGAAGATGATTGAAGTAGCTCAGCGATCTACGCCTAGGTGTCAGTTCCATCTGAACAATTCCCAGAATCTTTCGTTGTTCGCTGATGAGACATTCAACTTTGTCTACAGCAATCGGTGCCACAACATATGCCTTCTCAAGCGATGATTGAAAAATATATCCCTGAAGTTTTCCGGATCAGTGTTCCTGGGGGATTAGTAGTCTTTCAGGTCCCGTACAAGAAATCGGATCGAAATCTATTCAACCTGAAGCGCTCCAGTTTTCATCTGCTCAAATCGATTGGCTTCGTGTCATAAACTTTATTTTCGCGTCTAAGCTCGATCCCATGCGCATGACCGCCCTTTCCAGGGAGCGGTCGATGCGCTGATTCGCGATTCAAGGCGGTCAATTATTAATGAAGGAAATAACCGATTCTTTGCTTCACTTTGGAGTACTTTACGTTTGTCGCCGGCTTTCATGTGAACAAGAAACGAACCCCGTTCCGGATGCGAACAAATCATGAGGACTTCACTTGCACCGACGCTGTACGTGATGCCCGAGCGGCCAGGGTGTCCGTTTGCATGGCAGCGTACCAAAGGGAACGCTACATCGCCGACCAGCTACGGTCGATTCTCGGGCAACTCTCAGCCTGCTACGAGGCTATCGTCGAAGACGACCATTTCATGGACCGCATGCGCTAAGAAACAGCAGCACTTACGGACAGCAAATACGCCTCATCGAACATCATACTGAACCGGGCAACCGCTTTTACTTTTCAGGACGGTTGTCTGCGGCCTCCGCAGAGGTTATCTTCCTCAGCGATCAGGATGACATCTGGTCACTCCGCTAAGGTCAACATGGCCCTGCAAATCTTCCAGCGTGAGCCTGAAGCCACTTTGGCCGGTACCGATGCTGCTTGATCGATTAATATGGTACCGCGTAAGCGGGTCTTACTACGATATGCATGGTGCGTTTAGCGCTGGCATCGCGTTCAATCTGGTGCGTCGCAAGTTCCTTGGCCGCCTTACGGCATTCCGTGCCGGGCTCCTCCCGAAGGTTTTGCCCTTTCCCAGCGGGCGCGGTGATGTGCTCCATGATTTCTGGATTGGGCTCCGTAAATTCCATCACGTCAGGACCATTCGCTATCGCAACGAGCAACCCGTGTTCGATAGACGATATTCAGCCCGGTAATGAGCTCGGCACGGTTTGGGCGTAAGATCGAAATACGGTGGGTTCTCTTTAGGGGCATCATCGTTCCCTGGGCGATATATTTGCTGGCGCGAAGGGTCGGAACTGAAGACGTACTCTGATAGCGATTAACGTCATACACGGAGTACGTGGTCACTTAGGATACGATATCCGCCTGGTCCTTGGTACATACCTTGTTCCGCTTCAGTTTTACACGTCGGCAAATTCGATCCCCCGCATCGTGGAGGTGTGGAATCTCACCTCCAACATCTCGTCTCAGACGAAGACTGCATATGTCGTCGAAGTCGGGGGAGCGAACGATCGAACGGTGACGGAAACCGAGGTCCTCGACGGAGCGAGTATCAGATGTGTCGTGACGATGGGAAACTTCGCCGCTCAACCGATCTGCCCATCGATGCCGTGGAAGCTCACCGGACGTAATGATGTGATTGTTCATCTCGACTTCCCGAATCCGTGGGCGGCTCAGGCTGATCTATGAGCCGCCATAAAGGAAGTTATTATCACTCATCACGCGGATACGCTTCGTCGCTGACAGCTCCGCTGCTTTGTCAATCCTTTCGTTCGCCGCGCCATTGATCGCGCCTCTGGAATCATCGTCACGTCTGGTCGCGACCCTGCCAGTTCTGAAGAGTTATCCCATTTTCGAGATAAGTGCCATTTTCCGCTGGGCATCGAGAGTGTTCCATTTCGGCTCTACGTGTGTGTGCGGTTTGCGGTATTCACGAAAAATATGGTCAGTGTCTGATCCTCGTCGTGGGCCGACTGGTCGATTACAAGGGGTTCGAATACCTTTTGTAGGCCATGCGCCATGTTGATGCGAAACTTCTCCTGATTGGAGTGGCCGCCGCAAGGAAGCAGTCGGAAGTTGCGATTCAAGATTGAAAATTGCGGATAAGGCGTTTCTGCTTGGTCCAGTCGAATCCGGTTCCATATCATAAGTCCGCCATGATGTTGGTTCCGCCCTCGGTATCCCGAGCCGAATCGTTTGGTATGGTTCAGGTCGAAGCCATGGCCGCGGGTATTCCGGTCATCAACACTCATATTGACTCTGGTGTTCCCGAAGTTTCCTTGGACGGGTCACGGGCATTACCGTGCCCCCGAAAAATGCCACTGCTCTAGCCGACGCGATGCGCATGTTACTTGACTGTCCAGAAACCCGTGCCGCAATACGGACAGGCTGCTTTGCCCGTGCTCATGGAAACGCAGTGGATCGAATGGCGGATCGCACTTTCGAAGTATACGAATCTGTTCTTTAACTCACGGGATTTAAAACTCGACGCTCCTAATTTCGGCCCTATCCCCTTCAGGGTTCCCGCTCGTAACGAATGGCAACTGGTCAGGCTGTAGTGGTGGAAGTTGCTTAGCCCAATCCATCTTCACAAGGAACTGTCCGTGTCCACATTGCGCATCATTCTGTTCTGCAGTTCCCTGCTCCTTTCCGCGTGCCTCACTAAATTGTCCGTGATCTCGCGCACGCGCGCGGATGGCTGGAATGCCGGTCCTCGATCGGCACGTACACTCCACCCGCTCCCCAGAATTGGCGGCGTGGCGATTTTTGCTTCTTTCATGGAGTCGTCGGCTTGCCTCTCGCTGGCGGCCTACCTTCACTCAAGTTGGGTTCCTCCCGTAATACCCACCCTCAAACTGCTGGCTCCTGCGCTCATCGTCTTTTTGCTCGGCCTCTACGATGACCTCCGCGGCGCCAGCCCGGCCCTCAAATTCCTGGTACAAGCCGTTGCCGCCAGCCTCCTTTATTTTGCGGGCTACGGCGTTCACCAATTCGATCTCGTGTCCTCCGGGAGTTCTCCAGGTCTTCATCGGCTTACCGCTCACCATTTTCTGGGCGCTTCTGATTACCAATGCCTTCAATTTGATCGATGGCCTAGACGGTTTGGCCTCCGGATCCGCTTCGTTCTCGACCGTAGTCATTTTGCGCTTTCGCGTTTAGCCCGAGGCGGTGGTGACTTTGCTTTCGATCGTTCTTGCCGGCGATCGTTGGCTTCCTCCGCTTCAATTTTCACCCTGCGTCCATTTTCCTTGGCGATTCCGGCAGTTTGTTTATTGGCTTTATGATCAGTGCCCTTCCCCTTGCTAGCTCTCAAAAATTTTGCAATCGTCTCGGTCGCCATTCCACTCGTATCTCTTGGGTTTCCAATCCTCGATGTTCTGCTCGCCGTGGGCCGCAGGTTCCTGCGTGGCAAACCACTGTTCGCCGGAGATCGCGACCACATCCATCACAAACTGCTCAAGCGCGACTGTCGCAGCGCGAAGCGGTTCTGCTGCTCTATGCCGTTACCGCCGGATTCGGATTCCTCAGTTTGGCCCTTCTTCATCGCGCTACCGAAGTGGCCCTTATCCTCGCCTTGACCGGCACTGCCGTCCTCATCGGTGTCCAGCAATTGCGTTATGACGAATTCGGAAAAATGCTCTCCATTCTTCAACGAGCCACGCGACGCCGCCAAATGATTGCCAATCACGTGGCCGTTCGTCGTGCTATCGAATCGCTGGAGCACTGCCGCGAGTTCGAATCCATCTGGAGTGCTCAGGACACGTTTCAGCCCGTATGCTTCGACGGCATTCGCTTCCAAATGTTGCATCCCACGGATTCTCCGCTTGTTCCTTCGTCCCCATGAACTACGAACCCGACGGGCAGCTCGTCCTGTTCGGTCAGAGCATCCATTGGACGACGCACCTTGGGAACTTCGCCTCGAACTCATCTCCAGTTCCGCGCAACGTTGGGGTTACGTTTCGCTGGTTTTTGGTTCGGACGGTCGGCCCATCGCTATCGACGTTAACGTGCTCACTGGCGAGTTCCGCCAGGCACTTTCCAAGGCTGTCGTCCGTGCCAGCCATGCCTCGAAGGCATCTCCAGCGATGCGGCTGAATTCTAAAACGAACTCCTCGCCAAGTAGCTGCCGGCAAAACCAGCTGACACTAAACCCCTCCTGTTTCATTTCTCACCACCCAGTACACTCCTGGCACCACAATCCCTCTCGATCCGTTCCCGAACAGTCTAAGAGAACGGCTTTAGGACGCCGCCCGACCTTGCGCCCGCCCAGGACCGGCGACGCTACGGGTGTGGCCATGTTGCTTTTCACGCCACCTTTTCCTCGCGTGTGACCGCCATCATAGCGCGGCCACAACTCCCGCCTTAGGCTCTTGTTAGGTGCGTCGCTTCCGCACCTCGCACCGTTGGTAACTGAGTCCCTCCCGGCTCACGACCCGCTCCGCGTTTCTTTCCTGCTTGCCTGCGGCACGGTAATCACCAGGCCACTGGTCCCGTCCGCTTGGGAATGAAGTGCTGGTTCCTTTGAAAGGAGTGCCATGCAATGTCACCTCCAGAGACTCTTCCGCTGCGGAGCGCGTCTTCATCGATCAGGTGCAGATGGTTGCAAAATTCAATTGGCCGCCCGGGTTCACTCCTCGGCGTCCTGGAGGCCGTGCAGGAACAAAATCGGCACAAGTACCTTCCTCGGACACTCTCCCTACGTCGCAGTCAAGACGGAAATACCGCTTTCGCGGATCTACAGCGTCGCGACCTTCTACGCCCTCTTCAATCTTGTAGCCCCAGGGCGAGAACACCATCTGCATTTGCCGAGGTACCGCGTGCCATACCCGGGGCTCACGCAACCTGTTGCAAAGCGCTCGCCTCGAACTCGGACTCGGCCTGGACACGAAACGAAGAGAACGAAGCTGACAAGCTCCTGCTGACCACTCCTGACCACAGTTCACCGTGCGTACCGTCGCCTGCTTCGGACAATGCGCGATGGCGCCGTCGTCGAAGTGAACCATCGCATCTGCGGACATGCCACCGAGCGCACGTTGCAACGGGAAATCGAACCATTCGAGCAGGAGAGTAACAATGCCTCGAATTCAGGATATTGGCGCGTTCAATGCGGTGCGCGAGCGGGTCTGCGAACTGGTTCCGCCGGTTCCGCGCATTGCGGTTGGGATGGGTACTTGCGGCCGCGGCAACGGCGCCGAAGGCTTGTATACGCCTTCCGCAGCCATCGAGCACAGCGGCGCAACTTGTGCTCGCGCCAGTGGGTTGCTTTGGGGCCTGCTTTCAGGAACCGCTGGTCAACGTTCGCCTGCCCGGAAATCCTCTGGTGATTCTGCGGCGGGTGCAGGCCAATGACGCGGCCCGCATTCTACACGACCTTTCACCGGAACCATCAGTCCTGATTTCATTTATTGCAAGATCGAAGAGTGGGACCACATCACCGGGCACGTCCGTTACGGTCAGGGATATCCCGAGGTACCGTTTGGAGCGACGTCACTTTTTTTAAAGGGCAGAAGAAAATCGTTCTGCGCAATTGCGGGATCATCAATCCCGACGATATTGAAGAATACATCGCCATTGGCGGATATCAGGCGCTCTACAAAGTTCTGATTGATGGCCGATCCCGGCGGCGTGATCGAGCAAATCAAGGCCTCGAAACTGCGTGGCCGCGGCGGAGCGGGCTATCCCACCGGAAACAAATGGGAATTCCTCGCCAAGGCCAAGGCCGACGCCAAGTACCTCATCTGCAATGCCGACGAAGGCGATCCCGGCGCCTACATGAATCGCAACGAGATCGAGAGCGACCCCCACTCGCTGATCGAAGGCATGATCATCGGCGGCTACGTCATGGGCGCGACCGAAGGAATATTTATGTCCGCGCCGAGTATCCGCTGGCGGTCCATCGCCTGAACCGCGCCATCGAACAGGCCCGGGAATACGGGTTTCTGGGGAAAACATCCTGGGCCGCGGATTCAACTTCGATATCGATGGTCGAAGGCGCTGGAGCCTTTGTCTGTGGCGAGGAAACCGCGCTGATCGCCTCGCTGGAAGGAGATTGCCGGAGCCACGGCCGCGCCTCCGTTTCCCGCCGATAAAGGACTGTGGGGAATGCCGACCTACATCAACAATGTCGAGACCTGGTCAACATCGCGCCGATCGTCACCAAGGGCCCGGCCTGGTTTACCGCAATCGGCAGGCCGAGAAGTTCCGGCACCAAAATCTTTTCGCTGGTCGGCAAGGTCAAGAATACCGGTCTGGTCGAATGCCGATGGGCACTCCGCTCAAGATTCATCTACGAAATCGGCGGCGGCATTCCGGCGCCAAGAAAATCAAAGCCGTTCAAACCGGCGGACCATCAGGCGGCTGCATCCCGCAGAGATCTTCGATATGCCTGTCGACTACGAAAACCTTACGCGCCTCGGCTCCATCATGGGATCGGGCGGCATGGTGGTGATGGACGAAGACAACTGCATGGTGGACGTCGCCCGCTACTTCATCGAGTTCACTCATGGGAGTCCTGCGGCAAATGCATCCCCTGCCGCGTCGGGCTGAACAAATGCTTCGCATCCTCAACCAGTTTACCGAAGGGCGGGCACCATGCATCACCTCGAATCCTCGACGAACTCGGCCGCATGATTCGCGACTGCTCGTTGTGCGGGCTCGGCCAGACCGCCCCCAATCCGGTGCTCACCACGCTGCGCCACTTCCGCCACGAATTCGAAGACCATCTCATGGCTCATCGCTGGCCGCCGGAGTCTGCCAGGAACTGGCGCTGTCTCCTTGCGAGAACAGTTGCCCGTTGCACATGAACATTCCCCGATTCCTGGAGCTTTATAAGGAGGGCCGCCTGGAGGACGCGTTCGAATCCGTCATTCTTGATAACCCCCTTCCGGCTTCCACCGGCCGCGTCTGCCAGCACCCCTGCGACAACCGCTGCCGACGTCATTCCCTGGACGAATCGGTGAATATGCGCGAGGTTCATCGCCTGATCGCGGACTCCATTTTCCTCTCCGACCGTTTTGATGAAATGGTCCGCTCGTGTCGCGGCGCGAAGATGACGGCACACGGGAAAAAAATTGCCGTGGTGGCGCTGGCCCGACGGGTCTGACCGCGGCCTTCTACCTCACCTTATTCGGTCACGAAGTTACGATTTATGAGTCCCATGCCGAGGCCGGTGGAATGCGCGGTTTGCGCTGCCCGAATATCGACTGCCCAAGGCCGTTCTTGCCAAAGAAATCGAGCTGATTCGCCGCATGGGCGTCAAGTTCGAGTTCAACAAGAGCGTCGGCACCGACGTTTCCCTGAACGATCTCGACGACCACTTTGATTCCGTCTTCCTCTCCATCGGCACCTGTAACCGGAATTTACCAGCCTGGCACCGAACTCAAAGGCGTCTATCCAGCTCTGAACTTGCTCGAAGCTATCGCCAAAGGAGAAGAGGT
>CAVUNS010000015.1:0-46759 GCA_963742905.1 Candidatus Acidiferrales bacterium | reverse complement strand
CGGAATCAGTCCGATGATCGGCTCTTATCTAAAGCGGATACGCGTTCCCGGAATCACAAAAAACGTATCCAATAGGCGGCTGACGAACCTGATGAACGGGTCGGGATCGTTCGACTGTTTCGCTTTCCCTTCGGGAGGCAAAACCTCCACCTCGATATAATCCGGCGCTTTTTCTGGTTGGCTGATTCTTGGACCGGTTTCCATTATTAACTTTTCAAGGGGGGATCCGCCTCAGTCCTGCCGACTACCTATGAAACCGCACGCGCCGCGCAGGATCCAGTCCGAACGAAGGGCAGCACTCCTTATCCCGGAATCTCTCGCATCCATCCCGCACGAATTGCTGGAGAGCGAGTTCTTTGGCTATGAGCCTGGCGCATTTACCGGCGCCAATCGGCAGAAGCTGGGGAAGTTCGATCTTGGCCAATCCGGCACACTCTTCCTGGACGAAGTCAGCGAGATGCACCCTGCGTCTGCAGGCGAAACTGTTGCACGTTTTGCAGGACGGGGAATTCTCGCGGCTGGGCGGCAAGCGTGACATCTCGGTCGATGTTCGCGTGCTGGCTGCCACCAACAAACGTCTGGAGCTCGCTGTTCAAGATGGCACCTTCCGGGAAGATCTTTTCTATCGCCTCAATGTGATTACGATTCACATCCCCCCGCTGCGCGAGCGGCGCGAGGAGATTCCCATCTTCCTGGACTATTTCCGCCGGAAATACAGCGAATTCTATGGAAAACAACCGCCGCCGTTTGGCGACCCGGCGATGGCTGCATGAGGAGTACACGTGGCCGGGAAATATTCGCGAACTGGAAAATCTGGTGAAACGCTACGTGATTGTGGGCAACGAAGCGCAGATCATCCGCGAGCTCTCGACGCATAAGCCGACGCTGACTCCGGTCCGCAACCGCTATTACCGCCGCCGAACTTCTCAGATAAAGATGCCAGCGACCGCTCGACATGGCCACGATCCCGATCACGACCGCAAAAGGAGCGACGCCGATGCCGATGCTCCATCGCTCCTGGAAATTGGAAGAAAAGCTGCCATGTCGGCCGAGCGTGAAGCAATCGAGCGAGTCCTGACGCAGACCCGCTGGAATCGCCGCCAAGCGGCGAAGATCCTGAAGATCAGCTACAAGGCATTGCTGAACAAGCTGAAGGCATCGAAGAACAGGATGCGCCAGAATAAGAATCTGACGGCCTAAGAGTTTGCACCCGATTCCACCCTCTCGTGCGCAGTTCGTTCCTGACCATGTTTGGCGCCATCTCAGCACCGGCATAATATCACTACTGGTAACAATACTTTGCCTGGATCAAGACAAGCGTCAGCGCGACCGAGCCGAATTTGGAAAGAAAGAGTGCAAGGTGCGCCCCACCAAAGAGGCTCAAAATCCTTGAAGTCAATCCCTCTTCCGTCTGTCTCGACATCTCTCTGTTGTCCCGCACGTGGGACATTGCCTTGCATCGCCTTCCCTGATATGATCCCGCCTCGTTCGCCTCTTTCTAAGAGCGGCCCTTTAGGCCGCTTTTTTGCGTCTGGCTATGATTGATCGCGCGCGCGGGAAAACAGCATCCAATTCCTGCATTGCGATTGCCATGCATGCCGGCCGGAGTTGACGTGCGTTCTACCGGACGCATATTATTCCGGTTTCACACTGCAGTTATTTTGCCCGAGCTAATAGGGCCATTGTGGAATCGGGGTAAGGAACCGTAGCTATGGAGAAGAAGAAGTTGGAGACTTTCAAGAAACGGTTGGAGGAGCGCCAGCGGGAGTTGCGGCATGCGATGACCCGGACCGCACAAGACGGTCGCGATGCCGATCTGGAATCGGCGCAGGATGTTGCCGATCGCGCCGCCAACTCCTACAACAAGGAATTCCTGTTTCATCAGAGCAACACTGATCGCCAGCTATTGCAGATGGTCGATGGGGCACTGGATCGGATTCGTGAAGGTAACTTCGGCCAGTGTATTTCCTGCGGCGAATGAGATCAACGCGAAACGACTCGAAGCCGTTCCCTGGACGCGCCATTGCATCGAGTGTCAGGAAAAGCTTGAAAAGGGAGTGCTGGAGCACAGCAGCACATAGCAGATATTTCGTTCCAAGAAGAAGCCGCCCCGACGAGGGCGGCTTTCGACTTTCCAATCACTGTTGCTCAGTCGTCGGAGTGCGGCTTCATCTGCCCGCTGCGCAGATAGCGGTTGTGCCAGCCTAGCGATTCACTCAGCAGATGCGGCGTGTGCCGTCCATACGACAGGCGCTCGGCGCGGTTGAGGTAGTCCAGCAGCAGCGGCTTGAACTCCGGCGCTGGCGCACTTCTCGATGATCAGTTGCGCGCGCTGCTTTGGCGACAGCCCCCGCAAATCGGCCAGGCCCTGCTCGGTGACGATGACCGAGACATCGTGTTCGGTGTGATCGACGTGCGACGCCATGGGCACGATCGTCGAGATGCTTCCCTTCTGCGCCGTCGACGGCGCCATGAAGATCGACAGATATCCGTTGCGCGCGAAGTCTCCCGAGCCGCCGATGCCGTTCTGAATGCGCGATCCCATCACGTGTGTCGAGTTGACGTTGCCGTAGATGTCGGCCTCGATCATGCCGTTCATCGCGATCACGCCCAGCCGGCGAATGATCTCGGGATGGTTGGAGATTTCCTGCGGCCGCAGCACGATCTTCTTGCGATAGCTCGCCATGTCGGCATTGACTTCGGTCAGCATCTCGGGGCTGAGCGAGAATGCCGTCGCCGACGCGCGCGTCAGCTTGCCCGACTTCAGCAGGCGGATCATGCCGTCCTGAATGACTTCGGTGTACGACGTGAGCCCTTCGAACGGCCCTTCTTCCAGCCCGAACAGCACCGCGTTGGCGATGTTGCCGACGCCCGATTGCAGCGGCAGCAGCGTCGAGGGGATGCGGCCTTTCTGCACCTCCCACGACAGAAATTCGAGGATGTGGCCGGCGATGCGTTGCGAAGTTCTGGTCGGGCGCTTTGAACGGGCTGTTGCGGTCGGGCGAGTCGGTGAGGACGACGGCGACGACTTTCTCCGGCGGCACGTCCAGATACGGACTGCCAATGCGCTGGCCGGTGTGCGTCAGTGGAATTGGCCCGCGATTCGGCGGCGGCTGCAGGCCGTAGTAGATGTCGTGCATGCCTTCCAACGCCTCGGCTGCCACGAATTGACCTCGAGGATCACGCGCTCGGCCTGCTCGATCCACGTCTTGTTGTTGCCGAGCGACGAGCTGGGCACCACGCGCCCGTCTTCGAGCACCGCCGTGACTTCGATCAGCGCGAGATCGAGCTTGCCGAGAAAGCCGTACTCGACAAATTGCGCGACATGGCTGAGGTGGATGTCCATGTACTCCATTTCGCCGGCGTTGATGCGCTTGCGGGTCTCGGGATCGGACTGATACGGCAGCCGCAGATGAATGCCGCCGGCCATGGCGAGCGCGCCGTCGAGTTCGGGCCCGGTGGAGGCGCCGGTGAAGATGCTGACCTGGAACTTTTGCCCGCGCAGATTCGCGTCGGCGATGCGGCGCGCGAGCGCCATAGGCACCGCCTTGGGTAGCCGGAGCCGGTGAAGCCGCTCATGCCGATCTGGTGGCCGTGCTGGATCAGCGCGGCTGCTTCTTCGGCGGTCATGATGCGATTAGCCAGACTGGAGTTCAGTACACGTGAGGGGTTGGACACCGCTGAACTGGACATCGCAATACCTTTCGAAGTGCAAAAATGCCGGGTGAGGCACTTTTCAACATAGGGGTTGCGGGAGGAAACGTCTGTGAGCGGAATCACAAGAGAATAGAGAAGTGCAGGGGCCAGAAGCTAAGCGTCAATCTAAGAAACGAAGACCCGGAGCGCTCCCACTCCGGGTCTTCTTATAGCGTGATGTAGTAGGCTCGCCTCTACCCTTGCGGTGTTAAATGCTGAAGCAATAGAAATAGCTGACGACAAACAGCTCGGAGATTTGGCAGGGCGATTTTTCAATGATTGCTACTGGTTCGATCAAATGGCTTGTTCTTCGCCTCGGCTGGTTGCTTGGGTCGGAAACAAATCGAGTTGCGACGCCGCCAAGGAATTGTTCTGGCCAAAGGTCAGAGGTGAAATCTTAAGGCGTGGACTGAAATATCCCGATGTGATCGGAATCAATAAGCTGGTGTCGGCATGCGTTTCCGCCGCAACTGGTCTTTCGGACAAGATCCTCCCGGATATCACAGGGCCGGTGAGCAGAGTTCATCTGGTCGCCAAGGCACACTCGCAATTTCGGTGCATCGAGTTCGGGGGCGGGTTATTTTTTGAAACTGAAATGCTGAAGTTGGAAGAGCTGGCGTCCCTGCTCACGCAAAGGGACCAGACTCTCGCGTATTTTGGATTTCAGCGTCCACAATTAAAGGAACTAGCGCTCTCTCTACCCACCCGAGCTATTGACCGGATCGTGCCGATTGGAACTGCATTGAACTTCAACACCGTGTGGGACGGTGGCAATTTGCTGCAATCCTTCAGCAGGCAAATTGATTTGCAGTAATTGGACGCAGGGACCTCAGTGGTTACGTACACCAACCGCCCTGTGATGGACACTGTCGTTACTACGGCGTGCCCATAAACGATGCCGCGCTGCATCTTTTTGACTCCAAGTAGGATGGATCCGGCACCGCGCTTTGTCACGTCGCAGCCAGACCGGCCACGTACCGTGGGATCGGATGAATCGGCTCATTGCGAACTGGCTGCGACCTGTTCGCATCCGTCATCCTTATCCGTCGGCTGCGCCTACTGGAAGAATTGGGGCGCAGCAAGCGCTGGATATCGATGCACTGAAGGCGGCGGTGTTGTCAAAAAAGTGGTAACCCGCGGGCGAAAAGGGGACGCTGTGCGGGTGACTCACGAAGAGGGCGAGCTAAGTGTTTGTGTTTTGCATCTTAACGGGGTCTACCCGATGTGCTTGTAAAGAACTTTGCCGATAAGCGACAGGAAGCGGTTCGGGAGCAGGGCGATGACTTTTCTAGCTGTGGTCGCGCCCACTTTTGAAGGTGATTGCTCGAACAGATGCGCAGGGTATTCCAAGAGTGCAAATCTCGAGTAAGTGAGGGAGAGTTGTTTCGCGCCCCAACGGTTTTTGAAAGTAATCAAGCCGGCCTGTCCCGAGTCGGTCCGCCCCAAGTCAAAGAATCGAAGCCCTGAAGACTTTGCCGTCCTGAATCGCCTTCCAGTAAAGAAGATGCATCGGGCCCAAATTGTTGTACGCGGAGTCGGAACCGCCATATTTGTACACCATCGTTTGCTTGTGCCGTAAAGTAAGCATGGCGGCTATCGGTTTTTTGTCTTTGCGTGCAATACGAATCTTGAAAGCGGCCTGAAAACAGGTTCTTAGGTTCTGAAACCATTCCTTGGACTGCGGAGGCACATGGTGACGCCGCCGGGTGGTGGTCAGCAAATCATAGAATTCATCCAACAGTTTGTCCGAGGAACCCTCTTCATATCCGAGCTGCTCCCGTTCCGCCCTGCGAATTTTGCGTTGGATAGAATCTTTATGAAAGCTGGCAAAAATTTCCGGGAGAGGAGGTTGTAAGTCAATTTCGTGGAAACTGTATTGCGTTGTCGTCAGGCACAAGGAACACGGCAATGAAATTGGATTGAAGGAACGAAGCTCGATATATCGCCACTTCTCTATCCGCGTCTCCTGTTCCAACCGAGCCACTATGGATGCGATGTCTTGAGGTCGATCGACCAGGGGCTCGCAATGATCGGAAAATGGTAAGGAAACCAAGCGACGGCCAGTTAGCCAACTCTTGACACGGCACGCCACAATACCGTTCGCCAGTTCCTCGTTGGGTGATGATGTGGTGTAGCCATCTACAGCATAACCGTAGGTTAGCCTGAGTGCCCTGAGCCAGGGCGACGAGTGAAATAGAGATGCCCGTTCGTGTTTCTCCAGAAATCGATCCCACCGGGGATCGTTGAGAGGGTCAAACCGGTGCACCAGGCATGGGGTGCTGCTTACCATTGTGTTCTCGACCAGAGGCTCTGTGCCGGCCGGGTTTCGACCGGGGCGGTTGTTACAGATATTGCGAAGGGGTAAGTATCGATTGCAAGCCTCCGTTCCCTCAGAACCGGCAAACCAATTTCAATTCGAATGCTCAAGGATCGCGCTGATCCTCGACACAATCGTCTGCAAGACCGCACCGTTGCGATTGTGGGGAGTCACCGGGCGATTCCAGTGCTCCAGCCGAATCTGTCTTCGGACGTCAGACGGATTTTCGATCACGACCAAGCGGCCGTTGTCGGCCAGGTATTTGTCCACGGCGCCGAGCTTACCGCGGAAAATACTGTAGACGGGCACACCGAGTGCCGCGGCCTCGCGGTTCATAGTGCCGCCGCCGCTGATTACCAAATCCGAAAACCAGATTAGGTTCAAGCCGTTTACTGCGTTTTCCGGAATCACAAATTTTCCGGACGCCAGCAATGGCCCCAAGGCTATGCCGGAGTTGCTCGTTCTGGCGAGTTCCCCGCGGCAGCACGACCACGCGAACGTGCGGCTGTTCCCCGAGGAAACGCACGGTTTCATCAAAAAGAACGTCGCTTTCAGGTTGATGGTAGTGTGCCTCGGTGGCTGGTGGTCGCAACGTGACAATCAAATCACTCGGATTGAGATGCAATCGGTCCAGGATCGCTCGATCGGGAATAAACTGAGGCACGTACACGTCTTCTTTGAGCCCAGGATACTTCAGCACACGATCCACTTTTTTGGTCATTGCGCCATTTGGAATCACGTCCGGCATCAGGATCCAGTCCGACTCCAAAAAACCAGTTTTTACGCTGTACTCATAGTCATGCATGACCAACGTTGGTATTCCTAGAGACTTGCTCACGATTACTTGCGCTCGCGAACCGTGAGAAACAGCCAGATCCGGCCTTTTGGCCATCGCTAAAGGAAACAGCTTGGCCGCACGGGCGCAATTGCCAAGCACCTTCAGAATCTTGTTTTTGCCGTAGTGTTTGCCAATCACTTGGCAAGGCATGTTGAAATGTTTCAGGAGATCGCGGACTTGATATGCATCGCGCGCAGTGAGCAGAAACTGAACACCGCGGCCTTGCAGTTCGTGAATAATCGGCAAAAAGAACGGCACATGGGGAGAATTGTCGATGTCGATCCAGACCACCTTGTTCAACGTCGCCACTTTTCCCATGTCAGCTTTCCGAGGAGTATTGTCCAGTGTTTGCTCGAACAGTTCAATATTGCATTCTTTAGTTTGCATTTTTTGGATTCTCGTCGTTGCGGCAGATCGAAGCCGGCTCTTCAGCGGAAGTGTCTATGAACGCGAACTAGTTAGTACGCACCCTCGCCGAAAAATACAGCCGCCGGCGTTTTAAGAAGGATTTTTATATCGAGCCAAAGTGACCAGGTGCGCGCATACCGCAGATCCAGGCGAACCATTTCGTCGAAAGAAACCCGGCTGCGACCGCTGACTTGCCATAAACCCGTTATCCCCGGCTTTGCTTGCAAAATGCGCCCTCGTTGCCAGGGCTGATATGCATCCACTTCGTAGGGAATTGGAGGGCGGGGGCCGACCAGAGACATGTCTCCCATGAGCACATTGATGAACTGAGGTACTTCATCCAAACTGGTCCGGCGCAAGAACCTTCCAACCTTCGTTACTCGGGGATCGTTGGGCGGCTTGTAAGTTCCGTTGCCCTTATCATCGTTGGTGCGATGACGTTCAGCTTTTCCAGAATGGAAGTTTTTGAACCACTGTTGATGCAGAGACGCGTCACTGTTTACGTGCATCGAACGAAACTTAAACATGATAAATGATTTGCCGTGTTGCCCGACGCGCTGTTGCCGGAAAAATACCGGACCTTTAGAACCCAACTTAATAACAATTGCAATGAGCAGAAACAAAGGAGCCGAAAGCAACAGCGCCAAAGAACTGCCCACGATGTCCATGATGCGCTTAATCACAATCGAGACTTTTCTCGACTGTTCCCGTGACTCGAGATCCGGGTACAACGTCGGGTTACTGGGCCGCCGCGATACTTCGTGGTGCCAATCTTCCGGATAACAATGGATAGAGATGGATATCTGACTGAATTGTTCTAGCGTGAGCGAGTCTTGCAGTGTTTCGCTGACCCTGGAAAGAATTGTACCGATCACCGCATGCTTTTCTTCCGCCAGAATGTCTGTAAAGATGATACCGACCACCGACCGGGTTTCGTACCAGCCGATCACGTCCGTGTCTCGCGTCAGCGATGCCACCGCGAATGCAATTCGCTCAAGCAGATTCTGCCGCTTTTGTCCTGTCGAGCATTCTCCAACCGAGACAAGGATGAGCGCCCACGCCTTGCGTGAACGTTCACTTCGCTTTCGCGCCAAAGCAATCATCGCGCGGAAAGCGTCTTCATCCAGCAACCGGCTTAAGTCTCCTCTGAAGACAAACTCGTCCGGAGGCAAATGGAGAATTTCTCCTCCGTCGGTGGGTCTTGAGCTACTGCTGGAGTTCGCAACCTTACCGGGTTTGGGTATTTGTTCCATCAGTTTTCTGCTATGGGGATTACAGGTAATGACATTGCGGAGTTTGCTTTCCGCGATTCATGCGTGCCTCGAGCTTCCGGGACACACGAATCTCAAAAGCAGCCTTAAGGAGAAATCCAAATCCGTTGACGATCCCGGATTTCAAAATGCGTCAGTCGTTGAGTTGGCAGCTGACCGAACTGCAAGTCCATGATAGTTGCCGACACTCAGCTTCTTAGATAAGACCACCGGCTTTACATTGGAGACCACATTTGGGATCGGCAGAGGGTTCCGATCAGATTTCTGCGCCCACTCCTCGCAAAAGGACCTGAATGCAATACAGAGGGACTCATTTTCGTCTGAGATACAGGTCTCCAGGAAGGACGAAAGTCGTTTCCGAATAACGCGCTCTGCGTGTGCAACATCATCGCAGTCGCCCAACTCCGTAAAGATCACCCCAAGCGAGTAATCGGTCTTAATCCAACCCGCTAGGTCGGTTTCCCGGATCACCGAGCTCAATACCGCTCCAACTTGGCTCAGCAAGGATGCATTACCGCCTGGTGTTGCAGACGAGACCTGCATCAAAATCATGTTTTTCGAGAATCGTTCCGATCGCTTCTTTTCCGCGGACAGTATCCGACGGAAATGGTCTTCAGCAAGCAAGATCCGCCCGATTGTTCGGTCGGACTCGCGAGCCACTTGACGGTCTTGGCTAGCGCTGATTGTCTGCATGATGTTGGAAATCGTCCCCACGAACAAATCCTCGCTGACTTAGATTTAACCTCTTCACACCGGCGGCAATCCATACACTGTACTGACTAGCTGATCTCCCCGCCGGGCGGTCGTGATGGGGGGACATCCCTCGTAACCCTCATAACGGGTGACGCTTGACGCTAGTACCAGCACTTTGCATGCCACTTATTTCGCCGCAAGCTGGACTCTTCCGTTCGCTGCAACCAACTGAATTTAAAGGAACTATTGGTCGCCTTAAGTGCCTGCATACAGCGAGGATTGCCTCGATTGTGAAGCAACGTACCTTTGAGTGCTAATGTGCTTCTTGAACGAGCATTGTTATCAATCGTGGGTGTCGACGGATTGCACGAATGCTGACTCGATCTCTACCGCGACAGACCTCTGAAGCAGAGTCACTGAAAGAACCAATCGATGGACGCCACGAACTTCTAAGAAAATACCCTCGAGTCCCCGCAGCGGACCTTTTTCGATGTGGACCCTGTCGCCCGCACGCAGATAGGGCCACGGTTCATTCGGCAGTCCTGACGCTATCAATAGTTGTATTGCATGGATTTCCGCTTCATCCACGGGAACGGGTGTTTTGCGATACCCGACGATTTGGTTTACGCCCGGTGCAGTGAGGATGGGCAACCGGTTCTCGATGTTCAGCCTGCAGAACAAGTAGCCTGGGAAAAGAGCTGCGTGCGATACCCTGACTCGATCCGACCAATTCCTGCGATGCTCATGCTGCGGAAGAAACGTGTCATAGCCTCTTCCTCGCAGGAAGTGCGCCACACTCGATTCGTGTTTCGCCCGTACTTGCAGTGCATACCAGGGGTATTGGGTGTCAGTAAGTCTAGTATTCATAACGTACTTTTGCCCAAGAGCGCTCCTAGCGTCTTTGGTTCAGGCAAGCTACCGCCACAAAACTCCCATGGCCGGCAGTCCTGCATACTATGAGCAGCACGAACTGTGCCAAGCACTTCCGCGGCGCTCTACTTCATAAGTATATGAATATAAACAGAATACCTTGCATCGAGCGGGGTGTTGGACCGGATCTTCGTGAAGCATGCAGGGACGAAAGAACGTGCTTACATCTTTGTGGCAACATTTTCACCGTGGCAAGAGAATAGGAAGGAACTGGATTAATTGCTCGGACCTCATTCGAATTAAAAGCTTTGTTTGTAGCCTTCTCTCGGCCAAAAGCAAACGCAATTCCGCGCCGCGTCGGGCGCGCCGGATGGCAACCCTGGAACCTCCGTGAGATTGAAGAATGCACTTAGACAGTCCCATTCTCGGTCGCAGTTTGTGTGGTACCGGTCTTAAGAATTTCCGAGGACGGTATTCATGTCCTCCCGGCACGAATGAGTTTAAGGCCAAGTCGCGGTCCAGCCTACATGCAAGAATGTATACACTCTTGAAAATGGGTCGAACGGCCGGATCCGCGAGCTCTTTGCGGTCAGAATTCAGTTAATGCTAGCGTTGAGCTTGAAGAAATGCAGGGCAATGATTTACCACTTCTCGCTAAAGTCGATGGACCTTCGCTATCCTACGCGAGGAACTCATGATATTCACCCATGCCTGTATTCCACTATCTGGAATACACTTAAGGCATCCCAGCCGGTTGGACCTGAGGTGTTTCGATGGATATGAGATTGCTTCGATTTTGCATATGCTCTCCCTCATGAGCGCAATTCCGAGATGCGAAGGCGACGACTGGCACCACCGGAAGAGGATACTCATCACGCGCCGACCGACAGATTGTCAATCGGCCTTTTAGCGGTGCGGTGTATAAGTAAGAGGAAAGAAACTCGGGGGTCACAGAATTGTCACTGAGGGGAGAAGAGAGAGAATGCGCTGCCTATTTTGGACTTTGATTGGTGTTCTTTTTTTGTCGCCGGTTCAGGCTCAGCAGAACACAAAACAAACCGCACCGATACCGGCCGAGCCAAGCGCTGACAAGCCCGACAAGAGCTCTGCACCGATGTCAGTCGCTCCCAGTGATTACAGAATTGGCGCTGAGGACCTCCTACACATCGACGTTTGGAAAGAACCGGAGATTACAAGGTCTATTCCAGTGCGTCCCGACGGTAAGATTTCTCTCCCACTTCTCAATGATGTTCAGGCCGAAGGTCTGACCGCAATGCAGCTCGCCGCTAACATTCGCGAGGCCCTTACTAAGTACATCACAAGTCCTCAGGTCACGGTCACCGTCACCGCCATCAACAGTCGCAGGATTTTTCTCGCTGGTGAAGTTGGCCACGTAGGCGCCCTCAATCTTCTTCCTGACATGACTGTCTTGCAAGCTATCGCGAGCGCTGGTGGGCTTACACAATTCGCGAAACCGACCAAGATATATATCCTGCGGACGGAGGGCGGCAAACAGGTGAAGATTCCCTTTAATTACAAGACAGTTATCAAGGGAAATCATCCTGAAGAAAATATTTTGCTTCGATCCGGTGATCTAATTGTTGTGCCGTGAGGACGACTAATGAGTTTTCGCAAATTCTCAATTCGGGGTTTGTTGCTGCTTTTCGCCGGGTGCGCCTATACGTCAATCGTTCTCGCTCAGGATGAACCTCAACCTCAACAGGAGGAGCCCCCTGTCTCGGAGGGTGAGCCCAAACCGGCAGCGCGTTCTCCCTTCCCAGTCATCGATCCTAACAGCCAGGATCAGCCTCAGAATAATGAGGATCTGACTGCTGACTTTACCCCACTTACAGGGGTCCAAAACCCAAGCGTCGGTACAGCAAGATTTCGGCACAGCTTTTGGGTTCCTGGTTTGCAGTTCGGGTCGCTGATTCAATCCTCTCCGGTCAACGGTTCCGGGTCTAACGGATGGTTTGCGCAAAACTATTTTATTGGCAATCTCACCTTACACAAGGCTTGGAGTCGTTCTGAACTCGACGTTGACTATTCGGGAGGTGGTTTCGTTACGACGGGCAACAGCGCAGCAGGAACAAGTTCCAGCAGCGCTTACCAACAGATGCACTTGGCACAGTACTTCCACCTAAACCGTTGGCTCTTTCAGGTGCTGGATGAATTCTCGTATTTCCCACAAAGCGGCTTTGGATTCGGAGCTGGCACAAACCTCGGCTTACCAGGAGTGGGTGGTTCCTTTGGAGGTACAGTCCCAGGGATCGCCGGCAATGCCACTCCGAATCAGAGCATCTTCGCCACCTCTGGTCCCGTATACAACAATGTGGGAATTGTTCAGGCGACTTATTATATTTCGCATCGAAGCTCGGTTACGATGGTCGGTGACTACGGGATTCTTCGTTTTTCTGAGCCCGGAAATATCGCTAGCGATTGGGTTTTGGGAAGTATTGGCTATAACTATGTGATCAGCCGAAAAGATACGATCGGCATACAATACATGTTCAACTCCAGCCATTATCAGGGTGAACCTCAAGCATTCGGTAACCACTCCGTCCTTTTAGCGTATAGCCGAAAGATTACCGGACGCCTCGCCCTTCAACTCAATGGAGGTCCTCAGATAAGCACGTACCGCATACCGATCGGGACGGCCACACAGCAAGTCGGCTTTTATGCGACCGCCAATTTGAATTACGCAACCCACAATGGCTCGATTGCCGCCTTCTATAACAAAGGGTTTGGAAGTGGCAGCGGCGTTTTGGTCGGTTCCAATCTCGACCAAATCACTTTCACGGCGAACCGTAAGCTCACCAGAGTTTGGAGCGCGAATGTAAATATTGGGTATTCCCGCAACTCGCCTATAGGTGGTTCGGCACAAACAACTTTTGCGACTTACAACAGTTGGTATGCGGGCGCAGGACTGAATCGCCCTTTTGGGCGGTTTACGTATTTTGGCATCGCATATGCAGCTTACATTACGAAGCAGGGGAGCAGTCCGAGCAACCCGAACACGACCTACACCACGAACTCAGTTAATCTTAGCTTGCAATGGCATACGCGCCCCTTTGTTTTGGAGTGATTGTTCTTTTTTCAGTCTGGGTTCGACCCGGACTGCTGATCGAGCGCTTGAATCGAGGAGTTTTCGAGTCCCCATCCCGGAAGTTCGGCAGCCGTTTCATCACGCCGAAACTATTTCCGGGCTAAAATGAAAGGTACAGTCTAGGGAGAAACCCGCGGTTATGTATAAGAGCTTTTTCGGTCTCAGAGACAACCCGTTTAACGTCAATCCCGATCCGCGCTTTCTCGTCTTCACAGAGCAGATTGAAGAAACGCTTACAAGCCTGATGTACGGGATTCAGACTCGCAAGGGATTCGTGACCTTGACCGGCGAAGTGGGAACCGGAAAGACCACGATCATTAATCGGCTTATGGACTGGTTGCATTTGCGCAGAGCTCACACTGCTTTTCTCTTTAACTCGCGCATGAACACCAACCAGCTTTTTGACTTTATTCTCGCCGAATTCGAGATTCCCAGTCCGTCACCTTCCAAAAGCCAGCAGTTGATGCGGCTGAATCAATGGCTGCTGGATCGATATCGCGCGGGTGAGACCGTTGTTTTGATCATCGACGAAGCGCAAAATCTGACCTTCCCGGTTTTGGAAGAGGTTCGCCTTCTTACAAATCTGGAAACCTCCACGGAAAAACTCATTCAGATTGTGCTCTCCGGCCAGCAAGAACTGGAAGAAAAACTCAAGCTTCCACAACTCCGCCAACTGCGGCAAAGAATCATGTTGCGTTGCAAGACGCAGCCTCTTGATAACGAGCAAACTCATTCTTATGTTCTGGAACGCCTGAAAACCGCCGGGGCCGGTCCTGAGCCCATTTTCAGTCCACAAGCCCTAAACACGGTTTATCTCTACTCTCTGGGCATCCCCAGGGTCATCAACTTGCTCTGCGAGCATTCGCTCGTTAATGCATTCGTCGAGCAGCAGCGCCCGATCCAGCCAGGAATCGTCGAAGAGGTAGCCCGCGAATTCGAATTAGATCAGGTCGAGCCTATTGCGCCAAATGGCGGCGTCAAACCGGATACCGACGTCTATAATTCCGAAGCCTTTCTGCAAAATCTCGGTGAAGCTCTATCTCGCTTTCGTTTTGGGCCAACGACTCCTCGTCGTGGCAAGTAGCGCGGGACTCAAGTTTCTGAAAACGATACGTTTGTTTTTGAATGAATCCGTACGGCCGAGGAAAATGGACACCAAACTGCGGCAATTGTTTTCACAGTATCTAGTTAGCGGCAATGTCGGCGCACTGGGGTCTTGGGTTTACGGAAATGCGATCTAAGCTATCGCATATTCAATAGCGTCACGGCTGCTGTCAGAGGTCTGCAAGGTTGGCCTTCCGCTTGCCACCAGTCCTTTGTGAGCCTTACGGGTGTGTAGGCTTGGCCTAAGTCGGTCTTGAATGGGCAGTTTCAGGGACCAGCCTAACGTGCATTACGCTTAAGATTTTCTGTCAGGTGGAATGACGATTTTGGAAGACGCCCTCATCAACCAATTGCAGGAAACCGGAGCCGCCGAGCCAACTCACGCCGGTCGCGCGGTCGAAAAAATGAAGCTGTCCATTGTCATCATTTGTTGGAATGACCTGAAACTCATTCGCAATTGCATTGACTCCATTTTTGCCGCAACGCATTCCACACAGTTTGAGATTATCGTCTCCGATAATGGGTCGACGGACGGCTCCGTTGACTTCATCCGTGCAAATTACCCGCACGTCTGCGTCATCGAAAATGGAGCGAACCTGAGATTCTCGAAAGCCAATAACGTTGGGATTCAAGCCAGCCACGGCGAATACATACTCATCCTGAATCCAGACACGATCATCCACGAAGGCACCCTCGACAAGCTCGTTCACTTCGCTGACCAACATCCGGAAGCGGGAGCCTTTGGCTGCAAAGTTCTAAATCCCGATGGCACGTACCAGGAATCCGCGCGGCCATTTCCGACGGTCCGCGGAGAATGGGTTGCCGCGGTTTGCCTTAAGCCGCTAGGTTATCTGTCGGAGAAATTGCTACCGGGCACCTATGTCGGTTGGGAAGGTAGCACGACGCGAACGATCGACTGGCAATCTGGATGTTGCCTTCTGGTACGCGGGGAAGTCTTGAAGCGGCTCGGTGGTTTTGATCCGCAGTTCTTTTACTACTACGAAGAAGTCGACCTTTGCCGCCGTATTTGGGACGCAGGCTATCCGATCTGGTTTGACTCGGAAGCAACCATCACCCACCTCGGCGGCCAATCGACCAAGCGTTTCCCCATCGCGTTTCACTTGGATCGCCAAATTACCCGCTATCGCTATTTCTACAAGTATTTCGGCAGAAAAGGTGTACGCAAGTCCCGCCGCTCAGCCCTCGTGTCTGTGGCGCTTCGCCGGCTGGGTTATGGACTCAAACAACTCGTTCACCCGACTGAGGCTGTGAAGAATCGTTTGGACATGCTGCGAGCTGTGTTTGAATGGAATCTACGCGTGGATCCGGTGCGGCTGGTGGAAAATGGAGAAGAACCTAAACTCTCCGGCGAACCTGTGCCGCGCGTGCTGGAAAGATAACAGCGTTTTACGGCTAGGCTGCCCGTGCCGGAATTCGGCACGGGGCCCAATCCGAACTCAATGCAAAGGAATTTTCGAACAACGTGGAAATCCATATCGAGTCCGTCACCTTCCGGGATGTCACGGTTATCGTGCCGGACATTTTCCAGGACAGCCGCGGTTTTTTCCTGGAAGCGTTTCGGGAAGATCAATTCAAAGCAAAAGGACTTCCGACCCATTTCGTACAGGACAACCATTCACGGTCTTCAAAAGGCGTGCTGCGCGGCCTTCATTTCCAGTGGGAACCGCCGATGGGCAAGTTGATGCGTGTGACCGTGGGCAGCGCGTTTCTTGTGGCTGTCGATATTCGCAAAGGCTCACCCACGTTGGGCAAATGGTTCGGCGTAGAAGCTTCTACAGAAAATCGCCGGCAGGTTTGGGCCCCGGCCGGATTTGCCCGCGGCTTTTGTGTGCTTTCCGATGTCGCGGAAATTCAATACAAGTGCACCGGGCTTTACAACAACAAAGCGGAATCCGGCATTCTCTGGAACGACCCGGAAATTGGCATCAAATGGCCCTTGCAAGACGTTCAGCTTTCTGACAAAGACAAAAATGCACAAACTTTGGCGCAATGGCTAGCTCGTCCGGAGTCTGACAATTTTCGCTACTAAGCAGCAACCGTAGCTCCAGGATTTCAAGGAGGAACTTGTGAAACTTCTTATCGCCGGCGGCGCTGGTTACGTTGGCTCCGTCCTGATTCCGAAACTCCTCGACCGAGGCTACAAGGTCGATGTCGTCGACCTCTTCTGGTTCGGCAATCACTTGCCCCGCCAGGTCGGTGTTCTCAGCAAAGACATCTTCCACCTCACTCAGGAAGATCTGGAATCCTACGACCAGGTCGTGTTCCTGGCCGGTTTGTCCAACGATCCCATGGCGGAGTTCTCGCCGAGCAAGAATTTCATTTTCAATGCCGCCGCGCCGTCGTATCTCGCGTACATGGCGAAGAAAGCCAAGGTGAAGCGCTACGTTTACGCCAGTTCCTGCTCTGTTTACGGCTACACGGAAAATGAGCTCTACGACGAAACTCGCGTCGTCAGTTCCAGCTATCCCTACGGCGTTTCCAAACTGCAAGGCGAACAAGCCGCTCTTCAGCTTGGTCGACGAAAGCTTCTCCGTCATTGCGCTCCGCAAGGGAACGATTTCCGGATACAGCCCGCGTATGCGCCTGGATCTGATCATCAACACCATGTTCAAGAGCGCCATGAAAGACCGGGCGATCACAATCAACAATCCTTCCATCTGGAGACCGCTCTTAAGCATCCAGGACGCGGCCACCGCTTACATTCGCGCCATCGAAGCCAACCACAAGATCTCCGGCATCTTCAACGTAGCCTCTGGGCAACTACACCGTCGGCGAAGTCGGTGATCTGGTCAAAAGCACCATCGAAGAGCGCTTGGGCACGCCCATTCATCTCATCATCAAGCACATTCAGGATTTCCGTAATTACAAGGTCAGCACGGAAAAAGCAAAGACGGTCCTGAGCTTCCATCCGGCCGACGATCCAAAATCCATTGTCATGAACCTGATCGACAATATGGACAAGTTCCGCGATTGGGATAATCCCGAATACTCGAATATCGCCATGTTCAGAAATATCGAGAGCGCTGTGGACATGCACGCCATGGAAAGAACGGTTCAACGATGAAGGTCGCAGTGATCGGCGCCAACGGGCAATTGGGCAATGACGTTGTCTCCGCTTTTAGTCAAAAGGGAGATGCCGTCTCTCCTCTTACGCACGCGGACCTGGAAGTTGCCGATCTCGATTCTGTTTCCCGCGCCCTCAAGGAAATCCACCCCGACCTGATTGTGAACACTTCCGCCATGCACCATGTAGACAAGTGCGAAGCCGAACCGGAAAAGGCTTTTGCCGCGAATGCGGTTGGTGCAAGAAATCTCGCTGCTGTCGCGCGCGACCTCGACGCTGTTCTGATGCATATCAGCACCGATTATGTGTTCGACGGCGAAAAGAACTCTCCTTACGTAGAAACGGACACTCCGCGCCCTCTCAATGCCTATGGAATTTCCAAGCTGGCCGGAGAGCATTTTGTCCGCTGCACTACCCCGAAACACTTCGTCGTACGCACCTCTGCGATTTATGGCAAAAACCCATGCCGCGCAAAAGGCGGCCTCAACTTCATCGAATTGATGCTAAAGCTTGCAAGAGAACGAGGCGAGGTACGCGTTGTCGACAGCGAGTTCGTAACGCCGACGCCCACTCCCCAAATTGCCGAACAGTTGGTCGCGCTGAGCCGTTCCGACGCCTATGGCCTATACCATGCCACGGCCGAGGGGAGTTGCTCCTGGCACGAATTCGCGCAAGAAATCTTTTCCGTCACCCAAACGCCCGTGCGACTCCTGGTGGCTGGCCCAAACGAGTTTCCCGCGAAAGTTCCACGCCCGAAATATTCCGTGCTGGATAACCAGGCGCTCAAAGCACGCGGCCTGAATGTCTTCAAGCATTGGCGAGAAGGCCTTCTCGCCTATCTCGGAATAGATCGGCGCGCCAAAGCCTCCAGCTGATTCGATCGCAAGTCGCGGCGACTGTCCAGATGCAGATGAGCCAAGTCCTTTTCGTAACGCGCCGGCAACGGTCAGGATTTCGGCCCCAGATTCGATTGCGCAGCGTACCACCCGTTCGAACAATCTAGGTGTGCAACCGTATGGGCTCGGTTGTTGCTGCACGTCATGCGTATAAAAGATCAACCAGCTGTTCTGTCGTGCGTTTTGCTCGAATCAGCGACTCGGCTGCGCCTGAATCGCTCGTCCGCTCCATACAGGCTATTCGCATGCAAAAGGTTCAAGTCCACCATCGGCCCGTCTAGCCCGGGAAAAATTCCCCGGCAACTCCGCATCGCCGGACCTACTTTCTTCTTCGCCTGGACGGTCACATCCCCAAACGGGTATGAGAAATTCAATTGTTCGGCGTTCCCAATATACCGCCCAAGCTCCTGCTCACCCTCTTCGCGCATCTTCGTAGTAGGCGGACAAGCTAGTTCTTCTGGACGATATATGCGAGTAAGTGTGGCTGGCCAGTTCGTGTCCCGCCTCCAACAAATGCGTCAAGTCACTTGTCTCGAAAATTGGCCCCACTTCGGTGCTGGTTCCGATCAAGCCGGGAGCGGCGTAGTAGGTTCCGGACAAGCCCTGCTCGGCAAGAATGGCGCCCCCGGTGAACAGCGCGCTCTTCGGGAAATCATCGAAGGTGAAACTGATCAATGGCCGTTCGTTTGTAAGTCTCGCTTCTCGTCGTGCCACACGACTCAGGAATTGCCGGCGCGCACCGCCAAGAATCGTTCGCAGTGCCATAGTCTATTTTTCTATCTCGATTTGCGCCTGCTCGATGATCTCAAGGACGCCGTCCGGTGGCGCCACCGTGCTGCGCTGCACGACCAGCTTCGAAACCCCATCGACGATGCCAGTCTCCTGGAATCTCATATCCTCAAACACTTGTCCGGATGGGGCATTTCGTGAGGTCTTTCTGTAATCTGCGTAAAACGACTGTTTCACTTCCGACGTATATTTTGTCACTACAAACGACAAAAACGCATGCTCGACACGTTTCGATTGAATGCGGCAACTGAACATCAAATCCGTCAGTCGCGGCTCACGATTATCTACAATTGCGAATCCAACCACGCCGTAGCTTCCAAATCTGTCGTCGCATTTGATCACGTATGTATCCAGGAACCGGTTCTGCAGGATCTCTTCCAGCTTTGCGCGATCGTAACGGTTGCCAGAGAAATTCATCTGATTGGTCCGCTGGGTGAGCTCATGGACACGTTCCATGTTCTCTTCATCCATCGGTCGAAGCGTAATCTTGATCTCGCAATGGCGCAGAAAAGCCATGTAGTCCTGGCCGAAACCTTCCGCGAGCGTTTGCCTTTCATTTTCTACTGTGTACATCTTTCTGCGATTCGCGCTCTCCTCCGTAACCGGAACCTTCAATTCCGGCAACGCCAACAGATTTTGAAACTCTAGCGCATCGAACACTCGAACCGCTGGCAGGCTCACGCGGATCTCTTCGCGCTCGAATTTCGAATCATCCACGAACAGCAAAGTGTCAATCCCGATGTTCAGTTTCGTGCGCGATATTTGAGACCGCCTGGCTCTTTGGGTTCCAGCTGATCTGCGGATACAAGAAATACTCTTCGAGCCCCACCTTCTTCAAAATCTCCATGGCCTCGTCGTGATTGTTCTTGCTTGCCACCGATTGCAAAATTCCCCGACGATCCAGTTCTTCGATGACTTCCCGTATCCCTTCTTTCAACAGCAGCTTTTCCGGGCCATCTTCTACCAGAATTCCGTGCCACAGCGTATTGTCCAGGTCCCATACCACGCATTTCACTTTGGGCAATTTCCCTTTTGCCTTGTCTACCGCCTCGCCGCTCACTTCTCTTGTGGCGAGCTGTTCGTGAACAAAATCCAGCATCCCAAAATACAAAGTCGTGCCGTCCGGGACGTCGTTGGGAATCAATTCGACTTGAAATGGATTCTGGAGTCCGACGACCGCATCGATCGACTCATAAGCAATCCGGAAACGATTCGCGCCCGGTTTAGCCACCAGCAAATCCTGGTATGGAATTTTGCTGTTCGCTCCGGCACCACGCACTGTGAAGGATAACCGGATTTCTTCCTCGCTGCGGGTTATAGCATTCCACCAGAAATGACGTCGGGCGTTGCTCTCCCGGCTTTCGGCTTCCGGCCACTCGCTTCTTGTACGAGTAGCGCTTGCCCGATAGAAAGGTTTTCGCCGGAGCCGGCAAGATAAGTGTTGCAACGTGCTGCCAATCCAGCGGTCCCGGCTCTCAATGCCTCGTGCCTCTTCGCTACTGAAGAGATGCACGTTGCCGACGCTCCACAATTTGCCCCACTGCTTAAAACGGATCTTCAGTACGTATCCATTCGGGCTGCCAGGGCACTCGATCCGCACCATCCCATCCGATAAATCTCCTGCATTTTCCATCTGACCGCGCTTCGTAGAGATCGCAAGTCGTGTAACACGAAGGCCAAACGCATTCGGTGCAATGTTCCCCCCAAGGCAGAACGGTTCGCTGCCTCAATGTCGGGGTACACTCAGCGAAAAACTCAAGCGCACCTTCGGGCATGCTCGAGGTCGGTTCAACCCTAGCTGTTTATCTCAGATTCGTACATGAAGCGTCCGCTGTCACCTACCCAATGGTATCTTTATCAGATTCGGCTTGGAAATCTTTCGGTCCAGCCCCCAAAAGTTCACCGCACATCTAGGGTACTTGCACGATTCCCGCCATCAGAACCATCGACAGTCCACCACCTGGGTTGCCGGTTTACTGTAGACCACTCAAAATAGTTCACTTACAGCACCTGAATGGGATGCCTAAGCTTGTTTGGCGCTGACATCCGGGGGCTCCAGTCGACTTTCTCTTCCAGATTGCGGAAAAAAATTGCAACTGTGCACTTTTCATCATTTGGCCGTTCGTCTATTAAAGCTTTATTTATATTGGGTTTAGGCGAGCGTGAGAGATCCAACAACTTGGCCCTAAAAGTGCACCTTAGCAACCGAAGTTCGTGACTCCGAGCTTGGGGTGTCCCTGCGTCCCAATCCGGTAACGGGCTTGGGGAGAATACTCGATAATGCGTTTGCGTATCCTGTATCTCAGTTTGTTGATCGTTGCATTGGCGATGTTTACGTCAGCACCGCGGTTGATGGCGGACGGGGTTCATCACCATCACGATAATGATGGTGTCACTTCTTTCTCCTCATTCGAAAACCATGGCGACACTATCAACCTTGCGGATTTCGAGCACAAGGGCGATTGGCAATGGAAAGGTGCAAAGTGGGATAACGACGGCGGGAGAAATTTTTGGACAGGGAAGGATCATGACGGCGACGGCAAGACCTCTTGGGTAACCACTCCCGAGCCCTCCGTTCTGACTCTTCTCCTCGCAAGCGTTGTTTCTCTTCTTGGCGTTTCGTTGCTCAAGAAAGTTCTCGCCTAACTTTCTCTTTCTAAGACCTATTAACCCATATCGCCGTCCTGCAAAGGGCGGCGATTTTTTTTTGCACCTAGAATGGTCCGCGGTTAAAGCGTCGATTCAAAGCAGACAGCCATTGCTCTGTTGACCAAACAATTCTTCCTTATCAAGCTCAGCCAGGATATGCCCGTTCAACCGGTGGGGTTCACAAACCGGCCGGGGACCCGGTTCAGGGCAAGCCAAAGCGTGGCTCCAACGTAAATACAGTCCCTAGCGGATTGCCCAACTCGAAACCAGCCAGCCATTATGCTTGCGAGCAATTAGCGCATCGTGTAAGGTCCTCCTCCTGCGAAGGGGTGGTTGCTTTTTTTGAAGGCTAACGAGATGCCCCAGACTTCTCGTTCCTATGCAGAATCTGGTGATGGGGCCCGGGCCATCCCAAAGTGTCTCCACGATTGCGCCCTGTGGTTCGAAAAAAACAAGCGGGAAATCACCACTGTCACGGCAATCATATTGATCGCCTTGGTCATCCTTCCGATATGGACGGTTCAGTTTCTTCCGCTGCAGGACTATCCTATGCACCTTCTGCGCGCGAATATCATCGCCGACTATCATGATTCAGCCGCGCATTACGCTGATGCTTTTGTCATTTCTCTTGCTCCAATACCGTACATTCTGACGGACTATTTAATTTCGGGCCTTGCTTCGTTAGTTCCGGTGACCCTCGCAGGCAAGGTCACACTGACGATCTATATCATTCTTCTCCCCATCAGCTCTTTCTACTTGATACGTTCTGTAGACCCCGAGAAGTCGATTCTTGGATTTTCCAGCTTCCTCCTAATCCATAACAGGCATTTTGAGAAGGGAAATGTCAGTTATTTTTTTTCCTTCCCTCTATTTCTGTTCGCGTTGGGATACTGGTGGCGCCATCGAACACTGTCGACCCTGCGGGTCAGAGTGGTGTTTTCACTTTTGGCGTTCGCTGTTTACCTCTGCCACCTGTACACGTTCTTATTTCTTGTTTTCGCCATCACGATATTAGCGGCCCTTGAATTTCGCAACATCTGGAAAGTCCTGCGGACTCTGCTGCCCCTTTTGCCGTCGATGATTCTATTGGTGATTAGCGTCGTGAATGAAGTGCCACAGATCCAGACCGGTTCGGTGGCGCTGTCGCGTGATCCCGTGGTCCTCGAATATCCGAGCCTGAAGTACAAATTGCTCGACGTCTCCAACACAAGCTTGGGAATGACGTACCTAACGAATCTCTCGCCTCGCCGAGAGCGCCGCATTTATTTTGCTGCGTTTATGCTTTTCGCTCTCCTCGGAATCGTCGGTTTGCGAGACCCACGGAACCGCATATTCCAGTGGCTGTTTCTTGCATTTTGCTTCCTTTATCTGCTACTACCGCAGGTTATGGCTCCGGGCTATGATATTGCACCGCGAGCGCTCATCTTCCTTCTTTTGCTCGCACCTCTCTGCGTGACGGTGCCCTCTGCTCGACTTCTTCGATTGTCGGTGGTCGGAGCCTTGATTCTACTCTGCATGTATAGCCTGCTGGGGACCTGGAAAGACTACGCCGTGGTCGGATCCAACTTGCACGACATCTATGCTGAACTGAACCAAATTCCCGCGTCCGAGAGCGCCTCATTTCGGATTGCGGCTGCCGACATGTATGTCGGAAATGTCACACCCTACGCCTTATTCGGAGCACTGTATTATCTGGACAAGGGCGCACCTCGAGCAGGCGAACTCGGCAACGAAATGTCTGGTGTTTTACGCTCCGTCGATCCTCGACACTTGACTCCGCCACCGCCCTACCTAGACGCCGTCTTCGCGCACGACTTGGCTCCGGGGGGATACATTATCGTTCTTGAGCGACACCAGCGATCGATTATCCATGCTCTTGCTGAAAACTATGGATATCGCTGCTTGATTGAAATCCGACGATATTGGGTTTTCCGAAGAACGCGAGCTGTCGCCGGACCAAACTGGTTTCCGGGTCCCTACTATTCCTTGGGTCCGAACGCCAATTACAATTACTTATTAATTTTCCAAAGGTCTTCCGATGAGCCGGACATTTCGAAACAGTTCGAGTTGGTTTCCTCGCGAGGCAATGCTCATCTCTGGCGTCGGCGACATCTACTGGATGACCGTTCAGTCGCAGAACTCTTGTATCCCCTGCGGCGATCGACCCTGACTGCTGCTACCATACTCGGTTGAGATTGCTGGTCCCAATCCGAACAGAATCCAAATGTCTCCGCTCAACGACAGATCGTTTTGAACCTGGTTGGACCGACTGCTTTCCGGAGCGCGTACCGAAAACGATCCATCCGCAATCCGATGCGCCTCTGTGCACCTACTCGGCACAAAGAGTTGACTGGCTATCCTGCCGAACTTAATATGCCTGCACACGACCGAGCGCGCAATCCATGATTGATGAATCCATTTTCCATTACTGATCGCCTTGCCGCGAAAATTCTGTGGCCGCTTTGTGTGCTGATAACCTCTGGCATTGTGTTTTGTACGCTCTGGCCCTTTGATTTCGTACGGAGCAACCAAGTTTCCTGGCTCGAACAGACCAACGGCATACGGGTCCGCCAACTCGGTGTAGTCCTCGGTCCTCAAGTTCCCGCGCCTGCGTCCCCTGATCCAGCGCGCAAACCATGCACTCTCGAAGTCTGGATCAAGCCCACTCAAACGAATGCGGTGGGCACCATCGTCAATGTTTACGTCCCCGGGAATCCTCATCGTTTTTCCCTCCGGCAGTACCTTGTCGGGCTCATCATCAGCCACGACGTACAGAGGCCCTGGCGCGCGCCCACTCGAATCAAAGTAGACGTGGATGACGGGCTAAAGAAAAATCAACCGGTGTTTATCACCATCACGTCAGGCCAAAATGGCACAGCCGTCTATTTCAATGGGAATCTGAGAAAGTCCTTTCCCTGGTTCCAGTTGTCGACCGATGATCTTACTGGCCAAGTTACTCTTGGCTCATCTGCGGTGATGCCCGATGCTTGGTCTGGCGAGATTCGGGGTCTCGCCTTCTACCCGCAGCAATTAACACCTGAACAGGTCCTGGCGAATTACCGGGCATGGGTGAATGGAAGCGCTGAGCATCCCGGCGCAGCAGTGCAGCCTAACTCCATGTACTCATTCTCAGAACGCAGGGGGAACATCATCCATGACCGAGGCCGAGATGCAGTGAATCTGTCGGTTCCGCGAACCTACAAGGTTCCGCACCATACGTTCCTAACCCCTCCGTGGCTTGAATTCGATCCTTCATGGGATTATTTCTGGGACGTGGTACGAAATATTGTAGGATTCATGCCTTTTGGTTTTATAGTGTGCGCATTGTTCTCGCTTTCAGTGCGAGGCTATCGAGCTGTAATCTACACAGCTTTAATCGGCTGCGGATTCAGCCTATGTGTGGAAGTATTGCAGGCCTACATCCCCCAACGCTCGTCCGGCTTCACCGATATCATTACGAACACATTGGGCACCCTCGTGGGGGCGGTGTTACTCAGACTCCTCTACAAGATCCTGCCGGCGAGTTCTAAGTGCGGGGTTGAGAAGGTCAGCGTGAGCAACCCGCAAGGCAACGCCATGCGATCACCGACAGTACAGAATTAACGCCATTGACACATGGGATTGAGCTAAGGTACAGGTTGCAATTTGAGGCTTAACAGGTTGAGTTGATTCCCCCCTTCGACTCGAATAGGGGGAATTTTGGCTTCGACCGGTACCAAGCGAGCGCTAGAAACGCCACCGCCTCTGCCCGCAGATATCGGGCAGGGCGCGCCTATCGACGGCCAACAACCGTTCAGCGCCACACTCGATCGAATCGAGGCTTGGCTTCTTGCACATTCCCGGCTTGTGGCGCTCGGGACGATTCTCGCCAGTTCTGCAATCTCGATCTTCTACATTCTTAGCTGCTATCTGAATCCTGATGAGGCCGGACATTTCGCAGCCGCAAGATCAAATAGCTGGTTGGGAGCTTACCAGGCATCTCTTAGCGTAACCCACCCACCATTGTTCATCCTGATCCTTCACGGGATTGGCCTCATTAATAGGAGCGAATTTGCTCTTAGACTCCCGAGCCTTATCAGCGTGGCAGCGGCATTATGGATCATCCTATGCATGGCTGCGTCGGAGCTTCGGAGAAATCTGTGCACTTTCCGGACTCGCGTTCATGGCTTTTTCTCCGATGACCATCTCCGCTGCCAGTGAAGTTCGCCAATATGGGGTCCTACTCTTTCTTTGTGTGTGCTGCACTGTACGCCACAGAGCGCATGTTCGGAGAGCGGTCGGCTCGCTGGGCCCTTGCTCAGGGTCTTTTTCTTCTTGGCGCCCTGCTGACCCACTACATCGCCCTCGTTGTGATTGGTGCGATCGGCGCGTACACGGTAATTCGCTTCCTATCGATGGGCGCGCCTCGTCGTGTTGTTTTCACCTTTGCCGGGTGTCAACTCGTTCTTTGTGCGGTGCTGACATTCCTGTACTTTTCGCAAATTCGCACGATGATCGCTCCGACCGGTTCGACTGACTATCTCCAGCCTTATTACTACCTGAAAGGCCAGGAGAGCGCAGCGGGATTCGTTTGGAGAATGGTGTTGCGGACGTTTGGTCACGCGATTGGCATGAATCGGCTCGCACTCGTACCCCTCCTGCTTTTTGCCGCTGGGCTAGCGGCGATCGCGATGGGCAGGAGTAAATCGACCAAGATCAGTGCCGTATTGATCATTTCCCCCTTTGTTGTGGGGTTTGCGGCAGGTTTCGTTGCACGTGTTTCCATTTGCCGGATCTCGCCACCAGGCGTATCTATTACCTTTTCTTGCGGCCGGCATTGCGGCTTCTCTGGTTTGGGTTCACCGCCGTACTGCCGTATCGATGTTGCTTGCGGGACTTAGTTGTTGCAGCGCCCCTCTGGGTTATGCGCGCTGTACCTGACAATACCCCACAGATTCTCCGGAAAGATGACATGAGAGAAGCTATAGGAGAAATTCATCGCGACGTCCCCGCCGGTTCAACTCTTTTCGTGGACTACTCGACCCGCCCAGAACTGGAATACTATCTCGCGAAAAATGATCCACAAGTGGATGCGCTGCATCGGCGCCCAACGACTGAATGGCTCGGGGGTTATCGAGTCGTTGTACCTGAAGACTTTTTGTGGAGCTTCAAGCCCAGTGAAGTGCTCGCGCAGATAAATGAGTCCGCTAACGCCCTGCACCTGTCATCGGGCGAACCCGTTTGGATTTTTTCGACGGGCTGGCTCGAACCATCACCCCTTCGTAGGCTTTCCCCTGCATTAGTTTCGAGCGAAAAGGAGTTCGGGCACACGAGCTTAATTCGGACCACTTGTTATGGTGGCAATGAAAGTGGGCGTCTCGCCTGTTAGTGGACATTAAAAGGTCTAAGCGGCTGCAGAAGAGCTCTACAGAGCAGAGCGCCGGCCTCAAGATCCGGAATCTGATACTTTCTTGGTTTGCGCGTAGCTCCGCACAAACTGTTTCCAATCTCTCACGAAGGAATCTTTCACTCCGCGACTATAGTTGACAACCTGGTCGACTACTCCTGAATGCTTTCCGTTGGAAGGTGAATCGTTAAGCCCATCTGGTACAGGTGGCTGTGAGTTGACCTGCACTTTGGATTCTGGTCGTCGGGACTGAAACGACGGCTCACGTGACACTTGAGTGGTTGTCTTCACCGGCTTCAATGGCGGTTCGGGTGACGATTGAGGGTTGGTGACCACCGGTTGTGAGACTGCCCTGGGGCCTCCGACTGCTGCCACTGCGGAGAGCGCGATTGGCGTCTCGAGTGGCACAACCGGCACTGGCCGAGGCTCAAATGCTATCTCCGTTAATTCGGTCCGCCTTGGAGTGGCATTTGTCTGCTCGATGAACTCTGCCAAGGCGGCGCTCTTCAGCGAATGACGTTTTGGTTTTTCCAGCGGCGGTGCCGGAATCAATTCTCTATAGCCGGGCAACTCTTCGGGCGTGCTTGCTATCGCGGAATAGGACTTTAAATCGAAAATTGTGGCCACACGTCGAATGGTTTCCGGGGTGATCACCGTTTCGCCGTCGCTGTATCCCGCGATAAGCGCGTGTTCACACAATAGATTGATCACTCGTGGTGTGCCTTGCGCGTACAGATGAACAGCAGCTAAGCTTTCCTCCGTAAACACAGCGCTATTGCGCAAACCCGCTCGGGCCAGGCGCGACTTGATGTATTCCGACGTCTCCTCCATTGAGAGAGACGCCAAACTGCAACGGAACATCACTCGCTGATGCAGTTGCCTCAGCTCCGGCCGGCGCAACTTCTCATCCAGCTCCGGCTGTCCAGCCAAAACGACTTGCAGCAGCTTGCTTCCGGGCGTTTCCAGATTGAGAAGCATACGTAGCCGGTCCAACGTGCGGAGCGATATAGCCTGGGCTTCGTCGATGATCACCACCGGCGAGTCCCCCAGCGCATGGCGTTTGACCAGCCATTCGTTGAGTGCTGCCAAAACATCGCTGATTCGCTGCGATTCGCAGGGCACGCCGAAATCATGCAGAATCGCCTCAAATAGCTCGAGCGGGTTTAGTTGAGATTGGAAAATGTAACAGCTTGATTGTCCCCGTGCCTGCAACCAGGTCAACAATCGATGCAGCAGGATGGTCTTCCCCGTCCCGGATTCCCCCGTGAGCACCAGGAAACCCTGGTGGGTATCGATCCCCATCGTGAGTTCCGTCAGCGCCGTGCTATGCGCTCGGGTCGAGAAAAAAAATCGCGGGTCCGGAGAAACGTGAAAAGGATTCTCCCGCAGCCCAAAAAATTGAAACACATGTTCGTACATAGTTGTTGGTCTAGCTTCTGGCGCTTCGTTTTCCGGGCAGCTGCGGGACTGCCCAGGGCGGGTGCTAGCAATGTACGACCATCTGCCTGTGACTCGCAACCAAAATCCGCCAACTGAGTACCATTTTTTGTGGTACTAAAGTTTATCGACTCGGCAATGCGATACCGTCAACGATTCGAATCCGCAAAACAAGGTTCAACAAAGAAAGGAATGGCCCGAGTCGGAAACCAGAAATGGATGCCGTTCCCACATCTAAAACGAGCACAACCCCCGAGTAGCCGCTTCCGGGTCAATCGGCCTGCAAAATGGTAAATCTGTCCCGTTGAATGGAATGCACCTTCCCCCCGAACGGGCCGCCCTCGACTCAAAGGAACGGCATGAGACTCGTGTCACGGAACCAGCAACGTCCGTTAACCTCAGGGTAACGTAAGGTTTACACCTGACTATAGCTTCGCATCTACTGTAATTACCATCGGCAACAGGATTGCCCTCTTAATCGGCAGATTTCTCGGAGATTCACTTGAAAAAAACTTTATTTGTTCTTGGCGCGTTGGTGTGTCTAACTGTGCTTGCCGGATGCTCCGGCGGAGGCACAACCGCACACGGTGGTAGCGGCGGAACTTCAACGCCCAGCATTTCGAGCTTGAGCCCCACGTCAGGGCCCGTGGGAACCTCCGTAATCATTACAGGTACGAATTTTGGCGCGAGCCAAGGGTCTGTAACATTTAACGGCACTGCGGGTGTGCCGACCAGCTGGAGCGCGACCAGCATCGTCGTGCCTGTGCCATCTGCCGCGACCACTGGAAATATCGTTGTGACTGTTGGTGGCGTCGCAAGTAATGGCGTGAATTTTACAGTCTTGGCGACTCCGAGCATAAGCAGCCTGAGCCCGACCTCTGCACCAGTGGGCGCCGCCATCACGATCACTGGGACAAATTTCGGAGCGACCCAGGGCACGAGCACGGTTACATTCAACGGAACAGCCGCGACGCCGTCCAACTGGAGCGCGACAAGCATCACCGTTCCTGTGCCCGCAGGTTCAACGTCAGGAAACGTAGTCGTGACCGTTGCCGGCGTCGTCAGCAACGGCGTCAGCCTTACAGTTTTGGCTACGCCGAATATAACCAGTTTGAGCCAGGCTTCCGCACCAGTCGGTACCTCGATCACGATCACTGGAACCAACTTCGGAGCTACTCAAGGCACAAGCACGGTCACGTTCAATGGGATAACCGCCGCTCCCTCGAGTTGGAGTGCGACCAGCATTATTGTGCCGGTGCCCGCGACGGCAACGACGGGAAATGTGGTCGTCACGGTTGGCGGCGTTCCCAGTAATGGCGCGAGCTTTACGATTTTGGCGACTCCAAGTGTCACTACTTTAAATCCGGCGTCCGCCGCAGTCGGCACCGCCATCACCATCACCGGAAACAATTTCGGATCCTCACAAGGCACAAGCACAGTCACATTCAACGGGACAGCCGGGACGCCTACGAGTTGGAGCGCGTCCAGCATCACAGTGCCTGTACCTTCCGGAGCGACCACAGGAAACGTGGTTGTGACCGTTAGCGGCGTCGGCAGCAATGGCGTCAGCTTTACGGTTTTGGCTACTCCCAAAATTGACACTCTAAGCCTCACCTCCGCGCCGGTTGGCGCTTCGATCGTCATCACGGGAACAAGCTTTGGTGCTACGCAAGGCAGCAGCACCGTGCAATTCAATGGCATAGCAGGAACTCCAACAAGTTGGAGCGCTACGAGCATCACTGTGCCGGTCCCAACTGGGGCGACCACCGGCAACGTTGTCGTCACCGTAGCCGGAGTACCTAGCAACGGCGTTTCTTTTACGGTAGCTGGCACTCCGAATATTGCCAGTCTGAATCCGGCCTCGGCACCCGTAGGCACCTCGGTCACCATCACTGGAACCGACTTCGGGTCCGCGCAAGGAACGAATACAGTTACATTCAACGGCGTGACCGTCACTCCCACGAGTTGGGGCGCGACTACCATTACGGCCGTAGTGCCTGCAAGCGTCACAACCGGGAACGTTGTGGTAACCGTTGACGGTGTGTCCAGCAACGGAGTGAAGTTCACCGTCACGCCTGGGATCACCGGTCTCAACGTGACCTCCGGCACCATCGGTGTGTCGGTGACGATCACGGGAACGAATTTCGGCGCGTCCCAAGGCAGCAGCACAGTCACGTTCCACGGAATAGCTACCACTCCGACGAGTTGGAGTGCCACAAGCATCACCGCTCCGGTGCCATCTGGAGCAACGACGGGCAACGTTGTCGTGACGGTTGGCGGACTCGCCAGCAACGGTGTCAACTTTACCGTCACGCCGCCAGGGCGCTCCTCTTTCCGACGATTTCCACGGGAACACGCTTAATCCGATGTGGAGTTTCTACGCTAATTGCTGCGGGTTCGAAAAAATGGCGGGCAATGATGTTCTGCTAGTCGTCCCCGCCGGCACTGACCACTGGGTCTTAGGACAGAACCAGAGTGTCGGGCTGCTCCAGAATGTCTCTGACGGCGACTTCGAAGTGGAAGTAAAATTCGATTCGCTGGTCACGCAAGGCGCTCAGGAGGAAGGCATACTCGTGCAGCAGGATGCCCAGAATTTCATCTTCTTTGGCGTCTATAACGATGGGACCGGAACTGGCCTGCTTCAGATCGAGACCACCGGCGGCACGTCACAAGACGTCTACGACCAACCCGTATCCCCGAGTGGCAGCTCATTTTGGATACGGCTGAATCGAACAGGGTCGACTTGGACGCAAAGCTGGTCGAGCGACGGCTCAGCCTTCACACCAGTGACCGCTCTCAACCAAGCTCTTACGGTTTCCGCGATCGGTCCGGCGGCTGGCAATCGCCACGTTGGCACTACCCCGGCTCCCAGTTTCACTGCCGCCGTCGACTACTTCTTCAACACCGCCAGCCCGATCACTCCTGGTGATGGAGGCATGGCGCCACCACCGAATCAACCAGTCTTTAATATTTGGTATGGCAATACGCAAAACTTTGGTCTAAACGGCATCCCTCAGGAACAAGTGGACATTCTCGGTAACGTCTCTGCGCCTACTGGGATTCAATCCGCCAGCTTCACAGTGAACGGAGGAGCCTCTCAGGTCCTCCACGTCGGTCCCAATTCCACGAGACTGACCGATACCGGAGACTTCGATGTTGAGATGTGCATACCCGGTGCCTCCGCCAGTTGCGGTGCTCCCGTAAGCTTGCAGCCGGGCCCGAACACAATTGTGATCAGCGCCACGGACAATCTCAGCAACACGCAAACGCATACCGTTACTGTGAATTGGAATAACAACGGCCTACCGTGGCCAATCCCATATTCCATCGACTGGTCCACCGTCACGAATGTTCAAGACGTTGTACAAGTTGTTGACGGCCAGTGGTCCATCCAGCCTGATGGAACCATTCGTACCCAGCAAGTCGGCAGCAATCGGGAGATCGCGTTGGGCGATGTGACCTGGACGGACTACCAGGTGGTCGCGGAAATGACCATCAACCATCTTGACTGCACTTCGTTTGGTACCGGACTGGCCGTGGGCTGGAGCGGGCACACTTTCAATTCATCGGCACCGCAACAACCCGATCAACCAACCAGCAGTAGCCCCTTGTACGCGCTTGGTTGGTACGCCAGTTATGACAATGCCACACCGCCAGATGCCGAATTGGCCATCTATGCCAATAGTCCAAACTTCCCGGATCAGGTGCTGGCTACCGATAACGGCGTCTTCAAGCCAACCATCGGAACGAAATACATTATCAAGCTTAGCGCTCAACAAAATGCCCAGAAGACCGCAAGCCACTACACATTTGAAATCTGGCCCTCTGGAACATCCGAGACAAATGCCGCAGTGGTCCAAGCCGATGGCGATCCCAATTTGGGTTCGGTCTTGTTTACTGCAAATGGCGCCGACGTGTCCTTCGGGAAGATCCAAGTCTGTGCAATTGGCACGACGTGCACCTTGCCATAACAATTTTGATGGGCGAGGTCTTATAAGAAATTCAACGCAAGGGTGGTGAGCAGCGTTTGCCGCCGCGCCCACAATTTGACGAATAAACTTATCGATAGTCCAGAAAGGTAAGCGTCCGGTCCTACCATGGAACGAGCGCTCCGCGCTCTGGCTCTTTGCAGAAAGAATTACTTGTTCGCAGGATCAGATCGAAGTGGAGAAAGTGCCGCGGCGATCTATAGTCTGATCGGAACTGCGAAACTGAACGGAATCGACCCAGAAGCCTACCTGCGCAACGTGCTCTCCTGCATCGCAGAGCATCCGATCAATCGCATCGTGGAACTTCCCGCCGGAGTCCGCTGAAGCCTCGACATACAGCCTAGCGACGAAACAAGTTTGATGGTTCTCCCGATCAGTCATGTTATTTTATGGATCCAGCCGTGCAAGCCACTTCACCCTGAACGTCAGCTTGGCATTGCTATGGGGTTTGAGAATGAGAATGATAATTTGCTTTTTGGGCTTGCTTTTGCTGATGGGGAGTTTCGGTATTGCCCAGCAGCAACAACACGATAGCGACGCATGTAGGTTTACTGTCCAAGGCGAACCAAGTCACGCGACCGTCGCGGGACCAGAAGATATCTTACCGCTAGTCTACGTGGTTGAGCAGTCGGATTCGCCAATTGAGATCGTTTCTGTCGACCTGCAGGGGATGTGGCTTTCTGTTTCCGGCGAGCAACATACAGAGCGGAACTGTGGACAGTATAAAGTCCGGAATCGAAGCGACCGGATCATCGAGCGGTTTGATGTTGAGCTTTTGGTTGGTGGCACGGGTGGCGCAGGGGGGTACGGAGCAGTTAGTTCTTCGGCGCTCGCACCTGGCCAAACCGTCGAGATTAACGGATGCGGTGGAGGTGGCCATGGTGGAGCACCGGGAAATCACGTAAGGCTGCTTGTATCGGTGCACTCAGTTGATTTCGGAGGTTGTAGTTACCGGCCGTCACTAAGAATCCCGCGCAGCCTCGGTGTGCATCCTGTCTGGTAGCTGTGCATGCTTCATTCGTAAAGGCCACCCTATCGACATGGCGGCCTTCACCTCACGCTTACCCAGAAACAAGGGCCCGATCGGATTCTAATCGTGTATCAGTCTATCGTCACCGTCGCTGTCAGTGGCGTACTCCGGGAAGAGTCCCCCACCATGATTGTGTAGGTTCCGGGCGCCACCTTCCAACTGTGACTGGGCACGTCCCAGTAAGCGAACGATCGCAAGTTCAGCGTGATTGTCACATGCTCTGTCGCGCCGGGCCCCAGCACCGCTGTCTTATGGAATCCCTTCAACCACTTGGGTGGTTCGCCTATACCGGATGGCATACCGACATAGAGTTCGCCGACATCTGCGCCGGGCAACGTTGCACCGGTGTTCTTGATATCGAATTGTACGGTCACGGTCTGATTGGGATTGCTAGTGAACGAGAAGGTAGTCGGAGAGACCGACAGATTCGCGAATGAGAATGTGGTGTATGAGAGGCCAAACCCAAAAGGAAATAGTGGCGTGATGTTGTTCTGATCGTAGTATCGATAACCAACGAACAGCCCTTCTGAATAGGTCTCGTTGCAACTGCTGTCGGGACCGTTATCGGACACATTGTTCTCCGTGACATTGTCCACAGTGCACGTCGCTTGACCACCGCCCGCCGTATATTGCGCTTGACCGGGATATTGCTGGTTGGTCGCGAAGAAGTTGCTTGTCAGGTTCCACAGTGGCGGACTCACGTCAGACGCATTGGCCAGGAAGGTGAGCGGCAGTTTCCCGGAGGGGTTCACGTCGCCAAACAGCACTGCGGCCACCGCCTCTCCGTCACGTTCACCCGGATACCACGCTTCGAGGATTGCGGGAACGAGAGGCTCCCAGTTGTAAGTTGAGTTGCCCAGAAGCAGCCCGGTTCCGCTCTTGATTACGACAATCGTGTTGTGTTGCGCGTTCCAGACGTTCGATACCAACCAATTCTGATCGACAGACACCTGAGTATTGCCGAAATTTGTGTAGATGTTTCTGAACGGAGGCACGATTGGATTCGTGCTTAACGCGATCGAATCGTCATAATTTTCGAATTCTGCGTCGCCTATCATGACGATCGCCAGGTCCGAATTTTGCAAAGCGTTTGAGACGGCTGTCGAATCATGCCCATCGGCGTAGCTAACGGTCACTCCAGAGCGAGTCTGGATGGCCTGCCACGGCGCTGTGAGTGTAACGTTCGGCGGTACCCATGAACTTCCCCCGCCTCCGGTCATGGCTGCTCCCGCATATGGGCCGACCACGGCGATCTTTTTGTGCACAAGCGTGCTTGGGTTAATGGGTAAGATGCCGGTGTTCTTCAGGAGCACCATCCCCTGTTCGGCGATCGTTTGCGCAGTGGTTGAGTTGTCCGGAACAGTCGTTATTGCGGGCGGGTTCTGCCAAAGATTGAAGGACATCATGGTCTCGAAGCGGCGGAAGAGCTTGTCGTCCAATGTGGCGGAGGTGACCTGGTTAGCGGTTATCGCGTTCTGTATGTCGGTCTGATCGTAAACAAAGGCTACTGGCATCTCCAAGTCAAGTCCCGCGTTTGCCGCTGCTACTGTCGATATTCCGTGGGTTGCGCCATAGTCGGAGAGTACGAAACCTTGGAATCCCCACTCCTGTTTGAGGACATTGGTTAGTAAGTAGCTATTCGCGCACATGTAGCCTGCTGAACCCGAAGGCCCGTTTGGTGCGATCGTCACCTGGTTGTACGCGCACATGATCGAGCCGGCATTTCCCTGTTTGACCGCGGCTTCGAATGCCGGCAGATAAATTTCCCGCATGGTGCGCTCGTCGACGGTCACATTTACCAGTTTCCGGTCAGTTTCCTGGTTGTTGGCTGCGAAATGTTTAACATCGGCGATAACATGCTGAGACTGAATGCCTTGGATCTCTCCCACGGCGATTTGGCTTGTAAGGAAGGGATCTTCGCCGAAGCTCTCGAAAGCCCTCCCGTTTTGCAAGGTTCGCGCGATATTAATGTCAGGACCGTGTACAAGTCCGTTCGCCAAATCCTTGGCTTCTGATCCAATCACTTGCCCGTAGGTGGTCGCCAATACTGGATCCCAACTTGCCGATAGCAAGATAGGAGCGGGCAAAGCTGTTGCATTGACTCCCTGTCCATGGAGTGGTCCGTTATGCGTGACTCCGGCCGGCCCGTCGGTCATGTACAGACACGGGATCGTAAAGGTTGGGGGGCACAGGCTAGAACTTGGGATTCCAGACACAGCAGCGTTGCCATCGCTTAGATACTCCGATGTTCCGTGTAACTCTGTAGCGATATTGGCCACGCTGGAATTCAGGGTGACCACCAGAGGAGCGGCGGCCCCGACCAGCAGTCCGACGGTGGTCGAATGTGTCAGCGAGCCACTCGTGCCGGTAAGCGTCAACGTTGAATCGGAATATGCGAGCGAAGCGGAAGTGGAGAGAGTCAGCGTGGAGTTTCCTGAACCGCTGCTTAGGGTCGCTGGATTGAAAGTGGCGGTGTCGACAGAAGGAACCCCGCTCACGCTCAGTGTCACCGACCCGTTGAACCCATTCTCCGGCGTGATCGTTACCGCATAGGTCGTTTGCGTGCCAGCCTGGACCATCTCGGACGACGGCGATGCAGAAATTGAAAAATCGGGAGAGCCGGAGCCGGAGGTGGGGGTTGGTCCGTAAAATTCGATTCCACTGAGCAGGGAATTGTCCACTACGCTGGTGAACGTTACGTTGATCCCGCTGGAATTGGCCTGGGTTGTAAACTCCTTAACGCAGGCGACGTTTTGTCCACCCGCGGCTGCGTAGATGTCGAAATTCGTCAGCACTGGCGTGCCATTAATGCTGACATTGAACTCGCGCTGTCCAGCGGAAGTCCAATACGTTTCCGCGAAATGTAATCGCACCAGATAATTGCTTCCTGCCGTAACCCCGGAGCCGCTGTAGGAAAAAGCTCCTATGCGGGCTGTTTGGTAGACGGTAGACGGCGCGGGGTCATTCGCCTTGCTTGTGTCGATTGTGTTTGCGTGGTTAATGCAGGTGCCCCCGACGTAGTTCGTATCTGTGGCGAAATAGCCAACGGCCGGACCGCATGGATTGATAGCTGATATAAATGGTATTACTTCGATACCGCTCACGAATGCTTGATCTGTGACCGCAGTGAACTGAATAATGATCTGTCCACTTGTGTTTGCCGGGAACGTAAATTCTTTTATGTCGGCAATGTTGGCGCCGCCGGCATCCTTATACACGTCAAAGTTCGACAACTTCGCTGGTTGAATTGATGCTCACGTTGAAAACGCGCGAGCCCACGCCTCCACTGGCCAAAGCGCCCCAATAAACCTCGCAAAAGTGCAAACGCACCAGGTAGTTTGCCCCAGGCGTCAGGCCGGGAATAACGTAGGTGAAAGTGCCGTAGCGGTGCGTCTGGTACACGGCCGCGGGAGCCGGGTCCGGCACCTTGCTGGTATTGATCGTGTTCGCGGTGGAGTACATAGTGCCACCCGAGAAGTACTCGTCCGCCGCGAAAGCATTCACCGCAGCGGTTGAACCGGTGTCAATCGCGATACTGCTGGTTGTTGGTGGCGGAGAAGTTAAAGAAGTTGCGCTCGCTTGGTTCGATAGACCCGACGTGCCGCCAGCGTTCACCCCTTCCACTTCGTAGTAGTAGGTCGTGCCAGCTGAAACAGTCGTGTCGTGATATGACGTCGCGGCTACCCCACTGGTGATTTGAGTGCCAGTCGAACCTGAAGTCGTGCTGCGAAAAACGGTGTAGGTAATTCCGCTGCAGGAAGAAGTGCTTGCGTTCCACGTCAGATCGATTTCGCTGCTCGACACACCAGTGGCAGCGGCACTCGTCGGTGCCGTTGGTGTGGTGCACGAAGTTAAAGAGGTTGCGCTGGCTTGGTTCGATAGACCCGACGTGCCGCCAGCGTTCGTCCCCTCCACTTCGTAGTAATAGGTCGTGCCAGCCGAAACACTCGTATCGTGGTAGACGTCACGGTTACCCCGCTGGCGATTTGGCTGCCGGTCGAACCCGAACTCGTGCTGCGAAAAACGGTGTAGGTAATTCCGCTGCAGGAAGAAGTGCTTGCATTCCACGTCAGATCGATTTCGCTGCTCGACACAGCAGTCGCAGCGACATTCGTCGGTGCCGTTGGTGTGGTGCACGGCGGTGGTGCCGTGCCTACGGCCGCGAAAGTAGCCATGAGCGCCTTCCCAGCCTCCGCTGACGTTTTGCGTGAAGGTCGCGGCATAGCTTCCTGTTGCGCCACGATCATGTCTTCCGACATGTTGCCGCCGGCAGTCTGGCGCTTGGTAAATCCAGTTCCGGCTGCGGCAACCATGGTCCACGGATGCGGTTCCGAATATCAATTCGTTGGCTTGTGTGGTAGTCTTTGCTCCGGAGGTGACCGCGGTTCCTGTCCCTGTCTGTGTGGAGGCCTGGTCCAACGGCGAATTCGCCGCTAGGCCTGAATACTCGTGAATGTAAATCATGCCGAATCCATGCTCGCTGCGAACTTTGCCGTGACGGTATAGGCCCCCCCGTTTAATATTCGTCGCATACTAGATAGCACTCGTTCCGGTCACTGCCTGCGCGTACGTATTCTTTTGGGTATCAGTTACGGAACTGATCGCGGGTCCCACAGACGCGGCCACGATGATTGCGTTGCCCAACGTGGTACTAGAGAATGACGCCGAAACGTACTCCGCTTTGCGTCGAGACGCCGTTAGCCAACTGCACATAGGCTATTAGTGCGCTGGGTGGGGCGGCTGCTTTGAAGGTCGCCATTAGGGCGGTCCAGTTTCCGCTCTTAGACTGCGTGAAGGTCGCGGCATAGCTTCCGGTCGACTTACAATCATGTCTTCGGACATGTTGCCTCCGGCAGTCTGCCGCATGGTAAATGCCAGTTCCTCCAGCCTAGACTCAGTAGTTCACGACACATATGCAAAATCAAAATTCGTTGGCTTGTGTGGTGGTCTTGGCTCCGGAGGTTACTGCGGTTCCTGTTCCTGTCTGTGTGGAGACCTGATCCAGTGGGGGATTGGTGGCTAGGCCTGAGTATTCATGAATGTAAATCAGACCGAGGGAGCTCGCTGGGGGCGAAATTTGCCGTGACGGTGTCCGCTTCCGTTTTAATATTCGTGGCGTACCAGATAGCACTGCCCGTTACGGTTGGCACTGCCTGCGCGTACACATTCCCTTGGGTATCAACTACGGAGCTGATCGCCGGACCCACAGTACTCACGGTAACGATGATTGTGTCGCCTGCAGTGGTGTTGCACGAGAATGACGCTGACACGCCGCTTACCGATGTCGAGGATCCCCGTTTAACGCCGATTGAACGTAGTGAATCTGACCATAAGCCCGAGGGTGGATTACGAAGATTAGTGCAACGAGCAGCGCGACTCTACGACGCGCGCGCGTGCTGGCTCATTCCTGCACCGACAAACGACACAACACGACGCAAAGCCACCGCAGCGAGGTTTCGCAGAGTACCCATGTGTCCCCCTCCTCACTAAGTGGCACCCGCGTGCCGCTCACGTTCAATTGTTTAAGTGCGGGTAACAGGCCGTGCGGGGGTAATTCTCGACAATCTGAAGCTCGATTGCAAGGATTAATCCAAGAAAGGACGCGATGCACAGACACCGACGTATGCTTCCGAAACTGAGATAAACGGGCTACCCTTGGATCCCATAGGGTGCCTCGCACTTTCCCGTAACAAAGGAGACAAAGACATAACACAAATGCGCGAAAAGCAGTAGCACCTAGATCACAGCACCGAGTGACCGTTGGCCATCGCTACTGAACCCTGTTGTGGCGATAAAGAAACACCGTGCGTCTTGCGAGAGTAGTGTGGTGGCTCTGGATCGGGAGCACACTTTGCCAAGATTCGGGGCAACTGATCAATCCTCCGAGTCCGTTCTCAACTCGTGCAGGGGCTGGCGACCCAACTCGGGTTCGCTGGACGCGGTTGTTCGGACAAGCTCGCTGGACCGAGAGTTGTGTGGATCCTATGGCGATCGCGGGTCGATCAGGTCACCAGTTGGCCCGAGGCGCGCAATGCATCCACTGCATCATGCCGGCTCGCCGCTTCCACCTGACGCATCACTCGCCGAAGGTGATTCTTCACCGTGAACTGCGACAAATTCAGATTCGCCGCGATTTCCTTGTTCGTTAAGCCCTCAGCCACCAGTCGGATCAATTGCAACTGGCGGGGAGTAAGCGCCTTCTGATTGCCGGCGTCCAGAGCTTCGATCTTTTCGGGTTTTCGCCTACTCAGGTACTGGATCAGGCTCATACACAAGCTCGGTGGACAGGTCGCCTCGCCTCGTCCGGCAGCACGCACAGCGGCCACAATCTCCGCCGCGGAAGCCTCCTTCAGCAGGTATCCGCAGATCCCAAAGTGCACAGCACGCAAGAACACATCGGCGTCTTCATCCATTCCAAAAAGGAGAAATCGTATACCGATATCTTGTTCGGCTAACTCGACCAGGAACTGCGAATAGGCAGCATCCTCGAAGGAATCCATCAACACTACGTCACAACCGGACGCAACGATGTCGTCTTTCACCGTCTCCGAGCACCGGCTCACGCCCACCACATTAATTTCGGAGCGCTTTCTCAACAGGCGGGCCAAGGTGTCACGCAACAACCGATTTTCTGCAAGCAGGTAAACGCTGACTTCTTGGGACAACTTACAGGTTCCAGGTGCTGTCATAGTCTCTCTCAACTGCTCTGTTCCATTCTTTCGAGAGGGCTAAGCTGGCGGACCCCAAGGGGTAAAATGAAAAGCACTCACGGTGATTCTGGCCTATAGAGTCTAAAAGCAAAGGGGTTAGCTGTCAACTAAGTTTATAAATATCCATAAAGTACCTGATGTCACTAAGGTATAGTGATTGCCGATCTTACTGTATTCTCCGGATGGAATTGTCTCCTGCGTTTCCCGGTCTTCGTCTGGTGACAGGACTAGCACCCATTAGTCCGCGTACTACGCTCCCTTAGTTCTTCGGGCCCCATCTACGAATTCGCATCTACAGTACCAAATGGGCTCCCCATTAGACCTACCGTTTTCCCTCAAACACCAAATACTTGTCATTAAAGGGGATCGCTATGGTTAAGACATTCCGGGTTCTCATGGCCAATCAGCCCAAGCTCATGAGAGAACTGTTGGTCGAGATGCTCGAAGAAGAGCCGTGGATCCAAATCGTCGGCGAAGTCACTAATGAACAAGAGATTCGAGAATTGGTGCAGAAGACTTCGCCCGATCTCCTGGTCGTCACTGCGGAAAAGCCCGGCAAACGCCCGGCCATTTGCGACGAGCTCTTGCGTGAATTTCCATCGCTTCGCATTATTGCTGTTGCCGCACAGGAAAGCTATTCCGTTTGCTATTGGGCCTCCCTGGATATCCATGCCGACGATATTGAGCCTTCTGAACAGGGTTTCCTGAGTGCCGTGAAGAACGTCGCGGAAACCGTAACCCGCGGAAGCGACGTCAATTGAGGGGAGCCCGAATATGAGGCCGCCGACTACAATTTCGCGATTTTTATTTCCTATGTTCATCACCGCCTTTCTGTTCTCGGCACGCGCCCAGGACACCAGGCGCCAGCAACAGCAGCCGCAAGACCAGCAACAGCGCGATGATACCTACTTGCGTTATCCCAAGCTCCAGGCTTCTGAACTCGAAAAAGGAAACCTCTCCCGCGTTGCCGCTTCTCCTGCTCAGATCAAAGAGGTATTGATCAAAGACCCCGGCTTGCTAGTCGAGCTCAAGCGCTGGATCGCCAAAGACGCGAGTGACAACGGCCAGATTGTTAGCGATGAGGATCTGACCGACGACGCCGTGTTTGATCGCCTGGTAAATGATGTGGCGTTTCGATCCGTAGCCACCCGGCTCGTACAGCATTACGGCTACCTGCGGCCCAGCGTCAATCCTGATTCGGCTCTTGGCAAAGAGCAGGATTATCTGGCGAAAGAGCGTGCCCGCCGCCTGGTGCAGATCGAATCGGAAGGAGAATCTCAGCAAGGCAGGCAATCCAGAAACGGATCCAGTCAGACGAAGTACTTGCCCTGCGAGCCCGACGAGAACTGGGATTGCGTGCCCGAATCCAACGGCCAACAAAACCGTACAAATCCAAATCTCGATCGCAATGCGCCGCAACGCGAGCAAAATCCGAATTACCAATCCCCAAACGACCAGAACCCCAACTATCAGGATCAGGGTCAACCCTATTCGAACGGTCAGCAAATCATTCAAACGGAAAACAACCTGGAGAATCCTCCGTTCGGCGAGGGCAACGAGAGCACTTTGCTCCAGAACATCTCAGATCCGCTCAAGCAGCCCGGAGATCTGACCCAGCAAAGTGATTCCACGAATTATGGGAATGGCTCCCCCAACTCGCAGAACTCTCTGCCCATGGGCCCGATGCAGGACCAATCCACCCAACATTCGAATCCTGAAAACCGGCCTGGCGACAACGAATACGCCATGAATGGAAGTTCTGAAGTTCGCCCAGGCGGCGTGTATCGTCGCAAGCCGCGGCTCGCGGATCGCGAGCCACTGTCCAGCGGTATGGTTCGCCGTCCCAACCCCTATACGGATATTCCTTCGTTATACGACCTGTACGTGCAAGCCCCCTCGCGGGATCTTCCGCCACAACGTTTTGGCACGGCGGTCTTCCGTGATGGCCTTCGCAACCTCCGCAGCATTCCCATGGATTTGCCCGTTGGACCGGACTACGTCGTCGGTCCGGGAGACAGCCTCTCCATCGATTTATGGGGAGGCGTTTCCACGAGACTCACACGCATCGTCGACCGCGAAGGACGCGTCACATTACCGGAGGCCGGTCCGTTGCTCGTCAGTGGAAGATCGCTTGGCGAAGTGCAATCTGCGGTACAGAAGGCCATCGGTACTCAGTTCCGCGATACCTCCGCCGACGTATCCGTGTCTCGCCTGCGTACGATTCGTGTGTACGTAGTCGGTGAGGTGGAAGAGCCCGGAGCTTACGACATCAGCTCGCTGTCCACAGCACTGAATGCTTTAGTCGCGGCTGGGGGGCAACCTCTCGCGGCTCCTTGCGTTCTCTGAAACATATGCGTGGTCGGCAAGAAGTCGAAAAAATTGATGCCTATGACCTCTTGCTGCGCGGTGTTACTCCCGACGCACAGAAGTTCGAGAACGGCGATACTTTGATGGTGCCGCCCCTCGGGCCTCAAATTACCGTCACCGGAATGGTGCGCCGCCCCGCTATTTACGAACTCAATGACGAACAAACTGTCGCCGATGTGCTCACACTGGCCGGCGGAATTCTGCCGGCTGCCGCGCTGCGCCACATCGAAGTTCAGCGTCTCGAAGCCCACGAAAAGCGCACCATGTTGAGCCTGGACCTTTCGCCCGATCACAGCGAAGCGGCACAGCTTGCCGATTTCAAGGTTCGGGACGGCGACGAGATTCACATTTTCCCCATCGCCCCTTACAACCAGGACACCATCTACCTTCAAGGGCACGTCCTCCGGCCCGGCCGCTATTCCTTCCACGAGGGAATGAAACTCACCGATCTTGTTTCTTCTTATAAAGACATTCTTCCCGAACCTGCGGCGCACTACGGCGAAATTATTCGGCTCAATCCACCGGATTTTCATCCCACGGTTGTGAGCTTCGATCTCGCCTCTGCCATGAAAGACCCTGCCGCTGGTCCGTCTCTGCAGCCCTTAGATACGGTGCGGATTTTCAGCCGCTTTGATTTTGAGCCCGCTCCCACGGTCTCCGTCGCTGGTGAAGTGCGCGCTCCTGGCACTTACCGCACTTCCGGGCAAGCATCCTTGCGCGACGCAGTCTATCTCGCAGGCGGACTCACGCCCGATGCTGCGCTCAACACTGCGCAACTCTTCCGCATCCATCCCGACGGAACCTCTGAAATATTCAGCGTGAACCTTGGCGAAGCGCTCAAGGGCAGCAGTGCCGACAATATCCTGCTGGAGCCTCGCGATCGCCTGCTCATTCACAAGAATACGGATCAGGTGGATCCAAACACCATCGAAATTACCGGCGCCGTGGCTAAGCCAGGTCATTATCCCTTCACAAGTAACATGCACGTTGATGACTTGATTCGCGCCGCTGGCGGACTCAAACGCAGTGCGGACACCAACACTGCAGACTTGACCCGTTACGCCGCCTCCGGTGGCGTTTCCGAGCAAATGGAAATCTCCCTGGCTTCTCTCACCAATGGAAATGCTACGGAAGACGTTCCGCTGCGCAGCGGAGACGTTCTCGCCATTCGCCAGGTTCCTGGCTGGAACGATATCGGCGCAGCGGTGAAGGTCACCGGTGAAGTCACCCATCCTTCTACCTACGGCATCCAGCCCGGCGAGCGTTTGAGCGCTGTTCTGGAGCGGGCTGGCGGCTACACCAACCAGGCCTATCCCTACGGTGCAGTTCTTATGCGCCGTGAAGTGCGCGAGATGGAAGCGCGAAATCAGTTGGAGCTTATCAATCGCATTAAGGCGGAGCGCATTCAGTTGAAGGATCTTCCCGAAGACGATCAGGACAAGAAGAATGCGAAAATGAATGCGTTGGCGCAGACGGACTCAACGCTCAATCAGCTTTCCTCCAACCCGCCTATCGGGCGCGTGGTGATCCACATCAGCTCTGACGTCAAGCAATGGAAAGGCACCCCCTTCGATATCGCGTTGCGTGACGGCGATGTTTTATTGATTCCCAAGAAAGCGAATATCGTCACCGTGAACGGACAAGTTTTCAACCCGACCGCTATTACCGCGCAAAACGGTCGGTCCGCGAAGTGGTATCTGAGCCAAGCGGGAGGTCTCACTCCTTTGGCGGACAAGAAGGGCGTGTTCGTGATTCGCGCCGACGGTTCCGTGCTTGCCGCGAAGAACAATACTTCCAGCTTGTTCGCCGGCGATCCGTTGAGCTCGACGCTACGGCCCGGCGATACCGTGGTGGTCCCGGAAAAGACACCGAAAGTGGGCGGCGTGAACTGGACGACGATTATGCAGACAGCGCAGGTTGCCTCTTCGGTGGCTCTGGCGATTGCTTATATTCATCCCTAGCGGAGGGCGAGAGTTGATGAGGACAGAAGTCCAACGGATATCCATTACCAGGCGATGGCCAGAAAGGATCATCGGTCATTCACCAGCCTTGCCGGTCGCTCTGGGGACAGGGCAGGAAAGGGTATTTCTTGGGTGCCGGTTTCTATAAAGAAAGGACGGCCTTCATGGCGCATCGCTGGCTCCGCGCTTGTGTTGGCCTGAACGTGCTGATGCTTATGTGTGTCGGACTTTTGCCGGAATGTCTTGCACAAACGACAGCTCCGTCAACGGAGTCCTCCTCACAGGAGGCAAAGCCAGTGGCGGTCCCCGCGAACACGGGCCAGCAGCACAAAACTCAAACCGCTCCCAGCACGCCGGCGCCCGACTACTCCACGCAGTTCAGCATGAGCATGGTCAAGCGCCTCGCCAAGGATCAGGTTGACCTCTGGACCTTTCCTCGTCACCTCACTTGGGCAGACGCGGACATCATTGTGCCTTTTGGCATGGCTACCGGGGGACTCCTCGCTACCGACTCGGACTTCAGCAGAAATTTGTCCAACTCACCCTCACGCCTGAATAACAGTTTGAAACTTTCCAATTACGGTATCGGCGCCATGGCGGGTGTCGGGGGAGGTATGTGGGTCTGGGGTCATTTCACTCACGATGACCACATGAAAGAAACCGGGTTCTTGTCCGGTGAAGCAGCGCTCAATGCCGTCATTATCACCGAGGGTCTGAAATACGCCTTTGGCCGCACTCGCCCCCTCGATCAGCCACAATACGCGGGCAATTTCTGGTCCGGCGGCGCTTCCATGCCTTCAGAGCATGCTTCCACAGCCTGGGCCATCGCCAGCGTGATCGCTCACGAGTATCCCGGACCGTTGACATCGTTCCTGGCGTACGGTCTCGCTTCCACGATCAGCACCGCTCGCATCACCGCCAAGCAGCACTTTCCTTCTGATGTTCTGGTCGGCAGCTTCATCGGCTGGTATGCCGGCAAGCAGGCCTATCGCGCTCATCATGATCCCGAACTGGGTGGCGACGAATGGCAGAGTTACGGCGAATTTCAGGGGCAAGGTTCGAACGCACGCAACACCAGCTTGGGTACTACCTTTGTCCCACTCAGCAGTTGGATTTATCCCGCCATGAAGCGGCTGATCGCGTTGGGTTACATCCAATCGCAGTTCATGGATATGCAGCCTTGGACCCGCCAGGAATGCGCCACCATGTTAGGCGAAGCGGGCGATCGTATTTCCGCAGGCACAAATGTCAGCGACGAAGTCAACGGCCTTTACAATGTCCTGTCGAAGGAATTCGCCACCGATTCCGAGCGCCTCGGCGGCGGCCGTTCAGATGAGACCTCTGCCCGCCTGGAATCTCTCTATACCCGCGTGATGGGCATTAGTGGTCCGACCCTGCACGATAGTTATCATTTTGGTCAGACCATCATCGATGATTACGGCCGTCCCTATGGAGAGGGTGTAAACGCCATTGCCGGCGGCTCTGCGTGGGTCACTCAAGGACGATTTTCCATCTACGTGAGCGGCGAATACGAATATGCGCCTTCCTCTCCTACCTACTCTGCTGCCGTGAACAACGCCATCGCCGTCATGGACAATAATCCTGTACAACCTGGCACATTTCCTTCCACCAGCCAGTTTCGGCTGATGGACACTTACGTTTCTTCCAACCAGGACAATTGGATTTTCTCTTTTGGCAAACAGAACCTCTGGTGGTCGCCCGACTACAGCAACGCTTTCCTCATGAGCAACAATACCGCGCCCATCTATATGTTTCGCGTCACCCGCGAAGCGCCAATCGAAATCCCCTATGTTTCTCAGTTGCTCGGCCCGATGAAGATTGATTTATTTATGGGCAAATTGTCCAACAATCAATTTCCGCCTCGCCCGGTAATTCACGGCGAGAAGATCACGCTTCAAGCCGGTTCCCAACCTTGAAGTCGGTTTTAGTCGCACCGCAGAATTTGCCGGTGTGGGACGTGCTACCACTCCGAAGGCTATCTGGCTTAGTTACCTCAGTCTCACCAATAGCGACCAGTACCCTCCAGGCGCACCCAATCCCGGAAAGCGCACGTCCGGATTCGATTTTAATTACCGCATTCCCGGTCTACGGGACTGGCTCACCATCTATTGCGATTCGCTTGCAACCGACAACACC
>CAVUNS010000014.1:0-145916 GCA_963742905.1 Candidatus Acidiferrales bacterium | reverse complement strand
GCCGCGAACTTGACGCCCTGATATTCCGCCAGCGCAGGCCTGAAACCGGTCGGACTCGGCCTTCGCCTGGGTCGGGCTGACCGTCGCCGTGATCTTCCAGTACTCTTCGGTGACGAAAGCACGGATTTCGCGTTCGCGGTCCACGATCAGGCGGACGGCCACTGACTGCACGCGGCCGGCGCTGAGGTTGCGAGCCACCTTGCTCCAGAGCAGGGGACTGAGCTGATAACCCACGAACCGATCGAGGAACCGGCGCGCTTGCTGGGCATTTACCATGTCCATGTTGACCGGCCCGACATGCGTAAAGGCGTCTTTGACCGCGCGCTCGGTGATTTCATGAAACGTGACTCGGCGTACCCGGTCGTCGGCCAGATCCAGCGCCTGCTGCAGGTGCCAGGCGATCGCCTCGCCCTCGCGGTCAGGGTCGGTCGCCAGATAAACAATGTCGGCCCGAGCGGCCTCGCGCTTCAATTCGCCAACGGTCTCTTTCTTGGTCGGCACGATCTCGTAGGAGGGAGAGTAACCGTGCGCCACATCCAGGCCGAGCTTCCGCTTCGGAAGGTCGCGGACGTGACCCATGCTCGCCTTGACGACGTAGTTTGGGCCCAGGAACTTGTTGATTGACCTGGCCTTCTTGGGACTTTCGACGATGACCAGGGAGTGGTCCCCGCTGCCGCGGGCTGGCACCTCGCCCGCTCCGGTTTTGGGACGCGAGCTCTTGGGCCGGTGTGCCGACGATCCGGTCGACGCACGCTTGCGGGAAGCGGGTTTCCGCGGGCTTCCGTTTCCACTGGTCGAGGTTCCTGGTGACTTTCTTGGCACGGTGTCTTCCTACCTATCCTCTTCCGGTTCCAAGGTTTGGGGCGATCTTTTTCGACCCTCGTGAACACGAGGCCCCGCGGCTATTGAGGTTGCCCTGGGAAGGATTCCTGTTACGATTAAACTGAAGCCGCGGTGATCAGACCCCGCATCCTTTCCCAATAGCGACATAGCTACGGTATTGGGATGTGTCAAGGGGGGGGTGCATGTAGCCACTACCGCGACGGCCTGTTTTGACAGCACCGAGGGACCCCATGCCGTTTGAGGTATTCCGCCGCCATCAGCGCAAGCTGCTCGCGATTTTTGCCATTCTGGCGATGTTCGGATTTGTCGTCTCTGACAGCTTGCCCAGGCTGCTCAACTCGAATACTGGCATGCGCGACCAGAAGGTCGCGGAGCTTTACGGCAAGGCAGTCTACCAGAGTCAGCTCAACGATATGGCGCGGCAGCGAAACCGGGCGAATCTTTTTGTTGCCGGCCTTGGCCAGTTCATGTCTCGAGAGGTCTTCGGTGGGCTCAAGCAGCGCGACTTGGTTGACGCCATGATCCTTCAGCATGAGGCCGACCGGTTGAATATTCCCGCTACCGCTGAGATCGGCCGGGAATGGCTCAAGCAAATCACCGGCGGCCGGATGAACGGAGAGCTGTTCAACATTCTTTTCAGTCGGTTTAGCAACGAGGTGAGCGAGGAACATCTCCTCACTGACATCGCCAACCAGGTCCGCTTGCGCAAGGTCCGCGGGCTGCTGGGGTATCCGGTCGTCACGCCGTACGACGTCTACTGCTCGTACCGTGACCAGAACGAGCGAGTCGCGGCTAGGATCCTGGAAATTCCCGTCGATTCATTTCTCTCCAGGGTTGCCGAGCCGACAGCCAGCGAGATTCAGGCTCTCTACGATACTTACAAGGACGTGCTGCCGAACCCTGCTCGCGAGTCGCCCGGGTTCAAGATTCCCCGGCGGGTTCAGCTCGAGATCCTGTCGCTCGACGGCAACGCTCTGGCCAGAGGCCTGCGCGACAAGGTCACGGAGGCCGAGCTTAAGTCTTATTACGAGAATCACAAGGCGGAGTTCGAGGTTCCCACAGAGTTGCCCGTGGATCTGTTCGCCGACCAGCCCGAACTCACGCCTCCCATCGTTCAGTCGTTCTCCGAAGTGCGCCTCATGCTTGCTCCGAGACTCGCGGATGAAAAGGCCCAGGCCGAGACCCTTGACAAGTTCACGCGGATCAAGGAAGCCGAGATGATTCCCTTTGCCGATAAGTACCTGGCCGCACTCGATGAGCAGGAGGAGACCAAGAAACAGAAGAACGGCTCCAGCGTGGACCTGCCCAGGCCGCAGGATCTGAAGGCAATTGCAGATCGCGAAGGTCTTAATTACGAAAAAACCTCCTTGCTCTCGCGTCAGGATGTCGAGCGGCTCGGGCAGATCTCCACCGCCGAAGTCGGCCTGACGCCACTGAGCGGTGGTCGCAAGTTTGCCGAGGAGATCTTCGATTCCAAGACAGGACTCTATGAGCCGATCGAGCTGACCGACGTGCTGGGCACTCGCTTCCTGGTACGCAAGGTCAATGACGAGCCGCCCCACGTGCCCACCTTGGACCAGGTTCGCTCGGAGGTCATCGTCGCCTGGAAAACGGCCCAGGCCCGCCCGCTGGCGAAGAAGGCGGCAGGCGAGCAGGCCAACCAGATTAAGGCCAACGGGGCAACTCTCAAGGACTCTAAGGTCGACGGTTATCGCGTGCTCAGCATTCCACCCATCACGCGATCTCAAACAAGCTTCATTGCGACATCAATGTTCGAGCCCAGTCCGGTCGCCGACACCCCCATTCCCGAGGTGCCGCTCGCCGGGGAAGATTTTCGCGACGCCTACTTCAGTCTCCAGCCCGGGTCCGTGGACGTGACGTACGATCAACCCAAGACTGTCTATTACGTTATGACTTTGGACCGGCGTGAGCCGGCAACCTTCAGCGCCCTCTACGCAGCGCCGAACAACGATGAGTTTCGTTACAAGAACATGGCTCGCGAGCTGGCTTCCAGGCAGCAAGACGAGCAGTGGATGGGCTGGCTCCGCCGTCAGGCCGGCCTGAAGCCGGACTGGATTCCGCCCGACGAAGCCAGGAAAGAAGAGGCGGCCAGAGGCTAGACTTCCCGGAGAATCTTCGCGTGAGAGACATCCGGATCGCAGCCGCCCAATTCGAACATCGCAATCACGACAAGCAGTACAACCTTGCCCGGATCAAGGAGCTGACCCGACGGGCCACGGAGCAAGGAGCCGAGATCGTGAGCTTCCATGAGTGCTCGATCTGCGGCTACACATTTCTCCAGCACTTAAGGCGTGACGAGCTGATGGCGGTCGCCGAGCCGGTTCCCGATGGTCCGTCGGCGCGGACGCTCCTTGCGGTCTGCCGCGAGTATGGCGTCGTCGTGATGGCGGGGCTTGTCGAGTCCACGAATGACGGCCGGTTCTACAACTGCTATCTGACCGTCGGCCCCGAGGGATTCATAACAAAATATAGAAAACTCCACCCATTTATTAACCCTAGTCTCAGTCCAGGCGATTCTTACAACGTGATCGACTTGCTCGGCATCAAAGTCGGCTTCTTGATTTGCTATGACAATAACCTGTCTGAGAATGTAAGAGTCACGGCACTCATGGGAGCGGAGGTGGTCTTCATGCCGCACGTGACGGGGTGCCTCGCGTCGACGATGCCAGGTCGGGGGACCGTAGCAAGAGCCTTGTGGGAGAACCGGGAGCGCGACCCACGCGGCTGCGTCTGGAGTTTGAGGGGCCCAAGGGCGCGGGTGGCTGATGCGGTGGCTCCCAGCGCGGGCCTGGGAAAACGGCGTCTACGCCGTCTTCAGCAACGCGATCGGAGTCGACGACGACACCATCAAGCCGGGTCTGGCGATGATCATCGACCCCTTCGGCGAGATCGTGGCGGAGAGCCGGGCGCAGGGCGACGATGTCGTGGTCGCGCTGTTGACGCCCGAGAAGCTGGAGCAGTCCTCGGGCCGCCGCTACCTGCGGGCGCGCCGCCCAGAGCTCTACCGGAAGCTCATTGAACCGCCGCCGCCAGGTCAAGTACCGGTCACACAACCGGGCTGGAGGGTGGCACAGCCGGGGTCGGTCGCCCAGCCGGAATTCAAAAACCCAGCCACGAACCAATCCGCCGAAAGAAACCCTGCCGCTGGGGCACAGCGGCGCGACCTGATAGTAGGGTCCGTCGCGCCGTCCTGCCGGTCGGGCCCGCTGCCCTGAAAGCGGATCAGACGGTCTTGAGATGGAGGTTCCGGCCGGCGCGCTGGGCGTGCAACTGGACGGCCTGGAGGTGAGCCACCAGGGTCTGTGCCGTCGTCCCGTGTGCGGCCAGAATCTTGGAGAGTGGACTCGTTCGCAGGCCCTTGCGCCCCTGGTTCAGATAGTCGCCAAGCAGTGACCTTGCTTGTGGGCCGTCGTCGAGCATCAGGTGCACCCACGCCCACGACTCTCGATAATCTCGGGGGGTCATCTCGTGGATGTCGGTCAAGCTTTCCAGCCGTGGCAAGTCGGGCGTCCATCCCATCTTGAGATCCTCGGGAAGCTTGGCCATATGCTCATCCTGAAAATCGAGGGTATCTGTTCTGGTCTCGAAGTATTCAGCCAGCCCCTCGTCCAGCCAGAGCGGAAGATCGCCATAGCATCCGCGGACCAAGGCGTGGGTGGCCTCGTGCCGCAGGTCCTCCTCGAGTCGGTCGCTCAAGTAAGTATAGACGACTCTGCGCTCACCCTGGGCGAGAAAGAAGGCCCTCCGCGGCGGTAGTTCGGGGTAATAGAACTTGAGGAAGTGCGTGTAGGCGTTTCGATCGTTGAGGACGTAGATCTCGACGGGGTCCTGTTCCGTTCGGCGCGGTAATCAAGCCGGCTGTTCAGGTCGGTTTCCAGAGAGTGCAGGCAGCGAATTGCCGGTGAATCGGCGGAGATAGGGGTGCTGGAATAGACCAGGAACGGACCGGTCCTGACCTGATACCTTGTCGGTACCAGTGACTGTCCGCGATCTCCCAGAGTAGCGCAGCCGAAGACCAGCAAGCAGAAGCAAAGTGCCAGGAGCAGCCAGGCCGGGCAGGGTCGCTGGGTCTTGCCTATCGGTCGCTCCCAGTTTCGCTTGATCATGCTCGGGCTCTTTACGTCTAGGGTTCAAGAAAGGGGGCGTCCTCGCCGTTGGTTTCGTGCCCGCTTCGCGATGATGGCTCTTTCCGTGCTTCTCCAGACACTTTTCCAGTGCGAAAGCGGCGACAATCCCCAGGGAAGATAGGCGCGGAGGAAGCGAAGAGTCTCACTTCGCGTGCGTCCCACCGCGCTGGCAAGGCTAACGCTCAGGCGTGCCAGGTTCTTGACCCGTCGCCTGTGCGGGACGGGATTCATCAACCGAACTCCAACGAGGTCGATCAAGCTCAAGCAATCGTTCGCATCCAGGCAGTTGAGATGGACCAGGATGTTGCTTGCCTTCAGATCGCGGTGTGAGAGCGATCGCTCGTGAAGGGAACGAATCAGACGAGCTAGAGCCAGGTTGAGGCGGCGAACCCGATCCCGAAGGGTAGATGGATCGAGCGTCGGCAAAACCTTGCGAACGTACTCCGCAAGGGTCATGACGTTGTCTTGCTTGATGGTCACCAGGTAGGTCTCGTGCGGCAGGAACCAGGAGAAAGGGCTGGACAGGAAGGCTCTCTTGCGGGCCAGGAAGGCCAGGTTGCGGGGTGTCGGAATGCCACGGCTGGCGAGGTGCTGGCCGGCTTGCCAGGAACGCCAGGCACGCGAAGGGCGAAAGAGGTTGAGCCAGGGATCGATCCACTTCTTGCGATTGAACCGCTTGTAAACGACGCGAGTGGGCTGCCCCGCCACCAGCATTGTCGTCTCGGCGACGGTCGATGTCCGTGAGTTCTTCAACCTGACACTCTGTGGGCGTGAGAACGGGGCATCCGGATTGGCGAGCAGCGACTCAACCTCGGCGGGATCGAGATCGCGGGCGGCTATCGACCAAGAGGTACGGCCCTTCTGGACCTTGAAGTACTTGTTCGTCGAGCCGCATCGCCTGCCCCAGCGGCGCCAGAGCCGCTCGGCCCACGCTCGAGTCGAAGTCTCGATGCCCACAGCGAACCGTCGCATGTCGGCGACCGATACCGACCTGTTCTCCAGATAGGCTTTCAAGAATCGATGTCGATCGGACCGGCTGCTGCGAGCCAGAAGTAGTGATCCAAGAGCGCCAGGTTCTGTTGGGCCTTGGACCAAGTGAGCCGCGAGACTTTCCGCAGGGCGTCCAGGTCGATCATGGTCAGCACGGGCATCTGTTCGTCGTCAAGACGGACCAGGATGTTCCCGGGATGGAAGTCGATATGGGTCATCCCCGCGTTGTGCAGTCGTGCGGTCAGGATCGCCAGGCAAGCCGCTAGCCGCTGCCGGACTTGGGAGCGAAGAGGCTGCGGGTGTTCGTCCAGGCGCCTTTCGAGGAACTCGTCGAGGGGAATGGTTCCCGGAATTTCCCAGGTGATCAGGTAGTTCTCGAAGAGAAATTTTCGTTTTCTCTCTTCACCCAAGGCAATGGGATGTATGGTCGGCAAGCCGATGGCCGCGAGGACCTCGGAACGCTTTCCCTCATTACGACCTTTACCCCTGCGAAACCACTGCCGCCACATGGCACGGTAGTCGGGTACGAGGTAGTGCTTGACGTAGATCGCACCTACTGGAAGATCGACCCGGTAGACGACCCGATGTGGCCCCGACTTGACTGTCGTGAGCCGACCCTGTCCGCGCCACTCTTCCAGGCGAAGTCCCTCCGGACCGAGCAAGGTCGCATCCCAAGGGCCGCGAAGCCACCAGCCCACCGAACCAGTCTGCACCCACCGCCATTCCGGGGGCTGGAACATTCGTTGCGCGCCGGAAGCTCCATTTCCTTCTTCACTACAGATTTCATGAGTATAATTTGAAGTGATCTGGACTGGCCGTCTCATCGAAGTCGCGGTTGCTCTCCAGCCGACCGCCAAGCGTGGCGCTCGCAAAGCCGCCCATTCGTCGCGCGAACGTAAAACGGGTCTGGAATGGGCCCCTGGCCAATGCGGCGAGATGGTGTCAGTTCAGCGAATAAGGGCTTTTCCGCCGCCGCGACCGAGGCCACGAAGGTCTCTGCCCAGGCTGCGACGGAGTAGCCCTCCTCCACACGTTGCCGGGCGGTCCGACCCATTCTCGAACGCAGCCTGTTGTCTGCCGCCAGCGTGCGAATCGCATCGATCCACTCGGCGACACTCCGCGGCAAAAAGCCCGTTACTCCGGGCTCGACGAGATCCCGATGCATACCGACTGGGTTGGCCACAACGGGCAGCCTGGCTGCCTGGTATTGCAGCACCTTCAGACCGCACTTGCCCTGGCTCCAAGGGCCCTCGGGCAACCAGCTAATTCCGATCTGGCCGGCCGCGAGGTCCCGCGCTTCCCACGCCTGCGACCACGGAACGGGCACGACTCGCAAGTTCCGGAAATCTGGGAACCGGTCACAGATACACAAGCATTCTGAGGCCGGAGATCTCCGCGGCCTAACTGATCCCAGAGCGGTTGTTGTTGCTCGAGCCCCTGGAGAGTGCTGGATGAGCCGATCCAGACCAGGTCACATCGACCTGCGTCAGACTGCCCGGCCGGTATCGATGCCGAAGCGGGATACAGTGCGGGTTCAACACATGTAGGAATCATCCGAACTCGGGAGGCGGGGGCCCCGGACCTCAGTGCACAGTCTGCCAGGAAATCATTACCCGCTATGATCGTATCGGCAACCCGGACCGTGGCGGCGAATCGCTCTGGCGCACAGGTTCGAATAGGGGCCGCGGCGTCATAGGAATCGCGTAAATGAACGGCGTCGTCGAAGTCGAACACCAGGTGACGCGCAGCTTCCCCGCAGAATCGCAAGCTGCCAGCCCGGTAATAGCTTGCGCTGCAAATAACAGAATCATAAGACGAGGCCGCCACGAGCTGAGCAAGACGGGGCAGTGTCGCGTCGCTGCAACTCCTTGCAGGTCAGAGACCAACCTGCTTCTTGGAGGGCGGGTTCGAACGCCCGGATTCGATATCGACAACAGACATGGTCTGGCGAATCAACCAGGGCAAGAAGTTTCATACCGTCCTCCGTGACGGCTGGGCGGCCACAGCGGGCGATTTCGTCCATCTAGCTCGGATCCTCACGCCGCGTTGATCATAATCATCGTCGCCAAGAAATCGAAGTGGGAATGTAATGATAAATTGGGTAACCAGGAAAAGACTAACTCGGATTGTCGCTGACCCATGATCATGGTAAAGATACGGCCGCTCGATGATCGGAGATCGCCCGGAGGCTCCGAGCACGCAGGGACGCTCATCGGGCGACTTCACGGCGACACTCTTGCTCATGAAGAATCTCGTTCGTCTGGTACGATTCGCCTGGCCCCATCGCACTCGCTTCGTGCTCTCTATCGCCTGCGCGGCGATGGTGGCTCTATTCTATTTCACAGAGCTCGCGGCCGTTCTGCCGCTCCTGAATATTCTCTTCAAGAGCGAAAACCCCCAGCGCTGGATCTCGACGAAGGTTGACGACCTCGGGAAGCAGATCATCGTGCTGGACGCCCAGGCCGAAGAGGCCCGAAAGTTCCTCCACGCCGCCGAAGTGGGAGACTTTCAGGCACCGGAAATCGCCAGGGACTACCAGCGGCTAGACGACCAGTCAGACAAGATCAGCGAGCAATTGAAGGAGCGTCAGCGCGCAGTCGACCTGCCTGATCTGAAGGGCCTTTCGCCAGAGCTCGTCAAGAAAGAACTCGCCGAAATCGCCGTCACGGCAAAAGCAACTCGATATCGTGAAAGGTCGTCTCTCCGAGTTGCGCCGCGGCAGCGCCTGGCTGAAGGCCAACGACTCGGCCTCGATTCGCTATCGCCTGGCTCAGATCCAGACTGACAAGGACAACAACCATTGGTGGCTGGCCCGGTACCAGCATGTCAAACCCTACGTCTACAAATATTTGCCTTCCGACGCCTTTCGCAACCTGCTCTTGCTCATCGGGCTGGTTATCCTGGGTGTGGCCACCAAGGGCTTCTTCATGTTCCTTCAAGAAGTCCTGGTCGCGGATGTCATGCAAAGGACGCAATTCGACATCCGCAACCTGTTCTTTCGCCGCACGATCAACCTGGATCTGGGCAGCTTCTCCGATCAAGGTTCCGCCGAGCTGATGGCGCGGTTCACCAATGACATGGACTCCTTCGGTCAAGGCCTGGTCACCTTGCTCAGCAAGCTGATCCGCGAGCCGATGCGGGTCGCCATGTGCCTGAGTGGCGCACTCTACCTTAACTGGAGACTGACCTGCCTGACCCTGGTCGTCGTGCCGATCTCGGCGTAACCACCCTTCGCGTCGGCAAGACCATGAAGCGCGCGATGAGGCGCTCGCTGGAGAGCATGTCGTCGATCTACAAGATTCTTCAGGAGAGCTTTCAGGGGATCAAGGTTGTCAAGGCCTTTGCCATGGAGCGCGTCGAGCGCAGGCGATTCTTCATCGAGACCAAGAATTTTTACCGCAAGGCGATCCGGGTGGCGATGATCGACGCGATGTCGGATCCGGTCCTGGAAATGCTGACCCTGGTGACGGTGGCCATCGCACTATTAGCCGGTTCCTATCTTGTGCTCTACAAGACAATCTTTCTCCAGCTCGGGCCGTTCCAAATTCAGCTTGCTTCCCAGGTCATGGCGATCGAGGAGTTGCTGACCCTTTACGCGGTGCTTGCCGGTGCCTCCGACCCGATCCGCAAGCTCTCGAACGTTCATTCCAAGATCCAGCGAGCTGCCGCGGCGGCTGACCGCATCTGCGCCATGATGGATCGCCAGCCCAGGGTCGTGGAACATGCCGCGTCGATCGATCTGCCGCGGCCACCAAAGCTCATCGAGTTCAAGGACGTCCACTTCGGCTATCCTGGACGCCCGCCGTTGCTCAAGGGCATCACTTTGAAGGTGCACCACGGAGAGACCGTCGCCCTGGTAGGCCCCAACGGCTGCGGCAAGACCACGCTCATGAACCTGCTACCCCGGTTTTGGGACGTGGACAAGGGCTCGATCACGATCGACGGTCACGACGTCCGCGATCTACGCATGCGCAGCTTCCGCAGGCAGATCGGCGTCGTCCCCCAAGAAACGATCTTGTTTCAGGACACAATCGCCGCCAATATCGCCTACGGTGACCCCAGCGCCAGCCGCGATGCGCATCATCGAGGCCGCCAAGCGTGCGTATGCCCACCAGTTCGTCATGACCCTTCCCGAGGGTTACGACACCAGGATCGGCGAGCGCGGGCACGGCCTCTCGGGAGGCCAGCGCCAGCGCATCGCCTTGGCCCGAACCATGCTTCGCAACCCCTCGATCTTGATCCTCGATGAAGCCACAAGCGCCGTGGACATTCAGGACGAGGCCCTGATTCGCAAGGCCATCGAAGAGTTCTCACAGGGCCGCACGACCTTCGTCATCTCGCACAGCCTGGGCACGATCCAGTTCGCCGACCGCATCGTCCTGCTGGACGACGGCTGCATCGTTGCCTCGGGCACGGACCACGAACTCAGGCGCACTTCCCCCCTCTATCGCCGCCTGCACGAGATTCATTACCACCGCGAAACGGCCTGATCGGCTTGCGCGATGCGGCCAGCGGCAATCGGCTCCGTCCCCTCCAGACCGGCGTCTGCTTGCGGGACGACACGTTCATCTCTTGTCATTATCACTGCGGAGGAGAATTTCTCCCAAGCTGGCGAGATGCGACCCCATTTTCGACCAGGCAGGAATCTGACCGGTCAAGCTGTCGGCCGGGTATTGCCCGAGGCCGGCCATCCCGGTTCAAGTGCCCCTGGCATCACTCACTCCTCTTTCGTATCTTGATTGAACGCAACGGCCGAGGCGGCCTCGATTTGACCGCTTCGGCCGCTTCCTGGCACAGTCGACCTGATCGGGATGAGGAGCCCACGCAGGACTTGAACCTTTCAAGCTTGCCCGCGGCCCTTAGTGGGCGCGTCAATATTGCATGGCACCTGCACGCAATGGCTGCCCAGCAGCCCCACACTCTTGCCGTGGTGGTTCCCGAGGGCCGTAATCGAGCGGGGCAAGTTCGCTACAGTCATCTGACGTATCGCCAGCTTGACCAGGACAGCGACCGGATCGCGTCTGGACTGGCCGCGGCCGGTGTCCTTGCGGGAGCCAGGGCGGCTGTGATGGTCAAGCCCGGACTGGATTTCTTCGCGCTGGTCTTCGCACTGTTCAAGGCCGGGGTCGTGCCGGTGCTGATCGATCCGGGCATGGGTCTCTCGAGCGTGGGCCGGTGCCTGCGCGAGGCGGCGCCGGAACTCTTCTTCGGCATCCCTCGGGCACTATTGGTCAGGCGCAGTATTGCGCTGGAGTCGGGCCTCGGTGCGGCGGGTGATCGCAGTCACACGCAGCCGCGGGTTGCCCGGTTTCGAAACGCTTGACGACCTGCGGCGGGCAGGACTCAGAGCACTCGAGGGAGGGCTCGCCACCGCGCCGGTTTTCCGTCCCATCGCGCCGGACCAGACGGCCGCGATTCTGTTCACGAGCGGCAGCACGGGCCCACCCAAGGGCGCGGTGTATACTCACGCAATCTTCCAGGCCCAAGTCGAGCAGTTCCGGTCGCTTTACGCGATCGAGCCCGGTGAAATCGATCTCTGCACGTTTCCGCTGTTTGCACTCTTCGCTCCCGCACTGGGCATGACGTCGATCGTTCCAGACATGGACCCGACCCGCCCGGCTCATGTCAATCCCGACAAGCTTTTTCAGGCCGTCGATGATTTCGGTCCGACCAACCTGTTCGGTTCGCCAGCCTTGTTGCGCCGCGTGGGGCCGGCGGGCGGCGCCGGGGATTGAAGATTCCTAGCCTGAGACGGGTCGTCACCGCGGGCGCACCGGCCTCGCCGCGGGTTCTTGATGAGTTCGCCCGCTTGCTCGAGCCGCCGGCGGAAATTTTCACGCCGTATGGTGCCACGGAGGCCCTGCCAATCGCCTCGATTGGCAGCACCGAGATCCTCGAGGAGACGCGCTTCCAGACCGACCGGGGTGCGGGTGTCTGCGTGGGCCGGCCGGTGGAAGGCATCGAGTTGCGAATCATCCGCATCAGCGACGAACCGATCCCGTTCTGGTCGCGACGACCTCGAGGTGAGCGACGGGATCATCGGCGAGATCATCGTGGCCGGGCCGGTGGTCACTCGCGAGTATTTCAGAAGGCCCGAAGCCACGGCGCTTGCCAAGATCGCCCACCCAGCCCGGGGCACATTCTTCCACCGGATAGGCGACCTGGGCTACCGCGATGATCGCGGCCGCCTCTGGTTTTGCGGCCGGAAGTCCCACCGAGTCATTCTGCACGACACCACGCTGCACACGGTCTGTTGTGAAGGCGTATTCAATGCCCACCCCGTTGTGGCCCGCTCGGCCCTGGTGGGTGTGCAGGTCAAGGAGGCGATGATACCCGTGCTCTGCGTGGAGCCGCTTCGGTCCTTGAATCGCCAGGACCGCGACCGGGTCAGGGACGAGCTGCTCGACCGCGGGGCGGCCTTTACCCAGACCAGGCGGATCTCGACCATCCTGTTTCATCCTTCGTTCCCGGTGGACATCCGCCATAACTCCAAGATCTTCCGCGAGAAACTGGCGGTCTGGGCCGCGAGGAAACTGCGATGACAGGCGGCCAGGAGGCACCCGCTCTGGTCACGGGCGGCGGTGGCTTTCTGGGGTCGGCGATTGTCCGAATGCTGCGGCGCGAGTGGCCAGAGCAGTCCGCTCGCTAACACGGCACCGCTATCCCGATCTCGACGCGCTTGGGGTCGCTCAGATTCTGGGAGACGTGGCCGATCCAGAGGTCGTTTCGCGGGCGGTCGCAGGTTGTCTGACGGTTTTCCACGTGGCGGCCAAGGCGGGCCTGTGGGGTCCTTATTCGCAGTACCACCACAGCAACGTGGTGGGCACTCAGAAGGTGATCGCGGCCTGTCGCGAACATGGAGTTCGTCGCTTACTCTACACCAGCTCTCCAAGCGTCGTCTTCACGGGCCATGACCTGGAAGGAGTGGACGAGTCAATACCGTACGCCAAGCACTACGACGCGGCTTATCCGGCGACCAAGGCGATCGCCGAGAAGCTGGTCCTGGCGAACAACGATTCCACCCTTGCCACCGTCTCGCTGCGACCGCACCTGATCTGGGGGCCGGGAGACCACAACATCCTGCCGCGGATCTATGCCAGGGCACGGGCTCGTCGACTCTTCCGAATCGGCCCTCGTAATCCGCTCATCGACATGACTTACATCGACAACGCTGCCCTGGCACATCTGTTGGCCGCCGACCGCCTCGAGCCGGGCTCGCCGATCTCCGGCCGGGCCTATTTCATCGCCCAAGGCCAGCCCGTGCCGCTCTGGGACATGGTCAATCGGTTTCTCGAGATTGCCCATCTTCCCCCCGTGAAGCGGAGCATCCCCTTGCCCCTTGCGGTCATGCTCGGCGGATTCCTGGAGACCGTTTACACCCTCTTCCGCCTTCCCGGAGAGCCGCGAATGACTCGGTTTCTTGCCCGCGAGCTATCGACCGCCCATTGGTACAACCTGGACGCTGCCCGCCGCGACCTGGGCTACTCGCCCCGGGTCGACATCGAGGAGGGAATGCGAGACTTGCCGAGTCGCTGAAGCAAACCGTGGGCCATGATCAGGAGCCGGCTCCGTACCCAGTTCCTTGAGGATCTAGAGCGTGGTGGAATGTCACGAAAAATGAAACGTTCTTGCCCCTCGCAGCCTCCACATGGTGGAGACGGGTTTTCGAGAGGGGTTGCTTTCATGGAAATGCCAAAGCTCGGCGTGGTTATCGAAGGTTTGGGTACGCTCTTCGAAAGGTGGAACGACTTGTGGTCTGAGCGACAGCCACTTACTGGATAGGTATCTGAGCCGCCGGCACGACGGCGGGGGGGAGGCGGCGTTTGCGGCGATCGTCAAGCGGCACGGCCCGATGGTGCATCGCGTTTGTCGGGGTGTGCTCGGGCAGTGGCATGACGCTGATGACGCGTACCAGGCCACGTTCCTGATTCTCGCCCGCAAGGCGAGCTCGATTCGCTCCGGCGGGTCGGTCGGAAGTTGGCTCTACGGCGTCGCACGCCGGGTTGCGATCCGCGCCCGAGACGAGCGGAACCGACGAACCGAGCGGGAACGATCGGCCCGAATGAGGATCGAAGCGGACCGAGCCCACTGGGAACAACCCGAGCTCATGCCCGAGGTCCAGGAAGAGATCGACCGACTGCCCGAGAAGTATCGGGCGACAGTCGTGCTTTGCGATCTCGAAGGCCTGACTCACGACGAAGCCGCAAGTGCCCTTCGCGTGCCGGTCGGCACGGTCAAGATTCGACTGTTCCGGGGACGAGAGCGACTACGTAAGCGGTTTGCTCGGCGCGGCCTTGCTCCTGAGTTGCTCGCGATTGCCGGCCAGGCCCCACAGCCTTCGTCGAGTACTTCTCCACTTACCGATTCCACGATCCAAGCCGCGATGCGAATCGCGGAAGGCAAGGCGGCTGGCGTCTCGGCCTCGGTCGCCGCCCTTGTGCAAGGAGCACTACGCGCCATGTTTCTTACGAGACTGAAATCGCTTGTTCTGCTGCTGGTCCTGTCGGTACTAGTTTTGCTCTCCGCGACGCTATCAAGAAGCGAGGGGCCACGAGACCCCGGTTCTCAAAAGGCCGGCGACAGGGCGGCTCCTAAGAACATCGGGGCCGTGTCCGGAGAAGAAGAGAGGCTTACCGAAACGCTCAGGAGGTCAGATTTCTTGCGTACCATAAGCGATCAAGTGACCCTTGAGCCCATCTCGCAAGTCGACGTGTTTTCTTCGGTTCCCGGCCGGCTGAAAAGCATTTCGGTCGATGTAGGCGACCATGTGACGCCAGGTCAGGTCCTGGCGGAGATTGAGGCGCCAGAGCTTCTCTTGGATCTGGAGGAAGCCGAGGCGATTGTCGAGCGGGAACAAGCCCGCGTCAGCTGGGCTTCTCTTCGTCGGTCACGCCAGGGCCTCCCCACGAGCAACGCAGGGGCCCGGGCCAGCGCCGAAGAAGCGAATGCGGACTTCGGGATGGCCAAAGCGGAGCTCAAAGTCGCCGAGGCGAGACTTCACAGGGCCAAGGCCCGCGTCAGCTCCACCAGGATTGTCTCGCCAATCAAGGCCGTAGTGACCCGCCGCGCTGGTCATCCCGGCGAACTCATTCGAGGTCAGGATGGCTTGTCTTCGGCGATTCTCACCATCGCCGACACATCCAGAATGAAAGCGAAACTTTTTGTGCCGGGGTGGGACCTGCCGTTGCTCGACAGGGGTGATCCAGCAACGCTGCGGCCAACGACAGCAAGTGACGATGTCTTCACCGGCAAGGTTGCTCGGATCGAAGTTGTACAGCAGGCCGTGAAAGACAGCGTGGGGCCGTGATCGAGTTTGACAACCCGACACATGCGGCTTCGGCCCGGTCAGAGTGCAACGATTACTGTCAAACTCGCCAAGCAGCCCGGGGTTCTGACAATTCCCTACAGTGCGCTTCTAACGCAGTCCGGCTATCCTTATGATTATCATGGCGACTGCTATCGCGTCGTGAACGGAAGTGCGATCCGGACCGCGGTCAAACTGGGTTCCCTCGGCGATGAGGGACGCAGAATCCAGGTGCTTTCGGGGCTTAACGATGGCGATCAGGTCATCACAAGGCCCACCCCGGACATCAAGGACGGCCAGCCGATCGCGCCGGCGAAAGAGTAGCCCCTGGTCAGCTCACAAATCGCGGGCCAGAATGCTTCCAGCGATCTCGTGAAGTCGCTGGGGCAAGGCCATGAGCCAGTCTGTTTACGCAATCGGCACGATGGACACGAAGGGCCAGGAACTTGCCTTTCTGGCCCAGCGGCTGCGTGCGGCCGGCGTGGGCGTGGTGACGGTGGATGTCGGGAACACTCTCGAGTCCCACAGTGGATCCCGACGTCAGTCGAGTCACGGTGGCCGCGCATCATCGCCAGAAAAGCCCCCGCGAATCGTCGACGGTCACCGACCGCGCCGAGGCTATCGCCGCGATGAGCCAGGCGCTTGAGTGCTACTTGCTTGCCGAACTCCATGCTGGGCGGCTCGCCGGGGTCATTGGCATCGGCGGCAGCGGCGGCACCGCGCTGATCACGCCGGCCATGCAGAGCGCTGCCAATTGGACTGCCCAAGCTCATGGTCTCGACCGTAGCCAGCGGCAACACCGCGCCCTACGTGGGCTGCTCTGACATCACGCTCGTGTACTCGGTAGTAGACGTTGCGGGGTTGAACTCGGTCTCACGACGCATCCTGAGCAATGCCGCGCACGCGATGGCGGGTATGGTCAAGCACCGCTTTCCGGTCGAGATCGAGCGGCCCACGCTCGGCCTGACGATGTTCGGTGTGACCACGCCGTGCGTCACGGCCGTTCGCCAGGCGCTCGAGGCACGCGGCTACGATTGCCTTGTCTTTCACGCCACCGGCGCAGGCGGGCAGGCGATGGAGAAACTGGTCGAGGCTGGCCTGATCGGCGGCGTTCTGGACATCACCACCACCGAGGTCGCCGATCACCTGGTCGGCGGCGTGTTTCCCTGCGGAGCCGACCGGTTCGAGCCGATCCTGAGCGCTGGGGTTCCTTACGTGCTGAGCACCGGCGCGCTCGATATGGTCAACTTCGGGGCCATGGCGACCGTGCCGGAACCGTTCCGCAACCGCAGGCTCCACGTCCACAATGCCCAGGTGACGTTGATGCGAACCACCCCCGAGGAAAACCGCGCCTTTGCCCGCTGGATCGCCTCGAAGCTGAACCAATCGGTGGCGCCGCTGGTCGTCTTGATCCCAGAGCGGGGAGTCTCGGCACTCGACGCCCAAGGGCAGCCGTTTTTCGATCCGGCCGCCGACCAGATACTCTTCGACGAGCTCGAGGCGGCCATCGACTCGACCAGCTCCAGGCAGGTCAGAAGGCTGCCGTATCACATCAACGATCCGGAGTTCGCGCGGGCGATCGTCGAGACGTATCTGGATCTCGCGGCAACTCCACGTTGAAACGGAAAGGGTCGAGAACATCTCCATGGCGCAACCACGGTCGGCGATCTTGCAGCGATTTCGAAGAGAAGGTGCGTTCGGGACTTCCGCTCATCGGCGGCGGCGCAGGCACGGGCCTGACCGCCAAGTGCGAGGAGGCCGGGGGAATCGACCTGATCGTCATCTACAACTCGGGCCGGTTCCGCATGGCCGGCCGCGGGTCGCTGGCAGGGCTGATGCCCTATGGAAACGCCAACGCCATCGTCAAGGAAATGGCCTCCGAGCTCCTGACCGCAGTCGAGCGCACTCCGGTTCTGGCCGGCGTCTGCGCGACCGATCCGTTCATGATCCCCGAACTCTTTCTGAACGAGCTGCGTGCGCTGGGCTTTGCGGGGATCCAGAACTTCCCGACCGTCGGCCTGATCGATGGCAACTTTCGCGTGAACCTGGAAGAGACGGGAATGGGTTTTGGCAAAGAGATCGAGTGCATCGCCATGGCCCACCAGCTCGACCTGCTTACCACTCCCTACGCCTTCGACGCCGAGCAAGCGCGGCAGTTTGCCAAGGTCGGCGCCGACATCATCGTGGCCCACATGGGTCTGACCACAAGCGGATCAATCGGCGCCCGCACGGCGCGGTCGCTTGACGACTGCGTTGCTGCGGTCACCGCGAATTGTCGCGGCCAGCAAGTCGGTTTGCAGCGACGTCCTGGTGCTCTGCCATGGCGGCCCGATCGCCATGCCCCCCGACGCTCAGTATCTGCTTGACCGGGTAGAGGGGCTCGACGGTTTCTACGGCGCCAGCTCGATGGAGCGGCTGCCCACCGAGCTGGCCATTACCCGACAGACACGCGATTTTGCGAGCCTGCGGATGAGGCGGTGAGCCGGCGAAACCCCGACCTGGCCGCGTGTCTGCCGCCGGTGCTCACTCGTCCGAGCCGCCACTGCCGAGCTGACGTCCACCATTGCTGCCGACTGCATTGCCGAGCTCATTCGGCGCATTCGAGTGTGAGGGCGTGGCGGTTCCGCGAGGCAAAGTCACAAAGAACGTGGCGCCCGCGGCCGGAACGCTCTCCACCCAGATTCGCCCGCCGTGGGCCTCCGCGATCTTGCCGCAGATCGCCAGCCCGACTCCCGTTCCCTCGTACTCTTCCTGGGAATGGAGCCGGCGGAAGAGCTGGAAGATTCGTTGATGATGACGGGGATCAATGCCAATGCCGTTGTCTCGGACGAAGGCCGTCACAAATGGGCGGGAGCTGCCGGGATCGGTATCGTCCCCTGCCGCGGAGGCGATGGTGCCGATCTCCACGCAAGGGGTCGCGCTGGTGTTGTACTTGATTCCGTTGCTCACCAGGTTGGTCAGAAGCTGAAGCAGCCCGCGGCGGTCGCCCCAGAACGACTCGTCCGGACTGAGCAGCCGCAACTCCGCCCGCCGGCCGCGGATCAGCTCGCCGAGGTCGGCGCGTAGGTCGGCGACGAGCTCATCGAGTTGTACGGGGCCGAACTCACCGATGATCTTGCCCGCCCGGGATAGGTTCAAGAGGCCATGGATCATCGAACGCATTCGCCGCGAAGCGTACACCAGACGTTGCACGTACTCCTGAGCTTTGGTGTCAAGCTGCGCGGCGTGGTCCTGGAGCAGAAAATCGGAAAAGGCGGTCAATGTGCGCAAGGGCTCCTGAAGATCGTGGGAAACCACATAGACGAACTCGTCGAGCTCCCGGTTCTTCCGCGACAGCTCTTCGTTGGCTTGCGCGAGTGATCTGTTCATCTCATAAAGTTCCGCTTCGAGCCGGTGCATGGCGGTGACGTCCTGGGCAACGCAGCGAATTTGCTCCACGGTCCCGCTCGGTCCCTGGATCGCCCGGCCGCTGATCCAAACGTCAATCTGCGCGCCACCAGACCGGATCCACCGCGATTCGGTTTCCATGAAACCGGTCTTCGGTAAAGCAGCGAAGTGGGTCAGAAAGCGCTCCAGGTCAGAGCCACCGACAAAGCGGCCCAAGCCGCGGCCGATCAGGTCCTGGCGTCGGTGCTTCAAGGCCGTCAGGAAGGTCTGGTTGAACTCGATCAAACGACCTTGGCGGTCAAGACTGAAGTACATCGCCGGCGCGTTCTCGTACAGGTCGGTGTAGCGGTCTTTCAGCTCTTCGAGCTCACGGTTGATCTGGCGCAGCTGCTCGTTGACCTGGATCAGCTCGCGCGTTCGCAGCCGCAACTCGCGCTCTGCGCGAACCTTTAGGGTGACGTCGGTAAGGTGGCAACGCAGGTAGGAAACCTGATGGTCGGGACTGTAGCGGGCGCCGGCGTTGACCTCGATGGCCTTCGACTTACCTTGCGCCGTGCGGATCCGGACGATCAAGCCCAGGAATTCGCCCTTGATGAGTGCCTGCCTCAGAGCCCCCGCGGCTCGCTGGCGGTCGTCAGGATGGACGATGTCGAGAAACGACTTCCGCTGAAGCTCGCCCAGCGTCCAGCCCAAGAACCCCTGTTCGGCCAGGCTCGACTCGACCCAGTGAAATTCTCGGGGCTCGAGACGACTGACCATGTCGATTATCGAAAACGACCCTGAGATCGCCATGTCAGGGTGACTCGTGTCCTCCGCGGCCGGGTAATCGTAAAGTCCGCTCCGAGTCATGGAGTCTGTCAGCGGTTCGAACGGCGAAGTTGCAGTGGCACGAGACCGAGTCGCCCTGTTGCTGTTCCGCCTGTTGACGGCACCAGGGGACGCACGCAGCCTTGAGTAGGCGCCTCTCCCCTTTCGGTTGAAATGGTTCCTCGCGCAAATCACGAATGTGAGGACCATCAGGCAGCGCGGTGAGCATGACGACGAGGGCTCTGTCGCTGGCCTTCAGCCTGTTAACCGCTGTCGCCAGCACGGCGATCCATGCCAGGCAGATTGCCGTCGCCGCGGTCCAGGGTCGTACTTGACCGGCCAAGGCCGTTGGCGACCGCTCTTGGGCCATGCGTGAAACCCTTTCTCGACGCCTCCCGACCGTGACCAGTGGCCAAGTGTTCCGAAACCAAGCTTTACACGGCAATCGAACTACTAGAGGCGGGCTTCCTCCGATTGCTTCGGTTGATCGTGGTTACCGTCGCGCGGCAGCCAGATCGACAGGCAAGCGCCTCCCGCTGGATTGTTGCAGGCAGTCAGCCGGCCACCTTGCTCTTTGAGAATCTCCGAGGCGAGGTAAAGCCCGTAGCCGGTTCCTCCTTGCTTGGTGCTAAAGAATGGCTCGAAAATACGGTCGAGATAGACTTCGGGAATGCCCGGGCCGTCGTCGCAGACGTCCACCTTGACCCAGCCGCAGCCGCCTTGGTCTACGGGTTCAGCTCGCAGCTCGATGTGCCCTTGCTGGCTCGTGGTGGCGATTGCCTGGTGGGCATTGGTCAGCAGGTCGATCAGCACCTGCATGATCCGACCGGCGTCGGCACGAACTGGTGGGGGGGCCTTCTGGATTTCGGCTTGCACCGAGATGCATCGTCCGCTTGGGGGCAGCCCCTTGACGAAGAGCTCGACAGATTCGCGCAGCAGTGCTTCAAGATCTACGACCTCGAACTGGGGAGGACCCGCCCGCACCGTGGACATCAAGTGCTCCAGCCTGACCTGAAGCAAATGGGTGCCGCGGAGAATCGAGTCGACCCACTGGAGGTTGCCGTCTTCCGGGTTCAGGCTGAGCTGGAGCAATTCCGCACTGCCCCGAATGACCGCAAGCGGCCCGCGGATTTCATGGATGATGCCCGCAAGCAAACGTCCCACTTGAACGAGCTGCCGGTTGAGCATGGCCAAGGTAACAAGTTGCCGGTACTGCACCAACCGCCGAACCCGCGCCAGCACTAACTCCGGGGCCGAGTCCTTGGCGACATAATCATCAGCACCGGCCTGCAGGCCAGCCAGAATGTCGTTGTCGTCATGCCTGACTGTGAGCATGAGCACGGGAATTCCGCCCACGTGCGGGTCACCGCGCAAGGCGCGGCACGCATCCAGGCCGTTAAGGTCGGGAAGATTGACGTCCAGCACGATCACATGGGGGCGCACCTCCAGCACCTTGGCCAGGGTCTCCGACCCTCGGTCGACTTCGAAGACCGTGTAGCCTGCGCCTCAAGGATCGTACGGAACAGTGCGCGGTCGCCGGCGCTGTCGTCCACGATCAGGACGATCCCCTTCTCCTCCATGCATCAACCCTCGTTTGGCGCCATCCACGGCCCTGCGGCTTACCACGCTCGCTTGATAACGAGGCCTTCAGCAAGATTGAACACCGAATCAATTCCAGTTGGGCCGATCGTTTCTTGGGTATCTCGTGGGTATAATACGTAGCGAGGTCAATCCTTGAGACAGGGTTGACCCATCCCGGGCTCGGCCGACGAATTCCGGCCAGCATGACCAGTACCTACAACCAAGCACTGCCAGCCCATCACATACCGAACATGGCCACAGGTCTGCGCACGCCACCTGACGTTTCCGCACTCACCATCGATACTTACCGACATCTAACAGATTCCGAGCTTGCACTGCGAATCGGCCAGGTCAAGACAGAGTTGGGAGCCTCACTGCTGATTCTGGGACACCACTATCAGCAAGACGAGGTCATTCGATTCGCCGACCTCCGCGGGGACAGCCTCAAGCTCAGCCAACTAGCGGCGGAGAGCCGTAATTGTCGGTACATCCTCTTCTGCGGCGTCCACTTCATGGCCGAGACCGCGGATATTCTATCGCGACCGGAGGTTGACGTTTACCTTCCCGACATGGCCGCCGGTTGCAGCATGGCAGACATGGCGGATCTGGACTCGGTCGAGGCCGCATGGATGGACCTCGGCGAGATCATTGACACCGATGACCTGATGCCGGTGACCTACATTAACTCAACCGCGGATCTGAAAGCATTCTGCGGCCGGCACGGCGGCATCGTTTGCACCAGCACCAATGCGCGGGCCGTGCTGGATTGGGCCCTCTCGAGCCGTCGCCGGGCCCTTTTCTTCCCGGACCAGCACTTGGGCCGGAATACGGCCCGAAGCATGGGGATCCCGCTGCAGGAGATGCTGGTCTGGAATCCTCGTTTGAATCTTGGCGGCCATACCCAGAAGGCCATCGAGGGGTCGCGGATCCTGCTCTGGAAGGGCCATTGTTCGGTTCACCAGATGTTCAAACCTGGGCACGTTACGCAGTTTCGAGAACGGTTTCCGGGCATCCAGATCCTGGTTCATCCCGAATGCATGATGGAAGTCGTCGAGCTGGCCGACGTCGTCGGCTCGACTGAGTCCATCATCCAGACCATCGCGCGGGCTCCGGCCGGCTCGAGCTGGGCCGTCGGTACCGAACTTCACCTGGTAAATCGTCTCGCAGCCGAGCACCCGGACAAGACGATCCATTTTCTTTCGCCCATGGTCTGCATGTGTGCCACGATGTACCGGATCGATCTGCCCCACCTGGCGTGGTGCCTTGAGAACCTGGCCCAGGGAACGCCGGTAAACCTGATTCGAGTCGCACCTGGAACCGCCGCCTGGGCCAGAATTGCTCTCGAGCGAATGCTTCCCTTGATATAGCCTTCGTGTTTCGCTAGCGAGTCAATTATCATGGCTGTGATGACAAGACAGGGCCCGGTCACGTCGCAGACCGACATCGACCTGACGATACATGCGAGTCACTGGAATCCTTTCACCGTGCTGGGTCTTCATGAGGTACCCGGAGTCACGGACGAAGTGAAGCAATGGGTGATCCGGGCGTTTCTGCCCGAAGCCCGAACGGCCTGGGTCGTCGATCTGTCGCGGGGCGAGCCCGGAAAGCTTGTTGCGATGGATCGGCTGCACCAGGACGGGCTTTATCAGGCTCTGTTCACTGACCGGCCAGAGCCGTTTATGTACCGCCTTAAGATCGAGAACCACCAGGGGCATCAGTGGGAAATCGTCGACCCTTACCGGTTCGGGCCGGTGCTGACCGACTTCGACCTTCACCTCCTGGGAGAAGGCACGCACCTGAGGAACTATGAACGGCTGGGTGCCCACCTGCGCACCCACGAAGGTTTTCGAGGAGTTCACTACGCCGTCTGGGCACCCAATGCCGAGCGCGTCAGCGTGACCGGCAACTTCAACCACTGGGATGGCCGCCGCCATCCGATGAGGAACCGGGGCGCGACCGGAGTTTGGGAGTTGTTCATCCCCGATCTCTGCGAGGGTGAAGTTTACAAGTTCGAGATCAAGAGCCGCAACCAAGGCTACGTCGTCCAGAAAGCCGACCCTTACGGGTTTGCATCCGAACTTCGACCCAAGACCGCGTCGGTTGTCTGGGATCTCTCCAAGTTCGCCTGGGGCGACCGCGACTGGATGGAGGCCCGGGCCCAGCGGCAGGCGCTCGACCGCCCAATCTCCTTTTACGAGGTGCATCTCGGCTCATGGAAGAAGAGCGGGGCTTCGGCGAGCGGCTTTCTCAATTATCGCGAATTGGCCCAGGACCTGGCCGCGCACCTTGAGCACACCCGGTTCACTCATATCGAGCTGCTGCCGATCACCGAGCATCCTTTCGACGGTAGCTGGGGCTACCAACCGGTTGGCTATTTTGCGCCGACGTCCAGACACGGGACCCCCGACGACTTTGCGTACTTTGTCGATTATCTTCATCGCCATGGGTTTGGAGTGATTCTCGACTGGGTACCCGCGCACTTCCCCAACGACCTCCATGGCCTGGGTTACTTCGACGGCACTCATCTCTACGAGCACGCCGACCCGCGGCTGGGCGAACACCGCGACTGGGGCACGAAGATCTTCAACTACGGCCGCGCCGAGGTCCGTAACTTCCTCTTCGGGAACGCGCTGTTCTGGCTTGACCGCTACCATATCGACGGACTCCGGGTTGATGCGGTTGCCTCGATGCTCTACCTCGACTACTCGCGTAAAGCGGGCGAGTGGGTTCCCAACATGTTCGGAGGCAACGAGAACCTGGAGGCAATCGATTTCCTCAAGAAGCTCAACGAGATTTGTCACCGCGAGCACCCTGGGATCCTGACCATCGCCGAGGAATCGACGAGCTGGTCGGGCGTATCGCGACCCACGTATCTCGGTGGTCTGGGGTTCAGCCTGAAGTGGAACATGGGCTGGATGAACGATACGCTCCGCTACATTTCGCAGGATCCGGTCTACCGCAAGTACGAGCACGGTTCGCTCACCTTCAGCATGATCTACGCGTTCAGCGAGAACTTCGTTCTTCCGCTGTCACACGACGAGGTCGTGCACGGCAAGAGGGCCCTGCTGGACAAGATGCCCGGCGACCTCTGGCAAAAGTTCGCCAATCTGAGGCTGCTCTACGCCTACATGTACGCCCACCCCGGCAAGAAGCTGCTCTTCATGGGAGACGAGCTGGCCCAGTGGCGAGAGTGGAACCACGACGAGAGCCTCGACTGGCATGTCCTACAGTGGCGAGACCACCAGGGCGTTTTCAAGCTTGTGAGCGACCTGAACGACCTGTACAAGGCAGAACCTTCGCTGCACCAGGTCGACTTCGATTGGCAAGGCTACGAATGGCTGGAGCTGCACGACTGGGAAAACAGTGTACTGGCCTTTATGCGTCGGGCGAAGGACCACAATGATTCCATGGTCGTAATATGCAATTTCACGCCCGTCGTTCGGGAACATTATCGTATCGGCGTTCCCACAGGCGGCTTCTATCGCGAGGCGCTGAACACCGATGCCGAATTCTATGGCGGCTCGAACGTCGGGAACCAGGGAGGAGTCTGGGCAGTTCCGGAGCCCTATGCCGGACGCCCCTATCACTTGTCGCTGCGGCTGCCCCCGCTGGCCGTCCTCTACCTCAAGACGCCGCCTGTGGGGTGAGGGTGGGAATGACCGTGGGTGCTAGACTCCTTAGCATCTGGCTCAAGTTGCATGCGGAAGCGAGAGCTGGAATGACGGCGGGCCGGCCCGCTCTGGGGGACTTGCTCATCTCATGGGCTACCTTGGCGGCCCGCAATGCTTGTTCCTCAGGCGAGGTAGGCCCGTGCGTCCCCACAGCTTTCCCGTGAACCCTGGTGCTCTACTCGGTCAGTCTGCTCGCCAGAGGGTTTATCATGGCCGTTCCTCAGATGCTCATCGCCCTGACGGGCGGATTAATAGCGAGCTTTATCGACCGAAGAAAGCGGCGAAAAGCGCAATCCATTCGGGGATGCCGCTCCCGCCCGTTCGGGCCCTGACTCCCGAGCCTCCTGGCCCGCCGGTACACTACAAGGGGGGGCCGAACCACGACAGCGGGCGGGACCCGGGAGCCCAGGCCCATGGGCGACATCACGAGGATCCTTGCGGACATCGAGCGGGGCGACCGACACGCGGCGGGGCACCTCCTACCGCTGGTCTACGACGAGCTGCGCAAGCTGGCCGCGGCCCGCCTCGCCCGCGAGGCGCCGGGGCAGTCGCTCCAGGCCACGGCGCTGGTACATGAGGCCTACCTACGGCTCGTCGGCGCCGACCCGGACAAGCCCTTCGACGGCCGCGGCCACTTCTTCGCCGCGGCGGCCGAGGCGATGCGCCGCATCCTGGTCGACCGGGCCCGCGACCGCAACCGGCTGAAGCGCGGCGGCGGCCGGCGTCGGGTGCGGATCGACCTCGACGCCCTGCTCGTCGAGCCGCCCGGCGACGACCTGCTTGGCCCTCGACGAGGCCCTGACCGCCCTGGCCCGCGAGGACCCAGACGCCGCCGAGCTGGTGAAGCTCCGCGCCTTCGCCGGCCTGACCCTCGCCCAGGCCGCCGAGGTGCTCGGCATCGCGCGCCGGACCGCCGACCGCGACTGGGCCTACGCCCGCGCCTGGCTCAGCCACGCCCTGGCCGGGCCCGATCCGCCGGGGGAGCGAGAAAAAAAATTGGCGGACCCTGGCGCATCCGGGCGACAGACGGAGCATTGAAGGGCGGACCGGGACGAGTCATCCCGGTCTCCGGATCCGTCGTCCCTCCGCGAGAGAGGCAGGTGCCCCATGAGTCGAGGTGAACCGGACATCAAGGCGATCTTCACCGCGGCCCTCGAGCTCCCCGAAGGACCCGAACGCGACGCCTATCTGGACGCGGCCTGCGGCGGCGACGCCGGCCTGCGCCGCCGAATCGAGGACCTGCTCGCCGCGTTCGCGCGGGCCAGCGACGTCCTGGGCCCGTCGGGCACGCCGGCGGCCGCGATCGCCGACGCGGCCACCACGAACGCCGACGCGGCCCCAGGAACGTCCGAGCCGGCCCGGGGGGCCGACCTGGAAGCGACCGACGCACGCACGCACGCGACCGACAGCAGGCCGCGGATCGATCACGGCCCGGAGACGGCCCCCGGCGAGCCCGGGACCACGGCGGCGCTCGACGACCGCGGCTCAGGTCGCGACGGCGACGCCCTGCCGCCGGGCACGGCGCGTGCGCTACTTCGGCGACTACGAGATCCGCCGCGAGCTCGGCCGCGGCGGCATGGGCGTCGTCTACGAGGCCCGCCAGGTCTCGCCTCAACCGCCCAGTCGCGCTGAAGATGGTCAAGGCGGGCCTGCTGGCCGGCGACGACGAGCTGCGCCGTTTCCAGAACGAGGCCGAGGCCGTGGCGCTGCTGGACCACCCCGGCGTCGTCCCGGTCTACGAGGTTGGACAGCACTCCGGCCAGCACTACTTCTCCATGAAGCTCGTCTCCGGCGGCAGCCTCGTGCCCCTGATCGACCGCTACAACGACGACCCGCGCGCCGCCGCCCGCCTCGTCGCCGAGGCGGCCGAGGCCGTCGCCCACGCCCATGCCCGCGGAATCCTCCACCGCGACCTCAAGCCGGCCAACATCCTGGTCGACGCCGAGGGGCACCCGCACGTCACGGATTTCGGCCTGGCCAAGCGGGTCGAAGCCGACGCCGAGCTCACCCAGTCGGGCGCCATCCTCGGCACACCGGCCTACATGTCGCCCGAGCAGGCCACCGGCCACCGCGGGGCGGTCACCACCGCCAGCGACGTCTACGGCCTGGGCGCCGTCCTCTACGCGCTGCTCACCGGCCGCGCCCCGTTCGGCGGCGACAGCGTGGTCGAGACCCTCGACGCGGTCCGCAACACCCCGCCCGAGCTGCCCAGGCGAATCAACGCCGCCGTCCCGCGCGACCTGGAGACAATCTGCCTGAAGTGCCTGGAGAAGGACCCCCGCCGCCGCTACCCGACGGCGCAGGCCCTGGCCGACGACCTGCACGCCTGGCTCGAGACCCGGCCGATCGCGGCCCGGCGGGTCGGCGCCGCCGAGCGGGCCTGGCTGTGGTGCCGGCGCAAGCCGGCGGTCGCGGCCCTGTCGGCCGCCGTGGCTGCTGGCGATCGTCGGCGGCACGGTCACCGTCATCGCCGTCCAGGCCAGGCCAACCGGGCGCTGGCGGCCAAGAACGCCGACCTGACCGAGTCGCTGAGGCGCGAGGCGAGTGCAAAGGACGAGCTGGCCGCGGCCAACCGTCGCGTCGAGCAGCGGTACGAGCTGGCCGTCGAGGCGATCAAGACGTTCCACAACGGCGTCAGCGAGGACTTCCTGCTCAAGCAGGACCAGTTCAAGGACCTGCGCGACCGGCTCCTGAAGTCGGCCGCCGACTTCTACCGCAAGCTCGGCGCCCTGCTGGGCCGGGAGACGGACCGGGCCTCGCGGCGGGCGCTGGCGGCCTCGAACTTCGAGCTGGCCGGCCTGACCGCCAAGGTCGGCCGCGCAGGAGGAGGCGCTGGAGGCCCACCGGGCAGTGCTGGCGGCGCGGGAGGCGCTGGCGGCCGAGCCCGGGGCCGACGCCGCGGCGACGATCGACGTCGCCCGGAGCCTGACCGCGGTCGCCTCCCTGCTCGGGTCGACGGGAAAGTCGGGACGAGGCGCTGGAGACCTGCCGCCGGGCGGAGTCGCTGCTCGCGGGCCTTGCGGGTACCGACCCGAGGGCGCGGGAGGCGCTGGCGGCCTGCCGGTCAAAGCTGGGCGTTTTCCTACCGCTCGCCGAGGCGCTGGAAGTCTACCGGCAGGTGCGGGCCGACCAGGAGGCTCTGGCCGCGGCCCCAGGGGCCACCGACGACACCCGCCGCGCCCTGGCGGACACGGGTCGAAACCATCGGCTCTAAGCTACAGGGCATGGGCAGGCCGTCGGAGGCGGAGGCCGAGTTCCGCACGGCGCTGGCGATCTGTAAGAAACTGGCCCACGACCACCCCGCCGACGTTGCGTATTGCCATAGTGAGGCGGCCATCCACACGAACTTCGGCCTGTTCCTGTCGGTGACGGGCCGGCCAGAGGAGGCGGAGGCCGAACTCCGCGAGGCGCTGGCGATCCACCAGAAGCTGGCCGAAGCCAACCCCGCCGTCACCGAACTTCCGCCGCGACCTGGCGGGTGGCCACCACAACCTCGGCTGGTCACTGTGGGGGGATTCGGGCCGGCCGGCGGAGGCGGAGGCCGAGTTCCGCGAGGCGCTGGCGATCCACGAGAAGCTGGCCGACGACCACCCCTCCATCAGTCGAATTCCGCAGCAGCCTGGCGTCGATGCACAGGAGCCTCGGCGTGTTGCTTCATGCGACGGGGAAGCCGTCGCAGGCGGAGGCCGAGTTCCGCGCGGCGCTGGTGCTCTTCCGAACGCTGGCCGACGATCACCTCGCCAGCCCCGATATCCGCGAACTACTGGCGCAGATCCACACGAGCCTCGGCGAGCTGCTGAGGACGACGGGCCGGCCGGCGGAGGCGGAGGCCGAGTTCCGCGCGCGCTGGCCATCGGCGGCCTCGAGCATGGGATGCGACTGCCCACCACGCACTGCGCCCTCGGCCGGATGTTGCTGCAGCTGGGCCGGCGATCGGAGGCGGAGGCCGAGCTCCGCAAGGCGCTGGCCATCGCCCAGAAGAAGAACGAAGACAACCCGAGGTGGTTGATCTTCCGCGACTGGGCGGCGAATGTTCACAACCACCTCTCCGCCGTGCTCCGCCGCCTCGGCCGCCCGGCCGAGGCCCGCGACCACTCCGAGCGAGCCGTCGCGCTCCGCGAGGCGCTCGTCAAGGAGAACCCCGCTGTACCGCGCCAGCCTGGCCGAGAACTGCCTCAACCGCGGCCTGGCCCGCCGTGCCCTGGGCGACCCCGCCGGCGCCGCGGCCGACGTCCGGCGGGCGGTGGCGCTGTACGACGCCCTGCCGTCGCGGTCCGTCGAGGAGTGGTTCCTCTCCGCGTGTGCCCACGCCGCGCTGGCGGGCCTGGCCGGTCGGGCCGGCACGGGGACCTCGGCCGCCGAGGGCGAGGAGGAGGCCACCCGGGCGATGGGCCTGCTGCACCACGCCGTCGCCATGGGCTACCGCAGCCACGAAGCCTTACCGCAACGAGGACGCCCTCGACCCGCTCCGCGACCGCGACGACTTCCGGCTGCTGCTGATGGACCTTGCCATGCCGGCCGACCCGTTCGCCCGCGCCAGATGAGGACCCGTTCGGGCCTCGGGTCCAGGCCAACCGGTCTCGATCGGACTTCGTGCTCCGCGTGCAAAGGCGCGAGCCGGACCGACAGAAGCCCCGCCTGGCCCGGAATCGACTCAACGGATTCCTCCGCAGACGGGACGTCGTTAACCGGCCCTCAACGCACCAACATCCGCTGGAAGGCGCGAGGATTGCGATTGCCGAGACCAGAGGCGCAGGATTCGCCGAACAGGTTGGTCTACGTTGATCGCGTGACGCCGCGCGACCCGTTCGGCGCGGGTCTTACAGCCCATGCTCGACCACGGGCTGGCTCTGTCGCCTTTCGAGCGATGGTGGCGATCGAGGTTTGTTCAATCCTCATTGAAATCTTCCAGCGGCCGCGTCGGCGCGGGCTTCGAAGCCTTGAGTTGCGCCGAGGCCTGGAAGATAGCATCATCAGATGTTCGACTGACCTGAGGGATCAGCTCGTCGATGCCAACGTTCCAGGTCACGTGTCCGATAGCCACCACGGCGGTTTTCTTACGAGGATCAAGCTTGACGATGCGGCCCGGTCGATCGTATCCCAGGCGGGGCACGACGACGCGGTCGCCGGGCTGGAGCCGCGCCGGGCCTCGCCAAGCTGAACATCGCGCTGGGCTTCGCGCTGCAGGTCGGCAAGCCGCTGGCCAAGCACTTCGCGCGTACGCTCGGCCTCTGCCTGGGCGGCATGGGCGGCCTGCCGTGCGTCCTCGGCCTCCCTGCGGAGTTTGCCGACGAGCTCCCACTCCGCGGGCGCGACCGTCCCGCGGCACTGCTGGAGGTAGACCTCGGCGCGGTTCACGATGTGTTCGGCCAAGCTTAATCGGCGGGCGATTTGCAGCGCGTTTGACTGGCCCACGTCGCCGATGTGCAGCCGATAGCGCGGCTGCAATGTCTCGACGTCGAACTCGACCGCAGCGTTCTCGGCGCGGGGATTGGCCAGGGCATAGGACTTCAAGTCCCCGATGTGAGTGGTGACGATCGATCGGCACCCGATCCCATCCAGTTCGTCGAGTATGGACCGCCCCAGCGCAGCGCCTTCGGCGGGATCAGTTCCCGCTCCCAGTTCATCGAGCAAAACCAGCGAGTGCACAGTCGCCTCGCCCAGGATCTGGGAAATCCGCCGCACGTGTGACGAAAACGTCGAGAGCGATTGCTCCAGGCTCTGCTCGTCACCGATGTCGGCGAAGACCTGGTCGAAAACCGGAAGTTGCGAGCCTTCGGCCGCCGGCACGTGAAGGCCGCTTTGTGCCATGATCGCCAGCATCCCCACGGTCTTGAGCGCGACCGTCTTCCCCCCTGTGTTGGGACCAGTCACTACCATGATTTGGAAACGCTCGCCCAGATGTACGTCGATCGGAACTACCGAGGCAAGAGGTATAGCGGCCGTCGCTGCCGCCGCCAGGGGTGCCGGGTCGATCGCAGCCAGCGCAGGGTCCTTGAGATTAATGGCTTCTAGCAGCGGATGCCTTGCCTGGCGCAGGACCAAGCGTCCCTCGGTGTTCATGTCCGGGGCCGCCATCCGGTAATCCTGGCTGAAGCGGGCCCTGGCATGAATCAGGTCGAGCCCCGCCATGATCTCCAGCGTTTGGAGCAGCGAATCAGCCACCATGCCCACCTGGGCGCTGAGCCAGCGCAAGATCCGGCGGACCTCCTTCGCCTCGCGAGAACGAAGATACGAGAGCTGAGCCGACTGCTCCGAGATCGCGGTGGGCTCGATGTAGACGGTCTCATTGGTGGCACTGCTGCGTTGCACCGAGCCTTGCAATTCGCCTCGATGGTCTTTCGCCACCGGCAGGACGTAGTGGTGGCCGACCATTGTGAAGTTGGGGTAACGGAGGATTCGCTTGATCTCGGGAGATCGCAGCATCCGACGGAGTGTTTCCTGAATCTTCTCTTCGGCCTGATCGATCTGACGCCGCAGCATCGACAGTCGGCGGCTCGCGGTGTCCAGCACTTTGGCCCGGCTGTCGAGGCAGCCCTCGATGGCCGTGGCTACGCTCGAGAACTCGCCGACCCCACGCCGCAAGCCTCCCAGGCGGGGAAACTGTTCACCGACTCGTGCCAGCCACCGGTCGAGGTAGCCCAGCGCCCGCAGTGTCACGGCGGTCTCGGCCAATTCTTCGGGCTCAAGCATGGCCCCGACTTGCGCACGTCGAACGTGCGCCGGATATCGTGTAGACCGGCAAGCGGAGGGGAAAGGCCGGATCGCTGTGCTTCGACCATCTCGGTCGTGAGTGCCTGGCGGTTGTAAATTTCGGCAAGGTCACTGACCGGCTGCATCCCCAGCGCGGCCTCCTTTCCCAGAGAGCAAGCCGCGCGCGCCGCCACGAGAGCGCGAATCTTGGCGAACTCAAGCAGATCGAGCGTGTGCAAATCCATGTCGTCTCGCGGCCCGGGGTGCTCGGTCAGATTCCCCGCTCGGAGGCTCGCCGGACCCCACCTCGCTGCCGTTGGCTTTCCCCGTGGACAGCGCAAGCGTCTTCGGTGTGCAATCATACCAGATCCGGTCAAGGAATCCTGGGCGCGGTTCCCGATGAGGCCGCGGCAGTAGGTGGGGCCTTGCTCGCGGCCTCACTCTGGACGGGAGAGGCGGTCGACCCGGCGGCGTCGAGTATCGGCTTGAGCTCTCGCCTCCAATCGGCGGGACTGGTGCCGTGATCCTTGCCGGTCAGTTTGCGGAGGGCATTGAGCGAGGCCAGTCGGATGGCCGGGTCGTCGTGATCCATGTTCTCAACCAGCAACCGGAAGATTCGCGGGTCTTTCGTCTTAATCTCCGCCAACCCTTCGATGGCCGCAATCCGAGCGTCCTCGAGATTGTCCAGGGTCATCACCTGTGCCAGGATCGTGGCATCCTCGGGCCGGCCGACCTTGCCTAGCGCACGACACGCCTCGATCTTGATCACGGCCTCGGGACTATTCACAGCCTTAACCAGCGTGTCATGCGCGCGGGTATCGCGAAGCTGCCCCAGAGTCCGGCAGATCATGGCCCTGGTGGCAATCGGCTCGTGACCTTTCTCGAATTTGTCGATCAGTATGCGAACCGCCAGGTCCTTCTCTTCCAAACTGTCGTAAGCGTTGGGGTCGGCAAGCTTCGAGTAGGCAATATAGCGCATGTTGGGGTCGGGGTCATTGCGCACGTGTCCCAAGAAGCTCTTGGCCGTTGTTCCCACCCAGGTGGAGCAGCCCCCGACCACAAGGGTGCAGATAACCAGCAACCTGGAAAGGTAAGGGAGATCACGTGCCGGGAAGGAGGAGGCTTCATCCATGACCATCGGCCCCGCTCTTGCGAATGTGCCTGCAAGTACGTTTCAACGCTCGATCGGCCGCATTTCCGCGCAGCCGAGGCAAATCAAACCCAGGAAAGAAGAACCGCTGCGATCTGCGGGCCCGGGACGTGATATTGGGCGTAGTGGGGATTGGACCACGTCAGGTTGCAAATTCTAGCGGCAAGTGGGCGAATCGCCAAGGCCGACTTGGGAGGAGATCAGCCGATGCTGGCAGTTCAACCAGCGACCTGATGAGTGACAGGCGAGCTGGGCTCATGTCGTTTTTTGCGATGATTTGTCTTATCTGTGGGACTGTCCAGAAAGCAAGCCGTCAGCGGCTGCTGCTGACGGCTCACACTGTGCTGGACACCTCGTACTCAGTTCGACGAGGCCGAGCTGGGCTCAGAGCTTGTCGTCGAAGGACTCGGCGCGGGGGAGTGCTTCGAACCGAGCTTGGTGATGTGGTAGCGGAAGTGGCCGTCCTTTTCTTTCTTGCCTTTCTTGACGAGCTTCTTCTCGAGCAACGTGCCAAGGATCTTGGCGGTGCCCTTGGTGCCCACGATGCCGGCATCCTTGGTCGCGGCTACCGTCTCCAGGAACTTCTTCTGTGGCTCGGTCAGCTTGACCGCCTGGTGCTTTCTTGGGTGCCGCCTTCTTGACACCGGTCTTGGGGGCCTTGGCCTTGGCCATGGCCTTCTTGGGCGCCGCCTTCTTGGGTGCGGCCTTCTTGACCGCGGTATGTCGCCTTCGCTGTCTTGGTGCCGGTCTTGGGTGCCATCGATTTCTTCATTGCCATTGCAATCACCTCGCTGCTAAACATGTTCGCTTGTCTTCGACCAGCTCTGATCGAGCGGTCCCTGCGCCAATTCATACCAAATCTTTGAATTAATGGAAGAGGAAGATTGGCCAAGAACGCCATTTTTCTCATGTTTTTTTGGATTTCCACGATCTCGCGTGGCTCGAATCAGAAAACGATGGAACCCTTGCATCGCACCAAGGCTATTCTTGACGACTCTCTCATGCGTGCGATCCAGGAAGTTTTTCCGTGTTTTTTGCTGATCTCCTTGATCTCAGTCGATGCGACGAAGAGCAGCGAGCCGCGATGAAGGCCCGCAGGCCCGCTGGCTTGTACGGCGGCGACAGCCAGGGCCGCTGTCGTGTGAAAAATGTTTCAGCACAGCGTCCAGTGACGGTCCCGGTCGGCCATGTAACCCTCGTTGCCCTCAGCCACCGCGCAGCCCGTCGAGATGGCTCAAGCAGCGGCAGCCCGTTCTCCGAGCCAAAGTCCACTCACACCAAGGCGCAAGCAATTCGGTTATCCTCAAGCGATGGGCCCGCTCGCTCCGGGCTGCTCACGATCGCCGGCTCGCGAGACTCGGTCATTCGGCTGTTGCTCTTGCATCGCGATCGATCGTTGTGCACAATTACTGAACAAAACACCAGACTTTCACGGATGAAAGAGAAAGGACTCCGCGTACGGTGATCACGCATATCCGAGGCATCCTGAGGATGGTCGAGGAAGAATCTCTGACCTTGGCCGTTGAGCCGTTCGAAGTCGAAGTGCTGATCCCCGAACATACCCGCCGCCAAGTGCATGGGAAGCTCGGTGAGCCGATCACGCTGCACACGATTTTTTATATCGACGGCAATGCAATGACGGGAAGGATGGTTCCCCGGCTTGTTGGGTTCCTCTCACCGATCGACCGCGAGTTCTTCGACACGTTTTGCTCGGTTGACGGCGTGGGCGTGCGCAAGGCGTACGGGCGATGGTACGGCCGGTCCGCGAGCTGGCCCGCACGATCGAGGACCAGGACGTGAAGATGCTGGCGACATATCCGGGCATCGGCGAGGCCATTGCTGAACGCATCGTTGCCAAACTGCGCCGCAAGGTGGGGAAGTTCGCGTTGATCGTCGGCCCCGACCCGGCTCACTCCCCCACCAACGGCGAGACCGACCGTGCCGGTCACGACGTGATTCGCGATACCTACGCCGCCCTGCTCTCCGTCGGCCACACCGAAAGCCAGGCTCGTCAGGCCATCGATCGCGTCATGGCCGGCAAGAAAAAGTTCAAGACCGTGGCCGATATGATCGAAGCGATCTATCAGCAAAGCAGGGAATAGTCGTGTGTGGCGCTTGACTCGTTGCAGAGAGGACCCCCATGCGAGAGCCGATCATTCAGGGAAAACGTGACGGTGGCAACGAGGGCAACGACCCTTCGGGATCTGACTCTCATCAAGCGCAGTTCGTCGCGCATGATCGATCCGGTTGATGAAAGGCTTCGTCCCCAGCGGCTGGACGAGATTGTCGGCCAGCGGGCCGTGGCAGAGCGCTTGCCATTGCTTTAATGGCGGCCCGCAAGCGAGGCGAGCCGCTGCCCCACATTCTCTTCGACGGACCTCCTGGGCTGGGCAAGACAACCTTCGCGACGGTGCTGCACAATGAGCTGGGCGTCGAGCTCAGTATGACCAGCGGTGCGGCACTCGACAAGAAGATGGACGTCATGCCTTACCTGACCAATGCGGCGGAGGGCTCGATCCTCTTCATCGATGAGATCCACCGGCTGCCCAAGGCCGTCGAGGAATTCATCTATCCGGTTATGGAAGACTTCCGCGTCGACGTTGTGCTTGGCGAGGGGATGTCGGCGCACACTATCAACTTGCCGCTCAAGAAGTTCACGATCATTGGCGCAACCACCCGGAGCGGGATGCTCTCCGGCCCACTCCGCGAACGGTTCCACATGCACGAGCACCTCGAATTCTACGATGCCGACGACCTGGCTCGCATCATCACAATCAACGCGGCCAAGCTGCGGACGACCATTGATACCCAGGCCGCCCGCGAGCTCGCCAGCCGGAGCCGCGGCACTCCGCGGATCGCCAACGCTCGGCTGCGCTGGGTCCGCGATTACGCAATTGCTCGCGGCGACGGCAACATCATCTTGCCGGTCGCCAGGGACGCTCTGCTGATGCAGGAGATTGACTCGGAGGGGTTAGACAAGCAAGACAGGCATATCTTGAGACCCTGATTCGTGTCTTCAAGGGAGGGCCGACCGGAGTCGAAGCGTGGCCGCCACGATGAACGTCGCGGTCGACACTCTGAGGGACGAGGTCGAGCCGTACTTGCTGCGCCGCGAGTTCCTCGTGCGAACTCCGCGCGGCCGCCAGGCTTGCATTTCGGCCTATCTTCACCTCGGACTGAAGGAACCGATGCTCGATTCCGAGCCTCCCTTCCTGGAGCAACAGCGGCGGCTGTTCGACTAGGTCGGCCCAGCGCGGCGAGAGGTTCTGACGTTCCTGGCGGCACAAATTTCCGTACCCAGACTGCATCGTTCGACGGCAGGCTCGGTTCGGGCTCACCGCGATAGCTGCCGGGGTCACAACGATCAAGGAGTCAGTGGTGAGGTCGCCCTGACTAGGCGGTCCCGGATTGCGCACCACGCGGGCTGGTCGGGAGGCATCACAATGATAATGAGATCCAGATTGAGCGCCATCCAACCCATGAAGACTCGAATAGAACCTCTGACCGGCGAGTTCAGGCTCAACGAGTTCCACGAGGTGCAATGCCGCGGGAAGATCGGGAAGGGCCGAGGGACCGAGTACGAGGAGCGCGGAATTCGACGGCCAGGAGAACTTTGCCAGGTCCGCGACCGATTCGACACGAAGGGCCGGGGTACGAGGAGCGTAATGCACCTCGAGCATGCCCGGGCTTGCTGGCAGTTCACCCAAGGGCACAGCCACGCCTATCCGGGTGTTTACCACCTGGTATTTGCCTGCCAGGCACAGGCCGATCTCTGCCGGGCCGATCGGGCCAGGTCGAAGGATGCGGAAGGGGGAACTCGTCAGGTCGAGGACGGTCGACTCGAGGCCGCAGGAGGTGGGCCCGCTGTCGAGGATTAGATCGATCCTGCCATCTAGATCGGCCAGAACATGCTCGGCCCGGGTCGGGGAAAGCCGGTTCGAGCGATTGGCGCTGGGGGCCGCCAGCGGCTGGCCCACCCGTTCGATCAGTACTCGGGACACCGCAGGCATGGGGACTCTCAACCCTACTGTCTCCCGGCCACCGGTGACAACGTCAGGAATGAAGTTGGAACGATTGAGCACCAAGGTCATCGGGCCCGGCCAGAACGTTCCAGCGAGGCTGTCCGCTGCCTCCGGCCAAGCGGCGGTACATTCTTTCGCCTGGGCGGTTCCTGCCACGTGAACAATAAGTGGATTGACGCGAGGCCGTCCCTTGGCGTGGTAGATTCCTTCCACGGCGGCGGGGTCGGTGGCGATCGCGCCCAGGCCGTAGACTGTTTCGGTCGCGAACGCAACCAGTCCTCGGCGCGACAACACAGCGGCTGCGTCCGCCATGTCGCTTGCGGAGGGGTTTCGGGGATCAACTTGAAGCACTCGGGTTTTCACCAGAAGCTCGTGATCTCTCAATCGATCTTTTTTCGCGCCGTCGGGTCGGGCGGTTTCTCACCGCGGGCCTGGAAGTCGGTTTTCAGGCCTTCGTAGTCGGCGATCCGGCGATCAAAGAGCCGGCGCAGCGGCCGTGGAGCACGCCGGGCCAGAGAATAGGCGGTCAGGAGAGGCAGGGCGATCGTCGAGTCAGTGTAGCAGGTGACGCTGTCAGGCAGGGTTTCTGGATCGACCTTGCCCCAGGTCATCGCCTCGCTGGCGGTGGCGCCCGACAGGCCGCCGGTGTCAGGGCGGGCATCCGTGATCTGCAGGAAGTAGTCGTGGCCGCTCTCGGCCAGACCCAGCACTTCCTGGATCTGCGGCTCGGTTTGGAGGATGAAATTCTTGGGGCTGCCCCCACCCAGAATCAAGACACCCGATTTGCCATTCCCCTTCTTGGCATTGTAGACAATCGCAGCCGACTCGTTGACGTCGCGAAGCGTGTCGATTTGAAGCTTGCCGCCCTGTAGGCTCAGCGCAGCGAGATTCATGCCGATGGAGCTGTCGCCGGGGCTCGATGTGTAAACCGGCACGGCTGCCTCGTAGGCCGCTGCCAGTAAGCTGTGGGCCGGCTGGCCCAGGCTCTTGGCCCGGGCGTAGAGGTACTTACCCACCTGGTGGTGAAACTCGGCCGTTCCCATGATACGGGCAAAACTCGGGTCCTGAATGAGTTCGCGGTAGAACGCGTCGGTGTCCAACAGCGTTTTGTATTCGAAAACGACATCGTAAATGCGAATCACATCATTCTGCCGCAGGGCATAGTCGTCGAGGTTGGGACGGCTCTGGTGGAGTGGCAGGTCCAGCGCGTAATGCGTGTCATGATAGAGATTGGCGCCGGTGGAGACGATCCAGTCGACAAATCCGGCCTTGATGAGTGGAATCAGGCAGCTCATACCCAGCCCGGCCGGAGTAAGCGCCCCGGAGATGGTCAGGCCTACGGTGCAGTTTGGTTCCAAGAACTTGCGGGTGAAAACCTGGCAGATCTCGCGCAGTCGACCCGCGTTGTAGCTCAGGAAGGCGTGATCGATCAGGTCGGCGGCAACTTCCCGGCCCGTGACCGCAGGGGGGCAGATTCGATGCCGACTGATGCTTTCGAGATAACCCATGCTGATCCGCTCTCGCAGGGGTGGTCCGTCAACGGTCGACGGCCATAAAGACTGCATTCACGCCAACAGGATTGCCGCGGCGACCACCGTGGACCAGAGCCCGTCCTTGTGGCCAATGGCTGTCTGGGTGACCTCCTTGGTCTTGAAGATCACGTCGGCGACCTTCCAGATCTCACGCTTCTCGTCCCACGAGCTGTTGGGGTTGAACTCGACTCCAAGAACCGTGGCAAGCATCTCGGCGGCGAGGTCCTCGGCATAATCGGCCGCGGTCTTGGCTGTTTGGCCGTACGCGTGATGCTCCGACAAGTAACCAAAGGTCTCGCGGTCGCGAGGAATCGCCACACCCACGCTGGCCGCCACCAGGCGGTTGGGCTCGGCCGTGGCGCACTCGCTCATCACGACGTGGACTATCTGGCCCGGCTCGAGATGCTTCAGACCTTGCTCGATCGAGATTTCCTTGCACCTCGGGGGAAAAATGCTCGAGACCCGCACGAGATTGTAACAGGCAATCCGCGCGTCTCGAAGGGCCAGCTCAAAGCTCGTCAATTTCTCGCGGTGAGTACCCACGCCCTTGGTAAAAAACAACTTTGTAGGTACATACATTGCTGGTCTGACACCTCACGGACCTGTTTATTCAGTAGGGTCGAGCCTGATATTACGCATCGAGGTAGATTCGGCATGCCGACGTGGCGCCGCCTGAACATGGCAGGAAGTGAATTATTATGGCAGACACGTCATCGTATCAAGCCCTTTGATCATGAAAGCGAAGAAGATAACGTCTGCACCGGCGACCAGGCGGTCTGGTTGGTTCGTGCCCCGAGCTGCCTTAGATGCGGTCAACCGCCGTGATCGGTCTTTCGCAGCTCCGCGGGCAGCTTCAGGTCAGGCGGCGCAAGGTACGGATCTGCGCCGGTCACGGACCAGAAAAGCCGCGCAGGGCCGCGGGGGTAAGCCTGGCCCGAGACCCAGGTGTGATAGACCTTGCCCCAGAGCGTTCGAACCTTCGCCAGCGTCGCCTTCTCCGCGTCTCCGCTCTGGGTGAGGCTCCGCAGCAGACCGGCATCGACCTCGTGCTTGTGATCGTGCCAGTAGGCTTTCTCCTCGCTTGGCATTTTCTGATAGAGCGCGTCGCTGACGAGGTACTCGGTGCCGATGAGTTTGGCGTTCGGCCCTGTGCTGTCGTAGAGCAGGCACTGGCTGACGTCGTCACTGAGTGGTTTGCAGAAGTGGTAAGCGACCGCCGATCGCTCGGGAAATTCCTTGAGCAGATGCACGCCGGCGAATGCCAGAGGGCAGTGCAGCACTTCCGCGATCGGCGCTTTGACTCCCGCCGGCGCCGCGTGCCCGACTGCCGCTCCGTCATCCGCCTGCAAAGACAGCGGCCTGGCTGTGCTCCCCACCAAGGCGCCGAAGGCGGCGCTTGCCAGGCAAGCGATCATGAAGAGTGATCCGGGTCGAAGACGAGTGATCCTGAACGCAAGCGCCATGAGTATCTCCTTGGTCTTGAGAGAAAACGCCGATCTCGGAGAGCAATCATAACGCGGAGCCTATCCAGCACCAAAGGCGTTCGGCGCAATGGCAAAGGTATACGAGCCAGGGATCGGGCCCAGTGGCGCTAGGTGCCAGGGAATCAGGCTGACTGTAACCATACAAGGTTTGGCGCCTTGATAGGGTCTCCAATTCAAAGCGAAGCCATTGACCAGATCGCGTTGCAGGCATTACCTTGAATAGCTCTGGACCGAAGACCTTCCAGCCCAGGAACACGAGGGTTTCATGAGCTTTGGCGAGGACGACGGCGGCAGCGAAGTCGAACTGGAAACCCTTCATGGCCGGACCTGGCCCACGGTGACTCAGTTCTCGGTTTTCCTCGAGAACCGGGTTGGCCAGTTGCTCGAGGTGGTGCGCTCGTTTCAAGGGTCGAAGGTCAAGATCATCGGTTTGACGATATCAGACTCGGCGGACTGCTCGATTCTGCGTCTGATTTTGAGCCATCCCGAGCAAGGACGCGAGATCCTCGCTCTGAGCAAGCTCGCCTTTGCTGAAAACGAGTTGGTGGCCGTAGAGCTGACCAGCAGTCCCCATGCACTAGTAGAGCTTTGCAAGGCGCTGCTTCAGGCCGAGATCAACATCCACTACGCTTATCCGCTCATTCTCCATCCCCGGGGGCGTTCGGCCGTCGCCATGCACATTGACAACAATGAACAGGCCAGTCGGACACTTCATGAAATGGGGTTCGATATCCTCTGCGAGGCCGACCTTGCCAATTGAACGGATAAGTCATTTTCTACGGCCTGGCCTCGCGACTTGATTCGCCTTATTGATGCAGCCCGGTGAGAACGTGCGGAGAGTCATTCGACCCGCTCAATCTGTCCTGACCGCACAACCTTGTTGAGCCAGGATAGAGCCCGCCGGCGGCGCAGCCCCAGCGCTTGAAAGAGCGCGTAAACATCCTCGAGATCGAATGACTTGGGCAAAAGCCCCAGAGCAATTCGCGGCGTCTGCTCGATCACACCGCGCCTGAGCCAGGACAGAGCTTGGTCCAGGATTTCCGCGTGGTCGAATGCCAGCTCGACGGAGTCGCCAATCTTGAACCAGACTGCCGCAACGGCGTCGTCCCCGCCTCGCGCGTTCGTGTTCGCCGGGCCGGACTACCGCGGCGTAGGCTAGGGTGATGGTCCGCCCGCGTGGGTCCCGGTCGGGGCGGGCGAAGAAGCCGATCGGCTCCACCGGGCCGGCTATCTCCAGCCCGGTTTCCTCCCGGAGCTCGCGGCGTGCGCCTGCCTCAGCGGGCTCATCCATCTCGAGAAAGCCGCCGGGGATCGCCCACTTGCCGGCGAACGGCTCACGACCGCGGCGGACAAGCAGCACCTGCAACGACTGCTCGACGAGAGAGAACACAATGAGATCGACGGTGACCATCGGCCGCGGGTGGTCGTAACAATAAGGGGCTGGCATGGAAATTGGGCCTGTGCGACGATGAACGGTGTGCCATCAAACCCGATTCTCGCATTCAAGGTGACCATGAGCAACCAACCGACCGAGCTGCCGTCATGGACGGAACCGGACCCCGACTCGGCACGGCTCCTGGGTTTGGTTGAAAAACTCGCCGCGGCGGACGGACCCGCCGATGCTGCCGGAACCTGGCCCGAATCGCTCTGGCGGCTAATTCAGGAGGGCGGGGCAACTCACTGGTCTCTGCCGCGAGATTTCGGCGGCGAGGCGTGCGCCAGGCCCTTGCTGGTACAGCGATATGCGCAGCTTGCCTCGGGCAGCCTGACGGCCGTCTTCATCCTTTCACAGCATGATGCCGCGGTCCGCAGGCTGCTTGGGGCGGAGGATCGGCCGGCGGCTCGCAAATGGCTGCAAGCTATCGCCGCCGGCAAGGCGTTCGCGACGGTCGGCATCTCTCAGCTCACGACCTCGCGGCGGCTCGGTTCGCAGGCATTGGTCGCGACCGAGACCGAGCTGGGGACGTTCCAGCTCGATGGGGCCATGCCCTGGGTCACCGCAGCCGAGCGCGCCGAGGTTCTCGTGACTGGTGCACTGCTGGATGACGGAAGGCAGATGCTGATAGCTCTGCCTGTGGACCGGCCGGGCCTGGCCATTCGCCCTGCGTTCGAGTTGGCCGCGCTCCAGGCCTCGTGCACAACCGAAGTGATCCTGACAAGAGTTCGAGTTCGCCAGGATGACCTCCTCGCCGGCCCCAGCAGCGACCTCTCCGCGCAGCCCGGCGCGGTCGGTACCGCCGGGCTGGAGACTTCGGCCCTGGCACTGGGACAGGCGCGGGCCGCACTGGACGCGCTTGCTGGCCTGGCTGCCGACCAGGTCGAACTGGCCGATCCTGTCGACGTGCTCGCCGAGACCTGGCAGCAGGCCTGGACCTTGCTCATGACCTGCGCGAGGCGAGCAGGATGCAGCGACCGCCAGCCAGGTCCGGGCCCAGGCCAATGCTCTGGCATTGCGGGCCACCCAGGCCTACCTGACCGCGCGAAAAGGGAGCGGGTTCCTCCGCACGGAACCTGCCCAGCGGTGGGCTCGGCAGGCCCTCTTCTTCCTCGTCTGGTCATGCCCGACACCGATCGCCCAGGCGGCGATTCGCGACCTGGCGGGCCTCTGTCCAGCGTGACGTCTCCGGGGGACGTACTCATCGCGGCGAGTCGGCCGCTTCCTTCCTGGCTCTTTGGAGCGATCCAGCGGCCTCTTCCTCCCAGTAACTGGTGTCCAGGGATTGCAGCCTGTCCCTCTGACCGATCTGCAAGAGGTTCGCTGTGCGCTCGCTCAATTCCTGCATTCTTTTGAAGTGTGCCACCAGGGCCGTAATCTCCTCGGCCCTCGTCTTACTGGTCGCTCGCTCCGCCTCCAGCAGTCTCAGCGACCACTTGTGATAATCCTCATCGGAGACAGGATTGCCCAGTCTGTTCCTCTCTTCAATTACTTTGAACGCCTCCTGCGCGACTCTCAACTGGGTGAGGGCTGCCTGGTCTTTGGCTGCAGCCTCGGCGCCCTTTCTAACCTGGGCTTCGCGTCCTTGAGCAAGGGGCGTGAGAGGCCCCCTCGCTGACTCTTGTAAAGGTAGAATCTGGGGAAGCTGACCCCGGTTCACATACTCCCTGCCGTTGCGTGTGATCAGCCCTTTTAACAACCGCTCGTCAACAACTCGGGCCACAGACTCAACAGACGCATCCAGGAAGACCACGTTGAAACCGTCCTTGAACAATCCGCCGAGCGGGGGAAGAGGCTTGTCCGGCACGAAAGGCAGGTCCTCAGGCTTCGTCCACGTGACGGCCGAGCCGGCCTCGACGACCGCCAGTGTGTTTTGGGCACCATCAAGGACGCTCGAGATCCCGCGCCTCCCGTTGTTTGGAATTGGCTCGAAGGCGGTGCCGGGCCCAACAAACACCTGATAGAAAGTCGTGAACGGATCTTTTGTCTTGACTCCCAGGGGAGCATATTCATAGGGCATTTTCGCAATCAATGCTTTGTTGTGTGGGCTGTCCCAGGCCTCGTTGAGATGGAATTGGTCGTACAAGTCCTTGTGGAGATGGAATTGTTGATACAAGTCCTTCGATCCGAGCCAGGGCAGAATTGCGACGCGCCAGCTCAGGAGAGGCTTCCCCGTAATTGGCTCACGGATCGCGGCCGGTGGCAGAAAGCCATTGGCATCAAGGAAAGCGTTCAAGGCGATGCCGATGTTCCCGAGCTATTGCATGGAATCTGCCCTGTGCAGGGCCGTCAGGGCTGGGTCTTCGGCATTTGCCTGGGCGGGCTCTGGACGTTCGACGGGCGGCTGCGTGAAGATCGTCGCCGGAGGAGAACCCCTCCCAAGTACCTGGTAGCCGAGAACTCCCGAGCCGACGAGCAGCGAACCTATAATCAACAACCCGCCCGCTCTCGCGGCGAAGTTCCTGGCAAATATGGTCATACTAACCTCCCGGACAAGGCTACTGATTGAGGTGAAACTCTGCCCTGTGCCCGACAGCCCGCCTGACATGAGAACCGCAACCTGCTGTGCCAGGGAAGCCATGAGCGCGGGAGCGATGGGTTGATGGTCCACGGCTGCGGTCAGCACGTCGGTGTCTGAAAAAACGGCTTCGCCGCGACGGACCAACCGGGCCCGCAGTTTCTCTCGAGCCCGCATTAGCCGCACGCTCACGGTTCCCACCGGGCATCCGAGACGCTCGGCGGCGGCCTTGTAGGACATGCCCTCGAGGCAGCAAAGAACGACGGGTTCGCGGTATTTCTCGGACAGTCGTGCGATCTCCTCGTGAAGGGCGACTTTCGCCGCTTCGTCGCAATTCGTGGGAGCGCGTGTGGCGACAGCCTGAGCGAATGCTCCCTCCCGGGCCCGGCGCCTCGCTGAATCAACCCTGGCCCGGGATGCAACCCGGGTCGCCACCCCGAACAGCCAGCTTCCCACAGAGGCGCGCTGATGAATCGATCGAGCCTGCCTGGCCAGGATCAGAAACGTCGCCTGGAAGGCATCTTCCGCCTCGTGGTCATTACGAAGCACATTGCGGCAAACATCGAGGACCATGGGACCGTGCCGGTGGACGAGTACCTCAAACGCGGCACTGCGTGTTTCGTCGTCCCGCGCGACAAAGCGATCCAGCAGTTCGCCGTCGGACCACTCGCCGGTTGTGCCGAACTGGAACAGTGTTTCGATGGTCCCGAAGACCACCGCTCTGGGGGCATCTCGCATCGTCACTCCACTCCCTCGCCAAGAAGCTCTCGGGAATAGTGCCGGCAGATGGAGTTTTTGTTTCAGCGAGATCAGGTATTATCCAGATCAACCATGCCCGACCGTGGCCTCGACGGTCCGGCGCAATCCCTCCTCGAACGAGACGATGGGATTGTAGCTCAATACCTTCTGGATCCGGTCCAGGCTGGCCAGCGAGTCCCGGACATCGCCGGCGCGCGGATCCTGAAAGATGGGTTCGAGCTCGGTTCCCAGAATGCTGTTGAGCGCGGCGATCAGGTGGAGCAGGCTGATACTCTCGCCCGTACCGACATTCAAGACCTGGCCCAGGAGCGGCTGCGGGCAGCGGAGGGCTGCGAGGTTGGCGGCTACGGCATTGGCGACGTATGTGAAGTCGCGGGTCTGCTGGCCGTCTCCATAAATCGTCGGCCGCTGGCCTCGCGACATGAACTTGATGAACAGAGAGATCACACCGCTGTAAGGGCTCGATGGGTCCTGGCGCGGTCCGAAAATATTGAAATAACGCAGACTGACGCCGTCCAGCCCCATCGTGCGGGCATAGACGCTGACATAATGTTCGCCCGCCAGCTTGCCCGCGGCGTAGGGGCTCAGCGGGGTCGGCAGCATTGCCTCGTGCTTGGGAAGCTCGACCGTGTCGCCGTAGGCGCTGCTGGATGCGGCGAACACGAATCGCCGAACCTTGGCCCGACGCGCGGCCTCGAGCATGTTGAGCGTGGCCGTTGGCCCACTGGAATGCGATTCGAGCGGTTCGCGTACGGAACGGGGCACGCTGGGAATTGCTCCCTGGTGAAAAACGTGATCGACACCATCGGCCGCGCGGAGGCAAAAGTCAAAGTCGGCAAGGTCACCTTCGATCCATTCGTAGTGCCCTTCCAAGTGAACCAGGTTGGACCTGTGACCCGTGGCCAGGTTATCGGCCACGCGCACCCGGTAGCCCTCGTTCACGAGGGCCTCGACCAAATGAGAGCCGATGAACCCGGCTCCCCCCGTAACCAGTACCAGTTCGGACTTGCTCATGCGTATTCACCGCTCACGATGCCTACCTTGGGAAAGCACACAGGGATTCGACGTAATCTCGGCTGCCGTCAGTCACCCAGCCGTCGAGCTGAGCCGCATCCTTGAGCTGCTGTCCCCGCAGACGAGAAACCGCGAGAAACGCGCACGGAAGGTCCGGCAGAGAGGTCAGATCCCCCCAGAGCTTCTCGAACTGGGCAACCGGGAAGACATCCTCCTGGCCGTGGCCCCAGCGCCGTTTTACATCCTTGATGGTCACGTAAGTCGGCACCCGTGCCGCCAGGCCGCGAACCGCAGCGGCAACCTTGGCTGGAGCCTGCGTGAGATCGTCGCGATTCAGTTGCAGCGTCTGCAGCAGGCCGTCGATGCGCACCCAGCACGTCAATGTATTATAATATCTGAGGGCAAACTCGGTTTCCTCGCGCGTTGAGCAAGCCCTTCCAGAAGCCGCAGCCGACCGGCGACACGGGCGAGCCCTCCCCCCCGGTCGTCGATCCGGCGCGGAATCACCTCGAAGCAAAGCGTGGCCGCGCCCTGGCAGGCCAGACCCAAGAGGGCGGTATCAAGGGTGGCGCCCAGCGTGTCGATGTTGTGCAGCATCAGCCACTTGAGATTGGGATACTGTTTCAAAATCTGGCCCAGCAGCCCGTTGCGGAGCAGGTTCGGCACCTCATAGAAGTGGCCGGGGGGGTTGAAACGCTGGATTGGCAGGTTGTCGGTGTAGTCTCTTCCCTCTCCTTGGTTCCTGGCCCACTCGAGGATCGCGCGCCGGCTCGCCTCGCGAATCTTCTGCTGGTTCTCGTCAAGCGTCTCGTGAATGGACTCTTCCCAGAGGAAGGACAAGTCCCTGGTCATCGGCACGAGCCGCTGAGCGATCGATTGCCCGCGCGACAGGAAAACGGGCCCGTCATGGCCATAGTTGCCGGTCCGCTTCAGGTGCCGTTCAATGGCCGCGTGGGTCAGGTAGCTGGTGGTAACGATGTGGGGGATCGGAATTCCCAGTGCCCGCTCGGCCACGCGAGTCTTGGCCAGGTGAATCTCGAGAAAGCTGCGGTGCCGCCCGGCCATGGTGACGAACGGGTTGACAGCCTTGACAACGCCTGCACCCGTAGTCCAGCGGCTGCCGACCCCGGCTGCCAGCGTCACCACGGCCACCTCTCCTCGGCGCAGCGCCAGTTCGCCAGCCTCCGCGGCGGCTGGAGGAATCTGGCCGTCGGTGTGGATCAAGTCTGAGTCATCCACATCATGGATCTCCAGGTCCACGGGCAGACGATTACTGCGCCAGGCCAATCCGACCGCGGAGCAAGTCTTCCCTTAGCCGCTCGTGTTGCATCCGCATCGAAGCCGTTTGACATGCGGATTCGCTCTGCTTCTTCATCCCACCGGGCCGACGCCATGTCCTGGGCACTGCGCGTCACGGGGAAGAGGTGATTGATCATAGTTCGGAACACCCCGATCAACTCATCCGTGGCGCGGCAGTGGTTGGCGAAGTGGTCGACATCGGCTTTGCGCAGGCCGTCGAGGTTGCTCGTCCCCGCGGCGATCATCCGGGGAACCTGGAGGGTGTAGTAGCGCGGGGGCATCATCGCAGACTCGCCGGTCTCCAATTCGGCCCAGGTTCCCCTGGAATTGATTTGAAAGTCGTAAACGATGGGTTCCATCGCGAAGGGCAGCGCGTCGTCGAGATCGGACTTCACCCGCCGCATGATCGTCAGGATCAACGTCTGAAACTCATCATGGCGCTGTGGAGCGACGAAGAAAGCCATTCCTCCTCCCGACATTCCTCCGAGCATGAGAAATCCCCACAAGTCGTCGCCGAAGCTCTGCCGCGCCTGGTCGATGATCGCCTCGGTGAAGGCATTGGAGACCCAAGGAATGATCTTCTTGAGCGGGCCGTTCCAGTTCTCGGTGGTGATCTGCCCCAGGGGCGGAGGTCGGCCTCATCGACGGCGGCGAGCGCCCGGTCGAAGATACGCAGCGCCTGCTGACGCGCCAGCCATTCCTCATGACTGCGAAGCAAGTACTTGGTTGTCACCATGTTGAGAATCGGGCCGACGTTTTGGGCCATGCCTCCGTGCACCACCACCAAGCTTGCGGACAGTTCGTTCTCAAACGGCGGCAGCACGGAGGACGCCAGTCGGGTCGAGCGGCCGGCGGCCTCCGGCCGCGCGGCTGTCTGAGAAAGCAGACGATGAGCGGGCAGAAGCTGGCCCCGGCTGACCCCCCATTCTGGATCGGTATCCGATGCGGCGACTCCGTGAATGAGCTTGACACCAGGAAAGATTCCCCCGGAGTCTTGCCAGCCACCCCCCGAGCCGCCCAGCCATTCGCCGAGGATCGCTCGTGCCACCACCACGCGCGCCACGTCAAGATCAAGAGGCCCCGTCAGGTTGCCGGTCTGCCCAGTCGCCCGCATCAGTATCGAGATCAACGACGCCAGCAAGTTGGTCGATACGGCCAGCCGCGAGCCTTTGGGTATGTCGTTGACCTTGCTGACGACCTCCAGCCCATGCCCGGGACGAATCACGCGCGCCAGCAGGTCTTCGAGCTTGATGTTGGTGCCCTCGAGAGAGGGAGGCACCAGGCCCGACGCGATTACGCCGGCCTTGACCAGCCCCAGGTAATCATTGCCAAAGTTGAACAGTTCCTCCAGGTTATCGACATCCTTGCAACTGTTCATGTCGATGCTAGTAAGCCGCAAAAGCGGCCTGGCGATCACCCTCACCCGGCACTCGATCGGCGGTATGGGCCGGCGATCTCGACCATGAACCCCCAGGTCGACCGAGATGTTGAGCACGCGGGCGCCTTCGGGATAGTCCATCCCAAGGAAGAAGATGTCCGACCAGGCGCTGTGCGAGAGGTCTAGCCGAACCGGCGTGCGCTCGATCAAGATCGGGTAGAGCGACATCCTCCGAGTCGCGCTGCAGCAGGCGGGGATGAATATGCAGAGGATGCTCATCAATGGCGCCAACCCGGAACATCCAGCGATTGCCGGCGCAATTTCGGACCGACCGCCGAACCTGGTCGGCCAGCGTCTGAAAAGCGATCTGATCATAGGCCTGGGCCAGGGCGCTGCAAATTGCGCCGTTGGGGCCCCCGTCTTTGAGCGCGTGCCGAAAAGCCGTGATTGCCTGCTCGTAGCGTCGGCCCATCATGTCCATGAAGCCATGGAACGGGACAAGGCCCGTTGGCCGCATTGACGGGTCCTCCTGAATCTCGTAACGGTAAATCGCTTGCAGAAACAAGCAGCTCCGGACGCGCTCGTACAGGTTCTCGCTTTGCCGGCGGAACGCCTCCAACTCCTCGCAGGCCTGGAGCTTCTCGGCCAGGCTCGCGCCGCGGACGAGCGACCGGGCGGAGCGGTCCCGGCACCGTGGCTCGGTGCTGGTAATGGTCTCGATCAGGGTCTTGCCAAGTGAAGCCATGGTCATGATCTGCAGAGAACGACTGTCGTCGATCGAGCCGGACGCGGCCCAATGGTCTTACCGGATCGAGTTCTGCTCGAGCCGCGTCAGGGTTTCGACCAGGAGCGTGAGAATCCGCTCACGGTCGATTCCAGCCATTGCCAGGGCGATCTGAGCCTCGACGACGCCGAATTTGATTCCCAGGTTGAACCGCGAGCCGCGGGTCTCGATTGCCAGGTATCGCTCCCGCCGCGCCAGAGCATTCAGTGCCGTCGTGAGCTGGATCTGCCCCTGTTCGCGTACGTCTTTGTGAACGAGCGCGTCCAGCAAGTCGAAAACAGTAGGAGTCAGCACGTGCATCCCGAAAAAGCAAAGATAATGGCCCGCGCAGACCAGGGACCTGGAGCCGCAATTCGGCAAGGGTTGGGTTTGGTTTCTCAATGATCTCGTCGATCGCATAGACCAGGGGCCGTTCGGCCAACCGGCGGCCGGTGAGGGTCCCGTACTGGTGAATCAAGTGCTCACGCGTCGCCTGGACGGCGGAGACCGCGCAGTTTTCCGTCATCGCCAGGTCGATTAATTGCCGGGCGCAGCGGCGAGACTCGGCCGAGAGATAAAGGTGGTCGCCCAGCAAAAGCAGGAAAGGCTGGCCGGCGGCAAACTCGCGGGCACACCAGACAGCATGGCCGTAACCTTGCGGCTCGGGCTGGATCGAGAAGCGAAGGCGTTGCTCAAGATCGAACAGACGGCGGGCCTGTTCCTCGGCCCATTCCACTCCCTTGAAAGCCGACCGCAAGTTAGCAGCGTAGTTGCGGAAATGATCGCGATAGACGGTCTCGTCGCCGGGCGCGCTAACGACGCAGATCTCTTCGATTCCACTTTCGAGCGCCTCCTCGGCAATGATCTGGAGGACCGGCTTGGTCAAGCCATCCCGATCGACAACCGGCAGCATCGCCTTTTGCACCGTGTCCGATGCCGGATACTGCCGCGCCCCCCGTCCCGCCGCAGTAATGACCGCCTTGGTAATCTGCACGTCGCCTGGCCCTTGCTGCCCCGTCGATCAGCCTGCCGAAATCTCTCCGGTGAACGCTATTCAGTCGCAACCCCTCGCTGCACCTGACTTCTGGAAAATTAGCCTACTGCGCCCTTTCCCTGCCAGCAACCCCCGACTGTTGTGTCCGCAGGGCTGTTTCGTTTTTCCGACCGGGTTCGTTTTGCGTCAAGAAGGCCGAACGCGTCATGTTAACTTGTTTTTAATCGCCACTTTTCGGGTCGACCAGTCCCGCGTCGCTCACCCAGCCGGGCCACTGGCCGCTCGCCCCCAACCAACCCCCTGACCCGCCGATGCCCGCTCCCAAGGATCAAGCAACTGGTGCAAACGCCCGCCGGTCCCGACGCCAACCAATTCCCAACTCGCTGAAGCTTGGAGATAATCGGCGGCGGTAAGGCACGATCTGCACGGAGTGTAAATCCAAAGATGCATCGCGATACGAGAAACACGATATCCCGTTTCGTCCTCTTGCTGACTGTATTCGCCGGCCTTGTACTGGTCCCGTGGGGCGAGTCCCATGCGGTCGAGCCAAAGCCTTCGATGCGGGGCGTGTTTATCGGGCTGGACCGGGTTTCGCCGGAATTCCTCGCGGCGTGGAAGGCCAGGGGCGTCAATGCGGTCGTGGTGCCGCTCGACGACGGGGCGAAGCGGCGATGGAACCCGATGGCCGAAGCCGTCGAGCGGGCGGGGATGACCCTGTGGCCGTGGATCGAAGTCGCACGCAACCCGGCGATGGCCGACGCCCACCCCGAGTGGATGGCCGCGATCGGCGGGCACCATGACGACTGGCGGCGGCGGTTCCCGGACGCCCCGGCAGCGAAACGCGGCGAGGTCATCAAGGCGTGGCCGTGGGTTCCGATCGGCTACGCTCCGGCCTTCGACGCTCACCGGCAACGGCTGAAGCTGCTCCTCGGCGACCTTCCTGGAAGCTGGGCGGGGGTGTTCTTGAACGACCTCCAAGCCGGTCCCTCGTCGTGCGGCTGCGGCAACGACCAGTGCCGGTGGGCACTCGATTACGGGTCGCCTGCGACGGCGGCCAAGACGCCGGGCGATGACGCGGCGGCGAGGATCGTCGCGGAGCTTTCCGCAGGCCATCCCGGCAAAGTCATCATCCCCGTTTGGGTGACGGAATGCGAATTGGTCGATTTGCCAGATACGAAAGGTGGGACCGGATTATGCGGGCAGGTCCCTTGTGCCAAGAACGACTGCTGGCCCCGCTACGCCCGCAACTGGAATCCGCTCCTGAAGGCAACCGACGGGCCGATTGCCCTGGCAGTCTGGCCAGAGACGTTTCGGCGTGATGCCTCACGCTGGATCGAGCAGCGACCTGGCCCTGTTCCAGGCGCCGCCGCGGGGCGGCAGCCCGTTGGCCCCCGAGAGGACGATCGCCGTCATCCAGGCGTGGGGAAAACCGGAATCGGCAGCGATCGCGTTGACTGAACGGGTCGAAGCGGGCGGCGGCGGGATGGGTGCTCGCCCTCGATAAGATCGATCAATCCTGGGAGCCGCGGGCGGTGCCGTTGCCGAAAGAGCAGTGAGGACGGCGGTTTCACGTGATTCTTTATTTTCTTATAAGATAGGACTTTCAACAATGATTGCGATGGGCGTGATGCTCGCGGCTTTGGTCGCCGGTCCGGCCGACGGGCCTGAGCCGAAGTCTCTGTTCCGGCCGGAGATGTTCGAGACACTGGTCAACCCGGCCTGCTCGCACTGCGTCGATGAATCCCGCCGCAAGGCTGGTGCCCTCCGCGACGATGACAGAGTGCTCGCCTGGATTCGCGGCAAGTACGATGGCGGGGCCATCCCCTATCGCTGGTTCCTTGTGCCGTACCGCGTCATCAGTGACACTTACGGCGTGTTCGTCTACGACGCCGATGCCGACTTCGTACGGGGTTATCCGGCCTCACTCGATTATCGGTTCCATGGCTGGCGTAATGGCATCATGGTGATGCGGCACAAAGACGGCACGCTCTTCGACTGCCTCACCGGCCTTGCGTTTGATGGCCCCCGCAAGGGTGAGCAATTGACGCCGATCCCGACCATCGAGACGGATTGGGGGCCGTGGCTGAAAGCCCAACCCGGCACGGTCGCCTATGCGATGGTGTCCAAATTCCAGCCGCAATCCGTGCCAAAATCGGGGACTGTCTCATTTCAGCCCCGTGGGCGGATCGGCAAGTTGACAGTTGGGCTGGCCTGGAAAGCTCTCCCCCGGTGAAATGCGGCGTTACTGGATTTCACCACCGTTGCCATGGAGGGCTCACGCATGTTCAAGCTACCGGTCCGCACTTGGGTCCGCAACGCCGCCGCTGTGTTCTCGGGTCAGTACGGCTCTGTGACTGGGCAAGCCCAAGATTCGCAGTGCAGCCGCGAGACAGTCTATGAGCATGCCCGCAAGGTCGAAGAGCGGCTGGCCGAGGCGTCCAGTGACAAGTCTCGGCTCGCCGAACAGGAGGCCGAGATCCAGCAACTCCAGCGGAGAGTCACCGAACTGGAGGCTCGTGCCCAGCAACCAGTCGCCCTGGACCCAGTCAAGCAACGGAAGTTCGCCACGGTTGCCTCTGCGCCTGGGGTTGAGCCTGCGTCAGACCGAGGATCTGTTCCAAATCCTCTTGCCCGCGGGTCAGGCACCGGACCATTCAACCATCGGCCGTTGGGTCAAAACCGAGGCGAAACGGGCCGCAAAGGTCCTCCAGGTGCTCGACCAAAAGTGCGCAACCGAGGTCCAGACCTTAGCTCTCGATGAGATCTTTTTTGGGGGCGGCCGACCTTGGTCGGCATCGAGCCGACGAGCATGACCGCGGTCTTTTGTCACAACGCCAACGACCGCAAGGCCGCGACGTGGCAGCAGCAGTTGACTCCTTTTAAGAATCTCGAGTTCGTGATCTCCGACGCTGCCAAAGGGATTGCAACGGCCCTCCAGCAAACTGCCCAATTGCGGCGCGCGAGCGACCCCTTGGCGTCCGCTCTGGGCCACGGGCTGGATCTCTTCCATACGACTCAAGAGGCTCAACGAGTGTTGACACAAGCGTGGCGTGCAGTGGAGCCGCTTTGGGACCAGGCCCAGACCTGCGACGCCCAGGTTCAGCGAGACAAAAAGCAAGGAATCGACGCGCGGGGTTCGGCTTGGGTCGCCCGTACTGCCTGGTCCAAAGTGATTGAGGCGTTTGAACCGGTGGAACGCGTCGAATCGGCCTGGGACCGTTGCCGCACCGCCTTCGAGTTGTTCCGGCCCGATGGGCAACTCAATGATCGTCTCTGGGCGGAGGCCCAGATCAAGGCTGGCTTGAGCGAACTGACCGGACCCGAATGGCGCAAGGTCAGAAACTTCCTCACCGACCCACGCAGCCTGGCCTTCTTGGATCGAATGCACCAGCGTCTTGCAGCGGCTGAACCGCGAGAGGAATGGCGCGAGGTACTGGCTTGGCGGTGGTGGAGACGGCATGGCGGCTCCTCCAATCCAGGGCCGAGTCCTTTGGCCATGATGGCTTATGCCGTGGCCATGCACCTACCACTGGAGGATGCCGAGCAAGCGGCTTATGACCGGATCACGGCCATCCTCCAAGACACGGTCCGAGCCAGCAGCGCGGTAGAATGCATGAACAGCGTACTGCGGATGCAGCAATCCCGTCACCGCCGGATGACCCAACCGATGCTCGATCTGAAGCGCCTGTATTGGAACTGTCACCCATTCCGATCCGGTCCCCGGAAAAAGCAGTGTCCGTACCAAGCCTTGGGTTTGGGATTACCCACGTACGACTTCTGGACACTCCTTCAATCCGACCCGGACGACTTGACGCAAGAACTGTCAACTACAACGACAGCTGCGTGAGACAGTCCCCAAAATCGCTTCTGCCGGAGTCGCGGAAGACGCGGCCCGAGCCGGATTTACGGCTTGATCCGGAAGAAAGGGTGTTCGGCCTGACGCATGGTGGGGAGAGCCGAGCTTGGCCGTTGAAGTCGTTCGGCGAAGCGACCGATTTCCGGAAGGTGAATCTGGACGGTCAAGACGTCGTCATTCTCTGGGACGGCCGCACAAGTACCGCATCCGCCTTCGCAGCCGAGACCGAAGGGTCGAAGCGGGAGCCAGTAACGCTCGCCGCGGACATGGGCGATGCTGAATCTCCGTGGGTGGACAAGGAGACCGGCTCGCGGTGGTCGGTGGCTGGTCGTGCGGTTTCCGGCTCTCGTAAGGGGCAGACTTTGCGTTGGCTGCCAGGCGTGATGGTTAGGTGGTACGCCTGGGCGGCGAGCTATCCGAAGACGTCGCTCGAAGGTCGTGAGGGACGGAGGGCGGTCGAGTAGGTTCCACTGGATCTCGGGCCGGTCAGTCTTGATCGAAACCCCCGTGATGGCTTACAGTTGGCGAAACCCACGAGGGAACGTACAGGAGGTGGGCGCCTGGAGGAAGGTGGAACCTGACATGACACTACAATTTGCCGTGCTGGGAAGCGGGTCGCGGGGCAATTCCGCCCTGGTATGTCATGACGGAGGTACCGGGTTGCTGATCGACATCGGCCTGGGACCAAGAGCCCTTGACCAAAGGCTCGCCAGCGTGAAGTCGGATTGGTCGCGAATCAACGCCGTGATCGTCACACACACCCACGGCGACCACATCGATTCTGCCACACTTCAGCTGATAGGAAGGCGCGGGATCTTGCTTTACTGTCACGAGGCGCACCGCGACATCCTCGAGATCGACCAGGGGTTTCACGATCTTGATCAGTTGGGGCTGGTGCGGCACTACGACGACCAGCCCTTCCTGGCCCCCTGCGGCTTCCGGGTCGAGCCCATCCCTCTGCGACACGACGGCCCGACGTTCGGCTTCCGGATCGAGTCGGTTGCCCGTCGACGGACCCGGGCAATCGGAGTGGGTTACCTTGCCGACTGCGGAAGCTGGTCGGAGAGCATGGCCGATAGCCTGGCCGACGTCGACGTTCTGGGCGTTGAATTCAATCACGATGTAGCCATGCAGAAAACATCGGGCCGCCCGCCGGCCCTGATCGCTCGGAACCTCGGAGACTGGGGCCATCTCTCCAATCGCCAGGCGGCCGGCCTGGTGCGATCGATCCTGAAGCGCTCCAGCCGCGACCGCGTCTGTCACCTCGTGCTGCTGCATCTCAGCGAACAGTGCAATCGCCCGGAATTGGCGATCCATGAGGCCCGCGAGGCTGTCCAGGACACAGGCCGCCGCATTCTGATTCATGCCGCTCGGCAGACCCCGCGCATCCGAACCTGATGGTCGCTGCGCACCGAGCTGTTTCCCAGGCGAGCCCGGCCCCTTGCCGGCCCCGCGGCTCGATTCGGCCTCGGGCATCAGCCGCGGCCACGGCGACATTGCCCGGGCTGAATCTCGAGCTTCCCTGACCTCAACCGCAGCCGAGCCGAGGAAACGCTGATCGTGGCCTGCTATCTCGCCAGCGACGTTCACCTGCGTATGGACCGTCCGCAACGCGCAGTCCGGTTTGCACGCTGGGTTCGGCAACTGGAGGACGAGGCCTCGCTCCTGATCGCCGGCGACCTCTGTGATTTCTGGATGGTGGCCCGCCAGCGCGAACAGGAATTACTGGAAAGCGAGGGCCTTGCCGCGCTGGTCGATTTTCGGGCCCGGGGCGGTTCGCTGGCGATCTTGCCCGGCAATCACGACCTCTGGATTTGCCCGTTCTACGAGCGAGCGCTGGGAGCGGCCCTGCTGCGTGAGCCCCACGACACCACCATCCACGGTATTCGTTTGCACCTGGTTCATGGGCACCTCCTGGGAGCGCGCAAGAAGTGGAAGGGCTGGATGGAAAGCCACGAATTCAAGACTGCTTTCGAATTACTGCCCGGACCCGTGGCTGGGCTGTTTGACCAGCTTCTGGAACGCAGGAACACTAACGGCCTGGCCGCCGACGAGGTGCGCCACCTTGCCGTGTTCCGCGCCTATGCGGCCGGACTGCGGGGTCTGGCCGACATAGTCGTCATCGGCCACGTCCACCGCGCGGTGGACGATTCCACCGCCGATCCGCGGATGATTGTGCTAGGGGGCTGGCAGGAACGGTCGAGTTTTCTGAAGATCGATGCCACGGGGGCCTCGTTCCACGTGGTCGCCGATGAACACAACGCGAACTGGTCCCCGGTGGTTGTTTCCCGGGAATCGTCGCCAGCCGCACCGAGCTGCCCGACCCCATGAGATTCGACCATCATCTGCACACCGCAAAGCATTCCCCAGACAGCAGCATCGACCCTCGGGAGCTGATTGAGCACGCTCGGCGTATCGGCCTCGACGGGGTCGTGATCACCGAGCACGATTACCAGTGGGAAGCCGAAGAACTTGGCGAGCTAGCGGCACGCGCCGGGCCGCTGCGGGTCTTCTCCGGTGTCGAAGTCTCGGCGCAGGAGGGCCATTTCCTGGTCTACGGCCTGCCCTCGCTCGAAGGAGTCGTTCCCGGCATCACGCTGGCCGAGCTGTTGCCGATCGTACAGCGCCACCGGGCGGCAATCGTCGCCGCGCACCCGTTTCGCTGGGACCAGCCGTTCGACCAGATCGTGACCCAGCACGGTCCTGTCTTCGACGCCCTGGAGCTGGTCAGCAATAACATCACCACCGAAATGCGCCAGCGGACCGCAGCCCTGCTCCACGAACTCTCGATGCGAGCCACCGGCTCAAGCGACGCGCACGACCTGGGCACTCTGGGATGCTACTTCACCGAGTTCGACCAATCCATCGACACCCTTGCCGATTTCGTCGCCGCGTTGCACGCGGGTGCCTATCGGCCCCGCCATCGCGAGGGGGGGCACGACTCACAAGTGGGTTTGTGGAATGAAGCCGGTTCACCGGTTTCTCACCTGAACCTTGCGGCGCTCGTCCCAGAACTCGCGGAGTCGAGCGTCGAGTTCGCCGCGAAGCTGGGCTGAGAGGGCCCCCGTGCGCTGATTGAACTCCGCCTTCTCCGCCTTCGACAGGGCTCGAGCCGCAGCCACATCGGCCAGCTCGCGCAGCCTGCGATAGTCGGAGCGGGTCGCGCCCTGGTCGAGCACTTCGGCAACGGCGTCCAGCCCGCTGGCAAGAAGACGACGATCGGCGGTCTGGTCCAAGAGCGCCGGCGCGGCGCGGAGATTGCGATACGCGACCTCGAGCATGATCAACTCCAGTCTCATTGCGGCATCTCGCCGTATGGGCGCCTCTCGCCGGTCGGCGTTCACCTGGGCAAGGGCGCAACCGGCGATGATCAGGGCCGTCACGATGCCCATGCCCCACGCCGTACGACGTCTGTACTGGCGGAGAAACCAGCCGTGCATGAGGCCCAAAAAACTGCCGACGAGCGCGCCGCCCGCGTGGCCCCAATTGTCGATGTACCGCGGAAAGGCGATTCCGAGCAGCCCTGTCATCCCCAGCGCCTTGAACATCTGCCGGCCCAGGTCGCTTCCCATGGCCGTTCGTGATCGCCAACCCATCACAGCGCATAGTCCGATCAGCCCCATGATTACGACCGACCCCCCGCCCGAATGCACATTCGTGCCCGAACCTATCGCATGCCGGAACAAGGCCGAGACCAAGTTGCCCAGAAATCCGGTCAGGCCGTAAATCAAGATGAACTGCGGCGCTCCATACCAGGATTCGATCAGAGTGCCCAGCAGAAAGAACGCCAAGACGTTGAGGGAAATGTGGATCAGGCTGTAATGCACGAAAGTGCAAGTTATCAATCGCCAGAGTTCGCCACGGCCAAGGTCGCGGAGAGTCAGGTCGCCGAACCGATGGCCATCGCCAATCCCATGTACCAGGAAGCCCCACCATCCCGGCGCGGGCTGCACGCGCAGCCTGACAGCGAGCATGGCCACGAACACCAAGATCCAGATCAGGGAGAAGCAGGCCGTGGCGGGGTAGTCCCTAATTTCCCGGGCCAGTGTGCGAAGGGTCATGCGGGTTCTCGGCAGGTGATTCCGTGGTGTGGCAGCTTTCCAGGCGTCGTGCGTTCTGCTCAGGACGGCGAGCCGGCGAGCCCCGCAGCACCGCCTGGACCAAGCGCCTCGCGTAGGCGGCCGATCTGTTCCATCCAGGCGTCGTCATCGAGCGCGGGACGGAGCGGTGTGGTGCGCAGCGGAACGTCAAGGAGCACCCAGCTCTTGCAACCGAGCTGTTCCACGCTCGGGGTGAGCGTCCAGGGCTGGTCCTGGCGAAAGACCCGGACGCCCAGCACCCAGAGGCCGGGCCGTCGGTAAGTGAACCGGCTGCGGATCGTCTCGAGAGTCCAGAAGTGAAAGGGCGCGAGTGCAAGCAATTGCGTCTCAGAGCTGAGGTGCCAGATGAGCTCAACCATGGCGAGCGCCCGGATTGACACCGGATCGGTAAGGGAGTGAGTTTCGCCGAACGGTTCCGGCTCGCGGACGCGCAAACCTTGCTGCGCCTGGTGCACATACGTGGGATAGAGCCAGAACGTCTGGTGCTCGGGGCTGAATCCGCCCAGTCCCTCCCGGATTCCGCCCTTGCGGACGATTAGCGTCTGGCGGCCGTCGGCCAGGACCTGGCAGATTTGGGACCATTCCTTGAAGGCGATCGCACATTGTTCGGGTAGTAAGCTCATTGGAGCCACTCGCCTTTGGGCAGACGGACCATGAGGGCGGATACCGCGGATCGGGGATCCTTCCCCTCAAAGAGCACCTGGTGCAGCTCCGCGGTGATCGGCATGTCGATCTGGCGCTCTCGTGCCAGCGCGTGGACGCTGCGCGTGGTGGGCACGCCCTCGGCGACATTTACCATGCCGGCGAGGATCGGCTCTAGCGCGTGACCGCAGCCAATCCGTTCGCCCACCGAACGGTTGCGGCCAAAGGGGCTGTAGCAGGTCGTGATCAGGTCGCCAAGTCCCGCAAGGCCGTAAAAGGTGGCCTCAAGTCCCCCGAGGGCCACGCCCAGCCGGCAGATTTCGACAAGCCCTCGCGTCAGCAATGCGGCTTTGGCGTTGTCGCCAAACCTGAGGCCGTCGCAGATACCCGCGGCGATGCCAAGAATATTCTTCAAGGCACCGGCCAGTTCGACACCCACCGCGTCGGGATTCGTGTAGACCCGGAACGACTCCAGGCTAAGGCATTCCTGGATTGCCTGGTTGAGCTCCATCGACGAGCCGGCCACAACGACCGAGGCGGGCAAGTTGCGCGCGATCTCCTCGGCGTGGCTGGGGCCGCTGAGCACCGCGACTGGCGCGCTCCCCGAGGGTCTGGACGATGATCTGGCTGGGCCGGTCGAATGTGCCATTTTCGATCCCCTTGACCACGCTCAGAAAGGGGACGCCTGCAGGGACGCGGTCGGAAAGCTCCGTCAGAATCGAGCGCAGAAACGAGCTCGGGACCGCCGCCACGATCAGGTCGGCGCCGTCCATGGCTTCACTCGCGCACGCGGTGACGAGGACCTTCTCGGGAATCAGGATGCCCGGTAAATGCCGATCGTTGATCCGCCCAAAAGCGAGGTCCTTCGCGTGGGCCTCGGACCGGGACCACAGGCGAATTCTTGCCTCGGTCTTGTCGAACAATAGCGCGAGCGCCGTGCCCATGCCGCCCGCGCCGAGGATGGCGATCCGTTTCATTGATCGGGGCATCTTTGCTTTAATGCTCGAGTTTTACGCGAGCTGAGCCGCGTGAAAGAATGCATTATAAGAGATGTGCCAGTTCCACGACAGGATCACGATCTGGGGAAGGGTCTAAAGAACTCAGTCAGACCCCTTGGGCACGGGGTGGGCTGGCCCGAGAGCCTGGCGGAGCTCACTTGCTCGGGGCGCTGAAGTCTGGCTGGCCCGTTCGGTCAACATCGCCATGAACTTGGCCGCTTGCGGCGAGGGGAGCTTGCCCTTGCGTTGCACCAAGCCGTAGGTCCGACGGGGAAAGTAACGGTTAAAGGGAATGGCCGCCAGGTTTTCCTCGCCGGTCAGACAGATACTGGTAACGATCGAAATTCCCAGGCCGAGTCCGACATAGCGCTTGATCACTTCCCATCCCCCTGCCTCAAGCGCCACGCGGTAGTTCAAGCCGTATTTGTGGAACACGTAATCAACCACGTGCCAGGTGGTCAAGTGCTGAGGAGGCAGGATCAAGGGGAACTGGGCCACGTCTTTGATCGTGACCTTGGGCTTGGAGGCCAGTGGGTGGTCGCGGGCGGTAATGAGCATGGGATCATAGCGAAATGTCGGAGTGTAGCTGATGTCCTCGGGGACCTCGATCATCGAGCCCACGGCAAAATCCACTCCGTCATTGCGAAGCATTTTCAGGCCGTCGCGGCCGGTGACGTTCTGAAGCCGCAACTCGATGCCCGGATGCACCAGCGCGTACTGCTTGATTGTCTCGGGCAAAATGTAAAGGATGGTTGATTCGCCGGCGGCGATGGTCAGTCTGCCAGATTCGATGCCGCTCTGACTGGCGTGGAAGGTCGCCGTCAGCGAGTCAACGGCCTCCACCAGAGGCCAGGCCAACTTGTAAAGGGACTGGCCCTCGGGCGTGAGCAGGATCTTGGGCCCCCGGCGCTGGAACAGCTTGGCTTTGAACTCGAGCTCGAGGGCCTGGATCTGCAGCGAGACCGATGGTTGGCTGAGCATCGCCTGCTCGGCGGCACGCGAGATGCTGCCGGTCTGGGCCGCGTAGCAAAAACTGCGAAGCCTGCGGAGCCGGTTTCCATGGCTTTCGAGTGAGTGATTCCGACGTGACATGAGCCACCTTCTTTCACGATCACGCGTCACCGAAAGGAACGACCTAGTATAGATCCTGACAATGATCCTCATGTAGTGCATTAAACTAATACTCTGTATTGGAAGAATTGGCCTGTCAAATACTTTCTGTCGAGACTACAATTTAGTTGATTAACGCGACACGCCAGAGGAGGAAAACACGATGCCGGGGATCGATACCGCGGTGGGATCGGGTGTGAAAATCACGGCGCCGCAGAGGCCCGAGTTCGCGGAGATTCTCACTTCCCAGGCACTAGCGCTCTTGGCCAAATTGCACCGTGCGTTCGACGGCCGCCGGAAGGCACTGCTGGCCCGGCGGGCCGAGGTTCAGGCTCGGCTCGACGACGGATGGCTGCCCGATTTCCTCGGAGAGACCCGAAAGATTCGCGAGGCCGACTGGAAGGTCGCGCCGATTCCCCCAGACCTGCTTGACCGCCGAGTCGAGATCACTGGGCCCGTCGATCGGAAGATGGTTATCAACGCGCTCAACTCGGGTGCGAAAATGTTCATGGCTGATTTCGAGGATGCTCATTCGCCGACATGGAACGCGACCATCGAGGGCCAGATCAACGTTCGAGATGCGATCCGTGGGGTGATTGACTACGTGAGCCCGGAGGGCAAGAAGTACACTCTGCAAAAGCAAACGGCCACGCTCCTGGTTCGGCCCCGCGGCTGGCACTTGATAGAGCGGCACGTCACGGTGGACGGAGAGCCGGTCTCCGGCTCGCTCTTCGACTTTTCCCTTTTCTTCTTTCATAACGCTCAGGCCCTGCTGGCACGGGGCAGCGGACCTTACCTCTACTTGCCCAAGCTGGAGAACCACCTGGAGGCACGGCTCTGGAATGACGTGTTCGTGGCGGCCCAGCGCGAACTGGGGCTGCCGGCCGGCACCATCAAGGCCACCGTGCTGATCGAGACGATTCTTGCCGCCTTCGAGATGGACGAGATTCTCTACGAGCTGCGCGACCACATCGTCGGCCTCAACTGCGGGCGCTGGGATTACATCTTCAGCTTCATCAAGAAGTTTCGCAACCGGCCCGAGTTCGTGCTTCCCGACCGGGCCGTGGTGACAATGACGACGCATTTTTTGCGATCGTATTCGCGGCTCACGATCAAAACATGCCACCGTCGCGGTGCATTCGCAATGGGAGGCATGGCGGCGCAGATACCGATCAAGTCCGACGCAGAGGCCAACGCTGTGGCCCTGCAGAAGGTACGCGACGATAAGATTCGCGAGGCGACCGACGGCCACGACGGCACCTGGGTTGCCCATCCCGGGTTGGTTCCGATCGCCATGGAGGTATTCAACGAACGCATGCCGCGGCCCCAATCAGCTCAGCCGGCTGCGCGACGATGTTCATGTCAGCGCGGCCGATCTTCTTGCGGTTCCCAGCGGCCCCATTACAGAAGCAGGCCTGCGCACCAATATCAACGTCGGGCTCCGTTACCTTGAGAGCTGGTTACGAGGATCGGGGTGCGTGCCCATCTTCGACCTAATGGAAGACGCCGCCACTTGCGAAATCTCGCGCACCCAGATATGGCAATGGATCCGACATCCCCGGGGCGTGCTTGAAGACGGCCGCAAGGTCACGGCAGAGCTGTTCCGCAGCTTCATGGACGAAGAACTGAACAAGATAAGAGCAGACATCGGTTCGCAGGCATATGACCAGGGCAAATACCCGCTTGCCCGGGAGGTGTTCGACCAGGTCACAACGAGCCCGACACTTGTCGAGTTCCTCACGCTACCCGCGTACGAACTTTTGTCGTAATGGTCACACGAGGCTGCAGCTTGCACCGGCAGCAGTCCTGGCAGGCGAGGTCAGGAGTGCCAGCCCGGATTGAGCCAAGAAAGCGAATCGTTCTTTTGGACGGGGAGGGATTGGTCATGAAGTGCTACTGTGAACCGAATTCCGACGAGCCGAGCAACCGCTGGCAGACGGATCCGCGCTGGAAAGGAAGCCGGCGAGATTACACCTCGAAGGACGTAGCTAGGCTGCGTGGCTCGGTGCACATTGAGTCCACCCTGGCGCGTCGCGGCGCCGAACGGCTCTGGCAGTTGCTGCACACTGAGCCCTACGTATCCGCGCTGGGTGCGGTCACGGGCAACCAGGCAATCCAGATGGTCCAAGCCGGTCTAAAGGCCGTCTACCTGAGCGGCTGGCAGGTTGCGGCCGACGCCAACTTGGCCGGGCAGATGTATCCCGATCAGAGCTTGTACCCCTGCAACAGTGCCCCGGTGCTGGTGCGCTCCATCAACAACGCCTTGCGTCGTGCCGATCAGATTCAGCACGCCGAGGGTCGTGACACGCTCGACTATTTTGCGCCGATCATCGCCGACGCAGAAGCCGGTTTCGGCGGCCCGCTCAATGCATTCGAGATCATGAAGGCGATGATTGAAGCCGGGGCGGCGGGCGTGCACTTCGAAGATCAGCTTGCCAGCGAGAAGAAATGCGGGCACATGGGTGGCAAGGTGCTCGTCCCAACGTCTCAATTCCTGCGGGTTCTCAATGCCGCTCGACTTGCCGCCGACGTGATGGACGTGCCGACCATTCTCGTGGCGCGAACCGACGCGCTCTCGGCCCGCCTGGTGATCAGCGACATCGACGACCGTGACCGGCCGTTCCTCACCGGCGAGCGGACGCCGGAGGGGTTTTTTGTCATGACCGGCGGACTGCGCGTGGCCATCAACCGCGGGCTTTCATACGCCCCGTATGCCGACCTGCTCTGGTGCGAAACTTCCGAGCCCAATATCGTCGAGGCAAGAAAGTTCGCCGAGTCAATCCACAAGCAATTCCCGAACAAGCTGCTGGCCTACAACTGTTCGCCTTCCTTCAACTGGAAGGCCAAGCTCGACGATGCGACCATCGCCAAGTTCCAACGCGAGCTAGGCGCGATGGGTTACAAGTTCCAGTTCGTCACTCTTGCCGGGTTCCATGTCCTGAACCTGTCGATGTTCGAGCTGGCACGAGCCTACAAGGACGCCGGCATGGCCGCGTACTCGAAGGTTCAGCAGGCCGAGTTTGCCCGCGAGGCCGAGGGGGGCTATCACGCCGTGAAGCACCAGCGATTCGTCGGCACTGGTTACTTCGACCAAGTTGCCCGGTGCGTCGCCGCTGGCAAGTCGTCAACCACGGCATTGAACGGATCGACCGAGGAGGAACAGTTCGAACCCGTGGGCGTAGGGGCGCTCTGACAATCGAACTCTGATCGTAAGATAAATGCCGGGCCCATCGCGGATCGATTTAGGACAGCATTCATCCCGCCACCTCCTTCGTACACGCGGGATGAATTCTGTCCTAAATCGCTTCTTAATCCTGCGGATCCAGCTCTCACACCATCACGTTCGGCCCACCATTCAGCTCGCGGGCTCGTCCGCATGTCACACTGACTCACTTCCCATGCAGTTCTCGTTCCGCCCAGTCCCGGACCCGTCGGGTCCAGGCCTCGTAATCGGACAAGTCTTCGTCGAGGAGCCAGCGGGGAACCTGCTCGGCCCGGAGCGGAAGAAATCCGCTGGTCTCGGCAGGCTGGTAGCGGCCATGCTCGTCCAGGCGCTCGATGGTCAAAGTCGGACCATCGAAACTCCACACTTCGGCGACGCCCATGGCGGCGTAGATGCCCGCACTGTCAGCCTGTGGGGCGGAGATGTCGACCTCGATCGCCAGATCGGGATTTGGATAATCCTAGACATCGTTCGACCCCCGGCTCATGGCCGCGAGCGCGGCCGAGATTTTCGCCGGCTCCAGGTAATAGCATTTGTCCGACTCGATGCCCCGCTCGATCTCGGGACGCTTCCACGTAGTCTCTCCTTGAGGCTTGATGCGAATCCCGAGTTCGCCGGCCACCGCCATGACGAACAGGTCCAGGAGTCTGGCGAAGTCATTGTGTACTGGTCCCTTGACCATGATCTCCATGTCCTTCCCGTTGAAGGCTGTGCGGATCGCTGAGCTCTCGGGCAGTAGCTCGACAAACGCCTCGTACAGCTTCCAGGAAACTCGCGGAACCAGAATTCGCGTCTCTCCCGCAAGCGGACTCGTTGCCCGAGTGGGCGGTTTTGTGACGGTTGTACTCATGATTCTCCTATGCTCCTGTCTGCGGCTGCCACCGCCTCGGTACGCCCGATCGAGCAGATCGACCGGATGAACCACCTCGATCGGGCTCTTGCGTTCCTTGATCTTGCGAGCGATCTGGAGGATACAGCCGACGTTGCCGGCGGCGACGACCGAGGCGCCCGTGGCTTCGATGTGGTCCATCTTCCGCCTGCCTAGCCGCTCGGACATTTCGGGCTCGGTCAGGTTGTACGTACCCGCCGCGCCACAGCACAGCTCGCTCTCTTCCAGTGGTAGGAGCTCGAGCCCCGGAATCATCGCCAAGAGCTGCCGGGGCTGGCTGCGAATCTGCTGCGCATGGCAGAGGTGGCAGGCGTCGTGATAGGCCACCTTCAAGGGGACTGGATGCTCCGGCGCCACCGGTCCCAGGGCTACGAGGAATTCGGAGATATCTTTGACCTTCGCGACGAAACGGGCCGCATGTTCGTGATCGGGGGCGGGGAGCAACTCGGAATACTCCTTGAGCATTGCCCCGCAACCGGCCGCGTTGACGATGATCGCGTCAAAGCAGTCGGGGTCGAAGACAGACAAGTTCTGTCGCGCGAGAGCAAATGCGGGACCGCTCGTCGCCGGAATGATAATGGATGGCACCGCAGCATGCCTGAGAACGCGGGATGACCACCTCGCAGCCGTTCCGCTGCAGCACCCTGGCCGTCGCGGCGTTGGTTTCGGGGTACATCGCGTCGGCAACGCAGCCGAGGAATAGGGCGACCCGGGCCCGCCTGGGTCCGATCGGCGGCAAAACCTCGGGCAGCCGGCGCCCCGATCCGGCCAGCCGTGGCAACATGGCCGTCATCCGCCGCAGGGTCGCAGGGAAGAGCCTGGTCATTCCGGATTTCTCGGCGAAGTCCAGGAAACCCAGCTTCTGAAGCAGCCGCGCCGGAGCCAGTGCGATTTTGACCCGGCTCGCGTACGGAAACAGGTGGTGCAGGATCATCCGTTGCAGCAGGCCAGCCTTCGCTCCGCGTGGCTCATTTCTCTGCAAGGCAACCTTGAAGGGCTCGATCAAGCGACCATACCGGACGCCCGAGGGACAGGCCGACTCGCAGGCCCTGCAATCAAGGCAGAGCTCCAGATGCCGGCGCACGTCCGGACCCATGCCAAGCCTGCCGTCGGTCACGGCCCGCATCAGGTAGATCCGACCCCGCGGGCTATCGTTCTCATTGCAGGTCTCGACGTACGTCGGGCAACTCGCCGTGCAAAGCCCGCAATGGATGCACTCCTGGAAGTTGCGGTAATCGATCTTGCGGGTTAACCAGTCGAGGTCGATCCCCGCGTCTGGCACCTGCTGTCCCTGCGTCGACGCCGAAGTCATCGTTCCGCGGTACCTCATCAAGCGAAGTAGATCAGATTCCGTCCAGGAATCGTCCGGGGTTGAACGCACCAATCGGGTCAAGCGCCTGCTTGATCCGCCTGGCCAGGCCCCAATCAGCCCGGTACGAATACGGAGCTCTTGCGCCGGAGCCCACACCGTTTCCGCTGTTTGCAGCGCTCACCAAAGGGCTATCCGTTCACGGTTACACAGTCCGCGAGATACTTTTTACCCCGGACGTGAAGGCCAAGGCACAGCAGTATGTGTTCGATCACATCGAAGCTGGTGACTTCAAGCCACGCATCGATCGCGTCTTTCCCTTCGCGCAAATTGTGGAAGCGCACCGCTACATGGAATCCAACCAGCAAATCGGCAAAATCGTCGTAACCGTGTAGCAATCATCCGGTCGATGGCATGATCACGTTACGGCATGAGTGAGTACCAGCCGACTCCAGCGCCTTGCGATGAAGTGATCACTGCGTGGTGTTACACTTTTGGTCGAGGATGGGCGATTCCATGGCGAACAAAAAGACCAAGCGCAAAAAAACATCAGCGCGCAAATCGGCGACAGCGAAAAGCAGCAAACCCAAAGCCGCGGCGAAGCGCAAACCGGCTGCGACCAGCAAACCCGCTGCAAAACGCAGGACCGCCGCAAAACCAAAAAGCAAACGAACTCAGCGCGCCCGCCGCGGCCGTGCCGTCGCCGGCGAACTGGTTTCCTACGAACCTCGTGGCTTAGGCGCGCGTTCCGCGGGACAATCCGGTGATACTCAGGGACTTTCAGCGCGGCCCGACGTGGACCCGGAGAGCGTCGAAGAATTGCTCGAAGAGGGGCAGGCTTTCGAGGCCGGCGTCGTCGACGGCGTGGAAAATGTTCCAGACCCGGACCAGGGGGAAGTGCGCACCCGCGAAGTCGCAGAAGACGATGTGCCCGAGGAATATCGCGACAAGGATTGATGCTGCCGCGTAAACCGGCACGCGCGCGTAAGATCGTTTAACGATGTTGCTCGGAATCATCTCCGATACTCATGGCTTGCTGCGCCCGGAAGCGGAACAGGCTTTGCGCGGTGTGGAACTCATCATTCACGCTGGCGACGTCGGCGATCCTGAGGTACTAGCCAGACTGAAGCGCATCGCGCCGGTATTCGCCGTTCGCGGAAATGTGGACACTGCTGACTGGGCGCAAGAACTTCCGTTAACCACCGTGCTGGAAGCTGGAGGAGCCACGTTTTACGTGCTGCATAATCTGCGCGAATTGGATGTAAAACCTGAAGCGGCGGAGTTCGATTTCGTCATCAGTGGGCACACCCATCAACCGGTCCAAACGGAAAAGCAGGGCGTGCTGTACATCAACCCGGGCAGCGCTGGGCCAAAGCGCTTCCAGTTGCCCATTACGTTAGCTCGGCTGGATTGCGCCCGCCGCCCCTGGAACGCCGAAATCGTAGAGTTGCTCCGGTAGTGGCCGGTCGCTAGACCGGTGGGGCTACGAACCAACCGTGCTTGGTAGACTCGCACTGTTCCTAATTACTCTCCGTGCATCCACGTTTCGCTAAAGTACTGGCGTACCGTACGCCGAGGCTGTAAATTAGTACGGCTCAGCTATTGTTCCGACCAGGTCTCTTGGACAAAATGCTTGCTAACCTGGCCGCATGATTCGTTCCGGCTATAGGCACCCGCCCCGCTGCCTGAACATGCGTTGCTAGCAGGTATATGAGCCAGAGGTCCAGGTGGGCCCAGATCAGCGTATAAGAAGGTCCCCATGGGCGTTTTACATTTTCGGTATCGCGAGCGGCGGCGAACCCTCAGGGTTTCCTTGGCCTTGCCGATTATCGTGCACGGCCAAAATGAATCCGGCGAAAAATTTTGTGTGCGCGCGACTACCCGTTCGGTGAACAAGCAAGGCGCGTTGCTGTCCATGGAAGAACCCGTTCAAATGGGCCAGCCATTGCTCATCGTGAACGAAAATACCAGCCGCTCCGCGGAAGCGCGTGTTGCCCACGTTCGCCGCGAACGCGACGGCAAATTGTACGTGGGCCTGGAATTCGTCAATCCCGAACTGAATTTCTGGATGATGACTTTCCCCCTCCCCGGGGCCCGCCCCCTCCGTCGCGCCTCCGATAGCAAGGCCTAGTTACCTCCATCCCATCGGTCGCGCCGTCGCGAGTCTTACGCAGTGTAGTGGCGGGTCCTGAGACCCGTGCCTTGTTCCTGGGTTTTCTTCTTTGCCGTGGCACGCACTCTTCCCTGTGCACTTCCCCACCAACTCCACCCTTCCGACAATCACTACCACTTCTCGCCCCCTACCACACAGACGTCATCCCGGACGAAGTCTCCGTAGTGAGGGATCTCTCTTCGTCGGCAAAACAATTCCTGTTCGAAGGTCAGCGCGCCTTTTTTCGCTTGGGCGTTTTCTTCCTGGCAGGTTTCCGCGCGCGTTGATTCGACGATAACGACAGACGCGCCGCCCGCGGCAACTTTTCCACCACCATGTCGTACGATTTGCGCAGCAGCCTCTCCACTTCGGATTGCAACACAGCCTCAGCCGATTCGATCGCGATCCATTTGGCCCGCGCCAGATAAGGAGCGGGAATGATGCCCGGACGGTCCGTGAGCTCCGCGAACTCTTCCGGGTCCGCTTTCAGGCACAGCCACAATCGCGAAGGTTCTAGCGGAGTCAGCGCAAACATCTTTCCTCCAACTTTGAAGAGCAGATCGTCTTCCCACTGAATCTGTTCGGTCGCGCCCGGAAACGCCAAGCAGATTTTTCGCAATTGATCGATTTTCATCGTTTTACCCGCTGCCGGTCAGTTCGAATCAGCCCAAACTCTATCTCTGGCCGAGCGCGGCGTGAAGGGAATTTCTGTAAATTTTGAGATAATCATTGCCGCGAGGGGTCACCGGAGGTTCTGCTGCATGAGCGATACCCAACAAGCACGACGAAGACGACGAGTTCTTCTACGTCGTCGAGGGCCAACTGCTGATCGACTTGCAGGACCACACCGTCAGCCTGAATCCGCGCCAGGGTTTTGTGGTGCCCAAAGGCGTTCTCCATCGCACCCGCGCCCAACAACGCACCGTTCTGCTCATGGTCGAAAACGCCGGCATCATCCCTACGGGAAACTAACCGCTGCTAGCGCGCATCTCGCCGGCTCTACGATTCGTGAGCCGCTGGTTTCTACTGACCTTTTTCGTAAGGCAATCCCTTTTCCGCCCAATCCACCGCAAAGCTGGTGGGCAAAATCAACACACGCACATTGCTGAACCCCAGGTCATGAAGCGCCGAAAACGCAGGCCTGACGTTTGGGCAATGTTCCATCGGGCAGCAGCCACAATAAATCACCAGATTCGTGGAACGCTTCAGTGGGCTGGCCCACTTCTTGATTTCCTCGATCCCTTCCGGCCGCCCACCGCTTCCATGGAACTGCGCACCCTTGATGTGCGCGGCGGTGTACAGCCGCGGAAAGCCCACGAACAGAATTGTTGGGTTGGACTTGCCACTCGCCAGTTCCTTGGCGAAATCTGCCGCCTGCACGGTTTGCGCCGCGGTCCAGGGGTCCCCTCCGCTTTGCGCGCCTGCTCGCAAAAGGCTAAACGGAAAAGTAACCAGAACCGAGAACACCGCCAGACACAAAACTCGTCGCGTCGCCATCACCATCCTCCATCCTGAGCAATGCCATTGTAGCCCCAAAAAGAAAGAGCCTCGCTCGAGCTCAGCTCGTGGCGAGGCCCTGCGTGACTGCATCGCGTTCTAATGGATGCCAAGATGCCAACGAATTCCGTGCCATTCTAGCTCGACTTCGCTCCGCCCTTACGGCTGACTCGTCTTAGCGCGCGTGAACCGTAATGGTTTCTCGAATCCCTGCGCGTAAATCAGTAGATCGGGATCCTGGTAAGCGTGCCGCGTGGCTGAGTCCAATGCTTTCAGGTATGTGTCTTCCTGTTCGCTTACGGCAGAGTCCACGCAAGCCATCCGCGTCGAGGCCAACGGGCCCACCTTCAGCGAATCACCGCTGATCGTCACCGCCCCGGTGAACTGGTTGCACGACGCATTTCCCGAAACGCGCCCCGCCTCCGGAAACGTCAAAGTGGCTTTGCCACCCGGCAATGCCGGCGTCCCGGCAAGGTCCGCCAGCACCCACTCGGTGCCCACCAGCGAAATCGGCGTGTTGGCGGCTTTCGGCGGATTCGCTGCTGGTTTATTCGAAGGGCTGCACGAAGAAAGTGTCAATGCGGCTATGCCGAGCAACAGAGCAGTGCTACGCGCTCTCACGAATGCCTCCGGCGCCCAACGCTCATGCGGTCTTCTTGCCAATAATCAGCCGATACACGAACAGCAGCAGAATCGCGCCGAGCACCGACATGATGAAGCCCGCCGATTGACCCTCGCGATACCATCCCGCCATCCGTCCCAGATAGCTGGCCACAAAAGAACCGGCTACGCCGAGAAGCATCGTGATGATCCATCCTCCCGGATCTTTTCCGGGCATCAGCAACTTGGCGACTGCACCGATAATGAGACCAATAAACAAGGTCCACAACAGACTCAACATGAGGAACTCCTTTCTGGAACCGCATTCGAGTGTGGAACTCTGACCAATGAGCGGAACGGGTGTCCCACGGGCCGGTATCGCACGTGGGTTCCCTTTACATCCGGGCGGACTGCAGAACTTGGCCAAACTATATGCCAGCTCCAGCGGCAAGCGCAACATGCGGATAAATCGGGAAGTGTACCGTTCGAACGCTATCTGGGTGTGCCGGCTTCTCGCAGGCTCTTCTGCTATTTCTTAAGCTCAGCGCGAGTGCGCATCAGTTTCGCGGCGCTAGTCCGCAAAGTCTCTGGCACATTCTTGTTGATGGCAAGTTTCTTCAGGTCCATGGGATTCAACAACGGCAGCATGTGCAGGGTCACGTCCAGAGGGCACTTCGCGTTGTTCATCAGGTTGCGCACCACCACGTAATTCTTGCGGAAATTCCGGTTGCCGGCAATCAGCCTTAGAATCTCGTCGGTCAAGCTGGTCATTGCCGCAAACGCTTCCACTTCCTGATCGGTCAATCGCGGAGATTGCAATACCGCCCGCTGCACAACTTTGTTGGCATCGCGAATCAACGTACGCCGCGCATCGGAGCCGCCCTTCATCGCGAATTGCACACGTTGCGCTACGGTCATTTTGCTGATTTGCTGCAACAGCGTTTGCCGCCGCTGCGGGTCGGGTTCCGCTTCGGCCGCGGCATCGGCCAAATGCTTCAGGTCGGCGGAAACCTCGGTGCTGGCCAGTTCGTGAAGAGTATTTTTTTGATCCGCGGTGATGTGCGGTGAACGCTCCAACGCGGTGGCCAACGCATGCGACGCCGAAACGCGATCCAGTTCCTCCAGCAGTCCATGAACTTGCGCCGCCGTCAGTTGCCGCACCACCGGCACCAGATGCTCCCCGGCGCAATTTCGGTTCGCGAGCATAGCTTCCACAATCCCCGCGTGCTTCCCTAAATTCCTGCCCGCGTAGGAAAACAACACCGGCAATGCGTTTTCCCGTTTCAACGATTCCACAAAATGTTCTGGTAACGTGGTGAGCAGCGCTTCCCCGGCTCGCTCGGCGACCAATTCATCCTGGTCGTGGCTCAATACCGCAAGAATCTCCACTCGCTCCACGGGTGGAATGTGCGCACCGCCCGCTCCACACACCGCCAGTTTTCGTTCTCGTGGTGCGCGCCCATGCCGCAAATCTTCCAATACATCAACGCTGAGAGTTTCCACTTTGCGCCTGCCTCAAGTCCTCATGATTCAACTTTATTGTACCGGACGAACCCGGCACTCCGAGGCGACGCATCGTTCGGCCGTTCAACTCCAGCAACACCGCTCCGGAGTCGGACGCGGTGACTTCGAACTCGCGATTCGCTTGAAATTTCCGTTTTTCTCCAGCGTGCATTTCGTCGTAAAACGCCACGCTGCCGTCAGACAGAACCAGCACATGCGTATCCGCGCTGGTGGAAACCAGCAAGTCCATCGGCCCTGTGTCTTGCAAACCCAGATTTTGCTGCGGGGCTGACTGCGGTGCGGCGCTTGTTACGGGAATTCTATCTGCGGCGGGAAGAATCGGCGGGGCGGGCTGAGACACCACCGTGGGCGGCGGCTCTTCCGTTTGCCTTACGTTTCTCGTCGCGGCGAAATGTCTCCAGGCGTACAGCCCGCCGAACACCAGCGCAATAATCAACAGAATCGCGCACAGGATGAACGCGACTGGTTGCCACCGGATCGGTTGTGCGGACGCGGCCTGTTCAGGATGGCCGTTCGGTGGCGGAATCTGCGCGCCATGTGCCAGATCGTATTCCCCAAGCAGTGCTTCTTCATCCAACCCAAGATAACGGGCGATCGAGCGTACAAATCCGCGGTTGAAAACGCCGCCGGGCAATTTCTCCCAATCTTCATTCTCCAGCGCTTCCAGAAACCGGGGACCGATACGGGTGGCGGAGGTGATCTCTTCCAAAGTCACCTCGCGCATTTCTCGTTCACGCTTCAGTTTTTCGCCGAAAGTACCCCTGGCCATGCCCTCTGCTCGCAAATAATCAGTGTATCAGTAGTTGTCGCAACCGGACGTAACCTGCGGCTGTTGTCAGTTCGTCGCTGGTCTCGGGGCGGGATACATGCGCTCAAACTCAGGATCGCCATGTAGCATCGCAAGATCGGGATCGCGGCGCGCCCATGTAGCGTCCTTGAATCCCGATTCCCATGCTTTGCGCAAAGCATCCATAGCCTGCGCCTTGGTTTTGAGCAAACAATAATTGCACGCCGCGTTGTATAGAATCGAAGCTTCGTTCGCGCGCAAGGTCATCGCCAGATCGGTTTCGCGTTTGGCATCTTCAATTCGGCCCAATTCGGCGTAATGCCCGCCTATCAGAATGCGCGCCCGGGCGTCTTCCGGCACTTGCTTCAGATGATTCTCCAACGCCGCCACACAGCGCAGCAGAACGTTTCGCCGAACTTCGTTCTTGCCCAAAGCCCCCAGCGAGTTCATCACCGGAACGTACACGTTGTAATCTTCGCCGCTCGCCTCCAGCGCCGTCTCCGAAATGTCCGCCACTTCCTGATACCGTCCGGCGGAAAAAAGTGCGCGGCACAATAGGTAGTAAGCGCCTTCGCAGTCCCGCTTGCGCTCAATGGCTTTTTGCGTCATGCGCACGGCTTCATCGTGCAGCTCGGTGGCGTACAGCACCCACGCTTGGCTGACCTGCACCTCCGGCAAATCCCAGCGCAATGCGACAGCCCGTCCGGATGCGTTGCGTGCGCGCTCCACCCACACTTGATCCCGGCTGAAGTTGCAATAGAACATGGCGCACGCGCCGGCGCACGCCGCGTAGGCCAGCGCGAAGCTCGGGTCCATCGTCACCGCGTTCTCAAACATCTGCAGGGCGAATTCCAGATCCTGCCGGGTCTGCCGCCGCGCGTACCGTTTCCCGCGCAGGTACAAATCGTAAGCTTGCAAATTTTCCGTGGGCTTGATGGCCAGCGCTTCCAGTTCCTGCGGAGAAAGCGTCACGCGCAGCGCTTCGGCTATCTTTCGCGCGATTTCGTCCTGCACCTCGAATACGTCTTTCATTTCCCGGTCGTAGCGCTCGCTCCACAGCGGAAAGTCCGTGCTGGTGTCCACCAGCTGTGTGGTGATGCGCAGCCGGGTACCCGCGCGCCGCAAAGTTCCCGTCAGCACATACGCCGCTTTCAATTGCTGCCCAATTTGCGCGGGAGTTACCGGCTTATCCCGGAAAGCCAGAACCGTCGGCCGCGAGTACGTGTTCAGCCCGCGGATTTTCGAAAGCTCGGTAATGATGTCCTCGGTAATTCCGTCGCGTAGATATTCGTCTTCGCGCACTCCGCTCAAGTTCTCGAAATACAGCACCGCCACCGATTTGGTGCTGGCTTTCTGCGCCCCGGATTTGGTCTCGCTCAATTCCGCCGCGCGTTTGCTGCCCGAGTCCAAATCGCGTTTCAGACGGTTCAGGTCGGTCTTCAGTTCCGTCGCGGATTGGCACCGCAGCGTACGGTCCTTCTCCAGCAATTTCGAAAGAATATGCGCAAACTCAGGCGCTATCCCGGGATTCACCTCCACAATCGGAGCTGGTTCGCGGTTCAGTATCGCGTCGAAAACAATCGCCGCAGTATCGCCGCGAAACGGGAGCACTCCGCTGCCCAGTTGGTACAACACCGTGCCCAGCGAAAACAAGTCCGTGCGCGCATCCACAAATTGTCCACGCGCCTGTTCCGGCGACATGTACGACACCGTGCCCATTGCCGCACCCGGCGAGGTGAGCCCTCCCCCCACCATCGTGTCCATCGACGAGGGACTGGTCCCGGCCTCCGGCATCTCCGAACGCTCGATTTTCGCCAGCCCAAAATCGAGCACCTTCACTTGCCCGCGATCGGTCAAAAACAGGTTCGCGGGCTTGATGTCGCGATGCACGATCCCTTTGGCGTGCGCCGATTCCAACGCGTCGGCAATTTGGATCGCGATGGGCAGCAATTTTTCCATCGAGAAAGGCTGCCGCGTCATGATCTGCCCGAGCGTCTGGCCCTCGAGCAACTCCATCACTAGGAAGTTGCGGTTGCCAAACTGTTCAATCGCATGGATGGTGCAAATATTGGGGTGATTCAGCGCCGATGCTGCCCGCGCCTCCCGCTGAAAGCGCTCAATCAATTGCGTGTCCTGCGCCATCCCTTCCGGCAGGAACTTCACCGCCACGCGCCGGCCCAGCCGCGAATCTTCGGCCTCATACACCACACCCATCCCGCCGCTTCCCAACTTCCGTGTGACTTTGTATTGTGAAATCGTCTGTCCGACGAGAGCATCCGACCCGGTCATGGCCGTTTGATACTAGACTGCGCCCAACCCCCGGTCAAGCCGGGTTAGTCATTCGCTTTGTCCCGCCACCCAGAATTTCCTTGTCTTCCTATCCGGGAACAGCAACTCATAGCGCTGTAACGACTCGTACGCCGTATCGTGCTTATCCAAAATCAGCTGCGCTTTGTAATCACCGGGGGCCAGCAACCAGTTATCGTCGTTATCCCGTAAACGGTATTTCTTCCCGTTGATCACCGCGTCCAACTCCAATTGCCGGTAATCGTGGCCGGATACGATGTACGTCTTCGTCACATGCACATTGATGGGATAATCTTCCGGCGCCGGGCTTGCCGGTGCCAGCGTCGCCAGAAGCACCGCGATCATCCACGCAGCTCGCTTCATATCACCTCCGCTGTTCCCTCGAAATTGTTGCTATTGTTGCTTTGGACGATATTCCGGGCCCGTTGAATCCATCTTTAGGACGTGTCCGGGCCGCCAGCGGATACGCAAACAGGCGCGGGTGCGGGTGCCCCTCGGTGTTCGAGGGTGGGTCTTGGATTCGCGAATAGGTCCTGCATTCTCTTGCTTCCGCCGCCCATCCCCGCAACAATTCTTACGCGCCATCGTCTGATGTAGAGGGAGAACCGCGCTATGCACAAAATTCTGGCCAAGCTGTGTTTGGCATCCTTGCTGCTCCCTGCGCCACTGTTTGCGCAGAACAAATTGCCGCAAGGTGTTCTCGAGGGCTATGACGGGGAATGGACCCATGTCTCGCAGCAGTTGATTGCGCTCGCCGAAGCGACTCCCGCCGACAAATTCGCGTGGCGCCCGGCGGCCGGTGTGCGTTCCACCAGCGAAGTCTACATGCACATCGTCATGACCAATTATTATTTGCTGGAGATGATGGGCCAGAAGCGCCCGGCGGATTTGAAGGACGGCAGCACGAAAACGATCACGTCCAAGCCGGAGGTGGTCGCGTGGCTCAAGCGCTCAATGGACGCCGTCAACCGAGCCCACCACGCGGAGAGCCCCGCTGACTTGCAGCGCAAGGTCCACATCATCGATCGAGACGCCACCGTCGATGCCACCTACCTGCGCATCCTCATCCACTCCAACGAGCATATGGGCCAGTTGGTCGCCTATGCCCGCATGACCGGCGTCACCCCACCCTGGGCGCAATAAGCCTCTTTTTTCCGTTTGCGCGTCGAGACTTACTGCAGCGCTCCTGGGTTCAACGCCCTCAGCGGCATCAACGGTCCCACGGGAATGTACTGGTGATCCATCAAATGTTCCTTCGCGAGCGGCAGTGTTTCCATAAGGGCGCGGGCCTCATCCTCGGTCTTCGCGTCGACTAGGAAGACGACCCCTTTGCCATCGCCGCGCGAATACCACTCGCGGATTTTTCCGTCCAGGTACAGCTTCACCGTTGCCTGAATCTCGGCCGGGATCACGGCCATAATCTGGTCAGCGGTTACGCCCTGCTTGGCAGTCTCAATGACCAGCACGCCCGTGGTTTTCGGTATTGCTACGGCAGGTACGCCTGAGCCGCCCCCGGACTGTGATTGCGCCACGGACGCTGCGGGAAGCACTGCCGCCATAACGAACGCTGCCGTCGCAAAAGCGATTCTGAAATTCATCGAGTTATCCTTTCGATTCAGTTTGCTGTCGTTCTATTTGTCCCAATTGAGTACGGTCGTACTCTTTCGGAGCAAAATTTTTTTATTCTTCCGCGAAATGCTTTATAAAAAACTTCCTCGCCTCCATCAACCTCTGCTCACGCCTTTGAGCGTCCGAAATAACCCGCACCATCATCAACACCCCCGCCATACTGGGGAACAACAGCTGCAATTTCGCCATTTTTTCTTCTCGTGTCTGACCGGGAACAAACGGCAGTAGCCGCTCTCGATACCCTTGCAGCAACGCCTCGACCCGTTTCCGCACGGACAACGGCTTTCGGGCCAGCTCCGGCCCCATGGCCGCGCGCACGCAACCGGATCCCGGCGAATTCGCGTGGCCCTCGCTTAGATACCGTTCGATGATGGCTCGCAGACCCTGACCTTCGGGCGCGGACTTTCCAACCTCCACCATACTTCTTCCGGTCTCATCCAATGCCCGCGCCACCGCCTCGACGAACAGGTCGTCCTTGCTCTTAAAATGCCGGTAGAAGCCCCCTTTGGTCAGCCCTACCTTCTTCATCACCGTTCCGATGCCGCTGCTGTCCCCGCCGTGCTCGCGAAAAGAGCGAGCCGCCACGGAGAGAATGTTCTCGTGGTTTCGCGCTTTATGTTCCTGGGAATATCGCATCACATAAGAGTACGCTAGTACTCTAAAGCTGTCAAGTCGAAAATTTGTCTTTGCCCGGGCCAGCCGCCATTTTTCTTGACCGGGTTGATCGCATTCGGCTGATCTTCGCCTCCGCAACCCTTCCTTACCCTTCCCTCTACCGATGCCGATCTGGTTACGCCTGTACCACGTCCATCTTGCTTACCTTTTTCCCGCCCGCCTATACTGACCGGGTCTGGTAAGCATGGGTGTGCTCAAAGGCGCAGGGAACCTTTGAGTCCAGTCACCGGAGAAACGTGCTTTCGTGAGCGTTGACGAATTCAAGCAGTTTCCAACGGTAGAGCGCCGGCGCAACTTGGGTGTGCCCGGAGAACGCCGCGAAGCCGGAGAAGTGGCCGTCTTCCAGGAGTTGGGGAAGGCGCTCACCTCGTCCCTGCAGCTCGATCAGGTGCTGCGCACCATCATGGAAAAGATCGACGAGTTTCTCCGCCCGGATAACTGGTCGCTGTTGCTGCTCGATGAAGCCAAGCAGGAGTTATATTTCGAACTGGCCGTTGGCAAAGCCTCCCAAGCTCTCAAAGATGTGCGCATCAAATTGGGGCAGGGCATAGCCGGCTGGGTGGCGCAGCACGGCGAAATCGTCATCGTTCCCGATACCACCAAAGACACCCGCTTCTTTGGCAAGGTCGACGAAAAAACCAAGATGGAGACCCGCTCCATCGTGGCTGTGCCGGTGCGATTCCGCGACACCTGTCTCGGCGTCATCGAACTGATCAACTGCGTCGGTGTCGATGGCTTCGATCCGCGCGACCTCAAGCTACTGGAAGCGCTCTCCGACTTTGCGGCCATTGCCCTCGAAAATGCCCGCCACGTCAAGCGCATCCACGAATTGACCATCAAGGACGACTGCACCTCGCTGTACAACGCGCGTCACATGGGTTTCATTCTGGATACGGAAATTTACCGTTCCCAGCGCTACAACTATGAATTCTCGATTGTGTTCATCGATCTTGACCATTTCAAACAGGTGAATGACACGCACGGCCACCTGGTCGGCTCGCGCCTTCTGGCAGAAATGGGCGAAGCGCTCAAGACCAATTGCCGGCTGATCGACTTTGCCTTCCGCTATGGCGGAGACGAATTTGTAATCCTGCTTCCGCAAACGTCGAAGGAAAACGCCACCAACGTTGCGCGCCGTCTCCATAAATTGATTCGCGAAACAGTCTGGCTGAAGAATGAAGGATTGAACATCAAGATCACCCCAAGCGTGGGTCTGGCTGCCTACCCTGTGGATTCCAAATCCAAAGAAGGCCTGCTCCACTTAGCCGACGAAGCTATGTACCTGGTCAAGAACACCAATCGCGATAATGTAGCCGCCGCAAATATCGGCATCCTCCCGGTGCAGTCCGCAATCGAGGCCGCCGGCGAAGCCGCTTCGGGTCAATAAAGCCAGCGATCAGACAACAGATGAACGATTGTGCATGGTCCCGTAGGGTCACAGCACTGCTGCGCCCCATTCGAGATTGACCCAACCCGAGCAAGCATCCGGCATTTCATGGCACAATCCCATGCAAAAACCGTTCCTCCCGCTGATCGCTGATCGCCGGTCGCTAATATCTGATCATCTGTTCTTATATCTCCTCTCGCCGTGACACTCCCCACAATTTTTGATTAACTAATCCCATGAAACGCAGCGAAGCCGCCCTTTACGCGCGCTGGTCCGCTCTGATCGCCTTGCTCCTGGCCATCGCCACGGGCGCCATCTACCTGCGCCGGCAGTGGGTCGCTTATACCGAGCGCAAAAAAGCTCCCCCGCCTTTGGCGGCGAACCAGGAACGCCAATCCATCGGTCTGACCATCTCCAAAAATGAGGGCGACCGCACCGTATTCATCGTGCAAGCATCCAAGTCCACCGATCTCAGGGGCGAGGACATCAGCCTGCTCGAGGACGTAAAAGTCACCGTGTTTGGCAAGCTCGGCGACCGCCACGACGTGATTCATACCCACAGCTGCCGTTACGCCAAAAATAAAGGCGCCATCGAGTGCAATGGCGATGTGCAGATCGATTTAGAAAGTGCCGCGGACGCGCTCCGTACGCAAACTGCCGCGAATACCCAGCCAAATCTCATTCACGTAACCACCAGTGCGGTAAGCTTCAACCGCGAATCCGGGCTCGCGCAGACCACTCAGCCCGTAAAATTCACCATGCCCGATGGAGACGGTGAAGGCCTGGGCGCCACCTACTCCAGTGAGGAAGGGTTGTTGCGCCTCGACAAGGATGTGCGCATTACCCTGCGAGAGACGGGCCCGCTCGCCGCGGGTAAAAAGCCGGGCACTCCGGCAAGCAATGTAATCCTGCGTGGCGCCAGCCTGGAAATTGCCAAGCAACTTGGCAAGGTCGTTCTCGCCGGGCCGGCCAGTGCCACCACTCCCACCCAGCAACTCAGCGCTGGACTAATGACCGTGCTTCTCGACGATCAGAATCGCGCGAAGACTCTTGTCGCGGAACCTGGCGCACTCAACCAAACGCCGGAAGTAACCGCTCATGGAGGCAAGGGGCCTGCGGGCGCGGGAACGCTTCGCGCGGATCTCATGAAGGCCAATCTCGCTCCCGAAGGTTGGATCCGCACAATCGAAGTGCAGGGCAACCTGCACGCAAAATCCGAGAACGGCGATGTGCTGGCCGACGCTGGGACCGTCGAGATGTGGCCCGCGGTCAATCAGGCGAAACTGCTCACTTTGCAAGGAAACGTCCACGTCACTCAGCGCGATCCCAAAACGCAAACCGCAAGAAAATTGACCACCAGCGTTTTGCAGCTTAGTTTTGCCGGCGGCAAATCAGGAGAGCCGAATCCCGTCCAGCGCGCCGAGACGATGGCCCGCGGCGCCATGGAATGGAACGACACCGCCACATCGCAATCGAAACTTACCGCGGACAAACTCGCCGTCGATTTTGGCGCCGCGGGCAAAGCCAAAAACCTGATCGCCACTGGAAATGTGGAAACGCAACGCCAGTTCCAGGATCGCCCGATGCAAACCGCCACTGCCGCGAATGGCGATGCCCAACTCGATTCCGGTGGTGCCTGGACTCAGATGACCCTTCGCGGAAATGTCCACATGAAAGAAGGTTTGCGTACCGCCGATGCGCAGCAAGCCGTGTTCGTGCGCGGTTCGCAAAGCACGGTGCTGACCGGCCAAGCCGTAGTTCGCGACGAAAGCAGCGAAACGCACGCCTCCAAAATTACCTTCCACCAGCAGACCGGCGACGTCGACGCCGAAGGCAACGTGGTGTCCACCGATTTCGGCAACAAAAAAGATTCGGTTCAGCTCAGCCCCGTCCCTTCGCACATTACTGCTCAGCGCATGACCGGAAATTCAAAGACCGGCGAAGCCCTTTACACCGGCCATGCCCGATTGTGGCAAGGCCCTTCGGTGCTGGAGGCCAACTCCATCCAACTTCTCCGCGACAAACGCATCCTCAACGCCATCGGCGATGTGCGTGCCCTCTTCCCCAAGCAGGCCAACGACCCCAAAAAGCCCAAAGAAACTGACGTCTGGCATATTTCCTCGGGAACGCTCACCTATTGGGACGCCGAAGATCGTGCTCACTTGGAAAAAGACGTCGTGGTGCAATCCGCAGACGAGCGCATGAAAGGTCCGGTGCTGGATTTGTACTTTACCCGTGAAGCTGACGCCAAAAACACGGCGCCAGGCACATCCCGCATCAGCAAAGCGGTGGGCACCGGCGGCGTTGAGGTCCAACAAGGCGAACGCAGGGGCACTGCCGAGCGTGGCGTCTACACCGCGGCTGACGACAAATTCGTTTTAAGCGGCGGAACGCCCACTCTTTACGATGGAAATGAAGGTGCTACAACCGGCCGTGAATTGACCTTCAATATTGCCGATGATACCATCGTCGTGGATTCGGGAAATGGAACGCGCACATTGACCAGGCACCGGGTCCAAAGATAAGAGGGACCGCCCAGCGATCCCACGTGAAGTGGAATGCCCACACTCCAAGGCGTCGATCTCAGTAAGTCCTACCGCGGACGCAAAGTAGTCGATAACGTCGAACTCGAAATTGGCCAAGGCGAAGTAGTGGGACTGCTGGGACCGAATGGTGCCGGCAAAACGACTACCTTTTACATGATCGTGGGTTTGGCCCGGCCTGATTCCGGCCGCGTGGTCCTGAATGGCGAGGAGATCACAGACTTGCCCATGTATCTCCGTGCGCGCAGTGGAATCAGCTACTTACCGCAGGAACCCTCGGTCTTCCGCCAGTTGACCAGCGAAGAAAATCTCCTCGCCGTCTTGGAAACCCTTCCCCTGACCCCCGAACAGCAGCGCGACCGCCTCGAGGAATTGCTGGCGCAAATGGGTTTGGAGACCGTCCGTCACAGTAAGGCCTACATGCTCTCAGGTGGCGAACGCCGCCGTCTGGAGATTGCCCGCTCGCTCACGTTACAGCCCTCGTTCATTTTGCTCGACGAGCCTTTTTCGGGTATCGACCCTCTTACCGTCAAGGATTTACAAGATTTAATCCGGGAGTTGAGTCGCTCCGGCATCGGCGTGCTCATCACCGACCATAACGTGCGGGAAACTCTCAGCGTAACCGACCGCGCGTACATCGTGAATCATGGCAGAATCATGAAGAAGGGCACCCCTCAGGACCTCAGTGGTGATCCTGAAGTGCGCCGCGTATATCTTGGCGATAATTTCCGGTTAAATTAGCGCTATCCTTAGGTCTGGGAACTGAACTGAATGGCTTGGCAGGGACTCAAACTCAATCTCCGTGTGGCGCAGAAGCAGATTCTGACCCCCGGTCTCGTGCAGATGGTCAGCGTGCTCGCGCTGAACCGTCTCGAACTCCGCGAGATGATCAATCAGGAGATGATTGCCAACCCCGTCCTCGAAGAACTCAGTGAAGAGCCCACCGCCACCGACAATTACAGCGACGAAAACTTCCTCAAAAACGAAACCGAGAAAGTCCCGGAGAAGCCCGAGGCCAATCCTTTCGATGAATTCGATGTCGGCACCTTCTTCAATCAGTATTTGGACACCGGCGGTGATGGCGGTAAGTCCCAGGAACGCGAAATTTCCGAGCGCCCCTCCTTCGAAAAGTTTCTATCCTCGCCCGCCGGCCTCACCGATCACCTCACCTGGCAGCTCAGCCTCACCATTTGCTCAGACGCGGTGAAGGAAATCGTCGAAAATATCATCGGCAATCTGGATGAGAACGGCTACCTCACCGCTTCCACTGAGGAATTGTCTCAGGAAGGCAAATATTCTCAGGACGATTTGGAAGATGCGGTTGCCGTCGTGCAGGATTTCGATCCCATTGGCGTAGGTGCTCGCGACCTCCGCGAATGCTTGTTGTTGCAGTTGAAGGCTTTCGATTCGCAGAACACCTTAGCCCAGCAGATTGTCGCGGACCACCTCAAGCAAGTGCAGGCCAACCAGTTGAAAGAAATCGCCCGGGCCCTGAATCGTCCGATTGACATCGTGAAGCACGCCATCGAATCCATCAAGAAGCTCGATCCCCGGCCGGGTCTTCGGTACAACAAAACCGAGCCCCGCCTCGTTGAGCCCGATGTTTACTTCCGCAAAGTCGATGATCAGTGGCAGGTTTTCCTCAACGAAGACGATATGCCGCAGTTGCGTCTCAGCCCCACGTACCGCCGCCTCCTGGTGCGCGACGCGGCCGATAAAGACGTGCGCAACTACGTCAAGGAACGTTTCACCGCGGCCATCCAGTTGATGAAGAACATCGAACAGCGCAAGCACACCATTTTGCGGGTCTGCCAGTCCATTATCGCGCGCCAGGGCGAATTTCTAGATCACGGCCCAGACACGCTGAAGCCCATGATGATCAAGGAAGTCGCGGAAGAGGTCGGTGTGCACCCATCCACCGTGAGCCGCGCCGTCGCCAGTAAATATGCGCATACCCCTCAGGGCGTTATCGAATTGCGCTCCTTCTTCAGCGAAGCGGTGAACGGGCCCGAGGGCGGCGGCATGTCCCTGCAAACCCTCAAGCGCCTGGTCAAGAAAATGATCGACGAGGAAGACAACACCAAACCGCTCACCGACGAACAAATTGCCAAAAAACTGGAAGAGAACGGCATTCACGTTACCCGCCGCACCGTGGCCAAGTACCGCGAAGATATGCGCATCCCCAGCACCCACCAGCGCCGGGTCAAGAGCTGACCCACGGGAACCGTGAAGCGCACCAAAAGCAATTCCCGCCCAGCGAGAAGTCCTGGCCGCCAACTCGTCATCCTCACCGGACTTTCCGGCTCCGGCAAAAGCACCGTCCTCAAAGCCTTCGAAGACATGGGCTACTACTGTGTGGACAACCTGCCTGTCGAACTCATCCCCATCTTTGCGGAATTGCACGCTGCCGGTGAAGGAGACTTGCGCCGCGCCGCCCTCTTGGTGGACGCGCGCGAAGGCCTGCAGCTGGAAAAATTGCCCGGACTCTTAAGGCACCTGCGCCGCGATCATCCCATCATCCTCGTCTACATTGAGGCCCAGGAAGATGCGCTGCTCCGTCGTTACAGCGAAACCCGGCGTCCTCATCCCCTCGGCAAAGACTATTCCGTGCGCGAAAGTTTGCGCCACGAAGAAGTCTTGATGGAGCCGATTCGCAAGCTCGCCGATGTCGTCATCGACACCACGCAGTTCAATGTGCACGAACTGCGGCAATTCGTGAATGACCGTTTCAAGACCGAAAGCAAACGCCCCCTGCTCGTCTCGCTCGTCAGCTTCGGCTATAAATTCGGCGTGCCCACCGACGCCGATCTCATGTTCGATGTGCGTTTCCTGCCCAATCCCCACTTCGTGCCCAAGCTCCGACGCTACACCGGAAAAGATGTGCGCGTCCGCCGCTACATCCAGTCCTTCCCGCAAACCGGCGAATTCTTGCGCCGGATGCAGGGCCTGCTCACCTATTTGATTCCGCACTACATTGACGAAGGCAAAAGCTATCTCACCATCGCCTTCGGCTGCACCGGTGGCAAGCACCGTTCCGTCATGATGGCCGAATGGATGAAGCACTCCCTCGCCAAAAAAGGCTTCGCCACCCGCGTCCTCCATCGCGATCTCGATAAGTAATAAATCGTCTTTGCGCATCCTCGAAAGAACTGGCCCTTAAATCGGTCCCAGCATCCTCCGCAGTTCCTCCGTACCCGGCAGCTTCCGAGGCACTCGCGAACGATTCAACTTGTACGCAATCTTCCGTAATCCCTTCGGCTCTTTATCGTTCCTCACAAACGGAATCAACCGCGCCGCCCGTGCTTCCAACCTCTCCCGCTGCTCCTGGTAAAGCACTCCATCCACCGGTCTAAATTGGCCCCACGCAATCGAATGCACAAATCCGCAAGGCCCAAAACGATCGGACCGTAGAATCTCTTCCACGAACACGCGAATTGGTCCCTCGAATGTGTTCAAGCTGTCATGAAACGCAATCACTGCCCCCCCGCAAGGTGAGGGCCGAATAGATCAAAGTCCTCTTTGCATCCACTATACGAGTGATCCCCATCGATCCACAGCAGCCGGATCGGCCGGTCCCACTTCATCGCCACATCCTGCGACAGCGCGCGGTGCGGTTCCACGTGCTCTTCCACGCCCGCGGTCTTCAGCGAATTCAAAAACACTTCGTAGGTCGGCGACAGATACGGATTCTCCGTGCCCAGGTACCCGAGACCCTTATGCGGATCGATTGCCACGACGCGTCCCAGCCCGAATCGTCCAGCGATCGATGCCAGCATCACCGTCGACTTACCCTTGAAGCTGCCAATCTCCACAATGCTCCCTTTTGCTGGTGTCAGTGCCGCCAACGAACCCAAAAATCTCAGTTCCTTATCGCCAAGAAATCCCGGCACGGACCTTGCCAACTGAAACGCTTTCTCGATGGACACGTCAACGTCGGAGGGTTGCGTCACTGTTTTTGGCTCGTAATCAAAAGATGAAAGCGAGAATAACACACGCCACCAAGATCACTTTCCGGGGCAGCTCCTATTCAGCAGCACGCACGTGTCGCGAGCCGGCGTTCCACTTGTGGGGGCGCGGCGCTGCTGCCCCTTATGTCCACACGATTCTCCCGTCGTACGAATCCGCAGACAAGGAACAACTCCGGTCTGTCATTTGACACGGTATACTCTGGGCGCATAGCGTAGAAAGAGCAGGGTGGGAAGGACTCGAGGGGCAGGAGTGGGGCAACTGATTTCACCGCAACTCAGGCGGCTTTTTGGCTATGTGAAGCCGTACAGTTTCCGGCTGCTGCTCGGGGTGTTGCTCGTCGCCTTCGTCGCTGCCGCCGAGGGCATCGTGGCCCTGATGATTGTCCCGGCCGTCGAATACGTGTTGGATCCAAGCAAATCCAGCAAGCAACTCCCTCTGGTCAAGTTGCCATGGAACGGCCACACTATTTACCTCAATTGGTTCTTCCCCAGCATCCACAACGTCGCCACGATTTTTGCGCTCACCCTCTTTACCCTGTATGCCACGAAAGCCGTCGCCGAATATCTTGGTGTCACCCAGATTCAATATGCTGGCCACGCCGCCATCCGCGACTTGCGCAACCAGCTATACGAAAAAATAATTCGCCAGCCCATCGGCTTCTTCCAGCGGAACCAGACCGGCCGCATCATCTCCACCACCATCAACGACGTTGACAAAACTCGACTCGCCCTCAGCGAGTACCTCGCCGACCTTTTTCAAAAAAGCTTCACCTTCATTGCCCTCGTCAGCGTCATGCTCATGCTGGATTGGAAGCTTTCGATTTTTACGACCGTGCTCTTGCCTCTCGTTGTTTATCCCATCAACAAATTAGGCAGGAAAATCCGCCTGTCCGTCGGTCACAGCCAAACCCGCCTTGGCGACCTCAGCCAGATTCTCGAAGAAACCGTCAGCGGCAACCGCATCGTCAAAGCCTTCGGCATGGAAGATTCGGAGATTCGCAAATTCCGCGAAGTCTCTCGCCGCTTGTTGCGCGAAAGCATGCGTTGGGTTCGTGCGGCCGTCATTACTTCTCCGCTCATGGATCTTCTCGGCGGAATCGTCATTCCTCTCCTGCTCCTCTACGCCCGCGGCCAGATCCAACACAAGGAAATCAGCGAACCCCAATTCTTCGCATTTCTCTACGCCATGTTCAACGCGTACATGCCCGTAAAGCGCATGGGTTACGTCTATCAACAATTCCAGGCCGCGCAAGGAGCCAGCACCCAGGTATTCGCGTATCTCGATCGCGAAGAGGAAGTGCTCGACCAACAAGGCGGCAAGACCCTGCATGGTATTTCCCGCGACATCACCTTTGAGAATGTCACCTTTGCCTACGAACCAGACTGCGCCCCCGTTCTCGATCGCGTCAGCCTTTCCGCCGCCAAAGGAGAAGTGGTCGCCATCGTCGGCTCCAGTGGCGCCGGAAAGACCACCCTCGTCAATCTTTTGCCACGTTTCTACGAAGTCTCCGGCGGAGCCATTCGCGTTGACGGCACCAACGTTCGTGAAATGAATCTGCGCTCGTTACGCGAGCAGATTTCCATGGTTACCCAGGAAAATATTCTGTTTCATGATACCGTCCGCAATAACATTTGCTACGGAATGGGCGACGTCCCGCAGCAAAAAGTGGAAGAAGCTGCACAGGCTGCGCTGGCTCACGACTTTATCCTAGAATTGCCCAACGGCTACAACACCATAATCGGCGAACGCGGTACGCGCTTGAGCGGAGGACAGCGCCAGCGCATCGCCATTGCCCGCGCTATCCTCAAAAATTCCCCAATCTTGATTCTCGATGAAGCCACTTCCGAATTGGACTCCGAGTCCGAACAATTTGTTCAGAAGGCGCTCGGCAACCTTATGGTCGGCCGAACCTCCTTTGTGATTGCGCATCGCTTGGGTACGGTGCGGAAAGCCGATAAAATTCTAGTATTGGAGGATGGACGCATCCGGGAGAGCGGAACGCACTCGGAATTACTGGCCAAGGGCGGAAGTTACGCGCGATTGCACGATTTGCAATTCGCCGATGACGAAATACTCCTGCAGGCCGAATCGCCAAACGCAAACATGGCGGGGTCCAACAAAAAGGAATGAGCCCGAAAACTTCCATGGAGCCAGTCGGAGTCGCCAACAACGCGGAATGCCGGTCCATGACCGGGTACGCCATGGTGCGCGGCGAGTTTGAAGGCTGGCTGATTCGTGTCAGCGTGAAAAGCGTCAACCACCGCTTCCTTGATGTGAAGCTGCGTATCCCCGATTCTCTCGAGCCCTACGAGCACCGCCTCCGCCAGGCTGTTCGCGGCCGCATCCATCGTGGCCATATCGATGTGCACGTCAGCATGGACCCCAGCGAAACCGCGCCCGTGCACGTCAATCGTGAATTGCTGAAAGCCTACCTTCACACCGCCGAAGATTTGCGCAAGCAGACCGGCGGGCAAGCCGAATTGGACATGGTTGCCCTGCTGCGCCTTCCCGGCGTGATTACCGGCCTGGCCACCGCCTTGCCGGAAACCGAAGACGCCCAGGAAGAACTGGGACGCGTGCTGGAGACCTTTCTTCAGGATGCGCTGGTCAAGATGGACGAGATGCGCCGCAACGAAGGCCGCCATCTCACCGAAGAATTGCGTGCGCGCGTTGCCAAAATCGGATTCGAAGCCGACCAGGTTCGCGAATTCGTCAGCACCCTGCGCCCCGCTTTCGCTCGCCGCCTGGAAGCCAGGTTGCGCGAATTGTTGAATGGCACCAATATTGAACCCGCGCGCCTCGCCCAGGAAGCCGCCTTACTTGCGGAACGTAGCGATATCAGTGAAGAATTAGACCGCCTGCGCAGCCACCTCCAGCAATTCTCCAGGCTCTTGGATGGCGCGGGTGAACTTGGCAAAAAATTGGATTTCCTGCTGCAGGAGATGCATCGCGAAGCCAACACCATGCTGTCCAAAACGCCAGGAGTCGAAAACGAAGCGCTGGCGATCACCGGTCTGGCTTTGGAAATAAAGGCCGACATTGAAAAATTGCGCGAGCAGGTCCAGAACATCGAATGACTGAAGGAGCAGCGGTAGAGCCGTTAATCGTAATTGTTTCCGGTCCTTCGGGATCTGGCAAAAGCACTCTGGTGCAAAGAATTTTGGAATTGCCCGGCACCATGCCTTCCGTATCCTGTACTACTCGGGTGCGGCGGACTACCGAGGCAAGTGGAAAATGTTATGATTTTGTCACTGAGGCGGAGTTCGACGCCATGGTAGCCCGCGGTGAGTTCCTGGAATATGCTCAAGTTTTTGGTAAACATTCTTATGGAACGCCGAAGAAGTGGCTCGAGGAATCGCGGCGCAGTGGACGGGATTTGGTGCTCGAAATCGATGTGCAGGGTGCCAAACAGGTGAAGCAAAAATTGCCAGAATCCGTGGCCATCTTTATACTGCCGCCGTCCCGCGAGGAAGTGGAGCGCAGGCTGCGGCTCCGGGCGCAAGACGCTGACGACGAAATTGCCAGGCGTCTGGCCAAGGCTCGTGAGGAAATTGCCGAGAGCCAATTTTATGATTTTTGTATCGTCAACGATGATGTGGAACGTGCAGGAAGGGAAGCGCAGGCCATCGTCACGGCTTTGCGTTGTACCAGTGCACGTCGCCGCGATCGCGTAAGACAAGTTCTGGCATCGTTTGGAGGGTAAGATACTCATGACCGTGCAAACCAAAGCGCCCGAGAGCCAGTTTGCTTACGTTGTATTGGCTGCACGCCGCGCGCGTCAGATTATGGCTGGTGCGCCGCCCATGTTGGAAAGTGCGCGCACCCAGAAGGCTACCCGCATCGCCTGTGAAGAAGTCACCCACGGCCTGATTGAATACGATTTCTCCGAATCGCCGGAGTCCGGCGACGAAAAGGACGCCAAGCGGCGCAAATAGCGCCTGCGACGCGAAGCGGCTATGCGCATCACCCTCGGCGTTACCGGCGGAATCGCGGCCTACAAGTCCGCCGAATTGCTTCGCCGCCTGCAAGACGAGGGACACTCCATCCAGGTCGTCATGACCCGCGCCGCTCGCGAGTTCATCACTCCCCTCACCTTTGCCGCCCTCAGCGGACAACGCGTGATCACCGACTTATTTTCGAATCAGCCCGGCGGTGAAGGCAGCCTCGATTCCGCCATCGACCACATCGCTGTGGCTCAGCGCACCGATTTGCTCCTCGTCGCCCCTGCGACCGCGGACATTCTCGCGAAATTTGCTCGCGGAGTGGCTGACGATTTTCTCACCACACTTTATCTCGCTTCGACTGCTCCCGTAATCGTGGCTCCCGCCATGAATGTGAATATGTGGCAGCATGCGGCCACCCAGGAAAATGTAGCGACGCTTCGCGCGCGTGGTGTGCGTATCGTACAGCCCAGCGAAGGTTACCTCGCTTGCGGCATGATTGGTTCCGGGCGTCTGGCGGAGCAGGAAGAAATCCTCAGCGCCGTCCGCGACGTGCTCAAGGCTGAGCAGGATCTTGCCGGCGAAACCATTCTGGTGACCGCAGGCCCCACTTGCGAAGACCTTGACCCAGTGCGCTATCTCACCAACCGTTCTTCGGGCAAGATGGGCTACGCCATCGCTGAAGCCGCAGCCAGACGCGGCGCCCAAGTCGTTCTCGTTAGCGGGCCGACCGCGCTGGAGACTCCGCCCAATGTGCAGCGCATCGACGTGCGAAGCGCGGAAGAGATGCTCCGCGCGGTGCAGTCTCATTTTCTTTCTTGCACGATCGGCATTTTTGCCGCCGCGGTCGCCGACTACCGGCCTGCGCATCGATCCGATCAGAAAATGAAACGCAGCGACGGCGAACTGACCCTCCATCTCGAGCCCAACACGGACATTCTCGCGGCCGCCGCCAAAAATAAGGCCGAACGCCTTGTCGTGGGCTTTGCTGCGGAAACTGAAAATGTCGCCGAAAATGCCCGCAAGAAGCTGGCGCACAAAAACGCCGATCTCATCGTCGCCAACGATATTACCGCCGAAGGCGCCGGCTTCGACGTGGACACCAATGTCGTCACCTTGTTGTCCCGCGACGGCCGCGATTTGCCCTTGCCTCGTCTTAGGAAGACGGAAGTGGCCCACCGAATTCTCGATGAACTACTTCGCCTCCGCGGCGTACTGAAAAGCAAGCCTGCTTCCCAGCGAGCCAGCGACTGAGAGATCATGCCCCCATCCATTCCCGAATCCTTGCAACAAAAAATTGAAGAGCGCCTCCGCTATTACGAAGACTTGGGCATACGCCTCTTTTATCGGGACCGGATCGCTGCAGCCGGCAGACCTGTGGCCGCCACAGTCGCGATTCCCGCCGGTCCCGCAACACCAGTTCGTATTACACCGCTTACCGCGCCGTCTGGTCCGTCGCTCTTCGAAGAGGTGAACAAAATCGCAAACGATACTCTGCCAAGGATTCTCGAAGACCTCGGCGATTGCACCCGTTGCAAGCTGCATAAGGGCAGGCACAAACTCGTATTTGGAGACGGCAGCGCAAACGCAAAACTGGTCTTCGTCGGTGAGGGGCCGGGCGCCGATGAAGATAGGCAGGGTCTCCCGTTCGTCGGGCGCGCCGGCAAACTGCTCACCCAGATGATCGAAGCGATGGGCCTTCAGCGCAAAGACGTTTACATCTGCAATGTGGTCAAGTGCCGGCCACCCGAGAATCGCGCCCCAGAGCCAGACGAAGTGCAAACCTGTTCCCCGTACCTCCTGCGCCAGATTGATGCCATCAATCCCAAAGTCATCGTCTGCCTCGGCGCTGTCGCGGCGAAAACAATTCTCCAGACCACCCGCGGCATCTCCCAGTTTCGCGGCGACTGGCAAGAGTGGCGCGGCCGCAAACTCATGGCTACCTATCACCCTGCCTATTTGCTGCGCAATCCGCCCGCCAAGGCCGACGTCTGGAAAGATCTGCAAAAGGTGATGGCTGAACTGGGCCTACAGCTCCCAAAGAAAAAGTCCTCACAATAATCCCTCATCATGGGCATCTTACTCGGGCTCCTCACCGCGATTTCCTGGGGCACTTCGGATCTGTTGGCGCGTTTTGCCGCGCAAAAAATCGGTGCGCTTCGCGCCATGCTGTATATGCAGCTCATCGGATTTCTCTTGCTCACGCTAGCGCTGCACTGGCTCGGCGGATTCGGTCGTCTCAGCCTCGCATTTGGCGCGAAACCGTGGGCCTGGGGACTTTGCGCCGGCGTTTTGAACGCCGCAGCCACCTTCGCGCTCTACCGTTCCTTCGAAATCGGCAAAATTTCTGTGGTAGCGCCGATTTCCGCAACCTATCCCGCGCTCACCATGCTCCTGGCGGCGCTCACCGGTGAACGATTGACTGCGTTGCGCCTCGCAGGCTTGGCACTGATCCTGGCCGGCGTGGTGATCGTGGCCCGCGGAGAGGAACCACCGTCGAACGCCAACCCGGTCGATCCGCACTCGCAGCTGCACAAACGCAATCTGGGAGTTGGATGGGCGATCGCCTCCGCCATTGGCTTCGGCTTATTGTTCTGGGTACTCGGCATTCGTGCCATACCCTCCTGGGCGGCGCTCAGACGGTCTGGGTTGTGCGCCTGACCTGCGTCGTAGTCGCTGGCGTGGTAGTTCTAATTCGGCCACGTCGAAATCCATCTCCGCTACCAGAAACGAAATGGCCACTATCCTACTTGCTCGGCATGGGACGCTCGACACAGGCGCATATGTTTTAAACAACTATGGAATGCGCCTCGAACAAGTCTCCGTCGTCACCGTGCTCTCCTCCCTATACGGCGCCGTAACCGTAGCCCTCGCCGCCACCATCCTCCACGAGCGAATCACCAGAATCCAATGGCTAGGCGTAGCCTCAATCTTCGCCGGCATAGCAGTGGTCGCCCGATAGTGTGGAGTGCGGCAGCCCAGCTGCCGCTTTGCGCAACCAACATCAACCGCAAACCGCTCAGCGGGAGCCCTGCTCCCGCATCCACGAATTCCGCAAATCACCCAACAAGGGTTGCCACAAATGCCGTCGTTGCATGTGGGATCTTGGGTTTCCACCCACAAACACCACATCGAGTCATCCTCAGCGCGCTTTTTAGCGCGAAGGGATCTCAACCACAGCGTCAGCACAACTGTCCCAGCCACGCGCGGTTTTTTCTCACCCCTCCCACAACTGCTAAACTACCCTCGAGAACATCTCGCCGATTCTGGCGACTCACGCACAATGAAGGAACCCTATTGCAACGTGGCCACCCCGGTGCCGCTGCGCACAACTTTCACCTACGCCGTCCCGGAATCTTTGCGCGCACAACTGCAGCCCGGCACCCGTGTCCTCGTGCCCTTCCGCAAAAAATCGCTGGTAGGCGTCGTCGTTGAATCCACAGCGAACGTTCCGGACGGGACAAACATTCGCGAAATCCAAAAAGTCCTCGACTTGGTTCCCGCGCTCACTCCCAAGCTCCTGGAACTCGGTCAATGGATTGCCAACTATTACCTCGCGCCCATCGGCGAAGTGTTCCGAGCCATGTTGCCTCCGGTCACCGAAATCGCCATGAAGCGGCAAATCGTGCTGACCGAATCAGGCCGCGCACTCGCGAGAAAGGTTGAGCAGGGAAGTGCGCTCACAGATTTGGACGGCTCCGAAGCGCAATTCCTTCAGAAATTGCTCGCCAGAAAAGGCGAATTGGCGCTCGGGCTGCCAGCCAAGCTCGGTATCACTGCGGAGTCCCTGCAAAGGTTGCAACGCCGCGGCTACCTTGAAATTCGCGAGACCATGCAGGGCCGCAAACGCAAAACCCAGCGCGTCGTCGCATGGAAAGGACCTGAGCGTGGGATTACCCCACAGAACTCGCCGCCAAACGATCTCAACGACCCAGCGTTAGCCGAAAAAGAAACGAGAATTCGCGCCTTATTGCAGACCGAGCGCGGCCCCTTGCCCATGCCGCAGCTCTTGAAACTCGCGCAAGTTTCCCGTGCCCTGATTGACCGCATGCTTCGCGATGGCCTACTGGAAAGCTGGGAAGAGCCCGTCGATCCCGTCGAGGACCCCTTCGACACGGGTTACACGCCCCCGGCCCACACTTTGAACGAAACGCAGGAAAGCGCCTTCAAGGCCATCCGCGCGCGTTTCGAACTCGGCGAATTTGGCGTGCAATTGCTTCATGGTGTGACCGGCAGCGGCAAGACCGAAGTGTACTTACGAGCTGTGCAGGACATTCTTGCTCGCGGCAAGACTGCCATTATTCTTGTTCCCGAAATTGCGTTGACCCTTTGGATTGGCCGCCAGTGCCGCGCTTGGTTTGGCGCGCGATTCGAAGGCGTCGCGGTGCTGCACTCCGCGCTGAGTGATGTCGAGCGCGCCCAGGAATGGTGGCGCGTGCGCAAAGGCGACGCGCGCGTGGTCGTGGGCACCCGCTCGGCGATTTTCGCGCCGCTGCAGAACCTCGGCCTTGTGATTGTCGACGAAGAACAGGAGAACAGCTACAAGCAGGAAGAAACGCCTCGCTATCACGGACGCGACGTGGCCATCATGCGCGCAAAACTGGAAAATGCCGCGTCCCTCCTCGGCTCCGCCACTCCGTGCCTCGAGACCTATCATCACGCGATGAACGGAAAATACGAATTGCTCACCATGGCCTCGCGGGTCGCCGACCGCGATCTCGCGGCCGTTGAAATTGTCGATCTGCGCACCGATTTCCAGCAGACCCAAAAACTCAATCCCATTTCGCAAACGCTGCACGCGGGAATCCTGGAGTGCCTGGAATTCCGCACCCAGGCCCTCATTCTCATCAATCGTCGCGGCTATTCCTGGTCTGTGCTTTGTCGTAGTTGTGGCGCGTCCGTGCAATGCGTGAATTGCAGCATTTCCATGACCTACCACAAAAGCCGCAATCGTCTCGAATGCCACTACTGCGCGTCGATTCAACCCCTTCCCAAGGTTTGCCCCAAATGCGACTCGAAGTACGTGTACTACTTTGGTGAAGGCTCGGAGCACCTGGAGGAGCGGCTGCGCAAAGATTTTCCAGGCGCACGCATCGCACGCCTCGACCGCGACACCGCGCGCACCAAGCAGCAATATCAGGAAACCCTGGGCGCGTTTGCCAGTGGCGCGCTGGACATTCTCGTAGGCACGCAAATGCTCGCCAAAGGCCACGACTTTCAGCGTGTCACACTGGTCGGCGTAATTTCTGCCGATTCCTCGCTCAGCTTGCCCGATTTTCGCGCAGCCGAGCGCACCTTCCAGTTGCTCACCCAAGTCGCCGGGCGCGCTGGTCGCGGAGAGCTGCCCGGCCGCGTGCTCATCCAGACCTACTACCCTGAGCATTACGCCGTGCAGGATGCCGTGAAACAGGATTACGTTTCGTTCTACGAACGCGAGCTGCATTTCCGCAGAATGATGATGTATCCGCCTTTCACATCGCTCGCCAACGTCATCGTTCGTGATACCAAGCTCGAAAATGCGATTCGCTGGTCGCGCCAGCTCTCGGAATATTTTTCACCGCACAACGGGAAAGGCGTCCGCGTCCTCGGTCCTGCCTCAGCTCCGCTGGCCCGCCTCAAAAAAGAGCATCGCTACCAATTTCTGCTCAAATCGCCGAAGAAATCGCTCCTCACAAAGATCCTAAGTGCCGCGCTGACGTTCTGCGAAGCCAACGAAATCCCCCAAACCGCCGTCCTGGTCGACATGGATCCTTTAACTCTACTCTAAATGTAGGGCCCGCCTTCCGAGGCGGACCGTTCCTCTACGAAACACCACAAACATGTCATTCCGAACGTAGTGAGGTACGATTTTCCATCGCGCCTTTTGCGATGAGTCTCTCTTGGATCGATCAGGTTCCTCTGCACCACCCACAAAGCCCGTCATTCCGAACGTAGTGAGGAATCTCTCTTGATCGATCAATCGCGACAATCCCTACCGCTTCCGCCGCGACCAGAAAAAATATCCCGGCAACCCCAACAACATAATCGCAATCGCCACCAACAAATACGTAAACTGCCGCGGGTCCGCCAACGCGCTATACACCGCATTTCCCACAATCGCCAATGCCGCCAAGACGAAAAGCAGCGGTGCCACCGGATACCAGGGCACACGATAGGGAATCGCTTTCCCGCGATTCGCCGACCGCAACGGAAAAATCGCCGCCGCGCCCAGCCCATAGAAAATCCAGCCAATCAGGATCGCGCCATTCGCCAATTTTTCGAATCCGCCCATGAGCGTCAGCAGGCACGACCAAATCCCAAGAACTAGAACCGCCGCGGCTGGTGTTCCGAATCGCGGATGCACCTCGGCCAGCTTCTTGAAAAAAAGATGATCGTTCGCCATCGCGAAGAACACCCGCGGCGCGGTCAACATCACGCTATTCGTCGAACTGAACGTGGAAACCAAAATCGTCCCGGCGACCAGCATCCCCGCCCACGGACCCATCAACGAAGTAGCCGCAGCCGCGGCTATCGTATCGCTCGCCGTCGCCGCCTTCGGCCCCAGCGCCACCAGGTACGCAATCACTGCAAAAAGATAAAGTCCCACCAGCAACAGCGAACCCGCCAGAAACGCGCGCGGAAAACTTTTCTGCGGATTTTTCACCTCGCCCGCGCTATAGGTCCCGAATTGCCAACCTTGATAGGCCCACAAAACCGTAATCATCGCGAATCCAAACCCTGTCAAGAGCGCGTGGCCACTCAGCGATGAACCCATCGCCGCGGGAATTTCCGCTGTATGCTTGCCCCTTCCCAGCCCAATCGCCAGCAGCACCGTACCCAGCACCACGATGATTCCCACCTTGATCAGCGTCGTGACGTTCTGCAGGTCCGAACTTTTTCGCGTTCCCCACACATTCACAAACGTCACGACCGCAATCATCAAAATCGGTACGATCATTCGCCCGGCTTCCGATAGCGGGATAATTTCCGCCAGATACGCTGTGAACGCGTGGGCCAGTGCGCCGATCGTGGCGCTCGCAATCACCAGCAGCAGCGACCAGCCATACAAAAACGCGGGCAGCCTCCCGAACGCGTCGCGTATGTAGCAGTACAGCCCGCCCGCTTCCGGATTCGCCGCGGCCAATTCCGCGTAGGTCAGCGCCCCGACCAACGACAATGCGCCGCCAATCAACCACACCAGCAGGGAATAACCGACCGACCCGCCCACTTCCCGTAGGATCAAGCCTGGCGTCAAAAAAATTCCCGACCCGATCACCGAGCCTACAAATAAATAAAGAAGATCACGCTCGCGCAAGCTGCGCGCCAGTTGGTGCGAGGCATTCCCGGCAGAACTCTGCGTTTCGATTTTGGGTTCCAAATGGCTCACAGCGGGCTGGGCATGAAGCACAGCACGAACACCACCAGCGCCAGAAACGCACCGAACCGCCGGTTCGGGTCGAGCGGCACCGGATCATAGATCGGTGCCATGCGAAAGAATCGCAGCCCCAGCAGAATCAACGCCCACAGCAGCCATCCATGCCGCAAAAATTCCCAGCGCCACCAGCACTGCGGGCAACAGCAGCGTAATCACGCGATGCGCGCGGGCTGATCGATCGCACAATGTGCCCGCCGATCAAGCTGTCCCACCGGAAGCAGGTTGAGTGCAGTAGCGAAGAGTCCCACCCACGCCGCGCGTCCTACGGGATCCAGCAACAAATCCGCCGCACGCGCATTTGGTTGCACCACCGCGGTCATCAGCTTCAATATCAGTGGCACACCAAACACCACATCCGCATTCGGATCGAACGCCAGAGACGGCACCACCCGGCGTGCAGCACCCCATATGCCAGCGCCGGCAACGCGAAAAGAAATCCAACCAACGGCCCCGAAGCGCCCACATCAAACAGCGCGCGAGACGACCGGATCGGCGATCGAATCAAAATGAACGCGCCCAAATGTTCCAATCAGCGTCGGCGCCGGAATAAAAAACGGGTAGCTGGAATGGATGTGATGATGGCGGCAAGCAAAGTAATGACCCAGTTCGTGCGCCAACAGAATCGTCAGCAGCGTCACCGCAAACGGCAAACCAGACAGCAGCACCGCCGGGTGCCGGTAGGCCATCGTAAACATCCGAAATAATGTGTCGAACGAAGCCGCCTGGTTATGCGCGTACGCCGCCGCAAAATGGGCTCCCGCCAGCAGCGACGTAAGCATCGTCAGTAAAAACAATCCCGTTGCCATCAGCAATGACCGCAATGACGGGTGAACGCGCACAGCCTGATAGTACGAAGCAACATTCGAGCGGGGGGACCACGAGGACGGTTGCGGATAAGCGGGAGCGCGCCGATCGGATTCCTGAGGATTCACAAGGTTATTTTAATTTATTTTACCGGCGCTGGCGCGGTTGTATCTTCCAATCCTTGCAGTTCTTTGCCGGGCTTGAACCGCACCGCTTTTCCCGGCGGGATGCTCACCTCTTCGCCCGTGCGAGGATTGCGGCCAATCCCGGTTTTGCGCGGCTTCACGCTAAACACGCCGAATTTGCGCAGTTCAATGCGCTGCCCGCGCCCCAACGCATTCTTGAGCGATTCAAAGACGGTCTCGACAGCCTGTTCCGCCTTTGTGCGGCTGATATTGGTCTTCCCGACTACGGCATTTACGATGTCGAGCTTGATCACACCACCCTCCTGGATTCCGTGGCCCGATGCTAGAGGCTGCGCTTCGGGTTGTCAAGACGTGACGCCTCATCTACACTGAACCTTTTGAGAGTACACGTTTTTCTCCACAGGAGGAATGGATGTCCGTTAAGCCAGACAGCTGGATTCGCCGCATGGCCCTGCAACACAAAATGATTGAGCCGTTCACCGATCGGCAGATTCGGGAAGGGGTCATCAGCTACGGTGTATCCTCGTACGGCTACGACATCCGCGTCGCGGACGAATTCAAAATTTTCACCAACGTGAACTCCACCATCGTGGACCCCAAGCATTTTGATCCGCGCTCGCTCGTCGAATACAAGGGCGATGCCTGCCTCATTCCGCCGAACTCCTTCGCGCTCGCTCGGTCCGTGGAATATTTCCGCATCCCGCGCAACGTGCTCACCATCTGCCTGGGAAAATCCACCTACGCGCGCTGCGGCATCATCGTGAATGTCACGCCCTTCGAACCCGAATGGGAAGGCTATGTCACCCTGGAAATCAGCAACACCACGCCGCTACCCGCCAAGATTTACGCCAACGAAGGCCTGTGCCAGGTGCTCTTCTTCGAAAGCGATGAACCCTGCGAAGTCAGCTACAAAGACAAAAAAGGCAAATACCAATCCCAAGGCGGAATCGTCCTCCCCCGCCTGTAACCTAACAACGGGTTTATCCCGCGCTCTTTTTTGGCTTACCGGAACAACTTGCTGGCAATCTCCGCCACGTGCTTGCCCTGATGCCGCGCAATCTTTAGTTCATTTTCGGTGGGCTGGCGTGAACCGTCGGCTCCGGCCATCGTGGTGGCCCCGTACGGAGTCCCGCCGGAAATTTCGCCCATATAGGTTAAGCCAGGCTCGCTATAGGGCACGCCGACGACGATCATGCCTTGGTGCAGCAGCGTGCTGTGGAAGCTGGTAATGGTGGTTTCCTGTCCGCCATGTTGTGTGCCCGTCGACGCGAACACGCTTCCCACTTTTCCAATCAGCGCACCCTTCATCCACAGCGGCCCCGTCTGATCCAAAAAATTCCTCATCTGTGCCGCCATATTTCCGAAGCGCGTCGGCGTCCCAAAAATAATTGCGTGTGCATCCACCAATTGCTCCACTTTCGCCACCGGAACCTTCGCGAACGAAGCGCGCGCTGCCTTGGCTCCGTACTTTTCCAGCACATCATCGGGCACAAGTTCCTGCACCTGGTATACCGACACTTCCGCTCCGGACACTTGCCGCGCTCCTTCAGCCACCGCTTCCGCCATGCGGTATACGTGCCCGTACATACTGTAGAAAATCACCTGCACATTGATGCTCATCGACCATCTCCTTTTTCCATTTGTCCGTCATTCCGAGCGAAGCGAGGAATCTCTCATGACGGTTTTGGGCCCGGTGTCACCCACAACATCAACCACAAACTCGCACTCCTAACCACCCGCATCGCCCGGCGAAACGCCCGCCATCGGATACCCGCGTTCCCTCCACGCTTCCAGGCCACCCTGAAGTGGACGAATCCGGTGAACGCCTCGTTTTCGAAGGAGCAGCGCCACACGGGCGCTGGTGGCTTCGTTTGGTCAAGTGCAGTAAAGAATGACCTCGCGATCCATCGGCAACATCTTCTCCGTCAACTCTTTCGTATCCAGATGCACCGCGCCGGGAATGGTCTCCGGGTCCGCTTCGAAATCCAGGTCGTGGCGCAGGTCGACAATGGAAACAGGTTCCCCGGCATCAATTTTCTGTTTCAATTCATCGACACTGATGCGGCTCACGCGCAGATCCCGGATAAACTTTTCGCGCGCGGCATATTTATATGCGATGTACAGCGCGAACAGAGCAATCAGAATTACCACCAGCCAACTGCCCAATGCTGTGGCGTTCTGCGCAATTCGTTCAATCTGGCTGCTAAAAAAATATCCAAGCCCCATGTACGTGATCAGCCACAGCAGCACGCCCAACCCATCGAACAGCAGAAACTTGCGCAGACGCATCTGAAAGATGCCGGCAAGCGGGGTTGCTACCGCATTCAGGCCAGGAAGAAACTTCGCGAACAACAGGGAACGCGCGCCTTGCTTTTCGAACAAACCCTCGGTGCGCCGCACGCACGAATCCGGCTCCAGTGAAATCTTGCACAGCCACTGCACCACTTTGATTCCCTTGCGGTGCCCCAATTCGTACCAGGTCACGTCGGCGATCAGCGTAGCCAATGTGCACAGCAGCAGCGCCGTCGCAAAGTTCATCCGTCCACTTCCCGCCAGCGCGCCCGCTGCCAATAAAACCGGGAATGACGGAAGAGGCAAACCAATCTGCTCTAGAAACACCCACGTCGCCAGAAAAAAATATCCGTGACGGAAAAGAACTTCCAGGAGCGATGGCATTAGTGTGACCTTCTATTCCTCTGTAGCCTATTCCTCTGTAGCCGGGCGTTTATCCCGCTGCACCCGCAATCATCCCCTACCGGCCGCCCAAAAAATCCGTCATTCCGAACGAAGGCCGCGCAGTGAGGAATCTCTGTTCATTGATTCAGAAAACGAGCGGGCTCGCCCCACTTTCCGGACATTACGAATTCCTTCAGCGGCTTGCGCGTACGCTCGGCCATTTCTCGTTCCCGCAGCGTCTCCGGCAAATTTTGCGGATCGCCAGGATAACCGACCACAAACGCCGCGATCGGCTCCCAACCCGTCGGGATCGAAAGCACTTCGCTCGCTTTGCGGTGATCGAATCCCGCCATCTGGTGAACGAACAGCCCTCGCGTCGTAGCTTCCACCGTCAGGTACGCCATCGCTGCCCCCGTATCGTAGAACGCGTTGCGATTGGCGTTTCCATTGCGGAACGAAAGGGCCGACACCGCAATGCCCAACAGCGGCGCGTGCTTCGCCCAAACTTGGTTGAATTCCACTAAGGTACTCAGAATCCGCGAATGCGCCTCCACCTCATCTCGGGTCGCAACTGCAAAAGCCCACGGCTGCTCGTTGCTGCTCGATGGCGCCCACCGCGCTGCTTCGAATAAACTTCGCAACACCTCTGCGGGAATTGCCTTGTCCGCAAACGCGCGCGGACTCCACCGCGCGCGAATAATCTCGTGCACCGGGTGCTCAGTTGGCGCTATTCTGCTCATCGTACCTCCAGCCTTTGTAGGGCTCTTGTAGGGCCCGCTTTCCGAGCGAGCCGTTAGTTTTTCGCCGCAATGTCCTTGCTCCTACCGCAATGCCGTTCGTTTTTGTGCCGCCGCTGATGTTGCAGCTTAGCCGCCATCTTTTCCGCGCTTGGTAGCGCCGGCTTCCAGCCGGCTCCAGAGCCCTAGTTGGATGCCCGAATCCCTCAGCTCGACTCACGTTTTTCAACCTTCGCCAACAATTCCGCCAATTGCTTCAACTGGCCCGCGGACATGTGTCGAAATTGTTTCTTGTGCAAATCGTGCACCGGCTGGTCCAGTTTCTTCAGCAGCTTCAGACCTTCCCCAGTAATCCGCGTCTTGATTACCCGCCGATCTTCCTTCTGGCGCTCGCGCGTGATCAGGTTGTGGCTCTCCATACGGTCAAGGAGCCGCGTGATATCCGGGTCGTGGGAAATCATCCGTTCGCTGATGCCGCGGCACAGCAGACCCTCTGGTTCGGCACCACGCAGGATGCGCAGCACGTTGTATTGAGCGGAAGTCAGCCCGGCAGCTTTGAAAAGCTGGTCGGCTTCCTGCGAAAGAGCGTCCGCCGCCTTCAGAATCGCCACAAAAAGCTGGGCCTCCAGCTGCGTGGTCGGGCACGACGAATGGGAACGTGACGCCATGCCCTGCACATTATTCGTTATAACGACTATTGTCAAGAGGAAATATCCGCGTCCGCGTTTGCCCCCTCCCGCCCTACGCCTTCGCCACCGGCCGCATCTGCACTTCGCTGATAAAACTTTGCGGCCCTTGCAGCGCCACCATCGCCACCGCGTGCGCCACGTCCTCCGCCGTCAACACCTTCGACGCATCCTTCGCCCCACGCCCCGAAAATTCCGTCGCCACGCTTCCTGGGCAAATCACGCTCACGCGAATCCCATACCCCCGCAGGTCCTCAGCCATGCAGCCCGTAAGTCCCTGCAGTCCCCATTTCGATGCGCAATACAATCCTCCGCCCGCAAACGTATTTTTCCCCGCCAAGGAACTGATGTTGATGATGTCCCCGCGCCGCCGCTGAATCATCAGCGGAGCCACCGCTCGCGATAGCAGAAACACGCTCTTCAGATTCGTGTCCAGCACGGTATCCCAGTCGGACTCGCTTTTCTCCTGCACCGCGCCAAATCCCGGGTTGCCGATTCCAGCGTTGTTTACCAGCAGCGTGATCGCTCCAAGTTTTTCTTCCGTCAGTTTCACTAACGAAGAAATGTCATCCGCCTTGGTCACGTCAGCCGGAATTGCCAGTACCCGTTGCGATAACTTTTTCAGTTCGCCTGCGGTTGCCTCCAACGTCTTCTGATCGCGGGCGCAAACAGCCACCGCCGCTCCCAGTTGTGCAAATTTCATTGCGATCGCCTTCCCAATCCCTCGGCTTCCGCCGGTAATGAGCGCGACATGATCCGCCAACACCTTCCCGCCGCCCGGTACCGTTTCGTCCTGGCTTCGCGTGTTCGTCATTTCTTCCTCACTCAGGATACGTATTTTGTGCGAAACTCATCCTACTTACAGGGTCCGCCCAAATTGGATGCCACGCAGGTGCGGTATGTAAAGTGCTGTTAGGTGGTTTGCACGCATTGTACTCAACGTATACTTGCGTAATTTGGTGCTCGACTTGCGTCGAAAACGCCACAACCCTATAATTCGTAGGTTTCCGACAGAACTATTTTCTTGCCGGGGTGAGCAGTAGACTGGTGAGCGCCTTGAGTGGCTGCCAGATTGCGTTATTCTAAAGGTACAGGTGGTACGAACGAGGAGATAACGGAATGAATGTGACACGACGGATGGCAAGCCTGGCGGGACTGATCGCCGTTTGTCTGCTGGGCGTCAACACCCCACAACTGGCGGCCCAAGCTGCGGGTGCTAGCGGTGGCACCGGACAGGCTGCAGGTCAGGGTCAGAAGTACACCATGGCGGAGTACAACGCCTACACAGCCGCGGCCAACGAAAAGAATCCTCAGGCGCAACTGAAGGCGCTCGACGATTTCGTTGCGAAATATCCCAATTCCAACCTTCTGAACTATGTCTATCCTCTTTATTACCAGAATTACGCGCAGCAGAAGAATTACCCCAAGGTCATCGAGTATGCCGACAAGGAATTGGCCCTCGGCGACAAGATCACGCCCACGGAGAAGTATCAGGCCTACTCGGCTCGCGCTTTCGCCTATAACAATACTCCCAATCCCGATCCCGCCATGTCCAAAGCCGCTTATCAAGCCGCGCTGGACGGCGCGAAGTCGGTGGAAGCTTTGCCGAAGCCTGAGGGTTATGACCAGTCCAAGTTCGATGATGACAAAAAGAAAGCCATCCTGAATTTCGAAGGCACTGCCGCCAACGCTGCCTTCGCCGCGAAGGATTATCCTAACGCCATCGCGATGTACAAGACCATTCTGGCCACCAGCCCGGACGACTTCATCTCCAATTTCAACATGGGTCGCGCTTACCTGGCCATGAATCCTCCTCAGCAGCTCGATGCTCTTTGGTCGTTTGCGCGCGCCGCCACTTCGAAGACAGCTACCGACCAGCAATCCAAGCAGGTTAAAGCGTATATGCCCAAGGTGATTGCTGCCTACCAGGGCGGCACCGTTTGCGACGCGCTCACTCAGGCCGAGCTGAATGAACTGCTGCAACTTGCGGCTACCACCCCGGAACGCCCGGCTACCTATAAACTCCCAAGCGCAGCTGACCTGGATGCCGCGCGCAAGGACATGACCATCGCCTCGGTCGTCACCGACCTGAAAGCCGGTGGAGACAAGGCCAAGCTCACTTGGACCGCTGCCTGTGGTTTGGAATTCCCCGATGTACCCGGCAAGATCATCGAGGTTACACCCTCCGCGGATTCCGTCGACATGAAGACCGCGTTTGTCACCAGCGATGCCGAGTTCGAAGCGGCCACCACGCCGAACATGGATGTGGTCATTAAGATCGCCGATCAGCCGGAAGCTGCCAAACTGGAAAAGGGCAATGCCGTCCGGTTCACGGCAACTTTGGAATCTTACGATCCCGATCCTGCTTTCATGTTGCATTGGGACAAAGCCAAAGTGAACCCCGAAGACCTGCCAAAGCCCGGTGAAAAGAAAGCACCAGCAAGGCACACCACCAAAAAGCCTCAACAGTAATTCAAGCATGTAGCAGCGGGTTTATCCCGCTGCATCGCGATATGCGGCCCGGGGCAACCCGGGCCGTTTTCTCTTGTAGCAGCGGGCTCATCCCGGTGTCTTCTATCATTCTCTTGTCCAGCACCTTACCACCTCGACCACGTCATTCCGAGCGTAGCGAGGAATCTCTCTTCCTTCCCTCTGGCTTGTCTCAGCCAAAGAGGGCTTGTCATCCTGAGGAGCAGTTTTGCGACGAACGATCTCGCCGTACATCTCGGCGCAACGTAACCGCGACTAATAAAGCTGCGTTGGGTGCGGCACCTCTGGTTTTGTAAGCGTGCGGGTTTCGACTTGCCGGGGGAACCTGTCTGTTAGGTTTTCTTCTGCGCTATTGACGTTACCGCGCTCGGCTCCGCCGGTGATCCAGCTTGTATTGCACCACTTTCCGGCTCAGCGTATTGCGGTGAATGCCCAATAACTCCGCGGCTCGCGACTGATTGCCATTCGTGCGGTCCAACATGCGTTTGATGAAACGCTTTTCGAACTCGCACACGGCTTCATCAAACAGAATTCCGCGTTCTACCATCTGGGATACCAAACCTTCGAGCTGGTCTCTCACGTGGCACTCTCCGGTGCAAGTTACGATCTGTAAACTTCCTGGCGTTCTAATCCAGTTCGCGGCCCACCAGTATCCGGTAAGCTTCGCGATATTTGGCGCGAGTGCCTGCAACCACATCCGCCGGCAATTCCGGCCCGGGGGGCGTCTTGGGCCAGTGGATCCGTTCCAGGTAATCGCGTACAAACTGTTTGTCGAACGAAGCTTGCGGACCGCCCGGCTGATACTGCGCGGCCGGCCAGAAGCGCGAAGAGTCTGGGGTGAGCGCTTCATCGATCCACATCAATTCGCCATGCAACTGTCCAAATTCGAATTTCGTGTCCGCCAACAAAATCCCACGCGGTTCGGCGTATGCCGCGGCGCGCCGGTAAATCTCCAGCGTCACGTCCCGCACTCTTTCCGCCAACGGTCGCCCAACGATCTCCGCGGCCTGCTCGAACGAAATATTCTCGTCGTGCCCGGCGGCCGCTTTCGTTGCCGGAGTGAAAATGGGCTGCGGCAATTTGTCGGACTCTCGCAACCCTGGCGGAAGCGCGATGCCGCAAATTTTCCCTGTCGCTGCATACTCTTTCCAGCCAGAGCCGGAAAGATAACCGCGCGCCACGCACTCAATTGGCAACGGCTGTGTCTTTCGCACCACCATCGACCGGCCTGCCAGGTCTTCGGCAAATTGATCGAACGGCGCGGGAAATTCCGTGGCGCTCAATACGTGATTCGGAATTACATCGCGCAGCAAATGGAACCAGAACAGCGAGATTTGCGTCAGTACCCGGCCCTTATCCGGGATTGGCGTGGGCATCACTACATCGAACGCGGAAAGCCGGTCCGTGGCTACGATCAGGAGTTTATCTCCCAATTCGTAGATGTCTCTGACCTTGCCGCGTGCCACAGGGGCGACGCCCGCGAAATGCGTCTCGCGGATGACTTTTACTGCAGAAGTTGTGCTCACGAGAACTTGCCCCTGAGGAAGCGGTAGGCATTCTAACCCACCGCACGGCGAAGTCAATGTGACGTCTCACCAAGTTTCTGTGCAAATTTTTTTGGCGCACCGTGCCAAACCCAGAGTCCTATCATGTCATTTCGGAGCCAACGCTAACATGTCATTTCGAGCCACAGCCCTAACACGTCACTTCGAGCCACAGCCCTAAACGTCATTTCGAGCGGAGTCCGCGGCGCGAGAAATCTCTCTTGTGATGTAAGCGAGCAGTTCACGTGACGTGCGACTGTCGACCGTAAACTGCTGACTTTACTTCTTGTTTTTCTCGACGATGGGAAGGTTCAAGCGAAGCGCCGTGGCAATATCGCGAAATTCGCGCCGGTACAACTGCAAATGATAGCGCCGGGGCCGCACACGCAGCCCAAACACGTTTTGCGATTGAAATACCCCGGAGTAATGTACGATTTCGTCATACACGGATCTTAGTAGATCATCGTCCAGATGCGCTTGCAGCAAATCATGGCAGCGCTGCCAGATTTCCGGATTCCAGCCAGACTGGCTTGCCAGGTGTTCCAGAGAATCGGCGATTTCGCGTCGCGTCACATCGTTCATCACCTACGTATAATACCTGCACGATGTAATCGACGAAACGGAATTCTCGATTTGCGATGATTTTTCCTGATGATTACGCGGCTGTGGCGGTCCGCCGCTTGGGATTCGGCGCCTGTTCGCCTTCCCAGCGAACGCTGACGATTTTGGAAACGCCTGGTTCCTGCATGGTCACGCCGTAGAGTACGCTACCGGTTTCCATGGTTTTGCGGTTGTGGGTCACCACAATGAACTGGGTTTGCGCGCTCATATCTCCAATCAGTCGCGTAAACCGCCCTACGTTCGCTTCATCCAGCGGCGCATCCACCTCGTCCAGGATGCAGAACGGGCTGGGCTGATAGCGGAAGATCGCAATCAGGAGCGCCAGCGCGGTCATGGCCTTTTCGCCGCCAGAGAGCAACAGCACGTTTTGCAGACGCTTCCCCGGGGGCGATGCCACGATATCGATTCCCGCGTCGCCGGAACTGTCGGGCTCGGTCAGCCGCATTTCCGCCGTGCCGCCGCCAAAAATCGTGTGGAACGCGGTGGTAAAGTTCGCGTTAATCGACGCAAACGCCTGCTCGAACTTATCCTTCGTAATCTGATCGAGTTCCTTGATCGCCTGTTGCGTGTCGGCAATGGACTGCAGCAGGTCATCCCGCTCCCGCGTCAGGAACGTGAAGCGCTGCTCGCACTCGTTATACTCTTCCAGCGCCATCATGTTGACCGCGCCCATATTCTCGATGCGCTGCTTCATCTCGCGGTAACTCGCTTCGGCCGTGGCCAGTTCCTCGCCGCTCATGAACGCTGTTTCCGATGCGACCAAATCCTCAGGCTGTGCGTTCACTTCCGCCAGGCACGTTTCCCTCAGATGCTGGCGGTCGGAATCGTTGCGCGCCTTCTCGATTTCAAATTTGCCCCGCTCGTCGCGCATCTCTTGAAGCGTCTGCCGAGCCATGCGCAAGTGATCTTCCAGGTGCGTCACGCGGGTGCGCGCTTCGTCCCACTCCTGCTCCAATTGTTTCTGCTGCTCGGTCAGTCGGGTCTTTTCCAGCCGCAAGCCTTCCAGTTGTACCGTCAATTCTTCCGATTGCCGCGCCATTGCCGCGGTTTCTTCGCTGATTGAAATTTCCTGCTGACGCAAAGCCGCCTCACGCCGTTCCAGATCCGCTTGCTCTTCCTGCAAACGCCGTGCAATCGCTTCCGCCGAAGCCAGTCGTTCATTCATGGCCGCAAGTTCCGCCTTCGCGGTCGCTTGTTCATCGCGTTCAGACTGCACGGCGTTCCGCAATTGCGCCACTTCTGCAGCCAGTCGCACCGTTTCCGCTTCCGCCTCAGCTCGGCTGCTCGCAGCCACTTGATGTTGCGCCTGCGCTGCCAGCGCCCTCTGCTGCACCGCGTCGATTTCTTTGCGCACGCGACTCAGTTCGTTTTGCACCCCACCCAGATCCACCCCCAGCCGCGTCAAATCGCTTTGCGTCTGTTCGTGCCGGTGTTTCGCGCCAAAAAGGTTGCGCTCGGATTCGCGTTGCTTCCCGCTCAATTCTTCCTGCGCCCGCTCGGTGCCTTGCAGTTCCGCGGTAAGCGCTTCCAACTCCAACTGAATCGAATTGCAGCGCTGCTCCAGATGAATCAGTTCCGCATTCACGGCGCGAAGCTCGCGTTTCATCCCCAGCGGCCCAGCTTCATCCGGCCGGCCGCCCGTTACCATCCGTCCTTGGTAACACGTTCCTTCTGGCGTCACGAACGCATACTGCGGATATTCGCGCGCCAACTTCTCCGCCGACTGCGACGTCGTCAAATAGCCATTTCTCAGGCGCGGCAAAAACTGCTTGGCCGCTGCGCCCAGCGGATCGCGAAAGTCCACCAGCTTATCCAACCGCGAGATTACCCCGTCCTCAGCCCGGAAGTGCGTTATCGGTTCGTACTCATCCAGCTTCAGGTTACGCAGCGAATCCACAAAAAACGTCGCGCGCCCGCCCACTTCTTCGCGCAGCATGCTCACGCCCGCTCGCGCGTGGTCGTACGTTTCCACCACCACATACTCCAACTCCTCGCGCATATACTGCTCGATCGCGGCTTCGTGCTCCTCCTGCACCTCCGCATAATCCGCCAGCACGCCCACGGCCCGGAAATCTTCGCCGCCATGCCGCTCGTTCGCGGCAAACAGTTTCTGCACCGCTTCGCCCGTGTACGAGTGATCGTTCAATATCCGTGTCAGCGTGGAGTGCCGCGCGCGCACCCCCGCAAGGGAATCGCGCAATGAATCCGCTTCCTTACCCGTACGCTCGCGGCTCTGCCGCAATTCCGCCAGCCTGCCCTGAATCTCTTTCGCCTGCGTCTGCAGCTGATCCAATTCCGCCATCGCCACTTGCAGCGTTTGCGCCGCTTGTTCCGCGTCATCGCGCACGCGAATCGAAGATTCCAGCAGTTCCGCCTCCCGCGATTCCAGCCTTTGCTGCGATTCCTTCTGATGCACAAGCGCTTCTTCCGCCTGCTTCTGTTCGCCGTGCAGCCGCAACACGCTTTCACTCGCCTGAGTAGCGGCCCGGCGCAATGCTTCCATCCGCGCTTCGGATTCCGCGATCTGCGATGCCCGCGTCGCGGCACGCCCCGCTAACTCTTCCACGCGAGCGTTCACCGCGACAGATTCCGTTCGCGCCGCCTCCACCGCCTGCTGTTGCTGCCCGTTCCGGAATTCCCATTCCAGTTGGTGCGCCGTCACCGTCTGACGTTCCGCCGCCAATTGCTCGTTTCGTCCCGCCAGTTCCGCGCTGCGCGTCCGGTTAAACGTGATGCGATTCTCGCAGCGGTCCACCTCCAGCGCCGTCTGGTTCAGCAGGTTCACGCTTTGCCGCAACTCCGCGTCCAGAGAATAGATTCGCTGGCTCAGCCGGTCCTGATCTGCTTCCTCCTCGTGAATCGCCTGCGCGTGTTGCGTTTCTGCCGCGGTTAGTTCGGCCAGCCGCGTGCCCACTCGTTCCGCTTCCGTCTCCAGCTCCCGCGCTTTCCCCGCCAGCATTTGCCGCACAATACCGCGCATCTGCTCGCGAATTTCCGAATAGCGGCGCGCCTTTGACGCCTGCCGTTTTAGCGACCCCAGCTGCTTCTCCACTTCCACCACAATGTCGTTCACGCGCGAAAGATTAACCTTCGACGATTCCAGCTTGGCTTCGCTCAGCCTCTTTTTCGTCTTGAACTTCGTCACCCCCGCCGCTTCTTCAATAATCGCCCGCCGTTCCATCGGCTTCGTTGCCAGGATTTGCCCGATGCGTCCCTGTTCGATAATCGCGTAAGAATCGGGTCCCAATCCCACGCCCATGAACATTTCCTGAATATCGCGAAGACGCGCCACCCGGCCATTGATCAGGTATTCGCTCTGCCCGCTGCGGTACAGTCGCCGGCACACCACCACCTCGCCCGGCTTCGCCACCATCGCCTGTCTCTCCGCACGCTTCTTTTTCTTGGCAATAAAATTGGATTTCGCGGTCTCCGCAACTTTGGCTTCTTCCGCCGGTTCAACCGGCTCCGCCGCCGCTTCTTGCGTATCACTGGTAGCGCCGGCTTCCAGCCGGCTCTGCTCCTCGGCTTGCCCCCGGTCCTCCAGCGCATCCTTGGCCGCTTCCGCCGTTTCCTCGGTAAGATTCTCTCCGCTCGATTCCGCCGCACCTTCAAGCACAAACCGTGCCGCCTCCGCCAACTCCGGGTCCTCCATCGTGATGGTGACCTCAGCCAACCCCATCGGGGGCCGTTTCGCCGTTCCATTAAAAATGCAGTCGGCCATCCGCTCTGCGCGCAGCGACTTGTGGCTCTGCTCCCCCAGCACCCAGCTGATCGCGTCCACGACGTTGGACTTCCCGCAGCCGTTCGGCCCCACGATGCAAGTGGTTCCGTTCCCGCTGAAGGTCACCACCGTCCGTTCGCAGAACGATTTGAACCCTACAATTTCCACTTTTCGCAGCTTAAGCAAGGTGTCCCCTTTTGTCGTGAACTTCCGCTTCGCGATGCGCTACCGCACACTCCACTTCTGCTACATACTTGGATGAGCCCAGGGCTATACCGCGCGAAGAGAGACGACTTTCCTTTCCTCGAGGGGAGGTTCTTCGGCGCGACCACGTCTCTGCCCGCAAGGGACAGAAAACACACACGTTTGGCAGGTTCTCGTTCAGAGGCCCAGCCGCCTGGCGCTAAGATGGCGGTACGGGAACAAAGCGTAACATGCACTGCAAACACTGTAAAGCCCTACTCAACCTGTTGTGGCCCTTTTCCACATGCCACAACTCCATGTACTCTGAGAGCCCAGCGCCCTCTTCGTTCTTTCTTTCTTCTCCGCGGCATACTCACCCGTGCTGAGGATTATCACGAACCCAAAGCCGAGCGCACCGCCACTATCCGCAATCGCCGGTAATCCAGCACCCAATGATCGCCCACGAACAGCTCGTCCCGCGCCTCGTCCTCAATCTTTCCCAATGCTGCCTCGCGCATATCCGCCGGCAGCTTCTCCAGAAACGCACCACCAAACATTTGCAACCAGGTGCGCAATCCTCGCTCGCCATCTTCCAGCGGAGTCGGCCGTTCGAACAAATTGGCGAACGTCACTTCCAGGTCATGATTCTCCAGAATCGTCGAATACTCCGCGATGCTCGGGTAATACCACGGATTCGGCACGCCCGACAGCACTCCCAGCTTGTGCCAAGCCCGGTTCACCGCCGCTAGCAATCCGCCTACATTCCCTTTGCCGCCAAATTCCGCCACAAAACGCCCGCCCGGCTTCAGAGCCCTCGCAATCCCCGCAACCGCCTTGTCCGGTTCCGTCACCCAATGCAGCGTCGCGTTCGAAAACACCGCGTCGAAAGCCCCGTCAAATCTAATCTCCCGCGCGTCCATCACTTCAAATCGCAAACCCGGATAGCTTTCGCGTGCCTGGCGAATCATCTCCGCGGATTTATCGACTCCCATCACCTCTGCCCCGGTGGCCGCGATCTTTTCCGTCAGATGCCCGGTTCCACAACCCAGGTCCAGAATCCGTTCACCTGGCTTGGCCTGAAGCAGGTCCAGCAGCCCCGCCGCCATTTTCCACACGAACGAATGTTTCTCGTCATACAACTCCGCGTTCCATCGCGATCCCGGTGCCACGTTATGCTCCTCCCATTTCCAGCACAGCTCCCCCGCGAGTCTCCAAAACCTGCTCGCCGCCACTTCCAAACCGCACCGTAGCATTTGCAAAACTTGCGTTCGCCACGGGAAATGTCCCGGAGCAGTCCGTCTTCATGTACGGAAGCACGTGGATTCCCGGCGCATCCGCTTGAATTGTGGCTTCCACTGCGAAACCGTCAGCGGCAATCCCGGCGAACCTCCAGCTCAGCCGCGTCTCTTCTCGCTCCACCTCAATCTCCTGCAAACGCTTCAGTACCACGGGAACGTTATTGTGCCACCACACCGCTTTGCGAAACACCATCCCCAGCGGCATGTCATAGACCAGCGCCTCTAGCGTGCTCGCCGCGCCATCCCCGGCCACAAAATACGCGTGCATCCATCGCCAGTACGTTCGGTGCCGGTACCCGCAGTTATGCCCCTGCACGCCGACGCCGAGCGGTTCGCCTGCGAATTTCCTTCCATCCAGGTTGATCTCGCCGGCAAACTGCGCGTTCGAATGCGGTGATTTCGAAAATCCAATCCAGCCCTTATCGCTCAACACCACACCGAAGTCGGCGCGATACCGCAGCTTCCACGAAACCACGTGCCGATCTACCTGCAAATCTCCCCAGCAAGTATTCTCTTCGATTCCGCTTTCCGCGATTCGAAAGTGAAAGGGAAGCGCCCCGCGCGCGCTCAGCTCCAACGCTTCCGCTGGATATCCTTGAATGAAGGTTTGCGCTTTGCCGTCCCGCGGAATCCACGTCGCCCACACTTGTACCGGCATGCCCGGCGACTCCGCTCCACATCCATTCGGGCCTAGATTCATCGCCAAATAACGAAACCACCACGCCCCGCAGCCATCCGCCAACCCGCAGCGCAAGAACCACACCTCATATCGCCGCTGCATCCTTCGCGACAAATACACCGCATTCATCAGTCTCGTATCCAAAATTCCCAGCCTCTTTTTTCTCTTAGGGTGCCCCAGGTGCCGAACTTTGCACCTGGGTCTTGGGTTCCGTCCCTCTGGTCTTGGGTTCTGTCCTTCCGGACTTTAGCATTTCGCTGCTACTGCGTGCAGCGCAAGGCGCGGTAGAATCGTTGCCTGGCGAAGCCCTGGTGCGAATCGCGCTCGGCTTTGCCCAATTCACGGAGACTCCGCGGACATGGTGGAACCACTTCTTATCGCGCAAGGCGCTTCGCCCTTGTATCTCTTGCCGCAAATGGCGAATCGCCACGGCCTGGTAGCCGGCGCAACCGGCACTGGCAAAACCGTCACCCTGCAAGTCATGGCGGAGGCCTTCAGCCGCATCGGTGTGCCCGTGTTCGCCGCCGACATCAAGGGCGATCTTTCCGGTATCAGCCAGCCCGGCACAGCCAATCCCAAAATTGCCGATCGTGTGAAGAAACTCAACCTCCAGAACTTTTCCTTCGCGGGCTGTCCCGTCACCTGCTGGGATGTCTTCGGCGAGCAAGGCCATCCCATACGCGCCACTATTTCCGAAATGGGTCCCCTGCTTCTTGGCCGCCTGCTCAACCTGAACGACACGCAGGAAGGTGTGCTCACTCTGGTCTTCAAAATCGCGGACGACAATCAGCTCCTCCTCCTCGATCTCAAAGACCTGCAGTCCATGCTTCAGTATGTCGGCGACCACGCCAAGGATTTCCAGACGCAGTACGGCAACATTTCCGCCGCAAGCATCGGCGCGATTCAGCGCGGCTTGCTCGCCCTTCAGCAGCAGGGTGCGGAAAAATTTTTCGGCGAGCCGGCGCTCAATCTCGATGACTTGCTGCAAACCGACCCGCAGGGCCACGGCATCGTCAATATCCTTGCAGCCGACAAGCTCTACCAATCGCCCAAGGTCTACGCTACGTTTCTTCTTTGGCTGCTCACCTCGCTCTTCGAACACTTGCCCGAAGTTGGCGATCCCGAAAAGCCTAAACTCGTTTTTTTCTTCGACGAAGCCCATCTGCTCTTCAGCGACCTGCCCAAAATCATCGAAGACAAAGTCGTCCAAGTCGTTCGTCTCATTCGGTCCAAAGGCGTCGGCGTGTTTTTCGTCACCCAGAATTCGTTGGATATTCCGCAAACGGTTCTCGGCCAGCTCAGCAATCGCGTGCAACACGCCCTGCGCGCCTTCACTCCTCAGGATCAAAAAGCGGTGAAAGCCGCGGCTGAAACCTTCCGCACCAATCCTAAGTTGGACGTTGCTACCGGCATCACCCAACTCGCCGTCGGTGAAGCCCTCGTTTCCTTCCTCGACGAAACAGGAACTCCCGGCATCGTGGAACGCGCGCTGGTCTGTCCTCCCCACAGCCAGATCGGCCCCATCACTCCACAGCAGCGCCAGCAGCTCATCAAGAATTCCGTCGTCGCCGGCGTCTACGAAAACGCCGTCGATCGCGAATCCGCCTTCGAAGTTCTGCGTGCCCGCGCTGCGCAGGGTGTTCCCGCCACCACTGCTGCCCCCGGCCAGGCCCCTGCTTCTCCGCCGTGGTACACGCAAATTCCCGGAATGAGCGGTGGCGGCCGTCGCGGCGACAGCCTCCCCGAAGCCATGGCCAAATCCGCCGTCCGTGCCATGGGCAGCTCCCTGGGCCGCCAGATCGTCCGCGGCGTCCTAGGCTCCCTCCTCGGCGCCACCAAAAAGCGCTAATTCTTCGTAAGCGCCCGTCTAGCGCCCGCTTTCTGCGGCGTGCCGTGTTCCAATTCCTCGTAGGGGCGCAGGACTCCTGCGCCCCACGTCCGCACAATCCATCCTTCGCGAGGAATCTCTCTTTCTCCCCTTCAACTTGAACCTTGAACTTCGCCTCGCAACACCAACTCGCAATGCCCCCATCATTGCGGCCCCTACAAACCGTCATATACAATCGTTCATTTGCTACCCACTCGAAAAGGACAACCGACGGTTCATGCACGAAATCCAGCTCCACAACACCCTCTCCGGAAAAGTTGAACCGTTTGTTCCGCTGAAGCCCGGCGTCGTCCACATGTACACCTGCGGCCCTACGGTCTACGATTACGCCCACATCGGCAACTTTCGCACTTTCGTCTTTCAGGACATCCTGCGCCGCTTCCTCAAGCTTCGCGGCTTCCAGCTCACCCACGTCATGAATCTCACCGATGTCGACGATCGCATCATCGCCAACGCGGCCGCGGCCGGCATCGGCATTCGGGAATACACGGAAAAATATGTGCAAGCTTTCCTCGCGGACTGCCAGGCTTTAAGCATTGAAACGCCCGAACACTGGATTCGCGCCACCGAAAATGTCGATTCCATGGTCGCGCTGATCCAGAAGCTTCAGCAGAAAACCTACACCTACAGTTCCGAAGGCTCGATTTACTACCGCATCACCAAATTTCCCGCATATGGAAAATTATCCAAAATCGATCTCAGCGGCATCCAGGCCGGGGCCCGTGTGGACAACGATCGCTACGAAAAAGAAAGCGCCCGCGATTTTGCATTGTGGAAAGCGCCCAAACCCGGCGAACATTTTTGGGAAACGCCCATTGGCCGCGGCCGTCCCGGCTGGCACATCGAATGTTCCGCCATGGCCATGAAATACCTCGGCGAAACCATCGACATTCACACCGGCGGCATCGATCTCGCCTTTCCCCATCACGAAAACGAAATTGCACAAAGCGAAGCCGCCACCGGCAAGCCCTTCGTCCGCTACTGGCTGCATGCCGAACATTTGCTCGTCGAGGGCGAGAAAATGTCCAAATCTCTGGGCAATTTCTTTACCCTCCGTGATCTTTTCGGCAAAGGCTACAAGCCTTCCGCGCTCCGTTTCGCTCTCGCCAGCGTTCCGTATCGCCGCCAATTGAACTTTACCTTCGACGGCCTGCAGCAAGCCACCAGCTCCGTGGAGCGCCTTCGCAATTTCGCTGCGCGTCTGAAAAATGACAAATTCCCGCTCGGCTCCGAGCCGAAAATGGCCGCGCGCATCGCCCAAGCCGCCGGCGATTTCGACGCAGGGCTCTCCGACGATCTCAACACCGCGCAAGCCCTCGCTGCTGTCTTCGATTTCGTTCGCGAAGCGAACATCGCCATGGACAAGGGCGAATTTCGCCAGGGCGAAGTGCAACCTGCCCAGGACTTTCTAGCCACTTTCGACAAAGTTTTTGCCGTTCTCGAAGACAATGACGCCGAAAAGCTCAAAACCATTGGGTTCGCCGCTGACGCCAGCGGCCCGGACGACGCCGAAATCGAAAAACTCGTCGCGCAACGTCAGGCCGCCCGCAAAAAAAAGGACTTTGCGGAGTCCGACCGCATCCGCAATGAACTGCTCGGGCGTGGTATAATTCTGGAAGATACCAAAGACGGCAACGTCCGCTGGAAACGCAAATGAAGTACTTTCATTTCCTCAAACACGATCGCGTCGCAGTGGGTCCTCGCGTCCCACGCAAGTTCCGACCGTCCAGCCTCCGGCCGAGTCTCTACAGCGTAGACTAACTACCTTCCGTTCTTAGCGCAGCACCAGTAGCACAGCCTTCAGCCAGTGTTCTTTCTCTAAAATCTTCAAGTCACACGCGAACGCGAAAGTATATCTGGAGAACCAAATGATCACCGCCACGGAAACGAAATCAAAGTTGCCTCACATCAAGACCGCCCTGCCCGGCCCAAAAGCCAGCCAAGTGATCGACTACGATCATAAATATATCTCTCCGTCGCTTTCCCGCTGCTATCCCTTGGTCGCGGAGCGCGCTCACGGCGCCATCGTCGAAGATCCCGATGGCAACGCTTTTCTCGATTTTTGCGCAGGCATCGCCGTGTGCTCCACCGGACACTGCCATCCCAAAGTTGTCGAAGCCATTCAGAAGCAAGCTGCCGAACTGATTCACATTGCCGGCACCGATTTTTATCATCGTCATATGCCGCAATTAGCCGAGCGTCTCGTGGCCACCATGCCGAAATCCCACAATTGGAGAGTGTTCTTCGGCAACTCCGGCACCGAAGCGGTCGAAGGCGCCATCAAGCTCGCGCGCTATGCCACCAAGCGCGATAAACTCATCGCCTTCTACGGCTGCTTCCATGGCCGCACTCTTGGCTCTCTCTCGCTCACCGCCTCCAAGAATACCCAGCGCAAGCATTTCGGCACCTTGCTCGGCGGCGTCGAGCATATTCCGTATCCTTACTCCTATCGCTGCGACCTCGGCCACGGCCAAGAAGAGTGCGGCGGCGAAATCATCGATCTCCTCGAACAGCAAATCTTCAAGCGCCTGTTCGCGCCCGAAGAAGTCGCCGCCATCATCGTCGAACCCATTCAGGGCGAAGGCGGATTCATCCCTGCTCCCCTGAGCTTCCTGCAGGAGCTTCAGCGCATCTGCAATCATTACGGCATCATGCTCATTCTCGACGAAGTGCAGGCCGGCATGGGTCGCACCGGCAAAATGTGGGCCTACGATCATGCGGGAATCACTCCGGACATCGTGCTCACTGCCAAGGGAATTGCCAGCGGCATGCCCATCAGCGCCTTTATCGCAAAAGAATCCGTCATGCAATGGAAGCCCGGCTCCCACGGCACCACCTACGGCGGCAATCCCGTTTGCGTCGCGGCCGCGCTGGCTACGCTCGACCTCATCGAGGGCGGCCTGATGGCCAACGCCAAAAAAGTTGGCGACTATATCTTCAGCAAAATCGCGGATTGGCCCAAGCGCTTCAAAATTGTTGGCGACGTGCGCGGCAAAGGCCTCATGATCGGCGTCGAAATTGTTCGCGACCAGCAATCCAAAGAACGTTCCCGCGAACTTCGCGACAAAATCGTCATCAACGCCTTCTCCAAAGGCCTGCTCACCCTCGATTCCGGCGAAAATTCCATCCGCGTCTCCCCGCCTCTCATCATCGACGAGGAGCAAGCCGACTGCGCCATCCAGATCCTCGAGCAGTCCATCACCGAAACCCAAAACTCCCTCTAAGCCGCCTAGTGTCCTACGGGTCGGCCGTCTTACGTCTCGCATTCTCCATGGGCTCTCCGCCTTTTCTTCGTAGGGGCGCAGCACGCTGCGCCCCAAGTCCGCACAATCCTACCTAACATCCGTCATTCCGAACGGAGTCCGCGGAGTGAGAAATCCCTCCGTCTTCCCCGCAAAAACCACTAGCCACACCCGCCGCATTATCCTATACTCTCAAGTGTAGTGCCCACAAAGTAAATGCTCCTGAACCTCATCGCCCGTATCGGTTTTGCCTGGGTCCAGTGGCAATCGCGGCTAGGACTCCGTGATCCCGCAGTGGTCACTTCTCAGGCAAACAAGCTCGAGGCGCTGCAGATAGGCATGCGCGGGGAAACGTATGCTTACTGGTACCTGCGGCGCCTCGGCTATATCTTCATCGCTCGGAATTACTCCCCCTCCCACGCCAAGGGCGAAATCGATCTCATCGGCTATGACGGCAACACCCTGGCCATTGTCGAGGTACGCACCCGCCGCGCTTCCAAACAGCAAAACGCCATCCCCGAACTCAGCATCACCAGGGAAAAACACCAAGTCCTCCTGCGCACCGCGCACTATTTCCTCCGCGATCGCCACATCCAGGACTGTCCCGTGCGCTTCGATGTCGTCGCTATCGAAAATACTCCCGGCCAGCCACCCACCGTTCGTCTCCACAAAGCTGCTCTGAGCCCGCAACTCCCCGTTCATGCCGCTTAGGTAAATCCGATTTTTCGCGACTCACTTCCATTGAACCCGCGGAAGAGTACAATACAGGTCTATGGGTGCAGCGTTTACCCTTCCTGGGTAGACGCACTCTTTGGGGGGTATGCATTGCCCGAACTACGTAAGGACCCGATTACCGGACGCTGGGTCATCATTTCTACCGATCGTGGAAAGCGTCCCATGGATTTCCTCCGGGAAAGCGTCTTCCCGGGACCTCCGCGCAATTGCCCGTTTTGTCCCGGCAATGAAGTGAAGACGCCGCCCGAAATTCTCGCCTATGGACGCAACGGCACCGGAGCCAATTCCGCCGGCTGGAGCATCCGCGTGGTTCCCAATCGCTTTCCCGCGCTGGGAATCGAAGGAGAACTGGACCGCGAAGGCGAAGGCCTGTTCGACAAAATGAACGGTATTGGCGCCCACGAAGTCATCATTGAAACTCCGCAGCATCAAACCACCCTTGCGCAATTGCCCCAGAAATCCGTCGAGGATGTGCTCTGGGCTTACCGCGACCGCATGCTCGATCTCAAAAACGATAAGCGCTTTCGCTACGTCCTCATCTTCAAAAATCATGGTGAAGCCGCAGGCGCTTCCGTCGAGCATCCTCACTCCCAACTCATCGCTCTACCCATTGTTCCCCGCCGCGTCCGCGAGGAAGTGGACAATTGCTGGCACTACTACGATGAGAAGGAACGCTGCATCTTCTGCGACATCATTCGTCAGGAGCGCGACACCGGCGAGCGCGTCATTTCCGAAAACGATCACTTCATCACTCTGGCGCCCTACGCCCCCCGCTTTCCCTTTGAAATGTGGCTCCTGCCCAAAGTCCACGGCTCCGCGTACGAAAATAATCAAAGCACCATGTACGTCAGCCTGGCGCAGATGCTCAAAGACACCCTCATGCGCATGGATGCGGTCCTCGATCGTCCCGCGTTCAATTTCATGATCCACACTTCACCGATCGGCGAGGAAATCAACGACCACTATCATTGGCACGTCGAGGTTATTCCCAAACTCACCAAAGTGGCCGGTTTTGAATGGGGCACCGGCTTTTACATCAATCCCACGCCCCCCGAAGAGTCCGCGCGCTTCTTGCGCGAAGCCCAAATCGAAGAGACCGTCAGGAAATAACCCGCGTATGACCGCTCCAGTCGTCAAACGCGTCAGTCCCATGCTCGCGACCGACGACATGGAAGCCACTCTCTCGTTTTACGAAACCGTGCTGGGCTTTACTCCCACTCTTAAAACGCCTGACTATTGCATCGTCGAGCGCGATGGTCACACCGTTCATTTCCAGAAATCCGCCGGCGAAGACGTAATGAAATCCATGCGCGAACACACCGAAATCTACATCGAAGTTTCTGGCATCCACGATTTGTGGGAACACGTGAAAAGCTTCAAGAACCGCTACCGCATTCGCGATCTCTTCGATCGCGATTACGGCATGACCGAATTCCACATTGCCGACCCCAACGGCGTCCTCGTCTTCGTCGGCGAGCCTACTTCCCAGGCCGCATCCACCTGAAATATCCAAAGATTCACCGGCGCCACGCATCCCTGCGCTGACACTGGTCCCGCATCTCCGCTATAATAGGGAGCTTGAGGCGCGGTACCCAAGTGGTAAGGGAGAGGTCTGCAAAACCTTTATGCGTGAGTTCGATTCTCACCCGCGCCTCCAAAAATCAACCCGGCTTCTGCGCATTCCAAATGTACAAATAGGTTTCGTCGCTCGCCGTCGCCACCGTTCGACCAGCCTTCCGGCTTGCACGGTTCAGCGCCGAGCGAATCTTAGCCTTGCTCTCGCTCAGTTCCGCCAGCGGCACTTTCAGAGCGGCTCCCTCCTGCAGGTTGTCCAAGTCGCTCAGGATCAGATTTACCATCTGCTTGTGCTTGCCATTTCGCCCTTGTGGGACTTCCGCCTGAATCACCGTCTTGAAATGCATTGCCGCCGTTTTTCCTTTTACCCGTGCCATCTCGTTACCCTCCCCGCAAACGATAAGCAAACGTAGCGTTATCGTAACGCAAAACAATCATACGCGCAAGACCCGGCGCGTTAAACGACAGCCATCGAAACCCATGCTTGTGCCTATCTCCAGCCCACGGTAAACCAGATCACCGCACTAACCCTGCTCTTCGAGCCTGTAAAGAGTTCACCCGTATTCCCTCCACCCTGCTAGCTTAGCTACGGTGATTGGAGAAATTGCTATGGCCAAGCCCGAAACACATTTCAAGCAGATTCCCGTGAAGCTTGTCTTGAAAATTGCCAGGCTGAATGTTTCGGATGCCAAAAAAATCGCCGCCGCCCGCAAGAACGTTCGCTCGCAAACGAGTAGTTCCCCTGCCGACTACTCCTCCAAAGGAGTCCTACCATCATGAGTCCTCAATTTGATGTTTTCCTTCTCGAAACCGACGGGACTGCACTCTGGCTCGATGCGGTGAGCACCCTCGATCATGCCAGGCAGTGGCTGCGAGATTTCGCCACTCCCGCGGGATGCCGCGGGTACATCGTCGTCGATCAGCGCACCGGCAGAAAACACGTGCTCCAGATCCCTGATGTGGCTGGCGATTAGCGGCCCAACGCCAGAATCGCGGCACATTCATGTCCATCACCGTACTTCTCACCGATGACAACGAAATGGTCCGACGTGTGATTCGACGCCTGCTCGAAGACGCAGCCGAAATCCAAGTCATCGCAGAAGCTGCCAGTTTTGCCGAAACCATCGAGTTGGCCAATCAGCTCAAGCCTCAGGTCATTGTCATGGACCTGCACATGCGAGACGAGCAGGCCTTCTCTCCTCAGCTGTTCAAGTCCAAATTGCATCACCACGATGCTCCCATTGCAGCAATTTCCGTTTGGAAGGACCAAGAAACCACTCGCCTTGCGGAACAGTTTGGGGCGGCTACCTTGCTCGATAAAGCGGAACTCGCTTCGACTCTAATCCCCACCATCAAACAGTTGGCTTCCTCGAACCATCGCTCCGGCGTGCCAGTGAGTATTCAATCTACTCACCCGATAGCCTCAGAAAATTAACGTGTCCGCCTGGCCGGTGAACCACCGCAGATCGCCCAACCACATAAAACCAAAATCCCAAACCTGAGCGCTGTTCAGGTTTGGAACACCTCCTGCTTCACCCCCCAAACTCCCCCCAAAAAACCGTGCATTTCCCAACGCATACCGCCCCTCCCCTACTCGCCATTGGTGTTCCTCTTGCTCCTATGCTCTGGGCTGCTACGTCTTCCGCTCCGGCGATGCGCCAGGTACGCCCCGACGTGCGGAATCAATAAATGGAACCTCTAACCATGAAACCTAACGCGGAACAAAACACCGAAGAATTACAGGCTTGGAATCTTTCCGAACTTCTCGAACGTCTGGACCACGATCACACTTTCCTTTGCGAATTGCTCACCGTATTCCGCGACGACGCCCCCTCCGGTTTGCGCGAAGCCCAAGCCGCCTTGTCCTGCCAGGATTTGCCGCTGTTAAGCCGAAAAGCTCACACACTCAAAGGAATGTTGCGCAGTCTTTTAATGGAACGTGCCGGTCAAGTCGCCTCCGAACTGGAGCTCGCCGGCGCCCAGGGCCAATTCGAAGATTGCCAGGCTTTGTTCGCACACCTCGAAACCGAACTCCACGAACTCTTGCCCGAGGTTCAGGCCCACTTGGCCGGGGTGAAGACATGAAAATCCTGGTTGCCGAAGACGACCATCTCTCCCGCATGCTTTTGCAGAAAAGCCTGGAAAAGGCCGGCTACGAAGTAATTGCCGTCGATAACGGCCTAACCGCGCTAGCCACACTGGAGGCCGACGATCCTCCGCGTCTCGCTTTGCTCGATTGGGTTATGCCGGAAAAGGACGGCGTCGAAGTGTGCCGGGAAATCCGCTGCCGTCGCGACGCCGCTTACACTTACGTGATCCTTCTATCGTCCAAGGAATCCAAGCAGGAAATTGTGCAGGGACTCGAAGCGGGTGCCGACGATTATCTCACCAAGCCCTACAACGAAGAGGAATTGAAAGCCCGTTTGCGTGCCGGAGAGCGCATCCTCGAACTTGAAGATCACCTGGTCGAGGCGCGCGAAAACATGCGGTTCCAGGCTACCCACGATCCGCTGACCTCACTCTGGAATCGTGGCGTCATCGAAGAGTTGCTCTCCCGTGAAATTCATCGCTCCCAGCGCGAACAAACCTGCACCGTCGTGATCCTTTGCGATGTCGATCATTTCAAGCAGGTCAACGATCAATTCGGACACAACACTGGCGACGATGTCCTGCGGGAGTTGGCACGTCGGCTCCAGCGTTCCGTGCGTTCCTATGATATGGTCGGCCGCTTCGGTGGCGAAGAGTTCCTGGTCATTCTCAACCGCTGCGATCCCGCAAGCGCTGCCAGTCGTGCGGAAAACATTCGCTCCGCGGTCGCGAAAAAGCCTTTTCCCACCCGTTCAAATTCCTTGTCCATCACCATCAGCGTCGGGTTGGCGCTTTCCACGGAATTCGACAGCCATACCCTCGATCAGCTACTCTGCGCCGTTGATCAGGCCTTGTACGCGGCAAAGAGCGCGGGCAGAAATTGTGTTCGAAAAGCGCCTCCGGCAAAACCCGCCAACGACCAACCACACCCCGAAACCGCAACCATCCATAACCCCTAGCACCGTCGGTCGCCTGACCGCTCTTCGCACCCCGAAGCGTCTCCGCCAGCTTCCTGCGCCAGCCACCACACACCACGTCATTTCGAACGGAGTCCGCGAAGTGAGAAATCTCTCTTGCCTGTGCTCTTGGGGATCTTCCTCTGCCACTCAAATGAATTACAGACGGCCGGCCGCAGTTCTGACTTTTCTCTGGAGTGCGGCAGCCCAGCTGCCGCTTTCACAATCGTCAACTAGACCGCAAAACGGTCAGCGGGAGCTTTGCTCCCGCCAACAACCAACCGTCCTTCTTAACTTTTCTCCGAAACTGTGGACCGGCCCTTCGCATTCCGCGAAGCGCTTCTGGAGTGCGGCAGCCCAGCTGCCGCTTTCACCATCGTCAACTAGACGGCAAAACGGTCAGCGGGAGCCTTGCGCCCGCCACCAACCAACCATCCGTCTTAACTTTTCTCCGAAACTGTCGACTGTAGACTATTTGAACTTCCCCCGCCCTTGCTCCATCATCTGCCGCATCGCCGCCGTCGATCCCGGCGCCCGTCTTTCCCTCCAGGCTTCCAGTCGTTTGCAGGTTTCCTCAATGCCGCCAAATAACGTGGGATTCCGGAACGCTGCCCTCCAGGTCGGCACGATACCGCGCATGCGGTCCCAAACCACCCAAATCTCTCCATTGCTTTCGAAAAACAGCTCATCATTGATCAGCCCGCGATTCACGATACTCGCCACCATTTCCCAATAGCTGATCACCATGCGGATGTACGTGTTCTCCTGGGTGCCCTGCGGATATTTCGTCATCAGTTCTTCCGGTGTCCCGGCGCGAAAATTCTCCACAAACCACGCCCGCGCCTCTCGCAATCGCGGCTCGCGTCGCAGATCATACAGCCGCAGCATCAGGTTCACTTCGTCGTAGCTGATTTCAGACATGGCGGATTCTCCTTCAGCCAATCAAACAGACGGAGCCGTCGGTTCCGGTGCATGCGACCCGGAGTTGACCAGCTCCACTCGTTGCACGTTCGACAGCGGAATGCCCTGCCGTTGAAACTCCAGTTGAATGCGCCGCCGCAATTCCCGCGATACATCTTCGTGACGCGCGGGTGCCGTGCGCACTTGCAGCCGCACCGTGGACCCGTTTTGATCGTACGACTGCAAACCCAGAATCCGCGGGCCATCCACCAGCGCCTGAGACCACGATGGATCGTTGCGCAGTTCCGTCGCTGCCGCGTCCAGCGCTTGCAACGCCCGCTCCTGCGGCACCGCCGACGACAACGCAATATCCACCACCGCTTGCGACCAGTCCCGGCTCAAATTTCCCACCGTTCGTATCTCGCCATTCGCCAGCGTCACCAGCGCTCCTCGACCGTCTCGCACCACCGTGCGCCGCATCGTTAGATGCTCCACCCGTCCAACCGTCTCGCCCACCTGGATGGTGTCGCCCAGCGCATATTGGTCCTCTAAAATGATCGAAAACCCGGAGATTACGTCGCGTACAACGTCTCTTGCGCCGAACCCGGCTGCCACGCCAACCACCGCCATAACCACCAAAATTGGCCACACATTAAACCCGAATTCCTGCGCCGCCACCAGCACCGCCAGCGCCCACACCACTTTGCTGGTGCCGCTGTATACTACGCCCGCTAACGTTCGCGTCTGTTGCTCGCGAGCCTGCGCCGCGCGCGTCTGCGAAGCCGCTGCTTTCACCATCGATTGCGTCAACAGCTTCAGCAAGCGGTTGATCAAAATGGCGGCCGCAACGATCACCACTAGGCGCAACAGATTTGACACCGTTAGTGTTGGGATTTCCGAGAGCAGACTGGACATAGTGTTTTCGGGAGGCGAGTATAACATTGGTGGGGGCATGGTGCAGCCTCGGCGGTCACGCCGGGCTTAGGAGGGCCCATGGAAACGCGTAGAACTTTTCTCTCAGGTCTATGGCTGGTAGCTTATTCCGGACTTGGCGCTCATCTCGTACGCGCTCAGAATCCCGTCATCCCACCGCCGCAGCGGCCCACAGGACGACCCGACGAACTCGAAGTTCCTCCAATCACTCCTCCGGACAAAAAGATTCTCGAGAACAACGATAAGGATATGAAGAAGAAGGTCGAGCAGCTTTATGAATTAGCCAAACAGCTCAAAGAACAAGTGGAGAACACTGACTCCAGCAAAGTGCTCAGCCTGAATCTAATGAAGAAAGCCGAAGAAATCGAAAAGCTCGCCCACGACATCAAGAATCGTTCCAAAGGCTGATTTTGTAGGGCGCTTCTCCCGAGCCGGCCCCTCAGTTTTCCCGCCACTAGCGCACCACTCCCAGAAACGCTAAACTGTCTTCAACCACCGCGCGCTCGTAGCTCAGCTGGATAGAGCGCTTGCCTCCGAAGCAAGAGGTCGGGAGTTCGAATCTCCCCGAGCGCGCCACTTCCTTCGTTTCGCCCTCTCAAATACTACATTGAAGGGCTTTCTGTAAGTGGGAACTTACAGCATCGATCGTACAGGGCGCCGCTTGCTCACGGCACTTCACCTGCCCTACTGAAACAACAACGTCAGCCAGACGGACATACCGCGTTTGACTTAAGCCAATCTGCACGGCCATGCTATATACGATTTATGGATTGCTTCTCTTTGATGGGACACCTTTCATGACCACAAACTGGCGACGCATCGCTTTCATTTTGCTAACCCTCGCTTTTTGCTCGGTTGCTGCAGCCCAAAGGGGATATGTCCTTCAGCCAAATCCCTTGCCATACGACCTTCTGCTGCAAAACGGGCATGTAGTCGATGCCAAAAATCACATTGACGCCGTTAAGGATGTTGCCATCAAGGACGGAAAAATAGCTGCCGTCGCCGAACATTTGGACCCAAAAGATGCTTTGAAGACCATCGATGTTAAAGGCTTTTGGGTCACCCCTGGTCTTATCGACATTCACACGCATGATTACGCTGGTACGGGGGAACGAAATTCTTACGCGGGCGACAACTCCGTTTATCCGGATGGATTCACATTGCGCAATGGGGTGACAACCGTCGTGGATGCGGGTTCCTCCGGGTGGAGAAACTTTCCCGATTTTAAGGACAAGGTTATCGATCGTTCGATTACACGTGTTCTGGCTGAACTCAATATCGTAGGCGCAGGCATGCGCGGAAGTAAATACGAGGATAACCTCGACGACATGGATGGCAAGACTACTGGAGACTTTGCGCTCAAATACCCAGGTGTGATTGTTGGAATCAAGAGCGCTCACTTCACCGGTCCGGAGTGGAAGCCTTATGAACAGGCGGTCATCGCCGGCAATATAGCGAACATTCCTGTAATGATCGACTACGGTGCCCGACGCATCGAGCGTCCTCTTTACGAACTGGTCACAAAATATCTCCGTCCCGGTGATATTTATACCCACTGTTTCTCCGGCAATCGTGGAGAGCAGGATTCAGAAACCGGTGGTCCCTCGAAGGCCCTCATCGCCATGCGGGAACGCGGCATCTACTGCGATGTCGGCCACGGAGGGGGCTCATTCTCCTTCTCGGTAGCCGCTCCTATCATGGCCACCGGATATCATCCCGACTCCATCTCCACGGACCTCCATATCTCTTCCATGAACGGAAGTATGAAGGACATACTCAACGTGGCAGGCAAGATGATCCTCCTTGGGGAAACGATTCCTGAAGCCTTCGCCCAAATGACGGCCAATCCTGCTCATGAGATCAAACAGGATCAGCTAGGCAATCTTTCTGTCGGCTCAATCGCAGACGTTGCCGTCTTCTCCGAAGAACACGGAACCTTCGGTTTCTTTGATATGTTCGGCGCAAAGGATATCGGTCACGTCAAGTTAGTATGCGAACTGACTGTTAAAGACGGCAAGATCGTCTACGACCTTAACGCGATTGAGTTCGATAAATGGGATGCTCCAAAACATAGCTCAGATCCTGCGCTGGCGGGCCACTGGACTACTTTCAACGAACGGCCGTTTGGTGCTCAGCGCAGTACACGATGGCCATCGTGGATTCCGCCTTCGCAGCGCAAGAGCTCAGAGAACGGTCCGCCCGATGTCTACAACATGAAAGCCCCAACTGAGGAAAGTCCCACTAAGGCCCAGCCGACACCACATCCGCCGCCACGGTAATGCGATAATGACTCGGCGTTCCTGACACATGGAGGAAATCTTTAGCAGATATCCAAAAGGCACCTGACGCGCGTCTAAAAATGTAAGGCTAAGAACAATGACGAACTACTTCCCATCAATCGCTTTAGGTGCTTTGCTCTTAACAGCAAGCCCCGGTGCTCCGCCCAACGTCACTTGGTCTGTGCTCAAGACGCTTAGTTCCTCTCAAGCGAACTCGCCGGCCAGAGCCCTGAATGGTAAAAAGGTTGCCATCCCGGGCTTCATGGTTCCACTTGAAGATGATGCTGACCAGGTCACCGAGTTCATCCTTGTCCCATTTGCCGGTGCTTGCATCCATGTACCTCCTCCGCCGCCCAATCAGATGGTCTATGTCAAACTGACGCATAGCCAGAAGGCGAAGATGTCGTTCACGGATCCCATCCTGGTTACTGGAACTCTCCACGTAACGACCGTCCAAAGCCCCTACGGAGACATTTCTTTCAATATGGATGGAGATTCAGTGCGGCCCTATGAACAGTAGCGCTGTCGCGCAGGCCATCTCGCTGAAGAATGTTCGTTTTGCTTACATCGATAGTCATCCCGTTCTCGACATCGAATCGCTGGAGGTCGCTCCTGGGCGCCGCCTCTTTTTGCACGGTCCTTCTGGAAGCGGGAAGACCACGTTGCTTTCGCTGATCTCGGGCATTCTCTTGCCGCAAGAGGGCCAGGTTCGGATCCTTGGTCACGATTTGAAGCGACTCTCCCCATCTGCACGAGACATCCTGCGGGGTAGTGATATCGGCTATATCTTCCAGAACTTCAACTTGATCCCCTATCTCACCGTCCGCGAGAATATCGCGCTACCTTGCGCTCTCCACACCAAACGGCGCAGCCGCATGGGTGCGCTGAGCCTTTCGGAAGAAGTTCACCGCATCGCAACCCGTCTTGATATCCATTCGAATCTGGATGCACCAGTCACTCGCCTATCTACAGGCCAGCAACAACGAGTCGCGATCGCGCGTGCCATCATCGGATCTCCCCCACTTGTGATCGCGGATGAGCCGACGTCTTCTTTGGATGCGGACCGCCGAGATGCTTTTCTTGCTCTGCTGACCGAGATGATTGTTGAGACTCAAAGCACTCTGCTCTTTGTGTCACACGACCTTGGTCTGGCGCTTCACTTTGACGAGTCACTGTCGCTGCCTTCCCTCAACCGCGGGAGGACGATAGTACAGGATCTCGCATGACGCTGCTTCGACTGGCATTCAAATCAATCCGGAGTCGCGCGTTCACGACCTCCCTGACTATCTTTTCCATCGCTCTTTCGGTCATGCTGCTGGTCGGCGTTGACCGTTTGCGTAATGCTGCACAAGCGGGCTTTGCAGGCACGCTCTCTCAAACGGACCTTATCGTGGGCGCACGCGGAGGTGATCTTCCTCTTCTGCTCTCAACCGTTTTTCACCTTGGCAATGCTTCGAACGAGATCTCCTGGGATACTTACCAGCACTTTGCTCATCACCCTGCCGTAGCGTGGACCATTCCTATATCGATGGGAGACTCGCACAAAGGGTATCGAGTGATTGCTACCGATGAGAACTTCTATTCGCACTACCAGTATCGGCACGACCACCATCTAGTTCTGACAGAGGGGCACATCCCAACCTCGTTGTTCGATATTGTCCTGGGCTCTGAGGTCGCGTCGGTTCTTCGCTACCACTTAGGCCAGAAGATTATCTTGTCCCACGGAATCGAAAGTCGATCGATTCTCGAGCATACAAATGTTTCGTTCACGATCGTAGGCATTCTCTCTCCGACAGCAACCCCGGTAGATCGCGCATTGTACATGACTCTTCTGGGCGATGAGGCTATGCACTATGGATGGGAGAACGGTACACCTCCTGCAATTGGAGAAGAACTTCCGAAACTTGACCCCTCAAAACTGAAGGTTTCGGCGATCACATCCTTTCTTCTCGGAACGAAATCGCGCATCAGCACACTTCAGCTTCAGCGAGAGATTGACACCTACAAACCTGAACCGCTGACGGCGGTCATCCCGGCGTTTACTCTACAAGAGCTTTGGAGCATCCTCGACTATGCAGACCGAACCCTCTCGATTATCTCTGCAGCGGTTCTTGTCGTCGGATTAATCGCAATGCTTATCGCGCTGTATACCGCGCTTAATGAGCGACGCAGAGAGATCGCGATTCTGCGTACCGTCGGGTTTCATGCTCGCCAGATCGTTGCTCTGTTCCTCATAGAGGCAGCACTCATTGCAAGTATGGGCACAACCCTCGGCGTCGCCGCGGTATACGCTCTGCTCCTGGTGCTCCGCAATGTCATCGAGAGTCGATTCGGACTTCCTGTTGCCTTGGTGGGACTCTCTTTACGTGTCGAAATCTACGTGCTTATTACGATTACTAGTGCAACATTGCTCGGATTTATTCCAGCTTTCCGCGCTTACCGGAACTCGCTCATGGACGGTCTTAATGCGCCCTAGGCTCACCAGCTTTAACCCACGCACTGGGCCGCCAACATGAACGTTTGCACGCGGGTAGCAAGGTGCTCCGGAGCAAGAGCTCGGAAGTTCGAATCTCCCCGAGCGCGCCATAATCCCCAGGTCCAGCCCGGACACATGGGTGACACAACGTACCTAAGACATAGGTAACACTTTTTGCGCCGCATAACCCAATAAAACTCACGCGACTTGTGGCATAGCTGGAAATCTGCTTTGGGCGAAATGTCCCCTATGCTACCACTTTGCCACGCGTGGCGGGCAAGCCAAGCAGCAATAGACAAAGTCATCACCTCGTCCGCGGTTCCGGTACCCAAGTTACCGGTTATTTGAATTACCAGGCGCTAACATGGTTTGCACATGAGTTTCCGTAAAGAATCAGCGCAACTTCACGTACTCCGCCTTGGCTTGCATGAGGATGGGAATCTCCGAGTTTGCTTCTTTCCACGTAGCGAAAAAATCCTCGTAGGCTTTACGGCTTTTCCCACGATCCCCTTCCGCGGCATAGGCACGCGCGAGACCAAGTTGGGCGAGAGGGGCGTACACTTGCCACCAGCCCGCATCGCGGGCATCGAGGACCATTCGGAACTGCGCGGCCGCCTTAGCCGGCTCGTTTGACGCCAAGTAGGCCTGCCCGAGACGATATGGAACGTCCAGCGTGTGTTTGTAAAGTTCGGGTTGGAGCAGCAAATCGGCGGCTTCCGAGGGGTTTCCTCGCTGGCAATCCACGATGGAATGAATCAGCGGCAGATGAACTTTCTGTTCGATGGTGTTTTCGGGAGCGATGCGGTTGAGATTCGCCGCCAGTGCTTCCGCGCGCGTGAAATCGCCGCCGTCTGCGAATGCTTCGCCACAGCGCCACAGCTCGGTAGTGCTGTCGGTGTTCCCGGCGAAGGAATGGCGGCAGAGGCTGCGAGCCAAGTCGTAGTTTCCCAGAAGAGCTTCGAGCTGGGCACGCGCAGCCAGATCGTCCGCGGCATCTTGCGCCTGGCGGCCGCGTGTCTCGATGTTCACTTCGGCTTCGCTGAGTGACCGGAACTTCTTTATGTCTCCGCGAAGATAGGCGAACTGCATTTGTAATTGGAGCCAGCCGGTATCATCGGGCGCAGCCTCCCGGGCTATCCGGTCCATCGTGGCGGTATCGTTCTCGATGAACGCGATGCGGTAGAGCATGTCCTTCTGATAGGAGAAGAGAGAGCCTTTTTGCTGCCATTGATTGAGGATTGCCTTGGCCTCGTCAAACCGGCCGAGGGACATGAGCGCTTGGCTCTTATTGGAGTAGGCGAAGGCAGAGGGTTCCGGGGAATGGTCGATGGTCCAGTTAAACTCCTGCAGCGCCTCTTCCTTTCTCCCCGTCAGCGCGTAGTTGATTCCCAATAAATTCGCTGCATTGACGCTGCGCGGATACACTTGCCGATACAACGTGAGTACGGCATTCTCCTTCTCGAGGTTACCCGTTATGTTCCAGTAGTAAGTAGCGGTAACCAGAAAATTCTCTTCTTGTGTGAGGCGTTTATCTTTTAGTTCAAAGGCACGGGCGAAATTCTTCCGCGAAGCCTCGTCCTCGCCGATCCCGTGATAGGAACTGCCGAGCATCACGTACGCAGAACAGAACTCCGGATCCAGCTCGACGGCCCGTTCAAAGAAGGGAATGGACTCGCGGATCTTCCCCGAACGATTCCGCGCCAGGCCCACCCGGTAGGCTTGCAACGCCTCGAGGGAGCTCGTGGTAGCAAGATCGAGCGGCGCATCGTACTTTTGCAGAGAACTCAGGCTTTCGCCCAATTGCCGTCGCAACTGTGAAGCCGCTTTTCCCAGGGCGGCCACCACTTTGTCCTTGTTGTCTGTTTCCTGCTGCTGCCGCGCGATGAGTTTTCCGCTCTGCGCATCAATCGCTGCCAGAGTAATCAGGTAGTAGCTTCCGATCGCGTCAATCTCGGGGACTACGACGGCCTTCAAACCTTGCCGTTTGCAGATTTCGATACCGAGTTCCTGCGTAACACGCTCATCGGGTTCATGGCGCATCGAGCGCAACGTTTGGCGGACGGCCGCCCCCGGCAAGAGGCTCAAGAAAGGCGACTCGGCGAGCTTGACTTCGAGCGCCCGGTCCAGATTGTCGAAGACGGGGTCGCCTGTCTTGTTGACGAAACTCGCCAGGAGAATGACGTCGTTCCCGGTCAGCGCCGGCCGGGCGAAGAAGACGCGCCACGTCACAAGCGCGGCAATCACTAGGAAGGCTGCGATGCCAACTGCCACCATGAAGCGGCGTTTGTTCGGAGGTTCAGACCTCGTCCCGATCGGGGGAACCGTCGCGAGCCGTTTTTCGATGTGAACCGAGGCAGGCAGGTCGCCGTTTTCGACTTGAGCGATGAAGCGGTAGCCACGTCGAGGCAGAGTTTCGATGTAGCGGGGTTCGTCGGCCGAATCGCCCAAGACGTCACGAAGCTTTTTGATGGCACTGTTCAAGCCGGTGTCGAAGTCAACAAAAGTGTCTCCCGGCCAGAGTTTCTGGCGGAGCTCTTCGCGCGTAACGACTTCGCCTGGATGCCCAAGTAAGACGGCCAGCACCTGGAAGGGTTGGCCCTGAAGCTTTAAGCGGATGCCGTGCTTGTATACCTCGCCCGAACGCAAATCCACTTCAAAGGCGCAAAAGCGTGTTCTGTGGGCTCGGACACTGGATTCCATAGCAGTCCTAGCCTTTCAAGTGCGGCGGAGTCTACCACCGTTTGCTTACCGGAGCAATGCGCGTGCTGTACAAGTCCCCTGAATTCAGAAGGCTGCACGATCAGATGAAAAACAGACAGATACCAGACCCCCACCATGGCAACTCACTCCACTTTTCGCCAGTCTCGGCGGGTTTGAGCAAGTTCGCGATAGCAAACGCGTCGGAGAGGAAATCATGCAATGTCTACGCACGATAGGGCGAACCAGATTACTCCCGAAGGTGAGATTCCATCCGAGAGCGATTGCCCTGGCTATTGCCGCGGCGATGATCGCCTTCTGTGGATGCGGCGGAAGTTCCACCTTTTCGTCCGCTCCTACTCCGACTCCGACTTCTCCTCCTGATATAAGCGTTAGGGTCGCTCCCAACACAATTGCTTTGCCTCAGGGCGGGACACAACTTTTTACGGCTGCGGTCACGGGAACCACTAACACCGCGGTCATCTGGAGCGTGCAAGAAACCTCCGGCGGCACGATCGACAGCACGTCTGGCCTGTATACGGCTCCGCAAGATTCAACTGGTACGTTTCATGTTGTGGCTACAAGCCGGGCAGATTCGGCTGCCGCGGGTATTGCTGCCGTGGCTGTTCAACCGTCGCAATTATTGATTTCTCCCGCGGCGGTCACGCTGTCTCCTAATGGGACGCAGACCTTCACGGCAGCTATTGCTGGGTCCGCAAATGCCAGTGTGACTTGGAGTATCCAGGAAACAGCTGGGGGCCAGATAAACGGAGCTGGATTCTATACCGCGCCGACCGCTGCAGGTTTCTATCACGTAACAGCCACCAGCATCGAGGCAACGATCATCACCGCGAGCGCAACCGTTACCGTGACGACCTCTTCCAGTAGATTTACGCCTACCGGGAGTCTCAACGAGGCACGGGGCCTGCACACTGCCACCTTACTACCGAATAACAAAGTGCTCGTGGCGTATGGCTCAAACAGTAGCTCATACAGCAATGCAGCCGGTTACGTGGGCCTCTCCTCGGTCGAAGTGTACGACCCTGGCACGAGCACGTTTACTGAGATCGTCGGAGAGGATGGCGGCGGGATATATGGCCACACCGCGACGCTATTGCCAAACGGAAAGGTTTTGCTAGCCGGGGGCTTTGTAAACTCTGTTTGGGAATACTTCGGGCATTAGCGGCTCATCCAACGAGGCAAATCTCTACGACTCGGCCACTGGTGTATTCAGTGCGGACGAGCAACATGACGGCTTCCCGCGGGGGTCATACAGCGACTCTGCTGGCAAGCGGCAAAGTCCTGATCGCGGGAGGAGCCGATCAGGATCCAACTGGAACGGGCTTGGCCAGCGCCGAACTCTATGATCCAGGCACAGGAACTTTCACACAAACAGGAAGCATGGCCGTGGGGCGCTTCCTGCACACCGCTACGCAGCTGCAAGACGGGAAGAGTGCTCATCGTGGGTGGTGCTCTAACATCTTCATCAGACCCGGTTGCCACGGCAGAAGTGTACGACCCGACGACTGGCACGTTCACTATGACCGGCGCAATGGCGACGGCCCGCGAGCAACATACAGCAACGCTTCTCGCCGACGGCAGGGTGCTGATCGTCGGCGGCAAAACTTCCACGGGCGCGACTGCAACTGTGGAAGTTTACGACCCATCTACTGGATCGTTTTCGGTTATCGGACCTATGGCCGAAGCGCGAACTTTACATACAGCGACGCTATTAGCGAACGGGAAGGTGCTGGTAGCAGGTGGCGGCGACGAAAATTCCACCGCAGAGGTTTACGATCCGGCGACTGGCTCTTTCAGCATCACCGGTGGGATGGAGATCGGGCGCTCGGGACACACCGCAACGCTGCTCCCGAATGGGAGCGTATTGGTTGCGGGCGGCGGTATTTTTGCCGGTCTGGCGTCCGCGGAGTTGTATCAATGAATAGGTACGACGGGCACCGGGCCAGATAGACGGACGCAAGCAAGAAACAGAGAAGAGGAGAGCACCTGATGTCCAAAATGTTTCGCATCGCTTTAACGATTGTTCTTGCCAGCTTAGCGCTTAGTTCCGCTGCTTGGGCGACCTGTTCAAACGCCTCTCTGAGTGGTACCTACGGGTTTCTGCACGGCACCACAGATAGCAACGGCATCCCTACCAGCGCCGCCGTGACCCAGCTCACGTTTGACTCAACCACAGGCACGTTTACCGGAGAGACCACAGCATCCCATGACGGCGTGATTGCCACCGAGCCTCTCACCGGAACATACGTAGTCGCCTCGAACTGCACCGGCACGGGTAACCCCTCGGGAGGCAGCCCCTTCTCCTTTGTGGTTACGTCAACAGGGTTTCTGGCCCTTCACCTTTTTTCGGAGGGATTTGCCGTGAAGCAGGGCTCCCCGACCTGCACCAATGCCGGAGTTGAGGGTAGTTTTGGGTTTGAAACAACCGGCGTCTTCCTCGCAGGGGCGCCCGCCACAGCGGTGGCTTTCATCGGTGAGTTGAAGTTAACGGTCAAGCCTTCTGGAGAAGGAGTGGTAAGCGGACACGTAGCGGCTAGTGAAGATGGCACGTTTCTAACGTTCGCTGAGGAACCCGTCAAAGGGTCTTACTCGGTCGATGCGAACTGCAAGGGCACACTTACAATAACGCCGAAGGGCGAGTCCCCATTGAATTTCAGCTTCGTGATTGTCGATTGTGGGAAAGAAATGCTTGCTGTTGAGACGGACGCAGATACGGTTGTCAGCGGTACTCTGGTGAAGGGCAGCGATGACAGTGGTAAGTTGGAGACAGCGTGAGTCGAGGACAAGAATTCGCAAAAATCGCGCAGTCGCAAAAATTTAACGAATTACTAGGTGTTCTCCCAAAGATAACAGATCGGTTATCAGGCGGTAACTCAGGCGTTGAACTAACTGCGGAGGCGCCGGCACATATTCGTTGACGAGGTCCCGGTTAGTGCGCTTACGGAAAGCTGGGTACTGGGACGATCAAAGTTGTCCTACATGAATTGCCCGTCTGGGAGATTGGTCGAGCCGATGGTTCTAAAATCGTCCCCGCGACCGTGCGCCATTTCTCATGAATTTCCATGGTTTTAAATTTTGCGTCACAAAAATTCCCCGAAGGTCACACTGGCGTCCTAGGCTTTTTGCGTCTCACAGAAGTGCGGGAACCGGCAATCCCACCATCCAGCTAGCCTCTCCTTTCATCCTTCGAGACTAGCCTCTACTTTGCCCCCGTGATTGCTGCTGGTTTCCACGTGCCGTCAAGAATCGTCGGCGCCGTTTCCTTTGGCCAATACAGACGCAACATGGCGACGAATTTTGCATTCGGTGTTGGTAGCCAGTTCGCTTCTTTTCCCTTACCCCTTGACCTATTCATTCAAACAAATCAGGGCCTCGCACATTAATTGGAGCTTCCGATTGTAAGGATTGCCAATATCCATACAAATGGCTGTTCTGGTATAGAGTCTGTCTCTAGGCGTGGCGTTTTCAGATGGCGAAAGGCAAGGCAACGATGAAGAAACTAAACTTTATGATGCTCGCTTTAGGAATTGCCGTGGCGTTGCAACCGATGGCAGACGCGCAATCGGTTTACGGCAGCGACTCGCCGGCGAAAACCGTTAACACCCCAATCGGCGAGCTAAAGTACGAGAACAGTTACCCAACCAACGAAACGGTCAACAAGCTCTACGACGAAATGGACCTCCAGCGAGCCTGCCAAGCATACCTTTGGGGATTCCCCCTCGTGAGCGCCGCCTCTGTCAGACGCGGCCTCTTCCAGGATATCGGCGCTACCTACAACGACTTTGAAATGTACCCACATTATCTCGATGCGAAAGGCCTTTGGCTTACGGGTAACACCACTACCATCTACTCAGCCGCCATCATTGATTTGGCTAAAGATGGGCCGGTCGTTATCGAGATTCCACCCGGTCCAACGGCGGGCATGTTTGGTGATTACTGGTTTGTCACTACCGGCGTTGGCGGCCTCGGTCCCGACAAGGGCCATGGTGGCAAGTTCCTCCTCGTGCCACCGGGCTATAAAGGCGACCTGCCGACAGAAGGTTATTTCGTTACGCCATCCAGGATGAACGACACGACCTTTTTTATTCGCGGCATGGTGATAAACGGTGACGTAGCTGGGGCCGTCGCATTGCTCAAGAGAGCGCGTATTTATCCCTATAACCAGCGCGACAACCCAAAACCGAACCGGTTCTTTGACGTTTCCAACAAGCCTGTTAATACCCTGGAGCCCGAAGGTCTTGCATTTTGGAAGCTCCTGTCCGACGTTATCAACAACAACCCGGTTGAGGAGCGCGACCGCTTTTTCATGGCCATGCTCAAGCCGCTGGGTATCGAGAAGGGCAAGCCATTTGCGCCGGATGACAGGCAGAAGAAAATTCTTGAAGAGGGTGCACGTCTCGGCAAAGCCATGGCTCAAATCACCTCGTTTAGTCCACGTCTCGCCAATGTCTTCTACTATCCCCGGTAAGAACTGGACGAACCCCATGAATTTCAACACCCAGCAGGCTTCCCAACAAGAATCGGAGTACTACAGCGAGCTCGACGAACGCTTGAACTACTTCTACCTTGGTACTTGGCCGAACGAAGCCATGAACCTGCCGTTCCCCTCCAAGGGCCAGCGGTATCTGGAGAGTTTCAAGGACAAGGACGGCGTTTGGCTGGATGGGGAGAAAAACTACCGTCTACGGGTGCCAGCGGATGTTCCCGCGAAACAATTCTGGTCCATCACCGTCTATGACAACGTCACTCGTTCATTGACCCAGAACAGCACCAATAAGGCCGCGATTACTTCCTACGACAAAATCAAAATTAACGACGATGGCTCCACAGACCTTTACTTCGGCCCGAAGGCACCCGCAGGGTTGGAGAGCAACTGGGTGGACACAAGTGCGTCGAAAGGATGGTTCGCTTGGTTCAGGTTCTATGAGCCGACAGAAACTTTCTTCAGCAAGAGCTGGCAATTGCCCGACTTTGAACCCGTGAAATAGCGTAAAAAGAGCCGTCTCATTCCACTGCCGCGCCAAGCGCCTAATTAAGGCGGTTACCCGAAAGTCCGCGCGCCATTTCTCCCTTATCCCAGCAATATTAGATTTTACTTCTCCCAAAAGTGCGGGAACCTGCAGGCGCACCGTCCACTAGCAGCTCCCCTTCTACCCTTCGAGACTAGGCTCTACTTTGCCGCTGTGATTGCTGCTGGTTTCCACGTGCCGTCAAGAATCGTCGGCGGCGTTTCCTTTGGCCAATACAAACGCAACATCGCGACGAATTTTGCATTCGGTGTTGGTAACCAATTCGCCTCTTTTGCCTTACCCGGCGAATCTGCCTGCAGATACAAGTCAACCGAGCCATCCGAGTTCGTCACAAATTGATTGCGCGAACTGAGCGTGTAGCGATTGATTCGATTAGGTACGAAAAAGAAATTGGCATCGTACATGGTCAAAGACCAGAAACCGTCCACCGGAGGCATCTGCCCCTTGTCAATGTGCATGACGTAGTTGTTGGTCCCGTCATATTCTCTGCCATCAGCATCCTTCTCCGAAGTCGGATAGATCGCATCCTTAGGACGGTTGGCACCCAGTCCAATCGCGGTGACCAATGCTCTCTGGAGATAATCCGTGCCGTATTGGCCTACATCTTTCGTCAGAATGACCCATCCGTTGATCGGCTCGGCTGACTTCTTGAAATACTCCATGATCTTCGCTTGCCCCAATTTCGGAACCGCCTTGATCGCTTCTTTGTCGAACGCACCGAGTTTGCTTGAGTCGAAGTCTTGTCCCGGTACCAGCCCAATTTTCGCCATCTTTGCCACCATCGGCGCGTCGTCCGAGGCGGGCGGATTGGTTTTCATCAGCCTGGCAAGATAGTTAAAGTAGTCGTTCGCGTCCAGGTGGTCGACCTGGTCGCGCACCGCCGTCTTCATGTCCAGATTGTTGTCCACCTCGCCAGGCAGCGGCGTATACGGCTTGCCGTACGAGCTGAGCGGAACCAGCGAGAATTTGTCCTGTAACGCGTGCACTTTGGCGTAATCATTCGGCGTCCCCGTGCAGTAGATTCGGCCCAGAATCCAAACTATCCCTGTGGGCGATTTATATTCGGTCACGCCTGCCGGGAGAGTCCCCGACCATCCTGGTCCGGTGATGGCGTACTTCTGCGCTTTGCCTCCCGTGGTGCGCTTGCCGGGAACCTGGAAAACATCGGTCCAGCCATCCAGCATGGGCATCAGGTAGTAGCGGTCGCCCATGTCGGGAATGCTAAAAACCCACGGTTCCTTCGACACGTCAATGAAAGCGGTCGTGTAAAGCGTATCTGCGTTGGGAGCGGTAACCGCATGATCGTCCACAGCGGGGTACGTACGCAGCTTGATGATTTGTCCCATCGGTCCGCGATTGCCCTGGACCGTCGCGTAATTGGTGATGAATTTACGTGTCATGTCCATGGTCACAAGCGGATAGCCATAGATGTACGCGTCCACAGCATCGCTCACTGCCTGTTCAACACCCGGCTGGCTGGCCGTCTTCGTTCCCGGTTGCGAGCAGCCCAGCAGTGCCGCCGCCGCACAAAGCATACACAGTTGCACTATCGTTCTTGATTTCATTCGTCCGTCCTTCGTTTTTTGAAGCCGAGTTTGGGCTGAAATTGAGTACTACGACCCAAAGGTTTTGCCTATGCTCCACGAAATGGGTCGAGCCGTCCATTGTCAGAAGTGACAGAGGATTCGGCCTCCTCGTTCGGAGGCCCCTATCTACACTTGGCAGGTGCCCAGTTTGAGAGGGGTGCAGTACACCGGTATGCCAACTGAGACTCACTCCGCTTGCAGCTTAAGGAGAACCGGGAGTATAAAACAGGCACCGCTTGTCATGTTTTGGGACTGTGTTTGCAACCCAAAATGGAGCTAAGTATATGGACACCTCTCCCCGGCATCTAGGCGATGCACCCGAATGGGCTGATGCCAACTGTCGAGCCGTGCTCGAAGCTGCCCCCGACGCCATGCTGGTGGTCAATCGGACGGGAGAAATTGTTGCCGCCAATCAGGAAGCAACGAAGCTCTGGGGATACAGTCGTGAGCACTTGATCGGAAGCGTGGTCGAATCGCTGCTCCCGGCTAGGCTTCGCGACCGCCATCGGCAGCATCGCGAAAACTTCTTCGCCAATCCAGAAATGCAAACTATGCAAGTAATTGAAATCTTCGCTGTCCGTAGCGATGCCAGCGAAATTCCCGTCGATGTCAGCCTGAGACGATTAACCATCGGGACTGAGACCTTCGCGATCAGCGCAGTTCGTGACACTACCGCGCGGGTTCGAGCGGAAGAACTGAGGAGGTCGGAAACAATTTTGCGCGAAAGTGAAGAACACTTTCGCTTGGTGGCGGACTCGGCTCCGGTTCTGATCTGGATGTCGCGAGCCGACAAACTCTGCATTTACTTCAATAAGCCTTGGCTGGAGTTCACTGGGCGATCATTGGAACAGGAATTGGGGAACGGCTGGGCGGAAGGTGTCCACCCCGAAGATTTGCAGAGGTGCCTCGACACCTATACGCAATCCTTTGATCGCCGAGAGAAATTCAGGATGGAGTATCGGCTACGGCGGCACGACGGAGAGTACCGCTGGATGCTGGATATTGGTGTGCCGAGACTCAATTCGGATGGATCATTTGCAGGTTACATCGGGATTGGTGTTGATGTCACCGAGCGCAAACGGACGGAAGAGGCACTGCATGACAGAGAGAGGGAATTGACAGAAGCCCAGCGGTTGGCAGGAGTAGGAAGCTGGCAGTGGGAGCCACGGACAGATACGGTGATTTGGTCGAAGGAGCTTTACCACCTTATGGGCATCGATCCAACCTTGCCCGCGCCCACCTACAAGGAGCATGCCCGCCTATTCGCTTCTGAAAGTTGGGAACGGCTACAGCGCGCCGTTCAGGGAGCCTTGCAAACTGGAACATCATACGAGCTTGATCTGGAGGTCGTGAGGCCCGAGTCCATCGCCAAATGGGAGATTGCACGAGGCGAGCCAGTGCGAGATAAAAGCGGACAAATCGTCGGACTCCGCGGCACAGTTCAAGACATCACCGAGCGGAAGCGGGCAGAAGAGGTACTGCGCGAGTACGAGGAAGTCGTCGAAGTGATAGAGGATAGGATCATGGTAGTGGACCGGGAATACCGCTACGTAATTGCCAATGCCGCGTTCCTGAACTACCGGGGCTTCGCGAAGGAACAGATCATAGACCATACCGTCGCCGAGATTGTAGGTAAAGAGACCTTTAAGGCGGATATAAAGGAACAGTTTGATGAATGTTTCCAAGGAAAAGTCGTGCGATACGAGGTCAAGTACAGCTACCCCAAGCTGGGTGAGAGAAACATATCAGCGGCGTATTTTCCCATCCGAGGTCCACTACGCATCGATCGAATCGCCTGTGTCTTGCGGGACATCACCGAACGCAAGCGGGCAGAAGAGGCACTGCGCGAGAGCGAGAACAAACTCCGACTTATTCTCGACTCGACTGCCGAAGCCATTTATGGGATTGATCTCGAACACCGATGTACCTTCTGTAACCCTGCCTGCCTCCGCACTTTGGGATACGAGCACATTGATCAAGTGCTCGGCAAGAATATGCATGATCTGTTGCATCACAGCCGTGGCGATGGAACAGTCTTCCCCGTGGAAGAGTGTCGAGTTCACCAGCTACCACGAACTGGGGAAGGAGTCCACGTTGAGGGCGAGGTGTTTTGGAGGGCGAATGGAACAAGTTTCCCTGTTGAGTATTGGTCGTATCCCCAGCGCAGAGGGGAGCAGATTGTCGGAACAGTGGTCGCCTTTGTCGACATTACCGAGCGCAAGCTGGCGGAAGCCGCGCTCGCAAACGTGACCCGCAAGTTGATCGACGCACAGGAACAGGAACGTGCTCGAATTGGCGGAGAGCTTCACGACGACATCGGTCAACGTCTCGCCCTGTTGGCTCTCCAGTTGCAGCAACTCCAAGAAGACTCCCTCATTTTGCCTGAAGTCCACAGCCGCATGGGCGAACTACAGAATCAGGTTTCGGAGATCGCCACCGACATTCAATCCTTGTCGCACGAGTTGCACTCGGGAAAACTGCAATATCTGGGTATTGCTGCGGCCATGAGAGGCTTTTGCCAAGAATTCGCCGATCAGCAAAAGGTGGAGATTGCCTTCAACGCCCACGACTTGCCCAGCCCCTTGTCGCCGGAGATTTCTCTGTGCCTCTTCAGAGTTCTGCAAGAAGCCCTCCACAATTCGGCGAAGCACAGTGGGGTAAAGCACTTCGAAGCGCGATTATGGGGAACGTCGGATGAGATTCATCTCACGGTTAAGGATTCCGGGGCAGGCTTTGACCACGAAGCGGCAAAGGAGAGCCGAGGTCTTGGTCTAATCAGCATGGAGGAGCGGGTGAAACTCCTGAAGGGAACGCTGTCCATCGACTCGCAGCCCAAGCGTGGTACCAGCATCGAAGCTCGCGTACCTCTCAATTGGGGGAGCGATTCCATGCGGGCGGCAGGGTAGGAACCACGGGCTTCCCACAGGGTTCACCAAAGACTCGCACCGGGAGTAAATGGCTGAATGCTCTGCGCAGATTCACCAGATTCGCGTCGTAAAGCAAGTCCCGGTAAACGCGGTTTCCGCCTGCGTCACACATCTCGCAATTTGCTTGCGTTGCGGCTCTTGAGGTAGACTCCACGAACTGTGACAGATAGCTCTTCGATCCTTGGCCGGACGATCTCCCACTACAACGTTATTGAAAAGTTAGGCGGGGGAGGAATGGGCGTAGTGTATAAGGCTAAAGATGCTCGGCTGCAGTAGCGTGCCAGCTGGGTGAGCTGAATGAGGTTGCCGCAGGTGTCGTTCAGCTTCGCAATGGTCGAGCCGGTCACGTCGGTGGGCGGCATCGTGAACTCGGCGCCGCGGGCCTTGATCCGCTCGTAGTCGCCCTTGACGTCGTCGGTGAAGAACATGGCCGCGGGCTGGCCCTGTTGAAACATCGCCTGCTGATACGCTTTGGCTGCGGGGTTGTTGTTCAGCGCCAGTTGCAGCTCAGTGCCGTCCGGCTCCTCGGGTGAGGCCACGGTCAGCCAGCGATATGGGCCCTGACTGAAATCGGCCTTCTTGGCAAAGCCCAGTACCTCGGTATAGAAGCGCAGGGCCTTGTCCTGGTCGTCCACGTATACGCTGATCACTTTGATTTTCATTTCGTTTCTCCTTTGTCACGTTCGCGGTTTGGGCCGCGTCGTCTTCTCCTTGTCTTTCTTCTTTTTCGTTGGTGTTGATTCATGTTGATCCATGCGGTCGAGGTGGCGTTCGAGAGCATCCATGTGAGCGGACCAGAACCGGCGGAACGGAGCCAGCCAGGCATCCACCTCCTGAAGTGGTTCAGGTTTCAGCCGGTAGAGACGGCGCTGTGCGTCCACCGTGGATTCCACGAAACCGGCCTCGCGCAGCACTCGCAGGTGCTTTGACACGGTCGGCTGCGGCATCCGAAGCTGACGCTCGATCTCTCCCACCGACTGTTGTGACGAGACCAGCAGGCTCAATATCGCGCGGCGGTTCGGCTCCGCAATGATTTCGAACACAGATTCCACTCTCTTAATATACCCCACCTGCATATACGTGTCAAGGTATATAACGCGATTTTTTACAGGCGGATTACCCGAAGATCCAAATCCAGATCACGACAGAATGCTGAAGGGATAGCGAACCAATAACCTTGGCGTTATAGCAATCACGGTAGGGTACGCACTGTATTGCTGGGCTGTTGTGTAACGGTCGCATCGTTCTATTTGAGCACCGGTTCGTTCCGCGCGTCCTCAGCAGGCCCTGCATTGTTCCGCGACCCGCTGGACTGCAATCGACGGCTTCGGGGGCTGAGGGGTGGTGTTGAATTGAAGGCGCCAAAACTGGCGATCCGCCAACCTGCTGATCGTTATCTTTCCGCTTCCCAGGCGCGGCGCGACCAGGGAAGATCGGCGAATCGAAGAGCAAGGCGGCATAAACGAGTAGAACCTCGTGCCAGGCAGCATCAAAAGCGAGAGTTGGATCCGAAATCGAGAGAATAGCGGTGCACTGGATGAGCCCCTCCGACCGCATACGGTCCATGCGTCCAAGCCTCTGCTCAAGTCGCATGGGGTCGAAGGGCAAGTCCAATAACAGTCCGCCATCCGCAAATTGCAAATTCATGCGCTCCTCCGCGCTATGATCGGCAAGGAGAACACCAAGCCTCGAAGCTCGAAATTCCGAAACGGTTCGAGCGGCATCGGTCGCATTACTGTTCTCTGTAAGCAAGAAGCCTTGACCTCTCCAGCGGTCGGCGAGAAAATTTCCGATTTCCGAACATCGTGACGACTGCGTGCAAAAGACAATAAAGCGATACTTTGCTCGAGCTTTGCCGGGTATCGAGGAAGGCGGAGGCAGCACGCCTACACCGTGTCCCCGATCATTGTCGGTTTCCCGCTGATTTAGCCCGAACTGTGCAAGAAAGCGTCTTAGGAAACGCATTCCCACCCTTCATGCTCGCGCTATTGCAAGCTCGGACGTGAAAGAATGCGTTTCAATCCGGAGATTGCCGTTGCGCGCTACCTGGGCGATGCAGCCGTACGCGAGCACTCCTGAGATATGGCGGTCGAAATGAGGGAAGAATGCAACTCGTCCGAATCGTAAGCGGCATTCGGCTGATTGGTTTTGTCACCGCCGCCTGTCTGCTGCTTTGTTCGGCGCAATCGTTTGAGCCGGCGCCTAAACTGTATCGCGCCAAGCCGGAGAATGTGCCGCCCTGGGCCGAGCAGGGGAATTTTCGTTTCATCCGGATCGATGGCGGACAAATCGAGAGCGGGAAGGCCGAGCGGACCTGGTGGGGCAAAAAGTTCAGCGCCGAAGAGAAGGACGTGCTGACCCACATCTATGACCGCGATTTCGAGCAAATGCTCGGCTTGCTCAAGCAGGCGGAGTTCAACTGGATCTGGGTCACCTGGAGCAGCGGCTGGTCCTTTAAGGACGAGAACGCGAACCGGGAGAATCTGAAAAAAGTAATCACCCGCTGCCATGAGAACGGTATCCACGTCTCGGCCTACCTATCGGCTTCCAACATGTTCCGCACAAGCGCCTTCCGCGACGACCCGGAGACGAAAAAATACGTCTTGTGGATGCACGGCATCCCTATGTTCTACGCCGGTCCGACCAAAACCGACCTGCAGATTTCGTGGGATCGCCGCCTGGCCGACACGCGCAAGCCCGGCTGGCGGGCCTATCTCTTGAAGAAGGCGGAGCTGGCGGTGGACGCGGGAGTGGACGCGATCGTCTGGGACAACATGATTGGTTACGACGATGGCCTGGCCCAGTTGCTCGATGACACCCAGCGCATGGCGGAGCGGAAGGCGCGGGAGACCGGCCGGCCCAAGGTCATGGTGGAAGCGAATATCCACATTGCGCCGGGCCGCTTTGCGATGAATGACATCAACGAAGTGATCTGGGAGGAGGACGGCAAAGACACTCCGGGCGTTTGGGGCGGCAAATGGCAGGTGGCCAACGCGCGCAAGATCAAATTCCTCAGCGGAGAGAAGCAGCTTTGGCAGCCCCTGAAGTATGAGAACGACCTTTACCATTGCGGCCCGCGGGAGAGCTGCATCCCCAGCCCGGCCGAGCAGAAGCTTTCTATTGCCGAGGCCTATGCGTTTGGCGCGGCCACCTCGCGCAACATCGAGGGCCGATTCCTCTCCGCGCTGATCAAGGGCGAGCCGGAGGCCCGGGAGGCCTGGACAGCTATCGCTCAATACAATCACTTCCTGGTTGAGCACCAGGAGCTATATCACCAGGCGGCGCCAGCGGCGCGGATTGCCTTGATCTCCGCGGAGCCGCACAACTCGCTGGCCGACGAATTCCTCAAGCAGAGCGTCTTTTTCGAGACCAAAGTGCTCGCGCACCTGGACAAGGGAGTCCCCCTGGACCGGTTCAAGGTGCTGGTGATGCCGGCTGACCTGCCCAAACTCAGCGCCGAGCAAAAGGCCCGGTTGGATGCGTTCACCGCCGGCGGGGGCGTCATCATCAGGGCCGGAAAGGCGGAGCCGGGAATTGCGGCGCGCGCCGAAGCCGCGGCCGGAGGGCCTCGCCTCAGCCTGGAGCCGCGCGGTTACGTGCTGGGCCAGTTGACTCGGAAACCCGACGGTCGGACTTTGATTCTCCACTTGCTCAACTACGATCACCAGGTCCCGGCAGAGAACGTGAAAGTCCGGCTGGAGCTGAGCGGCCTGGTCGATCTGGAGAACCGACCTGAGCCGCTGGGAGGTGAAAGTCCTTTCGCCGGACACGGCCCAGCCTCAGTTGGCTGGCCTATCTCTGCACGGCAGCGTCGCCGAGTTCACCCTGGGCCGGATCGAGCACTATACCGTAGTGACTCTCTCGGCCAGGCCGGAGCCGTAGTTTTATCGGTTTCGGCTGCAGTGCATCTGGAAGTGTCAGACGCGAAGTCGTCGCGAGCCTGGTCACCGCATCGACCGAGCGCGATGGCTCGAGACACGGGACTTCGAGCATCTCGTCGCGTGATTTGCCCATTCCCATTCGGCAAGCCAGTTTCTGCGGCATCTCCCTTCACATTGGAATTCCGCCATTCGTCCCCCGCATTGTGGACAGACTAAGTTAATGATCGACGAGATGATCTGAGCGTTCGATTCGCTCGGTAGCGTGTCAGCTGCTGCCATAGTTGCTCTCCTATCCAGAGATCCGACAAGTATGTGAGGGGCAGCCACGGCCGGAACGACGGAAATGTGCCGCGCGGGGGTTGTGCGCGCTCTGACGTGCGCTCCGAACTGGTTGGCTGCGGAGTCCGTCTCGGCCCAATGGCTGCCGCCTCGCTGCAACATGCGAATGCAAGCGCAATGCCAATGCCGAACAACGAATAAAACTCGCGAATCAAGCTGTTCCTCCGCGTTGAGAGCTATGTCGAATGTCACAACTGTTGCCCGGCATCAGGCACGTGTGCCCGGATGTGGTCGGCAACTTTGAGAGTTGAATGGCGATCCGCAGCAACGCGGCACACGGCAAAGACATGAAACGAAAGCTCTGCTGAAGACTCTACAAGCGGTTCAACCATTGGTAGGTCGATTGCGTTCCAATGCGGGTGTTAAGAAAAAGCTTCTGACTTGGTCAGCAGTCATTTACGGTCCGAATGCTGAACTCGCAGGAGCGCGAGGAGTGGGGGATGCAGAGGCTAAT
>CAVUNS010000013.1:0-88826 GCA_963742905.1 Candidatus Acidiferrales bacterium | reverse complement strand
ATCCGGTCGTCGTGATTTTCCAACTCCCGGTAAACGCGGTTTCCGCCTGCGTCACATCTCGCAATTTGCTTGCGTTGCGGCTCTTGAGGTAGACTCCACGAACTGTGACAGATAGCTCTTCGATGCTTGGCCGGACGATCTCCCACTACAACGTTATTGAAAAGTTAGGCGGGGGAGGAATGGGCGTAGTGTATAAGGCCAAAGATGCTCGGCTGGGTCGAAATGTGGCGCTGAAATTCCTGCCCGACGATATTTCGCAAGACGTACAGGCGGTGGAACGGTTTCGCCGAGAAGCACGCGCGGCCTCCTCACTGAATCATCCAAACATCTGCACAATTTACGATATTGGAGAGTTTGAAGGGCGTCCCTTTATCGCCATGGAGTTGTTGGAGGGACAGACGCTCAAGCATCGCATCTCCGGGAGGCCCATGACCGTGTCGGAGATTTTAGACACTGGGATACAGGTGGCGGACGGTCTGGAAGCAGCGCACGCAAAAGGCATCGTTCACCGGGACATCAAACCCGCCAACATTTTTCTGGTCGACAAGGGTTCGGCGAAAATTCTGGACTTTGGTCTGGCAAAGCTGGCACACCAGAGGCAGCCGGCAATGGAAGCCGTGACAGAACTGGTATCCCAATCGCGGACGCAAGTGGGCGAACGACGCCTTATTGACCAGCCCGGGCAGCTCCATCGGGACAGTCGCGTACATGTCACCCGAGCAGGCTCGCGGCGAAGAGCTGGACATGAGATCGGATTTATTTTCGCTGGGTGTGGTGCTCTATGAAATGGCTACGGGCGAACTCCCCTTCTCCGGATCGACAGTGGCGTTGATTTTTGACGGTATTCTGCACACCGAGCCGACACCTGCAACGAAGTTGAATTCCAAGTTGCCGCAGGCATTGGACAATATATTCGGCAAGGCCCTAGAGAAAGACAGCGATCTTCGCTATCAAACCGCAAGTGAACTCCGCGCCGACCTGAAACGGATGAAGCGAGACCTTGATTCCAGCCGGCGCCCCGCGGCGGAGAAGAGCGGTGCGTCCCACGCTCCTGCAAGCGCCCCTGCGTCCACCAAAAAGTCGATTGCGGTGCTGTATTTCGAGAACCAGAGCGGCATAAAAGAAGACGAATACCTGCGCGACGGCATCACCGAAGACGTGATCACCGAACTGAATAAGATACGGGGCCTCAACACATTTTCGCGTCCCACCGTGCTGGCCTTCCGAGACAAGCCGGTGACCCCGGCGCAAATTGGTCAGCAACTTGGCGCAGCCTACGTACTGACAGGTACCGTGCGGCGCGCAGGCGCTCGGCTGCGCATAAGCGCGCAACTAGTGGACACGCGAACAGATTTTCAATTGTGGTCCGAACGGTTCGATCGGGAGATGCAGGACGTGTTCGAAGTGCAGGACGAAATGGCGCGTAAAATCGCAGAAGCGTTACGCGTGACTCTTTCACCACAAGAGCTGGAAGCACTGGCGGACAAGCCCACGGAAAACCCTCAAGCCTACGACCTTTATTTGCGAGGCAAGCGTTACGCGCGGCGATTAACCCGGCAAGATGTGGAGTTCGCGTTACAAATGTTTGAAAATGCGGTCGCTCTAGACCCAAGTTTCGCACTTGCCTACGCAGCTTGCGCCAACGCCTGCGCCATGTACTATTCTTTTTTTAGCCGCGATGCGATATGGGTGGAGCGGGCGCGTGAGGCATCCGGCAAAGCCGTGGCTCTGCGCTGGGACCTGCCGGAAACGCATATCAGCCAAGCCTGGGTGTTGTACGCCGCTGGAATGTATGACGAAGCGGTGCGTATGGTGAAAAAGGCAATTGAGCGAAAGCGCGACTGTGACGGCGCGTATTACCTTTTCTGCCGTGCTCTGTTTGCGGCGGGGCGCAATCAAGAAGTTATCGACATTTCCGAAGCCGCAATCGACGCAAGCGGCGAAGACTACAATGTGTACGTGCCGATCATTAATGCTTTGGGCGCGTCGGGCAGAGCAGACGCGCGGCACAACATGATTGCGCGGATGATCGTCGCGCTGCAAAACCATTTGAAACATGTACCTGAGGATGCCCGAGCGCGCGTCCTGCTGGGAGCCTATTACGCGGATTTAGGCCGTGAGGAGGACGCGTTACGCGAGCTGAATCTGGCGGTGACGTTGCGCGCGAACGAAGCCTCGATTCTTTACAACGCCGCCTGTGTGTACTGCTTGTTGAAAAGGAAGTCGGACGCACTGGAGACTTTGCGCAAAGCGTGGGAGGCTGGCTCGAAAGATGCTGTGTGGGCCCGCCGCGACCCTGACTTGATGCCGCTACATGGTGATCCGGAGTTTGAACGCATGTACCCTGAGAAGCCCTCCGCACCAAACGCTACCGTTTCTCGTTAATCCACCCACCAAGTACATCATCGAGCGCGACATTCCTCCGTAATTTCCACCCTATTAAATTTTGCGTCTACAGGATTTCCCCGAAGGCCACGCGTTCCCTCGCGTGCTACGCTTTTTGCGTTCCCATGAATTGCGGGAACCTGTAAGCGCACCTCCGGCTAGCCCCTCCCCCTGAGGCAGCGGAATCAACCAACACGTCTGGCGGACTTATGAGCGATTTCCGGCAACTTGCGAAAACCAGCTTTGTCAACACCGTCGGCAAACTTCCCAACACCAGCCTGATCGACAAGCTTGCCTCCTGGATTCGCTTTTCCCATTGGTGCATCGAACGCGGTGCTTCGCTTGGCCGCTACGACGAACGTTCCCCGGGCAAATACGATGATCGCTACCGTTTGTACGAGCGGGCCATTCTCCACGAATCCCTCGAACGCCAACCCATCGACTATCTCGAATTCGGTGTTGCCGAAGGCGCTTCCATTGCCTGGTGGGCCAAGCGCATGATCCATCCCGACGCGCGTTTTTTCGGTTTCGACACCTTCACCGGCCTTCCCGAAAAATGGGCCAAATATCCTCCAAATACCTTTAGCACCAATGGCAACATCCCCCATGTGCCCGATCCGCGCGTGCGCTTTTACAAGGGGCTGTTTCAGCACACGGTGCCCGCTTTTCTTCGCCGCTTCTCGCGCCGCAGTCGCATCGTCGTGCATCTCGATGCCGACCTCTACAGTTCCACACTGTTTGCGCTCACCGCGCTTTCCGGCATTCTTGAGCCGGATGATTTCCTCTTCTTCGATGAGTTTGCCGCGCCCACAAGTGAGTTCCGCGCGTTCGACGATTTCGTCAGCGCCTACTTAGTGAAATATGAAGTGATTGGTGCGGTGAACAGTTTTAATCGCGTCTGCGTGAAGCTCAAGCAGGTCGCCAATCGAGTCGAGTGCCTCTCACAGCAGCGCCCACCGTCCTTCGACGACCCCGACGCATACGCATCGAACTCCCCGCAGCATCTCAACGCCGCGAACCCATAGCGCGCAACTCCCGCCGCAATCCCGTAGGGGCGCCGCATTGCTGCGCCCCATGTCCGCAAAGTCCAGCCATTACGGCTCCGATTTATTCCTGAATTTCCTACTCTAACGCGCTACGTTTAAAACCCGCCACCGCTAGCAGAAGCTGCTCCGGTTTCCCAATACCGGTTAAACCCAATGTAGTCGGAAGGCAGGTTCGCCAAAATCGTGCGCCGCAACTCCAACATGTCCACGCTTCCAATCCGTTTATACAAAATTTTCCCATCGGCATCGATCAGCACCGTATAAGGCACCGCCGACTCCCACGTTGGGTCGAACGCCTTTTGCAGCGCCGCCGTATCGTCCGAAGCAAACAGTAGGTTCCGGCTGGTCGCGTGTTGCTTCTCCAGCATTTTCTGCACGCTGTTCTTCTCATCCGGCATATTGGCCGCCACCGTGACCAGGTCGAAGTCCCGCACCTTATACATCTGAAACGTATCTTCGAAATCCGCGAACTCGTCGATGCACGACCCGCACCACGTGGCCCAGAAGCTCACCAGCAGCATGTGCTTCGTGGGATTGGCCCGCAGCTTCTGCAAATCTTCCGCCGTCGCCATTTCCAACGTTACCGGCTGCTCCTCGATCTTTCGCAGCGCTTCCACCCGCGACGCTTCCTTTTCCTTCCATTTTGTCGAGCATCCGAACACGCCCGTGTGTTTCACTTCCACTTCGTGTCCGGCCAGCAACGCGTCAATGGCATTACGCGCATCGTGCGTCTTCACCTGCTCCATGCGATAGCTGTTATCGATGCGCCCTTCGTACCGCAACTTCCGCTCTTTATCGAAAATGAAAATGTGCGGTGTCGCTTGCGGCCCATAAGCCCGCGTCACCGATTGCGTTTCTCCGTCGTAAAGATACGGATACCGCAAATGCTTGTACTCCACGCGTATCTTCATCTCTTCCAACGAATCGCTGATGTCCGAAGAGTCCAGTTCATCGATGCGAATGGCCTTTGGATCATTCGGCTGGATCACCACAACCGCCACGCCGCGCTCTTTGTAATCGTCGGCCAGCTTCTGGATCCGCTGCTCGTACATCTGCGAAATTGGGCAATGATTGCACGCGAAGACCACCGCCAACACCGGACTGTTCGCGTAGTCACTGAGCCGGTGAGTCTTTCCATCCACTCCCGGCAACGCAAAGTCCGGCGCCGTCGACCCCAACGCCAAAATTGGATGCTGCGTCTGTCCCCACACCGGAACAGCCATCAATAAAACTAAAATCGCCCGCAACATAGCCCGTACCTCCACATCCTAAATGGTAGCGCCGGCATCTTGCCGGCTCTTGGGTTTTCCGCTGGCTGCCCCACCCTCGTTTTGTGAGCGTGGGATCTTGGGTTTCCTTCAATTCCTACCGACCCGCAACTCCCGACTCCCGCAACGGCCTCGGTGTCACGTCCGCCTGTTCCAGCCCCATCGCCCATTTGATCGCTTCCAGATACATCTTTTGTATCCGGGGATCATCCCAGTTTTGTTCCACGTGCCCCAGCGTCGAATAGTACACGCGCCCCTTGCCATACTGCTTCGCCCAAGTCACCGCAAAATCGCGATCCTTGCGATGCACGCGCGGATTATTCAAATCCAGTTTCGAGGCGTCCAGGCGCATCAACACGCGCACCTTGTCCCGCGAAAAATCCTTCATCTGGTAAATTTCATCGCGCAGCACGAATTCTTTCGGCCATTGCTGCATTCCCGGAAAGTTCGGATCCTCCACGATAATAGGCGCGTCAAACGTTCCCCACGGGTGTTCGTCGAAATATCCCCCGATCATCTCGCCATACTCCGGCCAATCGGTGAATGTGATTGTCGCGCTGTGTACCCCCACAAATCCCTTGCCATCATCGTGAACGAACGAAAGGAACGCGGCCTTTTGCTCGTCGTTCATTTCCAGATTGCCCCCGGTATAGAACAGCACCGCGTCGAAATCATTCAGATTCTTCGCATTGAACTCCAATTTCTTCTTCGTCAGCGCCTCGGTATCCGTGCGGATCGTGGTGTCCCAAATCCCAGATTCGCGCCCCAGTCGTTCGATGGTAGCCATCGCGTGAGAAACCGCCTCATGCCGGTAACCCTTCTCCTCGCCAATCACCAGCAGATGCTTTTTCGCTGGCGGTGTGCCCTGCGCGAAGCACAAACCTCCCACCAGCGCGACAACCGTCAAGCACCATCCTGCCCAAAACGTTTTCATTTGTGGCCGCCCTTGTTCTCACTCCCATGCTTGCCGCTGCCCAGCCATAGGATTGCGTTCGTAAACAATTTGTTCTGCGTTTCATCCCCAAAAACATTTTCCCCATGGCCCATATTCATGTACACCATCCGGTACTTCGTATTCGTCCAGACCACCGGCATGTCTCCGCTGGTGATCACATCCTTCACCCCAATCGGATAATTCGAAGGATCGAGCGTCACCAGCACCCGCACATCCTTGTTCAACCGCGGACTCGGCTTCCACTGGTACCACTCGTTCGATGGTGCCTCGTAACTCGCCGGCATTCCCCTGGTCACCGGATGATTCGCGTCGTCGATCCTCAGTTTGGCTCGCTGCACCGGCCAGTTATTCGTATAGAACACCGCGCCGCCCAAAAAATCCACGAACCACGGCCAATTCGTCGACGCATCGTTATATCCGGCGATGTGCAGTCCCAGCCAGCCCCCGCCATGATTCATATAATTCTCAAAACCGGTTCGTTGTGCCGCGGTATGCGGAAAATCGTTGACCCACAGAATCACCTGATACGGTTTCAGGTCCTTGTCGTTCAGCTTGTTCCAGTCCGTCGTCGTATCAAATACGAAATTGTCTTTCGCCGCCAGCTCACGAAAAAACGCCAGCCCTTCATTGCCCGTCTTGACGTGATCGGGTTCCACGTCCGTGGAATAAAACGCCAGCGCGCGGAACGCTGGTCCTGCTGCCGCGGTTCGGCTCGTCCAGCGAAACACCATGAAAATCACGATGCAAAATACCAGCACCGCCAGCGCCATGGTGAAAGCTGGCCAGGAATGTCGTTTCGCGCCCAAACTCTCGTCAGTCATGCCAATCCCTATTTCCCCGCGGCCCAGAAAATCGAATTCTTCACAATTTGCGTGAATGCCGCATTTTCGAACAGCTCTGGATGGTGGCCCATGAAAATGTAAATGTTCCTGGCTTTCACTCGGTCATTCGTCCACACCACCGGGTGATCTCCCATCTTGATATCCGTCGCCGGCGAATACGTGTTCTCGTCTACGCTCGCCAGTACGTGCACGTTGGGCCGTGGCGATTTGTCGTAGGTATAAAACTCCTCATTCTCGATCACAAATGATGGCGGCACGCCCTTCATCGCAGGATGATTTTTATCTTCGACATTCACCGTGCCAGTCACAAATGTGGCCACGTAATTCTTGAACCGTATACCGCCCATGAAGTCGCGAAACCACGGCCAGATTTGGAAGCCATCGAATTCGCCCAGCAAAGTCGCGTGATGGAACCCGATCCACCCGCCTTTGCCTTCTTCGATGTACTTCACGAACGCCGCCTTCGCCGTGTCCGTCCAGTTGTATGGTGGATAGTTCAGCTGAATGAACAAATTGTATTTTGCCAGGAACTCATCGTTGATCTTTTCGGTGTCCTCGATGTAGTCCACCGTGAAATTATTTTCGGCCCCAAGTTTGCCCAGCCAAACCTTCGCTGCGTCCACAAACGGCTGGTGAATTCCCCCGTGTTCCGCGAGAGCTACGATTCGGAACTGCGGAGCCTTGCCTTGTGCCCACGCGCCAATCGGCAGCAACACCATCGCCGTAACCAACAGCAACCACCGCGCACCACATCGTTTTATGTTTTTTTCTTCGCTCAGAAGCACCGGGAACCTCGCAAACTTCACGGCAGGACATCGCGGAGCGAGTCTGAAGGCTACTTCATGGCGAAATTAGGCAGTAAACAAACGTTTGTCAAGACTTAATTGCTTGTTGCTGTTTCCACCAGAGCCGGCGCAGCTCGCCTTTCATTCCATCTCGAACGTCACGAACGTCAACTTCCCGTTGCGTTCTATCTGCATTGCCGCCGGATCGCCCGGTTTTAGCTTGCCGAACGCGTTCCGCAAATCTTCGATGTTCTTGATCGGGGCGCGATTGAATGCGTGAATGATGTCGCCCTCCTGCAGCCCGGAATCCACCGCCAATCGATTTGCCACCGTGCCCGTCACCAGCACTCCAGACGAAATTCGCAACGGTCCCACCAGTTCCAGTATCTCCGGCGTGATCGTCGCGCCCACGATTCCAAGTCTCGGTATCAAGTCCTTCGACGGGTCCGACAAATCCGACAATCGGCTCAGGTCGTGCATCGGTTCCAGCACCGGAACATTCATGTCCAGGCGTTTACTTCCGCGCACCACCTGCAGGTCCACTTTGTCTCCCGAAGTCAGCAGGTACAAGCTCAACGTGAACAGCGCCACATTGTCCACCGGCATTCGATTGATGCTTTCGATCACGTCCCCGGGCCTTAGTCCCGCCCGCCACGCGGATCCGCCTTCTTCCACATCGGACACCACCACTCCCGGCGTCTCGGTCAGACCCAACCCGCCGGCAAGATCCGGTGTGAACGATTGCAGATCCGCCCCAATCGTCCGCCGTCGTACTCTCCCATATTTGCGAATCTGCTCGTACGCATAACGCGCAATCCCGCTGGGAATCGCAAACCCTATCCCTTCGTTGCCGCCTGATTTTGTATAGATAAATGTATCGATGCCCACCACGTTGCCTTCCACGTCCACCAGTGGCCCGCCGCTGTTCCCCGGATTAATCGCCGCATCCGTTTGGATATACACCATCGGATCGTCTGGATCGGGTTGCCGCAGCACCGAACTGACCAGCCCAAACGTCACCGAATTTTCCAGCCCTTCCGGGCTTCCAAACGCCAGCACCACTTCGCCTTTATGCAGTCGGTCGTAGCGCGCAAACGGAAGTGTCGGCAATCCCGTCGCCTCCACCTTCAACACCGCAATATCAATCGTTTTGTTGAAGCCCACAACTTTCGCGCTCAAAATGCGCCCCTTCGATTTCAGCATTGCCGGTGCTTGTGCGTCCTCTCCCACGGACGGCGTGAGCACCACCCGAACGCGATCCGCGCCTTTCACCACATGATAATTCGTCAAGATGTACCCATCGGCCTCGATAATCACTCCCGAACCCAGGCTCCGTTCGCGTCCGAAAGGACTGGGTGTGCCCTTGTCCTCTTCGTCCTCGTCATCCGTTCCGAAACCGGTAACCAACACTTCCACCACCGCCGGCGATACCCGTTTCACCAACGATTCGAACGCCGCACTCATCTCATGAATCACATCTACGCCAGCTTTCGCAGGCGCCGATTGCCCCTGCCCCGCGCTAATCAACGGACAAATCAATGCAAGCACCACCACAAACACCGCCCGCCCAAGCCTGGTAGCGCCGGCTTCTAGCCGGCTCCGGGTGTACGGTGTTGGGTGCCCCACATGTCGCTTCTGCATGTGGGCTCTTGGGCTCCCGCTCTCGCTCCTCGATTCCATTTCCACAATCCAAGCAAGTCTCAATTCAGTTCACCTTTCGTCACCGGAACCGCCGCATATTCCGGCTCAGCTTTCCCCGTGGAACCTTCCCACTTCACAATTTTCAGGTCCAACACAAAAATCGAATACAGCACCGGCACCAGCAGCAACGTGATAAACGTCGCCACTCCTAGCCCGCCAATCTGTGCGTAACAAAGTGGCTGCCACAGCGGCCCGCCGTGCATCGCCAACGGAAACAGCGCCAGGATCGTTGCGCCTACCGTAATCATCACAGGCCGCAGCCGCACAATGCCCGCATCCAGCAATGCCAGTTCCAGCGGCTCGCCTTTTTCGTGCATCTCTTCAATAAAATCGAACAACACAATCACGTGGCTCACGATCACCCCTATCAAACTCGCAATCCCCAGAAACGCCATGAAGCCGAACGATGTGCGCATCACATACAGCGCGATCAGCGACCCCACGATTCCATAGGGAGCCGCCGCCAGCACCAGAATCGGCTTGATCGAATGTTTAAACTGGAACGCCAGCGCCAAAAAAATCAGCGCAATCGATACGGCCATCACCACCGTCAGGTTTCGGAATCCTTGTTCCTGCTTGGCCTGCTCGCCGCTCACCACGATGCTGTAACCCGGCGGCAAATTCTTTCGCAGTTCCGCCAATTGTCCCGCAGCCGCCGAAAAAACCTCGCTCGGGAGCGCCCCCGGAACCGTAAAGCTTTGCACTGAAATGGTGCGGAAATGTTCCAGGTGCCGGATGCGCAACGTTTGCAGAGCATTCTCGACCGCGGAAACCGATCAGCAGCGGCACCTTCGTATTGGACTCCGACGAATACACGTAAAGGTTCTGAATATCCGATAAGCTCGCGCGTTCTTCCATCCGCAATCGCGATACCACCGGAATCTGCTGGTCGCCACGCCGCAGCGTCGTCACTCCCGTCCCACTCATCGCCGTGCTCGACGATTGCGCCACATCCTGATTCGTTACCCCCGCCAGGTTCGCGCGGTCCGGGTCGACTTTCAGCGTTACCTCAAAACCGTCCTGCCCCCAATCGTCGCGCACTCGCGACGCTTTCGGTGCTTCGCGCAAAATTGCCGATACTTTCGAAGCAATCGACCGCAGATTCGTGATGTCCTTCGCTTCTTCCAGTGGATTCACATCCGCCAGCCCGGTTACCCGCAACTCCACCGGATAATCCACGGGGTTCGTTTGCAATTGCCTCACGTCCACCCGCGCCCCCACCACATTCTGCGAAACCGCCGCCTGTAGCTCGCCGATCAGCTTGGGCGTGTCCTCTTTCTCATACAGCTCCACGATGACCTGCGCGTAATTCAGTTGTTGCAACTGCGGCGTCACCGAAAACCAGAATCGCGGTCCGCCTCCTCCTTCGAACGTCGTAATCGACCTCAACACCTGCCTCGGTTTCCCGTCTTTTTTCGGATGTTCTCGCCCGTATTTCTCTGCCGTCGCGCGAATCACGTTTTCCACTTGCATTGCGGTTTGATTGGTTACGAACAGCGGCACATCATTCGGCAGCCACACATCCATAAACGACAGGTATTGCACATCATCGGGAAAGAATTGCGTCTTCAACTGCTTGCCGACAAATCCGCCAAACGCCAGAAAGACCAGCGAACTCGCGAACACCAGCCAGCGATGCTCAATCGCGAATTTCCCCACGCCATAATAAAATCCGCTGAACCCCCGCATCCGCCGTTCCTCCATGCTCTCTTCCGCTTTCTTGGGCGCGCGCAACAAGTAGTAGCCCAGGAACGGAATAAACGTCATCGACACCAGCCGTGAGGCCACCAACGCGCAGGTCATCACCACCGGCAGACTGAACAGAAATTCCCCTGTCGTGCCCGTCAGCATCAGAAACGGAAGATACGCCACGATGTTCGTGATCGTGGCGAACAAAATCGCGTGCGCCAGTTTCGTCGGCCCTAACCACGCACGCGATCACCGGAGGGTGACGATCGGCCAACGACCGTTTGATCGAGTCGCCCGCCACCACCGGATCATCCACCAGCAAGCCCAACGCGATAATCAGCGTCGCTACCGAAACTTGCTGAATATCAATTCCCAGCAGATGAGCGAACCCAAACGTCATTGCCAACGTGATCGGAATCGATACTGCCATCAGCACCGCCGAGCGCCATTCCCAAAACCCGATGAGTGAAACGATCACCACCAATGCAATCGCTTCGTACAGCGCATCCATGAACAGATCTACGTTTTCTTTCACCTGCCGCGGCTGGTCCGATGTTTCCGCAATAATCAAGTCTGCAGGCAACAGTTGCTTCGTCTGCGTCGATTTTCGCCTGAACGCTCTTCTCGCAATCTGCCCGATCTGCTCGCCGCTCGCGCATCTGCACGGAAAGCGTAACCGCCCGCGTGCGCTGCCACTTTCCCATTCGTCGTCGTTCCATGTGTAGAATTCAGATAACGCGCCGGGCTCTGATATCCGCTGCGAATATCCACCAGGTCCCGCAGGTATACCGCCGAGCCGAACCCGAAGTCCCGACGATCACGTTACCGATGTCTTTGGCCGTGTTCGTGAATTCGCCGGAAGGATCGATCAGAATATTCTTTGAGCCCGCTTCCAGCGCCCCGCCCGGCAGCGTAATGTTGCGCGCGTTCAAAATCCCTTTTAGGTTTGATGGTTGCAAACCGTAAGACGCCAACCGTTCCTGCGAATAATCGAGGTAAATTTGTTCCTGCAGCACTCCGGATCTGTCCACCCGCGAAACTTCCGTCGCGCCCCGAAGCGCCCGCGACATCAAGTCCGTATATTCTCCAGCTGTGATAGGTGTACTTGTTTCCAGGATCGGCGCCGAGCGTACGCGCCAGTTCTGCTGGATCGTGGACCACAATCGGAGGCCACGCATCCGGATGAATTTCCGACTCATGCAGCCGCGATTGCACAAACACTCGTCCTGCTGCATACATCGTCTCGTCGGCCTGATTCGTGAACGCGTCGGCAACCACATACCCCGGTCCGCTGATGATCTCGCGCCTTCGAAAGAAGATTCCGCGCCTCGGCATCTTGCACAAACATGCGCAACACGCGGCTCACCGAGTCCACCGGAACTGATTGCGGGAAACAGTCCACGATCGAAACTGGCGTCGCCGCGCGACTTTCCCCTTTCGCTCGCTGCGCGCTTTGCGAATCCCCATCTCGATCGCGCGCGCCCGCACCGAAATCGCAGTCGCGTCCTCCAGCGGACTCGCCACCGTCAGCATCAACGCTGCCGTATCGCCGAAATCGCTATTGAACCGGATCGGCCCCGCGCCCTGCGGCAAGCTCAGAGCATTCAGCTTCAAGTTCATGTCGCTGAATTCTTTTTTTGAATCCTTTACGCTATCCGCGAGCTGCACCTGAATTATCGACAGCCCCGGGATCGAGAGCGACTTGATTCCGAAATCCGCTCCCTTCGGCGGACGGATGTGCGGATTTTCCGCAATCGTCGATTCGATCGGTCGCGTCACCAACTGTTCCACTTGCTGCGCCGTCGCCCCTTGCCACGGCGTGATCACCGACGCTACCCGCACCGGTATGCTTGGATCTTTTCTCTTGGGCATCTGCGTGTACCCGTAAATGCCCAGCGCCAACGTCGCCAGCAGCAGAATCCACGAAATCTGCCGGTTCTCCACAAAGAACCTTGCGGTGTTGTGCTCGTGTCTGGATGTAGTCGCGTCGCTGCGGTGTGCCATGAATGCCCGTTGCTATCTTCGGTTATCTGCCCGATTTATTGATTCACTCGCACGGCCTGCCCATCATTCACCAAAGTCGCTCCGTTCGAAATCACCCGTTCCCCCAGCGAAACTCCGCTGCTGACCGCCACCTTGTTGCCATACGCCGTACCAGGCTGCACAATCTTTCGCCGCGCCACGTCCTTGCTACCTTCCTGCTGAACGACGAACACATTGAAATTTCCCGATCCATCGTTCACCGACACGATCGAGCTCAACGGCACCACCAGCACCGGTTTCTGCAATTTCGCCTGCCCCAAATTCAGTGTCGCCACCATCCCGGACTTCAACAATTCCTTCGCATTCGGCAGCGTTACTTCCACTTGAAAGGTTCGGCTCTTTTGATCCGCTTGCGGCGATATCGCCGTAATCTGCCCTTCAAATTCCTGCGGATAGCTCTCCGTCACCATCCGCTTGTTTCTTCCCCAATTTCACTCGACCCAGCACCGTATCCGGCACGCCAAACACCGCTTTCACCACGTGGATATCGCCGAACGTAAAGCCCGGCGTACCCGCCCTCACCAGCGCGCCCAGTTCGATATTGCGGTAAAGTATGGTGCCATCCGTAGGCGCTCGCAGCTCACAATCCCTCAGTGCCTGCTGCGCCTGGCCAGCACTGCTTGCGCGGTTTGCAGTGTGCCCTGCGCTCGAATCATTTTGCGCCTTGGCCGCATCGTAATCCGGTTGAGTCATCGCATTCGCCGCGTACAGCGCAGTCGCGCGATCAAAGTCCTGTTTGGCTTTCTCTGCTCCGGCCTTGGCTTGTTCCACCTGCCCCGCGTACTGCTCCACGCTGTGCCGGTAATCATCCTGGCGGACGGTAGCCAACACCGTCGCCGCGCTTTCACGTAGTCCCCTTGCTGAATGTTGCGCATCCGTCCGTCCGCGCCCTGCCGCTGCAAAATGTTCGTCACATAACCGCCCGATTTAAATGCCAGTGTCACCTGCGTATACGGAACCAGACTCGCCGAATAATTCGCTCCTTCGTCGCCCACAAATTCCTCGACGGCCGCGACCGTCACCGGCGTCGGCGGCTTTTCCGCGGGCCTCGTCTCGTTCTGGCACCCCGCCAGACAGCAACAAAACGCCACGCACAGCCCGGCCAGCAGTCCATTTTTCCGCCATCATCGCCTTCATCGCTCAATCCTCGCCCAGCGACTTCTCAAAATCCGACCGCGCCGTCCAAAACGCCGCCACAGCCTGCAGGTATTGCGCGTTGGCTTGCGACATATTGCTTTGTTCCGTCAGTACGCTGGACAGCAGGGTAGCCCGCTGTTTGTACTGGTCCACCACCGTCTGCAATTTTTCCTTCTCTGCCTCTTGCGCCAATTGCGCCACTTTCACGTTCGCGCGTGCCTCGCGTAATTTGCGGAATCGGTTGCCAAGGTCCATCGCCACTTGGCTCTGCGTTTCCGTCAAGCTCAACGAACTTTGCTCCACCGCGCGCTGCTTTTGGTCCATCAAATGTTTTTTATAGCCCCAATCGTACAAATCCCACTTGAAGTTGAATCCCGATCGAGTTGATTGAACTGGGCAGCCCTTGAATGGAAAAAGGTGAGAAGAACAAATACTGGATGCCCACTTCCGGAATGTATTGCGATTTCTCGATCCGCCGCGAATACACCGCTTGATCCAGTTTCAGTTTTGCCTGGCGAACCTCGGTGCGATTGTCCATCGCCTTCTGCCGCGCCGCCTCCAGGTCCAGTTCCTCCGGCAATTCTTCCGGCAGCGTGCTCGGGCGAAACTTCATCCGCACGTCCCTGCCGAGCAGTACGTTCAGGTTTTCTTTCTGCGAATCCAGCGTGTCTTGCAGGGTCACCACCTGCAATTCCGCTTGCGCCAATTGCGTTTTCACCCCGGTGCTCTGGTACACCAGAACGCTTTTCACCTTCACGTATTCATCGGTGGTGCGGTCGATCTCGCGATACGATTTGACGCTTTCCTCCGCCGCGTCCAGCGCGCTCTGCGACTGCAGCAGCGAGTAGTACACGTCTTTCACGGTGTTCACGATTTGCTGCCGTTGCTGCCGCGTCTGTTCCTCCGCAAGCTTTTTGCCCACTTGCAGCGCTTCGATATTCAAACGAATGTTGTAAAGCTGCGAAAGCGGCTGATACGCTTGAATCACCGCCATCCCCGTCAATTTCGGATCCGTGGTCACCACCGAATTCTCGCTCGGGACCAGGTTCCCACCGGAAGTTCCGAACACCCCGCGATTGAATTCCACGCTCACCGGGGTCAGCAAAGCCCCGCCAGTCAGTTGCACGTTGAACTGCGGATAGCGCTGCGTCTTCACCGCAAGGATCTGATCATTTGCTGCCAGTTCGCTCTGCTTGGAAATCTTGATTTGCCGGTTGTCTTGTTGCGCCAGCGCGAGCGCCTGCTCCAGCGTAAGTGTCGGTTGCTCCGCCTCGCCCTCCTGCGCGTGAGCAGACACACTGCCCAACGTGAGTAGGAACAACAAAATCAGGCTGGGGATTTTCAATCCGTACTCCAGAAGGACCCGTTCTGCGTTTTCGTGGCGGCGAAATCCGCGGCGATCGAGGTGCTCTAGCGTCTCACAACAATAACGTGTCGCGGAATTTATAACCGCCACCGGGAAGTTGTCAAGAATTTTACCCAGCGCGCTACGGCCGACGAGCCTGCCAAAGTCGCCGGTACTTGGAAAATTTCCCTCACTGGCGAGGCTGGCAGCGGCTGTGTGGTGGCCGGTCTTTACAGCTTGCGGAAAAACTCCAACTTCGTCATTCCGAACGGAGTCCGCGAAGTGAGGAATCTCTCTTTTTTCTTGACTTTTCGACAACCGAGGGATTCCTCGCTACGCTCGGAATGACGGATAACGCCCTTTTTCAGCAGCCTGTTTAAGACTGGTGCAGTCATCCCGAAGCGAAGCGAGGGATCCCTCTTGGGTTTGCGCGTCAACCGACGGACGCCTTCCTACCGAAACCGTCGAATCACCAAATTGTGCCGGTCAGAGCGGTACAGCCCCAACACGTACACAATCACCGACCCTTTCGTGGAGTAAATCACCTGCCGAATCCGCAACAGCGGCTCGCGTTTCGGCACTCCCAGAAGTTCCGCCGTTCGCGGATCGGCTGCCGTCGCGTCCACCTCTTCGTCCGCATACCCGAGCACCACATGGTAATGTCGCTCCAAAATCGCGAACAAAGACTCGCGCTCCAGCGCCTCAGACAGCAGTCCCTCGTACTGCTTCGCGCAAAAGTAACAGGTCTCCAGCGCGAAGGGTTCCCCGCCGGTATGCCTCAGGCGCTCCAGCTTCAACACCGGAGTCTTCGGCGACAGCGATAGCCGCGCCGTCGCCTCTTCTTCGTCATCTACGATTTCAGCGAAGAGCACCTTCGACCCGGGGCTTAGGCTCCGGCTGCGCATCTGTTCCGTGTAGCTCATCAACTTATTAAAGTGGATCTTCGGCGTAGATACGAACGTGCCCACGCCCCGCCGCCGCTCCACCACCCCTTCGTGCTCCAGTGCCGCCAAGGCATGGCGCGCGGTCATCAAGCTTACTTCGTGAATGCGCGCCAGTTCGCGCTCCGACGGCACGGCATCGCCGGGTCGCAATCCGCCGGACGCAATATTCTTGCGGATCGCTCCCTGAATCCTCTGATATGCGGGAACCCCATTGCGCGCTTTTACGGGCATAACTTTTGCGGGCATAAAATGTCCCTCGACAGGCGCACGGAGTAGCGGGAGGAGGGCTGCTTTACAGCAAGCAGAACATCAACAAGGACCCTGGCTCCCCGGTTTACTCGCATGCTGCGCTTTGCCTTACTTCCCTGTGACCAGGCCGCACCGAAACGCGATGGGGTGCACGTACTCGGTTTCTTCGCTACACACGGCAAGATGCCACAGGTGCTATAGTGCACGCGTCTTGTTTCTCTTATAAATTAAGAATTTCTTCTTGACAAGTATTACTTGGTGCTATATAGCTAGTCACAACGCGTCAGCTTGCTTTTTATTTGGGGTGCTTGTCGTTGACTTCTGTTTGTTTACAAGCCGGGGAGACGCTGCTCGTGGACCACGAGCAGTTTGGGAGGATCCTTATGAATAAATTGCAGTCTGTGGCCTTGGCACTTTGCTGCCTCGCGCTCGCCATCCTTATCTGCGGAGCGAACGCCACCTATGCTCAGGAAGTAACCGCCACGATCGCGGGCACCGTTACAGACCCAAGCGGCGCTGCCGTCGTGGGCGCTACCGTTACGGCAAAGTCCGTGGAACGGGGCACCACCTTCGTCGCGACAACCAACGACACCGGTAGCTACCGTATCCCGCAGCTGTCAGTCGGAAATTATGATCTTCGCGTCGAAAAGCCAGGGTTCCAGACCGCGTTGTATCCGGCCTTTACCTTGGTCCTCAACCAGGTTGCACGCATTGACGTCGAACTCAAGGTCGGTCAGGTTAGCCAGACCATCGAGGTCACTGGTGCCGCTCCCATCCTGAAAACCGAAACCACTCAGGTGGATACAATTATCAACGCGGCTACCAACGACGCCCTCCCTCTCGCGACTCGCAACTATGTGGAATTGACGCTGCTCTCACCCGGTGCAGTGCACCCTGATCCCAGCAGCTTTAACAATGGCGATAACGTTGCCAGTGGCGGCCGACCGTTCATCAACGGCAACCGCGAACAGGCCAACAACTTCCTTCTCGATGGCTTGGACAACAACGAAGTCTCCGATAACCTGCTCGGCTACACTCCGGCCCCAGATGCTATCCAAGAATTCAACATGATCAGCAACAATGCTCCCGCCGAGTTTGGCAACTTCATGGGCGGCATCGTGAGCGCCACTCTCAAGTCGGGCACCAATGCTTTTCACGGCGATATCTGGGAATTCTTCCGCAACGATGTATTGAACGCCAACCAGTGGGAAAACAAGATCAACCCTGCGGCCGCTGCGATTCCCCGTTCTCCACTTCGCTGGAATATGTTCGGCGGCACCCTTGGCGGTCCGGTCATCAAGAACAAGCTGTTCTTTTTCGTGGACTATCAAGGTCAGCGCTTCGACCACCCGCCTGCCGCAAGCCGGTTCACCGCTTTCACTCCTGCGGAGCAGCAGGGTGATTTTTCGGCATTTCCTCACTCAAGCGACTCCCGTTCAACTTTACAATCCGTGCTCGGGAACGACGGGGCAGAACGGCACACCTTGTGTCGCGGCGACGACGCGAGTGCCTTTCGTAAACAACCAAATTCCGATTTCGATGATTAGTCCTGTTGCGGCGGCGCTGTTCGCGTCGCCCCTCTATCCAAAGACGATCAACGATCAGTTGACAAGTAATGCGATCAACCTGAACTCGACTGCGTATAACAGCGATCAGGGCGATATTAAAGTTGATTACCGTATCTCCGATAGGGACCAGGTTTCGGGCCGCTTCACTCGCGCCCTTCAGACCGATCCCTCAACAAACTCTCAGCCCCTCGACGGCAACGGTCTGGCGACCGCGCCGATCTGGAGCACCGTCGGTGATTGGACGCGCTCCATTTCGAATAGCGTGGTAAACGACATGCGCTTTGGTTGGAACCATATCACCCTGAATACCGGCTCTACCTTTGATTCGAGCGTCGGTAACTTCGGCGAGGCGATTGGTATTCCGAACTCCAATCCGAATGGTCTTGCCGGCCTCCTCAACTTGGGTTTTGGAGGCGGGACGCCGACCAGCGCCGGTACCGGCACGATCAACAATATCGGTAACAGCCTGGTTACTCAGAGCTTCAATAGCCAGGTGTGGCAATTCGATGACGGCATTACTTGGACCCATGGCCGGCACACCCTGAAATTCGGTGGCCAATACTGGTTCGACAAAATTAAGGTCTTCTATTCCGGGAATAGCGGAGAATTGGGCGGCATGATCTTCGGGCCCAATTTCACCGCGGACGCTGCCGTTAATCCTACAGCTAACACTGGCGACGGTGCGGCTGACTTTTTCCTCGGCTTGCCGACCTCCTTTGGCCGAGGACTGAGCAGCGGTAGCTGGACCCAAACCTCGAACACCTTCGCTGGTACGCTCAGGATACTTGGCGCGTGAGCGACCACCTGACTCTTAACTACGGATTGCGCTATGAGACTCATACACCGTGGATCGAGCAAAACGACCAGCAGGATAACTACAACATTCGCACCGGTCAGGTTGAGTACGCAAACCAGAACGGTGCCAGCCGCGCCCTCTATAGCGGTACTTATGGGCTAAAGGCCTTCCAGCCACGTCTCGGTTTCGCCTGGACGCCCGGAGGAAGACTCGGCGCTCACACCGTTCTGCGCGGTGCGTTCACCGTTCTTCGATTATCTGGAAGGCACCGGAACCAACCTCCGCCTGCCTATCAATCCTCCTTTCGACGGTGGAGCAAGCACCGGCGGCAAATCCAGACCCAGTATCTCAATCAGGCCTTGCCGACGACCGTGGCCTCCGATGGCATCATCGCGCCACCGCCAGCAGGTCTGGCTTGTCCAAACTTCTCCTGCTTCCAATCCCATCTTCCGTTTGTGGGACAAGAATGTGCAACCTGCGCTTGATGACCAGTGGAACCTGACTGCTCAGCATCAGTTCGGAAACAACATGACATTCCAGCTTGGCTATGTTGGCCAGACGGCGTACCACCTCATGGTGCCCTTCAGCTATGGCCAATTGGTGTCCGAGCCGGCTTCTGCTTCCTGCCCAGCTCCTTGCACCGCGCCCAGTCCGTACTTTGCGGCCAACCCGGCCCTCGGAACCATTATCGGTCCCGGGAACGTTTCGGGAACGCAATCGAACGGCAGAATGCGCTATGACTCTTTGCAGGCTGTGTTGCAGAAGACCATGAGCAACGGCTTGCAAGGTCAGGTGTCCTACACTTACTCCAAGTGCATGTCCAATAGCACCGGTTACTACGGCGCCTGGAGCGGTGCTAGACAGTCTAACACCGCCTCGCCCTACTGGCAGAACGTCTATGATCCTAAGGCTGAATGGGCACCCTGCTATTACGACGCTGCCCATACCCTCACCGCTTACGCCGTCTATGACCTGCCGTTCGGCAAGGGCAAAAAGTTCGGCAGCGACATGAACAAGGTAGCCAACGCCATCGTCGGTGGTTGGACGGTTAGCCCAATCGTCACCCTGCGCAGCGGCTTTCCCCAGGCACTGTATGCCACCGGCAACGATCCAACCGGGACGGATTCCCGTGGCTTGCGGCCCGATTGCAATGGCACCAACACCGTTTACGGACGTCGCACCTACACGGGCAGTGGTGGCGGATTCCTCTGGTTTGATCCCAGCAACTACACCAACCCGACATCCACCTTTGGAACTTGCGCCCCTCAACTTGGTGGCTTGCGCGGCCCCGGTTACTACGAATGGGATATCAGCCTCCAGAAGAACTTCCAGCTCACCGAACGCTTTAGACTACAATTCCGTTCGGATTTCCTGAACGCGTTCAACCGCGTCAATCTTGCGGCTCCCAACACGAGCGTTGCTTCGGCCACCACCGGTGTAATCACCGCTTCCAACCGGCTCGCAACATCCAGTTCGCGTTGAAGCTCTATTACTGACAAAAAAGCAACATATAATAATGAGGCAGGCGTTCACCCCCGCCTGCCTCATTTCTTTTGATGGCAACTCATTCCGCCGTCGTTCGTTCTAAACTAGACAGCACTCCCATGTTAATGCCCAAATTTCTGAGCCTCTCCTTTCTCGGCTTTGCGCTTTTCTGTTCCACGGCGCCGCCACTCCTGCCTGCTCAGCAACCATCGCCGCAAAAGCCCAAAAGCTCGCAGCTGCAGCCAGTTCCGCCTCGACGACCGAAAGTGCGCTGAATCTCGCGGAAACCGGACACTGTAAAGAAAGCCTTCCCGCGCTGAAACGTGCTATGACCTTCGCAAATTCCGCCGGAAACCCGCAAGAAAGCCGGCGTGCTCGGCATTCGTTGCTCCTTGCTTTGGATAACCGCGATGCCGCCACCGAGTTTGTTCGTGCCCTCAGCAAATACAATTTCCTCAGGATCCTGACGTGCTCTTCGTCGTCGTTCACGCCTATTCGGATTTGTCTACGCGCACCGCTCAGGACCTCGCTCGAACCGCGCCTGACTCCATACCCGCGCATGAACTGAATGCCGAAGCCCTTGAAATGCAAGGAAATTGGGACGAGGCTCAGCACGAATACGAAGTAATGATCGAGAAAGAGCCGAATACTCCCGGACTGCATTTCCTTCTAGGTCAGCCTTTCTTTCCAGACCCGATCCCGATCGGCAACTGACCGAACGCGCCAAGCAGGAATTTCAGAAAGAGATGGAACTCGACCCCAAAAATGCCGCTGCCCACTACGTATTGGGAGAACTGGCCGGGCGAAGCAAGACAATTGGGATGACGCCATCACGCAATTCTCGCAAGCCGCGAACCTCGATTCCAATTTTGCGGAAGCCTATCTCGGGTGGGGTTTTGCCCTTATAACCTCTGAAACAGTTATCAAGAAGCTATTGCGCCTTTGCGTGTTGCGGAACGCCTTACGCCGGATAATCCTGCAGGTCCATTATTCGCTGGGAACCGCCCTCGTTTGCGCCCGGCCAAAAGGAAGAAGCCCAGAAAGGAATTCGCCATTCATCCAATCCTCGTGAGCCGCACACCCGCACCCGAGATCGGTAGCCCTCCGCAGTAAAACCATTTCCAGCCTGCCGGGCTGTGGCTGTTCTCACAAGGGTGGCAGCTGTTAGTCTTCCGAATACTTCCTCTTATGAGATAGACCCTGTCCGCCTGAGCCGCGTATGGCTGTTTTAGATTGATGGGCCAAACAGCCGATTTTGCCTATCGTTGTTTCACTTCCCAATCCGAAATGCATCCGGGTATCGTCCGTCGAATTGTAAGCTTCCGCCTCCATGGACCTCATCTATCTGCGTCATTTTGGAAGTGGTCACGCTTACACGAGCGCCGACTCCTGAGCTGTTGCTCTTGGTGCCGATCAGGCGAAGAATAACGCGGTGGTTCGAATTCTTCGTTTCATTTATAAAGACCGACGGCGGCGCATTGGCGTTGAATACCACTACATCCAGATTCCCATCATTATTGATCTCTCCGAAGGCAGTTCCTCTTCGCGAATACTGTTGCCCATTGTTAAGTCCCGCCTCATCAGCGACGTCCTCAAAACTGAGATTGCCTTGGTTGCGAAACAGTTGAATGGCCTCAGCAAACCGCGCTTCCTTTGGGAGCGCGTCCAGTAATGACGAAAAATTGCCATTGGCGACGAAGATGTCTGGCCATCCGTCGTTGTCAAAATCACCAAAACCGGCGCCCCATTTCACGCGAGCCATCGTCGCACCGGCGATACCTGCTTTGCGGGCGATGTCTTTGAAATGGTCGCCTTGATTCCAATACAGGCTGGCAGGTTCATTGTCAGCACGGGTAACCAAAAGGTCCAATTTTCCGTCCCTATCAAAATCTCCGTAAGTCCCGGCCATATTTCCATAACCTTGTCCGTCTGGCCCTAAGCCCGTCCCCGAAGGAGTCCCCATTTCTTCAAACGTGCCGTTCTGCAGATTGTGATACAAAAATGTTCGCCCATAATCATTCGTCACATACAGGTCCGGCCACCCGTCCCCGTCATAGTCACCCCATAGCACTCCCATCCCGTGAAGTTTGTCGGGATCGTTTACGCCCGCCTTTTCGGATACATCTTCAAATGTGCCGTCCCCACGATTCCGGAATAATTTATCGGTTTCTCCTTCCATGGTGTCCGGCAATTCGAATGGCATCTCTCTTGTAGCCGCGAAAACTCCGGGACGGATCTTCAAGATGATTCACATCCGTCTTAACATAACGCGCAACAAACAAATCCAAATTCCCGTCGCGATCATAGTCAGCCCATGCCGCGCCTGTGCTTAAACCTCCCATTTTGCAAACCGGCCTTCTTGGTCACGTCCTCAAATTTGCAGTTTCCTAGATTGTGATACAGGACGTTATGGCCATAGCCGGTTACATATAAGTCCGGAAGTCCTTCATTATCGTAGTCACCGACAGCAATCGCCATTCCCCATCCGCGCGCTGTCAAGCCAGACGCCGCAGTCACGTCGGTAAAATGCACAACCGGTGGGTTGCCGTCCTGGTGGTAAAGCGTAAGCATCAAATCCCCACCGTTACGGTATTGCTCGATCGTCGAGTCATTGACCACCGCAAGGTCCAACTTGCCGTCATTGTCGCAGTCAAACAGCGCGATCCCGCCACCCCCCATGGTCTCCAACACGTATCGGCGGTCAGTCCTGGAATTCGGCGCGGTTGTGACCCCCACTTCAGAGGCAACATCTCGGAAGGACATGCGGGCATTCGCCGAGGGAATCTGTGTCTTTGCGGATTCGCCAGATTGAGGCAGTAGACCAGAGTTTCGCAAAGTTAACCCATAGATAAGTGGAGAGCAAAACAGGATAGCCCAGGTAGTCAGAACAAGCGTGCGCTGTCTCATCATGCAATGTAAGGATACCTTGAGCACGCGTCAAGGCAAAAGACAGGTAAGCGAAACCGAAGTAAGCAGGTCTACTGCGTGTGACTCAACAAGCTCTCTGATTTATGAGAGTCCGCTAACGCCGCGCCCCGCTGTTCCCTCAGGCACTGCATCCCGGCATCGATGGCCTGACAGTCCACTTCCAGCAGCTTGGCGTTGCGCACCTTTGCCTTCAGCATCGCGAAGGCGCTTTCCTTTGGCAGCGTGTGCGTCAACTCCAGCAAAGCCCCCAGCATCACCATATTCATCGCTTTCGTGGTGCCAAGTTTGTCCGCAATTTCCGACGCGGGCACGCAATAAATCATCGCCCGGTGCGGAGGCAGTCCCGCGGGCAATTTGCTGCCATTGTAGAAGACCGCGCCATGCGGCCCCACCTGCTTCGCAAATTTGTGCAGCGAAATCTCATTCATCGCGATCAGAACATCGGGATGCTCCGCCAGCGGCGACCCCACCCGTTCGCTCGACAAACACACATAGCAATGCGCACTTCCGCTGCGCATCTCCGGCCCATACGAAGGCAACCAGCTCACTTCGCGTCCCGCGCGCATCCCCATTTCTGCCAGGATTTGCCCAAGAAGCAGCACGCCTTGCCCGCCAAATCCCGCAATATTCACGCGCAAATCCGCGTGCGTCTCAGCCATCGTAGCCGTTTCGGGTTTCGACTCTTCTTCACGTTGATCAAGCCCGAACAGTTTGGCAATGGTTACCTGCGGCACCGCGTCATTTACCGGTTCCAGTTTGCGGTCCCGGTAAACGCCCAGCGGGAACACTGCCAGCATTTTTTCCTCAATCCACTTTCGCGACTCTTGCGGCGTCATTTTCCAGATCGTCGGGCAGGGAGAAAGCAATTCCACAAACGTGAAACCGGCGCCCTCCCGTTGCAGTTCCAGCGCTTTCCGCACCGCCTTCCGCGCCTTCATGATGTTTTTGTTGTCGTTCAGCGCCACGCGCTCCACATATACGGGCGCATGCAATGTCGATAGCAGCTCCGCCATGTGCAATGGATAACCCTCATTGCTGGGCCGCCGGCCCCACGGTGACGTCGTGCTCTCTTGCCCGACCAATGTGGTAGGCGCCATCTGCCCGCCGGTCATTCCGTAGATCGCGTTGTTCACAAAAAACACGCTGATCTTTTCCCCGCGATTCGCTGCGTGAATGATTTCCGCGGTTCCGATGGCCGCCAGGTCCCCGTCCCCTTGATAGGAAATCACCAGACTTTCCGGATTTGCGCGCTTAACCGCGGTGGCCACGGCAGAAGCTCGTCCGTGCGCGGCTTGCACGTTGCCGGTATCGAAGTAGTAGTAAGCAAAAACGGAGCAGCCTACCGGACTCACGAAAATCGTGCGATCCTGCATGCCCAAATCGGCGATCGCCTCCGCGATTAATTTGTGCACCACGCCATGTCCGCAGCCCGGGCAGTAGTGCGTCTGATGCTGTAGTTCCGATTTTCGCTCGTACTTTTCGTAGAAAACGGGTGACTTCGCCTCAATCACTTTGTATTCATCCACGATCCCACCTCTTTTAATCCTGCGCGCTGCTCAAACGCCCCACTCCGTCACCATGCCCATCCGGGCGAACAGCTCTTTGCTCACTTCGTCGGCCAGCGGCACATTTCCTCCCGCCCGCCCGTAAAATTCCACGTCCACTCTTCCGTCTAACGCCAGCCGCACATCTTCCACCATCTGGCCAGTGCTCATTTCCACCACCATCACCATCTGCGCCCTTCGCGCCGCTTCCCGCAAAGCTTCCGACGGGAACGGCCATAGCGTGATCGGCCGGAACAATCCCGCGCGCAACCCTTCATTCCTGGCCATATCCACGACGCTGCGCAACACTCGCGACGTGATCCCATAACCGACCAGCAGCACCTCCGGCTCTTTCGCGTTATACAACTCGTAGCGCGTTTCCACTTCGGCCGCCTTCTTGTATTTGGCGTCCAGCTTCAACACGTGAGCCTCTAGCTCATCCGGCTCCAGGAAAATGGAAGAGATCAGGTTCTTGCGTGTCTCCGCATCTCCCCGCACCGCCCAAGGTTTTGCCGGAACTTGCAACTCGCGTTCCTGAAGTTCCAGCGGCTCCATCATCTGGCCAATAAAACCGTCCGTCAGCACCACCGCGGGATTGCGGTAACGGTCTGCCAATTCGAACGCCAGCATCGTCAGGTCCGCCATCTCCTGCACAGAAGCTGGCGCCAATACCAGATTTTTGTAGTTTCCGTGGCCGCCGCCTTTCACCACCGCAAAATAATCGCTTTGTTCCGGCGCAATGTTCCCCAGTCCCGGACCGCCGCGCACAACATCCACAACCACGCAGGGCAACTCTGCGCCCGCCAGATACGACATGCCTTCCTGCATCAGGCTCAAACCCGGGCCCGAGGAAGCCGTCAGTACCCGCAGTCCCGCCGAAGCTGCGCCGTACACCATGTTGATGGCTGCCACTTCGCTCTCCGCCTGCAAAAATGTTCCGCCCACTTGCGGCAGATACTCCGCGGCCGCTTCCGCGATTTCGCTCGCCGGTGTAATCGGGTAACCGTAATACGCTTTGCAGCCAGCCAGCACCGCGCCTTTCACAACTGCCACGTTGCCCTTACAGAGTTGCCGCATGGCCACCCTCCATTCGCGTGTTCAACGGCTTCGGCGCCATCAGCCGGAACACGGTAATCGCGCCAGGCTCCGGGCACACATAGAAGCAGATGCCACATCCAGTGCAGCTTTCGCCCGTGTAGTGCGCCGGATGCACCCCGTATTCATTTAATTCCGGCAACAAAACCAGGCACTTTGGCGGGCACGCGTCCACGCATACGCCGCAACCTTTACATTCTTCGCCGTCGATCTTCACTTTTCCACGAGCTTGTGTCGCCATGGCTCACCTCTCTTGAAGCGCAGAGCGTTGCAGCCACCGGGTCTTCTCGCAATAGGCATACAACTCGTCGCGGAATTTCGGATGCGCAATCTGGATGAGCGCCTCGGCGCGTTGCCGAATCGTGCGTCCATGCAGATAGGCCACGCCAAATTCCGTCACCACGTAATGAACGGCTCCGCGCGACGTCACCACACCGGCGCCGGGATCGAGCACGGGAGCGATCCGTGAAATGGTTCCATTCTTTGCCGTCGAAGGAATCGCGATAATCGGTCTGCCGCCTTTCGATTGCGACGCCCCGCGAATGAAATCCACCTGCCCGCCAATCCCGCTGTAAAAATATGTGCCGATCGAATCGGCACAGACCTGGCCGGTGATGTCCACCTGCAATGCCGAATTGATCGCCACCATTTTGTGATTCTGCGAAACCACCCAGGGATCGTTGGTGTACTTGTTGGGATGAAATTCGAACATCGGATTGTTGTCGACGTAATCGAAGAGCTTTTTGGTGCCGAGAACGAACGAAAGAATGATTTTTCCGCGGTGAATGGATTTGCGGCTGCCGTTCAGCACTCCCGATTCGATCAGCGGAATCGCGCTGTCGCTCAGCATTTCGGTTTGCACACCCAGATCCTGATGATGCGTCAGTTCCAGCAATACCGCGTCCGGGATTCCGCCAATTCCCAGTTGCAGGGTCGCGCCATCCTCGATTAAAGACGCGACATTTTTGCCGATGGCGTGGTGTACGTCGGTAATCTGGATGGGCTTCAGTTCGCACAAGGGCCGCGAAACTTCCACCACCGCATCGATATCTTTGATGTGCAGGAAGCAATCGCCAAAGGTACGCGGCATCTGCTCGTTCACTTGCGCCACCACAAACTTCGCGCAGCGTGCCGCCGTGAGTGTCGCGTCCACGCCCACTCCAAAACTGCAGAATCCGTGGGCATCCGGCGGAGAAACCTGGATTAGTGCCACGTCGATGGGCATCTGCCCGCTCTCGAACAAATCCTCAACCTGGCTCAGGAACACGGGAGTGTAATCCGCGCGGCCTTCGTTGATTGCCTGGCGAACATTCCCGCCGATAAACAACGCGTTATGCCGGAAGTGCCCTTCCAACTGAGGCGCGATGTAGTCCGCCCGGCCCGTGGTCATCAGGTGCAGAATCTCCACGTTTTTTACGAACGGAGCGCGCGCTACCAGCGCTTCCACCAAAGCCTCGGGTTCGGCGCAGCCTGGATGGATGTACACGCGCATGTTGGACTGGATGCATTGCACCGCTTCCATCGCGCCCATCTGTTTTCGGCGGTATTCCTCTCTCCAATTCATTCAAGCCCTCCAGAAAACTTGCTCCGGCCGATGCAAGCACACGGAAGGTGCTTTACGGGCGCAAACGGAGAAGCGGCGACCAGCAGGTGTGATTTAGGGATAGAGCGGAATGGAAGCGTTGCCATCCCCACAGAAGAGTCCAGGAACGAGTCCGCCAGCATCTGCACAGACGCTGCCTCCCGGACAAAGAGTGCAAGTGGACTACCAACCGCGCGGTCCCAGCCCAGTACTAATTCCTTGTGTCGTAAGGACTTATAATCAAAAAAAGTTTTGCTTATACACGAGGTTTGCGCCTTTTAACCCATCGCGCCCCACCGCTGCGTTCCTTTGCTCACTGGTATTACCCGTCCTTGGAAATCACCGCGCGGACTGCCGTAAGCATCCCAAAATCTTTTTTCCGCGCATCACGGGTCTTTCTCCTTCGGAAACCTGCCGAACAGTTCGGCGACATTCCGTGTGGCTCGGGTGTATCGTTGTATGTGTAAAACAATCGATTGAGGAGTCCATGCGAAAGCTACGGTTTCTGGTTGCACTCACCACGAATGATAATGACTACCAGATTGAACAGTCGCGCGCCGCGGAACAGGCCGCGAAGAAATTCAACGTTGATCTTCAGATTCTTTACGCCGATAACGACGCTATCAACCAAAGCACGCAAATTTTGAAAGCGGTTCAAAACGCGCCCGAGGAACGGCCCGATGCGATTATTTTTGAGCCGGTAGGCGGTACGGCGCTGCCACAAGTCGCGCGCGCCGCCGTGAATGCCGGAATTGGCTGGGCCGTGCTGAACCGCGATGCCAACTACGTTTCCGAACTTCGCCAAGCCGGCAAAGCTCCAGTGTTCTCGGTCAGTTCGGATCATATCGAAATTGGCCGCATTCAAGGGCGCCAGTGCGCCGCGCTTCTCCCCACCGGAGGCACGGTCCTATACATTCAAGGGCCGTCGGAAAATTCAGCGGCGAAAGATCGTACGATTGGCATGCAGGAAGCGAAGCCCGGCAATCTCCACCTGGTGATGCTAAAGGGGCAATGGACCGAGGAAAGTGCGCAAAGGACGGTGCGCAATTGGCTGAAGCTGACTACTTCGCAGAAAGCCAACATTGATATCGTGGTTGCTCAGGATGATTCGATGGCCATCGGCGCGCGCAAAGCGTTTCAGGAATTGCCTACGGAATTTGAGCGCGAGCGCTGGTTGGCGCTTCCGTTCCTGGGTTGCGATGGTTTGCCGAACACCGGACAATCGTGGGTGCGCAGCGGGTTGCTCACCGCCACAATCTTCATTCCGCCAAACACCGGACAAGCCATGGAGATGCTGGTGGACGCTTTGCGCAATGGGAAACCGCAGCCGGAACGCGCGTTGACGACGGCAGTATCGGTTCCCGGGCTGGAGTCGCTGCGGCCCCGCAAATAAAACGTTTTTCTTGCGCCTGAGTTTCGGGCGTATACTTTTTTTGTCTCTCTCGCTCCACTTTTTCCACTCTTTTCTGGAGGCCCTCGAATGAGCGCACGCCGTCCGATTGACCCGGATTCATCCGCACGTCTGGATCGCAGAAAATTCCTCGCGGGCACAAGCACCGGCTTGCTGGCCGCGGCGATTCCTGGTGGGACCCGCATCGCAGAAGCAGCAAACATCTTTCCTGGGGAGGGTTCATTGTCTCACTCCGCTCAAGTGTCGACTGGGGCCAAGAAGAAACTTCCCATCGGCGTGTTCGACCCGGTGTATGCCGATCTTTCCCTGGATGCGATGATCGACAAAATCAGCGCGCTGGGATTGGAAGCCGTTGAGATTGGGACAGGCGGTTATCCGGGCTCCAATCATTGTCCCGTGCAGGAACTTCTCGCCGACCCCGCTAAAGCGAAGGCGTGGGTGAAGAAATTCGAAGATCGCGGTATTCGCGTTGCCACGCTCAGTTGCCACGGCAATCCCGTTCACCCCGATCCTGCGCACGCCAAAAAAGATCAGGAAACCTTCCGGAATACGGTGCTGCTCGCCGAACGCATCGGCGTGAAAGTGATTGTCGGATTTTCCGGTTGCCCCGGCGGTTCGCCGACGGATACCCAGCCAAACTGGGTGGTGTACCGCTGGCCGGAAGAGTACAACCAGATGTTGCAGTGGCAATGGAATGAAAAGGTGATTCCGTACTGGAAGGAAGCGGCAAAATTCGCGCGGGAACATGGCATCCATCGCTTGGCGTTTGAAATGCATCCTAATTTCTGCGTCTACAATCCCCGCACGCTGGTGAGATTGCGCGAGGCGGTGGGCGAAGAGATTGGCGCGAATTGCGATCTGAGCCACTTGTTCTGGCAGGGCTGCGATCCCGTGGAAGTGATTCACTTCCTGGGCAAGCAGGGCATGCTTTATCACGCGCACATGAAGGACACCGTGCTGTATCCGGAAAATGTGGCCAAGTATGGCGTGCTGAACTTCGTGTTCGAGAAGCAGGATTTGCCGATGGCTTCCGATGCGTTCCGCGCAGTGGGCTACGGGCATGGCGCGGCCACCTGGAAAATGATTCTTCAGGCGTACATGGACGTTAATTACGACGGCATTCTCAGCATCGAAAATGAAGATCCCATTCTTTCCGGCGAGGTTGGCGTGGAACGCGCCGCTTACGTGCTCAAGAATGTCCGCAACGAGATACTCGGTGCCTGAGTTACCGCGCCGTGAATTCCTGGGACTGTGCGCCGCGGCTTTTGGCGTTGCCGCGGCGCCTGCCAGTTCGCGATCAGTTTTAGATTCGCTGCTGCCTTCAGGGCCGGCGGAAACGGCTCCGCGTTTTTCTGTAATGCTGTGGACTGTCGAGCGCAAACTCCCGTTCGAGCAGCGGGTGGCGATGGTGGCGGACGCCGGTTACCACGCCGTGGAACTCGTCAATGAATACAAGCAGTGGAGTGCTTCGGATTTTGCTCGCGCTCGTCAGCAATTCCATCAACTGGGAATGGTGGTTGATGCATGCAGCGGCATCGATGCCAGCTTGTGCGATCCTGCGCAACGTGAACTGCTTTTGACGCAAATTCGGGCCCAACTGCCGGTACTCTCCGAACTGGAATGCACCCGGCTGATTCTTCTGACTGGAAACGTGGTGCCGGGACTTTCGCGTGAACAGTTGCGCGCGAACTGCGTGGAGTCGCTGAAACGCGCCAACGACATTTGTGCGCCGAAGAACGTCGAGATTCTTCTGGAGAATATCGACCCGGAAGAAAGCCCAAAATATTTCCTGACCTCGGTGGCGGAAGGTTTTGGAGTGATTCGAGACGTGAATCAGCCGGGTGTTCGTTTTTTGTACGATTTTTTCCACGAGCAAATTGCGGAAGGAAACCTGATTGCCAAGCTGGAAAAGAATCTGGATCTGGTCGGATTAGTGCACATCGCCGATGTTCCAGGCCGGCACGCGCCAGGTACCGGCGAGATCAATTACGCCAATATCTTCCGCAAACTCGGCCAGCTCGGTTATTCGCACTACATTGGGATGGAATTTATTCCCATTGGGGATACGGTGGCCGAACTCCGCACCGCTCGAGAATTCGCACAAAAGTATTTCACTGAAGGCCGGCAATCGGCCGCTCACTCCGCGCTCCCGGGGAGGTTGAATGCACCGGCGTGATCTGTTTCGATTGCTTTCTGCCGCGGCGGTCGTTCCCCTTCTGCCGCCGGAATTGTCTGTTCTTTTAGCGAAAGCGCAGCCTGCGGCCGGCTACAAACTCCGTACATTCACTGCTCATCAGAACGATACGGTGGTGGCGATGATCGACTTGATCCTTCCCGCTACGGATACACCCGGCGCGAAAGCCGCGCGCGTGAATGAATTTATGGACGTGATTCTGACGGACTGGGCACTCGAAGAAGAGCGCATGCGATTTCTTGCCGGACTCGACGATGTGGATACAAAAAGCAACGCGCTGTTCGGGAAAATGTTTGTCGAAGCCAGTGAACCGCAGCAAATCGCGTTGTTGGCATCGCTGGATGACGCCATCGATTGGAAGCATGGGCCAATCGCACCGAAAGTGGAGAATCCCGTCGATGAACCGTTCATTCAACTGAAGGGGGAATTCTTTCGGTCGTTCAAACTGATGACGATTCATGGCTACTACACTTCCGAGATCGGTCAGGTGCAAGAGTTGAAGCGCGAAATCATTCCGGGAGCGTTTCACGGTTGCGCACCAGCAACGCCGGAAAAGAAAGCATAAATTTAGAGATGGCACCGATAACCTATGACGCGCTCATTGTTGGTTCCGGAATTACCGGCGGATGGGCTGCGAAAGAACTGACGGAAAAAGGACTGAACGTTCTGGTGCTCGAGGCTGGGCGCAATATTGTTCCGGAAAAAGATTATGTCGAGCACGTACCCATCTGGGAAATGAAATATCGTGGGTGGGACGACCGCAAAGAGCGCGATCGCACGCAATCGATCGAACGGGTCACCGGCGCCTGCGAAGAATTCTCGCACAACTTTTTCGTAAACGATTTGGAAAACCCGTACACCACGGCGCCGGGGAAACCGTTCAGTTGGGTGCGCGGCCGGCAGGTTGGCGGCAAGTCGATTACCTGGGGACGGCAGACCTATCGCTGGAGTGATTTGGATTTTGAGGCCAACGCGAAAGAGGGCATCGCGGTGGATTGGCCCATTCGTTACCAGGATATTGCGCCGTGGTACGACTACGTCGAGGATTTTGCAGGAATCAGCGGACAAGCGGAAGGTCTGCCGCAGCTTCCCGATGGAAGATTTCTGCCGCCGATGGATTTGACTTGCGCCGAGCAGGATTTACGCGACGCCATCGTGAAAAATTATGATGACCGCATCCTGACGATTGGCCGTTGCGCGGTTTTGACCCGAGTACACCGGGGCCGCGCCGCGTGCCACTACTGTGGTGTGTGCCAGCGCGGATGCATCACGCAATCCTACTTCAGCAGCTTGAATTCAACTCTGCCGGCCGCGATCAAAACGGGGCGGCTCACGATTCGGCCGTACAGCGTGGTGCACAGCCTGATGTTCGACAGCGCCACGCGGCGAGTCACGGGAGTGCGCGTGCTCGATGCGCAAACAAAGCAAGCGCTGGAATTCAAGGGCCGGCTCATGTTTCTTTGCGCTGGATGTTTGGAATCGACGCGGATTTTGTTGAATTCCACGACGCCCGAATTTCCCAACGGGTTGGCGAACAGCAGCGGCGAACTGGGACACAATCTGATGGATCATCACATGGGCAGCGGCGCCGCAGGGGTGATGCCGGGCCACACAGACAAGATTCCGTTTGGCTACCGGCCGAACGGCTTTTACATTCCGCGTTTTCGAAACGTGAAAACGGCACAAAAAGATTTTGTGCGCGGCTACGGCTATCAAGGCGGCACGAATCGCGAGGATTGGACACGCGGGAGCACACTGGCAGGCTTCGGGCCAAGTTTCAAGAAAACCATTTCGATGCCGGGACCGTGGCGAGTGGGGATGGGCGGATTTGGAGAATGTTTGCCGTCGCACGGGAACTACGTCGAAATCGATGGAGAGAAAGTGGACGCGTGGGGGATTCCGGTTTTGAGAATCAATTGCACCTGGGGCGAGAACGAGCGCACGATGTCGCGCGATATTGCCATTCAGGCCGCGGAAATCTTGACGGTCGCGGGCGCGAAAGAAATTGTGATGGAGCACGAGATCACCAATCCGGGACGCGCGATTCATGAAATGGGTACCTCGCGCATGGGCCGGGATGCCAAGACTTCGGTGTTGAACAGCTACAATCAGGCGCATGACGTGAAGAATTTATTTATTACGGATGGTTCGTGCATGGTGTCTTCGTCGTGCGTAAATCCTTCGTTGACGTATATGGCGTTGACTGCGCGTGCTTGCGATTACGCTGTGGAGCAGATGAAAAAAGGCGAGTTGTAGGGTTTTCGTGCTGGCTCGCGTTATTTTGGTCGGCGCGCCGACCAAAATACCATCTAATACTATATTGTCTATATACCTGAATTGGTATAGAGCGCTTTTGCGCGGCAGCAGGGCTGCCGCTGTTGCTACACCGCGATTCCAGTTGCGATTGCAAAAGCGGGAGCTGGGCTCCCGCACTCCAAAATGTCGGCGCGCCGACTAGATAAGTTTTATCAATGGGGAGGTGCTATTCGAATATGAGGGTTTTTGTTTCAAAGTGGGAAGCGGGTTGAAAATAAGCGCGTTGCTGCGAGGGTATTCGAATAGAACGCAGCGAATGGCGAAACCGGTTGCAAATGTGCCCAAATACTGTCGCGGAATGTCGGCGAATGTCGGCGGTCCGACCAACGCGAACGACGTTCGCGGTACTAACGAAGAGAGATTCGAAGAGAGATTCGAAGAGAGATTCGAAGAGAGATTCTCTCACTTCGCGGACTTCGTTCGAAATGACGTGTACTGGATACGGCGGTTAAGGTCAAGGGAAGTGGTGGGACCGCCCGGACTTGAACCGGGATTGCAGGTTTAGGAAACCTGTGCTTTATCCATTTAAGCAACGGCCCCGCAGGATTGAGTTTACCATGGCAGGGATGATGCTTCGGGACCACGGCGGGGTCGCGGTCCGCTCATTCGCGAGGCGAAGGACTTTTTGCAGAGGGAGGGTCACATGGCCATTGAATCATGCGTTCCGGTGATTCCAAGCGCAGACCTGGAGAAGAGCTTGCGATTTTGGGTGGATGGTCTTGGCTTCGCGGTGGATTCAGAAATGCGCGAGAACGGCAAGCTGATCGGCTGCATGGTCCGTGGCAAGAATTTGGCGTTTTGGCTCAACCGGCGAGCAGGCACGCCGATCAAGCCGGAGAACTATAACGGTATCCGTCTTTACTGGGCACCGTCGGATATTCGCGAGACGAGAGAGCACCTGAAAGGGCTGGGTTACAAGGTGTCCGAACTGGAAGACAGATACTACGGGCAAACTGAGTTCTTTCTGACCGACGACGACGGGTTTTCTCATTGCTTCGGCGTAGCGACGAAGACGTAGAACATGCCTTGTCCGTTTCGCACGAGTTTTGGTTACAATTCGCGTGCGTCGGGAAGGGCGGGGAAAAGATGAAAAAGGGCATTGGAAGGATTTTCAGGCTCGGACTGCGAGCAGTTGGGATTGCGCTGCTGGCGGCTGGCGTAGCTTATGGACAGGGTGTGACCGCCGAGCAGAGTAAGAAGATTGATGAACTGTTTGCAAAGTGGGACCGGACGGATTCACCGGGGTGCGCCCTGTCCGTGATGCAAGGCGGGAAGATCGTCTACAAGCACGCGTACGGCATGGCGAATCTGGACTATGACGTGATCTTGACCACCGACACGCCATTTCACGTGGCCTCGCTCTCGAAGCAGTTCACCGCGGCGTCGATTGTGTTGCTGGAGCAAGATGGCAAGCTATCGTTCGATGACGACGTACACAAATATATTCCGGAGCTACCGGACTTTGGCGCGAAGATTACGATTCGCAATCTGCTGCACCATACCAGCGGGTTGCGCGATCAGTGGGATTTGCTGGAGCTGGCGGGCTGGCGATATTCCCTGGACCTGATCACAAATGAGGATGTGCTGTCAGTGGTGACCCGGCAGAAGGCGCTGAATTTTGCGCCGGGGTCAGAGTACAGCTACTCCAATACCGGCTACACATTGCTAGGCGAAATCGTGAAGCGAGTCAGTGGAAAATCGCTGCGGGAGTTTACGACGGAGCGCATTTTCGTGCCGTTGGGAATGAAGGATACCCATTTTCGCGACGACCACGCTGAAATTATCAAGCATCAGGCGTACGGCTACTCACGTAACGATAAGCGCGGGTGGGAACTAAGTGTAACCAACTTCGATACCGTGGGGGCGACGAGCTTGTTCACGACCGTGGAGGACTTGGCCCTGTGGGACGAGAACTTTTACACCGAAAAGGTGGGAGGGCCGCATTTTACGGAAACGATGCTGCATCACGATCCGCTGACGAACGGTGAAAATATTCCGTATGCGTTTGGATTGGTGACAGGAAAATATCGTGGAGTGGATACCGTGGGACACAGCGGGGCAGATGCCGGTTATCGATCGGACCTGTTGCGATTTCCGGCTCAGCATTTTTCCGTGGCGTGCCTTTGCAATGCGGGCGGGGACGCAGCGCCGAGTGCGCTGACGTCAAAAGTGGCGGATGTGGTATTGGCGGCGGATTTGAAGGAACCGGAAGGGGCCAAGGCAAAGGCAACATTTATTACCCCCGCGACAGAGCAGCTCAGCCCCAAGGTGGGCTACTACTGGGATGCGCAGACGCGTGAAATTCGTAAAGTGGTGTTGAAGGATGGCGGATTGGGATTGGATTTGGGCGATGAGGTGCTTCCTCTACACGCGATTACGACCGACAGATTCCAGGTGGGCGAGTACCCGGTAGAAATGCAATTTTCAGCGGGAACGGCTGGATTACTTGCGCTGCGGGTGGGCACGCCTGGGGAAAAGATGAAGGTGTACGAGCAGTTGGCACCGTATACGCTTTCCGATGCGCAACGGAAGGACTACGTGGGGAATTATCGCAGCACGGAAATCGATCCGGTGTACCGGATTGTGGAGGAGAACGGAAAATTGATGCTGAAGAGATTGAAACATGAGCCCGAAACACTCACGGCGGTGGGGCCGGATTTGTTTCAAGCAGAAGTAGGAACGCTTCAGTTTGCGCGGGATGGAAAGAAGAATGTGGTGAACATGAAATTATCCACTGGACGAATTCGGGATTTGGAGTTCGCGAAGGAAAAATAGAAAAAGAATTAGGCGGGAGTTGGGCAGATCGGAAACTTGGACCCTGGAACGGGCAGCTCGCTCTACGACCGGAAAAGTTGGCATAGTACGAATGTGTCCGGTAAGCGCGTTTCCCAGAACTTGTCGGTCATAATTGCTTCCTACGCGCCGAACCATGGCCGCCGCCGCCGAAAAAGCAGGCGAGGCCGAACAGGTAGCCGAAGTTGTACCAAGCTCCGTTGTTGTGGAGCTCGTAGATGTTAAGGTTGCTTTCGAAAAGTGAGACCACCAACACAAACGGCGCAATAAAGCCCTGCCAGAGCCCAAGCCAGAAACCCGCGACGACCTTGTGTTCAGTTGCCGTTCCTGTGAACTGGTTAGGTCCGGCAGCACATCCGGCCAGAATGTTTAGCAACAGTAGGACCAGCACAAGTACGGTTAGAGAGGATTGTTCGGGCTAGTACCTACATTTTCGGTAACCGCGTGAATCAGGTAATTACAGGCATTGCGAAAAGTTCTACGTCATTGGCCGAATCGAGCGCTCGATGCGCGGGCGGACGCGCGTCCGTATACCCGCAGTCCCAGACCGTAAGTTTCGAGCTTAGGTTATTTCGTAGGCGGCGCGGGCGGCGGGTCCTCTGCGTCCGTATCGACCGCAATCTTCCAATCGCCACCGGGTGGCTTCTTCCACACTAAAAGGTAGTTCCCCGTTTTTATTTCAGGCTTCCCGTCTTTTTCCGTGGTGGAATAGATGTAGTGTCCGTGCTCGTAGGCGAGATCGCCGGAACGCGCGACAACGACGCTCGCCGTCTTCCAACTGATGGTCCACCCCGGGACAGAGAAGCCCTTCTGCATGTCGGCTTGTGTGGCTTCTTTAGTCGTCGTCGTGGCGCTGCCGTAGCCGAAACCAAAAGTGTCATCGGCGTAGAAGGAGGCGGCCTTATCAACGTTCTTCGAGCGCACGGCTTCATTGAGAGCTTGAGAGTAGGCGCGGATCGTCGCTTCGTCTTCGGCGCGTGTGTCCTTCAGCGGGGCGGGACGTGCACAACCTTGAGCCGCGACGGTGAGGAGGAGCGCCGCAGCGAGGAGCGCTGATTTAGTCATGACGGTGCTGCTCACTGAACATTGGCGTGTGTGGAGTACTGGAAACCACTTTACCGGTAACGTCGTTAATCGGGACTTAGGCCGTTCAGCGACGAATTGGCTTAGCTTTAGAAATCCCGCCAAGGTCTCCAAAGCGGAACGCTCGTGTAATGCACACCCGTGAACAGTTCTCTGAGCTTACTGAGAATCCGATTCAAGGTGCGTCTCAGAACATCGGCATTCATGACAGGAGCGTACCGCCGAGCGCTACGCTGGTCAACAGGAAGTCCGGCAAGCTGTTCGCTCGACACCTTCGTACTGGGACCTACTTTTCCGGTTTGCGCGTTTACCGGGACTTGAGAATGGAGCTTGGCTCGTTTGATCGTGGAGGGTCGGTCTGAAGAAGCGCAACGCCCGAAGCGTTAAGGTGAAGCTGCGTAGCACAAGCCACCGCCGCTCTCGTTTGCTCGCTCTCCCCAAACGTGATACAAACCTCGGAGATGTCACAAGAAACTAAAATTCTCTCGCTAGTGGCTTTTCTCTTCCTCCTTCTCATCACCCCGCCAACAAACGCCAAAGTGGCCACCGATTTCGATCCCACTCTCGACTTTTCAAGCTACAAAACCTTCGCCTACCTCGGCGGCACCGAAAAGCTCCTCCGCATGCAGTTGAATCCCGACCAGCTCAACAACCAGATTCACCGCTCCGTCGTTCGTGAACTTACGGCAAAAGGTCTTCGCGAAGTGCAATCGGAAAGCCACCCGGATCTAGTTGTACGGTATTGGATCGAGACAGAGAGCGAAGCTGGTGTAGGTTACGGTGCCAGTTGGGGCATCTACGGCACCTACTGGACTGGCCACTGGTCCGTCCAGTACATCTCCATGCACACCCACACCGCCAACGAAGGCACCATAGGAATCGAATTGATTGACGCCAACACCAAGGGCCTGGCTTGGCGCATGTACGCCACCGAAAAAATCTACCATACCGACCCGGACAAGATCTGGAAGTCCGCCGATAGCGGCATAAAAAAAGGCTTCAAAGCCTACCAACCCTCTCCAGACGCCATCGCTGCGAAAAAACAACAATGGGCCAAAGAAGATGACGCGAAAAACTCTCCGCAGCCCTAACTCTGCATTGTTGTAGAAAAATCGCCTTACGTAGCAATCGGCTCCAGCAGCCGCAGGCGACTCGTGGTTTGTCGCAAAATCGGAAACATCGGTACCAGCCGCCACTTCTCCGATTTGCGCGTTAGCCTGGACCTACGGGACCGTTCCCGCACGATTCTTTTCGACGATCTGCAGGATTGCTTTCTCGAGGTCTGGATACCCTGCGCCAAAGCTCCGCGTTAGCCAGTTCCCGCCGCGCCCGGCAATTTTTTCGCGTCCCGCTATCACGTCGAACTGGCCAGTCTTGCCAGCCGTACAGACAGCTTCAATGTTTAGGCGCTGCTTGATTAGGGTCACGAGACTCGCGACCTTGGCACTATTATTCTGTCACGTTGGACAGTGAGCGATTTCGACCTTCATAGTGCCATCTATTTTACTCGTCCAAAAAGCGGTGCCGAAACCAACTTTCCCGGTATGCGCTAATCGGGCACTCAGCAGTATGATTATTTCCTTGCGGAAGGCGGGCACGTTCGGGTGGAAATGTAAAACGATACGGAGCGCATTGATAGATTCATAGAGGCTTTCGAGAAACTCTACGGGAGGAAGGCCAAAGCGGAAGATGCGGACGGCGATTTCAAAATTCAGGTTGCCCAAGATATGCAGATGAGCCTCGGAGGCGCACGTTATTACATTCGTTTGGCGTCTGAGCGCAAGCCAAAAGAGAAGTCACACCCTTCCGATTAGCGCGTTTACCAGGCGCTTGGCCATTCCAAGGCGGAACAAGAGGCGTTCCGCCTGTTCAAACACCTACTCACTGAATACAACTCGTTGGACGCTTGGAATCGATTCAAAGAGGTCGAACTTCAACAGATCGATATGCAATGGTGCGACGATCTAGCCTCGCCGTCGTGTGATGGTTAACGGCCAGATTTTCTGGCCTGTATATAACTCGGCATATGTTACTTTTACCTGCTCAATGAGCAAGAATCGCGTAGCTCCGAAAATGGTCAACGATGGGCCCTGCGTGCCCGTGGCCGCAAAGTAGCGTCCCGGCAACTCGAAATTAGAAGCATTTTTCAATGGAGGACAACAATGGACAGGAAGGCATTTCTTGCGGCCAGCGCTCTCGCTTCGTTCGAAGGATTCTCGCTGAACTCGGCGGTCGTTTCGCAAGTCTTTGCAGACATGAATCAGGCAACCAACAAGGGAGATGCCCGGCAGCCGGTCTTGGTCCGGTCCGGCTTCACGCGCAAGCCGGACGGCACCGATGAGCGCGTCTCACAGTCAGGAATGTTCGACACCGAGGTCGTTCGTTCATCCGACTCTGAGGGACGGCTTGCCATCTTTGTGTTTCCTGCGGGAGACCATCACCCGTATCGCGGCGCCCCTCTTCACGTGCATCACGAGCAGGACGAGTGGCTTTTTATCTTCGCCGGCGAATTCGTTGCCGAAGTAGGCGGCAAGCGCATGCGCTTGAAACCTGGCGATTCCTTGCTGATGCCGATGAGAGTGCCACACCGCTGGAGTGTCGCGCAGGAACCGCATTGCGGCGCCATCCATCTCTATTCGCCCGCCGGATTGATGGAAGCGGATTGGTCGCCCGTTGCGCAAGACACAGACCCTAGGAATCAGGAAGCACGCAAGTCGGAGTTCGAAAAGCACGGTTTGACGCTGCTCGGAGGACCGCTCAGTAAGGAAGAAATCGACGGCACGGCATAAGTGGGCGAGGTTTCGACGCCCACATGTAATACTCGGCCAAGGTCTGAAGATTTCGCATTCGAGCAAGGTGAATCATGGCGACGATTTCCGGAACGCTTGTTTTGCTCGTCATACAATTCTCGATGCGCCCCCTCGGGTACACGGTGGTTTGGCATCAGTTCACGCTTTGGGTCCAGAGTCTCTGAAGGTTCTGAGCAACACAAAATGGGGGACAACAATGATCAAAACTTGGCGCATACGAGTTCTGGCCACGGTCGTACTTACAATCGCTCTGTTAGTCGCGATGCCGTTGTCTGGAGCGGCTCAGTTGGGTCCAGGCTACAGCATCGAAATGAGCCGCATGATTCCAATGCGGGATGGCCTCGACCTTGAGGCTTGGATCTTCAAGCCATCGGACCTCAAGGATAAGCTGCCAACTGTGTTGACGCTAACTCAGTACGCCATCGATGGCATGTGTAGCGTACGTCTGTGGGTCTATTAAGAAGTTCACTGACCTTCGCGAGAAGGCGGTTCAACCAGGCGAGTGGAATAATCCCGACCTTCATGAATTCTCCTGAGTTCTATCACAGCTGCTTCATTTTTCATTCCTCCTGCAGACAGGGATCGTTAGTTCTCGGAAGGCTTTTCGACTTTGTCAATCACCAACACGTCGGTCTCCGCCATGGTAGATTCCAGCTTCAGTCCCAGTTGCTGCTGAATGGCCGTGAACAGATCCGGTTGCGTTTCGGCTCGCTCGGGAGGCTTCGGCGGTTCGCCCGGCGCGCCAAGCGGGGTGAAGTGAGTCGTCTCATCGGGCGTCCATTGCAATTGGAAGTCGAACCGCCCCTTCAGCCCGGTTTGATCCACCACCGGGCGATCCAGGTGTGCTTGCATGACGCCCGCGACTTCCTCCATGGTGGCGTTGTGCACAGGCCAAGTACCGGGCCCGCTGGGAACCAGATTGGGGAAGGGACTGGCGGCCTCGCTTCTGGTCAGTTTGGCCCCGTTCTTTTCCACCGTCAGTGCGTACACCGGAAGCTGCTTCTTATCACGATGGAAAGCGAGCTGAAACCGATCCCCCAGGAGTCTCTGAAGCATCGTCCTGAATTGAGTTGGGTTGGGCTGTCCCCCGCCCTCGGCCTTCCCGGTGATATCGAACTTGTCCGACCCAACCCAGCCAGGTGCGCCGCTGATCTGCCGGACATGAACGCGATAGGCGAAGACGATCAGGTCGTTTACCGTCGTGCCAACGGTGCTCACCTCAGTACTCCCTATGGAGAACAGCCGCCGCTGCTTCGGGTCACTGGGGTTGATAGTGGCTACTTCGAATACCGGATCGGCGTCCGCAGCCATCATTCTAGGTGCAGGCCGTGGCTTCGGGATTTCCCACGCGGCGTCGTCTTTCACATGCGCCAGGGTCAGAGGCATCGGCATTCCGCCCGCGGTCCACTTCCCCGTTAGGGTAGTCGCGTCTGCATCCAGTTTGCCTTCGTAAGTGCCCCCGATTGCCGGAATCGTTATAGTAACGTTCGAGCCTTGAATCGCGACCGCGCTGGCAGGCAAGCCCGGGACGGGCCGGTCAATCATGTAAAACGTCGCCTTAAGAGCGCCCTCGTCAGCCTTCAATATTTTGAAGACAATTCGTAATTCTCCATTAGGTGCCTGGGGCACCATCAATTTGCCCTGCCAGGTGCCAGTTATATCCTGTTTCGGGACTGACTGGGCTTGTACCCGCAGTTCAGGCGCGTTGGTGATGCCAAGAATCACCGGAATCGCGATCGCCAGGATTGCGGCGAGCACCAATCCCACCTTCTTTGGCAGATTCAGGTTTCGCATAGGTCGGTTCGCCATGATCGCCTCGATTCTTTTCTTGAGATGTGCCCCGGTCACGCCCGATACGCACTTGAGCGGCGATCGCAAGTACAGCTCGCAAACCTTGAGGATTCCCTCCGCGTAGGCTTCCGCTTCACTCCCCATCCGCAGCACCTCTTCGTCGCAGGCCCGCTCCCGCTCGTCCATCAAACGGGCCCCCAGCCACCAGACCAACGGATGAAACCAAAAGACAGCCTCGACAACCATGTGCATCAACGTCGCCAGATTGTCGCGGCGGCGAACGTGACACAACTCGTGGGCGAGAATTGCGTGAAGTTCCGCGGGCGCGAGGCGATCCCCAATCCCGTCCGGTAACAGCAACACCGGACGGAATACGCCTAATACCCCAGGCTCAAGGATCGATGCCGAAGACAGCGCTGGAATGCCGATCCCCAAAGGCACCGGCGACGCCGCGCGGACGGCAACCTGCATTCGGCGCCATTGCATCCACCACGAGAACAACAAAGCGCCGCAGCCAATCGCCCATAACGCAACCAGCATCGGAACAACATGAGTCTCCGATTTCGACGTATGCGGAATCGCTACGGCTCCTGACGGAACCTCGGCCACAAAAGGCTCATTCACCTGCTCGACGAGAACTGGTACGCGCGTCGGCGTAGGCGGGACCACCGAATGCCGTCCAACCAGCCCACCCAAAAGCATCAGTAGCGAAAAAGGGACCAGGAACTTCGCCGAAGCCGCTAGCCACAGACAATACCGCGCATGCGCCCGGTTGTTTTTCAAGAGCAGAGTCAGAAGACCTGCGATCCCGGCAAACAGCGTGGATTGCCACAAGTGGTTTGCGATGGGTAGGAGGCTATTCGTGATCATTCCGGCTTCTCCTGTTTCGTCGCCTTTCGCAGCGCGGCGCGGGCCTCGCGAAGTTCCTCCGGAGTTAGTTTCCCCGATTCGATGAGGTGCGTAACGATCGGCAATCGCCTGCCGCCGAATAGCGCCACCAGGTCATCAATCAACTTCCGCTGTGCAGCATTGCGGGATACTACGGCTTCAAAAATGTGAAAGTTGCCGACCTTCTTCACGCGACGCACGGCTTTCTTTGCTTCGAGGCGGTAAACGGTCGTTTGGATCGTGGTATAAGCCGGTCTGTCTTTTTGACGGAAACCCTCTTGAATCTCGCGGATCGAGGCGCTGCCAAGGGTCCACAGCGCCTCCATGATCTGCAGTTCAAGTTTCGCTAGTTTGGGCTCTGCCACTTTTGTCCTCCTACGTGTGTATTCTTAATTACTACAGCAGTAGTTTATATGTCAAGGTTTTTTGTGGGCGTTCTTGGCCTGGTGGGCTGTGTTTAGCGAAGAGGACCACAGTATTAGTCCAAGTGCCTGTGATGTTTGAATGAATAGGTCAAGGGAGGAGCGTTTGGTGTAGAAAAGCTGAACTCAGCGGACGCGCTGATTCAGAACACCAAGGAGGCTCCCCCATGGAACCTATGTATTACATTGGGCTAGATGTACACAAGCTGAAGATCAGTTATCGCGTGAAAGATAGTAGCGGCAAGTTATTTGGCGAAGGATGGATTCCCGCCACCCGCCACGATCTGGACTGTTGGATGAAAAACTTACCTCAGCCGTGGAGTGCGGCGATGGAAGCCACCATGTTCACGGGTTGGATCTACGATCACCTGAAACCCCATGCTGCCGCGCTGAAAGTGGCGCATCCGTTGATGCTGCGGGCCATTGCCGCCGCGAAAAAGAAGAACGACCGTATCGATGCCAGCAAAATCTGCGACTGCCTGCGCTGCGATTTTCTGCCCGAGTCTTATATGGCTCCGACGGCCATTCGCGAACGGCGTCGCACGCGACGTGCCGGTAATGGCAATGCGGCCTAAGGACTGGGAAAGCTGGGTAACTACATTGCGTAACTAGGTGCCAAGTGCTAGATTACCAATCGGTTTCAAGACCAAAATCCAACTTCCAGTCAGAGTCACGGAGAAACTATGAAGCTTGTGAAGCTCGCAACAAGCCTGTGTGCCGTCGCGTTGTTTGCATTCGGCGCACTTGCTCAGGATAAACCCGGCACCATCGCCGGCCTTGAATTTCAGACACCGAAGAACGGCATGGTCAAACAGTACGAAGAAGGACGCAAAGCAAAAGTCGAGTGGCACAAGCAGCAAAAGGACAAAGACGCGCTTTACGTTTCTCAGGTCCTTACCGGCGAACACATGGGAACCTACATCGTTGGCCGCTTCGGGATGCACTGGGCCGATATGGACAATCCTTCTGTTTCCGACGCCGCTGACCTAGAGCAGTACACCAAGCTGATCTCCCAGTACGTCGAAAAATTGACCAGCGCGTATTACGAAATGCTGCCGAAGTGGAGCAATCCTTCGCCCGACATGAACCCCAAGTACATCGAAGTAGTCACCTTCCAGGTTAAATACGGAAAAGGTGACGACTTCCGCAGCGCGGTTGCCAGAGTCCATGAAGCCAATCAGAAGCTGAAGTCGCCCTCTCACTACATTTGGTATCACCTGGTGAACGGCGGAGTCGGCGGCACCTATGTTCTCACCATCGACCACGCCAACTGGGCTTCCTTTGCAGACGATCCATCGCTCAAGCCTCTGCGCGACCGCCTGCGCGAAGCCTTCGGCGAACAGGAAGCTATGTCGGTGATTGAACGTCTCAACGGCTCTATCGAGAGCACCTACATCGATCTCATCCAGACTCGTCCTGATTTGAGCTACATACCGGCCAAGTAGCGGACCCTCAACAAGCGTTAGCTCTCGTTTGCCTAATCAAGTTTTTGTGTCTCGCGGCCGCGACGGATTTTTTCCGTTGCGGTCTCAAATTTGCGTTCTCGCCTGAACTATCGACACCGCACGCCCCTTACTAAGGGCGACCTGATCTGTTGACTGGCTCTCGCGAAAACTAATTTTTGGGCACCTGTCGTCTTTTACGCTTCCTTTCCGATTACCCAAATAGGCATGTCTTGGTTACGATTCGTGCCGGGAAGGACCCTAACAAAGAAGAAAGAAATGAGTGAATGAAGAAAAGAAGCAACGAGCGAACATAAGAAAGACGTTTCTTTAGAGAGCAAGCAGCAGACCCAAGAACTCTCGCCAAAGGACCTGGATCAGGTGGCAGCAGGTGATGCGGTTTGTTGTACTGGTAAGCATATCCCTGTAGTTAAGATCGAGTAGCCGCATTTCGGGGCCGTGCGCCTCTAGCCGTTGGTCGCGTCAAGGTTTGTCCGACGAGTACGTTCTTCGCTTCGACGACCACGGCTCGCTGGTGCACGGTTCACCCGCAATTCACCTAGCGGTCAGTCCTAGTGCATTGCTGATTGGGACGGAGTATGGCAGAGTTGCCCTCGAAATTGGAGCGCCCGTCACCCGGATTTGCTCCCCCGCCACCAGGATCGGGGGCAGGAACAGGAACTCTAAGTGAACACGGCCCGAAAGAACTCGAACACGCGAAGGGAGAAAATCATGAGCGAAGACAAACAGATCCATGCCGATGAGATGGGGAAGGCCAAAAAGCAAGCTGACGGCCAACTGACGGAAGAAGAACTCTCGATAGCTTCCGGCGGTGCTTCGGTGGGCGAAATCGTCATCACAAAGGATCACGACGCCTCCAGTCCAAAGTAAAGGTTCCGGGCCCCGAGAGTACTTCTAGATTAGAAAAGGAGAAAATAAATGAGCGAAGAAAAAAAGATCCATACCGATGAACTGACGAAGACCAAGAAGCCAGGTGATGTCCAACTCACCGAAGAGGAACTGTCGAAGGCTGCTGGAGGCGCCGTAGACATGTTTATAAAGCTGGATGGCGTGCAAGGCGAGTCACAAGACAAATAGCAATGAACCGCAATTGCACGGTTGACCGAAAGCTCTATAAGAATCAAGCTCCGGTAAACACCAACCTGGCCTTTTCGTATCTTTGAAACGGACGCAAGTGCCGCCTCACCCCACGAGGATGAGGCGGTGCCGTTGAAGGTGAAGTACCTCACGTGCAAGAAGGGTGCCCATGGGAGCGCCTTCGATACAGCCCGCCGCGACGCGCGCGGTTACGTAACGGATGTCCCTTACATCCGCACCTTTATCGCGTCGCTGACGCCCGCACTCCTGGACCACGTTGCCCTTCTGGCAAGTTTCGGTCCCCCGTCCCGCGAGACCCATTTCACCTACTGCGACTTGGGTTGCGGTCAAGGTGTGACCGCAGCGCTGCTTGCCGCCACTCATCCCCGTGGCGTCTTTCACGGTGTCGACATCATGCCGGGCCACATCGAACATGCACGTGGGCTCTGCCAGCAAGCGGGAATCTCTAACGCCACCTTTCATCAGGCGGACTTCGCCTCCGCCGCCACCATGGGTTGCCGCAGTTCGACTACATCGTCTGTCATGGAGTATGTGGGTAAACGCGAATGTGCAACGTGATCTGCGCGCGTTCATTCGTGCTCATCTAAAGCCGGGCGGACTGGGAGGCAAGGAAGCCAAGCCTGGCGTTTCGAACCACGCAGCCGAGGGGTTTCACGGTCGTGGCGTTGAAAAAACATCCATTACGACGGTGTCTTCCAGCGCCTCAACCGAATGAGGCACATTCGAGGAAATCACGAAAGTTTCCCCGCCCGCAACAGTTTCCTGTTCACCATCGACAACAAATTTGAGCTTGCCTCGCTCTACCATGCTGATCTGTTCGTCGGCGTGCTGATGGAGCCGAGTCACAGCACCTTTCGACAAGTGGCGGCGCACGATGGACATGGTTTGGGTGTGGATCATCTGGCGCGAGGCCAGAGGATTAACTTGTTCTTCGGGTATCTGACTCCAGTTGTAGAGTTTCATGGCCTCGCGCCGACATGAATGGGCATATTAATCGATGGACAACTCTGACGACGCTAGCTAATTTCGCCACCCTCGCATGGATCACCGCCTCTCCTGCCACCGGCGACCTCGCCGAGCTCTTTGGGTGATAATGTGTTTTCCTCGGAACCGTTGGCCTGCTTATCCGCCGTTTTTGTTTCAGGTTTCGCTTTGCTATCCGGGTTCATATCGCTCTCCTTGTTCAAGAAATTGATGTTCAGTACCGAAGGACTGAACTCTGCTATCTAGGTAATCGAAAACGGCGGGTAAAAGGCGACAGGTGGAAAGACTAATTTTTCATCAAGGCTAGGCAGCCTCCAGGGCGATGTCAGATCCTCAATGATTCCCACCTTTAGCGGGAGCTATCTGGCTCAACGATTCACGCAGGAGAGCTCGAGCATTTGGGACCTTTCCATTCCAATGGCCCCAGAGATCAGCTCGCTCTGCCTCCAGCCCTTCGGCCGCCTGAGCCTGACCGGCGTTGCGAAGGAGGCTGGCAAGCGCCGTCCATGTCCGCGAAATGCAGGTGGCATCTCGGAGGTCATTCTGGGGGTCAGGGCCCCACGCCTTGATCTTCTGCAATAGTTGCCGGTAGTCATCGATTGCTTTAGCCGATTGTCCGGTTTCGGCGTGGTCGTCCGCCTGCGCTCGGAGAGCGTCGTAAGTGTCACTCATCGGTTCGACCTTGTCGCTGGGGTATCGCTTGGTGGCTCGCAACAATTCAAGAGCCCGATCGACACGCTGCTTCGCATCGTTTTCACGCCCGAGCCAGCGGAGAACGTAAGACGAACCCGCCAGCAGCTCCGCCTCATCTCGTTGGGTGCTCGCGTTGGGCTTGGCTTCTCGAATGCGCAGAAGGGCGTGATCGTAGACCGCCAGGGCTTTTTTCGCGTCCTTGTGCCGCAGCAAATTGCCGGCTTCCAATCCGAATACCGCAACGTTATGCCGGCCCAGGTAGTCAACGGAATCCTTGCTTGCAAGATCTTCGGCAATATCCAAGGCTTTTTGAAAATCGGCAAGCGCTTCCCGACTCCGGCCCAGGCTCGGTTCTGCATCCGCCCGGCCCAGGATCATACCTTCCACGTTGTATGCGTTCGCCAGATTAATGCGTAGCGACGCGTGTCCGCCGGCTGCTTCGGCCTGTTGAAAATCAAGCGACTCATGGACTGTGTTCAATGCGCCATCTAAATCTCCCAATTGCCACCGTGCCTCGGCCAAATTGGAAAGGATTCCTCCTCGTAAGGCATTCGCCCGGGATCCGGGCACGGGAATGTCCAAGGCTCTCTGCGAGTATCGGACTACGTTGTCGAATTTCCTGGCGCTGTAATAGGCACCCGCGATGTTCACATAGAAGTACCTCATGCTGTAGAGGTCATGCTGTCCAACCGGATGTGTACTCATGAACCGCTCAACCAGCGAGGCAGCCTCGGCAGCATCTTTCAATTCTTCTACTTGATCGCCGAGGGTGTCGGCGAGGTTCATACGGTCGTGGGCGATAGTGGTCGCGATGAACAGCGCGCGTTGATTTTCTCGGTCTTTCGCGAGGATCGGATCGACAAACTTTGTCGCATTGTTCAGGCTGGCTGCGGCTTCCGCGAATTGCCCTAAATTCGGAGAGGTTGGGTCTCCTTGCGCATGCGCCACGCGCACGTAGGCATAGGCGATTTCGAGCGCCAGGTCCTTATCCACAGGGGCTTCCGTACTGAGCGAACTCAGGTATTGCAGTGAATCGGCGACCATGTGCATTCGGACTTGCGTCGAACCAGGCAGGCCGCGAATCTCGTTGTCGAGTGCAATGAATTTGTTGGCCAGTTGGCGCACTTCGGCGAATCGGCGTTCTGCAATCTTTCGTTCGCGGTTAGCCACATAAAGACCCGCAGAGAGACTGCCAATCACAAGGGCGATGGCCGCGGCGGTCAGTGCCAGGACGGTGCGGTTGCGGCGCACGAATTTCGCGGCGCGATAGCCGATGGTGTCAGGGCGCGCGCGAATAGGTTCATGCCGCAAAAATCGTTGCAGGTCATCGGCGAAAGCGCTAACCGATGGGTAGCGTTCTGCGGGCTTCTTCTTCAGCGCTTTGCCAATAATTGTGTCCAGGTCGCCGCGTAGCTGGCGCCGAAGTTTTTCCGGGGTCGAAGCCCGCTTCTCGGCCACCTCCTTGGCGCCAGGGAAGGTACTGGCGCTGGATGGCTGCGGCGGCTCGCATTCGACGATAGCTCTTACCAGCTCAACGGTGGAGTGCAGTCCTTGACCCACGGGATGTTGTCCGGTCAACAGGAGATACAGCAAGACTCCCAAAGCATAGCCGTCCGTAGCCGCGGTGATGCTCTCGCCAGTCACTTGTTCGGGCGCGGCAAACTGAGGAGTCATGGCAACTCTACCTTCGATTGTGAGTAGAGTCGTGGCGGGATTTGCGTCGTCTGCGAGGAACTTGGCAATACCAAAATCCAGAAGCTTCACTTGACCGTCGTTGCGCACAAGTACGTTGGAAGGCTTGATGTCGCGGTGAACGATCAAATTGGAGTGCGCATGGCCCACGGCACTTATCACGTCGAGAAATAGCCGGATGCGCGCGTCCACGTCGAGCCTTTGTTGGTCACAATACTGATCGATTGGTAGCCCGTCGACATATTCGAGAATGAGGTAGGGTTCTCCGTTCGGGGTCACGCCAGCATCTATCAGTTCGGCGATATGTTCATGCGTGAGTTGGCCGAGAATCTTGCCCTCACGTTTGAAGCGCTCCGCGCCTATCCCGGAAATCATGGCAAACGGCAGAAATTTGACTGCTACGCGACGTTCGAAGCGCCCATCGGTTCGCTCGGCCAGCCACACGCTGCCCATACCGCCCTGGCCAATCAGCGATGTTAGGCTGTATGCCCCGAGTTTCGGGTCGACTACCGATAGGCCCTTGGCGACCCGGATAGGCATTCGTTCTAGAAAATGTTCTTCGGCCAGCGAACGGTGTTCTTCAAGCAGTTGCTGCAAGAGTTCTGCAAGTTCCGGTTTTTCCAAGCGGAACGACTGTAGCCAGCCGCTGCGCTGCTCTTCAGTCAGCGAGAGCGCCTGCTCGAGATAAGGACTGATTTCCTGCCATTGGCCGGGACTCAGAGTCGACATCGTGCTTACATTTCCAAGTCCGCGCGGATACTGCGATGCAAATAAATTCGCGCCTTCTCCCATTGCCGCTGCACGGTCCGCTCTGAGATTCCTCGCATCGCAGCGATTTCCGCAAAGGTCAAACCGCAGAAGAATTTAAGGTCAACGAGTTCCGCCAGGAGCGGTTCAATTCGCGCGAGTTCGTCTAAGGCGTCGCTTATGCGACTCAGAACGTGGCCGATAGAAGCCTGCTCAACTTCGCTGTCGGCAGAAATTAGCTCGAATTGGCCGCCACGCTTTAGCGCACGGCGGTTGCGGGCGTGATCGACGATAAGTCCACGCATCACGCGAGCGGCATACCCCATGAATCTGGCCCGGTCGGGAAAGGAAGTGCCCTCTTTCGACGACATCTCGATATATGCCTGGTGAAGGAGGGTTGTCGCGCCAAGGCTCACAGGAAATCCCTGCCGCCCTAATTCACGCTTGGCCATCCGGTGCAGTTCGGTATAGAGCGCAGTAAAAAGAGCATCAGCCGCCGAGGCGTCACCCCGATCGGCGGCCTCGAATATAGAGGATAGATTTGGCTGGGTGTCCAAGGCGACGTCCCCGCTAGCACGTATCTGTTGGACCTATGTTAGCCAATTCTAGTGCAAAAACGAGAGCTGACAAGTGCGTTTATTAGTACCGCCTGGCCTGTACCTTGCTCGACCATTACATTCGAATGCCGTGTCCCGCAGGCTACCTAGCCGGCTTCGAGTTTCGCGGGGAGGTTCTACCCGTTGGGGAAACCAGGCCTACGAGCCTTTTGGCGTATTGACAGCATTTTTCGCGATCGCTAGAGTTAAGGCGCTATTTTGCCCGCCGGGCCTAGCGCGCGAGTGGGGTACGCAAAAATGAGTCGCCGAATCTTCCGAGACGTTGCTCTCGAACGCCTCTCATCGCCAGACCAGCTCGATTCCCTCCTGAAAGTGACCGACTCGAAAAGTTGGCTGTCGCAGTTCGCGCTCTTTGGTGTGCTCGCTGTGGCGATCATCTGGAGTTACCGGGGAAGCTTGCCGACCATCGTGAGCGGACAAGGTGTGATCATTCGCAAAGGCGGCGTCTTAAATGTCGTGTCCATTGGGTCTGGAATCCTCGAGCAGATGGCTGTGGAGGTAGGCGACAAGGTTAAGGCCCAGCAGTTGATCGCAAAGGTGGCGCAGCCCGCGATGCAAGAGAAACTCCGAAACGCGCGGCAAACGCTTGAGGACGCGCGCGGCGAAAAAGAACGGGCCCACCGCATGCTCCAGGAAGAAGCGAAACTCGCTTCGGAAGCTATTCAGCGCAAACTCACCAACGCGGACCGCGCAATCGAGAATCTTGAACAGCAGATTGTGCTCGCAAAGGAACAAGTGGCGGCGCAGGATTCGTTGTTCGCCGATGGCATTGTCACCAAACAAAAGACCATTGAGGCCCGCCAGAATGAGACCAACCTGGAAGCGCAAATCGCAAACCAACAGGCCCAAATCAAAGAGCTGAACGCCGAAGAGTACAATGCGCAAGCCAAGATAGCGGAAAGCGATGCCAGCAACGATCTGCGAATACAGGATCGAGAGCGTGATTTGCACGAACTCGAAACTCAGCTTCAGCTTGCGGAAAACGTGGTCAGCCCCTACGACGGCGAGGTCCTCGAGGTGAAAGCTTCCTCTGGGGCGAACATCGTCGCGGGAGAACCGCTCGTCAGCATTCAGAATGACACGCAGGATCTTCAAGTACTGGTCTATGTGTCCGCGGAGCAGGCCAAGAATATACGCGACGGTATGGAAGCAAGGATCATGCCTTCCACCGTAAAGCCCGAAGAGTTCGGATTTATCCGTGGCAAAGTCAGCTACATTTCCGATTTTCCAGACACTCCCGCTGAGCTCATGCGCAACTTTGAAAACGAAGTGCTGGTCAAAGCCCTCACGCAAGAGGGGCCAGTCACCGAGCTCCGCGTGGTGATGGAGAAAAATGCAGCCACTTCCAGTGGATACCAGTGGTCTTCGCCGAAAGGACCAGAAGTGACCATATCCGGCGGCACCCTGTGCGCCGCCGAGATCATCACCCGCCGGCAAGCTCCGATTACACTGGTCCTGCCTTTCCTCAAGAAGAGTCTTGGAATGGCCTGAATATGGGTACAGCACCGGGAATCCTTGCATTCGAATGGCGTTCGAAATTTACCGGCATGCTGCAAGCGTGGAAACGTGCGCGTTCTCGAGTGCAAACGCCAACAGTGCTGCAGATGGAAGCGACCGAGTGTGGAGCCGCTTCGCTGGCGATGATCCTGGCCTACTTTGGACGAATTGTGCCTCTTGAAGAATTGCGCGTGGCCTGTGGGGTTTCCCGGGATGGGACTAAAGCCAGCAACATCGTCAAAGCAGCACGCCAGTATGGTTTGCAAGCCCGCGGCTTCAAGCGAGAGCCACGTGAACTGTACAACGATCCTTTACCAATGATTGTTTTCTGGAATTTTAATCACTTTTTGGTTGTCGAAGGTTTCGGCTGGGGGAAAGTGTATCTCAACGATCCCGCCAGCGGCCGTCGCGTCGTAACTGATGACGAGTTCGACCGGTCGTTCACCGGGGTTGTGCTGGCCTTCGAGAAAACGAAGGAGTTCCGATCCGGCGGCGAAACGCAACGTTGGGTGCGCTTGCTGGGCCATCGCTTGGCGGGAACCCATTCCACGCTCGCCTTTGTTGTGCTCGCAACACTCGCGTTGGTCCTTCCCGGAATTGTCACTGCCGTGTTTTCACGCGTCTTTGTTGACGTTATCCTCGTCGAAGGCATGAAACGGTGGCTTAGGCCTCTGGTCATGATTATGGCGGGGACGGCCTGTTTCAACGCGCTATGCACCTACTTGCAAGAACGCTCGCTGTTGCGGTTGGAGACCCGGCTATCCCTCACTTCTTCAGCTGAATTCCTGTGGCATGTGTTACGGCTGCCCATAGAGTTTTTTGCCCAGCGTTTTCCGGGCGAAATTGGATCGCGTGTGGAGATTAATGACCGCGTGTCTAGTTTGCTCTCGAGCAACTTAGCCATCAACATTGTGAATACGTTCCTCATCGGGCTCTACGCCGCTCTCATGTATCAATACGATGCAATGCTCACACTAATCAGTGTCGCTATCGCTGCCATTAACCTCTTCGCACTCTGGTACGTGGCGCGCCGCCGTACCGATAACAACCGCAAAATGCTGCAAGAGCGCGGCAAGTTGCTTGGTACGGCGATGTCTGGTTTGCAAACCATTGAGACGCTGAAAGCCACGGGAGGCGAATCCGATTTTTTTGCGCGCTGGTCCGGATTACATGCGAATGTCATCAACGCGGAACAGGAATTTGGGGCATCTTCACGGTACTTGTCAGCCATTCCTCCATTTCTGGCAGGGGTCAACATCATCTGCGTTCTTGCGCTGGGCGGCGTTCGCATAATGGATGGTTTTCTCAGCATTGGCATGCTGATTATGTTTCAGAGTCTTCTGAGCAGTTTCATGGCTCCGGTGAACGAACTAGTTAACCTTGGTGCGTCACTGCAAGAAGTGCGAGGGGATCTGGCGAGGCTTGACGATGTGTTGCGGTACCCGGCGGAAATCGCAAAAGACGCCGTCTCGCTCGCGACCTCGTCTTCTGATGAAAACTTGCAGAGGCTGGAAGGCTGGGTTGACTTCCAATCGGTCACTTTCGGTTATAGCCGCCTGGAAGAACCCCTGATTCGGAATCTTTCGTTTCAATTAAAGCCTGGGGGCCGCATCGCCCTGGTGGGCGGCACCGGAAGTGGGAAGTCCACGACCGCTAAACTCGTCAGTGGACTCTATAAGCCGTGGTCGGGCGAAATTCTGTTCGATGGTAAGCCCGCCGCCAACATTCCGCGTGAGGTTCGGACGCAATCCATCGCGCTGGTTGATCAAGACATTTTCATGCTCGAAGGTTCCATTCGCCAGAACCTGACGATGTGGGACAACACCATAGGAGAGGCGGAATTCATTCGTGCCGCCAAAGACGCCGCCGTTCACGATGAAATTACCGCAAGAGAAGGCGGCTATGAATCATTTGTTGAGGAGGGTGGCCGGAATTTCAGCGGGGGACAGCGGCAGCGGCTGGAGATCGCCAGAGCCTTGGTCCGCAATCCCAATATTCTGATTCTCGATGAGGCCACCAGCGCTCTGGACACCGACAACGAAAAAGTGATCGATGACAATTTGCGGCGGCGTGGTTGTGCCTGCATCATTGTTGCGCACCGGGTGAGCACTATTCGGGATTGCGATGAGATTATCGTTTTACAGCGTGGCCAGGTTGTACAGCGAGGAACGCACAATGAATTGATTAAGGCGGGAGGCGCCTACCTGGATTTGATCAAGGCAAATTGATGGCTTCGATCGCAACTGATGATTCCACGCGAACCCTAGAATCGCCGTCTAGCAGCGCGTTCTCGATTCATATCCCCGGTGTGGTTTGGATTGTTGAAACTGGAAGAATCGACCTGTTCGTGATCCGCGCGGCCGAGAGAGAATTCGAGGGTGCGCGACGTCCTTTTACTAGCATCGAAGCCGGCCAGGCAGTCTTCGGAATGAGCTCCGGGTCGAGTGGCTGTGAATTCGGTATCTTGGCCAGCCCGACACCTGAAACAACATTTCGTTGCTGTCCTCTCGTAGATTTGCGAACTCCCGGCGGCCGGTCCGATGGAACAGACGATGGCAGCGCATTGCTGGCAAATTGGATTTCCAGTCTGACCAGGGCCTCGGGAAAAGCTCTCTTGCCCAACGATGTTGTTGAGTTATCTCCCGGTGCGGTTTTGGAAGACACCGGACAAGAAAAGCCCTTGGTATCCGCAGACGGCCTTTTGTGGATTCAACACGTGCGCGGCTCCTCGCGATTCTTGAATCACCCGGCCACTTCCCCGATTATCTACGGGGAATTCTTTCCGCTCTCGCGGCCCGGTTGGCTCCAGCCGGAACCGGGCAGTCAGATACGTGTGCTCGACGTGCGAGAGTGGTCGAAAACCGATCTCGAGTGGCAAGGTCTGCAAAACTTCCATCGCGCGGTCCTTGAGTGGCTGAGTTTCGAACAGGGTTTACTTAGGGAGCAGGAACGAAAGCAGCTGCTTAATCAGAGCGGATCTGACTCTGCGGCGTTTCGCGGAGCCCTTCAATCGCTCGCTGCACCTCTTTTGCACCCTGATGACCACCCGGCGACTTCTTCGGACGAAGGCCGCAGACAGCCGCTGATTCAAGTCTGTGACATGATCGGAAAAGCTCTCGGCACAAGAATGGTCTATCCCTTGGAGTTGCTTCGTGGCCGCAAGCTGAAAGATTCGATCGTCGCCATAGCGAAAGCTTCTGCGTTGCGGTCGCGCGTTGTGGCATTGAAGGGCAAATGGTGGACGGACGGAAACGCCCCGCTTGTGGCTTTTCGTGACCACGACAATTCACCCGTAGCGCTGCTACCGGCTAAAGGCAGAGGGTATGAATTGTTCGACCCGTCCGATCTGAGCACCACGAAGGTAAACGCCACTGTGGCTCTTACCCTGAATGGCTTTGCGCACACCTTCTATCGCCCCCTTCCTGACGAGAGACTCAGTGCTTCGGCCCTGCTTTCCTATGGATTGCGGGACTCCAAGCGGGAACTTCTCACGATCCTGCTGATGGGCATAGGAAGTGGACTGCTGGGTCTGGTCGCGCCGGTCGCGACCGGAATTCTCTTCAACTCCATCATTCCTGGCGCGCAGAGAAACCAGTTGTTGCTGATGGCGGGATTTCTCTTTATGTCCACATTGGCGACGGCTATTTTTTCTCTCACGCAAAGCTTGGCTAGCTTGCGTCTCGAGGGCAAGCTCGGTTCCGCGCTGCAGGCAGCGCTCTGGGATCGGCTGCTACGCTTGCCCGTGCCATTTTTCCGCGGGTTTTCTTCAGGAGATCTCGCCGAGCGCAGCCTGGGAATCGAATACATAATCCGTATGCTCGCGGGTTCTGCGCTTTCGACTATTCTCTCGGGGCTGTTCTCGTTTTTCAGTTTTCTATTGTTGTTCTACTACAGTTGGCAGCTCGCCCTGGTTGCCGGGGCCCTCACGGTCGTGGCTTTATCGGTGTCCGTGATCACCACCTATCTTCAGGTAGGTTATCAACGTGCCTTGCTGAAACTTCGGGGAAAAATTTCGGGAATGTTACTGGGCTTCGTGGACTCCATCGCAAAATTAAGAGTTTCCGGCAGTGAGCCGCGACTTTTTGCAGTGTGGGCTCGCGAATTCGCGGCGCAAAAAATGCTCTCGGTCAAGGGTCGCAGGGTGTCCAACGCGTTGGCTGTCTTCGATTCAGCGTTCCCGGTGATCAGTCTGGCCGTGATTTTCAGCTTTACCGCTGGACTCATGGGTCAACCTCTGCTCCATTCTCTGAGCACAGGTTCGTTTCTGGCCTTCCTGGTGGCTTTTATCCAGTTTCAAACGGCAACCCTCCAGCTCAGCAGTACCGTCGAGTCGGTCATCGGCATTGTTCCTCTATATGAGCGCGCGGCGCCGATCTTTGCGGCACAGCCCGAAGTAAGAAGCGCTAGCAAGAATCCTGGCGTGCTTACGGGATGGATCGAGATCAATCACTTGAACTTCCACTATCCGCAAGCTACACCGACGGCTCTGCGCGACGTATCCATCAGCGTAAAGCCGGGCCAATTCGTGGCCATCGTGGGTCATTCCGGCAGCGGGAAATCGACACTCTTGAGATTGCTGCTCGGCTTTGAAAAGCCCGACTCCGGCGCGATTTACTTTGACGGGCAAGATTTGGCCGGCTTGGACATTGAGGCCGTACGCCGACAAATGGGCGTCGTTATCCAGAGCGCGCGTCTGGTGCAGGACAGCATCTTTAGAAATATTGCCGGATCCGCCGCGTTGACGTTCGACGATGCTTGGGAAGCAGCACGCCTTGCGGGATTGGAAGAGGACATTCGTCAGATGCCGATGGGCATGCACACGGTTGTCAGCGAAGGCGGGGGAAACCTTTCCGGCGGTCAACGCCAGCGCCTGATGATCGCCCGGGCCATGGCCAAGAAGCCACGGATATTCGTATTCGACGAGGCCACCAGCGCCCTAGACAACGTTACCCAGGCCAAGGTCACCCGCAGCCTGGACGCCTTCCAAGCAACACGCATCGTAGTTGCGCATCGCGTCAGCACCATCGTCAACGCGGACCGCATCTTTGTTTTGGAAAAGGGAGTGGTTACGCAATGTGGGTCGTATGCCCAGCTTCTGAAAGAAGACGGCTTGTTTCGCGATTTAGCAACGCGGCAGCTAACCTAGCTCGCCGTAACGAGCTACGAGTTAATTCGCGGGGCCGTCCTAGTCAGATAAGCGCGAGGTCGGTGGTTGAAGTCCACCCAGGCCCACCACTCTTAACAAGGTCCAGACCGGAGACATGACGGCAGCAGAAGCGCCAGCCAGCACCAGGATAATTCCTGTGACCGGGTGTGCGTGTTCTTTGATGCCGGCGACAGCCTGCTCGAAAAAGGGTATCAGAACGTACCGGCTACGTGGTTAACACTTTCGGGCCGAACGGATTTTCGAGTGGTTCAAGCACCCGCGTCTCCAGATCGAAATATCCCAGATCATAATCCATAAAGCTGACTAGCCGAATATCGTCATGCACTTCCTTGATGTTGACGGCTTGGCCGGTAAAGACCGTGCTGAAATTAATTTTCTTTCGGCCGAGACAAATGCGGCCACAGTGGGTGACGACGATAGTCCGGTTGTGGCACGGGTAGTAGATATCCAGCGATCCCGAGTACGGACACGGCGAAGACCGATAAATCTCCACCGGACACTTCATCTCCAAGGTTTCGTGTGGTCGCTCGTTGTTGTAGACTTCGATGAAGTCATGAAACGCGCCTGCTGTTGCAAGAAGTCTCCAGACGCTGGTTTGTAGCTGGGTCGTTTACAACGGCCCGATCTCCTTCACGACCGCTGACCGAAAGCAGGTTGAGAGACGACTTGCAAAATATGGGGTGAGGTACTTCCACCGAAAGGGGATCTTCACCCCGCTGGATTTATTTCTCTTGGACCGTTCATCACCTGGGGCTCGGGCTCCATCGTGGCCAGCCGCGAGGACGGCTCGTTCCAGCTCGCCGTCCCGCCGGGCAAGGGGCACCTGATCGTCTTCGGGCCGACGCCCGACTACGTCCTCGGCGAGATCGGCTTCAACAGGCTGCACGAGGAACGGCCCGGCGGCCACGCGCTGCCGCGCCCCCGCGATCATCCCCTACGAGGTCAAGGCCGGCGACCCGCCGCATGAGGTCGCCGCGGTGCTCCGGCCGGGCGTCACCATCAGGGGCCGGATCGAGGGCCCCGGCGGTGATGCGCTCCCCCCATGCCTTCATCCTCACGACGCTCCACGCCCACGCGGGCCGCCCTTCCTGGGACGGCCAGAGCCGGGTCCCGATCCGCGACGGCCGCTTCGAGCTGCACGGCCTTGATCCGAACGGAACCGCCCCGATCTCGATCCTCGACCCCGAGCACGAGTGGGTCCGACGCTCGAACTCTCCGGCAAGCAGGCCGGCGAGGACACGATGATCCGCCTCGATCCTCCGCCGGCGAGCTGGCGGTTCGCTTCGTCCGCACTGCTAGCCGATCGCTGGGCACTGGCCCATGATCGAGTTCGTCGCCACGCCGGGCCCGAGCGAGCACAGCCTGAACGCGCGGGACCAGGCCGAGCTGCTGGCCGACGCCGAGATGCTCGTGGAACCTCGACCGCAAGCACTACTGGAACACCGCCGAAGACCGACGCCGAGGGCCGGATCACCCTGCCCGCGCTGATCCCCGGCGCCCTGTACCGGATCACCGACTTCTCGACCGCCAAAGACGACGCGAAGGGGCCGCAGGTCCGCAAGGACTTCACCGTCAAGCCCGGCGAGACGCTCGACCTGGGCGATATCCTGATCGAAAAGCCGGCGGCGGGGTGAGCCGACCACGGCGTCCCACCCTGGTGGGCGATGCCCGATTCACAAAACGTAACTCATTGATCAACCACCGCTTGAGGACAATTATCGGTACACTCGGGACAATTCGGCCGGCGAGCGCCACAGTACCGGCGTGGGGATGAATGGACGCCGGGTGCATGGTGGCGCCGGCCTCGATCAACGCAACGACCAGCGAGCGATCCGGTATGTCGCATGTGGCAGCAACCTCCGTGGCCCGGCAGCTCGGGGGCGCTCTTCGCGGGCGGCTCGGCCGCCGGGCTCTCCGACCGGCAGCTCCTCGAGCGGTTCGCCGCCTCGCGCGACGAGGCCGCCTTCGCGGCGCTGGTAGATCGCCACGGGCCGATGGTGCTGGGCATCTGCCGGCAGCTCCTCGGCGATGTCCAGCACGCCGAGGACGCCTTTCAGGCCACCTTCCTGGTCCTGGCCCGGAAGGCCCGCTCGATCCGCGACCCCGAGCTGCTGGGCAACTGGTTGTATGGGGTCGCGACCCGGACCGCGCGGTGCGCCGGCAGCAGATCGCCCGTCGGCGACGGCGAGAGGAGGGTCACTCCATGAGCGGTCCCGCGGCGGCCCCTGCGGCCCGGCCGACCGGCCGGCGATCGACCGCGAGCAGGCCGAGGCCCTCCACGACGAGGTTGACCGCCTGCCCAAAGCCTTCCGCCTGCCGGTGGTCCTCTGCTACTTCGAGGGCCTGACGATCGACGAGGCCGCCAAGGGCCTCCGATGCCCGGCCGGGACGGTGCAGAGCCGCCTTGTCCGCGCCCGCGGACTCCGGGCCGCCCTGGCGGGCCGCGGCGTGGCCCTGCCCGCCGTCGCGCTGGGCACGATCCTGGCACCTCGATCGGCCTCGGCGTCCATTCCTCCCCTCCTGTGCGATTCCACCACAAGGGCCGCGATCTCTTTCGCGGCCCGTCACGCCGTCGGCGGGGCTCGCCGCTCCCGCCGCGGCACTGGCCCAGGAGGTCCTGAACACCATGTTCGTGCACAAGCTGAGAGCCGCGGCCCTATCCCTGTCCTGATCGTCGTCGCCGGTCTCGGATTTCATTCGCTCGATGCCTTCGCCCGATCCGCGGCGAGGAGACTCCCTCCGGGTCGTTTCCGAGTCCGGCTCGACCCCCCGAATCGCCTCGACCTCCCGAAGCGCCTCCGACCGCAGGCCGGATGATCGTGACCGGCCGCGTGCTCGCACCCGACGGCAAGCCGGCGACCGGTGCGACGGTGGACATCATCGGCACGTCCCACATGTCGCTCCCGGATAGCGAAACCAAGCCGATGCCCTACGTGATCCTCGGCCAGGGCACGGCCGACGGCGACGGCCGCTTCCGCGTCGAGGCCCCCCGCGCTCATCGTCCCGGTTCTTCCACATCTATGCCATCGCCGGCTCGACCGGGCCGGCACCGCGTTCGGTTGCGTGAAGCTCCCGACCAATGCCGAGCAGCCCGTCGCCGAGGTCCACCTCCAGCCCGAGCAGGTCACCCGGGGCAAGCTGGTTGACGTGAACGGCCAGCCCGCCGCGGGGGTCCAGCTCGAGCCCGACAGCGTCTATGTCTGGCCCGATCGGCCCATCGGGACGAGCTTCGACAGCCCGCAGCCGATTCTGGTCCGCCACGGGTCCACCACCTCCGTCGGCATGCGAGCCTGGCCGAAAGCCGTCGCCACCGACGCCCGGGGCCGATTCACATTCCCCGGCATCGGCCCCGGGCTCTGGGTCACCCTGGTCGTCCGCGACCCCCGCTTCGCCACGCAAGAATTCCTGTTCCGGGCCGAGGAACGCGACGCCGCGAAGGAGGTCGCGCTGGCCGTCCAGCCGGCCGCGATCCTCGAAGGCCGCGTGCTGGCCGCCGACACCGGCCAGCCCATCCCCGACGCGGCGATCCTGGTGGCGGCCCAGATTCGCAGGAACTTCGGAGGGACGGTCCTGGCCCGCGCCGACAGGCAGGGCAGGTTCCGCATCAACCCCTACTCGGGCGATGAGTTCATGTTCCAGATCTTCCCCCCAGACGGCCAGCCTTATCTGTCTCGCGACATCGAACTGCCCTGGCCCAAGGGGGCGGTCCGGAAGGAGGTTGACTTCACGTTGCAGCGGGGCGTGCCGATCCGCGGCCGGGTGACCGAAGAGGTCCGCCAGGTCGCCGGGGCCAGTATCCGGCGCTTCGCGTTTAAGCCGCCGAGAGACCTCGTCGATGGCCTTGCCTCGAGCGTGGCCTCCGGCGAGGACGGCTCGTTCCGGCTCACGGTCCGCCCGGCAAGGGGCACCTACGGTCGTGGGCCCGACCATGACTCCATCCGCGCGAGGTCGGCGGCGGGATGCTGTTCTGGGGGGGCGGAACCCGGCGGACCTCGCGTCCACACCCACAACTTCGTCGCCTACGACGCGCAGCCCGGCGGCGAGCCCCGCGTCATCGAGATCACCCTGAAGCCGGGCAAGACGCTCCGCGGCCGGATCGTCGGGCCGGCCGGAGAGGCCGTGCAGGACGCGGTCATCCTCTCGCGGCAACACATCCACCCGGATCGTCTGGCGTGGCAAGAATACCACTTCGTCCACGCCCGCGACGGCCGCTTCGAGCTGACGGGCTTCGATCCGGACCGGGCCGAGCCGGTGTACTTCCTCGACGCCGATCACGGTTGGGGCGCGACGTCGAGTTCTCCGGCAAGCAGGCCGGCGAGGACCTGACCGTCCGGCTCCAGCCCTGCGGCCGGGCGAAGGCGCGGTTCGTCGGCCCCGACGGCAAGCCCGCCGCTATCAAGCAGATTTACATCTACTTCCAGATCCTGATGACCCCCGGCGGGCCGACCTGGGGCACCCTCCATCGAAGCGAGTCGATCGCGGCCGACGGGGCCTTCCTGCCCAACGTCGATCGCAAGCACCACCCGAACGGCCTGGCCCCCGACGCCGACGGCCGCGTCACCTTCGCCGCCCTGATCCCCGAGGCCTGTACCGGATCAGCCACTGGTCCACCGTCAACGTCCCGGACAAGGGCTACCAGATCCGCAGGGACTTCACCGTCAAGCCCGGCGAGACCCTCGACCTGGGCGATATCCTGATCGAGAAACCCGGGGCCGACGACTCCCGTGAATCAGCCCGGTGTTCCCTCATCCCGACGATCCCGGAGGACAACTTCGACAAGGCCAGCCCGATCGGGGCAGTATTTGACGAGGGGATGAGTGGGAATCGAGGTCTCAGGCAGGGGGCTCGCGGCCACGGCGCAGGCGAGGACGACATCGGTGGTCCGGCAGCTCGGGTCGCTCTTCGAGGGCGGCTCGGCGGCCGGGCTCTCCGACCGCCAGCTCATCGAGCGGTTCATCGCGGGCCGTGATTCCCTCGCTGCCGAGGCCGCCTTCGCCGCTTTGGTCGCGCGGCACGGGCCGATGGTGCTGGGCGTCTGCCAGCAGCTCCTGGGCGACCGTCACGACGCCGAGGACGCCTTCCAGGCCGTCTTCCTCGTCCTGGCCCGCCGGGCACGGTCCGTCCGCGACCCAGACCTCCTGAGCCACTGGCTCTACGGCGTCGTGCTCCGCACCGCGCGCAAAGCGCGAGGCCGGCTCAGCCGCCTTCGTCAGAGCGAGGAGGACCGGGCCGTGAATTGTCTCGAGGCGTGCTCGGCGGTCGCCGCCGACCAGGCCTTGCTCGAGCGCGAGCGGGCCGAGGCCCTGCATGAGGAGATCGACCGGCTGCCCGCGTCGGCACGCCTGCCAGTGGTGCTCTGCTACTTCGAGGGCCTCTCGCTGGCCGATGCCGCCGCGCGGCTCCGCTGCCCGGCCGGCACCGTGCACAGCCGCCTGGTGCGCGCCAGAGAGAAGCTCCGCCGCGGGCTGATCCGCCGGGGCGTGGCCCTCTCGACCACTGCGCTGACCGCCGCGCTGGCACCACGATCGGCAACCGCGTCCATTCCTCCCCTCCTGTGCGATTCCACCACAAGGGCCGCGATTCAGTTCGCGGCCCGTCATGCCGCCGCCGGCGGGGCGCTCTCCGCACCCGTCGCGGCGCTGGCCCAGGAGGTCCTGACCACCATGCTCGTGCACAAGCTGAGACTCGTCGTGATGACCGTGCTGGCCCTGGCGGGCCTCGCCACCGGAGCGGGATACCTGGCCCACGCCCTGGCGAGCCCCCGCGAGGGCGCGCCTCCCCGGCGAGCCGCATGCGAAGATGGCTCGGACGGAGCCTCGCCCTCCCGATGATCCACCTCGTCCTGCCGAAGAGCGCATGACCGTCGCCGGCCGCGTGCTCGACCCCGACGGCCAGCCGGTCCAGGGCGCGGTCGTCGACGTGGTGGCATGGCCGCGATCGCCCTCACCGGCGCCAGCGAGGAATTCGAGCCATCGATCCTGCTGGGCCGGGGCGAGTCCGACGGCGACGGCCGCTATCGCCTGGACGCGCCCCGCACGGCATCGACCCGGGTCCAGCAGGTCTTCGCGCTCGCCGCGGCGCCGGATCCGGAATGGGCTGGGTCGAGCTGAATCCCGACGCCGAGAAGCCCGGGGCCGAGATCAAGCTCCTGCCCGAGCAACCGATCCGGCTCCGGCTGGTTGACGTGACCGGCGCGCCGGCCCGGGGCGCCGAGATCGACGTCCTGAGCATCGGGCGGCCGGGCAAGGGCCAGCTCGACGGCATCATCCTCTGGGCGAATCGGCCCGAGGGGATACGCACCTGGCCGCGGCCGGTCAAGACCGACGACCAGGGGCGGGCGACCCTCTCCGGCATCGGCAGCGGGCTCGTCGCCCTGCTCGTCGTCCGCGACCTCCGCTACGCCCAGCAGCACATCCACGTCGAGAACCGGCCGGCGGCAGCCGGCAAGGAGACGACGCATGCCCTGCCGCCGGCCAAGATCATCGAGGGCCGCGTCCTGGCCGCCGACACCGGCTTGCCCATCCCGAACGCCGTGATCGCAGTCGCCGCGAGCCAGGGCCAGTTCGGCGGTCGGTTCAACACGCGGTTCCGCGCCGACGATCGGGGACGCTACACGGCCAACCCGTCCGTTGGCGAGTATTTCTACGTGAATGCCTATGCTCCGCCGGGCCGGCCTTATCTCGTCCCCGAGGTGGAGTTCGCCTGGACCAAGGGGGCCGTCGAAGAAGGCGCTGGATATCCGCGCCCCCCGCGGCGTCGTGATCCGCGGCAAGGTCACCGAGGCAGGGACGAAGCGCCCCTGGCCGGCGCCAGCATCCAGTTCATCCCCGTCGGGTACCAGAACCCCGAGAACGCCCTCTCGGGCTGGCAGGCCATGGTGGCCAGCCGGGAGGACGGCTCGTTCCAGGTCGTCGTCCCGCCCCGCAAGGGTCACCTGCTCGTCTTCGGACCGACGCCCGGCTACGTCGCGGAGGAGATCGGCTACAGCCGGCTCCACGGCGATAAGCCCGGCGGTCCGCGCTACTGCGCCCACGCCATCGTCGCCTACGATGTGAAGGCCGGTGAGACGCCGCATGATGTCAACGTGGTGCTGCGGCCCGGCGCGACGATCAAGGGTCGCGTCGAGGGTCCCGACGGCCAGACCGTCACCGACGCCTTCATCATCACGACGCTGCACATCGAGCCGACCAATCCCTTCTGGCGGTCCCTCGGCGAGCTCAAGGTGCGCGACGGCCGCTTCGAGCTGCACGGCCTCGATCCCGAGGGCTCGACGCGGGTCTCGTTCCTCGATCCGGCTCACGAGTGGGGCGCGACGGTCGAGGCCTCCGGCCGTCAGGCCGGCGAGGACCTCACGATCCGCTTGCAGCCCTGCGGCAAGGCCCGGGCGCGATTCGTCGGGCCCGACGGCAAGCCCATCGCCAGGCACCAGCCGATGCTCGAGCTCGTCGCCACGCCCGGGCCCAACGTGAATAGCCGGAACGCGAGGACCAGGCCCAGTTGTCGGCCGACGCCGAGATGGTCGCCAACATCGACCGCAAGCACTACTGGAACTTCCCGATGACCGACGCCGAGGGCCGCGTCACCCTGGTCGACCTGATCCCCGGCGCCCTGTACCGGATCACCGACTTCTCGGCCCTCACCGAGGCCAAGGCGACCCCGGTCCGCAAGGACTTCACCGTCAAGCCCGGCGAGACCCTCGACCTGGGCGATATCCCGATCAAGAAACCATAGGGTGAGTCGAGCCGCGATCCGTCGCGGCAAGGCCCAGCAGCAGAGAATCCGGTCAACGGAACCCATTGATCGACCACCTTTTGAGGACATTCTGCGGTACACTCGGGACAAACCGCCCGGCGGGGCCACAGTACCTTACGTGGGGATGAATGGACGCCGGGACCGCAGGGCGCCGGCCCCGATCAACGCAACGACCAGCGAGCGATCCGGTATGTCGCATGTGGCAACGGGCTCCGTGGTCCGGCAGCTCGGGTCGCTCTTCGTGGGCGGCTCGGTCGCCGGGCTCTCCGACCGCCAGCTCCTCGAGCGGTTCGCCGACGCCGGCCGCGACCGGCCGGCGAGGCCGCCTTCGCCGCGCTGGTCGGCCGGCACGGGCCGATGGTGCTGGGCGTCTGCCGGCAGCTCCTCGGCGACGCCCAGCATGCCGAGGACGCCTTCCAGGCCGTCTTCCTCGTCCTGGCCCAGAAGGCCCGCTCGATCCGCGACCCCGACCTGCTGGGCAACTGGCTCTACGGGGTCGCGATCCGGACGGCGCGGTGCGCCCGGCAGCAGATCGCCCGCCGGCGACAGCGGGAGGAGAGCTCACGATGAGCCGTCCCGGTACGGGCTCGTGCGTCCCGGCCGAGCCGACGGCCCCGCCGGCCGACCGGCCGGCGATCGACCGCGAGCAGGCCGAGGCCATCCACGGCGAGGTCGACCGCCTGCCGCGCGCCTTCCGACTGCCGGTGGTGCTCTGCTACTTCGAGGGCCTCACCCTCGACGAGGCCGCCCGGCGGCTCCGATGCCCGGCCGGGACGCTCCGCAGCCGGCTGGCCCGGGCGCGGGAGAAGCTCCGCGTCGGCCTGGCACGCCGCGGTGTCGCCCTGCCCGCCGCCGCGCTGGGCGCTGTCCTGGCGCCCCGGTCCGCCTCGGCGTCCGTTTCTCCCCTCCTGTGCGAAACCACCACCCGGGCCGCGATCGCCTTCGCGGCCCGTCACGCCGCCGCCGGCGGGGCCCTCTCCGCCCCCGCCGCGGCCCTGGCCCAGGAGGTCCTCCGACACCATGCTCGTCCACAAGCTGAGACTCGTCGCGATGACCCTGCTGGCCCTCGCCGCGATCGCCACCGGCGCGGGGTTCCTCACCCGCTCGCTGGCGATGAAGGAGGAGCCCATGAAAGACCCGGCGGCCAGGGTCGCGCCGCCCGTCGCCGACCGGCCCGAGCCGGCGACGAAGCCCGACCCCGCCGACCCGGCCCGGATGACCGTCGCCGGCCGCGTGCTCGGACCCCGACGGCAAGCCGGTCAAGGGCGCGGTCGTGGACCTCCTGGCGCGCGCCGCGCACCCCTGGGTCGGCGCCAGCGAGGAGATCGACCGAGTTCACCGTGCTCGGCCAGGGCCAGTCCGACGCCGACGGCCGGTTCCACCTCGACGCCCCGCGGACGGCGTCGAGCCGCGTCTTCGAGGTCATCGCGCTCGCCGCCGCGCCCGGCTACGGCCTCGGCGTGGGCCGAGCTCAACCCCGACGCCGAGCAGCCCGAGGCCGACCTCAAGCTCCACCCGAGCAGATCCGTCCGCGTCCGGCTGATCGAGCTGACCGGGCGCCGGCGAAGGGGGTCGAGGTCCACGTCCGGGGCTTCTGGCCGGCCGGACCCGACAAGGGCGAGACCGACGGCGTCTCGCTCGGGGACGGCCCGCCGCCGCGGGCCTCCGCACCTGGCCCCGGCCGGTCAAGACCGACGACCAGGGACGGATCACGCTGACCGGGCATCGGCCGCGGGTTCAGCATCTCCTGGCCAGGTCCGCGACCTCCGCTATGCCCGGCAGGACATGATGTTCGATGCCGGCCGCATGGCGGCGCGGCAAGGAGACCACCCTCGCGCTTGCAGCCGGCCCGGATCATCGAGGGCCGCGTGCTGGCCGCCGACACCGGCCAGCCCATCCCCAATGCCGTCGTCTCGGCCACGACCCTCGTCGCGAACGAGCACGCCAGCGGCTTCTTCTCGCCAAGTTCCGCGCCGACGCCCAGGGCCGGTTCGTCATGAACCCGATCGCCGGCGACAGCTATACCCTCGGCGCCTTCCCCACCGGCGGCGAGCCGTACCTGATCCAGCAGGACGAGATCAAGTGGACCAAGGGGGCGTCAAGGCGACCCACGACATCAAGATGCCCCGCGGCGTCCTGATCCGCGGCAAGGTCACCGAGCAGGGGACCGGCCGGCCCCTGGCCGGGCCTCGAGCATCCAGTACATCCCGTTCAACGGGGACCGAGCGCGTGCTCTCGGGCTGGCAGGCCATCGTGGCCAGCCGAGGACGACGGCTCGTTCCAGCATCGCGGTGCCGCCCGGCAAGGGGCACCTGCTCGTCTTCGGGCCGACCGGCGACTATGTCCTGGACGAGATCGGCTCGAACCGGCTCTACGACCAGGGACCCGGCGGCTGACGCTACCATGGCCCACGCGATCATCCCCTACGAGGTCAAGGCCGGCGACCCGCCCCGCGAGGTCGCCGCGGCCCTGCGGCCGGGCGTGACGATCAAGGGCCGCGTCGAGGGGCCCGATGGCCAGACGATCGCCCGGCGGCTCGATCCTCTCGACGCTCCGGATCGAGGCCCAGCAACCCCTACCTGGCGGCGGCGACTACCAGGTCCCCGTCCGCGACGGCCGCTTCGAGCTGCACGGCCTCGACCCCGAGGGGCACGGCACGTATCTCACATCCTCGACGCCGAGCACGAGCTGGGGCGCGACGGTCGAGGTCTCCGGCAAGCAGGCCGGCGAGGAGGTGACCGTCCGCCTGCAGCCCTGCGGTAAGGCGACGGCGCGGTTCGTCGGGCCCGACGGCAAGCCGATCGCCAAGCACCAGCCCATGTTCGAGTTCGTCGCCACGCCCGGCCCGAGCCGGTACAGCCGGAACACGCAGGACCGAGGCCGAGCTGATGGCCGACGACGAGATCGATGGCCAACGTCGACCGCAAGCACTACTGGCCACGGCCCGCGACCGACGCCGAGGGCCGCATCACCCTGGTCTCGCTGATCCCCGGCGCCCTGTACCGGATCAGCGACTTCTCGACCATCAACGACCAGGACAAGGGCATGCAGGTCCGCAAGGATTTCACCGTCAAGCCCGGCGAGACGCTCGACCTGGGCGACATCCTGATCGAGAAGCCGCAGAGAGTGAAGTCGTAGGGTGGGCTTCGCCCACCGCACAAGCCCGCGATCGCAGCATCCTTATCCGGGTGCCATCCGCATCCCAAGGCCCGACCCGGTGGGCAGAGCCCACCCTACGAAAGGCTCGCCATGTCAACCTCCAGATTCGATTCGCCCTGGGCCCGCTACGAGCCGACGCCCGACGACCCCTGGGACCTGCGCAAGGTCGCCCACCTGCACCGCCGCGCCGGCTTCGGCGCAACGCGGTGCGGAGCTGCTCCGCGACCTGGCGGCCGGCCCCGAGGCCAGCGTCGAGCGGCTGTTCCACCCGCCCGACCCTGCCGACCGAGGAGGCCGAGGCGATCGACGGCCTGCGCCAGACGGCGCGGTCGTCGTCGAACCTCGACCTGCTCAAGGTCTGCTGGCTCAACCGGATCCTCCACGGGCCCGACCCGCTCCGCGAGAAGCTGACCCTCTTCTGGCACGGCCACTTCGCCACCAGCAACAAGAAGGTCGAGTCGGTCGCGCTGATGGACCGGCAGAACGAGACGCTGCGGACCCACGCACTGGGCGGCTTCGCCGCGCTGCTCGAGGCCGATCATCGCCGACCCGGCGATGCTGGTCTGGCTCGACGGGGGCAACAGCAAGAAGGACAAGCCCAACGAGAACTTCGCCCGCGAGTTCCTCGAGCTGTTCACCCTGGGCGTCGGGCACTACACCGAGCGCGACATCCGCGAGGCCGCCCGGGCCTTCACCGGCTGGGCGCGTCAGGATTCGCGCGGCGGCTTCCAGGAGACGCCGGCCTTCAAGCACGACCCCGCGCAGGTCGACGACGGGCCCAAGACGTTCCTCGGCCTGAATGGTCGCTGGGGGCCGTCGGACATCGTCCGGATCACGCTCGAGCGCCCCGAGGCCGCGACCTTCCTGGCGCAAGCTCTACCGGTGGTTCGTCAGCGAGGCCGCATGCCCGGCCCCGACCTGATCGAGCCGCTGGCCGAGGAGATCAAGGCGCACAAGTTCGCCATCGGGCCGATCGTGGAGGTGATCCTCCGCTCGCAGCACTTCTACTCCCGAGCGGCGTATCGCCAGCGGATCAAGTCGCCGGTCGAGTTCAGCGCGGGGCTGGTGCGGATGCTCGAGGTGCCGCGTCCGGCGCTCAACCCGCTGGCACTCTCGGCCGCCTGCGACGCCCAGGGCCAGGAGCTGTTCGTCCCGCCGAACGTCGAGGGCTGGGTCGGCGGCTCGGTCTGGATCAACAGCGGCACGCTGCTGGAGCGCACCAACTGGGCCGCCGACGTCGTCTGGGGCCGATCCGAGAACGGCCTATCTCCATTCGACCCGCTCGCCTGGGCGGCCCGCTACGAGATCCCCGCCGACCGGGCCGCCGGGGCGTTCCTCGACCTCCTGCTCCAGGACGATCTCGGCGACGAGGCCCGCCGGCTAATCCTCGACGCCGGTCGCGACGGCAGCCCGACGGACTCCGCAAGGCGCTCCAACGCCTCGCCAACTGCCCCGAGTTCCAACTGGCTTGATTTGATCGAAGATTTTTTCACCACAGAGGCACAGAGACCACAGAGAAGATATCGAGAGGGAATCATGCCCGGACCGAACACTCTGAGGTTCAGCCGTGCCATCGCCGTCCCCGATCCGGAATTCGGGATGCGGAATTTTGAATCCTTGAATTCGTTTTGATACCCTGAATTCGTATTCTCTGTGATCTCTGTGCCTCTGTGGTGAAAAAATCACCCCATCCGAAGAGGAGATCCCCATGCACCCGACTCGCCGCGAGATGCTCCGCCTGGGCCTAGGCTCGTCCGCGCTGCTGGCCTGCGGCCCGACGGTCCCGCTGTTCCTGGCCCGATCCGCGACTGCCCTGACCGATGACCGGCCGTCCGCGAAGGGCCGCATCTTGGTGGTGGTCCAGCTCGACGGCGGCAACGACGGCCTCAACACCGTGGTGCCGTACCGGGACGACGAGTACCGCAAGCGCCGGCCGAAGCTCGCGATCCCGGCCGGCGAGGTCAAGAAGGTCGACGACCGGTGGGCCTGCACCCGCAGCTCGACGCGTTCGCGAAGCTGCTGGAGCAGCAGCAGTTGGCGATCGTGCAGAGCGTGGGCTACCCGAACCCGAACCGGTCGCACTTCGACAGCATGGCGATCTGGCAGACGGCGCAGACGACGGTGGACAAGGCGTCGCCCGGCTGGCTGGCGCGGGCGATCGATCGACCGGGCGGCTCGGGACCGGGCGGCGACGCGGCGGGCCTGCACATCCACGAGTCGTTCCCGCTGCCGCAGTCGCTGGCGGGCGGGCGGCGAGAGACCAGCGATGCGCCAGCACGCGATCGTCTTCGAGCACCGCGACCGAACAGGCGCCGAGTGCGGTATCCGCGGCCAGTATCCTCATACGATCTTGCAGGCTTCGTCGAAGCTGAGACGCGGGCTGCGCGGGAAGACGCCGGCCGGATCGCCGTAGCCGAGGCTGCAGATGAAATTCGACTTCATGCCTCGTGCCGGCGAAGAACTCGCGCATCGACGCCTGGCGTTGTCGAAGCCCGACATCGGCCCGCAATCCAGCCCGAGCGCGCGCGCCGCGATGATGAAATAGGCGCCCTGCAGACGTGCCATTGCGGAAAGCCGTCACCTGCTCGACCTGCGGATCGGTGAACCAGTCCTTCGCCGTCGGATCATGCGGAAACAGTTTCGGCAGCTGCTGTGCGAAATCGAGATCATAGCCGATGATCGCCGTGACCGGGGCGCTGCATGGTCTTGGGCTGGTTGGCGTGCGACGAGTGCGGCTTCAGCCGCTCCTTCGCTTCCTGCGTCGTCAGGAAAAGAAAGCGCGCAGGGCAGCAGTTGGCGCTGGTCGGCCCCATGCGCATCAGATCGTACACCGCCATCAGCATGCGCCGTGCTGACCGGCTTGTCCTGCCATTTGTTCTGCGTCCGCGCCGCGCGGAAGATGGTGTCCAGCGCTTCGTCGTTGACCGCGTGGGCGTCATGGCGACTCCGATGCGAAGGGCATCAGACCGCTTCGACAGCGGTCACTTCGGGCACGTAGTGGCGCAGCATGTTCTCGATGCCGTTCTTCAGCGTCATGGTCGAGGACGGGCAGCCGGCGCAGGAGCCGCGCATGTGCAGGAAGACGATGCCCGCACCGCCGTCGAAGCCCTTGAAGATGATGTCGCCGCCATCCTGGGCCACGGCCGGACGCACGCGGGTGTCGATCAGTTCCTTGATCTGGGCCACGATCTCGCGGATCGCCTTCGCCATAGGACGTGTCGTCGACCTCCTCGGCGCTGCCCTTCGATCAGCGGCAGGCCGCGGGTGAAATGCTCCATGATCGCGCCGAGGATGGCGGGCTTGAGATGCTTCCAGTCGCCGTCGCGCTTGGTGACCGAAATGAAATCGCAGCCGAAGAACACCCGCGACACTTCGGGCACCGCGAACAGCGCGCGCGCCAGCGGCGAGCGCCCGGCCGGCTTCGCGGCTCGGGAAATCCGCCACCGCGCCTTCGCCCATGACCTCGCGGCCGGGCAGGAATTTCAGGGTCGCCGGGATTCGGCGTGGATTCGGTCTGGATGAACATGAGATGACGCCTTCGGATTTGTCCCTTACATGGACCTTTGCCGACCCCCGATCAAGGCCAAGCCGCAATCAAGCCGCTAGAAATCCGAAATGATTCCCTTCTTTTCCCAGTCGCCATAGCGGGTGGGCTCGGGACCTTCTGGCCCGCCCAGTTCCGGCGGCAGTTCCTTTGGCACCTCGGCGGCACGCCGTGCCTCGGCTTCGGCAAGGGCGCGCTCGCCGGCAGCTTTGATGCGCGCCGCGATCTCAGCCTTGCTGGGTTTTTTCTGCGTTTTGCTGTGCTTGACATTGTGCGGTTCTCACGCTTGACCCTCACAGGGGGGCTGAGCATACATGCAACGGCCCATGAATATCTTCCGAACCGGACTCCTGATGGCGGCGCTGACCGGCCTGTTCCTGGTCGTCGGCTTTCTTGATTGGCGGCGGCCCCGGCATGGCGCATCGCCGTTCCTCTTTGCGGCGGGGACGAATCTCTTCGCCTATTGGAATTCCGACAAGGTGCTGCTGTCGCATGTATGGCGCACGGCAGGTCGACGAGAATGCAGCGCCCGATCTCGTCCATATCGTGCAGCCAGCTGGCGAACCAGGCCGGCCTGCCGATGCCGAAAGTCTTCATCGTCGGACAACGAGCAGCCCAATGCGTTCGCCACCGGCCGCAATCCCGAACATGCCGCGGTTTGCGTGACGACCGGTCTGCTCCAGCGCGTGAACCAGGAAGAGCTGGCGGGCGTGCTCGCGCATGAGCTCGGCCATGTGAAGCATCGCGACACGCTGACCATGACCATCACGGCCACGATCGCCGGCGCGGTCTCGATGCTGGCGAATTTCGCCTTCTTCCTTGGCGGCGGGCGGCGCAATCCGCTGGGCCTGATCGGGGCTGTCCTGCTGGTGCGCTGCTGGCGCCGCTTGCCGCGCTGCTGGTGCAGATGGCGATCAGCCGCACGCGCGAGTTCGAAGCCGACCGCGAGGGCGCCGAGATCTCCGGCCGGCCGCTCTGGCTTGCCTCCGCGCTGCAGCAGATCGAGCAGCGCGGCGCGGTCATCGACAATCCCGCAGGCCGACGCCAATCCCGCCACCGCGCATATGTTCATCATCAATCCGCTGCATGGCGGGCTATCGCAGGGCTGTTTCGCCAGCCATCCTTCGACAGCAGAACGCATCGCGCGGCTGCGCGCCATGGCGGGGTCGGTCGAGACGACCACGCGCATCGGCCCCTGGGCGTGAGCGAGGCGGTCTTGCCGCCCGCGCCGCTGCGCTCGCGATCCTGTCCGACGTGCTGCGCAAGCGGCGGCCGCTGGACCGCGCGACCGATCAGCTGAACGGCATCTGCCGCCGCGCGATGCCGGCTTCGCGCGCGCCATCGCGAGCGAGACGCTGCGGCGTTTCGGCCAGCTCGACGCGCTGATCCGCGGCTTCGTGCCCAAACCGCCGCCGCCGCACAAGGCAGGACCGGCGCTCGGAGATCTCTGCTGCCGGGTGCGTGCGAGCTTCTGTTCCTGAACGTCGCGCCGCATGCCGCCGTCGATGGCGCCAACCGCCTGGCGCAAGCGGACAACAAGGCGGTGCATTTCAAACCGCTGATCAATGCCGTGCTGCGGCGCGTGTCGCGCGAAGGCCAAGAGCGATCGTCGAGGCGCAGGATGCCGCCGCGCTCAACACGCCGGACTGGCTGTGGACGCGCTGGCGCGACACCTATGGCGAGGACACGGCGCGCGCGATTGCGCGGCGCACATCTGCATCCCGCACCCGCTCGACATATGTCCTGAAGCAGCGCGCGTTGCACCGGAAGGTGAGCGCCTGTTCGGCGACGTCGATCCGGCTGAGCGACCACGGCGCGCATCGAAGACCTGCCCGGCTTTGCCGAAGGCGGATGGTGGGTGCAGGACGCTGCCGCCGACGTCTGCCCGCGCGTCTGCTGGGCGATGTGCGCGGCAAGGCCGTGATCGATCTTTGCGCCGCGCCGGGCGGCAAGACGATGCAGCTTGTGGCGTCGCGGCGCCGATGTGACGGCCGTCGAGCGCGAGCCGGTGCGCGCTGCGCGCGTCTGCGCGAAAATCTCGCGCGGATGAAGCTGCACGGCCACGGTGGTCGAGAGCGATGTGCGCGATTTCCTGCCGGTGACGCCCGCGCCGTTCGTTCTGCTCGATGCGCCCTGCACCGCGACCGGCACGATCCGCCGCCATCCCGAACTGCCCTGGATCAAAAGCGCCGCCGGACGTGACCGCTGTGCGCGCAAACTGCCAGCGAGATGCTCGATGCAGCCGCGACGATGGTCGCGCCGGGCGGCATGCTGGTCTTCGCGGTCTGCTCGCTGGAGCCCGAGGAAGGCGTCGAGCAGATCGACGGCTTTCCTGCGTCGCGACGCCTGCGATTCGCGGCGCATGCCGATCGCGGCCAGCGAAGTGTTCGGTCATGCACGAATGGATCAGTGGCGCGAGGCGATCTGCGCACCCTGCCCTGTCACCTGGGCGACAAAGGCGGCATGGATGGATTCTACGCGGCGCGTTTCAGGCGGATATCATAGCCGTCCGAGCGCATAGGCCATGGCGAGATAGATCTTGCCGGTGTCGGCGCTCAGCATCGTCGAGGTGAGAAGCCCGCCGCCATCGCCTTGCCGCGCCCGCGCCAGCAGCGCCTCGAACTCCGCGAGATAGGTGTTCGCGGCGTCGCGGAAGTGCGCGCTCGTCGCGATAGAGCGTGGCGATGCGGTTGACCGTGTCGTCGTCGATGCGTATCCGCCAGCCGGCGCGCGAACACGCGCACGGTCGCCGGCCAGATAGCGCCTCCATTCGTCTTCGCCCGGCGAAGCTTCCGATGTGATCCCGTCGAGGTCGACCGCCATATCGGCAAGTGCTGCTTCCAGTGCGCCGAGCGCTGCGGCGCTGGATGCCTTGAGGTCTTTGCGGCTCGTTGGTCTCGACCGCAGCAAGCAGCGTGCTCATCTCCCAGCTTGCCGTCGTTCGCAGGCGTCGGGCGCGTCGAGCCGCTTGCGCGGACGCTGCGTCAGCCGCGCGCCATGCCGATCAGGCCTGGTCTCGGGAAGCTTCGGGCGTCGCCGCCGGCTCATCCGGCTGTTCGGAACGGCGCGGCCGCGCGTGCGCGCGACTGGATGGTGGACAGCGTACGGGCCGACATGTCGAGAATCTCTTCGGTTTCGCTGCGCACCATGTCGCGCACGCGGCTGCGCCTCGTGCTGGGCGATGCCGGGCAGCGTGAGCAGATGCCGCTCGCACGTCTTCCGTCGCCTTGGCGAGCGTGGCGCGGATCGCCTTTGCTTCGTCGGAGAGCTCGCCGGCCGTGCGCAGCAGCCGTTCGCATTCCGCCATCGCCTCGCCGACGAGAGCGCGGCGTTGGTCTTGGCCTCGTTGGCCGTTTCGCCGATCAGGGTCTGTGCGCCGGCATTGGCCTGCTGCAGGGCGTTGATCATGTTGGCGAGCGTCGTGTTCGCCGAGTTCGCTCGCTTCGCGCAGCTTCTCGGCTTCGCGCAGGAAGTCTGCGGTGAGCTGCGACGCGCGGGCCGACGCATTCGACATGATGAGCTCGAGATGGCGCTCGGTATCGCCGGTCATGGTTTCGAATTTCTGCGCTTCGCCGCCCAGCGCTTCGATCGCATGTTCCATCGAGGCGCGTTCTTGCGACAACGCCTGTTCGAACAGGGCGCTTTCGTCCTTTAGCCGCTGCATCAGTTCGTTCATCGCCGTGCGATGGCGCTCCTGGCGGCCCAGCACGAATTCGGCGCGTGCCATGGCGGCATCGGCGACGGATTCGATGCGCTTCGCCTGGCGGTCGAGTTCAACAGCCGCGGCATGCGGCGCTTCAGCGGCGGCGCTTGCGGACGCGCGGAAGCCTGCGGCCTGCGATTCCAGCGTGGTGCCGGCGGCGCGCAGCGACGCCTTCGCGCCTTCGATCGATGATTTGAGCTGCGCCGTGCGTCCGGCAACAGTCTCAGCCGCGCGGACAGCGACGTCGGCCAGCGACCCAGCGACGGCCTCGATGCGTTCGCGTTCCTGCCGTCAGTCGCGCGGCGACCGCTTCGCCGCGCACATCGGCGCGTGCGCCCGCTTCGTCGAGTGCGGCGATCTGGTTCTCGAGCACGCCTTCCAGTGCGCGCAGACGGGTGAAGGCACCGTCAAGTCCGGCATTCAGCGCATCGAGTCTCGCGGCGCACGGCGCGGCCAAGTCGCGCGGCCGTTTTCGATGCCGTCTCATCGGCCGCGAAAAGTTTGTCGGTTGCCGCCGCCAAGGCGCGCGATGCGACGGCCATGTCCTGCGCCCGCGACGAGCGCCCAGGCACCGGCGATGAACAGGAAAGGCGGAAGGAAGATAACGATCACAAAGAGCGCCATCTCCTGCAGGTCGAGACCGCCGAGACCGCCCGGTCCGGAATAGCCCCACAGATAAGCAGCGGATGCGCCGACCCAGAAGGCCGAGAGAATGCAGGCAAAGACGAGTGCTGCGGCGCCGAAGCGCGGCTCGAAGCTATGCGCCTCCGGACGGCTGTCCGTTTCGGGCAGCGGATCGCGCTGTTTCCAGCAGAATCGGCTGATTTCGCTCTGATCCGATGGTCGCCATCGTCCCCTCGACCAATTTCGCTGATACGGCCGCAGTTTAACCACTCCCCGCGCCCAAGCGCGAGAGATCGCTGCTATTTTAAGATCGGCCATTGAAGATCAGGGCTAATTGCGCTTACGTCGTAAATGATAGGGAGGTGGCTCATGGTCATGCTTGTTGCGGCCGCGCTGGTGTTCCTGGCCATCCATCTTCTGATCTCGGGGACGCGGGCGCGCGATGCGATCACGGGCGCGATTGGCGAAGGGCCTATATGGGTCTGTTCTCGCTGGCCTCGATCGTTGCCATCGTCTGGCTCTGCATCGCCTACAACATGGCGCAGGCTTCTGCGCAGATCCGCCTTCCTCTATCGATCTGGGCCGGCGGTCCGCGCATCTTGCGATCCCGGTGGTCTTGCTTGCCTTCCTGATCGGCGGTGCCGGGGCTGTTGATGCCCAATCCGACGTCGGTCGGTCAGGACGGCGCGGTCGCCAAGGCGACGGTGCGCGGCGATCCTGCGCGTCACGCGTCATCCGTTCCTCTGGGGCGTCGCGATCTGGGCGGGCTTCCATCTGCTCGCCAATGGCGACCTCGCCTCCGTCGATCCTCTTCGGCACCTTCTTTGTGCTCGCGCTGTCGGGCACCGCCTCCATCGACGCCAAGCGCAAGCGCAAGATGGGCGCGGCGTGGGACTGCTTTGCGGCCAAGACCTCGAATGTGCCGTTTGCCGCGATCGCGGCCGGGCGGAAGCCAGCTTCAAGCTGGGTGAGTATTTCGACTGGCGGTTCTTCAGGCGCTGGCGATGTTCCTGGCCGTGCTGTTCGCGCATGCCCGGCTTTTCGGCGCCTCGCCGTTCCCGAGCGGCTGGGTGCCCTTCTGAAGCTCGACCAGAAGCCCGGACATCCTTAACGCTGCCTTGATCTTTCCTGTGACTTTGGAACTGCGATGAACAGGCAGATGCGCATGGCGCGCCAGCGCGCCGTCGATCTCAACCACCTCGCCCGTTACACGGGCGGCGATGAGGCCATCAATGCCGAGGTCTTGCGGCTGTTCGACACGCAGACCAGCGAACTGGTCGCCCGGCTGCAGGCCATCCTCGACAGCCGCGACGCAATCGCTGGAAAGAGATCACCCATACTTTGAAAGGGGCGGCGCGCGGCATCGGCGCGTTCGAGATGGCCGACGCGGCGGCCTTTGCCGAACCCGATCGACCCGCCGACCACGGCAACGCCTCGCTCGCCATCGCGGCACTGAAGACCAGCGCCGATGCGGTGCAGGCCTTTATCAAGGCCTATCTGGAGCGCTGAGCTTTAGCGTCGAACGCCTGAAACTCGTGGGCGATCGAACATTCGATCAGCGTGCGCCACACCGGCTCCGCGATGTCCGGCCTCAACCCCGACTTGCCGGCCTCGGCCAACACCTTGGCGACGACGTCGTCGATGCGCGCTTCGTCGCGCACCGTGTCGCGGTCGGGTTTGATTTCGGCGGCCCGTTCGATATAGCCCTGGCGCTCGGCAAGCAGCTTCACCAGGGCCCTGTCGAGCCGGTCGATCTGGTCGCGCACCTCGCCCATGGTTCGTCAGCGTTCGGGCGGGCGGATTTGAGGTTCGGTCATGGCAAATCCTGTCCTGTCTTGCTATCTGCACGCAGAGCCGGGCGCAGGGCAGATTGGGACCCTGCGGCCGGGGATTGTTGGCGGGGCGCTTTTTACATATAAGAGCGCAGTTCTTGCAATTCATACAGAAGTATGATGTGAAATAGCCATGAGCACCCCATCGAAACCGATGTCGCCATCATCGGCGCCGGCCCCATCGGCCTGTTCGCCGTGTTCGAGCTTGGGCTTGCTCGATCTGAAGTGCCCATCTGGTCGACATCCTCGACCGGCCGGGCGGCCAGTGCACCGAGCTCTATCCGGAAAAGCCGATCTACGACATTCCGGGCCTGCCCATCGTCACCGGCCAGGAGCTGACCGACCGGCTGATGGAGCAGATCAAGCCGTTCAGCCCGACCTTCCATTTCAGCGAGATGGCGAGCGCGCTGGAGAAGCTGGCCGACGGCCGCTGGAAGCTGACCGACCGATGCGGGCACCGAGATCGATCGCGCCGGTGGTCGTGATCGCGGCGGGCGGCGGCAGCTTCGTGCCCAAGCGCCCGCCGGTCCCGGGCATCGAGGCGTTCGAGAAGGGCGACGTCGGCGTGCATTATGCCGTGCGCAAGATGGAGACGTTCCGCGGCAAGAACATCCTGATCGCCGGCGGCGGCGATTCCGCGCTCGACTGGACGCTAACCTGGCGCCGATCGCCAAGCAGCTGACGCTGGTCCATCACCGCGACGGCTTCCGCGCCGCGCCAGCACAGCGTCAACCAGATGCGCGAGCTGGTGGCAGCAGGGAAAGATCAAATTCCATGTCGCCAGCGTCGAAGGCGCTGCACGGCGAACGCGGCAAGCTCGACCGGCGTCACGCTGGCGGGCGCCGACAAGAGCGAATGGCAGCATCGAGGCCGACGCGTTCCTGCCGTTCTTCGGCCTGACCATGAAGCTGGGGCCGATCGCCGATTTCGGCATCAACCTGCACGAGAACCTGATCCCGGTGGACACGGAGAAGTTCGAGAGCCAGACGCCGGGCATCTTCGCCATCGGCGACATCAACACCTATCCCGGCAAGCTGAAGCTGATCCTGTCCGGCTTCCACGAGGCGGCGCTGATGGCGCAGGCGGCGTTCCACTATCGTGCAAGCCGAACGAGAAGCTGCGCTTCCAGTACACGACCTCGTCGTCGACCTGCAGAAGAAACTGGGTGTGCTCATGAAGATCCATCGCCGACCGACCGCGACGGGCAAGGAACACACGAGCTCGAAGGCCGCGACGGCTGGACGCGTGATGGAGATCCTGCGCGACGGCGGCCTGCCGATCGCGGCGGAATGCGGCGGCGCCTGCGCCTGCGCCACCTGCCATGTCTATGTCGATGACGGCTGGTTCGAGAAACTGCCCGCGCCGTCGGAAGCCGAGATCGACATGCTGGACATGGCGCTGGCGGTCGAACCCAATTCGCGCCTGTCCTGCCAGATCATCTGCGCGACGCCGACTCGACGGCATCAAGGTGACGGTGGCGCCGGAATAGGGCTTGCCCCGTTATACGTTTGTTATAACTGCGTCAACTGGTTGGACGGAGTGCGCGCCATGCACTTGAAGTCAAAATCATCCAGATCGGCAATTCGCTGGGCGTGACCCTGCCGAAAGAGGCCCTCGCCGCGCCTCAAGGTGAAGATAGGCGATACCGCTGACGCTGACGACCGCGCCCGACGGGTTTCGTCTGGCCTTACGATCTGGAAGCCGAGCCGCAGATCGAGGCCGGTCGTGAGTTCATGGCGAATTCCGCGACACGCTGAGGCTCTGGCCAAATGAGCGAGCCCGTTGGGCACCGCGACGTTCTTGAACTCCTTCACAGCGAAAGCATCGCCGCCCATGGCGGCGCCGACGGTTTGCGTGATGAAGGACTGTTCGAGTCCGCGCTGTCGCGCCCGCAAAACCTGTTCGCCTATGAGGGCGCCACTGACGTGGCGCGGCTGGCTGCCAGCTATGCCTTTGGTCTGGCGAAGAACCACGCTTTCATCGACGGCAACAAGCGTGTGGCGTTTATCGCGGCGGTGCTTTTCCTGCGTCTCAACGGGCATCGGCTGACAGCCAACCCGCACAGGCCACGCTTGCGATGCTGTCGCTGGCCGCCGGCACGTTCAGCGAAGATGAAATGGCCGCCTGGATTCGGAAGAACATCGCGCCGCTTTGACCGGCCGTGCTAGGCTTGGGCCATGGGGTTCTACGACCGTCATATCCTGCCGCGGCTGCTGAATGCGGCCATGAGCACCAAGCCGATCACGTATCAGCGCCGCAAGGTCGTGCCGCGGGCGCAGGGCCGTGTGCTGGAGGTCGGCTTCGGCGCCGGGCACAACCTGCCGTTCTACGATCCGGCGAAGGTCGAGCTATCTGGGCGCTGGAGCCCGCGGCCGAGATGCGGGCGCGCGCCGGCGAACGGGCCGCGGAGTCGCCCATCCCGCTCGAATTTCTTGGCCTGCCGGGCGAGCAAATTCCGCTCGACGCCGACGCGCCGACACCGTGCTGATCACCTATACGATGTGCACATCCCCGACGTCATGAAGGCGCTGGGCGAGATGCGGCGCGTGATGAAACCGGACGGCCGCATGATCTTCTGCGAGCATGGCAGCGCGCCGGACAGAACGTCGCGCGCTGGCAGCAGCGCATCACGCCGGTCTGGAAGTCGCTATCGCGGCGGCTGCCATGTCGGACAGGCCGATTCCGAAACTGATCGGCGACGCGGGCTTCACGCATAGCCGATATGGAAACGATGTACCTGCCGGGCACGCCCCGTTTCGCCGGTTTCAATTACTGGGGCAGCGCGGTCAAAGCCTAGCGGCTCATCAGCGCGTACTCGCCGCCCTTCTCGATTGACCGCTTGTACGCCGGCCGCGCATGCAGGCGGTCGCGGTATTTCACCAGGTTCGGATAGGGATCGAGGCGCGCGCCGGCGGCTTCGACAACGAAGCTCAGCATGATGTCCGCGCCGGTCAGCGTGTTGCCGACGAAGAACTCGTTCGAACCGAGCTCGTTCTCCATGAATGACAGGTGATTGGCGATCTCGCTGTCGACGCGCGGCTTCAGCATCGCGGCCGCGTCGCCGAGCATGCCGGATACAATGCCATCAGCAGCGGCAGCATCGCCGAGCCTTCGGCGAAGTGCATCCACTCGATGTATTTCCAGTAGTCGTCCGTGCCGTGCTTCGGTTTGAGTGCGCCCTTGCCGTGGACGTCCAGGATGTATTCGACGATCGCGCCGGACTCGGCGATCTTCTTGTTGCCGTCCTCGATCACCGGCGACTTGCCCAGCGGATGGACGTTCTTCAGCTCCGGTGGCGCGAAGGGCACGGGCGACGCGCGTTGCCACTTCACGATCTCATACGGCGTGTCGAGTTCTTCGAGCAGCCACAGTATCCGCTGCGAGCGCGAGTTGTTGAGATGATGGACTTTCAGCATGGTTTTCCCTTTGTCGTGTCTGTTTAGTTCGGCCGATGCGCGTCGCGCCACATCGGCCACAGCGTCGGCCCGTCTGGGATCTTGATTTCGCCCGTAGACTTCAAAGCCGAAGCTTTTGTAGATCGCGATGTTGGTGTCTTTACTAGACTCCAAATAGCACGGCAGACCTGCGGCATCTGCGACAGCAAGCTGCTGTCGCATAATGAGACTGCCATAGCCTTTGCCCTGGCGTTCCGGATCGGTGCCAATGGTCTGCAGATACCAGTGCGGCGTATGCGGATGAAGCTTCTCGACGCGATCCATCGTGCTCATCACCGTTAGCGCGCGCGATCCGAAGATGCCGAGCAGCTCCGGCGAATTGACGATGTATTCCCAGACCGAGACGTGCCAGCCATTCGGCGGCCGCCACAGCGTCGCTGCTTCATAGCCGCCGGTGACGAAACAGGCGCGATGCGGTAGCGCAAGCTTGAACAGCAGCTTGAACACACGCGGCAGCTTGGTATCCCGATCCTTCATGTCGAGCGGCATCAGATGCAACATCACGGGATCGTCGCGGAATGCGCGCGCAAGTGTCTGGCCGATGCCTTCCGCATCCACCGCCGTCGCTTGCCGGACGGTCGCGCCCGACGCGCGCGCAGGCGCGAACTGGCAGCACTCATGGGTGATCCTCCCCGTCACTTTGTGAGATCGGATCAGGATGGTGGGGCGCTGGCAAGCCATCGGCCAAGGCGTTATAAAGGCGGCGTCGAAAAAGGCAGGATCGGTTTGTGGTAGGCCCGATCCCTTTCCGCGAGGAAAGCTCTGTTCCCGTGCGATGCACGGAGAACCCGCGACGAGACTTCCGGCCATGTGCCGGAGGCTCGGGCGTGGTTGAGAAGCCGGTTGGCACACGATCGCTCGAGACACTATGGGACGATCGACATGCAGATAAATCATATCGACATACCGGTACCGGACGTGGCCGCGACACGCGACTTCTTCGTCGAGCACCTGGATTTCCAGCACCTGGAGACGAAGGGGCGTGACGGCCTCTCGATCCTGAAGGACGGCGGCGGCAACGTGCTGGTGCTCAGCCGCGCGACGTCGGGCGCCGCACCGGCGACAGTATTCCATATCGGCTTTTTGTTAGACAGCCGTGCCGCGGTCGATGCGGCTTATGAACGGTTAAGGCTGAGCGGCGGGCGCATCGCAAACGCGCCAAACGCGATGCACGGCGCATGGCTGTTCTATCTTGAGGCGCCGGGGCCAATCCTGATCGAGATCGCACATAGGCCGTAACGATCAGGTGCACGGACGCACCAAACTCCTCGTCATGGCCGGGCTCGTCCCGGCCTCCCATACACTCCCTGCATCACGGTGATTATGGGTCGCCGGGCTAGTAGCGTCAGCGTGCTAGGCCCGGCGATGACGAACGGGTGCGGGGGAGGATGAGAAACTCCGCGTCGTCCGCGGCTCAGCGTGAATCCTACTCCATCACTGTACGGTTTACCCAATGAAGCACTGATAGAGCGGTTCAGCCGCGAATTGCTCCAGCGTCCAAATTGCCGGCCGGCCAACCTGCTTCGAAAGGTGGATCGCCCGTTCATCACTCAGATACACTGCAATATGCGCGCCCACACGTCGGTCGTGCGATTGAACAGCAGCAGGTCGAGCGGTTCGAGATCGTTCACGCGCCGGGTCTCGCGCGTATCATCCCACAGATCGCTGGAGCGGAAGTCGCCGATCAACCGGCCGTTGGCGCGGAGCAGGTCATACGCAAAGCGCTGGCAGTTCGCCCCTTCCCGCAGCGCGCCCGGCGCGCCGGGATAGCGTGCACCATCGTAACGGACGTTCCAGAAACGTGCAGGTATCAGGACAGCCTTCGCGAACGCTCCACTATTTCCCGATCATCACATCCGACGCCTTGATTACTGCATAGGCCTCGTCGCCGACCTTCAGGCCGAGATCGTCAACTGCCTCATTCGTGATCGAGGACGTCACCACCGCAGCCGCCGATGTCGATGCGGACATGCGGCGTGCCCGTCGTACCCTTTCTCGACCGCGACGATGCGGCCCTTGAGCTGGTTGCGGGCGCTCAGCTTCAACGGTTCAGTTCGCGCATGGCCTTGTCGAGGCCTTCTAGGGTCAGCGGTACATCCGGTCGTTGATCAGCTGGCGCATGACCCCGATCGAGGGCGTGTAGTCCCAGTGGCGCTCGCCGACCGGGTTCAGCCAGACGACGCTGTTCCAGATCTGCGCCACGCGGTCGAGCCAGACGGCGCCCGGCTCCTCGTTCCAGTGCTCGACCGAGCCGCCCGGATAGGTGATCTCGTAGGGGCTCATGGTCGCGTCGCCGACGAAGATCACCTTGTAGTCGCTGCCGGATACTTGTTGAGCACGTCCCAGGTCGGGAGCTTCTCGACGTGGCGGCGGCGATTGTCCTTCCACACGGTCTCGTAGAGGCAGTTGTGGAAGTAGAAGAACTCCATGGTCTTGAACTCGGTCTTGCGCCGCCGAGAACAGCTCCTCGCAGACCTTGATGTGGCTGTCCATCGAGCCGCCGATGTCGAAGAACAGCAGCACCTTGATGGTGTTGCGGCGCTCGGGCTGCATGCACCAGGTCGAGATAGCCCTTGTTGGCCGTCTCCTTGATCGTGCCCTTCATGTCCAGTTCGTCCGGCACGCCCTGGCGGGCGAACTTGCGCAGGCGGCGCAGCGCCACCTTGATGTTGCGGGTGCCGAGCTCGACCGAGTCGTCGAGGTTCTTGTACTCGCGCTTGTCCCAGACCTTGATCGCCTTGCCGTGGCGGCCCTTGTCCTGGCCGATGCGGATGCCCTCGGGGTGATAGCCGTTGGCGCCGAAGGGCGAAGTTGCCGGCCGTTGCCGCGGCCGCTCTCCTCGCCCTCCTCGTCGCCGTCGCCCTTCCTTGGCTTCGCTTCATGCGCTCCTGCGAGCATCTCCATCAGCTTGTCGAAGCCGCCCATCTCCTCGATCAGCTTCTTCTCCTCGTCGGTGAGGAAGCTTGTCGGTCAGGGCCTTCAGCCACTCGGCCGGGATGTCCTTCGAGCCCGACGCTGGACCATCTCGAGGCCCTTGAACACGTGGCCGAACACCTGGTCGAAGCGGTCGAGGTCTTCTCGTCCTTCACCAGCGCCGAGCGCGAGAGGTAGTAGAACTCGTCCTCCCCTTCTTCGATCACGTCCCGTCCATCCCCTCCATGAGCATCAGGTACTCCTTCAGCGTCACCGGCACCTTGGCGGCGCAGCTCGGAAAAACTGGAAGAACATCAGGACCTTCCCGGGTAGGCGATAGCGGTCGCCGACTCTAGCGCGGCTTGGGCGAACCGGCCAGCGGCGGCGAAACGGGGGCGGTGGCCGCCGCGGGCATGCCCGGCGCAGCTTCCGGGCGGCAGGATAGGACTGCGGCGATCCTGGAATATGGCCGATCGCCTCGGCAAACGCGGTGTTGAGGAAATCGCGCTGTTTGTCGTCGTCGCGCGGCGTGGCGTATTCGGGTGCCAGACCCGGACGGCCCAGTTGCCGATGGTGCCGACGGTAAACTGGATGCGGTAATGCAGGGTCTCGAGCGCCGCGGTCTCATAGGTGCGGGTATAGACCTTGATCGGGCTCTTGCCGCCGCCGGCGAAGGTGGTGCCCTCCCCAATGCTCTTGGCGCTGGAGCCTTCCTGCTCGGCGAACTCATCGGCCAGCGACGCCCTTGCATCGAACGGCCCGGTCAGCGGCGTCAGCGTGATGGTGCCGTACACGCCATCAAGCGCCGATATCTTGTAGAATCGGTGTTCACGCTGGCATTGGCTTGCCAAGGCGTCGCGCCTCAAGTGACCGATGAACTGCGGGACAGACGAAGCCCGAGACGTGCACCTTCGCCTGATCAGGTCCGTCCTTGAAGGCGTCGATGTCGGTGGTTTGGGCGGAGGCAGGGAACGCCGCGAAAACAAGTAGCGATATCAGATTGATACGACGCATTTGCCGACTTGTTTCCGCCCTGTTGCAGCGGCACACTATCACCACTATGAGCGAGCCGCGCGAACTCTGTGCCCTGGAGCATCTGCGCCACATTCGCGGTTCGGTCTTATGATCTGCGTGTCGACATGAAAGACGTAGAAGAACGTCGGACTTTGTCGAAACGAGACTCGCCGGAGTTGAGGGTCAGGCTGCTTGGTTCGCATGCGGAATATGCGCATGTTCGACACGAATCGATCGTGTTGATGCCGACTGGCGCGGATCGAGTCGCGGCTTGGCCTGATCCTGAAGCTCAGTCACTTTCGAAACCTAAGGGCGTCATGGCCGGGCTTGTCCCGGCCACCCATACGCACAACTGCAGCACGGGGTCGCCGGCACGAGGCCGGCGATGACGCTGATGCTGAGAGCGAATTGAAGCGACCTAATTCCGGCTCTCTCGGCGGGCCAGGAAGGCCAGGCGCTCGAACAGCTGCACGTCCTGCTCGTTCTTCAGCAGCGCGCCGTGCAGCGGCGGGATCAGCTTGGTCGGATCGCGTCTCGCTGCAGCGCCTCGGGCGTCGATGTCCTCGGCCATCAGCAGCTTCAGCCAGTCGAGCAGCTCGCGAGGTGGACGGCTTCTTCTTCAGGCCCGGCACCTTGCGCATGTCGTAGAAGATGCGCAGCGCCTCGGCGACCAGCTTCTGCTTGATGCCCGGGAAGTGCACGTCGACGATCGCGCTCATCGTCTCGCGGTCCGGGAAGCTGATGTAGTGGAAGAAGCAGCGGCGCAGGAAGGCGTCCGGCAGCTCCTTCTCGTTGTTGGAGGTGATGATGCACCATCGGCCGCATGCGCGGCCTTGATCGTCTCGCCGGTCTCGTAGACGTAGAACTCCATGCGATCGAGTTCCTGCAGCAGGTCGTTGGGGAACTCGATGTCGGCCTTGTCGATCTCGTCGATCAGCAGCACCGGCGCGCTCGGCGGTCGAACGCCTCCCACAGCTTGCCGCTTGCTTGATGTAGTTGCGCGACGTCCTTGACGCGCTCGTCGCCGAGCTGGCTGTCGCGCAGCCGGGTCACGGCGTCGTATTCGTAAAGCCCCTGCTGGGCCTTGGTGGTGGACTTGATGTGCCAGTGATCAGCGGCGCGTCCAGCGCCTCGGCCACCTCATAGGCCAGCACCGTCTTGCCGGTGCCGGGCTCGCCCTTGATCAGCAGCGGCCGCTCCAGCGCGATGGCGGCGTTGACCGCGATCTTCAGATCGTCGGTGGCGACGTATTTCTCGGTTCCCGTCAAACTCTCATTTCGGATAACGAAAGCGTCGCGGTGTGCGATGCGGCGCAAGGTCCTCGCGTTTGTCTTCTGTCCAGGAATGGGGGACGGATATGGGTACTGATTGGGGCAGTTATCGCCGGAATTGTGGGCAGCTTTACCGACTGGCTGTTCATGGGCGTGCTGTTTCACAGCGCCTACAACACCTATCCGGAAGTCCGGAGGCCGAACGCAAGAGTAATGACGGGCGGCCTTGGGCGCCGTGATCGGTTTGTCGGCTTCGCGCGATCGCACAGCGCGATGGCAGCGTCGGCGTGGGAGCGGGCTTGGCTCGCACGGCACCGTCGGCCGCTGATCGTCATCTACAACGGTTCGTCAAAATCGACCCAAAATCACCTTTGCCCATTGCTTCGGCTATCTGGTGCGCATTGCCGGCGCGCGAGGGCTGGCTCATGGCTGCATGCCGCTCCCATATCTGCACCGTGCCCGGCATGAACGTCTGAGGACGTGCGTTCCACATCTGGCTGCGGTGGCTCGGGCGTATCTTCAAATCGGCCGGTCTTGGCGGACAAGGCGGTGGGCGAAAGCCGCGAGCGCGTGCGCGCGGCGCTTTCCGCCATCGGCCTGGCGCTTCCCTACGAGCGCATCACCGTCAATCTCGCGCCGGCCGACCTGCCCAAAGAGGGAGCCATTACGATCTGCCCATCGCGCTCGGGCTGCTGGCGGCCATGGGCGTGCTGCCGGCCAGCGAGATGGCGAACTATGTCGCGCTGGGCGAATTGTCGCTCGATGCGCAGGTGACGCGCGGTGGCCGGGTGTTTGCCGGCGGCGCTCGCCGCGCTCGGCGCAGGGCGCGGACTGATCTGCCCGGCCGCATGCGGGCCGGAAGCGGCGTGGGCCGGCGGCTCGAGATCATCGCCGCGCCGTCGCTGATCGCGCTCGTCAATCATTTGAAGGGCGTGCAGGTGCTCAACCCGCCGGCGCCGAAGCTCGCAGACGAGCACGGCGCCCCGCGCCCGATCTGAAGGACGTGAAAGGCCAGGAGACCGCCAAGCGCGCGCTCGAGATCGCGGCGGCCGGCGGCCACAACCTGCTGATGATCGGCCCGCCCGGCGCGGGCAAATCGATGCTGGCGCAGCGCCTGCCCGGCTTTCTGCCGCCGCTCGACGCGCGCGAGGCGCTGGAAATCTCCATGGTGCAGTCGCTGGCCGGCGAGTTGCGCGGCGGCGCGATCTCGCGGCGCCGGCCGTTCCGCGATCCGCATCACTCCGCCTCGATGGCGGCGCTCGTCGGCGGCGGCTTGCGCGTGAAGCCGGGCGAGGTGTCGCTGGCGCATCTCGGCGTGCTGTTCCTGGACGAGCTGCCGGAATTCCAGCGCGCGGTTCTCGATTCGCTGCGCCAGCCGATCGAAACCGGCGAAGCGGTGGTGGCGCGCGCCAATGCGCATGTGCGCTATCCGGCGCGCTTCCAGCTCGTGGCCGCGATGAACCCTTGCCGCTGCGGCTATCTCAGCGATCCGGCGCAGGCCTGCGGCCGCGCGCCCAAATGCGCCGCCGATTATCAGTCGCGGATTTCCGGTCCGCTGTTCGACCGCATCGATCTCCATGTCGAGGTGGCCGGCGTGACGGCCGCCGATCTGGCGCTGCCGCCGCCGGCCGAAGGCAGCGCCGAGGTCGCCGCACGCGTGGCGGCGGCGCGCGACATCCAGCGCGCGCGCTATGCGAGGACACGGCATGCGCACCAATGCCGAAGCCGAAGGCGAACTGCTCGACGCGCGTCGCGACGCCCGATGCCGCGGGCGCGGCTCTGCTGACCGAGCGCGCCGAGCGCGATGCGGCTGACGGCGCGCGGCTATCACCGCGTGCTGCGCGTCGCGCGCACCATCGCCGATCTGGCCGGGCGAAGGTGTCGGCCGCGCGCACATCGCCGAGGCGCTGTCGTTACCGGCAGATTACGCGCGCGACCTGATTGGAACTGCTCGTCAGCTCCGGAACGTTCCCCGCAAACCAAAAGCGCTAAGAAGCAGAACCAGAACACCACCCATCCCAGCCTGTTCGCGACGGGGTTCGCCCATTTCGCGACCAGACCAGACGGCGTGGATAGAAGCGGCCAGCCGCTAACCTTCATCGTGGCCGTCCTGCTGATTGTGGTGTGGGGCGTGACGGGGCCGATCTTTCACTATTCGGATACCTGGCAGCTCGTGATCAATACCGGCACCACCATCATCACCTTCCTGATGGGTGTTTCTGATCCAGAACACACAGAACCGCGACGGGCTTGCGATCCAGGGTTAAGCTCGACGAGCTGGTCCGCGCGCTTGAGACTGGCGAGCAAAAAGTTCGTCGGCATCGAGAAGCTCACCGAAAAGGAAGTCGAGAGTTTGCGCGACGACTGTGTGCAACAGAGGCCGAGGCGCCTGCCGCCAAGGCATGACACCGCCTCCGGATTCGTGATATTCAATTCGCATCACGCAGTTCCTTTGGGGGTCTTCCAGCGTTGCTCAAGCAAGACCAACGAACCAAAGCACAACAAC
>CAVUNS010000012.1:0-357063 GCA_963742905.1 Candidatus Acidiferrales bacterium | reverse complement strand
CGGTCCTTGGCCATCACGTCATTGAGCGAAAAGGTCAGGTCGCGAACCGAGGCGAGGCCCAGGTGGAGCGTCTCTCGGTTCTCGCCCAGAATCAGTTCGGCCTGCCGGGTGATCGCCTCGAACCGGGACAGAGTCGCATCGATCTTCGGAGGCGGCTCCGAGCGAATCTCCGCGACAGATCCTCGAAATGGCCCACAGTCGATTCCACAGCGGGGCGGATGGCGTCGCTCATGTCCTTCATGTTCCCGGAGGTCTCCTGCAACGCGGCCAGCATCTGCCGCAGCCTCGGCGCGATTGAATCCACTGTGTGTCGAACCTCGGAAATGGTGTGGCTCAGATCACTTCCGCTCGACCGGTCCCAGCCCGACCTGCTCGATGATCGGGTCGAAGAACGAGCTCTCGACACCCTGGATCGACTGGCCGGGCACCAAGGCCACGGCCGACTTGCCGGTCGCGACGATGTTCACGCGACTCATTCCAGTGAGGCCCTGAGCTAGATCCCACCTTGACGTCTTGCCGCAGCTTCTTGACCAGATTGGCTGGCAAAGGAAATGCGCACGCGTGCCCGCAGCGTGCCCTCAACCTCCACCAAGTCCAGGTCGACGACGTTTCCCGCGTCCAGGCGGCGACCCGCACCGGGCTGCCCACCCGAATACCCTGGCCATCGCGAAAGACCACGTCGATGCTCTTTTTGGGCCGCGAGAAACCCGGGGCCGTCGCTAGCCAGTCCCATGATGCGAGCAATCCCATCAGGCCCGCGATCACGATCAGACCAACCGTGACGTCCCGTATCGAAGTTCGAGCACTCATCGTGGGATTCCCTCCCCGGAATGGTCTTGCACGAGGATAGCTCCTCAGTCGAGGGCGTTGGCGGCTGGAGGAACGACTTGCCCGTAGACCGGGACCGCGGCTATATACCAACATGAACCACGTCATGTTCAAAAGTAAGATCGACATCATTGACAGGCAGGCTGCACGTACGATCGGCGCCGCCAGGTCTCTCGACCCAAAACCATTCCCCCGCCGCCGTCACGCTGGATGTTTCGCCGGCCGAGATCCCGACCAACCGCAGCGCCTCGAAGCAGCAGATCGCCGCCGGAACCAGACCGAAACGCAGCCCCTTGACGATCATCCCGATGACGTCGCGGAACCAGATCATTCTGCAGAACATAAGAAAATACATATCCGACGACAGACCCATCAGCGAACCGGCCGACTGCCAGCCCACGACGGTTCCCACGACGAAGCCCCGAGAACTGAGCAGCATCGAGGCCAGGGCCGTGGCGACGATTCGCGGGGCTGCCAGCCGTCCAGGCATGGCAAGATGTTGCCGCTCGGCACGGTCTTACCTGGATGGTGAGATCCGACGGGAACAATGGCTCTCCATGGCCGGTTCCTGGCCCCATTCCAAGGTCGCCCGCGACCAGACGGGCAGGTAATTCAAGCCCGAGATCGTTAACCCGGTCATGAGAGTGGCCAGGTTCCGCAACAGACCCACGCCGACCACTGCACCCGTGCCATCGAGAAACGTGCTTCCGAAATAAGCCTGCATCGACAGAAAAGAGCCCATCGCCACGTGCACCAGCCCGACCAGCGGCGTACCAGTCAGCAACAACCACCACAGCTCATCTTTGAGCACCGACCAGAAGCCAGGCAGGCCGTCGTCGCGTGAGAACGTCATCAACGAGAACGCGGCCGACACCATGAGGCCCTGCGGCAGCCACGCCGCCCAAGTAGGAGAGCACGCCAACAATGCTCTTGCCCACCCAGCCGATGGGGGTTAGCCACAACTGGCAAATTCGGGGCCGTCATGCTGGTACTCGTGGCCATCGCCGGGGTTCTCCCTTGGTTTACGGGTTGATCCGACTTGTGGCGAGGGCCTGGGTAAGCTTTTTCTCTCCGGCCCCCGCCGGGGCCTGGCCGGATGGCTTCCCCGCCAGCCAGGATTCGCCCAGCAACTGATCGCCTCGGAGCGCTCGGGAGCGCTTCCCCACGGCAGGTAGCCGAAATCACGCCCGGTTCGCAGTTTCAACTCCTCGTGCCCGGCCAGCCGGACCACCACGTCGGTGTCGTCGAGCCGCCCGATCAGGGCCGGAAGCACCACGGCGTCTGGCTGCCCGTAACTCAGGCTCAGCCGCGGTGCGGCCGAACGCAGCGGAGCGGGATGGGTGATCTTGTGGAAATTACGCGGGCCCCGCTGCATCCCGAAATGGAGGTCAGAATGGTGCTCACGGCTAATGCAGCGGCCAAGCACTTCATCACCACACTGCTCTTCCATGAACAGCCACCCGGTGAGGATCGCTCGGCCCGGCACGTTGTCGTCCCTTGCCGCAGCGGTTCTGGTCGAACGAGGCGAGTCTAGACAAAACCGGCAAAACCGACAACGGCAATCTCAAGGCCGCCCAGGCGTGACCGCTATGTTCTTGCGACCTCTCCTGCGCGAAATTCGGCGGAGTCATCGATCGAAGGGCGCAATGGGAGGCAGAGCCAGGCTTGCTTCTTGTGAACATGCGTATTCAAGCAGCAAACAACCTCGCGTTGATGACTAGCGTCTATATGCCTTACTTGTCGCGCGGTAATCGCACCGCCGGAGATCCACAGATTCCTTTGGACTACGATTGGGTTTGATTCGTATCAAGAACTGCGGATGAATAGAATGCAAACTATTTGCACGAGAAGGACTTGCTGCCGAGAGCAATCGGGTTTGTTTGGTGCTTTTCTGGTCACTGGCTGGCCAGAGCCGTATGCTCTTCAACCAATTTGGAGTCAGCTTGGCGCCGCTGCGAACCGGCAGGTCTTCACCAATCCTCGTTCCCTGGCCGTTCCGGAAAGTCTGCGCAACACGCGAAGCAGAAGGCTCGGCTTGCACCCTCGAGGATCCTCACCGTCCGCCGCCCTACCCATTTTGCAGTGCCGCGGGCTGCTAGCGGAGCGAATCGCCTAAGACGATGTGCAGCATCTCCCCTATCTATCTAATACGACATGACTTCTCGCCTCTTGCAAGCGTTTCCGGAAATTGCACTTTTCTCGGGGCATCAGCGTGCTGGCGGTGGCTTCGTCTATCCGGAACCTTTCCCATCCAACTGATCGCAACCGTCGCCTTCCCCTCCAAGTTTCCACCTGGCCTGCTTTTCGCCTGGATCCATTGTCACCTTGATCCGTCCACCGGTCGCGGCCTTGTGCACACGCGAGCTGCTCGAGCCGCTGGCCGCACTCGGGTCGGACTGCCGGGTGCTCACTCACGGGAATCCTCGACCCCGAGCAGGGACATCCCACGACAATAAGGGGTGCTGCCGGACCGAGGCTCCGCGGCTGATGCCATCACGGCGGATACATGGCCTGGACTTGTGCCGCCAGGTCGCACCTGGTCATACATTCCCCTAGTCTGTCCCAGTCGATGGTACGTGGCCTGATTGGTTAGTTAATCGCACGAGGAACGAGCGACAACCAACCCCAGATGTCGTTCCTAGGCCACGAAAGGCGGTACGGCGTTTATAATAGGCCGGCGTGGTTGATCGGCCGGAACCGTTCGGCAATCATTGTCTGCGCCTCTTTAGGGATACAGGGTCATTTTGAGATTCGTTCAGCTTGCGAAACGAGCGGTTCGGTGAATTATGAAGCACCCGGTGGCAGCGGTCATGCGTTCTCGGAGACCAGAGGGGAACTGGAGACCCGCGCGAGGAGACAACTGCCGAATCGTCGCCACAGATACTCCCACAACGATCGTGAAGGATTCGACTAAGGATCAATTCGGAAGACCGGATGCACTCGGCCGCCTAGACCATGAGTGCCAGACGAACCTGTGGTTCCCTTTGGAAAGCGGTCGCCCGCGGGTGGGCCGCTACCACTTACTCGAACTTCTCGGGCAAGGCGGCCAAGGAGAGGTCTGGAAGGCGGTTCAGCTCGAGCCACGCATAGAACTCGTGGCTCTCAAGCTACTCAGGCCCGGCGGCAGCCGCGTCCCCAAGAAGCTGGCTCGTTTCCGGCGTGAGGCCGAACGGGGGGCGAGGATGGACAACCCGGCACTCCTGCCTACCTACGAGTACGGACTGGACGGCGAGGTCGCCTTTTTCACCATGCCGCTCGTTGACGGCTTCCCTCTTAGTCAAGTCCTGGATCAACGTCGAAAGTATCGAGCGGGCCAGCCTCCGCTTCAGTTGCACCGCCTGGCAGTCCTTTCCGAGCCGCGGTACGTCGATGCGGTAGCTCGTGTCCTGTTGCGCGTGGCTTGGGCCCTCGAAGACGCCCACGTCAACAGGGTGGTGCACTGCGACGTCAAACCGGCCAACATCTTGCTGGATCGAAATGACGAGGAACGAACCTACCTGATCGATTTCGGCATGGGCCGCGACCTGGATGCCATGCCCCGATCACCATCGGAGAGCCAGCCGGGCACGGTGCTGTACATGGCGCCCGAGAAGCTGATGGGCCGCCAGGTGGAGGAGGTCCTGTGCGACGTCTACACGTTAGGAGCGACGGCCTTCGAGGCTTTCGCACTGAAGCCTTCGCGAGTCGTCCCAAAGGATCTGCCAAGCTCGCTCTGGGCGAGTTACCTGGCGAATACAGAACCGCCGCGACCGCGTACGATCCTTCCCCACCTGCCGGAGGGGCTGGAACTTATCCTTGTGCGAGCACTGGCACAGGACCCGAAGCGGCGTTATTCGTCGGCGGGGGCCATGGCGGGATCGGAGCGTTTCCTTTCCGACGCTCAGTCCGGGTCCTGCCAGGGTAGCCTCGACTGAAGAGCGCATCGCCGCGCTGCCACCCACGCTCGCGCCAGGTCTGCCTGGCCAGCCGGGAATCGCTGCTCGGTTCCGAAAGCCGTCTGCCCGGTCTCACCTCTAAGCGATCACCAAGCCCTCGCCGTGGTGCAATTCCTTCTATCGCAGGTATTCGTTCAGCAAGGCGGCATTGACCATCGCCAAGATGCCGGCCTTCAAGGCCTCGGGCAGATCCGGCCAGCCGACCACGGCAGCGGTCAGATCGGGGCCCCGGAAGGGTTCTCATCGTCTGACGGCCTTGAGGTTCTCATGTCCTAGTGGGTCTGAGTGAACGCCTCGTTCAGCACGAGAGCCATTGGAACGCTCGCCTGATAGAGTCGCCGTGAGACGAGGGATGTCTCACGCAGCTGTCGTTGTAGTTGACAGTTCTTGCGTCAAGTCGTCCGGTCGGATTGAAGGAGTGTCCAGAAGTCGTACGTGGGTAATCCCAAACCCAAGGCTTGGTACGGACACTGCTTTTTCCGGGGACCGGATCGGAATGGGTGACAGTTCCAATACAGGCGGTTTCAGATCGAGCATCGGTTGGGTCATCCGGCGGTGACGGGATTGCTGCATCCGCAGTACGCTGTTCATGCATTCTACCGCGCTGCTGGCTCGGACCGTGTCTTGGAGGATGGCCGTGATCCGGTCATAAGCCGCTTGCTCGGCATCCTCCAGTGGTAGGTGCATGGCCACGGCATAAGCCATCATGGCCGAAGGACTCGGCCCTGGATTGGAGGAGCCGCCATGCCGTCTCCACCACCGCCAAGCCAGTACCTTCGCGTCATTCCTCTCGCGGTTCAGCCGCTGCAAGACGCTGGTGCATCGATCCAAGAAGGCCAGGCCGCGTGGGTCGGTGAGGAAGTTTCTGACCTTGCGCCATTTGGGTCCGGTTAGTTCGCTCAAGCCAGCCTTGATCTGGGCCTCCGCCCAGAGACGATCATTGAGTTGCCCATCGGGCCGGAACAACTTGAAGGCGGTGCGGCAACGGTCCCAGGCCGATTCGACGCGTTCCACCGGTTCAAACGCCTCAATCACTTTGGACCAGGCAGTACGGGCGACCCAAGCCGAAACCCCGCGCGTTGATTCCTCGCTTTTTGTCTCGCTGAACCTGGGCGTCGCAGGTCTGGGCCTGGTCCCAAAGCGGCTCCACTGCACGCCACGCTTGTGTCAACACTCGTCGAGCCTCTTGAGTCGTATGGAAGAGATCCAGCCCGTGGCCCAGAGCGGACGCCAAGGGTGCTCTGCGCCGCAATTGGGCAGTTTGCTGGAGGGCCGTTGCAATCCCTTTGGCAGCGTCGGAGATCACCAACTCGAGATTCTTAAAAGGAGTCAACTGCTGCTGCCACGTCGCGGCCTTGCGGTCGTTGGCGTTGTGACAAAAGACCGCGGTCATGCTCGTCGGCTCGATGCCGACCAAGGTCGGCCGCCCCCAAAAAAGATCTCATCGAGAGCTAAGGTCTGGACCTCGGTTGCGCACTTTTGGTCGAGCACCTGGAGGACCTTTGCGGCCCGTTTCGCCTCGGTTTTGACCCAACGGCCGATGGTTGAATGGTCCGGTGCCTGACCCGCGGGCAAGAGGATTTGGAACAGATCCTCGGTCTGACGCAGGCTCAACCCCAGCGCAGAGGCAACCGTGGCGAACTTCCGTTGCTTGACTGGGTCCAGGGCGACTGGTTGCTGGGCACGAGCCTCCAGTTCGGTGACTCTCCGCTGGAGTTGCTGGATCTCGGCCTCCTGTTCGGCGAGCCGAGACTTGTCACTGGACGCCTCGGCCAGCCGCTCTTCGACCTTGCGGGCATGCTCATAGACTGTCTCGGGGCTGCACTGCGAATCTTGGGCTTGCCCAGTCACAGAGCCGTACTGACCCGAGAACACAGCGGCGGCGTTGCGGACCCAAGTGCGGACCGGTAGCTTGAACATGCGTGAGCCCTCCATGGCAACGGTGGTGAAATCCAGTAACGCCGCATTTCACCGGGGGAGAGCTTTCCAGGCCAGCCCAACTGTCAACTTGCCGATCCGCCCACGGGGCTGAAATGAGACAGTCCCGCGCCACGACTGGCAGATTGGCGTTGTAGTATGCATCCGAGAGCTTCTGTCCGGACTTTAGCCGCTTCCCGGTTTCAGGCACTAGATAAGCTGCTCTCGCGGCCAGCAGGCTCTTCATGTTGGATCCTTCTTGAGACCCCCCCATAATCCCTCTATCGAATTCAAGGTGACCGTAGACACCATCCTCGTTGCCAAGATACATCAACCGTCACGGTTGGGGAGATCCGGGGTAATTCTCTCAGTGCATGTCACCTCGTGCGTTCAGAACAGGAGCCCGTCGTTAGTGAAAGACACTTCCATGCCAGGTGCGACCACCGGCGGCTTAGACCTCAAGGCCGTCGATGCAGACGATCTGGCCCGTACTGTCCGGCAACTGGCGATCGATCTGCACCAGATCTTGAAACGCCAAGACCCAACGATTGGCGAAATAGTCAGACTCCGACGACGCGTCGGGGAGCTTCACTGGCACCTCGGAGACTTGCAAGAGACCGAGATTGATCGATGGCTTCGGAGCGTTGATCAGAGGCTCGAAACGAAGCTACTCGCCGTCCTGAAACTGGGTTTATCAACAGACTGATAGATCTCGGATATCATCATATTTTTTATATGAGTGTTTGTGTACAAACTGCAGAGCAGCCGTTCGATCAAGACCAGAGTGAGTTGATCGCGAGCTACAGGTCCCTGCTTGCAGGGCAGGTGAATGACCCAGATGGGGGTGCTACGTCGCCAGTTCAATCTCGAAGGCCACCTAACCGAACCGCTCTTCTGCACCTACATCCTTGTTTACCTGTCATACGTCCCCGGCCCGGTCCTACGTTACGATCATGGTGACCTTTCCTACGGCCTCTACCTGTACGCGTTCCCGGTCCAGCTGCTGTTGATCAAGGCCTTCCCATGGCTCACATCCTTGGCCTTGTTCCCGCTAGCAATGCTCACAACACTCGCCCTAGCGATCCTCAGCTCGCTGGCGCACATCGAACACCGTGCCTCCAATTCAAACGCCCCCGCCAAGCAAAGATGCCGCTACCTTTGCTTAACACCCAACCGGAATACCCACAAGCAATCCGTTGTTGATCAGACATACGAATCCACCAGGCTGTCAGCATTGGAACACCAGAGACCAATGCGCAGCCCCTTACCAAACCCGCCCCGATCGGCCGCATAGAATCACCCTACTCGAGTGAGCCGATCGGCACGGGCAATCTATCAGCCTTGGAGCCGATCGCCCCATCCGGCACACTCTGGTGCACCCGTGGCCGCTTCCGAGAGGGACGGCAAATGGCGGCAAACGCAATCCAGCAAGCCAAGAGATCCGGTGTTGTTGTCGGATCAACCAATGGTATCGGACGATGCCTGTGACGTCCGCATGGCCATTCGCAGGAGGTTTTTCCGAATCGAGAAGGGAAAAAGACATAACTGATAAGGGCGTACGGCTCGGGTTGATTCCAACAATCAGTGATGTCCGCCCTGAGGGATGAGATGCACCACTCATGAAGGGCTTCGGGCCTCGGGGTCTGACCCCAAGGACTTGTTCTTAGTGAATCGCGCCGGAAGGGGTGGTCGTTTCTGGGTCCAGAGATACGCGGAGAGCCTCTGTGTCGACAGAGACATGGTTGTGACCACGTTGCTAGAGCGTACGGAGTCGCCATGCAAAGAGCGATAATCATGGCGCCTATTTCGACATCCGGCTGCGCGGGCTTCCGAGTGTTCTGGCTCGACAGTGGCGTCTGGTGACGGGCCGTTTTACGGCTTGTAGACTAAGTTCAGGTTTCGCAGATTCTGAGGCGGTTCGCGAGCTGTCCGGGGGGTGAAATTACCCCGGGTGGAACGATCGTGCAATGGCCTCAGAGGCCCGAATCTTCGGCCGAACCGTCGCTCAGCCCGCTCGGCTGAGAAGCTCGGTCAACTGGGCGATCCAGGTTTTCAGTCGAGACCGATCTGGAAGCAGTCTCGCGGTTTTCTCCTGGTAGCTGACCCGCCTGAGGGACGTCAACATGTCGGCGAATGAGGGTTCTTCCTTCTTGCGATACCACGGCCGGAATGGAAACCGGAGTGAGCTATGACCGGTTCGGTGAAACCATACGACGATCATGGTGTAGAGAAACAACGCCATGGGCGCGGTTCGCTGGACGGCCTTGGGAAGACGGTTAGCAGGGTCTTCAAGTCCCAGAAGTTGCTTGCAATTTTCAAATGTGCATTCGATGGCCCAGCGGCAGGAGTAGGTGGAGAGAATCTGCCTGGGGGTCCAGTCCAGCTTGGTGCAGTAGAACATCTGATCGGGTCGCTTCCCTTCCAGATCGCGAACCAAGACGATGGTCAGCAACCGGTCGCCTCCTGCCTTGTAGTACAGAGCTTTGATCGTCTTGACCGCGAGAGCCGCATGGAGCCCAAACTGATTGAAGTCGAGTCGAGTCCAGGGTTGGCTGGTGTCCTCGGCCCACTGCTTCATAGCCGGCAAGCGCTTCCCTTTCTTGCGGGCGCGGCCCCTGGTCTTCGTGCTCCTTGGAGGCGCGGCTCGTAGAGCGCCCCTTTGGGATGGACGTGACTGATGAGATGAACCTTGGAAGGAAGTTTCGAGAGAATGCTTTTTCCGCCGTAGGCGCTGTCACCCGAAAGCATGACCTCGTCAGCGGGGAACCACATGGCGACCAGTTCCACGAGTTCGAGGGCCAGTTCAGGCCGTGTACGATGGTTCGGATCGTGCTTCGGCCGAGGCTTCTGCCGCTCTTTCTTACCTTTCTTCCCCTTGGTCAGCCCCTGACGGTTGCGGTAGAGCCGAACGGCAACCGGCAAGGCGAAGACTTTGGTAGGCGCCCAGAATGGGTTGACGACCAGCAGGCAAAGAACCACCCAGTCGTGTCCCCAACTGACCAGGGACTTGGCGCGACTGGAGATGAGCGGATCGTAGTGCATACCAGCGCCATAGAGCGTCAACCCGCGCTTTCGGCAGAGGGTGTCGTCTACCGCCCAGAGCAGCATAGCTCCCGGAGCAAGGATCGTGACAACGAGCTTGGCCAAGAGCATAGATAAAGCATCGATATCCCAGGAGGCATGGCTGAAGAAGCGATGGAACCGAGACCAATGTCCGTTGCCGACGTTGCTACCGGAGAAGATGACCTCAGTGATGTAGCGGCGTCGCTGGGAGAGGATCCAGCCGGTCAGAGTCTGGACGAAGGTGAGGAAAGTCGGGGAGGTGAACACCGGAGCGAACTGCTGTAGCAACGCTGTGAACGAGGGAGTAAGTTCCATAGGTCGGCTTCCTTGCCTGGGTGCCTTGTTCAGTTGTTAGAACCTAAACAAGTACCCAAAACACGGCGAGGAAGCCGACGTGTTCATTCGCTCAGAGGACCACCTTCAAATCTGCGAAACCTGAACTAAGCGTTCATGTCTGAACTGACCCATCTGATCGAAGCCGCTCAAAAGGGAGACCGCCGGGCTGCGGCGGAATTGTTCCCCCTCGTCTATGACGAATTGCGGAGGCTTGCCGCCGCGAAGATGGCCGCCGAGAAGTCGGACCACACCCTCGACGCCACCGCGCTGGTGCATGAGGCTTACCTGCGGCTGGTCGGGGACCAGAACTTCGAAGGTCGAGGGCACTTCTTCGCCGCCGCGTCCGAGGCGATGCGGCGGATCCTGGTCAACCACGCCCGGGACCGCAATCGGTTGAAGCGGGTGGGCGGACGGAACCGGGTCGATCTCGACCGGCTCACCGGCCCGGCCACCGCCACCGACCTTGACCTCCTCGAACTCGACGACGCTCTCGACCGTTTGGCGAAGGATTACCCCGCTGTCGCTGATCTGGTGAAGCTCCGGTTCTTCGCGGGGATGACGCTCGGTGGGTCGGCCGACTCCCTCGGCATCCCGCCGCCGAACTGCTGACCGCCAATGGGCGTTCGCCCGGGCCTGGCTCGCCGACGCGCTCGGCGGCGGGTTCAGCGGTGGCTCCTGAGCTGAGTACACCACGATCGCAACGGCCGTGATATCGCTGGCAGTCGGCGTGCGGCTCGTGTGTGAACCGCTGCAGCCAGAAAATTTTCAGATTCTTTGGCGCATTGCCGTGCCGAACGGGGCATTGTGATGAGATCCCTTCAAAAGGAGGCGACCGATGCCCGAAAACGACCCGAAGCTGATGACCGTTTTCTTCGAAGCCCTCGAACGGACCGACCCGGCCGCGCGGGCCGCCTACCTGGACGGCGCCTGTGGGGATGACGCAGTCCTCCGCCGGCGTGTCGAGGCGCTGCTGGCTGCCCACGATGGGGCCGGACGGTTCCTGGAAGGCGACGCCAGCGGAACGTCCGAACCTACCTCACCCGCAACCCTGGAAACGACCCGGTCCCCCGTCTCGGGAGCGCGTCTCAAGGCGGAGCTGGCTACCGGGGAACACCGCACGGACGATGCAGACTTCTCGCTCGCGGACGCCCCGGAGGCCGACGGCCCCGGCGGATCCGGCGTGGGCCAGGTCATCGCCGGCCGGTACACGCTGCTCGAAGTCCTCGGCGAGGGGGGGATGGGCACCGTCTACCGGACCGCCCAAACCCAACCGGTCAGGCGGCAGGTGGCGCTCAAGCTGATCAAGATCGGGATGGATTCGCGCGCGGTGCTGGCTCGATTCGACGCCGAGCGGCAGGCGCTGGCCCTGATGGACCACCCGAACATCGCCCGCGTCTACGACGGCGGCACCACCGCGGCCGGCCAGCCGTTCTTCGTGATGGAGCTGGTGAGCGGAGAGCCGATCACCGAGTACTGCGACCGCCATCGGCTTGCGGTCCGGGCTCGGCTGGAGTTGTTCATCGCCGTCTGCCAGGCCGTGCAACACGCCCACCAGAAGGGGATCATCCACCGCGACCTCAAGCCGAGCAACGTCCTGGTCACCGAGGTGGACGGACGGCCCACCCCGAAGGTCATCGATTTCGGGGTCGCCAAGGCGACGGAGCAGAGGCTCACCGACCAGAGCCTGGGCGACACCGGGGCGATCGTCGGCACCCCGACGTACATGTCGCCGGAGCAGGCCGACCCATCGTCGATGGACATCGACACCCGGACCGACGTGTACGCGCTCGGCGTGATCCTCTACGAGCTGCTAGCGGGTTCGCCGCCGCTCGATGCGAAGCAGTTCAAGAGGGGCGCCATCCTGGAGATGCTGCGAATGGTGCGGGAGGTCGACCCGCCGAGGCCGAGCTCCAAGGTGAGCACGGCGGACGCGTTGCCGAGCATCGCGGCGAGCCGCGACATCGAGCCGGGCATCTGAAGCGAGCATTGCGGGGAGACCTCGACTGGATCGTGATGATGTCGCTGGAGAAGGACCGCACCCGGCGTTACGAGACCGCCAACGGGCTCGCGGCCGACATCCTGCGTCACCTGGCGCATGAGCCGGTGGTGGCCGCCCCGCCCGGCCGGTCCTACCGGCTGCGGAAGTTCGTCCGGAAGCACCGCGGCGCGGTCATTGCGGTGAGCCTGGTGCTGCTGGCGTTGCTGGGTGGGTTGGGGGCCGTGGCGGCGGTGCAGTCGGTGGCCAACACCCGGCTGGCCGCCTCGCTGGAACGCGAGACGAACGCGAACAAGGCCCTGGCCGCCGCCAACACCCAGCTCACCCGATCCCGGGCCGCCGTCCAGGCCCGTTACGACCTGGCCGTCGACGCCATCAAGACCTTTCACACCGGCGTCAGCGAAGACTTCCTGCTCAAGCAGGAGCAGTTCAAGGAGGTCCGCGACCGGCTGCTCAAGTCGGCCAGCGACTTCTACGGCAAGCTCGGTGCCTTGCTCGGCAAGGAGTCGGACCTGGCGTCGCGGCGGGGCTCTGGCAGGCGAACTACGAATTGGCCGATCTGACGGGAAAGGTGGGTAAGAAGGAGGACGCGCTGGCGGCACACCGGCAGGTCCTCGCCGCCCGCGAGGCGCTGGCGGCTGAATCGCGGTCCGACCCGGAGGTCAAGGCCGACGTGGGACGCAGCCTGACAGCCGTCGCCGGTCTACTTCAGTCCACCGGAAAAACCAAAGAGGCGGAGGTGTCGTACTGCAAGGCGGAGACCCTGCTGGTCGAACTGGCCCCGACGATCGCGGAGGCCGCCGCGGTGCGGGCTGTCCTGGCTGACTGCCGGTCGCGTCTCGGCTCGCTCCTCAGCGATACGGGCCGCAATGACGAAGCCCTGTCGGTCTACGGCCTGGCAAGAGCGGAGCAGGAGGCGCTCGCCGCCGCCCCCGGGGCGACGCCCGAGTCGCGGCGGGACCTGGCGGACACGATCTACGGGGTGGCCAGGGTTCTTGAGGGTATGGGCAAATTGCAGGAAGCGGAGGCCGAGTACCGCGAGGCGCTGGCGATCCAGCAAAGGCTGGCCGACGACAACCCCGCCATCACTGCGTTCCGCGACAGCCTGGCAGTCAGCCACAACAGCCTCGCCATCCTGCTGTCGAATTTTTCAAAGTGGTCGGAAATGGAGGCCGAGTACCGCAAGGCGCTGGCGCTCCGGCAAAAGCTGGTCGATGATAATCCCGCCGTCACCGAATTCCGGCGGCGCCTGGCGGTCATCCACATCAACCTCGGCAATATGCTGTGGAATAGGGGCGAGTCAACGGAAGCGGAGGCCGAGTGCCGCAAGGGGCTGGCGATTGCACAAAGGCTTGCCGACGACAATCCCGCCGTCACCGGTTTGCGCCACTCTGGCGGCCAACCACTCAAACCTCGGCTCAGCGCTGGAGAACGCGGGCAAGTCATCGGAAGCGGAGGCCGAGTTCCGCACGGTGCTGGCGATCGAACGGAAGCTGGCCGGCGACAGTCCCGCCGTCACCGAATTCCGCGGCCGCGTGGCAGTAAGCCACCTGGACCTCGGCAATCTGTTGTCGAATACGGGCAAGTCATCGGCAGCGGAGGCCGAGTTCCGCACGGCGCTGGCGATCCTAGAGAAGCTGGTCGATGACAACCCCGCCGAGACTCGGTTCCGCTCCCACCTGGCGAGAAGCCACGCCTCGCTTGGTGAGTTGCTGTCCAATACGGGCAAGCCATCGGCAGCGGAGGCCGAGTTCCGCACGACGGTGGCACTCAATCAGAAAGTGGCCGATGACCACCCCGGCATACCCAGATTTCAGGGGTACTTGGCGGGCAGCCACGAACAGCTTGGCCGCCTGCTGTTGAATACGGGCAAGTCATCGGCAGCGGAGGCCGAGTTCCGCACGGCGCTGGCGATCCGACAGAAGCTGGCCGACGACAACCCCCTCATGCCCCATTTTCAGACGGACCTAGCGTATTTCCTGCTCCAAATCGCTTGGCAGCTCGGGCAGGCCGGAAAAACGGGCGAGGCGATCGGCTACTTCAGGCGGGAAGAGGCGATCCGACAGAAGTTCGCCAATGCCAGCACGGCAACGCCAGCAGACAGGGATTGGCTGGCCAATTGCCATACGAACACAGCGGACGTGCTCCGGCGGACTGGGAAGCTTCACGAGGCGCTCGCCGCAAGCGAGCGCGCCCTGGCGGTACGTGAGCCTCTGGTCGAGGCGCATCCCGATCCATTACCGTTTGGGCCTCGGCGAGACCTACCTGCGGCTCGGGCAAGTGCGATGCGACATGAAAAACCTGCCCGAAGCCGCCGCCGCCTGGAAGCGTGCGCCGCGCGCATTACGAAGGGGCGAAGACGCTGGATTCGCAACAGTCGTTCTTCCGGGCCTGCTGCCACGCCGGCCTGGCGGGACTCGCGGGCCGGCCGGGCTCAGGGGTATCCGCCGCGGAGGGGGCGGACAAGGCCGAGAAGGCGATGGTCGTGCTGAGCAAGGCGGTCGCGCTGGGCTACCGCGACCCCAAGGATTACCGGACTGAATCGGCCCTCGACCCGCTCCGCAACCGGCCCGACTTCCAGGTGATGATGATGGACCTCGTGTTCCCGACCGAGCCGTTCACACACGGCGACTGAGTAGCGGAGCCCGGCGGGGGAGCTGCTCTAGAATGGCCATAGCTCCAGACAATGGGAAGTGATCTCCATGAGCCTGATGGGATGATCGCTCCGGCGCTGCCACGAAAACGGCCTTGCACCCCCGGACGGAGGGCAAGGCCGCTTACATTTCCGTGATATTGGGCAAGGCTCGCTGCGAGCGGTTCGCGGCGATGCGCTGAATCATGGCTCGGACGCTGGCCAGGGTAGTTTGACCAGCGCCCGGGTTTGGGACTTTTTAAACGCAAACCGATATTAGACTACCTTCTCTCCCGGCTGCTCGCAAACAGTGCTCCGCCCACGTTGCCGGCTCTCTACAATCCGTTGCCTCTACTCTGCCAACCGTGCCTCTAGTCTACGGACCGTTGCCTGTATACATCGAGGATTGTGGGTTTTTGTGCCAGAAAACTGTCAGCCGAGGCCAGGATGAGCGGGTCGAGCGCGGCGAGCTTGACTGACATGATCTCAGGCATTATGAACGGGCGTACGAAATGAGCAGCTTTTGGGTTAATGAGGTCACAATGGTGCGTAGACGTTGCTATTGCCCTACACGCCGAATTGCCTACCAAGACCGTGAGAGCGCCCTTGCCGTGCTGAAAGACATCACCGACCGCGGCGGGGTTGAGGCAGGCAAACTTGTAGTCAGGCTGTGCCCGTCCTGCAACCGCTGGCATCTGGCCCCGTCTGTCTCGCTGAATACACCGCCCTTGATGGATAACCCGGCTCGACTTCTAGACGACGCACCTTGATCGAGGGAGAACCCGACGATGGCAAACACCGATGGCGAATTCCAGCGCATCCCCGATGGATTCAAGCTAACGATCGCAGATCATCCCTCACTGTGGCACCACTCGCTTGCCGCGCCCCACGAGACTGAAGCCCAGGTCGAGCAGCGCGCGTACTGCGGGCGGTTATGTTCTCGCTGTGGGGTGTGATCGCAGAAATCCCCGGCCTCGAAGATGTAGGCGTCGAAGTGAGTGGCGGTGAGTGCCTGATCAACTTCAGGGCCTCCGACGTCGAGACCTACCAGGGCAAACCCAAGGGCCTTGCCCTGCGGATTCAGGTCGAAGTTAATCCCAATGGGTAACCTCCTGTCCTGCCCCAAAATAATTGCGGCCTTGCTCCTCAAGTCGGAGAGCAAGGCCGCATATATTGCGACACTCCTCGCGGATCTCCACTGAAGAAGGAGGCACGAGTAAGATGCTTTGGGGTTGATAGATAGGGCTTGCGTCCCCGTGAATGAGGGTGCTGAAGACCTCAACACGGAAGGACGCAAGCATGGGCACGGATGCACCCACGACTGTCTTTATACCGGTTCACTGCAGTTCCCAAGAAGGCCCCTTGTCCCACGTGTGGCAAGTTGGGCAAACGGAAACGGACCTGTACCCGCGAGGTACGCACGGTCGCTTTCAAGGCCGTGGCCTACCTGAGGATTACCTACGGTGAGTACGCAGCCCAGTGCAGATGCTGCACGACTTTCCGAAACACCCCCGAGGGCGTACTTCCCAAGGCCCACTACGACAACAAGGTCCGAGACCTGGTTCTGGATCGCATCGTCAAAGACGGAATGAACATCGATCGGGTCTTGGAGTCACTTCGGCGCGAGTTCCTGCTCGAACTCTCCACGGGATTTGTCTACGACGTGCTCCGCAGTCGCGTCGAGCAACTCGACATGGCCGAGCATCGTCGTAAGGTCCTGGAGCATTTCAGCGGAACTCTTTGCGTGGACGAACTGCACCTGGGCTGCTTTACCTTGCTTCTGGCTACCGATCCACTGAGCGACTTGCCGGTGGCTTTCGCCCTGGTGGCCGCCAATGACCAAGACCACATGCTGCGATTTCTCAAGAACCTCAAGAACTGGGGGCTCGAGCCGCGTGTGGTGGTCACCGACGGCTCGAATTTGTACCCCGCTGTGATTACCGAGTTATGGTCCGAGGCAGATCATCAGTTGTGTGTCTTCCACGTCATCATGGACATCAACAAGTTGATCCTGGACGCCGTGCGCCGGTGGCGAACCGCGATGAGCCGGCGAGCCAAGGCCGGGCGGAAGAAGAAGCGGGGCCGCAAGAGCCGCAAGGCTAAAGCCGCTGCCGCCCGCCGTGGACCGACGGTCAAGGAGAAGGCGTACTTTGTGTACAAGCATCGGTATTTGATCGTGAAGCGACGGGAGAACCTTACCGAGTCGGAATGCAACGACCTGAAGCAGATGCTGGAGTACCTCCCCGAGTTGGCGATCTTGCGGCGGTTTGCTGATCGGATCTACTGGCTTTTCGACACGCCCAAGGATTTCCACCAGGCAAGCTGCCGCCGGGCGGCGATTTTTCGCGACCCAGTGTTTCAGACGGTGCCCGAGCTGGTCGCGGCGATGGAGCAACTGGACGACGACAAGTTTCCCAAACTCATGGCTTTCCTCAACAATCCGCTCAGCCAGCGAGTCCGGACCAACAACAATGTGGAGCGAACCAACCGGATGTTCCGGTTCCTGGAGAAGGTGCGGTACAAGTGGCGGCGCCGTCGGACGCTGGTGCGGTTTGTGGTGTTGAAGCTGGACGAGGTCTGGAGCGGGTGGGAAACCCCAAAGGCCAACGCGACCAAGCAACCGAGTTCGGCCAGACGTTGCGGAACGCAAACCCAAGCCAGACAGAGATCACGACGTGTCGCCTAACAATCTGGTGGAGATCAGCGAGGAGTGTCTATATTGCCGCGATATTGGCCAAGTTCGCTGTGAGCGTTTCTTGGTAGTGCAAAAGGGCGCTGGAGGGAGGACAACCAACCAGCGCCCCTATCGGCACTCCAACGTTCACGTAAAGCGAACGGATATCAAACTACTCGCTGTTCCGTTCGATCGCAAACACTATTCTGACCACGTTGCCGGTACCATACGAACCGTTGCTGGCACCATACAAACCGTTGTCTGAAGGCATCTGTGTTTATCTGGATTGACCCCAGCCCCCCTACATTGCCCCATCACGACAACGCCCATCAACCTCGTTGATCTCGGTGGCCAATGCTATTCCTCGCTCGACCATCCCTTTCACTGCGCGGCCAGCCGTTGCGAGCACGGGTAGGGGATGATATCGAGCAATTCCCCGGCGCGGTGGCGAGCCTGGATGCCCTGCCAGTACTGGGCCGTGAGGATCTCGCCGTGGGCTTTCAGGAACGTTTCGCGAAGCTCCCCGCCCAGGCCCATGAAGGCGATGAACTCCTCCGGGAATATGTCGGTCGGGCCCACGTAGAACCAGGGCTCGGCGCCGAACTCGTCGGAGTCGTCGGCAGCCGTGGGCATTTCGCGGAACTGGCAATCCGTGACCAGGCAGAGCTCGTCGTAATCGTAGAAGACCACGCGTCCATGGCGCGTGACTCCGAAGTTCTTCAGAAGCATGTCGCCGGGGAAGATGTTGGTTGCCGCCAGGTCCCTCACCGCCTGGCCATAGTCGACAATCGCCTTGCAAGCGTCGGACAGTTTGGCTTCGCGGATGTACAGGTTCAGGGGCGTCATTCGCCGCTCGACATAGACGTGTTTGATCTCGACGATACGCGAACCGATGGCCACCGTCTCGGCCGCCTCGCCGGCGAGCTCACTCAACAGATCCGGCGAGAACCGGTCGCGAGCGAAAGCCAGGTGCTCGAACTCCTGGACGTCGGCCAGGCGACCGGCGCGGTCGTGTTTGAAGACGAGCTGATAGCGTTCCATCACGTCCCGTCGGGAGGAGGCTTTCGGGTAGGCGAAGCGGTCGCGGATGACCTTGAAGACGACGTCGAACGAGGGAAGCGTGAAGACGCACATCACCATGCCCCGGTCGCCGCGGGCGATGTCGAACCTGTCGGTGGACAGGTCGATGTGCCGCATCAGATCGCGGTAAAGCTCGGTCTTGCCGTGCTTGTTGTAGCCGATCGCGATGTAGAGCTCGGCGATCGGCTTAAGCGGCATGAATGACTTGAGGAACCTGACCAGGTCACGCGGGCGCTGGACCTCGACGTGGAAATACGATCGGGTGAAGCTGAAGATGATGCTCACCTCGTCGGCCGAAAGCAGGACCGCGTCGACGACGATACCGCCGGCCGGGTGCTGCAGCGCCAGGGTCAATGGCATGACCTGATCGCCGCTCTTGATCCTTCCTACCAGGTAAGCGCCCTGGTTACGGTAGAATACCGCAGGAATCATGTCGATGGCATCGATTGGGCTGGTGTTACCCGCCGCCTTGAGCTCGCGTTCGACCGCCAAAGCCGCCTGGTGCGCGTTGCGCTGGAGGTCTTCGAAAGGCGCTGCGAATTCACAGGCCTTGAGAATCCGACGGATCAGCTCCGCCAGGGACCCGGAGGCAGGGTAAGCCTGGAAGATCGGCGGGCCGGGCGCCTCGGCTGGCGCGTCGAAGTCGGAGAAGAGGAACTCGATGCGGGGATCAACTCCAATGGTTGTAAAGATTCGCCGGCTTACCGAGTTGAAGAAGGTCTCGGCCAGCTCGATATCCAGACAGCACCAGATCAGCTCAGCGTAGGCCGACTTCATCGTGGCCCAGAGCTTCTTGTCCTTCTCCGCGAAATCCAGGAGCTCGCGGATCTCGGCAACGCCGCGTGCGATGATCCGCGGATAGAGCTCGAGCCGCTCGAGAGCGTCATGCTGCAAGCCGTGCCAGTCGCGCTGCTCGAAGCGAACCTTGGCGCGGCGGGTGATGGCCTGGAACTCGCGCTCATAGACCTTGAACGCCGCGTAGATCGCGTCGGCGCCTTGCCTGGCCAGCCTGTTGTCAGCCTTGGGGATCCACATGTGGAATGTCCCCCCGAATGCGGTCTTCACAGGGCAGACTTGATGCGGCTGGCATCGGCACAACCAGAAGGACCAGTCTCGCCCAAGGGTTCTGTTTCGACCCAGGGCAACCCGATCTGGCTCGTCACATGCTGGCGATCACGGCGTCGCCGAACTCGCTGCATTTCACCTGCTTGGCCCCTTCCATGAGACGGGCGAAGTCGTAAGTGACTGTCTTGTTGCCGATAGCTCCGTCCATGCCTTTGATGATCAGGTCGGCAGCCTCGGTCCAGCCCAGGTACCGAAGCATCATCTCGCCCGATAGGACGACCGAGCCGGGGTTGACCTGGTCGAGGTTGGCGTACTTGGGGGCGGTGCCGTGGGTCGCCTCGAAGACGGCGTGGCCCGTATCGTAGTTAATGTTACCGCCCGGTGCGATGCCGATGCCGCCCACCTGGGCCGCCAGCGCGTCGGAGAGATAATCGCCGTTGAGGTTGGGCGTGGCGATCACGTCGAACTCGGCGGGTCGCGTCAGCACCTGCTGCAGGGTGATATCGGCGATGGCGTCCTTGATCACGACCTTGCCCGCCGACTGTGCTGCTTTCTGCTCGGCAGCGGCCTCTCTTTCACCTTTCTGGGCCTTGGTCTTTTCCCACTGGCTCCAGGTATAGGTCTGGCTGGCAAATTCGCGCTCGGCCAGGGCATAACCCCAGTTCCGGAAGGCGCCTTCGGTGAACTTCATGATGTTGCCTTTGTGCACCAAGGTCACGCTCTTGCGGTGGTTGGCTATGGCGTACTCGATCGCCGAGCGCACCAGCCGCTCGGTGCCCTCGCGCGAGATCGGCTTGATGCCGATGGCGACGGTCTCCGGGAAGCGGATCTTCTGGTACATATTGGGGAAGTTGTCCTTGAGGAAAGCGACAACCTTCTTCACGTCGGCGCTGCCGGCGTCGAACTCGATGCCGGCGTAGACATCCTCCGTGTTCTCTCGGAAGATGACCATATTCACCAGTTCGGGGTGCTTGACGGGCGACGGAACACCTTGAAACCAGCGGACCGGACGGAGACAGACGTAGAGATCGAGCAACTGCCGCAAGGCGACGTTGAGCGACCGGATGCCGCCGCCGATGGGCGTTGTCAGTGGTCCCTTGATGCCGACCAGGTAATCGCGAAAGGCGGTGACAGTCTCATCCGGCAGCCAGGTGGCGAATTGCTTGTACGCCTTCTCGCCGGCAAAGACTTCCATCCACTGGAGCTCGCGCTTGCCGCCGTACGCCTGCCGCACCGCGGCGTTGATCACCCGTACGCTGGCGCGCCAGATGTCCGGCCCCGTGCCATCGCCTTCGATGAACGGGATAATGGGACGATCGGGCACGCTCAGCTTGCCGTTCTGGATCGTGATCCGGGCACCGCTGGCGGGGAGTTCCGGCTTGGGACTGGCCATGAAAGAGACTCCTCAAGCGGCAAGGACAACCGCTTCGACGTGAACGGACACCCGTTTCTGCTTCAGGCGAGGCGCTTGTCGACTTCGGGTAGGAGCTTCGCGAAATCAAGCCGGCCGGGGCAGGCGTCGCGCGCCGCCTCAAGGTCGGCCCCGGCCCAGTCGCGCTCGGCCGCGGTCAGCTCGGCGTAGAACCGCCGGGCCTCTCCGCGGTAGCCATGGTGCTCGTAGTAGGTCAGGTAACGAGTCAAGTCTCCCAGCCGAGCGCTGGTCCCGCCCGCCCTGGCACATCGCCCATCGCAGTCTGCGCAGAAGGTGGGATTGGCGGCGAGAGCGGCGTCGCGCATTTGCTGCAGCTCGGATAACTTCAGCGGCTCGAAACGGCGGGCGGCGTCCACGTTTTCGCGGACCTGATCGGTGTTGTTCATGGTGACGCAGGTCGTGGCGATTCGCTCGTCGGTCCAGATGGCCTGAAGCAGGCCCTGAAATGGGGTTAGCCCCTTCTCCTTGAGAACTGGGGCCAGCTTTGCGACCGTCGCTTGCAGCGGCGTGGACATTCTCCGGCCGCCGCCGAACTGGCCGGCCGATTGTTTCATTGAGAACAGGCCAATGCCCGCCTTGTGTGCCGCGTCAAGCGCCTTGTTCAGAGGCGAATCGTTGTTGAGCCAGGGACTGTATTGCAGCATGATCACATCGACGAACCCGCCCGCGGCCGCTGCCTTGATGTACTCGGCCCGGCGGGCGTTGTGCGTCGAGAAGCCCACGAACTTCGCCTTGCCCGATTTCTTGATCGCCTCGACAGCACGGGCGAACTCACGACTCTTGGGGAAATCGATAGCCTCGCGGTGGTCTCCCATTGCGTGCCAGAAATAGAGGTCCAGGTACTCGGTACCGGTTGCCTCCAGCCGATCGTCGAGCGCCGCGACAAACTGCTTGGGGCTGTGCGCTTGTTCCTTGCTGACGAAGAAGATCGACCTGCGAACAGCGGGATTCTCGGCAAACCATCTTTTGAAATTCGCTTCCGAGCCGTAGACCGCGGCCGTGTCGTAGCACCGAACTCCGCTGGCGTAGGAAAGGCGAAGCAGGCGGTCAAGACCAGAGGCATTCCAGGTGCCTTGATTCACTATCGTCACTTCGACACCCGTCTTGCCCAGCTTGCGTGTAGGTAAAATTGATGCTTTGGCGGCCTCTTGTGCGCTCAGCTCGGAAGCAAGGCTGATCGCCGCGGCGGTGGTCAGGGCACCCGCTTGAAGAAAAGTCCGTCGGTCAGTCTTGCTCGCGTCTTCGTGGGTCATTGCTTTGCTCTTCGCTTGGTGGAGTGGTTGGCCCTTGTATACGTGATGCGGTCCGACTGGACGATCGCCCCGAATAGCGTGCCTTCCCGCTTACGGATCAATCTCACCAAAGAGCCCGGGAAAAAAGCAACGCCCGTTATCCGACGCAAGAATTTTTTCTGGCTGGATGTGCGATTGGTGCAATTTCGAGAGCAATCGCGAAAAACCATGATCCTTTGTGTCAGCTCTTCGTTCTTTCCCGACCGAAAGCCACTGTCCGGCAAGCGTTCCGGCTGGTATACCTGCTCATTCCCGCAATCTGTTCGTCCGCGCCCGTCGGCTGATCCTTTGGCCGCGTCAGGCGCTGGATTGGTGTTCCCTGGCGGAGTCGAATGGTGCAATTGTTCGGGGCCGACGGTTTTCACGAGACGCTGGAGCGCGCCGTCGGCCAGGTGGGCGAACCGTTCCTGGTCATCGATCGGGGTGGAGTTGCCGACCTGGTCATGGGTCCTCCCACGGCAGCGTCCGCAGTCGACCTGGCGCGACTCGTCGCCTTCGTTCCAGCCTGCCGCCTTAATCAATTAGGAGATTCTTCATTTCGCGAAGCGCACGGAACGCGGTTTGCTTGCATGGCAGGTGCAATGGCCAACGGCATTGGCTCGGTCGAGGTGGTCGAGGCCATGGGCCGGCAAGGTATGCTGGGCATTTTCGGAGCGGCGGGGCTGCCGGTCGAGGCTGTCGAGCGCGCGATCGACCGGATCGACCGCAGCCCAGGCGAGCGGTTCCCGTTCGGCTTGAACCTGATCCACAGCCCGCAAGACCCTGGGCTTGAGGCGGCGATTGTCGATCTGTACTTGCGCAGGCACATCCGCCTGGTGGAGGCGTCGGCGTTTCTTGATCTAACTCTCCCCCTGGTGCGTTACCGGGTAACGGGAATCCGCCGCGATTCGCAGGGCAAGATCGTGGCTCCGAACCGGATAATCGCCAAGGTGTCGCGGGTCGAGGTCGCCAGCAAGTTTCTGGCCCCTCCGCCGGAGCGATTAGTTCGCGAACTGCTGCAACGGGGCGAGATCAGCACGGAGCAGGCTGGCTGGGCGGCACGCATCCCGCTCGCCGAGGACCTGACGGCCGAGGCCGATTCCGGGGGCCATACCGACAACCAGCCGGCGATTGTCCTTCTACCCACGATGCTGGCCCTGCGTGATCGCCTGCAGGCGCAGTACCGCTACGACCGCACATTGCGGGTCGGTTCGGCGGGCGGCATTGCGACGCCTTGGTCGGCGGCGGCGGCCCTGGCGATGGGCGCCTCTTATCTGGTCACGGGATCTGTCAACCAGTCCTGCGTCGAGGCTGGTACTTCCGCGGGTCCGGCAAATGCTGGCAGAGGCCCAGCAGGCCGATATCGCCATGGCACCGGCCGCCGACATGTTTGAGCTGGGTGTGAAGGTCCAGGTATTGAAACGCGGTACGATGTTTGCCATGCGAGCCGCGAAGCTGTACGAGCTCTACCGCAACCACGACAGTCTGGAACAGATTCCCCCGGCCGATCGCGGCAACCTAGAAAAAACGCTCTTCCGTGCATCTCTGGAGGAGATCTGGGAGCAAACACGCAATTACTTCGCGCGACGCGACCCTGCCCAAGTCGAGCGCGGAGAGCGAGATCCCAAGCACAAGATGGCACTCGTCTTTCGCTGGTATCTCGGGCAATCCTCACACTGGGCCAACACGGGAGAGCCAGCGCGGAGCGTGGACTACCAGATCTGGTGCGGGCCCGCCATGGCGGCTTTCAATTACTGGGTTCGCGGCTCGTTTCTGGAGCAGCCGGAGAATCGACGGGTGGTGACGGTGGCGCTGAACATCTTATACGGAGCTGCCGTTCTCAGCCGCACCCGCATGCTCGTCGTCCAAGGAGTGACCCTGGCACCCGGCAGGCCGCGACTGGCTCCCCTGGATCGCGGTGACATTGAGAAGCGGTCGCAGACTTCTTAACATGGGGGGCCTTGCGCGAACCGTTGACATCTCAATGGCGATCGCGTTCCCCTGCCCGCAACGACGCTCGAAAGGGAAGTGACTTGACTCAGGCTGATTCCTCGCAACCTGTTCCGGTGGCCATCATCGGAATGGGCTGCATGTTTCCCATGGCCGAAGAACTGGCGCAGTTCTGGTCCAATATCCGCAATCAACTGGATGCAATCACGGACGTTCCGTCCACTCATTGGCGGCCCTGTGACTACTGGGACGGCGATCCCCGGGCCGCCGATCGAACCTACGCGCGGCGCGGCGGCTTTCTGACACCGGTCGATTTCCCGCTGCTGGATTTCGGCATTGCTCCCAATACCGTGGAGGCCACGGACACGACCCAGCTTCTGGGTCTTCTGGTCGCGCGCAAGCCTTGATAGACGCCGGCTATGGGCCCGATCGCGAGTTTCCAAGAGACCGGGTGAGTGTTGTCCTGGGGGTGACCGGAACGCTCGAGCTGGTCATCCCCCTGGGGGCCCGGCTGGGCCATCCGATCTGGCGGAGAGCCCTGGCCGAGGAAGGCATCGATGCAGCGACCGCCGAGAAGGTCGTGCGCCGGATCTCCCAGTCCTACGTCGGCTGGCAGGAGAATTCATTCCCCGGCCTGCTGGGCAACGTGGCCGCGGGCAGGATCGCCAACCGGCTGGACCTGGGCGGCACCAACTGTGTGGTTGACGCCGCATGCGCCAGCTCGCTGGGAGCTGTGAACCTGGCCATGCTCGAGCTGGCCGCCGGCCGTTGCGACATCGCACTTTCCGGCGGTCTCGATACGTTTAATGATATTTTCATGTACATGTGTTTCAGCAAGACGCCCGCCCTCTCGGCTTCCGGAGATGCCCGGCCCTTCGATGCCGATGCCGACGGGACCACGCTGGGCGAGGGACTGGGAATCTTGGTGCTGAAGCGGCTGGATGACGCGCGGCGCGACGGCGACCGGATCTACGCGGTGATCCGGTCTATGGGCAGTTCGAGCGACGGCAAGGGCCAGGCGGTTTACGCCCCAGCGCGTCGGGCCAGGTCAAGGCCCTGCGCCGGGCGTACGAGCTAGCGGCGGTCTCGCCGAGCTCGATTGAATTGGTTGAGGCTCATGGCACTGGGACGCGGGTGGGCGACGCGATCGAGCTCGAGGCGTTGCAGCAGGTGTTCAATGACGCGGGTGCGCCGCCACCCCTGGTGCGCCCTGGGTTCGGTCAAGTCGCAAGTGGGGCACACCAAAGCGGCGGCAGGCGCCGCGGGTCTGATCAAGGCGGCACTGGCGCTTTATCACAGGGTGTTGCCGCCAACGATCAAGGTCACCCAGCCGATCGAGCCGCTGGAGTCGAAGAATTCTCCCTTCTATCTAAATACGCAGAGCCGGCCCTGGATGCCCTGCCGGGACCATCCCCGCCGGGCGGCGGTCAGCGCCTTCGGTTTCGGGGGCAGCAATTTCCATTGCGTGCTCGAGGAAGCGGGGCCAGAGCCGGCGGCAATAGATTGGGGAGGTGATGTCCAGATTCTGGCTTACTCTGACGACGACTGGGGCCGGCTGGCGGCCGGTTTGCCAAGGTGGGCCGGGGAAATTGCGTGGCCGGAAGTACGGCGTGAAGCGGCACGCGGCCGGGCCGCGTTTCGCCACGATCACCAGTATCGTTTACTCATGGTCGCCAGGCGTGGCCGTTCCGTGCTCTCCCGGCTGGTCGAGCAGGCTGCGGCCCGCTTGAGCACGATCGGGGTCGAGCCCTCAAAAGCGCCGGGCACCGGGTGGCAGGGCCGTCCCGGAATCGCCGCCTCGGAAGCAGACTCGATCGCCGTCGGCAAAGGGCCGGCACCCGGCTTACTCGCGTTTTTATTTCCGGGCCAGGGCTCGCAATCGGTGGGAATGTTCCGCGACCTGGCCTGTCGGTTTCCGAGGATGCGAGCCGCGCTGGCTCTCTGGAACAGCGTCGCGGGTGCCGACGAGGTCAGGCTGAGCGACCTAATCTATCCCCCGTCATGCTTTCGCCAGGACGATCGAACGCGTCAGCAAGAGACCCTGCGCGAGACCAGGTTCGCCCAGCCCGCAATCGGCGCCGTCTCAATTGGGCTCCTGCATCTCCTGGAGGATTTCGGCGTTCGTCCTGTCTTGGTGGGCGGGCACAGCTTCGGTGAACTGACCGCACTGTGCCGCGGCCGGTCGGGTCGACGCAGAGACGTTGGCGATGCTGTCGTGGCGGCGAGGGGCCGTGATGGCCGACTGTGCTGACAGCGACAACCCTGGAGCCATGCTCGCGGTCTTTGCGCCGATCGATCAGGTGGCAAGTTTGATCCAGGCACACGCGCTGGACCTCGTGATCGCCAACAAGAACGCACCTGGGCAGTCGGTGCTTTCCGGACCGATCGCCGAGATCGAGCGGGCAGCGGTGCTCTTCGGACGCGAGCGCATCAACTCGAGCAGGCTTGCGGTGTCGGCTGCGTTCCACAGCCGGTTCGTGGCCGCCGCACAGGCGGGCTTCCAGACAGCTCTGACCGCGGCGGAGCTGAGGCCGGGCAAGATTCCAGCCTTTGCCAATACAACGGGTTCGCTTTACCCCGATGATGCCGAGGCCGCCAAGGAATTACTGGCGGGTCAGCTTTCCCAGCCGGTTGAGTTCATTGCTCAGATCGAGGCGATGTACCGGATGGGAGGCCGGACCTTCGTTGAGGTCGGCCCGGGCGCCAGGTTGACGGGCCTGGTGCGGTCGATCCTCGACAGCCGGGAGCACCAGGCCATCGCCGTTGATGCGTTGCCGAGCGAAGGCGATGAAGGCAACCTGGCCGGCTTGGCCCTGGCACTCGCAAACCTCGCGGCGCTTGGCTATCCTATCAATCTAGAGCAGTGGGATGAGGGCAATCTGGTGCCCGCGTCCTTGCCTGCAACCCGCAAGCACCTGACGGTCAAGGTGTGTGGCGCCCACCCGGCGCCATCGCGTAGCCGCGACTCCGTTGCCGGTTTCACGGATCAAGGCGGGCCGGAATGTGACGCGAGCCGACCGACAACTGCCCACCCCACGCGGAAGTCGATGCCTGATCCGGAGCCCATAACATCGACGCCCGCGGAGCAGCGCGGGGTCTCGCGAGCCAGCCACGACGCCGACGAAACAGGCTTTCTCGAGCGGACCATGAACGCCTTCGAGCATGATCATCACTCCGGCAGTAACGGCCGAGCATCCTCCCTGCCTCTTGATTCGCGACCTGCGGTCTCAGTCCATGCGCCCGCCCTGGAGAACCCGCTCGTTTCCCCGCCGCACCGAGCCGAGTTAGCCGAGGCGATTCGCCAGTCTCAGGAGAATCTTGCCGCGCTGCAGCGGCTTGCCGAGCAAACCGCGCAAATTCACCGCCAGTTTCTCGAGGGACAAGCCGCGACTCAGCACACGTTTCAGTCGCTGCTGGAGCATCAGCAGCGACTTACAGACGCAGTCCTGGGTCGGGGAACCCATCAAGATGGCCGCTTGCAAGTTGCCTCGCCTCCGTCGCCGGTTGCTGGCCCAATTACCAGCCCCTGGGTCGCTCCGGCGGCTGCCATCGCGGACGAGCGCCCGTGTGAATCGGCCAACGGCTCGACTTCCCTTCCGATTTGCGTGGCGGCTTCGAATCAAACCCCGGCCGTGGACATGGCCGAGGTCCTGCGTCAGGTGGTGGCGGAGAAGACGGGATACCCGGTGGAGACGCTCGAGCTGGACATGCAGCTCGACGACGATTTGGGGATTGACTCGATCAAGCGGGTGGAGATTTTCGCGGCGCTGCAAGAGCGTCTTCCGGAGGCCCCTGCGGTCAAGCCCGAGCATTTGGGATCGCTGCGCACGCTCCGCCAGATTGCCGACTTCCTCGCTGAGCAGCCCTCGGGGCAGCAAGGCTCGACGTCGCGGCCCGGCTCCCCGGTTCCGGTTCCCACCGGCCGCAACGGAGTTGCTCATCCGGCAGCCTCGGTGGCCTCCGCGGTCCAGGCCGTAAACATGGCCGAGGTCCTGCGTCAGGTGGTGGCGGAGAAGACGGGATACCCGGTGGAGATGCTCGAGCTGGACATGCAGCTCGACGACGATTTGGGGATTGACTCGATCAAGCGGGTGGAGATTTTCGCGGCGCTGCAAGAGCGTCTTCCGGAGGCCCCTGCGGTCAAGCCCGAGCATTTGGGATCGCTGCGCACGCTCCGCCAGATTGCCGACTTCCTCGCTGAGCAGCCCTCGGGGCAGCAAGGCTCGACGTCGCGGCCCGGCTCCCCGGTTTCGGCCGTTGCCGGCCGCAACGGCGATGCCAGGTCGTCCGGCGGTCGCCGCGGCGGCAGTGGCCCTGGCCGTGGACATGGCCGAGGTCCTGCGTCAGGTGGTGGCGGAGAAGACGGGATACCCGGTGGAGATGCTTGAGCTGGACATGCAGCTCGACGACGATTTGGGGATTGACTCGATCAAGCGGGTGGAGATTTTCGCGGCGCTGCAAGACCGTCTTCCGGAAGCTCCTGCGGTCAATCCCGAGCAACTGGGTTCGCTGCGCACGCTCCGCCAGATTGCCGACTTCCTCGCCCAGCAGCCCGCGGCCAATGCCGCTCTAGCGGGCACGCTCGAGCGTCTGGTTCCCCGCGCCAGCCGCTAGGGGGTGCTGGGTCGCGAGAAGTGGCGTCCATCACGCCTGGGAGTGAGATCTGGTTGGTTGACGATGGGTCGCCCCTGGCCCCAGCGATTCGCGAGCGCTTGAGGGAGCGGGGTCATGAGGTCCGGCTCATCGGGCCGGAACAACCGCCGGTCTCGGAACCTGGTGAGCAGGTCGCGGGTCTGATCATCCTGGCCCCGACGACGGGCGAGCAGTCGGCCCTGGTGAAGAACGCGTTTCGACTGTTGCGCACAGCCGGCCCGTCGCTGCGCCTGAATGGGGCTCGCGGCGGTTCGGCGCTGCTGACGGTTTCCCGGCTGGACGGAGCATTCGGGCTGTGCGGCCTGAGCGACGAGATTGATCCGAGCTCCGGCGCCCTGACGGGGCTACTCAAGACCGCGCGGCTCGAATGGCCCGACGTTCACTGCAAAGCAATTGATCTCGACGCCGCGTACCAGACGCATGAATCCGCGGCTGATCGGATCGTGGAAGAGTTGCTGCGCCGCGGCCCGACCGAGGTGGGTTTGACAGATTGCACCACGAATCAGGTGGAGCTTGTGGCTGTTCCCTCCGCTCCGCCGGATCGGCAACACAGTCTTGTGCTTCGCGCAGGCGAGGTGGTTGTCATTAGCGGAGGCGCGCGGGGTATCACGGCCGAGGTCGCCCTTGGGCTTGCCAGATCCTACCGGCCCCGGCTGGTCCTGTTGGGTCGCACGCCACAGACGGATGAGGAACCGGCCTGGCTGGCAGCGCTGCAGACCGATGCCGAGATCCGGCTGGCCCTCCGCGACCGCGCCGAGCGGTCTTGCTCTCCGCGTCAACTTGGTGAACAGCTCCGGCTAGTCCAGTCCCAGCGCGAGATCAGGCACAGTCTCCAGCGGATTGCGGCTGCCGGCGTCGATGTGACGTATCACGCCATCGATGTTCGGAATCGGGAGGCCGTGAATAACTTGCTGCAAGAGGTTCGTCGCCGGTCGGGGCCTGTACGAGGCTTGATCCACGGCGCTGGCATACTCGCCGACCGTCGGATCGAGGACCAGACCGATGCCCAGATCGACAGCGTCTTCGACACGAAGGTCGGCGGGCTGCTGTCGCTCTTCGACGCGATCGATCCGGGTCAGCTTCAATTCCTCGCCCTATTCTCGTCGTCCACCGCCCGATATGGGCGGATTGGCCAGGCGGCATACGGGGCGGCTAATGAATACTTGAACAAATGGGCCCAGAAGATGTCGAGGCGGCTTGCCAACTGCCGGGTCGTTGCATTCAACTGGGGACCATGGGATGGGGGCATGGTGAACGGCTCCTTGAAGCCGATGTTCCAGAGCGAGGGTCTGGGGCTGATTACTCCGGCGGAAGGAGTTCGGTTGCTGATCGATGAGATCCAACCCGGAGGTAGCCGCCCGGTAGAGGTCGTAGTCTTGGCCGGCCCCACGCTTTCCGCCTCGCCTGTCGTTGCAAGTCCCGCTCACGAGGACGAGCGAGCGGGGGATGTCACGGCATGTTCGGCTACTCACCGATCCAACGGAACCGGAACAATGGAGCCGGTGTTTGAGCGGCGGATCGACCTGGACTCGTTGCCGGTGATCCGGTCGCACGTGATCGATGGTCATGCTGTCTTGCCTCTGGCCTTGATTCTCGAATGGCTGGCCGAGGGTGCGCTGAAACCGTCATCCCGGCATGGTTGCGCAGGGGGTGGAGAACCTCCGACTGTTCAAGGGCGTGGTCCTCCGGGACCATCGGCCCGCGATTGTCTCGATCAGGGCCGGAAAAGGAAAGCGGCGAGGCGAATCACTGCTGGTGCCGGTCGAAATGCGCGGCGTTCTGGAAAGCGGCCGCGAGGTCACGCACGCGAGTGTTTTGGTGATCGTCGCAGACCGGTATGGCCTGGGAGAACGCTCGGTCGCCGAGGCCAAGTTGCCGCCGCTGGCAACCGATCAAGAGCAGATCTATCGTCGCGTACTCTTCCACGGCCCGGCGATGCAGGCGATCCAACAGGTTGAGGGCTGCGACGAAAAGACCATCGCGGCCTGGGTCTCGACGTCGCCTCCGCCCGCCTTGTGGATCGAGCGGCCCTTACGGCGGACCTGGCTGACCGATCCCCTGGCCATCGATGCTGCTTTTCAATTGCTCGTGCTCTGGACCCGCGAGCGGCTTGGGTCGAGCTCGCTGCCGACGGCCGTGGGCGCTTATCATCAGTTCCGCCGGGCGTTTCCCGACGAGGGTGTGCGGGTGCTCGCCGCCGTCCGCCAGCACGACGGACATCGGGCCGTGGTCGACATCGATTTCCTTGATTCGCATGCAAACCCTGTGGCCCGCATCGAATCCTACGAGTGCGTGATCGACGCCTCGCTCAACCAAGCGTTTCGCCGCAATCGTTTGGCTGAGCTGGAAACCGCCTCGAGCTGATCGAGGCAAGGCCGTCATGAGCATTCCAGACGATGAAGCAATCGCCATCGTGGGCTACGGGGGAGTCTTCCCCGGCGCCGGCGACCCGGAAAGTTTCTGGGCGAATATCCTCGAGGCCGTCGATGCGACGACCGAGGTGCCCCCCGGGCGCTGGCTGCTCGCTTCGTCTCAGGCGTTCGATCCCCGCATCCCTCAGCCGGACATGGTTTATGCCACGCGCGGGGGATTTGTCGGCGAGGTGTCGCTTGACCTCACGGGTTTAGACATCGACCCGGCGCTTGTGCGGCGGCTCGATCCCGTGTTTCACCTGGCCCTTCACGCGGCGCAAGCGGCCTGGAAATCGAGCCGTGTCGAAGCGCTCGATCGGGATCGCGTGGGCGTCATCTTCGGCAACATCGTCCTGCCCACGGAGGGTTCGTCGTCGTTCTCGCGAGCAATTCTGGGCAGGATCATCGAGGAGGGACTGGGCATCACGGACTGTCTTGACGAGGTCCCGGAGCCCCTGAATGCGTTTCCCGCCGGGCTGCCCGCGGCAGTCGTGGCGCAAGCGCCTGGGGCTGCGAGGCACGCTATTCACCTTGGACGCCGCATGTGCTTCGTCGCTGTACGCCCTTAAGCTGGCCGTCGATGAGCTGCTCTCAGGCCGCGCTGACGCAATGATTACCGGCGGAGTCTCACGCCCCGACCCGCTCTACACCCAGATGGGCTTCTCTCAGCTCCGCGCGCTTTCGGCCAGGGGCAAGGCAGCGCCTTTCGACGCCCACGCAGACGGTCTCGTTGTGGGTGAAGGAGCAGGGCTCTTCGTACTCAAGCGGTCAAGCGACGCGGTCCGTCACGGCGATACAATCCACGCGGTGATTCGTGGCATCGGGCTGTCCAACGACATCCACGGCGACCTCCTTGCCCCCAGTTCTGAAGGACAGCATCGCGCCATGCAGGCGGCTTACCAACAGGCAGGCTGGAGCCCCAGTGATGTCGACTTGATCGAATGCCACGCTACCGGCACTTCGATCGGCGACGCCGTCGAGGTGGACAGCTTGAAACAACTCTGGGGCAAGCTCGCTCCGAGCTGGTCTCCTGGCCAGTGCGCAATCGGTTCGGTCAAGTCAAACGTCGGCCACATGCTCACTGCGGCGGGGGCGGCCGGACTGGTCAAGGTCTTGCTGGCCCTCAAGTACCAGACGTTGCCGCCAACCGCTAATCTGACCCGGCCGTCGTCGCGATTGGAGCTTGATGGCAGCCCATTCCGAGTACTGACCAGGGCACAGCCCTGGCCGCTGCGCCATCCCGCGCGCCGCGCCGGGCCGCCCTTTCCGGCTTCGGCTTCGGCGGAATCAATGCGCACGTATTAATTGAGGAATGGATCGAGCGGCCTGACGACAAGGCCGGGCCCCGGTCAGAGTCAGCGCCGCCATCATGGGTGATCACATCGAACCCGGCGACGACGGATCGTCGGCCTGGTCGGGTGGCGATTGTCGGCATGGCGGCTCATTTCGGACCGTTTGCCGACTTGCGGGCCTTTCAGGAACAAGTCTTTTCGAGCACGACCGGCGCCGCGCCGGTTCAGAAGGGACGCTGGTGGGCAGCCGCGGGGAAGAGAAAGGCTCAAACAGGGGAGCCAGAGCCCGGCCGGTTCCCCGGCTACTACCTTGACGCCGTGCGCATTCGGGGAGACCAGTTTCGCATTCCACCGCGCGAGCTCCAGGAAATGTTGCCCCAACAGGCCCTGATGCTCAAAGTCGCGGCGGCGGCCCTGGCCGACGCCCGGTGGGATCGTGGCCTAGGTGCCAGAACGGGGGTCGTGATCGGCCTGGGGCTGGACCAGAACACCAACAACTATCAGCTTCGGTGGTGGCTCGCCGCTGCCGCCCCCATATGGAATCGGCAACTCGATCTGGGCCTTTCCCGGGCGGAGCTGGCCGGTTGGATAGAAGAGCTTCGACAAGCGGTCGGCCCACCTCTGAACGCGAACCGGACGATGGGCTCGCTGGGCGGTTTGGTGGCCAGCCGCATCGCCCGCGAGTTCCGCATCGGCGGCCCTAGCTTTACGGTCTCCTGCGACGAGACGTCGGGAACCCAGGCGCTCCAGATTGCCTCGGGCTGGCTGGAACAAGGAGAGCTGGATGCGGTTGTTGTTGGTTCGGTCGATCTGGCGGCGGACATGCGCGCCGTGCTTGCGGCGAACCAGGTGGCCGGGGCCGCCCCACCGGGTGAGGGCGCGGCCGCCCTGATTCTGAAGCGCCTGGACGACGCTCTCCGCGACGGCGACCGCGTCTATGCCATCGTCCGCGACGCCAAGTCAGTCACCAGCCGAGCGATCGGCCCCGCCGATCCGGACGACGCGACGCTCTCCCGGCATGGGACCGTTACTTCTGTGCGGTCGGCGATTGGCCGTCCCGGGGCGGCCACCGGGCTGGCCGCTGTGGTCAGGGCGGCGCTTTGTCTCTACCAGCAGCTCATTCCAGCCCATGGGCAAGACACGAGCGACTCCGGGGGGGCGCGCTTCTGGCTCAGGAACCGGACCGAGGGACCACGCAGGGCCGAGGTCCGCGCGTTCGGGTTGGGCGGCACCCGCCACACCATCAGTCTCGAGGCCGCTGAGGATGATGTGCAGCCCCGCGGACTGATCGAGACCGAGCGTGCCCAGCCGCTAGGCGCCCGCCCGCTGGCCATCTTCGCTATCGAAGCGGAAGACCGAGGCCGACTGATCGAGCGTACCCGCGGCTTGATCGCGCTGGCCGGCGTGGACCCAGAAGCTCCGATCGAGCGTCTGGCGCGGCTGGTCGAGACAGAGCAAGTTGGACCCGTCGCTTCGCCTCGGCATAGCCGTCCTGGCCACGTCGGTTTCCTCGCTTCGGCGCGGGCTGGACCACATCGTCCTGACGCTCACGCAGGGTCAGGAAATCGAAAGTGTGTCGATGTACCAGGCCGATGTCAGGGTCATTCCGCCCCTGCCGCCGCTTGGCTCGCCGGCGCGCCTGGCCTTCGTCTACCCCGGACTGGGCAATTTCTTCGCCGGCATGGGACGCGACCTGTCGGCGTTCTGGCCTGAAGTCTGCCGGGCTCAAGACGAGCGCCTGGCGTGCCTGTGGAACCAGTTCTCGCCGGATGTGTGGTGGAACATCGACCCGCCAAAGGGATTCGACGATCACAGGGTACCGATCCTCGCGCAAGTGGCAGTGAGCAGCCTGGCAACCGAAGTCCTTCAAATGCTCGGTGTGGCTCCGGCCGCGGGAATCGGCTACAGCATGGGAGAATCGGCCGCGCTGGTCGCGCTTCATGCTTGGACCGACCGTGATTCGCTTGCGCGTGCTCTGATCGACTCACCGCTCTTCGCCTCCGAGCTTGCCGGTGCGTGCAACGCGGCACGACGAGTCTGGCGGCTCGATGCGTCTGAGCCAGTCGACTGGGTTGCCGGGATCGTCTCGTGCTCGCAAGCTGATCTTGCGGCCGCTCTGGGCGGGCGCGAGCGCGTGTACATCCTGATATGCAACACTCCCGATGAGACGGTGATCGGCGGCCAGCGGAGGGCGGTGCGCGAAATCGTGGATTCACTGGATTGTTCGTTTCTCGAGCTGCCGATCGTCAGCACGGTGCATTGTGAGATTGGCCGGGCCGTCGAGTCGGACTATCGTGCGCTCCACGATCAGCCCACCGCCGCGCCCGCGGGTATTTTATTCTACAGCGGGGTTTCGGGCCGGGCGTATCATCCCGACCGCCTCCTGGCGGCGGCGGCCATCACGGCCCAGGCAACCCGGCCGATCAATTTTCCAGCGGTCATTAACCAGGCGTATGCCGATGGTTTCCGGATCTTCCTGGAAATGGGCCCCGGATCATCGTGCACACGGCTGATCGGCCAGATCCTGGCGGACCGTCCTCACATGGCTTATTCGGTTTGTCAGGCGGGCCGCGACTCGCTGGGTGCGATCCTGGAGGCGCTGGCTCACCTGGTTACTTGCCGCATTCCGGTGGATCTCGATCCACTCTATGGACAAAAGACGCTCGCCGTGGGCCTCCGTGCCGACGAACACGACCAGCCGGAGGAGCTGGGCCGATTGATAACCATAAGTCTCTCTGCGCTGTCGCCGATTCTGCCGCGAAGACCTATTCTGGGCCGAGACTCTCTGGCCGTCGATCTCAAAAGAGAGCTCGTCATGCCCGGGCCGCCGCCCGATATTTCGCCCTTGACGGCGCCCTTGTTAGGCCACTTGGTTGGAGCCGAGGTGGCGATGGCCAGTGCCCACGAGGCTTTTCTCAGAGTATCACGTTACTACGGCGCGCTGATCGGCAGGACTCTGGAGTATCAGCTTGGCCTGATCAAGAGCTTCGCGAAGAAAGACTCGCAGGAGGCCGAGGCGTTGTCCGAGCATTGTCCAACTTTAGCTCCTCTGGTGAATCGCCGCGCTCGGGATGAGATTCAGTGCGTTTTTGATCGCTCGCAGTGCCTGGAGTTTGCCATTGGCTCGATTGCCGCGGTGCTGGGTCATGAGTATGCCACGATCGACAACCATCCCACGCGAGTGCGCCTTCCCGACGAGCCGCTCATGTTGGTGGACCGGATCGTTGCAATCGAGGGCGAGCCGAGGTCGGTCTCGAACGGGCGGGTGGTCACCGAGCACGACATCCTTGCCGGCGATTGGTATCTCGACGCCAGCAGAATCCCGCCCTCGATCGCGATCGAGTCGGGTCAGGCGGACCTCTTTCTCTCCGCTTATCTGGGCATCGATTTCATCACCAAGGGGCTTGCGGTTTACCGTCTGTTGGACGCGAGCGTTATCTTCCACCGTTCCCTTCCCGGCCCGGGCGAACTGATCCGCTACGACATCAAGATCACGCGTTTTTTCCGCCAGGGCGATACGCACCTCTTTCGATTCGAGTTTGAGGGGACTGTCGGGGGCGAGCGGCTGTTGACTATGCGCGACGGCTGCGCCGGGTTTTTTTCGGCCGCGGAGCTGGCAGCCGGCAAGGGCGTCGTTCCACGGCCCCTCGATTCGAGGCATCGCCCGGGAGTGAAGCCGGCGGACTGGACCGAGCTGGCTCCGGCCTCTCTCGTGTCGCTTGATGAAGGTCAGGTCGAGGCCCTGCGCCGAGGTGATCTGAATGGTGCGTTCGGTCCCCCGTTCGACCAGCTAGGCTTGGTCGACCCGCTTCCCTTGCCCGGCGGCCAGATGTCGCTGGTGCATCGAGTTCCGAGGCTGGACACCGCCGGCGGCCGGTATGGTCTGGGCCTGATTCGCGCCGAGGCCGATATTCATCCCGACGACTGGTTCATGGTCTGCCACTTCGTAGACGACCGCGTCATGCCAGGAACATTGATATATGAATGCTGCTTGCACGCATTGCGCATCTTCATGATGCGTCTTGGATGGGTCGGCGCCCGTGGCCAGGCCGCCTTCGAGCCACTGCCGGGCGTGGCCAATCGGTTGCGGTGCCGCGGCCAGGTGATCGAATCGACCCGGAAGGTCGCTTACGAAGTCGTCATCAAGGAAGTGGGCTATGCTCCTGAGCCGTTCGCGATCGCCGATGCGCTCGTGTATGCAGACGGTAAGCCGATCGTCGAGATCACTGACATTGCGCTGCGGCTGACGGGCACGACCCGGGAAGGGCTCGAAGCGCTCTGGCGGCGGTGTCGCGAGTCGGTGTCGCTTCGAGGGGCTTCATCCGCGGCTTTTTCCGGCGGTCAGCGTGCCGGATTACCCGAGCCGAGGATACTTTACGGCAAGGAGCAGATTCTGGCGTTCGCGACGGGCAGACCGTCAGATGGATTCGGCGATCGCTACCGGGTATTCGACGACGGCCAGTTCATCGCCCGGCTTCCCCGGCCTCCCTACCAGTTCCTGGACAGGATTGTCGGCCTGGAAGGCGAGCCGTGGACGATGGCCGCGGGGACCTCGGCCCAGGCGGAATACGACATCCCAGATAATGCCTGGTACTTCGAGGCGGATCGACAAGAGCGCGTTCCGTACGCCGTCGTGTTGGAGTCGGCGCTGCAGTCGTGCGGCTGGGTTGCGGCTTACATGGGTTCTGCCCTGGCAAGCAGCCAGCCACTCAAATTCCGCAACCTGGGAGGCACCGCTTGCCAGCATGCCATCGTCGGCCCGCGGTCGGGCACCTTGCGGACGGCGGTCAAGGTAGCCAAAGTCACTCGGTCGGCCGGCATGATCATCCAGCACTACGAATTCTCGATTCGCTGCAACGGGTTGCTGGTTTTCGATGGTGCAACCTATTTCGGTTTCTTCCATCCGGAGGCGCTTACCAAGCAGGTGGGCATTCGCGATGCGTCGCCGTATGTGCCAACGGCGGCGGAGCTCTCTGGCGCGCGATCGTTTCCGCTGCTCGATCGATCGCCTTTCCCCGACCGGCGATGGCGAATGGTCGAACAGATCGATCTCCTGGTCGAGGACGGCGGCATGCACGGCCTGGGCGTCGTCTCCGGGTCGGCCCTGGTGGACTCGAATGCCTGGTTCTTCCAGGCGCATTTCCTGGATGATCCGGTTTGGCCGGGTTCATTGGGGTTGGAATCTTTTCTGCAACTCCTTAAAGTCTTTGCAACCGAGCGCCTGGGGTTGCGCCGAAGGCGCGACCTTCGACTCGCCGGGACTGGCGCACCCTCATACCTGGGTCTATCGCGGGCAGATCCTCGGCTCCGACCGGCAGGTGACGACACAGGCCGTGATCACGGCCCGCGACGACGACCGGCGCTGGCTCAAGGCGGACGGCCATCTTTGGGTTGACGGCAAAGTGATTTATCAGTTGAGCGATTTCACCCTCCGACTGGACGGGCGCGAAACGCCTGCCCGGGGGAGCTGACTTTCTTGGTCTGAACAGGGTCAATGAACTATTCGAAGGTTTACCTCGAAGCGTTTGGTTACGAGATCGCACCGGTCGTGGTGTCGTCGGCCGAGCTGGAATCTCGGCTCGAGCCCGTTTATGAGGCGCTTCACTTCAGTCCAGGGCAACTCGAAGCTCTGACCGGCATTATCGAGCGGCGCTGGTGGGAAGAAGGATATCGGCTGTCCGAAGGAGCCGCCCTGGCGGCCCGCCGCGCCCTTGAGAGCGCGGATGTTGGTCCCGAGCAGGTTGGCGCGTTGATCTACGGAGGAGTCTGCCGCGAATTCTTCGAGCCGGCCACGGCCTGCCGGATCGCCGCCGACCTGGGGATCGGTCCCGATGCCATCGTGTACGATCTCAGCAACGCCTGCCTTGGGGTGCTCAACGGTATCATCGAAATCGCCAATCGGATCGAGCTCGGGCAGATCCGCTCTGGCCTGGTGGTTGCAAGCGAGACGGCCCGAGAGATCAACGACATTATGATCGAGCGGATGTGCCAGGACCGCAGCATGGAGTTCTTCAAGCGCTCGCTGGCCACTCTCACCGGCGGTTCGGGTGCGGTCGCCGTGTTGCTTTCCGATGGAACTTTCGGCCGCGATCAGAGGCGACGGCTGGTGGGCGGAGTAACCCAGGCGGCACCCCAGTTTCATGGCCTTTGCCGCTGGGGTATCGAGGCGATCAAACCGCTCTCCGCGCACCACTTCTTGCAGTTCACCTCGACCGACTCGGCCGCTGTGCTCGCTCATGGGGTCGAGCTAGGAATCCGCACCTGGCACGCCTTCCTCCGCAAGCTTGGCTGGGTGAAGGGTCAGATCGACAAGGTGATCTGCCACCAGGTCGGAGCGACCCATCGCGAAACCATGCTGGGGTCGCTTGGTATCGCGGTCCACAAGGATTATTCGACGTTTCCCTACCTCGGCAACATCGGCACCGTGTCGCTTCCTCTGACCGCGGCCCTGGCCGAGGATCGTGAGGTTCTGCGGCCCGGCGATCGGGTGGCGTTCCTGGGCATCGGCAGCGGGCTCAATTGCCTCATGCTCGGCCTGGACTGGTGATGTGAAGCATTCCGTAAGCCATCGCCACGGCTCCTCGCCAGAGTTGAACACTTACCTTGCCGCCCATCCCGGCTGCGATCTCGACCGCTCGGGCCTGAACCTCCATTACCTGGACGAGGGCCAGGGCGAACCGGTAGTGATGCTCCACGGCAACCCTACATGGGCTTTTTACTATCGGCGACTGGTCGAGCGGCTTAGCCCCGCCTATCGGACCGTTGTTCCCGACCACATCGGCTGCGGATATTCTGACAAGCCCGACGACTCACGCTATGCCTATACGCTTGCCAGCCGGGTCGACGACCTTGAGACCTTGCTCGTCCACCTGGCAATCGACCGCAAGGTGACCCTGATCATGCACGACTGGGGTGGGATGATCGGCATGACCTACGCGGCCCGCCATCCCGAGCGCATCGCCCGGCTCGTGGTCATGAACACGGCGGCCTTTCACATGCCACGAGAGAAGTCGTTGCCCTGGGCCCTGGGGATCTGCCGTGCCTCTCTGATCGGATCGTGGGCCGTCCGCGGTTTAAACGCGTTCGCCCGCGGTACGGCCCTGATCGGCTGCACCGGGACAAAGCTTCCCAGCGACGTGCGCGCAGCGTATGTCGCTCCCTATGATTCCTGGGCAAACCGGATCGCGATCCACCGGTTCGTCCAGGACATCCCTCTGCGACCCGGAGATCGTTCTTATGACCTAGTATCTTGGGTTGAGAACCAGCTCAACCTGCTTGCGTCCGTGCCCATGCTGATTGGCTGGGGCATGCGTGATTTCGTTTTCGACCGGCCCTTCCTGGACGAGTGGACCCGCCGATTTCCGCACGCCGAGGTCCATCGCTTCGAGCAGGCGGGACACTATGTGCTTGAGGACGAATCCGAGGCTTTGTCCGCTCTGATCCAGGGCTTTCTCCAGTCGCACCCCCTGTTGACAGCTCATCTGATTTAGGTGCGAGCATGAATAACATTCAATTTGGGTTCGACTCAGCTTTATCCGGCCATCTCTTCGGCACGGACAGTCTCCTTCGGAAGATGATCGAACCAGTCCGCCCATCGCTCGACGTTATCGCCCAATGCCAAGCCCGAGATCGACTCCAGGGACCACACGACTTCTTCCGCTGGGATCTGATCATCACTCCGAAGGGCCTCGATTAACGCATCAGCGCCCAGAACGTATCCGCTCCTACCCATCTCACGGATTGCTTGGATCCGCTCCAGTTGGTTTGCTTCATGATCCTGGACCATGGGAATGAGTCTCCCAAGCAGCGCATCACGGATGTCAAGTGGAGGGGATTCATGCAGCCCGATCCCACGATTCAAGACCCACGAGCGCCATCGTTCGAGCAAGATCTCGAACCCGTAATAAAAATGGTGATTAAAGACCTCCTCTATCGGGGCTTTCGAGGACCGCCCACCGAGGAAAGCCCGAAATTGTTCCAGCCCTTGCTGCTGGGAGCAGAGGAATTCGACGACAGACCACGATTGGGCGATCAACTGGGTATACCTGCTGAACTTTTTGAAATCCTGCCAATCCCTCACCAAGGTGATTATGGATGTCGGGTTGAGGTGAAAAAGGTCAGCAGTCCCGAGCGCCGTTCCTCTGGATAGGGCCGCGAGCATCTTGCGATTGAGCCGGGCGAGTTCCATCTCGTCCCCGCCGCAGGCGACGAGATTGGCTGTACCCACCTGGAGCCATAATGGCGTGCGGCCTTTCCTGTAGGAATCCAAGAAGTAATAACCTAAGAGGACTCGGGTTAGTCGCTCTGGGTCAGCCAGCCGATAAGCCGGAAACTCGGTCGTGATCGAGATGGTCGACGTGGACCAAGGAATATACATCCCGTCGAGGTTGCTCCTGTAAAAGAATACACACCTGAAGAATTCATTGAAAGAGGCCCTGCTACCGAAGACAAAGAAACGAGGCGGGCGTTTGACCTCAAGCTGCTCATCGACAAGCCACTCAAATTGGTCCCGACAAATCTCTAGCTGACTTTCCAACATCGAGGTCGGGTCATCTGGGCCGAAGATGTAAACCGAGATCGGACCGAAAGTCGTTTGCCTGGCGACCTCACGGGCACAGGCACTGGCAACTCGGAGGGCATAGCCGGGATTCGTTAGTCGCCATTTTCGCACGAGAAACCGCACGAGCATGACCCCGGCAAGCAAGAGGAACAGAGTCACGAACAGCCCGATGGCGATCATCGTGGAGGCAAGTATGCCCAGACGAGCTTGCAACAAACCAGCGAATGGATGGAGCAGCAGAAACGACAACATCATAAGCAGGACCGTGATGAGGACGAACCCCTGAGCCGCAAGGCGACGACGCTGCTGGGGCGGAGCCTTTGCCACACGACAATACGGACACAGTCCGCTCGATTCACGGTGCCAAGCCGGGGAGAAGGGTCTTCCACAGTCCTGGCACTGGGGAGATCTCATCCTGCGCCGCATTAAGGATAAGGCACACACAACGGCAATCCCGAGTCGATAGAAGACGGACCTTGGCCAAATGGCCCGATCGGCTCCGCTCCAGGAGAAAAGAGTCAGGATCCCAGAAACGATGCCAGTAAACTTTAGGATGTCACCGATGTGGTAGCGCGGTCTGAATAGATTCATGGTGCTGGCGTGGGCATAAGTGAGCGATGCAAAACGAAGGTGTACGGGTCACACTCCCAGGAGAACACGGAGATTGCTCCGGCTCAGAAGTTCGGAGCAATGCTTCGACAGCCTCCTCAGTGAATCATAGTTGCCGTTACGGGCGATGCGTGCTGAAACCGGAATTGCTCTTGTGGGACCGATCCTGTTCCCCGAGTCGGTCATCCGACCAAAACATTGACTATAATCGCGAAACGGTCCACTCCGGATCGTCTGGATGGGAGTATCACAGGTGACGTCAATGGTGGTATAGCATGCAAAACGGGCCGCTCGAGGCGAGGTTTTATGAAGCGCTTGACGCGCTCGTCGCTCAAGTGAGGCTAGACCGCGCCGTCCTGGCCGCCATACTTTGTGGCAGCCTGTCCCACGACACGGTGTGGGCCAAGTCAGACATCGATCTGGTGCTGGTCACCATCGACGACAAGAAGGTTGAGCAAGGAGACCTGGCGCTCTTTGCGGACGGGCTCAATGTGCATGCCATGCTCGTGCCGAGGGCACAGTTCCGCAAGATGATCGAAGGGTCGATTCGCAACTCGTTCATGCACTCGCTCCTGGCCAAAGGCCGGTTGCTCTACACCCATGATGAGACGATCGCCGATCTCTGCAGCCAGCTCGGCGAGATTGGCGAACACGACACTCAGTTGCAGCTCTTGCGCGCGGCCACGCACGCACTGGCACCGATTTACAAGGCGCACAAGTGGCTCCTCACCCGCGGCGACCTGGATTACACGGCCCTCTGGATTCTCTACGCCGCGACGCCGCTGGCGCAAATCGAGGTCATCGGCCGGAAATTGCTTGCCGATCGCGAGGTGATCCCGCAGGCGATGAAGCTGAACCCCGCGTTTTTCAAGACGATCTATGTCGACCTGCTCAACAGCAAGAAGACGCGGAAGAATGTCGAGGCGGCGCTCGAGGCCATCGACGACTACATGGCCGAACGTGCTGTCGAGCTCTTCAAGCCGGTGATCGACCACCTCCGCGAGGTCGGCGAAGTGCGGTCCTGCTCGGAAATCGAGGACCATTTTCGACGGAATCTTGATGTCGGCGGCGTTACGGCAGCGTGCGAATACCTGGCCGATCAGGGCTTGATCGGCAAGGCCTCGACGCCGGTGCAGCTCACCAGGAAGAGCAACATCGAAGTCCAGGAACTGGCCTTCTACTACCTCGAGGAACGACCCGATGGCGTCTAGGTCGGCCGCCAGGCGGAACGAATCCAAGGCCGCGGCGCGCACGACCATCGCCATGCAGGGCGCGCGCGTGCACAATCTCAAAAACATCTCGGTCGAGATCCCACGCGACAAGCTCATCGTGGTTACCGGGCTGTCGGGCTCGGGCAAATCGAGCCTGGCGTTCGACACCATCTACGCCGAGGGACAACGGCGGTACATGGAATCGCTCTCCAGTTTCGCGAAGCGGTTTGTCGCCCAGGTTGCCAAGCCGGATGTGGACTTCGTCTTTGGCCTGTCTCCGGTGATCTCCATCGAGCAGAAGACGATCGGCAGCAACCCGCGCTCGACCGTCGGCACCATGACCGACATCGCCAGTTACCTGAACCTGCTGTTCGCGACGATCGGCGAGCCGCGCTGCCCGCGCACCGGCGAGCCGACGCCCAGCCGAACGGCAAGCCAGATTCTGGAAGCGATCCTGTCGCTGCCGGAGGGAACCGAGATCGAGCTGCGCGCGCCGGTGTTCAAGGTCTACGGCGAGGAACTCGACTTCGTTTTGACCGAAGTGCGCAAGAAGGGCTGCCGGCGGCTGATCGTCGACGGCAAGCCGGTGGACATTTCCGAACAAGTCGAGCTCGACGAATCGAAGGTCCGCCACATGGATGCGGTGGTGGACCGATTGGTCGTCAGCCGCAAGCACGAAAAGGCGATCAAGGCCGCGATCGCCGCAACCCTGCTGGTGGGCGATGGGCTGCTCCAGGCTCATGTCATCAGCGGGGCGACCAAGGCGGAAAGCACGCGGTTCTACCACGGACTTTGCAGCGCCACCCATCACTTCGTCTATGGCGACATCCAGCCCGACTATTTCGTGTTCAATAACCCGGAGAGCGCCTGCCGCGACCTGCGGCGGACTGGGAGTGCACAAGCTGACGCACCCCGAGCTCCTGGTTCCCGATCCCAGGCGGAGCATCCGCGGCGGTTGCTTCGTGCGCGAGGCGTTCAAGTACAATCCTGAGACGTGGGACGGACGGGTGATGTACAGCCTGGCAAAGTCGCTTACGTTTCTCCCTGGATACCCCTTGGGAAAACCTCCCCGAGTCGGTGCGCGCAGGTGATTCTGGGTGGTATCGACCAGAAGATCACGCTTTCCTCGCCGCCTGAAGCGAAAGGAAGCCCGCGACGACTGGGAAGGCAAGGAGATCGGCTTCGGCGGAATCGCCCGCCGGATCGAGCGGCGCTACCGCCGGTACCGCCAGAAAGGCGAGGCCAACTCGGGCATGGAGGCCTGGCTCGACAACGTGATGGTCGAGCACACCTGTCCCGACTGCAACGGCGCACGGGTCCGGGCCACGAGGTTGTGCTTCACGATCGGCGGCAAGACCATTCATGAGCTCGGCCAGCTCAACTTCGACGAGCTTCATGCGTTCCTGGGCACCGTCAAGCCAACCGGCCGCGGCGCGGACGCCGGCCGCCAAGTACTCAAAGAGATTCGAGCGCGGCTGGAATTGCTCCTGGGGATCGGCCTCGACTACCTGAACCTCAATCGCCGCTCGGGCACGCTTTCCGGCGGTGAATCGCAACGGATTCGTCTTTCGACGCAGATCGGGTCGGGGCTGATGGGCATGCTCTACGTGCTCGACGAACCGAGCATCGGCCTGCACCCGAAGGATAACGTCAAGATGATCGCCACGCTCGAGAGCCTGCGCGATATCGGCAATACGGTCATCGTTGTCGAGCACGACGAAGACACCATCCGTGCCGCCGACCACCTGGTCGAGATGGGCCCCGGACCGGGAGTCCACGGCGGCGACGGTCGTGGTGCAGGGAACGATCAACGACGTGCTCGCGTGCACGGCTTCGCCCACCGGGCAATACCTTTCCGGCAAGCGATCGATCGCCACCCCCAAAAAACGGCGAACGGGCAACGGCAAGAAGCTGGTCGTGCGCGGGGCTCGCGAAAACAACCTCAAAGCAGTGGACGTGACCTTTCCCCTGGGCAAGCTCGTCGCGATCACCGGCGCTTCCGGCTCGGGCAAGAGCACGCTGGTCAACGAAATCCTTTACAAAGCGCTCTGGAAACGGCTTGTCGATACGCGGACCTTGCCCGGGGAGCACGATGGCATCGACGGTATCGAGCACGTGCACAAGGTCGTCAACATCGATCAATCGCCGATCGGCCGGAACAGCCGTTCGAACCCCGCGACCTACATTGGCTTTTACGACGCGATCCGCGACCTGTTCACCCAGTCGCCGCTGTCGGTCGAGCGCGGCTACAAGGCCGGGCGATTCAGTTTCAATGTCAAGGGAGGCCGGTGCGAGGAATGCCAGGGAGAAGGCGTGATCACGACGCAGCTCTACTTCATGCCCGACGTGGAAGTGACCTGCGGCGCGTGCAAGGGAGCTCGGTTTAACAGTGAGACGCTGGAGGTCACGCTGCGCGGCAAGACCATCGACGACGTCCTCAACATGTCGGTCGAGGAGGGGGCCGTGTTCTTCGCGGGCGAGCCGGTGGTGGGCAAAAAGATCGAAGTGCTCGACGAGCTCGGGCTGGGATACCTGACGTTGGGCCAGTCGGCGACGACCCTTTCCGGCGGCGAGGCTCAGCGCATCAAAGTAGCGACCGAGCTGAGCAAGCTGCAGCGATCGAAGCACACTGTGTACATCCTCGACGAACCGACGACCGGCCTGCACCTGGCCGACATCGCATCGGCTGCTGGAGTCGTTGAACCGGCTGGTGGACGCCGGGCACACGGTGCTCTTGATCGAGCACCACCTGGACGTGATCAAGACAGCCGATCACGTGATCGACCTTGGCCCGGAAGGCGGCCACGGAGGAGGCGAACTCGTGGTGACGGGTACGCCGGAGGAAGTCGCCGCATGCAAGTCGTCGCATACCGGCTCGTTTCTGAGGATGCGCCGAAAACCTGACACGAGTGCCGGTTCAGGAGACACCGTAGGGGAAGTTGGGGGAGACTTAGGTTCAGCCTGCTCTTTCCTTGGCAGGGCTTCAGTGGCCCGAACAGTGACGGGTAAACCCTTTCGATCGCACGGGTCTGCGTGACGCCACCCACATGATCGCCCGTACGGAGGACCGCGGACGACTTCTCCTGGTTCCACCGAACGGCTCATTGATTAGCCCGAGATTTTTCAGCGAGCCGGGTCGATTAGTATTGGGCCTTGCTCTCTTGGGTGCCATAGCGACCCAGATAGTAGTCTTCGCCGTTGAGCGTGACGACCGCTAGGCCCGATGGCCGACGGTGAAGGACAGACGGGACGCAAAGGGTTTTGGACATGGCAGGAGCGACCTCAATCCGGTAATTTCCGAATTGCGGAACCATTGAAGGCCGCTCTGTCTCGCCTCGACAGTTGTGCTGACTCTCAGCCGATCGATTTCAACGAGGATGACGGGGCTCGAACCCGCAACCTCCGGCGTGACAGGCCGGTGCTCTAACCAATTGAGCTACATCCCCAAAGCTTATCCGGGGCGAACTTGCGGCGAAATCGTCCCGCTCAGGTGCTTCATGATCTTCTGACCGAATTGAGGCATTTCTCCACCAGCGATCACCGCGCATGTCCTTGATTCTATCGGCTGCCGACGTCGGCATCAACTATTTGGCCGGGCCGCATTGAGGGAAATCGAGCCAGCGCAGTGCTTAACATGCCGCAGCATGTCCTGAGCGTTGGCCTCATTCGCCCCGCCCTGGCCCGTAAGTTTCCCCGCGGATATGTGGAAGGGCGTCCCGACCAACTCGCAGGTCTGATACCCAGGCTGTCGTCGATCAAGTTAGCCAGCCCGAAGTCGACGTTCTTCAATGGGCCCAGCGCGGGCGAGTGAGTTCCGCGGGCGGATCAACGTACTGGGCTGCTCCGTCGCCGCAAGGTGAACATCGTGGCCTCCGGCGAATACTGTGCGGCTTGAGGTCGCCGTGGACTATGCCGTGACGGGGGGCGAAGGCGACCGCGCGGGCCAGCGCACCAGAAAAACAGCCGCTGCACGTGGGGCGTCGGCTTGCCTTGCAGCCGGTCCTTGGGCGTCTCCCGTTCGACATACTCCATCGACAAAGAGAGCAACCGCCAAAGTAGCCGATCTCGTTGACCTGCGTATCGGCTTGGGGATCGAGCAATGACCCATGGGTCCGTCGTCGATTTGCGGAGGCCCGCCAAACCTTGGGTGTGGTGGCGGGGCGTCGAGGCTCTTTGCCATATCGAAGTAGGGGGTGTCCGGACGGGAGCGATTTCCGAGGGCGCTGCAACGGCCCGCGACGATTGTTCGGGCCATCACCTTGAGGAACACCACAATGTCCGCCCGTACTTTCTGGAACGCGAAATCGTCCCGCAAGCGGCCGAGCAAGTCCCGCCGCAGTACCTGCCAGGAGTCGAGAGTCTCGAAACTTTGCAGTTGATGTCCATCTTCGGCGACATCGGCAGCTTCTTTCAGGGGGCCGCCAACGACGTCGAGAACATCGGCCAGCAGGCCGTCAGCGACGTCGAGAACTATGGCCAGCAGGCCATCGGCGCCATCACCAGCGGCCCGAGCAGGCCATCGGTGCCATCAAGAACTACGGTCAGCAGCTCCTCACCACCGTAGCCAACGACGTGCAGATGGTCGAGTCAACCGTGACGAGTAGCCTCCAGATCGGCACAGCCATCGGCAATGTCTTCCCGCAGGCCGCAAGGCCGTGACTGGTGCGATCAGCCAGCTCGGCACGGTCGTCTCGAGCGACATCCCGCAGATCGCCGGGCAGGTGTCCGGCGACCTCCAGAACCTCGCCACCGTCGTGGCCTCCAACGCTCAGGCCGCTCAAGCCGACCTTTCGAGCGACTTCAACACCGCGTCGCGCCTTCACCAGCGGCTTCGAGCAATTCGGCAGCCAGCTCAAGACAACCTTCACGAGTCCGGCGGTGGAGGCGGGCCTGTCCTACTGGATAGACGGGTTGATGATCCTCGGCGGGGTCGTCCTCACCGCATCCGAGCCATTTGACGGGCCGGCCGGCGGATGGCCGGGGCGACGTATCGGGGCGGGGATCGAGGGGATCGAATATAACGCCGAGAACACGAACTCCGACGGGACCGTCAACAGCAACTGGAGCTGGTCCGGTTACGGCGAGAACCTCGGCATCGGCGCGGCCACAGGCTTCGTCTCTGGCGGGATCGGGGTGCTTGGTGGGGCCGTGCTGGGCGCCGCCGGGGGCGCGGTGACCGGGGCCTTCGACCAGTTCTTGAACAACGCCGCGAGCGGCCAGTCGCTCGGCAACAACGTCGGGGCCGCTGCCGGCTCGGAACACTGGGGTTCGCGTTGTTTGGCGGCCTCTCCAGCTTCGTCGGCGGGGAGTCGGGGAATTTCCCACGAGCTCTACGGCGACCTCATCGGGGGGACCGAGACGCCCTGGGGGATGCCACGATGGTCGTAGGCAGCCCGGCGAATTCCTTGGATAATTCCTTGAGTGAACTCGCGATGGAGGCCGGCGTCGGCGTGCAGGACTTGCCGACCGCGATCCCGATACCGGACGGGGAACCCTTGGTCGCGATCCCCTCGACCTCTCCGGTCGATACGTCCGACCTACCGACCGGGATACCGTTGCCGGACGGGGAACCCCAGGTCGCGATCCCGGTGCCGAATGAGGCCCCCGCACCGGTCACGAACGCCTTGCCGGGGGAAAAACTTCCTATGGTGTCAAGTTCGAGTTGAAGCAGATCCTCAAGGACTCGGTGAGGTACTTTCGCGGCGCCTACAGCCTCGGGCATCGCGTCGAGCACGCTCTCGCAGCTCGAGAGCATCTTCTCAACTGGAGGCATGACGCCTCCGACCCCGCAGCAGTTCGCGACCGACCTGACCGCCTACTTCAACGCGGCCTCGGCGTCGGCCCCCAACGGTTACCTCCAGTCGGTCACCTCGGTAGTGCTTTATGGGAACCAGACGGTGAACGGGACAGCGCTTGTGGGTATCGGCGGCGACAATGCCGTCTACGTCAACGAGCAGATCCCGGGCATTGGCTCGACCGGCTGGGTCGACCTGGGCGGCTACGCCAAGTCGATCGCCGTGACGTCGTCTGGAATCGGCGGCCTGCCGGCGATCTTCACCATCGGGCCCGACAACGGGGTCCACTTTATCCAGCAGAATTCCAACGGCTCCTGGACCGGGTGGGCCACCCTCAACATCGGCGGCGGCATCTACTTCAAGTCGATCACCGCGGCGCGTCGCCGGTCGATACTCCGGCGGTCTTCGCAATCGGGTCCGATAACTCCGTCTACGCCCAGTGGCAGAACACCGACGGCAGTTGGAGCGGGTGGAACGACCAGGGCGGCAACGTCACTCAGATCTCGTCGACAGCGGTCCCGGGTGTCGGCACGGCGGTGTTCGCGGTCGGGGCCTACAACCAAGCCTTCGTCGACGAGTACACCCTAAACGTCGGCTGGAGCGGGTGGACCGACCTGGGCGGCTACGTCAAGAACGTCGCCGGGTCCCTGACGACCTACAACGGACTGGAAGTCTTCGCCATCGGCGGTGACAACGCCGTCTACACCCAGTCGGAGTCCAACGGCACCTGGTCCGGATGGACGGACCTGGGCGGCTACGCCAAGTCCATCGTCACGCAGCCGTATTCTATCTCGACGGTCTACGCCATCGACGCCTCCAACAACATCGAGGTCGACAAATACGTGTTAGCGGTACGCGAAAGCAGCCGCCCGAGCGGCTGGAGCGGATTCCAAAACCTGGCGGCGCATACAAGGAGGTCACTGTGGCGGGGCCTCAAGTCTACGGCCTCGGCCCGGACAACCACGTCTACGCCCTCAACCCGCTCTGGCGCACCGACGTCGGCGGCTACGTCTCGTCGATGGCCCTGGGCGGCAACGCGACCGACGTCGGGCTCGGGTCCAACGGCTCCGTCTATGTCGACGAGCAGAACCCGGACGGGAGCCGGTCCGGGGCGGTTAACCTTGGCGGCAACATGCTCTCGGTCGCCGCGACGAAAACCAGCAACGGCGAGACGACGGTCTTCGGCATCGGTACCGACTACCAGGGCTGGGTCGACCAGCAGAATGTCTACGGCATCTGGAGCGGCTGGTCCCCCTGGGTGGCAACGTCGTCCACTATCAATCGATCATTGCGACGACGGGCCCGACCGGCGAGCCAGGTCTTCGTCATCGGGAACGATAACGCCGTCTGGGTCGACCAGCAGAAAGTCGACGGCAGTTGGACCGGGTTCTCCAGCATCCACGGCCAGGTCAAGTCGATCTCCGTGGCACAGGACCCAGTGGCGGTGCGGTCGTGGCGGCCATCGACCTCAAAGGCGGCGCTTGGGTCAACGAGCAGACGGCTGAAGGCAACTTCGCGGGGTGGGCGTTCACCGGTGGCGTCGTACAATCGCTCGCCGCGGCGCAGGCCCCTGACGGCGGGGTGGCCCTGGTCGCGATCGGCCTGGATAACGCCGTTTGGGTCGACGAGCAGTGCTTCACCGCCAGCGAGGCGGATTTCGGCACCATCGACGGGAGTTGGTCCGGGTTTAGCTCGCTCGGCGGCAACGCCGCCTGGATTACTGCCCTCAACAGCGGCTTCGGCACGCTTGACGTCATCACCCAGGACAGTTCGGGCAACGAGTGGGTGAATATCCAGAAAGCGGGAGGTAAGTGGAGCGGCTTCGTGGCCTACGCCAACCCGCGACGTCGTCCTGATCGACCGCCGCCGGCCTCCGACGCGGTCAAGTTCCCGGAAGAACCCCAGGCCCGTGCAACGCCCACCGCGTTGCGCGGGCCTCGTCTTTTCTTGCTCCACCGCTTGCCCGGGCATGCAACGATGCGATGCCGTGACCTGGACACCCACGAAAAGCCGACACCGCGCCACGCCCGATCGAAAAACTACCGACCAGGGTCGGAGATCAGGCCGGCGGCGACCGTAAGTATTGAGGACTGGCTCTGTCCGCGATCCGCGGGTGGAGGGTGACACTATCGACAAGCTGATACTTGACAGGAGGCATTCCGCATGGCGGGTGATGAGTCGGTGATGTTCTGGCTCGACGGCGTGAAGCTGGGCGACGATCGAGCGACCGGGAAGCTCTGGGACCGCTACTTCCAGCGGTTGGTCCGCGTTGCTGCGAGGAAGCTTTCCCGCCACAATCGACGCGACGTCGACGAGGAGGACGTGGCGCTAGTGCCTTTCACTCCTTTTGCGAGGGTATTGGTCGCGGCCAGTTCCCCGGCCTCGCCAGCCGCGACGAGCTCTGGCGATTGCTGGTCGTCGATCACCACCAGGAAGATCGTCGCGATCGCCCGAAATCGGGCCTGCAAGAAGCGCGGGGCCGGAAGGGTCCTTGGGGAATCGGCCTTGCTGGATAGTCCCGATGCGGAAGACGAGGGCCTGGCGCAGTTCGTCGGCCGCGAGCCGACTCCGGAGTTCGCGGCCCAACTGGACGAGGAATATAGGGCGCCTGATGGAAGCCCTGGGCGACGATACGCTTCGGACAATTGCCGTGATGCGGCTCGAGTGGCATAAGGCCGGGGAGATTGCTCGGCGGCTAGCCATCTCGCCGCGGAGCGTCGAGCGGAAACTGCAATTGATCCGTCAGATCTGGGAGCAGATCGCGGCCGGCGAGCCGTGCGGCCGCGTTGTTGGACCGGCCGGTCCTTATGAGAATGCCCGCCAGAACCACTTGATCGGCGATTTCGACAGCGACGTCACGGCCGTTGACCAGGCCAGCGAGCGGTCAAACGGCCGCCTGATTCTACGCAGCTTATGACTTCAGAAGCGACCTCCTTTAAGGAACCACTCTCATGCCCACTCTGCTCGCCCTGTCGGTCGGGCCGGACATATCGCTGGAACGTGACGTCCTCATGGTCGGCCGGCATCCAGAATGCGACGTTCGGCTAGGATCACTCCGAGTCTCCCGGCGGCACTGCATCATCACAACTGATCGGGGCGATGTGGTGGTTCGAGACCTGGCAGCACCAACGGGACGTGGATCAACGGCCGCCGCGTGGCGGCGGCACAGATCAGGCCGGGCGACGAGGTCTCAATCGCGGACGTCCGCTACCTCATGGAGAAAGCCCCGCCGCTCCGCGCGGTCGTGGCCGACCTGCCGAGTCGTCTTGACGATGAGTAGCACTCATCTAGGTTGTCCAATGTTCAAGAATTCACAATACGAATCGTGTTTGATCCTTCAGAAGCTTGCTGTCGCGAGGCAACGATGAAGGTCCTGGGCGTGACACAAGCCGTGATTGCGAGGTTGGTCCGACCGTCGAACCGCCTGGACGACGCCCCAGCGGAGCCCGGCTGACCTGCTCGTTCCGCATGATCGCCGTGTCCTCGGGGGCCGCCGGCCGTCGCCCACTCGCCTCGGTCCACCCCGAAAGCGACGCGGCTCATCAACGAGCCAACGAGCCCGTCTTTCCGCAGCGTGCCGCGCTTGTAGACGACGGGTGACGGGAAAGGCGTCCCAGAGGCGAATCGTGAAGTCACCAGAGCCGGAGACCAGCGTCTGGCCATCCGGGCTGAACGCCAGGGAGAAGACGTACGAGGAATGTCCCGGGAGCCGAACCAGCTCCTCGCCGGTCGCCGTGTCCCAGATGAGGATGCTCCGGTCGTGGCCGCCGGAAGCGATGCGGGTGCCATCAGGGTGGAAAACGGCGGCGAGAACTTCCAGACTGTGCCCCTCGAAGGTCCGCACCAACCGGCCGGTGGCCGCGTCCCAGAGCCGCAGCGTCGGATCCATGCCCGCCGTCAAGACGTGACGGCCGTCGGGGCTGAATTGAACGGACTGAATTCGCCCCGGGAAGCCGGTAAGCTCGGCGGTTAACTTGCCCGAGGCCGTGTCGACGATGACGACCTTCGCGTCATCGCCCCCGGCCACGAGCCGAGTGCCATCCGGGCTGAAGGCCACGACCCGGACGCCCTGGATCGGCAGCCGCAGCGGCGCCAGCTCCGCACGGGTCGCCAGGTCCCAGAAGCGGACTCCTCCGTCGGTGACCGCGCCGAGCCGCTGGCCGTCGGGACTGACCACCAAGCTGTAGACAGAGTCCCGATGATACATGCCATGGTGTGTCAGCCGAGGCTCGATCTCCTTGCCAGTGGCTGTGTCCCAGAGCCGGATCGTTCGGTCTTCACCCCAGGACGCCAGGCGGGTCCCGTCGGGAGTGAAAGCCAGCGCGCCGATCGGGTTGGTGTGACCCTTGAGAATGTGGGTGGGTCTACCGCCAGACGCATTCCACAGGCGGACGGTCCGATCCCACGAGCCCGACGCGATCCAGCGCCCATCAGGACTGTAAACGACGGGATAGACGTAGCTCGTGTGGCCTCGCAGAACGAGCGCATCCTTCAGCGTCGTCGCGTCCCAGAGCCGTGACGTGCCATCCATGGCCGTGGAGGCGATCGTGCGGCCCTCGTCGCCGAATGCCACGCGGTTGACCGTGGCGGTGTGACCGTGCAGGACGAGCCGAGATTCTCCGCCATTAACACTCCAGAGCCGGACGGTACTGTCGCTGCCCCCTGAGACGAGCCAACGGCCGTCGGGGCTGAACGCGACGCAATGCACACCACCGACATGCCCGTGGAGGGTGAGGAGCTGCGCGGCCAGTCGCCGCGTCCCACAGCCGGATCGTCTGATCCTCCCCGCACGAGGCCAGTCGCCGCCCGTCGGGCGAATAGGTGACCGCACGGATCATGGCGTTATGGCCCGCAAGGGCCGTCACGCTCCTTCCCGAGTCGGCGTCGAAGATCAGCACCTGGGAGTCCTCGCTGCGGGCCGCGGCGATCCGGGTGCCGTCGGGGCTGAAGTCGAGCCCCAAGAGCTGGTTTTTCAAAGGTTCGCCGCAAGTCGCTGTCATTTTCCCGGTGGAGGTGTCGTACACCTCGATCAGCGGAGATTGGCTGAAAGGCACGCTCTGGAAGGCGAGCCTACGGCCGTCGGGGCTCATCGCCATGGCAAGATCGAAGGGCTTGTCCCACGGTGTCGACAGCGCGATCCGGCCCAGGGCGCGGCCTTCTCCAGCGGTGACGGTGAAGGTCAGGTTGTCTTTCGACGACTGATCGAGGACGAATCGCGGCCCGGAGCGAGTCTCGAATGCGAAAACTTGATGGCATGGTGATTCGGCGGCGCGGACGGCAAGCGTCTTCCCGCTGACTGCGTCGAGCAGCCGGTATCCGTCCGCATCGGCCACAGCGAGCCGCTTGCCAGGCGGACAAAAGGCAGTATTGCGGGTCTTGGGCAGCCCGGCGACCACTGCGAGGCTCTGGTCGAGCCGGCCCTGGAGGTGCCGCCACTCCCAGCCGCGGAGCTCCGGCGGGGCCGCCTCGAGCTGACGAATCGCCTCACGAATGTCGTGAGTGGTCATCGCCGCCATCCCCGCGGCCAGCCGCGCCTGGTAGGCCTCGAGGCGGGAGGCCACCCGCGCCGCTTCAGCTTGAGCCGCGCTTGCAAGCGCCTGCTGAGCATTGAAGTCTGCCAGCCGCCGCGTCTGCGACTCGCGCACTGCCATGACGCCCGTGGTCGCGGTCCCCAGGGCGATGGCCGTCAGGACACCGGCCACACCCCCGACCACGGTCTTGTGGCGCCGGGCGAGCTTCCCCCAGCGGTCGAGGGCGGAGGGGGGCCGCGCCAGGATCGGCTCGCCGGCCAGGAACCGCGCCAGGTCGTCAGCCAGCTCGGCGGCGCCGCCATAACGCCGGGTCGGCTCCTTCTCCAGGCATTTCAGGCAGATGGTCTCCAGCTCGCGCGGGCACCGCGGTTGGAGCCGTCGTGGCGGCATCGGCTCCTCGTGACGGACGCGGGCGGCCAGCGCCTCCAGCGAGGCGTCCAGGAACGGAGGCCTGCCGGTCAGGGCCTCGTAAAGGATGCAGCCCAGGGCATAGATGTCCACGCCCGGATCGGTCGCACCGGTCTGGCCCGCGAGCTGCTCCGGCGCCATGTAGCTAGGAGTGCCTAGTAATTGTCCGCTTCGGGTCCCCAGCGAGTCGCCGATCCGCTTGGCCAGGCCGAAGTCGGTGATCTTGAGCACCAGGCCCAGCAGAGCGAGATCACTAGCTGGATCGGCGGATCTAACCGGCTCCGTTGGCAAGGGGAGCGCGTCGACGGCCTCGAGCAGCACGTTAACCGGCTTCAGGTCGCGGTGGATGATTCCGCGCCGATGGGCGAAGGCGACGGCACGAGCCAGCGCCTTCAGCAGAAGGGCCGCCGCTCGCGGGTCTCGGCGCGCCCTGAAGCCACTGTTTGAGCGTTTCGCCTTCGACATACTCCATCGAGTAAAACAAGAGCCCATCGGCCTCGCCGATCTCGTATACCTGCACGATATTGGGGTGGCGCAACGAGCCCGCGGCCTCGGCCTCGGCGCGAAACCGCGTGCGGTCACCCAGGCTCGCGTGCTCTCCGGCGAGGATCATCTTCAGGGCAGTCAACCGCCCCAGGCTGAGCTGCCGCGCCTTATACACGACCCCCATGGAGCCGCGGCCCACTTCGCCGATGATTTCATAGCCCGGGACGAGACTCGTGTTCGCGGGAGCGGGCTGTTCATCCAGCTCGGCGAATCGGCCGAGACAGTGCCTCGACTCGGTCCAGGGCGGCGGGCGGCATTCGAGGCCCATGATCGTCTGTTGCAGCCGTTCGAGGAACGACGGGTCGAGCTCGAGGCTTCGGGCGGCCGCCCGTTCAGCCAACCCCGCGCTCACCGACGAGCCCCCGACCAGGCCGTCAAGCTCGCCCTGGCACTCCGAACACCCCTCGACATGCGCGCAGAGGTCGTCCTCCTCCCATCCGCTCAGCCTACCGGCGAGGAGATGCTCCAGGGTCGAGCGCGGAGGGCAGCCGAACATGGCCTCGTTCCCATTCAAGGAGAAGACTCGGTCTGGGACAGCCGGGGCATATCACCCGCCTTTCACCACTCTTGCTGCGCCGCCTCGAGCCGCCGGCATTCTTCTTGCAATCGCTGCTGGACCGTGCTGCGGGCGGCGTAGACCCGGGCGATCTTCATCTCTAGCCGTCGGGCGACCTCCGGCGCGGGAATGCCCTCGACCGCCGTCATCGAGAAGGCCATCCAGGTGTGTGGGGCCGCGCGGAGCCGAACCCGCTGCATCGCAGTCTCCAGCAATTCGAGGTCGAAAAGCGCCTCCAGCTCGTGAGCCAGATCGTCCCGCGCCGCGACCGAGTCGAGCCGCTCCTTCTCCGCCTCCGTTCCTGTCGCCATCGTCGCCATTCGCCGGCTGTCGACGAAGTCCTGCCAGGCGTTGTGGGTCACCGTCTTCAGCCACGCGCGGAAACTCCGCCTCGGATCGTAAGTGAATCCCTTCATCCGTCCCACGAGCTTCAAGAGCACGATCTGCGTCACGTCCTGAGCGTCGGCATCCTGGAGCCCCCAGCGCAGGCACCAGCCGTAGATCTTGCGCCCGTAGCGGTCTGCGAACTCCGACCAGGCCGCCTGATTGGGACTGCCAGATCGGGCCAATCGCTCCAGCAGGGTCCGGTGCGTCCGCGAGTCGGAGAAGTTCGCAGCCAGATTACGGTCTGAGCGGCCTGATTCTCCGAGGCGTTCATCGAGTTCGATCAGACTTTCTTGGGATCCGTGAAACCGATCGCTCTTACAAGATGGCTCAGGGTCCGGAGAGACCGCGGAGTGGGAGCCCCAGAGTTCGGCGACCGCGTCATCACGCCCGCAGGTTGCAGGCTCCATAATCCCAGCCCGATCCTCTGACTGCCAAAGCAAGCCCACAACCCTAATCCTCGGTCGAAGTTTCATGACACAGCCCCGTAAGCTACAGTCTGGAGAATCCATCGCATCATCAAGGAGTGCGGGCGAGGCTGCTGTTTCTGCCACCGGCTCGGCTCGTTCTTCCGATCCTCGGCCACACATCCTGTTCATTGCCTTTTGCAGAACCGACCGGTCACATTGTGCAAAGAATTTCAGCACAGGGTCGGAGATTCATCACATCACTTCCGTATTCTCGTCAGAACGTCGACCACCCGACCGGCTGGCATCGAGCCACTGCAGAAGGGCGCGGCGACGTTACTTCGTCGCGGCTGATCGTCCTACCTCGGCCGGCGACGCCCCACCGGAACTGTTATCCGTTCCGGCCAGTCTGGGGGAACGTTTCAATGACGCTCGACGAAGCGTTTGCAAACTCCAGCGCCCAGGGCGCGGCAGGCGGAGATCTCTTCGCTGATGACGGCGCCGTGTCGATCACAGGCGGCTCGTTCCAGAGAACAGCCATCGCCCAGCCCGGCGGCCAGGTATTTGGGGACGCCATTGCTGACCAGGGAGCACCCTCTCCCTTGTCGGCGTGAACGTCAGCAACAGCCAGGCCGAAAATGGCGTGCTTGCCGAGGTCCGCATGATGATAGGATGCGTTGCCATCGTCCGGGCCTTTGGTTATACTCATAATTTCGCAATCCTGGGTGAGCTGGGCCTGATCTGTCATGTTCGACGACCTCCAAAAACGGCTATCCTCCGCCTTCCGGCGCTTCAGGGTCAGCGGCATTCTGACCGAAGCCAACATGACGGAAGGTCTGCGCGAGGTTCGCACCGCGCTCTTGGAGGCCGATGTCAACTTCAAGGTCGTCCAGGAGTTCATGGAGCGCGTCAGCGCCAAGGCGACGGGGACCAACCTCATCAAGGCGGTCCGGCCCGAGCAGCAGATTGTCAAAATTGTGCATGACGAGCTGGTCGAGATGATGGGGCCGGTTGATCCCTCGATCCGCTTTGAGAAGTCCGGCACAACCGTATTGATGCTTTGCGGGCTCCAGGGCTCGGGGAAGACCACGAGCTGCGGCAAGCTGGCGAGGTTACTCGCCAACCAGGGTCGCAAGCCGATGCTCGTCGCCGCCGACTTGCAGCGTCCAGCGGCCGTCGAGCAGCTCAGGGTGATCGGCAGCCAGCTTGGCCTTCCCGTCTACAGCGAGCAGAATTCCAACCCAGTGAAGGTATGCCAGGACGCGCTGGTTGAGGCCAATCGCCAGGGCTGCGACACGCTCATTCTCGATACGGCCGGCCGGCTGCACGTCGACGACGAGCTGATGGGCGAGCTGGTACAGATCGAGAAAAAGGTGAAGCCTCACCAGGTCTTCTTCGTGTGCGACGCCATGACCGGGCAAGATGCCGTGGCCTCGGCCGAGGCGTTCAATGCCGCGCTCGAACTCGACGGCGTCATCCTGACGAAGCTTGACGGCGATGCCCGCGGCGGCGCCGCGCTTTCGGTACGCAAGGTTACCGGGGTTCCCGTCAAGTTTGTGGGCAAGGGAGAGAAGCTTGACAAGCTCGAGGCGTTCGAGCCCGAGCGTCTGGTCGGCCAGATGCTGGGCATGGGCGACATCATCGACCTGGTGCGCACCGCCCAAGAGGCCGTTGACGAGGACGAAGCCCGCCGCCAGCAAGAGCGGTTGTCCAAGGGAAAGTTCGACCTGAACGACTTTCGCTTGCAGATCGTTCAGATGAAGAAGATGGGGTCGGTTGGCGACCTCATGAGCAAGATTCCAGGGCTGAACCAGATGTCCTCGGATCTGGGTGGCATCGACGCCGACAGCGAGATCAAGCGCATCCAAGGCATTATCGACAGCATGACCCAGCTCGAGCGGAGCAGGCCGGACCTGATCGACATGTCGCGGCGGCGGCGGATCGCGGTGGGCGCGGGGGTGGATCCCGCCGACGTCTCCGGGCTGGTCAAGCAATTTGATGCCATGGCGGCCTTTGTGCGGTCGATGTCGCAGATGAGCATGCTCGATAAGATTCGGGCCCTCACCGGATTGGGACGGGCCGCGGCCAATAACCCGGGTGCGCGACTCTTCGCTCCCAAGGTTGGTACTGGCAAGCGGCTCTCGCCCAAAGAACGTGAAAAGCTGCGCAAGCAGCGAGAAAAAGACGAACGTCGGCGTCGTCGCGAGGAGCGAGATCGACCTACCCCCGGATGACGCGGCCAGCCGGCCACGGCATGAATCGGCCACGACCTGGCCCGAGCGCCGATCGGCCCCTGATCGAAGTGGCGATGGCCAATGGCAACGACGAATAGATGATCCCCCACGACCGGTTCCTGCTTGCGAACCACTTGCGGCAGGAGTTCGGGACACCTAGACCGCATTGCTGCCAATTTTCCCAATCAAGCCCGCCGTTTTGCCCGGGCCAGCCTGACCCTGTGAGCTAATGAGAGGAGAACACGAGTGGTTCGATTACGGATGAAATCGCTGGGACGCCGACATCGGCCGTTCTTTCGAATATGCGCCATGGACTCCCGGACGCCGCGGGATGGCCGTTCGATCGAGGAGCTCGGCCACTATGACCCGATGAACCCGAGCGCCGAAACCCAGACGGTTCTCAACGTGGACCGGATTCGCTACTGGCTCGGAGTCGGCGCGCAGCCTTCCCACAAGGTACAGGCGCTGCTCAAGAAGCACGGGGTGAAGAAACCGGAGCCGGGAGAGCCCTGGCAATTGCCCAAGCCGGTGGCAGCCCCAGCTGCACGAGGCGGCCGCGCCGCAGTCCTCCTGAGCGGAAGTGGACTACCATGTCCCGGCCGTCGCTCCGCATCGATGTGCTTACTTTGTTTCCAGCCCTCTTCGATGGCTTTCTGAGTCAGAGTATCGTCCGACGAGCGATTGACCAGAACCTGGTGGCCGTTGTTCGCTGGGATCTGCGCAACTGGGCACAAGGCAAACACAAGCAAGTGGACGACCGGCCGTTCGGGGGAGGGCCGGGTATGGTCCTCATGGCTCCCCCAGTCGTGGCCGCCGCCGAGGCAGTGCGGGCTGCGGCGGAACCTCCAGGCACCCTGATTGTGCTTTCTCCGCAAGGGCCCAGGCTTGACCAGCGCCGGGTTGTCGAGCTGGCCTCTTTGCCGCGCCTGATCTTGCTTTGCGGCCGGTACGAGGGATTTGACGAGCGGATTATCGAGATCCTCGAACCCGAGCTGCTCTCAGTCGGCGACTTCGTCCTATCCGGGGGAGAGGTCGCGGCCATGGTGGTGATCGACGCCGTTGTCCGGCTGATACCCGGCGTCCTGGGAGATCTCCAAAGCGCTCTCGATGAATCATTCGGGCCTGAAGGAGGCCTCGAATATCCGCAATACACGCGTCCCCGGGTGTTCCGGGGAAGGGGTGTGCCCGATGTGCTCACCAGCGGCGACCATGCCGCCATCGCACGCTGGCGCAGCGAACATCGGCGAGGCTTGCCCCCCGAAAGCCCGTTCTGAACCAAGCAGCTTGATCGCAGGCCCAACAACCTCGCAGCCAAGCCGACCGTCCAGGAAAGGAAAGATAAATGCAGAATCGCTTGTTGACCGTGGTGGAAGAGAGCAGCATGAAACCGTCGGTGCCGTCGTTTGAAATCGGTGACACGGTCGATGTCCATGTGCGCATTCTCGAAGGTGATAAAGAACGGATTCAAATCTACAACGGCGTGGTGATCGCCCGCTCGGGAAGCGGAACTCGCGAAATGTTTGTGGTTCGCCGGATCGTCCAGGGAGAGGGCGTTGAGCGGAAGTTTCCAATTCACTCGCCGCGGATCGCCGACATCGTGGTCAAGCGCTCGGGCAAGGTCCGCCGGGCCAAGCTTTATTATCTTCGCGGGCGGTCGGGTAAGTCGGTCCGGCTCAAGGAGCGATTCAGCACGAGTGTTGCGGCCACCGAGGCGAAGGCCGCGGCCAAGGCCGAAAGGAAAGCCGCCAAGGCAGCTACCAAGAAAGCGAGGGCCGAGCAAACCGCAGCGGCCAAGGCGAAATGATGACTGGGGGGTGCTTCGCTCATGGATGCCGAAATCATCATCGTCTCAGGTTTGCCCCGATCCGGCACTTCGCTGATGATGCAGATGTTGGCCAGCGGCGGGCTGCAGCCCGTCACTGACCACGTCCGCACCCCCGATACGGACAACCCGAGAGGTTACTACGAACTCGAGAAGGTCAAGAAGATCAAGGACGACGCGTCGTGGCTGCCCGAGACGCGGGGCAAGGTTTTCAAGCTGGTCTCCCAGCTTCTTTTCGACCTGCCACCCAACGAGCGCTACCGAATTATCTTCATGGAGCGCGACCTCGATGAGATGCTCGTCTCGCAGGAAGCAATGCTGAGGCGGCGCGAGCGCGCGGCGGCCCCGCGCGAGGACATCAAGCGCGCTTCGAGAAACACCTCGATCGGCTGCGCGACTGGTTGTCCGAACAATCGAACATGGCAGTCCTCTACGTCAAGTACGCCGACCTCATTAACGGGCCCGAGGAACAGTCGCGGCGCATTAGCGAGTTCCTGGGCGGCAGGGCCGATCCGACGGCGATGGCAGCCGCGGTGGACCCCGGCGCTGTACCGCAATCGCAAGCCCGCGGGCGGTGCATCCTGAGCAACCGCGTCGCTCGGTCGTCTGGCTCCAGCTGAAAAACACCCGAGTGCAGACCACTCAAGCCGGCAGCAGGCTGTCCACGGTCGGGGCCTCGGTCGCTGCTCGCGCGTGCGGCAGCGAGATCGTGATCACCAATCCCGGCCGTGCGTTGCTTGCCGAGATCTTGCCCTGATGAACCTCTACGGCGCGACGGGCGATGGTCAGCCCCAGTCCGACTCCGCCGCTGGCCCGGCTGCGGTCGTCGTCAACCCGGAAAAACGGCTTGAAAATGTCGGTGAGCACGGTTTCCGGAACCCCTGTACCGTGATCGCGCACGGAGATCAGCGCCGTCTCACCGCGTAGTTCCAAGGCGATCTCCACTATTGTCGCCTCGGGTGCATGCCGGATCGCGTTGCGCACGATGTTTTCAATGGCCCGGTGCAACAGTTCCCGCTCTCCGTACATCACGACGGGCTGAAGTCGGAGCACGAGCTGGCATCTGCGTGCTTCCGCCTCGACATCGCAATCATTCAGTATTTCGGCCAGCAAGTCGTGCAACGCGACGTCGCACCATCGGCCCGCCGTGGGGTCGCCCTCTACGCGGGTCAAATGGAGCAGCTCGTTCACCAGTGCGGTCATTCGATCGGCCTCTTTGCCGCAGCTCTCGCCAGTGCCTCCTCGCGCTCGTCGTCTTCGCGGGCCAGTTCGACCGCGAAACCGAGCCGGGCCAGTGGAGAACGCAGCTCGTGCGAGACATCCTGGAGCAGCCGTCGTTCGGCCGAGAGCAAAGTCTCGATCCGATCCGCCATCTCGTCGAACGCCCGCGACAGCTCGCCGATCTCATCCTTGCGCGTGCTACCAGCACGCGCAGCGAGGTTGCCGCGGCCGAACTGCTCGACGACACGGCGCAGCCTCCGCAAGGGTGCGGCAAGATGCAGCGCCAGGATCGAGCCCATGCCTGCGATGACGAGCACGATCACTCCGTAGTACGGCAGGAAGTTGGGAGGCTCGTTCCAAGGCTGCAACAGGGTGATGAAACGATAAGGGCTTCCCCGGGAATGCCCGATCATAATCATGCGGCCATCGGCCAGGCGCGGAGGTCCAGAGCGGAGCCGGTCCGGTCTCAGCAGTTCTGAGCGATCCTCGCCGGTGACCAGATCGCGACCTCGAGAGTCGGTAAAGATATGCTCTCCCGGCAAATAAGCGTCCAGCCGCTCGAGATGCCAGGCAAGGAGGCCGGGGCCGCCTTGCTCGTATGCTCGGCGTACATCCTCCTCGACCATCACGCTCATTCGCCAGAACGGATCGTTTTCTCTGCGGTCCTCGCCATTGGAGCCCCCGATGAGATCCCGCGATAGGCGATCAGTGAAAGGGCGCAGGTCACGAGCGACCAGAGCAGGATCTTCGCCAGAATCGAGCGCATCTCATGAAACCACTTCGGGCTCGAGGCTCGTGCGGAACAGGTAGCCCACGCCTCGGACCGTATGAATCAACGAGCCGTGGCGGCCCAGCTTTTTCCTGAGGTTACTGATGTGCATGTCCAGGGCGCGATCGAATGGCGTGGCCTGGCGGCGGTAAAGCGCCGCGGTCAGCTCGTCGCGCGAGACGATCCGGCCCGCCGCGCGGACCAGGTATTCCAGGATGTCGTACTCGACCGTCGTGACGGCAAGGGCGGCTCCCTCGCAGACCACATCGCGCGCCTTGGTGATCAGCTTGATTCCACCGGCCTCGATCATTTCGCCGCTGTTGGGAACGCGGCCAGTCCTGCGCAGCACGGCGCGAATGCGCGCCAGCAGTTCCTCGGGACCGAACGGCTTGGGCAGGTAGTCATCCGCGCCGGCGTCCAGCCCTGTGATCCGGTCGGCTTCGGCGGTACGGGCGGTCAGCATGATCACCGGGACCTGGCTCTGTCGCCGCAACAGCCGCAGAAGCTCGAAGCCGTCGAGTCCCGGCATCATGACATCAAGCAAGACCAGATCGTGACCGCCCGCCAAGGCCCTGGCTAGCCCACGCCGGCCATCGGTTGCAATTTCCAGGTCTATCCCCCGGCGGGCAGAGAATCGCTGCATCAGATCGCAGAGCTCGATGTCGTCATCGATTAGCAAGACAGCGAGCCTCGCCTGAGTCATGCCTCCGCCTGAGTCTTGATTCTGGTCGGTTTTCATAGTCGCGATAAACCGGGCGAAGCGAGTGCCACCGAACCACATGGTCCGAGGCCTGGCCTCGCCTTCATTCTACGCCACGCGTTCGCCCGGAGATCGTGAAGCCCCGCCGTCTAATACGGCGCATTGGGTTCATCTGAGCCTGGCAGCAACTCCAACTGAAACTCCATCCCTGGCTCATTTTCGGCACCACGCCGTGTGCGTTGCTTTGTTTGTGCCTTGGTCCGGCCAGTCGACCGGGCACCTCGCGTCGAGCTGCCGGGGCCGTTATCCGGCCCGAGACGTAGTGACGCCAGGTTGAAGGGCTTGCCTTGAAGCTTGGTGAATGCAGCCTTCTGCTCGGCCGTCAATACTTTTGAAATCTGCTTGGTCGCGGTGGCCCGGATCTTTTCTTGCGCCTCCGCATCTTGTCGAACTGGGCGCGGAACTCGTACCTACCGAAGCCCGGCTGGCCGCCACCGGGAGGACCGCCTCCCTGGAATCCACCATCGCCGGGAGGGCCGCCACCGCCGGGAGGGCCGTCACCCGGAAAAACACCCTCATCCAGAGGGACGTCACTGCCGGGAGGGCCGCCACCCGGAAAAACACCCTCACCCGGAGGGCCACCTCCGTCCGGAGGGCCACCGCCCTGGAAACCATTACCACCGGGAGGGCTGCCACCGCCGGGAGGGACCCTACCAGGTGCCTGAGATCCCTCAGGGGGTCGGGGCATGGCCGCCCACACATCCTTGCGCATCTGATCGACGATGGTCTTGATCTGGTCCGTCTGGGTGGAGGTCAGGTTGAGCTTCTTCGCGATATCCGTCCTGGCGACAGCAAAGATCCCTTCGCGCTGCAGCTCGATCTCGCCAAGACGGGTCTTCTGCTTGGGCTCCAGGATCTTCGAGATCGCCAGTTCCTGATCGCGACGCAGTGAATCCATCGACTCTCTCATCTTCTCAGGATCAAAGTCTCCCTGGCGCATCGCCTCGAACGCCTTCCGGCTCTTTTGCGATGCCGTGGCGTCAAGCTTCTTGAGCTGGGTCTTCTGCTTGTCGTTGAGCCCCAGTTCCTTTTGGATCGGGGCAGCCATGATCAGGGACGGCCCACCGGGGCCACTGGGGCCAGGCGGCCCGCCCGGCGGCCCCTGTGCGTGGGCGGGCGACGACAGCACCACCAGCAAGAGGCCGGCGGCGAACATCAAGGTGATTCTCAGGGACATGGGTGACCTCCTGGTTGTGATTGTTCGCCTGTACCTCATCGCGAGAATTGATCTCGGGCAACTCAGATGAATTGTAACGTCGATCTCGAAAACCCACCGTAAAGCTTTGTAAATGTAGACGAGCAACGGATGGCGAGCACACCGTCGCCAAGCGACTCGATGCGTGTCTTGCTCAGCACGGGATCGGTGTTGATTGGCATGCGCATTCGTTCACGGACGGGAAGCCCGCCGCTTGTGCGTTTCGGCACGGGACAGATCGACGTGCGGCCGGTGCGGAACGGCGGCAGCGTTAGCGCCGGCGGTGACCTCCCCCAGCAAGTCCAGGATCCGCTTGCGAAACAGCGGCAGCGAGAAATCCTCGGCCCGCCGGCGGCGCCAAGACCGAGTCGTGCGGGCAGCCCTCCGCTTCCCACGCCGCGATCGCCGCTTCGAGAGAGTTGACGGTCGGTTCGCCATACAATCTGCCGATCATGCTATTCACGGTTTCCACGGCTCCTCCCCTCCCCAAGGCGAGCACGGGGGATCCGCACGCCAGCGCCTCGACCGGGACGATCCCGAAGTCTTCCTCCCCGGGGAACAGGAGTGCCCTGCAACGGCGATAGTGGTCGCGGATCACTTGATCGGGCTGCCAGCCCAGGAACCGAACCGAGGCACCCGCTGTCTTTTCGAGTCGTCCCCGCTCGGGGCCAGCGCCGATGACGACCAGCCTGCGGCCCAGGTGCGCACACGCGGCAACCGCTTGGTCAATGCGCTTGTACGGAACCAGTGCAGAGACTACCAGGTAATAATCCTCACGAGGCTGGGAACCTGCGGCGGGGCAGTAGAACTCGGTATCGACGGGCGGCGAAATCACCAGGCTATCCCGCCCGTAGCAGGCCGCGATCCGCTCGCGGATCGTCTGCGAGATGGCAACGAAGTGGGTCACTCGCGTTGCGGTCGCCCGGTCCCACGTTCTGAGGCAATCGAGCAGACCACCGGCAAGCGCCGCCGGATCGGCCGATCCGCCCAGCTTTCCAGGTAGAGCTTCCCGCCCTTGCCAGGCATAGCGCATCGGTGTGAAGCAATAACAAACATGAGGAATCCCAGGCGGAACCCTCACGGCTTTAGCCACGCAGTGGCTGAGGCTGACCACCAAGTCGACGTTTTTCGGCTTCCACGCCCTGGCCGCCAGCGGCATGAGCGGAAGCAAGTGCCGGTAATTGTGAAAGACGCCGGGGATCTGCTGGAGCGGCGAAGTCCGGATGGCCATCGACTCGATCGGCGGACTCGTCGATCCCAGCCGGTGCAGCAGAGTATATAGCGTCGCCTGCGGAAAAGCCCGGCAGAGCACTTCCAGACACTTCTCACCGCCCCGCATACCGGTCAGCCAGTCGTGTACCAGGGCCACTCGGAGAACCGGCCGATCCGCAACGGCGACCGGGTCGGACTTGCGGCGGCTTGCCCACCGCCTGACCACAGAGGCGATCTTTCGCGTTGGGATGCTGGCGTCCATGCCGGCCTCGATTTCGTCCTGACCCCGCCCAGGGTGCGACCTTCGTCGCAGACTGGCCACGCGCGGTATGACTCGGACGGACTCCGGCGAAAATTACCCGAGTTGGCCGGATTCGACAAGGCAGCTATCGAAGGCCGACAGGGCCGTTTCATTGTCGGACCTCGACTCGCTGAGTTTCTGGAGACATCCCTGGCCAAGCAAGAGGGCATCGGGCTGACCCTGCCTCGCAGCAAGCTCGTCGATTCACCTCGCCGCTTCCACGCGCGACATGGCCTCGGGGTCTCCTGGGCAGGCGTCGAGGACCATGTTCCAGAGCCGCCGGGCTTCGGGGTGGTCGCCGCGCTCCTCGGCGAGGACGGCGAGGTTGCGCACGGTGAGATGGCCGTAGATGCCCTGGTCCACGCTACAGAACTGGTCGGGACGCCTCAGGGTCAAGATTCGCCGCCAGCAGGCCTCGGCCGGCTGGCCGGCCTTGCGATGGAGAACGGCCTTGCGGAAATGGATCTCGGCGTCGTCGGGGTCGAGACGTAGGCCCTCGGAACAGGCGCCAAGGCTGCCGGAACATCGCCGAGCATCTGGTGGCAGCGGGCGATCAGGGCGAAGAGCTTGCGCACGATCGAATCGGTCGGGGCCGATCTGAGCAGGCTGCGCTGGCGATAACCCTGGGCATTCGGCCAGTCCTGCCGCTCGACGAAGAAAAAACGAAGAAAAGGGACGTCACTGAATAGATCTTGCCTCACTCCTAAGACTCTTACATCAACTATTTATATGCATACCCCTAAGGCTACCTCCCCGCACGAACGGTCGATATGAGTGATGTCCCTTTTTTCCCTCCACCTTCGTCTCCGTCTGGGAAGCCTAAAATGCACGCCGTGCAACATGCTGAGGCTGCACCGCGTAACGTTTAACCATTAGAAACCCTACTAGTTGATATCACCCCCGGTATTGTCAGAGAAGACATCCTTGCTATTGGTGATCAGCGTTCGGAGGTTATAGATGCCACCGCCGTCGGCAGCGGAGTTTCCAGTGAAGGTGCTGCCCTTCACCGTTGCAGTACCGCCGCTGTCGTTGTAGATGCCGCCGCCATCAACTGCGGAGTTGGTGGAGACGGTGCTGTTGGTCACCGTCAGAGTGGCGTTGCTGTAGATGCCGCCGCCGTCGTTGCTGGCGCTGTTGCTCCCGAAGGTGGTGTTATCTACCGTCAGCGTACCGAGGTTGTAAAGGCCGCCGCCATCAACTGCGGAGTTGCTTTCAAAGGTGCTGCTGCTCACCGTTGCTGTACAGCCGAGATCGTTGGCGAGGCCGCCACCGATAATTGCGGAGTTTCGGGTGAAGGTGCTGCTGCTCAAGGTCAACTTCCCAGTGTTTTCGAGGCCGCCGCCTTCGACGGCTGAGTTGCTGCTGAAGGTACTTCCCTTGACAGTCGACGCACCGCTAAATTCGTTTTCGAGACCGCCGCCGCTGATTGCGGAGTTGCTGGAAAAAACGCTGTTGCTGACCGTCACACTCCCGTAATTGTCAAGGCCCCCGCCAGCGGCAGCGGAGTTGCTGGTGAAGGTGCTGTCTCTCACCGTCGCCGAACCGCTACTCTCATTTTCGAGGCCGCCGCCGTAGCCGTCGATGATGGTGTTGCTAGTGAAGGTACTGCCGCTAACCGTGGACGTACCGGAGTTGGCCAGGCCGCCGCCGCCAGAGTAGGCTGTGTTGCCCGTGAGGGTGGTGTTATCGACCGTCGCAGTACCGCCGCTGTCGTCGTAGATGCCGCCGCCATCGTTGCTTGCGGAGTTGCTGGTAAAGGTGCTGCCCTTCACCGTCAGCGTCCCGCTACCTATGTTACACATGCCGCCACCGTCATTGAGGGCGGAGTTACCGGCGAGAGTACTGTTAGTCACCGTCAGTGCCCCGAGATTCAAAATGCCGCCGCCATCTCCGGTGAAGCCGCCAATACGGAGGTTAACGATGGCTGAATTGCTCGTGAAGATGCTGCCACTTACCGTCGCCGTGCCCGTAATGTAGTTAAAGATACCGCCGCCATCATAGGTAGCGGAATTATCGATAAAGATGCTATTCGTTACTGTCACAGTATCGAAGTTGGCGATACCTCCGCCGGAACCGATGAGGTCACCGGCGTTGCTGGTAAAGGTGCAATTGATAACGGTCGAGGGACCATCGCTACCGATACCGCCACCGAACCCGGCGGAGTTACCGGTAAAAACACTGTCAATTGCAGTGCATGTCGCTAGATTGTTAGCATTGTCAATACCGCCGCCGCTACCGCCAAGGTTGACGCCCGAATTTCCGGTGAAGGAGCTTCCGACCACAGTTGCAGTCCCGTAGTTTTCGATACCGCCACCATCGAAGCTCGAATTCCCGGTGAAGGAGCTGCTCTTCACCGTCGCCGTACCGAGGTTGTCGATGCCGCCGCCGGTGCCAGGAAGTGTGGTGGAGTTGCTGGTGAAGGAGCTGCCGATCACCGTCGCCGTACTGGCGTTGTAGAGGCCGCCACCCTGGTAGGCTGTGTTGTTGGAGAAAACGCTGTTGCTGACGATCGACGTCCCAGAGTTGTCAATGCCACCGCCATAGCCGTCAACGCCTGCATTGCCTCCAGTGATCGTCATGCCTGAAAGACTCAGAGTCTCACCACTGTCCACTGTAAAGACAGAAAAATCGGGGGCACTGGGATCTCGTTGGACTGTCAGGTTCGAGGCTCCCGGTCCCTTCATGGTGATGTTGTTGCTCAAGTCTGGCAGGGCACTGAGCAAGTTGATCGTAGCTGGGAGAGTGACAGAGAACTTGATGACGTAGCTGTTGCTGGCGAGCCCTTGATCGGCCGTCGTGATCGCCGACCGCAGGGTGCCGGCTCCAGAATCGGCCATCGAGGTGACCGCCAGAGGGATGGTGGACAGCAGGGAGCGTTCTTCGAGACGTTCCAGCGTGAATCGCCGCCGGGCGTGAGGACGCCGGGCCGGGATGAACTGCGGCAGCGAACGCGAGATAGCAGACCACATCGGATGCTCCTCGGCATGTGCCTGGTTGGAGAGAAAAGAAGGCGGGATTCCGAACGACGGAGCCGTCATGGCTCGGATGCGTCGCCTGCCTGAGCGATGCATCTCATCTGTCATCGTGGACCTGAGTCATACTTGATTGCAAGGGTCTGACACGCGATTCGAGGTAAAAATCGACATGCAGACGCATTTTGCGTTGACCGGCACGTTTCCGCCTTATAAAGTATCGATCCAGCCGACATGAAGATGCCTCTTGCTTTGATCTCAAGCGATGAGAATTCCGTCGCTGCGATTCACAGCGGTTCACTTCGCTGAATCCGAGATTTGGCCGAACTGAGCTTCGCGATTTCCCGTCACCAGGGAGCTTATTCTCAATTCAGCGACATCTCGTTCGCCCTGGGTCCGCTGCCCGACGCTAATGTGCCTGACCGGCACGATATCCCGCCTCAGTCGGGAGCAACCCCAGTTTACTCATTATTTCGAGATTGCCGCGACCCGGGTTGTCACGATTGGATCGCTCTGGGTCACGCTCTTGGCGATATTTTCACGCGCGTGAAAATATCCCAGGAGTTAAGTGGCGGGCCATGGGTCGGCGATACGGACTCCTTGGCTCTTGGCGTGTTCTGTTTGGTATGGCTCACCTAGCCGCTTGTTCTTCTTAGATGTATGCGAGATAGATATGTGCGGAATGCAACAAGTAATATGAGAAAGAAGATAACACCAATCAGCCGCACCAACCACGGTTGGAGGATTCGTCCGCTTATCTCCGAAGGGGATTGTCAACAACCTCTGGCTGATGCACAGCCGATGGGGGCCACATTATGGACTCCTTTCTCTTTTTCTCCTCTCAACATCGCCTTGAGGAGTGGCTGCGTCCGATCGCGGATTTCGCATCGACTCTTGTTCAGGATCGGGATGATTGGTGGTTACAATGTGATCCCGCCGTACGACTGAAATCGAGTCCTTGGGCATGTGCTGCCAGATGCGAACGAGAATGAGTAGAGCAATGAGTACTGCTAAGAGCCCAAGCTCCCATCGTAACCTCTCCGGTATTCGTTTCACGATCAGCCGATAAAAAGGGGGTATGCATGGAGGCACATGCGTCGGAAGCGGTTCGGATTGTCCAACCTCAAGTGGTTTGCCCGGAGTATCTGGCGGGACTGCGTACAGCAGATCCTGATAAATGCAAATATGTCCCTCGAGGTATTCAGCGGACTGAATGTCACACCGCCAGCTTCTTCCAAGTGGCAGGCGGCAAAAGATGCCGGCCGCTCTCTCCACGGGATCATCTTGAGCGAACTCGTATTTCGGCTGAGTCTGGATCAACCGGGTCAAGCCTGGATCGACACGCGAGCGAGGCAATTCCAGGTCTTCGTGCAAACTCGGGGGGGATGGCAACGGACTCTTCGGTGGCGCTTCTCCGATACCCACTGTGCCAACGTGCAGTGGAAAATGGCGGAGAGATCTCTGTCCTGGACCTCCTTCCTTTCCAGCAGAGTCGCGAGTAGCACGAATCGCCCAGGCCTGCCGAGCAGATCGCGTCCACCGTTAAAGAACAGGTATACGCCGACTTGGTCCTCTCCCAGTTCGGCGATGCCACCCCAAACATCTCCCGGGCGTAATCGATTGGGTTCCGGCGGGCAATTCTTGGCAGCCACATCGTAATAGAGCCGGTTCAGTTGCCCGACATCGAGGCCATCCGCTCGCCATGTCCAGTACGATCCATCAGGCGAACGATGGGCGGGATCATAGAGAGCGAACCGGCACTTCGTCATGATTGCTTCCGGGATGTCTCAAGGTACGCTAACCGAGCTCCCCACCTTATGGGGATTCGAGACTGCATAGATTCCGGGCAACTCAATCTGAAACCGCGCGACTGACCAGCGTTGAGAAACATCTCCTGACTCCGCCGGTCGACCTCCTTCTCATTCTCGATCACCCAACCTGTGACGATCACGTTGCCGGCCTCACATTCATTTTTGACAATTCCGTAGTAGGTTACGGTATCGTCGAAGATTCCGGGATTGTCCCTAAAGTGATGTTCGACAATCTTCGGACACGGGCCGGGTGGTGGTGGCGGACGTTCACCACCTCCAGGAAAAAAACGTAGCATAAAGAAACAAAGCACGCCCCCGGCAATGTAAAAGAGCCACCATGGTATGCGAGGCTGCGGAGGAGGTGGCTCGGGCGGAAGTGCTTTCACCGCAGGATGAAGCTCACGGACCTGGTTGGTCGTCCATCCAACAAGGTCGTCGAGACCGTCAGACCTAAAGGGAGAATCGGGCACTCGGGTTGCGTTCCCTTGTTTGTCGACAACAATCTTTGTTTTGTTGACCGCTGAAACCGGGAAAAGAAAGCGATCCCGTTTCGCGTGGAGGTAGGCTCCGTAAATTAACGGCATGTATACCTCGGCCACCTTAGGCCAGTCACCATGTTTCTCGATTATCCCGCGATACCGGTCGACCTGGGTGAACACAACGCAGAAGCGCCGCTGCTTGCCATTTGAACTCAGGTAGTCCATAGCACTCTTGATAGCTGCTTCATTATCCATGCGCTTCTCTTGATTTGCATGACCGACGAAATCCTGGAGGTTCACGAGGAAGAGAACAATGTCGGCCGAGCGGCAATAATCCGCTAGCTTCTGTAACGAGCTTGGAAGGTCCTGCTGGTGGTAAATTTTCTCGTCGCCGAAGAGCTGCCGTAGGTCCTGGCCCGCGGCGTCGATCAATCGCACTTGGGATTCCATTTCTCCTATCAGCTCGAGCTTCCACCTCAGCTCGAACAAAGCTCCGGGTGTCGTGGAAGGTGGCCACTCACCTTCCTGCAGAGTTTGCCACACCCGTTCAACATACTTTAGTGTGTCCACGCCCTGCGGGTTCAGGAAAACACCGCGGGAGTCGATCGTACTTAAGCACTTGGCAAGGACTGTTGTGAGGACAGTCTTACCCGATCCCTCTGTACCGATGATCGCGATCGTCGGGCCAGCCGGCTGTCTAATTCCTGTACTATCGGTTTGGGGTGACATAAGATCAGCCTTCTGCATTGCTCATGTCTTTGGACGACTCGCTGTCGGGGAATGCTACTGGAGCGAATCAGCGTTGCACTTGCCCAGCCTGGTCAAGCTGCCTCTCGATCCGCAGCTTTAGTGGAATTGAAGAGTCGGCAGCAGCCCACCTTGCCCAACTGTCTGGACGCCACCAGGTCTTGAGGGGGCGATCACGCTCGTCTCGGTATTCGGCCAGCCAGTACGAGAGGTCGTCTGATATCTGAATAAGCTCGTCCGACACTGAACGGAGACGTCCCTCGGGGTTTGCCAGCTCATGTATCCGACGCTTGAGCTCCACTATGCCGGCTTCTTCGAAGGCCAGTTTATCGGCGTCAAGAATTGCCTCTAAGCCTTTCAGGCCAGAGACGAAGTGGAAAATCGGCATCCTGGTGCCAAGACACGGAGCGAAGCGACTCTTAAAACCGCGCTTGTTCGCGAGGATCCCAGTCCTCGCAACCAGTCACGACCAGGTCGTCGCAGACTTCGCTAAAGAACTGATCGTGAAACTCAACCTCACGTTTCCCGATGCCGATATCGGCCAAAACGACCCAGAACACCTGCGTGACGTCGCGGTTCAGGTAGGCCCTCAAAGCGGCATCGTGGGTCCCGACTAGGTCAGCTACCTGCCCTGCACCGAACCCAGGTGTGTCAGAGATCACCAACCCATCGGCCAATAGTGGATGCGGTAGGGAAACCTCGATTCGTCTCATCGCGCCCCGAGATCCATGCCCTGCGCGTTCGGTCAAGCCCTCCAGACAGCGACGGATATCCTCCGGTTGACTGAGGTTCCATTGTGGACGATCGAGTTTGTCCTCAAAGAATACAGTAACTCTCATATTCGGATCATAACAGAACTCAATGGGAACCGACGTGCAAGGACGATTGCGACGCGGAGCGAGTTCCGCACCGAGGAGGGAATTGAGCAAAGTCGATTTGCCGACGTTCGAGAGGCCGATAACAGCAACCACATAACGCCTTCTGTGTCGTTCAATCTTCCGTCGGATGGTATTCACACTTTTCTTGGCATCCAGAAACGCGTCTTTGACCTTCCTATCCACGTGAAATAATTCGGTTTCATGGACCAAGATCAAGAGCTCCATTGTCAAAGCAAGAAGCTCGTCGCCGTCGGTTTCCACGTCTGGACGTGGTGAATTGCTGGTCATGTGGCTAGCTTGTGCTGGTGTCCTGTTACCCCTGTGATGGGACGCGGCGGAGAATCTGACGAACCAGAGCGGCCTGTGACTCGAGACAGCTGTCCCTCGAATTGAGTGTCAATCTCCTCGAAGCCTTCCCGATTGCCTCCTCGAGGCCGGCAATCTGCTTGTCGAGCCTGATACCGAATTCTTCCACGATGGTCCGACCCATCTTGCGAAGCTCCGGAATCCGATCCCTCCTGATATGCCGGAAGACTTGGTCGATTTGCTCGGTGCACTCGGCCTCGAGGTTGTCTTTTTGCCTGATCCTGGAGAGACGCCAAGAGAACGGGACTGCTAGCGCCCCGATTCCCGCGAGTGTCCAACCCACCGGCCCTGCCAGAGCGACCCAGAGTGGCATGGTTGTGATGGCTGCTGGCGCAGCCACCGTTGCGGTCCCTACCGAGGCGGGGACAAGCACATCCAACCCCAGACGCGGTAAGCCAAGCTGTGAGCAGTGACGGGGCAGCCACGGTCGTGGTTGCAGCCAGGGCCACGGCGTTGGCTGCAGCGATACTAGCCGCGGTCGCACTCGCCGCACTTACTAGCCCTACCCCCGTAGCTGTTAAGGCAACACCGCCAACCGCTCCAGTCAGCAGTTCGATACCCGTCTTCCTCCGAAGTATGACGCCTGTGTCCTCCTGAATCCCCAAGGCCGGGTAGTCTGCTTGCAGTTTCTCGCAAGCACCTCTTACTTCCACTTCAAATGTTTGGCTGATTATCACTAGGTGGTCTTCCAGCAGTCTATTCAGGTGCGTGGGGAGTTCCTTGGCGAACTTCCGAACATCAAACAAACCCACGGTGCCGACGTGCCGCAGTAGCTCGGCGCGCACGCGATTCTGTTCGACTTCGAGGCCGCGCTCCATCTTGTCCACGGAGGCGTTCCAAGTGTGAAGAAACTCTCGCTCGGCAAGATTTCGCGTTCCTTCAAGGCTGGTGCGCTTCTGATTCAACCTTTGGAGATCGTCATGCAATTCCGCATCGGACCTTCGCGCACGGCCAGGTCGAACTCCAGGGATTGAATCGCTGGTTCGAGCACCTTGAGCGAACGTGTGATGAATCGCGCGTTCAAGGCTTCCTCTCTGCTCCGGCTGACGAAAGATGAGATATCCGAAATCAAGATAGTCAGACCAGCCGCTTCGTGAGCCCCGTGGAACGCTCGCTTGGCACTGATGGGATAGATCCGCTCTGTCGAATCACCAACAGCCTTCAGCAGTGTGACATTATGGTCGATCGCGTCCTTCAAATCGCTTTCCGTACAATCGTCCACTCTGTTGATGACGAAGAAGACTTTCCGGATATCCGCGGCCTTCACGTAACGCAGGAGTTCTAACTCATCCTGATCGAGCGGCATCCGGGCCGTCACCAGGTAGATGACCGCGTCTGCCTCGGGGATGAACTTGTGGAGGAGCTGGTCGTGGTGCTCGTGGATCGAGCCCGAACCCGGGGTATCGACGAGGACCAACCCTTCCGCCAATCCGGGAAACGGGCCTTCTATCTCAACAACGTTAACCTCTTCCTTGTTTCCTGGGTTCAGCTCCTCCGTCACGTAGTTCCGGATCAACTTGAACGGGATCGATTTCTTCGCGCCATCCCGGAAAACCACGGTCGCTTTGTCGTGCTCGCCATAGGCGAATCGCGACACGGCACTTGACGTAGGCAACTTGTCAATCGGCGCTACCAGGTCGTCTGTGCGGCCAAGCAGCGCATTGATCAAGGTTGACTTGCCGCGCTTGGCCTTGCCAATGACCGCGATGGTCAGAGATTCACGCTGATAATCACCGATGATTCTCCTGACCGAGTCAACTGCCGTGTCATCGACTCGGCCAGAGAGTCCCTGGGCAAGTTGGTTCACCCATTCAACCAAAGCCTGCCGGGACTGATCAGCTTTGATCTCCATTGATTTAGCTCCAGAGGGTTCATCGACCAGACCGCCCTCCGTTGCCAATCGTCGTCAGATACGGTTTGCGGTCCAATTGATCAAGCACTGCAGCTCAACTCCCGCCTTTCGGATCCGCCACATCTTTTTATTTGACATTGTTGGCGACATCGATGCAATGCATTGCCCCCGGATACCACTCTAGCGAGCCAGGAATGTGAACCTATCGCTAGTCCTGGGTCGCCACACGGAGCCGTCTGCGGACAAATCGGATGATCAATCGGACCTGAACTGGGGTATAGGGGGGGGGCGTACTCGTAGCCCGTAAACCCGGAGAGAAGCTACAGAAGGCTGGTGGAGATGTTGGCTTCTCGCCGGAGCCTTTTCTTTCATTGCCGTTCGGGTCTTGCTTATCTGTCGGAAAAGCGCGACGTAGGAGGTGAGGTTGTCCTCACCTGGAAGAGGCGGTTTGACCATAATGTGCCGCGCGGCACATTAACGGTCGACTCACAGCCGTGAAGCCTCCTGCGATTCCTGGGGGGCGAGAGCTGGGTGGCCGGAGAAGTGGCGTAGCTCGGCGGAGCCTGAATCCACCTGAGTAAGCACACTTTGCAACGGGTCCGAATTCCCGGCGTGCTTTGCCTTTTGGAATAGAACTCGGGATCAGGCAAGCAGTTGGCTTTGAACACCGGGGGGCTTCGCGGGGTCAGATCCGTTTTCCGGTTTTCGAGATCAAAGGCCGCATTGACCTGCGGGATCAGTCCGATCAAGAGCGGAAGGCCGGGTCGCCCGCGAAACACCGCGGTGGCGATCCGCGCAAGAACGGCCGTGCCCTCGCAGGGCTGAGGGTTGATGAACGTGACGTATTTCGGCTCGGGGTCGGCGGCGAAAATGCGGTCGAGCGGGATCGGGTCCGGAATGACCGGACCATCCAGTCCCAGCATCCGGGCATGGTGGCGGCGGGAGTATTCCGACGGGAAGATCACGGCCGAGACGTCGACGAAGGCCCTGCGATCTTTGTTGCTGTCGCTCACCTTCGGTTCGCGGTGGCCGAAGTTGTGCAGATGAAACACCACGGCAACCCCTCGCTGTCACGCCCGCCCCATTAGCTCCAGGCTCGCCGGATGCCCGCCGTAGGTCAGCAGCACGTCGGGTCGGAACCGGTCGAACACCTGCTCGGGCAGCTCGAGGAAGACCCCCGCCTCCCGCGGGTCGGGCGATCGCTCGGCGCGGCTGGACGCTGTGGGCAAGAGCGTCACCCGAACGCCGTTGACGCTCAGGTCGATCACCTCCGCCGCTCCGCCCGCTCGCAGCTCCGCCTGAAACTTCTGGGCGGGAACCCCAAGGCGGCGAGCACCTCGTCGAGCGACGTTTCCCGTTCGGGGTCGAGGATCCCCGTCGTGAGCACGCGGCAATCCATCCCCGCGCGGTCAGCAGTTCAAACAGCTCGCGCGTGCACAAGGCCGCGCCACTGGAGGGATCGAGATAACAATGGATCGAGGAGAAAAGAAGACGCATGGGAGGCCAGGAAAGAGAGCTAAGACCAATCGTTTGATCGAATGGGTTCGGGCAAAGCAAACCCGCTTCGATCGCGCATTGAGATCGCGCTCGTCCCCTCAAAAGGAGAGCACCTTTCGCCAAGGCCGGCAAGTCGCGGACGGTTTTGTCGTATTCTATAAATGTGGGGATAGTGCGCGCGGTCATTCGTCTTTGGCAATTCGGCCCCATCAGCACGACTGCTCGTCGCTACAGAGGCAGCGTGCCGCGCAGGGAGTGCTCATTAAGTCATGGGAATCGAGCCGCTTTATGTGAAGGTTGTGCAAGTCTTGCCGAATAGCCAGGCCGTAAGGGCTGGCAGAAGCTTGACTGTTCGCAGCGCTGCCGGGTTCAAACCCGAATCGATCGACCAGCCGGCGGTTCAGGGCAATCGGACCTTAATAAGCGCCATTCAAAGCCAGTTGAGATCAGCCACAAATCACTATCCATCAACAAGTTAACATTGGACGCATTCGGTCTTCTTTATGGAAAACAAACCCAATTCCGGCCCGTTGAAGCCGTGACATTGTGGGGCTGGAGATCCAATTTGGGATCGACACAAACCTTTTCGCCTCAGAATGTTCGATCAGAATTGACCTGTCTAGACGTGGAAAAACCAAGCCGTCTAACTGAAAATGAAGGGGCCCGACGAATACCGGGGCTCGACAAAGCCGGCGGGAATAGCATCGGCCCAGCCGCGGTCATCCGACCTGTGACGCTTCGCTGGCCCCTGGATGGCGACTGTCAAGACCCACGGGTAGGATAGATCACATGATGAAACCCATGAAGCTCATCCGGGATGACACGCGACCGCCCGAGCCAGGACGAAAACCATGTCACCGACCGCCGCTGTTTCCGCCTCTTCGCCGCTTGCTTCGCGTCTGCTTGGCGAATTGACCGCGATTGTGGGCGCGACAACGTCTTGCATCGCGAAGCCGAGCTGCTGGTGTACGAGTGCGACGGTTACGTGGTCAACAAACAGATTCCCGACGTAGTCGTTTTCCCGACCTGCACCGAGCACGTCGTCAAGCTGGTCAAGCTCTGCAACCAGCACGACGTCCCCTTTGTGCCGCGCGGGGCGGGCACCAGCCTGTCCGGAGGCACGCTTGCGGTGGGCGGCGGCGTGATGATCTGCCTGACGCGGATGAAGCGCATTCTCGAGATCAACACTCGCGACCGCTACGCGATCGTGGAGCCCGGAGTTGTCAACGTCTGGTTGACCCGCGCTGTCGGGTTCGGGATTTCACTACGCCCCGGACCCATCCAGCCAGACCGCCTGCACCATCGGCGGCAACGTGGCCACCAATTCCGGCGGACCGCACACGCTCAAGTACGGGGTGACGGTAAATCACGTCAAGGGCATTGAGCTTGTTCTTCCCGACGCGACGGTCGTCACGATCGGCGGCATCACCGACGACCCTCCGGGCTATGACCTGACCGGCCTGGTTGTGGGCAGCGAGGGAACTTTCGGCATTGTCACCAAGGTGATCGTCAACCTCGCGCGCGATCCCGAGGCGGGACGGACTCTTCTGGCCGTCTTCGACACGGTCGAGGCGGCAACCGAGGCGGTCAGCGGCATCATCGCCGCGGGGATCGTTCCGGCAGCGCTCGAAATGCTCGACAAACTGATGATCCAGGCTGTCGAAGCGGCCTTCGGCCTGGGCTTTCCCACCGCCGCGGGGGCGATTCTCATCATTGAGGCTGATGGCATTGACGCGGGGCTGGATCACGAGGCGCGGTTGATTTCCGAGATCGTCCAGTCGCAGGGCGGCCGGGTTCAGAAATTGATCACCTGGCGGACGCGTAAGGAGCCTGAATACGTGGCCATCTGGAAGTGCCGAAAGTCGGCATTCGGGGCCATCGGCCGGCTAAGCCCAACGTTTTGCACACAGGATGGAGTCGTACCGAGGACCCTCTTGCCGCACATCCTTCGCTTTATCGAGGATGTCTCGCGCCGCTACGATATCCGGATCGCCAACGTTTTTCATGCCGGCGACGGCAATATTCATCCCATCCTGCTCTTTGACGAGCGCGACGAAGAACAGGTCAAGCGGGTGCTGCACGCCAGCCACGAAATCCTCGAGGAATGCATCCGGGTGGGCGGCAGCGTGACCGGAGAGCACGGCATTGGCGTGGAGAAGATGGCCCTTATGCCCAGGCTCTTTGCCCCGCAAGACCTGGCCGCCATGATCGCTATTCGCACCGCGCTGAATTCCGAGGGTCGCTGTAGCCCGTCCAAGCTGCTTCCTAGCGGCGCGCCTTGCCTGGAACGAAAAAGCCCCGGGAGGCGAGCATCCGCGTGATCAGAGCCGTCATTTCTAAAGGCGGCCCAATCGTTGACGCAACTGTCTCATTCACCCGTCCTTGCTGCTTCTGTATCATAGGGGGTGAGCTGACGCAGGGATAACCGGGCCAGGGCTGGTCCCGGGGTTCCGATTCGGTCCGCTCGTTCAAGGGGAGAGACCGCAGGGTGGCCAAGCGTAATCCCTACTCCCGTTGGCGCAGGCTGCCGCCCGTCTTCCGGTCTGGAGAACACAAGCTTCCGGATCCCGGCGAAGAGCCGCAACGGATCAGCGTTTACCTGCCGGCCGCAGTCTTGGATCAGGCTGAGATCCTGGCTCAGAAAGCCGGTGTGCCCACCATCCAAGAGTATTGCGCGGGGCTGCTCCGGCAGGCCATCGAGGTTGAGCGAGTCAAGTCACACATGGTCGATGTCGAGGCCAAGCGCGGACCGCTAGAGGGGTTTAACGAGGTCACAGGCGATCCCGACTATCTGGCCGAGTGGCAGGAGCAATCTGGGTTGCGCGTGACCGCGGCCGGCAAAGCTCAGCCGTTGAACTCCCTTGGCGACGGAGACGGGAACGATCCGCTGAACGCGGACTCTTCGCAAAGCACCGCGACCGGCGAATCACCCGCGAGAGTGCTGGTGCGCATCGAACCTGCGCAGAGGCTGATGGGGCCCGTCAACACGGAAAGGATCGTACCAGAAGTGGTGGACCGAACAGCCATGGACGCCGTACTGGCCCAAGTAGGGCCGGGCGACCATCATCCCGACGCGTTTCTTCCCAGCCTCCGCAGAGGACAACTTCCGAGACCCGCTGAGGTGTCGGAGTTGATTGCTGCGCTGCACCAGATCGAGGCCGAACAGCAGGGGGCGAGCATGTTCGACCGGAGGCTGGCTTATGCCCTGTATCGCCTGGCCCTCGAGTCGCAGGTCTTGCTGACGGAAGCCTGGCCGGGCGTCTTCGACGAGGCACGATTGGGGCCATCCGCGCCGTACAGGAGTTGGTCGACCGAATTCTTTCGCCTCCGGACATCCGCTACTACGAGGCCCAGGACGGCCGGGCCGCGGAGAATCCGGCGTGATGGAGACCGCACAACTGTCCTGGCCCGATCCGCCTGCCGCGGGACCCCTTGGCGATGGCCGATTGGCGACGGCACGGCTGCGGCCCCAAAACGTTTTCGAGCTTTGCCAGGCCGTTGGGCAACATGCGCGCGAGGGACTTGCCATTTATCCTCAAGGCGGGGCCACCGCGCTGGATTATGGTGGAATGCCCAGCCGGCCAGGCGTCGCGATCGATACCCGTTCGATCTGCGGGGTCATCGACTATCCGCATGCCGACATGACCGTCACGGTGCAGGCCGGGATCACGGCGGCCGCTCTCGATGCGGTTCTGGCCGAGCACAATCAGCGGCTGCTAGTCGAGATTCCGCAGGCCGACCGGGCCACTCTGGGAGGCGTGTTCGCTACGAATAGCTACGGCTCGCGCCGGTTCGGTCTGGGCCGGCCGCGCGACCAGATCATCGGGGTTAGCTTCGTGACTTCGGACGGAATCGAGGTTAAGGGAGGAGGACGCGTCGTCAAGAACGTCGCCGGCTACGACCTGCCCAAGTTGCTTACCGGTTCCATGGGCACCCTTGGCATCATCACCCAGATGACCCTCAAGGTGCGCCCGCAGCCCGAGGCTTCGGCTATCATCTGGGTGCCGTTCACCAGCCTGGCATCGTTGAGCGACTGCTTCGACGCACTTAACACCTCCGCGGCGCGACCGGTCGCCTTCGATCTGCTCAGTGCGCCGGCCGCCAGGAGAATCGGCTACCCGCTGAACGCGCCGGCGGGCGATTGGATTGTTGTTATCGGCCTGGAAGACAATTCCACGTCGGTGCACTGGCAGCTCAACCGCCTGATGAACGAGCTGGGGCGAACGGATCTCACCGTTTTCGAAGCTGCACACGCCGAGGCGGGCTGGGCGGCTCTAACGGAGCTCTCCGTGGCTGAGCTCGGTCCAATGTCTTGCGTCGTCAGCGTCCGGCCGTCCGGCGTCATACTACTGGTAGAGGCGATCGATCCAGGGCGGTGGGCCGTACAGGCGCATGCCGGCAACGGCATCGTCCGCCTGCATGCCCTGGACACGTGGACGCTGGACCAAGCTGCCGTCGAGCTCGATCGACTGCGCTTGCTGACCGAGCGCGACGGCGGCAGCATAATCCTGGCCCGCTGTCCTGCGGCCTGGAAAGCCCGGCTCGGCGTCTGGGGCCGCGGTAAGCGGCAGCATTGGCGAGCCGTTCGATGCCTTTGCCGCCGATTGGGTCGAAGGTCACACGAGCGCCTTTGCCCCCGGTGATTTCCTGAACGCGCTTGACGAAATCTTCCTCCTCGGTCGCAATCACGTGGTCAGCTCCGAGGTCGATCAATATAGATTTTTTCCTGGACGTTCGGGTGGTGGCAATACTCACCGCGCCTTCCGCCTTGGCCATTTCTATGGCGGCGATTCCCACGCTGCTGCTGGCTGCGGTAATCACCACGAAATCGCCTTTCGTGATGTGGCTGTATTGAATCAGCGCTCCATATGCGGTCAGATATTGCATCCAGATGGATGTTCCCTGTTCCGGCGTAAGCTTCTCTGGATAAGCTGCTAGCGCACTGACGGGAACAATTGCCACTTCGCCGTAGACACCATACTTGGTCAGCAGGAATGCGGGCATTGTGCTGGCTTTCTTCCCGAGCCAGCTTTTGTCGACATCCGGGCCGACTGCCGTCACCACGCCGGCCGCCTCATATCCGAGCTTCGACGGCAGAACGGGAGATTCCAAGTATTGGCCCTTGCGGAACATCACCTCCGCGCGGTTGAGTCCGATTGCTTTGACGTCCAAGCGAACTTCGCCTTTGCCCGGCTCGGGTATTGGTAGCTCTTCAATTTTCAGTACTTCTGGACCACCTAAAGCATGGAAGCGCACAACTCTTGCGGTTTGATTGGCCACGTCGGTCTCCTTGCTGCTGCAAACTGCCAAGCCCAGGAACCACTAAGATGCCTGACCGTTGGTCGCGGGTACGCAGTTCGCCAGCGATCCGGGATGAATGAGTTCGGCGGCGGACCAGCAGCGCGCTGACCCCAGCTTTTCAGCTACGATCCGATGCACCCTGGTGTTATACGCTGCTGGAGTTGGAATATCAGGCTCGAATATGGACACCGGCACTATAATGTCGGGCGACAGCTGCACCGCCGCACTGTGGCCCAGGGAGTCCTTGAAACATGAAGAAAGAAGAATTGCGAAGACGGGTGGTCGAAATTGGGATTGTTCCGGTGATTCGCACGTCTTCAGCGGAGGACGCAAGGTTTGCCGTGGAAGAAGTTGCGCATGGCGGGCTTCCCATCGTGGAAGTGACCATGACCGTTCCCGGCGCGATTGAAGTGATTCGCGAGGTGATCAAGAAGGTTCCGAACGTGATCATCGGGGCGGGAACGGTTCTGGACACGTTAACCGCGCGGGAATGCATGAAGGCCGGGGCACAATTCATCAGTAATCCCGTGTTGGACATTGCCACGGTGCAAATGGTGGCAGAACATCCCGAGGTGGCGATGATGAGTGGCGCGCTGACGCCGACGGAAATTCTCACTGCGTGGAAGGCCGGCTCCGACTTCGTCAAAATTTTTCCCTGTTCCATGATGGGCGGAGACAATTACATTCGCGCGCTGCGGCGGCCGTTTCCGGATATTCTACTGATTCCGGGCGGCGGGGTGACCCAGCAGAACGCCGCGCATTACCTGCTTGCCGGGTCTTGCGCCCTGAGTATCGGCCAAGGATTAATTCCCAAAGAATCGATGTTGTTGCACAAAGCGGATCGTATTCGTGAATTGACCCGCCGTTTTGCAGGAATCGTAAAGACTACACGCGCGCGCATGGCCGAAGCGCAAGCTCAAGTTGCGCAAACCCACTAGAGCCGCGGTTCTGGGCAACACCAATGAAAACTTCGGGCCGTTGCTCAGTTCCCATCTGTGGACAGGGCGGTTGTCGGCAACCAAGCAGAGTGATCGCGTGAGCTTCTGATGCGCGCCACTTTCCTGCGATTCCATCTCGGCCTCAGAACTGGATGGGACCGACGGAGCCGAACCAGGCTCGGACTTTACTTGGGTCCTTCTCGTCCATGTAGAAGAAGTGCGTCATTACGGGCTTGACGACTGGTTTACTCTTGTCATCTGGCGTCATCGTAACTGTGCCGCGAAATACTTTCAGTAGTCCGCCGTCCCAGTACTCAACAACATCGTGAAGGGCAGTGAAGCCGGTATCAATGAAGGCACGCAGGTTCTCGCGAATTTGCTCGCGCCCATGCCATTCGGCGACGCCCAAGCAGCAAGTCGCATCGTCGGTAAAGCAATCAAAGCCTTTGCCGAATGTCTTGTTGTCGATTTCCTGCCAGAAGGCAAGCAGCCACTCCGGCGGCACTGTCTTCCGCATAGTTAGTGTTGTCGATTGTTCTTGTTTTTTGATTCCAGTAGTCATTTCGGTTCTCCGCTAAGGCGTCAGGGCTCCTTCGACTCTAAATATGCGATGAGTCAGACATGGCCGCAGTTACGTCGAAGGCAAAAGACAGTGGGTTGGCTGACGGAGGATTACAGGCAATGGCGCAAAGTTGTGGCGCTGGTCAAAATTCGAGATGAAGACGCAGGCCGGGGACTACAAGCGGGCCACGATCGCGGTTGTAGCCCGGATTCCACATATATTGAAGATCGAATGCGGTGAAGATCCCTCTCCACACATGCAGGGTGTAATAGCTCTCGACGATATTTTCCCGCCCGTAATTTAATTTGCCATCACCCAGCAGAAAACCTAAACCGCCATAGCCGAGATATTGTTGGTGCGGCCGGCTGATGCCATTGCTGACGAAGACGGCTCCCAAGCGATCCGCGCGACGGTTCCAGCGCGCGCCATTTCCGCCGACTCCAATTTGCCAAGTCTGATCCACTTCCGTGTAAGCGTAAGATTCGTGCTGGCCCTCGTTCCAGCCCCAACGTCCGAACAAACCGATCGAATCGTTGAAGGGCTGTTCGAAATTCAAACCGAATCCGTATTTCACGGTCGTTTGCAGAGGATGGTCGGTGATGCTGGGGACTGCCGGGGCTGTGGCGGGATTGGCCTGCCGTTCGGCTAACCATTTATTGATTTGCTGCTCATAGTCGCCCATGTTTGCGTGATTCACAAAGGTCAAGAAGCGAACGATACCCTGCTGTTTCCCAACGACGCGCCCATGCGCTTCCAGTTCGATATTTCCGGCGCGAGCGCGCGCCAAGTCCGCATCCAGGTGTATGCCGTTCGCCTCCTTGGGCATGAGCGCTTCCGCAAAACGCACAATGTATTTGTTGCCGGCGTGATACTCGAGCATGGCCGCGTAGGTGAATCCGCGGGTATCGGCCGCATAGTCGTAAGCCCCGTTATTGTCGACGGTCCAATTCATGAACTGAAAGCCGCTGTCGGTCCCATAGGTGTTGAGGTCGAAGAAATCCGCCAAACTCATCTTTCCAAAGCGTACTTCCAGCCGCTGCTCCGGTAATTCCTGGAACAGCGAATAAGGATTGCGCTCCGCAACGATCTGTCTATGTCCCAGGGGAATCACCTGGTGCCACATTAAGCGCGCGAGGTAAGGCGCGGCGCCAAGGTTGGGGTTACGAACAACGTCGAGATTGAAAAAACCGGCGACCCCGAGAGCTTCGCCCAGGCCATGACCACCGGTCTCTTGGACATCGCACAAGAATTCTGTGTAGTTCGAAACACGCAGGCCGGTGTACAGGGTCAGCACGCGCGAACTGGCGTCCTGGGCTTCGGGAGAAAGGCTGTTCTTGCCTTCATACGGCGAATGAAAAGCAGGGTGCCATTGGGAAATGAAGTTGGCCTGCCCGGAGAGCCACAGGCGATCCCACTCGGTGTGTGGAAACATGGTGGTTTGGGTGTCCTCGGGAAAAGCATTCGCGGAGTTTTCTTCGATTTCCACGGGACTGGTGCCGGACGGATCATCTTGCGCGCGGACCTGTGAAGCGGAAAAGGCGCAGAACACCAAGAAAAACCAAATCCCCGAACCGAACAGCAACGCGCGGCAATTTGCGCACAGGCTCGCGAATCTGATTCTGGTCGGCTTCATCGGCTATTTTCAGCTGTGGAGTGCGTCCCGAATCGAAGGGGGGCCAACCTGCCCGGCTCTTCCAATGCATCCTGCGGCACTTCCGGTTGTGGCGCTGGGGTGAATTCCCGCTCAAAACAGCGCATTTCGCTATCGATCCACACGGCAATCAGGCGAGCTCCTTCGCACGAGGGTTCGCGAACCCACCGGCAGTAGATTGAGGATGCCCGATGGGCAACTGCTTGCTGATGAATATTCTGTAACATCGAGCCTCCTTTCCTGATGTGGTCCGGCCGAAAGCCTGGCTTGGTCCGGCAGCGCATTGCTTCTACCCTTGGGGGAGACTTCACGCTTGCGGATAGCGCCTGACTATTGATACCATACCCCCCTAGGGTAGTCAATTAATATGTCACATATTTCACGCGAAAAACTGGAACTGATTTCCCGCACCAAAAAAGTGATCGGTCAACTGGAGTCCGCGTTGCGCGCCCTCGAAGGAGACGCGCACTGCGCGGATGTGCTGCAGCGCCTGGCAGCGGCCCGCGGCGCCATCAACAGCCTGATGGGCGAATTGATGGAGGATCACATCCTGAATCACATGCCGCGAAAGACGAAGTCTTCCGCCGAAGCCGCCGAAGATCTGATCGAGATTGTGCGGACGTATTTGAAATAGCGCGGTCGCACTGCGCGGGTCAGAGTTGGCGTTGCGCGATGTACATGGCGTTCACGCGCGCATGGTCGATGGTCAGTCCCCAATGCAAGTGCGGTCCGGTGACCCGTCCGGTGGCGCCGACCTTGCCGATTTCCGTGCCGGCCTTTACCGGCTGATCCGCGCGCACACCAATTTCCGAGAGATGCGCGTACATCGTGTAGATTCCATAACCATGGTCGATCACCACGGTGTTCCCGGAATAATAAAGATTTTCGGCCAGCACAACTCTGCCGGACTGGGAGGCGAACACGGGAGTGCCGGCGGCGGCGGGAAAATCGACACCGGAATGGGGGGAACGCGGCTCGCCATTGAGAATCCGGCGCTTCCCAAAATTTCCGCCGGTGGTGACATTCTTTAAAGGTAAACGAAACTTCCCTTCCCAGAGCCGCTCCGGGGTAATCGTGTCATAAATCGCGCGCATCTTTTTCTGGTCGGACTCGGCGCGCTTCTGCTGCTCGGGATCAGGCTGAACGAATTGCTTCTCGACGGTAAGGCGCTCGGTGGCGAATTTTCCGGCATGAACGGTGACAAACTCGCTGCACGATTCAGGTTTACCGCCTGCGCTGGTCCACGCGACCTTCCACTCGTAGCGGCCCGGCGGCTTCTCCAGGTCGATGCCAAGCAGACCATGCAATGCGGAGGTTTCGTCTTCGTGCCACAGTGGGGTAAGCCGGCCATCCCATTCGCTGCTGAGGTTCGCAAGACGGGTGGGCGCGAGGACCTCGGTGGTGATCAGCGATCCTTGCGCGGCGATTCCCGCGCTGAGCTTCAGAATCACGTCTTCGGCACAATTTGTGCGCGTCTGCGGTGCATGTGTCTGCGCGCCGACGGGCGTGGCGCCGAACGCCACGATGAGTACCAGTAGCAGCGGCTTTATGCCGCTGGCCAATCGTGGAGAAACGCCCAATCGTCGAGAAGTGAGTCGAGAAGGAAGAAGTTGGAGCATGCTGGCAGGATACCCGGTTCGGCGGCAGTTGAAAATTCATCTGGCAAACAATCAAAGGTGACCTTGGTCACAGAATAAAAGCCAACCCGGCCACAGAATGGACCCGTAATGGCCAGACGATCTCTCGGGGTGGTCTTGATCGTCGCGCTCTTGGGCTGGACCGTCAACCAGCGCATGGGGTGTGAAGGCCAACACTCTCGGGCAGCAGTTGGGGTGCCGGCAGGAGCTTCACCTGCCTACCAACCTGAACCTTCCCCTATGCGCCACAGCTGCTGCCCACGCGAGAGCCGACCGGCGACCCAGCCCTCTGTCCCCTCTCATCCGTGCCATCACCAATTTGGACCCAGTTCCGACTGTTGCTCGGTACGCGGAGAATTGCAAAGTGCCGCTCTTCCAGCACTGATGAGAAGTGGCCCTTCGCCGGATTACGTTATGGCGCCGGATTCTAGTGTTCGACTGATAGGCGCAGCACGCCAGGCCACGAGTTGGAGCAAGTTAGAACCCGCAGGAATTTACGTCACGTCGTTTGCAGTTCTTCGTCTCTGAAGCAAAATTTCCCGCCACCGTGCTGGTTCAAAGCGGTATCCGCGTGGGACGTGTCTCCCACCTGTCAAAGCTGGCCGATCCCTTCGAAAATGAGGGCAGGCTAAGGCCGGCCACTAGAAATTCTGAGAAAAGGATTCATAAGGTGAAAACAATGAAAGTTCGGATGATCGCAATTTCGGTAGTACTCGCAATGGCCGCATGGCTACCTATCGCGGCGCAACAAACGTCCACAGCACAACCTGCTGCTCCGCAGGCCGAGGCGCAACCCGCTCAGGCAGACTCGGCAAAATGCTACTGCTGCGCGGGAATGAAGGACAGCGCAGCGGAGTGTTGCAAAGGCAAAGACATGGCCTGCTGCAAGAAGAGCACTAATGCCCAATCGGCTGCGAATTGCTGCACCGGGAAAGATGGCAAGCAGTGCGCAACAGACAAAGGGAAGCATTGCTGCGGAAAAAACGCGATGGCTTGCAACTCCAAGAACGGCAAACATTGCTGCTCTGGGCATTCCTGCGCGCATAACGCGCAAAGCTGAATCAATCCTCAAACGAAAAAAGGCTCCGGCGAAGTTGCTGGAGCCTTTTCTTTTGTAATGGCGAGAGAACTCGCGAAGCGAAATTAAACCTTGAGGCCCAACACGCGGACCAACTTCTCTTCCAGTCGCTTCAATTCGAGTTCCCGGGCGTGTTCCTCGCGCGTGCGGTCATTGAGCGCTTGCTTGAGCAGGCCCAGGTTCAAACGCAGTTCCATTTGCCGGAGAGCCAATCGCCCGAGTGCGCTGATGGCGTCCTTCTGTTCGGCACTAAGTTCGCGCGGCTCGCGGTCCAGGACACAAAGCGTGCCGAGGGCGTAGCCGTCCTCATTGATCAGCGGCGCGCCGGCATAGAAGCGGACGTGCGGCTCTCCCGTGACCAAGGGACTCTCGCGAAATCGATCGTCCTGCAAGGTATCGGGCACGATGAACAAATCGTGCTGCTGAATGGCGTGCGCACAGATCGAGCTATCGCGGGAAGTTTCCTTTACCTGCACACCCAATTTTGACTTGAACCATTGCCGGTGGTCATCCACCAGAGAGAGCATCGCCATAGGCACCTGGCAAATGTGAGCGGCCAAAATCACCAGGTCATCGAACGACTGCTCCGGTTCACTATCCAGAATCGCGTAACGATTTAATGCGGCGAGTCGCGCTACTTCGGCAGTGCTTGAGGTCGTTGCCATGCACATCTCCGAAACGAGCCAAAAAGGCACTATGGAGTGAGCCAGCCGGGCTGCCGCCTTTGACGCTGATACCTGGGCACGAATCACAAAAGCGGGAGCAGGGCTCCCGCACTCCAAAACCTGTCTTCGAGGCGCATCATACTCCACTGCCAGGGCAACTCACAACGGCACGGCGTCGATCGAGGGCCAAAATGCAGATCACCGCCTGCTGCCCCTTCTCGGCAGCAGACGGCGATCCACTCCTACTCCGCCTGATCGGCGGGGCCTCAGAGCTGGGAAGGGTTAATTCGAAGGCGCGTTGATGATGATCGATTGGGGGTTGAAGTCATCCCAACTGTTGCTAGGTTGACCCGTGCCTGGATCGAGAATCAGCTTACGCGGGATCGGCGCCTGGAAGTTGAACATGTTCAGCAAAGAGCCGGCCAGCACATCGTAGGACCCGCCGCCAATCCGGCCCAGGCTCCAGTTGTCTTCGATGAACCTCAGGATCGAAGACTGGTCCGTGAGCGAACTGTCGACGAAGTTGATCTTGGCCCAAGGCGAAACGACCAGCAGAGGAAGGCGCGGACCATAGCCGCAACGGCCCTGGATCGGATTGCCATTGGCATCCTTCAGAGGCGTGCCGTTGCCGCACTTGCCGACGGCGTTGAAATTGTCGCCGTTCTGCGACTGATTCGAGGAGGTAACCGCGGACGAGTTCAGGATGGGGCTCATCTGGTGGTCGTACCAGCCATCGGAGTCATCGTAGGAGATGATAATCGCGGTGCTATCCCAGAATGGCGATTGCTGAATCGCGTTGATGGTGTTGACCAGGAATTCCTGCTCGAGCAACGGATCGGAATAGCCGGCATGGCCGTCTTGATACGCGGGAGCCTTGAGGAAGCTCACGGCCGGAAGATTGCCGGCCTTCAACGCGTCGAAGAAATCGTGAATGTCATATTCGTGATTTGTGACGGTATCAAATTTTGTGCCGTAAAGCGCCGGACCCACGGTGGGACGCGCATGTGTTGCATTGAGCGTGCTTGGCCAATACTGGAAAAAGGCGTGATGCGGAATGTAGTCCTTCGTGGGACCCGCATTCGCCGGAGTGGCGGGGCTTTGCCGGTTGCAGCCAGTGGAACCATCAGCATTCTTCACAGTCAGATCGAAACCACCCATGAAGGAACCCCAGCTGATGCCCTTCGCATTGAGCAAATCGCCGACGCTCTGCCCGCCCATTTGAATCGTGGTGCTGGAGGAACACATGTCGCCGGTGGGATCCAGGTCGCCGGTGAGTGTGCCGGTGGCGCCGCCGGGCACGATTTTCGGCGAGGAAGTTGCACCGGAGAGCGTGGCCGGATAGGTATTGCCTGCGACGAGGTTAAGCAGACCTGGAGTGGAGGGGCCGAAGGTGGTGCCGTAGGAATTGTCGCTCATGGCAAAAGTTTGCGCATAGTTCCAGAGGGCGGTGACGGTGTTGCCGTCGAAATAGCCCATGACTAAATCGCCGCCGGCATGGCCGTAGGAAAAACTCGCGTCGCAAAAAGCGCTCTCGCTGACGCCCACGGTCTCCGGGAATTTGTCCATGAGTCCCATATCGAATGCGGACTGTTCCGCGCCATAGTTATGGTTCTGGTCACAGGTCGAGGCCTGCGTGCGGTCGAGCCGGAAGGGATTTGCGGAATTAGGATTGTTGTTGCGCAGGGTGGGGGTAAGGCCGTTTACCGAGGGAGTGGGGAACAGAAAACCTTGGCGAGGGTGGAAGCCAGGCTCGTTGTCGGGATTTGTGGCGCTGGGATACGTGGCAAAGTAGTGGTCGAACGAAACGTTTTCCTGAAAGATCACGACGACATGTTTAATCGGAGTCGTCGTCGGGGAACCAAAGTTATTTCCGGCCGCCAGCCCTGGACCCGGGGAAATGAGAGCCAGGTTCGCGGACAACAGCATCGCCGCCATCCAACGGAAGTTCTTCCCAATCATGTGATCTCCTTGCGAGATTTAGAATCACTCCACTTTCGTGGGCACGCGACCTGGTCGGCGGGGCTGGAAATATGGTCGCCGAATCGCGCACGAATAGTAGGCGCGGCATTTAATCACGGCGATTGTTGCCACCGGGTTACAGGATAAAGAATCGTCGGATACCGGAATGGAGGGGATGGCGGTGGGAAACAGCAGCGGCAGGTTATTCCTATTGACACTCTATAGGGGCAGGCGTATGTTCATATTGATTGTCGATAGGAGAGACGGTGAGTCGAGGAGCGACCAATCTATTGCAGGGAACGTTGGACTTGATGATCTTGAAATCATTAATGACGGGCGAGAGACATGGACTGGGCATCTCGCGGCGCATCGAGCAGATCACCTCCGGGACGTTTGTGGTCAAACCAGGTTCGCTGTTCCCTGCGCTGCACCGGATGGAAGATGAGGGGTGGATTTCGTCACTTTGGGGCGAGTCTGAAAACAACCGGCGAGCAAAATATTACCGGCTGACCAAGGCGGGAAGGAAACAGCTGGAGTTGGAAACGAAACGATGGAGCCAGATTTCGCTGGCCATTGCGCAGGTGCTGGAGACTTCGTGAAGAGGTGCGGACCATGGCGTTGTTTGTGAAGGTGCGAAGCTTTCTGCGCAATGTGTTCTCCTCTGGTCGCGTGGAGGCGGACCTGGAGCAGGAAGTACAGGCGCATCTGGAGATGCTGGTCGAAGAGAAGCTGCGCGCGGGCATGGCCCCAGCCGAAGCGCAACGGGTGGCGCGGCTCGAACTCGGCGGTGTAGAGCAGGTGAAGGAGCAGGTTCGCGAGGAACGTGTCGGGGCATGCTTGCAGTCTGTCATTTCCGATTCGCGGGTGGCGTTGCGTCAGTTTCGTAAGAATCCGGGGTTCACGGCGATTGCAGTTATTACTCTGGCTTTGGGCATTGGCACCACCACCGCGACTTTTACCGTGGTGAATTCCGCTTTGCTTCGGCCGCTGGCATACCACGATCCACAACGCTTGTACTTGGTGCGCGAGATCGTTCCGCAATTGGCGAAATTCTATCCGACGTTGAGTGCCAACCTCCCAAATTATCGAATCTGGCGAGAGCAAGTGAGCGCGTTCGGCGACGTGGCGATTGCCGAAGCAAGCACCGTGGACACTTCAGGGCATGGTCAGGCCGAGGTTCTGCGGGGGGTGCGGTGCTCGGCGAATCTTTTCTCGGTCCTTGGAGTCCAGCCGATTCTGGGCCGATCGTTCCAACCCGAGGAGGACGAACCCGGCCGGGGTCAGGTGGTCATTTTGACGGAAGGATTTTGGCGGAATCGATTTCAAGGAGACCCGCGGATACTCCAAAAGAGCATCACGCTGAACGGGATTCCGCATCAGATCGTGGGAGTGTTGCCCGCGACGTTTCCGTTTCCGCAGGTATTGGGTGGGACGGACAAATTTTCTCGACTGGCGTTCTTTAAACCCCTGAATGGTCCGGAGGAGTATGAGCGGGGTTTAATTGGTGAATTTGATTTTGCTGCGGTGGCTCGGCTAAAACCCGGAGTTTCGGAGGACCAAGCGCTCGTGGAGCTGAATTTGGTACAGGGGCGCATTGCGAAACAGGCGAATGAGGGAGTGGACCTTCAGGGAACGCTGCTGCCGCTGCAAAGCGAAGTGGTTGGCACCGCGCGGCAGGGTTTGATATTTCTGCTGGCCGCGGTTGGGGCCGTACTGCTGATCGTGTGCGCGAACCTGGCGAGTTTGCTGCTGGCTCGCGTGCCGGGCAGGATGCGCGAAGCAGCAATCCGGGCGGCGCTGGGTGGATCGCATGCGCGAATTGTCCGCCAGTTTTTGACCGAATCGTTGCTCTTAGCCGCCGCGGGAGGGGCGCTGGGGCTGGCGGTTGCGGCGATTCTGGTGAGGTGGTTAGTATCGGTTGCGCCGCCAGGAATACCACGACTGAACGAAGTACAGATGGACGGACGAGTACTGTTGTTCGCGGTGACGGTTATAGTGGCGACAGCATGTATTTTCGGAATATTCCCGGCTTTGCGGTCAGCGCGATGTGCGCCGGTAGATGCTTTGAAATCGGGAGCGGCAGCGACTACAGAGAGCCACCGAACGAGGCGGCTCCGCGAAAGCCTTGTCGGTTTCGAGGTCGGAGTCACGGCGCTTCTTCTGGTGTTAGCGGGATTATTAATGGGAAGCTTGGGACAGTTGTTGCGCGTGCACACCGGGTTCGCGCCCGAGAATGTATTGATCGCAGAGGTTGACCTGCCCCCACAGAACTATTCGAAACCGGAAGACCGGCTAGACTTTTATGACGGAATCTTGTCGTCCATGCAGGCACTCCCGGGCGTTCGCGCAACGGGATGGGTGAGCATTCCGCCACTGGGAGGAGAAGGAAGCGTAACGGGAATCACGATCCCGGGAGCGCAGCAAGCGCACAGCGAAACACCCGTGGCAAACTACCGGCCGGTCAGCGCAGACTATTTCGCAGCGATGGGGATACCGCTGCTAAAAGGACGAGTTTTCACGGCTGCGGATCAGGGTAGGAAGGTGGTGGTGGTCTCTCAGAGTGTGGCTGAGCGATTTTGGCCGGGTCGGAACCCAATTGGAGAAACGTGCATCACCCAATGGGGACCGGACGCGCCTGCGGAAGTCATTGGAGTAGTAGGCGATATACGGACGGTTCGGCTGGACGAGGCACCGGTGATGATGGTGTACGTGCCGCACTGGTTCAACACGATCTCGGTGCCCACTTCGGCGGCGGTGGTGCTGCGAACCACAGGCGATCCAGGGACGTATTCAGGAAGCGTGCGGGATCGGATTCATCAACTGAACCCGGATGTGCCAGTAACCAACGTACAGCCGATGGCGCAAGTCGTTTCGGAATCGCTCGAATCTCGGCGCTTTCCGATGTTTTTGGCAGCATTTTTTGCACTGACGTCGCTGCTTCTTGCGTCGCTCGGGATTTTTGGAGTGGTGGGCTATTCGGTTGAACAGCGCCGGCACGAATTAGCGATACGCATTGCCCTTGGCGCAGAGGTGCGCGGATTGCTGTGCATGGTGCTGCGGCAGGGGATGACACCCGTGTTCATGGGTTTGGCAGGAGGAGTGATTGCGGCGGTTGTTGTGGGCCGGTTGATGGCGAGCATGTTATTTGGAGTGAGCGCCAGCGACCCGGTCACATTGGGGGCCGTGGTAGCCATTGTTGGGGCTATAGGATGCGTGGCGTGCTATCTTCCGGCGCGGCGCGCTTCCCGCGTCGATCCTATGGTCGCGCTGCGGTACGAATAGGACAGGCGGCGTAAAGCCGCCGCTACATTGAAAGAACCAGGCGAGAGTCACTTGGAATAACTGGGCGGAGGTGGCATCATCCAAGCGAATTGGGTTGCTCTAACAATTGGGGGTAGCAGCAACGGTGCGAAGGATGACAAAGAAGACGATTGTGGTTAGTACGATTTTGTTTGCTGGTGGGCTCCTGACGATACCGGCAATCGCGGCGCAGAAAAAGGCTTCTCCGACAGTGCAGGAGCGGCAGAGTGAACAACACAGCCTGGCCGTGAATATCGTGCGGGCCATCAATACTGCCGAACTCAATTACAAGCAGAAACATGGCGGGTACGCGACCTGGGACACGCTGATCTCCAATGGAGATTTTACGGATCACGGAACGAAGTGGGCTCCGGAATCAATGCCCACGGTGGCGCACGCCATGTACGGCGGTGGACCGGAAATCGTGCCGGGATGGAAGCTGCGTTTATTGCTGTCCAAAGACAACAACAGTTATGTGGTCTTTCTAGAAGACGCGAACGATGCAAAATGCAGCTATGCCGTGATCAGCAATGAAAAAGGATTGATTCGAGAGAGCAGACCGCTGGGCTGCTCGTGAAGGTTGCCGCGTTTAAGGTGAAAGAACCCACATGCAAAAACGGCATGTGGGGCACCCGCCCGTGAATTTCGTGCACTAGTCGAGGGAATGGACCAGTTCGCGTTCTTTGGCGCGGCACGGCTTGATCGAAAAATATTTGTGACGGCAGGGCTCGCAGCGATACGCGGGAATCGACAGCGTCCGCCACAAAAACGAAAGCCGTGAATTCACGTGATCGGGGGAGATTCGCTGCAATTCAGGATTGCCGCAAACCGGGCAGTGGGCGTGAAATAATTCGCCGAGCGGCAATAAGCGGGCGTAAAAACGCGCTTCACAGTCCCTGCACCGCCATGGATACACACCTATCGCGCTGAAAACATAATCGCCAACGTGTTGGCGGCGCGAACGCCGCGCGCAAGAACTCTTGCAGACTGGGCAGGTCATGGTGAATTTACTATGATTTAATTCCGCCCTAGCATAGGACAACGCCGAGGCGCAGGCAAGAGGCGCGAGTGCTAATTTTCGACGGTACAATCGTACTGGTGAACCACGCGTACGAAAGGAACATCATGCCGGAGTATACAGAAGCGCACGCCAAAGCGGGGATAGCGACCAAATTGCCACAACTGGAGGTCTGGCCCAATCAGTTCCCCGGGTATGTCATCACCACGCGATATCCCGAGTACACGTCGGTGTGCCCGAAAACTGGCCTGCCCGATTACGGCACGATTACCATCCGCTACAAGCCTCGCAAATCCTGCATCGAGCTGAAATCGCTGAAAATGTACCTTTTGGCGTACCGCAGCCTGGGGATTTTTTACGAAAACGCCGTGAATAAAATTCTCGCTGACATCGTGAAAACGGTGCAGCCGGAGTGGTGCATCGTGAAAGGGGAATTCACGCCTCGCGGCGGTTTGAACACCACGATCTTTGCGCGCTGGCCCGAGCGCGACACCGGGCGCAAGCGCGGTCGCAAGTAACCGAAGCGCACTATCCCAAGCGGCGCGATTGGACTTGCAACCCGGGCCGTTGGATAATTCTCTGGCTGACGCAATTTCTGACTGCTGTTCATTCGAGGAGCGAGCAACATGAGCATTTCCCCAAACGTCCCGGGTCCCCACGAGTCGTATCAATACGAAAACGCGGGAACGCCGCGGTGGATTGCGGTGCTGTTCGGATTGCTGATCGTCGCATTAGGGTTGACTGCTTACGCCGGACATTCGGTGCAAACCCGTTTGGAGCAGGAGCTTTCGAAAAACGAGGAGCAAAATAAAATTCTGACTGCGCAACTGGAGCAAGCCAACAGCCGCATCGCGGACCTCAAGGGCCAAGTGGACGTGACCTCGCAAAAAGTTGGCATGACGCAAGCGGAATTGGCGGAGGCCCGCAGCCGCGCTGAATCGATACGCAAACAGCAGACCGCCTCTGACCAGAAGCTTTCCCAGCAAATCACCGCAGCGCAGAAGGAAAGCGAAGAAAAAATCGGCGCCGTAGCCACCGATGTAACTGGGGCGAAAAAAGATATCGAAGCGACCAAAACCGACCTGGAAGCCACCAAGAGCAAGCTCGATCGCGCAACGGGGGATATGGGGGTGATGAGCGGCTTGATCGCGCACAATCACGACGATTTGGAGGAGTTGAGGCGCAAGGGCGACCGGAACTACTACGAGTTCACGATCAAGAAGGCCAAGCAAGCGCAACGAGTTGGGCCGGTGCAAATCGCCCTGAACAAGGCCGACCAGAAAAAGAACAAGTACACCATCACCGTTTTGGCGGACGATAAATCGATTGAGAAGAAGGATAAGACCTCCGGGGAACCCGTACAGTTCTACACGAAAGGCGCCGCGCGGACGGTGCCGTACGAAATCGTGGTGTTTGACGTCACGAAGAACCAGATTACCGGGTACCTCTCCACTCCCAAGGAGAGCGCGGCGGCTCCGGCCAAATAGCGGCTCATTCAGCGGGAATCTCGCGAAGCTCTGTTCCTGATTCTGGAAACTCGATCAGGGACAGAGCTTCTGCGTTTCTGGCCGGGACGCTAGCATCATAGGTAGCCCTATCTGATGGAGGATTCCCAGCCATGTCTCGCGTCCGACTGTTGCTGTGCGTCAGCTGTGTGCTTATGCTGGCGATGTTCGCCCCGGTGCGCAGCGTTGCGCAATCGCCCGTCGATCCCGGCAAATTGCCTGGGCGCACCATGGGTTACTTCTTCTGGCGCGGTACGCCCACGGGCGATGTCCGGAAAAGCAATTCCGCTTTGGCGCTATGGGACGATCCGCAATTTGCCGCGGCCCGCGATTCTTTCGTGGACTCGTTTCTTAATGATGAAAACCATGCGAACAAACTGAGCCGGGCGGACTTTGAACAATACGTGTCGCTGCTGGATAACCCATTTGTGGTTGGCTACCTTCGCCAAAGCGAATCGCATGGAAGCGCTAAGAGTCCGGCGCCCGGGAACGCGACCCCAGCCTGGAATGGCATTTTCGTCATTTATGACCGCTCGGGAAAAGAGCAGCTTTTGTCCAAGGCGGTAATGCAAATGCGCGGCGCGGAGAAGGACATACCCAAACTGACAGAGGTCACCGTAGCGGGTGTGCCGGCGCTGAAAGTGGAACGCAAGTCGGGCATTACCTACTGGGCGGAATTTTCGAAATACGCCGTGAGTGCCGAGCAATTACCGGTATTCGAGGAAATTCTGAACGTGGTGAATGGAAAATCAACCGGCAGCACGCTGTCAGAATCACCCGCTTACCAGGAAGCCAAGCCGCTGCTCGCTGGCGGAGTGCTGGAATTCTTCGCCGCGATGTCCACGAGCGAGCAACTTGCCGCTGGTTTCCCGGCCAGCTCAACCGCGCAGGTACGGCTGCTCCTTTCTTCGCTGAAGCTCAACGCGGTTCACTCCATCGCCGGGCGGGTTTCCTTTGACGGGACGCGTTCGCGTATGACTGGCGCGATTCTGGGGGATACCGCACCAGGCAGCCTGTTCGACATTTGGGCGGATGGCCAAGCCAATCCGGTGTCCATGGGTTATCTGTCGACGGATACGGTCTACTATGGCGAAACGCAATTCAACTTACTGGGAATCTACGACACACTGAAACGCGCGTTCACGGCGCCAGGTAGCACGCAAACCGTGAGCCCGATGGAACAAATGGCGGAAACGCGTCTTGGGATGCCGCTAACCGATGCGCTCGGAGTGGTGACTGGAGAAGTGGCGTGGTTTCAGGCGAGCCCGGTTCTGGACGACACGCAAAAAGTGTATCTGCTCGGAATTCGCAACAAGCCGAATGCCCTGAAATTGATTCGCACGTTGATGGGCGAACAAATCACTTCCGAACGCAACGAAGGCGATACCACTTACCTGAAAATTTCGCTGCACGGAGGACACACTTCCGCCGGAGTCGCGCAGTGGAATTTCTATTATCTGGCGATGACCCCGAATCTTCTGTTCGGCGCCGCGAAAAACGACACGCTGCATAAATATGTAGCCCAAGCTCCCGGCGCGCCGGATGCGGCTCATTTCAAGAACCTGCTCACGGCACGCAGCCAATTCCCCGAAAAGCTCGACGGTTTCTCTTACTTTGATTTTCAGAAGCTGGACTGGGCCGGGCTGAAAGCGAAATGGGTGGAAGACGCGCACAAAGCGGCGCAAACGGCCAAGACCACGGATGCCGGCAAAAACAGCAACAAATTGGCGGACTGGCTCAGCCAGGTTGACCCCGAGGTGTTTTCGCGCCACCTTCATAGCATGACAGGGGCATCCTGGAAGGACGCTAAGGGAGTGCATTTTGACGAGTGGCTGGACTAACACTCGCCGGTTGTCGTCGCGGTGCCTACGCTGGATTTGCCCCGCAGTTCTTTTGTGCATTCCGCTGAGTGGAAACCGATGTTCCGCACAAGAGCGACCGAAACTGCCGGAACAGAGCATTCGCGTCGAAGTAAATCGCGTGAATGTTGGGGTGATCGTCACCGATGGCAAAGGCAACTTCGTGGAAAACCTGCGTCGTGAAGATTTCCAGATTCTCGACGGCGGGACCGCACAGCCCATCACGGATTTCGCGTCCGTAGATGCTCCCGCGCAAGTGTTGCTGTTGCTGGAAGCCGGGCCAGCGGTTTACCTGCTGCAGGATTCGCACTTGTTCGTCGCCAATGCGTTGCTGCAGGGCTTGTCGGAGGGCGACCGCGTGGCCGTTGCGGTATACAATGACGCGCCCACGGCAGTGCTGGACTACACCGCGGACAAACGCGTGGCGGAAGCAGCGTTGGACCAGATTCAATTCAATTTGGGCTACGGCGACCTGAACCTGGCAACAAGTTTGAACACGGTGATGGATTGGCTGGCCAAAGTACCGGGAAAGAAAACCATCGTGCTCGTTTCTTCCGGGGTGGACACTTCTCCCCCGGAGGTTTCGCAGGCGCTGGTGTCCCGGCTGGAAACTGGCGACGTGCGGATTCTGGCTGTGTCCATGAGCGGGCCATTGCGCAATGGCAAGCACGGCAGCAAACGACAAATTCAGCAAACCGAGCAGGCCTTCGCACAAGCCGACGCCTGGCTCAAAACTTTGGCGGAGGCAACCGGTGGGCGCGCCTTCTTTCCCGAAAATGCCAAGGCGTTTCAGCAAACGTATCGGCAGATCGCTTCGCTGGTGCGCCATGAATACAGTTTGGCGTTTGCGCCACCCACAGCCGATGGTGCGGTTCACTCGATTGACGTGAAAGTTGTGCCGCCAGACGAGAAAGATAAAGGAACGGCATCGGATTATCGCGTGGATCACCGCAGGGCGTATGTGGCGCCGAAGGCAGGGCCGTAGGACGGAGCGGAGCGGGAGCGCACAGGAACAGCGGGAGCGCTACTCGAAATCTTTCATCGCGCGAGCCATTTCTTGCAGGCGCTCATCCACGCGCGCGAACACCGAATCCTGCGGAAATTTTCCGGAGCCATTGCGGCAGCCAGCAGGAGTGCCGGTGAGAAGCTCTACGCCCTGTTCCACGCGAGCAATCGGCCAAATGTGGAACCGCCCGTTGGCCACCGCATCCAACACATCTTCGCGCAACATCAAATCATCCACATTGGCCTGAGGAATCATCACGCCCTGTGAGCCGGTCAGACCTTCAATCCTGCAGGTATCGAAGAACCCTTCGATTTTCTCATTCACGCCGCCAATGGCTTGGATATCGCCGCGCTGATTCATGGAGCCGGTCACCGCAATATCCTGGCGCAAGGGCAAATCGCTGAGCGCGGACAGCAACGCATAAATTTCCGTGGAACTGGCGCTGTCCCCGTCAACGCCGGAATAGGACTGCTCGAAGCAGATGCTGGCGGTGAGGGAGAGCGGCTTGTCTTGCGCGAACGCGGAACGCAAATACCCGGCGATGATGTGCACACCTTTGTCGTGAAAGCGGCCGCTGAGATTGGATTCGCGCTCGATATTAATAAGCCCGGCTTTTCCCAGTCCAACGCTGGCGGTAATCCGCACGGGCTTGCCAAACATGTATCCGCCAATTTCCAGAACGCTCAAGCCGTTGACCTGACCCGGATGCGCGCCGCTGAGGTTGACCAGCAGGGTTCCTTCCTGCATCATTTCGCGGATGCGCGTCTCGATCAGATTGTGCCGCTCCACTTTGGAGGCAATCGCCGCGCGAACGTGCGCCGCTCTCACGACATTTTCACCCGAGGCAGCGGCCGCGTAGTGGGCTTCACGCGCTAAATCCGCAATGTCCACGAAACGCGCGGTCACTTTGTTGCGCCGCCCAGCTCTGCGAACGCCGTGTTCGAGAATCGCGGCAAAGGCTCCGCGATCAAACGGAAACAGATTCTCTTTCTCGCTCAAAGTGCGAATGCGTCCGGCGTATTCCTCAATCACGCCATCGCTCATGGGCATTTCTTCATCAAACTCCACGCGCACTTTGAAAATTTTGCGAAAATCTTCTTCGTACTCGTACAGAAGCTCGTAGAGATTTCGGTCACCGATCAGAATCACCTTCACATTGATTTCAATCGGCTCGGGCTTCAACGCAGTGGTCGCAAAGGGATAAAACGTTTCGGCGGGCTGAATGTCCAGGCGGTCATGATTCAAAGTGCGCTTCAACGCGCGCCACACTCCCGGTTCGGAGAGGGCTTCCACCGAGTACATGATCAAAAATCCGCCGTCGGCGCGAAGCAACGAGCCTGCGCGCAGATCCATGAAATCGCTGTTCCAGCCGCCGCGCGTGTCGTAGGCGCGCTGAATGGTTCCAAATAAATTGGTGTACGTGGGCGTGGTCTCGAAAATCACCGGCGAACTGTCTTCATGATTGTGGGCGAGAATCACGTTCACGCCATACACTCGAAAAGGATCGCGCTCGGAAGTTGGCCCCTTCTGTTGGATTTCGGGCGGTTCCTGGCTGTTCTCCTCTTCGCCTTCACGCTCCTTAAACGGGCCCAAATTGTCCAGAATATGATGCCGAACTTCTTCCAGGTATTCGGTCACGCTCTGGCCTGGATATTTTTCTTTCAGTTCCTCGATGACGCCGTCGACCAAAACGGACGCGGCTTCCTGTTCGAGGTAGCTAAGTTCGCTGGCCAATTCGCGCGAAAGGGTGAGCGTCTTTCGATACACGACGGTGAACTCCTGCCGGAATTGCTCGTACTTGCGTTCAATTTCCTCGGCCACGCCGGTTTCCAGTTTGCCCTCGTGAACCATTTTCGAAATGTCTTCAATGGGGACCATCTGGCCTTCGAGCACCGGAAAGATTTCCGGCAGCGCCACGGCGCCCACCTGCATATGGCCAAGGGCAAACTGTTCGCGGGCGATGCGCCGGGTAAAATCGTCCATCAGATCTTTCTCGCGCACCGAGAATCGCTCGACAATGCGCCCTTTTTGCCGCTGAAACGGTTCACCTTCGAACACCTGGGGAATACGGCGGCGCAAAAAATCGATCCCCGCCTGCATATCTTTTCTGAAGCCGTTGGCCGACCCTCGCGCAAGGGTGAGCAAGCGCGGGCGGTCTGGAATCTTGAAATTGTTGACGTAACAACGGTCCAGGGAAGGCTTGGTGGCCGGATGCAAATCCTCAATCATCTGCGCGATGGTGCCGCCGCGACTGGTGCCCGCCAACCCACACACAAACACGTTGTAGCCTGGCGCGGAAAGCTCCACACCCATTTTCAAGGCGCGCAGTGCCCGCTCTTGTCCCACGAAGCCTTCGCGTTTTTGGGCCTGTGCGGTGGTTTCGAAAGGAATGCGCGATAACTCGCAGCGCCACCTGAGTTTCTCGGGGCCAAGCTCCGCGATTTTCAATTCGGGACTTTCGGTCTTGATAGCCATTCGAGCGCGTACTCTAACACACAGGGTCTAAGCTGGCTGGGAAATAACTCGCCGCTTGAGTTAGAAGTTACGCGACCTCCCCTTGCAACGCTTCCTGACGATCCATGTACACGCGCAAAACTGCTAAGGCCGCCGCCATGATCGTTGGACCCACAACCAGGCCCAGTAAGCCGAATGCCGCGAGCCCTCCGAGAATGCTAATGAAGAGCAGCAGATCATTCAAACGCGTGCGATTGCGCAATAGCAATGGCCGCACAATATTGTCCGCTAGTCCCGCCACTCCTCCGCAAATCGCCAGAATCACCAGCGCTTTGCCCCAATGCCCACTGAGAGCGAGCCAAACTCCCGCGGGAAACCAAATCAAGGAAGAACCGACTACCGGAACAATGGAACAGAAGGCGACGAGTACGCCGAGAAAAACCGGGCCCGGCAGGCCAGTCAATTGAAAGGCCAAGCCCGCGAGCACGCCTTGAATCGCGGCAATCAGTAAGGCGACCGCAACACTCGCAAAAATTAGATCGCGGGATTCCTGCAGCATGTCTTCCTGGATTTTCCGCTCAAAGGGAATGAGGTGACGAACCGCCCGCACGATTTGGTCACCATCACGGAACATGAAGAACAGAGCGAACAGCAGAATGAACAGGTTCACCACAAACGAGAACAGATTCTTCACTAATGAACCGATACTGGAGGCCAGAAAGGCAGCGGTTCTTTCGGCTCCCTGGCGCACGGCTCCGATAAAATCAAAGTTCTGGAGCGATTCGGGCAAGTGCCGCTTCAGCGAATTCACGAAATCCCATGCAGCGCCTGAGCCGTTGGCGCTCAGCACTTGCCGAATGCCCGCGGTGGCATCGATGGCTTCGCGCGCGGCATACAGCATAACCATCAGAACCGGCACAATCAGCAGGAACGTAACTCCAAACGCGCAGACAACGGCGGACCAGGTGGGCGAGTAATGTTTCCGCAGCTTCACGTAAACCGGGAAGAAAAAAATGGCCAAGGTCGCCGACCACGCCAGCGGCACCAGGAACGGCGCGGTGATGACAAACACGAGATAACCGAGAAGCAGTAGTGCACCATACGACAGTACGGTAGTGAGCCGGTCTGCGGTGGTAGTGCTTCGATTGTCTTGTGCCATTCGCGTTATAATTTTATCCAGCCCAGGCAATATGGGGTATGCTGACGCCCCGTGGAACCGCGCGCCTGATCTGTCCAGGGGAAGCTACCAACTGATGCCCTCGTCGAAAATTCCATTCAATTATGAGCAGGCGCGTCTACTTGCTGTACTTGCTTTAATCAATTTTGTCAACTTTGCGGACCGCCAGGTGCTGAATCCTTTGGTGCCGTTGCTTCGCCAGCACTTCGGGGTAACCGATACGCAACTCGGCTCGCTGCAATGGGTATTGCTGGTGGTGTTAGCGGTGGCCAGTATTCCCTCCGGATACCTGGCCGACCGCTTCAACGAACCGAAAATCATTGCGTCAGGCGTACTGTTCTGGAGCGTTGCGGCGATTGCCAGCGGCCTGGCTCCCACGTTCGCCTTTCTTTTCGTGGCGCGTGGTCTGGTGGGTATCGGAGAAGCGGCCTACGCGCCCGCGGCGCAGTCCCTGATTTCCGACTCATTTTCCCGGGACAACCGCGCTCTGGCACAATCGATTTTCGCAGCGGGTATGATCCTGGGAGGTGTCGCTGGGCTGGCACTGGGCGGCATTATGGGAGATCGTCACGGCTGGCAGCACGCCTTCGTGGTGGTGGGCATTCTGGGAGTGGTTCCCGGGCTGACCGCGCTCAAATTGAAGGAACCTCCACGGCGTCCACGTTCCGAAGTTGTGCCGGTGATGCAACTGCTGCGGGTGCCGGCGTTCGTGGCCATGATTTTTGCTGGAATCTGTATCACGTTCGCGAGCGTATCATTCGTCACCTGGGGCATCGACTACGCCAAAACCTACAAGGATTTCAGCACCAAGGAAGCTTCTCTTTCGCTCGCGGTGATTGCGCTGTTCTCTTCCGTGCTCGGCGCGCTGTCCGCGGGATATTTTGCGGATCGCCTGCAGAAGAAGGTGGTTTATGGCCGCGTGCTGGTGATTGCGTTCGCGTTTCTGGCCGCCGCACCGTTTCTGTTGCTATCCATCCAGGCGGACGATAAACGACTGGTGCTGCTGGGATTTTTTTGCTCGATGTTCTTCATGTCCTGGTATCACGGGCCGACTACAGCGGTGCTGCACGACCTGACGCCGCAGCGGGCTCACGCGACGGCTATCGGTGTGTATATGTTTTCCACGCAACTACTGGGTGCACTGGGGCCGCTCTTAATAGGCAAAATTTCCGACCTGACGGACCTGCAAATTGGCTTACAAGCGGCGACGGCCGTGCTGGTGTTCGGCGCTCTCTTGTTACTGTTGGTGATCTACTTCATCCGGCGAGATGGGTTGCACCATCCGCACCTGGCGCAGTTCCGCGCGGAAGACGAAGCCATCGCCAAAGCGCCAATCTAATCGGTGCAGGGACCTTTATCGGCGAAACACGAATAAATCCGATTCGTTAATAGGCGTGGATCAGCTCAACACTTACGCCACCGATTTTGTCCGTGTCCATATAGTGGTACTGCCCGGAATGAGGCTTTCCGACATCTCCCCATGCTCCGGCCTGCCACACCGGAAAACCGAGTTTTTCATAAGCGGCAGTAGCTTTGGAGAGATCGTCTACAGGCATGCCAATGTGCTGGATGCCTTCGCCGTGGCGCTTCAGGAAGTCTTCATAAATATTGGCTGGAGTGGATGGCGGCTGGATCCACTCATAACTGCTGGAGCCGATCCGTTGGAAGCCCACTTCAAATGCCAGCGAAAGCGGCTGCCCACGATAACGCGAATCGTCGCGTGGCGTAGCATGCTCCAGCTCAAAGCCAGGGAAGCCCAGCTTTTGCCAGAACTCTTTAACCGCAGTCGCATCGCGAACCACAGGAGCGATGTGCGACACGGTTTTCTGCTCCAGAGGCTCGGGCGCTCCGCCAGGCCAGTAGACCAGGCCGAGAACGAATTTGCCGTGTGGCTCCGTGTCGAAGTAGGTGTAGATCACCGGAGTGTGGTCGATATCGAACGTAACCTGCTGCAGCACACTCACTCCGAGGCTGGACATGCGCTGAATCTCCTTGTTCATCGCGTCCCTGGTGGGAACCTCATGAACAACGGAAAAAATGCCGTCCTTATGCTTGTCTAGAAAATCATTGTAGGAGTTCGACTGGCCTGCGGCTGGCTGAAGGAAATTGACGGTCAGGTTGCCGAGGCGTCCGGTAACCTGCCGCGTAGAGATGGTCGCGGGCTTGCCATGATCCGTCCCTTCGCCCGTAATGTTCGCGTAGTTGTGGATATCAGTCATTCCAAGAGCGATCCACATGGGCAAAATCGCGTCGATGTCTTCAGAGAGCCACGTGACACGGTTGACGGTTTGATAGTATTCCGGCATTTGGGCGGCGTGGCAGGTTCCCACCTGAAAGCACATTACAGTTACAGCTAGACAGCGCAGAAGCTTCATTTGCTTCTCCGTTTCTCAGAAATTCCCACTAGTCCCGAGTCGCGCTTCGGCTTTCACACACGCGGTGTCTTAGGAATTTCGTGAACCAATTCTACGTCGTAGTCAGAACACCGGGTAAATACCGGGCGGTATTTAGCTCGGCATTCAGGGCAGAACATGACCACAATCGTATAGCGCAAGCGAGTCCCCCTGTCAGTGCCCGACAAACACGGTCAGCGAACTTACCCGGCGCTGACCTCACTACGCTATCGTCGGGTTTCGCATTGCCGCATAATAACCGCCATGATGAGTATCCGGTCCACTTTCCTACCACTCCTAGTGTTGTGTCTTCTTCCTTTCCCTCAGACACCAGAACAAAATGCTGCACATATTAGAGACTGGACGGAACGGCACGCGCAGTACATGTCGCAGCCCAGAATTGAGGAAACAGAATCTTTTTTGGAAATCACGGCGAATGCGCCCAGGCCCCTGGACGACGTTTTAGCGGCACTCGCTCAGCAACATGGCTGGCACATCAACTATGAAGAACCGCAGTTCGGGAAATCAGAAGTCGTGGATGACACCGCTCCCTCGTGGTTGGAGCAGCATCCAAATGGGCCTCGCGCATACGGAATCGCGGGAGGTGCATTCCACGTCAAGATTCCAATCGACGGATATTTCCCGGACGACCCGATGCAGGTACTTCCCCCGCTGGTTGAAGCCTACAATCGCAGCGGGAATCCGGGGCGATTTCAATTGCGCGTGGTGAGCCAAACTTCGTTCGATGTTATTCCGACGGCCTCCGGCGCTGGGCCACAAACTCCACTTTTCGACACGGTGATGAGCTTCGATGCGACAGAGGATGTTGGCGCGTATCCCACGCTTCGCAGGTTTTGCGAGGAACTGTCGCGCAAAACCGGCCACACCGTCATGTTCCGCGGCACCGGTTCGCCTTCCGACAATCGCCTGTTCCAATCGCATATCCAGCAACATTCGGTGAATCAGTCTGCGCGTGAGATTCTCCGGCAAATGTACAAGCAGGTCAGTTCGACGGATTGCTGGCGACTCCTCTACGACCCGGATTCAAACCAGTTTTGGCTGTTGATGCATCAGTGGTGACGAGCCAAGTCCCGATTAACGCGGTTATCCGGCTAACGCCGGATTACTTGATTCCTGTGGCGGCGATCAGGCGGGTCACTTCGTCGTGGGGCACATCGTAGAGGGGGCGCTCATCTTCTTCTTCCAGGCGTTCACGCAGATATTCCGCGGCAACGAAGCTGGCTTCCCGGTCGGTCAAATCGCGTCCCGTTCTTTCCCGGAATTGCACGAACGCGGTGTGCGCCAAGCCGACAATGCGGCCTTCCCCGTCGACGACGAACTTTGCATCAATGGTGTCGCTGTGGCGTGTGGCAATGGCGTTCCAGATGTGCGAGAAACGGCAATCGTAAACGTGGCCGCTGAGCTTGGAAGTAACTTCAAACGCGCCGATGAACTGGCTCATTGCGCCATTGTTCGCTAGGACCGGGAGTGAAGGCACTATGTTCCTCGTTTCGTGTGCAAGATGGTTCAATTAGTTTCCACTGGTGCGCGGCTGACTGTCAATCAATGCGGCGGCCTGCTGACACCTTAGCAGGAGGTGAACCCGCTGCAACGGGCACGCGCGTAATTCCCTGACCCGGCAATTTTATGACGCACTCGGGCGGCGAATGCCTGCCGCTTCGGCGGTCATGTCGGTGTACTTCAGACCGGAGCCGGTGTTGAACAAGATGACGCGATCTTGCGGTTTCAAATAGCCGGTGCTGAGCAGGTGATCATAGGCGGCCGTAGCTGCCGCGCCTTCTGGGCACAGGAACACGCCTTCGTTCTGTGCCCAATCTTTCAGCGAAGCCAGGATTTGCTCGTCAGGCACGGCAACTGCCATGCCTTCGGACTCGCGCAGGATCTCGAGAATGAGGTAATCGCCGTAGGGCTTGGGAACGCGCAAGCCCGCGGCAAATGTGGCGGCATCCTTCCACATCGCGCTTACGTTTTCATGTTGATCGAAAGCCCGTACCACAGGCGCGCAGCCCGAAGATTGCACGGCAATCATGCGCGGGCGTTTCCCCGGCTTCACCCAGCCAAGTTGCTCCATTTCGGCGAACGCCTTCCACATGCCAATCAGCCCCACACCACCGCCAGTGGGATAGAAAACGGCGTCCGGATATTCCCAGCCCATTTGCTCGACCAGTTCGTAACCCATGGTCTTCTTCCCTTCCACTCGGAAGGGCTCCTTCAGGGTGGAAATATCGAACCAGCCCTCCTGGTTTTTGCGTTCAGCGACCATGCGCCCGCAATCGGAAATTAAACCATCGACCAGGGTGACGTTTGCGCCGTACAGCACCGCTTCCAAATAATTTGCGAACGGAACATCCTTGGGCATAAAGATGTGCGCTTCGATTCCCGCGGCAGCCGCATACGCGGCGAGCGCTCCGGCAGCATTCCCGGCCGACGGCGCGGCAAGCTTGTTCAAACCGTAGTGACGCGCCATGGTCACCGCCATCGCCATGCCCCGCGCCTTGAAACTACCGGTGGGATTCGCGCCTTCTTCTTTCAAGAACGCGCTCGGGTAACGACGGCTGCGAATCACGGGGGTCCAGCCCTCGCCCAGCGAAACGGGTTGCGCATCGGGGAGCACGGATTTGTAGCGCCACATCCCCGCCCAGGGCTGAGTGGCGGCGGTTCGCGCGATTTCGTCGCGCTTCGCTGAACCTGCGAGACCAGCAAAATCGTAGTGAGCATAGAGTGATCCGGCGCACTGGGGACACACATTGCGCGGCAATTCCGGGGAAACTTCGGCATGACAGCGCGAGCAGGCAAATTTGAGAATTTTGGCCATGCCTGGACGATAACAGCGCGCGAAGAACCGTAGCAAGGAGCGCGAACACAGGTGGTTCTGACTAGTTTGCCGTAGTGGAGCATATGCCGATTCAGGCAACCAAACGGCCAATTTGACCGTTGCGTGCCCCTTGCGGGTGCGCCAAACTACAGTTTCCCGCCGTACTCTTGCGCTTCCCCGAGTACGCCTTGGCGGGAGGTCCTCAACGGTCCAGAAGGACCCCTGAAAGGGAAATCCCATGACCCACTCCATTGGTGAACTTCACCCCCCAACACGCTTGATGATGACGCCGGGGCCGTGCTCGATTGATCCACGGGTGTATCGGGCATTGGCCTGCCCGATCGTCGGGCACCTTGATCCATGGTTTCGTGGCTGCATGGAAGAAACGCAAGAGCTCATGCGGCAAGTATTCCAGACCGAGAATCGCATCACGTTTCCGTTATCGGCTTCCGGTTCCGGTGGAATCGAAGCATCGGTGCTGAATTCGCTGGAGCCGGGTGACGAAGCGATCTGTTGCGTGAATGGCATGTTCTCGCAACGCATGCACGTGATCGCGCAGCACACGCCAGCCATGACCCATCTGGTGGAAGCGCCGTTAGGCAAGCCGGTCGATCCGGAAGATGTGCGCAAAGTGGCTAACGGCCGCAAGATTAAAATGATTGGGCTGGCGCAAGGTGAAACTTCCACCGGCGTAGTGACGGACATCAATCCGTTCCGCAAGGTTGCCGACGAATGCGGGGCTTTGCTGGTGGTGGATACGGTGGCGTCGTTAGCCGCTGTGCCGCTGCATGTGGACAAACAACGCATCGACATTTGCTTTAGTGGTTCGCAAAAGGCGATCAGCGCGCCGCCGGGAATGTCGCCCATTACGGTGAGTTCGCGTGCGGAGGAAGCGTTTCGCAATCGCAAGACCAAAGTGCAGAGCTGGTATTTCGATTTGTCGACCGCGATGAATTTTTGGGGCAAGGACCGGCTGTACCATCACACGCCGCCAATTTCGCTGATTTATGCGCTGCGCGAAGCTATGCGTATTCTGATGGAGGAAGGATTGGAAGCGCGTTGGGAACGGCATCGCGTGAATCAGTTGGCGTTGGTGGCCGGGTGCGAAGCGCTGGGCTTGCAGATGTTCGTGGAAAAGCCGCAAGACCGGCTGGTGACTGTGACCGCGGTGAAGATTCCGGCGGGCATCGATGATGGCAAAGTGCGCGATCAGTTGCTGAACGAATTCAACATTGAGATTGCGGGCGGCATTGGCGCGACCAAGGGGCAGATCTGGCGGCTGGGGACGATGGGTTACTGCAGCCAGAAGGCGTTCATCCTGCAGTTGTTGGCGGCGCTGGATAAGGTGCTGGTTGATCAAGGGCACCGGCATTCTCCGGGGGCTGGCGTGGGTGGCGCGATTCGAGCGTATGAGCAGACTGCGGCGCCGGTGGCGGCTGCGCGGTAGGTCGAAGAGAAGAGTTACGCAGAGCGCGCTGAGTGTGCGCAAAGAACGCAGAGAAGAGGTAAGAGTGATTCCTCACTGCGTGGACTCCATTCGGAATGACGGATTTCGCGCCGAGGAACGGGCCGGCTCGGAAGGCGAGCCCTACCAACACCGAACCCAAGACCCAGGTGCAAGTACGGCACCTGGGGCACCCACCAAGGAAAGAGGGATTCCTCGCTACGCTCGGAATGACGTGTGTTTTGTGTGAGTGCGGTGAGCTTGGTTAGCGAGATTTTGCTGTGGCTTTTTGGGTGGGTTTTTGCCCTGCGGGCTTTGCGGTGGTGGCGTTGGCTTTTTGGGCTTGGGTGTGCTGAAAATCTTCGTAGGTGCCCTTGAAATCTTCGACTTTGCCGGAATGAAAATGCCAGATGCGGGTGGCCACTTCGTCGACCACATCTTCGTCATGCGTGACCAGCAGCACGGTTCCATCGAACTTCTGGAACGCAATGTTCAGGGCGTTGATGGATTCCAGATCCAGGTGGTTGGTGGGCTCATCCAGCACCAGGAAATTCGGTTTCTGCAGCATCAGGCGGCAGAAAATGAGTCGCGCTGCTTCGCCGCCGGATAGACCTCGGTCAGTGGGCTTCAGCGCATCATCACCGCTGAATAGCATCTGACCTAGCAGCCGCGCAATTCCTGCCTGCGATGCCATCGGGCTCGAACTCGTGCAGAGCCACTCGAGGAGCGTCATGCCTGGCTCGTCGATGGTACTCATTGTGATCCTGCGGGAAATATCCGACCGCTACTTCGTGGCCCCAGATCACGTTGCCGTGATCGACGGTGAATTCACGTTCGGACTGTCGCCGATAAACCTGCCGCATTGCGAATCAGCGATCTTAGCATGGTGGTTTTTCCGGCACCGTTGCGTCCGAGCAAGCGCGATTTTTTCGCCGCGGCGACATGGACGCGGAGAAATTATCGAACACTTCCAATTCGTCGTAGGACTTCGACAGGCCCTTCATTTCCAAGGGATGCGCGGCCGGATTGGATGTTCCATCTGAAATCGAATGTAGGGGCGCTGGATGTTGGACCTGGCGAGTTCGGAGGTTTGCAGGCGCTCCACTTCTTTCTTGCGGGAGGTGGTTTGCGCGGACCGGGTGCCGGCCGAGAATCGCGCGATGAAGTCGTTCAACTGCGCGATTTTCTTTTCGCGCTGCGGCGTTGCTGGCTTCCATGCGCGCGCGGATCTGCGTTTTGGCCAGCACCATGTCGTCGTAGGCGCCGGTGTACGTGATGATGCTCTGGTAGTCGATGTCGGCCGTGTGGGTGCAAACTTGTTGAGGAAATGGCGATCGTGGGAAATCACGATCAGCACGCCGTGATATTCGCAACAGATATCTTTGAGCCAGTGGACGGAATCGAGGTCCAGGTTGTTGGTGGGCTCATCGAGGAGCAGACGGTAGGGTTGCCGAAGAGGGCTTGCGCGAGGAGCACGCGAACTTTCTGGCCGCCTTGAAGTTCCGCCATCTGGCGCTCATGCAGCGAGTCGTCGATGTCCAGACCCTCGAGCAGCACGGCAGCATCGGCTTCCGCTGTGTAGCCGCCTTGTTCGCCGACGATGCCTTCGAGTTCGCCCAGGCGCATGCCATCTTCGTCGGTCAGTTCTTCGGGATTGGCGTAGAATTTGTCGCGTTCCTCGCAAGGCTTTCCAAAGTGGCGCGTTGCCCATGATGACCGTGTCGATGACGCGGAAGGTGTCAAACGCGAACTGATCCTGGCGGAGCATGCCGATTTTCTTGGGCGGTTGACGTAGCCTTTGGTAGGCTCAATGTCGCCGGTGAGGATCTTCATGAACGTCGATTTGCCGGCTCCATTGGGGCCGGTGATCGCGTAGCGGCGCCCGTCGATAGGAAGGTGGTGGTTACATCTTCAAAGAGAATGCGGGCGCCGAAGCGCATGGTGACGTTGTCTACTGAGATCATAGCCTTACAATTTTAGCGTAGTCGGAGCGGTTCGCGAAAAGGGGTGATGCGGGGGCGTGCGCGGCGGGGATGCGTTCTTATTGGGGCTTGGCACTGGCGGGAGGTGGGGTGGTTTCCATGTGGAGTTCGATGGGCTTTTCTACGCTGATGGTCATGTTGCGTTTTTGGGATTGGACGTAATTGCGGAAATGGGCAGCGCCGGCGGGAGAGAGGGCTTCGTCGAGGTCCTTGCGAGTAGCGGCGACAAGTTCATCGCACCTGGTTTTGAAATTGTCGCTAATCGAGGGATCGGGAGGCTGGCCGGTTTCGCGGTAAGCCTTTTCGTTGGTTTCATTGTAGGTCTTGACGATGGGGTCGAAATCCTTTCGATAGGAATTCATGATGCGGAGGAGGACTTCGGTGTCGTCGTCGGAAAGGCCAGGGGCGCGCAACCAGACCCTTTCTTTTTCGGGGTCGCCGACGTTTTGGCTCAGGAAATTGAAGATGATGAAGTAGGCGCGGGAGTCGGGGATAAGTTCGGGATGCTCGCTGCCGCTGATGGTGGGGACTAAGGGCGGTTTTTGCGGTTGCGGTTGCGGCTGCTGTTGCTGTTGAGGCGGTTGTTCCTCTTGCGGGGCTTGGGCGCGCAGGGTGGGGGAGGCAAAAAGGAACAGCGCGAGCGGGATGAATGCGCCGCGTTTCATGGGTGCATCATAGCGCGTTCTGTCGAGTCGCAGAAGAAGGGCCAAATCGGCATGCGAATATGAAGTTGAATCTAAACCCGCACCCGGCAGATTCGAGCATGTGTGACGGCACTTTGGTATGATTTGGCCCTTATGAGATTTGGTGGATGGGGGAGAGGGAGGGGGAGTTGGGTAGAGCGCGGGTGTTGATTGTGGAGGATCACGGGTTGGTGGCGGAGGCGTTTGGGAAATTATTGGAGCCGGAATTTGAGGTGGTGGGGACGATTGGAAATGGAGAGCAGTTGGGGCGGAAGGCGCGGGAGAGCCAGGCGGACGTGGTGCTACTGGATTTGTGCCTGCCGGGCGTGGATGGATCGCAGGCGGGGGAGCTGCTGAAACGGTCGATGCCACGAGTGAAGATTATTGTGGTGACGGTGAATGACGACGTGAAGACGGCGGTGGCGGCGCTGAATGGGTGGGCATCGGGGTATGTGCTGAAACGGTCGCTGGGGATGGAACTGCTGAAGGCGGTGCGCGAGGTGCTGGCGGGGAAAAAGTATGTGACGCCGGCGCTGGGACAAGACGTGGGCGAGGAGTGGCAGCGTGTGTTGGGGTATAAGCCGGAACGGGTGTTAACGAACCGGCAGAGGCAAGTGCTGGAATTGCTGGCGAGCGGCTGCACGATGAAAGAAGCGGCGGCGATCTTGAAAGTGACGGCGCGGACGGTGGCGTTTCATAAATACCGGATCATGCGGGAATTTGGGGTGAAGACGAATACGCAGCTGGTGCAGTTTGCGATCAAAGAGCGGGTGGTGGGGCCGAATTGAAGGAAGAAGAGAAGAGTTTCACCACAGAGGGCACAGAGAGCACAGAGGAAGAGCGAAAGAAAGAAGGAAAGAAGGATTAACGCAGAGGGCGCAGAGACGCTGAGGTCGCGGAGAAGAGCGGAGGGGAGAGATTCCTCGCTAGGCTCGGAATGACATGTTTTTTTTTGTGAGGATAAAGTTCGGGCACTACACAAGGGCGGCGTCTAGGGCTTGGCCTTCGGCTAGGACTTTTTCGGGGACTCGGCGTAGTTCTTTGACTACGTGGAACCACGATAGCACTTTGAGGCCGTAATACGTTATATCCACTTCCCACCAGTAGAAACCTTGGCGGGCGCTGGCCATGTAATAGTGATGATTGTTGTGCCAGCCTTCGCCGAGAGTGACGAGAGCGAGCAACCAATTATTTTTGCTGGTGTCCGTAGTGGGGAAACGGCGTTTGCCGAAGATGTGCGAAAGCGAATTGATGGTGAAGGTGCCGTGCCAGAGGAAGACCGTAGAGAGGAAGAAACCCCAGACCATGAGTGGCAAGCCACCGATCAGGTACATGGCTACGCCGAGGACACTGGGCGGCACGAGGTAATACTTATTGAGCCAGCGAAGTTCGGGAAACTTGCCGAAATCGCCGATGTAGTCGAAGCGCGTTTCGTTGTACTGGTCGGAGAGAATCCAGCCGACATGGGACCACCAGAAACCGAAAAGCGTGGGCGAGTGGAGATCGTCTTCCTGATCGGAATAGCGGTGATGGTGTCGATGATGAGCAGCCCACCAGAGAATTCCCTTTTGCGATGAGGACATAGCCATCCAGGCGATGACAAATTGGAACCAGCGGCTGGTCTTAAAGGAACGATGGGAGAAGTAGCGGTGATAGCCGGCGGTGACGAAGAACATGCGAATTTCGTAGGCGAGAAAGCAGGTGAGCGCGTAATACCACTTGAAGGGCAGGAAGAAGATGGCGAGCGGGACGAGATGAATGATGACGAACGGAACGGAAGAAATGATTTGAAGGCGAGCCCCATTGGGCAAAGGGATAGAGAGGGGCCGTGCGATCGAAGCCATGCAGCAGAACTCCTGTGAACGTTACGTGGCAGCGAGCTAGAGTCGAGCGGGCTCCGTGCAGCGGACCACATAGGAAGTTTACGGGCGGGGCGAGTATAGGTCAAGGATAGTGGAAGGAAGGTTTTCTATAAGGGCGAGTTATGCGGCGAATGTGTTATCGTGCGAGGCGAATGCAGGGCGTGGCCATCATTTTGGACGGCAAGAGACATTCCTCACTACGAAAACTCCGTTCGGAATGACGGATTGGGACTTGGGCTTAGTGATGGATCCAAGGTTGGACTCACTTCGCGGACTCCGTTCGGAATGACGGATTGGGGCTTGGGCTTAGTGATGGATCCGAGGTTGGGCTCACTTCGTTCGGAATGACGGTGTTTAGCTACACGCTGGAATAGGATTCGGAGAGAAGGAGAAGGAATGGCGGAACGACCGGTGTTGGTGGGATTCATCCCGCAGGCGGTGGTGCTGGACGCGGGAGATCATGTGAGTTGGATGTCGGATGCGGGGAATCTGAAGGTGGAGTTCGATGCGAACCGGTGCCCGTTTGGATCAAATATTTTCCAGGCGCCGGAGGGAATGCGGATTGTGAGCGGTCCGGTAACGCTGGGGACGAAGAGCGGGAATTATAAGTATCGATTATTTTTGAATGAGCAGATGGTGGGGCGGGGGGAAGTGATTGTGCGGGAGAAGTGAGGGGGTCGTTCACGACAGAGGGCACGGAGGAAGAGGAGAAAAGAATAACCCTAAGACCCCACATGCATAATCGGCATGTGGGGCACCCGGCGGTCCCGGAGGGGATCGCTCATGGCGAGATTCGTGCTTCCGCTCGACCGGTCGGGGTTAGGCGGAGTGGCCGGCGGTCAGGCCTTTCAGCATTTGCTGGAGGGCGCTGGCGTCGGGGACCTGGCCGTTGGGCGTGAGCTTGTCGACGAGGTGCGGAGCAGGCTGGCCATCATGCCCGTGAGGGCGGAAGCGTCCATGCCATTCTGCTGAGCGGCTTGCTGGAGTGCGCCGCCGTGAACGACGTCCTGAAGTTGCGAGGCGGAGATGGGAGGATTCGGGCCATTGCTGATCCAGGAGTTGATGACGCCGCCGAGTCCACCTTGCTGAAACATGCGCTGCAAACCGGCAATGCCGCCTACTTGCGGGCTGTTGATGTAGGTCATGATCGCGGTAAGGGCGGTGGTCTGTTGCCCCTGCTGCGGCGTGCCGGAAGAACCTGCCATTGCGAGTACTTCATCGAAAAGTCCCATTCGCGTTTCTCCTTTTAGAAATTGCCTGACGAAAATGGAGCGGCCGAGGGCGACGAGCGCTCGAGAAACCAACGGCCCGCCTCGGGAGACGGGCCCCTACGAAGATGCCGATTACTTTTGTTTGGCGATGATCATGTCCTTGATTTTGTTGTAGGTGGATTGAGGAATGATCTTTTTGTTCACGAGGTCGGTCTTTTTGGCGTAGGGCCGGCCGTCGATGATTTTTTGGGCGTAGGCCGAGCCGATGCCGGGAAGCGCGTCGAGCTGATCTTTTGTGGCGCTGTTGATATCGACGAGATTCTTGGACGCAGCGGCACCGGATTGCTGCTTGGCGGTAGCAGTACTGGTGCTGCTGGATTGCGGGTGAGAGATAGCAACGCTGACGCCGAGAAGTAGGACGAAAGCGACAAGCAACATACGAACTGAAGTTTTCTTCATGCGATGTTCTCCTTATTCAGGTAAATGATTCAGCTAAATGGCCGTACAAAGACGACTGGGTAAAGGCTAGTTCTTTTCGGAAGCACGATAGCCGGCTTTGATGGCATCGGCTTCGGACATGTACTTCCCTTGCTTGGTCTTGCCGTAATAGCGGGAACCGGGCTTGTGGTAGACGCCGGAATCGGTGTTGACCCAGACCATGCCGTTGCTGTTGGCAGGGGGAGCCTGTTGAGTTGTGGTCGTGGATTTCGCGGGCGTAGAAGCGGCAGTAGTATTGGCGGGAGCCGGAGCAGGGCTTGTGGCGGTTTTGGCCGGCGGAGGCGGCGTCGAGGTGGTGGCGGCGGGCGTTGTGGACTTCGCGGCTGGAGTGGAAGTGGAGGTGGGCGCCGGAGTGGAAGAGTCGGCAGAAGCGGTGGACTTCTTGGATTTGGATTTTTTGGTGGAAGTGGCGGCCGCAGTGTCAGCAGTTGCAGTGGGGGCGGATGCGTCGGCGGTGTCGGTCTTTTTGGACTTGGAAGATTTCTTAGTGCTGGCCGAGGTGTCGCTGGCGGTTGTAGAAGCGTCGGCGGTCTCGGACTTCTTGGATTTGGAGGATTTCTTAGTTGAGGTGGCAGAAGTATCGCTGGCCGCAATGGAAGAATCGGCCGCAGCGGTCTTCTTGGAGTTGGAGGATTTCTTGGTGCTGGTCGAGGAGTCCGCGGTCGAGTCGTCTGTGGTCTTCTTCTTTTTCTTGGATTTTGTGGTGGAATCGGACTGATCGGAGGACTGCGGGTCTTGCGGTTTCGGGGCGGCACGCAGGGAGAATTCGCCTGTGAAGAGCAGCAAAGCCGCGAACACGGGCAAGAAACACTGGCTTGCATGCACAATTCATTTTCGAGAGATCCTTTCGCCCGGGAGTGGTTCAGGCCACCTGGCTGGCACACGAGGACGACGTGCGATCGGGCGGAAAGCAGGAGGCGAGAAGGCAATTCTCGCGGGACTTCCCCAAGGGGATTGGGCGAATGATGAAGAAGAACGGGAGGGATGTCAAGAAGTAGTCGGTAGTCGAGTAGTCAGTAGTTCGGAGAAGATCGCCGAGCCGGTACAATATCGCTCGCGCTTGCAGGGCCAACGCAAAAGCACCGGCGTTAAGTCGATGCTAACTGATTCGGAGCCGGCTAGAAGCCGGCGCTACCAGGTTGGTTTGTCCTAACTTCTGACTGTTGACTACGGACTAGCGACTCTACTTCTCAGTCGCCGGCTAGGCGGACGCGACCGTACTCTACGGATTCGGCTAAGCCACGGCGAACGGGGCCGAGGACGAAGGCGGGAACGTCGCGTTCGGGCTCGACGGTGAGGTTGGAGGCTTTGCGCGGGAATTCGAGGCGGCGATCCAGGAGCAGGCCGGCTTCTTTGAGGAATTCGGCGGAGAAGGCGAGGTCGGCGGCGCGGTCGACGCCCCAGAACCAGAGCTTCTCTTCATTACGTTGGAGGAAGCGAAGAGACTCTTCGAGCTTCTTCATGGAACGGTCGAAGGACGAGGCGAGAAAGAACACGCCAAGGGTCCAGGTATGCCGCGGGTACTGCACCCGGATGCGGACGCAGTATTTGCCGTTCTGATTGACTTCGATGCTGCAACGATAGTCGTTGCGGATGTGGCCGTTGCGGCTAGGCATGGATTTCGCCATGGTGACTTTCCTGTATAAATTTGAAAAAAGAGTGAACTGGACGACCGAAAGCCTGAAAGATGCCCACGAGGGGGACGGAATCGAAGGGGGATTCCCTTTCAGGTAAGGCCGAACCAGACAGTAACAGGCTAGCGGTTCGCGGAGTACAGGGCAAGAGGGACAGGTAACAAAAATAAGTCGTTTACTTGTAATTGTTTAGGCTAGCTCACGGGCGAATTGAAGTCGCCAAAACCGCGCAGTTTGTCGGTGTTGAGCTTGAGCTTACCTTCCTGCTTGAGCCGGTCCTCAAGGGAAATCCGGAAGGCATCGAAGGCCATGTTGCGCTTGGATTGGAGTAAAGAGTCAGTGATTTTTTGCTTTTGAGCGTCAAAGTCGGCGGATTGGGCTCGACTTTGTCGGCGATCTGGTAAGCAACCCACGAGGCACCCATGCGAATGGGGGCGCCGACGTCACCGGGCTTGATGGAGAAGGCGGAAGTGAGCTGCTTGGCACTGCCAAGGCCGGGAAGCTGCTGTTATTGCGACTGATGAGATCGGAAGTTTTGGGATCGAGACCGACGGCTTTGGCGGCAACGTCGAACTTCTCACCGGCTTTAACGCGCTTGACGAGGTCATCGACCTTGGACTGAGCCAACTGCTGGGACTTGGCGGTACGCAACTCGGAAATGATCTTGTCGCGAACCTCGTCGAGAGTGCCGGGATGAGCGGGGATGGTCTGAGCGAGAGAAAGGACGACATATCCGCGGTCGGTGCGGATGGGGGTGCTGAGCTCGTTGGGACGAAGGCGAACGATCTCGTCCTTAATGTCTTGGGAGTTACCAAGCTCGAGGACCGGATCGTTGGGCGCAAGAGGACGGGTCTGGCTGACCGTGAGGTGATACTTCTGGGCGAGCTCATCGAGAGTGGTCTTGTTGGACTGGCGAATCTGGCTGGACATCTGGTCCGCGATGGAAGCTTCGTGCTGGTCGACCTTCTGGAGGAGATACGGAGTACGAATCTCATCCTTCACTTCGTCGAAGGGCTTGGTGTGGGCGTTTTCCTTGTCGAGGACCTTGATGATGTGGAAGCCATATTGAGTGCGAACGAGGTCGGAAATATCGCCCTTGGGAGTGTTGAACGCAGCCTTATCGAATTCAGGGACGGTCTGGCCGTGAACGAGCCAGCCAAGGTCGCCACCCTTGGTCTTGGAACCGGGATCTTCGGAGTATTTCTTGGCGAGTTCCTCGAAGTTGGCGCCTTTCTTTCGGGCCTGGGCGAGGATGTCCTCAGCCTTCTTCTTGACTTCGGCGACTTCGGCATCGGTTTTGCCGACGGTGGTCAACAGGATGTGTTCGACGTGCACGCGATCCGGAACTTCGTATTGCTGAATGTTCTGCTGGTAGATAGCTTTCAGTTCGTCGTCGGTGACCGGAGTATTGGCCTTGAGCTGATTCTGGTCAAGCAGGCCGTAGCGGACGACGCGCTTTTCGGGAATCTGAAATTTTGACTTGTTCTGCTCGTAATACTTGCTGATTTCATCGGCGTCGGGATTGATTTTGTCGGCCAAGGTGTCGGGATTGGCGGCGGCATAGTTGAGTTTGATCTTCTCGTTTTCGAAGCGGAACTCCTGCTGAATTTCGTTTGGGCTGACACTGACGCCATCCGTCAGCAGCTTGTGGAACTTTTCTTCGATCATGCTGGAACGAATCAAGTCTTCGAAGGCAGGCACCGTGAGTTGGAAGCGCTGCTGCACCTGTTGGGAGTAAGCCTCGTTGCCAACGAAGGTGTCGCCATTAAAGGCGGTAGGAAGAATCTGCCGGATGCGATCGGCGCGCTCCTGATCGCTGACGGTGATGCCCATGCGCTTGGCTTCGTATTCGACTTCCTTCTGAAAGACGAGCTGCTTGAGAATCTGTTGCGCGTAGAGGCCTTCGAGCTGGCGGGGAATGGGATTGGATTGGCGAATCTCGTTGAGGCGCTGGCTGATGTCCTGGAAGGTAACAGTTTGATCGCCGACTTTGGCGACGACGTCGCCGGACGTGGCCGCGGAATCGGGGCCCTGCGGGACGAGATAAAGGAGCATGCTGAGCGCGAGCATGCCGATGATGACGCCGAAAAGAATACGGACGCCAGTTTTCTGGTTATCAAATGCTCCAGCCATTCCAGATGTCTCCTGAGAGGGTGACCAAACTTTAGATTATACGGTAAGGGAAGGGAAAGTAGAAATGAGGGTTTGAGCGTGGGACGAAAAAAGACATGCATTTATGGGTATTGATTGAGCAAAGCGACAGCTGGGGTTGCCTGTCCGGGTAAAACACGAAAGCTCCGGGAGCGGACTGGTGGCTCCCGGAGCTTGTTTGAGTGTGCCAGGGGAATTAGGAAAGAGTGGCACCTTGTGTGACGTGAGTGCGGGAAGCGTTGCCCTTGCGATTGGCGCGGCGAATTTCGCCCCACGCGTAGATGCCCAGCATGGCGATCGCGAAAACAGAGCAGGCAACCAGCCAGCGGGCTGCGGAATTGCTGAAGGAAACCGCCACTTCTTCCGTGACCACCGGGGTGGGGATCGCCACGGAGGCGAGTTGCGCGTTGCTATCCACGGTGCCCGAAGTGACGGGTGCCGGGGTGACGGACGTGGCGGTGGCGTTGGCCGTTGGCTGGGCGAAGGTGGTGACGTACGGACCGTCGGAGAATTCGGTGTTGACGATTTCCTGGGATTTCGCCGGGGTAGCCAGCAACAAGAAAGCAGCTCCCACTCCGATCACGATCGCCTGCGTCCGAAAAATGTTTTGGATTTTCATTGGGCACCTCATCTTTTCTATTTCGTTTTTTATTTCGCTCTTTGTTAAGCGACGCCATACGAGAGTGCAGGCGAGTAGCCAAGTGGTGTGGCGGAAAAGAAAAACTGGCGAATGGCAACCATGTCATTGGAAACGAAGCAATTGCGGAGGTTGAAAGGGCTCGCGGGCGAATGCGTGCGGCAGTTCGGATATTCGAAAGGCTATCCGGGAAGTGATGCTCAGCTCTTGAAACCTGGATATCAGGGAGGCCTCGCGCGAATCGTCGAAGCCATAAACATGTTGTGGCGGCCGGTAAATCTATATAGGAAAGACGTTTAGAACGGCGATGCGAGCGATTTTGTTTGTAAGGTGAGACACAGTAGGAGGGCTCGCGGTTTGGATAGGCGGGTCTAACCAAAAGGATAGGCAAAGAGTGTGGCGGAGGCGAGGGCATGGGGATAGAATGACGCCCTCTCGTTGACGGCAGAAGGCGACGAACGCGACTTGTGGGCGAAGTATGCAAGCGAAACTTGTGGCGATTAATGGGCCGCTGAGAAAGAGCGAATATCCTCTGGCGGGCGAATTGACGTTGGGGCGGGATGCGGATAATGCCGTGCGGCTGGAAGACCCATGGGTTTCCGGGCACCACTGCACGATCAAAGAAGAAAACGACAAATACATTTTGACGGACCTGGAGAGTCATGCCGGAACATTTGTGAACGGGATTCCGGTGAAGCATCGGGTGTTGACGGGCGGCGATGAAGTGGCCGTGGGGAATTCCCTGTTTCAATTTCAGTGGGAGAAGGCGGTGAGTTCGCCCAGCAACGCAGTGGAAATTGATAACGGGCGGTTGCTGGACATGCAGGAGGTGGAACTGCGCGGGGGCGAATTGAAGAACCTGACGCCGGAAGCCTTGGCCGAATTGGCACCGGCTGAGCGCGTGGGAAGGAACCTGAATGCGTTGCTGCGGATCAGCCGAGCGATTGGAAGCTTGCGCGATGAAGAATCGTTGCCATGGCAATTATTGGGAATGATTTTTGATGTGATTCCCGCGGAACGCGGAGCGATTCTGGTGGTGGAGGAAGACTCCAGCGAAATTCGGGCGCAGGTAGGGTGGGATCGCGCGTGCGGGCCGGATCATCCGGTGCATGTGAGCCAGGAAATGGTGCGGCGTGTGATGGAGAAAGGTGTGCCGGTGTGGAATTGCGGCGGAAGAGGGGAGAACGGAGGAACGCAGCGCCGATCATTCATATCAGTTCCGATGGTGTCGAAGGAACGCGTAGCGGGAATCATCTACGTGGAAGCAAGCGGGACGGTATTCACGTTAGCAGATGTGGAATTACTGGCGGCGATTGCGGGGCTGGGCGTGATCGGGATCGAGAATGCGCGACAGTTTGAGCGGCTCAGCAGCGAGAATCAAAGGCTGCGCGCGGAGGTGGGGTTAACGCACGATATGGTGGGGCGAAGCGCGCGGATGCGCGAAGTGTACCAGTTTGTGGAACGGGTGGCCGCGAGCGATTCGACGGTGCTGATTTGCGGGGAGAGTGGAACGGGCAAGGAGCTGGCGGCGCGAGCGATTCACAAAAACAGCGCGAGGAAAGAGCAGGAGTTTGTGGGATTGAACTGCGCGGCGTTGACGGAGACGCTGCTGGAAAGCGAATTGTTTGGACACGAGAAGGGTGCGTTTACGAGCGCAGTGAGCCAGAAAAAGGGCTACCTGGAAGTGGCGGAAGGAGGAACGATCTTTTTGGACGAAATTGGGGAACTTTCGCCGATTCTGCAGGCCAAATTGCTGAGAGTGCTGCAGGAGCGGGAGTTCGTACGAGTGGGAGGGACACGGCCGATCAAGATTGATGTGCGATTTTTGGCGGCGACGAACAAGGATTTGCAAAAAGCTGTGCGGGAAGAAAAATTCCGGGCGGATTTGTATCACCGGTTGAATGTGATTTCGTTGACGCTGCCGGCATTGCGGGAGCGACCGGAGGATATTCCGGAGTTAGCGGAACATTTTGTGGCGCGGTATTCGAAAAAATGCAACCGGCGGGTGACTGGAATCAGCGCAGCGGCATTGGAATGCCTGCGGCGCTACGAATGGCCCGGCAATATCCGCGAATTAGAAAACGCGATGGAACGGGCGGTGGTCATCGGAAACTCCGAGACGATCCAGCCGGAGGATTTGCCGGATTGTCTGCAAGAAACTGTGGAGAGTATGGCGTGCGCGCCGGCGAAATATCATGACGGGATCCGTGAGTTCAAGAAGCAGATGATTTTGGGGGCATTGGAACAGGGCGGCGGGAATATTACTGAGGCTGCAAAGCTGCTGGGAGTGCATGCGAATTATCTGCACCGGCTGATGACGAATCTGGAATTGCGGCCGAAGGTGAGGAGTAAGGAGGCAATGAGGTAAGGAAGTGACGGAAAAGCGAAGGGGAAGAAGCGGAAGAACATGAGCCCTTGTGATGGGGAAACTGGAATGGATGAATCGGGAGAGTTGAATCGGCTGGTGCGGGAGCTGAATGACGGACGCGATCCTGCAGACACAGCAGCGACGGCGACGTTGGACCATTGGCTGACAACGCTGGTGGAAAAAGGCGGAAGCGATTTGCTGCTGGTGGAAGGCGCGCCGCCGTGCGTAAGAGTGCAAGGCGAAGTGCGGAAGGTCGAGGCGAATACGCTGGATGGTGCGGACGTCGAGGCGGCGGTTTTGCCGGCATTGTCGCGACACGCGCTGCAGTTGTACCGGGAATCGGCGATTGCGGATGCTTCGTATCGCATTGAGGGGTTGGGAAGGTTTCGCATTAATCTGCACCGGGAGCGAGGGCGAGCGGCAGCGGCCATACGGGCCTTACCTACGCGCGTGCCCGGATTGGCGGAATTGCATCTGCCCCCGTCCGTGGCAAATCTGGCGCATCTCCCGCGAGGGTTGGTGCTGATTGGCGGCCCGGCAGGGTCGGGGAAATCCACGACACTCTCGGCGCTGATTCATGAGATGAACGCGCGGGAGGCTCGACACATCGTGATGATCGAGGATCCGATCGAGTACGAGCACACGCACATTCGAAGCGTAATTGAGCAAGTGGAGATTGGAACGGATGCGCCGGACTTTCCTACGGCGCTGCGGGCGGCGTTGCGGCAAGCGCCGGATGTGATTGTGGTGGGGGAGATGCGCGATCCGGAAACGATGAGGATTGCGGTGGCAGCGGCGGAGACCGGGCACCTGGTGCTATCGACGCTGCACACGACGGATGTGGCGTCGACGGTGGGAAGGATTACGGATTCGTTTGCGGTGGAGCGGCAGAACTCGATACGGCAAGAATTGGCAATGGCGCTGGCGGCGGTGCTGACGCAAATCTTGTTGCCAAGCAAGCATGGGGGACGATTGCCTGTGGCGGAATTGTTGATGGTGGGATACGGGGCACGACATCACATCCGGCGAAATAATTTGCAGCACTTGCATCAGGAGATTCCACTGACGAAGAAGAAAGGGTCGTTCACGTTGGAGGAATCATTGGTGGGATTGGTGAAGAATGGGGATATCGAGAAGGAAGAGGCACTGGTGTGCGCGATTCATCCGGATGATTTGGATATTTTATTGAGGGCGGCGGAAAAGGAGGAAGTGAGGAAGTAAAGAGGCCGAGGGAAGTTGAGGAAACAGGCCGGAGAAGGCCGAGCGCAAATCGTGAGAAAGTCAAAATGGAAATGGAAAAGATTGAAAACGGGCGATACAGCTGTTAAGCACAGAAATTCAGAAGAAGTAGTTGCGACCAAGACAAGAAGTAAGGGTTCGGGCCAATTCATGAATGGAAAGATTCGGTTAGTGGCAGGAATTGGCCTTCTGCTGAGTGTGGTTTGGGCGGTTCAGGCGACTAATTCCCAAAAACAGGCGAAGGAAACGGAGCAGGCGACCTTCTATAAGGATGTGTTACCCATTTTGCAGGGGCACTGCCAGGTGTGTCACCGGGCGGGCGGAATTGCGCCGATGGCGTTCGAAACGTATGAGGAGACGCGGAGGTTTGCGCCAGCGATTCGCGTGGCGACTGAGAATCGGAGCATGCCGCCGTGGTTCGCGGTGCGCGGGATTGGGAAATTTTCGAATGATCCGTCGTTGAGCGATGAGGAGATTGCGGTGTTAGCGTCTTGGGCACAGGCGGGAGCACCCACGGGAAACGCCGCAGACGCACCGGCGAAGAAGGAATGGTCGGGACGATGGACGATTGCGGAGCCGGAACAGACGGTGTCGATGAGCGAGGGAGTGAAGATTCCGGCGCACGGCGAAGTGGATTACACATACGAGATCGTGCCGACGGGATTCCAGCAAGGGCGATGGGTGCAGTCATCGGAGATTCTGCCGGGGATGCGGCAGAACGTGCATCACGCGGTGGTGTACGTAAGGCCACCGGGATCTCCATGGCTGAGGCACGCACCGGTGGGAAAACCGTTCACGGCGGAGACGCTGGCGACGGAACAGGACCGGCGGGACGCGATGTGGACGGACAGCGACATTTTGCTAGTGTACGCGCCGGGAAGTACGCCGGATAACTGGCCAGCGGGAATGGCGAAATATGTGCCGGCGGGCTCGGACCTGGTGTTCCAGATGCATTACACGACGAACGGGAAATCGGGAACGGATGTGACGCGAGTAGGGTTGCGGTTCGCGAAGGAGGCGCCGGAGAAACGTGTTTTGACGCTGCAATTGACCAACGATCATTTCGTGATCCCGCCAGGAGTGCCGGATTACCGCGTGGAAGCGTGGGGAACCTTGCCAAATAATGCGCTGCTGTTGAGTTTTTTTCCGCACATGCACCTGAGGGGGAAGCGGTTCGAATACAACGTGGTGGGGAAGGATGGGAGTGTGGAGACGTTGCTGCGAGTGAATTATCACTTTTATTGGCAAATGAGTTATCGATTGGCGGAGCCATTGGCGTTGAAGGCGGGAACGAAATTGCAGGCGGTGGCGTGGTTCGATAATTCGCGTGGGAATCCGCACAATCCCGATCCGGAAGCGGCGGTGCGTTGGGGAGAACAGACGAGCGACGAGATGATGGTGGGATTTTTTGATGTGGCGGTGGAGAGGGATTTTGATAAGGCGAGATTTTTTCGGCGGGGCGGGGAGTAAAGAGAGATTCCTCACTGCGAAGACTCCGTTCGGAATGACGTGGTTGCGTTTGGCCGATCTAAAGTTCGGCCACTGCACAAGATCGAGTCGAGACGCTTGAGATCCTTCGTTGTGCTCAGGATGACAACGCGTTAAACGGAACCCTCTTTAGACCGGCGGTGCGGACATGAGGCGCAGCATGCTGCGCCTCTACCTAGAGATTCGCCAGGAAGGACGGTAGCCGGTCACCGCTGGTTGGGTAGTGGCGGCAGCAGGCCTGCCGAGGGCGTTGACGATTGGTTATCGTGGGTGAAAAGCGGAAGCTGGGCTCCCGCACTCCAAAAAGAGGCGGAAGAGCTATTTGTAGATTGGCCAATGGGGTGTGGGGAATCCGTGCAGGTGCACTAGGGTGTGCTAGATTGCGAAATTGGAGCATTCGCAGCACGGACTACTGTGAGCACACAGATACCGACTGAGCCTCGCCGTCCGACGACGGCACCGACACCGCAACAAGTGCCGAAGATCCGGCCTGTGGAAGTGTATTGGCATACCGTCAGTTATCGAACGGTGGGGCTGATCATCGTGCTGGTGGTGGTCATCATTATTGCGGGAATGTATGCGAGCGTACCGAACTGGACGGAAATCGCGGAAAAGAAGCTGAACAATGCGCTGGGAAATCCGGAAGCGGAAGCGCTGACGAGCGCGCAAACTCAGGCAAAATTCGTAAACCTGGACGGGCGGGTGCAGGTAAAGAAAGTGAGTTCCGTGACGTGGGTGGACGCGGATTACCACACCACTTTGGACAAGGGAGATTTGGTTCAGACCGGGTCAGACGGTGCGGCGCGTATTACGTTCGCGGACGGCACCGAGTACACCGTGAACAAAGATACGCTGATCACGGTGGAAGAGAATACGGTGACGCGGGACCATTCGAATACCGCGGTGCGCATCAACACCGGCGCGGTGGACCTGGCGACGCCGACGTGGACACTGCGGGATGCCCAAGCCGCGGTGAGCGTGGAAGATGCCACCGCGTACATGAAGCAGAACAGCCGCGCGACGGTGAAGAACGATCCAAACAAGAATGAACACGAAATCGTGGTTGCGAATGGTGGAGCGGAAGTCAAGCGCGGGAACGAAACGATCGAACTGACACAGTGGGAGAAAGCGAGCTTCCCAACCGGGGGAGCGACGCAGACGTCGAACGTGCTGGCGCCTCCGGGGCTGGTTTCACCTCTGAACCTTGCGCCAATCATAGCCGAGAATCCGAAAACGGCACCGGTGCGATTCGAATGGCAGGCGGTGAACGAGGCGGTGAGTTATACGCTGCGAATCAGCTCGACGACGATGTTTACAAAATTAGTAAAGCAAGTGACGGTGAGCGGAACGAGTGCGGAAGTCACGGGACTGGAAGCCGGGGATTATTTCTGGAATGTGACCGCGGGGGATGCCAAGAAAGAGACGAGCGAGTTTAGCGAGACGTTCAAGTTCACGCTGGTGGCCCAAGGAAAAACGCAGGAAATGTTGCTGGTGATCGAGAGCACGCAAATCCACGGACGGGTGGCGGAAATTATCGGGAAGACGGAACCGGGAGCGGCGCTGATCATCAATGGGCAACCGGTGGCGAACATCGCACCGGATGGGGTCTTCCGGCATTTTACGGAACCGCTGGAACCTGGGCAGCACACGATTGTGGTGATTGGATCGAACCGGCGTGGCGGCACGGCCAAACAGCAGGTTTCGATCGTGGTGCCGAAGTAAATTTTGGGGAATGACAGGTTGAGGTTTTGCGCGCGCTGTCGAATCCAGCGACAATGGTGAGTTGAGCTGGTGGTCAGCAGACGCGGAGATCCTACCGGGCAGAAGCCCCTCCGCAGGGGGAAGTTGTAATGAATAAGAACGGATACAACCTTAGGTCGGTGTTCAGTCTGTTTTCCTCCGACCTGGCAATCGATCTGGGGACGGCGAATACGCTGGTTTTCTCGCATGGCAAAGGGATCGTGGTGAACGAGCCATCGATCGTGGCGATCAACAAGGCGAGCGGCGAAGTGGTGGCTGTGGGACGCGAAGCAAAAGACATGCTGGGGCGCACACCGGGAAACGTGGTGGCCATCAAGCCGATGAAGGATGGAGTGATCGCGGATTTCAAAGTTACCGAGAAGATGCTGACGTACTTCATTCAGAAGGCGCATAACCGCCGGGTGCTGGTGCATCCGCGCATTGTGATTGGGGTGCCCAGCGAAATTACGCCAGTGGAAAAGCGAGCGGTGCAAGACTCCGCTTATCGCGCACGGGCGAGCGAAGTTTACCTGGTGGAACAAGCTATGGCCGCGGCAATTGGGGCGGGCCTGCCGATTGAAGAGCCCAGCGGAAACATGGTGGTGGATATCGGCGGAGGTACCACGGATATTGCCGTGATTTCGATGAGCGGCATTGTGTACTCGCGCTCGGTGCGCGTGGCCGGAAACGAAATGGACGAAGCAGTGATGCAGTATTTAAAGCGGAAGTACAACCTGCTGGTGGGCGAACGCACGGCGGAACAGATCAAAATGGAGATCGGTTCGGCCTATCCGCTGGAGAAGCCGCTGACGATTGAAGTGAAGGGCCGGAATTTGATTGAAGGCGTGCCGCGCACGGTAACCATTGACGATAGCGAGATTCGTGAAGCATTGAGCGAATGCGTAGCGACAATTTTGAATGCGGTGCGTGTTGCGTTGGAACGCACACCGCCGGAACTTTCCGCGGACATCAGCGATCGAGGGATTGTGCTGACCGGGGGCGGGGCGCTGCTGAAGAATCTGGACAAGCGGATTCGAGAAGAGACGGGGTTGCCAGTTTCTATCGCGGATGATCCGCTGGCGTCGGTGGTGTTGGGCACGGGGAAGATGTTGAGCGATTTCAAATTGCTGCGGCAGGTGTGTATTGACTAGGAAGTCGGTCGTCAGGAGTCGATGGTCGGGAGTCAGGGCCTCATCCACAAACGGGTGAGCTACAGGAAGACGGGCTTGGTAGGAATTCCATCCAAACATAAATCGCTGACGCTGCTGGCCGGGGTGTTGATCGCGCAACTGTTGCTGCTGGCGGTGCAGATCAAGCGCGACGCGCATGGACGATTAATTCGCGTGTGGGCGGTATCGGCGGCGTATCCATTTGAGCAGGCTGGCGCGTGGAGTTTCGGGAAGGTGCGGGGGGTGTGGACGCATTATTTCGCGTTGACCTCAACCGAGCGCGAGAACGAGGCACTGCGCATTGAAAATGACGCGTTGAAGCTGACGATTTCACAATTGGAGACACGAGCAGCAGAAGCAGACCGGTTGGGCGCAGTGCTCGGTTTCAAGCAGGCGCACGAAAAACTGCCGATGGTGGCGGGACGAGTGATCGCGGCGAGCGCGGGAACGGCGAGCCGGACGATTGAGATCGACCGTGGTGAGCGCGAGGGAATTCACAAGAACATGGCTGTAATCACCCCGGATGGCGCGGTAGGAAAAGTGATTGAAGTGTATGGCGAGACATCGCAGGTGTTGCTGCTGACGGACAAAGAAGGCGGAGCGGGCGCGATGCTGGTGGATACGCGAACGCAGGGTCCGGTCGGCGGTACAGGTGAACCAACACTGCAAATGAAGTATGTGGCTACGGAAGAGAATGTGCCGGTGGGGGAAAAGATCGTGACCAGCGGGATGGACAAGATTTTCCCGCGAGACATTCCGATTGGAACGGTGATGGAAGTGAAGCCGGGAAATCCGTTTAAGCAGATTCGCGTGGAGCCCGCAGCCAAGTTGGATCGTTTGGAGACGGTGATTGTGCTGTTGACGCAGGAACCGGTGGAGTTCAAGAGCGCGACACCGAGTACGCCAGCGGCCATGGCTGGGACGACGGCAGCAGCACCGAGTGCGTCGGCGGCGGCGGGGAAACCATGAACGATACGTTTGAGCTGCGACACAGCGGCGAAACGCACATTGAGGTGCACAAGTTTTATCCCGGCGCAGTGCTGTTGGCAGCGGCAGCGGCGCTGGTGATTCAAGCCACGGCACCGGTGTATTTTCCAAAGCTGAGCATTTTGGATTTGCCGCTGCTGGTAACGATTTACTTTGGACTAAGCCGCAGGAATCCTTCGACGGGACTGCTGCTGGGCATGCTGATCGGATTGGCGCAGGACGCGTTGAGTGGGCCTACGGTGCCGCTGGGATATTACGGGATTGGGAAGACCGTGATCGGGTACCTGGCGTCGTCGATCGGGGCGAGGCTCGATACGGAGCATCCGGCCGCGCGGTTTGCGCTGATCTTCAGTTTTTTTGTGGTGCACCAGGCAGTACTGGCGCTGGTGCGGCGTTTGCTGCAGGCGCAGCCAGAGGCGTGGATCAATGTGCATCTGGCAATCGCCGCAGCGGTGAATGCATTGTTGGGAACGGTATTGTTTCTGGCGTTGGACCGGTTGCGACGGTCGTCATAGTTTTCCTGCCGAATTTGATAATCGAAAAAACGAAATGCGCAGAGCAGAAGACTCCTCGCTGCGAGGACTTCGCTCGGAATGACGTGGTGGTCGGTTAGGTGGATGGCGCGCTTGGCTGTTGGTTCACCTGCAAACCCGAGAACACCGGCCGAAGCCTGTGCTATTACCAGATCCGACGCACTCCGTAGTGATCGAAGACCGGATCAATGCTTATCACCGGAACGCTTTCGGCTTGAGCCTGTGCGATCAACATGCGGTCGAAGGGATCTTTGTGAGGTCCGGGCAGCAAGCCGGCGCGTATTGCGTGTTCAGTGGACATTGAGAGCGGTTCGAAGCGTTCCCTTTCCAGATAACCGACGAAATCGGCGACGAGATCTTCTGCGGAGGGCAATTTCCCTAAGCGCGCCTTTGTGGCCACTTCCCAAGCTGATGCAGCGCTCACAATCGCAACGTTTGTAGTTTGGGAGATAAACGTGCGCGCTCGTTTGCTAAGCGAGGGATCGTCTGAAAGCCACCACAGCAAAGCGTGAGTATCTAACAGGGCCCGCGCCATAGATTACTCCCAAGCGGCTAATTCATCAGTAGGAAGGGGCTCGAAGAACTCCTTGCCGACGCGTAGCTTTCCTTTGAGAGCCCCAGGTTGCCTTTTACTTTTGATTTCGCCGAGAGCCACAAGGCGGGCAACGGGTTTGTCGCCACGGGCAATGATGATGTCCTCGCCTTCCGCAGCCCTTTTGATCAGGCGCGACAGGTTTGTCTTCGCTTTATGGATCGTTATGACCGGCATCACTACGCTCCTTAGCTAAGTAATTCTAGCTAACAAGGCGCAAGAATGCAAAACGAAGCGAAGTTCAGTGGGAGAGGAGGAATTGTTTGAAGGCTTCGTAGGTGGCGGGCATGGACTTGGAGAGCTTGGTTTGATGGAGATGGCGGGCGAGGCGTTCGGGGACGGTGGCGAGCACGAGACCCTGAGACGCATGGAGGCACTGAGCATAGGCCATTGGTGTCAAAGTAGTAGGCGGACCATGTCGACAAAAGAGCGGTTTCCTGCAAGCTTGCGAATTTGGCGCGCGGTGACGGGACGGGTTGCGCGGTTGGTCTATGTCACTATTTTTGCTGTACTCCTCTTTTTAACTTGCGCAATCCGTATTTCTTCTTATGTCCTTACCCGGAGAATGAACGCGGTGATTGCCGGGCTGAGTAAATTGGAGATTGATAAGACGAGCGAAGACGATTTAGTGCGAACGGTACCGTATCTAGTAAAAAGCCCGGGGGGAGGTCAGCTAAAAAGGACCGCGGAAACGGGCGACATCGATGTTGGTGTGGCGCGGTTTTACAACATAGTGATTACCAACGAGCCAAGTTGGATGAGGTTCGGCCGATACATCACTCCTCTTGTGACCTGCTGCGTAAAGGTGGAATACACAAAGGAAGGGTACGAGCGGGGTTGGATATTCACGCTGGCCGATTTAATGGGGTATCGCTACATTTACTTCGGAGCGTACGTGGAGCTCCTGGATGGAAGAGTTTCGCGCGTGAGTTATGGAGTTGAGGACCGCCTGGGGTTTCCCCGACGAATTTTTCAGATTGTTTTGGTGGAGAGCGCCCATTCACGCTGGGCGCCCTATCGAACGGGGTTCGAGGTACGGAGCACGGACGACGAAAGCCCCGATTATCGAGTGGAGGGCGGTGACTATGGACTGTTTGTTTCCTATATGTACGACGCTCCACAGGAATTGACCTCGCATGCGTTTCAGATCGACTTGCACTGCTTCTGGGGATTGCGCGCATGCCATCATGTTCGACAGATTGCGTCTTTACTCTGGCAGGACAGGAACCGTATTGAGGCGGCGACACTGGCGCGCCTGCAGAGTGACAAGCCCTGTCCCGATCGGATTCTCGCCCGGAGAGTGCACTACCTGCCTGATGTCGGTGTTTTGATTCTTGAATCCGAGGGACTTAGGGCATCTAGCTCGGGAGGCAGTGCCAACAAATATAGACTAGTGGAAGCCGTAAGGAACGGGTTAGTTGGAAGAGTTATGGACGATCCAGACCAGGACACGGTGCCGTACCCCGGAGATTACAGCCGGCGACTTCCCAACCGGGGAGTGAAATGGCCCAATGCTGGACAGCAAGTAGTGGCGTTTTCCAATCTCCACTTTGATTCGTGTGGAACTGTTTTGGCGACACCGTCTGCCTTGTCTGTGGTGAGAGGCACGATTCCCGCGCCAAGGCGCAGCGAAGATCAGATACTAAGGTCCCTACAGTAAGGTCGAGTGAGGTCGACGACCACACGTCTTTAACGAGAGAGGAGGAAGCTTTTGAAAGTGAGGTAGTCCGAAGGCATGGACTTGGAGAGCTTGGGTTGATGGAGATGACGGGCGAGGCGTTCGGGGAGTGGCGGAGCTTGGCCGATGGCTTTCTCGACGATGTCGGCAAATTTGGCGGGGTGAGCAGTGGCTAGCACCAGGCCCTGAGACGGCTCGGGATGTTCTTTGCGGTAAGCTTCCCAGGCGTGAATGCCGACGGCGGTGTGCGGGTCGGCGACGTAGCGATAGCGATCCCAGACGGCGTGCATTTCCTGCAAGGTTTCCGCATCAGTCGCGCCATGGCCCCAAATTTCTTTACGAACATTTTCAATGCGATTGCGGCAGAGGTCGAGCAGGCGAGGGAAATTGTTGGGATTGCCCACGTCCATGGCGTTTGAGTAAGTGGCGATGGCCGGGCGCGGGCAATATTGGCCGGAGAGCAGATATTTGGGAACGATGTCGTTGGCGTTGGTGGCTGCGACGAAACGCGCGACAGGAACACCAACGCGCTTGGCGAAAATACCGGCGGTGAGATTTCCAAAATTGCCGCTGGGGACAGAAACGACGAGCGGAACCGAAGCGACGGGAAGCTGGCGATAGGCGGCCACGTGATAGAACATCTGCGGAAGAAGGCGGCCAACGTTGATGGAGTTGGCGGAAGTGAGGAAGGCGCGACGATTGAGCTGCTCGTCGGAAAAGGCTTGCTTGACGAGGCGCTGGCAATCATCGAACGTGCCGGAAACTTCGAGCGCGGTGACATTTTCGCCGAGGGTGGTGAACTGTTTTTCCTGGGCTTCGCTAATGCGCTTGGAGGGATAAAGAATGACAACACGAATGCCGGGGACGCCCAGAAAACCGTGAGCGACGGCGCTGCCGGTGTCGCCGGAAGTGGCGACAAGCACAGTAAGAGTGCGGGATTCGCCACGTACGAAATAGCCCATGAGGCGAGCCATGAAGCGCGCGCCAAAATCCTTGAAGGCCAGTGTAGGACCGTGAAAAAGTTCGAGAATGTGCAGCGCCGGTGAGAGCGAGACGAGCTTCACGGGAAAGTTGACGGCTTCGGCGACGATCTGCCACAGGACTTCTTCGGGAACATCGGGAGTGGCGAAGGGACGCACGAGGCGGAAGCAGACTTCGGTGAAGGGGAGACGACGAAATTCTTCCAGTTCTTCGGGAGTGTGGCGGGCGATTTCCGCGGGCATGTACAGGCCGCCGTCGGGAGCGAGTCCGCGAAGGACAGCACCGCGAAGAGAAGTGAGTGGGGCTTTGCCGGCGGTGGATCGGTAGCGCATGGGTCAGTAGTCGGTGGCTGTGATTGGAGTATACGTTGAGATCCTCCGCGCATCCTCATCGGATGCACTCAGAAGAACAACCTGGAGCACGATTGAGCGATGATAAATCATCGGCGGGTGGCGAGCAGGGCAGCGACTTTATCTAGAAATGCCTGGCCGGCGGTGGGGTCATGGGTATTGCCGTCCGGGGACAATTCGTGCAGATGCGCGGTGGGAATGGTGATGTGCGCGAGGGCTTCATAGCTTTGGCGCCGCGCGGCGATGAGCAGCGGGTAGCAGCGAACTACCGTTTGTTGCGGGGTTTCGCCGGGATGCGGGCGAAACGCGCCTTGCCACAGGACAGGCTTGGGATCGCGAAGATAGCGTTGGATGAGGAGTTGCACTTCCGAGGGTGAAGCCGCGAGATAGACGACGGTCATTTGGCGGCGCAGACGGTGGAGTGTGTGATTGCCGGTGGCAATGACGCTGCCGGTGGTGTCGAGGATGAGTTCGCGATCAGGATCTTTTTCGAGTGAAGAAAGAACCTCGTCCAGCACGGCAATTTCATCGGTCAGGTATTGGGATTCGCGTTCGGGGTAGGCGGGACTGTCTGGCCAGCCCATCCAAGCCGCTACGCCGTTAATGCCGACGAAGCCGCCGGATTTGAGAACGGGAGCGAGGCGGGATTCGATTTGGTCGTCGCAACAGATCGTGGAGCATCCGAGCGCAGAGAGATTTTTGGTCCAGTGCGACTTTCCGGAGCCGGACATACCGATGAGCGCGAGGCGTAAAGGCTTGTGTGAACTTGGGCGCATGAAGAAACAAAAAGTGTAAAGGATGCGGGGTGTGGGAGGAAATGAGAAAGAGTTATGAGGGGGAGGGGAGATTTGAGGTGCTGCGGGCTAAGAAACGCTAGAAATGATTAGCAACGGCGATTTGGAATGGCAGGAGCAGGGCTCCCGCTGATCGGTGGCTGCTATGGTTCATGTTGCGCAGAGCGGCAGCTGGGCTGCCGCACTCCGTGGTTATTTGAGTTGGAGCTGCTGGTAGCGGTGCCAGGAGGACATGTCGGAAACGATGATGTGGTCGCCGGGGAGCAGGCCTTGCGCAATTTGGACGCGGTCGTCGGAGGTGCGGCCCAGCACGACTTGCACGCGGCTGGCTTCCTTACCGTCATCGGAAACTTTAAAGAGCGAAAGCGGCGCGCCGGATTTGGTTTGCAGCGGCCATTTGACGAAAGTGGTGAGGGGAATCTTGTCCACTTCGATGGAACCGGAGGCGGAAAGATCGGTGCGAGCTTCCCGGGGCTGCGGACCAAGGAACTGGAGATCAACGCTCACGGTGCCGTTTTGCACGTTGGGATCGATATGGGCAACCTTGGCGGGATAGGAGTGGTCTTGCAAAGTGACGTAGCCCGGTTGGTTGACCTCAATGCTGCTGGCTTGCGCTTCGGGAATGTGAATTTGGGCCATGAGGCGAGCGGAATTGGCGACGCGAGCGAGGATGGTGCCGGGGCCAACTTGCTGGCCTATACCGATGGAGAGTTCTTCCACGATGCCGCGCATACCGGCGCGAACCATGAGCGCTTCTTTTTGCTGGGTGCGCAAGGAGTAGAGCGCCTGCATTTGCGCGACTTCCGCTTGCTTGGCGGTGAGCTGAGCCTGACGAGCTTCGGCAGAAATACCGACACGTTCGCGTTCAATCTGCAGACGAGTGGCGAGGGAATCGGCCTTGGCGCGAGAAATTTTCGCGTTCATGGCGGTGCCGAGTTGAGCCTGCAGCAAGGCGTCATCGCGTTCGGATTCGAGCTTGGCCTGCGTAGCGTCGGACTCGAGTTGAGCTTCCAGAGCTTTCTCATTGAGCAATTGCGCCTGAAGCTGAACACGCAGGTTGGCAAGTTCGGCTTCGGATTTTTTCATGGCGAGCTCGGCGTCGGTGATTTGGCGATCGAGATCGGGATTGCTGAGCTCAAGAATGAGGGTGTCCGGTTTTACGTGGGCGCCGGGAAGAAGAAAAATCTGATCAACACGGCCCTCAGTGCCAGCGGAGAGCCACCGCACATCTTCAGGAACGAGGGTACCAAGCCCATCAACGCGGCAGGTCATGGGACCAGATTCCACGGTAACGAATTGCAGCGAAGTTTTGTCGACAGTGGGGGAGGCAGAACGAAGACGAAGAACTCCAAAAGAGATGGCCAAACATAATCCCAAAACGCAGACAGGGAGAATGAAGCGAAGAAATACATGGCGGGACAAGAGCCGGGTCACAAAAACCTCCAACTTAAAAATCCTGACCTACAAAGATTATAGGGTCTGGGGAAGGAGAGCGGAAGCGAAAATGAGGCGGAAGAGGATGAAATAAATCGATTTGGAGTGTGTGAGTAACGTCACAGAAAAAGGGAGAAAAGAAGGAGTTAGACCCTTGCCGAGGGAGAAACCTGTCCTTTGGTACGAGTTGCGTGTGTGCAGAGCAGGTGCTACTTTGTGAGAAGACTTCACGAAGTTGGCGGCTTCGGAGGGAAGGCGGCGATTCGGAAATTTCTGAGGGACGCGGAGACCGGGAAGGTGCCGCGAGAGAAAGATTTCGAAGAGATTGGCCGCAGAACGGGATGAGAAATTGCGCGTGCGGGTTCCGCACAGCCCTGAAAGATAGAGAAACACGCGCGCAGGTCCTTCGTGTCGTACTGGTTTCGCAACGATAATCGATTGCCGCAGGAGAGACTGGCGGCGGCGTCCTACGTGATCGTGGGAATGATCGCGCTGCTGCTATTGGGCTTCTGGAAGCTTCAAGTAATTGACTCCGATCAATATGGGCAGATGGCTGAGCGGAACAGGGTGCGCTCGATTCCGATTATTGCACCGCGGGGAAGGATGCTGGATCGCGACGGGCGCGTGCTGGTGGACAACTATCCATCGTTCAGCGTGCTGCTGTTGAGAGACGATCAAGCGGCGTTGGACAAAAACCTGCCGGCGATTGCAGATGGACTGGGATTGTCGTTGGACGACGTAAAAGAGCAACTAGACAACACGGAAAAACTGCCGAAATTCCAACCCATCGTGATCAAGCCGGAAGCGACGCCCGCGGATGTGGCATTCATCGAATCGCACCGTAAAGATATTCCGATTCTGGAAATGCTTATGGTACAGCGGCGGCGCTATCTGCCTGGCGGATTCATGGCGCACGCCAGCGGGTATGTGGGGGAAGTCAGCGAAGCACAGATTGAATCGAGCGGTGGAAAGCTGCGGCCAGGGGACATTGCGGGAAAGAGCGGGTTAGAGCGGCAGTATAACGATCTACTGGTGGGCACCGACGGAATGCGGCGCGTGATTGTGAACAGCGTCGGCAAAGAGATGGGGCATTTGGACCAGCAGGAAGCGATTCCGGGCAAACAGATTCAATTGACGATCGATTACGATTTGCAGGAAGTGGCGGAAGCGGGTTTGGGCGATAAGAAAGGCGCGGTAGTGGCGCTCAATCCGCGCACCGGAGAAGTGCTGGCGTTCGCGAGCCACCCGGCTCCAGACCCGAACGATTTCGCGGTGAGAATTTCGAAAGAAGAGTGGCAGCGGCTGAATGAAGATAAGGGTCATCCGCTGTTGAACCGGGTAACGCAGGCACAACTGGCGCCGGGTTCGGTGTTCAAGATTATTATGTCCACGGCCATGCTGGAATCGAAAGTGCCGCCGGCAAACTTCACGGCATTTTGCCCCGGGTACGGCGTTTTCTATGGGCAGATGCATAAGTGCTGGGTGTACGGGAAAGGCAGCCATGGAGCGGTGAATCTGCACAGCGCGATCGTTCACTCGTGCGACGTGTTTTTCTACAACATCGGGATGCGCATGGGGATTGGGACGATTTCGAAATACGCCAAGATGCTGGGGCTTGGCGCGAAGACCGGGATTGACTTGCCATCGGAAGAACCGGGACTGGTGCCGTCGGAAGAGTGGGTGCAACGCGTGTATCACCACAAGTGGTATCCGGGCTCGACAATTTCCGTTTCAATCGGGCAAGGATCGGTGATGGTGACTCCGCTGCAGGTTGCGTACGTGATCGGCGGCATAGCGTCTGCCGGCACGTTCAAGCAGCCGCACTTGCTGAAGGACGCGGCGCACGTGGGCGAAATGCACGTGGATTTGTCTGAAGACACCGTGGAGCAGGTGACGCAGGGAATGTACGGCGTGATCAACGAAGCGGGTGGAACGGGGAATTCGGTGAAATTGCAGGGCATCGAATTTTGCGGCAAGTCCGGTACCGCGCAAATGATGAGTTACGCCGCGGCTAGCCGATTAGGTATGGGAAAAGGCAAGAACGACGGGTGGTTCGTTGGCTATGCACCGCGACGCGACCCCGAGATTGTGGTCGCCGCAGTGGTTGAGGATACTTCGGAGCATGGCGGGACCGCCGCGGGGCCGGTGGTGCGCGACATCGTGAAGGCGTATTACGACAAGAAAAATAAAAAGAACCAGGGGCAAGTGACGGCGGAGAACAAGGCACAGGTTCCGGTCAATGGTGCCGTAAAGGAAGTCAAGGACGTAAAGGAAGATATGGCGCCGAAGGCGGTGTTGAAGCCGGAAGAGACCGCGGAAGTGGCGGCGGCGAGCGAGAAGAAGAAGGCGCGGCCGGAGTGATGATTGAATTAGCGGGGAAATCGAAGAGAGATTCCTCACTTGGTTCGGAATCATTTTGAGTTTTGATGATGGGTGGTTTAAGTGATGTAGAGGTGAGGTCCTTCAGCGATCCTCGCCGGATCGCTTCGGGATGACAGAATTGTTAAGAGTGAGAGAACCATGAAAGAAGGACCGGGAGCGCGGGATTACGACTGGTGGCTACTGGCTATCATGGCAGCGATTTGTGCGCTGGGGGTAATTGAGATTTATTCCGCGACGCACGGAAGCGCGCTGGCGGGAATGCATTCGAAACAGATCCGCTGGCTGATCATCGGATTTGTGCTGATGATGGTGTTATCGCGACTGGACTACCACGTGATCATGGATCAGGCACCGTGGTTGTACATTGCGGCGCTGGTCGCATTGGTGGCGGTGTTGGCCGTGGGGCATACGCGGTTTGGTGCCAAACGGTGGATTCCGGTGCTGGGGGAATTCTTTCAGGTGTCAGAATTCGTCAAATTGATTATAATCATAGTGTTGGCGCGCTTCTTTGCGGAAGTGCGCACGGACGAGCTCAGCCTGCAGGACTTGATTAAAGCAGGGCTTCTGGTAGGCTTACCATTAGCATTGATTCTGAAGCAGCCCGACCTGGGTACCGCCCTCGTATTAATGCCCATGCTGATCGTAGGAGCATTTCTGGCGGGGCTGCAATGGAAACATGCGGCAGTTATCGTAATGATCGGGGTATTCATGCTACCTGTCGGGTGGCATTTTCTTAAGCCGTATCAGAAGGAAAGAGTAACGTCGTTTATGCACCCTGAGGAAGACGCAAAGGGGTCAGGCTATCAAGTATTGCAATCGAAGATAGCGGTCGGCTCGGGCGGCTTTTGGGGGAAGGGATTCGGCAACGGCAGCCAGAATCAGCTGGGGTACATTCCGGTGCGGTATTCCGACTTTATTATGTCGGCGTGGGCGGAAGAACAGGGATTCAAAGGCGTGCTGGTTGCTTTGGGGCTGTACATGGCGTTGTTGTTGCGTTTAGTGCAGAACGCGCAGCGGGCGAAGGATCGCGCGGGCATGTTTCTGGTCATGGGCGTGGCGGCGGCGCTAGGTTTTCACGTATTGGTGAATGTGGCCATGGTCATTGGGGCAATGCCGGTAACAGGCATACCATTGCCGTTGATGAGCTACGGAGGATCGGCCACGCTGTTTGTATTTCTGGCGATTGGGCTAGTGATGAATGTCCGGCTTCGCCGATTCGTCAACTGAACAAGAGCCAAAGCCGAGCGCAGAACCGCAAGTCCGGAAGCTGCGCCGGAGCGGCGGACCTTTGAAGCGGGTACGCCAGTAAAAAGGAATTTCTAAGAGTGAGGATAGCAACGTCCGCCGTTACCCCGGGAGAGACCCGGCAACGGACCAGCCTCGAAAGCAAGAGGTTAAGGAAGTACGAGGGCCTTAGCGCGGCCACTCCCTCTGATTTCGATCGCAATGCCGCAACAAGCAGATTGGTGTGGCCAGCGTGTCGCGAAGAGCATCGCGACGGCGCCTTGCCCAGGACCTCCGACAGAGAGGTTCGCGCGGCGGTGCATCCCAAGGAGTTTTCATGTCGAAAGAATTGGTTATATCGGCGTCCTCGCACGAGCGCAGGGTCGCCATTTTGGAAGAAGGACAGCTAGTCGAGATCTACATTGAGCGCGAAAAAGAGTTTGCGCTCGTCGGCAGCATCTACAAAGGAAAAGTGACGCGAGTCCTGCCAGGCATGCAGTCCGCATTCGTGGACATCGGCCTGGATGGGGACGCCTTCCTGTACGTCAGCGACGTTTTCGAAAACCTGGAAGATTACGACCACGGACATGGTGAAGCGCCGGTAGCGGTAGCGCCTGTGAGCCGAGGCGGAGTGCCGACGCTGGAAGTGTTGCCGGGCGAATCGCTGGCGGCGGCTGGCAGCGTTCACGAAGAGGTTTTGCATCTGGAGGAAGGGCACGAGGGGCGCGGCGGCGAACTGGCGGCCCAAGCAGGCGTGCATGGCGAGGAGCACGAAGACGAAAGCCACGAAGGCGGAGTTGTGGAAGCTCCCGAACCTGCGGAACTGGACGAACGGCAGCCCGAGTCGAATGCGTCGGCGCCACAGAATTTTTCGCCAAGCTACAATCCGACACGGAACTACCCACCACGAGTGGGCACAGACCGCGGACCAGGGCATGATCGGGGCGGTCAAGGACGCGACCGAGGCGGAGACCGCGGACGCGGTGGGCGACGCGGGCGTTGGGGCCGGAGACGTGGAGGAACCGGAGGCGGTGGTGATCGTCGCCCCCAAGGTGGACGGAATCTGCCCCCTTCGAAGTACGCATCGCCGCAGGGCGGTGAACGCGATGCACGCGTTTACGATAACCGGAGGCCATCGGGAGACCGTGGACCGGGACCATCCGCGCCGGTGGAATCGCGCGAAGACGAGATTGTGCTGCCGGGCGAGTCTCTGGCCAAATATCGCGGGCGTCCGCAGGCCCCTCCGGTGGAACCAGTGGTCGAACACGAGCGGGAAGAACGGCAACCCGATTTCGAGCAACCGCTGGGACGGCCAGCGTTTGGCGCGCAGCCGGCAACCGGAGGACCGCGACGGTTCACCGGAAGTTTGCCGCACTGGGTGCTGGCGGATAACGAGAGCGAAAGCGAAGCAGCGGCGAGGGAGGAAGGCATCGCGGAAGGCGCTGCACTCGAGACGAGCGAAACGGCTGCTCCTCTATTGGAAGAGACCCACGAAGAAGCGCGTACCGAGCCGCTGCGCAACGGCACCGTCGGCCTGAGCGATGAAGAGCTGACGGCGTTGTCTGCGCGGCTGGTGGAAGCCAAGCACGAGGAGATACAAGCGCGGGCCGAGGCGGACACGTTAGCGGGGGGCCCGGAGTTCGAGGAAGAAGAAGGAGAAGACGAGGAAGAAGGCGACGAAGAGGAGCTTCTTGTCGAGCAGCACGACGAGGCGCATGAAGTGGAAAATGCGTTGGCGGCGGAACCCGAAAGCGAAATCGAAGAGCATGAGCATGAAGAAGAAACGCATGCGGGTTTGAGTGAAGCCGAGCGGGCGGATCTGGCGCACGACGAGGCCATTGAGCACGTGGAATCGGAGATTGCGGCGGGCTTGCCGGGACAGCCGGTGAGCGAAGCGGTGGTGGAACAGGAAGACGTGATCCTGCTGCCGGGCGAAACACGGACTCCCCGGGATGCAAGCGGTCCGCGCGAGGAATTTGTGCGGCGCGATTCGGCGAGAATCGGGAGCGATCCGCGTTCACGATTCCAGCGGCCCCATCGTGGCGGGCGCGAGCGCGGAGGACGTGGACGGTTTGACCGGCGCGGCGGTGGAGATCGCGGGCGTGGGCGGTTCGACCGGCGCGGCGGTGGTGGTGGCGGCGGTCAGCAGCATCGCGGGCACTTCGGCGGTCATGGACACGCGCCACAGCGGCGGCCACAGCTGATTTCGGAAATGCTGAAAGCCGGGCAAGAAGTCGTGGTGCAGATTGCCAAGGAACCGTTGGGCAAGAAGGGCGCACGCATCACCAGCCACGTTGCGCTTCCCGGACGTTTCCTGGTGTACATGCCCACGATCGATCACATTGGCGTGTCGCGGAAGATTGCCAGCGCGGAGAACCGTTCGCGGCTGCGTCGATTGGTGGGCGAAGCGCGCGGCAGTTATCCGGGGGGATTCATTGTGCGGACAGCAGCGGGCGGAGCGACCGACGACGAAATCCGGACGGATATTGAGTTCCTGGGGAAGACCTGGAACGAAATCAAACAGAAGAATGACGAGCGCAAGGCTCCGGCATTGTTGCACCGGGATTTGAACCTGGTGGAACGGATTCTGCGGGACTATGTAAGCGACGACTTCACGGGAATCTGGATCGACAGCGAAGAAGAGTTCGGCAAAGTGGTGGAATTTGTGAGCCGGTTTCAGCCGAAACTGGTGAGCAAGGTGAAGCTGTATACCAAGGAACAGCCGATCTTCGAAGAGTTCGGGATCCAGCACGAGTTGGACAAGGCGCTGCGCGCGAAAGTGTGGCTGAAATCCGGCGGGTACATCGTAATCAATCACACTGAAGCGCTGGTGGCGATTGACGTGAACACCGGCAAGTTTGTGGGCAAAGGCTCGACGCGGCTGGAAGACACGATTGTTAAGACCAACCTGGAAGCGGTGAAGGAAATTGTGCGGCAGATCCGGTTGCGCGACTTGGGCGGGATCATTGTCGTGGACTTCATCGATATGGAAGAGCGGCGAAACCGGGAGAAGGTGCTGAGCGCTTTGCAGATGGCGCTGGAGCAAGACAAGGCTCCGTCGAAGGCACTTTCATTCAATGAATTCGGGTTGGTGTGCATCACGAGAAAGCGCACGAAGCAGGCGCTGGAACGCGTGCTGTGCCAGCCGTGCCCGTATTGCACGGGGTCGGGGATGGTGAAGTCGATACCGACGCTGTGCTACGAGATTCAAGCCGAGGCGCGGAAGATGGCGACCGCCGATCATGAAGGGCCGAACTTGACGTTACGCGTACATCCAGAAATTGCGAAGGCGCTGAAGACCAGGGAGTCGATCTTAATCGATGAACTAGAACAGAACGCGCACAAGCACATCATTATTCAGTCGGATGCGACCCTGCATTGGGAGCAGTACGATATTTACTAGTTTTTTGGTGTAGGTTTTCAGTGAGGAGAAAACGCCCGGGCTTCGCGGCCCGGGCGTTTTCTTTAGTGGTATGCTCTGCGTGTGGCGGGAGGGTTGTACCAATGAGGAGACATTGGATACCGGAGAATTTCTCTTGGAGCGCAGTGGAGAAGAAAGCGGCCCGTTACGCATTTGAGCGCGCTTATGCAGCCCAGTGCGAAATGATTCGCGCAAAGGTTGAAAAAATGTCGGCTAAGGCGTCCTCCCCTGTGGATCTTTGGAAGATTCATGACTATCTCTCCGAGCAGCGGGAAAGCACCGACGGGCTGTTCGATTACCGTTATTCGGTGCTGCTCCAGGTGTTCAGTGCGCTGCTGAAAGCAGGGTTAATACAGCAGGACGATTTGGCGGGGCTCGGCGACGACAAGCTGGAAAGAATCAAGGCCTGGATGAACATCAGCCATTCGCAGTGAGTGTTTGGTTGCACGGCCAAGCGAAACGGTTTGCTTGAGAGAGTTCCCAAAGGCACCGTGCTGGCTTATGCTAAAAAGGGGCTCGCAAATGAGATCGAACTCCATACTCTCCGAAAAGATCGATGAAATTGCGGCGATCTGCCGGAGGCATCACGTGCGCGGATTGTATGTGTTCGGATCCGCGCTGCGGGTCGATTTTCGCAGTGATAGCGATGTTGACTTTCTGGTTGAGTTTGATAACGGCACGCCCATTGGACTATTGGCATTGGGAGAGCTTCAACAAGACCTGGAGGCTTTGCTACACCGCAAAGTGGATCTTGTCCCTAAGCAGGGGTTGAAACAGTACGTCCGCGATCAGGTACTGGATCAGGCCGAGCCGCTCTATGCGGGATGACCGTCAGCGCTTATTGGACATTCTCGAAGCAGCCAGGTTACTAGCGTCTTTTCAGGAGAGACGCAACCGTTTAGATCTAAGAGCCGAGCCGCTGCTCCAGAGTGGTTTTCTGCATCAATTGTTCGTCATTGGCGAGGCTGCTTCCCGTATCTCTCCTTCACTTAAGGAGCGTTACCACGAGGTTCCTTGGCGAGCCATCTCAGGATTTCGCAACTATATCGCGCATGAATACTTCTCATTGGATTTGGATATTGTGTGGCAAACCGTGGTCGCAGATGTTCCAGCGTTAAGAACCCAAGTCGAAGAAATACTGCGGCAGGAAGATTTCCGAAATGCCAAGGAATGAGATTCCTATCTGCTAGGTGGCCTTGGAGGGTTCGTGTGCGTGTATACTGCCGCACATGATAGGCGCGCAAAACGCTAGTCCAAAGTCCGATGTGAAGGATATTAGCAGCATCTTTGATCATTACCGGACGTCCGCTAGGACCATATGGAATATGGCTTTCTGGCCCGACCGCGACTTCCACAATTGGGACTCAATCGACCAATTCCACCAAATTGAGAAGCTCCTTTTTCAGGAGCTCGTGTTAGCAAAGGTCGGAAGAGAATGGCCTGCGCAAAAACTTTTTGAGAGTACAATTCCCTTTTTCCAGGTAATTCCATCGCTCGTGCATGGAACGCCAATCATGATTCAATCATGATTCAGTATCCTCGACCGGGCGCACGTACCGGCTATTGGGACGACCCTGTAAACACTATAAAGCCAGGACAAGCCGAATTGCTCTTCATTGCGTATTTCGATTGGAATGAAATGGACTACATCGATCTCCGCTATTACCGAGCTAAAATCGCGAGTTTCGATGCTGAACCTCAACTCGTTGGCCGTGAGGCTCTAATCGAACGCCAACACGCCGCAATCCATCTCAGGAATGAATAGCTGTTTGCACGAAACCGCCGTAGTTCGGAAGGACTGAAGTAAACAGTAAACTTCCGGCAGCGCAGCGACGATTAGCAAGATAAAGGACTTTGCGGACCGAGCGTGCGCTAAGGTGAGCGCGTGTCCAAGTAGCTGGGCGGTGTACGGGCTCACACTGCTTGCGCTTATTTCTTTGTTGGCTGCGGGGGAGTGGGTGGTTGCTCGCTGCTGGGGGGCACGATGTTCTTCATGCGCATATAAGTGGATAGGTTGCCGTAGTGCTCCAGGTTATGCATGTTGTTGACGGTGAGCGCACTGAGTCGCAGGGCATCGTTTCCGAACAGCTTAATGGTCTGCACCGCGGAGGCGTCGGTGATCTGGCCATAACTGCGCACGGTGTCGACGGGCTTAAAGCTGTAGTTCTCCTCCGGCATCTTTTCGGCGGACCGCGCTAGGAGGCCCTTCACCCTGGTATAAGCCGCCTTGTTCCAGGTGCTCAGGGGATTCTCCGGGGTGACCGCAGGTTTCTCTTGGGCCACGGCGAGCACCGCCGGTACCACAAGGCAAAAATTACGCTACGCCGGAACAGAAGTTTCCACACTTTGGCCAAAACGGACAGATTTGTTTGTGACCTATGGGCCTTTTCAGGCCCGTGCTTCGAAACATTTAGGGCGTCAACCGCATCTTCCGTTCGAACGCGTTTGCTTGTTTCAAACGCTTGGGTGGGGGGCAGCGTGGGGTGCCGATTCTCAGCAAGAGCTACGGCCAGGGCAGGAGTTGTCTCGTGGTTCGGGCTGCTTGGTCTGTGCGTTTGGGCGCCGGTTTTATCGGCGCAGGCGGAGAGTCCGTTTGCCATTCGCGTGGAAGCACCGGAGGTTGTGGTGCCGGTGGTGGTTCTGGATCGTACACGGCGCGTAGCAAGTTCGGGAGTCTACGAGGAGTTGGATGAGGAGATCACCGACCTTGCGGTGAGGGACTTCCACGTTTACGAGGATGGCAGGGAACAAGTGGTCGATGACGTAAGCATGGAATTGCCGCGCATTCGAGATGCGCAAGATAACATTTCCCATCACATCGAGGAGTCGTATACGCCGCGGGGGACGTGGTCGAGTCAGGACCTGTGGCCGCAGGAAGATGCCGTGAGGGTCACGCCATTGGCGACGTACCTGGTTTCTTATACGCCGCCGGCGACGTCGCGAGGATCGTGCCATCGCATCCAGGTGCGAGTGAAACGGCGGCACATCACGGTGTACTCGCGAGACGAGTATTGCAACGTGCGGCATCCGCTAACGGACCCGCTTGCAGGAACGAAGCTGGGGAAACGGATGGAGGATTACGCGGAATCGGGAGAGCTTGGCGCGATTCCGCTGTATGTGCAGGCGGGGGCGCTGTTGGCCGGCGATTCGAAGCTAGGGCGAGTGGAGATCGCGATGGAGTTTCCGTCGAGTGCGGTGAAACGGAAATGGGCGGGGGTGAACCTGTACGCGATGGTAGCGGTGATGGGGGCCGTGCGTGACCGAAATGGAACGGTGGTGGCGCGCTTCAGCGACTTGGCGAGTACGGCTCCATGGAATTTTTATCGCGGTCCGTTGCCGCCGGAGCGCGCGTTTTTGGCAAAGTGGGAGATGGCAGGAATTCCGAATCGCTACGAAACGCAGATGGAATTGCCGCCGGGAGCTTACGAAGTGCAGGTGATCGTGACCGATGGAGAAAAATTTGGAACGACGCGAGTGCCGGTGAGAGTGAATGGTGCGAAGAGCGGGTTTGGCGTGAGCGATGTGCTGCTTTGCAGACGATTCGCGCAAGAGCCCGAAGGGGCGGAGGCCGCAGCACGTGCGCCGAAGTATGTGCCTCTGGCGAGCCATGGAGTGTTGTTCACACCGGCGGGGGATGTGCGATTCACGAAGAATGACAGGGTGATGAGTTATTTCGAGATTTATGGGCGGGGTATTGGCGAATCGGCGGATGTGCGGTTTCGGATGAGCGTCATGGATGGGAAGACAGGTGAGGTTCGCGTGAATAGCGGATGGCAAGCAGTGGAACGCGAACCGGGCGCGAGTGATGGTGCGATTCCGATTGTTGCGGGATTGTCGGTGGAGACATTGTCAGCGGGGGAGTACTTTTTGCAAGTCGAGGTTACGAATGGTTCGGCCGAGGTTGTGGCTCGACGCTCGCAGGCGTTTGCTATTGAGTAGATTCGTGGGCAGTAGTTACGTTTTGGCACTCTCCGAGCCGCAATGGGTGATCGCTCCACGTCAAATCCGTCATTCCGAACGGAATCACTCTTTTTGAGGCCGACAGCGCGATCGACTAATTACGATTCGAGGTTGCGGACTGATGGCAGCAGTGCTGCGCCCCTAAGAAGAAACGGCTCAGTCTGTGTCTGCCCCGCGCTTGGATTCGTGCGACGCTGGGAACACGTTGTGTTGGGGCTCTGGCATGGGAGTGTTGCCCATGCGATCTTGCCAGAGGAATTTGTTGAGGACGACATGGTCGGCGGCGTCAGCGTGGCTGAAATCGAGGTTCCTGCCTTGCTTCCACTCTTTCGTGTTGGCTTCGTAAATCAGGCGATTGTCGCGGTTGCGATGGTCGGCGGAGTAGGCCGGTTGCGTGCCGGGACCTGAGAAAAGTGGAGCCATCACCGCGGCGTGGGAATCGTTGGCATTCATGGGAGGCGCACCAAGGAGCGCTTCGAGCGTGCGGATCATGTTGATGGTGGTGTAGAAGGTGTGATTGACGACGGGCTGGGGCTGAGGAAGCGGCGCATATTTGCTGACGACGAGAGCAATGCTGCGATGTGAATCGACGTGATCGGGACCATCCTGTGCGTCGTCTTCGAGGATCAGGATCGCGGTGTCGTCCCAATAGGGACTGTGCGACACCGCGTCGACCACGCGACCGACGGCGAGATCGTTATCGGCAACGGAAGCAGCAGGACGGGGATTGCCCTTCTTGCCTCCAGCAGTGTGGTCATTCCCAAGCCGCAGAAGAATGAACTGCGGCATTTGGTTCTTGCCGGAATTGCGGCTGGAAACGAAGGAGTTGAATTCGTTGAGAAACTCGTCGGCGCGCAGCTGATCGGGATAGAAAACATTGAAATCGGGATAGATCGGATCGAAGTGGAGGCGCAGTTCGACTTGCGAGGCAATATTTTTACCGAGGAGGGGGATGGGCCAGGGATAAGGGCTGGGACCGCCGCGGGGATCACCGACATTACTGGGAAGAGGCTCGCCGGGCTTGACGAAAGCGGCTTTGCAGGTAACACCTTCGACTTCGGGAGGACCGTTCTTGGAGACTTCTTCGGATGATTTGGCGTTGCACCATTTGGTGTTGATGAACTCACCGTAGTGGCGATAGGTGATGCCGTGCTTGGCGAAATTTTTCCAGAGATAGCCGCCGGTCGGCTCACCGGCATCAGGCAAGTCGTCGTTCGCAGAAACGCCGCCGAGCAACTCGCCCTCCGAATCGTAGGTATGCTGAGCGCCGCGATAGGCGATGGGCCAAGTCTTCTCGACATAATCGGAAATGGAGGCGGAAGTGGACCAGATGTGGCCATCGCCGGAAACGTCGCCACTATCATAGAAATTGTCGAGAATGCCGAACTGGCGAGCGAGTTTGTGCTGGTTCGGGGTAATGTCCTCGCCATACATGGTAATGGACGGATCGCCGTTGGCGTCAGCCAGATCGCCGAAGACCTGATCGTAGGTGCGATTTTCCTTGATGATATAGATGACGTGATGAATTTTATTTTCGCCGGCATCAAAGGGGATGCGATCGATATTGCCTTGGGCAGCGTTGGTTTTTGTGACGAGTTCGGTGTAGGCCGGGAGATGCTGTTTCAAGGTGTTGAGCGGGATGCGCGCGAGAGAACCGTGAGTTATCGCAGGACCGTAGGGATACCGCGGCTGACCGTTGGATCCGGTTTTCAAGGGTTTGGGATTGGGGCCGGAGCCGCGACCTTTGGCGCTGGCGATGAGCAGGTCGTTGCCCGCTACCGCGACCACCGTGGGATACCACTCTGTCGGGATAAAGCCCTCGGCGCGCAGGGGCTCGCCCGGAGTCGCGTGCGTTAAATCGAAAACAGCGACGGAATCAGAGATGGAGTTGGAGGAAAACAGACTCTTTTCGTCGGGAGAAATGGCGAGGGATTCCGGATCGCTGCCGCCGAACACCTGGCCGGGAAGTTTGGTGGAGAGAGAAGAAAGGATTTTGCCGGAACTGGTATCGAGGACCTCGATTTCGTCTCGATTAGTGAGCGCGACATAGAGGCGCGAATTGTCGCGAGAGAGAAGCAACGCGGAAGGGTGAGAGCCACCTTCGAGGGGAGCGGCAGGTTTCAGAAGCGGGATTGTGCGCACAACGCGACCGTCGAGAAGGTCGAGTTCCGCAACCGAGGAGGCGTTCCAGAGGGAGACGAAGCCGCGCTTGCCATCAGAGGACATCAGCGCAGTGTAGGGGAGCGAGCCGGGGATGCGTTTGAAGGTGGAAAGATCGAAGCGATGAATGATCTTGCCATCGGAAGTGTTGAGGAGCAGAGCTTCGTCGGAAGCGTTGCAGGCGACAAGCAGGCGCTCGACACCGTCGCTGACGCCGATGCTTAGTCCCGCGGGATAAGTGACGTCGTTGAAGGCAGCGCGACGAACTTTACCGCGAGGAATGTTGGTGCGAGGCGAGAGCGGGAGAAAACGTTCGGGCGCGACTTCCCCGTTTTGGAAGGTGTAAACGGCAATACCGTTTCCCGTGCTTCCCTGCCCTTTTCCTAGTGGATCGGTGAGCGAAGCCATGGATGCGTAAAGGTGCTTGCCGTCGAGGCTGAAGTTGAGGCCGAGGAAATAAGTTTGATTGGCTCGGCTGGCGAGGCGATCGTCGGGAAAATCGCGAATGGAATTGGTGACGAGATTGAGAACGGTGAGGGATTGTTTTTCGCCGGAGGTGTAAGCGCCGTAGCCGCTGTGAAGGAAGACAGCGAAGCGGCCATCGGGGGAAACGGCAGCGGCGGTCGGGAAATTATTCGTAGGACGAGGATCGCCGGGGAGTTCGCCAAAGAGTTTGGCATTGGGCATTTGGGTGGGAGTGGGGCTTTGCGCGGCGAGTGGAATGGAGGCAGCCAAGAGCAAAAAGCTGAGAACAGCAGAAAGAAACGGAGTTCGCATCACGGGATTATATTTGATTTTTTATGAACGAAGTATCACTGGCCGCGACGGGTCCGTCTATCTCGATCGGGCTGTGTGGTTGTTCACCTGTGAAGATTCATTTTGCTTATTGGTCGGAGTAGCGCTGCTCTTTCCAGGGGTCGCCGTAGGCGTGGTAGCCGTTGCGCTCCCAAAAGCCGAGGCGGTCGTGGTCGAGGAGCATGAAACCGCGCACCCACTTGACGCTCTTCCAGGCGTAGAGGTGAGGGACGACGAGGCGCAGTGGGCCGCCGTGCTCGGGTGCGAGTGGCTCGCCATCGTGTTCGAACGCGAAGAGCACGTTTGGGCGCTGAAGATCTTTTAGGGGGACGTTCGCGGCGTATCCCTCCTCAGCGACGACGAGAACAAATTGGGGGCCGGGCTGCAAGGTGACGCGCTGAAGAAGGTCGGTGAATAACACGCCTTTCCAGCCATTATCGAGGCGGCTCCAGCGCGTGACGCAGTGAAAATCGCTGGTGACTTCGGTTTGCGGCAGGTTGCGAAATTCATCCCAGGAGAGGCGTAGCGGTTGGTCGACGAGACCACTGATTTTGAAATCCCACTGAGCAGGATCAAAGCGCGGCACGCTGCCAGCGTGCAGAACGGGCCATTTGAGTGTGAGCGATTGCCCGGGAGGAAGACGACCGGATGCACGAGTTTCTTTCTCTTTGGCGCGTCGACCGCCATCATCTCCGAAGATCGGCATGTGATTCCCTTCCCGCCCATTAGAGTCTCACAGCAGAAAATAGTTTCAACCGGGCGGCGGCGTAAACCCACTGCTACAGTTTCGGTGACATAAACCCAAGATCCCACATGCAACACCGGCATGGGGGCACCCTCGGACAAAACCATACAACCATATTGGTAGCAGACAATGCGGCTCTAGCGCTAAGCGCGGTGGCGGGTAGGGTGGAGCGTAGGAGGAGCTATGTCTGCCAATTCACGTATTGTGCTGCACCCCAGTGAGGTCGCGCTGCAGCTCGCTGCGCAACGATCCTACGAATATTTGCGCGGAATCGGGGCGCGCAGGGTTGCGCCGAGCGAAGAAGCACTGGCGGGGCTGGCACGATTCCATGAATCATTTCCGGACACGGGACGCGACGCATGCGAAACCATCGCGATGCTGGACAAGTTGGGTGCGCCCGCAACAGTGGCAACAACGGGCGGACGCTACTTCGGGTTCGTGATGGGAGGAACATTGCCGGCGTCATTGGCGGCGAGTTGGATGGCAACGACGTGGGACCAAAACGCGGTGTTACGGGTGATGTCACCGATCGCGGCGGAGTTGGAAGAGATAGTGTTGGGGTGGGTGTGCGACGTGCTCGGCTTGCCCCAGGAGTGTGCGGGCGGATTGGTGACCTGCGCGACGACAGCGAATTTCACTGCATTGGCAGCGGCACTGCATGCGTTGCTGGCGAAGCAGGGTTGGAATGTTGGTGATGACGGAATGTTTGGCGCACCGCCGGTCCAGGTGGTTGTGGGTGAGGAGGTGCATGCGTCAGTGCTGAAGGCGCTGAACCTGGCGGGCTTCGGGCGAAAGCGCGTGACCGTGGTAGAAGCCGACGGGCAAGGACGCATGAGAGTTGAGAAGTTGCCGAAGCTGGACGGAAGCACGCTGGTATGCATCCAGGCTGGAAACGTCAATTCGGGAGCATTCGATCCAGCGCGAGAAATTTGTGAGCGAGCACGAGAGGCGAACGCGTGGGTGCATGTGGACGGCGCTTTTGGCTTGTGGGCAGGGGCGTCACCGAAGTACAAGCACCTGGTATCTGGATTCGAGCTTGCGGATTCGTGGGCAACGGACGCGCATAAGTGGCCGAACATTAACTACGACAGCGGGATTGTTGTGGTGCGGGACGCGACGGCATTGCAAACGGCCATGACGATCAGCGGCGCATATTTGCAACCGGAAGCGCTGCGAGAACCGGCTCTGCATACGCCGGATGCGTCGAGGCGAGCGCGAGGCATTGAGTTGTGGGCAGGGTTGAGATCCCTGGGTCGAAGTGGACTGGCCGAGCTGATCGAGCGGACTTGTGCATATGCACAGCGGTTTGCAGAAGGCTTGCAGAAGGCGGGTTATGAGATTCTGAACGATGTGGTGATCAACCAGGTGATGGTGTCATTTGGAAGCGCGGAGAAGACACGGGAAGTGATCCGGCGGGTGCAGGAGGATGGGACGTGCTGGTGCGGCGGGACGGAGTGGAAGGACAGGACCGCGATGCGGATCAGCGTGTCGTCCTGGGCGACGACGAGCGAGGATGTGGAGAAGAGTCTGGCGGCGATGCTGCGAATTGCGCGTGAAACTGAGGGCTAAAGTAGTACGCCAAGACGCTGTGTTATGCTTGCCGCATGACAGCGCAAATCCTCGATGGACTGAAAATCCGCGACGATATTTTCGTGGAGTTGAAGGGGGAAGTGGCAAAACTGTCCACGCAGGGCATCCGTCCTGGACTGGCGGCGGTGCTGGTGGGAGAAAATCCGGCTTCGCAGCTGTATGTGAAAAGCAAAATTGCGGCGTGCGAGGAATTGGGGATGGCCAGCTGGCTGCACACGCCGGTGGCGAGCGTCTCGACGGACTACATGCTGCAGCTGATGAAGGATTTGAACGAGGATGAAAATGTCGACGGGATCCTGGTGCAATTGCCGCTGCCGGGACAAATTGATTCGAAGCGCGTGCTGGAAGCAGTCGATCCCGCGAAGGATGTGGATGGATTCCATCCCGTGAACCTGGGGAGGCTGGTGAGTAACCGGCCGGGGCTGGTCGCGTGCACTCCAGCGGGGTGCATGGAAATGCTGCGGCGCTACAAGATTCCTATGGAAGGGGCGAACGCTGTGGTATTGGGGCGCAGCGATATTGTGGGAAAGCCGATGGCGTTGCTGCTGATGCACGCGAATGCGACCGTGACGATTTGCCATTCGAAGACGCGCGATTTGCCGGATGTCGTGCGGCGCGCGGATATTATTGTGGCGGCGATGGGGCGCGCGGGTTATGTGCAGGCGGACTGGATTCGTCCTGGCGCCGCGGTGATTGACGTGGGAACGAATCGGGTGACCGATACGGCGTCGGCGGAGATGCTGTTGAAGAATTTTCCCGCGCGGTTGGAAAAGTTTAGGGCCAAGGGAAATGTGTTGATTGGGGACGTGCATCCGGACGCGGTGTTTACGGCGGGAGCGATTTCGCCAGTGCCGGGCGGAGTGGGACCAATGACGATTACGATGTTGATGAGCAACACGGTGAAAGCGGCGAAGCTGAGGCGGGGAAAGACGGCGGTGGCGGGGCAGTAGAGGCGCGCCGGAAGGGACAAGAGATTCGTCGCAAGCGCAGTTTGCAAAACAGTTCCTCGCTGCGTTCGGAATCACTTGATTGTCCGGGGCATGCTGGTGGATCGAACGAAGAGAGATTCCTCACTTCGCGGACTCCGTTCGGAATGACGGATTTGCGAGGGCAAACTCAACAAACAAAAATATGCTGAGAATGGGACTGACCGGCGGGATCGCAAGTGGAAAGAGTGCGGTGGCGACGATGCTGCGGGAGCTGGGATTTCCCGTGTTGGAGGCCGATGTTGTGTCGCACCAGTTGTTGGAGCCGGGACAGCCGGCGCACGACGAAGTGTTGCGGGAATTTGGAACGAATCTCGCGGATGCGGCAGGACGGATCGATCGAGCGAGATTGGGCGCGCTGGTGTTTGCCGATCCGGAGAAACTGGCAAAATTGAATCGCATTCTTCACCCGCGAGTAGAAGAAATTGTTTTTCGGAAGTTTGACGAATGGGAAAAGGATGGCGTGCGGGACGCGGGATTTGTGGAAGCGGCGCTGCTGGTGGAGGCGGGAATCGCGGACAAGTTGGATGGGTTGGTAGTGGCGTTTTGCTTGCCGGAACAGCAGATGGAGAGATTGCGGGCGCGCGGGATGACCGAGATTGAAGCGCGGAGACGGATCGCGGCGCAGTTGCCCGTGGAAGAGAAGCTGAATCAGGCGAGTGAGGCGATTGATTGTTCGGGAACGCTGGAGGAGACGCGGGCGCAGGTGGCGGCGTTCGCTGCGCGACTGCGGAGGAAGGGGCGGGGGTGAGAGTTCCGGTTCCACGGGTGGATCGTGAGGACCGGAACGATCGTTCATCGCGAAAACTGCTTCTGAGGATAACACCCGCTAGTTATTTAAATAATTAGAAGTACCTGCCGGAGTAGTGAACAAAAACAGACTAGCCACTTGTGATTGTGCGGACATGGAGCGCAGCATGCTGCGCCCGCTGCGCGAAGGTTAGGCGCGGGTCATGGTGGCGGCGCGCGCGGCTTCCAGGAGTTTGGAGGCGTTGGCGCGGATGTTGCCATGGGAAAAAACGGCGCTGCCCGCGACCAGTATTTCGGCGCCGGCTTTGACCACGTCGGCTACGGTTTCAAGATCGACTCCCCCATCCACTTCAATGCGGAAATCGAGTTTGCGTTCGTGGCGCATGCGGGCGAGCGCGGCAATTTTGTTGAGGGAATTGGGAATAAATTTCTGGCCGCCGAAACCGGGATTCACGCTCATGACCAGAACGTGGTGGACGAGGTCGAGAACTTCCGTGAGCGTCTCGACAGGCGTAGCGGGATTGAGAACCACACCGGGCTTGCATCCGTGAGAGGCGATGAGGTGGAGGGTACGGTCGAGGTGGATACAGGCTTCCTGGTGAACGGAAATCCAGTTGGCCCCAGCATCGGCAAATTCGGGAATGAACAGGTCGGGATCTTCGATCATCAGGTGACAATCGAAGGGCACGTTGAGTTGTTTGCGAAGCGAGCTAACGACGGGCGGGCCAATGGTGAGGTTGGGGACGAAGTGGCCGTCCATGACGTCAAGGTGAAGGACGGTGCCGCCGCCGTCGATCGCTTGCTGGGCGTCGCCGGCAAGTTGCGCGAAATTGGCGGAAAGAATGGAAGGCGCAAGTTCGATGTTCATGGAATGGTGTGGCTCCTTCCTGAAAAGTTGATTATACGATGTCCCGTGCAAACGGGGGCGAGCGGAAAGAGAGATTCCTCACTACGCCGACTCCGTTCGGAATGACAACCTTGTAGTAGTTCAGGGTTCGAGGTGATGCCAGGGAATGGCCGCGCGCTTGGAGCTGCTTTCTATTGTTAGTTCCAGGGCTTGCATGACGTTCAGGATTTGTTGCGGTGTGACGATTGCCGGGGCCTTGCCCAGGATGGCGTCGCGGATGTTGGCGTAGAATTCGCGCCAGTCGCCGATCGAGGGAATTTTGCGGGTGACGACGTTGCCATTTTCGATGGTGGTGAGTTCGCCATAATTTTCCGGTTGTTCCACAACCCAGGAACTGCCAGTGGGAATGATTCCTGCGCGAAGATTGGGCTCGAGGGGATCAAATTCGCGTTTGAGGTAACTTCCCTTTTGGCCGAGGACGACGAGGCGGGGACGGGGCGTCGCCGAAAGCATCGTGGCGCGAAGCAGTGCGCGTGCGCTGTTCGGGAAATGGAGAAAAATATCAAAGGCATCGTCAGTGACAAAACCGGTGCGCTCGATGCGCACATCGGCGGTGACCGCTTGCGGAGTGCCGAGCAGCATGAAGGCTTGATCGAGAAGATGGGGGGCGAGATCGAAGAGAACGCCGCTGCCGAGACCGGGCTTTTCGCGCCACGCGTTGGGTTTGGAGGTAGGACGGAATCGATCGTAGGTGGATTCGAAACGAACGATGCGGCCGAGGTCGTCGTTGGCAATGGTTTGGCGGAGAGCCTGAAAATCGGCGTCAAAGCGGCGATTGTGGTAGACAGAGAGGACGCGGTTTTGTCGCTTGGCGAGATTGAGGAGTTCGACAGCCTCGGCGACGGTGGTGGTGAAGGGCTTGTCGACGACGACGTGTTTGCCGGCTTCGAGACAGCGTTTGGCGAGTGGGAAGTGGGTTTGGTTGGGAGTGGAAATGGCGATGAGCTGAATGGAATCGATGGTAAGGAGTTCGTCGAGCGTGCGAACGACGCGCGTCTCGGGAAAGAGCTGGGCAGCGGAATCGCCGGTGCGCTGAAGGATAGCGGTGAGGCGTAGACCTTCGACCGCGCGGATCACTGGGGCGTGAAAACAGCGGCCGCCCAGGCCAAAACCGATGAGACCGACGTCAATCATTTGAGCGATTCGCTGGACGTTGGATCACAGAACACATTTTACACATAGTAGGTTGTACTTGGGGCGCCCGTCGCCGATCTAAAGTTCGGTCACTACACAAAGTTTCAGTGGGTGAGTTGGTAGGGGGTGCTGGGGCGGTATATCCTTGCTGGCGTGGAGAAGAATTCGGCGACACAGGCGGGGCCGGCACGGGGATTGTATCTTGGGCTGGCGGTGACGATTCTGGCGGTGCTGGTGTATGCGGCGTATATCACGCTGCAATTCGCGGGATTGCGGAAATTGCAAAGCGAAATGGTAGACCGCAACCGGCGCGATTCGCTGCAACTGTTGCGCATCCAAAACGACTTGAATTCCGTGGGGCTGGCGATGCGAGACATGCTGGATGCCAGCGAGCCGTATCCGCTGATTGCGTGGAGCGCGCAGTTTGACCGGATTCATACCGATCTGGACGATGCACTGCGGTTGGAGGCGCCGCTCTCGGAGGCCGCACCGACAAGCGACCAGCGGCATTATTTATCTCAGGCGCTGAATCAATTTTGGAATGCGAGCGACCGGATGTTCGCGCAAGCTGCGTATGATGAAGACATCGCGCGGGAACAGATTCGAGACACGTTACAACCGCGCCAGGCAGCGCTGAGTTCCGCGGTTTCGCGGCTGCTGGTTCAAAATAATGAGGCGGAGGAGTTGGCCGCGGGGAGCATCGCGGAAATTTATGGGCGCGTGCAACGGCAGTTGTATTTCTTTCTGGCGGGGATTCTGCTGGCGATTGTGGTGACGAGTTTGTACCTGATTCGAAATAACCGGCGGCTGTTTGCGCATGTTGAGGAACTTTCTTCGCAACGCAGCGACCTGGCGCAGAAGCTGATCGCGACGCAGGAATTGACGCTGCGGCATATTTCGCGGGAATTGCACGACGAGTTTGGGCAAGTGCTGACGGCAATTGGTTCACTGCTGAAGCGCACGGACAAGCAGATTCCCGCGGATTCGCCGTTGCACGCGGATTTGCAGGAAGTGCGGGAAATTGCGCAAAACACGTTGAACAATATTCGGAGCTTATCGCAAGCGCTGCATCCGGTTCTGCTGGACGAAGCGGGATTGGAAAGCACTCTGGACTGGTACATCCCGACGGTGGAGCGGCAAACCGGGCTGGTGCTGCATTACGAAAAAACGGGAGAACACTACGCGGTGGGAAGCAGCGCGGGAGTGCAGATTTATCGCGTGCTGCAGGAAGCGCTCAATAATGTGAGCCGGCATTCGGGGGCCAAGGAAGCTTGGATACGCTTACGATTTCAGCCAGCGCAGTTGGAGTTGGAAGTGGAGGATCATGGAAAAGGATTGTCGCCGGTGGAAGGGCAGACGGGAATTGGATTGGTGGCGATGCGCGAACGGGCAGAATTGTTGGGAGGAGCGTTGACGGTGTCGTCATTGGCGGCGGTGCCGGCGAATGGAACAGGGACGCTGGTGAAATTGCGGATCCCGCGGGCAAGGGTGGAGGCGCATGGAGAATAAGTTGAAGGTGCTGCTGGTGGACGATCACGCGCTGGTGCGGCGGGGATTCCGGAGAATGCTGGAAGACGAGGCATCGTTTGAGGTGGTGGGCGAAGCGAGCGACGGATTGGAAGCAGTGGAGCGAGCGGAAAAACTGCGACCGGACGTGATCGTGATGGATTGCGCGCTACCGCAGATCAATGGGATCGAGGCTTCGCGCAGGATTTTGCAGAAGCGGCCGGAAACGGCAATTCTGATGCTGAGCATGCATTCGGAAGATACGCTGATTCGGCAGGCGCTGGAAGCGGGTGCGAAGGGCTACGTCTTGAAGAACGCCATGGATTTGGACCTGGTGAGCGCGATCAAGAAAGTGGCGGAGGGCAAGACGGTGCTCGATCCGCAGATCACCCGAGGCGGAAACCTGAAGGGCGAGCGCGATACGGGACTGACTCCGCGCGAGCTGGAAATTCTGCAGCATATCGTGGCGGGAAAATCGAACAAGGAAATTGCCACGGAATTGAGCTTGAGCGTGAACACGGTTTCGGTGCATCGCGCGAACATCATGGATGCGCTGGGGATCCATAAGACAGCGGAGCTGGTGGTGTACGCGATCCGCAACGGGCTGGTGAATTTGCCATGAGCGATGCGAGCAGGGTTGGTATGAGGGTTTCGTGAGGCGACGCGAGTTTATCTGGAATGGAATTGGGGCGGGGCTAATCGCGGGAGTTGCGCCGGCAGCAGTTTGGGCGGCGGGAACGAAGCCAGGATTTCGACTAGTCGACGTGAGTGGTCCGGCGGGAATTCACTTCGAACATAACAGCGGGGCGTACGGAGGAAAACTGCTGCCCGAGACACTGGGGTCCGGTTGTGCGTTTCTGGACTACGACGCGGATGGCTGGCAAGACATTTTGCTGGTGAATTCGATGGACTGGGCGGGGCACAAGCGCCATCGCACCACGTTGAAGCTGTATCGCAACAATCGCAATGGAACATTTGCGGATGTAACGAAAGCCGCGGGGCTGGATGTGGAAATGTACGGAATGGGCGTGGCGGTGGGCGATTACAACAATGATGGGTACCCGGACATTTTCATTACCTGCGTGGGGCAGAGCCGGTTGTTTCGAAACACGAGCAAGGGCACGTTTGTGGATGTGACGAAAACCAGCGGACTGGCAGGCAAGCAGGGGCTGAGCACATCGGCGGTGTGGTTCGACTACGATCGCGACGGCTATTTGGATTTGTTCGTGTGCAATTATGTGCGGTGGTCGGCGGAACACGACGTCTTCTGCAGCCTGGATGGAAAAAATAAATCGTACTGCACGCCGGAAGCGTATCGCGGTGATACCTGCTGGCTATATCACAACCGAGGGGACGGAACGTTTGAAGATGTGACGGCGAGCAGCGGGATATTCGACAGCAGTTCGAAAAGCTTAGGCGTGGCAATGCTTGATTACGACCAGGACGGCTGGCCGGATTTGTTGGTGGCGAACGATACGCAGCCGAACAAGTTGTACCGCAATTTGCACAATGGAAAGTTTCGCGACGTGGCGGTGGAAGCGGGACTGGCGTTCAGTACAGAAGGGAAAGCGCGAGCGGGAATGGGCGTGGATGTAGCCGACTTTGAGAATTCGGGGAAAGTGGGAGTGCTCATCACAAATTTCGACAATGAAATGATAGGACTCTATCGATTTGCGGGTAAGGGTTACGACGATGTGGCGATGCAGACGGGGTTGGGAGCTGCTTCGCGGAATACGTTGGGTTTCGGGTGCGTATTTTTCGATGCGGACCTGGATGGATTGCAGGACATTGCGATTGCCAATGGACATATCGATGAGACGGTGAGAAACATTCGGGGAAATGTGGGCTATGCACAACCGGCGCAGCTTTTTCTGAACCTTGGGGGAGGGCGATTTCGCGACGTAGCCGACGAGGTTGGCGGGGGATTTGATAAGCCGAAGGTGGGCCGTGGATTGGCGGTCGGTGATTTCGATGGCGATGGCGATTTGGACGTGCTGCTGACGACGAATAATGAAGGCGCGTTTTTGTATCGCAACGACGTGGGCAATGGGAATCGCAGTATCCGGCTGCGGTTGGTAGGGACGCAATCGAACCGGGACGCGATTGGCGCGGTGGTGCGGCTGTTTGCAGAGGGAGTGCAGCAAACGAGGATGGTGAGGAGCGGATCGAGTTATTTGTCGCAATCGGAATTGCCGGTGACGTTTGGGGTGGGAAAGCAGGAGCAGATCGAGCGTGTGGTGGTTGAATGGCCCAGCGGACGGACCGAGGAATACAAAAGCTTGCGAACGGGGAAGAGCTACCAAGTTACTGAAGGCAGGGGTATTGCGGAGGAAGCCAGGGGATAATACTTTCGCATTATTGCCAACGTCCTGCGAAGATTTTATAAGTAGAACAACTTTTGCCGCTTCTCACAGTCGCTTTTCTTCGCCGACTCCAGGAAGCACCCCAATAACTTTGCGGCCGGGTGACGACCCCGGCCGCATTTTTTGTTGAAGGCAAATAGCTCGAGTGGGACACATTAGACCCGGGGGAAATGGAATGAAACGCTGGCGCTCCCTGAGCGTTTTGATTCTCGCGCTTACCGCTGTTTACCTGTACGCCTTTCCGGCTGCAAACATTCCGTACGCGATCACTGTGCTGTTGCACACGGGGTTAGGAGTACTGCTGACCGTGGGGCTGCTGGTGTATCTATTTCGCGGGCTATCGCAGGAGCAGTGGTTGGCGCGGGTGGGCTGGGTGCTGATGGCGGCAGGCGCAGTCTTGGGTGTAGCGCTGATTTATTTGGGAACGTCGCACCGCATGAACGCGTGGCTGTACGCACATATTGCGATTTGCATGGTGGGATTTGTGTTGCTGGCTACCGCGTGGATGAAAGAGCGCGGATGGCTGGCAACGGGCGGCGCGCGAGGGGCTCTGGGTTTTGTGGCGCTTTTATTGGGAACCGCGGCGATCGCAAGTGGCGCGTGGTGGGTGCGGAACGTGGCGTGGAATAACGCGTATCGCATTACGAATCCGGCGATTTCGCCAGCGACGATGGATGAGGAAGGCGACGGACCACACGGGAAATTCTTCCCCAGTTCCGGGCAGACCAAAGACGGCAAGTACATTCCTGCCGATTATTTCCTGCAATCGAAAGCGTGCGAGCGGTGTCACGCGGATATTTATAAGCAGTGGGAAAGCTCGTCACATCACTTTTCATCGTTCAACAATCAGTGGTACCGCAAGAGCATTGAGTACATGCAAGAGGTAGCGGGGATCAAACAATCGAAGTGGTGCGCGGGATGTCACGATCCGGCTTTGCTGTACAGCGGATTGTTTGACAAGCCGATCAAGGAAACGGTGGACCGGCCGGAAGCGCGAGCGGGATTGAGCTGCATGATGTGCCACAGCATGGTGAAAGTGAAGAGCACTATGGGGCAAGGAGATTATGTGCTGGAGTATCCCAAGCTGCATGCGCTGGCCGCGAGTCCGAATCCGGTGATGCGGGCGCTGCACGATTTCATGGTGAAGCTGAATCCGGAACCGCACCGCCGCGTGTTCTTGAAACCCTTCATGCGTAATCAGGTGCCGGAGTTCTGCTCGGAGTGTCACAAAGTGCATTTGGATGTGCCGGTGAACGGTTACCGGTGGATTCGCGGCTTCAATGAATACGACAACTGGCAAGGTAGCGGGGTATCGGGACAAGGCGCGAGATCGTTCTACTATCCGCCTTCGCCGATGATTTGCTCGGACTGCCACATGCCGCTGGTGCGTTCAAGCGATGAAGGGAATATCGGCGGGTACGTGCACTCGCATCGCTTTCCGGGCGCGAATACGGCGGTACCGTTTGCGAATGAAGATCCAGTGCAGATGGCGACGAGCACGAAGTTTCTGCAGGACAAACAAGTAACCGTAGATATTTTTGCGATTTCACCCGCGGGGAAAAAAGAAGCGGAAGGGAAAGCGGCGCGAAACGTAGGACAAGAATTGTCCACGACGTTCGCGGTAGGCGAAGAAGCGGAAACCACACTGCCGACGGGGATCAAGGGCGAGGCTCGTCCGATCACGGCACCGCTGGGACGAGTGCAGGGCGAGGTGCGCCGGGGAGATGACGTGCTGGTGGACGTAGTCGTGCGCACGCGCAAAGTGGGGCACTTCTTCCCTGGTGGAACTGTGGATGCGTTTGACGTTTGGCTGGAATTGCAAGCAGTGGATGAGAAGGGGCAGATCATCTTCTGGAGCGGAAAGGTTGAGGATAATGGGAAAGGACCCGTAGAACCTGGGGCGCACTTCTACAAATCGCTGCAAATCGACGGGCACGGAAATGCGATCAATAAACGGAATGCGTGGGCTACACGAGCGGTGGTGTACGTGCATTTGATTCCCCCTGGCGCGGCGGACACGGTGCATTTCCGAATGCACGTGCCGGAGAATGCCGGCGAACACATCACGCTGAAATCGAAACTGAACTACCGGAAGTTTCAGTGGTTCAATACGCAGTTTTCGTTTAGGGGAGTGCCGGACGCGAGCAAACCGCAGGGCGAGCATACTCCGGATTACGATGACCGGAAGTTCGCATTTAATGGCGATTTGTCGGATGTTTCCAGCAAAGCGAAAGGGATTCCGAATCTGCCCATCATTGTTGTCGCTCAAGACGTGAAGACACTAAACGTTTTGCCGCATTCGGCGGCAGCGCCTGCCCCGAAAGTGGAGTTGGTGAAAGACGATTGGACGCGCTGGAACGATTATGGGATCGGCCTATTCCTGCAGGGGGATTTGATTGGAGCGGAGCAGGCGTTCACGAAAATCACGACGATGGCGCCCGAGAATTGGGATGGCTGGACGAATGTGGGGAGAGTGCGCGTGCAGGAGGGGAATACCGAGGGCGCGCTGCAAGTGCTGAAGAAGGCGTTGGCGTTGAAGCCGGGACTGGCGCGGGCGAATTTCTTTTATGCGCGTGTGTTGAAAGAAGAAGGAAAGTACGACCAAGCGGCGCAGGTATTGCGCGAAGTGCTGGCGCAATATCCGCGAGATCGCGTGGTGCACAACGAATTGGGACGCGTGCTGTTTTTGCAGAAGCGCTATGCGGACGCCGTGAAGGAGTTGCAACAAACACTGGCAATCGATCCTGAGGATTTGCAAGCAAACTACAACATGATGCTGTGTTACACAGGATTGGGCGACGAGAAAACAGCCGGGGAATATAAAGACCGCTACTTGCGGTTCAAGGCGGACGAAGCTTCGCAGGCGCTAACGGGCGCTTACCGGCAGGCTCATCCGGAAGATAACAACGAGCGGCAGGCCATCCACGAACACGAGAGTGTGGCGCTGGGGCCGACGCCTGCGGCGACGAAACGTAGGGGCGCAGCGTCTGCGGCGAAACAGGGGAAAGTCTCGGCTTCAAATTCTGGAAGATAGATGGATTTGCGAGTACGGGGCTGCATTGGCTGCTATACGTTCAGCATACAGCTTTCAAATTCTCGGAGAAATCAAGAGCCAGCTGGAAGCTGGCGCTACGAGGTGAAGGGACGTTGAGATGACCTGGATCAAGACGATGCGAATGGAAGATGACGAGCGCGTGCGTGAACGCGTGATGGAACAGCGCAAGCTGTATCCCGTGGAATATGCGACTCCGGTGCCGATTGTGGACCACGGATTTGAAAACAGCATTGTCGGCTCGCACACGTTATTTCCGGATGTGATGTTTCATTCGTTCGCAGCCTTTGGAGCGATGCTGTCGCCAGAGTTGCCGCTGAGACGCGAGCAGCACGAGATGATTGCGACGATAGTGTCGGTGACGAACCGCTGTTTCTACTGAATCGAGTCACACGCAGAGTTTCTGCGCCGGGTGAGTTTGAACGAAGAGATGGTCGAAGCGTTGAGGAAGGATTTTCGAAGCGCGCCGATCGGCGAACAGAATAAGGCGATGCTGGAGTACGTGCTGAAGCTGACACGGGATGCGACGCAGTGCAGCCCAGAGGATCATCAGAAGTTGCGGGCAGTCGGATTTGACGATCGCGGAATTTTGCAGATTACGTTGATTGCAGCATGGTTTAACTACATCAACCGGGTCGCCGATGCGCTGGGCGTCGGTCGCGAGGGGAAAACGGAGAACACGTGAGGACAGGCTGGGGAGGAGTGTTGCTGCTGGTTTGTGCGTTGCCGCTGATCGCGCAGACGTCGACGGGCGGCGCGGCGACTTCAACGATCACGTTCAAGGACATCACCGAGCGCGCTGGGATTCACTTCGTGCACAACAATGGCGCATATGGGAAGAAGTATCTGCCGGAGACGATGGGCCCGGGGGTGGCGTTCATCGATTATGACAACGATGGTTGGCAGGATATTTTCATCGTAAATGGCACGAGTTGGCCGGGGCAGCCATCGAAGCACAGCACGCCGAAGTTGTACCACAACAACCACGATGGGACGTTTACGGACGTGACGCATAAAGCTGGACTGAATGTAGAAATGCTCGGAATGGGCGTGGCCGTAGGCGATTACGATAACGACGGATATGACGATTTGTTCGTTACCGCGATGGGGCAGAGCCGCCTGTTTCACAACAACGGGAACGGCACTTTTACGGATGTGACGCAAAAGGCCGGGCTCGCGGGACCGAAAGAGTTCAGTACAAGCGCCGCGTGGGTGGACTACGACAAGGACGGCAAACTGGATTTGGTGGTAGCGAATTATGTGCAGTGGTCGATCGCAGGAGATTTGTACTGCACGCTGGACGGCAAGAGCAAATCGTATTGCACGCCGGAATCGTACAAGGGCGTGTCTGTCAGGCTGTGGCACAACCGGGGCGATGGAACGTTTGAAGATGCGACGAAGAAGGCAGGGTTAAACGATCCGACTTCGAAGACGCTGGGAATTGCAGTGCTGGATTATGACAATGATGGATGGCCGGATTTGCTGCTTTCAAACGACACCCAGCCGAACAAGCTGTATCGCAATAATGGGAATGGGATGTTTACGGAAAAGGCGGTGCTGGCAGGCGTGGCATTCAGTGAGGACGGGGTGGCACGCGCGGGAATGGGCGTGGACGCGGCGGATTACGACGGGTCCGGCGCGCCGAGTCTGCTGATCACAAATTTCGCGAACCAGATGATTTCGCTGTATCACAACGAGGGGCGTGGGCTGTTTGTGGATGAGGCTCCGCAATCGGAGATAGGGCGCGATACGCTGCTGACGCTGGGATTTGGGTGCTTCTTTTTCGATTACGATCTGGACGGCTGGCCGGACATTTTTATTTCGAATGGGCATATCGATAGCGATATTCAGCGAGTGCAGCCGAATGTGAAGTATGCGATGCCGCCGCACGTATTTCGTAACGTGGGCAAAGGGAACTTTGTGGAAGTGACGAAGAGTCTAGGCGCAGCGTTTGACACGCCGCGGGTGGGCCGTGGCGCTGCTTATGGAGATGTAAATAATGATGGGCGATTGGATTTGCTGGTCGCGACGAACGGCGGGCGCGCGTACTTGTTTGAGAATGACGCTGCGGGCGAGGCGGCACTGCAGAAGAGTTTGCGGATTAAATTGGTTGGAACGAAATCGAACCGAGACGGGATCGGAGCCACGGTAAAGCTGACGGCGAGCGGCGAGACACAATCGAAGATGATGCGCAGCGGGTCGAGTTATTTGTCGGCGAGCGAGTTGGTGTTGACGTATGGATTGGGACGGCACGATAAGGCGGAGTCCGTAGAAATACGTTGGCCAAGCGGGCAGGTGGATCGAGTTGCCGATGTGTCGGCGGGACAGACGATTGTCGTGACTGAGGGAAAAGGGATTACGGGGAGTCGGAAGTACGGCGCGCGGTAGTCCGCGGTGCATGGCCACGGAAGGCAAGACGCAGAGTGCAGAGTGTGTTGGGCACCGGCATGAGAAAGAAAGATCAGAGAGATTCCTCACTACGAAGACTCCGTTCGGAATGACGTGATTGGTTGTTCGCCTGAATATAGCAACGTCTTACTGCACATGAAGGCGGTGGGCAGCTACTGCGGCTTGGCCGAGGCTCAGGCCGCCGTCGCCGCGGGGGACTTCCGAGTGGAAGTAGACTTCGAAGGATTTTGCGCGAAGACCATCCCGCAGTAATTCGAAGAACAACACATTGTGGAAGCAGCCGCCGCTGAGGCAGACACGGTTAAGCTGCGTCTGTTCGCGGATTTTGTCCGCGAGTTCGACAAACACGGCGGCAAGCCCGGCGTGGAACCGGCGACTCATGTCCGCTACGGATTCCTGACGGCGAATATCGGCGAGAAGCGACTGAAAAAGAGACAACGTGCCGATTTGCCAGTGTTCGCCATCGGGAATCAGGTCGAGGCAATACGCAGCGAGATCGGTGGAATCGTAGGCGGCCATTTCGAGCTCGATGGCGGCCTGGGCTTCGTAATTCACCGTGGAACGGATGCCGACGAGCGCGGCGACCGCGTCGAAAAGGCGGCCACAACTCGAGGTGCGCGGAGAGTGGACCTGGCGATCGATCATCTGCTGAATGAGGAGGCGGCGGCGCTCGTTGATGCCACGGAGGAACGGCAGTTCCAAGGTGTTGAGATCCTTGACGTAGTGCTTCATCAAGTAGCTGAGTGCGACGCGCCAGGGTTCATGGATAGCCGCTGCACCACCGGGAAGCGGGATGTATTCGAAGTGGCCCATGCGCTCGAAGCCGGCGTAATCGGCAACGAGCACTTCCCCGCCCCATACGGCGCCATCGGTGCCATAACCGGTGCCATCGAGCGCGATGCCGATCACTTTTCCATCGAGATGATTTTCCGCCATGCACGAAGCGACATGCGCGTGATGGTGCTGGACACCGATTAGTTGGACACCTTCAGCTTCCTGACCGAGCGCCCACTTCGTGGAGAAATAGTCGGGGTGAAGATCGTAGGCGATGACCTTGGGGTGAACTTCCAGGATGCGCTGCATGTGCTGGACGGCTTCTTGAAAAAAATTGTAGCTTTCGAGATTTTCAAGATCGCCGATGTGCTGGCTGAGGAACGCTTCGGTGCCACGAACAACGCAGATCGTGTTTTTCAATTCGCCACCAACGGCGAGAATCGGTTCGGATTCATGTTCGAGGGGAACGGGCACCGGAACAAAGCCACGCGAGCGGCGAAGCATTTGAGCACGTGCGCCGAGTGGGCGAATCACGGAATCGTCACAGCGGCGGAGAATGTCGCGATTGTGGACGAGATAAGCATCGGCGATGCCCTGGAGGCGCCGGACCGCTTCGTGGTTGTCGATGGCGATAGGTTCTTCGCTGAGGTTCGCGCTGGTCATGACAAGAGCATCGAATTTACCACTGGCGAAGAGAAGATGATGAAGAGGGGTGTAGGGGAGAAAGACACCGAGATAGCGATTGCGTGGTGCGATGCTCTCGGCGAGTCCGGAGCCGAGTTTGCGAGGGAGGAGCACGATGGGACGTTCGATGGAGAACAGGAGTTTGCGCGCGAGGTCATCGGCTTCGCAGAAATGGTCGACGTCCTTGATGTGACGGAGCATGACGGCGAAAGGCTTTTCGACGCGGCGTTTGCGTTCGCGTAGCGCAGCTACAGCAGATTCGGAACGCGCATTACAGGCGAGATGGAAACCACCCAGTCCTTTTATGGCGACAATCCCATCTTTTTCGAGCAGACGCGCGGCCTCACGCAGAGGCTCGGCGGCATCGATGAGCGAGCCATCGGCAGACCAGAGTTGCAGGAGCGGACCGCAATCCCAGCAGGCGTTCGGCTGCGCATGAAAACGGCGATTGTCGGGATCATCGTATTCGGCTTGACACGTGGCGCACATGCGGAAGGAAGCCATGGAGGTGCGCGCTCGGTCGTAAGGGATATCGCGAATGATAGTGAAGCGCGGACCGCAGTTGGTGCAGTTGATGAAGGGATAGCGGAAGCGGCGGTCGCGAGGATTGAGCATCTCGCGGAGACAGTCGTCGCAGACGGCGACATCGGGAGAGATGAGCGCTTTGGGCGGAGCATCGAGACGGCTGGAGAGGATGCGGAAGGAAGTTTCGGATTGCGGCTCGGAGTCGCGAGGAAGAAGCGCAGTGATTTTTGCCAGCGGCGGAGCTTCGGCGGGGAGACGTTCGAGGAAGCTATCAAGTTGGTCGGGCTCGCCTTGAATCTCAATGGTTACGCCGGCTGGCGTGTTGGCGATGAAGCCGACGAGATTGCATTGCTGTGCGAGGCGATAGACGAACGGACGGAAGCCTACACCTTGCACGATGCCGGTGACGTCGATGACTTTGCGAGCGATAAGCGCTCTGGACGGTGCGCCCATGAAGGAATTATCGCAGAGTCTTTCGCAATGCGGAAAAGGAGCAATCCCCAGGGGCTGCAGCCGCGCCCCACAGATCCGATGTGCCCGCAAGTAATCTCAGAGGCGGGTCGTGGCTCAGTTTCCGATTAGCGTTTTATCGGGACTTGGCGGTCGAGCGAATGCTAGAATTCCCGTGAGTGATGAAATGCCTCCTGACCCTCTGCGTCCTTCGTCTCCTGTGAAAGACGATGCCGATTTCGGTGCCGCTGTAGCACGATTCCAACAGTTCTTAGAGGCAAACAACTTTAGCGAGAGAATTGTCTGGGTGATGCGGGAGGACGTTTTGACGACTGGAAAGCGATACATCTATGTGCGCGTTCCGATTCCTGCGGTCAACGAAGTGAAAGCTTGCCGAATGTACAACGAAGGTTTGACACAGGGTCGAGGCTTGCTCATGTCCACCGTTTGCAGAATGAATGCGTCAACGTACTGCTACATCTGGTTTCCGAAGTCTGTCGAAGAAGTGCCACAGGGTATTTGGCCGTACGACGGGAGCTTGAAATTATCTGCAAGGGAAAAATCGTCGAGTCCCGCAGCTCGGCCAATAAGAGACGGCGTGTCGTGGACACTCCTAAAATTCTGCCACCGAAGAAACCAACCGTTAAAGGACTTTCTGTTTAGCGAAACCGGCCTAACAACTTTGGTTCGACCGTAGACGTGCGAGTTCCCATGAAAGCCTTACTTAACAATGAGCGAGCCCCCGTCACGTTTGGCGGAGGTTTCATTGACGTTTCGTTCTTGGAGTATTGCAGCGCACTCACTTCTTGGTGGCAAGACCTTAAAATTGAGTTCGATAGTTTTTCTTTTCAGGCCGACCTAAAAGAGGCGATGCTGAAGTTGGAACCTTTGCAGAATCCGCAAAACCGGTACTTGATAACGGAAACCAAATCAAATTGGACAGCCATTTTCAGCAACAACAGGAGCGGAAGTGACGTAGACAGTGCCGTCTCGCAGATGTGCAAGCTCCTAGGCTGCCGCGGAGTGACAATCCAGTGTTCTCCGAGTCTGACGAAACGCGAGGGGAACAAAACCTCTATTGTCCATTATGCAGCCACGTCTTTCACATTTGACGGTCCGTACGAGACGGAATGGCTGAACCAAATCCGTCATGTATCCGCAAGGAAAGACGGGGGGCCTTGGAAATTTTTTCAGGGTGGCGAAGTACAGCCGTTTGAACAGGTCGAGCAGTACAAAAACAAACACATTCGCGACCGCTTCACCCCCGAGATGCTGGAGTCCTACTGCGCGGCGCTGGGTATCCTGGCGTTCGACGCGACTTTCTACGGGCCAAGGAGTTTTCTTTTGCACAAGCTCACACAGTTTCCCTCTACATCACCCAAATGGACATTTCGAGAGGCTCAGGCCTTCCTCTATGGTAAGTCGGCTCGGATAAGTTAGGTTTAGTAACCAACTCCCTAAAAGTCAGGTGACCGGAAACTCACCCACTACCCAGAGGCATGAAACTAGTTAGTTGGCCTGGACCCCATGAAACTGGGCGACGGCTAGGAATGGGTTGCGGCGGCGGGTTGCTGATATTTGTGCTGCAGGGAATTTAACCAATGCAACCACTGATCGAAGCCCTCGCCAGTGCGTGATGACAAGGCGATGTAGTCGATTTCGGGATGAACCTTGCGCGCATTTTCCAAGGCAAGTTCGGGATTGAATTCGACGTGGGGGAGCAAATCGGTTTTGGTGAGGATCATCAACGATGCGCGATGAAAGATGCCGGGATACTTGAGCGGCTTGTCTTCACCTTCGGCGACGCTAAGAAGAACAATTTTCGCGGCCTCACCAAGATCGTAGCTGGAAGGGCAAACGAGGTTACCGACATTTTCGACGAGCAACATGCCAGGACCGCGGAAGTTCATTTCAGCGAGATGGCGGTCGATCATGCGGGCGTCCAAATGGCAGGTGCCGCCGGTAACGATCTGGCGGACGGGAAAACCGTAGCGGGAGAGCCGGCGGGCGTCATTATCGGTTTGAATATCGCCGGTAAGGACCGCAATGGAATTGCTCGGGGTGAAAGAGGCAAGGGTGCGCTCGAGAAGTGCAGTTTTACCGGAGCCCGGGGAACTGATGAGGTTGACGCAGAAGATGTTCTGGTCGCGATAGCGCTGGCGCAGATCGGTGGCAAGTCGATCATTTTCGCTCAGGACTTTTTTTTCTACGGTTTCGCGCATGGCTCCTCCAGTTCGAGATAGGCGACGTCCAACTCCGTGCCGCCGATTACGGTGGAGTTGGTGGCGCCGCAGCGAGGGCAGGTTAGATTCAGGTCGGGGACTGAGAACTGTTCCTCGCAGGCCAGACATTTTTGGCGGCGAGGGCACCATTCGATTTGCAGTTTGAGGTGCTCCCATTCGGTGTCGCGGGTGATGCATTCGAAGGCGAAATCAAGGGCATCCTTGTCCACGGCGGTTAACTCGCCGATGCGCACGCCGACGGCAATCAACTGAGCGCCGGGGTGTTTCTCGGCCTCGGCAGCAACGCATTCAAGAATAGAAGAAGCAATACCGACTTCGTGCATAGCTCTACCTTAACAAATGCGCGGTAATTGGTCGCCCGCCAACATATCGACGATGCGTGTAGTGCCGAGGGGGGTACGTAAAACGACCATGCGAGGATGGGCGCTGAGGACGCGGCCGATAATCGCGGCATCTTTGCCGAGCGGATGACTGCGGAGGGCACGCAACGCATCTTCAGCGGCATTCGGCGCGACAATGGCGACGAGCTTCCCTTCGTTGGCGACGTACAGGGGGTCGAGCCCGAGCATTTCGCAGGCGCCGCGGACATCCTCGCGAACGGGGATACAGGTTTCGTTTAATTCCATCCCTACCTGAGAACTGGCGGCGATTTCATTAAGGGTACTGGAAAGACCGCCGCGGGTGGGATCGCGAAGGCAGCGAATTTCGTGCGTCGCGTCAAGCAGCGTGCCGACTAATTCGTGTAGCGCAGCGGAATCGCTGGTGAGTCGCGTTTCGAATTGCAGCCCTTCGCGTTCAGCGAGAATGGCGATGCCGTGATCGCCGAGAAAACCGCTGACGAGGATGGCGTCGCCGGGCCGCGCCTGGCTTGCGGAAAACGAAATGCCATCGCGAACGTGGCCGATGCCGGTGGTGTTGATGAACAGCCCATCAGCACTTCCCTTCTCCACAACTTTGGTGTCACCGGTGATGATGGGAACTCCGGCACGAGCGGCGGCTTCCTGCATGGAAGCCACAACGCGTTTCAGGGTTTCGAAGGGCAGGCCCTCTTCAAGGATAAACGCGGCACTCAGCCAAAGAGGGACGGCGCCACCCATGGCGAGGTCATTGATCGTGCCATGAACGGCGAGCGAGCCGATATCGCCACCGCGGAAGAACAGCGGCTTGACGACGAAAGAATCGGTGGTGACGGCGAGGCGCGTGCCGTTGAGGGAGACGACGGCTTGATCTTCCAGACGATCGAGGATGGGATTGCCGAGGGCGGGAAGAAAAACTTGCTGAAGCAAGTCCGCGCTGAGCTTCCCGCCGCTGCCGTGCCCGAGAAGAATGCGTTCGCGCGCGGGAAGAGGAATAGGGCAGGAAAAGGCGGTCAGGTCCTTAGGCTCGTCGGTGCTCACGACTTCAGAGTGTAACGAGGTGGCGCTTGTATTGATAGTAGGCGGCACAGGCACCTTCCGACGAAACCATGGGCGCGCCGAGGGGCTTGTCTGGGGTGCAGCGCGTGCCGAACGCGGTGCAGTCGGTGGGCTTTTTGTGGCCGAGGAGCACTTCGGCGCTGATGCATTCGGGAGGTTCCTGGGCGCAAATATCGGCAAGATCGAAGACGCGTTCGGCGTCGAATGCGGCGTAGCTGGGTTTCAGGAACAGGCCGCTCTCCGGAATGGAACCGATGCCGCGCCATTTGCGATCGGCGACTTCGAATACGCGAGCGACGGCGGTCTGGGCGGGGAGATTTCCCTCGTATTGCACGGAACGAACATACTGGTTTTCCAGTTCAGCGCGGCCTTCTTCAAGCTGGATGACGAGCATGCGAATGGATTCGAGAAGATCGACCGGCTCGAATCCGCCAACGACCATGGGGACGCGAAATTCACGGACGAGTGCTTCGTAATCGCGGCAGCCCACGACCGTGCAGACGTGGCCGGGAGCAATGAAGCCTTGCACGCGATTTTTCGGGGAGCCAAGAAGCGAGCGAATCGCAGGGGGAACCAACACGTGGGAAACGAGAAGCATGAAATTCGTCAGGCCGAGGCGTTCGGCTTGCAGGACGGCCATCGCATGTGCGGGCGCAGTAGTTTCGAAACCGATAGCGAAGAAGACAATTTTACGGTCGGGGAGAGCACGAGCGAGATTCACGGCGTCGGTTGGGGAATACACGATGCGGACGTCGCCACCTTCGGCCTTGACGTGGAACAAGTCAGTTTCCGAGCCGGGAACGCGAAGCATGTCGCCGTAGGAAACCAGGGTCACATCAGGGCGGCGCGCGAGATCGATGGCGCGATCAATCATCTCCAGCGGCGTGACGCAAACGGGACAACCGGGTCCGTGAACCAGTTCGACGCTGCCGCGGAGCAGCTCGTCGATACCGTAACGAACCAGCGTGTGCGTTTGCCCTCCGCAAATTTCCATAAGCACCCAAGGACGCGAGGAACGGCGGCGCACTTCCGCAGCGAGGGCGCGGGCAATACGGGCATCGCGATATTCGTCAAGGTACTTCATGAATCTGCCGGCGCTGTGCCGTCCAAGCCCAATTCGTCGGCGAGAAGGCCCATACTTTCGAGGAGCGCGTAGGTGCGCTCGGCTTCCTCTTTATCGACCACACTGATGGCGAAGCCGACGTGGACCATCACGTAGTCGCCCTCTTTCGCTTCGGGAACAAAATCGAGGCAAGCCTGGCGGGTGATGCCCGCGAACTGCACGCGGCCGATGCGAATGCCGTCTTTTTCTTCGATTCCGGCGACTTTACCCGGAATAGCCAGGCACATTCAGGTCCTCCCCCGGACGCTCTGAGATTAGTTTTTCTTCCCACCAAATGGAAGGAATGGTTGCGTCCGCGCGGGCTCGAGGAGAGGCGTTGAGGCGGTGAAGTTCAGCAAGAACAGCGGAAATCACGGGCACAACAGCAGATTTTACCTCTGGCGATAAGCAACAACCTAACTCAGTAGTTTTTGGGACAACACCAACCAGCAAAACTTGTTTCGGACACTTGCCGCTGAGTTCAGCGAAGAGCAGCGATTCAACGAGGGCGGGATCGTGCGGACTGACGCGTCGAGGAATGGGCACGCGCACGAGTTGGTGCTTGCGGTAAGTGCGAACTGCGCCGGGAGCGGCTTTGGCGCTGACGGCATCGATGAGAATTACAACGTCGTAGTCGGCGAAAAAAGACGTGATGCCGAGCCCGGGAGTGCCGAGGTCGTGCACAACCACGTTATCGGGAAATTCGTAGCGGGACTCCAGTATCTTGACAACGAATGGACCAATGCCATCGTCGCCCATAAGGACGTTACCTATACCGAGTACGCCGATGCGGGGAATATTCGTCATGAAGCCAGTGGTTCCCGTTTACTGAGAAAATCGCCGAAGGCCGCATCTTCGGTGGAGATGTGAGTGAGCAGCCAATCGCGCAACTCGAGAATCAGTTGCAGGCTGGATACGTTTTCACCGCGGACGATGGAATCGCGAATCTCGCGCAGCTTTTTCATCAGTCGGGTGTGCTCTTCAAGGTGCGCCTCGTAAGCAGGGTAGCTGTGAAGGCGCATGATCAATTGTTCGGACAGGAAATGCATGTCGGAAAATTCGATAAATTGTTCGAGGATGTGATGGGTGGGCGAAAAATCGCCGCCTTTGGCCACGGATTGGGAAAGCGAATCAAGCAACTGCATCTGCAGATCATGTTCGGCGTCGATGGTAGATTCGCCAATCTTCAGTGGTGCTGGATTCAAGGTGTCGTGCATGGGTCTGCCTCTCAGGATGTGGTGATGGTTTCCTTTCCTTCCGGATCGAAGCTGTGAATGGCACAAGCGAGACAAGGATCGAAGGAGTGGACGGTGCGCAGAACCTCGAGGGGACGCTCCGAATCGGCGACCGGATTTCCAAGGAGCGAGGCTTCGTAGGGACCGTGCGAACCATGTTCATCGCGAGGCCCGGCGTTCCAGGTGGTCGGCACGACCGCCTGATAGTTGGCAATTTGACCCTCTTTGATGACTACCCAGTGGGAGAGGGTGCCGCGAGGGGCTTCGTGGAAGCCGGCGCCCTGCAGTTCCTTGTCGCCGAATTGTGGTTTGACGTAAATCTTGGCATCGCCGGAAGCAATGTTCTTGACGAGCAGATTCCAGTGTTTGTCGGCGAGGTCGGCAAGCATGGAAGCGCGAATGGCGCGAGCGGCAATGCGACCGAGGGTAGAGTGCAGCATCACGGGAGTGACCTGCTTTTTCGAAATAGCGGACACGCGGTTAATGGCTTCGCCTGCCCACTTGTGTGTGAGCTTATGCCCTTGCGCGTAACCAATCAAGACTTGAGCGAGCGGACCGACCTGCATGGGACGACCTTCGAACCGTGGAGACTTCACCCAGGTGTACTTGCCATCATCCTTGAATCCGGTGTAGTGGGGATTGGTTTCGCCCTTCCAGGGATGTAGAGTCTTGTCGCCCTCATACCAGGCATGGGAGACGTTTTCGGTGACGCCGTTGAGAAGGCGCTTATCGGTGTGGTTCTTGATGGAGTAAACGGAATCCAGCTTGCCGTCGAAAACTATACCGCCGGGAAGATCGAATTGAGTCATTGCGGAGTCGAGGGGAAGATCAGGCACAGCGAGGTAATTCGTGACTCCGGCGCCATAACTGAACCATTCGGGATACATGGCGGCAACGGCGCACGCATCGACGAAGTAAACTTCGTGGACGAAGCGAGTCAAGTCGTCGAACAGGCTCTTGATCATGTAGAGCTTGTCCATATTGAGAGTGGCTTGATTGTCGAGATTGATGGCGTTGGCGACTCCGCCGACGGCGAGGTTCTGAATGTTGGGAGTTTTGCCGCCGAGAATGGCGACGATCTGGTTGGCTTGCCGCTGATATTCGAGAGCCTGGAGATAGTGAGCGACGGCGAGTAGATTCACTTCCGGGGAGAGGCGCATGGCCGGATGGCCCCAGTAGCCATTCGCAAAAATGCCGAGCTGGCCGTTATCCACAAAGGCTTTGACCCGATCCTGCACCTGCTTGAAATCCTGATAGCCGTTGCGCGGCCAAGGGGAGAGGCTGCCGGCGAGCAGAGAGGTTTTGGCGGGATCGGCCTTCAAGGCGGAGACCACATCGACCCAATCGAGCGCGCAGAGATGATAGAAGTGCACGGTGTGATCCTGTAACGCGTGGGCGATCAGGATCAGATTGCGAATGAGTTGCGCGTTGAGAGGCACCTCAATACCCACAGCATTTTCGACGGCGCGAACCGATGCAATGCCATGGACGGTCGTGCAAACGCCGCAGAAGCGCTGGGCAAAGAGCCAAGCTTCCCGAGGATCGCGGCCCTGAAGAATGGCTTCGATGCCGCGAAACATGGTGCCGGAAGCCCAGGAATCGTTGACCTTGCCGCCCTCGATCTGAACGTCGATGCGCAGATGGCCTTCGATGCGAGTGATGGGATCGATGGTGATGCGGTTGCTCATGAAGGTTTCCCCCACTACAAAGTGTCAAATGGCCGGACAGCAGCACCGGCAGTGATTTCTCCTGCCGGAGCAGGCAGGATAGCGAAGCTTTTTACGGCAATCAGAAACAGGGTCACGGCGAAAGAGGTGAAACCAATGCTCATCAGGATTTCGGTAACGGACGGAAAGTACTTGTAATTGCCCAACGGAGAGTAAGCGATGGTCGTGGGGGTGAAACGGTAAATGACGCCGCCGATAGCCAGCAAGAAGGTGAGGAGGAAGAGGGTGCCGGGTTGCGTGCGCAGAGGTCTGAGCCACAAGAGCAGCGCGGGAATCAGGAGCAGAAAGGTCTGGACGAGAAACCACACGCTGAAATAGTCAAACGTGAAAGCGAGATGAAGAACACCGCGATAGGCCAGGTCTACGAACTGGATGACCAGCCAAACGACGGTGATGCGGCCCATGAGCATGGTCAGGCGCTCGAGGATGTCGAGATCCCAGCCAAGCTTCCAAGCCATGCTGCTCAGCAGCAGAACCATGAGCACACATGCGAGGCCCAGGATGTAGGCCATGACGAGATAGAGCAGAGGGATGCGCGGGGTCTGCCAGAGAGGATGCACGCGCGTTCCAGCGAGATACATGAGGCCGCCGAGAGAAGATTGGTGCATCGATGGGAGAAGGAAAGCCAGCGCGACGAAGAATGGAAACGAGGCGCGGATGGCGTAGAAAATTTTCATCGCCAATTGGCTTTTCTTGGGATCAGGATTCATGTACAGGCGCTCGAGAAATGGAGGCATGTTCTCCACATCGAGAGCGAAGATGACGTAAGCGGTCATGCAAACGGCCACTTCCATCAGGACCGAGTGGGGGTTCCAGTTGCGAGGATTGTTGAAGTGGAGGAAATTCCAAGGGCGGCCCACATCAAAGCCGAGCGCGATCATTCCGGTGCCGTAGCCGAGAAAACTGGTGAGCAGCGCGGTACGCATGATGGGGTGAAATCTGCGTTCATTGAAGAGCCAGGTGAGAATCGCGATGGCGTAACCGCCGGAACCGAGCGCGGTGAGCGCGGTGACGTTCCAGTTTTTAAAGAGCCCCCAGGTGTAGCCGTCGTTCAGGCCGGTGACGTAGCCCAAACCTGTAACTTCGCGAAAGAGGCCGAGAAGGAAGGCCAGAGCCGCCAGTGAGGCAAAGAGGATAAAAGGTTTGGTGACGAGAGGCTCGTTTAGCCGGATGCACCTTTGCCATTTGCCGATCATTCGTTGTTCTCCTGTTGCTGGACCGGATCGCCCTCGCGGTGCTGCGAAGTTTCCGAGTGGATGAGGTGGTGCTTCCACCGGTAATGCATAATGCCCGCGAGTCCACCGTAGAGAACGATGGGAGTGAGGAAGCCGCGATAAATGAAGTTGCTCATCTGGCGAACCTGGGCAGGCCCGGATTCCTTACCAAGAGTAGGCAGCCCGAGCTTGGCGAAATCCACGTGCGACAGAATCAAACATTGTGTACCGCCTCCTTCAGTTTCGCCGTAGACGCGATCTTCGAAATACTTGCCGGGCTGCTCCTGAATGCGGCGATGGGCTTCGGCCAGAAGATCGGTGCGCTTGCCATAGATAACCGCATGGGTAGGACAAACCTTGGTGCAGGCGGGTTGGGTGACAGAAGTGCCAACGATGTGCCGGCAGAGTTCGCATTTCACAATCTTGGGATTGACCCGGTCCCATTCGAATTTGGGAATGTTGAAGGGGCAAGCAATCTGGCAGTAGCGGCAACCGATGCACAGGCTGGAGGTCCAGCCGACGATGCCCTGCGGCTCTTTGTGCAACGCGTTCATGGGGCAGCCGGAAACGCAGGCAGGATCAACGCAGTGCATGCACTGCTGCTTCATGAAGGACTTTTCATGGCCATCCGGCGCGGTATAGAGCTTGATCAGGTTTTTGGTGTGGGCGTTGAGCGTGTCTGGCTGCATATACAATCCGCCAGAACCGCCGCGATCCGGAGCTAATCCGTTCGCGTTCTGGCACGCGGGCATGCAGGCGCGACACCCGATGCATTTGGTGGCGTCATAAAGAAGGCCGACAGCATCGGACACAGGCGGAACCGCGTCTGTATCGTGACTTGCCGCGGGAATCGCGGTTGCGACTACTCCGGCGATTGCCGAACCGCCGAGCAAGCCCTTCAGGACATCTCTGCGATTGACATCCATGGATTACTCCGTGCCGGCGGAGCCGGAATTCGTGGGCGGAGGCGGTGGCGTAGGCGCGGGTGGTTCGGCTTTGTTCATTTTGCGCGCAGCCATAACGCCAGCTCCCACGAGCGCACCAGCGGCCAGACCGGCGATACCGGTGGCGGTGGGACTGACGCTACCGATAGGCGCGGTCACCGGCGCATACGTCGCGGGCGGCGTGGGCCGCACGATTTCGGCGGGCTTCAGCATTGGGACACGGAAGGCAACTTCTTTTTCAGTGCAGCCGAAACACGGGTGGCCAATACCGATGGGCCACGCGTCAACCACTTCGCAGAATTGCAGCACGGAGCAGCTTGCATGCGTAGAGGGTCCTTTGCAGCCGAGCTTATAGAGGCAGTAGCCGAGCCGATGGCCTTCGTCGCCAAATTCTTCCGCGAAACGGCCGGCATCGAAATGAGCGCGGCGCGGGCAGTGTTCGTGAATCACGCGGCCGTACGCGAATTTTGGCCGGCCGAGTTCGTCCAGTTCCGGAAGCTTGCCGAGCGCGACAAACTGAAGAACAGTGCCGAGCAGGATATAAGGATTAGCGGGGCAGCCCGGCAAGGTAACGACCGCGCGGCCTTCGAGTATCTGATTGACCCCAGTTGCGCCGGTGGGATTAGGGTCCGCGGAGGGCACTCCTCCCCACGATGCGCAGGAGCCCAAGGCGACAATGGCTCCGGCTGAAGCGGCCACATGCTTGACGATATCCAGGCCGGTTTTCTGGCCGATCTGCATGTAGATGCCGTTGTCTTTGGTGGGCAGTGCGCCTTCGACTACGAGAATGTACTTGCCCGCGTTCTTTTTGATGGCCGCTTCCAAGGCTTGCTCAGCCTGATGGCCGGCAGCAGCCATAAGCGTTTCGTGATAATCCAGCGAGATAAGGTCGAAGAGAACTTCCGCCAGTCCAGGGTGGGAAGTGCGGAGGAGAGACTCCGTGCAGCCCGTGCATTCCTGGAAGTGCAGCCAAATTACGGAGGGGCGCGCACCTTTCTCGATCGCAGCGACGACTTTTGCTGCCAAGGTGCTGGTGAGACCAATCGCAGCGGTAGCCTGCGCGACGACTCGGAAAAAGGTGCGGCGGTCTACGCCGTTACGAAAGCTTGTAGGAACAGGGAGATTGACGTGGTCGAGCACGTTGCGTGCCTCCGTTAAAAGCGGAACTGAATGGTGGAACCCGAACGATCAGGAGGAGCGAATTGCGGAACAAAGCAAGCGCGTCGAAGTATTTCACACCAGAAAGGAGAGGATGGTGCAAAACCCCGGCTGAACCCTGGCCGTTGTCCCACGGGCGAAGGAAGAGGCATGTAGAGAACCAATTCGAACAAACGTTCGGGCGAGTCTATCTGATTGATAAATAGAAGAGTTGAGAAGAATCAGAAAAAGCGATAGGTGAACATTGTTGTGTAATTCAGCGCACCCGGTGCTGTGATTTTCAACAAACCTGAGTGAATTCCCGCGTTGGAATGCCTCGGGAATCCCCGACCAAATAGGTCCAGAATCACTGACTTCTGGGTGAGTTTGGGGCTGTTCAGGCACGGTTCGCCAACCCTAGGTCGCTATGCTATGTTCGCTTTCACAAATGTTTTCTGAGCGAACCAACTGGAAAATCACCCCAAACAAGTACTCGCAAGCGCTGGAAGCGGTGCGCGCTTCAGGAGAATCCCTCATTGATCTGACGGACTCGAATCCGACGGAGTGCGGGCTGGCCTACGACTCTGCGGCGATACTGGAAGCATTCCAAAATCCGAATGCACTTCGGTACGAGCCTGATGCAAAGGGTTTGCTGTCAGCGCGAACGGAAGTGGCCCGTTACTACCAGGAGGACCACGGAGAAGCGGTTGATCCGCAATCGCTCATTCTGACGACCAGCACGAGTGAAGCGTATTCATACGTGTTCCGGCTGCTGTGTAATGCACAGGATGAGGTTCTAGTCCCGAAGCCGAGTTACCCGCTGTTTGATTTTCTGGCGGATTTGCAGGATGTGACCCTGATTCCTTACCAGTTGCAATACGCTCACGGATGGTTCGTGGATTTTCCATCTGTGCTGCAAGCGGTGACACCTCGCACCCGCGCGATATTGCTGGTGCACCCGAATAATCCGACTGGGTCTTACATCAAGAATGAGGAAATGCGGCGATTGAATGAGCTGTGCCATGAACGGAAGCTGGCCCTGATTGTAGATGAGGTGTTTCTGGATTACGCACTGGGCGTTACGAGGCGGAAATCGTTTGTGGCGAATCGGGATGCGCTGACGTTCACGCTGAGCGGATTATCGAAAATCGCGGCGCTGCCACAGATGAAGTTGGCGTGGCTGGCCACCAACGGGCCGGAACCGTTGGTGCGAGAGGCTCTGGGGCGATTGGAAGTGATCGCGGACACGTATCTGTCCTTAGGATCCCCGGCACAGTGGGCGTTCGCGGGATTATTGGAGCAGCGCCGGTCATTGCAGCCGCAACTAATGAGGCGCATCGCGGAGAATTGGTTGGCACTGAAGGACGTGGTAGGCGATTCAGCCTGCTGCAAACTGCTGGAGAACGAAGGTGGCTGGTACGCGGTTCTGCAGGTGGCTGGGGCGCAGAGTGACGAAGAATTAGCCATCGAACTGATGCAGAAAGCCCACGTGCTGGTACATCCGGGCCACTTCTATGATTTTCCGTCCGATCGGTACATGGTGCTAAGTCTCATCGCGCCACAAGATAATTTCCGCGTAGGAATTGCCCGATTATTGCAGCAGCTATCCGATTCACCGTGACAAAGCTTATCGGTAATGTGACCCGCGTAATACCTCAACCACATCCTAGATTCCCATCAAGGCAGTGAGCGTTCCGATTTGCGTCCAACCTAAAGAAACAGAAGAGGAACGGGGCATCGTGTGAGCATCGTCACTGACTATCGTGATGGTTGTCATACTGACCTTGTGAGGAGAAGCGGTACAAGGACGTACGTTCGTTACATCGGTTCGCTCCAGTCAGGCAGTTCCTCATGGCCTCCCGATTCGTACCTCGGTTCATGTGTCGCGTCCCACGTGTAGCAGTTCGTTCTCCCTTCAAGGTACCTCATGGGCAGGTTTGAGAATTCCGCGCACCTGATTCGCGTGGCGGCAGTGTTTTTTTTGGGATTCATCTTATTTTTGGCGGTACGGGCGGCGGTGATTCCCAAGAGCTTTGGGAAGTACGGCCCATATCGCGGAGACGCGCTGAAGGAAATCGCGAGCCGGCCCATGGCGTTTGCGGGACACGAAACTTGCGAGGGCTGCCATCCGGACGTGCTGGAAATGAAAGCGAAGGGGGTGCACGCGCACGTGAACTGCGAATCGTGTCACGGGCCGTTGGCCAAGCATGCCGAGGATCCCGCGGCGGTTGTTCCGGTGCTGCCGGATGTAGCGAAGCTGTGTGTCCGCTGCCATTCGGAGAACATCGCGAAGCCGAGCGGGTTTCCTCAGGTGAACGCCAAAGCACACGCACAAGGACAGTTGTGCAACGCGTGTCACCAACCGCACAGCCCGGCGATTCAGGCGGGAGGAAAAAAGTGAACCTGAGCCGGCGCCAAATTCTGCTACTCCTGCCCGCGGCGGCGGTGGCTTGGGACTTTGTGTTGGCCGGAACGCCAGAAGAAGCACCGAACTTCAACGCCACGGAACACTGGTGGGGCATGCTGCTGGATGTCACCAAGTGCATCGGATGTGGAAGCTGCGTTCGCGCGTGTGCCATGGAGAATGATGTGCCCGATGGCTACTTCCGGACGTGGGTGGAACGCTATCACGTGAAAGACTGGCACATTGAAAATCCGGAGGTGGATTCGCCGAATGGAGGCAAGGACGGATTTCCGGCGAGCGAACACACGGGCGGGAAAAACTTTTTCGTGCCGAAGATGTGTAACCACTGCGTGGACTCGCCGTGCACGCAGGTGTGCCCAGTGGGAGCGACGTTCCATACCGCGGATGGCGTGGTGCTGATCGATTACGACTATTGCCTGGGCTGCCGGTATTGCATTCAGGCGTGTCCGTACGGGTGCCGCTTCTTTCACCCGAAGCGACACACGGCAGAGAAATGCACGCTGTGCTATCACCGGATCACGAAGGGGCTGACAACAGCGTGCTGTGAGGCGTGTCCAACGGGAGCGAGACAGTTGGCGGATCTCAAGAATCCCAACGATCCAATTCACGCCTTTCTGAAAACGCATTCAGTACAGGTGCTGAAGCCGCATCTCGCCACCGGGGCAAAGAATTTCTATAACGGGCTGGATGGCTCGGTGCGTTAAAGGAGCGGTGGATGAAAGGATTCATGTATCCGAACGAGGTCGAGTTGCAGTGGAGCGTACTGATCGTGCTGTATCCGTACCTGACGGGACTGGTGGCTGGCGCATTCATCCTGGCGTCGCTGGAACGTGTGTTTCGCGTAGAAGCAGTGAAACCGACATATCGCCTGGCGCTGCTGACCGCCCTGGCGTTTTTGATTGTGGCGCCGATGCCGCTGCAACTGCATTTGGGGCATCCAGAGCGGTCGCTGGAAATGTATTTGACGCCGCACCGGTCATCGGCGATGGCAATGTTTGGGTTTGTCTATTTGTGGTACTTGATGGCCGTGCTGCTGCTGGAGATTTGGCTGGATTACCGGCGGGATATTGTGCTGCTGGCGCAATCGTCACGGGGATGGAAGCGCGTGTTGTATCGCGCGTTGACGCTGGGATCGATGAACATCAGCGAGGGCGCGCTGAAAGTGGACGATCGAGTGGGATTGATTGTTACGCTCGTTGGGATTCCCTCGGCGTTCCTGTTGCATGGGTACGTGGGATTCATTTTTGGTTCGGTGAAGGCGAATCCGTGGTGGTCGACGCCGCTAATGCCGGTAGTATTTTTGTTTTCGGCCATGGTGTCGGGAATTGCGCTGGTGTTGCTGATGTACATGGTGACCTCGGGCCTACGGCGACGCGCGATCGATATGCATTGTCTGGACACGGTGGCGAAGTACCTGTTTTATGCGTTCCTGATTGATTTCACGCTGGAAATGCTGGACTTGATTCACCGGATTTATGAGGCGGATGAATCGTTTCGCAGTTTGGATTTCCTGATGCGTTCGAAACTGTTTCTATCGCAAATCGTGGTGCAGATCTTTATGGGCACAGTGACTCCCCTGGTGTTGTTGGGATTGGCGCAGGTGGTGAGAATTCCCGAGCGAACACGGAAACGAATTTATGGATTAGCGTCGGTGTTGACGCTGATCGGGATTTTTGCGATGCGCTGGAACGTGGTGATTGGGGGACAACTCTTCTCGAAGAGCTTTTTGGGATACACGACATACAAGATGGGATTTGTGGCGAAAGAAGGGTTGTTGCCAGCGATAGCCTTAGTGATTCTTCCGTTTTTCATTTTGTACGTACTGATTAAAATCCTGCCGCCCTGGCAAGAGGAACAAGCCGCCGCTCTGCCAATAGAAGGCGCCGATTAAGCGAGAGGCGACGAGTTTCTTCGTAGGCATACCGGATCGTCCGGCAGAATCTTCAAAAACAAGAACGCGAGCAGCGGCACCTTGCAGCGACTCGGCCAACATCGTCAGACCATTGCCTAGCTTGTCTAAGACGTCCGATGTTCATGGGGATAACCGGGTGGCGGATCTCTTCATTTGATCGGTTGTGTGCCGGTACTCGATCATGACTTTCATTGCTGGGGAGATTCTTGTTCACGTTTCAGGCCGGGCAGGTCTTTGACGACAATGTTGCGGCCATCCACGTCCAGATAGCCTTCCGCCTGCAAACGCCCCAGATTCCTGGACACCAACTCGCGGACAGTACCCAGTTCGGCAGCAAGCTCCTGTTGCGTTTTGTTCAATTGTACATGCACGCCGTCGCCTGTTCGCACATTGCTGGCCTGAGCCAGACGTACGATCAGGCTGATCAGCCTCTGCCGGACCGTTGTAAACGACAACTCCTCGATGATTCCGACAAGGCGCCGCAGGCGTGATCCGACCACCGCGATGACTTTCAATGCAACTTCGGGATGTTCTCTACAAAAGTCCTGAAAATCCTTGCGCGAGATGAAGAGCAATTCCGATTCTTCAGAGACTGATGCGGCGGCAGGATAATTTCCGCCATCGAAGACAGGAAGTTCGGCGAACGAGCTTCCCGGGCCTTCGACAGACAGGATATGCTCCCTACCGTTCGGAGATAGTTTGAAGATGCGAACGGACCCGGTGCCGACGATGAACAGGCCACGACAAGGGTCCCCTTCATTGAACAAAAGCTCGCGGCGATCGTATTTCTTGCTGCTTACCCGGCGTTGCAAGGCAACCATCTCATCAGAGTTCAGAGCGGCAAACAGTGGAGTCTTGCGCAGCACTTTCTCGATGGTGTCGTTCATGGCCTCTCGCTCGGGGTTGTGATGTCCCGGATCGCGAGGTCAATTGTAATCGCAAACGCGCTGATGGGGCGATGCCGCTGAGGGCTTAAATCCGAAACGCTTGCCTTCGTGGTTTACAGCACATGCTCTTCGAGGGCAATCGCCCGCGGAAACAGAATGTTGTTTTCGAGATGAATATGCTGGTGAAGGTCCACTTCAAACTCTGAAAGCCCGCGATACAGCGTCTGAAAGCTCATGCAGGCATCCTCGGGTATGTGATAGCCGTTCGTGAGGCCACGGATGTTGTGCAACAACTCGCCTGCCATATCGTGTTCCATCACCATCATGCGAACGGGATTACGTACGGTTCCGAAGATCGACGGCGTTGGCCGGCAAGCGTTCTTCGCCGCGATTTCCAGTTGCTCGATGTAGGGGAAGAGCATCCGCTCTTCCTTCAAGAGGTGATTGCTAAGCTCGCCGGAGAGTGCTTGGAACGAGAGCTCTATATTGCGCAGTTCGGCATGGTTGAGCCCGTGGACTTGCACGACCTTCGCGAGGAGAGCAACCAGACGCGGAATTTCCCGGCGGATATATCCGTGATGCTTTTCGACGATGTACTTGGCCAGTGCAGCCAATGTCTCTGTTTGCCAGTCGCGATCAGTTTCTGCGGGGCCCGGCTCTTTGAGAGCGGCGACGACTTCGCCGACGTTCACATTTGCAGCAGAACAGGCCTGCGCCAGTGACTTTTCCCCTCCGCAACAGTAGTCGATTCCAAACATTTCGAAGATGCGTGCCGCCGCCGGATTCGTACTGGCCAGGTCTCGCACCGTTCTTTCGTCGATTAGTTGCATAGCTCCTCCGTTTGCTGCAGATAGTAATTTCTTTATTGCTAATCGCCGGCAGGCACCACAGCTGCCTCAGTCTGTGGCGCTTCCTGGTGGACTCGCGGAGCGGGCAAGGTAAACACAAATCCGACGAGAATGAGCGATCCAATGGCGAAGAGCATGTCTCCCGGCACGCGCATCCAGCGCAGAGTCTGCATGATCGTCGAACCCAGAAACTCGGCGCTCCGTGCGTACCAGTAGCCGTGATTGACCGACGCCCAGGTCTGCATCAACCCGACCGGCAAGAGGCTACCAACGCACATGGAGAACAGCCCTGTATTCATCAACCAAAAGGAAGCTTTCAGCCAGCTCTCTCTCCATCGTGCATCGGGACTCATGGCTCGCAGACAAACGAGCATCAAGCCGATCCCGAGCATCCCGTACACGCCGAAGAGCGCTGCATGTCCGTGAAGCGGGGTCGTATTCAGGCCCTGCATAAAATAGAGAGCGATCGGCGGGTTAATCATGAACCCAAAAAGTCCGGCGCCGACCATGTTCCAGAACGCAACTGCTACAAAGAAATAGATCGGCCATTTGTAGCGAGCCGCCCACACGGTCAGTTTTCCGCGACGCAGATCGTCAATCGCGCCGAAAGCGACCATGGTCAGCGGCACGACTTCCAACGCGCTGAAAACTGAGCCGAAGGCCAGCGCCACTGTGGGAGTTCCCGAAAAATAGAGGTGATGACAAGTGCCGATGATGCCTCCCGCAAGAAAGATCGTTGCGGAAAGCAATGCGGCTTTTGCCGCGAAGACCGGCTGGATCAGGCCCAATCGGGTGAAGAAGAAGGCGATGACCGTGGTGGCAAAAACTTCGAAGAAACCTTCCACCCAGAGATGCACGACCCACCAGCGCCAGTATTCGACGATGGACAGGTGCGTGTGTTGGCCCCAAGTGAGGCCCGCTCCGTAGAAAAGGCCGATCGCCGCGGCCGACATCACGAACAGCCAAAGCAACGGGCGATGTTCACCCGGAGTTTTGAGAGCAGGGCGTACCGCCCGAACGACCAGGAACAACCAGATCAGCAATCCAACGAAAAGCAGTATCTGCCAAACTCGACCCAAATCTACGTACTCGTAACCCTGGTGCCCCCAGAGGAAGGCCGCGCTTGGGGAGAGTTTGTGGTGAACACTCATCCACTCGCCGGCCATCGACCCTGCGACAATCACGAGCAGTGCGCCGAACAAGACATGAACGCCGGCGCTCTGGAACTTTGGCTCGAACTTGCTGACGAGCGGGCCGATGAACAGACCTGCCGCGAGCCAGGCCGTGGCAATCCAGAAGATTCCCAATTGCACATGCCAAGTCCGAGTCACGCTATACGGAAGTATTTGCGACAGCTTGATACCGTAAAAGCCATCGCCTTCAACCCCATAGTGAGCGGTTACCACACCCATGCAGATTTGGACCAAAATGAGTGCGGAGACGACCCAGAAATATTTCACGGTCGCACGCTGTGAAGGCGTCGCTTGCCATTGCCCCAGAGGGTCGGCCGACGGAAGCGGGAAGGGGGGTTCCTGCTTCTTCTCCGCTGCGTACCACCACACCATCGCGCAGATACCCGCGAGCAGCATGATGATACTGACGCCGGTCCATAGCACACTTTCGCCAGTGGGACGATTTCCAACCAGCGGTTCGTATGGCCAATTGTGCGTATAGGTTACTGAGTCGTTTGGGCGGTTGGTCGAAGCAGCCCAGGCTGTCCAGAAAATGAAGCCCGCGAACTCGCGCATGTGCTCGGGCGTATCCACGGTATGTGGCGGAATAGCGTAAGCCTTTTCGCCTGCCATAAAGACGGAAGCGAAATGCCCCAGGCAGGAATCAAAGGCGCGCGCGCGAACAGGACTGATCACGATCGAATTTGTGGCCGAATCGTAGGTGTTCTTACGGTACATCTCTTCAAGTCGTCCACGCAGCTTGGCCTGGTTTTCCGCCGAGAGCTTCTCGTAGCCGGCGCCGAACTCGTTCGTGGCCCAATCGTCCAAGACAAACGAGGTTTCCCGGTGCAGCCAATCCGCGGTCCAGTCGGGCGCGACGTAACTGCCGTGTCCCCAAATCGATCCTACTTCCATGCCGCCAAGTGCCTGCCAGACGTTTTGCCCTTTGCCGATATCACCCTCGGCGAGCAGCACAGTGCCATCCGTAGAGATAACCATGCGCGGAATCGGCGGCATTTGCTGGTAAATGCGCGTTCCGATCCATCCGAGTACCGCAAATGAAAGGGAGAAAACGACGGCGAAACTAAGCCAGAGTTTCTTCATTGTGACCTGTCCTGCCCACGGGCTTCACCGCCGTGTGCGTAGCCTTACGCTACGCGATCAGGTCACCTCGGGATGCGACTTTTGTCACAACGTGCAAACTTCTTCAGAAATTTGGCTTGAATAGCGCGAACCTCGTTCGCCAGCACAAAACAAGGTAGCCAGCACGTTCGCCGCGATAACGCGGCAGACGAAATAAGTTCACAGGCACGAGTACGCTTGTGGCCCGCATCTGAGAAGGCCATCAGGCGGAGTCTTTTGCGACTGTATGTGGATGGATATTCTGATTCACGCGGAAGAAGTTTTTGGGATCGTACTTGTTTTTGATAGCGGCAAGCCGCTCATAGTTACCGCGATAAGTGGCTCGCACCCGTTCCTGACCCTCTTCCATCATGAAGTTTACATACGCGCCACCTGCCGAGAACGGGTGCAGAGCTTCCCAATAGTTTTTGCACCAGTCGGTGATCTTCTGGTTGTTCGCGGGATCGGGATCCACGCCAACGATTACTTCGGCGAAGAGTGCCTCGCGAAAACTGTACGCGGTATCGGCCTGACCGACGCGTTGTGGCGCTCCATTGACGGGGTAAAGGTGCATGGTGGAATGCAAGGTAGGTACCTTAGAGCCGTGCTCCACGTGCCTGGCGATGGCTTCATCCGTCAATTCCGTGAAGTTGTCTGCGCGCCAATACCATTGCAGCCCGGGAACCAATAACCCGTCAAACACGCTTTGCACCGCGGGAAACGGAGCAGGTGCGATGTGATCGAGAAGCGGGTGGCCAACCGAACGCATCGGCTTGGTTGATTCTTCAGTTTGTTCGAGAGTCCCGGTGCAACACCAGACGATGCCGCAGACCTTTTTGAGATGCAGGTGAGGCGGGAACATGGGCCCGGGTGGGACCACGAGAAAAGCAAAGAAGCCGCTGACGTGCTCGGGAGCTTTTCGAATGAAGTCGTAGTAAGCGCGCAGCACGGTTGCGGCCTCCTCGAGCGGCCAAAAGGTCGGGCCGAAGTGCACCGTGCTGACCGGATGAAGCCGAAACTCGAAGGAAGTGACCACGCCGAAGTTTCCGCCGCCGCCACGCACGGCCCAAAACAGGTCAGGATTCTCTTTGCTGCTCGCGGTTACGAAGTTTCCGTCAGCGAGAACCATGTCCACCGAGAGTAGATTGTCGATCGTCAGACCATATCTTCGGGTGAGATAGCCGATGCCGCCGCCGAGGGTGAGTCCCGCCACCCCGGTTGTTGAGATGAATCCAGAAGGTGTTGCCAATCCAAACGCATGAGTTGCGTGATCTACGTCCCCCCAGACGCACCCCGCTTCCACACGGACGATTTTGTTTGATGGGTCAACGCGAACACCCTTCATGCGGGAAAGGTCGATCACCAAGCCATCATCGCAAATTCCCAAGCCGGCGCCGTTGTGTCCGCCACCCCGAACGGCGGTCAACATTCCGCTCTGGGAGCCGAACCGTACCGCCGCGATCACGTCCGCAACATCCACGCAACGCGCAATCAGGCGAGGGCGTTTGTCGACCATTGCGTTGTAGACCTTGCGAGCGGATTCATAGGTGGCATCGCCAGGCTGAATCAGCTCACCTCGAAAAGAACTCCTCAACTGATCTAAGAGCTGTGTCGACATTCGTCCCTCCTGATGACACTGACCTGAGACGTCCGATTACCACCAACAGGGGAAGGCCTTGAAGATGCCTGAAGCCACCCGATTTAGGGGAGAGAATTCATTCTTGTGCATCTGAGCAAGCATTGCGCCATCGAATTTGGAAACCCTGACGACACGGGCCTCGCCACGCACGAGCGGCGGAAGAACCAAGCGCGCCTCAGCTTCGCTCTCCGCCGCAATGACGGCCCACCCTGTATGCACACCTCTCGGGCATCCCCAATCGAAATGAGCGAGATAACCTTGTGCGTTGATAAGCTGAACAACGTCCAAACAATGCTCTTCCCGATGAGACGTTTCGATTAGAAACTGCTCCATAAGCTCCTCCTCTCACTACCGTCCTCTGATCAAGCACCTTATGACTTGCTGAATGAGGCGACGGTGTGCCCGGGCGATTTCACTGCCACGGCCACACCGCCGCCAACCTTTTTAGCAACTCGGCTATGGGCGCGCCTCGTACACTATATTGAAAGCCGTTTCCGTCGCACGACGGAAACGGCTGAACCCCGCCGAGGTTACCACCTCTCGTATGCGTGTCTCACCTGCCTGCGCACCCAGGCAGAGCCCGACTTCCTGAGATCGCGAACAGGGTGTGCAGAGCAATGTTGAGAATGAGTAGTACACCCGGCCCACGGGATTGAGGTTGTCCTTTAATTCGTCGTTCGCGAATGGTTCAACAATCATCCATGTGCCATCTTTGGCCAGGGACCGCCGGACATGCGCAGCCGCGCCGATTGGATCGCCCATGTCGTGAAGGCAATCGAACACCGCCACAAAGTCGTAATCCTTGCCCGGAAATTCCTTGGCTTTCGACACCTCGAAGCTGACGCGATCGGCGAGGCCATCGCGGCTGGCATACTCACGCGCGGCCTCAATGGATTTGTCGTGATAATCGAAGCCGAAGAAGCGGGACTTGGGAAACGCTTTCGCCAGCAGCAACGTGGATGCGCCTTTCCCGCAGCCGACATCCGCCACCCGCGCGCCAGCCTCCAGCTTTTGCTGAACGTCGCGCAGCGAAGGGATCCACGTGCTCACGAGATTTGCAGCATAGCCAGGCCGAAAGAACTTTTCGCATCCATGAAAGACCCCGTCCGCATGCTCATGCCAACCCATACCCGCGCCGGTGCGGAAAGACTCGACGATGCGTGGGACGGCAGCGAGCGAACCTAAAGCCAACTCGAAAGCGCCAGGCAGATAGGCAGGGCTCTGTTCATTGGCGAGTGTGAAAGCTTGTTCCTGGGTGAGGCTGAACTTTCCGGTCTTGTCGTCGTACGTGATGTATCCGCCCGCGGCTTGCGACGACAGCCACTCGCGTAGATAACGCTCATCCGTTTTCGTCTTAGCGGCGAGTTCCGCTGGATTCATTGGGTGCTCCGCCAGTGCCTTGTAAAGCCCAAGTTTTTCCCCGATGACCACCATGCCCGCGTGAACCGCGGCTCCTAGATCGGTCACGAACTGGCCGAGAAAGGCGTTCAGTTTGTTCATATCCGGAGCGGGTTGCTGCTGTGCTGTACTCATTTTTCTTCTCTCCTTGTTCCAAACGATTCTCAGATTGCTCGCGCAGAGTAACCGCTGGCAGCGCCCAAAGTAACGAAAGAACGCCAAAGAAACCCCAAAAATGGGGATAAACTAGCTGCCTGTTTTTGCAGTTATGGGATTACCGGTGGAATTAACGACCCCAACTTATAAGTTCGGCGAGTTCACCCTCGATGTGGCACGAGGATGCGTCTTTAAAGGCGCGCAGGAGATTAAGCTACGTCCAAAGGTATATGAGACGCTGAAATACCTCGTGGAGAACGCCGGGCGGCTGGTCGGGAAACAGGAATTGATTCAGGCGGTGTGGCCGGACGCCTTTGTGACCGACGATTCGCTGGTGCAGTGTACGGTTGAGTTGCGCCGTGCACTGGAAGATCGCAACCAGGAAATGCTCAAGACCGTGCCTCGTCGCGGATACTTGTTCGTAGCGCAGGTCGTCAAGCATCCCGTCGAGAGAAGCTATATTCCTGTCACGGATGCCGTAGTTTTGCCGACCACAGGTGAACCGGAGATCGCGAGAGTTGTCAGAAAGCGCCACGATCTGCCCAGGCCCCGTACCTCGCTAGTTGGACGAGAACAGCAGGTTTCGCAAGCTGCGGAACTGCTTCTCCGTCAGAACGTTCGCCTGCTAAGCCTCACTGGTCCGGGAGGGGCGGGAAAAACGCGCCTGGCAATCGCGGTCGCAGCGCAAGTCGCCGAGCGGTTCACAGCAGGCGTGAAATTCGTGGGATTGGCGTCGATTACGAATCCTGATCTGGTGGCGGTCGCGCTAGCAGAAGCGCTGGATGTCCAGCCAGTCGCGAACTGCACGGTCCCAGAACTCATCGTAGATCAGTTACGCAACACTGGACCGTTCTTGCTTGTGCTGGACAACTTCGAACAGGTTCTTCCTGCGGCGAAAGTGGTGGCCGAAGCATTAGAGACATGCCCGGCTCTCAAGATTCTCGTCACCAGCCGTGCGAGCCTGCGCATCTACGGTGAACAGGACTTGCCAGTAACGCCGCTGGCGCCGGATTCGGCTGTCGAGCTATTTGTGCAACGCGCCTCAGCCGTTTGGCCAGATTTTGCGATGACGGCGGAAACCGCGCCGGCGATCCGTGAAGTCTGTTCACGACTGGATGGCCTTCCGTTGGCGATTGAGCTGGCCGCGGCGCGCACCAAAGTGCTTTCTCCGACCGCCATTCTGGATCGTTTGCAAAGTCCTCTTCAGCTGCTAACCGGTGGTGCACTTGACCTACCCGAACGACAACAGACCCTGCGCAAAACCATCGACTGGAGTCATGAGCTTCTGAACGAGACGGAACGCAAATTGTTTCGGCGCCTTTCCGTGTTTGTTGGCGGATGTACTTTAGAAGCGGCGGAAGCCGTCTGCGACACAAACCGTGATCTGGGTATAGATTTGTTCGAAGGACTATCTTCCCTGGTGGATAAAAATCTCGTTCAGCGAGTGGACCGAGCCGAGGGCGAGACGCGCTTCGCAATGCTTCAGACGATCCGGGAATATGCCCTGGAATGCCTGGCCGATAGTGGTGAAGAAGCTGCGGCGCGGCGCGCCCATGCGGCGTATTGTCTCGTCCTTGCCGAGGAAGGCAATCCAGAACTGAGCGCAGCAGAGCGGGTGAGCTGGCTGGCACAATGCGATGTGGAAATCGATAATTTTCGTTCCGCGCTCGATTGGTTGTTTGAGGCACGCAATTTGGACTGGGGATTGCGACTCTGCATCGGTCTATTTCGATTCTGGGACATGCGAGAACACCTGAGCGAGGGCCGCGCTCGTCTGGAAACCATTTTGCGGTTGGCCGGCTCAGGGCACATCAAAGAACGGGGCAGGATATTGCATTTTCTTGGAGCCTTAGTGACCGCTCAAGGGGATTTTCCGGCCGCGGGGCATTTCCTGGAACAAAGCCTCTTGCTTTATCAGGAATTGGGAGACCAATGGGGAATTGCCGCATCCCTAAATGCTTTGGCGATCTCCCAGCGTGATCGCGGAGACTACTCCTCCGCGGAGAAAAATTTTGAGCGGAGCCTGGCGTGCTGGCGCCTCCTGCCAGACCGGTCTGCAGTCGCGCGTTGCCTTCACAACTTGGCCAATGTGGTCAAGGTCCGGGGCGACTATGCACGTGCGAGGTGGGCTCTCCGTGAAGCTACGGAAATTTTCGAGGAACTCGGCGACAGTAGTGGCGCGGCTTGGTCTATCAATCAGCAAGGCGACATATCGCGCGAACAAGGCGACATGTTTGCGGCCAGGGAATTGTATCAACAGGCTCTATCGAGTTTTCGGGAGAGTGGCGATCGTTGGGGTTGTGCACGCTCCCTGACGGATTTGGGCCACGTCGATTGTGCCCAGGGAGAGTATTCGACGGCCCAGGCTTTCTATCAGGAAGCCATGGAAATTTTCAGGGACTTGAGACACAGGCGTGGGATCGCCCGGACATTGGAAGGCTACGCCTGCTTGGCTGTGGCGCGAGGACATGCGGCTCGCGCGCTTAAGCTTGCCGCGGCGGCTGCCCACCAACGCCAATTGATCAGAGCTCCTCTTCCTCAAGCGGAACAGCAGAAACTGGAACACATGCTACGCCCCGCATGGGAAGCCCTTCCTGACCCCGAAGGAAACCGCGCATGGACAGAGGGTTCTACAATGGACCTGGAAAAAGCAATTCAATACTCGTTGGCGGGGCCGGAAGCAGCTACTTCAGCCTAACCGGGTCGATGAGGTGGCGTACCGCAGCTACTCTGTTGGCCGGGATCCCAGCCTTGCGAGCATGCTCCCGAATGCTGTCCTCGTCAGGCGCAAGGTAAACGCAGTAAACCTTGTCCTCGGTCACGTAGCTATGGAGCCACTGAATCTGCGGCCCCATTTGCTCCAGCGCTTTTAAGGAACGAAGTGAGATTTCCCGGATTTCCGTCTCTGACAACGCGGCAGCACCCGGGATCTCGCGTTCGATTACAAATTGTGGCATCTGAGAAGTTTAACACCAGCGCGTCTGGCTGCCTATCTCATCCATACCAGACTGTTCACTTTCATTACGTATCGAAGGGATAGCTACTTTGGTAGCGATACCGGGATTCGAACCCGGGTTTCCGCCGTGAGAGGGCGGCGTCCTAGACCCCTAGACGATATCGCCAAAGTGGGATGTGAATGGTACGTAGAGGGGAAACCCTGCGCAATTCACGATTTTCTATTTTCACATGAGCAGGCGGGGGTCGCAAGCGGTGTGTGGCGGGCGACGGGCCGCTTTCATTATTTTGTAAGGTATAGCTTTCGCCGCAACGCTTCCACGAGCAGGCCTACGAGGGCGTAAGTAGCAGCATTTGCCGCGAGAGCCCAGTACAAACTAATGGGGAAATGCGCTCCGGCGATTGCGACGGGGCAGGTTAGACTGAGCAAAGTCCAAACATCGCGCATCCGTTCGTTTGTGAATGGGGCCATTGCGAAAGCATAAAGCGCCCAGCAACCCGCAACGAGAAAGCCCGCACCCGCCCACGCAGCAATTCGGTATTTCATGCTACCTCCGACCGCTTTCTGGTCCGATAGTCTCACCAATTTCTGCAAATTCCAAGAGGGGCAGTCAGCCCCTGCAAACGCACTCAAAAAATTCGAAGTGTCCGGCGACTTTGGAGTTGCTAATGTTTGCTCGTCACAAAGGTCTGGCAAAAGGAAGTGCTAACATTTCGAGTTTGCCACACCTCCTAAAAACTCCGCAGTTGGTAACGAAGCATCCCGAAGGCACACGGGCATGCGTGTTGCTGACTTCCGTGTTTGGCCCGTATGCACAGGATGACGAATTTGGAAGCCGCGCGATCAATCCGATGGAGTTGTATCACAACCAAGTGACGCGAGCACAAGGCGCGTTCTCGCTGCGCATGTTCCACCGGTCCTGGGGAATCATGATGATTCAGGCGAACATCACGGCACCGTGTACGGTGATGGATTTTCCGACGCGCGAATCGTTCACTCAGGAGTTGCGTTCCACGGACTACGACGTAGTGGGAATCTCTTCGATTATCGTGAATGTGGGAAAAGTGCGGGAAATGTGCCGCATCGTGCGGGAACACTCGCCACAGTCGGTGATTGTGGTGGGCGGGCACGTGACGGCCATTCCGGGAATCGAAAAGATCGTGGATGCCGATTATTTTGTGCGCGGCGAAGGTATATCGTGGATGCGGCGTTATCTGGGCGAAGACGAATCTGCGCCGATCCAGCACCCGGAAATTGTTTCTGGGCTGAGAACGCGCGCGTTGGGAATGCGTCTGCCGGAGCGGCGCGGAGCAACGGCGGCTACGGTGATTCCATCGGTGGGCTGCCCGATGGGATGCAATTTCTGCACAACCTCTTCGTTCTTTGGCGGCAAGGGCAATTTCTACAATTTCTATGAGACCGGCAACGAGCTGTTCGAACTCATGGACGGCTTCGAGTCTTCGATGAAGGTGCAGACCTTCTTCATCATGGATGAGAATTTTCTGCTGCACCGCGAGCGCGCCATGGGCCTGCTGGAGCGGATGAAGGCAGCGAAGAAAAGTTGGGGCATGGCGGTATTCGCTTCGGCCAATGCGATTCGAAAATATTCGATGAAGGAACTGGTGGAATTGGGCGTTTCCTGGGTGTGGATGGGGCTGGAGTCCGAGAGTTCGGATTACGCGAAACTGAAGGGCACGGACACCCACGAATTGACCAGTGAACTAAGGAGTCACGGAATCCGCGTGCAAGGCTCAACGATCATTGGATTGGAACACCACACGCCGGACAACATCGAAGATGAAATCGAGCGGGCAGTGAGTCACGAGACCGACTTTCACCAGTTCATGTTGTATACGCCGGTGCCAGGCACGCCACTCTACTTTGAGATGAAGGAACAGGGACGATTGCTGGACGGCATCGATCTAGCGGATATTCATGGGCAGTTTCAATTCAATTTCCGGCATGCGGCAATCTCGCGGAAGGATTCCCAGCGTTTTCTGGACTGGGCATTTCTGCGGGATTTTCAGCGGAATGGCCCCAGCTTGTATCGCATGTGCCGGACGATGCTGGAGGGTTGGAAGAAGTACCGTGATGATCCGGACCCGCGCGTGCGCGAACGCTTCTCGCGCGAAATGAGCAAACTGAAGACCGGGTATAGCGGGGCGCTGTGGGCGATGGAACGCCAGTTTCGCGAATTGAATGCAGGCGTAAGCTCGCAGATCAAATTATTGAGAGGCGAGGTAGAAAAGGAGTTGGGATTTGCGGCGCGACTGAACGCGTTGACACTAGGGCCCCTGCTGCTGTGGACTACACGGCGCGAAGAACGTGAACTGGCGAAGGGTAAGACCTACGAACCGCCGACGTTCCTCGAAAGAAGGAATTGGGTTACGGTTTGACCTGTGGCGGGTCGACTAAAGTTTATCGCTGCGCCCCATCTAGGTAGGATTTGCAAAGTTGTTGACGTTCCGTCTTTGCGAGAGGTTCTCTGAAGTGGCGCGTCTTTAGGTCGGTGCCTTGCCCTCTCCGCGGGTATTTCTTCTCCGGTTCTTTTCTTGTGGAGAACAGCATCCGTCATTCCGAACGGAGTCTGCGAAGTGAGGAATCTCTCTTGAACTTATCGTCGTGCTGTGCCCCCTACGCAAGCGGTGTCTAGAATTTCACCATGATCGCCATATCGATGAAGGATTCATCTTTGCGTAAATCGGGAAACCAGACGCTGCTCTGACCCCCGCCGCAAGCTACTTCGGCTGCACCCAATGAGGTTTGGCCGGAAGTGGCGCCGCTGCTGCAAACGTAATATTGCGGCGAGCCGTTGTTTCCGCCAGGCGGCGTGATGCCGCCGCGTCCGCTCCAGTAGGGCACGCTGGCGTGGCGATAGTCGTACTCCCACCGGAAGGTGATGTATTGCTTGGGCATGTAGTCGAAGGTGATCGAAGAATCCCAGGCTTTGAAGGGATCGCCAGGATTGCCGGTGAAGTATGGCGAATTTGTGACCGCGGATAAGGCGCTCGCTCCGTTGATAGGCGGAATGAGAACGAGGTAACGGCCTGGATTGTTGATCTGTCCGCCGCCAATAGTCAGGCCAAACAGATCGCGGTGGAACCAGAAGCGGTTGTAGCCCATCCAACCCACGAAGCTTTGCTTCGGGCCGCCCTTGTGATCGCCGTAGCAACTCACGCCCGCACCGTACTCACAGCCCAAGTCTCCGGTGAGAGAAAAGGCCATCTTGTCGAGAGTCTTCTCGGGGTTATCAAAATATTTGATTTCGATGCTGTCATCGGTGTGAATGCGTTTGCGGCCTTTCACAAAGAGGTCATCTTCACCAACACCATAATTGTTGGAGATGATGTTGATCCATGGTTTTGGAGTCCATTTTATTTGGCCACCAACACCCGGTGTGTGATTGGCGGAAGCGTAAGATTGCCAGCCATTGATAAGCCAGGGTTCGATCTTCAGATGGGCGGTGGGGAATACCTGGACGCGCAATCCATTGAAGAACCACGGAGTGTTGGACGAGACGTAGGACGGCTGATAAGCCCAATTGTCGAAATTGTAGTAACTGAACAATCCGATATAAGACAAGAAGATTCCAGCGTCGACATTGACGCCATGGAGCACGTTGAAGTGATAGCCGCCGTAGGCTTCGGCAAGGTAACGATAAGCGGTGAATAAATCCCATTGCCCGTGGCCCGGGCTCGCGTCATTCCTTGGCGTGGTTGCGGAATACATGCCGAATTGAGTCATAAAGCGACCGCGGACATTGTCCCAGTGAAAATCTCCGCCGAGACCGAGTTGCTCTAGTTGGACCTCATAGGAGCGGAAGAGTTCGCTGGAACCGCCAATTGTGTGATCGGTAGGATGGTTGAAGTCGGCGACGTAGTTCGTGTCAAAGCGAATCTCTGGGGTGAAAAACTTTGTATCCCAGTAGACATCTTTGGTGCGGGGGTTGCCGTTGAGCCAGGTCCAATCAGCATCGGAAAAGGGCTCGACGAAGGCCGGTTTGCCTGTTGCGGCTTGCGAGACGGCGGCTTGGTCCTGCGTGGGATTCACGCTCGACGAGGAAACCGCTTCGGCGGGCGCGGGGCCGGTTGCGATTACGCCAGGAGTTCCGGGTGACGATGGTGCGGTAGCACTAGCCGGTCCCGAAACTGGTGCGACGGAATTCACCGACGCTGATCCGGTGCCTTTAGATTCAAGCTCGGCGACTCGTTTTTCGAGTTGCTCGATGCGCTCGAGCATCCATTGCTCGCGTTCGGTCAAGCCATTCGCAGCGACAGAGGAAGGTTTGGCCGGAGTTTTCGCGGCGGCATCCGTATCTTTGGAGTCGCCCGGCCTTCCGTCCGCTGCATGGATGGGCAGAGTCACCAATAAGAATGAGATGAGACCGAGCATGACTGCGCCTGCCAATGAAGTACGCATAATTTCCCCCCAGAAGCATCGGGCAACGAATTGTTTGGGAATGGCAGCATTGGCTGCCTTCGGCGATCCGGTGGAAGCTCTCTCGTTGCCGAGGAAGAATAGTATCGAGGGCATAAGGAATATGTGAAGGTGGAATGAGCGTTGTATAAGTAGCGGTTTGGAGGGGAGTGTTTGCTCGTTCGAGAACGCGGGCGGAATAAGACGAATGGCCCGCCTTCGAAGGGCGGACCTACAAATCAGAGGAAGGGAGTAGCTGCCGAATACGGTATAGAGCAGGAATGTAAGCTTGACGATTGGTTACTTTATTATACACTTACTTTGGGGATAGCGTGTGCCCGGAGACTTCGGTCACGACCTTCAGCATTTCTTCCTTAAGCAAACCGTTGGTAGCGAGAATCGATGGACCACCCAAACTATAGGGTTGGCCTTGCATATCGGTTATGGTGCCTCCCGCTTCTTCGACAAGAACTACGCCTGCGGCGGTGTCCCACGGATTCAGGCCAAATTCCCAAAAGGCATCGAAGCGGCCCATGGCGACGAAGGCAAGGTCAAGCGCGGCTGAACCATCGCGGCGCACGCCGTGCGAACGCAACGTGAAATCCCAATAGTAGTGGAAATTCGGATTGGATCCGCGATCATGGTTGGGAAAACCGGTGCACAGCAGGCTGTCTTTCACAGCGTTGACCTTTGAGCAGTGCATACGCTTGCCGTTGAAGAACGCACCTTCGCCACGTGCGGCGGTGAAGAGTTCGTTGTAAATGGGATTATAGATGACGCCGAGCAGCAGTTCCTTTCTGCGGGCGAGAGCCATCGAAACGCAAAAACAAGGATAAGCGTGGGCAAAGTTGGTGGTGCCGTCGAGAGGATCAACGTGCCAGCGATACTCGGAGGTCGTCTCTCTCCCGGTGCCCTCTTCCGCGGCTACCGCGTGTTCTGGAAAATATTTTTGTAGCTGGCTAACGATGAAGGCTTCGGAGCGGCGGTCGGCCTGGGTGACCAGGTCGAATTCGCGTTTATGCGAGATGGTTGGCGGGCGTTCCACCTCTTCGCGCAGAATTTTTCCCGCTTCCTGAGCGATTTCGACGGCTACTTCGAGAAAAGGATTGGCCATTGCGATCCGGGGTCCCCAGCAGGATTACTGAGGGCCAGTGAGATAGGTCGTCCGGTGACGCGCGGTGTAGCCCGGAAGAACCTTCACCTCAATTGTACGGTATGTATTGGCCGGGCCGCGCGGATTTGGATAGTAGGCGAGACGGTATTGGGTGCGCAGTTCGCTGTTGATACGGTCGAAGATGATGGGCAGTTCCTGAGCGGATGCGGGAAAGAACATGGCCCCGCCGGTGTTTTCGGTGATGGTTTGCAGGGCATGTTCGCCGGCGGTATTGCGGCCATTCTCATTTTTCACCGGGCGAATGACGACGGTATAGAGGAGAATGCCCGCGCGAAGTGCGGCTTTGCGAGCTGCCTCAAAATCGTAGTAGCTGGTTGTTTCGCCGGCGTCGGTGACCAGGATTATGACTTTGCGGCGTTCGCCCCGTCTCTTCTGGAGCGCGTCCGAACCGAGAAACACGGCGTCGTAAATCGAAGTGCCCGCGCCGTCGGGAATTTTGCGTACGGCGTCCTGAAGAGCGCCCACCTTATCAGAGAAATAAGGAGGCAATTGGCGCACGTGCTCGTCAAACGCAAAGACGCTGAGGCGGTCTTCGGGCCGCAGGACTTGTTGGATGAAGTGAGCGGCGGCATCTTCTTCCGTGCCCTTTTCCGCATGCGCACTGAGGCTGGCGTCAATCATTAGGGCGATGTCCAGAGGTTGGTTCGTTTCCTGCTCGAAGACGTCGATTTTCTGGGGCACGCCTTCTTCGAGAATCTGAAAGGCTTCGACGGGCAGGTTGGGGGCCGGCCGGTTGTGTTCGTCGAGGACGCTGACCAGCACGGTGACCAGATTGACGTTAACCTTAACGGTTTTGCCGGATTGCGTGGTGTCCTGATTCTTGTCCTTCTGTGCTGCCGATGAAGGAGCAGCGGAGGCGCCTGTCTGAGACGCGCCGGGCTGAGCCCAGGGGGGGCGGTCGGGCTTCTCCTGAGTGGCGATGACCAGGGGAAAGGAAAGTAGGGCGAGGACTGCAGCGATTGGCTTCGTGACCTGACGAGTCATCTGTTGGCTAAGATGCGGAATTACCCGCGGAAGGTGGTGCGGGCGGCAACTCGCCATCGGCCCAGACGGCTCCGTCCTCGAAATATTCCTTTTTCCAGATCGGGACGGTGCGCTTGAGGGTGTCGATGGCGAACCGGCAAGCGTCAAAAGCGGCGGCGCGGTGCGGTGCGCTAACGGCGATGAACACACTGGTTTCCCCGATTTGCAGGCGCCCGAGGCGGTGAACCATGGCGACGCGGTGGATGGGGAACTGTTCATGCAAAGCGTGGCCGATTTCCTTCATCTTGGCGAGGGCCATGGATTCGTACGCTTCGTAGTCAAGATAGAGCGTGGGGCGGCCGTGGGACTCATTGCGCACGAAGCCATCGAACGTGACAATGGCGCCATCCTGGTTCCCGCGAACATTCTGAACGATCACCGCCGGGTCGATCGGCGAACGGACCAGGGCAAACAGATCGTTTTCAGCAGCGGTGTTGATCATGGGCATGAGTTCAGCCCCCGCTCACGGGTGGAAGAAAGGCAACAGTATCACCATCGGCCAAAGGCGTATCCCACGCTGCAAATTCCTGGTTGCGTGAAGCGACCAGCGACGAACGGAATGCAGCTAGCTTTGGGAACCGGGCGGCGTAGCGATTGAACAGGTCCGCCAGCGTGGAGCCCTGCGGAATTTCCGCGTGGTCCTCAGTCATGCCGGTGAGTTCCCGTGTACGGCCGAAGAACAGCACTTCCACCCGTAAATGGGATGAGACGTGAGTCACATAAAAATTGTAACCTGAGGTCACGCGCCCTACCAGCGAGCCGGGTTGATGCTCAGAGGCTCGGAGACGACAGGAAAAGACCATGAAGATTTTAGTGACAGGATCGACGGGACTGCTTGGCCGCGCGCTTGTGAGCGAGTTGAAGAACGCGGGACATACGGTGTGCCGGTTGGTGCGCCCCGTCACAAATCCGGAATTGCTGGCGGGCAGTGACGGATTTGATGTGCGTTGGGATCCCGCGACGGGAGAGCTTGGCGGGGCGGCCGTGGGTGCGGACGCAGTCGTAAATCTTGCCGGGGCGTCGATTGCCGACGGTCGCTGGACAGCGGAAAGAAAGAAAGTGTTGCGGAGCAGCCGCGTGGATACGACGCGCGCGCTGGTTTCGGCATTGGCAAAAATGGCCGCGCGGCCGCGGGTGCTGGTGTCTGCTTCCGCAACCGGATATTACGGGAATCGAGGCGATGAAGTGCTGACCGAGGAGAGCCAGCCGGGAACGGGCTTTTTGAGTGAGCTTGCGGGGGAATGGGAAAGGGAGGCGGAGAAGGCGGAAGTTTTAGGAATTCGCGTGGTGCTGGCACGGATCGGAGTGGTTCTGGCGCGAGATGGAGGCGCGTTGCCACAGATGGCGCGGCCATTTCGCTTGGGTGTTGGCGGAAAGCTTGGGTCAGGACAACAGTGGATGAGCTGGGTGAGCCTGGAAGATGCGGTCGCGGCACTGCGGGTGGGTCTGGAGAATGGCACCGTGCGCGGGCCCGTCAATGTGGTGTCGCCGCAACCGCTGCGGAATGCGGAGTTCACTCGAGCGTTGGCGAATGCGCTGCATCGTCCGGCGCTATTCCCTGCCCCCGCGTTTGCGCTGCGCCTGGCACTGGGAGAAATGGCCGACGCGCTGCTGCTATCGAGTCAACGCGTCGTGCCCGCCAAATTGGAGAACATGTGTTATAGGTTTTTGCATTCGGATTTGCAGACGGTGCTGGCCCAGATTTTTGCTTAGTTGCGCAGCTCATTTCACCACGTTCATGGTGACGGAGATGGTCAGGATGCGGCCGCTGAGAGGATCGGCGGCCTGGGTGGTTTGGATGGTCTCGCCGTCATGCATCGTTAGACTGAGTTCGGTCTTAAATTGCCGGATGATAGGTTGTTTACAACTGGCATTCTGATCCACTGGTCCTCCGGCGGCAACCGGCACTTCACCTTCCATCCAGGAGCGCTCGAGATTGACAAAGATGTCGAACCGCCCGCTGTCCGAGGGCAGTGCCCGTGAATCGATGTTCGTGCCTATGTCCACGTACTGTATTCCACCATCTTTACCGGCGTAGACGGGAACCCTGCTGCCAATGCGGACCTTGGTCCAAGAGGGAGGAAGGGAGCTGGCGTCAGCGGTTTTGAGAAAGAACGTATAAGGCAAGTTCGCTAATTTCTTTTCGCCTTGATTTTCGGTAAAGGTCACCTGCACTTTGAGCAGGGTTTCTGGCTTCTTAGCTTCGGGCTTTGGACTGTCCTGTGCGGCCAGAGAGTGAGGAACAACCATGAGTACCATGAGCGCTAGCCATGCGAGCCGAACTTTTCTCATACTTTCCTCCGATTTTGAATCTCCATATCAAACCTATTCTGTTTCGCTTCCTTCCAAGGGCTTTAGTTTCACGCTAGAGATTTGCAACAGCGCAATTTCTACCGAGTCGTCGCTTGCCTCTGATGCCGGCCGCGTCAGGGCCAGAGCAACTTCCCGTTCGCTGAGAGCTTCTGCGGCGAATCGGGCGAGGGCCGCACGTTCTTCAGGGAGGACGATCACTTCCGGAGCGGATGGTACAGTTACCGCGGAAGCATGCCTTACGAGAGGGGGCGCGGAAACATGGGTGGGCGCGGTCGTTGACGTAACTTCGGGCGAGTGCAGGTGTGTGTCGGGTGCAGCGGCTTGAGGGCGCCCCGTGGATCGCGCCACGAGTGAGGCACGTTGCTGAGAATCCGGCTGCGGCACTGGACGGCGCAGAACATAGCCAAGACTGAAAGCGAGAATCACAACGGCCGCAAACAACGCGGCGCGCCGACGAGGGATCCACGAGCGCTCCGCGACGGGCTTATCGCCAAGGCGCATGTGGAGGCTCGGAAGAAAAGAGGGAGGTACAGGTCGGTTGACCACGGAGTGCAGTTCGGCACCCATGGAGGCAAATAGCTGCGCTTGCGCTTCGTAGAACTCATGGCATGCCATGCAGGAATGCTGATGCGCTGCTATATCCGGGGCGAGCCCGCCAGCACCGCCCGCCAGAGAGTCAATTATTTTTTCTTGACACTGTTTGCAATTCATCGCAACTTCTCCGCGAGCGCTTTCCTGCCCAGGAACAACCTTGATTTCACGGTGCCCACCGGAATATTCAGCATGGACGCAACTTCTTCGAGGGTGTAACCCTCGATAGCCGCGAGGATCAGCACCAGCCGGAATTTTTCCGGCAATTCATCCAGCGCTTTCTCCAGCCGTTCGCGAAAGGCGTTGGACGCAAACAGCTGTTCCGTGCTGAGCGAACCAATGCCGTGATCGGGGGCAGCCCATTCGGTCTCCCGCCGCTCACGGCGTTTTGCGGAACGCCAGCGGTCCAGCGCCAGGCGAAACGTGATACGCACGAGCCAGGAACGGAACCGGGTGCGGTCTTGAAGGCGGTCGAATTTCTGGTAGGCACGAAGCAGCGCGTCCTGAGCAACTTCTTCCGCATCCGCCGTATTGCGAAGCACGCCTTGCGCTACGCGAAAGGCCAGCGGCCCGCATTCCGCCAGGCGCGATTCAAACTCACGTTGCATGCGGGACTGCGCGATCTCCCGTGCCGTGTCTACCTCGAGCGTTCTACCCGGCTGGATCAGGACCAGCTCCTGCATGTCGAACTCCCTACCCATTCACTAGACGGCGCGCTGCCGGTTTTGGTTCACGTGCAACCGCGCAGATTTAGATATTCAGCAAAGTCAGAAGGTCTTCAAGATTGCTTTCATCGACCCGCAGGATCACTTCGGCGGCTGCTTCGGCAGTGAGCGGAACGGAGCCTTCATCGAAGGCCTGAAACAGGCGCATTTTGGCGACCGCATATTCTTCGCTGGTGGTAAGCGATCGGCCGTTGGCGAGAGCCCAAGCCTCAAGCGCCGCATGCGCGACGACAATTCGCAGGGGAAACGTGGTCTTGCGGTCCGCTGAAATCGCATAGATGAATTCGCCCGCGGGGCCATTGGCGTCGGTGATGCGGTTCACTTCACAAAAACAGTATTGGTAAACGTAGCCGTTTGCAGCGGAGTAGCTTTTCACGCGACGGACAGCATTGGGGCGCGCCATGGGCGGATTATTCGAGGCGACGAAGAGAAAGTCAATGTGATGGAGTAGAGAGCGGCGGATTGTCAAAGTGGAATGGCGGCGAGTGGTGCATTCCAGAACAGAACGCGCACTGCGGCTTTGGAGCAGCCGGCAGGATTCGACAGCGACCGGGAAGTTCCTTGGCGTGATGTTGCCAAGGCATTGTTGGCCCTGACTTTATTTGGTTATCGCGGAAATGTGCGGTACGTGACCGCGAGAGAACACTTACAGATTTTGGCTGGTGATTGACCTGCATCTGGCTGGGGCATGCGGCCCCTTCCGCAAATGGCGAGAACGAATGGCATGACGAAGAAAATTTCGTCAGCACGGCGCGAGTGTGTGCTGACGATCGTGCTCCTCGCGATGGGTGCGTGGACTCTGGGCTGCGGCGGGGGAGGCGCAGGCTCTGTAGCGCCACCATCGCCACCACCTCCCTCCACTACCGTGACGGTGAGCGTGACACCAACGAGTGGAACAGTGTGGCTAGGTGGAACACTGAGTTTCACCGCTTCTGTTTCAAATTCGAGCGATACCACCGTGGTGTGGTCCGTGAACGGAACACTCGGCGGCTCACGTCAAGCTGGAACGATTTCAGCCGATGGATTGTATACGTCGCCCGCAGATCTTCCGTCGGGCGGGACGGTACAAGTGACTGCCACGAGCCACGCCGACTCTTCCAAATTCGCGACGGTGAATGTGACGATCGCGAGCGATATCGCCGTTTCGATGACGCCAAGTGTGGCGAATGTTGAATTGGGAGCCACACAGGCGGTGCAGGCAACAGTCCACAGCCAAGGCCAGCCGGATACGGCGATTCGTTGGACGCTGTCCGGAGGAGCTTGTCCGAGTTCGTGTGGATCGGTGGACGCAAATGGAACGTACACGGCGCCACAAATTCTGCCAAGTTCGACGACCGTCAATTTAACGGCGACAAGCGCCGCGGACCCGTCCAAACAGAGCACGGCGAGTCTCACCATCACGAGCCATTTCACTCTAAAACTATCCGTGCCCACAAACATCGCGGCTGGTTCCAGCAGTTCGCTGGCGGCGGTGCTCACACCGGTTAGCGGGTCCAATCCGAACATGGGAATGTCTTGGGCGGTAAGCGGGACGGGATGCAGCGGAAGCGCCTGCGGAGTTCTGAGCGTGACGACGACCCAGGCTGCCGGCGGAGTTCCGCTTGCGGCCACGGCGATGTATACGGCGCCGCTTTCGCCGCCTCAGCCGGACATGGTGATTATCACGGTCACGCCGTTGGCCGACCCGAGCAAGCAGGCGCAAGCAGGCATTGTGATTCAAGGTGGAGCGGGCATTGCCATTTCACCTCTGACCGCAACAGTTGCAGCGAACCACCGAGTGACGCTGACGGCGGCGCAAGGAGGCTCATCTGGCGCATCGTTCAACTGGAGCGTGAACGCGATCGCGGGAGGGAATTCCGCGTTAGGGCAAATCTGCGTGACAGGTTCCAATCCTTGCCAAAGCTACCCGAGCGGGACGGCCACCCAGGTGGGCTATCTGGCGCCCGGATCGATTCCGTCACCCAATCCTGTTTCCGTCACGGTGACCAGTTCGGCCAATCCCACGCTGCTGGCATCCGCGCAAATCACGGTGATGAACCATGTGATTGTCAGCGTTTTGCCGAACAGCGTCAGCGTGGCCCCTCTCGGCACACAAACGTTTTCAGCATCTGTTACCGGAAGCTCGAACCAGAACGTGATCTGGCAAGTGCAAGGCGCCGGCTGCGGTACGGGGAGCAACTGCGGGACCGTCGACGCCATGGGCAACTACACAGCGCCGGCAACGCCACCGAGCCCAGACGCCCTCCAGGTCGTCGCCATCAGCCAGGATGATCCAACACAATCGGGAATCGCCAACGTTTTCATTCTCAATGGGCCAAACATTACGACACTGCATCCGGCCAGCGTGTATGCCGGTGGGACGAATGGATTCACGGTTCAGGTCACGGGAGGCGGATTCCTCGCCAGCAGCCCAGGGCCGGGGTCGACGCTGATCGTGGCAGGCACGGCGCGAGTCACCACATGTGCAACCGCTAATTCCTGTTCAGCACCGCTGACCAGCATGGATGTGGCGAAGCCCGGCAGCGTGATGGTCGCGGTAAAAAATCCAAATGGGGCTGTCTCCAATTCGGTGCAGCTTGTGATGATTGCGGCGGGTGGTGTCGATGACGCGATTGCATTAAGTAATTCGGCGCCTGCGGTTACCGGGAAGGACATCACCGTTGTCGAGCCTACAACCGCGGGAATCGACACGAACGATGACAATCTCGATCTCGACGTAGCAGCCATCGGGGCGTTCAGCCCCTCGAACAACAGTTGCAGCCTCGGTGGCAATCCGATTTCTCTGATTCGGCCCGCGAGCGGCACAAATGCCGCGGATATCTGCTTATTCTCGCAATCCGGATTCGACACAAGCATGACGTACACGGTTTCAGGGCCGGGCGACGTTGCCGTAATCGCGAAACAGCCGGCCGGGCTAGGGATCATTCATCTGACGCTCCAGATTCCCGCGACCGCAGCGCCGGGTGCGCGAACGCTTTTTATCCAGAACGCCAATCTCGACAAAACCGCAGCGTCGGGCGTTCTGCAAATTCAGTGACGTGGGGGAGAGAATATGAGCTACGTGCAGCGCCGCCGGTTTCTTTGGGTGCTCTTCGTATTTGGACTCGCGTTGATCGCGATCATGGCCAACGCCACGACGCTGGCGCGGCTGCAGTTCTATCAATTGGTGCAGCATTCCTCGGCCATTGCGCGGGTGCGCTGCGTCCGCGTGGACACGCGCATGGAAAACGGCGAAATCTGGACCGATACGGTTTTTGACGTGGTGCAGCACGACAAAGGATTTTTGCCTTCGCCCTTCGTGGTCAGAATGCCAGGCGGCAAATATCAACATTTGAACTCCCACGTGGACGGCGTACCGGAATTCAGTCCCGGCGAAGAAGTGTACATATTTCTGACCGGACAGCCGGGACGGCAGTTTCACATCGTGGGATGGTCGCAAGGGACGTTCAGGATTCGCAAAGACGCACGCTCAGGATTGGAAAATGTGACGCAAGACTCGGCCGATGTCCCGGTGTTCGACCCACAGGAAAACAAGTTCGTGAAATCTGGCCTGAAGAGTCTACGCATGGATCGTTTTTTGGAAAAGCTGAGTTCGGAGATTCGACGGCAAGAACTTTAACACGAGTAGCGCGGAGAGATTAGAAACAAAGACACGGGAGGAAAGCAGCAAGGACGGGTCACGGCATGCGAGAGATAATCCGAAAATCAGCGGCAACCGGAATCGCGCTCCTGTACACGCTGTGGTCTGTTGCATCAGTGCATGCTTACGCGTTCAATCAAGTGGTTCCCGATGTCCGCCAGCCTGCAGGTATATCTGGCGGTTCGGCATGCCCGGTTCCGTCGCATCGGTTAATCTCGCCAGGTGGAATCGCCGTGCGCTGGAGTACGGCTCTCGGAACAAGTCCGCAGACTATATTGACCGCCGACCAGACACCCAGCGGCCGCCTGAACGAGATTGAGCAGGTCATCCAGCAGTCGCTTGGAGTGTGGACGAATGTGGCAGGAACCTCGCTGACGCCGGCCTCGCTGGCGCCACTCAGTCGCGTGACTCCGGCGAACAGTTGCGGTTCTGACGGACTGAATTCCATTTGCTTCAATCAACCGGACATGGCATTCACTCCGGGGGTTCTGGCGTTCACGCGAGTGATTACCGCGGACGCCATTGGGATTCAGGTGGGCAGTGGACCGCCTTCCACTGAAGTGGGGCAAATTCTGGATGCCGACATCTACTTCAATCCGGGTGACTCCACGGTAACGTTTGCAACGCCCGCGGCGCTGAGCAGCAACCCCAAGGCGTACGATCTCGAGTCGCTTGTAACCCACGAGCTTGGACACTTTCTAGGATTCAGCCATTCCGCCGTGTGGAGTGCGATGATGTTCCCATTTGCGCCATCACCTGGCACCTTTACCGGCGTTCGGCCGACGACACAGAAACCGGATGCGCCGCTTTCCGATGATGACCGCACAGGACTGCGCATTCTTTACGGCGACCCCAATGACACGGTTTACGTGGGCTCGATTCAGGGAAGAATCGTTCCGGCCAATCCGTTGTCGCTGCCAGCAACGTCACCTGGAGTTACTGGTGTTTTCGGAGCGCATGTGGTCGCTGTGGACGAGGCCACGGGCGCGGTTGTTGCCGGTATGTTGGGAGGTTGGAGCTGCCAAGCGCCGGGACCGGTGCAATTCGATGGCAGTTATGCGCTGGAGCATCTTCCCGTGGCACACAGCTACAACGTGTACGCCGAGCCGCTGGATGGAGCGGTGGCTCCGTCGGAACTGAGCAACGCGCTGACCACCCTGTGTCGAAACTCGACCACCGATCCGGGCTGGCCTAACTCACAGGCTTGTGTTGTTCCTGCCGTGAATCTGGAATTCACTGCGCGAACGCGTCCCGCACCTTAAGGCTCAAGCAACTTTCGTGTATCGCCGCGCCGAATTCTCAAGCGATTCCGGATTTAAGCGCTTGCGGGGACCATCCAGCCGCCGCCGAAGATCAGGCCGGGGCCAAGCGAAGCGAGGAAAACGGGTAAGCGCTGTTCCGCGGGTTGCGATGCGGCATGGTGCAGCGCGGCATGTAAAGCTGCACCGCACATGGAAGAACCGAGGTTGCCTCGGACACTGCCGATGGGCGGGAAGTTCTTCACAGAAACGCGCAACTGCTTCGCGAGGAGAATGACGAGGCGGGGATTGGGCTGGTGAGTCGCGAAAGTGCCGACGTTGTCCCGCGAAATGCCGCTGCGATGCTCCACTTCATCGATCACTTTCTCCATACGGTTGACGGCAGCGCGAGAAAGCGCATCGCCATCGAACTGCACGTCCAACTGGCCTTTCCCAGACTCGCTGATGGCGATGGTTTCCGCATATTGAGAACAACATCCGAAAAAGAATTCACCGAGGCGGTAGGCAAAGCTCTTGGAGTCTCGCGGTTTGCTGGAAAGCAGGAAAGCGCTGGCTCCGTCTCCGAACAAGCCGCCGAATTCTCCGATCGCCCTTCCTGGTCCGAGCGTGCGGCTATGCACGTCGGCAGTGGCAACCAGGATTTTCTTGGCGCGTCCGGAAGCCAGAAGGGCTTGAGCCACGGCGAGGTTCTGCAGCAGAGCGAGGCAACCACTGCCGACATCGAGGGCATTGCAGTTTTCGCGCAAGCGCAGTTTGCCGTGAAGAATCGCGGAAAGCGAAGGATAGGCATGATGCGTCTCGCTGGCCGCGACGATCCAGTCGAGACTTTCGGCATCCTGGCCGGTTTCGTGCAAAAGTTGCTGGCAAGCCTTGGTGCCCAGCGTACCTTCGTCTTCATGTTCGGAAGCATGCGCGAGCGAGACGATTCCGGCGCGGCTTTTCAGCTTGCCATGCGGCATGCCGAAAGCGTGATCTACTTCTTCCGATGGCACCACGCGCGAACCGAAGGCACTCGCGGAACCCACTACGTAAACATCAGTAATGCTCAAAGCTGGGACCTCGTGTATACCGCCGTCGGCAGCGCGGGAAGAGCCGAGTGTAGCGCACCTGAGAAGCGCTACCTATCATCCGGCAGGATGATGCACATTTCCAGTCCAGATTCGGGACAGGCTTGCTTAATCAGAAATACTCAATCGCTTCGGGCGAACTGCGGAATCCGTACTGCTCGGACTGCAGCCGGAGAGCATCATCCAACGCCCCGGATCGTCCTTGAGAAAATAACGAATTGCTGGTGACATCGGCGAATCCGTGCAGCTGTAACAAGCGATCCTCTGCATCCCGTTGTGTTTCGATAGCCGCTCCTCGTCTTAGATGCCACGGCACGACGCCGCGCTGTACCAACGCAGGGCAGATTAGCAGAAACCGGTGGCAGTGCAACGGATCCTCTTCTGCGCACATTACAACTACATTCTGGCTCTGCAGCAAACCAATGAGGCGGTCCGTGGCTTCCAGAAAATCGGGGGCGTTGCGGCGCGCAGCGTAGTCCACCAGACCGTCGCTGCGGTAATAGCGCGAATCAACGGGCCGCCCGCCAAACTGGTCGCCAAAAAACTGATAAATGATCTTCGCCGTGGCCAACTGCGCCATGAGCGGCTCGCGATTGAACTGTGGAAACCGAAAACTGCCGGGGCGGCTGCGCACATCGCAGACCAGATGAATTTCGTGGCGGATCAGGATGCCCAGCAGGTCTGACATTTCCTGGTTGGAATGGCCGATAGTGTAGAGACGGTAGGGCGTTTTTTTGGACAAGCTCATGGGCAGGCGATGCGCAAATGGAATTGTAGCGCGTTGCCTCCCGGGGACCAAAAACAACCAGGGACATCAACAAGAGCAGGACCGGCGTTCACGGATTCCCGCGCCCCTTGCGGCCATCTAAATATACTTGACTACGTCAAGTATCTATGTGACTGTGTCACATAGCAATTCAGCTTCAAGGGATCCGCTCATGGCCCAAACCGATTTATCTTCCCGCATCGCCAGCGTTCGCCACTTTAACCGCTTTTACACCCGTGCGATTGGCGTCTTGCAGGAGGGCTGGCTGGACGGTCCCTTCTCGCTCACCGAGGTGCGCGTGTTGTATGAACTTGCGCACCGGGAAAAAGCTACCGCAACCGTCGTGGGCAACAGTCTCGAACTGGACCCTGGATATCTCAGCCGCATTCTGTCGGCATTCGAGAAGCTCGGCGTCATCGAAAAGACCGCTTCCGAAGACGACGGGCGCCTGACTCATTTGGCGCTTACTGCAAAGGGCCGGGAACAGTTTGCTCCGCTGGACGCTCGGACCAACCAACAGGTGCAAGGCATACTCGAGAAGCTCTCAGAAAATGAACAACGCCAATTGGTCGGTGCAATGGAGACCATAGAAAAACTCCTGGCGCCCCCGGAAACGCGAGAGTCCCCAACGAAAGCTTCTTACCTGCTTCGTCCGCACCAGCCAGGTGACATGGGCAGGGTGGTGCACCGCCAGGCGGTGCTGTACTCCCAAGAATATGGCTATGACGAAGAGTTCGAGGCATTCGCTGCGGGAATCGTGGCGAAATTCATTCTGCATTATGATCCGAAACGGGAGAGGTGCTGGATCGCCGAGAAGGACGGGCAAATCGTTGGGTCTGTTTTTGTCGTTGCAAAATCCAGAACCGTAGCAAAGCTGCGTTTGCTTTATGTCGAGCCCCACGCCAGGGGGTTGGGTATTGGCTCGCGGCTTGTTCGCGAATGCCTGCGATTTGCAAGGCAAGTGGGGTACAAGAAAATGGTGCTTTGGACGCAAAGCGAACTGGATGCAGCACGGCACGTCTACAAGCAGGCCGGATTTAAGGTCGTGGAGAAAAAGAAGCATCACAGCTTCAGTAAGGATCTTGTCGCAGAAGTGTGGGAGCTATCTTTATAGACTTAACCGGGTGCTAAGAAGAACGGAGGCTGCGGGTCGCCACGCGTTCCAGTTCGGTGACCACGCGATCGAGTTCTTCAATCAATGCATTGCTTCCGGCTCTGCGCAATTCCTTAACCAGGGATCGGTAATACCACAGGGTGCCATCTTTCCCCCCGGCAAAGCGGTCAAACACGGAGTCGCCGTGCACGCGCACTTCGTACAACGTTTCGCGCACATTGGAAAGCTTGTCCGCGGCGCTGACCAGCCGCACCTCGTCCGATTCGCCTGCAAGACGTTCGAGGTATTCTCGCTTTCGATCCATCCACGGAGATTTCGGCTCGGTGTAGCTGTCCGTGCAACCGTCAACGATGTGTGCGACGCGTTTACCGAATTTTCGTTGAATTTCGCGCAGCCGCGGCCGGCCGCCTTGATCTTCTACTGCGTCATGCAGCAACGCGGCAATGGCCATTTCTTCGTCGCCGCCATACTCGATGACGACGGAAGTAACGCTGAGCAAGTGGCCGATGTACGGACGTTGTGTTCGCTTGCGCACCTGGCGCCCGTGCAGGCGCGCAGCGTAGGCAAGAGCTTGAACAAATTTATTCGAAAAGACTCGGGGTGGAAGCCGCTTGGCGATGGAACGCGTTCCTTACCGCTCGCGCATCTTGCTGAGCAGGCGCAGAATTTCCAGGTAGAGCCAAACCAGCGTGACCATCAGGCCGAACGCCCCATACCATTCCATGTACTTTGGCGCGCCCATACGCGCGGCATTTTCGATCATGTCAAAATCGAGAATCAGGTTCAGCGCGGCGATAATCACGATAACGACGCTGATGCCAATGCCGAGCGGCGAAGCGCTGTAAAGAAAAGACATGGGCCGGTGAAAGAAAAACGTCATCACCATGTTCGCGAGATAAACCAAAGCGATTCCACCCGTCGCCGCGATGACCCCCAATTTAAATCCGCGAGTAGCGCGAATCACGCCGAACTTGTACGCCAGTAGCATCACAAACATGACCGCGAAGGTCAGGCTCACCGCTTGCAGCGCAATGCCGTGATAGGTCTTGTCCAGAATGGCGGAAATGCCGCCAAGAAAAAGGCCTTCGAGTAGCGCGTAAACCGGCGCGGTGATGGGCGACCAGTTGCTCTTGAACACCGTGACCAGCGCGACCACGAATCCGCCGATTGCGCCTCCAATCATCCAGGGATATGCCGCTTCGGGCGTTTCGGAGTGCACCATGCCCCAGGTCCATGCGGCCGCGACCACCACGAAAAAAAGCAGCAGGCCGGTTTTGTTCACCGTGCCCTGAATGGTCATCGCATCCCCGGCGATTGCCTGCCCGGCGAATGCCTTTTCCTTAAGAACAGGATTGTTTGAGCGAATCAGGTCAGCCATAGAAGTGCCCTCCAGCCCCCGCGGGCTTGATCTACAAGGATATCATTTTCGAGGGACGTAAGGTTTGGCAGTCCAAATCAATGCTATATGGACCAGCTCGTAACTCTGCTAAGTGAACTCTATTCGATCCGCCAAACGGCCACTGATTCGAGATACAGCAGCGGAAATGCTTAGATGCGCCCCTTTTCTGACGCTATCCTCAACAATGAACTCAGCGAGGTAGTAGCAACACAGAATAGAACTAGATGAGTTGCACTCTATGCAGTCCCTCTTCCCGGCGTAGAATGCACCCTAAGAACTGACGAGGCAGACGACAGTGTACCAGTACGAACCTTTCCGATTACCGGACTTCCCGGGAGTTGAGCAGGATTTTTGTTATTCAAGGTGCGAAGTGGTCAGAGACCGCGCACATGTTTGCAGACGAGCAGAGACACCCCGCTGCACTAAATGCAGAATGAGGACGATGAAGAACACGTTGGCGGCAAAAGCAAAATACAAAAAGAAACGTCCATATCTATGGGTTAAAGGACGACATCTACCAATTCCTCGTACATCCGCTTCGTGCATTCTCAGCCGGCAATCCAGTTGCCATGAAATCCGTACGGCACGCGTTGCGGAAGTTGCACTCGAGCGACGGGCTTGCCTTGGAAGTCCGACGCATCGATTATTACCAAGTCGCTGCCGTCCCGGACCGGGTCGTAGACGTAAGACAGATACCAGCCAGCGAGTTCCTTCGTACCCGAATTGGCCGGAGCGAACACGGCCTCGCCAGGTCCACCAGGCTGCGTAGCGGTGCCGAACGAATGCTCTTCGGCGGTACCGCGCGCAAAGTCGTAGCGTACGAGCTTACTCGAACCCACGGTAATGCCGTACCGCGTCGGCACACCTATCAGCCGGTCGTCAATGCGCGGGAACTCCACAGCGCGATCGTCGATCTGCTCCTCTGTGACAGTGCCGCGGGCCAGATTGATGGTCCAGGACCACATCACGGCATCAGAACCAGGTGCGCCACCGTCGCGCCACAACTCGGTATAGCGAACTGCTTGCAGCACAACAATCTCGCCATCATCTGTGGTCTTCTCAAAAGCGTTCAGGACGTGAAAAACGTAACACGGCTTTATGTCAAACCAGCGAATCGGACCGTATGGATCGTCGCGGCGCATGACGCCGAGCCGGGCGCCGTAATCGTCGCTCCAGCGGTATGGTATATCGAGGAGGCTGTCGCGGGCGATCTCAAGCCGAAATACCACCGGCAGGTCCATGAAGATTATGTGCTCGGCACTCAGCGCGAAGTCGTGCATCATGGTCAACTTGGGAACATCGACGCCGCGGTTAATGATCAGTTCCCCCGACGCGTTCGCGCGGTGGTAGCTGACATAAGGGCTGGTCAGGCTGCCATAGCCAATAAAATGTAGCTCGCCAGTTTTCGGGCAGATCTTCGGGTGTGCGGTCATCGAGTCGGCCAGCTTGCCGCGGAAATCGTAAGCGCCCAGCGTTTCCAGCTCGTTCGTGATCTCGTACGGCAGAGACGACTCCACAAGCGCGAGCGTTTTGTCTGCGTGATTAACGACGTTAGTATTCGCCACGCTGGCGTGCAGATTGCGGGTTCCGTCGCTGTTATAAAGCGGGAAAGGTTTATCAAAGCTCTCGGTACACACCCATCGATTCCGGTACCAGGCGGCGCGCCCGTTTTCTAACCGCACGCCGTGGATCATCCCGTCGCCCGTGAACCAATGTGGTGTTTCGTGTCCGTGTCGCGGGTTAGGGCCGTTGCGCAAATACCAGCCGTTGAGCTCAGGCGGGATCGCACCCTCCACTGGCAGATCGAACGTGGTCAGCTCGGCGAACACGGGTGCATAATTTCCGATTCGGAAGAATGGCACTGTTGACTTCGTCGACCACGCGTTGACGATCGGGGCCTCAGCCATTTTTTGTGCCGTTTGTTGCGCCATAGGTTTCCTCCCATTGGTTTTTGAGTCGCGCATCGCGCTCGCGCCTCTGCCCACACCTCCGTAACTCTGGTTGGCGTACTCAGTCAGTAGACTGGGCCGTGCGTACGTCGCTCCTGCTGGCCTGGGGGGATTGTTTTTGTCTGAAGAGCGAGGTCCGTCCTAAGAGGCAAAGAGACTACCGCAACTTTATTGTCAGGCCAATACGTGGATCCTGGTAATTCCTGGTAAACGTTGCTAATCGCTGAAGTGGGTATTGGGCCGGACTTTTCCGATTATTACCTGACTAATTAGAAATTTGCGCTCGTTGGGAGCGCTGAGATCCCCGCGGAGTAGATTTTGTGAACCCCTCGGAGGGCGACCGGCATCCCATTTAAGAACCCTCTCCAATCCCCGGCCCGTTGAGGTACCACGATACAAAAACGGACAGGGAGGAGCCTATGTACGTCATTACCGGCGCGACAGGACAAACGGGAAACAAAGTAGCGGAAAAGTTGCTCGCACAAGGTGAACAGGTGCGTGTTGTAGGCCGCGACGCAAAGCGGCTAGAACCATTCGTAAAGAAGGGCGCAGAGGCTTTCGTTGCGGACATCACCGACACAGGGGCGCTCACCAAGGCTTTTTCGGGTGCAAAGGGAGTGTACGCGATGATACCGCCGGACGTGAGCGCCCCGGATGTGCTGGCACACTATCAGCGCGTGGGCGACGCCTTGGCCGCCGCGATTGAGAAGAGCGGAATAAAATACGCCGTCGTGCTGAGCAGCGTCGGCGCGGACAAACCGGATAAAACAGGCCCCGTGGTCGGGCTGTACAATCTTGAAAAGAAACTTGGCGCGATTCCTGGATTGAACGCCCTCTACCTGCGACCCGCCTCCTTCATGGAAAACCTTTTGTCCCAGGTTGGCGTGATCAAGGCCTTCGGAACAATGGCCGGCCCTGTCAAAGGCGATCTGCCGATACCCATGATCGCAACGCGCGATATCGGCGACGCAGCCGCCGACGCCCTGTTGCAGCTCGATTTTCAAGGAAAGAGCACGCGCGAACTGCAAGGGGCTCGCGATGTCACGAACACGGAAGCCGCCAAAATCGTGGGCGCCGCGATTGGCAAGCCCGACCTGACCTATAAGCAAATGCCCGCGGCACAGTTGAAGCCCGCTTTCATGCAGATGGGGATGTCTTCGAGTATGGCGGATCTGTTGTTGGAGTTGGCGGATGCGCAGAATTCAGGCTACTTAAAGACGCTCGAGCCACGCTCCCCAAGGAACACCACTCCCACGACGCTGGAGACTTTTGTAGCCGAAGTTTTCGCGCCGGCCTATCAAGGACAAAAAGCGGCCCGCGCCTAGGAGCTTGCGGCTGTGGGCCCCCGCCCGGCGGGGGTCCCAAGCGTTGATGTTCTTCGAATCATTCAAACGCATGCGTCTCGCGCGTTCGTCGCGCAAGGGTCTGACGAGGGTTCATCAGCGCAGGCTCGGCGCGCCGCGCCGCGTTCTGCAGACGACCTGATTAACGACAAATCGGGACTTGACGAGGTCTGTCGCCTTCTCTCCCTTGAGTGACGCTATTGTTTGCCGAGAGCGCCCGGTCACGTTACGGTCTCTGCGCAGGCCTAAACTTGATGCCCATAAAGTGCTTCGGAACGCCATTTTCAGCGGGGGTCTTTCCCAGAAATGCCTTCGCAGAAGCGTCGTGTTTCAGGTAGGCATCCAGAAAGTTCAGAGTATAGAGCGCGACCCAGGCATAACTCGTGTTGGCGTCCTCCCGTCCGTAGTCGGCTACCTGATTCTCCGCAAAGCGTTGCGCACTCTCGCTGCGTTGGAACATGGAACTGAACTCCGGGTGTGCCATGCCCAGCATATTTACGGTGAGGAGATCACCATGTATCCAGATGTTGAGGACATTTGGACCAACTTTGTCTGCGGGAGGAGTATCGTCGTTTTCCAGATCTTCAAGGCTCACATTTCGCGTAAAGCAAAGAAGTGGTATGGTCATTCGCTCTGGATGAAGTTCCCCGGCTCTTTTCACGAGGCCAGGGTAATAGCGCATGCTGCCGTCCATCTCCACCAGGGCATCGATGCGAGGGTCTCGTGCTGAGGCAAACAGGCTCGAGATTCCTCCCCAGCTCCAGCTCACCACGGCAACCTCAGATAAATCCGTATCGGGAAGCGACTTGGCATACGTGACGAGAAAAGAGATGTCGCGAGACTGCGCATTGATCCCGTCCAGATCATCCGTCATATCGCGCGTCGACACCCCCATAGACGGGCTTGCAAGAACGACGTAGCCATGACTTGCAAGATACTCGCACAGATCGGCGTTCTCCCACGAAACGGAAGAATCGCTGGGAGCATAGATGAGAACGGGATAACGCCCTTTTGCCGGCTTCGCGCCCCGCACTGCCAACGTCGGAATATCGAAGGCCGTCTTCAACAGCGAACGCCACCGATTTTCTTTCTCATCTGGCGCGTTGAAGTGGATCTCCGTGTCGGCCAGTTGGACATAGTCGCCAACCGTCATCGGTTTGGTTGTGCTTCGCAACGACGGATACCAGAGCAGGGTTTGCAGAGGGCGGGCGTTCTCACCCACAGAGGACTTTGATGAGTCCTTGGGGACAGCGGGATAGGTGCGTGAGCGATCGTATTGATCGACGACCTTCAAACCCACTGGATATGGTCCAGGCTTTTGCAGGAATTGAAATTGGTATGTTCGTGGCGTTGCCGATATTGGACAAAAGCACATGCATAATGGGAAAAAAGCAATTAGGATTCGTGGCTTCACTCTAGCGTTTCCTGCCTGCATTCCATGACATTGCAACTACTTATGCAATCACTGAATCGCCGCTGCGGTGTGCAGATTTCAGTTAGTGCGCGCTATGTACTTCGCCCCAGATTTTAGGTGATTCTCCGGGCAGTGGCCTCGGTTCTTCATCTTCCCGTTCTTTGACTTGCCTCGGTGGTGGCAAGAAAACGGTTTCGCGGTTCTTGAGTCTGCCTTTTCCCTTGAGCCTTTCAGCGAACGGAGTCCAGCACTCAGAGCAGATGTCGTATTCCTTGCCTTCAATTTCCTTCTGCAAACAAATTTTGGTTTGGCCGCACAGATCACAATTAATCATTAGCTGTCCCCCTCAGCCCCGAGCAGTCGCAGCTATTGGTCTCAGCCACATTTTACGCTGTGAGCCTGGTAAACGCGGAATCTCTAACGAGGTCGGCCGTGGCAAGAGCTTTTTTCTTCCGTGTTGGCCTCTTTCGGGCACACCCGTGCGCTAGAGTCTAAGAGCATCGATCTTTGTCGTTCGCGTGTTCACCCTTTACGCTCGGACCTATGTCGCTGCATCGTTTCGGTGTAGCCCACCAAGCATCTCTTCGGTCATTGTGGACCATGATGACTTATGCGAACTCCCTTCCTGCGAAGGGAAGCGGGTAGCCTAATCAATCGGACGGTGATCGTGCACCAACCGCGTTCCAGGCATCCCCGCACAGGCGGCACCGCTTGGCTTCTGCCCACGACGACAGAACTCTTCATAATCGATGTGGTCTCGTAACATGATCCACAGGCGAATCCCCAACTTGAACTTGCGGGCCACCGCCACACGCGCTTTTCCCTAAACCCTTCTGCACCAACTTGCGACCATAGAAGCGTTTCAGCTCCGGATCACGGCGTGCGGCGTGAGCGCCAGCCTCATTCCACAGAAAGCGCAACAGTGGATTCCCTTGTTTGCTGATTTTTCCGAGCCGCCGGCGTCTCCCGCTGGAGCGTTCCTGCGGAATGAGCCCCACGTAGCTGGCCAACGACTTACCATCGTCGAACCGCTGCGGGTCGCCCAAGAACACATCCGTGGCCAACGCCGTAACCGGCCCTACTCCGGGATGCGTCAAAAGACGCACTCCGTCGCAAAGAGGTGTGTGGCGGCAAGGGCAAGAACGCGATCTTCGCTAACCCGTCATAGCTCCACAAGTTCGGACCGCGACGCAGTCCATGCGCCAAGGCAATGGCCTGCAGTGCATTTTGTACCTGCGTGCGCAGACGCACCCACTGATGTCGGTGCAACAGCAGAGCCCGCAGTCCAGCAGTTCCTTGCTAGGCATCCAGATCGCCGGAAAAACGTTTTTCCACCAGCAATTTCAGAATCAGTTCGGCATCGCGGCGGTCGTGTTTCTGCTTGCGCGGTTCCGCAGCGCGAATCTTCGCGGCGTCTCCCACCCGGCATTCGATTCCCAACTCGTCCAGCAGCTTCAAAAACCACTGCATGGGTCCGATGGCTTCGATGCCCACCAGCACCGGGCGCGGAAGCTGGCAATAAAACTCCCACACTTCGTTGCCTTCGTGCAGCAGCGTGCGATTCACCATTTCTCCGGTCTCGGTGTCGAGCATCGCCACGGACTGCTGGCGAGCGTGCAAATCACATCCTATAATTCGCATTCGGCCTCCTTCGTTCCGAGCGCTTCGGGGTGAACACCGTAAGTCTACTCGGCTCGTCGTGAGGCCGACCTCGTTATGACTGCCGGCTCATATGGTCGATGCAACACCATCCAAAGCATTGCTTTGACAATGGTTCCCCGCGAGAACTGATCTGTTTCCCTGTACTCGATCAAAACCTAGCCCGGCGTGGAGTTCCGCTGATCGAACCATAGCAAGGGATTTTAGCTTTTGTTATCACCGGAAGTAGAGTTCGAGCTGAGTGTTGCGTCGACCCATTGAGACCACCCGACAAATCGGGACCTAACAAGAAAAGCGCTAATTTGCGATGGCTGGCGAAGTCACGACTATGGTTTGGATTTGTTGACCGGCCAAGCCTTGCCCAGCGTGGAAATGATCTGGTGACGAAGCGGGAGAGGTTTGCGGGGGCGAAATTCATTTACTTTACTTTTGACTGGGTGCTGGCTTCCAAAGGTAAACATTGCGACGGACGAATCCCCGTGAAGCGCCTTGCTCCAGTCTGTCCTTAGATAAATACTTTTCCATCGCCTCTTTTGGTGTGGTACCCGTGCCTCCAATATAACCATCCAATACCCATCGAACGTAGTTTCCAAGGGCGTCCGGTTGCGCCGACTGAGAAATACCGATCACAATCAAGACGCCCCCCTTCACCGGCATCGCGGCGTCAATCTTAGGTTTCAGCTCTGAAATCTTGGAGTCAATGCTTGATCTCAAACCATAATCTGAAACCCAACCCAAGAGAATGGCCGCTAATTTCACTCCTCCGCTCCAGGGCGATGCACCAGGGACGACTGGTGGCATGGTGGGTCCGGCGGGAACTAACTCAGTGAGCCCCGACTGGGCTATGACGTACCTTGACGTCAAGACAGAAAGCCCCAAAATGCACATCAATGCGATTAGAGATCTGTGGAACCAAGGAACACGCCAAACTTGCATGTTTGCTCCTTTAGGGCGGCGCTTCCTCAATTTAGGTGTATTCCATAAATTCTTCAACTTGGCAAAGTTACAGTCAGCTGATTACGAGCACAGGGTAGCGCCTGTTTAACGCTGCCGGCTCAGATGGTCGATGCAACACCTCCAAAGCATTGCTTTGACAATAGTTCCCCGCGAGAACCGATCTGTTTCCATGTGCTCGATCAAAGCCCAGCCCGGCGTGGCGTTCCGCTGATCGAACCATAGCAAGGGATTTTAGCTTTTGTTATCACTGCTAGTAGAGTTGGAGCTGAGTGTTGCGTCGACCCGTTGAGACCACCCGACAAATCGGGAGTTGACCGGCAGTGCCAGTCAAATTGAGATTCAGAAATAGAGGCTACTGAACGCCTATGTTGGAGGACATCACCTCAATACCTTCAGGAGCAGCTCGAATATTTCCTGCATGGGCATGACCGTGGCAAGCAGTGGCACCACAGGGATCAAACCAGCCAGCGCAAGTGCAACGGCGGTTCTGGGCTCGAAGGGAAACGGTCTGGTCTGTTCGACGAGTTCGAAGTCTCGGCTATAGTTGGCAAGCGACGTATTGTCCGGAGTGGAAAGCAATGAATCGTCGCCAGTGCTAATTCCCTTCACCCATTTCTGATGATAAAGGCGTCCCAGCTTACCGCCGAGGGTGCTGTATTCGTGCAAGGCAATTCGCCTGGTCCGCAGCAGGGCCGGCGCAAACATGAACAGTGGTCCGAGGAAGATAAGTAATGCCAGGACAATGAATGCTGCCACGGGAATCTTAAAGGTGTCGATGGGCACTTTTTCGAAAAGAATCTCGCGAGCGAACACACCGGAACCCCTGGCGGCGTATGCGAAAATGAAGACCGCAAACAGGCGATGGGCCTCTCCCAAAAAACCAAGCCCGCCTGCCTGATCGGGATGGGTGGGCACCAACTGCAAATCGAGCTTGGACATGTGCCAGAGAAACCTGCACCAGATGAATGTTCTCCACAGCCACCGAAAAACAAGGAATTGGAAAATCGGAAGAGACACCAGCGCGAACCAATAGCCTGCCAACGTAAACCGATGACCCGATTCCGTCGCGAGGGAGTTCCATGTGGAGACATTGGTCGAGAATATCCGCAGGGACTCGAACGCACCGAAGTAGGTGATTGCCAGAATGATGATTTCCGCCACGGTGGAATTTCGAAGCCGGAGGCCGTCGGCTACCGCAGCATCGAAATCCGCGTATTGGTCCTCTCGAATCAATCCTGAAGTGATGAATTGACTGGACGCCTCGGCGATCCGTGCGCCAATCATAATTTCCGCCGCGATGAGAAGCGGAACGGACAATAAGAAACGGCTATAAGCAGCGGGGTCATAGAGGAAAGGAATCTTCACATTCGTGAAGAGTACGCCCTGCACAGCCGAAAGGATTACAGTGGCAGCCAGGCAACCAACGCGAAAATCACCGCCCTTCTGGCGATCTGAGGGGCGCGCTGCTTCATTAATCCAAGGCGCAGTTGAATGCGATGCAATGGACCGCCTTCAACAATCGAAAGTTCTTGATGGTTCGGTTCAGAGGTCATGTGGCCTACGGTCGCTGGACTCGAACGACAGCTATTGCTTAAAGATCAAAGGCCGGCAAAAGGTTATCATCGGACGCAAATTGTGCATAGTCCCGATTAACGGGCTAATCGGAAAGGTACGTACTAGACCCCGGCAGGGCGCCCACAAACCCGAAAGGCACATCCAGCGCAACTAGAATTAAGCACGATGATCTGGAAACTCTCCTGGATTTTGCTGAGTTCCCGTTGCTTGACCCAGCGAACTTCTGGTCGCAATGCTCTTTGGACCAGAAGCACCGATTCCAACGCACGCTTTTCCCGGAGGGCGTGCAGTTCGCCAACGGAAATTATCGAACCACTTCAAGCTGTTTAATATTCAACTTACAGAGGGAACAGGCGGAAGAAGAGAATTTGGTAGCGCTAACGGGAATCGAACCCGTATTTCGGCCTTGAAAGGGCCGCGTGCTAACCGTTGCACCATAGCGCCACAGGCAGGTAACTACAAGTTTTCAATTATACGGGAATCGCGCGTTACGCGCTATTGCCGCGCAGGGCGCTTATTTCTGGCGATCTTCCCATTCCTCATGCCAGGCCATCTGGATGGCTTCGAGTTTGCTCTCATTGGATTTTTGAGCATCGCCGGTGAAACCGGGAAGTTCGGTAATCCACTTGTGCATGTCGGTGAAGCGGACAGTCAGCGGATCAACATCGGGAAACTTATCGGTTAAGCCGATGGCGATATCATCGAGATTGTCCCAATCAAAAGTGTGCGGCATGGCTTGTACTCAGTGGTCCAATTCTTTGGCGTAATTTTTATTCCACTCGGGAATTTCCACGACGATATCGGTGGTGCCGTCGGGAACAGTCTGGCAACCCAGGCGCGATTTTGGCGTGATGCCGGGCGCCTCATCGAGTTCGTCGAGTTCCGCGTCGGTGGCTTCGTTGCACGATTCCAGCCCTTCCTTCACCATCACATGGCACGTCGAGCAGGCACAGACGCCTCCGCACGCGTGGTCGAGCCCCATCTTGAATCCTTCGGAAATGTCCAGAATGCTGCCCGGCAAACCGTTATGGCCGTACGGGAATTTCTCTGGATCGACTTCCACGGTCTTTCCGCTGGGCAGAAAGGTAACTTTGAATTTCTTGGTGGCCTTCTTGTATTTCACTTCTTCGATGTAAGGATTGCTGCCGCCCATATTACTCTCCCTAGACCTCCGCCAATTTTTTGCCTTCCAGGGCCGATTGCAAAGCCGAATTCATCAGCAGTTCGGCAAGATGTTCGGTGGCGTGGTTCACTTCGTCCATTTGTCTGCGGATTTCCTTATAGTCCGTTCCCTTTACCGCTTGTTTCAACGCGGCGACGGACGTGTCAATTTTCGCGCGCTCAGGCGCGGACAAATTCACGGCATTGGGATTCATGAGCGCTTTCGCGGTGGCCACAAGGATGGCTTCGGCTTCCGTACGCGCTTCGATCGCCTGGCGCTCAGCAAAATCCTGCTCGGCGTATTCGATGGATTCTTCCAGCATGCGCTCGATGTCGTTGTCATTCAGGCCATAGCTGGGCTGGACTTCGATGGTGTGCTCGGTGCCGGTACGAATATCTTTGGCGCCGACTTGCAGGATACCATTCGCGTCGATCAGGAATTTCACTTCGATGCGCGGCAGGCCCGCGGGCGCTGGTGGAACGCGAAGCGTGAAGCGCGCAAGGGAGCGGCAGTCCTTTGCCAGTTCGCGCTCGCCTTGCAATACGTGAATGTCGATGCCGGTCTGATTGTCGACGCCGGTGGTGTACAACTCCTGCGCACTGGCGGGAATCGTGGAGTTGCGCGGAATCACTTTGGCCACCGCGCCGCCGTACGTTTCAATACCGAGCGACAACGGGGTGACGTCGAGCAGCAACATATTCTGCACGCCGTGAGCAAGGATGTTCGCCTGCACCGCGGCGCCAAGCGCGACAACTTCGTCTGGATTCAGCTCGGTGTGCGGCTTGCGATCAAAGAATTCCTGGACTGTGCGGCGAATGATCGGCGTGCGGGTGGCGCCGCCAACAAGAACCACCTCGTCCATCTCCGCAGGCTTGAGTTTTGCATCGGCCAAGGCTTGCTTGACAGGCACCATAGTGCGGTCCACGACGGGGCGGATCAGCGCGTCGAGTGCGCCGCGTGTGAATTCGTGGACGTAAATCTTCCCATTCGGGAGGGGAAAACGCAGAGTAGCGGATTCGACTGCGGACAATTTGTGCTTAATGGCGATCAGTTCTTTTCGTAGTTCCTGAGCCAGTTCGCCGTGCGGGGAAAAATCAATTTTGTCGGTCTGTAGAATTTCTTCGTGAACGAACGCCTGTAGGAGATTGTCAATGTCATCTCCACCGAGATGTGTGTCTCCATTCGTGGAGAGAACTTGGTAGATGTCGCCTTCGCTGGTGGAAATGAGCTTCAAGATCGAAATGTCGAAAGTGCCGCCCCCCAGATCGTATACGGCCACTTTGCCACGCTGTTTTTCGTGTAGGCCGTAGGCCAGAGCAGCGGCTGTGGGTTCGTTCACAAGACGCAAAACTTCCAGGCCCGCGAGTTTGCCGGCGTCCTTGGTGGCTTGGCGCTGGGCATCGTTGAAATATGCGGGAACGGTGATGACCGCGCGATCAACTGTTTCTCCAAAAAACGCTTCCGCCCAATTCTTCAGTTCGCGCAGAATGAACGAGGAAATCTCCGGCGGGGTAAACACCCTGTCGCCCAGCTGAACGCGAATGACGTGATTGCTGGATGGATCAATGCGAAAGGGAAACAGCTTCAGCTCCGACTGCACATCGGCAGGGCCGCGCCCCATCAGGCGCTTGACGGAATAGATGGTGCGCTCCGGCTGAGTGAGCAAACGGCGACGCGCGGGCTCGCCCACGATAACGCTTCCGTCAGGGTCCAGGCTTACTACCGAAGGACACAACGTGCTGCCCGTCGGCCCCGGGATACACTTTGGTTGCCCAGTCTGGGGGTCGATGTACGCGACCAGGCTGTTGGTTGTCCCTAGATCGATGCCGACGATTTTCCCCATGGCGCTACAACAATTCCTTCTGGACGTTAACGACTAGATTCCGGATATACGAACGGCGATTCAGCAGATCATTCAGCTTGTTCTTGATCTGCTGGCGCTGTGAAGCATCCTCTGAATTGAGCGCGGCATCCCACTCGCGCGCTGCGACTTGCAACTCGCCATCGACTTCGCCCAGTTTGCCCTCAAAATTCTTTTCCGCCGCTTCCAGACGGTGTTTGAGAGCCGCGGTATCGCTGCCCGACGACCTGGCTTCGCGCAATTCGTCCAACGACTCGTTTAGTTCGAAGACCTCTTCCAGCAATTCGGGCGGGGCTTGCTGTTTGGTTTGGCCTTCTTTGCGCGCACCTTCAATGGCCAGCAAGTATTCGACACGAGCAACGGGATCTCGCAACGTACGATAAGCGTCGTTTAATTCCGAACTGCGTTTCAGCGAGATTTCGCGTTCGTCCGGGTTGGCATTCACGAAATTGTCAGGGTGAAGCTTCCAACTGAGTTGCAGAAACTTTTGCTCGAGGGCGCCCATCTCAATCCACAGTTTGCGCGGCATTTCGAACATGGCGAAATAGTCGCTGTGCTCCGGGACCTGCAGCACCTTGCCACACGACGAGCAGAAATGCGTGCCAATGGTGCGCTCGTGGCAATTCCAACAAACAAGCGGTGCATTCGTGGTGGAAAATGAACCAGCCATGGTCTAAGTTGTCGCTCCAAACATAAAAAAAGTGGCTGGCGCTTGCGGTAGCCAACCACTGATCCGACCGACCCCAGCACCAGAGGCACAGAGTGAAGTCTGTGCTATTGTTACGCCGTGAAAGAACTTCCGCAGCCACAACTCCGCGCCGCATTTGGGTTCTGAAAAACGAAACCCTGACGCATCAGCGTTTCCTCATACTCCAACGTGGTTCCGTTAAGGTACAGGAGACTTTTGGGGTCTACGAAGATGCGAGCGCCGAACTCTTCGAAAACCTTGTCGCGATCACGCGCTTGTGTATCCAGGCGCATGGCATAAGAAAGACCCGAACAGCCGCCACCCTGGATACCGACACGCAGACCACCGGACGTCGGCGATACACCTTCCTTAGCGAGCAGCGCAAGAATCTTCTTGGCAGCACGCTCAGTCAGATGAACCACCGGTCCGATTTTCTCGGTCACCTGAGTTGTGGTTTCCGTCGGCATTAAAAACACCTGCGCTTCCCGGAGCGATTGTCAAAACCCTGGACAGCATCCTCCGACGGTCTCTAGTTGCCGCCGGAAGACGCCACTAACACGCGCAAGGCTCGCTTAGTGCGAAGCCTTTTCGTGCGCGGGAACTTCCACACCGTGCTTTTTCTTCCAATCGCCGATGGCCGCCTTGATGGCATCCTCGGCGAGCACGGAGCAGTGAATCTTCACGGGGGGCAACGAGAGTTCACGGACGATATCCGTGTTCTTGATTGCCAGCGCCTCATCAACGGTCTTGCCCTTCACCCACTCAGTCGCCAAGGACGAACTGGCGATGGCCGAGCCGCAGCCAAAGGTCTTGAACTTGGCTTCCTCAATGACCCGCGTCTCCGGATTGATTTTCATCTGCAGCTTCATTACGTCGCCGCACTCCGGAGCGCCCACCAAGCCAGTTCCGACGTTGGGATCTTCCTTGGACAGGCTGCCCACGTTGCGTGGATTATTGTAATGATCGACTACTTTTTCGCTGTATGCCATGGTGCCCTTCTCTCCTTCACGTGATCCCGAAATTTAGCCTCTCGCCGCTGCGAGAAGATTGCCGAACCCTGCGTTTTTCATCGCCTTTTCGGTAAGGGCGATGTTGGTCAGAAACGCGGAACGTCCCGCCGTAAGTTCGCGCAGCGCGTCTCGGACGTACTGCGCGCCGATTCCAAGAACGTTCAGGAATTCCCGAACATCCTGGAGGTGATAAAAGGCACGTTCTGCAGCCGGGGCTGGTTCGTCGCCGTCCTGATAAGCCTGGTAGGTCACGCGGAATGGCGCGGATGTACCCGCAATCGAACGGTGAATTCGAAGTGTTCCTTCACTTGCTATAGCGCTCGCCATGTTGCCTCTTTTTTTCATCTTTCCTGTTTACGCGGTTTGCCACTTGACCTTGGAAATATCGATGCCTTCCCTCGCCATTTCATAAAGTGGCGAAAGCTCGCGAAGCTTGGTCACAACCTGCACCATTTTGTCGACCACATAATCAACTTCTTCCTGAGTTGTAAACCGCCCCAGGCCGAAGCGGATCGACGTATGCGCCAGATCCTCGCCCACGCCTAGAGCTTTGAGTACATAGCTCGGCTCCAAGGTTGCCGAGGTGCATGCGGAACCACTGGAAACAGCTACGTCATTGATCCCCATCAACAGGGATTCGCCTTCGACATACGCGAAGCTCATGTTGAGGTTGTTCGGGAGCCGGTGCTCCAACGAACCATTGATGAAAACTTCGTCCAGTTTGGCCTCGAACCCCGCTTTCAGCCTGTCGCGCAGTCCGCGGAGCCGCTCGGACTCGGTGGCCATTTCCTGGTGACAAAGTTCACAAGCCTTGCCAAGGCCGGCGATGCCCGGCACGTTCAACGTGCCCGAACGCATGCCGCGCTCGTGGCCACCGCCGTCGATGATGGCGGAAAGCTGCACACGTGGGTTGCGGCGGCGCACATACAACGCCCCCACGCCTTTCGGCCCATAAATCTTGTGCGCGGAAATCGCCAGAAGGTCGATATTGTCCTTCTGCACATCCACGGGAATCTTGCCTACCGCCTGCACACCATCCACCGCGAAGATGATGCCGCGTTCCTTGGCAATCTTGCCGATTTCCGCTATGGGATTGACCACGCCAATTTCATTGTTGGCATACATGATGCAGATCAGGATTGTGGTTGGCCGGATGGCTTTACGCACATCCTCGGGGTCGACGCGCCCATCTTTTTGCACTGGCAAATAGCTGACTTCGAAACCGTGTTTCTCCAGATTCTTACAGGTGTCCAGCACAGCCTTGTGCTCAATGGCCTGGGTAATGATGTGATTGCCCTTTTCACGGTACATTTCCGCGACGCCCTTGATCATCAGGTTGTCGGATTCCGTGGCGCCGCTGGTGAAAATAATCTCTTTCGCCGTGGCGTTGATCAGCGAGGCGACTTGCTGGCGCGCGTTCTCCACCGCTTCTTCAGCAGACCAGCCAAATGAGTGGTTGCGGCTCGCGGCATTCCCGAATTTATCGGTGAAATAAGGCATCATGGCCTCGAGCACCCGTGGGTCAAGCGGAGTGGTTGCGTGATTGTCCATGTAGATCGGCAACTTGACGGCCATATGTCCTCTTCTCCTCTTTAGGTGCAGGCTCCCGCTAGCGCGTTACCGCTAATCGGTCCATTCCCTTTAATTCCACGAGCGACGGCTCCTGTTTCTCTTCGCTCAAATGAGCGATCGTCACCGTGCTCAAAACTCCCAAGATACTTTCGTTCACGCGCTGCAACGGCTCTTTGACGGAGCAGCGCTCGGTCGCGTCGCAGTTCCCATGGCTGGTGACGCAAGACGTAATCAGCACCGGCCCATCAATGGCGGTAAGCACGTCCAACGCGCTGATGCGATCCGGCCCCTTCGCCAACTGGTACCCGCCGGTCGAGCCATGCTTGGCTGCCACTAACCCGTGCCTTGCGAGTTTCTGGAGCACCTTGGCCATCAATGTGGCCGAGATACCGTACTCCTCGGCAATCTCGTTCGCACTGCAAGCGTGATCCCCACGACGATTCGCGAGATGCTTCATCGCGATTAATCCGTAATCCGCCTTTTTCGATAGCTTGAACATATCCTCAGGTTTCGACTTCCGGCATCAGATAAGATGCTAATACGACCCAATTGGTCGTATTTAAAATATACCCTCTGCGCCCCCGCTTGTCAAAGCCCAATCTAAGACAAGCCCTGAGTTTAGCCAAAGTTACAATAGGACTGTACTGGTCCCATTTCCAAGCAGTTACCCGTAAATGGCCTCATTTGTATTGTGAACGGTCACATTTCGCGGTGAACGGTTGGCGCTACTTCCCTGCGGCGCAGACGCCACCGGTTGCGGAGGCTTCGATGAGCTTCTGGAATGCCGGCATCGCGGGAATGGTCAGTTGACTCTTATGCGCTTGGGTTTCGAACGATGCCAAGGCATCCGTTTGTAATTTCTTGAGCGAGTCTGGCAAGGGCAAACCCTGAGCAATGCGATCGAGGGCAGTTAGCGCCAATTCCGCAGATTGCGAAAAAGCAGCGGAGGCGGGCGCCGCATCCTGGACGAGAGCCGACGTTTGCAGGAGCGGCTGCATTTGCGAATCAATCGCAGCCCAATCGCTTAGTTGAGCACGAAGCGCGGCAGCCTTCCCTGCGTCCTTGCAGGAACCAGCAAGGAATTGGTCGACGGCAACGGAGAACTGACGAGACACTTCGCTTTCCGGGTGGACGGCGTCAACCATGCGATTGAGCGGTTTGAGTTGTGTGGGCTCCTCACCAGGGGTGCTTTCCCGGTTGTAATCCTTAACCGGTTCGAGCGCCTGTGCAACCTCGTAAAGCGCGTTGACTTGTGCTGCGGGCACGGGTCCGGCCATACGTTCGACCATGGGACGCTGGTAGGAGCGATGGGTTAACCCCAGCCACTCGAGCCGCGTACTCTCCGCTTCCATCCGTGTGTACATCGAAGGCAAATCGGTTGTGGTCTGAGGCGACCAGAAGCGTTCCGCGATAGCAGCCATGCGGGGCCACACTCGGGAATCGATATTTTCCCAGTTCACGTACTCGGACCACATCGTTGCTTCGCCACCCAGGACGCGCTCCTTTTCTTCCGGCGTGAGATTCGCGGCGGCTCCGCCAAGAGGATCGACTGCGTAGTGACGAGCGGCACTCCAACCCAGGTCGATGTAATACCCATTCGATAGAATGCCGCGATAACCACCCTTTGCCGCGGCGGCCAGAGCATCCGAACCGCGCCACGATTGAATCACGATGTTCTTGGAGACCCCGGGCACGAGGATCTCGTCCCAGCCGATGGGAACCTTGCCATGTTTTACGACGAGTTCCTGAACATGCTGGCTGAAATAGGTCTGCAGTTCGACGTTGTTCTTAATGTTGTGGGATTTCATGAATTCCTGAATTTTTGGATTGGAGTCCCACTCCTTGCCGTTCACTTCGTCGCCACCGATGTGGAAGTAGTGATCGGGGAAAAGTTTGGCCATCTCCGCGATGAATTCATTCAGGAACTTGTATGTCTTTTCGTCGGTAGGATTCATTGCGGGATCGAAGACGCCCCATTTGCGTTCCAATTGATACGGACCAGATCCGCTGGCCAGTTCCGGGTAGCCGACGAACCAGGCCGTGCTATGCCCCGGCATATCGAATTCGGGAACCACGCGAATCCCGCGGTCGCGCGCGTAAACGATCAGCTCGCGAATTTCCTCTTGGGTATAAAACTGGCCATCCGAGCCCTCGCCGTGAAGTTTCGGAAATTTTTTGCTTTCCACACGGAAGCCTTCATTGTCCGAGAGGTGCCAGTGGAACACGTTCAGCTTCACCGCTTCCATGCCGTCAAGATTGCGTTTCAACACCGGCAATGGAATAAAATGCCGCGAGACGTCGATCATCAAACCGCGCCAGGGAAAGCGCGGCTGGTCTTGAATGCTGATGGCGGAAACCACAAAACCATTTGGGGACACGGAAACTAGCTGCAGAAAAGTCTGCAGCCCGCGCAATGCGCCTAGAGTATTGGCGGCATGGAGCTTCGCGCCTGCTGGCGTAATTTCGAGAGAGCAGGATTCATCTTCGCCCAATTCCTGAACCGGCTTGCTGTCGTGGTCGGTGGTCACGAGCAGAATGGCTTTGGCGGGATCCGTGGCGCCATGTCCAAAAACGAGTCCCGTTTGATGGCGAAGCGTCGTGAGGAACCTCTCGCCGGCGCGGTCGAGGCGGGCGTCTCGAAAACCTTCAAAGGCCAACGTGAATCCGCCATCAATTTTCAAAGAGCCGCTACCGGGCTGCATTTTCGCCGGCAAAGGCATCACGTTCAGATCATTCGTCGATTGTGCCCGTGCAGGCATAAAGGGAAGCACGAGCGAAGCCAACGCAAGTACAACTATGCATTTCTTGACAAGCTGGGTCATGGGAATGCCCTCCGGAAGTACCCCTACAAACGCCGCTATTAAAACGTTACAACACAGAACAGATGAGATTGGCACAGCAGCGCCGCAAGACACAAGGTGTTTCGCACACCGCCGGTTCCGACTCGCCGCGAAATTCATCCGCTGGCCGTTTTTTGAGTTAGAATGTGGCCGCGGAGCCACCCTCGAATCCAAAATGAAAACTTCTGTGGCCATCTATCCAGGCACGTTCGACCCCGTGACCAACGGACATCTTGACCTCATTGGCCGCGGGGAGAAGATGTTCGACCACCTGATCGTAGCGGTGTTGAAGAACGTCGAGAAGGAACCGCTGTTTTCTTTGCCGGAGCGCGTGGAAATGCTCCGCGAGGTTACTCGGCAGTGGGAAGCCGTTGAGGTTGACGTGTTCGACGGCTTGCTGGTCGACTACGCGCGCAAGCGCGGTGCGGGCGTGATTCTGCGCGGTATCCGCGCGATTTCCGATTACGAGTATGAACTGCAGATGGCGTTGATGAACCGGAAATTGGAACCGCAACTGGAAACGGTGTTTATGCTGCCTGGAGAAAGCTACAGCTATTTGAGTGCGAAACTGGTTCGCGAAATCGCACACCTGGGCGGCCCGCTCACTGGATTGGTCCCCGCCGTGGTCGAGCAGCGTTTGCGTTCGAAGATTTCCTGAAGCCTTCAGAATCGCAACGTAAAGTCCTGCCCCTACACGAGCGAAGCCGGGAGCGTGGCCGCTTCCGACGCTGTAATCTTGTACTTTGACCCGGTACCCACGGCACGTCGGTGCCAAATTATACTTTACTTTTAAGTACCTTAATCGTATACTTTAGGAGTGAACAGCTGTACAGACCGGCCTTCGCTTTTAACTCATTTAGAATGCGCACTTGCGAATTTCGGCTCCGTAACCCATTTAGATTCAGCACTTGCACATCATGATCAAAACAAGCTGTTTGTAACCCATTCAGATTCTGCACATACAAACCTCGTTTTCACTAAACCCCATATTTTCCGCCCATACGCAAAAATCGTTTCCACACACACGCGCCCTGAGCTGCGAACGCCAAGCCCGTGCCCTTTGTTTTGGCTTGTGTAGTGGCCGAACTTTAGATCGGGCACCGACGCTGATCGCTTCTCGGTAGGGTCGCGGCACTCCTGCGCCCCATCCCCGCACGAGGTAATCCGTCCACACGTAGTTGCCGCCCTGCGTGCGCTCTCAGGTTTCATGTCGCGCTTCTGCCGCGGAAGCCATATTGTCTTAGTTGGAGGCGTGTCGATACGCGTTCCACGTTGAAATTCTTCGCGATTTCTTGAACACTGTACTTCTATCAATCGCCGTTGCCCCAAGGAGAGGTTGTGGAACTGACCAATCGTATTAACCGGATACAGGTATCGCCAACCGCTGTCGTGATTGCCGCGGCCGAACAATTGAAGGCCAAGGGCGTGGACATCGCGGACTTTGGCCCAGGTGAGCCCGATTTCCCGACGCCGGAACACATAAAGAAAGCGGCGATTCGCGCCATCGAAGAAAATCGCACAAAGTACACCCCGACGGGCGGCATCGCGCCATTGCGTGAAGCCATTCCTGCTTGGCACCACCGCGAACTGGGATCCAATTACAACCCGAAAGAATGCGTCGTGAACGTTGGCGGAAAGCACTCGATCTTCAACACGATGTGCGTGCTCATTCAAAATGGGGACGAAGTGATCGTTCCCGCGCCCTATTGGGTCAGTTATCCCGACATTATCAAGTACGCGGGCGGCACTCCGGTGATTGTGCAAACGCGGCAGGAAGACGGATTCAGCGCGAAAGCCGCGGTCATTGAAAACGCCATCACGCCGAAAACGAAAATGGTAATCATCAATTCGCCGAGCAATCCCACGGGCGGGGTTGTCGACGCGGACGAGTACGAGCGGATTTTGGCGGTATGCAACAAACATAATGTCTGGCTGATGGGAGATGAATGCTACTCGCATTTCGTGTATGAACCGCACAAGTCGTTCTCCATCGCGAGCACGCAAAACTCCAAGGAGCGCGTGATCATCGTAGGTTCGGTTTCGAAGACATTCGCGATGACCGGATGGCGCATCGGCTACACGCTTGGGCCCGAGCCGCTGATTCAGGCCATTATCAAGGTCCAGAGCCAGTCCACATCGAATCCCACATCCATCGCGCAGTACGCGGCCCTGGAAGCAATGCGTGGCGGCATGGAAACAGTTCCGCCGATGCTCGCGGAGTACGCCAAACGCCGGAAACGCATCGTGGAAGGATTGCGGAAGATTGACGGCGTGGAATGTGAGTGGCCGGGCGGCGCGTTTTACGCCTTTCCGAATATATCGGCGCACCTGCAAGGAAGCTATCCGCTGGCGAAAAGCTGCACCGAGCTTGCGAAAGAGCTTCTGGAGAAGGCGCACGTGGCGCTGGTACCGGGAGAAGCGTTTGGGGCCCCAGGATTCCTGAGACTATCCTATGCCACATCCATCGAAAGGATCGACGAAGGACTCCGGCGATTGGAGAAGTTTTTTACTCGAGCTGAAGCTACCACCTGATCGTGCCCGAACCAGCGCTAACACGCATCGATCCATGTTTTAGTCCGCGACCTTGGGGGACCCGCTCCCTGGCGCCGCTCTTTCCAGAGCAAACCAACTTGGCGGAGCCGATCGGCGAGGCTTGGCTGACGGCGCTGAGTTCGCGTGTGGCCAACGGTCCGTACCGGGGAAAATCTTTAGGCGAGAGCTGGCGGGAGATGCCGCTGCGCTGGCGAGGTACCCGTCCGGCCAGATATCCAGAGTTTCCACTGTTGGCAAAGTTTTTGTTTCCCATGGATAAGCTTTCGATCCAGGTGCATCCGGATGATGCCTTCGCCAGTAAATTCGAACAGGCGGCCAGGGGACGCGGCAAAACGGAGATGTGGCACATTGTTTCGGCAAATCCGGGCGCCGAACTGCTGATCGGACTAAGAAAAGGAGTCACGCGAGAGGAGTTTCTTGCCGCGGTTGCGCATGAAACTGTCGAAGATTTGTTTATGCGTTATCCCGTGCACGCGGGCGAAACCTATTTCGTTGAACCAGGCACCCAGCACGCGATTTTCCCGGCATGATCGTTTGCGAGATTCAGGAATACTCGGACTTGACGTATCGTGTCTACGATTACGGGCGCGTGGATGCTCTCGGAAAGCCCCGAGAACTGCATTTGGAGAAGGCCATGGAAGTGACGCGGTTCGATGGCACCCGAAGCGGTAAGATTCCCGCTCTTGCCTTGCACTCGCCCGATGCGAATAAACATTTGCTGGCCGCTTGTGAGTTTTTCGCCACCGAGCGTTGGGATTGCGACCGGACCACGCCGATTGAGAGCGATCCGTCGGAGTTTCAGTTGATCATCATCTTATCGGGCAAAGGAGTATTGCACGACGGCGAGCAATCTCACCCTTTCCACTCAGGTCAAGCATGGTTTCTTCCCGCAATGATGCAAACTACACTCTTGCAGCCGGAAAATACAGCATCGCTGCTGCGTGTCACAGTCCCGGACCCGGTGGAGTTACACAGCCAATTAATTCGCATGGGATTTGATCCTCACGCCATCGCAAAAGTTTTGATCTCGTGAAATCATGACCGAGAAGAAGCTCATCGCACATGCGGTAATTCTCGCCGGAGGACGCGGCACACGATTTTGGCCAAGGAGCCGCACCCGTGCTCCTAAACAGCTGCTCAGCATTGTGGGAAAAACCACCATGCTGCAGCAGACTGTCGAGCGCTGGCGTCCGCTAATCCCCGCGGAACGCATCTGGTGCGTGACGAACTCCGAACAGGTCGCTGTACTGCGTAAACAGCTACCCACTGGCGCGCGCAAGAGGGTTCTTACCGAACCGGTGGGCCGCAACACCGCCGCCGCGATTGCCTTGGCGGCGATTAACATCCGTTACGCGGCGAACGGTGATGCTCTGATGGCCGTGCTGCCGTCGGATCACTACATCTCTCAGCCGGAACGCTATCGCGAAATTGTCAGGTCGGCATTCAAAGTTGCTGAAACCGAAGATCGTATGGTGGTGCTGGGGATTCCGCCAACGTTCCCGGAAACGGGTTTCGGTTATATCGAACGCGCAGAACCACCCACCATCGTCGAGGGGTATAAGGTTTTCCCGGTGTCCCGGTTCACCGAAAAACCGGAACTTGCGATTGCTCAGGAATATGTGGCATCGGGAATGTATCAGTGGAATGCCGGGATGTTCTTCTGGCGGGTCTCGACCTTTCTGAACGCGCTGCGCCGATTTCTGCCAGAAACGCATCAAGCAATCGAATCGCTGTCGCGGCACATTGACAAGCGCAGTTATGCAGCGCAATTGAAAAGAACTTATTCGAAGCTTGAGAATATTTCAGTGGATTACGCGATTCTGGAAAAGGCAGCAGCGGCTGGAGGAACCTCGTCAGATCGGGGCGGCGTTTTTGTGATTCCGGCGGATATAGGTTGGAGCGACATCGGATCCTGGGCGGCAGTTTATGACCTGACGGCGAAGCGGCCGGGCGAAAACATTTTAGCGGGCTTTGGAGAAACCCTGGATGCCGAGGGCAATTTTTTGTGGAGTCCGAACAAGTTTATCGCTGCACTGGGAGTGCGCGACTTGGTTGTGGTGGAAACACCGGACGCGCTACTGATCTGCTCGCGCGAGCGCGCGCAGGACGTAGGGAAAATTGTAAAGGCTCTCGAGGAACGAAAGCTCAAAAAGCTGCTTTAAGCGTTTGAACGAGCGAGAGCGATTTCGAACCATTTGTAATCCTGAGTCTTTGGCGCGTGGAAACCTTCGCGTATACTCACAGGTCATGAGCGCAATCAAATTTGGCACGGATGGTTGGCGCGGGGTCATCGGAGAAGATTTTACGGTGGCGAACGCGCGCATCGTGGCCGAAGCAATTGCGCGCTACGTCGTGAGAGCGGAAGACGCGCGGAAGGGTGTCCTGGTTGGCTATGACCATCGGCATGAATCGGACACGGTTGCGCAGGCAATCGCCGAAGTAATCAGTTCCACGGGTACGCCCGCATGGCTTACGGACAAGCCGTGTCCTACTCCCGCGATTTCGTTGCTGGTGCGGCAACGCAATGCAGCGGGTGGAGTCGTGGTGACCGCGAGTCACAATCCGCATTCCTGGAATGGAGTGAAATACAAAGCGAGTTACGGCAGCAGCGCGCTGCCCTCCATCGTGGCGCAAATCGAACATGAATTAATGGCGGTGCAGTCGAATGGCGTGGCGCCGTTGCCGGCCAGGAAAGAATTGATTCATTCGCTGGAACCTCGCGCTCCCTATCTCGATACGATCGAGAAATTGGTGGATTGGCAGCGCTTACGCGATGCAAAATTCCGATTCGTCGTGGATCCCATGCATGGTTCGGCCGCCGGGCTGCTGCACGAGCTTTTCCGGCGCAACGGAATTGTTTCCGAGGAGATTCGCGGCACACGCGATCCGCATTTTGGCGGCGTTCACCCCGAACCGATTGCGCCGCATATCGATGCCCTGCGAAAGGCGTTGCTCGCGGGAAAGTTCGACGCGGGATTCGCTGCAGATGGCGATGGCGACCGCATTGGAGCTATCGATCGTGACGGCACGTTCGTCAATCCTCACCAAATTTTCGCGCTGCTGGTTTGGCACTTGATCGGCACAAGGAAGCTTGACGGCGACATCGCCAAAACATTTTCGGTGACCAAACTTATCGACAAACTGGCAGCGAAATACAAACGCCGGCTACACGAAGTGCCCATCGGCTTCAAATACATTTGTGAGCTAATGCTGGAGCAAAACATTCTGATTGGCGGAGAAGAAAGCGGCGGAATCGGCACCAGCCTGTACTTACCGGAACGCGATGCTACCGTTTCCGCGCTGCTACTGGCGGAGTTGATGGCGTGGCACCGGAAATCGCTGGGCGAATTGATTGGCACACTGCATAAAGAGTTTGGGGAGTTTCACTACGGCCGGATCGACCTGGATGTCACGGCCGCGCAGAAACAGAAGGCCATCGCGCAGTTTTCAGACGAGAAGATCAAGAATCTGGAAAACTGGCCCATCGTCCAACGGGAGAACATGGACGGGATCAAGCTCTATCTTGGCGATATCGGTTGGGTGATGGTACGCCCCTCGGGAACGGAAAATCTGCTGCGAATTTATTCCGAGACTTCCCAGGCCGATACCACTCAGAAAGTGCTGCGTGCTACCGTGGAGAAGATTCAATCGCTTTAGGAGGAGTACATGGATACCGTGAATCTGACGGAAAGATTCAGCAAAATCCAGGATTACTGGAATCCTCGAGTGGCCGGCGAATTGAACGACTTCGCGGTGAAGTTGGTCAAACTGAAGGGTGAGTTCGTCTGGCATCATCACGATGTCGAGGATGAACTGTTCCTGGTAATCAAAGGAACGCTACGGATACGTTTGCGGGATCGCGAAGAATTGGTTCACGCGGGAGAGTTTCTGATTGTGCCGCACGGAGTAGAGCATCAGCCAGTTGCGGAAGAGGAAGTCCATCTGGTTTTGCTGGAGCCGAAAAGCACTCTGAACACGGGAAACATTACAAATGAAAGGACTGTTCGCCACCTGGAGCACATTTGATTGCGGTATTTGCGGATTGCGAACGGCACGGCCGGATTATGAACCACCGCTTTTATACCTTGGACGTTTTCACGACGACACGCTTTCAGGGCAATCCTCTGGCCGTGATCACGGATGGAGACGGGCTGTCCACGGACCAGATGCTGGCCATCGCACGGGAGATGAATCTCTCGGAAACGGTTTTCGTGCAAAAGCCTACGGACGACCGAGCGCTGACGCGACTGCGCATCTTCACGACTAAGGAAGAGTTAAAACTGGCGGGCCATCCGGTGATCGGAACGTGGTTTCTTCTTGCGGAACTTGGCGTCGTGCCTGCGCAAGAGGGCGGAGTCCATGTGATGCAGCAGACCGGAGCTGGGATCTTGCCGGTGGAAATTCGCTTTAAAGATGGCCGCCCGCAGCGAGTCACGATGACGCAGAAGGACGCGTCGTTCAAGGCTTCGAACATTGATAAGAAGAAGCTGGCGGGCGCGCTGGGACTCTCGCCAAAGGACCTGGATCCGAAGCTGCAACCGGAGTTTGTGTCCACGGGAATCTACAATCTGATGGTGCCGTTGAAGAATCGCGCGGCGCTGGTGAAGATTCAAATGAATATGGTGGAACTGGCGCGGCTGTTTGGAAAAGAAGGCGCGCTGGCATATTGTTTCGCGATCGGCCCGAATCACAGCGTCTGGGCCCGCGGCATGATGCCGTGGGAACTTTACGAAGATGCGGCGACAGGATCAGCGGCAGGCTCGCTGGGAGCATATTTGGTGAAACACGGGAAATTAGGCGCGGGGCATACGCTGCACGTTACCCAGGGCGTGGAAATAGGGCGGCCGAGCCAAATCGAGGTGGAAGTGAGTCAATCCGGGAAGAAATTGACGCCGCGCGTAAGTGGGGCGGCGGTGAAAGTGTTTGAAGGAGTGATTCGCACCTAAGCCGCGCCGTTGCGCTACCGCGGACTATTCCACATTCAGAGATTTACGGTACGTATCAAGAATGCCGTTTACAAAGCCGCCCGCTTCGTCGGAAGAAAATTTCTTTGCTAAATCGATTGCTTCATTGATGACCACTTTTGCTGGCGTATCTGTAGCGCGCATCTCGTGCATAGCGAGGCGCAAGATTGCGCGATCAATCGCGGAAATTCGTTCAAGCCGCCAGTTGGCCGCGTGCTTGGCGATGATTTCGTCTAATTCCTTGGCATCGTGTGCGGCGCCTTCGAATAATTGATTCGCGAACGTGCGCGTCTGCGCAGCGGCTTTCGCGCTTTTCCAAAATGTAGTTTCAAGCTTGGTGGGATCTTGCTGGCTCATGTCCCACTGAAACAGCATCTGCATCGCAAACTCGCGGGATTTCGTCCGAAGCGCCACGTTAGCCCCGACGCTCCTTGCGCGAATCCGCTGATTTGCCCGAGCCGCCAAGCTTGCGGCAGAGCTGCGCCATTTCTACGGCGGCTAGCCCGGATTCGAATCCCTTGTTGCCACCTTTCAGTCCCGCGCGGTCGATGGCCTGTTCCAATGTGTCGCAGGTCAGGACACAGAACATGACGGGAACGCCGGTATCCATCTGAGCCAGTTGCAAACCGCGCGCTGTTTCTGAGCACACGTAATCGTAGTGAGCGGTTTCGCCTCGGAGAATGCATCCAATGGCGATGATCGCGTCATAGCGACCGGACTGTGCCGCCTTTTTCCCAGCGAGCGGCAATTCAAAAGAGCCGGGCACATGCACGACATCGACATTTTTGCTAGTTGCGCCGCTACGCTCCAGAGCATCCAGGGCGCCTTGCAGCAGGTGCTCGGTAATGAAACTGTTGAAGCGGCTAACGATCACCGCAAATCGCAGACCTGCTGCGTTCATCGCTCCGTCGATTTTTCCCGGCTGCAGCTTTTCCGTCATCCTGAGCTCATTTTCCCTGAAACTGGGCGGTGCGTTTTTCCAGGAATGCCTTGGTGCCTTCGCGCATATCCTCTGTTGCACAACACAACCCGAAAAGCGTGGCTTCCAGGAAAAGGCCTTCTTGCAAAGGCATTTCCACGCCGCGCTCGATCGCTTCCATGCAGTATTTCACCGCGAGCGGCGCTTTTTCGATAAATTTTTTGGCCATGGCTTCCGCCGCGGGCAGAAGCTCCCCGGATTCGTAAATGTGATTGACCAAGCCGATGCGTTGCGCTTCTTCGGCAGTGATCATCTCGCCAGTCAAACAGAGTTCATGCGCCATGCCTTTTCCGCAGAGTCGAGCCATGCGTTGCGATCCACCGTAGCCGGGAAGAATACCTAATTTCACTTCCGGCTGGCCGAGTTTAGCAGTTTTGCTGGCGAGGCGAATGGAGCAGCACAGCGCGAGTTCGCAACCACCGCCAAGCGCAAACCCATTGATGGCGCAAATGGACGGCTTGCCTATGGTTTCAAGCAAGTGGAACACGCTTTGCCCGAAGAGCGAAAATTCCTTGCCGTTCACGGGAGTTTGCTGCGCCAGTTCGTTAATATCCGCGCCCGCGACAAAGGCCTTTTCTCCAGAGCCGGTGAGGACCAGCACACGCACGTCGGAATCGTCTCGCGCATCAATCAGAACCTGCTGCAATTCTTCTACCGTTTTACGGTTGAGCGCATTCAAGACCTTGGGCCGATTGAATGTAATGTAAGCGATTCCGTTCTTTTTTTCATAAAGCAGATTTTCATAGGACATGATCAGTCCTCACAGGCTCATGGGTTTGGGATTCGCGGGGTCGGCATAATCGTAGAATCCGCGGCCGGACTTTTTGCCATGCCAGCCCGCCAGGACCATGCGCTTCAGCAAAGCAGGCGCGGCAAAACGCTTTTCTTTAAATTCGTCGAACATGATTTGCGAGATGTAATACGTTGTGTCCAGTCCGACGAAGTCGAGAAGTGTGAACGGGCCCATGGGATAGCCGCAACCCAGCTTCATGGAATTGTCGATATCGACCACGGAACCGACGCCTTCTTCCAACGCGCGAATCGCGTCGAGCAGATAAGGGACCAGCAAGCGATTCACAATAAATCCACCGCTATCGTGCGCGCGCACGGAGGTTTTGCCCAACTTCGCGCCGAAATTCACCATTTCTTCATACACGGCGGGGTCGGTGGCGATGGTCCTCACAACTTCCACGAGTTTCATCACCGGTACGGGATTGAAAAAATGCAGACCGACGAAGCGTTGCGGCCTTTTGGTGGCCGCCGCAATTTCGGTGATGGTCAGCGAAGAGGTGTTGCTGGCGAAAATCGTGTGTGCCGGGCAGAGATTGTCGAGCGCAGAAAATAGTTCACGCTTGGCCGGTAACTGCTCGATGATTGCTTCCACGACGAGGTCACAGTCCTTGAGCTCATCGAGGGAAGTGGAACCTTTCAGGCGTCCCCAAATCTCGCTCTTGGCCGCGGCCGTGATCGTGCCCTTTTCAACCAAACGCGACAGGTTCTTCTCAATCCCCTTCAGACCTTTGTCCACAAGTTCGGGTGTGACTTCCCGGACGACCGTGGAGAATCCGGCGTGCGCACAAACCTGGGCGATTCCCGAACCCATCAACCCACACCCAACAACGCCAACTTTCTGAATTGCCATTCTATTTCCTCACGTCAGAAGAAACTTGCGAGCCCGGCGGGAGAGAACTACCCCGAAAAAGTGTACCAAAGACTCGGCAATCGTGTGCCGCCAGCACCGCACTCACGATGAAGCTAATTGGTTCCCTTAGTTTCCGAGCGCTTCCACAACCATGGCGATTCCCTGCCCGCCGCCGATGCAAGCCGTCGCCAAACCGTACTTGAGTCCCTTGCGGCGAAGTTCGTTCAGGAGAGTGATCACCAATCGGGTGCCGGAAGCGCCGAGGGGATGACCGAGAGCAATCGCGCCCCCATTCACGTTAGTTTTGTCGCGGCACAGCCCGAGCTCCTTTTCGACCGCGAGGTATTGCGCGGCGAAGGCTTCGTTCACTTCGATGCGATCGATCTGCTCGAGCTTCAATCCTGCCAACTGCAGCGCTTTGCGGGAAGACGGCACCGGCCCAATTCCCATGATGGTAGGATCAACACCCACCGCGGCCCACGATACGATTCTGCCAAGCGGTTTCAGCCCGCGCTCTTTGGCGATTTTTTCCCGCGTGACCACGACCGCCGCTGCGCCGTCAACAATTCCGCTGGCGTTGCCCGCGGTGACGATGCCGTCTTTTTGGAAGGAAGGCGGAAGCTTGGATAGCATCTCCATGGTGGTGTCTGGACGGCGGTGGTCGTCTTCCGCCACGAGGATTGATTTTCTTCCCTGCTTTACTTCCACAGGCACGATTTCTTCTTTGAAGACGCCAGCTTTCGCGGCAGCATCCGCTGCTTGCTGGCTCCTCAACGCGTACGCGTCAGCGTCGGCGCGAGTGACTCCTTTCTGGCCAGCCAATTTCTCTGCCGTTACCGCCATGGGCAAGCCGCAGTAGGAATCGGTTAAGCCAACGAAAAGAAAGTCTTCCAGGGCTCCACTACCGAGTTTCAGCCCGGTGCGGGCGCCGCGGATGACAAAGGGCGCTTGGGTCATATTCTCCATCCCACCCGCGACGACCATGTTCGCTTCGCCGAGGAGCAGGCGTTGCGCAGCTTGCGCGATAGATTCGATTCCCGAGCCGCACAGGCGATTCACCGTCACTGCGGGCGTTTCCTGCTTCAATCCAGCCTTCAGGCCGACATGCCGCGCTCCATAAATCGCGTCCGAACTGGTCTGCAACACGTTTCCAAAGACTACGTGGTCGAAATCCGCGGGATCGACGCCTGAGCGCTCCACAGCGGCTTTAGCGGCATGCGCTCCCAAATCAATTGCGGAAACCTCAGAGAAAACACCGGTGTAGCGAGCCATGGGCGTGCGCGCACCAGCAACAATCACAACATCAGTAGGGAACATAACCGTCCTCGCTTATTTAAGGCCTACGGTTTGATGCGAAATGTCCGGGGAACGTCGCGCTGCAGAAGCTTGTATGGCTGCGCCTCATTGTTTCGCCGCTTCCGCAACCACGACCGTATCTCCACCGATTTTTCGCGCTTCCTCAATGGTGAATTCCGCGCGGTTGATCAGGTCGGTGACGATATCTTCGCTTTCATAATCCTGCCGAGCCACTGCTTCGACGATTCCGGCACTCAATGTAATTTGCGTGGAGTCCCAAGGGGGACGAACTCCGGCGGCGGCGCGTCTTAGCTTTTCGACCAGGTTTTGCGCGCCAGAACTGGTGGTGTCCGGCAAAATAAATGCGAGCGCCCAGGAAGTATACTTTACCGCCATATCGTTCTGGCGCACCATCGGCTGCAGCGAACGAGCGAGTTGCTCAAGAAATTTTTCCAGGGGAGCTTCTCCCTGCTGCCGGAGCATTTCCGAACCCCGATCGATTTGCAAGATGGCGAGCGAGAGCGTGGTGCCTTGAGTGCGCGCGCGATCCGCTTCGTTCAGGAGACACCCAACGTAGGAACTGCGGCTGAGCAATCCGGTGCGATCATCAGACACGCCCATGCGGCGGACCAGCGTGCGCAAGCGGGTGTGGCTCACGCTCATCATCATTTGATCGCCAATGGCCTGGAGGAAATAGGTTTGATTGGGCTTCCATTTGTGGGGAGTGGATTGCCCGACGATTAACATGGCCGCGGGAGTTTGGGTCTCTTTGTCAGTGAGCATGACGCCGAGAGCAGTTTGCAAACCCAATTCGGTGAGGATCGAATCTTCCGTTGCGTCGACGATCATTCCGCCCAATTCGTCGGGAACGGCCTTTTCCATTTGCGCCAGCAGCAACACCACTTGCGAGCCCGGCGCCGGCTTCAATCCGGAGGCGCAATACTCCGCGGCCATTTCGGGAGGCCTGCCAGGCGAACCAATCACGGCTAACGTACGCGCCGCCCGCAGATATGTTCCTACTTCCGTGACGGTGGTGTTCAGCATGGCACGCGGGGTCTGCTGGCGAAAGGTCTTCTGGTTAATCTCGGAAATTTTGGTCAGGTCGCGCAGAGTATCGGCAGTGTATGTTCCGGTGCGGCCGGTTGGCGGCGTCGGTTGCGCGTCTACAACAGGCACACCGGGGACAACTTTGGCTGGCACTGGTTCCTGCTTGGGCTGCGCTTTAGGCCACCAGTTGACCATTTGATAGAGCCCCTGCAGACGCGAATTGCGCTCTTCCTCGCCGGGGAACATGGCGGCGATTTTTTGAAGGCGCTCGACTGCTTTGCTTTGCAACGAATACTGCAGAAAGATTTCGGTTTGAACGATCAGATCTTCAAGCGCTTGCTGCTTTTTTCCTTCCTCGGTAACCGGAGTTTCCGAAGCCATCTCGTGGGCGACTGTGGTCTTGGGAGCAGCCGAGGCGCTCTGTGGGCTCGTGGCGCTTTTGGCCATACGGCCCGCAATTCTCTTCGAAGAAGCCGTCGTCCACACGGCCACGCAGTTTTTCCAGCCGCTCCTGGTTGCGGTAATCGTAAGAATCGATATCCACCAGACGTTCCAAGACTTCGCTGGATTTGGCGAAGTTACCGGAATTGAAATTCGCGTCAAATAACCGGATCAGCACTTCGAAATATTGCGATTCACGATTCAGTTCGTTATAGAGCGCGGCCCAGAATTCCAGGATGGGCAAGGACTCTGGGTGTTTTGCGGCAAGCTCTTCCACGTGCGTGGTGAATTCCGCCTGCTTTTTATCCGCAAACATTCTGCGCTTGAGCGTCAGCAGGATTTCAACGGATTTGTTGTCTTGCGCGGCGTCGGCAAAAAAGTCGGCCAGGCTAAATAAACGGGTCGCTCCTTCGTTCTTCTCACGCAAGAGCTGTTCCAGGATGCCTCGAGCCCGGTCGAGCTGCCCGGCCTGCTGCAAAGCATCGGCAAAAGTTTCCAGAAACGGCGTGTCGCTTTCATTGGCGGCAAACGGTTCAAGCAGGGCCGCCGCTTCCGCAGCTTCGCCACTGCGCAGCTTGGCTTCCGCATAGAGCAGCGCGACGCTGCGTTCTTGAGGAGCCAGCGAATAGGCGCGTCCCAACAAGTTCAGCGCATCCTGTGGAGACCCGCCTGCAGCGGCCAAGGTACCCGCCCGAAGAAAAGAACGGGCAGCGAGCGAGTTTTTCCCAAGCTGAGCGGCGGCCTCCGCAACTTTCATTTGCCGCGTAAGGTTATCCGGGTCTAATTGCGCCGTGCGTTCCCAACAGAACAGCGCATCTTCCATGCGGCCGGCTTCGCTGAATAGCTCCGCTGCTTTGGTGTACTGATCGATGGCTTCTTCGGGGTGATTCTGCTTTTGCTGTAAAAAGGCGTATCGCGCGATGCGCTCAGGCGGCTGCGGACTCAGGGAATTGCGCAGGAAGCGATTGTAAATGGCCATCGCTTTGGACTCGTCGCGGGGGTCGACCAGCAATTCGAACAGGTGACCGTAGTACACTGCGGCGCGGTCCGGATGATCCAGGCGGGTATAGAGATCGCCGAGCATCTGGGCAGCCTCGACGTTCTGAGGGGCCTCCTGGATAACGGCCAGGTAGGCTTCGATGGCGTCCTCGAAGCGATTCTTCTCGAGGAGCTTCTTCGCGCGCTCCAGATTCTTATTTACGTCTGCGGCCATCTGCCAGCTTGACCCTCAGGTGCAGCTTCAATTTTTCGAAGTGATCGGTTCGTGGATGATTGAACCAACCTCCACTATATACCGCGTTAGATTGAGCGGCCAAACCAAGCGAAATCTCCGATGTGGAATCGGACAACGGGGTTGGAAAGCGTATTCGATGAAGTGCCATGTATGATGAATCGAAATGGTCAGCCTTCCCGGTTCCAGGTCGCGCAGATTTCTGCTGCTCGCGTTGCTCGTGATCCCGTGCCTCCTGTGGGCGGCATGGTTTCATTACGCGTATCGCCCCATACATCGGCTGAACGGGCCGCGGCTGGTGTTCTGGGCCTGGGAACGGCCTGAAGACTTGCGTTTGCTGAACCCGCAGACCGAGGGAGTAGCGTTTCTGGCCTCTTCTGTGGAACTGCTGCCGGACACGACCTTAGTCCATCCGCGCCGGCAGCCGCTTTATGTTTCACCTGGGACTCAGTTGGTTGCGGTCGTGCGGGTGTACTCGCACGCAGGCGAGCCTGCATCGCTTTCGGGCACGCAACTCGCTTCGACTTTGGACGCGTTGCTTGCCGCAACACGCGAGCCGAGGGTTTCCGCATTGCAGATTGACTTTGATGCGCGCACATCGGAACGTGCATTTTATTCGCAGTTGTTAGGTGAGTTGCGCCAGCGGCTTGGTCCCGAGTATCCCATCTCGATTACGGCGCTTGCTTCGTGGTGTATTGGCGACCGCTGGATTCGCGATCTTCCCGTCAACGAAGCCGTTCCCATGCTCTTCTCGATGGGTTCGGAGGAGACGCTTATCCGTCAATACCTCAGTTCCACCGGTACGTTTCCAGAACCGGTTTGTCGTGGTAGCTTGGGAATATCCACCGGGGAATGGTGGCCGAATCCGGTTCACAGGCGCATGCGGGTATATGTGTTCAGCCAGACACCGTGGACGCGCGAAGCGGTTGAGAACATTCGGTCCCGTATCCATCGGGGAATGTAATGCGGCGGCGGAGGAGACGTTATGTCCCATTGGACTGGCCGTATTGCGTTCGCTGTCTGCGGTTTTCTTGTTTGCCTCTTTGCATTCGTGAAGTGGGGTCAAAGCTGTGCTGATCCCGGCGACCCGTTTGAGGATTACTCGCAACATCCCGACGTTCCCATAGAAAAATTTGTGCAAGGACATCTTGGGATCGTGCAACCCACGTTTGCGCGATCTTATCTGGTGGTGGCTTATCGCTATGCTTCCGGCATGCCGCTGACACCGGATGAGCAGCAAGGCGCCATTGCCGTGTGGATGAATCGCGGGATTGACATGGCGCATGTTTATGAGGATGGCAGCCTGGAACAGGATGGGCGGCCGAAAAATCACTACCTCCAAGATGGACAGGACGCCTCCGAGGGAGGCAAGGACTGGGTGGATGAGCGCGCAACGGTGGTGAGTTCGCCGGCTCCGCAGATCAGCCAGGAACAAGGGCTGGATAACTACGGCCAATACATGAACTGCGCGAACGACGCGCTGGCGACCGCAGCCGCCACATTGAAACAACGCGTGAAGCAGTTCGGCAAAGCAAACCCTGGGATACAGGAATGGGTCGCTGCGCAAGATGCGGTCTTTGCTAATTGCGGTGGTAATCCGGAGAAACCAGTCGTTCCCGCTGCGCCCGCTCCTGCGCTCCCGGAAATTCTGCGTTACGACCGCGAATACCAGGTTGCCGCGGCCTACATGTACAGCAATCATTACGATGACGCCATCCGCGGGTTTCAGCACATTGCGGAGGAGAAAAACTCGCCTTGGCATGACATCGCGCCGTACCTGGTGGTGCGAACCATGCTCCGTCAGGCCACGTTGGACATTCCCAAGCCGGAAGCTGCGAAATATGGGCTGGTGACCATTCCCGCGTTTGTACCAGAAAAAATGCAAGCGGCTGCTGATTATGTGAGCACAAACCTAGCGGCAAATCCGCACCGGCCGTTTTCGACTGCGTTCCAGGGCTTACTCGATCGCGCCGAGTTCCGTCTGCATCCTGCGGAACAGACACTCCGGCTCTCAGAGCAGCTTGTGAAGCCGGCTCCCGACGGGCGATTCTACGATTGGCTCACGGATTACACGTGGCTGTTGGACCGTCGCGGCGATACGCGAGGCGATTTTGGACAGGGCGGGAGCCCAGAGGAATATGCCAAATCCGTGGCAAGCCACCAAAGCGGTGAGCTAACGGACTGGGTGATTACGTTTCAAATGGACAGCTCGGGAGCAACCGAACACGCGTTGCAAATGTGGCGAGCACACCGGGAATCGGGACCATGGCTCCTGGCCGTGCTGTCGAAAACGGACGCAAGTTCGACTCACGTTCCGGAAGTACTCTCCGCCGCCGATGCTCTCCCCAAAACTTCGCCCGCCTATGTTTCTGTGTTCTATCACCGGATGCGTTTGCGAAATGGGCTGGGCAGGTTCGGCGAGGTGCGACAAGCTATCGACGGATATCTTGCGTCGGCGCCGGATCTACCCGGTGTGGCCAAGGATTATCTGCTCAATTTGCGCCTCGACGCAGCCAAGGATTTGGATGACGCGGTACGCCTTCTGCCCCGCGAAAATTGCTCCGTGACGAACCGGGAACCGACCACGAATTGCTTCACCACGATTCCGGAAGCCTCCGCGCATTATTTGGACGCGCTTCCACTCGATCTCATTGTAAGAGTGCTCCACAATAAGAATCTCGCTGACATGGATAAGGCGAAATTCGTTCGCAACGTGTGGATGCGCGCGGTGATTCTGGGACGCTACGACGTGGCGCAAACACTGGATGGGGACGCGTTCCGCTCCGGAATAAATCAGAATCCCTTGCCAGACGATGCGGTTCAAAAACTGGTAAAGGAATTTGAGGCTGCTGGCACACCGGAAGAAAAGCAGTTTGCCGCGGTTTTCCTGATGCAACACCAATACGCCGCCGGGTACGCGACGGGCTCCGCGATGGCGTGGTGCGCTTCCCCCCGCGGATTTCCGAACGATCAAACGTATTGGGGGAGCACTCAGGAAAATATGGTGGTGGTGCCGCCGCCACCCTTTCTCACCGAAGCAGAACGGAAGCAAGCGGAAACCGAGCGCGCCGCGCTGGATCACACAGACTCGCAAGCGAATTACTATACGCGGGTGGTGTTGGAGTTCGCAGAAAAGCACCCGGACGACCCGCGTGTGCCGGAAGCCTTGAGCCGGGTGGTGAAAAACACACGCATGAATTGCAATAACAATCGCACCGGGGATCTCTCGGAACGAGCGTTTAACTTGCTGCACAAGCGCTATCCCGACACCAGTTGGGCGAAAAATACAAAATATTGGTACGGAAGCGGATACTGAGTCAGGCTGACGGCATCCACCACTTGTGGCAGACTAGAAGATTACACGGCATGGTTTCGTTAGGGCAGGCGTGCTCCGCCTCCGCGAAGTGCTCGCCGTTGTACACACTCTCACAAACCCTCAGGGCAAATCCTGGCGGAGCGGGAAGCGAATGGATCCGAAGTTCATCCGGAATTTCTCTATCATTGCGCATATCGACCACGGCAAATCGACGCTGGCGGATCGTTTGCTCGAAGATGACCGGCGCGCTTTCGCAGCGCGAAATGATGGAGCAGGTGCTGGACTCCATGGACCTGGAGCGCGAGCGCGGCATCACCATCAAGGCGCATGCCGTCCGGCTGAACTACAAGGCCGACGACGGCAACACCTACCAGCTCGAACCTGATCGATACGCCCGGCCACGTCGACTTCACGTATGAAGTTTCGCGCAGCCTTGCAGGCCTGCGAAGGCGCGCTGCTGGTGGTGGATGCCTCGCAAGGCGTGGAAGCGCAGACGCTGGCGAACACCTATCTGGCGCTGCATCCACAATCTCGAAATTATTCCGGTGATCAACAAGATCGATCTGCCGGCGGCGCGAGCCGGAGCGGATTCGCGAGCAGATCGAGAACGTGATGGGGCTTCCGGCGCGAGCGACGCGATTCTGTCAGCGCCAAGCAAGGGGATCGGGCATCCACGAGGTGCTGGAAGCGATTGTGCACCTGGTCCCGCCGCCCAAGGGTAGCCCGGATGCGCCGCTGCGGGCGCTGATTTTCGATTCCTGGTTTGATCCTTATCGCGGCGTGATCATTCTGGTGCGCGTGGTGGACGGGCGCGTGACCAGGGACAGAAGATCCGCTTGGTCGCAACGGCACGAGGTGTATGAAGTGGAAGGCTCGGCTACTCAATCGCCCAAGCCAATTGCCTTGCGACGAACTCGCGGCCGGCGAAGTGGGCTTTCTGTTCGCGAACATCAAGACGGTGTCGGACGCCCAGATCGGCGACACGATCACGGAGCGGCGACAGTCCCGCTGCCGGCTCTGCCCGGGTTCGAAGAGATCAAGCCCATGGTTTTCGCGGGACTCTTTCCGGTGGAATCGCACGAGCACGGACCGTTGCGGGATGCGCTGGAGAAACTGCGGCTGAACGACAGCGCGCTTCATTTTTGAGCCGGAAAATTCAGTGGCGCTCGGGCTTCGGATTCCGCTGCGGGTTCCTGGGGCTGCTGCATCTGGAGATCGTTCAGGAGCGGCTGGAGCGCGAATTTGATATCGACCTGATCACCACCGCGCCCGGTGTACGCTATCGGATCACCCGCCTGACGGGTGAAGTCATCGAAGTCGACAATCCCACGAAATTTCCGAATCCTTGCGACATTAAGCAAATCGAAGAGCCGATCATCGACGCGACCGATCATCACGCGACGAGGATTCCGTCGGCGGGATTCTGAAGCTGCTGGAAGAAAAGCGCGGGACGCAGAAGAAATTCGAATATCATCGCCGACGCGGGTCGATGCTGACTGTATGAGTTGCCGCTGAATGAAATCGTGCTGGATTTTTACGATCGGCTGAAGAGCGTCTCGCGCGGATACGCCTCGCTCGATTATCATCTGGCGGGCTACGTGCGTATCTGACTTGGTGAAGCTGGATGTGCTGGTGGCGGGCGATCCGGTGGACGCGCTGTCGCTGATCATCGTGCATCGCGATTTCGCGTACGAGCGCGGGCGCGAACTGATCTCACGCCTTGCGCAAAGCTGATCCCGCGGCAGATGTTCGAGGTGGCGCTGCAGGCGGCCATCGGCAACAAGAGTCATCGCGCGCGAAACCATGCCGGCGATGCGCAAAAACGTGCTGGCCAAGTGCTATGGCGGCGACATCTCGCGTAAACGCAAGCTGCTGGAGAAGCAAAAAGAAGGCAAGAAGCGCATGAAGCGCGTGGGCCGCGTGGAGATCCCGCAGGAGGCTTTCCTGGCTGTACTACGCGTTGGCGACGAAGAAGACTAGATTGAGCTCAATCAGCTTTCTCTTTTACTTCCGTGATGAGTCGTCCCCGGTGCAGACGCACGGTTACCGCATCGCGCAGTGAAACTTGATCTACATCCCGAAGGATATTCCCTGCCGCATCGGTGGCGATGGCGTAGCCCCGCTCCAGGGCTTTGCTGGGTCCGCGTTCCTGCAGAACATAAGAAAGACGCTGCAAGGTTTCGCGCTTGATTCGGACGAGCCTCTCCGTGCACGAAACCAAATCGTGATTGCGTTTTTCCAGACGCAATCGCAACGCACCGAGCTTCCCGCGAAAATCGAATGACGAGATGCGCAACTGCGCACTAATGAACCGCCTGCGGGAAGCTTCTAAGCGCCCCCGCAGATCGAAGGAGAGTCGCGCTTCCAAATCCGCGGTGCGCTTGCGAAGAATACCGACGCGGGAACGAAGGTCGAAACGGGCGACACTCACTTGCGCCTTGTTCAGGCGTTTGTGGGACTCATTCACGCGCGCCCGCAGACCCAACGCGAGGCGGGAGGTCATCTCGTCTGCTCGTTGGCGGCTTTGCCTTAATAAATCCTGCGGGCGACGAAACCCGCGACGGCTGCTCAGTTCGTGCGCGCGGCGCGAAAGCTCCAGCAGCCGGTAGTGAATCAGGCTCTCCAGACTGTCGCGCAGGTCGGCAACGTGTTTGTCGAATTCCCGGCGGGTCTGAACGACGAGTTCGGCTGCGGCCGATGGAGTGGAGGCGCGAACGTCCGCGGCAAAATCGGCAATCGTAAAATCCGTTTCATGGCCGATGCCGCAAATCACCGGAACCATGCAGGCCGCAATCGCGCGTGCGACGCTTTCTTCGTTGAAAGACCACAGGTCTTCGATCGAGCCACCGCCGCGCACCAACAGAATAACGTCGGCCACACGCTTGCGATGGAAGTAGCCGAGGGCTTCAATGATTTGTTCCGCCGCTCCTTCTTCCTGCACGCGCACTGGATAGAGCGTGAGATGGACGTTGGGAAACCGTCGCGTCAAAATGCGCACAACGTCTCGCACTGCTGCGCCAGTTGGCGAGGTGATCAGTCCGATGCGGCTAGGCAGAAGCGGCAACGGCTTTTTTCGGGTCGCGTCGAACAAGCCTTCTTCCTGCAGTTTCTTCTTCAGTTGTTCGAAAGCGAGTTGCAGCGCGCCTCGTCCGAGCGGCTCCATGGATTCGACGTACACCTGATATTCGCCGCGCTGCTCGTAAACACTGATCGATCCTCGAACACTGATCTTCAAACCATCCTCAGGCCGGAATTTCATTCCGCGCTGTTGCTGCTTAAAAAAAACGCAACGGATCTGCGCGCGATCGTCTTTTAGCGTGAAATAAATATGGCCCGACGTGGCGGGGCGGCAATTGGAGATTTCCCCTTGCACGATGATGTCGCTGAAATTGCGCGCCAGCAGATCGCGGATGTTCGCGGTCAGATCCGTAACCGTGAAGATGCGCCGCGCCGGTTGAAGATTGAATTGAAGTTGATCCATGCTTCAGTAGAATCTCTGCGTCTAACCTTCTTCCTCGTTCTCGCCCATCTGCATGGTCAAATAACGCTCGTAACCGAGCTCTTTGATCTGGTGCATCTGAGCCTCTAGCCAATCGACATGGCTCTCTTCGTCTTTCAAAAGTTGGACGAACAGATCGCGCGAGCCGTTATCCTTTTCCTCGACGGCAACCTGAATGGCCGCGTTGTAGTCCCGGACCGCTGCAACCTCCAAATCCAGATCGCTCTGTAACATTTCCTGGACATTTTTGCCCACGGTGAGCTCGAGCGGTTTCATTGAGGGAGAGCCATCGAGAAAAAGAATGCGTTCCATGAGCGACTCGGCGTGTTTCATCTCTCCAATCGATTGCATTTTGATGTATTCCGAGAGCCTTTCATAACCCCAGTTTTCGCACATTTCCGCGTGCAGAAAATACTGATTAATGGCGGTGAGTTCCTCACGAAGCGCTTTATTCAAATGCTCGATAACCTTGGGCGAGCCTTTCATCCTGACCTCCTGGTGACCTGAACGTGATTTTGCACTCACAATAACACGGTTCCGTACTAGCGGCGGAATCGCGACAGGAACCAGAACAGGAGACTCAGTCCGATACTGAGAACGAGACAGGTGACGATGGGGAAATAAAATGTGGTGTGTTCGCCTTTGTGGATGATGTCCCCGGGCAGGCGACCGAGGCGGAAAGGTAATTTGCCGCCGAAAAAGAAGAACGCTCCCACAACGAGGATGACAAATCCCAGCAGGAGCAAGCTACGGCCCAGTTCGCGAGATGGGTCCATAGTTCGGAGTTTAGGCTATTGGGTTAAAGAAGCAAGGCGACGAAAGAGCAGTTTGCTTACGATTTCGTCAGGCAGCAGCGGAAATGCGCTTGGTCAGGTCGGTCTGTTCATTGATGGACTCGGCGCCAATCGTGAATGCGTCCAGTAGTCCGAGACCGAGTGCGTATTTAAGAGCGTCGTCCTGCTTGTGGCGCAAGTCTCCCGCACCGAGGATCTTCATCCCAACGATACCTTTGCCCGCCGCGCGCATTTCCTTGATGACCGGTATCACCGTTTCTGGGTTGCCGTCCATATAGGAGCCGATCGGATTAATTCTGACCAGATCCACTTCGACCCATGGAGATTTCGCGGCGGCACGTAGAGCTTCGATGGAGTGGCAAGAGCAGCCGTGCGCGCGAATGATGCCCTTCTGTTTAGCCTCGGACAGCACATCCATCACGGGTTGGAAACGCGTGGTCCAGTCCCCTTCCGTGAGGCAGTGCATCAGAGCAATGTCCAGATAGTCTGTGCCCAATTCTTTGCGGAACCGGTCCAGGTCTGCGCGCATTTCGGGAGCGGTACGGGCCCAGGACTTGGTCAGGACCGTGACTTTGCTGCGATCCACGTGCTTCAGCGCGTCGGCGACATGCGGATGGCTACCGTAGGAATCAGCGGTATCGAAGAAGCGCAGCCCATTGTCGTACCCGTTTTGCAGCAGGCGAGATAACCCGTCAATTCCCAACGCGGTCTGGTGGGAGTGATGGCCCACGCCGACAGTGCCGGTGCCCATTGCCAAAAGGGATGTTTGAATCCCGGTTTTGCCGAGGGTCACCGTCTGCGCGGCGGAAAACTTCTTGTCCAGAGCGGGAACAGCGGCAAGCCGTTCCGCCAGAGCTTTCGGAGCGAGCCACGCGGCAGCAGCCACGGTAGCTGCGGAGTGTAGGAATTCGCGGCGGTGGAAACGAGGCATGAGCGACCTCCAGGACTTCGCAAGAATTGCGTTCTCCATGTTACTCCTCGTGGAGGTATTGGAAAGCGGAAAATCTGTGCGGCGAACGGCGTGGAATGTGAAATATGGATTTGCAAATACTAGATTAATTCGAGGCCAGAGAAAAAGTACCCGATCTCGAACGCAGCGGTATCGGGAGCATCGGAACCGTGAGTGCAGTTATTCCCGATGCTGGTGCCAAGATCGTGGCGTATCGTACCGGGCCCGGCCTTCTTGGGGTCCGTTGCGCCCATGGTGTCGCGCCACTTTGCAATGGCGCCCTCTGCCTCCAGGACCATGGCGAAAATTTTGCCGGAACTCATAAAATCGGTCAGTTCGCCAAAGAACGGCCGTTGCCGGTGCACCGCGTAGAATCCACCGGCTTCCTCTTTGGTTAGGCGCATGGATTTAATGGCAATAATCGTGAATCCGGCTTTATGGATACGTGCCAGAATTTCGCCCTGCTGGCCCCGGCTTACCGCGTCAGGCTTGATAATTGCAAAAGTACGTTCAATCGCCACGTGTGTGACTCCTCGTCTATCTCAGTTTTAGGGAAGCATGGAAATAAGGATGTAAGGACAACCGCCCTAACTCTCCGCAACTGCTTCCAGAAATTCAACTCCGGTTGCGTAATTCTTTTTTTTATTTCAACGCGGCGGCTACCGTGGAGCCCAAGTCCGCTGGGGTTTCTACGGTGTGAATGCCTGCAGCCTTCATTGCCGCGTATTTGTCTTTTGCGGTGCCTTGGCCGCCGCTGATAATGGCTCCCGCATGGCCCATGCGTCGTCCCGGAGGAGCGGTCTGGCCCGCGATGAAGCCCACCACCGGCTTCTTGACGTTGGCTTTGATCCATTCGGAGGCGCGCTCTTCGGCGGTGCCCCCAATTTCGCCAATGAGTATGATCGCGTTGGTGTCCGGGTCCTCGTGGAACATTCTAATGGCGTCGAGAAAGGTGGTGCCGATAATGGGATCGCCGCCGATGCCGATACAGGTGGATTGACCGATACCGAGTTCGGTCAGTTGGTGGACGGCTTCGTACGTCAGGGTACCGCTACGACTTACTACCCCGACACTTCCCTGCTTATGAATGCGCCCTGGCATGATGCCGATCTTGCACTTCCCGGGAGAAATGATTCCCGGGCAATTTGGGCCAATCAGTCGGGTTTTGGAATCACGCAACGCTTCCGCCACACGGACCATGTCGAGAACGGGAATGCCTTCGGTAATGCAGACTACGAGCGCGAGTTTGGCATCCGCGGCTTCGAGAATGGCGTCAGCTGAATAGGGCGGCGGGACGAAAATCACCGAAGCATCCGCGCCGGTAGCTTTCACCCCATCCGCGACAGTATTGAAGACGGGGCGTTCCAGGTGTTTGGTTCCGCCTTTGCCGGGAGTCACACCGCCAACAACGTTCGTTCCATACTCGATCATTTGCTGCGCGTGGAACGTGCCTTCCCGGCCAGTAAAACCTTGAATCAGCAGTCGTGTCTTTTCGTTTACAAGAACGCTCATCGCGCACCTCCTGCCAGCGCGACCACCTTTTGCGCTCCGTCTTTCATGCCGTCTGCGATCGTAAAGTTGAGTCCGCTGTCGCGCAAAATCTGCTGGCCTTGCTCGACGTTGGTTCCTTCCATGCGCACCACGATGGGAACTTTCACGTGCAAATCTTTGGCCGCCGCGACCACGCCGGTGGCCAGCACATCACAGCGCAAAATGCCGCCAAAAATATTTATGAATACCGCTTTGACCGCGGGATCGCTCAGCAAAATCCCGAATGCGTTTTTCACTTGATCCGCTGATGCGCCACCACCCACATCGAGGAAGTTGGCCGGAGAACCGCCCGCATATTTGATGATGTCCATGGTGGCCATGGCCAGACCAGCACCGTTCACCATGCAAGCTACCGAGCCATCCAGCTTGATATAATTCAGCCCATATTTTGAAGCTTCCACTTCCAGCGGATCTTCTTCATCCAGGTCGCGTAATTCGCGCAAATCCTTGTGACGGAACAGGCCGTTGTCCTCGAAAGTCATCTTGGCGTCGAGCGCCACAAGCTTGCCGTCCCCGGTCAGCACGCAAGGATTAATCTCGATCAAGGAAGCATCCGTATCTATGAACGCGCGATAGAGTGCCTGCAGAAACGGAACGGCGGCGGTGACCTGCTCTCCGGTCAATCCCAATCCAAAAGCAAGTTTGCGCGCCTGATACGGCTGCAGCCCGACAGCCGGATGAATCCGTTCCCGCAAGATCGCGTTGGGATTTTCCTTTGCGACCTGCTCAATTTCCATGCCACCCGCAGAACTGGCCATGAACACCGGTCGGCCGGCCTCGCGATCAAGTAGCAAACCCAAATACAGTTCGCGCTTGATGTCTAAACCCTCCTCAATCAGCAAGCGCTTAACGATGCGCCCTTGCGGTCCGGTTTGCGCGGTAATCAGGTTCATTCCCAGAATGTGTGAGGCAATTTCCGCGGCTTCGTCGGCGGAGCGCGCCAGTTTTACACCGCCTCCCTTGCCTCGGCCGCCCGCGTGAATCTGTGCTTTAACTACAACAATCGGGGTCTTCAGACGCTGCGCCGCTTCGCGCGCTTCCTCCTTGGTGTAGGCTACCTCTCCGCGCGGAGTGGTCACGCCATAGCGCGAGAGGATAGCTTTCGCTTGGTATTCGTGAATCTTCATTTGAGGTTCTGCCTTCTTGAGCGGCCGGTGTTGATTGGCCGACATCCTGTGCGACGATGGGACAGTGCACGGGTGTTAGAATTTGAGGCTCGTAAAACAGTAAAGTTTACTTGAGACGCCCATCACGGGCAAGGTGAAGCATCCATCCTTTTGTGACGAACGCATGAATTCTGCCAGTGAGTTGATTGAAAAAACCGAACGTTTGGAGCTCCTGACTCGACCGGAAGCGGAAGGCTTGATGGAGGAGCTTCTGTCTGGCCGCATGGGAACCGCGGAAATCGTGCGGTTGCTGCTGGCATTAAACGAACGCAGGATCACTCCGACGGAGCTGAGTGCGTTCGCACGGATAATGCGCCATCATGCTGAGCCGGTCTTCACTACAGAAGACGAGCGGCCCGAGCGTATGGTGGATACCTGCGGAACTGGCGGAGACGGGTGCGGCACGTTCAACATTTCGACGGCGGCGGCGTTTGTAGCTGCGGCGGCGGGCGCGCACGTCGCGAAGCACGGCAACCGGTCCGTGAGTTCGCGCAGCGGGTCCGCGGATGTGTTGGAGGCACTCGGGATTGGCATCGATTTGCCGTTGCGGCGGTGCGGCCGCGCGATCCGGGAACTCGGTATTGGATTCCTATTCGCTCCGGCGGCGCACGCGGCTACACGACATGCGCTTGCGGCGCGCAAGCAGATCGGCCGTAGGACGGTTTTCAATCTTCTGGGTCCACTTACGAATCCCGCGGGCGCTCATTCGCAAATTCTCGGCGTTTTTTCGGAGGACCTGATCGATTTGGTGGCCGCCACGCTCAGGGAATTGGGGGTACAGCGTGCGTTCGTGGTTCACGGCTGCGGCGGGCTCGATGAACTTTCACTTGCCGGAGAGACGCTGGTGGCCGAAGTGCGCGACGGAACGATTCGGCGCATGGTGTTAACGCCTGGAGATTTCGGGCTGGAGGCGGCACCGCTCGAGACTATCCAGGGTGGAACGCCATCCGAGAACGCCTCCATGATTCGAAGAATCTTTGAAGGCGAGGCTGGACCGCGCCATGATGTCGTGGTAATGAACTCAGCCGCCGCGTTGGTGGTTGCGGGAATCGCGAGAACTCTTCGTGAAGGAGCGTCGCTTGCCGATCAGGCCCTGTCGTCGGGAGCAGCGGCCGAGAAGCTCGAGCAACTAAAACAGTTCGCGACTATAGCCCCGTAGCTAAGCTGATGTGTTAACTTCATCTCCGCGTTTCAAGGTTTGGCTGGGCTGATGGCTTGATTCCCGGACCTTAGCTCCTGGTGAATGCCCCAACCAGCGGCTCCCGCAACGCCCGCAGCCACAATAAAAATAGCCAATTTCGTGCCGGGAACCCTAGCGGGTGCCCCGCTCGCTGAAGCACTTTGCGCGTCTCCCGACGGATCAAGATAAATTCGGTAGGTCTGTCCTTCGGGCAAGCGACGAAATTCATCGCGATAGCTAAAATTCAAGTCGCCGTGTGACGCGGCGATCTGCAGGATATTCGGAGCAAGGATGGTGACCGATCCCTGAGCTGGTAACGTCCCACTCGGCCACACGAGTGCATCCTCGGCATGCACTTCCATCATTTGCTTCGCCCCTGTGGAGAAATATACTGAACCTCTGCTCACATCGACATGTAGGCCCACCGCAATGGACACGAGCTCTACCGCGGTTTTTGGCCCCAGCATCAGCACGCCATGGGCGGAACGAATCCCAAGCCGTCCTTGCGCTTCCGTCGAAAGACCTTCGCCTTCGAACACGGACAGCCCCGGAAAGGCCTCGGCATTATTCAAACGAGCGTGACTCGCTAGCGTCAGAATTCCAATTTCAGGAGGAGCCGCTGGAACGGGTGGAGCTTCATACAACAGTATGAAAGCGATTATAAGGATCGTCATGAGGGCGCGAGCGGAATGCACAAGGAACCTCCATGGGCTGGAGCGATGGAGGGAAAAACCCAATAGAGTTACTTTACTGTATATTAATAGTACATTGCAATTACGGATTTAAAGCTGGGTGGATGGACTACGACGCTCTAGCAGGTTGCTGAAAAAAGGCGTTATCCGTCATTCCGAGCGTAGCGAGGAATCCCTCTGTGGTCGAAAAGTCAAGAAAAAGAGAGATTCCTCACTTCGCGGACTCCGTTCGGAATGACGAAGTTGGACTTTTTCAGCAGCCTGCTAGAGCGCAAGGAAATTTTTGAGGATCAGCTTGCCTGATTCGGTGAGTACCGATTCCGGATGGAACTGTACTCCTTCAACTTTAAACTTCTTATGCCGCAGGCCCATGATGATTCCGTCTTTTGTTTCTGCGCTGACCTGCAAATCGCGAGGAAGCGATTTCCGATCCACAATCAAGGAATGATAACGAGTCGCGGTAAGTGGATTGGGGACGGATCGAAAGATCCCTTTGCCGTCATGCTCAATCTCGCTGGTTTTCCCATGGAAAAGCTTCGGAGCACGCACGATTTTTGCGCCGAACGCGGCTCCGATAGCCTGATGCCCAAGGCATACGCCGAAGATGGGAAATCTGGGCGCCAGTTTCTGAATCAATTCGACGGAAATACCGGCTTCCTGAGGCGTACAGGGCCCGGGCGAAATCACAATGCGTTCCGGTTTGCGCCGGACGATCTCCTCCACTGAAATCTTGTCGTTGCGATGCACTTCCAAGGTGCAACCAAGTTCGCCCAGATATTGCGCCAGGTTATAGGTGAACGAATCGTAGTTGTCGAGCAGCAGAATCAAGCCGTTCGCCTCGTTTGTTTCGGCTTCGGTTTCACAGCCGAATGCGCGGCTTGCAGAGCGCCCAGGAGCGCCTTGGACTTGTTCACGGATTCGTCGAATTCTCCCGAAGGTGTAGAGTCCGCCACAATGCCGCCGCCCGCTTGCACATGGGCGATGCCATTTTTTATCACCATAGTGCGCAGCGCGATACAAGAATCCAGATTCCCAGCGAAGTCCAGGTACAGAATGCCTCCGGCGTAGATGCCACGTTTGGTCTTTTCGAGTTCCTCGATGATTTCCATGGAGCGCACCTTTGGCGCACCGGATACCGTGCCCGCCGGGAAGCAGGACATGAGCGCGTCGAAGCAGTCCACATCTTCGCGCAATTGCCCGCGCAAGCTTGAGACCAGGTGCATGACGTGCGAATAGCGCTCTACGGTCATCAGCTTTTCGACCTTCACGCTGCCATATTCGCACACACGGCCCAAATCGTTTCTACCCAAATCCACCAGCATAATGTGCTCGGCCCGTTCTTTTTCGCTTTCGAGCATCTCTCGTTCGAGGCAAAGATCTTCCGCTTCGTCCTTTCCGCGCCAACGGGTGCCAGCGATAGGGCGATAAAACACATCTCTGCCCTGCACTTTCACCAGCATCTCTGGAGAGCTGCCGACGACGTGGACATCGTTTAAATGCAGGTAGAAAAGATAAGGCGAAGGATTGAGCGCCCGCAGCTCGCGATACACGTCAAAGGGCGCTGCTTTCGTTTTTGCGGAGAACCGCTGGCTGATCACGACCTGAAAAATGTCACCGGCACGAATGTACTGCTGAGCTTTGCGTACGGCCTGCAGATATTCACTACGCCCGAAATTCGAATTGACCTTTGAATTTGCTCGGGCAGCGTTCCCGTCCTTACGCGGCTTCTCGGCCTCGACGGGAGTTTCCAGCATCTCTCGGGTACGGCGAATTTCCTGTACTGCGGCGTTGTATTTCGCTCGAAGTGCACCGGCACCCTCGGTATACACGTTGCGCACGATCCAGAGCCGATGCTGGACGTGGTCGAAGGCGATGAGCCCACGATAGAACATAAGCATTGCGTCGTACAGGCCAATATCGTCGCGCAAACGCTTCGGCAGGCGCTCAATGAGCCGGACCATGTCGTAGCTGAAATAGCCGATGGCACCGGCGATCAACGGCGGCAAACCAGGTACACGCACGGGCTGGAACTTGGCCATGTGTTCGCGCAGGAAGGAAATGGGATCACGTTCTTCCCAAATCATGCGGTTACGGCTCTCCAGCACGCACGCTCCCGCCGCATAACGAAACACTTCTTCCGGGTTTGCGCCCGCAAACGTGTAGCGAGCGATTTTCTCGCCGCCTTCCACGCTTTCCAGCAGGAAGGAATAACGAGCGCCTTGGGCCAGACGCAAGTATGCGCTGACTGGGGTGAGCAAATCGGCCGAGAACACGTCGTACACCGGGATCAAATTCCCGTGCCTGGCCAGCTTTTGAAACTCCGTAAACGAGGGTTGGATCATCCGTTCACTTTGGGGACGGCTTGGTTCAACCGGCGTACAGCCGGGTGGAGTGCCAACAATTAAGAGTGGAATTATACCGCGAGTTCCAGTTGGACATGAGCGAGAGACAAAGCTATTACGATTTACGCCGTGCTCAGGCTTGCAGCACTTTGAGAACTGCGCGACGCATCGCCAGTTGCGGAGCACGCGCACCCATCCACAACTCCCACTGCGCAATTCCCTGCGCCAGGAACATTTCCACTCCGGAAACGGTGCGGATTCCCCGCCCTGCCGCCATCCGCAGAAGCTTGGTTTTGAGTGGCCGGTAAATTAAATCCATAACCACGCGGCAGTTCAGCTCAGCGGCGAGCAGGGGCGAACTGTCTTGATGTGGGTGCATGCCCACGGGGGTAGTGTTGATGATGGCATCAAAGCGATCACGGCGCAGCAAAGCGCGCTTCAGCGCATCACCGCCTACCGCAAGTGCAAGCTCACTGGCTGCTTGTTCGCGTCGCGCACAGACGAGAACCTCGCCGCCCGCTTTCGCCACGGCAAAAGCAGCGGCGCGCGCGGCCCCTCCCGCCCCGTAGATCACGATTCGACTGCCGCGCAGGTTCAGCTTGCCTTCCAAAGCGCGGAGGACGCCCACATAATCCGTGTTGCTTCCCGTCAATTTGCCATTACGCTGAACTGTGACCGTGTTCACCGCGCCAATCTCTTTGGCAAGCGGCTCGCAATCGTCCAGATAATCGAAAATTCTTTGCTTGTGCGGCAAGGTTACGCTGAATCCCGACACTCCGAAATCGCGCATCCATTTCAGAAACTCGGGCAGATCCTCAACCAAAAATGGCAAGAAGACCGCATTCTTCCGGGCCGCGATATAACCGGTATTGTGCATCAGCGGTGAAAGCGAATGGCTGATGGGATTACCAATCACTCCGTAGACGCGCGTTTTGCGGGTCAACTCATGCGCTCGATAGAGCTGCTTGATGTCATGCAAGCTAACTTGCCCCGGCGCAGTCGCGGCCGCTATCGGGGCGTACAGCAGCGCGCTTCCCTCTCGTAAAGCCAGGATACGCGCCGGCAAGCCGATCTCTCCCATGGGGACAGCGACGACATTGCGCGCACCACAAGCCAATTTCAGCAATCTAGTGCAGTCCGAAAACTTTCGCGCCATGGCTGCCACTTTCAGGGCATCGACACCACCACGCGCCGCTATCTTGATGCGACGAGGCAGCTTCGGCGTCCGCCGAAAATCGTGGATGGACAGGAGCACTCTGGGAGGGAGTCCGAACGCGCTCAGAGCTTGCCCAGGGAATTCACGGGCGGTCTCAATTTCCAAATCGCACCAAAGACAACCGGCTTCGTTGGCGGCACGCAACCAGAACAATTCCTGCTCTGCCGTCCCTGCGAACTCTCCCCCTCCCACTCGTCTGCGACAGGTAGCGATGAACACCGCATTCTTCGGGGCAGATCGCTTTAGCCAGTCCAGAGCTTTGCGGCGTTCGCGGTCGTTCACCAGCCAATCCAAGCGCAATTCAACCGTGGTTGTTTCGCGAATGGCGGAGCGAACGAGTCGCTGAAAATCTCGGGTATGCCGGGTGGCGACAACAGCGCAGATGCGGGCGGCGCCATTCCCAAAAACGGTCACGCGAATTGCCTCCAATCTATTGAAAATAGGGCTTGTAGCACGTCTTACCTAAAGTGTAAAGCCTATCCACCCAATTTGTTGACGGGCCTACCCGCGCTTGTTAGCTTCAGAATATGCAAGTCCCCGCACGGCCCTTTTTGGGGTGACTCGAAGGAGTGTTCTAATGCGCGCAATTGCAGCAGGGATGGGTCTCGGCATGCTTCTGGCAGGCGCAAGCGCCTGGACGCAAAGCCCGCAGTCACAAGTCGTCAATTCTACGCAGCCTGTGACCACGGCCACCTCGCCGGATTACTCTGCGGTGTACTGCTCGAATTTCGTGACCAGCGATCTTGGCGGCGAGGAATTGCGGCTCATCTCGGGCGAAGAGTCGAACTCGAAGATCATCTTCACGGTGCACGATTACGTCTACATCAGTAAAGGGTCGGCACAAGGAGTCCACGTGGGCGACCGCTTCTCGGTATTTCGCGCGGAGCAAGATCCCACCGACGTGCAATGGTTCAAGTGGCAAGACAAACTGATGAAGGCCATGGGGACATTTTACGCAGATAAGGGCCAGCTTCAGGTGGTGAATGTTCAGCCCAACGTGTCCACTGCGGAAGTGACGTTTGCGTGCAACTATCTGCAACGCGGCGACCTGGTTCGTCCTTGGCAGGAACGCCCATCGCCGCCCTTCAAGCCGGCCGACAAATTTGACCGGTTCGCGCCAGTGAGCGGCAAATCCGTCGGCATGCTCGTGGTCGGCAAGGATTTTGGCCAGGTCTACGGGAAATTCCAAACTGTGTATGTGAATCTCGGCACCAATCAGGGTGTTCATGTTGGCGATTATATGCGGGTGTTCCGGTATCAAGGCGGAAACGCTCAGACAACGCGCTACTATGACGACTACCAATACAAGATTTACGGTTTCGGGAGCACGCCGGTAGCCTACCAGTGGAACGACCTGCCCCGGGAAGTTCTGGGCGAAGGGGTTGTGCTGAATGTCAGCCCAAATTCCTCGTCCGTGTTCATCACGTACAGCCGAATCGATATGTACGCTGGAGACTATGCGGAAATCGAGTAGGTAATCAGGTTTACGTTTTTGGCCCGCGTCTGCGTCACGACGCGGGCTTTTTTTCTTGCTCCACAATTTCGCAGGTAAAGCCATAGATCAGTGTATCGGGAGCCTTCCAGGCGTCCTTAGGCAACCCTGCTTTATGGCAAGTTTCCCCCAAAAATTCCTCGCTGCTGAGTTTGTGTTCGACGGCAACTTGCGGCAAGAGCAGCCCGCGCCGAACTCCCTCTTGTACCAGCAATCCGTGCACACCAATCTCGATTTCTTCAGGGCGGATGCGGTGCAATGCCGACAACAGGGACACTTCGATGTCTAAGGCAGCCAATTCGCCAGTTTCCATCGGATGGAACCGCGGGTCGTCAAGCGCCGCGCCCGCTGCGCATCGTACGATCTCCTGGCCCAACCGCTCCTTGCTTTCAATCACGCCGATACAGCCACGCAGCTTGCCGTGCACATGAAGCGTTACAAACACTCCGCATTTTTGTTGAAACACTTCGATTTGTGGGATTTCTCGCAGCAGGCGTTGTCTGCAAACAGCTTCCACTACGGCCTGGCGCGCCAACTCCAGGATGCTTTTTCGGTCGTTATCGGAGAGGGAGTGCATCCTGCGGCTTCTTGTGCACCTCCAGCACACTCAGTTTGTGCCGTAATTTGACCCGATCATCCAATTGGTTCCAGAAGCGGTAAAAGTATTGAGCAGCGGAAACGAGCGCGCTGACTACCACCAGCCAGATCAGCACCAGCCCCAGGGTCCGCAGCGAAGGATGCCTGGCTCCGTAAATGAGCACGGCCGCCGCACAAACCTGCAGCACCATCTTCGTTTTGCCCAGGGTTGAAACAGCAATCGTAAACCCCTCCGCCGAAGCGATGTTTCGCAACCCGAGAATCACCAATTCCCTGCCGATGATGATCACCACCATCCAGGCCTTGGCTAAATGCATATCGACTAGAGAGATGAAAGCCGCGCAGATCAAAAGCTTATCGGCGATCGGATCGAGCAGAATTCCCAGAGTGGTCACCTGAGAATTGCGGCGGGCAAAATAGCCATCGGCCCAATCCGTAGCGGCGGCGACCAACAAGATCAGGACACCCCAGACCTCGAAATGCATGGGGAATCCCGCAAAGTCCACGTTGGGACTCCGCGTGAGGAGCACCACAATCAGCACCGGCACGATAAATATCCGCAGTAGCGTCAATGCATTGGGTAAGTTCATAAGGCGCGGATTTTGGGGCACTAACTCCCTTCTGGGGATCCTGGGCTCACTATAATCTGCGTGGTGGGAGGCGTCAACGTAACCCTTTCGTCTCAAATTTCGAAAAATTGCCGGTACTTGACAGTAACTAAGGGAAGTCCTTGAGAAAATAGGGGCGGTACTCTTTTGTAACCTGAGTGCTGCAAAGCTGTGCAAATCGAAATATTCAACCGGGAAGAATGAATACAAGATGAATGAGTGTCACATCCCGGAACTCACGTTTAAGTACTTTAATTGCTGCAGGTTGTAAGCGTGCTGGGCATCCGATCGCGTTCCATTCTGGTTTGACCCGCGGTGCGGTCTCCGGAAGCCTCGGTTAGTTTCCACAGCGTTTTCCACAACCAGGCAGGCGTGCCAAACGGCCTTTTCGAGCTTTCCAGGTGTGACAATCCGTTTATATTTGGGCCTATTTCGGGGTATTACTTACGAGTCATCAGACAAGATTTCCTCAGCGGTTAAATCGCGTGCGGCCCTCGCAGTACGCGCACGGGCAGGAACAGAAGCGCTCGCAGGAGCTCAAACACGCCATGCACAGCAATTCCCACGATGCGAAACGGCAAAAGTAGCAGCCAGACGAAGGGGTAAGCCACCAAAGCAAGTAGGGCGATCGGCCAGCAGACCACCAACAGGATGCACCACAACAAGAAACCGGCCATGTTCTTTCCCTCCTATTTAACGATACGAAGGCGACGGCGTGAATGTTTCCTTCGCTTCGAAATCCTTCAGGCGCAATCGCCGAACAACGGCTTCCGGAAGCTCCGCCTCGAGATCCATGTGGGAATCCCGAACGCGAGATTGCAGGACTCGCCCGAGAGCGTGGATCAGCGCCAGCGAACGTCCCTCGGAAAGGGGCATATGCAAAGAAAGTCTGACGATCGGATCCACGGGCAACGCCGCGTCAATTCTGCGCAATAATTCGTCCAGTCCTTCTTCCGTCAAAGCGGAGACGAACACCGGAGGCTCTTCGCCGTTTTTCGTTCTGGACCAAGCCGCCGAAAATTGCTGGCGTTGCTCGGGATTAAGCTTGTCTATCTTGTTAAACACGCGCAAGCGCGGCCGTTGCAAGACGCCCAGCTCACCGAGAATCTTTTCCACTTCCTGTTCCAACTCTTCGTGAAATGGGTTGGAGACGTCGCTGACCTGCAGAGTCAGCGCGGACTCCTGGACTTCCTCGAGTGTCGCACGAAACGCAGTCATCAATCCCTTGGGAAGCGCCCGGATGAATCCCACCGTATCGGACACGAGAATCCTTCGATTCGAAGGCAGCCGTACGGCGCGAACGGTGGGGTCCAGCGTCGCGAACATGCGGGAAGAAACCAGGACCTGCGCACGACTGAGGGCATTGAATAAGGTGGATTTTCCGGCGTTTGTGTAGCCGACCAACGACACGGTGCCAAGTGGAACCGCGTTGCGAGCTTCCCGGCGCAGCGCACGCTGTTGGCGCACTTCGCCGATGCTGTCCTGAATCTTCCTGACACGATCGCGAATGCGCCGCCGATCCGTTTCTAATTTCTTTTCACCAGGTCCGCGAACACCGATACGCCCGGCTCCGCCGCCCACTCCTCCTGCACCGCCTCCGCCGCTCTTGCCGCCCAAGCGGGACATCTGCGAACCCCGACCCGTCAATCGGGGCAGCATGTAATTCAGCTGCGCCAATTCCACCTGCAGTTGACCTTCGCGGCTTCGCGCATGTTTCGCAAAAATATCCAGGATCAATTGGGTGCGGTCGATGACCCGCCGTTCCGTGGCCTCTTCGATGTTCCGTTGTTGGACCGGTGTGAGCTCGCTGTCGAAGATAATCAGCGGAGCTTTGCGCGCCGTTGCTTCCGCACGAATTTCGTCCAGCTTGCCACGTCCGACCAACGTCGCGGGATCCGCCGTGTCCCTCAACTGAAAAAGTGTTCCGGTAATCTCAGCGCCGGCGCTACGAGCCAATTCCACCAGTTCCGCCAGGGACTCGCGGCCAGCCTCGCCTACCGGCATGCCCGGGAACCGTGGGGCGCGTTTCCATCCGACCCCAACCAGGAGAGCGCGTTCTGAGGCGGCGGTATCGTGGGGTGTTTTCATGGAAACGTTGGAATCGGTTTTCTTGCAGAGACAGCGCGTCGCGTGAAAGGAACCTTCGTCATCAAGGCAATTATACGTCTATTTCGCAGGAGCCGGACATACCTGCTGCAACGCGGAACCGGCGATTTCCAGGGCGCGCTTTTGAATTACCGGGTCATCACCAAAACCCGTAAGCCACTTCACGTCCTGCTCACGCCGGAACCAGGTGATTTGCCTTTTGGCGTACCGGCGAGTTGCTTGCTGAATCGCGGCCCGCGCTTCCGGCAGTTCCATTTGGCTGGCAAGCACTTTTCGCAATTCGCGATAGCCAATGAAGTCGAAAGCTTTCGCGCTTACTGGAACGCCGTGTTCGGTTAGCCGGCGGACTTCCTCCATCCAGCCCCGCGCCAGCATGGCATCTGTACGCGCGTGAATCTTCTCGTACAGCGCGTCCCGCTCGGGCATGAGTCCAATTTTTATGGCGCGCCATCCTTCCAGCGGCTTTCGGCCAGCTCGATGAACCTGAGAAAGTGGTTTGTTCGTGAGAAAGCAAACCTCGATGGCGCGAATCAGTTTCTGTTCGTCCGTTGGCGCGATTTTGCCGGCCGATTCAGGGTCCCGGCGCTGGAGAATGCGATGTAAATGCCCTGGCGGGTGTTCTTGAGCGCTCGCTCGCAATCGATTTCTCAATTCTTCCGACCGCTGTGGCACGTTCGCCAACCCTTCCAGCAAAGCCCGCAAGTACAACCCAGTGCCAGCGGTGAGAATCGGCAATTTTTTTCGCACGCGAAGCTCGTTCAAAGCGGTAACAGCCATTTCGCGATAGCCGCCGGCCGTCGAGTCCTTACTTCCATCCAGTACGTCGAGCAAGTGATGTGGAATTGCACGCCGCTCATCCAGGCTGGGTTTGGCTGTGCCTATGTCGAAGTCGCGATATAACTGCGTGGAGTCGCAGGCAACCACCTCACCATTCAGACGCTCGGCGAGCCAAACCGCCAAAGTCGACTTGCCGGACGCCGTCGGCCCCAGAACGATTAGCAGCGGAAGCTCATTTCCAGAATTCATTTGCGGAACAGGATAGGCCACGCACGCACCAGCAGGATCATCAAGACAACGACGGCCAGCAGCAAACTTCCCAGCACTTGTTGACGTGAAATTTTCATCAGGAAACGCGGCTGCGTAGCCTTACAAATGTAACCGTACCACTGATACACGCGGTCGTCAGTGCGCTTTGTTACTGGCCGCTGGGAATCGGGAGGTTGTAATAATACGTGAAGCGCAATTCGATATATGGTCCTTTAAACTGCGCAGGCAGTGTTGGGAACGGATTCGCCGCGCGAATCGAGGAAATCGCCGCACGATCCAAGGGCTCCTTGCCAGACCCAAACACGCGTTGCGGATCGCCGTCAGGCACGCTGCCATCGCGCATAATCTTGAACTGCAAGGAGACCACGCCCTGTTCGCCGAGTTCCACCGAAGCAGGCATGACCGCAAACCAGTTCCGCTTCACGGTGAGGTACACGCGGCGAAGATAATCGTTGAAATCCACGCCTTGCGTGTCGGTGAGCATCTCCACACCGGCGCCCGCAGTCCCGTGCCCCGATGATCCGCCACCGCGCGCTGCGCCGGGAATCTGGCCTGAACCGGCCAGCGGCACCGGAGCATTCGGCTTGGTTGCTCTAGCCGCATCGCGAATCGCGTCTCCAGGAGATGTCGTTTTCGGAAGGACAAGTCCGCTTTGCGGAACCGGCATGCTCGGTGTTTCCAGTGTGGCCTGCTGCTTCGGCAGGTCGCCGCGATTTCCTTCGGCGGGCTTGGGCGGCTGCGCAGGAGGAGGCGTGGCATTTGGCTTCGGCGTTGGCGCGCTTGGCAATTCTCGTTTTGGCTGAGGCTGAGGCTGGGGCTCAGGTGGCGGCGGCTGCACCGGGGGTGGAGTGATTGTGGGTGCAATTTTTCGAATTACCCGTGGGTCCACCTTCACGGATGGTTTCGGGGCTGGGGGCGCCGATGGTTTCAGCGATTCAAGAGCGCCGGGCGGCAGCAGCACGGAAATCTGCCTGCGGCCAAGCTCTTCTTCTTCGTGCGATCGGGACCGGTACGCGAGCACTTGCACCATCGCAACCACGAACAGCAGGTTCAGGAGCAGCGAAGCGATGGCCACGACCATCTCGCCAATAGGACGCTTTTGTTGCTGGGTTGAAGGAAGAAACGATAGTTCGCCGGTTTGGATAATGTCCGGCTGAACCAGATCTTCGGAGACCGGAATAATCTGCGGCAGTAGTACCGGAGGCGCTGCACCCTGCGGCACGGTGATGCGCTCGTCCATTTCCGTCGGCTGCGCAGGCAAATGAGACTCGTCGGCGCGTTGAACTTCCTCGATATTCAAGTCGCGCGGCACCACAACGCGGGCGGCAATCGCTTCCAGCGGCAAGTTACTGGGAATGGTGGAGTGCCCGTTCAGCGCCACGATGGGTAAAGTGGCAGGTATAAGGGTACGCTCGTCCAGCGACGTGGGGCGCCGCCGTGTGGTCGGCTCGTCGACTGCTGGCGGCCGCGCGCCCCGGGGTACTAAAGTCCGTGGGATCATGATTTCACTTTGTCAGACACACCTGTCGATACGGGTTGGACGCGCGCGCTGTGCTCCCGGATGCTCTCCATAACTCGGGTTGCCAGTTCAAGAGCGGCCCTGCCAGCCTGGCCGTCCGTTTTAGGGGGGACACGCGAGTTTACCGCTTCTACGAAGGCTTCCAGTTCCGCGCGCAATGGTTCTACGTTGGGCGCAGGCAATTTTTCGAACGCGAACTCGGGTTCGGGCCCCGGCCGCTTTACGGCAATACGCAAGGCATCCCGCCGGGCGTAGTCGAGCGAAATGTATTCGTGCTGCTGGAAAAAGCGCATTTTGCGGACACGTTCTGTGGAGACCCGGCTGGCCGTGACATTCGCTACGGCGCCACCGGCGAACTCCAGACGCGCGTGTGCGATATCGACCTTGTCGGTCAGCACGGGGATACCCACGGCTTTGACTTCGTCGACGGACTCCTTCACCAGGGCCAACAAGATGTCCAGGTCGTGAATCATCAAGTCGTAGATTACGTCGACATCCAGGCTTCGCGGGGTAAAAACACCTAGCCGGTGCACCTCAAAGAACAACGGGCGATTCACGATAGGTTCGACGGCCCGCACCGCTGGATTGAATCGTTCCACATGTCCGACCTGCAAAATGCGTCCGTGCTGCTTGGCCGTGGCGATGAGTTCGTCGGCTTCGGCCACGGTTCGCGCCATCGGCTTTTCGACCAACACGTCGATGCCCAGTCTCATTAAATCGCAGCCAATTTGCGTGTGCGCGATGGTGGGAACGGCGACAGTTGCGGCGTCCACGGTTCCCCTTAACTCTTCCAAACTAGAGAACGCGCGAGTGTGGAATTCTTGCGCGATGTTGGCTGCGCGTGAGGCATCCTGATCGACAACCCCCACCAACTGGACATTTTCGATTTCCCGGTACGCGCGCACGTGGTTTCTGCCAAATTCGCCACACCCCACCACAGCCACACGGGTCTTGCGCGTCTCCACTGCCGTAGCCCCACTCATTCCTTATTCATTCCCGGGGAATCCGTTGCAGGTTCCACTTCCGTCTCAGGCGCAAATGCCGCAATCGCGATTCCCGCGATATCCGCCATTTCCATGAGTTTTTCTCGATCAAACAACAGTGTGCGCGCTGCATCAATCGCCAGCGCGGTCGCCCCGGCCTGCTTCATAGCTTCGACGGTCGGCAATCCGACCACGGGTACGTCGAAGCGCATGTCCTGTTTGGGCTTACTCACCTTTACAACGACCAGGGGCTTCCCTTCCGCATAACGAGCCGCGCGCAAGATGGTTTCGTCCGTACCTTCCATCGCTTCTACGGCTACACACGCGCGATCGGAAATCACCACCGTTTGCCCGATATCCATTGCCGCGATATGCCGCGCTACCCCCAACCCATACTGGATGTCAGCGGATTCGCGTTGGTCCGGCGCACGTTTCGTCAAGACCCCGGCGGTGGGCAGAAGCGGTTTCAAGAATAACGTCGAATCCACCAACTGAATCCCTTCTTCTTCGAATACTTTGGCCACCGCGCCGATCAGCGAGTCAGTGTTTTTCCTTGGCAGAGAAAACAACAGTTTCGCCAGCTTCCAGTCGGGTCTGATGGCACTGAAGATTTTGTTGTGTTTTACTTGGCCGGCCATGACCGCGCGGGTTACGCCCTCCTGCTGCATCAGCGCGATGGCCTTGCTTAACTCCCCTAAGCTCACCCAATGCAATCGTTTCGCGGTTTTCTCGAGGTCCGGCGACGCTTCTTCCTTCAATGCGATGACGGCCATCTCGATGCCCTGGCTTCGCGCTCCTTCCAGCACGAGAAACGGAAATTTGCCGTTGCCCGCAATCAATCCCCATCCAGATGTGTTCTTGAGAGCTTCAGGCATGCAATTCACTTACTTCACGATTCCGCGCTCGGCGTTTTCCACGAAGCTGATCATCTCCTGGACGTCCGCCGATTCGCCGAAGGTTTCTCGCATGTCGGCCAACGCTTGGGTGGTGTTCTTCTTCGAACGCACCAACAACTTGAACGCGCGTTGCAGCGTCTGGATGCGCTCGCCGGAAAATCCCTTGCGCTCCAAACCAATCGTATTTGGACCAAAGCAGCGGGTCTCTCGTTCGGTGACAATCAGGGAAAACGGGAGCACGTCCTGGGTAATGACCGTGCAGGCGCCAATGTAGGCGTACCGCCCAAGGCGGCAAAACTGGTGCACCGGCGAAAACGCTCCGAGCGTCACAAAGTCCTGAACCGTTACATGCCCGGCGAGCGTCGCGCCATTCACAAACAACGTTCCGTTTCCTATCTGACAATCGTGGCCCACATGCGAATAGGATAAAAAGAAATTCTCGTTTCCGATGCGAGTGACGCCTCCACCTTTCTTGGTTCCTCGGCTGACAGTCACGTGCTCGCGAAAAATATTGTCGTCGCCTGCCGCCAACTCCACATGCTCGCCGCCGAAGGTGTAGTCCTGCGGGTCGCCCCCAATGACGCAAAAAGGGTGAAAGACATTACGCGCGCCGAATTTAGCAGGCCCATGAATCACCGCGTGGGAGTGCACCACACAACCTTCGCCTAATTGCACGTCCGGGCCAACTACCGCGAACGCCCCCACGTCTACTCCCGATCCCAATTTCGCCGCAGGTGAAATTACCGCGTGATCGTGGATTCTTCCGGTGATCATTTGGCTGAATTAGCGGCTCGATCGCGGTCCACCATCACGCACATGAGTTTGGCTTCCGCCGCTAAATTCGTTTCCACGAAGGCTTTCGCCTGAATCTTGCAAAGATCGCCCTTCCAAACCAGGATGTCGACCTCCACGCGAAGTTGATCGCCGGGCAAAACGGGCCGGCGAAATTTCACATCGTTCATCGACGCAAGATACACGACTTTGCGATCCCGGTCGGGAATCTCCTGCAACAGCAACAAACCACCTGATTGCGCCATGGATTCCAAAATCAACACGCCCGGCATAATCGGCTGCCCGGGGAAATGTCCCTGGAAGAACCCTTCATTAATCGAGACGTTCTTAACGGTGACGATGCGCTTGAAGCGCTCCATTTCCATGACTTTGTCGATCAACAAAAACGGGTACCGCTGCGGCAGGAACTTCATTATCTCGTTGATGTCCAGTAGCATGCCCGCTCCTGTGCCGCGCATAGGCGTTCAGCAGCACGATTCGGTATATCGCAAACCTACTATTATAAGCAATGTTGCGCCTGCGCACAGCAAATCTTCCTTGGTCCGTGCGTCTTGCGGTCTGTGCGCTGGGTCATTGCCGGAACCGCTCTGCCGTTGCTACCATCTCGACACTATGAACCAGCAAGACCAGGCCTTGCCGACAACCCTGCTCGCGCACTTGCGCAAGCGGCTGCCGCGCATGTTAGATACACTGCGCCAGCTCACCCTAATTGAATCGCCCAGTTTAGAAAAGAATCACGCCGATCGCTGCGCCGGCTTTCTGGCAGATGAGTGGTTGCTACGCGGCACCCTCGTCCAGGTGATACAACAACGACGGCGCGGCGATCACATTCGGGCCGTCTGGGTTCCAAACTCTGCCCCACCTCGCTCGCAGATTCTCGTTCTTGGGCATTACGACACCGTATACCCAACTGGCACGCTATCGAAGATGCCCTTCCGAGTCGTTGGTCCGAAGGCTTACGGCCCCGGAACCTTCGATATGAAAGCGGGCATCGTCCAGGCGCTCTTTGCTCTCGAAGCTTTGCAGGAATTGAAGACGCAGGTGTCCAAGCGGCTGGTGTTCTTGTGGACCTCTGACGAAGAGATTGGAAGCGAATCGTCGCGGAAGCTCATTGAAGACGAGGCGCGGCGAAGCGACGCCGTCTTCGTGCTCGAACCTTCACTCGGGCCCCGCGGTTTGGCCAAGACTTCCCGTAAGGGCGTTGGTGAGGCGAAACTGATGGTTCACGGCCGTTCTGCTCATGCGGGACTCGACCCGGATCAGGGGATTAACGCTATCCACGAACTCGCGTCACAAATCGCGCGGATCGAGAAGTGGAATGATCCTCGCAGTGGGGTTACGGTGAATGCGGATCTGATCGACGGCGGTACGCGCACCAACGTCATCCCCGATATCGCCAAGGCGAATTTCGATTTGCGCGCATGGCGTCTGGCGGACATGCGGGCGTTGGAGAGGCGCTTCCATTCGCTGAAACCAATCCGGCGCGGGGTCAAGTTGGAAGTTCGTGGCGGCTTCAATCGCCCCCCGTTAGAACGCAAACACACCGCTGCCCTTTTCGCGCGCGCGAAATCCCTTGCGAAACAGATGGGATTTGTTCTGGGCGAAGCCGCGGCCGGCGGAGCCTCCGATGGGAACTTCACCGGCGCTCTTGGCGTGCCTACGCTCGATGGTTTTGGTGCGGTGGGAGATGGCGCGCACTCCGCGCACGAGTTTGTGTACTACAAAACCATGCCGCAGCGGGCGGCGCTTCTAGCAGCTTTGCTGGCCACGTCCTGACGTACTGATTCACAAGCGCGATTGACAACTGATGGGCTTACGCAATGCGTTAGTGTCCGTAGTTCTTTTTTAGATACTCGTTCGTGTCGCGCATCAGGTCGCCGTAATCGTCATGTAGCACTTCCTTCAACGCGGCTTCCGTGCTTCCGCCTTCGGCAATGCGGTCCAGGATGCGCTCGACGTCACCCATTCCGTCGGTCTCGACAATGTATTCAATGTTGGCCAGCGCCCATGCATACGCATAGCGCGCAACGTCGCCGGGCAAACCCATCCAGGATCCCTCCAGACGCCCCAGTGGCGCGGACTGGCCTCCGTCATAAATTTGCACCAACACGGCAGCGTTCTCGTCACTTCGTTTGCCTTCCATCCACTGCGCGACGCCTTCCTGAATCCAGGTTGGGGCTCGTCCGCGTGTTTTCTGCTGAATAAAACTGTGGGTCAGTTCGTGCTTCAAGACCCGCGACAATTCGGAGTCCACGCCCGTCAAGCCCTGAACCGGGACGCGAATTCTGCCATCGTTCAGCGCGCCCACCCATCCCGGAGCGCGAGTAATGTCCGCGAATGCTTGCTGGGTGTACAGCACCACGCCGATCGGTTCGGGAGGCGTATAGTTCAAAGCCGATTCGATGGTGCTGTAATGCCCTTCGAGCGTGTGGAGCACCTCGCGGGCCAGCACCGGTTGGGCGGTGCCGTTATATTTCAACTGGAAATGCGCGCTTTCATTCTCTTTGTAGTTTTCCTCTTCTTCTTTGTCGCGCAGAGCCTTGTCGAGCGCGGCCTGAGTTTCTCCGTCCGGCTTTAACGAGAGGGCCTTCTTCCATTCCGCCACCGCCTGGTCTGGCTTGTTCATGCCGTAGTAGGCCCAGCCCTCGAGTTTGTAGATGTCTGCGTTGTCTGACGAAACACGCTTGGCGCGTTCCAGGTAATCGACGGATTGCTTGAATTCGCTCTTCTTCAAATAAAGATAGGCCACATTCATCAGCAGTACCGGCTGCTCCGGCAGAAACGTGATCGCGGTGCGTTCATCGGTCAGCGCATGCTCCAAATCGCCATGGGCAAGTTCAAACTGCGCCGCCGCGTGGTGCGCCAACGCGGCTTTTTCATTGGCTTTCGAACTTCCGCCGCGCGCTTCGCTTTCCACTCGCGAGATGTAATCGCGATCAATGGCGCCGTCGTGAACGGCCGCTTGATCAATTTCAACCGCGTTAGCGGTCGCTTCCATTGGCGGTGGTGTAACGTTCAAACTGGCAGCCGCAGCAGCAGGCGATTCAACCACCGGCGTCAGACCCTTTTCAATGTGATCGACAATGCTTTTGGGAATCGAGAGTTGGCCTGCCGAGGTTTCGTAGCGAATCTTGTCTCCATCTTCGGTCACATTGGAGGCAACGATCTGGCGCCCGTTCTTCAAAACAATTTTGTCGGCGTATACAGAGGAAGCAAACGCGAGAGTACCGGCGAGGTACAGTAACATCCGCATGATTTGTCTCACGCTAGCCATACACCATTTTAATCCCACGAGACCATCGCGTCCGGCTTGCCTTGTAGGCGCATGCCGAAAGTGACTACACTCAAGGCATGCGCGTCCGCTCCGCCTTGTTGTTCCTGCTGTTTTGGTGTGTTCCCCGGTGTCTTGCGTCGGATGTCTCGCCCCGCGCCACGCTTGCTTCGCTCAATGCCCTGCGGGTCGATTCCGCGAACGTGTACACCATTGGGGCCGCGGACCGTATCGAACTTCGAAAAGGCGATCTGCTGATTTCTTTCGAACGAGGCAAATTTGCGTTTTTCCAGCCCTTCGAAGGCCGCATTACGGGATTCGTATTTTCCGGCATTGGCCACACTTTGGCGCTTCCCCGCGATCACGCCGAAAAACAGCAGCTCGCCCGTTTCCTTGGCACTCCCGTGCTCGATCAGCAATTCGTCTCCATCTACGCGCGTTTTACGGACGACTCCGCCGAGGATCTTGTGGCGCAGTTCAAACGCGCATCCCTTCAGCCGACGGCCGACGAATCGTTTGCGGCGCTCTGGCTTCCACAACTGGAGCGTCTGAATCTCGCCCATTCCCTGCGTATTTTATTTGAAGGTTACACTACAAACGCGCGGCATTTCTTTCACGCCGGCATGGACGGCATTCTCACCGGCCCCTTCGACGTTTTACTGGACGACATGCGGAGGGAGAACTTCATGTTGGGGCAACCGCGAGCTGTTAACAAGATCAACTACTATGACGTGTGGACGTCCTACGCGTTGCCGAACTTTTCTCCTCCAGTTGCCTCCTTTCACGCCATACATTATCAAGTGAACACCACGATTCGAAACGACGATTCTCTCGAAGGCGACTCCGCGGTCGATTTTCGCGCAACGAATTCCGGTGATCGAGTCCTGTTCATGCAGCTTGCCCGTGCCCTCAAAGTCGATTCCATCACGACGAGTTCCGGGGAAAATCCGGTGTTCTTTCAGAACGAAGGGTTGACCGAACAGCAGTTGCGTTCTCGCGGGGACGATACCCTGTGCGTTTTCCTGCCTCGTCCAGTAAACAGTGGCGAAACGTTCACGCTGCGATTCCACTATCGCGGAAATGTGATCGAAAACTATGGAAATTCCGTGCTGTTTGTCGGCGCTCGAGAAAGCTGGTACCCGCATTCCGGCGATCCCGCGGAATTCGCAGCGTATGACCTTACCTTCCGGTGGCCGAAGCATCTTCGACTGGTGGCAACTGGCGAAAAATCAGGCGAACACGAAGATGGGGATTTCCAAGTCGCACAATGGAAATCCACTCAGCCGTTTGCGGAAGCTGGTTTCAATCTTGGTGAATATGCCTATACGTCGGTTTCGTCAGGTAATCATACCGTCGAGGTCTACGCGAACAAACTGCTCGAGCAGGCCCTTTTTGCGCGTCTGCAAAAACGCATGGCCGTACCTGAACCGCTGGTCAGGCCGCCCATGTTGAACTTGAATAATCCACCGAGCAGCTTAACTGCTCCACCGCCGAGCCCTGCCGATGCCTTGAATTCGCTGGCGCGCGAAGTGAATGCCTCGATCAATTTTTACGAAAAGTACAACGGGCCGTTCCCATTTCATCGCCTCGCGGTGTCCCAGATTCCCGGCACTTTCGGTCAAGGTTGGCCGGGACTGCTGTACCTTTCCACTTTTTCGTTCCTTCCAGCCGAGGCGCAGGAACGTGCCGGCTTGAGCACGGCCTCTCAAGAAGCGTTCACGGAGATCATTCCCGTTCACGAAGTCGCGCATCAGTGGTGGGGCAACGTTGTGGGCTGGTCGGATTACCGGGACCAGTGGATTGATGAAGGGCTGGCCGTTTATCTTTCGCTGCTCTTTGCAGACTCTCAAAAGATTCCAGATCACACACTGCAGCAATGGCTTTCGCGTTATCGCAAGCGTTTGATCACCAAATCCGGTGAAACCGATGTGGCTCCCGGTGATATCGGTCCCGTTACCATGGGGATGCGACTGTCCTCGTCGAAATCGCCGGATGCCTATGACGTGGTGGTTTATTCGAAGGGCGCCTGGATTTTTCATATGTTGCGCGAGATGCTTCGCGATTCGAATTCGCGAGACTCCGATGCGCGATTCATCGCCCTGTTGCACACGCTCGTTGCGAAATATGCCCAGAAGCCGTTGACCACGGCGCAACTACAGAAAGAGATCGAGGCCGTGATAACTCCGAAGATGGACCTCGAAGGCGGCCGATCCATGGAATGGTTCTTTGAGGAATATGTGCGAGGAACCGGGATTCCGCGATATCGGGTTGAATTCACTACTCGTCGTACGGAGAAAGGACTACAGGTGCGCGGCAAGCTTTTTCAATCGGGAGTGCCTCGTTCGTTCATCGCCCCGGTTCCGCTTTACATCGGCTCTTCAGCGGGCAAGAGCACTTATCTGGGCACGGTGCTTGCCGCCGGGGATGAAACATCTTTTTCTTTTCACGTCCAAACGGAACCGCGCAAACTGCTGATCGATCCGCACATGACGCTTCTCTGCGTCGCGGAATGACTGAAACCAAGTGACACGTAGCGTCTAAAAGCCTCGGCTTTTTTCCATCAGCTGTTGTTCCAACAAGGGGCTGTCCAGATTCAGTTCCGCTTTCCCGCCTTCTCCCAGCACGTAAGCGTATCCGTCCGGATCCCTTGGCATCCCCTTCAACAACCCCGCCTGCACCAATTCACTGAGTTGGGTGGCTCTGCGGCCGTTATTCTTTTCAAACTCATCGGCTAGTCTGTCGATTTCCTTCAGGTCCAACTGCACCTTCATCAGCTTGAGATGGTCCTCCGCATTTTTTTTGACCGCTGGATCTGAGGTGGATTGATAAACCTCCCTCCATAGAAAATACGATGTTTCGGGAGATTCACCCTCGGCGGCAATTCTTGCTGCCATTACCTTCATCCAGATGAGCGCATTGGGGTTTTTGCTTCCTTCGGCAAAGGCCGCGGAAGCCTTCGCATAATCATGCGCGTCGAAGTAATACACGTTGCCCAAATCCTGATAAAAGCGCCAGTAATCGGGATTCGCCTGGATTCCACGTTGCAACAATTTGACGGCCAAATCTGGCCGTCCTTCTCCGCGCGGCGGCTTGTCGCTCAAAAACGTGGACCCGAATCGATAGGCGGCCAGCAAGTGGGGGTCAAGCGTTGTAGCAATGTCCAGCAAAGGCCATAACAGTTGCAGATTGGTTTGATGAAGCTGATGTTTTTGCCCGAAATACTGCACCGCGCGAGTCCAATAAATTGCACCCATAAGCGGCGCATATTCCAAGCTTAGCTTCTTCACCAGGTTACCGGAGCGAAACGCCAACTCATCTTGCTCGGTGCGTACTGCGCCTTTTTCGGCATCAATTCTTATTTGCAGCTGCCAGACTCCCGCGAGCCCAGCAATCAACAGGATCCCAAGTGCCAATCCTTGCTTGCGTGTGCCGTTCATTTCAGGTTCCGGCGCGAAAAGACCATCGAGGCGGCCAGAAGAATCACCGCAGCGTAGAGGACGGCGTATCCAGTGTCCTGCCAGACGAGACTCATGGGCACGCTGCGTCCATGGGCCACTAACGCCATGACGTTGAAGTTTTCGAAGTTGGGTAGCAAATAAGAAATGCCTTTGAGCAGCTTCAGGCCGCCCTTGGTCATATTCACCGTTTGCATCGTGCGCAGGTCTTCCGCGAACAATCCGGCGATGTACAGGCCCACAGTAAACAGGATCGCCAGAAACGGAGTGGTGAAACAAGAAAAGAGCATGGCTAACGCCACAATAAGCGCCAGCTTCAGCAGGATCAGATATACCGCGACGAGGACATACGCGTCGCTATGTTGCAGCGGGTGCTCGACCGTCAACAAGGCCACATACAATCCGACGGCCATGGCCGCCGTGTTGACCGCGAGCGTCATGACCAGCCCGCCATACTTCCCCAGTAGAAATTCCCACCGCTGCACGGGTTTGGCGAGGAGCGCATACAGGGTGCGTTTATCCATTTCCTTGGACACAAGCCCGACTCCGATGAATACGGCTATGAAAATACCGATCACGGAAATTGCGGTCAGGCCCAAACTGATGATCACGCTTTGCTCGATGCCGATCGAAATTTGGCCGACTAAAATGGCCGCGCCCATCATCAGCAAAGCAAAAAACACAAGATTGTAGAGCACGCGATCTCTGACCGCTTCCCGGAAGGTATTCGCGGCGACCGCCCACACGTTTTTCATTGGGCGCTGACCTCTACGGCGTTCGCCTGTGCCCGATCGGCGTCGACCAGGTTCATAAAGAACTCTTCCAGTGTTGGTTTGATTTGTGACACCGAAAGGATTCGGGCTCTCGCTGCTCTGAGTTCCTCAAGCGCCTGGTACAAATCCGATTCCGGCACTTGCGCGCGATAGCGTTCGCCGGTTTTCGTCGCGCTTTCCAGCAGCGGAAATTGCGGCGCGTTCAAGGGCACGTCGAACAAAATCTCCATCCCTTGCGCCTCAATGCCGATCATTTCGCCGGGCTTTCCGACCCCGCGCAATTTGCCGCCAACAATAACTCCTACGCGATCGCAGAGCATTTCTGCATCCGACAAAATATGGGTCGAGAACAAGACTGTGCGTCCTTGCCTCTTCAACTCGAGAATGATGTCGCGCACTTCGCGGCGGCCCAACGGGTCCAAGCCGGACATTGGCTCGTCGAGCACCACCACCTGGGGATCGTGCAAAATCGCTTGTGCCAGTCCGACGCGTTGCAGCATGCCTTTGGAATACTTTCGCAATTGAATTTTCCTGGCCGTATCCAGGCCGACTTTCTTTAGCAATTTTTGCACGCGGTCCTGGCGCTCGGTCGCGGTCAGTCCATGGAATCGCGCAAAGTAGTCGAGCAACTCGGCTGCGGTAAGGTAATCGTAAAAATAAGGCTGTTCTGGCAAATAACCGACATCCCGGTGCATGGATACGTCATCAATCGACTTACCGAGAATGCGAGCCGTGCCGGACGTGGGGAAAATCAACCGCATTAGCAGTTTGATGGTGGTGGATTTTCCCGCGCCATTCGGTCCCAAAAAGCCGAAGACCTCACCGGTTTGCACCTGCATGGTCAAATCTTCGAGCGACTTCTTCTTCTTTAAGTGCAGAAATCCGAAGGGGTACTCTTTCGAGAGGTTTTCGATCTCGATGGCAGGGCTTGGCATATCCCTATTTTTCGAAAGCTACCGCACGGCGTCAACGCGCTCACCACCTTGCTGTTCGACACCAGCAATGGGCCTGTGCCACGTTTATTTCGCGATTTGGACGAGATTGCTCTTGCCGGCGGGAATCGGCTGGGGTTCAAGCGTCTGCTCGCCCCGCCAGTTGTCCAGGATACCTACCTGCTGCACGCAACTGACCGTGCACCGTGGGGCGCAACCCTTGTGCGTGACGAACTCTCGCGCCCTCATCTCCGCGGTGAAGTTCTCCAACGGCACGCCTGGGTATCCACGCTGCTGCGAACACCAATGCACCAGCCCGTCTTCGCATATGTACAGGTAACGCGAACCCGCCCGGCACTTCCAGTCGTGCTCCCGTCCACGCGCTACATTGTGCTGAAATTGATTGAAACGCGAAAAGGAGCGCTTTCCCAGACTCATAATCTCTTCGAAGATTTCTTGATCGCGATCGTTCAGCGGTTTCAATTGGCCGCCGTGGTCGTGAATGATCCCAACGGTGCTGGTAAATCCCAATTCCAGTGCGCGATGAGCAATCTTCAGCGCATCTTCGGAATTCTTGACGCCACTTCCGAGCACGGAATTGATATTGACCTGGAATACCGCCCATTCCGACAGCATCTCGAGCCGACCATCCAGGGTTTTCAGGCTCTTCTTGGAAACTTCGTCCGGAACGGCATTATCGATGCTGATCTGGAGGTGTTCCAACCCCGCTTCATTCAGCCTTTGAATGCGCTCTTTGTTGAGGAAAAAGCCATTGGTAATCAGCCCTGCGACCATCCTGCGTTTCCGAATATGCCTGATAATTTCATCCAGGTCCGGATGCAGGAGCGGCTCGCCCCCGCTAATGGTGATGATGGAGGTGCCCATTTCGGCGAGGAGATCGAGGCGCCTCTTCATCTGATCCAAGGGCACAGGACTCGATGTGTCGTCGAACTCGTTGCAATATGTGCAGTCCAGGTTGCAGCGGCGCATGGGGATGATGTGGGCGAGGAACGGGTGCTTGGTGGACACCAGTGCCTTCGCGATACTGCGTAATTCTCGCGCCCGTGTACGGTAAAAGCGCAGCTTCCGCCGCCGCCGCGTCTCCGCGGACGCCTTCCCCTTTTGCCGAATAGCGCTCATCTTCCGCAATTTCCCCCAGCAGTCTAATTATACCTGAGGGATTGTGTTTGTCCGGCCCGGGTGCTGGTTGTGCACCAAGTCCCAAACTACATTCCGTGGCCAACGGAAAAGGCCGGAGATTTTCTCCGGCCTTTTCCAGATCGGTTGAAATGCCGCCCGAAAGCGGGCAGATCAGTTTGGGGTTAATCGGGGTAGGGCACGTAGCGCCACAAGTCGTTGAGATACCCGTTTCCGGTGGTGCTGGTGGAGTCGTAACCCTCGCCTCCGAACAGCCAGAGCTGGCCGAGGCTGTCCACCCAATGTGTGGCGTTGCTGCGGCCACCGGGCGTCCATATGTAATAAGTCAGGTACGGACGCGTGATTGCGGCACCGTAAACTCCGTTATCACTGCCGGTGTTCGAACCCTTCACCCAAGCCCACGTGCCAGGCTGGCCCGGGGTGGCATTGGGTGTGTACACCCACATGTCGTTTAGGGCGCCGTTGCCATTGGTGGCTGTTGAGTCCAGACCCCATCCGCCGAACAGCCAGAAGTTGCCGCCTTGGTCGACCCAGCCAGCCGCGCCCCAGCGAGATCCAGGGAGCGCGCCAGTGATGGAGATGGGCGAACAAATGACCTGGCCCATGACGCTAAGCCCCGACGTGAGACCACAGGTGTTCGCAGCTCCTGTCGTGTTCACAGGGCCTACCACGGTTTGAGAAGGGTAGACGCCAGTGTGGTTTGCGCGAGTACTATTGGCCACAGGTTCGGCACCCATTACCCACGTCCATTGGTTGTTCGCTATGTTATATACCCAAAGGTCGTTGAGAATGCCGTTGGGCGTCCCAACATCATCAAGGCCTTCTCCGCCAAACAGCCAGAGATTGCCGTTCGCATCAGCCCAGCCAACCGCTTCTTGTCGGCCTCCGGGCATATTGCTCGCCGCTGCGGTTCCCTGTTGACCGTAGTTTCCGTTTTGGTTGGCGAGATTCGTAGTGCCACCCGAAACGAAGACCCACTTACCACCGGTATACTCCCACAGGTCATTCAAGAACCCAATCGTCGACTGGCTATCGTACCCGAAACCTCCGAACAACCACAGATTGCCGGAAGCATCTGTCCAAGTGGTCGCGTTGGTGCGGGCCCCAGGAATTAATGTTCCCGACGAGTAATTGCCCGGCTGATCGATCGCCGCAGACCCACCTCTCAAAATCCACTGCCCCTCTGTCGTTGTGTAAGTGGAAGGAGTTAATGAAGTGTGGGTGTACTCCCAAAAATCGTTCAGGAAGTTATTGCCGTCGGAACCACCAAACATCCAGAAATTCCCAGCGTTGTCAGTCCACGGCGCCGCTCCTAGGCGAGCCGTCGGATAGCCCACGCCTCCTATCCCGTTGTAGGTACCACCTTGACCCTCATTCTGAGCGTTAGTGATGATTTCTTTACCGACTGTCGTAGCGTTGCTGCCGCTGCCCACCGGCGTTGGATCGTAACCACCTACGAGCTGCCATTGGCAATAGTCCCCCCAAGACATATCACATACCCATAGGTCGTTCATTGGAGCATCGAGCGTGTCTTGTTGGGCCTTTCCGGCCAACTCCCAACCGTCGCCACCGAAGAGAAACAGGCTCCCGTATTGATCCGTCCACCCGACGGCGCCGTATCGGGCCCCGGGGGTGTTGGTGAATGGGTTCGGGATCGTGGTGGGTGCGCTTGTCGGGAACGCGCCGTATTGCGGTTTAACTGGCGACGCTGTGCCGGCTGTGTTGGTACCATTGATCCAGGTCCAATCATCATGCCCGCAGTCCACCACTATGTTTGAAACGTTGCCAGTCACAACTCCCTTGTAATTCCACCTTGTGCAGCCCTCATATTGAGTGCTGGGACCGTGAAAGATCGAAATCTCGAACTGGTCATTCAGGGCCTCGGGCGTTGCGAAAGTAAAGGGGCCGTTCTCGGTAATCGTCAAAGAGTTCCCTAAAACGTTTTGCACGACAAAACTGCCGTCCGTGATTGGTCCATTATTCGGGAGCACGCCTTCCAGGCCCACGACAGTCCCGCCAATGCTGTAGGTGACTGCTGGGCAGGTAATGGCAACGCTTGTGACATTCGCTGTAGCGGTGCCACTCGCGGTACCCGGTGTGATCACACAAGTTTGTGTCGGATTGCTCGGCTGCGTTGAGATGCTTACGGTGTACGCCGTGCCGGTCGGCACCAGTTGCTTGAACGTGAATGGCTGGTTGCCATTCGCGGCCGGGATCGTTAATTGCTCCTGGTCGGAGCTGTTCTGGAGCACCAAACCGGAGCCGGTCAGACCGGTGATGGTGCCGCCAATGGTGTAGCTCAATACGCAACTCACCGCGACATTGGTGACATTTGCGGTCGCGGTGCCGCTGCCGTTGGCTACCGTGCAAATCTGATTGGGCGTGGTTGGCTGGGTGTTCACCGTGACCGCATACGCGTCCGTCGGTCCGGTCACTGCGGTTTTGAAGGTGAACGCACCGTTAGCGGTAAGCGTCAACGCATCGCCGCCGTTATCCTCTAAGATCACGCTCGCACCTTGGGCGAGTCCAGATAACGTACCCCCGACCGTGGCAGTGACAGGATTCGTCGTGCATGTGATGGCCACACTGGTGACGTTCGCGGTCGCCGTGCCCTTGTTGCTGGACACAGTACAATTCTGCGACGGATTCGTTGGCTGGGTCTGCACTTCGACGTCATACGCGCCGCTCACTCCGGTTTTGAACGTGAAGGGCACGGAGGTTCCGGCGTTGGCCGTGATCGTCAGCGCATCCACGCCGTTATCGGTGAGCACCAGACCTGACCCGGTTAAACCTGCAACGTTTCCACCAATCGTGAACGAGCCGGTTCCGGTGCCTCCGGTCGTCGAACTCGTTTTCACGCCGCTGCACGCGCACATCAACAGCGCTGCTCCGCAAAGAGCCAGTGCCGATCTTTTGCTGGGGATCATATTCGTCCTCGTTTTTCCGGCCAGAACCGCGGAAATCCGCTGATCTTCCGTCATGGCAGGCGGTCTCCTTTGACCCACTCGTCCCCAGGCATTTGGTTGTTGCGAGACTTTAGTGTTTAGCCCGGATTGCGACGAACCGATTCACGTTCTAGGAGTACTACACCCGCATGCCTAGCTTGCCGCGCCGTTTTTCCGTGGGCAATACCAGCACGCAGCACCTGTGCTGTACGTATCAATAACTTGCCGAAATCATCGCTACGCGTGCTCCCGTCCTTTCGGCCACTCTCTTTTACTGTCCGTTCGGACAACTTGTGCTTTCTTTTCTTAGCGTCTACTTTCAAACGCAAGCCCAGCTTTTAGATTCGAGTGCTGCTGCTCCCGAACCCATGGCTGCCTCTCATCGGAACCACTTCTTCTGCGCTGTTTCGCTGCTGCTTACGATGTTTTGCGTTGTGGGCTGCGCTTCTGGTTCCAATGCAAACAGCAACTCTGGCGGGAAAGGAGTCACTGCTCCGGCCACACCGTCAGGTATGGTGGCCACAGGTGGTAACGCGCAAATCTCGCTGGCATGGAATGCCTCTTCCGGCGCGACTTCTTATCATGTGAAACGCGCAACAGTTTCCGGTGGACCGTACACGCAGCTTGCCGCAACCGCCACCGCGGCATACACCGACTCTGCGGTTACCAACGGCACAAAATATTTCTACGTGATTTCGGCCCTGAATTCGGCTGGCGAGAGTGCCAACTCCGCCGAGGTAAGCGCGACGCCTACGGCTCCACAAACCGCCCCGCCCACTCCGACGAATCCGCAAGCTACTGCGGGTAACACGCAAGTTTCTCTCGCCTGGTCCACGAGCACCGGGGCAACGAGCTATAACGTCAAGCGCTCGACGGTTTCAGGTGGCCCTTACACGAAGGTTGCTTCGCCTACCTCCACCAGCTACGTGGACACTGGCCTGACGAATGGCACGAAATATTCTTATGTTGTATCCGCGGTGGATACGGCCGGGGAAAGTGCGAACTCTGCGGAAGTCAGCGCGACGCCAACGGCCCCACAAAGTGCGCCGTCCACCCCAACGAACGTCCGGGCCACGGGCGGCAACGCGCAAGTCGCTCTGACCTGGTCGGCCAGCGCTGGAGCGACCAGCTATAACGTGAAGCGCTCGACGGTTTCAGGTGGCCCTTACACGAAGGTTGCTTCGCCTACCTCCACGAGCTATACGGATACCGGCCTCGCAAATGGAACGAAGTACTTCTACGTCGTGTCCGCCGTGAACTCTGCGGGAGAAAGCCCCAACTCCGCCGAGGTAAGTGCGACGCCCAGTGCTCCCGGCAATCCCGACGTGACCATCACCATCGACCCGACCAAAACTCACGCCATCTCGCCCTACGTTTATGGAATCAATTTTTATTCTGGAATTACCGGCGCTCCCGCGAACCTCACATTCGATCGCGCAGGTGGCAATCGCTGGACCGCCTACAACTGGGAAACTAACGCCTCAAACGCGGGGAGCGATTACCTGTACGAGAACGACAATTACCTGAGCGCCAGCACGACACCCGCGGACGCGGTGAGAAGCTTCATCGCGGGCGATCAATCCAATAATCTCGCCAGTTTGATCACCGTTCAGATGCAAGGCTTAGTTGCCGGAGACGAGAGCGGCCCGGTGAGCGTCACGAATCCGCCCGACCTCACCCGTTTCAAACAGGTCGTGTTCAAGAAAAGCACGCAATCTTCCGCCCCGTTCACGCTCACGCCGCCCACCAGCGATAATTTCGTCTACATGGACGAATTCGTTTGGGCGCTCGATCAGAAATTCTCCGGCCAGTCGATTTTTGGCACCAGTCCGACAACTCATCCGGTTTTCGTCCAACTCGACAATGAGCCTGAGCTTTGGAATTCCACGCACCTCGAGGTGCAGGGACCGACTCCCGTCACTTCCGACGCCTACATCTCAAAGACCATCGCACTGACCGAAGCGATAAAGACTCAATTTCCAAATGTGCTGATCTTTGGTCCTGTCCATTACGGCTTCGAAGGTATTTACAACTGGCAAGGCGAACTGAACGCTACGCCCGCTGGAAACAACTGGTTCCCCGACAAGTATCTGCCGGCAATAAAGAACGCAGCAAACTCTTACGGCAAGCCACTCGTCGATGTCTACGACTTCCACTGGTATTCCGAAGCCACAGACGGCAGCGGCAACCGCGTAACGGATCTTTCTGGCACATCTCTTACCGCCGCCCAGGTCCAAGCCATCGTTCAGAGTCCGCGAAGTTTGTGGGACACCACTTACACCGAGAATTCCTGGATCACCGCCGACGTGCTCGGCGGTCCCATCTACATCCTGGGCCGTTTGCAAACGCGCATCAACGCGGAAAATCCCGGCATGAAACTCTCCATCACGGAATATAACAACGGGGGCGGCCAACATATCGCTGGAACCATCGCGCAAGCGGACAACCTGGGGATCTTCGGCGCGCAAAACGTTTTCGCGGCAAATCTATGGCCACTCAATAACACTTCTCCTTACATTCTCGCTGGATTCCGCGCCTTTCGCGATTTTGATGGGCACAACTCAAATTTTGGGGACACCTCGCTGCAAACTACATCCAGCAACGTTGCGAACGTTGTCGTGTATGCAAGCACGGACAGTAACAATCCCGGGCGGGTCGTATTCGTAGCAATCAATCGATCGACTGCTCCTCAGGTTACCGCGATCAACGGCCAATCGTTGTCTGGAACCGCGCACATGTACCAGATGACCGCCAGTTCGGCTCAAGGCCAAAGCCCCATTTCGCCCGTGTCCGCGGGGACACAAATCGTTTCTGGCAGTTCCCTGACGGTTACACTTCCAGCTCTCAGCGTAACAACGATCGATGTGTACTAGGCTTCCTGGGCGTTAAAACGAGAATCTCACCGCGAGTTGCATCAAGCGAGGCGGCATACTATTCACGATGCGTCCGAAGGTGGCATCGCCAATGTTGCCATCAACAGCGGAAGCTCCGAAAAACTGCGCATGATTAAACGTATTGAACGCTTCCACCCGAAACTGTAGCGACTTCGATTCCGTCACCCGAACACTTTTATGTACCGCTACATCAAAGTTCATCATTCCTGGACCGGAAAAGAATCGCCGCGCCGCGGTTCCAAACTGTCCCAACGCGGGCAACGAAAAAAGATTGGTGTCAAAGGCGGGCAGCCCGTTGCGCGGGTTGTTGTTGATGTGCAGATTTCCCACGGCGCGGTCCGGAGTATCTAGCCCATTGTTGTTGATGCCATTTGGAATGCTGCCCAGCAGCGAGGTGTCATTATTATTGTAGAACGTCACGGGCAAACCGGTTGACAGGCGCGTCACGCCGGAAATCGACCATCCTTCCGTCCAACGATTCTCATCCCCAAACATCCGTGCCGGCAGGTTATAATTGTAAGACAGCACGAAATTGTGGCGCAGATCGAACGCCGACAATGCCCTGCTCAGTTGAGGATCAATGGGATTTACTTCCTCCGCCAAGCTAGAGGAGTTGTCGATAGATTTGCTGTAAGTGTAGCCAGCGAGAATTTCCAGTGACTTGCTGTGATGGCGAAGGCTGATCTCCAGCGCGTTATAGTTCGAACTGCCGATCGTCTTTTGGTAGGTAACCGCGTCGAATTGTGGACTGAACGGCCCGCGCGCCTGCACCGTCTGGCCATCCGCTAGCGTGAACAGGCCGCCTTCGGCGAACGGTCCGCACGTTGCGCTCCCCGGCGCCACTTGCGACGACTGGCTTACGCTCAGGCAAACTGCCGCATTTCCCGGATTTGCTGGTGTAATGACGAGAAGATGATGCGCCTGGGAACCCACATAGTTGATTGCAAGCGTGGTGGCTGTTCCGAATTGCCGTTCCATAGAAAGATTATAGGTTTCCGCGTATGGCGGCACATTTGCGCTGTTGAATGCCGGCACTCCGGTGATCGGCAGATACTTTGACCAATCCACGCTGGTATCAGGACGGCTGGGCGAAGCGCCATATGCGGGGATTGGCGAAGGAAAAGGCTGCACAAACTCCTGCCCGGTGGCGGCGGAAACAAACGGTGTGGCGAAGAGCACTGGGGCCAAACTCGTGTAATCGTAGCCATAGGGGGGATTTGCGCTCATGATCCCGGCGGACAGTCCTTCGAACGCCGTGTAAAAGATGCCGTATCCCGCGACCAGCCGCGTCTCTTGTGCCGTCCCGAAAATTTTCCGCAACCAGGCGTCCTGGAATCCCGGGGAGTACGCTGCTCCCACCCGTGGCGCAAGATTTGTATATTTGGTCGGAGCCAGAGTGGACGGAACGCCTGGATCGCCTGAATACACGAGACCCTGCGGCGCTCCCGGAAACACTGAAGATTGTTTGCCAAGCGCCAAACCCGGGAACTGGTTATATTTTTCCCGCCACGGCGGCAAAACATCCCAGCGCAGCCCGTAATTCAACGTGAGATGGTCCGTAACGCGCCAGGAATCTTGTGCGAACAGCGCGATATATTTGTTCCGCGGATAAAAACTCTTCGAATCGGCTTGCGAATAACTGCTCGGCACTCCCAGCAGAAAGTCCGCAAAATCCAGCCCAGTTTCCGTGCCGCGGAATGCGAACGACCCGTTTGAAGCCGTATCTGGATTTGTATTGATCTGGTCAAGGTGGAACGAGCCTCCAAACTTCCAGATATGCCGTCCCACCGCGCGCGTGAAAACATCCGACCACTGATATGTGTTGCTCGCCTGGGTTAAGCCGGTCACGTCCACGCCAAACGTCAAATTATTCAAGGAAACATTTTCGATTCCTTCAATCGCCGGGTTTAACGGCACGATTCCCACGGTTCCCTCTCCCGTCAGAAATCCTTGTGATTCCAAGGACGGCCCCACGCCGCCAACGGGCGCTCCAATGTTGTTGGCATTTCGCATGTAACTGAAATGAAATTCATTGATAGTCTTTGCGCCGAAAACTTTCGAAAGCGCAATGCTGAAGAGTTGTGCTCTTCCTGTGGAGATTGCATTGAACCCCGGTACGTTCGCCCCGCCCTGGGCTGTTGGATACGGATTGTCCAGGCGATAGTCATCGACGAAGGAATACACCGACAGCATGCCCCAAGGCGTTGTGCCATCGAATCGCAATGCTCCTTTATCGTCGCGCAGTGACTCGTTCTGCGAGGACGTCGAGAAAGTTCCGCCGCTCTGATTCGCTTGCGGAATGTATTGCAGGAGTGCCATTGCCGGCGCCGACCACGCGGTCTGCGGAATTACCGCATTCGGAAACACGCATTGCGAAGCGGTGCTGCACCCGGAAACGTAGTACGGCTCCCCGGCCGTTACGCTGTACCCCAACTTTTGCGTGAGCAGGCCCGCCAGATACGGTCCGCTAACCGCGCCGGTGAGAGAACTTGCCCGGTCCATAAGATCGCCCGTGCGTTCCTGCATTGACGGCACGGAAACTAACCCGGTCTCAATTCCCTGGGTCATCCGTGTTCCCTGGTAATCTGCAAAAAAGTACATTCCTTTTTTGCCGATAGGGCCGCCAAGCGTTCCTCCAAACTGGTTACGGTCAAATGCCGCGCGGTCCGGCGAAAAGTAGCTTTTCGCATCCAGATTTGTGTTCCGCAGAAATTCGAACCCGCTGCCATGAAACGCGTCGGTGCCGGATTTTGTCGTAACCAAAACTTGACCGCCGCTGTAATTCCCGTACTGCGCTTCGAAGTTTCCTGTCAGAACGCGCAATTCTGCAATTGAGTCCAGGTTCGGCACGATCGCGGTTCCCATGTTCACGTCTTCTTCCACATCACTGCTGTTCACTGCGAATCCGTTCGAAGTCTCGCGCTGCCCGCTCACGGACACGTTTCCCGCGTCCAAGTCTCCCGATGGCGGGGTACTTGTTACTCCCGACATTACGACCGCATTGGGCTGCGCGCTGCTTGTTGGTACGACTCCCGCCTGTAGACCCATCAGGTCTGTAAAATTACGTCCGTTTAGCGGCACACTTGCAATTTTCTTTTCCGCCAACTGTCCGCCCAACTGCGTCTGATTTGCATCTGCCGTTCCAGCTTCTTCGACAACCAGGATGCTCTCCGCGTGAGACTCGAGACTCAACGTAGCGTTGAGAACCAGTTCAGCGTGGGCTCTCAATGACAACTGCGGTTGACGGAATACCCGAAACCCGGGAGCGGTAATCCGCAATTCGTATTCACCGGCTCCCGCAATCAAAACATAATGCCCTTCATCGTCCGTGGTCGTTTGGACCAGCGCGTCCGTGGTCGAATTCAGCGCCCGTATGGCAACGGTGGCCCCGGAAATCGCCGCCCCGGTCGGGTCCTTTACCGCGCCTGACAGCGTCGAGGGCTCGCTGCCAAAACAGGGGTGGTTGGGCGCGCCAAGAATCAGAAGAAGCGCGAACAAGTGCTGAAGGAGGAACAAAAAGCGAGCAGGCATTTGCTTTCCTATTTGCAACTAACTTGCATGTATTCTAGTTGCAAACCATTTTCATCTGCAAGCCCTTTCCAGTCTGTGACCCTCATCACGCCTTCCCCTTGCCACCCTCACTCATCAGAGTTTCATCATCCTTTCATTGACAATTCCGGACTCCTGCTCCATGATTCGCTTGGAGCGTTTCCGTCGCAACAAAGTTCGCGACGTGGCCGCTCGCCAACGCTGCGGAATCCGTCTCGCTCCTCTTTTCCGGCAACGCTCTCCCTTCTTCTGTTCGCGTCGTAGTTCGTCCGGTCCCCGGACGCTAACCTTGCCGCGCATTGCGCGTGTCGCTCCACTCTGAGGAAGCCATGAAACCTATCGCAACATTTAAAGTTCGCCCTTCTTTACCGGACGCACTCAAGCCGCTTCTGCCCATTGCCTACAATTTGCGTTGGAGCTGGGATCACGCCGCCATTGATCTGTTTCGGCGCTTGGATCGCGATCTGTGGGAATCGGCCGGTCATAATCCGGTACGCCTTCTGGGCAGTGTGGATCAATCGATTCTCGAGGCAGCATGTACGGACGATTCGCTGCTGTCTCACCTCCACGGCGTTTCCGAGCGCCTTGAGGCATATCTGGCGTCAAAAGCTACTTGGTATCGGCGAGAGCACCCGGCGGATAGCGATCTGCTAGTTGCGTACTTCTCGCTTGAATTTGGCGTCACCGAATGTCTTTCGATTTTCGCGGGCGGCTTGGGAGTTCTTGCCGGCGATCATCTCAAGGCGGCCAGCGACCTCGGTCTGCCGCTCGTAGGTGTGGGGCTCCTTTATCAGGAAGGCTATTTTCGGCAGTACTTGAACGCCGCTGGCTGGCAGCAGGAAGCGACTGCGGACAACGACTTCCATGTTTTGCCCATCGAGTTTGTTCCCAACGTGCAGGTTCACATTCAGTTGCCCGACGGTGAAGTGACCGCGTATGTGTGGCGAGCTGTCGTTGGTCGTATCCAACTCTATCTTCTTGATACGAATGTTCCTTCGAACCGCCCTGAGCACCGGGCCATCACTGCGCAGCTCTATGGTGGCGACCTCGATATGCGCATGAAGCAGGAAATTCTGCTGGGTATTGGCGGTGTGCGTGTTCTGGATGCACTCGGTCTACACCCCACCGTTTATCACATGAATGAAGGCCATTCCGGGTTCCTGGCGCTCGAACGCATTCGGTTGCTCATGGAAACTCAGCACCTTTCCTTCAAAGAGGCTGAGGTTCTCGCTTCCGCCAGCATGATTTTCACGACGCATACCCCCGTTCCCGCGGGTCACGATTACTTTCCCCCGGCACAGATGGACTATTTCTTCGCTACCGCCTACAAAAATTTGGGCGTAACACGGCAGCAGTTTCTTGCGGCCGGTCGCCAGGATCCCTCGAACGACAAGGAAGATTTCTGCATGACGGTTCTTGCCCTGCGCCTCGCGGCTTTCAGTAACGCCGTCAGCAAACTTCACGGTACAGTCAGCCGCCGTATGTGGAATTCCATCTGGCCCGGCGTTCCGGAAGAGGAGGTTCCCATCGGCTATGTCACCAACGGAGTGCACTTCCGTAGTTGGGTTTCGTTGGAGATGAACCAGCTGTACGACCGCTATCTTGGCCCGAAATGGCGTGAAGAACCCGCAGATGCCAAACTCTGGGAACGCACTCAATCCATCCCGGGCGGAGAGCTTTGGCGAACCCATGAACGACGGCGCGAGCGCCTGGTCGCATTTGCGCGTCGCCGCCTGAAAGACCAACTCAAAAACCGCGGGGCGGCACAATACGCCATTGATGAAGCCGACGAAGTGCTTTCACCGGATGCGCTGACCATCGGCTTTGGGCGCCGCTTCGCTACTTACAAACGCGCCACCCTGCTGTTGCGCGACCCCGATCGCTTGGGGCGCATCCTTAATGACCCGCACCGACCTGTGCAGATTATCTACGCCGGCAAAGCCCATCCGCGGGATGAGTGGGGCAAGCAATTCATCAAAGCGATTGTGGACCTTGCGGCTCGCCCGGAATTTCGCCGCCGCATCGTGTTCATTGAAGATTATGACGTCGCCATCGCGCGCTACATGGTGCAGGGCTGCGACGTCTGGCTCAATACTCCGCTGCGCCCGCAGGAGGCCAGTGGCACCAGCGGCATGAAGGCACAAGCCAACGGCGTTCTCAATGTCAGTACGCTTGATGGCTGGTGGGATGAAGCCTGGCAGATGGGGCTCGATTCCGGCACCGAAGTTGGCTGGGCCATCGGTAAAGGTGAGTCCTACCAGGATCCCGGCTATCAGGATCAAGTGGAAGCCGAAGCTCTTTACCAATTGCTCGAGCGAGAAATCGTTCCCACGTTTTATGAGCGCCGCTCCGACGGGCTTCCCGCGAAATGGGTCGACCGCATGAAAGCTTCCATCATCCGGCTCTGCCCGGAATTCAACATGCACCGCATGGTCATGCAGTACACCGACGAATACTACTTGTCCGCGCACAGGCGCCATTCGCGACTGCAAGCCAACAATGCTGCGCGTGCACGGGATCTGGCCGCGTGGCGCGCGCGCGTGGAAGAGGTTTGGCCTCGCCTGGAAATCAGATCCGTTTCCAGTGGTTTGGGCGAATTCAATCTTGGAAACGATATTCCGGTTTCCGCTACGGTTTTTCTCGATTCGCTCACGCCCGACGACGTTTGTGTCCAGATCCTTTCAGGACGGGTTGACGCCCATGACCGTATCCAATCTCCCGAAATCACAACCATGAACATGTGCGCCAATGAGGGCAGCGGCTGCTATCGCTTCCAGGCCTCACTGCACACGGTGAAGAGCGGCTTCTTCGGTTACGCCGTGCGCATTCTGCCGCATCATCCTGATACGGTGACGCCTTTCATTCCGAAACTCATCACTTGGGCCAGCGAGGCTTCCATCGCGGCCGTTCTTGAGCCCGTACTCAAACAGGCGTGACGCGCGAAGCCACACTTGAGAATATGGAAAGATTGGATTGCGGCGAGTTGGGTAACCCTCGTGCGCTAATTGATCTGCGCCGCTTGAGTTCCTGAACACCCTGACTTGCGCACCTGCTAAACTAGGGTGTATCGCTCCTCAGGAGACCGCCTTATGTCCGAAGCCACGCAATTCGCAAAATCCGTTCCGTCCCGCACCGAATCTGACAGCATGGGGCAAATCGAAGTACCGATGGACCGCTATTACGGGGCGCAAACGGCGCGTTCCCTGATCAATTTCGCCATCGGCAAAGACACTATGCCTCCGGACCTTATTCGCGCCTTCGGTATCCTGAAAAAAGCCGCGGCCCTAGTGAATCGTGACCTCGGCAAGCTGTCCGAAGAGAAAATGAATCTCATCGTACAAGCCGCCGATGAAGTGATTTCCGGCAAGCTCCACGAGCATTTTCCTCTGCGCATCTGGCAAACCGGCAGCGGTACGCAAACGAACATGAACGTGAACGAAGTGATTTCCAATCGCGCCATTCAGATCGCGCACGGCGAAATGGGCAGTAAAAAGCCAATTCATCCCAACGACGACGTCAACATGTCGCAATCTTCGAACGACACCTTCCCGGCCGCGATGCACATTGCCGCTGCTACGGAAACCTCGCGGCGTCTGCTGCCTGCTCTAAAAAGGTTACGAGATGCTCTCGATGCGAAAGGTAAGGAATTTGCCTCCGTCGTGAAAATTGGTCGCACCCATTTACAGGACGCCACCCCTCTCACCGTCGGCCAGGAATTTTCCGGATGGGTAAGCCTGCTGGACCGCGATGGTACGCGCATCGCCGTTGCGCTCGATGGCCTGTTCGACCTAGCGATTGGCGGCACGGCGGTTGGCACCGGTCTGAACGCTCACCCCGAATTTGCGGAACGCGCGGCGCGAAAAATTGCCGAACTCACCAGCCTGCCATTCCGATCGCATCCCAACAAATTCGCCAGCCTTTCGGCGCACGATGAAATCGTGTTCGCCAGTGGCGCGCTGAAAACCCTTGCCGCTTCGCTGATGAAGATCGCCAACGATATTCGCTGGCTGGCCTCAGGCCCGCGTTGCGGCCTTGGCGAATTGAATCTTCCCGAAAACGAGCCTGGCTCTTCCATCATGCCTGGCAAAGTGAATCCCACCCAGTGCGAGGCCGTCACCATGGTTGCGGTGCAAGTCATGGGCAACGACACCGCCATCGGAATCGCCGGTTCGCAAGGCAACTTCGAACTGAACGTCTACAAGCCAGTGATCATCTTCAATTATCTGCACTCCGTCGAGTTGCTGGCCGACGCGATGAACAGCTTCATCGAACACTGCGTGAATGGAATCGAAATCAACCGCGGCACCATCGATCGTTATGTACACAATTCGCTGATGCTTGTCACCGCGCTGGCGCCTAAGATCGGCTACGACAATGCCGCCAAGGTGGCCAAAACCGCACATCACGAGCACACCAGCCTCAAAGAAGCCGCCGTCAAGCTCGGCTTCCTGACAGGCGACGAGTTCGACCAAATCGTGAAACCCGAAAACATGACCCATCCATGAGTTTACGATTTTGTGAGCCGCGGAGCGCCTTACAGCGGAACCCCTAGAACCTACTCTTCGCTTCTCGCTCCGCCTGCTCCGGGGTACACTTTGGTGGGGAAAGTCCAATGTCTCGCCGACGTCCAATTTCCCTTGGGGCCCCGGCTCTGCTGATACTGTGTCTGGCCGCACCGGCCCTCACGGCGACCCCTAACCACGACAAAACCGTTTGGAATTATGACGGCGGGTTGCAGATGATGACCGACGGCGAGGTCCCCGGAGGCCCTTGCTTTCGCATCAACGGCCGAGCCACCGCACCCGGGTTCTTCGATAATCTGCGGCGTGTCGACACCCTCACCGGCACGTTATTCCATCGTGGCAACGACATCGTCACGGAGTTTCCCGCCGTGCTTCATCTCAGTTTTCTTTTGTACGATTTTCCGTGTGACGACCGTCTTCAGAACGCTATCTCGCCCACGCCTACCTATCTCACGAACACGATCGTCAGCACCCTGCGGCTCAGTTTTTATTGGAAGCATGGGATGACTTTGCGGGCGGCCAAGGGCGTCACTCCCGTTCATTTCGAGACGCGCCGCCTGGCACCTTATGCCACTGAGTTGGCAGGCGAACTCCCGGAACGTTACGAATGGGAATTCGAATTTAGTGTGCCGAGCGCCGGAGTTCCGGTGACCGACAGTCTTGTGATCGTATTGCTGAGTCCAAATGGACACATTGCCGCGCGTGCCGCCGCGCGCATGTAGTTGCGATTCGCAACCTAATCCAGCTTCATCTCCGGAATCTCACCGCGAACAACCAGCTTTGCGCCGGTGCACTCCTGTACTTCCTCCGGAGTCCACCCCGGCGCCACTTCGCGAAGCAGTAGTCCTTCTCCGGTCACGTCGATCACTGCCAAGTCCGTGACGATCGTATTCGTGCAACTCGTTCCTGTCAGCGGATACGTGCACTGCTTCACGATTTTGGGCGCACCATCCTTGGTGGTGTGCTCCATGCAGACAATCAGCTTCCGCGCTCCCGCGGCAATGTCCATCGCTCCGCCGATTGCGCCGCTGCCTTTCGCTCCAGGAATTTTCCAGTTGGCCAGATCGCCGGTTTCGGACACCTGGAAGCCGCCCAGCGCCGCCACATCCAAGTGGCCACCGCGCGTCATTAAATGCGCGTCTGCCTGATTGAAAAACGACCCGCCCGGCATCAGTGTGACCGGCACTTTCATCGCGTCCACCAGATCGGGATCCTCTTGACCTGCTTTGGCGCGCGGTCCCATGCCCAGAATTCCATTTTCGCTATGAAAGTAAACTGTAATTCCCATGGGCAGATAATCCGAAATCAAGTTGGGGATGCCCCATCCGAGATTCACATAGGCTCCGTCCGGCAATTCCTGGGCGGCACGCTCGGCAATCTGTTCACGAGTCAAACGCGGTTTATTAGACATAGCGCAATCCTTTTGCCTGCACAATTTTGTGGACGAAGATCGCTGGGGTAATCACATTTTCCGGAGGAATCGAACCCACAGGGACGATTTCATCTACCTCCACGATCGTCGTGCGCGCCGCCTGCGCCATGATCGGATTAAAATTCCGCGCGGCCAGCCGATAGGTCAAATTTCCCAGTTCATCCGACTTCTCCGCCTTGATCAATGCAAAATCCGCGGGAATCGGCAGCTCCAGAATGCACCGTTTCCCTTCCAACACCCGCTCTTCTTTTCCTACACTGATTTCCGTCCCCACGCCAACCGTGGTGTAAAAGCCCTGCAGACCAGCCGCGGCCGCCCTCATCCGTTCACATAAAATCCCTTGCGGCACAAGCTCGCAAGTGACCTCGCCTCTGGCAAACTGTTCCTGAAAATAGTACGCGTGGGGCCCCGGAAACGCGCAGATCACATGCCTCACCTGCCCATTCTTGAACATAATTCCCAACTCGCCATCGCGCGTCCCACAATTGTTGCTGATCGCGGTGATATTCTTCACGCCGTTACGCGACAGCGCCTGAATCAGATTGTTCGGGAAACCGGCTCCGCCAAATCCCCCAAACATGATTCGTGCGCCGTCGGGAATATCCGCTACCGCTGCCTCCAGCGTGCTCACAATTTTCTGCTTCATCGGATTCTCGTCTAGACTGGTTTGGCTTCTTCCGATTCTTTCCGACTCGCAAGAATTCTGCAACCTGCGGCCTGCGCGCATGCACGCCCACCATCCAATTTGCCTTGCGACTGTATAACGCGCGAAAAGACCTTCAGGGCTTTCGAATCCCTTGCAGCAACATGCGCACAAAGATCTGCTTCACTTGCTCGGGATTGGAAATCTCGTCGGTGTCGTACCACCGATACAACCAATTGCACATGCCAAGTATCCCGTTCACCACGATCCATGGTTCGCCGGGCATCAATTTGCCCTGTTGCTGGCCACGGCGCACCAATTCAACAAACCGCGCGTTGTAGCGCGACATCACGGAGATGAATTTGTGCTGCCGTTTGCCCGATAACGAATCGAATTCGTGCAAAAACAAACCGAAGGGAATACGGTTCTGAATGATGTAATCGATTTGTGCGCGAATCGCGCGCTCTAATTGCTCCACGGGTCGCCTGCGGGATCAATGTGCTGCGCAATAAACGCGTCGCTGTCCTCAATGCCCGCGAGCAATAAGCGAAACAGCAAATCGTCTTTGGATTTGATGTAGTAGTAAAGCGAGCCCTTCAGCATGCCCACGTCGCGCGCTACGTCTTCAATGCTGGTGGCGTGAAAACCTTTGGCGAAAAAAATATTCGCGGCGCTCTGTAGCACTTCTTCAAGCCGAGTCGCGGGTTTCGCCTGCTCCCCGTTTCGGGGTCCTTTTCGGGCAAGTAGCGGCTTCGGAGGTGTTTTTTGTTTTTTGCTTCGCGAGCGCGATGTATCTCTCATAAACGTCGGTTCCATACTAGCACCGGCACCTCGAGGCCAGAGCCACGGGTCCGAGCCATGCACTGGTCGCCAGGCCGCGAGACGCGATTTGAAGCTCATGAAAATATCATGCACTTCAAGGAAATCGTCGTGTTATCCTCTCGTTCAAAAATCAGTGGGCTCTCTTTCCTGCACGCGAAAGGAACATATCCATGGTCACACCACATCTGAAAGAAGCTCTCGACCGTTACCACGTGGGAGAAAAAATCAAACAGTTGCGACTGCGCCGCAAAATGGGCCTGGTGGAACTGAGCCGTCATACCGGTTTATCTCCGGCTCTGCTTTCGAAGCTTGAGCATGGCAAACTTTATCCCACGCTGCCGACTCTTTCCCGCATCGCCATGGTTTTCAGCATGGGCCTGGATTTTTTCTTTACTGATGAACGCCAGAAACATACTTTCGCACTGGTCCGAAAAAAAGATCGTTTGCGTTTTCCGGAGGCTGCCGAACTTGATCACGCCGCGTTTGACTTTGAATCGCTCGACTTTCTTGCAACCGACCGGAAATTCAACGCGTACCTGGCGGAGTTTCGTGCGTTGCCGCCCGGGCAGATTCACGTACACCAGCACGACGGGGTCGAGTTCATTTACGTGTTGAAAGGGAAATTGTCGTTGAAGATCGGTGCGGAAGAAGAAATTCTGGACGCCGGAGACTCGCTGTATTTCGACTCGCAACGTCCTCACGGCTACTCTCGTGTCGGTACGAAACCTTGCAGCGCTCTCGTTGTCACCGCGGAGTGACTAAGTGGCACGAGTGTGTCTTGATCACCAGCCACACGACGGAACCCACCTTCAATTCCAGCGAACGCGCGCTCCGGGAGTCACATGCGCGACGAAACGTGCACCGGCGTCTACGCGTACACGCACCGCGTTCCACGCTCTTCCATTTCTTCAATCGTGCCTGGCAAGACATTGCGCGCACTCAGGCCATACGGCAGCTGCGAAGCGAGTAGAATGTCCCCTGCCCGAATCGCCACATGAATCGTATCGCCGGGTTTAGCGCTGCTCAGGGGAATTTCCAGTTCGCAATTTGCGCCGCCATCGAGCATAACCCGCATTACCCCGTCGCCCGCGCGTTCCTCCAGCACGCGTCCAGTGAGTAAATTCTCGAAATCCCGCCACTTGCGCCAGGGGCATCGCTCGCGGCGCATCCAGTACCTCTAGTGGACTTCCACTTGCTTCGACGCGACCATTTGCCATCATCACTACGCGCTCGCCGATCGCATTCACTTCATCTCGATGATGCGTAACATAGAGAATAGGAAGCCGCTTCTCCTCGTTCCATGCGCGCAAATCCTGCAAGATCGCCTGTCGCAGGCCAGCATCCAGTCCTGTTAGCGGTTCGTCGAGCAGCAGAATCTCGGGTCGGTAATCACGGAACGAGCCAGGGCCACCCGCTGCCTTTCCCCTCCGGAAAGCTCAGTGGGTTTGCGAGACCTCAAACCGCCGATGTGAAAGCTCTCGGTGATCCTTTCGATTCGATTAGCCCGGTCAGCGGCAGCAATTCCTGAAATCCCGTAAGCCACATTTTCCTCGACCGAGAGATGCGGAAATAACGCCAGCGACTGAAACACGTATCCCACTCTGCGCTTCTGAGCTGGCAGATTTACAGCCTTAGCTTCGTCAAAGAAAACCCGCTCTCCAAACGTGATTGTTCCTTTGTCGGGCCTAAGCAATCCAGCGATGCAATCGAGTAACGTGGATTTGCCCGCCCCCGAAGGTCCAAACAGCACCGTGAACCCCGGCGAGAAAACTAGTTTTACTTGTAGTTGGAAGTTAGGCGTTCCTGCAGTTGGAAATTTCTTTTCGATCTCGACGGAGAGCATGAACTTCTACCGTGCACTCCAAGGCGACCACACCCGGCGGTTCACCCCATACACGATTGAAAGCACCACAAACGAAATAACCAGCAACAGCAGCGCTGTTTCGTGCGCCCCGGCATAGTCCAGCGCCTGCACGCGATCGTAAATATCAATCGATACCGTTCGCGTTACCCCCGCCAGGTTTCCTCCCACCATCAACACCACGCCGAATTCGCCGAGCGTATGCGCAAAGCTTAATACCAGCCCGGTCACCGCTCCCGGCCACGCTAGCGGCAAAATAATTCGAAAGAAGGATCGTGTCCGGCTCGCACCCAGAATCGCGGATGCATCGAGCAAGCGGCGATCCAGTGATTCGAAACTTGTCACCAGCGGCTGCACCGCGAATGGCAAGCTATACAGCATCGATGCCAGCACCAAGCCCATAAATGTGAAAGCCAGCGAATGCCCGAAGAGCGCCTGCCAAATTTTCCCGAGCGCCCCGCGCGGGCCCAATGCGATCAGCGCGTAAAATCCCAACACTGTGGGTGGCAACACCAATGGCAACGCCACCACCGATTCCAGCAAAAATTTGCCTCGCCAGGGCGTGAACGCGAGCCAGTAAGCCAGCGGCAACGCGATGAGCAAGAACAAGGCTGATACGGTACATGCTAAACGCAACGAGAGCAGCAGTGCATCAAGATTCAAGGCTTGGCTTCCCCACGGCGGAGCGCCAGCCCATAGCTCGACAGGTTTGGTGCCCTGTTTTGCCGCCACAAACATGAGGAACGTTTTCGCGTCCGCTTATTGTGAAGACGCGCTGATGATCACCGCCTCCTGCAGAATCGGCGGATACATGTCCGAAGGAACCTCCCACCGTTCGCCATTTTCATGCTTTCCGCAAGGTCAGAGACAATGCGATGATTCCCACCTCTGCGCTGCCGGATTGCGGCGAACTGCGCCGCCTGGGAAATATTTTCGCCATACACCAATTTGCCATTTCACATTGATCGTACAGTCCTGCCTTGCGTAACGCAGCAATCGCGGCACGCCCATACGGACGCGTGTTCCGGATTCGCGATGGCGATTTTGCTCACTCGAGAATCCTTGAGCGCCCGAAGGCCCTTTTCTGCAATTGCCAATTTTCGCCACCCGTGGCCCATAACACCAGATGCCCTTGCGCGTACACGGTCAACGATCGCGCACCCGCAACTCCCGCCGCACCAATGCTTGCGGGTATTGTTCGTCGGCGGAAAAAAAAACGTCAAACGGCGCACCGTTCTCAATTTGCGCGCGGAAATTTCCGCTCGATCCGTAGGCTGACGGACACTTTCGTGCCGCTTTTAGCTTCTCGAATTGGTCCACAAGGTTCTGCATCGCATATTGCAAGTCCGCCGCGGCCGCAACACGCAATGTTTGTGCGTCGACACTCAGTCCGAGCATCAACACACAAAACAGGCATGCGATTCTTCGATAACCAGTCTCACGCATCCTCCTCAAACGCGCAGAATCATCACTTCCGTGGACTTGATCAGAGCAGCCGCGCGCTCGCCAACTTTCAAGCGCAATTCGCGAGCCGCGTCTGCAGTGATGATGGAAGTAATGTGCTGTTCGCCGATCACCAGGGTCACCTGGGCAAGCAGTCCGCCGAATTTCAGCTCCGACCACCCGTCCGATCAATTGGTTGCGTCCACTGATCTTGCGGAAATTTCCGCGCCGTCGTGGCGATGTCCCCGCGCTCCAATTTCTTGGGAATCAGACGGTCGATTTCCGATTCCGGCACGCGATGATGGCCACCCGGACGTCTTCGCCGTTTTGATTTTTTTGTGGTAAATCCACTGCTTTAGCGTGGGATAACTGATTCCCAGGATATTTGCGGCTTCCCGCGGCGCAAGGAGCTTCTGCATGATCCCTTCCGCCACGAGAGTAAACGCTTTAGCCATATAGAGCAATACGATTTTATCCGATTGGCCGGTATACGACGTAACTCTAGTTCCTGAGTGGCTTGCCGGTTTTCAACGTATGCGCGATTCGCTCCTGAGTCTTTTTCTCTCCGCACAAAGACACAAATGCTTCGCGTTCCAGGTCGAGCACGTATTGCTCGCTGACCATCTGCGGCGCCGAAAGCGCCCCGCCAGCAAGAATATTCGCCGAGCTTCCGCGCCACGTGCGCATCGTAGTCCGAAGCGTATCCGCCGCGCACCATCAAGTGAATCGCCATTTTTGCCGCGGCCAAAAACGATTCGCCCAACACCTTAATCTGTGTGGCTTGCGCCCCTTCCTGCCACGAGGAGGCCGCCGGTTTCCACCCGCCCCTGCGCCAACGCCAATGCTGCCTGCTTTGGCATCCGCCACCAACCGGTCACTGTTCATCGACACCGCATCGCCACGCCGCAAGTATCCCAGCTCGCGCATTCTTCCGCGCTGGTTCCCACCTTGGCCATCGCAATGTTCTCGAATACCGGTCGCAGCGTGTGGAACAAGTCCAAATCGTCGCCAGATGCGGCATTTTCGTTGGCGTGGATCAGCATCTCCTTGGTTCCCCCGCCGCCAGGAATCAGTCCCACTCCCGTCTCCACGAGTCCGATATAAGCTTCCGCCGCGGCATGAATTTTCGCCGCATGTAAACTGACTTCGCACCCGCCGCCCAAGGCCATCCCTTGCGGAGCCGCCACCACCGGTTTCGCGGCATACTTGATCGCCAAATTCACATTCTGGAACTGTTTCACCGCCATGTGCAGCTCGTCCCACTCCTGCTCCTGAGCGCCGATCAGCACCAGCATGAAATTCGCGCCCACGGAAAAATTCGTCGCCTGGTTGGCTATCACCATGGCATCAAAATCCGTTTCCAGCCGCTTCAGCCCTTTATGAATCATGGCGATCAAGTCCGCGCCAATCGCATTCATCTTGGCGTGAAACTCGCAACACACCACGCCGTCGCCCAGGTCGATCAGACTTGCTCCGGTATTCCGCTCCACCTCGTGGCCGGCCTCCTTCAGATTCTTCAGAATCAAAATCCCGGCGGGCTCCTTCACTTTTGTCATCAGGCGCTGCCGAAATCGAACACGGAAGTTTCGCCTTTGGCGATTCGTAAAACTCTTGCGTCCCGTCCGCCAGCGCCTTTTCGAAGATAGGCGGCAAACGCCCGTCCTTCCTTCTTGATCTGTTCCGCAAATGCCGGCAATCCGATCGCGTCCACGCTTTCAAACGGTCCCAACTCCCAGGCGAATCCCCAGCGCATAGCGCGGTCTACGTCCTCGATGCGATCGGAAATTTCCGGCATGCGCCGACCCGCATAAAGACACATCTCCGACAGGCCGCCCCAAATAAATTGCTGCGCCTTATCCGTCTTTCTGCCCTTCGAACAGTGGCGTAAGCAATGCGCGCAACCGTTCCCGCGTGTCCTCAATCGCTCTTTCCTGCCTCGATAGAAGCGAACTTGGCTTTCTGCCGTGGGCGATACTCCATAGTGCCGAGTCCAAGGTCAGATATTTCTTTCTCGCCTTCACCACCTTTCACGCGTTTGTAAAATCCCTGCCCGGTTTTGTCCCCCAGCCAGTTGCCGCTTGGCCATGCCCTCTACAAATCGCCGGAACCTTGTACGCTTCGCGCGATTCATCATTGGGCGCGGTTTCATAAATGTTCCTCACCACGTGCATCAGCACGTCCAGTCCCACGATGTCGGCAGTCCGGAACGTTGCCGATTTCGGCCAGCCCACCGCCGGGCCGGTGCAGGCGTCCACTTCTTCGATGGTCATGCCCAGTTTTTCCATCAAACGCAGGGCATTCAACATGGAATACGTGCCGATGCGGTTGGCGATAAAGTTCGGCGTGTCCTTGGCGATCACTACGCCCTTCCCCAATCGGCGGTCGCAAAAATCAGATAATGTGTCCAACACCTCTCGGGAAGTCTTCGGCCCGGGAATCACTTCCACCAATTTCATGTAACGCGGCGGATTGAAAAAATGCGTGCCCGCCCAGTGCTGCTGAACTTCTTCCGGCAATCCTTCGGCAATCAGATACACCGGCAAGCCAGAAGTATTGGTCGTGACGATGGCGCCGGGCTTTCGAAACTGCGCCACCTTCGCCAGCAATCCCCTCTTGATTTCCAGGTTTTCCGCCACCACTTCGATGATCCAGTCTGCGTCCGCAATGCGCGGCAAGTCATCTTCGAAATTTCCGATGGCGATTTTGCCGGCCAGCGCCGGCGTGAAAAACGCCGCAGGTTTCGATTTCTTCGCCGCTTCCAATCCCGCTACCACCAACTTGTTGCGCTCCGCGGGCGGCGCGTCCTTCGGCACGATGTCCAACAACAAGCACGGCAGTCCGGCATTGGCGAAATGTGCGGCAATGCGGGCACCCATGGTCCCGGCGCCGAGCACGGCGGCCTTCTGAATTCGTTGTGTCATTGGTAAGCCTTCGCACGTGGAATTGGGACGACAGAACAGGTTACAAAATTGGTGTCATGCGGGGTCAAACAGCCGTTTGGTAATCCGACTCGCATCGTAAAATAAGCGGATATGGCAACAGGAAAGAATGGCGGGGACTCGCAGAATTTTCTGCGCATGGCCAAGGAGCTTGTTCCGCTCGTTTGCCTATGGCGGAGCTGCGAAAGGGACCAAACGTCCTCGCGTAGGTCTCGCGCTCGCGGGCGGATTCGCGCGCGGCATCGCGCATATCGGAGTGCTGCGCGTGCTTCGCGAAGCGGGCATTCCGGTGGACGTGGTCGCGGGCACCAGCGTCGGCGCGTTGATCGCCACCGCCTATTGCTCTGGCACTTCCCTCGAAACCATGGAACGCGTGGCCCACGAAACCAAGTTCACCGATTTCGGACGCTGGACTCCCTCGTGGCTCGGTCTCGCCACCAATCTTCGCCTGGAGCAATTCGTGGCGCGCATGACGCCGGTGAAACGGTTCGAAGAACTGCAAAAGCCTCTGGCCATCGCCACCACCGACATTAATCTCGGCTTGCCGGTTTACTATCACGGCGGCGCCCTAGGCCCTGCGCTGCGCGCGTCTTGCGCCTATCCCGGGTTGTTCGTGCCCGTGAAATACGAAGGCCGCATGCTCGTCGATGGCTTTCTGACGGCGCTTGTTCCTATCGAAGGCGCGCTGATCCTTGGCGCCGAACTCGTGATCGCCGTTTATCTGGAAGCCGGCGCCGTCGAAGAGCCGCGCACGTTCACGGATGTTCTGAGCCGCTCCTTCACGATCATTCAGCGCACGCCGACCTGGAATGGCGCAAGGAAGCCGATGTGATCATCGAGCCGGACGTTGCTCCATTCCTCTGGGACGATTTTTCGAAGACCAGCCAGCTGGTGCGCGCCGGAGAAGAAGCGGCACTGAAAGCACTGCCCGCGATCCGCGCGGCACTAGAAAAAAAACCGTTCCCGCCGAAAAACGGGAAAACACGCAATCCCCCTGAGCCGTAACCTGGCTAAACTCGCGTCACTTCCACTTTCACGGGCTGGCCTTCGCCCTTTACCCCTCTGCGTCAACCAGTCCCCCAGTCCTTCGGCAAATCGCTCCGGCGTCAAGCGGAAACTCGCCTCCACCAGGCCATCAGCCGACCGGAAGAGTGTCATCAAAGTCCGCGGCATTCGTGAAATTCCGCATGCAAAATTGGTCCAGCCACTCCAGCCGGCAGCTCTTGCGTTCGCCCCGATCCACCATTCACGCTAAATTTCTGTGCGTACATATGCTAAGAATAACATTGCCTGCCTCGCGACACGCTATTCCCGCTGTTCCCGCGCCGCCTTGCGTCCAAACCGAGCCCTACCGTAAACTGGTGAAACACGAAACGGAGCCTCATCCCGCCTGGCTTCGCTGTTTCCCGGGTCGGTTTAAGCCAGTTAATTTGTATTTTGGATGCATTGCATCCGCTTTTCTGGGGGTATAGCGTGGGAACGCCGCTGGAAGCCTGGGTGGAGCAAGCCGCCCAGCTCACCAAACCCGATCGCATCATCTTCTGTGATGGCTCCGAAGCTGAAAATCAAGCCGTTCTTCAGGAAATGCTTAAGCACTCGGATTCCTTTCCGCTGAATCCTCGGTACCTACCCCAATTGTTACCTCCATCGCAGTAATGCCAGTGACGTGGCTCGTACGGAGCACCTGACCTTTATTTGCATGCCCGAAAAGGACGACGTGGGTCCCACCAATAACTGGATGGACCCGACGGCTGCCAAATACAAGGTCGGCGCGCTGCTGAACGGCGCAATGCGCGGTCGCACGATGTATGTGGTTCCCTACATCATGGGTCCGGCGAACTCGCCGATGGCAAGGTTGGTGTGGAAGTCACGGATAGTCCTTATGTCGTCGCCAATATGCGCATCATGGCTCGCATCGGCAGAATCGCCACAGACCGTCTTGGCAGTTCCGACGATTTCGTGCCGGGCCTACACTCGCTAGGGGATCTTGACCCGCTGCGTCGTTATATCGCGCACTTTCCCGAAGAGCGTTTGATCTGGAGCGTAGGTTCCGGCTATGGAGGCAACGCCCTGCTAGGCAAGAAGTGTTTTGCCCTGCGCATCGCGAGCTATATGGCGCGCCAACAAGGATGGATGGCGGAGCACATGCTCATCCTGGGCCTGGAATCACCCGGCGGAAAAGTTACCTACATGGCTGCGGCGTTTCCTAGTGCCTGCGGCAAGACCAATCTGGCCATGATGGTTTCTGCTCTCGAAGACCAAGGATATAAGGTCTGGACGGTCGGGGATGATATCGCCTGGATGCACGTTGGGGCCGATGGCTACCTCCACGCGATCAATCCGGAAGCGGGGTTCTTTGGTGTAGCTCCCGGCACCGGCACGAAAACGAATCCCAACGTGATGCACGCGTTGAATCGCAATACCATTTTTACTAACGTGGGCGTCACCCCCGACGATGAACCCTGGTGGGAAGGCATTGGCGGAGACCATCCGGCTGGCCTGGTTACCTGGCGCGGGGAGACGTGGGACGTTTCCAAGGGTCCTGCGGCTCATCCCAATTCCCGCTACACGGTTCCGGCAAAGCAATCTCCCAGCATTTCGCCCAAATTTGAAGCGCCCGAAGGCGTGCCTATTTCCGCGTTCATTTTTGGTGGACGCCGCGATCGTCTGGCTCCCCTGGTTTACGAAGCATTCGATTGGCAGCACGGCGTGTACGTCGGCGCGACCATGGCGTCGGAAACTACCGCCGCCGCTACCGGGGACGTCGGTATTACGCGGCGCGATCCGATGGCCATGCTGCCGTTCTGCGGGTACAACATGGCCGACTATTTCCAGCACTGGCTAGAAATCGGCACACGGATCCCACACCCTCCCAAGATTTTCCATGTGAACTGGTTTCGTAAGGGCGCCGATGGCAAATTTCTTTGGCCTGGCTATGGTGACAATGTTCGCGTGCTCAAATGGATTCTCGAGCGCGTCGAAGGTACCGGCAGGGCCGAGGAGACTCCCATCGGCTATGTGCCCACGCGCGATGCGCTCACGCTTGACGGACTCCATCTCTCAGCCGAAAACCTTCGTGAGCTTTTCCGGGTCGAGTCCGGATGATTGGGAACTCGATTTGGCAGACACCCGCGAATTCTTCGCAAAATTTGGCGATCGTCTGCCCGAACCGCTGCGCGAAGAGCATCACGGGCTCGTACGCCGGTTCGAAAAGGCCATGCCCACCTACTGAGCTTCCCATCCTTATCTACTCGCGTTTGTTACCCTGCGCAATGGGGCGTCTACGGACGAGCTTCGTAGACAGTGCAGCTTTTTGCCTCAGGCAAAATAGCGATCTGGTTCGTCAAGCCGGCACTCCCTTTTGCACAGTTGTGCACAGATATACACAGCAAAATATGGGAAGACCTCTTGTCAAAGCAGAACGCCAGGAATACAGTGGCTCCAGATTGAGCCGGTCAGCCTCAAAAACTAACCAGCACAATCAAACGGGGGCGCAAGAATCGCAAGGTTCAGGCGCCCTCAATTTTTTGCCCTTACTTCTTCGCTGATGCTGCGGCCGCGCCGGCCGAGATCGGTTTATATCCGCAGGCTCCCGCCTTGCGCATGGCATCGAGCGCTTCCACATTGGTCATCAGCGCCGTAGTCTGGCACCTCCGCAGCGCCCCGCCGGCGGAGAATGCAAGCGCAATCGCAGCGGCTGACATGTTGTCCGGCATCTCCGTAACCAGCACTGCGTCATATTCGCCAAACGCGAAGTACGAGTCTTTGACCTTCCCTCCTAGTTTTTCAATCGGTCCGCGCACCGCTTCAAACCGGTCTTGAGGATTCGCAATCAACCGCGCCAAAGCTTCAGGCGTATAGCTTACTTGATGAAGATAAAACGGCATGGGGATCTCCTTTCGAGTTTCGATCGGGGCCCAGGTCCGGCCACTATACACCCGCGCGCCACGATGCGCGTTTGAAAACAATCTGATTAACCGGGATTTTCCACACTCCTGCACAGAAATGCACAGAAATTCTTCGACACTCCTCTTGCCAGCTTTTCTTTGCACCCTTACACTCCAAACAGATTGAGCCGGTCAGCCTCAAAAACTAACCAGCACAATCAAAAGAGGGCGCCAGAGCCGCAAGGTTCAGGCGCCCCTATTGTTTTGAACCCTCGCAGATGCAGTCTCTCACTTACCAACCCGAGCAATTAGATGAGCGACTGTATCGCCGCATCGATTGCAACGTGTGTCACGGTTTCGCCGCTGATTTCGAATTCTTGCCCGGCGGCGCGCGAAAAATGGAGATAACGGCTGATTTGGTAATCCTCGTCGAATAGGGAGAAAAGATTCTGGGCTTGTTCTTGGCTGAATCCAAATTCAGCAAGTGCCACAGGCTTCCCAAATTCCCCCGCGACCGCAATATACCGCTGAACTGCTTCGCTTAGGCTAACCATCGCTCATCACTCAACCCCGGCGGGAGTGTAACCCGCCTGTCGCACAGGCGCAATTTGGCGGGATACGCGCTAGTTCGGTAACATGCTGAGCGGCACTTCCATTGACGATTGGAGAAACGATTATGAGTTTGAGCGTGGGACAAACCGCACCGGATTTTGCCCTGAAGGATCAGAACCAGAAGGAAGTGAAGCTATCTGATTTTGCAGGGAAGAAGCGCGTTGTGTTGGTGTTTTATCCGCTGGACTGGAGTCCGGTGTGCACCAACGAGCATGCTTGCTTCGTCAACGATATGCGCAATTTTGACACCCTCGACGCCGAGGTACTCGGCGTAAGTGTCGACAGCGTTTGGTCGCACAAAGCGTATGCCGAAAAGATGGGCATCAAGTATCCCCTGCTGGCAGACTTTCAGCCCCGCGGTGCAATGGGCGAAAAATATGGAGTCTTCCTGCCGGAAAAAGGCATCACTGGGCGCTCGATATTTATTATCGACAAGCAAGGAAAGGTCGCCTGGCTGAAGCATTACGACATTCCCGTTGTGCCGGACATCAAGGAAGTGGCCAGCGCGCTTGCGGGCGTGAAATAAAATCCCGAGCGTCTCACAAAAACAATCTCACTTCGATTTGGCGGAGTTCTCGACCACAGGCTTGGACGGTACAGGTTTCGATTCGCCCGCTGAGCCCGCAGCAAACGCCCGTACCAGCAAAACCAACTGCCAGCGCTGCTGTTCACTCAACTTCTTTCGAAACGACGGCATCGGCTTGCGCCCTTCGGTGATCTGGTAATAGATCTCGCCGTCCGTCAGCTTATCGATTTTCGCGGCGTCGGTCAGGTCGGAAGGCGCCGGCTCGTACATCATCGCCTCCGAACCATCACCTTTTCCTTTATCGCCGTGGCAATCGGAGCATTTGTTCCCGTAGATCTCCCGCGCCGCCGCCAGATTGGCTTCCGAAGGACTCAGCGGATTTTTTCGCGCCTTCTCGTTGGGCGGAACAATCCAAGGCGTTCTATGAAACGCGGCAAGACCGATAGACAAAACAATTAAACCGAGCACGCATACCAGCAGAAACAACCGCGCGCGCCGGCCGGATTTCGAACTCATTGCCATAACTCTAGAAGTTTGGCACAGGGTGACTACCCGCGAAAAGCGCGCAGATTGTACTGGAGAATGATCAGGCGCCGCGAAACGTCAGCCACAGCAACTCGCCATTAAAGAAGAGAATGGCCGCCGTGACGATCCAGGCGGCAATCGCAATGAACCGTGAATTTACAAACCTTCCCATCTTGCCGCGTTCACTGGTGAACTGCACCAGCGGAATTACCGCAAACGGCAACTGAAAGCTTAGGACGACTTGGCTGAGAATCAGCAGCGACGTGAGCTTGCCTTCTCCCGCGATGCCGATGACCAAGATCGCGGGAAGAATGGCGATGGACCGCGTGATGAGTCGCCGAATCCATGGTTTGAGTCTGATGTGCAGGAAGCCTTCCATAACGATCTGGCCCGCAAGAGTTCCCGTTAATGTGGAGTTTTGGCCAGAGGCCAGCAGCGCCAGTGCGAAAAGGGTGCTCGCGAAACTCACCCCCAATACTGGGCTCAGCAGTTTGTACGCTTCGCTTATATCCGCCACTTCACTCAGGCCGTGAGTATGAAAAGCCGCCGCGCCCAGCGTGAGAATAGCGGCGTTGACGAACAGCGCGAATCCCAGCGCCACGGTGGAATCGATCACTGAGTATTTAATCGCTTCGCGTTTGCCTTTTTCATCCAACCCGAACGCTCGCGTCTGCACAATGCTGGAATGCAGATACAGGTTATGCGGCATCACCGTGGCCCCAATGATGCCAATCGCAATGTAGAGCATTTCTTTATTACGGAGAAGTTCCAGGCGCGGCAGAAATCCATGCGCCGCTTCTATCCACAGTGGGCGCGCAAAAAAGATTTCGTATGCGAAGCAGATCGCGATGGTGCCGATTAGTGTGACGACAAGCGCCTCGATCAAGCGAAATCCGCGTCCTTGCATTGCCAGCACCAGAAGCACATCAAACGCGGTCAGAATCACGCCCAAAAGAAGGGGTACGCCAAAGAGCAGTTTCAGCGCGACCGCTGACCCAAGCACTTCCGCCAGATCACATGCGGCAATCGCCAGTTCGCAGATGATCCACAAGAAGATGGACATACGGCGCGAATAATGATCGCGGCAAGCCTGCGCCAGGTCCCGGCCCGTGGCGATACCCAATTTCGCAGAAAGCGCCTGAAGGAACATGGCGATCAAGCTGCTGATCAGCACCACGCTCAGCAGCGCATAGCCAAACTTCGAGCCGCCCCCAATGTCCGTGGCCCAATTCCCCGGGTCCATGTAGCCGACGGCGATCAGGTACCCAGGACCGGCAAAAACAAGGATCTTGCGTAACCAGGAGAGATTTGCCGCTACGGGAATAGATCGGTGCGCTTCCGGCAAGGAAGGCAAAGTGAGCGCGCGCCGCCATGCTGAATTCGCGGTGGTTTCCGCCGCAGCTTCGCGCTGCGCATCAAACAACTTTGCGACCAGGTCACCCATTGATGTTAACTATAGTGAACTTCTTCTATAAACTACATTTAACTCTATCGGGTGTCAATAGAACTTACTGTAAGGCAAACCATGTACAGACGTGCGTCTGCGACAGCTGAGGGGCGTTTTTCGAATGTGATACCTTGGAAGGGATTTTCAGGAGAGATTTCATGGACGACAAACAGGTCCCGCAGCAGGCGCAAGCCCCCGGTCAGGTGCAGATCAAGGCGGACGAAAAAGAATTGCAAGGCATGTACAGCAACCTGGTGATGATTCAGCACCATGCAGAAGAATTCACCCTGAATTTCGTCTATGTGTTTCCCAATGCCACCCAAGGCAAATTGCTGAGCAGCATGATTGTCAGCCCTGGCCACGCGAAGCGCATCTGGCGCGCCCTAGGCGAAAATATTTCCAGATTCGAATCCCTCTATGGTTCCATCAAAGAAGGACCGGAAGGCACACCTGGAACCAATATAGGTTTCGTTCAGTAACGCAGGAGACACACGGTGCGTTTTTGCGCCGCGAGCGATCAGGCCCTGCTCGTCTATTGTGCCGACGAGATCAGCTTGTCCGCGCATGAACAGATCCTCAAGCTTCTGCAGTCCTTGCAAAGCCGGCCGCCGGCCTGGTTGCGCAATCTTCAGCCCGCGTACACATCGCTTATGGTAGTTTTCGATCTCTGCCAGATCGATCACGACAAGGTGGAAGCGGAGATCCGAAAAATCGCGGAGCGCGCAAATAGAGTAAGACGTCCAAAAACTCGTCTACTCGAAATTCCCGTCTGTTACGGCGATGAATTTGGTCCCGACCTGGAGGAAGTTGCTCGCCTTCACGGATTGCGTCCGTCCGAAGTGGTTGCGATTCACAGCTCGCCAACGTATCACGCGTATTTCCTGGGATTCGCACCGGGCTTTGCGTACTTGGGCGACGTCCCTGCGCAGATTGCGACTCCCCGCCTGGAAACTCCCAGACGCGAAGTGCCGGTGGGCAGTGTCGCCATCGCTGAACAACAAACGGCCGTGTATCCCTTCGCCACGCCCGGCGGCTGGCGACTGATCGGGCGCACACCCTTGCCCATGTTCCAGGTCGATCGGGACCCCATGGTAACGATCATGATCGGCGATAAAGTGAAGTTCCGGGTGATCTCCCGCGAGCAATTTTTGGAGACGAAACCGTGACTTCGCTCGTCGTGCAATCTCCGGGCCTGCTCACAACGGTGCAGGATTTAGGCCGGCCGGGGTTTGGATCGCTGGGAATCTCCGCCGCGGGTGCGGCAGATCCCGTGGCCCTGCGTCTTGGCAATTTGCTGGTCGGCAACGCTCCCGGTGCTGCCGTGCTGGAGATGACCTTGTTGGGCGGGAGTTTCGTTTTTCCCGAAGGCGCGGTGGTCGCCGTTACTGGCGCGGATTTCGGCTGCACGGTTGACGGCCGAGCGATCGATATGTGGACGCCGCAAACCATCCCGCGCGGCGGGACCCTTACCTTGGGATCAACGCGAAATTTCGCGCGCTGTTATCTGGCCATCGCTGGAGGCGTCCAGGTGCCCTTGTTCCTTGGCAGCTCTTCCACGCATCTACTGAGCGGCCTGGGCGGTTATCACGGGCGCGCGCTGCAGAAAGCCGACGTACTCAGAATCGGCACCCCACAAGGAAAGGCGCCGAACCGCAGTATTTCGCAAACCCTTTTGTTGATGTTGAAACCACGCAAAGTGTTGCGCGTCACCGAAGGCCCGCAAGCAAACGTTTTTCCCTCAGAGGCGAAACAAAGATTTTTCCGTGGTACTTTCACCGTGAGCGAGGCCTCCGATCGGACCGGCTTACGCCTGCTTGGCCCCCGCATCGACTCCGAAATCAGCCAAGGAATTGTCACCGAAGGGGCGCCTCTTGGAGCCGTACAAGTCATACCTTCCGGCCAGCCTATTATCTTGTCCGTGGACCAGCAAACCACTGGCGGCTATCCGAAAATCGCCAACGTGATCGGAGTCGACCTTCATCGTGTTGGCCAACTTCGTCCCGCGTGTAGAGATTCGTTTCGAACGCACTTCATTGGCGGTCGCTCGCTCCTTATGGATTGAGCAGGAACGTTTGCTGGCAAGTCCAGGGCAGATCTTCTCATGAAATCCATCGATCTCAATTGCGATTTGGGAGAAATGCCGGAAATGCTGGCAAACGGCACGCAGGAACAGCTGATGCGCTACATCAGTTCTGCAAACATCGCTTGTGGCGGTCATGCGGGAAACCCAGAAATGATGAGAGCCACGATTGAGCAGGCCCGCCGTCATCAAGTCTGCGTCGGCGCGCATCCCGGGTATGAAGATGTTGAAAGTTTCGGCCGCAAAGAGCTGCACCTTTCGGCTCATGAAATCGCTGACCTGGTGTATCAACAGCTTGTGGCTATCGGGAAAATCGCGGCACAGTGCGGTGTCGCGGTGGGCCATGTGAAGGCGCATGGCGCGCTCTACAATCAAGCCGCAAAAGATCGCCAGATCGCCTGTGCGATCGCCGCTGGGGTGCGCCGGTGGAGTAGCGAAGTGGTGCTCATCGGCTTGGCAGGTTCACTCATGCTTCAGGAATTTGCGGCCCAAGGATTCACCGTAGCTGCCGAAGCTTTTGCCGATCGCCGTTATGAAAGCGACGGCACGCTGCGTTCACGAGAGTTCCAAGGATGCTGTGCTCCACGCTCCTGAAGAAGCAGCCGACCAGGCGTTGCAAATCGTAAAAGACTGCCGCATTCTCGCTGCCGATGGCGGAACAGTGCAAGTCCAAGCGGACACTATCTGCGTTCACGGAGATTCGCCCAATGCCGTAGCGGTGGCCGCAGCGGTCCATCGCAAATTGGCAGCAGGGGGAATTGCCATTCGATCGCTCGCACCGTGAACTATTTGTGCGCTGCGGGTAATGGTGACCCTGCTCACCGCGGTTGCGGCGCAACCTTAGGCATCGTAGAATAATCGAAATTGCAGTTTCCTGCCACGCGATTTTGTATGGGCCTGTAGCTCAGGTGGCTAGAGCGCGCCCCTGATAAGGGCGAGGTCGGTGGTTCAAGTCCACCCAGGCCCACCATAAATCACCAGTAAATACGCGGCGATTCTCACTTTTCCCTTCTTGGGGCGTGCTCCAAAAAAGCGATTTGCCAAAAATTTGCCAAAAGTTCGGGGTGTCATTCGCGCTCTCGGTCATGGAGGATATCGGGTGCCGATTCAGAGATTAGGGGCAATTCGGCCCATATCAGACATCATTACGACACGTTCATTTTGGCGGCGGTTTGCTAATTCACCCTGACCTGTTCGCACAGATCGATTTGCGTTTGTTTTGTTAGCATTGCGACATTCTCAGTTGCACCACAATCCCCCATTTGCAGTCTACTGTTCAGCAAGTGTTCAGCAGGAAGTGGCTCCGTCCTTGGCGAGACAACGCTTTCGAACCTTACTTCTTCTGAGTCTGCTAAATCGAGCCTCCCGACACTCAAATTGCTTTCTGAAACGGAAAATTCGATTGCCCACAAGCCAAACGCGTCTGTTTCAGTGCTACCTTATTGAGGTAAAGGTCTGGGATTCGAGTCCCCACGGGCCTACCATCTTCCCTTTGGTTACAATTACTTAGAAGCGACTTTGAGTAACGTAAGCATTTCACGTAATGATTGGACTCCGCCGACGTTCTCCATTGCATCCCTTTGTGATTGCGGGATAAGGTGCGCGTACTCTGTTAGAGATGTCCGCACATCTGCGTGCCGCAGCTGACTTTGCAGCACAGTCACTGGCACCGAAGCTTCCACAAGCTCCGTTGCCAAGCCGTGACGAAAAGCGTGCAGCCCTGTTTCTTTGTCGGGAATGCCCAACTTGCGCAACACTGGCTTGAGTCCGTTGCGTACAACGTTTGTTCGTGTGCGCGGCTTTAGACCATCGCGTGACGGAAACGGTAGTCCGTTGACGTTGGGCTTCCACGTCTAGATATAGTTGCGCAGCATTCCTTCCAATGCGGACGGCATCGGGAGCAGTGCAACGGAACCCTTTGTTTTTGGTTGGCGGATTTCCCGCGTTAGATCGTCTGATGATTTGTTCACGCGAATCGTTCTTGCGACCAAAATTCAAATCATCAATCGTTACCGCCAGAAGCTCTCTCGCACGTAAGCCTCTCATCCAGGCAAGGGCGAAGAGAGTCTTAAACGGCTCCCTCGCTTCCTCGATAATGCGTTTGGCTTGTTCCCGTGTAAAGAACGCGACAGGCTTTTCCCCCGGCGGTCGAACCAAGCTGAAGATCGGCAAGGCGCGTTTTCGGAACTCGTATGCCGCATCTTCCCGCGTAATCCAAGATGGTAAAAATCCCGCCTAGAATATTGAGAGTGGTCTTGCCAGAGAGCGTTTTTCGCAAATCTGTGGCGAATTGCTACATTGAATCAACGTCCAACTCAAGCAGAGCGGATTTACTGAACTTAGGCATGACGTGGTTCTTTAAGTACGATTCACGCTGCCGCACGGTGGAGGCGCAAAGGTTTGGTGCAATTGCTTGCCGCCACTTGTCTGCCGCGTCTGCGAACGTCTGCCCTGCAATAACCGGCTTAACGCTTCCACGCAATTGGTTGATTTGTTCCATGATGCGGGCGTGCTCTCGTCGTGCTGTACGCTCGCTTATCTGGCTGAGGTTCCCTGACCGGCAAGTCGTGTCACCTCATCAGGCACGCGAGGGAATTTGCACCATGAACGGAATGATCTCGGACCAGAAATTATGTTGGGGGCGCCCCTCGAAGAACCGCCCCCCCTAAGTCGAATTAGTTGCCGCGGCTCCGCATCGCGTCACATCGCCACGCAGCTAGGAAGTGCGATGCGATTTAGTTAGCAAGATAGTGGGCCACTTTCTTGCCTCCCTCTTCCGAGTAATAGACAGTCACTTTTGTTCCTTTTGCGACGCCTTTGCCGGTATCCTTGCCGGCATCTGCCAGAGCCTTCCCAGTCACCTCGAAGGTTTTCTCTGTTCCGTCAGCTGTCTTCACGACTACGGTTTTGGTCGCGTCATCAAACTTGGTGATTGTCCCTTTGGTGGCCTTTAAGCCATCCTTGCTAACCTTGCCAACATCCACGGCAGTTTCGTCAACACCCTTTCCCGTCGTGCGGGCCACCACTTCCGTTCCTTCTTTGAGGCCATCAAAACCATCCTTAGTGCCCTTTATCGTGGCATCACCAGTGACTTTGATAGTGTGTTCCGTACCATCGGCGGTCTTCACCACAATGGTTTTGGTTGCATGATCCACTTTCTTAATCGTTCCATGGATAAAACTCACCACATCCTGCGCCACACAAATCGCCCCGCCGAGAAATATGCAAACTGCCAGCCTTGCCAATTTATTCATGATTGTTCTCCCTCCTGAATTGGACCCATTACCGAGCTAATTAATAAACATCGTTACAGAAATGCTCCCAGCTAAACATCCGTCCCCAGAACAATTTTGCCGACATTCAATTTCCGTTCGGCGAACGGCTGGAAATTGAGAGCGCTGGCTGCCAACCATCGGCCGGAGCGTACTCTGTCATAGCCTGGCCGAGGGCTTCAGTCTTTTCGCCGAGGTCCTTCTGATAGACCACTCCGTCTCGGCCGACGATGAAAGTCATGATTCCGGAATTCCTGTATTCCGCGGGGTAGGCCACTAGGGCGAACCCGCCGGTCATCTTTCCGTCGACGACGAAATCCTGCGCGACACCTTTGGTTTTTTCTCCGCCCGTGGTTAGGAACCGGTAATAGTAGCCATTGAACGGTTGTGGTTTATCGCCCGCATTGGAGTAACCGGCGGCCTTGGCAAAGTCTCGAACATCTTCGAAGGGGCTCGGGCGCTGGCCCGGAGTGACCGGCCAGTAAAGCCCGTTTTGCTTGCCTTCATCGCTGATGAACTTCTGCGCGTATTGTTTCATCTTGTTGCCGTCGTGAGTCTGGCTAAAGTATTCATTCTGGGCCTCTGCAATGGCAACGCACGCTGCGATCGCGGCCAATTCATCCTTGCCAATCCTGCGCGCAAGAATCTCATCCTTACCGGCAGCCGTGTCGAAGTACCACTGTCCTGAAGGATTCTGGCCGAGGGGGATGGGAAAGGGATAATTGTCAGGGCCGATATAAAGGATCTCGCCGCCAGCCTTAATCTCTCTCCAACGGTGCATCTGATCATATGAACCGGCAAATCCCAGCAATGTGTCCTTATCTTTCACAGCATCCCCAGAGAGCAGGACGTTCTGGGAATTCTCACCGAAGATGGCAATCAGTGCCGGTTGGTCGCCGGCCTTGGTGGCTTGATAGAATGCCGCCCCTGCCTCCTCGGGAGAAGCGAATGTTTTTTGGACAGGTTTAGTAGGGGCCTCCGGCTGCCTGCAGGACGTAAACACGCCGACCAACACAATAAGCGCAAGAGATGCCCAGAACCGACGATTCAAGTTTCCTTGATAGTTGATCACGTCCGACATATCCGTTCCTCCAAATCTGGCATTGCAGCGTCCGTCGGCTTTCGCGCGTTACCTCAGCTCAGCGGCGGAAACCGCCGCCGCCAAAACCACCACCGCCAAACCGGCCTCCGCTGAATCCGCTGGAGTGCATGCTTCCCCAGCCGCGACCACTGTCCGCTCTTGAGGACCAACCGTTGGACCCGCTTGAGTGCCCGCTCGCGCCACTGAACGCGTTAGAGTGCCCGCTTCCACTACTGTCGTGCTGCGCCCATGAGTTCGAACCGGAAGAATGATTGCTCTGAAAGCTCTGAGCGCTCTGCTTGTTAACGTTCACGGTATTCTTGTTGTAGGTGTTCCCGCTGTTCTTGAAGTTGTTGTTCGAGTGGTTGTAATTGTTGTTGTAGTTGTTGTGGTTGTAGGAATTGTTGTATCCGTTGGCGCTATGGTAGCCACCATTGTAGTAGGCGCCGTGCCACGCAGAATTTCCGTAGTAGCCGCCGCCGTGAAAGACAACCACCCCACCACCGTGCCAGCCGCAATTCCAACTGCTGTAACCCCAACCGCAACAGCCGCCGCTCATCATTGCACCGACTGCGATCCCAGCGCCGAACCCGATAATTCCTGCGGCAACCACGTCCCCGGCTGTATAGCTGGGCACCACGTACGGCGTGCCATAGATAATCGCTGGATTGTATTGGGGAACATACACAATCTGTGGGTTGGTCGGCTGAATGACAATTACCTGTGGCGACTGCTGCACCACGGTAATTTGTGAGCTCGATTGCAGATTGCCTTTTGCTTTGGCCTGCGTCCGTAACGTCTGAACCGCTGTCATGACGTCAGCTTGCTGATCGTGATAAGCCTCTCCTAGAGATGAAGTCCAGGCTAGATTCTTCGACATGTTGGCGAGCACAGAGGGAAATTGCGTCAGTGCTTTTACGCTTGGATCCCACGTTTGTTTATCAACGGCCTGCATCAACGCGTTGTCTGTCATGCTCTTGTTCTGCCCCACCCAGTAATCCGCAACCGCGACTTCGTCTGGAAACGTTGCCGCAGTGAGTATTTGTGCTACCAACGAATCCGGATAGAGAGCAATTGGGGCAACGAGTGCCTGGAGTTGGGCGGCGGTCTGCGCTGCCGCCGCCGCAGGAGTTCCGGAATCCGCCAAAGGACCTGGCGCGGCAGCCTGGTATCCAAAGATAACTTGCGTGGAAGTGGCGCTAAAGACCAGGCCTAGCCCCAAGGATAGGAACCTCTGCCACAGTTTCTGATTCACGTGACGCCTCCCGTTAACACCATTCATGAAACACGCTAAACCGCTGCGCAGCGTAAATTCCCATCTTTCAATCGCAGATGGGTCAAAGTACCTCAATTTTTCGGCGGCGCCGTTTCCAATTGCTTGAGTTTTTTCTCCAGCAACATCTCTTTTTCTTGGTTGCTAAGCTTGGGAAATAAGAACGCAATCTGCAGCCGCATTGTCCAGGCAGGCGTCCCTTCGGGATGTACCGCGTTTCCATAAAATTGTGCCGTGAGAGAAACCGGTTGGTTCCCAATTTTCATGATTCTCCCCAAGCCCCCACCAAACGGCACGGTCCATGTATTGCCGTTCGTTGCTTCCCAGTTCGCTGTCAGAGTCGGCTGCCAGGTAATGAACCAACCCTTTTTCAAGTTGTAGTTGATGAAATACTGCAATAGGAATTGGTTCACATCGGGACGGCCGCCGTCACCTGCTATCGACCAAACATTGTTTGCCAGCACACCCAGCGTCCAATGGCCCGGCTGCATCAGCGCTACAACGGTAGGTCCTATACCCAGCTTTCCTTGCCCTAAATAAGTATTTGTCGCGGTGGGCAACTGGAAGACTGGCCCTACGCCCCAGATTAGTTTTCCCGGCTTCCTAGGTGAGATGAAAAATGAAGGCAACATGTCACCCAATCCGTACTCGCCGGTTTCGGGAGTTCCAGGTGCGTTCGGGATCGGTTGATAAACGATCGGCATAATCCAGCGAACGATTAGGTTCCAGTCCTTTGAGATGCCGATGGGGATCACTGGCTGAATGTTCAGCACGTTCTGATTTCGGTAGCCGGGGTTCACACCAAAATTAGTGTTGTCCTGCACCGGAACGCTGATCAGGCTCGCGACAGGATTCTGCGTCGCCTTCTGCAAAGCCTCCGCGGCTTCGGCGGTGCCAGCCTCTGCTTCGTTGCCGCCCGGCTTTGTTTGCGTCGAAGTCGAAGGCGCCCCAGATTGTGGAGCTGTGTTCGATTGACCTTGAGCCCACGCAGAAGTTGCGAAAGCGACCATTAAGACGAATAAGATGAGCGCCATCTTCTGAATTGCCTGTTTATTCATGTCGCTTCCCCTTTGCGTTCACAAAATTGGGACGTGGGCGGTTTACACGCGTTCTCAAGGATGAGGCGGTTTGGCCAATTGAACTCACTTCTTACTCCCGAAGTAGAAGTTCAGCGACACTCCCCCCACATTCCAATTTGTCGGGCGACAAGTTTCGCAATGCTCTCGACGATAGTAGGTATCGACCATCAGAAGGCGCTTGTACGGCCATTCGATACCTGCGGTGTACCACTCTTGATCCCATGAGTGTTTCGATTCATCGTAAAAAACCTCAGCTGACCCACCGGGACTAAAACGAAAACCGTGAACAAGGAAATCACGTTCGAACGCCAGCATGTTCCGATAGGTCGTGGAGTAGACTCCGTCTATCCAGCGGAGCTCGATCCAGTTCCTGTCGCGCACTAAGAATCTAGCCGTGGGTCGAAAGCCGAATGTCCCGTCGAGGGTTGCTCGGTTCTCGTCCGTTTGCTTTCCCGAGTTCATCGTGTGAAGGAACTCATAACCGCCTCCAAACAAGAAGTACTGCTCTTTGTCGGGATCGATATTTTCTAAGTGCTCTCGCAAAATGGGCTTGAACTGGTAACCGAGTGCCGCCGCCGCATACCACTGCTGAAAGGGATAACCGATTCCTTGCTCCGTCCCGGCAAGTGCCAGCACTCGCAGCTTCGATGGCATTTGGATATGGGCATCGACCTCCGGCCATGCCAGCGTCTCCGTGGCAGGTGTCTGAGCCTGCCCTGCGGCAACCGAACAAAGAACTGCGGCGCCCCCCAGTTCTAAAAGAAATTTAAGGAGGGCCTTCGCTGCCACACTTACCTTCCTCAAATTCCGAGTACTCGCACTCGGCGTAAATAGATTCCGGCGAGTTTGATCCATCTGACTTGGGTGGTAGCGGGATCCCCCTAGAACGAAGATCTCGGTCATCGCCAAGAGGCACGCCACGACCGATTGATGCGCACGAAAGCTTCGTCGCCCGTTGGCTCATCAGTCTCCCACCCATGGATCTTGAGCGCGAAGCAATTCAAATTTGCCGCATCCGCTGCCACTTGTGGCGATGACCCATCGGGAAGCACTGACGTTGTCCTGTGGCCAATCGAAGCCAGTGGCACGAGATACTTGAGCATCGGCAGCGTAGCCCCAATAGCAGTACCTAAAAGAAAGTCTCTACGCTGGATTAACATGTGGCTTCGCTCCGCGGCTCTGATCTCACACTGCCAATAATCGCTCTCAGCGGCGAGACTGCGAAGGCAGCGGTTTTTCCCCAGTGTTTTCCTGCGCCCCTAACAATTTCGAACGCCGCATGAATTTCACCGGCGCCTACGGCCGTTTCATAAGCCTGTTCGAACGCGCGCAGTGTTGGGCGATTCGCGAGATTTACGCTAGCCAATTCGAAGGCTCTTCCAGTATCATCGCCACTGCCAGAATAGAATTCCGCACCATGATCCGCAAACGCGAGTAGGTGCCGATCGAGTAGGCCCTCGAAACCTTTTCGGGCTGTCTGCATTTGTATCTCGGCCTCCGCGAGTCGTCCCGTTGCACTCATTACGTCTGCAAGCCGCCAGTTCACCTCCGGATCGCCGCTTGAAACCGCAGGAACCAACAGGGCTTCCGCATCTGCAGCATCACCCGACTGCAGATAAAACTCCGACAAGTGCACGCGCGCTTTGACGTAGCATGGCAAATATTCGATGGCTTTTTGATACCATCTCGCGGCCCGCCCAGGTTGTGGTTCGGGCACGAGCTCCCCCCAAAGCGCACCTAGTTGAAAGCAAACCCACGCCACGGCGAACGGAGAGACATCTTGATACCCACTTAACGCCTGCCGATACACCCGGTCGGCCTCGTCGAATTCACGCAGATCAGCAAGCAATCCGCCGAGGGGCACCAGGTCTTCCAATCGCTCGGACTCTGCCGCCATCTTGCGCCGGGCTTCCAGCACCGACTCCAGGCTCGTGCCGCAGGCTTGATCGATGCTCAGCATGAGCCGATTGACATCGGCTTGCAGCGCTCCGTGGATCTCGGCCTGGGCAAGATGTCCCCTCGCCTCCGCGAAAAGGTGCCCTATCGACGCGACCTGCGCACGGATGAGTGCCGTTCGCATTTCATCAGCACCCACAAGATCGAGCTGATGCACGAGCACGTCTAACCGCTCTAGTGCACTGAAGTCGCCGACGTATTGCGCTGTAAATTGTTCTTGTTCCACGATGGACTCAGCAACTCCGGCCCGCTGTGGATCTTGCCAGAATCGGCTCCAGGACTGTCGGCGCGCACTCTCGAGGTTGTTGACGGCGATGTTTCCATCAGTGAGCGGATTGCGCAGATAGATTTCAGGTTCTGCAATCATGACTTGGCTCCAAAGCGCTTCTTGAGGGCTTCGAAGCCGGTTTTAAGCAGAGTGGAAACGATCGTCGTCACGATAAGGGTCGGTTGATTATCGGCCAGGAACTGGACGCGCCACTCGACTGAACTGCCGCTTCCCTTGGGCTTGACATCCAGTGTTCCCGTGTAATCAACGGCTCCAATTCCGCTGACGTTCGTGTAGCGATAGAGCCTTTTCGAATTGTCCATGAGTTCAAGGCGTTCGATGATCTGCTTGCCATCAATGGTCTCGGTCGTGCGCAATTGCCCGATACCGGTTCCCGTCAGCTTGACCGCGGCGACCAATGGATGCCACGAAAGATCGCCGAACGACCCGATGAGCGCCCAGACCTGCTCCGGCCGCGGCCGCCAGGTCGACACTTTGCAGCGACGCTCTGCAATTCGCGTGTTCGGGGATGCCAGATAGGGAAACTCCTTGGTCCCGGGCTTGGTCGCGCCCATCGCGCCGCCCTGCATGAATTCGCCTTGGTCGTGGTTGACCATCCAGGTCACCAGGATGTCGATGACGTTCGCGTTGACGGTCCGGCCCCCTCCGGTCTGGTAGGCGTGCCCGTTGAGGGTGCTCCTCTCGATCTCGAGATGGCTCGAGTCCGTGATCGGCTTCGCCACGTCGAACAGCAGGAAATCGTCGAGGAAGACATTGGCGCTGGCGGCGAGCGCGCCGGCGTCCATTGGGCCTTGCCGTCGCGCATGTCCCACTCCGCCAGGCTGTCGGTCAGGCGCTTCCGGAACAGCGGCTTGAGATTTTCGGCAATCGCAAACGGCGTCTGCTGATTCCACAGGTCGCGTATGTCGTCTACCCCTTTCAACGCACCATTGTTGAGGCGCATGTTGGTCTGTTCCGGGCGGCCAACCCAATCGAAGCGCGGCGGTGGCGACCCGATTTCGCTCATTAGCCCGGGCAGCGGAGTGGTCTCGGCAATGACCCCGAACAGCGAACCCTTGGCGGGGTCGAGCACACGGCGCGTGTCGAATTCGATGACGATGCTGAGCACGTTGTCGTGCTGCAGCAGATTGGGAATCGGCTTTATCCCCGCCACCGGCAAGAAAGAAGGGATCGGAACGCAGCCCTGCAAAGACACGGAATGCCCCGTCCGGAGTGGACGCCCCTTTCTCGTCGTTGACGACAAAATGCAGCGTCTGGCCGCCGGGCAGCGTGCAGGTGCCGCGCTGGATCGGCTTTGCGCCGTCGCGGCCGTGCTCGAGCGCGTCGAATCGACAGCTGAAGCGAATTTCCTGATCGCCCGTCTTGAACTGCGCCGCATTGCCAAGGCCCGCCACCGTGGCCCGACGCACGACGAACGAGTGATTGACCACATTGGAAAACATCGCGCTGGCGCCCGCCGAGGGAAACACACACAGCGCGAGCACCGTGCGGTCCGCGTTGGCCGGGCTCGTGAACGCAAACAGATCGCTGAGATCGCCCGCAGGGTCGCCGACCTGTCTGGGCCCATCGATATGGTCTGACATCTCGTCCTTAACTGGAATTCAATCGTTAGCTGCGCTAGCCATGTAGCTCCCGACCAATCCGGCGAGGCCGACAAGCGCGATGGCCAGGGACATGCCGACACCTGGAGTGAACTTGCGCATTTTGTTTCCTCGCGTTTTTGATTGCCAGCGTTATCTCGCTGCAGATCGCTCACCGATCAGGGAAACGCACTCACTTGGTTCGCCCAAGGTTGATTACCGCTGCGTGCATCGGGCGGACCGCCAAACGGCGTGACCCGCCCGGCTTCTTCGGGAATTGATTTCAAGTATTCGACCAGTGCCCAGCGTTGCTGATTCGGTCAACAGCGGGCCGACGATGCCGTTGCCGCGAGGACCGTTCTCGAACGAATGGCCGGCGTTCGAGTTGCCGAGCAGCGAGGTATCCAGAAGGAAGGTCCCGGAGTTGCCGCTGGTGTCGACTCCCACTTTGACCGGATCGAAATCGCGCCCGACGTAGAACTTCTTGGTGCGCTGACTTGGCCGGGATCAGCATCTCGTAGAGGTTGGGCACCGAGCCGTTATGCAGGAAAGGCGGCGTGGCCCACACCCCGTCGCGCGGTGCCGCCTTCCACACGTCGACTGTGATCCAGGCGGCGACGGAAATTCCCGAAAGCCATTCAGATCGGCCATCTCCCCTTCGCTAAGGTTGAGTTTTTCCACTGCCCTGCCAAGAAGATGCCTTACGAGGGGTGCCTTGAAATCTGGCGACAATACGACTGCTTTGCCCTTGTCGGGCGGCGGCAAATAGGGGCTCAACTGACCGGTGTGCATGAACTCGTTCACGACGACCGTCTGCTGCATGTCGGTACCCATGTATGTCTTGGGCACGAGTCCAACTTCGAGGAAGCGCTTGCCGTACTTGTTCGGCGCCGTCCACGTATAGGGATAAGAGTTGTGGCAACTCGCACAGTGGGTCGCGAACAGTGCCTTGCCCTGGGCAGCTTTCACGCGGTCGATCTTGCCGAATATCTCTTCCGGCCACTTTGGAGGCGCCAACCGCCACATCGTGTCCTCGATCTTCTGGAGATTGAGGATCGCAGCGGCCGAATCGAAGAGACCTTCTTCCGGCGTCTTGGATTGCAGGTCCATCGGTAGGTAGACACCCAAGGTTTCGCCAAAGTTGCGAGAGAGCGGATCCTGTGCCCACCCGCCCCATTGCGTCCAGGTTGCCTGCCCGGCATTCCAGACAAAGGGAATCTTGACTGGCGCCGTAGCCACTGACATGTTCTCGGGAATGTTGGGTTCAATGGACGCCAACCGATTGCTGATCAGCGTGAGGCAATCTGCGCGGCCAGGCCCCCAAGGGAATGGGGTGGCTGCGGCGACGCGTGCTGTAGTAATGCGTCCGCTCGGCTTCACGTCGCAAAACGCTTGCGCAGTTCGCTCTTGGCGTCTGTGCTGGTCGCTCCAATGCGCGCAGCCATGCGATCGAACTTTGCCGTATCGGTCAATGTGGCCTGATACGCCTGGTCAAGGGCTTGCATATACGCCTGGAAGTCGAACAGATTGGTGTGACCACCGTCGATGCGAATTTGCTTGCCTTTGTACATCAACTGCGCGGTATGGCAGACCGCGCAGTTCGGGCCGACCGTCTCGCCCTTCCAGCGCCCTTCCGTCACCACATTCTTTGTAACACCAACCGGGAAGCCGTCAGGGTTGGTTCGCGGATTTGCAGCCTGGGGAATCAGGCCAAAGCGCGCGCTGTTTGCATCCGAGCGGAAGAGCTCCTGGCTTCCGGCAACCTCCATATTCGTGAAGATGTCGTACGAAGCGATGGATGAGCCTTGCGGGAGTCTGATAGTAAAGTTCCCGATCCGCCTGCGACCAGCCTTGATCGAGATAGATGACGGGGTCATCCTTAGGTGCTGCTCCTACTGACTTGAGATGGAAAATCCCAAAAGCCCAGGCCGAGCAGACCACTAGCGCCATTGAACCGGCGGACCAAAGTGCCACTCTTAGTCGTTTCATCAAACCCCTCCCGAAATTACCTAGCCAAAATCACTTATCTTAGGCCCGTCGTTGTGGCCAACCACTTCCATCGATCCTTTTTTTCCATTTTCGCTCCCTCTCTTGAAACTGATTTCGGGGCTATGCAACGCCGTTGATTGACCGCGCAGAAACGCAGCGTGCAGCCTTGAACGCTGCATCCCTGTGCAAGCGGGCACTCACAGGGAGAAAACTACTCTCTCTTGAAATTATCGCAATTGGCAAAAGTAACAGTGGCGTTAACCTTTCTGGGCAACGGGCTTTAGCTAAGCTTCGCAAGTATCCGAAGCTGGTCGTGATTCCCGTGTACCGAATGCTTCTCACCAGCGATCGAGCGGGCAGTCGCGGACCAACTCCTGGTAAGTCGGGTTACCGGAGAAGTGGCTGCTAGTCCTCCCTCTCAAGTGCGTTGCAGCGGTGTTCAAACCGACCAAACAAGCGGTCGTTCTTGGCAGTTTAATCGCGATTTGCCGGACGTTCGCTGGACGGTCGACTTACCTTTGAGCGAAGAATAATGAGGAAAACTTGAAAGCTGCTATTTGTCCTTCCGTTCGTGAGCCACTGACCCGTTCCTACAAATCGCGGACGTTCCCCGGCCCGAGTTACGACCGAGACATGCTCTATTGCGGGTGGCGGCTTGTGGGGTATGCCGTACGGACCTGCACATCGTCGAAGGTGATCTACCTGATTGGACTCAACCTTATACCAGGTCACCAGATCGTCGGAGAAATAGTCGAAGGTCGACGACGGCTGTCTTCCCGATTCGGAAAACGGGTGGGCGCTTCTTGCCTGGGCGGGGTTGATGGCGACTGCTGGTTCTGCCAACACGGAATGGAAAACCTCTGCAACGAACCAACGTTCACCGGGTATACGGTGAATGGAGGCTACGCGGAATACGCGCTCGTACGCACGGATTTCGTTTTCCCCTTGCCTGCTGGCTTGGATGATAGACATGCCTCCCCGTTACTGTGCGCCGGTATCCTCGGATTTCGTAGCTTGCGCGTTGCAGGCGTTGAATCCGGGGAGCGCGTCGGCCTGTTCGGTTTTGGCAGTTCCGCTAGTTTAACCATTCCCATTCTGAAGTCTTGGAAGTGTACGGTCTACGTCGTGACAAGAGGTCAAGCCCATCGAGACTTGGCGGCCACCCTCGGCGCAGACTGGGTTGGAGAAGAAGATGACAAACCGCCTGTTCCCCTCGATCGCGCGATCACGTTTGCTCCGAGTGGCAAGGTTGTACTCGCCGCGCTCGCCAGCCTCCGCAAGGCGGGCATCGTGACAATCAATGCCATCCATTTGGACCAGATGCCCTCCTTTGATTACGACAAGCTGCTCTGGGGCGAGCGGCAGATACGTAGTGTCACCAACATGACCCGTCAAGATGCGCGCGACTTTCTGGAGACCGCAAATACGCTTCAAATTCGTCCGCACATAACGACTTTCCGGCTAGAAGACGCAAATGAAGCGCTGCTGGCCGTAAAAAACGAAACTGGCTCTGGCTCGGTGGTTCTCATTCCTTGAAGACTCCCCGCGCCCATGTGTCAGGCATTTCTAAGCCTAAAAGGAGCGCGCTGGTGCATTCCGGATCATAATTTCTGCAGTTCGCGACTCCCACTGAGACGGCACGACGAAACTACCGAACCCTTCGAATCGCCCGGATTTCAAAACAGTCTTGGCTAATAATAAGGTCCATGAAGACACCGCTCGCTCACGCTCAATCACTGTCAACTAGTAGCGCTTGGCGCCCCTTGCGCATCAGGCTTTTTCGGAACCTCCTGGCGGCCGATCTGGTTTCGGATATCGGAGCGTTCATGCAAAGTGTCGGTGCGGCGTGGCTCATGACTTCGCTGACCACGAGTGTTACGTATGTCGCTTTGATTCAAACCGCAGCTGCGTTGCCATTTTTCCTGCTCGCACTTCCTGCAGGAGCCATCGGCGATATCTTCGAACCGTAGAAAGTTAATACTTGGCACGGAAATCTGGATGGCTGGCATTGCGATTCTATTGGCCATCGCCGCCATCGCCCACGTCATGACTCCGTGGCTTTTGCTGCTGCTGACTCTCGCACTATCACTTGGAGATGCCATTGAGTCCCCCACATGGCGAGCCATATTCCCCGACTTGGTCCCGGCAGAAGATCTCGCCCCCGCTCTGGCCCTCAATGGCATTGAATTCAACCTCGCCCGCGCCGTCGGACCCGGATTGGCTGGTCTACTTATCGCCGCGGCGGGAGTGGGAACCGCGTTTGTCCTGAACGCAATCTCATTTCTGGGCGTAATTTTTGTTATAGCCCGCTGGAAGTATCCTGTCCGCAAGCGGAAGTTACCTGCGGAGACCATCAGCGGAGCCACTTTTGCCGCCATCCGATACGTTCGGTATTCCCCGAGTATTCGTACTCTATTGGTACGCGCTGGCTGCGTCATCTTCTGTACCAGTGCATTTTGGGCGCTACTCCCAACCGTTGCGAAAACCCTGAACAAAAGCTCCATTGGTTATGGTTTACTGCTCGCCTTTTTTGGAGTTGGTGCCGTTCTGGGGGCTGTAGCGCTTTAGGCGTGCTCGCACAGTATTGTCGGTAGAAGCTCTACTGACTACAGCCACTGCGGTTTTTGGTGCCATCGTTCTGGCAATCGGCACGCTGAGCAGCTTGGTTCTGTTATGTGCTTTGATGTCGCTCGGAGGCGCGGCCTGGATCGTGTTCATGTCGTTGTTCAATACCCTAATACAAAATCTAGCGCCCGATTGGGTACGGGCAAGAGTGCTCGCTATCTACCTTCTTGTTTTTCAAGGGAGTGTTGCGGCAGGCAGCGCGATCTGGGGCTATGCCGCCGACCACACCAGCGCCCATCTTGCGCTCTCGTGCTCTAGTTTCGGGATCGTCGCGTGCATCCTACTGAGGTTTCCTCTCCCGCTTCCCGTTGCGAAGGTTGACTTGAGCAGCTGGAATCACTGGGGAAAACCGGCGTTGTACGCGGAACCGGCTCTCGATCAGGGACCGATTCTGGTTACGGTCGAATACACCATCGATCCGAAAAACGCACCTGAATTCCTAGAGATGATTTATCACTACCAACGAATTCGACGTCGTGATGGTGCGGTTCGTTGGGGAATATTTTACGATTCAGAAATTCCCAATCGATATTTGGAAAGTTTCCTCGTCGATTCCTGGGGCGAACATCTCAGGCAGCACGACCGCTTCACGTTGGGTGATCGTCAATTTGAGGTCAAGGTCAACCGATTCTCTCTGGAACCCGCGATAGTAAAACACTACATTCACGCCGCGAGGAAAGAAAATAAGTGAACTGGAGTTCTTATTTGATGCTTGACGATTCGAGACGCCCGATGATCCGACTATATATCCAAGTGGTGGGGAGCCTGGCTGAAAAGCCTATGCGTTTAACGATACTCGCGGTCATCCGGATACATCAGGCTGCTGTATCAGAAATATTTTGCCTTCTGCGATGCTGAGTGTAATCCTTTCGCAGAGAAAAGAGGAACCATGTGTTTTTCAGCCACAGCGAACTTTGTAGGCAGCGGAGTTCTGGGCGCCGTCGGCGTCGTCACATTGACTAGGGTGAAGCACAGGCGCGAACTGCTTTTCGCGGCGCTGCCCATGCTGTTCGCCGATTCATCAGTTCATCGAGGGATTCGTCTGGCTGGGATTGGATGGGATTCTTTCGCCTGCGGTGGCGCACGACATGGGCGCGGCGTTCATGCTCTATGCGCAGGGACTTCTTCCTTTTCTGCTGCCGCTGGGCGTGCTGCTGTTCGAGCCGAACGGGAAGAGCCGCAGCCGGATGCTGCCGTTCGTCGTGCTCGGCGGAGGCACTACGCTCTATATCTTGTGGGCGCTGACGGCATTCCCGTTGCAGCTGTTCAGTCAGGGAAACAGCATCGTGTACATCAACCAGGCGACCAACAATACAGCGGTTGCGTGCTCTATGTGATTGCAACCTGCGGTTCGCTGTTCTTCTCGAAGATCAGGATGATGGTCATCTTCGGCGCGGCCAACCTGGTCGATCCTGCTGGTGGTCTTGGAGGTTAAACGCTACGCGTTCACTTCACTCTGGTGTGCGTACGCGGCGATCGCAAGTGTGATCATCCTCGCCTACTTCTGGAGAAGCAGCGGAAACCGTCCCCTCCGCTACGCGCAGTCTTTGTGAAGGTCAGTTTGAAACTCCATCGAAGTTAGTTTTGCGGTTGTCTTTTACAGCCGGTATCACGACGCAGTAATCGCCGCACTTTCGTTGAAGCAGCCAAGACCTCGCAGGGTGGTCTTCACCGCCGTCAGCAAAGGGGTATGCGGTTCTTGGCCCAGGAATCGAACCAACTTCGCGTTGTCGAGTTGAATCGCCGTCTGCCAGAGCGGACGTGTGGCAACGAGTTCATGCATGGTTTCGTTGAAGAGAGATGCTAATTTGAGGATGAAACACGCCATACCTTTCACCGGAATGGAATCATTATGGACGGCCTTGCGGATGGCCGCGATCATCTCCGTTCCGTTGGCATCCCGGTCTCTGCGAAAGTGGTAGCGGGCAAATGGTTCCAGTTCCGCTTCACGGTCCATCAGGAGCGCGAAAGTTTCTGCCGCATCCGGGATATAGGCCCAGTCATGTCCTACACCATCAGCTCCCCGGTAGGTGATGCTCGTTACCGGCTCCTTCGGCTTGACCATGCCTTGAGCAAACCAACTCTGCCCTGACTTCGGCCCAAAAAATCTCCGCACCGTACGATCAGAGAGCGAACCCCATATGCAGCAGCGTCTTCCATCCGTTTCTCAAGTTCAAAGCGGATGGTGCGCTTGTGCGTCGTTGCTTGCTGGGGAGAGTCTTCGTGGAGTAAAGGAAATCCATCGCCCCGTAATTGTAGATGGTGCCGGAGAGCAGGATGCGCGCACCGCTCGCCTTTGCGGCTGTGATGTTGTTCTCGATCATCGGAACAACGAGAGTGGCCCAGTGCTTGTGCCCCGGCGGGTTTACCTCATGAACGATGGCATCCACTCCTTCTGCCGTCTCAACGATCAATTCCGCTCTAAGCCATCACCCTTCACCCAGTCCCAACCTTGCGAGTCGACGGCAGTTTTGGCGGCCCTTGAGAGCGCGCGGATTTTCCAGCCATGGCGAGAGGGCGAGGGCAGTCTCGCCGCCAATTCCTCCTGTGACACCGAGAACGAGGGCGATACGATCTGATTTGATAATTTCCGCGAGAGAAACACAGGCGACGAATGGCAAAGACCACATCGCGTAGAGATTCGACCATCAGATATATAGGGCGGCATCAGCAGGTTAAACGACTAATTTCAGGGTCGCGGATTGGCCGCTGGCCCTTTGGCCTGCTCCCTCAGAGCTGTCCAGGTCCGCGTGAGAATAGTAGAAACCCGCGCGCACAATACCAAAAATAAGATGCAGGTTTTGAACGCTTTCGATAGGGTTGCCATCCAGTAGAACAATGTCGGCGTTCTTACCAACGTCGATGCTGCCCATGGTTGCAGTGCGGTCAAGAAACTCCGCCGGGTTCAAGGTCGTCATCTGCAGAATCTTGAGCGGAGACAGCCCTGCCTTGGCAAGCTCCTTGAACTCCTGGTGAATCGATTGGCCTGGTGCCTGACCACCGCCATCGGTTCCCACCATCATCCGTACGCCCGCGTCGTCGAATAATTTCGTGAGTGCGATCTGACGCTGATAGGCCTCGCGATAGGTGGCGTGCATGGCCGGGGGGAGTTTGTGAAACTTCTCCGTGACCTCCCGCCACGCTTCGAGGGACTCAGCCGGTATGTAGGGCAAAGCAGGATCACTCAAATACTCCGGAGAATCGGCAAGCTCCTGGGTACGCAAGCGCACCAACGTAGGAACGTGCCAAGTATCGTTGTCAACAAAGACTGCTGCGAGCGCACGGCATTTTGCCTCGCTATAGGTGTCGAATGCGCGCTGCAACCTGACGGTGTAGGCCGCATCATCAAAAGCCGCCGGATTGATGAGGCGCTTCTGCAAATGTTTCATCAACATCTTTTGCACGAAGCCAAGGATCTGATCGGTGGCGCCTTCACAGCCGGATGCTGCGCGGCATCTGCAAGCAGGACTACCTCTTCTGTCGAACACCCTATCCAAATCGAGTCTCCGGGACCAAGGTGCTCGATCGATCTGAATCCCGCCCGCGATGCCTGTGCAGCATCGACTCCTTCTTGAAGATGACCGAGGACCGAAAGGCCGACACGCTTCCCTTCCGCGATCGCCGCGAAGAACACATCCGGGCTGACCAAGCCAACCTTGATGAAGTCGGCGCCCTGGTTTTTCTGTTGACGAATTTCGTCCGTGACCCTATCGGTCGACCCCACATTGAATGGCGTCAGGAGACTCCCGGGCATCACCAGCAGTGCGGGTGCGTCCTTCCCGATCGGCAACGTTCCGTTGCGACGCTCTTCGAGGAACTCAGGTGATCCTGTCATCTGGCGAAAACCGGTAACACCGTCCGCGAGCATCACGGCAAGCACTGAAGAGGAATTTACTTGGTCGAGCACATGCATGTGCATGTTGTTTGAATCCCGGAATGGAAAACTTTCCCGTGGCATCAACGGATCTAATCGACGGATCTTTTGACACCTCGGCGGTTGGGGTAATGTTTACGATTCGCCCCTTGTCCATCAAAATGGACATTCCGGGGGTCAGCTTGCCGTCGTGGGTATCGACAAGGGTCACTCCGTCCAATCGCAGCTTGCCCGAAATTGGCATCTCTACCTTTGGGCTTGGTTGGTTGCGGCATCCAGAAAGTGATACCGCAAAGCAGGCGATTAGCGTCGCTTCTTTCAAAAAGGCTCGTGACATGGATTTCGCCTTTCGGCGAATGCGCTCAAACTTTTTACCGCCTTGACTCTGCGGGGCTCCAAACAAGTCCCACGGACTCGCGCATGGAGACTAAGCAGCTTGAGGTACGAGGCGAGGTGCACTTTCAGCCAAACGCAGCAAGGAAAGCGTATTGGTTGAGAAAATCTTCTTGCGATCTGCAGCGTCGGTGATCGTGTCGTCTACAAGGTCGATGTGCAACTTTGGGCTCATGGGAACCGGTCCAAAATCGGTTCCAAACAGTACGCGGTCAACACCACACATTTCGATCATGGCCTTGAGGCCGATCGCGCTTGGACCCATGGTATCCACATAAATATTCGACTTGAAATACTCTGAAGGCTTACGAAGGTTCTTATCCACCTTGTGGATCGGTGGGTTTGTAATTCCTTTGTAGTTCAACTCCCAGTTCCAGTCGAGTCTGCAAATCACGGGAGGCGAGGGCTTCGCCCATTACGAAAAGAACTTTAAGCTTTGGGGTATTTATCGAAGAACGCCGCGAGAGATCATGCGAGCTGCCGACAGCGCCGTATCAAATGGCCGGCCTACTGCTTCGATAAGCCGGTACTGCTGCATCGCCGCGGCACCTATCGATACCAGGGGCGGATGAATATGAACGAGAACATCCTTGGCCTTCGCGTACTCCATAGCCACTCGGCTTTGGGTGGAGTCGAGAAAGACCTGATCTGGACCGGCTCCGTAGCTGGTCGAAATGCTGATGCGGCAGACTTCTTTTTTGGAAATCAGTGGATCAATGACATCACGCGTATTCTCTTCAAGAGCATGAGCGTTGGCCATGCAGGCAACGTCATCGGGAAACCTGTCTCGAAGGGCGAAGGACTCGTCGTGCAGGAATTTGAGCGTGTCGACGGTGCTTGCCTTAATGATGTGCTGGGCGAAGGTCTCGACCTCGCCGCCATAACTGTTTATGCAGGACGTCACCCCACTCTGGCGCTGAATCTCCATCGAATAATCAACGTCAACCGATTCGCGATAGAAAAACATCTCGCCATCATTGGCCTGCGGCAACGGCTTTGAATCGTCAAATCCGATGTTCTGAACGAATTTCTGACGCAGCTCGAAACAAGAAAATGTGTCGGTGGGTGTCGATGATGGTTCTGGTTCCTTGGGATTGAGTACCATCTGGAACTCCTCGAAATCGTGGATGAGATTGCATTGTGTATCAAATGCGTTCTGTCATCTGTCCTGTTTGGCACATGATCAGAAAGAGGATGCGAGAGAGACGCCACTCTTCAGAGATTCTATTTCCAGCCCAGTGCCTGAAAATCAGTAAGACTGTTGGCGTAAGGTAAATGGGAATCTTAGCGGCGTCTCCTTGCCTTCGCTCAGCGGCGACCGTGATTACGACAAACATGAGACCGAGCAATTGGCGGCTGCCGCCGACATGAGGAGATAGAAATTCGCCCATCGCTCTAGTTCATTCATAAGTCACGCCCGACCGTGGGAACTTCCCGCCGTCAAAAGTGACGTGCTTGGGAAGGAGTCTCTCCCGAGGCTGGTAGCTGTGAAGTTCCCGTGGTCGAGAGTGAAGAGAAATGCGCAGCCGCACTCGCGGCGCGACCTTGCTGAATAGTGACTTCGCCCATTTAATTGTCGGTGCAATCGGCCTCACCCAGAAGCTCGGCTTGCCACAAACTTTCGCAACCGAAAAGCGGACGCACGTCTGCCAGAATAACGTAGGCCACGATTGAGTACCAACTGGAATGGACGGAATCCGAAAATGCTGATGGCGAAAATCCAGGCGAACCATTTGGTGTTGCGCAGATCCCGCAGAACCTCCGCAACTGCTTCCCCTCCGAGCTTCATCGAGCCATCAGGCATTAGGACATGAATCGTCGCATAGGCATCCCGATATCGAGGTCCGGATTGAGCAACCGGAGTTCGTCCGGATCGTCACCGATCGGTCGCACAATGATGCTCACGCTTCCCGATTTTGCCGACTGCCGATTTCTTCACCCAACCGCCAATGCTGCGGCAGACGGCGCATTCGTCGTTGAATAAAAGGACCGGGCCGGGTTTGTATGCTTTTCCACTTCCGGAACCGTCGTCATGTCCTTACTTTCACGTGTTTGCCGCCGCACGGGCCGAACCCTTTGACTCGAATGGATGTGTCACGGCGGTCAGAACACTCGCTACTGTCGGGGATGGTCCCTCGGCTCGTCCAACTTCCTTTCCGTTCAGAAACATGACGAGAGTCGGTGTGCCCTCGACCTGGTAACTGTCGGTGAGTTCCTGGTCGTCCGCGGTATTCACCCTGAAGATTGTTCCTTTGGACCTCACCATCTCGGCCACTTGCTGGAGGACGGGTTCCATCTCTCGACAGTGGACGCACCCATAAGACATGAATTCAACCGCGATTGGTCCCTTTGCTTCCAAAACCCACGCATTGAATGTACCGCTGGTAACGGTTCGTATATGGTCGCTCGACATACTTCGCGGAGTGGTTCGTGGATTCTCTGACGCTTCATTTGTCATGGAGTTCTCCTTCAGGCCCTACGTGCTCGGATCCGGCGTGCTTATCACTACAAACTCCCTCAGGACTTGTGACGGCCCGACCGTGTCCGGCATCGCGGAACGGGTCGCTGACACTCGTAGTCAGCGGCGGTCGCTCTTTGTGAGAGTTCCGTGAGACATCATAAAGCAGTCCAAGAGTGCGAACTGTGCTCTTCGATACAGTCTCGCAAGGATATCCCGCCAACCAACAGACGGCGGCCACAAGGCGACGAGCGCGAGACACGACTGGAATCCATTCGCTTAGACGCCTCTATAGCAGTTTCCTGGATTTCGCTATCGCAACAAACAGCCCGTTGCTGGATTAGCTTCCGATGACCAGTCTGGGCCAATGGAAACCGTTCTGCTTTTAGCCGAACAACCCTTCGAGTTGCTCCGTTCAGGCTCTGGTTTCAAGCGCCGCCTCCGTCTTTCGCTCCAGCCACTCACGCAACGCCTTCTCGGTTATGAGGCGGCAACGGCCGACACGAATTGTTGGCAAGTCCTTGTGCTGAATGGCGTAGTACAGAAATCGAAGTGAAAGGCCCGTCACCTCAGCAGCCTCTCTCGGGCGATACGCTACTCTCGGTAGATTGCGGTTCATACGACTTTCCTTCTCATGACTTACCGCCTGGTTCTGTTCGGTGAGCCATTCGGCCCGTCAAAATTTCCTCACTACCATCATACTATACATATAGCACCATTGAATGCAAGGGGCATTTTTACTGTGCGTATTCCACTAACGAGAGCACGGAAGAGCAGTGAGGACCGGGGTTGTAAGGAGACTTAAACATTCTTAAAGCGCGGACAATAAAAGGCGAGTAACCGCGATTTCGTCAAGCGTCCTAAAATCTCCGCCCGTCATGTACAGAAAGCGCTACCATGAATGACCTGTGACCTTTTTCAGGTTTTTCAGCGCTTGTTGGTCTTTTTGAAATCCTCGTGATCGAAAGCCGAGGACATCTTCTCGATTTCCGTTCGTGCGATACCAAGACCGGCGGCTTCGCGTCGCCACGTTCCCACGACCTTAGCGACTTCCGCAATGACTACTCTGGCGCGATTTGACGATAAGCCGAAATACTCAGCCACGCTCAGCACGAGCTCAATCGATGCAGTTCCGTCATCCAGGTCGATATTGGTTGTAAGCACGCGGGGCTTTACTTCGACAGGCACTGGATTGAGATCGTATGCCGGGGCGAGAATCCAGCCAGCGTCGCCGGAATAGAGGAAACCCAAGTTTCGAAGGTGATCGTCCGTGTTGGAGATAAGGACATAAAACACGATGCGCCGCCATAACTGCTCGAGATCCTTCTCGACCTGCGCCCCGTGCTGTCGAAGCGCATCGACCAGTTCAAGATAGCTGTGCGTCTCTCTGTCTTTTGCTCCCAACATGCTCATGGCGGATAGGAATGGCAGCCGCCGCTTCCCGTCGCGATCAAATCGTGACAAAAGCAGTGTCGGTTTCTTAGAAACCTGTTCCACTCTCCAGGACGCCGCATTGATGCCGGCTTTCGCAGCCAATTTCAAGGCCAGCGCTTCCCACAAGACGGCGTTTGTTTCGTCCCCTTTGTGCGGGAACTTGGCGATGAGGAGTTGGCCATCCGTGCCGCGCACCGAAGCTTTAGGCCTCGCTCCTCCGAGCGAGGAACCCGGAGCCAGCAACAGCCGGATATCCTCTTCCGTATCGTTGTCTTCTTCAAAGTGCTCTGCCGCCGCAAGGAGTCGTGGTAAGTCGATCAGCGGCGGAATCCGCGCCTCTCCGCCTTCGCGAACGAACGGCCCACCCTCGCTCTTGGCAAATCGCAATGCGCCTTGCCGCGCCTCATCGTCAACCATTAAGAGGTAATCTATCTCGCGCAACGTGCGGGGAGCGCGGCGTTCCAGCTTCGCCTGACGGTTTTCCGCGCGACGCATGAGCACACGTCCCCAACGGTCGGGCGCGGAGTCGCCGAGAGCGCCAAACAGAGCCTTTCCTTCTTCGGTATGGTACGGACCAGGTCCCAAAATGAGGGCGGGCTCTAGTGAGAAACGTTTCGGATTTTCCAACCAGCTCTTTTGGTATTCAAAGCTGGCGCTCTCTTGGCCTTTGCGCGCTCTGGACCAAAGGGTGCCCACCAGGACAGAAGTCCCGCCAAGATCGACATAGACGTAAGTCTTTTCTTCCATCCGTTATTTTTCCGTACTAGTCGAACCAAGCCTCGACACGGAACGAATCCGCTTCGGCAGTCTTTCTTCTTCAAGCGTCAGTCCAATCCTGTCGAACCGCGCATCCGCCAACTCGGCAAGGCGGTCGGTCATTCCGAGTACAAAAAGAATGGTCGCATACGCCCCTGCGGAAACGCCTGCATCGCCGTTTTCTACTTTGCGAAGCGTTTTTCGATCGATCAACGCCCGGTTGGCCATGATCACGGTCGAGACGCGACGGCGAAGCCGAGCGTCACGGATGTCGCGACCCAGCTTACGGAGAGCGGTCCGCACCGGTATGGGCAAAGCGCGCGAAGACTTCTTTCTCATAATGACCCTAATTATACCCACTATGACTTGTACTGTCCATATCTAGGCTCATTGCGGTTCGATGCTTTCACCCCCTTCCCTTAATCGTCCGATAGAACTCAGTCAACGGCGTCGTCTTGTTTGAGCCCTTCTCTGCCGCTTCGCTCTCAAGCACCGCGAATGCAAACAAGGCAGCGCCCTGCGGCGCGGCGGTCTTCTGCTTCGCCGGAGCGCCCTCTCAGGGGTCTTGGTTCCTCCCAGTGCGCTGGGCCCCTCCAAGAAGCAGACCTTGGCACTTGGGAGCTGTCTCACACTCGCGCCCTCCGGGTGGTGTGCCTTGAGAGACTCAGGGCATCAAAGGAGCTCTACCGATGTACGTATATGTTAAGTGGAATAGCTTCGGGCTGAGGTTTGCCCGCCTACGTTTCCGACATTAGAGCGTGGTTTGTCTTGAGCTGGCCACTCCCGTAGCGTAGACCTGCGACGCCGGAGACGGCGCGCTTAGGTCGTAGCGGAGGGAGTGGCCAGTGGCGGCTTATTTGGCGAGTCTCGTCCTAACGGGTAACCTTGCGAATGTCGCCGTCTGCAACATTTGCTTTACTTCCGGCTTGCTCGTGATCCGGGAACAACCTGCCGGCGAATCGTGACTCTGCGAATTGCCGACGATCGGCTGTTGAAACTCTCATCGGGAATTGCTAATCCATGTCGATGAAGCAGGTTGCTTAGCCGCACAGACGCAAATGACTAAAATCACGCCTACGAAGCTCAACGGAACGTCATAATACTCGGCGTCTTCATGCGGAAGTAACTACTGCAAGCATCTTTCGCAACACTAATAGTGATGGCGATCTAAATTCACTTCAGCTTCTCGATGTCGCCAGGCTTCCAGCTCTTGTCTAATGCGGCTTCGGTCGCGCGCCGTAAAGTCTGACTGGAGGGTTCCTCCTGTAATAGATCCTCAGTTGATCGTAAACTTTCCCTTGATAGGTGGATATTTCTTCGCGCTTTCCTGAAATTCAGTGGTGATTTATTCGTTCATTTTGCTGGTGAAGTCGCGGACCGCCTCACGTTGAGGCAGCCCGCGTATTTCACAATCGAATCAACCGGTTAGCCCCCGCCGGGCACTGCCTTCGGCATTTTATTGGGATCCAGCGCAGGCACCGGGTTTTCCGGGTGCTGAAGATTCGGTAACAAGTCGTTCGAGGCACCGCCGGGGGAGCGCTTGATGCTCGGATACTTCATGATGGACTTGTCGAAGTCGACCAACACCGGCGCATACAGCGCCCCAGCCCAGGAGTTTTCTTCGCCGGAATATCTTCCCGGGGAGGTGGTAATTCCACGGGTTGGCGTGGCCCCATTCATGACCATGTCGTATTTCTCATAGGGATCCATGGTGAGGTTATAGAACGCCGGTAAACTCAAGTTTTGATCGGGTCCCAGCCAGGATTCCTTCGCCGTCCACATGAATTTCCAGGCGACGTTTACCCACGGCTCTTTGGGATCTCCAGCGAGGTCAACGCGGATGGCATTGAGATTTTCGCCATCGATAAAGACCCACGACCGACGTGCGGAGTGCTGTGTCTTACCTAGGATGTAGGCGCTGTTGTCAATACTGTCGAAGTAGATGGGCTTGCCGTTGTTGTCGTGCCATTCGCCATGGGGCGGTGGCGTGAGGCCAACCATCTTGGCCAGTGTTGACCAGCAGTCGATGTGCGACATCATTTCGTGATATTGCACCCCGGCGGGGATGTTGTTCGGCCACCACATAATGGCCGGGACACGCCACCCGCCTTCAAACGCGGTGCCTTTTTCGCCACGGAAGGGCTGGGTTCCAGCGTCGGGATAGGCGTCTAGCCACGCGCCGTTGTCGGCTGTCAGGATGACGATCGTGTTGGGCGCATCCTTGCGGATTTCATCGATGACTTTGCCGATGTCAGCGTCCATTTCCATGAGCGAATCGGAGTAGTCACCGAGATGCGACTTCCCGGCAAAATCCGGGGCCGCATGGGTCGGGTTGTGCATTTTGATCCAGTTAATGTCCATGAAGAAAGGCTTGTTGCCATTCGCGTGCTGCTTGATGTAATCCACGGCATAGTCGGCCTGCCGTTCGTCCATTGTCGCCATGTAGGCGTAGTCAATCGTGGCGACCCGTTTTGCGGGCTGTCCGGCCACACCTTCCCACTCGCTCAAGTTCACAATGTCATCAAACATCGCGTTGAATTCCGGGTTATAGGACGGGAACCACGGATGAAACCACTTCGAGGTGTCTTCCCAGGTGTAAGCGCCGGCATAGTAGGCGGCGAACTCTTTCATCTCGTCGAAGCCATGCTCGATCGGGTACGACGCCGGTTTGTCGCCCAGATGCCATTTGCCCGAGAAATAGGTCGAGTAGCCGTTCTTCTGGAAGTATTCGGCGATGGTCGGCGTTTCCTTCCGGAGGTAGTTCTCGTCACCCGGGACCACCACGACGGAGAGCGCCGAGCGGATGGGAATGCGCCCGGTCATGAACGAAGCCCGGCCCGCCGTGCAGCTCGCTTGGCCATACCAGCTCGTGAACACCGCGCCCTCCTTGGCGAAGCGGTCGATGTTTGGAGTCGGGTGGCCCAAGGCCGCGCCGCCCCCGTAAGCCCCGAAGTCGCCCCAGCCGGTATCGTCCGTCATAAGCACAACGATGTTGGGTTTCTTGTCTTGCGCTTTGGCAATAGGGGCGGACACTGCACCTGCTAGTGCCGCGACTCCCGCGAGAGCGACTGCGATTTTTCTAGACCATCTCATTTGCATCGTCCTTTCCTCCTCTTTTGGTACGAAATAATAATTTCCACACTGACCAGGACCGAATCGGCGCTGCCCCACAAGTTCATCGCACCCGTTCCACGTCAGGCATCTTGAAGATCTTATCCCAGAAGGCCGCCTCCGGCGCGTAAAGTCGGAGCCATGGATAGGGTTCTTTGTCCATTGTTGGAATCCAGTTGGATTCCAGACCGTCCGGTGCTTTTGGTCCAAAATACAGATCAACGCTACCGTCGGCGTTTTTTTTCATTTGGTCTAAGTTGATCCTTCGCCTTTGTCGAGTCCGGACGGTCCGACATCGGCAATCGTGGCCTGCCACGCTCTTCGAACCGCGCTAACCGTTCTCCGGATCTTCTCTTCTCCGTGGTATTCCTGAACTAGGGACATTTCCTTTCTTTCACTCCCCGATTTTCTTTGGGCTCACCGCTCGGGTAATTCCTCTCCGCTCCGGCCTACTCGTCTTCTGCTTTCACGGCTCCTCGCCAAAGAGCATGGGTCCCTCCCATAAAGCAGACGCTAGCCTGCGACTCCACGCCCCCTCGCTCTCTCTCGTGCCCCAAAAAAACGGGGCAGAAAGAAAGGTAAAACAAAATGTCCTATCTCAACTCCATAACTCTCGTCGGGTTTGTTGGTTCTGATCCCGAGCAACGTCAAGCGAAAGGCAACGGTTCGAAGTTCACCGTGCTCTCGGTCGCTACACAGCGCTCGTGGAAAAACGCCGATGACGAGTGGAACTCTAAAACAGACTGGCACCGCGTGGTTGTGTTCCGGCCACGCTTGGCTGAGCGGATCGCTACGACTATCAAGAAGGGCGCTCACGTACTCGTCGAAGGCTCTCTCGTCAGCTCTACCTACGAACAACCGAATGGCAAAGGCAAGAAGTCGAAGACCTCGAAGATTACGTCGTGGTCCGTCCGCGCCGATGTCGTGCGCAGGCTCGATCGCGGCGAACCGGAGCCCAACGCTCCCGCGCAAGCGTCGGAGTCCAACGAAGCTTCGCTCTGATGCGAACAGCCCGAAGGCCCTCCGGCGTTGCCGGAGGGCCTTTTTCCTTTTTCTTTCGTTAGCGCATCAGTCCGCGGCTTCGATTTGGACCAGCGCTGCTCACCGCAGCTGAAGAGGCGTTGGACCAGCCGGTGTCGGAATATCCGCAAGACGGCTCATCAACGACTCAAGCGCAGATAGGCTTCGATCGTGTTCGCGGCTAGACCGCGCGCGGCCTGAAACTTTAGCCACTCCCTTGCGCGGGGATTCTCTGAAACCCTCCGATATCGCTCCCAAGAACTTCACAAATCGAAAAGCGCGATCCCCGCGCAGAGCCTCCTGAGCTGCCCTCGAACGGAGAAGAAGCCCCTTTCTAGGGGCTTCTTCTTTCTTGAGGGACGAGTGCCCGCTCGTCTCCCCCAATGGCCAGGGCTTTGCGTTGGACATAGACCGAGAAGAGGAAGCACGCCGCCGAGAACACCGAAAGCATCACGACCCATACAATGCTCGCCGTGTGCCCGTCCCTTCCGGCAAAAGCCACCCAAACGACCGCCGCAGTCACCGCTGAAACAATCGCCGAGGATCTGCACGCAAATAGCAAACGCACGGTCCATCTCTCTCGAACGTCGTGCCGACAGGGATTGTGGCGGGTCCTCCACCAGAGCGGATAGGCCACGCCGATCATCACCGCCGCGCCAATGGTGAGGAGCAAGACAAGCGGGGGCGGAACGCCCAGCGTCAGCAACAGCAGCGGAACGGGAACAGAACAGAGTAGGTAGCTGCCAAGGCGAGCATTCAGACGCCGCCGTACGCGTTCGTACTCGCTGGGACTCAACTCCAAAACTTCCATCGTTGCACCTCGGCACTTCCGATGGATTTGACCGTCTCCAGTTTCCAATCCGACGATCACCGATTGCTTTCATGCTGCTTTACGTATCGTACCATAAATAATTGCGGCACACGAAGTCTTCAGCGAATCCATAAAACCACAACCCTTCAATGCATAGGTGTCTATCTCTTCAATTCAATTGCTCTTCCGACGCAAAGCATGCGCCTGCTCCCTCCGCTTGTTCTGTCAAGGGTCTTCGCTGCGCTTCGATGAACGGCACACCCCGCCGCCCTTGACAGCGCGGACGGCCAGGCGCAAAGGCGCGTCTAGGAAGAGCATTTGCTTTTTAGTGCGGCAAAGTGCGCCGCGCTAGAAGCAGAAATGCACATCAAGAAAGGAGAAATACCAAGTGGAAAAAACTCCAAAACTCGCGCTGTTTCGACTAGGACAAGTCGTCGCCACGCCGGGCGCTTTGTCGGCCTTGGAGCGGGCCGGAGACACTCCGCAAACATTTCTGGAGCGACACATGTGCGGGGATTGGGGCGACCTCGACGAAGAGGACCGACAAGAAAATGCCCTGAGCCTCGAACACAGTTTCCGGCTCTTGAGCGCCTACCAAACGACCGCAGGCGAAAAACTGTGGGTCATCACCGAAGCCAATCGTGAAATCACTACGATTCTTTTGCCCGAGGAGTACTGAAACAAAGAAGAACTTCAAAAAGGAGAAGAAAATGAACACCCCAGCAACAAGTCAGAATTTGAAAGAGTACGCGAGTGTTCCGATTGCGGAGTTAGTGGAATCGAGTACCAATCCGCGCAGAGCCTTCGACGAAGAGCAGCTGGAGGAGCTTGCCGGGAGCATTCGCAGCAAAGGCATCCTCTCACCGCTTGTCGTGCGTCAAGTGAACGGCCATTTTGAAATCATCGCCGGAGCTAGGCGCTACCGTGCCGCACAACGGGCGGGGCTCTCTGAAATTCCAGTTCGCATCGGGTCGTTCAGCGATACCGAGGCGCTGGAAATTCAAATCATCGAAAACATTCAACGGGCCGATGTGCATCCGTTTGAAGAAGCGCAGTGTTTCCGTGCCTTACTGGACCGGGAAGGCGCAGAGTACACCATTGAAAAAATAGCGGCCAAGACAGGAAAAGCGGCGTCCTTCGTCGCCAAGCGCCTGAAGCTCTTGGACCTGACCGAAGGTGCCGCGCAGACCTTTACCGCCGGACACATCGGAGTCGAGCACGCAATGCTGATCGCCAAGCTCACACCCGAGATGCAAGAAAAGGCTCTGGCCCATTGTTTTGACGGCTACTTTGCAGCCAACGACGAGGAACGCAGTCTGGTGCCTGTGAGCCGATTGCAGGCGTGGATTGAACAAAACGTGTACCTCAGCCTCAAATCGGTCCCATTCTCCAAAGACGATGAAACTCTTCTGCCGGAAGCAGGCAGTTGCACGAACTGTCCGAAAAGAACGGGCTTCAACACGTTGCTCTTCAGCGAAGTTCGCCAAGACGCGTGTTCCGACGCTGAATGTTTTAACCGCAAACTCGACCATCACATTGCCCAACGCATGGAACAAATGCCGAAGCTCGTGATGATTTCGGAAAAATACAACCTCTCGGAAGAAAGCCCCATACTTCCGCGACGGAACTATGTCGAAGTCATTGCACGAAAAGCGCGAAAAGGAAAAGACGCGAGGCCTGAGCAGCGCGTATGTAACCAGCTAACCCCGGCGATCTACGCGGATGGGCTGGAAAAAGGCCGGCTCGTGAAAGTTTGCGCGGACCAGACCTGTAAGGTTCATTTCCGGGAGCAACAGCAGGCGGAAAAGCAGCAGCTTCAATGGAAAGCCGAAAAGAAGGCGGCCAATCGGAAAGCAAAACAGACCGTTTCGTTTCGGCATCGTTTGCTGGCCGATGTTCTCAAACGCGTGAAGCCGCACTTGGGAACCGAAGAAATGCGCATGGTGGCGGCTTTCACGCTGCGTTCCCTGCCGCATGAACAGGCGTGCCGTGTTGCGAAACGGCATGGATTGGAAAATCCGAAGGATCCGCGCGATTGGCAAGCGGCCCAAAAAGCCCGAATACTCTACAAAAAAGCCGACGCTGCCGGATTGGCATCGCTCATTTTTGAGACCATCCTGCTCGGCTGTGTAGAGACCACCAACGAAAGCAAGGACGACGACCCACTCATCGAAGCGGCTGCTTTGTTCAAGGTGGACACGAAGGCTGTGCGCGCCGCAGCCGCAAAGGAAGGGAAGGAGAAAACCGAAAAGAAAAGAAAAACGAGCGGCGGCCATTCAAAGTCGAAAGCCGCTTGATGCGTGATCAGAGTTACCCTAAAAACCGGACGGGGCTGCCTTTGGGCAGCCCCGTTTGTATTTCATCAAACAAGGAACGGAAACAAGTTAGCGACCGTGGCCGGGCTTGGCGTGCGGCTTCGCCGATTGCAGTTGTTTACCAAACACCCGTGCCGCCCAATCCGGGATCGTTTGCGCGGCCTTGCTCAACTCTCCGCCCGCAAATTGTGCGACCACTCGGTAGCCACGGCGATGCGCGGTGTTGTCATAGACGATCAGATCATCGGTATGGTTACGAACCTCGGGAAGGTTGTTCGTGGCTTCCGTATAGGAAGCGATTACGCTCGAAATCGGTACCGCCTGGCCGCCTCGACTCATGCGCACCAGAACCCGCCCCACATTCAAATTCGCATCTTCGGTGGATATAAAGAGAACCTTGGTATTGTAACCGGCCGCCTTGGCCTCATCGAGCAGGTGCGTGTCCACACGGATGTCTTCGACCGCAAAAGAGCGACGATCATTGAGAAAGGCTTGCTGCTGGTGTCTGACGGGAGGAACGAGACTGGGGAACGCCTCTTTTAGATACGCTTCATAAAAGGTCGTCTTACCGGCGCCCAACGGTCCCGCGATGATAAACAAAGTTGGTTTCGGCTGGCTCAGGGTCGGGATGCCTCGTGTGTGGTTCTTTCCGGTCCCTTCAACGGACCACGGTCAAAATGCGTTTCAGGCGTCGCCACCGGAGTTCGCTCTCCGTCCGACGTAACTTTCACCGTCGCCTTCAGATTGCGATCGTATTCGTAGTACGTCCCGTCCGGTTCTTCCACTTCTGAGGAAACCGGCTGCACAGCGGAGAGTCCGGAGAGCATCTGGTGAAGCTCTCGGCGCTCCAATTCCGACATGGTGTCGTAGGATCGCATGGCTAGCCCCCGTCCCTTGGTTGTTTTCTTGAGTTTGCCATCTCCAGTCTTCGAGTAGTACGCCAGAAGAGCGCTATTCACGAGCTGATTCATCGAGCAGGATCGCTTTTGCGCGACTTGCTGAATGCGCTTGCGAAGACGCCGCAAAATGACGACTTGCGTTTCTCTTCCGGTCTGCTTTTGTCTGGATTGAAGATTGACAAGCTCCACGGTATTGAGGTCAACCGCGAGAAGTGCATCGTTGATCGACGTCGACAATTCCCCCATGTACCGAGGTTTATCCCGGAGGAGTTTGTCCAGAGAACTCAAGAGTCTTACGTTATAGACTCCGAAGTTTGCGCTTCGCCGCTTTGCCACGATTCCTACCGTCTTGGGACTGGGCTACCGCAACTCAACAACGCCGCGGTTTTGTACATGAGATATATACATGACCCTCAGGAGTTGTTCAAGTCTTGCCTAAAGTTCGGCGGGTACGTAGGGCGTTTCGAAGAGGATATCCTTGTTTACCCTGACATTGAAGAGGTAGCCGATCGGGATTTTCACCGTGGGTTGGATGCTCAAATTCTTGCGCGTAATCTCCGTGCCCAGTTCCCCGAGTTGCTGGCCAAGGGCGCTGGTTGCCGTTTGACCAGCGGTCGGAGTCGTGAGCAGTGAAGTGTTTTGCCGTTGCGAGAGTGAGATTCCCGCTACGAAAGCGCTTGTTAGCAGGGCGGAACCAACCAAGCGTTTGTAATGATTGTCGACTTTGTCGTGGAAGCCTGACATTCCTTGACTGTCCTGGCCCATCATTCCGTCGAGATTGATCGAGCTGCCATCGGGGTAGATGATCCGCGTCCACACGACCTGCAGCCGATTCTGCCCGTAGGCAATCTGGGAATTGTAAATTCCGACCAGTCGCGATCCTTGGGGAATAAGAAGGTATTTGCCAGTCGCCGTATCGTAGACGTTTGACCGGACAAGCGCTTTGACTTCGCCAGGAAGATCCGAGTTGATTCCCTGCTCGAGAATGGCGGGGATATCCCAGCCCATTTTTATTTCATATCGTCCGAGTGCCAGCGTGCGCGTAGATTTCAGATAGTTGTTGAACGCCCGTCCGCGCGCTTGTTCGATAAAGGCTTCTTTGCGCTGCTGTTCGTTCTGCTGGTCATAGTCGCTTGCCCCCTGCAAACGCGAACTTGGCGGAACCAAAGAATCAGAGGCTGTCGCCGGCTTGCCGGCGCCCAGCAAAGAGGCAAATTGTTGCAGCGGGTCGCTAACAGCGGAAGTCGGTGCAGAACTTGGACCCGCATTGCCGCCGCGAATCGGCGTGGGAGCTGCCATCGCTTCCTGTTCTTGGCGGAATGCCGCCAGGCGCAACTTTTCTTCCGCAGACAATTCGGGTTGTGCATTCGAGCTAGAACGACTGCTGTCAACCGGTCCATAGTTGCCGGTTGGCGCTTCCTGGCCGTCATCGCGATAAACCAGTCTCGGAGGCTGCGGGACACCTGAGTCGGACGACGGAATTCCTTGGCTCGCATCTTCTGAACGACTGGGAAATACCGGGGTCGGATTTGCGACGGCAGGCGGTGCCAATTCCTTGACCAATTGATCGCCGATATTGCGAGCAGACTCCGGGTGCTTTTCGGCACTTTGGGTTTGGGCAATTTGTTGCTGCTCACGTCGCGCGTAGAGCCCGTAGACAACCAGAACACCCACGACGAGCACGATGCCGAGGACTGCTATTCCAACTTTCTTGCTGATACGCGCCGTTGACGGCGGCTCTGGATTCAATTCCAAACCCGACGGAGATTCCATTGTTTGGCTTGCGTCCATCATGGCTGCTTCCCCGCTTCAGCGACGTTCGAGACCGGCTGAGTCTCCTGCGCTCTGTTGGGATTTTTGCCACTGCTCAATTCCGTTTTTCGGAGCAGTTCGATTTTGGTCTGGTGCTTTCCTGAACCGAGAAGCAGGGCGGCGCGGTCAAAGAGACGATCCACGATGTACATGTTGTCTTTCACCCGGTAGTTCACCATCTCGGAACCATTTGGCCCTTTGATTACCAGCACTGGCAACTCGCGATGGATTGTTTCGACCGGCATCTGGATGTATGTTTTTGCGCCGTCGTCCATCACGTGTAGCGGTCGGGTTGAAGCGTCACCCCCTTTGATCTCGTAGTTCCAAAACATGTTTTCGAGCGCTGTGTTCGGCAATTCGGCCACACGGTCTGCGGCAGTCTTTTCCCGTTGTTCGGCCTCGCGCTGCTTGGCCAAGTATTCCTGCCACTTTTGCTTACTGTCTTCCGGATAGGAAAACGCCACGCGTGCGACGTAGTCGTTGGGTTTTGATTCGAGTCGAACGTAATAGGCCCGCCGATCCGTGGGCACAACCATTGTTGTGTCCAGACCGGCAATCCGCGGCTTAATAATGATGAGAGGAATGGCATCGGCTCCACTTCCCGATACAGAAGGAGATATCTCCCAGCGGATGCTGTCGCCAATGTGTGGTTCACCCACAATCTTCTCTCCCGGTTCGAGTTCCAAAATGCACACACGCAAAGGCGCACATATAAGGACCGGAAGACCGCCGCCGTAGACATAGACCACACGGCCATCTTTGCCGGGTGCGGGAGCGTTGCGACTCTCCGTCCATTCGCGGCTCAACACGACTGCTTCGCTTCCCGTCGCATTTAGGGTCACATCGCGCTTCGGGTCGAACGTGCGTGGGACTTCGGGAGACGCCGCAGAATTAGCGCTGGGTGACAAGGCCGGTACGGTTGGCGGACCTTTCGCGGAGTTCTTCTTGGGTGCGTCCCCCGTCTCCAACACCCGCACAGCCTCGGCCAAAGGATACTTTTCAAGAGAAGGCACGGGCTCTTTTCTCAACGTCGTCGTTGGCGGTTGCGCGGGCGCCGTGTTCGGGGTTGGCGGGCTATTGGCTGGTTGCTGCGCCCGCGCCACTCCCAATCCGCTGAATGCAAAAGCTAGCACTGCCGCTGCCACGTAGTTCATTCTCATGGTGTCCCTCACAGAACTTTCGACCACGTAATGTCCATGATGTAAATCCCGAACGGATTCACGCGCAGACACCGCTTCGTCCGTCGGCGGGTTGATCGCGAGCGTGAAAATTCCTTTCCATTTATCCGAAGAGACCGGCTTGCCGTCCAGCGTCCGCCGCGTTTCGGTCCAATCGACTTCATAACTGTGCGGTGAGTTCGGAAGGATCGCATTGACTTCGACCTGCACCGTTTCGCGCGTGCCGCGCTCGAAAGGTTGATTGGCACGGAAATAATCCGTGACAATGGTTTGCGCCGCACTCTGACTGCCGATCATCGAGTACACGTGGTCGATGGCAGCGCGCTCGGCTAAGCCGTCACTGGTTACGCTGCGCATGTCGTGAATCCATTGCGTTACGGCGGCTTGCTTCATCCGCTCATCGACGGGCGACGTCCGATCGATCGCACCCGCAGCCGCAACTCGACCGAGGGAATCGACGGCAACGACGTACGGAGCAATGCGCGGGCGTGTGGCTACTCCAACAATCACGAGCGCCTCAGCGAGTGCCACCAGGAGGGCGAGTACCGCAGCTCCTCGCCACTGCTGAGCGCGTTTGATTAGTCCACCGTAGCGTTCATCCCACTCTCGCCGTGCAACCAAGTAGGGGCTGCCGAAGGATTCTTCTTTTGAACTCGGTTGTGTCAGTACATTTGACTTGGGCATCGTCCACCTCTCCCCATTAGCTGTCGCCGTGTCCAATCGAACTGATGGCGGCGCGTGCGATGTGCCGTCATGCGGAATCCGAACGCTGTTCATCGCGTAGTGGGCACGTGCAGTCGTCCGCTCGAGTGCATCAAGGAAAGAATCGCTGGTGCGATTTTCGGATGGTCGTGGCGGACTCGGTTGCTGGCCTGATGTTCTAGACGCAGGTGCGGGAGAAGGAGGCGCCGGCTGTGTTGCTCCTCCGGGCATTCCACTTTGCATCGCGGCCGATCCGCCCCCGGCGCTTGGCGAAGTTGGGCCACTTCCGTTCCCGCCACTGCCAGACCTCGGCGGCGCGCCGCCAGCTCCTGCCGAGCCTCCTCCTGACGTTCGAGAGCCCGCGGCTACCGCTTCTTTCACTTTCGACAACGCATCCGAGCCACGCGTTGCATATTGTGTCGCAACCACTCCGGCACCTGCGGCAGCAAGACCAACTCCCATTCCAACGCTCGTCAAATCGCCGCCACTCATCGAGGCAACCCCGCCGAGCATCGCCGAAGAGATCTTTGGGGACATCCAGCAGACGCAGAGGAACATCACAGCGGCGGCAGCCAGGTCAAATCCAGTGCGAGCAGGGTCGATAGATGTCGCCGCGTTTTGCGCGACTAGTTGCCACCCTTGCGACAGCGTCATCCCAGCACCGATAAGAAGGTACAGAACTAAAAGCTTCATGCCGACTGACACCGCATAAGCGATGTATCGCTCAACATATGCCGCCGTCCAACGCGAGCCTCCGAAACCAAGAAAAATTACTCCCGCACCGATCACCAAATAGCTCTCGACCAACGCGACCACGAATTGGATTGCAATAGCCAGGTAAGCGATGAAAACCACGACGGCACAAAACACTAAAGCCATACTGGTTGCAAAACTCGTAAGAAAATTTGCTGCTTTCAGGGATGCGAGGAGATCAATAGCCGTATTTACACCAAATCCGACGATAGCGTCTGGGCCGAGTGGGCCTACAGACGAAGCGCTTTGGCCAAGGATGTGAAAACTGTCGATTATAGCGGGAATCCACCCGCCTCCACCTGGCGTGACTCCGTAAAGAAGGATGGCGTAGAAGATCCCAATCCACATGATCTTGCGAACGATAGTCGCAGTTAGGGCTTGGAAATCGGCCTTTTCGATGGCTAAAAGCGTGAAACTCCAGGCAACCTCGATTCCGGCAAGCAGAAAGAAGAGTCGCTGCGCGGCACCCAACAACTTTGTGACCCAACCGTTCTGAAGACCTTTGTATTCGTCGAGGATGCTAGACGGGCCATTAACCGAGTTAGGACCTTGCGCATGTACAACAGAAACGGTGACTAGGACAAGCAAACTGACCAAAGCCGCTTTGCCCAATGCGTTGCAGAATTGGCGTCGTTCTGTGCGCTTCCCAAACACTGCTTCACCTCAGTATGTTTTGTCGCCCGTCTTTAGTGGCGTTCCCGGGTCTAGTAGATATGCGTCCGCACAAACTCGGCCCTCAGTCGTGGTACTCCAAGTCGCCGGTGGATTGAGCCTTTCGAACTTCGATGCACCTTTTCTTAACCTCTAGAGAACCGCTTTGTGTTGATCGAGCCATCGACTGATTCCCTCATCGGAGGTCGCGGAGACATCGCCCGCTCCAGCATCCTCCATGAGTTTTACGATGGGACTTGGCGGCTCCGGCTTCTTACAGCCTGCAACTATTGTTGTTATGGCAATAATCGAAACCACAGCCGCCGCACGTGTCCGTTTCATGTCGTCTCCCGCGGAGTTAGTATTTTTTGTCACTAGTAACCAGCGGATGCGTTCCGAACAATTGGTCCAGAGCCGCTTTGTCCGCCTGTTCCTTCTGAATCTGCTCCGCCTGATATGCTTGTTTACTCTGTAGATCGACTAACATCAACTGCCGAAGTGACATCAGTTGTTCCACCTGTTGTTCGGCGATTTGATTCCCCACCTCGGCCGCCTGCATCTCCCCGCCCGCTCCCAACGACATCGTTCGCAATTGGGCGAGCACGGATTGTGCGCTGTTCAACTGCTGGCCCTGCAAGCCGACTGCGCGAAGCGTGCTGAGCGTAGTATCGAGCGAGGTCTGCGACCATTTCTTGTAGTCGTTAAAGTACCCAGACGTGCGCGAACCGTAGCCTGGGAACGTGTTCCTAAACTGAGCGTCGAGATTGCCCATGGAATACGCCAAGGCTTGGCCGCCTTGTACAATTTGCGAGAGCTCTCCCAAGTCCTGCTGGATGGAACCAAAGAATTGTTGAGGCGATTTCACTCCTTGTTTTAGCTGCTCGGTAAGCTGCTTCATCTGGGCTTCGAGTTGAAGCCCCTGGCGGATATAACCCATGACCAGTTGGACGTGATTCAGAATTTGCGTCCATTCCGTTGCGACGCCAGCTACCACTCCCGCGTCGGTGGGCGCAGGAACGCCCAAGGACACCAGGCACAACACCATTACGAACACCGTTGCTTTTTTCATGCTGATACTCTCCTTTCGAGAACGCCTTCCACTTCACGCCACCAGTCCGCCCAATCCGAGCGTCCTCGTTGACGCAACCACTCCGCTTGCCAACTTCGGGGATGAGACCGCATTACTTCGGTCGCCTTTTTTCGATCTTCAGAGCTGTTCACTCCTACAAACGCTAGCGCAACCTCACCAAGTCCCAGCGATATCAGGCGACGCCCCTCCGGGGAAATCACGTAGTACTGCCGCTTGGGAACGGCGCTTTGAACGATTTGGATCTCTCGGTCGTTCAGGCCTACGGCTTCATACAGCCGACGCGACTGCATGTTGGCGGCTTCCGCGTTCGCGAGCAGAATTTTGGTCGGACATGCCTCCATAACCACATCACTGATTCCTGAACTGAAGATGTCGGAAAGGTTTTGCGTGGCCAGAACGACGACGGCATTGAGCTTCCGCAACGTCTTCAGCCAGTCGCGCAGATATTCGCGGAACAACTCATCCCGCAGATAGACCCACGCTTCATCAAGAACGATAAGCGTAGGACGGCCGTCGAGTTTTTTCTGGATTCGACGGAAGAGATACAGCAAAACGGCGACCGTTGCTTTGTTATTGCCATCACCGTAGCGCATCAGCTGGTCCATTTCGAACACCATCAGCCGTCCGTCCCGCAATCCGTCCCTATCTGCGTCAAGCAGCCGCCCGAGTGAGCCACTTAACGTGTAGGCTTCGAGTGCGGCACGCACTTCCTTGTCCTGAACTGTCGCAAGAAAATCAGTGAGGGTCCTCCGCGCCGAACCCTGCGTCAGCTTCATTGCGTCTGCGATCGCGTTGCGGTGGTGTGGCTTCACGTCAAGACCACCAAGTGAACAAAGCTTTTCGATCCAGCCGTTGGCCCAGGCCATGTCGCTATCGTCAGTCAAGTCGGACAACGGATAAAACGACAGCCCATCGCTCTCGCCACCCAGATCGTAAAACTCTCCACCACAGGCCCGCGTCAGCACCGCGAGCGAGTACCCTTTGTCGAAGGCAAAGACCTGAGCGCGGGGATACCTGAAGAACTGGGCGACGATGAATCCGAGAAACGTTGACTTCCCGGAGCCCGGCGGACCGACCATGAAGGTATGTCCGATGTCTCCACAGTGCAGATTGAAACGGAATGGAGTCGCACCGGTTGTCGCCGCGTAGAGGAGCGGAGGGCTTTTTGGAGGATAAAACGGGCAGGGGTTTTCACGGTTTCCCGCCCATACCGCACTGATCGGCAGAAGATCCGCGAGATTCAGGGTGTGCAAGACAACTCGTCTCACATTTCGATAACCATCTCCGGGGAGACTGCCTCTCCACGCCTCAACGCTGTTGACGTCTTCGATCCGCGCCGAAAAGCCCAGGTTTTGCACCGTCTTTGCGACCAGCGCCACCGCTTCGTCTACGGAATCTTCTTGGTCGTCTCCGCAAATCACGGTGGTGGTGTACTGCGCGAATAGAACGTCGCCAGCCGCCGCGACACTCATCGCTTCTTCCGCATCGATGCTCATCTCTTGTGCATGCAGATTCACGGCGCCGCTCTGGGTCTGCATGATTTGATCCTTTAGACCGCGCATCTTCGAGCGCCATTTCTTCCGGACCTTGTCGAGGAATGATCGCGCCTCCTCCGGGTCCATTAGGATGGCCCGCGTGTTCCAGCGGTATTCGATTGGCAGAGTGTCGAGCGCCGCCAAGATGCCGGGCACGCTGGCTTTGGGGAAGCCATCGATAGCTACAACGCGCAGGTGTTTGCGGCCAATGCGCGGCGTCAAACCACCGACGAAGTCTTCCGTGGCCAGCAAGTCGTTTAGATAGACTGGAAATTCAGGAAGCCTAAGGGGATGGTCTTTCCACGATACGCATCGATGTACGTATCGTAAGAGTTCGTCGCAGACGAGCGGATTGCCAACCGCGTCGCTGGTGCGCACCGCTTTCAGTCGCGTTACCGCGAACAACGACTTGAAAACGTCCTCGAAACTCGCGATGCGGTTCTTGAAGTAGTCAACGATTCGACCGGCGTCGCCTCTCTGACCCTTCATGCCTTCAAACATCCACCCCTTGATTTTTTCTTCCCGAGCGACGGGGGGAAGGTACGTCAGCGAAAGATAGTAGTCACTTTCGAAATGCACCCCCTCGGACATGAATTGTTCGCGACGCTCATCGTCGATGATCTTGGTGACAGAGTCAGGAAACTCTTGGCGCTCTGGATAGCCCGGGGCTGGCGCTCGAACGCTATCGCATTGCACCATCCAGCCACCGCCAAGACGCAGCAAGGAGCCCAAACGCCCACTCAAAGCGGCCATTTCTCCGTTTGTGGCCGAACCAAGGTCCGGTCCCTGAAACTTCCATGCCGCGAGCAATCCGCCGTCTTGCAACAAAAGAATTCCGTCCTCAATCAAGGAGTCATAGAGGAGTAGGTCGGCTAAACCGATTGCATGGCGGCGCTGTTCAACCAATGGCATCGTTCACCTCCACTTCGCTGGTGTCGTCGTCGCTGGAGCAGACATCCGACTTTTCGCGGGATAGAAATTTCGATAGCGGATGTGTCTGATGTAGACGTGGCGCAGAAGCGGATCGACCTTCGCCATACGCGCGAGAACTCCCACGGCGATTAGCCACAACACGAGGCCGGCAAGAATGCTCCACCACTTCATGACGGCGAACACCAGCATCGCCGCCATGATGGCGGAGACCAGAATTAGTTCGCGGTCTCCGCCCATCAACAATTGCGGCCGGTTTGCCGATTCGTGAAATGGCACTTCGCGTGGCCCGTCCATGGCTAGATAGCCGCCGCGCCTACGGCAAACAGACCGCCGAGCAATGCGGCAGCGGAAATGATGAAAGCAATCGCGCAGACTGCGTACACCGCGCGCCGCGCGAACTCATTCCATTCGCCGCCAAAAACCAGCGTTACGCCGATCGCGACGAGCGCGATGATCGCAATCGCGCCCGCAACAGGGCCGCTCAAGGATTGCTGTAAGCGAGTCAGCGGAGCTTCCCACGGCAATGCCTGGCCTCCTGCCGCGGCAGACGCCGGCAAACTGACGAAGACGGATGTCAGAGTTAGCAAACCCGCGTGGATTGCAAGACGATGCCATTCAACTTTTCTTCCAAATGTTCTCATTTCGTTTTTTCCTTTCGCGTCGAGATTTACAACCGGCAACAACTCGCTCCACTGACGGCAAACCAACCGACCAGCGCAACGAATCCTGAACCCATAAAAGCAGCTCCGAACAGCACGACTAAAATGTGCCGAAGTCTGTCCGACAAACCCAGTAATGCTGTTAACACCAGTCCGCAAAAACCGAGCATCATGGCGACGGACACCAAGACCGCGCGGGCCCTTGCAAGCACAGCGATTTGTGGGAGTCCGTAGCCGGAAAGGATTGACACCATCGCCGCCGCGACAATTGCAGCAAACAAAACTAGCGCTACAGGAGACAAGAGCCCGCCGCTGAATCGAGCATCCGTCCCATCCGCATGGCATGTGTTTTTCATACTCTCTCCTACACGTACTCCAGTCGGTATTCACCGTCGCGAAATCCAGTAACCACCGCGACTTCCCTTACCTTGCGGCCCGCTTGAATACTTGGCTCGCCATCGACAAAGACCACGACGTTTACGGCTTCGGCGATGAGTGATTGCTGGGGCGCCGCAGTCGCCTCAGCGACCAGACTTTCGAGGCGAATCAATGCGCCGTAAGCATCGTTCGCGTGCACGCTGGCCGCTCCGCCCGGGTGCCCGGTATTCCAGGCCTTAAGCATGCTCAACGCCTCAGCGCCGCGAACCTCGCCCACAACAATCCGGGTTGGTTTCAACCGCATACTGGCTCGCAAACAGTCCAGCATCGACACGCGCCCAACCGCCAAAAGAGCGACGGAATTTGTCACGTTGCACTGCAGTTCCGGGGTGTCCTCAATGATGAGCACCCGATCATCCGGAGAGATGTTCGCGAGTTCGTCTAGAACGGCGTTGATGAACGTCGTCTTGCCGGAGCCGGTAGACCCGGCCACGAGAATGTTTTTTCGATGCTGAATCGCTGCTCGTATGACTTCGACGTGGCGCATGCCACGAACCATCTCCACGAAATAATCGTGGCTTCGATGACGGTTGAGGGCGTCATTTTTGTCCGTCAGAATTCCCGCACATTCGTAATCGCTCAGGGTGAAGACGCGATGAGGACGCTGTCGGATTGCGAAAACCGGTCGCCGCACAACCGGCGGAATTAGACCTTCGAAGCGGCTGCCATCCGTGGGGAGTTCGGTTTCGAGAATCGGACTATCGTGATTGATGACCGTGTCGCGAATCGCCGCAATCGTGCCAAACGCACTTAGGGCTTGAGCAGGAAGCATGGTTCCGACGGCTTCGAAATCCGTGTGTGTCCGCTTTACCCATACGCGACCGTCCGGGTTTAGAAGGATGTCCTCCGTCCGAGGGTCTTCAAGACAGGTCGAAACCAGTGGGCCGAGTTCTCGAACCAGTTTTTCATTTCGCCGTTCGGTCACTTGCTGAAGCTCTTGCATTCGTCGCCACCACTCCTCGAACTTTCAACTCTTTATGTTGCTGTACGCCTATCTATGGTGCTATACGTACAGTGTTCGTATCGCTAGGCAAGGTATTACGCTTCCGGCGAACGCTTGTCAAGCGCAAAAAGAGAATGAGGAATAACTCCACCTCGGAAGCCGTCGAAAAACAGGCCCGCGCCATGGGAGCCGCAGTCTTCGAAATCGGGCTGTTCGATCCCTGCGCCACACGAGCGACCATGCTCACGCGCGAATGGGACTTAGACACGTTGCTCAAATCAGTGCGATGGTTGCGTCTGGAAGAATGCTGAAGGCCGGCACATTTACATCCGGCCTGCCGGAGAACATAGCCTTTCCCTGATTGATGACCTCAACGCGCAAGCTATTGAACGAATGAAAGCAGAGCGCTTCTCACCGGCTGTGGTTCTTGAAACTTCGCCCGGTAACTTTCAAGCATGGCTGAACCACGGGCACGTACTTTCGAGAGAGGCGTCCACATGTGCGGCTCGACGTCTGGCGGTACGTTTCGGCGGTGATCCCGGGGCGGCGGACTGGCGCCACTATGGGAGGCTTGCCGGATTTACGAATCGCAAGGATAAGTATCGCCGGCCCGATGGTACGTTCCCGTATGTGCGGCTGCACGAAGCCAACGGGATGGTGTATGCGACTGCGGCTGCGTTTTTACTGGAAGTCGAGGAGTTCCTACAAACGCAAAGCTCGGGCTCGCGACCTGCGCGATGGAGAACCGATACCCTGTGCAGCTCGGAACCGAAAAGTATCGAGGATTTTCGGAAGAGGACAATTTACGCGGGAGACCAGACTCGGGTGGACCTCGCTTATGCGATATATGCTCTATCTCATGGCGTTTCAGAAAACGACGCGCGAATCGCGATTGCCTCCCGGGACCTCGCACATAAAGGAAGCCAGAAGCGGCAGCAACAATATGTCGATCGCACCATCGTAAAAGCCTGGCGCTTAGTTCGGACGGAAACCGCCTGTCTGTCCTCAGGACGATGATCTGACGTTATCAACGACCGTGTCTTGTATCGGGAGATGGAACGACCGGTTTGGAATGCCGGTCCGACCTCGCTAGGGGAGCGGAGCACGCACCCAGTGCCGAGCAAAGCACCGGGCGCCACGGCGACCACAGCAACAACAGAAAAATCAGGGTCAACACTAGAAGCGTTCGCCGGAATCGCGGTTGCGTGCGGCACTGATAAC
>CAVUNS010000011.1:0-247431 GCA_963742905.1 Candidatus Acidiferrales bacterium | reverse complement strand
AAAAGTTCTTCCAGGCAGCGCACCGACCGCTGACTGTCCTCGGTAATCGCGGGATGGCTGTAAACGTGAGCGAAAAGAAAGTGCTTTAGACTTGCGTTCCAATCGCGACCCTGATCGCTCATGCGAACCAGCCGTTCCTGCGCGTGCCGGACATCGTCAACCGTTTGCACCCCGGCGTTTTGCACTCGTGTTTGCGTGTTCGTGATCAGGTCGGTGGCCAGATCATCCAAGATGTGACGCAATGCTTCGTTGAACTTCAGTTTCGTTGGCGCTCCTCGATGCTGCCGGTCTATTTTCTGGTACGTTTCGCCAAAGTTTGCCGATTCCTCGCACAAGAGTGCAACGTCCAACAGATTCGCTTCCAGCGCGTCGTCTAAATCCGCCGTGTTGTAGGCAATCTCGTCCACCCAGTCAATAAGTTGCGATTCCAGCGGTGGCCGCAAATCCAGCAGATACTCCGCCAATTCCGGAAATTCCCGCGCATTGTAATCGCGGGAATGCTTCACGATGCCTTCGCGCACTTCGAACGTGAGATTCAGCCCGGCAAAATCGAGATAACGGTGCTCGAACTGTTCCACGATTCGCAGCGCATGCAAATTGTGATTGAAACGGTTCCCACGGGCGCGCATCAACTCGTCCAGTTCTCGTTCGCCTGCGTGTCCAAATGGCGGATGCCCAATGTCATGAACCAGCGCGAGCGCCTCGACCAACTCGGTGTTCAACGAGAGCGCCTGTGCGACGGTGCGCCCAATCTGCGAAACTTCTAGCGTGTGCGTCAGCCGGTTCCTGAAATGATCGGAGAATCGCGCGGTGAAAACCTGGGTTTTGGCCTCTAGCCGGCGGAACGCCCGCGAATGCACGATGCGGTCGCGATCTCGCGCGTATTCGCTGCGATAAGGATGTGCGGATTCGAAATGGCGGCGGCCGCGGGACTGTTCGGAACGCATGGCCCAAGGCGCCAAAGCTGGATACGTTTCGATAGCCGAACCTCCAGCAGTCACTCAGGAAGACTCAGGCGTTGCCGCTCGAGTGCAGCCAACCCTCAGGAATGCGGCGCCAGTAACTCCAGCCCTCGATCGGCTTCATCCGCAACGGGAGTGTTTGGATAATCCTTCTTCAGCTGCTCGTAAAGGCTAGTCGCCTGTTTCGGGTCAGTTTGACTGTACAAGCCGGCAAGTTCCAGAAGCACCATCGGCTTGGGCACAAGCACAGAACCGGAAGTGCTGAGCGCCTGAAGAGTCTTGATCGCTTCGTCTTTCTTTCCATTGCGCTCGGCAATTAACGCCGTTTGATACTTCGCGAGTGCCGCTAATTCCTTGTCGGACCCGGCATCCAGCTTTTTCAGCTGCTCGGAGGCCTGGTTCAATTTGTCCTGGTCCATCAGAGTTAATGCCGAATAATAACGCGCCAACTTCCCGGGATTCGTGTGCGGATATTTGTTTGCGACCGCTTCCAGCTTCGGTTCAGCGGCCTGGGCGCGCTGCTCTGCCGTGGGAAAAGTAAGTTCACCCGGAAGCGTCGGCTGACCGGGAGTAGCCACAGCGGCATTGAACACTTTCATGGCGTCGTCCAGCGCCACCTGTGCCTGGGCCGTTTGCCGATCAGTGTAAAATCTCCAGCCCAGATAACCCGAAGCCGCCAAAATGAGCGCCAAAACCATAATGGACGCAAGCCGGGTGTGCGACAGCACCGCTTCCGCGCCGTGTTCGAAGGTCTCCCGGACCCTGTCGTGTTTCAATTCTTTACGGGAAATATGTTCCGCCACAGTTTCTCTCCTGCACCAAGCGCTAAACCTTCATGCTAACACAGTTGCCGAATGGCCCGCGGCGGGCTTAGCCACACAGGGGTGATCAGGCTGTGAGAGGAGTCCGCAGGCCGGATTCGCCCTACAGACGCTCCACTCGACAACAGGGCATCCTGGAACGGTGTCCCTTCGCCACTTCTCACGCACAATAGATCGAACGAATTTCCTGGCGGCTCCGAGATGCAGTCCCATGACTACGTAGTGTATATTTCGCAGAACCTCAGGCGCCATGCCGTTTTCGTGAGGGCGCCCGCCCTGGAGGTCGCGATGGAAACGAATCACGCTGGCCGATTACCTTCCGCTGCGAACCCGGAACTCCAGGTGCACCCGGTGGTCCAAGCCATCCTCATGCTCGTGCTGTGCTATCTGGCAGCAAGACTCGGCGGGATGTTGATCATCAATGTTCCCCAAACGCTTTGGCCCCTCTGGCCCGGGTGCGCCGTTTTGGTCGCCATTCTGCTCGTTTCCCCACGGAAGCTCTGGCCAATACTGATTCCCGCAGGACTGGCCGGTTTTGTGCTCTACGACCTGCCTGCCGGCGTACCGCTTCATTCGACCTTGATTCTTCTTCTTGCCGACATCGCGGAAATTCTCGTTGCCGTTTGGGGAGTTCACTATCTCTTGCATGGCGTGCCTCATTTAGACAGCTTAAAAGCCTTTGGGAAATATGCCTTGGTCGCCGTGATGCTTGGTCCGCTGGTCGCTACTCTGATTGGCATCGAAAGCTTGCCGGGGGACCGCTGGATTAGTGGGAGAATTAACTTCCTCTCGGACAGTCTGGCTTTTCTCACTTTAGCCCCCGCCATCTTCGGTTGGGTCGAGCACTTCCGGGTACGACCGCACAGTTCTCGCGCTTATTACCTGGAGGCAGTCGCGCTTTTCACCGCGCTCTTTTCCTTAAGTTTCGGCATGTTCGTGGGTCGCGCAACACATGTGTCGCCTGCGCTCCTTTATTCTCTTGTCCCGTTTCTGCTGTGGTCCGCTTTACGTTTTGGTTCTGCCGGGGCTGGCACTTCCGCCAGCATCGTCGCCCTCGTATCCATTTGGGGCGCCGTCCACGGCCGTGGACCGTTTGCCGAGACAGACTCCATCAATAAGGTCTTCACGTTACAACTGTTCCTGCTGTTCGCCGCCGTCCCATTTATGACCCTCGCCGTGCTCGTGGAAGAGCGAAAGCGTCATATAGCTGTTCTCCGCGAAAGCGAAGAACGCTTCCGCTTGATGGCGGACACCGCACCTACCTTGATCTGGATGTCCGGAACCAACAAGTTGTGTACCTTTTTCAATCGAGGTTGGCTCAACTTCACCGGCCGTTCCATCGAACAAGAGTTGGGCGAAGGGTGGACCACCGGCGTTCACCCGGATGACCGCAAAGACTGCCTCAGCGTATACTCGACTGCCTTTGACTCTCGTAAGAGTTTTCAGATGGAGTATCGGTTGCGCCGTTTCGATGGCGAATATCGCTGGCTTGTCGACTATGGCGTCCCTCGATTTGGGCCTAACGGTACCTTCTGTGGATACATCGGCTCATGCGTCGATATTACCGAGCGCAAGCTCTTTGAGATCTCCCTGCGCGACCTCACGGGTCGTCTGATCCACGCTCAGGAAGAAGAGTCCTCCCGCATTGCCCGAGAGTTGCACGATGATATTAGTCAGCGTATGGCCTACCTTCAGATCGGCCTCGAGCAATTCGGACAGACCATTCCCGCGCTAACCTCAAACGATCGGAACAAACTCGACAACCTCTCGGAATTGGCCTCGGAAGTTTCCAGCGATCTCCACAGCATTTCTCACCAACTTCATCCTGCCAGACTGGACCTCCAGGGTCTCGCTGCCGCCACTGGGAGCTTCTGCAGGGAAATCGCGAGACAGCACGAATTGCAAATCGAGTTTATCCATCATGACATTCCCGCCCAGATCCCAACAGAGGTGGCTCTGTCCCTCTTTCGCATTGTCCAGGAGTCTCTGCGCAATGTCGTCAAACATGCTAAAACCGCGCAGGCTAAGGTCGAGCTCTCTTATCACCCCGATGCCATCGATCTATGTATTTCCGACTCCGGCGCAGGATTCAACTGTGACTCTGCCCAGGGAAAAGGCGGTCTCGGTTTAATCAGCATGCGCGAACGGTTACGGCTGATTGGCGGCCACCTCGCGGTTGAATCGGAGCCCTCACAGGGAACACGAATCCGTGTTCGTGTTCCGCTGCCGGAATGCCCCAGTCAAGGCACAAGTGAGCCGAAACACTATAAAGCAAATGCGTAAGGCACAGAGAATTGATATGGATGGAAGCCTTCGACTTCGCCGGGCAACTCCCGATTCGGCCGACCCCAAGCTGACTCACTACCCTCAGTGACATTCGCCGCAACTGCGCGTCACTCCACGCACGTCCATGCTGCAGACCGTGGTAATTTGGACTTATGCAAGCGGGCTGCATTCATTGCGGGCAGCAGCATCTCCTGAACGACTCCGTGCTGGCGAAACACTCCAAAGTTCAGTTCCGGTGCACCAAATGTGGGCAGACCACCATTGTTGAGGTGAAGCGCCAGGCGGACGAAACCGTGGTCATTTCGCCGATGCCCTCGTTCGCGCGCGCTGATGCTTCGGCAACACGGGTGAAGGCTCCGGCCGTCGACGATAATCCCGATTTGCCAGCGGAAGTTCGCGCCACACTAACGGTCACCACCGGACGACAAACGGGACACAGCCTCACGCTCACCCGCGCGCGCACCATCATCGGGCGCAAAGGCGCGGATTTCGCCCTCACGGACGCCGAAGTATCCCGTCAACATTGCCTGCTTGAGGTGCGCGAACGATTCGTCAATCTGAAGGACCTGGATTCCACGAACGGCACCTTCTTTGGAGAAGAACGTGTGCGGGCCGCCATGCTCGAGGATGGTGCGGAATTCCGGGTCGGAGGCACCACCATTCGCCTGAACGTCCACTTCGAGACCCCCGAGTCCCACTAGCCCATGCGGCAGGTGTGAGATACTTGCGCGCATCATCCAAGCTATGGCCCAGAAATGAACCGTCTTAGCGTGTGCCTTATCGTACAAAACGAACAGGACAATTTGCCGCGCGTGTTGCGCTCCGTTCAGGGTATCGCCGATGAAATCGTCGTGGTGGATGGCGGCAGCACAGATCGCACGCAAGAAGTGGCACGCGAGTTGGGCGCTCGGGTTTTCCTGCGGTCTTTCACGAATCATGCCGACCAGAAGAATTACGCCGCTTCCCTGGCCGCCAATGATTGGATTTTCCTGCTCGACGCTGACGAAGAAGTAAGCAGCGAATTGAAGCAGTCGGTCACGGAGTGGAAAGCCAGCGACTCCCAATTTGCAGTGTACGAAATGGCGCGGCTCACCTGGTATCTGGGTGCGTGGATTCGCCATTCGCGCTGGTATCCGGACTGGCAATGCCGCATCTATCGCCGGGATCAAGCGAGTTTCGCGGGTGCGATTCACTCGGCACTACGCTACCAGGCCCCGATTGGACGGTTAAAAGGCGACCTTCTTCACTACACCATTCGCAGCTTTTCCGAACATGAAGCCAAGCTCGAAAAGTACACCACGACCGTCGCGCGCGAAATGTTTGAGGAAGGACGCCGCAACTGGCGCAGTGGAATGTGGATCGCCGCGCCATGGAGTTGGGTCCGCCACTTCGTTTTCGCGGCCGGTTTTCTGGATGGCTATCGAGGCGCGCTGATTGCGCGAATGGCGGCTCGCGGCGTGTGGTTGAAGTACAAGAAATTGGGAAAGCTGGTGCAAGCCGAACAACAAACAAGCCAGCGTGGTGCCGCGTGATTCCGCTGGTGGTGGATCTGGAAACGGAGTGGCGCGGTGGGCAGAACCAGGCCCTGCTCTTGCTCCGCGGGTTGTATGAGCGCGGCCACGCCGCGGAACTGGTGGCCACTCACGGTTCTTCGCTCAGTCACCGGGCCAAAAAATATGGCATCTACGTCCACAGCGTTTCCCGGCGAATGCGTCGTTTGTCCGCCGCGGCCACAATCCGGTCCATTGTCGCGGACGGCCGCATCGACGTTGTGCACGCAAACGAAGCGCACGCAGTGACCGCGGCATGGCTCGCGGTTAGAAACCGTGCGATCCCATTCGCGGTTTCCCGCCGCGTTGGTTTTCCGTTATCGCGAGGGTGGCTGGCGCAAGCTCGTTACCGCCGCGCAGATTGCATTCTGGCCAACTCGCAATGGGTCGCCGAACAAGCGGAGGCTTCCGGCGCACCCAAAGAAAAATTGCGTGTGGTCTACGAAGGCGTTGAAATTCCCACCCCGCCGACGCCAGCGGAAAAAGAATCCGCGCGCAAACGCTGGTGCTTTAGCGAAACCGATGTCGTTCTCGGCTGCGCCGGCGCGCTTCAGAAGGATAAAGGCCATGAATGGGTGATTCGGGCGCTGGCGCTCCTTCAGCCGGAGTTTCCGAATTGCAAGTTGTTGCTCGCCGGGCACGGAGAATACCGGTCAGCGCTTGATGCGCTCGCGGATGAAGTCGGGGTCAGCGAAAAGGTGATTTTCGCCGGTTTTTTGAAGGATGTGTCCACCTTTTACCAAGCCGTCGATCTCTTCGTTTTTCCCTCACTTTTTGAGGGATTAGGCACTTCCCTGCTCTCCGCCATGTCTTATCGCATTCCGTCCATCACGTTTTTCGGCTGCGCGCTTGGAGAGATCGTCGAGAACGGGAAAAACGGTCTGCAAGTTGAACCCAAGAACCCATCTGAACTTGCCGCCGCGGTTGCCAATCTGCTTCGTGATCCCGACTTTGCGCAAAGAGTCGCAGAAGCAGGGCGAGTCCGCATCATCGAGAAATTCTCTTCGGACCTGATGGTGGAAAACACTTTGAAAGTCTACGAGGAGCTCTTAACAAGCGCGTAAGTACAATGACGCGGGCATAAAATGGCAAAAGCGCCGTCCGGTCCTTCTACCGTGCGGCGCTTTGCCTGCGCAGTAACTGAATTCCCTAAGAAGTGTTCCAGCAGTTCCCTCCTAACCGCTCGCCGAAAGCCGTCAAGCTAATTCGCAGATTGAACTACCCATCGCCCCACAGGTTCGAGGAACTCCACGCCAATTGCGTAGCCGTCGCCACGCAGTGGTTGGCAATAAGCCACCCGAGCCGCAGAACGAAACTCTCCCGTGCGTGACGCCAACACCAGCGGCGCACCTTTATCCCAACGACGCGTGCTCACCACGCGCGCTCCCTTAGCGCTCACGTTTTCCGTAAACGTGACTTCCACGCCGGGGCTTCTTCGATGACCTTCGAGCACAACCGGAATCTCCATGGGAATCCGGTTCTCGCTGCGGTTGTGCCGAAACTGGTTCACTCGCGTCATTTCCTCATGGTCCTCAAAGGCACGCGGCGATTCGCGCGATGGAATTCATTCCTCGCCCGCGATGCTTCATGCGATACAGCGTGCGATCCGCCGCGCCGAGCAGCTTTTCGGCGGTGTCCCCATCTTCGGGATAGGCCGCAGTCCCGGCGCTGACGGAAAGCATGGGTTCTTCGGTTTCACACGCCAGGCGCTCGCGAATGCGCGCAGACACGCGCGCGGCAATCTCCTTGGGAGCTTCCGGCAACACCAGCGCAAACTCGTCGCCGCCATACCGCGCAGGGGTATCGATGGCTCGCGAATGATTGCGCAAAATTTTGCCGAGACGCACCAGCGCGCGGCTGCCCACGAGGTGCCCGTAACGGTCATTGATGGTCTTCAGGCCGTCCATATCCAGCAGCACGATGCTGAACGGCCGGTTGGTGCGCCGGGAACGGTCCAGCTCCGATTCAATCACCGCAATCAGCCGGCGATAATTGGCGAGCCCGGTGAGCGGATCGCTGATCGCGAGGGAGCGCACTTGATCGAAAAGGCGCGCCTGATCTATGAGTGCACCGATGAGAATGATGTTGTAGCTGGCGACTTTGCTGAGCTCGGCAATAAAAAATGGGCCATCGAAAATCCGCCGCGAAAACAGCGCCGCCAAATGGCACGCGGCGTTCAACAGCGCAACGAGAAACAAGGAATAGTCGTACAGCGATGCTTCGCTCTTTTGCTGACTCTGATATCGCCGGTAAAAGAAATATGCGGCCAACGCAAAAAGTCCCCCGGGAAGCACTTCCCAGGGCCGTGAAAAAAATGCGCCATATTTGGCGATTGGCGTCGCCGGAGCAGCGATAAACGCAGCGCTGGTGATGTACGCGGCGGCGGCAACTACGAACAGCGCACCGGCGGTCTCGCGGCTGGGCTGCCGCGAAGTCGGCAAGAATCGTTCCACGGCTAGCGCCGCCAGCAGCAACACGGCAAGAAGCGTTCGGCCCACCATCCAGCCCATCGGCACATGCGAAAGCACAACCTGGCCGGTGCGCATCAAGTCGTTCAGGCCAAAATAGCCGACCGTCTCGATCATTCCGGAGAGCACGAACGCGAAGGCGAGAATCAGCGCAATGCGGTCATGCGTGCCGCGAAAGCGCACCAACGCATTGGCGGCATAGCAAAAGCACAGGAGCGAACCGCCTACTTCCAAATACAAGTATGTTGTGGGAGCGCCCGTAACGTGGGCAAAGCGCGAGTACAGAACTGCACCGAGCAGCGCTGCGAGAAAAACACCGTAGCCAATGGCTGGCAACCTGCCACGGTCCTTCCGGAGAAACCCGGTGATTGTTGCCCAATCCCCCAAAACAACCCCCAATCGCCGAAGAAAACCGGCAACACGAGGGAATGCACGTAGGTGCCCTTTTTCGGCACGTTCGCCACAGTCGATAAGCTGCTGAATGCAAGCAGCTTACAACGTAACGACACGGGCTTATGTAGCAGGTGAGACAGGGGCGAGACGCAGAACGGGCCTTGGTCAGTCCTGTTTTGATACACTATGCCTCGTGTATCCAGTTAGTTAGCAGGCGTTTGGGCAAGACTGACACAAACCTGTACTTCGTCTCAGTCTGAGACTGTCTCATTTTGGGAGCTTGTGGAAAAGCACGGCCGACTGAGTCACACCTTCGGGGCTGGAGGTGGAAGATCTCGCGCGGCAATCGGGCTCGTAAATCCTTGACGCTTGTGAGTGCCATCGCAAAATGGCAGATTGCCGGACTGCCCGCACCGGCAAACCGTAACGATGCTGCGGCCGCCGAGACCAAACGGTTTACCTTCTTGATCCACGATTTCGAAATCGCCTTCGATACGAATCGGACCATTATTGAAAATGGTGATTTTAGTTCCCGCCACAGGTTCCTCCGTCAAATTTTGCAGTGCAAACGCAGGAGTTCAGCATACTGTACTTGCCAGTGAACTTCACAACCCGGATGAGATGTCAGTAACGGGGCACGGAGGGATCCACTTCCGTGGACCACGACAAAATTCCCCCGCGCAAGTTGTAGATTTTGCGGAATCCCGCTTGTCTCAGGAAATCGACCGCCTGCGCCGAACGCTTTCCGCTTTTGCAATGGGCCACGATTTCGCGCGCGGAATCCAGTTCATGGACGCGGCGCGGCAATTCGCCGAGTGGAATCAAATGGCCCTTGAGATTACAGATCTGATACTCGTGCGGTTCGCGAACATCGAGGATGAATACGTCCTCGCCCTTGTCGAGCCGGTCCTTCAATTCGCGCGCAGTAATTTCCGGCACATGCAAATCGCTCTCCGGCTCCTCTTCGCCGCGGATTCCGCAGAATTCGTTGTAATCGATGAGCTGATTTATTTTTCGATGCGTTCCGCACATCGGGCAATGGGCATTCTTGCGTAGTTTCAGTTCCCGGAACTTCATGGCAAGCGCATCGAACAAAACCAGGCGGCCAGCCAAAGAGTCGCCCCGATCGATAATCAACTTGATGGTCTCGAGCGCCTGCAACGAACCAACGATTCCCGGAAGCACGCCGAGCACACCACCTTCGGCACAGGAAGGAACCAACCCCGGCGGAGGCGGCTCTGGGTACAAGCAGCGATAACACGGGCCATCGGGCATGCCGAACACCGTAACTTGCCCCTCGAAGCGAAAAATCGAGCCGTAGACGTTGGGCTTTCCCAACAGAATGCACGCGTCGTTCACCAGGTAACGCGTGGGAAAATTATCCGTGCCGTCGACGATGATGTCGTAATCCTTGAATAGCTCCAGGGCGTTTTGGCTGGTAAGTTTGGTTTCGTACGTGGCGATTTGCACGTCCGGATTTAGATTGCCGAGGCGCGCCTTCGCGGCTTCCGTTTTGGGTTTGCCCACATCGCTGGTGCCAAACGTCACTTGCCGCTGGAGATTGGTGAAATCCACCACGTCGAAATCCACTAAGCCGATGTGTCCTACGCCGGCAGCCGTTAAATACAGGCCAAGGGGCGCGCCCAATCCGCCGGTGCCGATCAGGAGCACGCGCGCAGCCTTCAGTTTGAGCTGACCTTCCATACCTACTTCCGGCATGATCAAGTGCCGGCTATAGCGCAGGATCTCTTCGTTTGTCAGGTTCGCTGCTGCCGCGGACTGGCCGCTCACTACATGAATTTTGGTCGCCATTAAATTGTCCTTGCCTTATTTTACGCGGGGAGCGCTCGCGAGGAAAGGACCGTGATTGGCAGTTTACCGTTCATAGTTTGCAGTTCAGAGTGGAACCGGTGTGCAATGAACTTAGCGATTTGCCGGTGAAGTTGTGACGCGACGTCACAAATGTCGGCGCGCCGACCAAGTGTGATACGTAAACATCTGGTACATAGGTCCCAACCCGGGTGTTTTTGTATCAAGGGGAAACAAAGGACTTACGGGAGAATGCTCATAGCTGCCGCCCCGTGCAGTGTACCCTTGCCCCTGTTTTTTGTAAGTGCTCATTCTAAACCTACTTAGACTAGGGTGATTCGACAAGTGCTTCGGATGATCTCAATTGTCAAAGTACGTCGCGCGGCGTATCGACAAAGAGAGGCCCCCGTGGATTTGACGTTCGTGCATTCGCGTTCGAACGCAACAACCATGTCGACCACCGGGGTTCAAGAATGACGTGGGGAACGTCTGTCCCCGGTTTCAAGCGTCGCCCTTTCGACGCCGACCTCGCAAGTAACTGTCACAATATTATTTCAGCGGGTACAAGGTGCTGTTCAGAAATTCTTGGGTATTGAACCTAAGTTCAACCCGACATCTGCGCCTTGGAGCGATACCAACTTTTTATGAGAACCTGACCGTTATAATAGCTCGGCTCACGATATCTCTTACCTTTACGCGAAGGGCAGCGGAGGACCGAAGGTCATCGAGGAAAGCAAAATCAAAACCAGCGATATTGCTGACAATAGCAGGACTGGAACGAGTCAAGGGGGCCTTTTGTCGCTCTCGATTTTTCTTGCTGTGAGCGCTGCCGCCTCATGGGATAGTATGGCTCTCCCCGTTCGAGAGGCACGGGTCCTTTCACATCACAATTTTTGGCATGCGATTTGACGCACCTTTCGATCTCACGAGGCTGATGATCGGGATCTGCCTTCCGGGCCTACTATCAGTTAGTTGGAGTCTAGGGGAGGGCCGACGCCACGCTTTGCGAATGTTGTCTACGCTCCTCAGGTGGCGCGCGCCACTTCGGTTGTACTTGCTTGCTCTTGTATTGCCTTGGTGCGTCTTCTGGGTTTCTCTCGCTGTTACGTTGCTCTATTTTCCGTCGTCGCGTCCACGGCCTTCGGTCTTATGGTTTCTGCTAAACCTACTTCTACTAGTTCCGTTCGGCCCCCTCTGGGAGGAACTTGCATGGCGAGCATACGCCCTCAGGAAACTTCAAGCGCACTACTCGCAGTTGAAGTCCGCTTTGATCATCGGAGCGTACTGGGCTGTTTGGCACATTCCGTTGTGGTCAATCACACTCGGTCTGAATAAGAGGACAGTTGCAGCGGTCATAGGTTCAGGTGTCGTCTCCGTTGTCTCGTGGTCGGTGGTGTTCGCGTTTTTTTACAACCGTAGCGCGCAGAGCCTGCCGGTCGTAGTCTTGCTCCACGCGGCCTACGACTCATCCACGGCAGCGATATTTCCCGTCGTTCAGGGCGGCCAGCTTCAATACATAGCACTTTCAGCGGCCTTGTCGGCGTTTTTGGCGCTTTTACTGGGAAGGACAATGTTCAAAAATGGGCTCACGTAAACATTTGGTATACATTAGGCAGGGTCTGGCAATTTACAAGTTCGCAGCAACCAGTCCAGAAAGTGACTGTCGTAAGTGTTTGCAATCAGTAGACTTAGCACGCGAATGAGCATCGAGAATGGCCCAGCTAACCTGCGGGTTTGCCGCAGGGCTAATCGACAAAGTCGAGGATCATACCTTCGTGGCGGTACAGAAATCCGACAAATCGTCCGTAGAGGGGAGAAGTTACGTTGTTGTAGACCGCATTGTAGTTCCCGTGGTCGGTGACATTCAGGGTATAGGCGCCGAGACGAATATGATGTGATTTTCCGCCGCGATTGCCGAGAAAGGGCACGCGGAATTCCCTATAGACCTTCAGATCGAGGGAGAAGTAAGTGGGAAACCGCCGGCTATTTGGAGGTCCTACATATTGCTGAAACTCATCGATCGGCGAGTAGGGATAACCTGAGTGAAAATCAGCCAACGGGCTGAAGGTCATTTTCCAGGGAATTGCGAAAATTCCATAGGCAACCACGCGATTCGGTATGTCGGAAGGAAGTATCCCATAAACGTCAGAGCGAACGACTGGGGCCGCGAACGGAATTAATATACTGGAAAGACTGTTCAAGTTTCCGCGGGCTTGGCTCCAAATGTAGGACGCGTTCACCAGGTCGCGCTCTGAAAACGAGTAACGGACGGTAGATTCGAATTCGCGATAGTGAGAGGAGCCCCTATTCGTGAGCGCCATGAACGATTGGCCGCCGCTCGCGCTGGTGTAAGGATCGACGGTGAAAAGGTAGCTGGCATGGCTATCCAGATACCCGACCGTTAGCTTCATATTTTTACGTAATTCCTGCTGGACCTGGCCGTTCCATGTGAGGTTGCGCGGCGATGTGCCCGTCTGATTGGGGAGATTCGAGGAAACGAGCGGATTCACATTGCCGGAATAGATGTTTGTATACGTGATCGGAGCTCCGAGCGGCATGCCAGTGGGATCGAAGTCCGTGATCGTCCGGGTAGGATTGTCTGTGTAACTGGCCGCAAGCAGCGGCAACAAACCATAAAAAATACCAACACCCGCACGAATGACAGTTTTACCGGAGGTGGACGGCGAATAGGCGACCCCGGCGCGGGGCGCAAAAGCCGCGGACCAACCACCGGTTTCCGAAGACAAACGCGCGCCAAAATCGAAGCTCCATTGAGGATTCCAGATCCAATGATCCTGAACAAATTCCGCAAAGGAAGTATCGGACGGGGTTTGAGCGATTGTGGGCGCGAAAGTGATGTTGGTGGCTACTGAATTATCTTGGCGCAGGATGTGAATGGGGTTCGACTCCGTGGTGCCATAGTAAGCGCGCCAGTCGACGTCCACTCCGACGCGAATCTGATGCTCTCCATGCCAGTGTTTTTGCGGGAATTGATAAGAAGGAACGGCCTGAAACTCTTTGCCGCGGCGCGACCATTGATTGAAATAATTGCCGCCATAACCCTCTGGGTCGATGGTCATGTCCGCGATTCCCTGCCCGTGGGAATTGCCGTCAAAGCGCATATACTGAGAAATGAAGCTGAGAACCGCTCCCGAAGTCAGTTGATAACGATCCGCAAGTCCGACGGCCACACCGCTTTGATTCAAATCGCTGGAAGCCGGGATAGGAACCAAGGCGCTGATATTGTAGTTCTGCCAACGCAATGGAAACGCGTTGACCGTGAGGGTCAGAACATGATTCGGAGATAAGATCGCCTCCAGCGTCGAAAATGAGTTGAACCCTTGTTTCTTGCTGATGTCATTCGGCCAGGGCAGTCCCTCGACCGTATATTTCTTCATGTCGTATTGGAAAACTTCGGAGAAGAGCAGTTTGTGCGGAATGATGGGAGCGTCGAAGGACACACCCGGAATGGCTTCCGCGAGACCGACGATATGGCCCTCTTTTCCGCGAACGGATGGAACCACGCTTCTGACCTTGAACGTCCACTTATCTTCAGGCGGTACGGTATCAATGGTGGTTAATCCGCCGGAGAAGCTTCCGAGGCTGGCGTCGTAAGGAGTTTTGTAGACCGCAAAGGATTCCACCGCATCCGTGGGTATAGGCGCGCTGAAGCTACCGGTGACCGGATCGGTGGTGCGCGCGGAATTGACGAGCAAGAGGCTTTGATTCTCGTCCGCTCCTTTGAAAACCAATTTGCTGTCGAGTGTTTTTATCACTCCGGGCGCGATGGCAATGATGTCCTTCACTTTTTCCTGCGGGGTTGGAAGGGTAATCAACTCGGTATTGGTGACAGTAACGGGCGGGGGAGCCGAATTCTCGGTGGAGACTCCCGCAGCGGTCTCATTCACTTCAACTTTTTCGGAGACCGCGTCCAACTGGAGGGAAAAATCCAAACTCTTCTTTTCCTGGGCAGACAACGTGAACGTTTGAGTGATCGCTCGGAAGCCAGTCGAGCTTACGGAAATGGAATACGATCCAGGCGCCAGCTTCTCCAATTGATAGTTGCCATTTTCGTCCGTGGTGGTGGCGATCAAGGGACTGCCTGTGGATGGAACGGACGAAAGGGTCACGGTTGCACCGGCAACCGCAACCTTGGAGTTTTCTTGCGGGGTGGTCACGACGCCGTGGATTGCAGCGGTTTGCGTGGTCTTATTTGGCGCTGATTGCTGCTTCGCTGGACATGGGTCAACGTTTGCTGACACGGTCAACAGTAACAGGACAAAAAATCTAAATAGAGTTTTCAGATGAAACTGCTCCCTTTCGTTCTTACTTCACCCCAACGGACGCCAGTGCATTGCCTTCCGGATGGTGATAGGACCTGACAGCGGCCTGCCAGATGCCGAACTCGCTTGAGGATCCAGGCGCCACGTCGCGACATGATCGGGGCAACTGCCGCAATGAGCGGTTTGCATGCCGCAGACGCAGTTCGTTTGAACTTGTGGTTCGAACAAAATCACTCAGAAGATTTCCCGTACTTCCGCCGGTGTTCGCGGAACGCGCAAAGAGGTCCACAAATGCCTGGGGTGAATACCCAGCCGCGGCCGAAGCGTAAAGTGCAACTCGATCAGCTTCATACTGATGGACGGATTCCTGCTTACCAATAGCGTGAGCAGCTTGGCGCAACAGCTTTGCGTCACGATGGAGCGCGTCGAACAGGTACGCAAGTTTATCGGCAATATCCTTGCGATCGCTAACGCTGTGGACGCCCAGAATTTCGTGGAACAACGCGCTGACTATGATGGCGTTCTGGTGCATCACGATGTGGGCCAGTTCATGGCCGAGCAAACCGGCGAGTTCATCATCGTTCTTGATCAAGGCGATCATTTTTCGTGTGACGTAGATTCGTTCGGGACCTGTGCTGAACGAGGCTGCTTCGGGGGCATCGACGAGAATGATGCGAACCGGCGGGCGATCGCCCGGGAATTGAGAGAGAACGCGGTTCGCTACAGATTGTAAATGCGCAGCGAACTCATCATCGTGAACGGTCTGATAATTACTCTCAACCAATTCGGCTTCGATATCCCCGAGTAGCCGTTCCTGCTGAGCGTTGAACATGTGGCTGCGGGCCGGAACTTTGAGCGAAACAGCAATGGAACACGGCTGTTGGGCGTGAAGCGCGCATGGACCGCCAGCAATAGCGAGCAAGCACACTGCGGAGGACACAAAGACTCGGATATGCACTTTCCACATAGAACCCTGACCACTGAAATGGAACACTCCTCATAGATTACCGAAAGTTCTTCGTTTTCTGGAAGCGAAACCGGCTTTCGGTAAAACAAAAAACTACGTGTTCCTTTGTCTCCGCTTAGTGTTTCTTTGATGCGGACCTTCAAGCAAAGGATATCTGTGATCGGCGCTGGCTTCCGGAGAAAAGCTGCTTAGCTGTCTTGTTTTAAGCAACAAGGGCCTTTTTCTGAATTTTAAAATTCGGATTTAGCCTGCAGCACCATGGGTAGGTGCGCAGGTCGCTTTACTCTAATGGCGAGATTGTTTAGGCTGGTTGGCTATGTGGAATGTGGATGAGCGGTTTGAAAAAGCGGCGATGGACCGGCTGGCGTCGTTGGGATTTTCGGTGGGCAGCACACGCGGGGTAGTGCGCGTGGAAAAATACGGCTGCGCGGCGGAATTCCGGCAGAATCCCGACGGCCGGTTTCAGATGACGATACTTCCGTCGATCATGTTGAAGGGGCACTTCACGCGGCTGTGGGATGCCGGATACCAAAAGTTCCTGCTGACGGATGACGGGATAAAAGTGCCGGCAGTCTTCGAGCAGTTGGCGAATCTGCGCAAATTTAATGAGGAATTGCGCACCGCGCTGGGCGTTCCTACCTTTTACAACGAGGCTCTGGGTTCGGTAAGTGCGCTGAGCGTGTACGATCGCGTGAAGGGCCGCTCCGGCGATATTCCGGACAAAACAGTAGGGGCGCGCGAGCCCGCCATCGAGCACTAATTTATTTACTTTGCCACCGGCCGGTGCGAGAACGCGCCTCTTCCAGTTGCCGGCGAAACTGCTGGGGATTGATGCGATGTTTCGCTGCTTTGTGAGCGCCAAGAAAGACTACGGGAATATCCCAGCTGTAACGTTCGCCAAGCTCGCTGTCCTCGTCAATATTGACCTCGCGCAGGGTAGCTCCGAACTCTTTGAGCAGCGGCTGCAGGAGCGCTTTGGCATCGGCGCACAGATGACAGCCTGGTCGCGTGTAGAGCGTCACATCCAAGGGATTTGCGGCGGCGAGCCGGGCGTCTTCCGGGTGATGATCGCTCATGGTTTAGGGTGCGAATACTTTTGAAATGGTCCAGCGTGCGGATAAAAACTGTGCGCGCGATATAACTCGGCGATCTGCCGAAAATGGCCGAGATCGTGATTGGCGAGTTCGTGCAACATTTGCGAGAGTGTGATGGCGCCGAGTTCGGCGTGGTGTCCCGTACGGCCAGCCGAGGAGGATGGGACGGAATGGAGATAAAACACAAAGGCGCGTCGCAACGGAACGAACTCCTCCATGTGCTGTCGCGCGGATTTTTTGTGGGTGGCCTCTTCCGCGGGAGCGACGTATTTCGACAGCGCCGGCGAATCTTCTAGCACGATTTTGCGGGCCCGCTGCTCGTAAAGTCTCTCGATGGTCACCAAGTGCCCAAGCACTTCAACAACTGACCAGCGGTCCGTTGCCGGCTTCCAGGCCAGCATTTCCTCGGGGATGTCGCGCAGCAAGAGTTCCAGGAGCCCCGGCGTCTTTTCCAGCATGGAAATCGGCGCCTGAATGGGAGCTGGAGAAAGGGGTTGCATCAGGAACCTCCCGAGGGCACGCTCATTGTAAGACTTTGAGTTTTAGAATCAATAGGACGGAAGAAGGTTACCGCAGGAGGGGTAGGATCGATGGGCAGAGTGGTGGCACTGATGGACGATCTATTCTTTCAGATGAAGGTAGCGGAAACCGCGAAACATTTGGGGGTAGAGTTCAAAGTGGCGGCAAACGGCGACGTGCTCGCTACGATGCTCGAGCCTCCGACCAAACTGGTGATTGTGGACCTGAACAGCAGAAATAATCCAGTGGCAACCATTGCACGGCTGCGCGCAACCCAAACAGAGTTGCCGATCATTTCCTTTTTGTCGCACGTGCAGCGCGATTTGGCCGAGCAGGCCAAAACTGCCGGATCCACCGAGGTCCTGCCTCGCTCGGCATTCACACAAAATCTTGCCGAGATTCTGGCTGCCGCCAAAGATTGAGAGGATATCGTTGAAGTTTTCGAAATTGACGCGAGCGCCGCTGTCCCTGCTGGCCGCGTCTGCTCTGCTACTCTCACTCGTACCCGCACCCGCTCGATCGCAGGCAGCCGCGGAGCCAGCCTCGGTTCTACGGGACATTCTGATGGCTTCGTGTTCGCAGGACACCAAACGGTTTGGTGGATTCTTAACGGACCGAAATGCCGCCGCGTTTGGCGCGATGACCCCTGCGGCGCAAACGACCCTGCTCAAACGGTTCGTACTTCTGGATGAGGCTGGTAAGGCACGAGCGCAGACGGACGGCACCGGGAATTTAGTGGTGCTCTGCGTGACACCGGGAGCGACAACGCAACTGGAAATCGGCAAACCGGAAATTCGCGAGAATGTGGCCTACCTGCGATTGGTTGTGAAAGATGTGACCGACACCACGGGTGCGAACGCTCGTCGCGTGGTCATGGGACTTGTCCGGGAAAACAGTCAGTGGAAGCTGCTGTCACTGGGACTATTGCTGCTGGACCTTCCTACGTTAGCCGAGGAGTGGGATCGCGCGGAAATCCAGACCAATGAGAAGGCAGCGATCGCCTGCATTGAGGAACTGGCGGCAGCAATCGAAAAATACCGCGTCACGTATACGCATTTGCCTCAAGCATTGAATGATCTGGGGCCACCGAGTAAAGGAGAGCCGAAGAGCGATCGAGCGGGGCTGGTTGACATGCAATTGGCGTCCGGCCGTAAAGATGGATACTCGTTCCGGTACGTGATTGTTGGCGCCAATGACGTAGGTGCGCCGGCGATTTTCGAATTGGCCGCGATTCCCTTGGAATATGGACGCACGGGGAATCGGTCTTTCCTTCGTGATGGCAAAGGAGCGCTCCATGCAGGAGACCATCAAGGCGCGGTGGGGACCCTTAGGGATCCGAAGATCGAATAGGTCGGCGGAGTCGATGCGGCGTAGAGAAGAGAAAAGCACAAGTCTGAAGACCGCAACTACACACGAAAGCTAAATTTGCCCGCAGGCTGACTTAAGTTAACATCTCTCAACAGCGCTATGCGAATCGTCCCTTTGCGTTTATTGGTGCTCTTGTGCGCCTGCGTGCTCGCGGCCGCGTCCTGTTGCCGCGCGCAAGAAGTGGATTCGACGTACGGGCCGCTACCGGTTTTCGAGTTTCACAGCGGGTTCTGGGCCAACTTGCACCATTTTCTATATTATCAGGCGCGGGCTCGATTGGCGGCCAAGCCCCCACAGGACAGCGCGGCAAAAAGTTCGCAGCCGGCGTTCAAGCCGTCGAGTGCGCCGGCGCTTTCACCGGCCGAGCAGAAGGCCTGGGACGACGCCATCACCTATTATGCCGCGAACTATGCGAATAAAGACCTGTCGATTAACATCGATCTGGTTCTGTTGAAAAACCAGATCGAGGATTTTGAAGATTGCGATGAGCTCACCGGCCGCAAGAAGCCGCGGTGCGATGCGGGCCTGCCGGGCAGAGTCGGATACATTCTTGATGCCGCAGCTCCGGTTTATCGAGCGCACTGGTGGGCCGATCAGGATCGCGCCAATCGCCGCTGGGTGATCCGAGTGGCGCCGCTGGTGCGTGAACAAGGAGTGGGCCTTTCGGAACGCCTTGCGGACATTTACCAGACCCGTTGGCCTAGAGAACGAATCCGAGTGGACGTTTGCGCGTATGCCAACGCCGCCGGCGCGTATACCACCCTGGACCCGCTGCGGGTCACCATCGCCAGCACCGACCCGCGCAACCAAGGCCCGGAAGCTTTGGAGGTTCTGTTCCATGAGGCCTCGCACGGGATCGCCGCCCCGGTGGAAGAGGCCATCAGTCGCGAGTGCAAACAGCGGGACAAACCCATTCCGCGGGACCTGTGGCACGCGTTAATTATTTACACCACCGGCGAAGTGCTGCGGCCCGTTTTCAAGGACGCTCAGGTTGCCAAGGCAAACGGAGACGAGGCTCCGCAGCCTCCGAAGCCCAACATTGTTCCGTACGCGCTCAAGGATATCCTGACCCAGCGCGGCTGGGAGGAGTACCACCTGCTGCTGAGCCTGTATTGGCAGCCATACCTCGATGGCAAGGCCAGCTTCGATGATGCAATTGCCCGGCTTGTGTCCGCAGCGTGAGAGAGTCGGTTTGTCGGTCGCACAGGTCTATGCTAGTCTTGCCTTGCAAAACTAAGCCCGGCTGCGAGCTTCACCTCTTCCTTCGCCGCTCGACCTTTCCCTTGCGTGTCCGCGGAGCGTCGCAACGAGGGTGAAATCGTCTCCACGCCTCAAGTAGACCGGGCAAAGGAATGATCGCGCCCATGGCTGGACGACAAGTGGCTTCCCAAACGGAGAAAGAATCGCGGGAAATTAAACTCGCCCATTCGCCTGATTCCGATGACGCGTTCATGTTTTACGCCTTGGCCACGCATAAACTGGCCACGCCGGACTACAAATACACGCACACCCTGTCCGACATTCAATCGCTGAATGAGGCCGCGCTCCAGGAAACCTACGATGTAACCGCGGTTAGCTTTGCCGCTTATCCCACCTTGCGGGACAAGTACCTCCTGCTGGATTGCGGGGCGAGCTTTGGCGAAGGATACGGGCCCATTGTCGTTGCCACTCATTCGTTGAAGCCGCAGGAACTGAAAGGGAAACGCATCGGCGTGCCAGGCTTGAAGACCAGCGCCTATCTGACGTTGAAGCTCTACCAGCCGGATTTCGAAGCTGTGGTCATGCCCTTCGATAAAATTATCGAGGCGGTCCGCAATAATGTTGTGGAAGCCGGTTTGCTTATTCATGAAGGCCAATTGTTCTTTCCGCAATTGGGGCTACACCGGGTGATTGATCTGGGCATCTGGTGGCAAGAACAGACGTCCTTGCCGCTGCCATTAGGAGGCAATGCCGTTCGCCGCGCCCTGGGACCAGACTTAGGGCGGCAGATTGCCAGAACCATTCGGGATAGTGTTGCCTATGGATTGGAACACCGCGAAGAAGCCTTGAATTACGCGATGCAATTTGCCCGCGAAATGGACACCGAACTCGCCGATAAGTTCGTGGGCATGTATGTAAATAAGTGGACGCTGGGCTACGGCGAAAAAGGAAAAAAGGCTGTGCGTGCGTTGATCGAACGTGGCACCGAGGCGGGGTTGCTGCCGGGTCCTCCCGAGGTTGAATTCCTGGCGGAAGAGCCACCGCCCCGTTCATTGCCGCGGCCCACGGAGCGGCCAAGTTGACGGTGCCACGCGAATCACATAAGTTTCTGCCATGCCAATGAAAGCTCGGTTGTTGTTGTGCGCGTTCTCCGTAGCAATTTTCTTTCCGCACCCAGCCAAAACCCAGACCGCCAATGAATTTCGGGATAGCCCGGATGTTCCCAAGGAATGGCCGCGCGAACCGGTTCGCAGCGCTCACGGTATGGTCGCTTCCGATGAGCCGTTGGCATCCCAAGCGGGAATCGAGATCCTGAAGCGGGGCGGCAATGCGGTGGACGCCGCAGTAGCCACGGCTTTTGCGCTGGCGGTGGTTGAGCCCGCCGCAGGGAATATCGGGGGCGGCGGGTTCATGCTCGTTCGACTTGCGGATGGCAAGGTGGATTTTTTCGATTACCGGGAGGTGGCGCCGGGCAAATCCACTCGCGATATGTACATCAACGCGGATGGAAAGCTGGACAAAGAAGGACCGGTCATCGGTTATCGTTCGGTTGCGGTTCCCGGAACGGTCGCGGGACTCGCGCTCGCCCTGAAAACTCACGGCAAATTAAAACTCGCGGATGTGCTGCAACCCGCAATTCGTTATGCGGAGCAAGGCATTCCTGTGACTGACAAGCTCATGCGCGAGTTCAATGAAGAGCGTCCCGAATTGCAGGGATTCTCCATGAGCAGTCGCATCTTTCTGAACGATGGAAAGATGTATCGGGCTGGAGACACGCTTCGGCAGCCAGAGCTGGCAGCCACGTTAAAACGTATTGCCAAGAATGGGCCGGACGAATTCTATAAGGGCGAAACGGCTCAAATACTGGCCCGCGAGATGGCGGCGTTTGGCGGGCTGATCACGCTGGAAGACCTGGCGAATTATCAGCCGAAGATTCGGGAAGTACTTCGAGCCAATTACACCCGCGATGGTCAACACTGGCAGGTTCTGTCCTCGCCTCCACCCAGTTCTGGTGGGGTGGCGATCATCGAAGCGCTGAACATGTTGGAAGACGTGCCGCTGAAGGGCTGGGACGATCCACAGAGTGTGCACATGGTGGCGGAAGTGATGCGCCGGATGTTTGCGGATCGTGCCGCCTATCTGGCGGACCCGGATTTTTCCGACGTTCCCGTGGCTGGGCTGACGAGTCCGTGCTACGCGAAGGAACTTGTGGCCACTATCGATACGGTGCGCGCGAGCAGCAGCAAAGAAGTGCGCGCAGGCAATCCGCACGTCTGCAGCTCGGGCATAAGCGCCAGCGTCCCGCCGAATACAATCATCAGCCTCGGCGAGGGTCCACACACTACGCATTTCTCAGTGGTAGATGGCGCCGGGAACGCGGTGGCCAGCACATTTACGCTCAACGATGGGTATGGCTCGCACGTCACCTGTTCTGCCGGTTTTGTTCTGAATGATGAAATGGACGACTTCACGACACAGCCGGGCGTGCCCAACGCGCTATTCGGATTGATCCAGTCCGAAGCCAACACCATTGCGCCAGGGAAGCGGCCTCTGAGCTCGATGACGCCGACCATCGTGCTGCGCGATGGCCAGCTCAGTTTTGTCACCGGCTCGCCGGGCGGCCCTACGATCATCTCGGTAACGCTGCTGTCAATTCTGAACTGGATGCGGTTGGGGATGGATGCGCAGTCGGCCATCAACGCGCCGCGATTTCATCACCAGTGGCTCCCGGATCAGTTGGTGCTGGAGAAACTGTTTTCGCCGGAGATGGAGGAACAGATGAAGGAGCGGGGCTACGAGGTGAAACGCCGGGGGCACATTGGGTTGGTGAATGCGATTGGCATCGACGCGAAAACCGGGGAACGCTGCGGCGCCGCCGATCCTCGGGACAATGGCTCCGCAGTGGGTTACTAGCCGAGCCGGCAGGATGGCAGCGGTACAATACCTGGGCTGTTAACTTATCCCGCCACTCGGCTTGCTCTTGAATCGCCAACGGTGCTGGCCAAAGCTAAACTCATAGGCTATGCAAAGAATTCTTTCCACGTACCTGTTCGTTTCCAAGAAGCTGAATCGTGAATTGCTTGCCCAGATTCATGGCGCGGGATTCGAGGCAGTCGAAATTTTCGCAAGCCGCAGCCATTTCGATTACGCCTCCAAACCCGAAGTGCGTTCCATCGGGCAAGCGTTGGCGGACCATCATCTCGCGCTGCATTCCTTGCACGCCCCGACGAGCCGGGATCTCAGTGTGAATCGCGAAGGTGGCAGCCCGCTCTCGGTCACGGAAGTTGAACGCGTCCGGCGCATCGAAGCGATGGATGAACTCAAGCGGGTCATCGATGTCGCCGAAGACCTACCCTTTTCCCGGTTGATTCTTCATATGGGCGGATCGCGGGAGAACGCCGATACACGCAAACGCGATGCGGCGTTCAGTTCGCTGGAGCATCTGACTCTGCACGCAAAGCACGTTGGCGTAACCATATGCGTAGAGAACACCACCAGCGAAATGGGGGCGGCTGCGTACCTGCGCTCGTTCATCGACGAGACGCGTCTGACGGGATTGCGCGTCAATTTTGATATTGGGCACGCGCATTTGGCTGAGGGTCCCGAGGAAGAACGGGTGGCCCGCAGCTTTGAACCGGTGAAGGATCTAATCGCCAGCGCGCACATTCACGACAATCACGGTGAGAAGGATGAGCACCTTCCGCCGTATGAAGGCAGCATTGATTGGCCATCGTCGCTCAAGCTGCTGAAGACGACTACAGTTGGCACAGCGCTTCCGCTCACGTTGGAACTGAAGGAAAAAAACGGTCCTGAAGTGACCAGCGTAAGCGAGCAACTTGCCGCAGCCGCCAAGTCGCTCGATCGCGTGGAAGAAGAGTGGAATCGCGATTCTTAGTTTAATTCCCGCCGCTCGGCACATTTGACGGTTTCGCCTAACGAGGTTCGCGCCAAACAGAACGGCCGCTCATGCGGAGCCACCCGTCGTTCTTTGTTAGACTATTCGTTTGGCGCGACACCTGAAGAATTCACTATGACGATAATCACGATTGAGAACGCAGGGAAGTACGATGGGCAGGAAGTTACGATTCGTGGCTGGCTTTATAACATTCGTGAATCCGGCAAGCTGATTTTTCCTATTTTTCGCGATGGCACGGGAGTTATCCAGGGTGTCTGCTCGCTGAAAGAAAATCCGGAAGCGTTCGAAGCGCTGAAGGGCCTGACGCAGGAATCCAGCGTCATCGTTACCGGAACAATTCGCGCCGAGCAGCGCGCGCCCGGCGGCTTCGAGATTGGCGTCACGAAAATCCAAATCGTCCAAAAAGTCTCCGAAGCTACCCCCTTTCCCATTCAGTTGAAAGAGCACGGCGTGGATTTCCTGCTGGATCAACGGCACCTGTGGATTCGAACTCCCCGGCAAGCCGCGATCCTTCGCATACGCGCGCAAGCCGTGCGTTCGGCACGCGATTTCATGGATTCGCAGGGCTACACCCTGACAGATGCGCCCATGTTTACCCCGGCCGCGTGCGAAGGCACATCGACACTGTTCGAAGTGAATTACATCGATAACCAGAAGGCGTACCTGACACAAAGCGGCCAGCTTTATATCGAAGCGACCGCGATGGCATTGGGCAAGGTATATACGTTTGGGCCGACCTTTCGCGCTGAAAAATCCAAGACGCGCCGGCACTTGACGGAATTCTGGATGCTGGAACCGGAAGCCGCTTACGCCGGACTTTCCGACATGATGGATCTGGGCGAAGGACTGGTCAGCGCAATCGTGCAAGGCGTGATCAAGAATAAATCACGCGAACTGGAAACCCTGAAACGGGACATCAAGAGCCTCGAAAACATCAAGCCACCTTTCCCGCGGATCACGTACGAGGAAGCTATTGGCGTGCTCCAGAAAAGCGGCAATCCTGCCAAGTTTGGCGACGATTTCGGCGGCGACGAAGAAACCATCATTTCGAACACTTTCGATCGTCCCGTGATGGTGCATCACTATCCATCGGCGATTAAGGCGTTTTATATGCAGCCAGACGCGGAGCGGCCCGAGTTGGCCCTGTCCTTCGACATGCTTGCACCCGAAGGCTACGGCGAGATCATCGGCGGAAGCCAGCGTATCCACGACTACGATCTTCTGGTGAAGCGGCTGAGAGAAAACAATTTGCCGGAAGAGTCGTTCCAGTGGTATCTGGACCTTCGCCGCTACGGCAGTGTGCCGCATGCCGGGTTTGGGCTTGGCCTGGAACGAACCGTGGCGTGGATCTGCGGTACCGAGCACATTCGCGAAGTCATTCCCTTTCCCCGCATGATTTATCGCGTGTATCCTTAGGATGGGTAGAATCGGGTAGTTTGGCAATTCCCGCCGCGTCATCAGGAATTTGCAATCTAGAGTTCGGGCGTTCGCACCATCACTCTTGTGTGCCGGGCGCTCGCAAGCGGGGACGCTTTTGGGTGGTCACAAGGAACGATTGCGAGAATCTCCATTATGGCTCAGAAAATTCGCATCATCGGAGTACCCATGGACCTGGGCGCCAGCCGCCGCGGAGTGGATATGGGACCTTCCGCCGTGCGCGTGGCAGGACTGCAGGCGCGCATCAAACAACTTGGGCATCAGGTGGAGGATTTTGGGAATATTTCGGTGAAACAAGCGGAAGAAATGCCGTACGGGGAAAAACGAGCCAAATACATTGCTGAAATCACGGATGCTTGCAAGGATTTGGGAGCCGCAGTGCAGAAATCGTTGGAGGAAGGTTTTTTGCCTCTCGTGCTTGGAGGAGATCACTCCATTGCGGCTGGGTCCATCAGCGGGGTAGCCGCGCATTTTCGCAAGGAAAAAAAGAGCATAGGATGCATCTGGCTGGATGCGCATAGCGACATGAACACGCCGGAAACTTCGCCCTCCGGAAACGTTCATGGCATGCCGCTTTCCGCAGTGATGGGATATGGCACCGAAGAGCTTTACGATTTGTTTGGTTTTAAGCCGAAGATTGAACCGCAAAATGTTGTGTTGGTAGGTGTGCGGGACCTGGATGCTCACGAGAAAAAATTTATCAAGAAGCTGGGAGTAAAAGCGTTCACGATGCGCGAGATCGATGAGCGCGGCATGCGGGAAGTGATGTCGGACGCTCTGAAGTACGCCATGGACGATACCGACGGGATCGTGGTCAGCCTGGATATGGACTTTGTCGATCCCAGCGATGCGCCGGGGGTGGGCACTCCAGTACGAGGCGGCGTGACCTATCGCGAGGCGCACCTTGCGATGGAGATGATCGCCGATAGCGACGCTATGGTTTCCATGGAAATCGTCGAAATCAATCCGGTGATTGACGAGCACAACACCACCGCGTTGCTCGCAGTGGAATTAGCGCTTTCCGGGCTGGGCAAAAAGATCCTGTAAATTCGTGCCTGGCTGGCAATGGTAAAGGCCCATGCTACCGACACTTAGCTCTGGAACCGCATCTAATAGATTTTTGCGGTATTTTCGCGTATTTCCCGGTAGGCTGGAGATATCACGGCGCTAACCTGCAAGTTCTTCGCCCGTCCCCTTCCCTCGGGCTTGCTGTGCAACCTACCAAACTCGAGCGGAGCGGGAATGATTGAATCAGGAGTGCAGAGGAAATTGAGACGCGCGTTCTTCAGAAGAGAGGGCCACAAAACGCAAAGCAAATCGGTCCATCCAGCCCTGCTCTGCCTGCTCGTTTTCGCACTTTGTTGCGTTACTGGCCGCACCCTGTACGGGGATGCCCACACCTTTGACCTGCTCGGTCCGACGATCGACATGACGGTGGATCGCGGCGGTAAAAATCTACCGATTTCGAATGTGACGGAACTTCTGCCTGGCGACCGTATTTGGATCCATCCGGAATTTCCCAAGGACCAGTCGATTCGCTATCTGCTGATCGTTGTATTTCTTCAGGGGCCAACCAATCCGCCGCCGGAAAACTGGTCCTATCGTTACGAGACCTGGACCAGACAAATGCGGGAAGAAGGAACGGTGATCACGGTGCCCGCTGGGGCAGAACAGGCCCTGATGTTCCTCGCTCCGGAGACTGGTGGTGATTTCAGCACGCTGAGAACAACGGTCCGCGGGCGCCCCGGCGTTTTTGTCCGAGCCGCGCAGGATTTGGAACAGGCCAGTCTGGACCGTACTCGCCTTGACAAATACCTGAACGAAATCACCAAAACTTCCAACGTCGATCCTGCGGCGCTCAAGAAGAACTCGACTCTGCTGGCGCAAACGCTGCGTATCAAGGTGAACGAGGATTGTTTCAACCGTCCCGTGGAGCAGCAGTCTGCTTGCCTCACCCAGGGCAGCGACCAAATGGTTCTGGATGATTCGCACGATCAATCCCTCGTGGCGACGCTGGCGTCCGGGCCTTCGTCTGACCTGATCTCCAGTTTGGGCGCCAGTCCCGTGGCCCGCGGTGGCTACTACAGTCCATATGTAGGTGCAATCGTCGATTCCGTGCGCCTGATGGCAACGCTGTATACAGCAACGTATCAGTACATTCCCGCGCTGTCTTCGCCACAAAAAGACGAATTGAATCTGAAATTAAATGCGCCTCCCTCGTTTCGCAATCCGAAATCGGTGATCGTCATCGGTCTTCCGTCTATTGGGATTTCGCCGATCCCGGTGCTTCATCCTGTCGATCCGAAGCGCGTGCTGTGCCTGCAGCAATCTCCTTTTGTGCTTCCCGTGGAAGGCGCGCCGCTGATGTTCTCAACCGGGATGGGCCATGATTTTACGGTGCAACTTGAAAGCAAAACCGGGAAACCGGTCACTTTGCCGGCCACTCCCGACGCGGTGCTTGGCGGCTTTGTCGTGGACACACGCGCACTCCACGGCGAATCGTTGGATGAGAAGTTGACGGCAACATTGCACGGCTATTGGGGCTTTGCTGCTTTCGAAGGACCCTCGTTCCCGATCCGCAACGCGCGCTCGGAACATTGGACGGTTCCCGCGACGGAGTCCAGCGCTCTGATTGCCGGTCGTCCGGCAACCGTCCACATTCAAGGCGATTGCGCGCCGTGCGTGGAAAAGATCGCGTTACTGGATGCCGCAGGGAAAGATTGGAAGCCGACGTGGAAGCCTCACGAGCAGGATCAGCTGGAAATCGAGCTTCCGCTGAAACAGGTTTCTCCCGGTCCCCTGAAATTGGCAGTGACGCAATTCGGGCAGTCCATCCCAGATGTGCTTGCGCTGCACGCTTACTCCGACGCGGTGCATCTGGAGCATTTCACGATGTTCGCCGGCGACAACCATGGCGTGCTCACTGGAACGCACCTGGAAGAAGTGGCCAGCCTGGAGTTGAGCGGGGTTCATTTCGTTCCCAGCGATGCTTCGGCAACGACCAAGGATAACGCGCTGGATTTGCTGGCGCAGAACGCGCCAGGCGTTGCTGCTCTGAAACCGACATCGTCAACGCTCGCACATGTCGCGTTAAAGGACGGCCGCACACTGGAAGTGAAGGCTACCATTCAGCCGCCGCGGCCAAACGTGACGCTGGTGAGCAAGACATTGCAGCAGGCCACCGGAACATCGCCCATTCGATTTGCAAAGGGAGATGCGGTTCCGCAGGACTCACGCGTTTCTTTCTTTCTGAAATCGGAGGTTCCGGCGGAATTCCCCCGCACGCAGAAGATTGAAGTGGCAACCACAGACGAGTCGTTCACTACAACGCTCAGCCTGACCGACGGCTCACTGGTGCAGCAGGATGCAAGTAGCGTTCTTGCGGTGCTCGAGCCGTTAAAAGCATTGGGTCCGGCGGCCTTCGGGCCAATTCAGTTCCGCGCCGTGGATACAGACGGAGCCAAAGGCGACTGGCAACCACTCGCGACGCTGGTGCGGGTGCCTACGCTGAAAGAGGTCCACTGCCCGGACTCTGCGGAAAAACAGTGCGTGCTCACCGGCTCCAATCTTTTCCTTCTGGATTCGGTTGCTTCCGATCCGCAGTTTAAGAACGCCGTCACCGTGCCAGCCGGTTTCGTGAGCGATTCCCTTCCCGTACCACGTCCTTACGGCACACGGCTTTACGTGAAGCTGCGGGATGCCGCATCAACCGTAGGCACAGTGGCGCTTCCCGTGTTGCCAGACAATCAGTAATCGCCGAGAACGGTGGCGCGAGCAACGCAGCCCCGTTACAATGTAGATCCAGCTTCGCAGGCAAAAAGACGGAAACGTTTTTTCACTTAACTGAATCTTACAATTGCGAAGCAACGCCCCATATCGCTCCTTGGGATGACGGCTCGAGGATCGCCGCGAGAGGTTTTTACCCGAACTTATATGCAGCTGCCCAACTGGTTCAGCCGTCTGAAGACTGTTCTGCTGTCGGTTATGCTCGCGGCAGTGTTCGCAATATCCGTAACGTGTTCGAGCTTTGGCCAATCCCCTAGTTCGCCTCTGGCACTGAATAGCGGCGAACAAATCTACAAAACGGCTTGCATCGCGTGTCACGGCGCAGAGGGAAAAGGCGCGCCGGAATCCATGACGGCGTTTCAACGGCCGGACTCCTTTCCGGATTTCACCCGCTGCGACCAAACCACCGCCGAAATGAACACCGACTGGCAGGCCGTGGTCACCTATGGCGGCCCATTTCGCGGGTTCTCGCAGATCATGCCTTCGTTTCGCGATGCCCTGACCACACAACAAATCAAAGAAGTGGTTCAATACTTGCGGTCGTTTTGCCGAAAAAAGGGCTGGCCGCGCGGGGAGTTGAACCTTTCGCGCGCGTTGGTGACCGAGAAGGCCTACCCGGAAGACGAAGAAGTAATTTCGTCTTCGGTGAATGTGCGTGGCGCACCCGGGGTGATGAACCACATCATTCACGAGCAGCGATTCGGACAGAACAATCAGATCGAAGTGGATGTTCCACTCACGTTTGTGCATGACGATCACACCTGGTATGGCGGCGTCGGCGACACCACGTTTGGCGTGAAGCGCGTCTTTTATTCCAACCTGCAGTCCGGGTCCATATTCAGCCTGCAAGGCAGCGTGATTGCTCCCACAGGCAATCGCGAGCGCGGGCTGGGCACCGGCACAACCACGTTCGAAACTTTCGCCGCCTTTGATCAGTTGTTCCGCACAAATACCTTCATCCAAACGCAATTCGGCGCCGACCTTCCCCATGACACGAACCGGGCTCCGCAATCCATCTTCTTCAATTCCGCCGTTGGGCAGATGATCGGCGAGAATCATGGCCTGGGGCGATTGTGGTCGCCGATGGTGGAGTTCATCGCAAATCGCGATTTGACCGACACGGCGAAAACGGATTGGGATGTGATCCCACAGATGCAAGTGACCATCAGCCGGAGACAGCACATACGCGCGGATCTTGGAGTGCGAGTGCCATTTGTGAACACTGCCGGGCGTCCCATCCAGATCGTCATGTATGTCCTGTGGGACTGGCAGGATGGAAAGCTAACGGAAGGTTGGTAATGCGAACAGCGCGGGCATTTTCAATCGTGTTTGCGGCATCGCTGATGCTCGTCGCGTCTGCCATAGGCGCGGATGAAAAGAAATCGACCGAGCTGAACCCGGAGTTCCACACTTCGGACCGCTGCCTGGCCTGCCACAACGGCCTGACCACCGCATCCGGCAAAGATATCTCCATCGGGATCGATTGGCGCTCCAGCGTCATGGGCAACTCCGCGCGCGATCCGTATTGGCAGGCCAGCGTCCGCCGCGAAGATATCGAACATCCCGAAAGCAGCGGTGAAATCGAAGATGGCTGCGCGGACTGCCATATGCCCATGGCGCGCTACCAAGCGAAGCTTCAGGGAAAACTCGGGCAAGTGTTCGCGCATCTTCCGTTCGACGCCGATCCCAAGAAGAATGCGCCCGCGGAAGATGGAGTGTCTTGCTCCGTCTGCCACCAAATCTCGAAAGAAAAACTGGGGTCGTACGACAGTTTCAACGGCGGCTTTGTGGTGGAGGCGCCGCGTTCGAAAAGCGATCGCCCGGAATATGGCCCTTACGATATTCAGACCGGGCAAGCCACGATCATGCTCACGTCAACCGGCGGCTTCCGGCCTACGCAGGCGAATCATATCGACGCATCCGAACTGTGCGCCACTTGCCACACGCTGTACACCGAATCTCTCGGCCCGGGCGGAAAACACCTGGGGAGATTTCCGGAACAAGTGCCATTTCAGGAGTGGCTGCATAGCGATTACGCGGGCAAGCGCAGTTGCCAATCCTGTCATATGCCGGAAGTGGGCGAACCCGCGCCGATTGCCGCGGTACTCGGTGTGGCGAGGCCGGGCGTGCGGCAACACACGTTCCTGGGTGGCAACTTTTTTCTGCTGCAGGTGCTGAACCGGTATCGCAACGACCTCAGCGTCGCCGCGATGCCGCCGGAAATCAACGCAGAGGCTGTGCGCACGCGAGACTTTCTTCAATCGCAAGCGGCTCGCGTCAGTATTCGAAACATCGACGTCACTGCTTCCAAGCTGCAACTCGAAGTTCTGGTGCAGAATCTCACCGGACACAAGCTGCCTACGGCGTTTCCATCACGGCGCGCGTGGCTGCACGTTTTGGTTCGCGATCGCAATGGACAAACCGCTTTCGAATCCGGCAAGTTGAATGCTGACGGCTCCATTCAGGGCAATGATAACGACACTGATCGCTCGCGTTTCGAACCTCACTACGAAGAAATTACCAGCAGCGACCAGGTACAAATTTTTGAACCCATTCTCAAGGATCAAAATGGCCACGTCACCACGGGCTTGGCGGACGCGGTCGGCTATCTGAAAGATAATCGTCTGCTTCCGTCGGGCTTTCAGAAGGACACCGCGGACAAGGACATTGCGGTGAGAGGCGACGCCGCAAACGATCCGAATTTCACTGGGGAAGGCAGCGTGATCCGATATGCGGTTGCGCTCGGCGCCGCGCAGGGCCCCTTCCAAGTCCAAGTGGAACTCTGGTATCAGCCCATCGGGTTTCGCTGGGCACATAATTTGGCTTCGTACGACGCCATGGAGACTCACCGCTTCGTTTCCTACTACGATTCCATGCCCGCGGAGACGGCGATCGTTCTGGCGCACGCGGAAGCTTCGCGGTAATTGGCTTTGTGGTCCGCAAATTTCGCGCGGTTACTGGCGTCGAGTATTGTTGTTTGCGCAACGCTGTCCCAGAGACCACCTGCGTCTGTTTTTGTTTTGCTTTATAACTGATAGCGTAATTTTCGCTCGGGCCTCCGTCCGACAGGAAGACTTGTGACCCCAGACAAGAAGAAATTGCTGCGTGTTGGCGTGCTGTTCGGCGGCCGCTCCGGTGAGCACGAAGTGTCGCTGGTTTCCGCAGCGTCGGTGATTCGTGGATTGGATCCCGATAAGTATGAAGCGGTTCCGATCGGCATTTCGAAAGAAGGCCATTGGCTGGTTGGACAGGGGGCGGTGAAGATGCTGCCCGAAGTGCTACGCGGGGGACGCCGGGTGATGCTAACTGCTGATCCCACCGAAGCGGCACTGATGCCCCTGGATCGTGGAGCGGGTGCGCAGCGCCTGGATGTAATTTTTCCAGTGCTGCATGGGACCTTCGGCGAAGATGGCACGATTCAAGGCATGTTGGATTTGGCGGGATTGCCGTACGTAGGCGCGGGCGTGCTCGGTTCGGCGATTGGCATGGATAAGGATGTGGCCAAGCGCCTGTGTGAAGCAGCGGGAATTCCCGTCGTGCCGTGGGTGACCGTTCATCGATGGGAGTGGGAGAAGAACCCACAGAAGATAAAGACGGATGTCGAAGAAAAATTTGCCTATCCCGTTTTCGTCAAGCCAGCCACGCTGGGTTCGTCCGTTGGCATGACGAAAGTCCACAACACCGCGGAACTCGGCCCGGCGCTGGATCTGGCGTGCGAATTCGGCATGAAAATATTAGTGGAAAAGGCGGTGAGCGCCCGGGAAATCGAGGTTTCGGTTTTAGGGAATCACGAACCGAAGGCGTCTGTGCCCGGCGAGATCGTGCCGCACCGCGAATTCTACGATTACACCGCGAAATACCTAGAGGACGGCACGCAACTGCTAATCCCGGCGGATTTGAAACCTGCCCAGGTACAGAAAATTCAGTCAGTGGCCGTGCAAGCATTTCAGGTTTTGGAACTGGCCGGCATGGCTCGCGTCGATTTCTTTCTAGAGAAAAAGGGCGGCAAGCTCTTCCTGAACGAAGTGAACACGATTCCGGGTTTCACTTCCATCAGCATGTACCCGAAACTGTGGGAGGCCAGTGGGATTTCTTTCCGCGAACTGATCGACCGCTTAATTGAACTGGCTTTCGAAGTGCATCGTGAACGGGCGCGCACCAAATACGCGATCGAAGTACCCGAAGGCCCCGGCGGGGCGCTCGCTACTTGATCCGCTACTCGCATAAAAATCTTTGCCGCAGCTAGACCAGCGGCTTGCCCCGAAGTCGGGTCCTGCAAAGTCCCGTCTGCAGTATTCTGCCTAGAAACTTTTGCCGAAATAATGGCGTCCAATAGATTAGGAGGTTTGCAGCGGCGGCATGTGTGCTGATACAGTTTCTTCGCCGACGAATGTAAGGAGGAACCCCGTGCGGCCGGAAGGTATGATGTCGCTGCTTGAGCCACCTCCAGAAAAATCTCACAAATCTCAAGTTTTAGCGTTCACCGTCGGCGCGTTGGTGCTGGCGCTGGCGGTCGTGCTGTACTTCACGTTCCGCTATTACCCGGAGAAAAGAGCCGCAGCGCAATTTTTCAATGCTTTGGTGGCCGGCGACAGCGATCGCGCGTATCAACTCTGGAAGCCCACACCCAGCTACAAAAAAGACGATTTCCTGGCGGATTGGGGACCCTCGGGTTACTACGGGCCAGTGAAAAGCTACAAGATTATGGGGGCGAAGGAACCGCGGAACAGCCAATCGATTGCGGTCAATGTAGCGGTTAGCCCCTATACGCCGTTACCGCCATCGTCCGACGCGGACAAGAGCCGTAAAACAAAGGTTGTGACGGTTTGGGTTGCGCCGAGTGACAAGTCGCTCAGTTTCCCGCCATAGACTGGCTTGAAAATTGGCTCGCGTTAACCCTGCAATTCGTCGAGAGCTGCGGTCAATTCTGCTGCTCCCACCGTTGCGGTCCCCAGTTTTCCTACGACGACGCCGGCAGCTGTGTTGGCCAGATAAGCAGCATCCAGGACACTCGCTCCCGCGGCAATCGCCAGCGACAGCGCGCTTAACACGGTATCGCCCGCGCCGGTGACATCGAATACCTGACGTCCACTCGCTCCGCGTTCAATGCCGCGATGTCCTACTCGCGCATAGTTGACCTCGGAACTCGTCGCGGGAATGTGCACACAGCGAGGAGAGTTTTCTTCGAATACGCTCATCCCTTTTTGGCCTCGGGTAATCAGCACGGCGGCGCTTCCGAAATGAGAGAGGAGTTCACGGCCGGCATCCTCGATTGACTTCTCATCATTCAGGAGATGGCCGACGTAGCGCTCCGCTTCCACCGTGTTGCAGACGACCACGCGCGCTCCGCGATAAGAAAAGAGCTGGCGAGGATGAGGTTTCACAAAAACGGGCACTTTCAGCCTACGCGCTGAATTCAAGACCCGCTCCCCGAAACTGTCGCCGATCAACCCTTTGTCGTAGTCCGATAACACCAATGCCTTCGCCTGCTTCAACGAAGAGACCAGTAACCGAAACAGCTTCTCCTCCAAATCTCGTCCGAGAGGTTCGCGCCGTTCGTAATCGATTCGCACAATCTGGTGCCGCGCAATAACCCTGGTTTTCACCGTCGTGATTCGCCGCAAATCGGGCAATACCGCCTGATCGGCAATTTTTTCTTTCCGAAGGCAGGTGCGAAAATCCGCCCCGGCCTGATCGTCAGCCACTTTGCCCGAAGGAAGCTGCACCCCTCCAATCACACCGAAAACCTGCACGCGCGCTCCAAGCGCCGCGAGGTTTGCCGCCACATTTCCTGCGCCACCCAGGCGGTCTGTCTGCGATTTGAAATCCACGATGGGCACATCGGCTTCCGGCGATAACCGGCTTGCTTCGCCCCACATGTAGCGGTCCAACATCAAGTCGCCAAGCACCGCAACGCGCACCTTTTTGAAGGCGGGCGGGAGGCGTTTTAGTGCGGGAACGGCGCGGGCCAGTTCAGTTTTCATGGCACGTATATGGTCAGTCCTTGGCAATCGTCGCTTCTTCAGGGAGCATCACCGGTATATCGTCGCGGATGGGATAAACGCGCCGGCACGATTCGCATTTAAGACCGGAACCATCGGCAAGCAGGTGTACTTGATTCCTGCACACCGGGCACACCAGAATCGCTAGAAGTTCCTTGGCAATCGGCATCGCCTGCTCCTCACGTCGAAAAAAGCACTTTAGCAGATTCAAGGGGATAACGCGCAAGGCCGGATTTGCCGGCGTGGGCTTCATGATGGAGCGAAACAGCTATTTAACAAAAGGCGGCACGCGTCCCAAGCGGTGCAGCTCTCACGTTATACTCGCGATTGGCCGGAATCATGGCCTGTTCAGCGCGAAATTCATCGTTCGCGCCGGCTATCCTCGATGAGGTGTGAATGCATGAAGAAAATTGCCGCGCTTCTATTCGCCTGTTGCGTTCTGCTGGTCGCCCCTATCGTGCGGGCGCAAACTACACCGCTCACCGCCGCTGAACTCCGCGAACTCGCTAAGGAAAACGAGGCAAAGCAAGACGAACTGGTCAATATCGAACGGGAAACTGCCCGGGCGCTGCAGTGGAACAACGGAACTCTTTTCCGCCGCATTTATGGCGACGATTTTATCGGCATTCTCCCTTCCGGGCAGGTTAAGGACAAGGCGAGTTGGATTGCTTCCATCGAAAGCCCCTCCACCAGGTATTCGTCTTTCATCGCTTCAGACATTCGGGTGCGTATGTTTCAAGACACCGCGGTGGTCACCTGTTTGTGGAGCGTCCGCGGGACGCACGATGGTCAAACCTTCTCCAGACAATTCCGGGTTACCCACGTCTATATTTACGGGCAGCGCGGTTGGCAGGCGATCGCCAGCCAGGAAACGCTTCTGCCGGGATAAATTTCTGTATACTTCCAGCGTGTTGCGTTTCCGCGCGGAGTTCCGCGTTTGTCGCTGCTGACGATCCGCTAGCGATCTCGACTGAGGTGCTCATGAAGCTGAAATTCTGGTGTGCTGCGTTGTTGGCCTGTCTGCTTCCGCTGGTGGCGCTTGCTCAGGCCCCTGCTTCCACGTCAACGGCTACGGAACCTGTGCTGCCGTACACTCCGAGCCTGGACCTCGCGTCCATGGACAAGACGGCCGACCCTTGCGCGAATTTCTACGAATACTCATGCGGCGGCTGGAAGAAGAATAATCCCATACCGGCAGACCAGACTTCGTGGAGCGTTTACGGCAAGCTTTACGAGGACAATCTGAGGTTCCTGAAGGGCATTCTGGAAGAAGCTTCCGCAGACAAGCTGGAACGTAACGCAGTGACCAGGCAGATTGGCGACTTCTATGCTGCGTGTATGGATGAAGCGGCCGTTGAAAAGTTGGGAAGCACTCCCTTACAGACCAACTTCGAGGCGATTGCGAGCCTGAAATCGGCGAAGGACATCGCGCCGCTGGTTGCGCGTTTGCAGCAAATGTATGGGAACTCGCTGCTGTTCGCGGCTGGTTCCACGCAAGATCCGGATGACTCGGAACAGGTGATTGCGGAAATCGATCAGGGCGGGCTCGGCCTGCCGGACCGCGACTATTACACCAAGCAGGATGCCAAATCTAAAGAGACTCGCGAGCGCTACATCCAGCACGTGCAAAAAGTATTCGAATTAATCGGGGAGAGCCCCGAAACGGCGCAAAAGGATGCGGCGACGGTGATGCGCATGGAAACCGAACTCGCCAATGCGTCCCTGACCAGGGTGGAACGTCGCGATCCCTACAAGTTGAAACACAAAATGAACCGCGCGGAACTGGAAAAACTGGCGCCCAATTTCGACTGGAAGACCTACTATGCGACCGCGCAGTACCCGCAATTCGCGATTCTCAATGTCGACACGCCTGATTTCTTCAAGCAAGTGAATACACAATTGGACAAGGAGCCTCTGGCCAACTGGAAGAGTTACCTGCGATTCCATGTGGCAAATTCCGCTTCTCCTTATCTGTCTTCTCCGTTCGTTAACGAGAATTTTGCCTTCTACCGCCAGTATCTGCGCGGGGCGAAAGAACAACAACCGAGGTGGAAGCGGTGTGTCAGCTACACGGACCGTCAATTAGGCGAGGCGCTGGGCCAAGTGTACGTCGCAAAGGTGTTCTCGCCCGAACTGAAGGAAAGCACGCTGGACATGGTCCGGCGCATCGAAGACTCCATGGCCATTCGCATCAATCAACTGGACTGGATGGGCCCGCAGACCAAGGAGCAAGCGCTGCGCAAACTCCACGCCATCCGGAACAAGATCGGCTACCCGGATAAATGGCGCGACTATAGCAGCATCACGATCACCCGCAATGATCTCGCCGGGAACATGGCGCGCGCTTCCGAATTCGAGGATCGCCGCCAATTCAACAAAATCGGCAAGCCCGTCGATCACAGTGAGTGGGATATGAGCCCACCCACCGTGAACGCTTACTATAACGACCAGATGAATGACATCAATTTTCCCGCCGGAGTGCTGCAGCCTCCGCTGTACGACGCCAAGATGGACGCCGCGCCGAATTACGGCAATACCGGCGGAACGATCGGCCACGAATTAACGCACGGTTTCGATGACGAAGGCAGCCAGTACGACGCCAATGGAAACTTGAAGAACTGGTGGACTAAGGAAGACCGGGTGAAATTCGATGCTCGCACGAAATGCGTTGAAGATCAGTACGCCGGGTACACCGTTGTGGACGACATTCACATCAATAGCAAGTTGACCCTGGGAGAGGATGTTGCGGATCTTGGCGGAGAGATTCTGGCGTACATGGCCTGGCAAGATGCTACGAAAGGACAATCCCTGCAACCGCGCGACGGGTTTACACCCGAGCAGCGCTTCTTCATCGGATTCGCGCAGTGGGCTTGTGAGAACACTCGCCCTGAGGAACTACGGGTTCGCGCCACAACCGATCCGCATTCTCCTGGCCCGTACCGCATCAACGGCGTGGTGGTAAATATGCCAGAATTTGCACAAGCTTTCGCGTGCAAAGCGGGGCAACCGATGACCAAGCCCGCCGAGAAGGTTTGCAAAGTGTGGTAGCGCGCTTTATCCGCGCGGGTGACCTCAGGCTCCGGTAGATGCCGTGGCGGACAGCGGGATACACGCCTCGATACAGGTACCGGCGCCCGGGCGCGAATGAATGAACAACTCCCCGCCCAAACTGTGCAGCCGTTCCTGCATGCTTAAGAGGCCCAAGCCTTGCGACAGATCGGTGGCGTCGGGATCGAATCCTTCGCCTTCATCCGTAACTCTCAGCCGCATCGAGCCGGAAACCTCGTCTACCTGTACGAGCGCGCGACGCGCTTCACTGTGTTTCTGCACGTTGCGGACGGCTTCCTGAGCAACCCGGAACAGGCACAGCGCGGCATCCTGCGGAGGCTTTTTCGGCAGGCCAGAGTCAACGAAGACAATTTCCATGGTGTTTCGCGCCGCGAAATCCTTGCAGAAGTTCGCAAGCGCTTTGGGCAGCCCCAGAAGCTCCACCTGTGATGGATGCAATCGCCGCGAAACGTTGTGCACATCGGAAGTAATCTCGCTGGCGGCCTTGACCAAGGCTTCGAGTTGTTGCGTGAGCGAGGATTTAAGTTTTTCGGACGCTTGTTTCAGTTGTTCCAGGTCGATGCTCAGCAACGCCAGACGCTGACCAGCATCGTCGTGCAGGTCGCGCGCGATGCGAGCGCGTTCTTCTTCCTGAGCGCGTACCAAGCGGTTTCTGAGTGCGACCAACTTCTCTTCGGACTTGCGCCGCTCGGTAATGTCCTGATAAATCGCGAAAGCGCCAACGAAGGATTTTCCGGAAAATACTTTCACTCCGTGCAGTTCGACGTCAATCATCGTGCCGTCTTTGCGGCAGCGACGCGCGGTAGTGTGTACCACTCCACCATCCTGCACAGCGTGGGACAGTTGTATGGCTTGCTGCCGGTCGTGCGTGGCGATGAGGTCATCCAGGTTCTTGCCTTGAATTTCAGTTTGCGTATACAGAAACATATGTTCGAACGCAGGATTGCAGAAACGCACCAGTTGATTCTCATCCTTGATGACGATGCCCAATGGCGTGTTTGCAATCAATGCATCCATGTACATGGCGTGCTCTTTCAATTCCTGCTCAGCGCGTTTTGTGGCGGTAATGTCCAAAGCAGTAGCTAAAATCGCAGGCTTGCCGTTGAATTCGGTAAGGGCCGCCGAGAAATCCAGCCACCGTCTTTCACCGTTCTTCGCCACAATAGCGAATTGATAGCGCGAGGGCGTCGGTTCGCCGGCCAATCGCGCCTGGGACCGCGCATAGTTTTCCCCCCGAAAATCGGGGTCGACCAGATCCCAAGGGTTAATCGAGAGAATCTCTTCTTTCGAGTAGCCGGTCAGGCGCTCAAATTCTCGATTGAAATATACGAACCGCTCATCCTGCAGCATCCAAATCGCTGAAGTGACCGTTTCGGCCACCAGCCGGAACTTGCTCTCGCTCTCACGTAAGGCCTGTTCGATCTCCAACCGCTCGGTGACGTCTTCACCGGCAACCAGCGCACAAGGCTCTCCCTCGATGTCGATGACCTCAACGGAATACAGTGCGTACGCAATTCGCCCGGATTTGGTGCGCAACCGCGCCTTGCGGCCCACGACCTTTTTCCTCTTCAGCGAATCGGCCATGATGCTCGCGAAATCCGCGCTGTCCGCCCACATACCGATTTCCAGGAGCGTCTTGCCCAATACTTCTTGGCGGGTATAGCCGCTTTGCCGTTCAAAACTAGCGTTCACATCGATGAACCGGCCATCTCTGAGAGAAGTGATGGCCATGGCATGGGGACTGGCCCGGAAGGCGGTCGCAAATTTGGCTTCCGATAGTCTCAATGCCTGCTCCGCACGATATCGTTCGGTGACATCGTGAGCCATCCCGCGGATTACGGGCTCACTCAACCCGTCTTGGCGCAAAGTGGACCGGTAGTCCCAAATTCGTTCTTCGCCGGATCGCGCCATGACCACCATCAGTCCCCGGGCTTCATCTTTTTCCAGGACCGTTTCAAGGAATGGTTCGTACAGGGAACGAAAGCGCGGCGCCAGGATGTCCTGAATCTTCATTCCCACAATTTCTTCGACGGTATATCCCAACCTGCGGCAGGGCGCTTCATTCATGGTCAAAATTTGACCGTCCAGCCGATGGGTCCCCAATATGTCTTCGCTATGCTCCACGAGATCGCGGTAGCGGCTCTCACTTGCCCGCAGATCATTGGTCACGCGATTTCGCTGGGTCTGATCAACGAAACTGACAAGGTAAAGATCGTTGACTTTGGATAGATGGAATTCGATATCCCGGAAGGTGCCGTCTTTACAGCGGACCCGCGCTTCCATGGCGAGCCTTTCGCTGCTGCCCTGGTTGGCCTTGTCGATCAGTTCTTGCCATTGGGACTGGACCACCTGGCGATACTCGGGATTGGGGTACGCCAGCGGCCACCAATCGGCCACACATTGAACTTGGTCGCGGGTGTATCCAAACAAGCTGGTAAATTTTTCGTTGATCAGTTCGATCGTCTCGCTGGGAGCACGAGACACCACCATCGCTACGGGACAATTCTGAACCACGCTGCGGCTGAATCCCTCACTTCGCCGAAGTTCCGCCTCGGCGCGTTGCCGGCACTGGATTTCAAATTGAAGCGAAGCGTTATTGACCGCCAAACCGCGTCTTTCTTCCTCGCTGTTCTCCAGTTCCGACGCGGTGTGCTGGTATCGCTCCACTAACAACAGAATCATGCCCAGGCAGATTCCGCAGGTGTCGATCAAATCCAGGAACAGAAGGCCGGAATGGTCGAGATGTTCCAGATTCGTGATAGCGCGCAGCGGCTGGAATAGGTGAAGTTGCCAGTGAGACGCCATCATCTCGCTGAACGTCAATGAGTACACAAGCTGGTTAGCCGCATAGGTTAAGCAAAATACACTCGTAATGAGTGCCGCATACGAATGACGCTTGCGAAATTCGGCCCAAAAGACGGCGCAGCAATACAGAAGCGCGATGGCTAACGCCAGCGTACGAGGGGCATTTCGAATCGCAAAGCTGACCGCAGGAATTTCCCGCCACGCATAACTAAAGACAAGTGAGATCAGCGCCGCGGCAGCCGCTAACGCCATTCCCGCCCAAAATACATTTCGCGATCGCTTCTGAGTGCTGCGCCAACTCCATCCTCCAAACACCAGGAGCATGGATTGCAGATAACCTGCCGCAACCAGTACCAGAATCGCCCCGCCTTTCTCGAAGGTCCAGGTGGGGCCGAGACGGAGAGAAACAGTCGCGGTGAATAGATAGGTGGCAAATGCGGTCCACGCCCACGCCCACCATCGAAAAAATTCGAATCGTTGTAGACGCGAGTACAGCGCCCAAAGAAGCACGACCAGGCATAGCGTCAGCAACAATTGCGTAGTCACCGAGAAATAGAGGGTGTCTGACCCGGTCAGCATAACCGCTAACTCCGTCGCTTCAGAGGACATATCCTCATGAAAATTAGGGCGGGATGAACCTGAGTTTCGTGATTCTACACTATTTCGCGCGATTCCGTGTCGCTGATTCGAATGACAGCGATGGTCATCAGCAGCGCCAACACCGGATCGCACGGGTGCCGATGCCGGAGCGTGGTATGAGCAATATAGAAGGTCAGGGGGAAAAATAGCGGAAATGCGGCTAGCGGCACAAAATAGGTACGGCGTCGAATGTAAAGCCGCACTAGGACGACGATCACGCCACAGAGCGTAATTGCGTTCCATAAGATTAAGAATCGGGCGAGTGAGGAGTCGGTACGCGCGAAATCCTGTAACGGCGAGTCCGTTCCCAGCCAGGTCGCAACAATTCGTTGCTCGAATAGCTGTGCATAGAGAAACGGATGCGTGCGCACAAAATTCAAAGCGTCATGCATTTTGCCGGCGAGAAACTTCGTTTCGCCGAGCTCAGCATAAAGGTGAACCTGTTCATAGCGCGTAATGCGATTCATCTCATGCGAGCGTTCATCGAAGATTTCATTATTGCCGGACCAGAATTCAAACGGAAAATTGGATCGCAGCGGTATGAATCGATGGAACTCGAAGTAGTTTCGCGCGGTCCACGGAAGGCAGGTCAGAATCACAATGGCCATTGTCGTTAGCACCAGCCGCGAGCGTCGCGTTGGATTTCTGCGCTGCTGATACCAGAGCCATCCCACAAGGAACGGCAGAACGGCGCCGAGAGCGGGATTCGTCAGCAGCGACAAGCCCCAAAGCAAGCCGTACCACGCGAAATCCCGTTGCCTGGCAGAATCTTTCAGCTTAATCGTGGCCCACAACAAAGCCGCTGCAAAGAATACCGACAGGGAGGTGTCCCAAATCCATTCGAACGGAAGAATGATTCCACTGGGGAAAATGGCCCAGATCCATCCCGCAACTGCAGCCGCAGGCAAACCCAGAATTCGATCGCCCGCCCAAAACACAGGCAGCGTTGCGAGCGCGGAGAAAACACAGTTCAAAATGACGGCGCAGTAAAACGCCGGTACCGTGAATGTGCCGAAAATCTTGAAAATCGCGGCAAGCATCAGGGGATAAATGGGAGCTAGCCACGCTGTCGGCCCCGTGGGCTGACGAAATAAACAGCAAAACCCTTGACCACGCGCGATCGCGGCAGCAACGTTTGCCGTTTCATTCTGGAAGGGCACCGTAGCCAGGACCGCGGAAGGAATCAGGTGCGCCATATATGCGGCGTAGGCGAGGCGAAACACAAACGCTGCCGTCGCAATCACCCAGGCGGATTGTGCTAACTGGACAGTTCTGCTTTGCATGCGAGTAGGAAGCATACAGCGCGTGGATGGGATTCGGAAATATGTGCGCGGTCCGGCGCAGCGTGCTGGCTCTGCTTGTCACACGCGCAGGCGTTCGAGTACAGTGCCTTTAGATCCACGCAGTTCGTAGGGCGCTCAAGCCCCGCTCAGCTTGACGCAACTCCGGAAAGGAAATCGAAATGGTCAGGAAATCGTTTTGCATAGTGTGCGTTCTGCTCGGCGCTGCGTTCGTTTTAGCGGGCTGCGGAAATGCGCAAAAGGAAGCCACGGCTGCAGCGATTAACGCCGCTCAATCCGCAATCACCGCGGCGCAGGCCGAAGCCGCAAAATATGCTCCCGCGCAATTACAGGCCGCACAAGCGACATTGCAGAGCGCCAAAGACGCGCTGGCCAAAGGCGATTATCCCGCGGCTTTGTCCGCGGCCCAGGATGCGGCAAACAAGGCCAAAGATTTAGCCACGGCAGCGGCGGCGAAGAAGGACGAATGGACCAAGACATGGACGGAGATGAGCGCGTCCATGCCCAAAACCTTGGACGAAATCAAAGCCAAGCTGAACGCATATTCGCACGGCGCGCACATGCCCGCAGGCATGGACAAATCCAAGCTGAATGATGCCAAGGCGCAGTTCGAACAGTTGAAACAAGCGTGGTCCGATGCGTCGGCGTCCGTGACCCAAGGAGACCTAAAAAACGCCATGGACAAAGTTCCTGGCATTAACGAAATGGTGGCGAAATTGAAAGAGATGCTGGGGATCAAGTCGTAGGAGCAGCCCGAGACATCGCGCAGCTAAGAGAGATTCTTCGCTTCGAAGACTCCGCTCAGAATGACGTGGTGTTTTATGCGACCGGCGCGGTATTCTGCGCAACCGGTATGTGGCGTTTTGTGCGACGACGACGTGGGTGTTTTGTGCGACGGGCACGCGGTGGACGATCTAAGATCGGCCACTCCGCAAGAAAGCAGGTTCCTGGCGTGCTCAGATGACTGTACGAGGACGACTTACTTTTCGTCAGAAAGATTCGACTCGCCACAGGATTCGTGCGGAGAACGAGTTCTTCGCGCGTAAATCGGGACGCCACAGCGCCATAATCTGCGAGCCCTGATATACACGTTCGAATCCGCCTTCGGACTCTGACACCGTGTCGATCGGGGCTACCCAAAATTCATCGCACGCCGGGGCATGGAGCGCCAGCCGCAATCGCTGCCAACCGTCTTCCATGCGAAGCATCGGACCAGCAAAGGAACCCGCGTACCGCAAATTTTGCCGGCCGCTGGAGCTTTCGAAAAAGCGATCAGGGTCAGCCATCGCGAGTAAATTCACCACCGACTCTATGCCGCAGCACACCGCTGTCTTCAAGGGCGCTGTCAACCTGAGCGAAACGTCGCAGCTTACTTCACATCCCTGAGGCGCCGGGCCAAACAAAAAGTGTTTTGTGATCGTCAATCGCGGCGGATCGGCTGGATCCGCGGCGAATTCTGGCGGAATGGCTTGCTCATACACCAGGTCGGCATAGTTCGCCGAAGAATGCCGGATGTCGAAGTTTCCCGCTGCCGGACCGCTCCACTCGCCCAATAGCAGGTTGTCATAGTCGGCGCAACTCCGCGACGAATCGAACAAGAGCAAACGAAAAGAGTGTCGCGCGAAGCGGTCGTAACAGAGGAACTGCTGCAGATTCGGTTCCTTCACACGAAGCTGATCGTGGATGGATACGGCTCCCGCGCCGGGATTTGCTCCGGCGGCCTCGCGAAGCCGCGAATGGTAAGCCTCCGGACGCCTCTGCATGGAATTGATGAGCGTGGCCCCGGATAGCCGAAAATCAAAAGCGGCAACAGTAGCGCCATCGCCGGGTTTCAGAAGCGCCTGATATTCCGGCGCGCTGAAAAGAAGTTCGGTATCTCCGTCGGCGTCGTAATCCAGAAATTCCACGCGAGGCAGCGAGCCGCCTGGCGTCAAGTGGTCGACCATGGTCTCCGCGCGCACCAAATTGCGCCACACCTCTGTTCGTAAATGAGGCGCATACAATCCTCCGAAGACGCCGTGCCAATACGCATCGTTGCTCTGGCTCCGCAGCAATTGATCTCGTGCTTCCAGAACTTGCGCGGTATGCTCCGGACTGGAGCGCCGCGGCGGAGTCGCGGCAATTCCGGCTGAAACACGCAGCATCTTCTTGTGCAACAGGTTCGCTTCCGGATACTTGCGGAAAAATCCCCGCCAGCCTCCGCCGCGCAAAAACGCCAATAAATCCTGACGCCCGGAAAATTCGCGCTGCAGCCCGTAAAACCGCAAGCGCGTGTTCGTGGGTAGCACCCACTCCATCATTTCCGCATACGAGGCGCTGGGCAGGTCCGCGCGCCCTAGTGGCACGTGTGAGGCGATGCACTCGCTCGGGGTGACCACCTTCAACCAGTCCGAATTATTTTCAAGCGCCTCAAAAAAATCCGTCAGCCAACCATCTTTATAACAATGCTTCAGCGTACCCGGCCACACGCCGAATTTCTCCATGTCGTCGCCGAAGGCCGCGGCGCCGCCCGGATGTATCCGCGCTGCTTCCTTGAAGAACGCAATCGATTCCTCCACCCTGCGAAACGGAATCAGGTAACGAAGCTCCTTCAGCCCGGGAAACAGCCAGACCGACTTGCCACAATCCTCCGCGATATACGGTCCGTACAGTTCGTGAGGTTCGAATCCCGCCGCCAGAAAGGGCAGATCATCAATCAGCGTGTAACTCACATTCGCGCTGGCCAGCGTGGAAGGAAGCTGCGGCTCCCAAACACGCTCGGCCAGCCATGCCCCGGTGGGACGCTTGCCAAAATGCTTCTGGATATAGTCCGCCAGACGCACAATCTGCTCGCGGCGGTCTCCCTCTGGAATGGAAATCAGGATTGGTTCGTAGAATCCTCCTCCAATCAGTTCCACCTGGCCAGTGGAGACCAGCCCTTTCAGGCACTCGAAATATTCAGGGTGATTCTTTTCGATCCACAACAACAACGGGCCGGAGTAATGCAGACCCACACGAATTTTCGGATGCTTCTCAAGCAGCGATAGGAACGCGCTATAGGAATTCTGATAGCACTCTTCCATCACGTTATGGAAATTGCCGCAAGGCTGGTGGGCGTGAATAACCAAGACAACATGGAAGGCCGGGCTGCTCGGGGTCATGGGGCTCACGGTTCATGATAACCGAGACCCGCGACACTGGGCAGTGGCCCAACTCACGAAGCTTCAGTTTTGTTTGGTACGCGGCGCCAACCACTCGGCAATGATCTTCAGCGCATCGGGCGAGAATGTCTCATCAATCGCGGCATACTCGGTGGGAGAGCCGGTGTAGGCGTGCTGGAACAGGTGATTGAGTTCCGGCAATTGCTTCACGTCAGCTTGGCGGTTGCCTCCGTCTTCGAAGGCCTTTTGCAACATGGGCAAATTGATTTTCGGGGGAACCTGCAAATCCTTGTCTCCATACAACGCCAGCACCGGGCATTTCGTCTTCTTCAGATCGGGCAGCGGGTCGTAAGACAAAAAGAATCGGAACCACGGTGACGTCATCATGCGTAACTGCGCTTCCAACGCCGGCGGCGGCAGCGCCGCATCCAATCCGCTTTCCTTCACCAGCGCCTTTAATTTACCCGTCAATGCCGCCGAGTCTTCTTCGTTTTGAACCAAGTCGTAAGCCTGCTTGTCGAAATTCAGGCTTGCCAGCACTTGCGCGTCACTCAATCCACCGGCCCGCGCAATCAGGTCGGATTGATTCAGCAACGTGTCTTCGCCTTTGGTTGCAGGTGCACCCAACAGCACAATCCACGGCAAATCATGAGAACTGGCGGCCAGCGCAGGGGCGATCATGGCGCCTTCACTGTGACCGATCAGACCGATTCTGGCGGGATCAATTTCCTTGCGCGATTTCAGGTACGCCACTGCGCACTGCGCGTCAGCTGCAAAATCCATGGTCGTGGCCATCTCCGTCGATCCAGTCGACTGTCCTACGCCGCGCTTGTCATAACGGAGCACCGCGATTCCCTTGCGGGTCAGGTAATCGGAAAGCACCAAAAACGGCCGGTGATTCGCGATGGACTCGTCGCGATCCTGCGGCCCCGAACCCGCAATCAGCACCGCCGCCGCAAATGGACCCGGCCCCTGCGGCATGGTCAACGTCCCGGCAAGGGTGACACCCGCGGGCCGGTTGGAAAACGTTACTTCCTCTTCGCGGTAGGGATAAGGCTTGGCGGGATTCTGCGGCCGCCGCAATTCCAACGGCTGATCCGAGCGTTTGAAATCCAGTTTATCTTTTATCTCGCTCTGCGACCATTCTCCGCTGATTTTATTCTTGGTCGTGTCTAGAGTTCCTTCGTAGCTGCTGGTCAGCGCAGGCACTTCAAAATGAAAAATCGCATCTTTTTGCGAAACCTTGGCGGCGGGAAGTCCGCTGACAAACTGATCCAGACTATCGAGCGCCGCGATGAGTTCGCCATTCGAATCGTGAGCAACATGTAACTGGAAGCGCAGCCGTAGTCCGTTTTTCTCCAGGGCGCCCTGCCACAATCCTTCCACGGGAAATTTCGCGTCTTCCGGTTTGTGCGATGCAGATTCGCGACGAAATACCAGTGGCAGCGATGCGGCGCCCTGGCTCCAGTTACCGTCGATGAGCTTCTGGTCCGCGGACACTTTGCCTTCAAAGTTAGCGCCGACGGAACGAACCTCAAATTTCAGCATTCCGGAGTTCAGGCTGACAGAACTCGCCTCAATCGCGAAAACTGCCTGATCCAGGCTGTCCAAGGTGGCGTGCAGCGCGCCCACGGAGTTGCGCGACAGGTGCAGAACGATGTGAAGCTGCGCCTCTCCCGCCTGCAGCGTACCCGTATACGTACCCTCGAGTGGCGCGGTCTGCCCCAACAAAATCGCTGCCCCGGGCACAAGCAGCAGCACCAAAAGCGCAACGATACGCAGCGTGCAAATCCGCAAATTAGCTCCATTGTATGGAATTCAACTTAGCCCATTGGATGAGCACCAGCGGCAAAAGGCAGCCTGGAACAAAAATGGCGCCACGAAGCCCATCCGCGGCGCCATTCGAATCCACACACGCAAACAACGCGCCTTCACTTACTTCTTGTTATACCAGTCAGCGTTCATGGCCGTGAATTGCTGCCATTTCTCAGGCAGATCTTCCAGCGCAAAAATCGCGGTCACCGGGCACACTGGCACGCAAGCTCCACAGTCGATGCACTCCACAGGGCTGATGTACAGCATGGTCTCCGTCTGGAACGCAGCTTCGTCCTTGCGCGGATGAATGCAGTCCACCGGGCACACATCAACGCATGCGGTATCCTTGGTGTTGATGCAGGGTTCGGCAATTACATAAGCCATTCAGCTTCTCCTTATCGATGTGCCAAGCGAACCGGGAGTCGACAGCCGCATCTAACCGTCAAGTTAGAGAAGACAACGGCACTGCCAGGTCGCAGGTACCTTCGATCATTTTACGTGGGACTTGGTAGATTCTCAACAGGCCCAGGCGCGTTAGAATGTAAGGGGAAAAATGGTATGACACGCAAAATTGCCTTTGCAGCTCTGCTGTTTATTGCAAGCACAGCGCTCGTCTTAGCGCAGACCACCCCGAAAGCCACCACCCCTAAAGATCCGCCGATGATCGACGTTCAGGGTTACCAGAAAGTTTTGCAGCAGTATAAGGGTAAGCCGCTGGTAGTAACCTTCTGGGCGACCTGGTGCGAACCGTGCCGCGACGAGTACCCCATGCTCAACGACCTCGCCAAGGAGTATGCGCCCAAGGGGCTCAAGGTCGTCGGCGTCAATCTCGACCAGGAAGGCGATCTCATTCTGATGCGCCGCTTTCTTGCCCGCTATAAGCCGATTTTCCCCAACTACCGAAAGACTAAGGGAGATGAGGACGCCTTTACGAACGAGGTCATGCAAGGGTGGAACGGCGCGATTCCCGCATCTTTCTTTTATGCGAAGGATGGCAGCCAGATCGGTCATCTGGTGGGTGGCACGAACCGCGATACATACGACGCGGCAATCCGCACGCTTCTTGCGAAATGAATCTTTGAAATTCGCCCAGTTCATCACGTCCAATCACAGGAGGCATCCATGTTGAATCTCAAAGGAAACACCATCACCTACTACGGCCACAGCACGTTTACCCTGACTACTCCCAGTGGACAGGTGGCCATGATTGACCCGTGGGTGATGACCAATCCTCGATGCCCGGAAATTCTGAAGAAAGTGAATCGCCTGGACGCCATTTTCATCACCCACGCGCATTCCGATCATATTGCCGATTTGTTGCCGCTGGCCAAGCAGCACAAGCCGAAAGTGCTGGCCACGTTCGAAACATATCTTTGGCTGGAATCCAAGAATACGGGCGCGCAATGCGTGCCCATGAACAAGGGCGGCTCCCAAAAAGTCGGCGATTTCGAAGTGATCATGACCAACGCCTTGCATTCCAACTCCATCGATGACAACGGCGAGCGCATTTATGCCGGCGAGGCGGCCGGCTACATTGTTGTTCTGCCGGGAGGCGTAACCATTTATCACGCGGGCGACACCACGGTGTTCAGCGACATGAAGTTGATTGCCGAAATGTATAAGCCCGACGTAGTCTGCTTGCCGATCGGCGACGTGTTTACCATGGGACCGCGCGAAGCAGCGCAGGCCATTCGTTTCCTGGGCGCCAAGGATGTCATCCCTATGCACTACGCCACGTTCCCCATGCTCACCGGCACACCCGAGCAATTACAGGAGGAGTCCAAAGACATTCCCGGACTGCACATTCACGCACTGAAACCAGGTGAAACTCTAGGGGAAGTGGGACGGGTCGCGTCTTAAGAACGGAAGAAGTTGCGCGCAAAGAAGCTCAGGTTAGCCGGGCGTTCCGCCAGTCGCCGCATGAAGTACGGAAACCACTCTTGCCCGTACGGCACGTAGATGCGCACGCGATAGCCGTCGCGGACCAATTGTCGCTGCAGGTCGGTACGCACTCCGTACAGCATCTGAAACTCAAAATCGTCTTTGGAGATTTTCTTTTCCGCGGCCCAGCGGATGGTTTCCGCGATCATATGAGGATCGTGCGTGGCGATGGCATGATAAAAACCACTCGGCAGCAGCAATCGCATCAGCTTCACGTAATTGGCGTCGACCTCATGCTTCCTGGGAAACGCCACATCCTCCGGCTCCTTGTACGCGCCCTTGCACAACCGGACGCGGCATCCATAAGAGAGCAGGTCTTGGATATCAGTTTCGCTGCGATACAAGTACGCCTGAATCACCGCGCCTACGCAGGGTGTCTGCGCGCGCACGCGTTTCACCAGCTCCACCGTGCGCTGCGTGTAGATGGAACCTTCCATGTCAATGCGTAGGAAATTTTCGTAGGCAGCGGCGCGTTCGGCGATGGACAAGACCAGCCCTTCGCAGAACTCCGCGGAGATATCCAGCCCCAATTGCGTCAGCTTGCAGGAAACGTTGGCCTGCAGTTTCTCTTGCGCGATGCGGTCGAAAATGCCCAGGTAGATGTCTCGCGCCTTTTGGGCATCGGCGGGCGTGCCTACGTTCTCGCCCAGGCAGTCCAGGCTCACCATCAATCCGGCATCATTGCATTCGCGGGCCGCCTGAACGGCTTCGTCCAGCATTTCTCCGGCGACAAAACGGTGGGACATCCGGCGCGTTGCGCCGTTCGTGGTGACCCAGTGAGCCAAACCTTTACTTTCGGAAAGCTTCAGGAGCGTCGAACGCAACATGTATGATCAATTATGCCCAGAGTTGTTAAGACGGGCCAATGCCGAACTAATCTTTATGTTCCGCGAGAAATTTCTCAGAGTCCAGTGCAGCCATACACCCTGAGCCCGCCGCCGTCACTGCCTGACGATAGCGGTGATCTTGCACATCTCCAGCGATGAAAACGCCCGGCACATTAGTGAGGCTGCCATTTCGCGAAATCAAGTAGCCGTTCTCGTCCATGTCCAGCTTACCGCGGAACACCATGCTGTTGGGATCATGGCCGATCGCGACGAATACACCATCCAGCACCAGTTCTTTGGTGGCGCCTGTTTTCAGGTTTTCCAAACGCACACCACTGACCAGTCCTTCGGGTGCCAAAATCTCTTTCACCACATAAGGCGTCACAAATTCCACCTTGGGGTTAGCCATGGCGCGATCGATCATGATCTTCGAAGCGCGAAACTCTTCTCGCCGGTGAATTACATACACCCTGCTGGCGTGCTTGGACAAAAACGTGGCTTCTTCCATAGCGGAATCGCCGCCGCCAACCACCGCGATCGGCTTGGTTCGAAAGAAGTAGCCATCGCAGGTGGCGCAGGTGGAAAGCCCGCGGCCGATCAGTTCTTTCTCGCCCTTCAGGCCCAGCAACCGCGCGGAAGCGCCGGCGGCAATGATCAGCGCGCGCGTCTCGTAAACATCTTTTCCCGCGATGACTTTGAAGGGGCGCTCGCGCACGTCCACTTCCGTCACCGTTCCCGCCTTGAACTCAGCGCCGAACCGCATCGCTTGCTTGCGCATGTTCTCGATCAGTTCCGGTCCCATGATGCCATCGGGAAAACCAGGGAAATTCTCGACGTGCGTGGTCAAGGAAAGCTGCCCGCCGGGTTCATGCCCCTCCAGAACCAGCGGCTTCAGGTCGGCGCGAGCAGCATAGATGGCCGCAGTCAGACCAGCGCAGCCACTCCCGATAATGGTCACATTTTGCATGCAGATTTTGCTCCACGCATTAGATTCAAAAATATCAGTTGAGTTACAGGTCGCGCGACCCACCATTGTAACACCCCTTATCCCAAGGGCTTGCACCGTGAGGAATATGGCACGATGAGTAATCTTTACTTTTCCCTATCGGGCGTTTTCGTCCATCACTCGGGTACGACAGCCAATTTGGAAATGAAGCGCTGCCCACCAACTCTGGACGGCTACCCCATCGTTGCCTAAGCTTCTGGGTGACGAAAATCCTCGCGAGGAGTCGCACATGGATCCACGGTATCCGGTAGGTGACTTTGAGATGCCCACTGAGGTTTCCCCGGCAAAGCGCGCCGAAGCCATTCGCGAAATTGCCGGTGCGCCACAAAAGTTCAGAGCAGCCGTAGCTGGACTGAACGACGAACAACTCGATACACCGTACCGCGAAGGCGGTTGGACGGTGCGCCAGGTCGTCCATCACGTTGCGGACAGCCACATGAACGCATACATTCGCTGGAGGCTCGCTCTCACCGAAACGGAACCGACCATCAAGCCGTACGAGGAAGGCGCGTGGGCCAAGCTGGAAGATGCTGCGCACGCGCCCGCGGAAGTATCGCTACGGCTGTTGGAACCGCTGCACGAGCGCTGGGTCGCCGTGCTCCGTTCTGTGAAGGACCATGAATTTGCTCGCACGTTTCGTCATCCGGAACGCGGTGTACGCACCCTGGACTGGATGCTGTTTCTGTACGCGTGGCACACTCGGCATCACGTCGCGCACATAACGGAGCTGCGCAAACAGAAGGGCTGGTAACTGTGTAGTGGCCGAGCTTCAGATCGGCCGCTGTGGCACCTTCACTCCTGACCGTGGACACTCGCAACCCGCAAAACTTAAGTACAGGCAAGAGTGCCTGTACCACCCATGCTTGCCTCGTGTAGTATGAAAACTGCTGAAAAAAGGAGACCCCATGACACGCCCCGCAGGTACTTACGCGATTTTCGAAACTTCCCTCGGCAATATTGTCGTTAAGCTCTTCGATAAAGAAGCGCCCAAAACCGTCGAGAATTTCATTGGCCTCGCCGAAGGCACCAAAGAATTTACAAATCCCATGACCGGCAAAAAAGAAAAGCGGAACTACTATGACGGTCTCACCTTTCATCGCGTAATCCCGCAATTCATGATTCAGGGCGGCTGTCCTCGGGGGGATGGACGTGGCGGTCCCGGTTACTCCTTTGGTGACGAATTCCATCCCTCGCTCAAGCATTCGAAGGCCGGGCGCCTATCGATGGCCAACGCCGGCCCGAATACCAACGGCAGCCAATTCTTCATCACCGTCGCTTCCACGCCTCACCTGGACAATCGCCACACCATTTTCGGTGAAGTTGTGGAAGGCCAGGATATCGCCGATAAAATTTCCAATACTCCGCGCGACAGCATGGACAAGCCGCGCACTCCGGTCACGATGAAAGTTCGCATCGAGCGCGTCGCGTAAGCTCAGGGATGCAATGCTCACGCCTGCCCGGCTCACCCAGGTCACCGTCGAATTCATTTTTATACTGCTCGGGGGGCTAGTGATTTGGTTGGGCCTGCGCGGTTTCATCAACTTCAATCCACGCAGCATTGGGTGGCTGGTTATCAGCATTGGCGTAGTCGCCTGGGGCGTTCTGGCTGTCTTGAAGCCCGGCGAGTGGTGGGCTCGTTGGCAAAAATGGAATCGCGGCGGTTCCATGATTATGTTGGGCTTGTTGATGCTGGCCATCGGCCGCGTGCCTTTTATGTGGGCTGGAAAATTCCTGGCGCTCTGCGGCGTGGTCCTGATCGTTCGCGGGCTTGTTGGTTCGTTATTAATTTTGAAGCAGCGCTGAATTTCTTCCTATATAATCGCTGGCAATCTGAAACTCCAGCCCCGATTTTCCGCCCAAGGCCGGACGTGATATTCCTGCACCTAATTCAAGGAGGAGAAGAGTGCTCAAAGAGTTCAAAGAATTTGCCATGCGTGGCAGTGTTCTGGATCTGGCCGTGGGCGTTATTATCGGTGCGGCGTTCGGCAAAGTAATTTCTTCGCTCGTCGACGATGTGATCATGCCGCCGATCGGCCGACTCGTCGGCCATGTTGACTTTTCGAATCTGTTCATCAATCTGAGTGCTACCCACTATAACTCGCTGGCTGCGGCCAAAGCTGCGGGGGCACCAACTCTCAATTACGGCAGCTTCATCAATACCGTCATAAACTTTATTATCGTGGCGTTCGCTGTGTTTTTTTTGGTGCGCTCCGTGAATCATTGGCTGCCTAAGCCGGCGCCATCAGTGACCACGAAAGCTTGTCCAGAATGCGCGATGCAGATCCCAGTCGCCGCGAAGAGGTGCGGACACTGCACCAGCATCGTCTAACCAATCGAAAGCCCCTTTAGGACTGCGGTTTTTTCTTGAGGTTTGCCTCGATGTGCGCGCGGAGGCGGTTTACCAGCTCTTCCTCTTTGCCTTCGTCCAGTTCTTTTTGCACTTCTTCCAGTGCGAAGTGAACCACGTCGTGGTGGTGTAATTCCAACGGCGCAATCGTTTCATTGAAGCGCAGCCACAGCCGGTGAATCAAATTCACTTCGTTCGCTGTAAGGTTCGGCGCGTGTGGCCCCAAGACTTTGTAGACCTTGTCGCCATTCGGCAGATGAATTTCCAGGTTGAATTGCGGCTTGGGGTCGCCCAGCTTCTCCCACGCATCCCCGATATGCCGCGCCTGTTCCTCGGTCGGCTCTTTTGGTGAATGTCCGAGCACGATGGTGCTGGATTGCAACGCGGTGGCTGCTCGCAAAATGCCGTCCCATAAATCGCTGGCAGCCACGATCGCGAGGCGGATGCTCTTCCCGCGCTTCTCCGCCATGGACAACGCTTGCGTAAAGAGCTGCTGCTCGATGCTGCCAAACAACTGCTCGGCGTCCAAATCGTATTCACCCGACGCCGACCGCCGCAACAATCTCACGTGTAACACCACGACATCCCGCCGTCCCGGCTTCACCCGGTCCAGCACCGCTCCCAGGTGATACAGCGCGTGAATATTGCTGACCGGCACCAGGATGTTTCCCGGCCTGGCTCCTACCGCTTCCGGCGTAAGCTCGCCTTCCAGCGCCAGATGGAACTGATCCATTTCTTCGTGGTGGCTGGCCGCCTGGCCGCGCCGGGTAATCTTTTCGGAAATCGTAAACACGATGAACAGGGCCACGGAGAAGATTCCGCCAGCGATGGTCGCGTCTTTCTTGGTAAACAGATTGGTGACAGCAATACCGAACAGCGTTAAGGTGATCAGCCCAAGTCCAACGGGAATCTCCACTCCAAAGATGTGGAAATTCAGCGGCACGCGATATTCCCGGTCGCCCGGGTGCGTGTAGCGGAGCACCAGCACCGCCATGCCCTTCATCGCGAAACTCCAGATCACGCCGAAGGCATACAGGTTCGCCAGGAAAGTGACGTCGCCGCGGCTGATGATAATCGTCAGAATCTGCAGCCCGGCAATAATATTGATGATGCGGTAGGACGTGCCAAATTTCCGGTGTGGCTGCCGGAACCAACTGGACAGCACGCCGTCCTCGGACACGCGGTTGAGCACGCCATTGGAACCGACAATCGCCGTATTCACCGCACCGGCCAGGATGAGCGTTCCCACCACCACAACGAAGGCATGGAAAATCAACCGCATCAGGAATGGACCCTGTAGGTTCATCGCCAACCCGCCGATGAGGTTCTCCAGGAAATTTTGCCGCTCACGGTCGGGAATGATCATCACCGCAAAGAACGACACCAGCGAGGTGAATACCAGGCTGTAGATGAAAATCACCAGCCCGGTTTTCTTGAGGTTGGGCAACTTGGGGTGCTCGATCTCGCGATACACCTGGGCCAGCGATTCTTCTCCGCTCATGGCCAGAACCGAGTGCCCGAGTCCCACGAAAATCGCGATCACACCTGCAAAATGCGCAAAGTGCACGCCGTACAGCCAACCCATCGCGTTGGGTTCCAGCTTCAAGTTGCTCGGCCGGGGAAACGGCGGCAGCGCGGGATGACGCAGCCAAACGGTGTAAAGGCACCAGGCAATCAGGATCACCACCATAACGGTAGTCACCTGCATGATGCGCATCGCTTTTTGGCTGGATTCGTGAACGCCTTTGATGTTGTACCACCAGAAGTAAGTGGTGCAGAGCACGGCGAACATCGCTGCGCCGAAATCTGGCGCTATGTGTAACCCAAGATGAATGTAATCGCTGGTTTCGTTCAACAGGCCGACAATATATTGGCCCGCAGATACGCCGCTGATCGGGCCCGTCAGAATATAGTCGAACATGAGCGCGGACACGCTGAACTTTGCCAGCGTGCCGCCCATGGCTTCCTTGACCACGCGGTATACACCGCCGCGCACGAACATGCTGCAGCTTTCCACGTAGATGGCGCGGACGCAGTAGCTGAACAGCATGATGCCCAAAATGAACCAGGGTGCGGCCTTGCCGATGTACGCTTCCGCTTCGCCGCCTGCGTAGTACGCCGACGAGGCCAGGTCGTTCAAGACAATCGCGGCGGCCCGCCAGAAGGAAATGAAACTTAACAGCGCGGTGGTGGCGACGAGAACACGCGGAAGCGCATTCCCTCGGCTGCCCGGTGCAGCCGGGTTTTGAGACGTGGTGCTCATTGACGGGTATTCAGACCTGTAGAATGCAATGCTCCCACTTTTCCCGAGGCAAGTCCAGTTTGCCCGTCCCGTGGCGGTCAGCCTGCGTCTAGCCGATTAAACAGGCGATAGCCTACTCAATCCAGTGGATTCTAGGGCCTCATCCTTCATAGATTTCAATGGGAAGACCGTCAGGATCGCGGAAGAATGTAAAACGCTTGTTTGTAAATTCGTCCACCCGGATAGCCTCTACGTCAACACCTTTGGACTTCAATCTTTGCGCCGTAGCTTGGACGTCCTCGACCTCGAACGCGATGTGGCGCAAGCCACACGCTTCCGGCGAAGATACGCGCTTTGGAGGATTGGGAAATGAGAACAGTTCGATTTGGTAGGTGTCCCCGACCTTCAGATCCAGCTTGAAAGATTGTCTTTCTTCACGAAAAACCTCACGCACAACCTCCATCCCCAGCGTCTCTATATAGAAACGCTTCGATTTTTCGTAGTTGGAGCAAATAATCGCAATGTGGTGAATGCACTTGAACATTTGCCCTGCCTGGGTGAACGCTAAACCGCCGCAGCCGTACCGCTCTCCAACATTCCTATGTGTCGTTTGAGTATGTCGGCTGATTTCCCCAAGGCATCTTTCTCGCCCTCGCTCAGCGGGATGGAAACAACGCGAGCGACACCGTTGCAACCGACGATCGCCGGTAGAGACAAAAATACCTCTCCCAAATCCATGGATGCTGGCACTAGACTCGACACCGTTAACACCGCGTGTTCATCTCGCAAAATGGCCGTCACGATGCGAACCAGCGCGGCCCCGATCCCGAAATAGGTTGCCCCTTTCTCGTGGAGAATCTCCAGACCTGCTTTGCGAGTCTCTTCCGCAATGCGTTTGAGCACATCTTCCTCGTAGGGCAAACCTGATTGCCGGCAAAAATCTCCCAAGGGAACACCAGCAACGCGAGCTGAAGACAGCACCGGGACCTGGCTGTCGCCGTGTTCCCCGATGATGTACGCATGTACGTTTTCTGGAGCCACGCCGTAGAGCTCCGCTAGCCTCCAGCGAAACCGCGCGGTATCCAAGCTGGTGCCCGACCCAATCACTTGTCCCGCGGGTAGCCGCGACCACTTCCATGCAGCATAGCTGAGTACATCTACAGGATTCGACGCGAGAACCAAAACACCTCGCGGATTATGACTCGCAATTCCCTCGACAATTTCCTTGAGTATCGCGGCACTCTCTTTCAAGTCATCGAGTCGCGACGCCATGGTTTGTGCCTGGCTGACACCCGCGGTGATGATGATTACATCCACATCGCAGCAATCCGCGTAGTCACCGGAAATCACACGTGTGGTGTGCGAGAACAACGCGGCATCCCGCAAATCGTGCACGTGCCCCTCGGCGCGCTCCTTGTCCTTGTCCACCAATATAATTTCAGCAACCGTCCCCGAAATCAGCAATGCGTATGCCGTAGTCGCACCAACAAACCCCGTTCCAACGATGGCCACGCGTGCCGTCCGGGCGCGGTTCCCGCGTCCCACGTCCGAAACGCCTTTGGAAGAAGAATCTAAGGGATTTTGCATTTGGCCTCACTGCAAATAAGTACGGATTCGCGGGTTTCAGACTCGGCCAAGTGGCCGTTTTGCTTTTTTGCGCGCCGCTTTTTCTTCGTTTCGCGCCACTCGCGCCTTTACGATCTTTTTCACAAGCGCTGTCGGAAGTGGCTTATCCAGCGGAAAGCGAATGGTTCCTTTCGCGGTGGTGTAGTCTTCGAGTTCCTTCTTGAACTTCACGATGAGCGATGCATCCATCGGAAAGAAGCTGCAGTGACCGGAAAATGCACCGTAGCATACCAGCGCGCCTTTATACCGGAACGCCGGCATTTGATAGCTGATCGTTTCCGTGGCTTCCCGCGGCACTATCGAGCGGATCATCCTCCGCAACTTCCGCAATGTGGTGCGCCCCGGTTCCGGGATCGCGGCGAGATATTCGTCCACAGTTTTGAAGTTGGTCTTCTTCATTTCTCGCAGGCACGCACAAATTCCGATTAGTGACGAACAACTGTAATCATGCTTTTTAGCACAGCTTATTGTGTAGAGGAAGCAGCAGCGGCTCGAAATGCGCTGGCGCACTCCTGGCAGGGGCACAAGGTCCGCAGATAGTCGTAGCTGAATATTCCCGTGGAGTGGCCATCCGTAAAGTTGATTTGGATCGCGTAGTTCCCCATTTGCGACGCGCCTTGCGCCCGCGCTTTTGGCTTGTACATAGGCAGCAATGGCGATGACGCGAGTTTCACGTCCGCACTCGAATCTTTTTTGGCGCGCTCGTCATTACAAGTGGCGCACGGACAATGGTCCCGCAGATACGGAAAATCGAAATGGCTCGCATGGCCGTCCGCCCAAACGATATCTACGCCTGCGCCCGTCTTCACGTGGATCTTCACTTCTTTCGGCTTTTTGCGCAGATCAATCGGCGTCGGCATGACTACTTTTCTCCAGACTTTTTGTTTCCGTTGCAGCAGTCGCCTGGGGGAATGGGATTGCCATGCGGGCACGTTGTCGGATGTCCCAGAAAGCTGCAGATGCGTTCATCCAACTCCGGACTGATGATGTGTTCGAATTTGCAAGCCTGGGTATGCGCCTCGTGCTCGTCGACTCGGAAGGTATCTTTAAATAGCCGCTCTGCCAGGCGATGACGCCGCACCACGTCTCGCGCCCGGCTCGCCCCTCGTTCGGTCAGCAGCACTTCGTGATCCTCTTGCAGGGAAATGAGCCGCAGGTCTTCCATGCGCGCCAGGGTTTTCACCGGATCGACGCCACCAGGTGTGCGAATGTGCGCCACATCCGCGCGATTTCCTTCTTCGCCACAAACCCAGATTTGTTCCAGCAAATGATCGAAGTGGATGCCGTCGTCCATGGAGATTCGCTGGTCAATCGCCAGGTGTCCGTGCGCCAATTCAATTTTCCGGTCAGCCTGTTGCGCGATTTCTGGATCGTGCGTCACCATCAGAATCGTGTGCCCCGCGCTGTGCAGTTCGCGAAACAGGCCGAGCACGATTTCCTCGTTGGCTTCGTCCAGATTGCCGGTAGGCTCATCCGCCAGAATCATTTTTGGCTGATTGATTAACGCCCGCGCGATCGCCACACGTTGCTGCTCGCCACCCGAGAGCTGCGAAGGCAAATGCGTCAACCGGTGCGCCAGTCCCACGCGCTTCAGCGCTTCCGTGGCCTGTGCTTCATCAGTCACGCTATGGAAATACTGCGCCAGCATTACGTTTTCGAGCGCGTTCAAATACGGCACCAGGTGAAACTGCTGAAACACGAATCCGACCTTCTCTGCCCGATAGCGCACCAAATCGTTTTCCGTGAAATTCGCCAAATCCACTCCATCCACCACCACATGACCCGACGTCAACGTATCCAGCCCGCCCAGAATATTGATGAGCGTCGTTTTTCCTGAGCCCGATGGCCCCATCAGCGCAACCCATTCCCCGGCCTGAATGTGCAGGGAGATTCCGTTCAGCGCCCGCAAGTTTCCGTAATCCTTCACCAACGAATCGATTTTGACCTGGGCCGTCACTCTTCACCTCGAAACACATACGCCGGACGGATGCTCGCCAGGCGGCGCAACGGGAACGCACTCAGGATAGAAGTGATAATCGTGAGCGTTACAGAAATAGGATACACAACCCAGCGCGGCTCGGCGGCGACGCCGAACACCGATTTGCCCAGCCAGATCGAAACGAGAATGCCTACAGCTGACCCGATTAGCCCTCCTCCAATTCCCAGCAGAATCGCTTCCACTAAAAATAAGCGAACCACTCGCTGCACGGAACCGCCAATCGCCTTCATCAATCCCACATCGTTTTTGCGTTCGATAGCCACATTGCTCATACCGGCCATCACGCAAAGCGACGTGAGGAACAGCACCAATAAAACCGTGGAAGTGAGCAAGCCGCTGATGCGGTTGTAAATCCGGCTCTCCGCCTCCGCAAATTGTTTGATTCCACTGACGTTCACGCCACTGAACCGTTGTCCAAGCGCCGCAATGAACGATTTCACCGAATCCGGTGTTGCCGTCACGCTCACCTGAATCAAACTAAGCTTGCCGCCCAGGTCCGCCAAATTCTGTGCGGTTCGCAATTTCGTGAATACCTGGGCATCTTCCGCGCCGCCGGTCGCCACCACCGCAAACAGTCTGCACGCCGCGGTTCTGCCCTGATTTCGTAATTGCAAGGAATCGCCCGCATGCACTTTAAACTGCGCGGCAGCTTTCTCACCAATCTCGCACGCTTCAGGATCGCTTTCCAGATTTGCCAAGTATTCCTTGCGCCTCCCCGGTCGCACTTGCGTCAACCCATTTCCCTCAGTACCGGCAATCACCGCAGGTTCGAAATGAGTTTCGCCGCTCTTGGCCGCCTCGCCGATTACGTACAAAAAACCAACCGCCGGCACCTGCTTGCCTTCGTATTCCTTGGGAACTTGCGCGAGCAGTCCTTCATCGAGAGTCGCGCCTGTGGCGTTCTGGTCCGTAGCTTGCCGCGGCGCAACAATCACATTCGCACCCAATGCGCGAAACTCGGTGGTCAGCCGCTTTTTCGCGTCCATCTGTAAATTCAGCAATGCACTGGAAACCGCCGCGCCGGCGCCAAGCGCCAGCAAGATTACGAACAAACGCCCGTAGTTGGCGGTCAGCAGCCTGCGTTCGATTCGCCAGAACATCGAAGTGGCCATCATTCGCCCCTGAGGATTGGCGCAGGATCGTAGCGCGAGGCTTGTCTTAGCGGAAATGCGCTGCCCAGCAAAGTGATCATCGCCGCCAGGACCAGAATGATGAGCAATACGAAGAGCTTCGGTTCCGGCGTAAACCCAAAAATCCGCTCACCGAGGATTCGCGCCAGAAATATTCCAATCGCGTACCCGACTCCTCCGCCCACAAATGCCAGGAGTAGTTGTTCAGATGCGAGCAAAATGCCCACCAATCCTGAGTTCGCGCCCAGCGCCTTCATCAAGCCAATTTCCGTTCGCCTCTCGATCACCGAAGCAGCAGCCGAAGCTCCCACGGCCAACGCAGCGGCCAGCAACGCCGCAAAGGTCACTAACCACAGCAGCGTGCGGACCCGCGTCAGCACGTTTCCTTCGCCTTCAGCCACACGACGGATAACGCGCACGTCCGTGCCCTTCAACTCTTCGCTAATTTGCAACGCAATGGAGGAAATGTACGGCGTGCAATACCATTTGTCGAATTCCTCCGGGGTCATCGATTTCGGATCCTTGCGCGCGAACGCATCTTCCGGTTTCGTCAACGCGCTCACGTACAATCGCCGGTAGACTTGCGGCAGACCAGCCAGCTTTTGTGCATCCGCAAGCGAAACAACCACGGCATCTTCCTCAGTGGCTCCGGTGGAAAGCACTCCTGTGATGGTATATCGCGCGAAGGCCTGCATCTTCTTCAAAGGGTCCGGCACGTTCAAGAGAATTTTGTCGCCAATATGCAAGCCTTGGCGCTTGGCAAGCGCCTTTCCGATGACGCATTCCCTCGTGCCTTCCTGAAACCAACGACCATCCACAGTCCACCATGGGTTCGTCTTCGCGATCCCAGTGACGTAGGTGGTGCCGTCGGGAATGGGAACCGCATGGTTCGTCCACGTTCCAATAATCTCGACATCGCTGCGGTCCGAAAGCTTAGGATTGCTCGCAGTGCCGGGTAGCATTTGCCCCGGGGATTGTAGAATCGGCGCGAACGCTACGATGTTGAACCGCCAGAAAATCGTCTTAAGCTTCCCCAGGTCCGCTTCCGGCAAGTACGTCCCCGCGTTGGCCGGACGGTAATCCACTCCCCCAATCTCCAGCGGCAGCGAGTCCGCTTGCGGCGTCACCAACAGATTCGCGCCCAGGCTGCGAAATTCCTGAGCCAGCCGGTCTCCCACGTCCAAGGACACACTGAGCGCCGCGGTAGCCACAGCCATGCCCATAGCCAGTGCGGCCATGCTCAAAATTTTTCGACGGGGACGTCGCGTGAAGGAATCGGCTACAAGTCGCAGGAACATTTTGCTGGGTGTGGAAGGAAACTCTCTCCTATCGTGGAACTTCCTGCTCTGCTTTCGTTACTGCGGAAACATCAATCACGATATCGTTGCCCTGCACTTGCGAGGGAAAACCAATAGGATTGCATCCGCCTTTTTGGCCAATCGACGGAATGTAAATTGCCGACGCGCAATGCCGGCAAATCACGTTCTGCCCTTCCTGCCGGTATCCTTCCGCGCCGCAAATCAGGCATGCGTCGAGGGCAGTGCCGTAGCCATTTGGCTTTTTGATGACCATGAAGCGAATGGATTGCCCGCCTGTGGTCAACGTAAAAAGGTGCATATTACCATCCTGCACCTCGGCGATGGGAATCCGCACCATGTTGTTTTCCGCCTGCACCGGCTGAGCTTTCGGCGGCGCCGCGTTCACCTGGGCATAGATGAAATCCGCGGTCAGCGCCAGGATAACTCCTAAACTCGCCACCGCTGTGGCCATCATCCAGCGCCGCTGCCGCCGGTTCTTCGCCTGCATCAGCCGCCGTTCCGCATCATTCATGGTGGCCAAAGGTGCTTTCGCTTGAGCCATGTTCTGCCATTCGCGGAAGACCATCACGACCACCGCGCCGAATATAAAAATGAAAAAGAACAGGTCGTTGCGAACGATGGGTCCCAAAATCGCCATCTCTGCTTTGCTCGAAGGAATCCACTGCGCCTCGCTCAGCTCATGAAGCCCGGTCACCGCCAGTTGGATGGCCACTAAAATCAGAATCGTGCTGGTCACTGCGAAAAACCGGTGCAGCGGCACTTTCAATGTTCCTTTGAAGAAGAACAATCCCACCGCCACCGCCGCGGCGATTCCCGCCACGGTTCCGATCCACGTTTGCAGACCTTCGGTGGACATTTCCACAGCTCGCAACACCAACGCCAACTCCGCGCCTTCGCGCAGCACCATCAAAAACACGAATAACCCAATGCCCCATCCAGCCGCAGAACCCTCGCGCGCCGCATACTTCTCCACCTTCTCCTCAATTTCTTTCTTCAGGTGCTTGGCGACGCTGTTCATCCACAAAATCATGGTCACCACAAAAAACGCGGCCACCAGATACATCAAGCCTTCGAAGCCGTCCTCGCTGATATTGAAGTGGTCCAGCGCGATGGCCACCGCTAGGCTCAACGCCACCGCGGCCGCTACTCCGCCCCACACGTAACGGGACAACTGCGCTCGGCCAGTGCGCGCCAGGTAAACAAGGACAATTCCAACGACGAGGGAAGCTTCGACTCCCTCACGAAGAGCAATTAAGAAGGCGGAAAGCACGGGAACTCCACTTGAAAATGATTTGCAACTACGAAATCCAGTCTACCCTCTCCCTCTTCTCCTCGTCAAGGGCACACAACACCTCTGTGCCGTGTCTCCCTCCGCGGCCCGCACGTCCTTGAATGTGGGTTTCTCTGGGCCGAAACCGTCGGCAGTTCGCCCCGTTTTCCTCGGCCCACTGTAGAATGGAGACTTGCGTCTAAGTAATCTTATGTACCACCACCGCACTCACCGCATACTGGCCGCCTGCCTGCTCTCCTGGGTTCTGGCTTGTCCTTGCCTGCCAGCTCAGGAACGCCAGAGCCTGTCAGGTGCTGCGCGGGACCAGGACGCTCACGCGTTGGTGAAGCCGGATCCCAAGCGAGCCAAAAAGCTCGTGGAGTTAGGCGACAGGAAAGAAGAAGCCGGCGCGCTGGAAGACGCCTTGGCTGCCTATGACGAAGCCGCCAGCTATGCGCCATTCGATGTAACCATCGTAGGAAAAGCTGCGGCGCTCCGCTCGAAACTGGTGCAAGCCTACGTGGACAACGCGGAAAAATTGACGGTGCAGGGAAAATTCCTGGAAGCCACTGAGCAACTTGCGGCCGCACTGCACGTTGACCCCACGAACGCCATTCTGCTGGAGCGCCTCAAGCAAGTCGATTCCATGCGCGACCAGACGAAAGAGACCACGCCGGAAGAACCTCCGGAAGGTGTGCCGCAACTGAGTCCCGCCAAGGGCACAAAGAGTTTTCATTTCCAGGCGGACCTGCAGAGCGCATACCAACAAGTGACCGCCGCGTTTGGCGTGAAAGCCACCTTTGATCCCGACCTTTCGGGCCGCAACGTGAAGTTGCGTCTGGACGATGTTGATTTCGATACCGCCATGAAGGTGCTGACCATGGAAACCGGCACTTTCTGGAAAGCACTCAACTCCACAACAATCTTCGTGGCCGCGGATACCGCGGAAAAACGCAAAGCGTTCGAAACCGTCGTCCAGCAAACCTTCGAACTTCCCGAATCCGTCACGTCAACGGAAATTTCTGAGGTGGTGAAAGCGGTTCGCGACGTCACCGGCTCCAATCGCATTCAACAATCTCTCGCCTCACACAGCCTCACCATTCGTGACACTATTCCGCGCGTCCGCCTTGCCGGTGCGGTGATCAAGGACCTGGAGCAGGGTCATGGCGAAGTCTTATTGGATATGCAGTTCCTGGAAGTGGACCGCAACAACGCCAGAAAGCTGGGCATTACCCCTTCCACAAGCACAACAATTTATCACGTGCCTTCCAGCGTGGAGAGTGCGTTGCGTTCCGCAACCAGCTACTCCCAGTTGCTCACCTTGGCGGCCTCGATATTTGGCACCGCCGCGACGGGAGGGTTAGGTGGTTTAGCTTCAGCCATTCCACCGTTTGCCGCATTTGGCGGAGGGAAAACCCTGTTCCTGGTCACCCTGCCTTCAGCGACTGCGAGCTTTGCGGAATCGCTGTCGCTTGTTCGCAGCGGGCGTCAAGTCTTAATGAGGGCGCAAGACGGAAAGCCAGCCACATTTTTTGTGGGCGAGCGTTATCCCATTACGCTTTCCTTGCTGTCGAATAGCCTGGGCGGCGGATCAGCTACTCCCAGCGTCGGCGGAACTCCTTCCGGCACCATTCAAACCCAACAATTCACCGTTGGCCAAGGCCCGGTGGCCATGGCCGCTGCCGATTTTCGTGGCTCTGGCGGCCAGGATCTCGCGGTCGTCAATCAGGTCGACAATTCCTTAACCATTCTGCTGAACCAAGGCGTTGGAATCAGCCCGCAATTCGCGCAAGCGACCAACTCGCCAATTTCGCTTGGGCCGGCCGCTTCCAGTACAAATCAAGCGGGGGTTGTCAGCCCCGCGGTCACCCTCAACGTTACCAACGCGACCCTGCAATCCATCGCGGTGTTCCCAGCCACCGCTTCAGTGGCGCCTCGTGGCGCCCAGCAGTTTCACGCCATTGGTACGTTCAGCGACGGCACCACCCAGGACATTTCCGCCGACGTCAGTTGGACCTCCTCCAACACAGCGGCAGCCACCATCGGGGCACAAAACGGTTTGGCTCAAGGTCAGGCGCCTGGAACAGCACAAATCACGGCTACGCTTGGCAACCTCGCCAGCCCCGCCGCCGCGCTTACCACCACTTCCGCCACATTGAAGTCGATCGCCGTTACGCCCACTTCCGGCTCTATTGCCAAAAGCGCCTCGCAGCAATTCTTCGCGCTGGGCACCTTCAGTGACGGCACTCAGCAGGATGTGACCACCACTTCCACCTGGAGTTCGTCGAATACCAGCGTCGCCAGCATCGGTGCCGGCTCAGGCCTGGCACGCGGGCTGAACACGGGTACCACGCAAATCCGCGCTGCGCTGGGCGCTTTCGCCAGCGCTCCAGTCACGCTGACGGTTACTTCGGCCACGCTGAAATCCATCTCCATTTCTCCCGCGGGTTTGACGATCGCCGCTGGCACTTCTGTGCCCTTCTCCGCTACAGGAACGTATAGCGACGGCACCACGCAGAACGTCACTTCATCGGTTGCCTGGGCGTCTTCGAAAACCTCGGTCGCCACCATAAACGCGAGTTCCGGTCTGGCAACGGGAGTCGCTGCGGGCAGCACATCGATCACTGCTTCGCAGGGTGGCGCAGGAAGTCCCGTGGCCATCGCCGCCGGCTCGCTGAACACGAACACTGATTCCACGCCCGACCTGGTCGTGGCCTCGCAAATCAATAATTCCGTGATTGTTCTCCTCGGTAATGGCGACGGCACATTCACCAATCCCAAACAAGCGGTGAGCTACATCGTTGGCAACCAGCCCAGCGGAATTGTTTTGGGAACCTTCAATTCCAACACGAACGCAAGTCTCGGTTTCGTGGTCACGAATTTTGCCGACAACAGCTATTCCGTATTCAACGGCAACGCGGACGGCACTTTTACTCAAGTGGCTGGCTCGCCGTTCCATCTGCCCTCGGATCAGACTGGGCCCATCGCCGTTACTTCGGCTGATTTCAACGGCGACGGCAAGCCTGACCTGGCCATCGTCAATCAGAGCAGTAATAACGTGACGGTGCTGGAAGGCAATGGCGATGGAACGTTTCAGCCGTTCTCGGGCAGTCCTCTTGCTACTGGCAAATTTCCTGTCGCGATCGCTTCGGGCACTCTGGCGGGCGGCACCGGGCCGAGTTTGGCAATCGCCAATCAGAACGACAACAGCGTTACCGTGTATTTGGGGAATGGCGATGGCACCTTTAACGCTTCCTCGCAGTCACCGTTGGGGGTCAGTTCCGCTCCTGCTGGCGTCGCCATTGGCGACCTCGTGGGTACTGCTACCGGTGGGATTGCGGTGACTAGCCAAGGCTCCGGCACCGTAGTGGTGTATGTCGATCTCGGCAGTGGTTTGTTCACGCAGGCTCTGGAACCCGCCGCAGGAACCAATCCCACGGCTATCCTGCTGGGTACTTTCACGGGCAACAGCTTGCCCGACGTCGTGGTCACCAATGACCTCACCGGTTCGGCCGGAGATGTGACCCTGCTGATCAGCCCCACGAGTCTGATCGCGAATGGCTCGCTCGCGCAAACGCCTTATCCGGGCTCCGAATATGTCGACATTGGACTGAAAGTGAAGGCAACTCCGTTTGTGCATCCAGACAATGAAGTCACCTTGCAAATGGACTACGAGATTAAGGCCCTTTCCGGATCGAACTTCAATGGCATTCCCATCATCTCCAATGAGAGCGTCTCACAAACGATTCGGTTGAAGCAGGGGGAAACCTCCATAGTTACCGGACTGATAGACGACGAGCAATCGAAGGCTTTGGCCGGAATTCCCGGGCTCGCGAACATTCCGTACGCGGGTTACCTCTTCGGCACGCACACTGATTCGTTCACCAACAACGAACTACTCATCCTGATTACGCCGCGCGAATTGCGCATTCCCATTCACGAATCGCGGGATATTTATGCTGGTCGCGGTGAACCCAGCGGGCGCGGTTCCGCAGGCGCGGTTGTTTCACCGCCACCACAAGAACCTGTTCCGGAAAATCAGCCCCCCGGCGCTCCTGGCGCTCCAATTCCAAACGCACCGGTGGCTCCGACTCCGAATCCAAACGAGCCGGCGCAGCCAAATCCGCAACAGCCCGCTCCTCCTGCGGCGAATCCGGGCACGGAACCGCAGCCTCGTCCCGAGCCCCCGCATCGTCCCGATCAATAATTTTTTTGGCATTAGCCGGTCGGCCTGGAGCGGCCCGCCTGGCACGCGACTCTGTCAGACCGTCAGCCGCTGACCCGTTACCTTTTCCAGAACCGCCAAAGGAGAGCGCTGCGGTTCCACCAGCGCAGCCTGCGGAATCAGCACCGTCTGTTCCAACGCGTATTGACCCGACAAAACCGCGTGGCTTACGCAATCCGTAAACACCATCCACGAAGAATTCGGCGGAAATTCCCACTGATTTTTCGGCGTGTCTCGTTGAAACGTTTCGTTCTCCTTCATGGCGTTGTGGCATCGGTGCATCAAATCATCATAGGGAGAGCGATTCTCGTTTCGAAGATGTAGCGCTCGGCCTAACGACCGCACTGCACGCAACATCGGGTTGTTCACAGACGAAATCAGCCCCGCGCCTTTCACCAGCGGCGGCCCAAATGCTTCGAACGTTTGCGAGGTCAGCCACACGCGATTCTCTGTGGGGTTGATGTTCGTAAAGAATCGCAGGATTCGGGCTCCGTTTGTCGGCCGCGTCGGAAACGAATCGAAGTGCAACAGGTCGTTTCGGGCGTGCAGCCGGGCCTGTCGTCCTTTCTCCTCGATCGGCCGGAAACTCGCAAACTCCAGTTTCCATTTACCCGCATACGGGGCAAGAAATCTGCCGAGGAATTCGATCGATTTCCGCGAATAATCCCGCAGGATGCGCCGCAACTCCTCGGCTTCCTCCGCTTCCTCTCGATCCAGCCCAGTCACGCGATCTTCCAACGGCCGATAAGCGATATTCTTGTGATACGCGGAGCTGGATTGCTTGCGGCCCAGCAACAGCTCGCTGTCATCGTTGGGAATTTCGATGGGCGAAGAAGGCAGAAATACAATGTGCCCGGCTTCCAATTGCTGGCAAATCTCGCGCGCGCGACCGTTCGTCCATTCTCGCGCAGCAGTGGGAGCTTCTATGGTAAGCAGGCGGCTGAGTCCCGGCGGGCTCGCAAGTTCGGGTGTGGGAGCGGATGACATGCGATACTCTCCAGCTTTGAAAATCAAGGGAACACGCAAGCCCCGCTGCCGGTTTCGCTTGCGAGTTTCTTTAAGGCAGCGGATCGAAGACCACTACAGGCTGATACGTGCGTGGCACCACCGCTTCGGCGATGGCGATCAGTTTATTCTCTTGGCTGAATACCCGCAATCGCGGCGCGTGGATTTCCGCGCCGTCCAGTTCCGTGGTCGCGCCCGGTGGAAGTTCGGCTCTTCCCGGCTGAAGTTGCGACACCATTACGTTGAACTTGCCGCCGTGCCGCACTTTCATTTCCAGTACCGGCAGCACATTCGCTTTGGGATAGTTTGGCAGCAAATTTTCCAGCGGAATCAGGCAGCTTGCAAATCGTCCAGCGCGCGCCGCCTCCGCAAGTTCCGGCAGTTCGATGGCTTGGTCCAACGAAAATTCGCCCACGGCGGTCCGGCAGATCTCGCTTAAGTGCGCGCCGCATCCTAATTTTTGCCCCATATCCTGCGCCAGGGATCGAATGTACGTGCCGGAGGAGCACTCAATCGAAAACCGCGCCACGGAATTTTCGATGGCGGTCAGCCGGTACTCGAAAACCTCGACAGTGGCTGCCTTTAACTCCACCACCTGGTTTTTGCGCGCCAGTTCGTATGCTGGCCTGCCATGCACTTTTTTGGCGGAAAAGATCGGCGGCATTTGTTCGAATCGTCCCACTGACTCCGCCGCCAGTCGCTCAAGCACTTCGCGGTCGAGCGTAGGATTCGTGTCCGGCCCGCTCGCCGTTCCTTCGGAGTCAAAGGTATTCGTGGCGTAGCCGAATCGAAATCCCGCTTCATACCGCTTGCGGCGTCCCGCATAAAATCGCACGAGCCGGGTCGCTTTGCCTAAAAGCAGGACCAGCACACCGGTTGCCAGCGGATCGAGTGTTCCCAAATGCCCAATCTGCCGGAAGCCCGCGAGGTGCCTCACCGCATCGACAATATCGTGCGAAGTTTTGCCCTGCGGCTTGTTGATCACCAAAGCGCCGTCATACGGGGCAGGTTGTGGTTGCCGGGCCATTCCAAAATTGTCCGTTATTCAGATTCCGTAGCGGCGGGTTTATCCCGCCGACTAGTTACTCAAAAAAGGTCAAACGTCACTCCGAGCGTAGCGAGAATCCCACTTCCTGCCAAAATCCCACGTCATTCCGAGCGTAGCGAGGAATCTCTCTTCGATCACAGATAGAGAGATTTCTCACTCCGCAGACTCCGTTCGAAATGACAGGCCAATAAGCGCTGCGCTCACGAACTCGCTTCCGGCGTCGACGGTTTCTCCGTCTTCATCTGCTTCAGCAGCCGTTCAATGCGCTCCACATGCTCCTGCGAAAGGTCCAGCGTAAAGTGCAAGTCCGGTAGGCGCCGCAACTGCAGCCGCTCGATCAATTCATGCCGGATATAGCCTGCCGCATGTTCCAGCGCTTTGATCGCGTCGGACTGTTCCTTGCTGCTTTCCGTACGCACGCTTACGAAGACGCGCGCGTGTTTCATGTCCGGCTGCACCCGCACTTCGCTGACGCACACGTTTCCTTCCAACCGCGGATCCTTCAATTCACCAGCGAGCATGGCGTTGATCTCGTGGGCAATTTCCTCGCCGACGCGTTCATGACGATGATGATCAGGGCTCATGGCAAAACGATCCTATCTCCACAAATTGCACGCCAGTTCACAGAAAATCGACGTCATGCGAAATGAGCAGCGGTCCCAGAATCTTGTCCGCCTCGCGCAATACCAGCTGCAAAGATTCTTCCACGTGCTGCTCCGCATTCGACAAGGTCACTACCCCCACCACCGAACGGTTCCAGATATCCTGAAAATCCAGTTCCGCCACGGCCACATTGAAATGCCCGCGCAGGCGATCCTTCAGACTGCGCAGCACCTGACGCTTATCTTTTAACGAGTGCGCCTCAGGCAAATGCAATTCCAGGGTTAGCAGTCCTACTGGCATGGCTATTCATCCTCGGGCGGTCAGGCCCGGGCTTCGACGCGTTTGGCTACCTTCGGGCGGGGACGGCCCCTTGTGCGGCGGCTTCGGCGGCGGATAGTTTGACGACCTGGAAGCACTCCAGAATGTCACCGACCTTCACGTCGTTAAAGTTGGCAATTCCGAGCCCGCATTCGAATCCGGTGCGGACCTCGCTGGCATCGTCCTTGAATCGCTTCAGCGAGCTTAGTTTCGAAGTGTAAATCACTGTGGCATCGCGAACCACGCGCACCTGCGCGTCGCGCTTCATAATTCCATCCAGCACGTAACAGCCTGCCACCGTTCCCGCGCCTTTGACGCGGAACGTGTTGCGCACTTCCGCTCGACCCAAGAAGGTTTCCTGGACCACCGGTTCCAGCAGGCCTTCCATGGCCTTCTTAATTTCGTCGGACACTTCGTAGATGATGTTGTGCGTCCGGATGTCCACGTTTTCTTGTTGCGCCAGGTCCGCAGCCTTGCGGTCGGGTCGCACGCCAAACGCAATGATGATAGAGCCGGAGGCGCTGGCCAGCAGCACGTCATTTTCCGTGACCGCTCCCACTCCAGCGCTGATGATTTTCAGCTTCACCTGGTCGGTGGAAAGTCGTGGCAGCATCTCTTCCAATACTTCCGCCGAACCTTGCACGTCCGCCTTGATGAGCAGCGGAAGTTCTTTCACTTCGCCGGCCTTCAGTTGCTCATGCAACTGGTCCAGAGTGATCCTGGCTCCAGCGCTGGCGCGAAGCTGAGCGTCGCGCTGCTTCGATTGCCGGAATTCCACCACGTGACGCGCTTTGGCCTCCTCGGTAACCTGGAAGTGGTCGCCCGCTTCTGGCACACCTTGCAACCCAAGCACTTCAATGGGCGTCGACGGCTCCGCGTCCTTGACGGGACGTCCGCGATCATCGAACATCGCGCGTACTTTGCCGAATACCGAACCCGCGATAAAGAAGTCGCTGGTGTGCAAAGTTCCGTTCTGCACCAGAATCGTCGCTACCGGACCGCGACCTTTGTCTACTCGAGACTCCAGCACCGTACCGCTTGCGGGCGCATCCGGATTGGCCTTCAATTCGCGCAAATCCGCTACTAGCAGAATGATTTCCAGTAATTTATCGAGGTTCTTCTTCTGCTTCGCGGACACTTCGACGAATTCCGTATCGCCGCCCCACTCCGCCGGCATCAATCCCAAATCCGTCAACTGCCGTTTCACGCGTTCGGGCTGCGCCTCGGGCTTATCGATCTTGTTGATCGCCACGATGATCGGCACGCCCGCAGCCTTGGCATGATCGATGGCCTCGCGGGTCTGCGGCATCACGCCGTCATCCGCGGCCACCACGAGCACAACGATATCAGTCACCTTGGCGCCGCGCGCGCGCATTCGCGTGAATGCTTCGTGGCCAGGCGTATCGACGAACACCACGCTGCGTTCGCCTATCTGCACCTTGTACGCGCCAATGTGTTGAGTGATGCCGCCAGCTTCACCCGCGGCTACATCTGCTTCGCGGATCCCGTCCAGCAAGCTTGTCTTTCCATGATCCACGTGACCCATTACGGTCACCACTGGCGGACGAGGCTTCAGGTTCTCTTTCGTTTCTTCCTTCGCAACTTCCAGAACCATTTCTTCTTCGAACGAAACTACGCTGACCACGCCATTGAACGATTGCGCCAGATCCGTAGCCGTCTGCACGTCCAGCGCTTGATTGATGCTGGCAAACACGCCGCGGTCCAGAAGCGTCTTCAACAAATCTTTTGCGCGAATGTCCAACTTTTCGGCCAATTCGCGGATCGTGATTCCTTCGGTTAAGGTCACTTCGCGTGGCGCACGCGGCTCCGGCGGAGCAATTGCAATCGCGGCAGTTCCGCGGCCACCCGCTCCCGGACGCTGACGCGTCGGATGCAGCTTCCGCTCGCCCTCAATCTCGCGTTTATCCATCGTCGGCCGCTGGCGCTGCGTAGGTCTGCGCGCATACAGCGGTTTACCGGGTTCCGCCTTGGACGGCATCTTGTCCGGCAACGGCGGCAACATGGCGGGACGCCCTGGGGTGCGCGGCCCGGGTCGTGAACCCGACGGCGCTGCTCCCGGTCGTTGGCCCCATGGCCGTTGACCACCTCCACCACCGGGTCCACCTGGACCGGAGCTTCCTGGCCGCGGAGAAAATGGACGTCCACCTTGTCCCGTTTGCGGGCGCATTGGCTGACCCGGTCGCGGGCCGCTTGGCCGCTCGGAGCGCGGTTCTGTTCCCGGAATCGGACCTCGATTTCCGCCCGTCGGCATGGGCGGACGAGCCGGTGGCTTTTGTGCCGTGGCCGGACTAGCGCCAGCAGCGGGTCGCGCGTTTTGCTGACCCTGCTGCGCGCCAGGCTGTGTTGGACGAATTCGTTGTGGCGGCGCACCTTGAGGTGGACGCGCACCAATAGGTTGTCCCGGTGTCGGCGAACCTTGCCGCTGTGGCTGGTGAGGAACGGGCGGCCGTTGAGCTGGCGCGGACGCTCGCGTGCCGGGCGCCGGTGAAGGAGCAGCGGGCCTCGCAGCTGCGGGCGCGCTTGGAGCAGCAGTTGGTGGCATTGGGCGAACCGCAGCAGGTGCGGCAGGCGCAGCTTGCGCTGGAGCCGGGGCCGGTGGTGCCGCTGGCCGTGGCGCTTGCGGAACAGCAGGCTGCGCTGGCGGATGCGTCGGGGGATGTGCCAGGGGAGCAGGAGCATGCGGCGTAGCGGGCGCTGGTCTCGGTACTGGCGGTTGTGCAGCCGGCTGTGGCGCTGCGGATTGTGGCGCGGGGGCCGCGGGCGTCACAGGTTTGGGAGCCACAGGCGCGGCAACCGGCGGCGCAGCAGCCGCTGGCGCTACCGCCGCTGGTTCCGGCGTTCCTTGCAGTCGTCGCCGGACCTTCTCAGCAACGTCAATCGGGATGGAACTCGAGTGGGTCTTCTTTTCGGTTACGCCAAAGCCCGGCAGCAGGTCAATGATGGCTTTCGCCTTGACCTCCAGTTCTCTGGCCAATTCATTAATTCGAACTTGGTTTGCGTCACTCATACTTCTTAGGAACTTTTCTCTTCCTGCTGACCCTCCGGAGCGTGGTGCTCCGGCGGTTCAGCCGCCGCCGAGTGATTCTCCGCGGTGGAATTCTCATTGGATGCTTCGGTTGTGTGATCCGCCTCAGTCTGAGCTTCTGATTCAGGTGCAGATCCAGTTTGTGTTTCAACGGCGGTACTTTCCGCCGAGTTTGCCTCTTCGCTCGTGGTTTGCCCCGTGCCTTCGCCTTCCGCGCCTTCCGCCGGTTCGGCTCCAGCCTCGGTCTCCCCGGCTTCCGCAGGTTCCGCGGTTTCGCCTTCGGCGCTCGGCGCGGCCGCTTCTCCACCTTCGTAGAAGTGGTTTACAGCCTGATAAATTTTGTCGACCATTTTTTCGCCGATTCCCGGTATCTCCATCAACTGTTCCGGCGTCATGCTCGCCAGTTTCTCCAGTGAGGTGATTCCCGCGGCTTCGATCTTCTCAATAGTCTTCGGCCCCACTCCCGCCAACACGGTCAGCGGTGTCGTCGGGGCGGTAAGCGCGGTCATTTGCTCTTCGATCTCGCGGCGCTTCTCTTCCTCGCTCTTGATGTCAATATCCCAGCCAATCAGCTTGCTGGCCAGACGCACGTTCTGACCCTTTTTGCCGATTGCCAACGAAAGCTGCGAGTCTTCCACAATCACTTCCAGCTTTTTGTTCTCGGGATCGGTGATCTGCACTCGCGTCACTTTCGCCGGACTCAACGCTTTTTGCGCGAACGCGACAGTCTCTTCGTTGTAGGGAATAATGTCGATTTTCTCGCCACGCAGTTCGCGAATAATCGATTGTACGCGCATGCCCTTCATGCCTACGCATGCTCCGACGGGATCTACATCCTTATCCCGGCTGGCCACGGCCACTTTCGTGCGCTCGCCTGCTTCTCGCGCCGCGGCTCGAATCTGCACAGTGCCGTCGTAAATTTCCGGCACTTCCATTTCGAACAGCCGCTGCACCAGTGACGCATCGGCCCGCGACACAATCACCTGGGGTCCCTTTGCCGCGCGGTCTACGGCCTTGATCACCACGCGCAAACGCTCCCCGATGTTGTACGTCTCCAGTTTCGATTGTTCCCGCTTCGGCAGACGCGCTTCCGTGCGCCCCATATCCACGATCAGGTCCGGACCTTCCGCGCGCTTCACAATTGCGGTGACCAGTTCTCCTGCCCGCGTGTGGTACTCGTTGTAAATGGTGTCGCGTTCGGCTTCGCGCACCTTCTGCAGGATGACCTGCTTCGCCGTTTGCGCCGCAATCCGGCCCAGAACATCCGTCGGTTTGGTAGTCCGGATTTCCCCGCCTACTTCGAGACTGGGGTCCTTCTTCTTCGCGTCCGCTACGCTGATTTCACGCTTGGGGTCGGTGACCTCTTCCACCACCGTGAGCACCGAGAACACGTCCACCTGTCCGGTTTCTGCATTGAGCTTTCCGCGCAGGTCCTCTTCGGATTTGTAGTATTTCCGAGCCGCCACCACCATGGCATCTTCGATGGCGGAAATCACCACTTCCGGTTCGATGTGCTTTTCCCGGCTGAGCATCTCAATTTGTTGGTAAAGCAGATTCGCCATTTTCTCTTCGTCCTAAAATTCCACCGCCAGGTTCGCTTTGCGGATGGCTTCGAGCGGGATCTCCACCATCCGCGCCTCTTTGCCTTTCAACTCCATCCGCACTTTTCCGTCCGTGAACCCTTTCAGCCGCCCTTCGAAGAATTTCGCCTCGCCAATCGGTTCGCTCGTCGATATCTTTGCCAGTCGGCCCGTGAACCTTTGAAACTCCGCCGGCGTTTTCAACGCGCGGTCCATTCCCGGGGAGCTGATTTCGAGCACATATCCCGGCCCCGGCACCAGTTCCTCTACATCCAGAATCACGCTGAGCTGCTGGCTGACCCGTTCGCAATCCGCGTGGCTGACTCGCGCGTACGGGTTAGCAACTTCTTGTGCTTCAGTCGTTTCCGCTGAACTTGCAGGCGGGACTCGATCGATGTACACCCGCAGAAACCTTTGCTTCCCCACCTTCCATTCGACATCCACGACTTCCAAGCCTTCCGAACTAGCTACCCGTTCGGCAGCTTCGCGGATTTTTTCCAAATTCACCTGAAGACTCCCCGGCCTAAGCCGGTCTGAAGCTCAGTTCCTCCGCCGGCAACAAAAAAGTGGGCTTGCGCCCACTTCATGGTGCGACCCGTAACAGAGCGAATTTAGAGTATATTCCGGTAACCCCACAAAAGCAAGGCGGCCACCAGGTCGGAGGCTTCAGACCCGTACCTTCTTTCCCCGGTGCTTTTATGACGCTGTACTTCCGGCAATCGGGAAATACCAGGGCGCTGGTCGCACACGCGACCCTTTCGTCATGTTAGCCTTTTCCCGGCACTGCGCGGCTTCGACCGCCGCTACAGCTTACGGCTTAGGTGCGGGAGGCGTGGTTGTCTTCGGGGCCGTGGGCCTGGGAGCAGGCGTGCTGTGCGTCGCGGGCGCGTTCGTAGCCGTGCCGCCCTTCATCGGGTACGCCTGGTCATACAGCTTGATAATTTCTTGCGTGATATCGATGTTCGTCGAAGCGTATAGAATCGGCGAATTTTGCGCTGAAGAATCGAACACTGCCACGAAACCGTTCTCCCGGGCGTAGCGGTCCAGCACATCCATCATTTTCCGCCCGATCTTGTCCACTACATCCGCTTGCGCCGCCTGTACATCTTCGTTCAGCTCATTATTCTTGCGGTCCAGTTGCTGCGTCAAACGCTGCCCCTGCTGGGTCAAACGCACTTTCTCTTCGTCGCTCAGAGTGTTGGCCCCGGCGCTCAACCGGCTCCGCAGATCATTGATCTGCTTGTTCATTCCTTCCAATTCGTTCTGGCGCGGCTGAAACTGTGTCTGCAATTCCGCGGACGCCTGTTTTCCCTCCGCAGTGGTCACGATGGCCTGACGCACGTTAATCACCCCGATCTTCCCACCGGACGCGGACCCGGCTGCAGCCTGCGCACGAACCATCGTCGTTCCGAGCAGGCACGCCACGCCCAGAACGCCCACACGAATCATATTTCTCGATTTCACTGTAGTCTCCTTATTCATCTCCGGGCACGCCTTTCCTGACCAGTTAAATCTACGAAAGGACACCCTGAACTTTTTTTGCGTTTTCCGGCAAATTCTCTTTGTGATCCATGCAGAAGCGAGGACTACCTGCGGCCGTCCCGAATGCCGAGCGGCGCGGCCTCACAAACCCGGATTGTCGCTGAATCACAAACAATTAAGTATATCTGAGTCGCAGATTTTCCCGCAATCGAAGCCCCTGATGCGCGCGCCATGTTTCACGCCCCGCATCTACTTCGGCATCGGCAGGATCAGCACGCGATCGTTGTTCTGATCCGCCATGACCGCGGTGTTTGTAAATTCGTCAATTGCAATCGCAAATAGCGACTGGCTGCTGATTCCCAAGGTTTCTCGCGTGGAGAACACCGGCGCGTTCACTGCGTCTACCACGGACGTAGTGTTCGCCGAGGAGTTCACGGTGACTATGGTCCCGGTCTGGTAATTGTACGCCAGCGAATACGGGTTAATGCCCACACGAATGAGCGATGTCGTCCCGGAGTCGGGATTGAATGAGTAGATGGCGTTCTGCTGTGTCGACACTGTGTAGAACAGGGCCGGATTTGGAACTGGGTCATATACCACGCCTGTCGGATTCGCGGAGAGCGAGTTGATCGAGGCCGTGGTGGTCTTCGAGGGAGGAGTAGTCGCCAGGCTGATCACATCCAGACCACCGGTGATACTCGTTGTTCCGGCGTTCTGTATGTTCGTCACCACTGCTATCGCCCGGTTCGGATCCACCGCAATCGCCGTTGGTGGTCCGCTGACCGCAACGAGCTGCGCCACAGGCACGCAAGCGCTGCCGGACGGGGCCGCACACCCACTCGCCGTATTATGCAAGATCGGGGTCAAATCGATGGCCGAGAGGCTATTGCCCCCGCTGTTTGCCACCAATGCCAGCGCGCGATCCTGGTCGATGGTCACCCCGGTCGGAGAAACGCCCGTGCAGATATTCGTGGTATTGGTCGATCCCGTTCCCGTGGTGCAAGTCACCGAAGTAAACGCCAATTGCGTGGCGGTAAACGGGCTTCCACCATATTGCAAGACCGAGGCGTCAGCGTCCCCATTATTCGCCACAACTGCAAAGCCAAGCCGCGGGATCACTCCCACCCCAATCGGATGATTTCCCACCGCGACTGTCGCCAGCAGTGTTCCATACGGCACGCCATAATTGTGCGCGTTGCTGTAATCCAAACTGAAGAACGACACGCTGTTGCAGCCATAGTTCGTCACCAACGCTACATTGGCGATGTTGTCGATAGCCACGCCTTCCGGCATCACTGCGGTGGTGCAAAGCGAACTCAGCGGAAGCACTCCGACCGCAAATAGGTCGTTGGTGTTCGAATTAACTCCACCGCTTAGCAAGTCCAGCGCAAAATCATGCGCCGTACTTAGCCGCGAAGCCGCAATCGTTACGTCCACTTCCGTGTCTGTCGCGCTGCCGACCGTCACGCCCGTAGGATCCTGATCGAGCCGCACCACCGGAGCGCCTCCGCTGGTCAGTCCTTGTCCGAAGATTCTCACCGTAGCCGACTGCCCCACGGTCACTGCGTGCGGGAAGCACGTGGCATAAATATTCGTCGGGCTCGACGGATCGCACACCGCCTTCGGCAACGGATTCGGCGCATTCGGTGCGCTGGCCAGCGGCGGTTGCCCGCTTGCCACTCCACCCGTGGTCACCTGAATGTCCTTGATATGTACTTTCTTGAACGAGCCAGACGGGTTCAGGTCCAGGTACGACAGAGTGTTGGCGCCTGCGTTCGCCACCAGCACCAGATTCGTCCTGGGGTCATAGCCCATAGGCCCATACACCGTCACCGGAGTGCTCGATCCGCTCGGCGTGTACGTTCCTTGCCCGCCGGTTGCGGCTCCCGTTGGGTCCACCGCGATCGCGGGAATAATTCGAGAAGGGGCACGCGTGCCGTTGGGCGTCGGTCCTCCCGGATCAATCAACGAGATTTCGTCGTACGTATTCTGCGGATTGTACGCAATCACCACGTTCAGGAACGGATCCCATGCCACATAGCGCACTCCCACTTCCGGCGCTCCTGCTGGCGAAGGTACGCATCCATTGCAACTTCCGCGCGTCAGGAACAATGAACTGACGCTTTGGTCCAACGCGCGAATGAATCCAAGTTGGGGAGCCGCCGTGGACGCATTTGGATCCGCGAACGTAAACATTCGTGTAACCGGATTGATGGCCCCGCCCACGGCGGTAGAAGTAGTGCTGAATGTGTAGTACGGATTGCCGAAAGTCACCGTGCCGCCGCCGCCGGTTTCCCCGGCCGTACCAGTTTGCGTATACGTGAAGGTGTAGGTGGAAGCGCTGGTTACGTTGAAAGTTCCGTTAAAATCCGTCAGGTGTCGCACCCGCAATGAGTACCGCCCCTGGCGTCGATGGGTTCAGCCCATTCGATGTAGGCGTTGTTACCGTTACGGTCTGTCCGGTGCTATCGCGTACCAATCCATTGGGAGCGGCCGCAATCGACACGGAATTGTCCGTCAGCAACAGGTTCACGACGGATGTAACCCCCGCTCCACCCGGCGTCACGTATCCCAGCGGAACGTTCGGCTGCATGATGACCTGCGGACTGGTGCCGGTGTTCAGCGACACCGTGTTGATCGCACAAGGTGGGCTTTGCGCCGACCCGGTCGAAAAACACGTTTGCGTATGTGGCAGTGGATTCACATCGACAATGAATCCTAACGTCGCATTATTTGCGAACGCCACAATCGCATAGTGCGTGGTGGGATCGATCCCGACCGAAAACGGCGGAGAGTTCACACCCGCAACCAGTCCATTCAGACTTACGGTGCTGATCGGAGTCGCTCCACTGGCGGAAACCGCCAATAACGACAGCGTTCCGTCACCGGTATTCACCACAACGGCCAAATCCTGTCCGGCAAAGGACGAGTTCAGAGGTGAGAGATTAATCTGATCGTCAATCGCCACGCTCGTCGGTTGGTTCCCCACGGCGACTGGCGAGCCAACGGCCACCGGCGCATATCGCGACCCGCTCGGTGCCAACTGAACCACCTGCACGGCATTCGCACCTTGCTCGGTGATCACCGCGTAGCCCTTATTCGAATTCACCGCAATACTGCTGGGCACAAGATTTGTCACCGCTCCCATTGGCGGCAGTGGAATATACGGAACGGTTTTGCCCGTGGGTGTTGGCGGAGTGATGCCCGAGAAATAGGCGGCGCTGAGTTCCGAAAATATCGGCTGTACCGCTACGTTGGTGGTCACTAGGGGGAATGGCGGAGCACTCGGTGGAGTTGACCCTTGCCACGCCACGGATACCGGATATAAACCCGGAGTATTGGTTGCGCTTGCTTCCAGGGGACCTACAATCTGTCGGGTCGTCGAAGTGAGCTGATCTTTCGGGGTCAATTGTCCGTTGAACAGCAGTTCCGTCAGCGGATTGCCGCTCGAACCAAAGTACCCGCCGTCCGCCTGCAGGGTCGCCGAAGTGTTCTGGGAATAGCTGTCGGGAACCGCGGAAACCAGTGCGGGAGGCGCATAGACGATGTTCAGAGGAAACGAAATGGCCTGCGTTTGTCCGCCATTCGGTATGTTACTCACGGTAATCTGTGCCGCCCCAGGAATGGCCAATTGCGCCGAGTTCAGGCGAATGCGCGTCTCAATCGACGCATCGCAGCTCACCACCGGCGTTACGTTTGCAGCGCTTGGCGTACAGTAACTGCTGGTAATCGGCACCGTGAAAATATTCGTGGACTGAATCGTTTGCGTTTGGCCGTTTGGCAAGGTGATCGAAATCGGCGTTGTATTCAGGATGTTCTTTGCATCCAGCCAGATATCCTGCAGCGCGCCTCCCGCCGCCACCGTTGTCGGGTGAATCCCGGTAAACGTAATCGGGTTTGTCGACGCATTCACCAGAGTGATCTGCGCGATCGCGTAATGCGCCGTATCACTTGGGGACCACGCCACCACGATCACACTCGTCGCCGCGGTGGCCGCGTTCGATCCGCTCGATTTCGGAAAAGTATCGTTCGGCATCGTGGCTGGCGCGGTAAACGTCGCCACCGGCCCCGACGCTGTAATCGACCCGCAATTCGGGCTGCAGCTTGCTCCCAGCGGCGATGCCGTCCCACTCGGCGGAAAGTCGGTGGTATCGCCGGCCACCGGCTGCATCACCGCCCAGGAAGCATTCGTCGGCGGCGAGTTCAAAAATTGGGCACTGAACGAAACCGCTCCCGCCGGATTCAATCCTACCGGCACAGTCGCCGACGTAGGTGTGATCGCCACGCGGATTCCAGAGTCCAGCCCAACCAACGCGGTTCCCGTTTTCTTTTTGTCCGCATCCGCCGTCGCCGTAAACGTAATGACGGGAATCGGGTTGGGAAGATTGCTCAGCGAAGGTGCGGTATACGTGAGCACGTTGCTGGGCGCGGTTGGTGTGTCCGTCCACGTTCCGATACTCCCGCCATTTACCGTCTGCCCGGAGGTACACGTCGCTGGCGATGTCTGCACGGGATTCGGTTGTGCCGTGGTGGGCGCCGGGGTGTAAACATAGGTACACGTAAATTGCGAAGTCGTCGTGTCAGTCCCCGTCACTGTGGACGTGAAGGTCTGCACCGTCCCCGCAATCACCGTCGCCGCCGATGGCGTTACAGTGTCAAGAATTGTGTTCGGGCTCGAACTGCTGCAACCGTTCTGCCACAACATCACCCCAGCCAGTGTCACCATTGCGGCTGTCTTGCTTACGCGCAACCTCATCAAAGACATCTCCCTCATTCCTTCCACGCAGGCCCATCGCCCGCGCCCACTTCTTGCACTTCTGTTTACCTGCTCGGATGACCTGAATCTCACTTGCAGTTGCCCAATTACCCCGATTAGAACGTCCGGCTCACTGTGAAGCGGAACGTGCTTTTCGGCTCGAAATAATTCAGCCGCCCTGGATTCTGCAGCACTGGCTGGATCTGATACAGAATTGACGGATCGCACTGATTCGGATGCAACGGATCACTGAGACCCAATGCCTGACACGTCCCCGCCAGATTCGCCAGATTGATTTTGTCGTACGGCGCAATGATCGTCTGATGCACACGCAACGGGTTATACGCCCAATAGATCCGGAACGGCGCCTGCACGATGGGTAGGTTCACGTTGAACTCGATACCCGATGAGTTGCGCAGCTTAAAATTAGTACCCGAAGCGATCTGCAACTGCTGCCCCTGATTCACCAGCGGAAACTGCTGGTTGATATTCGCCACGCCCGTGGGATCCAGCTTCAGCGCGTTCTTGTTCAGGATTCCATCGGTCCCAAGATCGGAAAACAGTGTCATGCCGACAGGACCGGCGATTGGAATGCGGTATTCGAAATTCGCCACGCTTTGCAAGTCCGCGCCAGGAAATGTGATGGTGTACGCCACCACCGGCACATTGAATGCCCCAATCGTCGGGTAACCGGAACCTGACAGATGGTGGTTATCAATGAAGGTTACCGTCTGGTTTACCACGCTCGGGATATAGGTCACCGGGGACACCGCGCGAATGTCGAATCCGCGCAAATCGTTCTCGCCGCCCATATAGAACCGGCTGTAGGGCGGCACCTCTTTTCCGCCGTAACCGGTGGTCCAAGCCGCCAAGAACCGGAACCCCAGCGCATTGCGCCGGTGATTGATAGGGTGGAAATATTTAAACTCGCCGGTATTCGTAATGGTGTTCACGTTGCCGCCGAGTGGTCCGCCGGTAAACGACAGGGAATAGAAGTAGCTGCGACCCTTGGTGGCATTGACCGGATTGTCCAAAGTGTTTTGCGTAATGCTTCCGGTAACGGTGCTAGCCAAAATGCCGTTAAGCGCGCTGGGCCCGGCAATGGCGCGATACTGCAACTGTGTGAACAACAGTTCAGAGGCTTGGTTATACGTTGTAATGTTCGTCCTGGTGAGCCCGTAAGTCAGGCCCACGCGCGTGAACGCATAGCGCTTCAGCGGATAGCTGCCATACACGGTAAACCCAGTGCTGTTCTGGTTGTAGTTCTGGATGTATTGCGGGTTGATACTCACGGCCTGTCCCGTGTACAGCGCCGCCTGTTGCGCTTGGTTGAATTTGTACAACGACGAAAATATCGTAAAACCGGTGGCGATCGGCCGATCAAACAGGTAGGGCTCCGAAAAGCCCAACATAATGTTGCGTTGGTATTGGCCAACCTGCGCCGATAACGTCAGCGTCTCGCCCAGTCCCAGGAAATTGTTCGTTTGATAGGTCAGCCCGATAAACCCGCCGGCCAATCCACTCACGCCACCCTGCAACCCGATCGACTGCTTGCCCTTTTCCTTCAGCTTCAACAAAATATCTACGGTGCCGGCTTTGGTGTCCCGCTTCAGTTCGACAGATTTGTCTGCTTCAATTTTGTCGAAGTAGTTCAGCTGATTCAGCCGCAGAATGCTGATTTCCCACGCGCGCTTGTTGAACAGTTGGCCTTCGTCAATCAGCAACTCGCGCCGGATAACCTTGTCTCGCGTCGTGGTGTTTCCGCTGAATTCGATCCGGCGCACATAATATTGTTTACCTTCGTCGAACTTCATGGTTACGTCGATACGTTTGGCTTGCTCGTCGAAATCCATAGACGGCTCAGGCACGAAGTCGATAAACCCGTATTGTCCATAAATGTCTTCATAACTCTTCATCGCTTTGCGAATCTTGGAGGTGTTGAAAACGTCCCCCTGTTTCAGCGGGAACACGCTTTTCAGAGCGTCGACCTTCAACGACAGCGCTTTGTCAGGGTCGGAACTAACGATCTTGATCGAGCCCATCGTGTACCGGTCGCCTTCCTCGATCGGAATCTTGATATTCACCGCTTTTCCATTGGAACGTCCGGCAAACGGAATCCCGTATTTCCAGCCCTCCGTGTCCACATTCTCCAGAACCGGATCGCCAATTGACACCTTGAAGTACCCGTTGTCTTGATACAAACCGCGAATGCCCACTTCGATGTCTTCGATTAATTTGTCGTGATCGTAAGTCTTGGACATCACGTTGATTTCCGTTATGTACAGAGGAATCGCGTACGGGCGGTCGTGGTGCATCGCGCGAATCAATTTGCGGTCGCTGAACGCGTGGTTTCCGCTAAATGTGATTTTGCCGACCTTGACCTTTGGCCCCTCGTCGATCTTGAACACCAGGATCACCGCGTTACTGGAGGCAATCTTTTCGTATTGCGGCGTCACCGTGGCAAATTGCCGGCCATGTTCGCCCAGCAAATCCTTCAGCACCACTTCCGCTTTCTTGATGCGCGTGGGATCAAACTGGCTCTCCACCGTCAGCCCGACCTTTTTTTCTTTGAACCGGTCGAGAATATCCGACTCGGAAATCGAGTGGATACCCTCATAGCGGATGCGGCGGATCACCGGCCGTTCCTTCACTTCAAAAACAATAATCTTTCCATTTGGCTTTTCGCCATCCAGCACGCTCAGTTTCACGTCTTCGAAAAATTGCGTGTTCCACAACGCCTGAAAATCGCGCCGTAGCGTTTCTTCGTTATAGGGATCGCCCTGACGGCTGAAAATGCGGGCTTGCAGCGTGTCTCGCCGGATGCGCCGGTTCCCTTCGAAATCGATGCGTTCGATGAACGGCTGATCTTCGTTCTGCTGCGGCGGCCCGCCGCCAAGCAGGTTCGACGGCACTTCTTCGACTTTTTCTTCCAGTGTGGTTTCGTTCAGTGAGGCGTGGAAAAGAGTGAAGCCCCTGGGCGATGCGGCGCTTGTCTTTTCTTCACTCGCGCTCGTTGTTGCGTGACAATTCACGCCGAATAGCGAAACCACCACGAGCAACGCTAAGACACAAAACTGGCGCGCACACCAGGTGGTTATGTCCGGCGAAAAACAGACGTTCCTTTGAGCGGCCATTGACTGCGTCAAGGCCGCGCCCCCAAACCCAATTGTTATTCTCCCGCCGGTCCCGGTATGGGCCGGCCGAGCGTACTTCGCTTTACGGCCTTATCGTGCCTGCACCCAAGGCCGCTTCGCGGTCACACGCTGCGTCAGATTCACTAATGAACTACTGGGGTTGCCTCACCCACAGGCCGGAACGCGAGGCCGTCCCCCGCAACATAGATTTGCAATGTTGCAGGCCTCTGGATTCCCCCCTGGATCAACGATTCGGACAGCGGGTCTTCCACATATTTTTGCAATGCCCGCCGTAACGGTCGCGCACCGTAACTCCGGTCCGCGCACGTTTTCTCGAGGATCCACTGACGTGCTTCGGGCGACAACACCACTTGTACCTGCCGGTGAATCAACGTGTCGTTCAACTGCCCGACCAGCAAATCGATGATTCGCAGCAGATCCTCGTCGCCCAGAGGATTAAACAGGATGATATCGTCCAACCGGTTCAGAAACTCCGGATTGAACGCCCGCTTCACCTCGCCCAACACCAGGTCTTCCATGCTTTTCAGGCTGGCTTCATCGAGCCCAGCCTGGAACCCGATCGACGTGCGCTTCTGCAAATGCCGCGCGCCGATGTTGGAAGTCATGATGATGATGGTGTTGCGGAAATCGACCGTGTTGCCCAGACCATCTGTCAACTGCCCGTCCTCAAAAACTTGCAGCAAAATGTTAAAGAGGTCGGGATGGGCCTTCTCAATTTCGTCCAATAATATAACCGAATACGGTGTGCGGCGCACGCGTTCGGTCAGTTGTCCGCCTTCTTCGTAGCCGACATATCCCGGAGGCGCGCCAATCAGCTTGGAAACGGAATGCTTCTCCATGAATTCCGACATATCGAAGCGGATCAGTGATTTTTCGCTGCCGAACAGGAACTCCGCCAGCCGCCGGGCTACTTCTGTCTTTCCTACGCCCGTCGGACCCAGGAAGAAGAAACAGCCCACTGGCCGAAGTGGCGATTTCAAGCCTGCGCGGCTGCGCCGAATGGCCCGTGCCAGCGCGGTGATCGCCTTATCCTGACTAATCACTCGCTTGTGCAGTTCCGGTTCAATGCGCAGCAGTTTCTGTTGTTCGTCTTCCTTGATGGATGTGACCGCCACACCCGTCCAGCGCGACACCACTTCCTCGATGTCTTCGCGGGTGACGATGCCCGTGGACGCGTCGTCCAGCTTGTAGCGCTCGCGCAGCACTCGCAGATTCTCTTTTTCCTTGCGTTCTTCTTCGGAGTAGAACCGCGCCTTTTCGAATTCGTGCGCGGCAATCGCCGATTCCATCCGGTGGGTGATGAATTTCACGCGCTTCTGCACTTCGCCGACCTCTTCCGGCACGGACGCCTGGCGCAGTTTCACTCTTGCGCCGGCCTCGTCGATCAGGTCGATGGCCTTATCCGGCAGGAAACGGTCAGGAATGTACCGGTTCGAGAGATACACGGAATATCGCAGCGCTTCATCGGTATAGCTCACGGCATGGAACTTCTCATACCGCTCGCGCACGCCGTTGATCACCTGCACCGCTTCTTCTTCCGTCGGCGCTGGCACCTTCACGGCCTGGAATCTGCGTTCCAGCGAGCGATCCTTCTCCACCGATTTCCGGTATTCGCCTGGAGTCGTCGCGCCAATGCACTGAATTTCTCCACGCGACAGCGCCGGCTTCAGGATATTCGCCGCATCCAGCGAACCCTCCGCCGATCCAGCTCCCACCAACGTGTGCAATTCGTCGATGAACACGATGGAGTTTTGGCTCTCCATCAGTTCCTTCATAATCGTCTTCAGCCGCTCTTCGAATTGCCCGCGGTATTTCGTGCCCGCAACAATCAACGACAGATCCAGCGACAAGATGCGCTTATCCGCCAGAAATGATGGCACGTCTCCATCGCTGATCCGTTGCGCCAAGCCTTCCACGATCGCGGTCTTTCCCACGCCCGGCTCGCCAATCAGCACGGGATTGTTCTTGGTGCGCCGGCACAGAATCTGAATGACGCGCTCAACTTCGCCTTCGCGTCCCACCAATGGATCCAGGCTGCCTTCGGTGGCCGCTTGGGTCAGGTCGCGGCTGAACTCCGCCAGCAACGACGTCTCTTTCGGACGCTGCGCCGCGCTCTTTTCCCCGCTGGTCCGTGACAGCTCTTCCCGCAGGGCGGAGAGTCGCAATCCACGCTCCATCAGGATCTCCGCGCCAAAGCACTTCTCTTCGCGCAAGATTCCGAGCAGCAGATGTTCCGTGCCCACGTGCTTATGACCCAGCCTCTCGGCTTCTTCCGCCGCGCTGTTCAGGATGCGTTTGCACTCCGCGCTTAACGGCACTTCCACAGACGTGGAAATCCGCTCGCGAATGGTGATGCGCGCTTCGATCTCTTTTCGAATGGATTCGATGGATCCCTGCTGACGCAGAAACCGGTTGGCGAGCGCCTTGTCCTCTCTCATCAATCCGAGCAGCAAATGTTCGGTCTCGATGTAAGGGCTTCCGTACTGGCTGGCCTCGTACCTCGCGAAGAAAATGACACGTCGCGCTTTTTCTGTATATCTTTCAAACACGATTAGCTCGCTTCTCCCCCTGGGGTTCCCTCCGCAACGCTTCTCACGCCGCGTACTTGCAAAACGCCGTGCTCAAGCCCCACGATCCGGTCGCATCGTTCCGCCAGAGCCACGTTGTGCGTCGCGATCAGCGACGTGAGCCCCTGCGTGCGATGCAGCCGTTGCAACAACTCGAACACCGCCCAAGCATTCTGCTCGTCTAGGTCTCCGGTAGGTTCATCAGCTAACAGCACCCGCGGCCCGGTGATCAGTGCTCGCGCGATAGCTGCCCGCTGCTGCTCGCCTCCCGAAAGTTCTCCTGCACGGTGCTCGGCCCGATCCTTCAGGCCGACTTCCCCCAGCCACTTTCGCGCTTCCGTCAGCGCTTTTTCCTGTGGCTCACCGCGCACTAGTAGCGGCATCGCTACATTTTCTGCTGCCGTAAAATCCGGCAACAACTGGTGCCGCTGCCAGAGAAACCCCACAGCGCTATTGCGAAATTTTGCGAGCGCCGCATCTTCTTTCATTTCTATCGCTTTATTTTCAAAGTATACTTTACCGCTCGTTGGAGTGTCTAGCGCGCCCAGTAAATGCAGCAAAGTACTCTTCCCCGCTCCTGATGGCGCCACCACCGCCACCATCTCTCCTTGCCGCAAATCCAGGTTCACATCCGCCAAAACTTCTACATTTTTCTCGCGCGACCCATACGTCTTCTTCAGACCGCGCGCCGCCAGGACCGCTTCCTCTGTTTTCTCTGTGCTATTCATCGCTTTCGGTCCCTGCCAGATCCTCTTTCTGCCGAATTCCCTCTTACGATTCCTTCATGCTTGTGGCTCGACTTTGCTCGAGAACAATGACCTTCAACTACCTCGCGAGAACTCTGTTTCTCCCTTACTTATATGATGCGCGGCTAACCGCTTCAGTCCAGTTGCTGTGCTTCCCTCTCACTGCGCCTTGTGGCTCAACCTTTTCCCATTTTTCCCAGTTGCTGTTCCGCCAAACTGGCCTACGGCAAACTGTATTTTGCAAGGCCCGTAAATCCTTCAATTCTCGATGCTTGCAGCAGCCCTTCGGTTCGTCTTCACCTGCCGAATCTGACCCAGCCGCGTTCCCTCTACGGAGTACTACTTAGGAGCAAATCGACCTCCAAAGTCTCCTACTTACAATCCCTCATTCTTTGTCTCTTTTAACGTTACTCAAATCGTAAGATTTCCACCGGCAGCAATCGCGCCGCTTCTCTGGCTGGAATGATGGTCGCCAGTATCGCGATTCCCATCGCCGCCCCCGCGATCCACAATCCGTCGGTGACGCTCGGGTGAAACGGTACGTACGGCACGGCGTAAACCTGTGGGTCCAACGGGATCAAGTGGTAGCTACCTGCGATCCAGCTAAACGCGTACCCCGCAGCCAAGCCCAATACTGTCCCCGTCGCACCAATCGCGATTCCCAGCAGCAAGAAGATTCTGCGGATTTGTTCCCGCCGCGTCCCCATCGAAAGCAGCACCGCGATGTCCTTCGCCTTATCGGTCACCGTCATAGACAGCACCACCAGAATGTTCAGGCCCGCCACGAAGGTAATGAGTCCAATAAAAATTGCGGTCACCAACTTCTCCAGCTTCAGCGCCCGAAATAAGGCACGATTCTCTTCCATCCAGGTTGTCGTGCTGAATCCTTGCCCCGCGTCGCGTTCCACCCCTTTCGCGATTTCCGCTGCCTGTTCCGGTTTCAGTAATCGAAATTCCAATACGTTCACCACATCCCCGGTGCCCGCCAGCGATTGCGCCGCAGGCAGCGAGATAAAGCACCAATTCTCGTCGTAGTCGTAGAACCCGGAATCGAATATGCCTGCCACCCGAAACCTTCGCGTGCGCGGCACCAGCCCGAAGGGAGTCAACCGGCCCTGTGGGCTGGTTAACGTCACATAATCCCCGGGCGTCACCTTCCACTCATCGGCCAATTGCTTGCCCACCATCAGACCGTCGATGCCGTCCGCGTCGGGCGAGAAATCCAATCGTCCCGCGGAAAGCTTCTGCAGCGCTTCGTCACTTCTCTTTTCCAGCGAAACTTCGATCCCTTTCACCACCACGCCACGCGCTTCTCCCCCAAAGGAAAGCAGCATGGTTTCATAGATCGCCGGCGTAACCGATTTCACTCCCGGCATCTTTTGCAGCCGTTCCGCCAGCGCTTTGTAGTTTGGAATTCCGCCCGAACCGGGGCGCGTCAACGAAATGTGCGCAGTTACACCGAGCAGCCGGTCTTGCAGCGTTTCGCGGAAACCGGTATTCATTGCCAGCGCCACCACCAGCGTTGCGACTCCGGCGGCTACTCCGAGCACGCTAAAAACAGTGATCAGCCGCAAGATCGCCGGGCGGTTTGGCGATTGCAAATACCGTTTCGCCACGAACCATTCAAAGCTCATGCACAAACCGTAGCGGCGGGTTTACCCCGCCGCTTGCACCGCACCAATTACCAATCAATGGGATAAAGCTGGCACGGTGTGCCTTCATGCCTTCGCCGCTTCCGGCTTGTCCTCGGACTGCTTGGCCTCTGGACGCAACTGCGGGAACAAGATTACATCGCGAATGGAATGAGAATCCGTCAACAGCATCGTCAATCGATCGATGCCAATTCCTTCTCCTGCCGTCGGCGGCATTCCATGGCATAACGCCCGGATGTAATCGACGTCCAGTTGCTTTGGCACTTCCTCGCCGCCTTGCGCCATCTGCGCCAGAAATCGGCGCTCCTGCTCCGCCGGATCATTTAATTCCGAGAAGCCATTCGCGATTTCCATCCCGGCCACGTAAACCTCAAAGCGCTCCACCAACGATGGGTCTTCCGGCTTCTGCTTCGAAAGTGGCGAAATCTCCAGCGGAAAATCGTACAAAATCGTTGGCTGAACCAACTTGTCTTCCGCCATGCTTTCAAATAACAAGCCTGTCCATTCGCCGTCGGCCAGCTTTCCTTTCGCGGCCGCATACTCGGCGTGATTCGCTTTCGCCCACACGTTGTAACGTTCGGTCGCCCGTTGCGGCCCTCCCGGCTCCGCCAACTCGGCGGTGGTGGGCGCGGTTCCCGCCCCTTCCGGCCAATATTTGACGATCGCTTCGCGCATGGTCAGCCGCTGCATCTTCGAAAAATCCAGTCCCACATCGCCGTACTTCACCGTGGTCGATCCCGTAATGTTCTTTGCGAGGCGCGCAAACAGCTCCTCATTCAAGTCCATCAGGTCCCGGTAATTGCTATAAGCCTCGTAGAATTCCAGCATCGTGAATTCCGGATTGTGTTGCGTGCTGATTCCCTCATTCCGGAAATTCCGGTTGATCTCGTACACGCGGTCAAATCCGCCCACGGTTAGCCGCTTCAGATACAATTCCGGCGCGATCCTCAAATACAAATTGATGTCCAACGTGTTGTGATGCGTCACAAACGGCCGCGCCGTGGCTCCCCCCGCAATCGGGTGCATCATCGGAGTTTCCACTTCCATGTATCCGCTAGCGTCAAAATATTGCCGCAATTCCCGGATGATCCGTGCCCGTGTTGCAAACACTTCCCGGGACTTCTCCGTCGCAATCAAATCAAGATACCGTTGACGGTAGCGCAATTCGATGTCCGCCAGCCCATGCCACTTTTCCGGCAACGGCAGCAGCGCCTTGCTCAGAAAAAATAACTCCTCGACCCAAACCGACAGTTCCCCCGTCTTGGTGCGGAACATGTGCCCGCGCACCCCCACGTGGTCGCCCAGGTCCAGCAGTTGAAACAAGTGGAATCCCTTATCTCCCACCACATCTTTGCGAACATAAATTTGGATGCGCCCGCCGGCTCCTTGCAGATGCGCAAAGCCCGCCTTCCCCATCAAACGATAAGACACGATCCGCCCCGCCGTGCGCGTCTCTCCCCGCTCTGCTTCCAGTTCGGCACTGCTCCGGTCGGCATACTTCTTCGCCAGTTCCGCGGGCGTTTCCGTCCAGCGAAATTCCCGCGGAAACGCCTCAAAACCTAGCGCCTGAATCTCTTCCAGCTTTTTTTGTCGCTGCTGAAACTGGTCCTGCGGCTCAAATTGCAAGAGGGATTTGTTCCTTTCTCATTCCGTTCACCGAGTATAAGGGTCCTTTCGGCAACTGAGCAAGGAAGCGAAGTCGGACCTGGCGGGGCTCAGTTCCATTGCGGGAATATACGAAAAAAATCGTTATTTCCTGTTCCTATGTGAATTCCTGTTCATCCCCCTGTTCCAGTTTTGCTATACTTTACGTTCTGCATTACGGAGGTACTCTGTGCGTTCCAGCCCCGCCGCAATACACTCCGCATCGGTGTCCCAAGACTGGCGCATGCCTCTCAACGGAAATAAATCCCAAGCGTATTCGGATTCGGTGCAACGACTCGAAACCGCTTACTCCATGTTCAGTGTCAATTTGGACGAAGCCTTTGGGATGCGCAGAAACGGCCGCAACTCCAAAGCCTACCAGGTCCTCTCGGTGGCTCCAGCCTTGTGCGCACGCCTCGCGCACCCTCTTGTTTCTGTTCTACGGGTCATGCTCGAGCACGCAAAACACTTTGGGATTACTCCCAATCTCGCTCCGCTGGACCCGCGAAATTTCCAGCATGCGCGTAGCCAGCGGGTGGCCCTGTTCAATGATGTGTTTGGCCGCATCCTCTTTACCCGCAAGTCTCAATTCGCGCATAAGCTCTCTGCTCTGGCGGATCTTGTTCAAGAGCTTGGCTCCAGCTTTGAGTCCGCCGCCGAAGACCTGTCCCGCGGCGACTCCCTCCGTCTCGATCGCGACTGGGAACTGCTCGATTCCATCCATTACGATTTGAACACCTGCCTTCGTGAAACCGTGGTCATCCTGAAGTCCTTTCTCCACGCGCTTCCCGATGCTCAGCTGTCCGGTTTCCAATTCGCTCTGCACAACTCTGCCGATGCCACCTCCCCGGTCCTCGGCACTCGCGCTCGTCATCTTGCCCATAGACGGATTGCCTTTCTAAAGGGACAATAACTACATCCCTGCGGATGACCCGCAGCCTCATGCAACCTATTGAGGGTTCCCACCTTCTATAAGGGGCATATGTGCTCCTCGACGTCCGTTCTCGGGACAACTCTGAAGGGGACTCGGCGCATCGCATCTCCCAGTGGCGCCGCTATTGGATCGTTGGCCCGTCAAAGACCAGCCGAGCCGGTTGCGTGGACAGAAGCGGAGGCCATCCGCCGCGCTCAAGCGGGGGAATCCGCCGCGTTTGACTTTCTCTATCAACTGCATAGTCGTCGCGTCTATGCTCTCTGTTTGAGGATGGTCAGTAATCCTGCGGATGCCGAAGATCTCATGCAGGAAGCCTTTCTTCAGCTGTTCCGCAAGATTGGCACCTTTCGCGGCGAATCAGCGTTTTCCACCTGGCTGCATCGCATGACCGTCAACGTCGTGCTCATGCGCCTGCGGAAAAAATCGCTCCCAACCGACTCCCTGGAGGAGACCTTGGATCCGGAAGCGGAGAGCGGCAGTCCCAAGCGTGATGTTGGCGCGCCCGATTTGCGTTTATCCGGCGCCGTCGATCGAGTCAACCTCGAGCGCTCCGTCGAGCAACTCCCTCCCGGCTATCGCACCGTCTTCGTCCTCCACGACGTGCAAGGTTATGAGCACAACGAGATTGCCGAACTCATGGGATGTTCCGTCGGGAATTCCAAGTCTCAGTTACACAAGGCGCGCACCCGTCTTCGCGAGCTTCTCCAGGAACAAGTGCGCAACCAGGCTCGCCAGGAACGGCAGTCTGCAAAAGCCCAGACAGGCTCGAAGGAATGAGTGCTAAGATGTCTTCACCGTCGAGGAACTTACTGCGTGCAGCTGAGCTGTTAGAAAGTTTTGCAGGGAGTCTCATTCAATTCTGCCCCCTGCGGAGTTTGTGGTATGCAGTGTAAGGAACTCGAAGCTGTTCTGGAATCCGAAGGTCTAAGTCCTCTTCCACCGGAAGCTCGCGACCATCTCGCCGGCTGCTCCAACTGTCAGGATTTACTCGCGGATCTTTCCGCCATCGTGGTTGCTGCGAAACACGTTCCCGCGGAGTTAGCTCCTCCTGATCGCATTTGGATCTCCCTGCGCGCACAACTTGAGGCAGAAGGTGTTATCCGTGACGCCGAGCCTGTCGCCGTTCCTGCTTCCGCTTCGTGGTGGAGCAGTTTTGCTGATCTCTTCCGTCCTCGCACCTTGGCTGCCGCGGGTGCCGTGCTGGCTGTAATCCTTGGCTCCGTCTACTTCGTCGAACATCGCACTCCCCTCCAGACCGCGCATACTCCGCGGCAAGTTCCAGCGCAAGCCTCTTCGAAGGAACCCGCCCGCGTGAATGCCGCTCTCGCACCTGAGCCCAAGCCTGTGCTTACCGCCAGGGATAAATCATCTCGCTCGAACCATGCGGCGCCTCCCGATACAACTCCTCAAGCCCGTCCCTCGACCAAAGAACTATCCTCCTCGCCCACTGAGAATGCTTATCTCGGTGAAAGTGCCGCGGTTCTCAACGAAACAGAAGGCGCCCTGCCCCGCTCTGGCTACACCGGCAACGCCGGCGCGGATGCCTCGTTTCGCCAAAATTTGCGCACTCTTAACGAATTTATTGCCGAATGTGAAACCCGTTTGAAGCAGAATCCTCAGGACGAGTTGACCCGGGAATACCTCAACTCGGCCTATCAGCAGAAAGCGGAGTTACTCACCGACATGATGGATAGTGGAAGGAGTGAACACTAATGCTGCCCCGCGCCAAGATGGTTCACTATGTTGTCACCGCTGGTCTCCTCTGTTGTGTTGCTGCCAGTCTCGCGGTGGCTGGCAACAACGACCAGCAAGAGCGCCACTTCAAAGTGAAAGATCGCCCCGTCGTCATTATCAATAACATCGTCAACGGGCGCATTGAAGTGAAGTCCTGGAAAAATTCCGAGGTCGTCGTCACCAGCACCTTCGTCCCCGGTAAGGTCTCCGTCGAGTCGGAGCAGGTGGGCGATCGCATCGACATTAACGCCAGCTCTCTCGTGAATACTTCCGCGCAGCCTCACGAGATCGAAGCCAATTTTCAATTGCTTGTCCCGGAGCAGACCGAGCTACAGTTGCGCACCCAAACCGGCCTCATCCTCGTCGAGCAGGTGAACGGCGACATGAAGCTGCAATCCGTTGCCGGAGACGTGCACCTCAAAGAGGTGTCCGGTTACATTATCGTCAAGACCACCGGCGGCTCCCTCGTTTGCACCCTCTGCTCCGGCAGGCTTGATTTCACTTCCATCAGTGGCGGCGCTCAGATCCTTCAGCCCACTCTTTCGAACGTTAATCTGATGACCACCACCGGCAATATCCTTTACGACGGCGATTTCGTCCGCACCGGTCTTTACACCATGAATAGCGGCCGCGGCCTTGTCGAAGTGCGCTTCTCCGGAACGGATTCCTTCGATCTGAATGCACAGACCTATCGCGGCACGGTGGACAATCAAGCAGCCGATTTCCTGAAGCCCGACACGCATAGCGGTCGGCATCATGCTTCTGAATCGAAATTCAGCCACAGCTTGTTTGGCACCGTCGGACAGGGCTTGGCCAAAGTCGAACTCTCCTCCTACAGTGGTACAATTCGGATTCTGAAGCGCGATTAACCGCGCTCGTCCGAATCGTGAATCAAACTCCAATTGGCCGCGCTGCTTCGCGCGCCTCCATCATCGCCCTTGCTGGTTTTATGGGCGCGGGCAAGAGCACCGTCGGAACGCGCTTGGCCCGTCAACTGGGCTGGCGTTTCGTCGATCTCGACGAACGCATCGAACAGGCCGCCCGAATCGCTATTCCCGAGTTCTTCGAACGTCACGGCGAGTTAGCCTTTCGCCAGCTCGAGGCGGATCAACTCCGCGGCGCGCTCGGCCGCGCCGTCGAGTTCCGCGAATCCACCATTCTCGCTCTGGGCGGCGGCACCTACGCCCAGCCAGGCGCTCCCGAATTCCTGCGGAATTTCGGTGTGCCCGTCATTTGGCTAGACACGCCCATCGAGATTCTTCTCGCCCGCTGCATGACCATGACCGGCCGCCCGCTGTTCCGTGATGAGGCCAGCTTCCGCGCGCTTCATGCGCAACGCCTGCCCTCTTATCAACTGGCGGATTTTCGCGTCGACAGTTCCGGGGATGCCGCGGATGTCGTAGCTGAGATTCTGCGTTGTGGCGTTCCGGGCATTCCGGCAAGCGCTCTCACCGCGCCTTTGGTATTTGACAAACCGCAACCCTGAGGAGGATTTGTGCACTCTGTTAAGGGAGGAATTCACCGCTCTTCGTCAGCGCGCGGCTTCAGCCGTCCCGCGGTGATGCTTCAGGAATCGCAGCTTCAGCCGTTGAGAGCCACGCCGAATCCACCGTCACTGTCATCTGGCAGACCCTCGCATCGAAACCTCTGTCTCCTTGCCACCCTTTCCATTTTTCTTTTCGCTGGCGCTCTCTTTGCTTACCCGGCACAAAAGAAGCCGTCCGGCTCCGTTCTTGTCAGTGAAAAAGGCAAGTTCAACGTCCTTATCGACGGCAAATCTATCGGTCACGAGGAATTCGAAATCTCCTCGAACGCCGGCGGCTGGGTCGCAAAAGGCACCACTCACCTCACTCCCGAAGGCGCTCCCCCGGCGACAGTAACCGGCAATCTCACCCTGCAACCCGACGGCGTCCCCATCTCCTATGAGTGGTCTTCCCAAGCTGATAAGACCAACGGAGCGCACATCCTGTTTGCCAACGGCGTCGCCAAAATGACTATCCAGCTCCAAGGCGCTCACGCATTCGAACAGGACCTCACCTTTAATTCCCCACTGATCGTGGTCCTAGACGACAATCTCTATTACCAATACGCTGTCCTCGCCCGCGTCTATGATTGGAACCGCCGCGGCACCCAGACCTTCTCCGTCCTCATTCCTCAAGAGCTTTTGCCCGGCACGATCACGGTGGATTGGGCTGGCGCGGTCACTGCGGAAGGCAAATCCTACGAAGGCCTGAAAGTGGTCACCAGCGATCTGGAAGTAATCCTTTATCTCGATTCAAATCACCGGCTCATGCGTCTCGAAGTTCCTTCTTCCAAAGCTGCCGTAGTTCGTGAATAACCGCGCTTCCGCCGGCCACCCTTCTACGGTGTAACCGGCTTCTCCGCGTTGGGCTTCTGCACATTCTCCTGCGTATCCACGGTAAACAACTGGAAATCGCTGAACGTGTGGTACAGCACCGTGCGGTGCGCCGAAATTTCCCAGTAGGACTCCACTCGCTGCGGCAACCACAACTCCAGCTTTCGAGACTGTATCTCTACCGGCGCATAGTCGACCACAACGGCGCTGCTGCGCAGATTCAACGACGGGATATCCTGCATCAGGTTGGTTTCTATGTGTAACACCTGCGAGGTGTCCATGGAAATCCAGGCTCGTCCCTTCAGCATCGCCCCATAAGACCCAGTTTCTGTATGAAATTCCAAGGTCCTTCGCGGCCTATCTTTTCTCTGCTGAAAGTAGATTACCCATGCAAATTGTCCCTTCCATCTGTCCAGGCCTTCGCAACTCATAGCGTAATCAGCCTGCATCTTCGGAAGGAAAATCAAACCTAACGCCACTTGCCCCATGTCTCTCCCGCTTGCTGGAAACGAGTGGCTTCCCTTTTCCGCTGTGCGGTATTCCCGGCTGACTCGTCCTCCCGCGCGTTGCTCGAAGGCAAAAATGTAATCAAAGATCCCGCTGTCGTTCTCCTCCAGTCCCCCGTTTTGATTCCACCGGCCATACTCGATCTTTTCCCGCGCTGTGAAGTTTTCCAGGTTGGCAGTCATCTCCATCGCATGTCTACCAACCTCCGCCAGCACCTTCGGAAGATCACAGGGCGGCACGTCCGCCAGCGAACGCAATGGTGCGCTCACGTTTGGCGGAGTCCAGGACAGCCCGTCGTGCTTTGAGGTTTTCTTGGAGTGCTTGCCTGCCTCGGCCAGAGTTGCCATTGCGAACAGCGCCGTCACAGCTATGCCGGACAGTACTATCGCGCGGATCGATTTGCCCGCAACAAACATCGGCAACCCACGTCCTCACCGCTGGGCGCGATGGGTAGCCTGAGTTTACATCACGTTTCAGGCCTGGGTATCAGTTTCTGGACACGCAATATTGGACTCGGAATTTCTGTGACAACGGCGTGCCGCAGTGCCAGCGATGCGGCGAGGTACTTCCCATCGAAACCACAGGAACACGGTCGCGATCGCCTGACCCTTGCGAACCAGGCGACCTGCGCCGCGAAGAGTTCGGCCTTACACTCGTGCTCTGGCACCGACCAACGCGTGGTAAATGACCAGCACGATGATCGCGCCGATGATCGCCACGAGGATGCTGTACAAATTCACGCCGGTCACGCCAACGTGACCGAAGGTGTTGAACAGCCAGCCACCGACCACGGCTCCCACAACTCCCAGAATAATATCCATCACCACGCCTTCACCAGTTTTGTTCACGATCTTGCTGGCGATGAATCCCGCGATCAGCCCTAGAACGATCCATGCTAGGAACGACATTGATTCCCTCCTTTTGCGCCCCGCACCCTTTGGCAGCAGCAAACGCGCCCCTAGTCTCTCGACACGTCACAAACCACGCCATCGGCAGAACACCCGGACCTTTACCCGGAGTTTCCCTTAGTACTTGGGCTTTCCTAGAACACGGCCCGCACGGGAAAGTAGGCCCTAAGCAAAACAAAAACGGCGTCCCCCCGGGGACGCCGCTTTTGTAATCACCACTTTCGAGTTTCTTTAGCGCGCCAATGGCCGCTGAAACACCGGCATCCCTGGGCGCCGCAGCGGATACCCCTGCGGTTGACCATGGGCTTGCGCGGGAATCAGCCCATTCGAATGGCTCGCGTGTCCGATGTGCCCGAGCTGCCCGTTGCCATTCGACGGCGCGGGCTGCGGCAGCCGTGCCGGATTACCGATAGGGCGTAAGGTAATGGGAGCCGCGTTCACGTGGTCGCTGATCGCCTGCAAACGCTTCAGGATCGATTGCCACTGTTCCCAATCCAGTTGGCGCAAAAAGGGACGCAGTCCCTGGATGAACGGATCTTCCAGCAGCGCTTCGCCGTCCGATTCCGGAATGAAGAACCGATTGAGGCCTACATTCAAAGCTTCGGAAATCTTTTCCAGTGTTCCCAGGCTTGGGGTCATCTGCCCGCTCTCGATGCGCGACAGATACGACCGGCTCACCTTCGAACGAGACTGCAACTGACTCTGGGTCATCCCGCGCGACTCACGCAGTTGGCGAATCCGCTGACCGATATTTTCCACGGTCTCCTGGTTCGCAAACTTCGTCGCGGCCGCTTCGGGCACCGCTTCCTCTTGCGGGGTTTCCTCCGGAATCAGATAATCCATCCGCTGGGGCAATGCACGTACGCAGCGTCGGCAGTTGCCGGTTCGCGTACGGTATTGGACCAGTCCGCAAGTCTTGCAGCGTATAACTTCCCGATCCATCTCCAACGTGTTCAACATGGTCTCTTTTTCCATAGGTGCAGACACCGGAACTCCTCGCTGACTTTGTCTTGTTCTCCCGGCGTGCGGATAGGAAGGAACGTCGGAACGTTCTTGGGGGGAAGGCAGTTACTGGCGCGATGTGGAGTGTGGCTCAAGTGAAGAATGTATGTCAAGAGTAATTTTGAAAATGTCAGTGGGAATAAGCCGAAATCGCCCCTGTTTACGCCGGTTTTTCGCCTGTCCTTCCGGACGGGCCATGCTCTTTTCTTCAGCCCTTAGTAGTTTCGCAGCGTACCATCACAACATGTTGTGTTTTGCCTCTCGCCTCTAAACTGTTCCACTTTGGAGTGCGGGAGCCCAGCTCCCGCTTTTTTTACCGATTCCACTCAACCGCAAATCGACCAGCAGCAGCCCTGCTGCTGCCACCTCCCACTCCGCCAAAGCATTTTTATGGTTTCGTCATTCCGAGCGAAGCGAGGAACCTCTCTTCGATTCTTCGATCCAGCCCACACTTCACATTCACTCCAATCGCCGTATCCACTCCCCCAGCCGTCATTCCGAGCGAAGCGAGGAACCTCTCTTCGATCTAGCCCACACTTCACATTCACTCCAATTGCCGTATCCACTCCTCCGGCCGTCATTCCGAGCGAAGCAAGGAACCTCTCTTCGATCTTTGCATCCGCAACACTCACGCCGCTCCACAACCGTCGTATCATAATCCCCACCCTGGAGACTCACGAATGCCAACCCGCGACGACGCTTGGACCCTTCTCTGCGAATACACTCAATCCGAAAGCCTTCGCAAACATATGCTTGCCGTGGAGGCCTGTGTCCGTGCCTACGCCCGCAAAAATGGCGCTGACGAGAGCCTCTGGGGACTCGCAGCCCTTCTCCATGACTTTGACTATGAGCGTTGGCCCAACAACGACCACGCCCCCGACCGCGAGCACCCGGCGGAAGGGGCGAAAATTCTTCGCGAGCACGGCTACAGCGAAGAAATGATCCGCGCGATTCTCTCGCACGCTGATTATTCGGGAGTGCCCCGCCAGTCTCCTCTTGAGCACACGCTTTTCGCCTGCGACGAACTTGCCGGCTTTCTCACCGCCTGCACGTACGTCCGCCCCTCGAAAAGCATTCTCGATCTCGAGGTCAGCTCCGTAAAAAAGCGCATGAAGGACAAAGCCTTCGCCCGCGGTGTCAGCCGCGAAGACGTAATCAAAGGCGCCGAAGAACTCGGTGTCCCGCTCGACGACCACATCGCCTTCTGCATCGCCGCCATGCGCGAACACGCCGACGCCCTCGGCCTCCGCGGCTCGTTATAGCTGCAAGTCAGCGATGATCAAGCAGCGAATCAGCGATTAGCGTTCAACGGAAGTAAACACTTCGGAACAACCAGAATCCGATAACTCTGCGAGCTGCGGCCCTTGGCAAATGCTTTCTCTTCCCGTTTACATCTCGCCGTCCCATCGGGTGTACAATCCCGCCCACCGGGGAGCCTTTTCCCCAGCTCGAATAGGAGGGTAAATGTCAGCACCGCAACCAGCACTTTCTCCCGAATTTGCGATTGGTATGCGCGAATCCGTTCTTCAGGGTCTTGGCCGCGAACTGGAAACCACAAAAAAGGTCATCGCCGCTATCCCTGAAGATCAGCGCAACTATCGCCCGGACCCGAAGGCCCGCACCGCTTGGGACCTTGCTTGGCATTTGGCATCCTGCGATGTGCAAATGACCGACGAAATTGCCGACCACAAATTCGATATGGAGCCGCGGTTCAAAGAAGAACCAAAAACCGTAGGGGCCCTCGTCGATTGGTATGACTCCAACATGAAACGCGCCATCGGTCGTGTTCACGCCATGACGCCCGAGCAGCTCTGCACGCCCGTAGATTTTATGGGAGTGTTCAACTTCCCCGCGGTCTTCTACCTGACCTTCGTCAACAATCACTCCATCCACCACCGCGGCCAGCTCGCCGTTTACCTCCGCCCCATGGGCTCCAAAGTTCCATCGATTTACGGCGGCAGCGCCAACGAACCCTGGCAAGGCTAGTGACGAATTGCGTTCGACAATTATGGACTGCACCCTTGAAATGAGACAGGCAGGATGGGCACACTTTGCAGGGAAAGGGCTGCAAAGTGAAGCGAAAGCGATACTCACGGAAGTTCCAGCGGATGGCTGTTGAACGTCTAAGAAACTGTGATGATGTCAAGGAGTTGGCGCAAGAGCTGGGGGTGACCCGGCGATGCCTGTACAAGTGGCGCGTTAAACTCGAGACCATCGAGCCGGGAGAAGACGGCTCGCGGCCCAGCACGCACACGTCGTCCTACCGTAAGCAAATTCACCAGTTGAAGCAAATGCTCGCCGAGAAGGCGATGGAGGTGGATTTTTTCAAAGGTGCCTTGCAAAAAGTCGAGGCTCGACGCCAGAAGAAAGGCGGAACTGGCGGGATGGCATCTACGACCAAATGCGAGAAGTGATGTCATTGCAAGGCAGCTTGAGTATCGAGCGCATGTGTGAGTTGACGCGAGTGAGCCGGGCAAGCTTCTACCGTTCTTTTCGGGAGAAGCACCCGGTCGAAGAGGAGATGGAAGTGCGATCGGCGATTCAGCAGATTGCTGTCGAACATCGTCGGCGCTACGGCTACCGCCGCATTGCAGCAGAATTGCGGCGGCGAGGCATGCCGGTGAATCACAAACGGGTCATGCGGATCATGGGGGAGGACAACTTACTCGCCGTGCGGATGCGGGCATTTGTGGTGACCACGAATAGCCAACACGAATTCGAGGTCCATCTGAACCTGGCTGGCCGCATGAAACTGACAGGGATTAACCAGCTGTGGGTAGCGGACATCACCTACATCCGATTGAAGTGGGAATTTGTGTACTTGGCGGTGATTCTCGATGCCTTTTCCCGGAAAGTGGTCGGGTGGGAGTTGGACAAGACGTTAGCGGTGCGTTTAGCACTGGCAGCGCTCAACAAAGCTCTGGTAGAGAGGAACCCAGGGCCAGGCCTGGTGCACCATTCCGATCGCGGGCTGCAGTACGCGTCCAGCGAGTATGTAAACGTGCTCAGGGAGCAGCAGATAATCCCGAGCATGAGTCGGCCGGCGAATCCGTACGACAATGCGAGTTGCGAGAGCTTCATGAAAACCTTGAAACGAGAGGAAATCTACGCGAACCGATACGAAGACCTTGGGCACATGCGTGTGAACATCGAAGAATTCATCGAGCAGTATTACAATCGGCAGCGGCTGCACTCAGCGTTGGGCTACCGTCCTCCGGAAGAATTCGAACAGCAGGTTGAATTCCCGAGGGCAGTAGAAAACTCTACGAGTGCAACCCTAGTGTTTTTCAGACCATGACGAACACCCGCGACAAATTTTCTGGGGGAGGGGGCGACGTCGCCCCCTCCCCCAGATCCCCGGCTTCCTCAGAAGACGGGAAGAAAACTCTAAGAACTGCAAGTGTGCCCATCGAAAACTGTCTCATTGAAGGGGTGCAGTCGAATTATTTGGGGCCACCTGGTGAACGAGGCGGCCCCTTTTTTTGCTTTTAATTGGAACCCACGCGCTCCCGTACGTTACTCAAACCGCACAGCCGTTGCGGTAATGTCCATGCACGGTGGCGGTTGCACTGGACTTGGCGAATAGGGAGTTCCTGTGGAATCAAGGAACGTGACCTGAGCCTCGCTACTCCAGGAATCTGGTTTGCCAGGCGCAAATTGGATGGTTTGCTTGATGATCTGCGTGCCAGCCTTGAACATCGGAGCGCCAGGCTTGTAGGGAGCTTGCGGCGACCCGACAAGGGCAATGCTCTTTGCAACGAAGGTGTGCTTACCTTCGTACCACCACACACCTTGGCCCCCACCTCTCTGTCCTGGTTGAAAAGCGGGATTGCTGGTATCTTCCGCCATGGTTCCGCCGTCTGCAAAGGTCAGGATGGATGGAAACTTTGAGACCACCGGCCCTCCGTTGCAGACCTGCTGGGTAACGGTAACCAGCCACGTTCCTTGAAGTTCATAATTACGATCGGGCGTTGCCCCCACGTTCCAACTGGCAGAAAGCGTCAACACTATCCCTAACATGACCGCCAGCATGATTTTCCAGGTTCTCAGCTTCATAAATTCTCTCCTCTCACTCTTCCTTCGGCTCCGTCCCTTCGGCCGGGCCCGGCCATCCTGCTTCCCAAGAACCGCGAAAATCTTTAGAATCACCCTGAAAATTTCTGAAATTGTCTGAAGCCGCCGGGTCCCCTATGCACTCTGAACCTCTTGTCAGTTATCAATTCGCTCGCTTCCGGCTGGACCCGGCCAGGCGTTCCTTATTTCGTGACGGCGTGCCCGTCTCCCTGACGTCCAAGGCCTTCGATACGCTATGTCACTTGATTCGTCATCAGGGCCAAGTCGTTTCCAAGCAGGAGTTGATGCGCGTGGTTTGGCCGGACACTTCTGTCGAAGAGAACAATCTCAACCAGAACATTTCCACGCTGCGCCGCGCTCTGGGCGAAACGCGCGACGAAAATCTGTTCATCGCCACGGTTCCCGGTAAGGGCTATCAGTTCATTTCGCCAGTGGAGGTCATTCCCGCTGCTGAGCCCGACTCGTCACTGCCCGTAACGTTGGCCGTTTTGCCCTTCGAGAACCTGAGTGGCCAACCTGATCGCGACTATATCGCCGACGGCCTTACCGAAGAGTTGATCACTACACTGGGCTTGATTGATCCGGAGCATCTGCGCCTGATCGGGCGCACCACCATGATGTCCTATCGCCGGACAAGCAAATCGCTTCCGCAAATCTCAGGCGAGTTACAGGCGGCCTACATCATTGAGAGTTCCATCCGTTCCGAGGGCCAGCGGCTGCGCATTACCTCTAAGCTCATTCGCATGCGCGATCATAATTTTCTCTGGTCCATGTCCTCCGATAGTCAGCCCCAAAGCATCATCCAATTTCAGCAAGAAATAAGCCGCGCGATCGCCGACCAGATTCGCCTGCAGCTTTCTCCGGAACGCTTGAACACCCTCTTGCGTCGTCAATCTCGCAACGCGGAAGCCTACGACCTTTATTTGCGTGGCCGCCATTTTTGGAACCAACTTTCGCCGCCAACCAACAGGCGCGCTGCGGAGTATTTCCTGCAAGCTACCAATCTGGACTCCCAATACGCGCTCGCCTGGTCCGGTTTGGCCGACTGTTACACCGGCAGCGCGATCAATGGCGATGCGCCTCCTTTGACCGTGGGGACGCTGGGGCGGGAGGCTGCCGCGCACGCCATTGCGGCAGACCCCAACCTGGCGCAATCGCAAACCTCCGACGGCTTCGTGAAATTTTGGACTGGCTGGGATTGGCCCGGCGCGGAAGCTGCGTTTCGCAGAGCCATCACACTGGATCCCAATTATTCTCTGGCACACCGCCTGCTCGGCATTGTGCTTTCTCATCTGCAGCGCAACGAAGAAGCCCTGCGTGCCATCGGCCGCGCGCGCCAACTTGACCCGCTCCTTGCAGGTCACCACGCCTTGTCCTCACAGGTTGCGTTTGCGGGACGAAAATTCGCTGAGGCGATTCAGTTCGCTCGTCAGTCAATTACCATCGATCCGGAGTTCTGGATCGGCCACATGCAATTGGGACAGGCATTGGAACAACTCGGCCAGTACGATCTGGCTCTTGATTCCCTGAATCTTGCCAGTCGTTTGTCGGGAGGCAACAGCAAACCCATCAGTCTTCGTGGCTATATTCTGGCAAAACTCGGACGCACCTCGGAGGCTCAGGAAGTCCTGGCCATGCTGCAAAAAGTGTCCGCTGAACGTTTTGTTCCACCTTACGCCCAGGCCATCATTCATGCCGGTCTTGGGGAATCGGACCGCGCATTCGATCACCTCGAACACGGCCTGCGAACGCGCGACGTGCACCTCGCTTTTCTTCCTGTTGATCCCAAGTGGGATTCATTTCGGCGTGATGCACGCTTTCGTGCGCTGCTTCAGGCTTGCCGTTTCGCCGGAGTCTAAATCTTCACTTCATTTCTTGCGGTGGTGTCAGATACGCCCAGCGTTCCACCAATTGCCGGTGCGCGATCCGCCATATCACGATCCCCGCGAACTCGTACTTTTTCCCGCTCGCCGCTTCCGTTCCGGTCCAATGGTTGCGCACCACCACCCGATCGTCCTCCGCAATCAGGTCCAAAATCTCCACGTGTATGTCCGGAAATTTCTTGTACGCGCCGCCGACATAGGCGATCGCTCCGGCCGGTCCGGGCGGCAGTCCCGGCGGAACATCCGCACCATGGTCCACAAATTCGGGCGCGAAGTTCACCTCACCAATCTTTGGATTTTTGCGATTCACAAACTCCTCAAAATGGTCGCGCACAAACTCCTTTGCTTCCTCGTGGGTCATTCCCGTTTTTGGATTCACTTTATCCCGTGTTACCGGTGTAGAGCTCATGGCATCCTCCTCGAAATGTGTGGGCACAAATCTCTGATAGCGCCGGTAGCTTCCGACACTCGCTACGAAACTGCCAATGGTGACCTGTCGACTGAAGCTTCTTACGCCCCCGCAACCTGTGGCCGGAAGCTCTCCCGGTTCTCCTGCAAAAACTGATCCAGCGTAATGGGCGCGCGTTGCAGTAAACGCTCCAAAACGTCGGTCACTTCCCCGCCCTTTCGTTCCACCGTGTAGTACCTCTGCAGATCCAGCAACGCAGACACCAGCCAGTCCGGCATTTTTTGCTCGAGCATCGCCTTCCGCTGGGCCTCCTCCGGAACGTCCACATATTTCACCGGCCGCCCGGCCACGCGCGAAATCCGCTCCGCAATTTCCGCGTAGCTCAGCGCTTCCGGCCCGTTCAACTCGTACGTCTTCCCAAAATGCACGCTCGGCTCCTCCAATAGATTGACGACCGCGGCGGCGATGTCGCGCATGTCGATGACGCTCACCCGGGCGTCTCCCATCGACGCATAGAACGCCCCTTCAGACCTTATACTCGGCGCGTAAAACGCGAGAATGTTTTGCATAAAGCTGTTGGGCCGCAGGATGGTGTACTTCAGCCCGCTGCTCTTCAGTTTGTCCTCGACCTTGCGATGCCACGCCGGAAACGATTTCCCGTAATCCTCAGCGCCCAGCGAGGAATTCAGCACTACATACGGCACTGCCTTTTCCGCGCACACATCGATCGCGTTGCTTTCCAGTTCCACCAGCTGTGGGATAGGCGAGCACACCAGGTACAGCGACTCGATTCCGTCGAACGCCTTGCGCAGACTGTCTCTATTCGCATAATCGCCAATGACCGTCGACACTCCCGCTGGCGCTTTCTTCGCATCCTCCGCGTCTCGATACATCGCCTTCATCGGCCGGCCCCGTTTGCGCATCTCTTGCATAACGGCCCCGCCCATCATTCCTGATGCTCCGGTAATCAAATGCATGGTCATCTCCTGATTGGACACCGTGAGCTGGCGCGGGAAACTCAATCGGTGCACGTCGAACAGCCCCGTCATGGTATAACCGCGTGGCGCCCTCGGGAAGTACGCACAAAAAGGTAACTTGCCCTTCCCAAAATCGCGCCCGTTTGCGGATTCATTCTCGTTTGTTAGGGTTCCAGGCTCATGAAAGATCATCACGGCTGTCCCGTTCAAGCCACCGTTAACGTGCTCTCCGGAAAATGGAAGGTGCAGATCCTCTGGCACCTTTCTTTCGGTCCGCGCCGTTTCGCGCAACTCCGCAAAAAGCTTCCCAAAATTTCCGAAAAGGTGCTTACAGACCAGCTTCGGCAGCTAGTCGCCGATGGCGTCCTCATGCGCCATGTCACTCCCACGGTTCCCCCGCAAGTCACCTATGCGTTGAACCGGGAAGGCGAAAAGCTGGTACCGCTAATGGAATCTCTGTGTGACTGGGGCAGCGCGCATTTCGGCATCAAGCCGAACTTGCCGCGGAAACCGCTAGCAAAACCAGCGGCGAGCTGAGCAGGCCTGTACGCCCCGAAAGCACATTGCGTCCCCACAAAGCAGCAACAAAATCAATGTACGAAAACCCAAAGTAAGGAGAAAAAACATGAACCCAAAAATTGCTCGTCTCTTGTTCGCAGCCGCGGTGTTACTAACAGCCGGAAACTGGTTTTACGCACGGAGGGCCAAAGCCGCCCCACAAATGGGTTACGGCCAGCCTGGCTGCATCTCGTACGTCCCGCCCGAGTGGGGAGACTACAAAGGCAGCTCCCAACAATACGGGGTGGCGTTCCAGGACAATAAGGGCACGCTGCGCTTCATTACCACCGTCGCCTGCCAAACCACACCCCAAGTGGCCCTGGAGATTCGTCGCAGTGCGCCCCACTGAGGCTGTCGCCATTGTTACAGCCATTTGAATCCATCATTCATTCCATTCACAAATCGCATTGGACTGCCTGCACACACGGCCTTATAGTCTGCTGACCTCGGCGCGCCAGCCGCGGATGATGTCGGGCCACGTTCCAACCGGGAGAGGGCTGCCGCAATTCATTTCCGAGCCCCCCAGCCCGGCTTGCAGGGTAGATGATGACAGCCTCGGCCATTCCATCGCGCATCCACCTCCCGCCGTCGTTCGTGAACTACCAAATGGACACCGCCTACGATGAGATGTTCGCCTCACCCGGCGTTCCTCGGGACCACTACCGCGCGCTTCAGCAGACGCTGCTCAAACTGCCCCCGGAGGAATTGCGCCGCAGCCAACAGGCCGCCGATCTGGCCTTTCTTCACGAAGGCATCACCTTCACCGTTTACGGCAGTAAAGAAGGTACGGAGCGCATTTTCCCCAACGATCTTCTCCCGCGCATTATCACCGCCCGTGAATGGGCCAAGATCGAAAAGGGCCTCACCCAACGCCTCACCGCGCTGAATCTCTTCCTTCGCGACATCTATCACGAAGGACGCATCCTTGCGGACAAAATTGTTCCTCGCGATCTCCTATACAGTTGCAGGCATTTCCGGCGCGAAATGCGGGGACTGAATGTTCCTCGGGATGTGTATGTCAGCGTTTGCGGCACGGACTTGATCCGTCTCCCGGACGGCACTTTCGCGGTGCTGGAAGACAATCTCCGCGTGCCCAGCGGCGTGTCCTACATGGTCGCCAATCGCAAAGTGCTCAAGCGGGTGTTCCCCACGCTCTTTCGAGATTACGGCGTTTGGCCCATCGATCATTATGCCCGCGAACTTCTGTCCACTCTGCGCGCACTAGTTCCAGATAATTGCGCGTATCGTCAGGACCCCGCCACCGTGCTGCTCACGCCGGGCGTGTCGAATTCCGCGTACTTCGAACACACATTTTTGGCCCAGCAGATGGGCATCGAACTGGTCGAAGGCCGCGACCTGCTTACCCACGACAACGTGGTCTACATGCGTACCACGGCGGGGTTGCGTCGCGTGGACGTCATTTACCGTCGTGTCGACGATGATTTCCTCGATCCCCTCTGTTTCCGTCCCGACTCTACTCTCGGCGTTCCGGGACTCTTCAACGCGTATCGCGCCGGCAACGTCACTCTCGCCAATGCCATCGGAACCGGCGTGGCCGATGACAAAGCCATCTATGCTTATGTTCCCGAAATCATTCGCTATTACCTCAACGAGGACGCCATTCTTCCCAATGTGCCCACCTTCCTGATGTCCGACGAGGGGCACCGCCAGCATGTGCTTGCCAATCTCCAGAACATGGTGGTCAAAGCGGTCGGGGAATCCGGCGGGTATGGCATGCTCATCGGCCCGCAAAGCACCGCGCAGCAGCGCGAGGAATTCCGGGCCCGCATTCTCGACGACCCTCGCAACTACATTGCGCAACCTACCCTGGCGCTGTCTTGTGCTCCTTGTCTGATTGATGGTGCTGTCGAGTCGCGCCACATCGACCTCCGCCCGTACATCTTAATGGGCGAGAAAGTCACCCTCGTGCCCGGTGGGCTTACCCGCGTTGCTCTTCGTAAAGGCTCTCTCGTCGTCAATTCTTCGCAAGGCGGCGGCAGCAAAGATACCTGGGTTCTTCGGGAAGGTACGGTTGCGGAAGAACTGCTCGAAGAAGTTCGCGGAAAGCTCATTACCTTCAATTCCGAATCGACTCATCGTCGCGGTTCGGAGCTGACGGCCTAATCCCATGCGTCCTCCTCGCAATTTTTATGTGCAAGCCTTCAAGCGCGAAGCCGGCATGCTCTCGCGCGTGGCCGATAGCTTGTACTGGATAGGCCGGTATCTCGAACGCGCCGAGCACACTGCGCGGCTACTGAACGTCGAACTTCAGCTTTGGCTCGATCAATCTCGCGAACTTGGTGCGGGACGCTGGCGCTTTCTCCTGGATGCGCTTCGTGCGCCGGCGCTCAGCGGTCCGGTGGATCCTACGCAACTCCTCAATACTTTGGTCTTCAGCCGTTCCAACAGCTCCTCCATTGTCTCCTGCGTCACGTCCGCACGAGAAAACCTTCGCCACGTCCGCGAACAATGCAGCGGCCGCATGTGGGAACAGCTCAATCGTTTGTATCTGGACGTGATTGAGCGCCGTCCGGGAGAGGAATGGATCGTCAAGTCTCACGATTTCTTTCTGCTTGTCCTGGAAGGCGCCTACCTTTTTCATGGCATTACCGACGCGACCATGAGTCACGGAGAGGGCTGGCAATTTATTCAGCTGGGTCGCTATGTGGAGCGCGCCAACACGCTCACCACACTGCTGGAGACCCATTTCCACCGCGTCGCCAATGATTTCGAAACCCCCGTGGAAGGCGCCGAATATCTTGAATGGGTTGGCCTGCTGGGCGGATGTGTCGCATTGGAGGCCTACTGCAAAGCACATACCGCGGAGATTCGCCCGCTGCGCGTGGCGGAATTTCTGCTGCTCAACCCGGAGTTTCCCCACTCCATCCGCTTTGCTGTCGACCGCGTGAATGCCGCGCTCAATCTCATCGCCGATTCCACTCAGCGTAGTTCCAAACTCCCCACTCGCATTGCCGGACGCTTGCGCGCGCAACTCAGTTTCAGCCAGATTGAAGAGATTATGTCCGAAGGTATTCACACCTATCTCCAAAACGTTCGCGAAGAGTGTGACACCATCCACTCCGCCATTCACGACATCTACTTCGACTATTCTGTCGAGGCCGAACTCGCCTCATGACAACCGAATCCATCACCTACCTGATCCGCCACGTCACTTCGTTCTCCTACCAGCCGGCAGTGGGCGAAAGCGTCATGGAGGTTCGCCTGCAGCCTCGCAGCAACACGCGCCAGCGCTGCCTGACCTCGTCTTTGCAGGTTACGCCGCACGCAAACGTAAGTGTCTATCGCGATTTCTACGGCAATGCCGTCCATCACTTCGATATCCCCGGAAAACACAATTCCATTGAGGTCGTTTCCGAGGCTACCGTCGGCATGGTTCCTGGCCGTGATTTGGACGCTCTCCCGCGAAGCTCCTGGGAAGAGCTCGACGAGCTGGTCGCTCATGGCGATTACTGGGAGATGCTTCTCCCCAGCCAATACGCGAAACCCTCGGAATTGCTGCTGCGCTTACGACACGAACTGAACGCGGTGCGCCGCGACGATCCGTTCACTTTGCTCAAGGAAATCAATACCGCCATTTACGAAAATTTCGATTACGCCCCGAACACCACGCGCGTCGATTCTCCCATCGATGATGCACTCCAGACCCACCAGGGCGTCTGTCAGGATTTTGCTCACATTATGATTGCCCTGGTGCGCAAGCTCCGTATCCCGTGCCGCTACGTCAGCGGTTACCTTTACCACGCCGACAAATGCGCGGATCGCTCACCGGCGGGCGCGTCTCATGCCTGGATTGAAGCGTATCTTGGCGAAGCGGGTTGGGTGGAATTTGATCCCACAAATAATCTTCTCGGCTGCGAACGGCACATCCGCGTGGCCGTCGGACGCGATTACGCCGACGTGCCTCCCACGCGCGGCGTCCATCGAGGCGAAGCCGAAAACGAACTTCGCGTGCTGGTGACGGTGTCGCTTGTCGATGCGCCCAGGCCCGAGGATCTCGGCCCCGTCATGGTTTTTCGTTCCCCGCGCACCAACTCCTCTTCCAACGCGGACCTGGCCCAAATCCACAGCCAGCAGTAATCGTCGTTGCGCCGATAACGAAAAAAGGCTAGTACTTCGAGCAATGTGAAGAATCTCGTTGAGTTTGCCGTCGGTGGGGGTGCCCCACATGGCCCGGTTGCATGTGGGCTCTTACGCAGTCTCTTTCCGTACTTTTACTTCTTCTTCCCCGCCGTTTTCTTAATCACCGCCGTCGCCTTCACGGCGTCCGCATCCGTATCGAACCCAATCACCGCCGAATACTTTCTCCCCACGACCTGCGCTACCAGAAAGTCCAGATTCACGCCCGCATTGGCAATGGCCTGCGTGATGCTGTGTCCCAGTCCTGCTTTGTTATCGCCCTGCACCAGCAGCGCCGGTATCGTCGCCACTACCAACCCTGCTTCTTCCGCTACACGCATCGTCTTCTTCCCAACCACCGGATACAGTTCTACTGCCGCTTTTTCCGGTTCCCCCGGGTAGCGGTAACCCATCACCACCTGCAAATCCGCGCCGGCCTTCGCCAGCGGTTCTAACGTACCCGCCAAAGTCCCGGCCTGGTTCTCCAGCTCTTTCCTCCACAACGTAATCCGTTTCACGGTCACCGGCATAGTCGCCTCCATTCTGCGTGCCCAGTCAGTCGCATCCTAACTCCCCTACCGCGGTTCTTCAATCCTCTTTGGAGAGTGGCGACGCTAGACGCGCTACGCTGATCGCAAAACCCACGTCATTCCGAACGGAGTCTGTGGAGTGAGGAATCTCTCATACTTTTTCGCTCATCACTAAAGCCTCGTCATTCCGAACGGAGTCCGCGGAGTGAGGAATCTCTCCGAAAGCTTTCAACTGCGAGGACTCACGGTGGTCTTCTCACTCAAAACAAATCAACACAATCTCCGGCTGCGTGCACACCCGCATCGGCGGCCCCCAGGTCCCCACGCCACTCGACGTATACACGAATAATTCCCCAAATTTCTTCAATCCATAGGTGTAATCGCCGAAAATTCGCGAGGTCAGCCAGGTAAACGGAAAAATCTGCCCTCCGTGCGTGTGTCCCGAAAGCTGCAACGAAATTCCCTGCTTTTCCGCAATTGGCAATCCGTGCGGCACGTGCGTCAGCAAAACGCTTGCCCGCTCCGGGTCAACATTCGTGCTTTTCAGCACCTTCTCAAAATGCTGCGCGTCCGTAGTGTCGTGGTACTGCATGCCAACGACTTGCAGCCCGTCCAGATTCACTTTCTCGCTGCGCAACACCCGCATGCCCGACCCTTCGACCGCCTCCAGGTACTTCCGCGGGTCCGAAAATTCCTCATGGTTCCCGGTCACGAAATACGATCCAAACTTTGGCCGCAACTGCTTCCATGGCGACACCAGCTGCCCCGCATCCACCTTGGTTCCATCAAACATATCGCCGCTGATGAACACCACATCCGCCTTCAACTGCCGCAGCATCCCCACCAATCGAGTGAGGAACCGGTAACCTTTAACATGCCCCAGGTGCGTGTCCGTCACCAGCGCCGCCACCCGGCCTTTCCACGACGCCGGCAGCCCCGGCAATTTCACCGTCACCCGCCGTACGCGAATGTCCGCAGCGTTCACGATTCCATACAAACTCGCCAGTATCGCCAGTCCAAAGCACGCCCCTACCACCATGTGCGCCGTCACCGGCAAATGCGTGGCCCATACAACGCCATACCCAAGCCACGAGGCCAACGCCGCAATGAACAAAAAGTTGAACGCGCCCAGCCAAATGCTCGCCAGCCGGTAAAGCAGCCGCACCGGCCCATTGAAGTACCGATGCGCCAGCAACGTCGCCGGAACGAAGCTCACCGCCAGCACCGCCGTCACAATCCGCAATGCCCCGAGCCGTGTTCCCTGCGGCGCTCCCCACAGCGTGACCCACGTCTCGTACACAAACCAATGACCCAGCAACAAGATTGCCTGCACCATCGCCACAAATCGAACGATTCGCCGTCTCAAGCGGATTCCTCCTGCCTAGGCTTGCTAAGCGCTTGTTACTTAGATGATCGTTTCCTTCACCGGGCTACGTGGTTTCGCGCCACAAGCCGTTTTCGTTGCTCATGCTATACTTGCGTCAGCTTTTCTATCCTTTCGGCGCTGTACTTATCGCTCCCATCGAAGTACTCCACTGAAGCTGCGGTAGCGTTCTAACACCTCGCTCACTCCTGTTCACCGGGAACCTCCGCATTCACCGCGCTGCCATTGCTGGTCAATGGCCATCCTCGTTTGGGAGCGCACTCGTGAGCTGGTACAAGAACCTGTCCCGCCGGCAGTTCATTCAACTCGGCGCTACCGCTGCCGCCGCCGTTGGAGTTTCCTGCAATAAACCCTTCGCGAGCCCCTGGCGATTCTTCACCCTCGCGGAAGCACGCACCCTCGCCGCACTCAGCGATCAGCTCATTCCCCCGGATCACGATCCCGGTGCGGATTGGGCCCGGGTCGTCAACTACATTGACGCCCAGCTCTGCGGCCCGTTCCAGCGCTGGCAACCGATGTATCGCCAAGGACTCGCGTGCGTTGACCGTTCCAGCCGCGCAAAACATGATTGCCCATTTGCTCTGCTTTCCAGCGACCAGCAGTTCGCCATGCTGCGCTCCATGGAAGCCGGCGAGCTTTCACCCGAAGGCTGGGATGGAATTTCGCCCTCCGCTTTTTTTGAGTTGCTTTTGAATCATGCCATGCAGGGCTATTACGGCGATCCGCGTCACGGCGGAAATCGCGATCACGCCAGCTGGAAAATGGTCGGGCTCACTTATCCGCAAATCCGCGGACGGCAGCACTATGAAACCAAAACCTCCTAGCTTCATTTCGCGCCGCGATGCGCTGCAGAAGTGCGGGAGCCCTGCTCCCGCTTTTGCGCTCACCGTCGTTAATCACCTTCGCTCAGCGGAAGCCCTGCTCCCGCCATCACATTCTGTTGAATATCGCGCCGTTCTCCGACACCCCGAAAGCGAGTCGCTATGCCCCTGAAGCCTGTCAACGCCGTTGTCGTAGGCGCCGGCGCCGGTGGCGGCATCGTAGCCAAGGAACTAGCGTCCGCCGGGTTCACCGTAGTGCTCCTCGAACGCGGCAAATGGTACACCGCCTTCGATTGCCGCAAAGACGATTTGCGCAACCAGCGCACCACCGATCTCGGCTGCGCCTTCGGTCCCGATGACGAGCGTTATCGCCGCGTAGTCGTATCCCGCGACGGCTCGCAGCATGTCGTGCGCCCCAGCGATGGCGACTACAACAACAACGCTGCCTGCGTAGGCGGCGGCACGTTCTCCTACGGCGCGATGGCCTGGCGCTTTATGGAAAACGATTTTCGCATGCGCTCGATTTACGGCGCCGTCCCCGGGCAGCACGCTCGACGATTGGCCCATCACCTATCAGGACCTCGAACCCTACTACGAAAAGGCCGAGTGGGAAATTGGCGTGTCCGGCGACGACTCCGACAACGTCTTCAAAGCGCCGCGTCGCAAGCCACTACCCATGCCCCCGCTTCCGCCCAGCCGCGAACACACCACTCTTGAAGCCTGCCGCGAAACGGCTCGGCCTGCATCCCTTTTCCATTCCCATGCTGCGCAACACTGTGCCCTACAACGGGCGCGGCGCGTGCATGCGCTGCCGCTGGTGCGTTGGCTTCGCGTGCGAGGTCGACGCGAAAAACGGCACGCACAACACGGTCATCCCCAAAGCGCTGGCCAGCGGCAATTGCGATTTGCGCACCGATTCCGTGGTGAAGGAAATCCTCACGGACGCGCGCGGCCGCGTCACCGGCGTGGCCTATTTCGACGCCAACAATCGCCTGCAGGAGCAGCCCGCCGATCTCGTCATTGTCTCCGCCTCCGCTACCGAATCCGCGCGCCTGCTGCTCAATTCCAAAAGCCCCTGTTCCCCAACGGCATCGGCAATCAATACGATTGGGTTGGCCGCAATCTGCAAGGCCACGCCTACACCGGCGCGATGGGCTTGTTCGACTTCGACATTTACGACGACCTCGGCCCCGGCGCCGTCCATCGCCATCTCCGATTACAACCATGGCAATCCCGGCCTCGTCGGCGGCGCGGTGCTTGTGCAACGAATTCATCCGGCTGCCCATTCATTTCGTCGTTCATGCTCCGCCGGACGTGCCGCGCTGGGGCGCCGCACACAAGGAATTCATGCGCAATTACTACCGGCGCTCGGTGATCGTCATGGGCCCCATGCAGGAAATGCCGGTGTTCGACGCCCGCGTCCAAGTCGATCCCACGGTCAAAGATTTCTGGGGCATTCCGGTGGCGCGGCTTTCCGGCCAGCGCCACCCGCAGGATCTGGTCACCGGCAAGATCATGTAGCCGAACGCGCGGCGGACTGGCTGAAGGAAGCGGGCGCAACGACAACGTGGCTGCGTCTGCCCGGCCCGGATTTGAGCGGCGGCCAGCACCAGGCCGGCACCTGCCGCATGGGCAACGACCCCAAGACATCCGTGGTCGACGCGCACTGCCAAGTCCACGGCGTCGACAATCTCTTCGTGGTCGACGCCAGCGTGCACGTCACCAACGGCGGATTCAATCCCGTGCTCACCATCATGGCCAACGCGTACCGCGTCTCCGAATTCATCGTCAGGAACTGGAAGCCGGCATGAACACGTATCTTCACCCGCAGAAATTGCCACGTGCGCGCTTCCGTCGCTTTCTCCGGGCCGTTTCCTACCTTCTTGCCACGCTGGTCTGTCTGGTCGGTGTGCTGCTGGCGTATTCCTCGCATTACGAACGCACCCATGGCGGCGCGTGCGCCAGTTGCCACGAAATCTGGCAGCCCTATTCGGACTGGCACACCTCCGCGCATCGCGGCGTGCCTTGCGCCGATTGCCATGGCGACGTGTTCACGCTGAACGCGGGCTTTCACATCAACAACATGCGCCGCGTGTTCGCGCACCTTTCGTGGCGAAGCTCCCGCCAAGCCGCGCCTGCGCAGCAAAGATGTGTTCGACATGGTGCCGCGCTGCCGCAATTGCCACGAAGAGGAATTCGCGGATTGGCAAGCGAGCGCCGCACAGCGCCAGCTACTCGGATATTTTTCTCGACGCCGATTACAACCACAAGCAAGCTGCTCATGGACGATTGCCTGCGTTGCCACGGCATGCACTTTGAAGGCGGCATTCGCGACCTGGTCACGCCGCTGAACACCGTCAGGCCCGTGGCAATTAAAACGCGCCGAGCTGAAAAACGAGCCCGCGATTCCCTGCCTCACCTGCCACCAGATTCATCATGAGGGCGCGCCGATGGAAAAGGCCGTGCCGCAGCAGCCCACCCCGAGTGGCCAGGAAGAAATCAATCGTCCATCCGTGTCGTTGTTCGATCGCCGCGAACTGGAACATGTTTCCGTGGCGGAGTGCCGCTGCCGGTGAAAATGTTCGACGGCGCGCGCGAAGTGAAGATCAGCCCCGACCAGCGGCAAGCGTTGTGCTACCAGTGCCACGCGCCCACGTCCACGCAGCAAGTGCGTAGCGGCGACGACCGCACTCCCATTGGCGTTCACGAAGGATTGAGTTGCCTCGCCTGCCACCTGAAACATGGCCAGCAGACCCGTCCGTCGTGCAGCACCTGCCACCCCAAGCTGTCCAATTGCGGCCTCGCGGTGGAAACCATGGACACCACCTTCAAGAATCGCAAGAGCCCCCACAACATCCACTTCGTGAAGTGCGTGGATTGCCACGCCCACGGCATCCCGAAGAAGAAGCTGCCAGTCGTGAGTGGTCAGTTCTGAACTATGACGCCAGCCCGAAGCTTGGTAGTGGTCTTTCACTGTCAATGTAGCCGGGTGCCGCACCCTGTGGTTTCGCAGGGTGCGGATTTTGAGTTCCGCTGCGCCGCTTACATTCGAATATCTCCTCCTTCCTCGAATAGAATAGCCACACAATCCTTAGGAGTGCGGACGTGCGGCTTCTCGGTTCCTTTTAATTCTGGCTATGTGCATAGCGGCGGCGGCCCTTCCTGCCGCGGCGCAAACCGGTGCGCTGGCATCTCCGCAAAAATCCAGCGACGCGGCCGCGGTTACTCCTGAAACCGTGGAGGGTCTGACCGCTACGCTGCGGAATATGTTTGACGCGGAGAAGGCGCAGGAGGCGGCGAAAAGCGCGGCCTTGTATGCGGCGCTGGCGATTCCCGATCATGCGGCTTGGTTCGCCAAAACATTTGGGGCAGAAGAAGGGGCGCGGATGGAGCGCCAAGTACAGCGCGGGCCAGGAACAATCTTCGTTGCGCCTGAAGAAGCGGGTGCAGTGGTGCCTGGCGCAGGGAAAAGCCGTATTGGGCGTGCACCTTTATGTCACCCCCGCGGATTCCACCATCCCCCTGACCAAAGCCGTGCTGACCGCGATGACGCACGCGACCAGAATGTATCAGGCGAGTTGCTCCACCGGGCCGGAGGACAAAGCGGTGTACGCGTTGGGAGACTTTGTGTATGTGCAGGGCGGGTTCCGTTTCCTGGATGAAGAGGTGATGCGCGCGTTGAGCACCGCGCCGCCGATACGCGTGCGCGTTGGAGGAGCGGTGCAGTCGGCGAAACTGTTGAATCACGTGAAGCCGGTGTATCCGCATGAGGCTTGGATTGCTGGCATCGAGGGTATCGTGAAGCTGCATGTGGTGTTGGCGACCGATGGAAGCGTGAAGGAGGTTCAGGTGGTGAGCGGGCATCCGTTGCTGGTGCAGCCGGCGTTGGATGCTGTGAGGGATTGGAAGTTTAAGCCGACGACGTTGAATGGAGTGCCGGTGGAAATCGATACGGAGATTGATGTGGAATTTTCGGTGAAGCAGTGAGGAGCGAGGAAGCTACGGCCGGCAACTTACAGCTTCGGACACCCCTAGCGCCGATCGGGAGATCGGCGGTCCCGATAGGCGGGACCCCAAACCCAACAAATACCCAGGAGTGCCTGGGCCCCGGTCGCACCGGGCACCCCCAAAATTGAGTTATGGCGGAGCCGCCCTGGTTGCGTTAAGCTACCGCCGACTCGAGATGGCTTGAAGGAGGCAACTATGGACTTGGCGACGACGACGCGGCAGGCGGGCGATGTGACCGTGGTAAGTCTGAAGGGGCGCATCGTGTTGGGAGAAGAGAGTGCGGCGGTGCGCGAATTGATCTCTAACCTGTTGAGCGAGGGGCACACAAAAATTCTGCTGAACATGGCAGCGGTGGACTACATCGACAGCTCCGGATTGGGAATGCTGGTCAGCTCCGTAGCCAGCGTGCGCAAAGCTGGCGGCGAAATCAAGCTGGTCAATCTGAACGAGAAGGTTGACGACTTGATGGAAGTCACCCGCCTGTACACCGTCTTTGATATAGCGGACGATGAAGACGCGGCCGTCAAGTCGTTTGCGAAGGGCGCGGCCGAGGGCGCAGCCGCGGGCGCGTAGGGGATCGCAGCGGCTTTACGCCGTCGTGTCTTGCTCCATTCGAATAGCCCCTCTCGTTTCGAATGGAATAACCAAGTAATACTTATTTACATTCGGTATATAAACTGCTATCATGGCGCGTGATAATTGGGTACCAGTGTCGCTTGCCCCGAGCGCTTCGCGTGAGCGCGCCTGCCGTAGACTCCTTCCTCCAATCTGCACAAATCGAAACACCGCGCTCCTGCGTGGGTCCGGTCAAAGTGCGGAATGCGCGCTCATCGTTCAGCCAAATTCGTACAAAATACCGTACTGTACAGTACACATTCGTCCGTCATTCTCCCTGCTCTCAATCACTTACGCATTGCCGTACGGAAATACAAGGGGGGAGGGGGTGGGCACCAGTAAGCTCACCAGCCCCGCCAGGAATGGCTAGGCCGCATGCTAAAATAAAACCTTATGCTGAACCAGATTGCCGGATTTGACGCGAATGCGTTGCGCTTTGGGCGCAAGCAAACCTATGGCGTAAAGGTCGGACACATCATGGTCGGCGGCGGCGCCCCGATCGTGGTGCAGTCCATGACCAACACGGATACGGCGGACGTGGAAGTCCACGCTGAACAGACCCTGGAACTGGCCGAAGCGGGCTGCGAACTGGTCCGCTGGACGGTGAATGTCCCGGAAGCAGCGGCGGCGGTCCCGATCATTAAGCAGCGGCTGCTCGACGCGGGCTGCAGCGTGCCGATCATCGGCGATTTTCATTACAACGGGCACGTGCTGCTGACAAAATATCCCGAATGCGCTGCGGCGCTGGATAAGTACCGCATTAACCCTGGAAATGTCGGCGCGGGACAACGGCGCGACGAACAATTTTCCACGATCTGCAAAGTAGCGGTGGACAACGGCAAACCGGTGCGCATCGGAGTGAATGGCGGCTCGCTCAATCAGGAATTGGTGATGAAGAAGATGCAGGAGAACACTGACAAGAACCTGGGCAAGAAGCGAAGACATCATCAATGACTGCATGGTGCTGACCGCGCTGGAATCCACGGAACTAGCGCTGGAAAGCGGCCTGCGCGACGACCAGATTATTATTTCCTGCAAGACTTCCCGCCCGCGGGACTTGATTACTGTGTATCGCGACTTGGCCGCGAAAACCGAGCAGCCGCTGCATCTGGGTTTGACTGAAGCGGGCATGGGCATGAAGGGCAGGTCTGGAGCGCGGCGTCGCTGGGCGTCCTGCTCTACGAAGGCATTGGCGACACGATCCGCATTTCGTTGACACCCAAGCCGGGAGGAGATCGCCGCGAAGAAGTGTACGCTGCGTGCCATGAATTGCTGCAGGCGCTGGGGCTGCGGTCATTTTCACCCAGCGTGACCGCGTGCCCCGGATGTGGACGCACCACGAGCACCACCTTCCAGGAGTTGGCGGAGCGCACGCAGGATTACATTCGCGAAATGATGCCCACCTGGAAGACGCAGTATGAAGGCGTGGAAACCATGACGCTGGCGGTGATGGGCTGCATCGTGAATGGTCCGGGCGAATCGAAGGCTGCCAATATCGGAATCAGCTTGCCAGGAACGGGCGAAGCGCCACGCTGCCCTGTGTACATCGATGGCAAGAAAGGATGTCACGCTGGAAGGTACGTACGATGAGCTGGCGGCGGCATTCCAGAAATTGGTGGATGATTACATCGCGACGAAATATGAACGCAAGCCTGTCGGCACGCTGCCATAGCTGAAGTGACACATGAACAGACTGCTTGTTACCTCCTTGATCGCGGCCGTACTCATTGGCCCCTCCATAGGATTCGCTAATTTTGTGCAATCGTTTCGAGGCGGAGCCAAGTACGATCCTCCAATACCGGCAGACGAGTGGCAAAAAATACGCGAGCTTCCAATCGCTCAGGCTAACGAGATACTTATGCAGAGACAAAAACCAGTGACGCGAGTGGAATGGGTGAAAAATTCAATTGGGCATTCCTACTTCTGGATAGGTATTGCCAAGCACAGTGTGATACCTATTCTCGGGGTATTCATCGCCTGCGTTCTTGTTGGAAGATTAAATGGAGACAGCAGTGTGCAGCCGGGACGGAGTACCACGTGAAGATTAGCCGAGAAGATGTGTTGCGAGTGGCGGAGCTGGCTTATCTAGATTTGAGCGAGGACGAACTGGAGAAGTATCGCGCGCAGGTGGATGAGATTCTGGAGTACATCGGGAAGCTGAACGAACTGGACACCACGAATGTGGAGCCCATGGCGCAGGTGCTGACCAGCGACCAGGCCGCGGACGCGACGTTGCGCGAGGATTTGGTGGTGCCGTGCGCTGTCGCAGACGAAGTGTTGGCACACGCGCCGGATCCAGAGCCGCCGTATTTCCGGGTACCGAAAGTGATTGAGCGGTAGTGGCGAGTGGCTGGCGGCTAGTGGTGAGAAACGAGGCTGAGGACGCAGAGGAAAGGAACGAAGTAAATGAGCCGGAAGTTGAGTCAGCAGCAGGCTCTCTCACGAGATCGATCGAAGAGAGATTCCTCGCTACGCTCGGAATGACGGTTCTCTCTTACCGGGACATGGCGGACTAATTTCATGGCGACGATGAACGACAATCGGAGAAGTGAGGAACGCGATTGCGGCGAAGAAGGTTTCGGCGCGCGAGGTAGCTGCGGAGTTCTACCGAGGATCGCGGCGCGCAACGGGGAGCTGAATGCGTTTCTGACCTTGTGCGAGGAGCGGGCGTACCGGCAGGCGGACCGCGTGGATGCCGCGGTAGCCGCAGGCAGGCCGCTGGGGCCATTGGCGGGAGTACCCATTGCGGTCAAGGACGTGATCAGCACGCGGGGAATTCGCACTACCTGCAGCTCAAAAATCCTGACCAATTATGTGCCGCCCTATGACGCCACAGCGGTGACCCGGCTGGAAGCGGCGGGCGCCGTGATTCTGGGCAAAACGAATTGCGACGAGTTTGCCATGGGCAGCTCGAATGAGAACTCAGCTTACGGAAATGTGCAAAATCCTGCCGCTCCTGGGTGCGTGCCGGGCGGATCCAGCGGAGGATCGGCGGCGGCGGTGGCGGCAAATCTGGCGGTCGCGGGACTGGGGACGGATACCGGGGGATCGATTCGCCAGCCAGGTTCGTTCTGCGGAATTCCGGCGATGATGGGGAGCTATGGGCGCGTTTCGCGTTTTGGATTGATTGCGTTTGCCTCGTCGCTGGACCGCATCGGGCCGTTCGCGCACAACGTCGCGGACGTGGCGGCAGTTCTGAAGGTGATGGCGGGACGCGATCCCAACGATTCCACGTCAACAACCGCGCCAGTGGAAGACTATCCGGCGGAATTGGATAAACCTGTGAAAGGAATGAAGCTGGGAATCCCAAAAGAATACTTCGGGGCCGGAATGGACCCAGGTGTCCGGGGAAAAATTAATGCGGGAGTCGAAGTGCTCCGCAATCTCGGATGCGACGTGCGGGAGATTCAGTTGCCCCACACCGATTATGCGATCGCGACGTATTACATCATCGCGACGGCGGAGGCGAGTTCCAATCTGGCGCGGTACGACGGCGTTCGCTATGGGCCGCGGACGGAAGCGGATTCGCTGATTAGCATGTATCGCAAGACCCGTGGGGCGGGATTCGGGCCCGAAGTGAAACGGCGTATTGTGCTGGGAACATACGTGCTTTCGGCCGGTTACTATGACGCATATTACTTAAAGGGGCAAAAAGTACGCGCGTTGATCGCCGATGATTTTCGGAAGGCGTTCGCGCGGGTGGACGCGATTGTCACTCCGACGTCACCCGTTCCACCATTCAAACTGGGCGAGCGCGTGAACGATCCGTTGCAAATGTATTTGGCTGATATTTATACGGTTACAGGATCGTTAGCGGGATTGCCGGGAATTTCGGTACCGTGCGGCAGAATTGGCGGCAAGTTGCCGGTAGGGCTGCAAATTATTGGTCCTGCGTTTGGCGAAGCACGCGTGTTGCAACTGGCGCATGCGTTTGAGCAAGCGGGCGGCGCGAATGTATAGCTTGCGGTAGATTGCGTAGCAACAAAGAGAAAATTGGCGAAGCCGCTACGAAAAGTGGTAGAAACTTCGCAAAATCAGTAGTTTTTTTCAGTCCTACATCCGTTAAATGTTACAGCTAGTGGAAAGACCTCAGCCGCGCGAAAACCGCGAAAACCAGCGAAAAACGGGCGAATCCGAAAAGTACTAGAGAACTGGTTTAACGTGCGTTCAAACGGAACGACTATTGCAAGGAAGTTGTGTGTCTTCTAATCTGCGCAGAAGCATCAAACAGGGTAGGAGACGGTAGCGACGGAGATAGAGAGGCCCCTTGGTTACAGTCAAGTCGAGTCAAAAGATCTTTACCGACGCGGAAGTAGCCAGCTTGACGGGAATCTGCGTGGAACATCTGCACAATTTCGCGCGTAGCCGTCATCTGGGAATGATCGCGAGAGCAGCAGAAAAGGCCGGCTCACAGGCAGAACATTGGTTGTTCACGCTGTCTGACCTGATGGTGCTGACCACGCTGTTTCCGCGTTGCACGCACTAAAGCACGAATCCTCGAGCGCCAGTCGATCCCTCGCCCATTCGACGTTTCCCTACTTTTGTTGTAAGCAGCGTCCTTGCGAGCAGTGCTGCAAGCGAGCTATTCTTGGTTTGGATATGGCAAATGCCTGCAAATTTTGTGAAGGCGTTTGCTCCTAGACCCATGGCTGTCTTTCGCACTTCCGGTTGGCCCTTTCTCCGAATTTTCAAACCTTCTCCTCTGTTTGTTCTCCTCGCAAGCATGCTGGTTCCGCTCGCCGCGACTCCTTCCATGAGTGGTCTCCAAGATACCGTGGGGCAACCGAAAGCCGGGCAAGGAACCACGAAAAGCAATTCCACGCCTGACGTGCCGCGAGGCAAAAAACTGATCCTGAAAGACGGGACGTACCAGGTGGTGCGGGAATACCAGCGCAACGGAGACCGGGTGCGCTACTTCAGCATGGAGCGCGGCGATTGGGAAGAGTTGCCAGCATCACTGGTGGATTGGGACGCAACCGCCAAGGACGCGGAAGCGAGCGACAAGGCGTTTAACGCCCTGGAACAGAAGATTCATAACCAAGAAGAAGCGAAGCGCATGGATAACGTCGCAGACATCGATGCGAGCCTGCAGGTGGGGCAAGGGGCGTTTTTGCCGCAGGCAGAAGGGCTGTTCGTAGTGGAAGGCAAGACGGTGCGGGTGCTGCAACAAGCGGGTTCGGCGACAAAGGCGGACAAGCTGCGAACGATCGAGCAGGTGCTGTCTCCCGTGCCGATTGTGCCGGGCAAGCAGAAGGTGATCCTCCCGGGAGAGCATGCCACGTTACGATTGCGTTCGACGACACCGGAGTTTTATTTGCGCGAGCCGCCGCCAGACCCCGAGCGGCAGTCATCGATTGAGCGGAGCGGGAGGCAGGGCGAAAGCGGGCCAGACGTGGTGCTGGTGCGGGCCAAGAAAGTCCACAATGGGCGGGAACTTGAATCGGTCAGCACATTGTTCGGGCAGAAAATTTCCCAGGACATGAGCGAGGTGGCGATCCAAAGGTGGGAAGTGGCGCCGAATGTATACCGCTTCACCCTGGGCGAGGCGTTGACGCCGGGGGAGTATGCGATTGCCGAAGTGCTGGAAGGTGGGCTGAATTATTTTGTATGGGATTTTGGCTTGGATGGGACTGTGCCAGAGGCGAAGAAGAAGTAGGCAGACCGACAGCGCTACTAATTGTGCTCGGCTCGAACGCTAAGAACAAGGCATGATTCCTCGTTCTCCCGAACAAATCTCTTTATGACCGGAAAAGCTGTCCGTAAAAGGCGCTCAATCTGGCTGGTGGAGCAGTTGGCGACCCGCAGCCAAATGAACTTTGGCGGTTGACCGGCGAGAACGCTTCTTTCCTGAAAGTCCGAGTCCTTGGAGACAATCGTCAAGCCGTTGAGTTTGGCATATTGCCAGATATCTGAATCGGCGGCCGCCCCTAGTCCGCAATCATGAACATGGGCTGACCCTGGAAACAGGTCGGCTAGTGCACTAGGCAGGTGAGGAGAGAGATTCTCGTCAAAGAGCAGCTTCACGCGTTGGAGATTTCCAGTTTGCGCTCTCGGTCAGCGGCATAGGCGAGGCACGCACGAATATCCTGCTCCGTAAGGTAAGGGAGTTCCTGTAAAATTTCGGCGTGGGTCATACCGCTAGCCAGATATTCGAGCACATCGTAAACGGTAATGCGCAGCCCGCGCACACAGGGCTTGCCGCTTCGTTTGCCAGGTTCGATCGTGATGATGTCAGCGTAGGTCATAAGCTCACTTTAGTGGAAAAGCCATATGCCGGCAATCTGAAACTCCCATAGCGTTCGGGTGCTATATTAATCTGAACCGGCACCATTGAAAACCAAACCTGCAGCACCGCTAGCGAAAAAGGTTCTTTGAATACGGCTTCGCTGGATTAAGCCACCAGCCCGACCAGGCTGCAACTCCAAAACAGAGCATCATGATCATGGCTGATATGGGTTCCAGTCGATGTATAAGGAAATCGCGTCTATCGAGCTCTGTCTTATTGACGTAGATGGTTCCGCCGTATTGGGCCGGAAGGGGATAAATCCGTCCTGTCCCAGGTTGAGCTGAACGGGGCATCACTTCGGCATAATGAAATCGCACGTAAAGTTCAGCAAATCCTGGGGCAAAAATGCTGGACGCAAAAACGATCATCACCAAAGCTCGGAAAGTTTTGTTTGACGCTAGTTTCTCAATTCCTAGCATCGATTCCTCCAACTGATTGCGAATTGTTTTCGGACATTGTGAGTGTCAAGTGACCGAAACTGCCGGTCGTTAACCTTCAGCGGTTGGTCGAACCCGCGGGGATGTGGCTGAAGACGATCATGAGGGTGTTGAGGACGTCGGAGATGCGGAAGGGTTTCTGGAGGCGGCGGTAGCTGATGGAGGCGCTGGAGCCTAGGCCCTCGGCGAGCACTTCGCCGGACATGTAGACGAGTTCGGGCTTGCTGGCACCGGAGGCAATTTTCAGGCGCTGGGCGACATTGTAACCATCGGCATTGGCGCCGGTACCGGCAAGGTTCAAGTCGCAGAGAATGGCGTGATATTTTCCTTGCAACACCAAGGCCAGCGCCTCTTCCGCAGTGGCTGCGCAGTCGACGTGCAGTCCTTGAGCAGTGAGTCCATCGAAGAGCAGCATGCGAATGCTTTCTTCGTCGTCGACCACGAGGATAGAACGATTCTTGAGAGAATCGAGTGTCGGCGCCATCATTTCGCCGGAAGAATCGAGTTCACGTAACGGACGGCGCGCTTGTTCCTGAACGGCAACGGGCAGGAACACGGAGAATGCCGCACCGCCAGCGGGTAGAGATTCCACTTCCATATCTCCGCCGTGCTCGCGAATGATCGACATGCAAATGCTGAGGCCCAAACCGGTGCCGCCGCCGGGGCGTTTGGTGGTGAAGAATGGATCGAAAACTTTGGGGAGCACTTCGGGCTTGATGCCGGCGCCGTCATCCTGAACCGTCACGAAGATCCGCGAGGCTTTCTGGCCGAGGCGAATCTGAATGCGCCCGGACGCGCGCACTTCGCGAATGGCGTGCTCGGCGTTCGCCACGAGATTGAGGAACACCTGGATAAGCTGGTTGGCATCTCCAATGGTGGGCGGGAGATTGGGGGCAGGGTGAAAATCCACCTGAATGGAGTTGCGACGGAGCGAGTGTTCGTGAAGCTGCAATGTGCGGTCGACGACGGCGTTGAGATCGAGAGCTTTCTTCTGAGGCGAAGCAGGGCGTGAGAATTCGAGCAAGTTCTGAACGATGCGGGCGGCGCGGCGGGCCTGGCGATGAGTCATGTCCAGCTGGCGCTTGGTGTTCTCGTCGATTCCAGCGCGATCGCGAATGAGTTCACTGGCGCCGAGGATGGCGGTGAGCGGATTGTTGAGTTCGTGGGCGACCCCGGCAAGCATTTGTCCCATGGCGGCGAGTTTTTCCGCCTGAATGAGCTGTTCCTCAAGGCGCTTCATTTCGGTGATATCGCGGCCGGAGATAACTACCCCTTCAATTTTCCCGCCGACGTCGAAGAGCGGGCTGAAATGGCAACGGAGGCGGCGCCATTCGCCCTGTTTGTGGCGGACGCGCATTTCCGTGGAAGCAAAATTGCGTTTTCCTTCGAGGAGATCGTCGAATACGGCGAGGACCGAGCTGCGTTCTTCGAGATGGGCGCGTTCGCCGAAAATGGTGCCGATGGTTTCGTCGGTGTTATAGCCGAGGACTTCTTCGACTCTGGGGCTAACGAAAGTGTAGCGGCGTTCCGTGTCGACAACGAAGATAAGATCAGGGAAGCTATCCACCAGGCGGCGGGCAAATTCCTGCTGCTGGTACAGGCGCTTTTCAATGGCGCGGCGTTCGGTGATATCGGCGAGGGCGCCCTGATAGCGCACAATTTTGCCGCCGGTATCGCGGACAGCGGAAGCGGTGTTGAGACAAATGACGGGTTGGCCATCTTTGCGGCGGAGGGTAATTTCGCGCCCTTGAGGAGTCGGCTGCCGATTCACTTCGCGGGTCAGAATCGCGCGCTGCTCAGGGTCCACGAAAATTTCGCTGACCTTGCGGCCTAGCAGTTCTTCTTTGGATTCGTAGCCAAGCATGTGGACGAGGGCGGGATTCACTTCGAGGATCTTGTCATCGGGCGTGACGATGTAGATGCCTTCCTGCAGGGTTTCGAAAAGTTCAGTGAAACGGGCTTCGCTGCGGCGTTGGGAAGTGATGTCGCGGCCCAAAATCGTGAGTCCGTGAACCTTGTCATCGCGGATCATGGCGTGGGCAACGCAGTCAAAGAAGAAAACGGCGCCGGTTTTTTTCAGTCGAACCTGGATAACGCCGGACCAGATGCGGCGCTCCAGAAAACGGTTCATCACGGTTTTCAGTTCTTCGTCGGAGGTAGCGCTTTCGTCCGTCAGGAAATGGCCGATGGGAAGGCCGATGATTTCCTGGAAGGAGAGGCCAACAAAATCGGCAAAGCTGCGATTGGCGGCGCGGATTTCACCATCGAGGCTCAGGGCCAGAAGGATGTCGTCGAAGGAGTCGATCAAATCCCGAAAACCCTGCTGGGATTTGGAAATCATGTGGAAGAGATGCTCGAGCTGGCGATCGCTGGGAGGCGCGCAATCCTTCTGATCGAGCCCGCGCACGAGACCCTTCAGTTCGGCGATCTCCTGCGATTTTTTCCAGACGTAGACTCCAAGCAGGATGACCAGCGCAACCAGGCCGAACGGGAGAGCTTCCAGACGGAATTTTGAGGTGCGGACGATGTCCCAGGAGAACCAGGCAAACGCGAAGGAAATGATGAAAAGAACAAAGAAGGTGAGGCGCCACAAATCCTTCTGACGCTGTTCGTAAGTAATCAGACGGGCGGTAACCGAGGAATTGGAATCGGGGGCGGGAGCCGGTTCCTGACCGGTTGGTTGTGGTTCGGCGCTCATTTAAGGATTCTAAGCGTCTCAAATAGAGATAGAGGCGCCTTCCCAATGATGGGACCTGGAGGAAGGGGCAGCAAGCGGGATCGTGGACAGGGGGTTCTTTAGGCTTACCTGTACGGATGGGCGGGTTATAAAGGGAATAGAAACGTTAATGTTCGGGCGACTGAGCGTTACGAGACCGTCGGAGATAAAGCAGCGCCCTAGTGCCGTATCCAAACAGCCATGAAGCAACGAAGATCCTTCACGATCCAGACGATGGCGCCCGCGGTTTATTTGTTTATCTGCGATCGATGAACCTAGTCCTTCGCGCCCCTGACGAATCAGTTTGTACCTCTGACGCAGGAGAAATAATCAGAAAATAACCGTTAACGTCCGGGCTGTATCGCAACTCCCAACGAATGAACCTGTATTTGTTCGCCGCATCGAACGTCTGCAACAGGAGGGTCCTAGCGCTGACATTTGTCCCTCCAACAACGATATCCGGCGCGCTAATGCCGTTGGTGGACAACATGCTTGCGTGAACCCTCGCACCAGCCACGATCGAAAGAGTATCGAGAATAAGGTTAAGCGTTTCGTAAGCGGATCGATGTTCTTGAGGAACGGATATGAGCGTGTCCAGCAATACAGGCACATCTGCATCGTTTCCGGCTTCGTCCTTTACCGACACTCCGACCACCGCAAATCTATTTTCCCCTTCTTTGCGGAGTGCGAACTTTCCAGGGTTTCCACTTAAATTGTAGTCAGAGATTACTTTCTGCAGCACCTGTTCTTTGGAGACTTGGGCAGTTGGTTCTGGAAATATGCTCTCAAAAGAACCACCTGCTACGCGCGCCACACCCTTGGAACCCGGATGTCTGGCTTTCCAATTGGGGTCCGTATCGTCGGCTAAGTCGAACTTGCTAAAGTAAGGTGGGTCCTCAAAATCTATCACCCAGCCGTACTCTTGGCTCAAAGCTTCTAGGGCTTGGAACAACGGCCTTGGATGGTTTGAAGTCACACGCCCCGAATTGGCATCGTGCTCAACAATTCCGGCATCCATAAACACAGGCTTTTTCGTAATCTGCTGAGCCGAAGCAAAGAGAGGAATAGCAAATAACAGGAAACTGACTATTACGGGCTTCATGTCTGATCCTTTTCTTCCATTCTTCCCATGGGGAGCTACTGGCCTAATTCACAGGTACCCACGCCATCTCGGCATACGTTCTGATTTTCGTCAGCCTCGATCTGTATGATTATTGTATCGGAATGATACGGCCACCAGAGTCCGGCCTCGCAATTAATATCCATGACTTGATAAATTGTGAGAGTGCAAGGAAATGTAATTCCATGCGCAGGGCCGAACTGTATCACTGTAGCGATGTCGCTTAAGTTGACTCCGATGTTATCGGGACCCCATTGATTGTGGGCGGGCGTGCCAACAGACCAAGACCCGCCTGATACTCCCGGATGTTGTACAAGTGGACCCGTTGACCAGTAACAACTGTTGGTTCCTTGAGGAGTTACAGCAGTAGCCTCCTGGATATTGGGCACTTGTGGGCTGCTATCGAAGCTGTCGCCCGCGCTATCGTGCAAAGTCATGATGAACTGTTCGCGGGATATTGAACCGTTATAGCCTTCGTCAGCAGTTGTCTCTGTGGAAGGCGTGAGGCAACCTGGAAGGCTGCCACTGCCGCCACCACCCCAAAACTGACCGACAATGCTGCAGATGGCTACTCCGTCCCATACAAAGGGATACTCTACGCCCGGAACTCCAACGATCTGTTCGTTATTGGTTGCTGAGAAATAGCAAGTCGGACAGCCGTTCGCGGAGTAGGTCCAGTGGTCAACGTTGTTGAGCTTGTTTTCGGCTCCAACGTGATGCGTGGCCGAACTCATGTTACATCCGGCGCTAGAACCTACGCTGGCGTATCCCTGTATGGAAGCCGACGTGTAAATGTTCTTACCGTCACGTGACACGCTGTTGTAGGCGCTAAAGTGCGGTTGCAAGATCGCCGCGCAACCTTGTCCGTGGACTGTCGAACAGTTCCACAGAAACATCACGGATCCCAAGAAGTAGAGAGCAGCGCGGTCCATCAGTTATCCTCCGTCATTTTCATATTTTTCTTTTCCGACAGCACGAAAGCGTGCAGCTTCGCTGCGCCTCGGGATGATAGCCGCACGCTGATGGTGTCTCGCGTTGACTGAATAAGGTCGTCCAGCTTTTTTAACAAGGTGTGTACGTCCGTTGTCGCATCCGCCTTAGCGGCAGCGTTGTAATCAGCAACGAGCTCGTCATATTTCGTTTTGAAATCGGAAAGAATACCGACGAATAACTGTTGATCGGTGTCCGAGAGGCCGGTTTTCATCAGGTGCGCACGTTGGCGCTCTTGTTCAGCTTCGGTGGGATTTTGTCCCGTCGAAAGTGCAACGAGGTACAGGCGATACGCAACCGAATCCGGAATGAGTTCAGGATGAAGCATACCGTCGATCAGATTTGGTGTGGCAACATTGTGTTGATGCTGGGGTGGAGAGGATTGTCCCCATGCCCCGACTGCGAGCATGAAAACACTTACGACTGCGGTTATGAAACGCTGCATGCCTAGCTTCCTTTCGGAGGTGGAGTTCTGCGCCGAATGTAGGCCGGTGTATCGGTGGCCGTCAAGTTGATCGTTATTCATAATGTAAAGTAGTGATGGGACAATTATGAAGTTGTGTATGTTACATCGCCGAAGCGGTCCGCCATGTCAGGATTTTTTTAGCTAGTAAAACCAACTGGAAATCGCGGTAGGGGGCTGGGCGCTGGCTAGAGGTCTCAAGAAAAACTTCGTTTTTGTGTTATGTCTTCTCGTTAGCGGCAGGACCTGTCCTGGCGACATTTCGTTCTGGAAAAAGGGAGCAGACAGAAGAAGGCGCCCCGGAACGGGTCCGGGGCGCTGGAAACGAGTCAGTTCGGAAGGCAGCGTAAAGCCGCTGCTAGACGTTAATGAGCCGAATGGCTTAGTCCTGACCCTCGGTTGCTGCGTCGGCTTCGGCTTCCTCGTCTTTGCCGCCAAGGAACTCCAGACCTGCGGCATCTTCGGCCGCGAATTCGGCAGCTTCGGGCAGCTCCTCGACGGGAGCGGGAGCCGGCATTTCGGTGAGCAACTGGATCGAGCGGTAATGCTCGAGTCCAGTGCCCGCCGGGATGAGGCGACCCATGATGACGTTTTCCTTCAGGCCGCGGAGATAATCGACCTTACCGGCAACGGCGGCTTCGGTAAGAACACGAGTGGTCTCCTGGAAGCTGGCTGCCGAGATGAAGGAGTCGGTGGAGAGAGACGCCTTGGTGATACCGAGGAGCAGCGGACGGCCGGTAGCTGGCCGGCCGCCTTCGGCGATGACACGGTCGTTCTCTTCGCGGAAGCGGAACTTGTCCACTTGCTCTTCGAGAAGGAAGGTGGTGTCGCCGACGTCTTCGACCTTGACCCAACGCATCATCTGACGGGAGATGGTCTCGATGTGCTTGTCGTTGATGTTGACGCCCTGCAGGCGGTAAACCTCTTGAATGGCGTTCACGAGGTAAGCCTGGGTGTACTTCTCGCCCAGAACCGCGAGGAGGTCGTGGAGGTTGAGCGGGCCGTCGATAAGCGCTTCACCAGCGCGGACGTGCTCGCCTTCCTGAACGTTGATGTGCACGCCGCGGGGAATGGCATATTCCTTGGAAGTCTTGCCATCTTCGCTCTCGACGTAGATTTTGCGCATGCCCTTGCTGATTTCGCCGTAGCGGACGGTACCGTCGATTTCGGAAATGACGGCAGGGTCCTTGGGCTTGCGGGTTTCGAAGAGTTCGACGACGCGCGGGAGACCACCGGTGATGTCCTTGGTCTTGGTGGTTTCACGCGGGATCTTCGCGAGCACGTCTCCGGCCTGCACTTCATCGCCATCCTGGACCATCAAGTGGGCGCGGGAAGGCATGAGGTACTTTTTGCGAACCTTGCCGGAGGAATCGCGAACGAGGATCGCGGGCTGATGCTTTTCGTCACCCGGAGGAAGGGTGACCACAAGCTGAGACAAGCCGGTAACCTCGTCCACCTGTTCTTCAATGGTGAGACCGGGACGGAGATCGTCGAACTTCACCGAGCCTGCCGTTTCGGTCAGGATCGAGAAGGTGAACGGATCCCATTCCGCAAGGATTTGCCCGTGCTGAACGGTGTCGCCTTCGTTGACGCGGAGGCGCGCGCCGTACACGACGTGGTAGCGTTCTTTTTCGCGGTTTTTTTCGTCGAGGATGACGATAAGACCGGAACGATTCATAGCGATGTGCGCGCCGCCGCGGCCTTCCACGTGACGAAGGTCGACGAACTTGACGACGCCGGTGTTCTTGGCTTCGAGAGTGGAACGTTCGCTAACGCGGGTCGCCGCCCCACCGATGTGGAAGGTGCGCATCGTAAGCTGGGTTCCGGGTTCGCCGATGGACTGCGCGGCAATGACGCCGACGGCTTCGCCGAGTTCGACCATGCGTCCAGTGGCGAGGTTGCGGCCATAACAGAGGGCGCAAACACCGCGACGGGATTCGCAGGTGAGCACGGAACGAATGCGGACGCGTTCGATACCGGCAGCCTGAATGGCGTTGGCCAGTTCTTCGGTAATTTCCTGGTTGACCTCGACGATGACAGAGCCTTCGAAGTCCTTGATGCGTTCGAGGCTGACACGTCCCACGACGCGATCGCGCAGTGGTTCGACCTCAACGCCGGCTTCGATAATTGGCTCGACGTAGATGCCGTCGCTGGTGCCGCAGTCGGGTTCATTGATGATGACGTCCTGGGCCACGTCAACGAGACGGCGAGTCAGGTAGCCGGAGTCCGCGGTCTTCAGCGCGGTATCCGCAAGACCTTTACGGGCACCGTGGGTGGAAATGAAGTACTGCAACACGGTGAGGCCTTCACGGAAGTTGGAAGTAATCGGGGTTTCGATGACTTCGCCGGAAGGCTTGGCCATCAAGCCACGCATACCAGAGAGCTGACGAATCTGCTGCTTGGAACCGCGAGCGCCAGAGTCCGCCATGATGTAAACGGGGTTGATGTTGCCTTCGCGGTCCTGACCTTCGAGGGCCTTGAACATTTCGTCGGCAACTTTTTCGGTGACGTCGCCCCAGATGGCGATGACCTTGTTGTAGCGTTCGCCGTTGGTGATGGCGCCGTCGAGGTATTGCTGCTGAACCTTGACGACTTCCTTCTCGGCGTTCTCGACGAGCCGGTACTTATCGCTGGGGATGAGCATGTCGTCGATGCCGATGGAAATACCGGAACGCGTGGCATAAGAGAAGCCCAGGGCTTTCAGGTGATCGAGCAATTCGACGGTAGCTTCGAGACCGAAACGCAAGTAGGCGTAATAGACAAGCTGCTGCACGCCCTTCTTCTTGAGCAAGCCGTTGATGTACGGCATTTGCTTGGGAAGGTGCGAGTTGAAGATGACGCGGCCAACGGTGGTCTGGATGAACTGACGCTCCATCCGCACGGGCTCGGTGTGAGTCACGTCCTGGGTATCGAAGGCGGTCGTGAGGTCGATGGCTTCACCCGTGTAGCGCAGACGAATGGGGGTGAGCAGTTCGACTTCGCCCGCTTCGAGAGCAAGAACGACATCTTCGGCAGAACCGAACACACGTCCTTCACCCTTGGCGCCGGGCTTGGACTTGGTCAGGTAATAGATACCGAGAACCATGTCCTGCGACGGAACGGCGAGAGGCAAACCGTGCGCGGGAGAAAGGATGTTGCGCGAGCTGAGCATGAGCACCGAGGCTTCCACCTGGGATTCCGGAGAAAGCGGAATGTGCACAGCCATTTGGTCGCCATCGAAGTCCGCGTTGAAGGCGGTGCAAACGAGCGGGTGAATGCGGATAGCTTTGCCTTCGACGAGTGTCGGTTCGAAAGCCTGGATGCCCAGACGGTGCAAAGTGGGAGCGCGGTTGAGAAGCACGGGATGCTCGCGGATGACATCCTCGAGGATGTCCCACACCACGGCTTCCTGCTGCTCGACCATTTCCTTGGCTTGCTTGATGGTGGTGCAGTGCCCCTGGGCCTCAAGCTTGTGATAGATGAACGGCTTGAAAGAGCTCGAGCGCCATTTTCTTGGGGAGACCGCACTGGTTCAGTTTCAGTTCCGGGCCGACGACGATAACGGAGCGGCCGGAATAGTCGACGCGTTTGCCGAGTAGGTTCTGGCGGAAACGGCCCTGCTTGCCCTTCAGGGTGTCGCTAAGGGACTTGAGCGGGCGGTTGTTGGTGCCACGCAGAACGCGGCCACGGCGGCCATTGTCGAACAGAGCGTCAACGGCTTCCTGAAGCATGCGCTTTTCGTTGCGGACGATAACGTCTGGCGCGCGCAGTTCCATAAGCTTCTTCAACCGATTGTTGCGGTTGATGACGCGGCGATACAGGTCGTTCAGGTCCGAAGTGGCGAAACGGCCGCCATCGAGAGGCACAAGTGGACGCAACTCGGGCGGAAGAACCGGGATTACATCCAGGATCATCCATTCCGGCTTGTTGCCGCTCTTACGGAACGCTTCGAGCACCTTGAGGCGCTTGGCGTACTTGATGCGCTTCTGGAGCGACGGATCGGCCTTCATCTTTTCACGAAGGTCGTCAGCAAGCTTTTCGACGTCGACGCGGCGGAGCAATTCCTTGATGGCTTCCGCGCCCATCTTGGCCGTGAACTGGCCAGGATATTCGATGGTGAGCTTGCGATATTCCTCTTCTTGAAGGACCTGGCGCTCTTTCAGGACGGCAACTTCGCCCTGATCGACGACGACGAAGGCTTCGAAGTACAGGATGCGCTCGAGATCGCGCATGGAGATATCGAGCAAGTAGCCGATGCGGCTGGGCAGGCCCTTAAAGAACCAGACGTGAGAGCAGGGGGACGCCAATTCGATGTGTCCAAGGCGCTCGCGGCGTACTTTGCTGAGGGTGACTTCCACGCCGCACTTGTCGCAGATCACTCCGCGGTGCTTCATGCGCTTGTACTTTCCGCACAAGCATTCCCAGTCCGTGACCGGACCGAAAATTTTGGCGCAGAACAGACCATCACGTTCAGGCTTGAACGTGCGGTAGTTGATGGTCTCCGGCTTGGTGACTTCACCGTGAGACCACGAACGGATTTTTTCCGGACTGGCCAGGCTGATGCGGATGGAATCGAAATCGGCGATCAAGCTGGCGCGATCATAGGGGCTGCTGCGATACAAGGTGATTTCCTCCCTCCCCGGCTTTCACCGGGGACGCGCCTCGGGCAGTTTTGCTACTGCCCTTGGCGGCTGAGAACCCAAAACGGTTACTGCGAATTCGTTTGATCCTGCCGAGATGGGGCGCAGCATGCTGCGCCCCGGACTTTCTAGTCGGCTGCTTTCTCTGTTGGTGGCTTTTGACGCTTCATCAACTCCACATCCAAGCACAGTGATTGAAGCTCGCGAACGAGCACGTTGAACGACTCCGGCACGCCGGGTTCGATGCCAGGTTCGCCCTTGACAATGGCCTCGTAAATTTTCGCGCGGCCATAAACGTCGTCGGACTTTGCGGTGAGCAGCTCCTGCAAAATGTGCGCGGCGCCGTAAGCTTCCAAGGCCCACACTTCCATTTCGCCAAAGCGCTGACCGCCGAACTGCGCTTTACCACCGAGCGGCTGCTGGGTGATCAGCGAGTACGGACCGATCGAACGGGCATGGATCTTGTCGTCCACCAAGTGAGACAGCTTGAGCATGTAGATGTAGCCGACGGTAATCGGCTGATCAAACTGGTCGCCGGTCATGCCGTCGAAGAGGTTGATCTTGCCGGCGTGCGGCAAGCCCGCGACTTCCAGCAAGTGACGGATTTCCGCTTCGCGCGCGCCGTCGAATACCGGCGTGGCGAACGGAATGCCTTCGCGGAAACCTTCGGCGAACTCGAGCAACTCGTCATCGCTCGATTTCTGCAGAGACTTCCAGATGGCGGTATCACTAAAGACTTCGCGATACCACCGGCGAATGGCTTCCGCCCGGTTTTCCTTGCTCAGCAGACGCTTCAAGCTGTTGCCCAATTCCTTGGAAGCCCAGCCGAGATGGGTTTCGAGAATCTGACCGACGTTCATACGAGAAGGAACGCCGAGCGGATTCAAAACGATTTCCACGGGAGTGCCATCCGGGAGATAAGGCATGTCTTCTTCCGGAACGACGCGGGCGATGACGCCCTTGTTGCCGTGACGTCCGGCCATCTTGTCGCCAATGGAGAGCTTGCGCTTCATGGCGATATAGACCTTGACCAGCTTGATGACGCCTGGAGGAAGCTCGTCACCCTTCTTGAGTTTTTCCTTGCGCTCGTCGGTAATCTTGCGCAGCACGTCGATCTGACGCGAAGTCATCTCTTCGATTTCTTCGATTTTCTCGATGAGCAACGGATCACGCTCGTTAAGTTTCAGGCGCTTGAGGTTACGCGTGGAGATCTTTTCGATCAGGTCGCGCGTAAGCTCCATACCCTTGGTCAACAGGCGTTTGTTGGTCTTTTCGTCGTGCAAGTCGGCCTGCAGAACCTTGCCACCGAGTAAGATCTTCGAGACGCTTCAGGCGCTCGTCGGTGAGGATGCGGATTTCGTCCGCGAGGTTCTTTTCCAGCTTGAAAACCTGCGAGGCTTCGATGGCCTTGTGGCGCTCGTCCTTTTCTCCGCCCTTACGGGTGAAGATTTTGACGTCGACGATAGTGCCCTCAATGCCCGGCGGGCAGTAAAGCGAGGCGTCGCGAACATCGCCGGCTTTTTCGCCGAAGATGGCGCGCAGCAGTTTCTCTTCCGGAGTCAGCGTGGTTTCTCCCTTTGGGGTAACCTTGCCGACCAGGATGTCGCCAGGCTTGACAACCGCGCCGATGCGGATGACGCCGCTCTCGTCGAGATTGCGGAGGAAAGACTCGCTGATGTTGGGAATGTCGCGGGTTACTTCTTCGGGACCGAGCTTGGTATCGCGGGCTTCGATTTCGTACTCCTCGATGTGAATTGAGGTGTAGTAGTCATCCTTGACCAGCTTTTCGCTGACGAGGATGGCATCTTCGAAGTTATAGCCGCGCCAGGGAACGAAGGCGACGAGCACGTTGCGGCCAAGGCCGAGTTCGCCGCGATCGGTGCAAGGACCGTCGGCCAGAACCTGAGCGGTTTTCACGCGGTCACCGACGCGAACGAGTGGCTTCTGGTTAATGCAAGTGTTCTGATTGGAGCGCTTGAACTTGGTCAGGGTATAAATGTCCGCGCCAACTTCGCGGCTGAGCACGCCGGAGTGGTCGCTTTCGACGCGAACGATGATGCGTTCAGAGTCGACTTGATCGACGATGCCATCGCGCTTGCAGAGCACGACCGCGCCGGAATCGCGGGCGGTGACGCGCTCCATGCCGGTGCCCACCAGCGGCGCTTCGCCGCGGATGAGCGGCACAGCCTGGCGCTGCATGTTCGAACCCATCAAGGCGCGGTTAGCGTCATCGTTCTCAAGAAATGGAATCAAGCTGGCGGCCGACCGAAACGAGCTGCTTCGGCGAAACGTCAACGTAATCCACTTCATCGCGATGCTTGAGAACGAAGTTGCCGGCCTGGCGACAGTTCACGAGTTCGGTGGTGATGCGGAGTTTATCGTCGAGCGAAACGTTGGCCTGGGCGATGACGTACTTGTCTTCTTCCCAAGCGGACAGATAGAAGCAGTAGGGCTCGTCGACGACCTTGCGGCGCTTCAACTCTTCGTTTAGCTCTTCGACGCGGTCGGCTTCGACGATGTCGCCGGCCTTGAATTCGCTGTCACCGGCATTGATGATCTGGACGTAGTCGATGATGCGGCCACCCTTGACGCGGCGATACGGCGATTCGATGAAGCCGTAATCGTTGATACGGGCGAAGCAACTGAGCGAGCTGATGAGGCCGATGTTCGGACCTTCCGGCGTTTCAATCGGGCAGATACGGCCATAGTGCGTGGGTGAACGTCGCGGACTTCGAATCCCGCACGCTCGCGGGAGAGACCGCCCGGACCGAGAGCGGACAAGCGGCGCTTGTGGGTGATTTCGCTGAGCGGGTTGGTCTGATCCATGAACTGGCTGAGCTGCGAACTGCCGAAGAACTCGCGGATCGCGGCCATGACCGGCTTGGCATTGACCAGGTCGTGAGGCATGGCCGTGGACATTTCCTGGTACACGCTCATCTTTTCCTTGATGGCGCGTTCCATGCGGACCAAGCCGATGCGGAACTGGTTTTCGAGCAGTTCGCCAACGGCGCGAACGCGGCGATTGCCGAGGTGATCGATATCGTCGACGACGCCGATGTTCTTGCGGAGCTTGAAGCAGGTACTTGATCGCGGCGACGAAGTCGGTGGTATCCAGCGTGCGATTGTCCAGCGGCGTATCGAGGCCGAGCTTGATGTTGAATTTCAAACGGCCCACGCGGCTGAAATCGTACTTACGCGGATCGAAGAACATGCCGCGAAACAGGTTCGTGGCGGTCTCCAGTGTCGGGGGATCGCCTGGACGCAGCTTGCGATAGATTTCGATGAGCGCTTCCTTGGAAGAGCGGATGGAATCCTTGTCGAGAGTGCGCGAGAGCACCAGGCCGATATCGTCGCGCTCCGGGAAGAACACGTCGATTTCGGTGATGCCGGCTTCGGCGAAGGCCTGCCAAAGATCCGCGGTCAGCGGCTTGTTGGATTCGAGAAGAACTTCACCGGTCTGGCGATTCACTACGTCGGCGACGCTGTAGGCGCCTTCGAGATCGGCCAAAGCGGCGCGAACCTGGGAAATTCTTGCCTTAATGAGTTCCTTGAAGAGAGTTTCGGTGATGCGCTTGTGGGCGCCAACGATGACCTCTTCGGACTTAGGATTGCGGATCTCGTGGGTCAGTTTGCGATCCACGATACCGGGGGAAACGTTCCAGAAAAGTTCCTTGTCGCGCAAGGAGATGCGTTCCACCTGATAGAAGGTGCGAAGGATTTCCTCGTTGGACTTCATGCCCAGCGCGCGAAGGAAGATAGAGCCCAGGAACTTGCGCTTGCGGTCGATGCGGACGTAGAGAATGTTCTTGGTGTCGTATTCGAATTCAACCCACGAACCGCGATAAGGAATAATCTTGCCAAGGAAGTAGCTGCGGTTGTTAGCGCTTTCGAAAAAGACACCAGGCGAACGGTGCAATTGGCTGACGATAACGCGCTCGGTGCCGTTGATGATGAAAGTACCGTTGTCGGTCATCAGCGGAATATCGCCGTAGAAAACTTCCTGTTCCTTGATATCGCGAATGGTTTTCGCGCCGGTATCTGGATCTTTATCGTAAATGGTGAGACGGATGGTGACCTTGAGAGGCGCGGAATAAGTCATACCGCGCTCCTGGCACTCGTTCACGTCATATTTGAGTTGCATGGCAACGGGGTCGCCGCACTTGTTGCAGAAAGTGGGCGTGTTCTTGTTGAAGGTGCCGCACTTCTGGCAAACCACATCACCGGTCTGATACGGATTGGTGACCACGGAAGCGCCGCAATTGCGGCAAGTGGCGCGAAGATGGTGCAGCCCCTTCAGGTTGCCACACTTGCACTCCCAGTTGCCGATGGAGTAGTCCACGAACTCGAGTTGCGACATTTCGCGGAAGTCCCGGATCGGAAAGACCGACGTGAACACCGATTGAAGGCCGCCGTCCTCGCGTTCGCTTGGCAGAAGATCCATCTGCAAGAAGCGCTGGTAGGACTTCTTCTGGACTTCAATCAGGTTAGGGATCTGAATGGACCCCTGGATTTTCGCAAAATCCAGTCGCTGGCGTTCCCGAACATGCTGGTTGCTATTGGACATGCCTGATTTACCTCATTCCCTTTTGGGCAGGGTGCGGAAAAACTAAAAGACACTAAACCGTGATGCCGCGCGGCTTGCCCAAAGCCGCCCTGCACACGGATAGCGAAGGTCCGTAAAGGACCCAACAAGTTGTAGACAAAACCGGCCGTAGCGTTCGTGACAGAATTCCCCTGGCGCAGCCCGCCCCGGCGGCGCCGATTGTGAAGCCCGGACCTATGGGATGCCGGCCAAGCAGCGGCCGGCACACCATTACTTAATTTCGACCTTAGCGCCCGCTTCTTCGAACTTCTTCTTGATGGTCGCGGCTTCGTCCTTGCTGACGCCTTCCTTCACGGTCTTGGGAGCGCCATCCACGAGATCCTTCGCTTCCTTAAGGCCCAGGCTGGTGACTTCGCGAACGGCCTTAATGACGTTGATCTTGTTGCCGCCGACTTCGGTTAGGACGACGGCGAATTCCGTCTTCTCTTCCGCAGGAGCTGCCGCGCCGCCACCGGCCGCACCACCACCAGCCGCCACCACCGTGGCAGCCGCGGCGGAGACGCCGAAGGCTTCTTCCATCTTCTTGACCAGATCCGACGCCTCCAGAAGCGTCAGGCCCTTGATTTCTTCCAGGATCGTTTCGACTTTCGACATGACTGCAAGTTCTCCTCTCAAATTTGTGAATCAAAGATCAAAATCTTGGAACCGCGGCGGGCCGGGCCCGCTTAGCCCCGGAGCCCTACGAACTAAACTTTTCCGCCTTGATGGCCTCGTTGACGGTGACCGCGAGATTCCGCGGCAATGCGTTAAGCGCGATAGCGATGCGTTGCGCCGGAGCATTGAGCAAGAACATGATCTTGCTGATGAGTTCTTCCTTGGACGGCATGTCCGCGAGCTGCTTGATCTCGGTGATCGAGATCACGCGGCCTTCCACCACGCCGGACTTGAACTGAAACGCCGGAACATCCTTGGCGATCTTGGTCAAGGCCTTGGCGAGGGCCACGGGATCGGTCTGGGTATAGGCGATGGAATGCGTGCCCTTCAGATTCTTGAGCACGCCTTCCGCGGGTGTGCCGGCGCCGGCGAGTTCGGCCAGCGTGTTCTTCGACCACTTCGTATTTGCCGCCCGCTGCCTGCACCGCACGGCGCAGTTTTGTGTCTTCTTCGACAGTGATGCCCTGGAAGGTGGTCAGAATTACGGTGGAGACCTTCGCGAGCTCGGTCTTCAGATTATCAAGATCCTGCTGCTTTTCGCTTTTCTTCTTCATAATCTTTTTTCGCCTGTTCACGCTATGCAGCCGTCGCGAGCGTTTCCGCTTCGGCGAGGTCCACGTTGATGCCGGGACCCATGGTGGAAGTGAGCGTGATGCGCTTGACGTATTTGCCCTTGGCCGCCGCGGGCTTGGCTTTCAGAACCGCCGCGATCAAGGCGTGCGCATTTTCGGCCAACTTGGCCGCGTCAAAACTGATTTTGCCAATCGGGCAGTGGACGATGCCGGCTTTGTCTACGCGAAACTCCACCTTGCCGGCCTTGGTTTCTTTGATGGCCTTGGTGACATCCGCGGTTACCGTGCCGGTTTTCGGGTTGGGCATCAGGCCGCGAGGGCCGAGGACCTTACCGAGCTTACCGGCGGAACGCATCATGTCTGGCGTAGCGATTACGGCGTCGAAATCGGTCCAGCCTTCCATGATTTTCTGCACCAGGTCATCGCCACCGACGAATTCAGCGCCAGCTTCAGTGGCTTCGCGCTGCTTATCGCCACCGGCGAGAACCAGAACGCGAACGCTCTTGCCCAGCCCGTTCGGCAGCACCACAGTGCCGCGCACGACCTGGTCGGAGTGCTTCGGATCCACACCGAGATTGATGGCCAGCTCAACGGTTTCGTTGAACTTGGTGTGGTGCGTCTTCTTGATCAGCTCGGCCGCTTCCGCGAGCTTGTACGGGCGCGCTTCCACCTTCTTGCGCGCATTCTCTACCTGTTTTCCAGCTTTCTTCATCCGTGCTACCTCTGCGACCTCTGAGCGCCTGTTCTTCCCTAGGCTTCCACGACTTCCAGACCCATGTTGCGCGCCGTACCCATCACCGTGCGCACCGCGGAGTCCAGATTGGTGGTGTTGAGATCGACAAGCTTAATCTTGGCAATTTCGACGACCTGCTTTTTGGTGACCTTGCCCACCTTGTTGCGGTTGGGCTCGGGCGAACCTTTGGCGATGCCCGCCGCGCGCAGGAGCAGAATGGAAGCGGGCGGGGTCTTGAGAATGAACGTAAAGGTGCGGTCGGTATAAATCGTGACCAGCACCGGGAAGATCATTCCGTCAGGTTCTTTCTGCGTCTTGGCGTTGAACTGCTTGCAGAAATCCATGATGTTGACGCCGTGGGGGCCAAGCGCGGTTCCCACGGGCGGAGCCGGCGTGGCTTTGCCTGCCGGCAATTGCAGCTTGATGGTGGTCTGTACCTTTTTTGGCGGCATGGTTCCTTTACCTCAATCCTTTACCGGCTGAATCAGCCAAGCTTCTCGACGCTCGCGAAATCCAGTTCCACGGGAGTGGAGCGTCCGAAAATGGTTACGGAAACTTTCAGGCGGCTGTGATCGTTGTCGATTTCCTCGACTACGCCATTGAAATTGGCGAAGGGCCCATCGACGATGCGGACCTGTTCGTTGCGTTCGTAAACGACTTTGGGCTTCGGACGGTCCATCGGGGTGTGCACGCGATTGATGATGGCGTCCACTTCCGATTCCGAGAGCGGCGGCGGCGCGGTGGCCGAACCAACGAAGCCGGTGACGCGCGGGGTATTGCGCACGATGTGCCAGGTGTTCTCGTCGAGATCCATTTCCACGAGGACGTAGCCGGGATAAGACATGCGCGATGCGACGGTTTTCTTGCCGCCACGCACCTCCACGACTTCTTCGGTGGGGATCAGCACGCGGCCGATCTTATCCTGAAGATTGAAGGCGGCAACACGGCTTTCGAGGCTTTCTTTAACTTTCTTCTCAAAGCCCGAATACGTGTGAATGATGTACCACTGCATTGGCATAAATTCGTCTCGCCTTTAAACCTTGAAAAAATGAAGCAGCTTTTCCAAACCGTGTTGGGCGATGTACTCGACAATCGCGAGGAATATACCGAAAAACGCGACCGTGGCGATGACCACACCGGTCGTGGAGATGACGTCTTCGCGATTGGGCCAAGTCACCTGCTTCATTTCCACGCGAACGTCGTGAAGGAACTCGCGGGTCCCGTCAATCGAGTCGGTTACCTTTTTAACGAGCGGAAGATGCGAGCCGCTCTGAGATTCGTCGTTCATTTTCACCGCCCGCGTAGCCATAACCCTTTTCACCCGCACGAGCACAAGGCTCGTGTCCTTGCAAATATCTGGCAGGGGAGGAGGGATTCGAACCCCCATACCCGGTTTTGGAGACCGGAGTCCTAACCGTTGGACGACTCCCCTTTACCCCGAGCCCGTCTTTTGGGCGAAGGGTTTACCCGCCGCCTGCCTGATGAGCTCGAACTTCTTCTTCCGGCTCCGCTCCTTACTTCATAGCCCCTGAAACTCATCGGGTCGTCACTTAGCTTCTTTGTGGGCCGTGTGCTTCCGGCACGCACGGCAAAACTTTTTGGTCTCCATGCGGTCGGAGTGCTTCTTCTTGTTTTTGGTGGTGGTGTAATTGCGATTCTTGCACTCACCACACTGCAATGTAATGATTTCGCGCATTTCTCAATTCCCTTTTACTGTGTGCGAGCCGGTGAACCGGACCGCCTCATGAAAATTACTCGATGATCTCCGTGACCGCGCCGGCGCCTACGGTGTGGCCGCCTTCGCGAATGGCGAAGCGCAAGCCCTTTTCCAGCGCCACGGGGGTAATCAGCGTGACTTCGCAGCTCACGTTGTCACCCGGCATCACCATTTCCACGCCGGCCGGCAACTTCATGTCGCCGGTCACGTCCGTGGTGCGGAAGTAAAACTGCGGACGGTAGCCCGTGAAGAACGGCGTATGACGCCCGCCTTCTTCCTTGGTCAGCACATATGCTTCGGCCTTGAACTTGGTGTGCGGCGTGATCGAGCCCGGCTTGCAAACCACCTGGCCGCGCTCCACGTCTTCTTTTTCCGTGCCGCGCAGCAGCAACCCGACGTTGTCTCCCGCAATGCCCTCATCGAGCAACTTGCGGAACATTTCCACGCCAGTCACCACTTTCTTTTGCGTCGCGCGGAAGCCCACGATTTCTACTTCTTCACCAACCTTCACCTTGCCGCGCTCCACACGGCCGGTAACCACCGTGCCGCGGCCGGAGATCGAGAAAATATCCTCGATGGGCATGGCGAACGGGCTTGTCCATGTCGCGCACCGGCAGGGGCACATTCTCGTCTACCGCAGCCATGAGTTCGAGAATCTTCTTTTCCCACTTTTCATCGCCGTTCAGCGCCTGCAGACGCCGAACCGCGAATCACGGGAACGCTGTCGCCCGGGAACTGGTAGCTCTTCAGCAACTCGCGAACTTCCAGTTCGACGAGTTCGAGCAGCTCGGGATCCTCCACCATGTCGCACTTGTTCAGGAACACCACGATGTAAGGCACGCCGACCTGGCGAGCGAGCAGAATGTGCTCGCGGGTCTGCGGCATGGGGCCGTCCGTGGCGGCCACCACCAGAATCGCGCCATCCATCTGCGCCGCGCCGGTGATCATGTTCTTGATGTAGTCGGCGTGGCCAGGGCAATCCATGTGCGCGTAGTGGCGATTGGCGGTCTCATACTCCACGTGCGAAACCGCGATGGTGATACCGCGCTCGCGCTCTTCCGGCGCGTTGTCGATCGAATCAAACGCGCGGAAAGCCACCTTGGGGTTGTGCTTGCGACAACACCTTGGTGATCGCCGCAGTCAACGTGGTTTTGCCGTGATCGATGTGACCAATGGTCCCAATGTTCACGTGCGGCTTACTGCGCTCAAATTTCTCCTTAGCCATGCTTACTCTGCTCCTAACTGAAGAACGTGACGAGCTAGATTTTCAGTTCTGAGTTTTCAGTTCTCAGCAAAACAAAAACTAACCCCTGAGTGCTCCAAAACCCTCTAGTTCTTCGAACTCTTAGAACGGACCGCCGCAGCCCTCGCTTCGCTCCGGGTTAAAACAGGCGACCCCTGCAAAACCAAAACTCAACGCTGGAGACCGCCACCTACACAGACTTTGGAGCGGGGGACGGGATTTGAACCCGCAACCATCACCTTGGAAGAGTGAGACTCTACCGTTGAGTTACCCCCGCTCTGCCGAACCCCCTCAACCTCTGCCGCCGCGCCGAGTTCTTCGTCAGAAAACCCGGCAAAACCTGGAGCCTGGGACCGGGATTGAACCGGTGACCTCGTCCTTACCAAGGACGCGCTCTACCAACTGAGCTACCCAGGCCGAACCCGATCCTCCGTAGAACTCCGCCTTCGCGGCGCACAATTTCTAACCGGCTGATCTGCCGCGATGGCTACCGCGTTCGAACATCGCTTGCGCGATTATCCTGCGGTGTATGGAGCTGCTACTTTTGTTTCAACGCTGCCCAGTGACGCCGCCCGACGCAATTGCCGCCGCGGATATCGAATCCTGGTGGACGGGGAAGGATTCGAACCTTCGTAGCCCGCAAGGAGCGGCAGATTTACAGTCTGCTGGTTTTAGCCACTCACCCACCCGTCCGCAAAATGCAACGACACAAAGTGCGTGTCAGTGAAATGTAACCCGAACTGTCTCTTGGAGCGTTGCGCGAAAACACAAAACGGACTCGTGTCTAAAGACACCAGCCCATTGATGTTATCATGCCGGGATTCGCTCCGCCTCACTCCCCTGAAAAATATGGTGGAGCTGGCGGAGGGAATTGAACCCCCGACCCTCTGATTACAAATCAGATGCTCTACCAGCTGAGCTACGCCAGCGCTGCTCAAACCGAATAAGAATAGCAGATTCGGCATAGGGATTGCAAGGGAGGGGCCGGAAAACCGGGAGCAATTGAAAAGCCAACACTGTGGAAAAGAAGGGGTTGTTGGTTCAAGAGTCACATCATGTTAAACCTATCAATTTGCAACACTTAGTTGGATATGGGGTGCTTCAGGGCCGCAAGCAATTCACAGCTTTCCACCGGCAATTTATGGCATCCTCAAAAATACTGCCAGATACCCTGTAACTTTTCGGGGACATGAGACAATAGCGGCGAATCCGAATCCGCGGTGAAAAACATGCACAAGAGCAAGTGGTGTGGTCGATTGGGGCGCTGTTGCTCGTTTTGGTGGCCGCGCTTTTCGTTTATCACAATTGGAAAAGCGCCGATTCGACGCTTGGGCGCGAAGGCATGCTGGCGTTGATGCCAGAGGATGCAAGCGCGGTGATCTATGCCGATATGGCGCAATTGCGATCTTCGCCTTTTTTGCGCAACTGTTGAAATGGGCGCCGGAACCGGCGGTTGACAGCGAGTACGCGCAGTTTCTGCAAAACACCGGATTCAATTACGAAAGAGATTTGGACCGGGTGGCGCTTGGCGATTCACCGGCAGGCGAAAATTCAACGGCGTTCGCGGTGGCGGAAGGAAGTTCGATCGTAAGAGAATTGAGGCGTACGCGTCGAAATTTGGCTCGCTGAAAACGGCGGATGGAAAAACCTTGTTCGCAGTGCCGATTGGATGGATCGAACCGCAAGGCATATTTCACATTTTTGCGGAACGATCGTGTCGCATGGTCGAACGATTCTTCCTATTTTTTTCAGCAGCCGCGAAGCGATGCAAGTAAAGCGTGGCGCGAACATTTTTCGCGCGTGGCAGGCACGCCCATGTTCGCGGTGCTTCGGCAGGATCGTGGAGACGCCATGATGCTGGCGCGCAAACACCCGGGAATCTGCACTCGCCGCAACTCGCATCGCTGCTGGCGCAACTGCAGTGGATTTCGATCAGCGGCAAACCTGAAGGCAACTTGTTGCGCGTGGCAGTGGAAGGAGAGTGTCTGGCGGAAAGCACGGAGCACCAACTGAAAGAACTGCTAAGTGGACTGGTGGTGCTGGCGCAGATGGGCTTAAACGATCCGAAGACGCGCAAGCAATTGGAACCGGGACTGCGCGAGGGTTATTTGGAATTGCTGCAATCGGCGGATATCCAGCAGGTGGACCGGGGAACCAGCAAGACTGTGCGGGTGGTGTTTGATGTTACGCCGAAGGTGTTGGAGTCCGCGGGGAATTCGGTGACGGGGGCGGACCCGGTTGCGCCCGGGCGGTAGCCGAGCGGTTAGAGTAGTTTAGGTTGAGATAGCAGGCACTGCGAGTTAATCGGCGCCGGCGCCGCTGGCGGCGGGAACGGTTTTCATGTAGCGCCACGGGTTGACCGGGGCGTTGTTGATGCGCACTTCGTAATGGACGTGTGGGCCAGTGGAACGTCCGCTGATGCCGGTATACCCGATGACTTCGCCGCGACGAACGTGGGTGCCGGGAACCACGGCGTAGGATGACAAGTGCGCATAGAACGTAGTGATGCCAAATCCGTGATCAACCACCACGAGGCGGCCGTAGCCGGTGTGAGTGTCCGCGACAGTGACAACGCCATCCGCGGTCACGTGAACGGGAGCGCCATAATCGGCACTCACATCAACGCCAGTATGAAACGCACCTTCACCCGAGAACGGATCCAGGCGCTCGCCAAACGCGGCGGTGATGTGCCCCATGACGGGCCAGATCGACGGGGTGTAATCGGAGTCCGCAAAGGCCATCGCGGGTAGCAATCGCAACCCGGAAGCAGAACTGGCGATAGCCATGGCGTTGCGCTTCAGAAACGAATACTGCTCCAGCGAGCGATCGAAAGCGTCTTGCGGAGTCACCGAGTCGTCCGGCTGATCGAAGGCAGCGGGATGGTAGCGAAGCACGCCGTAGGTCATGGCCACTTCGGTCGCGAGAGACTGCAGAGAATCCAAGCGCTGGTTGGTATCTTTAACGGTGGTTTGCAGTTCGCGGTACTGCTTCTTCAAAGTTTCCTGGTCGTGGCGGAGGGCGTTGTAGTTGCCTACTTTCCACAACATACGGCTATAGGAGCCGACTGCGGCGACAACCGTAATGCTGCCAATGATCGCGAGCGCCGCAAGACCATGCAAAACGTACGCGGGAATGACCAGTTTCCGGAGTTGACCGGGCGTCGAAGCAATATAGAACGTGTAGTTTCTGCTACTAATCACGACTGGGTCCCTCAGACCTATTGAATTACTCGTCGAACTGGAGTGCGGCTTGTACTATTCCCTGTCACCGCACAAGTGATATTGACCGCGAAGGTCAGAACCGTGAGACTTGGTCCGCGTATGAAGAAGATACTAAAATTTGTAGCGTTTGTAGTCAACCCTGTATTTTTTGTATTTCGGGACAGCCTTTCATGAACTGTCCCACTGTCCAAACGACCAGTTCCGGTTTTTCATAGCCAGTTATGAAACGTATGGCGGACGAAAAAAGTTTGATCGAAAAGATCGAGCGGACCTTTGGGCGACGCCGGAAGAATGGAGTGGCCCTATCTCTCGGGGACGATGCGTCATTATGGCAGCCGAGACGTGCGTTCGAAACGATTCTGACCTGCGACTGGTTTCTGGAAGAAACACACTTCTTGCGGGATAAGCATCCGGCGGATGCTGTAGGCTGGAAATGTTTGGCGCGTGCGATCAGTGACATAGCAGCAATGGGCGGAGAGCCGCGTTGTTTTTTGCTGAGCCTGGCGCTGCCGCCCGTGCTGACCGGCAAGTGGATGGACGGGTTCCTGGCAGGATTGCGGAGGGCTTCGCGAAAGCTACGGTGCGAATTGGCCGGGGGCGATACGACCAGTCGTAAGGAGGTGCTCATCAGCATTACGGTGATAGGAGAGTTGAAGCGAGGGCGCGCAGTTTTGCGGTCGGGAGCGCGCGCCGGGGATTTGATCTTCGTGAGTGGAATTTTGGGGCAAGCGGATTTGGGTTTGCGGCAACTGCGGGGCGATTCACATGAAACGAAGCAACTGAGCGGCGCACTGCGGAAACATCTCTATCCGGAGCCACGGTTGAAATTGGGGCAGTGGATCGCAGAAAAAAGATTGGCGACCGCGATGATGGATGTTTCCGACGGCTTATCGACGGATTTACCACGAATGTGCGAAGCGAGTGGAGTGGGCGCGCGAATTGAGGCTGATTCCCTTCCAGTGACCCAGCTGATGAATCCGCGAGATGCGCGGGAGTTGGCGCTCCATGGCGGCGATGAATACGAATTGTTGTTTACGGTGAGCAAGAAAAACGCCGAGCGTGTGCCTGGCAATTTTCGCGGATTGCGTTTGACCTGTATCGGGGAGATTACGCGGCGGAAAGAGATTGTAATCGTTGAAAATGGCGAGGGGACAGCGTTGGTTTCTGGCGGTTGGGATCCGTTCCGCGACGCCACGAAACCCTAAATGGCTACTGATGCGTAGGCGCTGGTGGCGATTGGGCCAGCGCTGGCGCGGATACCGGTTGAGTTTGAGGCGACGGTGTTGGCGGTTTCTCGGTCCGCAACGCCGGTGCTTCGTCTTCCGGGGCGGTGTCGGGTACATCGGTGTGAACCTTGTGGTCCGCGGCTAATTCTTCCAGCGTAGTGACGTTCGGGAAATCAGCGGCAGGCATACCGGCCATGCCCTGTTCCATAAATTCCATCCAGATGGGAAGAGCGGCTTGCGCCCCGGTTTCCCGTTTGCCCAGGGAAATTTGCTTGTCGTCGTAGCCAACCCAAACCCCCGCTGTAATTTGCGGCGTGAAACCAATAAACCACGCGTCCGTGAAGTCTTGGGTAGTGCCGGTTTTTCCACCGGCTGGACGGCCAATCTGCTTGGCCTTGATGCCGGTGCCAAATTGCACAACGTCCTCAAGCATTGCGGTCATCGTGTGCGCCACGTCGGGGGCAAGAACATCGTGAACTTCGGGATGAGCTTCTTCGAGAAGCGCGCCATCGTAGCTGGTGACGCGGCGAATCATGTGTGGATCGATGCGGATGCCTTCATTGGCGAAAACGGTGAACGCGGAAACGTGTTCGATCAGCTTCATGTCCGCTGCGCCTAATGCAAGCGGCAGGTACGGAGGGAGCGGCGTGGTGATGCCGAACCGTTGCGCCATGTCGATGACGGCTTTGATGCCGACCTTCTCAGCAATTTTCACGGCAGGAACGTTGCGCGAACCGGCCAGCGCACGCCTCAGCGTGATGGTGCCTTCAAATTTTTCGTCGTAATTGTGCGGGGAATACGCCTGGCCGCCACTGATAACGGTAAAGGGCGCATCAACGATGGTATCGAAGGGCGAAGCGCCGCGCTCGACCGCGGTGGAGTAAACGTAGGGCTTGAACGAGCTGCCCACCTGGCGGACAGCTTGAGTTACGCGATTGAACTTGGAGTCTTCGAAACTGTACCCGCCGACCATAGCTTTGATCTCGCCGGTGGGATTTTCGATGGCGATCATAGCGGCCTGAGGAGCAGGTTGCTGCTCGAGTTGAACGCGCGCGGTGGTTTCGCGCAATTCCTGAACGGAAAGCTGGATGAGGTCGCCGACATTCAGAATTTCGTTCGGCTTTTTATGGCCAGTCCACGCCATGTCGGAGGGCGAGAGAATGGCGCGATAGGAGCCAATTTTGAGGGTGGCGCTTTTGTCGTCGACGGCAAGCACGAGTCCGGTGACATAGCTGCCCTTGTCGATGGCGTGGCGCCAATCCTCATCTTCGTAGGTGTCGAGTGAGCCGAGATTGTCTTTGAGGATATTGGGAACTTTGCCGCGCCAACCGTGGCGGCGATCGTAGGTGTGCAGTCCGTCACGAATGGCTTGATTGGCGGCTTTCTGCATCTGGATATTCAACGTGGTGTACACGCGAAGGCCTCGTTCGTGGACGGCTTCGGTGCCATAAGTGGATTCCAGATACTTGCGAATGTCTTCGAAGAAATAAGGGGCGAGGTCGTTGCGGGGATATTGCAGGTGCAGCCCGAGGGGAGTTTTCCGCGCGGCGGCTTCTTCGGTAGGCGTGATTTTTCCTTCTTCCATCATCTGATGAAGCACGAGGTTGCGGCGGGCGAGGGCGCGCGCGGGGTCGCCGAGTGGCGAATAGATAGGCCCACGAATCATTCCGGCGAGGAGCGCTGCTTGCTGGAGATTCAGGTCGGTGACGGGCTTGCCGAAATAAAATTGCGCAGCGGCGGCGAAACCATAGTTGCCATGAGCGAGGTAAACCTGATTCGCGTACATCGTAAAGATTTGGGGCTTGGTGTAGCGGCGTTCAATCTGGAGGGCCAGCAACATTTCCTGAACTTTGCGGCGGAAACTGCGCTCGCTGCGGTCGAGAAAGAGATTGCCAGCAAGTTGCATGGTGATGGTGCTGGCGCCTTCGGCTTTGCGGCGCTTCAGGATGTTGCGGTAAGCGGCTCCGGCGACGCGGGGAAAATCGACACCCCAGTGATCTTCGAAATGCTGATCTTCGATGGCGGTAACGGCGTTGTAGAGAACCTTGGGAGTTTGCTCCCAGGTCATAAGAATGCGGCGCTGCAGGGCGAAGCTGCCGACAAGTTGGCCGTCGTCGGCGTAAATTTCGGTGACCACGTTGGGACGATAGGTTTCGAGGGCACGAATTTCGGGAAGATCGCTCTCGTACACGAAGAGCAGGCCGGCGGCAGCGCCGAGGGCAATGGAGCAGAGAAGCAGGAAAGCGAGGGCGACCCGGTCAATCAGTTTCCAGCCGCGGAGGCGCAGGGTAATTGGGGGAAGACTCAGCATCAAACAAAAATCTTAGCGCAGAAAACGTCCAGGCAAAATAAACGGAGTCGCTGGAGTTTCCACCCCTAGTTAATCACCTTCGGTTCAACTGGTCGAGCGCGAATCGCGACAGGCTAAACGGGGGCGTAGTATTTTTCGCCGGCGCAGGAGCGGCAAAGCGTGCGGCCGTTCTGGACTACTTCGCGCTTAAAGTTGATGCCTTCGCCACATTCGGCGCAGACGATGCGCGGCCCTTTGAAGCCGGGTAAGTCTTCGGGGTGAATTTCGACCTTTACCCACTCCCGGGAAAACAGGACATCGTCGGATAATTGCGCGTACGCTTTCGCTGGCCTTCCTCTTTGGGGAGGTTGGGAAATAATTCGCTTGCGCAGCTTGCTTGGAAGATTCTTTGGCGGCGATGCGGACGGCGCGGCTGTTTGCAGATCACAGAAAGTGGCGGCGACTTTGCCCCAGTCGCGGAATTTAAGGGCGCGCTTGCCGAGGCGGCAATTGGCGACGAGCGCGACGGCGTCGGTGACGCAGCGGTCGATTTCGACATAAGTGACCAATCGCTTGCGGTCGGCGATGGGATCGTCGATGCCGAGTTCTTTCATGCCGAGCATGGCGAGGCGAACGCCGAGGACCTGGCCGGCACAGATGTGGCCGTGGGCGATGGCGGCGAGGTCGAGGTATTGCTGGAGTGTTTTCATTGGTGATCCAATGCCCAATCAGGATATCAGCTATCGCTATCAGCTATCAGGCAAACGAGCGGCATGAATTGAGTAAGTAAAAGGATCGGTTAGGTCCTTCGCCGCAATTTCAGCGGCGGGTTGCTCAGCTGCGGGGGCAGCGGACCAGGGATGGGGTTTGCGGGATTCTTGAAAGGCGAAAATGGTCATGAGCAGGGCGAGCAGAGCCATGGAGCTGTCTTCCAGGATTTTCTTAAGGCTGACGGGTTCGGGAGTGGCGAAGCAGCCGCAATTGATGTCCATGTGCAGAACATAGGCACGCGTAACCACGCTAAGGAACACCAGCATAAACAGGGTGACGAAGGTGGCCCAAACGCGGAGGCGCCAACCGATTAGGAGGAGGAGGCCAAGAAGCACTTCGGCAAATGGCAGCACGTGGGAAACGAAGGCCACTCCGGCGGCGGGGAGCATTTTGTAAGACGCGACCTGGAAGCCGAAGTTCGACAAATTCGCGGCAACGGAGAACTTCAGCATGGCTAGAGGCCAATAGAATTTGTTGGGCAGGAAAATCTTCGAACCGCCTGCGTAAAGGAAAATGGCGCCCAGCACGATGCGGCCGAGCCAGATGATGAGGCGGCGGAAATTGAAGGGCGCGGATTGCATCATGTTCAATCCTTCGGGGAACGAGAGCTATTTCACTAGCTGGTCGAGCAGAGTCTTCAAGACATCATAGCTGACGTAACCGACCACGGGGTAAGTCTGGCCATCTTTGGTGTGGATGATGTTGGTAGGGGTCTGGTTGACCGGGATGGCCTGGCCGAGCTGCTTGTCTCTGTCAACCAAGGGTTGCATGGACCCGCCCTCGACGAGGGCTTGAACCTTTTTCATTTCTGCCGGGGTAAGCACAGCAGCGACCGTGCCCTTCACATCGCCGGTCATTTCCCATTTCTCCTGGTTGTCGAAGAGTGCCTGTTCCACTGGTTGACACTTGTCGATGTGACAGGCGGCACGAGCGTAAACCGCAGCGACCATGGAATAGGCGTGCATGGGCAAGGGAAAATCGCGATGGACCATATAAACCTTGCTGTTGTCGACGTAATTTTCCGTGACGCGCAGGAGTGTGGTGGTGTAGAGCTGCTTACAGGCGGGACATTGGAAGTCGCTGAAAACTTCCATGATGACGGGGGCACTCTTGCTGCCGAATGCTTTGGCGGGGTCGATTTCCTTCACGCCATCGACGGTGATGGTGGTCTGCGGAGCGGGAGATGAGCTGCCGCTTGTGGCGGATTTCGCCGCGGTCTTGGCCAATTTTTGGACCGCGGGAGCCGCCGTGAGGATGAGCGTGCCTACGCTAGCAAGGGTCAAGGTCGCAAAAAAAGAGCGGCGAATCACAGATTCCTCCCAGACTGGATTTCACAGGAACTCAGACGCTGATGCAGAGTATCACAGGTCAAAAGAGACCTTGGGAAGCTAGGGGAGGAGAGGTGCCTCACTATGCAAGCTCTGTTTGAATGGAAGAATTGGGCATGGTGACAGAACCCCGGGAAGTTAGTTGTCAGGGAAGGAAGGAAAGTTGTCTTGTCGTAGAGCGAGGTTAGGGAAGGGAGGGGCGGCATAGGCGTAAGTAAAATAGGGGCTTATACTTACAATCGCTATCAAACATCTTGACAATAACACACTCAACTCGTATAGTGGTGGGGTTTCGACGTGCGGAAGGACCTGAACGGGACCGTCCGCAGAAGGCTTTTTGTGACCGCCAGTTGGTTCCTTGGATGTGTTTGGCGGGCGCAAGGATTCGGGAAGAACACAAGTAAAGGACGGGAGCTATGAGCAAGATTATCGGTATAGACCTTGGAACGACAAACTCAGTGGTGGCGGTAATGCAAGGGGGCGAACCAGTAGTGATCCCCAACCAAGAAGGGACGCGAACGACCCCTTCAGTGGTAGCGATCACCAAGAGTGGGGAGCGGCTGGTGGGCCAAGTGGCCAAGCGCCAGGCGGTGACGAACCCGGAAAATACCGTCTATTCGATCAAACGGTTTATGGGACGGCGCTACGACGAAGTACAGGAGGAGATGAAGCGGGTGCCGTACAAAGTGGTAAAGGGTCCGCATGATGACGCGCGCATTGAGATCGCGGGCAAGCAGTACAGCCCGCCGGAAATCTCAGCGATGATCCTGACGAAGTTGAAGAACGCCGCCGAAGATTTTCTGGGCGAGAAGGTGACCAAGGCGGTCATTACCGTGCCTGCGTACTTCAACGACGCGCAAAGGCAAGCCACGAAGCAAGCCGGCGAAATTGCCGGGCTAGAAGTGCAGCGCATCATTAATGAGCCGACCGCGGCGGCGCTGGCTTATGGACTGGAAAAGAAGAGCGACGAGACCATCGCAGTATATGACCTGGGCGGCGGCACGTTCGACATTTCCGTGCTGGAAGTGGGCAGCGGGGTAGTGGAAGTGAAATCGACGAACGGGGATACGCACCTGGGCGGGGACGACATCGACCAGCGGATCGTGGACTGGTTGATTGAAGAGTTCAAGAAAGAGCACGGTATCGATCTGGGCAAGGACAAGCATGGCCCTGCAGCGGCTGAAGGAAGCGGCGGAAAAGGCGAAGATCGAGCTGTCGCAGATGATGGAGACGGAAATCAATCTGCCGTTCATTACCGCGGGAGCCAGCGGGCCCATCCACTTGCAGCAGAAGCTGACGCGGATGCGCTTGGAACAGTTGATGAACGACCTGCTGGAACGGTCGATGAAACCGGTAAAGCAGGCATTGGAAGACGCGAAGATGTCACCGAGTGACATCCAGGAAGTGGTGCTGGTTGGCGGGTCGACGCGCATTCCTAAGGTGCAATCGCTGGTGAGCAGCTTCTTCAACGGGAAAGAGTTGCACAAAGGCGTGAACCCGGATGAAGTCGTGGCGGTGGGCGCGGCGATCCAGGGGGCGGTATTGGGCGGCGAAGTGAAAGACATTCTGTTGCTGGACGTAACCCCGCTTTCCTTGGGCGTGGAAACGCTGGGCGGCGTGATGACTGTGCAGATCCCGCGCAATACCACGATCCCTACGCGGAAAGTGGAGACGTACTCGACAGCTTCCGACAACCAGCCGGGCGTGGAAATCCACGTGATGCAGGGCGAACGGAAATTCGCCAAGGACAACCGCTCGTTGGGGACGTTCAAGCTGGATGGGATCCCACCTGCACCGCGGGGCGTACCGCAGATTGAAGTGACCTTCGATATCGACGCGAACGGCATTTTGAACGTCAGCGCGAAGGACAAGGCCACCAATAAGGAGCAGAAGATCACCATCACCGCTTCGACAGGCTTGACCAAGGATGAGGCGGAGAAGATGCGCGCCGAAGCGGAATCTCATGCCGAGGACGATCGCAAGCGCATGGAAGAAGTGGAAGCGCGGAACCGGCTGGATGGCATCATTTACCAGGCCGAAAAGACCATTCGCGAAAACCGCGACAAGCTGAACGACAGCGACGTAAAGCAGGCGGAAGCCGCATTGGAAGATGCCAAGAAGGCCATCAACGAAGGCGGCGTGCCACGGTTGCGTGCGGCATCGGAGAACGTCGAGAAAACGCTGCACAAGATGGCGGAAGAGCTGTACAAGAGCCAGCAAGCGGCCGGCGCGCAACAGGCCGGCGCAGCTGGCGCGGGTGCGTGTCCGGCTCCCGGTGCTGCAGGCGGCAGCACAAAGGGCGGTGGAAATAAGCCCGGCGACGTGATCGACGCGGAGTATGTGGACGTGGACGACAACAAGAAACCGAACTAACGACGTAACCGTGACTCGGGAAGAGTGAAAGCATGCGCTGCGCGGGCAGCGGATTCGTAGCCGAGCCGCACCCTCTTTCAGCCTAGACGCAGAAAGCGGAATCAGGCGAGCAGTTTCCGGATCATGAGAATCATGGCGACGAGCACAAAACAGGATTATTACGAATTGTTGGGAGTGTCGCGGAAGGCGACGGCGAAAGAGATATCGCACGGCGTTTCGAAAGCTGGCGCGCAAATATCACCCCGATCTGAACCCCGGCGATAAAGCCGCGGAAGAAAAATTCAAACAACTGCAGGAAGCGTATGATGTTCTTTCGGATACCAAGAAACGGCAGATGTACGACCAGTACGGCTTCTACAGCGAGAATGTGCCGACCGGGGATTATGGACCGGGCCGGAACTCGAGGGGGAAACGTCAATTTTGATTTTGGTGGATTTGATTTTGGTGGGCAGCCGAGGAAGGCACGGTTCAAGTTTCCGTGACCTGTTTGGGCAGTTTTTTGGCGGGCGCGCGACGGCGGCGTTGCAACGCGGAGCCGGAACAAGAGCCCGGCAGCGACCTGGAATACCAGATTGAAATTGGGTTTTGGGAGGCTGTGCGTGGGTCGGTGATGAAGCTGCAGGTCACGCGGCTGGATACCTGCGAAACGTGCCATGGAACGGGCACGGTGGGCACGCCACAAACTTGCCCGACGTGTAATGGGACGGGCTCCATTCAACAGACCGCGGGCAAAATGCGCTTTAACGTGCCGTGCAGCCGCTGCGGCGGAACTGGCAAATTGCATACGCCGTGCCGAACTTGCGGAGGTGAAGGACGCGTTCGAAAGACGGAAACAATTGATGTGCGCATTCCGCCAGGAGTGGCCAATGGCGGACGTGTGCGTGTGCCAGGAAAAGGCAATGTGGGCACCATGGGCGCGCCCGCGGGCGATTTGTATTTGCGCGTGATTGTGCGTCCGCATGAGTTCTTCGAACGCCGTGGAGATGATTTGTACACCAAGGTGCCGGTGACCGTGCCGGAAGCTTCGCTGGGCGCAAAGGTCGAGGTGCCGACCATCGACGGGCGAGCGCTGGTGCGCATTCCTCCGGGCACCAACAGCGGACGGACGCTGCGGCTGAAAGAAAAAGGCGTACCGCACGGGAAGAGCGGAGCGCGCGGCGACCAGTATGTGGAAATTCAGATCATCGTGCCGGAACCTACGGATGAGCGCGTTCGCAACGTGATGAAAGAGTTGGAAGAAATTGCGCCGGCTGATCCGCGCAAGGACTTGTTTGCGAAGGCGCAGTTGTATCGCGATCCGATTCCGGAGATTGCCTTATGACTTGGGACTGATGCAAATAGTGCGAAAAAACGAGCGAGAGCGGGCTACATGATCAGCGCCGTGGCGGAGATTTACAGTTTGCACCCGCAGACGCTGCGCTTGTACGAGCGGGTAGGATTGTTGAAGCCGTCGCGGTCACAGGGAAATACGCGGCTGTACACGGATTCGGACCTGGAACGATTGGAAGTGATTTTGACGCTGGCGCGGGATATGGGCGTGAACCTGGCGGGCATCGAGATTATTTTGAATATGCGGGAAAAGATGGTCGAGATGGAACGCGAGATGGGGGAGTTCGCCCAAGTGGTACAGCAGGAATTATCGCGGATGGCGTCGCGCACGGAAGTGAAAGTGCCGAAGACGGCAATTGTGAGGGCGGTGCCGGTGCGGATGAAATTCGAAGCTTGATAAGCGTTCGCGGATATTTCTGTTTAAATTTTGTAAAGCTGGAGGCGCTTTGAGCTTCCAGCTTTTTTTGTGCACAGATTTCCGCAGCTAAGATGATTGTGAGTGGGTGGATGCGGGACGTAAGATGGGTGTAGAGCGTGTCCGCGATTCATTTTTGACGGCACGTGAGAACCGAAAGCAGGGCGGCCCTTGGCAAAAAAACGCTCAGGGTGAGCCGCACTCCAAGGAAAATATGGCACGGGAAGATTGTGGGTTATGTCGAGGGACGGGATGGAAATTGGTGGCGCGGAAAGAAGGGCCACAGGGCAATGTGGCGGTGCCGTGCGAGTGCGGTATGGAAGAGCGCGCGGAAAAAGTGATGGAGCGGGCGCAGAATCCGAAGCGGTATGAGCATTGCGATTTTGAGAGCTTTTCCACGGATATCGGCACGGCGCAGCAGCAACAATCGTTGAAGCACGCCAAATTGTTGGTGGAAGGATTTTTGCGGGACTATCCGGCGACGGAACAGGGCTTATTGCTGGCAGGGCCATCGGGAGGCGGAAAAACACACCTTGCGGTGGCAGCGTTGAAGGAATTGATTCGGCGCGGCCATGGCGGACTGTTTTGTGATTACCGGGAGCTGTTGAAGGAGATTCAGGCGAGTTACAACGCGGCGAGCGAATCCACGGAGATGGGCATTCTGGAACCGATCCGCACGGCGGAGATTTTGGTCCTGGACGATTTGGGGGCGACTAAGCCGTCGGACTGGGTCAGAGACATTGTGAGTATCGTGCTGAACGCGCGTTATAACGAGAAGCGCACCACGATTATTACGACCAACTATGTGGACAATCCGCAATCGGAAGGCGAAACCACGCGCCTCCCGCATGGCAAATTGATGTCAGCGATCAAAGAAGATTCGCTGGAACAAAGGATAGGAAGCCGGATGCGTTCACGGTTGTTTGAAATGTGCCGCACGGTGGAAGTTTATGCGCCGGATTTTCGGCGGGAAGCGCGGCAGGCTGGACGCGCTCGGGCCTAGGTCGAGCCCTAGGCACACACAAATTCATTTTAGTCCGTGGTGTGGGGCTAAACTTCCTAAGATTGGCGTCGTAAACGGACATCGGGACTAACCTGAGTTGATTGACAGAGGCGCGAGGCGGCGAGTATCCTTGCATAAGCATGGGTGTTCAGGATGAGGCGCAACCCACATCTGAACGCATCCAACTGATAGAGACCGAGTTACTGCGAAGCAGTTCACAATGATGTGCTGCCGAGTTGTAACCCTCCTTGCATTACCCCGGTAGGGATTCCGCAAGGATTGACCTGACCCAAAACAGGGATAAAAATCCCGGAGGCGATGTAGCCATGACTTCATTCGAGAACGAAAACCCCGTATCGTCCACAGCAGCCGCACCCGCCCAGGAACCAGAACCACACAAGCCCGAAGAGCAGGCAAGCCGGGAAGCACACGCAGCCGAGCAGCCCGTTGGTGTGTCTCCCGAGGCCACGCCCGCTCCTGCGCCAGCGCCTGTGAAGCCGGAAGATGCACACAGAGTCGCGGAGGCTCACGCGCAAACAGCCGCTGCCGATGCAGAAGCTGCCGCCGCTGCGGAAGAAGCCGCGGGCGCGGAAGAGATGAGCAAGCTGATCGAGCAGTATAGCGAGCCGCAAGAACAGGCCGCACAAAACGAAATTATTGAAGTGAAAGTAGTGGCGTACACCGAAAACGGCGTGGTGGTAGACCTGGGCGGCAAGACCGAGGGATTAATTCCCGCAGCGGAATTCCAGGAATCGGATATTCCGCGTCCCGACCCCAATTCCACGATCGAAGTGCAGCGCACCGGTGAGCACAAAGACAGCTTTGTGATCGTGTCCTATCAGAAGGTGCTGCGACGCCGCACTTGGGAAAAAATTGACGCACAGTACAAGGCCAAGGAAACCATCAGCGCGAAAGTGGTGGATCGCATCAAAGGCGGCCTGGTAGTGGACATCGGTGTGCGCGCGTTCCTGCCCGGCTCGCAATTCGATCTGCGGCCCAGCGCGAACCTGGACGGGTTGGTTGGAACCAATGTCGATGTGCGCATAACAAAGCTGAACCGGCGCCGCGGAAATGTGGTGGTCAGCCGGCGCGCGCTGCTCGAAGAAGAGTTGCATGCGAAGCGCGCCGAACTGATGGAACAGTTGAAGGAAGGACAGGTGGTGCACGGCACGGTCAAGAACGTGACCGATTATGGCGCGTTCGTGGACATCGGCGGGCTGGATGGGTTGCTGCACCTGACGGATTTGAGCTGGGGCCGCGTGCGTCATCCCAGCGACGTGGTGAAGCCGGAACAAGAGCTGGATGTGGTGGTGCTGAAGTTCGATAAGGACAAGCAGCGGGTGTCCCTCGGGCTCAAGCAATTGATGAAGGATCCATGGATTGATGCGGCCGAACGCTATCCGGCGGGGGGCAAGTACAAGGGCAAAGTAGTGGGCGTGGTGGATTACGGCGCTTTCGTGGAACTGGAGCCCGGAATTGAAGGCTTGGTGCACGTAACGGAGATGAGCTGGGCGAAGAAGCCGACGCACCCGTCCAAGGTTGTAAAGGCCGGCGAAGAAGTGGATGTGGTGGTGCTGGACATCAAGCCGAGCGACCGCCGCGTTTCGTTGGGAATCAAGCAAGCGCAACCGGATCCGTGGCTGCTGGTGGCCGACAAATATCCCGTGGGCACGGTGGTAACGGGCAAAGTGCGGAACATAGCGGAGTTTGGCGCGTTCATCGAAATCGAGGATGGATTCGATGGATTGGTGCACGTGAGCGACGTGAGCTGGACGGGCCGGGTGAAGAATCCGCACGAAGTGTTCAAGAAGGGCGAACCGATGACCGCGAAAGTGTTGCGGATCGACCCGGAGAACCGCCGGGTGTCGTTGGGCATGAAGCAGGTAAACGACATTTGGGGCGACTGGTTCAAATCAACACAGGGTGGGAGACGTTGTGAAGGGCAAGGTTTCGCGGATTGCCACTTTCGGGGCGTTCGTGGAGCTAGGCGACAATATTGAAGGCTTGTGCCACAACACCGAGATTGAAGAGCGGAAACGTCGAGACGAAGGAGCTTCGAGTTTTCGTCCGAGCACGGGACCGCTGAAGAGCGCGGGTCCACTGGAACCCGGAAAAGAATACGATTTCAAGATCATCAAGATCAGCGCGGATACGCGGCGCATTGGATTGAGTTATCGCGCAGCGGTACGGCAACAGGAGCGGCGGGAAATCGAACAGTACAAAACTTCGAAGTCCTCGTCGACCGCCACGATTGGGGATGCGCTGAAGCAGAAACTGTCTTCCCGATAAGCGGGGTGGCGAGTTCGCCGCCACGGGGCGTCCCGGCAGGAAAAGTCATTTACCTGCGGGTCATTTTAATGATAGGAAGAGGGTTAACCAGGAAGGCGATGTCCTCTAAGTCGCCTCGCTCCAGATGGTTGTGAGTGGACTGGAACTGACGACTGAAGAGGCTAGGCGAAGATGACAAAGCAACCGACACTGACCAAGGCGGACCTCATCGAGGAAGTTCTACGCATCACCGAACTGCCGCGAAAAGAGTCTGAAACCATCGTCGAAACCATTTTCGAGAGCATCATCGACGCGCTGCAAAAAGGCGACAAGATCGAAATTCGAGGTTTCGGAAGTTTCCGAACTCGTCAGCGGCGTGGGCGTGTGGGGCGGAATCCGAAGACGGGCGAAAAGGTGGAGGTTCCGGCGAAAAAAATCCCATTCTTCAAGCCTAGCAAGGAACTGAAGGATTTCGTGAATAGCCCGGAAGCGGCGGCTGCGGCAGCCCCAAGCGAAGCGCCGCCAGCATGAGCGGGGCAGTATTCGAGTAATTCAGCAAAGTAAGCGCCCCGGTTTCCGGGGCGTTTTTGTTGGAAGAAGATATCAGATAACAGAAACTGCCAAGATTTCGAAGCCAGTTCGCTCGTTCGATAGCCGATATCTGTCGTCTGATCTGTTATCCGCCAATGCTATTCTGAATCGAGTGAAATCCCAGGACCACACACAATGGACTACCTATGGACGCCGTGGCGGTATCAATACATGGAAGAGTCCGCGCAAGAGGTGCAGCCGGATTGCATTTTTTGTTATGCGCTGGAGCTGAATGAATGATGAAAAGGCGTTGATCGTTCACCGTGGCGAGAAAGCATTCGTGATTCTGAACCGCTTTCCGTATACCTCGGGCCACGTGATGATTGTGCCGTATGCGCACGTAGCGGAACTGAGCGGCTGCGAAGAGGGCGCGCTGGACGAAATCATGGCGTTGGCGCGAAAGGTGGAAGCGCTGTTTAAGCAACGCTATAAGCCGCATGGCGTGAATCTGGGCATGAATTTGGGGCGTGCCGCAGGAGCAGGGGTGGCCGGGCATTTGCATTTGCACATGCTGCCGCGATGGTTTGGCGACGCCAACTTCATGACCGTTACCGGCGAAACGCGCATGCTGCCGGAGGAGCTAAGCACAACGTATAAGGCCATGAAGCTGGGGCTTCAGGCATAACGTGACAGAGTTCGGAAGGCGGGAATCAGACCTGTGAATCAGAATTCGAATCGCCGCGCAGGAGAGCCATCGTGAATCTGGAGTTGAACGAAGACCAAAAGCTGCTGCAGAAGACGGTGCGAGAGTTCGCGGAATCGGAAGTGCGCCCGTTGGCGAAAGAATTGGATGAAACCGGCCACTTTCCGCGGGAACTGTTCCGGAAGGCAGCAGAGCTGGGATTGACGGGAGTGGCGTTTCCGGAAGCGGAAGGTGGAGCGGGGTTCGACCATATCGCGTACACCATTGTGATCGAAGAAATTTCGCGTTGCTGCGCGTCGACCGGCGTGATCTTGAGCGTACAAAACTCGCTGTTCTGCGATCCCATTCACCGCTTGGGAACCGACGAGCAGAAGAAGAAATTCCTGCTGCCATTCACGAGGGGAGAGAAGATCGGTTGTTATGCGTTAACCGAGCCGCAAGCGGGCAGTAATGCGGCAGCGCTCCAGACCAAAGCGGTGAAAAAGGGCGACCAGTACGTGATCAATGGAACGAAAGCGTGGATCACGAATGGCGGCGTGGCCGATGCCGCGATTGTGTACGTGAATACGGAACCGGAGAAGGGGGAAAAAGGGATTACCGCGATTGTGGTGGAAAAGGGCACGCCGGGATTTCGTGTCGGTAAGGAAGAAAAAAAGCTGGGGATCAACGCGACCGCGTGCAGCGAACTGGTGTTCACCGACTGCGAAGTGCCGGAGGGGAATCGCATCGGCAAGGAGGGCGAGGGCTACAAGGTGGCGCTGTCCACGTTGGACGGGGGAAGGATCGGAATCGCGGCGCAGGCGACGGGGATTGCGCAGGGCGCGTTCGAAGCAGCGCTGAAATGGTCGCAAGAACGCATGGCCTTTGGCCACCCGATCGCCCAATTCCAGGCGATCCAGTTCATGCTGGCGGATATGGCCACGGAAATCGATGCCGCGCGACTGCTGGTGCGCAAGGCCGCTTGGAAGCAGGATAGCGGCGGGCGCTTCAGCCTGGAGGCAGCCACCGCAAAACTGTTCGCCAGCGAAATGGCGACCCGCGTGGCGCATAAAGCCATCCAAATCCACGGAGGATACGGGTACAGCCGGGAATACCCGGTGGAACGGGCCTATCGAGACGCGCGCATCACGGAAATTTACGAGGGAACCAGCGAGATTCAGCGGCTGGTGATAGCGTCGTGGGTGCTCAAAGGCTAACTGCCCGCGACCCCAAGCCAATATTAACCATATAAACAATTTAGCTTGCTTATTACTGCTGATTGACCGACAATCGTGGAGTCACCCAACACTCCCCCGAGGGAGGCGTGTCGCCCGACACGCTCAGGCCATGTTCGAACTAAGATTGCTTGAAATTTTGGCAGCGCTTGGAGCCTCACACCTCGCGATCACCGCGTTGGTGAGGTCTTTGCTGACGTTCTCTGCGCGTTGTGAGCTCACAGCCGTGGATATTCAGGATCTTCCCAAAAACGTGGCACGTGCATTCCAACAGCGCCAGCCAGAACTCGCGGGCATCGGGTTCGATCGCATTGACTTGTACGATTGCGGAAGCATCGTACCCGAGACGCATACGTATATTGCGTACTTCTGCAACCGCGAGACGAATGATTTCGCGAACGTGACCGCCAGAGTTACGCGGGCAGGTTGCTCCAGCTACATGGAGTTTTCTACCAGTTTTGCCAACGGCGTGGTCGTTGAGACGAACACAAACGCAACGCTGCCGTTAACTCCAGGGATGCCCGAGCGCCGGGTTTTCCGTTTTCCCGGAACACAGAAGCCGCAGGAGTTGTATCGAATCCACCGGCAGTTGGTGGAAAAATATGCGCCAGGGCTGTGGGGCGAGAGCGCACCGCGAGGCGAAGAGATCGAGCGATACAAGCGAATCATCGACAATTACGGCCCGCGGCATACGCGCATCGGCTATATGCGGCTGGTGGATGGGAATCAGTTCAAACTGACCTGGAAAGGCGCGTTTCTGGTTACCCTGCGAAAGATATGGCCAATCGCGTTGGTCAGAAAAGTTATTCAGCGGCACGCGATGCAAATAGAATTGCAGCGCCTGCAAGCAAAGGACATCGCCGCACTGCAAAAGGCGTGAGCCGGCAGCACCGGGGGGTGGACCGTAGTATCCTGACAAAGTGCTGGAACTGGACGCTGGCCTGGAATTCCATCCCGAGCAAGACGCGGAATTTTTCTCTCTATTGCCGGCCGAACCCGCAGTTTGCCTGATTTCCTCGCGACAAGATGCAGCTGAACCGTACTTGATTCGCACCGCGGATTTGCGGCGCCGTTTGCAACGATTGCTAGGACCGGCCGACACAACCACCAAGCGCCTCAATCTCCGCGATTTCGCTCATCTGGTGCGCTACCGGCAGACGGGCTCGGCATTCGAACAGGCGCTGACCTACTACCAAAACGCAAAGCAGATCTTCCCGAAACGCTATCGGCAGTTGATGCGGCTGCGGCCGGCACCGGTATTGAAGCTGAATCTCCGCAATGCGTATCCACGTTGCTTTGTGACGCGGCGGATTATGGTGAATGAGCAGGGCGAGCCAACTTCGGGCGTGTACTACGGGCCGTTTGCGTCGCGTCGTTCGGCGGAAGCGTTTGCGGAAAAGATGCTGGATTTTTTCAAGGTGCGGCGCTGCCAAATCAAGATTCGGCGCGATCCAAGCTTTCCCGGGTGCTTGTATTCGGAAATGAAAATGTGCCTGGCGCCATGCTTTGCCGGTTGTTCGAAGGAAGAATACGACGCGGAAGTGAGCCGGCTGGTGGAATTTCTGGACACGAACAGCCTGTCGCTCCACGATGCGCTGGGACAGGAGCGCGAATTGGCCAGCGAACAATTGGATTTTGAGAAGGCCGCCGCGATTCACAAGAAACTCGAAAAGCTAGACGATGTGTTGCGAGGCAAACCGGAACTCGCACGGCGGATCCAGGACGTGAATGCGGTGGTGCTGCAACGAGCGGCCGATGAGCATACGATTGGATTCTTCGCTGTTCACGGGGGTAGATTGGCTGAGCCATTTTTCCTGCGATTTGAAGATACGGGCAAACCCACGTCGGCCGAGGAAACTGTACGCGATTATCTGGAGAGTGTGAGCGGGGCTGCCCCGACCAAGACCGCTTCACCGAAAGAAATCGCGGCCGAACTGGGCGAACATTTAGGATTGCTGGCACGCTGGTTTTTTAGCAATCCACGCGATGGCGAAATTTTTTATCGCGAAAAGGATTGGCCGTATCGCAGGATTTTGCGGGCGTGCTCGCGGCTGCTGGGGCCGAAAAAAGAAGAACCAGCGCCAGCGGCCAATGTGGATGAGAAAACGCAAAGAGAGGAACGCAAATGACTCGCGGAGCCACGGCAGAAGGCACAGCGCGGTATGCGGAAAAGTTCCGGGAAGTGGCGGCCGACGGACACTTTCGGAAGGCGGAAGAGCTAACCATATCGTCGTTGGGAATTGGCACATATCTGGGGCAAGCGAACGATTCCACGGACGCAAGCTATACGGCGGCAATCGTGGCCGCGGTGGAATCTGGGATCAATTTGATTGATACCGCGATCAATTACCGGTTGCAGCGCAGCGAACGCACGATAGGCACGGCGTTAAAGGTGCTCGGGCATAAAGGAATTAACCGCAATGAAATTGTGATCTGCACAAAGGCGGGATATTTGACGCCGGACGGGAATATGCCACCGGATCCGAATCAGTATTTTTTCCAGGAATATATTCAGAAAGGAATTTTCTCGGCCAAGGACCTGGCGGCGGGCAGCCACTGCATGACGCCCCGCTACCTGGAGAACCAACTCCTGCGTAGCTTGAAGAACCTGCAGGCGGACTGCGTGGACGTGTTTTATCTGCATAACCCGGAAACACAACTTTCTGAGATTTCGAACGCAGAGTTTCTGAAGCGCATCCGCGAGGCGTTTGTGTTCCTGGAATCCGCGGTGTCGCAAGATCGCATTCAGTATTACGGGATGGCCACCTGGAATGGGTTTCGTCAAGAGCGATCGGTGCGCGACGCGATGCAATTGGACGAGATCGCCAGGATCGCGCAGGAAATTGCGGGCGAGAAGCACCATTTCCGATTCGTGCAACTACCCTTCAATTTGGGGATGACGGAAGCGCTGACGTTGGGGAATCAGCGAAAAGGCTCGGAACTGAAGACCGTGATGGAAATGGCCGATGAATTGGGGATTACCCTGATCGCGTCCGCGTCGTTGCTGCAAGGGCAGGTGGCGCAAAACCTGCCGGTATTTGTTGCCGAGGCCATGGGACTCGACAATGACGTAGCGCGTGCGCTGCAATTCGCGCGATCGGCGCCAGGTATCACGGCAGCGCTCGTGGGCATGTCGCGAACCGCGCACGTGGAGGCGAACACACGATTGATAGAAGTGGCGCCGGCGGGATTGGAACAGTTCAGCAAATTATTTGCACGGGGCGAGGGCACCTAAACGTAGCGGCGGGTTGATCCCGCGCATCCGACACGTCCGGCGAAAACCCCCGTCATTCCGAGCGTAGCGAGAAATCTCTCTTCGATCTCAAATGCAATGAACCACAAACGATTAGAGCTTCTTAAGCTCGGGATACCGCTCCATCAGCCATGTGGTGATAGCTTGATCCAGTTGATCGAGATGGCCGGCGAAAAAATGATCGGCGCCTTGGACGAAAGAGAGGCGGGTATCCCCGGGCATGCGGGCCACGACAGGTTCCACCTTTTCCCACGAGCCATACTGATCTTCGGTGCCTTGCACGATTAACTTTGGTTTGTTGCAGGATTCGAGATAGGTGAAGTCAGAACTGTTCACGGGAATACCGAACCCAACTAATTCGTGAACGCGAGCATCAGCACAGCCTACGCGCAACCCGATCCAACTACCGAAGCTGAAACCTCCCGCAAGCAGTGGAGTTCCAGGAAACTCCTGCGCGAGAAAATTTATGGCAGCCTGCACATCAGCTTGCTTCGCCGACGCCACGATCGTGCTCACCCGCGCTTAAGCCCTGCGCCGCGAAAATTGAAACGCAATACCGGAATGCCAAGTGAATCCAAAGATTTTGCGGCCTGATAGACAACTTTATTGTGCAGGGTGCCACCGAAAAGAGGATGCGGATGGCACAACACCGCTGCCAGAGAAGCAGGTCCAGAGCGAGCGGGAGTCCAGAGAATTGCTTCCAGTCTCCCTGCGGGCCCGTGCAGAAAAAAATTGCGAGAGTCGTGATGAATCAGCATGCGAGTTCCAGGGAAAATGAAGGGAAAAGTGTAACCGATTCGTACCGCAAGCACATCACGGCGATTGATTGCGCAGTAAATGAGCAGTTCTAGTCCCGTACTACGTAGGACTGCAAGTACTAGAGCTATTTTTATTCGAATACGCGTTGCAGTTTGTAGCGGTGGATGTTACTTTCGAGCCAATTCTGGCAACAGGGGGCCCGCATGGGCGATTTGTCTGATCGGCGCGAAGCAAGGCGCTTTACGATGACCTTGCCGGTGCGCGTCTTGGCTCACGACGTAAGCAGCCCCGAGCTGCGCGCCAATACACGAGATGTGAGTTATCGGGGATTATACTTTCTGACGGAAGCACATTTTGAAAACGGAACGGAAATCGATTTTATTTTGACCCTTCCACAGCAGATGATCGCTGCCGGCGACGTGAATATTCGTTGTCACGGAAAAGTGGTTCGCATCGAGCCCACCGACAACGGGAAAACCGGCATCGCAGCGAAAATCGACCGATACGAATTCGTACCCGTTCGCACTTCCGCGGCCTGAAGTCTACTTCCTTCGCGCATGAAACCGGGGTGTGCGCGACCCGTTTTGCGTAGAATAAATGATAGAGTTGCTCGGCCATTGACGGCGGCAGCTTTGGGGGACGGCTATGTATCACTACGATCCGACGGCAGGCGCTTGAAGAGCTGCAGGAGGAAGCGCTGCTTCCTCATCCCGTAAAATTGCGGGACATGATCCTGCGGAACCAGCTCGGTCCACGGGACGCGCAACTGCTGAATCACGAATTTCAGGATTATCTGACGCGATTCGGCGAATGCAAAAGCTCGCCAAAGTGATTCTCGACAGCTTTCGTCGGGGGAACGCAAAGCCGCGTCGCGCTAAGCTACAACACTGACATTATGAGACGAAACACGCTGCTGATCGATGCGGACGATACGCTGTGGGAAAACAATGTATTCTTCGAGAAACTGATCGAGGATTTCATCAGCCTCGTGGAACCCAACGGCTACAGCCGCGCATATATCCGGCATATTTTGAATGAAACCGAGCGCAAGAATATACGCCAGTACGGCTATGGCGTACGCAGTTTTGGCCGCTCGCTGGAAGAAACATACATGAAACTGGCAGACCAAATGGCGCGGCGAGAAGTGCTGGCGGAGATTCATAATCGCGTGGTGGCGCTGGAAGCACCCCACCGAAGATTTTGGATGGAGTGCCGGAAACCCTGGCATATCTCACCGGGCGGCATCGCCTGATTTTGTTCACGAAAGGCGAACCGGCGGAGCAGGCTGCGAAGGTGGAGCGCTCGGGGCTACAAGGCTTTTTTGAGGCGATCGAAATTGTTGGGGAAAAAGACGCGAAGACGTACACGGAACTGGTGAACAAACATAAGATCGTGAAGATCGCAGGGCTGGATGATCGGAAATAGCCCGCGCAGCGATATTAATCCAGCGATGCAGGCAGGATTGAACGCCGTGTATATTCCGCACGTGAATACATGGCAATTGGAACATGAGACAGTGGTATCGGGCTCCGGGAAATTGGTGATTCGTGCCGGCATTTCGCGAGTTGCGGAATCATTTCTGACGGTTGACGCCGACAACAGAGAAGCGAGATTCGACACTTCGCAGACTTCGTTCGGAATGACGGAATACTTGTTAGACTTCGCTCGAGGGGGTTGAGCACGGGCATGGAGCGAATCAAAGTCGCGGTCGTGGGCGCGGGAGCCGTTGGCGGGTATTTTGGTGGCATGCTGGCGCGTGCAGGCGTTCCGGTCACGATGATCGGGCGGCCATCGTTTGTGGAAGCGGTACGGCGTTCGGGATTGTTCATCGATTCGTATCAATTCCAGGAGACGGTACATCCGCAAGCGTCAGCTGAGTTGTCCAGTGCCGCTGACGCAGACGTGGTTCTGTTCTGCGTGAAGACCAGGAGCACCGCCAGCGCGGCAAAGGAATTGCCAAGAGTGCTGAAGCCAGGCGCTCTGGTGGTTAGTCTGCAGAATGGGGTGAATAATGCCGAAGAGATTCGCGCGGCATCCGGCATAGAGACGCTGCCCGCGGTTGTTTATGTGGCCGCATCGATGCCAGAGCCGGGGACGATCAAGCATCTGGGACGCGGGGATCTGGTGATCGGTCCACCAAACGAAAACACGGAAAAGATTGCAGCGCTATTCGCTTCGGCGAAGGTTGGCTGCCGCGTCTCGGAAAATATTGAAGGCGAACTGTGGACCAAGCTGGTCTGGAATTGCGCGCTGAATGCGATTTCGGCGCTCGGGCGCGTCACCTATGGAGAAATCATCGCGAGCGAGGACGCAAAAAAATTAGTGGAAGCCGCCGTCTACGAAACGCTGCATCGTTGCGCGCGCCAAAGGGATTCACCCACCGGGACTCGATGATCCTAAAGCAGCGATTGCGGGCTCATTCCGAATTGCGGAACAGATGAAAGCCACGCGCTCGTCAACGGCACAGGATCTGGCTCGCGGGAAACACACGGAAATTGAATCATTGAATGGATATGTGGCGCGGCTCGGAGCGCAATTAGGAGTCGCAGATCACCGGTGAACCACACGTTGTATACGCTGGTGAAGCTGTACGAATCGGGATTTCCTGCGAATGGTTGCACTATTCGCGTTGAAGGCCGCGAAATGGGATGTGCACGATGGCCTCGATGGCTACAGGCTGGCCATCTTTGGTGGCTGGGCGGAACTTCCACTGGCTGAACGCGAGATCGGAATTAGCATCTAATTGCTTGTCCAGGCTGCGCACCAGTTGAATGCTATCGACATTCCCGTCCGAACGGATCACGCCGTATAAAACCACTTCGCCTTCAACGTGTTCTTCGATTAAATCTTGCGGATACTTGGGATCAACTTTGTGCAAAGGACCGGGCGCGCTGAGCGGGCCAGTGGTCCGCGCCGCTCCCGCAAGATGCAATTCGGAAAAATGAATGATCCAGCTGCCAGTCACGCTGTTCAAATTGGGCATGTCCACGGTCATGGAATAGACGCGATGAGCTCGGAAAAAATTTCTTCGGGCGCGGCGCCCGGGCGGAAGCAAGGCGAAATTGGGTGGGCCACTGCGCTCCGGCGGTTCGTCGATCTGCGAATTGGGGTCCGGACGTTTGTAGGAGGGTTTCAGTGCCGGAACAGGCGAATTTGCCGGCGCCTCCTAAACCGGAAACGGTTGCGTTGGGTTTGGGAGCGCCACCGCTGATGCTTATGCCGATTTCACTTTTTCCTGCGGGATTCCCGGATTTCGAACCAGCACCATTTCCGGAATTGGACGGGTTCGCCCCACCGCCACCCGTGCCACTTCCCTTTCCTTCTGGCGAGATGGCCACGCGAGCAGCCAGATTTCCTTGCGGCACTTCCACCACCGGAGCCGGAGGTGCAGGTGCAGAAGATAACGCAATGACCGTGGGCCCTTGCGTGTTCCCGGGAGCCACCGAACCAATTTCCGGCGCGGGAACAACCTCGCCGGTCTGTGCGCGATCCGCCATCCGCGGAGCGGAGCCGGCGTTGATTTCCAGATGCGGTTTGGCCGGAGTGTCCGTCAGCGGAACGATGCTCATGTCCGCCGGACGCTGTTCACCATTTGGCAGATCAGGGGCAGGCGCATCGGTGGTCGCAATTTTCTTCACCTGCTTGGGGCGCAGCTTGGCGAGAGTCTGCTCACTGATTTCCAGGCGCGGTCGCGCGGGGGCAACCGGACCCGCGAGTTGCACCATGTTGGGCAGAGCCGGAAGAAACTTGGGCGCGTCCATTTGGGCGAGATGCACCAAAGTTTGCCGTGGATGCGTCGGGTGCGAGGGATCGGTAAAGATGCGCTGGCGCGGATGGTACGCATCCGTATTTTCCGCGGGGGCAGGATCGGGGGCAGCTTTATGCGAACCGCTCTTCAGGGCCTTTTTTGGAATATCGAGCAGCGGCAAATCCTCGATGGGACCGGACCAGGTCAGTTGCGTGTTGTCGAGTGCCGAGACGTGCTTTGGCGTGATGGGAAGCTTTGGCCAGGGCACGACAAAGAAAACGATATGCCAGAGGGCGGCAGCGACAAGCGCGCCGTACGGCATACGCCGCTGAATGCGGGAATCTTTAAAAATGTTGTCTTTGGGATCGCCTTTGGGAACGCGAGTCCAACGTAAGAACGCGCCCAGTTCGCTGAAAAAATTCTGATGAAAGCTGTTCCAGGCGATGGTCAGCTTAGGTTCGCCCATGCCCGGCAAATACACGGCAATGGGGTAGATCTCGTTCTGACCGAGCAAATCGAAGGGATTGACCTGAAATCGACGAAACATCAGCGTTTTATTATACCGTGGTTGCCCCGATAAGCTGTGGATTCGGGGACAGCTTGGGAGAACACAGACAAATAGATGAGCGGGACGCGCCTGAGTTTGCTCCATGAGCAGTTGTCACTTACCGAGTTTAATCCTGCAAGCGGTAAAAGGTGAGGGTGGCATCCCCTGACGCAACAACGCACTCGCTGCAATTCGCCCACGGCCTCCGGCAATTCGAAATTGCGGCGATGTTCGGCGATGACGAGTGCTCTCGGGAGTCAGGAAGTTCTCGGAGCCGAGAAAGGATAAAACGCGATCATAGTCGGCTGGCATGGGCGTATGGTGGGTCGAGAAAAACATATTTCCACGCTTCGACTTTCGGCGAGCTCTGTTCCTTGGAAGAATGTTCCAGGGCGCGCATAGCATCGGCGGTGAAGAACTCGCACGGCTTCGGTTGATTTGCAGCGATTCGAGATTTTTTCGAATTGAGGCGGCAGCTGCGGCGTGTTTCTCGATGAATATTGCTTCTTGCGCGCCACGGCTAAGTGCTTCGATGCCGACCGCGCCGGTACCAGCGAACAGCGTCGATGAAGCGCGAGCCGGCGACGAGATCGCCGAGAATATTGAAGAGCGTCTCGCGCAACCTGTCGCTGGTGGGACGCAGGCTTAGGCCTTTCAGGCTTTGGAGTTGGCGGCTGCGATATTTTCCGGCGATGACGCGCATAGTTTGTGCGCCTCAACCGATACGCGCGAGATGATAACGGCGCTGCCATTCGCCGGGCAAGAATGCGAAGGACGGATCTGCAACTGGTCCTTCATGGAAGGATTTTCTGCGAGCGCAAAGGCCTCTTTACGGGCTAGTTCCAGTAATTCGCGATCGCGCAATGGGCTGGCCACCTGAAACCCGAGTTCACCCGGACTGGCGGGTGCCAAAAAATTCGCCAGGGCCTCGCAACTGGAGATCCGTTTCGGCGATTTCGAAACCATTGTTGGTGCGAACCATGGTCTCCAGTCGCGCGCGGCCTTCTTCCGTTAAACGCGGCAGGGCAACCAGGATGCAATGCGATTTTTGCGCGCCCCGGCCGATGCGGCCGCGAAGCTGGTGCAATTGCGACAAGCCGAAACGTTCCGCATGCTCGATCACCATGACCGTGGCGTTCGGCACATCCACGCCGACCTCCACGACCGTGGTGGCCACGAGAATCTGCACTTCGTTGCGGCGGAAACGTTGCATCACATCTTCTTTTTCTTCGCTGGAAAGGCGCCCGTGCAGCAGCCCGACCTTCAGCTTGGGAAAAACCAGTTTGGAGAGACGTTCGTGCTCTTCGATCGCGGCTTTTAATTCCAGTTTGGATTCTTCGATGACTGGGTAAACGCATGTAGCCTTGGCGCCCGGCTTCCACTTCGCGGCGCAACGATTCCCAAACGCCGGGAAGATGCGATTCGGTGGTCATGCGGGTCGGATAGGCGTGCGGCCGGGCGGGAGTTCATTGATGACTGAAACGTCGAGATCGCCATACAGCGTGAGCGAAAGAGTCCGCGGAATGGGCGTGGCGGTCAGCACCAGGACGTGGGGGGCGTGGCCGTGCTTGACGGCTTTGTCCATGAGCTTTTTGCGCTGCAGAACGCCGAAGCGGTGTTGTTCGTCAATGGTCACGAAGCCTAGTTTGTGGAACTCAACTTTTTCTTCGATGAGCGCGTGTGTACCAATGACAAGTTGCGCTTCCCCAGTGCGAATGCGTTCGCGCGCGGCGACTTTCTCGGCATTCTTTGAGACCACTGATCAATAGCTCGACCTGATAGCGGCCAGGCGCAAGGATGCGCCGCGCAGCCAGGTAGTGCTGCACGGCAAGAATCTCCGTAGGGGCCATCAACGCGGCCTGGCAGCCGTTTTCCATCGCGATCACCGCGGCTTGCAGCGCCACGATGGTTTTGCCGCTGCCTACATCGCCTTGCAGCAGACGATTCATGGGCGTGGGACGTTCCAGATCCGTGGCGATTTCCGCAAGGACTCGCTTCTGAGCAGCGGTGGGCTTGAACGGAAGAATCTTCTTCAGCGCCTCGCGGATTTTGTCTTCGCGCACACGAAATGGAATCGCGTTCTCTTTGCGCGCGGCTTTACGGCCAAGGGCAAGGCTGAGCTGGTACAGGAAAAACTCTTCGAAGATGAGGCGGCGCTGGGCCGGCGAGCGGAATTGGTTCAACGCTTCGAGAGATTCTTCGGCAGGCGGGAAGTGTGTCTGAATCAGGGCGTCGCGACGGCCGGGAAATCCCAGGCGTTTGCGCAAGTCCAGCGGCAGAATGTCGGGAATGCTCTGTTCCAGATTCTGCAAGGTGGCGAAAATGGAGCGGCGAATCTGGCGCGTGCCGAAGGAGCCGACGGCTTCGTAGATCGGAACGATGCGCCCCATTTCCGTGGAGTCCATTTCCTCGCCGCTGAGAACTTCGAAAGTGGGATTGATCATTTCGCGGCGAGCAGGGCGCAACTTATCGATTTCCACTTTGCCGTGAAGGATTAGCTGCTGGCCCGGCTTGAGGCGGCCTTCCAAAAATCCGCCATGAAAAAATTTGCAGGGCAATGAGCCGGTGTCGTCTTGAACAAGGAGGTGGTAAATGGCGTCGCGCCCGTGCATACCGCGAACGGCTTGGCCGCTCATGACCCGCGCGCGAAGTGTGTACGCGCCGTTGGGCTGCACGTCCTTGATTTTCGAGAAATGGATGCGGTCCTCGTAGCGAAAGGGGAGATAGTTGAGCAGGTCCTCCAGGGTGTATATGCCGCGTTGAGCCAGGAGTTCGGCGCGCTGAGGGCCAACACCTTTCAGCATCTGTACATTGGTTTGCAAGCTGACCAGCATCGCTCTTCTCTTTATATCATCCCGGAGTAAGCCTTGCTTTTCGTGAAACTTGCGCCGCGGGCCTGGGTACCGATAGAGTGAGCGTTTGACGGGGATCCCTCGTAGGAGGCGCCATTGGCCGAAGATCGACTGAGCGGTTCCGATAAGCGGGTTCTGTTGCTGTGGATCTTGTGCGGAATTATTGGCGGAGTTTTTGCCTACAAGTATTTTTTCCGGGCGTTTCCGGAAGCGTCGGTGGACTTTAAGGTTTCGCGCGCGGAAGCGCAGAAACACGCGAAAGAATTCGTCGAGGGCCTGGGGGAGAACCTGACCGGTTATCAATCCACGATGGTTTTCGATGTGGATGAAAACGCGAAGATTTATCTGGAGCGCGAACTCGGACTGCAGCAAGCCAACCAGCTCATGTCCGGGGAACTGAAGATCTGGTATTGGGACGTGCGATTCTTCCGGCCGCAGCAGGAGGAAGAATTTCTGGCGCGGGTCAGTCCCGCGGGACAGATTGTCGGGTATCAGCACAAAATTGCGGAGGCACAGGGCGCGAAATCATTGAATCGCGACGATGCACTGGCCGCTGCGGAGAACTTCGCGCGTTCAAAATTAGGCGACGACCTGAATCAGTGGGAATTCCTGCCGGCGGAAGCAAATTCGACAAGCCGGCCGAATCGCATCGACTGGTCGTTCACGTGGGAACGAAAAGGATTCAAGGCCAAAGAGGCTCCGTACCGGCTGCAAGTGGGTTTGCAGGGCGATCACATTGGCGACAGCCAGGAGTACTTGCAGGTTCCCGAAACGTGGATTCGAAGCTACGAGCACCTGCGCTCGACGAATAACTTTTATGAGGAGTTGGCGCTGGTTCCCTACGGATTCTTGCTGGGAGCTGCCCTGTGGCTCGGCGTAACGCTGTGGAGGCAAGGAAAGACGTCGTGGGCGGCGGCTTTAAAGATTGGTGCGGTGGTGACCGCGCTGTATTACCTGATGGAGTTAAACGATTGGGGCTCGGTGCGCGCTGGATATGACACGCATTTCACGTATGCGAGCTTCGTACTGCAAAAGCTGCTGTGGATGTTGCTGGCAGCGCTGGGCACGGCATTGACAATAAGTTTGGTGTATCCGGGCGGCGAACCGTTGTACCGGGAATCGCAACCCGAGCGGTTGAGGCTGCCGCGAGCGTTCACGTTTCGGGGGATACGCTCGAAGGAATTTTTCTCGGCCAGCGTGGTGGGCATTTCGCTGGCGGCGGCGCATATCGGATTTATCGTGGCGTTCTACTTGATCGGCAATCGATTGGGAGTGTGGGCGCCCCAGGACATCAACTTTTCGGACATCGTGAACACGCCGTTTCCATGGATTGCGGGTGTGGCGATCGGCGTTCTGGCCTCGACGAATGAGGAGTTCACGTTCCGGCTGTTTGCGATTCCTTTTATGGAGAAGCTGACCGGGTCGCGCGTACTTGCGGTGATTTTGCCGGCATTTTTCTGGAGCTTTCTGCATAGCAATTACCCGCAAGAGCCGGGATACATCCGCGGAATCGAAGTGGGGTTGATGGGAATTGCGGCGGGGCTGGTGATGCTGCGATGGGGCATCGTGGCAACGCTGATCTGGCATTACACCGTGGATGCTTCGCTGGTAGGCATGCTGCTGATCCGGTCGGACAATTTATATTTCAAGATTTCCGGGCTGATCGTGGGCTTGGCCGCGACGGTGCCGTTGGCGTACTCCGGCGTGAGTTATCTGCGGCGAGGCCATTTCGAAAACGTCGAGGACCTCCTGAATCGCGCCGAGCCAGCCCCCGCGATCACGTTGACGCGGGAAGTAACCACGGAGGAAGCGGCAATTTCGGCCCGCCGTTATGAACCGCTGACCATGGGGACGTTGGGATTTCTCGCGGCGTGCGTGGTGGTGGGAGGATTGCTGGCGTGGCGATTGAACCGCGAGCACATCGGCGATTACCTCAAGCTTTCGGTGAACCGCGTTTCCGCGACGCAGCGCGCGGATGCGGTCATGCGCGAGAAGGGACGTGATCCGAATCGCTACATCAAAGCGGCTCAGATGGTGGACACTACCAACCCCGTCACCAATGAGTTTTTGCGCCGGCGCATGTCCGTCGCGAATATCAATGAGATTTACGCCAAACAAGTGCCAGGAGCGCTTTGGCGCGTGCGCTATTTTCAGGATTCGCAACCGGAGGAGTTCGCGGTAACCCTGAGGCCGGACGGCACGGAGCAAGGTTTCTCGCACACGTTAGCCGAAGCCACGCCGGGGGCAAATCTGACGAAGGAAGAGGCGGTCGCGATTGCGGAAAAATATCTGGAGGAGAAGAAGCACGTCAATCTCAGCGAATGGAAATTGGTGGAGTCAAATTCCGACAAGCGCCCGAAACGCACAGACCACACGTTGGTGTGGCAAAAGAACGCACCACTTGATCCGCAAGGCTCGGCAAACAATCCGTCAGATCACGCGTACGAACGAATGAGCGTGCAAGTGCTGGGCGATGAACCCGCGGATTATCGAACCTTTATCAAGATACCGGAAGAGTTTGCGCGCAAGCAGGGCGAACAAAGCGTCGGGCGCATTCTGGTGGCGGCGGGGCAAATCTGCCTGGTTTTGGGACTGATCGTCAGCGTGCTGGTGTATTTCTTTAAACGATTGCGGGTGCAGCCGGCGGTGCGAGTTCCTTGGCGGCGATTTTTTGCTTGGGGCCTGGTGGGACTTGTCGGCTTTGCGGTGAGTTTTCTGTTCGGCAAAGGCATTCCCGCATTGCTTTCGAATTACCCGACGGCAATGCCCATGCGCATTTTCCTGGCGACCACGATCGTGGGCTTGCTGCTCGCGGGCGCCGTCCTGGTAGGAGTAATTAGCTTGCTGTTTGGCCTGGCGTGGTCTTTCGCTGCGCGCGCATTTGCGGAAACCCAGCTTCCCAGCTGGCTGGGCATGCCGGGGGAATATTACCGTGATGCATTCTGGATCGGACTTGGTGGGACCGCGGCACTGATCGGACTGCGGCATTTACTGGAATATGCTTCCGCGTGGTGGCCCACCCTTCATCGTGGGCTGCCTTCGAGTTTCGGTGATGTTTATGACGCGGTGTACCCCGGAGCGGGGTTGATCGGGGGAGCCGCTTTTCGTGCATTAATTTTCACCGGAGTGTTGTTGTTAGCTGGAGCATTTCTTGGGGCAGAATTGCGCGCGCGCTGGTTGCGGTTATTTCTGTTTTTCGCGGTGGCCGCAGCGCTGGTGACCGGTTGGGGATCACCCGCCGATTTCGTGAAGCAATTTGTGGCCTCGGCGATTTTGCTGCTCGTCGTGGTGTCTGGGATGCGAAGCGTGATACGGTTCAACATGCTGGGTCTGTTCCTGATCATTGCGTGCACGTTGTTGCTGGCGGGAGCGAGTGAACTGGTCAGTCAGCCGGACCAATTCTATCGGGTGAACGGCTATGCAGTGCTGTTTGGCATCGTGCTGCTGCTGGCATGGCCGCTGGTGATGTGGAGGATGAGCCGGCAGGCAGTTCAAGCAACGACGTGAACGAGAGAATACGCTAGCGCTGGAGAACGCATCCAACTAAGCGGTAACCAGAAGGCAGCAGCTGATTTGCTCACCGGTCGGCGCGCGATGCGTCTAATGGTTCATCGGTGGGCGTGCGTCAGTTAACCGTGAAAGACCGATTCCCAACGGCTGCATGGTTGGGAAGTTAGACCAGATTCGGCAAAGAGAAAGCGAATATGTCTCTACCCCGTTGGGCCCTGGCGTTTGCAGATGAATCCGGTCAAACCAGCAATTCGGATTCGGCGCTGGGTTCGATGACCTCCTTAGCCAGCCTGGAAGAGCGGGTGTTGGTAGAGCAAGCCCAGGCAGGAAGCCGCCCCGCCTTTGAAGAATTGGTGAAGCGTTACGACCGCGATGTACTACGGCTGGCGCTGAACCTGATGAAGCGAACGGAAGACGCGCGCGACGTCTATCAGGAAGCCTTTTTGAAGGTGTATCGCAACCTGCACCGGTTCCGTTTCGAGTGCAGCTTTTATACCTGGTTGTATCGCATCGTTACAAACGTTTGCCTGGATCACTTGCGCCGACGCCAGGCGCGTCCCGAAGATCAAGCCCCGGAAATGCATTCCACACAATTCGAAGACATGAGCGCGGACTTTTTTGAACGCCAGCGAGAGCATCGCGCGACTTTAGACCCAGAGCGGCGTCTACTAGGTGAGGAGATCAAGACTCGTCTTGCGGCAGCGATGGGGAGATTGTCACCCCGCGAGCGAATCGTATTTGAGATGAAGCATTATCAGGGATTGAAGTTGCGGGCCATCGGGGATGCGCTGGGAACCAGCGAGGAAACGGTCAAGAACTCGCTGTTTCGAGCCACGCGGAAATTGCGCAGTGAATTGGGAGTGCTGCGATGAGCGGGGCGGAGCACAATCCAATCTGCGAGGCGGTAACCGCGCTTCTGGTGTTTTACGTTTGCGGTGAAGTGAACGAGCAGGAGCGCGCAGCGATTGAAGAGCACATTGCGGAATGCGCGGACTGTCGCGCGCAAATGTCCGAGGAGCGAGAGTTTCATGAAGCGCTTTTATCGCTTCCCAACGACGGGGCACAACTGGATAGCGCGGGGATTTTGCTGGCGCAGTGCCGCAGCGAACTGGCGGAAAAGCTGGACGATTGGGAGCATCCCACGGTAAAGGGCAAAGTACGAGGGGTAGGCTGGTTCCGTGGATGGATGGTGCTGCATCCAGCATGGAGCGCGGCCGCGCTGGTGCTACTGGGATTAGTTGGGGGAACGAAATACTCGCAGTGGATGAATGCAAGAAGTGATGATGGCGCACAAGGCCAAGTAGTGAACGTGCGGCCGAGTTCGCAGCTTACCGACGATCAGCTCTCCAAACTGAAAGTGGCCGGTATTAACTTTACGCCCTCACCCTATGCCGGGTCCAAGAACGTGCGCGTGCAATTGAACGCGGAACAGCCCATTGAATTGAATGGCAACGTGGACGATTCGAATGTCAGGAACGTCCTGACGTTCGTGGTGAAAAATGGCGAGCGATTCGATTCGGGAATGCGGCTGGACTGCCTGGACGCTCTGAAGGAACGCGCGGAGGATACGCAAGTGCGTTCGGTGCTGCTGGCGCTGGCACGCAAGGACCAGAATCCGGCGGTGCGGCTAAAAGCGTTGGAAGGATTGCGGGACGCGGGAATCGATGGCACCGTGAGGCAGACGCTGCTCGAGGCGCTGCAACACGATTCCAATCCAGGGGTGCGGGTGGAAGCTGTGAATCTGCTGGTGCGCTCCCTGGAGCAAACGCCCAACGATATCGTAGTCAATGCCACGACCCCGGGATTCGAAATGGCTTCCAAACCGGTGATGCAGGCGGCTGATGTATCAGATGCGAATGGCTCCGTGGAGTATGTGATTCAGGCTCTGCAGAGTTTGCAGCGGAACGATCCGAGCCGATATGTTCGGCTGCGCAGCGCCGCAGCGCTTCGCGAGATCAGCGCGCGAAACGATCAGTGAAGTCCAGCGCCTGGCTAGGCGTCCGGGTTTAATCCATGTTCGGCTCTTCTGACAATTTGGCGAGCGGCTGGCGAAGACCGGCAGAATGCGCGTTCGGCGCGGCAGCGTTGTTGTGGTTCGCGGGACACGCAGCGTTGCCAAGCCGGCTAAGCGCCGCGGAGAATGTGCCGCCGCACGCCTCGGTGGATCGCTCCGGCGATTTGCGCGTGACCAGCGGGATGACCCTGCATGTCAACGCCGACCTTGGCAATGTGCGGATTGAGACCCTTCCTGCCAACGCACCTTCGGTTTTGCACTACGCAGTACACGTGGAAACGGATGTTCCGGGACGATCGGCCAAAAGCTACTGGATTTTTACTCGCTGACCACACGCGAAACGGTGGACGCGGTATTCATCGCGGGAACGACGCCAAATCCAAATGTCTCGCCGCATGCTTCGAAAAATCCCGAACCGCAACGTGCAGTTTTATGTGCAATTCGTGATTACGGTGCCGTCGACATTCAACCTGGATGTGTCCACAGGGCTGGGAGACATTGAAACCGCGGATATTGGCGGACGCGTGTCGTTGGTGACGCAAGGTGGAAACGTAACCACCGGGCGCATCGGCATGCTGGCGCTCCCAGCGGCGCGCGATCGAACAATGGCGAAAATCGAGACCCATGGAGGACACATCACGCTTGAAGGATGTTGCCGGTGACGTAGATGCCTACACAGCCGGCGGACACATTATCGCGGGCACAATCGATGGCAACGCCAAGTTGCGCACCGGCGGCGGTCACATTCGCGCTGCACGCATTCAAAGGGTCCGCGCGTTTGGAGACCGACGGTGGGAACATCGCGATAGGCGAAGCCGAGTTCTTACGTTATGGTGCGCACCGCGGGCGGGCAAATTGATTTGGGCGAAGTACACGGGTCGGTCCACGCCGAGACGGGTGGCGGGGGCATTCGCGTAATTTCCGTAGCGGGTCCGATGGAAGTGGCCACGAACGGGGGAAGCATCTGCCTGACTCGAGTAGCGAACCGAGTCCATGCAGAAACGGGCGAAGGCACGATTACGGCGTGGATCAATCCAGACGAATCCGAAAAAACACAGGTGGTGCGGCTTCCGGGTCCTTCGCAACTGGCTTCGCATACTGGGGACATCGTCGTTTATCTTCCGCGGAATATTGCCATGACCATTGACGCGACCGTCGAGAATGGCGGTCCTGGCCGAATCCAGGCAGACCCCGGCCTTCCTTTGACGATGCAGTGGCGCCCCAAATGGGCCGGTGCACGTGATGGCGTATCTGAACGGGGGCGGCGCCCCGCTGAAACTGCACACCGTGGGGGGCAAGATTCAGTTGCAATACCTGGATACACAAGCAGCGCTGCGAAAATCTTTGCAGGATGAGGAGAAGCAGCGGCTGGCCGAACGATTCCAGGATCTGCAAGCCCGGCCCGCTTCCCTTTCTTCGCCAACGATGGGGCCCGGCAACGCTCCCCCCGAATTATCGCCGAACGATCTGAACAGACGACTGGTTCGACACGGCGAAGAAGCGCTTTGAAGTGATCTTCATGGGGAGCATCCGGGAAGAGCCGAGGGATTTTCAAAGCCGTCTAACGGTCTCACCCAAGCCGGAATATCCGACGTTAGCGAAGAATGCGGGAGTGCAGGGTTTGGTGATTCTACAGGTGCGCATGAAGAGCGACGGTTCGGTAGCAGTGGAAAAAGTGCTGGAGGGCCAGGGCCAACCCACATTGGTGGACGCGGCCACAGATGCAATTCGGCGATGGCGGGGAAAACCGGCACAGATCAACGGGAAGAGTGTGGAAGTGGTGTCCACGGTGAGTTTCGAATTCCAGCTTCGCTAAGGAGCGGAGCAGCCGATTCGATTTGGTGTCCTGGGGAATTCAGTCCGATCGAACGATGAAGGAGGATCCGCCATGTTTCGCTTTGCGATTCGCCGTGCGAGCTTCAGCCTGTTTGTGTTTGTGGCGCTGGCTGCGAGTGCGTGTTTTGCCACGACACAGGAAATCACAAAAACATATCCGCTACAATCCGACGGCAGTTTCGAGCTGAATAATGTGAACGGCACGGTGCGGATCGAGGGCTGGGACAAGAACGAAGTGGAAATTCGCGCCATCAAGAGCACGCCGGATGAGCGCGGCTCGTTGGATCTGGTGTCGATTGATGTGGAGGCGAAACCGGATGGATTGGCAGTCTCGACGCGTTATCCGCAGGAAGAAGGCGTGGAAGTAACGGTGGATTACGTGATTCACGTTCCGCGCCACGCGCAAGTGAGTCATGTGAACACCATTAACGGGACGTTGCGCGTTTTCAGCTCAGAGTCATTGGGAGAGCTGCACACCGTGAATGGGAATATCGAGGTGTACGAAAGTGGCGGGAACCTGCACGCGCACACCACGAACGGAAATGTTTATGTGGAGTTGAAACACCCCGGCGGTGCGCAGGGCGTTAGCGCGGAGACGACCAACGGGTCAGTTTTGCTGGCGATTCCGCCCGATTTGCCCGCCGACCTGCAAGCGCGGTGCATGAACGGCAGTTTTTCCAGCGAGCTGCCATTGATGATCAAAGGAGCAAGCCAGCCTCGCACTGTACACGGCACGTTGAGCCAAGGCGGAACGCCCATCCGGCTGGGTACCGTCAACGGAACCATCCGGGTGGTGGCGCTGCGGTCGACGGTTTAGGATTTGCTGCGTCTAAGCGCTCAAGGAGAGGTAATCACGATGAATACCAAGCAAATTCTGACGGGACTGGGCGGATGCGCCCTGGCTATCGGGCTAATTGCGCTGCCAGGTGCTTCCGCGCGCAAGGCGGATCCGGAAAGTCCGAAACAGGAACCGAGCTGCACGCAGGTCGAGGGAACCGAAGAACCGAGCGGGCAACTTCAGCAATTACACAATGCTCTGGAAAATTTGCAGCTTGCGCAAGTGGTCGACGGCGACGACGATGTGCAGGTGTTCGTCGATTCGAAGAGCGGATGGCTTGGCGCGGGCATCAGCGAGGTAACGCCAGATAAGGCACAGCAATTAAAGCTACCAGCCGAGCGAGGTGTTGTGCTCGGGAAAATTGTCCCGGATAGTCCCGCGGCGAAAGCCGGGTTGAAGGAAGGCGATGTGGTGACGGAAATCAACGGCGAGCGGGTGGAGGGCACGGAGCAATTCCGCAGAATGATTCGTGAAATTCCCTCCGGACGAGCCGCGCAATTCACGGTGTGGCGGGATGGCCGTTCACAAACGCTGAATGTCACGATGGGAAAGCACGAGATGCGTCATGGAAATACGCTCGTGGCACCGGCGATTCCGGGAAATTTTGCGTTCCAGATGCCGGAATTACCAGACATGGGCGATCTGTTCGATGGCGGTCCGTGGGCAAGTTCCCGAACACGGCTGGGAATTGACGCGGAGAACGTGGATGGAGAGTTTGGGAACTACTTTGGCGTGCCGGAGGGAGAAGGAATTTTGATTCGGGGCGTGTTCCCGGATTCTGCGGCAGCCAAGGCCGGGCTCAAGGTAGGAGACGTGATCACCAGCATCAATGGCCAACGCATTCGATCTGTGGGAGAGCTGAGGTCGAAGCTGGGAGAAAAACACGAGGATAAGACCGTAAAGCTGGGCGTGATTCGCAATAAAGCAGCGGTTACCGTGTCCGTAGAACTTCCGCCCCCAGCGGAAAAACGAGAGTTCCGCAGCGGAGTGCGCACGAGCATCTGAGCAAAGAGCAAACCAGAACCCGGCCTGATTACGCGCTTACAGGTCGGGTTTTTTCTTTTTCGCCCCAAGGACACGTGAAGCCCATGCGACAGTTTCCGCTGTTATTGATTTGAGCCATACTTCCGAAACAGGCGCAACGGGCGCCTCAGCGATTCCAGCAAGCGAGGAGCGCGCTCCTCCGCACCTTTCTCCCAATCTTCCTGTGTGGGCGAGAGCGAAAGTCGGAACAGATAAGCTGCCCCGGTCAGGCCGCCACCGCCCATTTTCAGTCGGAACATCGCGCGAGAAAACAGCGGCGGCGGCGCGGCACCCGCATGGGGCAGCCAGGTTTGGATTTCGCGACAAAGCGCCTCTCCACCGGAATCGCGCGCGATTTCAGCCAGGAGCGGTGAAGGAATTTTTGTTTGCAGCAGCATGGATGGCAGTTGCACGGCGACACGCAGCATACGTTCCGCACCGACCATAGCGGCCGCGCGTTGCGTTTTGTCCCAATCTATTTCAGGATGCGCCGCGAGCAGCCAGGCAATGTCCGAGACCCACATGAGTCTTTCCCAGAAATGTTTCGCGCCATGAATGGAATTAAGGACCAACTCGTCTTCCAGGGAAAGTGCCGGCACTTCGCGGCCGTCCAGCGGGAGCTTTCTGCGTCGCGCGAACAGATCGTCGATGCGCATTGGCTTAGGGTAATAGCGGAAGGTGTGCTCGGTATGAAGTTCGATGATGCGTTTGGTTCCCGGCCTGCGGAAAAGGTACTCGCCGGGGATTTTGCCCGCGCGAATGGCGGATTCAGGTATATCTGTCTCGAAACCCATTTGCAGCATGAGCCTGGCAGCGTTCTGAATGTCGCGATGATGCAGCAGAAGATCGAGGTCGACATAATTTCGCACTGCGGGATCGTTGAAGGCGAGCAAGGAGATGACCGGACCCTTGACCAAGGCACTCGGAATGCTGGCCTCCGCGAAACTTTCCAGAATGCGAAAGAGTTCGGCGGTCATGCTGAGCGTGAAAATATGTTGCGCGCGCATGCGGTTTTGCAGCTGCTTGCGAACCAGTGCGGGAACTCCGGAGAACCCAATTTCTTCCAGACGCGTAGCCAACAAACCCTGTACGCCGTGGTTCGCCGCAGAGTCTAAAACGGTATCCCAATCAAGTTCCTGGGCGAGATACGTCAGCAATTGGCTGGAATCAAAAGACGGCGAAGCGCAGGCGCACAGGAACGCCCATTCCTTCTGCGCGACAGCGGGAGCAAGTGGAACGTCAGGCAATTCGGATTTCCTTTGCGTCAGTGTACACCCGGCAATCGATTAGCGCCGCGAAACCAATACTGATCCGAGCTCAACTGTTTACTGGAAGATTGCGCGTATCCGCGAATATCAAATCGCATAACGTACCCATCTTTTGGGGATCGTTCGACGCGATGATGCGCCGCACTGGAACCTGTAACAGCAGGTTGCCGAGTTCGTCGAATTCCACCGCACGTTGTTTGGTATCGAGCAGCCAATTCATGTAGGTGTTCCGAACCAGTCCCAGCAAAGCCTCTCTTGGTGAGATTTCTTCAATGCGCGGAGCATCCGGCGTGTCGACGCGGTCTGCAAGCAGATAAATGACGCCAACAGGTCTCTTGACGCGGGCGAATTTTGCTTTCGAGCCGTCCAGGGGCAAGTAGCGCTTGTCCCAAGTGGGCGAGAGCTTTGGCAAATGATCCGGATCGCCCAGAATTTTGCTGACCGCATCAGGCCAGAGGCAAACCCGGGGGTAACCTGGAATAGCGAAATACCCGCTCTTTGTTAACTGCAGAGGCACTATATCCTCTGAAACGACCGGCGCGCCACGAACCGCCAGCGCCGCTGCGGTCGTCGACTTTCCTGCACCCATTTCGCCGCAGAATATGACCGCGTGCTCGTACAACTCCACCGCACTTGCGTGCAAGCAGGTGATGTGGCGAAGACGCAACAGAAATCCCATGACCGGCCCTAGAAAATAGAGAGCGATGTCCTCTGGAGGCAACGGCGCACTGGTGCAACCCCACACCCGCTCCGCAGTGTGCGTCACAACAAAGCGCGCTCCGTCCGAATAGAACAACTCGTAAAATTGTCCGCTGCCGTGATCGGTTAATAGAAAGGCAGGATCAGCCGTACTTTTATCTTCGGGGCGGTGAGAACGAATGCCGCCGGGGAGACTCTTCGCGTCGCGGACCCACTGCGGTTCCGGACCGGTTTCTAAATGAATTCGGAAAAATTCCGCGCCGGGCGGAGCAGGTTCCAAGCCGGCAATCGCGATTGAGGAATCAATGCCAACTCCATAGGCACGGTACAAATAAGTCATACCGAATGTCGGAGCATTGATCAGCCGCCAGTGAAATGTCTGGGACCGGTGTGGTTATCTTTGCGCCCCGTTCGTCCGCCCGCCTGGGTCATCTCCGTTAAATTTCCATAAATCAGCAGTTTTGGAGACTGATAAGGCTTTTTCTTCTGCGGTTCCAGCTTCTCGGGTGATTCCGACGGCCGATTCATCAACGCCCCTCTGTGAGACACTCTACTGAATCCCTTACATACTTTCAACGGCTTTCAACCAAAAGAAAAGGCAGGCTGGGCGGAGATTCATCCAATTAAGAGAACCCTTAGGGAGGCTAGAAGTTTCGCACCATTTCTGCCAATTTACAAACGATCCCGCCCGCCCCGGTCCAACCGAAGACAAGCGAGAAAACCATTGTCCATCGTCGCCGCAAACCTCCAATTCATTAAACAGCAAAGGCGTTTTCGGACGTTGCAAGACCGGTTCCGGCAACAGGTTTCTCATCGCTTGCCGCGCCAATTCTTTGTGCATGCACCAAGGAACCGGTGGCAGCCGAAGAAGAAATGTAAGGATGCGGAGGTCCAGGAGGGGAGCCCTGCTTTCCAAACGCACACGGTTCCACCCGGTGTCGTGTCTCTCCAGCGTGCTGCCCCAAAAGTCGTCGTGGAGCGAACGATAACCCTCTGGATGGAGCGGATGTTCAGCAGTATTACGATGGCTACTGAGATCCAGCCATCGTTGCCGCAGATTGTTTCGTGCCTCGAAATCGCTGTTGAGCCAGGCAGGATATTCCTTGAATGGATTATTACCCTTAAGTAATAAACGGATTTTGGTACGAAAACCGCCCCGAATAGGAGGAATTCGTCTATGAGTCCAGAGGTAGCCGCCAAACTCGCGGGCGATGGCGCTTAGATTCCGTTGGCGGATAAGCTGCACGAGGTAGGGCCAAGATTGTCCCGTCAGTACGTTGTCGCCGCCATCGCCGGAGAGCACGACGTTCGAATGCGCAGCGATGGTCCGAAGCTGTCGCTGTTGCTGAACAAAGAAAAAGTCCTCGTCGGGTTCAGGACTAGTCTCGACTCCGGTTTGGGCCGCCTCGAACAAGGGATGATCGGGTTCTCGGATGATTTCGTGAGCGATCCCAAGGTATTGCGCGGTAATAGAGGCGAAGTGAGGTTCGGGATCATCTGGGGTAGATTCCCAGCTGAACGTAAATGCCTTGAGCATGTTCTTGCGATCGTCCGCCGCGGCGATACCCGCAGCAGTGGCGCACACGGTGGTTGAGTCCAACCCTCCACTGAGATAGAGGGAGGCGCAGCCGGAAGGCAGTCGATCAGATACCGCCATGTTCAGCAACTCGCGATATTCGGCGACGTACTCTTCAGGCCGAGCGAATCGAAGCGGCTCTTCGATCGGTAGTTTTCGAAATCGGCGGACCTCAAGCTGACCATTTGAGAAGCTTAGCGCATGCCCAGGCGGAAGGCGCCGGATCCCGCGGTAGACCGTACGACTGGGTTCCAAGCTCCAGCCTTCGAGCAAAAAATCGCCGATGAAAGTTTCATCGAGTTCCCGCGAAATTTCTGGAATCAGGCGCAAAATTCGAAGCGTGTTGCTGAAATAGAACACATCGCCAATATGCGAGTAATAGAACGGGCGAGGACCGACAAAATCCCGTGCGCAATGCAAACGCTGCTTTGAGGCATCCCACAGGGCAAACGAAAAATCTCCGATGATGCGCTCAAGGGCGTTTGCGCCCCATTTCGACCAGGCCATAAGAAGCAAGTCTTCGCTTGTGAGTTCAGGCGCAGCGGACGCCTCGGTTGAGAGTTGTGCCAGAAGATCGCGTTGGGCATCCAGGCGAATATCACCCCACAGAAATCGGTTGTTGTGGATGACGGGTTGCTGCACCGCCTGGCTCGCGGGTCCTGTGCGCATCAGCGCAAAACAGCCGCCCACACTGTCCTGGGTCCAGATGTTCTGCCCATCCGGTCCACGAAAGGCAAGTTCCTCTCCAATTCCCGCGAGGAAACGCTGGTCGACTGGACTGCCATCCAGCCGGACCATGCCGAAGTAGCCGCTCATGGCTGTTCCTCGGGAATTTCGGAAAACGCTGCGTCAAACGTGGCGTAATGGCGGTGTTGTTCCCCGGGCTGATTCAGGGCCGCACCGTCACATTCCACCCAGGCGTGGGCTTCGAAATTACCGAGGCTTTTGCGCACGCCAATGCGGAGCGAAGCCGGTATGTTTTGCTCGCGGAGCAAAAACCACAAGGTGAGAGACTCCGCGAGGCAGGTCGGGCGAACGAGGCTGTAGCGTGCGGCAGCCCGTACCATACGACACGTCTTCTCTAAAGCTTCGGCGAAGCCCTCTGGGTGAATGCGTTGTGAAGAGGGAAGCCCAGTATCCAGAGCTTCTTTGGTTTTCGAAAAGCCGCGAGTACGCAGGGAAAACGTGGCTCTGGACATCAGGACCACCGCTCGCCGGAACAGCTTGCGAGACTCAGGGTCCAGCGCCCTATATCGCTGGAACGCTTTCCACATTGGAAGGAACGACTTGCAGCAAACCGTGGTCGACCAATTGGTTCAGCAGTTCGATCAAATGATTGAGCAGCAGCGCAGGTTCCGCATCGAATTCGCGTGAAAGCGTGGCATGAGCCGATTGAATACTCGGGGAAGTGGTGACGACTTCCCACATGCGCGTCCCGGTGCTATCGAGGCCAAAGTACTTCTCAGTTTGCAGGTTCAGCAGCACGGATTCACCATCCAAATGCCGTACAAGCACGTGGGCGGGAGCGATTACGCGGTCTGAAAGCTCGAGCATCAGCGTAGCTATGCCTTTCCGGTACGATGACCTGAGGGGAAGATCGGAATTACCGAGCACTATCTTACCGGGAATGCGGTTTTTCGTCATGCCGGATTGTCGAGATTCGGGCACGAGCGTCGTTGTTTTCTGGCAGTGAACACGCTATAAACCTGAGAGTGCCTGATCCGGTCATCAGCATCGATTCTCTGGAAAAATCGTTTCCGCGCGCGAGTGGAGGGTGGCGAGCGCTGCTGCAGCCATTTGCCCCGCCAAGTGTGCCCGCTCTGAAGGGTATCTCGCTGCAAGTGGAAGCGGGCGAGGCGCTCGCGCTGTTGGGGACGAACGGCGCGGGAAAATCGACGCTGCTGCGCATTGTGGCGACCTTGCTGATTCCCACGAGCGGGCGCGCGATAGTCGCGGGATTCGATGCCGCCCGAGAGCCTGCCTCAGTGCGCCGTCAGCTGGGCTATCACGCAGGGTCAGACCTGGGCTTTTACGCACGGCTCACCGGGCGGGAGAATCTGCGATTTTTCGGCCGGCTGAATCATTTGTCGGACACATATCTGCGGAATCGAATTCCGGAGTTGGCCGCGCAATTCGAATTGGGCGAATCTCTCGATCAGCAGGTCCGAACGCTCTCTTCGGGTACGATTCAGCGGTTGAGCCTGCTTCGGGCCTTGTTGCACGAACCCAAAGTGCTGCTGCTCGACGAGCCCACACGAAGCCTGGACGCACTGGCCGCCGCGGACTTCCGGCGCTTCCTAAAAACGGATGTATTGAGGCGGCGGGGGACAGCCCTACTGTTCGCTTCGCACACCATTCCGGAGATCGAGCTGTTGGCCGACCGTGTGGCCATTTTGAATGAGGGCAGAATGGTTGCGGTGGACACGCCAGCGGCGCTAAAACGAAAATCGGGCGCGGGATCGCTCGAGGAGGCTTTCTCCATTCTCACCGGGCATGCCGCGCGTTCGCTCGAGGAGTCCGCACTCTGATGATTCGCGCGATTGCAGACTTGCTGCTATTTTTCCGCCGCGATTTGCGGATCGCGAGCACCTACCGAAGCCCTTTTGTGTTGGAGTTAGTGGAAGCACTGTTTGGGGCGGCAATGTTTTACTATGTCGCGCGCTTCGTTGACTCGCCTCAGCTTCGGGAAGCTCTGCCGCAGGGCACATCGTATTTCGCGTACTCGCTGGTGGGCTTCGTATTCTTCGACTATTTAAGCGCGGTGCTGGATACGTTCGACCGCAGCCTGGAGGAGGCGCGAGACAGCGGCACGCTGGAACCACTGCTGGTTACCCAGGTGCCACTGCCGGTGATGCTGATGGGATCGGCCCTGTATCCATTCGTGCTGACTACCTTGCGCGTGGCGGTATACCTGGCCTGGGGCAGCGTGCTGTTCGGGTTCCCGTTGCGCGCGGCGAACTGGGCCTCCGTACTGGTTGTGCTGGTCGCGACCCTAGTTTCGTTTTCGGGCTTAGGTATTTTTTCCTCGGCATACCTGCTGCTGTTCAAGCGCGGTAATCCTTCCAAATGGTTTTTCGTGGGAGTATCTAGCGTGGTTGGGGGAATGTTGTTCCCGGTGAGCATATTGCCAAACTGGCTGCAGGTTGTAGCGCATTTGAATCCGGTTACGTACGCGTTGGACGCGATGCGTGCCGCGCTGCTAGAAGGAGCGAGTGTGCCCACCATCGCGCGGCCGCTGTTGATGCTCTTTGTCTTCGCTGCGCTGCTACTGCCGAGTTCGATGCTGGTATTTTCGTGGGCGCTGCAAAGGACAAAAATTACCGGGACGTTGTCCCATCGCTGAACCGCATCGCGCCCGCACAGCAGAAACGCGAATGGTACGCCAAGTTATCTGCCGGGCGCGGCGCCCTGCTTCGTACTTCCCCCGATGGATTCGAGAGCCGCGATCATTTCCGGAGGAAGTCGCAGCGTAGCAGCGTTCAGGTTCTCTCGAAGATGCTCGATGGAGGATGTCCCAGGAATGAGCAGGATGTTGGGCGAGCGCTGAAGAAGCCACGCCAGGGCCACCTGCATGGACGTGGCCTGCAGCGATGCGGCTACGGTGTCGAGCGTCGACGACTGCAACGGCGTGAACCCTCCCAGAGGGAAGAACGGCACATACGCTACGCCTTGCGCAGCGAGTGCATCAATAAACCCATCATCCTTCCGCTGAGCGACGTTGTACATATTCTGCACGCAAACGATGTTCGTAATTTTCTGACCTTCCGCGAACTGTTTAGGAGTTACGTTGCTCAGGCCGATATGACGAATGAGTCCCTGACGTTGCAGTTCCGCAAGCACGGTCAACGGCTCTTCGATCGGTGCTTCCGTTGGCTCCGCAATTCCTCCCACGCGCAGGTTCACAACATCAAGCGCCTCAAGACCGAGATTGCGAAGGTTGTCATGAACGGCGTTTGTAAGATCTTGACGCGACAAAGCATGATTCCACGATTTGTCGGCTCCCCTCCGAGCGCCAACCTTCGTAACGATCACCAGCCCATCCGGATAAGGATGGAGTGCTCGTTTGATCAGCTGGTTGGTGACATGTGGACCGTAAAAATCGGAGGTATCGATATGGTTCACTCCCGACGCGACCGCTTCCTGCAGAATGGCAATCGCGCCGGGAACGTCATCCGGCGGCCCCCACACCCCTGGTCCTGCAAGCTTCATTGCGCCATAGCCCATGCGGTTCAGCTTCATCGAGGTGTTCCGGAGCGTGTAGCTGCCGCCAAGGTTGTTCTGTTTGGTCATTTCTGTTTCTCCTCGCATCGAACAAGTTGCCATGATGGTGGTTACTTGTGATTAGATGGAGAGGGCATTAAATTGGGGACTTCGCATTTGGCTCATCGTTCACAACTGCTCTTGGAACCACGTAAATCGCCGGGTTAAGGAAGATCGGCAGCAAGCATCGGAGCGCAATTATCCACACGACACGTACGTGGAACACACTTGCAGTTCTGCGGCTGTCGAGCTAGCGCCCGCCGCTTCGAAGACAGATTAGGATTTCTTCTTTTTGCCGCCCACCTTGGTCTCAATGCCGCCGGTAAGTTGATTCAACTGTTCCAATCCTTGTTTTGCTTGAGCTCCGATGGGTCCATTGGGGTCCAGCTCAATGGCCTTTTGGAAGGCCTCGGCCGTGCCCGGCTTGGGGGTAACTTCGATCTTGTCGCCGACCTGCTTGTAAATACTAGGATCGGCCACCATGCAGGTGCCCAACAAATACCAGCCCTGCGCATTCTTTGGGTCGAGTTGCGTAGCCTTCTGCAGCGGTTCGATGGCCTCAGCCATGCGTCCAGCCTGATACAGGCTGATGCCGAAATTGCGCCAAGCCAGTGCGGCGTTGGCGGGATCGAGTTCGGCGCTCTTGGTGTAGGCAGCCTTCGCGTCATCGATCTTGCCGGCGCGGGCGAGCACATTGCCAAGATTATTGTAATAGCCGGCATTGTCGGGCTTCAGAGCGACCGCTTGCTGGTAAGCGTTGATGGCATCATCGTTGCGCCCCGCCAAATCATAGGCTTCTCCCATGCGCGCCCAGAAAAGATGCACATTGGGATCCTTCTCTGGAGCAGACTTTTGCGCCTCCTGAAATTGCGAGACCGCCTGATTCGACAGATCCGTCAATTTGGCTTTGGCAGCATCTTTCTGGTCGGCGGGCGCTTTGCTCAGATCCGCTTTCGCAGCGCGCTCCTGTTCGAGCAATGCATTGCCTTGCTCAAAGTGCTGCTTCATGGCCGCGAATTTGTTCTTCTCTTCCGCTTGCTTTTTCATTTGAGCAGCGGCTTCGGGATTTTGCTTCTCGAGGATTTCTTTGAAGTTCCAACTGACGGGCGGGACTTCGTTACCGGTGTGCACTTCAATGACAGTGTTGAACGGTTCTTTTATCTGCGGGGGCTGAACGGTCACGGTGTACTTGCCGGGGCGCAAATTGTTGAACTCGTACTTGCCGTTCGCATCCGTCTTGGTTTCCTGCACCGCGCCCTGATCGCTCTTGATCTTCACCGGCAGGCCGGCCCAGGGCTTACCGTCGAAATCGATGATCGTGCCGCCGACATTTTGCGCCGCGGCCTTGGGCACAACGAAAAACGCGAAGCCCAAAACGAATAATGCGGCAAGCGCATACGTTTTCAGTAAATTCGACATGCTCCATTCTCCTTTGTACCTGAGGAGCGCCGGCCGCGGTCATCTGGCCGGTACGCCCCCATTATCGCTTATCTGCGACAGAATCCAAGGATGCTCGGCACTTGAGTCACGTGGAGCTGGTCGCGTGGCGCTGATACGGGATGGGGTCGGGTATCCCGGCCTCAGCAAAAGCGCGCAAACGCAGCAGGCAGCTGTCGCATTTACCACACGCGGCGTCTTCAGCCTGATAACAGGACCACGTCAAGTGCAAGGGCGCCCCGAGTTCCCTGCCCCGCCGAATGATTTCGCTCTTCGTCATCGCGATCACCGGCGTGACCATTTCAATCTGCGTTTCCGGTTTGGTGCCCACACGTATCAGTTCCTGGAATACTTTGTAGTATTCCGGGCGGCAGTCCGGATAGCCGGAACTATCTTCGGCTACGGCTCCGATATAGACGCCACGAGCCCCAAGTACCTCAGCCCAGCTCACCGCAACACACAGGAAGTGTGCGTTTCGAAAAGGGACATAGGTCACGGGAATCGAATCATCAGCGTTACCCGGAGCGCTTAGCTCATTTTCGGGTATCTGGATACGAGTGTCTGTGAGCGCTGAACCGGCAATCGCGCGGAAATGGTCGAGTTTGACGACGAGCCGCTCGCGGATTCGGTAGTAATCCGCAATCTGGTCGAAGGCCTGGCGTTCGCGGTTTTCCGTGCGCTGGCCATACATGGCGTGGAGCAACGCGATATTTTCTGCGCCATGACGTTCCCGGGCAATCGCGGCACAGACACACGAGTCCATGCCCCCGCTGAGGAGCACGACGGCTTTGCCTGGATTGCTCATGACGAAATGGCCTTACCCTGCATTGGACTAAACTCCGCGCGTTGCGGGGTCCCACACGAGCTTGTGCAATTGCAGGCCGAGCCGGGCGCTGAGCCCATCCTCCAGCATCCATTCAACAAGCTGGCGCGGCTCCAAACCTTGCCACGCGCCTTTGGGGTCTTCGTGGACCGGCGAGAACAAAACCGCGTGGACGCGATTCTCAAGGCCGTGTTCGCGGGCAAAATCACGAGCGAATTCGTAGTCGCGACGGCTGGAAATGACGAACTTCACTTCATCCTTATCGTTGAGCTCGGTCAGGTTGCGCATATTGAAAGTGTCAGGTTCGCCGGAATCGGGACATTTCACATCGACGATGCGAATGACTTCGGGCGGAAGCTCGCCAATGAACCGTTCTCCGCTTGTTTCGATCATTACAGTGTAGCCAGCGGCGAGCAAATGTTGGGCGAGGGAATTAATTTCGTGTTGCAGAAGCGGCTCACCCCCGGTGAGTTCGACCAAAGGAACGCCCGTAGGAAGGCCGTCGGGACGCCGGTTCAGGGCTTCGACGCGTTCCAAAATATCGTCGACACTCATCTTTTGTCCGCCATGAAACGCGTACGTCGTATCGCACCAAGTACAACGCAGGTTACATCCGGCCAGCCGCACGAAGATGCACGGGAGACCAGCGCGGGTGCCTTCCCCTTGAATGGATTTGAAAATCTCGGTGACGTACATATAAAAGCCTGGTGGGCCCTGCTAATGCCCGGTGGTATTCGCCTTTTTCGTGGAACGTTTGGACAGCCAATAAATTCCGCCAAAAAAAAGGACCATGGCAACACCCAGCCGCAGGTAACCGGGAGCCAGCCCCATCTTTCTTAACACGACGATGTATCCAGCGGCGACGAGCAGCGCGGGAATCATAATGATCAGAAGGGACCGGTTCATCGTTGGCGCCTTTCGGAGCGCTTAAGCGCCCGGGCGATACTTGGCCATGGCCGTGTCTGTTTCCCAGACGACTACATCGGATACTCTGGCACCGGGGGGCAAATCTTTCAAGTTGCCGCTGATTTCATCATAGAAGTACTTGGCCATATTCTCGGCGGAGGGGTTAAGGGTAGTGAAAGGCTCGAGGTCGTTGAGGAATTGGTGGTCAATGCGCTTGATAATGCCGCGCATGATTTCTTTGAGATGGGTGAAGTCGACAAGCAGGCCGATCTTGTCTAACTGTGGGCCTTCCAGAGTCACCTGGACGCGGTAATTGTGACCATGAGGATTCTCACACTTGCCCTTGTAGCCGCGCAGGGCGTGTCCTGACGAAAAAGTCTCTTCCACACTGACTTGAAACATAAACGGCCGTTTTTCCTCTGTTCTCCAGGCTAGCTAGGCAGGGCCGATCGCGCTCAAAAACCGCTCGACTTCCCCAAGGTCGTACGTTCTGCGATAGCGCGGAAGCGAATCAAGGAAAATTTTACCATACGGCATACGGGAGATTCTTGTGTCCAGAAGAGCCAAGACACCGCGATCAGTTTTGGTGCGAATCAAGCGGCCAAATCCCTGCTTAAGCGCCAGCACCGCTTCGGGTACCTGAAACTCGGAAAACGGATTGCGGCCTTCCTCTTGAAGCGCACGCACGCGAGCCGCAACCACCGGATCGCTGGGAACCGCGAAGGGCAAGCGGTCCACAATCACGCAGGAGAGCTGTTGGCCCGGGACATCGACACCTTGCCAGAAGCTAGCCGTGGCAAAGAGCACCGAGTTGGGAGTGTTCTTAAAGCGTTCGAGAAGCGTGCTGCGGGGTGCGGTCCCTTGCAACAGTAAAGGAAAGTCGACGCGCTCGCTGACGCGATCGAAGAGATCGTTCATTTGCGCATAGCTGGTGAACAGGCAGAAGGCGCGGCCATCGCTTATCTCCAGGAGCGACACGATTTCGTCGGCGGCTTTCGCGGGGAAACCGGGGTCGCGCACGTCGGGCATGCGCTGCGGAAGGTACAGCAGAGCCTGCTGCTCGTAATCGAATTCGGGCGGGAGTTGCGCTTCCTTGGCATGATCGAGACCCATGCGCTTGCGAATGAACTCAAAGCGGCCGGCAACCGCAAGCGTAGCGGAAGTGAGAATGACGGTGTCGAACGGTTCGAATAGGCGCTCGCGAAGAATCTGGCTGACATCGATGGGCGTGGCGGCCAGGAAGACACCTTTGTTGCGGCGCTCAAACCAGTACACGTAATTCTTTTCGTTGGACTCAAACAGGAAAGCGAGTTCCTGGCGAATTTCAAAACTGCGCCGAGCAATGCGGAGCAGTTCTTCGGGCTTATTGGTGAGCGCGGCGAATTCCGTTTCCAGGCCTTTGAGCGCGTTCATGAGCGCGTCGTAGGCTTCGCGATTCTGCTCCAGAAAGGCCTCGCGCTCGTTGTGCGAAAAGGGAAAGCGGCCGTCTCGCGGGGGGAAAGTGTCAAAAAAGGCCCGGCTTTTCTCCCGGATACGCTGCGTACGCCGCAGCAGGCTGGGCGTGCCTTGATGGGTCAGGCGCATCATCTGGTCGGCATCGCGCGCTAATTCTTCAAAACGAAAATTGCTGATCTGCTGGCCAAAATAATCGCTGGCCACATCTTCCATTTCGTGTGCTTCGTCGAACACCACGGCCGAGTATTCGGGAAGGATGCTGCCAAAATCGTCGTGCTTCAAGGCCAAGTCGGCAAAGAAGAGGTGGTGATTAGCGATGATGAGGTCGGCGTCCTTAGCGCGAGTCTGCATGCGGGTCAGAAAACATTCCTCGAATTGCGGGCACTTCTTGCCAGTGCAGGTGTCGCGCCGGGCGTCGATGCGCGACCACAGGTCGGAATCATCGGGTAGAAAGGTGAGCTCCGCGCGATCGCCGGTTTCCGTGAGTTTGGCCCAATCGCGAATCTGACGAAACGCGTCAACCTCCTCCATCCCCTTCAGCATGGGCTGATCGGTCATGGCATGCGCTTTTGCAAGGCACAAGAAATTGGAACGGCCCTTCATGACCGCGACTTTCCATTCGGGGGCAAAGTGCTTTTGGAGGAAGGGAACATCCTTCTGGTAGAGCTGTTCCTGCAGCGACTTGGTCGCGGTGGACACGACTACGCGACGGCCACTGCAGATTGCGGGCAGTAAGTACGCAAGGGTTTTGCCGGTGCCCGTGCCAGCTTCGAGGATCGCGTGATGATGATTCTCAAACGCATCATCAACCGCTTCGGCCATTTGCAACTGGGCGCGGCGGTGCTCATATCCCCCAATCATGCATTTGTCGAGGAACCCGCCGGGACCGAAAATATCGTGCATGGAGGGCTTGCCGTTCGTGGATTTTTTGGCGGGCTGGACTGCCTCCAAAGAACCGTCCGCATCGAGGGGGCCGGATGAATTATCGATAGAAGGACCGTGATGAGTATCGGGAAGCTCGTCGACAGGCGCGTAGAAACGCTCCGGCACACGGGAATCGAGTGCCTTTCTCGTTTTCGTCGAATCCGCTTTGGAACTGCGTTTGGCCAGAGAGTCCGCCTGATTTCCTGTTGCCGCAATTCTTAACGATAACACATCGACTACGGACCGTTTTTTGAAGCGGCCGCCGATCATGGCTCACGGGCCTGAAATGCTTGCTGACCAGAAGTGCAGTTAACAGTTGGGCACCGCGGGACTTTCCTGCTTAGGCGGCATTTGCGCCACAGCGCTACAGTGTCACTGGGGGATTTCCAAGTACCCCGTGTGTGCGGCCTGCCAAATCCTATCTTGGGGTATGTGAATGAACTCGAAAAAGACCCTTTTGTTGATTGCGCTTACCGTGGCGTTTGCGGTGAGCTCGTGCAGCGGGCTGCATAGCGGTGGATGCACGACGAACTGCGGTGGGAATGCGACCCTGAGCATCACCATGTCTGACACGCCGCCGACGAACACGAACGTAGTCAGTTTCTCGTTGCCGATCATTGGAATTACGCTGACACCCTCGAGTGGAAGCCAGGTTTCCGTGTTCTCCTCGAATCCGTCCACGGACTTTGAGCTGACGCGGTTGCAGTCGGACACCAACCTGGTGGTCTCAAAAGTCACAGTCGCCGAAGGTACGTACACCGCGATCAATGTGACAGTGGCGGCGCCTTCTGGAACGTTTATCAACTCTTCCGGCAGCACAATAGGGCAATGCGTGGCAGGAGCAGTTTGCGGAATTACCGGTTCCGCAGCCACGATCACGTATACCTATCCTACCGGCTCTCCATTGGTGCTGAATTCCAATGCGAACCAATGGTTGAATCTCGACTTCAACTACAACAATGCTGTCCTTTTGCAATCGAGCAACCTGGTCATCGACGTGACGCAAACGGGAGTGATGAGCGCATCGAGCACGGTGGCTACCAATGTGCCCAGCGGAAATTTCGCGAATCTTGATGATTTCACCGGGCAGGTCTCGGCAATTTCCTCGAGCAGCATTACGTTGAAATCGACGGTGCGGGGAACGTTGACCGCAGTGATCAGCTCAGCAACGCCGGTGTATGACCCGCAGAACCTATGCACAGGAGGCGGAAGCTTGTCGTGCATCGCGGTGGGTTCCGTGGTGAGCGCGCAGGGGCTGCTGTCCAGCAATGGAGTTGCGACGGCCACGTCCCTTGATGTAATCGACAAGTCGACATCGCCGGTGGATGAAGTGGAAGGGATCATTTACGCGAGCAGTTGCGGTGGCACCGGCAGCTATGGGTTGATCCTGAGCGACAGCGCAATTACGACGAGTAGCTCACCACTGACTAGTGCGAATTTCGGTTCTGGCGTGTGCTTGACGCTGAGCACATCCGCGACCTTCGCGGTCGATTTGGGCATTCTCACCGGACAACCGGGGGTCCCTATTAACAATGCGGGATTCAGCAGCACGGGCGACATCTTCAATGGGCAAACGGTGCGCGTCAAGGTGACGAACGCAACGAGCGGTACCAGTGGCATCAACGCCACCGCGACAGAACTAATTCTGCGGCCCACACGGTTCACGGCGAAAGTCGGAACGATTTCCGGGAACGCGTTCACCATTACCAGTCTGCCGACCTACCTCGCTTTGGATTTCGCGTCGAATTTCACGCCGCAGGTCCTGACATATCCGAACGCGACGATTCTGGAAGGGGTAACGAGTTTAAATAATCTAACGTTCGGCCAAACGGTTGGCATCAGCGCACTATTCCTGAATCCCACGGTTGCGCAATATCCGTTTCACGCCGTTAAGGTGCGTGCGTTCTAGCGATTTTTCACCGCCTCCGCAGAAGGCGACGGGCTCCGATTTAGTTCGGGGCCCGTTTTCTTTTCTTCGCAACTTTATAGCGCCGGCATCTTGCCGGCTCTTGGGTTCTTCGCCGGGTTCCCCCACGGGCCGTTTCTCCGACGCCGTCATTCCGAACGGAGTCCGCGGAGTGAAGAATCTCTCTTCGATCGGAAGGCCGCCCGGCACAGCAGTGCTGCGCCCCTACTGGAATTCAGCGTCGCGTCATTACGCCGGGCTGACGGTTGTGTTTGGCGGCAGCGGCGTGCCGACAGGGCCAGACGGCATGGACGGGATGTTCGGTGCGATTACGGGTTGGAACCGGCGATACAACGCCAGCGAGATCGCGCCCATGCCCCAGATCCAAATGCCAAACATAATCCAGCCACCAACGTGGGGAATGCCTGTAAGGATAACCACGATCGCAACGCCGAGAGCCATGCGGCCAACCGCTGGCCACAGATCGTGGGCTCTGCCGAGAATCCAACGCCCTACCACGGAGCCCACCACGACGTAAGAACTAAACAGGCAGACAAGCCACAAGAAGAACGTGGAGATGCCCACGAGCAATCCCACAATCGTGATGCACGCAATAAACGCGGCGATCACCACACCAAAAAACACGAGCACCCCGAGGCCGAGGGAGGCGCCATAGCGTTCCGCGGATTCGACGGTGTCTTTGGCAAATCCGGGCATAAGCGAAATCAGCACGAGCCCCAAAAGGATCCACGCGCCAGCCCAGACCACGCGCCAGATGTAAAAGCCGATGCCGCGTTCGGTGCGGGACTTGTGTTCGAGCTTGGTGAATTGCAAGGGAGAGGCGAGTTTGGCGCCACTGGCAACTTCGGCGGGTTTTTCGCCGTCCCATTTAGTCTCACCGTTAATCTGAGCGCTGGACGTAATGCTCAAGGACTGGCCTCTTCCTTTGAAATTGCCATCAATCGTGCCGGCGACCGTGCCTTCCGCGAACATGGCCAGAACATCGCGACCGACTTTGCCGTCGATAGCCACGATCTGCGTGAACGACGTGAAGTTGTGCCCGACGCTGGCAGAGGGTTCCAGGCGCGCATCTTCATTCATGGTGGTGACACTCTTGTCCACGGTGCCAGTAATGGTGATGTTGTTGGTAAACGAGCGGACATTGCCGTCAACATGCCCACTGACGCGCAGAGAGCGGGCAAAGCAAATGAGGTCGCCTGTGACATGGCCGCTGATATCGGCATCCTGAGCGAAGGCATACACATCGCCATCGATGGTTCCGTCGATGCGAAGTTGAGAACCGGCGAAGTACAGGTCCTTCTTCAGGACTTGATCCTTGGGAATTTCGAGAGAGGGGCGGTCCTTCATATCCACATCGACATTTACCCCTTGCGCGGGAACAGACGAGGGGGCCACCAGCGCGAGCCCCATGCTGGCGAACATGAGGGCGAGCGCCGTGCCGCGCTTCACATATTTTCTACCGAGAAAAAAGACAAACCCGGCAAAGGATGCAAGTGCGACAAACTCCACCAGAGTGAACATAGATTGCCACCCTTTCCAGAACGCGCCTTGAAACACCAGCATGCTCAGGAGGTTTGTACCACCGAATCCCGCTTGTTCGAGCCGCAACTCCCAGGGCTCGATGACAAAGCTGTAAAGCGAGTAGACACCCAGCAGAGCCATCCCGAAGATCACTCCCCAGATCCATTGCATGGAGCGCTTCACCTTGGCTTGAAACTCGGCAATGCGGGCGGGAAGGGGTTCGTCATCTTCCAGCATCGAGCGGGTCAGCAGGCGGGCCTCGCGGTCCAGGGCGCGAAGAAGCAGCAGGCACTGTTCGCAGGTCTGTGTGTGGACAGACACCTCTTGCGCGCGCTCGCGATCGAGCTGCCTCTCGGCGTAAAGCAGCAGCGTCATTTCGTCGAGATGCTTGCTTGCGGAATCGGGTGTTTGGCTCACCGGGTCCCTCCCATGGCAAAAGCGCTGTTCTCCATCAGCGCTTGCCGGAGTTCATGCCTCGCGCGCAACAGCACCACGCCTACGAATGGCCTGCGTACGCCCAAGGCATCGGCAATTTCGTCGTAACTCATGTCCGAGTAATAGCGCATGACCAGAGCCATGCGCGCGCGAGCTCCGAGTTTGTCGAGCGCTTTGCGAACATCCTCACTGGTGCGTTCTTCGATGAGCCGTTCCAGTTGTGTGGGTTCGGGAGCTTCCAGGGGAAGCTCTTCCACATCTTCCATGTCTTTCTCGTGACGCGCCTTGCGACGGCGGAGAACATCCCAGCAATGGTTGGAGGCAACCTTGTAAAGCCAGGCGGTAAAGGAGCGGCTGGAATCGTACTGAGCGAGTTTGTCGCGCAGCTTCATGAAAATCTCCATGGTGGCGTCTTCCGCGTCCTCCTTGCTCGGCAAAGCGCGCCTGCAAAAGCGGAAGATCGCCGGCGCAAATTCCCGGTATAGATCGCCCCAAGCTTGGGTATCCCCAGCCCGAGCCTGGGCGATTAAATCCGAAGGCTCCGTTTTTCCCGGCACGCTAAAGTGGCCTGGTCTGAGCGGTTCCATAACTTAGTACGTAGAAGGGTGCTTAAAACTATCACAACTTGCAATTTCACGTGCGTGACGGGGTCGGGGTACCCCATCCTCGTCTTTGTGAGGGTCGGCCTTGGGTTTGCAGGGTCTGTCCGTCTGCGGGCCGCCCTCGCCGCTCCCGGGATATTTATCTTGACATTACGATTACTATTCAGTACGATTTACTCCGTAAATTCCTGCGCCTTCTTCTGCGTTCCTCCCTGGGTTTTCTCGCTAACCCCCGTGTTTTGTGCCCTTATGAACGCTAGCGTTCCTAAGTCTCTTATACTCCGCACTTACACATCATGATCAAAACACGTGACTTGTAAACCCTTTGTCATCTGCAATTACCAAGCTAGATTCAGCTATTCCCCGTACAATGAACACTTAACTCAAAATCAATTTCTCCAACTGGTCCCCGGCCACCTCTGATCCTCCTGAGCCCTCCAAGGGACCTCAACCAACCTCAGAGCGAGTAGGTGCCATCGGTAGACAACACAAAGGGTTGTACACCCAGCCAGACTAGAAGTTGAACTTGGCGGCCAGTTGGAGGCTGCGTGGGCCACCACTGCCCAAGAACGGATAGCCGATACCCACGTCGCCGGTGGCAGTCAGATGGTAGTAGCCGAGGGAGCGCCCATTTGCCGTGTTAATTCCCTGCTGGGCGGCGTCGGCGATGAACGACGGAAGATATGGGTTAGCGAAATTGGGATGGTTGAGAATGTTGTAGGCTTCGAAACGAAGCTCCATATTCAGGCGTTCTTTGATCGGGAATTTCTTGAAGAGCGAGAAGTCGAATTGGCGGAAATGCGGACCGACAAGCGAATTGCGGCCAAGGGTGCCGAAATGGCGTGTGCCGGGGACGCAGGAGTTAGCGGTACCATCGGCGATGGTGGTGTCGTAAGTACACGGAATCGCAAAAGAGCTAAGGTCAAGAAACTTGGTAGGATCATTCTGGTTGTAGTGAACCGGACCGACAATGTCGGGACGGCCGAAACCTTCCCCGCTGCCGTCAAAATCATCTTCAAAATCGTAATTGAGGTGGAACGGTTGGCCACTCTGCACCGTGACGATGCCGTTCAGTCCCCAACCATTGCGTAGCCATTTCATGCCGGAATCCGGCGAATCCGGAACCTGATACACAAAGTTCCATACAAAACGCTGGCGCACGTCGAAATTGGAATTGCCGCGATTGTACCGGATCGGAGCCTGGCTGTCGTTCGGTTGCGAGGCGTTGGGCACGTAATCTTCGCCGTCGCTGGCGTCGTCGATGGAATGGGACCAGGTGTAATTCATCGTAGAGGTAATGCCGTGCCAATTGTCAATGCGCCAACTGGTCTGCAGAGAGTTGTAGATCGAGTTCGCGGAAGCTTCCTGATAATTAAAGTAGAAGAACGCATCATTGATTGCCCGGGGGACGCCGTAATCGTTGATGCAGTTGCAGCCGAGGTCGGCGGCCGTGATTTGAGCCTGCGACGGCTGATTCAGGTCGCGAAAACGGAGCAACTTGTGACCCTGTGAACCGACGTAGCTGACCTGCAAGGTGGAATGCCGCCCGAGCTGCTGTTGAACGTTCAGGTTGTAGTTTTCCATGTAGGGAGTGCGCATGTGCTGGTCGACGCCGAACGCATCGCCCATTGGTGAAGCGCCGCCGAACACTGGAAGTGAGGGGTCCAGAGGGAATGGGACAGTGTTGCCCGAGCCGTCCACAAAACTTCGGACGCCAGCGGTAGAAATGGGATTCGGACCAAAACCAGAGTAGGCGACACCAGGATCGAAGTAGCTGTTCCAGGGCAAGTGTCCCAAGAACATGTCTTGGGAGAAAGCATCGTAGAAGATCCCGAAGCCGGCGCGAACCACCGTCTTTTGATGGCCGGTGACATCCCAAGCGACGCTGACGCGAGGAGCCCAGTTGTTGTAATCGGGTTGGTAGAGACGGCCAACGCCGACCAGAATTGGCGCGCCGGTTATCGGATCGACGTTGGTAAACTCTCCGTGCTTCTCTTGAATAATTCCGTAGTAATCGTAGCGAAGACCAAGATTCAAGGTCAGGCGAGTGTTTACGCGATAGCTGTCCTGGAAGTACGCACCATGAGAGTTCTGTACGGTGTTGCGGTTCGAGTCGCCGGAATATTGGAACCCGCCACTGGGGTTGCCAGCCAGGAAGTCCCCCAAGGACCCGAAATTGATTCGCCCCCGGAAGTAGGCATCGAAGATTTGCGAGACCGTGGTGCGACGAAATTCGTAACCGATCTTTATGTCGTGCTTGCCCGCTTTCCAGGAGATATTGTCGATGTAGTGCCAATTCGAATCGACGCGATGACGAGTGGTGGAATAGCTGGCGCCCAACTGGGGAAGACCGCTGACGGAAACGACTGGCATACCGAGATCAACGCCAGTGCCGCCGGTATTGAGTCCGATTGAAGCGGGATCGAAGTTGCGATCTTGCGGATCGAATCCCTCGCCAAAACGATTCCAGCCGAGGCGAGCCTCATTGACCGTGGTAGGAGTAAGCACGGACACAAACGAGATGGCAATCATCTGAACGCGAGTGGGGGTAAACGTGTTGTAGTTAGGGAGAGCGCCGCCGCCAACGAGTTCGAGCGGGAAGCTCTGGTCGCTGTCGCCAATGAAATAGCGGCCCGTCAGGAGATTATCTTTATTGAAGTTATGGTCAACCTTGATCATGCCGCCGTTGATGTTATTGGAGAAAGGGGTGTTGAGAACGGTATTGGAGGAGACCTGCGTCTGAGGAATCACATCGGTGGAAGAGGTGAGGCATGAACCGGTGCCGTTAGGGGTGGGCCAGCCTTTTCCAGCAGCGAGAAGGTTCGCGATCACGGGATTGATGCCGGTTGCGGGCGTGTTGTTGGTGATATCGGCCGCGGTCGGAACGCAAGAAGGGGTGGCTTGGGCACCGCTTTCGCGCATGCCTTCATAATCGATGAAGAAGAAGGTTTTGTCCTTGACGATCGGTCCACCAAGCGAGCCGCCAAACTGATTGGCGTGGAAAGGATTCTGTGGGATGTCGGTGGTGTTGAAGAAATTGCGCGCGTCAAGCGCATTGTTGCGGAAGAATTCGAAAAGCGAGCCGTGCAACTCGATTGGTGCCGCTTTTGGTAACTACGTTGACGACACCACCGGCGCTGCGGCCATACTCGGCTTCGAAGTTGGAAGCGACGTGGAGTTCGGCGATGGCTTCGATGGGAAGAATGGTTGCGGGAGTGCCAAAAACGCCGGCTTCATTGATGGCGGGATCGTTGCGATAGCCGTCGTTCATGTCCGTCCCGTCGAGCAGAAAGTTGTTAGAGCGACCGCGGGCGCCGTTGACCGAGAAGATTCCGTAGGCGCCGGGAGAGTCGGTGATCTGGTCCGGAGAGCCAGTGACGCCTGGGACGAGGAAGATCAGCTTCTGGTAGTCGCGACCGTTCACAGGAAGACTGGTGACCACTTTGGATTCAACGATGCCGCCGAGAGTGTTGGAAGTGGATTCGACCATCGGCAATTCTTCGCCGACCACTTCGACCGTCTGAGCAAGTTGGCCTGGCTGGAGAGCTACGTCGATGCGGCGTTCGGAAGAGACTTCGACTTTGATGCCGGCGATGACTCCTTCTTTGAACCCTTCCTTAGAGACGTTGACGCTGTAATTGCCGATGGGGAGTTCGGGAGCGGAATAGCTGCCGTCGTCGGAGGTCGTGACAGTGCGAGTCAACCCGGTGTCCACGTTCTTGATCGTCACAGTGGCGCCTGCCACGGCGGCGCCCGAGGAATCGGTGACCGTCCCAAGAATGGTGCCGCGGAAGGTTTGCGCGTTTGCGTTGGCGCAAGGGAAAAGCAGCAGCGCCAGGACCAGGAATGCTAACGCCTTCAGGCCGCGAAAAAACCCGTTCATACACTCTCTCCTTGAAAACACAAATTGCATCTCTAGCCCGAGATAGATCGGATGCTTCCCCCGATGAAACGCCCAGGACACCAGCGAAGTAATGGGAAGAAACATACTCAGGAAGGCAGCGGGAAGCAAGCGAATCCGGCATGAAATGTTTCCATGAGAAACATTCGAGGTTGACGAGACTGGCGCGGCTCGCCTGTGAGCGGTGAATGGGGTAGATTGGAAGTTTCAAACAGCGCTGAAGGATCGCGCTGTGGGAGCGAGTCGAGCCGGGAATGAGCGGAAAAACTACCATCGCTGGTCATTGTCGGACGGCCGAATGTGGGCAAGTCCACACTGTTTAATCGATTGACGGGAACGCGGCGCGCTATTGTTACGGATGAACCGGGAATTACCCGGGACAGGATTTATGGACGGTCAGAATGGCGCGGACGTGCGTTGGAAATTGTGGATACGGGCGGAATCATTCCGGACGATAAGGCATTGATCCCCAGTGAAATCTTGCGGCAGGCGCGCGTGGCCATCGACAAAGCCTCGTTGCTGGTCTTAGTCGCTGATAGCACGGCGGGACTTACCCCATTGGATTCGGAACTGGCGCGGCTGTTGCGGACGACGGGCAAGCCGTTTGTGGTGGCGGTGAACAAGGTGGACTCCACGCAACAGGAAGTGAATGCGGGAGTCTTTCACGCGCTAGGCGTGCCGGTGTTTCCGATTGCGGCGGAACATGGAACAGGCGTGGATGATTTGCTCGATTACACGCTGGAGAAGATCAAGGGCCAGAGTGTTGAAGACCACGTGGAACCGGAGAAGCCGATTGAGATTGCGATCATTGGCCGGCCGAATGTGGGGAAGTCTACATTGCTGAACCGGATGGCGGGCGAGGAACGGTCGATTGTCTCGCCGGTTCCGGGAACGACCATGGACAGTGTGGACACGGACGTGGTGAGAAACGGCAAAGTGTACCGGTTCGTGGACACGGCGGGGATCCGAAGGAAAGGAAAGACGACGCTGGTGGCGGAGAAGTTGAGCGTGGTGATGGCAAAGCGCGGACTGGAACGCGCGGACCTGGCCATTCTGGTGGTCGACGGGGTACAAGGCGTGACGCAAGGCGATGCGACCATCGCGAGTTACGCGGAACAATCTGGGCGGTCGGTGATTATTGTGGTCAACAAGTGGGATCTGGCGGTGGAAGCCGCGCAAAAGGCTGCGGACGACGCCGCTAAATCGGCGGCGGGTAAGGCGAAGCGTGGAGGCGACGGTAAAGTCGCGGCGCGCGAGGTCGATAAGGGCAAGCTGCTGTTTGAATATGAGGCGATGGTGAAAGAGAAGTTCAAATTTTTGAGCTACGCGCCGGTGGTCTTTTTGTCCGCAAAGACGGGCGAGCGAGCACAAAAATTGTATCCGTTGATCGACCAAGTGGCGTTGGAACGTGCACGAAAGATCGCGACCCCGGAACTGAATCGCTGGTTGAAGGAAGACGTGGATTTGGGCCGGGCGACCAATCCGAAGGCGCGGCCAGTGCGGATTTATTACATCACGCAGGCGAAAACGGCGCCGCCGGTGTTTTTGTTGTTCACGAATCAGAAAAAGCCGCTGCATTTTAATTTCGAACGATTTTTGGAGAATCAGTTGCGCGCCAAGTGGCCGTTTACCGGGACGCCAGTGCGGTTCATTCAGAGGCTAAAGAAGCGAGGAGAGCGCGAAGGACGGCCGGAAGCTGAAAATAGAAAATGAAAATCCGTCGGAGTTGAATTGAGCCTGTTTTCGAGTACGATGGAGGCAGCCCCGCCAGAACAAAAGAGATGAAACCATGAGCAGCCCCACGATCGTGCCCGCGTCCAATTCTGAGGAGACTCACTATTACCGCATCGGCGAAGTAAGCCGATTGACAGAGTTGAAGCCCTTTGTGCTGAGGTATTGGGAGACGGAATTCCCGATGCTGGAGCCGGTGAAAGGGCCAAATGGACACCGTCTATATCGCCAGGAAGATGTGGATTTGGTGCTCAAAATTAGGCGGCTACTGTACGACGAGGGATTCACGATCGCGGGCGCGCGCAGGCACCTGAAGGAATTGGGGAGCGGAGCAGAAGGTAGCGAAGGCGGACACGTTGGCGAGGGCATGACGCAGCTGAATCGGAAAATGCTGCTGGATCTGCGCGATGGACTGCGCAGTTTCTTGACGCTGTTAGAAAGCAAGTGATACCTTGGAAGTTAGCTTGCATCGGTCGGGACGTAGCGCAGCCTGGTAGCGCGCACGCTTGGGGTGCGTGAGGTCGCGAGTTCAAATCTCGCCGTCCCGACCAGTTTCAAACGAGTTCAGTCAACAGCAAGCGTCTGAAGCGAAAAAGAAACGCCTTAGCTAATTCATACCAGGTCTCCGGTCCTGTCCCGGTCCTTCAATCCACCCAAAAACACCAGGAGCGCTAATCTCTGACTAGCGCTCCCGGCTAATTTGCGTTTGGCTTACTCCTGATCCTGAACTAAAGGGAGTTGAGCAGCTAGCTGCAGATCGATCATGGCCTGGATGCGGCGATCCAGCTGGAAAAATGTCGCGACGGTCTTGCCGGGCACGACTTTATTGAAAATGGGAATGTAGCGCGTGCGTAGCTGATTCACTTGCGCATCGACCTCAAGGGACCGCTTCAGGAGATTGAGCGCCTGTTCATCGCTCATGGTACCCCAATTGTTGGCGTAGTCTTTAATCACTTCATACTTCTGATTGTTGATCTTCACGAGATCAGCGGTGTATTGCTCGTAGACGGGCCAGAATTTGGTGGCCTGATCGGCGGTGAGAGTGAGGTTCGCCGCAATCAGCTTCTTCTTCTTAGAGCGAATATCTTCGCGAAGGAGCTTTACATCCTTATCGAGTTCCTGCTGTTGGTTGGCCGTGGGAGCCTGAGCGGAAGCAGGCTGCGCAGTTTCCTGGGCTTTTGTTTTGGGCGCAACCAGGAAACATGAAGCAGCTAAGGCGGATACGACTAAGAGCTTAATTTTCACGACGGTTCTCCTTGATTTTCTTGCGAAGTATTCCGGCGAGAAAGTCAAATCAGCGCGCGGAACAACCCTTTTCGTATTCGTAATTGTGATCGCGATAAGCCGGCCAAAGCGATGCCAACAGGATGACTGAAGTAACTCCCGGAATTTTGTTGCGAAGAATCTCCTCCAAGTGGGCGAAAGGAGATTCCATCCCGAATCAAACGGCAAAACCCAAGACGGCCTAGGGTGGAGGAAGCTTACGGCCTTTGGAGCAAAGATACAAGGTGGGCCAACGGTGATGGAGTTCACTGTTACGGGGACATGGGAAGGGGTAGAATCGCGTGTCCTTGGGAGCACGGAGAGTCAGGAGGAGGCTGCATGAAAATGCGTGGAGCAGGAAGGTTCAGCTTGGCTGTTCTGCTGATGCTGGCAGGTGCAAGTGGGGTTTTCGGGCAAACGACGGGGAGCGCGCCTGCGAAAGAAGGAATCCTGAATGCAGCAGAGGTGGGAGATAAGTTGTTCCCGGATAAAGTGTTTTTCCGGGGACAGTCGGCTACGGTGCAGGCCCGGAATAGCGCGGGAGTCCGGTACGCGGATGGATTTATGGTGCTCGCGGCGCTCGTGGATAGTTCCGGATACTCCAGCGGAATCAAGGAAAAGTATCAAGGATATTTGCTGACGGAAGTGCCACTGGAGATTGCTGGGCAAACGCTGAAGCCCGGGGCGTATGGATTCGGGTTCATCGACGGAAATAAATTAGTGGTGATGGACCTGGGCGCCAACGATTTATTAAAGGTGGATTCGACGAAAGACACCGCGATGAAGCGTCCCATGCCGTTGCAGATTGTCGCAGGCGAGGCAGGGACGTATAAGTTGTACCACGGGCGCGATTCTGTGGAGTTTAAAAGGAGCACCCGGTAGTTGGTGCTGCTCAACAAAAGGCACGTGACTCCGAACGTCGCCAGCGCAGTGAGGAATGTGAGGCGGCAGCCGGGCTGCCGCCGAGTGGTGATTGCTATTGTTCACTTCTGCGTGAAGGCGGGAGCTGGGCTCCCGCACTCCGCTTGGATCAGGCGCTTTTGATTTGGTTCGACGCTGAGTCCCAAACTACGGGGCACTTGCGGAAGTAGGACTCGTTGGCCATGTGGCACGCCAGCGCTGCGTGGTGTCCAAACACGGCGTCTTCGGGAAGAGGCTTGCGGCTGCGAACGCCCTGGAAGTACGCCCACATGTGGGGCCGCTGGTCGTCCCAATCGTCGCCCTTGTACGTGTAGGATTCCATGAGCGGTTCCTGGCCGGGAGCAGGGTCGTGTTCCTCGTGCCACTTCTTGTAGTAAGCTTCGCGCAATTCCCTGGGAAAACTCGATGCATAGTAACTGGGACCGGAATCCTCGCCAGTCTGCGGATAGTACGCAATGCCCCCGCCGGTCACTTCCAGAATTCCTTTGGAGCCCTGGAAGCGATACGTTTCCGGAGTTTCGCAACCGAGATTGAGGCGAAGGTAAACGGGGATTTTCCCGTATTCGAACAGCGTAGCTTGCACATCGGGCATGTTGCGGCCGTCGGGGAAACGAAGAATGCCCCCGAACGAGGAAGCACGAGCGGGAGCTTCGTTCCAACCCATCATGAAATTCATGCCAGAGACGAGGTGGACGAGCAGATCGCCGGCAACGCCGGTGCCGTATTCTTTCCAGCAACGCCAGCGCGCGAAGATTTTGCCATCGAAATCACGTTTAGGAACGGTGCCTTGCCAGGTATCCCAATCAAGCGTGGTGAGTGAAAGATCGGGAGGAACGGGATAGACCCACGCTCCAGTGGGATCGTTGCGGCCCAGTGAGCCCTCAATGAGGTTCAAATCGCCAATAGCTCCGGCGGCAAGCATTTCTTTGGCTTTTCTGCACACCACGGAACTGACGCGCTGCGAACCGATCTGCACGATGCGGCCGGACTTTTTCGCGGCGGCAACCATCTCTACGCCCTCCTGCGCTGAGTGTGACATTGGCTTTTCCAAATAAATGTCCTTGCCAGCACTCATCGTGTCCACGAACACTTGCTTGTGCCAATGATCGGGAACGGCGGCAATGATGCAGTCGATGTCTTTATTGTCGAGCAGTTCGTGATAGTGGCGAGTGGTGGTGATCTTTAGGCCGGCAATTTCCTTTGCGAGTGTGTGACGGCCGTCGTACAAGTCGGCCGCGGCAATGCATTCCGTGCCGGGAAGGCCAACGGCGGTGGAGAGGAGTCCATTGCCTTGCATGCCGACACCGATAATGCCAAAACGTATGCGATCGTTGGGCGAGCTCATCTCCAGCCGCGATGGGATGCTCTCCGGATCGATCACCATGCGCTTGGCGGCGATCATGGCGCCGGTGGTCCCAGCAGTGGTTTGCAGGAAAGAACGGCGAGAGATTTGATTTTTGCTCATAATTTTTCTCCGTGATGAAGCGAATCGTATCGGATTACTTCAAGGATTGCACGCTGACTTCTTTAAAGAAAACGATGTCATTGTCGCTGTGATTCTGGAGGCCCATGTAGCCTTCATTTGGACGGAGGCCACGCTGGGGTTCGAAATCGAATTTCCTGTCGGGAACGGGCTGGCCTTCCGTGTAATCGGTAATTTTCTGACCGTTGAGTTCGACGATGGTGTGAGGGCCATCGAGCGTAATGAGCATGGTGTTCCATTCGGGGCCGGGCTTGCCGGGTTTGGAGAGAGGCTTTGTGAGGGAATAAAGAGTGCCCGTGACGTGGTATTCGTCTTCGCCTGAGGTTTCCGGGTGATTGTCAATCTGCACTTCGTACCCGTAGTGCACGGGCATCCATTCTTCGCGAGGCTCGATGGGAATGCGGATGAACACGCCGGAATTGTCGTTGAAGTCGCGCATTTTATAGACGACGCGAATGCGACAGTTGCCGAGTTTACCGCCGGTCCAGTAAAGAAGACCCATGCCACCGTGAGTACGAATGAGACCATCCTCGACGGTCATGCCGCCGGGGCCAACGTGTTTCCAGCCAGTGAGATCCTTACCGTTAAAGAGCGGCTTCCATGCTTGCTCTGGAACACGAGCGGCAATGAGAAGCACGGCTGCGATTGCTACCAGAAGAGCACTGCACTTGCGCATCCGACACCTTCCTTTCGAGATTGTTATGAGGCAAAAACGTTGCGAAGCAAGAACCAGACGTTCGCGGGACGTTCGGCGAGGCGGCGAACGAACCAGGGATACCAATACTTGCCATAGGCGACGAGCACGACGGAGCGGCAACCTTGCTGTGCGAGGCGCTCCTGTTCGGCGCGCTGAATGCCGTAAAGCATCTGGACTTCGAAATTGGTTTTCGCGATTCCTTGCTGAGAAACGAAATCACTGATGCGGCGAATGATGGCAACGTCGTGGGTGCCGAAGGCGGCGCGCGCACATTGTCCAGCTCGTTGCGCGACCAAGCATCTGCTGAGCCAAGGCGAAATAATTTTCGTCCACGTCGGACTTTCTCGGAAAAGGCAATATTCGCAGGCTCTTTGTAGGCACCTTTTACGAGACGAATTGAGGGGCGCATGGGAAGAAGATCGTCGAGATCTTTTTTGGTGCGGAAGAGGTAAGACTGCAAGCAAATGCCGATGTTAGGGTGATTTTTGAGGGCACGTTTGTAGATTTCAAGAGTGGCGTCGACGTAGTTGCTGGCTTCCATATCCACCCACACGGTGGCGCTTTGTTTTTCGTGCTGGATGATCGCTTCGAGATTTTCGAAACAAAAATCGGCAGAAAGGTCGAGGCCGAGTTGGGTGAGTTTCACGGAAATTTCAGTGGGGAGATTGCATTCATGAATACGGTCGAGCACTTCGACGTAATGGTCGGTGACGCGGCGGGCTTCGTTGCGGTCGGCAACATTTTCGCCGAGATGGGTGAAGACGCTGCCGATGTTTTTGGCCAGGAGGGCTTGCGCGGCGGGATTGCGGCGTCGAGCGTCTCGCCGGGCATGAAACGGGAAACACTGCGGCGGACGAACGGGAAATTTACGGCGTGATCGCGGAACCAGACATTCTGTGAGGCGGCAAGCAGCATCGAGCGCATCAGCGCCATGGGCCTTCCGTGCCTCCAGGAGGGAGCGAGCGCGAAGGGAAGAGTGGTTCGACGGTATTGTAGCTGGGAATTTCGGGGTTTGGGCAGTGATATCGGGTAACCGATTCGCCCATCACTACGTCATATGGATTGCTCTGGATGACTTGCGCTCGTTCGAGATCTTCGCGCATGGGCGCCCTCAGTATCGAGCAAGCTGAAGACAGAATCCTCACTGCGCGGACTGCGTTCGGAAGGAACCGGGTTCTTCCGAGCGGCATGGGAGAGCTCTTGGCATTGAGACGCATGGTTCGACACTAGTTGTCTGCTTATTTGCTGGGTATCTCGTTATCGTGAACCGTTGATTATTTGGAGCGGCGGAGAAGCCGAGGCTGGGAGGGAGAGGGCTTCGCTGAGAGAGTTTCGAGGTTTGGTTAGGCAGAGCGTGGGCGAGAGGCGGCCCGAGGCGCTGCTCGCTGGCGGTGAACGCAGCGGCGATGGCGTTGAGGGCATCGCCGGGATTGGTGCTCATCAGATCTTGGGCGCGATAGAAGCAGGCGAAGACAAGACGCTCGGGCTGATTGTGACGACGAAGAAATTGGCCATAAGTGAACCAATCGGTGGCGGCAGCGCGCGGATCGCCTTGCGTCTCATCGACGATCAGGGCTACGCTGGAAGGATTCGGCGGCGGCGGCCAGGCGAGCCGGATTGTCCTGGGCATCCGCCGCATGGACCAGGGCCAGGCTCTGCAGGCCAGGGTTTTTGATTTTTTCGGCGAATTGGGCGGCGGCGCTGGTAACCACTCAATGCGATCCGGATATTTCTGGGCAGAGGTATCCGCGTCGGCCACTTTAATGAGCGCGGAGATGACGGCTAAGGCCTTCGCCAGGATGGTCGGACGGGATGCTTGGCGACAATTTGAAGATAAGCGCGATAATGGCGGGCCGCAGCTTGGATGTCACCTTGCTGTTCGAGGGCTTGCGCGAGATAAAGCTGCGCATTGCTCTGCAGCGGTCAACGCGCGACGGCACGCTGCCAGCTGTCGACGGCTTCTTCGGCATGGCCGAGTCGTTGGGCGAGCAGGCCATAATTCACGAGAGCATTGACATTTTGCGGAGAGCGCAGAACAAGCTTGCGGTAAAGCGCATAGGCGTCCGCATCGCGGCCGGCAATGATCAGGCCGCGGGCATACGCTTCCTGAATGGCGAGATTCGTCAGCACTGATTCGGCAGCGCGCTGCAAGGCAGTAAGTGCGAGATCGCGATTGCCAGAGTTTCGGCGGCGCGAGCCAGACGAGTCTGCACCGAGCTGTCGTTGGGATTCAGGCGAGCGGCGCGCTGCAGGGATCTTAGATTGGCCGAAACGTTGGCCCAGTAAAAATGGAGTTGGTCGAAAGCGCCCCAAAGGAGCAAGAGCAGGACCGCAGTGATGCGCAGGGCGCGGGCGCCGGAGCGGGGCCGGTGATCCAACGAAATGAGGAAGCGAAACGGCCGGGCTGGACTTCGGCTTCGCTAGTTCCCTGTCCTTTATTCAAGAGGAATGCGGCGATGCGGGAATCGCGAAGCTTCCAGATGACACCGTCCAAGAAGGAAATGGTGGAGGTTGACGAGCGCGGTGAAGGTGAGAAAGCTGGCGGCAAAATCGGCGTGAAACAAACGGCTGGCGAGCCAAGGGCCGGGAATAAAGAGAGCGATGCCACCGGCGATCAGTGTAAGAGATAGCGGGGGAAACTCCAGGAGGTTTGTCCGGCAGCGCGAGCCTCCTTGCTTCTGGTAATAGCTGGTGATCCATAAATATTGCGCGGAATGAAGCACCGCAAGGATGCCGCTGGAATAACGGGTTTGCGGGACCTCCTTGCCGCTAAGGACTTCAATTACGCGCAGGAAGCAGAAACCAAAGGAACTGCGTGGTGCTGAGAGTGAGGCTGGGAAGCAGAGCTTTCCAGGAACTGCGACGCGAGAGAGCGAAATGAGCCCACGCCTTGGCGCAAAAAAGAACAGACCGAGCATGGCGCGAACGGGCAAGGTGAACTTTCCGGGCAGGCCCAGAGAGATGAATCAGGGGTCGCTGGAAGGCCCGTGTGAAAGCTGAAGAGCAACATCAGGTAAGAGGCGATGAACGACAGATGCAGGGCCTGGCGCTCGCCTTCGGGGCGTGAGGCCGGCGCGACGAGCGAACATCATCAATAAACCATAATTCTGGCCGGTGTAGTGCCAAGGGCTCCAGCAGATGTACAGAGTGAAGAGCCAAGGGAGCAGGGGATACCAGAGGTGGGCGATCAGACCGGCGCATAGGAGCAGGAAAGTGACGTGAAGAGTGAACACGCGATACCGAGAAATCTCATCATATGAATGATAGGCGCGGTAGACAGTGGCCATGAAGTGCGGGTAATTGAAGAAACAGAGCCAAGGCGTAGAAGGCGAAGGACCAAGTTTGGCCGGGGGTCGGAAGATAGGAGGTAAGGAGCAGCAGCGGAGCGGTCCATGCACCGCAACCGATGACAAGGTCGATGGCCGGGCCATAAATCCAAGAGCGCGGCGCGAGCGTAGCGTGAGCAGGAGGCTCGGCAGTATGCGGGAGGCAAGGATGGAGGTGGAAGAAGCCATTCGATTGAGGGTAGCGTAATCTTGCGGGCCGGATTCCGTTACGCGTAGGAGGGGATGCAGAATGAGTTACGACTTTAGACTTAGCGGCGGCAATGTGTTGAATCAGGCAGGGGATGGCGTCGACCGGGAATCTCCCGGCTGACATTTCGGGAATGGCCGTGATATATCTCTCTCCGGTTGATCCCCCGGCTCGGTAGTGAGGACCATTGAATAGGAGATCGTGCATGAGAAACAAAACGATGTTCACTAGGTTGGGAGTACTGCTCGGACGCTCGGTGGTGCTTCGGCTGGTCTCGTGACGCGCGCAAACCCCGGCAGGCGCAGGCATGGCGACGTTTACGGTGACGGCGGTTGGAAAGAAGACCGAGGCACCGCCGATTTCGAAAGATGACGTGCAGCTGTTCCAAGGGAAAGGAACGGAAACAGATTGCCGACTGGAGAAAGGCGGACCAGTTGGCGTTGATGATCCTGATTGACGATTCCATCGAGACGGGAGCGGGCGGGCAATGGGATTATCTTGAAGGAATTCATCGCGGCGCAGCCTGCTTCCACGGTCATCGGTGTTGGCTATATTCGCAACAACGCCACGATGGTGGCGCAAGACTTCACGCCGGATAAGGCGCCGGCGGCGAAAGCCATCCGCTTACCGATGGGTTTGGGCGCGCTGGGATCCAGCCCGTATCTGGGGATCATGGACATGCTGAAGCGCTGGCCGAATACCGGGCAGAGACGGTCGATCCTATTGATTTCTTCGGGAATCGACTTTTTCCGCGGTTCGGGGTTTGGAGCGTGGTATCCGGACCTGGATGGAGTAATTCAGAGGGCCGAAAAACAGAACACGAATATCTGGTCCATTTACTATCCCAGTTCGCGGGTCACCGGGGCCATTCGTTCTACCTGGTGAACTACGCGCAAAATAATTTGATAAGCTGTCCGAAGAGACCGGGGCGGAGTCCTATTTTCTGGGATATCGGCGTACCGGTGAGCATCAAGCCATATCTGGATGAACTCGACTACGCACCTGGGCAATCAGTATCTGCTGACATTTTCCGGGAATGGCGGGGCGAAAGGCAAACTCCAGAGCGTGAAAGTGAAGACGGAATTGCCGGATGTGGAGTTCTTTACGCCGTCGGCGGTGTGGATCCCGCCCGGTTCGTGAGGGCAACGTTGGTTATCGTGCGAGGTTCAGAGGCGCCCTGACCAGGTTGCGCGCCTTTTTTTTTGGCGGTGCGCTGTGCAAGTAAAGGAATCGAAGAGAGATTCCTCGCTTCGCTCGGAATGACGGTGTTTTTTCCTATCAGTTGCTGCGCGTGGAGTCACGAATGACCAGTTCGGGGTGGAGTTTTTGGGAGACAGCAGCCCAGTCGCGATTTTCGTGGCCGGCCTTGATGGCATCCATAACGATGCTGACGGCAGTAGCACCCATGGTTTCGAGGGGCTGGCGAACAGTGGTGAGCGAAGGAGCGGAGAGCGCGGAAATAGCGACGTCGTCAAAACCGGTGACGGAGCATTGCTCGGGGACGCTGATGCCGCTCTTGGCCAAGGCGCGCATGGCACCGAGGGCAGTGAGGTCGTCGAACGCGAGAATCGCAGTGAACTTCTTCTTTTGCTGCAGAAGTTCCTCCGTGAGGCGATAGCCATGGTCGAAGCTGGCATTGGCGTCGAAGACGTCGGGGATTTGGAGAATGAGGCTGTTGTCGAGTTCTAGCTTTGCAGACTGAGCAAATTTCTGGATGCCGCGCCAACGGGGGATGCTGTCGATGAGGCGCTTGGGGCCGCGGATGATAGCGATGCGGCGATGGCCGCGCTGATACAGATGTTCGAGGGCCAGGCGTCCGCCAGTTTCATTGTCGACCATGACCGAGCTAACGCGATTGCCAGGAATTTCCCAACCAATGGTGGCGGCGGGAATTTCCTGTTTATTGAGGTCGGCAAGGACGTGGATATCGACGAAGAGCCAGTTGGCGACCACGATCAAGCCGTCGACGTGGCGTTCGAGAAGCATTTCGAGATAGCGCTCGAAGCGATCATGCTGGTTGTGAGCGTCGGCAAAAATGGGAAGATAACCAAGAGGGTAGAGGGTGTTTTCGATGCCGCGGAGGATCGGGAGTGCAAAAAGGATCGGTGACATCGAAGAGCATGACGCCGATGCTTTGGCTGCGACGGCTGCGAAGGAAGCGAGCCATGGCGTTGGGACGATAGCCGAGGCGCTTGGCGGTGTCTTCAATGCGCTGGCGAGTCGTGGGAGCGATGTAGCGGGCGAGTGGGGCGTTGTTGAGTACGATGGAAACAGTGGCAGGAGAAAATCCGGTGGCCTGTGCCACGTCCCGCATGGTGATGAGGCGCGCGCTTGTGGCCGGGCTTGTTCATGGGTAGCCCCTCGCGTGTGCCACATCATCGGCCCAAGACGGGGCAGTTTGCAATGCGAAAGAGGCTGAGTGGTCACTCTTCGGGGGGAATTTCGAAGGACATCTCCTGGCGGAAGCCCTTCGTTTTCCAGACGCCGAAGGCGATACCGGCGGCCATCCAGATGGAGCCGACGATTTTGGCTGGTCTGCTGAGATTGACCCACAATCCGAAACAGATGATGAAAGCCTAAAACGGGCATGAGGAATGCCGAGGTCTTTTTCTCGCTGGAACGCACGTAATAGCGAAGGAAGGCAGCTACGTTCACGCCCATGAAGGCGATGAAGGCTCCGAAGTTGAGCATTTCGGCGCCTGATCCGTAGGCTTCCCCACCATTCAGGATTTTCTTAACCGTGTCCCAAGTCAGCGCGGAACTGCCCAGCGAATACGTTTTGTATCCAGCAACTATCTCTAAGAGGAAGGCCCCAATTAAGGCCACCGCGCCCACCAGGAAGACGTTGTTGCGGGGAATGCGATGCTGGCTGTCTACCGCCCCAAAGAAAGATTTTGGAATGCGCGTTACTGCGGCCCATGCCATAGAGCAAGCGCGCCGCTCCGAGTTGCGAGCCCATGCCAGAACCAAAATTGGCCAGCAATAACGTAAAGCCCACGATGGTGAAACAGTGAAGCCACCAATCTCGCCCCGCAACGTGGGAATAAGCGGATCGCTTTGATCTCCGGGAAAAGGCTGGGATGCCGGCCAAATCAGTTGCGCCAGCATAAACTTCGACGGCGGAAAGAATGCCAATCACCACGCAAGTCGAGACGGTGGCAAGCATGATGTTTCTGCGGGGATTTTCGGCTTCCTCTGAAAGGTGGAGATGCCATCGAAACCGATATACGTGAGCACCGCGATGGAAGTGCCGCAAACAAGCCACCGTAAGTAAATGTGTGCGGGATCGTAAAACGGTGCGGTGAAGTAATGCCGCATCGTGCGGAGCGATAGCCACAGACCGGGCGCATGCGAAGGCAAGAAAGCCACGACCACGTGCTCTGCCCATGGCGATGGACTACCGGATTGATGCGCGCTGAGGTCTTGATCGCCGCCGAATATTCAGGAAGGTAAAGAATGACGGCGAAGAAGATCTTCCAAAACCCATGCCGGGACGCCCGGGAGCAATTTCTGGGTCAGCTTGGCCAGCACACCAAACCGTGCAGATGAGCGGATTGAGGATGTAGTCCATCACCATGGCTCCAGCCGGTGATGTAGCCAACCGTCCGGATTGAACTTCCTGAGCGACGTAAGTGTAACGCCGAGCCCGCGCTGGGATAGGCGCGAGCCATGCGGCCATAACTGATGGCAGTAAAAAGCATCGCCACCATGGCAATGAGGATGGCGGTGACAACGTGGCCGCGACCGCGGTCACTGATGAACGCCGAAGACGGACATAGGCGCGACGGGCTGAATGATGATGATGCCGATGAGGATTAATTCCGAGAGAGTGAGGGTACGCCGGAGGCGAAGACCTGCAGGTGGGTGTGGTGGTGACTTCCGCGCTCAAGCACCTCTCCTTTTGGCCGGGCGGCTCCCATCATGAGAAGAGAGAACGACGGCACGCGTAAGATTTTTCGGCGCGTCGGGATTGAGCCCCTTGCGCAAGCCGACCGCAGTTCCCAGAAGATGTGCGGGAATGGCAGACAAAGGGTAACGCGCAAACTCCGGGCCGTCCAGAGCGAGTTCGACGAGGAGATCGCTGTGGGCTTTGAGTTCGGGAGTGGCGCGATTCGACGATGACGAAAGTGGCAGCGCCCAGTTCCTTGAGTTCGCGCACAAGGGTGGTCTCGGCTTCCTTGGCGGCGTCGGAGATGTAGAAGGTGATGAGGGTGTCTGGTCCGGCGATGGAGCGCGGACCGTGACGGAACTCCAGGGAATGATAGACCTGGGCGTACGAGGAAGACATTTCGGTTACTTTGAGACCCGCTTCCTGAGCCAACCAGTAATGCACGCCCTGGCCGAGGAAGACGTAGTCGGCAAATTTGCGTTTACCGGCAAATGTCTGAATTTTGCGGGCGTTGGCGTCCAACCAAGTCTGCCCTTTGCCGGGCAACTCATCGAGCGCCGCGGAAAGTTGGTTATCACCGACGAATTGCAAGCCGAGGCGTTGGAAGGCGAGGAGAATAGCGGTGAACGAACGGGTCATCACGGTGCTCTTTTCGTCGGCCCAATCGAGTTTGAAGGCGTGGGTGCAGAGACTTCTCCAGAACGCTTTGAGGATTGCAGGTGACCCCGAGGGTCTGAACGGTTTTGTGGGATTGGAGCAATTCGGCGGCGCGAAGGACTTCGGTGGTCTCTCCGGACCGGGACATGAGCACGATTTGCTCGGCGCCGACACGGCGCAAGGTCTCCTCCGGAGCGAAAAGCAGTTCGGAAGCGGGAACGCCGGTGGCGGGAATATAAAACTGCTTGGTCCAGAGGGCGGAAATGAGGCGCGAGAGATAGTAGCTGGAGCCGCAGCCGACGAAGAGCCAAGGACTGCGAGGAGAGAAGGTCTCCGGGAGGCGCTCGAGCACCCCGGATTTCGTCAAGTGCTCATCGGTGTCGGCCCAGATGCGCGGCTGGGAAAAGATTTCGGCCAAAGTGTGCTGGGCCGGTCGGGCTTTGGAGGCTGCGGCGCGGGATTTCGCAGCTGTACTGTGGTTCGGCAAGAATGCACTCCTCTGTTATTGAAACGATTCAATAGGGAGATATTCTGAGGAACAAAGGGGCTGGGCGCAAGAGCTAAATTCAAGGAGGTTGCGCCATTCGGGGCGCGGAAGCATGGCAAAAACCGAGGAAAACACTGTGGAAAAACGGTCAAAAAGCGAAGCGTGCTGGCCGGCCGTACAGTTGCCGGATTAAGACTTCGGCGGTATCTCTTAGGCTTACAGCATCACAGAACATGCGCAACAGGCGATTGGGATTTCGCGTCTAATGGGTGTAAGTAATCACACAGTCCTCAGGGAACCGACAAGGCCAATCATGGGCGAATTAGCGCTCAAAACCGAGCGGCAACAAGCACGACACCTACTGGTGCATGCCGCGGGTTTCGTGCTGGTGTTTCTGGCCGCGGATTGGCTGCGGGACAGTGTGTTTCGTCCCGACCCGATTTTACAAGGATACCTGCAGATCACCATCGGGCTGTTTGCCTTTGTATTTGCAGCAGTGACGCTGGTGCGGTTCCAAGGAACGCAAGATCGCATATCGTTGATTCTGGGATCGGGCTTTCTGCTGTCAGGAGCGACGCTGACCGCCTCGAGCATCTTGTTTTTCCAGATGAGCGGCACGATTCGCCAGCTTGGTTCTTGTGGGCTCCAGTGGGGTGGTGGATCAGCCGGTTGGTGTTGGCGCTGTTATTTGGAGTCGCGTTGCTGGTGGAACATTTTATTCCGCGGTCGAGGCATCCGAAGTTTGAAATTGCGGGGGCACTGTTCACAGTAGTGTCACTGACGTATTTGATTTCGGCTTCACTACGAAAATTGCCGCCGGATGTTTCGAGACATCCGAACGCGGTGATTCCGAATCCGCTGCAACTGATTCCGGCTTTGATCTTCTTGGTGGCGCTGTACGGGTACCGGCAGCGACAGTACCTGATGAATTCGGCGTTCGACCGTGCGATTTATTTGGCGGTGTGGCTGAACCTGGCGGCGCAACTGGCGGCGTGCCAGTCGGTGAGGCTGCTGGACGGACCGTTTGTGTTCGCGCAATTGCTGAATGTGAGCAGCTACATTATTTTGCTGGCAGGAGCGTTGTTGGATAGCGCTCGGGTGTTCGAACAGGTGCGACACCTGGCGGCGAGCGATCCGTTGACCGGATTGGCGAATTACCGGAGATTGCTGGACGTGCTGGATACGGAGACTGAGCGCACGCTGAGGACGGGCCGATCGTTTTCGGTGTTGCTGCTGGACCTGGACGGGCTGAAAAAGATCAATGACAGTTATGGACACTTGGTGGGTAGCCGGGCGCTTTGCCGAGTGGCGGATATTTTGCGAGTACACTGCCGCGCGATTGATACAGCAGCGCGCTATGGCGGAGATGAGTTTGCCGTGGTGCTACCCGAAGCGCAAGAAGAAGAAGCGCAGCGGGTGGTGACCCGGATTCATGAGACCTTGTTAGCGGATCAGGAAGAACCGCCAATCTCTGTGAGTATTGGGGCGTCCGTGTATCACGGCGAAGGCGAACGGGTGGAGAAGTTGTTGAAGGAAGCGGATCAGAATTTGTACGAAGAGAAGGCTCGGCGCAAAGGCAGTTCGAAGGTGAGTGATATTTCACGAAGGAAGACGCCGAAGAAGACCTGAGTGGTGGCGGTAGTCGCGGTCAACTCTAAAGCGGCGGTTCAATCGAAGAGAGATTCCTCACTTCGCAGACTCCGTTCGGAATGACGGTTCATCCATAATTTTCAATGAATAGTGCGGCATTGGTGCGTGGCTTTCGTGGCCAGGGAGAAGCGTGGTTCGGGTGTGGCTTCGCCCATGAGCAGGCTTGCGGTGTATTCGCCGACGGCGGGCCCGTGCTTGAAACCGTGACCGGAACCACCGCCGACAAGATAGACATTGGAAAGCTCGGGATGACGGTCGATGAGGAGATCGCCGTTCGACGTGTTTTCGTACTGACAGACACGGGTTTCCAGGATCAGAGGATTCGAGAGAGCAGGAAAGCGTCGCGCTACGAATCGGCACGCCCATTCGGCGGATGCCGGCGAGACCAGACGAGATTGTGTATCGGGATCAACCCGTTCGCCGTGCGTATCGCGGGCCAACTTGAGGCCGCGCCCTTCGAGGTCAGGCATACCGTAAACTTCATCGGATGGAAAAAACCAGGTGGGAAGGGCCGGCGCGGCGAAACTGGTATTGCCCGGCGGAGTGGCGAAGAAGAAGACCTCCTGGCGCGTTGGGAAGATGCGAGAGGCGAGCAGTTGCGGAAAAATTTTGCCGAGCCAGGAACCGCAGGCGAATACAAAGCTGCCAGCAGAAATGCGGTCACCATCAGCGGTGTGGATGGATTCAACTCGATTGGAGCCGGTGGGAGTTTGGATTTGCGCGGTGCGGAAGTGCATGCCGAGGCGCTGAGCGTTTTCGACAGTGCAGGAAACAGCGCGGCGGGCGAGGAGAACACCGCTGTCAGGCTCGAAGAGACCACGAGAAACGCCGTCGAGATTAAATTGAGGATAAAGCTGGTGCAGTTGCGGCGATTGGAATATGTCGTGTCGCACTCCGCAGCGGCGCAGCGTAGAAATAGAGTCATCGAAAGTGGAGTCGCCGGGGGAAGAGAGCCACAGGACGCCGGTTTGATGGAAGAGATTCTGGCCGGTAGCGGCAAACAAGTCTTTCCATTGGCGCAGCGATTTCTGAGACCAGTGCGTGTAGATTTCGTCCGGACCATAACCCATACGAATGATGCGAGACTCGCCACCCGAACTGGCGCGGGTATGCGCGGGGCTGAAGGCTTCGACGAGCAGAACACGCTGCTTGCGTTGTGCGAGATGCCAGGCAGTCCATGCACCAAAAACGCCTGCGCCAACCACAACAACATCGTAAGTAGGTGCGCTCATGCGTGGGGCAATTCTAAGCGAAACCGCCGCGAATGGGGCTTAAGAGAGGGTGCCTGCGAGCTTGCTGAGTTTGTCTGCCCAGTGAGAAAGATGATTCAGCGAATCGGAGTGTGTGGGATCAAGATGCAATGGCGTGACGGAGGCGTCGCCGGCGAAAGTGGCGGCGTAATCGGAATCCGGATCCAGTCCTAATTCGCGATCGATGCGTTGCTCGCTCAGCCAAAAATAGGGACGGCCCCTGGGGTCTTGGCCTTCACGCAGCAGCGTGCGCGTGATGCGTTTGGATTGCCGGGTGAGCCGAACACCACCTTGCCAATTCTCCGGAACATTGATGTTGAGAAAGACCTGCTCGGGCAGTTTTTCGGAGAGGATCAATTTCGCGGCTTCCCATGCGAGGCGAGCGGTGGGAGCGAAGTTGGCGTCCACGCGTTTGGAACAGAGAGAAACGGCCAGTCCGGAAACGCAATGGATTGCGGCTTCACGGGCGGCACCTACTGTTCCGGAGTAATAGACGTTCTCGCCGAGGTTGGCGCCATGATTGATGCCGGAGATGACGAGATCGGGCTTATCTGGGAGCAGTTTGTGAAGAGCTACGATGACGCAATCGGCGGGAGTGCCGTCGATGGCCCATTCATCTTGGTTGATTTTGTGGCAAACGATGGGCTGCCGAAGCGTAAGGGATTGGGCGGCCCCGCTGCGCTCCCAACTGGGAGCGACAATTTTGACGTCGGCAATGCCGCTAAGTTCATCGGCCAGCGCGCGCAATCCTGCGGCCTGGTATCCATCATCGTTGGTGAGCAACACACGAGGCTTCGAGCCGTTGAGCATAGACACTCCCACTTCTATTGTACCGGGAGCGAGAAGGAATTCGTGAACTGGAGTAGAGGAAATTGCGAAGGTTTCGAAAAATGGCGCGGCTGGCGTGAATCGGGTTTTACGATGGTTAGAGTGCGCCCGCAATCAGCGAATTTTGTCGAGGAAGAGATAACGGTCGCGGTGATCGTCGGGCCGTGCTTCCGGATTGGCGCTGAGGTGCATAACCTCGTATTTCTCGGGGACGTAAGTAGGCCAGTGCGGCAGGCCCTCGCCGTTGGGATCGCCGGTTTTCGCAAAATTGGTCCAGTACGAGCCCATGAGTTCGGAGGTTTTTTCGTCTTGTGGACGCCAGGGGAGGTCCCTGGAGGAGAGGACCTGAAAGACAAATTCGATTTCGGAAGCGTGGGGAGCGGTGGGTTCCTTGTCGGTGGAGTTCGGGGCAAGCGGAAGAGTTTCCTCGAAATGGTAGCGGTACACGGGAGATTGCCCGGTCCTGGTCTGAAATTCCAGCCATTTCCAGGTAGAGAAAGCGATGAAGCGATCGCCATCCAGATCCGCGGCTGACCGTTTTACTTCCGCAACGTTTGCCGCGGGATAGAGTTTCAAAATTGTATCGGCGTTGGAACCGTACAGCGAACGCACTTTGGCCGCAAAATTTTCCGGCGTGGGAGCTTCCTTGTCGAAGAAATCTTGGTAGCTGCCTTCGTCCAGATTCCAGCCGGCTAGCAGCGCAACATGATTCTGTTTCCCCGCGGCATAAATGGCTTCCGGACTTTCCGGAAAAAAATATCCATCGATGTTCCAGGAGAAACCCGGGGCGTCTTTCTTGGCAGCGGCTTCAAGCAGTTCGGCAGCGGGCTTAGCGCGGAGCGCGGAGAGAGACTTGGCGCCGAGCGCGGATTTGGCGAACTGGGTATCGACTCGTTCGGTTTCCTTCAGTGATTTCCCTTCTTTGGGAGCAACGACCGCTCCGCTCTCGCCGATTGCGCGGTGGAAAAGTCCTTTGGCCAGAGGCGTAGCAACCAATGCGCTAACAGAAGAAGAGCCTGCGGATTCGCCGAAAATGGTGACATTATCAGGATCGCCACCGAATAGAGCGATGTTGTCGTGGACCCACTGTAAGGCAGCGAGTTGGTCCATGAGACCGTAATTGCCGGAAGAGTTGTGACCGGATTCTTTGGCGAGTTCGGGATGAGAGAAGAAGCCAAAGATACCGAGGCGGTAATTCATGGAAACGACGAGAACACCTTTTTTGCTGAGATTGCCACCATCCTGACGGGGCTCCGAAGTTGCTCCGGCTTTGAAGCCACCGCCATAAATCCAGACCATGACCGGAAGCGGCGATTGGCCATGATTTTCCGGCAGCCATACATTGAGATACAGACAGTCTTCGCTGGGACCTGCATCGCGAAAAATCATGTCGTCGTAGACACGCGTCTGCATGCAACGCGCGCCGAAATCGACGGCCTTGCGCACTCCGGTCCATGGAGTGGCGGGCTGCGGCGGTTTCCAGCGTAGTGGTCCAATGGGCGGAGCAGCGTAAGGAATTCCTTTGAAGGTACGGACCTTGCCATCCGGGCTAACCACCCCTTCGAGAATGCCGTTGGGAGTTTTCTGTTGAACGTAACGAAGTTGAGCGTGGGACATCGAGGGGATGAGAAATGCGGCGAGCACTGCAAATACAAACGCGCGCCTCGGAAGGCGGAAGAGAAATTTGCTTGGCATGATAAGGGCAATGTATCACATGTCTTTATTCACAGACCCGCCAGGATGCCGGCGCTACCATTGGCTCCTGAAGGTTCGATGCTAAGATGCGGGCGAGAAAATCATAAACTGGGCTGATAAAAACGAGGAACGGAGAAAAGCACGGGTCTCAAGACCCGGCACTACGGACAATGATGACGCGAGCTATTCTTCTGATCATGTTGGCGGGATTGTTTGGAGTAACAGTGTGCGCACAAGATGCTGCCGCTGTTAAGGAGGGTAAGGGCGGCACGCAAAGCGAGTTGCTTTGGGAGAAGTTGCAAATGACGGTACAACAGATCAGCCACGAACTAAATGGAACGATGGGAGTGGTGCTTCTGGACCTGACGGACGGCAGAGCGTTTCGCGAGAATGCGGACCAGGTGTTCGCACAGGCGTCGTCAATTAAAGTAGCGATTCTGGCGGAGTTGTACCGGCAGGAACAGCAGAGTAATGAAGGCGTGAAGGGCAAAGCACGGCTGAGCGATCCGAACACCGTGGACGCGAAAGACATTGTGGATGGCAGCGCGATTATGAGCGGGCTAACACCGGGAGTGACGCGAGTGACGAATCGCGATCTAGCTACGTTTATGGTGGCGGTTAGCGATAACAGCGCCACGAACGTGCTGATTGATCGATTGGATATGCAGAACGTAAATGTGCTCCTGGACTCGCTGGGGCTGCACCAAACGCGCCTACAACGGAAGATGATGGATGTGAAGGCGGCGGCCGAAGGACGGGAAAACATTTCGACACCGAACGAGATGACAGCGTTGTTTCGAGCCCTATACGAGAAGAAGGTGTTGAATGACGCGCTGACGAAGGATTTCTTTAAGGTGCTGGGCACGCCGAAACAGAGCGACATTCCTCGTTATATTCCGGAGGATGTGGTGTGCGCGAATAAACCGGGAGAATTGGAAGGCGTACGGAATGATGTGGGAATTGTGTTTGTGCCGGGGCGGCCGTTTGTGGTGGTAGTGATGACTGCGTATCTGGAGCGCGAGCGGGATGGGGATGACGCCATCGCCAAGATTGCGGGGGCGGCGTACGAATATTTTGATCGTGTGGCGCGATCATCGAAATACGGGAGAGTTGTGTCAGCGGGAAGCTCGCATTGAGGAGTGCGCGGTTAAAACTCGGGAGTTGCGCTCCGGCACTCCAACTCGAAAAGTGACTGGCGCACTTGGCCAAAGCGGCGATGCACCTTAGAATAAAAGAGCTGTGAAAATTGGAATAGATTTTGGAACAACACGAATTGTCGTAGCGGTCGCAGACCGCGGTAACTACCCCCTGGTAAACTTCGAAACTCCCAATGGAGAAGTGCGGGACTGGTTTCCTTCCCTGCTGGCGTTGAGCGGCGAGAAGCGGGTGTATGGATGGGAAGCGCAGGAGCACCAGGGCGATCCCGGGTGGACGGTCGTGCGTTCGCTGAAACGCTGGCTCAAAAACGGAGGGCCGGAAACGGAAGTAAAGATCGCGGGCCAGCGATTGGGTTTGTCACAGTTGCTGATGGAAATGATGGCGGCGTTGCGACACGAGTTGATGGAAAAGTCCACGTTGGGAGCGCGGAAGCATGACCGGCTGCAAGCGATGTTGGGGGTACCGGCTAACGCGAACAGCAATCAAAGATTTCTGACGCAAGAGGCGGCATGCGCGGCGGGATTTGATGTGCTGGGATTGTTGAATGAACCATCGGCCGCAGCAGTGGAATTCGCGTATCGCAACAGCAGCGACCGGAAAAAGCGTGGCAAGGGCGGATTGTTGGTGTATGACCTGGGCGGCGGAACGTTTGACGTTTCGCTGGTAGCGCTTGGAGATACGGAGCATTCGGTGATCGCGTCCGACGGCATACCGGATTTTGGCGGAGACGATTTTGACGAAATTCTGGGGCGGCTGGCGCTGGCACGAGCGGATCGACCATTGGAGAGCGAAGAATCGCTGACGGCGGGAGAATGGTTTCTGCTGTTCGATGAATGCCGGGAGAAGAAAGAGGCGCTGAACGCAAACAGCCGGAAACTAACAGTGGACCTGGAGCGAGTTCGCAAGGATTGGGGCGAAGTTTCGTTGAACGCGGAGGCGTTTTACGAGCAGTGCCGACCATTGGTGGAATCGTCGCGAAAAGTAGTTGAAGATTTGCTGGCAGCGCATCTGGACCAGGATATTGACACGTTGTATCTGACCGGGGGAGGATCGGAGTTGCCGTCGGTGGCGCGAGTGCTGCGAGAAACGTTCGGGCGTAAGGTGAGGCGGTCAGCCTATATGCGTTCGGCTACCGCGATTGGATTGGCGATTCGCGCGGAAGGACACGAGGCGCGGCCATTCCGAGACCAGTTCACGAAACATTTTGGAGTATGGCGGGAAGCCGACGCGGGACACAATGTGGTGTTTGACGTGATTTTTCCGCGTGGACTGCGATTGCCTTCGCGAGGCGAGGCTCCGTTGCGCATCGAGCGGTCCTATCATCCGGTGCACAACATTGGATATTTTCGATATTTGGAATGCGCGCAATTAGGCGCAGATCATCAGCCCGAGGGCGAGATCAGCAATTGGGATGAGATTCGTGTGGCGTTTGATCCCTGATTTGGCGAAGACCGCGGACCTGAGCGATGAAACGGTGCAGCGCGTTCCGGCGGCTCAGGACTTGTGGGTCGAAGAGATGTACACCTGCGATGCAAACGGGGATGTGCGGGTAAAGATTCACAATTCGAAAGCGAAGCAGACGCACGAGTACCGCCTGGGGCGGTGGTCAAAAGAACGGGCGGCGAAAGCCAACAAGAAAGCCAGCAGTACCAGCGCGTAACAGAGTAGAGAATGAGTGCCGGTAAGGGCGGCCGTGGTGTGCCATCGCGGTTGCCTGTAAGTTGCACGACATCAGTAGCATGCAGCAGGACAATGCCAAAAGATGTTATGCGGGAAGCTGTGTGATGCGTCACAGTTTCTCCGTTTGATTTCCTGAAACAATGGTGAGGTGGTGTGCAGACGCGTGACGTTTGGGGAGGATCGGTATGTTCCGAATCGTGAAGGCGGCGATGATTGCGCCGGGAATTAAGAGATTTGTGATCGAAGCCCCGCGGATCGCGCGAAAGCACCAGGCGGGGCAATTTGTGGTTCTGCGGTTGGATGAACATGGAGAACGGATTCCGTTGACGATAGAAAGTTCGGACGCGGAGCTAGGAACGATTTCTATCGTGGTGCAGGCCGTGGGGAAGACCACATATCAGCTGAATGCACAGAACGAAGGGGAGTTTATACGCGATGTAGTGGGGCCGTTGGGAAAAGCGTCAACGATTAAGAATTTCGGCACGGTTGTGATTGTGGGGGGCGGAGTGGGAACCGCACTGGCGTATCCGACAACGGTGGCACTGAAGCGCGCGGGAAATCGCGTGCTGACCATCCTGGGCGGGCGCAACCGGGACCTGGTGATTCTGGAAGAGGAGATGAGGGCGGCGAGCGATGAACTTTTCGTAACCACGGATGATGGGAGTTATGGGCAGAAAGGATTGGTGACGGACAAGCTGGGGGAGTTGATGGCACGAGAGGACAAAATCGCGATGGTGCTGGCGGTGGGGCCAGTGCCGATGATGAAAGCGGTGGCAGAACTGACGCGGCAAAAAGGGATCCATACCGTGGTGAGTTTGAACCCGATCATGATCGATGGGACGGGAATGTGCGGAGGGTGCCGGGTGCTAGTGGGAGGAAAAAGCCAGTTTGCGTGCGTGGACGGACCGGAATTTGATGCGCACGACGTGAATTTCGACGTGCTGATGCAACGAAACAGAATGTACCGGGAAGCGGAGAAGCGTTCCTTGGAGGATTACCAGCGCGGGTTGCAAGAAAAGGAAGCGAGTACGTGTCTGGTAGGCGGCGGGCAGTCATGAGCCCCGCCAAGCAACCGAGCGCAAATCCGCTGACGCTGAAAGAACGGATGAAGGTGCCGAGGCAGCATATGCCCGAACAGGCGGCAGAACTGCGGGTGACGAATTTTACGGAAGTAAATCTGGGGTATTCGGCGGACGTGGCGAAGCAGGAAGCGCTGCGATGCCTGGAATGCGCCAAAGCAACATGCGTCGAACATTGCCCGGTTGGCGTCAAGGTGAAGGATTTCGTCAAGTTAATCGTGGAAGGGAAATTTTTGGAAGCGGCCGCAAAGATTCGCGAGGACAACGTGCTGCCGGCGATTACGGGCCGGGTGTGCCCTCAGGAGGATCACTGCGAAGGCGCGTGCTTGCTGCACAAGAAGGTGGAATCGCTCGGGGTGGGTTATCTGGAGCGATTCGTGGCGGACTACGAACAGCGCGCAGGCGCACCAATGGCGGCGAACGCGGCAGCTACGGGCAAGAAGGTGGCGATTGTCGGGAGCGGGCCGGCGGGGCTGAGCGCAGCCGGGGATCTTGTCCAGCGAGGTCACCACGTCAGGGTGTTCGAAGCGTTGCACGAGATTGGCGGGGTTTTAGTGTACGGGATTCCGGAATTCCGTCTGCCGAAACAAGTGATTTGCGAGCAGATCGACAAAATGCGGGAAATGGGCGTAGAGTTCGAGACGAATGTGGTGGTTGGCAAGGCGGTGTCGATTGATGAACTGTTCGAAGAAGAAGGTTACGACGCAGTGTTCATCGCCACGGGCGCGGGATTGCCGGTATTTCTGAGCATTCCCGGCGAGCACCTGAATGGGGTGTATTCGGCGAACGAATTTTTGACGCGAATCAACCTGATGCACGCGTACGAGTTCCCGAAATATGACGAGCCAATGGTGCAGTTGCACGGTAAGCACGTGGCGGTGATAGGCGGAGGAAATACCGCGCTGGATGCGATCCGGTCTGCACGGCGGTTAGGCGCCGAGAAGGCCTATGTGATTTACCGGCGCAGCGAGACGGAAATGCCGGCGCGCATTGAAGAGGTAAAGCACGCGAAACAGGAGGGTATTGAGTTTCGAATGCTGACGAATCCGGTGGAATTTATTGGTGCTGGGGGGTGGTTGAAGGCGGCTCGGTGCGTGCAAATGGAGTTGGGGGAGCCCGACGCATCGGGGAGACGGCGCCCGATTGCGATTGCCGGGTCGGAATTTGAGGTGCCGTTGCAGGTGGCGATTATCGCGACGGGAACGTCCGCGAACCCGTTGATTCAATCGACGACGCCGGGGCTGAAGACGAACAAGTGGGGCTATATCGAAGCGAGCGAGGACACCCAGCGCACGTCACGTAAGGGAGTGTTTGCCGGGGGAGACATCGTGACCGGGGCGGCGACGGTGATTCTGGCGATGGGGGCAGGACGCCGGGCAGCAAAATCGATCCACGAATATCTGACGACGGGTGAGTGGTAAGGGCAGCGGAACTCAGGCCTGAAAGACAAAAGCGGAAACGTCACGGACGCGCGCAGTCTGGAGAATGGCTATGACAATCAAGAAATCAGAGGCGCTTGCGTATCACCTGGGAGCACGTCCCGGGAAAATCGAAGTGGCACCAACCAAACCGTGCAGGACGCAACGAGACTTGAGCTTGGCGTATACGCCGGGAGTCGCCGAGCCTTGCCTGGAGATTCAGAAAGAGCCGAGGGACGCGTACAAATACACGGCAAAAGGCAATTTGGTGGCGGTGGTTTCGAATGGCACGGCGGTGCTGGGTTTAGGGAATATCGGAGCGCTGGCAGGAAAGCCGGTGATGGAAGGAAAAGGCGTTCTGTTCAAGAGATTCGCGGACGTGGATGTGTTTGACCTGGAAGTGAACTCGACGAACCCGGAAGACGTAATCAAAGTATGTCAACTGCTGGAACCGACCTTTGGCGGCATCAACCTTGAAGATATCAAGGCGCCGGAATGTTTTTATATTGAAGAAACGCTGAAGCGCACGATGAAAATTCCAGTGTTCCACGACGACCAGCACGGGACAGCGATCATTTCGGGAGCAGCGCTGCTGAATGCGTTGGAAGTGGTGGGAAAGCCAATCGACCAGATACGGATGGTGGTGAATGGAAGCGGCGCCGCGGGAATTGCGTGCGCTGAGCACTACGTGCGCCTGGGAGTACGGCGCGAAAACATCACTTTGGCCGATACGAAGGGAGTTGTGTACGAGGGACGCACTGAAGGAATGAATCCGTACAAGCAGCGGTTTGCGCGAAAAACGGAATGGCGGACGCTGGCCGACGCAGTGAAGGGCGCGGACGTTTTGGTGGGATTGTCGGCGAAGGGGGCGTTCACGGCGGAAATGCTGCGGTCGATGGCGGCACGGCCGATTGTGTTTGCCATGGCGAATCCCGATCCGGAACTGACGTACGACGAAGCGCTGGCGGCGCGAAGTGACGTCATCATTGCGACAGGACGATCGGATTATCCGAACCAAGTGAACAATGTTCTGGGCTTCCCGTTCATTTTCCGGGGAGCTTTGGACGTGCATGCGACGGCTATCAACGAAGAGATGAAATTGGCGGCGACACGAGCACTGGCGGCATTGGCAAAGGAGGATGTGCCGGATGCCGTGTGCCACGCGTATGGAGTGGAACGGCTTCGGTTTGGGCCGGAGTACATCATCCCGAAACCATTCGATCCGCGAGTTTTGGTGTGGGAAGCGTCGGCAGTAGCCCGGGCGGCCATGGAAACAGGAGTGGCACGGACTCCAGTAGACCTGACGGAATATCGTGAGCGGCTGGAAATGCTGTTGGGAAAAGCGCACGAATTGATGCGCACGATCATTCGAAAGGCGGCCGCGCGTCCGAAGCGGGTGGTGTTCCCAGAAGGCGAAAGCGAAAAAGTGTTGCGTGCGGCGCACATCCTTGTGGAAGAGAAAATCGCGCAGCCAATCCTGCTGGGAGACGAGAAGACCATTCGGGCGAAGACGAAGGATCTGTCCGTCGAGCTTCAGGGGATCCAGGTGGTAAACCCGTTGGACTGGCCGCAGCGTGAAGGGTACATCAGGACACTCTACGAGTTGAGGCAGCGGCATGGCGTGACGCTTTCTGAAGCGCAAGGACTGATCTGTGATCGGACGATTTTTGGCGCGTTGATGGTGGAGTCAGGAGATGCGGATGCACTGGTGGGCGGCGTGGGCAAGCATTTTCCGGATACGATCCGGCCGGCGCTGCAGGTGATTAAACCACGCGCAGGACTGCACCGCGTATCCGGACTCTACGTTCTGGTGACGCGGCGCGGGGACATGTATTTCCTGGCGGATTGTACGGTGAACATCGAGCCGAGCGCGGCGGACCTGGCCGAGATTACGATCTGCGCAGCACAGACGGCAAAGCGATTTAACGTGACGCCGCGGGTAGCAATGCTGTCATTTTCGAATTTTGGAAGCACGAATCATCCGCTGGCCGAGAAGGTACGGAAGGCTGTGCAGTTGGTGAAGGAAGCCGATCCGCAATTGATGGTGGACGGGGAGATGATGGCGGATACCGCGGTGGCGCCGGAAATTATCGAGGAAACGTATCCGTTTTCGAAACTGCGGGGAGGAGCAAACGTGCTGGTGTTTCCGGACCTGACCTCGGCAAACACGTGCTACAAACTGTTGCGGAGGATTGGCGGGTTGGAAACCATCGGGCCGATTTTGATGGGCATGTCGAAGCCGGTGCATGTGCTGCAACGCGACGCGGAGGTGGAAGAGATCGTGAACATGGCGGCGATTGCGGTGGTGGATGCGCAGGAGCCGCCGGACATGAGAGCAGAGATTGTGTCGAAAGCGGAGTTTCCGGTGGGGAGCTTGGAAGCGGCGGCGGCTCGGGAATAGAAACGCGTGGCGCAGAGCACGCCGGGAAGAGGAGATTAGAAGGTTAGGAGAAGGCGGGATGAGACGCTGCGAGGAACGGCGACAGCGGTGCCGGAGAAGATACTGGCAAAGTTGATGACGTTTACGCGGTCGGTAAGATTGGCGCCCTGAATCACGAAAGAAGCGCTGCGGTGTTCCTTGTGGAAGAGTTCGACACCGGCCGCAGCATCCAAGGAAAAATTAGGACGAACGCGCGCGCGATTCGAGATTCACTTGATTGAGGATCGCGGAGCCGTACTGCGCGAGGAGTTCGGCGGGATCCGCGGTGGTGTCCGCGGGAAGACCGCTACCGTACTCGGCGCCGAGCGCTAGCCAGATACGACGAGGCGCCTGAAAGCGGAGCGGGCTCGGGCAGTGTTGCGTTGGTCCTGGGAAATAGCGAATTTGCTGGTGTCGGTCAAGTCGCCGGTATCGCTGGCGCCAATGAACAATCCACCGGTAATTGGCCCCTGGCCAAGGCCCGACTGATTGGCATAACTGGCATAGCCTGAGAAGCGCCACCAGTGCGGAACTTCCAGACGAATTTCCTCGCCGAAGACCCGGGCGTTGGCGAAAGCAATGGGAAGCTAATGCCAGTATTTAGGAGCACGTCGTCGTCGGGGAAATTATGGAAATCGCGGCGAAAAAGATTGGCGTCGAGACGTAATTTTCCGCCGATGGCTTTGGTGACGCCGGCTTCATAATAATTGGCGCTGGGCGGGCTCAACAGGAAACCGCACAACGATGGGATTCACGGAATCGAATTCGGGCGAACTGGCGAGGAGGAGATTCTCGAGCGCGGGAGTCTGGAAAACACGGTCATAGGAAGCGTGGACAAGAAGATTAAGCGAAGGGAAAAACGGGACACGGCCACTCTGGGACTCCAGGCATTTTTGGAAACAACAAATCATAATGGTCGAACCGAAGACCGGCGCTGAGATTCCAATTGCGGAATGAATCTGATCCTGGGGTAGGCGGAAGACTCAATGTCCCATTGGTTGGCGGAAAAGTGAAATTGCGGTTGGGTTCCGGGATCGAACTGCGAGGGATCGGTGATGAGGTACTGGAGATTCTCGTAAACGGGAGTGAAGATTCCATCGATGCCAATTTTCCAGTCATGGCGGCCGTGGTGGCCGGAGAGATCTGCGCGCGCATAGCCTTCACGATAGCCGCGATTCTGTGAAACGATGATCGGCGTGGACAGTGAATTGGAGATAGGTCGAAAGCGGAATCGCGCACGCTGGCGGAAACACTGAGAAGAGTTCCTGAGAAAAGCTGTGCTGAAAGAAAAGTTCGCCGCTTGTCTCGGTGACGGCAACGTCCTGACGCTGGCCAGCTTGCTGCTGAACGAGATAATTGGGAACAAGATAGCGGACCGCGTCATGATAGACGGTGAGGCACAAGCGGTCGCGATCGGAAAAATCGCGCTCATAAGAAGAAGTGAAATTCCTCGGCGTTGCCGTTATTCGTGAAATTCTGCAGGACTGGAGGGTCCAGATAGCGATCGGTGTGAAAGACCGTAAGCGCTGGCGGAAACTACGTTTTTCGCCCATGCGTAAGAAAGGCCGGCGGAACCGGTGATGGTGGAAAAACTTCCACCGGCGGCCTCGAGTTGGCCATGAAGGCCGTCGGGGGTGTCTTTTTTCGTGCTGATTTCGACGACGCCACCGAGTTTCCTTCCGTATTCGGCGGGATAACCGGCGGTGAGGACGCGCAAGGACTCGACGTCATCCGGTTCGAAGGAGGAGCGAAATGCAGGCGAACGATTTTGCGTGACTGGGCAGGCCATTCATGACATATTGGACGTCGTACTCCGAGCCGCGGGGATGAAGGACACCGTTGGCTTCATAGAGCCAATCCGGGAAATTGTTGACGAGATCAGCAAGCTCTCGGCCGGGCTGGGACGGAAAGATTCTCTTTGATCATTCTGGCGACCGATGGAATATTGCGAGGCGCTGGTGTAGGGGTCGACGAGGGTCGCGGAATCGTTGACTTCAACTTTGGTGGTGACCGGCGCAACGTCCAGGGTGATCTTCGTGCGAACGGGAATTTCCGAACGGATCTCCACGAGTCCGACCAGGGCGTAAAACCATCTTTTTGCAAAGTGAGGTGGTACACGCCGAAGGGCAGGTCCTGAGCAACGTAGATACCATCGGGCGGGACCTGGAAGGAACGGTGGATCTGATTGCCGTCGCTGAGCAACTGACCTACGGGAGAAAGCGGGGCCCCTGGGATCGTGTACTTCGATGCGAATTCCCCGCGGGCACGCTGGGCATAGAGAGGGTGGAGTGGAGATAGAAAGAGAAATGCAACGGCCAGCAACAGGCATCTGGCAACCGGCGAATGCGGAAGAGCGAGCGATCAGCATAGGGAAAAACGAAAGTCACATTCGATGTCTCACGAGGCAGTTTTCAAGATTTGCGAACTATTAAGCTTTCGGTTTCGCATGCTGGGGGAAATATTGATTGGGTAAAACCTCGAAGCCCCCATTGGTGGTAGAGGGCGGCGCAGCCTGGCGCGAGTATAGGACAACCACCGATAGAGACCGGCGCGCCTCGGAGAGGCGTAAGCCCTACAACTTCTTTATGAACGGATGAGCTGGTCGAGAAGCTCTCCGTCGGGTCCGAGCAGACGGATTTGCAAAGCGGGCTGGCCGAAGGCGTGGGTGGAGCAACTCAGGCAAGGATCGTAGGCGCGCACGACCGCAGAAACGCGATTCAACATGCCTTCCTGAAGTTTGGAGCCATCGATGAAATGCTCGCTGACCTGCTGGATGCTGCGGCCGATGGCCAGATTGTTGTGGCCGGTGGCTACGATGAGGTTGGCCCAAACGATGCCGCCTTCATCATTGACCTTGTAATGGTGAATGAGTACACCGCGGGGAGCTTCAATCATGCCGACTCCTTCCGGGCATTGACTCCGCCGGTAGCGCGCACATGGGTATCGAGAATCTGCGGATCGTTCAGGAGCGCCTCGATGCGCTCCAGAGAGTAGACGATTTCAATGAGGCGAGCGTAGTGGAACAGAAACGAGCTGTGGGCGGGCGAGCCGAAACGCTGATGAAATTCCGCGAACTCTTTGTCGGCGCGGGGCGTGCCGCACTGATCGGCAACGTTGAGGCGCGCCAAGGGACCGACGCGATACACGCCGTCGGGAAAACCCTGCGGTTTGAAGAAGGGGGCTTTGAGATAGGAGTCTCGCAAGCTGGCTTCGGCGATCCAATCGCCGTACTCTTCGGCGGGAATCTGGTCGGCGAAAATGTCGCCGCTGGCGCTGCGAAAACGCAGACCACCATCGTAGAGCTGCAGGTTCCCTTTGCGATCGACGAGGCCCGCATAGAGGGTAGGAGCAGAACCGAAAAAGGCGATTTCGTCTTTGTAATTGTCGAGCGCAGATTTGAAGAAGCGCAGGGTACGGTCGGCGATGGCATGAGCGGCCGGAAGATCGGCGAGGGTGCGATCTCGAACGGCGGGTGAGAGAGGCGAGCCGACGCCGCCGGGAACAACCCAGGTGGGGTGCACGCGTTCCTGGCCAAGATTCTCGATGAGCTGCAGACCGAACTTGCGCAACTCGATGCCGTCGCGCGCCAGTTCCGGATGACCAGCGATCACCCCTAAAACGTTGCGGGTGGCAGGATCGGAATCCATGCCGAGCAGGAAATCCGGAGCCGAAAGATAGAAGAAGCTGAGGGCGTGAGACTGGACGAGCTGGCGCGCAGTGCACGAATTCGCGGAGTTTGCGGGCGGCCGGAGGGATGCGCAGAGCCATGATGGCGTCGCAAGCTTTCGAAGACGCAAGCAAATGGCTGACCGGGCAGATGCCGCAAATGCGCGAAGTGATCCCGGGCATCTCGTAGAAAGGGCGGCCCTCCGTAAATTTTTCGAAGCCGCGAATCTGGGTGACGTGAAATTCGGTTCCCGCTACGTGACCGCTGTCATCGAGCTGGATGACGATCTTCGCGTGGCCCTCGATGCGGGTAACCGGGTCGATGGTGATGCGCTTCATCGCAGCTCCTTAGCCGAATTTCACGGCGAGATTCCCGTTGCGTTTACGGCCTTCGAGCAAATCGAGGATGATTGTCGAGATGGATTTGGCGGGAGGCGGACAGCCAGGGAGGTAAATGTCAACTTTGACAAACTCGCGCAGAGGACGCGCCTGCTTGAGAAGGGGCGGCACGCCTTCGCAGGGGACCACTTTGTTTTCCTGCGCGCCATCGACGTAGACACGCTGAAGCAGCTTGCTGACCGGGATGGAATTGCGCATGGCGGGTACATTGCCGGTGACGGCGCAATCACCCAGCGAAATCAGGATCTGCGTGTGCTGGCGGATATTCTGGAGCTTGTTGAGATCCTCCTGCGAACTGACCGCCCCCTCAACCAGAGTGACATCCACATCATCGGGAAACTCCTGCGCGTCCACGAGGGGACCGTAAACGAGGTCAATCTTCTGGGCCAGGGAGATAATGGCGGCGTCCATATCGAGAAGAGACATGTGGCAGCCGGAACAGCCGTCCAGCCAAACGGTCGCTACCTTCACTTTCTTCATACCTGGACCTCTCTGCGGCGAACGAGAGAGCTGATTTTTTCGTTGCTCTTGACCATTTCAGCGACGGCATAGCCCTTTTCGGCGAGCGCACCGGTGGGACAGGCCTGCACGCACTTGCCGCAACTGGTGCAGGTTTTCGAATCTCCCCATTTCGCGTTCAAGTCACTGACGATTCGGGCGTGGATGCCGCGGGAGGTCATCTCCCAGACGTGCGCGCCCTCCAGTTCCGCACAAACCCGGACGCAGCGGGTGCACAGAATGCAGCGATTGTGATCGAGAACAAATCGGGGATGCGACAGGTCTACACGTAAGAGCCGGGAAGTTATAGGCAAGATGAACGGTGCTGATGCCGAGTGCGCTGGCCATGGACTGCAATTCGCAATGGCCGTTGGAAACGCAGACGGCACAGACATGATTACGTTCGACGAAGAGCAGTTCGATGGACATGCGGCGATATTGTGTGAGCTTTGGCGAGTTTGTAGTGACGGACATGCCATCCTGAATCGGCGTAGTGCAGGCGGGCAAAAGGCGGTCGGTGCCCTGCACTTCAACGATGCAGAGGCGGCAGGCGCCGACGGGAGTAAGTCCGTCGAGATCGCAGAGCGTGGGAATATATTTGCCGCTAGCCTTGGCCGCTTGCAGGATGGTCTGGCCTTCCAGAGCGCTGACCAATTCGCCGTCGATGCGGATGGAAATCTTTTTTTGCGGCAAGGATCGGTCCTTTCTTAACTGGTCTCAGCAACTTCGAGATCGCAGCGCAAGCAGCGGCAGGCTTCGTCCAAGGCTTCTTCGTGGGTAAAGCCGGTGACTACTTCGGCGTTAGAGGCAACACGCGTACCCGGCGGCAAAACATGCCCGGTGTGACGGTGATTGGGGCTGGGATTCTCCGGGACGATCTGGCCGTACGCGAGTGGGCGGAATAATTTCTCCCAACGGTCGGCTTCCATGAGTTGGCGGTCGATGCTGCGCGCGGCCTGCTTGCCATAGGCCATAGCGTTGGAAACGTTGGAAGCGCCGGTGATGACGTCGCCCCCGGCATAAAAACGGGGGCGACTGGATTCGAGAGTGAAGCGATTCACCTCGATGGTGCCATTTTCCTTGAGACTCAGACCGGAAGCGCGAGCGAAATCGAGGTCTACGCTTTCACCAACGGCGAAGATGACGGAATCGCAGTCGAAGCGCTGAATCTCGTCGGTGGAAATCGGCTTTCTGCGGCCGGAGGTGTCGTATTCGCCGAGACGGGTCTTGACGATTTCGATGGCCCGGACTTGGCCCGAGTGATCGCCGATCACGCGATGAGGCGCAGCGAGGAAGATGAACTTGGCGCCTTCTTCGCGGGCAGCGCGAGTTTCTTCTTCGATGGCTGGCATGTCCTTGCGTTCGCGGCGATAGAAAACGGTAACTTCCGCGCCTTTGCGCAAAGCGCTGCGGGCAGAATCGATGGCTGCGTTTCCACCGCCGATGATCGCTACTTTTCGGCCGATAGCGACCTCTTCTCCTTTGGCAATAGCTTCGAGCAAATTCAGAGCTGGATAGACGCCTTTGAGTTCGGTGCCAGGTTGGTAGATCCAGGATTCTTTCCAGGTGCCGATGGAGAGGAAGACGGAGTCGAAGTGGTCGTCGAGATCGTTGAGAGGAACGTCAAAGCCGATACGCGCGTATTAAAGATGAACTTGACGCCGAGGCGCTCGATGAGCTCGATTTCCTTAGCCAGTACCCCTTTCGGCAGTCGATATTCCGGGAGCGCAAAGCGGAGCATGCCACCGGCTTCGGGCTTGCTGTCATAGACGGTAACTTCGTGGCCAAGCAGGGCGAGATAGAACGCACCGGTGAGCCCGGCGGGGCCAGCGCCAGCAATAGCGATTTTTCGTCCGGTGTGCTCGAGTCTTCTGGCCACAATCCGCTGAACCATGTCTTCATAGCGGTCGGAGAGATAAATGGAATCAGCGATGAAACGATGCACCTCGCGCATATTCACGGACTCGTCCAGAGTCTGACGGCGGCATCGGGCATCGCAGGGGTGCTGGCAAACGCGTCCGGTGGAAGCAGGAAGTGGATTATCGAGAATGACCGATTCGAACGCGTCCTCCAGGCGGCGCTCCTTGTAGAGTTCCAGGAAACGCGGAATGTTCATGTGCAGCGGGCAACTGTTCTCGCAGGGAGAGGGCGCAGTTCCTCGCAAACCCCAGCAGCACAACGATGCGCGACGATATGATCTTCGAACTCGTTGCGGAAATGGCGAAGGGTGGTGAGGACGGGATTGGGGGCAGTTTGGCCAAGGCCGCAGAGAGAGCATTCGCGGATGTAACGGCTGAGCTCGTCGAGGAGTTCGAGGTGATGCATGGTGCCCGCGCCTTCGGTGACGCGGTTGAGAATGCGAAGGGATTTATTGAGGCCGACGCGGCACGGAATGCATTTTCCGCAAGATTCCGAATGAGTGAACTCGATGAAGTAGCGGGCGACATCGACCATGCAATTGTCTTCGTCCATGACCACCATGCCGCCCGAGCCCATGATGGAGCCGAGGCGAGCCGAGGCTCTCGTAGTCCACGGGGTGTCGAACATTTCGTGAGGAATGCAGCCGCCGGAGGGTCCGCCAGTTTGCACGGCTTTCACTTGGCGGCCGCTGATGCCGCCTTCGCCGATGTCGTAGATGAAAGTTTTGAGCGGGGTGCCAAGAGGCATCTCGACGAGACCGGTGTTGTGGACCTTGCCGACGAGCGAAAAGACTTTTGTGCCGGAGCTCCTAGGGCTGCCAGTTTCGGTGAACCATGCCGGACCTTTGGTGATGATAGGAGCGATGTTGTACCAAGTTTCGACGTTGTTGATGTTGGTGGGCCTGCCCCAGAGTCCTTTTTGCGCGGGAAACGGCGGGCGCGGACGTGGCCGCCAGCATGTCCCTTCCAAAGAGGCGATCAGGGCGGTCTCCTCACCGCAGACGAACGCGCCAGCACCTTCGACGATTTCGATGTCGAAGTTAAATCCGCGGCCGAGAATGTTCTCGCCCAGAAGCCCGTATTCGCGGGCCTGTTCGATGGCGCGATTCAAGTGATGGACCGCCAAGGGATACTCGGCGCGTACATAAATGATGCCCTCGCTCGCGCCCATCACGTAGCCGCCGATGATCATGCCCTCGAGCAGGGAGTGGGGATCGCTCTCAATTTCGTTGCGATTCATGTAGGCGCCGGGATCGCCTTCGTCGGCGTTGCAGATGATGTACTTGCGGTCGGCCTTTGCCTTGGCGAGAAACTCCCACTTGTTGCCGGTGAGAAAACCTGCACCACCGCGTCCTCGTAGCTTCGCGGCCTTAATTTGCTCGATGACATTTTCGGGCCGGCCGTCGATTAAGACTTTGTAGAGAGCCTGATAGCCGCCGATGGCGATGTATTCCTCAATATCGTCGGGATTGATGAAGCCACAATTGCGCAGAACAATTTTCTTCTGCCCTTTGAAAGAAGGGCACGTCGCTCCAAACGAGGAATTTCTGGATAGCCGCGACCGTATTTGACGATGCCGGTGATATGGTCCCATTCTTCCACCTTGCAATAAGCCAATTCGCGACGGGATGGTTCCGGTGGAGAGATCATGGAGGATGCGTGCGGCATCGTTGGCCTGGGCACGACGCAGAATCACCAGGGGATAGCCGGGAAGACGAACGTTCATCAGCGGCTCTTGAAAACACGCGCCGAAGCAACCCACGTTCGTGAGCACAGCATTGCCACCGTTGTGGGAGAGTTCCTCGGCGAACGCGTGGTACAAGCCCTCGGCGCCATTGCCGCGACCACAAGTACCCATGCCAACCGCGATGCGGGGCACGTGTGGAACCAGCTTGGCCAGACCGGCTTCACGAACGGCATTGAACGCGCCGAAATCCTGAATGCGCGGCATCACTCACTCTCCCGCTCGATGGTCTGGATTTCGCGCTGCAATGTGCGTTCGTTCACATGCCCGCAGATGCGGTGGTTCACTTCCACGACGGGGGCAAGCGCACATTGGCCGAAGCAGGCCACGGTGCGCACGGTGAATTTTTGTCCGGAGTGGTGAGAAGAAGCTTGTCCGCATCGTTCTCTTCCTTGCTGTTCCGCGCCAAGCCCAGTTCTAGCCGCGCGCTTTGCAGCAGATTGCGCGAGCCGCGGGTATGACACGCGGTGCCGCGGCAAATGCAAATGGTGTTGTCGCCCTGTGGCTTGAGATTAAAAAGGGCATAGAAGGTGGCCACGCTGTAGATGCGAGACAAGAGCAGTGGCAGTCTTTTCGGCGACGTATTCGAGAGTTTCCGTGGGAAGGTACTTGTGGCGATTGTGTTCCTGGACGGCTTCGAGAATACCCAGGAGTGAACCCGGACGGCCAGTCAATTTTGCAACCATCTGGTCGATGAAGGCGCGCTCCGCAGCCGGAAGAGTCTCTGGAGGTGACGCGTGCATGGCACTCCTTTCAAAGGAACCAGCACTTCATTCCCAAGCGGACGGGCCAATGGCCTGGTGATTACCGTACCGAAGGCAAGCAGGAGAGAAGCGCGGAGCGGTCGTGAGCCGGGAGGGACTCAGCTAACCGACGGTGCGAGGTGCGGAAGCGACGCACCTAATAAGAGGCTAAGGCGGGAGTTGTGGCCGCGCTATGATGGCGGTCACACGGGAGGAAAAGGTGGCGTGAAAAGCAACATGGCCACACCCGTAGCGTCGCCGGTCCTGGGCGGGCCAGGTCGGGCGGCGTCCTATAGCCGTTCTCTTAAGCTGTTCGGGAACGGATCGAGAGGGATTGTGGTGCCAGGAGTGTACTGGGTGGTGAGAAATGAAACAGGAGGGTTTAGTGTCAGCTGGTTTTGCCGGCAGCTACTTGGCGAGGAGTTCGTTTTTGGAATTAGCCGCATCGCTGGAGATCTTCCATGGCATCACTGGCGCGGACGACGGCCTTGGAGAGTGCCTGGCGAAACTCGCCAGTGAGCACGTTAACGTCGATAGCAATGGGCCGACCATCGGAAACACGAATCAGAGAAACGTAACCCCAACGTTGCGAGGAACTGGAGATGAGTTCGAGGCGAAGTTCCCATGGTGCATCGTCCAATGGATGCTCTGACCAACACAGGACGAGCTTCCCGTCGGGTTCGTAGTTCATGGGGACGAAGGAACCAGCGGAGAATCCGTTTGGATGCAACATTTGGAAGCGAATGCCATCGAAGCCTACGGGCTGAAACGTCTCCTTGAGCACTGCACAGATGGATTGGAACTCGTGGCAATGCTCCAGAGATTCGATAGCACGACGAACGGCCACGTGATTGGCGATCATTTGGCGGCGTCGGGTGGCTCGTTGAAGAATGGAGAGCATTTCGCCGAATTCGTCATAACGCAATTGTTGGACACCGATGAGGACGGCAGTGCCGGTCAAGGCGAGGATAAGGGCCACTTCGGTAGCGCGATGAAGAAGGGCCAAACTGAGGAATCCGAATCCGGCGGTAACGGCATAGAGCAGCAGAACGCTTCGCGCTGCGACAATCCGCGCTTGAGCAGTTTGTGATGGATGTGGTCGCGATCTCCGGCGAACAGTGGTTTGCCACGCAGGAACCTTCGGCCGACGGCGAGAAGAACGTCGAGGATGGGAAACCCAAGAGATACGAGTGGAATGGCGACCGCGACGATTGTAGGAGCTTTTTGAGAACTGGCGAGGGCCAGGGCACTGATCATGAAGCCAATGAACAAACTGCCGGAATCGCCAAGGAAAATGGACGCAGGATGAAAATTGAAGCGAAGGAAGCCGACGATCACTCCAGCAAGAACGATGGAAAACAAAGTGACCAGCGCGTTAGGAGTAAATAGCGAAAGAGCAAAAATGACTACAGTCGAGAATAAAGCGGAACCGGCGGCCAAACCGTCTAGGCCATCGATCAAATTAAAAGCATTGGTAATCAGAAGCACCCAGAAGATGGTGAGCGGTAAGCCGATGAAGGCCTGGAGGGCTTGACCGGAGGACACGAGGTCGAATTGGTGAACACCGTAACCCGCAAAATAAAGGAAGCTGGCGGCAACAGCTTGCAACAGGAATTTCAGGGCCGGACTGGCGCCCCGGAAGTCATCATAGAGGCCGAGAAAAAACACGATGAGCGCAGGAGCCAGCAGTTTGAGGGTGGGTATTACGGGAGGAACCATTGAGTGCAGGTAGGCCGCAACAGCGAGAGCAAGCACGCCACTACCATGAAAGAAGCAAAAATCGCCACGCCACCAATTCGGGAAGCGGGATCGTGTGTACGTGACGGTCGAGAACCGGCGTTTCCAGCCATCCCCTGGCGTGAGCGAGATCACGCACAAATCTTGTCAGGAACGCGGAAAGGAGCAGGGAACAACAGAACAGTATGATGAGCAATGTGGACACGGACATTTCCTTGTGAAGATTGTTTGGGCCAGTGGACTTCCACACTACAGCCTGAGCGGTTACCGTGATTACGAGCGGAAACCCTGAAGGACATAGGGCCAGAACTCTCGGAGCGGGCGAGTTTTGGAATACCGGGAATTACAAAACTGATTCATAGACTTCGAAAGTGCGATGCGCCATCCGTTCGACTGAATATTCCGCTTGAGCGCGGGCGAAGCCGGCGTGTCCGTATGCCGCTCGAGTTTCTGGGCAATCAAGTAGCTTGCGCATCGCCTTCGCGAGGGCAACTGGCTCCTTGGGGGGAACAGTGATGCCCGTGATCCATCCAGAGAAACTTCCGGAACGCCGGAATCAATTTGGGTGTTAATCACAGGGATACCCGCGGCCATGGCCTCCACCTGCACCATGCCGAAGATTCGGCCCGGGAAACGGAGGGCAGCACCAGCATCATGGCCGACTTATAGTAAGGTACAAGGTCTTCGAGAGGGCCAAGCAGTAAGCCTTGTGGGCCACGCCCAATTTTTCAATCGCGGACTCGAGCTCCTTCCTTGAGAGGCCACTGCCAATCAGGAGAAGTTTGGCGTCCACGTTCCGCATGGCCTGCAGGAGATACTCAAATCCTTTGTAATAGACCAGTCGGCCCACGGCGATGATGAGCCGGTTACCATATTTTTCGTGAATCCCGTGAACCTGTGCAGGCACCTCGGCCCGAATACCTCTCTATCGATTCCAAGCGGCACGACATGGCACTTGTTCTGAAAGTCGGACAATTCATCGGAGCTGTCGAGATACCGTTTGGAAGTGACGATGATTGCCTCGGCACTATCCATGGCGCGACGTACAAAAGGATTGACGAATCGCCGGAGTTGGCGGCTTCCAAGGTGTCGGCGTGATGGGTAATGATCAGTTTGCCTTTGTGACCGCTCATGAGATAGGCGTGGACTGCCCAAGGGTTGGGGACATGAAGATGGATGATTCATTCCGTCCGGTCAGTCGCCAGAGCAACGAGGGGCAAATAGGCTGAGAAGCGACGGTCCCATAGGTGGCCAGGCGCGTAATCTTGGCTCCGTCGAGAACCTGGGTTTCCGTAACCGCCCGGTCGTTGGCCACGATCACTTCGACCGACATGTCTGCGCTTTGCTGGGAAACGAGGTGCTGAAGGTGAGTTTCCACCCCTCCGCGATGTGGAGGATAAAACTTGCCAACATGCAGAACAGAAAGCGGACGAGGGTCTTTGCCCGGGACCAAGGCTAGTTCGTCTCCTAATTGACTACGTACGGCATCTATAACTTTAACGTTATCAAAGTACATCCTTAAGTTCCAACCCTACGCGCCAGCAAATCTCTCGCCCAGAAACGTGCTGGCCGCAAGAAGATTCAGGCGAATCTGTACTTTCCGCTCAGTACTAAGTTTGCCTTTTGTGACAGCCCCCGGATGCCTGCGATAGCAGACAAGAGGTTCTTCCAAATAGCGAGTGCTGCCGGAGGTGATGGAATTTACGACGCCAATCCAAAAATCGTGGAGTACGTCGCCACATCCGGATGGAAAGGGCAAAATCTTAAGGACTAGTTCCGCTCGGAATGCCATCAGGCAGCCAAGGAATTTGCAGCGAAGCAAATTGGAAAGGAGTCCGGCGCGAAATGTGCCCCGCATATCGTAATAAGAGGCGCCTATGGGTTTGCCATCCTCGTCGATCAGCGCGGCATCGGTAACGACTAAAGTCACGCCGGGATCAAGTTCGAAGACTCGCAACACCTGCTGAACCTTGCGGAGTGACCAAATATCGTCCTGGTCACTCAGGAAAATGATGTCCCCAGTTGCTCGGAGCAAGGCCTCCTGGAAGGTCCGGAGCGATGCCCTGGGTAGTATGATGCTCGAATAGCCGGACCCTGCTATCCGCAAGTGATTGTACTTCCTGGCGAGTTCGATCCGTGGAATGATCGTCTACGACGATACTTCATCGTACTCGCGAACTGCTCGAGAATCGAACGAAGCTGGTCGCAATGAAACGTTGTCCCTGGTATGCTGCCATGCAAACTGAAACTCTTGGCCGTCGGCCGCACGACAGCGCAGTTATGGCAAGTTCTCGTGATGTGCTCACATCCGGAACGGGATTCATTTATTGTTCACATGAGAGCCGCCGACAATCGTAAAGTACGGCAAAATGTGCGGAGTTATCGGGTTTTTCCTTGATTAGTTCCCCACCGAATTCGCGGATGATGGCGTGGACCCGTTTCTTGGCAAGGGCGGTCATCCTCATCGGATGGAGCTTAAGCTGTGAGAATAGGGTTTCTGACTGGACGCCCAGAGACTTCAGAAGACGGAAACCAGACCGCTTCAAGTTGAATGAAATTTCGGTGTGATTTTTTGTAAGGGACCTGAAAAACGACGAACCCGCCTGGAACCGTGATCCGGAAAAACTCACTGATATATTTTTCAATCATGGCAGGACAAGGCATATGTTGAAGGACGCGATTGGTGTAGACCAGATCGAAGGTCTGCTTAGAGAATAGCGAAAGGTCTTGCGAGTTGTTGAGATGGAAATGGCATCTTGGAGTCAACTCGCTGAGCGCTTCAATCATCGTTGCGGATATGTCGACGCCGTGTGCTTCCGTGTAATGATCGAGCAGAGCGCGAGTCAGCCGCCCCAGGCCACACCCGAAATCAAGCGCTCTTGCGACGTTAGTCGGCACAGAGGGATTCTGCGAGTCAGTCGATTTCGCGTTTTCCGGTGCCGAAGAATTCTTCGGGGTTCCACTTATTGCCGCGTTTGTTCTTCTCGCTGAGCACCGCCCACATCGGGTCGAAAGAGCCAACTCTTCCCAGTCCGTTTTGTGGGTCTGCAAGGAAATCCTGTTTCGTTTGGCGCTACCGTAGGATTCATTTAAGCAGTCCTGTTCTGAGGATGAGCATTGGTTACGGCCTATACACATTTCGCGGCGCTCTCAAAATGTGCGGCCCAGTCAACTCCAGGTGCTAGAAAGCTCTGGTCCATGTGCGTGGCAATAGCTGGGTGCGGGACCCAAAGATTCCGCTTCTGCCCGCCCAGAATTTGCGGCCAGCCGTACAGCCAAGAGAGGGCAACGAAGGCACCCATGGTTATTCTCTTCTGCGAAAGCACCGTCGAATGATGGTTGGATCGAGGACCGCTTGCTTGGTCAGACTCAGCCAAAGACATACGTCGGGGTTACGCAAATTGTAGGTCCGGAAGACTTTCTGAGTCTCGGCTAGCGTTTGCTTTCTGGTTAGAAAGGTCAAGCACGTCGAGGCTGCCGTCCGCCAGTTATACTCGCCTTGAGTCCGAGTCTCTTGACTCTCGCTATGCAACGGCAAGCGATAATAGTCGGGATGATCATAAGGTGAAACGAAGTCAGCATCCGGATTGTCCCTTAGGAATTGGACCGTGCATGCAAACTGGCCGGGCAGATAGAAATAGTCGTCTTCGGCGAAATAGACCGTATCGGAATCATTTTGGTCCAGCAGAATTTCGATCTGGCGCATGAACGTTTGTCGATTGCCGACGCCTTGCAGCGGAATCAATTGCAGATCGGAGCTCTCAAAAACTCCTGAAAGAGCGCGTGAAATTCAGGAGGACAGCCATCCAACAGGACAAAGACCTTGGCATGCATAGTTCCGAGCGAGGCCTTAAACGAGCGCAGGCAAAATCTCGCTAAGCGCAGTTTGTCATTCCGGTACATCGCGGGGCTTTTAGAGACTCGCGGGTAAATCCGGTAGGCAACG
>CAVUNS010000010.1:0-55664 GCA_963742905.1 Candidatus Acidiferrales bacterium | reverse complement strand
GACATAGGTGACGATCTCCATATCGCGATGGGGGTGAGTGGGAAAGCCGCCGCCACCGGCGATGCGATCGTCGTTCATCACCCGCAGGGTGCGAAACTGTACGTGCTGCGAGTCGAAATAATCAGCAAAAGAGAAGGTAAAACGGGAATCGAGCCAGCCGTGGTTGGCGTGGCCGCGGTCGTCGCTCTTGTGGATACGAATCATGGAGCCTCCTTCAGGACGGGGACAATAATAGTCGTCATCACGACTATTGTCAAGAGGCACATTTAACCGCGGGCTAAGCGAGGGATGACGCTCAGGTTAGCGGCCTTGAAAACCGGTGCCGGTAATTGTCGAGGTTACAACAAGAGAGATTCCTCGCTACGCGGACTCCGTTCGGAATGACGGGACTTTTCCGCAGGAATCATTCAAGACGTTGCGATTGTGCGGACATGGGGCGCAGCAGTGCTGCACCCTACGAAGACGAACATACGAAGATTGCGGAGATGAGGAGGAATACGAAGAGGAGCAAACGGTTCGTTTCCTCCACGGGGTTTCTTTGGTGTAAAGTGGTAATTCTACGAGGCTACGCTCAGGCCGGCCAGATTGAGGTATTTTGCATGGACTCTGCTCTTCCAACGACGCAAACGAACAACAGCGAGGCGGCTTCCTCGTCCACTCGCCGAGAAACCCTGACGATCACCGATAACCGCACTGGAAGAACCTATGAAGTTCCTATCACACACGAGACGATTCGGGCGAGCGATCTGCGCAAAATCAAGGTGGAAGAAGCGGAATTCGGGATGATGAGTTACGATCCGGCGTTCAGCAACACGGCGTCGTGCATCAGCCGGATTACGTACATCGATGGAGATCAAGGGATTTTGCGGTACCGCGGGTATCCGATCGAGGAGTTGGCGGAGAAATCGACGTACCTGGAAACCGCGTACCTGCTGCTGCACGGGGAATTGCCGACCGCGGCGCAATTGAAGGACTGGCAGTACCACATCATCCACCACACGTACATTCACGAAAGCATCAAGAAATTTCTGGATGGATTTCACTACGATGCGCACCCGATGGGGATGCTGATTTCGACAATTGCGGGGTTGAGCACATTTTACCCGGATTCGAAACACATTTTCGACCAGGCTTCACGGCAGAAACAAACGTACCGGCTGATTGGGAAGATGCCGACGCTGGCAGCGTTCGCGTACCGGCACACGCTGGGCATGCCGTACGTGTATCCCGACAATGACTTGAGCTATACCGGGAACTTCCTGAACATGCTGTTTCGCACGAGCGAGACACGGTATAAGCCGAACCCAACGCTGGAGCGCGCGCTGGATGTGCTGTTTATTCTGCACGCGGACCACGAGCAGAACTGTTCGGCGAACACGATTCGTTGCGTGGGCAGCAGCCATGTGGATCCATTCTGCGCATCGGCGGCAGCTACGGCGGCGTTGTATGGGCCATTGCACGGCGGGGCGAACGAAGAAGCGCTGCGGATGCTGATGGAAATCGGGTCGGTGCAGAAAGTGCCGGAGTTCATCAAGAAGGTGAAAGCCGGCGAGATGCGGCTGATGGGATTTGGCCACCGGATTTACAAGAACTACGATCCACGCGCGCGGATCATCAAGAAGATCGCGTATGAAGTGTTCGAACTGATGGGCAAGAATCCGTTGCTGGAAATCGCATTGGAATGCGAACGGATTGCGCTGGAGGACGAATATTTCATAAAGCGCAAACTGTATCCTAACGTGGACTTCTACACCGGCCTGATCTACCAGTCGATGGGGTTCCCAATGACGATGTTCCCGGTGCTGTTTGCGATCCCGCGAATGTCTGGTTGGGTGGCACAGTGGGAAGAGATGCTGCTCGATCCGGAGCAGAAGATCGCCAGACCGCGGCAGGTTTATTTGGGATACGACACGCGGGACTACGTGCCAATCGATCAGCGATCGTAACGCACCCAGCGAATCTAAATGCGCCGGTGCCGTCATTGCAGGAGGGGTACACTGGTACCACTACCATTTAGAAAATCTGTGGCCTTCCAGTGATTGACTCATCAAACGTGTAAGCGCTTAATGAGATTAAGCTTTACTTCGGCCCAGCCAGTAGAGTACAACCTTAGCCAATTGCTAGGTTTCTAAACGAATGGCTGAGGAAAAGAAGAGCCATCTTGCGATGGTCGGAGAGTTTTTGAGGGAAACAGCGGTTTTGATTTTTGTTTTCGGGAATCTTGATATTTGGCTTAAAGGTCTCGACGGTACTTGGAAAATCCGTTTTTGGCCTACCGTTGGGATCATCAGTGGAATCTTTCTTGTAGCCGGGTTTTTCCAGATATCAGGAATGCTGTTCGAGAAATGGAGGCGAACATGAATCTAAATCCCTTCTTTACGCTTTTGGGGATGTACGTGGGATTCGCCGCTCTCCTATTGGGAGCAGGTTTCACGTATAAGACTCTGCGCGATAAGCGCGACAAGCGAAACAAGATAGAACAACAGACTTCTTTTGATTATGACCGTGAAGAATCACGGCCCCGAGTTGTCGCTCGTTAGTTTCCCCCGCGCAACCGATTCCAAATGTAAGTTTTCTGTAATGTGCGGTTTGGCGTAAGCCGCATATCCTTTTTGCATACGTTGATTCCGGTTGCACCTCGACAGGCGCGGTACGCGAGGTATATTGGAAGTGTCCGAGGTCCTATGGCCACAACTTCGAATCCTACCCACCATCCACCAAGTCCGCGCCGTCGCAGCCAACGAGTGCTGATGCAGGTGCCAGTCCGAATCCGCGGGAATGATGCGCAGAATAAAACATTTGAGGAAGAAGCGTCGACACTGGCGATCAATGCGCACGGCGCACTGGTGCCGTTGCAGGCGCGGCTGACCAGCGGAAGTATCGTGTTGATGCAACATAAGCAGACGCAGGAAGAGCAGGAATGCCACGTGGTGTTTTTGGGCCCGGTGCGTTCGGGTAAGGCGGAAATCGGCCTGGAATTCACGGTGGCGTGTCCGACGTTCTGGCGAGTGGCATTTCCACCGGAAGACTGGAGCCCGAAACATCCGGAAGCCCGCACGGTGCACTCGACAAACGTACCCGCCGCGAAAAAGTAAGCAAGACAAAAACTTGATAAAGTAAAGGGCATGCGATGGCTTGTGAGTATCGTTGCGCTCGTTTTGGCTCCCGGACTTTCCTGGTGGACGGTGCAGCCGACGGGAACGGATGCGAATCTGCGGGGAGTGGCGCTGGTGGTCCATCGCGGGAGCACCGTGATTTGGGCGACGGGAGCGAAGGGAGTGATCGTGCGCTCGCCGGATGGCGGGAAGACGTGGGAACCGGTACACATTGCGGGCGGGGAGAATTTGGATTTTCGAGGGGTACAGACGTTCGACGGCAAGAACGTATACGTGATGTCCAGCGGGGAAGGAAAGGCTTCGCGGATTTACAAATCGACGGATGGCGGAGCTACCTGGAATGTGCAGTACACGGATACGCGCAAAGGATTCTTTCTGGATGCGCTGGCCTGCTTGGACGAGAAAAATTGTTTTGCATTGAGCGATCCCGTGGAGGGGAAATTCCTGCTGCTGGCGACCACGGATGGAGTGCATTGGAAGGAATTGCCGCGGGAACAGATGCCTGCGGCGCTGGCGCAAGAGGGGGCATTCGCGGCGAGTAATTCCAGCCTGCTGCTGTTTGGAAGAACGGAGATTTATTTTGCGACGGGAGGAACGCGGGCGCGCGTGTTCCACTCCAAGGATCTTGGGCAGACGTGGAGCGTGAGCGAGACGCCGATCCTTTGCGGGAAAGCATCACAGGGAATTTTTTCGATTGTGCGCGTGGGAGACACGGTGGTGGTGGTCGGGGGCGATTACGAAAAGCCGGGCTCGGGCGAGAAAATCGTGGCGTATTCGGACGATGAAGGGAAAACGTGGAAGTTGGCGGAGGGGATGCCGAGGGGATACCGCTCAGCAGTGGATACGTTTGATGCGGGATTTGTGGCGGTAGGATTGAATGGGGCGGAGACGAGCCGCAATGGGATTCGATGGACACCGATCGACTCTCCCGGCTTGAATGCGGTTACGTTTATTCAGGGAAAAGGTTGGGGCGTTGGTCCAAAGGGAGTGGCGGCGGAGTTTGTGGACCAGACGGAATACGGCGCGGGGAGTGCGAATCCGTAGTTGTTTGTTCATCGTAAACCTGCAAGAGAGAATCATGGCGAGATGCGCGCACTGGGTGAGGTTACAACAAGAGAGATTCCTCACTACGCGGACTCCATTCTGAATGACGGACGTTTTTCCGTGGGAATCATTCAAGACGCAAGGATTGTGCGGACATGGAGCGCAACTTCCAACCAACGGGCCGGCTGGAAGCCGGCGCTACCAAGCGGTCGCTCACATGGGTATATCTCTTTCATAACTGAAGTACGGTTGGGCTATTGCCGGGGTACAGCGGTAGCCGGATTCTGACGGTAACACCGTTCCTAGCGGTGCGCCTGACGCGATCGGGAATGCGCTGGAATCGCGGGCGAGCAGGGCGGACTGGCTAGGGAATGGAGCGGCCGCATGACGAAAATAGATCGGCAAGAGCTGGACCGATTGGAGCGCAGGGGCCTGCAACTGACCATTTTCTCCGCGGTGTTTGTATTGATCCTGGCAACGGGATTAGCCGCGTTCATGTATCCGCTGGTGTTCGTGCATCCCGAAGGGAATAAATGGACGCTGCGAGTGGCGTTTTTCGGATTCTGCGCGTTGACGGCACTGTTTGTGGGCTACCTGTTCGACCGGCAGCGCACGTTCAACCGGCTGAAAGAACAATTACTGACGGAACTGGAACGGAACGTGGCGCTGCAACTGCAGGCGAGCGCGGACATTCTGAAGTCGATGCCGGATCAGAAATATTTCTGGGACCGGCTGACGATGGAATTCCGGCGGGCGCTGACGATGGAAAAAAACCTGTCGTTGGTGCTGGTGAAAGTGAAAGCGGGAGCGCGGACTACGGCGAACGATCAGAAAACGGCGCTGGGCGATGCCGGGAAGGCATTGTCGAAGAAATTGCGGCCATCGGATTCGATCTATCACTTGTCCGAGGATCTGTTTGGAATCGTGCTGCCCGAGACGGACACGCTGAATGCCAAGCGCATGTCGTTGCGGCTGCAAGAAGACTTGCAGCCGGTGCGCGCAAAGTATGGGACGAGTTTTGACTTGAGTGCACACAATTATCCGGAACATGTGAAGAGTTCGCATGAGTTGGAAGACATAGTGAAATCGATGCTGCCGGAAAAAGAAGAATGGGACGTACCGGCGGAAGTGCCGGCGGGGTGAAGCTGTCCGGCAGAGTCAGTGAGAGAACCACGAAGGCGTACCTGTAACCAGTCTAAAGACTGGTCACTCCACAATATCAGCGAAGCGCCTGCTGAAGATCTTCGATCAGATCTTGCGAATCTTCCAATCCGATGGAAACGCGAACTGTTCCGGGTTCGACTCCGGCGCGACGCAGTTCGTCCTTATTCATGGCGTAATGCGAACCGTAAATGGGGAGAATGATCAGGGATTCCACGCCGCCGAGGCTGGCCGCTAACAAGAAGAGCTTTGCGCGATCGCAGAATCTGCGCGCGGCGGGCAACCCTGCCTTGAGATCGAATGCCAGCATGGAGCCGAATCCGCGCATCTGTTTTTTGGCGAGTTGATGATCGGGGTGAGACTTGAGCCCGGGATAGTGGACGCGGGCAACTTTGGGATGCTTCTCGAGGAAGGTGGCGACGCGCATGGCGGTGTCGCACTGGCGAGCGAGACGCACGCCAAGAGTTTTCATGCCGCGCATGAGCAGGAAGGCGACTTCCGGGTCCATGCAGCCGCCAAAGCAGGAGATCATGTGGCGGACTTCGTCGACGTATTGTTTTTTGCCGGCAGCGACACCGCCGAGCAGGTCGGAATGTCCGGAGAGTCCTTTGGTGACGCTGTGCACGACCATGTCGAAACCATAGGCGATGGGATTCTGGAGGATGGGAGTGGCGAAAGTGTTGTCAACGATGCTGATGAGGTGATGTTTGCGGGCGAAAGCGGCGGCTTTGCGCAAATCGACGAGGTAGAGAGTGGGATTGGTGGGAGTCTCGACATAGAGGCATTTTGTTTTTGGGGTGAGGACAGATTCGAGGCCGTGGAGCGAGGATTCCACGTGGCGCACGGTGATGCCGAAGCGGGGAAAAATGTCGCGCATCAGGCGGTAAGCGCCGCCATAAACTTGCGAGGTGGAAATCAGCTCGTCGCCATTCCTGAGGAAGCTGAGAAGCGTGCTGGAAATCGCGGCCATGCCGGAAGAGGTGACCACGGCGTCTTCCGCACCTTCGAGCGCGGCGAGCTTTTTCGCAGCCATGGCGAGAGTGGGATTGCCATCGCGGGTATACATGAAGGCGTTGCTTTTGCCTTCGGCCCAGAGCTTGAGTTCCTCACTGGACGCGAGGGTGAATGTGGAGGAACGCACGATGGCGGACGTGACCGGGGCACCAACCCCGTGACGCTGGGGTTCACCGGCATGAATGGCGCGGGTTTGCGGATGATATTGCGGGGCGGCGGGCTTTTTCATGGCTGAAATTATTGGCCGGGTAAATGCTTGACGACAACCACCAAATTGGCGGCGACGTGCGCGAGTGAAATTTTGGAAGCTGTGGAACGTATACTCTGGAGACCGCAAGACCCATATGGTTAAAGCGAGTGGGATATCGAGGCGGTGCGAGGAATGATGCAGTTGAACTGGATCACAGCGGATCGAGCTTCGGACTGGGCGGGCGACCTTTGGATGGTGCTGCTGGTGGTGTGGGTGGTGTTGTGGTTTGGAATGAAGAAGGCGAAGAAGCTGGAGAATTGGTGGGAACGGGCGCAACACGGGATTTTTGTGACGCTGGGGTTTTACCTGCTTTTTGCCAAGGGCGCGCACTGGGGTTGGTTGGACTACCGGCTGCTGCCGAACACGGGTGCTGTTTGGTTGGCGGGACTGGCGCTGACCGCGGTGGGTATCGGGATTGCGATATGGGCGCGATTGAGCCTGGGGTCGAACTGGAGCGGGATGGTGACGCTGAAGGCCGGGCATGAACTGGTGCGAACGGGATTGTATCGCTGGATCCGGCACCCGATTTATACGGGGATTTTGTTAGGCATGGTGGGAACGGCGATGATTCGAAGTCATGTGCGTGGGTGGATCGGAGTGGCGGTGGTGCTTGGCGCGTTTTATTTCAAAGCGCGGAGAGAAGAGCGATTCTTGCGCGAAGAATTCGGTGCGGGATTTGAGGAGCATGCCCGGCGAACCGGGATGTTTCTGCCGAAATGGACGTAAGTGAGGGGATTTTGCAGGTGGTTCGCGGGGCAGGTCCAAAGTACAGGGAGTACAGGTCAGGCACCCGGTTATAAATAAAGCACTTAAAAAATGGACCTGTACCTTTATCGCGTTGAAGCATCTTTGTAGCGCTGCCTATAATTTACTACCCAAGCCGCGGTGAGCAGGGGCTCAGCCAAATTTGAAAGACGCCAAGCCGGGGGCAGGGTGTCTGAAGCGGAGGCACGGAAGCGCAAGCTTCCCTGAGGGACTGATGAGAACGATCCTAAAACTATTCATTTTGCTGGTGCTGGCTGGGCCGCTGGTGACGCGGGCACAAGGTCCGATTGCCGGAGGAATCGCGCCGGTGATCGAGGCGGGCGCGGGCTATACATATACTGACGCAAGTACGCCATCACAGGGGCGACTGGGGATGAACGGGATTCAGTTGGTGGGGAATGCGGACCTGTCGCGGCGGTTCGGAGTGGCGGCGGAGCTGGGGTATGCACGGAATTTCAACGCGTTCAGTTCGAATCACACCGCGGATTTGCTGACGTATATGGCCGGGCCGGTGTTCTATCCGGTTCGCAAACGCAACATGAACGTGTATGCGCATTTGCTTTTGGGCGGGGCGAGAGAGACGGGCGTGAACTTCGAATCGAACGGGCAGATTGTGTTGGGTTTTGCAAACCGATTTGCGTGGGCAGGGGGAGGCGGAGTGCAGTATCGGATCTCGCGGATATTCGCGATACGCGTGGGAGTGGATTATCTGCACACGTCATACTTTAATTCCAATGTGGAGTTGCAGGGTCAATCGAACCTGCGGCCATCGGTGAGTTTGATTTACACGTTTGGAGAGCGACGCGAGTGAATGTAGCAGGGTAGTTCTGAATCTTCAGCGAGTCGCCTTTTGACGAAGTAGTTCGCCGACGTCGCCAATCTTCTCATCGAGCGTGTTGAGCTTGCGCGCCAATCCCTGAATCTCCGATGCGGCCTGTTTATTGACCTGGAAATCCAGCTCACTTCTGAGGCGATCCTTGGTGTCTTGGCGGTTCTGACTCATCATGATCACCGGCGCCTGAATGGCAGCCAATAAGGAAAGAAAGAGGTTCAGTAAGATGAACGGATAAGGATCCCAGGCTTTGGTCGCGAGGGCGATGTTAATGATGGTGTAAACGGTGATGACTACGCCGAAGGAAATGATAAAGGTCCACGAACCGCCGAAGCCGGCGACCATGTCGGCAATGCGTTCGCCGAAGGACGCTTCCTGCTCGATGACTTCGTTGGGATTTCGATTGGCCCGCATGCGCACGAGCACTTGAGCAGCGTGGAATTGCCGCCCAAGCGTGGTGAGCAGGTCCATGCCAGCGTGCGGCTTTCTCTGCAGCAGTGTGGCGATGTCATCTCGTGAAACTTCCAGGCAGGAGGACTGTTCCAAAGCGACTGCAGTGGTTTGGTGCGGGCTCTGTTCCAGCATGGAAGCGAAACCGAAGAACTCGCCCTTGGACGGTTCGTCGACGACCACTTCCTGCTGGTCTGTATCGACGGTGGTGACGCGGACCCGTCCGGAAAGCATGACGTAGGCATGCCCGGCTGGGTCGCCCTCTTTGTAAACGCGTTCTCGCGCGGCAAAGTTTCTTATCTCTACCTGCTGAGCGAGGACCGCCATTTCATCCGGGTCCAAGAGTGAAAACAGAGGAACATTTCTGAGCAGCTCTGCTTGACAGGCCATAGTTTACCTCCGTGAAAAAATGGTCCGAAATTCTTCCTGGGGAACCGTTACTGCCTTTTGCGCCACAGGTCGGGAAAGTCCATCGCAAACCCCACTTGACCGCCGACACGCGGACTCGCCGTGTATGTGCCAACAATCAATCCGAAGGTTAGCATCAAGCCAGAGCGGACATTGTATTGTCCTCCCAGCATGCCTTGCAATTGGCGGTGGCCGAGTTGATCGTTGTCCGCATAGCCGCCGTAGACCTCGGCGCCGAGTGTCCAAGCGGGAGAAAAATCGTGAAGCACGGACAATCCTCCGGTGTAAACATGGCCTCTGGTAGTCCGAATTCCCACATCGCCGGTGCTTGTGTTTCCCGCGAATAACAGGCCCACGTTGGCGTTGAGGCGGGTCTTGTCCGAGAAGGGTTTTTGGAGAATGAAATTGAGCCAGTAGTCGGTGACACCCGATCCCAATTGATCGCCAGGATTTCCGGTCGGGAATTCGACGTAGAAGGTGGCTGCCAGAGAGGGAACCCGCGATCCGGGGGAGGCCTGATGGAACTTCCACTTGATACCCATATTGGAGTCACCGATGCCCGACGATCCGTCGGTTCCGGTGTCACGGTAAATGGAAATGTAGGGGACGTCGAAGTCGAGTTCCAGATTGTGAGCCAGACCGGCATTCACTTTGAAATTGGAGGTATTCTGGCGCAGGCTCGGATATAGCGCGGATTGCAGCGCATCGCTCTCGTTGAAGAACTCGAAGTGCAGCTTTTTGGGGGGAGTCACCTCGGTGTCATCGGTGTAAAACGGAATTTGCGCGCTCAGATTTGCCCTTGCGCCTAGGCTTAGGAGGAAAAATAACAGGAACAGCCGCAGGTTGAGTTGCGTGAAGAGAAGCTCTTGGATACAGAACAGAATCTGCATGAGCACCGGACTGTTCAGAAATGCGGTTGAGTCTTTTGCGTACTTTGTTGCTGACCTTCGAAATGATATCCGGAAGCTGGGCAATTTCGACGGTGTGTTTTCTTACAATTGCCATGTTGCAGTGGTGTGAACGTGGTTCGGGGATTGCTATGTTTTGGCGAACGTCATTGGAGAGAGAGAGACAAGATTACGAACAGGAAAGCACACGGCGCGTATTTCGCATGGCTGGGGACCTCGATTGGAGTTGTGAGGCGGAACGCGGATTGACGCGGGAACGTTAGCGTAAGACGGGGAAAGGTCGAGGGAAAAGAAAAGAGAGGGAGTAACGCAGAGGGGGCCGAGTAGCAGGCAGCACTTTTCCGATTAGCGCGCGTTAATCGGCACAATGACAGGGAACTTGCTTTATGAGTCAGTTGTACTCACTCAATGAATGGCCAGATGTGCGTGTCTCCAAGGGAGCAACTCTAGTGAATTCATTTGCGCTGAATGACTTTAGAGCGACAAGAAGGCTTCAGCATTTTCTCCGCGCTGCCTTCGTACTCTGCTCTGTTGTGCTGGTTCTGACACGAGTATTGTCAGCACAGGAAAAAACAAATTCCAAGATACCGGAGGGCGAAGCTCAATTCACGCAGGAACAACTGGAACAGTATTATCTCGTCTACAAGAATCCAGATGTCCGCTACCTGAGAATTTTGTTTGACGGCTACCTCAACGGGTCGGGAGGCACGGAGCAGGAACGCGAGATTTTGAGCAAGTGGGACAAGGCATACTTCCGCAGCAAATTCATCGTCATGTCGCGTGATGTAAACACTTTTGGCGGTACGTTCATAACAATTCTGTTTCAAGACCGCCCAGATAAGGTATTTGTTACGTGGGTCTATCCAGAGGGTATCAACAAGAGGCTGACCCTTCGGAAACTAGACGCTGGGGATTTTGACCGGGAAGACATTCGACGAATAAACGTTCGCTATAAGAAGCTCATCGCAGACAAAGTACACGCAATGTAGTGCTAAGTCCCGGTAAAGTTTGGCTAACCGGACAAGTCAAATCCTAGGAAGGCTCCTGTGGAGTGGAGTTGGGCGGCAGGGCGCTGAGGTGTGGCGTTACCAAGCGAAAACCCCACGACCCACCCTTCGCTAGAAAAGCGCGAAGGATGGGGCACCCGGATATAAGGTTTGATACTGTGCGAGTAGGCGAGTTCCTTCTTTTGTTTGTCTTTGTCTAGACGCGACGCATCGCAGTGACGATGTGCAGGCGCATGGCGATCACTCCGGGAATCAGCCCACTGAGAAAACCGACGAGCAGCGCGAGGCATAATCCAAAAAGGAGAATCTTAGGCGACAGCACCAGCCCGGACAACATTCCGCTCAAGCTGCTGGCCACGAGGGGAATGGTTAGCAAGGCCAGCAGCAGGCCCAGGCCGCCACCGATAGTGGCTATCAACAGCGATTCGGAAAGAACCAGCACGAGAATATTCAGGTCAGAGAAGCCGACCGCTTTGAACACTGCCAATTCACGGGTGCGCTCCCGAATGGCAATCGCCATGGTGTTGCCGGTAACCAGAAGCAGCGTGAAAAAAACCACAACGCCTATGGACACGATTAGAAAGCGGATGTTGCCGAATTGCTTCAACATGTCCGCCGAGAAAACCGATTCTGTGTTCGTTCTGGTTTCGTGCGACGAGTTGGCAAACTGCTGGTCGATGGCTTTGGCGACGCGAACAGCGTCGGACGGATCGGCGACACGGACAATATACCAGCCGACTTGCCCCTTCATTTCCTGCGGAACTTTTTCATTAAAGTAATCCCAACGGAACCAGAATTGCGTTTGGTCCGTCTGGCGGCGCTCGCCGTGATAGATGCCAACAAGATTCAGCTCCCACGTGCCCGCGCCGTACTGGGGAGCCATCAGGGGAATTCGATCGCCGATTTTCCAATGAAAGCGCTGAGCGGTTTCAATCCCGGCGATAGCGCCCTGCCGGTCCTTTAGAAAGGCCTGCCATTGCTCTTCCGGAATGAGAAATTCGGGATACACCTGACGGTTTCCTTCCGGGTCGATCGCGAACTGCGGAAAGAAATCCTTTTCATCATGGTAAACGCCGGCGAACCACGTGTAGTGCGTGACATTTTTCACCCCGGGAATCTGCTCGATTTTATCCTCATAGGAGACCGGCATGGTGTTAAACCAGGAGGTGCGGTTAACGACGATGAGCCGGTCCGCCTTGACCACAACAGCGTCGATGCTGAACGCGCTGCGCACCACCCCCAGAAACGCGAACAGGAACAGCGCAACCGCAAAAGAGCCTACTGTGAGCAGCAGACGCACTTTCTTCCGCAGCAGGTTGGCCATGAGGATGCGGGTGAACTTCATGAGGTGCCTACATAACTGACGCCATTATCGAATATTTTGCTTCCAATGGATATGGATCCAAGCGCGACAAGTGACAGGTACCTTACCGACGGTTCCAAGGGGCCGATAAATTTGTACAATGAGCCTGGCAGAACCGATAGCAGCACCGGCACACCAAATAACGAAAGTGCCGTTACTCACTTCTCCGGTCAGCGCGATTATCAGGACTTGAGGAGGCCATTGCCCAAATCCTATTCCGACCTCAATGTTTCGATCGGATCCAGCCTCGCCGCGCGCAGGGCTGGCACAATCGCAGCCAGAATCGTCACGAGCAAGAGCGTCGCGGCCACCGCTACAAGCGTAACGGGATCGTAGGCCGATACACCATGAAGCATCGACTCGACAAACCGCATCGAAAAAAACAGTCCGAGGGCACCCAATAGCATGCCCCAGCTCAGCAAAGCCAGCGCTTCCGATAAAATCATTCGCAACACTTTACTCGGGGTCGCTCCCAGCGCAAGGCGCACTCCAATTTCCCCGCGCCGTTGACCCACACTTGCCGAGAGCAGACCATACAACCCCAGCGCACTGAGCAGCAGGGCCACGATGCCAAAAAAGTTCGCCAGGAGCGTTATCAATTCCTGGCTGCCCAGAGCCGCGTCCATTTGCTCACGTAGGGTAACAAAAATCACCAGGGGAACGGTCGGGGCAATCTCGGAAAGCGTCTGGCGAAATCCTGCAACTGCCTGTGCCTTGGTCGGAGAGTGGATCAAAAACACCATCGCCCATAAATCATCGACCCGTTTTGTCGATAATGGCAGATAAATGGTCCGCGGAGGTCTTTGCCGCACATCGTAATACTTGGCATCTTCCGCGAGTCCGATCACCTGACACTCCACTTGGTCAGGAAATGCATCCGTTACGCGGTTCCGGAGATATCTTCCCAGGGCTTGCTCGTGTGAGAAAAAGAATTCCGCAGCGGACTGGTTCAAAACACAGACATTCAAGCTTCGATCTGCTTTATCGAATTCTCTCCCGGCTAGAATGCGCGTTTTCATTGTACGAAAATATCCTGGGCCCACCTCGTTGAAAGGTATTTGCGTGTCTTCGGGCGGACTCGGCCCACTCGATACGGCCTGAAAGTCTGCCGTCATTCTTACTCCGGTCATTGGCGTCTGGAAGGTGACCGCTGCGGAATCGATCCCTGGCATTTCCATTAGTCGGTCCACCATTCGTTGATAAAGATCCAACTTTGCATCCCCTTTCAGTTTCAAGATGGCCAAGGGTGAGTTTTGTATCGTCACATGGTCCAAATCAAATCCCGTTTGCTCCGTGCGCAGTTTTACAACACTCAAGGAAAGCAAGGACGCTATGACCACAAGCACCAGCGACAAGGCCACCTGAATCGGCACAAACATCCGTCCTGCAATCTGCTTTGGCCCGCCAATCGTTGAGCGCGACTTCAGAACGAGCATTCCTGGATCGGTGCGCGATGCCTTCCATGCTGGAAACGTGCCGCACAACAAAGTGGTCAGTACCGCGAAGGAAAGAGTTATCCAGAAAATTGATGTATCGGGACGGACAGAAACGGCTTCGCCCATCATGGGATCACGAAAGAAGCGCAACAGTGCGGCGCCGCCGTACCAAGCCACCATTGCTCCCAGGGTGCTACCCAAGACCGCAACCACACAACTCTCAGTGAGATACTGCAATACTAGCCGTTTTGCTGACGCGCCCACAGCGGTCCGAACGGCAAATTCGTGGCGACGCGCCACCACGCGAGACAACATTAGGCCACCAATGTTTACGCAGCAGAGAAGCAAGACGATTCCGACCAGCCCTTGCGTCAAGTACAGCGGTTTTTTGTAGGTGTATGTTATGTAGTCAGGTATCCCGCTTCGCGCTGAACTTACCTCTAGGTATGCCTTCTGAAAATACGGATCCTTTTGGAAACCCAGAGGAATGAATCGTCGAAGCAGTCCTTCCTGTAATTGGTGTACCTCGGCGTTCGCATGAGCGATACTCACTCCTGGATTTAGCCTGCCAATCACGTCAAGCTCGAACAACTTTTTGTTGGTTTCTTCCATTAGATCGGGGACATTCCACGCTACCGGCAAAAAATGCAACGGGAGATACATGTTGACCTGTGTACCCGGCCAAATCCCCTGAAAATCCGAAGGGGCGATCCCGACTATCGTCATTGGCACGTCTGAAACCGTAATTTTTCGTCCAACGGCATCTTCCGCGCCCCCGTAAAAATCTTTCCAGAAGCCATAGCTCAAAACTACTACCCAACCCGTACTTGGCCCACCGCTCACATCGTCGGATGGTAGGATCAATCTGCCCTTGCAGGGCTGCAGGCCCAATAAATCAAATGCGTTCCCACTCACCATCGCCGCCGTGTATTGCTGCACCGATCCCTGTTTGTCACGAAGCAGCGCATAGTCTTGCACCCACCCGGAAAGATCTCGGAAACTAGATTGCTCTGAGCGAAAAGACTTGAGCATCTGATAGGGCATCCATGAACCGTAATCCTGGTCAGATTGTGCGGTACTCGAAATTCCTACTCTTATTAGTTGGCCCGCCGTTGGCGTCGGAAGGCTCCGTAAGACCAGCCCGTACAGCAATGTAAAAATCGCGGTGTTCGCGCCAATTCCCAAGGCCAACGTGAGCACCGCCGTAATCGTCAGTACGGGATTTTTTTTCAACATGCGGATGCCGTATCGCAAGTCCACCATTAAATCCTCCAGCCCGCCATCAACGCGCTTCTCGCGCCAATTTGCTTGGAGAAGCGAACCTGGCGAGATTCTAGACCATTCAGACTGGTAGCGCCTGATATGTTGGCTAATCGGACAAGGTAAGTCTTAGGAAGGATCCTGTGGAGTGAAGTTGGGCGGCAGGGCGGTGAGATAGGCGGCGAAATTTTCGTTGAACAGCGCGCCGGGCCGTTTTTCTCTGAGAAGCGCCACGGCATCCTCACCTTTCATCCCGAGATAGGTCAGGACCAATCCGGCGACCAGAGCCGAGCGATTGAAACCCATGCCACAGTGCGCCAGAACTTTCTCGCCGTTGGCCACCAATCGAGCCCCGAGCTTGGCCAGCGCGTGCAGCTTGTTCAGATTCGGCAAGCCCTCGTCAAAGATGGGAAAGTAGACATACAGCATATGATTGGGAATGGTTGGAATGCCTAAGTCGAGACTACCGTCCAGGTCTATCACCGCAGTGATGCCATAATCCTCAATCGGCTTCCAGTCATCGATCGACGGGGAAATAAACAGCTGACATTGCTCATCGAGTGGCACGAGGTCCATGGGAGTTTTTCCGACTTATGATTCCATCAGTAATGGCTTTTCGTAAAGGTTTTTATAGCTTCTGGTAAACGGCTCATCGGAAGGTGCTCGCGTGGACAGTCGCGCTTGGGCCACATGAGAAAAGCCCCGCACGTGGATGAGACGCGCGGGGCACTCTGAACCAACTGCAAATTAAGCTTCTTCTTCGACGAGGGCTTCGCCGTGAGCGGCCTTGTGGGCGGCGATGACCTTATCGGCTAGCTCGTTGGGGACGTAATCGTAGTGGGAATGTTCCATGGAGTAGCTGGCACGGCCCTGCGTCATGGAGGTTAAGTCCGTGGCGTAGGAAAGCATTTCGGCGAGCGGCACCAGGGCTTTGACGATGACGTTGTGTCCGCGGGATTCGCTGCCTTCAATGCGGCCGCGGCGGGAGCTGAGATCGCCCATCAAATCGCCGGAGAACTGATCGGGAGCGAAAACTTCCACGCGCATAATCGGTTCGAGAAGAGCGGGGCGCGCCTGTTTCATGGCTTCTTTAAAAGCGAGCGAACCGGCAATTTTGAAGGCCATATCGGAGGAATCGACATCGTGATATTTGCCGTCATAGAGGGTGGCGCGAAAATCGGTGACAGGAAATCCGGCGAGATAGCCACGGGCAGCGGATTCGCGAATGCCGCGTTCGACGGAAGGAATCCAGTTTTTGGGGATGGCCCCACCGAAAACGTCGTCGACAAATTCGATGCCCTTGTTGCGTTCCGCGGGTTCGAATTTGACGCGGCAAACGCCGAACTGGCCGTGCCCACCGGACTGCTTTTTGTGTTTGCCTTCGGCATCGGCTTTGCCACGAATGGTTTCGCGGTAAGGAACCTTGGGAGGTTTCAAGGTGAGGTTGACGTTGTAGCGCTTCTGGAGTTTGGCGACGACAACTTCGACGTGCTGCTGGCCATTGCCGGCGAGAAGGAATTCCTTGGTCTGGGGATCGCGCGAGAAACGCAGCGCGGGATCTTCCTCCATAATTTTGTGGATGGCCACGCCGATCTTGTCTTCATCGGCGCGGGATTTGGGTTCGACGGCAAAGGTGATGGAAGGTTCGGGAAGATTAGCCGGCGCGTAGAAGATGGGAGAGTTTTTGTCGCCCAGCGTGTCACCCGTGACGGTTTCCTTGAGCTTGGCGATAGCGCCGATATCACCGGAGTGCAATTCCTGAATTTCGGTGAGCTGCTTCCCTTGCACGACCATGGTGTGCTGGAAACGTTCGGGAACGTTGCGATTGAAATTCTGGACGGTGGCATCGTTTTTGAGCACGCCACTTTTCACCTTGAAATAGTTGATGCGGCCGGCGAAAGGGTCGGCGAGGGTCTTGAAGACAAACAAGGAAAGAGGCTGGGAATCGTCGTACTTGCGGTCGATGCGATCGCCCTTACCGGCGGGTTCCTTGTAGCCGACTTGCGCGTGTTCATCGGGATGCGGGAAAACGTCAGCCAGGAAAGTGAGCAGGCTGGCGCTGCCGACATTGCGCGTGGAAGAAATCATGAGCACGGGAACGATTTTCTCGGTGACAATAGCTTTGCGCACCGCGGGAATTAAATCCTGAATCGGGATGGTACCTTCGCGAAAAAACTCCTCCATCATCTCGTCGTCGCCTTCGGCAATCATTTCGACAAGCTTTTCGTGCGCTTCTCCGGCTTCGTCCTTGAGGGCGTCGGGAATATTTTCGATAGTGGCCTTGCCATCGCCGTCGGGGGTGTAAAGGTGGGCTTTCATGGAGACGAGATCGATGACGCCGCGAAACCCTTTCTCGCTGCCGATGGGCATCTGAAGGGCGACCACATTGCGGCCGAACAGTTCGGTGAGCGATTCCATGGAACGTTCAAAACTGGAAAGTTCGCGATCCATCCAGGTGAGGACAAAGGCGCGGGGAATATCGTATTCGGCGCAATAGTCCCAAACTTTTTCCGTGGTGACTTGGGCACCGACGTGGGCGTCGACGGTAATGAGCGCGGCATCGGCAGCCACGAGAGAGGCTTTGGTTTCGGTGATGAAGGTGGAGTAGCCGGGAAGATCGACGAGATTAATTTTAACGGTATTGCCGGAACAGAGAGTGCAGGGCCATTCGGCGTTGGCCAAGCCGGTTTGAATGGAAATTTTGCGATTGATTTCTTCTTCGTCCCAGTCGGTGGTGGTGGTTCCCTCCGCAACTTTGCCGAAGCGCTGGGTGGCTCCGGCGGTGAAGAGTAACGACGACACCAGTTGCGTCTTTCCGGTGCCGCCGTGACCTACAATGCCAACGTTTCTGATGTCCTTGGTGGGATAGATTTTCATGACAAACCTCCGCGTGGGTGGCTGACAAGGTCACCGGGCGACGGTCCGCCAACGGAATCTAGGCGCGGGCCCGCGCCTGGCGAAGTTGCAGATTATTTTGAAGGAGAGCGCGGCCCTACCCTGGGTCCCGTGAAGCGGGGCGAAGGAGAATCGAACAACAGTCCCTGGTCCGCTCTTCTTAACGAGGCGATGCTAGCACAGGGGATGAGTCGGGGCAATGCGGGTGAGGCTATGGCGACGGCGGGGAATGCAAGACAGCTTTAAGCGAGAGTTTGCTGGATCTGGGGATTTCGATGGTGCGTTGATAGTCGGCGAGACCTGCGGATTTGAGCACAACGGTGTGCGAGCCGGCGCTGAGTTTGAGTGTGGCGGGAGCATTTCCGTGGAATTTGCCATCGACAAAAATATCGGCGGAATCAGGATCCGAGGTGATGATAAGGAAACCGGAACCTTCGGGAGATGCGGTTGGTGGGGTGAGTGGCGTTTCGGAATCGGATGAGGCGGAGGTAGGAGAAGCGGCGAGGTCGTCCACGTCGGAGTCTCGTTGGGGATGGGAAGGCGGCGTGGTTGACGCAGTCTGCGTGGGCGGCAGCGCGGGATAGAAGCGTCGAAGCATGTTCAGCAAATCGCCGGCGCTGAGAGCAAACCCGATGCCAGTGACATTTTTGCGGATGACTTTCAAACTGTTGAGACCGATCACTTCGCCGCGAGTGTTGACGAGTGGGCCGCCGGAATTTCCGGGATTGATCTGTGCGTCGGTTTGGATCCAGGTGCCGGGTCCGGCGGCGGGGAATTTGCCTACGGCGCTGACAATGCCCTTAGTGACACTGAAGAGCATCGCGTCACCGGGATTGCCGATGACCAGGACGGATTCGCCTTGCTGAACATGCGAGGCGTCAACGAGAGGAAGATGCGGAAACATAAAATCCGTAGAGGGCGAGGTTGCTTTGACGAGCGCGAGGTCCAGATCCGGGTCGATGTAGACGACGGAAGCCGGCAGTTGCATGCCGTTGGGTAGCACAGCGAGGAGGCTGGAATCGCCGCGAGCGACATGGGCGTTGGTGGCAATGATTCCGGTGTCGGTAATGAAAAAGCCAGAACCGGAGCTTTGCAGGGCTTTCAAGCAAACGACCGCCGGCTTGGTGCGACGCACGAGCTCTTCCAGCGACAATTCTGGCTGAAATGAAGATGGCTGAATTGGCGTGGCGGCAGAAATGGCGCCGCTGAAGGTGCCCGCGACCGTCGCGAGATCGACGTGGAAATGATCCGACTTGAAGAGCCAATACTGCCCGTGATGGCGGCCGTGAAGATCGATCCAGTCCATCGGGCCTTCCGTGAGGGAGATTTCGTGAGTGATGAAGCCGGGCAGCGAGACCCGGGCAATCATGGGATGTTCGAGGCGCTGGCCCAAAGCGGTTTTGGTGCGGTGAAAATAGCCGCCGGGGAAATTCTTTTCGAAAGGGGTGGCGCCAACAGGGACACCGTCGAGTTCCACTGTCGCGCCGGGAGGATCGCTGGTGATTTTGAGTAACTGCGCGGTAGTAGTTGGCGCGATAAAAACGCCAGCAGCAAACACGAGCACAAATGAGCGAGTCAGGAGGATGCGACGCGGTGAGAGGGAACCCATGGGAGCCTCGCAGCGTTATTATACTAAGAAATACGTAACGGAGCTAGTAACCGATATGCATCCGCAAGAACAATCACTGCGTCTTGAGCGGTCCTCCCCGAACGCCCGTCATTCCGAACGGAGTCCGCGGAGTGAGGAATCTCTCCTTGTGCGGACATGGGGCGCAGCAGTGCTGGCGTGCCTCCGGTGGCGCGGGGCGATGGAGGATGGCGAAGTGATTGTTCATTGTTCCGCAAGCGGTAGTTGGGCTGCCGCACTCGGGGTCAGAGCTTTTTCGAGTAGCCGGAGCATTGCAGGACTGGGAGGCGCGGATACTTGGGGAAATTGGGGTCGAACTGCGAGAGTTGGCAGAACAGGAATTGGGAACCACGGTCGGAGGTGATGAGGCGCGCGTGGAGGCAATCGGCGCAGAGGCCAAGGTGGGCCTGCGGGGCTTGGTGTTGCGGTTCGGACGGCATTGACGCTCATTCAAGAATGCCACAAGGAAGAGAGATTCGTTGCGACAGGGGCGGCGGACCTTAGACGGAGGACCGCGCAAAAGAGAGGAGAGATTCCTCCCTCCCTCGGAATGACGTGGCGTTTTGCGGTGAATACGCAAGAGCGATGATTGTGCGGATATGGGGCACCGCACCCGCGTTGAAACGTCCGAGAGATTCATCGGGAAAGGCGCGATGAGAGTTACTTTGGTTTGGGGGATTGGGCGGGTGGAGTTTCGGGCGTTGCAGGGGCGGGCGGGGGATTGGGCTTTTCGAAACGTGAGTCGTCGATGGGAATATTGGCTTCGATTTTCTGGGCGGTGATGCGCTGCGCTTGGTCTGTGCCGGGCCCATCGGATTCGATGAGGAATGGATATTTCACGCCGTCCACTTCGCGGAAATCATGGAAGTAGGATTCCCAAGGCACATCTTTGTCGTTAATTTTGCGGGTGCCTTCCCACTTCAACAACAGGCCACTGGAAATATCGAAGTAGAAAAAACTGACATCACCGTTTTTATTGGTGAGCTTCAATTTGTACGCGGGCTTGCCGAGGATTTCTTGTTTGTCGACGAAGGCAATCTGGTTGCCTTTGGATTGGTAATCGATGAAGGGACCATCGAAATCGGCTTCTTCCAAAACACCGCGAATTTCCTGCTCGGTCATCGCCTTTACCGCAGGATCGGGCGCGAAGGGATTGTAGGTCCAGCCGGCAGACTTTCCATCAAAGGTGCGAATGAGAGTTCGGCCGTCGACGGTAATCTCCATGCGCAATTTCAAGGGACGCTTGCGCTCGAGAACAAAAGTACTTTCCGCGTCAGCGCCAAGAGAAATCGTGCCGGTGACGCGCTCGGTCTTCACGGCTTTGATTTTGTCCATGCCCCCTCGGGCGGCGACGTAAGTGGCAACGATGTCGTCGACGTTCTGGGCGCAAAGAGGAGTGACCGGAACGATGAGAAGGAGCAAGAAAAGAAAGTTCCGCAACGGCCATTGTGCGGCCATCGGACGCAGCAGTGCTGTACGCCAACGGTGGCATGGGCCGGAGAAATGCAGTTGCGGCATAAAACGATGGTAGAGGGATGGTGGGTGGCGGTCAACCAGCGGGCAGAAACATAGATTAAACGCCCGTAATGAAACCAGCGTCAGGATTGGCTAAACCAAAGGCCATGCGAGAAGTGTTGTAGGCGTAACCGGGGCTACCGTTGCGATCGAGGAGGATCACGCCACCGGTACCTTTGCCGCGACGCTTGAGGAGTTCCACGGCAGCTTGAGCGGCACGGGTGGGACTGGAGCCGCCGGGACGAAGAAAATCGCAAACGGTCTTGGCGAGCACGACTTTCATGATGGCTTCGCCGTAACCGGTGGAAGAGACCGCGCCAGTTTCGGAATCGGCGTAGCAGCCACAACCAATGAGCGGGGAATCGCCAACACGGCCGGGTAATTTGCAGCAGGTGCCGCCGGTGGAGGTGGCCGCGAAGAGGCGCCCTTGTTCGTCGAAAGCAACGGCGCCAACAGTGCCCTGCTGATGACCACGATGATTATCGGCGGCGTGAGAATCCTTGCGGCATCGCTGCCAGGCTTCGCGCTCGGCCAGAGAAATGACTTCCTCGGGATCACAGAGGGGAATGCCCTGGTCAAAAGCAAACTGCTCGGCACCTTGGGAAATGAGCATCATATGTGGAGAATTTTCAAGGACGGCGCGAGCGGCTTGAATGGGATTCTTGATGCGGCGCAATCCGGCAACGGAGCCGGCACGGAGCGTCAAGGCGTCCATGATGATGGCGTCGCACTCGACGTAGCCGTCGAGATTGAGATGCGAGCCGTAGCCGGCATCGAAGACGGGATCGTCCTCGAGAACGGTGATGGCGGCTTGGATGGCGTCGAGGGCGTGGCCGCCATTGGTGAGAATGGTGTAACCGGCACGGAGGGCGCGGAGACAGCCGTCTTTGCAAGCATCGATAACGTCATCGGGGATGTCCCAGGCGCCACCGTGAACGATGAGGGATGGGTGCATGAAGAGGATCGAAGTCGACAGTTGGTAGTTTACAATTTCGGGCGAGAAAAACCCAAGAGCTCTGGTGCAGTGCGTGTGGGAAACCGAGAACGGAGAGATTCATTGCGAAAGACGCGAATCAAAACCGTTCCTCAGTTCGCGGTGAAGCGGGAGGTACAAAAGGTTATTAGACGAAGAAGTCCAGGGCGAAGAGGAGGAGGCCAAGGACCAGAAGGAAGGCGCCCCAGGAGAAGCGGCGGCTTGGAAGCTTGCTGACGGAATGGACGAAGCCTGCGGGAATCACACGAAGGCGCGATTCGCCGCGGCGCTCATAAAAAGGACCAGCGGGAACATAACGGGAGAAGTTGCGGCGTAAGGTGGAGAGTTCGTCATTGACCCAGAAGGTGAATTCGGCTCGATGGCGCCATAACAACGATGCACCGACGAGGAAAGCCGAATAACCCAGACAAGTGAGAAAACCAAGAGTGGAACCGGAACCCCAATAAAACATACGACCTCATCGCGGCAAGCGGAAAGAAATCAAGCCTCGTCGTGAATCGTGGCGAGCCGAACGACCTCGAATTCTTTTTTGCCAGCGGGGGTGGCAACCTGGACTTCATCTCCAACCTGGCGGTTGAGGAGCGCACGGCCAATTGGAGAGGTTGTGGAGATTAAGCCCTTTTCGACGTCAGCTTCCTCGCTGCTGACAAGCTTGTATTCGACCTCAATGTTGCGCTGCACGTCAAGAACAACAATACGCGAACCATAGCCAGAGCGGTCTTTGGGGATGTTGGTGAGATTGAGCATGCCGAGATCGCCCATGCGCTTTTTGAGGTGGCCGATTTTGGCGTTGACGTAGCCCTGGCGCTCCTTGGCGTATTTGTATTCGGCATTCTCGGAGAGATCGCCATGCGCGCGAGCAACGGCGATTTCCTTGGGGAGTTCGACGTTGAGTTCGTGCTCGAGGGAGTCAATTTCGTGCTGCAACTTCTGTTTAATTTTTGCCAGAGGATCAGTCATGCGTTCGCCACGTGTATAGAGAAAAATGATGCGGAGTTCAGCTAAGCCGAACTCCGCCAGGGAGATATTATACGGGGGAGAGAAATGGGTCGACAAGGGGGAGTTAGGCATGAGGTGTAAAGGGCTGGTTTTACAGTGCGTTGAGGGGCAGCCTACAGTTTAAAGCGTCGGACAAACCGAAGCCTATCGCGGCCACCGCGAGGCGAGACGATCCCTTAATCCCTTTTCATTCAACCTTGAGCTCGACGGTCTGAGTCGCGGACTTTCCATTGGCATCGGCGATAGTAAGGGTGTAGGTGGTGGTGGTTTTGGGCGAGATATCGACGCAGCGGTTGTGGGAAGGCCAAACCTCCCCAGCGGGAGGATCGAGGGTTACGCTTTTGGCGTTGGCCACGTCGTAGCAGAGTTGCGCCGAATCCCCGTGCTTGATGGCTTTGGGATCAACGTAAAGAGCGCGGATGGCGAGTTCGGAGCCGCCCAGCTGTTCGACGGCAGCGCGATCCTCTTCGCGTTGCTGCTCGGCGGCTCTTTCGGCATTGCGGCGGTTGAAGGCTCGATTCGATTCGTATCTCGAGACGAGCATAAAGGCGACATAGAGGAGAACGGCGGCAAAGACGATCGCGGAATAGAAGTAGGGGCGTTTGAGGATGGATTTGGGTGGCGGGTTCGGCGCGTCTAGAGTCATGGGTCTCCCGGTTGAAGCTGGACTGCAGGGTATGCCTACGAAAAACGAAGCGGTATCGGAAGAACTAATTAGAACTGGAATCGGCTGAGTTCAGGGAAGAAATGAGCTTATCCGCCTCCTGAATGGAGCTGTCGATGCTTTTAGGGAGGCCAGCCAGGCGCGGACGAAGGCGAAGAGTACACGCCCAGAGACGAATCGGGTCGGAGGTGCCACTGATGGAAATCATATGGTGGATTAGGATTGAACGGCGGCGAGCAATGTGTCGTAGAGCCGGTCGGCGACGATGGAGTCTTCCCCTGGCTGGAGCATCCAGACGCCGACGATGATGGTATTTGGACCACCGGGCAGGCCAGCGCTGGCCGGAGCTCCGCCGGTGCCGGGATTGAGTTCGATGCGGGGAGCGCCGGAGCGCAATTTCTTCATGACCTCGGTAGCGGAGATTTTGATGCGGTTCGGATCATAGGTGACGAGCAGATGCGGAACATGATTGGCAACTTCGGGGATGAAGCTTTGGGTTTTGACGGTGGGTAGCGATTTCAGTTTCGCGGCTATGAGGTCAGCGCGTTTTTGAAATTCGGCTTCAAGGGCTGCATCAGTCTGATTGAGAAAGTAGTCCACGGCGGCGACGAGGCCGACGATTTCCTCTTTGGCAACTTTCATGCCGCGACCAACGGTGTTGGAGTATGGCGAATTGTTGAGCTTGGCGGCGTCGATCAAATCTTTGCGGCCAAGGAGCAGTCCGGTGCATTGAGGCCCGCGAAGACCTTTGCCGCCGGAAAAGGTGACGAGGTCGAAACCCATTTGGGTGTAGTTCCAGAGATTGGAGATGGGAGGAACATCGGCGGCTGCATCATTGAAACAAGGAACATTGTGCTGGTGGGCGACGCGAATCCAGTCTTCGCGAGAGATTTTTCCGCCTTCGGCGGCGTTGAAGAAGTGGCACATGACGGTTTTGTCGTTGAAGGCCTTTTCGTAATCGTCGAGGGTCTGCACTTCGACAAAGCGGGTACCGCAATTGCGGAGGGCGTGGTCGTAGTCGTAGCGATGCGCCGATTGCACGATGATTTCGTTTTTCAGGCCGGACATGTCGGTGGGAATGTTGAGAATCGCGTCTTTATTGCCGAGGGTGACGCACGCAGCCATACCAACGGTGAGGGCGGCCGCAGCTCCGGCGGTGACCAGCGCACCTCCGCATTTCAGGCGCTTGGCGAGGTAGGCTCCGGCGGCGTCGTGAAGTTCGAGGAGATTGACGGGGTGCTGGGAGGCAAGAGCGATGGCCGCCTGGACTTCGTCAGGCATAGTGGAAGCGGAGAGAGTGGTGTAGGTTCCGGCGGCGTTGATGAAGGGAGTGACGCCGAGTTTCTGATAATAATCAACGCCTCTTGGCGGAGGTGCGGAAGCGGATTCGGCCGCTTTCAGCGCGGGCGGGGTGCAGGAGGCGACGGCTCCGGCGAGTGCGGCTTGCGCGCCTTTGCCCAGCATTTTACGGCGAGTGATTTTTTCGGACATGGTGGCCTCCTGTTACGGTGTGTTTACGGACAGAAAGAGAGATTCCTCACTGCGAAGACTCCGTTCGGAATGAGAGCCGGCAGGATGCCGACGCTACCAAACTGCTCTATTAAAACGAATCAAACGAAGTCTACTCAGTCCGGAGGGGATTGTCACCCCCTCGTACGAAAAAGGAATTGGGAGTAAGCTGGAGCTAGAAATGCGCGCCGGAGTCAGGAAGGGTTCGGAACCAACATGGGAATGGATCGAAGGACATTTGTAAAGAGGACGTGTGCGGGAAGCGCTGGATTGTTTCTGAGTGGAGTGCCAGCACTGGGGATGGACGAGGTGGTGCAGCCCGCGGTGCCGCCGATTCATGTGCACGAAGCTCCGTTAGCAAAGAAATCGCCGTTGGGCATGCCGGGATTATATCGGGGGCGGGTGGTGGAAGTGGCGGATTCGCGATCGATTGTGGCGAACCGGGTGTCGCAACCAGTGATTCACGACATGCTGGAACGTGGATTGAAGGAATTGACGGGCGAGAAGTCGTCGAAAGCGGCGTTTGCGAAGTTCATCGAGCCGAGCGATGTAGTGGGAGTGAAAATTAACCCGTCGGGCGCACCGGCGTGCTGCTCTTCACCCGAGTTGGTGCGGGAAATCATCGAAGGGGTGCGCTCCGTGGGCGTGCCGGCGCAAAACATATTTGTGTACGACCGCTTCGGGTACGAAATGGATTTGGGAAGTTACCAGCCATTGATGCCGCCGGGGGTGGAAGTCATCGGCGTGCAGGATGGATTGCTGGATGCGTCAGGATACGACGCAAATGTTTATGTGGAAATGGACTTTTTTGGGGAATGGGAAACGCGGTCGTATATGGCGAGTATCGTGGCCAACCGGGTGACGAAGATTATCAACGTGCCGACGCTGAAGGATCATTCGGCTTCGGGAGTGACCGGGTGTTTGAAGAACGTGGCTTACGGAACATTCAATAATGTGGCGCGCTCGCATAAGGAACCGTTTTCGTTCACGAATCCGTTGATCGGGGTGATGTGCACGGTGGAACCGCTGCGATCGAAAGTGGTGCTGAACATCATGGATGGTACGCGGATGGTGTGGCATGGCGGCCCGCTGACGCAGAATCAGAAATTCATCGCGCAAACAGGACTGTTGCTGCTGAGCACGGATCCAGTGGCGCTGGATACGGTGGAATTAGAGGCGATCGACAAAAAGCGGAGGGACGAGGGTGCGCCTTCCGTATGGGAACACAATCCCAAGAGTCTGGTGAAAAATAGCCGGGAATTTTTTGAGGACGCCAGCACGAATCTGTACTACCGGCAACCGGGGCACATAGCGGCTGCGGGGAAATTGGGGTTGGGCGAATCCGATATGAAGAAAATCGACCTGAGAAAGCTGCAGCTCAGTTAGTCCGATGACAGACAAACCGGTGGTGCCGGAGGCTCCGGCAAGTTCAGAAAATGATTGGGTAACGCTATTGAAGGATAACGCGCGAACGGGCGGAATGGGCGCGACAGCGCTGCCGTCTCCCAGTAAGGCGCTGTGGCAAGCGCGCGTAGACGGCCCGATTCGAACGGCGCCAGTGCTGCGCGGCGGAACGCTGTACGTGACGGCGGACCGGGGAGCGTTGCACGCGCTGCAAACCGATACGGGCCGATTGCGATGGAAGTTTGACGCAGGCGGGCAGATTCACTCGACACCATCGCTGAGCGGCGAACTGGTGCTGTTTGGTTGCGATGATGGAAAGGTTTACGCGGTAAACGCGAACAGCGGGAAGAAGGCTTGGGAAGCCACGTCGGGAGGAGAAGTGTGGGCTTCGCCGGTGGTGCGGCAGGGCGTTGTGTTTTTCGGGAGCGCGGATGCTCACGTGTACGCGGTGGACGCACGGAGCGGAAAAGAGTTGTGGAAGACGCAAATGGGTGGCCGCGTATATACGACGGCGTACGCCGCAGACAAAAAGATTTATGTGGGTTGCGGCGACGGGAATGCGCACTGCCTGGACGCTGCGAGCGGGAAAATCCTGTGGCGCAGATTGACAGGGAACGGAATCGATTCTTCGCCCGCGCTGGTTGGGGACACGTTGCTGATCGGGTCGCAGGATTTTTTTGTTTATTCGCTGGATGCGAACAGCGGGGCGGTACGGTGGAAATATGAAACGGGATTGGGAGTTTCATCCGCACCGGCGGTTTCTGGAGACACACTGGTGGTGGGAAGTAAGGATGGATACCTGTACGCACTGGAAGTAGCTACGGGGAAACTGCGATGGAAAACGGAAGCGGGACAAGTACTGACGGGGCCCGCGGTGTTCGGGGATTCCGTGGTTTACGTGCAATCGTGGGGACTCCATGCGTTTGACGGCGCTACCGGGAAAATGCTTTGGCGGGCGGGGCTGGGCACGGGAGTGCAGAATGCCCCGGTGATTTCGGGAAAAACGATGTATCTCACCAGTGGCGGCGGTGACATTTATGCGCTGGAGTAAAGCGCTGGCCGCGGCGGCGTTATTTCTGTGGATTCCGTTGTTGGACGCCGGCGCACCGCAAACCGCAACACCAATCGTTCACAAAACCAAGTACATCATGGGGACCGTCTACGAGATCGCGGCGTACGACGATTCTTCCACGCGCGCGGCTGCGGCGATCGACAAGGCGTTCGCGGAAATCATGAAACTGGATGGGGTTCTAAGCAACTACAAGCCGGAAAGCGATTTGAGCCACTTGAATCGTAACGGACATTTTCACGCGGAGAAAGTGTCGCCGGATTTGTATCGAGTGATCGAGGAATCCGCGAAGTATTCAAGAATTTCTGGCGGGAAGTACGACATTACAGTGGCACCACTGGTGGACCTGTGGAAAGCGGCGCTGCGCGGGGATCGCGCGCCTTCCGCGGAAGAGCAGGAAAAAGTACGTGCTTGCGTGGGATACGAAAAAATCGAGTTGATAGCGCCGGATAAGGTGGAGTTGCATTCGCCCTGCATGAGGATCGATGTAGGTTCCATCGGCAAAGGGTATGCGGTGGATCGCGCGGTGGAGATTTTGCGCGCAAACGGAATTCGAAACGCGTTGGTGGATGCGGGGCAGAGTACGATTTACGCGATGGGAGCGCCGCCGGGGCAGAGCGCGTGGGAAGTACATTTGCGGGACCCGTCCAATCGAGTGGACCCAACCGTGATGCTGAGCAACAACAGCGTGTCCACTTCGGAGCAAACTCCCGCAAGCTTGCTGGGGAATGAAACCGCTGGACACATCATCGATCCGGAAAACGGGAAGCCACTGGAAACCAAATACGCGTTGAGCATCGTGGCGAAAACGGGGACGGCGTCGGACGCGCTGTCGACGACGCTACTGCTGGTAGGACCTGAAAAAGGCAAAGCAATCGTGAAACAGCTTGCAGAAGCGGCGGCGATCTGGATTTCCGCCGAGGGTGAAACGGAAATAGTGACGACTGGGCCGGAGATTCGGTTAACGGGGAAGCAGGAAAAAGAGCAAGCGCGTAAGGTCGGTGCAAGGCTGCTCGAAGCCGGTGGTACGAGGGAGCGGAGTTTGTCAGAGGGGCCAAGGGAAAAACCATGAGGATGCGGAATGGGATTGCGTGCTGGTTGCTGATTTTGGCAGTTTCGGCGCCGGCTGGTCTGGGAAAAGTGTATGTGCGATGGACGCAAGCTGCGGTGCCGCCGCCGCAGGTGTTGGGCATAAATGAATTGGTGATTCCGTGGAGCGAAGATGCGCAGAACCTGGCGGCCACGGCGAAGAAGCAAGGGTATCGCGTATATTTCGAGGTTACGCTGGCGCAATTGACGACCGCAGCGGAAGCAGGAACAACTTCAGGGGTATCGGGGATTTTTCTGAAGAGCAGTACTGCGGCGGAGGAGAGTCAATTGGAAGCAAGCGCGCAGAAACTGCGCGGGAAATACCCGAAGTTGAAGATCCTGGTGGTGGGGGCGAACGGCAAGCAGCCACAAATGAAAGGGTGGCTGGTATTTCAGAGGAACGGAATTCTGCAGGTGTCCAGCCCGACGTCGCAGCCGTGGCTGGATCAGAATCTGGCGACGGTGCGGCACGAGCGCGCATTCGAAACCGGGCAGACACCGATCTATACATTTGAGTGGGACGTGAGCGATCCACTTGTGAAGGCGGATGGACCGAAGCCCGCGGACTATGCGCTGGCGGTGGCCGAAGCGGGCGCATTTCATGCGGATTTGATTCTGGAAATGTATGAGGTTCAGCAAAAGGGATTGGCCCGCGGGGAAAAGCGAGCGCTAACGGATTGGGAGCAAGTGAAACGGACGATCGCGTTTTATGAGCGCGGGCGGGGCGGCGAACGGGAAGCAAGCGCAGTGGCGGTGCTGACGAATGACTACGATACGTCGTACGAAGCGATTAACTTGATGGCGCGGCACAATATCCCATTTTGCGTGCTGCACTCCGACGATGTTCAAGCCGCAGACCTGGCAGATGTGGATGTAGTGATTGCGTTCGCGCCGCTGAAGAAGGAGTTGATTGGGGAGATTCAGGAATTTGCGGATCGCGGAGGCGTGGCTGTGCTGGTCAATCTGCCGGGCACATATCCGTGGAGTTCCGCGCCGGCGGAAAAGACGAGCGGGCCTTCCGTGACGCGCACGGTGGGAAAGGGAAGAGTGATTGAGTTGCCTGAGCCGGTGTTGGACCCGGAAACCTTCGCGCAAGACGTGCGGCGATTGATGGTAAAAGAACGGGTACCGGTGAGTTTGTGGAATTCGCTGACGACCTTGGTGATGGAATATCCGGAGAAAAGTGGCGAGGCCACCGTGGAACTCGTCAATTACGACGAGGAACCGACACAGGTGCAGGTGCAAGTGAAGGGCGTGTATGGCTCGGTGAGGTATGAAAGTCCCGAGAAGGGTTGCTGCGAAACGTTGAAAGCTGAGCAGGTGAACGGGTTCACGCAATTCGTGGTTCCGGATTTGCTGATTGGGGGGCGGGTGCATCTGGCACCAGCAGCTGGGCAGAGTAAGGCGAAATAAGCGGAGAAGAGCGAGCCCCCTTACAAGAGCGTAGGGAGTTTGACCAGGAAAGTAGGTGAATTCCTCGATTTCGGAAAAGCGCGCGGCGTGGTGTTGTGAACAGGTGAAGGAAGGCGATTCCGGGATCGAGCTGGATATGTAAATGAGTTGTACAGTGCGCATTTCGGCCCGGATTTACAGCTGATTTGCGCGCTTACCCCGTCGGGCAGTTACCCCTCCTGTTCGGCCGTGCAGTTAACTCCGCCCACAAAACAGACGAATCCACCGAGAACTGATCGCGGTTCCTTCTCACACTAGAGGTGCATGAGGAAATGGGAAGGAATTATGTATAAGTCGACGATCCGTCTCACGGCGGCACTTTTATTCTTACTCTTAATTCCTGCGTTTGGTTGTGTGGCGCAGACGCCCCCACTGGAAAACGTGACGGGCGCTGGTAACGGGTTCGTGGTGAAAGCCGCGGATGGCGAGCCAGTGCTGCAAGCCAGAGTGGATTTCGTAATGCCCTCGACGGGTATGGCGAAGTCAACGCTTACGGGGAGGGATGGAAAGTTCGCATTTGCCGGGCTGTCGCCAACGGTGTACGAGGTGATTGTGACCGCACCCGCTTACGACAAGTTGCAGCTGATGGTGAAGGTGGTAGACAGCAGCGGACCTTTGATTTTGAGGCTACGGCGCAGCGAGCGCGACACGACGCCGGTGAGTGATTCCACGGTGTCGGTGGATGAGTTGCGGATGAACGGAAAAGCCGACGCGCTGTTCGGGAAGGGGACGCGGTTGCTGCAAAAAGGAGACGCGCCGGGAAGCGTGGCGTACTTCCAGGCCGCGCTGGCGAAAGATTCCAGCTATTACCGCGCGCATCACAATCTTGGTCTGGCGTACTACCAGTTGGGGCGGTTGGAGGAGGCGGAAGGCGAGTTGCAGAAGGCCGTCGATCTGACCAATGGCGGATATGCGCCCGCGGATTTTGCGCTGGCGATCGTGCTGTGTGAAAAGCATGATCCGTCGGACGCGCAGCGGCTGGTCGAGACCGGACTGTCGATGCAACCGGACTCGGCACTGGGAAAATACTTTCTGGGGCTGGTGCAGTTCCAACTGAACCGGTTGGCGGAAGCGGAACAAAGCGCGTGGGACGCATTGAGACGAAACGCGAACCAGGCGGACGCACACATTTTGTTGGCGAGGATTCACGAACGTGCGCACAACCCATATGCGGTTCTCACGGATGTGGAAGCGTACCTCGCGGCGGAGCCCTCTGGACCACTGCGCGGGGAAGCCAATGATCTGCTGAGAAGAGCGCAGCGGCAAATCCAGGAACAAACGGTCGCGCATCGCTGAGTTTACGAATCTAAAAACTCGATGCAATAGCGTGGCTCAGTTGAGGGACGTGGTGGCTGCGGGGCGATGGAGCAGGGACATTGAGATGTAGGCGCCGACCCATGAGCCAGAGGCGGCGAATCCCACGTAAACCCAATTTTTGGTGTAACTGATCACGGCGAAGGCGGAGAGCAGATACCAGATGCTGCTCCAGGTTGCCGCAGGAATACGTTTGCGAGCGGATACGGCTGCGTTGAAGAAAACGTAGACGGCGTCGGTTGCGGCCGTGGAGACAAAAACGCCGAGAGCGAGCCACGGATGAATTTGCGACATGATGTTCACCTCAATTGTTTCGAAATCGGCAATGCGAGACGGAACTTGGGAGACAATCACTTTTCTCCGCAGCAGCGACGTACCGGACGGGCAACACACGCGATTATAGAGAGCTGGCCAAAGGCGGTGGCGAATATAGGGCGAAAAAGGGGGAGGGCTGGATTGCACTTACTGAGTTGTGAGCGGCCCTCTAGTATTCTCAGTGCACGGTGCTATACTCCGCCGCAGAAGACCAGCCTACCCTGCCCTCGCAGAGCAGGTAACCCGGGAATGGATGCCAGCGGGAGGTTGCTATGAACTCTGAAGTAGCGAATGCGTTTACCGGATCGCTGCTGTATCTGCTGATTGCCTGGGGGTTCGTGACCGCCATTTTCCTGGTACTTGTTGCATGGCGGAGCGTGCTCTCAAGCCACGAAGACGATCAAATCTTCCTGGACAAGGCGGAAGACCACATGGCCAAGGAGCAGCGCGAGTTGATCTCCAAGATCAATAAGTTATCGCGGCCGCTCTTAGCCAGCGGGATCACTTCGGGAGTGCTGCTGTTGCTGATTGCCGGTTTGTTCGTGTACCACGGCCTGAAGAATTTCTGAGCTGAACGAAGCGGTTTTCCGGGCTCAAGGCTTGGCAGGCGCGGGCTCCGCTGGCTGCGGAGCGGTACTCGCGGGGGAAGCGGGTTGAGAGGCCTGGACGAGCGAAGTGTGGTCGTGCACGATGACCCAATTCTCATTTTTCTTCTCGAGGACTAAGGTTGCCTGGCCCTCCGCGGCCATAGGATTGCCGTCCACGACGGCGCTGAAATCCCACTGATAGCAGGCCCACGCAAATTGGCCCGAAGGGGCAATGCGGATGAGTGTGTTTGAGCGATCCAGGCGGACTTGCTGCATACGCGCGCGCTGCTGCTGGTACGCGGCGAGGTAATTGGTCCAACCCACAGCTGGCGGGGTCCAAGTGCCGGCAACGACAGAAATATCGTCAGCAACATTTTTGTGCATCTTCTCGATATCGCCGAGTTGCCAGGCGCCCAGAAACTCACCGATCGTGTAGTCGATCTTGGCTTCGTCGGGCGCGGACGCGGCGACGCTGGGCGGCGGAACAGGCTGCGAGTTGTCCTGATTTTTCTTTTTCTTTTGCGCGGCGGCGTTGCCAGTGCACGTAAGCATAAGGGCTAGAAGAAGGAGCACACCAGTGATTCGAGATGCGAAGAATTGATGATGTGCTGCCGATGACTCGCTGTTCATTCTGAAGACTCTCCTGCGGATCTATTAAGCCGAAGCTGTGCACCGAGACGAGACGTGGACGTTGTTCTCATGTGATGGACAAAGATGAGAATAACGCAGTGTAAGAGATTCGGCGGAGTGATGTGCCTAGTTGGTCCATCCGGAATTGTAGCGCGAATGACGATGGGAGTTCGGTGACGGCGCGGCAAGAAGGCATTTGATAGGTCAGCGCGATTCGGAGGCTGCGAGGAGATTGACGAAAAGCCGGTAGGCGCCGGGAACACCTTCGGGCAATTGGCGGAAGAAAGCGAGACCCGTATAGATGTAGGTGCCTTTGCCGTACCTGGTGTAAACGAGGCCGCCCGTTAGATCCTTTTCGCCGGGATCGTGCATGGAAAGCAGGGCCGTGTAGTGGGAATCGAATTCCTTCCAAAAATATAAGCCGCGCTCCTGAACCCAATTTTGGAAATCGGCTTCGGTGATTTTATTGGGACGATTGAGCAAGGGATCATCAGACTTGAGGAAGGTGACTTGCGCGTGTTCGTCGGTGATGCGGGGAGTGGGAGCGCCTATGGTTGCCTTGTAAGGTGCGGGAAGAAGTTTGTCCCATATGAAATCGCGATTGTATTGGACAACGAGGGTTCCGCCATTGGAAACGTAGTTGAGCAGGCGCTGGTTGGCTCCGGCGAGTTCGGGGCGAAGTTCGTAGGCGCGAACTCCGACCACAATGGCGTTGAATTGTGAAAGGTCTCCAAAAGCGAGGGCGGCGGTGTCCAGCATTTCCACGTTGATTCCGAGCCGGCGAAGAGCATCGGGAATGGGTTCGCCTTCCGCGGAGATGTAGCCGACGCGGAGATTAGCGGGAACGTTGATGTCGAAAGCGTGCACAACGCATTGCGCAGGCTCGCTCCAGAGGATGGTGGGCGCCGAGGGAAGGGGTTCGAGCGAAGTTGAAAATTTTTCGGCGTTGCGCTCGACGTAGGGAGTAATGGTGAAATTGCCGGAGTCGAGCTTTGCGGGAGGGATAACAGTCAAACGCGCGTATTCATCACCCGCGCCTGCGAAATCGAGGGAGACCGGCGAGCTGGCCTGGATGCCGTCGGGCACGTCTAATCCCACGGAGACTTTGGCGGGCGTTGTTGAGTAAGAGTGGACGCGCAAGAAAACGTCGAAGGGCTTATGCGCAGCGTTCAGGACTTCGATGACCTGATTCGGTTCAACCGCCAGCGTGTAATCGGGAACAATGCGGAGGGGAACGCGAACGACGCTGGTGGACGTGGCCTGAACGTGCGTGACCGGCTGAGTGAGATTCAATTTATATCCGGCGACAGTGACTTCCTGGCGAGCGGTAATGAGTGGAGGCGGCTCCGGGAGCAAAGGCAGAAGCGCGTCCGGGCGACGAGGAAACAGCGCGTCGGTGGGATCGGGCGGCGGCGCTTTGCCAGTGAAGTTGATGGTGAAATCGAAACCGTTTTCAGAATTGGTTTTGCGCGCGGTCTGCTCCATACCCTGGGGCAAATCGAGTACCAAGTCGCCGAACGAGCAAGCCGCTTGCTTGCGGCAGGAAGTGTGAGTTTCGACTCGGAAAGAATTGCCGATGGCGAGTTTGCTGGTGTCCGCGTCGGCAGCGAGATTAAGGCCGGCAACGAGCGCTAAAGCTTTTTCGATACGACGGAGGCCGCGCCCGATATCTTCCACGTATGCCAGTTGAGCCGCATTCATGGCTACCGCATACCCACATTTGCCGGTCCAATCATTGAAGTCAGCCGCGGCGTCGGCCAATTGTCTGGCGGCGGTGGGAACGTCTCCTTGCAGTGTGGACTCGCGAGCCTGGCCGAGCAATTTGTAAGCGTCGTTGAAAGCTTTGCAGCCGGGGAAGAGAGTGGGCAGCGGCTGCGCAAGAACAGCGGGATCGAAGGTACCACCCTGTTCCGGGACCAGCGCAACGGCGCGGCGCAGAAACGGTGAATTGATGAAGCCAGCGATGCCTTGGGTGTGATGATTGACAAAGGCATCGAGACCGATTTGCCTCCAACTTTTTCCGTAGAGCGGAGAAATGTCGTCGAGGGGAAGAATGTATCCCTTGGGCGAATCGCTGCGATCGAGCCGGAGTATGAGGACGGGCGGCTGTGGACGCCAGGGAGCTTCGTCGGCGGCAACCGGCAATTTGCCGGTGGGATCGCTGAGATTGTAGGACGGGTCGGCGGCGAGCTGAACGGCTTTAGGAGTGAGCAGGCCAGTGGCTTGATGATGACCGTGGCCGGTGTGAACTCCGCCCCAGTGATTGATGACAATATTCGGGCGGAAGATTCGAATGATGCGAACCAAATCCTCAAGGACCTGAGTGCCCCAGATTTTTTCCGATTCTTCGGCAGTTTTGGAGAAACCAAAATCGCGAGCGCGGGTGAAGTAGAGTTTCACGCCATAGCCACGAGTGGCGGCGAGGAGTTCCTGGGTGCGAATGAGGCCAAGCTGGGGGGCCTGCTCCGGCCCAAGGGCATTTTGTCCGCCTTCGCCGCGGGTAACGGAGAGGAGCGCGACGTCGGCATGAAGGCCGCGAGCCAGATAAGTGAGCACGGCGGCGGACTCATCGTCGGGATGGGCAGTGATATAGAGGATGCGGGTGGTGACGCGAGCGCTGTCGATGGCATCGATGGTTTCCGGCAGACCTGGACCGGTGCCAGGTGCGGGAGGAAATTGCGCGAGGGCAGGAGAGGAGGCGAGGCAGGCGAGAAAGACGATGAGTAAAATGGACCGCAGAGTTGTCAATTCTCCTCCAGTACCGAAGAGAGCCAGAACGCCCGAGCCAAGAGCACAGTCAGGAATGACTGTGCCGGGGTCTCTCAATTCAATTTAGCGAAACCGAGGGCCAACACGCCGCATTCGAAGTTAATCAGGGACAGGCTGGCGATCGGTTGAGACAGCAAACGGCCATTGTCGCATTTCCCGGGTCCAAACCAAAAACGCAACAACGCCAAGGAGGACTTCGAGGAGTCCCCATTTTCGAACGGCGCCGGTGTGCCAGAACAGCCAGGCCCAAGCGATCATGGTGAGGACCGCGGGAACGGGGTAGAGCCACATTTTGAACGGCAATTTTTCCGCGGGCCACCGCTTGTGCAGAAGAATGATGCCGACGGCCTGGCCAATGAACTGGACGAGCAAACGCATCGCCAGGATCGCGGCAATGACGGTTTTCAAACGCAGCGTCAGGCTGAAGGCAAAGGACAGAGCGCCGAGGAAGAGTAGGGAAACATGGGGGAAGTGTTTGGTGGGATGGACGCGAGCAAAGACCGGAAGGAAGTTGCCATCCAAAGCGGCGGAATAAGGAACACGCGAGTAACCGAGCAACACGGAAAACACACTAGCCATGGCAATCCACAAAACCATGATGGTGGCGAAACGGGCGGCTGCGTGGCCGTATAAACGTTCGACGAACAAGCTGGCGAGAAACGGGGAATTCTGGGCCTCGCGCCATGGCACTACGCCGAGAATGCTGGTCTGCAAGGCGAGGTAAAGAACGGTGATGCCGAGAATCGATAAGAAGATGCCGCGCGGGATATTTTTTTCGGGTTCGCGAATTTCTCCGCCTAGGTGACAAATATTGTAATAGCCGAAATAACTGTAAATGGTGCTGACCATAGCGGCGCCGAGTCCCGCAAACCAGATTGAGGACAGGTGGAATGCACCGGGCGGGAAATCGAAGGCCAGCTTGGGGTCGAAATGACGGACACCGCCCCAAATGAGCCAGAGCATGGTGCCGACAACACCTAGCCAAAGCAATACGGATATTCTGCCTATGGTGGTGATGCGGCGATACAGGAGCACGACCAGCAAAATCACCAACGCGCCGGCGATGGCTTTGGACTGCCAACGATTGAACGGATAGATAAATTTGGCGTATTCGGAAAAGCCGATGGCCGCGGAAGCTACGGAAAGCGGCGCCTGGATTAAGGTTTGCCACACGAAGAGGAAAGACATGAGCCGGCCCCACTTTCGCGGTCCGTAGGCTTCGCGCAGGAAAACGTAGGTGCCACCGGCTTTGGGCATCGCGGCGCCAAGTTCGGCCCAAACGAAGCCGTCGAGAGTGGCTAAGAGCGCGCCAGCCAGCCAGGCGATGAGTGCCTGCGGTCCACCCATCGCCTTGATAACGAGCGAGCTGACCACGAAGGGACCGATGCCGACGATTTCGATCATGTTGAGCGCGACGGCTTCCTTGAGGCCGAGGCCGCGCTCCAGTTGAGGTTGTGAGGTGGTGCTGTCAAGTGGCAGCGGGTTTTGCATTCGCAGCGAGAATAACACGGTGTGAGAAGCGGCGGCCCACCTGCGCCCATGCTTGGGGGGAAGCGGAAGGCAAGCGCTCGACTGCCATTTCGGTTGGCGTCATTGGTGGAACAGCTTAAACTCGTGCCGAGGGAAGGTTGGGCCAGGTTCCCACGAGGCGAACGGATGAGTCGGATGGTGCCCGCGGTCGTGATCGTATTTGTGTGTTCGTTCGTGGCCGGTCGCGTTGTTGCAGAGCCTACGGAAAAGTTAGTGGTCAGCGCGAGGGTGGCTGCGATTCTGGATGATATTTATTCGGGGCAAAGCGAGCAGGCGCGCAAGGAAATTGTCGAACTGGAAGAAAAATCACCTGATGAGCCGCTTGGGTATTTGCTAGAAGCCGAGACAGACTGGTGGCAGATCTGGTGCGTGTCGGCGGAGTTTAAGTACGGCATGACGATGGCGCGGCATCACGAGAAAAAACCGGGCGACGACCATTATTTTGCCCTGACGAAACGGGCGTACAGCCTGGCAGAAGCGAGAATTCGCGAGCAGGACTCTGGCGAAATGCATCTCTACGCCGCAATGGCGGACGCGCTGGCAGCGCGGCTATACGCGATGCGCTCGGAATACCGCGCCGGCGCGCACGCGGGGGTCCGAGCGCGAGAAAATTTCATGACCGCGTTGAAGATGGACCCCAGCCTCGCGGATGCTTACACGGGATTGGGGCTCTACAACTATTACGTGGACACGCTCTCGATGCTCGCGCGGGCGATGCGGGTTTTGATGGGCATACCGGGAGGAAACAAAGAAGAAGGAATCCGGCAGTTAGAGCGGGGTATGCACGAAGGGCAGTTGAGCGGCTCGCTGGCCCGGTTCTATTTGGCGCTCAACCTATTTAATTACGACCAGAAATATGAACGCGCACTGGAAGTGATCAGTCCGCTGGTGGAAAAATATCCGGGCAACCCAGTTTTTCAACTGATGCGCGGCGATTTGAACGCGAAACTCGGGCGAAGGGAGATGGCGGAGAATTCTTACCGTGCGGCAGAAAAGGCGGCGGATGAACTGCCAGACACGGAATGCCGGGCCAAGATGAGGCGATTGGCACACGAATCGCTCGAAGCACTGGAACGAAAGTAATGCTCAATTCGTAAGGGCAATCGCTGCGCTCATCAGGACCTACTCAGGTATTCTCATCAACCAAAACAGACGGGGTGTTATGGCTCTGGATTGGATTCTTGCAGTCCTACAGAGACGTTGAAGTGCTAAGCTTGCGTGCCTAGCTGTACAGCGACGCGGTCAGCTTTGAGGATGGGTCCTATACTACCCAAACTAGCTCTTGCAGTTTCGTATTTTGTTGCAATCCTTTACGTTCTTTCGATTCTCCTGCCTGCTGCATACTGTTTGCGCCATGGATGCAATGGTCCGGAACTCGATGGGTTTATGCCCGCGTTCTTTCTGGCTCCCATTGGAGCAATCGCTACGGCTTTCTCATTGCGCAACGCCATCCAGCACATCAGAAGAGAATCCGGGTCGTGGCTTTTCTGGCCTCTCGCAGTGATTTTCTCGATTGTTCTTCTCGGTACAATTTTGTTTATTGGGTGGGTTATTTTTCAGACAATTTTTCATAGGGCAGTTCGCCGCTAAGGACTAGCGCGAAACGGATCGCGCACAATTTTTAAGGTGCGGCAGAAAAAGCGGCGGCCGATGTGCGGGAGGCGATTGGTACCGGCAATTGCAAAGGGACTTTGAAAAAGGTTCGACAGGTTCTTCGCCGGATGCACAATTGCGATTGGATGAGTGTTGAATTCAGTGGAAGAAAAAAGCAAAGCTCCGGCCTGGTGAAACAAAGAAGATAGATCCCAAACCCGCGGTTGTCACTGTTTGCGGGTGCAAATAGGTCCGGGTTAAAGTGAGGCTAAAAATCGGGGTGTTTGTGGTGTACGCGGGCTGCCGTCCACTGCCACAGGCGGGCCGCCCAGCCGTCACTGATTCTCTTGCAACTGAGCCACGATACTGTCAAGCGGAAATCCAGCGACCTTGCTGGATGGGCGGGTGACCCATGGCGATTGATGTCAGAACAGCTGAGATGTGTGTAACTGGCGGGCTGGAGAATTACGTGTGCCCGGCGTGCAAGGCCGGCTTGCAGCAACAAGACGGCACGCTCCGCTGCATCGCCTGCTCGCAAACTTATCCGGTTCGAGAGGGTATTCCTGACTTCATCGGCGAAGAACTATCTGAGAGCGCGGATCCGGTGTTACGGAGAATGCGATTTATCGATCGCATGGCACGAATCTACGAAACAAATTTGTGGTATCCGGTAGTCCTGAAAGTTTATGGTGGATTTCAGGCTCCTTCCCTTGCGCAGCTCATCGACACGGTGTGCGGGAAAATTCGATCGGCAGAAGGACGAGTGCTGGATATTGCTTGCGGACCGAGTACATTTGGCCGCCACGTTGCAACGTCAACGAAAGAGGTATTTGGCATCGACGTGTCCGAGGGCATGCTTCGGCAAGGTGTGAGATACGTGACGGAGGAAGGTATTCCCAATGTGCACTTCGCGCGCGCCAGGGTGGAGTCGATCCCGTTCCCAGATTGCTTCTTCGAAGCTGTGCTGTGCTACGGGTCGCTGCATCTGTTTGCGGATACCAGAGTCGCGCTGCGGGAGATGGCTCGGGTAATGAAGCCACGGGCAATCGTTTCCGTGTTTACTTTCACGGCTGGGCGTGGAGGGATCCTGAAATTCGGGGGTGTCCGCGAGTGGAGCCGCAAGCAGGGCCTTCACGTGTTCGAGCTCGCGGCGTTGGAAGAATACCTGGGCGCTTCAGGCTTTCAAGACTTCCAGCCTAAGGTGTCGGGCTCTATTCTGAGCTTCAGCGCACGCCGCGCGGCGGTTTGACTTTTTGGAAGCGGCGGTGCGGACGCCCGTAAAACAAGCGGATTATTCAGGGGTTGTAAGTAGACGCGTGGCCACATGGGATTGGGGGTCCGAACCATCCTCAGAGTTTTGGGTGGCACTCTTTGCTTTCGCCTCGCTGAGAATTCTGCGAATGTACTGGTTGTATTCCGCATCGTCGTTGCAGCGGGTGGAGGGAACAGTCCATACGTAAGATTCAAGATCATGTGCTGCCAACCGATAGTGGAGATTGCTCTTCGGGGAGGCGGAAACGGCTTCAAGGAAGTACCCGCCGAGGTGGTCGGGAAAGTATTGCTTCCCAGAAGGCTAATATTAAGCTTGTACTCCATACGGCTCCGTTCGGTATGTGAGCACAGTCACTCTGCGTGGGTCGGGTGGACGGGTTCGCCCGCGGTCAAATCTCAAATCACGAGCTTCTTTTAGATGGCCTCGCCGGCCGGGGAACTTTGCCGGAAACGCGGCATAGGCGATAATATGCGGTGGGTTTGGGCGTCCGCGATTGGGGTATTCCGTACTGGACGAATCAACGCGAACGCGATTCCTTGCATCTCAACCCAATAAACGATTGCGCCGTGGAGACTGGGAATCCCTATGGTCAAAACTCTGGCGCATGGCAAGTGTGTTTGAAGGAGAATCAATGAAGCGGTCCTCGACGGCAGTGGCTGCCGCGCTGTTCGCACTCGGCATCCTCGCGGGTTGCAACGATTACAACAATTCGGTGCAGTACAACACGGGTGCAACGCTCACGAATATTTCGCCTTCGGGCATGCCCGCAGGAGCGGCGCCGTCCACGGCAGCGCAGTGCCAAAATACCGCGAATGGTCCGACATTTCCGTGCTTCACATTATATGTGATCGCCAGCGGCTCGAACCCATTCGTGAACACGGGGACTCTACCGGTGGTGCAATGGAATGGCCAGAAGCTGCCCACGACATTTATCGACACCACGAATCTTTCCGCGCAGGTTCCGTACAGTTTGGTGGCGAATCCCGGCACAGTTGCGGTGAACACCTTCCAGCCGCAATCGGGAACGGGGAATAACGGACTTTCGAATGCGTTGACGTTCATTATTTATGGCGGCCCAAACCCGGTGCCGACACTTTCTTCGATATCGCCAACGACGGCGGCGTATTGCGATTCCACTTCGGCGAAATGCGCGGACGTTCCGATTACCGTGAGTGGAACGAACTTCCTTCCGACGACTCAAAACGGCGGATCTTCCGTGACTTTCACCGGGCTGGCCTCCTATGGGCAAGAAAAGGCGATCACGGTGACAAGCATTACGTCGACAGAAATGAAGGCTACGATTCCGGGCACGCTGCTGTGCGCGAGTGATAGCGCACAAATAAACGTATTGAATCCGCCGAGCGCGACGTGTCTGGTGAATTGCCCGAATCTGGGCGGGGGAGACACGAACAATACGCAGACGGGCGCGCCCCAGACATTCACGATCACAAACTCCTCGACGGTGAACACGTGTCCGGCAAACGTTCCGCCGGGCACGACGGCAGTGCGACCCGCGATCAGCCAGGACGGGCGATACGTGGCGTACGCGGCGGGGCAAAACGGCACTTCTCAGATTATGCTGCGCGACACGTGCCTGGGTGCGGCGACGAATTGCGTGGCGAGCACGAAGACGGTGTCTGTGGGCGCTGACGGAAGCGCAGGAAATGCGGACAGCCAAACTGTGGCGATGACGCCAGACGGGCGTTACGTGGCGTTCAGTTCAACGGCCACTAACCTGGTGGAGAACGTGCCGCTGGGGTCGCAGGTGTATGTGCGGGATACCTGCACAGGAGCGAGCGGATCTTGTACGGCGAGCACGCGGGTGGTTTCGGTGGATACGTCTGGGCAACTTTCGGGATTAGCGGCGGTGCTGCCTGCGATAAGCACGTCGGGTAGATATGTGGCGTTTGTGGCGGAAACGCCAGCAGCCACAACAACGGCGGCCCATGCTGCTGGCGGGAATGTTTCTTTAGCTTCGGGCAACACGGTCCGGCAGATTTTTGTGCGCGATACATGCGCAGGTGCGACGAATTGCACGCCGGCAACCACGCGGGTGTCGACCAATCCAGCGGCTGCTCTGATTGCGGAAGAAGTGCCTGCCATCACGGGTGATGGCCGTTATGTTGCGTACACGATCTCGCAGAACGGAAATTGGCAAGTGGTGGTGAGCGAGACGTGCACGGGAGTCGCAAGCGGGTGCACGGCGTCGGCGCGAACCGTTTCGGTGGGCGAGGATGGAACGACAGGAAATGCGGCGAGCCACAATCCTGCGATGACGCCGGACGGCCGGTATGTTGCGTTCAGTTCCGCCGCGAGCAACTTGCTGGCGAACACGCCGGTGGGCCGGCAGGTGTATGTGCGAGACACGTGCACCGGCGTCAGCGATGGTTGTCAGGCGAGCACGATGCTGGTATCGACGGATGAGCAGGGCAAGCTGAGCAACACTGAGGCGATTCTGCCATCGATTAGCGCAACAGGGCGCTACGTCGCGTTCCTGGCCGTAAATGCGGTGCAGAATGCGGCGGTGGCGCCGAATAGTGGATTGCGGCAGATCTTCGTGCGCGACACTTGCACGCGAGCTGCGGGTTGCAGCGCCGCGTCCACACGGGTTTCACTGGAGCCGGGGGATGTTACGCCGGGGGTGACACCGGCGGGACCGGCGTTGGCGGCGCAGGGGAAGCACGTGGCGCTGGCGCAGGGAAAGACCGCTACGTTATTCACAGCGGCGGTGACCGTGGATGATCGGGTGGTGGTTGCGATTCCTGGGGCGAGCAAGTAGCGGAAATGTGAGTCGCTGCGGGTTGTGGCGATTGCGATTAGACAACGGCGATCAGATAGCAGATTACCAATCACAGATTACCGATTACAGATGAAGAGAGATTCCTCGCTTCGCGGAATCCGCTCGGAATGACGTGTGTGTGGTGGGTGAACGGATTCGAGCGTCGTGAATCGAGGATAACGGATTCGGGCTTTGTGCGAGCTTGTGGTTAGCCCATGAAGCCTAAGTTGCTGGTGGAGAAGTTGGCCAGGTTCGGGAAAATGGACGGGAGATTTGCGGCACTGACACCGAACCAGGTGGCCAGAGTGGCGGCGTATTGATCCAAAGCGGTGGTGGGAATCCAGCGGCCGTTCTGGTCGGCATCGTCGGGGCCACCAAGGGCCAGAGTCGGAAATGTACCGTAGACCGAATTGCCTTGCACGGCGCCGCCGAGCACGAGATGGTGGCTGCCCCAGGCATGGTCTGATCCGCCATTCGATCCGGGTTGGAAGGTGCGGCCGAACTCGGAAAGAGTGAAACTGGTGACCGAATTCGAGACGCCAAGTTCCTGCGTAGCCTGATAAAAGGCGGACATGCTTTGACTGATGACCGTGAGCAGTTGAACCTGTGAGGCAAGCTGATCGCCGTGGGTGTCAAAGCCACCATACGAACAGAAGAAAATCTGGCGGTTCACGCCGAGAGCACTGCGCACCGAAATTACTTGAGCAACCTGCTGTAACTGTTGGGCAAGGTAGTTTTTGGGAAATTGCGTTTGCAGCGGGGCGACATTTTTCAACGCGTCAGAAAGTACCTGGGCGTACTGTACGGCTTGTCCGGTGACCGAGTTCGCCGCCTGGACCATGTTCAAGCCGCTGTCGAAGGTGAGCAATTGCTGGGTAGCGGCATACCGGGCCTGGGAAGCTGCGGAAGAATCGAAACCTTGTAATCCGGGAGCCTGCCCGGGGTTCATCGTGAACGGCTGAGAAGTGATCCCAGTGCAGAAAATGGCGTTGCCGCTGATGGAGAGCACGGGCGGGAACAAGGCGCCGGTGTTGTAGCTGCTTTGAACGGAATCGGCAATTTTGCCGGCCCAGCCCGAGAGTGGGGTGCCGGTCAGCTGCGCGCTCTGCCACTGATCCTGCTGGTCGGAGTGGGAGTATAGGTTCGAAGGGAGATTTTTGTAGGCCTGATACTGGGCTTGCGTCGTCGGCTGAATCAACGTACCAACGTTAGCGACAACAGCGAGATTTTTCTGATTGTTGAAGTAGCCCTGCATCTCCGGCATGTTCGGGTGCAATCCATAGCTGGCCTGGTTTCCGGATTGCAGCGGAAGAAGTTGCGCCTGCGGGATGGCGAGGACGGAGCGCACCTGCTGGTAGGCAGCGTAGCGGGAGTCTATGGGGACGACCACGTTGTTGCCATCATTGCCGCCAAACATGAAGATGCACACGAGCGCTTTGTAGACGGTAGTGCCTTGGGCCATGGCGCTCATTAATCCAAATTTGCTGAGACCGCCAACCAAGGTGGCGCCGGCCGCCGAGCAGCAGGCTAGGCGCAGCATGTCTCTGCGTGAGTGGTAATTCATCGCGTGCTCCTGTCCATTAGTGCTGAACCTGGTACATCGAAGAAGTGAGATACAGATAGATCGCGGCTTGGGCCTGACCCTGGGTGTCGGTAGGGTCATACCCGCTGAGAGCGGTGGAGATGATCTGCTTCATCTGGCTGGGAGTGCTGGAGTGCAGCAAGAGCGCGTCCAGCCACGAAATCATCTGGTCGGAGGTGCCGGCGTTGATGACTGGGCTGAAATCGAGTTTGGTGCCGGAGCCGAGCGCGCCGTAAACCGCGTCGTTGATAACGTTATCGCGGGCCAGGCTGGTGTTGGTGTTGAAAATGCCGAATTCCGGACCATTCAAGGCCGTGGCGGGAATGGGATAGAGGGGCGGGAAGAAGTTGAAGACGGTCGGCGGATAGAAGATGTCCTGGGACATCTGATCGCCTTCATAGGAGAGTCCGTCGGCGTCGGTTTTGGCGTGGAACGCGCGAGCCAGTCCGACGAGCATGATTACGGGTTCACGTAGTTTCCCGTCGGTTGGTTCCGCAGTGGCAGGCACATCGCCGCGGCGCGCTTCTGGGTCGAGAAGAATGGCGGCGATGGTGGCTTGGAGGTCGCCGCGCTTGCCGGAGCCGTAGGTGTTGAAGCTGCCGGTGTTGAAAGCCTGAGCGACGCGTTGCACGTAGGCGGGGCTGGGATTACTGGTTACCAGTTTTTCGATGAGCTGAGTGGCGACGAAGGGTCCAACGTTTGGATGATTGAAAATAATCGTGAGCGCGGCAGTGAGATCCTGTTCGGCGCTCTGTCCTGCGGGAATCGTCTGGCCCAGGATAGCTTTCGAACCGGTGTCGTGCTCGGATTCAACGGCGATCATCGGACCGCCGTAGTACGGGGGATTGTTGTTCTTCGGAGACTTGCCAGGTGCGGTGGGGAAAGTCCATCCGGTGAAAGCGCGGCCAAGATCCATGACGTCGGCTTGGGTATAGGTGGGAACGGGATTTCCGGAGGCATCGAGCACAGGCGTGCCGTCGGGATTGAGTTGGTTCAGGCCGAGACAGAACAGCTGCATGATTTCCCGGGCGTAGTTTTCATTGGCGTGCTGACCGGGAGCGGGCGCGTTGTTGTTCACCATGTTGAGATAATCGCCCATGGCGGAGGTGAGGGTGACGTCGTTCATCACGTTGAAATAATTGGTGAGAGCGTCGTTGTCTAAGGTACGCAGGTAATTCGTGTAGCCCAGCGGATCGCTGACCGTGTCCGCGCCAACCACCCACAGTTCGTTGAGGGCCATGGCCGAGCGCAGGCGCAGTTGATCGCCACCGGCAATGGAATTCAGGAAAAAGGTTTTCTGAACATCGTCAATGGAATCGTTTGGCCGGGGATTCGGATACGGAGTGACGGTAGCGGTGAACTGATTTTGCAGGTAGGTGTCGAAACCTAACTGTTGTATCTGGTTGACCGCTTCCATGTCTGGGCCGAAAGAAGTTTGCTCGAGAAAGCGCACGGCGGCTGCGGAGGAAACCGGATTGCCGGAGGTGGTGACGGTGACGTTCACCGAACCGGAACTGCCGCCGCCCGGAACAGGATTGGTGACCACCACAGGGACCTGGCCGGCTTGCGCAGCGGTGGCGGAGCCAATCGCAGTGATCATGGTGTCGGTGACGTAGGTGACCTGCATGGGCTGACCGCCGAATGTGGCCGTGGAGGTGGCCACAAATCCGGTGCCATAGAGCGTCAGTTGAAACGCGCCGGGCGCGAGTGTCCCGGGCGTGATTGCCGTGAGTGTGGGAACCGGGTTGGAAAGTGTAACCGTGGCGGTGCCGGATTTTGAGGTGTCTACCACGCTGGTGGCAGTGACAGTCACGCTGCCGAGACCGACGATATTGACGGGCGCGGTGTAGTTTCCGTTCCCATCCATGGTTCCGATGCTGGAATTGCCATAGGGGATATTGTTGACGGCCCAGGTGACTTGCATATCGGTGTTGCCGGTGACAGTTGCGAGGAATTGCGTGGTATTGCCAGCGCCGATGGTGACGGACTTGGGTGTAACCGTGACCACGATGTTCGAAGTGGCGACGACCTGCGCCATGATAGCCGCGGAAGTTGCGGAGCCCGGATTGGGATTCGTGACGGTGATCGGGACATTGCCGATCTGCGCGGCCGTGGCTGTTCCTGTTGCCGTGAGTTCCGAGGATGAAACGAAGGTGGTCTTGAGCTGTTGGGTTCCGAAATTGACCACCGATCCATTCATGAAATTATTGCCGGTGAGGGTGACGTTGAACGGAATGCCGACGATCATTTCGGTGGGCAGCACACTGCTCAGCACGGGAACGGGATTGCCGAGAGTGATTGCGGCGTTACCGGCAGCGTTGGGATCGGCCATGCTGGTAGCGGTAACGGTGATGGCATTGGGAGTGGGAATATTCGTGGGCGCCAGATAGTTGCCGTTGCCGACGATGGTGCCGACGGTCGCGTTGCCACCGGCAATGCCGTTCACGGACCAGCTGACGGCGGTATTGGTGGAACCTGTGACCGCAGCGGTGAAGACTTGTTGTGTACCGGCACGAAGGAGACCGGTAGCAGGAGTGACCTGCACAACGATGCCTTTGACTTGGGCGGCGACAGCGGCCGAGGCGTTGGAGCCGGGTGCGGGATTTTTCACGGTGATGTTGACGGTGCCCACTTCCGCATCCGTGGCGGTGCCGGTTGCGGTGATTTGGGTGGCGGAAACCACGGTGGTGGTGAGCGCAACGCTGTTGAGGTAGGCGGTGGCGCCGGGCGCGAAGTGTAGGCCAGCGAGAGAAAGCGTAAAGGGTCCGATGGGAATGACGTTTGGATTGACGGCGTTGAGTTGAGGAACCGGATTGTTCAGGGTGACGGCGCTGCTGCCCGTTTTGCTGGCGTCGACCGTGTCGGTGGCGCTGACGGTGACGCTGTTCTGGGCGGGAGGAAATTCGGGGGCGGTGAAAAGGCCGGTCGAGGAGATGGTGCCGACGGTGGCGTCTCCTCCGAGCATGCCATTGACAGACCAAACCAGAGTGGGCCGCGAGCCGTCATTGGTGGTCGCGACAAATTGTTGGGTGGTCAGGCCAGGCAGGGCGGCTGTGCCGGGGGTGACGATAACGGAATAGCCTTGCGAGCCGCCGCTGCCGGGGATCACGGCTTGCGCACAACCGCCAAGAAAGACGACCAAGATGGACAGCAGAACAAACGCTGAACGCTTCACGGCTGCTTCCCCCGTATTTGTTTTCGCCGCAGAATGGGTCCGTCAATTACACCCGCTTGCGATGATGCGAAAAGCGGGAGGTTTGCGGCGATGGGACTGGTCTCAGAAGGGTACGGGTGTCAGGAGAATTGAACCACTGGCCGGACGGCCAGATTCGGGGCAACTGTTCTATGGTGTTCGAGAGGGTGGAGGTGGAAAAAGTAACGGGCCGCGTCCGTGCTAGGGGAAACGAACTTTAATGTCCGGGCGCTTTTCGAGATGGACGGATTCGATGAAGCGGACCTGGCGGTCGTCCAAGGTAAGGATCATGGAGGAGGTGCGGACGCCTTCGCCAAAAAAGCGAACGCCTTTCAGGAGGTTGCCGTCGGTAACTCCGCAGCAAGCGAAGATCATCTTGTTGCCGGGCGCGAGATCTTCGGTGGAGTAAATGCGGTTGGGATCCTTGACGCCCATTTTTTCGAGGCGTTCGCGGTGTTCCGGCTTGGTGACGACGAGACGAGCCAGAATTTCGCCATTGAGGCAGCGCAATGCGGCGGCCGTGAGCACGCCCTCGGGAGCGCCGCCGGTGCCCATGACCATGTGTACGCCCGTGCCCACCACCGCGGCGGAAATGCCGGCAGAGAGATCGCCGTCACCGATGAGGCGGATGCGCGCGCCCACGGCACGAATGTCGCTGATGAGCTTTTCGTGGCGCGGCCGATCGAGAACCATGACCACGAGATCTTCGACATCACGATCGAGACGCTTGGCGACGGATTTCAGACTGTCGGCGACGGGTGCGTCGAGGTCGACAGCGCCTTTGCAGGAAGGGCCTACGACGATTTTTTCCATGTAAAGGTCGGGGGCGTGAAGCAGTCCACCGCGTTCGCTGGCGGCGAGAACGGTGATGGAGTTGGGGGCTCCGGTGGCGCAGAGGTTGGTGCCTTCGAGCGGATCGACGGCGATATCCACTTGCGGGAAAAGGGATTTGGGGGCGTGGGTGGCGAGTCCGACCTTTTCGCCGATGTACAGCATGGGGGCTTCGTCGCGTTCGCCTTCGCCGATGACGATGGTGCCGTCCATTTCGACCTGGTCCATGGTTTTGCGCATGGCTTCGACCGCCATTTCATCGGCTTTTTCGCGATCGCCAAATCCCATGGTGCGCGCCGAGGCTATGGCGGCATTTTCGACAACACGCAGAAATTCCAGACTGAGGCGCTCTTCCACAGGACACCCTCCAAGATTACTTATGTTAAGGCAAAGTTCGGCTTATCGTCGAGCAGCGTGGAATTGTAGTGTTCGTATCTGCTCACTGGCAAAACCAACGGCTGAAAAAGTGAGCAGTTTTTGAATCGTGAAGAACGATTATTTCGGTTGCGGTTCTGGGCCGGAAAGGGGCTGGATGGTGGCGTTGAGGAGATGCGGGTCGCTGAAGTCCGTGTGATCGCCGGCGGATTTGCCGGAGACGGGCAGGAGGCGCGCGGTCAGCGGCTTGTTCCATTTGACGGAAAGCGTGGCGACGTCGCCGATGATGTGGGTGAGTTGTTCGACGGTGACATTGCCGGGCAGCGGAACGGTGTCGAGGCCCGTGCCGCAAACGGAGGAGTAACTGAGCAAGGAATCGATGGAGACGAGCCCGGCGCTCCAGCGTTCGGCGAGCACAGGGTCTTCGAGGACCGGGAGCATGACGCCGGAAAAACCGGTCTTGCGCAGGCCGACATTGTTGATCGCGGAAGTGATTGCGCCGACTGCGGAAAGCGTGCCGTTAGAGCCCAGAGGTTGATGCGAGATGTTTTCGATGGCGGTAACGATGGAAGCATCTTTGGAAGGAGCGGGGGAAAGATCGAGGCCGAGGTAGGTCCAGCCGCGTTCGCTATCGATGCGTAGCGCGACATTTTCAACGGTGGAAGCGAGTTGGAAGAAAAGATCGTCGAGGCGCCGTTTTGCCGTGGATATGTCGGCGGAATTGCTGACGGCCGAGGAGACTTCACCGGCGGATTCGAGACCGATGGCGAACTGGTGGCCGAGTCCAGTGAGATACGCTGCCGGGAAAAAGGGAGTGGCCTGCGGGACGCTGGCGATTGCGGCGAACCGGAAATTACCCTCGCTGTGCACGGTGCCATCGGAGAGCTTTTTGATGACATTGGCAGCGGCACGAACGGCGGGCCAGTTCACACCGGAGTTGCTGGTGACATTGAGGGAGCCAAACAGGGATTTGGAATTTTTCAAGACTTCGACGAGGAGATCGGCTTGCGCGTCGCCATCATTGCCGGCGAAATAAGCGGGCCCGATGGAGACGACAATATTTTGCATTTGCGCAAGGCCGTCGAGATTCTTGAAGAACTGCAGCGCTTGCTCGCGCGAAAGGCCTTGCGTGTATTCGGGAAAAGGTTGGGTGGCGATGCGCAGCGTTCGTACGGTGAACCCGCGGGACTCGAAGGTGGTCTGGGCGATTTTCAGGAACTGCACGGCGTCGGAAATTTGAAGTTGGTAGCTGGAACGGTCCAGGCGAACGAACGCGGTGATACAACGTATTTTGGTTTTGGGCGCTTGCGGCTCGGGGGCGTTGGTTTGCGCAGTACAAATGGAAATAGCGGGGGAAAAGAACAACAGAGCGAACAGCAAGCGGAGCACGGCGGAGCGAAGGTTCATGGCGTCACATAAAAGCGGAAATGCCGGTGATTTTCTCACCGATAATGAGCTTGTGAATGTCGTTGGTGCCCTCGTAAGTGTAAACGCTTTCGAGATTGTTCATGTGTCGCATGATGCAGTAATCATCCACGATGCCGTTGGCGCCAAGAATATCGCGTGATTTGCGGGCGGATTCGAGAGCGATGCCGACATTATTCATCTTGAGCATGGAAATGTGACTAGGATCGGCTTTGCCCTGATCTTTCAGGCGGGCAACGTGCAGCGCGAGGAGTTGCGCCTTGACGATTTCAGTGATCATCCAGGCGAGTTTTTCCTGAACGAGTTGATGCGAGGCGATGGGCTTGTTAGCGAATTGCTTGCGGGTTTTCGCGTATTGCAGCGCGGTGTCATAACACGCCATCGCGGCCCCGATGGCGCCCCAGCCAATGCCATAGCGAGCCTGATTGAGGCAACTCAAGGGGCCGCGGAGGCCGGTCACGCCGGGAAGAAGATTTTGCGCGGGGATCGCGCAATCGCTCAGCGATAAGCCGGAAGTGACGGATGCGCGCAACGACCACTTGCCATGCACGTCCCAAGCCTTGAAACCCGGCGTGCCCTTTTCCACGAGGAAGCCGCGAACCTTTTCGTCTTCACATTTGGCCCACACCACAGCCACATCGGCGATCGAGCCATTGGTGATCCACATTTTTTCGCCGTTCAGAATGTACGTATCGGCTTTTTTGACCGCGCGGGTGAGCATGCCACCGGGATTGGAACCGAACTGAGGTTCGGTGAGGCCGAAGCAGCCGATGGCCTTCCCTTCGCGCAACGGCGACAGCCACTTGTCTTTTTGCGCGTCGCTGCCGTAGCTGTGAATCGGGAACATCACCAAGGCGCCCTGCACGGAAACGAAACTGCGCAAGCCGGAGTCGCCGCGCTCCAGTTCCTGCATGATCAGGCCATAGGAAACGTTGGACATTTCAGCGCAGCCATAGCCGCGAAGATTGGCGCCGAAAAAGCCGAGTTCGCCAAGTTGCGGCAGCAGGTGCATGGGAAACGTGGCTTCGCGGCTGTGCTTTTCGATGATGGGAAGAACTTCGTTGTCCACGAACTGGCGGGCGGTCTGACGCACCAGTTTTTCTTCGTCATTGAGTTGGGAATCGAAATCGATGAAGTCGACGCCGGCGAATGAGGGCATGCCCGAGTCCTTCGAATGCGAGTGACGAAGGAAAGTGTAGCAAGGGGGAGGAGTGGTCGCCAGCGGCGCCGCGAAGGCACCGCTGGCTATGTGCGGATGTGCGAATGACGGATTGTGTTTTGCGGTTTAGAGCGTGGGGACGAGGATTTCCGTGATCAACTGGCTTTCCGGAGTGGTTCTAGGGTCGTTGACATAATTTTCGAGGAAGAAGTCGTCGCGAACTGCGATTTTCTTTTCGGAAACGGCTTGTATGACCCGACCGGAAGCTTCGGGGAGATTCGAATAAGGTCCCGTGAGAACGAAGCGGCTGTACTTCCCGCCATGAAATTTCTCGTACTTCATGTTGGCGGGTAGCTGCGTGGGTGCAGCCGCGAGCGCAACTCCGGCGCGATAAATTTGCGGACCGATTTTGTACAGGCTCATGTAGCCGGTGACCTTGTTGTGTTCGCAGATTGCAGGAATCAGAGGATGCAAGTTTTGCCAAGCTTGCGGAGCGTTTTCCTGAAATGGACCGATCCTCTCAACGAAGGCGTAGTGAGTCTCCGGCCAGTTCACAATTTGTGGCTCGAGGGTGAGTTGGATGGGGCTTTTTTGTGGCGCTGCCATCAGTTTCTCCTTGGAAAGACATTCCGAATCGCTGGGAGAATCCGGGGAGATTCAGTTTGCTAAGATGACTTGCCACATGCAAGTTAAATCGCAAGTGCAATAGTGGTGGCAGGTTATAGGAATGGCTTGGCGGCGGTTACTCGGGCAATTGGGGGATTGTCAGCCCCGCTCCGCTGCTCGGATAAAATGCTGACAGACGCGGCGTACGTGTTTTAAAAATTGTTCACGATCAGTGGTTCGCTTCCGCTTGGAAGCTACAGGAAAGAGCTTATGCGGCTTGGGTTCATCGGAACTGGCGAAATCGCGCAATCTATTATCACTGGCCTGAGTGTGTCCGGCGCTACCGGCCACTCGATCTGATTGTCCCCTCGCAATTCAGCAATCGCCAACGGGCTTGCCAAACGGTTCCATGGAATATTGGTCGGGTCCTCTAACCAGGAAGTTCTCGACCATTCTGAAACGATCGTGATCGCGGTGAGGCCTTCGGCGGCGCGAGAGGTTCTTTCGGAACTGGATTTTCGTCGCGATCACCAGGTCATCAGCGTTGTCTCGGCTCTCTCGCTGGCGAGCTTGTCTGAACTGGTAGCACCTGCTGTGCGAATCGCGAGGGCGGTGCCATTGCCGTCAGCGGCAACACAATTGAGCCCCACCGCAATCTGTCCCCCCGATCCGGTGGCGTTGGAACTCTTCGCTGGCGTCGGAACTGTGTTTCCAACTGAGGAAGAAAAACAGTTCGATGCAATCTGCGCGACCACGGCGACAATTGCTTACTATTTCGCATTTAATGAGACGGTTGCGTCCTGGTTGGAGCATCAAGGAATTCCAGCATCGCAAGCCAGAGACTACATCGCACGACTCTTTTTGGGGGTCACGAGCGGTGCTGTCGAAACGCCCCAGCGCAGTTTCCAGTCACTGGCTGCTTCTCACGCCACCGCCGGCGGTATCAATGAGCAATTCCTCAAATACCTGGTTGAACATGGCGTGCTGACGAGAGTGTCGGAGGCTCTCGACGCGATTCTGCTCCGAGTCGGGGCGGAATCATAAACTATGATTCTACAGATTCCACCGGAGATGCGGATAGTACCTGATGGAGCCAAAGCGTAATGTGGAAAGGGCTTTTCTCCGACGCGAAACGTGGCAGAATGAGGATTACAAGCGCTTGGCCCAGGCGCCCCGAGCCGGTTCTATCCTCAGACCCCGGCACAAGCCCTCAGGAATGGACCTGTGAATACAGCTGAGGTGAGGCATGAGCGAACTCTGGAAAAAGTGGGAAGGTCAGGTAGTCGATCATAAATACCAGCTGCTAAATTTTCTTGGCAGCACGGACCATAGCGTCGTGTTTCTGTGCGAATTTCACGATCCTGAACCACAACAGGCAGCGATCAAATTTATTTCGGCGGAAGTGGCGGATCGTGAACGGCAGATTGCCGACTGGAAACACGCGTCCGAACTGACGCATCCGAATCTGCTGCAGATCTATGGCGCGGGGATTTGCCGAATCGACGATTCCGAACTGCTGTATGTCGTGTTGGAATACGCCGAGGAAAATCTGTCGCAGGTTCTGCCGCAGCGCGCGCTGATGCCGGAAGAAGCCAACGAGATGCTCAGAGCCGTTACGAGCGTGCTGGTGTATTTGCATGAGAAGAACCTGACGCACGGACACATCAAGCCTTCCAACGTGCTGGCGATCGGCGAGTCCTTGAGGATTTCCAGCGATGCGATTCTTGCGGTCGATGAAATCCGCGAGATGCGGCGGGAACGCACAGCGTATGACGCGCCGGAACTGCCGGGCGCGCCGTATACAGCGGCCGCGGATGTGTGGTCGTTGGGAGTGACGCTGGTGGAGGCGTTCACGCAGCAGCCTGCGGTGTTGCCGTTCAATGACCAGGCCGATCCGATTATTCCTTCGTCGGTGAAAGCGCGGTATTTAGAGGTGGCGCGGAATACTTTGCGAAACGATCCCGCGTTGCGCTGGAGCAGTGCGCAGATTGCAGAGTATCTGAATCCCCAGGCTGTGCCAGCATCCGCGCGGTCCGCGGCCGCAGGTATAGCTGTGAGCGCGGCAGGCGGGCGAGCTTCGAGCGGGAGCGCGTCGGCGGCCGCCGTTGCTGCGCCCGTACCGGTGTCACCTGAGCCGCCGCCCATTTCGCCTTTGGAGGTGCCGCTTTCTAAGGAGCCGGCGATTCCCTTGTCGAAGCAGGCGCCGGTCGCTGCGACTCGTTCCGCAGTTCCGCGCTCAAACCTGTTGGAACATGGATTGAAAGAACCGGAAACGGTGGTTCTGCCGAATTATGTGATTCCCTTGTTCGCCGGGCTGTTCATCGTGATTGCTTTGATTGTTTTACCATTTGCGTTCCACCGGCGCACAACTCCGGCAGTCGATAGCACGAATCCTCCGGCAAGCACGAGTCCGGTGACTCGAGGCGCGAGCAGCAAAAATAATGCTCCCGTGGTCGTGAAACCACCTGCGACGAAGCCGACGCTTGAAGCCTCAGCGACCGCGCCGGTGACTACTCCGGCGCACAATGCAACTACGGCTGGGGAATCCACCCCGCCGATTTCACGCAACGAAGAAGGGTCTGCGGCCAAATCACCCGCAAAGGCAAATGCTACGGGCGACGAAGGCACAGCATTGGACCAAGTGATGCCGAAACCCTCGGCGAGGGCATTGTCAACGATCCACGGCTCGGTGAAAGTGGGAGTGAAGGTTCACGTGGACCCGGCGGGCGCGGTTACTCAAGCGACGCTGGAGAATGCGGGGCCGAGCCGGTATTTCGCGGACCTGGCGGTAAAAGCAGCGCAGCAGTGGGCGTTCACTCCGCCGGAAGTGGATGGACGCAGCGTGGCCAGCGATTGGCTGATCCAGTTTCAATACACGCAAGCCGGAGTGAAAGCGAACAGCTGGGCGCTGGGCGCGAATCCGTAGTCACGGCAGGCGTCGCCAGCCACGAGAATCGAGCCAATCCTGCCAGCATTTCTGAATCGCGCGTTGCTCTGCTTGCACGACCGGCAAAGGCACGGATCTAAAAGACACGCCACTACACCGAAACGCAAAGAGCCGACAAGAATGCGGCGCTACCAGTGACGCGCCGCGGGGCTTACCGGGTACACTGGAGTGGACGCAAAATCGCGAGTAGAGGATAGAGGGCGTGAAGAGAACGGTGCCGAAGGGGATACGCGCAGGGAAGCTGGATCCCAAAATTCTGATATTCGATGTAGATGGAGTGCTGGTGGACGTTCGGGAAACGTACTGGCGGTCCGGGCTGCAGACGATTGAGTTCCTCACCGGAAAGAAACCCACGTGGACAGAGTTTCACCAATGGAAACGCATGCCTGGCAACAATGATGATTGGATGATGGTGTCTCGATGGGCTACGGCATTGGGTGTGCCCACAACCTACGATGAAGCAAGAATCGCGTTCTCACCATTTTATTGGGGGAGAGACGGGCAGCCCGGGAATGTGGAGAAGGA
>CAVUNS010000009.1:0-48217 GCA_963742905.1 Candidatus Acidiferrales bacterium | reverse complement strand
CCACACCGTCCTTCCCCAACGTACTCTTGTTCACAGGAGGCGGCATCGGAGCTGGTTTAGCCCTCAGCGCAGGTCTGATGTTCCTAATTGCCATGGCCGACAAATTCATGTACTCAGAACGAGATGTCGAGTCGACTCTGAAACTGCCGGTTTTGACGACCGTGCCGAACCTTGAACTCGTGTCAATCCACAAGGTTGTGAGACACCATAAGCCCACGAACGGTGCCGTCGTTTTCAAAGCATAGGACGGGACAAGGACTAATCGATAATGAGCCGGATCCACGAAGCACTGAAAAAGGCGGCGCAAGAGCGTAGTACCAAACGTCCTGAAAGCATCGGTCCCGATTTGGGGGATTTTCCACCGGCGGTTTTGCCCGCGGCCGGACCAGCGCCGACCGTATTAGCACCGAGCGCGTCAGGAAACTTGACGGGGCTGGGCGTTTCCGAATATCCAGCGGCCCGGGAATTTCTCGAGCGCTGTTCGCATCCCCTTTGGAACATCGATCCGAAGTTGAGCGTGTTTAGCGAGAGCTCGCCCTCAATTCAAGGCGCCGAGCGATTTCGCACTCTGCGCTCGCGGCTGTTGCAATTCTCGGCCGATCAACCTCTTCATCGAATCTTGATCACTAGCAGTGTTCCTCAGGAAGGGAAAACATTCGTCGCGGCGAACCTGGCGCAATCTTTTGTCTGCCAAGCTGAGCGTCGCGTGCTGTTAATCGATGCTGATATCCGCGCTCCCCGGCTACACATCCATTTTGGAGCCCCCGCCGGACCTGGCTTGTCTGACTATTTGAGCGGAGAGGCGGATGAGACGCAGATCCTACAGGTCGGAGCCGAGGGCAATCTTTGCTTGATACCGGGCGGACGCCAAGTCGCGAATGCAAGTGAACTTCTGCATAGCGATCAAATGAAGCACCTGCTCAAGCGAATGTCGGAGATGTTTGACCACGTCATTCTCGACTCGCCTCCCGCTCTGGCGGTCTATGACGCGAGTATCCTTGCTGATTATTGCGATGGCGTCCTTTTCGTAGTGCGCGCCGGTCACACTGATTTCGAAGTGGCCGAAAGAGCCTCCATGGAATTCCGCAATAAGAATTTACTCGGCGTAGTTTTGAACCGGGCGGATGAATCCGACACCTACGGCGGCTATTACGACCACTATTACGCGAAGCCGCAATCGAAGAACGGGACGCGGAAGGCCACTTAATCGGTCCAGCGCCCCGAAACGCAATTTCGCAAAGCAGCACCTACGGGGCACGAAGAGTGAAGAGCGCCGAGCCTCGCACGGGTCTCAGTCCCAAATCTGATACCGAATGATGCACCACAGCGCCTGCACGCCGTCTTTCCAGGTGATCTTTTTTCCTTCTTCGTAGGTGCGACCGGCGTAGCTGATCGGGACTTCATAGATGCGCCAATTGCCTTTGGAAATTTTCGCGGTAATTTCCGGCTCAAACCCAAAACGGTCGGACTTTATCTTGATGTCCTTCAGGACTTCGCTGCGGAAAACCTTGTAGCAGGTTTCCATGTCCGTGAGCTTGAGGTTGGTGAAAATGTCGGAAAGAAGTGTCAGGAACTTGTTGGCGACATAGTGACGGAAGTAGTGGACGCGCTGCGGGCCGCCGAGAAACCGCGAGCCAAAGACCACGTCGGCGCGGCCATCGAGGATGGGTTCAAGCAATTTGGAATAGTCGCGCGGGTCATATTCCAGGTCAGCATCCTGTACCAGGACAATATCCCCGGTTGTCGCAGCAAATCCGAGCCGCAATGCCGCACCCTTGCCCTGGTTGTATTCCTGAAAAAAGAACCGCAGATGCTCAAGTGGCACCGGGTCTCGCCCATCGGGTGCGGGGGCTTCAGAGCGTCCATCCGCCTGGATTTTAGCCAGGCCTTCCAATATTTGTCGCGTGCCATCTTTGGAGCAATCTTCCACCACTACGATTTCCTTGCGAATGTCGGTGTCCACCACTCGGCGCAAAATCTCGCAAATCGTATCTTTTTCGTTGTAAACCGGAATGACGATGGAGACCTTTGGATCGTTGAGGGCAGTGGGTGTCCGGCGCTCGTGGGCCATGTGAGTCCTAGCATTGTATTCGTAGCGGATTTTTACGTAAAGCTTTAATACCGTTTATGTCACACCTGGTGGGACTGGCGCAAACCGTTCGAAGATCCCACATTTAGATCATGTGCCGAATGAACGAAAAGAAGTAAGGAGCGAGGCTGCCCCCGAAGCGGGGATTGATCTCCAGGATATAGGGCTGTCCATTTGCCACCTTATAATTCACACAACACAAGCCCTGGAACTCAATGGCTTTCAGAATGCTCGAAAATAACTCAAGGTACGGACATCGGTGAATCATCAGGTACAGGCTTGGTGTTTGGCCCTTAATTGGGGTATCCTGCTCAAACTCGTACATAATATTTAGAGACTTGACAATCCTGTCGTTCACAAACAGGATATGCGTGGCAAATTCGATTGTGCCTTTTATGATCTCCTGGTAGAAACCGCCGGATCATTGACCTGCTCAAGAAACGCGAACTCGTCTTCGCGGGTATGGATCATGTGGCAATCCCGCCCCCAGGCTCCGATTCGTTTTTTCAATATGTAGGGTGGGGTCCATCCTGGCCCCCATCCGTGGGACATATCTGCCGAACCCGGCGTTTATGAGCGTCTCGTTAAATTTGTATTTGTCATCACAGAGCATCACAGACTGTTCAGACGGAATCGGAATGGGGTTCTTCGACAGCAAGGTCGAACATCGGCAAGCTTGCAATAAATCCCGAATGGTCAAGGGCACGACCAAATCAAACTCGCGAAAACTTTCGGGTGAATAGAGCTCTGAATTCGTCCTCGCGTCGGGTTCGCGCAAATCCTTGCGTTATACCTTCGCGCCATTCCAGCTTTACAGACATCAGCACCCGAAGACCTCTTCTTCGAGAGACGGCTGCAATCAAGCGCTCATACTTGGAGTAAAGCCCGTTTCTAAAGGGGGCGAATGCTGTCCTTGCTCGCTGGGTAAGTGAAAGCGCGTGCAAGGAATCGGAATGCGTACGGCGACGCCAGGCTATCCCGAACATACCCGTCGGAGTTTGAGAGGAGAAATTGCGCCATGCATAAGTATTTAATGATTAAATGGCAGCTATTCCTATTCTAGGACATGTCCGCTAGCGCTAATCGTTCACGTCGTTGTGTTTGTTGAGACGGTTACTGGTGATGTTTGTGTTGTTGAGGCGTGTCCGGATCATCGGACTTGCTCCGCACGGGAGTTTCTGGGTGATTAACGATGGCTTAATCACCCATTCAATTGGGCGTGGCTCACTAGTAGTTGCTATCGCCGCCCGGCATAGCCTTAAGATTGTTGCTCCTATGTCCGCAGGGGACGAATTGAAAGCGATCATCCTCATCTTGGGTTTCACCTTACTGACGGGATGCGGCAGCCCATCGAGGCGCGCGGCAATCCTGGCTGAGGATGTTTCCGCGAATACGCATACAATTGCGGCGTCAATTTCAGCGGCCGCTCCAGCACCCAGTAGACCGAGCATTGACGCGCCCTGCATGTCAGAACTCCAGTGGTCGAGTTGCGATTGCTTTGTCCGCACTGGGAACTCCACCCGAATCCTTACATAGACGTGAGCATCAGCGCGAAGTTCACTGGGCCTTCGGGTGTCACAAAAAATATTCAAGGATATTGGGATGGCGGGAATGTTTTCAAGGTTAGGTTTACGCCGACCGTTGTGGGCACGTGGAGCTACTCCATTTCATCCTCGCCCGCGGACCCGGGTCTTAGCCAAAGTGGAACGATTAGCGTTGGCGCTCCTCAAACAGGAGATCACGGTTTTTTGAGGCGCGATCCGAACAATCCATATACGTTTGTGTTCGACGATCGAACCCGGTTCTTTGTCATGGGCCAAACCTATTACCGGAATCATTCTCAACGCTCTTGACAATGGGTCGTGGCAAACCGCCGTCCTGAATTCAAAGAATTACGGTTTCACGAAAATACGGCTCTTGCTGTTCAATTGGCAGCCAGGCGCGGGCGCTTACTACGGCCATCCCTATGCTCAACCATTCACAACCGATCATGACCACATCAATCTGGCGTACTGGCAAGAAATGGATCAGGTGATTTCCTACATGCAGTCGCAAGGAATGATCGCGGACTTGATCTTATTCGCCGACGACAAGACGAGTTGGGGAACACCGGCTCAGAACGATCGCTACTTAAGCTACGCCATCGCGCGGTACGCGGCTTATCCCAATCTCATCTGGTGCGTATCGAACGAATGGAATTACACCGACCAGCCACAAAAGGAGATCGATCATCTCGGAGCTATGATCGCCTCGCAAGATCCCTATATGTATGAAGGACAGGCACAGCGCCCCCTCTCCGTCCACCAGCAAACCAGAATTGATTTTCAGTTCTTCGGGTCTTCCTGGCCGGCTCACGCGATCATCCAGTATGGACCGAGAAACGGCGCCTCCTCTTACGGGGATAAGTGGGGTGAAGCGGGAATCGCCTACAACTGGGGGCACGACATGCCGGTCGTGAATGACGAATATGGTTACATTGATCCCTCGAATGAGTACCAACTCAGAAACGGCACGACGTTTTCAGAATCGCGCACAACCATTCGCAATGCCATCTGGGGAATAGCGATCGCCGGTGGCTACGGCACTCTGGGAGGGGACAACACCAAAATAACGTCGACGAACATGCCAATCTTTTCCGGAGACTGGTACGACCAGCCGGGTCCCTACGGCGACATTCGTGTTCTTTCCAACGTGATTCAGTCCGTGAATTACACGGGGATGGTTCCTCAGAACTTCATCGTTTCCGGAAATCGCGTATACGCACTTGGGATGAATGGCGATCACTTCATCTATGTGGCGACAGGGCAGACGTTCTCCGTCTCTTTACCAGGAGCGTGCAGCATTTCAAGGATTGATCCTAGGACCGGAGCCAGCACTTCCCTGGGATTTATAGGTGGTGGGACAAACGAAATTTCTACTCCGGACGGCCAAGATTATCTTTACCATCTGACGGGGAGTTCGTGACAATGATCTCAAGCGGTCTGGCGTTGTTCCGGCGCTAGCGGCGGGGTTACTTCTCCCTGGCTGGTTTCCCCTCGCTTTAATAGCCAATAGATGGGCACCAGTAATAGCAAACCGATCAAAAAGAAGACTACTCCACCTTCGCGATGTAAGTTCCCATACAGAAATCCCGGATCAACATAGTTCGCCAGCAAAGTGAGCGTGGCGATGCGGATGCCGTTCTTCACGATCATGATGAACAGGCCCGCGATTACAAAGACCGCCTTTTTCCAAAATCGACGAAACGAATAGTGCGATATCAGCAATGCCAAAACGAGCAGCGCCATGCTCGATCGGATGCCACTACACTCCGGTGCCACTTCGATGATTGCTCGAGGCAGGTGAAACACCAGCCCTTCACGCAATACCGGGGCTCCGCTCACTACGAAGATGGCGTTTGAGATGTCCGCAGAGCCGTACTGCAGGTAAGAAATCACCGGCTGCAGAATGAAAGATGGCCACGGAACGACAAGAAAGAGCATTGCAAATGCAAAGAATCCACGGCGCAGCGTCTGGCGGCCAAATACGAACGCGAAGATCGCAATGCAGGCGAGCACGAGTGCGAGAATGTAGAAGGAGAGTGCGTCTGGCGATCGAAGAATCGCTCCTAAGTAATATCCCCAGAACGATGAGATCACTGCCCCCACTGCGAATAGGGATCCAGCCAGGAGATCGGGAGACGGTTCACTGAAGATCCGCTTTCGTTCGGAATAGAGTAGCCAAGCGGAGATCAACGGGATGAGCGGGACATGCGACACGTTCTCGTCGGAAAGGGTGAGGCGCATGAGAGCGATCAGCGGCTTATAGAAAACGGCCAGAACGGCAATCACCGAGAAAATCACGACAATCCAAACCCGATCTGATTTTTGGTAATCTGCCTTCATAGAAGAAACACTCTTTGGAGTGTTCAAAATCAGCGGCTGAACGTCTCGTCTCGTCGGGTGTAGTGGCGATCGTAATATTTGCGATATTCGCCCGATCGTGCGTTCTGCAACCATGAGATATTTGAGGCGTACCAATCAATCGTCCTTCGAATACCTTCATCGAAGCTGACTTGCGGCGACCAGCCCAGGTCCCTTTGAATTTTCGAGCTGTCGAGGGCGTATCTACGATCATGGCCGGGGCGGTCCTGAACATACTGTATGAGGCTGTCTGATTTGCCAAGATGGCGCAGAATAGCTCGTACAACCGTGAGATTCTTCTGGGGGGCGCCTGCCGAAACGTTGTACACCGAGCCGGGAGCCGCCTTTTCGACGGCAACGACGATGGCGCGGCAATAATCTTCTACAAAGAGCCAGTCGCGTTCCTGCATTCCGTCGCCGTAGACAGGCAAAGGCTTGTCCTCCTGAGCATTCGCAATCATCAGCGGAATCAGCTTCTCAGGAAATTGAAACGGCCCGTAGTTGTTGGTGCAACGCAGAATCACTGTCGAGACACCATAGGTGTTCGCATACGCCGCCACAAAATGGTCGGCGGCGGCTTTGCTCGCGGCGTACGGGCTGCGGGGATCGAGAGGCGTTTGCTCCGTAAAGTTTTCGCCGGCTGGCGCGCTGCCATAAACCTCGTCCGTACTGATCTGCACGAAACGCTTAAGATGAGTGCGCCGTGCAGCTTCGAGGAGGCAATGCGTGCCGAGGATGTTCGTCTGAAGGAAGGGAGAAGCGTCTTCGATGCTGCGATCCACATGCGTTTCTGCCGCAAAATTCACCAATGCATCGAATCGCACAGCGGACAGGATTTCGTTTACTATTTCGCGGTCGGAGATGTCGCCACGAACAAATTGGTACCTTTGATCCGCAGTGATATCGGCTAAGCTCTCCGTATTGCCAGCATAGGTGAGTTTATCGAAATTGATGATTTCCACATCGGGCCGTGTCAGAAGACAGTGGCGAACGAAGTTCGAGCCAATGAACCCGGCCCCACCGGTTACGAGCAGTCTCAAGTTCGTTCTCCTTACTACTACCCACCGACGGCGCCTTGTACGAAGCGTGCCCGCGATGGGAATGATGGTCGCGCGGCTCCACGCAATCGATCGCCGAATTCAGCGATTCATGTGTGATCAATTCGAGCTGCGCCCACCGTCGTATCCCCAACGTCATTACGGCTTCTGTTCTCCGGGAAAAAATAGGCAGTCTGTTCCTCGCGAAGTTTATCCGCCAGCCTTCCCGGGGGTACCTCGACATCGTCGTAAGTAATAACCTGGTCTTTCGGAATGTCGCGTTTGACCCGGCATCCCTCTGCGAGACCAATCGGCAGCAAGCGCTGGGCGAGCGACTCTTTGACATTTTCGCACTGACCGTAGGTGAGGTAGTGGCCGATGCCGTCCAGAATCTGACCGCTTTTGATCTCGGTCTTCGCTGTGGCGACGACATCCACTGTGGGAGCGCCCAGAGGAGTAATGGTCGCATCCTGAAAAAGCACAGCACGGGCCACAGTGTTGTGGACCTCGAAATGGCAAAGATGATACGGCGTGTAGAAGACGTACAGCGGACCAGGGCCAAGTTTGTAAAGATTCAAAAAATGCTGCTGGGTCGGGTTCGGGTGAGTGCCGAGAACGAAAACTCCCGGGTTCGGCGCGGCTCCCACAACGTAATCCACAATGCCGGGGCCATTCAGAAGATCTTCCAAGGGATACCAATTCACGGCTTCGCTAATGGGTGTTCCAGGAGCAACTGTTGGTCCGTGCATGCCCCGTTTGGCAATTCTCATCCCTGTGGCATTTGCGACAACGGCCTGCTCGAACGAAATTTTGGTGCCGTCAGCGAAGGAGGTGACCATAGCCGGATCGAGTCCCCACTTCTTGGCGAATCCTTCCTGAGTCGTGGGGTTCCGGTATGGGTCATGCAGACCCTTAATGTTTCCGCATAAAACCGGGGTGACCGTCAATCCTTTCGCGAATCTGTACACGTTCATGACGACACCGGGCTGATCCCCGTCGGAATTGGTGACCACGACGCCTGCACGATCCGCATAAACCTTGAGAATGGGCCCGACTGTTCCATCGAGTTCCGCATTCATCAGGATCAAGTGCTTGCGATTCCGAATCGCTGCCATAGCTACATGGCTGCTGAACTCGACGTGACCGGTAACTTCGACGATAGCGTCGATGCCCTCCGCCTCGCATAAAAGCATTGGGTTTTGGGTAATGGAGTATTTGCCGCGCGATATCGCTTCGTCGAGCTGCGCCACAGTCTCGACTGTCTCGAACTCATCGACACCAGCTTTGTTATATGCCGACTTCGCGTTGTCGATTGTGCGGTTGGAAATTGCCACGACTCTCATGCCCGGTACTGCGCCGGTAATCTGCATCGCGATGCCGTGCGCCATGGCTCCGGCGCCAACCATACCCACCCGGACGTACTTGCCCTGTGAAGCTAGTTTTTCTAACGCTTTATCAACGATGATCATAGCTTGTAATCTGGCCAGCTCCTGTCCTTTTCTGAAATGACGCTTACTTCAACCGGCCAATGGACTCCAAACGCCGGATCGTTATATCGAACGCCTTCCTCGGCGCCTGGGACGTAGAATTCAGAGACCAAATAAGCGACTTCCGAGTCGTCCCTCAACGTCTGGTATCCAACGGCAAATCCCCCCGGCACAAAAAGGGACTTGTGGTTTTCTTCTGCCAATTCAAATCCCTCCCACTTCCCAAAGGTCGGAGAGTCACGGCGCAAATCGAGCATCACATCGTAGATCGCCCCCCGAGTGCAACGGATCAATTTGCTTTCTTCATAAGGCGCCACCTGACGATGCATACCGCGAAGCGTGCCCTTGCGTTCGTTCCAGGACAGGTTACATTGTACAAACTGCGAAACCAGGTTCTGCGCCTGAAACTCTTTTTGACACCACGCCCGAGCAAAGAATCCTCGCTCATCGGCCTTCTTCTCGAGCTCCACCAGATAAGCGCCTTTCAACTTCGTTTCCGTGAGTATCATGGTATGGGCAATAGGGCCGGCGAGATCCGCCTGCAACCCCTTCCGAGCGGCTCCCTTCAATCTATAAACGGCAACATTACTTGCGAACCCTGTGTTTCATAGCTGATCGGGACTTCTCTCAGATCGTGCAGGGCCTGACGGACCGCGTCCTGGCATTCGGTTTTGGCCAGAATCAAAAGAAAACCACCCCCGCCAGCGCCACAGATCTTCCCGCCGCACGCGCCGGCATTCATGGCGCGCCCGTACCATTCATCGATTTTCTGATTACTGATCGTGTGAGCCAACTGCCGCTTTAGCTGCCAGGTTTCATCCAGCACCGCACCGAAGGCTTCCAGGTCAAAATGGCCATTGCAAACAAGAGAATGGATGCGGTGAGCATGTTCACGCATCCGAGAAAGATGATCCATTTTGCTGGCCGTATTCGCCTTTTGTTCACTCAGCACGTGGCTGGTGTCGCGTTGGTGGCCGGTCCAGAAGATCATGAAGTGCGAGAACATAGCCCGCAAGGGGCCGTTCTTAACGCGCACCGGCTCTACCGTAACGGCGCCGCCAGGATTGAAGCGGAGGAAGTTCATACCTCCGAAAGCGGCCGCATACTGGTCCTGTTTGCCGATCGGTTCCTTCAGCACATCGATCTCGATGTGACACGCCTCTTCGGCAAGCTGACCCGCGGAAACTCGCTCCCCTCGAAACGAATGCAGCGCATTGAGCAGACCTACGGCAAAACTGCTTGAGCCGCCGAGTCCGGTGGAGGCTGGAAGGTCTCCAACGGTGCTGATGTAAATGGGTGGCTCAATTTGCAGAAAGCGGAGGCACTCGCGTGCGATATTGTTTTCCACTTGGTCGACGGTCGCCACGCTTTCGCTCTTGGAGTAGCTGAGGCGAACCTTCTCGTCAAACACTTCCCCGTGGCGCTTGACGGTTACGTAGATGTACTTGTCGATGGCCGTGCTCAACACTGCGCCATAGTCCCGCTCGTAAAAGTCCGAGAGATCGGTTCCGCCTCCGGCAAAGCTGACGCGCAGTGGTGTGCGCGTCAAAACTACACCGGGGCGATGAGTCAGTGAATGTCTAGCCATGTCTCAACGCCCAATCGTAAGGGATTTTGTCCGTGAATGGAGGGAGGCGCAGCATCTCGTTGGGATCGTGTGGTTCTGTTCCGCAATTGGCCAAAATCACTTCCTTATCGCCATAGGCTTTATAGCCATTGGCGATCCCCGGCGGAATCTGTACCAGGCAATGATTGTCTTCGCCTAAGTAGACTTCCATCAACTCGCCCTTTGTTGGGGAGGATTCTCGCAGATCATACATGACGAGCTTCGCATGTCCGGACAATACGGCGTTGTTAACCGTCATGGTCTGGTGGATGTGCCACGCCTTAACGGTTCCAGGCCACGCCGTCGAGAAATAGATTTCTCCGAAACGGATGAAATGAGGATCCGTGGCCTTGAGCATGTGCATGATCTTGCCTCTCTCATCTACGATCTTGCGGAGAGGAATGACTTTCACGCCGTCAATCATTAACGAGCTCCTTGCAATTGCGTCCAACGCAGTGAACTATCCAGGCGCCCTGACTCAAGTAAGTAATTCAACCATTTCAGACGTGTGAAGCGCTTGTCGACAAAAACAGCATGGTCGAGCGAGATGGAACGAAACGCGTCGTATAACTCGTGAGAGCCTTTTTCCGGGGTCCATTCGAATTCGAATTCAGGAAAAGTAGATTTGAATTTCGTGAAATCGGCTTTATACGTGCGCTGGTCCGCGCTCTTTTGCGCTTTCACTTCCAGAGTACATCCCGGTACGGCGTTCTTTGCGATCTCGGCAAGCTGAATTACGCGATAGTTCAGATCGTTGCTGCCAACATTGAATGCCTGATTGTGAATCTTGCTCGTCGGCGCACGCAGAACAGCCAAGAATGCGCGGGCAACATCTTTCACGTGGATCACCGGCCGCCATGGTTTCCCGTCGCTGTAGACGATGACCTTGCCCGTCGTCACGGCGGCGCCCATTAAGTCATTGAACACGGTGTCAAAGCGCATGTGAGGCGACAACCCATAAATCGTGCCGTTCCGGAGAAACACGGGAGAAAATCCGTCGCCGGCTAGCGCGGAAATCGCCCGTTCGCTTTTCACCTTTGAGCGCGCGTACTCCGTTTGCGGATCAAGCGGAGATTCCTCGTTCACTTCCTCTGTTGAGGACATGCCGTACATGATGCACGAGGAGGAGAACAAAAACCTGCCGACTCGCGCAGCCTTCGCCAACTCCGCCAACTTAACGGAGGACTCGTGATTGATCTCTTCAGTCCAGTTCTGGCGAAGGTTGCCGATTGGATCATTGCTGAGAGCTGCAAGGTGAACGACGGCTTGGAAACCTTCCAGGTCCTGCGCCGACAGATCACGTATGTCTTTCTTGATGGTTGGCACTTCACAGGTGTCTGGAATAATGGTGCATTCCCGGAAATAGCCCGTGTCGTATCCAACTACTTCGTAACCCGCTTTCACAAATACGGGCACCATCACGGAGCCAATGTATCCATTATGGCCGGTGACTAAAATGCGTTCTGGCATTCTTCTTTTCCCCTTATCTGGGACGTGTTTTCCCAAACTCTTTTGCAAGCACTGTCCTCGAGCATCTCGCGGACGCAATCCAGCAAGGATCGGCTTTCGGTGACGCGCAGGAACGGGCATCCTGCGGAATCTGCCGCTTGGCCGTCCCTTTCGTCATCTCCAATGAAAAAAGTGCGGCTGAGATCGAGATGAAAATCGCGTTGTGCTTGAAATAACATTCCGGGCTTCGGCTTGCGACAATCGCAACCGGCTTCCCAATCGTGCGGGCAGTGGTAGATGGCGTCGATGTGTCCACCGGCCTCATTTACTTCCGATTGCAATCGCTCATGGATTTGCACCAGATCCGCTGCCGACATTGCTCCGCGCGCAATTCCTGCTTGATTGGAAACCAAAATAACGCGGAATCCTGCGTGTCCGAGGATCCTTAGGGCTTCCTTCGCGCCGGGCAGCCATTCGAATTCGCTCCAGTTGCGGACATATTCCGCCTTCGGTGCCTTCTTATTGATTACGCCGTCACGATCCAGAATCACGCTAGGGTGTCGGGCGAAGAATGTGTCGGTAATCGGAAGCCGCTCGACCGAACCCACACTGTAATAACGGTGATCGGTCACGTACGCAGCCAGCCGGTGTTGCTCTGCCAGAGGCGTATACAGAGCTTCCTCGACCAGCATTTCCTGTTCGGGTAAAAGGTCGAGAACCTCGCGTCTGAGAATGGCATAGCTAATTTCTACGCCGCTCAGCCCTGGTGTCTTGCGAGTACGATCGAACACTGCGACGTAACCATCTTCTCCGACCAGAACGCTATCTTTTGAGAACTTATCCTTGTTGCTGTAGACCGTAATCATCGCGGCGACATCGGCCGCCACAAACTTATTCCACATTTTGTCCATCTGCATCGGCCAGTAATTGTCGCAATACATCAACAGGAAGCACGGATCGATCAGATGCTGAGCAAGTTGTATGCGTCGTGAGGTGAGAGTGTCCGCATCGGAAACCGAGTACTCGATTTCAACGCCCCAACGACTGCCATCGCCGAAATGGTTCTGTATGACTTCGGGCAGGTAGCCAAGCAACATTACAAAGCGATTGAATCCCTGGTCGCGCAACATCTCCACGATGTATTCCAAGAACGGCTTGCCGTGGAACTCGATCATGGTCTTCGGACGAGTTTCGGTGTAAGGGAGCATGCGCGTGCCACGTCCACCAGCCAAGATGACCGCTTGTCTGGGTCGCCCTAATTCCCGGTTGGGCACACTCGCTGTCATCGCATGTGTTCCACTGGCACTGGTCGGCGATCTTTGATCAGTGAAGTCGTCAAGACATGACACACCATCATGTGTGCGTCCTCGACCAGTTCGTACTGACCCTTCTCGGTCTTAACCCAAATGAAATCGTCCACCAAATTCTTCAGGATCCCACCATCAAACCCCAAAAACCCAATGGTCTTCACACCGACTGATCGGGCAAATTCGACCGCGCGCACCAAGTTTGGAGAATTACCGCTGGCAGTGATTACGATCAGCAAGTCGTCGCGCCGTGCAAAGTTTTCTAATTGTCCCGCAAACACCCGATCGTAACCCTCATCGTTGGCCAAAGCGGTCAACCAGGAAGTATTGTCGGACAGGCACATTACCTGAAATGGATCACGTCCCGAACGCTTCGTGTTCTTACCGAGATCATTCACCCAATGAGAAGCGGTCGAAGCGCTGCCCCCGTTGCCCGCTATGAAAACTCGGGAGCCTCGGTCGCGCGCCGTTCGAAGTTCTTGAAACACTCGATTGACTGCATTCAGGTCGACTTCTGCGATAAGTGCGCGGAGCTGTCCAAAATAGTCACGCGCGTGATCAATGTTGGTGTCAAGCATTGGAGTAATTAGCCTTCCTTCCTCGCGAAAGCAGAGAGCGAACAGTCCGGATGGGATGAACCAAGCGTTCGAAGGCGAGCGGAATCCAAGCACGAATCAAACGCAAGGGCCTGAACGGATAACCGAATTTTGACAACTGTTCGCGGTGGTACTTCCAAAACTCTTTGCCTTTTCTCCGGAACAGAGCGTCTGCTAAGAAACGATAGTAGACTGCCATCAGGTCACGAATCCGTCGATCATACTCATCGTCATCCAGGTAAAAATGCCCATACGCCATCACGCTGGCTACATTTGCTGGAAGAAAGGTGTTCATCCGGCGTGAAAAGGCAGTCGAGGCTTCGTTGTGCCTTCGCGTGAAGGTCAAGACCTCGTGCACGAACCCGAAGTCGGAGTCACGCAAGATTTCGTAACAGGCGTCGGTGTCCGCATGAAGTCCTGACGGTCCATAAAAATCCGGCCGCGCGCGAATCACGTCGCAGCGCAAGAGCAGGTTGCTGGGCGCACCGAATACATACAAGTCGCCCAACAGGCTGGCGCGACAGATTTGTTTTCCCGGAACGACGTGGCTCGGATACGGCAGTCCATCCAGAGTCACGCGGGTCTCCTCGAGACGATACGAACTCACAATGGAGACACTAGGATTTTCCTCCGCGAGGGCTACCATGCGCTCCAGGCATTCGGGCATTAACCAGTCGTCGGCATGAACGATCTTGCAGTACTTCGCAGCGGAGGGAATTTTCTGCAGCGCAACGTTAGAGTTCTCCAGCATGGGCAGGTGCTGCGCATTATCGTGGACGTGAATTCGCGAGTCTTTCTGCTCGTACTCACGGGCAATGCTAAGGGTTTCATCGGTGCTGCAGTTGTTGACAATCAAATATTCCCAGTTTTGGTAGGTCTGGGCCAACACGCTTTCAATGCACTCGCGCAGATACTTCGCCCCATTGTAGACCGGGGTCACGACGCTTACGAGAGGTTGAGAGTTCGTTCTCACTTCACTAATCCTTTACTTCCGCCACTTGTTGGCTCTCACAAACCGCGGCAGTCGGCAAATCGAAGCGCGATTTCACGACTCGGGCGGGCACGCCTACGGCAATCGAATAATCGGGTATTTCGCCCGTGACTACCGATCCCGCGCCGACGACCGCGCCCTTGCCGATGTGTGCGCCATCCAAAACGCAGACGCCAACTCCTAGCCAAGCATCATCATCGACAACAATATCGCCTTTGCTGCGGATAGCCTGCTTACTGATCAACTCGCCCGGGTCGATACCGTGATCGTAGGGATAGAACGCGCAATAAGGAGCGATTTGAACTCCGCTACCGATGCGGATTGCGCCCTTATATCCCGAGAACTGGCAACGAGGCTGAATATGGGTGTGAGCCCCGATGACTACGCTTCCACCAAGTCCGGTCTCAATAATCGAATCGCGATGCAGATGGACACCGTCACCGAGTACCGTCGGGCCGCCTTGGTGCCCTTGATAGATGACGACCCGCTCGCCGATGAAGACGTGCTTGCCTCGCTGCAAATCGTGATGAAAGATGCTGGCATCGGGGGCCACAAATCCGTGGCGGTTCAATCTGGCCAAATAGGAACGCCCCTTGTAGGGTGGAGTTCCCCAAGTAGCCAGCCGAGTCGCTATTCTCCCGCCCAGGGTCAAACCTCCGAAGTGCATCCAGAAGCGGGTCCAAACGGATTGTATTGTGCTTCGTCATGTTCGAAGGTTGGCGGCAGACGAGTTTGCAAACTCGTTGGCCACACCGTAATCACGTACCCTTCCGTCGTTTGGCTTCAGGCTCCTCAAGAATTCCAGATCGATTTTCCCAGAACAACCCTGCCGCTGAGCGGCCCCGTAGCGCAATAGTTCTGGTACAGTCACAAACCGGTACTTTTGGCCCATGCGCTGCAGCATCAAATCCACGGCGTTGATTGTCGGCGTACGGTCCGCATATTTTTCATCCAGGACATGATAAAGAGCGTCGTGCAGGGCAATGATGCAACCTGGTTGCATGGCCGATATCAGATGGTCTGCCATCCATTCGGCATCGTGGTCTAGCCAGTCGAATGCATGGGCGTTCCACGCAATGATCGAGTACCCCATGGTCGCAGCATCTACACAAGAACCGAGATCGCGGAGGCCATAGGGAGGACGAAACAATTTCTGCTCATACGGCGCAAGTGCTTTGCTGCAAGTTTTGATCTGATTCCAGCGTTCCCGTCGTGAGATAAGCGGCACCGCAGGATGATCGGAAGTGTGGTTTGCGATAGCGTGCCCTTGTTGGGCAGCTTCGCGAACGATTTCAGGATGCCTTTGCGCCATGGCGCCCAGCATAAAAAATGTGGCGTGAGCTCCATGTTTTGCCAGGACCTGAAGCAGCCTGGGAGTGAATGTAGGATGCGGTCCATCGTCGAAGGTCAAAGCGGCTACCGGTTCGGTCGTAGCGACATGCGAAATGGGGCCGATTCGGGCCTGCGCCCACGCGCGGATCCGGCTGCCAGCCGCGCGCCGGTAGCGCGTGATTTGGCTCTTAAAGCCTAAGGACGGCTCGTTCTTCGCCACCGTCCCGAGCTGCTTTTTGAGATGTGTCGCTATGAATCAACGAACAACTCTCTCCTGAATCTGCGAAACCTCTGAGCCTTGCAGTACTGCACGGCTTGATGTTCGCATGCCTCAATCCCCAATTGCTGGAATGCGCTGCACACGGCTTCGTCCAGCTCGTGGTTTCTATCATTTTTTTCGGGCCGCCAGGCCCATTTCTCGCATTCCGGGAGCGTCAGTGAGCATTGCTCTGTTGCAGTCCCGCTTCACGCCTGCCGCTGTTGAATCCATCAAGAATCCGTCGTCGCCATGCTCAATCATTTCAGCAATACCTGTCGCCCGAGTTCCAAACAGACAAGGCCCACGGCCATTGCTTCTCGCATCGATATGGAACGCCCTCAAACTCGCTTGCAAGGACGAAAGCGTCGGCCGCCTGAAGACAGGCGCCGGATCTTCGACGTGCCCTAGCATTAGATTCGATTTTTTGCGGCACATTGTTCATCGACCGTCTCAATGTTGTTCGTGAAGGGACCGTCGCCGGCCAAGAGCAGCTAGATTCTGATTCGCGGGAGGCGATCTTCATCAAAGGCAATAACGACACTGTCGACGTTTTTCTCTGGACTGAGCCGGACGTGCTGGCAATCACGAAGGCGTCCTCGGGAATTCCATTCTTCCTTCGGAACTGCTTCGCGCTGCCCGGGACGGCTGGAACATGGTCCGTTCCATCACCATGATCGACCAGCCCCATCTTGGCTGACGGGTATCCGTAAAAACGAGTGATCCTGTCTCCCAATTTCTGCCGCTAGCCGTCAGGATCCGATTACATAATTTGGCGCGCATCCTCCAAGGCAATAACGGCCACCATACCCGGGGATACCACCAAAGTCCAAAATCAGGCACCCCGTGCCGAAACTTCGTCCGTTTCTTCAAAGGCTCTTGTACTTTGTTCGGACTGTGAATCGTAATCGAGACGTTTCCCTTCGTTGCTACATAGGCCGCCAGCACGCAAGCCAAGGGAGTGGTGAAAAAATCGCCATCGAGGAAAACCACGATGTCCGGCTTGATTCGCGAAAGAAATCGGAGCCAAATTGGAAAGAAATGCCAAAAGCTTCGCTGAACGAGGTCGATGATTCCCTCTTGCGGACGATATCTTCCGTAAATGTGAGTTACCTCTTGCTCACTCAAATTGATGATACTTCGCGCGTAGTCCGGCTTCCGCGATTTGTTTTCGAAAATACATCCGCTGGACTGCAGACAAACACTTCATATTCCGAATAGTCGATTCGTTTCAACCAGTCCAGGAGAATCACTTCTACGCCACCGAACCCGTACGTTCGGCGCGCGAAGAGTACGCGCTTCATGTGGAGCTCTTTTCCACCGAATCTGGCTCGTCGATCGGTATGCGCCAGTCTGCCTCATTCCAAAGAAAATTGAGCTTGTGAAGATGGTCCGCGTCGCCGCGTACTGTCAGCGATGTATGATCCTCAGACAAAATCACTCTGTGCTCATCGTCGGAGCAAACGCCGGCCCACAAATGGTAGTCTCCGGGCATCAACATCACCCGCCGAAGGGTCACTTCGCAGGCCACAGAACCATCCGCCGATCGCAATATTGGCTCGCTGTACACGGTGAAGTAGTGCAAGCCATCTGGACTGGTGATGCGAAGCATGAAACGAACCGTAGGGAGGTCCCGCACTGCGGCGCGCATGAACACTGTCAAGCAGGAGTCCGGCGAAACTTCTTTTTGCTCGCTGAACAGTGTGGTCATTCTTGCAGCACTATTCTTGAGGGCCTCAGCCTCGACGTGGTCCCGCACGTTCATATTCAACGTGCGATATTTGGAGACGACATTCATCGGGGGACCGTCGGCCACAATGCGGCCAGCGTCAATACAGATCGCTCGCTTGCACACGGTCTGGATCATCCACATGTCGTGGGTAACCAGGACGATGGTCATGCCTTGAGCGTTCAAGGCGCGCATCTTATTGATCGATTTCGTCCAAAAATTGAAGTCGCCAACCGCCAGAACTTCATCCGCGAGCAATACATCCGGTTCCAAGTGTGCCGCCACTGAAAAAGCTAACCGCACGTACATGCCGCTCGAGTAATGCTTCACCGGTGTGTCGAGGAATTTCTCCAACTCTGAGAAGGCGACGATTTCGTCGAATCGTCGGGTTATGTCCGCTCTGCGCATTCCCAAAATCGAACCGCTCAGATAAACATTTTCACGCCCGGTAAGTTCCGGATGAAACCCAGTACCAACCTCCAGCAGGGAACTGACGCGGCCGTAGATTTCTGCTCGCCCGGTGCTAGGCAGGGTGATCCGCGCGAGAATCTTCAATAAAGTGCTCTTCCCCGCCCCATTCCGACCGACAACCCCGAACACGTCACCGCGCTCGACTTCAAAGGAAACGTCGTCCAAAGCGCGGAATTCATTCTCCCCATTGCTTTTTTCGAGGCCGGCGACTCGCTTCACACGATCCAGGAAACTCCGCTCCGGAAGCATTGTGTCTCGAGGCGCGCCTCTCGTATAGCTTCGTCATTCGGTCTACTACGATTGCAGGTCGATTCATGTTGGGGGTCACACGATATCCGCAAAGGTCTGTTCCATCTTACGGAAAAACAATGCACCGGTCACGAGAAGAAGGATCGACATAACCAAAGACGTGGTCACCAGTGACATTGGCAAAGACTTAGTACCGAGCAAGGACCAGCGAAAGCCTTCCGCCACACCTGCCATCGGGTTGAGGCCATAAAGTAAGCGCCACTTGTGGTTTACAAGGCTGCTGGAGTAAGCAATCGGCGTCGCAAAAAACCAGATCTGAACGAGGAAGGGCACTGCCTGTTGAACGTCGCGCATTCGCACGTTCAATGTGGAGAGCCAGAATGCTGTTCCGGAGGCAGCCATCAGCGCAAGCGCAAGGAAAAACGGGAGGTACAGAACATGCCAGGTAAGGTGGACGTGATACCAAAAAACCATGATGATCAACAATGAAAACGACAGAAAGAAATCAATGAGTCCACCCAGTATCCTCGCAAGGGGTATGGCCAATCGTGGGAGATAGACTTTTTTCAGGAGCGGACTACTGGCAACGAGGCTCTCAGCTCCGCGGCCCACCCCTGTTGCGAACAGGTTCCACGGGATCAGAGCCGTGAGAATGAACACGGGATAAGGAAGACCCTCGGATGGCAGTTTTGCTACGCGTCCGAAGAGTAAGCTATAGACAACCACGGCCAATAAGGGCTGTATCAGAATCCATGCGGCACCCAATGCCGTCTGTTTATAGCGCACCTTCAGATCGCGAAGGGTCAAGTAGTAGAGGACTTCGCGGGCCTCCCAAAGCTCGCCTACGTTGACAGAAACCCACCGCTTAGGGGGTTCAATGACCACCTTTTCAAAAGTGTGCACGGGTGAGTCAAGCACGATCGTGGCAGCTTCCACACCCAGTCCGTTTGGTCGGTCGTTCCCGGCGAGTTCCAATGGCTCTCCTGTGCAGACTTGTTCTCTCGACACTTCGCTGATCAGTCTTGTGGTTGCAATCCCTATACCAATAAAATACCAGGAATTTTATTGGAAGTATCAAGTAACCTATTGAATCTAAATGACATGGCGCTAAATCTTAATCTTTCGATAGTGGGCCCTCTCAGTGACCGGCTATTCACCGGGATGGCGGTTTTGGGATTTTGGGAAGTTCTTTTCTCCTTCACGCCTGCCGAAAAGCGCTGGCCTTATAAGGCGACTACCCGGTGTTTCACGCTGCCCTTGAGGCGCCCAATCCTCCAAGCCAATGACCACGTAAATTGGGCGCGGTTCACCATGTCCATGCTCCAATATTTCGGCAAGGTACGCAGAATCTGCAACCAGGCAGACAAGCCCGTCCTGAGGGAAAGCTTGGGCATTCCGAACGGACGGTACCGCTTATACAGAATGACGTTGTATTCTCCCCAGGAGCACGCTTGACGGTAGATCCCCTTCAGGCTGTGCCGCAGCCGGGTGTGAATTACGGCTTCAGGAGCGAAGTCGAGAGGTGTACCGGCCAACTGTATCTTCCAGCACAGATCCGTATCATGCAGATAGGGAAGCGCTTCGTCTACTCCTCCTACCGCCAGCCAAAGACTACGCTTAAATCCTATCGTTCCCCCTCCCGCATGGGCCATAAATGGAGGATAATAGTATCTTTGGACCTCTGTATCCTGCGGAAACTTGCGACCCTCGATCAGCCAACTGGGGTTCAGCTTCGTCATATCCAGCCGACAAGCCACGAAATCGTGTTTTTCGAGCGCATCGCCAATCGCTCGCACATATCCGTCTCCAACGACGTCGTCAGCATCGCAGATTGATACGTTTTCTGCAGCAGCTGCTTCGACCCCAACATTAAGAGCGTACGGTTGGCCCTTGCGCTTGGAGGCATCGACGACACGCAGATTAGGTATGCGGCCCTTGTACTTCTCGACGATCTCCAGAGTGTTGTCAGTCGAGCCATTATTAGCGACGACCACTTCCCACGGCTTCGACCACGTCTGGTTTGCGAGTGCTTCTAGCGATTCACCGATGGTCTCCGCCCCGTTGTAACAGGGGATAACAACAGTCAGTTGAACTGGCCCGCTCACCTGGTCCATCAATGCTCCTCTTTCGACACTTGAGCAACCCGAGCCCCATAATTAGCAATCCCGAGGCCAATAGTGTCATTGTAAACGATTATAAACAAGCTAGATAGCGACGCACGGTAAACGGATCTTATGATTCCACTCATTGAAGAGGAAAAACTTTCCCTTCGTGAGACGTGTCGTTATCGACAGATCAGTCCCGGTCAAGAGCATTCTGCCGCCCATTCTGCCGTTCACCTTCAAGATTGTGAATGGATTGTATGACGGCGAAGTCTCTCCCACATTACGGTTTGAGAAGCATGCTTTGACCAGAGATTAGTGAAATTGGCCGGATGCTCTGGCCAGCGCTCCATTCGTCCACTGCGTCCTTCTCACCCCTTGTGGACGGGAATCCATATTCATCGAACAGCATCACGCCCCCGTGTACCAGGCGTGACCAAAAGAACGCGCAACAGTCTAGCGTCGGCTTATAGAGATCAACGTCCACGTGCACGAAAGCGAAGCGCTTGTTTTCCAGACCCCGGAATGTATCCGGAATCCAGCCTTTACAAACCCGAGCAAATCCAAATTCGGATACGAGATTCGCCACCGCCTCGGCGGAAGTACTCGAGAACTCTCCCCCTTTGTAGTAGGTATCCGCCTGGGAAGGCTCTGGAAGGCCTTCAAAGCTGTCGAACAGGAACAGATCTCTCTTCACGGAGCTGGATGCCAGAATTCGGGACAGCAGCAGAGCAGTCCCGCCCTTGTAGACTCCACATTCTGCAAAATCTCCGTCCAGTTGTCGGGCATATCGCGCAAGAGCGTACAGCATGTAACAGCGGTCCGGAGAAACCACCGTATGCGCTCGAATGCCTTCGTACAGGCATCGGAACTCGGGGTCACCTAGCCAAGCCGCGAACAGTGGGTACGGTTTGCTCCAGCGAATATAGAACTCCGCATCCTTTACCGTCATTCCGGCTTGAACATCGGGATGGAACCGACCCATGTTTGTCGCTGGAAGCCGTTCAACGCGATATCCGAGTCTGAGTAAGCCCAGCTTCGCGTATTGTTTGATGCTCTTCATTCAACCTCACATTGGGTCACGCTTTCCCCTAGCGCCAGTAGTAGCAAACGGAAGGGACCATTCACTTCGGTAATGAACGAAATCGTGCCCTGCCACGCCTGTATTCCGATTAAGTGGCATTCCCTTGTAATTTAGTAAGCGGACGCGGGGGCAAAACAATCGGGTGAACTACATACATGTCTTAGCTAATCCTGCGGAAATACGCGCTAGTCAGGAGTGGTTGAACCGGCATGTTGTAAGGAATGAAAGAGTCCTACAAGGAAGGAGACAGCGACTCCATCTTGGCCCTCAGTCTTGCAGGAGACATCGCGAGATGTCGCTTGAAGCGTAGACAGGGGTATCGGTGGGCCGGGCTATCGAGCTTCGAAAAACGCAAAACCAGGACGCCGACTCTTTCCTGATGGAGGAAGGCACCACGGCTGCATCGCGATATCGCGAGCGAGCAGTCGGTCCTGCGTAGTCTTAGAACCCGCGCACGCTGAGAAACAACATGTACGAGAACCGGGAGACCTCTAGAGCGCCTCGACCCGAAAGGGAACGAGGCCGGTCTGCGAAGGTGCAAAGCCACAAGGCAGACGCGCACGCTTTGGAGGAGTCGGACCGCGCCATACTATCGATGAACCAGACGAACAAAGAGGAGCGATCTTCGGCGGAGCCTGGGGAGAAAAGGGCGCGGGCCAAGGAGAACATCGTTCCATCCAACACCAACCCGACACAGAGCGGGGAACAAGTGTCCCAGGGACTGAGCGGTGTGCGAGAAGCAGCAAAGGAAAGGAGACAAGAACGGTTCACCGCTTTGCTTCACCATGTGCACGTGGATTTACTCCGGGACAGCTACTACGCCTTAAAGCGGCACGCAGCACCGGGAGTAGATGGCGTGACATGGCAGGAGTATGAAACCGGATTGGAAGGTCGGCTTGCCGATCTGCACAATCGGATACACCGTGGAGCGTATCGGGCGCAGCCTTCACGAAGAGTCTATATACCGAAGGCCGACGGACGGCAACGTCCGTTGGGCATAGCGGCGCTGGAAGACAAGGTCGTACAGCAAGCCGTGGTGACCATCCTCAACCAGATTTATGAGGTGGACTTCAAAGGATTCTCGTACGGGTTTCGTCCCGGTCGCAACCCACACCAAGCGCTAGACGCGCTGACGGTGGGTATCCAAAGGAAGCACGTGAACTGGGTGCTCGACGCCGACATTCGGGGTTTCTTTGACAACATGAGCCACGAATGGACGATGAAATTTGTGGAGCACCGCGTGGCTGATCGCCGGATCCTGCGCCTGATCCAGAAATGGCTGAAGGCGGGGGTGTCGGAAGACGGCCAGTGGTCGGAGAGTAAGGTGGGAACACCGCAAGGAGCAGTGGTTTCACCACTGCTAGCCAATGTGTACCTGCATTACGTATTCGATCTGTGGATCGAAGCTTGGCGCCAGAAAGTAGCCACGGGCGATGTGATCGTCGTCCGTTATGCTGATGATCTGGTGGTGGGTTTCGAAAACCGAACGGAGGCCGAGCGATTCCTGGAAGCATTTCGGGAACGATTGGCAAAGTTCGGGCTGGAACTACATCCGGAGAAAACACGACTGATCGAGTTTGGGCGGTTCGCCGCCCGAGATCGGGAGAAGCGTGGTGAAGGGAAGCCGGAGACCTTTACGTTCCTGGGCTTCACGCATTACTGCGGGAAGCGAAGGAGCAACGGAACATTCACCGTCTGGCGGAAAACGGCGAAGAAGCGCATGGTGGCGAAGCTTAAAGCCATTAAGGCTGAGCTGCGCCTTCGAATGCACGAGCCGGTTGCCAATGTCGGTGCATGGCTGCGAAAGGTTGTGAACGGTTATCACCGATACCATGCGGTCCCGGGAAACATCGACCGGTTGAGTGTCTTCGGGCAACGGTTGCGGCGCTTGTGGTGGCACAGTCTACGCCGCCGCAGTCAGCGACCTGCGCGGTGGGATCAGCTCCTACCGATCTACACCCGGTGGCTTCCAGCTCCACGCGTTTTGCATCCTTATCCTACAGCTCGCTTCCGCGCTACTCATCCACGGTGGGAGCCGTATGCGTAGAAGCGCCCGTACGGTTCTGTGCGGGGGGCGATCAGTGATGATCGTCCCTACCGCGTCAGTTGTTGAGCAATGCGAAAGAGTTGGCCCTGTTCGCGTCCTTCGTCCTCGCTCCCCTGGAGTGTGTAGGCAATTCCCGTCTGAGCATGTCTTTCATGGGGGTGCAACCCGAGATTGGCCATGGCGTGGTAGCCCGATGGCGTTCGAGCACTGCGTCTAGCAAGTGACAAAAAAACCGCCAATTAGCTATCCCGCCGTTTACATCCACTTCGTTGCGTGCTACATTCCCAACCGCATTTGTTCTCTTCAATTTACGGTTTCTAATGACTCGCTGATCTCGTCCGGCCCCCGAGTTCGGCGGCGGAGGTTCGCGTACTGCAATGTGTTGCCGGAAGAGTGGTCCGTGGAATGCCTATGTTCTTGTTCTCGCTTGTGTCTTCGTAGTATTCCTGAACGCCTGCAGCGGGTCTTCGAATTCAACGAATCAGACTTCACGGATCGTCGTAACGATATCGCCACACACGATCAGCTTACAGGCTGGAACAGGCACGCAGACGTTCACCACGACGCTGCAAAACGATTCCCAAGGCAAAGGAGTGACTTGGTCGCTCTCCGGTTCGGGTTGCTCGGGAAGCGCGTGCGGGACTCTATCGAACGGGTCAAGCAGCTCAGTGATTTATACTGCGCCCAGGGCTACACCTTCCTCCAGCGACTGTAACGCTGATGGCCACATCGATCACGGATCCAACCAAACAGGACGCCGCGACCATTACCATCACCAATCCACCGATTGTTGTGACGATATCGCCGCACACGGCCAGCTTACAAGCCGGGACAGGCACGCAGACATTCACTACGACGCTGCAGAACGATTCCCAAAACAAAGGAGTGACCTGGTCGCTTTCCGGTTCAGGTTGCTCGGGCAGCATGTGTGGAACTCTATCTAATAGTTCAAGCAGCTCCGTGACGTACACGGCGCCCAGTGCTACACCTTCTCCGGCGACTGTTACGTTGACGGCCACATCGATAACGGATCCAACCAAACAGGACAGCGCGACCATTACCATAACGAATCCACCGATCGTTGTGACGGTATCGCCACACACGATCAGCTTACAGGTCGGGACAGGCACGCAGACGTTCAGCACGACGCTGCAGAACGACTCCCAGGGCAAAGGAGTGACTTGGTCGCTTTCCGGTTCAGGCTGTACAGGGAACGCGTGTGGAACTCTATCGAACAGCTCAAGCACCTCGGTCACCTATACGGCGCCCAGTGCTGTTCCTTCCCCAGCGACTGTTACACTGACCGCCAAATCGATCACGGATCCAACCAAACAGGATGCCGCGACCATTACCATCACCAATTCATCTATCGTTGTGACGATATCGCCGCACACGATCAGCTTACAGGTCGGGACAGGCACGCAGACGTTCACCACGACGCTGCAGAACGATTCCCAAGGGAAAGGAGTGACTTGGTCGCTTTCCGGCTCAGGCTGTACAGGGAACGCGTGTGGGACTCTATCCAACAGCTCAAGCAGCTCCGTGACGTATACGGCGCCCAGTGCTACACCTTCTCCAGCCACTGTTACGCTGACGGCCAAATCGATAACGGACCCAACTAAACAAGACACGGCGACCATTACGATTACTGGGAGTGTTTCTTCGCCCATAAGTATCTCGGTGTCACCGCAACGAGCGGCGGTTACGGTAGGGCAAAGCTTCGCGAGCTTAAGTGCGACGGTAACCAACGACGGTTCGAATCAAGGTGTGACTTGGAGTATCAGTCCTGCGGGAGGAACATTCGCGCCCACTACCAGTGCTTCGGGTGCGAATGTCACGCTGACCGCACCAACGAATGCGGGTGTTTACACGGTTACGGCGACAAGCGTCACGGATGTCACCAAGAGCGCTTCGTTGACCATTGCAGTCACAGACTTACCGGGCGTCTACACGTATCACAATGATCTGGCGCGAGACGGCGCAAATACTCACGAATATGCACTCACACCGACGCTTGTGAGCAGCGAGTTTGGCAAGCTATTCTCGTGTACAACCGATGGAGCGATTTACGCACAGCCTCTATGGGTAGCTAACCTGACTGTCAATGGGGCGAAGCACAACGTGGTGTTTGTGGCCACACAGCATGACAGTCTCTATGCTTTCGACGCGGATGCGAGCCCTTGCATGCAGTTATGGCATGCCAATTTGATTGACGCCAATCACGGCGGCACGTCCGGGGAAACCAGTGTGCCCGATAGCTTGGTGGAAAATGTGGGTCCTGGTGGCAGCGATATCTCTCCAGAAATAGGTATCACGGGCACGCCCGTAATTGACCCATCCACCAACTCTCTGTATGTGGTGACGAAATCATCGAACTCTGCTGGAACTGTATTTCAACGGCTGCACATGGTCGATATCACCACGGGGAACGAGAAAGTCGGCGGCCCCGCCAACATCAGTTCCAGCATCACGTATCCAGGGACGGGAGATGGCAGCTCGACCGTGAGCTTCAACACGCATTATCAGAATCAGAGAGCTGGTCTTGCCCTTGTGAATGGTGCGGTTTACGTAGTCTGGGCTTCGCATGGGGACATTCCGCCTTACTACGGTTGGGTGATCGCTTTTGACGCATCTACTCTGGCGATGCGCCAGGTTTTGAACGTCAGTCCCAACGTGCAATATGGCGGCATTTGGATGGGGGGAGGAGCGCCGGCGGCCGATAGCAATAACAACCTCTATTTAATTACCGGTAATGCGATTTTCGATGCGACAAATACAACTAGCCCAAACAATGACTACGGTGATTCATTTCTTCAGTTATCGCCAAGTCTGGCTATCAACACGTACTTCGCTCCCTCGGATCAAGCGAACGACAACGCCGTTGACCATGACTTCGGGTCCGGTGGAGCGACTGTGATTGTGAATGAGGCATCGGGGACATTGAACCATCTGGTGATTGGGGGTGGGAAAGATGGCACCCTGTATCTTTTGAATGGGGACAGCATGGGTAAGTCGGGGGACGCGAATGCCCGACAGTACATCAACATTGGTCATGATATTTTTTCCACCGGCGCGTTCTGGAACAATGTGTATTACATTGCGGGAACAGGGCCTCTAGTTTCGTATTCTTTCGATAGTTCCAGCAAGATGTTCAACCCAACCATTGCGTCACAGTCTGCCACGACCTACGGATTTCCTACAGCGACGCCGTCTGTCTCTGCGACGGGAGCATCCAGCAACGGAATCGTGTGGGCGTTAGCCAATGCGGCGTATTGCACGAGTGAGTCGCAATCGTGTGGCCCAGCGGTTCTGCATGCTTACGATGCGACCAATCTGGCGAATGAGATTTGGAATAGCGCGCAGGTCAGTGCGGATGCCGCAGGGTATGCCGTTAAGTTTACGGTGCCTACCGTGGCCGAACGGGAAAGTCTATGTGGGCACGCGTGGCAATAACGTCAGCGGTCCTGACTCCTCGACCAGCACCCCAGGTGAACTGGACGTCTACGGATTGAAGCCGAACTGATGAACTGAAGAATTCAATGACTTAGGATTCACCGATTCTGCAGCTTGTTCCGGGTAGATCGGCAACTGCCTTATTGGGTGAGCGCCTGGAACCAGAGATTGGCCATGGCTGCATAGCCGGCAGCGTTGGGGTGAATGTTGTCGGAATACTGGGTGTGATAATACCCCTGATTGTAGAAGTAGTTGTAGAAGTCCGGTGGGGTCACGGTGATTCCGTTGGAGGAGACCAACTCATCCACGACGGTGTTGTACTGCACGATGAGCACGTTGCGTGCGCCCTGGGGAATATTGGGATAGGGCGCGCAGTAGCCCGAGTCCGATGGATTATTATCGGCACAGTCCGCTAGCGCCACATTGACCTTAGCCAAATCTACCGTCTTCCCGGCGCTCTTCAGACCATTGATGATCTGCTGCATATGGTCCTTGTACGATCCCGCATAGCCGGAATCGCCCGGATTCAGACCCTGGCCACTGGGCACCGGCAGCCACGGGCGAGCGTCATTCATCCCGAACATCACCAGGAATGTCTGCGAAGTGGGATGTTTCTGCAGCACAGCCGGCACAATCTCTAAGCCTTCCGCTGAGGTTGTGCCCGGTACGCCTTCATCGGAAACTTCCTGCGGGTAGTTTTTGAAGGTGGTCAGCTGGTTATTCAGCGTAGGCTGATAGCCCGAACTGGTGTCCCGTCCGTCGCTGGATGTAATCGTGGTTCCACCCTGACCCCAGGTCACACTGTCGCCCATGGTCACATAATAGTCGCCGATGCCGATCTGCTTGACTTCGTCGTGGGTGCCGCTGCCGCTGACCACGGTGCCCGAACTGTTGATGACGTAGGCGTCGATGATGTGTTCCGCCTTGCTTAGGCTGGTGTAGGTGGCCTGGGAAGGCTGCGTGTACACCTTGATGGGGTTGGCTCCGTCCAGCGTGAACTGCATTCCCCAACCGGCATTTTGCACCGGATCCAGGCAAGCCAGAGCCGTGGTGGTCAACGAGGCTCCCGAACTTTGCAGATACTCATCGACAGGCGCGGTGAGGGTCACCGTAGGCGTGCTGGAACAAGCGAACAATACGCCCAGCTCCGCCATAGACGCCCAGATGTTGCCGTTCACTTCGGAAAGGGCTTCCAGTTGCACATAGCGGGCATTCACCGGAGTGAACGTCACTTGCTTCTGCAGCGGGCTATTGGCGAATGTTCCGCTAGCCACGGGCGAGCCCCAGTTCACGCCGTCGGTGCTGACGTAGAAATTGTATTGCGCGATGTCGCCGGTAGTTGAGCCATCCTGCCGCGGCAGGTATTGGAATCCGCTCAACGGATAAGTTTTGCCCAAGTCAATCTGCATCTCGTGCGGATAGCCTGGCGGGCTGCCAGCTCCATCGGTGTTGAGCTGGGTGATCCAGAACGTGCTGCCGTTGCTGTCGATGGCATTCAGCGCCGAGCCATCCAGCGAGTCCGATTCCTCGCTGTCCACGGAGATGAACTGCCAACTGGTCTTGGGCAGCGCGTTATCGTGCGCGGAAACCTCGCGCACTTCGATGGCATCGATCTTCGGATTTCCTACCACCCGCACAAAATCGATGGTCAATGTGCCGGTGGTGACACTCACCACGGCAGTCTTCACCAGGGCGGCATTGGCTCCCACCGTTCCGTAAATATCCAGATTGTCAATGGCCGGTGAGCCCTGGAAGTCGACGTTAAAGATCCGCAGCCCGGTGCCTTCGCTGGCGCTGTCGGTCTCGGCAAAGTACAGATTCACCAGGTAGGTTCCGTTCGCTATGGGCAGCTGATATTCCAACTGGGGCTGGCTGGAAATGGCATAGCGCTCGCTTTGGTACAGAGCGGGATTATTCGTGCCGCTGATGGTTGCATTGGTCGTTGTGGTATTTCCGGTGTTAAAGCCCGCGTCGGCCTGCCACACCTGACTCTGTGTGTCGGTGTACGGGCCGCCTCCGGCAATGATGCGATACACGCCTGCGTAGCTGACGGGTGCGCTGACGGTGATGCTGGCAGTGGTGGAACCCATGCGTCCGGCATTGTCGGTAACGGTTAAGCCCACCGTGTAGGTGCCAACGACCGAATAAGTGTGCGATGGCGACTCCAAAGTAGAAGTCTGTCCATCTCCAAAATTCCAGGAGTAGGAAGTGATCGTTCCATCCGAATCGGTACTGTTCGCCGCGCTGAAAGACACCGCCAATGCTGCCACTCCGCTGCTCGGGTTCGCCGTAATCACCGCCGTCGGCGGAGCGTTCCCGCTCGTCACAGTAAGATTGGTAGAACCTGCGACCGACCCCTGTTTGGCGGAGATCGTCGTCGACTGGCCGGAGGTCACTCCGGTTGCCAATCCCGACGAATTAATTGTTGCTGCAGTACCGTTTGACGAACTCCACGTAACCGAGTTCGTCAGATTCTGCGTGCTGTTGTTTGAAAAGGTCCCTGTTGCCGTGAACTGCAGAGTGCTCCCCTGCATTACCGAACTGTTCGCTGGTGTAACCGCAATGGAAACCAGAGTTGCTGTGGTGACAGCCAAACTCGTTGATCCTATGACCGACCCTTGCTTTGCCGATATCGTTGACTGGCCCGCAGCCACTCCAGTCGCGAGTCCAGTGGAATTGATCGTTGCCATGGACGTGTTGGACGAAGCCCAGGTAACTGAACTAGTCAGGTCCTGCGTGCTGTTGTCGGAAAAGGTTCCGGTGGCTTTGAATTGAAGGGTAGCTCCAGCGGCGACCGAGGCGTTTGCCGGCGTGACTGCGATCGATACGAGAGTTGCGGTCGTTACGGCCAGACCCGTCGATCCGGTGACAGAAGCTTGTTTTGCCGAAATCGTAGCAGATTGTCCCGAAGTTATTCCCTTCGCCAACCCTGATGCGCTGATCGTCACGGCAGCGCTATTTGAGGAAGCCCAAGTCACTGCGCTGGTCAGGTCCTGCGTGCTGTTGTCAGAAAAAGTACCGGTAGCCTTGAATTGAAGTGTAGCCCCAGTGGCGATCGAAGTGTTTGCTGGCGTCACTGCTATTGAGACCAGAGTTGCCGCCGTGACCGTTAAACTCGTTGATCCTGTCACTGACGCTTGTTTCGCAGAGATCGTCGCGGACGGTCCGGACGCCACCCCGGTGGCCAAGCCAGTGCCGCTAATCGATACCTCAGCGGTATTGGAGGAAGCCCAGACGACGGAACTGGTGAGGTCCTGGGTGCTGTTGTCGGAAAAGGTTCCCACGGCCTTGAACTGGATGGTGCTCCCGGCAGCGATTGAGGTGTTTGCTGGGGTTACGGCGATCGACACCAGAGTTGCTGTCGTTACCGCCAAACTCGCGGATCCGGTGATCGACGATTGTTTCGCTGAGATCGTTGAGGATTGTCCAGCAGTAACGCCGCTCGCGAGCCCACTTGAGGCAATTGTTGCCGCAGCCATGTTGGAGGAAGCCCAGGTGACGGAACTGGTCAGGTCCTGGGTGCTGTTATCGGAAAAAGTCCCTATCGCCTTAAATTGAACGGTCCCGCCAGCCGCCACCGAACCATTCGCCGGCGTTACCTGAATGGAGGCGAGTGAGGCACCGCTTCCAGACTGCCGGTTGGTCAAAACTGATGAACTGGCGCATCCAGCGAGGAGTAGTGGGCTAAGGCCCAGGAGAAAACACCCGGTCTGCACAAACAGCCGGTTTTTCATCCAGTTCTTCCTCCTATGACGATTCGTGTCCTACTGCTGGGTATAGGACTACGCCCCCTGTACGGCTAAGCGATTGTGGGGCCAGAGTACCGTCATGTATGTAGATGAAAAACAAAGTCTTACAAATCTGCGAAAGAATGTACCACCCGAGAATTGGAAAGGATTTTGCTTAGATGTGGCAAGTGCTGGGATATCAGTGCCTTGGATTGGTTATGAGTCCATGACGCTACACCCGTGTTCAGACCGGCTCAGAGTTGGGGAAATTCGTTGCGCCTAGTTAAGCGCGCCTACAGGGGCAGCTGGACGCTCTGGGCAGGCCACGGCAGAATGACTCGAAGGCAAAACCTACCTGAGCAGGTGGAACCTCCATGAGACGGTCGGTGCTGCGTACACCGATCAACCGGCCAACAGAAGGGACCACTTCGCCTCATTCGTGATGGTTAGGGGTTCGCACGTCTTTCACCACGTCAGTCACCTTCCATTTGGCAGGCGTACCCTCGAACCGTTTGACGTTTAACTTCGTTAAGCTCTTGCTCCCTCCGCCCAGTTCGATGACGACGTCCACGACCATGTCGCCGTCGGGGGTGGCTGTTACATTTGAAATGCTGAAGGTTGCGCCCTTATAGAAATTCCGGAGAAAAGCGGGGTACTCCTGATTCTGTTCGAAAAGCGCCTTATATTCAGCCGCCATCGGACCAGAGCAGTATTGCTGAATCGTCGCGACATCGCCTTCTTTCATGGCTTGAAAGAGAGTGTTCAGGTTCGCGCGTAGCTCTCGCATATCGGAAGCCGAAGGGGTTGAGCGGGCTGTTTGAACGGCTTGGGCATGGAGGGCGGGCTGGCAAATAGGCCACAGCAAAAACAAAAATAGAACCCGAATGCGCGCGTTCTTCATTCCTTCCTCCTCATTTCGTGAGCGCCTGGAACCAGAGATTGGCCATGGCTGCATAGCCGGCAGCGTTGGGGTGAATGTTGTCGGAATACTGCGTCTGATAATACCCCTGATTGTAGAAATAGTTGTAAAAGTCCGGTGGGGTCACGGTGATTCCGTTGGAGAGACCAACTCATCCACGACGGTGTTGTACTGCACGATGAGCACGTTGCGTGCGCCTTGGGGAATATTCGGATAGGGCGCGCAGTAGCCTGAGTCCGATGGATTATTATCGGCACAATCGGCCAGGGCCACATTGACCTTGGCCAAGTCCACATTCTTTCCGGCACTCTTCAGGCCGGTGATGATCTGCTGCATGTGATCCTTGTACGATCCCGCATAGCCGGAATCACCCGGATTCAGACCTTGGCCACTGGGCACGGGCAGCCACGGGCGAGCGTCATTCATGCCGAACATCACTAGGAATGTCTGGGAACTGGGATGTTTCTGCAGCACAGCCGGCACAATCTCCAAGCCCTCCGCTGAGGTTGTGCCCGGTACGCCTTCGTCGGAAACTTCCTGCGGGTAGTTCTTGAAGGTGGTCAGCTGGTTATTCAGCGTAGGCTCATAGCCCGAGCTGGTGTCCCGTCCGTCGTTCGATGTAATCGTGGTTCCACCCTGACCCCAGGTCACACTGTCGCCCATGGTCACATAATAGTCGCCGATGCCGATCTGCTTGACTTCGTCGTGGGTGCCGCTGCCGCTGACCACGGTGCCCGAACTGTTGATGACGTAGGCGTCGATGATGTGTTCCGCCTTGCTTAGGCTGGTGTAGGTGGCTTGGGAAGGCTGCGTGTAGACCTTGATGGGGTTGGCTCCGTCCAATGTGAACTGCACTCCCCAACCTGCGTTTTGTACCGGATCCAGGCAAGCCAGAGCTGTGGTGGTCAACGAGGCTCCTGAACTTTGCAGATACTCATCGACAGGCGCGGTGAGGGTCACCGTAGGCGTGCTGGAACAGGCGAACAATACGCCCAACTCCGCCATAGATGCCCAGATGTTGCCGTTCACTTCGGAAAGGGCTTCCAGCTGCACATAGCGGGCATTCACCGGCGTGAACGTGACTTGCTTCTGCAGCGGGCTATTGGCGAATGTTCCGCTGGCCACGGGCGAGCCCCAGTTCACGCCGTCGGTGCTGACGTAGAAATTGTATTGCGCGATGTCGCCGGTAGTTGAGCCATCCTGCCGGGGCAGGTACTGGAATCCGCTGAATGGATAAGTCTTGCCCAAGTCAATCTGCATCTCGTGCGGATAGCCTGGCGGGTTGCCGGCTCCATCGGTGTTGAGCTGCGTGATCCAGAACGTGCTGCCGTTGCTATCGATGGCATTCAGCGAGGAACCATCCATTGAGTCCGATTCTTCGCTATCCACTGGAAATGACCTTCCAGCTGGTTGTGGGGAGCGCGTTATCGTGCGCAGAAACCTCGCGCACTTCGATGGCATCGATCTTGGGATTTCCCACTACCCGCACAAAATCGATGGTCAATGTGCCGTTGCTGACACTGACCACGGCAGTCTTCACCAGGGCGGCATTGGCTCCCACTGTGGCGTAAATGTCCAGATTGCCAATAGCCTGAACACCCTGGAAATCTACATCGAACATCCGCAGTCCGGTACCTTCGCTGGCCGCATCAGTCTCGGCAAAGTACAGATTCACCAGGTAGGTTCCGTTAGCAATGGGCAGCTGATATTCCAACTGGGGCTGGCTGGAAATGGCAAAGCGCTCGCTTTGATACAGAGCGGGATTATTCGTGCCGCTGATGGTTGCATTGGTCGTTGTGGTATTCCCGGTATTAAAACCCGCATCGGCTTGCCAGACCTGACTTTGTGTGTCGGTGTACGGGCCGCCTCCAGCAATGATGCGATACACGCCTGCATAGCTGGCGGGTGCGCTGACGGTGATGGTGGCAGTGGTGGAACCCATGCGTCCGCCATTATCGGTAACGGTTAAGCCCACGGTGTAGGTGCCAACGACCGAATAGGTGTGCAATGGCGACTCCAACGTAGAAGTCTGTCCATCTCCAAAATTCCAGGCATAGGAAGTGATCGTGCCACTTGATCGGTACTGTTCGCTCCACTGAAGCTAACCGCCAAAGCGCCACGCCGCTCGTCGGGTTCGCTGTAATCACCGCCGTCGGTGGTGTGCCGCCGCCCGTCCCACCGCCCGCTGCCACGAAGTGGCCATTAGGCCTCCCAGCCCGCGCTACGTTTTGTGTGAACGTCGCAGAGTATGTTCCTAGCGGACACAATCATGTCTTCCGACATGTTGCACCCGGCCGTCTGCCGCACTGTGAAGCCTGTTCCCCGCCCACAGCACAGTGATCGACCGAAGCGTATCCGAAGATCAATTCGTTGGCCTGGGTCGTAGTCTTTGCCCCGGATGTCACCGCCGTGCCCGTGCCCGTCTTTGAGGAAGTTTGGTCCAGCGGACTCGTCGCTAGTCCCGAATATTCGTGGATGTAGATAAGACTGAACACAGAACTCGCGGCAAAATTCGCGGTGATTATATCCGCTCCGCCCTTGATGGTAGTTGCATACCAGATGGCATTTCCGCCGGTGGCTATTGCCTGCACATAGGTGTTCCCTTGGGTGTCGGTCACGGAGCTGATGGCTGGGCCTACGGTGCTAGCTGCCACCACGACCGCATTGCCCATTGCTGTGTTGCTAGCAAATGACGCAGAAACGCCTGCTCACTCTGGTTTGCCACACCGCTGGCGGATTGCACGTACCGAATAACGGCAGTACCCATGTCACGGTAACTGTTGTGAAGCCGCTTACTGAACCAACCGTACAGATGATTTTTGCTGAACCCGATGCCACACCTGTTACTTGCCCCGACGAGTTCACAGTGGCTATGCCTGTGGCGTTACTCGTCCATGTGCACGAGTTCGTAATGTTCTGTTGTGAAGAATCAGAGTAGGTGCCCGTTGCCGTCATTTGTAGCGGAGAGCCACTAGTCGCAATGCTTGGATTGGCGGGCGTCACGGCAATCGATACCAAGGTCGGCGGCGGACCGCTCGAAGCGGCTTTGAAGGTGACCATAAGGCCGGTCCAGCCCGAGCTGACGTTCTGGGTGAACGTCGCAGAGTATGTTCCAGTAGCCGACACAATCATGTCTTCCGACATGTTGCAGCCTGCGGTTTGCCGCACAGAGAAGCCGCTCGTTCCGCTCAGAACACAGTGATCTACCGATGCGTACCCGAATAGCAACTCGCTGGCTTGTGTGGTCGTCTTTGCCCCAGACGTTACTGCGGTGCCTGTCCCCGATTGCGACGAAACCTGATCCACCGGAACCGTAGCCAGTCCGGAATATTCGTGAATGTAAATCAAGCTGAATCCCGTGCTGGCGGCAAAAATCGCAGTCACCGTGTCCGCTCCGCCCTTAATGGACGTCGCATACCAAATCGCATTCGATCCCGATGTCAGCGCCTGCACGTAAGTATTTCCCTGCGTGTCCGTGACCGAGCTGATGGCCGACCCTTCTGTGCTGGCAGCTACCACGATGGCGTTGCCCGCCGTTGTATTGCTCGTAAACGAGGCCGCTAATCCCGTGGCTGCTTGGAACGACACATTACTCGATGACTGGGCGTACGCGATGCCAGTTCCGCTTGGTGCCGCTTTGAAGGTAGCCATGAGGCCGGCCCAACCGCCGCTGGCACCTTGAGTGAAGGTTGCCGAATACGTACCGGTCGCCGACGCAATCATGTCTTCCGACATGTTGCATCCAGAGGTCTGCCGTATCGTAAATCCCGTGCCACCGCCCGTAACGCAGTTGTCCACCGAGGCATACCCGAAGATCAGCTCGCTGGCTTGCGTAGTGGTCTTTGCCCCGGATGTCACCGCCGTGCCTGTGCCCGTTTGCGAGGAGGTTTGGTCCAGGGGACTCGTCGCCAATCCCGAATATTCGTGGATATAGACCAGACTGAAAACTGAGCTTGCTGCAAAGGTTGCCGTGACTTTGTCCGCTCCGCCCTTGATGGCCGTCGCATACCAGATGGCATTGCCGCCGTAGCCACAGCCTGCGTGAAAGTATTACCTTGGGAGTCTGTGACCGAGCTGATGGCGGGACCCACTGTGCTGGCCGCCACCACGATCGCGTTGGCCGCCGTTGTATTGGCCGTAAAAAAAGCTGACACGGTCGTGGCGCTGCTTGTTGCTACGCCACTGGCCGATTGGACATAGCGGATCTGGGCAAGCAGTCGGGGCTGTACCGAGGCGAACAGGCCCACGATTAGAACAAATTGACGGATGGACACCCTGCGTCACGTGGCACGCATAAAGCCAAATTAGACTTCTGATAACACAGCAGTTAACGTCAAATCATGTTCACAGTAAGCGAAAAAATTGCACAGAAATAGACAATAGCTCCCAGCAGTTTTCGTCGCTATTGCGGAAGCGCGGACTGCTGAACGGGAGATAAGATCAGTGGCTCCAAAACGCCACCTGAACAGGCAACTAAGTTTTAGGAGACCTCCGCATGTGGATCTAATTCGCATTGGTAGGATATTGCACATTCATGAACAATGGTTTCCTACAGCTCACTTTGAGAATTCAAACTAACTGTTAGCATTCACTCAATTCGCCCGCATTAACCGCTGCAAAATGTGGCGGATCAATTGCATCATAATCAATTGCCCAAATGGAGCTATTCCTCAATTCCCTTTGGCTGCTACTCGCAGTCTCCGCAGTGACTGCATGGTCCACCGGGAGCGTGCGCGAGAAGCTTCGCCTGCCCCGTAGGCTGTTGATAGAGTCGACAGCGCTCACCATCGCCCTTGTATTCCTCTTTTTCGCGGTCTCGGTTACCGATGATTTGCAGGCGGCCGCTGCCGCCGCGGCCGGCGACATAAGCGCGATGGTTTACGATGATGTCGCGAGCAATCGCCGTCACGCGCTCGTCTGGGAGACCGCTCACAATTCGCACGCAGGCGCAGACTGGTCGCACGGCCCCGCTACAGCTGGTCCCTTGGCGTCGCTTTCCGCTCCAAAGTTTGAAGTCGTCGATCCAGTTTCTCCCCCAGCGATTGAGATAGCTTCACGCCTCGAAGCAACTCCCTCGTCCGGTCGCGCACCACCGCTTTTTGCCTCTGAATCGATCGACTAAACACATCGTTTTTCGACCGCTTCTTCTGTCTGCCTCCTGGCGGCATGGAACCTTTAATTACATCCAGAGTGTGATCGCTTCCTTCGGTTCCTATTTGGGGATGGGAAATCGAAGCCAATTTCGCAAGGGTGCCACATGCCAGACAATTCACATGCCCCAGCTGAATATTCGGTACCGAAGTACATGCCCGCGATTGACGGTCTTCGTGCATTTGCGGTCTTGGCCGTTCTGATCGTCCATTTTCCCTGGATGCCTGCGCCGCGTCATGTGCTTCTCGATCGATTGCACTTGCAGCCACTCACGCAGTACGGATGGGTGGGCGTGGATCTCTTTTTCGTGATATCCGGTTTCCTGATTACCGGGATACTGCTCGATTCAAAGCAGTCATCTCATTATTTCCGGAATTTCTATGCTCGCCGGGCTCTGCGAATTTGGCCGCTTTATTATGCGGTTCTTTGCTTCGTCTTTGTTATATATCCGTTGCTTCATCCGCACGGCACCGTAGCGCAAAACCTCACGGGTTGGCCCTATTACCTGTTTTATGTACAAAACTTTGTTTTCTTCGATAACGGAGTCCCGCTTCTTGGGGTTACCTGGTCGCTCGCGATCGAGGAACAGTTTTATATCACCTGGCCCTTAATCGTATTGCTCTGCAGCCGGAAGCGCCTGCGAGTCATCGCTGCTACCTTGCTCCTGGCATCGCCAGTCATTCGTCTGGTGCTCGATCACACTTTTGGGCACTACCCAACCATTACATTCAGTCGTATGGACGGAATCCTCGCGGGGAGTTTGCTGGCCCTGTGGTTCAGGTCGGAAGCTTTTTCTCTAGCAAAACTACGCAAGTGGGCATCAGTTTTGTTGGTGGTCGGCGCAGCCGGGTCTATCTACTTTTTGACGACCAGCAGGAACGCCGGGCAGCACTCGATCCTGGTCTATTCTTTCCTGGCCATCGCTTTTGTCGGCCTGGTGGGTTTCGCAGCGGCCGACTCTCTTTGCCTCGCCCGGTGTACAAACTCCTCAAGAATCCAGCCTTATCTTACATTGGCAAGATCAGCTACGGCCTTTATCTCCTGCACCCAATTGCTTATTACACGTACTATTTCCTCGTGCCGAGGCTCTATCTGCCTTTGGAACGTGACACGTTCGGGAACGATGCTGTTGCTCTCGTGGCAGAGCTCGGGCTCGCTTTTCTGTTTGCCTCTGCATCCTGGTATTTCTTTGAGCAACCAATACTCAGATTGAAGAAGAAGTTCTCTAAAGACGACCGCGTCGAGACCCTTCCTGCCCGTGTCAGAATTGCCGTGGTGAGAACTGCCCTCGAAACGGGTGGTCTCGCCATGTCCACGGATGGCGGGTCAGTTCAGGGCATCGCCGGGCAACATCACGAGTAGCCCGGAACACTCAACGCTCAGGAATTCCGGCGCAACCCGAGGCGCCGCTGCGACAATTTGTTGTTTCGCGACCATGGCCTCCGCGTTGGAAACAAACATCTCGATGGATGCGAGAAGCTGATCCAGAATCTCACGCGCGACTGGGCGATAACGGACTGCGAGTATGCTGGACATTCGGCACTCCACGCCTGCCTCATCCTGGTTATGATGGAACAGGTCAACCACAAAAAGTGTCTAGAGCGAGCTTCACTGAAGTAATGACCCGCTGCACCTGTTCCTGTGACATATCTGGCCAGATGGGAAGAGAAACAGCACCAGCAAATGCGGCCTCAGCATTTGGAAAGTCTCCCGGCTTATACCCGTAGGTCCGCTGATAAAACGAGTGAAGGTGAAGCGGAATATAATGCACGCGTGTACATATCCCTTCGATGCTCAGCGCTTCCATAAATAACTTCCTGTCTATTCGTTTGTCTTTCAAGCGAAGCGTGTACAGATGCCAAGAATTCTGATGCTGGGGCGTCTGAGGGGGCAATTCAATACGCGAATCACCGCCGAAGGATTGGTTGTACGCCTGCGCTATGGCTTGCCGCTTTTGCTGCAATTCATCTGCTCTCGCCAATTGCACACGTCCAATGGCGCTCAGTACGTCGGGGAGATTCATTTTGAAGCCAGCCGCTTCCACGTCATACTCCCACTTCTCTCTCCGCGACCAGGCGGACCCGCTGATTCCATGTACCCTCATCAGGTCAGCGCGTCTTAAATATTTCTCGTCATTGAAGGTCAACATCCCGCCTTCACCAATCGCCAAGGTTTTAGTGGAATAAAAGCTAAAACACGTGAGGTCCGACAACCCCCCTATGGGCTTGCCACAATACTTACTAGGAAACGCATGGGCAGCGTCTTCAATAACTGCAAGTCCGTGACTCTTGGCCAAGGCGTGAATGCCTTTCATCTCGCATGGGTTTCCGCCGACGTGCACAGGAATGACTGCCTTTGTCTTTGCTGTAATTTTCTCTGCGATCTCGGCAGCGCCGATGTTGAATTGCCCAGCAACGCTATCGCACAACACAGGAATCCCTCCAAACCTCGTTACCGGAAGAGCCGTCGCGGTGTACGTGTACGTCGGAACAATTACTTCGTCGCCTTCATTCAGCCCAATAGCGTCGAGCGCCAGTTCCAAAGCGGCGGTACAGGAGGACACCGCCATAGCGTGTTTCACATTCACTTTTTCGGCAAATTCTTCTTGAAACGCGTACGTAATTGGGCCAGTCGTCAGATACTTCGACCGCAAGACCGAAACGACTGCGTCAATTTCAGCTTCAGTTATTGACGGAACGTGCTGCTGAATCCGCTCCTTTGTCAAGTGTCCTCCTTAATGGCAGAAAACCGGCCGCCAATAATGACTCTCGAGAACCATCACGTCAAAGCAATGCCCTCATTTTCGGCATTCCACGGATTGATGAGATTGATGAGCCACTGCGTAAAGCCGATTCAGGGCATCCAGTTAAACGGTCTGCTCCTCCAGGCGCGATTCATCGGGATGCAAGGATACTGAATTGGGGGGCATGACTGGGTCCGGCCGCAATCCTGCACCTTTTGCGTCTGTGCGTCAATCCTAGCGGCGCGCAACCGAGACGAATACGCCACGGTCACATGCGTTGATCAAGCATCTGAGGTCGCTCCAAATGCTCGAATTCGGGAACAACCTGCGCCACCGCATCAATAATCTCCCGCTTGTCGAAGACGCGATCTGGGCTAGAAACAAAGACCTCAATACGTTTAAGGAAATCAGCCAGGATTTCCGGCGCGACAGGTCGGTAACGAACGGCAAGAATGCCGGTCATCCCACATTCGGCGACCTCTTCGTTCTCACCAACAAACTTCTCACAAGTTTTCTCCCCTACTGTATCGAGCGGAGTAATCAACAGAGGATAGCGATTGTGGAGGTGTTCCATGGCGATGTTCTCTCGAGCCGCCTGTTCCTCGTGGTAAATCTGAGGTTCTGCGCCTTTGTAGCGTAGAAACGCTGTTGCAATGTCCTCGAGCTTTCGAGCATCGTCCTCGGGATTCAATCGAGGAATCATGATGTGGCGGTCTGGACCACAAACAGCGGACAATGCGCAAATTTGTCCTGCCTCCTTTAGAGAGATGAAGAAGCGACGCGTGTCTGCGGGAGCCGCAATGGGCTGTCGCCGCTCAAATCGATGGATAAAACTGTCCAGTAGACTGCCATTTGAAAAAGCTACGTTGGCAAACCTGGATGACGTAATGCGCTTCGCGGATGACATCGGACCTTTAGCGCAAAACATCAGGTGTTCCATTATCCGTTTGCTGGCTCCCATGAGATTGACGGGCTCTGCGGCTTTGTCCGTGGAGACGCTGAAATAGGAAGCCCGTGACCCGAATTCTTGAAGCCACTGCCAGCACTTGAGAGGCTTAAGTAAATTGGTATCGAACATCTGCAACACGGAACAGACGTCTTTTTCTGAGCGAACGTGCTTGAGGGCTGCGAAGTTGAAGACGACATCGTATCCCCGCTCCGTTTTGATGTGGCGCCTCATTACGGGAGAGCCGAAGTCTATCGGCAGCGCTCGAAAATCCTTAATGGCCAGACCTTCCATACGGCTTCGGAGGTCTCGAACGAGTTCGGCGAGCGCATTTTCGTTCTGGTCCACGACGTGAAGGCAGGCCAAATCAAAATGGGAGAGAACGCCGACCGTGGACGATCCGATACTACCTCCTCCCCCCAACACGAGTACACGCTGGCCCTTTGTCTTTTCGTTCATTTCTTCCAAGTGGGTCAGCCAGTCCTCCTGGAACAAACTGTAAGTGCGCCCAGTAGCAATGGCCGTTAGCTCATCCATGGGAAGAACCGGATTAGTGCTCAATTTCCTCTCCAGACGCGGACCGTGTGTAACTGGTCGGCTAAACGATAAAAATGAATGACAAAAAACACCGAACTAAAATGGTCAGTGGTCTCATGCGCGAGTTCGGTCAGCTCTCTGGCGACCTTCCTTAGTTAAAGCAACATTTTCGTGAGGAAAGCATCGAGATTCTTGTTCCAAGGATCCGATTTCGCTTTCCCAAGTGGCTTTCAGAGCGGATTTCAAAGAAATTGACGGGCGGAATCCTATGGCGCGTGCCGCCTTCTGATAAGTTCCATAGATATTGCTCACGGGGGAAACCGCTATGATGTCGGGATCAACCTCGAGAGTGATGGGGTAGCGTGAGTTCGCCAGCAGCGTTTTCGCGACGTGTCTGACGGAAAAGGCTCGTCCTGAACAAATGTTGAATATCTCCCCACGAAAGCCTGCTTGAGCCAGGCGAAAGTAAGCCTCGACCGTATCGGACGCAGCGACGAAATCACGCTTGCTAGCCATGTCGCCAATTTTTACAACTGGGTTGCCCGAAATAATGGCTCGTTTAGCTCTTACAAGGAGTGCCCCAACCAACAGACTCTCCGGCATGCCCGGACCTATTACGTTGAACGGGCGCGCCACGGAGATTTTCATCCGATACCGCTTGGCGTAGTCCAAGGCGGCCAGCGTAGCGGCGTACTTGCTGATGCCATATGGGCCGATCGGCGCGCAAGGTGTACGTTCGCTAACCGGAAGCCGCGAGGGGCCTACATCTCCATATTCGGCTGCCGACCCGACGATCACGATGCCACATTCTGGCGAATTTGCGCGTACTGCTTGGAGGACATTTACAGCACCCGTAACGTTAATCTCGTACATTCGTGATGGTGTTACGGAAGTTCCTGAGACTCCGGCGAGGTGGAACAGGAGCGTCGGCCTGAACTGCTTCACCGCAGCGGCCACAACCGCTTCGTCTGCGATGTCTGCCGGGAAATAATGATCTAGCTGAAGGTCCGGCGGGGGCTGGATTTCAAGACCGAGGCCGGCAATCTCAATGCCTGATTCCTGGCGTAAACGACGCACCAGGTGCCCGCCGCAGAAGCCGCCAACTCCTGTAATTAGTGCTCTCACTCAGCCTCTGCCAGGAAGAAACCGGGCGGAGTCTTGCACGAAGTCTTCGCTTGCTTGGGTGTAGTCATCGAAGCGGCCAATGTCCTTCCAGTAGCATTGTGTTTCGTAGCAGTGAATCGTATGCCCGCCCCGGTGCATGGCCATCATCAACTCAGGCATATCGAATTTCCCCGCCGAAGGAATGAATTCGAGGCTCTTCTTTGACAGAACGTTGATTCCCATACTGACTGTATGAGATATGACCGGTTTCTCAATGTACTCGCCGAGACCGCCATCGGGCGTCGTGCGAATCACTCCGTAGTCGATGAGTATCTCTCGCCGGGATAGGGCAATGGTGGCTATTGAATTCCGAACGCAGTGATATTCGAATAAGTGTTTGTAATCGAGTGTCGTGAGCAGGTCGGCATTCATTACCAGAAAGTTGTCGTCTAAATCCTTCACCGACCGCAGAGACCCAGCCGTGCCCAAGGGTTCATTCTCCAGAACCGATTCGATTTTGATCCCCCAGTGGGCACCATTGCCCACTGACGACAGGATCAGTTGCGACATGTGACCCAGGGTTAGCACGATTCGCGATATACCTGCGGCAGCAAGTTGCTCGATTACGATTTCCAGGATGGGAGTGTCGCCCAGCGGCAAAAGCGGCTTGGGAATGGTCATCGTGAACGGTTTGAGCCTCGTGCCTTTACCACCGGCCAGGATCACAGCCGTTCTTATCTGCGGTGATACTGATAGCGAGCCGCTTCGCACAGTCATGCCCTATCCCCACAAAGAAACACGTCGATGTATTCTATTGAAGTATGCCTTGAAATTTGTCGAGCATGGGAACGAAACAGCGCCTGACTCTCTTGCTAGCTAAATTATGTTGCATCCCCAATGGGACGGGTACCAGCAGATTTCATACATAATGAGCAATATAGACTGACATGCTTGCAGCACGCAATGGGTGGGTGCTTCCCGTTTGTCCCGTCGGTTAGGGCTCTTTAGAGGCTCAACAGTCGCAATTGTTTTCCAAAATAGCGCAATTAATTGGGTAATTGTAAGAATTGTCTCCAGGAAGCGATTGTTCCGCTTGGAGATAATTGGCAAATGTATTGCTCTTGTATGGCTGGGCCTTGCTGCGAACGCTGTGTATTGGATCGCTAAGCTAATAGGAGGGGCCGATTTTGGATCGTCTTGAGCGCACGTTGGCAACCCCTGGGGATACCTTAGCGGTACGTTGGCCCCTCACCAGACTATCCTGGCTGGTAGTTTTTAGTGCGTTAATTTCGGTGTTGGCCCACGCACCGATTTTGCAAGCGGCACCGTTCCGTTCGGTTCGTGCAGGTGTGCCGTTCGTGTTCTCAGACTTTGACGGGGACCGGCGCGCCGATCTCGCGGTTGTTCAGGCGGGGCGCAGCGAACTCCCTTTCATGGAATACTGGGTCCATCTCGAACTCTCGGCGGTTGGTGCTCGTACAATTCACGTTTCTGGCCCCGTCGGTGGTCTCCAAATCACCTCACGCGACGTAAACGGTAACCATTTCCCCGACTTGATTCTTACCGCCGCTTGGAGCAACAAGCTCGTTGCTATTTTTCTTAACGATGGCCACGGCAGCTTTTCCAGGGTCGATGATTCTGTTTATTCCGAAGATGTCTTCAGCATCGGTTCGTCACCAAGTTGGACCTCGTCTAGTTTCTCAGAATGCCACCTGCTCATCGCGCCATCGCAAACAAGCAGCAGCATCTGTCTTACGGCAACACGGCAGCTATTCGTTGATTTTTCCCGTCGTGCTGCCCGGCGCTCCGATGACGGATTCCTCGTTAACTGGAATCTCGCCTCCCATTTCGGTCGCGCTCCTCCCTCTGGCCTGCGTACGTTTTAATCAACCGATCGTTGGTGGCCAATAGCGCGGCTGAATTGCCGCCCATCCAGCGATATAGCGCACACGCGTTCTGCCCGCATTTGTCGTCGGGCAGCACTACTCGTTCAGCGCGTGTGCGGGTTCACGGGATGGCAAGTTAAGAAGGCGAAGGGTAATGATTGGCTGCACTGTAGGCCTCACCGCCCTGCAAAAGTTTTCTGATCAATGTCATCGCGGCCGCACAGACAGCGAGCCGACGGTCTGTGAGTCGCGGAAATGAACAAGACGACCTCCATCACACAATTTTTCAAACGTGGATTATCCAAGGTTGGAAACGGTCTCGAGCCGCTTCCGGCGTCCGCAGTCCCTCCGGGGGCGCAAGAAGTCATACTGACGGATCCTCCTCAGGCCGGTAAGCGTCATGAGGAGTTTTGGGTTTGGTTAGACGACCCTGCATTTGCGCGACGGTACGCCGGAATTACTGGCTCGGCGCTCGTTTGGGGGCTCGCCGTTCTTGGGATTGTTCTCCGGCTCAGGCAGTACCTGTTTGACCGTTCTTTTTGGCTTGATGAGTGCATGACTGCGCTGAATATTATCCACCGATCTCCCGCGCAGTTTTTAATGAGGCTCGACAATAATCAGGCTGCGCCGCTCGGGTTCCTCCTGTTAGAAAAGGCCACGATGCGATTGCTAGGCACGGGAGAAATGGCGCTTCGCTTCGTTCCGTTCCTGAGCGGAGTTGCTGCGATCTTCCTGTTCGTTGCGGTAGCGCGACGCTTTGTGGAATCCGCCGCCATTCCCATTGCAGTTGGGCTATTCGCGCTCTGCGGTCCACTTATTTACTATTCCTCGGAGCTCAAGCCGTACTCCAGCGATGTCGCGGTCGTTCTGATTTTGTATCTGCTGGCGGGTTCGCTATACCGCGATCAGGTCGACATGGCCCGCCTCGTTGGGATTTCGGTTTTTGGGGCTTGCGCGTTGTGGATTTCATACCCCGCGGTATTCGTTGTGGGCGGTCTGGGACTCAGTGCGCTCTGGGTTTCGGCGAAATCAAAGAACCGCGGAGCGAGTCTCAAACTCCTGGTGCCTTTCACATTTTGGGGTTGCAGTTTCGCGAGCTATTACTGGTTTTCGCTTCGGCACGTTTCCCAAAACCAGGACCTGAAAGGATACTGGCGGTATGCCTTTATGCCTTTTCCGCCACATTCGTTTTCGGATGTCCGCTGGTTTGTGGACGCATTTGTCAATATATTTTCGAATCCGGTCGGTCTGACGCTGGTAGGAATTGCTGCAGTGGCGGCAATACTGGGCATGCAGAAATTGCGAGCGGATCATCGAGGGAGATTTTTGCTTTTGGTTTTACCCATTGGCCTGACATTGCTGGCTTCCGGGTTGCACATCTACCCTTTTCAGGGGCGTTTGCTCCTGTTTGTCGTCCCGGCCCTGATTCTCTTGATTGCCGCCGGATTGGCAAGAATACAAGCACAGACGAGGGCAGTTCTTCCGCTACTTGCTCCACTATTGGTAGCATTTCTATTTTTTCATCCCACCTTTAGCGCCGCTCGAGACTTTCTCAAGCCGCGGGGTCTGGAAGAAAGCCGGCCCATCGTGCAATACATTGAGAAGCATCGCTCGCCGGGCGACCTTCTTTATGCCTATTATCCGACTACTTTTTTGCTGGACTATTACCGCGAGCGGGGGCTGCTTGGGCCCATGAAACAGATTAACGGTGTGGAATCCCGGGGGACTGGAGAGGTTATTGGGAGGACCTGGACAGGCTACGTGGCAAAAACGCGTGTGGATCTTTTTCTCCCATATTTGGCGCGGCTCCGGGGGAGATGAGCAGAAGGTGTTCTTAGATCATCTGGATGAGATTGGGACGAGATTAGACGAGGTGCAGGCCACCGGGGCATCTGCCTACTTGTACGACTTGAGTGCTCCACCGAAACAACGGAACAATCCTCCGCGACCGTAGGGCAAATCTCTTTCGACGATGACTGGACGATTCGGTCTTTAGGGAGTTGTTGTGCACCAACCCTGATCGTTCTATCTTCAAGACCGCCGGGACTGCATAATCCATCGACCTTATGTCCTCACAACGAGTGATCGTTTTTTCTGGTCCACCGTGCTCAGGCAAATCGACGTTGGCGGAGTTCTACTGCGCCAAGCACGGAAACCCGCTATTGCAGAAAGTGCGTTCGTTGCTCGTCTGTTTCCCGGTTCGTCAAACACCGCCCAGGAAAGGCAGCTTGCCTATCGTGCATTGCATTTAGCCGCAGAATTGCTACTGAATTGTAGGAACAATATTGTGATAGACGGCGTTTACAAACTTCGCGACCCTCGCGAAGAACTGGAATCCATCATAGCCAGTACAAATAGCCTCTTGTTTGTGATTGCTTGCAAAGTAACCCCGCAGGAAGCCGTAAACCGGTTCACAGCACGGCCCGCCGGCCACCCTGCGGTTGATTTGACCGCGGATGCTGTTTATCAGAAGGCGCTTCGTTACCCTTTTCCCAGCATTGGGCGTCAGGTCGATACATCGAAGGGGCTACGGGATTGCTTGGCGGACGTGGAGGGGTATTTGTCGTCCTTTGATCCCGCGCCAAGCGGACGGTGGACAGAGTCCGGTCTAAGTACTGCGAGTGTCAAGGACTGACGTACGTGAATTCCTCTGAGCCCGCACCTACGTTCGCGCCAATCTCCAAATTCGGCGAAGCAGTGCCCTTCCGAAGTCGATCGCCACGGCCGGCGTTACCGCACTCCACGCTGCGAAGAAACTCTCCGAGAATTGCTTCTTTCTCCAATGGAGTCGTGCGACAAGCATTTGCAGGCGCGCAATTTGCCGTCGTTCGACATATTGCAAGTCAGATGTTAACAGGTCACCCGCTATCTGAAGGGCGACCGAGTATTCTTTTGCCGCGAACATATTCTTAACCCAATCTCGGTTGTCCCTGAAGAAGCTAACTTGCAGCTCGGCGGGGGACACGTGCAGACTAGCCAAGAGTTCCGGGGTGATCGTTTCCACCGAGTCCAACGGATCCGGGCCGCCCGTTTTCCTGATAGCCGCAGAAACCCTGGCAGCTATTGCACAGTGCGTTTGATGCTTTCGTTTGCTGATCGATGCTTGGTGCGGATGAAGTCGGTACTTAACCAAAACTTGCGCGAGATTGGCACACTGGCAATGCTCTGAAATCCTGAGCCACAGATCGTAGTCCTGAGATGTAGTAAAAGGTGCGCGATATCCATGAACTGCAACGAAAGTATCGCGGCGCATGAGGACTGAGGTATGCATGAAGGGGCACTTGGTGGCAAGCGCTGCTCTGATTTCGTGATCCTCGATTGGGAAATTGAGAATCCATAACGGACTTCCCTCGGCGTCCACCCATTGAGCGGCTCCCCCGAGCACACCAACATCCGGATGCTTTTCCATGAATTCGACTTGGCACTGCAAGCGCTCGGGAAGGGAAATGTCGTCAGCATCCTGGATCGCGATATATCGTCCCCTGGCGAAGGAACAGCCCGCATTGCGAGCCTCGGCTAGGCCACAGGTTGGTATTTCATGCAGTGTGATGCGATGGTCTCGAGCCGCGTACTCTGTAGCTATCTCTTTGGATCGGTCGGTTGAGCCAAAGTCCAGGATGATGAATTCGAAATCTTTGAAGGTCTGGTCCAAGATGCTTTCGACCGCTTCGGCCAGGTAGTGGTCAATGTTGCGCATGACCATAACGACCGACACCAACGGCTGGTGCTCTCTCGCAACGTCCTGTGGTGGATTCGACATGTCAATTCTATTGTGGCATCGAGTTCAGATTGCGGGCCATGGTCGCGTTCATAAACTGCACGAGGCAATGGGACCTTGTCGAGCTACCGCCAAATCCGAGGCTTCGCCCCAGTGCTCAAATCGGGGTTCGATGATGTGCCTTGTGAAGGAACGAAGATATGTGGCGCCGCGAAACGGGGACGGCGCGTCTTTAAGAATGGGTCCCGGTGTAAGGACAAAGGTGTGAAAACAATGAAAGGAGACTCGAAACGTTGAT
>CAVUNS010000008.1:0-3883 GCA_963742905.1 Candidatus Acidiferrales bacterium | reverse complement strand
TCAAGGTCAGCGCTTCGACCACCCGCCTGCCGCAAGCCGGTTCACCGCTTTCACTCCTGCGGAGCAGCAGGGGATTTTTCGGCATTCCTCACTCAAGCGACTCCCGTTCAACTTTACAATCCGTGCTCGGGAACGACGGGGCAGACCGGCACACCTTGTGTCGCGGCGACGACGCGAGTGCCTTTTGTAAACAACCAAATTCCGATTTCGATGATTAGTCCTGTTGCGGCGGCGCTGTTCGCGTCGCCCCTCTATCCAAAGACGATCAACGATCAGTTGACAAGTAATGCGATCAACCTGAACTCGACTGCGTATAACAGCGATCAGGGCGATATTAAAGTTGATTACCGTATCTCCGATAGGGACCAGGTATCGGGCCGCTTCACTCGCGCCCTTCAGACCGATCCCTCAACAAACTCTCAGCCCCTCGACGGCAACGGTCTGGCGACCGCGCCGATTTGGAGCACCGTCGGTGATTGGACGCGCTCCATTTCGAATAGCGTGGTAAACGACATGCGCTTTGGTTGGAACCCTATCACCCTGAATACCGGCTCTACCTTTGATTCGAGCGTCGGTAACTTCGGCGAGGCGATTGGTATTCCGAACTCCAATCCGAATGGTCTTGCCGGCCTCCTCAACTTGGGTTTTGGAGGCGGGACGCCGACCAGCGCCGGTATCGGCACGATCAACAATATCGGTAACAGCCTGGTTACTCAGAGCTTCAATAGCCAGGTGTGGCAATTCGATGACGGCATTACTTGGACCCATGGCCGGCACACCCTGAAATTCGGTGGCCAATACTGGTTCGACAAAATTAATGTCTTCTATTCCGGGAATAGCGGAGAATTGGGCGGCATGATCTTCGGGCCCAATTTCACCGCGGACGCTGCCGTTAATCCTACAGCTAACACTGGCGACGGTGCGGCTGACTTTTTCCTCGGCTTGCCGACCTCCTTTGGGCGAGGACTGAGCAGCGGTAGCTGGACCCAAACCTCGAACACCTTCGCTGGATACGCTCAGGATACTTGGCGCGTGAGCGACCACCTGACTCTTAACTACGGATTGCGCTATGAGACTCATACACCGTGGATCGAGCAAAACGACCAGCAGGATAACTACAACATTCGCACCGGTCAGGTTGAGTACGCAAACCAGAACGGTGCCAGCCGCGCCCTCTATAGCGGTACTTATGGGCTAAAGGCCTTCCAGCCACGTCTCGGTTTCGCCTGGACGCCCGGAGGAAGACTCGGCGCTCACACCGTTCTGCGCGGTGCGTTCACCGTCTCCGATTATCTGGAAGGCACCGGAACCAACCTCCGCCTGCCTATCAATCCTCCTTTCGACGGTGGAGCAAGCACCGGCGGCGAATTCCAGACCCAGTATCTCAATCAGGCCTCGCCGACGACCGTGGCCTCCGATGGCATCATCGCGCCACCGCCAGCAGGTCTGGCTTGTCCAAACTTCTCCTGCTTCCAATCCACCATCTTCCGTTTGTGGGACAAGAATGTGCAACCTGCGCTTGATGACCAGTGGAACCTGACTGCTCAGCATCAGTTCGGAAACAACATGACATTCCAGCTTGGCTATGTTGGCCAGACGGCGTACCACCTCATGGTGCCCTTCAGCTATGGCCAATTGGTGTCCGAGCCGGCTTCTGCTTCCTGCCCAGCTCCTTGCACCGCGCCCAGTCCGTACTTTGCGGCCAACCCGGCCCTCGGAACCATTATCGGTCCCGGGAACGTTTCGGGAACGCAATCGAACGGCAGAATGCGCTATGACTCTTTGCAGGCTGTGTTGCAGAAGACCATGAGCAACGGCTTGCAAGGTCAGGTGTCCTACACTTACTCCAAGTGCATGTCCAATAGCACCGGTTACTACGGCACCTGGAGCGGTGCTAGACAGTCCAACACCGCCTCGCCCTACTGGCAGAACGTCTATGATCCTAAGGCTGAATGGGCACCCTGCTATTACGACGCTGCCCATACCCTCACCGCTTACGCCGTCTATGACCTGCCGTTCGGCAAGGGCAAAAAGTTCGGCAGCGACATGAACAAGGTAGCCAACGCCATCGTCGGTGGTTGGACGGTTAGCCCAATCGTCACCCTGCGCAGCGGCTTTCCCCAGGCACTGTATGCCACCGGCAACGATCCAACCGGGACGGATTCCCGTGGCTTGCGGCCCGATTGCAATGGCACCAACACCGTTTACGGACGTCGCACCTACACGGGCAGTGGTGGCGGATTCCTCTGGTTTGATCCCAGCAACTACACCAACCCGACATCCACCTTTGGAACTTGCGCCCCTCAACTTGGTGGCTTGCGCGGCCCCGGTTACTACGAATGGGATATCAGCCTCCAGAAGAACTTCCAGCTCACCGAACGCTTTAGACTACAATTCCGTTCGGATTTCCTGAACGCGTTCAACCGCGTCAATCTTGCGGCTCCCAACACGAGCGTTGCTTCGGCCACCACCGGTGTAATCACCGCTTCGCAACCGGCTCGCAACATCCAGTTCGCGTTGAAGCTCTATTACTGACAAAAAAGCAACATATAATAATGAGGCAGGCGTTCACCCCCGCCTGCCTCATTTCTTTTGATGGCAACTCATTCCGCCGTCGTTCGTTCTAAACTAGACAGCACTCCATGTTAATGCCCAAATTTCTGAGCCTCTCCTTTCTCGGCTTTGCGCTTTTCTGTTCCACGGCGCCGCCACTCCTGCCTGCTCAGCAACCATCGCCGCAAAAGCCCAAAAGCTCCGCAGCTGCAGCCAGTTCCGCCTCGACGACCGAAAGTGCGCTGAATCTCGCGGAAACCGGACACTGTAAAGAAAGCCTTCCCGCGCTGAAACGTGCCATGACCTCGCAAATTCCGCCGGAAACCCGCAAGAAAGCCGGCGTGCTCGGCATTCGTTGCTCCTTAGCTTTGGATAACCGCGATGCCGCCACCGAGTTTGTTCGTGCCCTCAGCAAACAATTTCCTCAGGATCCTGACGTGCTCTTCGTCGTCGTTCACGCCTATTCGGATTTGTCTACGCGCACCGCTCAGGACCTCGCTCGAACCGCGCCTGACTCCATACCCGCGCATAAACTGAATGCCGAAGCCCTTGAAATGCAAGGAAAGTGGGACGAGGCTCAGCACGAATACGAAGTAATGATCGAGAAAGAGCCGAATACTCCCGGACTGCATTTCCTGCTAGGTCGCCTGTTGCTTTCCAGACCCGATCCGGATGGCAAGCTAACCGAACGCGCCAAGCAGGAATTCGAGAAAGAGATAGAACTCGACCCCAAAAATGCCGCTGCCCACTACGTATTAGGAGAACTGGCCGGGCGAAGCAACAATTGGGATGACGCCATCACGCAATTCTCGCAAGCCGCGAACCTCGATTCCAATTTTGCGGAAGCCTATCTCGGGTGGGGTTTTGCCCTGATAACCTCGAGGCGTTATCAAGAAGCTATTGCGCCTTTGCGTGTTGCGGAACGCCTTACGCCGGATAATCCTGCGGTCCATTATTCGCTGGGAACCGCCCTCGTGCGCACCGGCCAAAAGGAAGAAGCAGAAAAGGAATTCGCCATTCACAAGTCGCTCGTGGCCACCACACCCGCACCCGAAGGCTCAGAAAAACCACCCCAGTAGTCACCGACATACTTCCTCTCAGACCCTGTCAGCCTGAGCGCGTATGGCTGTTTTGGATTTTGATGGGTGCCCACAGGCCGGTTTTGCATGTGGGCTCTTGGGGCAGCCTTTGTAGGGGCCGCCTTCTCAGGCGGCCCGTCACCCGAGTATCCGTCATTCCGAACGGAGTCCGCGCAGTGAGGAATCTCTCTTCGCTCTACCGGCTGTGCGTCAGCTCTTGTTTATGCGGGTCCGCTAGCGCCGCGCCCCGC
>CAVUNS010000007.1:0-297190 GCA_963742905.1 Candidatus Acidiferrales bacterium | reverse complement strand
GACACATGTGTTGCGCGACCCACGAACATGCCTAAGGTTAAGGAAAAGAGCGCGGTGAAAAGTGCGACCGCCTCCAGGTATAAGCGCGAGAACTGTGAGTCGTACCCGGAAGTGCTTTTACCCAACCGAAGATGGCGGGGGCTAAAGTGAGAAAAGCCAGACTGTCCGAGAGGAAGTTAATTTTCCACTAATCAAGCATTCCCCCGGCAAGCTTTCGATGCCAATCAGAGTAGCGACCAGCGGACCAAGCATCACGGCGACCAAGGCATATTTCCCAAAGGCTTTTAAGCTGTCTAAATGAGGGACGCCATGCAAGAGATAGTGAACTCCCCAAACGGCAACGAGAATTTCCGCGATGTCGGCAAGAAGAAGAATCAAGGTCGATGAAGCGGTACGCCGGCAGGCAGGTCGTAGAGCACAAAACCGGCCATGCTGCGGGAATCAGTATTGGCCAGAGCTTCCGTGGGAAACGAGCAGAATGGCGACCAAAACGGCGCACCCGGGCCAGAGGGGCCAAAGCGTTTGGGAACATTGATGATCAACATCCCGCCGAGTCTTGCTGCCAGATAGCACAGCACGAGCATGAGGATGGCTTGGACCACCGGGTGCACCTGAGTTCCGGGTTCGCAGCGGAAGGTAATCGGCCAGCGTGATTCGTTTCCATCGCGACCTCCAGGGCGGGCGCCCTCACGAAAACGGCATGGCGCCTGAGGTTCTGCGAAATATACACTACGTAGTCATGGGACTGCATCTCGGAGCCGCCAGGAATTTGGTTCGATCTATTGTGCGTGAGAAGTGGCGAAGGGACCCCGTTCCAGGATGCCCTGTTGTCGAGTGGAGCGTCTGTAGGGCGAATCCGGCCTGCGGACTCCTCTCACAGCCTGATCACCCCTGTGTGGCTAAGCCCGCCGCGGGCCATTCGGCAACTTGTTAGCATGAAGGTTTAGCGCTTGGTGCAGGAGAGAAACTGTGGCGGAACATATTTCCCGTAAAGAATTGAAACACGACAGGGTCCGGGAGACCTTCGAACACGGCGCGGAAGCGGTGCTGTCGCACACCCGGCTTGCGTCCATTATGTTTTTGGCGCTCATTTTGGGGGGTTCGGGTTATCTGGGCTGGAGATTTTACACTGATCGGCAAACGGCCCAGGCACAGGTGGCGCTGGACGACGCCATGAAAAAGTGTTCAATGCCGCTGTGGCCACCCCCGGTCAGCCGACGCTTCCGGGTGAACGGACTCTTCCCATGGCAGAGCAGGCGCCCAGGCCGCTGAACCGAAGCTGGAAGCGGTCGCAAACAAATATCCGCACACGAATCCCGGGAAGTTGGCGCGTTATTATTCGGCATTAACTCTGATGGACCAGGACAAATTGAACCAGGCCTCCGAGCAGCTGAAAAAGCTGGATGCCGGGTCCGACAAGGAATTAGCGGCACTCGCGAAGTATCAAACGGCGTTAATTGCCGAGCGCAATGGAAAGAAAGACGAAGCGATCAAGACTCTTCAGGCGCTGAGCACTTCCGGTTCTGTGCTTGTGCCCAAGCCGATGGTGCTTCTGGAACTTGCCGGCTTGTACAGTCAAACTGACCCGAAACAGGCGACTAGCCTTTACGAGCAGCTGAAGAAGGATTATCCAAACACTCCCGTTGCGGATGAAGCCGATCGAGGGCTGGAGTTACTGGCGCCGCATTCCTGAGGGTTGGCTGCACTCGAGCGGCAACGCCTGAGTCTTCCTGAGTGACTGCTGGAGGTTCGGCTATCGAACCGTATCCAGCTTTGGCGCCTTGGGCCATGCGTTCCGAACAGTCCCGCGGCCGCCGCCATTTCGAATCCGCACATCCTTATCGCAGCGAATACGCGCGAGATCGCGACCGCATCGTGCATTCGCGGGCGTTCCGCCGGCTAGAGGCCAAAACCCAGGTTTTCACCGCGCGATTCTCCGATCATTTCAGGAACCGGCTGACGCACACGCTAGAAGTTTCGCAGATTGGGCGCACCGTCGCACAGGCGCTCTCGTTGAACACCGAGTTGGTCGAGGCGCTCGCGCTGGTTCATGACATTGGGCATCCGCCATTTGGACACGCAGGCGAACGAGAACTGGACGAGTTGATGCGCGCCCGTGGGAACCGTTTCAATCACAATTTGCATGCGCTGCGAATCGTGGAACAGTTCGAGCACCGTTATCTCGATTTTGCCGGGCTGAATCTCACGTTCGAAGTGCGCGAAGGCATCGTGAAGCATTCCCGCGATTACAATGCGCGGGAATTTCCGGAATTGGCGGAGTATCTGCTGGATTTGCGGCCACCGCTGGAATCGCAACTTATTGACTGGGTGGACGAGATTGCCTACAACACGGCGGATTTAGACGACGCGCTGGAAGCGAATCTGTTGGACGTTGCACTCTTGTGCGAGGAATCGGCAAACTTTGGCGAAACGTACCAGAAAATAGACCGGCAGCATCGAGGAGCGCCAACGAAACTGAAGTTCAACGAAGCATTGCGTCACATCTTGGATGATCTGGCCACCGACCTGATCACGAACACGCAAACACGAGTGCAAAACGCCGGGGTGCAAACGGTTGACGATGTCCGGCACGCGCAGGAACGGCTGGTTCGCATGAGCGATCAGGGTCGCGATTGGAACGCAAGTCTAAAGCACTTTCTTTTCGCTCACGTTTACAGCCATCCCGCGATTACCGAGGACAGTCAGCGGTCGGTGCGCTGCCTGGAAGAACTTTTCGATTATTACCTGCAGCAGCCGGAGTCCATGCCGGAAACCCACGAAGACATGGCGCGAGCAACGCCCCGTCATGTGGTCGTGTGCGACTATATTGCCGGCATGACCGACCAATTTTTATTGCGACAGCATCAAGAGCACTTCGGCGGATCGAGCGCTTCGGACGCTTCTATCGGACGGCTGCAGCGGATAGAATGAAACAGCTTTCCGGAGCCGGGTCGATGCGCATTCGTGGATTCGTTCTATTCGTTCTCATCGTGGGGCTGTGCTCCCTGGCGCCTTACAGCTCCGCGCAAATCCCCGGGCTTAGCTCCCCAACCAGCACTGCGGCAGCTTCAACACAGTCTCAAATACCTCCAGATCCTCTCGGGCGCGAAACTCCGCGGGGCTGCTTACTGGGATTCATCAAAGCAGCGCAAGAAGAGCGATACGCGGTTGCCGTCCAATATTTCCAACCGCTTCCTACGCGCCGGCACACATCGCAGGAGGATGAAGAAGAACTGGCGGAGCAACTCCTGGCCATTTTGAACCAGAAGTTTTCCGGGCCCTTGGATTTCGTGAGCCGTGAGCCCCAAGGGCAGTTGGATGACGGATTGCCGCCTGACGAGGAGCGCATTAGTTCGGGCACCGACAACAGCTTTCCCATTCTGCTGGTGCGTCAGGAGGACGCGGAAGGCCGGAAGCTCTGGTATTTCTCACGAAGCACGCTGGACCTGGTGCCTAAGGTATACGACTCGCTGTCGTTTCCGGAGATGGAAAAGAAGCTGCCGGCGTACCTGGTGGAGCACCGATTCATTGGGGTGCCGCTGTGGCAGTGGCTGGCGATTCTGCTGTTCATACCGTTGGCGTTTGTTGCGGCACGCCTACTCACGCTGATTCTGGAATTTGCGTTGCGCTCCTGGCGAAAGGCGCGGCACCTGCCGATGCTGGTCAAGGATCCGCTGACGAGGATCGGCCCGCTAACGTTCGTGATCGCATTGCTGATTCACTACGCGCTGGTCGCGTATATCGGAACCTCGCTCCTTTATCGATTCTACTATCGGCGGTTCATCTGGATTTGCCTGGCGATCGCGTTCTACTGGCTGCTGACGCGCATTACGCGTGCGATCTCGGCGCGCATTGCCGTGAGCCTCTCAAGCCGGGGATTGTACGCGGAACGATCGATTGTCTCGCTGATCCGGCGTTTCCTTGAGGTGAGCATCTTCATCGTGGTCACGCTGATCGTGCTCCACGGATTGGGATTCGATGTGAGCGCGGCACTGGCTGGCGTTGGCATCGGCACTTTGGCGCTTGGCCTCGGCGCGCAGAAAACCTTTGAGAATATGTTCGGGGGAGTTTCGATTCTGTTCGACAAAGTGGTCCTGATTGGGGACACCTGCAAGGTGAACAATCAGATTGGCGTGGTGGAGGATATCGGGCTGCGTTCCACCCGCCTGCGCACGCCTGAGCGAACCTTGCTCTCCATTCCGAATGGCACGATGGCTACCGCGGTCATTGAGAATTTTCGATTTCGCGATAAGTTCCTGTGCCAGCAGGTGATTCGTTTGCGCTACGACCTTTCGCCGGACCATGTTCGCTTCGTGCTGGAACAGATTCGGCAACTGCTCCTGGACAATCCGAAGGTGGAAGATTCCACTTCGCGGGTGCGCTTTATTCGTTTTGCCGACTACGCGCTGGAAGTGGAAATTTTTTGTTACATTCTGGAAAGTGATTACGGCGCTTACTTAGCGGTTCAGGAAGCGCTGCTGCTTTCGATTATGGATGCGCTCGAGAAGGCCGGAATCGTTGTGGCATTGCCGACCCAGAGCACAATTGTGCGCCAGGATGCGTGGGTCGATCCGGAGAAAGCCAAGGCCGCCAAGGTGGCCGTTGAGAAGATGCGCAGTCCGGGAGTGCCGGGACCGCACGAATTTCCGCCGAATTCCTGAAACTGTGGATTGAGAAAATCGCCGCCGGCTATTCAGCGAAGGTGTTGCATCCGGAAATGTTGCCGGAATTCAGCCCGCGATTGAACCAGCTCACGCGCTGCTCGGAGCTGCCGTGCGTAAACGTTTCGGGCTGCACACGTCCGCGGGTCATTTGCTGGATATGATCGTCGCCGACCGCCGCCGCCGCTCCCAAAGCGGATTGCACGTCGCCTGGCTCCAGTAGCCCGCGTTGCTGGGTGGAATGCGCCCAAACCCCCGCAAAACAATCGGCCTGCAGCTCCAACTGCACGGAAGCAGCCTTCGCCGAGCCGGGATTGCGGCTCTGAAACTGCCGGACCTTACTTTCGATACCGACGATTTTCTGGACATGGTGGCCGATTTCATGGGCGAGTACGTAAGCTTGAGCAAATTCGCCAGGCGCGCCAAACCTGCGCTTGAGTTCGTCATAAAATCCGAGATCGATATAGACCTTCTCGTCGCCCGGGCAATAAAAGGGCCCGGTGGCGGTTTCCGCCCCGCCGCAAGCGGACTGCGTGTAGTCACGGAAGAGCACGAGCCTGGCGTGGCGATAAGGAGTGCCCGTCTGCTGCGGTAATACCTGATCCCAGGTTTTTTGCGTGTCATCGAGCACAAAGGAGATAAACTGCACCAGCGGTTTTTCCGCGGCGTCCCGGGCAGGATCGGGCGTGCTCACGGCAGCGGAACCGGGTTGTGGGCTGCTGCCGCCACCAAGAAGGGCAAAAAAGTTTTGTTTAAAGATGAGGCTCAAAACAAAAAGAATGAGCAGGCCGCCCAAGCCAATTCGCATGCCGCCAGAGCCAAATCCTCCACCGCCTCCGCCACTCTGATCTCGACGGTCTTCGATATCGCCGCTGACGCCACCGGGTGTCCAACGCATGACAGCTTCTCCTAACGAATGAATGCTTTCATTCTTGCAGGTTTTCCTGCGGGAAATCGGGGCGGATGGTGCACCGGAATCCTACCACTCCGGGACCCAAAGAGAATGAACATTCTTGCAGCAGGGTAAGGCCTATCGGAACCGCGAAATAGGTTAAAATTAGGGGAATATGGCATTAAAGACCGTGAGCGGAGAACGGCGGCAGACAGCCCGCAGGCGTCCGCCCCGGCTGATCTACGTGGAGTTGGGCGCGGCGAATGGCGGAATGATCCGCGACCTCTCGGAAGAGGGTTTTGCGGTGCGTGCCATGATGCCGGTGAACCGCACGCAAACCACTCCTTTCTCGTTCATGTTGAATGAAGCTGTGCGGGTCGAGGGAGAAGGAGAAATTGTCTGGACGGAGGACAAAGGGCGAGTGGCGGGAATTCGCTTCACGAAGATTTCTGGTCATGCGCGGAGTCAAATCCAAGCCTGGGTGAGCGAAGACTTGGATGTTCCAGAAGCCAATGAAGGCGATACGGACATCCATGCTCCAGCGGCTCAGTCCTTTGACGAGCTTCGCGATGAATTGCGTTCGGGCGTGCCGCCTCGTGAACCCCCGCCGATCCGAACTGTGGATTCACCAGACAAATCGCCGGCAATGGCCTCCGCTCCTGCGCAACCCGAAACTGTAGAATCTGATCCGGTAACTCCGCGGCGAGCATTCCCAACTTTCCCTCGTTCACTGGGCACGCGCAATGCCGCTGGTAATGGCGTGACCTCCGATATTCCCACCGGTCGCGAAGCTTCAGATGGGTCGAATGACGTGCGAGCCGCATCGCCGCCGCCTCCGGTGCAGACTTCTCTGGTTGAGAAGAAGGGTGGGCACTGGCCTACGTTTGTTGGTGATCCTGTGCCTAAAGACGATGTGCAGGATGTTCCTTCTCCGCCCCTACCCGACATTTCGAACGTATTGATCCAGCCGCCGAGTAAGGCGGCTGAGCACATTCCGCAAGTGCCCATACTCGAGCCGCTGGACCTTTCACACCCTGGTCGAGGGGGAACTGAAGGCCGAGGTTTCACGCTTGCACGGGCCGTGGTCATTATGTCGGTGCTGGCTCTGGTTGCCGCAGGTGCGGTTTACCGCCAGCGACTTGGCGAGGGCTTTATTTGGGTGGGCCAGCAGTTGAGTGGAACGCCGAACCAGGCACAAACGCCGAATGCGAACGATGATGTTACGGCGCCGGACGCTACCAAACCGCAAGCTACGAAACCAGAATCAACCCAAGCGAGTCCGAACGATCAGCAGACCCAAATTCCATCGAATCCTGCCAACTCCTCAGCGGCGACGTCCGGCGCGCCAGCATCGGCGGAAAATGATGGAAACGCGACGCAGGGCGCAACGCACGCAACCAGCGATCCCCAGAACTCCGTACCCAGCATTTCACAAGGCACGCCGCCTCCGATTACGCCGCTTTCCGGCATGTCGCAGGATCAAGGGGCCGATGAGGGCCAAGGGTCCGGCACGGTGGAGTACGGCAAGGCCATGGAATTGTTGCGCGGCAAGAATGGCAGCGTGGACACGCAAGAGGCAGTGCGCTTGCTGTGGCTGTCTGTGGAGAAAGGCAATCCCAACGCGGAACTTCAGTTGGCCGAATTGTATTGGCGAGGGCAAGGCGTGGCACGGAATTGCGACCAGACGCGAATTCTGCTGAGCGCTGCCGCACGCAAAGGAAATCCTGAGGCGCAGAAAAAACTGCAACAGTTCCGGCGAGAAGGCTGCGAATAACATCATTCCCTTTTACCCGCGGAGTGTAAGAGAATAAGCGCGACGGAGAACCCAAGTTCATGAGGTGTGGAGGCGAATTGTGTTTTGTTCCCGATGCGGTGGCGCACTCGCAGCAGACACGACCTTTTGCCAGAATTGCGGCAATCCAGTAGGTCGAACGGCGGTAGCGACGGCAGCGCCGATGCCCGGATCGCTTGTGGTGTCGCCGCATGCGGGAGTGGGCGCGATCACCTACGCGACCAACGTGACCTACGCGGGATTTTGGCTGCGGCTGGTTGCGCACCTGATCGACTCATTTATCCTGGGGATTGCGATGCTCATCGTGGTGTTGCCGCTGTTCTTCTTGATGGGCGGTGTGGCACTGCTGTCATCCGTTTCGCGAGAGGTTGGAGAGCATCCTGATCCGGCGCAAATTGGCGCGATAATTTCGTTAGTGGCGGTGTTGGGCGGCGTGGCGGTACTCGGTCAATGGCTCTATTTCGCATATCTCGAAAGTGGCGAGAAGCAGGCCACCTGGGGCAAGCAAATATTGGGCTTGTACGTGACGGATCTTGCCGGCAACCGCATTACGTTCGCACGAGCCAGTGGAAGATTCTTTGCCAAAATTATCAGCGGGCTGATTCCCTTGGGACTTGGCTACATTATGGCGGGATTTACGGAGAGGAAGCAGGCGCTGCACGATATGATCGCCAGTTGCCTGGTACTGCGGCGCTGATGCGAGCTACTTCTTGCTGATCACTTTGTCCTTCTTGAGCTGATTCACGAGCGCTTGAGCGTACTCTTTTCCGAGTTTGTCGAAATCCGTCGAATACATTGTGTCCGTTTCGCCGCTCCACACCAGACGTTCGTCTTTCGTGCCGTAGAGATTGCACTCCACGCGCACGATGATATTTTCCTTGGTGTACGAACTGGTGGGATAAAAATCGCCATAGGCCATGTTCCAGTAAGGCCAAAACATGGAATAGTTCGGCGGCGGCACGTAGATTCCACCGGTAATCACTTCTTGGGTTTCTTTGCGCGCGGCTTTCGGGCGCACCACCAAAACGCTGTCGAGCGAGCTTTCTTTGATGCGCTGCTTCAGTTCGCCTTCCATCATTTCATTCTTAGGCGGCAACACCATATAGCTCTGCACGCCTTCCACGCCATACTTGGCGAGCAGTTTTTTCATTTGATCTTCGAATTCCTGCCGGATGAGGTAATTTTCCCCAATACTGGCGATCAGCATTTTGTGGAATTTCGGTATGGGAATGCCGGTGAGCACCCAGCGGTAAACGATCTTCGTGCTGGCGATCAGGGGAATTGCAGCCAGAAATAGAATAGCGATCAATGCACCAACGCGAACCCGTACTCTCATCCATACGCTCCGACGAGCAAGATTGAGGGAATGTTAGCACGCTTCGGCTGGGCAGTTGCGCATGAGAAGAGTGCGGGCTGGCGGGTCAGTACAAATGCTTCGAGCATTGAACCCTAACAGGCTGCTGAAAAAAGGCGTTATTCGTCATTCCGAGCGTAGCGAGGAATCCCTCGGTGGTCGAAAAGTCAAGAAAAAGAGAGATTCTTCACTTCGCGGACTCCGTTCGGAATGACGAAGTTAGACTTTTTCAGGAGCGTGCTAGACTCTGACTCATTGCTAACCTAGAGTCGGGACAATGGACCAATCCACAGTAACCGCGCTGGTGGTTGCATTCCTGAGTTTGCTGGCAGTTTTGGTTACGATAGCTTCAATACTCATCCTCAGCAGAGGAAAGATCTACCATAGAATTCCTGTGAAGTCGCGGCCTCGAAGATGGGTTATAGCAATCTTCTTTTCATATTTTGTTGTGTTTTGCCTTTGGTTTCCCGTTTGGCTCTTCTACCCGCATTCCGTGATCTCGCAGGTGCTGAGCATCATGTTTGCTGCATTCACGGCCTGCATCGCAGTTCTGTATGTACTCGGGAAGGCAGGAGCCATCCTGTCGGCCATCATCTCTTTGATCGTCGTTCTGGTCGAGTGGATAAAGGAACTGTCAGAGCGACGAGATCCGCCAATTTAAAGCTTTTCAAATCGACACTGGTTTCCATCGTATCCCAGAAAGCGGCTGATGATCTGCGGTCACGGTTTCTCCGTGCCTGCCGCCGCGGCCGCTTTTGTTTTGTTCCACCCGTGGAATCGCGAGAAGTCCCCCGCGTTCCAGGCCTCGCGAAGACCCGGGGCACTCAGGTCCCAGTCGGGGCGGGTCTCGCTCATCAGCGCGCGCAGGTCGTGCCAGAGGTCAACGACGGACGGGCGCCCCCAGAACCAGTAGCCATTATAGATGCGGTAGACCACGAGGCCTGGCTTGAGCACGAGCGTGTGCGGGATCATCGGGTTGTTCTCGGGGTCGGTGTACTCCTGAATGTCGAGATCCTTCTGCACTCTTCGGCCCGGGTCGGAGAGGAACGGCCACTGGGCGCCGACCGACGCACGGAACTCCTGGAGCGTGTGATGTTCGTCGGTGGCGATCGTAACGATCTGGGTGTAGGCCACCGCGATCTTTGGGTAAAACGCGGCGAGCTCCAAATGTTGCTGGTGCTCCTTCGGGCAGTAGTGGCCACGCGCGAGCGTCAGGATCAGCGGGTCATCACCCTGCAAAGCACTGAGCTTGCGCGGCGTATTCGTGTGATCGGGCAGCTCGTAATCGGGAAAAGTGGCTCCGGGCACGATGTCAGGGCGCATGATGGAACTCCTTCGGGGTGGATTGCGATTCGGGGCCGTAGGCTGGGAGTGCGTCAGGCCGCTTGCACCGAATTCCCTAGTGAGCGGCGAAAGCCTACCATACGGTTGTTTTTGACGCTTCTAAAATATTTTAAGAATAATGATCGCGGATGTCGATTTTTTGCTGCGCCATACGTCGATTAAATGTGCGGGGTTGCAGCCGCCAAACTCACAACTCCAGCGGTTGTGAATGCGGGCAAAACCGGCACTGAGGCTGCGGGCACCGCGGTTTCAAAGAACATCAATCCAAGGAAACGGAGTAAGCCCTATGGAATCAAAAGCAAAACCGACGCATGAGCAAGCGCAACTTCACTTGCAGGTGTACGACCAGCGGCGGGAAACCAAGTTACGTCAAGCGCGCGATTGGTTCGCGAAGAACTACGTCGTGAATAACTTCGATGAGGCCATGCGCATCGCGCCGATGGGAAGCGAACACGGAGCGTATGTTGGCATGGTGCTAGGCTACTGGGAGCAGGCTTGCGCGCTGCTCAATTATGGACTGCTGCACGAAGACCTCTTCTTTGAGACCAGCGGTGAGTTCTTCGGAGTGTGGGAGGCCGTGAAACCGGTGGTGGCGACGTTCCGCGAGCGCTTTGCCAACAAGCAGGCTCTTGCGCACCTGGAACAGGCGGCCACGCGATATGAGGCGTGGTCGGAGAACCGCAACCCGGGTCACATCGCCACAATACGACAGTTCATGCAGCAGATGCGCTCTCAAACCGTTTCCGCAGCGAAAGCCTGATTCGATCCCAGTACGAATCGCCATGCGGGGCGGGTCCGGCCTGGCACCGGCCCGTCCCGTTTGTTGCCGCCGCGGTAAGAATTTGCTCAAATTCTCGGTTGTTTATTCGATCGGGCAAGCACCTATCTCATGTGGATAGAACACGCGTGCATGTTTCCACTGACGCTGCGCGGAATCTGACAGCGACAGTCGCAATGGCTCAATTTTGGTAACACCGGCGGAAAGTTGAATCGTCAGCACATCGTTCTGCAGGATGCCTCGGTAGAATTGAATCAGTTGCTCTTGTAGGGATTTTATAAGTTCTTCCTGCGAGCCGGCGAACCTTCCTTTCATCAGATCAATCGGCCCAAGAACGCGACCTCCGGACTTCTGGACTAAGTCCACGAACGGTGCCGCGCTAGTTCCGCGTTCCTGCCCGACACGGCTGATAACAGGGTCAACCATCTGGATGCAAAACACTCGTACCATCTTGACGGAAAGCAGAGCAAGAACTTCTTCGGGCTTTGTCTTGCTCCCCTCGTCTAAGCCGTCGGTGATCATCAAAAGAGAATCAGCAGATGTGGGGGAGTCGAGTACATGAAAACCGTGGACCAGGGCATCAATAATCGCGGTACCGGTTTCGTCTTGCCGATTCGCGAACGTGGGGTCTTTGGAAATTTCATCAACCCTGCGCCTTACGGCAGCGTCTCCCTCTGAAAATCCTATTGTTTCTTTTACTTGGTCCGCAAATGTTACTAAGGCGAACTGGAGGCTCTCGCTCTGAATGCTGGCCACGTGTTGTGTAATCGCCATGACGGCATTCCAAAAACCCGGCCCTGCGACACCTTTCATACTGCGACTGACATCAAGCATGATCACTACTCGATGGCGACGCGCGTCAGGGTTCCAGGAACTAATGCTTATTGATGTTCCTTGACTCTGCAGATGGAAGTCTGAAGAGGACAGGTTTCTTAACTTGTTGCCATGTCTGTCCGTCACGAAAACTGGGACCTGCTTCGTATGACATGCATTTTCCTGCGCCAACACTATATTCCCCGGTGCATGAGCTAAAATTAGAAGAAGCAAGACCTTCGAGACTGTTTTCGCGAAAATCAAGAGTTGACGCACATTTGGCTCCGCCGGAAATTTTCTCAAGGATTCTGCTGACTTGGTCGCAGTATAACTCCTCAAAGGGGAATTGCTGCATAACCCAAATTTCCGCTAATGCGGTTAGTTAGGAGTTGGGGTCGTTGCAGCAGCTGAGCCCGTCGGTTTAGTGGCAGTTTTGTTTGCTGCGGGCTTGACGAACGGTTGATAGTTCAAAGTGTTCACGCCTTCCCGAATGCTGTAGAACTGGTTCGCCGGGAAATCGCTGAACGTTTGTTGCGCGCCACTCGGCCAGGTAATTTCGAGCTTGTCAATTTTGGTTGCGGCGCCCACACCGAAATGGGCGCGCAGATCGCTTTGCGAGAGATAGCTGCCGCCGCCCGCGATCTCGCGGATTTGCGTCAAACCGCCTGCGCTGAGTTTCAGGCGAGCGCCCATGGCGTCACGATTGCTCTTCGTTCCCATCAGCTTGAACGATACAAAGTGATTTCCATTGCCACCACTGTTGTGAAGCAGCAGCGGGGGATCGTTGTTGTTGGCAACCACCAGATCGACAAAGCCATCGTTATCAAAGTCCCCAAAGCCCACGCCCCGTGCGGCATGCGGAGTATCGAATCCGTTGCCGGAGGTAGCGGTCACGTTCACGAATTTTCCGTGACCATCGTTATGAAACAGCGTGTTGATCTGTTTGTAGCGAACTTCGGGCGTGACTTGCTCCACTTCCGGGTACACGTGGCCATTGGCGATGAAGAGATCGAGCCAGCCATCGTTGTCGTAATCGAAGAATCCGCCACCAAAGCTTAAAATCCGGCGCGTGGGCACGCTGATTCCAACACTGATCACTGACTTCATCGAAATTTCCCTGGCCATCATTTTTCCAGAGGTGGTCCGAACTGCCCTGAAAATCGGAAATGTACAAATCCAACCAGCCGTCGTTATCGTAGTCGCCCAAGGAAATGCACATGGCGGCCATAGTCAGACCATTGCCGGTGAACGCCATTCCGACGAGTGAGCCTTGTTCCTTGAAGGTGCCGTTGTGCTCGTTGTGGTAGAGGTAAGCGGTCAGGCCATCGTTGGCGACGAAAAGGTCAGGCCAGCCGTCGTTATCGTAATCGGCCGCGCCCACGGCAAGATTTTTGCCGCGTGGCTGAAAAATGCCGGCCTTTTTCGTGACGTTGGTGAAGGTGCCGTCGCCGTTGTTGTGGTAGAGAGCGTTCGCGCTGCCTTCGTAGGCGCTGGGAGGGCAACTGCTGGTGACGCCGCCAAGTTTGCAGTAGCGCTGGGCTCCGGGAGCGAAGGCGACATAGCCACCGACGTAAAGATCGAGCTTGCCGTCGCGATCGTAATCGAAAAAAGTGGCGCCGGAATGAAAGTAGGTGCCATTCTCCATTCCGGCCACGCCGGCCTTTTCGGTCACGTCGGTGAACGTGCCGTCGCCATTGTTGTGGTAGAGCACGTTTCGTCCATACTGGGTGACAAATAAATCCGGGTGGCCGTCGTTATCGTAATCGCCCCACACGCAGCCCAGTCCAAATCCAGTGCCCGGCACACCAGCTTTGTCGGTGACGTCGGTAAACGTGCCATCGCCATTGTTGCGATACAAGGCGTTCTGCACTTTGATGCCACGATCGTAGAGGTCGCGGGCATTCACGAAATATATGTCCTGCCAGCCGTCGCCATCAAAATCGCCGACACACACGCCAGGGCCGAACTCTTCCAGATTGATGGAAATACCCTTGTTACCTTTGAAATGGGTGAAATGAATCCCGGCGGCTTGGGTGATGTTGGTGAACTGGATCGGCGGAGGGCCTTCCGTGGACTGAGGAGCGAGCCAAGGGCTCACGAGACCCGCGCTGAGCAGTAGAACAAAAACAAGTTTGAGCGACGACGCCAATCCGGCTCCAATCGGTAGATGTTTCCGTGCTGCTATTCTCGCACGTGCCTTGCGCACTCCAAAAACGGGCAAAATCGCGGAATTGACGCGAAGGCTATCGGGCACTACGATGTGAGGCCGAGCGAGGGGAAAATGAATCGCAGAGAATTTGTGGGTACGGGAGCGGCTGCGGCGGTACTCGGGGCATTGCCAATTCGGGCGGCTGATTTAAAGCAGTTCAAGTTGGGGGTGATTACCGACGAAATCAGCCAGGATTTCGAACATGCGCTGCAATGGGCGAAGCACTATAACCTGAATTGGGTGGAGTTGCGGTTCATTTGGAACAAGTACGTGACGGAGTTCACGCCCGACGACGTGAAACGAGCCAAGGACCTGCTCGCAAAATATAGCTTGAAAGTGTCGGTCTTGGATTCAGCTTATTTCAAGACGCCTCTGCCCGGCACACAATCGAAGTTCGAAGGCAAGCCCGATCCATTACAGAGCCAATTTTCGCAGCAGAACGCGTTGTTAGAGCGGGCGATCGCGCGCGCCAAGGACTTTGGCACAGACAAAGTAAGAATTTTTTCGTTTTTGCGGGTAGCTGATCCCAAGAGTGTGTTCGATCGGGTCGCGAAGGAACTGGACCGTACTGCGGCGGTTGCGCATCGCGAAGGTATTCGGCTGGTCCTGGAGAATGAGTTTTCCTGCAATGTGGCCACTGGCGAAGAGAGCGCTGCGATGCTGAAGGCGGTGACCTCGCCGGCTTTGGGTGCAAACTGGGATCCTGGAAATGCCTACGATGCGGGCGAGACACCGTATCCGAATGGGTACGATGCCTTGGACAAAAAGCGAATCTGGCACGTGCACCTGAAGGATGCTGCGCCCGGCGCCAAGCCTGGGGAGAGCCAATGGATGCCGATTGGCAGCGGGAAGATTGACTTCGTGGGGCAATTCCGCGCGTTCCTGAAGAACGGCTATGAAGGAACTATGTCGTTGGAGACGCATTACCTGAACGCCGCCAAAAACAAGGAACAATCCAGCACAGAATCGATGGATGGGTTGCTGAAGGTGATTCGTGAAGCGTGAGAAGCTGTCTCACGGGGAGATCCTTTTATGCAACTAACGCGAAGAGAGTTTGTTGCCGCCACAGCCGCGACGGCGTTGCTGCATGGAGTCTCGCTGGCGGGCGACGAGCATCTGCCACTGGCGTTTTCCACCCTTGGTTGCCCGGCTTGGGATTGGAAGAAGGTGCTCGACTACGCCCAGGCGAATGGATTCGCGGCCGTCGAACTGCGCGGAATCATGGGCAAGATGGATTTGCCCGCATTGCCCGAATTCACTGCGCTAAAAATCCCAGAGGCCAAGCAGCAAGTGGCCGCGCACGGATTGAAAATTTCTGATCTCGGCAGCTCCTCGGAGATGCACACGGCCGATCCTGCGGAGCGGGCGAAGCAACTTGCCGATGCGCGAAGGTTCATTGACTTGGCGTCGGCGCTCGGGGTGCCTTACGTGCGCGTTTTTGGCAATCAGATCCGTGGCCCCAGGGAAGAGGTGCTGGCAAGGGTTGTCGATGGACTGCATCAGCTTGGCGAATATGCGGGACCTCGGGGAGTAACGGTGATTCTGGAATCGCATGGGGATTTTGTGGATTCGCCGACGTTGAAGGAGGTGCTCACACGCGCGGATTCGAAGGGCGTGGCGCTCCTGTGGGACGCCCACCATACGTTTGTAGATGGGCACGAGCAGCCGGAACAGACTGTGGCGGCATTGGGTCCCTGGATTCGACACACGCACCTGAAAGATTCCGTGCCCGACGGGACCGTCCGGAAATATGTGCTGCCCGGGACAGGGGAAGTCCCAATGGAGCGGCAGGTGATGGCTCTGCGAAAGATCGGCTATAAGGGCTACTACTGTTTCGAATGGGAGAAGGTGTGGCACCCGGACATTCAAGAGCCGGAAATCGCGTTCCCCGCTTATGTGAAACTGGTTGGCGGTTATCTCAGGGAGCCACTAACGAATACCTGAACAACCAATCGAGCGTTCGCGGTTTTTATTCGTAGGAAGTAACAGAATTGAATAAAGCGCTGGATTTACGCAGGAACGCCAACTCCGTCAGCCAGAGCACTCCATACTTTGGGCTTCGATTCAATTCCGTAATGTCCACCAGGCGATAGCCGAAGTCTTCCATTGTGCGCATGACGCGGGCTGCCGAGTTCTCGAACGGGCAACCCACGCCGGCTTCGATCAGGAACACGTCGGTCTTGCCGATCACCTGGGAAGCGCCTCGCAGCACCTTCAGATCGAATCCTTCGGCATCAATCTTGATAACGTCGGGGACAGGGATTTCATACTCCGACAGGAGTTGATCCACCGTTTTTACTTCCATATTGGTTTGTGCGGTCACTCGGGTCTGCGTCTGTTCTTCCCGTGGTAGAAAGGTACTGCTGTCATCGCGATCAGAAATGTAGAAAGTCATGGTGCCGGGCTTATCTGCAACTCCGGCATTTACCCACCGAACCTTGTAGCCAGAGTCGATCAGGTCCTGGACATACACTCTCAGGTGGTCCTGCGGCTCGACGAGTAGATACGCAGCCTCTGGAAAGTAGCGGAGAGCCCCTCTGGTCCAATTTCCATGATTTGCGCCAATGTCGATTAATTGTTGAGGAGAGAAACCAAAGCGCTTCAGGGTTGCAAAAAATACGCTTGCGCCATAATCGGGTTTCGGCGCTTCCAGACGGCTAAGGCGCAGACCAAAGGGGCGCAGGACGGATTGAACTAATGTCTTCACTATAGTTCTAAAAAGGGGATTTTACTGTACGTCGAACGCTAAGGAAACAGTGCTCGTGCCGCCAGAAGTACTAGCAGTTACGACTTGCATACAAGTCTCCCAAACTGCGGACAATCAGGCGAGCTTTCTTGACTTACGGTGGAACTGCCGAAATAATGGATGAGCATGAGCGTACGCGCCGGAGGCGCTGAAGATATGTTCCTTGACGTCAAGGACCTTGCCGTCCGCAAAGTGCGCATCCGGAAAACTTATGCTCCCGGAAGCATCGATTACGGTACCAACGAAGTAAAGCAGGTGGAACCACTCGAGGTCACTGCGACCGCGGAACTGCTGGAAGGTCAGATCAGGATCGCGGGTGAGCTGGAAACCAAGGTGGAGATGGTTTGTGCCCGCTGCCTTGAGCCGGTCGTCGAGGACATTCACCGGGATTTCGACCTTTTTTATCAGCCGCTTCCCAAGGGCACCCGTCACGAAGAAGAGCGGCTGAAGGACGACGATACGGAGATCGGGTTTTTCGAAGGAGAAGGCCTGTTCCTGGCCGATGTGCTGAAGGAACAGGTACTGCTGTCATTGCCGATGAAAGTGATCTGCCAGAGCGATTGCCGGGGATTGTGCCCCAGTTGCGGGGCCAATCTGAACCATGAAGAGTGCCGTTGCGAGACGCACGCTTCCGACCCGCGTCTGGCCCCCCTCGCGCGACTAAAGCAGGACTGGCTCAAGAAACAATAGATTTTCGGGCGGAAAGCCCATAGAATCCGACCTCAATCGGTCAGGTGTTGTGTGTAGCCGCGAACGAGGCGCAAAAACAAGGAGTAGTGTAATGCCAAATCCGAAACGACGACATTCCAAGCGCCGCACCAGCACTCGGCGTGCACATGACGGGCTGACTGCTCCCGCTCTGGCCAAATGTCCCAATTGCCATGAGATGAAGCAGCCGCACAGGGCTTGCCCGCATTGCGGGTATTACAAGGGTCGACCGGTACACGACACAAAGTAAACGCGCAGGTGGAATCCGGGCTCTCGAAGTCCTGATCGGCACAGCAGCTTATGTGGTTTGTGCCCACCGAACTTGCCAGAGTCGCTGAAAACCCATGATCACAATCGCGGTGGACGCCATGGGGGGAGATCACGCACCCCGGCCCGAGGTGGAGGGGAGTGTTCTGGCAGCGCAAGAGTACGGACTTCGCGTGCTCTTGGTGGGCCAGCCGAACGTGGTTCGCGGAGAACTTGCCCGGCTGTCACGACCGGCGGGCGCGGTGGAGATTGTTCCGGCGAGCGAGGTGATCACGATGGAAGATCACCCGGCTCAGGCATTCCGGCGTAAAAAGGATAGTTCGGTCCACGTTGGCGCACGTTTAGTGAAGGACGGGTTGGCTGCTGCTTTCGTGAGTGCCGGGAACACCGGCGCGGTCATGACCACGGCGAAGTTCATTATGGGGACCTTGGAGGCCGTGGATCGTGTTGCGCTTGCGGCTCCGTTCCCGAACGCGAAGGGTGGCGTCTCCGTATTGCTGGATGTGGGAGCCAACGTCGACTCCAAGCCCGAACATTTGCTGCAATTCGCGGTGATGGGCGAGATTTATTACCGGGTAACCTTTGGGAGCCGCAAGCCGCGAGTGGGCTTGCTCTCCATCGGCGAAGAAGAGATCAAGGGCAATGAACTGACCCGGGCGGTCTACGAACGGCTGAAGGATTTGCCCGTCCATTTTGTCGGAAACGTGGAAGGCAACGATCTTTTTTCCGGCAAAGTGGATGTGATTGTTTGCGATGGATTTGTGGGAAACATCGCACTGAAGATTTGCGAAGGGCTGGCGATGGAGATCGTGAAGTTTCTCCGCAAGACGTACAAGGGATCGCTGGCGTCGCAATTGGGCTACATGTTATCCAGGGGGGCGTTTAAAGGCATTAAGCGTACGATGGACTACTCCGAGTATGGGGGAGCGCCGCTGCTGGGGGTTCGCGGCGTCTGTGTGATTTCGCACGGTAAGTCGAACGCCAATGCCATGAAAAACGCCATTCGCGTGGCGGCAGGTCTGGCGCGGGCGCGAGTGAACGAGAAAATCGAACAGGAGCTCTCACTGACCACCGCGAAAGCGTGAGGTTTGGAGAGAGGAGTGAAGTATGGGCAAAGTTGCGTTTCTTTTTCCGGGTCAAGCTTCCCAGTATTCCGGAATGGGCAAAGAACTATCGGAGAAATTCCCGGCGGCGCTCGCGGTGTTCGAAGAAGCCGATAAGGCGCTTGGACTGTCCGTGTCGAAATTGTGCTTCGAGGGCTCGGAAGACGAACTGAAGCTTACCGCCAACACACAACCTGCGATTCTGACCGTTTCTGTCGCCGCTTTTCGCGTGCTGGCGGAAAAGGGAATTACTGCGGACTACGTAGCGGGACATAGCTTGGGCGAATATTCGGCGCTCGTTGCGGCGGGCTCGTTGAGTTTTGTGGATGCCGTGAAGCTGGTGCGCAAACGCGGCACGTACATGCAGGACGCGGTGCCTGTGGGCCAAAGCAGTATGGCTGCAATTATGGGTCTGTCGCCCACCGTGGTCATGGATGTTTGCAAACGCGCGGCACAGGGCGAGGTGTGCTCGCCGGCGAACCTGAATTCGCCGGAGCAGACCGTGATTTCCGGCGCGGTGGGAGCCGTAAAGCGCGCCGTCGAGATTGCCTCGCAGTCGGGAGCGAAGCGCGCTGTGGTATTACCGGTTTCCGCTCCCTTCCACTGCGCGCTGATGCTGCCGGCGCAGCAAAAACTGGAGAAGGATTTGAAGGCCACGAGATTCGCGGATTTGCAGATGCCGCTAGTGACCAACGTCGATGCGGACACCATTCGCAGTGGGGAAGAGGCAAGCAATGCGCTGGGCCGGCAAGTGACCATGCCTGTGCGTTGGGAAGAATCGATGCGCCTGCTGCTGGATGAGGGCGTGAACACGTTTGTGGAAGTCGGGCCAGGCAAGGTGCTGACGGGATTGATGCGTCAGATCGAGCGCTCCGTGACCACCCTGAATGTCGAAGACGAAAAGAGCTTTGTGGCGACCTTGGACCGGATTACTGGCGCGAAAACGGACGCAGCTTAAGAGCAATGAAGCAATGAAGTAACGAAGCAAGCGAGTAAGGAACAGGCGAAATGTTCAGCTTGGCGGGAAAAATTGCGTTGGTCACGGGAGCTTCGCAGGGAATTGGGCGGGAAACCGCGCTGGCCTTGGCGGAAGTTGGTGCGACGGTCGCGGTGGCGGCGCGCAACGAAGAAAAGCTCGTAGCCTTGGCTGAGGAGATTGCGTCCAAAGGAGCCGTGGCGTTTGCGGTGAAGATGGACGTGGCGGATGCCGAGCAGGTCAAAACCGGATTCAAGTCCGTGCTGGAGGAATTTGGGAAGCTGGACATTCTCGTGAATAACGCCGCGATCACTCGCGACGGGTTGGCCATGCGCATGAAGCAGGAAGATTGGGACACGGTGATCCGCACGAATTTGACTGGCGCGCATCTGTGTACGCAGCAGGCGCTGGCCTCCATGATGCGGGCGCGCGCGGGCCGAATTATCAACGTGGCCTCGGTGGTAGCTCAGATGGGTAATGCCGGGCAAGCGAACTATGTCGCGGCGAAAGCGGGCCTGATCGGGCTAACGAAGGCGATTGCGATGGAAATTGCGTCGCGCCACGTCACAGTAAATGCGGTCGCACCTGGATTCATTGAAACGCCCATGACGGATGTGCTGTCCGACAAGGTGAAAGAGGAATTGAAAGAGCGCATCCCGCTGGGGCGCATGGGAACTCCCCGCGATGTGGCCGCTGCGATCATATTCTTGGCGAGCGATGAAGCCGGCTATATCACAGGACACGTGCTCGACGTGAATGGTGGAATGTACCTGGCGTGAGAGCTGATGTTTCACCTTTCACCACGGAGGTCACAGAGTTGGAAGAAAAATCGGTTCTTCTTATGACGCCAATGAGACAACCAGAAACGGCGTAGACGAAGCGTTGTAAAGTTGACCTTGGTGGGCGGGGAAAGTAGACTGGGCAGGTTACCTAGGCAAGCAGATAAGAGTTGTAGGCCGGCCGTAAAGCCGGAGTACGGTGTGGAGTACGAAGAGGAAAGCGACAGCAGTCGCGGAGGACTGGAATGGCCAGTGTAGAAGAACGCGTAAAGCAAATTATCGTCGAGCAGTTGGGCGTGGATGAGGCGGAAGTGACGCCCACCGCGTCGTTCGTGGACGATTTAGGCGCGGATTCGCTCGACCAGGTGGAATTGGTAATGGCGTTCGAAGAGGCGTTTGGCATCGAGGTGCCCGACGAGGACGCCGAGAAAATGACCACGGTGAAGGATGCCATCGAGTACATCGACAAACACTCGAAGGCCAAGTAAGCCGCAGGAAATACCCTGCAAGAAGGAGCAAGTGTGACTCGCCGTGTCGTCGTAACGGGCGTTGGATTAGTTTGTGCGTTGGGCATCGGGACTGAGGAGAGTTGGAAAAACCTGGTCGCCGGGCGCAGTGGCATCACGCGCATCACTCATTTTGATACCGCCGAATTCGATTGCCAGATCGCGGGCGAAGTGAAGAATTTCGACCCGTTCCAATGGATTGAGAAAAAAGAACTGAAAAAAATGGGGCGGTTCATCCAGATTGCCCTGGCGGCCGCCGATTATGCGGTGAAAATGGCGGAGTGGAAGCCCGAGCAGTCCGATTTGGACGAAGTTGGCGTCTACGTCGCTTCCGGCATCGGCGGGTTCGACATCATCGAACGCGAACATATCAAGCTGATGCAAGGTGGCCCGGGAAAAATCTCGCCGTTTTTCATTCCGTCGGCCATCGTGAACCTCGCTTCCGGGCACATTTCGATTCGGTACGGTGCGCGTGGACCGAACTCGGCGACCGCTACGGCTTGTTCCGCGTCTGCGCATTCCATCGGCGATTCCTTCAAAATTATTGAACGCGGCGCAGCGGAAATGATGATCTGCGGAGGTACGGAGGCAACGATCACGCCGATGGGAATTGGCGGTTTCGCTTCGATGCGCGCGCTTTCCACACGCAATAATGACCCGGAAAAGGCGAGCCGTCCGTTTGACGGCAATCGCGATGGATTTGTGGTCGGCGAGGGCTCCGGCATTTTGATTCTGGAGTCGCTGGAACACGCGCAGAAACGCAATGCCCCGATTCTTGCGGAAATTGTCGGCTATGGCATGAGTGGCGATGCCTATCACATCACGCAGCCCGCCGAGAATGGCGATGGCGCCTTCCGCGTAATGCGTGCCGCTCTCAAAGACGCGAAGCTTTCCCCCCGAGATATTAGCTACATCAATGCTCATGGAACATCGACGCAGCTTGGCGACGTGATCGAAACACGGGCGATGAAGCGGCTTTTCGGCGAGCGAGCAACGAGCAAGAACTTGGCCGTGAGTTCGACGAAATCGATGACTGGTCATTTGCTTGGCGGCGCTGGCGGGTTGGAAGCGGGAATCAGCGTGCTGGCGCTGCGAGACCAGACATTGCCGCCAACCATCAATCAGGAAGTGCCTGATCCCGAGTGCGACCTGGATTATGTGCCGAATGTTGCGCGCAAGGCTACTGTGGACTATGCGCTTTCGAATTCGTTTGGATTCGGCGGAACCAACGCCGCATTGATTTTCAAGCGCTGGACCGGCCAGTAATTCTTTGGAGTGCGACAGCCAGGCTGCCGCTTTTGAGTCCCCGAGATTCACCAACCGCAGAAGCGGAAACAGCACTCCCGCGCTCCATAAGCGGTCAAAAGGAAACTCCCGTGAACATCATCGTTTGCATTAAACAGGTGCCGGCGAAGGACGCGCCGCTTTCGATTGCCGGAAACTGGATCAAGGAATCCGATATCGGTTTCGAAATGAACGAGCCGGACAGTTATGCGTTGGAAGAAGCGCTGCGCTTGAAGGAGAAACACGGCGGCGAAGTTGTGGTGTTGTCGCTGGGGCCGGAACGCGTGAAGCAGACCATCAAAGAGGCGCTGGCCAAGGGCGCGGATCGCGCGATTCACGTGGCCGACGATAATTTTGCGCAACTCGATCCTTTGGGAGCCGCGAAAGTGCTCGCGGCAGCCATCGGAAAACAGAAATTCGATCTGGTGCTTACGGGTTTGCAAAGCGACGATCACGGTTTCGGTCAAACTGGCGTGCTCTTGGCGGGGCTGCTGAATCTGCCGCACGCCACCATCATCATGCAAATCGAAGTGCAAGACGGGAAAATGCGCTTGAAACGAGAACTGGAAGCGGGATGGTTCCAATGGATGGAGTGTCCGTTACCCGCGGTGCTTTCGATTCAATCCGGAATCAATAAAGTGCGGTACGCTACATTGAAGGGCATTATGGCCGCTAAGAAAAAGGAAATCGCCACGATCTCGCGGGAATCTCTGGGCGTTTCAACCGAAGTAACGCAGCAGATCGAAAAGATTTATGTGCCCACAAAAACGAAGAAGACCGAATTTCTGACCGGAACGCCGAAAGAAGCGGCGGCGAAACTGGTCGAGAAGTTGAAATTTGAAGCGAGAGTGATTTAGCGGCGGGTGCCGCGCTCTGAAGACGCTCTTCGCTTCGTTCAGCACCACAGATTTCCTGTATTTCCCGGTGAAAGAGGCAGCCGATGAAAATTCTGGTGGTTACCGAACAGCGGCAAGGGAAGTGGAACAATATCAGTTTCGAGACGCTTGTGGCTGCCCAGCAGATTGCTGCCGCCACGAACGGAAGCATCAGCGCCGCCGTGATTGGCAAAGGGATTGCCGCTCTGGCAGACGAGTTGGCGACCAAGAATGTTTCAGAAGTGCTGGTGATCGAGCATGAGTTCCTGGAGAATTACACGCCCGACGGATACTGCACTGCCTTGAAGCAAGTGATTGAGGCAACGAAACCAGATTTGGTTCTGTTTCCTCATACCTATCAGGTACGCGACTTCGCTCCGAAACTTGCCGCGATGCTCAGGAAGGGGATGATCGGCGATTGTATCGGCTTTCGAAAAGACGGCGACAAGTTGGTGTTCGTGCGCCAAATGTTTCAGGGAAAAACCGCGGCGGACGTGATTTTCACGAGCGTTCCACCGTGGTTCGCTTCGTTTCAGTCGGGAGCTTTTCGCTCGGACCTGTTGGAGCCAAACCCCAGCGGAAGGGCTCCAGTAAATGCGGTGAAGGTGGAGCTAAAGGCGGAGGATATTCGCACCAAACCGCTGGAACTTTTTAAGGAAGCCAAGTCCGCGGTGGACCTGACGCAAGCACCATTGATTGTCGCGATTGGGCGCGGCATCAAAGCACCCGAAAACATCGCGCAGGCAGAAGCCGTGGCTAAAGCGCTTGGCGGCGAAATCGCAGCCTCACGGCCGATCTGTGACGAAGGCTGGTTACCCATGGAGCGGCAAATCGGGAGCTCAGGTCAAACGGTTGCGCCAAAATTGTATCTGGCGCTTGGAATCAGCGGGGCCATCCAGCATGTGGTCGGAATGAAGGGAGCGCGCACCATCGTTGCTGTGAATAAGGACCAGAACGCGCCCATTTTCGAAATTGCCGATTACGGGATTGTCGCCGACATTTTCGAGGTGATGCCTGCGCTTACCGAAGAACTGCAAAAAGCCAAGGGCTAAGTTCCCCCGGACGGATGTCGTATAATTGGAAAATCTCATGACCCACGAAGACTACAAAACTGTGATTTACCGGCAGGACGACGGATCCTGGGTCGCGGAAATTCCGGCGATCGCTGGTTGCTACGCATTGATGGCTTCTCGCGATGAAGCTTTGGCGGAATTAGCGAAGGTTTTTGCTCTCATCGCAGAAGAGTATCGGAAGAAAGGGCAGCCGTTGCCCGCGGATACGACCGAGATCATGAATGCCTAGCGCGACAGCGCGCGATTTTCAACGGGTTGCTCGCCTGCTCGGATTTAACCTTAGCCGGACATTTTTCAATATTCTGCGTTAGCTGAGTGTGTCGCAGGAGCAATTCTCGCGGATGCGTTAGACTTCTGAATTATGGCGATTCAACGAGAACAACTGGAAGCGGATGTATTGATTGTAGGCGCCGGGCCTGCCGGACTGAGCTGCGCTCTTCATTTGGCCAATCTCATCAAGAAGCACAACGCCAGCGGTGCCAAACCGGAGCTCTCGGCTGAAAACATCTATGTTCTGGAAAAGGGGCGAGAGTTAGGAGCGCACCAACTGTCCGGCGCGATCATGAATCCTAAAGCGCTTGCGGAGCTGGTACCGGACTTCGAAAAGACGGCGCCGCTGGACACGCCGGTAACGGAATCCGCGGCACTTTTCTTTACCCAACAATCTTCGTACCGCTTTCCGATTACTCCACCTCCCTTCAACAATGCCGGCAATTACGTTGTCTCTTTGAATAAGCTTGTGAAATGGTTGGGCGGGCTGGTGGAAGCCTCTGGTGTAAACGTGTTTAAGGAATTCGGCGGCGCCGAGTTGATTTATGAAGGCGATGGAATCGCGGGCGTCATCACCGAAGACAAAGGATTGGATAAGAACGGAAAACCGAAAGACAACTACACGCCGGGGTACGAGTTGCGCGCGAAAGTTACCGTGCTGGCGGAAGGCCCACGAGGTTCGTTGACCAAGCAGCTCGTTCTGCAAAAGAAACTGGACAACATCAACCCACAAACCTATGGCATTGGCATTAAGGAATTGTGGGACGTGCAACCGGGGAAAATCCAGCCGGGATTTGTCGCCCACACACTGGGCTGGCCGCTGTCCACGAAAGTGTATGGCGGCGGCTGGATTTACGGGCTTTCGAACAATCGCGTATCGCTCGGGCTGGTTGTTGCGCTGGAATATTCCGATCCTCGTTTCGACCCGCATGCCGCGTTTCAGACCTGGAAGACTCACCCATTCGTACGCAATCTTCTCGATGGCGGAACGCTCGTCCGTTATGGCGCGAAATCGTTGCCTTACGGCGGCTGGTATGCGATTCCGCGCAATTATGTGAACGGAGGGCTGATCGTAGGGGATTCCGGCAGCTTCCTGGACTCACAAAGGCTGAAGGGCATTCACCTGGCGATGAAAAGCGGAATGCTGGCGGCAGAGGCCATCTTCGAGGCGCTGAAGACCGGCGACTCGTCAGCGAAGACGCTGAGTGCGTACCAGCAGAAAATCGATCAGAGCTACATCAAGAAGGAACTCTGGAAGGTGCGAAACTTCCATCAGTCCTTTCACCATGGACTGCTGGATGGTCTGGTGCTTTCGGGCCTGCAGGAATTTACCGGCGGGCATGGACTCAAGGATCCCATGCGCACGGAGCCTGGGTACAAGGCGTATAACCAGATTCACGGTCGACCTGCGCCGGAGCGTTTCAAAGGAGATGGCAAGCTGACCTTCGATCGTCTGACCGATGTCTACCATTCCGGTACTCGCCACGAAGAAAATCAGCCCTGCCACCTCAAAGTTCTGGATTTGAATATTTGTTCCACGCGCTGCGCCGAGGAATATGGCAATCCCTGCCAATATTTTTGCCCCGCTGCGGTGTATGAGATGACGAGAGAAGGCGACGGTCTAAAGTTGAAGATCAACGCCGCGAATTGCGTACACTGCAAAACCTGCGACATTGCCGATCCGTATCAGATTATCGATTGGACCGTTCCTGAAGGCGGGGGCGGTCCGAATTATGAAGGAATGTAGTTCGCTTTACGAATTGGGCGACCACAGCTTGTGGAAGAAGGTGCGCACGCGAGTCCATGCGGAGTCGTCGCCGGTTTTCCTGGCGGGCTCGTTTTTTTGCGTTACCACGGGTAGCGCCACAGCGGCTGCGGTTTGCGCAACCACCGGATCGCCTTCTACTTTTCCCTGGAAAATCAAGGTAGGCCGCACACGCGCCCGGCGCACCAGCACGATCAGGTTAGGATCGTACTCCTGTTGTACTTTTGCGTTGGCATCATAGTGCAGCGGAGGCATAAACACCTGGTAGACGGGCTCCTCTGACTGCGGAGTGGCAGCTTTGGGTTGTGTGGCGGCGGCTGATTTGGCTTCAGCACTCTTGCGCCTCAATTCCTCGGTCGAAGCTAAGCCGCTAATCTGCGTCGAAATCACAGCGGGTTTTGCGCTCAACTGTAGTTCGCAAGCGCACTGGCTGGCGGAAGTGCGCAGCGTCTCCAATTGGCCGTTCATCAACGACACATCGCCATTTTGAGGAACCACCAGGCTTTGCCCGGTCAATTGCTGCTCAATTCGAACTGCGCCGGTAGTCGGGCGAATGCACATAGTTCCGGAAGCATCGAGTCCAACCAGGAAGTCTTCAGGGGCGTTGCCGATGGAAATCGCGTGGGCTTGGATCTGTGCGGTGTAGACGGTCAACGTCAATTGTCCTTCGATGTGTGCGTGGATGGTTCCGCGGTCCAGCGCGATAGTCAACGAATTACCCGATTTGAGAACCGAGAAATGGGAGGGTCCGCAAATCGTGATGTTTCCACCCTCGATCAAATCGATGTGCGCCTGGCCAGATTTCACCTGAACTTCGCTGCCGCTGCGCAGAATAGTTTTCACCTGGCCATTGGTGGTGTCTACGCTCATGGGGCCCTGGACGGAGATGGAGTCGCCCTCAATGGCGCCGACCGTATCGGGAGCCGCGGAATTGTCAGCGCGTACCTGAGCAAAGTGCGGCGCAGACACAAACACCCAGCCCGCCACAAAAGAAATCGCGGCGAGCCCGCAAATTGCTCTTATCACTGGTGAAAACTTCAACCGAACGATCTCCCGTCCTGACGCACCGTACCGCAACACCTCTATACTATATGAAGATGAAAACCAGGGAAAAGCTGCATGAAGAAACGCAGGAAGCAATCAGTCCACACTACGATGTCCGTTTGCCAAAGCTTCCCTGGCACCGGCGCATTCAGATTCCCATTATTGCGGCGGTGGTCTACAGCGTAATTCGAGTTTTGGGACCGACACTGCGGTTTGAAGTGCTGGGGCGCGCGCAGGTGGAGCGCGTCTGGGCAACAAAACAGCCGATTATCTGGGCCTTCTGGCACCGGTGCATCATTCCCATTGCGTGGTACGGCCGGAATCGCGGCATCGTGATCATGAACACGACGGCCTTTGATGGTCAATGGACGCGCAAAGTAATCGAGTGGCTGGGATTCGGCACAGCGCAAGGCAGTTCCTCCCGCGGTGGGCTGAAAGGTTTGCAGGTGATGGCTGAGCGTATTCGCGAAGGCCTGGATTGTGGCTTCACGATCGACGGCCCGCGAGGCCCCCGCTATGTTGCCAAAGTTGGTCCGGTGCTGCTGGCGCGCATGACCGGGGCGCCTATTATGATGTTCCATGTGGGCGTCGAGCGTGGAACTACTTTCGAAAGAACTTGGGACCATTTCTGTCTGCCGGGGCTGTTTACCCGCGCCATTCTGGTCGGCTCACCACCGATTTACGTTCCCGAAGATGCCGGTCCCGAAATGATCAAGGCCAAGCACGAAGAAATGCAGAAAGCGCTGGAGCGCGTGCGAGATATTACCGAGGGATGGTTTGCGCTGACCGAGGAAGAGCGCAACCGGTATCGCGCGGAAATCGGCCCGTGAGCAGCGGCACGCTAGCCCTCGGCTGTTTGGAAGCTGTTGCGGGCAGGCCAGGCGCACAACCAGAGCGGCTGTACGACCGACCTAATTGGGCTCGCGCTCTCCCAGCTTGACGGGAAGTTCCAGTTTTTTCGCACCGCGATAAAGAGTGATGGTCACCGTGTCGCCGGGCCGCTTGCGATTCAAAATGTAATCGATGTCGAACTGGTTGGAAACTTTCTGGCCTTCGATGCCGACGATCACGTCGCCGCCGATGACGATCCTGCGCATGCCTGCCTGCGCTACTTTGTCACCGCCATGTATGCCGGCGGCTGCAGCGGGGCTGCCCTTGGTCGTTTGCTCAACCAGCAAACCCTCCTGAACGGGGAGATCAAGCGTTTCGGCGAGCCAGCCCGCCACGGGAATCGTGCGCACCCCGAGGTATGCGCGCCGCACTCTACCTTCGGTCATGAGATCGTTGGCGATGAGCTTGGCGGTGTTGATGGGAATCGCAAAGCCGATGCCGGCCGTGGTACCGGAAGGCGTGTAGATCGCGGAATTAATTCCGATGACGTCGCCGTGCGTGTCGATTAGTGGGCCGCCGGAGTTCCCGCGGTTGATCGAGGCATCCGTCTGAATCGCGTCGTCGATGAACGTGGTGTCGCTGGTTTGGACTGTCCGGCCCAGCGCGCTCACCACACCAGTCGTTAGCGTCGATTGAAAGCCGAACGGATCACCAATGGCCAAAACTTTCTGACCGACCTGGAGCGTCGAAGAATCGCCCAGGGGCAGAGCGGTAAGCTGCTTTCCCTTGGGATCTATTTTTACAAGCGCAACATCGTTGCGCTGATCGGCGCCAATGAACTTGGCGGGATGGTGCGATTTATCGCCGAGGACCACATCTATCGATTGTGCCCCGGCAACCACGTGATAGTTGGTTAGAATGTAGCCGCGCGGATCAATGACAAAACCCGAACCGGCTCCTTCCACTGGCACTGCGTCCATAAAAAAGTCGTACTCGGTAGCTTTGGTAAGAATGTTTGCAACCGCGGGAGAAGCCTGCCGATAGATACGCACGTTGATCGATTCTTCTTCGGTCAGGTGCTCGTTTTTTTCGACGCTTTTCGCGGGCGCTGCGGGCGTTGCGCGATTCTCGGCGAGCCGCCGCGCTTCGACGTCCCGAGCCTGCCGGGGTCCGTAGCGAGCGCCCACCCAAAATGCTCCCAAAACCAGAATCAGAGCGATCAAAAGGAGGCGGATTGTGCTGCTACCAGTCCCACGCGTCATATGGCTATCCCTCATCCATCGGACCATGGCCATAGTATAAGGAATTTTGCTGCTGCGTTCACGAAGGTAAGCGGGCAAAAGAGGACTAGCGCTGCGGAGCGAAGCAGGTGCGCGAGGGAATGGGAAAGCTAAGCGGCAATCGAAACGATTTTAGGTTTGCGTCGTGGTGTGCTCGCGACAGCCTTCAGCTCACGTTCCGCCTGCAGCCAATCTTCCATTGGGTCGCCCGGAGTGCAGCCGCGTTCCAAATAAATGTGATAGGCGCGCAGGGCAATTTCATCTTGCGTCGGAGCTGTTTTCGCCTTGCTGGATTTGCTAGGGGCCGGTGAGGATGAGGTCCTCGATTTCGGCATGTCGATCTCCTCCTGTTCTATTTTAGGTTTCGCCAGCGGAAGCGAAATATAAATCGGCGCGCAAGTGCTGTTGTAGATAACCGGCGCAAAACAAATGCGGTGTAGAAGGGATTTGAATGGAGTAACGGAAAGTTCTCTCTGAATCACAAAAATAAAAAGGGCGGAAGACGCGAGGTCCTCCGCCCGATCAGGGGACTGAGGGCTAGAAGGTGAATTTTGCGGTTAATTGAGCCATTCTCATGTCTGTTGCAGCAGTTGCGAACGCACCGTAGGGAGACGTCGGTGGCGCTTGCATGAAAATAGTTGTTCCGAAATTTCCGGGTCCGAAGATCGTTTGTGAAAAGGGCGTGCCATAGTTCGCATGATTTAGCCAGTTGTACGCATTCAGCCCCAACTGGAAGTTCATGCGCTCGTTGATCTGGAAGGTTTTCCGGAGGCTCATGTCGCCACCGAGGAAGCCCGGCCCGCGGAAGGCGTTGCGCCCCACGGTGTTTCCCGTAAAGCTGGTCGCGGCCGCGAACTGGTAAGGCGCGTTCGGATTAACCGCAGGAGTTGTTGGACCAGCTTGTATTCCAAAGCATGGACCCGCAACACAAGCTCCTCCGTTGGAGAAGTTCCTCTTGGAGAACAAAGGCTGTAAGACGATCGCGGCGCCAGGGTTGGCGAAACCTGGACCAAGATTTTGTCCGGCCAGACCTGCGACGGTTGAACTGTCATCTACCGTGAACGGGAAACCCGTACGGTAGAATAGGGTGCCCGAGAGCTGCCAGCCCCCTATAACGGTATTCAACAAATGATTGCTGCTCTTGAACGGCATCGCATAGATGTAGCTGGCGCTAAGCTGATGGCGGGCGTCGTAGTCGGAGGAAGCGTAGTTCTGCCGCAGATTGTAGGGATTAATCTGGCCTAACACGCTGTAGTAAATACTCCATGGCAACACACCACCATTTGATCCCTCATCCAAAGCATGGGAGAAGGTATAGTTCAACCGGCCGGTCAATCCATGCCAGCTAGTTTCTTGGATGGATAGGGTCAGCCCGTTGTAGTTGGAGACAGCTCCACTCTGGAGGTAGTTCACGCGGCCCACGCGGGGATCCGGGGCTGTGGTGGGGAGTATCCCATATCCGAATTGGCCCTGCCCTGCAAAGCCATTGAGGTAGTCGTTGTAGTAGAGCTCGGAATAACCTCGGTTGCCGACATAGTTCGCCGAAACAATCGTGTGTGGGTTCAGGCTGTGCTGTATTTCCAGGTTCCATTCGACATACTTTGGATTCTGAAGGTTGCGGCTCACGTCATTCAGCGCCGGTGTTGTGGCGCAAACAGAAGGCAGCCCGGGAGTTGCCAGATAACTCGTTAGACTTCCACCGTTGTAGTAATTGTTGGTAAAGGCGGAATTGCATTGCTGGACCAGAGCAACTCCGCTAGTCGGGAATGCGGTTGATGCTGGAGAATTCAAGTCCCAAGCCAAGCTTCCTCCAGGAACATTCCACAGGTTCACTTGCGGGAAGTTTGTGTCAATGTTGCTAAGAATGGTGCCAGGATACAGATCGGCGAATAAGCCGACGCCGGTACGGATGACGGTCTTGTCGTCCCAAGGTGTCCAAGCCAGACCGAATCGAGGTTGAAAGGCCACGAGTTCGTTGCTGGGAATGATTGTCTTTAGGCCCGTCTGGAACGACTGGTCGTAGGGAATATCTGCTCCATGCTGCATATTGTTGAAATTAGTGACAGGCAGACCTGCGCAATGGTGCTGGCAGACGCCACCAGAATTGCGATCGGCTCTCAGGGCCAAGGTAAACTTCAATTTTGAAGTTGCCCGGAATTCATCCTGGAAATAAAGCCCAAAGCTGTAGAACGCGACGGGCTGCACAGGACTTTGCGCGAAGTTGTATTGGGTAGAGGTCGCCACTTGATCGTTAGCCAATCCGAATAGTGTCGTGTTCACTGCCGGGAAAACAGCTAGCTCGGAGGCGGTAAGGTCGCTGATATCATCCCGCCGGAAGTTGATGCCCATTTTGAAGGAGTGATTTCCTCGCGTAATCGAGAGGTCGTCCACCAATCCCCATTGAGTTACCCTGCGACCCTGGGGGAAGAGGAACCCATTGGCGTAACCCCCATTCCCAGCACCGAATCCCAAATTCGATAGCGAACCATCGGACAGAGCCAAATTCCCGGGCAATAGGCCAAGTGCGGGAGAGGAAGAGGTTACGGAACCGAAGATAGCCGAGTAATACAGCACGGAACCGATGAAATTGTTCACCACCGTGGGGCTAAAGATGTGGGTGTAGTTTATCTGGCCTTCGTTTTGAGGCTGGACGCTAGAGGTGTCAAAGGCAGGGTTAATCACATCGGTATACGTCGGTTGGGTGCCGCGGTCAAACTTCATACGGCCAAACACCTTGTCCTTATCACTGAAGGAATAATCAATACGAGCGGAGAGCAACCATTCCTTATTCCCTGCAGGAGAGCTGTCCGTCCAGGACTGCGTGCATTGATCGGCGCTGAGTAGACCTGTGGCGGAAAGTCCGTTGGACGAACAACTGCCGGCGTTGGGAGTTGCAGAACTGATATTCGGCGCCGCGTTATAGAGCTTGAAGATGTTCTGGTAAAACGCCTGTGTCGCCGAGTCCTGAGGGACGTTCGCCAGAGTATAACTTTCGAACGCTGGGGTCGGGACCGAAACTGGCTTGACCGAGCCGAAAATGTAACGGATCCCTTCTGTATTCACGAAGAAAAAGAGTTTATCTCTGATGATGGGGCCGCCCAAAGAAGCCGCCCATTGATTATTGTTTTCGAATGGACGCGGCTGCCCGGCTGCCAAGAGTAAAGGATCATTGGCATTCAGATAACGCCCTGTCCAATTATATACGGCGTTACCGTGAAACGCGTTGGTGCCAGACTTTGTACTGTAGTCGATTTGTGAGCCGGCCTGACGCCCGTATTGACCGGTGTACGCGTTGTTCACAACGGAGACTTCCTGCAATTCATTTCCACCGAGCAGGAGGTTGCTGGAACCGGAATTGTTCAAGTTCAGGAAAGGATCATTGTAGTCGTTGCCATTCAGGGTGAAGAGATTCGAAGTGCCCGGAAGGCCAAAGGTACTGAAGTTTCCATATCCACCGCCCGCGGCGTTGCTCATGGTCACGCCTGGCGCGGTTTGCGCTACATAAGTAACGTCTCCGCCGGGATTGGGAACTTCCTGAATTTGTTTGGTTTCAAAGTTGGTGGAGATATTCGCGTTTTCCGTTTGCAGCCCGACTTGTCCCACAGACACTTCCACCGTGGTGGCAGTGGAGCCTACCTCTAGTGCGATGTTGGCATTCACGGTTGTTCCGAGCAACACGTTGACATTTCGCGTGGTGGTTTTAAAACCATCCTTCGTCACGGACAGCGAGTACTGGCCGGGCTTCAATAGCGCAAACACGTAATCTCCGCTTCCGGAACTCGTTGTCGTCTGCGCCTCACCGGTTGCGGCGTTCTTGAGAGTTAGCTGCGCCCCCGAGACAACCGCGCCGGTAGGATCAGTTACAATTCCGGCGATTCCGCCGGTCACGATGGATTGGGCTGGCGATTTCAAGGCTAGAATGAATAAAAACAGTAGCGACAGTGACGCCGCTTTGAAAAGCGCTTTGGTCATTTTTCCTTCTCCCCTCACTCAATGAAGATTCACTGCTCCCTGGAATAGACCACTCAGGCACACCATTCCTGTGCCATCAAAGATGGCATTCACACCGTGCCCACCACGCGCACTGGACTTTCTCTAAGCCTGGAAAAGCCCTAGTCAGAACCGACCGACCGAGGCCACTCACTAAACCACACGCAGGACCGACTCACTGAGGTGATGGCGGAGAGTGCAAGACATATGCCAATGTAAATTCTGTAAGTAATTGAACTTGAGTACGTTGTAGGCGGGCAAATGAAAATACCGGCGAGGGTATCCGAAAATTGGAAGAATTCTACGGATTTTCGTGGTTGTTCCGGAACGACCGTTCGTACAAACTGCTCTACTTCGCGCTGGCGCTCGGCATCCCGAGGTTTACATACGCGACAAAGGACGTACCTTTTGTTATGACCGCATCGGCACCGTGCCTCAGTGCCGTGAACGGCCCCACCATCGGAATCAGAATCGCCGCGTTCGGCAGCTTTGCTTCTCCTTCGCGAGTGGCACCGCCTTGCAGGGGTATCGGGCCGCTGGTCGGCCGCAGATCATCCGCTTCGAATGACAAAGAGCCAGGTGCGCCGCCAATTCCAGTGCGGTCCACCTGGGTGATGGTGACCGTTGCCGGAGTGCCCTGCCTCACGACCAACGGGCCGATGGTTACGTCTTGCGTCAGGATCATGGGGACCTTGTCACCGACTGCAGCGGTCTTGGAAGTAACATCCGAATCGAAGGCCAGAGGCACGGGAGCAACTTCGTCGGTAGCAGAAGGAAGCGTCGAGCTAGCTGAGGTGCCAACGATCGTGTACTGCGCAAACGTAACTACGCTGCGCGCGGAATAAGGCGCGATTGCGATCGCTTGCAGGTTGGTTGTGGAGACAATGCTAACTGGACCGCGATAGCGCGGCGAATTGCTCGTGGGCGTCCAACCGTCAGTGGAATAGTAAATCACCGCGCGTCCCGAGTGGCGTCCGTCATTTTGACGGTAATCGGGGTGTTGTATTTTCCCGTTTTCACCGAGAATTTCGGAGGTGCAGTCCAGGAAACGCAACACGGGCCGGGCGGAATATTGTCTTGCGCATTCTGGGCATTCTGCGCGGCTTGCTGCGCCGCTTCAGTTGCCTGGCGGTTGGCTTCTTGCGCATCATGCATCGCCTGCATGGCCGCTTGTTGTGACTGCTGCGCGGCGTCCTGAGCAGCTTGAGCCGCAGTGTCATCCTGGGATCGAACAGAGAAGGGGATCAGAAGGAAGGAGACGAACGCGAGGGAGGTGCGCATGGGAGTTCTCCTGCTCTTGAGACGGAAATCCAGGAACTTACGTTACAGGCCGAAGGGACCGGGGGAGGGCCATCCATGAGCCCGAAATAGAAACAGCCCGCCGGAATGACGGGCTGTTCGCGATGAATGTCGTTGTACTTTATGCGACCGTGATTTCCTTCGCCAAGTACACGTCTTGAATGGCATTCAGCAGCTTTATGCCATCCGCCATGGGACGCTGGAACGCTTTACGCCCGCTGATGAGCCCGGTGCCCCCAGCACGCTTGTTGATGACCGCGGTCGCTACGGCTTCTTCGAAGTCATTTGCGCCAGAAGCGCCGCCGGAGTTGATCAGGCCGGAGCGCCCCATATAGCAATTCGCCACCTGATAACGCGTCAAATCGATGGGATGGTCGCTGGCCAGTTCGGTATAGATGCGCTTGTCGAATTTGCCGTAGCTGGAATTGCCCATATTCAGGGCTTCGTACCCGCCGTTATTTTCCGGCAACTTTTGCTTGATGATGTCCGCTTGAATCGTCACGCCCAGGTGGTTGGCCTGGCCGGTGAGGTCCGCGGACACGTGATAATCCTTGTCTTTCTTGAACGCGGGATTGCGGAGATAGCACCACAGCACCGTGGCCATGCCGAGTTCATGCGCTTCTGCGAATGCGCGGCTGATTTCAATGATTTGCCGGTCGCTCTGCTCGGACCCGAAATAAATGGTTGCGCCAACGGCCGCGGCGCCCATGTCATAGGCTTCCTGCACGGTGCCGAACAAAATCTGGTTGGCCTGGTTCGGATAAGTGAGAAGTTCGTTGTGATTGATTTTCACGATGAAGGGGATGCGATGCGCGTATTTGCGAGCCACGGAGCCAAGCACTCCGAAAGTGGACGCAACTGCGTTGCAGCCGCCCTCGACGGCCAGCTTCACGATGTTCTCACCATCGAAATAGTCGGGGTTCTTGGCGAAGCTTGCAGCCGCGGAATGCTCGATGCCTTGGTCGACCGGAAGAATGGACATGTAGCCGGTGCCCGCGAGCCTGTCCGGTGTTGAACAACCGGTGCAGATTATTCAGAACGCGCAAATTGCGGTCGGATAAGGCATATATACGATCGATGAAGTCCGGACCCGGAAGATGCAGCCGTTCCTTGGAGATCTTGGGGGACTTAAAGCCGAGGAGCGAATCCGCTTTAGCGCCGAGATATTGTTCGACAGTGGAAAGAGTTGCGGTTGCCATGATGTTCTCCTGAGTTAGTTTCGAAAACCAGGCGCCAGCTTCGCGCCGGCGGCCTGGTCTACCAGCCAGAGCAGTTTGCCGTTGACCGGTTGAATGAGTTGAGCCGGAAGTTGCTCCGGCTCGTACGGGCCTTCTAAAACCGCTTTCAAGGCCAGAGCCTTGTCTGCGCGGGTTACACAAAACATCGCAAAGTCCGTTTGATTCGCCGCGGTGGCTGTCAGGGTGATGCGTTCGGTGAACAGCTTACCAACCCAATTGCGAACGGCGATGCGATTTGTGGCGTGTAGCGCTCTGGTGCCGGGAAAAAGCGAGAGCGTATGACCTTCTTCGCCCATTCCAAACAGTACCAGATCGAAGCGAGGGTACTCGCCATCCTTCAGCTTAAAGTATGCGCGCAGAGCCTGCTCATATTCCAGTGCTGCCTTTTCCGTGTCGTTGTATTCGCCTCGAATGCGGGTAACTTGCTCCGGCTTGACGAGTCCTTTGGAAAACAAGGTCTGGCTGGCCATATGAAAATTGCTTTCGTCGCTGTCCGGAAGGGCATGGCGTTCGTCGCCAAAAAAGAAATGGAGTTTCTCCCACGGAATTTTGGAACTGTATGCCGGATCTTCACTCAACAGCGAATACATCGCCTTGGGAGTTGAGCCGCCAGCCAGTGCCACGGTGAAAGAATTTTTCTTCGCGATCGCTTGGTTCACGCATTGCACGAAAACGTCGGCAGCGCGTTTGGCAATCGCCGCGGAGTCCGACAGCACAAGAACTTCGCGCTGGCTCGTCGGGCTCATGGCAAGGAACCCGCCTTGGTGGTGATCCCGGGAGCGGCCACTCTGCCCCGCTGATCGATTTCTTCTTCACCGATGCGTCTCCACTCGCGGCCGTCGCGTTCCAGCAATTCCTCTGCGTCCACTGGGCCCCAGGAACCCGCGGCGTAATTCGGGAACCCGCGCGGAGGCAGCGCGTGCCACACATCCAGGATCGGTTGGATCACTTTCCATCCCGCTTCCACCATGTCGCTGCGCTGAAACAGCGTCGCATCTCCGGCCATACAGTCCCGCAGCAAACGTTCATACCCTGTGCCGTGCTCCACGCCGAAATAGGTCTTGTAGTCAAAATCCATGTTCACCAAGCCCAGACGCATCACGGCTCCCGGAACTTTGGCGCCGAAACTGAGCGAAATGCCCTCATCCGGCTGGATGTGAATCACCAAACGATTGGTTTCGATATTGCGCACCGCGGTATTGCGGAAAAGAACGAACGGTGTGCGGCGGAACTGAATCACGATTTCGGTTGCACGGAGCGCCAGGCGCTTGCCCGTGCGCAAATAAAAGGGAACCCCGGCCCATCGCCAGTTGTCGATCGCCAGTTTGAGGGCTACGAACGTTTCTGTTTGCGAATCGTGCGAAACATCTGGCTCGTTGCGATAGCCCGCCACCCGTTCACCGTCCACCACGCCCTCGCCATATTGCCCGCGAACCATGCTTTTCAGCACATCCTCCGGGCTAAGCGGCTGAATGGCATGCAAGACTTCGGCTTGTTTGTTGCGGACCTCGTCGGCATCGAACGAAATCGGTGGCTCCATCGCGGTCATCGTTAGCAACTGGAACAGATGGTTGGGAACCATGTCGCGCAAAGCCCCAGCCGTTTCATAGAACCCGCCGCGGTGTTCCACGCCCACGGTTTCGGCGGCGGTAATCTGCACGTGATCGACATAATTGCGGTTCCACAGCGGTTCAATAATATTGTTGGTAAACCGGAAGACCATCACGTTCTGAACCGTTTCTTTTCCCAAGTAATGGTCGATACGGTAGATCTGCTTCTCATCCAGCGTTTTCTTCAAATCCGCATTCAGTTGCCGCGCGGAATCAAGATCGTGCCCAAAGGGCTTTTCAATAATCACCCGCGTCCAGCGATCGTTTTCTTCCTTGGTGAGACCGGCTGCGCCCAATTGATCCACGATGGGCGCGAAAAATCGCGGAGCTACCGCCAGGTAGAAAAACTTGTTTCCGCCCGTATGGTGTGTTCTATCTGCTTCATCGATCTGCTCTTTTAACCGCTGATACGCGGCGGGATCCAGGAAATCGCCCTTTACGAAATAAATCCTCTGGGATAAGTCTTCCCACATCCGCAGGTCAATCGGATCGTGAGCGAAATTGGGCATCTCCTGTCCCAGAGTCTTGCGGAATGACTCGGTGTCCAGGTCGTTGCCGGCAAAGCCTACGATCGCAAACTGTTTTGGCAGAATATTTTCTTGCGCCAGATTCAGCAACGCGGGAATCAGTTTGCGTTTGGTCAGGTCGCCGGTGGCGCCGAAAATCACCATGACGCACGGCGCGGCAGCACTGGGTACTTCCAGATGACTCGTACTCATGCAGCGATCCTATCTTCGGCCCACCAAGGCAATTCCGCCTCAGTGACCGGCTTTTTTCTCCAGGTGACCACCGAACTGAAAACGCATCGCCGACAAAAGCTTGGCTGCAAAATCCCCTTCGCCGCGCGATTCGAATCGCTCGTACAGCGCAGAGGTGAGCACCGGCGCGGGCGCCGCGGATTCGATTGCCGCCAGAATTGTCCAGCGGCCTTCACCAGAATCCGAAACGCGGCCGGAGTAACGTTCCAGCGTGGGTTGTTCCAAGAGCGAAATCGCGGTTAAATCGAGCAGCCACGAGGCCACCACGCTGCCTCGCCGCCACACCTCGGCAACATCGGCGAGATTAAATTGATACTGGTAATGCTCCGGAGACCGTAGAGGTGTGGTTTCCGCGTCATCCACCTGTTTCGTCAAGCCAACATTGGCGTGCTTCAGAATATTCAGGCCCTCGGCATAGGCGGCCATCAATCCGTATTCAATGCCGTTGTGGACCATTTTGACGAAATGTCCCGCGCCGGACGGCCCACAATGCAAATAGCCGTCTTCCGCAGTGCCGGAAGCTCTTTCACGCCCTGGCGTGCGCGGGATATCCCCGGCGTCCGGGAGCCAGCGTTTTGAAAATGGGATCGAGATGCTGCACAACGGCGTTCTCTCCGCCGATCATCTCGCAATATCCGCGCTCCAGGCCCCAAACCCCTCCACTTGTGCCCACATCGCACGTAGTGAATCCCTTTCGCGGACAGTTCCTTGGCGCGGCGGATATCGTCGATGTAATACGAATTTCCGCCATCGATGAGAATGTCGTCTTTCGAAAGTTTCGGAACCAGGCTGGCGATGGTCGAGTCCACAACCGCCGCGGGAACCATCAGCCAGATGGCGCGGGGCTTGTCCAGCTTGGCAATCAAGTCGTCGATGCTGCTCGCTCCGGCCGGACCCTCGCTTGCTAATTGGCTCACTACCTCCGGGCTTCGATCGTACACAACGCATTTATGCCCTGCTTTTTGCAGGCGCCGAACCATGTTCGCGCCCATCCTCCCCAGACCAATCATGCCGAGTTGCATTGTGTAGACTCCTCCGCAAAGTTTTGACTGTTGCAGTAGCCCGGATTGCGAGCATGCCAACCCAGGAGAAACGAAAGCTTGAGCTGCCGACTAAGAGCTAGTGAATACCGGCGGACTTGCCCGTAGCGTCGAGCAAAGTCTTAAACGCATCGGCGAAAAGCTTCACGCCATCTTCCAGGAGCTTGTGGGTTACTTCGGCCATGGAGATGCCGGCCTTCTCGAGGTTATGCATGATCTTTGCCGCGCCCGGAACATCTTCCGTCAAACTCTTGCGCAACTTTCCGTGATCGCGGAATGCGTCGAACGTGGCGGGGGGAATGGTGTCCACCGTATCCGCGCCGATCAGTTCTTCCACATAAAGCACGTCGCGATATTTCGGATTCTTTGTGCTGGTGCTGGCCCAAAGCAGCCGCTGTGTCTGAGCGCCTTTGGCTGCCAGCGCCTTCCAGCGTGGACCACCGAAGAGTTCTTGATACTTCTGGTAGGTCAGCTTGGCATTGGCGATGGCGACTTTGCCCTCGATGCTTTGCAGCAGTTCCTTGGCGTCACCGCTAGCTGTCTTCAGCTTTTCTTCCACCTTCGAATCGATCAGCGTATCAATGCGGCTTACAAAGAAACTGGCGACGCTGGCGCAGTGGCTGACGTCCAAGCCTTTCAATGCGCGTGCTTCGAGAGCAGCCAGAAACGCTTCCGCAACTTGCTCGTACGCGGATTGCGCAAACAGCAGGGTGATATTGATGTTCAGCCCTGCTTCCAGAAGCTGGCGAATCGCTGGAATGCCCTCAGGTGTGGCCGGGAACTTTGACCATCAAGTTCTTCACGGCCAACCGCCTTCCATAAACGCTTGGCCTCTTCCAACGTACCTTTGGTGTCGTTGGCCAGGTATGGCGAAACTTCCAGGCTGACGTAGCCGTCGCGCCGCCGCGTGGCTTGATATACGGGTTTGAAAATGTCGCAGCGCATCCTGCACGTCGCGAATGGCGATGCGTTCGTACAGACTCTTGGCGTCCAGCGATTTTGCTTCTGGGGATTGCAGAATGTCGTTGTACAGGGTACTGCCGGTGATGGACTTCTCGAAGATAGCCGGGTTGGAGGTCATACCGCGCAAGCCGTCCGCATCGATCATCTTTTTCAAACCGCCGCCAGTCAGCAGGTCACGGCGAATGTAGTCCATCCACGGCGATTGGCCGTACTCCAGTAATCCCTTGAGTGGATTGGTGCCAGCAGTGTTGGGAACCGTTACCGAGGTGGTCATAAGAACTTCTCCTTTGCTTCAACCAGGGCCTGAGGCCCTTTATTGTACGCCCCTGGGCTGGGGTCAAATCCATATTTCAGCTTTTTAACATCTTCTCTTCGAGCGAATGCACCTTTGCCAATCGGCGAACATGGCGCTCCTCGTTTGTGAAGTTGGCGACGAGGTATGCACGTACGACATCTTCGGCAAGTTTTTGGCCGACGATGCGAGAACCCAGCACCAGCACGTTCATATTGTCATGCTCGACGCCCTGATGGCCGGAGTAGGTGTCGTGACAAATGCCCGCGCGGATGCCCACGAGTTTGTTGGCGGCCACGCTTGCGCCAATCCCGCTACCGCACACCAATACGCCCCGTTCCGCCTTGCCGTCCAGGACCGCGCGCCCCACCGCTTCGGCGAAATCCGGATAATCGGAGGGGTTCTCATTGAAAGCGCCGATATCCAGAACGGAATGCCCAAGGGACCGGATCAAATCGCCCATGGAATTCTTCAATTGGAAGCCGGCGTGGTCGGAGCCAATCACAACCTTCATCATCCGCTCACTTTCCAAGCAGTTCCTTGGCGGCGGCGACCACGTGCTCGGAATCGAAACCAAATTTCTTCAGCAAATCCTTCAGAGGTGCGGACGCGCCGAAGCTGTGCATGCCAATGGCCTTGCCCTTTAGTCCGATATAGCGGTCCCAGCCAAGTGTGGAGGCCATCTCAATCGAAACTCTCGCGGTCACATTGGAAGGCAGCACCGATTCTTTGTAGGCTGCGTCTTGCGCGTCAAACAATTGCCAACAGGGCATGCTCACGACACGTGCCTTGATGCCTTCCGCTTTTAATTTTTCGTATGCGCCTACAGCCCATTGCAGCTCGGTACCGGTGGCCAACAGAATCACATCGGGCTTGCCTCCTTCCGCGTCGGCGAGCACGTAACCACCCTTAGCGGTTCCCGATGCGGGGGCATATTTTGTGCGATCTAGCGTTGGCATAGCCTGCCGGCTGAAAACCATCGTGCATGGGCCTTCCGTGTGCTGCATCGCGGACTTATACGCTTCCACTACTTCATTGGCATCGCCGGGTCGAAACACCAGCATGTTGGGCATGGCACGAAACGCGGCGAGTTGTTCAATCGGCTGGTGGGTGGGCCCGTCTTCGCCGACCCCAATCGAATCGTGAGTGAAGATGAAGAGGACCGGCACTTCCATGAGCGCGGCGAGGCGCATGCTCGCCCGCATGTAATCGCTGAAATTAAAAAACGTGGCGGAAAACGCGCGCAGGCCGCTCAGCGCCATGCCATTTACGGCCGCACCCATGGCGTGCTCGCGAACCCCGAAGTGAACGTTGCGTCCCTCAAAATTCACCGGGAAGAAATCGCCCGCGCCCTCGAAGGTCAGATTGGTTTTGTTGGACTTCGCCAGGTCCGCGGAACCACCGACCATCCACGGAATGTTTTTCGCCAGCGTGTTTAGAACCTTGCCAGAGCTTTCGCGAGTAGCCATGCCTTTGGGATCAGCAGGGAAAGTGGGCAAATTGTTGTCCCATCCATCGGGAAGCTGACAATGGCGGATTCGATTGATCTGGTCCGCCAGTTCCGGATGCTTCTTTGAGTACTCGCCAAAGGTCGTATGCCATTTCGCATGTTCCTGCGCGCCCCGGGCGCCGATCCCATCCTGAAAATGCTGGTAAACCCCGTCGGGCACCAGGAATTTCGCATCCTCGGGCCAGCCGTAATTCTTCTTGACCAGCTTGACTTCGGCTTCACCCAGCGGCTCGCCGTGAGCTTCAAACGAATCCTGCTTGTGCGGCGATCCGTACCCAATGTGGCTGTCGACCACGATGAGCATGGGTTTGTCGTCGTGTGCCAGAAAATCCTTGTACGCGCGGGAGAGCTGCAACAGATCGTTGGCATCGGCAACCCGAGTCACGTTCCAGCCGTAGCCGATGAAGCGCGTCATCACATCTTCACTGAACGACCAACTCGCGGGTCCATCGAGCGTGACGCGGTTGTGATCGTAAATCCAGCACAGGTTGCCGAGTTGCAAATGCCCGGCCAACGAAGCGGCTTCCGCTCCTACGCCTTCCATAATGTCGCCATCGCCACAGACGGCATAGACGCGATAGTTGAAGAGCTTGAGGTCCCCGCGATTGTAATGCGTGGCCATGAATTTTCCGGCGATGGCCATGCCCACGCTATTGCCGATTCCCTGGCCCAGCGGACCCGTGGTGGTTTCTACACCCGTCGTCAGATGCGATTCCGGGTGTCCTGGGGTGCGGCTATCGAGCTGCCGGAATCGTTTGATTTGATCCATGGTGATGGAAAGTTCGTTCTGCACTTCACCGTTATCGTTTACATCCTTCACACCGGCCAGGTGCAGCGTGGAATACAGGAGCATGGAAGCGTGACCAGCGGATAAAACGAAACGGTCGCGGTTGGGCCACAGCGGGTTTGCAGGATCGTAGTTCAGAAAATATTGCCACAAGCAAAAAACAACTGGGGCTAAACCCATCGGCGCGCCCGGATGCCCGGAATTGGCCTGCTGCACGGCATCGATGGCAAGCGTTCGAATGGTATTGATACAAAGTTGGTCGAGATGCTGTTCGCTGACGTTAGCTCCGGATTGCGCCTCGGTCACTTTTTGGATGGATCCAGCCATTTTGGGTGCTCCCTGCATTGGACTCAGGTGTTGGATATCTCCACCTGCCAGAAGGTTTCAGAATTCTACTGCAAAAGATGTTGAGTGTCTGCCGGGCCTACCTGGAGAAAGGGCCAAAGGGAAATGGTGCGGCTGGTCGGACTCGAACCGACAACGGGGAAATCCCCAGCGGATTTTAAGCCCGCCGCGTATGCCAATTTCGCCACAGCCGCACCGGCTGCGTACGCGGCAGCAACAGAATAGCACGCAAGAGGCAGGGTTCGCAGGGCAGGGGGAGCGATACCCGCTTAGTGACATTAGTCACATCCTGTTGTGACCAATAGCCGTACCCTGTGTCCGGGGTTTCTTATGCACTCTGAAATGCCTCTCACCGATTCATCGCCAATCGCGCCTTCGCGTCAGCAGTTCACTCAGGTGTCCAAACCAGCCAAAAAAACGAAAAAGAAACTCAATCGCCGTACGGGCATCGACCGCTCGCAAATTTACCGCCGGAGTTTCCAAGGCGCGTTCCTTGTGCTGAACCTTTGGCTGGGCGCGAAGTTCTATTTCTGGGTGCGACAATTCGAAACGGGAGCAATCGATGTGAATCTACATCGGCCTGCGGGAGTGGAGGGTTGGCTGCCGATCGCCGGCTTGATGAACTTGAAATACTGGATTCTGAGCGGTGAAATTCCTGGTGTGCATCCTGCGGCTCTCTTTCTTCTCATCACCTTTCTTTCCATGTCGTTTCTGCTGCGCAAGGCGTTTTGCAGTTGGCTTTGTCCCGTTGGCACAATCTCCGAATATCTCTGGCGAGCGGGCAAGAGATTTTCCGGCGAAACTTCCAGCTTCCCCGCTGGCTTGATCTGCCGTTGCGCGGTTTCAAATACCTCCTTCTGGCGTTTTTTGTGTGGGTGATTTCGGGCACGTCCCTGATGGGTATCCGTGATTTTATGCAGAGCCCCTATGGCTTGATCGCCGACGTGAAAATGCTGAATTTCTTCCGTCACATCGGGCAGACGGGTTTGATTGTTCTGGCGATCTTTGCCCTCGCGTCCGTTTTTGTGCAGAACTTCTGGTGCCGTTTTCTCTGTCCTTATGGAGCGCTACTCGGTCTGACTTCCTGGCTGAGTCCGACGCGAATCCGCCGGAATCCGGACACTTGCATCGATTGCGCGAAGTGCGCGAAAGCGTGCCCGTCGGCGCTGCCCGTGGACAAGTTGGTGCAAATTCGATCTGTGGAGTGCACCGGATGCTTGGAATGCGTGGCCGTTTGTCCTGCGCAAGACACGTTGGCCATGAGCCTGCTTGGCTTCGAACGCTCGACCACAAAACGTTTTGCCATACCTGCATGGGCCATGGCGGCTGCTATCGCGATGCTTTTCCTCGGTATGGCGGGTTTTGCGAAAGCTACAGGACACTGGAACTCCGCGATTCCAAATGCGGTCTACGAACGTCTGGTTCCAAACGCCGATCAGGCTGCGCACCCGATGCCGGGAAGGTAATGCCACAAATCCACGGCCGTGCCCCTGTTCGTGTGCCGCGCATTACCGGAACCACCATCACCTGCTGTGATATAACCAATTTTCGCCATCCCTCTGGTGATCGGGAGTCCCCTCGTGAACAGGAACATTCGAAATTCTCTGCTCGGATTTGTTGCGGCACTTACAATTTTTGGGAATCCCGCCAGGGCTCAGAGTCAGACCGGAAATAACGCTGCTCGTATAGCTGCCGTTCGCGTTTGGCAGGACTCGATCGAACTGCCCACCTATGAGGAAGGACTGCCCGACGAAAATCCGCCATTCGATCAGTTCGTAACCAACGGCAGGTACGACTATCCGTACACGATGCGCGAGAATCTGACCAACCATGTGGCCCCGCGGCGCTGGCGCACCCTGAATCTGGAAAACGAATACCTGAAATGTGTCGTATTACCGGACTTGGGCGGCCATGTTTATCGTTGCGTCGACAAGCGCAACGGTGCGGACATGTTCTATGCAAATCCTTCGCTGAAATTTGCGCGCATCGCGTATCGCGGAGTTTGGGCCGCCTATGGCATCGAATTCAATTTTCCGGTCTCACACAACTGGATGACTGCTTCTCCCGTCGATTTCTCGACGTCCACCGCCGCGGATGGCAGCGCCTCGGTGTGGGTCAGGAATATCGATCGCGTGTATGGGATGGAATGGTGCGTGGAACTGACACTGCACCCCGGGGAAGCGCTGCTCGAGCAGAAGACTACACTTTATAATCCCGGCGCGGAACGGCATCGCTTTTACTGGTGGACCAATGCGGGCGTGCAAGTGTGGGACGATTCGCGTTTGTATTACCCGCAGGACTACTCCGTAACGCACGGATTCGTGGATTTGGACACTTGGCCTGTGGATCGCACCGGAACAGATTTGAGCCTCGTGGGCAATCACAAATTCGGGCCGGTTTCGCGGTTCAGTTATGCGAGCAATGAGCCATACATGGGGGTGTATAGTCCAAAAACAAACGCGGGCGTGGTTCACTACTCCACCCAGACCAATTTGCCTTCGAAAAAAGTGTTTTCGTGGGGCAGCGATGCCGAGGGCCTGGGCTGGCGCAAGGCTCTCTCTGATAACGACAGCGCCTACGTCGAAATTCAGGCGGGTTTGTTTCGCGACCAGGAAACTTACGGTTTTCTTGACCCGCAACAAGCCATCCACTTTACGGAAATCTGGTTGCCCATCATGGGGATTGGCGGCGTCACCCGGGCGAATCCAAACGCGGTCCTGAACCTCACGCGTTCGGCTTCCAACCAATCGGGCGCGATCTCATTAAATGTGGCGTTGAATGTGACTTGCGATGATCCGCACGCGAAACTTGAAATTCTCGATGGAGCCCATGTCGTCGCGTCTGAGCCTGCTTCGCTCACGCCGAAAGCCACATTCCGAAAGGTATTCACCGGCCTCGACGCGCAAAAATCGTATACCGTCACGTTTACTGGTGAATCTGGAAAAGTAATTTTGACGCACACGGAAGGGAAGTACGATTTTCTGCCGAAATCCGAAGTGCCGAAAGCGCTTCCACCCGCGTATGTGTATCCGCCTGCCGGGAAGCGAACGGAAAGCGATTTTGTGGAACTCGGGAGCGAGCAAGAACGTGATGGTGAAGTGTTGAAGGCTTTAGCGACCTACCGTGAAGGAGTCGGCCATTTCTCCGAAAGCGTGCCGCTGCAGCGCGCCACCGGCAGGCTCGAAGTTGCATTGAAGCAATATCCGGATGCGATTGCGCAACTCTCGCCGGTGCTCACGCGGGTCAGCAACGATAAAGAAGCGTCCTACTACCTGGGCATGGCCTACATCGCTACCGGGGAGTTTGATAAGGCGCGGCGTGCTTTCGAAGTGAGCGTGCAGTACGGCACGTTTCGTGCGCCGTCGATGTTCGAACTTGCCGCTCTCGATGCGCGCAAGGGTGAACTGCGCAAAGCGCATGAAAAGCTCTCACTGGCGTACCACGAATTCCCGGATGCAGTGCGCTTGAGCGATTTGGACGTGACCGTATTGCGCCATGTGCAAGAGTCGGAGGCTGCAAGTAAGCACCTAGAAAAATTACAGTCAGGCGATCCGGCAAATACGTTTCTGCGGTACGAGTCCACTCTTCTGGGCCACCGAGACCCTGCTCTCTGGGAGCACTTCGCCGGCGATCCCGAACGCATCCTGAATGCCGCGGTTCTCTATATGCACTTCGGGTTTTATGAGGATGCGTTGGACTTGCTGTCACGAGATTATCCCTCCGGTGCACGTGTTGTGAGCGAACCGGGCATGCCTCGGCCGGAAGCATATCCACTGCTGGCGTACTATCGTGGCTATTGTCGAGAGATGCTGCATCAGGATGGCACAGCGGATTTTCGCGCGGGATCGCGCATGTCCACAACTTACGTGTTCCCCAGCCGTCCGGAATCCTTCGACGTCTTGAAGCGCGCGATCGCGGCTGACGCCAAGGACGCAAATGCCCACGCCTTGCTTGGCGATCTGTACATGTCGGGCGGCCTGCAGGATCACGCCATGACAGAGTGGAACACCGCGCGGCAACTGAACCCGTCCATCCCCGCGCTGCTCCGGAATATGGGCTATACCGCCCTGTATGCGAATCAAGCACCGGATCAGGCCATCGAATATTTCAGCGACGGAATCAAATATGACCGGCAGAATGCTGAGAATTACCTTGGGCTGGAGAAAGCGTTGACCGAAGCGGGCCATTCACCCGCGGAACGGGCCGCGGCTCTCCAGAAATTTCCAGGCAGCAACGCTCCGGCGAGTTTGATTTTTCAGTTAGCGCGCGATTTGGCGGACGCCGGGCGATATGACGAAGCCCAGAAAGAGCTAGCCACGCGATTTATCTCTCTGGAAGAAGGCGGCGCAAGTCAGCTCGACGTGTATCTGGAGATCAAGTTGAAGCAGGCACGCGCATTAGCGGCAGAACATCGCTGCGAGGAAGCCCGGAACGTCGTGCAGCATTTGGACGATCCAGTGCCGCAGCTCTCGCTCACGAAAGACGCGCTGGCTCTGGCGTTGAAGTCGCCGCGTTTGCAGAAAGAAATGACCGACGCATTAGCGAGCTGTTCGAAGTAGGGCAGGTTCACAGGTCAGCCCCGAAAACGATCACTTTGCCGGCACTGCTCCATGACTGCTTCCAAAAAATGTTCGGTGCGTGGCCAACCACGAATCTGTAACTCCATTTTGTTCGCGAGCCGAGTCGCAATCTGCGCGGCCATGGTGGTGCGCACGGCGGGTTCCAGACTGTCTCTGCGGTTCAAAAACGTCTCGATCAGCCGCACTTCTTCCAAGTCAACTTTGGAGACGTCGATCGGTGGCAAAGTGTCGTCGAGTTTGGTCTCGACGTAAGGGCGCACGCCTTCCAAAGTCTTTTCGTGCACCACCACGGTACCAGCAACGAAGTCTCCCAACCTTTTGCTTTTGCGGCTCGCGAATATACTGATTAGCCCGACGCCGTACATGCCCGGCAGCCAATCGATCAGTCGCACCGCATTGCGGACAATGGCTTCATACGCGCCAATCGGCCTGCCGTCGTCTTTGATGACGCGCACCTGCGCATACCGTTTTCCGGGTGTCTGTCCATTCCAGAAAATCTCAAACAGAGCAAAGTAGCCGAACTCCAGCAGAAACATTAGGATCACGACAATGGCGAAAATCCATTGCGGACCGATCCCGCCAAAATAGGATAACCCGGCTCCCAGGAAACTTCCGATAATCAGGACGAAAAACGCAACAATTGCCTGGATCGCCGTGTCCGCGAGCACTGCCAGGAAGCGGCTGCCTAAACCGGCAATCGGATATTCCAGCGCCGTTTGTTCGGGAGTGTCGATGGTAAGCTTGTCCGAGGAATCCATTCGTGATCTCCACCCGCTGGATTGAAAAGCGCCGTCCGCACTGGAACCGGCTCGAACAATTGGTCACTGTCAGTGGACGCAGCGGTGTGTCTGCTCTTACGCCCACGGATCTCCAGGAATTAGCTCTATTATATCGGCAGATCGCGGCAGACCTGGCAACGGTTCGCGAAGATTCCACCAGCACCAACCTGGCGCAATATCTCAATCAACTTCTCGGGCGCGCGCACAACATTATTTATATGGGGCGCAAGACCGAGCGCCGCAATATCTTCACGTTCTACCGCTACACCTATCCCGCGATCTTTCGCAAAACGTTTCCGAATACCCTCGTGGCGTTTCTGCTGTTTCTGTGCGCGGCGGTTGCCGGATGCCTGCTCACACTGAGCGATCCCTCGTTTTCGCGCCACTTCCTGGGCCCGCGGATGATGCAGAGCATTGAGCAGCACAAGATGTGGACGGATTCGATTGTCACGGTAAAGCCGGTGGCCTCGAGTCAGATCCTGACCAATAATCTGAGTGTTTCGATTCTCACGTATGCGCTTGGCATTACCGCGGGAATCGGCACCGTTTGGATGATGCTGCTGAATGGCTTGTTGATCGGCGTGGTGGGTACGGCGTGCTGGCAGGCGCAAATGAGCCTTGCTCTTTGGAGTTTCGTCGCAGGTCACGGCGTGCTGGAATTGCCTGCTATTTTTATTGCGGGCGGAGCGGGGTTCATCATCGCGCGTGGCTTATTGTTCCCAGGTGCGTTACCAAGAGGCGAATCGTTGATACGCGCGGGCAGGCTCAGCGCTCAACTGTTTTTTGGAACCATTCCATTGCTGTTGATTGCCGGTTTTATCGAAGGTTTTATTTCCCCCTCGGACATGCCGGTGCCCATAAAATTCGTGCTGGCCGCGGGGCTCTTTACCTTGCTCATTCTGTATTTATTCTTCACCGGGAAATCGCAAGCTGACAAATCCGAAACCGATCCATTCGACGAGTGGCAAGCTGCTAAATCAGGCTCCGGTCTTTTGCCATCAGGTACTGATTGACGACCGCGGTCGATAGTTTCGCGGGCTCGACTTCCAAGGTAAGCGCGCCATGTTGGCGCAACGTTCGCAACAACAAGTCCCGGCGCTGAACAATTTCCATAGCCGCGGTTTGCCGGAACATCTGCCTGGAATTCTCGGGCCGCTCCTTCACCATTTCCCGCAGTTCCGGCTGGCCAATCACCGTGAACAAGACCAAATGCCGTTGCGCCATGTGCATCGCGCTTTCAATCACCTCTGGGACCGTGGCCGTTTCCGCGAGATCGGTCATCCACACCACCAGGCTTCGCCGTTTCTGTAGCACGGAGAGCGCCTCCATGGCGCGACGATGATCCGCTTCCAATTCTTCCGCGCGTACCAGTGCCAGTCCATCGAGCAGCGCGCGGATGTGCCGGGGCCCTCGTCCGGGAGGTAATCGCTGCAAAACTCTCCGCCCATATCCCAACATCGCTACACGATCACCGGAATAGAGCGCAACTTGTGCCAGGGAAAGCGCCGCGCCCACGGCATAGTCCAGCTTGCTCAGGCCTTTTACGCGCGTTCTCAACAGCCGCCCGGCATCGAGCACCAGCCACACGGTTTGGCTTCGTTCGATCTGGTAAGACTTGCTGATCAATTTTGCGCGGCGCGCGGTGGCGCTCCAGCAAATATCGCGCCACTCGTCAGACTCTCGATATTCCCGCAGGCTTTCGAATTCACGGCCCTGGCCCGGCTGATGCTTGTACCTTTTTTCCAAAGCGATTTGCCGGCTGCGGATCAGGTAGATCGTGTCTTTTTTCGACTCCTGAAAATTTGGATAGATACGGATGGTCTGTCTCAGCGACGCGACTGCCCAGCGTTCCGCGATTTGCCAAGTCGTCTGGTACCGCAAGAACGTATCGCCAAAATGCATGTCGCCGCGTTCGCGCGGGCAAACTGAATATACGGCGTTAGTCGACGCGCCAGCCGCAACGATTACATCCATTTCTGGAATTTCCTTGCGCAGCCCCAGCGGCGCCTCTTCTTGCGCGCGCAACAGTAGGCTCACCTTTCCGCGATTGACGAACTCCAGTTTCACTTCAGCAGGTTCGCGCAGTTGCAAAGTTGCTTGCCATAATCGGCGTACTTCGATGTCCTCTGGCTTCAGCAGCCTTTTCAAATCCACGGCCCAAAGCAAAAGCACAAGCGCATCCCACAGGGCCATACCAACCAGGTATTTCGAATTTGTCCACGCAGGACCAATCCACACCAATCCCACAAGGAGCAACAGAAAAAAGCGGCGGCCAAACGCCACGCCAAATCTTCCTTTGGCTTTGCCGCGTGCCCCGGCCTGGACCGGAGCCAGTTGCGACGAACTCGTCATTTCGGCACTTCTACTCCCTTCACCACGTCCCGCACCACCTGATCGGGAGTGACTCCCTCCAAATCGGCTTCCGGCTTAAGCACCAGGCGATGGCGCAGAATCGGAAGCGCGGCGGATTTCACGTCGTCGGGAATCAGAAAATCGCGCCCCTCAGTCGCCGCCATTCCCTTGGCAAAGAGCATCAAGCTGATTGCCGCGCGCGGGCTGCCGCCTAAGCTCACCGAGGGCCAGTTCCTCGTGCGCGCAACCAATTTCACGATGTACTGAAACAGCGCCGGCTCCACTTTCACTTGTGCGGCTTCCACTCGTGCCGCCATCAGCGCCTGCGGGGTAACGGTTTCAAACGCGACACGCTTGAGTTCCCGCGAATCAAAGCCGTTCTGGATGTTCTGCAGGATTTGCACTTCCTGCTCCCCGTCGGGATAGCCGATACGGATTTTTGCCACAAAGCGATCGAGTTGGGCTTCCGGTAGCGGATACGTGCCTTCGAATTCGACCGGGTTTTGCGTGGAAAACACAGTGAAAAACGGTGTCAATTCATAACCGGTTCCGTCAATGGTGACTTGGCGCTCCTCCATGGCTTCCAGGAGTGCGGATTGCGTTCGTGGCGGCGTGCGGTTGATCTCGTCCACCAGCAACAGATCCGTGAAGATTGGCCCGCGATGCAGCGCGAATGAGCTGGTGCCCATGTTGAACACGTTCGCGCCGATCACGTCGGCGGGCATCAGGTCTGGAGTGCATTGGATGCGTTGAAATTTCAGTTGAAAAATATTTGCGAGCGCTTTCACCGCCAGCGTTTTTGCCAGACCGGGTACGCCTTCCACCAATGCATGCCCGCCGACCAGCAACACAAGGAACAACTGGTCCAGCACTTCTTGTTGCCCAACAATGACGCGAGCCAATTGCCCGCGTACATGCGCTGCCAATTCCTGAGCTTGACTCATCCGAGCTGCCCCTTTTTTTCCGGCGCGTTGCGTATCTCCAGCCGCGCCGTATAGTCGTGAAGATCCTGCACAATCTGCAAAGCCTCGTCGTCGTTCACCGTTAGCGTTCGGGAATTGCGGTCCGCGAGCGCTAATGTCCCCAGCAACGATTGTTCATCCCAGCCCAACGTCCGGCCGCTCATGCGAGAAATTTCGGCCACCGTTGCATTCGCGGAAAGACCTAATTGTCTGGTCAGCTGATAGCGCAGCCGCTGGTAAGCCACGCGTACGGCCGCCGACCCGGCGTGCGCGGAGCTGTACAGATCACCTAACGTATCCACAAACTCCAATGGCGAGAGCCGTGAAACTTTTCCGGGCATGCGAATCGTTCCATACCGCCGGGAATAGGTTAGCAGCACGAAAACCAGCAGCACTCCCAATTGCAGGAATACCCAAGGCAGCGGCGTTTTCGCGACGTAAGACCAGAAATCCGCGCGCGCACCATGAAAATACTCGTCCCACAGAATCTGTTTTCCTTTGACCCCGCCCACGGAATTCAGCAGCAAGTCCACGTTGCCCGGCTCCTGGATGCGGCGATTTGTGAGTGGAGAAGGCGATCCCCACCACACTACGCTGCCTTTTCCCACCGCGTAGGTCACCACCGCGGCCGTATCGTCGTTTCCATAAACGACCACGTGGTCGACCTTGGCGGGATGCCAGTCCATGGGGGCCGCCATGGAAATCTCGGGAGCCCCAGCGGTCAGCGGCGAGGGCAGCACGGCGGGAAACTGCTTCTCGCCTTCCGCATCGTCTGTTTCGAAGAACTTCTGGCCTCCCGGGAGGGAGTCCGCAAAATCGCCGCCGGTGGTAAGCACGTGCCCACCGCGTTCCAGAAAACGGAGCAGCGCTGCAGTTTCCTCGGAAGATGCGGGTTGCAGCGGACTGGCCAGGATCAAAATCTGATTGCTGGGATCGCCGCTCAATTCCGTAGGCGATCTGTCCCACCGTTGGACGTCGTATCCCAACTCCTCGAGCAGAAGATACGCGGCTTTGGCCCCGTCCCACGCGGTGGAATAGCTTGAGGGATAACCGGTGCGGCCGCCTCGCCGTGACGGGCTTAGAAACGAGGTAGCGATCGCGAGAAAGACGACCAAAACGCCGGCGCCGATCAGGATGGAACGGTCGGTGCGATCGAGCCCTGCAGGCATCCCATTTTCTCCAACTGTTCTTTAGCGCCGGCCCAATCGGTTGAGGAAACGGGCCGGTATCCGTACCAAATCAATTCGAAACTCCGCGTGATGTTTTGCAGTGGTCCTTTTTCTTTGGGGTATTGATCCAGCAAGCGAAGAGATTCGCGTGGCGTCCTGGCGCGGTCTCGCGGCAGAATGCGTGCATCTTCCAATCGCGCAACGGCCGCCCAATACGCACAATGGATCGCTTCCCGAAAATCGCCGCAGTCGGCTGCCGCCAACGCCTCCTGCATCCAATGATGTGTATCGCTGGCCACTGGCTCAACCTCCGCGCGAAAGTTGGCATCCTTGGTGGATTTCGTCAGCCATTTGTAAACGACGTAGAACACCAGCGCCACCGCCAGCAACAAAACTCCCCACGCTATCGCGTTTCCGGTCTTCTGGCTGATGTGCATGAACTGAATCAGGCGCATGAGGTGCTCGAAAATCCAGCGATTGATTCGTGCGCGGAACAATTCCCACGCAGAAGGCCCGGAGGCCTCCTGGAATTCGCCTTGGCTGAGGATCTTCTTCAGCCTGCGTTCCGCTTGCTCGCGATCGGTTGTGTAAGACAGGCGCGAGAGCGCTTTGGCCTGTTGCTGCATCAACTGCAAGCGAACCTGTAACTCTGTGGCGAGCGGCTTTTGCGGGTCGTGTTCAATCGCCCGAAGCGCATCTGAAATTTCCTTGGTGGAAACGGCGTAAGCGCGGTCCCCGTCGCGCACGGTCCAAGAATTAGGCAGCGAGCTTCGAAGTTCTCGAAGGTCCGCGCGATTCCTAACCGCGTCCGATAGGCGTGCGAGTTCCCGCAAATAATCCTGGAGGTCAAGTTCCGAGGAAACCACGCGCGTGGAACTGCCGGCAGCTTGGTCTTGTGCCTGAGCGGAGAAGCAAAGCGCGCTTACGATCACCAGCATTGCCGCGCGCAACCAAACCGTGAGCCCCTCAGCCCACCGGTTCATTTGGATTAGCGAACTCCCGGGAGATCGGCCAGCGGTCTTGGTGCGGTTCCCAGCGAATTCATCAGGTGCTGAATATCGAATCCTTCTTTTCTCACCCGCAGATTGTAGTACATCAATACCGCGGAAATCGTGCCAATTGGCCCTACCACCACTTGTGCAATGTATTCCGCCACGTAGGAGTAAGCCATCACACCCAGGGAAACCTGATGCTTGGCCAATGCCGCTGTTACGGTAAAGAACATAGCCGGCAGTTGCAGCAGCATGGCAACGACGTACGCCAGAAAGAATACCAGCAGAAAGAGCAGGAACAACTGGCCCGCGTAGCCTTTCGTCAGTTCCATGCTTCTTTCCATGGCGGCAACGGGAGATTCATCTTCGGCGATCACCACCGGAACGGATACGGCTAACCGGCACGCCAGGTAGATCCCCGGAATAATCAGGAACAGCATGCCTACTATGGTGGCCAGTCCAGACAATATGATGACGCCAATGACCGGCAGGATCATGCCCTTCGCTTTTCCATAAGAATCGCGAACCGTGGCCTCCCGTCCCAAATACAATTCGGAAACCGCGGATACGGTCGCTGCTTGTGCCAGTCCCATCATGAATAGCGCCAGCAGTCCGCCTCCGAAAGCGCCCACGACCACTCCTCCGAGCAGCCCTGGCGAGAAATTCGTCGCATGTCCTAGGAGCTGCCCACGCGTCAAAAGCAGTACACCAAACTTGAAGACCAATGTGAGCAGGTAGGGCAGCGCGGTAATTCCTACGAATAACAAAAAGTTCTCGCGGTACAGAGTAAAGGTGCGGTCGAGCACCTCACCCAACGTCATAGGGCGGAGATCCACGTTGGCCATCGATTCTCCTGACTGGAGCTGATTGAGGGCATGTAACCATATTCGCACGTTCCCGGCAAGGTCACGCGCGTACCGTTTTGTTTGGCATGTGGAGAAAAGGTGAACAGAACAGCAAAAGGCGGTGCTGCTCGGCTGGGGGAGGCAGCTCTATCTCCCTTTTGTTTGGAGGCAAATCGAAGAGTTCAAGGCTGTTTAGGGTGGGCAGCGGCTTCACATTCAGTTCGGTCATTCGGCCCACACCATTTGTTTAAGGCAACGGATATCGCTTGGCTCAGACGCTGCTTATCACCATCGTCGTTTGTATTGGCCTCTTCGTCTCTTAAGAGAGCGATGCCTTTAGCCGGTTCGTATTTGTGAATTCCCATCAACACGGCGGTTGCGTTTTCTCGTGCGAGCTCGGACGCTGATCGTCCCTTAATAGCTGAAATTAACGTGGGCAAAGCCTTGTCGCCTATACGGTCAAGCGCTCCAGCAGCTGGATATTTCTCCCAGACACTTTGCGGCCGCAAGAATAAGCCTAGTTTCTCCTGTTCGTTCAGAGGGCGCCTAAAATCTAGAAGTTTCACAAGGACCGGTATTGAAGGCGCATACTGCTGGTTACCCAGGCTCTTGATTGCCCATGCGACACAGATCGCATTGTTCGCGTCCGGCGTAGCTGCGCTGAGGAAAGAGACCAAGTCGGAAGCGTTGGCATTCCGTAAGTTTTCGCATTCTTGCCCACGTACAACGTGTGTGCTTGACAAAAATAAGATCGCTAGCGCAATGGCTTTGATACCTTTGATCCTTGCACCTCTCATTGCAGGTTCCAGCTGGCAGGCGTACTGCCGATCCCTATCTGGTTGTCTCCGGGCACATCGTTGACAAAGAGTATCCGATCGACGTCTTCTGGCACGAAAGTCGCACATAAAAGTAATAGTAAGACGAGACTTGGGTATTGTCTGAGTAGTTTAAGCAAAAGGCGGTGCTGCTCGGCTGGGGGGAGGACGCAGCACCGCCTGTTTACTTGGGATGCGGACCCTTGGAAGGATTCCGTTCCCTGTGGTAAAGACCTATCCGCGCACGGTTAGAACCGGGCAAGTGGCTTTCGTGACTACGTTGTAGGCGATGGTCAACGGTACGTGGCCCGCCAGGCTCTTGCGTGGCTTGGCCCCCATGACAATGAGACCCGCCTTGCACTCCCTGGCTGCGATCAGGATTTCTTCGACCGCCGCGCCAAAGGTCACGCGGAATTCAGGCTTGCACCAGTTCTCGGTTCCTGGCGGCATTAGCTGCTTCATGCGCACCACGTTGATTTCACGCTGGCGCGCCACACTTTCCTCCGTATAAGCTGCGGCGCTTTCAATCACGTGCAGTAGTGTGAGCGCAGCATTGTGTTCCTGGGCCAGAGAGAACGCATGGGCCGCCGCCCGCTCCGCTCCGGGGCCGAAATCGGTGGCAAAAAGGATGTGACTCAGTTCGATTTCTTTGCCGGCTGCCCCTCTAACGGCGGGACCTACCGTCAAAACCGCCGTGGTGGCCTGCCGGAAGATTTCTTCCGCCACAGACCCGATCAGAATCTTCTGGACCTTGCCGCGCCCATGGGTTCCGGCCACAACAAGATCGATTTCATGTTCCAGGATCATCTTTTCCAGGGTCGGCCAGACGTTCCCCTCTTCCATCAATACTTCATGGGGTACGCCGCGCAACTTCCCGGAAATCAAAATGTCGGTAACGCCTTCTTCCGCCGCTTGCCGCACCTTTTCATACGTAGCTTGTGCAAGTTGCGGTTCCGCAAACTGAAACGGATCCGGCGTGATCACGTGGGTTAGGTAGATTCGCGCGTCGTAACGGCGCGCAACCGCAATGGCATAATCCAAAGCCCGATCGGAAGCTTCAGAAAAATCGGTCGTGACTAGGATTTTGGTCAGGGATACTCGCTTATTGACATCACCCTTTTGTTCTTTCTGTTCAACTACCGGCGGCATGACTTCCTCCTCGAGCACTCCACGCACTGAATACACAAATTCGTTTTCCATTTTGTGGAGTGCACGTTCGGTACCAGGAGCTCGCACGCTCACATCATTCGAAGCAAACGACTTGTGGCTGTTTTTGCGTTTTCATTTTTCATGCTGAGCCAACTGCCGCAAATGCATGCGCCGATTCACCTAAAATTGAGTGGAAAGTTGGATTGAAGTAGTAGCGGTCGATCACGGCGCAGGACAAATGGAAGGAAAAACAAAAGGCAGCGGCCAGCTTATTCGGAAGCCCGTGATCCGGGCGCTCGCGTCATCTGCAAGACGCTTCGTTATTGGCTCGCTGGCCGCTGCCAAAATCTTATTGTGGGCGCCCCTTTTTACGACGTATCCTTTCGAGCCTTCACCGCGAGCCCGACCGTCCTAAAAGGAACGCCCACTGATCAGCCTTTTGACAATCGCTCCATTGCCTAATTGCTGAACGCAGTAGGAATATGCATCTGAGATTCCGTTCTGTAGGAATTTTCACAGGTTGTAAGGCGCTGGAAATGTGCCCTTTAGAATGAGCCGTTTTGGGCCATGGCGTTCCTGCTCAATGTGCTTGCGGGTTTTCACACTTGTGCGCGGAATCTCACGCACTCCTTGTTTGTGCGTCACACTTAATTCCCACTCTATTGTGGATTTGCAGGCGTGGCGGGTTCTTCTTCTTCGGTGTGCGACAATCCAAACTTCTTCATCTTGTAGCGCAACGCGTCTCGGCTGATGTTCAGCAGCTTCGCCGCCTTAATCTGATTCCCGTGCGATTGCTGCAGGGCCAGTTCCACCAGGGCGTGTTCCACGTCCTCCAGGGACGTGCCACCCTCGGGTATGGACAATGGCGGAAGCCGCCGCTTTCCCGGCGCGGGTGGTGCTTCCACAGGAGGTGCCATGGAGCCGTTCGTCGCCACCGGCCCACTCCTACCGCTGGCTACCGAAAATGGCAAATCGTCGGGCTTCAAAAGCTTGCCATCTTCCAGGATCATGGCTCGTTCGAGCGCGTTTTTGAGTTCTCGCACATTACCGGGCCAGTCGTAATTCTGAACCAGCCGGGTGGTTTCTTCCGTAAGTCCCTGGACCGCTTTGCGGAACTTACGGTTGTAGTGCGCCAGGAAAAACTCCACCAGGGGCACAATGTCTTCTTTGCGCTCGCGAAGTGCTGGCAAATAAATCGCGATAATCGCCAGGCGATAATAGAGATCCTGGCGGAAGCGGCTTTCGCGCACTTCGCGCTCCAGATCCCGGTTGGAAGCCGCAATCACACGAACGTCTACCTGAATATCGCGAACCCCGCCAATACGGCGGATCACCTGATCTTCCAAGACCCTCAACAGCTTAGCCTGCAGCAATGGGGACAGCTCGCCAATTTCGTCCAGGAACAGCGTTCCCCCATCCGCTACTTCAAACAGCCCCTTTTTCATGGCCTTCGCATCGGTAAACGCGCCCTTTTCATGACCAAACAGCTCGGCTTCCATCAGGGTTTCCGGGATCGCGGAACAGTTGATAGCCACGAAGGGGCGTTCTGCGCGGGAACTGTGATAGTGGATGGCTTTGGCGACCAAATCCTTGCCCGTGCCGCTTTCTCCTTGAATCAAGATGGTGGTCGCTTCGCTGGCGGCAACCTTGTACACGAACTTCATCAACTCCGTAATCTTGCGGGAAACGCCGATTACATCGTGATAACCCGCGCGGCGCCGCACTTCGTCACGCAAAGACTCCACTTCCGTTCGCAACGACCCGGCTTCCAGCGCATTCTGCAGCGTGACATTGAGTTCTTCAAAGTTAATGGGCTTACTGACGAAATCGTAGGCGCCCAACCGTAGCGCGGCCTTCACGTCATCCAGTTGCGGGTCCGCCGTCATCATGATGATGCTGCGAGTCTCGCCCGCTTGTTTCAGTTTTTCCAGGACTTCGATGCCGGTCAAGTCCGGCAGGTGCACGTCTAGCAGCACCAGGTCCACCGAGTCATTCTGTAAGGCTTGCAGCGCGGCCTCTCCGCTTTCTGCTTCGAGGGTCTGATAACCAAACTCGGCGCACTTCTGGTTCAGCGCCCAGCGCACGAGCTTTTCGTCATCTACGATCAAAATTCTCTTTTGGGCCATCCCGATATACTACCAAAATTACTGGCCAGCAGGTCTGGGGTGCCTCGGCCTTGAGCCGTGCACCGGAAGCCAGACTCGAAATTGCGAGCCCTTGCCTTGCGTGCTGCTGACCTCGATGCGACCCCCATGCGCCTGAACGATGCTGTTGGCTAATGACAAGCCCAATCCCGTTCCTTCGCTGCGTGTAGTAAAGAAGGGCTTGAAGATTCTGGGCAGCGCTTCCGGCGAAATTCCCCGTCCGGTATCGGAAACCTGCACGACCACAAATCCCGGCTCTTCGCGGAAGATAATCTTTACTTCGCCTACCCCCGAAATGGCTTGAATGCCATTCAGGATCAGGTTCACTACCACTTGTTGGATGAGCGCGGGATCATGTTCGATGGACGGCAGTTTGGGATTGGCTTCGAAGGCAATCTGTATCGGTTTCGTGAGTACTTGTTGTCTCGCCAGCAATACCGCTTGGTCAATGGTGGTGTTCAGGTTCGCTGTATGGAAATTGGGCGGCCGTGGCCGGGCGTATGAGAGCAGGTCGTTCAGAATCGCCTGAATGTGCAGAATCTCTCGATGCACATCGCCGATTACCGCGCGCGTCGGGCTCGTGGCCGGCAGTTCTTTTCCCATGATGTCCACCACGCCCGCGATGCCCGCAAGGGGATTGCGTATCTCGTGCGCCAGCCCGGCGGCCAGTTCCCCCAATGTCGCTAAATGTTCTGCACGCGCCATTTCCCTCGTGTGCAGTTCTTCGATTTCCTGGCGATTTTGATCCAGTTGCTCCACCATCTCATTGAACTGCTGGCCCAACCGGCCCACATCGTCCACGCGTTTTGCGAACCCGACTCGCGCCGTCAAATCGCCCTGGCGCACACGCGCGATGGTATTCATCAGCTCCTCTAACGGATGCTCAATCAGCACCAGCAAGACCGCCAGCAGCACGAAACACAAAACAATCGCAAAGAAAACCGCCGAGATGAGAATCCACTTTACGTCCAGATTTTCTTTGGAACGCAGAATCGTGTGAATCGCCAGGATGCTCAGCAGCAATACCGAGATAATGGGAATGAAAACTTTCCACTGCCAACGAATTCCCGTGGCCCACCGCACGAATTGGGGCAGTTTCATGACCGTATCTCATCAAAGAGCCGTCCCGGAAGCAAGTCGCGTCGGGCGGTTTCCACCGAACACCTTTCGGCACAGGGCTTCCACGATTTTCTGCGCCACCCCGCTTCCTGCTCTACAATCAACGCATTCTCATTTCGTAGTCGTTCGCCTCAATCTGGCGGTCTGAGCTTCGGAGGTTTTGTGCCTTCTCCTGAAACGTTCGATCTCGTAGTCATCGGCTGTGGGCCTGCTGGAGAGAAAGGCGCGGTTCAGGCCGCGTACTTTGGCAAGTGCATCGCCGTCATTGAACGTGCGGATGCTGTCGGCGGAAGCTGCATTAATACCGGGACGGTTCCGAGCAAAACGCTTCGCGAGTCAGCTTTGTATTTTTCCGGGCTGAAGCAGCGCGGTCTGTACGGGATCGATTATTCGCTGAAGGAAAATCTGACCGTGCACGATTTCATGCACCACGAACGCGCGGTCGTGGAAATGGAACGCTGCCGCATACTGAAAAATCTGCAATTGCACAAAGTGGAACTGATTCGCGGCCAGGCTTCCTTCGAGGATCCGCGCACGGTGTGTGTAGATGGCCCGGCAGGTAAACGCGTTCTGCGGGCCGGCGTGATTCTGATCGCCACAGGTTCCAAGCCGCACCGCCCCGCGGAAATCGCCTTTGATGACATTCATACCTTCGATTCCGACACGTTTCTCCAGATGGATCGCATTCCCAAAAGTCTTGCGGTCATCGGCGGCGGCGTCATCGGATGCGAGTATGCGTCTATCTTCGTGGCCCTTGGCGTGGATGTCACGTTGGTGGATGGCCGGGACCAGTTGCTGCCTTTTCTCGATACGGAAATTTCGAATCGCTTGCGCGACCGGTTTATTTCCCTGGGTATGCATCTTTGGTTTAACGAACGGCCCGTGAAGGTCGAAAATCATGCCGCTGGCGCTCGTCTGTTCATGAAGTCGGGCAAGACGCTGGACGTCGAAGCGGCTCTGTTTGCCGCTGGGCGCCGTGCCGCTGTTGATCGCCTCGCTTTGGAAAAAGCCGGACTCGCGCTCAACGATCGCGGCTATATTCCAGTGGACGAGCATTATCAAACTGCCAGTGCCGGCGTTTACGCGGCTGGCGACGTGATTGGGTTTCCCGCTCTAGCTTCCACCTCGATGGAGCAAGCCCGCGTCGCTGTGTGTCACGCTTTCGGCTGGAAATATAAGCAGCGTGTTGCTTCGCTCCTGCCCATGGGCATTTACACCATTCCAGAGATTTCGGCCGCCGGTGAAACCGAGGAATCCTGCAAAGAAAAGGGAATCGATTATGGCGTTGGCCGCGCTCATTACGAGAACAATGCCCGCGGGCACATTACGGGCGACACCGCCGGTATGCTCAAACTAATTTTCGCGCGTGCGGATCGGAAGCTTCTCGGTGTCAGCATGATTGGCGAATCCGCCACGGAACTGATTCACATTGGAATGATGGTGCTCGACAATGGCCTCACCATCGACGAATTCATCGAGCAAGTCTTCAACTACCCGACCCTAAGCGAGACCTACAAATACGCCGCCTACGATGGACTGGGGAATATTTCCGGCCACAAACTCCGCGAGGGGTGATCCCGCCACACCGCCTCTTTTGCTCTGCTCTGCGGTGCTGTAGATTCTCTCCATGCGCGCCGCGCAATTCATCTGTGTGGCTCTTCCGTTGATCGCCGCGATCCTGTTGGCTTCCCCACCAGCGAAAACCCCAACCCGGTCGCCGCAAGCTTCTTCGTATCTGGGTTTGGACCTGAATGATTATCCGGGCGACGATGCGCTGCCCATTTTGCGTAAGACTTTCCTTTTTACGGGCTACTGGCTTGGGCCGCCTCCTGGAGAAAAGCGCACGTCCTGGCTCGGCAAACGCGCTCTCCTGCGCGTGCGAGGTTTCGGCTTCATCGTTCTTTATAACGGAAGGCTAACCAAAAATCTGAAATCAAATTCGGACGCGCAGCAAAAGGGCGCACGGGACGCCGAGAGCGCTGCCGCGCTTGCCCGGAGGGAAGGTTTTCCGGCAGGCACGATTATCTTCCTTGATATCGAAGAGGGCGGTCGCCTCAGCCCCGCTTATCACGAATACGTTCACGCCTGGATTGATGGCCTGACCCGGGCTCGCTTTCGTAGCGGCGCCTACTGCTCCGGCATTCCTTTGCCTGACGAACCGGGGAAAACCATCAGCACCGCGGAGGATCTTCAACAGCACCTCGGGGAACGAAAACTAGCCGTATGGATTTTCAACGACGTGTGCCCGCCCTCGCCCGGATGCGTGTTTCCGAAGAGTCCACCTTCCGTTGCACAGGGCGGTTTCGCCGGCGCAGCACTGTGGCAATACGCGCAAACGCCGCGGCAAAAGCAGCGCACTGCGCAATGCGCTGCTACCTATAATGCGGATGGCAATTGCTACGCGCCTGGCGACGCGAACCACAAATGGTTTCTCGACGCGGACGTCGCTACGTCTGCCGACCCATCGGCGCCATGAGCGGGAGCGTGGGCGGTTCCGCTCCTCGCTATGTGTTCGACGCAGCTTAGAGTTGGCCCATGCCGCCGTCGACGTTTAGTTCCACGCCGGTGATGTACGAAGCGTCGCTGGAAGCGAGGAACGCCACCACTCCAGCCACTTCTTCAGGCTGGCCAAACCTTTTCATGGGCACCATCTCCGTCAGTGTTTTCGTGAAGTGGTCGATTTCTTCTTTGGACAATCCTCCTCGTTCGATAATCGGAGTCACAATCGGGCCGGGCGCAACGGTGTTCACACGAATATTCCGCCCGATCAGCTCCGCAGCCGCCGTTCTCGCCAGAGAACGAAGCGCTGCCTTGGTCGCTGCATACGAGCTTGAACCTGCCATTCCTTTTTGTCCCGCGACGCTGGTGTTAAAAATGATCGAAGCGCCGTCGTTCAGATGCGGCAGCGCCTTCTGTACCGTGAAATACGCACCTTTGATGTTGACGTTGAACTGCTCGTCGAACAGCGCTTCCGGCGTGTCGGCGATGGGCACAAATTTTCCAATGCCTGCGTTCACGAACAACACGTCAATCTTCCCGAACTTTTTGCTTACCTGGGCCAGAAACTTTTCGGTTTCATCGACCTTCGCCGTGTCCGCCTGCACCGCCAGCACCCCGTCACCGAGGGACTTCACGGCCTCCTCCAGGGTCTTCTGATTCCTTCCGGAAATGGCCACCTTCGCGCCTTCTTCCAGAAAACGTTTCGCGGTCGCCAGCCCGATGCCGCTATTTCCGCCGGTCACTACCGCCACTTTGCCTTCTAATCGTTTCATAAAGAGCCTCCTGCCCATTCGGAATTCATTTTGAGAGCCGCATCACTTCGACAGTTCGATGAATGTCTAAATAATCGGTTACACTTATTTGGATACGGCGCATGGTTCGCGGTTACTTTGTTACAGTGGCATGAATATGGACAGGCGGAAGGTTGAGCGCATTTCCAGGGCCCTCGCGGACGAAACCCGCCTGCGCATCTTTGAGGCCATCAGCTCCTGCGAGCACATGACCTGTGGCCAGATCGTTTCCATGCGGGGTGTAACTCCGGCTACGGTCTCGCACCACCTGCGTATCCTGGAGGAATCGGGTTTGATTGAATGCCGGCGCGAAGGCCAGTTCGTCTATAGCAAAGCCAATCCGAAGACGCTGAAATCGTACACGCGCGAACTCTCCAGCCTTGCGCCTAAGAAAAAACCGAAAAAGTAATGGCGCCGTTGATAACGTTTCGATGGCGACTCGCGGGATAAACCGGCGCGCTCGCAAATTTCAGTGCGTGGGATTCTCTGGGAATTTCTGATACGGCAGCCGCACTCCACTGACGACGAGTTGGTCTGCACGGATGGAAGCGGGCGCTTCAAATCCCGCCGCGCCCCCAGCAGTCACGTAATCGTCCTGATCCACGCCGTCTCCACTTACGCCCAGTCCGCCCACCAACACTCCATTGCGATACAGCCCCACACTGCCTGGAAAAAACACGATGCCGCTGCGATTCGTGTTCGGTGGCCCTGCTTCGAATCCTTGCGTGCACGGATTGGCCACGTCTTGCATATATAGATTGAAAAATGGGCCAGCGCTGCTTCCGTCGATGCCCGGAGGGAAGAAGGTTGAGCGCCGAATCCAATCGTGCGATTGGTCACGGCGGTGCCCATGGGCACTTGATTCAAATCGGCGGCGGTTCGCGATGCGCTATTGAAATAAACCATGTTGCGCGCCTTGGTTGCCGCCACATCGACGCTGAACACCGTGGAATCCGTCATCCGACGAAGACCGATGAGGGTGCCGTCCAAATCGGCCACGGCAATCACCATTTTCGCCCGCGATCCCAAGGGCAATCGAATCGCGGCTCGGGTTTGGTTCGCGGTTGCCTCCGCGTTGTCCAAGATTCCTTGCACATCCGCGGCGCTAAGCCGCCGATCGGCCCGGCTGCTGGTGCGACGAAATCGCCTTCCGGCGGTTGTCCCGCGCTCGCCAACGGGCCAACGAGAAAGGTACCCGTGAAGGTTCCGGGGTTCACACCGGTGGGAGCTGAGGTTTGATTTACAAACGGCAAAGCGATGCCATTCAGAAACACCACGCCCGGCGGCGCGGGTGTTGGTCCCAATCCGTTCGATGTAGCCGCCACAAACGCAGCGTACTCCGCGACATCACCGGGCACTCCCGCTACTCCAATGCCACCGACCACAACGCCACCGCGAAAAATGGGCACACCGGCGGGATTCACCGCATTGGGATCGCTGTCGAGCAGATCCGCTTTGCCGGTGATAATGCCCGGGCCGAATCCTCCGGCAAGAGCAAGAGACGGCTGCACTGCCTGACCCGGTAGAAAATTTGTCGAGAGCGTGCATCCACGATTTGTGTTCTCGATCCCATAAAGTGCCGCGTTACCGGTGTTCGTAACGCCAGGCGGAAAATGAATGCCGCTGATGAACCGTACCGTGCGCGACGACAGCGGCGCCTGGTTGTTGCTGAAGTACGCGCCCGTGCGTGCCAGCGCCACCGCTAAATCATTCGCATCGACAGCAGCCCCAAAATTTCCCGTGTCGGTCGCCGGAGCGTTCGTTTTTCGATATACGGCCAACACATTTCCGCCGCGGTCTACCACCGCGATCACCATCGTGTCGACATCGGCCGCTTGGGCTGCGGCCTGCACAATGTTTTGCACGTCCATGATGCTCAGGGGAAATGAACTTGCGGTTGACGCAACCGGGGCGCTGGAGGTCGAACTTACCCCGCCACACCCAATCAACAAGATGGCTAACGCGACTGCCAAGCCCAACGCCAGCAGCATGCCCAACACGAGTGTTCTCCGGCGCTGCGCATAAGCACGCCGAGACTCCACCGGTCTGCGTATGACATGTTCCATGGGAAGTTACTCTTCTTGGTAGCACGCGTTCTCACCGCGTCACAATTGGCATTCTCGCATGCGATGTGAATTGGTGACCCCTCGGGCTTCGTGTGGACGTTATCGAATATTCGCACCACCGTTCGAAATAGGTTGCCGAGTTGGCCCGAATCCGGTGTAGTTAGCTGAGATTGCCGGCACTTCCGTCGCTTTGTTCCTAATTTGCATGAGCCACTTCGCTCCGTCATTGACGCGTGTGTTTCCCGTGGGACTCTGTGTGCTCCTTTTGGCCGCAGCGCCAGCATCGCATGCGCAAAGCACTGCTGCGCCTCAGGAGCCCCCGGTGAAAATATCAACGCAGACTGCGCCGGTCCGGCGTATCCCCCGCGAGCAGGCTCTCACCACCAGTGCAATTGACGGCGTTGTGCGCGAAGAATCGGAGCAATCTATCTCGCGGCCTATTCCGGGTGCTCGTATAACCTTGCGCAACACACAAACCAACGTGAGCCAATCCGCGGTTTCTTTCGGCGATGGCGTGTTTCGAATTTTTCCAGTGCCGCCGGGGTCCTACGAACTCCGCGTGGAAGCGGATGGATATTCTCCGTTTCTCGTTCCCGCTTTTTCGGCGAATGCGAATGAAGTGCTGACCTTGGAGATTTCATTGCTGCGCTTGGCGAATGGCGGAAATACTTTCACGTTTGCCGAGACAGCCGCAACTTGGCCCTCCGCTTCCCGCCGCGAATCTTGAGCAACAAGGAAGCTATCGCGAACTGCGCCATCGCCTGGATGCTGATCCCACCTATATTCTTGAGCTTGCTCCGGACGTTCTTCCTCCCGTGGCAGACGTTTTCAATACGGTCCCAAATCGTTGGGAACTGCCGCAACCAGCCTATCGACGTTACATTTCCCCAGATGACACGATTTACGCCAAGCCCCACTGGTACGACCCGTTCAATCACAATCGCTTCAAGGGCGACGAGCCGATTTGGCCGCAAGTTTTTGGTCAGCAGGTGTTCCTGAACTTCACCGGCTCCGCGGAAACTTTTGCGGATGGCCGGCGCGTTCCAACCCCCACCGACGTTAGTCCCGCGCGTCCTGGCAGTCCGGACTTTTTTGGCCACGGCGAGCAGTTCTTCCTCGATCAGACCTTCCGTTTCTCCTTCGACCTGTTTCACGGCGACACTTCCTTTAAGCCGGTTGATTGGCGGGTCCGCATCACTCCGGAAGCCAGCCTGAATTATCTCGATGTGCAGGAGCTGGGCGTTGTCAGCCCCGATGTGCGCAACGGCACTACGCGCTTCGACGGCCATATTGGTTTGCAGGAAGCCTTCGTGGAAGTAAAACTCCACGACCTGAGCCCGAATTACGATTTCGTTTCTGCACGCGCCGGGATTCAGCAGTTTAATGCCGACTTTCGCGGCTTCCTGTTTGTCGACGAGCAGCCGGGATTGCGCATCTTCGGTGACTGGAAAAGCGATCGCATCGAATACAACGCCGCCTACTTCAATTTGCTGGAGAAAAATACCAACAGCGGGCTAAACACGTTCCAGCTCCGCCAGCAGCAGGTCGTTCTGGCCAACATCTATCTGCAGGATTTTTTCTTCCCGGGTTACACGGCGGAATTCGTCGGTGCGTTCAACAAGGATGATCCCAGCGTCCACTATGATGACAACGGATTTCTTGTCCGGCCCGCTCCCATCGGCAATGTCATCAACCAGGGTGTTGGCGCCATTCCTCATGGCATTCGAGTCGGTTATTTCGGGTGGCTGGGCAGCGGCCACATCAAACGGCTGAACCTGACGCACGCGTTTTATGAAGCAGCCGGCGAAGACACGTTCAATCCCATCGCTGGTCGTCGCGTGACCGTGAATGCCCAAATGGCCGCAGTCGAGCTTTCGGTGGACAAAGATTGGGCCCGCTACCGCGTCTCGACGTTTTACGCTTCGGGTGACAGCGATCCTCGCAATGGCCGCGCGAACGGCTTTGATTCCATTATCGACTTGCCGAATTTTGCAGGCGGCATTTTCAGCTTTTGGAATCGCGAAGCCATCCGCCTGACGGGCTCGGGCGTCGCGCTCACGCAAGATGGCAGCCTGCTGCCGAATATGAGGTCCAGCAAAGACGAGGGGCAAGCCAATTTCGTGAATCCGGGCATTTTTCTGATCAACGCGGGTGCGGATTTCGATCTCACGCCCAAGCTCAAAGGCTTCGTCAATTACAATTTTCTTCGGTTCATGCGCACCGAGCCCATCGAATACACTTTGTTCCAATCGCCGATTCGTCACACCATTGGCAACGATCTTGGAGTTGGCGTGCAATATCGGCCGCCACTCTCGGAAAATCTCGTCCTGACTGGCGGAGCCGCCATGCTTCAGCCAGCCCAGGGTTTTCGCGACTTTTACACCGGTCGAACACAGTTTTCCATTTTTGGACTGGCCAAGTTTACGTTTTGAAGGATGAGCATGCCCGTTTTTGCAAAACTCGCAGGTAGAAGGAAAAGAGAGCGAAACGCACTCGCATTCCTTTGTGTCGCGATGCTTCTTCTGCTGGCATTCTTTGGCTCGCGATCTGGTTCTCTTATTGCCGCGGATGATGGCGGCCTCCGTGGCGAATCTCAAGTAGAAGCGGACCGCAAGTCCGCGGGCTGCATCACGTGCCACTCGAGCACCGACGAGCCGACGATGCATCCGTCTAAAGCGGTGCATCTCGGTTGTGCCGATTGTCATGGCGGAGACTACACCGCATCGATTTCTGCCGACACTCCAACCAATTCGCCTGAATACCTGGCGGTGAAAGAAAAAGCGCATGTGCAGCCGCGCGATGCGGCCTTCAAAAATCGTTCCACCATTCCCGAGCTAGCCTACACCATCTGGCTCAAGGAGTCCGCCGACTACATCAAATTCGTGAATCCCGGCGATTTGCGGGTTGCTGCGGAAACTTGCGGCGCCGCTGGGTGTCATCCCAGCGAAACACGCGCGGTTTCCACCAGCATGATGACGCACTCGGGATTTTTGTGGGGAGCGGCGCTGTACAACAACGGCGGGTTCCCCTATAAAAACACTCGCTTCGGCGAGAGTTACGATCGCAGCGGCACTCCGCAATCGCTGAGAACGATTCCACCTCCGACGCCAAACGAAACCAGATACAAAGGGGTATTGCTGGAACTGGTTCCGCTTTTCCGCTGGGAACAGTCGCAACCCGGCAACATTCTCCGCGTGTTTGAACGGGGTGGGGAAAAGAAAGCCGAACTAGGCAATCCTAATCGTGAAGAGATTCCCGGAAGGCCGGATGACAAACTCAGCGACCGTGGATTCGGCACGGAATTGCGCACCGACCCGGTTTTCCTTGGGCTCCAAAAAACGCGCCTGCTCGATCCAGTTCTTTCTTTGCCGGGCACGAATGATCACCCGGGCGATTACCGCTCCAGCGGCTGCTCAGCCTGTCACGTAATCTACGCGAATGATCGCGATCCAAGCCACTCTGGCGTCTACGCGCAATACGGCCATTCCGGATTCAGCGCGTCCGCCGACCCCACGATTTCGAAAAACGAATCGGGTCATCCCATCAAACATGCGTTCACGCGTGCGATTCCTTCCAGTCAGTGCATGATTTGCCATGTCCATCCGGGAACCAATATGGTGACCACCTATTTGGGTTGACCTGGTGGGACAACGAAACCGATGGTGAAAAGATGTATCCGGCGCAGCAGCACAATCCCAGCGAGGAACAACGTTACGAATCCTCGTTGCACAACCCGGAAGCGGCGGCTGCGCGCGGCTTGTGGGGCGACGAAAAATTCCTGGAACAGACCGGCAGCGACGCATTCAACTCTAAATTGAAAACCACTCAGTTTGCCGACTTTCATGGACACGGCTGGGTGTTTCGCGCGGTGTACAAGCACGACCGCAAGGGGAACTGGCTCGATAAGGACGGGAATCAAATTGCCTTCGACGATCCGCAACGGTTTCAAAAAGCCGTCCACCTGGCGGACATTCACCTGGAAAAAGGGATGCAGTGCGCCGACTGCCATTTCGAGCAGGACAATCATGGTACCGGGAAAATTTATGGCGAGCCGCGCGCCGCGGTAGAGATTGACTGCATCGATTGCCACGGAACCATTCAGCATCCGGCCACCTTGCAAACCTCCGGGCCCGCTGCAGCGGATCCGCTTCGCCTCGGCGAACGGCGCGGACGGCGTCTCGATGCGCTTCGTACGCCTTGGGGTTTGCGGCGCTTTGAATGGCGCGACGGCAAACTCTTCCAGCGCTCGATGACCGCAGAACACAGCGAATGGGAAATCGTGCAAACCAAAGACACGATTACCCCAGGCAACGCGCACTTCAGCATGAAATCGTTTCGCGCCAAGCTCATGAGTAAAGATGGGGCTGCGCTCACGCAAGTTCCGGCGGATGACTCGCATCTCGCCCACGGAAATTCCTCGATGACCTGCTATTCCTGCCATTCGTCCTGGGCGCCCACGTGTTTCGGTTGTCATTTGCAGATGACCGCGAATGCCCGGCGACCGATGTTGCACAACGAAGGACTGCTGACGCGGAATTACACTAGCTATAACTTCCAGGTGCTGCGCGATGACGCTTATTTTTTGGGCGTCGATGGCACCGTGACAGGCCACCGGATTGCTCCCGCCCGTTCTTCGTGCGCGGTGCTGGTCAGTTCGCAGAATGCGAACCGGGAATGGCTGTATTACACGCAACAAACCATTTCCGCCGAAGGTTTTTCAGGCCAAGCCTTCAGTACCTTTGTGCCGCACACAGTTCGCGCTACGGAAACCAAGGAGTGTACGGACTGCCACGTCTCCAAGGCCAACGATAACAATGCGTGGCTTGCGCAACTGCTGCTGCAGGGCACCAACTTCATGAACTTTATGGGCCGTTACGTTTACGTCGCCACCGGAAACCACGGCTTCGAAGCCATAGCGGTCGCGGAGCATGACGAGCCCGAAGCGATTTACGGCAGCGATCTTCAGCGCGTCGCCTATCCCGACGATTACAAAAGATTCCTCGCTCACGACCGCCAACTCTCCGCGGTGGCGCACCACGAAGGAAATGTTCTGGACATTCAGGCGCGCGGCGAATACGCATACGCCGCAACCGGTAAAGGCGGCCTGCGCGTCTACGATATCGCGGATATCGACAACAAGGGATTCTCGGAGCGTGTCACCACCGCGCCCGTTTCTCCTTTGGGCCAACGTTTTTACCTGCCGACTAAAAATGCGCTCGCCGTCGCTACGCCAACCACCCTCGGTGTCGATCCGCTCCGCACGCGCATTCCGGAAAATGAAGAGCAGCCAATCCATCTGCTCTACGGGTTCCTGTATGTTGCCGATAAGGAAGAAGGCTTGATCGTCGTGGGCAATCCGGATCTCAAGTCGAAGAGTCCGGGAGTTGGTACCCTGCTCGATGGCGATCCCACGAACAACTTTTTGAAGCGCGGTCTCGCGTTCAACCCTGGCGGAGCGTTAACTAGCGCGCGACGCATCACGATTGCTGGCACGTTCGCCTATGTCCTTACCGACAAAGCGCTCGTGGTTGTGAATCTGGATAATCCACTTGCGCCGAAAATCACTGCGACAATTGGCGCGCCATTTCTTGTCGATCCGCGCGCGATCGCGGTGCAGTTTCGATACGCGTTCGTCGTCGATCGTGATGGCATGAAAGTGTTGGATGTTACCGACCTGGCGCAGCCCAAACCTGTGCCGAATATTGTTGTGCCGCTGGAAGATGCTCGGAACATTTACGTGGCGCGCACTTATGCATACGTTTCGGCAGGCAAGCAAGGATTGGCGATCATCGATGTCGAACATTCGGACGCGCCGAAGCTGGATCAATTATTCACCGCGAATGGCCAACTGAACGATGTGAACGACGTGAAAATTGGCATGGTCGCGGGCAGTGCGTTTGCGTTCGTAGCCGACGGGAAAAATGGGCTGCGCGTTTTGCAGATCGTGTCTCCGGTCGATGATCCCGCGCATTTCTCGGGATTCAGCCCTCGTCCAGCACCGAAACTGATCGCCACCGCGCATACCAAAGGACCCGCACTCGCCGTTTCCAAGGGCATTGATCGCGACCGCGCCGTGGACGAGTCCGGAAACCAGTTGGCGGTGTTTGGCAGGCGAGGAGCAAGGCCGCTGAATCACGCGGAGTCGCAGAGCCTGTATTTGCGCGACGGGCAGCTGTATACGGTGAGCGACGAAGGCGAGAAAGATGGAACGGAGGCGCCGAGCGCGACGGCTTCCCAGTCCGCATGGTGGTACCGGATCTGGAGCAATTGGTAGAGGGGCTCAATTGCAAGAAAAATTCGCCTTTGTTTCGCATGAATAATATTGCTTGTTGCCCGTTCAACCCCTTCATTTCCAACTGACTCTGCCGTCTAACCACTTTCCTGTGAACCTTTTACCTTTTCGCCGCATCTTATGTACAGCTAACAATCTGTTCACGTTTTCCACGCATAGCACCCATTAAAATTATTCGTGGGGTGGCATCCCCGAACGAAGGTAAGGTGTGAACGTGGGGAGTTTTTGAGCTGCAAATTGGCTCGCGTTCGCGAGAAGCGGACAGAAAGAGGAGTACATACCCCTATGACCAAGCAGTATCTTCTGGCCAGCGACTTCGACCAGACGCTTAGCTTTAACGACTCGGGGGTCGCTTTGGCCGAACTGATCGGCTTTCATGGCTTCCAGGACAAGGTAAAAGGCCTGTCCAACATTAACCTTGTGCAGCAGGGCGCGGAACTTTCTTACCTGATTCTGCACGACCCGGAATTCCGCCGCGTGCGCCGCGATCATCTGATCGAAACCGGGAAACGCATCCGCCTGAAACATGACGTGCGGTTGTTTGCGCGCTCGCTGGACAATCTGGCGGACGGCTACAAATTTCATTTTTATGTAATCTCCGCGGGACCTCAGGAAATCATCGAATCGGCGCTGGAAGGAATCGTGCCGCCCGACCACATTTTCGGAACGCGTTTCCGTTTCAACGACGCGACCGGGGAAGTGGATTCCATCATTCGCGCTTCGGCCGGTTGGGGGAAGATCACCGTGCTCGAAGAGTTGCGCGCGATGTTGGGCACCAGCCACGATCACATCATCTACATGGGCGACGGCAGTTCCGATTTGCCGGTGATGATGCATGTGAATCAGTACGATGGATTGACCATCGCGGTCTCCGAAAATAAGTTCATCGCGCGGGTGGCGCGGCGCACGGTGTTGAGCGACAACGCCATGAGCGTGATGGTTCCGGTGATGGAAGAAGTGCTGCGTTGGGATTCGCCGATGATTCGGCGCTTCTTCACCACGCACGGGCTGAATCTGCGCGAATGGGAGAAGATGCGCACGGACATGCTCACCATCGACGAAAGTAACTCGCGCCCGGCGCCTGCAGCGGCGCACTAACGTAGACACATTCGAGGTAGCTCGACGCGGTTCCTATAGTGGTACATTCACGTTCGGCCAGTAACGGAAATTGCGCAATGTGGCTTTGCCGGAGCCGCAGGCATAAACTGCCGGGCGCACATCAAGGAAGCCGCCAAGCACGTTGTGGTGCATTCCTGAAATTTCCGCAGATTCCTGGGCCCGCTGCCACGGCTTGCCAGGTACACGGAAATAGAAATCGACCTCTTGGCGATCGTTGATTACGCGCAAGGCAGCGCGTGTCGCGCCCTTCTGAAAGCGGCCCGGGACATAGCCATTGGCAAGCCGCACACCCAAGCCTTCCGCATTGAGCGAAATGCCGGTGGCATGGTCGGGATTGTAAAAGAGCAGCAGCCCGGATTCGCAACCAGCCTCGATCTCAACATCGATCTCGACGGTATACGAGTGTCCTCCGACAGCGGTAGTCAGGACTGAAGTATTGGCCAAAGACTGGCCGCGCGCTGCCAAAGTGAGCGCGCCATTCCCGACGGTGAATCGGGACGGGTCGTACTCCCTCCAGAAGCCCCATTGCAGGCCGAGTTCCGCACTGGTGAAATCATCGGACGGATCGGGGAAGGGCTGTTGCAACGAACCGGCGACTGGCACCGCAATGGCAGAGTCTGGCGTGACACCTTGCGGCACCCGGAACCACTCATCGTTCGTCCACTCGACCGGCAGCAACAGAAGTTGGCGCCCGAGCGTGCGATAACCGTTCTCATAAGAGTGAACAGTCATGTACCACTGGCCGCCCGGAGTATCGACGAGCCGCCCGTGGCCCACGCTCATCCAACGGTCATCGCGCGAGGCAGTATGCACGACCGGATTGTAGGGCGAGAATTCCCAAGGGCCATCGGCATGACGGCTGCGCGCGCTGACCACGGAGTGACTGGTGGCTGGCCCTGCCGTGCCACCCTCGGCAACATTCAAGTAGAAGTAACCGTTGCGCTCAAGAAGTTTGGGAGCTTCCAGACAAACGCATTCCATCCTGGTGGCGGCGGGAACCGGCCATGGTTCGAGCACAATGCGCGGAGCAGACTTGACGGCCAGGCCGTCGGCGGTCAACTCGGCCATCTGTCCACCAGCCATGTAAAGAAAGCGGCGGCCATTCTCCGCAATGTGTGCGGGGTCAATGGCGTTGATGCCGAGATCGACAGGATCGCTCCACGGTCCCGTCGGATGAACGGCGTGAACCACCCGCAGGCGGTTGTCGGCCGGGAAATAAAGATAAAAATGCTTTTGATACTCGCAGAGATACGGGGCCCATACGCTGCCATGGTAGGAATGCAGCGCGGCGGCGGTGGGGCGCCAGTTGATGAGGTCTCGCGAATGCCAGATCAGCAGGCCGGGCGCGTAATCGAAGCTGGAGTGCGTGAGATAGAAATCGTCGCCGACGCGGATGGGACTCCCGTCGGGGTGGTCGCCGCCCATGATCGGATTGTGGTAGGTGCCCGCGACACCCTGAGTCTTGGCCAGATGAGCCCTAGGCCCAACAGCCAGCGCAGCGGAAACGAGCGAAGCATTTCGGACAAAGCGGCGGCGTGTGATCATAGTCGAGCAAGTCTATCTTCGCGCCGGTGGAGCGGTAAAGGCCGCTCGGGGGTGACCGCCCCCTCCCTCCCCTGGTGGTTTCTGCAGTACAGGTGATAAGTGTGGGGAACCATGGGACTTAGCGGGGAACGCCGTACGGTTTTGTACCGTACAGTACGGGCATGTGGGAGGGAGGGGGTACCCACCAATTCTCGTAAGTGTGGGAATCAAAGAGCTTACAGGAGAATGCCCTGCATGTGTGGGAAAGAAAAGAGTTGCCGGAATTTGCGGTGGAGACGCGGGAGGGGTTTGGAGCGACGAAGCGCAGAACGAGGACCCAACCGGCATCACACGCCTATTCTAACACAGTAATAACCGATTTTCAACTAAATTATAAGGTAAACTCCATTCGAATGCCCGTTGGCCTTGTGACGTTAGAAAATGGAGAAACGGCCCGTCTGTCCCGTTGCCCGGTCCCGTTGCCGCACTCGCAACAAAAATGTATTCTCATTGTCACTTCGAAAACAATAGAAACTGACAGGTCGCTCCGACTTTCGAAATTTGCCTCACTTACCAACTCAAGTCCAGCAGAGAAAGCTCCTGCGCTGGTTGAGTGAAGGTAATCTCGACTGTGTTGCCCTGCGCAACCATCCAACGCGGAGACTCGCGCAATTGCAACTGTCCCGCAGCTTTAAGGCGCTCATACTCACCCGCGGAAGGATTGGGAGGTGACCCCATTGTCTGCCAAGCGGTGTAAGCATTGCTGTGATCGCGATCCACGGCCCAATGCTCTAGCAACACTCGTGACACACCTTGAGGCAGGCCCTCGATCCTCAGACGAATTTCCGTTGGATCGGACTGGTTGGAATTGTCGTCATAGCTCCAAACCAGCGCATTCACTCTATGACTGTCACGCGTGGCGATGGCGTTCACGTCTGGTTTCGCCTTCACGCTCGATTCGAGAATATCCGCAACGGCAAGCCCTCCGGTGCTTTCGGCGGCCACGCGTTGCCCTGGCATAAGCCCGAACATCCGGAACGCGTTCAGCACCGGCAGGTCGATATCCCTTGTTGTAAAAGAACGAAGCCCCGCAAAGATGGGCTGGCCGGGAAAAGTGAACGCCCAGGCAATCGCCCCTTCCAGATTGATGTGATGTCGCTGGGCAAGCGCCAGGGTTCCGTGCAGAAGCTCCGCTTCGTAGCTGGCGTATTGCGATGTCAAACGAAACTGGTTTTGAGGGTGCGACGTCGCGTCACACGCAGCGCAACTCTCGGGATCGGACTCGCTGATGACGACAGGCAGTCGACGAAATGTTGGAAAGGTCTCGATGATGGCGAAACCTCGATCGATGTCGCGCAGATTCGCTCCTATATCCAACTCCACATGAGTGTCCACGAGCTTTGCAGTTCCTTTCGCATGAAACGAAATAAAATCCAGTGGGGCACCTTTTTTGCCGGTCGCATAGTTCTGGCCTTTCGTACAATGCTCGAGGAAGGCGTGCAGGAAGTCGGCGGCGCGCGGACTTGCGGGGCCGGTGGTGGCAGGTCCGCCCACACGAGCGTTCGGGAGGGCTTTTCGCACTGCCGCAACGGTGTAGTCGTAGAGCTTGTTATAGTCGTCCACGCTTCCGTGCCAGTAAAAAATGTCTGGCTCGTTCCAAACCTCCCACTGCCAGTTCGTGACTTGCGCCGCTCCGTAGCGATCCGCCATGTGTCGAACCCAGCTGTAGATGAGGTCGGACCACTCCTGATAGTCGTTTGGCGGATACGCCCAACCCGTAGCGAAGTCCTTCGGCCAATGGTGCCGGTACGGCTCTGGATGCGACGAAAGCGCTTCGGGCATAAATCCGATCTCAACGAAAGGTGTTATGCCTATGGTTTGATAGGTATCAAAAATTCGGTCAACGATGCTCCAGTTATAAACCGGCTTCCCGTCAGCATCACGTGTGAACACGTTCGTCGATCCCCATTTCAATGCTGACGTGCCATCGCCTGAAGTTAATAGGTTGTGGGTGCGGTCGTGTACAGGACTAGAGCTGAGCTGAGAAAGTCGTGTGAGAAGTTCGTGCCCTTCCTCGGTATACGTGTAGTTCGGCTCGTCGTGTCCAACCCACGCCCATACAGGTTCGAAACGCCCCGCCGGTTTGGATACGTCGACTTTGATGGTGACGCGTTGCTGTGCGGATGCAACGACGGCGGCCAGCAGCGCAAAGGGAAGAGTCCGAATCAGTCTTCGTGTGAGGGTTCGTCCAATTGGAGTAATCACCCTATGCCGGGAATCGCAACGTTTAGCATAAAAATCTGCAATAAGAAACGGCAAACAATGCGAACTCATTCATCGTCGTGCGTCGGCGGATGCTGACACTCTGGGAGCTGCGGCAACGGCCAGTTCAGTCGATCCGATGGGGATTCGCGCATGGTCCATGAGCCGCTGGCGCGAAGAATAAATCCCCGTGTACTCGGGTCGGGGGAGCCGACATTGTTATGAGATCAAGACCCACCCTCACAAAAGCCGAGGGATGGGGCACCCAAATTCAGCTTGCGGGTCGAGCCTGGGCCATGCCAAAAGTGGATGCCATTGAGCCCAATACATTTTCGCTGGTATCACGCGTTATGCCACCCGGCGCGCGCGATTTTCCTTTTGGAGTTGGCGGTAAGTCGAGAGCACATTCAGACGGTGGAAACTCGTCATCATCCTTCGTAAAGAACCGGCTGGGACATAGATAGGAAGCTGAAATTCTTTGGGGAGGCGCACTGCTTCCACCGCAGCTTCGGCGCTGAGGCCAGCGTCATAAGCAAGGGTTACATCCTGCAACAGTCGCCATAGATAAGCAATCGTTCGGTCGAATGAAACTGGTTTTCCAAGCGGGCCATGTCCGGGAACAATGGTGCGAATATCGAGGCGCGCTTTCACTCGCGCGAGTGTGTTGATATATTCATGAGGCCCGGACTCCAGCAGCATAATGATAAGATGTTCGTTTCCAATGAGATTTCCTGTCCAAGCTGTTTTGGTCTCGGGTAGGTAAACAATCGTATCTCCTGGCGTGTTGCCCGCACCAAAATGCCATAGCTGTACAACGCGCTTACCTAAATCAATGTCGAGCCGTTCGCCATCAAACGTGCGGTCCGGTTTGCGCCAGTACGTGACATCCGCAATCGCGGCGTCATCTCCGAAGAGGTTGCGCGACCGGATGCTCTTCTCGTATTCGAAATCGGGCATACTTTCTGCGGTGAGCTTGTGAGCGATCACTTCGACCGAATCGGGGAAAGCGTAATTCCCAAAAAGTGTGGTCGCCGTGATAGTTGGTGTTAACCAGGTATTTGATGGGGCGGTCGGTTAGTTGCGAGCGAGACTTTGAATCTTACGGGCCGAATTTCCATTGATTCCTGCGTCGATGATCAAAGCTGAACGGTCGCCCACGATCAGTCCACTGTTATCGCGCGGCATCGGCGACGCCATCAACGCGTAGATGCCTTTGGCGAACGATCGTGGATAAAAGCGAATTCGTGAAGGGTCCAGATTCGGGCCCACGTAGTGAGCGGGACGTTCAAATATTTCCATACTGCCCTCTCCTAAGTATTCTCGAGAGGTGTCAGTTAGTTCGATACAGCCCTTACTGTAATCAGCGCGGCGTTCCCATACCCTTGTAACTCCGAACTCTGGTAGCGAGGCGAAGGTGGATGATCTGATGGCAGATGAGATTTGCTGTTCGGGAGAATGGCATTGGCGCGATTTGGTATGCTTTGGTCTGAATTTGGAGGATAGAAATGGCGCGCAAGAACATTTTGATGCTGGTGGGCGATTATGTTGAGGATTATGAAGTGATGGTGCCGTTTCAGGCGCTTTTGATGGTGGGGCACAATGTACACGCGGTTTGTCCAGGGAAGAAATCGGGCGAAGTGGTGCGCACGGCGGTGCATGATTTCGAAGCCGACCAGACGTATTCGGAGAAGCGCGGGCACAATTTCGCGCTGAACGCGACCTTCGACACGGTACGGGAGGAAGAGTACGACGCACTGGTGGTCCCTGGAGGGCGCGCTCCCGAATATATCCGGCTGAATCCGCGAGTACTGGAGATTGTTCGCCACTTCGCTTCCAGCAATAAGCCGATCGCGTCAATGTGCCATGGGGCGCAGGTTTTGGCGGCGGCCAACGTGCTGCGCGGGAAGACGTGTAGTTGTTACCCGGCGGTTTCGCCGGATGTGACCGGTGCCGGTGGAACGTTCGCGGATGTGGGCATGACGGAAGCGGTTGTGGATGGGAATTTGGTGTCAGCGCCGGCGTGGCCCGCGCATCCGGCGTGGTTGGCGAAATTTTTGATGGTGTTGGGGACGCGGATCGAGTTGTAGAGAGCGAGTCGCGAGTGCAGAAAAAAAGCGCCGAGATAAGGGCACGGGCCTGGGAAATTGGAGTGTCGCGCCTCCGGCGCTCGCTACAGCCATGCTTGGGGACCCAGCTCTTCGGGCTGGGCTAACTTCTTTCGCGCCTTGTATGTTGACTTTGGAGAGAGACTTGTCTGCAGGAGTGCAGCGAGTTGCTCTGGCGGAGGAGGCCGGGTCGCGCCGAGGCCGAGGAGAATTGCATCGAGCCTGTCCGGAGATCGGGCCCCCCGCCCTAGTTTCCAAAAACTGAAGAGAATCACAGGCGGTAGAGCCTGCATACAAGGTCAGTTGGAAACAGCGCAGGGTCGGGGAGCCAGGGCAAAGCCTACTCCGAGGAGCGGGAATGGACAAGATCATAGGGTGTGGATTAGAGGTCAGTGCCCGAGAGTTGGTGGTGGCGTTGGAAGACCAACGGGTGCAGCGGTATGCGAATACCGCTGCCGGGCATCGGAAGTTGCTGGAAGCTCTCACGCGCGGGGGGCGGCGCGTGAGAGTGGTTTTAGAAGCGACCGGAATGTATGGGCTGGATGTGGCGCTGCTGTTGAGCGCAGCGGAGAAAGTGGAAGTGATGGTGGCGAATCCGCGTGCAGTGCGGGATTTTGCCAAAGCCATGATGCAGCGCAGCAAGAACGATCCGTTGGATGCGGTGGTGCTGAGAGAATTTGCGACACGGATGCCCTTTCGGGCGTGGCAGAGGCCAAGCCAGAATCGATTGGCGCTGTGGAGTATCACCCGTCGGATCCAAGCGCTAAACGAGCAATGCCGCGCGGAGAAAAATCGCCAGCATGCGGCGGGAATATCGCAATCCACGCCGGGCTGTGTGCGGCGGGACATCGTGCGGAATTTGCGGGTCCAACAGCAGGCCATAAAAAAGCTGCGGCAGGAAGCGCAGAAATGCCTGGAGCAGGAAGCCCAGCTGCGACAGGAATACCAGCTGCTGGTTAGTGTCCCGGGTATCGCGGAAAATAGCGCGCTACAAATCTTGGGAGAGTTAGCGATGTTGCCAGCAGATCGGGACATTCGGCAATGGGTGGCCTATGCGGGGTTGGATCCGAGCGAGCATCAATCCGGTACGTCGGTGCGGAGGCCTGCGCGCCTGAGCCGCAGCGGCAATCGGCACTTACGGCGAGCATTATATATGCCAGCGCTGACGGCGATTCGCTGGGAGCCGCATCTGCGTGGTTTTTACGAACACCTGGTGCAACGCGGCAAACGAAAAAAACAAGCGCTGATGGCGGTGGCGCGCAAGCTACTACACGCCATCTACGGAATGTTCCGCACCAACTGCGTCTACCAGGGCCAACTCGTATTCCAACTCAAAGCGACTGCGAACCATCTTGCCCTGACGCAAAAATGCTCTTGACCTCCAACAGAGAATCTCCGGCGCTTGTGATGTAGAAAAGGAGGGGGCCGCGCACCATGAGCGAGACCCCAGGAAAAGGCACGGGTCTCAGGACCGCCACTACACAAGCCGGGCAGTGGCGAGTCGCGAGAGCAGAGAAACGAGCTTGCACAGGACGCCGAGATAACGGCACGGGTCTGAAGGGTGTGTGTGGCAATTGATGAGATTGTGCCGAGATGGGGTCCAGCGTGCTGGACCCCTACGCGGAAAGCGCACGGGCAAGAGTGGCTGTGCTAACCGTGGAGTGGGGGGTGTGATTCGTGCACTTCCTAAATGGTGGCGCAGGCCGCATAATCGTTTGTTTGCTACTCCACACTAAAGTGAGCTTTCTAAATGGCTAATATCAACGTAAAGAAAGGCGTGATTGGCATTCTGACCGGAGGCGGCGACGTTCCTGGGTTAAATCCGGCCATTCGCGCGGTGACGCTGCGGGCGATTCATGAAGGGTACGAGGTGATCGGCATCCGCCGCGGGTGGGCCGGGCTGGTGGACATTATTCGCGACGAAAAGTACGACAACTCAAATAATTTCCAGCGGCTGACGGAAGACGAAGTGAACCGCGCGGGACGTACCGGCGGCACGTTTTTGCATTCTTCGCGAACGAATCCGGGGAAAGTCAGCAAGAGCAATGTACCCGATCACCTGAAATCGCAGTTCAGCGCGGAGAAGAACGACCTGACGGCAGAGGTGCTGAAGAATCTGGCATGGCTCGGCATTGAATACATGATTCCGATTGGCGGAGACGACACGCTGAGCTACGGGGTGCGGCTTCACAAAGAGGGCATGCGGGTAATCGCGATTCCGAAGACCATGGACAACGATGTGCCCGGCACGGACTACTGCATCGGCTTCAGCACGTGCATTACGCGAACGATCCAGATGACCAACGCACTGCGGACCTCGGCTGGCTCGCATGAACGATTCATGGTGCTGGAAGTGTTCGGACGTTACGCGGGATTCACGGCGATGCTGCCGACGATGGCGGGAGCGGCGAATCGCTGCGTGATTCCCGAGCATAAGTTCAAGATGGAGCAGCTCACGGAATTGCTGGTGCACGATCGCAACCGCAATCCCAGCCGGTATTCCATCGTGCTGGTTTCGGAAGGCGCGACGTTCGAAGGTGGCGAAATGGTGTTCCAAGGCGATGCCGCGGATGCCTTCGGCCATAAGAAACTGGGCGGCATCGGCGATCAGGTGGCCGAAGAACTGACCGCACTTTCGCCGAAATTCAACAATGGGAAGAAAATCGATTGCATCGCGCAGAAGCTCGGGTATTTGGTGCGCTGCGGCGATCCCGACGCGATTGATTCCATTGTGCCGATGGCCTATGGCAACCTGGCGCTCGATCTGCTCCTTAACCGCATTCATGGGCGGCTGGTGGTGCTGAAGAATGGCCGTTATGACAACATCCCGATCGATACGGTGACCGCGACGAAGAAAGTGATCAGCCTGAAGGAGCACTACAGCACGGAACGGCTGCGTCCCGTGTATCAAAGCTTCGAAATGAAGCCGTTATTCCTGATGACCAGCGAACTGAGTTAGCTTGCCTCCGGGCCGGGGGCGCCTCTTGCGCGCTCCCGTGCTTTCGGGCATCCTTGCTACTCGAAACCCCACCCGCCCTCCAGGTAGGTGACTTGTGGAAGAGCCAAAGGTCAGTGACCCTCCTTCTGCTTCCGTGCCTGTGAACATCGAGCACCGCCATGCCTTGCTTGTGGATTCCAGTCCAGAAGTCAATCAGCTGCTGAACAACCTGTTCGACCGCAAGGAATGGGACCTGGACCATGCCAACGATAATCAACAGGCGCTGGAGATGGCTCGCCAGCGGCCGTATGACTTGATCATTACGGGTGAGCGAACGACGGGCAAGGAAGATATCGAGCTGCTGCGGCGTCTGCGATTGGTTCGTCCGCACACGCGACTGATCATTTTGACCGATGAGTTCACCCCGGGGGATGTGCTCAGCTCCATCCGCGAACGAGCGTTCAGCTATTTTTCGCGCCCGTTCTCGACGGAAAAATTTGCGGAAATGATTCGCATTGCGATGAGCGAGCCCTTCTGGGACGACGGTATCGAGATCATTTCAGCCACTCCGCACTGGGTCAGGCTGTGTGTGCGTTGCGATGTGGTGGCCGCGAATCGACTGCTACAGTTCTACCGCGAATCTTCGAATTTGCCGGACGCCGAAACGGAAGAAGTGGCCACTGCGTTTCGAGAGATTCTGCTGAATGCCATGGAGCACGGCGGCAAATTCGATCCCACGAAACACGTGGAAGTGTCGTATGTGCGCACGAAACGCATGGTGCTGTGCAAAGTAAAAGATCCCGGCACTGGATTTTCTCTGGAGGAATTGAAACATGCGGCGCTGGCGAATCCGCCGGACCAGCCCTTCCAGCACATGGAGGAACGCGAAAACCGCGGAATGCGCCCGGGCGGGTTCGGTATCCTGATGACGAAAAACCTGGTCGATGACTTGATCTACAACGAAAAGGGAAACGAAGCGCTCCTGGTCAAGTATTTAGACCCTGCACCGAAAGCGGCGGAAACCAGCACGGTAGCCGCGGATCACTAGCAGACAAAAGGCGGAACAGCCGCGACTGCACTGTTCCGCCCTCCGTCCAACTTCTTGTGCCACTCAGCCGTTGCCGAGCCGGAACTGTACAACGACGTTCAATTGCACGGGTATGGGCTCGTCATTCAGGAAAGTGGGTTGATACTTCCAGTGCCGAACTGCCTCCAGCGCGCTTGGGATCAGCAGCGGAGGACCAGAGACGACCTTCACTTCGGTCACGTCGCCATGTTCGTCGATGATCGCGTCGACGATCACCGTGCCCTGCAAATGCGTTTGCAGTGCCAGCGGCGGATAACGTGGCTCGATTCGCGAGATGAGCCTGGGTTCCTTCACCCGTCCACCGACACGAATTGGGACTTTCGGTCCCTTTTCCTTTGGCGCGAGGGGCGCAATCGGGCCAGTGCTTACGCCGCCGATAATCCCGCCAATCACACCGCCCATGGAGCCGCCGGCCACTCCGCCAGGGACTCCGCCGGCCACTCCGCCGGTGCCCTCTACGTCAGGGAGGGGCTCTTCCTTGAGCATCTGGACCTGTTTGGGGATGGCCGTGGGAGCAACGAGCTTTCCGGCATTTTCAAACACGCGGTGCACCGGTGCGGCTTTGATCATCGGCGCGGCCGCGGGTGGCGGTGGCGGGGGTGGGGGCGGGGCGACAAGAAATGTGGAAGCGTAGCCTTTCAAGTCAATGGTGTCGGTGAAATACAAACCAGCAAAAACAGGGACGATCAAAATCACAGCGTTTACGGCGAGACTGATGAATGTGTCCATCAACCGCGAACTGCCTGTCATGCGGTTGTATTCCAGCATTGAGGATTGAAAAGAACCCTCGGCTGGGCGCGCCGGTCGGGCAACAGGAGCCGACGTTTTAGGAACTGCAGACTTCCCGGCAGATTTTGTTTCTAGTTTTGCATCCGGTTTTTTCCCGGATTGGACTGCTTCTGCGGGAGGTACTTCGATATGGGTGGACGGAGCCATAGCCTTAGCCTCCATGGGGATAAAAGGCATGTGCCGTGCCACAAAAAGTGGTGCAGTAACCCATTGTAAAAACAAGTGCTTACGCTGGCCGGTTCGAGGGTTTGCGCCACTTCGCTCAAGTTTGCCACCCAACATGCGCGAGGTCGCTCAGGTTTGTTGCTGCCAATTTGGGAGGATAACAGCTCGCAACGCAACTGGACCGGCGCTGGCTTAGCTCCAGTGGCGCGCAATTAGAAAATATGCCACCACTCCGGCGGCAAGACTCAGAGCAATCCAGCGGCGGGATTTATTCGGCGAGTGTTTTTCTTCCAGCCAGTCGCCGATGGATGAACTGAGAAAGTACAACTGCACTCCGATGGCGATACTTGCGGCCACCTCGACCAGCGCGAGTTGGCGGTACAGCGCGAACAAAAATGTGGCGCCGCACGTAAGCGCTGACGCAATTACAACGACGATCGTCCAGATGTGACGGTTCGGCTGAAGTTCACGAGCAAGCGCATCGTTTTCCATGTATCCCCGTCTTCCGGCTACACATCATACGCGCATAGAGTCCTTATTGAGGTGAAATCATGCAACAAAGAAGATTGGGAAAAAATGGACCGCAAGTTTCCGCGATGGGACTTGGGTGTATGGGCATGTCCGAATTTTATGGCGCGCGGAATGACGAGGAATCCATCGCCACGATTCACCGCGCGATTGAACTCGGGATCAACTTTCTGGACACCGCGGACGTTTATGGGTATGGCGATAACGAAATTCTGGTGGGCAAGGCTATTCGGGACCGGCGCGCCAAAGTTTTCCTGGCGACAAAATTTGCGATTGTGCGTGATCGCGCGAATCCTAGTGTGCGTGGCGTGAGCGGCAAGCCCGAATACGTTCGTTCCTCTTGCGAAGCGAGCCTGAAGCGGCTTGGCGTGGAGACGATTGATCTGTACTACCAGCATCGCGTGGACCCGCAAACTCCAATCGAAGATACGGTGGGGGCGATGGCGCAGCTGGTGCGCGAAGGCAAAGTGCGCTTTCTTGGGCTTTCGGAGGCCTCGCCGGCTACGATTCGCCGGGCCTACGCGGTGCACCCGATTGCCGCGCTGCAATCGGAATATTCGCTGTGGACGCGCGATCCAGAGGACGAAGTTTTGCCCACGACTCGTGAGCTGGGGATTGCGTTTGTCGCGTACAGCCCGCTTGGTCGCGGCTTTCTGACGGGGCAAATCAAGAAGTACGAGGATCTGGCGCAAGACGATTTCCGGCGCTTCTCGCCGCGGTTTCAAGGGGAAAATTTCCAGAAGAACCTGGATCTGGTTTCGCGAGTGGAAGAACTGGCGCGTGAGAAAAAGTGCACGCCGGGACAACTTGCGCTGGCGTGGCTGCTGGCTCAGGGCGAAGACATTATTCCTATTCCCGGAACCAAGCGGCGCAAATACCTGGAAGAGAACGTAGCGGCGATGAACGTGAAACTGGCCGCAGGCGATTTGCGGCGGCTGGAGGAAGTTGCGCCGAAGGGCGCAGCGGCGGGGCAGCGCTATCCGGAAGGCATGATGACTTGGGTGAACGGCTGAGGGCCTGACAACAATTCAGAGCTTGGTAGCGTCGGCATCTTGCCCGCTCTTTGGCGGCGGGTTATCGGCTCTTCTGCAACGCTGGCAGCGAATAAGCGGCGCGCATTTCTTTCCGCTTGGCCCAGTCATGGTAGGTGTGGCATTCGAAGCAGCGGGATTCCGCGTGTTCCGGTCCGGGTGCGTGGCAGGTTTTACAATTCGCGATTCCCGGCACCAGGACGTCGCTGGTCTCCGTGCTGTTGACCGCCTTCGCGTGACAGCCAGCGCAGAAGAATCCGCGATGCGCGTCGTGGCTGAAATTTCCGTGCGCGAACCAACGCTCCCTGGCATTTGCAGAACTGATCTTTGGCAGCGGGATGCTGATAGCGGCGACCGGGTTTAATCCGGAGAGCGCGTGACACTGGCGGCACGTTTTGCGCCACAGGAGCAGTTCTGCATCCGCAGTTCGCTCCGCAACCCATTGGGCAGGGGTTAATACGCGCACGCCGGGTGGAATTGGCTTGCCCGTCAAATCGCGGCTCGGATCGCGAACCATTTTCAATTCGGCGGGATGCGCTTGGATGTAAGTCTGGAACTTCTTCACGAGGAATGTGTGCACCACTTCCGGCGTGTCGTGCGGCACACCTTCGTCGAAGCGCTTGTCGAACGTCAAAAGATGGCAGCCGGAACACGCAGTAGCAAACTGCACCGGGCGCATGCGTTCTCTGCCGGTGCTGGGCGCGTAGGGTTTGAGGGTCGCTAGGGATGGCCCAGTCACGGCGGCGGAATTTTCAGGATGCAACTGATAGCTCGCGGGCTCGGGATGTTGCGACGCGGCATACTTCCAAACGGCGTCGTAATTCCGGTGGCAATCTGAACATTCTAATTGGACGATCGGGCCATTCGGACCCTGGCGAATCGGTTTCATGTGAATCGCGTGGTTCAGGCGAATCGTGCCCGGATCTGTGGCTGCGCTGTCGCGCAACAGCGCGAATTCCGGGTGATCTTCATTAAAGCTGTGAATGCGAGCGGCGTAATGTACTTGCCCATTCGTAACGCGCAAGCTTGCGTGGCACTCCGCGCAATCCTGATTGTTCGCGGCGCGCAGCATGATCCTGCCGCGATGTTCCAAGTGACATGTCGCACAGTTGGGAACAGCGCTGGCGACCTGATTTTCGTGGTGCACGGGCCCGTCATGACAAGCCAGGCAGGCGCTATCAACGGCGGCGGAAGAAAATTGTCCGTCCTTCTGGACGTGGCATGCGGCACACTGGCGTTCCAGCACGGCATGCGCGCTGCTCATTCGTCCGCTGGAGTACACGCGCGAATCGCGACGGAAACCCCACCAGGTAATCCAGGCAATCGCCAATAATGGGAGAAGCAAGCTAAGCCAGAAGCGTGCGCGCTTGAAGGGAGTTGGGCGCTTGAAATAGTTCAGATCAACGCGCTGCGCCAGTTTTTTAGTTGTTCTTAGCCTTGCCATTCCCGCCTGTTTTCGCCGCTGTGCTGCTTCGTGTTTATGCGATTCGTTTCTTTCTTAGTAGCGTCCTAGTAGCGCAAGGCCATCACCGCATGGATTGCGCCCAAAACTATTAAGGCCAGAGAAAGCGGGATGTGCACGAGCAACCATCCGTGTAGCCATCGGTGCAAGCGTTCCTGACGGACCAACTGGCGCGCTTCGTCGCAAATGTCTTCCAGGTCGCGCAAGGTATCGTGCGCAGCCGCTGGCAGCAGCGTTTTCATTCCCGCAAATGCCAGCTTTGCTTTATCTGCATCGGCCAGGCGTTGGCCGCGCGCAGGCGCATCGAGATAGAAACGCAGCTCCTGAAAGTAAAAACGCTTCAATGGCTCACTTTCGGTTTCGCTGAGCAGCATCGTTTCTACCGCGGGTGCCACTGCCGCACTTGCGCCCGCGCTCACAGCTGCCGAGGTCCGTAAAGGCGCAACGGAAGCGGCAATTGGGCGCAGCGCGGTGAAGCCGCCAGCGCGCTGCCCTTCCGATTCGTTTTGGGCTAGTCCCATCGGCCCACAGATGGACTCGACGGCGCGATCCGCTTCTTCGCGCAGTAATTTTTGCACGCCGCTGATTTCGGCGTAGATGGTTTCGAGTGGCACCTCGGTGGTCATGATGCGTGGCACATAATTCTGCAGGATGGCTCCGAACAATCCGCTGGCCACCGTGATGATCAACAGCCACATGAGCACGCGGGTGAGGGTTCCGCCGAAATGGAATCCGCCGTGAAAAAGGATGAGAGGAAGGCTGAGCAGACCGAGCCACAAATGGCCGCGCATCCAGGATTGGGCGCGCCCCAGTCGCCAGGTGGGTACGCGTTTGCGCGCGCCGAGCAGCGCAGCAAAAATCATGAACGCAAAACCCAAGCTGCCGAAGATCAGGCCAACGGTGCTGCCGCCGCGTGGTCCGGTCGGGGCCTGTTGCGCGTAGACGCCGTAGGCGATTGCGCTCATCGCGAAAATTGCCAGCGAGGCGATTGCCCATGCGCGCTGCGTGCGATCGATCCTCATGCGCGAGGGCCCTGACCGTCGCCAGCGGTGAGTCCCACGAAGAATTTGCGCGGATCGACGCGGTGCGCGGCGTCATGGGGACACGCATACACGCAGCTCGGCTCCTTCAAATGCGTACACAAATCGCACGAGGTCGCTTTTTGTTGCACCACGGCTTTACGGTGCCCGGGATTTTCCAGGTCTTCGACGCGCACTTCGAATGGATGCAGATTGATGTTGCCATAAGGGCAATTTCGCGCGCACAGACCGCATCCGATGCACCAGTCTTCGATAATCACTTCCAGCGAATTACGACGGCGAATAGCGCCCACGGGGCAGCCCACCATGCAAAGGGGATCGCGGCATTGCCGGCAAGAAGTGGCGACCAGGAAATTTTCGAAGCGCAGGCCTTCGCGCACCAGGCGGGTGACGCCGTCGTGGGCATCGGCGCACGCGGTGACGCATGCATCGCAGCGCGTGCATTTCTGCAGGTCCAGGATGAGCAGGCTTTGCGCCTCCATCAGCCCCTGGGAAAGGAACTGGTCCAGCGGCACGCTTTGCACCATCTGCATGCGCTGCGCGTTTGCGGATTGCCGTTCCACCGCTACGGCTTGCAGTCCGGTGCGTACCCCTGGGAACCGCGCCACCATTTCACGGAAATCGTCGCCACTGATTTTCACCAGTTCCACGTGATCGAGTGCGGTGCAGGTTGCCGTGCGCACGCCGCCGCCCAGCAATCCGATTTCCCCGAAATAGTCTCCGCGGGAAAGATACGCAAGCACAAGTTCGCCGCCGGGATATTCTTCGGCAATTTTCACGAAGCCGATGCGCACCAGGTAGAAGCTATCCGCCGGATCACCCTGGCGGGCAATGCTCTGGCCGGGAGCGTAGCGCACCAGTTCCACGCTGTTTTTCAGGTGCTCAATAAAATCGGGAGCAAGCGCGGCGAACATAGGCACTCCGCGCAAGTGCGTTTCCAGAGCGCGGCGGCGGTAATTGGCATCGAGTTGCGCGCGAAAAGTTTTGTTCTTCATCATGATGTCCAGAACGTTGCGCAACATTTCGAACGCCACGACATCGGTTTTGGCGCGCACTGTAGCCGAGCGCGGATAAAAATTCATGCAGGTCATTTCACCGAAGAGATCGCCGGGCCCTAATTCGGCGACGGGATTGCCATAAGCGAGATCGACAGAGGCATCGATGGGGATGGTGCGATCGGGGGTCTCTTCTTCGCGCTTGTCCTCTTCGCGCGGCACTAGCACGCTGGTCAGGCGCCGGAAAAAACCTTGCGCACCACCGTTGTTTTTCACATGCGCGAGTGGAGTGGAAATCGCGACTTCAGCCTGGCCTTCGGCAATGAAAAATGCCGTCGATCCAAAATCTCCTTCGCGGCAGATCACTTCGCCTTTGCGGTAGTGCCGTTTAACGATGGCGCCGCGATTCAATTCGAGAAAAGTTCCGGAAACGCCAGCGAAGACAGGCAGGCGGTGCAGTTCTTCCGCTGTCAAGGATTGCGTGGCTGCGCCGGGAGCAATCGCGGCGCCCACCACACTTTTGTTGGTCAGCGCCCCGGTTGGACAAGACACCATGCATTCACCGCAGGAGATGCAGGTGGAATCGCCCATGGGCGCGTTCAGGTCGAAGGCAATTCCCGCCGAATAACCTTTGCCCATGCGGCCCAGCACAAAATTATTCTTGATTTCGTCGCAGCCACGAATGCACCGGTCGCAGAGGATGCACGCGTCGTGGTCGACGGCAATGGCCAGTGAAGAATCGTCGGCTCCGCGCGAAATGGTTCTGCGCGCGAATCGAGGAGTACCCAATCCCGCCTGCTTCGCGAGCGTTTCCAATTCGCAATCGCCGGAATGTTGCTGGCGGGCGCAAGGCGATGGATGATCGGCTATGAGCAATTCGAGCAGCGTTTTTCGAGCCGCAAGCACCTTCTCGGAATTGGTGCTGACCTTCATTCCCGGTTCCACGGGGCGCACGCAGGAGGCGCTGAGGACACGCGCGCCGGTATCCACGACACACAAGCGGCATACGCCGACCGGGGTTTGGCTCTGAAGATGGCACAAGGTGGGGATCGCGATTCCGTTCAGGCGAGCGGCGTCGTAAACGGTGGTGCCCTCGGGCACGCGGACCGCCTGGCCGTCGATCGTCAGTTCCACTACCGCTGGGTTCGTTGCCACTTTCTTATGCGTTCCTTCGCATCAGGGCTGAATGCCCACTCGTGCAAGTTCCGGAATCCTGGCCGCTGTCGAGAAGCAAATTCCACTCGGGCACTGTCCCTTCAAAACATGGGCGTCAATTTCCGCACGAAAATGTTTCAGCACGCTTTGAATGGGGGCGGGCACAATTTGGCCCAAACCGCAAATCGAAGTGAGGGTCATGGTTTGCGCTAGCTCGTCGAGTAAAGCCAAATCCGCGCGGTAAGCCGCCTCGCTAACGCCGCCGTGTGTCCATCGCGCCAGCAACTCCACCATTTTTTGCGAACCCATCCGGCAGGGCACGCATTTGCCGCACGATTCATTGCGATAGAACTTCACCGCGGTCAGGGCCATGTCCAGCATGCAGGTGCTGTCGTCGCACACAACGATTGCGCCCGAACCGAGCATCGACCCCGCATCGGCCAGCGCCTTGAAATCCAAACGCACGTTGGCCATGGACGCGGGTAAGTATCCTGACGAGGGGCCCGACGGGGCGAAGGCTTTGAGTTGCCGGGCGCCGCGAATCCCGCCAGCATTCTCGAAAATCACGTCGTGCATCGTCGTGCCCATGGGCACTTCGTAGATTCCGGGGCGCCGCACGTGTCCGCTAACGCCGACAAATTTCAGACCGCGAGAGCCGTCAACGCCCGCGGCCTTGAACCACTCCACACCGCGTTCCAGGATTTGTGGGACATTCGCGAAAGTTTCCACATTATTAATGACCGTAGGTTTCTGCCACAGACCGAATTGCACCGGGAAAGGCGGTTTGTTGCGGGGCTCCGCGCGGTGCCCTTCGATCGCCTCCAGTAAGGCGCTTTCTTCACCGCAAATGTATCCGCCGGGACTCACAAAAATCTCCAACGTGAAGTCCAACTCACTTCCCAAAATTTTCTTTCCGAGCAGCCCGGCCTTTGCGCAGCGGCCCAGTTCTTCGCCGAGAATTTCTTCCTGCAACGGATATTCGTGCCGGATATACAAAATTCCTTTTTTTGCGCCGGTGACGAGTCCCGCGAGGATCATCCCTTCCACAACCAGATGCGGAAGATGACTCAGGATGAAGCGGTCCTTGATGGTGCCGGGCTCGCTTTCGTCGGCATTGCAGACGATATACTTCTCCGGGTCAGCCTGTTTGCGGACGAGATCCCATTTCATCCAGGTCGGGAAACCGGCTCCGCCCATCCCGCGAAGCTCTGCTTCTTTCAAGCGCGCCAGAACCGTGGCGTAATCGCGGGTGGCCATGAGTTTGCGAACCGCCCCATACGGTTCGCCTTCGTCGTAAGGATCGGAGGCGCATCGGACCCGCGGCATCGGTGGATGTTCCGGGCGCAGTTCTTCACCGCGGGCTGCGCGCCGCGCCAGTTCCTCCACCTGCTCGAGCGAAACGCCATCGAAAATTGCGTCGTTGATAGCGACGGCAGGCGCGCGGTCGCAGCGGCCCAGGCAGCTTACGTCTTTGATCAGTACGTCTTCGGAGCGCGTCGTGGAAAACCGTGCAGCCAGTTCCGCGCGCAACTCGCATGCTCCGTTCAGGCGGCAACTCATGTCCGCACAGACCAGCACTTCCGCGCGGCTCGGGGGAGCTAAGTGGAAATGAGGATAAAAGCTGGCGACGCTGTGGATTTGGTACAGGGGAATCTGGCTACGGTGGGACAGCGATTCCAATTCTGCCTTGGGCAGATATCCGTACCGTAATTGAATAGCACGTAGTTCGTCAAAAATCACAGTGGGAAGTCTCGCGAACCCGGGCCGCGCGATGCAAACGGCTCGGGCACTCGATCAGGTCTAGGCTATTTCCGCATAATCCAGCGAAAGGTGCTTCTCGAATTTCCTGGCCCGTTGTCTTTTCGCACAATGCCCGGGAAAAGGCCAGCCCTTTTCGTTGACTTGCCCCGCCGCGGTTGGATATAAGCTAAACGACGTTTTCCGCCTTTCATGCTGCTCCGCAATAACAACCTTTTGCGACGCGCGCTGCTCATTGCTGTTGCGTTGATCGCCTGTTCCGCGGCCGCATCGACCGGCAAGGACTCCAATGAGCCGGTCAAATATATTGGACCGGGCTCCTGCGCTGCCACGAGTTGCCATGGAAGTGTGAAACCGGTCGCCGGCAGCCGCATTCTCCAAAACGAATATTCCACGTGGATTCTGCAGGACAAGCACAGCCGCGCATACCAGGCTCTGACGGGCGACGTTGGCGAACGCATGGCACGGATTCTGAAACTGGGCGCCAAGGCGGAAGAATCGCCGAAATGCCTGGCCTGCCACGGGCTTTACACCACGCCGGAGCAGCGCGGCCGGCCCTTCGAAATTGCCGAGGGCGTATCGTGTGAGTCGCTGCCATGGCCCGGCTTCGGCGTGGCTCGGTCCCCATACCACGCGCGATTGGTCGCATGAAAAATCGGTTGCGTTGGGAATGCGAGACACGCGCAACGTGATCCAGCGTTCGAACCTTTGTTTGGAATGCCACCTGGGGACCAAGGAGAAATTCGTCGACCACGAGATGATCGCCGCAGGCCATCCCGATCTTTATTTCGAACTGGATTCGTTCTCGGCGGTGATGCCGCGGCATTGGAAGGTCCCGCGCGAATCGGCCGCCGGCAAAGCGGTGGAAGACGCGGCGTGGAGCGGCGTGCGCGATTGGGCAAGCGGACAAGCGGTGCAACTGCGTGCGTCGATGGACCGGTTGGCCTGGCGCGCCAATAATCAACGCGGCGACAAAAAAGATGTGTGGCCCGAATATTCGGAGCTGTCGTGCTTCGCGTGTCACCACGCGCTGGGTCCGGCGAAAGACAGCTGGCGGCAGGAACATGGCTACGAAGGACGTCGTCCGGGCGATCCAGGGTGGAACGCGTCGCGCTACGTGGTGTTTCGGATTTTTGCCAAGCAGGTAGATGCCGCGTCGGCCGGGGAGCTGGACCGGCAGATGCTCACAGTGTCTGCGGAAATGAGCAAGCTGAATCCGGACCGTGGCTGTGGTTGCGAATGCGGCGCTGGCGGCTGCTCCGGTAGCTGGGCGGGTCGCCGATCGTCTGGCGGGGATGCCCTACGACCAAGCCACGACGATGCGGATGCTGCAGTGCATCACGGACGACGCGGACGAAATTGCGCTGGCGGACGAACGGGCGGCGGAGCAGGCCACGATGGCGCTGGACTCGTTGTATATCGCGTACAGCAAAAACGCCAAGCCTGCCAATGATGCGGAAGTGCGCGGCGCGATCAATGCGCTGTTCCAGCAACTCGAGAACCCGTCAACCTACAACGCCGACCAATTCGCGGCGGCGCTTCGCAGGCTAAGGCCGCTGCTGCATTCGCCAGTCACCCAATGAGGCGCTCGAAAATCGTGAGAAAACTAAGGGGCGTTGCTCTGCTGATTGCATCGACACTCCTGTTCGCCGGGGCGTCGATCGCGCAACAAGCCTGCCCTGCTCCGGCAGCGTTCAGCGTGACCACAGACGCAAACATGTTCACTCCGGAGCAGGAACTGGAATTAGGCGACATCGAAGCAGAATTGCTGGAAAAGAATTACCGAGTCATTTACGACGAGGAACTTGCAGGCAGGATGAATCGCATCATCGGTCGCATTCTGGCGCAATTACCGCCAACCAATTTGAAATTCCGCGTCATTCTGATTGACAGCCCGATCGTAAACTCCTTCAGTGTCGGGGCCGGCCGGATTTATGTCACGCGCAAGATGATCGCTTTTGTTCGGAACGACGATGAACTTGCAGGGTTGATCGGGCATGAAATGGGCCATATCTTGACGCATCAAAACGCCATCCAGGTGACGCGAGAATTTCATGACATTTTGGGCGTTACCGCCGTAGGGGATCGAAAAGACATTTTCGACAAGTTCAACCTGTTACTGGACAATTTTGCGCGGGACCGAAAAGTCGCGCTACAGACGATCGAGAGAATGCAGCGGGAGGAAGAACCTCACCAGTATGAAGCAGATCGAGTTGCTTTTTACGCCGCCGCTGCTGCTGGTTTCTCGCCTCAGGCTTTTGTGGAGTTTTTTGATCGCTACGCAGAAACGCACGGCAAAACGGGCAATTTTCTCGGCGATCTCTTCGGGAGCACCAAACCCGACGAAAAACGGCTACGCGAAATTCACAAGTCACTGAGCGCGATGCCGCAAGCATGCCGGGACATTGCAGCACGGGCTCCCACCGCTGACTTTCTGGCGTGGCAGGCAGAGGTGATTGCGTATTCGGGTTCAGGGCGGAAGGAGCATCTGATCGGGACAATTTGGAAGAAACCTCTGGAGCCGCCACTGCGAACGGATATCAAAAACGCGAAATTCAGTCCCAATGGGGAATATTCACTGGCTCAGGACGACGGCAGTATCTTCGTGTTCGCCAACCATCCATTTGAGTTCCTATTCCGGATTGAAGCCGCCGAGGCGTACCATGCGCAGTTCTCGCCAGATTCGAAGAAAGTTCATTTTCTGACGCAAGGGTTGCGAGTGGAAGAGTGGGATGTGGAGGACCAGAAACGGACCGCGGTGCACGAACTGGCGCTGCCGGAAGGGTGTTTGTCAAAAGCGCTGTCGCACGATGGGAGAGTACTTGGCTGTGTGAATCGGCATTTGGACGTTTCGCTCATTGATGTGGAGAGCGGGGCGGAGGTCCTGACAGAAAAAGAGTATTTTTCACCCAAGAACTTCGGGCGCGCGGGCGATTACCTGCGTTTCCTGGTTTATTTATGGTCGGAAACGGGCTATGGACAATGGATCCGAATGTCGTTTTCACCAGACGACCACTATTTTGTGGCCACGGGAGCGGGCATGGCGATCGGGATAAATGTGGCGGGTCGCGCCAAGATTCCGCTGCGTGGGGAATTAGGCGGGACGTTAACGGCTGGGTTTGCGTTTCTAGCTCCGGACCGGATGCTCATCCAGAATACATTCGACCCGAAGAACTCCGCTGTGGTTGAGTTCCCGGCGGGGAAGGTGATCGAGCGAATTCCGATCAACCCGCGGCAGTTGATGGAAGCTCCGACACGGGGCAACTTTGTAATTCTGAGTCCAGTGAAAGACGCACAAGTGGGCCTGCTGGAGTTGACAACGCAGAGGTTTGTAATCGGTTCGACGAAATCGGCGGTCATGGATGTATACGATCAGGAAGTACTGATGCAAAAAAGCTCGGGGACCGTGGGGATTTTCGATTTTGTGAGCCACGAACGTAAAGGTGAACTGGAACTGCCGATGAGTACTCTGGGCACATTGCGGGCATGGGCGGTATCGCCGGACCTGAAATGGCTGGCCGCCTCAGGGAGCAGCCGTGGAGCAGTGTGGGATCTCTCCGCATCCAAGCGCCTCTATTACACTCATGGATTCCGTGGAGCGTATTTTGACAGTAATAGGGCGGTGTATGCGGACTTTCCCAAGGAGGAGGCGCGAGACCGAAGCATCGCTCGGGGCGACTTGTCGCAAGAAAATATGGTACCGGCTCTCGCGATCGACGAGAAGACAGCGGTGATGCAGAACGGACGGTTTCTGGTGTATCGAAAACCCGCGGGGAAAGACGGCAGCTTGATGAAGGATATGACTTTGGACATACAAGATGTTCGTGATGGGCGGCAGCTGTGGTCGCGCACATTTCCGAAAGAAGCACCATACCTCAGTTTGTATCCGCAGTCCGAGTCGCTGGTCTTAACCTGGAACGTGCAGTCGGCGGGAGCAAAAGAAGAAATCAAAGCGAGCAGTTCTCTGCAGTCCCGATTCGCAGCCATGCAAGAGCACAAGGGAGGCTACCTGTTGGAGGTTGTGGAGGCAGGTACGGGAAACTTGCGCGGGCAGCTTCTAATCGAGACCGGGAACGGATCCTTCCGGGTGAGGCGGTGTTTTGCGGACGGCGATTGGGTGCTGGTCGGAGACAATGACGGTCGCACGCGAGTGTACTCCCTGTCTGAGGGCCAGCAAAAAGGGATTGTATTTGGGATAGACGCGATGCTTTCCAGCGCGGCGGGACTCCTTGTGGTTCAGAACGAAACTGGACAAATGGTTGTCTACGACCTGAATTCGCTGACAAAGCGAAATGTTCTGACGTTTCCGTATGGGATCTCGGCGTGGTCCTTCAGCGCGGATGGAAAACGGCTGTTCATCCTTACTGCGAATCAGAACGCTTATATTTTTGATACGCAATCCCTGGACAAAGAAGAGTTGGCATCGACTCCGGCAACTGATTAAGCGAAATACGCGAACCAATTCCCGGCGGCGCTGCGCAGGCTAAGGCCGTTGCTGCGCTGAGGTCCCGAACCGCGCTTCGCACTTTCCCGGTTTAGAATTTTTTCATTTTTAATGCCGAAGTAGAATGAATTGGCGAGCGCGCCTTTATGAATGATGCGGAACAGCTGATTTGTTCGTCTGCGATCTGGCGGTATGTGACTCGGAGGCAGATTCTGCCTTGGGTACTCGCCGGTACGCAGCTGGGGGAGCACGTTTTGGAAATAGGGGCGGGATCTGGAGCGGCGACGGCGGAATTGAAGGCGCGAGCGGCTCGGGTCACTTCGCTGGAGTACGACCACCGGTCTACCGTTAGGCTGAAAAAGCAAAACCATGGAATGGTCGACGCGGTTTGTGGAGATGCATCGCGATTGCCCTTTACGGACCAGACCTTTTCGTCGGCGTTGGCGATTCTGGTGCTGCACCACCTGAAGTCGGCGGAATTGCAAGACCAGATGTTTGCGGAAGCGTTTCGAGTGCTGCGCCCCGGAGGGATTTTCATTGCGTTCGAAATTACGGACGGATGGTTTCATCGTGTGGGGCACGTTCGGAGCACCTTCACGCCGGTGGCGCCGAGTTCGGTGTCCGGCCGGCTGAATGCGGCAGGATTTTCCACCGTGGCGCTGGATGTGCGACGCGGCGCATTCCGATTTACGGGTGTGCGACCGACAGAAGGGACTTAGGGTCGTCGCTTTGAAATGCCGCTAGCGGCCACTTAGGGCGGCGCTCAGTTCACTGCGGGTTTGAATCACGCGCAGAATGGCATCGCGAGTGACCATGCCGATGATATGCGCGGCTCCGTCCTCCGAATGGCGCACCACTGGCATTTGATTCACGTCCGCGCCCATGAGCCGTTCGAGCAATCGTTGTAACGGCTCTTCCGGCGATGCCCACAGGATGCGGTCGCGCGGGACCATGACCGCCTGTACGGAATTGAGCGACCATTCGTCACGCGGCACCTGATTCAGCGCGGCGACATTCATCAGCCCAACGAGGCGGTCGTCCATGGTGACAATGTGGATGCGGCGGCCAGTGCGCAGGACTTCGCTGCTGTATTCTTCCAGGCTCAGATTGCCGGGAACGGTTGGCACTTCATGGCTCATGACGTCCTCGGCGCACAACCCGGTCAGCGTTTCGCGAATGGTCAGCTGGCTCATGCTGGCCTGGGCAGCGGAGAGCAAGAACCAGCCTATGAACGCCAGCCAGATGCCGCCCCAACGCCCAAGGTATTCCGCGGCAGCGCCGCCACGATCTCCCACGAAAATGGAATAAATTCCCAGGCCGATCATGAGATAGGCGATCAGCTTTCCGCTGGCGACAGCGACACGGGTGGCCCGATTAAAATTCTTGGTTGCGCCCCAAACCATCGCCCGGAAAATGCGTCCGCCATCGAGAGGAAAGCCCGGTAGCAGGTTGAACAGCGCCAACATTCCATTCGACTGATAAAGAGGTTCGGCCAGGGCGCCTATCATCTGCTTGCCCGGAAACGCGAGCTTCACCCCGTAAAAGAACGCGGCCAGGAACGCGCTGGCGATCGGGCCGGCGATGGCGATATTGAACTCCTGCATGGCGCTGGTGGGTTCACGCCCGATGCGCGCCAGGCCGCCGAAGAGAAACAATGTGATGGAAAGAACTTTGATTTTATAGCGCTGCGCTACCGCGCTGTGGGCAAGTTCGTGAAAAACCACGGAAGCAAAGAACAGCAAGCTCGTCAAGATGCCGACACCCCACTGTTCCGCAGGGGTCCACTGCGTAAACTCCTTCGTGAATTGCGACCAAAGGCTCAGAGTAACGAGGATAAAAACCAGGATCCAACTGAAGTCCAGATAGATTGGAATTCCCAGAATTCGGCCGATGCGAATTCCTTGTACATGCGACATGAACGCCCCGCCTCGTGAATGCAGCCTCTAAGACTACCCCCGAACGAGTTCTGGTCAAAATCGGCTGGCCCGCGCTGGCGGGATGAGGAGCAGGAGGAGAGCGCGTCCCTTCGAACACGGCGTGTTTGACGCCACACGTTTTGGGCCCTCCATTGTCATTGTAAGCCATTCATTATCAGCATGATGTGAATGGCTCCGGCCGTGCGATTGCTCTCCGCGAAGGTCAACGGAGAGGCACACAATGAACCGGCCAGCCCTCAAATCCCAGTTCCAATTCACAACCAGGCACCTCGTTTCTTACGCCGTCCTGGTTTCCGCGTTCACCTTTTGTGCCAGCACCCTGCCCGCACAGTCGCCCAAACCTATGGTGCGGCCGGCACGCCGTATCGTGGTGAGCTTCCCAGACCACAAGCTTGCGCTGCTGGAAGGCGACCGCGTCCTCAAGATTTATGACGTTGCCGTCGGCGCGCCGGTGAGTCCCAGCCCCACCGGTGAATTTCAGATTGTGCAACGGCTGGAAAATCCCACGTACTACAAGCCTGGCGTGGTGATTGGTCCCGGCCCCAACAATCCGCTCGGTCCACGGTGGATCGGCCTGAACGTGAAGGGATTCGGAATCCACGGCACCAACCGCCCGGACTCCATCGGCAAACACGCGTCGCATGGCTGCATCCGCCTCCGCAATAGCGATATCGAGGATTTGTTTGCGCGCGTGCAGGTTGGCGACCGCGTTTCGCTCATCCCCGAACGCAACGAAGAAATGGCGCGGCTGTTTGGTAGCGAGCCGAGGGCCAAAGAAATCCCGGATAGCTTGCAGGCACGAAACGAAAATCCAACCGCGTCCGATAGCGACGCGCGCAATCGATAGAGATTCCAGTCCACCAAGGAGAACAGAAATGGAAACGTTCATTGGATTCGCCGCAGTCATCATGACCACCCTCACCGCGCTGTTTTCCGCGCTGGCTTTGCAAGCGATTCTCTTGCGCGGGGTGTTCGCGCTAATGGAACCGGCCACCGCCACACGCCGCGTTGCACCGGTAGCGATCGAACACGGAACGTGCATGGCAGCTCGGGCATATGCGAAGGCCCGATAATGCGGGAACGATTTTCCCGCATGTGGCATGCCGCAAAGTCGTGTCCGCGAAGTGGCAGCCCTCACCGGGAACTAGGAGAGGAAGGAAATCACCATGATCGCCTTGAAGTTCTTGTTGATGATTGTCGGTGTCGGACTTTTTGCCGCTGCCGCCGCCGTGGTTGCCTACGACGTGTTCGCCGCCACCCGCTTGCGTTGGCTGCTGGAGCAATCAACACCGGAGGGAAATGCGGCCATCCAGCCGCGCCCTTTCGGGCCAGTGCGCTGGGGGTTCGCGCAGAGACTCGCGCTCGCCGGTATTTTGCCGGTGCTGCTGTCGTTGAGCATCAACGTAGTGCCCGACGGTTTCGCCGGCATCCGCGTCAGCCAGCTGTTTGGCGTACGCCCCGGCACGTTATATCCCGGCGTGCATCTCCAGACGCCGCTCATCGATAACATCGTTTTGTACGACACCCGCGAGCAGGTGTACTCCACGGCCGCTAATGCCAACGCCAAACCCGCAGCGGAAGTACTGACCGTTCAGGCTCGCGAAGGGCTCAATCTCGGCTTAGCGGTCACAGTTCGCTACCGGCTGGATCCCACGCGGCTCAGCGCCATTCACCAGAACCTGCCGCAGCCCGTGAACGAACAAGTGGTGGGCCCGGTGGTTTCTTCGATTTACCGCCAGCTCGCTCCGAATTATGTAACCCGCGAGATTTTTGCGGTGAAACGCGAGGAATTGCGCAGCCAGGCAGCCGAAGCGATCAAAGCGCGGCTGGCCAGCGACGGAATTCTCGTTCGCGAAGTGCTTCTGCGCGACATTCAATTACCACCCGACTATGCCAAGGGCCTGGAAGGTTTGCTGCTGAAGGAACAGGAGAACGAACGCCTGGGCACCGAACAGGAAATCAAAGCCAAGGAAGTGAAAATCGCGGAACTGGAAGCCGATGCTCAGAAGGCCCGCGAAGTGAAGCAGGCGGAGGCGCAAGCGCAAGTTCGCGTGCTGCAGGCCAAAGCGGAAGCGGACGCCATGCAGTACACCTTGCCGCTCAAGCAGAAACAAATTGAGCAAACCAAGCTGGAGGCGCAGGCTCGCAAGGAAGCGACGTTGCAAAATGCCGAAGCCGCCGCGCAGGCCAAGATCATCGACAGCAGGGCGGAAGTGGAGCGCCAGAAGAACCTGTCAGACGCGGAAGCCAATCACATTCGCGTGACTGCAGCGGCGGATTCCGAGCGCATGAAGTTCGAAGCTGCGGTGTTGAAGCAGAATCCCATGCTCATCCAGAAGATCATCGCCGAGCGCTTGTCCGACAAGCTCCAGATCATGATGGTGCCGATGGATGGCAAGAATTTCTTCGCCGCGGACGTAATGCGCTCCGCATTCCAAAACAACATCGGCAACGCCGCAGCGGGTTCGCCGGATGCTTCCGAGGACAATGACAATCCAGCGCCGGTGGCCAGCGCCACGGCCCAGCGCAAACCGGGTAAGCGGCCGTAATCACGGATTCGGGGAAGCAGCGAGTGCCGTTCCAACACTTCGCACGGGAGGCGCAGATGACTAACAACACAAATCACGGCGACTTCCTGGTGCAGAACGCTGGCCAAGCGGTTGGAGCGGCACTTGCCATTGAGCCGCTTCCCCGGAACACCCCGGGTGGCTCGGGTCGCGTCGCTGGCAGAGAGTCCATGAGCAAGAAGACAAGCACCGCCGCGCTTGAGTCTTTTCGCCACGGCCCTCTCTCACACCAGCGCCGCGCTCCGGGCCACCTGCAAGGTCTGGAAGAAAGCACGTTCGAAGATCTACCGTACTTGCAAAACAGGAGTTTCGCTGTTCAGGAGGAGGACACCATGCGCACGAGCACGATGCTGTTCCCGGTGAGTCGTTTTCGGCGAATGTTTACGATCATCGGCCGTGTCACCTGCAGCCTTCTGCTATGGACATTGGGAGCCGCTGCGATGGACCTTCGCATTCCGCAAATCCAGACGAAGGAACATCGCGTGACCATCACGTTCCCTGCGGATCGCGCCAAGATTGAACAACTGCAACGCTGGGTGAACGCCGGACATGATTCGTGGTGCCGCGATTCGCGTATGGTTGCCGCCGAGGCGCTGCGCCGCGTCTCGCCGCAATTTGGGGATTACGAACTGTCGTCGCTGACCATGGAACTGGAGCATGCCGAAAACACCACGGCGGTTTACACGTTTCACTCGCTCGACGGATTGACCACTTATCGCATTACGCTGCAGCGCCATCTTTACCTGTTGCGTTCGGCGGGGTCGCTGACGCGCATCATCTGGGTTCCGGAATCCGCGGAAATTATCACGCGCGACGTGCGAGATTGAGGCCCACGAATTCCACCAACAAACAACAACTACAACTCTCTCCAGACCAACCGGGCGGCCCTGACCAAGCCGCTCGGGATCTTATTTGAGATGACGACCAATCGAAGAGAGATTCCTCACTCTGCGGACTCCGTTCGGAATGACGTGGTTGAGTTTGGGCGACGCGAAGTGAGGAGAGGAGATTTCACCACAGAGGGCACAGAGAGCACAGAGGGTGCAGAGGCGGGGGTTGTCGCGGACGCAACTCGAGAAAAGCAAGAGAGACTCCGTTCGGAATGACGTGGTAAGTAAGGCGACGCAGGACATCAGCCTCCGCGCTGCCGTGTCAGCACGGAGCCCACGACACGACGTGCATCCGGCACGACCCGTTGCGCTCCCCAACGACTCATCGCGCTCCCAAAACGACCTGTCCCCCAACGACACGTCATTCCGAGCGCTAGCGAGGAAGCTCTCTTGGATCATGCCGAGAGCCGCGGCTCCAAGTCTAAGACGTAAAGCCTGTCGAACACATTATGAACCGAGCACAACGACGAAATTGTAGCTTCACCCATCACGCGGCTGATTCTATCGGCGTGTTATCATCGTGTCAGATCGCCGTGGAATCCTGTTTACCCCGCCCATTGCTGCGAACGCTGTCCTTCTTCGTTTCGGTTTTCTTCGCGTGCTCGTTGGCCGACGCACAAACCCCCTCGCCGGCCATCTCGCTCGACGATGCCGTCCGGCAACTCGCGGAACGCGTAGCCGCAATTCCAAACCTACGCGGGCCGGTTCACCTGGGATTTTTCCAGGAGCCAGGATTCGAAGCGGAAACCGGCAAGGCCTGGCGAGATACGTTTCGAAACGCAATCGAAGAGCGCCACGTGCTCTTGTCGAACGATGCCTCGGTGACTTCGCTCCGTATCGGCGCGGCCGAAACGCCCACACTGCTCATCGTTTCCGCAGCTACGCGCGTGGCCGGAAAAGACGAAACCCGATTTTTGTCAATACCGCGGACTTCTTTCCTGGCCGCGAGCGTTCCTGCTGCCCCGATTCGCATTGAACGCCAGCTTGTGTACCAGACGCCGGAACGCATTCTGGATGTTTCTTCCCTGTGGAATGGTGTCGAGGGCGGGATGGTTCTCCTGGCTTACCGCGATTCCGTTCTCTCGGTGTTGCGCGTCGATTCCAGCAGCAAACTCACACAAAGCATCTCGCTGGCCTCTGCGGGATTAGCCCCGTCGCGTGATCCTCGTGGTGAACTGAGCGTTAGCGGCGCAAATGGTGCCACAGCTATGTTTGCTTCCAAAGTGTGCGAATTTGCCTGGAGCGCCGCAACCGATTCGAAATGCCGCGTAGCTACGACCAACTGGCGCGCGCCCACCGTCCTGACGCCAAGCTGCGATGCAGCCGGCTGGAAATTGCTGGCCGATGGAGCGGACTGGTCCACCCCGGACGTGCTGCAGGTTCTGCCCGATCAAGCCGTGCGTCAGGGAAGTGCCGCGTTGCTCAGTGATTTTCCCGGACCGATCCTGAGTATTAACGGCGAGCAAAATCCCGCAAGCGCATTGGTGGTCAGCAAAAATCTTCGAACAGGGAATTATGAGGTTTACAAAGTTACTCTTGCTTGTAATTAGCGCCGTGGTGTTTGCGCTGCTTGCCGGTATGCCCGCGCTTGCCAGCAAGCATCCGAAATATGGGGGCACGCTGCGCCTGGAACTGCAAATTGCCAAAGTATCTTTGGACCCTCGCGAATGGAAGACTGGGTCAATTGCGGCCGAAAACGCCAAGCTCGCGGCGCTGATTTATGATCGTCTCGTGGTTCTGGACGATTACGGCCGCTTCCAACCCGCGCTGTCGACGGAATGGTCGCACGATCCCGGCCTGCGGACTTGGCAATTCAAACTTCGCGCGGGAGTGAAATTTTCCGACGGTGCGCCGCTTACTTCGAAAGAAGTAGTTGCTGCGCTGCAGCCGCTGCTCCCGGCGGGATTGCAAATGAGCGCAACCGAGTCCGGCGTGCAGATTCGCTGCACACATGCCACTCCCGATTTGCTGGAGCAGCTTGCGTCGGGCCGCTATTTTGTTTATCGCGTTTCGTCGGAAGCAACCCTCACGGGCACTGGACCGTTCGTGTTGACCGAAAGCTCTCCCGCGGCTCCCTCCGAGGCGAATCCCTCGGTGCTCAAACCGGCGCGGCTGAAATTCCGTGCGAACGATGATGCGTGGGCTGGTCGCCCATTTGTCGATTCCATTGAAGTGCTTCTCGGTGATCCTCCGCTTCGCCAGATTCTCAATCTGCAAGTGGCCCGGGCCGATGTCATCGACATTCCGCCCGATCTGGTGCGCAAAGCTCGCCAGGACAATCTCCGCGTGTGGAGTTCGCCTCCTGCCACATTGCTGGCGTTACGCTTTGACGAAGCCCAGTCCGGGGCTGCTGACCCGCAACTGCGCGAAGCGCTGGACCTGGCCCTCGACCGGGACACCATGGCCAACGTGTTGCTTCAAAGGCAAGCCTTGCCTGCACCAGCCCTTTTGCCGCAATGGCTCTCGGGATATGCTTTTCTCTTCGGTACTCCAATGAACCTGGATCGCGCAAAACAGCTTCGCGCCTCTCTGCCCGCAAATATGGCGGGCGGGGGCAATCCGTTGCGGCTTCGTGTGGACACAAGTGGCGATCTGATGAAGCTGCTTGGCGAACGCATCGCGGTGAACGCGCGCCAGGCCAACATTTCCATTCAAGTTTTATCGCGGCCGGTGTCAACGACAGGGACAACCCCGCAGACCGCAGGTCTTCATCTGTTTGCCTGGCATTATGATTCGCTTTCGCCGCGCACCGAACTGCTGAATTTCGCGCACTTTCTTCATTCTGACGCGACCGCGGATTCCTTACCGGAAAACGCCGATACCGAAAAAGTTTATGCCCAGGAGCAGCGCCTTCTCGAAGACCGCAAAATCTTGCCTTTGCTTCTTTTGCCGGATTACATCGGTCTCGCTCCCGCGGTGCGCAATTGGTCTGCATCGCCGGGCGGGGAATGGCGCCTGGCGGACGTTTGGCTCGATTTCGGCGAACCCGCAGATTCCAAAGCTTCGACACAACAGAACCAGAGCCTTGCACCAGGAGTGCGTCCATGAGCTTTCGCAATAAAATTTTTCTGATTTTCCTTGCAACTGTTTTGGCCTCCGTGTCGCTGGTTACCTACGGGGTGACTCACTACACGCAACAAGCTTTCGAACAGCAAGACGCACAACGGACAGAGGCCCTGGTCGCACAATTCAAAAAAGAATTTGACCAGCGGGGCGAAATGGTCGTACAGCAGGTGGAAAACATCACCAACGCGGATGTTACCGTGCGCATGGTGCTGGACCTGGCGCGCCCGAATGCCGATTCGTCACTGTATATTCACGATGCCAATGGAGCGGCGCAGACTCACAACCTCGACTTCGTGGAATTCGTGAACTCCGATGGCGCGCTGATTTCCTCCGCGCAGTATCCCGCGCGCGTTGGCTACAAAAATGATTGGATCACTGCAACGAAAAATTGGGAAGGCACCGATGCCTTCTTGAAGCGCGAAGAGCTTCCCGATGGCGTAGCGTTGTCTTTGACGGCGGTGCGCACGGCCACGGTAGGGGATAAGGTCGTGTACATTATTGGCGGACGTCGCCTCGATCATAATTTTCTGGCGTCGCTGGTGCTGCCGGGGGACATGCGCGCACTCCTTTACCGTAACCTCGACCAGGGATTCGTGCCGACCGCTCTGACGGATGCGAATGGCCCGGTTCCGCAGGCGGACCAGTTCGAAACCCTGATCGAGCAGATCCAGAAGCAGCCCACACCGCAAATGATTGTGAAGACGATTCGGTGGACTAGCGACCCCGCCAGCGCGGAAACGTTTCATGCGCGTCCGCTCACCGGCCGAAATAATGAGCTGCTGGGCGTTCTGCTTCTGGGTAGCCCACAGCGCGAACTGGTTTTGCTGCACCGGCAGATCCTGAAAACCGCCGCGGCCGTGGCGCTTGCCGCTATCTTCATCGGTCTGCTGCTGGCGTGGTGGATTTCCAAGCGCATCACACAGCCCGTGGAGGAACTTGCGAATGGCGCCCGCGATGTGGCGTCTGGCCGTTGGGACACGCACATCAACGTGCAAGGCAACGACGAAATCGGGCAGCTGGCCGATGCGTTCAATCACATGACCAACACCCTAGCTTCCCAAAAGGAAAAGCTGGTGCAAACCGAGCGGGTGGCCGCGTGGCGGGAACTGGCGCGCCGTTTGGCGCATGAGCTGCGCAATCCACTGTTCCCGATGCAGATCACACTGGAAAATCTGCAGCGCGCGCGGCAGCTTGGGCCTGCCCAGTTTCAGGAGGTTTTCGCGGAGGGTACCGCGACGCTCAAGGCGGAACTCGCAAATCTCAACAGCATCGTTGGACGCTTCAGCGATTTTTCCAAAATGCCGGCGCCGCAGTTTACCCGAGTCAACGTGAACGAGACCCTGCGCAATGCGGTGCGCCTGTTTGAGCCGCAATTTACCGCCGTGGGCAAACCGTCGATTACCACGGAGTATTTTCTGAACGAATCCCTGGCGGAAATTGACGCTGATCCCGACCTGCTGCATCGTGCTTTCCAGAATCTTGTGCTGAATGCGCTCGACGCCATGCCCGCGGGCGGCAGCTTGACGCTGCGCACCGCAGATCGCGGCGACGCGGTACGCATAGAAGTGAGCGACACTGGCAAGGGGCTGACTCCCGAGGAGTGCTCGCGTCTGTTCACGCCTTACTACACTACGAAACAACTGGGCACCGGGCTTGGACTGGCTATCGTTCAGTCGGTCGTGAGCGATCATCACGGGACGATCACCGTTTCCAGTGAAGAAGGACGCGGGGCCACCTTCCGCATCGATCTTCCCAAACGGCAACAAAACGCCACCGTAAAGCCCAAGCCCGATGCTGCGGCTACGGTGAACGAACCCGAGCGCGCTCCTGCCGCAACGGATTAGGGTTCCTGTGCCCCGCAAAGCCCATCTTCTTCTGATCGACGACGACCCCAACACCCTCGCGTCGCTCTCCCGCGCGTTCCGCCTGGCTGGGCACGAAGCGACGGTATGCGATAACGCGAACCGCGCGATTGAGATTCTTCAGTCGCAGCGATTTGATTTGATTCTGTCGGACGTGGTGATGCCTGGAAAAACCGGCATGCAACTGCTCGAGGAACTCAAGAACTCCGGGCTGCAAACGCCGATTGTGCTGATTTCTGGCCAGGCCAACATTGAAATGGCGGTGAAGGCGACGAGACTTGGTGCGCTGGATTTTCTGGAGAAGCCGCTGACCACGGACAAGCTCCTCGTCACCGTCGAGAACGCGCTCAAACTCACCCGCTTGGAAGATGAAAATCGCGAGCTGCGCCAGCGCCTCGGCAAGCACGAACTGGTTGGCTCCGGTCCAGCAATGACCAAGCTGCTGGCGCAAATCGACCGCGTCGCCGCGAGTGAAACACGCATCTGCATTCTGGGCGAAACCGGCACGGGCAAGGAACTTGTCGCGCGCGCCATCCACGAAAAGTCTCCGCGGCACGAAAATGCTTTCATCACCTTGAATTGTGCCGCGGTGCCTGCCGAGCTGATCGAGTCCGAACTGTTTGGCCACGAAAAGGGAGCGTTCACCGGGGCTGCGGCGCGGCACACCGGAAAATTTGAACAGGCGGAAGGCGGCACACTGTTTCTGGACGAAATTGGAGATATGCCGCTGGCGATGCAGGCGAAACTGCTGCGTGTGCTGGAAGAGGGCGAAGTGGAACGCGTTGGCGGCGATAAGCCGATTAAGGTGAATGTTCGCGTGATTGTGGCCACCCACCGCAATCTGGAAGAACTGGTCAAGAAAAACGAGTTTCGCGCCGACCTTTTCCATCGCGTGTATGTTTTTCCGCTGATGCTTCCCCCGCTGCGCGAACGCAAAGAGGATTTTCCCGCGCTGGTCGCGCACTTCGCCCGGCAAGTGGCCAAGCAAAATGGCTGGAAGGAAAAAGTTTTTTCGGACGATGCGATTGACCAGCTTCGCCGCTATTCCTGGCCAGGAAACGTCCGCGAACTACGCAACATTGTCGAGCGGCTGGTGCTTCTTTCCACCGAAGATACCGTGACGGACGATGATGTTCGTCTCGCGTTGCCTGCGGTGGATCTTGCGGTGGCCGAACCGGCTGGCTCGAATCTCTCGGCGGGGCAGGGAACTTTGGAGCAACGCACCGAAGCGTTCGAACGCGAAGTACTGCTGGCCGAGATTCGCCGACACAATTTCCACATGACGAATGCCGCGCGAGCCCTCGGCCTCGAGCGCAGCCACCTCTACAAGAAGTGCCAGCAACTCGGCATCGACCTCCACAGCCTTCGCAAACCCGAGTAAGAAATTCCCACAAACTGGCGAGTCCTCCCGCTTTACGACGTGTAAGCTATTCCGTGTCAATTCCTTACGAGTTGTTCCGATTTCGCTTGACAAATTACATATCGCTATATACAGTTTGCATATCGCAATATTCACGAAAGGCCTTCTACCATGACTCTCGGCGACAAAATCCGTTCCCTTCGCTCCATCGAGGGTTCGCTCCGGGGACTGGGCCGCCCCCTCACGCAGTCCGAGGTGGTGACCGCCATGAAAAAGGAACTGGGCCGCGGCTTGAGTCAGGCCTACCTTTCGCAGATTGAAAGCGGCGCGCGCCCGCACATGACCAACACTTCGCGCGATTTGCTGGCCCGTTTTTTCCGGGTCTATCCGGGATTCCTGGTCGATGATCCTCCGGGGTATTCCCGCGAACTGCAATCGGAACTGCGCACGGCGGACACCACGATTGATTCCTGGCTGTACGCCGGTGCGGACCAGTTCACCAGCGATGCGGAATTGTCTCGAGCGCTTTGCAACATCGCGCAGGTTGACGATTCCCGCGGCGCGATCCTGCTGCTCGGCGAAATTCTTCGCACGCCCGGCTTGGCCGAGCGGCTCAGCGAAGTGCTGCAACCCAATTCGCGGCTGGGTTCTGCTCACCCACCGCCAACCACCCACAATTAATCCTGTCTTGCTGGTGTACCCGCTCTGATTGAGCGACCGGGGTGTCGCTTCGCGAGGTGCCGTATGTCTTGGTCCTGGTCCGATGTGTATCTGTTCTGCTTCCTGGTGGGCGCCGCGCTAAGTGTTCTTTCGTTTCTGGCGGGAGCCATCCACCTGCATCTGCCGTTCAAGATGCACGTCCATTTCCACGTGCATTCGCACGGGGCGAGCCACGGGGGCGGTGCACACATTTCGTGGTTCAACGCTTCCACGGTGCTCGCGTTTCTCGCATGGTTTGGCGGCGTGGGGTACCTGCTGACGAAGTACTCGCACGTGCAAACCTTCTTCGTCGTCGGCATTGCCACCTTTGCGGGAATGGCCGCGGGTTGGGTTGTGCTGCGGTTCCTGGTGAAGCTCGCCGGAGTCACGGATCAGCCGTTGCGCGAATCGGATCGCCGAGTTGTCGGCGCACTCGGCACCGTCAGCATCACCATTCGAGAAAATGACACCGGCGAAATTATTTTCCCGCTGGGAGGCAGCCGGCGCTGCTCCGGCGCACGAAGCGAAGACGGCAAACCCATCGAAAGGGGAGCCGAAGTGGTGGTTGAGCGCTACGAAAAGGGAATTGCTTACGTGAAGCGCTGGGAAGAGTTCGTGAAAGGCTGAGTTTCTGAACCGAAGGTCAGGTCGACGCGTTCGCAGCGGTTCGAAAAGAGGAGGGTTGTATGTTCGGGTTGCCAATGAATGTGATTGTGATCGCGGGGATCACCGTCCTTGTCCTATTGATGCTGATGACGGTGATCGCCAGAATGTATCGCAAAGCGGGACCGCACGAAGCGCTGATTGTCTACGGGCTCGGCGGCACCAATGTCTTCACCGGGAGAGGCACGATCATTTTTCCCATGGTGCAGACCTGCAAGGATCTGTCGCTGGAGTTGATGTCTTTCGACGTCGCGCCACAGCAGAACCTTTACACCAACCAGGGCGTCGCGGTGACGGTAGAAGCCGTGGCGCAAATCAAGGTGAAGAATGATAAGGAATCCATTCTCACTTCCGCGGAACAGTTCCTGACCAAAACGCCCGAGGAACGCGACGGCCTGGTGCGCCTGGTGATGGAAGGTCACCTGCGCGGCATCATCGGCCAACTCACGGTCGAGCAAATCGTCAAAGAGCCGGAAATGGTGGGCGGGCGCATGCGTTCCACGTGTGCCGACGACATGAGCAAGATGGGGCTCGAAGTGGTCAGCTTCACCTTGAAAGAGGTGCGCGACAAAAATGAGTACATCACGAACATGGGCCGCCCGGACATCGCGCGCATCAAGCGCGACGCTGAAGTAGCCGCCGCCGAAGCTGATCGCGACATCGCCATCAAACGCGCCGAAGCCACTCGCGCGTCCGCGATTGCCAAAGCGCAAGCCGATCAGGAACGAGTGGCCGCGGAAACCGCGTCAATGGCCAAGCAAGCCGAAGCGCAACGCGACCTGGACATCAAGAAAGCCAATTACCTGGAAATCAGCAAAAAGGCCCAGGCGCAAGCCGATAAGGCCTACGAAATCGAAACCAACCGCCAGCAGCAAACCGTGATGCTGGAGCAAGTCCGCATTCAGCAAGTGGAACGCGAAGCGCAAGTAAAAGTGCAGGAGGCGGAAATTGCGCGCCGCGAACGCGAACTGATTGCCACCGTGCTGAAGCAGGCCGAAATCGAGCGTCAGCGCATTGAGACCCTCGCCAACGCCGAGCGCCAGCGCTTGATGAGCGAGGCCGAGGGCCGCGCCGCTTCCATTCGCGCGCAAGGTGAGGCCGAGGCGGAAATCATCTTCAAGAAGGGTGAAGCCGAAGCCAAGGCCATGAACGTAAAGGCCGAAGCGTATCAGGAGTACAACCAGGCTGCGGTGGTCGACAAGCTCATCACCGGTTTGCCTGAGGTGGTGCGCGCTCTCAGCGAGCCGCTCAGCAAGGTGGACAAGGTCACCATCGTGTCCACGGGAAATGGCGACGCCGCGGGAGCCTACAAACTTACGGGCGATATCACCAAGATTGCCGCGCAGGTGCCGGCGCTCTTCGAAGCGCTCTCTGGCATGCAAATGTCGGACTTGCTGGGCAAAGTGCGCCTGATTGGCGACAAAGTGCCCAAGCCGCTGGAGCAGCCTCCAGTCAAATCGTAAGCAGTCATGCCGGGGCGGGTGCCATCCCGCTCCGGCAGTTTAAGTAAACGGATCGCTTATCAATGACGAGTTTTCGAAATGACCGCTACTGTGGCGGCACGCAAACAACCGGAGGGGAAACGTCATGGGATACACACTGCAACACAAGCGAGCGCTGTTCTGGGGCCTAGGCATCCTGACCGGATTTGTGCTGGCGAATCTGGCCTGGTCTGAAATCGCCAGCGCCATTGGCCGATGCTTTTCGCCATTCTGAGTACGGTCGCAGCAGTGCGGCGCCCCAGCTTGGCCTGAGGCGGTTTCTGCAGGCCGAAGGATCTCAGCCAATCCGCGATTACAACATCCGCCGCGTTAGCATTTTTCAAGAAGGAGTAGAAAGGAGAAATCATCATGGGACTTTTAGAACGAGTGAGTACATTAATTCGCGCCAATTTGAACGACATGATTGACCGCGCCGAGGATCCGGAAAAAATGATCAAGCAGGTGATTCTCGACATGGAAAATCAGTACCTCCAGGTAAAGACTCAGGTAGCGGTTTCGATTGCCGATCAGCACATCCTGGAGAAAAAACTTCGCGAACAGGAAGACACTGGCAAGGAGTGGATGCGCAAAGCCGAAATCGCCGTGGATAAAACTCAGGACGATTTGGCACGCGCGGCGCTGGACCGCTTCCAGACCGCACAGCGCCTGACACAAAGCTTTCAGGAGCAGGTCAACGATCAGAAAACGCAGGTGGAAACCTTGAAGAACGCATTGGTTAAGCTCGAACAAAAGCTGGACGAAGCCAAATCCAAACGCGAAGTGCTGCTCGCGCGGCATCGCCGGAGCATCGCGCTGGATCGCGCCGCAAAAGCGCAAGTCGCGATGGGCGAGAATTCCAAAAGCGCCTCGTTCGATCGGCTGAAGGAACGCGTCACCCTTACCGAAGCTACCGCTTCCGCCGAAGTGGAGCTCCTCAACGGTGATGTGGCCGAGAAGCTCAATCGGCTGGACCGCGACGCGGAAGTGGAGCGCCTGTTGATCGAACTGAAGACGCGACGTCTGCCGGAGAAGGTCGGCTAAGAAAGTTTGCGATCACCTTGGTGGGCCGGCACGCTGCTGAAGGCGGACGCATTCGTAGATCGTGTGTGTACGATCGGAAGGAGCAGTTTATGAAGATTTCCGCAATCTTTTCCACTGTAGCTCTGATGCTAATGTTCTTGCCCCAAGCCACCATTACGCAGACGTTAAAACCCGAGGAAGTCGCGCAAAAATCAGCGGAGGCCTGGCTCGCTTTGACCGATTCGGGGAAATATGCGGAGAGCTGGGACGAGGCTTCTTCCATGTTCAAATCAGCCGTGACCCGCCAGCAATGGGTTGATGCGCTGAACTCGGTGCGCTCGCCACTCGGAAAAGTGCTATCCCGCACACTGAAGAGCGCCACTTATACGAAGTCGCTGCCGAATGCGCCGGCGGGCGAATACGTCGTCATTCTATACAACACCAGCTTCGAAAATAGAAAAGATTTGGTCGAGACCGTCACGCCGACGCTGGATAAAGATGGCAAGTGGCGGGTCTCCGGCTACTACATCAAATAGCCCAAGAAAATCGCGTCGGCTTGGGCGTTTACCTGCTCTCTTCCTTGCAGGGCGATGTCGTGTCGGGATGGCGAGTCTCCGTCCTCCCGTCACGACGCCAAATGTCTAGCCTAAATGTATTGCCACCAGCAGGTTCATGAGCCCGCGCGAAAAAGTCGCGTTACTAGAGAAGGACGCCTCCGAAGCCGATGTGCAAAGATCGGAGGCACTGCTCCAATCTGAAACGCCGGTCTCTTCGCTTCTCTTGCGCTTCCTCTATTCTTCCTTTCCAAACTCCAGCTTGCCGCCCCGTACTTTGTTGCTGCGCTGGACTGTATTGTCGGTCGCCGCTTTTTTGGCTTATGTGTTACTGGATCGCAGCACCGTGTACCTGCAGATTTGGCACGGGATCAGTGCCTGGTATCCGCCTATCGGTCTGGAGTTCGCGCTTTACTTGGGTTTGGGCGAGGCGATCTTTCCAGCGCTATTCTTCGCGGGATTTGCAGCGGGCTATTTGAACTATCACCAGTCGCCAACGGGAATTGAATTTCTGCTGATCAATCCGCTGATCCCGATCCTTTATTTGCTAGCATCACGATTCGCCAGAAAGGGGTTGCGCCGCGACTTGCGTCTGCACTCCATGAGCGACGTGCTGACTCTGCTTCGTTTCTCGTTGGCAGCATCGTGTGTTGCGGCTGTTTCCGGAGCCGCCGTTCTGGCACTCAGTGGAGGACTCGGCTCTCAGGACTATATGAACGCCGCGTTCGCCTGGTGGATTGGAGATGCGGTGGCGTTGACCAGCGTCGCTACATTTCTTCTGGAATTTCTCTTGCCGCGCCTGCGACGGTATATGGGAATCGATGTTGCCCCAGCCGTTCCGCGGGCCGCAAAAAATCCCAAACAGCCTCGCAGAAAGAGCATGCTCGAAGCCATTGCTTTTTCCGCGGCTCTCATCTTTACTTTCGTGGCTGTATTTGGCCTGAAGCCCAGCGTCAGCGCAAGTTTCTTTTATCTGCTGTTTCTTCCGATTATCTGGATCGCGGTGCGCCGCGGCTTGCGGGGGGCGATTGCCGGGCTACTGACCCTGAATATTGGTCTTGCCGTTGTCATGTACGGTTGGCCGCAGCAGCTTGACCAGCTCGCCGATTTGCAGTTCTTGATGTTCATTCTGTCGGTGACCGGACTGATTCTCGGCGCCGCTTCCGATGAACGCTCTGAGGCGAAACGGCGCGCGGAGGAGAAACAGGAGAGTCTTCGTCTGATTCTGGAATCGGCTGCCGAGGGAATCTACGGCGTTGATCCAGCAGGCTTGTGCACCTTCATCAATCCTGCTGCGCTTCGTCTGCTGGGGTTTGCTCGCGCCTCGGACCTGCTTGGTAAGCACTTTCACCACCTCTGCCACCACACCTGCATGGACGGCTCGAGCGAGTGCCGCATGCTTGCCACTGTTACGAAGGGCCTGGATTACCACGAATTGGACGAACAGCTCTGGCGCGTCGGCGGAAGCAGTTTCCCCGTGGAAATGTGGGCTCATCCAGTTCAGCGCGACGGCCACTTTGCCGGGGCGGTTGTCGGTTTCGTGGACACTACGAAACGAAAACAGCAGGAAGAAGCTCTACGTCTTGCCAAAACCGCTGCGGAAGCCGCCAGTCGCGCCAAAAGCGAATTCCTCGCCAACATGAGCCACGAGATTCGTACTCCCATGAATGGCATTTTGGGTATGTCGGCTCTTTTGGCGGACACCCCGCTGAATTCCGAACAGCAGGAATATCTGAAGATCGTCAACTCTTCGGCACAGTCGCTTTTGAATCTCCTGAATGACATTCTCGATTTGTCGAAAGTCGAAGCTGGCAAGCTGCAACTCGAATCCGTGAACTTTTCTCCGGAAGATTGCCTGCAAGAAGCTCTGCAATTGCTGGCTGCGGTTCCGCACAGCAAACCTGTCGATCTCTGCTGGGAATGTGCGGAAGATACGCCGCGAGCGGTCCGCGGGGATCCCACCCGCTTGCGCCAGGTGCTCATTAATCTTATCGGGAACGCCATAAAATTTACGGAACAGGGCGAAGTTTCGGTCTCCTTGCAACCGTTGCAGCGCGATGCTTCCGGCTACACGCTCCAATTTGCAGTTTCTGACACCGGCATGGGAATTATGCCGGAGCAGCTCCAGAAGATTTTCGAAATGTTCGCGCAGGCCGATATGTCTACGACTCGAAAATTTGGCGGCAGCGGTTTAGGGCTGGCCATCTCCGAGCGCCTCGTTCATCTGATGGGCGGCACGATATCGGTGGAGAGCGAGTCTGGTCGAGGCAGCCGTTTCACATTCAACGTGCGCGTTGCGCATCCGTCCGAGCTTGGCCCTGCGTTAGCATCACCGCCGCTGTTGCGGGGCCAAAATGTGCTGGCTGTGGCGGAGATCGAGAAGGACGCCGGGCTGCTTGCGCGATTTCTGCACGAATGCGGCATCGCCGCGCGGGTTGTGCGCTGCCAGGAACAAGCCAAACAACAAATCCTGATGTGCGGCCCTTTTTATTTCAATGTGCTGCTATTGGCGCCTTCCGCGACGGGTTTCGATCCCGAACTACTCGCGGCCGAGCTCGACGAACTTGCTGGACATGCCATACCGGTGATTTCGATTCAACCTGCGTGCCAGCTCCTTACCAATTCTGTTGGCAACACGCCTCAGCGCATACGCTTGATGAAACCGGTCTGCCGCGAAGCTGTTCACGGAGCGCTGCTGAAGCTTTGGGGCGCTCCCCCAGAGCTGCCCAGCGCTGCACAATCCGCTGCTCCGGCGGGTTTGGGATCGCAAGTTCGAATCCTGGTTGCGGAAGACAATACGATGAATCAGCGGCTGATCGCGCGGCTCCTCCAGAAAATGGGGCATTCCGTTGTTCTTGCTGGCGACGGTCGCGAAGCTCTCCAGTTCGTTCAACAAGAGAAATTCGATCTGGTGCTGATGGACATGCGCATGCCCGTGATGGACGGAGTCGAGGTGACGCGACAAATCCGATCACTGGAAGGGCCGGGTTTGCGCGTACCAATCGTGGCGCTCACCGCAAATGCATTCGAAGAGGATCGCACTGCTTGTCTTCAAGCGGGTATGGACGGCTTTCTTACCAAGCCGGTCTCTCCGGCGGCCCTTCGCGCGGAGATCGACCGAATTATAGCGGCGCGCTCCGGCCCGTTGCAATCGAGCGCGCTTGTTCCCGCGGGTGAGGAGCCCGTCTAGCCCGACCAAATTTCACGGCCAGCGCGGCCCGTGCGTGGCAAAATACACGCCATGAACCCATGGCTCATTGCTGGTCCCGCGGTTGCCGCGGGCTTTGCCGGCCTGACGGCTTACGGCGCGGTGAATGCCCGCTCCCAGTTGTTTGGACGTTCCATCTATCACACGGATGACGCAAGACAGTTTGCACTGACTTTCGACGATGGGCCCAATCCCGAAATCACTCCGAAGCTGCTGGATCTGCTCGACCGCTATTCGATCAGAGCCACCTTTTTTGTGGTTGGCAAATATGTGCGCGCTTCTCCGGCGCTCACCAAGGAGATTTCCGCGCGCGGGCACGTGATTGGCAACCATACGGATACCCATCCGAATCTCTTCTTTTGTGGCCCGGCGGAGTCCCGTACCGAGTTGCTCCGCTGCAGTGAGGCCATTCACGAGGCGACCTGGGGTGAGCCGCAATGGTTCCGTCCACCATTCGGCTATCGCAGTCCGTGGATTGGCGAACTGGTACAGCAGCAGCGCATGCAAATGGCCATGTGGACTCTGCTTCCGGGCGACTGGCGTCCCAAACCGCTGGAATGGCTCATTCGACGCTTGGAGCCGATCGCTGCCCACGCCCAAGCTCTTCCCTCGCAAAATAAACCGCAGCCTCAGCCGTCGCACGGCGACCTGCTCTGCCTGCACGATGGAGACTATGGGCGGCCCAACGCGGATCGCACCCGCACCTTGGCCGCCCTGGAGTACTGGATTCCCCGCTGGCGTGACCTCGGCCTCCGTTTTGTTACAATGAGGGAAATGCAAGGGAAGGTGGTCGAGGCCTAATGGACGAACGTGCGTTCTACACGGAGAAGGAAGAAACCCGCAAGGTACAGCTGGTTTGCCCCAGTTGCCGCGGCCAGTTCGAAGCTCCGGTGCGTTGGAAAGTCAGCCGCAAGAAAAGAGAATTGCCGCGGGGCGCCAGTGAGGAAGATCGGCGCAAATTTGCCAAAGCCACTTCCTTCATGGTGCGCCTGGACGATTTAGTGGCGTGCTATAAGTGCCGCAAACGATTCGAACTTACAGGACAATCCACGGTCCTGATCAACGACAATCTGGGCGACCCCATAGAAGATCCCGAAAATTTCGGCAATCGGTGAGCGCGAAGAGCGATCAAATACAGAAGCTCTTCGCCAGAGCAGTTGAAAAAGGCCCAACACGCATTTTCCAGGCAAGCACATAGACGCCTGTGCTACAAGATCCCCATGGACAAGCGGATTGATTCTCCCGATGACGCGATCGCGAATCTTGCCGATGGCATGACCATTCTTATGGGCGGGTTTGGGCTGTGCGGTATTCCCGAAAGACTGATCGACGCGGTGTGGCGCAAAGGAACCAAAGATCTCACGATTGTGAGCAACAATGCTGGCGTGGATGGCGCCGGTATTGGATTGCTTCTGCAGAACCGGCAGGTCAAGAAAATGATTTCGTCTTATGTCGGCGAAAATAAGCTCTTCGAACAGCTGGTGCTCACGGGTGAATTGCAGGTCGAGCTAAATCCGCAGGGCACGCTTGCGGAACGGTTACGCGCAGGGGGCGCGGGAATTCCTGCGTTTTATACTCCCACCGGTTATGGAACCATGGTGGCCGAAGGCAAGGAAACACGCGAGTTCGACGGCCGTCATTACGTTCTGGAGCGTGCGTTGCGCGGTGATTTCGCGTTTGTGAAAGCCTGGAAGGGCGATCGCATGGGCAATCTCGTGTATCGCAAAACCACGCGCAATTTCAATCCCATGATGGCCACTGCCGCTGACCACGTCATCGCCGAAGTCGAACAACTCGTCGAACCTGGCGAGCTTCCGCCGGATCAGATCCACACGCCGGGCATTTTCATCGACGCCATTTTTGATGGCTCTCCCTACTCCAAGCGCATCGAAAAGCGAACCATTCGAAGGCCTTAGAAAGCGATATTGGCCGTTCACAGGTAAGTAGGCTTGGCAAGTGGTTACGCGCTTGTTACAGTCGATACACCCACCCGAATAGTTCATGTTGTTTCAAAGTTCAGGCGAGGCCAAGCGCATGCCAGACGAAAATAGGGCGGTACGAACGGTGGAAACGGGCGAAAGAAAAGACCGCATTTTGATTGTTGAGGATGAGGATAACGCACGGAAGGGGTACGAGCAGCTACTGCAGCGCTGGGGCTATGACGTAGTGGGCGTGGGCAGCGCGGAAGATGCTCTGGCGCGGTTCAACAGCTTCCAGCCGGACACTTTGATCGCCGACGTGGAACTGCCGGGCATGAACGGGTTGGATCTGCTGAAGCAATTGGGCGACGAGCTGCGCAACGTGCCCGCCATCATCATCACCGGGAAGGGGAGCGAGGAACGCGCGGTTGCCGCGATCGAGTCAGGCGCTTTCTGGTATATCGAAAAGCCGCTGAAGGGGCCGGTGCTGCGGGCGCTGTTGGATCGTGCCCTGAGCAAAGCGCGGGACACGCTGAACCTGGAGGTTTTGCAGCGACAATTGCGCGATGCCGGGCGGCTGGGCGAACTGGTGGGCGGATCGAAGCCGATGCAAGATGTGATGCGCGTGATTGAAATGGCCGCGCCGAGTTCGGCTTCTGTGCTCATCACCGGCGAAACTGGATCCGGAAAAGAAATTGTTGCGCGAACGATTCACAAACTGTCGCCGAGAGCAGGGGGGCCGTTTGTACCCATCAACTGTTCCGCAATCCCTGAAACGCTGATGGAAAGTGAAATTTTTGGGCACGAACGCGGGGCGTTTACGGGTGCGGCGGAGCGGCGAATCGGCTGCTTTGAACTGGCTGACGGAGGCACGCTGCTTCTGGACGAGATTGGAGAGATGCCCGCGCCCACACAGGCGAAATTACTGCGGGTACTGGAAGACCGCAGGGTACGCCGGCTGGGCAGCAAAACAGAAACACCGGTCGATGTGCGCGTGCTGGCGGCCACCAACAAAGATCCCGAGCAGTCGGTGGCCAATGGCGGCCTGCGGCAGGATTTATATTTCCGGCTGAACGTGTTTCACATTCACCTGCCGCCTCTGCGCGAGCATAAGGAAGATATTCCACTGCTGGCCGAACATATTTTGCGAGACATCAATATCAAGCATGGCAAAAATGTGCGCGGAATCGGCGCGGAAGTTCTGGATATTTTCATGGGCCACACATGGCCGGGAAATATCCGCGAGCTACGCAATGTATTGGAACGCGCGGCCATCATGAGCGAAAAGGATTTGATCTCGCGATCCTCGCTGCCGGGGGAGTTCGGCAAGCTCGCGACCAAAAATCCCAGCGACCTTTCAGGAATTAAATTCCCGATTGGTACGACCGTGGATGCCATGGAGCGCGAACTGATTCTGCAGACCCTCCAGGCCACAAGCAACAACAAGACGCGAGCTGCGGAGTTGCTGGGTGTGAGCCTGAAAACCCTGCACAATAAGCTGAAGGAATACGGCAGCGACAAAGCAGAAGCGGAGTCGTAACCAACGATGCAGCTAGGGCTGCGAGCTAAATTGACCATGGTCATGACCGGGCTGGTGCTTTTGATGGTCGCGGTTCTTTCCTTGGTTTTCCTGAGCCAACAATTACAGCAAGCGTTGCTGGATAGCCAGGCAAGAGCCACGGAACTGGCCCGCCAGGTGTTTTATTGGGCTAGCCACGCCGATGACGACGCAAAGTTGCGGGGACTCCGCCCGGCTTCCGAAGATCCGCAGGAGATTCACGATTATGTCCGGGAGGTATTCGAAACGAGTGATGCGTTAAATGCCCAGCTGACCGCGGCTACGGAGTTGCCATCGATCTACGAAGTTTCGATTGTCGACAAGGATGGCGTGGTGCTGGTGTCCAGCGATCCCTCGGAAAATGGCAAGACCGTACCGAAGCGGCCGGAGCTTTCCCGTTTGGTGCAGAGTCCGATCGTAAGGCAAATCCGGATTCTGCTGGGTACGCCACAAGTCTATGAAGTGGAATACCCGTTTAATGTCAGAAAGCAGCCGTTTGGCGAAGTACGCGTGGCGGTGCAAAACTCGCTGCTGTTGAGAAATATTGAGGCGCAATTGCGGCAGTGGATCACCATTGCGTTGGTCGCGCTGGTGCTTTCCACGGTTCTGGCGGCAGTGGTTAGCGGAGCCGCACTGGCGCCCATCCGCGATATAAGCGATCAGTTGGATCGCATCTCCGCTGGAGAGTACGACGCCGGAGCAGGCGCGGCAGAGAAGCCAGTCGAGAGTACTGACGAACTAGGACAGGTGCGCCGGAAAATCAAGCAAGTCGGCCAACAACTCCGGGGCGTGCACGAAATTTTCAGTTCCCTGCGCGAGAACATGAATTCGGTGATGGCCGGCCTCGAAGACGGGCTGATCCTGTTCACGCGAGACGCGCGGGCGGTGATGGTCAGTCCTTCGGCGGAAAAATTCCTGGGCGCGCCCGCATCTAATTTTCTGGGGCGCCGGGTGACACAGATTTTTCCGGTGGGGCACCCGTTGTATCAGGCGCTGCGCCTGGAAGGCGACGAACTGCGGGAAATTGCGTCGGAAACGGAGCTGTCGACCGAGGAAGGAAGCAAGCGCGTCGGTGTTACCGTGCAGGAGATTCAAGGAGCGGGCGAGCGCATGGGAGCGCTAGTGACCCTGCGCGACCTGGATTCCATCGAGAACATCAACACACAATTGCAGGTAAGCGAACGCCTGGCGGCCTTGGGGCGCATTACCGCAGGTGTAGCACATGAGGTAAAGAATCCTCTGAACTCCATGCGGTTGTGGCTTGAAAACCTGAAAGAGTCACTGCCGTCGCAAACGGATGAATCGGCGATGCAGGCCGTAAACGTATTGGATTCGGAGATCGATCGTCTTGATGCGGTGGTGAAACGGTTCCTGGATTTTTCGCGGCCGATGGATGTGCGATTGGAGCCGACGCAACTGGCAGACCTGTTGCACGAAGTGCTGGAGTTGGCGCATCCGCAACTGGAAAAATCCAACGTGCACGTGGCCCAGTTGCTGCCGATTGACGTGCCGGAAGTGTTTGGGGACCGCGCACTGCTGACCCAGGCGATTCTCAACCTGGTGCTGAATGCGGTAGACGCTATGCCCGATGGCGGTCAGCTTCAACTTACCTTGAGCCGCCGTGGGGATATGGCGGAAATCACCGTGGGCGATACAGGAAAAGGTATTCCCATCGAGCACCGGCAGAAGGTGTTTCAATTGTTTTTTACAACGCGACCGGGAGGCAGCGGCATCGGACTGGCAAGCACCTTCCGAATCGTGCAATTGCATAACGGCTCCATAGATTTTACGTCGGAGGTAGGGCGCGGAACCACGTTCCGCATTGAATTGCCGTTGGCCGCATAAACGCGAAAACGAGAGCCCGAGGCAGATGAGCAAGCAACCAGAACGGACCAAGAAAGGACTAGCACTGCTGTGCGTGGGCGCCGTGTCCCTTGCCGGGTGCTTCACACGAAAAACGCCGGCACGGCCACCCATTGCGTTCATTGGCGTGGTGCATCCCATCGTTCCGCCAACGACCGAAGCGGCGCTGGAAGCTCCACCAGACATTCAGGTGGAAGCCCCGACCGAACCTCCGGACATTGCGCCTGCTCGTTTGCAACCTCCCAAACCGCACGTGGCTCCGCCGGTGGTGCAAGAATCCGAAAAGCCCGAGAAGCCGGTGGCACCCACGATTACACCAGAAGTGGATACGGAAGAGCTGCGCGCGGCACAAGCGGAAACTCAGCGCAGCTTGGATGTGGCAGAACGAAATCTGGCGCTGGCTCAGGGACGAAAGCTCAATCCCATGCAACAGGACCTGGTTTCGAAGGTAAAAGGTTTTGCAGACAATGCGCGGGAAGCGATGAAGAGCGGCGACTGGGTGAGGGCCAAAAACTTTTCGACCAAGGCACAAGTGCTTGCCGAACAGTTAGCGGCCAGTTTTTAAGCCGGGTTGCTCATCACAGCCCGCCAGACAGCATTTGATTAGAGTGCAGCTATGAACACATTCGATGCGGTGGTGGCAGGCGGTGGATTGATCGGCGCGTCCATCGCTTTGGAATTGGCTGAGGCGGGACTAAAGGTGGGCTTATTCGATGCCCGCGAGCCCGGCCGGGAAGCATCCTGGGCGAGCGGTGGAATGATCTCGCCCGCGCCGGAAAATGCAGACATGATTCCGTTCGTGCCCATGAGCTTGGCGAGTGTCGCGCTGTATCCCGAGTTCATTCGCAGGGTGGAGGACCTCACCGGTGTGAACGTCGGCTATCGGAAGAACGGTGCGCTGGACGTGCTCCTGAGCGGAAATGTTGAGGAGGAGCTGAGCACGGTAATCGCCTTGCAGCATGGTGTGGGCTTAAAAGCACAAGCGCTCAGTGCGGAACAGGCTCGGGCCATGGAACCCGCGCTCACCAATGACATTCAAGCCGCCATTTTTCGGGAAGACGAAGCTTCGTTGGATACCAGGCGGTTTACTGAGGCAACGCTGAAGGCCGCGGCACAAAGAGGTGTTCAGGTCGTGGCAGGGAACGGGGCAAAGGCACTGTGGATGTCCGGCAAACGGTGCCGCGGATTGATTCTCGAAAACGGCCAGGTGGAAGCGAACTGGACCGTAATCGCCGCCGGATGTTTTTCTGCGCGCATTGAAGGTGTAGCGCCGTACGCCCCGGTGATTCCGGCGAAAGGGCAAATGATTGCCCTGCGCTGCGAATCGGTGGACCTGAAGCGCATCCTGTGGCTGGAACACAAATACCTGGTGCCACGAAACGATGGCCGAATCATCGCCGGTTCAACTATTGAGCGCACCGGCTTCGATCACCACGTGACCGCCGGCGGTGTGAAACTGATTCTGCAAGAAGTGATGAAGATGGTCCCCGCGTTGGAACAAGCGCGAATCGAAGAGACTTGGGCGGGATTGCGCCCGGATTCGCCGGACCACCTGCCCATTGTCGGTCCTACGGATTTGCAAGGATTGCTGATTGCTACTGGGCATTTTCGCAGCGGAATTTTGTTGGCGCCGGTCACCGCGCGACTAATCCGCGAATGGGTGAGTACGCAGAAAGTCTCCGTCGACTGGGACCGCCTGAGTCCCATGCGGTTTCTGGAGGCTACGCGAACACAAAGCGCGTAGCGCGTATTTAATTCGAGGTCGGTTGCTGGATGTAAACGGTGCTCGGCTGACCGGTACTGGAATAGTGGATCTGGTTGGCATCCAGTTGCAAATCGTGCTCCAGCTGTAAATCCATTGACGACCCACGGGGCAGCTGCGCATCCGGTCCCCGGGATAACAGTACGGCGGCAAGTCCTGCGATCCCACCGATGCCCGCCCCAATGCCGGCTCCTTTCCCGCCGTCGGCAATCGCACCAATTCCCGCACCGGTGGCCGTCGTAGTTGCTATCGTTGTGGCATCTTTGCCTTTGCCGCCAGGCCCGGTCATCTTCCCTTCGGGATCAGTCTTCACCTGGCCACCATCCGCGCTGTGGGGTTCCGCGTTCATGTCCACCGTGTAGCCATTCGGAAAAACCAGCGTGTTCAGCCGAATCCGAAGTTCGCCCTTCCCCTTCACGCGGCCGGGCCGCTTCGATTCGGTGACCTCGCCGCGCATGTAAGAACCCACCGGAATCACGACTTTGTTGTCGATGGTGATGGGAAACGAGGTGCGAAAATAAACCGAATCGCCTTGTTTCGCGGTGGCCGTCGAGATGCCGCTCTCCAGGACGACTCCGATACGCGTGCCGGTAGGAATCAGAATGTTTTTCCCGGGAGTTGCCGCTGGACGCGGTGCGGCTGGGGCAGGAGTTGCGGTTGCAGCAGGGGCATCGGCTTGCGGGCCGTCTGGAACTTGAGCCGCTGCAAACGGGACAAGCAAAAAGCCGAACAGCGCGATAGACAGCATAGGATGGAGCTGAAGTGTGGGCTTCACCGTCGTTCTCCTTCTGCGTTCTCCGATGCGGGAGGGGCGCAAATCGGATGCCCGCGGAAGCTGGTAAGCCCAAGTCTACCGCAAGGCGCCGCGCCCGAGGGCTGAATCTGTAGATCAAATCTCCGGATACATCTCAAAGAACGCATCGATCGACTGACGGAACGTCTTCTCTATTTCTTCTTTAGAACCCTCGATGAGGTGCATGGCCACGCGCGCCGTTTTGCCATTTTTCAGGACGACTGTGGCTTCCTTGACCTCGCCGAGATCGTCCACCGGCAGCAACCTCATTCCGTAAATCAGAGCCAGCTTCGCCATTGCGGTTCTCCCTTCAGAGATCGGCTACCAGGGGTCAGCTACCGGAGATCAGCCATCCAAAATTCGATGACCAATAACAGACATCAGATGTCAGATGATCCCATACTTCAAACAAATGACCCGATTGGTGCGTTCGAGATTCACAGCGACCGCAGCAGCTTGTACAGTTCGTTCGCAGCGTCGAAGTCGGCTTCCAGGTCGCGGGACCCGAGGCGTTCGCGAAGATCGTCCAGGCGGCGGGCGAAAAGGTCCAGCGCGGCGGACAGCACTTCGCGGTTGGTGAGCACGATGTCGCGCCACGTGGTGTACGGGCTGCCCGCAAGCCGGAGCGTGTCGCGAAGGCCAGGACCCGCCAACGTGATGGGTAGACCGTTCTCGTCGAGACGATCGTAAAGGAACGACGCCAGGGCGATCGCGGCAAGCTGCGGAAGATGCGAAGCCAGGCCGACTGCGTAATCGTGCTGTTGTGCGCCAATCCACATTGGTCGCGCACCGAGTTTCTCCAGAATTTTCACGAACGCATTGATGCGTGGGTCGTGGGTGTCTTCCGCATTGCCGACTAGCGCATACGTGGCGTTCTGGAAAAGGTCGGCGTTGGCGTGGGCCAAACCAGTGGTTTCGCGTCCAGCCATGGGGTGGCCGGCCAGGAAAATGGGACCAACTTCTTCCACAAAGAGTTCGGAGGCGGCTTGGTGGATGCGCTGCTTGGTGCTGCCAGCGTCGGTCACCAAGGCATGCGCAGGAGCATGATGTGCGAGTTCCGGCAACAGGTCGAGAGTGTGCCCGATAGGAAGCGCCACGTAAATCAGATCCGCGCGGCGAATGGCGGGTTCCAGCGATTCGAAAAACCCTTCATCGACAGCGCCGGATTTTTTCGCTTCGATGACAATTTCCGGACGATCCCAGCCCACGATGTGAATATCCGGAGTGTATTTGCGCAGGGCGCGAGCAAACGAGCCTCCAATCAGGCCCGTGCCAAGGACGGTCACGCGTTGGATGAGATGGGCCATGCTAGCTGATAGCCGACAGTCTACCGCCGACTGCCTCATTAAATCCCAAGAAAACAAGGGAATTCATCATGACAAATGGCGATTCACGGCATGTGCGATGATGCGCAGTTCGCCCATAAGTTGAGAGAATTCCACGGGAGTGAGCGATTGCGCGCCGTCGGACAGCGCGTGATCGGGATCGTTGTGGACCTCGATCAGCAGGCCGTCGGCCCCAGCCGCTACCGCGGCGCGGGCCATTGGAGGTACTTTATCCCGGCGGCCGGTTCCGTGAGAAGGATCAGCGATAACCGGTAGATGCGAAAGTTTTTTGATGACGGGAATGGCGGCGATGTCCAGCGTATTGCGGAGGTAGGTTTCGAATGTCCGGATGCCGCGCTCGCAAAGAACCACGTTATAGTTCCCGCCCGACAGAATGTATTCGGCGCTGAGCAGAAGTTCCTCGATCGTCGCGGACATGCCGCGTTTCAGCAGAACGGGTTTTTGCTGCTCGCCCAGGGCGCGAAGCAGAAAATAGTTCTGCATGTTGCGCGCGCCAACCTGAAAGAGGTCGACGTAGTTGCTCATCATCTGGATTTGCGAAGGGTCCATCACTTCGCTGACGACGAAAAGCTCGTTCTTATCGGCCGCTACACGAAGCATCTGTAAACCTTTTTCGCCGAGTCCTTGAAAAGCGTACGGGGAAGTGCGCGGCTTAAACGCGCCAGCACGCATGATTCTGGCGCCACTTTTCGCGACGGCTTTCGGCCACCGCGTTAATTTGTTCCGGCGATTCCACCGAACACGGTCCAGCCGCCACCGCCAATTCGTTGCCTCCAATCGTCACTCCCCGGCCTAAGTCGACGATGGTTCCTTCTGGTTTGAAATGACGGCTGGCGAGTTTGAATGGCTGGGTAATGCGGATGACTTCGCGAACGCCTTCGAGCAGTTCGAAATCGCGGTGATCGAAATCGCGATGGACGCCCACCGCGCCGAGTACGGTATGCGTTCGCGCCGGTAGAACGATGAACATCGAAACCACTGGCGACCACCCGATCGATTACCTGCTGGATCTGCTCGTCGGTGGCATCTTCATGCATCACTATGACCATGGCTGGGCCTCAATTTCTTCGATTGACGATGACCGGGCGCTACAAAAATTGATCGCCCCAACTGCGTGCCGCGCGTGCCGGATTTCTAGCCGCGCTCTTTCGCACTGCTGCGCCTCGATGAAAATGAGCTGCCGCATCACTTTGGCTCCTCGTGGTGGTCCGTGGTGGACGATTCGCCGTACATGGCGATGCGCTCGGCCGAGCGCGCTTCGTCGATGATGCGTTCGAATAACCGGCGAATGGCGGCGTGCGAAAGCGGGCCCTGATTGTTGGTTTCGGCGTTGGCGATGACTTCCTTTTCGCGCGCCGGTTGATACAAAGGAATACTCGATTGCTGTTTCAGATGGCCGATTTCGAGGGCGCACTTACAGCGCTCGTTCAGCAGTTCGACGAGTTTTTTATCGATTTCATCCATGCGGCGCCGCCAGTCGGAAATGTTCATGAAAGGGCCTCGCGTCGCGAGAGTCCGTGGCGTGCGGCTTCCTTGAGCTTCTGGACGCGGTCGCGAAGCTTGCGGCCCCCGCGCATCAATCGTGCCAGCGTTCTCGATTTCCGACACCAGCGCGGAGCCGACCACTGCGGCGTCCGCCAGGCCCACCGAGTACGCTCACGTGCCCGGGCAGCGAAATCCCGAATCCCACCGCGATCGGAAGATTCGTGAATTGACGAGCGCGGCGAAGAGGGCTGGCAGTTCGTCGGGAAGCGCATCCTTTGCGCCGGTAACGCCAGTGCGCGAGATGATGTACAGGAAGCCGGAGGTGACGTCAGAAATTATCCGAAGGCGCGCGTCGCTCGAAGTCGGTGCAGCCAGGAAAATCGTGTCCAGGTTATGTGCGCGGAGAATGTCGCGGTAGTCCTCGGACTCTTCGGGAGTCAAATCGGTAGCGAGGACGCCATCAGCGCCGGCGTTCGCAGCCACACCGGCGAATTTTTCCAGCCCCATTTGCAGAATGGGATTGTAATAGCTGAAAAGGACGAGCGGCACCTGGCTGGACCCGCGAATCCGCCGCACAAGATTCAAAACGCCCGGCAAAGTGGTGCCGGATTTCAAGGCGCGTTCCGATGCCCGCTGGATCGTAGGGCCGTCGGCCAACGGATCACTGAAGGGCACGCCGAGTTCGATCACGTCAGCTCCGGCCTCAGCAAGCGCAAGCACATATTTATGCGTGGCCTCCAGCGTCGGATCACCCGCGGTGATGTACGCAATGATGCCAAGCTCGCCAGATGCGCGGAGTTCAGCAAAGCGTTTGGAGATGCGGGTCGCGTTGGGGGCGGGGAGTCACTCATCGTTTTCGGCCAGACTAGAGCAGGCGTTTATACGTGTCCATGTCCTTATCGCCCCGGCCGGAGAGATTGAGGATGACCAGGTCCGTGCGCTTGAACTGGGGAAGGCGCTCGATGAGTCCGCCGAGCGCGTGAGCCGATTCCAGTGCGGGAATAATCCCTTCGGTACGCGAGAGCAGGCGCGCGGCTTCGAGAGCCGCGGAGTCGGACACGGCGGCATATTCGGCGCGATGCTGATCCGCCAACCACGCGTGCTCGGGACCAATCGCAGGGTAATCAAGTCCCGCGGAAATTGAATGAGTCGTGGCGATCTGGCCGTCTTCGTTCTGCAGTACGTAAGTATACGTTCCTTGGAGCACGCCGGGCCGCGCGCCCGTGAAGCCCTGATGCGCGGCAAGCCGCGCGGCGTGTTCCCCCAGTTCATTGCCGCGGCCGCCAGCCTCGATGCCAACCATCTTCACGTCAGAATCCTTCAGAAATTCGTGAAATAAGCCGATCGCGTTGGAGCCGCCTCCGACACACGCGTAAAGATGCGTGGGCAGACGCTTCTCCGCGACGAGAATTTGTTCACGGGCTTCGCGGCCGATGACGGACTGAAAATCGCGCACCATCGTGGGGTAGGGATGCGCGCCAAGAACGGAGCCGAGAAGATAATGTGAATTTCGAACGTTGGTCACCCAATCGCGCATGGCTTCGTTGATCGCGTCTTTCAACGTTTTGCTGCCGGATTCTACGCCGATCACTTCCGCGCCTAGCATGCGCATGCGAGCAACGTTGAGCGCCTGCCGCGCCATGTCTTCCGTTCCCATGTACACCGTGCATTGCAGACCAAGATGTGCAGCCACGGTGGCGGATGCAACTCCATGTTGGCCAGCGCCCGTTTCCGCGATGATCCGCGGTTTGCCCATTTTTACGGCCAGCAAACCTTGGCCAATCGCGTTGTTAATTTTGTGCGCGCCGGTATGCAGCAGGTCTTCGCGTTTCAAGTAAATGCGCGGGCCGCCGAATTTGGACGTAAGCCGCGAAGCGAATTGCAGCGGTGTGGGGCGCCCCGCGAAATTCTTCAGAAGCGCATGAAACTCAGCCTGGAACGTAACGTCCAGTTTTGCTTCCTCGTAAGCGCGCTCCAGTTCGTACAGCGGCACCATCAGCGTTTCCGGCACGTACCGGCCCCCATAAGGGCCGAACCGTCCGGGCACAGCGGCAGGAATGGTGAGTTGCGTGGTCATGGACTAAGTCGATTATTGTACCTTGCGCGGGGCGGGATGCGGAAAGAGTTGCGGACCTACATCGGCGATCAGCCGCGAACTCGCCTGAATCAGGATATTTCCCGCGAGGCGCGATTTACTTCGTCGAAAAAGGTGCGCATCTTGATGGGGTCTTTCTTCCCGGGACGCTGTTCCACTCCGCTGGCAACATCCACCGCATACGGTCGGACGATGCGGATCGCTTCGGCCACATTTTCGGGAGTAAGCCCGCCGGCGAGGATAATGCGGTGCGTCTGCGCGGAGGTGCGTGCGGCGTGCCAATTCCCGGTGATGCCGCTGCCTCCATACTGGCCGGAAAGTGCAGAATCGAGCAGGAACGCGGAAGCGCCGCGAAAACGTGAAAAATCAGGGGCGGTCGTACCTTGTCCTACGGGCAGAGCCTTGATGACCGGCAGGCGTCGAGCCACGGCATCCACCACTTGCGCGGTTTCATCACCGTGAAGCTGAGCCGCGGCAAGGCGTAGCGCCTTGCAGAGCGCCACAATGGGCGCGGGTGTCCAGTTCACAAAGATACCGACGGAAGCGATAAACGGGGGAAGGCGACGAATCAGTTCCGAAGCGGCGAAAGGCGTGATGCAGCGAGGGCTAGCCTCATAAAAATTCAGCCCGATCGCATGAGCGCCAAGATCAGCGCACAGCTTGGCGTCTTCCGCTTTGGTGATGCCACAAATTTTCACGCGAACCATGCTGGACAGTTTAGCGGAATATCGGTGTCTACAGCTAACAGCTTACCGGGCAAGCTGCGGCGGAGTCAGCAGATGAAAGAGCGCCGTGGCGGGATCGGGCGATAGCATGAGGTGTTCCCCAATGAGGAAAGCGTCGAACCCTGCGGCCCGCAGATCGCGCAGATCCGCGTGAGTGCGCAACCCGGATTCCGCGACCGCGATACATTCCTCTGGAATCTGCTCGATCAGCTCAAACGCCGTTTCTACACGCACGGTAAGCGTCTTGAGGTCCCGATTGTTTACGCCGACGATGGCGGCGCCCGCCGCCAATGCGCGATCGAGTTCCCCGCGAGTGTGAACCTCAACCAGCGGTTCCATCTGAAGTTCCCGGCCGAGAGCGAGCAGGTCGCGAAGCAGTGCATCGTCGAGAGCGGCAGTAATCAGCAGAAAGCTGTCCGCGTCATTGGCGCGGCTTTCCCACACCTGCCAGGGATCGAAAATGAAATCCTTGCGGAGCGCCGGTATCGCGCTGTGTTTGCGCGCCTCGCGCAGATTTTTCAGTGAGCCGCGAAAAAATTCGCTCTCGGTGAGCACGGAAAGAGCGGCAGCGCCGGCGGCTTCAAGAGATTGGGCGAGAGCCGCCGGATCGAAAGGCTCGCGAATCACCCCACGCGACGGCGAAGCAGGTTTGAGTTCCCCGATCACATTCAGGGAATCGCGCGACAACGCCCCGCGAAAATCCCGCACTGGGGAAGCCGCTTTTACTCCATATTTCAGCGCCGTTTCCGGCAAAACGCGTTTGCGGTGATCGACCTCGGCGCGCCGTGCTTCCAGGATGCGATCCAGCACGGTTCCGGTGTTCGGCGAAGTGTTCATGTATTCTAGGGAGGATAGCAGATATAAGAAACGGATAGCAGAGAACGGATATCGGAAATCAGCTGCCTTAACCTCGGAAGCAAAAGATCCGTCAGACTGGAAGATTTTTTTGGGAGCGAGAATGACTTACGGGCAGAAATATGGAGCGCTGCTGCAAGCGATTGTGGACGAGGCAGACGCCATCGCGATGAAGTACTTCCGCACGACAGAAATGGGCACGGAGAAAAAGCTCGATGGCACCGTGGTGACTATTGCGGACAAGACCGTCGAGGCGATGGCGCTTCGCAAAGTGGCGGAGAGTGGCTTGGCCATTGACGTTGTCGGCGAGGAGGGCACCAGCGATATCCCAACGGGACCCGCGACTAATGGCCGGGCGCGCATGATCATCGACCCAATTGACGGGACCGAGGAGTTTTCGCGCGGCATCCCAACGTTTGGCACGCTCATTGGGATTGAGGAAGACGCCGAGATGGTCGCCGGAATCGTGAGCGCACCGGCGTTGTCGGTGGGAACGCGCTGGTGGGCCTATCGTGGCGAGGGCGCGTATCGAGCCGGCAAACGAATCCATGTCTCGCAGCGGAAAAGCCTGGAAGACGCAATGTTCTTCACCACCGGCACAGGTTGGGCGAAAAATATGGAAGCGCGAACTCGCATGCGGCGAATGGCGGACGCGGCGCGCAGCAGCCGTTCCATCGGCGGGTTCTGGCAACACATGCTGGTGGCGGAAGGAGCGGTGGAAGCCGCGGTAGACTGGGTTTCAAAGCCCTGGGACCTTGCGCCCTTGGGCATCATCGTGGAGGAAGCCGGAGGGAAATCCACCACGATTGACGGCGAACGCACAATTTACAAAGGCAGGTTCGTAAGCACCAACGGGATTTTGCACGATTCGGTGCTGCGCCTGTTGCAGGCAAACGTCACGTGATTAAGACCAAGCGCGTCTACGAAAACTCCGCAAAGGAAGACGGATTCCGCGTGTTGGTGGACCGCTTGTGGCCGCGCGGCTTGACCAAAGAAAAGGCCCACGTGGATTTGTGGATGAAAGAGGTTGCGCCCAGCGACGAGTTGCGAAAATGGTTTCATCACGAAGAGCGGAACTGGGGCGAGTTCGTCAAAAAGTACGAGGCAGAATTGGCAAAAAAGAAGGATCTGCTCGCTGAGCTAAGAACATTGCGTAAGCAACATAAAACCGTAACCCTGCTGTATGGAAGCAAAGACGAACAACAGAACCAAGCCATCGTGTTGGCGGACGTGCTGCGAAGCTCGAAGTCATAGCGAAAGTTGAGTGGCACAGCCATTCGGCAAAGTTAAGTGGCACAGGCACTCCTGCCTGTGCTCTTGGCGTTATCTTCACCCGTCGAGCAACAAGGAATGAAAGTGGATCCATCGAAGGCCCTGCAGATCATCGCGGCAGAAGTGAGTGCGTGCCGCAAGTGCCCGCGGTTGGTGCAGTACCGCGAGCAGGTAGCACGAGAAAAACGCCGCGCCTACCGCGAATGGCAATATTGGGGACGCGGGGTGCCCGGATTTGGCGATCCCCGCGCCAAATTGTTCATCCTGGGGCTCGCTCCTGCCGCGCATGGCGGGAATCGCACCGGACGCGTGTTCACCGGCGATCGTTCCGGAGATTTTCTTTTCAAAGCGCTGTACGACGCCGGATTCGCGAATCAGCCAACCTCTGTGCGGCGCGACGACGGGCTCCAGCTGCATAACGCATACATTGCCGCGGTAGCGCGCTGCGCACCTCCCGCGAACAAACCGTTGCCCAGCGAAATTGAGAATTGCCGCGAATATCTGCAACGCGAACTGGCGATTCTGCGTCCCAAGGCCATCCTGGCCCTGGGCAAAATCGCTTGGGATGCGTATCTGGACTTCCTGAAGCGCGATGGGAAAATCATGTCGCGCGGGGGCTACGTGTTCGCTCATGGAGCCGAGGTGGAGATAAGCCCGGAACTGCCGCGGCTCTTCGGTGTCTATCACCCAAGCCAGCAAAATACCCAAACGGGGCGGGTGACCGAAGCGATGTACGCGAAAGTTTTGCAGCGGATTCGCAATTTTGTGGACGAATCCTAGGCAAAGCCGCCGAGGTTCCGGTCGAGCGAATGTCAGGTCCACCCGACAGCACTGCCGTGTAAGACTTGCGCCAAGCCGTCCACCTCACGAACTGATCGGTTCGAATCCTCAGGCTTTTCTTGTGCATAGCTGAATTTCCCGCTCCGCCCGCTTTGGTCGGACGTGTGCCTGATACTTCGGTGCAACCGGGAGGTGAATCCATGCGCTCCGTGTCTGCCAAGCTGCAATTTTTGGCGTTAGCAACGCTCGTCCTAGCGGCTCTTTTGCCTCGCCCCGCCACCGCGCAGGATCAAGGTCCGGTGACAAGCCGCGACGTGATCGTGCCCAACGACAATCCGCTGCCAAACGAATCGCCCGAGCCTCCGCAACCAAATCAGGTGTACTCGCCGCATGTCGCCGACGGCCAGCGCCATGGAATGCCCGAAGAGGTATTCGCAGTAGCGCCGGGCACGAAATTCCTCGTCAGCTTGCAAGACGAGATGAACACGAAGGCGCTTCGCAAAAATCAAGTGTTTCACGTACGTACCGTAGAACCGCTGCAAGCGGGGCAGGGAATCTATTTACCTTCTGGCGCGCTCATCACTGGCCACGTCAGCCGCGTCGATCCCGCGGGAACAACCGGCCGAGCCAAGCTGTCGCTGACCTTCGATGAAATTCGCACCCGCTTTGGCCGCCTTCCTATCGTGGCGGAAGTGGCCAGCATGCCAGGCGATCACAGCATTTCGGCCAATCCTATTGCGAATGGAGTGATTGAAGGGCGCAGCAGCACGCAGAAAGACGCCGCGCAGGCCGCCGCTGCTGGAGCGGCGATGGGCGCAATAAAAGGTGTCAAAGACAAAAACAAAAAGGAAGCCGCGGAAGGCGCGGCCATGGCAGCCCTGGAAGCTTATCTCGTGGAAGCCGGGCGAGGGCAGGAACTGGATCTGCCGAAAGGGGCAAAGCTGGAACTGGAGTTGGAGCGTTCCCTGTATTTAGTGAATGAATAACCTGCGAAGCGCGCGGGCGATGCCGCTTGCTTTCGATTGTAGCGTGTCGGATGTAAACTGCCGTTCATGAACGACGACGAAAAGCGCGAGCGCATTGCCCGCCGGATCGCTCTAGAACTTCACGACGGCTACTACGTCAACTTGGGCATCGGCATGCCAACACTGGTGGCGAATTTCGTGCCCCGCGGGATGGACGTAATTCTGCAGTCGGAAAATGGCATGCTTGGCGTTGGACCTTATCCCCTCGAATCCGAAGTCGATCCCGACCTCATCAACGCTGGCAAAGAAACCGTCACGGAAATCCCGGGCACCGTCTATTTTTCCTCCGCGGATTCTTTCGCCATGATTCGTGGCGGCCACGTGGACTTGACCGTTCTTGGCGCTCTGCAGGTCGACGAAAAGGGAACTCTCGCCAATTGGGCCATTCCCGGCAAAATGCTCAAGGGTATGGGCGGAGCGATGGACCTGGTTGCCGGCGCGAAACGCGTTTACGTAGCCATGGAACACGCCACGCGTGAGGGCAAGCCCAAAATTCTGAAGCGTTGCACCTTGCCCCTGACGGGAGTCGAAGTGGTCGACCACATCATCACGGAACTTGCGTTCATCGACGTGACCCCTGATGGCCTGCTCCTCAGCGAAATTGCACCAGACACCACCATCGAGCAGATTCAGTCCCTCACCGAACCGTCTCTCCTGCTTCCGCCCAATGGCCCCGCGGTTATGCCCGCCTAACATACGGCCGGCTTTGCCCAGCGCGCCTTCGCCCCCCGCAAAAACAAAGCGTTCGACTGCTCATTGAGCCATAGGAAACGCCGCGTCGGGTTCGCCTCCACGTCCCAGCTCTGCTGCGGTAATCTGGAACAAGAGCCAACTCGCATCGTCATGAATCCCAATTCCATCGTTATCGTCAGCTTGTACTCCCCAAAAGAAAAAATCTGGGGCATCCTGCTGGACATTAATCCGAGTGGCGTCACCGTGCGCGGCATCGATCTCAACTCTTTCGATCATTTCGTCAATGAAATCAATCAGCTCGAAGCGGAACGCGTCGGCCTGCCCACGGTTTTCTTTCCCATGACCCGGGTCGAGCGCATTTCCCTGGATGAACCTTCCGGGTCCATTCCCAGCATGGCGGAAATCTTCGAACGGAAAATCGGTCGCACGCTCTTCGACTATCTCGCCCAATTCGCTTGAATCGTCAGTTCCCTAAGCCGCCAGGATCTCTCGATCCCGCACATTCCCAAACTTTGAACTTTGCACTTTTGCCCTTAAACTCTATGCAATGAAAGGTCGCATCTGGACGGTTCCCAATCAGATCACGCTGCTCCGGCTTGGGTTTCTGCCGTTCTTTTTGATTCTCATTTTTTACGAGGAGTATCGCTGGGCTTTGGTGGTTCTCGTTTTTGTCGCGTTAACCGATGCGATTGATGGCTTTCTTGCGCGGTGGCTGCGTCAAAAATCTGCTCTCGGCGCTTATCTCGATCCTATCGCCGACAAATTGCTGCTCTCGTCGTCCTTTATTGTGCTGGCCATGGGTAAGAAAATCGCGTGGTGGCTCACGATTATGGTGCTCAGCCGCGACGTCCTCTTGTTAGTGGTCGCCGCGGTAATTCTGATTGTCCAGGGCTATCGGCCGTTCCCGCCCAGCCTGCTCGGCAAGGCCACCACATTTTTTGAGATTGCGCTGGTTTTCTTTGTGGTGTTCGCGGCCGCTTATCCCAATCCGCGCGCGCCGCTGCTGATCCTCTATCTCTCGTTTGTCGTCGCTGCCTTTGTAGTGGTTTCCGGCTTCCACTACGCCTTTTCCGTCGCCCGCCGCCTGCATTTCACGTGAAGCTTCGGCCGTTCACGCGATCGCCTTAAGGAATCGGATTTGAGTAGTGCAGTGCCATCAACGCGAAGCTCGCAATCAGGACCGCACCCGCGAGCCAGCCCAAAGCGTACGCCTGCGTCCGCTCTCTGCCTGGCTGCGGCAGGCGATCCGCAAAGACTTTGCCCAGCCCAAATCCTGCGGCCAGCCCGCCAAAATGCGCCCAGTTGTCCGTCTGCAGCCCGCCTACCAGAAATCCCAACGCGAAGATCGTTACCACCCACGAGATGAGCCGCGAGCGAAGCTCCTTCATCTGCGTCCCGCCACGTCGTGTGGTCAGGGCAATCAGCAGGCCGATAATTCCCATAATCGCCCCGCTGGCGCCGACGGAAAAATGGCCCGCCCATGCGCTTACGAGATACGCCACCACTCCCATTACGACGTACAGGAATAAATAGCGCGCCGATCCGTAGACCTCCTCCACAATGGGCCCGATATCCAGAAGCACCATCATGTTGAATCCGATGTGAATCAACCCGCCGTGCAGAAAATTGGCGGTCACCAACCGGTACCATTCGCGCTCTTCAAAGGTGCTTCGACCATAAACTGCTCCCAACCGGTACAACGTCTCCCCATCCATTCCCCACAGAATGCTTAAGCCTCCGAGCTTTCCCGCGTGCATCGTGCCCATGATCTCCGCGGCAAACATCACCAGATTCATGATCAGCAGCGCACTCGTTACCGGAGCATGTCCGCCAAAAAATTCGCTCAGGCCCTTGCTCCATGCCGCCAATCCAAAACGCAAATTCGCGCCGCATTGATGGCAGCGCGTCGCATTGATTCCAACCAACGCGCCACATGCGGGGCAAAGCTGCGGTCGCCGTTCGCCCCGGCCAAACATTCCTCCAAACATCTTTTTCAGCCGCTCTGCGCGCATCTGCCACTGATAGGGAAGGGCCAACACTCCTCCTTGCAGCCAGTTTCGGGCGTTCCTATAATACCGGAATCGCGCCTTTGCTTCCGGCGCGCTACCCTTATGGACAAATTCGAAGAACTTGGCCGTCGTCTCGATGAAGAATTGACCCGCCTTCGCAAATACCTGGAAGACGAAGTCGCACCCGAAACCGAAAAACGCACCGCGCAATTTTTGCGGGAAGTTTCCGAGAAGCTCACCGAAGCTTCGCGTAAACTGGAATCCCGCATGGCGGCGCGACAAACGCAAAACTCTCAACAGCCGCCTAAATCGTGAACCGTACCCGGCTACTTCTTCAGGCGCTTTCCGGCGTCTTGGCCGTACTCACCGTCGGCTGCGCTTCCAGGCGGCACGTTTCTGCTGGCCCTCCCGCGCAACCCTCTTCCACGCCGAATGCCACGTCCGAAGCGGCGAAAAACTCCACCAATGTTCCGCCATCTTCGCCTGCCAGGCATTCGAAAAATCCGGCTACCCCTGTCGCCCCAGGCTACCTCGAAGAGGGTAACGCCTCCTGGTACGGCAATCCCTTTCACGGCCGCCGAGCCTCGAACGGCGAAGTCTACGACATGTACAAACTCACCGCCGCGCATCGCACTCTTCCCTTCGATACCATGGTGCGGGTCACCAATCTGAACAACGGCAAGTCCACCACCGTGCGCATCACCGATCGCGGTCCTTTTATCGAAAATCGCATTATCGACCTGTCCCTGGCGGCGGCTCGCGAAATCGATTCCGTTGGTCCCGGGGTCGTTCCTGTGCGTCTGGAAGTTCTCGGCAATCCGGATATAGAAGATGGCTTCTTCACCGTGCAGGTTGGCGCCTTCCGTGATCGTGCCAACGCCGAACGTCTTCGCGACCGTCTCGCGGTTACCTATTCCCCGATTTTCATTCAGCAGTTCGATTCCCCGGAAGGAACCTTTTACCGCCTGCGCGTCGGCAAAGTTTCCGGCGAGGAAGCCGCTAAACAGTTAGCCGAACAATTGCGCAGCAGAGAGGGTTTCACCACCCTCGTCTTCCGTCTGGATGACGTCAAGTCCGCAGGAGCCAATTGATGGACGAAAACTGCCTGTTCTGCAAAATCGGCGCAAAAAAGATTCCGTCGAAGCTCGTATATGAGGATGCCGACGTTTTTGCCTTCGAAGACATTTCCCCGCAAGCGCCCACGCACATTCTCATCTGTCCACGCAAACACTTCGCCGCTCTTCACGATGCTTCGGCGGAAGATGAAGCGCTCCTCGGTAAATTGCAGCTGGTGGCCGGCAAACTTGCCCAGGAACGCAATCTGCTCTCCGGCTATCGCACCGTGCTCAACAACGGCAGCGGCGCCGGGCAATCTGTATTTCACTTGCATCTGCATCTCTTGGGCGGCCGCAATTTTCGCTGGCCTCCAGGCTAGAATCGGTTCATCGTAGCGCCGGCTCCCGGCCGGCTCCTCGCCACCCTGATTTTTTGGCACCCTCAACAAACGTTGTCATCCTGAGGAGCGCCGTTTGCGACGAAGGACCTCAACTGAAACATTGTGCAAAATTTGAACCGTTGACCGATTCTTTGCAACTTGGAGGTTTCATGCTATTCCGTCCCGCCCTTCGCATCACGATTCTCGCAGCCCTGATCGCGATCCCCGCTGTAACGCAGCCGGCATACGCGCAACAACAGGCCGCAATCACGCCGGTGGCACAATCAGGCCAACTGACCGTTGATCGCATCTATGGCCCGCCAAGCCTCAGCGGCCACCTGACGCGCGGCATCGCGTGGTCGCCGGATGGAAAGCGCCTCAGCTATCTCGATGCCAAGGGCGGCGGCAAAGATGGTAAGACCGAGCTTTGGGCCCTCGATCCCTCGACCGGCGAACGATCCAGGCTGATCTCCTCGGACAAACTCGAATCCATCTTCCCCGCGCCGGCCTCCAAACAATCGCAAGCCACAGGTGCGGGCCGCCACGCCGCTTCGCAATATCAATGGGCGCCCAATGGCCAAGCCCTGCTGTTCGATGGCTCCGACGCGCTGGCGTGGTTCGATCTCAAAACGCAAACTGGCCGGGTGCTCGTGTCCGGTAAAGAAGAACTCACCGACGTGAAGATCAGCCCGGATTCCAAATTCGTGAGTTTCATTCGCGATCACAACATTTGGCTGGTCTCTACCGCGGATGGCCAGGAACGCTCCTTCACGACCGGTGGCACCGAGCCGGTTCGCAAAGGAGAACTCGACTGGGTCTATCCCGGAAGAACTGGAGATGTACACCGCGTACTGGTGGTCGCCGGATTCTTCGGCGATCGCTTATTTGGAGATGAACGGAAGCGAAGGTTACGCAATTTCCGCTGGTGAACTTCGAATCGTATAGCGGAGAAGCGGACATGAGCGCTATCCGGTCGCCGGCGGGGCACAATCCCATCGTCCGCGTTTTTGTGGCCAAGATAAGCGGGGCGAACCGCTGCGCGATGGACATTGGCGCAAACTCCGATATCTACATCCCGCGAGTGAATTGGTTGCCCGATTCGCGCCACATTGCCATTCAACGTTTGAATCGACAACAGAACGGTTATCGATCTGCTGGATCGCCGATGCCGCTAACGGAAAAGCCTCGCACGCTGCTGCACGGAGAAGGATTTGTACTGGATCAATGTCAGCGATGACCTGTACTTCCTCCATGACGGCAAGCGCTTCCTCTGGTCCAGTGAACGCTCTGGCTACCGCCACCTCTATCTGTACGATCTTGCATGGCAAACAACTTGCGCAACTGACGAAAGGGGATTGGGAAGTGAGCCGCGTTGAACGGCGTGGACGAAGCCAAAGGCGTTGTGTATTTCACGGCCACGGAAAAATCGCCCACTGGAACGCCACCTCTATCGTGTCGGTCTCGATGGCTCCGGATTCGCTCGCATCACCAAAGAAGACGGCATCCACCGCGTGAACTTGCTCGCCGCGGCGCAACGTACTATGTGACACCTATTCCAATCGCGTGACCCCGCCGCGCCAGGATTTGTATCGTGGACGACGGGCACGAAGTCGCGCACGTTGCAATGAAAATAAAGTGCGGAACCCTTGCGCAATTCCATCTTTCGCCTGTGGAATTTCTTTCCGTGCAAGTCGCACGACGGCGTTTAGCTGAATTGCCATGATGATCAAGCCTCCCAATTTCGATCCGGCAAAAAAATATCCCGTCTGGTCTACACCTACGGCGGCCCCCATGCGCAGGTCGTGCTCAATGCCTGGGGCGGGGCCAGCCTTCTGTGGCACCAGCTGATGGCGCAAAAGGGCTACATTATTTTCGCGCTGGATAATCGAGGTTCCGCTGGGCGCGGCCACCTGTTTGAAGAACCCATCCACTTCCGCTTTGGCGGCCCAAGAACTTTCCGACCAGCGCGATGGAGTGGCATATCTTCAGAAACTACCGTGCGTGGACGCCAACCGCATCGGCATTTGGGGTTGGAGCTATGGCGGGCACATGACGCTGCACGCCATGTTCGAGGACTCCGAGCATTTCAAGGTGGGTTTTGCTGGCGGCCCGGTTACCGACTGGCACTACTACGATTCGATCTACACCGAACGGTACCTGGGCCTGCCGCAGCAACATGAGGCCGAATACAAGCAATCTTCGCCAGTCAGTCACGTCGATGGATTTAAGGGGAAACTGCTGATCGCCCAGGGCACAGGCGACGACAACGTCCACTATTCGAACACGCTATCCGTGATCAATGACCTGATTTCTCGCGGCATTTACGTTGAAGTCATCGCCGCACCAGGCCGTGGCCACGGCGTAAGCGACCCTCCCGCCCGCAAAATCGTCTTCACACGAGTAACGCAGTTCTTCCTGGATAACCTCTAAACGTCAATGCAGTGACGCGTCTTTGGACCGTTAAGCCAAGCGCTAACCAGTCATTTCAAGCCAGCGCACCATGCCTAAGCCACAGCGCTAACACGTCATTTCGAGCGGAGTCTGCTGAGCGAGAAATCTCTCTTCGATGTAAACCGCGCTCCTGACTTTACTTCGTCTCCAACTCCACATCCTTAATCGGCAAATCCCAATGCGCATCCAAAATCTCGAACCGCCGCTGTTCTTCCTTCTTATACGTTTCCTGGTCGGGATACATCTGCTTCATCAGTACTGCCGCATCAAACTCGTCGTTCGCTACAGCCGCGTTTTTATACACGATCGTGACGCGATAATCCCACCGGCCATCTTCAGTGGTGTGGTAGACAGGGGCGACCGCGGACACTTTTAGCATGCGTCCCATTTCCACTTGTTTCTTCAGCAACGGATAGTGGTTTTTCCGGAACAGCGTAATGAATTCATCCGCATGCCCCCATTTCGTTTTGTAGTAATACTCCACGACAAAGGGCTTGTCCGACCCCGAACCACTTTGCGCCCGCGCGTGACCAATCACTCCAAATGCCAGAACCGCCGCGGCGATCAGCAGCGCGAACAAAAGTGCAGTGCGAATCCAGGACGATTGCTGCATGGTGTTCCCCCATATTTCTTGCGGATAGCAAGATTGTAGCTCGTTCCGGGCGGGTTCGGTTTGCCATTTTGCGTCTTTTCAGTACCGCTTCGGCCGCTACTCTCAGTACGCTGCGCGCGTCAGGCGGTCTCGAACCGCCACCCATTCTCGCGTTTGCGGAGGTAGTTCCACCGCAATCCATGCGTACCCCTGGGAATCCAACTCGTGTAACCGGCTATACAATTGTGCAGCGTACGCTTCGGGCTGCGCCGGCATGCGAATCGTTCGGGCCGAGCTCGCCTCGTGTTCGATCCACAGATAAGCCCCGCGTCCATGCTCCGGCAGTTTCCCGTTGGCAACCAGCAATACGCGCGTTCGCGGGCTGTAGTGCTTCTTGTGCTGTCCAGGAGAGCGATGCGCGCCTTCTCCGGTTTCCGTAACATCAGTCGCGTCCTGCACCAACGCCATGCCCGGGCGCACTACCTCCAACCCATCCGGAGTCACCGCCACCACGGTGGACTCCAGGCCAACTTCACAGACCCCGCCGTCCAGTAAAAATGGAGTTTCGTCGCCAAACGCATCGCGCACATGCTGCGCCGTCGTGGGGGAAAGCTGGGTAAATCGATTCGCGCTTGGGGCCGCGATCGGCACTGCCGCCAACCTCAGCAGCTCCAGCGCTACGGGATGGCGCGGCATGCGTAATCCCACCGAAGCCAAGCCTGCGGTCACCTCATCGGGAATGATGGCCTGCTTTGGCACCACAATCGTAAGCGGTCCTGGCCAATACGCTCGGGCCAGTTCTTCGGCCTCTGCACGCCATTCTGCAGCTAATTCTCGAGCCTGCTCGATCCCGGCTACGTGGACGATCAAAGGACTCGTAGCCGGTCTGCCCTTCAGCGCATAAATTTTGCTCACCGCCGCGGCGTCGAGCGCATTCGCGCCCAATCCGTACACCGTCTCGGTTGGGAACACCACCAGTCCCCCGGAACGGATAATGTCAGCTGCCTTTCGAATCTCGTCCTGAGTGGCCATCGCCTTTCATCGATTGTCGCAGATTTGCACCTATGCCGTTGCCGCGGCGCCGTTGTCACACATTTGTAAAATCCTGGTACTAGGCCGAAAAAACGGCAACATTCGTGCCATCCACCGCGTATCATTGTCCAACTGGGGAGGTGGCCCTGTGAAACGTCTCGCTCTGGCGTTTGCCCTTTTGGTCCTTGCTCTTCCCGTCTTTGCTAGAAATATCAAAGATATCGTCGTGGCTGGCAAGCCGCACATGGAATTCGATTGTCCCTCCAACGTCCCGCTTCGACTGCACGTTCGTTCCGGTGAAATCCTGATCGTCGGCACCGATGACGACAAAATCACCGTCGATCTGGCCGGCAAGGATGCCGACAAAATTCAGGACGTGAAGGGCCGGCTCTCGGTCGCCAACCATGTTGCTGAACTGCATTTAACCGGCGGTCCTAAAAAGGATTTGCAAATTATCATTCACGTTCCCAAAAATTCCGACCTTACCGCCCGCATTTCTGCCGGCGATGTGAACGTGCAGAACGTCACCGGGAACAAGGACGTGGAACTTCGTGCGGGTGAACTCACCATTACCATAGACAAGCCTGAAGATTACGGCCATGTCGATATGTCCGTGAACGTGGGCGAGGTCGACGCCGATATTTTTGGGGATTCCAAAGGCGGCCTGTTTCGGACCATTTCCCGCGACGCTGCTGGCAAGTACCGCCTGCACGCCCACGTTGGCACAGGCCAGTTAAATATTCGCTAGACTCGGCTATTGCTCGGTTTTGCTCAGGTACCGCTCTGGGATCGGGTTGTCCGGCGTTTCTCCGGTCCAGTACACGTCCACAATCCACCATCGCGATCCATCATTAAACAGTTGAATGCTGTTGATCCCGCGTTCGAACGGCTTTCCCTCCGCCGTTTCTCGCGATTCGTAGGTGCTAAAAATGTGCGTGATGCTGCCGTAGCTCTCCACTTTGCGTGAAATTTCCCGTTCGAAAAATCCGTGTTCCTTGAAGTATTTGCCAGCCTGATCGGCATAACCTTGCGGCGTCATCGACTTATACCCGATCGTGCCGTCCTTTTTTTTGAACGTGGCAATCAGTTGCGCCTCGGGAATAAATAACGCCCGAAAACGCGTCCAGTCGCGCTCGCCCGGTGCTCCGCTGATGGAATCGTACAGCGCCGCCACGATTGCATCCCGGCTGGCTACGTCTGAGGCATGCGCCGCTGCGCTTGGTGCGGCCGCTGTTGAACCTGGTTGATTCTGCTGCGCAACCACCAGCGAAGATGTGATAGCAGCGGCAATCGCCGCCGCAATCATCATGCACACAAATTTTCCAGGCTTCACGGATACGCTCCTCACATCGCGCCCGTAAGCCTAAGCCATTTCTCGTGTTTTTAGAAGAGAAGGGAACTGCACACGCGATTCCGAGGAGCGATTCAGTCGATCCCCTGAATTCGCAAACTCACCAATTGATCGATGCTCGAATTCTGCATGCCACGGGATTTCAGTCCCGAAATGTATTCCGGAGTCACCCCGTGAATCCGCATGGCGATCAGTTGGTCCGGCTCAGGATGTTTGTAACCCAGTGATTGCACCTTGGCGATGAACTCCGGCGAAACTCCGTGGATTCGAAAAGCAATCAGCTTCTCCAACTCCACGTGGTCGTACCCTTCCTTTTGCAGTTGCTGAATGTACTCCGGTGTCGCCCCATGAATGCGCATCGCGATCAGTTCGTCTTCGTCCGGCCGGTACCCCGATTTGTGCAGAAAGCGCACCATTTCCGGAGTGACTCCATGAATGCGAAACGCCACCAGCTTGTCGCAATCCGTCACCGTGATGCCCGCGTCCCGCAATTCGCGAATAAACTCGGCATTCACATTAAAGATCCGGAACGCAATCAGCTTGTCCGTATCCAGCCCTTTCAGATGCTCGCCCTGCATCTCCCGCGCGAAATCCAGGCTAACGTCCATCACCGCCATCGAGTATTGCTTCTCCTGGTCGATGCCCGTGAATCCCAGCGCATTCATTTCCGATGTCGTACTTCGGATCGGCTAAAAAATGGAAGGTACCCGCGCCCTCGCCATTGTCGACGTACCCTTCGCAGTCAAAGCGTCCCGCGTCGCGCTTGATCGTGAACTTCACTTCCTGCTTGCCCTGCTTGGACAGATCCAGCCCCACGAACACACTGGTGGGCCATGCCGAGAATGTGTCGACGAATTTCCGTGCTCGTGGTGAATCAGTGTGAACTCCACCTTGCCCGGCTCGTCGCTGCGCTCGATCGTCCAGCTGCCCGCGAGATTCTCGGCCGCACGCGATCCCCATCCCGCCAGCAACGTGCACACAACCAGAATGTACGCGATCAATGCGTCACGTCGTTCCATGTTCTGCCTCCCGCTTTATTTCTCGGCGTCCATCACGCCTGAGTTTTTCAGCGCGATCAATTTGTCTCTGGTGAGATCCTTGAATCCGTGGCTGACGCACCTTTGGCGATAAACTCCGGAGTGATGCCTTGCAGCTTTGGCGCCGATGGCATCATCCACGTCTACTTTGAATCCCGCCGCTTGCAGTTCCTTGAAATAGCCGGGCGTTATGCCTTGTGCTTTCATGGCGATCAGTTCGTCGGCGCTGGGATGGAATCCCAAATCGTTGAACCCTTTCACATACTCCGGCGTTACGCCCTGCACCTTCATCCCGATGATGTCGTCGCCGTCCACCTTCACGCCCAGTCCCCGCAACTCACGCACATATTCTGGGCTCACGCCTTGTACCTTCATGCCGATGATGTCGTCGGCATCCGTCTTCAACCCCAAATCGTGCATCTGCTTCACGTATTCCGGGGTTACCCCCTGCACTTTCATTCCGATCAGTTCATCCGCATCCAGATTTCTGTCCTGTGGCAGCATGCATTTCCTTGATGTACTCCGGGGTGATGCCTTGCACTTTCATTCCAATCAGTTCATCGGCATCCAGATTTCGTCCGGTTGCCGCGCGCATTTCCTTTACGTACTCAGGCGTAATGCCTTGTACTTTCAAACCCACCAGTGTGTCCACATCAGGCTTAATGTTCTGTTCCTTCATGGACCTGATGTAATCCGCCGTGATGCCCTGCACCTTCAGGCTGATCAAATCGTCTACGGAGAGATTGGTCAGGCCGGCTGTGTTGATGGAATCGATGTAGCTTTGCTTTGGGCTCGCCGGCTCAGCTTGCGGAGTAGGCGCGGGAGTCGCACCGGCTTGAGGCGCCGACGCGCCGGACGCGCCGCTGGTGCTGGCGTGGCCGCCTGAGAAAAGTCATAACCGTGAGCGCGCGCATAGGAGTATGCGTACGACCAGACTTTCGCGGGCACAGCGACAATCATCGGTCTGGGCGCCACCGTCACGGAAACTCTAGGCGTGGCTGTAGCGGCGACCGCGAGCCGGCGCCGGTTTCGCCGGCACTACTGCGCGTCGCGCAACGACTACGATCTTCGCGAATTGTCGGCGCAACTGTTTTGACCTTCACAGTCGCATCTGGGGTCACTACCGCTTTCGGAGCCGGAACGGGCGTTTGTGCCTGTGCGTGTCGCACGCTTCCCAACAGCGCGCCTCCTGCCAGAAGCGCCGCCGATAAGCACAATACGCCCGCTGATAAATTCGCACCGTGAATGGATTCCGCCGCGCGTCCCGCACCCAGCACCCGGGCGATGCGTTCCACCAACGGGCTGCGGTTCGCGGCCATCGCCAACTGTGGCGCGGCCTTGCTCTCCGCCATACGTGTCAGCGCGTGTGCGTAAGTAACGGCGTTCCCGCAAAGCGCCACGGCAACGTCGTCACAGCAATGCTCGCGCTCGACCCTTACTCGCTTCCCGATCCACCATACCGCCGGGTGATAAAACAGCAGCGTCTCCACGCCAACCTGGAACAAATTCACGAACGCGTCGTAGCGTTGGATGTGCGCCAGTTCATGAGCGATCACCGCTTCGAGTTGCGCCTCGGTCAAGCCGCTTACCGCGCAGAGGGGAAGCAGCACCACCGGCCGTAGCCACCCGGCCACCGCTGGCGCATCAAGCTGCAGGCTTTCGCAGTAGCGGATCGCCCGCGTCAGTCCCATGCGTCTCTGCAACGCCACGCAAATCTCATGAAGTTCCTTCGTGACCGGAATCGTTTCCTTGCTCCGCAGATGTTCGATTAGCAGAATTCCTCCGGCCGAACGCAAACTCAGCAACACCACTCCGGCGAACCAGAATTCCACCAGCCACACAAAGTAAGCCGGGGCACTCTCGCTTTCGTCGCTGCTTTTCGATTTGTTCGCAGTAGCCCATGCGTGGTGCGGAGCCTGTGTCGAGGTACCCGCCGTTCCTGCTACCCACGTTTGCTGTGAGCTGGCCCGCTCTTGCGAGCGAAATACCAGAAAAGTGCCAACCGGCGCGGCCATCATCAGCGCCATAACGGCCGCTCCGACGGAATAGCGCGCCGCCGCGCTCCGGCACATTGCCATCACCATGTAGCCCAGCGCCGCCAGCGCCGCTCCCTGCCACAAGAAATGCAGCAACGAAAGCGCAAGCAATCGCAGCGTCGCGGGCGTGAACCACTGCATCAGGAGCGTCATCGCATTTTCCTTTCGTGCTCGTTCAGCAACCGCCGCATCTCGTCTATCTCTTCCTTCGAAGCCTTGCGGCTCGCTAGCGCGTGCATCATCAGCTCGCTGGCCGAGCCATCAAACACTCTCTGCAGCACATCCAACGCCAGGTCCCGTTTTGTCTTTTCCTCGGGTTGCACGGCCTCATACACGTGCGCCCTCTGCTCTTCGTTGCGTTTCACACTGCCCTTGGCGGTCATGATCTGCATGAGCTTTAAGACGCTGGTGTAGCCAATTGGTCTTTTCTCCTGCAGAGCTTCGTAGACATCGCGCACCGTGGAGGGCCCGCGCTCCACAGGATATGCAGTATTTCCAGTTCAGAGGTCGTCGGTTTTCGATGGGACGGGGTAGCCATGCGAGGAAACTACTACGAAGACGTTCGTACTGTCAACGAAAATCTTCGTACTTGCTCAAAATTCCTTTAAATCTCTGTTTTTACGGGTGTTATCAAGCAGTCTTGCCAAACAAAAACGCGGGCGTTTTTTGCGACGAAGAATCTCAGCTCGAACTTCGCGCAAAATCTCAATCGGGGCATCCGCGTCGCTGGCACATCACGGCGCTACAATATCTTTAAACTGCGCCTTCACATGCACCGCCGCAAGACTCGCTGCATCCCAGCCGCCGCCAAGCGCTTTCACCAACAAGACCGAAGTCACCAGTCGCTGCCCTTGAATCACCGCGGCTTCTTGCTCGTTGCTCAAAAGATTCTGCTGTGCGCTCACCACATCCAGATAACTCACCAGCCCGCCCACATATCGCGAGGTGGCCAGGTCAAGTTGCCGCCGCGACGACGTCACGGCATCGGCCTGCGATTGCCTCGCAGACGCCAGTACCTCAAGTCCGGTGATATTGTCTTGCACTTCCTGGAAGGCAGTCAGCACTGTACCCCGATAATTTGCCACCGTGGCATCGTAGCCTGCCTGTTGATACTGCACTTGCGCGCGCCGCGCACCGCCGGTGAAGATGTTTTCGGCCACGTTTGCGCCAACAGCCCAAAACCCGCTGCTCGCGCTGAACAACTGCGAGATGCTCGTGGAATTCCATCCGCCCTGTCCATAAAGCACCAGCGAAGGGTAATAAGCCGCTTTGGCTACGCCGATCTGAGCATTCGCCACGGCCATTTGTCGCTCGGACTCTGCTATGTCTGGACGCCGCTCCAGCACATCCGAAGGTATGGTGCTATCGATGTTGGGCGGCTCCGCTTTCAATTCCCGCACAACTAAGTGAAAATCCGGCGCAGGCTTTCCGACCAGCACCGCGATCGCATCTTCATATTGCTTTCGTTGCTGCTTTAACAAGATGGCTTGCGTGCGCGTCGTATTCAGCAGCGTTTCTTCTTGCGCCACGTCCAAACCGGACGCGATTCCGCCGGTATGTCTCGACTTCACCAGATCCAGGCCCCTTTGCAGTGTTTGCACCGTGCGATCCAGGATGCCGATTTCTGAATCGAGCTGGCGCGCCGTGAAGTAATCCGCTGCCAACTCCGCCGTCAGCACCAATTGCATGTTCTGCAGGTCTGCCGCATTCGCCTGAAACGCGGCTTGCGCCGCCTCAACCGTCCGTCGCCGTTGCCCAAACAGGTCCACCTCATAGCTCACGGTGAATGGCAGAATGTAGCTGTTCTGCGTCACCGAGGCCGTGAGAGGAAAGCCCGATCCAGTCGCGCGATTGGCGGAATATCCCTCGCGTGCGATCGATGGATTCACCGCGAGCGTCGGAAAGAGCGTTGCGTTTTGCACCGCCGCGGAAGCGCGCGCCTGCTGATAATGCGCATACGCCACTTGCAGCGTTTGGTTCGCGTTCAGTAAATCCGTTTCGAACCCGTTCAACTCATCATCGTGAAACAGCGTCCACCAGTCGGTCTTTGGCACTGCATCCTTCGGTTCCGCCTGCCGCCATGGCTCGCTGACCTGCCACGTTGCCGGAACTGGCGCCGATGGCCGTTTGTAGTTCGGGCCAACCGTACAACCGGCACACCACACCAGCAGCCCTGCCACTGCGGCAGGAATGGCTTTCCTGCGATTCACGATGACCGGCCTGCAAATCATTCAGGATTTTTCCCCGGCGTGGCAGTCGTTTGAGGCACCGGTTTCACCGGACTGGGTGGCGGTTGATTGGCCGGCGTCGCCAACGGATTGCTCACCTGTTTCACGTGTACGTCCTGGCCATTTTCGATCGAATCGGGAGGATTCAGCACGATCCAGTCGTCCGGCTTCAATCCCGTCAGAACTTCCAGAGAAGTGCCGTAATCGCGCCCGATGGCCAGCGCCTGCAAACGCACTTTGTGATTCTGGTCGATCACTACCGCCCGCAAGCCCTCCGACCGGAACAGCAGCGCGTTCACCGGAACCTGCAACCGTTCCGTCTTCACGCGCACCAGCAAATGCACTTGCGCGTACCCGCCCGGAAGCAGCAGCCCGGATCTATTCGGCACGTCCACTTCCGTCAGCAATGTGCGCGTAGCCAGGTCGATGGCTTCCGCGGTACGCACCACTTGCCCATTGAATTTTTCGCCAGGATATTGCGCCAGCTCGATATATGCGCCCAGCCCTTTGTGAATCGATGGCGCATAGGCTTCCGGCACATTTACGTACAGGCGAATGGGATCTGTCTGTGCCAGATAGAAAAGCTGTTGCGAGGTTCCGCCGTTGCCAGCGTTAATCAGCGTTCCGATATCCACATTCCGTTGCGTGATCACCCCGTCGAAAGGTGCGAACACCTTCTGGAACGATTTCAGTTCCTGCAGTCGCCTCACGTTGGCTTGCGATGATTCCACGATCGCCCGCTTCGCGGCCAAATCCCCGGTGGCATTATCGACTTCCTGTTTGCTCACTCCGTCGGTTTTCAGCAGGTCGCTGTAACGCGTCTCCGTGATTGCCGATAAATGTTCGTTGGCCTGCGCGGTATTCAAGTCTGCCTGTGCTTGCATCAGTTGCTGATCCACTTCCGGGGTTTCGATGTCTGCCAGCAACTCGCCTTTCTTCACCCGGCTGCCAATGTCGTGGTACCACTTCTTCAAATAGCCGTTGGTCCGCGCATAAATCGGCGATTCCACATACGCTTGCAACGTCCCGGGCAGCACCAAATCTTCTCCTGACGCTTCAGGTGTTGGGTGAATGATCGCCACGGTGGGAACCGCCAGCTTTTCCGTATCCTTCGCCAGCGCCTGAAATTGCGAACGCCTCTGCAGCATCACAATTCCGCCCAGGATCACCAACACCACCACGAACCCCAGAAATACCGCAAACAACCGGCTCTTCTTGGCGGATTTCTGCCCGGTCTCGTGCCCTCCCGCTTTTGAGCTTTCAGTCATATCGAATGCCTCGTCTATCTCGCTAAGACCGTAAAATTATCAGTACAGCTCTAAGCTTCTACTCTGTCGACGCCGGCGTGCCAAAAATCCATGAATGATCGAGAACACGCACGGCACGAAAAACAATGTCGCCACTGTCGCGAACAGCAATCCGCCAATCACCGCGCGGCCTAAAGGCGCGTTCTGCTCGCCGCCTTCGCCCAATCCAATGGCCATCGGCACCATGCCGATAATCATCGCCAACGCGGTCATGATCACTGGCCGGATTCGCACAAATCCTGCGTCCAGCGCCGCATCAAATGGGTTTTTTCCCTCGTTCAACTGTTCCCGTGCAAACGACACCATCAGAATGCTGTTCGCCGTCGCCACGCCCATGCACATAATCGCTCCGGTCAAGGAAGGCACACTCAGCGTCGTACGCGTGAACAACAGCATCCAACAAATTCCCGCCAGCGCTCCCGGAAGCGCCGTGATGATAATGAACGGATCGAGCCACGACTGGAAATTCACCACGATCAGCAAATAGGCCAGAACAATCGCGCCAACCAGTCCCACGCCCAGTCCAATAAACGATGTATTCATCGTCTGCACTTGCCCGCGGATTATGATGTTGCTTCCGCGCGGCAACTCTTTCCGAATCGCGTCCACTCTCTGTGTCACTTCCTTGGCCACGGATCCCAGGTCCCGCCCGGAAACGGACGCGTACACATTGATCATCGGTTGGACGTTATAGTGCGAAATCGAAGCCGGTCGCGCCACTGTCGACGTTGTCACCAGGTTTCCTAAAATTTGCGGCGCCGGACTGTTCACGCCGGCCGTCCCCGTTACTGGAGTGTTTTGCAGGTCCTGATAGCTGTCCATGCGGTATTGCGGCGTCTGCACCGCCACGCTATAGCTCACTCCGTTTTTCGGGTCCAACCAGAAATTTGGCGCGGTCTGGAAGCTCGATGACAACGAGATCAGTACGTTCTGAGCTACGTCGCGCGCCTGCAAACCTACGTATTGCGCTCGCGTCCGGTTGATGTCCAGGAAAAGCGTGGGCCCTCGAACGCCTGCTGCACGTGAACATCTACCGCGCCCGGAATCTCCCGGATTTCATTCTCAAGTTTCAGGCCCGCCTCGAAATTGCCGACCTGGTTCTGTCCCACGATCTGAATGTCGATCGGCGCCGGCGTCCCGAAGTTCAGAATCTGCGTGACAATGTCCGCCGGCTGGAAGAAAAACTGGACTCCGGGAAATTCGTGTGGCAGCCGCCGCCGCAAATCATCAATATATGCGCCCGTAGGTTTTCCGCGCTCCGGTTTTAACTGAACCAGAATCTCCCCATCCGCCGTTCCGATCGTTCCAGAGTTGCTGTACGTCAGGTTGATACTCGAATACGGCAACCCGATGTTGTCCAGCACCGTAACCAAATCCTTATCAGGAATCGTTTGCCGGACCACTTGATTGATCTGATCCGCCAATTTCGCGCTCTCTTCGATGCGCAATCCGCGTTCTCGCCCTCATGTGCAGGCGAATCTGCCCCGCGTCCACGCTCGGGAAAAAGTCTCGGCCCAAAAAGAACGCCAGGCCTACCGAAAGCACGCAAAATGCCAGAAAACACGCGGCGAACAGCTTGGCATTCTCCAAGCGCAATCGTCAGCGCTCCATGATACCCGTGGCGGAAGCTTTCGAACGCATGCTCGAATTTCTGCTGGTATCGCCGGAAAAAACCCATTTTCTCCCCGGCGTGTTCGTCGGCATGATACTCGTCCTCCGAACTCAACAAGTACATCGCCATCGTCGGCACAATCGTTCGCGACCACATGTACGAAGCCAACATCGCGAAAATCACCGCTTCCGCCAGTGGCACGAACAGGTATCGCGCTACGCCGGAAAGAAAAAACATGGGGATAAACACGATGCAGATGCACAGAGTCGAAACGAACGCGGGCACCGCAATTTGTTGCGCGCCATCCAGAATGGCCTGCACGGTTTCTTTGCCCATCGCCAGGTTGCGGTTGATGTTCTCGATTTCCACGGTGGCGTCATCCACTAGGATTCCCACGGCCAAAGCCAGCCCGCCAAGGGTCATGATGTTGATGGTTTCGCCCAACGCGCTCAGGCACAGCACGCTCACCAGAATCGACAAAGGAATCGAGATCGCGATAATTAGCGTGCTCTTCCAGTTCCCAAGGAACAGCAGAATCATTACTGCCGTCAGACACGCCGCGATCAACGCTTCGCGCAACACCCCCTGAATCGCCGCGCGCACAAACAACGACTGGTCGAAAAACGTGGTGACCTTCAGTCCTTCCGGCCGGGTCGGCGCAAAGTCCTCTAATCTTTGCTTTACCCGGTCGACAATCGAAAGCGTCGAAGCGCTACCCGTCTTATACACGCTCATCAGCACGCCGCGTTGCCCGTTTGCCAGCACCACGTTCGTCTGCGGAGAGAATCCGTCGCGCACGTGCGCCACGTCCCGCAGATAGATCGTCGAGCCGTTCACCGTTTTTACCGGCAGATCGTTCAATTCCGCCACGGTCTTCGGGCTCGCGTTCATTTCTACGTTGTATTCCAGAACCCCTATCTTCGCCGTTCCCGTCGGCAAAATCAGATTCTGCGCGTTTACTGCGTTCACGATATCGACAGGCGAGAGCCCTTTCGCTTGCAACGTGGTCGGATCCAAATCCACGGAGATCAACCGCGGCTTGCCCCCGTACGGGTAGGGCATCGACGCGCCTTGCACCGTAGCCAATTGCGTTCGAATGAAATTATTTCCGTAATCGAACAGCGCCTGTTCGCTCAGCCGGTCGCTGGTCAATCCAATCTGCAGTACCGGCACCGTCGACGCGGAATAAATAATCACCAGCGGCGGTGTCGTTCCCGGCGGCAACGCGCGCAAAAATGTCTGGGAAATCGCGGTAACCTGCGCCAACGCCGTCTGAACATTGGCGTTCGGTTGGAAGTAAATCTTGATTACCGCAATTCCGTTCAGAGATTGCGATTCGATGTGTTCAACGTCGTTCACCAGCGTCGTGATTCCGCGCTCCACGTTGCTGGTGATGCGCTGTTCCATCTCCTGCGGTTGCAGGCCGGTGTACGTCCAGTCCAGCGCGATCACTGGAATATTGATGACCGGGAAAATATCGGTGGGCGTGCGCGGCACCACCACTGCCGTCAGCAGCACGATGACCAGTGCCATTACGATGAACGTATATGGCCTGGAAAGAGCTAATCGAACAATCCACATAAGGTACGAAGAATTACCTTGGCTACGGATAGCTTGGGGCAGCGCACGTACGACCAACAACGCCCCTTATCCTCCGCATTTTCTCGTGTTCTGTTATTAGACTACGAAAACACTCCATTTAGGTACACGCCGTATCGCGCCGTCTAAAATGTAACCGAAGGGGATAACGTCGCGCCATTTAAGATGTAACCCAACCAAAACAGGAGAAAAGGAGACTACGGGGTTGGGGAACAAGGGACGACGGGAGTATCTGCGAGCCATTTATGAGCGGTATCGGAAGGCGGGACGAAAGGACAAGAAGGTGATCTTGGGCGAGTTCTGTGCCAACACCGGCTATCACCGCAAGTATGCGATTCGTTTGCTGAACGGACCGCGACCGGAGAGGCATCGGCGGTCACGGGAGCGGCGGCGGGGGGTCAGCTACAGTCAAGAAACGCTGACGGTTTTGACCGCGGTGTGGGAGGCCGCCGGGTATCCCTGGTCGGTGCGCTTGAAAGCGCTGTTGCCGTTGTGGCGGCCGTGGATTCGCAAGCATTTTCGGGTGCGCCCGGAGATCGAAAAGCAATTGCTGGCGATCAGTCCACGACAGATGGACCGTCGGCTAAAAGCGCACAAGACCCAGCGGCGCCGGCGCATTTACGGACGCACCAAGCCGGGCTATTTGCTGAAGCACCACATTCCGGTGAAGACCGATCGCTGGGACGTGCACACCCCGGGTTTCACGGAAGTGGATCTGGTTTCGCATTCTGGCAATTCTGCCAGCGGAGAGTTCGCGCATACGCTGAACGTCACCGACATTCACAGCACCTGGACGGAATCGCGGGCCGTGCTGGGACGCGGCGAACAGGCCGTGCAGCGGGCCTTAAACGAGGTCGCCACGGGCTTGCCGTTTCCATTGCTGGGAGTGGATTCCGACAATGGCAGCGAGTTCATCAACTGGCATCTGAAAGGTTGGTGTGAACAGCAGCACATTCAGCTCACGCGCGGGAGACCCTACAAGAAGGATGACAACGCGCACATTGAGCAAAAGAATTGGACGCATGTGCGCAAGCTGCTGGCCTGGGATCGCTACGACACCCACGAAGCGGTGGCGGCGATGAACGATCTCTACGGCCAGGAACTGCGGTTGTGGCTGAACTTGTTTCTTCCCTCGGTGAAGTTGCTGAAGAAGGTGCGCGTGGGTAGCAAGGTGCGGCGCGTTTACGATGCCGCGCGCACCCCATTCGAACGCGTGCGGGAGTGCCCGCAAGCGGACCCCAAGAAAGTCGCCCAGCTGGAAGAATTGCGAAAGCGGCTGGACCCCTTTCAACTGAGCCGGATCATCGAACGCAAACTGGAGCGCATCGCCCGGCTAGCCAATCGCCGGCTGAGTCCCAGGGCAGAGCCGCCAGCGGAAGCAGCGCCACCAAGACGCCGGGCCAACGGCTGTGGAAAAGCCGCTGCGCTTGGGAATCCCGCAAACGGCGCGGGATTCCCACTTTCCCACAGCCGCAACAACAACAACCCTTCGGTTACATTTCAAATGTCTCGACAACCCCAGCTACGGTTACATTCTTAGATGGCTTGACAGGCACGCCCCGGGTCGTTTCCTCGTCCTCCATTCCCTCGCATCATGCGCGTCCAATTTGGCTGTTTCGTATCGGTGGTGTCAACGTTCCGCCCGTGATATAAGGCTCTCAAACAAACCAGGACCCATGCCTACGCAATCCTTCTCCGGCAATGCCGAACACCTCATCGCCCTCGCCGATGCTCAGTTTCCATCTTTGCGCGAAGCCGAACGCAAACTCCTCGCCGCGGCCGCGATCGGCGAAATCGCCTGGTGCGGTCCCAGTCCCAAGGATTTCGATCCCGCAAACAATCCCGCCAAAGCCGATACCTGGGGACCGGATCGCGCCATCCGTGCCGCGCTCATTCGCTGGCTCTGTATCGATCGCCATGCACGCCGCCACGTTGACCCACGCGGCGTTCAAGCTTATGGCGCTCGCATCGAGGGCTCGTTGGACCTTTCTTTTGTGCGCGTCCGTTTCCCGCTCTCTCTTCGCTGTTGCAGCCTCAAGCAGGAAACCAAACTCCGCTTCTTGCGCATTCCGACGATTGATTTCGGCGGAAGCTGGGTTCGTTCCATCAATGCCGAGCGCGCAAAAATCAGAGGAACCCTTTCGCTGAATAATGGATTTTGCTCGGAAGGTGAAATTCAACTGCTCGGCGCCCGGATCGGTAGCAATCTCGATTGCGGCTCTGCACGTTTGCGCAATGCCGCGGGAAAAGCGCTGCGCGCCGACCGTATCCGCATCCGCGGCAGCCTGTTTCTTCGCAACGCGTTCCTTGCCGAAGGCGAAGTGCGTCTTCTCGGCGCGCAAGTCGGTGGAAATTTCGAGTGCAACGATGGTTCCTTCTGCAATCCCGGGGGAAGCGCCATTAGCGCCGATCGCATCACCGTTCAAGGCAGCGTGTTTCTTCGCGACGGCTTTGCTGCCGAAGGAGAAGTCCGCTTTCTTGGCGCGCACGTGAATGGCAACCTCGAGTGTAATGGCGGCAAGTTCAAGAATCCCACTGGCCTTTCGCTCAATGCTGATCGCATAAGCGTGAAGGGCAACGTGCTTTTGCACACTGGTTTCATCGCCGAAGGCGAAGTCAATTTGCCCGGCGCGCAGATCGGCAACAATTTGGCCTGCGATGGCGGCGTCTTCAAGAATCCCGGATCCACAGCTTTGAATGCGGACAGCGTCAACGTTCGTGGGTTCGTGTTTCTCCGCGGGGGTTTTTCGGCGGACGGCGAGGTCAATCTGTTGAGCGCGCAAGTCGGTGACAACCTGGAATGTGATGGCGGCAATTTCAGGAATCCTGGCGGCAAAGCGTTGAATGCCGATCGCATCAACGTGCAAGGTGACGTTCTCTTCCGCGACGGTTTCTCCGCCGAAGGCCAAGTGCGTCTCGCTGACTCCATCGTGAAAGGTACCGTCGTTTGGACCGGCGTGCGCAACCCGGAACGCGCTTCGCTCGATCTGAGCAACGCTTCAGCCGGTGCTATTTCGGACGACAAATCCTGCTGGCCGCCAGCCGGCAAACTGAATCTCGATGGCTTTGTCTATGGACATGTGCTGACAGGATTGACGGAACCCAAAACGCGCCTGGCCTGGTTAGCGCTCCAGCAACCCTTCACTCCGCAACCCTATCGGCAACTCGCCAAGGTCATGCGCAACGCCGGTGTGGACCGCAGCGCTCGTCGCGTTCTTTTCGCTATGGAGGATCAGCTCTGGAAGGAAGAGCGCACCCTTGCCGCCAAATTATTCCGCTGGCCGCTCAGCCTGGTTGTGGGTTACGGCTACTATCCACTTCGTGCTCTCGCCGGCCTGGCGATTTTGGTGCTCCTCGGTTGGGCAGTGTTCGCGGGTGCGCGCGCGGCAGGCGCGATGGTTCCACGCGACGAAAGCGCTTACACCCATTTCAAAGCCAGCGGCTCTCCGCCCAACCATTATGAGCCGCTCAGCCCGTTCGTTTATTCGCTCGAAAATTCGCTGCCCCTCGTCAAACTTGGACAGACCGATCGTTGGGGACCCGACCCCACTCCCGGCTCCCAGAACGCGAGAATATCGGCCACAAGCAGCAGAGCCGCCGATCCTCTAGGCTCCTCGCCATTTTCCTCGCCACGCTTCCTGTTTGCTTTCCAGCGCCTCCAGGTTCTCCTCGGCTGGATTCTCGCCACTCTCTTTGTGGCCGGCGTTACCGGCATCGTCCAAAAAGATTAGCCAGACGCGATCGATCAATAGCGAATCATTGCGCAGGATTTCAGCTCGCGTCACTCACACCAGCAGTTGTTCTTCAGCATTCGCCGAGAACGCAGCGTCAAAAATTATTTGTGCGTCATCACGAATACGCCGTCCCAATCCGAGACCGGCTCTTCCGCCTGATACTCTTCGCAGCGTTTCAGATACACGATGGACGGCCCATCCCCGGGCCATCGCTCCAGTATCTTCTGGAATGCACTCAACGCTTCTACCCACTTCCGTTCACGGTAGAGCTTGCGCGCTTCTACAAAATCTCCCTGGCGCACCTGCGCATCCTCCAGTGTTCCATTCGCCTGCAATTCCGCAACGTCCCCGGACAACTCGTAAATCATCACCGGCTGCAGCTTCCCTTTCACCCGGATTAAGTCCAACTCGCGAAACAAGAATCCCGCATCTTTCGCAGCCTCATACGTGGTTTCGTTCACGATGATGTGCGTGCCGTACTCCTTGTTCAGTCCTTCGAGTCGTGAAGACAGATTGACCGTATCACCCAAGCGCCGTGTAGCCATATCGCAGCGACGATCCCATGTTGCCCACGCTGGCCGCGCCTGAGTTCAGCCCAATGCCAATATCCATCGCCGGTTTTCCCTCGACCGCCCATTTGTTTTGCAACTCACGCACCCGTTTCATCATTTTTAGTGCCGCCCGGCACGCCTGTACCGGATGCCCGGACGTCCTCGTACGGCGCTCCCCAGAACGCCATCACCGCATCGCCGATGTATTTGTCCAGCGTGCCATGAGAGTCGAAAACGATCTTCGTCATGTCATACAAATATGCATTCAGAAATAACGCCAGATCCTGCGCGTCCAGTTTTTCCGAAATTGTCGTGAATCCACGAATGTCGCTGAACATCACCGTGATTTCCGTTTTTCGCGGTTCCACCAACTGCGGGTTCAACAGCAATCGCCGGATCACCTCCGGGCTCAGGTAATGTCCAAAAGCGCTGCGCACCTTGCGCTTTTCCTTTTCTTCCACCAGCGCGCGGTACAGCGCCACGCCCATTACATTTGCGGTCAGCGTTCCTGCTGGCACCGTAAAGTTCAGCCACCATCCGTGCAGAAACGCGCCGTAGATCAGCGCCACCAACGGAACCAGCAATGCCAGGCCGAACCAGGTCCAACGCGGTGAAAGCAGCGCCAGTGCGAATCCTAGCGGCAGCCCCAGCGCAAAGATCAGCAACAGATCCAATACAATCTGGTGTGCGCCTCGCACCAGAAATCCGTTGTTCAGCATGTTATCGATGGCGTTGGCGTGAACTTCCATCCCGGGATAATCGATCCCGCCGTACGGCGGTGTGCGCAAGTCTCCAATTCCAGTGGCCGACGCCCCCACCAGCACAATCTTGTCCTTAAATGCCCCGCGAATGAAATTGTGCTGCACCACATCGGCCAACGAATAGTACGGATATGTTCCGCGCGGTCCGCGGTAGTTGATCATGGTCCGGCCCAGATAATCCGGATGTACCGTCAGTTTGTTTCCCAGCTGAATTGTGGCAATTCCCGCCGGACCGTAATTCACGGTCACCTGATCGGTCTTCAAGCCCAGGTACAGCCGCAAAGCCTGCACCTCCAGCGAACCATACAGGTCGATGTCGTCCGGATTGTTCGAGCGTCCAAATGGCAAAACCAGCAGCGAGCGGCGCAGCACCCCATCCGCGTCCGAAGAAATATTGAAAAACCCGATCGCGGTCCTCTCGTCATTTTGCGGCGGCGCCAGAACCGGAATATTCGCCACTGTGGCCGTGTACAGCGTGCCTTCGGCCTGATAATTGTTAAGCAGCTCCGCGAAATCAGCCTTCCCGCTCGCGGATTTCAACGCCACGCGATTCAGCGAATACCACTCCACCATCTCCGCGTACTTATCAAGGACCGCTCCATCGATCCCGCGCACCTCCTGCGGCTCCAGAAAAAAATTGCCCAACACTACGGGGCCAAATCGCCGCAATGGCCGCCGCGAATTGCGCATCGGAATCAAACTCTCTAGCCACTTCCGCCACTTGTGCTTCCAGCTTGGCGTCCGGCGCGTGTCCAGCCTTCTTATCCTCCTCAAGTTTTGTCCACAGTGCCTGCACTGGCGCGGCGGTCAGGTCCGGCTTGTCGAAAGTAATGTCGAAGGCCGCAACCTTTGCTCCATCTTCATGCAACACGTCCAGCATCTGTGCGAAGTACTTGCGGGAAAACGGCCACTTACCAAACACTTCCTGCGAACGCTGGTCGATCGCAACGATCACAATGCGCGAATCGGGCGGCGTATACCGCGCCGGCCGATAACGGAAGCGCGTATCCAGCGTGCTGTACTCAAATCGTTTCAGGAAGTCGAAAAGTGGCGTGCTACGGTCACCCAGGAACGTGAACAAATAAATGCTCAGCGCCGCGAGGGTGATCCCCAGGCTGATAAAAAATGACGCGCGGTGCTCCCACCATTCCGCGAGCAGAGTCCGTACCCGCAGCCAACTGCGTCGCTGCAGGCCTCCTTGTGGCGGAGCGGTGGCCATGGAAAAGGCGTGCTACTCCCGTACGATAAAGTTCATCCGGATTCCGCAGACCTCGATGAGGTCGCCATCGTTCAACCGCACCGGGCCTTGAATCGGTGCGCCATTGACAGACGGAATTTTCGCACCGGTCCCCAAATAATAGCCATCGTCCCTCTGATTGATTTGCGCCGCCACCTGCGGTTTGAACCACCCTCTCAGCCGGATGGTGGCCATCGGGGATTTACCAATTACAGTGAGTTTGTTGGTCAGCACGTATTCTTTGTGTTCCACTTTGCCGTTCAACACCACCAGCGTCGGCATCCTGACGCGCCCCGCTCCCAGTTGCGAGCGTTCGCCCATCGCAGCAGCCTGCTGCAGCATGTCCCGGCGCGCCTTGGTGTCCAGCACCATGGTTTCATTAATCTTCGGCGCTGCCGCTTTCCGTCCGGTGTCCCAAGGAATCGCAGAATCCGCGGTGGCATCCACCTTGATGCTGTGTTTACCGATCCAGATCGAATCGCCATCGTGCAGCATGGCCCGTTCCACCCGCAGATCGTTCACAAACGTCCCGTTCAAGCTATCCAAGTCTTCCACCACCAGCTTCCCGCCCTCGTAGTACACCCGCGCGTGATACGTCGAAACCGCCAGATTGTCGATCGGCAGATCGTTATCCGGTGAACGTCCGATCGATACCGGGCGATTCCCAATCGGGACTTCTTTCACCAGCTTGTTCTCGAACAGCAGGCTGAGCTTTGCCATGCGGCATCCCTCCCTGGGAGGTTCTACTCTTTCTTACCCGGGTCCCGGCGCAACCAGGAAAACCAACTTTTGGATTCTTCCTGTATGCGCACAACAATCACAGTCACGTTATCCAGTCCGCCTCGCTCATTCGCCAAATCCACCAATTTCTGCGCCGCCAACTTCGGATCTGTTTCCGACTGCAATTTGCCAGCGATTTCCGGTTCGCTGACCATCCGAGTCAGGCCGTCGGAGCAAAACAGCAGGACGTCCCGAGGCATCACGTCGATTTCATCAACCTCCACGTCCACTTCCGGGTTCGCTCCCAGCGCGCGCAGCAGCACGCTTTGCATTTCGCTCTCTTCCGCCTGCTGCGGTGTCAAAATTCCCCGGCGCACCTGCTCCGCCACCAGCGAATGATCGTTGGTCAGTTGCTGCAAGCTTCCCGTGCGCAACAAGTACGCCCGGCTGTCCCCAACGTGGGCCAGGCTCAGTTTTGTGCCGTTCAGCCATCCTGTCGTCAGGGTTGCCCCCATCCCGCGCTGTTCCGGGTGTTTCTGCGCGGACTGATGAATGGCGAAATTGGCTTGATACACCGCGTTCTGCAGCTTCTTTGTTTCCGGAGACCAGCTGTCGCTCGTGGTTCCGTGCAGCGTCACCCCGGAATCTTCTTTCGACGGTTCCGGATTGCTGCAATATTTCTCCACCGTGTCCACTGCCATTGCGCTGGCCACTTCGCCATGCGCTTCGCCGCCCATGCCATCCGAAAGTATGAACAGGTTCATTGGCTCTACGATGCGAAAGGAATCCTCATTATTGGTGCGCACGCGCCCCACATCGCTCACACCCCCGCTGACGATCTGCACAACGTCTCCTTCCAAGCTTTTCGTGAGCACACGCGTTTCCCCCGGCGCGGATACCGGTCCCGACCTCTTCTCATCCACGCTAGCAGACGCCTGTCCCCTGTGAAAGGCTTTGCGCCCAACTGATTAACCGTTCCAGCACACTGGCCTCATGGCCAGTTCGGAAGAATACCCGAAATACCGCCAAACCCACAGTGCTCTCAGTGACATGCGTTCCATCCGCTACTCACCGGCTTCAACCCGGCCGCAATCTCCACTACAATCGCTAAGTGCGCTCCTTCTTTCGGCCAATCGAGCATGCGCTCGCAACTCTGAGCCTACTTTTCTTGACCTTCGGCGCTTTCACCTTGGCGCAGCAAGCTCCCCCTCCGTCCGGCGCTCGCATCCTGCTCTTGCCACACAAGCTGGTCACCGGCGAACGTTCTACCTTAGCCGTGCTCGACTTTGCCGGCCGGCTCACTCCGGGTGTGAAGGTGGACTTCTCCAACGGCGATAAAGTCACAACTGACGCGACTGGGCGAGCGCTATTCGTTGCGCCATTAAATCCTGGCACCATTTATGCGACCATCGAAGGCCGCACCGGCCGCGTGACCACCACGATTCTTACCTCCACCGATATTCCTTCCTCCACCGAACAGGTGACCTTGGCGCCGCGGGCTGCCACGATCTCGGACCGTCTCGAGCTGCTCGGTCATGGTTTTTGCGGCGACGCCGACGCGAATCATGTCAGCATTGCTGGCTCGCCTGGACTGGTTCTGGCCTCCTCACCGGGCTCGCTGACGATTCTGCCGCCACCGGATCTGAATCCCGGCCCGGCAGAGGTTCAGCTGAGTTGCGGACAAAAAACAGCCGAGCCGTTCACGATCGTGTTCGTCAGTTTGGAATTGGAAGCGAACACCGCAGCGCTCGCGCCTGGCGAGCATCGCACGCTAACTGTCCGCATTCGCGGCAGCTCCGCCAAACTCAATCTCGAAGCGCGCAACCTGGCCCCCGAAGTCGCCGAGCTCACGGGTGGCACGAACGTTAAAGCTCAATCCAGCGGCGGTGCGGAGAATGTTGCCAAGTTCGAGCTGGTCGGCAAACAGCACGGCAATTTTACTGTTTCGATTCGTCTGCTGACGCCGCTCTCTCCGCCACGCGTGTGAACTGCTATATTTGGGATAGACGACGCTCCTCGTTTTCGCGACCGCTCTTCCCAGGAGCATCCCGTGCTGGCAAAAATCTTTGCGGCCATGAATGGCGCCTTCGCTTTGTTCCTGCTGTTTTGTTCCATCAACGGCACTCGCAACGTAGAAGTTTATTTCGACGCAGGCGCGCTGGCCTCTGCTGTTTTGGCGATCGGCTGCTGGAAACGCAAACGCTGGATCGTCGCTGTTGGCGCGGTTCCCATCATTCTTGTTGGGGTGGCCTGCGCCATTCTTGTGGATCGGCTGCAAGGATTCCTTACTCCCAAAGAAGCCGGAATGGTCAACCTCCTGGTGTTCGCGGCGATTGCGGTGGCCATTGGCTCCATGGTCGTAGCCGGCAAACCGCCGGAAGCAGAGCCGTCTTCCACGTCTACTTAACGGAAAAAGCGGTGGGATGTTTCGGCTGATAGAGGCCGATATTGCTTCCGCCGGGCAGCGTTATTGTGGTGAGCGAGCCCCAACGTTCCTCCTTCACCTTCGAGCACTTCACACCTTTCTTCGCGAGACTGGCGATTTCGGCCTTCACGTCGTCGCACATCAAATACAGTTCGTGCCGTTCATTATCTTCCGCGGGATGAATTGCGGCCTCTGCCCGTGGAAGCGCGAAAATCAACCAGCCATGGCCAGCATTGACGGACTTGAAGCCAAGGACGTCGCGAAAGAACGCGCGATCGGCTTCCGCATCCTGGCTGTAGATGATTACGTGCGCGCCGGAAATCATTTGCGGTCCTTTCCACGTCCAGGCGTTACGCCGACTTCTTGGCGGCGTTAGTGTTGGCTGGCGGCAGCGGCAATGCACCTTGGCGTTCGTCGACAAAGCCAACCGTATCGCCATTGTTTAGCAGATTATCCAGCGATGTGGATGCTTTATCCAGGCGCTTATCTGCTTCGGAGTAGCAGAGCCCGGCGTTCTTCAGGTGCGTGCCGATTTTGTCGAAGCTTTCGCGGAATTGATCGACCTGTTTGCTCAGCCCCGCCAGATTCGCGCTCAGGCGTTTGGCATTTTCTTCAATCTGCATGCCGCGCAAGCCCATCGCGATTACGCTCAGGTGGGCGTACAGCGTGTTGGGCGACACGGCCATAATTTTTTTGGACCGGCAATAGGCGTCGAGGGCCATGCCCTTGCCGTCCGCGCAGCGCAGCAATTCGTAATACACGGATTCGCTGGGCACAAACATCAGCGCCAACTCCAAAGTATCCTCGTCGGGCACAATATATTTTTTCGCGATGGCGTCGGCGTGCAGTTTCACCGCGGCGATGAAGTCTTTGCGGGCCTCGTCCCCTTCGGTTTCCAGCCGCTGAAAGGCGTTCAGCGGGAACTTGGAATCGATGGCCATTAACTTTTTGTCGCGCAGATGGATCACTGCATCAGCTGCTTCACCGCTGCGGAAGCGGTACTGCATCGTGTATTGCGTGGGCGGAAGACAGTCTTCCAGCAAGCGTTCCAGGGTGGTTTCGCCGAAGGTTCCGCGAGACTTGGTGCCGCCCAGAATATTTTCCAGCCGCGTGGCCGCCTCATGCATCATGTGCCCGGATTCCTGCACTGCGCCTAGCTGTTGCTGGATTTGCGTAATCTGCTCGCGCGTATTCTTCAATTCGTTGGACATCGCGGTTTGCGCCTGCGAAGTGATCTGCGAGGTAATCTCCGCGGACTTGCTGGCGCCTTGCTGCACGGCCGCAGTGACCGCCTCCAGGCGCGCGGCGACGGTAGTCGCGATGGTTTCCATCTTGGTGGAGGATTGCACCTGGGAGTTGGACAAGGTGAGCAGGTCGCGGCGCACTTCGTTCATTTGCGCTTCCAGTGCGTCATTCTTCTTCTGGTCCTGGGTGTTCTGCACCAGCACCCAAACCACCAGGCCGAGCAGCACCACGGCGAAAACGGCGGCAAAAATCCAAATCGGGGTCATAACGTCTCCAAAGCGATTACGGGAAAGGGAAGCACCACTTTAGCGCAGCGATAGGCGAAAGTATAGCGAAGCAAGGACCCCACCCCCTCCCCCTGTGAATTTCCGTACGACGGCTGCAAGTTAATGAATAAAGATGACTTGGTGCGAATGCGTGTACTGTACACCTACGGTGCGTACGGCATTCTGCAGTATTCTTACGGTGTTTTGGATATGACAGCTGAGAGCGTGTGGGCAGAACAGAGGACCCGCGAGAGACCGGGAAGCGCGGCACACCAAGTAGAACTTCAGATGTATAAGGTAAGAAGTGGCGGTTAGCAAGGGCCAAACGAGAATCGTGCGCCGAACCATGCTCACTCACCATAACACAATATTTATCACAATACAATAGGTAATTGTATAGTACTGTGTTCGAACGCGATTTGTTTTTGGCCGCATTACTATCAGTACATAGACCGTGGCGGCCATTACTATATATGGAGTCCTCCCCAGTGAGGACCCAGTCGGAGAGGGAGATGTCGAAATCACAGAGCGCATTTGTCACAATCTTGCTTGTTACTTTCCTCGTTGTTTTGGGCTCGTTAAATGTTCGCGCTGTGCCTGTCCCTGCGCTTAACTTGGATTTTCTTAGCAATGATTCAACCTTAATCGTGAGCGGCGAGGTCCTTTCCATCCGAAACACCGGACAGACAACCGCGTCCTATGGCGACTTACATGTGCCCGCACAATCGTTTGTCGGTTCGATTCGAGTGGATCAGGTTTTGAAAGGCACTACGACTGCAAATACCACTTCATTCCGTTTCTATGTTCCAACCGAGGACGTGGGCTGGCAGCCCGTCTCCGAAGGATACGGTGTTTTCTTTTTCAAAAGTGGCCAGTCCGGGGATCTGGTATTTACCAGTCCGTATTACCCTTACCTTCCCACCACTCCCGCGGCTCGAATCGCAGATGGCTCTGTGATCGAAAAAGTCGTATTCGCGTTGAAAAGCCGCTTGGTTTCTCCGGCTTCGACCGCAAATCAAAAGTCAGTGACTGTTTTCTATCTTAGTCGCACCAAATGTGACGCGGCCACCGCTGCCCTGCACGAAGCACTTCAAGATCCTACCCGTGAAGTACAACTTAGCGCTGCCGGCGCTTTGTTGGAGAGAAACGATACGGTCGGTCTCGAGCTTGCAAAGGGAGCGCTTTTGAACCCGGCGAGTATTTCGCCGGTGATGTCTCATAATCTGACCTATGCAATTTCCTCTGGATTAAAGGACCCGAAGGCGATCGCGGCGCTTGCGGAATTGAAGGGTTCTCCGGATCCAGAGGTCAGGCGCGCAGTTGCGTCGTCTCTGATGCACATGGAATCGCCGGACGCTATCGATATTTTGAAATCGCTTTTAGACGACTCGGATTTTGAAACGAGGTACTACGCGGTTGCGGGCCTTGCTCAGATCACCCATCAGACCGCTTGGCATCCTGGCATGGAGGGTTTTCGAGCAGACGAGCGAAAGTACTTGGAACATTGGCGAAATTGGATTCCCGCTCAGTGAAACTCGACGAATTTTCCAGCAGAGGAAGCCTTGTATTGGTCACGGTCGGCAGTAAACATGCTTGCCCCTATCTGGACGAGTATCCAACAATAACCCGCACCCTTGAACTACAAAGGGCGCGGCACCCAAATGCTTTCGGACTAGCCTGTGAATTGTGATGCGTGATGGCGCCCTGCGTCTACACTTGTGCTATAAAATTTGGCGATGCGTGTCCTACAGAAAGTTTTTGTGCTTATCGTTGTGTTGATGGCGACTAGCCTGTTTGCGTTTGAACTCACACGCGCAACTTCCGCTGCGTCGTCAAAGACACTGGAATGGATGGCCCGCACGTGGACTATCACGGATGGCGGAATGGCCGGAGTCGCAAAAGGCGATCCTGCGAATGTTTCCGTGGATCAGAATGGCTACTTGCATCTGCGCATCGTGAATCGCAACGGAACGTACACCGAGTCCGAAGTGTTCACCGCGGAAAGCTTGGGATTCGGCACGTATCAATGGCAAATCGAAGGGGCCGTGCGACAAATTCGACCCGACCACGGTGCTTGGGCTGTTTAATTACGGGCCGAAAGCCGGCGTGGGCATGGACGCCGAGAATGAAATCGATATCGAATTCTCGCAGTGGAACAACACCTGTCACGGCTGCAACGCGGATTTTACGTTTTATCCCGCAACGGGCAATAAGGCGCTCGGGCCGATGGAAGACAATTTCACGTACAACCCGAACGGTTCCACGCTGACGACCGCGCGTTTTGAATGGTCTTCGAAGCGCATCATCGGCACGATCATGAGCGGGTTGCAGCCCATCGGCACCACCACGAATGTGCTGCAAACGTTGACGTTCGCACCCACGGATTACACTGCGCGCATTCCCCAGGTTCCGTTGCCGCTGGGCATGAATCTGTGGTGCTTTCGCGCGACGCCCTCGGCCGACCAGGAAGTGGTGATTCGCAAATTCGACTTCGTGCCCGAAGATGCAGCGAAAAATTCCAACAGCAATTCGCGATAATCAACCGCGCAAGCTAACTTCTATTAAAGAAGCTATGGTTTCGCGGAAGTGGACGTTGCGGCTGAAGCAGGCTGGGTAGCGGTCGTATCCGCATCTTTCGGCGCGGCGATCTTCTCTTTTTCGTCGATACCGAACAGCAAATAATTGCTGAAACTGTGGCGGCGGTGAACCTGACGCCCGCGCCAGGCAAAATAAACTTCGGCGCTTTGCGGCAGCCAGAGATTTACGTTCTCCCGCTGGAATTTCACCGGCCCATATTCAATTTCGGTGTGTTCGGCCAATAATTTGATCTGCGGAACAGGCGCGACGATATCCGTCTCCATGCGAATGATTTCGTAATTGTCGGCGGAAATCCACGCGCGTCCTTTGAGTCCAACCGAATAGGACGGCGCATTCATACCGAACTGATAGGATTTGATGGCATTCGGTTTTCCCGGCTTCTGCCGAAAATGGACTTGCCAGGCAAGCCCACCATTCGCGCGTGCCAAGCCTTCGCAGGTCATTTCATAATTCGGCGAATAGTAAGGATGGAATACCAGCACGAGGGCGGGCAGGCCATTCGTGACGATGCCATCTGGAAATTCGGATTGCGCGCCGCCACCGTTGCGATATTCGGTGACTCCCAAATAGCCTGGCCGTAAATCCTGAATGGACACGAGATAGTCAAACTTGCGCTTCTCTGGAGAGGCGGCGATTCCATACTTGTTGATGGATTCGTGCAGGAGCGTTTCTGTGGCGGTGAAGCGATCCACATCGTGCACGAAGGTCAGCAACTGCTCGCCTGCTTTCTGCACCACGTCATTGATGACGCAGGCAGCGCCCGGCTCGACTGGGGGAATCTTCTCGTCAACATCGGGCGGCAACCAGTTCGACGCGATGGGGATTGGCTCGGGTTCCGCGGAAACTTCGGTCTTTGCGTCGGCAACGACGGCGGTCCCCGGCGCGGGCGGATTCTTGAGGCGTTCGAGTAATTTCGCGGCGTTGGTGTCCGCGGGATGCGCGGCAACATAATCCTGCAAAACGTGAATGGCGCGATCCTTCTCGCCACTTTCGAACAGCGCGTGCGCGAGCAGGGGCTGGACAGAAGCTGCGCGGTCGTGTCCGAGGTCGATCGCTCGTTCCGCTTCCTTCACCGTGTCCTGATACTTTCCTTCGAACAGGTTCGCGTCCGCCATCAACATGTGCGCGCGCCACGAGGATGGCTCAATGTCGATGGCCCGTTGGAGATACGGAACTGCCTGCGCGGCTTTGTGTTCGTGCAGCAAATCCTGGCTGATGGCCAAAAGCGCGCTGAGGTGACTGGGATTCAACTCCAACGCGCGCATCCAGTAAGTGCGCGCGGAGGTGGTGTCGTTCATCTGCGACGCATACACGCCGAAAAGATATTCTACTTCCGCACTGTTCGGGGCATCGCGCTGCGCCGCCTGTAAATTCTGCCGTGCATCGGCTGGCCGGTTTGCGCGCAAAGCTTCCAGAGCTTTGCCAATGTCCTTTTGCGCTTTGGGATTCAGGGCCGCGATCCCGCGATCGGACGCGGCGGCCTCCTTATCAGACATGGGTTGCAGGTCGACTTTGACTTTCACTTCGGTGCGATCGGGAACATCGAAAACTTTCTTTGCGGTTTCGTAGCCAGAGGCGACTACCTGCGCGGTGATCTCACTTTTGGGGACATTGTTGAAATGCGCTTTGCCCCCTTGCGCCATGGCGGTCAGAATCACTTGGCCCTTGACGTTCATAAGCGACACGTAAACCGGCCCAACAATCGGCGCGCCGTTTGGCGCATGAACTTCAATGTCAACCGATGCGGACATATACATGTTTTCGTTCCCGACATTCAGACCGCCAGCATACTGGCCATTATTCTCGAGACCCGGAGCGAGTTGAGCCGCGGCGCTGGGGGGATAAAGAAGCATTGCGCTGCCAAGCAGAAGTGCAACCAGGAGGTACTTCACAGGACACCCGTTTTCAGACCCGCATTCGACTGAATCGATTTAATTGTATCTCCGCGGCAATTGGCCCGGTACTCATTTTTGGAAGCTGCTGCTACCCGGCTATTGGTCGAGCGCGCGAGGCAGGTTCCAGTGACGCAACAAGCTCACCACGCGCAAGGTGAAACACACAAACGCGCCGAAAGCGGCGGCCCATCCAGCGGGTATTCTTACTTTCGTGGCGGCGACCATACACGCCGAACCAAGCAGCGCGGCGCTGGCGTAAACCTCAAAGCGGAGCACGGTGGGTACCTGGTTCAGCAGCACATCGCGAATGGTGCCGCCACCCACACCGGTGATGGTGCCCAGCAGCACCGCAACCAGTGAATTCATCTTGTACAGTTGCGCTTTTTCCGTGCCTGCGATCGCGAAGATCGCCAGACCTGCCGCGTCTAAAACCTGGATGGCTTGCGGCGGAATTTCTCGCACCTGGTGGTGCAGGAAAAACACCAGGACGGCGACGGTTAGGACAATGCTGGGATAACGCCAATCGCGCAGCGAGGCCGGGGGTAGCGCGCCCAATAATATATCGCGCACGATTCCGCCGCCCAGAGCGGTGGAAAACGCCAGGGTCATTATGCCGATCAGGTCCAAATTGCCGTTGACCGCAGCCATGGCCCCTTCCAGGGCGAAAACGGTAGTGCCGGCAATGTCCACCGCGAAGAGCAAACGATCGGCGCTGATCGCTGCGCGCAACATTTCGTTCGAGAGTGTAGCCATTTGCGGCATGGCCCACGATTTTCATCTGGATTGCCACGGCAGTCCACAGCCAATTGCAACCAGGGGAGCGTTGTTTTCATTTGCGTGAGTGCGGCGCGTCTGTAGAATGGCTGGCTATGCCGGGCAGCGTGGATCTCTACAACAATGCTTACGCACACTATGGCGATGACGTGTATCGCGCGGTTCGCGTGGATACGTATGGTGAAGACCTGGGGCAAACCGGTTGGGCTACCACTGAGGAGTCCAACGAGATTCCGCGTGCGCTGGGGCTGACCCGTGATTCGTATGTGCTGGAAATTGGCTGCGGCTCCGGGCGCTATGCATTGCAGGTGGCCGCCGCAACGGGCTGCCGCGTTCTGGGGATTGATATAAACGCGCCGGGAATCGAGAACGCGAATAGCCTCGCGGCTGCGCAGAATTTATCGGAGGGAGCGCGGTTTGAGATTGTGGATGCGTCGCAGCCGCTTCCGTTTGCTGACACTTCGTTTGATGCGGCGTTCTCGAACGATGTGCTGTGCCACATCCCTGGGCGGCTGGCGCTGCTGCGGGAAATTGTTCGGGTGGTCAAGCCGGGTGGCCGGTTTGTGTTCAGTGATGCGCTGATCATCGGTGGCGTCATCTCTCACCAGGAGTTGGCGACGCGCAGCTCGATTGGGTATTACTTGTTCAGTCCTCCTGGAGAAAACGAACGGCTGTTGGTGGCCGCTGGGTTTCAGCTCGTTGGGGTGACGGATACAAGCACAAACGCCGCGATGATTGCGCAGCGGTGGCACGACGCCAGGGAACTGCGCCGTGAATCGTTGCTGGCGATGGAAGGGGCGAAGAATTTCGAAGGCCTGCAACAGTTCCTTTCGACCGTACGCACGCTGACGAGTGAACGCCGCCTGCTGCGCTTGCTGTATGTTGCGCAAAAACCCGCGCCACGTGAGTAACCCAAAACCTGAATGCAGTCGCAAATGTGAGTTCCCATCCCGAGGGCTAGCGCGTCAGTGTGACCGGGGTCACAGCTTCTGGTGCCTAGTACCTCCATGCTGCCCCTTGTGCCCTTTTTTTCCCCGGACCTGAACCGCCTCCGCCAGACCAAACTGCCACTTCGATTTCGCGTTGGCGAAAGCAGCATCGAGCATATTGGGGAAACGATCGGCATCTCTTCGGAACGCTTGATCATGAGTACCCCGGTGGACTTGCAGGCGGGTTTGCGGCTGTCGATTCAGATCAGTGTGCCGATGGAGGTTTCCGGCCGTCCTTTCAGCGAGATTGAGATGACGGGCCGGGTGGTCAGCAAGAGTAAGCTGTCTCCTGGAAGTTTCGGGTATCAGGTGGAATTCGATACGCAATCCGTAAACAATCCCGCGGCCCCGGGAACGCTGGGTCCTCCGCGCCCGTGAGGGGAGTGCGAGAGCCCAGCTCTCGCTTTCTACGTAACCCCAACGTAACCAAAAGCGATCAGCGGGAGCCTTGCTCCCGCAAGCAAGCATGCTCCTCCGCGCGTTTACCAGGAGAGCTTCAGCGCGAATTGGAACTGCCGCGCATCGGCGGCAGCGGACGGCTGACCGGCGGAACAGGTGGTGCCCACCAATGGATCGCAGAGCTGGTTCACGGCGATGATGTTGGTATGGTTAAACAGGTTGAAACTGTCAGCGATGAGATCCAGGCGCAGACGTTCGTTGAGATTGATGCCCTTGGAAACACGCATATCAAACTGGAAGAACATAGGCATGGTGAACCTGTTGCGACCCAGCGTGCCGACGCAGCCGAGCGGCGGAGCAATACCTGGAACCGTGAACGGCTGGAACGAGTTGGTCAGGCAGGTTGTGGGTGCGCCGAAAGAAAAGCCAGAAATATAGGGTGAAGTGGTGCCGCCGCCAAGATTCGGGCGAGCCTGAGAAGAGCTGAGTTCGAGCCGAGTGTCTTCGCCGGAGATGACGTTGAACGGTCGGCCAGAAGAGACCTCGATGAGCGGAGCGAATGTCCAATTGCTGGCAAAGCTCTGCATGAAACTCTGACCGGCGGTATGCGGCGAAGTCTGGTAGACGCCGCTGGTGACCCAACGGTGCCGTTGATCGTTGACGGAATTGCCCTTCTCGTATTGCGGGAAGCGGCTGTCCTGGGGCTCGAGAGTGGACTGCAGGTCGGTACCGTCATCGATGGAGTGCGACCACGTGTAGCTGGAAAGGAACTGGAAATGCCGCGAGAAGCGCTTTTCGACGTTGATCGTAAGCGCGTTGTAAGTGGAGAAAGCGTCGGAAACCTGAGCGTCTACGCTGTTGAACGGCACCGGCACGCCGAATCCGGTAGGATATCCCGCAGCCGAAGCGAGCGCTACCTGAGTGCCATAGCCGCCAGGAACGAAACTGGCGAACGATGGATTCGGCCCGGATTTGCGGAAGTAATTGAAGAACGCGGGAGTGCCAACAAACTTGCCATTGAAGGCGGCCAGAGCTGCGGGGCAGCTATTGAGAACCCCGAGGACCCCCGGCGCGCTGGTGGCGCTCACGGAGAGACCGCAAGTTGTAGCGGTAGCAGGAACATCGGAAGTGGGAACCGCGACGGTCAGCGGGTTCGAATAGCCCAACCCGGCGGCGTCCGCATATTGCAAGTTATTGGTGAGCAGCGTGGGATCGGTGGAGTTGATGTCGATCGGGCGGAAAAGGTGGATTCCGCGAGTCCATTGATAGCCCGCGCTCATCTTCCAGGTGCCGCCGAGGACGCGCTCGACCGTTAGGTTGGCCTGTTCCGCGTACCCGTCACGGAAATTCTTGGTGACCGGAAGGGTGAAGGGAAGAATGGCCAGGGGAAAGCCAGCCTTGAGGTAGTTCTGGTTCGCAAACAGGGAATCGGGAGCTAAGGGATTGAAGCGCTGCTGATTGGGTTCGTAGTACATGTTGGGCAGCGCATTGAGTACGCCCTGAAAAATGCTAGAGCCGTTCAAGTTCAGTGGTGAATCGAGTGAGGGGCCACACGCGCCGGCAGCAGGAGAGAGGGCGCAAGCGGTAGCTTGACCGCCGGGAGCGAGCAACTGCACCGAACGGCCACCATCCGCGGTGACGGAGTCAAACGCGATGGCCAGGAGCGGGTGATCATAGAACAGGCCATAACCGGCGCGAACCACGGTTTTGCCGTTGCCCCAAGGATCCCAGGCCAAGCCGAAGCGCGGGGCGACGTCCTTGTATTGACGTGGCACCCCTTCGATAACGCCGAGAGCTTGTTCAGCCGAAGCGTTGATGGAAGTGGCGGGCGCGAAGAGTGGGGTGATGTCCAGGTCATAGCGCAACCCGTAATTCAAGGTGAGCCGGTTGGTGACGCGCCAGGAATCCTGGGCAAAGAAAGCGATGGGGAAATCGTCGAACGGCGCGTTGGATTGGCCGATGCCCTGAATGTAGTCGGTGGGAATGCCGAGACCGTAAGCCTGCAGCGTGGTGGCTCCAGGAATATTGACGACACCGGAAGGCAGCGTGACGCTGTCGGGAATGCCGAAGTTGCTGGCGGCGAGTCCGCCGAAATCGACGACCCCGCCAAAATCGAGTTCGAAAATTTGCTGTTTGGCGGAACGTAGCTGGAGGAAATTGAAATCGACGCCAACTTTGAAGGTGTGCCGTCCCTTGGTGATGGTGCCGTTGTCGGTGAATTGGAATCGGCGTTCGATGCGATCGACAGTGGAATAGGGTTCGCGGCCGAAGTAGGCGTAGCCGGGAATGTTGACGCCGATATCGCTGCCACCCGGCGCCGGAGAATAGCCGAAATGGAGACCGCGGCGAGCGAACTGGAAGCGAAATTCGTTGTAGGCGGAATCGCTCAGGACGGTGTCGTGTTCGAACGTAGCGTTGACGTCGCGGTAGTGGCTTTCCCCAACGCGGGAGGCCGCGTTCTGTCCCAGGACCTGGTTTTGCGAAGTGGACTGCAGCCCGGTAACTTCCGAAGGAGAAACGCCGACGCGAAGGAACGACGAATTACGATTGTTCCAGTGCTGGTCAAGGCGCGCAGACCACAGGCTGGTCTGCTCCCGGATTGGGAAGTTACCGCGAATGCCGTTCAGGCCCGCGTAGGATGCCGGAAGCGGCGCGATGCCTTCGCCGAATGGGGCGCAGACGACCATATTGACGGTTTGGCCCGGTGGGCAGGAAACCGGAATCGGAAATTGCGCGCCAGGTCCGGGATTGAGGGCTCCACCGGTCAGCCCGGCGGCTACGGCGCCGTAATCGAGCCGATTGAGGGCCACGCTGGAACCTGAACCCATCAGCACGCCGTATTCCACCCCAAGCTGTTGATATGCAGGAATACCGGAAGTAAGCAGGCTGTTCACGGCGCTCGCCTGTGAAGACGTGAGCTGCACGGGCAGGGGACCCGCGGTGGTGGGCAGGGTCACGGGGACAAGATCGAAATTGTTTTCGCCGATGCTGGAAAATCCGGTTTCTTCCCGTTGCGTGTATTCGTAGGAGAAGAAGTAAAAGGTCTTGTCCTTCTTAAGGGCGCCGCCGAAGGTCAAGCCGGTCTGCACTCGCGTGTAGGCCTGCTGGATGGGTTCGAGATTCCCGGTGGTGGTGTTCACATCGAAAGAGAAGGGATTGCGGGCCTGGAAAGAACGGTTGCGGAGATAGCCGTACACGTCCCCGTGGATATCGTTGCTGCCGCTCTTGGTGACGATATTGACCACGCCGCCAGTCGCCCGTCCATATTCCGGATTGTAATTGCTCAGAATCATCTGGAATTCCTGGACGGCTTCCTGGGACACCGTGGAGCGAATGCCGTCAACGGAAGCGTCGACCGCATCGGCGCCATCGACGCTGACCATGTTGCCGCGTCCGCGAGCGCCGCTGATGCTGAGACCGCTGGTGGGAGCGGGACCGATGGTGGGGGAAACGTCTCGGGTCACTTGCGAATTGATCAAAGTGAAATTGACATAATTGCGGCCGTTGATGGGCAGATTGTCGATCTGGCGCTGGTCAACGGTTTGCGCGCTTTCACTGCGCGTGGTTTCGATGGGAGCGGATTCCGTGGTGACCGTGACGGATTGCTGCTGGGTGCTGAGGCCGAGGGTGACGTTAACGATGGTTTCAGAACCAACGCGAAGCTGCACGCTGGGATTCTCGAAATTCGAAAAGCTGGCGCCCCCTTCCACGCGCAGTTTGTATGCGCCGGGAACCAGGCCGACGATGGTGTAATGGCCGTTGTCGTCGACTGCGGTGGTGCGTTCCGCTCCCGTCTCAATATTGGTGACCGTCACCTTGGCGCCGCGGACCGCCAGGCCTTGAGCATCGCTGACCACCCCGGAAACGGTGGCGGTGTTCACCTGCGCGAATGCCGAAGTTGCCAAAACTGAAATGCTCACGCACAACCACACAAACGCACACGCCAGCCTGCGTTGCATACCTTGCCTCCTTAAGGCATCAGCTACTCAACCGCTACCCCTAGCGGTGCCGAGTCTCCTCGACAGGGACGGGCCTGAATTGAAGATTGAATGTGCTTTTACTGCAATGTCCCAGCCATTGCAACTGTAAACTGGGCGGCGTTGGCGACAAGACCAGAACAGAACTGTTCGTGCTCAAGTCGTTATGGGGAAGAGTTCAACTAACGCTATCCGATCAGCGATCAGAGGTCGGATTCCGTGGCAAGGATGGATTTGGAGGCGGGTTGGCGTTCTTTCCAGGCTTTGAGAATGGTGGCAGCGGCAATGAGGATGGCGGTGGCGAAGTTCGCGACCACAACGGCTTGCGCGTGCAGGATGATACCGTAGGCGAGCCACAGCAGGACGCCAAACAAGTAGATGGAGAGCATGGCGTAAGAAAGGTCCCGGCCGCCTTGCTTGTAAATTTTGATCAGTTGCGGAACAAACGCAAAGGTAGTGAAGCAACCGGCGATGCCGCCTAAGATTTCGACCCACTGCGGAACATTCATTTCGTGCGAGCTCCTGGATGATCGTGCTACACAATTTTACCAATCAGCGGTGTGGCGCGGCTAATTTAACGTTTCGATGTTACGGAGCTGTAAGTAGAGAGGTAAAGAGATAAGAAACACAGCTAAACGGCGCCTTGTGCGGCAGAGTTGCTGTTAATCCTGGAGGCGAAAATACTGGCGCCAGGCCACACCTTCGGTTATTTCCAAATCCACACGATAGATTCCGGCGGAGAGATTCACCAATTGCAGTTGCCACGCGCGCTCGATGGATTCACCACGAGAGATGCTGATCTTGTCGGGTCGGCCGGAAGCAACCAAGCGATTATCGAGGTCGTAAAGCTTGATAGTCGCTAACGATTTGAAGTTTACATTGGAAGAGAAGTGGATGAGTGCGGCAGCCGAGGCGTCTCCCCGGTTAAATTGGACCTTCAGATTGCGTTCACCGAGAACTGGCTTTTTATTTTTGCCCGAAGCGGTAGCGCCTTGGATGAGCATGCCAAACATCACGATCTTCGACTCTGTGATGGGTGGAGTCATGAGTCCTTTCTGCCAAAGATCTTGGAGAGTCGCCGAAGAAGAATCAGGTGCCGAGCGGGGAAGGAGTGTTGAGGCGACAGCGATTCCGGCGGTCGTGGCGAACCGGGATTCAGTGGGGTCCGGCGAATCGGAGGCGGTAAGAATGGCATCCGGCAAAGCGCCGCCCAAAACTCCGATGACATCGCCACGTTCATTCAGAAGGGGGCCGCCTAGCCCGGCAGGAGTGTACATACCAGAAATATCGATGCGGTCGCCCCACGGGCCGGCGATTTCAGGCCAACAATTTGGCCGTCCGACAGGATGCGGCTGCCGTCGGTTTTTACATCGAGCCAGTAACAATGGTCACCGATGTTCCAGTTCTTGTCGTCGACCAACGCGAGCGACGCATGTGATTTCAAATCCGTAGCGAGGACAGCCCAATCCTGGCGGCGGTTCCATCCGGCGACCAGCAGTGTACTGAGCTGTTCGCCTGTGGCGAATCGAAGATGAAGACTCGTTGCACCATCGATGTTATGAAAGGAAGTCACGACCATACCGTTTTTCAACAGGAAACCGGAGCCGTGGTGAAAAACGTGGCCGTGCGAATCCAGTTTTTCCACATCAATAGCGGCGGCAGTTGCGCGTTCATAGAGCTCCGCAGGAGAAGGAACTGGAGCAACCTTGGGAAGGTCAGTGGGTCTGGCAGCAAGCACGACTTGGAAAGTGACGCGACCCGCGGATTGCCCATCAACGCGGCTCTCAAACGTCCAATTCCCTTGCGGCGTATTTTCGGAAAGGGGGACTTTCCAAAATCCGGCGAACCGGGATTGCTGGGCGACATAGTCAAAGCTGGACATGGACGCGAACTCACCACCGGGCCCGTTGACGCTGCCTTCACAGTGGTGCGTCCCCTTGCTTCCTTCCCATTCGAAATACACGATGACTTCTTTGTCTTGGGGCGCATAAAAAGTGGCGCGTGGCTCGGTCATTACAAAGGTCCCATTACGAGGCTCACCCTTTGCGCCCACGAGAGCTCTGACGAGACGAACTGGAGCACCTGCGGCAGCCACGCCGCCGGCCTGTTGTCCGGGAAGAGTGAGAGCAGAAATCAACGCAAAAGCCGAGGAGACAAACAGACGGAAAAGGACAAGAACAAACGAATTATTACGGCGCATGAGGGTGGGCCTCGTTACTGGATTATGCAAGGAAATCGCTAAGAACAATTTATCACAAGAAAAAAAATAATCAGATGGTCATGTGCTTCTGGACGAGCTTGCGGAGGCGTTCGCGGTCTTCGTCTTTCATGTGCACGAATTCGACGCCGTTGCCGTTCGGGCCGACGTTGCGGACGATGGCGGTGAAATGAATTTTGCGCAGGCCTGCGCGGATTTCCAGTTGGATGGAATCGCCGGGGCTGAGTGGATGGGGCGATTCGACGTAAGCGCCGCCAAGGCTGATGGTCTTCACGCGAGCCATGGTCATTTGCGGGCCGCTGATTTGCGCGCGCAGAGGAGATTCCAGCGGGATGCGCGCGTAGCGGCGAGGCACAACAAAATTGCTGAGCGCCGGGGAAGCCGGCTCGTAAGAGGCACGAGCGCGCGCGGAGCCCGGTCCTTCTTCCATCAATGACAGGGCATCTTCGGCCGCGGCCCGGAGTCCGCCAGGTTCAGCGAAGGTCAAGCCTTCACGCTTCCCCGCGAGTTGACGCAGCAGGTCGGTGGCTTCGACGGCGCGGAGGCGGCCCAACGCTTCAATGGCCTTGATACGAACGAACTGATCGCGAAGCGTTTCATGCTCCCCTGCGGCGATTTCCATGAGCAGCGGCACGGCGGTAGCTTCCTGCCCGATGCCGATCTGGTCGAGCATCATGGGCACGACCAAAGGATGCGCATCCTGGAGAATGGCGGAGAAGACGAACGCGGTGCTTTGCGCGGAAGGCGAATTGGCGGGACGCGCGAGTTCGCTGACCGCTAGATCCTGCAGATTCCATTCCCAACTGGCCATCGCGCGGGTGAGTCCGCGAAGCAGTCGATCGGGATCGGCAACGGCGAGCAAACGAATGGCGGCGCTGACGCGTTGACGGCGCGCTTCGAACAAGCGCGTCTCGAGAAGCGTAAGCACGGGCACGCCGATGGTGCGCAGCAGGCGAGCCATCGCCGGCATCATGTCCAACGCGCGAGGCTCAGTGAGCAGCAGGGTCAGGCGATCGAGCAGGCGTTCCGGGTCGCGCTGCAGCAGGCGAGGCAGCGGAGGATCGAGCGCGCGATTGGCAAGCGAAGCGTCCACCAGCATCATCCAGCGGTCGTTAGCGACCAGTCGGTGGCCGAGGGCGTTCATGTGTTCGTGTTCGGCATCGCGAGGCAGTTTCTCCAGAGCGATGAGAATATTTTCGAATCCGGCGAAGTCGCCGCGGCTCACCGCGGTGCGGCCGAGAGTTTCCAGAAACGCCGCAAGAAGCGCGGAAGTTTCGGGCGCCTGTTCCTTGGTTAACGTGCCGAGCGTAAGTTTGGCCAATTCTTCGGGGAGCTGATTAGGCCACAGACTCTCGAGCAGCGGAGAAAGTTCGCTGAGCCCGGCAGCTACGATGTGGCGCGCTCCCGCATCGGTGTGTTCCAGGCGGCGCGCATAATTCAAAAGAATGGTGCGGGCTTCCCGACGGGGAGCTTCCGCACCCGCTTCCGCGAGTTGCGAAAGCGTCTGGTGAATTACGGAGATAGGCACGCACCAAATATCGGGGCCGCGGAGGACGATGGACTTTTCGCGAGGCGCAAGTTCCAGCCAGAAGCGCTCGATCAGTTGCTCGCGGTGACCATCATTGGCCCAGGAGGAAGCCAGCAAAGAGAAATGCTGAGAGGAGTGCGGGCCGCGATATTCGCCGGAAGCCACCACTTCATCCGCAAGCTGATTGAGCAAAGGACGAACCGCAACCGGGGCCAGAGTACCATCCGCAAATTCGGTGGTGAGCAATTCCAGAACGAGGGATTGCGAAAGCCGCTTGAGGTAGACCTGAGGCGCTTCCCCCTCCAGCGGCGAAAAATGATTCATGGAGGTGAGCAGGGTGCGCACCGTATCGCGGCTGGCGCTTTCCATGGACGCATGGATGGCCCGGGCGGCTTCTTCCGCGGATAGGCCGCGAGCCGCTTCCATGGGAGGAGTGAGGCGGCCGATCAGACGCAAGCATTCCGTGATTTCGGCGGTTTGCGGGGCGTGAATGGGAACGTCACCGGTTTCTTCAGGGGCGTTGCCGCCGTAAGCGACGAGAGCAGCAATCAGACTGGCCAGGACGGAATCGACTTTGCGTTCACTTAAAGTGTTGATCTGGATGCCAGTCACACGTTGCTCCCGGAGACGAGCGGGCCAACCGCCCACACCAAAGCGTTTGGACGCTTCCTCCGATCTTAGCAAGGTGTCGGTGATGGCATGCGAGAGCGTGTCTAATTCGCCCACATGAAATTTTGTACTGAAGAACGCGGAATGAATGCCGGCGCGCTGAAGATCGGTCGCAAGAGCATGAAATTCGCCGCGCACGTCGGGGAGGTGTCCTTCGTTGAGCTTGGGAACCACGATGCCACCGCGTTCGATGCGAATCTCGAGCCCGTTCAGAGCCGCAGCGGCAGAACGCAGGTCATCGTAAGATTTATCCAGGCTATCCAGCACCCGTGGATGAGAAGCCGCGTACAGGCGCTGCGCGCGCAAATGTAGATTGAACGTGCGGAGCGCTTGGGCGACCAGGGTCGCGAGGGGATCATCGAAAGCCGTGCGCTCAGCAGCAGCGGGCGATGTAGAAGAGGAATGCGCACTCGTCCGCGGCTTGGCGGTCCGGTCATCGCGAAGGGCTGAGGCGAAAGAGGTCAATGAGCTTCCCACGTGTTAACGAAGAGATTGCCCGATGTGCCAAAACGCCCAGCGAGAGAAGCGAGCGAACCAGGAGCAGGGAAGAGTCCCTGCAGATGGCGGCCAATCTGGCATGTTAAGGATGCGAGCGGGGACAGTACGTGGATATAGTACGAGCGGGCCATCGTGTGTAAGGAATGAGCACATTTAAGCGGCTGGAGAATCACAGGCTTCGGCGCGTTACGCCTTTTGTTTGCTGTACCGGATTTGCTATTTGCGGTGAAGAACTTCGTTAATCGCGACGGTACCGCCTTCGCTGGCTTCTACTCCACGTTTTGCGATTTCGTACCCATTTAGCTTCAGTGCAATGATGTGCACCCCGGAAGGGATTTGCACGCGTGCAGGAGAAATTTCGCCGGAAGGTGCGCCATCGATGAAGATTTCCGCGCCTTCGGGAGTGCTGTGCACCTGTGCCCAAGCGACGTGAACCGCGGATCTTTCCTTGAGCTGCGCATCGATTCTGGTCTGCGCGTTATCCTTCACGACGATGTGCCCGGAGTAGGCTTCGTAGCCGGCGCGACGCAGCACAAGATCGTATTGTCCCTGAGCCAAAGGAAGTGTGGCGGGAGTCTGCCCGGATTGCTTGGCGCCGTTAATGAAGATGTCTGCGCCCTCCGGCCGGCTGGTGATCAGAAGCCCTTTGGCGAGCGCTTCGAGGTGCAGCTTCTGGTCGAGAGTCTGTGCGTCGCCCAGGTCCACCGCGGTTTGCAACGGCGAGTAGCCGTCCTTGGTGACTTGCAGGCTGTAGCGGCTCGCCGCGAGACTGCTGAAATCGCAGGGCGTTTGGCAATCCTGGAGTTGGCGGCCCGCAGGCCCGAAAAGCGTGGCGGTCGCGCCGGGAACGTCGGTTACCACGTGGATGGCGCTATTGTCGACGGGCAATGTGTCGTCATACTGAATGTCGTCAACGACGCGAACGTTCGCGGGCGCATTGTGAATCGATTTCAGCAGGGAAGCGTGCTCGCCAGGACGCAGTTTGCCCATCAAGGTGAACGTGTTCGCTGAGGCTTTCACCTTGACGCGGTCCGTGAGATTTTTGTCGGCGATGGCCTGCTCGATTTGGGCGCGATATTCGGCGGCTGCGGAAGAAATGGATGGCTCGGCTTTTTTCGGTGCGGGCGAAGGGGCGACGGGCTGTTCGATAGCCGGCTTGGCGATTGGCTTGGCGTCTTCAGGCACCGGCGGTTTGTTGCTGGTTTCTGGCTGAGCGACGGTCAGAGCAGGCGTGATCGGCGCGGGCGGGTTCGTTGCCGGAGTAGTTGCTGGCGCAGGGTCTGGAGTGGTGACGGAAACCGCTGGTTGCGGCTTCACGGCCGCGGGCTGAGGAGTCACGACTTGTGGAGCGGGCGGGTTGTTGTGAGCACGCACAGCTTCCAGTTCAGGGCGAAGGCGAAAGACCCCGTACCCGATTACCGAGAGCAGCAGCATGGCAGCGAGCACAGTGGCAAAGGGGCTGGTCTTCTTTTCTGGAACTTCTTCGAGCGGCGGAAGCGAACCGGTGCGGCGAACGGTGGGCGTGTGATGAGGTGTGGCAGCGCGCTGCTGGAGCGAACGGGTGGCCGCGGCGGTAACCGGATCTTCGGGATACGGAGTGCGCAGTGGAGCTGTGGGCGTTGAAAAAGGTTGGCCAGGAAACTGGCCGCGTGGCGAGATGAGGGTTGCTTCGGTGTTGCGCTCGTGTGCGCCCAGGGCGCGGTAGTTGCGAAGATCGTCGAACAATTCGCGGCAGGATTGGTAGCGGTCTTCGGGTTCCTTGGCGAGCGCGCGCAGCACGATGTCGTTGAGCCCGGGATGGATCGAAGGATTCAGCTGTCGCGGGGGAATCGGCTCTTCATTCACGATTTTGTAAATCACTGTGGTGATGCTCTGGCCGGGGAAAGGCTTCTCGCCCGTGAGCATTTCGTACAACACGACGCCGAGGGAGAAAATATCCGTGCGCCCGTCGACAGGTTTTCCTTTCACCTGTTCGGGCGACATGTAGCTGGGCGTGCCCATGACGTGCGTGGTCTGTTGGACGGTACCGAATTGGAGAATTTTGGCGGTGCCGAAATCGGTGACCTTTACCGTGTCGTCCGGCGTCAGCATTAAATTGGCGGGCTTGATGTCGCGATGGACGATGTTGCGCTCGTGCGCGAATTGCAGCGCGCTGCAAGTTTGTTCAAGAATACGGATGAGGCGGGGAACTGGAAACGATTCGCCGCTGTCGAACGTGCCCTGGAGCGATTGACCGACGACCAGCTCCATCGTGATGTAGTACAGGCCGTCTTCTTCCCCTGCGTCGTAGACCACCACGATGTTCGGATGCGTCAGGAGGCCGGCGGCGCGTGCTTCGGTTTGGAAGCGGGACAGAAGTTCGGGACGCGTGAGCCCGGTGCCTTCTTCGGTGAGCCGAATGGTTTTGACCGCGACATTGCGCCCGATCACCGGATCCACCGCGCGATACACCACACCCATGGCCCCGCGGCCCAGTTCGCCGAGGATTTCGTAGCGTCCGGCTTTTGCGAGCGTTGTCATAAAGCGAGCGCCACGGAAGCGTGGCTTATCCTTATCAATACCAGTTGCCGGAAAGGGTTGTCTCTGCACGCTTCGGCCGCGAACAATCAGGAGAGAAACAGCTGGTCCCTAACCGCAACGCGAACGAGCGCTGAGGTTTCATAGACACACCCTCGCCATCTCCGACAGTAGCGGGCGCAATTTTAGCGGGTCAACGCTACGGGAGTACTAGTGTGGCGGCGCGGATAGCTGGCCTGGGGGACAGGTTTCTTGGTGAATGCGAACATGCCTACGGATGGGGCATGGCTTCGATGGGAACCATAGTGCGTTGAGGCATGGCCGAATTTGTATCCGTGGGCGATATGCTTGAATCGCGGGCGCGACTCGGGGCTTCCAGGCCGTCCGTGAGGAGGAAGCCCTGCAGGGTTGTGCCGGTGGTCCAGACGGCCTCGAGGATTTGGACGTACTCGGCAGCGAGTTGGAAGTGCTTGCGGCGAACTTCCAGCATACGTGGGTAGGCGGCCAGCATTTGGCCGTATTTTTGAGTCATCAGCAAATTCGCCTGCTTGGCGCGTGGCAGGATTTCGTCGCGATATTGCGTAGCGACAATTTTGGAAGTGGCGTACTGATCGAGAAGCGCCGCGGCACGTTCGCGGAGTATCAGTTGGACGCGTTGCAACTCGAGTTGCGAGCGATCGAGTTCGGCGCGAGCCCCAGCGATATTGCCCTGATTGCGATTGAAAATGGGAATTTGCACCGAAAGCTCGGCGATGCCTTCCCAGCCGATCGCGTGAGGCGCTGTGCCCAGGGGTTCGTTGTTGTACTCCAGGCCGCCGAGAAGGTTTATGTCGGGCGTCACCTGGCTCTGTGCGCGTGTGATTTCCGCAGCTGCTCGCGCAGTGGCGGCGTCGGCCGCGCGCGTGATGGGGCTCTGCGTGGCGATGATTTGCAGGATTTGCTGCTCGTCGAGTTCGGGCCAGCCGTGCTCGAGATCGCCTGACACCGTGGATTGCGGAAGATCAGGCTGGCCGATAAGAGCGGCGAGCCGGCGCCACTCTTCACGCAACATGCCTTCCTGCTCGATGACTGCGAGATGCAGTCGCGCCGCGTCGATCTCGGTTTCCAATGATTCGGATTCGTCGACTTGTCCAGTCTGGACAAGATCCTTCTGCGATTCTTGATACTGAACTCCGATCTGGTTGAGATTGCGGCGGAGTTCGAGAAGCTCTTGTGCGGCAAGCACGCGGTAAAAGGCAATTTTTATGGAAGTTTCGACGCGCATTTTTTGGGCTTCGGCGTTGAGTTCGGCGATACGGGTTTCCTTTTCGAATACCGTTCGGGCCTTGCCGAGTTTTCCCGCGGTGACGATGGATTGCTCGACGAAAAAACCTTGCTTGCCGCCATTGATGGAGCCCCCACGGATTTCATCGCCGGTGTAGCCGACGGAGGGATTTGGGTACAGCGCGGCTTGTTGCGAGCGGGCTCTCGCGGCGCGAATTTCAGCTTCGGCTTGGCGCAGCGTGGGATTGGACTCGGCGGCAAGGCGTTGCGCGTCTTCGAGGGTGAAAAGTTTTTCGCCGGTTTGCCCTTGTGCGCTGCCCAGACGCGGATAGACCGGCTCGACGGGATGGATGTTGCCGTGGTGCATGTGCTGCCCAGACATGTCCATGGGCTGTTGTTGCGCCACACCAGGGATGGAGATGCCAAAAGCCGCGATGTGGAGAACTGCGAAGAATTTCAGTGCGTATCGCATTTTGTGTCCTTTTTACTTAGGCCCTTAAGTTGTGTTGGTTGCCGCACTGCGCACTAGCTGCGCTCGCGGATGCGCCGCTGGATTTCGTCGTATTCGTTGTCCGGGAGCACGCGGACCATGGTCATCATGCCCATCATGCCCGCGGACCAGTTCGCCGGGAGGCCGTAAGTTTCAGGTTTATCAACTGCGGCATCCATGGCCATTTCCATGAAGGCGTCCTGCGGAAATCCAGGAACGGTGTTGGCGTTGTCGGCGATGGGAGAGTGATGAACGTGAGCGACACCGATATCCCGCGCCAGCGTTTCCATTTGGCCGAGAGCGCGAGCGTCCGTGGTGTCCGCAGTTTGAATCTGCCGGCTGCCAAGCAGGTCCATCATGCTGTTCATCATGTGATGAGGCAGGTGGCAGTGGATCATCCACGCCCCGGGATACTTGGCTTCGAATTCGACGACCTTGGCTTGGGCCACGCCGACGAGAACGGTGTTTGTGGGATACCAGGTGGACTCCGGAGCGCGGCCGCCTTCGGTGCCGGTAATCACGAATTGATTGCCGTGCAGATGAATGGGGTGATGATCCATTCCGAGATTCACGAAGCGCATGCGCACGCGGCTGCCGAGTCGAACGATAAGCGGCGTGGTCATCGGTGCGGCGACGCCATTCATCGTGAGCCAGTTGAATTCCATATTGGCGGTATTGGGAATGGAGCTGTTGGGGAGCACCGCCCACTCCTGGAGCACAATACCGAAATCGTGATCGACATGCGGCATGTGGGAAATTTGCGGGTGCGCGATAAACATGCCGAGCAGTCCGATCATTTCCTGCATGGCGCTGTGTGCGTGGTAGAAGAACGTACCTTCCTGATGCACGGTGAATTCGTAGGTATACGTTTCCCCGGGGGCGATGGGCTTCTGGCTGATGAACGGCACGCCATCCTGTTCGATGGGAACTTCCAGGCCGTGCCAGTGCATGGAGGTGCTTTCGGGTAACCCGTTTTCGACATGAATGCGAACGCGATCGCCTTGCGTCACCTGAATGGTGGGGCCGGGACAAGAGCCGTTGTAGCCCCATGCGTCGATGGTTTTGAATGGCGCGATTTTCTGTTTGAGCGGAGCGGCTTTCAGGCGAAACACCTTGGTCGCTCCGTCCATTTTGAACGGGCAATCGGCAACATCGGGAGTTTGCATGGCGACTGGCGGTTTCGGTGGCGAGTTCGTAGGAACACTGCGGCGACTCCGTAGCGGTTCGGTCTGTGGAGAGGATGCGGCGTTGGCCAGTGGAGTGGACAAACCGAACAGACCAGCACCGAAAAGCAGCGCGTCTTCAAAGAAACTTCTGCGTGAACTGGACATAAAGGCTCCTGAAACGAATCGTTGTTGGTGGATAGAAAACGGCTCGCCTCCCAGGATGGATCTGGATAAGGCGATATCAGTGGCTAGTCGCGCGACTGCTCAAAGCAGCAACGGGGTAATCAGATGCGAAGCGGAATGGCGAGCGAACCATCGGAGAGCGTGGGAGTGGGTGGCGAAGACCAAGGAGGCGCGGCAGTTCCGGCCGGCACCACGGGACCCGAAAGATTTACAGCGAACAGCTGCGCAGAAGCGATGAAGGATTCGACCGAGGAGGTGAACTTTTCCGGGCGCGGCGCAGTGAACAACAGTTCACCGGTAACACATCGCGAACGCGCGGGGGCTACCAGATTCGCTCCGGAGGAGACGCCAGAAACAATCGGGGAATTGTGGCATAGCTCAGAGGAGTTCGCGGTGCCCGCGGGGAAGCATTGAATTGTAGCGCAGCGGGTGGCGCACAGCGGCGCTAACATCAGGCAGACCACCAGAAAAACGCAAACTGACCCGCGCGCGAATACGCTCCCGTTGCCGATGTTCACCCGGACCATCAAGTTACGGTACGGCTCGGGTGTTCCTGCGTCAATAGCCGGTTCGCAGATTGCCGTGAGAATCGGTGTCCGCGGTGACCTTTCCGGCAAATGTGCGGTACACGTAGATGAAATAGCCGGCTGCGAGGATCATGCCAATCACCCACCAGATGAGGCCGATTTTCAAGCCATACGCTCCGGCCTTGGCATTCGCTACGGTGAGCGAATACGCCGGATTGCGAGAGGGCAGAACCATCGGATACACGCCGAAAACCACGCTGGTCAACATGCCCAGCAGGTATGTGCACGAGGCCAGGAAGGCTTTCAGTTCCTTGCCGCGATGCAACTCGAACTGCACACCCGCGAGGCCGGCAACCGCGATTGCCGGAAGAACGAATCCCGCGGGCCAGGTTCTGAAATTGGCAATCACCTGAGGCTGAATCGTGAAGGTGATCATGGTGAGCAGGCCGCTGAAGATGAGCACGCCCCACCAGGTCCACGCGGCCACGCGGGAAGCGCGCTCACGAACAGCCGCGATGGTTTTGTATTGTACCCACAGGGAACCGTGCATCATCAGCGCGAAAAGCGCGGTGACGCCGACCAGCACGGTATACCAATCCAGAATGCCGGTGTGATCTCCGAGCCGGAAATTGGTCCACAGCGGTTCGAAGAAATAACCGCTGTCATCGAGGGGCACGCCGCGCACGACGTTGCCGAGCGCCGCCCCAAAGAAAATAGCCAGCAGCAGGCTGGAACCCGAGAAAATGAAATCCCAGAACGGAGTCCAAATCGGGCTGACGATATGGTTCCGGAATTCGATGGAAGTGCCGCGCAGAATCAGCAGCCACAGCACCATCATTAATGGCAGGTAGAAGCCGCTAAACGCGCTGGCGTACAGAACCGGAAACGCGAAATACAGTACGCCTCCGCGCGGCCAATAGCCAAACTTCATTGCCATCCCAAACCGGGCCAATCGTGGCGATCACCTGCCGGCGCTCTTCGTTGCTGCGCGCCACCAAAAAGTGCACAGCTCCCGCGCCAAGATCGAAGCCATCCAGCAGCACGTACATTGCGACCATAACCGCGACCAGGCAAAACCAAATGGTTTCCATACAAGGCTCCTTAATCCGCTTCCACGAGCGCGGGTGATTCGGCCACGCCACTCGGCAGTTCCAGTTCAGGACCGTATTCGATTTCGCGATAGATGAGGAACAGCCAGAGGATCGAAAGCACGGTGTACATGCCCATGAATCCGATCAAGCTGAACCACGCGTTCCCGGCGACTACGCGAGGCGAAAAGCCGTGAGCGGTACGCATGATGCCGTAAATGAGCCAGGGTTGGCGGCCAAGTTCGGCGGTCATCCAGCCGGCCGTATTGGCGATGTACGGCAATGGAGCGCTGAGCATCAGCAGCCAGAGCATCCAGCGCGTTTCATAAAGTTTTTTGCGCCAGAGCAGAAATGCGGAAAGCGCCATGATCGTGATGAAGATGGTGCCAAGGCCAACCATGACGTGATAGCTGTAATAAAGAAGCTCAACTGTAGTGGGCCAATCGGATTCGGGGAAGGCATCGAGTCCGCGAACGTGAGCGCTCCATTTGCGATAGGTGAGAAAGCTGAGCATGGACGGAATCTGGAGCGGATTATCGAGCTGGTGTTTCTGCATGTCCGGTTGGCCGACAATGGCGAGCGGCGCGCCTTCTTGCGAAACGAAAAGCCCTTCCATCGCCGCGAGCGTGACCGGCTGATGCTGCGCGATCATTTTGCCCTGAATGTCGCCGGTCGGCGCGAGTTGCAGGATCGCGGCAATGATGCCAACGATGACGCCGAGACGCACGAAAGTTCTGCCGTAAAACAATTCGCGCTTCGAAAGGATGTAGAACGCGCCGACTGCCGCCATCACAAAGCAGCCCGTCTGCACTGCGCCCAACATATTATGCGCATATTGCGCCAGGGCCCAGGGATTGAGCAGCAATCCCCAGAAACTGGCCAGGGCAATTTCGCCGCCGGGCAAGATCCGGTAGCCGGTGGGATGCTGCATCCATGCGTCCGTAGCGACAATCAAGTAGCCGGAAAGCCAAGAGCCGATGAAGACGAGCAGCGCCGAGACCCAGTGTCCGATGCGGCCGAGCCGTTTCTCTCCGAACAGAAACAGACCGAGGAAACTGGATTCCAGGAAGAACGAGAAAATTCCTTCCATCGCCAGGGTCTGCCCAATCACCCCTCCCGCGGCTTTGGAAAACTCGGCCCAGTTGGTGCCGAATTGAAATTCCATGGGAATGCCGGTGACCACTCCGAGTGCGAAGTTAATGCCAAAAATTTTTGCCCAGAAGCGAGCAGCGCGGTTGTAGTGCTCGTCACCCGAGCGCAGATGCATGGTCTTCAGAATCACGATCAGCAGGGCCAGACCCATGGTCAACTGAGGAAATAAGTAATGAAAGGTCACCGTAAACGCGAAGTGTAGACGGTGTACGTCGAGAGCGGATCCCATGCGGGTACCTCCGGCTGTATAGCGAGACGAATTGTGCAGGCTAAACCGGCAGGGAGCGAACTGCGGGGAGCGACCTTACGATGTTCTCACGTTTACTTCGTGACGTAAATACAGGCGAGGACGTTTTGGCTCGTGGCGAGGGACAATGTGTTCATTGGGAAGAAACTGGAAGGCGTCCGCAGCTAAACACGAACGCGAGCCGGTTGCGAGTTGCACTACTCACACTGTCCTGTTCATTTTATGGATGATGGCTGCACGGTCCTCCTCCTGCTGCCGGGACCAAATACGAGGAATACAGCTGGTCCGATCGGTATTGCGGGGTGCAAGTCCAAGGACCAGGCTTCACAACCCTTTCACATGCCCCGTATTGTCTGAATTCCATATACATCTGGTCGTACGCCACATTGAACTGTGCCCCAGGTGGTGTGTAGTCCGCCGAATTGCTGCAGTAGATAGAAGGCGGTACGATTGCCACCGGGCAGTACGGCTGGCTCGAACACGTGTAAACGGTTTGCCCTGGAGTCGTCGTATACGTCCTCGCCAACTCGGACATAAAGGGACTGCCCCCTCCAATGGGATTGTTCTGAAGAAATATTCCCGCAATCGTGCATTGCACATACACCCAGGATGTTTCAGTAGGCCAATAGAAGTTGGTACTAGCGTCGAATGGCCACTCATAGGTGTAGCTACCATTCATCCCAGTATTGGGATGTTGGTGTGCAACGGTGTAAACCTGCGTGCCCTGTCCCGCGTGGTTGTATTCAGTCACGACCGAGTGATACGCCGTCAAACACTGACCGGTACATGGGCTCGTGGTGCATTGAGCTCCGATCTGGGTGTAGAAAGTTCCATAAGGCTCGCCACTACTATTTGTACCCGTTACGCTCACCCACATGCTCCCATACGTGCTGTACCCGTACCCCATTTGAGTCCCCTGCGGACTGCCGTGAGAGTGGTAACCCGCAGGTTCGGCTTTGATTACCTGCGAGTTGTGGGCAAGGGTCACATCCAGCGGTGAAATCGTCATGTGCATCTTTTCGCCCTGAAGGAACTTTCCCAAAGATGCTGCTCCATCGGTACTAAGGCGCACCATCAGCTGCGACTGTGTAGTAGCAACCAGTGCCGCCAGTTTTGTTTGGAACGCGGTCTGTACGTTGGCTGCAGTGGTGGCATCGGAATTCTCGTCAGCAAGGTCAATCTTCGCATTACTGGCAGCCCTCAAAGAAGTTTCCTGTGTGGAAAACGACTCTAAGGCGCTCTGCAATGTTGCCGTATCGGCCGGAGACATCCAAAGGCTTGCGAGATAGGTCGTGAATGTCTCGCTGTGGCTCCCGGCTGGCTCACCTTTTTGACTCAGCCAAATTCGCCATGCCGCCGCATCCGGTATGCTTGTGCCAGTAAGTACTGTCTGTGCCTGCGCCGACACGCTGCTTCCAATGAGCAACCAGGTTACAACCACCACAACCACGCCGCATTTCATTGAAGTTCTCCTCTCAGCCGATTTTCGCTAAACGAGATAACGTACGGGTATTATTGTGATAAAGTTATATTACCTAAGTAGATATGAATTAAACTGACGATAATATATAATGAATATCCTTTTACGGAAGGAAGGGGAAATTGTCGAAGAAAACACCAAATGGCTTGGCCGTCTCCTTTCCAGCCATTTGAGGTATTATCGTTGTGGAGGGGTAAGATGCCTGAGTCCAGGACAATTGCAAGCCGCTTTGCCATATCTCTGGTTTTCGCCCTCATTTGCAGCGTTTATGCGCTTGGCCAGTCTGAAGCGTCGGGGACAATCACGGGTCAAGTTCATCGCATCGGAGCGGGTGATCAAATTCAAATTCGTGTGTCAGACCACCTCGAACTTTCGAAGACAGTCGTTGTAGACAGCGAGGGCAACATCTCCTTGCCGGTTCCAATCGGAGTCGTTCAGGCCGCCGGCAAATCTGTTGGCGATTTGGCAGGCATCATTCGCCATGATCTCGGACACCTTGATCCAAAGCCCCAGGTAACCGTTACGATAGGGGTCAGACGTTCAGTCCAGCCTCGGCCCGAAATTCGCGATCCAACTCCTCTCGCGCCCGTTCGACGTGTGTAGCCTGGATTACGTGCTGGTGCGCCGAGCGAATCTATCGTCCTGCGAGCAGCCTTGTGTGGTTTGCCCCGCGCTGGTGGTGCGGGCCGACGTTAGATGTTGTATTTGCCGTGAAACACAATGTGGTTGATGTCGGGCCAAAAATTCCTTGAATATGTTGCTGAAGGTGTCCTGACCAAGCTGGCTGATCCAGCGTTGATAGGTCTTCACCCAGGTATTGCCGGGAGGATGCTCCTCGGATTCAGCGGCATGCGCGAGAGATGCATGGCGCGAACCGGCTTTCGTTGAGGTTGGAACGGTGGAGCGCTTGACATATTGACTCTCCTTTGGGGTGGACCTACACTCATGCGAACGCGGAGGGCTGTACGTCCAAAAAGTTTGAGCGTGCCCAGCGCTGATTCCCCCAACCGCGCCTTTTCTTAAGCAAACATCTCGTACGGCGGAGTGTCCATGATCCTTCAATTGCAGAAGAGCCAGCCCGCTCCTGACCTCTGCGTGCTGGAATTTTCCGGCAAACTTCTGATGGGAAACGAAAGCCGGCAAGTCGAAAAAATCGTAGGAGAGTTGCTGGGCGCGGGGGTCAGGCGGCTCATTTTCGACTTCAGCAAACTGGACACGATTGACAGCACCGGAGTGGGGATTATCGTGATGTGCGAAGGAAAAATGAAGAAGGCCGGCGGTAAACTGCGGGTCGCGGGCCCCACGGGAGTGGTGAACGACGCGTTAACATTGACGCACGTGGACCGCTTGGTGCGAATCTTCCCGAGTACCAACGAGGCGATGCAGAACTTTGAGGTTGCCTGACAAGCAGAAAGCTACTGGAACGATGCGACCGCGTCTTTCGAATCTTCAAACGTGGTGAACAGGTTCAGCAGCCCCACCATCTTCAAAGTCTGCACCGTAAATTTTGAAGGCTTAAGCAAACGAATGGCTCCGCCGCCTTGTTTGGCGGTGGTCAGGTGGCGAACCAGCATGCCAATGCCGCTGGAATCGATGGTGGGAACATCTTCCAGGTCCAGGACGATGCGAGTCTGCCCTTGCCCGAGAAGTTCCAGCATGGTGGCGTTGAAGCGATCGAGTGGCGGCCCCATGGATAAGCGCCCGTGCAGCTTGATAAGTTTGACTCCGTCCACAGTTTTAGTTTCGATGTCCAAGTTAGGAATCCCTCCGAGAACGAACGAGCGATGAACCGGACCGTCGTTGACACCCCAAAATGGCTTTGCTACAGTTCGCCGCACAAGTTAGATAATCATAGCGCAAAAAGCAAGGAAGACAGTCCGACAGAACCTACGTCCCGCAAGGTGGGCCGGACGGAAAGTTAGCAATTGGCGAGTTCGGAGCAGGAATCTGTACTGGATTTAACCCCGCTGTCCACCCAACTCCTCACGGAGCAAGAAGTGACACCGCGGGCGCGAGCGTTGGCCAGGTATGTGGCGAGCCTGCTGCCAGACTGCGCGGTGAGCGTGTACACTCTGGGCTCGCTGGATGGCGCGGATGTCTGGTTGCCGCGGGCGATTGTCGGCGAAGCTTCCATTCATGAAGAATCCGTCACCGCGGAATCGGGCCTGCTCGGTACCCTGCTCCGCGAATCCGAACCGCTGCTGCGAACCGCTCCGGAACTGAAGCGCGAAGATTACCCGCACATCGATACGCGCAAGACCGCACTCTCGTTAGCGTGTATTCCCCTCATTCACGGGGAAAACCTGATTGGCGCGCTGGAGATTCTGGCGTTCGAAGAGCCCAACTCCAAAGAAGACATTCAGACGCTGCTCCCGCCAGCCGAAATTGCCGCGGCCGCGCTGGCATCCGCGCAAGCCTACGAAGACGAACGAAACGGAACCATGAGCTCCATCACCCGGTTGACCCAGCTCTACGATCTGGAAAAAGTCTTTTCGTCGACACTCGAAATGCAAGAATTGCTTCCGCTCATCGGTTCAAAATTCTCCGAAATCCTGGAATGCCAGGCGGTGAACATCTGGCTTATGCGGCCCGATGAATCCGTGGAGTTGATGCATCAGGCGGGCGAGGATCTCACCAGCTTCAAAGGGCAAGTGCTCAAAGCGAATGAAGGAATTGCCGGCACGATATCCGACAATGGAGAAAGTGTGTGCATTTCGGATGCGAGTGATCCGCGGTTGGTGCAGCGCAATCAGGTGGCGCCGGAGGAACCGGTGACCGCGCTGATCGCCGCGCCCATTATGGACAAAACGGCGCTCGTGGGCGTTGTGGAAGCCGTGAATAAAATCGATGGAACTCCGTTCGATGATGATGACTTGTTTACCTTGAGCAGCCTGAACGAGACCGCCTCCACGGCGTTGCATAACGCCAGTTTGCTGATGGCGGAACGCAAAGTGGAAATTCTGGAAACCCTGAATACCGTCAGCCACGAAATTACTTCCACGCTGAATCTGGAACGCATGCTGCAGACGATTGTGAACGCTCCGCAAGCGGTGATTCCCTACGAGCGCGCAGCCATCCTGTTGGCGCAAGGAGGGCGCTTCAAGCTGAGCGCGGTCACTGGCGTAACACAAGTGAACGCGGATGCTCCGGAGATTGCGCCATTGAACGAAATTCTGCAATGGGCGGCGCTGAGCGAAGAAGTCATCCATGTACGCCAGCATGGCGACGAGATTGACAGCGACCGGGAAGAGACCCGGGCAAAGTTCAGAAAATATTTTGCCGATTCCGGAATGCGTGGATTCTATGCGCGGCCGCTCAACGATGACACCGGACGAGTGGGGCTGCTGGGCATGGAGAGCAGCGATCCAGATTTTCTGGGTCCCGCGCATATCGAGATTTTGCAGGTACTGGCGGCGCAGGCAACGGTGGCGCTCCGCAACGCACAGATGTACAAGGAAGTGCCATTTATTTCCGTGCTGGAACCGGTGCTGGTGCGCAAACGGAAATTCATGGCCATGGAAAAGCGCAAGCGCACGCTGTATCTGGCATTGGCCGCCGCTGCGGTTTTGTTTCTGGTGGCTTGTCCTTTGCCGTTGCGCGTGGACGGCGACGCCGTGGTAGCGCCAGTACGCCGGGCGCTGATCCAGCCGGAAACGGAAGGCGTGATAAGCAAGGTGTTGGTCCACGAAGGCCAAGCGGTGGAAAGAGGGCAAGTGCTCGCTGAGATGGAAGCATGGAATTTGCGCTCCGGCCTGGCGGAAGCGCAGGCGAAATATGAAACCGCGTTGCTGCAGATGAATCGCGCGCTGGCGGGGAATGATGGCACGGAAGCGGGTGTGCATCGCGTGCAAGCGGATTACTGGAAAGCGGAAGTGGATCGTTCGCGGCAGATGCTGGACAAGGCGGAACTTCGCGCGCCTATTGCCGGAGTTGTAGCCACGCCGCACGTGGAGAATTTTGCGGGACGCAAACTGCAGCAGGGGGATTCGTTCGCGGAAATTGTGGACACTTCGCAAGCGGTCGTGGATGTGGCCGTGGATGACGCCGATGCCGGATTGTTGAAAGTAGGCCAAAAAGCCGTGGTGAAGCTGAATAGCTATCCGACTCGAACCTTCCATGGGGACGTGATGATCGTGAGTCCGAAGGCCGAGACATTGCACGAGAACTCGGTGTTCTTCGCGCGCGTGGCCTTGCAAAATGACGACGCGGCGATTCGCGCGGGCATGGAAGGGCGCGGAAAAGTACGTGTGGGGTGGTATCCCGCGGCGTACGTACTGTTCCGACGCGTGTTCTTGTGGTTGTATGCGAAGACCTGGTATTGGGTGGGCTGGTGAAAAGGCGGTGAACGTATGCGACGGTCGATAATCCTCCTCGCATGGAGCGGAGTATTGTTGGCAACCGGCTGCGGCGACAGCAAACCGGTGTTGCCGGTAACGAATGCTGCACCGGCACCCGCCCCCGCTCCAATTCCTGCTCCGCTGAAACCAGCAAGCGCCACGGAAGTGTTGGACACCGGCCTGGAAGTGTCCGGGCCAATTATCGTCGAACATCAAATCCAGCTCACCGCACAACGGGATGGCACGTTGAACAAGATTTTTCTGGATGCGCCGGCAAGGGTGAAAGTGGGAACGGTGCTGGCGCAAATGGACGATCGGCAAATTGCCGCCAACCTGGAAGGCGCGCGGGCAAAATCGCGCAGTATCGAGAATGATTTGAAGAACTGGGAATCCGAGGCGGAAGTGCTGAAAGCGGATTATGGTCGAGCCAAAAAAATGTGGGACATGGGGTTGATCTCCGAAGAGCAACTGGAGCACGCCAAATACAAAGCGGAGTCGGACCAGTGGGACATCAAGCGCGTTCAGGAAACCCTGAATACCGCCCGCGAAGAGGAACGTTCGCTGGAACTGGAACTGGAGAAGACCAAGATCATCGCGCCGTTCAGCGGGGTCATCGCGCGGCGCTATGTCCACGAAGGAGAATCCGTAAAGCAGGGTGATCGCTTGTTCTGGGTAACCTCGGAAGCGCCCTTGCTGTTGCGGGTGACTCTGCCCGAAAGCTATTTCGGGCATGTGCGAGGCAAGCAAACCTTTGTGGTAACTTCCCCGGATGTGCCCGGAGAAAAGCACGCGGCGCGCGTCAAGGAAATCAGCCCGGTAATTGATCCATCCAGCGGTACCTTTGAAATGCTGGTGGAACTGACCGGCAAACCCGGTGCGTTCCGCCCGGGCATGAACGCGTACCTCAAGGTCGAGAAGAGCCGCTAAGCTCAATCCATGAACCTCACCCGCGTACTCAACAACGCGTTGCCAGATATTCCCGCGCGGATGCTCTCAGATCGACCACCTCGCCTGGATCCCGGAGTAACCTTCCGCGAACACATGGAAGAGGGGCAAGCCATCATTCGGGTGTACGCGCCGTCGGCCAAAAGCATGTTCACGTTTGCTTCCGCAGAACTGGAGATTGGCACAGCTCTTCGATGGCATCGGGAGCTACGAAGAAATCGCAGACATCTATTCGAAGGAACTCGGCACTGAATATTCGGCAGAGGCGGTGCGCGAGTTTGCTTCTGAACTCGATGCGATCGATTTTTGGTTCCGGACCCCACAGGAAAAGAACATTCTGTTCATGCAACAATCTGCCGAAGAGCGGCGGAAGAAACTGAAGCAGTTGGACCGATGGGCGGACCTCTCGACGTCCTGTTCCCCGCTTTTAACCCCGACCCTTTTTTGACGAGATTCTATAGCTGGACCAAATTCATCTACACGTGGTGGTTCACTGTTCTGACATTAGCGGCGTTTGTGGCAACGGCGGCGATAACCGCGACACATTGGAAGGAAATTGGACACGACACGGCGGAATTCTACAATTTTTCGAACAAGACCTGGTTGGACATCGTCGTTTTGTACACCATCGTCTTTGCTGTCGTAATCGTCCATGAATTCGCGCACGCCTATACCTCCAAACACTACGGTGGACGGGTGACCGCGATGGGCTTCGCGCTTGTTTACCTTACACCGGCGGTGTACACGGACACGACCGAGGCCGATGTCATGGCGACTCGCAATCAGCGACTAGTGATCACAATTGCGGGGGTATGGTCGGAACTGATTATCTGCTCCGTCGCAACCTTTATTTGGTGGGGTACGGCGCCGGATACTCCTATACATAACGCCGCGTACTTTCTAATGATGATCACTGGAATAGTGTCCGTCCTGCTGAACTGGAATCCGCTGATGAAGCTGGATGGATACTACATGCTGTGCGATCTGACCGGAATCGCAGACATAAAGGAGATTCTACCGCCTATGTGTCCAGCTGGATGAAGAAGCACATATGGCGTTTGCCCGTAGAGGTGCCATATGTTCCGAAAGGTCGACGGTGGTGGTTTGCGCTGTATGCAATTCTTTCCGGTGCATACAGCTACACCGTGTTGTACATCGTGGCGCGTTTTGTGGGCAACATCGTGCGCAATTTCAGTCCGGAATGGGGTTTCGTGCCCGAAATCGCCGTCGCCCTGCTAATTTTTCGATCTCGAATCCGCTCATTGGTGAATTTTATGAAATTTCTCTATCTGGACAAAAAAGACCGATTGGCCGCATGGTTCGCTCCGGCCCGCTCCATCGGAGTTGGTGTCGCAGCACTCATCCTATTGGCGCTCCCAATGAGGCGGGAATCCTCAATTGGCAAATTCCTACTGGAACCTGCTCACCTTGCGGTTTTGCATGCGCGGATACCCGGGGTATTGACTCAAGTGAATGTCCAGGAGGGTCAGAGCGTGGCTGCAGGCAATTGGTTAGCGAATCTGCAAAACCTGCCGCTTAGGTCCGATTACGAATCCGCAAAGGCAAGTTTTACGACTGCGTCGGATCAGGCCAAGGCTGCGGCGCTTCACTACGCGGATTATGGCGCTGCGATCAAGGAACGTGAACGTCTGGCCAGCCATTTCCAGCAGCTTTCACAGATGGATTCGGCGCTCCAATTGACCAGCCCGATTGCCGGGATCGTCCTCACGCCACGCGTCCAGGATCAGCTAGGAGCCTATTTCACTGAAGGAGGACCAGTATTGGAGGTTGCGGATCTTTCGACCATGCGAGCGCGTATTTACGTCTCAGAGTTTGACCTGTACAAGGTGCGGAACCGAGCGGAAGCCCGGCTACAAGTAGCGGGAATTGCCAAGACGTGGCCAGCGCGAATAGCGTCCATCACCGCGCGTCCGACCGAACTGGACCGGGCACTGGTGGAAAACGTCGAATTAGAGGGTGCGAACGCGCCACACTACTATGTTGTGGACCTCATTGTGGAAAACAGCGATGCGCTGTTGAAGCCCGGCATGCGCGGCGTTGCCCGGATTTATGGAGAACGGCGGAGTCTTCTCGGCTTAGGTTGGGAGGCCACCGCAAACTTCTTCGGGCGGAAGGTCTGGTAAACCAGTTGATCCAAAGAAAAGGAGGCTGCTTCGCAGCCTCCCACAAGGCTTTCCGGTTTTTTGCGATTAGCTCTTGATGGCGGCCTTCCGGAGCGTGGACTTCCGGAGCGTGGACTTCCGCAGTGTGGACTTCCGCAGTGTGGACTTCTTGGTGGTACCGCCCTCATTGGTGGCGGCTGGCACGCTGGCGACATTGGCCTTCTTGGTGGTCTTCAGGGTGCTGATGAGGCTCTTCTTTTCGATGGACATGTGATCACTCGCTCCTTGGAGATTTTTTTGACTATCGGCAGACGCGTGGAAGATATGCAGGAGACATGCCAAAACGGTTGAGGCTTCACGACCGGAATGCGGGCGCTGAAAACACACGAGATAGTACGAAAGTACTGCCTGTCCTGGCGTACCTGTCCGGTGAAAAATTCGACCAGGGTTAAAAATTAACCGTACCTGGGTTAATTTTTAACCTTTCGAGCGCCGTGCCAACCCACCTAGTCGATGCGATGTTTGCGGCACAGATACTTCATGCGCTGCGGATCAATTTGCAGCAGGCCAGCCGCGGCCGTTTTTCTCCCACCGCTTCGCCGCAGCGCGGCGTTCAGGTAGGCAATTTCGATTTTCTGCATTTCAGCATCGAAATCCACCCCGTCTTCCGGAATAAGAATGGCTTCCTGGCTGGCGGCGCTTTGCTGAAGCAGGTGCTGGGGCAGATGCTCGGGAGTGATTTCCTGAGCGTTCACCATGACCACCAGCCGCTGAATGAGATTCTCCAGTTCCCGGACGTTGCCGGGCCAACTGTAGTCTTCGAGAATCGCCAGCACATCGGGAGCGAGCGATTTCAGCGGCTTTTTGGTGGACGCGGAGTAGATACGCAGGAAATGATCGATGAGAATGGCCAGATCGCCTTGGCGCTCGCGCAATGGCGGAACGACAATAGGAACCACATTAATGCGAAAGTACAGGTCTTCGCGGAAGCGGCCTTTGCGTACACAATCTTCCAGATCTTCGTTGGTGGCGGAGATAAGGCGGAAATCGATCTTTTTCGCCGAGCGTCCACCCAGGCGCTGCACTGAGCGTTCCTGAAGCACGCGAAGCAGCTTGCTTTGCAGACTTGGATTCAGCGTCGTGATTTCATCCAGAAACACGGTGCCGCTGTGAGCGGTTTCGACTAAGACCTGGCTTGGCGGAGTCAGCCCCGGTAAAAGCGCCCTTTTCATAGCCGAACAGTTCGGATTCCATCAGTGATTCGGGGAGCGCGGAACAGTTCAGCGCCACGAAGGGTTTGTCCGCGCGATCGCTGCACTGGACGATGGCGTTGGCGATCAGCTCTTTTCCCACGCCACTTTCCCCGCGCAACACCACGCTGGCTCCCGTGCGGGCCACCGCGTCAATGGCCTGGTACACCCTTCTGCATGGCCGGGCTGGAACCGATCAAGCCATAAAAGGCAGAGCCGCGCTCCACCTGCTGGATCACTCGGCGACCTTCCAGTTCCAACGCCCGTTTTTCGATGGCGCGGAGCAAGACGATCTTCAGTTCGTGATAATTCAGCGGAAAAAGGAAGAATTCATCGGCGCCCGCCCGGCTGGCTTTGAACGGGATGGCACGGTTGTTGGTTTTCGTGAAGGCGACCAGAACGAGGTCCTCGCGGAGCTTGCGAATCTCTTCGAGAACGTCGAGTGCATCCACCGGACCGTCGCCGATGCAATCGAGATTGAACAGAATGGCATGTAGCCCCGAGTGCTCCAGGACCGTTTTGATTTCGTCTTCGGTCGTGGCGAGAAAGGTTCGGAATTCGTTCCCGAGTTCCCGGCGGATTTCCGGGTACGGTTCTGTGTCGTCGGTGATGACGGCAAGGGAAAAGCGTTCCGGGCTGGTGGCAGCGTCGGGCAAGCAGGGCTCCGCAAAAAAGTGTGCCGATTATAGGGAGGAAACCTCGTGGTGAAAAGGTGAAAGTGATGGTAGGGAACATCGTCCTCGCTGCGTAGGGCCGCAGCACTGCTGCGTCTCATATCCGCACGGAAACGGCATAGAGAAAGCGAAGCCAAGACCGGCTAGAAACCGGCGCTACCAAATGGTGCGCCGGCTTCGAAGGCAGAAGCGGTTAGAACCGTACGGTGGAAAGATACTTGTATGCGTCGGTCAAGGTCGCCCAAGGATCCTTGGGCCCGTCGTGTTCCAGGAAATAATGTTTCAGGCCAGCCTCGTCGGAGTGCGCAAAAATCCGCTTCCAATCGATGACGCCGGACCCAGGCGCGGTCATTTCCGAATCAATCAGATCGCCGGCCTTGTAGGATGCGAGTTGATCAGGCGCAACCTTGGGCAGGGATTTGAAGTCCTTCACATGGACCAGCGGGAAGCGCCCCGGATATTTCTTGAAGTAGGCAACGGGATCCTGCCCGGCCACCTCGGCCCAGCCCAGATCCATTTCCATCTTGACCAGCTTAGGATCCGTGGATTGCAGCAAATAGTCGTAGGGAAGTTTGCCGCCGAGGGCAGCCTCGGGTCCGAATTCCCACCAGTGATTGTGATACGCGAATTGGATGTTCGCCTTTTTGCTGGCTGCGCCGGCTTTGTTGAAGGTTTCAATGATGTGTTTCCAGGCGTCCGCGGAGTGGCGATCCTTTTCGTCGATCCACGGGCAAACGATGTAGGTGTGGCCAATGGTATGCGCCGCGTCGAGAGTTTCTGGCCAATGATTTTCGACCACGTCCATGCTCACGTGGCAGGAAGGCGCGGTGAGGCCGTTCTTATCGAGGATGGCACGAACATCCTTGGGAGAATTATCGTAGTAACCAGCGAATTCCACTTCCTTGTAGCCGATAGAAGCGACATGGGCGATGGTGCCCGCGAAATCCTTTTTCATGAGATCGCGGACGGTATAGAGCTGGACGCCGACCTTGCTGATCTGGTGAGTGGCGGCGAGGGTTGAGGTAGGGAGCGAGGCAAGAATTCCTGTAGCGATTGATGATTCGATAAATGTGCGACGGTTCATGAGTGGATTCTACACGGGATTTGCAGCGCCTCGCCAGAAAGAATCAAAAAGTGTGATTGTGTGATCGAGCCTACAAATCCGGATGCTTCCACGGGCCGCGCGCTTGCTCCAACGATTCAGCGACCGCCAGCAGCAGTTCGTCTTCGTGAGGCCGGCCAATCAGCTGGATGTTGATGGGCAGTCCTTCGGGCGAGCGGCCGAAGGGCAAAGAAATGCCGGGAAAGCCGGCGAGATTCAGCCACTGGCAGAAGCGCATGGTATCTCGATAATTGTGGTGATCGCCGCTGCGATAGTTTCCGGAGCCGTGACGAAATGCAGGCGCGGTAGAAACAGGCGACAGCAGAATGGGAACATCGCGAAGTTGGCGCAGCAGGTCCGCACGCACGATGTCGCGTTCGGCGCAATTGTGCATGAAGGATGTCAGCGTAACCGGCGGCTCGGCGGCGCAAGCCTCCAGATATTCGCGGAGCATCGGGCTGAGGGAATCTGCATGTTCCTTCGTACTTTGACGAATCAAATCGGCGATGACCGGGCCAAAGAAAAACCACCAAAGCTCCAGTGCGCGATCGAGATGATTCAGCGTGAGTGGCTCGACACGATAGTCGAGGTCACAGAGATGTTGTGCCGCGCGGCGAATGCTGGCCAGTGTTTCGGGAGTAGCACGGCCAAGTTCGGGATTCTCCAGGATGCCGACGCGCAGACCGCGAATTTCGGCTCCAGTGATCGTGCGAATGGGAACGGGCGCCGAGAGTGCGTCACCAGGATCGGGTCCTGCCATAACTTCGAACAAGGAGCGAATATCGGCAACGGTTCTGGCCATCGGACCGACAACCCCGATCCAGCCAAACGCGCCTGCTCCAGATGGATAGTGTCCGGAAGCGGGGATGCGGCCGGGAGTGGGTTTCAGCCCACAAATACCCGAGAAATGAGCGGGAGTGCGAATCGAGCCGCCCCCATCGCTGCCCACGCCGCCCATGGAACAGCCGGAAGCGATAGCCGCCGCTTCGCCTCCACTGGAACCTCCGGCAGAGTACCCCAGATTCCAGGGATTCGAAGTCTTGCCAGTGACGAGATTGTCGGTCTCGTAGGCCATCAGAAATTCGGGCGTATTTGTGTTGCCCAACAGAATGGCGCCTGCAGCTTCCAGTCGCGCCACCAGCGGAGCATCCGTCGTGGGCACGTACTCTTTGCGCAGTAGCGAACCTGCGGGACAGGGCCAGCCCGCCACATCGATGCAGGATTTAATCGTGAGCGGAATCCCGGTCAGCGGTTGAAGCGGCTCGCCATTGGCAATGGAAGATTCGGCGCTGCGCGCGCGAGCCAGTGCGGATTCCGCGTCGATGTGAACGAAGGCGTTCAGCTTGGGCTGAAGCTGCGTGATGCGTTCGAGGTGCGCGGTGATTACTTCGACAGGGGAAATTTCTTTTTTGCGATAACGATCCAGGGTTTGCGCGATGGTGCCGTAGAGGGCCGGGTGCATCGAATCATTTTACGATGGGTCGGTCTCCTTGTGAGTTCGTCATTCCGAGCGTAGCGAGGAATCTCTCTTGAATTGCTCCGCGCAAAATCAGTCCAGCCCAGCTTTGAACACCTGGCGCGCCTGATCGTCCGTGAGCTCGGAATACCAAATGGACGAACCGTTCGCTGCCGCCGCGAGCCAAAACGATGCCTTCTCCAGCGTGGCCAGCGAATGAATGCTGTGGGTCGCAAAATCGTAATACTCCAGTTCGGAAGCCTGCCCCTGATATTCGCTGAGCAACAAGATTCCACGATTGGTCACCGCCCAGCTGGCCCAGGTGCTTGGGTGCAATAACGACACCTTGGATTCGGCGCCGCCATTTGCGGGCACCTCCCAAATTTCCGGATGCTCCTCGCGATGCTTGGCGTAATAAAAGGTCTGTCCATCCATCGATTCGAATCCGGAAAAGCCGCCATGCCGAGTCATCTGCACGGGCTGCCCGCCACCCTCAGGGACTTTCCAAACCTGATCACCCTCCCAGCCAGAACCGGCGTTCGACGCGAAATAAATGTACTTGCCGTCGCGCGACCAGCTGGGCACCGAGTTGTTCGCGCTGTCTTCCACCAGCGTGCGAACCGCTCCGCCATCCGCGGAAACCACGTAGATCCCCGAGCGCCCGAATCGTCCATCGGAGTCGAAGGCGATCCATCGGCTATCCGGCGACCATCGCGGCGTGCCAGTCTTTCCTGAAGTGGTCAACCGTCGAGGCGAGGAACCGTCCGCGTTACAGACCCAAATGTCCATGGACCTGTTGCTGCCGGCCATGAACACAAGCCTGGTGCCATCAGGGGAAGGTTGCGGTCCAGCAATCGCATCGCGTCCCGCAACAATGGGAGTAAGCGGATTGCCAGAGTCGATATGCTTTAGATCCAGCCGAAAAATGGCCGGACTCGTCAAGGATTGCCCTTCTTGAGGTAATGTGCGGCGCTGCCCAGAATTTGCGAGGCGCAAAAGAACCGAATCATCTGCTGCAGGCGCCTCAATCACATTCGGCTTGGGTTTCGGTGCTTCGGGAGAGCGCTCACGATGACCTGAGTCCACGGAGGGAGCGGCCGGGCTGTGAGCGCTTTCGGCCTCTTGTTTGAGCGCACGCTCATCCTGCTTCGCAATTTCTGGTTGAGCGTGGCTAGCAGACTGCGGACGGCCTGCTCCTGAATTTCCGGCTCGAGCTTGTTTCAAAGTTCGCACCGCTTCTTCCGCCATTTCGGGTGCGGCCTGTTTAAGACGCGCTTCGAAATCGGAAGGCGAGGGTTGCTGCGACCAGTGCCACCAGAAAATCGTGGTGCCGAGGGTGAAAAGAACCGATAACCGCGACGATCGGACAAAAGTTGTACGAGGGTGCCGCGCTTCACCGGTATCGTTGATTCCCAGTCCTCGATGAGTGCAGGTTTCCAGGTCGGCTGCTGGGACTGCCTGCTTGGAGCTCAGCGAAACAGTGGTCGACTCTCCGGAATCCTGATTAGAGCTAACCGCCCATTGCTGAATCAAGCGGCCGGGCGTTTCGCCGGGTACAGATGCAAGTTCCTTATCCGAACCCTTTGGCGGAGAGTCGACGGCCGTATCCGGAACCGAGTTGACTGCCTCGAGTTCAGCAATAAATCGATAGCCCCGGCGCGGCAGAGTTTCAATGTACCGCGGATCATCCGCGGAATCGCAAAGGGCTTCGCGAAGCTTGTTCACCGCGGCGTTCAACCCGTGCGAGAAATCGACGTAAGTATCGTCAGACCAGACGCGTTTGCGAAGTTCGTCGCGGGTGACCAGTTGGCCGGGACGCTCCAGCAGCGCGGCGAGAATTTCGAAGGGTTGACCGGAGAGTTTCACGCGCGTCCCCGCCTTGCGGAGTTCGCGAGCACTCAAGTCCACTTCAAAGGACCCAAATCGAAGGCGGGATTTGCCCAGGTCGCTCATCTCGGTCATCGAGGACGCAATTCTATCATTAGCATAGACGATTTCGGGGCCTGAATAGTTCCCAAAGCGCAAACAATTCTTTTATTTAGATTGAATTGGCGGGTGACACAAATTTGACTGGAAACCGAGGATCTGGGCATTGAGGTAGCGGCGCCCCCGAACCATGTTGAGCCACCTGCAGCTACAAATTTGCGGCAGGGAAACATGGATCGAGGGGCGTCATGGGGAGCAATTGGGTCAATCGAATTTGGAAACCGGGAGTTGCGTCAGGAGTTGCCACTTTTTGCCTACTGGCTCTTCCCGCCGCACGGGGTCAGCAGAATTTCGTGACCACTAATGTCGCGGCCACTTCGGGCTGCCTCGCAGCCATCGAAGCCAAGGGCAATGTCCAGCCCGGGACCGCTTGCGACCACGCGGCCATCGAAGAACTGGCGCGCTCCGGGCATGCGTTCGCGGAGAATCAATTGGGAATTGAGTCCGCTCTAGTGATTGGCCAGCAGAAAACGATTCGCGACGCGCGGAAATGGTTCGAACGGGCAGCGGGGCATGGGTACGCCCCGGCGCAGGTGAATCTGGCGGTGCTGTACCTCAATGGCTGGGGAGTGGACCAGAACTACGGGACCGCGCTGTACTGGCTGAAATCGGCGGCCGACCAGGGCAACCCGCGGGCGCACACCAACCTGGGAATTTTGTACCTGAAGGGTTGGGGCGTGCACCAGGACTACGTCGAGGCATCAAGGCATTTCCGCATTGCGGCGGAAAACGGCGAGACCGGCGCCATGGTGGACCTGGGGTATCTGGCCGACGCTGGACTCGGCACGCCGCAGGACAAAACCGCCGCCGTTGAGTGGTATCGGCAAGCCGCGGAGCGCGGCGATGCGCTGGCGCAGAATAATCTGGCGGATATGTACTTGCGCGGCGAAGGCGTAACGCAAAGTGATGCGCTGGCGCTGCAATGGTTCGAAAAAGCCGCGGCTCAAGGGAATACCGGAGCACGGATCAAGCTGGGCTATTTGTACGCCAGCGGGCATGCCGGGCGCGTGGACGCCGAGGCTGCCTATGCGTGGATTATGGCCGCGCAATTGGCGGGAGACACGCGAGGCGGGGAATACTTGGCGCCACTGGAAAAACAATTGAGTGCCGAGCAGCTTGCGCGAGCCAAGGCCAGGGCGCAGCAATTGCAATCGGCGCAAGCGCATGCGCTGCCGGAATTGGCGTTCGTGCGTTGATTTAAACTTTTCGAATGAACGGAACGAAACGTCGCGGACTTCCTCGTCCCCCTTCTCTACCCATCCAAATAGAAAAAGCGCCTCTCCTGAGCCGGCGGAAAGCCGGCGCTCCCACGCGACAAAAATGGTTGACGGTGGCTTAGGCAGTCGGGACAATCGGAAAGACGAGAGTTCCAATTTCCGGATCGTCGCGCGTCCAGAGAGAGCTTTCCTTCCATGGAATCCACGAAAAAAGGTGTGTGGAGTTGGCTGTGGGTAGCGGGTGGAGTGCTGCTTGCATTCGTGCTTTGCGCCGTGGACTGGAGCACGCACGCGGCGCAATCGGCGGCAGCGCGGAACACTACCGCGGCAAAACGAAAAATCTCCAGCGAAGCGTTGCGGCTGAATACCCTGGGCGTAGCGTTCATGAATCAGGGCAAATCGGCGGAAGCGCAGAAACAGTTCGAACAGGCGCTGGCCGCGGACCCGAACTTTGCCGAGGCACGGATGAACCTGGGCATATCGCTCCTGGCGCAACAAAAATTGGAGCCGGCGCGCGCCGCGTTGGAAGATGCCAGCAGCAAGCTGCCCGATGATCCGTACGCGCGGTACAACCTCGGGCTGGTCTACAAAGATTCCGCGCTGCCGGAAAAAGCTATCGAAGCGTTTCAACACGTGGAGAAGATCGCACCAGACGAACCGGATGCGTACTACTTCGAAGGCTTTCTGTACTCGCAACTGCAGAAGTACGATGAAGCCATTGCGGCCTTCAAGAAAGCCTTGGCGATTGCGCCGTATCACGCCTCCGCGCAATTTGGATTGGCACGCGCCTATCAACGTAAGGGAGAAACGGACGCGGCACGCGAGGGTATGAAGCATTTCCAGAAGCTCACCTCGGAGAAGCTGGGTACGCCATTCGGCGCGGGCTATGGCGACCAAGGCAAATTTTCACTGGCGGAATTTGTGCATGGGAACGACAGCAACGCGCCGGCGGAAATTCCGGTGAGGTACACTTCCACGCCGTTGACGAACCTCGCGGGTGCCAGCACCGGTGTTTGCCTGTTCGACTACGATGGCGACGGAAAAGTGGATGTGTTTTTGGTTGCGGCAGGAGAAGGGAAAAGCCGCCTGTTAAAAAATGTAGGCGCCGGAAAATTCGAAGATGCCACTGCGAAGTCCGGCTTGGCGGTGGTTGCCAGCGGGCTCGGCTGCGCGGCGGGCGATTTTGACAATGATGGATCGACGGATCTGGCCGTGTGCGAAGCCGATGGCGTACGGCTGTTCCACAATGACGGGGGGAAATTTGCAGACGTGACGCAAAAAGCCGGAATCGCGCGGGAAAAAGGCTGCGTCGGCGCCACGTTTGTGGATTACGACCACGACGGCGACCTGGATTTGTATCTGACGATGGCTCCTGGCAACGGCCGCAAAAATAAATTGTGGCGAAATAACGGGAATTCCACGTTCACGGACGTGTCTGCGGAATCGGGATTGGGCGTGGATGCGACAGGCGCGGACGTGGCGGTGTCCGACTTCAACAATGATCGAGCCATCGATTTTGTGCTGGCGGGAGGCGCACCTGGCGCGGCGATCTATCTGAATCCGCGCGAAGGTAAATTTACGCCTTTGCCAGCGGTTGATTTTGCCGCGGAGAAATTGCCGCCGGCTGTGGGCATCGCGGTCCTCGATTTCAACAAAGATGGCTGGATGGATATCGCGTTCACACATGCCGGCGCGCCGGGCATCAGTTTGTGGCGCAACGTGCAAGGGAAAAAACTGGAACGCGTGACGCTGCCGGATCTTGGGTGGAAAAAGGGTTGGGGCGTCACTTCAATCGATTACGACTACGATGGCTGGCTGGATTTAGTCGCGCTGGGCGAAGGTGCGAACGGCGGAGAGATTCGCGTGCTGCGGAACGGCGGCGACGCCGGCTGGTCGGATGTGACCAAAAAATTGCAGCTGGATACTTTGAAACTGGATCAGCCCCGAGCGCTCGCTGTGGCCGATTTCAAAGGCGATGGCAGCCCTGATGTGCTGGTAACACAAGCTGCGGGCGCGCCGGTGCTGCTGGGAAATACCGGGGCAAACAAGAATCACTGGATGCAAGTGGACTTGAAGGCGCTGAACGACAACAAGAGTGGGATCGGCACCAAAGTGGAGATTTATGCCGGGGCGCTGTATCAGAAATTCGAAGTGGACGGCTCGTCGGGATATTTGGGACGAAATGCGGGAATGTTGCTGGTCGGGCTGGGTTCGGAAAAGGTGACTGATGCCGCGCGGCTGTTATGGCCCACCGGCGTGCCGCAGGACGAAATTGATCTGGCCGCGAACAAGACGCAAAAGATTGCCGAGCTGGACCGGCGCGGGAGTTCGTGTCCGGTTCTTTTTTCGTGGAATGGAAAAGAGTACGAGTTCATTGCGGACATGATTGGTCCCGGAGTTGTGGGGCATTGGATCGCCCCCGGTGAGCGCGATGTACCCGACCCGGATGAATATCTGAAGGTACCGGCGAAGAGTGCGCAAGTGAAAAACGGGCTGCTGGATTTCCGCTTCATGGAGCCGATGGAAGAAACCGTGTACCTGGATCAGGTGCGGCTGGTGGCCGTGGATCATCCTGCGAATATTGAAGTGAATCCGAACGAGCGCTTCGTTAGCAATCCGCCGTTTCCGGAATTTCGCGTAATTGCGACGCAGAATGCGCGTGTGCCGCTGGGAGCCTGGGACGATCGCGGGCGCGATGTGTTGCCGCTGCTGGAGAGGCACGACCGCAAGTACGTCACCGAGTTCCAAGGTTTGCCGTTTGCGGGATTTGCCAAGCTGCACTGGGTGGAACTGGATTTGGGCGCTTGGGATGCGGCGAAACCGTTGCGCCTGCTGCTGGACGGCTACACGGATTATTTCACTGCCACTTCGATGTACGCAGCGGATCAAGCCGGAATCAAGGTAATTGCGCCGTACGTGGAAGCGCGGGACGCGCGCGGGAACTGGGTGAAAGTCGTTGGCGATATGGGATTCCCCGCTGGGCTGGCGCGCACCATGGTCACGGACCTGACGGGGAAAATTCCCGCAGGCACCCGGCGCATCCGCATCGTTACCAATCTGAAGATTTACTGGGACCGCATTCGCATTGACCAGACGCCCGAGCAGAAGGCCGTACGCGTGCAGGAAGTGCCTTTGGCCACGGCGGAGCTGGGGTTCTTCGGCTACCCCAAGGAGATTCGGCTGAATCCCGCCAGCGATACGGTGTACTCGTTCACGCACCGTAGTCCTACGGGTCCTTACGCGCGCGCGGCGGGAAATTACACGCGCTACGGCGACGTGAAGACGCTGCTGAGCCATTCGGACGATAAATTCACGGTGTTCAGCTCCGGTGAAGGCGTGAAACTGCAGTTTGATCCCGCGGGCTTGCCGGCGCTACCGGCAGGTTGGGTGCGCGATTATTTCTTTTACGCGGACGGCTTCGAAAAGGATCTGGATTTCTACGCGGCGAATGCGTTCACTGTGGAGCCGCTGCCCCACCACGGACTGATCGCGTATCCATATCCCGCGGGCAAAGAGTATCCGATGGACCCGGACCACCTGGGCTACCAGTTCGACTACAATACGCGGCAACGTTCGGATCGCATGCCCGGCAATTTGCGCTACGAATATCCCGCGCCGAAATGAGGAATGGCTATGCGCAGAAACGGCGCCTCCACGATTCGCGATGTGGCTCGCGAAAGCGGCTATTCTGCGTCCACGGTTTCCATCGTTCTGAATGAGGCACCGCTTTCCCGCTACATTCCCGGAGAGACGAAAGAACGCATTCAGACTGCGGCGCGACGACTGGGCTACCGGCCGAATCCGTTAGCGCGTTCGTTGCGGAGCCAGCGTTCCAATATCGTGGGCGTAATGGTGTTCGATATCACCGACCCGTTTTGCACGCCGATTTTGCGCGGGCTGGAAAATGCGCTGTACCAGGCGAATTATCTTTCCTTGCTGGCGGATGCGCACAATGAACCGCACCGCTTCGAACGCTACCTGGAGATGTTGCTGGACCGGCGTGTGGAAGGGCTAGTGATCATTGCGAATTGGCTGGTCACGGACATCAAGCTGCTTGCCGATTTGACCGAGCGGCAAGTGCCTACGGTGATCGCGGGGCGAACGTTCGAAATGGATAAGGTGAGCACCGTGTCTGTGGACAACGAAAGCGGGGCGGCGCTGGCGCTGGAACACTTGTATCAACTCGGCCATCGCGACATTGCGTTTTTGCGGGGACCGAAAACGTTGACCAGCAGCGGCCAGAGGTGGAAAGGCATCCGCAATTTTGCGCGCTCCGTTGGATTGCGGCTGGACGCGAAAAAAATTCGCGAGGTGCCGGAATCCCTGGACCCCAATTCGAGTTTTGAAGCAGGCGCGCAACTTACCGCGGAATTGTTGGCGAGCGGCAAGTCCTTTACGGCGCTGCTGGCCTATGACGATATGACTGCGTTGGGCGCTTTCCAAACGCTGAAGAAAAAGGGACTGCGAGTGCCGGAAGATTGCTCCGTGGTGGGATTCGACGATGTGGCGCAGGCCAGCCTTTCGCTGCCTTCGCTAACCACGGTCCGGCAGCCCATGGAAGCGATGGGGTCGATGAGCGCGGGGATGGTGTTGGACGCGATCAAAGCTGTGAATCAGAAGCAGGATGTTCCGGTGATGCGGCGAAAGATCGCGCCAGAGTTGGTGGTGAGAGAGTCGACGCGGCGCTTTGATTGACCAGGGATCTCCCGTAGGGCGCAGCACTGCTGTGCTCCATCTCCGCAAATGTCACAAAGATGCCGTGCGCTGGCTATGCGCCGACGCTTACCCAGGATTTGTTCTGCGCGCTTTCGGCGATGGCCTCGCAGAGTACGAGTTCCTCGTGGCCGATTTCGAATGTGGGAAATGTGCGCGGCGCTTTGAAATCACCAGCGGCGATGTAGCCGTACACATCCTTGAACAGCTGAACGAACGTATCGGGATAGCCTTCCGGGTGTCCCCCAGGGTAAGCCGCGTAGCCGCGTGATTCCGCGCTTTGCAGCGAAGGATCTTTCGGAAGCACTTCGCAGGCGCGATTGCGCCGGCCAATCCACAACTGGTTCGGCGATTCGGAATCGAAAGCCAGCGAGCCTTCCGAGCCGTCAATTTCAAACCACAACCGGGCTTTGCGTCCCGGGCTGACTTGCGAAACGGTCATCACGCCTCGCGCTTCATTTTCGAAGTGCAACAGCACCGAAGCGTAATCGTCCGTGGAAATCATTACTTCTTCTGTTTCGGTCGAGCCGGCTTTCTGAAAAGTCTCGACGCGGCCTTTGGGGCGATGACGCGTGGGAAGCACGGTGGCCAGGTCCGCGCACAACTCGGAAATTTTGCTACCGGTGATCCAGGTAACCAGGTCCAGCCAATGCGTACCGATATCGGAGACCGCGCGAAGTTCTCCACCTAGTTTCGCTTCCAAACGCCAGTTCCAGTCGGTTGGAAACAGCAACCAGTCCTGAAGAAAGCTGCCGTGAACCAGTTTGACCTGGCCAATGACGCGCTCGCGAATCAGAACACGCGCCTCCTGACACAACGGGTAGTAGCGTAAATTGTAGGTGACCGCGCCAACGCGTCCCGTTTCTTTGAGTAGATTGACAAGCACGGCGGATTCACGCGAATCGAGAGAGAGCGGTTTTTCGCACAGCACATGCTTGCCGGCGCGCAAAAGTTGACTGGCTTCCTGGAAATGCAAATGATTTGGAGTGCAAAGGTGCACAACCTGCACGGACAGGTCGGCGGCGAGTTCGTCCAATGATTGGTAAGCGCGCGAAAGATGAAGCGATTCGCTGGCTGCTTTCGAACGCTCGGGAGTGCTGCCGAGCACGCCCTGCACCTGGATACCAAGACGCCGCAACGCTTCCAGGTGCGCGCGTCCGACAAAGCCCAAACCCACAATTGCAGCGTTCAGTGGCATCGAATCTCCTTATGCTTACGGGCTAATTTTAGGCGAAATGAAGGAGCCACGGGAAGCGCGCCGGCAAAACGAGATAAGAGCCCGGCTTCGTGTCCTTCTCAGTTGCCTGACGAACGAAATGCTTCCGCTGGATCAAGGGACGCCTGCGACCAGAACGCGTCGCGCGTCAATGCACCTGAGGAAAGCTTTTTTATGGAATCCAGCGAAGCACTGGCGATGCCGCCATCGGCCGCATCAAAAATCACCACAACCCCTTCGGGCACCGGCGTGATGCTTGCGGATTCTTTCAGAGCCTTTTGGAATAGCGCGAGGGTGTAGTCCAGGCGGGCGCTTGGGCCGGATTCCTTGGGAATTTTGGAGACCGGCTGTACCGTATAAATTTTCACGGTTTTGCCTTTCAGCACGGACCAGTCACCTGGAAAACTGCTCATTTCTTCGTGTTCCATGCGGAAGCCAGGAAATTTCTCTTCCAGTGCGTGGTCTTCCTTTTCCAGTTTCGTCGCAATAGACCCAGGCAAGAGCACGGTGCCTTCCCGCACGTATCCGCGAGAATCCCCGGAAATGGTGACGTGGATCCAGCCCTGGTCGGAGTCCAGAAACTCAAACTCGTCGTTCGCGGCCGCGTTGAAAAGAACGTTAGACTGCTCAGAAGGCTTGGAATAGACGGGCGTGCCCGATTTCGTGACGGCCACCAGGTTCTGGGGGTGCGCCTGATTGTGCTGAATTTCCTTGAGGCTGTTCAATTCGGTGGTGAGCTGCTGAACGTGGCGCTCGGCCAAAACGCGTTGATTGCGCAGCATGGCCACTTCATCGGGAGTTTTTTCGACCGCGGGACGCGGGGTGATGTTTCCCCCGGGCACGCCAGTCAGGTCGAGCTTGGCTCGCGGCGCCTGCACATTCGTTTGCAGCGTTGCGGGTGGATCGACGGGCTTGCCGGTAAGCTTCTCTTGCAAGCGATCGAGGAGATCCAATTCCAGGCGCCCATTCGACGGAAGCACTTCATACCCCGACTTGCTCACGTCCGTGTCCGCGTACCACGCGGTAATCTTCGCGGTGAGCCGTACAATCGTCGCGCCAGCATCACCCGGCACCAGTTCGATGGAGAACTGATAGAACCCGCGCTCGTAGCGGTCGAGTGGTTTGGAGGAACTAGCGACAAAGCCGTCCAGAATCGGAATTTTCTGCCCGGAGTAGGCCTGCAAGTCTTTCAGGGCCTGGTCCACGGTAGCCTTCGGGAACGAATAACTGCGCGCATACGGAACAGCTTGCGCATGGAGAAGGCTTGCGCCCATTGCGATAAACAGGACGAGCAAAAACCCGCGTGTGCAGCGCCCCAAAGAACGGTTCACGGCAACTGCTCCAGTTGCTCGACCGGCAGCCAGCCGCGCTGGCCGTCCGGAGTTTCAATGCCCAGCCAGTTCGGAGTGACGATCAGCACCACCACTTCCGTGAACGCTGCCAGGGTCTTGAGATTGGCGGCGGATTTGAACGGCGCGGCTTTCAGATCGGCTCCCGGTGCCTTGATGCGGCGTTCCACTTCATGGCGCAGCGAAGTAATTTCCTGTTCCATTTCTTTTTCGCTGGCCTGCGCGTTAGAGAGTCGCGTGGTTTCGTCCTCGCGTTGATGGGCGTAGCTTTGGCGCACCAGTTCGGCGCTGAGCATACGGCGGCGCGCATCGGCGGCATCGGCGGCAGCTTGCTGCAAAGATTCCAGCGCGTCCTTCACTTCGGTCATCTCGAATTTTTCCACGTTGCCATCGGAAGGATGAATGGTCCTGCGGTAAACCTCGACGTACACGGCGTCGATTTTCACCCGAGTCCGCATGTCATTAATCGGAATAATCACATAACGCACACCGATGGTGCCGATATCCGCGGTGGCCAGAAAATGGCGGGGCGCAATGGTCTGTTCGCGAGTCTTGTAGTAAACCTCTCCCGGTCCGGTCCAAGGATCGAAAAGCGGGGTGGATGCGACCGCTTCGGCTCCGTTTAGCGTTGGCTCTCGATCGAACATCAGCGTGCCATGGATGATGTGATCCTTCTGTACGGAAATGACCGCCTGGCGGACATCGCCGATCGGCGCATTGAATTCGCGGACGATGCCGGGTGTGGTGAGCTCCGTTGCGCTGCAGCGCGGCGCAGGGCAACTGGCGAAAAGAAAAAGAGCCTCAAGGAAAACAAGTCGAGCAGTAGAAAAAGTCAAAGGGCCCGAGCGCAGACTGTTCGTTTTCCGGGGAAACATAGTCATTCGACGAACAACCTTGTTAGCGCGAAGCGCGGTGCTCTGTCAAATCCTTCACGAGAGAGTCACTCCTGGTGCGAGGCACAAGGCGGTACTGGAGCCTCCCAGTGGAAATCTTAGGAAAATTTTTTGCATGCGTTGAAGAAAACTCTTGCATTGTGCACGAGAGTCGGAGTAGCATCCGGCCCGGTTCAGGGGCTGAAAAGTTTGCCAACGTTCTTTTGACGGAGAACCTGGCGAGTTTTCGGTAAGCATGGTGGCAGTCAGGATGAGATCCTTGCGCGCTTGGGGTAAGCCGTGGGGAAGCTGCTGTGCTGGGTGTTTCTGTTCGCACACTCCCTTCAACAATTGAATCAACCAAGACCCTAGTTGTCTGCTCGACGTTGTGCCCAAACGTTCGCAGGAGGCAGTATGGATTGTCTGGTTTTGAAGAAGCAGGCGTGCAATTTTGCTCGCGTGGGAAGGGTGTTGCTGTACGTCGGCGTCTTGGCTGGTATTTTGCTGACGCAATGCCGTCCGGCGGCGGCGATTCCGGCATTCGCAAGAAAATATGGCATGCCGTGCTCGGCGTGTCATGAAGCGTGGCCGATGCTCAGTTGGTTTGGGCAGCAGTTCAAAGATAACGGCTACCAGATAGGGAATGATCGGGACGCTCCCATCTACCAGTCCCCCGCGTATTGGCCGGCAACATTTCGCATGACGCCACAATGGCACCGGGAAAGCACGGACAAGGTGCAGGTGGACGGGTCCAATGGTGCTGGAGGAAATGAAGCCAAGGTAACCACGCACGGTTTCGACTGGAGCGGCCTGGACTTCCACACCGCAGGCACGCTGGCGAAAAACTACTCGTTCTACGTGTTGCCCTCGTCGGACAACACCGGAGCTTTCCACTTTGAGTCGGTCTGGGCCCGCGTGGATAACATCGGCGGAAGTTCGTGGATGAACATCAAACTGGGAAAGTTTGAGCTCGACAACCTGCTCTCCGAAAAACGCATCTTGACGCTCACCAATGTTTCGGGAACTTATTTCAACTACCACTTTCAGCCGTTCGTTGCTCCCGGAGTAAGCGAAGGATATACGTTCGGGATCGGCGACAACCAGGACGGTATCGAGTGGATGGGACACTCCAAGGACGACCGCACTCGTGTCTCCGCCTCATTGATATCATCCAACGACGGTCAGCCAGGACTGCCAACCAGTCGCGGATATGGAGGCTACTTCGCAGCCAGCCAGGCGTTTGAAGCCGGGAGCCTGGGAGTGCAGCGCGTGGGCGGGTTCGCGTACCTCGGAAATGCGCCGACGTACTACCAATACTCAAATCAGGGAGTTGGAATCCCAGGCACGGGAATCGGCAATCAAAACTTCCAACGATACGGGCTGATTGGCATTTGGTACGTCAAGAACTTTGATATCACCACGATGTACTTCCACGGACACGATAGCGCGTTTCTAGGAACGAACACGGCATCGGGAGGACCGCTTAATCCGGGTGGCACACTGCCCACGGGTGCACACGCGCCGTCGTGGAATGGCGGACTGTTCGAAAGCCACTACGTGTTTAATCCGCAGCTCATCCTGATCAACCGCTACGAATTGGTGCGCATGTCGCAGCAGGCCTTCGACACGAATCCCGGGGATCTAGGAAATGCCGATGTGTTGACCTTCGGGGCGCGCTATTACCCATTCATCAACAGCCGAGCAGGGTTCGCCTACCACGCGGAGTACGCGATCATCTGGCAGAAAGGCGCATCGCCCGTGACGTTCTCCAATGTGACGACCAGCAGCCTGCTGTTCGGCTTTGACTTCGACTTCTAAGGGAGATGACCATGCGGAACATCAAGAAATTTTGCTTGAATGTCGCAGTCGCGTTGATTCTCCCTTCGCTGCTGCCAGCGCAGCAAGCGGACCAGCCGCCGCCGAAACCTTCCAAGCACATGGAATCGCATATCGGGAATCTGACCGGGCATTCCGAGGCGGGAGAAAAATTGTATTACCGCTACTGCTGGGGCTGCCACGGAGCGCGCGGCGATGGCAACGGAGAGAACGCGCCGTACGTAACTCCCCTGCCGCGCAATTTCATGCAAGCAACCTTTAAGTGCCGGTCCACGCCTTCGGGTGTATTGCCGTTGGATATCGACCTGTACAACACGCTGATCCGTGGATTCAACTTCACCAACATGCCATCGTGGGCCGCACTCACCGCGCAGAATCGCGCCGACCTTGTGGCGTTCATCAAAACATTCTCCGCGCGTTGGGTGACCGAAAAGCCCGGCGACCCGATTGCGATTCCGGCGGAGCCGAAATTGACAGTGCAGAGCATCAAGCACGGAGCGGAACTGTTCCAGAAGTTGGAATGCTGGAAGTGCCACGGTCAGGAAGGCCGCGGCGACGGGCCTTCCGCATCTACGCTGACCGACAGCAACGATCAGCCCATTCGGCCTTACAATTTCACATCTGACAATCGCTCCAAGTGCGGTAAAACCAACACTGATCTGTACCGGATCTTTATGACTGGACTGGACGGCACGCCGATGCCCTCCTTCGCGGACGTAGTCAAGCCGGAAGAGGCATGGGATTTAGTGCATTTTCTGCGGACATTGCAATATAACAACCCAAGCCCCGAACTGGCGCTGTGGATGAGCACGCCGGAAGGCAAAGCCATCATCGAGGCGAAACGTGTGGAGAACACCAACACTGGCTCCGGAGTTAAGCCATAAAGTAACTCCCAATTTCAGGAGGGGTACACGATGCAAACGAAAGTTGTAGTCTTCGCGGCGCTAGGCATGCTAGCCGCTGCGACCATAGCCGGCGGAGGCCCGGCTCCTGCAGGCGGCACCATCAGCGGCAAAGTGACGTATGAAGGCACGCCAGCAAAAATGAAGCCGATCGACATGTCCAAGGAACCGTCGTGCGCGAAGATGTACACGACACCGCAGACATCCGAAAACGTGGTGACCGGATCGGGAAGCAGCCTGGAGAATGTGGTGGTTTATATTTCCGCAGGCGCTCCAGACGAACCCGCGCCAGCCACCGCGGCAGTATTCACTCAGAAGGGTTGCCGGTACGTTCCGCACATCCTGGCGTTTCAGGTCAACCAGGAAATGAAGATTCAGAATGAGGATCAGACCTCCCACAACATTCATCCGCTGCCGAAACTCAATCGCGAATGGAACAAGTCGCAGCCGCCGGGGACGCCGCCGATCAGCGAAAAGTATGACAAGGCGGAAATTTTTCCGGTGAAGTGCAACGTGCATCCGTGGATGCATGGCACCTTCGCGGTGATGAAGAACTCCCACTATGCCGTCACTGGGGATGGGGGTTCCTTCACGCTGCCCAATCTGCCGCCGGGCAAATACACCGTTACGGCATACCAGGAAGCCTACGGTGAGCAATCGCAGGAAGTCACCGTTTCCGGGACCGAGACCAAGACGATCAACTTCGTATTCAAGGCCAAGCCCTATTAATAGGGCTTGGCTCTCGACAAGGGCCGGTTTTCCTCGGAAGCGCCTGGAGGCGCCCGAAACCAAGGGTAAAGCGAGGATCGATGGGGAAACTGCTGGCAGTGGTTCTGGTGATTATCGCCATAGCTTCGGCTTATCCGATCGTCACGCACATGTTTCCGTTGCCGGAGGACATTTCCACGCACGGGCATGCCATTGACGAACAACTGAACGACACCATGTGGGAAGCGGGAATTTCGTTCGTTGCCGCGCAACTGCTGCTCGCCGCGTTTGTGTGGTCGTTCAGCGGCCGAAAAGAAGGCAGCCGCCTCAAGAATTTTCCGGGGGGCGCTCGCGTCATGGTGATCGCCGCGTTTCTGTTGGTGGGCACGGAGATCTTGGCGCTCGGAGTTCTCGGGCAGAAGGCCTGGGCCAGCGTGTACTTCGCTCCGGCCAAGCCCGACGCCATTCAGATCCAGGCGCAGGCGGAGCAATTCGCGTTCTACTTCCGGTATCCGGGGGTTGACGGAAAATTTGGCACGCTTCACCCGGAAAAAATCGACGAGGGCAACCAGAATTATTTCGGTCTGGACCCCAGCAATGACGTGGACGCGCGCGACGACATTGTGTCCGGGGAGTTGGTGGTTCCGGTAAACCGCGAAGTGCAGTTGTTGATGCACGCGAAAGATGTGGGGCACTCGTTTTACGTGCGGGAGTTGCGCATTCAGCAGGATTTCGTTCCTGGGCTGGACCTGTCCGTCCATTTCACGGCAACGAAAACCGGCAGATACGAAATTGTCTGCACGCAGCTATGCGGCCTGGGGCACTACAACATGAAGGCGTATCTGCGCGTCGTGCCTGAGGACGAATACGAGAAGTGGCTGAAGGATCAGGCGGCCCAGTAGCACTATCAATTTCCGCGCTGTGCTGCAGGAAGGGTGGCGCAGCGCGGCGTAGTTTTCGATGAGGTGATTCGATGCAAGAAGCTTCCGTGCAGCAAGGCCACGTACACGCGCCTCCGCAAGGATTCATCCGCAAGCACGTGTTCAGCCTGGATCACAAAGTGATCGGGAAACAGTACTACGCGTTGGGATTGGTTGCGGTGTTTACGGGAATGTTTCTGTCATGGCTCATGCGCATCCACATGGTATGGCCGGATGCGAAGCTGCCGTTGGTCGAATTTTTGTCGAAGACGGGAGCGCCCGGCGGGATCATCACTCCGGAATATTATTTGTCACTGTTGACGATGCACGGAACGCTGATGGTGTTCTTCGTGCTCACCAATGCGCCGTTCGCGGCATTCGGCAATTACTTTCTGCCCATCCAGATCGGCGCCGAAGATATGGCCTTCCCACGCTTCAACATGATGTCGTTCTGGACGACGTTCATCGCATGGGTTGTGCTGATGCTCGCGTTCGTTATTCCCGACGGTCCGCCGATCGCCGGATGGACGAGCTACGCGCCGCTGAGCGCAGTTGGAAAAGATGCCGGCCCCGGAATGGAATGGGGTATGAGTTTGTGGGGACTGTCGATTGCCATTTTCTGCATCGCGTCCCTGCTGGGCTCGCTGAACTTCATCGCCACCACACTGGACCTGCGCGCCAAGGGGATGACGCTGATGCGCATGCCGCTGTGCACCTGGGCATGGTTCATCACTTCGTGCATCGGGTTGCTGGCGTTTGCGGTGCTGCTGCCTGCTTGCATCCTGCTGATTCTCGATCGCCACGCGGGAACCAGCTTCTATGTTCCCGGCGGGTTGGTAATCAGCGACCGCTTGCAACCACACTCGGGCGGTTCACCGCTGCTGTGGCAGCACCTGTTCTGGTTCTTTGGTCATCCGGAAGTGTACATCGCGATTCTGCCGTCGATGGGAATCGTCTCGCACATCCTGGTGAACAGCATCCGCAAACCATTGCTGAGCGCGAAAGTGGTCATCTACTCGATGATGTCCATCGGCTTCCTCAGCTACATGGTTTGGGGACACCACATGTTCCTGAGCGGGATGAATCCTATGTCTGCGCTGGCGTTTTCGTTTCCCACGTTGACCATTACGATTCCCGCGACGGTACTGACCCTGATCTGGTTAGGCAGCTTGTACGGCGCGAATATCCAGATCAATTCCGCATCGCTGTTTGCTTTGGGATTTATTTCCATGTTCGTGGCCGGCGGCGTCAGCGGATTTTTCCTGGCGCAGCCCTCGATTGACATTTACCTGCACGCGACGTATTTCGTCGTCGGGCACTTCCACATGGTCATGGGCGTGGCATCGTTGTTCGGCGTGTTCGCCGGTACATATTTCTGGTTCCCGAAGATGACCGGACGCATGATGAGCGAGCCCCTCGGCAAGCTGCATTTCTGGATTACTTTCATTGGCGCTTACTGCATCTTCATGCCGTTCCACTACCTGGGACTGATCGGCAATGTGCGGCGCTACCAAACGTTCGTGGACGACTACATGGCGCCCTATCTCGGTGTGCATAAGTTCATGACCATCGCCGCGCTGATTACCGGCGCCGGGCAATTCATCTTTCTCTTCAACCTGATCTACAGCCGCTTCAAAGGAAAGATCGCGCCGCAGAATCCGTGGAATGCCACTTCCCTGGAGTGGTCGATTCCCTCGCCACCGCCGTGGAACAATTTCGGCGGCAAACACCCGATTGTGTATCACGACCCCTTCCAATACGGAGTGAACGGCTCAAAGGGCGACTACGTGATGCAAGACTCTCCCGAGCAGGTAGTTCCAGCGAGTGGCGACTAGCGTTCCGGGGGCGCGGCGCGGGGTCTGCCATGTCCTCCGCGCCGCGAGAAGATAAAAGGAAAGGAAATATGTCTACGACGATCGCGACACAGGTGAGTTCCCGAGCGAAAGCACTACCGCTCAAGCGCAGCGCCGCCCACGCTGCGATGGTTCTGGGTGGAGTGGAGCGAAGCTCGAGCAGCGGCATCTGGGTAGGCGTGTTTGCCATCACGATGAGCTTCGCGGCGTTCACCAGCGCTTTGTTCGTACGCGAAGGAACAACGGACTGGGGTCATTTGGCACTGCCACCGGTGCTGTACCTCAACACCCTGATTCTGCTGGCAAGCAGCGGAACGCTCGAGGGTGCACGACGGGCGTTAGTTTCGGGCCGTGCGGGGGATGTCGAAGGAACTCGTAAGGCCAGTGTCTGGGTACTGCTCACGTTGCTCCTGGGTTTGAGCTTCTGCGCTGGACAATTCCGCGCATGGCAGGAACTGCGCGATGCGGGAATCTATCTGGCAACGAATCCGAACAGCTCATTTTTCTATTTGCTGACATTCCTACACGTCTTGCACGTGCTGGTTGGGATCCTGGTGCTGGTGTACTTGGCGGGACGTCTGCTGGCTAGCCACACGACATTCCGGCGGAGCTTGTTCGACAACACCGCGGTGTATTGGCATTTCATGGGCGTGCTCTGGGTGTATTTGCTGTTGCTGTGCCGGATGAAGCTGTAACGCGAAGCAGGGAGAAGAAACTGTGAGCGAACTCGACGTGACAGTGCACGGGCACGAAGCGCTGATGGAAGAATCGCCGTACGCAATTCCATCACGTAAATTCACGATGTGGCTATTCATCATCTCGGACGCGGTAACCTTCGGGGCATTTCTGATGGCCTACGGCTATCTCCGAGTTGCCACCCCGAACTGGGTGAGACCGTTCGAATCCTCGAGCGTGATTAACGTTATTTTGATGACCTTTGTGCTGATCACCAGCAGCCTCACGATGTTGGGAGCCGTGGATGCTTCGAAGGAAGGTGACAAATCGAAAGCCATGCGCTTCCTTTACGCGACGATGGCCTTAGGCGCGATTTTTGCCGCACTGCACATCCGTGAATGGTTCACGCTGTTTGGGCGCCACATCACCATTCACTCCGGATTGTTCGGGCAGACTTTCTTCACCATCACCGGTCTGCACCTGCTCCATGTGATCAGCGGTGTAATTGCGCTGCTGGTCGTCGGCGCGAAGTATTCCAGCGGGCGGCTGACGCCGAGCCATGTGGAAACCACGGGATTGTATTGGCACTTCGTCGACCTGGTTTGGATGTTTGTGGTGCCGCTGGTTTATCTGACGAATATCGCGCACTGACCTTCGAGTCGAGAGGAGAGACGATGAGCGCTAGTTTGCCTTCAACGAACGTGATTCGCAAATATCTGCCGGTGTATTTCGTCCTGCTGGGAATCTTTCTGGTTGAGGTGTTCCTGGCATTTCAGAGTTTCTCGGTTGGTGTACTGGTGGTGCTTTTGCTGATATTGGCTATCAGCAGCGCCTCGCTTGGCTTGATGTATTTCATGCACCTGGCGCAGGAACGACGCAGTCTCTTCCTGACGTTGATTCCCGTCACGATTTTCGTTCTGCTCATGATGAACATGATTTGGGGAGACAGCGTACGGCTGCTGCATATGCGCACTCCCTTGCAGTGATTTCGGTTACAGTAAACCGATGGACAAGAACAACTCACATTTGACTTTGGTACGTGCCGCCTTGGTGTGCGTGTGGCTGCTTGCTCCCGTGTCGTCGTACCCGCAGAGTTGCGCGCTATGCTACACGCAGGCAGCGGGATCGGGTTCGCGCATGATCGCCGCGCTGCGCAGCGGCATCCTTGTTCTGGCAATCCCCCCAACGTTGATTTGCGCGGGAATCACCTGGATGGCTTACAAGAAGCGAAACCAGTTCAATGATGAGGATGAGTTGTCCGGGCCGGATCAGGATCAGGTTTAGGTCCGGGGTCATCGGCCACAATCGCCCCAAAATCGAAAGCGCCCAGGGCTGAACGGGATTCAGCACGAGGGCGCTTTTGCAGATGTCAATTAGCTCGCGGATGCGCCAACGCCACCAGCCGCAAAAGACTGTGTGGCCGTCGCTTCATCGGGCTGAACATCAAATACCTTATTCATTCCTGTAGCCCTGAGGACATCGATGACCATTTTATTGGGGTTTGCGAGTTTCAGTTGGCCGCCTTGTTTGCGAATGGCCATATGGCTGCGAACCATCTCGCCCATGCCGGAGCTGTCGACATAATCGATTTCCTTCATGTTGAGAACCACGTTTCTTGCTCCGCTGGCCAGCGCATTTGCTACCGCTTCTCGAAGCTGCGTAACGCCGTCTCCAAAGGCAATCCTGCCCCGGGCATCGATAATTGTGACATTGCCGCTTGTGCGCGTGGTGGTTTCGCCCTTCGTGGCTCCGGTGCGTTCCTGCTTGCCCAGTCCTAGTCTGTCCAGAACCTCGCATGCAGCAGCGGCAACATCCTTAAATTCGGTGCGGACGACAACCACCGAGCGGCCCTGCTTCAGAACCTCCAACAGGTGAGTGGCCTCCTCACCGCCTTTGTCGCCGGTGGCGGGTTTCGGCGTGCCCGGCTCCTCTGAAATACCCTTGGCAATTGAGCCACCTGCTTTCGAGCCTAAATAGCCTAGCAGTGCCGCTCCTCCGACTCCCAGGGCAAACACCTGGCCAAATCCGGGAATGAGCGCCAAGGTGGCACCGACAACAGCGGCCGTCGTTCCGACCGCGCCGCCAATAAACCCGCCGGCATAGGTGCCCAGGTCTTTGCCAAACCCCATGGCTTCACTTTCCGAACGGGTCAAAAACACGATGGATTCTTCCGGAACATGCTTTTGGAGCAGGTCTTTCACAGCGGCCTCAGCGTGGTCACGGGAACGGAAAACCCCAATGGCAGTTTCCATGTGAATCTCCTCCGAATCTGAGTTTCGAATCTCACGCGAACAATGGCTGAATTCGCGCCCCCAATTGAGCGTCGCGAATTTGTTCCAAAAGCACTTGTTTGTCAAGAGAAAATGACGATTTTCGCCTTGTTTTTTGCGGCTTTCGCCGTTCTGGGACCCAGGGAACCGTGACCTCTGGCAAAGGAGAATAAGCGCAGGTGCGCGCCTACAGCATTTCATTGACTTACCTCAATGAGTGCCACAGGATGCCTTGCATCCGCGGCTGGCGGCCTGCGTATCCCTATATATGGTTAGTCCAACGCAAGTCGCGCGGTAAGCACAGGCCGAAGCGTGTGTCCCGGCCGCAGCGGGCCTGAAGATTTGTATCGTGTATACTTTTCGAGACACTGCACACACTGACGAATGTATCCCTACCTACATTTAGGGCCACTCACCATACCGACATTTGGATTGATGGTCGCGCTGGCGTTGATCACCGCAGCGTATATTCTGCAGGCGGATTTCGACCGTCGCGGATTCAAAGCGGACGCGTTCCTGATGATTACCGTGGCCGGGCTTGCCGGGATTATCGGCGCGAAACTGTATCATCTGCTCGAAGACCCCGGCACATTTTTTGCGGACCCGTGGCCGTTGCTGTTCAGCCGCTACGGGTTTGCGTGGTTTGGCGGATTCCTCGGCGGATTCGGGGCCATGCTGTTAATGGGCTGGCGGGCGAAGTTGCCGATGCTGGAATTTCTGGATGCTTGCTCGCCAGCAGCTTCGTTTGGATACGCCATCGGTCGCATCGGCTGCTTTCTTTCGGGTGATGGCGATTACGGCAGGCCCACAATCGCTACCGTGGGGCATGAGTTTTCCGAACGGCGTTGTACCGACGACGCATACCTGCGTGCAATGGGGATGGCCCGCAGACTGTCGTGTGCATCCCACACCGCTCTACGAATTGATTGTGTGGATGCGCCATCGCGCGCATTTCTGTGGCACATGGGCAGCAAAGCGGTACAGCGGCCCGAAAGCCCGCGGGGAAATTTTCTGCACGTACCTGATCCTCACTGGGCGCGGCACGGTTTCTGGTGGAGATTATCTCGCATCAATCCGCCTTGGTTTTTCGGCATGTCCAATGCGCAAGCTGGCAAGTGTGGCGTCCATCCTTGTCGGCGCGGTGTTTCTTTGGCGTATTAAAAGCAAATACCATGAGCAGAAAAAAGAACACCGCGTAGTTGAACACATTCATTGCCCACGGCGATGTGCTGCAGGCGGAATATCATCAGCCCACTCCGGAATGCCCGCATCCCGAACGGTGGCACATGTATGACTCAATGACCGCGGAAGTGGAAGTGCTGGATTTTCTGAAAGCGCTGGTAACCACGCATCAAGCCGGAACTGGTGGTGGAAACCGGCACATTTTCTGGACTGAGCACGCTGCGCATCGCCGAAGGTTTGGAAGCGAACGGCGTGGGCAAGTGTCATTACCTGCGAGTGCGATAAGAAGGTATTACGCATCGCGCAGAACGCTTCGCGAATCGAGGTCTGGCGCAAGTGGATTGAAGCGCGCAACGTGTCCAGCCTGGAAATGAAGGTCAGACGGCCAATGATTGACCTGCTGTTTCAGCGATAGCGAAACCCGAATTGCGCGAACAGGAAGTGCGCCGGTTCCTGCCGCAAATCAACCCTAACGGGCCATCGTGTCATCCATGACGCCAGTTCGCATATGCAAGAGTCATGCGCGAAGGCGCACTGAGAATGGAGGCAGGAAGGCCTCATTTCCGTGCTGCTGCTTGCCCACTCCGCGTGGCTCTGGTGCTCGCGCAAAAACGCGCAGGGCGAATGTAGGGCTCTATTCACGGGTGAGCAGTTATTCCAGCATCTGCCGGAGAACGTACTGCAGGATGCCGCCGTGTGCGATAGTAAGAGACCTCTTCGGGGGTGTCGGCACGGGCAATGCGCGCTTTGAAGGTTTTCGCCTGGCCATCTTTCGACTTTGCCTTCACCGTGCGCTCTCCTTGCGCGGGCCAGCGTGGACATGCCTTCCATGTCGAAGACCTCATGGCCTGTCAGGCCCAAGGATTCGCGATTGTCTCCGGGCATGAATTCCAGCGGCAGCACGCCCATGCCAACCAAATTGCTGCGATGGATGCGTTCGTAGCTCTCCGCGATGCACCGCGCGAATGCCAAGCAAGCGCGTACCTTTGGCGGCCCAGTCGCGCGATGAGCCGGAGCCATATTCTTTACCGGCAATGACCAGCAGCGGCACACCTTCTTCGCGATATTTCACTGCGGCATCGTAAATGTACAACTTTTCGCCGTCCGGGAGATGGACAGTCCAACTGCCTTCGGTACCAGGTGCAAGCTGATTGCGCAGGCGAATGTTCGCGAAGGTACCGCGCATCATCACTTCGTGGTTGCCTCGGCGCGCGCCGTAAGAATTGAATTCGTGCGGCTTCACGCCGTGGGCGATCAGATATTTTCCGGCGGGAGAATCGACCGCGATGGAACCCGCGGGCGAGATGTGATCGGTGGTGACGCTGTCTCCGAGTACGGCAAGCACGCGCGCGCCGTGAATATCCGAAAGCGCCGGCGGATTCTTCGGCATGTTTTCGAAATAGGGGGGCAACTTGATGTACGTGGATTTGGCGTCCCACTTGTACAGGTCGCCTTCGGCGATTTGCATGGCCTTCCAATGGGCATCGCCTTCGAATACTTCGCTGTATTCCTTGCGATATTGTTCGGTGGTCACCGCGGCGCGAACCGTGGCTTCCACTTCCTGCGGCGTGGGCCAGATTTCGCGAAGAAAAACGGGCTTACCTGCGGAGTCCGTTCCCAAGGACTCGGTGGTCAGGTCCATATCCATGCGACCGGCGAGTGCGTAAGCCACGACGAGCGGCGGCGAAGCCAGATAGTTCGCGCGAACCAGCGGATGCACGCGGCCTTCGAAATTGCGATTACCACTGAGCACAGCCACTGCGACCATGTTGTTTTCTTTGATGGCCGCACCAATCGCATCGGGAAGCGGACCGCTGTTGCCAATGCACGTGGTACAGCCATAGCCGACAAGATGAAATTTCAGTTTTTCCAGATAAGACATCAGGCCGGACGCTTGCAAATAATCGGTAACCACTTTGGAGCCGGGCGCCAAGCTGGTTTTTACCCACGGCTTCACTTGCAACCCGCGCTCCACCGCTTTCTTTGCCAATAAACCCGCGCCGAGCATGAGAGATGGATTTGAAGTGTTGGTGCAACTGGTGATTGCGGCGATGACCACGGCTCCGCTGGAAAGTGGGAACGCGTCGCCATTGTTTTTGACCGCGACTTCCTTTGCGGGCGCGCCTTCCACGACTTTTATAAAGGACGATTTTGCATTTTTCAGGGCCACGCGATCTTGCGGACGCTTGGGACCGGCGACGGTGGGTTCCACGCTGCCGAGATCCAATTCCAGCTTGTCGCTGAACTGCGGATCGGGCGTGGAATCCGTGCGGAACAGTTCCTGCTCCTTGCAATAAGCTTCCACGAGCGCAATGTGTTCGTGGCCGCGCGCGGTGAACCGTAGATAGGCGAGAGTCTCGTCATCCACCGGGAAAAAACCCATGGTGGCGCCGTATTCGGGGGCCATATTGGCGATGGTGGCGCGGTCAGGCACGCTCAGAGTGGAAAGACCGGAGCCGTAGAACTCCACGAATTTTCCCACGACGCCCTTTTTGCGCAGCATCTCCGTGACGGTCAGAACCAGGTCCGTGGCCGTGGAGCCTTCGGGCAAGCGGCCGTGCAGTTTGAATCCCACCACTTCAGGAACGAGCATGGAGAGTGGCTGGCCGAGCATGGCAGCTTCTGCTTCAATTCCGCCCACGCCCCAACCAAAAACGCCCAGAGCATTCACCATAGTGGTGTGCGAATCGGTGCCAACCAGGGAATCCGGGAAAGCCTCGAGGTGGTTGCCGTTGGGCATAGAGCAAACGACGCGCGCCAGATATTCAATGTTCACCTGGTGGCAGATGCCGGTGTCCGGCGGCACAACTTTGAAATTGCGGAACGCGTTCTGGCCCCAACGGAGGAATTGATAGCGCTCGATGTTGCGTTGGAATTCCAACTCGGCATTGAGGCTGAAGGAGTCGAATTTGCCGAAACTGTCCACTTGCACGGAGTGGTCGATGACCAGTTCCGCGGGGAAAAGAGGATTGATGCGCTTGGGATTGCCGCCAAGTTTTTGCATGGCTTCGCGCATGGTGGCGAGGTCAACGACCGCGGGCACGCCGGTAAAATCCTGCAAGAGCACGCGGGCGGGCATGAACGCGGTTTCTTTTTGCGGGCCGTTGGGAGTCCACTTCGATAAGTCGCGAATATCATCGGCATGAACAAAGCGGCCATCTTCGCAGCGGAGAAGATTCTCGAGGAGGATGCGAAGAGAGAAGGGGAGATTGGCGATGCAGCCGAGTCCTTGCTGTTCCAATTTTTCCAGGCGATAAATCTCAAAGGATTGCGCGCCAACGCTGAGCTTATCGCGGGTTTTGAAGGAATTTGCTGCGGAGATGGGCATTCTCAACTTCCTTTCCAGGGTTGAAGGCTTCCTAAGATGATAACCGAAATCATCGTGGCAGGCAGAGCGGCTATAATGAGGCGTTGTGAACATTGTTTTGATCTCCACGTACGAATTGGGGAGACAGCCATTTGGGCTGGCATCTCCGGCGTCGTGGCTGCGCAAACGCGGGCACAAGGTCACGTGCCTGGATCTGTCGCGCGCGCCGCTCGATGAACAAGCGATTGGCGAAGCAGGATTGGTGGCATTTTACGTGCCAATGCATACGGCGACGCGGCTCACCATTGAATTACTGCAACCAGTGCGGCGCATCAATCCTTCCGCGCATTTGTGCGCCTATGGCTTGTATGCTTCGCTTTCCGGCGAAATATTGAAAGCGCAGGGAATCTCCAGTTTGCTGGGCGGGGAATTCGAACAGGCGCTGGTGGATTTAGCTGAACATGTGTCCGGATTATCGGCGACGCCGCAGAGCCATCCTTTGGATTCAAATGTATCGCGGAGCCGATTGCGTTTCCAGCTGCCGGATCGCACTGGGCTTCCGGCATTACGGGAGTATGCGCACCTGGTGCTTCCGTCCGGAGAGCATCGTGTAGTGGGATACACGGAAGCGAGCCGTGGCTGCAAACATCTATGCCGGCATTGTCCGATTGTGCCAGTGTACGAGGGCGTGTTTCGCATTGTGGATCGCGACGTGGTGCTGGGCGATATTCGCCAGCAAGTGGCAGCGGGTGCGCAGCACATCACCTTTGGCGATCCTGATTTTTTCAATGGCGTGGGCCACGCCATACCCGTGGTGGAAGCGTTGCACCAGGAATTTCCGCAGCTTACCTATGACGTAACGATCAAGGTGCAGCACTTGCTGGAAAACGCGGAGTCGCTGCCTTTGTTGCGGGCTAACGGTTGCTTGTTCATTATTTCCGCCGTGGAGTCGTTGGACGATTCGGTGCTGCAGAAACTGGACAAGCATCACACCCGCGCTGATTTCTTTCGCGCTGTGGAATTGTGCCGGCGCGCAGACATTGTTTTGCAGCCCACGTTTATTCCGTTTACGCCGTGGACCACGTTTGCGCAGTTGCTGGACTTGTACGAGCAGATCCAGCGGCTGGACCTGGTGGAAGCCGTGGGACCCATTCAGCTGGCGATTCGGTTGCTCATTCCGTCAGGCTCGCGGTTGCTGGAATTGGAGGAAGTGCGCCGCATGGTCGGCTCGTTCGATGCGAGAGCTCTGGTGTATCCCTGGAAACACGTCGACCTAGCGATTGATAGGCTTTGCGAAGATTTGCAGGACATCGTCGCCGCGAGCGAAAAGCTGAAGCGGAGCCGGTCAGCGACTTTCGAAAAGATGTGGCACGCGGTGGAGCAAGCCGCGGGTTCACGGATTGAAAAGCAATTCACACCTGTGCTGGTTGCGCGCGCGACGGTGCCGTATCTCAACGAGCCTTGGTACTGTTGAGCGGAGCCCACGCGGGACCAGTTGGTCCCCATCACCAAAGCAAAGCAGAACATGCGCCAGGCCGAAACGTTTTTGTAGCTTGTCGAGAATGATGGGATGAGCGCCAAGAAAAGAGTTTTACTGTTCGCAACCAAGTTGGGTTACCAGACGCGGTCATTCGAATCGGCCGCGAAGCGATTGGGTGTGGACATCGCGTATGTCACCGACCGCTGCAGCCACCTGGATAATCCCTGGAACGATCACGCGCTGGCCGTGCATTTCGAATTGCCGGAAGGCGCGGCGGCGCGAGTGCTGGAATCGCAGCGCGGATTGCCGGTGGATGGAGTATTGGCTGTCGGCGATCGGCCCACGGTGACAGCAGCGTACGTGGCACGGGCATTGGGACTGGCACATCATCATCCAGCCAGCGTGGAGGCGTGTCGCAGCAAGCTGCGGATGAGGGAAGTACTGCGAGAAGCAGGGGTACCGGTGCCATGGTTTCGCAGCGTGAAACTGAGTCCTGCGCCGGAACCTTCGCTGCTGGGAATTACTTATCCCTGCGTATTGAAACCGCTATCGCTGTCGGCCAGTCAGGGAGTTGTTCGCGTCAACAACCGCGAAGAGTTTGTAATGGGAGCGGCGCGTTTGAAGCGGTTACTGGACTCTGCGGAAGTGCGAGGGACGCGCGAGCCGCACCTGGATGAAATGCTTGCGGAGGGGTACCTGGACGGCAGGGAAGTGGCGGTCGAAGCGCTACTCACCGGAGGTGAATTGCGGGTGCTGGCGATTTTTGATAAGCCGGATCCGCTGGAAGGACCATATTTCGAAGAATCCATTTATGTGACACCTTCGCGATTGCCGGAAGCTGAGCAGCGAGCCATCGAAGCGTCATTGCTGGGCGCGGTGCGAGCGCTGGGACTTTCCCACGGACCAGTGCACGGGGAATTTCGGGTGAATGCCGAAAGCGTATGGCCCATAGAAATTGCGGCGCGGCCGATCGGAGGGTTGTGTGCGCGGGCGCTTCGTTTCGAGGCGCCTGGCGACGGCACGATCGCGTTCGAAGAGCTTTTATTACGGTACATCTTGGAATTGCCGGGTTTGGAAGCGAAAAGAGAGACGCAAGCGTCGGGCGTGATGATGATTCCGGTGCCACGAAGCGGGATTCTGGAAAAAGTCGATGGTGAGGATCAGGCCCGAGCGACGCCGGGAATCAGCAGCCTGGAAATTACCGCGAGGCTGCACGATTTTATCGCGTCATGGCCGGAAGGTGCGAGTTATTTGGGGTTTTTATTTGCGAGGGGCGATGAGCCTGGTGTAGTGGAAGATGCACTGCGCAAGGCACATGAAAAGCTGCATTTCACGATCACGCCGCGGCTTCCGGTGGAGCATCCACTGAGCCACAGTGTGCCTCCCGCGGATTGTGCGTAAAGATAGCAGTTTGGTCGGCGCGCCGACCAAAATACTTGTTGGTACATACTGCAGCGATATTCCTGGATGATACATTTTGCTCTTCGCGGCAGCAGGGCTGCCGCTCTTGTTACAGCCGTTGGGTGAGTTGCAATTGTAAAAGCGGGAGCTGGGCTCCCGCACTCCAGAATGTCGGCGCGCCGACTAAATAAGTTTTGTAAATGGGGAAGTGTTATTCGAATATGAGGGTTTTTGTTTCAGAGCGGGAAGCGCGTTGAGAATAGGACCTTTGCCGTGCGGGTATTCGAATCGAATGCAGCGAATGGAGACGGCGGCCGAAACTCTGCCCAAATAGTGCCCCGAAATGTCGGCGAATGTCGGCGCGCCGCTTAACCTTTAGCCTTGGGTGGGACGTAGCCTTCGGGAAGCTTGGCTCCTTCGCCGAAGAAGAACTGTTCCATTTGCTCTCCCATGATCTTCTGGGAGTTGGGATCGAGCGGATTCAGGCGATACTCGTTCATCACCATCTTGGAGTATTCCACCCAGAGCTTCCAGGCATCCTTGGAAACATTTTCGAAAACGCGTTTGCCGAGTTCACCTCTCCAGGGTGGGCGGTCCAACCCGGGCAGGTCTTTATCGAATTTTACGCAATGGACCATGCGCGTGCCCGGTTTAACAGGCTCGCTGGCCGATGGTGTTGGATCACAGGATTCGTTCGCCATGCACTCCCCCAAAGGAGCTATTGTGCGTCAGCAGTGTCCGGCTTGCAATAGACGAGGAAATTCGCTAGGATTGTAAAATTATTGTCCAGTAATTGTACAAGTTCAACCTCGATTGTCTTCTTCCTGAGAATCGGCTCGGTCCGAATCGACCCACGTGAACTGGATAGCAGTATCAGCGGTACTGGATTCACGACGAGTTCGATTTGGAGCCATGGTGAGCTTGCCGAAGCAATGCGTTTTTTACGGCGCTCTTGAACCTGAACAGCAGCAGGAAATACAAGTCTACGTGCGCCAGGAACTGGTGCGATGGCTATGGAGCGTCGAGAGCGAAGTTGGGCCAGAGCATCTGAGGGAACGCAACGCTGCGCTAGCGAAACGCGACTGGCGCGCGCAACCCGATCAACTCGAGCCGTTTCTCACGTTTATCCAGAATACGATCCAGTCAGCGGACGACGACGGCCTGGTGATTCACGCCTTGATGAGCACCGAAACGCTGAATCTCAGCGCAAATGCGTTCCTTTTGATTCCCGGCACCTCGCAAAAACGCAAAGTCGTTGTTATTGATAGCGGCGCTCCCGATGCGATCGAAGACAAAAAGCAAGAGCTGGATTTCCGGCGCACATTGTTTGTTGTGTCCAGCAAATCCGAGTACGGAGTCAGGGAGCATTGTCTTTTTCTTTACTTCCGGCGAAAGGTAGAAGAGGTGGCAGGCGCTGAAGCGTCAAAGCACTTTATTTCCGAGACCGAACCGGATACCTACCTTGCATCCCTGAGCCGCGGCTACGCCTTTCGAGAGCTACGTCCGGATGTCAGCGAAATGCCGGCGGGGTATTGTTCGCTGATGCAGTTTGCGGCGTTGCTCACGGCGACTGGCTCTGCGAAATTCAGCGAAATCGTAGCGGGCACAGGTGCGATTCGGGATGCATGCGCCAATGGCAATACTGCCGAAAATCCCGCGTTGCAGCTGGCGGCATTCTTAAGTTCAGCGATTCGACACGGACGGCGCTACTTGATGCTCATCGCTTCGCCGTCATTGATGCTGTACACGTGCCGGCTGGCGCATTTGGTTGGAGGCAGCCTTGCGCGTGGCGATTCTCCACTGATTCCGTTGTTCGGGGTGGTGCCGCGGGTGATCGCTCCTGTGGCGCAGGACGGCATTTTCGCCGTGCTCAGCTATGCGGGTGATCAGGACCCAGGGATAGAAAAGTTTATGGAGGATTTGCGGGCAAGGAAACAGCCTTTTGTTCACCTGACAATGGATAAACCGATGGACTTGCTAACGGAAACGTTCAAGTGGGAAGCCGCGACCATCCTGACTTGTGCGAGGTTGGGCACAGACCCGTTCGACGTGCGGGACGGACGCATGCCGCGCGCGTTTGTCCAGGAAATGCTGGAGCAGCTTGCCCGGCGTGAGAATCCGCTGCAGCGGTCCAGGCGGATTACAGACAAACTTATCCAGCTTTATGCCGATGGGGTGACACGGCAGGAAATTTCATCTCTGAGTGTTTCCGAAGCGCTGCAAACATTTCTTCGGCTAGCCACGCGGGCACGTCACATCAGTTTGCTGGTGCACATCACGCGCAGCGAAGAAGTGCACGACAAGTTTGTGGCTCTGCGGGAAATGCTGACGAATCAACTGCAGCGTCCCGTCTTCATGGCCTTTGGTCCGTATGGCGGGCAGTATTTCGAGTATTTTTTTCGCGAGTCGTTGCCGTTTGGGCCGTGCATCCTGTTCACCAGCGACACGGTGAATGATATTGATATTCCCGGCGCGGAATACACGTTTGGGCAGTTGCACCAGGTCATGAGCTTGAGCGAGTATGACACGCTGGGGCAATGGCGGCGTCCGGTGATCCGGTTGCACCTTTCGCGTGAATTTCCCGCGGCGCTCGAGCAGCTGTTGCAGGTATTCGAGCAGGCCCTCCACCGCATGCAGCGCTGATGTAACCGTTTTTTTCCTTCCGTCCGGCTGATGAATCTGATATTCCTCATGGGCTCTTTTGGGGGGCGAAGCGTGCCTGAAATCATTAGCTTATTCTGGGACATTGGCGGCGTAATCCTGACCAATGGTTGGGACCACAATTCCCGCAAGGACGCTGTGGAGACGTTCAAGCTGGATGCCGAAGAGTTCCGCGACCGTCACGATTTGTCGTTCCCTGCGTTCGACGCGGGCCAGATTACCTTGGATCAATATCTGGACCGCACGCTGTTCTACCGGCCGCGTCCGTTCACCCGTGAAGAGTTCACCGCATTTATGTTTGCGCAATCGAAAGAGTACGCGGAAACGCGCGCGGTGCTTACCGACGTGGCGAGCAAGGGAAAATACTACGTTGCGTCAATTAATAACGAGCCACGCGAGCTGAATGATTACCGAATTGAAGCGTTTGGGCTGCGGCGGGAATTTCAGGCGTTCTTCAGTTCGTGTTACCTGGGCTGCCGCAAGCCGGAAGAAACGATTTATCGCATCGCGCTGGAAGTTTCGCACCGGCCTGCAGAGCACTGTGTGTTTGTGGACGATCGTCCGTTGAATTTGGAGAACCCGCGGCGACTGGGGATGCAAGTGATTCACCATCAGAATGCCAAGCAATTGCGCAGCGACCTGCAGGCTTTGGGGATTGAGGTATAGTTCTGAAGCGGCAGGGCATCAAATTCTCGTTTAAAAAGTTGCCGGAGGGAAGCCATGGCTGAAGAAACGGCGCGACGTGCATCCATCTATACGGGTGGGGCGGAGCCCTGCGCAATAGTGCTATTTGGTGCTTCGGGAGACCTGGCGAAACGCAAAGTGATCCCGGCAATGTTCGATCTGGCGCAACACAACGCGCTCGGCGAGCGTTACGCGATTCTCGGTTTCGCGCGCACGCCGATGACCGACGAGTCCTTCCGAAATACGGTGAGCGAAGCGGCGCAAACCATGTCGGAGATCGGTCCGATCGATCCAGGGAAGTGGGGCAACTTCGCTCCAAACCTTTACTATTCTCCCGGCGATTACGGCGACGCGGAATCCTACAAGAAATTGGCGGCGCGCTTGGAACAGTTGGACAACGAAAAGGATTTGTCTGGCAACCGGCTGTTTTATTTGTCGACGCCGCCGGAGGTGTACCAGGACATCGTGGAGAATCTGGGCCGCGCCGGGCTGGCAAAACCTTCTCGACCGGGGGCGTGGGTGCGCATCATCATCGAAAAACCGTTTGGACGAGATTTGGCTTCCGCACGCGAATTGAACAAGATCGTGCTCAACGAGTTCGAAGAAAAGCAGGTCTATCGCATCGATCATTACCTGGGAAAAGATACGGTGCAGAATTTGCTGGTGCTGCGTTTCGGCAACGGGATATTCGAACCGTTGTGGAATCGCAATTACGTGGATCATGTGCAGATAACCGCTTCGGAGACGCTGGGGGTGGAGCGCCGAGGCGGATTTTATGAGACCGCGGGGGCACTGCGGGACATGATCCAAAGTCACGTGCTGCAGTTGACTTCGTTGGTGGCTGTGGAGCCTCCCGCCTCGTTTGACGCGAATGCAGTACGCAACGAAAAGTTGAAAGTGCTGCAGTCGATCCGGCCATTCAACCTGGAAATGGTGGCGCAATCGGTGGTGCGTGGGCAATATTCGCCGGGAAAACTGGGGGATAAGCCGCTGGAAGGGTACCGCGAGGAAGCGCATGTGAGCCGGACGTCGCGCACGGAAACGTTCGTCTCTATGCGAGTGCTGATCGACAACTGGCGTTGGGCGGGGGTGCCGTTTTATTTGCGTACCGGGAAACGGCTAGCCAAGCGCACCACGGAAATCATGATTCAATTCAAGCGCGCGCCGCACATTGTTTTTCGGGACCGCGACGTTCAAGCGAACCGGCTGGTGCTGAACATTCAGCCAGCTGAAGGAATCTGCATTTCGTTTGGAGCGAAAAAGCCGGGCACGGAGATGAGCATCGGGAACGTGGCGATGGACTTTAATTATATCAAGGCGTTTGGGAACGGCTCACGGAGTGCGTACGCCACGCTGCTAAACGATTGCCTGAGAGGGGACGCTACGTTGTTTGATCGCGGCGATTCGGTGGAGGCGGCGTGGTCGCTGGTCGATCCCATCCTGGATGTTTGGAGCGCGGCGAAAACCGCGACGGTGCCGGAGTACCCGTCTGGTAGCTGGGGACCAAAAGAATCGGAGCAGTTGCTCGAAAGAGATGCGAGACAGTGGTATAACCCTTAAAACGGTTTAATATAAGGGTTATACGCTTTTGGTCGGGAGGCACGGTGATTCTCGCAGGGGACGTGGGCGGTACCAAATGCAACCTGGCGCTGTTTGCCGAGAACAACGGGAAGTTGGAATTTGTATTCCGGGAGCGGTTCGCCAGCAAGGAATTCGCGCAATTTGATTTGATCATCCGGGAATTCGTGCGGCGCGCGTCGGCGCATCTGAACGGCGGGAAAATTCTGGCCGCGGGATTCGGCGTGGCGGGACCGGTGATCAACAACCGCATTCACGCCACGAATTTGCCCTGGATTGTGGACGCGGACGTTCTGGCCCAAGAGGTTGGGGTGAAATCGGTTGTGCTGGTGAATGATCTGGGCGCAACCGGGCATAGTCTGGAGCATCTTCCGCCGGAAGATTTTTGCGTGTTGAACGTGGGATCTCCTTTGCCGGGAGCTTCGCGTGCATTACTTGCGGCGGGCACGGGGTTGGGCGAAGGCATTTTGTTTTGGGACGGCAACCGCTATAAGGTTGTGCCGAGCGAAGGTGGTCACTCGGATTTTTCTCCGCGCACGGACCAGCAGATTGAATTGCTGAAGTTCATGCGCAACCGTTATCCGCAGGTGAGTTGGGAACTGATTCTTTCCGGGCGCGGTTTCCGAACGCTGCACGAATTCATTGCGCCCAGCGTGAAGCATCCGATTTTCGAAGACCCGGACGCCGATCCCGCGCCGTTTATCACCAAGAGCGGACTGGACCACTCTTGTCCTGTGTGCGTGGAAGCGCTGGATTTGTGGACCAATATTTATGGCGCGGAGGCGGGTAACCTGGCGTTGAAAGTTCTGGCGCTTGGCGGCGTCTATGTCGCCGGAGGGATTGCCGTGAAAATCCTGCCAAAGATGACGGACGGCACGTTTTTCAATTCGTTCAAGGACAAATGGCATTTTGGGCAAATGCTGTCGGACGTGCCGGTTTCGGTGGTGCTGAATGAATCCGCCCCGCTGATTGGCGCCGCGTACGAGGCTTACCGGACGGTGAAGTAAGAGTTCGTCGCGGGAAAATCTGCCCAGGTCCCGATCACTTCGTCACCAGGCACCCGCCTGCTTGCACGAACAGTTCGGTATACTTTCCCCATGGAACAGCCAGAATCACGGGACTTAACGAACATTTCGTTTGATGATTTTGTATCTTTGATTTTCAACCCCGCCGAACAAATCAAGCCAGATACACCGCTTTCCGGCATCGAAGTGGAGATGGACGCGAAGAGCCTCTGCGCATACTACGTACAATTGTTTCAGAAACCAGAATTTTTACTTACGCGCTTTACGAAACAGGAGCTTGAAGAAGGTTTCTGGGAGATCATGGGTTACACCCATGATTGGTCCCTTGGCGACCTGATCGAATACTCTGACGCCCCGTTAACCAGCCGCAAGGAATGCATTGAGTCCATGGCCGTCCTTTTTGAACGCCTTTTTGCCAGCGAACCTCTGGATACCTCTGTTCACATGTGGTGGGATTCTCTGTGCTATTCGTGGCATTGCGGGAATAGAAAGCGCGAGCGCGGAGGCGAGGACTTGGAGTTGCAGGACACCTACTTTCAGACCCTTGCCAAGGTTCTGGCGATTGATTCCTGGATCTGTCAGGGTGCCGCACTCCATGGGTTGGGCCATCTGCATCATCCAGATACAGCCGCGGTAATTAACCGATATATCGACGAGCACCCTTTATTGACCAAAGAACAGATAACCTATGCTCAAGCTGCGGCGAAGTTTGAGGTATTGTGAGTGACTAGCTAGTGTTCGGCGGAAGCTGATTCAGAGACACTGAGGGGACTCCCTCATGGCAACCCTAAATGCGCACATTTTGGTAAACTGCTACGGCTGAGTGCGGTCTTTGCGATCGCTATCCTTTATATGGCAAGACCTGCCGTTCGCCGCGGGGCGGATGGAGGCACGGAGCCCCTTCATGAGCAGTACAGCAACCACCCCGGTTACGGAAATCCTGAATTATTTTGGCGGGAGCTGGCAAAAATCTTCAGCCACTGAATTTGTGAATGTGACCAATCCCGCGAGCGGCGAGCTGATAGCCCGTACCCCGCTGTCTTCGAAGGCGGAAGTGGACGCTGTGGTGCAGGCTGCGGCTCAGGCGTTTCCGGCATGGCGGCGTACCCCGGCGGGTGAACGCATCCAGTATCTGTTCAAGCTGAAGTTCCTGCTTGAGGAGCACATCGACGAACTTGCGCGGCTGATCACGCTGGAAAACGGAAAAACGTTCGGCGAAGCAAAAGCCGAAATGCGCCGGGGGATCGAGAACGTGGAAGTAGCCTGCGGAATTCCGATGATGATGCAGGGCTACAACCTGGAGGACATCACTCCGGGTGTGGACGAAACACTGATCCGGCAGCCGCTGGGGGTCGTGGCGGCAATTGTGCCGTTCAATTTTCCGGCGATGATTCCGTTCTGGTTTTTGCCGTATGCCATCGCATGCGGCAACACGTTTGTGCTCAAGCCGAGCGAGCGAGTGCCCGTCACGGTGCGACGCATTGTGGAATTGGTGGAGCAGACGGGAATCCCAAAGGGCGTAGTGAATGTGGTGAATGGCGGCAAAGAAGTGGTGGACGCGTTGTGCGATCATCCCGCGATTCGCGCGATCAGTTTTGTAGGGTCCACGCCGGTGGCCAAGCACGTCTACACAAGATCGGCTGCCGCCGGAAAGCGCATGCAGTGCCAGGGTGGCGCCAAGAATCACGTGATTGTGTTGCCGGATGCGGACATGGATTTGGCGAAACAGATTATCAGTGATTCCGCGTTCGGTTGCGCGGGGCAGCGCTGCCTGGCGGTGTCCGTAGCGGTCACCATCGGCGAAGCGCAGAAGACGTTTCGCGACGCGATTGCCGAGGCGGCCTCGTCGATTAAGGTTGGATTCGGGCTGGATACGGGCGTGCAGATGGGGCCGGTCATCTCCAAGGAAAGTAAATCGCGGGTCGAATCTTTGATTGCTACCGGCGTGGGTGATGGCGCGAAAGCGGTGGTCGATGGCCGTAACACCAATGTTGCGGGGCACGAAAATGGTAATTTCGTGAAGCCGACGATTCTGGATGGGGTGCCGGCGTCCAGTTCTTTGGCGAATACGGAAATTTTTGGGCCGGTGCTTAGCCTGATTCACGCACAGACCATAGACGAGGCGATTGAGTTTATACGCAAGAGCCCGTATGGCAATCAAGCTTCGTTATTCACCACGAGTGGGGCGGCGGCTCGAAAATTCCGCTACGAAGCGCCCGCCGGAAACATCGGGATCAATATTGGCGTTGCCGCTCCCATGGCGTATTTCCCGTTCAGTGGCTGGAAGGACAGCTTCTTCGGGATACTGCACGCGCAAGGGAAAGATGCGGTGGAGTTCTACACGGAATCTAAGATCGTGGTAGAACGCTGGTCGCGGCAGGAAACCCGGAAATTCTAAGCGTGCGTTGGTACTCCGTAGTTCGTAATCGGTAGTTGTTGCATGCGGTGAGCATCGCGTATTGCTGTAAGCTACGACTGCCACCTACTCACTCAATCGTCAGATGAAACGCCAATCTTTCAGTCCTATCGTCAATCCCGAGTTGGAATGCGCGGAAACGCTGGCTTCGCGGTTCTATACGGATGCCGCGGTGCTGGAACTGGAGAAGGAGCGGATTTTCCGGCGCACGTGGCAATTGGTTGGCACGCTGAACCAGCGTTGTGGGGAAGTGAACGGCGCGAAGCGAACGATTGCCGACGCTGAGTCGTATTTCACGTTCGATCTGGCGGGCGAGCCGATCGTGGTGGCGCGGGACGCGTCTGGAACGCTGCGTGCGTTCAGCAATGTGTGCCGCCATCGAGCGGGGCCGATCGCACAAGGAGCAGGCTGCCGCAAAGTATTCAACTGCGCATACCACGGCTGGACATACACGCTGGATGGACGGCTGATTGGCACGCCAGAGGTGGACGGGATGGAATTTTTCGACCGTTCGAAGATGGGCATGGCGCCGCTGCGCTGTGAAACCTGGAAGAATTTGATCTTCGTGAATTTCGCGAACGATGGCCCGTCGCTCGCCGAATATCTCGGCAACATTCCGGAATTAGCACGCGATTTTTCGTTCGAAGGATTGGGATTCGTGGAGCGCCGGGATTACGTGGTGAATTGCAACTGGAAGGTGTACATCGACAATTTTCTGGAGGGCTACCACATCCCGATTGTGCATCCGGGGTTGATGAAGGAAATCGATTACCCGCGCTACGGTTGCGAAACGTTTCGCTACCACTCGCAGCAGCTTGGTCCGGTCCGGGATGTAAAACCCGGGGAAGCGCAGGAACGAATCTATGAGCCGGGCAATGGCGCGTTGAAAGAAGCGCTGTACTTCTGGGTTTTTCCCAACATGATGCTGAATTTTTATCCAGACAACCTGCAAACGAATTTAATTCTGCCGCTTGCGCACGACAAAACGCTGACGATCTTCGAATGGTACTTTCACGATGCGGATTCGCCACAGACGCTGGAACGCGCACAGAAGGCCATCGCCTTCAGCGATGTTGTGCAGCAAGAAGACGTGCAAATCTGCGAAGCGGTACAGCGCGGTCTACAATCCGCAACGTACGAACGGGGCCGCTATTCCGTGAAGCGCGAAAATGGTGTCCACCATTTCCACATGTTGTTCAGTGAATTCCTGAGTTCAGCCCGTTCATCGCATCAATGCGATGTCGAAGCGGACTGATTGTTTGGTCCATTCAATTTGGCAAGCAACTGCTGATCTTGCTGCTGGACAGCAGAAGGCAGTTTGGCATAGAGCAGTTTCTCAGCCACGTCTTGGCCGTCGGTAATAATGTATTTGACGAACTGTTCGACGACTTGACCCTTGGCGGGTGTCTTTGGGTGTATCGGAACAATTAGAAATGTCAGCCCGGCGATGGGGTACGCGTCTTTGGCTGAGGCGGCTGGGTCGACAATGGGATGACGTACGTCGTTGGCCAATTCCTGGCTGAATGCGTCGATTGCCGCAGTTGTACTGGCCACGCTTGGCTTGATGTACTGACCCGCGCTGTTGCGGACCAGGGCGACGGGCAAATTATTTTCGGTGGCATAAATCAATTCAACGTAACCAATGCCGCCGGGCGTCTGCTTCACAACACCGGTAACACCTTCATTGCCTTTTCCGCCCAAGCCCGCTGGCCAACTCAGTGAAATACCGTGTCCCACTTTTTTGTCCCAGGCTGGACTGATTTTCGCCAGATAGGTTGTGAAGATGTTGGTGGTGCCGCTACCGTCGGAACGGTGAGCGGTGACAATATTTTGCTTCGGGAATTTCACGCCGGGATTGTCTTTCTTGAGGCGTGGATCTTGCCAGTTCTTGATCTCGCCCAAATAAATACCCGCGAGGGTGTCAGGACTGAGCCTCAAGGGCTCCTTGAGTTCGGGCAGATTATAGGTGATGCACACCGGCCCGGCGCTCTCTGGAATTTGTACGACGGCGGGCATCTCCTTGAGTTGTGTGTCGTCCAACGCCGCATCGGACGCAGCGAAGTCCAGCACCCCGCTCTTGAGCTGTTGAATGCCGCCACCGCTGCCGATGGACTGATAATTGATGTTTACGCCGGGATGGCTACTCTGGAAAGCGCTGATCCAGCGGGTCATGGCTGGATAGATAAAGGAACTTCCCGCCCCAATGACCTGGGATGAATTTTGATCGGCTGCCCCGTTGGATTTTGAGCCCGAACCGCAGGCGGCCATCAATAGGACGGCGGAACAGGGAATGGCAACGAGAGCGCCGAGATGGCGAGATAAGATTCGAGACACGACAGACCTCCTTGATTATGTGTGCGTCGTTAGCAATACAGACCAACCAACGAAATAGGGCGGGAACTGCGGGCTGAAACAGACGTTAAATCCGGCAGGAGTAGAACTCGAGCCAGAAACATCTTGGAGTCAAAAGTATATCGTCATACGATATATAAGTACAGAATGGTTACAATACATTCACAAATGCGAAAAGACACGTTTAGCCAGGACAACTGGTGACCGGCTATGTGTTGCTTATGCCAGCGCTTATACAGGATTAAGGATGCGCGGGCGCTGGTGTTGGAGCGGTGGAGGGCGCGGGCTTGCTGTAGTCGAAATTCACTTTGGGCGCCTGGCGCGCACCTTCTTCGGTCTTGAAGTAGGCATCGTTGCGTGTGAACCCGGCAAAGCTGGCGACGAGGCTGTTCGGGAACAACGAAATGTACGTGTTGTAATCCTGGACGGCTTGGTTGTAACGCCTGCGTTCGACGGCGATACGATTCTCGGTGCCCGCTAATTCGTCCTGCAGGCGCATGAAATTTTCGTTGGACTTGAGTTGCGGATAATTCTCGACGATCACCAACAAGCGGCTGAGAGCATTGTCCAACTGACCGTTTGCGGCGATCTTATCCGCGGGGGTTTTTGCGCCAATCAAAGCGGAACGCGCCGCGGCGATATCGCCAAACACGGTTTGCTCCTGCACCGCGTAGCCTTTCACGGTTTGCACCAGGTTGGGAATGAGGTCCGCGCGCCGCTGCAAGACCACATCCACTTGCGCCCAGGCCGCATTGACAGCCTCGCGCTTAATCGCCATTTGATTTCGCCGGCTGACATAGGCGGAGCCGAGCAAAAACGCCAAGATCAAGAGCACCACCACGATTACGATTGCCGCTTTCATAGCCACCTCGATCGATTGAGTTTCGAGAACTTACTGCGCAACCCGTTTCCACTCTTTTTTGGGCACCAGACGGTCCAGCGCGTTCACCACTTTTTCGAGCGCGTGAATGTAATGGTCGTAGACCACGAAGGAATCGTTGGACAGCGCCTGCCCTTCGTGAAAATCGTAGCCCGCCTGAAATGCCGCAGGATCCGCGCCCGTAACCGCCGCGATGCGTTCGAAGAGGGCAGAAGGTTCAGCCGGCGGCTCTTCGCCAAAGGCGAGCAAAGTGTGGCGAAGCAGGGTAAGGGTGCTCGAAGCGGTCTTCTTCAAAATGGTGGTGTACTCGATTTCGTTCTTACCGGCATGCAGCACGTGCTGGCGCAAACGCAGAAGCAGCAGGCGCAGTTCGCGTTCCACCTGGACGCGATGCAGGTTCATGGGTATTTCCAGATTCACGATGGGATCTTTGCCGTAGAGCACGCGATGCGCCTGCTTGATGTCGATGCTCTCGATGGGAAAAACATCGGTGGACTGCTGCAATTCCTCGCTGAGGAAAAATAGCGGCGGCGGCTCTTTCTGCTCGTGGGTCCACCAGAGCACGACCGGGGCAAGCAATTGCAGTTCGGTGACGTCAATGGCGACCAGTGTGCACAACACGTTCAAGTCCGATGCACCCGGCCGGAACGTGCCGCTCGCGGCAGACCCGTAAAGCACCACGGATTCCAGATTTTTCCCCGCAGCTTCTTTCAAACGGCTTACCAGTTCTTCCAGCTTCGTTTCCATGTGGCACCTATTTGCAAAGGAATGTTTACCAACCGCCGCTTGCTCCTCCGCCGCCGCTCATGCCGCCGCCAAATCCGCCGAACCCACCGCCTCCGCCGCCCCAGCCTCCGCCGCCACCTCCACCACTCCAACCGCCACGGCTTCCGCCCCATCCACCGCCGATCATCGGGCCAATCCACCAGCCACTGCCCATGCCACCACCACGACGGTTGATATTACTTCCAGAGCCGCCGGAACGAGAGAGGAGAAATATCAGTAGAATGATTCCGAGAAAAATCCAAATGCCAATATTGCCGGAGTCCTCATGTCGTTGCGCGGGAGGCAATTGTGGCGCGCCGGTCAGCGTGACGCCCTTATCGTCGGCGATATATTTCGCCAATTGCCAGGCCGCGGCGGCAATGCCGCTGCTGTAGTCACCCTGCCGGAAGAACGGAGCCATCAGCCGCCCGGCATCGCCAGCGCGGGCATCGTTGATGACCGGCTCCAGACCGTAGCCTACTTCCACGCGGTACCGGCGTTCATTGGGCGCAACCAGCAGCAGCACGCCGCGATCGTCCTTTTTGGGGCCGACGCCAAGCTGTTTGTACAGATCGGGAGCGTACGAATCGATATCCTGGCCGTCCAGAGACTTGACGGTGACAATGGCCATTTGCGCGCCGGTTTTTTGTTGCAGCTCGGTGCACAGCGCTTCCAGTTGAGTTTTCGTCTGCGGCTTGATAATGCCGGCACGGTCTGTGACGTAACCCGTGGGTTTAAAATTCTTGAAATCGTCAGCGCGGCTGACCAGGACTGCCGCGAGGAGGAGCCAAGCGACGCAGCACGCCAGCGAAGTAAGACGGAGTTTCATGGAAACGTGTGTGAGCCTCAAAAAGTCTGCCACGTTCATTCAGTGAGGCGGAAACAAAAACAGATACGAATACGGAGCGGAGGAAGCCGGGAAATGCGCCAAGCACTCGGCTTCTGCGCGAATTCTCTCACAAATGAGGCGGGAAAATCCCCTTGGAAATTCCAACGCCCACGGGAGCTTGGTTTGCTTCCTCCGCGGACCGGACGGCGGCGTGTTGAAACAGCGGTGCGGGTCCCGCAATTCGCTCGGTCGTGCGGCCAGTCATTGACCCGAGTGAGGGCGAATCATACTCTGTAATCGCGATGTCCGACTCCAAGCCTAAATCTTTGCTGCGCTCGTGGCTGTCGTTGCCGCGGCCTGTTCTGTTAGCCGTGGCGGTACTGCTTTGCGCGGTCGCCACGCTGTACGCGATCTGGTGGATGACCAATGTGCGATCCGCCAGTCTGGTGGAATTGGGTTTCAATCACACGGTCGATGAGAGATATGACCGGCAGACACATTCGATTTTCGTAGCCGACGTGGTGCCGGGAAGCCCCGCCGAACAAATGGGGCTGCGAGCGGGCGACCGCATCATTGCTGTGAACGGAACCCCGCTTACCACATCGGCGCCGTACGATGAGGCTTATGCAAAGGACCGGCCAGGGGATCCGGTCGAGATGACCGTGGCGCGCCCAGGCGAACCGAAGCCGCTGGAGTTACACGGGATATTTCGACCTCGCCCGTCCACCGTGGCGGCTGAAGGGTTAGCCAAATCGTCGGCGCAGCAAATCGTCAATTCGTTCCCGGTTCTTTTTCTGCTGGTGGGATTTGCGGTGCTGTTTCTGCGGCTCGAAGATCCCGGTGCATGGTTGCTGGCGGTGATGTTCACCGCTTTTGCGGCCGCGCCAGGTATCCCGAATACGGTGCTACTCGCGGATTGGCCACGAGGGCTGGCGCTGGCCTATCGCGCCGTCTGGGAAGGCATGCTCAGTGGATTGTTTTATTTGTTTTTCGCGGTGTTCCCGAGACGTTCGCCGTTGGACCGGCGATTACCGTGGCTGAAATGGGTGGGCCTGATCGTCTGCGCCATCACGGTATTTGGGGGACTGGGAACCGGAAATCCGGCGCTGCCTCGTCTCGTCGGAACGCTAGTGGGAATGCGCAACTCAGAAGCAATCGTGCGAGCGATTAAGCTTTCACTGTTGGGACTAGGGATCATTTCGCTGGCACTGAATGCTTTCGGGTCTGAATCGCCTGTGGAGGCACGGCGCAAATCCCGGGTTATTTTTTGGGGAACTGTTTTCGGGGTGTTGCCGATCGTGGCGTTGAACGCTTTAAGAGACTTTCGCGTTTACGAGCCTTCGTACTGGGTGAATACCCTCGCCATCATTACCGTGGTTCTCTACCCGCTTTCCTTTGCCTATGCCGTGGTAAAACATCGGGTGCTGGAGATTCCAGTGCTGCTGCAACGTAGCGTCCGCTATGTTCTGGTGCAGCGCGGGTATTTTGTGCTGCTGTTCTTCGCGGCGTTGCTGGCGATTTTTCTTTTTACGCGATTTTTTTCCGGCTTGTTTGCGGAACACTCGCAGTTTGGAATGGGACTGAGCGCGGCGTTTGGCGTGGCCATGGTGTGGGCTTCCGGGCCGCTGGTCAAGAAAGGGACGGATCGCATCGACCGCGCGTTTTTCCGGAGCGCTTACGACGCGCGCAGGATTCTGCAGGATCTGGCGGAGAAGATACGCACGGTAACGGACCGTCACGAGCTGGCACAACTGCTGGAAATTCAGATTGAAGGGGCTTTGCATCCGAAGTCGCTGGGGTGCTATCTCGAAACCTCGAACGGTACGCTAACGATTGAGCCCGCTGCCGTGCAAGGTACCGCGGGGAAATTTCCTTCGCTGCCGCGGCCAAAATTTCCATCCCGTTTCGGCGCTCGCTTTGTGCTGAAAGAAGAGAGCAGCCTGCCCACAGATGTTCCTTTACTGGCGGAACTCGCGCGGCTGGGTAAATCCTGGGAAGTTCCGCTTCCGGTCGTTGAAGACGCTGGCGAGTCCAACGAAATTCCAGAGTGCCTGGTGCCGATCGTGGGCCGCAACAGCCGGCTGCTAGGTCTGCTGGTTTTGGGGCCGCGGCTTTCGGAAGAGCCGTACTCCGGGGAAGACAAGGGCTTGTTGGAATCGGTGGCCAGCCAAGCGGCGGTTGCGCTGGAAAATATGTCGCTGGCGGAACAAATGGCGGAACGGTTGGAGCGCGACCGGCGCTCCGAACACGAAATGCAGATTGCCCGCGATGTGCAATCGCGGCTCTTGCCGCAAGCGATGCCCAGCCTGGCCACTCTGGAGTATGCAGGCGAATGCCTGCAAGCTCGCCAAGTGGGTGGCGATTATTACGATTTCGTGGATGTGGGTTCATCGCGAGTTGCCTTTGTGCTCGCGGATATTTCCGGGAAGGGGATTGCTGGGGCGCTGTTGATGGCGAACCTGCAAGCTAATCTGCGCAGCCGTTATGAAGTGGCACGTGATGATCTTCCGCGTCTGCTGAAATCGGTGAACAAGTTGTTTTACGAGAACACGCCGGACGACCGCTATGCCACGCTCTTCCTGGGTGTGTATGACGAGACTACCCGGCAGCTTACGTATGCGAATTGTGGCCAGAATCCGCCGTTGGTGTTGCGGTCGGATGGCAATATGGAACGTCTCAGGGCCACCGCGACGGTGATTGGATTGTTTCGCGAATGGCAATGCTGTACGCAGACCATCACCCTGCAATCCGGGGATGTTCTGGTGATTTATACCGATGGGGTAACGGAAGCAAACGATGCGGAAGGAAATGAATTCGGCGAAGCGCGGTTGATCGAGACCGTCCGTCGCAACACTGGAAAAACGCCGGCCGAGTTAATTAAGGCGATCCAAACCGCGGTGCAAGGATTTAGCGTTGGCGAACAATTTGATGATTTGACGCTGGTGGTCGCAAGGGCTCGTTAGTTCAGTGCACAATGCCGCGCGGCGTGCGGTTGGTTTGATTATTTGGTTTGCATTGCGTTCAAAAGCGCGGTGCCATTTGGGGTGCCCAGTCCGGTGCAGGGGTCCCATCCGGGACCGGCGGAATAATCGCCGTTATTACCGGAAGTGATGTCGTGAAAGGTTGACTCCACGTTCGGCGCGTAGAGCAGTGGATTCGCGTAGCCCACATTTTTGCCCAGAGACTGATTGATGAGCGCGAGTAATCCTGCCCACAAGGGAGCGACCGCGCTCGTGCCGCCAATCACGGATTGCTGGCCATCGACAATGATCTTGTAACCGGTGGCGGGATCCGCATCGCCGGCCACATCGGGGACACCCCGGCCAACGGAGCCGTTCGGGGCTTTGGGCACGTTGGCATTGTGCTGAAAAGTGGGAAGCGGAAAAACCTGGCTGACGCCGCCGCCGGTTCCGCCATCGCCCTGGGCCAAATCGTTCCAGACCGTTTCGGTTTTGATGCTGGCGCCGGAGAGCGACAGGGTGGTTCCTCCGCAGGCCAGCACGTTGGGACTGGAAGCTGGAAAATCGACGGTGAGCGCGCCATTGGCGCTGCCGTCGGTAGCGCCATCGTCACCGCAGGCGACCACAACGGAAACGCCCATGGTTGCGGCGTCCTGGCAGGCGGAGTTGAGGGCGTTGCGCGATTGCTCGGTCCACGAAGTTTCCGGTCCACCCCAACTGATGGAGATAATGGAGGGCTTCAGGTTGGTGTCATGAACCGCCGCGTTGATTGCGTCGATGAATCCTTGATCGGTGTTGGGCGCGAAGTAGACCGCGAGTTGCGCACCCGGTGCGACCGATCCCGCTACTTCGATGTCCAGTTCGACTTCGCCATCCGGACCAGTGGCGTTTCCCGTAGGAGAATTGGAGACGCCATCGACAGAAACCGAAGTGAGCCGCGGAGCGGGCAATCCCAGATTGCGGAAGAATGCATCGATATCGCTGGAGTTGTAACCGCCGCCCAATTCAATGATGGCAATGCACTGATCCGCCGCAGTCGCGTTAGTGGGGAAATTGTAGGCTTGCGCGACTTGCAGAGGGGAATACGAAGCGGTGGCAGCGTGTGGGGAGATACTTTTATTGAGCACGCGAAAATGGGGTTTCGCCTGCGGCCGAGCATCCAATCCGAAGACGCCTTCTATAATGGGCTCGAGATTGGCCGGGACGGTGAGGGATCCGGCGCGGTAGCGGAAGTTACCGAGAATCGTGCTGGCAATGGCGCAGTTCGGCGCCGAATGCCTCATTGAACGCCTGCACCGTGCCACGGAGCTTCACGGTTCTGCTGGCTCGATCCTCGCTGACCACTTGCAGACCATATTGCTTGGCGAATGCGCGAACTTTACGGATGTCCGCCGCTGATGTGCCATGCAGGCGGGCGAACTGTTCGCGGGTGAGGTATTTTCGCTTGTCGAGAGGGCCGGTGCTCGCCTGAATGGTGGATGGAAATTTGTCCGGTTTTGAGCCGCGGCGCAAAATCACGCTGACCTCGGATTTCCTGATTGGGGTTCGCTGGTCCGGTGTCTTGGGCGCCGGGAACCGCGGGTCGAGTGCTGCCCTTGAGTTCGACGCGCTCCTGTCGTTTTGCCATGGACTGCCTCCACAGGGGACGAAGCTGAGGCGCTGGGCACAAAAAGTATAGCTGAGAATGGAGTAGGTCTGGAGTTCACCGGCGCTGGAGGCGCATCGAAACGGATACAGTGGATTTTCCTTTGACATAGAAGCGCCCAGGGCATAGAAAAGCAGGGTATCTTTGGCTGGGAGCCGACCATGGTAAAAGACCTGTCGCGCAGAGAATTCCTGGAACAAGTTGGAGTAGGGGCCGCGGCGAGCGCGAGTTATTCGTTGTTGGGTGAATGGGCTTATGCGCAGCCGAGCAATCCGAATGCGTTGCCGACGCGAACTTTGGGACGGACCGGCGCGCAAGTGTCGATTCTGGCGTTTGGGTGCGGCAGCCGGTTCCTGATGTACGAGGACGAAGCGGAAGCGTTGGCGATCCTGAACCACGCGATCGATTCGGGGATCACGTATTTGGATACCGCGTACGCTTACGGGGATGGGAAGAGCGAGACCCGCGTCGGAAAAGTGATGGCGACGCGACGCAAAGATGTTTGGTTGGCGACCAAGATTCCGGATCGCACGCGGGACGATTTCATGCGGCGGCTGGAAGGCAGCTTGCAGCGGCTGCAAACCGATCATGTGGACTTGCTGCACATTCACAGCTTGGGACGCGCCGAGGATCTGGCAAAAATCGAAGCGCCAGATGGGGCGTTGAAAGGATTGTTGGAGGCGCGAGAACAGAAGATGGCGCGGGCCATTGGCATGACCAGTCACACCAGCGGCGAAGTGATGGCGCAAGCCATCCAGAAGCACGATCTGGATTGCGTGCAAATGGCTTTGAACGCTTCGCAGAACGGCCGGTTCGAGGAACTGGCGCTACCCGCGGCGCGTGCAAAGAACCTTGGCGTGATTGCGATGAAAGTGACCGGGCAGGAATACTTGCTGACGAAGTCCGACGGCAAGGTGGATATGAGCGAGTTACTACGGTATTCGATGAGCTTGCCTGTGACGACGGCGGTGGTCGGGATGCCAAAGAAAGAAATGCTGGATCAGAATATTCAGGTGGCGCGAGCGTTTTCGGCTCTTCCGGAAAACGATATGGATCGAATGCGCAAAACTTTGCAGCCATTGGGGGAGCCGTTAGGCAAGCGGCTTTCTGGGCATTACGACGGACCAACCGTGAAGCCGCAACTATTTTGGGTGTGAGCGGGCTGGGATCCGCCCACGAGTGGTCAGCTGCCGGCGGCGCGATAGCGGGCGGCTTGTGAGTTCAGCATGTTTTCGCCGATTTGGGTGAGCTTGGCGTCCGCCTGTTTTTCTTCCTGCAACGTTTCTTCCAGTGGGCTTACGGCATTTTGCAATCCGAGACTCTTGGCGTAGGCAACCAACGTGCCGTAGAGCGCGATTTCATAATGTTCGACCTGGTTGCCGTTCGCGATAAGAGCGGCGTCGCGCAGCGGGGAATCCTCGATATTGGAAATCGAGTCCTTGGCGGCGCTGGTTAGTTCATCGAGAACGTCGTTGCCCTTGGTGTCCGGCTCTTTGCCGAGCGCGGAGAAAATGTGTTCGAGGCGGACGACGTGGTTACGGGTTTCCTGCAAATGCTGCTGCAGAGCGGATTTCAGTTCCTGGGAACTGGCGTTTTCAATCATGGAAGGCAAGCCTTTTTCCACGAGCTTTTGCTCGCAGTCATAGGCATATTTCAGTTCGATTTCGAAGAGTTCGCGAAGGGAATTCACTTTTCCGAACATGCTTACACTCCTTAAGGAAGATTTGCTGAAGCCCAATGAAATGCCTTTGCGAACGTTGCCGCTCGCAGCGTCGGAGAAAGGATTCAGCGCAACTCAGTTATGCATGAAGGAGCGAAGGATGCGTGGCGGGGGAATCCGGTATTTTGCGGGAGTAGTTGCTGGAGCGCGAATGCGCGGCTCTGGCGGGGGTGCCAGATCTTGTCGAAACGGCAAAGGAATGTTGATTTGCTTGCACTCGCCATCGGTGTGACAATCACAGAATGTGCAAAACACTTTATCGCACCCTGACTTTCTCCCTGGCGGGAACGCTGCTCTGTGGCATGGCCCTGGCGCAGCAGTCTTCCACGCCCCCAACGAGTTCTTCGGCAGGTTCGAAACGAGTCGCTCAGCCGAAAACAACTACGCCGGCAAAACCCGGCACAACCACAGCGAAAAAACCAGTTGCATCCGCTGGTTTTGACCACCGACAAAGACAAGGCGAGTTACGCCATCGGCATGAACATCGGAAAGGGGCTGAAGGAGAACCTGAAGAAGGACTCCGTGGACGTGAATAATGATATTCTGGTACGGGGAATGAAGGACGCGTTGGCAGGGGCGAAACCGGCGCTGAGCGATGAGGAAGCCCAAAAAGTTTTGACCGCGCTGCAGACGGACCTCCGGAAACATGCCCAGGAAGTGCGCGATGCGGAAGCGGTCAAGAATTCGAAGGCGGGTGAAGAATTCCTGGCGTCCAACAAAGCCAAGCCGGGAGTGGTGACGCTGCCGAGCGGTTTGCAATATAAGGTGGTCAGCGAAGGAAATGGTCCCAAACCAACGCTAAGCGACGTGGTGGTATGCAATTATAAAGGTACGCTGGTGGACGGCACGGAATTCGATAGCTCGTACAAGCGCGGGAAGCCGGCGACGTTTCCGGTCGGGCAAGTTATTAAGGGCTGGACGGAAGCGCTGCAGTTGATGCCGGTTGGTTCGAAATGGGAGTTGGCGATCCCGCCAACTTTGGCTTACGGCGACCGGGGAACGCAGGGTGGTCCAATTGGGCCGAACGCAACGCTTCTTTTTGAGGTGGAATTGCTGTCGATTCAGCCTAAGACAGAGAACAAGCCGCCGGCGCCACCGGTGACTAGTCCAAATCCGCAGGCTTCGCCGAATCCGCAACAACAGCAGCCCCAGGCGCAGCCTCAATCTGAACCGCAGGCGCAACCGCAAAGCAAGCCGCGATAGAACATTGGTGCGCACAAGGCAGCGGGGTAAACCCGCTGCTACGTCTGCGGCGGGTTTATCCCGCCATAGCCTTTTGAAGGGAAAGCCGGAACCGTCTTCGAGGCGCGTTCCGGCTTTTGTTGTCCAGTTCGTCGGGAAAGACTACTTAGCGCTGACCTTCAGACCTTTCAAAAGATGATCCACGGCTTGTTCGGCCTGATAAGGCGAGATCGTGTGTTTGTTGTTTAAATCCTTGGTGCTGATGGCACGATAGGCGAGCTTTTTGGGCTCTTGTAGAGCAAGGTCCAACACGAACGTGCCTTCGTGATAGCGGACTGTGCGGTACTGGACTTCCGGGGGTCCCCAACCCCAGCCCGACCAGCAGCCGTAAGGTCCGCACACGACGCCCGGATAGCCGCCCGGATACGATGGTGCCGACGGTGGCGCGCTGACTTTTGACCGCGACGTGATAATCGACCAGAAAATCTGCCATGTCCGGATTGGTGATCTGCACCAGCCCTTTGGACTTGAGCCCCTTTTCGATGGCTTTTTTCAGTTGGTCGCGATTCGCCTCGGTGTTCCAGTCGCGATTGCTCTCCAGCCGCTGCGGCGGCGGAGCTGAGCTGATCACATCACGCGATACGACCGGGCGGTTGTCCGAGTCGCGTCTCGACTGAGGGGCGGGAGGCGGCGTCATCGGCCGCCAGGCCCAAGTCATGCCCTTGGCGATGCGAACATCCGGATCGCGAAGTACTTCCACATTGTCGTTACAACCAGAAAGGGCCATGCCGCCCACAAGCACGGCAGACATGAGCGCTGCACCTACTGAACGTTTCCCGAATTCCACGTGTACATACCTCCACCTTATTGGAAACACGAGTATTGCAAAAAAGTTGGCTGCTCGTCGTGGATTGCTGGTTCGAGCTATGGTGGAGCTTCAGCAGGGGAGAGGCGGCGGCGGAACATTACTCGCTCGCTGCCCCGATAGGAGTCCAAGAAGCCACCCTCCGAGGTCGGGGCAACCCAATTTTCTCAGGACATCAGCCCGGGCCACCCGCCCAAACCCACAGCGATACCTAGATTCAGGAAGACTAGTTTAATGAACATCCTTCACTTCCAGTTAGGAAAGCGGCGTGCCGCCAATACCGTCAATAGATTGACGATTAGCAATGCAAGACCATAGCTGAAGATCGAATCAACGTCCCGGCGTAGACGTCCGCTGATAACGAGACATAGAACGACAAATATATTAAACAGCAAGAACCAATTTTTCTTCCCAATTACCTCGTATAACTTGACCATTTGGTGTTCCCTTATTTAGTCCATCCATAGCCCCCAAAAGGATTGCCTCTCGCCGTTGTGGATGCTCTGATTTTGCGCCGAGTCTTACCGTGAATCTCTCCTCTTGGTTCTAGGGGTAGGATGCGAGCCAATCATTTTGCAAATATAACCAACGATGTATTCTCGCCGAGTTGTTTCTTTGATGTCGCCGTTCGCGACTAGCACGTTGATGGCGGTGTTCACTTTCTTCCATAGCTTAGTCCCTTCGAAGGCTCGGTATGGATGAGTTCTCTCAGTAACTCGGTTATTGATTGTTTTTTGGTCCATCTAGCCAGAATAGCCTCCCACAAAAGTAACCTCTCTAGTCTTGTTTCCTTCACAACATCCGGTGGAGTCGCCTAGGTGTGGGTTATAACGTACCACGCACCTTGGACGTTGCACTTTCCATCTTGAGTTGCCGAATAGGACAGAAGGGACGTGCTACTTCAGGGTGGTGGCGGTCCAGTCGGCGGGGGGAAAGACGATGGGCCAGAACTGGGGTGCGGGGCGATCGAATTCGAAGGCGATGCGGTAGAAGTCCAGGCCGTCTTCCTCGGTGCGCACGACGCGGCAGCTCATTTCGGAACCGTTTTGCGGATTGCTAAGCAGGAAGGATTGGCCTACGTGAAGGTGCTGGCGCATGCGGAGCAGGCCGCCGTGGGCATTGACGACCTGAGTTTCGGCGCGCTCCTGCATCTGCTTGCGGTCCTCGTTTTCGGCCACGATCACGACGGGCATGCGGAGAACGACCCGTTCGCTGCGTCTACGATTTTCCGGGTGCGGCATAGATTAGAACGTCCTCACCTTCCAGAGAATTTTACCCCTTTCCGTCCGCTGGTGGACTGGCCCTTCAGGCAGGTGGCGGTGTCTTTTTTGCGCGACGGGTATTGCCTAGTGAAGTACGCCTATCGACACCCGATGAATATGGGAAAGATTGGCCGATGCTAGGTTCGGCCACTCCAGAAGCGGTAGCTGCCGCGGAGTGGGCATTTCCCAGGTAAGGGAGCGGCGGAATGTTGGGTTTGATATGATAGAATTTTGTGAATTCCGATGGCTTAAGGAAGAGATGGATATCCAAACTAGAGACCAAGACATTGCTTCGGGTTCGGCCGCGGGGTTTCTGCGCTGGAGTAGTGCGGGCCGTCGACATTGTGGAGCTGGCATTAGAGGCGTATGGGGCGCCCGGTCTACGTGCACCATGAAATTGTGCACAATACCTATGTTGTGGAGCAATTGCGGCGGCGGGGCGCGATTTTTGTCGAAACGATCACGGAAGTACCGTCCAGGTGCTGTGCTGGTGTTCAGCGCGCACGGAGTGCCGCCCACGGTGAGGCAAGAGGCGAAAGAACGGTCGCTGCGGGTAATTGATGCGACCTGCCCGCTAGTGACGAAAGTGCATCTGGAAGCACTGAAGTTTGCGCGCGAGAAGCGCACAATCATTCTGATCGGCCACAAAGACCACCAGGAGATCGTGGGCACTTCCGGTGAGGCGCCGGACCACACCTTGGTGGTGGATTCCATCGCCGCGGTGGATGCCTTGGAAGTGGAGGATCCGGAGAGGCTAGCGTTCCTGACGCAAACGACACTGAGCCTATACGATACGCAGGAGATTGTGTCGCGGCTTCGACAGCGCTTTCCCAAGATTCTGGGCCCCGCAAGCGACGATATCTGCTACGCCACGCAGAACCGGCAAGAAGCGGTGGAGCAGGTAGCGAAGGATGTCGATTTGATTCTGGTGGTCGGGTTCGCAAAACAGCTCGAACAGCAATCGACTGGTGGAATTGGCGAACGCCTGAACGTGAGAGCGCGGCTGATCGACTCCGCAACGGACATTGATCCAGTTTGGCTTGAGGGAGTGCGCCGCATTGGCCTGACCGCGGGAGCATCCGCGCCGGAAGTGCTGGTGGAGCAGGTAAGCGAACGGCTGGCGCAATTTGGATTTACCGACCAGCGGGATCTGGACTTGATCCGCGAGGACGTGCGCTTCACGCTTCCTGCGGAGCTTGCCTCCATTGCTCCGGCTCCGCGACGGTAGTCGTTGAAAGCTGAGTGGACTGAGGTTTTTGTAAGGCCGGGCAGGGGAAACACCCGGCGTCGTAGCTGTAGCCCGGCACAACCTATCGCTTCAGAAGGAGCGCACTTTGGCGGTCAAAATTGTCCGTCAGCCGAACAAGATTGCTCTGATAGGCGCACCCGTCAAGCGCCGCAGCGTTCTCCCCGGCAGTGAAAAAGCGCCTGCTGCGCTCCGAGCAGCGGGATTGGTGGACAAACTCAAAGACGATTGGATACGAAGTGACGGATTTGGCGACTGTGCACCGCAGATGTTCGCGGAAGACGACGAGCACAAACGGGCGCGGAATTTGCCGGCGATTGTGGCATCGTTGAATGAATTTAAGCCGCAAGCGGAGCAGGCGGTGAAGTCCGGCGCACTGGTGCTGGTGTTCGGCGGCGACTGCACGCAAATCGTGGCGCTGTTAACGGGCGCCGGCGGTACTACAAGACCTCAATTTATTGTGGTTCGATCGTGATGCGGACCTTAATACGCCGGCGACGACTCCCTCGGGCCGGTTGGATGGCATGGTGCTTGCCGGGATCCACGGGAGAGGGTCGGCGGAGTTGGTACGATTCTGGAGCGAACCACCGTTGGTTCGCGAGCCGGACACGTTGATTTTCGGGATGGAGCGGCTGGATCCAGCGGAGCAGGAAATTTTGTCTCGATCCCCGGTACGGACTATTTATGCGGCGGATGTTCGGCTGAAAGGAGCGGCGGCGGCGGCGCAAAATGCGCTGGCGCAACTTCATGCCGATAGCGCGGGAATTTATGCTGCACGTGGATATTGATGTCATCGCACAGGAAGAGTTTCCCGCTACGAATGTGCCGGGCAACGGGGGAATGTCGTTCGACGAGGTGCGGGCGGCATTGACCGAGTTCACAAAGAAAAGAACCTGCTGGGACTGGACATTGCGCAATACAATCCTGACAAAGATGCGGACGGAACCGGGGCCGGTAAACTGGTTGAACTGATCTGCGAAATACTTGCAGCACGTTTCACGGCGCTGGTGCCACCCAGCCCTGCATCTGCACCCGAAGGCGATTCGAAAACGGAAGAACCTTCGTCTTCGCAAACGGAAACAGCGTATAGCTGGATTCACTAAATCGATTAAGTGATTTTAATGGCGATCGACGGTGATCTCAACGGCGTTTGAGATTGCGGTGGTCACAATATCGTTTATGTTGGTTGGCAGTGGCCGAAGAATAAAACCGACCCGGTCGATCAAGAGTTAGGCCATCATACAAACGGCAAAGAAAAATTTGTGAAGCGAGCGCAACTGCTGCGTAACTCGCGAGTAAGAATTACCGGAAATCGGGTGAAGCTAGTGAATTATTTCGTACTATGCCTTAGAAAAATTAATCGTTCCTTGCGGCGGACCAACATCCGAAATAAACGAGCTTGACTTGACTGGTAATTTGAATGCTCTTGACGAAAGGCAAAGGGGGGACCCTACTTATGGCATGGCAGTTCTTGCACCGCAATTAGCGGTTTGCCCCGAATATCAACGGTTACTGGAATCTTGTCAAAGATCTTTGGCACTTTGGCAACAACGGCAGACTTTGGCCGAGCGCGGCTCGTTTGCAAATGGACAGGCGAGCAGCCGGGTAGAGGCCTGCAAAGGCATATGTACGAGCATATGGGTTGCTGGAGAACCATGAGCAGATTTGCCAAAAATGCCAATATATTTCGAAAGTCGGCGGATTGGATTTGAGAGTATGTCCGCCGCGCTGAACCACTACGCTCCAAAACGGTGTCGTTCCGCGGAGTTCTCCTTCCTTCCTGGACAGCAAAGTGTAGCTGCCATCTCCCTGAACATAAAAAATGTGAATGCATCGAATGCGAATCGCACATGCTTTGAATGTGACATTCCGCCGAATCTGCCCACCGATAGAATAGAAGTACGATCAGCGAAGCCACTGGGTATGCAACTCAAATCAGATTCAGACAGGAGCAAGATGAGTGCTCGGGTGCAGGTGATGAAGTTCGGTGGAACTTCGGTCGGCAATGCGGAGTGCATCGCGCGTGCGGCGAAAATTATTGCCGGCGGCGCGCGGGATGGCGGTTGCGTGGCGGTTGTTTCGGCGATGAGCGGGGTGACGAACCGTCTGATTGATGCCGCTCGCGACGGCGCAAAGAGGAAATGGGGCTGGCGCGGCGGCGATGATGGAAACGTTACGGTCGCAACACGAGGTCGCGTTGACGGGTTTGATGCGTAGCGAGGATGAACGAGCGCGAGTGAGGCAGCGATTGGATGCGGTGTTTGCGGAAGGATTGCGATTCTGCGAGGGGACAGCGCTGCTGCGCGAGCTTTCGCCGCGAACCATGGACACGATCTCCAGCCTTGGCGAGCGGTTGTCAGCGCCGATGGTTTCCGCCGCGTTGCGGGAGTTGGGAGTGAAGAGCGAAGCGGTGGAAGCGACGGAATTAATCGTAACCGACGAATTTCACGGAGGCGCGGAACCAGACATGGAGCACACCCGGCGAAACACACAAGCGCGAATTTTACCGCTCGTCGAGAACGGAACTGTGCCGGTGGTGACCGGGTTCATGGGCGCGACACCGAAAGGGGAGCTCACGACGCTTGGGCGCGGCGGTTCGGACTATTCGGCAACGATTCTGGGAGCAGCGTTGGATGCGGACGAAGTGATTATCTGGACGGATGTGGATGGTGTGTTGACCGCAGACCCGCGATTGGTGACGGAAGCGCGGACGATTCCCGAAATATCCTACCGGGAAGCGGCGGAGCTTGGCGTATTTCGGGGCCAAGGTGCTGCATCCGAAGACCCTGAGGCCGGTGGTGCAGGCGGGCATTCCCGTGTGGATCCGCAACAGCTTCGCGCCAGAAAAATTGCGGGACGAAAATCACGCCAAATGGGCAAAACATAGGGGGCGGGGTGAAAGCTTTGACCGCCATTCGCGATGTGACGCTGATTAGTGTGGGCGGACCTGGAATCATCGGCTTGCCCGATGTGGTGGGACGGACATTTTCGACGACGGCGGAAGTGCGGGCGAACGTGTTGCTGATTTCACAGTCGTCTTCGCAAAACGACATTTGTTTCGGGGTCTCTTCGGCGGATGCGCAGCGAACCGTGGATGCGCTGCGCAAGGAATTTGCGCAAGATCTGGACCATCACAAAGTCGAACACATAAGAGTGGATCCACAAATTGCGATTGTGGCGGTCGTGGGGCAAAACATGTGCGGCACGCCCGGGATTGCGGGAAGGACGTTCAATGCGATGGGGAAAGTGGGTGTAAACCTGATTGCCATCGCGCAGGGTTCGTCAGAGACAAACATCTCGTTTGTGATTCAGGAGCAGTGCGTGGTTCCCGCACTGCAAAGTTTGCACCGCGAATTTGGTTTGGACAAGTCCGCGAAAGGCGGCAGCTCAGTGGAAGCCCGCTGAGCGCGTTCTGCCGGCTCGTGGCAAACAGATTCTGGACCCCAGTTGGGCAACGGACCACGTTAGCTCGCCGGAGTGGAATGCGGAGCAGCGGCGCGTTTGCGGTGATAACGAGTCAAGCCTAACCAGGACAGATCCAGAGCTCCATTGTAGAGATAATGCGAAAGCGCATCCGGGGACAGGGACTGCGCGGCTTCCGCCGCCACTTCCTTGGCAAAGCGATGAACCGCGAGGGCGTCCGGCAGATTAGCCGCAACGATATTTGCGGAGAGGTCGCGCCAGCGGTGCAGCCGTTCGCGATAGCTGGAAATGTGCGCCGCCGGATTGTCAGAAAACGCAAAATGGGTGAGGAACAAGCGGTTTGGATGAAGGCTGGCAATGGCGTCCATCGATGCGTCCCACAGTCCGATGTCGATGTCCGGGGGCGGAGTGACCGGCAGAACAAACGAATCGCCGTTGATCGAAACTCCTGCGGTGTCGCCGACAAAAGCGGTACCGTGGGTCTGGTCGAAATAGGTAACGTGGTGCGAGGCGTGGCCCGGAGTGTAAAGGACCTGAAGCTTGTGCAGACCTAGATCGAGAGTCTCGCCGCCCTGAAGCGCGCGAATGTTTTCTGGCGCAACCGGCAGAAACTCGCCGAACAGTTCGTGCAATTTTTCTCCGTACAAACGTGAAGCACTTTGAAGAAGTTTGGACGGGTCCATCATGTGCGGCGCGCCGTTGTTATGGACATAAACAGTAATGCGGGGATTTTCGCGAACGAGTGCGCCGGTGGCGGCCGCATGGTCCAGATGAATGTGTGTTAAAAGGATGGCGTTCATATCGCGAATCGCTAATCCGTGAAGAGACAAATGTTCTCGCAAAGTAGAAATGGTGGAGGCCGGACCAGGATCGATGAGGGCTACATAATCCGGAGTGCGGAGCAACGCGCAGGCAATCGAGTGAGGACGATTGGTCCAGTGGAGGTCGAGAGAGATTGCGGGATTCACGGTTTGAGTGTAACGCAGCAGAGCATGAGCCAAGGAACTGTCGCATACAGGATAGTGGGTAAAGGAGGAGGGAAGGACTCGGGTGGTCCCGGGAAGTACCAGAGGAAATGCTTGCAGAATGATGAACTTATAGACTATGCTTTGTGCCGCAGCGACTTGTTCCGTCCGTCTCGCGCTGAGCGAGGATTTCCGCGGAACCGCCCTAGGTTGTTGGGACAAGTGCATCGCTGGGGATTGTCCTGTGGCCTCCGCACATCACGATTGGTGGTCCAGAGGCAAAACTGAAATATACGGGATTCGTCAGGTAATTTTCAGGGAGGAAGAGACTATGCGCAATTGGTGTGCAATCGTGGCGATGGGGACGCTGTTAGCCCTGCCACTCTGTGCGCAGCAGAAAGACGCGAGCACAGCAAGTAATGATAAGGCCACAACGGAAAGCACGGCGGCGTCCGCCAATACTGCGAGCAGCGACTTCAGTATCGCGCCGGCGTCAACCACGCTGTTTCCGATGCCCAAGGCCGCAGCCGCCGCGAATCCCGCGGATATTTTCTCGGACTGGGAGAACAACCCTTGGAACCGGCACGCGTGGGGTTTGCTTACGCCGAAGTTCGAATTGGCGGGGTCTGTTTCAGTACATCAATTTTTGCCCGTGCTCGTTCCGGAACTTCAACACGTTCGGAGGCACCGGCGCGTTCACGTATAACGCGAACAAGTGGTTAGGGCTTACGGCGGAGATCGGCGCATATCACTTCAAGCGGCAGATTTATGGGCCGCCCGATGCCAATGGGATCTATCCGCTGGAAACCACCTCCGGAAGCCTGCAAAGCTACCTGTTCGGGCCGCGCGTGAATTTCCGTCATTTTGATCACTTCGTGCCGTTCGTGGAAGTGATGTTTGGCGCGGCGCACGCGGGTCGCAGTTGACGGGCACGAGTTCACAGTCTTCGTTCGCATTGGCGGCAGGCGGCGGTGTGGACATCGTCCTGTTCAAGAATTTGGCATGGCGGTTCTTCGAAGCGGATTATTTCATGACGAACTTCACGGGTTCGCTGGTGAGCCCGGATGGGCGGCAGAACAATTTCCGCATCGGCACGGGCGCAGTGTTGCGGTGGGGTTATCCTCCCGCTCCTCCGAAACCGAACCATCCGCCAGTGGCTTCGTGCTCGGCGAATCCAACCTCGGTATATCAGGGTTCGACGGAACCGGTGACGATCCACGTAGCCGCAACAGACGCGGATAATGACACTCTGACTTACAGTTATACGGCGACGGGCGGAACCGTGGATGGCACTGGCCCAGATGTTCGCTGGAACCCATCGGGCTTGGCGCTGGGAACCTACACCATCAATGCCAAGGTTGACGATGGCCGCGGCGGCACGGCAACTTGCTCCGCCGATGTGGCGGTTAACGCGCGTCCGAACCGGCCGCCGGTGATTTCCTGCGCCCCGGAACGCAACCCGATCATCGCCGGCGAACGCGTAGCGATCAATTCGACCGCGAGCGATCCGGATGGCGATCCCATGACCTACAGTTACTCGGCAAGGGCGGCCAGATTACGGGCAACGGTCCGAGCGGCGCAGTTTGATTCGACCGGCCTGTCCGCGGGAAGCTACACGGTAACGGGTACGGCCGATGACGGCCGCGGTGGACGAGCAAGCGCACAACAACGGTTGACGTGCAACAGCCGGCACCGCCGCCACAGGCAACGAAGGTGGGCGATTGCGGCTACAACAAAGTCGGCGCAGGGCGGTTCGACAACGCTTGCAAGCGGGTTGGCGATGACGTGGCCCTGCGACTGAAGAATGAACCGAACGCGAAGGTTGTGATTGTTGGCTATGCCGACAAGAAGGAACCGCACGCGGAGAAACTCGCGCAGCAACGTGCCGATGGCGCCATGAAGTATCTGGGCGAAAAGGGCATCGATGCTTCGCGCATCTCCACCCGCGTTGGGCAAGCGTCCACCGAGAAGGGCTCGGAGAAGGAAAACCGCCGAGTCGACTTCATCTTCGTACCGGAAGGCGCGACCTACTAAAGTCAATGTTCGCCACGAGTGACCAAGCACTCGGTGCGGGCGTGAAAATAAATCAGAAGCGGCGGGCTCTCCGAGGGCAAGCGTCGGAGAGCCCGCTTTGCGTTAGCGTACGTTTGTCGGCCACGGCTCGTTTTTCAAGTTCTGAGGCTGAGCGAAACTCGTAAAGATCATGGAACGAAAAACGTTACAAATGCGGCGAATTGAGCGGACCGCCTGAGAGGCAATCCTAAGAAAATAAATTAAAGCGAATGGAAGAGGGCGACTGGTGGAGTCATGGTGGCGTCGCGGGAGCAGCGCGTAAGTAGCCGCGCTCAGCAGTGGGAAAGATTAGGGCCGGAAGGCGGGATGGTTGTGTCCATGGCGGGGACACCAGGGCGCGAATTTTTCTGGGCACGCGGACGGACACGTGTTTGCCAGTTCGGATGGGGCGAAATCGTGGGAAATGCGCGGACGCGTGGGGACGAGACTGGACGGGGTGGTCACGCGAATCGTGGCCGACCCGCGCGCCAGAATCGCCTGTTCGCCGCAGTGTGGTATCAGGACCCAGCAGCGGGAGGGGGCGTGTTCGCAAGCCAGGATGGCAGGAAGACCTGGAAATTATTGGGCTAGAGGCGAAGCAGTGCGCGCACTGGAAATCTCTGCATCGCAACCCGCCGAGCTCGTCGCTGGAACACGCACGGTGTGTTTCGTTCGATGCGACGGCGGGAAGATTTGGAACGCGAATTTCTCCCCGAGCGGGGACGAAGAGATACGGAATCTTGGATTCGCTGGTCGATCGATCCGCGCGATCCCGAAGTGATCTACGCGGGAACGTTTCATTTGCCGTGGCTGACACGCGATGGCGGGAAGAACTGGAAACCGGTGATTGCGGGCATCATCGACGACTCGGACATCATGAGCCTGCGTCTGGACGTGACGAATCCGTCGCGCGTGTATATGAGCGCATGCTCCGGGATCTACCGCAGCGAAAACCAAGGCGGGGAGTGGATCAAGCTACAAGGCATCCCCTACGCTGCACGGCGGACACAAGTGATCGTCCAAGATCCCGCAAGCCCGAAGACATTGTACGCGGGAACGACGGAGGGATTGTGGGTGACGCGGGACGGTGGGGAGAATTGGACGCGCACCACCAGCAGGGATTGGGCGGTGAACAGCGTGGTGATTCTTGACGGCAAGAGCGGGAGCCCGGGTCGGGTGGTGTTGGGAACAGACGGCCTAGGCGTGGAAGCAAGTGAGGATGGGGGCGTGACGTTTACCGAAGCGAATCACGGGTTCACACACGCCGTTGTCAGGCAGTTTGTGGCTGACCGGCATAGTCCGGGAAATTTGCTGATGATTGTGGAGCGGAGTGGATCGGAACTTCAGGAAAGCCGCGATGATGGCAAGAGTTGGACGGACGTGCCGGTAACCGTTATTGGTCACGGGAAAGCAGGCGCGCTGAATGCAAACGAGGCGCAGGACGCATTGGCAAGTCCGTGGGGATGGATCTTGCGGCTGGACAATGGGCAGCGGTGGATCTGGGACGAGAGTAAGAAAAGCTGGAAAGAATGGCGGCTGATGGAAACGGGAACGGTCCACCGATCTGCCAAGACTGCAGGTGAAAAGAGAAGCAGCAGCGCGGTGGTGCGCCGGCTTACTCCTGGCGTCGTGGCTTTCTCGGACAAGGACGCGTTGCTTGCCACGAACGACGGTGTGATGAGATGCCAGGAATCCGGGAATTGCGCGCGACTGAAAGCGTACGAGCGAGAGGGAAAAGCGAGGGCAATTTGGGTATCAAGCGCTGGGCTCGATGTTGCGGTCATCGCGGACGCAAAACTTGGGGTATCCAGAAATGCGGGGGAATCCGCGGTTTGGGGGGATCTTCCGATGAACGCGGAAAAAATCAGTTGGATTCAAGCGGCGGAGTCTGGCGCTGGCAAGACGTTCTACTTGGGAACGGCGGAAGGACTGTTTTCGTCGACAGGGGAATCGCCTTGGCAGCGCGTGGAAGGTGGGCTGCCGGCGGGGCAAATCGACGAATTGATACGAGGTTCCGGAATGTGGGCAGTGACGGAACGGAACGGCGGATTGTACGTCTCACGTGATAACGGGGCGACCTGGCAGAGGATGGACCGCGACGCGGAGAGAGGGCGATTTACTGGGCTGGTTGAGACCGCACCGGGGGTACTCCTGACGGGTTCGCAAAGTGAAGGGCTGTTGAGTTTGGAGGCTGGAAAGCGGTGAAAGGAAAGTTGTTCGGGAGAGATGTTCAGATTTGGTACACTTCAGTAGAAAATCCTTCTTGAGTAATTACCGAATTGACAATATAATAAGGTCGAACTTAGGACGGGAACGAAATGTTCCCGATATGGCACGACAGCCAACCCCTACCCGTTTGGGACTCGCTCCAGGGATCCTTTTGATCATTCTGCTTCAGGGAGAGGGCCAATGGCGGACGCATTCTTAGCTCAACAAACCAGAACTCAAGTAGACAGAGCAGCCTCGGAATTTTTGAGCTTGACGGATGGAGCTATCCCGCGGAGCACAAATCCACCGTTGAATCTGCTGGTCGTGGACGACGACGAGCACATTCGCGAAGTATGCCGGGTGGTGGGGTCGGAAAGTGGAATGAGAGTATCGGATGTGGGCACCGGGGAAGAAGCGCTGGAGCTGCTTGAAGTGCTATCCGTGGATGTACTGTTGACCGATTTGCGGTTACCGGGCACCAGCGGGCTGGAGTTGCTCAAGCGCGTGAGCAGCACGCACCCAGAAATCGCGGTGATTATGCTGACGCAGTACGGCACGATCGACTCCGCAGTGCAAGCTACGCGTATGGGCGCCGTGGATTATGTGACGAAACCATTTCGTGTGGAAGAGCTGCGCGCGCGGCTGGAGCAAGTGGCCCACGGCGTGGAGTTGAAACGCGAGAACCGGTTGCTACGCGAGCAGGTGCGCACAAGGCCCGGATTTGGCGGGTTGATTGGCATGTCTGCGCGGATGGAACGCGTATACAAGATGATCGAAAAAGTAAGCCAGAGGGATCATCCGGTGCTGGTGCTGGGGGAAAGTGGAACGGGAAAAGAGCTGGTGGCGCGCAGCATCCATTTTCTGGGCACGCGAAAGGACAAGCCGTTTGTGCCGGTGGAATGCTCGGCGCTGGTGGCAACCTTGGTGGAATCGGAATTGTTCGGCTACACGCGGGGCGCGTTTACCGGGGCGATGCAGGCAAAACAAGGGCTGATGGAATCCGCGAATGGCGGGACATTGTTTCTCGACGAAATTGGCGAAATGTCGCTGGAGATGCAGGCGAAACTGCTTCGTTCGTTGCAGCAAAAGGAAGTGAAGCCGGTGGGGTCGACGGAGAGAAGGGCCATCGATGTGCGCATCGTGGCGGCTACCAATCGGGATCTGGAACTGGCCATAAAGAACGGATTGTTCCGGCAGGATTTGTACTTCCGGTTAAATGTGGTGCAAATCAAGCTGCCCCCGTTGCGCGAACGGAAGAGCGACATACCGCTGCTGGTCACTTCGTTTCTGGACAAATTCGCGGGGAATCGCGACATGCCACTGGAAATGAGCGAAGACGCGATGCGGCGGCTGATGGCGTATGACTGGCCCGGGAACGTTCGGCGAGCTGGAGAATGCCATCGAACGAGCTGTGGCGCTGGGATCAGGCCCGTTTGTGACGGTGCATGACCTTCCGAGCAACCTGCAATATCCCGACGAGTGAGCGCCCGCCGAGTAAAGAAGAAATGTTGCCTCTGGAGGAACTGGAGCGGCGAGCGATCCTGAGCACCCTCCACCAGACCGGAGGAGACAAACAAGCGGCGGCGCGCGCATTGGGAATCGGGAAAACCACGCTGTACCGGAAGCTGAAGCAATATCGGATCGACCATACGGAATCGTAAGCCGAGCGAACAAGAAGTCTCGAACCACTTCGGGAAAAACGCCAAAACGATTCTCGACCAGGCAGCACCACCATCTCTATTCCATTGTTTTCCTGACACATAGCGATAAAAAGTTTTGGTCGTGCTAATGCATTGGAAACCCGGGAAGCACCGGGGGACGATGTGTTCAAGCGGGGGCACGCGAAGGCGAAAATCAAGGATGGCGTGAGCCGTGCGGCTTCTTACTGAAGGTGGGTCGAGCGGGGGCGAGTCCCGCGGACTGGATTTTCGAAGCGATCCAGGAATTGCGTAACGCGGGCGGGGCGGAGCGGTTCGGGTGTGTGGCTGGACGAGGGAGACACGCTGAACGGGCAATCGAGTGAGGCAGTGTTCCGAGGCGAGGTTTGGGAAGAGGGAGCGGTAAGCGCGGTGCTGGAATGGGCGCGTTTGCCGATGGATGCGCTTGGTGCGTCACGCGAGATGCTGGCGAACGGGGTGAGCTGCGAATACGAGATCGAGCAAGGCGGAAACACCAGCGCCGCGGGACCGGAACTGGAGCTACGGCACGTGTTGTGGGCTCCGGTGACGGTGGGCGGACACTCCGGGGCACCGTGATGCTGGGCGCAAGGGACAAGTACAGATGCTTGCCATCGGCAGCGGCGGAAATTGTGGCCGAGGAACTGGGGCTGCTGTTGGAGTTGGAAGAAGAACACCGGTTGGCGGCTGCCAGGAAAGCGGACCTGGAATTCTTGAGTCGCATGCACGGACTGCTGCGAGCGAGCGAGAACACGAATCTAATTCTGGGGCAGATTGCGGAAAGCTGCACTCGCGGCGAGGCGGTCGGTGGGGTAGGAGCGGCATTTGCGCTGATTGGCGAGGTCAAGAATGGCCACCAGCGGACTGCCGGATCGTTCGCGAAAGTGCGAGATCACCTGCTGGTGCGCGCGCAGAGCGGTGACCCTACCTGGGAGTACAGCGTGAACGGCGGATCGCTAGAAGGTTTGTGGCGGGAGTGCATCGAAAACGGCCAAATCATAACCGTAGAGGCGAACTCGCTGCCGGTGGCCAAGACTCTGTCGAAGATCGTGGCCATTCCGCTGAGACTGCAAACGAAAATTACGGGAGTGCTGTTAGCGGGATTGCCGGCGCGGCGAGCGAATCTGGACATTCTCGATCGATTGGAACTTCGAGGAACGCTTGCGAGCGAAGTGATGTGGCAGGAATCGGACGCTGCCGGCCGCAAGGCAAGCGACGAATCGGGCAATATGGCCGGCGATTCCGCGAATTTGCAGATTGCGGAGAAGACATCGAGCCAGCCCATCCAGGGATTTGAGATGTTTCAGCAAGCGATCGATTGGCTGGAAGAAGGCGTCATCGTTTTCGATGAACAGGGCAAAGTACTGGCGCAAAATGCGATGTTTCAAGAGCTTTTGGGATTACACGAACAGCCAAGCGAAGTGGAGTTCGACGGCCTGGTGCAGCCTGCATCCGCAAATGCTAGCGATGCTTCGGGATTCGCGGAGGAGTGGCGGAAGTTGGCGCAAAACTGCGAGGAAGGAACGCAACAGGAATTGAACATGGAGCGGCCTCAGCCGCGCACGATTGAGCGCTACGCGCGAGCCATTCTGGGTCCATCAGGCAGAAAGTTGGGACGCGTGGAAGTGTACCGAGCCATACCTGGGTGGCGCGCGCTGCAAACGAAGATGCAGCAAACCGAGCGGCTTGCGTCGCTTGGGCAAAACGTAATGCAGACTGCGCACGAACTGAACAATCCACTCACCACCATCATGGGCAATGCGCAGCGTTTACTGCAGCGGGAAAGTGACCGCCGCACGACGGAAGCCGCGCAAATTCTGAGTGAAGCGGAACGTGCCCGCGGGATCGTACGGCGCTTGTTGAACCTTAGCCGAGAAACTTTGGGGGAACGCGAACTCATTTCGCTGAACGAGGTGGTGGAGACCGCGCTGGAAGTTCAACGGACGGTTTTGGGCGGAACCCGGGTCACGTTAAAAACCGAACTCGAGGAAACGCTCCCGGCTATTCGCGGCGATGGTGGCGAACTCGAACAGATTCTGCTGAATTTGCTGCAAAACGCGCAACAAGCGATCCAGGATGCCGGAGGCGCCGGTACGATCACGGTACGAACGGGAAAAACGGATAAACGACGTGTGCGCCTGGAAGTGGAGGATGACGGACCGGGGATTCCGCGGGGCATTCAAGCCACGATTTTCGATCCATTTTTCACAACGAAACCGGCAGGCAAGGGTACCGGGCTTGGGTTGGCGATTGTGCTGGGGTTTGTGCGAAAGCATGACGGCCAGATTGAAGTGATTTCGCCCATTCGCGGCGGAGGAACACGATTTGTTGTGGAGTTTCCCGCGGTCCCTGGGGCATCACAGCAACACGAAAGCGAATCGGTTCGCGGGTTGGCCGCGGCAGCAGAACCGCATCGCTTATCGTTGGACGAAAACAGCGGGGCACTTCTCGGCGGTGTGGACGGCAAAGAAGGCGCGGGTTCTGGTGGTTGAAGACGAACCCACGGTGGCGAGTTTAATCGGCGATGTGTTGCGCGAAGAGGGAATGGAAGTGGATGTTTTTGCAGATGCGGCGCAGGCGCTGAATTCGGCACAGCAAGTCTGCTATGACCTGGCGATTTGTGACGTGAAGATGCCGGGAATGAATGGACAGGAGTTCTTCGCAGCGCTGGCGAAGGAGCACAACCCATTGCGCGAACATATTTTGTTTGTGACCGGAGACGGGGTGGCGCGGCGCACGCAGGAGTTCCTCTCGCTCCATGACCTTGCGTATGTTGCGAAGCCGTTTCGGGTGGAAGAGCTTTGCCTGGCGGTGCGCAGCTTGTTGTGGGGCAATCTGCGCGCCGCGGGGTGATGAATCAAACTGTACGGCAACAGCTTGGGAATGGGACGAACCGATGATGGAAATGGAAACAGGGCAAAAAGAAGACCGGGACTTCGGGGCGGTGTTGCGTCACGAATTGAACAATCCGCTGACCGGCATTTTAGGGAACGCCGAGTTGCTGCTGGTGGAATTGCGCCGCAGCCGTATCGAAATCCCGGTGCAATCCCGAACACGGCTGGAGACGATCGCGGCGTTGGCGGTGCGGATGAGAGAGACCGTGCGGCGATTGGGCGAGGAATGGGAACAGAACGCCGGGAACGAGGCTGGTTCGGCTGCTGAAACGCGGACAATCGCGTAGAAGCGCGGAACCAAGAGCGGATCGGTCAGGAGATCGGCCGTTGCCCTCGGAATCTAATTCGCGGCGATCATCGGGTCGGCAAAAAACTGCAAGACGCGACGACGGAATTCCTCCGGCTGATACCCAAGCGCCGCGGTATGAAACGCACCGGGTACGATCCAAAGACATTTTGGACCGCGAGCGGCGGCATAAATCTGTTTTGCGTGGCGGCACGGAAGCGTGGTGTCCCCGGTATCGCAGATGAGCAGAACGGGAAAAGCGCGAGCGCCGACTGCGCGCTCCGGAGAAACATCCGCGGCGGGAAAACCGGCCAGCGCCTGGCCACGCGCGAGCATCACCCATGCTCCGGGAGCGAACAGCGTTTTGCCCAGCCACGGATGCTGTTGCAGGCCGGCGTAGTCGTAGGAAGCCTCGCGAAGGCTGGCGAACGGAGCCTCGGCGACGACAGCCTCGATGCGCGGGTCAGCACCGGCGGATTGCAGAGCGATGCCCGCGCCCATGGATTCGCCCAGCGCAAAAATATGCAGCGGGTGCTCCGAGGCGACAAGCGCATCTAAGATTGCACTGACGTCTTTGCGTTCGAGCCAGCCGTACGTGGCAATCGCGCCTTGGCTTTCGCCGTGCGCGCGCGCATCCATCAGCGTGACGCTGTAGCCGGCGCGCAGCAGAATGAGCGCGTGTTCGAGTACGCCCACGCGGTTGTCCGCGACACCGTGAAAGAGCACAACCCACGAGCCGTTAGGGTGGGCTGCGCGAACCTTCCAGCCGTGGAGCAGAATGCCATCACGAGCGCGAACATCGAATGGTTTGCGTTGGACCCCGATTTGCGCGAACGACACGTCCGCTTGCTGCACAAGATCGGGCGTCAGCGGCCGGCGCATGGGATGCAGAAACGAGGGAGCCACAAGCCAGCCCATGACGGCAGCGATCAGCGGTGGAGCGAGCAGCAAAGTAAGGACAATGCGAAGGATGCGCCGGGCCATGGGTTCTCGATTAAGGATACGAAAGAAGAGCGGGTTTCGTTCCGGTGGATGGTGAGGGTGTTCGGGGAATTGGTAATGGGAAGCGAGACTCACAATGCAAACCCAAGAGCCCACATGAAAAGCGGCATGTGGGGCACCCTCGGCATTTGGGGGCGCCCTTGCAGGAAGAGATGCTCACGATAAGAGACGGTCAGGAACGGAAAAGGACGCTTTCGCGCTGGAACATTTTTACGGCCAGGAATAGCGCGATTCCCGCGTAAACGCAGGTAGAAAAGAAAATAATGGCGATGAAATTCCAGTGGTACGTGCCGGTGACCAGCTCTTTGCAGAGCAGGCTGGCATTGAGGATGGGAATCATGGCGAGCTTGGCGTCAAGGTCGATGGGCAGCATCGCGCAGACCGCAGGAATGATCACCACGAACATGAGCGGGCCGATGTAGCTCTGCGCTTCTTTGTAGCTTTTGGCGAAGAGCGCGACGGTCATAAGCCCAGCAGCGAATAAAACCGCGACGGGCAGAACCATGATGAAGATGGAGAGCACGGTAGTCCAGTGCACTTGCAGCTGAAGCTGGGCGGCATCTTCGCCAGCCTTGTCGAACGCGTGCAGCTTCTCCAGCACATAGAAGGACACGCCCATGGAGGTAACCGAAAGCGCGGCGGTCACGAGGGCCGCGGTGAGCACAAGAAAGAATTTGCCGAAGACCAGGTCGACACGCGAAATCGGGCTGGAAAGGATGGTTTCCATGGTGCCGCGTTCTTTTTCACCAGCAGTGAGATCCATGGCGGGATACATGCTGCCGGTAAGACAAAGCAGGATGACCATGTAACCGATCACGCCGCCGAAAGCGGCGCCACCGACTTTTTCGGCGGGCGCAACATTGTTTTCTTTGATCTCGAAAGGTTTCAAAGCGGCATCCGGGACATTGCGGGCGCTGAGCGTCTGGTGAACGATTTCGTCCCGGTATTTATTAAGGGCTTCCCGCACATCCCCTGTGGCGATGCCAGATTTCAGATCGCCATTGTAATTGTGGATGAGCAGGATCACCGGTTTCTGGTCTTTGAGATCGTCCTGAAAACCCAGCGGGATTTCCACGGCGGCGCGAATTTCTTTGTTAATGATCTGATCCTTCCAATTCGGTTGGGTAGGAACGACTTTAATTTTTTTCGAGTCGCGCAGCGCACTGACGAGCCCGGGAGCGTTCTCCGCTCCGAGGACCATGATGGAAGGAATTTCTTCCTTGGCCCGGCCAACCAGAGCGGAAATTGCGGCGCCCAGACCAGCAGTAAGCAACGGAAAAATCAAAAGAGGAACGAGCAGGGAAGAGACCAGGGTGCGGCGGTCCCGCAGGGACTCACGAAGCTCCTTGCGATAGACGATGGCGACGTTGCGGAAATTCATGTCAGCTGACCTCCTGGGCGAGGTAGTGAGGCGCGACGACACTGACGAAAATTTCTTCCAGGTCGTGCTGGCGGTAACGTTGACGGAGTTCCGCGAGCGAGCCTTCCGCGAGGAGTTTGCCCGATTGAATGATGCCGATCATGTCGCACAACTTCTCGACTTCGCTCATGATGTGGGTGGAGAAAATGACGGTTTTTCCACGCTGGCGGCACTCGCGGATGAATTCAATGATGGTGCGAGCGGTCATGATGTCGAGGCCTAACGTAGGCTCGTCAAAGATCATCACCTGAGGATCGTGGATGAGCGTGCGCGCAATGGAGGTTTTCTGTTTCATGCCGGTAGAGAGCTTGTCGCAGCGGCGATCGCGGAAAGAATTCATATCCAAGCGGGTGAAGATTTCGTCGATGCGCCGCTTGAGTTCGTGCTCCGGGATGCCGTTGAGGCGCCCGAAGTACTCGACCATTTCCTGGGAAGTAAGCCGGGGGTAGAGAGCGGTGGCCGTAGAAAGAAAGCCTACGTTGGCGCGGACCTTTTCCGGTTCATCGATGACGTCATAGCCACAGACAATCGCGGTTCCATCGGTGGGCTCGAGGATCGTGGCCAGCATGCGCAACGTGGTGGTTTTCCCGGCGCCGTTGGCTCCCAGCAAACCATAAATCTGACCGGGATTGCAGACGAAAGAGACATTATCGACGGCACGAATCTGGCCGCGCTTCTTGTCGTGAAACAGTTTAACGAGACCACGGGTTTCGATCATGGCTGGGTCCTCTCGGTGCAGAACGGCGGGCAGGCAACTCGGGCGCTAATAAGAGTACGGGTACGATAGCCAGAAAATATCAGCTGGCCCGGAATTCGCAGTGACGCGGGACAGGAACTATCCTTTGTGGCACTTTGGGCACTGTTTGGCATCGAACTTATCAGCGGGCACGCGAAAAACGTTGTTGCACTGGGTGCAAACGCGATGCACGAAGCCGGGTTGGACACCCCTGGATGGCGCGGGATTGCCGGTTTTCTGGGGCGCAGGATTGCCGGGCGGCCTTTCCATTGGGAGAGTTTAGCACGCGTCGCGCACCTCGCCAGCCGCATCCTATAAATGAGGCAGTAAGCATCAGAAATGCAGCGGTCGGGAACATGTAGAGAAATGTAGTAACCTCCTGATAGACTTTAGGTTAGCAGGCCAACCGCCGCCCGAAACCGTCCGTAAGCAGGGTCCCAGGAAGAAGCGTCAAGCGGCAGGGCCGCGGATGTTGAGTTTTGGCGCGCTTATGGCCCATGGATGAAAGATAATATAGGTTTATGGATCGGAAGTTAAGAAATCGCGCACTCTTGCTGCTCGCCTTGGCGGGGGTGATCGCTTTCGTTCTGGTACGGGTAAGCGGCCGACAACCGGTAGCAAAAATCTCCGCCACCCGGCCGATCCGGGAAAAGTTCATGTCTTCCTCCATCACTAGCAACGGAAAGGTGGAACCGATCGCGCCGTATATCGTGAGGGCGCAACTGGATACGTTTGTGGAGAAGGTTTACGCCACGGAAGGGCAGAACGTAAAAAGAGGCCAGTTGCTGATGGAATTGGACGTGAAGGATGCAGCTTCGCAGTTGGCATCTGCGAAAAGTAAATTGCTGCATGCTCAGGAAGATTTGCGGGCAGCCCAGGCCGGTGGCAAAGCAGATGATTTGGCAAGGGTAGCCAGCAATTTAGCGAAAGCCGAGGCAGACCGGGACCGCTATCAACGGGAACATGACGCGCTGGAGCGGCTGGTGGCCAAGGGTGCGGCCACGAAAGATGAAGTGGCAGCAAATGAATTGTTGCTGGCCAAGGCTAAAGCCGATGTGCAGACGTATGCCGCGGCGAAACAGCAGTTCACACGAGAAGCAGGGCTGGACGCGTCCGGGGCGGCGCTTGCGGTGCAGCAGGCGCAGAGCGATATCACCCGCCTGGAAGAGAAAGTGCGCCAGGGGAGAATCACTGTGCCGATCGATTGCACTTTGTACTCGTTGCCTGTGAAAGCCGGCGATTACGTGAAAACGGGGGATTTGCTGGCGGAAATGGCGGACCTGCACAAGGTCCGGGTGCGAGCGTTCATTGATGAGCCGGACTTGGGCGGCCTTGAGCCGGATTTGCCCGTCAAGATCACCTGGGACGCGTTGCCGAACAAGTCGTGGCCAGGGCGAACGGAAATCATCCCTAAGCAAGTGGTGGCGCGGGGGTCGCGCAGTGTTGGTGAACTGTTGTGCTCGGTGAACAACGACAACCTGCAACTGCTGCCGAATACCAACGTGAATGTGCGCATTAATTCGAAGGAACGCATGAATGTTGTGACGGTTCCGCGCGGCGCGGTGGAAACGGAAAACGGCAAGCGCTATGTATTCGTGGTGAAGGATGGCGTGGGCAATCAAAGATTAGAAAAGCGCGAAATCTCGGTGGGAATCGCGGACGCGACGAGTTTCGAAGTATTGAATGGATTGGAAGGAAATGAGATTGTGGCACTACCCGGCGATGTGGATCTGAAAGATGGCATGGCCGTGAAAGTCGTAAATATGGATACGTCAAATGTCGAGGGTGAACGGGATGCGAGCCTATAGATTTTGGGCGATCGCAGTGCTGTACGTATTGATTTTTCCACTCGCCTGCCTGGCGCAAGACGGTTCGGTGGAAGCCGCCAAGAGCGCCTACGAGAAAGGCGACTACCACAAGGCCATCGAAACGCTGAAGAATGCGGCTGGCAAGGAACCCTCGAACGGCGAGATTCAACTGCTGCTAGCCAAGTGTTACCTGGAATCAAACCAGTATGACGATGCGGTGAAAGCGGCAGAAAAAGCTGTGTCCATCGACCCGAAGAATTCCACGTACCACCAGCTGTTAGGCGAAGCGTACGGGCAAAAAGCCGATCACTCCTCGATGTTGAGCGCCTATTCGTGGGCGCGAAAAACGCAAAAGGAATTCGCGACGGCGGTAGAGCTGAACGATCACAATTTCGACGCGGATCAGGATTTGATCGAGTATGACTGCGCGGCGCCGTCGATGGTGGGCGGGGGTGAAGATAAGGCGCAGCCGCTGATTCAAAAGCTAATGAGCATGGATGCGGCGGAGGGGCATTTTGCAAAAGGTGTGTGCGATGCGCACAAGAAGAATTACGCGGCAGCGGATGCGGAGTATGCCAAGGCGCTGGAGAGCAAACCGAAGACGGCGGATCGCATCTATGACATCGGAGATTATTTTCTGCAACGCGGACAAGGGGACAAGCTGCTGGAGGTTGCGGTGGCGGGTGAAGGCGTAGCGCCGAAAGATCCACGCGGGAAATATTATCAGGCTGTTGGGTTAATCCTGAAGAATCAGAAATACACGGATGCGGAAAAACTCCTGAAGGACTACTTGGCGGCGGAACCGATGCGCTCAACGTACCCGAGTCCGTCGGATGTCCATTATTGGATGGGCCGGCTGAATGCGGCGCAGAATAATACCGCTGGAGCGAAAAGCGAATATCAGGAAGCGCTGAAGTTGAATCCAAGAACAAAAGCGCGGAACAAGCGCTCAAGCAATTGGGCGGAAAGTAGTATCCAAATGCAATTGAGAGAAACGATGACCGTGGCGGTGGATGCGCTGAGAGCGAATAAGCTGCGGACGGTGCTGACTTCCATCGGGGTGATCATAGGAAGCGCCTCCATTGTGCTGGTGGTGACGGTGGCGCTGACCAGCAAGAAATACGTGATCTCGCAGATCGAGGCGGTCGGTTCGAACCTGGTATGGGCGGAGATGGTGAAGACGCCGGATAAGGTTCAGCCGCTTAGTCACGAACTCACGTTGGCGGACATGCAGGCGGTGAAAGCCTCCATCCCCGAAGTGACCTATGTTGCGGGAATTTCCGATATGCCGATGACCGTGGTGGTAGGGGGACAGACGCGGCCGGTGGCTCTGATTGGCGTGACCGAGGGCTACCAAAAAATCCGCCGGCTGATTATTTTGCGCGGGCGCTATTTCGATATGGGCGACATGGAATCGAACAGCAAAGTATGCCTGATCACAAAAGAACTGGCGACGCGGGTTTACGGGGTGGAGAATCCCGTGGGGCGTCAGCTGCGCATGGGCGAATTGTCGTATACGGTGATTGGGGTGTTTAAAGAACGGGCGGCCACGTTCGGGTTGACGGAAGTGCAGGATGAATCCGTGCTGATTCCGTTCCCGTTGATGACCATCTACAAAGGGCGAGAGGTTTTGAGTGAGCTGTACGCGCAAGCGGCGAATCCTGACGACGTGAAAATTGTGGGGCGGCAGATGGAGCGGCTGCTGAAAAGCCGGCATCCTGCGGAAGCGGAGTACAAAGTGCAGACGCTGACAGCAATTTTAAGCGCGGCGAAGGCGATTGCGTACGCACTGACGGTAGTATTCGGTGCTGATCGCGTTTATTGCGATGTTGATCAGCGGGATCGGAATCATGAATATCATGCTGGTGACTGTGAGAGAACGCACGCGAGAAATTGGAGTACGCAAAGCAATTGGTGCGCCGCGAAAAGAAATTATGGCGCAATTTCTGATTGAAGCTTTTTTGATCAGCGGCGGCGGGGCAGTGCTGGGGATATTGATCGGGCTGGCGATTCCGGTGGCGGTGCAGCAGGTATTGCCAGGGAATCTGCGAGTGCCGATTTCCGGGATGAGCGTGGTAGCGGCATTTCTGGTGTCCAGCTTGACGGGATTATTTTTTGGGTGGCTGCCGGCAAATCAGGCGGCAAGGCTCGATCCAGTAGAATCGTTGCGATACGAATAAGTTTGGGACCACGCAGAGCAGTCGGGAGGAGATCCATGACTTGGAAATGTCGCGCGGCGTTCGCGGTAGTGTGTTTCGCAGGAGCTTCCGGCGGAAGCTGGGCGCAAGAGCCGCCCGCAGCGGACACGGGGGCGACTGGCACGACGATTGTCTTGACGCTGAAGCGCAGCATCGACCTGGCCTTGCAAAACAGCAAAGACATTCAACTCGCAAAGATCCAGGCACGCGTGGCCGACAATGCCGCGAATCTCACGAAATCCGCCTTTCTTCCAAATCTCTATGCTGGCTCGGGTGCCGGATATACGTACGGATTGCCGGAAACGCCGGGAGGGAGGCCGCCGTCGATTTTCAGTCTTACCTACACCGAGGAAGTGTTCAATGGACCATTGCGTGGATTGGCGAAAGAGCAGGCGGAGCAAGCGCGGTCACAACGTTTGCTGTTGGACGACACGCGGAATCTGGTGATCGATCGTGTGGCCACCTCGTACCTGGAACTGGTGAAGGTGAACACTCGCTGGAGTTACTGCGCAAAGAAAAGGACAGCGCGGAAAAGATTGTGGGGGTGACGCAGGAACGGCAGAGCGAAGGGTTTGAATTGCCCACCGAAGTGACCAAGGCGCAACTGACGAAGGCGCAGGTAGTGCAACGGATTCTGCAGCTGGAAGGGCGGCAGGACGAATTGAAGTGTATTTACGCAACCAGCTGGGCTTGCGCCGGACCAGCCGATGGAAGTGACTCCGGAAGATTTGCCGGGTTCGGCGGAGCAGGAAGGAGCCAACCTGGTGGCGATGGCTTCGCAAAGCAACACCACCATTGCGTTTGCAGAGTCCGATGTGAAGGCAAAAGAGTTTCGGCTAGCGGGGGAGAAGAAAGGTTACTGGCCGACGCTGCAATTGGTATCGATTTACGATGTGCTGGCAAAATACAATTTCAGGAATTACAACCAGATCTACAACAATTTTACCTACAACAATCTGAATGCGGGGATCAACGTCAACATTCCCATCTTCAGTTCAAAGACGCGTGCAAATATCGCGTTGGCGCAGGCCAGCCTGGACAAGCCAAGGTCAATCTGGCGAACAAGCGGACACAGGTAAGCGCGGATATACGGCAGCGGTCACGGAAAGTGCAGGAAACGGATGCGGCCAAGGAAGTGGCGCGTTTGGAACTGCAGTTGGCACAGCAGAATCTGGCAGGTGCTGCAGTCGCAATTTGGGGAAGGCAAAGCCAATTTGCGGGACGTGGAGCGGGCTCGCGTGGACGAGAACGAAAAGTGGATGGCTTATCTGGACGCGAATTTCCAACGGCAGCAGGCGCAACTGGAATTGCTGAGAATCGCGGGGCAACTCGAAAAAGCTCTGGAATAGGCGCGCATGCTGGAAAAAGACAGTGTGGAAGTTCTCCGCGAGGCGTTGGAGAAACTAGATTCAGTCTTTTGCTTTCCTGCCGGAAGCGGTCACCAGCTACTCGCGGGTGCCCCAAGGCTTCCCGAAGTGCTGGACGCAGTAGCGGAACGGCTGCACGACAATTTTCCATATTTTCATCCACTTTATGCCGGGCAGATGCTGAAGCCGCCGCATCCAGTGGCGCGTCTGGCCTACGCGCTGGCGCAATGGATCAATCCGAATAATCACGCGCTGGATGGCGGACGAGCGTCTTCGGCGATGGAGAAAGAAGCCGTCGCGGAATTGGCAAGCATGTTTGGATGGCAGCAGCACCTGGGCCACCTGACGAGCGGCGGAACGATGGCCAATCTGGAGGCTCTTTGGGTGGCAGGGCAATGGCACCCGGGGAAAACGATTCTGGCGAGCGAACAGGCCCATTACACGCACAGCCGGATCAGTGGTGTGCTGCAGTTGCCGTTTGAGGCTGTGCGCGTGCGACAAACGCGGGAGAATGGAGATAGACGGCGCTCGAGCAACGTGCCGCCGAGGGAGGAGTGGGAACAGTGGTGGCGACGATGGGCACGACCGCCACGGGTTCGGTGGATCCGCTGCCGAAATTCTTGCGCTTCGCGAAAAATATGGATTTCGCGTGCATTGCGACGCCGCATATGGCGGATATTTCGCGCTGGCAGGAATCTGGCAGAAGGAGACGCGACGCGCGTTCGAACGCATAAGCGAGGCGGATTCGATTGTGATTGATCCGCATAAGCACGGGCTACAACCTTATGGGTGCGGTTGCGTGCTGTTCCGCGATCCGGCGCGTGGGCCAGCTGTATAAGCACAATTCGCCTTACACCTATTTCAGTTCGAAGGAATTGCACCTGGGGGAAATCAGTCTGGAGTGTTCGCGGCCGGGAGCCGCGGCGGTGGCGCTCTGGGCTACGCAGAGGCTTTTGCCGCTGGAGAAGGCGGGGAATTTGCGCAAGGGTCTGGAGCGGTGCCGGGAAGCAGCTAGGGAGTTCCATCGGCGGGTCGTCGGGACGATTCGCGCTTTATGGGCGGCGTTTCCGCCGGAGCTTGATATTGTGATTTTTGCGCCGCGGGCCAGAAGCGTGAGCGCGGCTTCGGCTGTGACACGGCAAATTTTCGATGCGTTGCGCGAAGCGGAATTTGCATCTGGCTGTGGCTGAACTTCCTGTAGAATTTTTCGAACGGAAGCATGATGCGGTATGGAAGTCGATCAGGCGACGCTGAGTTGTTTGCGTTCCGTGCTGATGAAGCCGGAACATTGGGAATGGGTTCCACGGATTTGGGAGATCCTGTTGGAAGCCACGGACGAAGTTTTGCCGAGCGGAGTTGGGTAGTGGCTAGCGGCGGCGGACCGCTCCCTTCCTGCGTCAGGGCTAACCAAGCCCTTCCTATGTCACGGCAAGCTCTTCGCGGTTTAGGGTAAACCCCTTGTGCCTGAGGGTAAACAGAAGGCGGTCTCTACGAAGAGAGCCGGCCACGATGGCCAGCGCTATATTGGGGTCCAGTCCTACCGCCGGGCAAGTGCCGCTGAATGCGGGATTTAGCCATTGGATGCATCGTTGGTGCCATTGGCAGAAAGCCGTGCCGGAATACAACCAAGTTGGGTAAACTATTATCTAGATTAAATAGGTCGTCATCTGGCCAAAGATCTAGTGTCTGGTGGCAGCGTGGGAATTCCATGTCGAGCCTGAGGGTGAAGAATGCCAGATGTGTTGAAGACGTTGCTGTTGAACCCGCCGAGCTTTGAGAATTTTGATGGCGGGGCGAGTTCGCGGTGGCCTGCCACGCGCGAAATTGAGTCCTACTGGTTTCCGGTGTGGCTTAGCTATCCCGCGGGGCTGATTCCGGGCAGCCGTTTGCTGGACGCCTCTCCGCACAAAATCAATTGGCAACAAACGGTTGAAATCGCAAAAGACTACGAATTCCTGGTGCTGTTCACATCAACCGTCGGATTCGACAGCGACGTCAAGCTGCTGCGAAAGATCAAGGAGTCTAACCCTTCGATAAAAGTGGCGTTTGTGGGACCGCACGGGCATATCCGGCCCGACGAAACGCTGAACGCCAGTGACGACATCGATTTCATCGTGCGCGGGGAATTCGACCATGCGGTGGCGGAGTATGCGCACGGCAAGCCACTGGATGAGATTCTGGGCGCCAGCTATAAGAAGGACGGCAAAATCGTCCACAACGCGCCGCGTCCGCAATTGCATACGGAAGAACTGGATGCATTGCCGTTTGCCACAGACACTATAAACGTGACTTGCAGATCGAGCGCTATAACGTGCCGTTTCTGCTGAATCCGTTTGTATCCTTTTACAGTTCGCGGGGCTGTCCGGCGTTGTGCACGTTCTGTATGTGGCCGCAAACGTTGTCTGGCCATGCATGGCGGGTGCGTTCCGTGGACAACGTGGTGCAGGAAGTGAAGAACGCGCTGGAATACTTCCCGCAGATGAAGGAAATTTTCTTCGACGACGATACCTTCAACATTCGCAAAGATCGCGCGATTGAAATGAGCAAAAAATTCAAGCCGCTGAAGTTCCAGTGGTCTTGCACGGCGCGTTGCCACAGCAAGTATGAAGAATTGAAGGCCATGGCGGATGGCGGGGCGCGGCTGTTCATCGTGGGATTCGAATCCGGAGACGCCGCAGATTCTGAAGAACATCAAGAAGGGCGCGACCATCGAGATGGCTCGCGAGTTCATGAAGAACTGCAAGAAGGTGGGCATCAAGGTCCACGGGGACTTCATCATCGGATTGCCCGGTGAGACCAAAGACACGATCAACAAGACCATCGATTTCGCAAAAGAACTGGATTGCGAGACCATCCAGGTTTCTCTGGCTCATGCCATGCCCGGTACCGAACTGCATGAGCAGATGTCAAAAGAAGGTTTCCTGCGCGTGGAAGCTTTGGCAGACCAGGGCGGTCACCAATTGCCGCACATCGAGTTCCCGCATCTTTCGAAAGCCGACATGATGGCGGGAGTGACCCGGTTTTATGACGAGTATTACTTCCGGCCGAAGGTGGTCTGGCGCATCGTGAAAGATGCGCTGTGGGACAGCCACGAACGGAAACGCCTGTACCATGAAGCCACGGACTTCCTCCGGTTGCGCGCTGAACGATTGCAGTGGGTGCGCAATGGGGAGACACGCCGAAGACGATGGTCGCGGTGTCCGGGGCCTCTTCCGCCAGCGGAAACGACTAACCAGAAAGAATGATTCAGACACATAGGCTAAGGATCAAGACCCTGTTTATGGTCTTGCTGATGGTGGTGTGCGCGAATTTGGGCGACCTGATGCTCAAACGCGGGATGCTGCAGATTGGTGCAGTGCAAGTTTCTCCCGGCGGGGATTTGGCACGCGCTTCTTTCCGACCATTCACAACGGCACGATCTGGCTGGGCATTTTATTTCTGATCGGCTTCACGCTGTGCTACATGACGGCGGTGAGTTGGGCAGACTACAGCTACGTGATGCCGGCTGGTGCGTTTGGCTATGCGGTGCAGACCATGCTGGCAGTGGTGATTCTGCATGAATCGGTGAATGCGCAACGCTGGATTGGCGTCGTGCTCATTGTGACCGGCGTGCTGCTGGTCGGGCAGACGCATCCCGAGCACGACGGGTGAGAAGGCTATAGCGCAAATCGAAGCGGTCACGCCGCCATGATCAAACTGGGACTGATGCTGATTTTCTTCATCTGCTGTAGCACCGGCGGCGAAATTGCGATGACCCACGGCATGAAACAGGTGGGAGAGCCGGAAAGTTTCCGGCCGATGGCGCTGCTGCGGTTCATTTGGAGAGCCGCGAGGAACTCCTGGGTGTGGCTCGCTTGCCGCCTCTGGCCGCATCGTTTTACTCGCTACTGATCCTGCTATCGTGGGCGCCTCTCAGCGTAGTGATCCCGGCATCGGCGTTCAACTACGTGGTGGGAACGTTTGGCGCAAAGTATCTGCTGAAAGAGCAAGTCTCGGTAAAGCGGTGGATGGGGGTGGTAATGGTGTGCGTTGGAGTTACGCTGGTGCTGCTTACGGGGCAGTGACGCTGCCCACCGTTGTTGCAGACGGGCGATTGCTCAGAAGAAATTTGCCGCCGGATTCGGCTAAAACGTAGACCGGACCCATGCTTTTCAGTAAGTCTCTGCTTTTCTCATCGCCGGAAACGAAGTAGACACGGTGCGGACCATTCCATTGCGCCGAGAGTTGCGCGTCGTCTTCCAGGAAGATGGGCGGCGCGTCTGGGAACAGTGAGCCGAACCACAGGCCATTGATTCGCCCTTTGTAGATGAGCATCTGCTGGCCGGTATAGAAGTTTACGGAAGAACACAGGGAGTATTCGCCGTCGCAGATGATCTGTTCGCCTGGGTGCAGTGTGCGCTGGATGGTGGCCGCGAGTGGCTGGGAACCGAGCACAGGGTAAAACACGCCAAGAGAGACGTGGGCACACTCGATGAATACGATGACCATGGCGACCAGCGCCCAATTGGCAGCCGCGCGTTGCCCGCGCCGGCGGAACAGCCAATTCAATCCGGTACCCAGCAAGAACGCCAGCGAGGTGCCGATCAGTGGCCCTCGGAAGAGACCCATCGCTTCGCCGGTAAGGTCCAGGAAATGTCCGAGGGAGAGAACGTAAACGCTGGGATTTTTATTCAGGAGATCCGCGAGTTCGACGCCTGGTTTCGGCGTGCGGGAAACGACCGCGAGAAAGCCGGTAATTCCGGCAATCAGCAAGCCAAGCACCAGAAGCACCGTCGCGGATATGCGGCCGCTGCGCGCAATGGGCGAGCCAATGGGAGCCTCCGCTTCGCGGGCGATCCACTGCCCCAGGAGCAGTGCAAGCGCCGGCAGCACGGGCGCTACATAATATTCCTGGCGCGTGGAAAAGCTGAAGAAGAGCATAATGACCGCGGCCCAGCAGAACAGAAGAAGGCAAACCGCCTCAGTCGAGTTTCGACTGCCGGAGATGCGTGGCAAACGGAAACGGACCTGGCCCAAGGCCTGAGGCAGGAATGCGCTCCAAGGCAATAGCCACAGCAGGAGGAGCCCGTAGAAGAGCAGGATCGGAACCGTGCCATAATCCACCGGGTATCGTTTTCCGATGTAACGCAGAAAATGTTCGTTCACAAAATAAAACCAAAGAAAACCTTTGGCGTGACCTTCGGGAGGATTGCGAAGAGCGGCGAGAATGTGCCAGGGAGCGGCGACAAGAAGGAAAAGCAATGTGCTGGAAATCAGCCGCATTTTTAGAAGATGGCGAAGGTCGCCGACCAGCAATAAGAATACGAATATGATCGCGCACGGAAAAACCACGCCGATCAGTCCTTTGGTCAGCACGTTGAAAGCGATTGCGAGGGCAATCGCCCAGCAGGAAAACAGGGAAGGCTTTCCGGATTGCCAACCATCGAGAAAGAAATAAAGAGCAATGGCAATCCACAATCCTACGGTAACGTCGGGGATCAGCAGGCGGGTGAACAGATAAGGTCCGATCGTGGCGAGGAAGACGACTGCGGCCCAGAAACCCGCTTCAGCGCTAAGGAAACGGCGTCCGAACTGGTACAGAAAAATCGCGAGCGCCAGAACACTCAGGTGAAGGGCAAGACGCGCGGTCCAGGCGGAAACTCCAAACAACTTGAAGGCAACCGCCATGCCCCAGAAAGGGAGGGGAGCCTTTTCCAGATAGCGGATGCCATTTTCGTGCAGGGTGACCCAATCGCCGAGGGTAAGAATTTCCCGGCCAGCATCGGCGTGAGAAGCATCCGCGTCGTCCATGAGCGGGGGCCGGAATAAGCCGGGCCCAAAAATAGCAAGCCAAATCAAGGAGAGAATGAGCAGGGCGAAGACGGGACGACGTCCCGGAGCACTGAGAATTCCGGGCTGGCGGTACACGCCAGGAGCTTCAGTTGGAACTTGAGCGATTGTCACAACATAGCAGTTTAACATGCAGAAAAGCGGTTTGGCGTTTGTAGGGCCACGGTCTGAGGTGGCGCGTTCGTTTCCACGCAGCGCAAACCGCCGTTTTGAGCGCGGGCTGTTCAGCCGATCGAGCTGCGAGAGCGAGGGTATTTACTTAGGGCAGACCCGCGAGGGAGCGCGACGATGTGGAGCAAGAAGCCGTAGGAAAAATTAGCGGGAATAGGGTTAAACTAAATATACAGACGTTTTAACGTGTTGGTGAACCACCACGCAGGGACTGCGGGTGAACCAGGAGCCGAAGCAATCGTGGACGAGTTCTTGCCTATTTTCTGTTGATTGTTGCGGTTCTCGGAACGATTTCGTCGACCATTTTTCTGGCGCTCGTCATTGCGGGTTACTGGAAATTCCGTCGCGACGCGAAGCGAGCCAAACAGGCGATGCTGCAGGTAAAAAAATTTCCTGCAGTTTCCATTCTGAAGCCGGTCCACGGAATGGAAGCACAGCTCGAAAGGAATATTGAGAGCTTCTTCCAGCAGGATTATCCCTGTTTTGAAATTCTGGGCGCGGCGGACAAGGAAAATGACGCGGGATTAGAAGTGGTGCGGGCAGTAAGTGCGCGTTACCCGAACATTCCCTGCCGCATTCTGGTTATCGGGAACCCCGCCTTGGCCGAACCCGCCTGCTTACTCGTTTTATCGCATGACGGAAATCGCGCGGGAATGAAATTCTGGTAACGAGTGACAGCGACGTGGAAGTTGCGCCAAATTACCTGAAAGAAGTGGTCGCGCCGCTGATGGATCCGAGGGTAGGCATGGTCACCTGCGTGTATCGCGGAAAAAATGCGGCGGGTTTCTGGTCCGGGCTAACGGCGCTGGGAATGTCGGTGGAGATGACCGCGGGTGTGCTGGTCGCGAATCTTTTCGAGGGAATAAAATTCGGGCTGGGTCCGACGATTGCGGTAAAGAAGGAAGCGCTGAGAACGATTGGCGGATATGAAGTGCTGGGTCATTATTTCGCAAATGACTACATGATCGGAAACCTGATCGCTAAGGCGGGTTATGGAGTGGTGCTCTCGCAGCATGCGATCGATCACGTGGTGAACCAGCAAATCTTTCGAAAAATGTGGGAGAACCAGTTGCGCTGGGCCAAGTCCACGCGGTATTCGCGGCCCAAAGGGCACCTGGGCAGTGGTTTGATTTATGCTATGCCATATGGAGTGCTCGGACTGCTGAGTGCGGCGGTGCGTGGGAATGCCGCTGGAGCTCGGTTTTGCGCTGTTCGGCGCGGCGGTTGTGAATCGGATGGTGGAGTCGTGGCTCGTTGGATGGAAGGTCGTTGGGGATCCGGTGGCAAAGAAACAATCTGTGGCTTTTCCCGATCCGCGATCTGCTGGGCTTCATCGTTTGGGCCGCGAGTTATACGGCGGCACGATCCGTATGGCGTGGAAGATCGTTATGAATTGAAAGGCGATAAGATAGCGTTGCGCGAAAAGGAAGGGACCGCAGTCGCGGCGCACTAACGAGTATCTTTCAGACAATCTAACCATGCCCCATATCGCCATCTGGCGTCTGACCATCCTGCTTCTGGCGATGGCTCCCCTTGCCTACTATCTGGTCGCCATTTTCGCTGGCGTGCGTTTTTTCGGAGAGAAAGACACAAGACGCTGCCTGATTTTCGGCCTCCGGTCAGCGTGCTGAAGCCCGTACGTGGGTCCGACTTCGGTTCCTATGATAATTTTGCGAGCTTTTGCCGGCAGGATTATGAAGACTACGAGATTCTTTTTTGCGTGAATGAGATGAGTGACGCCGGCAGTCCCGGTGATCGAACGACTGATGAAGGAATTTCCGGAGCGGCGCATTCGTATTTTGTCCGGTGCGGCGCCAATTGGCACGAATCAAAAGTGAACAACCTGGCGCTGCTGGCCGAGAGGCTCAGCACGAGTACCTGGTGCAGAGTGATGGCGACGTTCGCGTGGGCCCGGATTACTTGCGAGCAGTGATCGCTCCGTTTGCTGACCATTCGGTCGGGATCGTGAGCTGCTTCTATCGCGGGATCGCGCAGCCGAATTTTTGGCCGAGATTCGAGGCCCTTGGCGCGGTCGACCGATTTTTTTGCGGGGGCGCTGGTCGCCGATTGGAAAGAAGGAGTGACGTTCGCATTTGGCGCGTCGGTGGCGACCAGAAAGTTGTGGCTTGGAAAAATTGGTGGATATGAAGCGCTGGGGAACTATTTGGCCGACGATTACGAAATCGGCAATCGGGTGTACCAAGCCGGAGGGAAAGTGCTGCTTTCGCGGAAGCGGTCTGGACCATGTATCCGGCGCTGAGTTTTGGGGAATTCTGGGAGCATCAGTTGCGATGGGCGCGCACTGTGAGGCTGGTGCGGCCGGGCTCGTATTTCGGCCTGATCGTGACGCATGGGCTGGCCTGGGCGATCGCTGCGGCAATCGCGGCCCCTACGGTGTTGGTTTCCGCGGGCTATTTGGTCGCGTATCTGGCATTGCGATTGGCGGTTGCCTAGGTGGTTGGAGTTTGGGGAATCCGGCGACCAGGTTGTGCGCAGAGAAATTGTGGCTGGTGCCACTGCGAGATGCTATCCATTTTGTCGTGTGGCTGGTGGGTTCACGTCAAACCGGGTGAAATGGAGCGGGACGGAATACGAAATTCGGCGAGGGAAGAATGATCGCCGGTTTCGCCTGAGCAGGCGGTGAAGTCCAACGATCCCTGAATCGTGACCTTGAACGGAAGTGGCCGTCGGTGTCATGATGCGCAAGCGAAATCGGCCAACTGTGTGCCGTCTCCTCCGTCGCTCCCACATGCCAGCCGAACATCTCTCCGGGAGAAAAAATGGCTAAGCCCAAACTGAAGAACATTCACAAGTTCATCAAGCCGTATGTCATCACCTCCGGGAAGACTTCCGGCTGAAAGATTTTGATCCTGCGGATACGCACCATCTGAACTCCGAGGACAAACCGGAAGCCAAAAAATGGCTGGAGCAGGGTGTGTCGCTGCTCGCCGAGTTCCAGCAGGTTTGTACGCGCAGGGTACGTGGGGGCTTGTTGCTGGTGTTCCAAGCCATGGATGCGGCGGGGAAAGACGGCACGATCAAACACGTGATGTCCGGCGTAAATCCGCAAGGCGTACAGGTGCACTCTTTCAAAAGCCCTTCGTCGGAGGAACTGGCGCACGATTTCTGTGGCGTTCGCAGCCGGTGCCTGCCGGCGCGCGGGAATATCGGCATTTTCAACCGCTCCTACTACGAAGAGGTGCTGGTGGTTCGGGTGCATCCCGAGTTCCTGGAGAAGCAACGGTTGCCTGAGTACGTGCAAGACCACCTCTTCTGGAAGGGCCGCTATGAGGACATCAGTTCGTTGGAGCATTATCTGACGCGGAACGGAATCGCCATCTGCAAATTTTTCTGCATCTTTCGAAAAAGAAGCAGAAGCGGCGGTTTCTGGAGCGCTTAAACAAGCAAGACAAAGTACTGGAAATTCTCGGCGGCGGATCTGAAGGAGCGGAAGTATTGGGACGAGTACCAGGATGCCTACGAAAAGATGATCCGCAATACGGCGAGCGAATACGCGCCCTGGGTGGTTGTGCCCGCGGACAATAAGTGGTTCAGCCGGCTGCTGGTGGTAGCCACGATTGTGGACTACGCTGGATCGCTTGAACCTGGAGTATCCAAAACTGAGCACCCGCGGAGTTGAGGGAATTGCGGGAAGCTCGCCGGCAACTGGAAAAGGAGTAACGATCAAATGCACGCGCTGCGGCGAGGTGGATCGACTCGGCTTTTACGGCGGATTGCGGCGTCCGGCGAACCAGGATCGGGAATAACCTTTAGCTCGTTGAGTCCCATTTCGTGGAAGATCGTTGGCCAATAATTCTTAAACATGTTTCCCGCGAAGCGCCAAGCCAGGTCGGTCCCGAATCGTTCCATGGTTTTGCCGCGGTCTGCTCGGAAACGGGGAGATAGACATTGGCCAGCGACTCCGCAGCCAAGGTACCGACGATCTGCGAGGTATTGAAGGTATTGACTCCGGCATCCTTGCGGGTGACAAACAGGCGCTGCGCCGAATACTTCATGCTGCCCCATAACGAGGGATGGCTTTGAGGAAAAAAGCGCGGGTCCTGATGCAAGCCGAAGCAAGAACAAAGCTGCTGAAAAGGCATTCGAAGAAGCTCGACCGATGGCTGACCAAAGCGCCCACCATAGGCATCCCAGCCTTGCCCATAAGCTGAAGGCACATCTCTCGCCTGGCTGTAAGCGGCATTGATGGCGGCGACGATAATGTAAGGAGGAGAAATGCTCTGATTCACGAACAACCGGAATTTGCCGCCGGTAGTGAGCGGCCCTTCGCGTGGGCGATATCCGGGAAGACGAAGGACTTGTTGGTCATGTAGCCGATGAATCGGGAAGTGGTATCCATGGCGCCATTCTGGAGGCCCCTTGCGGTTTCGGCTGCGGGGAATCCGGCATCGAGTTGGTGCCGGTTCCGGCTCCAGCAGGCTTCTGCGCCAGACCACGGGCCACCGAGCAAGTGCAACTGCTAAAAGGCACAGGGAAACGCACGCGCCAGCGCAGACTTCGCCAGGAAAGCTCATGACCTCACCCTGCCCTCATGCGACCAAGAAGAACTTTCCAATGATACACATGCTCTCCTTTTGCGTTTCAACGTTAAACGTGTTTGCAACGCACAACTCCGCCGCGACGGCAAGATGCGAGGCAAAATATCACGGCTGTGATGTTACTGCAAGAAATTCTACGCGAGTTGACGGACAGCGGAGTCCCGTTTAACCTAGAAAGGTTGAAGTGCGGGTGCGATTCCTTTCCTGGCGCTGCTACTTCCTCTGTTCCCCATCGGTTGGGAGGTCGTCCAATTGGTAGGACTCCAGACTCTGGATCTGGCTATCCTGGTTCGAGTCCAGGCCTCCCAGCCAACTCTTTAGAATCATCGGCTTAGATTCCTTCCTAAGAGCACATCCTAAGAAATCTCGCAACTCAGTATTAGGTTTCTGAGGATTTGCGCATGGCCCAACCCAAATACACCATCTATAAATATGTCCGCTTGAAGGACGGCTCTTGGCGTTACTGCCGAGCGGCACTCTACGCCAATCACACCATCAAGACTAACGTCGTGATCGTCGGAGGCAGAGAGGAGAAACACCCCGAGGGCAATTACTACCTCGCCTGCTGCGGAAAATGGATTCCCGCTGGCCCCGACGCCTTGAAGGCGCAGCGTCAGCGGCATGCCTTGCTGTCCGGCAATCCGCAAGAATACGCGCGCTACTCCGGCCAGCCCGTGCCGAAAGCTGTCGTAGTTCAACCCGAAGAGATGGTTGCCAACGGGCGCAAGAGGGTCAAGGACGAAATCTCTAAATACCTCGACAACATGATCGCCTCAAAGCGGCCGGGGAAGAGCGTACGTATGAATCGCAATTTTCTCAACGCTTTCGTGAACCTCATCGGCAAAGAGTACGTCGATGAATACAATCGAGACGATGTCATCAAGTTCCGGAACGATCTTCTCGATAAAGGCTACGAGAGAAAGTATATCGACACTCAAATGGACTTCGTCCTGACGTTCTTTAGGCACTGGATCAAGTTGCCGATTCAAATGGAAAGAGGTGATCGACTCGACTACGCGACAAATCCTCCCGAGCCTTACGCCGACAAGGAAATCATTGCGATGGAGCGAACAGCCAGAGGCAAGTTCAACCTGCTTGTCCGGCTGTATCGCTCAACGGGCTGCCGTTTGCAGGAAATCACACATCTCTGGGATACGGATGTGAATCCGCATACGAAGACCATTTTCATCCACGAGAAGCCATGTACAGACTGTCCCGACTGCCGCGACCGAGGCGGTGTCTGGCGACCCAAAACTCCTGCGGGCACACGAGAAATCCCGATCAGCGACTCGTTCGTGGAGGAACTGCTTGCACTCGGCAAGGGACTTCTCTTTCCGGGGAAGCACGGGAAGGTGGAGCAGCACATGCTGCGGGAAATTCAGCGGGCAGCGAAGGGGTCGGGCGTACCGAAGGTCAAGATGCATCGCTTCCGCGACACATTCGCAGTCAACAAATTGCGTGACGGCGTGGACGTGAGGACACTGCAACGATGGCTGGGGCATGAGACTGTCGAGCAGGTTATGGAATATTGTGCTTGGCTTGATTCGCAGAGCGAGGCAGCTCGCAGACACGCCAACAAGGAAGACACCCGATACCAAGCAGCGGTTCTACCCCCGAAGAACAAAAAGACGGAAACGACCGACTCCGTCACGAGCAAGCCAGACTCTCCGAAGACAGCAAAAGCCATCCTCAGCGACACCGATGCTGTTGCGGTGACGGGAACTCCCGCGCCGTGATCTAGCGTGGCCGCGTCACGAAGCGACAGGCACTCACGACCACTAACCTCATCTTTGTCTTCAGATGTGATTTGCGTCCTTGAGCATCACAACTGGGTATTAGTCCTGGATGGAGAATTCGGCATACATGGAAAGCATCGCCAGCGACCGTGCGGTGCTCGCCTACGACCACGACGAGGAAGCCGCCCTCGACGGCACGCAGCTCATCTCCGCCGAGACCGACCCAGACCTGCAGCGGGAGCAGGACATTTTCATCTTCATCAACGGGAATTTCGCCGCGTTCCTCGGGTACCTGCGCAACTTGAGCCTACGTGACCAGGAGCTTCTCCTCGCGTACTACTGCCTTCGCAAGACCCAGACCCAGCTCGCGCCCATGTTCAAGACGTCGCAGACCCTGTGCAGCGCCGGAATGAGGGCGGCCGTTAGAGCGATGTGCGCGTACATAACCTTCGGCGGGCAGCCGACCGAAGAGCGGATGCGGCCGATACTGCAGGCCGTGGGCGCGGAGGAAGCGAGCCTGTCCACGCGGCCAAAGACCCAGCACAAGGAAGACGGTGAATACCTGTCGCAGCCGGGTAGCGACGGCAAGCCCGGGGGAAAGGCGACGCACTCTCTGGCGCGGCTCCTCGCGGAATACGCGGAGGCGCGCAGCTTCCGCAGCCTCGCGGACAGGCACGGCATCCACCGGCCGGAGATCAGGCGCGCCTTCCGGCACGCAGCCGAGAAGCTGGAGGTCGGCGGCAGAGAGCAGCAGGCGCTCGCCGCGTGGATTCGAGCGAGGATCGACAAGGCGAACCCTTTCGGGGAGGGCGAGAGCAAGCGGCAAGCCGCAAAGCGCGGCGACGTCTTCGTCAGCGACGATCCGCGCATCGCAGACTTCCGCGTCCAGATCAACAAGAACAGCTACGACCTGCTCGACCAAATTTTCGCGCCTCGTGGCAACCAATGACGCCGCTCCAGAGAAAATGGGACGATATCCTCGCATCGCACGGCCTACCGGCTGAGGACGGTGGTGACACTGCGCTCAACCGGGCGATGTTCTTCGGCAATCCCGACAACTTCGAAGAAGAAGAAGACTTCAGCACGTTCATGGACACCATTGAGGAGCCGAATCCCTGGGTGCTGGAACGCCCGCCGCTTATCCTACCTGTCCGCACCGTCACTCCTGAAGAATTGAAAGCGATGGACGGCGGCGGCTGCGTTATGTGGACGTTCACTGACCAGCGCACCAAGCACGACCGCCACCGCTACTCCAGCGAAGTGCAGGCCGCGCGATTCCGTGGGAAGCACCACCCAGAAGAAGTAAAGCAGAAGATGCGTGCGACCGCGCTGCGCATCTGGGCAGACCCCGAACGGCGTGCGGCTCGCGCGGCCAAGCGGAAACTCACCGGCTGGAAGAAGTGCGAGCCGGGATGCACCTGCTCGAAGCACAGAGACCGCAAAGGGAAAGGCAAGGGCGTGAAGCACAACGTGTCGCCTGAAGGCCTGTGGCGTCAGAACGTGGCGCGACGCCGGCGCAGCAGGGGGCAGATGTTCTTGCCGCTGGCGTTCTCCTAATTTCCTACTGCCGTTGCCGCGCACCCTGCTAACAACTGATAGACGCTCTGTCCCGGACAAGCATCTGTCCTCCAACCGGATTTGCAACGGCCTGGACCTTCCCACGTCCAAAGCGCGCCGGTCACTCCCTCTACCTCCAGATTGCGCACGCGCACCTCGCGGCGGCGTGGTACGAACGTACTATCAGGATCGCGCGATTTTCCCGCGCCGCTGGCATCTAAGAGAATGTCGGGCGCTTTGACTATGCCCGCGCAGCGGAATTGAAAGGGACTTGGTGTCGGCTGGCACCATGCGAAGTGGTAAAATTACTTTACGCAGAGCGGGCGAGCGAAAGCTCGCTTAATGCGGCGAGCCGGGTCGCAAGCCCCGGCAAACCAACTTGACGGGGCAATAAAAAAGGGCTCCGGCAAGCAAGGTAAGCCATCGCACCCACGGGTGCGACCGCAGAGTAAATCTCGCGGTCGCGCCCGTTTTTTTTTGCGCGGAACTGGCATTTCGGGCACGACAGAAAAGGGAAAGACAGATGAAGATCGGCGCGGCAATAGTCAAGGTGGAACCGAAAGTCGGAAGCACGCTTCCGGTTTTTTCGGCTCCTCCCATAGATGCGGTGGTGCTGAGCAACTTGAATGATAACGAGCTTTTATCCGTTGCGAAGCACGCATGCTCAATCTACACCCAGGCTGGTGCATACGCGAAGGAATTCCTGGCCGAGTTGAAGCGGCGCTTCGACGAGGGTAAGAAGCTCAGGAAGCCATATCTTGGTTTCAAGAATTTCGACAAGCTATGCGCCGACCAACTCGAAATCGGCGCGCGTCAGGTTCGGAATATTTTGAACAACAACCGCGGCGGCAGAAAAGGACGGGCCCTCAAACCACGGCCAAAGCTCAAGGAACTTGAGGATGTCAAGGCCGAGAACAAGCGACTCAAAGCGCACGCGAAGCTGGTCGAGGACGCGAATGACCGTATCGCAGGGGGCCAAAAACAACTGTCGGCCGGCTATACCAAGCTGGATCTTGAGCAAGCAAAGAAAGATGCAGTGAGAGACCACCAGAAGATTGCTGCGACCGAAAAGCAGCAAAGCGAGAATGAGATCAAGACGCTCAAGGATACCGTACGCAAGTTAACCCAGGAAAACCGGAAACTCCAGAAAGACCCCAAGCAATCGCGCAGTAAGCCTCCGAGTTCAAGATCGCTCATTGCCGATTTGGAGACCCCGACAAGAGAAGAGGTTGTCCGCCAGGCGGTGGCAATCATCAAGCCGTTCTCCCTCGACGATAGGCGCTTGATCATCGACGAAATCGAGGTGCACCTGCGTGATGAGTCGACGCGAGAAGCTGCTCATCAGAAGGGTGCAGTGAAATGAAAGTCAGGGAGGGCTACACGAAGTGAACTCCAAGCCAGACAGTAATGGCATCGATCTACGAAATCAAGGCGGTAATGCGCGCGTTTGTGGCGGCGCACGCTAATCAGGTTTCCGGGCCAGAACGTCCAGTTGGAAGGGAACGTCCCACGGCGCGACCACGCTGTATCCTAAACGACCCCGGCTGCAGGTGCAACGCGCCGGCGACTAAATTTATCGAGACCGGCAGCGGCACGGATTGGTTCTGCGACGATTGCTACGCGCGGTTCGTCCTGACACGGACGGAGACCCTGACTTCCGGGGGGGTTGAAGTTTTGAAGGCCGCGAACGCAACAAGGAGAAGAGATGGACATCAACGAAGCGATAAGGCTCATAAAGACAGGCCAGGCGAAGGTGCGAGAGACCTGCGAGCTGTGTGGACGCAAGGCGGACGGCGTCGGGATTTTCGTGCCAAGCGAGCACTTCGCCAAGAGAATCGGCCAGTCGGAGGGCAAGGTTCGCATCGCGCTCTACCCCGGCTGCTCGTCCTGCCAGGACAAGCTGGGGATGCCGGAATACATGCGGCGCATCGAGCTTGTCATGGAAGCCGACTACCGTCAGCGCCCGGAGTGATCCAGACTTTCAGGACTGGGGGTCAACGCCGATGCCTTTGCCAGTGCCAACGTCTGTGTCTGGGAGCTGACCTCTTGGCTCAAATCGCCTAATAAGCTCTTTAAGGTTTTATGCTTTTAAGTGATAGACCCCCGTGTAGACCCTAGGGAGGGAGGGGGTACCCAGTTCTAAAGGACTTACGGGCGTCTTCGCCGGGGCGCCCACCGGGCGCAAAGTTAGCCGGTGAATTTTCGAGTTTTTCGGCGCGCGGCAGTACTTCTAATTGAACAGTCAACCTGCCACACAGGATTCGACGGGGACGGCTCCCACCGTCCCCAGTTCGCGCCCAAAGCGCGGTCTGGTTCGGGCGCGAATCCGGTCGAACCCAAGCCCACCTCACGGTGGCAGGCATTCCCCGGCGTGAAACAGGAAACAGGAAATATGGCTGACTCAGCCGCAAAGCAAGTCCAAAGCCTGAAAGCCAAGGCCGCCGCGCGCGGCATAGGCCGTAAGGCAAGCACCACCGTAGTCAACAGCAAGATCACCGCACGCCGTCCCAAGTCGTTTGAATGGGTGCGCGTGCATCCCGACTCCGATGCGTACTCCATCGTTCTGCCAGTCATCCTCTTCGGCAAGGAAGAAGCCGACGAAGGCAAGCAGGCGTCGATGGCCAAGCCGGAAGTCTTCGCGGTTCATCCCGACCTGATGGATGATCCGCGGTTGGCAGACGACCTCACCAAGCAGGTCGAATACAACCTCGCGATCACCCGCAACGGAAAACTTTTCGTCTGGAGCCACACGTTCCTCGATAAGGAAAATTCGTGGCTCGACTCCGAAGAGAGCAACATCGCAGCAGCGCGCGCAACTTGGATCCGCCAGATCAGCGGCGACTCCGTGTACAACAGGCGCGAGAGTGCGAAAGACTTCGGGGAACCGAACTGGCCGGATCGCGACTTCGATTCGATCCTCATCGAGGCGCTCGGCGACCACTTCGTCACGGCCCTCGACCACCCGCTGTTCGCAAAACTGGACGGCATCGAGTAAAACTTGTGGCCGTCGAAACTCCAATCAACCCGGTAATCGCCGACTTCGAGTTCACTGAATCCGAAGTCGGCGGTACGCCGATTCCCCACACGTTCTGCGCGCTGGAAGTCCTCACCGGAAAAATTCACCGCTACGGCCCCGCCGAACTCGCGCAGCTCACCGCACCGCCGTTCCCAAAAGATTACACGCTCGTGGCGTTCGCCGCAGACGCCGAACTCTCCTGCTACCTGGCTCTCGGCTGGCCGTTGCCCGAGCAGGTGATCGACCTTTTCGTCGAGCACAAGATGATTGACCTGAACACCGCAAGCAAGGCGCGCGGAGAAGCGCTCACGGCCAGCCTGGAATCGGCCTTGGCTTTTCACGGAATGTCGCACGCGGTAGAGAACAAGAAAGAGATGCAAGTTTTGGCCGGGACGAAAGCGCCCGAGACACCCGAAGAGATCGAGGCGATCAAGAATTATTGTTACGAGGACGTCGCAGCCACGAAGAAGCTGTGGGACGTGACCGAGCCGAAGCTCGACGACTCCTGCTTGTGGCGTGGCCGTTACATGTGCGCCGTCAGCCGCATCCACGCCCGCGGAATCCCGTTCGACGCCGAGACGTACAGCAAAATCAAACAGCACTCGAACGATCTTAAGATGATGTGGATCCGAAAGCTGGATCCGGCCTGCGAAATCTTCGACGAGGAAGGCAGTTACAAAGTCAAGCGGTTCACTGAGTACCTCCGCAAGCGCAAGCTGCTGGATAGATGGCCTAAGACGGAGAAGAAGGGCGACCCGAGCACATCCAGCGATGCGATCCGCACCGTGACCCAGGCGCAACCGAACAACTCCGAGTTGGCAAAGTTGGGCGAGCTGTTCAACACAGTCAACCTGCTCAAAAAGTTTTCGCTGACGATGGACAGCAACGCGCGCCATCGCGCCGGGTATTTCAACACGTTCGGAACATCGACAGGCAGGAACGCTCCGCACGGCTTCGTCTTCGCGCCGGCAAAATGGATCCGCTCCTTGATCAAACCTGCACCCGGCATGGCCGTCGCTTACATGGACTGGGTCTCGATGGAAGTCGGCGTTGCCGCATCGTTGTCCGGCGACGCGAAACTGATGGAAGCGTACATGAGCGGCGACGCGCACATGAAACTTGCGAAGCAAGGCGACGTGGTGCCGCAGGACGCAACGAAGGACGCCATGACTTCGCCGTATGCGTGCGGCCCCGATTGCGGTGGTGCAGCCTGCAAACGCCTGCCGACATGCGCGCAGTTCCGCGAGCACCAAGAGATCCGCAGCCAGTACAAGACGTGCAACCTCGCGGCCTTGTATGCCGTGACCGTCATCGGCCTGATGGACAAGGGCCTGTCGAAGGCACAGGCATCGCGCGCACTCAGTCACCACCACAAGGTCTATAGGATTTTCTGGGAGTGGGTCGAGGACAGCATCGAAGCCGCAGACGTGATGGGCGAGGCTATGACGCTCGACGGCTGGAGCATCCGTGTTAACGCCGAGCAGAAAGGATTCAACGCACGCTCGGTCGGCAACTTCTTCGTGCAGGCGAACAGCGCAGCGATCATGCGCCTCGCCGCGGTACTTGCAACTGAGCGCGGTCTCGGAGTGTGCGCCATCGTGCATGACGCCTTCCTGCTTGAGGCGCCGATTGAAGACATGCCGCGGCAGGCCGCAGAGATGAAGGCGTGCATGGATGAAGCAAGCGCGGCCATCCTCGACGGATTCGTTCTGGGCGTTGACGGCTGGCACGAGAAAGACTGGATCGTGTACCCGGATCGCTACGAGGACGAGCGCGGCAAAGATTTCTGGAACGAGGTGGAGGAGGCGCTGGGCAAGCTCGAAGAAGCCGTCCCGGCGAGTATTTAACCTTTATGTCATTCGCAGCTCAACGCAAAGGTACATGCGCCAAATGCAACGGTCAGATTTGGCCAGGACAATTCATCGAAGGGCGCCGTGGCAGCTACCAGCACGTCGAGTGCCCGGAACAGAGCGGATGTCTGATCTGCGACGACCAGCTCAAAAGCCAACGCATCAACGCAATCGAGAACGCCGACATGGAAGACTTCCTGGTGGATTTCGACCGCGGCTGCCCGCCCGGATGCAAGTGCGGCGGATTGAATTATCACATCGAGGATTTCTGCTCGGTTGAATGCTTGGCGGAAGCGGCAATGCAGTACGAGCAAGAAAATAAACAGGAGAACTGACTATGAGTCTGATCGCAAGGTACAGAGGTAGATGTGGACGTTGCGGCTGGGCCATCCGAACCGGCCAGGAAATCAGCGGTGGCATTGACGGGCCGTACGAGCACGTTGATTGCCGCAACCCCAACAAGAGTCGCTTGGAAAACTTGGAGGCGATGAACAAAGGCTACGAATCAGCGGCAGTGATGTGGGCCGAGCCAAGCGGAGGGCCAGTGAAGCATAGGGCAACTAAGCTGACCGGCGAGTGCATGTTCCTTTGCGGGCGCAAGGCGACCGTGAAGATCGGCAAGATCGCGATGTGTGGCCGGTGCGCCAATGCTCCGATGCCGTCCAAGAAACAGATCAACAAGTGGATGGCCGCCAGTGCTCGGCCAGTGGAGGAGATATGAGTTCGCAGTGGGAATCGGTTGACCGGATGGAAGCCCGGGAGAGTCGGCGCAAGTGGCAAGAGGAAGAGATGAGGCGGGCGGCTGAGATGGCCCCGGCGCTCGACGATGAAGAGTGGCTGAAGGAGCTCGAGGAGAAGAACAAGCGCCCTGGTGGTCCAGCGAAGCAGCTCCCGACGCTCGACGAGAACTGGAGGCCGGAAGACCAGGACTGATCGAGTTTGCAGTATCAAATCAACAGGGGAACAAAACCTATGGCAGAAAACAATGGAGACGGCGGCGCGCAAAAGCAGCCGTCGTTCCGCATCAAAAATCTAACCGTGTCGCTGGAGGTCGCCGACAAGCAGTACGGCGACGGCAACTCCGGCTACACATCCATTACGGCCTACGTCGATGAGGTCAACCTTGAGCACATCGAGAACGTGATCGACGCGGGTCTCAACCTTTTCGTGGCCGCTTGGGAGACCGTGATCGGCGGCAAGGTCGCCACGAAGATGATCGGGATGAGCGCGCAGGAACTCCGCGACAACGTGGCGACCATCCAGCGCCGCGCCGCGAAAGTCCGCGCGTTGCTGCACGACGGCAACACGAACTTCGAAGCCAAAGAGGTCGTACGATGAGCACCGTCGCCTTCCTGAGACTAGAACACAAAGCCGAGGTGGAGGAGAAAGCCACGCTCCTCCTCGAAACTCTTAACGCCATCGTGATGATGGGCGACAGCCCGTACGACATCGCACGAGTGCTGAACGGCTCGCTGGCTTTCGTCATGGTCACCGCCGGTCATCCAGAGATCGCCCGGTCGCTCGACAACTTTTTCCATTCGCTGGAGAAACCGGAGACCACCGAAGAAGAGTGGAACAAAGTTGAAAAGCGCCTCGGCTTCGTCGTCTCCTCAGTGATCGAACTGGACGAATTGGTCAGCAGTAAGAGCGAGCAGAAGACAGCTGAGAGGGCCTGCGTCCTAATGAACACGCTCGGCTCCGTGCTCTACAACGTCATCCAAAAACTTTGGGGCACGGCAGCAGCCAAGAACTTCCACGAGGCATTCAAGACGGCGACCGATCAATCCGTCGTGAAGGCGATGAACGATATACCGGGTACCGACACGGTCAACTAAGAAGAACAGATGAAGAACCGGCCTCGGTATCCACTAGCGTGATCACGGCACCCGGCCGGCACAATCGCAGTTCGCCGGCTACTCCGGTAAGAACCTGACGATCTTGCTCCTGCCGCGAAGCTCTGTATTCTTCGGGAGAAGCTTTTCCCAGTTCCCACTTACAGCCATGATCCTGGCCCGCGTAACTCTCGGTACGGAAACAGTCATCCCCTCGCCCGGCATTCTCGGGACCGGGAGCGCGACCGTGGTTTGACGGGCTGTGCAACTGCAGCTGCCGTCGGACGAAGCCCGGCGGCGTTTGGGGCGTCCGATGAGCTTGGGGAACGCCGGAATGCGCACCAGCAGCACCGACCCTTGGTCGCCGTTCTTCTTCCGTATCTCCTTGACCGCCCGCTCCATCCGCTTGTCCGTTCGTTCCCCCGAGTATCGCTCGACGGCTACCAGCAATACGTACTGTTCCTGCCGCCCTTCGTTCAGTTCTACATCTGCTGCCGGATGCATTGAAAGGTGCCCGTCCGGTTCGGACCGGGGGCCGCCCGGAAAAGGGCCTGCACCACAGGTACCTCGCCGGCGGCCTACCGGTGTTACTACCTGGCCGAGGCGGCCGGGCTGGAGGTGTGGCTGGTCAACGCCCGCGACGTCAAGCACCTGCCGGGGCGGGGCAAGAGCGACACGGCCGACTGCGTGTGGCACTGCAAGCTGAACGAGCGGGGCATGCTGCGGCGGTCGTTCGTGCCCGCCGCAGGCGGTCCGGGACCTGCGGGCGCTGACCCGGACCCGGTCCCGGCTGGCCCAGGACCAGGCCCGGCACCAGGCCCGGGTGGAGAAGATCCTCGAAGACGCGCTGCTGAAGATCTCGGTGGTGATCTCGGACCTGTTCGGCACCAGCGGCCGCCGGTTCCTGGACGCCCTGGTCGCGGGAGAGCGCAGCCCGCAGGCACTGGCCGCGCTCGGCGACTGCCGGCTGAAGGCCAGCCGGGCGAAGCTGGAGGAGGCGCTGACCGGCCGGTTCCGTGACATCCACGCCACCGAGATCGCGCTGCACCTGCGGCTGATCGACGCGATCAACGCCGAGATCACCGCCCTGGACGAGCAGATCGGACAGCAGCTCGCGGCCGTCCCGGGCACCGCCCCGGCCTGCTCCGGCTGCGGCCTGGCCGGCGGCGGCCACACCCCCGACTGCGACGACCTGGGCACCCTCCTGCTCGGGCTCGCTGACCGGCTGGATGAGGTCACCGGGATCGGCGCCGTCAACGGACGGGCCATCATCGCCGAGCTCGGCACCGACCCCTCCCAGTTCCCCACCCCCGGGCACGCCGCCGGGTGGGCCCGGCTGACCCCGCGCAGCAGGCAGTCCGGGGAGACCGCCCGGCCCGGCCGCACCGGCAAGGGCAACCGGTACATCCGCGGCGCGCTCGGCCAGGCCGTCATGACCGCGGCGAAAACCGACACCCGGCTCGGCGCGATGTACCGGCGGATCGCCCGCAAGCGCGGCAAGCAGAAAGCCATCGTCGCGGTCGCCCGCGTCATCTGCGAGATCGCCTGGATCCTGATCTGCGACCCCTCCGCCCGGTACCAAGAACTCGGCCCGGACTACTACACCCCCCGCAGCCCCGCCCGCCAGACCCAGGCCAGGATCCGCGAGATCGAGCGCCTCAACCCCGGCAAGAAAGTCATCCTCGCCGACGACGACGCGGCCTGAACCGGCCAGCGCAGCGTAACCTCCCCATCACCCGACACGTAGCGAGGTGTCACGCTACCCGCCGTAATCTAGCCAGGTTATCTGCAGCCCCCGCAGTCACGCTGCCGAGGGTGGCTGGTTGCTGCCCTCCAGGTGGGGGAAGTTTCCGGTCAGG
>CAVUNS010000006.1:0-236277 GCA_963742905.1 Candidatus Acidiferrales bacterium | reverse complement strand
GAATTTGCTCGTTCGCCTTTGCCGCAGTTGGGGTGTTGAGCACACCGAAGGGATGCGGCTGCAGTTCCGATTGCGCCGTAGTGCTTGCCGGACGCCAGCATTTTCCGTAGGGTGGACAATCGTAGAAGACGCCGCTTTCCGCCATTCCCGCCAAGCCGGGTATTGGCTGCTGCAGCGCCGCCTCTTTCATCCCTCGCTCGATGAGGGCCTGGCGATTCGACAACTGCGCGGTGACCCAGTCACTCCATTTTTTCTGCTCGGGTGTTCGGTCGGCGGCTTGGACGGGAATCGTACGGCCGTCGGTGAAGGCCACACTATCTCCCGCTTTCAACGCAACCGTACCTTCAAGTGGGCGGCCAATACTTAGGGGCTCGACGGCTTCGAGAACCAGGCCATCCAGCGTGCTTTCGATGGTGAGGGTTTGCCGTGTTTTGATTCGCAACACTTCCGCCGAAGGAGTGTTGAGATAGACGAAATTATCCGACGCGTGCTGAATGGTTGCAGTTCCGGTCAACAAGGTTAGTACCGTGCCCGTTGCGCCTGCTTTCTCCAGCAATTGATTGAATTCCAGCACGGAATGCGACGCCAGATAGATTGCGGAGCCGTCTTCAAACTCGATTCCCGCGCGGCCATCGTCGGTGACGAGCGTGTATCCGTCCTCCAGTACTTGTCCGCGTTTCGCGATGATCCAGTTCTTGCCTAGTTGCGGCTTGCCTTTATGTCCTGGGGAAAACTTCGCCGCGCCATCCACGTAGTTCACCCACACCATTTGGGGCAGTTCTTGCTGTTGTTTTTGTTGTTGCGCGGGTGTCCGTTGGGGCAAAAGGAAAGAAGTTGGAATCAGAACGGCCAGGCAGGAGAACGTCGGGGTCCATCGCATGATAGAACCTCCAGCACGATCCAGTAACCCCTTGCTAAATTTATGACGTAAGTAGATGCGTGGCGGTTACAGCGCACGAGGCCGTTATGCTGATTGTTTTCTCTTCCCCGGTGCAGGACAAGCCTGCCGATCCGCGATCGACGATCCCAGTTACGCGTCGATTTTGTAGACGATCACAGTGCGGCCCGGTACACCTGCGGGCAAGCGCCTCAAGTGGTAGCAAAATGGCCGTGGCCCGGAGTCGACCGAACTGTCTTCCAGCCTGTAGTACTGTTCGCCAACGCCCACAATTCTCGGGGCAACCCAATCCTCTTTTCTGCGGCTCGCGCGAATCACGAGCAACTCATCGTCACCATCGTTTGACCGCTCCAACTCGTCCGGCATGATCTCAAGTCCGGCGACCATAACCCGCTCCCGCAGGGCTGCGGAAAACGACTTTGCGTTCTCGCGCACTCGTTCGCCCACGCGCGCTTGTCCTGGGTTCCTGATCCAGAATATTAGCCGCTCGACTAAGTACAGCGGCAAGCTTCCCGAGACATTATCGGCAAAAGCAGCAGCGCATAGCCTGACCGCGCCCTCGGCAAATAAATAGAATAAAAACCAGGTCAGAGGACTCATCGCGAAAATGGTCAAGGCTGCGCCTTGGACCTGGTGTTCGGACAGACCCACCGGGGTCCTTCCATTCGCTTCACCGTTGACGATCTGGGTGATGCGCAGGTTCATCTCGTACATGTACCAGTAGCCCAGCGCAACAGTCGTCCCAGCCATCTCGTACATCCCGCTCATCGTACCTGCGCGCGTCCAACCCGTTTCGGCCACGCCCGGCAGCAGGCGCCTCCACCGCAGCGGGAGTAGGGCCAGGAATGGACCGATCAGGAAATCCCAAACAAATCTCAACGTTACCTCACGGCAACAGATTCAGCAGGTCGTGTTGGTCGAAAGAAATTTCAATTGAACCCATGTGTTTTTTGCGTGACTGGAGGCGATTGGGGTCGTGTACATTTGCGGCATCCCGGATCCCACTTTCAGGGAGTTTGCCATGGCGAATTATACAAAGAAGATGCGACTGATCATGGGTGCAGCGATCTTTGTGGTTGCGCTGACTTTCCTGAGCACAGCTGCGGCGCAAAAAGCGTCCGTACCTAAGCCCCAGGACGCGCTGGTGATGGGCGAAGAGCATGTGCGGGAACTGCTGTTGCTGATGAAGGCCGATAAGAACGGCAATGTCACCAGGCAGGAGTATATGCGTTTTATGGAAGCGGAGTTCCAGCGATTGGACAAAGCGCAAGCGGGGTTGCTCAACGCTCGGGCGCTGAACCAAGCCAACATCTCCGCGTCCCGGTTTGCCGGCAAATAAGTACTGGCAGACGCGAACCTGTACCGCAGGCACTCGCGGCTTCTCGACGCCCTCTCTGAGTCCAGAAGTGGGCGCTGCCGTGCGCGCCACATCATTTCTCTTTTTTTTAACCGCGTGCTATCTTCCTTTTATCAGGGGGATTTCCTTCCATGTCAGTGAACAAAGTCATTCTGGTGGGCCGGCTTGGGCGCGATCCAGAAACGCGCTACACCTCCGGCGGGCAGGCCGTGGGGAATTTTTCTGTGGCGACCGATGAGACTTACAAAGACCGCAATGGCGAGCGCCAGAAACGTACCGAGTGGCACAAAATTGTCGTATGGGGTAAACAGGCGGAAATCGCACAACAGTATCTGAAGAAAGGCTCGCTGGTGTTCATCGAGGGACGGATTCAGTCGCGCGAGTGGCAAGATAAAGAAGGCCAGAAGCGCACCTCATTCGAAATTGTAGCCAGCAATTTCCGCATGCTGGGTGGTCGCGGGGACAGCATGGCTGCCGGAGCAGGCGCGGGGGCAAGTGGCGGGCGCAGTGGCGAAGATTTGGAGCACCCTGGGGCGCCAGCTTCGGAAGAGTTTGCCGGCGGGGCGCCGGAAATCAACGACGAGGATATTCCGTTTTAGTCGAACCCACCGAACACGGCCAGGAATGGCTGTGCCCTGCCATTGATTCCCTTTCTACATGATGAAGTGCTCGCGTTAAACTGGGCGGATGGTGAAGATCCACGATTTTCGCCGCATTGCGTTGAGTTTTCCCGGCGCTGAGGAATCCTCGCACATGGGTCAGCCGGACTTCCGTGTGGGTGGCCACATCTTCGCCACGCTGGCTTCGGCTAAACAGGGCTATGGCAATTTAATGCTGACGCGCGAGCAGCAACAAGCGTTCGTCGAAGGAATGCCTGACGTGTTCCTGCCGATAGCGGGTGGCTGGGGACGCATGGGCATGACTCACATCGTGCTGGCCGCCGCGGATGAAGACGTTCTCACGGGAGCGTTGCAGAGCGCCTACAAACTACGCGTCGAGAAGAACGCGAAGGCTGGGAAGGGTCGACAGCGAACTGCTGGGCGACGGCATAAGAAATAAGAGCGATCATCGATCGGATGACAGATATCAGATACTACATATCGTGCGGACACGGGACGCAGGAGTCCTGCGCCCCTACGGTTCAACTGTTCGGCCACTGTGTTCCCGCTCACATCGTCAGTACAACCCGAAACTCGCGCTTTACCGCTTTCCATGCGCGCAAACGCCTCGTTCACTTTGGCCAGTGGATACTTCTCGATCATCGGCCTCACTCCGGCGAATTTCGAAAATTCCAGGGTGTCCTGAGAGTCGCGCGCGGTTCCCGAAGGCCAGCCCTGGATTCCGCGGCGCGCCAGGAGCAAAGGAAACACGGAAACCTCCATAAGTTCGAATGGCGCGCCCACCACCAACAATTTTCCGCCCACCGCCAGTCCATCAATCGTATCGGACATGGCCTTGGCGTTCGGAGCGGTTGCCAGAACCACTTTCGCACCGCCCAATTTCTTTAACTCGGCCGCCACATTGCTGGCCTTTCGAGTCGATGTAGGCGAACGCTCCCAGCTTTTCCGCCAGCACCCCATTCTCCGGCCCACGCCCGATGGCTACCACCCGGTACCCGGCCTTGGCCGCATACTGAATCCCCAAATGCCCTAAACCGCCAATGCCCTAGCACGCCCACCAAATCGCCAACACGCGCGCCGCTATTCCGCAGCGCATTAAAGGTCGTGATGCCCGCGCACATCAACGGCCCGGCTTCCGCGGCGTCCAGTCCCTCGGGCACCAACGCCACGGCCTCGTGACGCGCCAACATATATTGCTGGTACCCGCCATCGCTCGTGACTCCGGTGATCGCTTCCTTCTGGCAAGTGATGAAATCGCCGCGCCGGCACGAATCGCAGACGAAGCAGTGCCCGCCGTGCCATCCCACCCCCACGTGGTCACCCTTTTTCCATTCACTCACACCGGGCCCGACTTCCTCCACGAAACCTACAAGCTCGTGCCCCGGCACCCGCGGGTAAGTTAGGCCGGGAAATCCCCCCTGCTTGACCAGCATATCGCTGTGACATATCCCACACGCCTCTACCTTGATGCGCATTTCCCCTGTTACCCGGTTTTGGAATCTCGCGTTCCACCAGTTCGAATTCCCCGCCCGCTTTGGAGACCTGTGCTGCCAGATTTTTCGCCATTTGCTTGTTCCCTTCCTCACTTTTCGAGTTCGTGGAGTTTCTGCAACAACTCAACCGCAAGGTTGGATTCGCCACGCAAGGCCCCGGTTAAGTGTTTTGAGTCCAGACCGGCGGGATACGCCAGGTAAACGTTCTGTAAGTCAATGATCGCCAACGCACGGACGTTGCTTGGCCACTTACAGTGATCTGCTCAGCTCGCCGATTTCCTGTGGTATGGCCACATGTATCGTGTGTGCAACCCCACAGGAGCGCCATTAACCCTCCTTTTCCTTCCTGTTTTTCGACTTTTTTGTTTTTCCGCCAAACTTTTTGCATCGGGCTCCGTTCGTTATACCTATAACTATCCGCCAAGCCGAGTGGAACAAATGGCCATCACGCGTTTCGCGTGACCGGGACATCGTGTGTCTGTTTCCCCGTCGGCACCGTTGGCCCCTCCCACGCCTTCGCTGTGGTGTGCTCCGCGGCCGTTCCGAATTTGCAGGCGATTACGGTGCGCCGCCCGCCAATTCGCGCTGCCGTGCGTTACACATCTCTAGTCAAGGGGGATCTACTCATGAACTCTCGGCCACACTATTCGTTCTCGACCTGCTTCCGTAGCGCGCTTTTGTTTGCCTCGCTGACGGCGGTTTCACCCAGTTCACACCTCCGCGCAGTCGCCACAAAACTCCACCATCCACACTCTCCAGCCTCCAGTCACTGGCCGAACGAGGCGACCCTGGCGCGCAGATATCGCCTCGCCCGATTCCTGCTCGCGCACAATCCCTTCACAGCAGGATGTACAAGCAGCGGTCAAGTGGCTCCACGCCTCCGCCGCCCAAGATAATCCCAATGCCGAATTTTATCTGGGGCATCTCTACGAACACGGGCAAATTCGTTCCCCAGGACTATACTCTGGCATTCCGATACTATGAAGCCGCCACGCACGTGCATTACGCTCCCGCCGAAAACAATCTGGCTTCCCTCTATCAACATGGGCAGGGCGTTCCCAAAAACATCGGCTAAAGCCTTCGAATGGTATCTGGCCGCCGCGCAGCACGGTGATCCGGTGGGACAGATCAACCTGGCGAACCTTTACTACGGCGGTGAAGGTGTCGCACGCGACTATCAAGCAGGCCGTCTACTGGCTGCGCCTCTCCGCCGATTCCGGCTTGCCCGAAGCGCAAAACAACCTCGCCTATTTTTTCTTCTATGGCGTTGGTGTGCCACAAGACTACACAGAAGCGGCCCACCTGGTGCAACTTGCCGCGCAGAAAAATCTACCCGGCGCGCTGACCAGCCTGGGTATCTTTACGAATTAGGGAAAGGCGTTCCCCTCGATTATGTCGCCGCCTATAGCTATTACTCTCGCGCTTTCCGCTGGAGACCGCATTGGCGCGGATGCGCTCGCAACGCACCTTGCCCATATCATGACTCGCAAGCAAATCGAGGAGGCCAATGCGCTTACGACCGCCTCAAGGACCGGCCCCCTGCCCTAAGCGCTGCGCCGGAACCTCCGGCCCAAGCGTCTCTTCAGCCGCGTAATCCCGTAAAGGCGTCTTCGTTTCTGGACCACTAATTGCGATGACTGGAATCTCCACGAAGCTCGGGTGCGCCGCACGTGCTCGCCCTTTGCACGTGGTGGTCCTCCGCATCGTGGTAGCGCCAGCTTCCGTCCGGCTCCTCTCGATGCGGCGCTTCCGCGCTTGTCATCCTGAGAACCCCAACCAGAAAACGCGTCAATCCGAACGGAGTCCGCGAAGCGAGGAATCTCTCTTCACAGTGCCGCGTCTCTTGCCCACGCAAACGCTGCGTCTCTCGGCGGAGATGAACGAGGAGGCTCTGTTACTCTACAGGCCAAGCGGCGTTCTCTTCGCCTAACAGCACCTCCACGCGCCCTCCGCCGGCATCACGTCGATCGGCAATCCACCGTGCCAGAGTGCCACGCCCAGCGTCAGCTTCGTCAATCCCTTCAACTGCAGCGCATCCTTACGCACCGCCACTTCCAACGTTCGCTGAAATGCAGCTGCCGCAATGGTGTCTGGCTGCAGCAGGCAAACGCGGTTCATTTCCACGGCGAACTCCTTCATGCGCCCGCGTTCGAGATTCACCACCACTGTTAATTCTTCGCGCCGCGCCCACGATGATCCGAAACTCCGGCGCATTCCAATTCCGCGAGCGAATCCGGGAAACACTCGACGCGCACGACCAATCGTTCTTCCTCAAATCCGTAGCGCAGTTCCTTCAAGTAAAAGACGCGGCCGTGCATGGCGCCGCCACGCTGCAATGGCGAATACACGCCAGCGCCGAGCCATTCGAAATAACTGGAATCCAGTCCATCGATTTTCATCGTCAAATTCGCGCTAGGCGGCAATTGGTAAGCGCGCTCCGGCTTCTTTTTGATGGGCTTGGCGAGTTCTTCCGGAGCGACCTGGCCCAACGCCAGATACACGCCGGTGAGATGCTTTCGGAACAAGGCATCAAATTCCGCATCATTCGCGGTGCTGTGTTCAGGACCGTACCACCAGCACCAATCGCTGCCCTCCCCAGCTAGAATAGACTCCAAGGCGTTCTTGCAGTCCCTGTTCGCGTGGGAGCATTTTCCCAGCCCTTCTTGTGCGCCTCGGCAGCGCGCGTCATAGGCCTCGCGGGCATCCCACAGTAATTCCCATGCGGCAACATCTTCGCTATTTCCAATCCATACGTCAAAATTCGCGTTGATCCAAGAAGCGGGGAAAATACCGTTCGTCGCTGGGCACTTCGCCGGCGGCGGCGATGGTTTCGGTGGCCGTCAAGGCGCGGAAATCCGAGTCATCGCTGATGCGACGGTAAAAGTCGCGCAAGAATTGCCGGCCGTTGCCCGGGTAGTATTCCCAGGCATTTTCGCCATCGAGGAACAAGGCAAACGGTCAGGGGCTTGCCGGTGTTCACGGCGTTCTCCGAGATGACGCAACCTGCCGTGCAAATCCGCAGCCGCGGCGCTTTCCGTCCATGCGGCTGTAGACGAAACCAATCAAGTCCGACAAATGGTGATCGCGGAAGAGTCCGGTGATGCCAGTGTTGGCCGATTTGCAATCGCCAGGGTTGATACAGCCGGTCGGCGTTGGCGGCGATTCCACTGGAATCGCGAAAGAATCCGACGTTCAACGTGCGGCCCAGCACGCCTTCATCCGTGCCAAACCACCGAAATCCTTCTTCGGCGGCGATGGCCATGGACTGGTCCGATACCGAACCTTCCGAGGGCCACAGCCCCACAGGTTTGGTTCCAAAGATGCGTTCGTGATATTCCTTGGCGCGGCGCAATTGTTCCCGCGCATCCTCCGGGTGGCGGAAGGCTCGGCGAGGCAACGGAGTTCCGGGATTGGCGACGCGCGCGATGTCAGAATCGCAGAGCAGCGGCAGAATCGGGTGATAAAACGGTGTGGTGCTGATCTCGATTTGGCCGCGCGCTGCCGCTTCGCGATACGCCGGCAATACCATGCCGATTAACTCCAGCTGCTTGGCTTTCAAATCGAGTTTATCTTTTGCGGTGAAGTCTTTGCCGCGGTTGGCCAGTCGCGCAATCACTTCGATCCTTGGTGAACCATTCCTCGTCCATCCACGCGAGTTGCGATAAGCACCTGCAGATCGCGCCAGTCTCTGCGGCGTGAAGGTCACCAGGGCCTGTGCGCCTCCGGCGATCCTGCGACCATTCGAAGAGTTCCACAAATCGCGGCCAGCGGGACATCAGCCGTTCGTGATTGACCTGAAAGGCGCGATCCAGGATTTCGCGCTTGCCTTCTCTGGTGAGCTTGTCGACTGGCTGAAAGGCCAGATTGAACCAGGGTTCCTTGAAATTTCCGCTGGCGTATTCCTCCAATTGCATGCAGAGGGAAGGGACCATGTTGAAGGTGGCATGGAATTTTGGGAACTCCTCGAGCATCTTGACCATGCCCCAGTAATCTTTGGTGGCATGCAGGCGGGTCCAGGGCAGGACGTATTGCCCGGTTTCGGGATCCCGATATTGCGGCTGATGCATGTGCCATAAAACCGCCAGATGAATGCGATTCATTAAGCTGTACGCTCCGCGCCCAGGTGCATCCTATTGTATTTGGTTCGGGGCGCTTGTGCTTGCGAGTTCGACTCCGCACCCACGAGTCGAAAGAGCTGCCAGCCCAGGCGAGTTGGCCGGCGGGCTGCATCCCCATGTTACACTCACGTGTTCGCCCATGCGTCTTCTTGACCGCTACATCGCCCGCGAAGTAATTCGTCACGCATTTCTAGGCCTGCTGATCTTCACGTTTGTGCTGTTCGTGCCGCAACTGGTGAAGCTGATGCAGATTTTCGTGCGGCACACGGGCTCGACCTCCCAGATCGTGACGCTATTCCTGTCGGTGGTCCCCAGCGTACTGGTGTTCACCATTCCCATGGCGGTTCTTATCGGTGTGCTGCTGGGACTTGGGCCGCATGTCGATGGACAGCGAGATTATCGCACTGACTTCTCTGGGCATCAGCCGAAGGCGCATCCTGATTCCGGTGGGCGTTCTCGCCGTGGTCGGGGCGCTCCTCACGTTCCTGATGACCGCGTGGCTTGCGCCATTTTCGCTGCGCGCGGGGCGCACGATCGAATCCACCCTGCTCACCTCGCAAATCTCGTTTGCGGTTCAGCCACGCGTCTTCGACGAACGCTTCCCGCATATCGTTCTCTATGTTAACGATGTGGCTGCCAGCGGCACACACTGGAACGGCATTTTCATCGCCGAAGCGGGCGCGGACAGCAATTCGCAGATCACTCTGGCGGACAGCGCGATTGTAATTGCCGAGCCCAGCCTGGGCAAGTTGGAGCTGCATCTCAACGACGGCACCACCCACGAATTCAATCGAGCGACTCCTGATCGTTACTCGATCACGGCTTCGGGCGTTCGGATTGGCCCATGGAATTTTCCACGTTGCTGCCGCAAGAAGAGCGCACCATCAGCATGCCGGAGCGCACGCTTCGCGAGTTGTGGAGCGAACACGGTCCCAGCTGGCGCGATGCTCGGGTGGAACTGAACCAGCGGCTGGCGTTTCCAGGGGCGTGCTTGGTATTTGCGCTGATTGCCGTGCCGTTGGGGGCGCAACCGCGTCGTGGTGGCCGCGCGGCCGGTACCCTGCTCTCGATCATCATCATCGCCTCGTATTATCTGATTCTGGTGACCGGCGCAGGTTTGGCGCGGCAGGGCCTGCTGCCGCCGTTTGTGGGCATCTGGGCCGCGAACTGCACGATCGCGATTATCGCTCTCGGACTGTTCCCGCGCATGGAACGGTATCGCGGCGAATTCCGCACGCCGGAATTCGTCACGCGGCATCGGCGCGTTCTGGAGATTGATGCGGCGGCGTACCGCGCGGGTGCGGCCGCGAACTTCCAATTCGCGAGGCCGGAATGGCGAATCGTCGCACCCTTCCTATTCGAGCTTGCCATCAATCTTGGACCTGTATGTATTGCGGCGATTCATTTATTTTTTTCTGCTGGTTATGGCGGCGTTCATTTTCCTGTTCGAGATTTTTACATTTTTCGAACTGGCGGAAGACATACGACGGCACAACGTGCCGTTCATGACCGTGGTGAACTATTTTAGATTCCTGATTCCTTACTCGGTGTATCAGTTCACGCCATTGGGGGCGCTGGTTTCGGTGCTGGTGACGCTGGGAATTCTCAGCAAGAACAATGAGATCGTCGCGTTGAAGGCGAGCGGCATATCTTTGTATCGGATTGCGCTGCCGATCCTTATTGCTGGCTGCATAATCGCCGGCGCCCTGCTTATCCTGGACGATACTTACCTGCCCTACGCGAACCAGCGGCAAGATGCGTTGCGCGCCGTTATCAAGGGTCGACCGCCGCAGACGTACACGCGGCCGCAGCGCTGGATTTTCGGCATGAACTACAAGGTGTACAACTACGATCTTTTCGATGCGAATGAAAAGCTGTTCGGCGGACTATCGGTGATTGAGCTGGATCCCGCAACGTTTCAGATGCGCCGGCGGGTGTTCGCTACACGCGCGGAATGGCTGGACTCGGAAAATACCTGGGTGCTGGAATCCGGGTGGGTGCGTGATTTTTCGGGCAGCACGGTGGAGCGGTACACGCCGTTCAAAGTGACTTCATTGCCGGAATTGACCGAGCCGCCGTCGTATTTCAATCGCGAAGTGATCCAGGCTTTCCAGATGAGTTGGCGGGAGCTCAGCCGGTACATTGCCGGATTGCGCACCGCTGGGTTCGACGTGTCTTCGCTGACTGTTCAACTGCACAAGAAATTTGCGTATCCGCTGATCGCGCCGATTAGCATGATGCTTGCCGTGCCGTTTGCGCTGTTTGTGGGTAGCCGTGGAGCGATTGGAGGATTGGCGCTGGGGGTGGGCATCGGCATAGCGTACTGGGCGCTGTCGGCGCTTACGGAGGCTATGGGTGGCATTGGGCAACTCCCACCATTCCTGGCGGCGTGGTCGCCGGATTTGATTTTCTTTTTCTTGGCGCTGTATTTCTTTTTTAAGATGCCGACCTAGCACCGCGGCTATGGTAGCGCCGGCTTCCAGCCGGCTCCCAGGGACCGCTCTTGCACCTGGGCTCTTGGGCGGAACTCACGTTTACTTGGTTAAGTGAAGAATTTGCTGGCCTCCGTGCAAATTGATGCGCTGCCCTGACCAAACAAATTCGCCGGAGGTTCCGGGTGGCAACGTGAGCTCCGCGTCCAACCCCTCCGCTCGCTGCCTGTACTTCACCTCCACCATACCCTTCGGGGTCGGCATGCCCGCCTCAAGCTGAGGTGGCATGTTCAGCAAATGTGGCTCGATCCGCACTGTGGCAAATCCCGGGGTCGCTGGGCGGATTCCTGCAATGATCCGCAACAAATCAAAATTCGGATGAGCACTCCAGGCATGCGAATCCGAGCGCGTGGGCTCCGGATTTTCCGCCCAGGTGGTCAGGCCCAGTTTCATCATGTCCCGCCACGGCCCCAACAATGCTAAATAGCGATCGCCCATCCCGGCATGTTCGATCGCTCGTGCCAGATAAAACCGAAAATAGTAGGTCGCAAACGTCATCGGTGGCACTGTGCCGCTGGACTGAAATTCAGGAACATACGTGTATGCCTTGTCCAACGATGGTGCCGGCCCATCTTTCTCATATACCTTGTCGCTGGCCGACAGAATATTGTTTAGCACTTGCTTTTGCTTCACCGTCGGAATCACACCCAGCCAGACACCCAAAATATTCGCGTGCTGACTGAAATGTTTCTGCGCTGGAGTATCCGCCAGCAAGCCGTACTGCGCGTTCCAGCACAACTTCATGACGCCTTGCGCGGCGCGATCGGCTGCTTGGCGATCGACCTCCGCCTGGTACTTGTCACCGAACCGTTCTTCCAACTCCGCCGCATTGCGCAGCGCCTCCACAAACTGCAACGTGATCACCGACGATCCGCCATCGGCGTCCTGCGGCGGCACGCCATCTTCGAAATCCTTGCCCCAATCCACAAACGGCCACCACGGAATCCTTCCCAGCAAGCCATCGGCTCTCTGCTTCGCCAAATACCAAGCAAGAACTGCGCGCACGCCGGGCAACTGCGCCTTCGTGAATTCCGCGTCGCCGCGATATATCCAGAAATCGTGGACCATGCCGACCCACATCAAGGAAAATGTGGGAATCATCTGGACCAACGATGAGGGGTAGCGGCTCTGGGTGAGGCCGTCTGGGATTCGTGAATTGTTGAAGGCATCGATGGCTTGGCGCGCCAATCGGTCGTCACCCGCTACCGCATACGAAATCAGCGCCTGGATCCGCGTGTCCCCGATGTACTGCAACCGCTCCCAATAGGGCGTGTCCATGTAGGTGTCGTGGGCATCGAGTCGAGCGGTGCGCCAACTGATGTCCCAAATTTCCTTCCAGCCTCCCTCACCCGCCCGAAAATAGCCTTTTTCTTCAAACGGGAATGCACTGAACGAGGTGCGTAGCGGTCCGATGGTTAACGGCTGATCGCCCGTGGCTACGTCAATTTGCAGATAACGCCACGTCCTCCAAGTCAGCGGCATAAATTCCCGGCTGCTGGAACCATCCGGCACAAATTCGTCCGCCACGCCCAAAATATGTTTTCCCTCAATCTCGTTGCGATTTCCCTTCTGCCGCTTCTCATCGTAGAGCGCCTCGGCATAGGTCAGCCGAATTTTGCTTCCGGCTCCCTGACTGACGGTCAGCGCGGGGTACCCGGTGATCAATTCGTGTTGATCGAGGAGCAAGCTGACCTTTGTGTTTGCGGGAACGACCAGCGTCTTGAAGTCAATGCCCGGTTTAGGTGGATTGGGGACGACCGGCCCGGGTTTCTGTTCCGCCGGAGGTATGGTCAAAGCAATTCCCGTTGCTCTCACGATTTTCGCCGACGGCACTTCGCTCATCTCCATCGCAGGCAGCGGATCCTTCACCAACTGCCAATTGTTGGGCGCGTCTTGTTCTCCGCGCAGTGCGCCGCGTCCCAATGTCACTGCTTTGGTCCATGCGCTTTGGTCCTTCACTTCATTTCCAGCAAAACTCGAATCCATGTTCGCGAAATCCCAGCGTTCGCCGGGACCGGACGCATAATAGAATCCGGGCACATTCGCCGGCAATGTTGCCATTCCCTTCTCCTGCTCCACTTCCCAGGTCTCGTTGGTATCTGCTTCTCGCTCTGCCTCGCTCGCTCCGTGCAGCAAAAATCCCACACGATCGCTGATCTGCGAGATGGCTTTGTTCGCTCCAAAATTCCACACTGTGGCAGCTAACACATTTTTTCCGGGATGAAGATATGGGCTCAAGTCGTAGGTTTCGTAGCGCCAGTGCGCCAAATCGCTTTTGGCTGGACCCGTGCCCACGCGCTTGGCATTCACGTAAAACACAAATTGATTATCGGCGCTGACGTTCACGGCAAAATGTTGTGGAGCGGCCGGCAGGTCAATGACTTTGCGGAAATGGAGCACCACTTCGTCTCGCGCAGGCGCTCCGGCCATGGTGATCCACTGAGCCTTCCACGGTTGAGGAGCATCGCTGGCATCCTGCGCGAACGCGAGTCCAGTGATCGCGCACACTAGTGCTGCTACGATGAGGGCCGTTTTTAGTTTTCGCATGTCCTGAGCGTATTCCTTCCCTGTATTGGCCGCAAGGACCTGTGAAGGGCGGGAATAAAAGGTTCCTCGCTGCACTCGGAACGACAAAAGCACGGGTTGAAGACCCGCCACTTCGAGGCAAAGCCAACGAGTAAGAACCGACCTGCGACATCGGTGCTGAAGGACATCGATCAGTAGGAGCGTTATGTCATCCTGCTGGGTGATTGTGGGGGCTCGCCAACGTGCGATTTCCTGGAGCAGTTGATCCACTAAGTGCGCGCCGTCTCGCGAGCGGTTCTCGCGAATCACTTCTTCCAGCTTGGCATCGCCAAAGGCTTTGCCACGCGGATTCTCTGCCTCAATCACTCCGTCGGTGTAGAGCAGAAAACGATCGCCGGGGCGCACGGCTATTTCACAAATCGGGTACTGGGGATTGGATTCGATACCAAAAACAATTCCGTTGCTTTCGATCTGTTCCAGTTGGCCTTCCCGCCAGCGCAGCAATGGCGGATGGCCCGCCGCGGAATAGAAAGCGTTGCCGCTCTCGGAGTCGATTACCAAATATGCCGCGGTCACAAACTGATCGCGCAACTGCCCACAAAGAATGCGGTTCAGTTCATGGAGGACTTGGCCGGGGTTTGCGGCGCACGGCACGATGGATTGCATGGCCACTTTGATCATGGCCGCGATCAAGGCCGCGGGCACTCCGTGTCCAGAGGCATCCGCCACGAGAAATCCCATGCAATTTTTATCGATGGGCACGAAGTCATAGAAATCGCCGGCTACTTGGGTCATGGGAAGGTACGCTGCGGTGATTCGCAAATTGTCCGCTTGCGGAGTGTTGGCCGGAAGAATCGAATTTTGGATCTCGCGGGCAATGGCCAGTTCCCGCTCGATGGACAAAAGGCGATGCTCGTTCGTGAGCATCATATCGACCGCGACATAGCCGAAAGACAAAAGCAGCACTGCAAAGCCTATCGCGTCCCACACGACAGCCGGATGGTAGCCCAACGGGCGAACCACATTCACGTACAAGGCTTCGAGAACAAACACCAGCGTGCCAACCGCGAGCACCTTGTGGTTGGTCGACGGAAGAACCAGAAACTTGTGGGAGAGGCTTGGCACCACGACAACGGTGAGCAGCAGCAAGAGCAGGCACGTAGCCAGGATCTGGTTGTACACGAGCAGTTTGTTGTCAAAGCCCGTAAACGCGAATACTGCAACGCCTACGACACCAATCGCCAATGCCGCAAGGCTGATCCCCCTGAGCAGCACACGCAATGTTCCCCTGCTTAACTCCACGGCGGCGAGCGATGCAATCACCAAAATCAAATAACCGATGATGGTGTCCACGTAAGGACGTACGGCTTCAAACCAGTGGGGCCACAATCCTGCCCTGCCGAGCGGGTCCACTACGGGCCGGAAACCGTACAGCGCGCTCCACAGTCCTACCCACATCAGCACGCGAGTTCCGCTGCGGCGGCGCATAATGGCAATGGCGCACACGGCCAATCCCGAGGACAAAAAGATGGTCCCCACGATAATGCCGGCGACTTGAGAACCCGGAATCACGTTGGCGCAGTGCCCCCCTATTCACGGAGGCTCCAGCATCACACGCTTAGGCACAAGCGGTGGTGACCTCCATCACTGGCGCAGGCCATCCCTGGTGCTCTACAGTGATTCAAACCGTCTCCACACCATGAAACGCATCTCGAGTGCCGTGTCGCAAACCGCCGAATGGACGTGTGCGGCTCGGGCGTTTTCCTATTGCGAGCCAGACCCGTTGTTTCACAGCGAAGATCGGATCGCACCGTTGCTGCTCCCCGGTTTCGTGAAGGCGCTTCCGTCCATTGCGTTCGTTCGCGCGCTGTACCGGCGACTGGCTCCCAAAGGGCTGTATCCCTATGTGATTGCGCGCACGAAATACATCGACGCCGTATTTCAACGCGCGCTGAGGGAGAACTTCGAGCAAATCCTGATTTTGGGCGCGGGCTTCGACACCCGCGGTTTGCGGTTCGCTCTGAATGGCACGAAAGTGTTCGAACTGGATGCGCCGGTCACGCAAAAAGCCAAACGCGCGCAACTGGTTAAGCGGGATGTGGAGATTCCGCCGAACCTGAGATTCGTTTCCATCGATTTCGATACAGAAAACCTTGCCGACAGGCTGCTTTCGGCGGGGCTTCCCGTGGGTTCACGCACGTTGTTCGTTCTGGAAGGATTGCTGATGTACCTTGAACCTGCGTCCGTGGAGTGCATGCTGCGCACCGTTCAGGAGTTTGCCGGGCCGCGCAACTGGATCGTTTTCGATTACGTGTACGCGTCGGTGCTTCGCCACGAGCGGCTCTATTACGGCGAAGCCGAAGCTTTGGCGTCAGTGACCAAGGCTGGTGAACAATGGCGCTTCGGGATCGAACGCGGCAAAGTGGACGACTTTCTTGCCGGTTATGGATTTCGGCTCACGGATGAAAGCGATGCGAGCGCACTGGAAAAGGCGTATTTCACGGATGCGCGAGGCGAGGCAGTGGCACGGCTGAACGGGGCACACTCGCTCGTGACCGCGGAGAAGAGTTGAGGGCGGCGGTTCTCAGCGAAGGGCCATCCTAGACGTCGGATCGAGTAAAGAAGTCGAAGAAAAGACACGGTCTTAGGTCTCGCTCCCCGGCACTTCTCGATGACGCCTACATTTTCCGATAATCCGAGTTGGTCGTGTTCACCGTGAGCTGCTTGCTCACCCCTTCGATGTTCGTCGTGGCAATGTGATTGGTGCCGTCTGGAAGCCGGCCAAAACCCACGCTGAGATTCATAACGTCCTTGGGATCATCCATCCAGCTGGCAATGGAAATGCCCAGCAACTGCTTTTGCGTTTTGTCGAAACGCATCGTCACGCTGTCGCCCGGCTTGTAACAATCCTTGATCACCAGTTTCACTTCGCTTGGAGTGACGCCGCTAGGCACTAACGAAATGTTGCCCTTGGCGAACGCAGCCTGAATGGCTTCCTTATCGGGCGGCAGATAGTGTCCGGCCAGTTCCTTCATTTTCTCTGCGTATTCTTTGTATTCTTCTTTCTTCTTTTCCACCACATGCTCTTTCATCCGGCCACCGCGACCGCCGCCGGATTGCTGCTGCGCCGCAGGCGCATCCAGTGATGTTTTGATCGGCTTGCCATCAGGGCCCTGGCGGACTTCGAAGTTTTCGGTCTTTTTCTCTTCACCTTTGAGGATAATTTTTACAGTTTCTTGCCAGGTGTATTGGGCCAGCGCTTCTTTGTTGTGCGCGGACGCTTCCTTAAGTTCAGCGACGCGCGCCTGCAGTTCGCCCTTGTCTTGGGCACAGAGCTTTGGCGTGAGTAACGCGACTGCGAAGAGAATGGCAAGCGGGAAAAGCTGTAAGCGCCGAAATTTCATTATTTTTTCCTGTTGACTGGAATTGGTTGACTTTGGTCAATGTCAAGAATTGCGTTTATACGTCCCCGATTGCCATTTGTAAAGAAAAAAGAACCACGTGTAGTGGCGGGTCTTTTAGACCCGTGCTTTTCTCCTGGGTTTCTTTCGCAGCACTGCGGCCCCCTGCTTTTTCTTAGGGTTCGTTATGGTGCTGCACTTTTCCTACAGCACAAGCGCCGGAGGCGCGAAGAAGTTAGCCCATGCCCGGAGGGCTGCGTCCCATAGCATGGTGTCTCGCGAGCGCCGGAGGCGCGACACTCCAATTTCCCAAATGTAGGCAGCTCTTGCGAAACTCACGGCAAAGGTCAATGGCCAGCCACCGACGAGTTCCCTCCCGCCGCCGTGGCTTGCGTTGCGCCGGTAGGCTTCGTGACGGTCGCGTTCGCGTCTTTCAGGTCTTCCTGAGCGCTGTGCACGTCGTACTCCATAGGGCCGGTGATGATGCGGGCGCCCCGACTAAACGTCAGGTATTCGAATCCCCATTGGATGAACACCTGCACACGGCTTTGAAATTCCACGATGTACATCAGGTGGATGAACAGCCACGTCAGCCAAGCGAACAAACCGGAAATGTGAATGCCGAAAACGTTAGCAACCGCGGCCGCGCGACCAATGACCGCCATATCGCCTTTATTGAAATAGTGGAAGGGCTCAGGGAGCTTTTCGTTTCGCAGCCGCGCAAGAATCACTTTCGCCGCATACTGGCCTTCCTGAATGGCCGGCTGCGCCACACCGGGAACGGGCTTGCCATCCTTATCGATCACCAGCGCCAGGTCGCCAACAACAAAAATATTCGGGAAATTCGGAATGGTGAGGTCGGGAAGAACTTTGAACTTCCCGGACTTGTCCGTTTCGGCGGAAGTGCGCTTGGCTAGCACGCGCCCGAACGGAGTTGCGGTGACGCCGCCAGTCCATAGAACGGTCCGTGCGTCAAGACGATGACTGGCGTTTTCATGCTTATAGCTGACCCCCCGTGCATCAATGTCGGTGACGAACGCATTCGTGCGCACTTCCACGCGAAGTTTGGTCACCAGCTTTTCCGCTTTCGCAGACAAATCCTCCGGGTAAGTGGGCAAAACGCGAGGCCCTCCCTCAAGAAGAATGATTTGCGCTTCTTCCGGCCGAATGTGGCGAAAGTCTTCACACAAAGTCTCTTGGGCAATTTCGGCCAGAGCGCCGGCGAGTTCCATGCCAGTCGGTCCGGCGCCCACAATCGCAAAGGTCAGCCACGCGCGCGCTTCGGCCTCGGTAGGAGCGCGTTCCGCATGTTCAAACGCGGCAAGCAGTTTGTGGCGAATCGCTGTGGCTTCCTCAACGGTTTTCAGGCTCGGCGCATTTTCGCGCCATTGGTCCTTTCCGTAGTAGGAGGTTTCCGAACCGGTGGCGACGATCAGCGAGTCGTACGGGAGCACGGCGCCGTCCGAGAGCGTAACGGTTCGTGCGGCAGGATCGACGTCCACGGCATTCCCCAGGAAAACCTCAGTATTTTTCTGTTTACGAAGCACGGAGCGAAGCGGCGCGGCAATTTCGCCCGGCGAAAGCGAGCCGGTAGCGACTTGGTACAGCAGCGGCTGGAACAAGTGGAAATTGCGCTTATCGATCAGCGTGATTTTGGCGTTAGCGTGCTTCAGGTGTTGCGCGGCAACCAGGCCGCCGAACCCGCCACCCAGAATCAGCACACGATGTTGGTCGGGCATGTTTCCCCTTCCGCTGGCCAGCATTAGGCCCAGTATTGTACCTGGGAGCAGGGTGCCGCATAGTTAGATTATGGTCGAGACAAAGAGTTACAGGGCATATTATGGCCGCGACAAACACTCACAGGGCCACACGCGAGCACTTTGAGCGCGACGCCATTCGTTTGTTATGCTCGGAACTGATCGAACCCGAAACACGGTTACGATTGGCGGGACTGCTGGAGAAGTATGCCTTTGCCGATGCCTTGAATCACGCCGTGTACGAATCCATCGTCAGTGTAGGACCGGTGCCACTGAAACGCTTGAAGGAATTATTGCCCGGGCGCGTCACCAATTTAGGATTTCCCGATTTTGAGTTGAAAGAATATTTGGCGCACAACGGCGTCACCGACGATATCGATAAACTATTTGAAAGCTTGCTGGAACTCACCGAGGACTATCCCGAAGAAACTCGAAGGGCCATGGGGCAGTCCGCGTGACGTGGAGCCGGTACCGCTGGTCGTGCCTCGTCGAGGCACTCGCGTTCGCCGGATTCGTGGCTGTATTCATTTGGAAGCTGCAGCTGAGCGCACCATGGACCTGGTCGGTGTTCCTGGTGTGGCTGGTGCTAAGTTTCGTGGCGCGACGAGACACCCCAAAAACCCTGGGAATGCGCGCTGATAATCTGTGGCCCGCGACCAAGCGTGCGGCGTGGTTCTTTGGCATTAGTTCCCTGCTGCTGTTGATCGCCGGATTGTTTTTAGGGATGCTGCACCGGCTGCCAACCCACTTTGTCGAACCGCGACGATTCGCCGGCTATTTAGCGTTTTGCTTGTTGCAACAAATCGCGCTGAATTCGTTCCTGACGAATCGATTGCTGGCCGCCTTTGAATCGCAGAAATGGGCCGCGTTGGTGGCAGGAGCCATGTTCGCCGGATTGCACTGGCCCAATCCAGTATTGGTGCCGTTGACGTTTGTCGGCGGAGTAGCGATGGCGTGGCTGTTCGCCAAAGAACGCAACATCCTCGTCTTGACCATAGGGCAAGCCATTTTAGGCGCGCTGGTGTGGTGGGTCTTCCCCCTGGCCTGGCATCATTCCATGCGTGTAGGCCCAGGATATTCCACCTTCCATTTGTAATGTGTACTGGCCGGTCTTTACACCGTTGCCTTTGGGGTCACTGTAGTGCCGGGTCTTCAGACCGTGCCTTTTGGGTTTTCCCTCATATTACTGCGACCTCATGCGTTTTCTTGGGTCTTCACTCATGGTGCTGCGGCCCCTGCTTTTCCAAACGCACAAGCGCCGGAGGCGCGAAAGAAGTTAGCCCAACCCGCAAGGGCTGGGTCCCCATAGCATGGTGTCTCTCGAGCGCCGGAGGTGCGACACTCCTATTCCGCACAATGACTCAATATTCGCGGGTCCGAATCCTCACCGAACATTCGGACTTGCCGGTGGATACGGGTACCGCCGCAAGAGGAACGTGTCCAGCGCCCATTTCCCAGGTCCAAAAATCAAAACGATCAACGCCGCGAAAAGGATGTTGTAAGGCGCTGCCGCCGTGAATTTGTCCGGATCCCGAAAAATCGAGAACAGAGCCTCGCGATCAGCGGTGATGTAGGCCATCAACATGTCGATGGTCAGCACGAGACCCGTGAAACGGGAAATCAAGCCGATGATCAGGAGAATCCCGCCGGTAAATTCGACAGAGGAGATGAAGGTAGCCGTCAAGCCAGGAGCGGGCAGTCCGAGGCTCGAAAAAAATTCAGTGACGTGCGCGAGATTGTGCAGCTTGCCCCAGCCGTTCTGCGACAGTTGTACGCCCCAGTACACCCGCACGAACAGCAGGAACGGCGATTGCAGCGCACTGGCAGCGCGCACGGCCCACGCGTACATCCGGCGAATTTGGGCAATGAAGGCACTCATTTGCTTTTCTGCTCCTTGTTGCTGCGAAAACCGAATCGAAAACTAACCGTGTAGTGGCGGGTCTTTAGACCCGTGCTTTTTCCCGAGGTCTTCTTCCTTGCCGTCCCCGTAGGGGCCCAGCACGCTGGACCCCATCTCGGCACAATCTCAGCAGTTCCCACACACTCTCTTTAGACCCGTGCAATGAATCCAAACGAGGTGATCGGTCGAAAAACGGCACCATAAAAACTGGCGCGCTCACCATGAGAGCCGCAAAGACGCGAAGAGTTACAAACTCGAAATGCACAGCCAGAAGTGCCTGCTCCACGGTCTAAGCGACAAACCAGCCCAGGGACGACCAATTCTGAAACCACGAGCTTACGTCCTCGGCGATATTCTTCGCCTGAGCGCTCCGCTTGCGGAACGCCGCGGTGATGGCCTGCTCCAGCGTGCGCCCGCGACGCAGATTGTCGAGGATAAGAAACTCCTCCCACTCCAGACGGCGGAAATACACCGTGTTGTCGATGCGATGAACCGCAAGAAAGATGGGAGCGGGCTTGAGCCGCGCAACCGCGGAGACTTTTTTCCTTCTGTGGCGTTCTTCCACCGCGTTACTGGCGATCTCTGCGGGCGCGTCGTGTTTCACCGCGAGAAGCAGATCGTCCACGGGATACTGCAAATCCAGCAGGCGTATGTACGGTTGCAGGCGAAGCCGCAGCTTTGCTGCATCAATCCCGGCAAGCGCCGCGGCCGTCAAAGGCGCTAACGCGGCCGCATCGAACACTTCGATTTCCACCCACTCCAACCGCACCATGTCCAGCGCCAGTTGCACCCGACCCGGCGCGTATTCGGGATGTTTGCGGAGCCAGGATTGCAGTTGCGAGCCCAGGTCGCGCATCGTGAACGAACGCGACGGGCAGTCCGTCAAATAGTGCCGCGCGAGCTTATCGAACCGGCGATCGCCAAGCACCGCACGGAGACCGGGAAAATCGTCCGACAACGCGTCCAGAATGCGAAACCAGTATTGCCGGTTGTAAATTTCCAGGCGTTCGAACGAAGTAAGCCGGTCGTTCGGCTTGATGATCTTTTTCGCCACGCTCGCCGGAGAACGCCCATTGGCTGCAACGCGCCGCATACGCTCCGATGGCGTCAGCGGCGTCATCACCGCTCGAGCTACCTGGTGTTGGAGCTGCGCCAGTTTCATACCGCGGCCGCGAGTGAAGCGCTGGCAAGATATTTGTTTGCCTTCAGCGCTTCTTTGTGCACTTCGTCAAACGACGGAATGTGATCGTCCCACTCCAGAAGAGTAGCGGTATGACCCACGCGCTGAATCGCGCGATCGTAAAGCTTCCACACCGGATCGATCACCGGATGATCGTGCGTGTCCAGAATATATTTGCGGTATTTGGAGTGCCCGGCGATGTGAATCTGCGCAACGCGCTCGGCAGGGATGCTGTTCACGTAGATGGCCGGATCGAAACTGTGATTTTGCGATGAAACGTAAATGTTATTCACATCCAGCAGGATGCCGCAATCCGCCAGTTCCACAACTTCATTCAGAAATTCCCATTCAGACATTTCGGACACGTGATATTCCGCGTAGCTGGATACATTTTCCACCACGATGGGAACTTCAAGGAAATCGCGCACCTCCTTGATTTTTTGGGCCGTGATGCGCGCCGCTTCGAAGGTGTACGGCATCGGCAGAAGGTCGTGAGTGTACCGGCCGTCGACGCTGCCCCAGCACAGATGATCCGAAAGCCACGGAGTTTTGGTGCGACGCACCAGATCCTTCAAACGGCGCAGGTGTTCGCGATTCAATTTGTCCGCCGAACCGAAGTACATGGAAACCCCATGCTGCACGACTTTGTACTGCTCAAGGATCTGGTCGAGGATTTGCAGCGGACGGCCGCCGTCGATCATGAAATTCTCGGAAATAATCTCGAACCAGTCGCACGTCGGTTTGCGTGTCAGGATGTGCTCGTAATGAGGAATCCGCAGACCGATGCCAACCCCATAAGTAGTGAAATTGTTAAAGCGATTCGCAGGCATGTTTCGTGATCAAGCCTCAATTTAAAGATGATATATGGCTGAGATTAGATATCCGATTGGCCATACCTATGCGCTGACCAACTTTTAGGTCGGCTCACCAGCACCGCCGCGCCTCGCCGGTGCGCAATCGGCGGACGCCGTTATCCAACATTTGCCTCAAGCGGAGGGCAACTGAACTGCCGCCGCCCTCCACCGGAGGGAACTTCCAGTGTTCTACGACTTGGGCATCTTCGAGCCGTCAGTCGCACAGCCGCCCTTGCCCTTGCAGCTGTTCTTGCCCTTGCAGCCGTTATCGCCGCTCTTGCACCCGCCGTTGCCCTTGCAAGAGTTTTGGCCTTTACAAGCATGCTTTTCGGGCTTCTTGGTGTCGTCCTTCTTATCCTGGCTCGGTGCCGAATAAGAAGTTTTTGCTGCGTGAAACACTGTCGATGCCTGGACAGTTGCGCCAGTGCCTGCAAGCAGGCCGGCTACCGCTGCGCCAGTGATGAGAGCCTTGGTGGTCTTAGTCATGGATGTTTCTTCCCTCCAGTTAGAGTTCGCTCTTCGGACAGGGACCAGCCTCGAGAACCTGAGTGGAATCTCGGCCGGGAGGGTAGGCGAAGTTCCGGAGGAACCCGGATCCCGTCAAGGCTCGCAAACCCCGAGTGACCGAAAAGCGATTGCCCCCGTGTGACGCCAAGGGCGTTGCAAGGTTACACCGGAATTGTAAAAAGAGAACGGGAAAAAAGAGCCTGTGGAAAAGTGTGGAAAACTCCGCACACCTCCCCCACCAGTACTAAGAGTCAGATTTGCTGTTACCTTTCTTGGGTTTAGTACTCGCACTAGAGGGTCGGCGGCGGTCGGTAGCCCGTGATCAGTCGGCTGCCCGTAGTTCGTATTCGAAGGTGGATCGGAGTTGGTTGTTGTCACTGGCACATTCTTCTTCCATGGTTCAATCTTTTAGCTTCGAACTTGTTGCGGCCCACAGGAGAGAGCGCGAGTTACACGAATGAAAGCGGCAGCGGCCACAAATGAAGCGGCGTTGATTGCCCAGGTGTTGGCCGGGGACACCGAGGCATTTCATGAATTAATCCGCCCGTATGAGCGGCTGGTCTACGTAACGATTTTCGCGATTCTGAAGAACGAGGCGGAAGCCGAGGATGGCGCGCAGGAGACCATTATCAGCGCGTTTCGCAATCTGAAAAGTTTCCGCGGCGAGGCCAAGTTCAGCACCTGGCTGGTGACCATTGCCATGAACGAGGCCAGAAGGCGCCTGAGAAAAGCCAAGACCGCTGCGGAGGACTCACTGGAGGACACCAGACCGGAAAACGACGGGGATTTTACCCCCGCGGTGCTGACCGATTGGCGCGAGATTCCGTCGCAAGCACTCGAACGAAAAGAGCTGAAAGAAAAACTGCAAGACGCGGTGAAAACGTTGCCGGAAAAGTACCGCGAAGTGTTCGTGCTCAGGGACATCGAGGAATTAAATCAGGAAGAAACAGCGTCGGCCCTGGGGATCAATGTGACGCTCGTCAAGGTCAGGCTGCATCGAGCGCGTATGATGCTGCAGAAATTGCTCGTGCCTTACCTGAAGGGTCAGTCGACCTTGGTGGGGTCGGGGAAGCCCCTGCAAGCCCAAGGCAAGCTGGCTGGCCGGGCACGCGCCGGATTCTTCCGAAGGTGGTTCCAATGAAACTGGAATGCAAACATGTGTGGGAACACATCTCGGCCTATCTGGATCATCAACTCGATGCCCAGATGTTGGCCGCGGTCCAGCGCCACCTGGAAAGTTGTGAAGTGTGCTCGGCCATTCTGGATTCCACGCGCAACATTCTGGTGTTGACCGCCGATGACCGCACCTACGAACTACCAGTCGGCTATAGCAAACGATTGCATGAACGACTGGCAGCAGTGATCGCCGAGCATGGAACCAGCTGAGCGCGGCGACTCTAAGCGTTCACAACGATGCTCGTACAGAACCTGTGGTATCGAGGGATTGTACGTTTTCGTGTAAATAACAGGCAATGCGATTTTCGAGCGCCACAGATGCTTCGGCCAGGCATCGCCCAAGCCAACCTGATTCAGCGGTACCGGTAAGCAATAGCCCGCAAAAGCCACGGCACCCATGGCTACGTTGGGCAGTGCTCGCACTTGTGCTGGCTGCATTGGCTACCGCTACGATTTTCTATGCATCGTACTGGCCGTATTCGGAACGCATGCTGATCCCTTCTTTGCAAGACACCTTCAAAACCAAAGTTACCTATCAAAAATTCCATCGGTTTTATTTTCCAAATCCCGGATGCGAGATTGAGGGTCTGAGTTTGGCCAGTCCACGGGGAAACACGCCGCTGGTGCAAGCGCAGAAAATGACGATCACCGGCCGCTATGCTGACCTGGTCACGCGACCGCACCATATAGCCAACATTCTCTTACAGGGATTGTATGTGCGCGTTCCAGAGCCATCCAAACGCGGAGGATTCCAGCCATCGGGCGAAAGCGAAAGCAAAGTTTCGGTCGGATCGGTTACTGCGGATGGCGCAGTGCTGGAGATCGCAAACAGCGATGGAAAAGAACCGCTGAAATTTGACATCGAAAAATTGACCGTAAGCTCGGTTGCGGCCGGAAAGCCGATGTCCTATGCGGTGCACATGAAAATCCCGGACCCGGCAGGGGACTTGGAGTCGACCGGCACATTTGGACCATGGCAAGGCGGCGGCAAGCTCGGAAACACCCCACTACACGGCAGCATCAAACTCACCAACGCCAGCCTGGATCAATACGCCGGCATTGCGGGATCGCTGCACTCCACAGAAACATTCAGCGGCAAACTGGACCAGATGCAAGTGATTGGCGAAGCGGCCTCGCCGGATTTTGCGCTAAAAACAGCGAAACACAAGATTGCCGTGGCCTCGCGTTTCCAGGTCATCGTGAACGCCCTGAAGGGCGAGGTGTATTTCAAAGATGTAACTGGCAAGGTCGGACAAACTCCACTCAAGGTAACGGGCAATATTGTAAAGAACCCGAAACTGGGCCGACGCGAGACTCTGCTTGCCTTCGCAATCGATAAAGGCCGGGCAGAGGACTTGCTCTGGCTGTTTAACAGCGCGAAGAAGCCTCCCATGATGGGTGACGCCAAGTGCTCGGGACATGTGCGCGTTACAAAGTTTGGCCCGGGCTTCATGCAGAATCTGACAGTCACTGCCGGAAAATTTCAGATCCTCAATGGACATTTCCAGCAAAAAACCCAGCTAAAGACGAATGAGCTGAGCGCGCGGGCGCTGGGCAAGAAGATAAAGGATGCCAGCGAGGCGCCGGACGTCGCGGTCACCAATCTGTCGGGCGATGTGACTATCGAAAAAGGCGTAGCGCATTTATCGATGCTGTATTTTGAAGTGCCTGGGGCCCGCGCGCGGGCGGACGGCACATACAATCTCGAAAATAATCAAGTGAACCTGCATGGCGATTTGTGGACGAACGCCAACGTGTCTGAAGATACGACAGGAATCAAATCCGTGTTGTTGGAACCCTTCGATCCGCTATTTCACAGGAAGCACGCAGGCGCCATGGTCGCAGTGAGTATGACCGGGAATATCGACGCCCCAGTGTTCGGAACCATGCTCACCAAAAAGAAAACTGCGTGGACCAAGAACCAAAAACCCGCAGAAATCAAGCAGAAGTAACCAAGCAGCTTCACTTCGTACTCCGTATTCGTCCTAGCCACTTCGTCCAGCCACTACAAAAAGCTACGTCATTCCGAACGGAGTCCTCGTAGTGAGGAATCTCTCTTCTCTTATTTCGTTCAAGCCACTCAACAACCAACTGGAGTTCACTTCGTATTCGTTCTACCCACTTCGTTCTAGCCACTACAACAAACCACGTCATTCCGAACGGAGTCCGCGCAGTGAGGAATCTCTCTTGGCACTGCTGCGCCCCATGGCCATCGCGCCTCTCGCGATCAATCCTAGAGCGACCCTTTAAGTTTGTAATGGGCCACAGCTTCCGCAAACAACAACACCAGGGTAAGCACCGACAACGCCAATTGCAGCATTTCCGAGCGCCGCTTTGCCGGCGTGAGCGGTTCTTGCCGCCACGCCGAAGCCGGCCGCGCACGCAGTCTCCGAACTTGCCAGAGCGCGATCAGGTTAACCAGCGCCCCGACCAGCGCGATGAGTTCCATCGGGATGCGAATCGCGTTCACGTGGAGACTTTCGGCGATTTTCCACGTCGAAGAAGCCAGCACCACCGCACCGATACCGACCAACAGCCGCACCCCGTGGAGCGCGATGAACGCGCTGCAGACGCTTTGGATGCACGCGAGAAAGAGACTGGACCAATTAAACCATTGAAAACGGGACGGAGACGCGGCTTGCGATTGCTCACTCGAAATGCGTTGCGATGTCACCGTGTTCGCCATAAGGTCATTTCATTCACAAGAAACCAAGTGAACAAACCAACTGGAGTCCACTTCGTATCCGTTCTATCCGCTACAACAAACCACGTCATTCCGAACGGAGTCCGCGCAGTGAGGAATCTCTCTTGTTGTAACCTCACCTCGAGTGGGCTCTCGGGTCACTTGCCCGCCCGGCGCTACCGTACGAGCGCAGCATGCTGCGCCCCATGTCCGCACAACCGTTGCGTCTTGAACGGTTCCCGCAATCTTCGCGAGTCACCCTTGCCACCGCCCCGCCACCGCCTGCTGGCAACGCGGGCACTTCCCTGCCGTGAGCCGATTCTCCAGCACATGATGCCAGGACCGCCGCAGCAGCAAACTCCCACAGTTCGGGCATTGCGTATTGGACGCGCCACCGTGAATGTTCCCTTCATACACGAAGTGCAGTCCAACTTCCTTGGCGATTTCACGCGCCCTGTGTAGCGTTTCCGGAGGTGTCGGCGGCTTATCCTGCAACTTGAAATCGGGATGGAATGCGGTGAAATGCAGCGGCACATCGGGACCGAGGTTCATAAGGATCCATTCCGCGAGTTTGCGGGTTTCGCCAGGATCGTCGTTGAGCGTCGGAATCATCAGGTTCGTGATTTCGAACCATACCTTCGTTTCGTTCTTGAGCCACAGCAGGGTATCCAGCACTGGCTGCAGGTGCGTCAGCGTGACCTTCCCGTAGAAGTTTTCGGTGAACGCTTTCAGGTCAATGTTCGCGGCATCGATGTGATCGTAAATGTCGTGGAAGGCTTCGCGCGTAATGTAGCCGTTGGAAACCATCACTGTTTTCAGGCCCAGCGGCTTGGCCGCTTTGCAAATGTCGATGACATACTCGCCCCAGATCGTCGGCTCGTTGTAGGTGAACGCGATCGACTGGCACCCATACTGGCGCGCAAACCGCGGTACCTCTTCCGGCGAAACATCTTTGGCGTTGACCTGATCCTGATGCGACTTGGAAATATCCCAATTTTGGCAGAAGAAGCAGCCCATATTGCACCCGGCGGTGCCCATGCTGAACACGCGCGTACCGGGAAGGAAATGGTTGAGCGGCTTTTTCTCGATGGGGTCGACTTGCAGCGCAGCGGGTGCGCCGTAGCCAAGGCTATAGAGTTTCCCGTCCTGATTGGCGCGAATGTAGCAGAACCCGGATTGCCCGTGGCCGATGTGGCAATGGCGCGGGCACAGATAGCAGTGCACGCGACGGTTCGCTTCGGGTTCCCACCACAACGCTTCGTGCAGTGCAGGAGTGGACTGGAGGATCTGGAGCGTCGACATAATCGCAGACCTCGCTCTTAGTATACGACGGGCCGGACGAGTTGTGGGTTGGCTGGGACGGCGTGCGTCCTCGCACTCAGTGGCGCACGCGGCGACGCACGGCGGCCCAGTCGGCGAACGATCTCAGGTTGTGTCGATACCTCCAGGACAGTTGAAAAAATTTGCGGGCGTCGAGATTGGCCGCCTCTTTGCCCAGAAAGGTTTCGAACCGCCACTGAATATAAGGGCTCTTCCAGGGTTGCAAGCGATAGCCACGTGAAGCCAGCCAGTAAAAGGTGAGCAGATTCCACACGATTGCTGAACATTATAAGCGTAGGGGCGCAGCACTGCTGCGCCTCATCTTGCCGCGATTGATCGGTCCCGATTATTTCGGGTGCCCCACATGCCGCCCTTGCATGTGGGCTCTCGGGTTCGTTGCAACCCGCCACCCTAAGCTAACAGGCTGCTGAAAAAGTCTAACTTAGTCATTCCGAACGGAGTCCGCGCAGTGAGGAATCTCTCTTTTTCTTGACTTTTCGACCACAGAGGGATTCCTCGCTACGCTCGGAATGACGGATAACGCCTTTTTTCAGCAGCCTGCTAAGATTCTGATCGCCGGCCGCTGTTATCTGTTATCCGATATGTTTTCACCCGCCCATCGGCACCGACAAGTGCTCGTGGACAAGCAGCCACGTCTTCCCGTGCTTCTCCCAAATCCCGGTATAGCGCACCGGGGTATCAATGTTTTTGCCATCCTTCATTTTCGCGGTGAAGTGCATCGGGACGGTGGTCCAGGCGATATTGCCGTGCCGCGTGACCTTGAGTTCTTTCCCGGCGGTCAGTGAAGCGGTCACCACATTGTCCAGAAGATTCTTGCGCACACCCGTGTCGTACTCTTTCCAACCGCTGTACGAGAACGGAGCAACGTCGTAAAACGTCAGATTGTCTTCTTTGGCATAGAACTTTGCGGCGTTCTCCGGATTGCCGGAACTCCAGGCCGCGCAGTACGCGTCCGTCAATTTCCGGAAAGTCGTGTCGTCGGAAGCTTTTTGCTGGGCACGCGCTCCCGCGAAAGTTACCAGCGCGCCAAAAAATGCAAACACTACATACAAGAACCAGTGGTGGCGCGGCGCAGTGGCGCGTGTAGCGGTACGCGGAGTGGGGACCATGGGCACCTCGACTGAAATGACCGCCTGTATTTGTGGACCTGGGCGGTAGAAGTTTGTGTCCTTAAAGATAGTCGCGAATTCCAACCTTTGCAAGTTCACCCGATGAGGGTAGGGCCCGGCACTGCTGCGCCCCATCTCGGCACAATCGCATCCATAGGTGCCCTACGCCTGCTCTTTGAGCCTGGGTCCCCTACTTCCCGGTAGCTTGCGCGCGTTTGCCGATTGCGCCCGGGCATTCGCCGATTCCCGAATGCTCCCACAAGCGCGTGCCTCTAGCCTGTCTATGGGCGGCAGAGGCAGGCCGCCTGGAGGACGGCCATGGGGACGGCAACAAACAGTCTGGAGCAGCGGCAAGTGGTACTGAGTGCCGGATGGGCAGCAGGAATCGCCATGATGCTTGTGGAAATGCAATGGGGCGTGGATTATGTGTTTTCGCACTTCGCGGCACACGTGAGTGCGATTGTGGGATGGCTGCCGATGATTGCCACGGTGGCGCGTCAGTTTTGGGGTTAATGCGAACCTTGAGAAAACACGCATGACGACTCGCGAACAGTGCGGCAGAGGCCCATCTCGCTGGATGCCCGGCGTGGTGTTGATCCTGATCGGGACCCTGTTCCTGCTGGATCACCTGAACATCGTCCACGTCGACGCCTTCTGGAGATTTTGGCCGCTGCTGCTGATCGCCTTGGGCCTCGCTAAATTCGTCAACGAGGGCAGGCGAGTCGGCGGTGTGATGCTCGTCCTCGTGGGCGTGTTTTTTATGCTGGAGAATCTGGGATTCCGCATGTTGACGTGGGCCACATTGTGGCCCGTGCTGATCATTGCCGCGGGAGTCGCGATGATCTGGGGGAGGTTTGACATGCCACATACAATGCCTGGTGCGCCAGGAGATGGAAGAGAAACAGTCACCGCCTCGGCAATGTTTGGCGGGGTGGAACGCCGGGTCACCGTCAGCAATTTTCGCCAGGGCAACGTCAGCGCGATCCTGGGAGGCATCGAACTGGACTTTCGATCCGCGGATATTGAGGGCGAACAGGCCGTGCTCTATGTCGAGGCGATCTTCGGAGGCGTTGAGATAACCGTGCCGGATCACTGGCAGGTGATCTTCGAAGGGGAAAGCATGTTTGCGGGCTACAGTGATGAAACCCGAGCGCCGGTTGTGGATGCCATGGGCACCCGGCCCAAGAAATACTTGATCGTCAGAGGGCGTGCGATCTTTGGCGGAATTTCCGTAAAGAATTGATCCAGCGATGAAAATCCTTCGCCTCGAAAAAGTCCAGCAAATTGTGTTTTGGGTTGGCTGGGCCTTTTTCACGCTGTGGGTGGCGACGCTGCTGAAATCCGGCGGCGACATGACGCGAGGCCGCGCGCTCATTTTCGCGGTGATTCTGGCTGGACTCGCACAAATCAGCGCTTCCGCAGCGGTCTTTACGTGCCGCATCACTCCGCTTTCGAAAACACCGGTGTGGCGCGTCCTGCTGATTCATGTGACCGCCGCGCTAATTCTCACAATTCTCTGGTCCATGCTCGGCAATATCATCGCTCGAGAAATGGAGTTGACGGCCGGATGGAGCGGGATATCCGCGATGTACACCCGCAAAAGAGACATGCTGCTGGCCGCCGGCGAAATCTACTACTGGTTGAACGTGGCCGTGCAGTATGCCTTGATGGCCCACAAAGCCACGCAAGAGGCACAAGAACGCGCGGTGGAATCCAGTGTGCGCGCCCGCGAAGCCGAATTGAGCGCGTTGAAGGCCCAAATCAATCCTCATTTCCTTTACAACAGCTTGAATTCCATCAGTGCGCTGACCAGCATCGATCCCGCGCGCGCCCGCGAAATGTGCGTATCGTTGGCGGACTTTTTGCGGCTAACCCTCGGAATGGGCGAGAAAGCCCTGATCCCATTGCGCGAAGAAGTTGGCCTGCTCGAAAAGTATTGCGCCATTGAGAAAGTGCGTTTTGGCGAACGCTTGACCGTCAAAGAAGAAATCCAGGAGGACGCGAAAAACTGCCTGTTGCCTCCGTTGCTGCTGCAACCCCTGTTCGAAAACGCGGTGGTGCACGGGATTGCCCAAATGCCGGAAGGTGGATGGATTTCGTTGCGTGCCGCGCGAAATGGAACTCGGATGATGGTCACCGTCGAAAATTCCTGGGACCCGGAGGCGGGGAGTTCGCGCAAGAATGGTGTGGGGCTGAAGAACGTGCAGAGGCGGCTGGAAGCGCGGTATGGGAACGATGCGCAGATCGTCGCCAGGGCCGAGGAAGAAGTCTTCCGCGTCAGCTTGTCGTTCCCCGCCGAGACGGAGAAGCCCACGTGAGCGGCCAAAAGCAAATATGGAAGGCGTTAATCGTCGATGACGAGGAACTGGCGCGCAAACTCGTGCGCGAAATGTTGGCGGACCATCCGGAAGTAGAAGTAGTCGCGGAGTGCGCCAACGGCATGGAGGCGGTCAAATCGGCGAGCGAGCATAAGCCGGACCTGCTCTTTTTGGACGTGCAAATGCCCAAGCTCACCGGATTTGATGTCTTGGAGCTGATCGATCGCGCGGGGTTGGCGATTATTTTTGTGACCGCATTCGATCAGTACGCAATGAAGGCGTTCGAGGTCCACGCGGTGGACTATTTGCTGAAGCCGTTCAGCAAAGAGCGATTTGAGGCGGCCCTGGAACGCGCCAAAGGCCAGGAAGGTCGGAGAGCAGTCGACGCTGCGGAGTTAGCGGCAGCCGCACGCCCCGCCGGACAGTATTCCGAACGCATCGTCGTCAAAGATGGTACGAAGGTCAGCTTGATCCCCGTGCATAAGCTGGATTATGCCGAGGCCCTCGACGATTACGTTTCCTTGGTGAGCGAGGGCAAGAAACACCTGAAACAGCAGACCATCTCGGGATTGGAGTTGGCCCTGGATCCCGCGAAATTTGTGCGTATTCACCGCTCATATATGGTCAATCTCGAACGCGTTTCGCGCATCGAGCCATACGGCAAAGAAAGCAAAGTGGCAATCCTCACCAGCGGCGTAAGATTACCCGTAAGCCGTGCCGGCTACGCCCGCTTGAAGCTGCTGCTGGAGGACAAGGGGTAGACCCTCGCTGTGCTGTCTCTGTGCCCTCTGTGTCCTCTGTGGTGAACTCTTCTTCTTTGTCACTCGAAGATCACGATGGCATCTGCGTGCCGCTGGCATCGATCGACACAGCGCCGGCGTGCGAAGGATGCAAGTGCCCAAGATTGCGCCGTAGCCGGCACTTCGCGCGAAATATAATCGTCTTCACCGCGGGCAGCCGCCGGTTCAGCACCCGCGCAATTTCCGAATAGCTCATCCGCTTGTAGTAGCGCAGGATCAGCGGAACTTTGTAGTAGTCCGGCAGCAGATTGAGCTGTTCGCGTACGTGCCGCTTCGCTTCTTTGCGCAGCAACTGCGACAGCGGCGACGGCGCCGAAAAATCCGCCACCGCGCACAGATCATTGTTATCGACCGCCGAATATTTTTCCCGTTTCCGGCGGCGCAGCTTGTCGATACAATGACGCCCAGCCACCTGGCACACCCACGGGCGGAACGGATGCTCAGCGTCTTTCTTGGGCAGAACCGTGTGCAGCTTCAAAAACACTTCCGCGGCCGCGTCTTCCGCATCTTCCGGCTGGCGGAAAAAGCGCCGGCAGACTTGTAGAACGTGCGGATAATGGGCCGCGTAAATGGAATTCAACACATCCGGGCAAGTGTGCACGGCTTGATTAAAAGCCGAGCCGAAGGGGACGTCTTCGAGCAGCATTGCGTTGGATTGCGTTGCCATGACGAACTACTCCTTCACCAGGGTTCTGGGCACACGAGCAGTATCGGGTCCGCAACTAGCTATTTCGGGACCCCTGTCTCGGGCGCCGCAGTTCAGCTATTTAGTGCTTGGCCCTCCCCGAGGGAGACGCTTCGGTGGCGGAGCCGAAGACGCCCGTCGTTGAGTAGCCGAATCTTTTTTACGCATACGAGACGACTCATATTTCACTTTGTCCCGGCGACGCACCACCAGCAGCGAGACGTCGTCGCCGGGAGAGCGCGTGTCTGCAAAATCGAGAACCGTGGCCAGCAACGAAAACAGCGCTTTGTTCGCATTCGAACTAGATACGCTTCTGGCCGCCGACACCAGCCGGTCCGCTTCGAATTCCTCGTCCTGAACATTGCGGCATTCCGTTACGCCATCGGAATAGGCCACCAGGAAATCGCCCGGCTCAAACGTCACGCGCTCAAATTGGAAATTCGCATTCTCCATCACACCTAGCATTGGACCACCTTGGCCTAAGTGTTCAAGAGTCGTATTGGCCCGTAGCAGGATTGGCGCGGGAAGCCCGGCATTGCAGTACGTGAATTGGCTGCTGTCACGGTCCAATTTGGCGTAGAACAGACATGTGAGCGGAGCGATTCCCTGTTGCCGGCACAGTTCGCGGTTCATGTCGGCAACCGCCTCCGCGGGATTATCGTGCTGGTGCGCGCACCGCTGAATCATGCTGACCAGATGCGGCTGCCAGATGCCCGCGCTCAAACCTTTGCCGGCAATGTCGCCAAGCGCCACGATAAGTGACGAGCCAAGATCGATCACCTTCAGGAAATCACCGGAAAGATCGCGGACCGGAAAAATCTCGCCGGCAATTTCGAACTCGTTCCACGTAAGTTCGCGTGGCGCGCAGAGGCGCCGCTGGATCTGCGCAGCCTCGAAAACGGATTGTTGCAATTTGGCGTGATCGCGGCGGACTGCGCTGAGTTCAATGTCGAGAGCCGCCCCACTCTTGGCGCCACTACTCGACAACTCCGCTTTGGAGCGCTGGCTTCCACCCGCCCCCGCGGCCTTTAACTCTTCAGGCCAACGCCCCAGCGCGCCCAACCCACCGTTACCGGCCCACGCGGATGCGATCTGCTCGGCGGGAGACTCGGGAAACGCACAGCCAGTTTTCGATTTGCTTCGCCGGGTTGTTGGAGCGAGCGCGATCATAAACTCCCCTTACCCCACGAACTTGTAGCCCACCCCGTGTACCGTCAGGAAATACCGCGGCTCGTCGGGCACCGGTTCAAGTTTCTGCCGGATGCGCACGATGTGCGCATCGACAGTCCGGGTCGTAGGAAAATTCTCGTAGCCCCACACTTCATCCAGCAGGCGATCGCGGCTGAGCGTCTCCCCGGAGTGACACAGAAAATGTTTCAGCAACTCGAACTCTTTGCTGGAAAATTCGATGCGCTTGCCCCCGCGGATGACCTGGTAACTGCGGAGGTTCACTTCAACATCGCCGAACGTGTAGCTGTCCTGATCCTTCGGAAGCGTATGCGCGCGGCGAAGCACGGCCTTCACCCGGGCGAGCAGTTCCCGAATCGAAAACGGTTTCGTCACGTAATCGTCCGCGCCCAGTTCCAGTCCAACGACTTTGTCCACTTCCTGCCCCCGCGCGGTAAGCATGATGATCGGAATCGAGGGCCGCTTCGCTTTCAGCTGCTTGCATACGTCCAATCCACTCATGCGCGGCATCATCACGTCCAGCACCACCAGATCGGGGGAATCCTTAAGCGCACGTTCCAGCCCTTCCACACCGTCGAGCGCGGTGATCACCTGAAACCCTTCATATTCGAAATTGTCGCGAAGCCCGGAGACCATGTGCGGTTCATCTTCCACGATCAAAATTTTGCTGGCGGCCATCACGTCTCCTTGGTCAGCTCTTGCGATTTCATGCGACAGCATTGGCGTTCCGCAGCGACGAGTCCAGAGGCAGTGCAATGATGAACTTGCTGCCTTGGTCCGGCGAGCTTTCCACCTGCACGTCTCCACCGTGGGCCCGAACGATGTGCCGCACCAGCGAAAGGCCCAAACCCTGAACCTTTGATGTTGTGTACCAGCGGATCGCCACACCGGTAAAACTTTTCGAATATCTTGTCCTGCTCGGCCGGAGGAATCCCAATCCCGTGGTCCTGCACTTCCAGCTTCACGGAGCCATTCGTGCGATACAGGCTTACCCCTATGTACTTTTTATCTTTCGAATATTTCAGGGCATTGTTGACCAGGTTCAGCAGCGAGCGCGCAATCGCTTCGCGATCCACGTTGACCGGAGGAATGTCATTGCAGATGTTCTCTTCGAACGCGAACCCGTTCTGTTCGATCTGGAAACGATACGAATCCAGCGTCGAGCGTACCAGTTCCGGCAGATTGGTTTCCTTGAATTCGTATTCTTTGCGCCCGGCTTCAATGCGCGAGAAATCCAGAATATTGTTGATCAGCGCCGTCAGTCGTTCGCTTTCCTCGCGAATAATACGGAAATAATCCTGATACTTTTCCTTGGCGGTAAGCCGCCCCAGCTCCAGAGTTTCCGCGTACAGCCGGATCAGCGCCAGCGGTGTGCGCAGTTCGTGTGAAACGTTTGCCACAAAATCCGATTTCAGACGCGCCAGATTCATCTCCCGCGAAATGTTCCGGTACGTCAGGAAAATGCCGCCAATCATCAGAATCGAGAGCGCGGCGAGTATGCTGTAGTTGTAGCGCAGGAAATGCGCGCTGATGTCGGCGATGGTTGTGCCGGGAATCTTGATGGACCACACCATGCCATGGAACACCTCGGCTGATGGGCGCTCCACTTCACCCTTTCCGCCATCCCAGTTGGCGGAAACCACCCAGGGCGTGCTGTCGTGCTGAGAGTGAATCATCATCGCCGGCGGATTGGGATCGCTGCGGAGCATGGCGCTCTTGCTGTGCAGCACCTCTTTCATAACCTCCGGAAAGAACGTGGATTGCAAGTAATTCTGATCGAAGGAGAGTATGCCGAGAGTGGTCCGGTCCTTGGGCACACCCGCGGGGATAAAACTAAATGTATTGATATAAATGTGGCGGTTTCCCTGGTTCATCCAGCCGCCGTACGATTCCGCCGATTTGTCGCCTTCCTCAGCCATCTTCCTCAGCCCCTCAACCATGCTTGGTGCTTCGTTCGGTAACCAAGTGAGCGTGTCGTTGATGGCATCTTGCGCGCTGGCGCAAAAATCGGAGCTGCGACCCATTTGCATTCGGGTGATCGTCAAGTTGCTTGGCTTGTCGTAGAAAACTGCATATGCAAACTCTGGGTGCGCGGCGAGGATATGGTCAAGCTTGGCTTTAATCTCGGCGGGGCTATCGCCGGGACTCGGAAACTCCTTGCGCACCGCATCAATCTTTTGGTTACTGTTGATCCAACTCCGTTTTTCGGCGATCTTCATGACATCGAGAAAATCACGCTGCATCGCGGCCTCAATGGCTTGGTTGCGCTGGATGTGCTTCAGGTTCCAGATGCTGAAAGCCATGAGCGCGAGCGCGGGAATGGTAATGGCAAGCTCCAGCTTCAGGAGCATTTTGGTTCGTTCTGTGAGTCGCCATTTATTGAACATTCGGGAAAGCTCCACTTCGCTCAGCCGTGCTGCTGACCGTTCAAACTATAAAGATCCCCGCGAGCCAAGGTGTCAAGCCGAAGCAAACGATTGTAAAAAGTTGTAAACAGCCGGGGAACAAGCTGGATAACGAACTCGGTTGAAACGCATAAGGACTCCCCAATTCCTTGCCGATTCAGCAACTTACAAACCCCGGGCGGAAACAGCCCGGGTTGCCTAAATGTATAAAGCGAGTTCATGCACTGGTCTCGGCCGATGCATCCAACATGACAAATTGTCTTATTCTCTGCCGCCGGGTTCTATCCGTTTTGTGTTCCCAAATTTGGAAGAGCGGAGCAAGGCTCGCTCGCGACATTTGTCAACGCAACTCCGCAAGCGCACCGTTCACCCCCCCGTCTCAATAACACTCCGTCCTTCCGAACGGAGTCCGCGTAGTGAGGAATCTCTCTCCCGCGGCGTGTGTCCCACGCCTACGCGTTCGGCCGCGGCCGTTGCTGAATAATCATCCACGAAGTCCCAAATCTGTCCCGCAGCATGCTGAAACGGTAAGCAAAAAACGTCTCCTGCATCGGCATGAACACGTTGCCGCCCTCGGCCAGCAGCGCGTGAATGCGTTCAGCTTCGGCTGAGCTGTCCACGCTAAGCGAGAGATAAACGCTGCGCATCGGTTCGAAACGGTCGGACGGTACGTCGCTGCCCAGCAGTTGCGTCCCGCCGATGCTCAGCGAAGCGTGCAGCACTTTCTTCGCAAACTCAGGCGCCACATTCGTCGCGTTCGGCGCTTGATCGTGCGTCATCATAAAGATGATTTTTGCGCCCAGGTGTTGTTCGTAAAACCGAAACGCCTCCTCGCAGTTGCCGCCATAGTTCAAATACGTATTGAGCTCCATGGTTGTGATCCTCTCCCGGCCAAAAGAGTAGCTCATATCACTTGCATATTGCAAGTAACTTGTGGTTACAATCGAGCCCCAGCTGCACAGAAAACAATAAAAGGAGCAACGACCGTGAGTACCTTTGAACATTCTCCGAGGATTACCCCGTTCTTGTGGTTCGATTCCAACGCCGAGGAAGCGGCGGATTTCTATGTGAGTGTGTTTAAGAACTCGCGACGCCTGGACGCGTTGCCCTCCAGCGAAAAAACCACGGTACCAAAAGGCAAGGTGCTGACGGTTTCCTTTGAACTGGACGGGCAAAAGTTTATTGCGCTGAATGGCGGCCCAATGTTTAAGTTCACAGAAGCGGTTTCGTTTATGGTGCGATGCGATTCGCAGCAGGAAGTGGATGAATATTATTCGAAACTCCTCGTCGGAGGACAAGAGAGTCAGTGCGGATGGCTGAAAGATAAGTTTGGTTTGTCATGGCAAATCGTGCCGGCGCGGCTGCCGGACTTGATCAAACATCCCAAAGCGATGCAAGCGATGATGAAAATGAAGAAGATTGATTTGGCCGAACTCGAACGCGCCGCGCGCGAGTAGCTATGGAGTGCGGCAGCCCAGCTGCCGCTTTCCTCGATGCCCTATGCGGCCATACACCGAAAGTTGGCACAGCCATTTCTGCTGCCCATAGTTTTGTGCCCCGCCACAAAATAAATTGGACACTGGCGCGGGACAAAACCCGGGGCTCTTCGTGCACCTGTGTTACAACGGGCGCATGAGGACTCCCCAATGTTAGTGCTGGGCATGATGAGCGGCACATCCGCCGATGGCATTGATGTCGCGCTGGCGGAAGTGAGCGGGGCGCCGCCGCGGTTGCGCACACAACTTGTGGCTCACGCCTCGCGCCGTATGCCCGATGTATTGCGCAAGGAAGTGTTGCGCATCGCCGAAGGCGCGGCCTGCACGTCAGCGGAAATCAGCCAACTGAATTTCCGCCTGGGCATGGCCTTCGCCGACGCTGCCATCGCCGCCTGCAAGGAATTTCGCGTAGCCCTCTCCCGCATCAAAGTAATTGGCAGCCATGGGCAAACCATTTTTCATCAAGGACGCCCGGTCTCGTTCCTGGGCAGGTCCACGGCATCGACGCTCCAGATTGGCGAACCCGCGGTGATTGCGGCGGAGACGGGCATTCCGGCCATCGGAGATTTTCGCGTGGCGGACATGGCCGTGGGCGGGCAAGGCGCGCCGCTGGTCCCTTACGCCGATTATTTGCTCTACCGTGACGAACAAATCGGCCGCGTCTCGCTGAACCTCGGAGGCATTGGCAACTTAACGGTGCTGCCAGCGGGCGCGTCGCCACGGCAGGTGGTCGCGTTCGATAGCGGTCCGGGAAACATGTTAATGGACGCGCTGGTGTGGCACTTCACCAAAAAGAAGCAACGGTTCGATCGTGGAGCGCGCCTGGCCCGTCAGGGCGCGACCAACCCAAAAGTCCTCAAGGAATTGCTACGAGACCCATACCTGCGCTTGGGACCGCCAAAATCGACAGGCCGCGAATATTACGGCCGCGCGTATTTTCAGGAATTATTGCGCATGGGCAAAAAGTTCGGCGCCGCGCCAAATGATTTGATTCGCACCACCACGGAATTCACCGTGGCCTCCGTGGTCGACGCCCTCAAACGATTCGTCCTTCGCAAAACGAAAATCCAGCAGTTGATCGTGTCCGGCGGTGGCGCAAAAAATCCCTTGATCATGGCGCAATTGACGGCAGCCTTGGCGCCCGTCGAGGTGATCGCCTCATCCAAATTAGGCGTTCCGGAAGAAGCCAAGGAAGCCTACGCCTTTGCGTTGCTAGCCTATGAGACCTGGCATCGCCGGCCCGGCAATTTGCCGTCCGCCACCGGGGCAGAACGCGCGGTCGTGCTCGGCAAGGTTTGCTTCTAAGGAAGAGATGACGCAAAGATGCACCGAAGCAAGGAAGTAACCAATAACACGGAGTTCGCCACAGAGGGCGCAGAGGCCACAGAAATAACGGAGAAGATTGAGTGAAGCTGGGATTTCCGACATGGATTGCGAGGACGGTATTGTCTTCCGCGCTGATGGTCATTATAGGCGGGTGTGGCGCGCCAAAGCGCGGTGCCGGGGATGTGGTGTTTGTCATTGAGTCCAATCCCGCGAATCTGGATCCCCGTTATGCCACGGACGGCACTACGCAAAGAATCGATCGATTGATTTTCGATGGCTTGGTCGTGCGCGACACCGAAATGAAACTTCACGGCGATTTGGCCGAATCGTGGGACACGCCGGACCCACTCACCTATATCTTCCATTTGCGCAATGGCGTGAAATTCCACGACGGCCGCGCGCTCACTTCCCGCGATGTCAAGGCAACCATCGATTACATGATGGACCCGGCGAATCGCTCACCCAAGCGCGGTTCCTTCAACATGATTGCATCCATCGACACGCCAGACCCCACCACCGTAATTTTCCATTTGAAGGAGCCCTACGCCTCCTTTTTATGGAACCTGGAGAAGAGCGCTGTGGGCATAGTCCCTGCGGGTTCCGGACCGGAGTTTGCTCGAAAGCCCGTTGGCACCGGCCCATTCCGTTTCGTAAGTCAGGCGCAGGATGATGCCGTGGTGTTGGAGAGAACTCAGCAGCCGCCAGTTGCACAGACCAGCTATCGAATTTCGGATACCACATATCAGAACGCCGAACACGAAGCTACGATGCCCTTAACAACTATTGATCGCGTGACCTTCCGCATAGTTCCCGACGCGATTGTGCGAGCCCTGGAATTGCGTAAGGGTTCCGCGGATGTGGAGATGAGTTCCCTTTCTCCGGATATGGTTCCGGTGTTGGCGAAACGCAAGGAACTGCAAGTGTCCGAGGAGCCGGGCACGAATTTCGCGTACCTTGGCGTCAACTTTGAAGATCCCGTTCTCGCCAGAAAAGAAGTGCGCCAGGCATTGGCGTATGCAACCGACCGGGAATCCTTGATGAAATATTTGTTGCACGGCCAGGCGCGCTTGGCCAGTGGCATTCTGCCCCCAAATCATTGGGCTTATGACGGGGACGTGCGCAAGTACGGCTACGACCCTGCCAAGGCGGAACAACTGCTGGACGCGGCGGGATTCCGGCGCGGGCCCGATGGCGTGCGCGTGCGACTGATGCTCAAAGTTTCCACGCAGGAGCAAGCCCGCTTGGTCGGTGCGGCGCTGCAGGACGAGTGGCGCAAGGTAGGCGTGGCGCTGGAAGTACGCCCGTTAGAACTGGCCACGCTGCTCTCCGATTTGGACAAAGGAAATTTCCAGCTGAGCTATTCCATTTGGGTCGGCGCCAACAACGATCCCGACATTTTCGACCTGGTGTTTTCGTCGAAGAAGATTCCGCCGAATGGAAGGAATCGTGGCCGTTATCGCAATCCGCGGTTAGACGAATTGATCATCGCCATCCGCGGCGAGTTGAATCAAGACAAGCGCAAGCAATTGTGCGGGCAAGTGCAGCAGATCGTAGCCGAAGAGTTGCCGTACATCCCTTTGTGGTACGTCGACGTAGTGAGTGTCCACGCACGCTGGCTCAACGTACAACTTACCCCCACAGGCGATTTCGATTTCCTGGCGGCAGAGTGAGAGAGATTCCTCGCTGCGAAGACTCCACTCGGAATGATGGAATTCAAAGGGCCGTTTGCGAATCACGCGGGCACTGCATCGTCGCCGTCGAGCGCTTCCTGAATCAGGTCCGCGCCAATCGCCCCTTCGCGTCCGATACACCAATGATCCCCGCGCAGTTCTACGATGGTCGAAGGGAGCAAGCCCGTTGTTTCGCCTCCATCCAGAATGAGCGGAATCCGGTCGCCCAGTTGCCGAAACACTTCTTCGCCGCTTTCGCACGTCGGCGAACCGGAAAGATTAGCGCTGGTCCCGGTGAGCGGCACTCCCAACTCGGCGATCAGATCATTGACCACTCTGCTTTTTGGCCATCGCAACGCAACCCGCCGGGTATTCCCTGTTACCTTCAACGGAAGCCGGTTCGAAGCGTCCACAACCATCGTAAGCGGCCCGGGCCAGCACGCTTGCGCGAGCCGGTAGAAATTGTCCGGAAGATCCTTGGCCAGCACCTGCGCATAGATCAGCGAATTGATAAGGATCGGCAGCGCGCGATGCTCGGGCCGTCCTTTGACCCGGAAAATTTCCTCCACCGACGCGAGATTCACGGGATCGGCAGCCAGCGCGTACAGCGTATCCGTGGGTACAGCAACCACCGCACCTCGATTGAGCCAGCCTGCGGCATAGCGAATCAGCCGTGGGTCGGGATTCGCGGCACTCACTTTCAATATTTCAGCAGACAAAGGAGGGTACCACCCCTGTTCTGGAGCGACGGCCTCTGATCTGGCTCGTGTAGTGGCCGAACTTTAGATCGGCCAGATGGCCACTCGAAGAGCGGCACCACACAGCCAAACGACAATCCCTGGAGCGAACGCCGCTGAACCGCAACTTACCATACGCCGCATTGGGAGGCAATGAGCTCGCCGCAGGTCATAAGCAGTGTAAGACCAATCGAGAATTTGGTAGGCTCGCGACATGAGTAGCAGCGGCTTCATGCCGCTGCAGCTGTTCGGTGAACCGTGAAATGAAGAGTGAACGCATAGGCGGTGGAGCGCCAACTCGGTCGTTTGGCGATCGGCACGCAAGGGAACGCGCCCCGGCGAACGACATCATCACCAGCCGCGACAATCGCTGGCTCAAGGAATTTCGCGTAGCTTTGCGTGGCGGCGTGCCCTCCCCAACTGGTGCCGTCGGCGCAGAAGGCGTACGGCTCGTGGAAGAGGCGCTGAGTTCACGCTGCAAAGTTGAGGCCGTCCTCTTCAGTGAAAGCGGTGAGCGCTGGCGCGAGCGCTTAGCGCCGCTCGTCGGTCGCGCCGACGTGGGATTTCCCGTGCTGCGCACTACCGATCGCCTGTTCGAAGGCATTGCCGATGTAGAGCATCCGCAGGGCGTAGCGGCGTTAGTCGTGCCGCCAACAGCCACTTTGGAAGACGCAACCGCGGCACCCGCGGCATGCCCGCCCTTGCTCGTAGTGCTAGCCGGAGTCCAGGATCCCGGCAACGTGGGAACCATCGTACGCACCGCGGCCGCGTTTGGCGCCACTGGTGTCGTGACCGCGGCAACGGGGCACAGCGGCACCGCCAATCCTTTCGCGCCGAAAGCTTTGCGCGCTTCGGCGGGCGCCGCATTGCACCTCCCGGTAGTTGCGGGAATGCCGCTGGGCATTTTGCTCACACAACTAAAAATCAAAGGGATTGCAACCGTTGCGTCCTGTGTGCATGAGCAAAATCCTCAGGCTGGCGGCTCGGCACAATTCGTTGCGCCCTGGCAGGTGGAGTGGTGCGAACCAGTTGCCTTATTAGTGGGAAATGAAGGCGCAGGCTTGCCCGAAGATGTGGTGCATTCGGCAGACGTGCGCATTCATATTCCCATGGCCACCCAAGTGGAATCGTTGAATGCCGGCGCTGCGGCCACAGTGGTCTTGTATGAAGCGTATCGGCAAAGGAGCAGCCGGTAAGCTTGTAGCACAGGCTTTAGCCTGCGTCTTTCACCATAGAGAGGGCACACAGATGACAGTCGGACGAGTTGTTGTGGTGTTCGTGATACTCGTGTGCGCGATGCGAACCGCCGCTGGACAGAACCAAACTACGGGCGCGTCTTCCGGTTCGCCAACCGACACTGCGCCACAATTGCTGATCATCGATACGGATATCGGCGACGACATCGACGATGCTTTCGCCATCGCCCTGGCGCTGCAAAGTCCGGAGGTCAAGATTCTGGGCGTTACCACCGCGTGGGGCAATACCGCGCTCCGCGCCCGCTTGGCAGAACGCTTTTTGCGCGACACAGGTCACGCGGACATTCCCGTGGCAGTGGGCATCGAAAAGTACCCCGCGAAAGGTAACGTTAACGTTTTCCCAGGCTGCGTATGGAGAGCGCGAGCCGCTGGGAACATGGCCGGCGGCGGTGGACTTTCTGTTGGATCAAATTCGCAAGCATCCGGGGGAAATCACGTTAATCGCCATCGGCCCCGAAACCAATCTGGGCGCCGCGATTGATCGGGACCCGGAAACATTTCGAAAATTGAAGCGTGTCGTGCTGATGGGCGGCTCCGTCTATCGTGGCTATGACGGGTTCGCGTATCCAACGGTCGCTCCAAAACCGATGCCGGAGTGGAATATTTTGTGCGATGTGGCGGCCGCGAAAAAACTGTTTGCCTCTGGCGTGCCGCTGTATGTCATGCCGCTGGACTCCACGCAGATCAAGCTGCAGGAACTGGAGCGCGCGCGATTGTTCAGCAGAGGCACCGCGCTGACCGATGCGTTGACGGTCCTCTATCACCAGTGGGCTTATGTCACGAAGCAGGAAACGCCCACAATGTTTGACGCGGTCGCAACGGCGTACGCCATCCAACCGGAACTGTGTCCCATGAAGAAGATGCGGTTGGAAGTGGAAGACGATGGGTCGACTCGGCCGGTCGATGGACCACCGAACACCAACGTCTGCCTCGTCTCCGACTCCGATTCGTTCCTGCGATTCTACATGGCCAGAGTCTCCGGAACCGCAATCGCGAAACCGTCGAATTAACCTCAAACCGTCATTCCGAACGGAGTCCGCGCAGTGAGGACCTCTGCCTCTTTCCGCGTCTTTTGCGGAAAGAATCTCTCTTCCTCTGTGAACTGAAGGCTGCAAACCCTGAACCACGAACTTTCAACTTTGAACTTTCAACTTCGAACTTCTAGACTTACACCATGGGCTTGTTCGCGGGATTGCCGGAACCGGAAGCGGCGGCAGGATTGCAGCCGCTCGCCGAACGCATGCGCCCACGAACCCTCGATGAATTCATAGGCCAGCAAAAATTGCTGGGTCCCGGCAAGCCACTCCGCGTCCAAATCGAAAACGACAATTTGAGTTCGATGCTGTTGTGGGGCCCGCCGGGATGCGGCAAAACGACGCTGGCCCGCGTAATCGCGCGGCTGACGAAAAGCGAGTTTGTATCCTTCAGCGCGGTGTTAAGTGGAATCAAAGAAATTAAGGAAGTGATGGCCGAGTCCGAGCGGCGTTCACGGACCGGCAGGCGCACGATCGTGTTCGTCGACGAAGTACACCGGTTCAACAAAGCGCAACAAGATGCCTTTTTGCCATACGTGGAAGCAGGTCACATTTTATTTATCGGAGCCACCACGGAAAATCCATCCTTCGAAGTGATTTCCCCGCTGCTCTCGCGCACCAAAGTGTACGTATTGGATTCGCTCACCAGCCCGCAGATTGTCGACCTATTGCGCCGGGCGCTGGCCGATCGGGAGCGCGGCCTGGGCGCCAAAAAGGTCCAGGCCAGTGACGACGTGCTGTTTCGCATCGCATCCTTCGCCAACGGAGACGCGCGTGCCGCTTACAACATTTTGGAATTGTGCGCCAAAAGTGCCAAGCCAGATCAACATGGTGCGAAGCCCCTTACGCCCGAGTTGCTTGAAGACGTTTTGCAGCGCAAAATGCTGCGCTACGACAAGGCCGGCGAGGAACATTACAATTTAATTTCCGCTCTTCACAAGAGCGTCAGGAATTCGGACCCGGACGCGGCCTTGTACTGGCTGGCGCGCATGATTGAAAGCGGCGAAGATCCTTGGTACTTGGCACGCCGCATGGTGCGCATGGCCAGCGAGGATATTGGCATGGCGGAACCCGGTGCGCTGGCAGTGACGTTGGCAGCCAAGGAAGCATTTGACTTCTTAGGAGCCCCGGAGGGCCATCTGGCGCTCGCGCAGGCGGCGGTATATTTATCGTTGGCTCCAAAATCGAACGCCGTCTACGAGGCCTACGGAAACGTGATGGAAGATGTGCGCAAAACCGAAGCCGATCCAGTGCCACTGCACCTGCGCAATGCGGTCACGGGCTTAATGAAGAACATCGGATATGGCAAGGGATACCAATACGCGCACGATTATGAGGACAAGGTCACCGACATGTCCTGTTTGCCGGACAACCTTTCCGGTCGCGTGTACTACCAACCTACTGACCAGGGATTTGAAGCACGATTGCGCACCAGAATGGAAGAAATCGCGCGCATCAAGGCGCGTAAAGCGAGTTGAGTTTTATAGCAGCAGATTGGATTCACCACAGAGGGCACAGAGTAAACGGAGCGCGCGGATGATGACGAAACGTGGTGGCTGGCTGGCGATTCTTGTGGCATTGACGATAGCGATGGCGTTGCAGGTTGCTATTTCTTGGGCCGCGGACACAACAGGGCGAGCGAAAATCTACGGCATCGCCTACGTGAAGTTCAAGGTAACCGATCTCGCCAAGTCGCAGGATTTTTACGGCAAGGAATTAGGCTTGGCAAGCGGCGGTGTCGTCAATGGTGGTTCGGTGCAAGTGCCATTCTTCGTGGTGAACCAGTATCAGCGCGTCGAGTTGGTCAAAACCGCGCCCGGGACCGGCGGCTCGTACCTCGTCGAAATTGGATTAGCTACAGACAACGTCACAGCGATGCGCAACTATCTCACCGCCAAAGGCGTGCCCGCCGATCGTTTAGCGACCTGGCCGGATGGCACTAAATACTTTGAAACCGGCGATCCCGAAGGGAATCGCATCGTTTTCGTGGAACAGAAGCGCAAGGGCGACGAGAAAGGAGCCGATGGCGCGATCAGTCACAAATTGAATCACGCGGGATTCATTGTGAAAGACGCGGATGCCGAGAATAAATTCTACGAAGACGTGCTGGGATTTCACGTGTACTGGCATGGCGGAATGACCGACGACGAAACCAACTGGATGGCCATGCAGGTCCCTGACGGCACCGACTGGCTCGAGTACATGCTCAAGGTTGGTCCGGATCCAGACAAACACACCCGTGGCGTGATGTATCACATCTCTTTGGGAGTGCCCAGCGTGGCGGCCGCTGCCAAGCAACTCGAGGCCAAGGGGTACGGTGGATTCGAAGAGCCAAAGATCGGCAAGGACGGGAAGTGGCAATTGAATTTGTATGATCCGGATGATACCCGCGTCGAATTGATGGAATTTGCCCCGGTGCAGAAGCCGTGCTGCTCGGAGTTCACCGGAACACAGCCAAAACCATGAATTTCATTTTTCAGTTGTCCGTAGACAGTCGTGAGCTTCACAGAGGAAAAGTGTCATCCATTGCTCGCATTGTGAGAGCGTCAGCACTACTTCTATTGACGATTGCCGCTCTGCTCTGTCTGCTTCCCTTCTGTCGTCCGGCGCGCGCCCAGAATCTCGATAAGCCGGTGATGAACGTCGATGACGAGGTAACCGCATTTGCGTACGCGCCGGATGGACGGATCGTCTTTTCCGTGCGTCGCATGTTCAAGACCAAGAAATACGATCTGCAGCGCGACGATATTTTTATCGCCGAACCGAATGGCAAGCGCCGCCGCATTCTGGAGGGCCAGAAATTCACGCATGGAGACAAGCTCTTCACCTATCAAGTCGAGTCCTTCACCTGGTCGCCGAATGGGCACATCGTCGCGGTGCAACTGTTCACCACCACCGTTGACCCGGAAGACGAACATCACGATGATGCCCGCGCTTTGTTGTTGCTCGATGATTCCGGACGCGAACTGAAGCCGCGTGGCCCCGATCCATTAATCTTGGAAGCGGAACAGCCCATGTGGCTGCGCGATAACGGCACGCTGGTGTACCTCACCGAGGAAATTTCCACCCGCGAATTATTCTCCCTGCACTATTTGTATATGTCCGGCGGCCCGGACACCAAAGCTTTCGAAGGACGAACCTTCGCCTCCGCGGCTCGCATTCCCGGCAGCAATTCTGCCATCGCCATTGAGCGCGACCGCAACATGGAAGGCCCGGCGCGCATGCAAAAGCTGGATCTGCTGTCGCAGGACAACAAAGAATTGGCAACGCTGGATGGCTATTACGGCGGCCTTTCCATTTCGCCGAGCGGCACCAAGGCCGCGTATTTCGTGGATCGCGAAGTATTGGAGATTCGAGATTTGGCGGAACCCGCCAAAGTGGCGCGCATGCGTGTGGGCTTGGGCGTGTTGCAGTGGAACGCCGAGGAAAATCAGATTTACGTGAAGCGCACCGTGGAAAAGAAATCGGCGGACCTGGTCAGTTTCCGCGTGCCCGACTTGGTGGCATTCCGGCGCGGCCAGGTGATCCCGGTCTTGGAGCCCGAGCCGCGCCAACTATTGCACGGCCTGGCCATTCGCGAGTACGGCTTATCCGCCGACGGCAGATATTTGGCAGTGGTGCTACCCGGTAAGCGCAACTTGCAGGTCTTTGGTTTTTGAGATGAACGGAACCAGCGATCAGTAATTCGTGATCAGCGACAAGAAACACGTCAGTCATCTCCGCCTTTTCCTGTGCTCGACGAATAGACAGGCATCTTCGACAACCAGCAGGCCCGCAGCTTTCGCTTTGGCAGCGGCATCGGCATTCGTAATTCCCTGCTGCAACCACAGTGCTTTGGGACCGATCGCGATCGCTGCATCGGCTACGGGCGGAACATCTTCCGAGCGGCGGAACACATCCACAATATCCACCGGAAACGGTATATCTTCCAGGCGCGCATAAGCCTTTTCGCCCAGCACTTCGGACTCATTCGGATTCACGGGAACAATCTTGTAGCCCACGGATTGAAGGTAAGAGGCTACTTCATACGAAGGGCGCCTTGGATTCGACGAAAGCCCCACAACCGCAATGGTTTTGGAGTTGCCCAGCAGATCGGCAATCGGATCGCTGGACTTCGCGCTGTTCTCAGGAACGTGAATGTACATGCCCGTTAGATGATTGCACGAGAGCGCCGTTATTGCCCATAGGATCCCGTGTATCTTCTCTGCGTCTCTGCGTTGTCTTTGTTGTTAGCCCGGCGCGAGCACAGTGTGATTCGACACCGTTCGCATCCGAAGTTGCGCGGACGCCAGCGCCAGCAGCAGTTTCGTATTTTCCGCCGCGGAGCCCACCGAGATGCGGATCGCTTCCGGGAAGCCCATCCAGCCCATCGGCCGCACAATCACGCCTTCATACAGGAGTTCGTCACAAAGATTCTTCGCGCTGGGCCGAATGGGAACGAAAAGAAAATTGCATTCGCTCGGGACGGGCGCGAGCCCCAGGTTGCGAAGCTCAGTGAAAAGCCGCTGCCGCTCCGCGCGATTGGATTCCACCGAACGCCGCACATGCTCCTCGTCATCCAGCGCGGCAAGCGCAGCAGCTTGCCCCACGCTGGTCACGTTGAACGGCGTGCGCAGCTTGTTCATCTCCGCCACCAGCGTGGGATGGCCGATTCCATACCCGATGCGCAAACCGGCCAGCCCATAAACCTTCGAAAACGTCCGCAGCGTAAGAATATTGTTGTACTCGCGGAACAGTTCGCGCGAACGCGGTAGATCGGTGCGCCCGGCATACTCGTGGTAAGCCTCGTCCAGCACCACTAGAACATCGCCTGGAACTTTCTTCAGACACGCGGCAAACTCATCGTGGCCGAACGCAGTGCCCGTAGGATTATTCGGATTCGCGATATAGATGACGCGTGTGTCGGGCGTGACCGCGGCTGCGATGGCATCGAGATCGAACGTGTAATCGCGCATAGGCGTCTGGATGAGTTGCCCGCCGGACGCGCGAATCGCAATCGAAAACAGCGCGAACGAGCCTTCACTGGTGATCCCGTTGAGCCCCGGCCGCAGGAGTACCCGTGAGGCAAGATCAATAATTTCGCTGGAGCCCAGTCCGACAAATACTTCTTCGAAGCGCACGTGGTTGCGGGCCGCCAACACTTCGCGGAGCTGCTTGCTGCCCCCATCGGGATACCAGTTCGCTTCGCCCAGCGCGCGCCGCGCCGCCTCCATGGCCTTCGGCGAAGGCCCCAGGGGATTTTCGTTGGAAGCCAGTTTGACGGCGTGAATCTTCAGATCTTGCTCTACTTCCTGGATCGGCTTGCCGGGGACGTACGCGGGTAGACCCTGGATGTAATCGGGGATGAGTTCTTCAAGAGTGTGGGTCATAAGAACATTTTATGCCCACGATAGGCAAAAATCGAGGGGTGGTGCATACCAAGGCACCCGGAAGAAGTTAACGCGATCCTGGTATTTTTTGCGATGCGCCTGCGTTCTTCAAGGCCCGTATCTCCTGGTCCCTGAGCCGGCGGTATTTTCCCGGAGGAATATCCAGCGTCAGTGGGCCCAGTTGAACGCGTTTGATTTTTTCGACCAGATGGCCGACCGCTTCGAACATGCGCCGGATCTGACGATTGCGCCCCTCAATCAACGTAATTTCGTACCACGGATTGGGCGCGTTTTCGAGCAAACGTATTTTGGTTGGAGACAGCTTCACCCGGCGACGGTCGTCCAGTTGAATGGTGACGCCATTGCGCAAGCGCTGAATCGCTTGATCCGTCGGTTTGCCACTGATCTTCACGTGATACGTTTTGGGAACGTGCGAGGCGGCTTTGGTGAGTCGCTGCGCAAGCTCGCCATCATTCGTGAGTAGCAATAATCCTTCGCTGGCATAATCGAGCCGGCCCACGGGATAAACGCGCTCGCGGATATCGCCGAGCAGTTGCATCACCGTGGGCCGCCCGTCCGGATCGCTCGTGGTCGTGACGTAACCCTTAGGCTTGTTCAGCAGCAAGTAGACGAACTGCTGGGCCGACTGCACCGGCTTTCCGTCAACGGTGATCTTGTCCTTGGCGGGATCGGCTTTGGTCCCAAGCTCGGTGACAATCGCGCCATTCACGGCAACGCGGCCCGCGCTAATGAATTCTTCCGCTTTGCGGCGGGAGGCGATTCCAGCAGCAGCCAGGATTTTTTGCAGGCGATCCATCAAGAAGCAAGTTTACCGTTGGGAGTCCACAGTTCACAGCGGGCAATCGCCCGCAACCCGTCAGCGCGCTTTGGATTTGAAGGCCGGCTTTTTGGGTTTGGCCAGAGCATCGGCTTCGCGCTGCTCCAGCAGCCGGTAACGCCCGCGCGGAATGCCTTCGATGCCGAGCGGACCGAGTCCGATGCGCGCCACTTTTTCCACCGGATGATTTTCGCGAAAAAGCACATTTCGCAGATGTTCGAGTTTGGGTCCCGACAGCTGCAGCTGATACCAGAAATTGGCGTGGTGTTTGCGCGTGGCCTCCGGCTGGCGAACCGTTTTCAATTTCACGCGCAGTTCTTTGCCCAGCCGCTCCAGATCCGCAAGCGTGAGCATGCCCTTAATCTTGATGTGGTAGGTCTGCTCCAGATGATTCCAATTCTTCAGTAATTGCGCGGCCAGATCGCCGTCATTCGTCAGGAACACCAGTCCAGACGCGGCATATTCGAGATTGCCCACAGGATAGACGCGCTCAGGAAATCCCCGAAGAAAATTCCGCAGGGTCTTGCGTCCTTCCGGATCAGCCAGCGAAGAAACCACTTCCGGGGGTTTGTGCAGGAGCAGGTAAACGTGACGCGGCGCGGATTCGCTGATCATTTTTCCCGCGGCTTCGATTTTGTCGGTCGCGGGATCCGCTTTCGTGCCCAGTTCCGTCACCGTCTTCCCGTTGACGCGCACTTGACCGGATACAATGAGCTGCTCGGCATGGCGGCGAGAGGCGATCCCAGCGCGGGCGATAATTTTTTGCAGGCGTTCCAGCATTGTGGGCGAATAAGAATAGCAGATATTCGAGCCGCAACGTGGCACAAGTAGCACACGCTTCAGGCTGTGCTCCTGGATTTGTTTGTGGAACGGTAGGCTGGCTAACCCGCCGAGGTGGTTTTCGCGTTAGGCGGAGGCGGATCCTCATCCAGGGTTCCCGATGGCATTCCTTCACTGGTAGCCAGCGCCTCGTGTTCGCGCTCGGCTTCCGCCGCAGTAAGTTCTTCTTCCACATGCCGCAGCGTTTCGGAAATCGCACCCGAATCGGGTTCACCGGATAAATTAGAAGGAAGTTCCCGCTTTCCAGAAATCTCAGTCGAGCCTGCGCTCGTCACTGGAACCGTAGCGTTAGCGATATCCGTTTCCGGGTGCAGTTCGGAAAATTGCTGCTCGCTAATATCCGAAGCCATCGCTTCATCGGAACCAAGTGCTTCGCGCGCCAGCGCTTCAAATTCCTTCAGGCTTGGCAGTTCGTCCAAATCACTGAGACCGAAGCGCATCAGAAATTCTTTGGATGTTTTGTACAGGATGGGCCGGCCGATCACTTCTTTCCGTCCAGCTGTCGTAATCAGCTTCTTATCAAGAAGCGTGGAGATTACGCCCGCAGTGTTGACGCCACGAATCTCCGAAATTTCCGGCGCAGTGACTGGCTGCTTGTAAGCAATCACCGCTAGAGTTTCCAGCGCGGGCATTGACAGGCGCAGCGGCGGACGCAGCGACTTGATGAACCGCCGTACCACGTCATGATGCTGCGGCTTGGTGTACATCTTGTAGCCGCCGGCAACCGAGCGCACTTCGATGCCGCGATCTTCCGAGGCGTACGACGCAATCAACTCGTCGAGCGCGGCTTTCACCGGCAGCTTGTCTTCACCGAGGACGTTGGCCAACTGCTCAAGCGTGGCGGGTTCGTCGGCAGCGTAGATGATGGCTTCAAGAGCGGCTTTGCGTTCGGAGTCGGTCATAAGTAGTTCATAGTTTACAGTTAACCGTGCATGGTGCAAAGCGGTAGCGGGACACTGTTAACTGGCAACTTTATTGATATTCGGCGTCGATACGCAGCGCGCCGCTGTCGTCGAACGCAATATCGAACGCTTTGGCGCGCTTGATCACCATTTCTCCGAATTGCTTTTCCTGGAAAAGCGCGATGGCCTGCAGCTTAACCATTTCCAGCACCGCCAGGAACGCCACAATCATCGCGTGGCGGGACGGGCACGCTTCGAAGAACTGGATGAGGCTCACGCTATTCGTGTCGCTCGCGAGAATCTGTCCTCGAAGCTGCGCAATCATCTGCGCCACCGTAAAGCTTTCGTGCTGCAACTCGATTCGGGTAACTTCTTTTTTGCGTTCCAGCACTTGCTGGAAAACGCGCACGAGATCCACCAGCGACACCACCAGTTCGCCTTCCGTGCTTTCATCGTGGTACAGCGATTTGTCTGGCTTCGACCAGACGTTCTCTTCAATCTGCTGGCGCTGGTACAAAAGCTGCGCGGCATTCTTGAATTTCTCGTGCTCCAGCAGCCGTTGCACGAGTTCTTCCCGCGGATCGCCGGCCTGCTCTTCCGCACTGGCAAGCGGGTCCGGTGGCAGCAGCATTTTGGATTTGATATAGATCAGCGTGGCGGCCATGTAAATGAATTCCGCGGACACGTCGATGTTCAGCGTTTCGAGCTGATGCAAATACTCGAGATATTGCGAAGTAATCTTCGAAATCTGTATGTCATGAATGTTCATTTCCTGCTTTTTGATCAAATCGAGCAGGAGGTCCAGGGGACCTTCGAAGATTGGAATTTGTATACGATAAGGAGAGGCCATGGATGGAGAATAGTTTACAGTCGACCGACCAGAGTTAACAGTCGAAAAAACCACAGACCGTGTAGCGACGGGAATCTGCCGGGCGATATCTGATATCCTTTCTGGTTCAGCAGCATCATTCCAACACACTGAGGCCCTAACGACTTGACCACCGCCACGAAACGAGTCCTATCCGGGATGCGCCCCACCGGCCGTCTGCACATTGGGCATTATTTCGGCGCGCTGCAGAACTGGGTGAAACTGCAAGAGGATCCCGATTACGAGTGCTTTTATTTCGTGGCGGACTGGCACGCGCTTACTTCGGATTATGCGGACACTTCGGCGATCGCCGAGAATTGCTTGCAAATTGCAATCGATTTTCTAGCTTCCGGGCTGGACCCGCAAAAATCCACAATTTTTCTGCAATCGCTGGTGCGCGAACACGCGGAACTGCATTTGCTGCTGTCGATGATTACGCCGCTGGGCTGGCTCGAGCGCATCCCGACCTACAAAGAAGCTTTGGAGAATATCACCAACAAGGATCTGCACACCTACGGATTCCTTGGGTATCCGACGCTGCAAACCGCGGATATCGTGATGTATTCGGATCCGGGAAAGGGTCTCTTCGTCCCCGTAGGCGAAGACCAAGTCTCCCACGTCGAGCTTTCCCGCGAACTCGTCCGTAAATTCAATTTCCATTTCGGGTTTGAGACCGATGCCGCTATCAAATCACCGAAACACTTCGAGGCTTATTGTCGCGCTGCAAAAAAGTTTGGGATTGAGATTGTTGCTGAAAGGCACAGCCGATTCGGCTTTCCGCCCTCCTCACGGCGCGACCCCAGTGAAATTGATCGTCCAACCTTTGGCTTCCCCACTTCGGAATGGGATTACTTCCAGAATGAGGCACGACAACTCGCGATAAGAATCGGTTTGGAGAACTTTCAGGAAAAAATGGGACAGGATGCAATCTTCTTTCGCGGGCGAGAAATTCTCACCGAGCCCTCTGTCCTCCTCACCAAAACTCCCCGCGTTCCTGGTCTCGATGGACGAAAAATGTCCAAATCGTATGGAAATGCGATCATGCTGTCGGAATCCGATGCGGATATTCGCGCCAAGACGAAGGTAATGGTTACGGATCCGGCGAGGAAACGGCGGACTGACCCGGGCAATCCCGACATTTGTCCCGTGTACGATTGGCACAAACTTTTTTCCACGCCGGAACGCGACCCCGGGCGGCTGGAATGGGTGCGGGAAGGCTGCACGACGGCGGGAATTGGCTGCATCGAGTGCAAAGCGGCGATGGCGGACAATTTGATCAAGTGGATTACGCCGGTGCGTGAACGGCGACTGACGTACGAAGCGAATCCTAAAGGAGTGCTGGAGATTCTGGACCAAGGATCCGCAAAAGCCCGCGAAAATGCGCGGAAAACGATGGATCGTGTGCGCGAATCCATTTTTCACTGGGGTACAAAGCGCGCCGAGATTGGCAAAGCAGAGTGACTGAGATTTGATCGAATTAACCCGTGCCGGCGCAATTTTGGTCGGCGCGCCGACATTATAAGCACATTTATATTACCAACAGTGCACTACAAGAACATCGTTGCGCTGCGAGATTGCCGGAGCTCACACTACAGCTTTTGGTCGGCGCGCCGACATTGCCAAGCTATTTACGTAACATAACCGTTTACCCTAAAAAACTCTCGTTTCGCTGCGAAATTCCGGAATTCGCGGGCCGATTTTTGGTCGGCGCGCCGACTAGATAACTTTTATAAATAGTGGAGTGCTATTCGAATATGAGGGTTTTTGTTCCAGAATGAGAATGGCGAACGGAATGAGGAAGTTGCGGCGGGTGTATTCGAATAGAAATGCACAAAGCGCGTGAGGAGATGAAATTGTGCCCAAATGGCGTCGCGTTTTGTCGGCGACGGCACGCAATGTCGGCGGAAGCGATGACGAGACCGGCGAAAAGAGCAGAGGCAGGAGTGTCGGTGGCACATTGAGATAAGAGAGATTCCTCACTTCGCGGACTCCGTTCGGAATGACGGTGGTTTGGTTATGGGTTGCAACTGATTAGATTGTGCCGAGATGGGGTCCAGCATGCTGGACCCCTACGTGAATTGCGTGTCGGTGTAGAATGCGTGGCTGAAAAGGGGTTGAATCACTTGAACAACTCCGGTACAAGACCTAGGACATCACTCAATTGAGGAGGGGAGCATGAGCGGAACTTCTGACGACTCGGTGCGGGCAGTGGGACGGCGCAGTTTTCTGGGCGCGGCGCTTGGCACTTGCGCGATCACGGGTCTGACTCCCCTATCGTTGCAGCTTGCGACCGGTGGCGATGGTTCGCTGACAAAAGAACAACGCGACAAGATGACGCCAGCTCAGGTGATCGATGAATTGAAGAAAGGCAACGAACGATTTCGAACCAAAAAGATGATTTCACGAGATTATGTGGCGGAGAAACGAGCCAGTGCAGCGGGACAGTATCCCGCGGCAGTGGTGCTGGGCTGCCTGGATTCGCGAGTGCCTGCGGAAATTGTGTTTGACGCGGGGATCGGGGACCTCTTCGTGGGCCGGGTGGCGGGAAACGTGGTCAACGACGACATGTTGGGGAGCATGGAATTTGGCTGTGCGGTATCCGGCGCGAAGGTGGTCGTGGTGTTGGGGCACACCGCGTGCGGCGCCGTGAAGGGCGCCATCGACGATGTTGTGCTGGGCAATCTCACAGGACTGCTGGCGCGCATCAAGCCGGCAATCCCCGCGACGCACTACGATGGCGAAAAATCGAGCAAGAATGCGGCGTATGTCAACGCGGTCGCACGCACAAATGTCACGATCGGGCTCGCGGATATTCGCCGGCGCAGTCCGATCTTAGAGGATTTGGAGAAGAAGGGGACAATCCAGATCGCTGGTGCGATGTACGACCTGTCCACTGGCACCGTGGAATTTCTGGCGTAATTCTTCACCCAGTACGCTTTGCGCCGGCACGCCGGCAATGACGTGGTTTGTCGTAGTGGCTAGAACGAAAGAAGAGGGGCGCGACGGCGGATAAGAAAACCCCGGCTCGTGGGGGTGAACGAACCGGGGTCGAGGCATGCTGAGGGGGGCCGCAGGGAAAATTGGTGGAGCTTCAGTGCGCGGTCATTGCGCCTTGTGTCGCCAACATACAAATCTTCTGCAATTCTTCGTAGGTGAAGAACCATTCCACTTCATCGCCGGCCCGTTCCACGTGCCCGATGCCGCTCTCTTGAGAAATGCGATTCAGTTCATCCACCGGTAAACCGAGCAAATACGATGCACGAGCTTGCGTCACATATTTCGGAATCTGGTTATCCACAATTCCTCCCTCAAGCCGGAATGAGTGCCAGGCCATCTTTCTCTACGGTGACGATCATGTTCTTGTAGATGTCGATGTCCCAGCCTTCGCCAACTCGCATGCGAACGGTGTCGCCACCCTCTTTCAGGAGCTTGCCACGCAACGGAACCTTGATATCGCCGAGAGCGACTTGAAGAACAACCGCTTGCCCCAGCCACACGTTATAGCCCGTTTGCATGTCCGCCCCTCGAAAAAGGATGTTTGTGAGTAGCGAGTGAAGTTTGGCGGCTCGGGTATCTCCTCACAATGGTACAGAAAGGGTACTGCGGTAGTATTTCAGTACTGTCTTTGCGATGTTTCCCTTGTTTTACAGGCATTTACGCAGAGTACGTTGGTACCGGCAATTCGGAACGCCTGTCCCATCGCCCATGGAGACGTGCTCTGCGAAAGTTGCCAGGTGTCGCACAACGTCTACGCGCGCTTCTTATCTCTCGACGAACCGAGCCTCCGCCCGGGCATTGGGCTGGCGTTGGGCGGGGGATTTGCACGTGGTTACGCCCATTTGGGTGTGCTGCGAGTCCTCGAAGAACAGCAAATCCCGATCTCCTGCATTGCCGGCAGCAGCATAGGGAGCATTCTGGGTGCCGCGTATGCCAGTGGAGCGCCGCTCGAGCGCATCATCGAAAAGTGTGCGGAGATTCGGTTTCGCGATTTCGCGCGTTGGCGTGTTTCGCGTTTCGGATTAGCAAGCAATGACCGCCTGGGCGCGTTGGTGCAGCGCTTTTTTGACTCCCGCCAGTTCGAAGATCTTAAGATTCCCACGGCCATCGTCGCGACGGACCTGGCCTGCGGCGAGCCAGTGGTGTTCAAGCAAGGGAGCCTGTCCGAGGCGATTCGGGCGAGCTGTGCTTTCCCCGGGCTTTTCGAACCGATCCAGATTGGGACGCGTTACCTGGCCGACGGCGGGCTGGTGGCTCCGGTGCCGACGCGCGCCGCCCGTGAACTCGGGGCACAAATTGTCGTGGGCATTTCGGTGGGCCTGCATGACGGACAGCGTGGAGCGCCTACGAACATTTTTCAGGTGGTCAGTCGCGCGCTCAGCGCTGCGCAAAAGCATCAACTGGAAAGCTGGGAGCGCCACGCGGACTTGGTGCTGCGTCCGGCGGTGCAATCTTTGGCCTGGGACGATTTCGAACGCATTGACGAAGCCGTGGAGGCCGGCGCCGCATGCACCCGCGCCGCGCTGCCGCAGATTCGGAAATTGCTGGAGTCGCAAGAAGAGTTGCAGCAGTTCGAACCGGGCCGCCAAGGCGAATTCCTGTATGCGCAGGCCCTGCGATGATCAACGGAAACTACTGGTATCTCGCGGTTTGCCACAGCTTGCTGCTGTGGGAGGAAAGTGGCGAGAATCCTGGCGTCTTCTGTTACCTTATTGTTTGGATTGTTTGGGGCGCGCTGCGAACTGTAAGCTGGTGTTGGGCGTGCCCGTTGAACACATCTGCGAGGTTTAGAGCCGCTTGTTCGAATCGATTCTGCACTTTCTCCGCTCGCTCTACAGTCCCGAAGGGCTTCGCGAGCTGCTCCGCTGGGGGGGCGCCCCGCTTGTCTGCCTGATTATTTTCGCGGAAACCGGGCTTTTCGTTGGATTCTTCTTGCCAGGAGATTCCCTGCTGGTGACGGCTGGGATTTTCGCGGGCCAAGCGGTGATCCCGCTGCGCTGGCTGCTCATTCCCGGGATTTTGTGTGCGATTTTTGGTGACCAAGTAGGCTACTGGATCGGCCGTTCCGCGGGACCTGCGTTATACCGTCGCGAAGATTCTTTCTTCTTCCGGCGTAGCCATCTTCAGCGCGCCCACGCATTCTATGAGAAATATGGCGGACGTGCAGTGATTCTGGCGCGCTTCGTGCCCATCGTGCGGACTTTTTGTCCACCGGTGGCAGGTGCGGCGAAAATGCGCTACTCCACTTACCTTGTGTACGACATTTTCGGCGGAACACTGTGGATCAGCAGCATGTTGTTGGGCGGGTACCTCGCCGGCTCCCGTATCCCCAACATAGCGCATTACCTGCATTACATCATCGCGGCCATCATCCTTCTGAGCATCCTGCCGCCGGCGATTAGCATTCTTCGGTCCTGGCGGAGCGCGCGCGCCGCTGCTCCCACCAATACTAGCGCCATGGGGGAATCTCAGAATCAATGATTAGCTGGTTGGTGCCGACAGCCCGCGTCGGAATGCGGGCCCTAGCAGGCATTCCGAGGAATCCCTCTGTGGTCGAAAAGTCAAGAAAAAGAGAGATTCCTCACTGCGCGGACTCCGCTCGGAATGACGAAGTTAGACTTTTTCAGCAGCTTGTTAGAAAAAAACTGCCGAAGCGGAGAGCAAATAACACATGCCCGACAAGATTCGAGCCATCATCTTCGACATTGGCCGGGTACTCGTTCGCGTTGATATTCGCCAGGCGCAACGGGCTTTGGCCAAGAATCTCAACCTCACCCCGGAAGAGCTGTGGTCCGCGATCGAAAAGGACCCGCGCTGGCCGGACTGGCAAACGGGCCGAATGGCCGCTGGCGATTGGCACCGGAACCTGTGCACCCGGCTGGGCCTGTTGCTTCCGTTCGACGAGTTCGCAAACGCGTGGAATTCCGCGCTCGACCCCGAACCGATCCATCCGGACTCGTTCTTCGCCCAGCTGTCCAAGTCCTACCGGCTGGCCCTTCTTTCCAACACCGACCCGATCCACGTCGCCCACCTGGAAGCGAACTACAGCTTCTTCCGCCATTTTGCGAAACCGGCACGCATCTACTCGTGCTCAGTCGGCGCGAGCAAGCCCAATCCGTTGATCTTTCGGGAGGCGTTGCGGGCATGCAAGGTGAAGGCCGGCGAAACCGTATACATTGACGACATAGCCGCTTATGCCGAGGCCGCCCGGGCTCTTGGCATGGTGGGGATACAGTTCCAGAACCCGGAGCAGCTTTATCGGGACCTGGCCACGATCGGGGTCAGCGTTAATCAGCATAGGAGCGCGTCGAGTCAAGAATGACGGCCCGCCCCGGAAGGGACGGGCTACAGTAAGAATGGTACTGCGTAGGAAATGGCGGTCCATGTTCATCTGTGAGTAAAGATTGCCAGAACTAGTACCTGTCCTTGTTTTGCACAGTTTTCCACAAAGCCCGGCTCTACAGTAAGTTACCGATACGGGCCTACTGTACTTCGCTCGGCATTTCGCGTGCATCTTTTTTGCTATCGGAACGCGCGGCAGCCGCTTCGAGCTGCCATTACGTTAAGCATTGACCCGTAAAGGGTGAGGAGAACAGTTTCACATGGCAGACGAATACGTAGTGCAAGAGACAAAGAGCAGTCCTTCCTGGCAGTTGCCCGCCATTATCATTCTGGCGCTACTGGCTTTGGGTGGACTCGCTTTCGGTTGGAGCAACTCGAGTAAAGTCGACGTGACGAAACAGCAGGTTGCCGACCAGATGAAGACTTTCCAGTCGTCGGTTCAGCAGGACATGACCGGTCTAAAGGATCGTCTGGCTGTGGCGGAGAAGGCTAACACGGACCTTCAAGGTGACCTGAAGGTTGTTACCGACAAATTGAAGATTACCCAAGGGCAGCTGAAGAAGGCTCGCCAGGAGGCGGAAGCCAACAACACGCAGACCGCGCAATTGGTTAAGAGCCTGGACACCTCCGTGCACACCGAACTGGCCACCAAGGCCACCACGGATGACGTGAAGGGCGTGGACACCAAGGTTACCAAGGTCAGCAGCGACTTGGAGAAAACCAATAGCGATCTGACCATGGCTCGCAGCGAACTGGGCACGCTCATCGCCCGCAACCACGACGAAATCGACGTGCTGCGCCGCCAAGGTGAGCGCGACTATGTCGAATTCACCATCACCGGCAAGAACCAGCCTCAGAAGGTCGGCAATGTGACCGTGGTTCTGAAGGGCACCAACGAGAAGAAGAATCGCTCGAATTTCGTGTACACCGTGGAAGACAAGAACTACGAAGCGAAAAACGCCAATATCAACTCGCCCTTGTTCTTCTATCTCTCTGGCACGCATCAGCCGGAAGAGCTGGTCATCAACAAGGTCGGCAAAAACACCATCAGCGGCTATCTGAGCGTTCCCAAGGTCAACGGTCAGCAGCCTGCCGCTACCGCGGCCGCATCCACCAAGTCGGGCCGTTAATTCTGTTGTTCCCCTGTTCTGGAACGGCGGGAGGTCTTGCACCTTCCGCCGTTTTCTTTTTTCGCCGTGCTGTTTCCACTTCCGCTACAATTCCCTTCTGCTCCGGAGCCCCTTTTGCGTGCAACCAACACGGTCGCTTTCTGCGCTATTGATGATCTAATCCCCATTTCCGGCAAGCCGCTGACGGGTTTTCCCGAGTTTCTGGAAAACCTTGCGCACGCAGGGATTCCCTGTGTGTGGGTCACTACGCGCAATCGCCACCAGCTCGATGTTGTGTACCGCAGATTTGGACACGGGCAGCCATTCATCGCGGAGGGTGGATGCGCCACGTACCTGGCCGAAGACTATTTCCACTTGAAGCCGGCACATACGATTCGACTGGCACGTTTCATTGCGATTCCCGTTGCCAAACCGCAACCAGCCGCCGCGGAAGCCCTTGAACTGCTCAGCGAAGAAACCGGCATCACCGTGGTTCCGTTGAGTTCGCTGTCGCCGCGTGAACTTGAGCAAAATACCGGATTGCCGCGCAGCGATGCCGATCTGGTGCGGCAGCGCGATTTTGACGAGTTGTTCTTTTTTGCGGGAGCTTCGGATCAGGACATTCAACGCTTTCAGAAGCAAGCGGCGCATCGGAAATTGGCGGTGAGGCCGTACGGCGGGTTGTGGTCTCTGGCGGTAAACGCCAGCGTGGCCGGGTGCGTTCGTGAACTTCGGAAGCTGTACGACCGGTCATTTCATAAGCCGGCGTTTGCCGTTGCCATCGCGACCGCATCGGACCGCGACGCTCTTTTCCAGGCTTGTGATCGAGCCATTCTTCTTACGGACCGCAGTTCCGAGAAAACAACGTCGAAGCCTTCCCGTTCCCCGGTTCCGAAATCTTTGCCGCTTTTCGGCGCCGAAACCTGGTCCGAGGCGTTCGAATCGATCCAAACCCGAGCCTTCCAGCGAACGGAAACATAGGTGCAGAAATGTGCTGGCATTTGCACACTGCCTTGGGGCGAAGTTCGGGCGGAAGAGCAATTGTGCATAAACGTTAGCAAAAAGGAGTACTGATAGTTCCACAACTGCGTGCAATTTTTGGCTACGGAATTGCCGCACTTACTTTAGCGTTTTGCTCTTACCCGGATTTGGAGGGCCAACACCATGGATTGGATTCGCCGCTTTGTGAACGTACCCGCTTCGGAAACTCAGACCGGCGTCGTGCTGGCGGTCTGTATCTTTGCAATGAGTGTGATGTCGATTGTTCTGGTGTGGCAGGCGCAGATCATCGCGAAACAGAATGCGGTGATTCATATGTTCGTATCCCGTTTGGGAAGCTGACGCGACTGTTACTTTTCCGCTACAATGCCGCGCTGTTCTATTTAGCTTCTCTTTTTTCTTCGCCGCCGGGTGCTCTAATTCTGTTGGTAGCAGTTTGGCTCAGGAGATCTAAAGTGACTCGTTCCTTAGCAGCGATTGTTCTCGCATTTTGTTTTTGTTTCTTCGCGACGGCTCCAGCAGGCGCTGCGCCTGCTGCTGCCACAACAACTCATCACGGGCATCATCATCATTCTCATCACAGCGCTCAACATCACAACGGGCATCACGCCAAGCATCACAATTCTTCCCACAGCACGACTCCGCAGTGAGAATCTCTGCGAACCTGATTACCTAAAAGCATCCGATTTAACGGTAGGATTGCGCGATACAAATAGAAAGGGCCCCACATTGGGGGCCCTTTATTTCTTTGTTTGCGTCGTGATGAGCAGTTCTGACTGCGTTCCGTTCATCAGCGACACGCACCGCGTGCGCGGTGTGTTTAGCTATCTTCAGCTTCTAAGCCCGGTGGAGTCATCAATCCTCCCCTCCGAAGCTCTCGGAGCTTACAGCTTGCTTGTACGCCTGGGGGTTGCGGCTTGCAAGGGGTATTTTCACGTATGCGATGTGGATTTTTTGCAAGCAAGAGGTAACGAGATAATGACACTGGTACGAATACACTGCACGGACAATCGGAGAAACCCAAGAACCCACGTACAGAACCGGTACGTGGGGCACCCTAAACGAAGGGGAATATAGGAAAAACGTTGAGGAGCTACTTGATGAAGAGGCTTTCGCGCAGTTGGTCCCGGCCCACGAACGATTTCATGGTGCGGAAGCGGCCGAACAATTCCTGAATTTCGCGGTTCTGCAGGGGCTTTTGCGGCTGCAGGATCGGCTTCGAACTCAACACCTGCAAGGTGTTGGTGTCCATCACACGATAGCGTTGGAAGCCTTCGGGCTTCTTGCTGTGAAACATGCCCAGCACCACGCCGCCGGGACGCAACATCTCCCTCAATTGCCCGACCATGGGCCTGACAAGCGCCGGCTCCAGGTAATCCAGGGAATCCCACAACAACAGGGCATCGAACGACGAGGGCCCATACTGTAGATTCTGTTCCAGGAATTTTTTCGCCAACGCGTCCGGCGTGCGCGCCGCGTATTCCTCAGCCGTTAATTCCGCCTTGTTCTTGGCCGGTAACTGCGACTGAAAGTCGAACCAGTCGCGCAAAATGTCGTCGGAAGTAACTCGAAAGCCTCGCTCAATGAAGAAATTCAGGGTGGTCTGCCAGGCAGGCCCCAAATCCAGCAGCGTGCCGCGTCCTAATCCTTCCAAGTTCCACAAAAATTCTTTCAATCCATTCGAAACGCGCGCCACGCCTTCCATTTGCGGCTCACGATGCGTTCCCGTGGACACCGGCCCGGAGTGACCGTTACCCTTCCCGCCATTCCGTCCGTGTACCAGCGTTCTGTTGTTCTCGTTCGGGGAGTGCGCGCCAATCGCGTGACCCAACTTATTCAAAAGACCCATTTCTCAATCCGCTCCGGCTGTGGCTGCGTCAGTCGCTGTGCTTTCCTTGGCGGCCGCTTCCATGGCCTTGTTTGGTTCATTTTTTTTGGCGCGACCTGCGGGCTCGCTCGGGGCCGCCGGCTTGGCTGCAGGCTTTCCCGCTTCCACTTTGCCGCGCAACTCCGCGCCATCCTCAATCGAGATGCGCTCAGCCTTCAGATCACCTTGGACATGAGCCGTGTGCCAAATCTGGATTCGCTCGTCCGCGGTGAACTTGCCTTCCGCGTTCCCGCGCAACACCACTTCGCGCGCATTGATCTCCGCTCTTACGGTGGCATTCGGGCCGACGGTCAGGACGGAATTGGTGAGTGTTACTTTGCCATCGACGATGCCGTCGATGAATAGGTCCTCGGTGCCCACAACTTCGCCCTTAATCTTAATTCCTTGACTGACGCACGCCGGTGATTTGTGACCACCAGATGGTGTATTGCCAGGAGCACTAGATCCTATCCTGGTTGGCTGGTTCGACGCTTCAGGGGAACTCGGGGAATTCGCATCTTCTTTGCGCCACATGGAGACACCTCAGGCTGTTTGGGTCTGATTTCTTTGTCGACGCTCGTGGCTGGGGAGCAACGCGACTCAGAATGTTTATGATATTAGAGCACTTATGCGAAGTAAAGGAAACCCCGTAAATATTTATAGGTACCCTGTGCCGAATTTATACACAAGGTGAATCCCTCAACAGCGAAACGGACACAACCCTGGAGGGGTTAGCTACAGGTATGGCGGCCACTGGTCCGTTCTCCGTGGCGGCTTTCGGATTGCGCAACTCCCAATGCGCCACCATCATGGCCATAAGTTCGCGCATAAACAGCTTGATGGATTTGCGCTTCTCCCACCAACGTTCCGGGTCGAAATCCCCATCCCGGGCACTGGCCACACTGACGGCAAATCCCACCGGGAAAACCTCGCCAAAGATATAGCGGACGCGGCGGGTGTGATAATTCGAAGTGACCACCACCACACTTTTCCAATGATGCTCAGTGCAAAACTTCTCCAATCCTTGGGCCTCTTGCAATGTGTCGTCCGCATCGTGCGTAAATGGCAGGATTTTTTCCTTGGGCACTCCTCGTTCCACCAGGTCATGCTCGATCAACTCCGCTACGCCGGCGTTTGGACGCAGCCTTCTGCCGCTTGCGACCACCATCGGCGCTACGCCCTGGCGGTATAGCTCTGCCGCATGCGTGGCGCGATCCGCGTAGAAATTGTCATCGCCCAAAACCAGAATGGCGTCAGCGTGCGCCGCAGGTTCATCCACAACCCAGGACTCCGCGGCGAACCTCATGATGGGATGGCGAGCAAAATACAGCGCTGCGCAGAGCGCAACGAGGAAGAGAAGCACTACGAGGTTCACCACGATTCCACCGTGTTCCCCGCTACGGTTCAATGGCTCCTCACGTGTTCAGGTCAATGGCGCGAAGTTGTTCCGCGGCTTGTTCCGGGAGTATGGCGTTGAAGTAAATTTCCTTGATGCTGTAGGATTTGCTGCGAGTCTCGACGATGGGCATGATTTCAATATGCCAGTGATAATCATCGGCCAGCGTTTTCCAGTATCCCGCCAGCTCGCCTTTTTTGTTGCGGGTATTTGGTGAGGTGTGCACGACCAGGTGAAACGCCGGGGCGATCTTCTCTAATCTGCGCAGCACCCGGCCCAGCAAGGTTGCCAACTGCCGCCGGTTGGAGCCTGGACGGGCCTGCTCGAACAGATGATTGTGGCGCCGGTGCATGACCCAAGTTTCGAAGGGCACTCGCGAGGCATAGGGACACAAGGCGTAATAGTCGCCCTGCACATCGACGATGCGCTTCCCCTGTTTTTCTTCCTGGCGCACAATGTCGCAGAATACGCAGCGTTCTCGATCCTTATACCATTCGTGCGCCGCACTTAATTCGTACTTGATGCGGCGCGGCACAAAAATGGTGGCGGTCACTTCGGAGTGCGCGTGGGTCCATTCTTCCCCGGCCATCGCGCCTTGATTCTTGAATACGCTGACATACTTAAACCGCGGGTCCTTCTTGAGATCCGCAATACGCGATCCCCAGACCCACAAGACGCGATCGATCTCCTCATCGCTGAGTTGGGAGAGGCGCTTATCGTGCTGCCTGGTTTCGACAACCACTTCATGCGCGCCAAGCGGCCCCATTTTGTCGTAAATCCCTTCAGCCACTCGCGCCGGTTCGTTTTCCACGAGGTACAAGGGGTTGGGATGCGGAATCACCCGCACCTGCCAAGTGCCCTCCGACGGCCAAGTCAGAATGTTCTTGGCCTGTTCCACGTTGCCGGGGTCAAACGGGCAGGGATTGTCGCCATCCTGAATCTGTTCGCGTTGTCCACTGACAACCCAACTTTGGGAGACTGGATCTCTTCGGATTTCCATTGATTGATTATCGCGTGTAGCGCGTTGGGGTCGGCCCTTCTTCGAGCCGGTGACGATCCCAGATCGCGCCTTCCCGGCCATAATACGCCATCTCGAAGTCTTGCGTCAGTTCCAGGGCATCGGTGGGGCAAGCATCTTCGCAAAGTCCGCAAAACATGCAGCGCGAAGTATCGTAGGTGAAAAAGGTGAGGACCTTGCGGCGGGTGGCATCGTCGCGCTCCCATCCCACGACGATCAGATTCTCAGGACACGCCAGCGCGCACAGATTGCAGGCGATGCACAACGTTTCACCGGTCTCCGGGTTTTTGTTCAGGCGCGGCGCGCCGCGGTAGCGCTCCGCCACCATGGGCCGCTCCAGCGGGTATTGCTCGGTATAAATGTTGCTTGGAAATTGGGTCCTGAACGTGACGCCCATGCCCTTGAGAAAATCAGCCTGGAATATCCGTGACACAAGTTCTTTCATAGTTTTAGTCTCTGGCCACCCCGCAGTCTTGTCAAGGACTCGTGCTACGCGTGACAGAGTATGAGGTTGTTGGAGTTGGGACTGGCGGCGCGAGACGGAGTTCACCGCTTCTTAGTGCCGGCGAGGTTGAAGGCAACCGCAGAGCGGATCAGGTCCTTCAAAGCGGCTTGGTCTACGCGGTCGTTCTCGTACAGATCAATCGCTCGCCAGCGATTGCCCTGAAGGCCGGCATTGAAAAGTTTGTGACGATCGGCGAAGTGCGCTCCCATCGCGAAGGTCACCTTCACCTTGTCCTTGTGAGCGTTGGCTACGGCAATTAGACCGTTGTGGGACCACGTGGGGCTGCCCATCCACTTCCACTCCTCGACGATTTCCGGGTCGGCATCCTGGAAACATTTACGAATCTTCGCCAGGGTCTGACCACGCCAGTCCGGCAAATCGGAGATGTAGCGGGAAATCAGCTCAGAGGGGGCAGCATCCTGTTTTGCTGTTGAGTTGGATGTTTGTCTTTTTCGCATCGATTGTTCACCAATTCACTCACGATCGCTGGGCGGCAAGCGGATTTGCATAATGTGCCAGTAAACGGGCACCGCTACAAGAAATTCACGTGGGTTGATGTAGACGGGCTTTTCCCGTGTAGGTGCTGGTTCGAATCGTGCCTACGGGCAACGCTCGCATCGCAATCCCCGGCCGCTGGCCGCCGTGATATTCTCGTCGTCTCTCATGCCACACGATGACCTTTACTTTATGCAATTAGCGGTAGCCGAAGCGCAAGCTTGCGCAGGAGCAGGCGAAGTTCCCATTGGGGCTATTCTCACTCACAAGAACGAAGTGCTCGCCCGCGCCGGCAATCGCACCATTCGCGATAACGACCCTACGGCGCACGCGGAAATTGTGACCATCCGCGAGGCTGCGCGACTCCTCGGAAATTATCGACTCGCCGACACTACTCTTTACGTTACGCTGGAACCCTGCTGCATGTGCGCAGGCGCGGTGGTGCAAGCGCGCATCCCAAGGCTGGTGTACGGCGCCGATGATCCTAAAGGAGGCGCGTTTCGTTCGTGCTTCGAACTGCTCACGTCCTCCAAGCTGAATCACCGCGTCGAGGTTACGGCGGGCGTGCTCGCCGAGGATTGTGCTTCCCTGCTGCAGTCGTTCTTCTCGTCGCGGCGTTGAGCGCCTGCCCCGGTGCGACATGGCAATCCTGCAACTCAACTTTTATTTTCAACTTTTAGTTTTCAACCTTAAACGTTGAACCTTGGGAGGCGACTCAGGGGCACACCGTAGCCCACCGCAAACACCTCTGCTAAACTAGTTTCGCCGACCACTGCGGAGAGGTGACTGAGTGGTTGAAAGTACTCGCCTCGAAAGCGAGCGTACCGGGAACGGTACCGTGGGTTCGAATCCCACCCTCTCCGCCACTCCTTTTATTTTCTTGCATTTACAAGGCTTGGTGTCCATAATGGTGTCCATCATCCACCGGTTCTGTTCCCCGCAGAACCGAAACACGAGGCCACTTATCCATGTCCAAGCGCGGCAACGGCTACGGCAAAAATCGCGTCAATATCCTCAAAAAAATCAAAGTCGAGAAGATTTGGAACTTCTATCCTGCGGTCGTCGAACCCAACGGTAAACTCCGCGACAAAGTCTTGGTTCGCGGTCACGTCGAAGTTCATCCCGAAGGATGCTACTACATCGAATGGCGTCAGAACGGACGCAAGCGTGAGCAGATCAAAGATCGTCTCGAAGTCGTCGACCGCGCTCGGCGTAAAGCCATCGAACTCGAAGCCAATCGGGCCGGGATCGAGACCGTCCAGATCATCGGGAGCGGTCGCGGGCTGGCGATACCTGAAGCAGTCGCCTCGTACCTGAAGGACATGGCGCCGCCACAACGAGAGCCCAAGACCTACATCGCGTATAAATACTGCTTGGAGCTTTTCGCCAGCACCTGCGCAAAGCAGTTTATTCAGGATGTGAAGCGTGAAGATCTTCTCTCTTTCATTCGCAAGCTGTATGAACTGGGTTGCGGTCCCCGCACCGCCTACAACCGAGCGGTGATTGTTTCACAACTGCTCAAAGCCAACGGCATCAGCAAACTGCTCAGCAATCGGGATTGGCCAGACTACGTCGAACCGATCCGCTCGATCTACGAACCGGAGGAAATTGAAGCATTGTTGGAGGCCTGCGACCAAAACGAGCGGGTTCTTTATCTCTGCTATCTGCTGACCGGCCTTCGCGACAGAGAAATGCGCTATTTAACATGGCGCGATATCGACTTCCGAACGCAAGTCATTCGCGTGACGCGCAAGCCGCTCTACGGGTTCAAGCCCAAGAACAAAGAGGAACGCGAAGTACCCGTCCCGGCCTCGTTGATCGCCGCGCTCAAAAAATACAAGGGCAACAAAAAACTACTTCCCGACGCCCTGGTGTTTCCGAACGAGTCGGGACGAGCTGACAAGCGCCACGAATTCAAACTCAAGCGCATCGCCTTCCACTCGAAAATGAATTGCGGGCAGTGCGTCTCCAAACATGGAAACAAGTGCTCGGACGGGCCGTACTGCTCCAAATTCTTCCTGCACAAATTCAGGCATACGTTTGCAACGCGCAATTTGCAGGATCATGTCTGCGACATCAAAACGCTGCAGAATTGGATGGGGCACAAGGATCTGGCTTCGACGATGGTTTATTTGAAAGCCGTTCGAAACAAAGATGTGATGGCGCGCGTGAATTCGAGTGAACTGGCGGCGCTGGCGGTTTGAGACTGGAGGTGTTGTTCCGACGGTGTACATCGATCGGAACTATTGCTGCTTGAGATGTTCATATTCGCTATGAAGGTCCCCATGGTCTTGTCCCATAGATTGCCCACGAACCCTCCATGAGTCGCTCAGGCATTTTTTGGCCGAGACGTTCCAGCCATTGCGGGAGGGCTGGGACGGGCAGAAGCAGATGGTGCTGTTCTAGCTACCTTAACCGGGAAATTTGCGCATCAGGCGGCGACCCTAGATGAACCGATTCTGCGCGGAGCGGTAGGGGCCTGTTTTCCCTGGAGCCATGCGGCTACGTCATCGGGGTCGAAACGCACAGACCCTGAAACCCGAAAGGAGGGAATGGCGCCGCTCGCCGCCATCTTATAAATATGTTGCGGTGTGACCCCCAAGAATCCGGCGACTTCCACAACCTTAAGCGCTCCGGTCCGGCTTTTCAGCGTTTCGACCAGTTTCATGGCTTACTCCATCTGTAGCGGTATCTTCATCTTTCCAAGGCTCTACTGATTCCTTTCGACCGTCCAATACTTCTCTGAACCAACCCTATAATCCGCGTCTATTGGCTTGAGACTGAAACCCAAAAAATCAGAGTATGCGCCTCCACTAGCGCACGTGCCCGCCAGAGGAAAGCGTCTCTGTCAGGCTCGTCGCCATCCGCTCCGGCCGCAAGCAAGAAAGAGTTGTCCTTTCCGGTGAATCGATTCCGGTTTGGCTCCTGTGTCTGTCTGAAGGAGCCAACCTTCATACACCGAAAGGACAAAAAAATGAATTCCGAAAACATCAAGAAAATTGCAAATCAAGCGATCGAGCATCTCGTGGAGGCGTTAAACGCTGGCCACAGTGAGGCACTCACGCGCTATCTGGGAGCTATGTCCAAGTTCAGGGCCTATTCCTTCCTGAACGTGCTGCTTATCCTGAAGCAATGCCCTAATGCCGGTCGCGTAGCTGGTTACAAGGCCTGGCAGTCGCTAGGACGGCAAGTCAAGAAAGGCGAGAAAGGCATCATGATCCTTGCCCCGATGTTCCGCAAAGTCGAGGAGAAGAAAGACGAATCCCGCGAATCCGAAGATGCACGCCGAGTCTCTGGTTTTCGCGCGGTTTTCGTGTGGGACGAACAGCAGACGACCGGGAAGGAGTTACCCCAAATTGGGGCCATCACTGGGGACCCGAGTGTCTACCTCGCACGACTCGAAGAGTTTGTTCGTGCCAATGGAATCGAGCTGGCCTATTCCGACGCGATTGCGCCAACCAAGGGAAGCGCCGAAAAGGGCAAGATCACGCTATCTCCCGGCCAAAGTCCCGCCGAAACCTTCGCCACATTGGTGCATGAACTTGCCCATTCGGATATGCATTTCGGAGCACGGCGGGCAGACACGGACAAGCGCATTCGTGAGACCGAAGCCGAGTCCGTGGCCTACGTTGTTTGTACCGCGATTGGCCTTGAGCCAGGGACCGCTAGCCAGGACTACATCGGTTTGTATGGAGGAGATGCAAAGCTACTCTTGGCGAGCCTGGAGTATGTCCAAACAACCGCTTCGCGCATTCTTGATGCACTCGAAGCCACACCACGAGAACAGGCCGCATAAAACCAATTTTCCGGCGCGCCTCGGCTTAACCGCCGAGGCGCTTTTTATTTCAGAGACACCAAGAAAAGACCTTGGTAAAAGCCACATCGGCCTGTCCGAAATCACTCGCTTTATAGCTCGGGACTATAGGGACCAACCAACGAAGTATTGGATGGAAATGGCGCGTCACGACTACCTTCCCATGCAGTTCAGTGGCATTACCGGACACGAACAGGAGGGCTAAGCCGATGATGGGGAGATTAAAGATTCAGCAGCGGGAGAGCGTTGGAGCAGCGACCGGGCGATGGCTCCTTGCTGCCGGATTAACTCTTGCGGTGGCCGCTATTGCGCGAGCACAGGGCACCTCGCCTTGGGAGAACGCCGTCACGGTCTTGCAAACAGCGTTTACCGGCCCCATCGCAAAGGGACTTGCGTTGGTAGCCGTTGTCATCGGCGGACTCACGTTTGCTTTCGGTGAAGGCGGAGGTAAACGCACGTTCGCGGGCATCGTTTTTGGATTGGGCATGGCGGTTCTCGCCGTCAATTTCCTCACGTGGCTATTCGGAGTCTGAGAGCGATGATCGTGCAAACCAAACCCGTATTCCGATCTTTGAATCGCCCGCTCACGATCTTGGGAGCGGAGCGACGCCTGTTCTTCTTTGCGCTCATCGTGGCCGCCTGTGTCTTCAACCCGTTCAGCAGCCTCGTGGGAGCGCTGGGGATGTTCTTTGCGCTGTACCTGTTTGCGCGCTGGGCGACGCGTACCGACCCGCAAATCCTCCGGTTTCTACTGAATTCCACGAAGGTTTGCACCCAATACGATCCGATGAAGTTTGAGGCTCTTGGCGTACGGAGATTGCATGGTGTTTAAGCTCAGTCAAATCCCAACGGACTATAACGGGGCCGCCGCTCTGTGCACGCAGATTAATCTATTTGGCTTCATCGATGACGAAGTGTTTCTCACCAAGAGTGGCGATCTCGGGATGGTGTTCGTGCTCGACGGCGTCGATTACGAATGTCTCGACACAAAAAACCATGGCGGAATCAGAATCAGCCGCCGTCCCCCTACCCTTTCAGTGATTCTCATTCCGTCACTCCCCGCGCGATCTCTCCAAGTTCGGATGGTACCGATCGAACTGCCGCTGCAGTGCTTTCCGACTCACATACGTGTAAAACTGCGTGCCAACAAGTCGATGCAACTCCATCCAAAGCATTGCTTCGACAAAACTTCGCCACGAGAGCCGATCTGTTTGTCCGTCGTCGATCCCAGCGAGGATAGTGTTCCGACTGATCTAGTCCTAGCAAGCGATTTTAACTTTTGTTACCAGTACAGGTTGGGTTCGAGCTGAGTGTTGCGTCGACCCATTGAGACCACCGCGTTTACCAGGACCGGTCATTTTAATGAACGGGTGAGTTGTTGCTGCGGCCGCGTGGAGCAGTCACGGGTGCTGTTTATAAGCCCATAACACGACTCAAAATAGTTGCTGACATTGTCCGGAGTCGCCTATTGTGGGATTAACCGGACGATTTAGTCGAATCGTCCTATCCTGAATGCGCAATAAGGCGGTCTTATGAACCAACTTCTTTTAATAGGGTCGCTTGTGGTTTTGGTGGTTAGGTTAAGAAAGAATCCAAAACGTCCCGAAAGGTGGATGCCCGACATCTGGCGCGTCATTTAGACCGAAGGGCTTCGCTGCTGCCTACGTGGCAACTATCTCTTATGAACGACTTCCGTAAGGAACCTCGTCGTAATTCCAAGTTGCAATGGTGCATGGTTCCTTTCTCGTAGCTCCTTCGATTCTCGTTCTGGGGTCTCACGTTGCATGAATAATATGGCGCGAGCGAGCACATTGTGAAAAAACAGGCTGTTGCTTCAAGAAGGCACCACGAGCGAGTTGAGACGCCTCAAGGAGTGTGGGGCATCTGGAAGTGTGGCCGAGTTGAAGACACCTCACGAGTTAGAGATGTGAGTGTAGGTGGTCTTTTTATCGAAACGTTCAAAGTCTGTCCCGTCGATGCGACCGTTAAACTTCATTTTCTTGTGGAGGATGGAGAGATTACAGCCGATGCTACCGTGCGCTACGTTAAGAGCGGGAGTGGACTAGGCTTAAAATTCAAATGTGTTCGTAGCGAAGACCAGCTACGTTTCGCGACCATGATTAAAAGAGTTATTAAGTCTGCATATCGTATATGCGTAACCTTGATGGGCTTGTCCGGAATGCGCTGCGGATATCACCGCAGGCCTTTGTTAATGCAAGCGTCCGAGGTATAACGGAAGGAAGCTACGGAAGTTATCGGAACTTCCTCTTTAACACGAGACCATCAGTGTATTTGCCGTCACTGCTTTTTTGCAAAAGCAATTCGTCGCTCACCCCGTCGTTGCGTGCCTCCACGAAGATGTCGTAATTCTGAAGCGCATCCATACAGGTTCTCAACAGGCGTTGGGGACCCTAGCGGACTAACCGAGCACAACTCGGGAAAAGGTAAGTGACGGCGGCCAGATACTTCATGCACTCACCCATCGCAAAGCTCTTGGTAGAGGATCATCTGTAGAAAGATCGTATTCCGGAAAATAGAAGTGAGGGTGTGCCGAAGACAACCAGATTCTCTAGCCTCACGCTTTAGGCAGATCCGCCAAGAACGGGGTTAGGTAGGGTTCACCAGGCTCTTTTGTTTTTCCCATGCATAGAGCAGCTCCGTAAGCGTCGTCTGTGGACCGTCGTAGTATTTGGTTGACTAAGCGCCGTTGAGCTCGTCCTGAGCGAGTTCCGGGGCCAGGTGTCCAGGGCAAGAGTTCCCCGATGCGATTGACCGGGTGGTCGGCGATGCGTTCAAGCACATTCCGCAGATAAGCTTCGGGGTTTAGGCCGTTGAGTTTGGCGGAACTGATGAGGCTCGAAGAGCATGACGCCGCGACAAAATGGAGTTGTTCACTTGCTAGCTGAGGGCCGATCGATTAAGGAGATCGCAGATATCTTAGCCTTAAGCGAAAAAACGGTGGAGTTCCACAAACACCAAATCCAAGAATTCTTCAACCTTCATAGCAACGCCGATATAGTCTTGTTTGCACTGAAGCAAGGATTGGTCTCGACCAAGCTCTAAATGACCAAGATAGCGCAACCATCGCCAAGAAGGTCGGTAACAACACTATGAGCCAGTGAATAAGCTGAATATCCCGGGTAAGTGTCTCCAGTTGTTGGAGAACATCCGCTAGCTACATCAATGAACACACAGTTCAAACGCGACCATGAGAACTGAGATGCGGTATCCTTCCGTACCCAGTTAGTCGACTGCGGCACCAGCCTTGAACCCCTATATTGCGAGGAGTCACGCAAATTCAAACATTCAATGGATCTGCGACGGGCTCGAGAGGTACCCATGCTTCAATTCTCGTTCCCTTGCCGGGTGTCGAGTGAATCTCGAAATCTCCGCCTAAGAGGCGTGCACGTCCCCGCATACTGAGAATGCCAAGGCCAGGTTTTTCCATCGTGTTCGCATCGAATCCCATACCCTCGTCGCGCAAAGAGAGGAACAATTTGTCGCCCCTATGGTGCAAACTCAATTGAGCCCTTTTGGCACCGCTGTGTTTCTTCAAATTCTGAAGGCCTTCCTGGGTGATGCGAAATAGACATAAAGAAACCTCCGGCTTTACGGTGTGCGGAACACCTTCCGATGTGAAATCGATTTCTATGCCTTGCCGCACACCAAACTCTCTACACAAAGACCTTAAGCCCGCCACGAGTCCCAGAGTGTCCAGTGTGGATGAATGTAACTGGTGGGATAAGCTATGAAGATCGTCACCAAGCTCACAAACTGACTGCCTGAAGCCGTCGAGCGTCTGTTTCAGCGCATCTGGTGAATCCGGAAGTGTTTCCGCAGTATTCTGCAATCCGAACGCAAGCACCGCCAAGCGTTGACTAAAATCATCGTGTAGTTCTGATGCCAGTCTGCTTCGCTCCTTCTCCTGGCCGTCAATTAGATGTTCGCTAAGTTGCACCTGTGCATCGCGCGACTTCTTCAGTTCCGCTCGGCTGTGCTGAAGGTACATGGCTAGAAGAGCCAAGCTGAAAATAACCAATAGTCCACTGATCCAGATCCGTTTGGTGCGTTCCCACACCGACAATTCGCGGAAAATCACTATGCTGCCGGGTGGAAGGTCGCTTTCCTTGAATCCCCAGCGATGTAGAGCTCTCCAATCGAACATATAGACGTCGCTGTTCCTCACTACGGGGATTTGCTGCGGTTTCATCCCGTCGAGAATCTTCACCGCCATCGCAGCAGCGACCTTACCGTCTGCAGCCCAACTCACCACATCGCCACCGACCGTACCTTTGCCGATATCCACGTCATCGGTGACAAAGACGGGTGCATTCGCAGCGTCGACAACCATAGGAACGGACTGGGAGGCGTCAATAAAGTGTGCTCCCGCAGCATCCTCCATAATGGAGGTGTGATAGACGATCGTCTTGCTCGGCAACCGTCTCAGTTGTTCAAGGAGCGCGGGCATGTCCAGGTTCGTAAGATATGTGAACTCGAACTGCGACTCGTACTTACGCAAACTTTTCTTGGTCAGTGCCTCAAGGCTCCGGTCAAACGCTCCGATACCACCCACGACAACCACGTGCCTGGTATCGGGTTGCAAGTGCAGCGCCGCTATCAGGGTCATTTCTGGCTGCGCCACCCCCCAAACACCGGTAAATTGAGAGTCGGGTTTCAACTGGTCTAACATCTCCTCTGTAGTACCGCAGAAGATAACCGGAGTGTTCGGAAATGACTTTTCATGCGATTCCACCATAAACTTGAGAGACGCAGGTCCGACGGTAATGATCAGGTCTGGTTTGCGGTCCGCATATTTGCGAATGTACCATTCGCGGAACCTGTCCTGCGAAGCTTCATCTGGAAACAAAGTCACTTCAAGATTCTCGCTATAGAGTTCGATCTGGTATGGAGAAGTAGCTAAACCAGCGGCGATCTCCTGATCAAGAATCGAAATGCCCGGCGACGCGATGCGACTAAAATCATTGAAAATAAGGACGCGCCGGACTGCCTTGATTTGCTGAGCTCGAATCGATTGGGGGAAGAGAAAAGCCGCAGCGACGACTAGCGCCAGGACAAACCTTGCCACTCCCGGCTTCTGTTGGGGACAATGGCCAGAATCGCGCCCACCGCGTTGTCTAAATTCACCCGACAAGGTGTGCTCCGCTGGGCGGACGAAAAAACCTGCAAGGCGATTCGCAACGAAGCAAAGTGTAACACTTCTAACATCACCTGGAAAATATCGTTCCTGAGCCGCATGGTTTCGGGAATGTCCATCGAAGGAACGGTCCAGTAACCACGAATCTGACACTAGCGGGAACTCCGTGGCTGGGATAGCATTCGCATTTACAGCGCTAATTCCTCGGAAGACTCGGGAATAGTCTGCCCCACTGCTGTTCTGGGGACCCCATGAGTCAGGGTTCACAAATCAAGCGCCACAGGCAGCGCCGCATAATTTCGGCAGGCCTAATGGCTGTTGCAACGCTGCTTTCTACTTGTTTACATGGACAAACAACTTCCACCGGTGCCCTGGCTGGAGTGGTGCTAGACCCATCTGGTGCCGGGTTGCCTGGCGTGGTCTTACTCCTAACCCATCGCGAAACAGGCCGCACGGAATCCGCAGCTTCCGACGAGCATGGAAGGTTCAGTTTTGTTTTCTTAGCCCCCGGCACCTATCAACTACAGGCAAGCAAAGCTGATTTCGATTCTCTGAACCTTACCGAACTGCACGTCTCGCTTACCGAAACACTCAGACTTCAACTGCGCCTTCAACTCGCAGCACATTTCGAGCATGCATTGGTCTCCTCCCAGCCGGAAATGGTTCAAACCGACAGCGCAGCTTTGGGAAGAGTGGTCAATGAAAGTTCAGTTCGCGAGCTACCACTCGTGACAAGGAACTTCGCGCAAATAACGGGGCTTTCTCCGGGTGTAGCAGTCGGCGTGTACAACGCGGGAGAGCTCGGGCTCGGCGGGACCGCGCTGTCTCAGATCGCCCAATCCAATGATGGGATCTTCGTACACGGATCTCGCTCCTATGACAACAGCTTTCAGATGGACGGGATAAGTGTCAATGACGTACAGGGGAGTGCTGCAGGGAGCGGAGGAATTCCTATACCTAACCCCGACAGTATACAGGAGTTCAAAGTACAGACGGGACTCTACGATGCGGGTTTTGGACGTTACGCGGGTGCCAACGTCAGCTTGATTACAAAAACGGGCGGGAACGATTTCCATGGCACAGTTTTTGAGTTCTTTCGGAACGAGGTTCTCAATGCAAACGATTTTTTCCTCAATCGAGCCCAGCAGCTACGTCCGGCCCTCAAACAGAACCAGTTTGGGTTTGCGTTTGGCGGACCGATAAAGAAGGAGAAATTGCTTTTCTTTGCCTCGTATCAAGGGACTCGCCAGATTAACGGGGTTGCGGCTGGTCAGTCGAGAATTGCCTGCGCCTCCAGCTTAAGCGAGCCGCCATTAACCAACGATAGGTCTCCAGCAGCGCTCGGGAGGCTGTTTGGCGGTATGACCGGCGCTTTGGGAGGACTTGCAATCAAAGCAGATGGTTCCAATATCAACCCGGTGGCTTTGAATTTGTTAAATCTCAAGCTTCCCGATGGATCTTTCTTGATTCCGTCTCCGCAAACGGTGGAGACAACAAAACCATTTGCACAGCAGGGTTTTTCGGTTTTTGCGGAACCCTGTCACTTTAACGAAAATCAGTTTTTGACCAACGCTGATTACCTCGCAAGTGCCAACAGCAAAATCTCCGCTCGTTTCTTTCTTGCTGATGACGATGAGACGATCACCTTTCCCGGGAATGGTCTCAACCCGGCGGGGAACATACCTGGATTCCCGAGCCCGAGCGATTCTGGGTTTAGAGTCCTCTCCATCGCCCACACCTATAGTTTCCGCAACGGCTGGCTCAACGAGGCAAAGTTTGGCTACGTACGAACGAGGACCAGCACAGAAGCCCAAACCCCGTTTAACTGGTCAGACGTTGGAGTTGCCGAAGGAGGGATGAACTATAACAATGAGCTTCCAAGTTTGAATATAGCCGGTTCCGTCAGCTTCGCTTCTGGATTCCCGCGCACCATAACTCAAAACAGTTTTGTCTTTGGTGATGATCTCAGTTTTATCCATGGAGCCCACACCATCCGACTGGGTGGATCGATAACCAGGTTTCAAGACAATATTGACATAATAGGGCTCGGATCATTCGTGCGGTTTCTCAGTTGGCCGGATTTTCTGCTTGGCTTGAATGCGGAGAGCAACGGTACGGAATTCAGCAATGTTTTTTCGTCATTTGATGACTTCGGGTTGACATATCGAGCCTACCGGGCGTGGGAGGGTGCAGGATTCGCACAGGATGACTACAGAGTTGACAAGTCTTTAACGCTCAATATTGGCTTGCGATATGAGCGCATCGGCCAGTTCGGAGACGAGTTGGGCAGAAACTCCAGCTTCGATCTAAGCAAGGCTGATGCAAACCCCCCGCCGGATGGAAGCCTCGCGGGTTATCTAGTCGCTACCAACTTCTCTGGTACGCTTCCGCCCGGCGTCACTCGGGTGAACAATCCGTTTGGAAACTATGGAGAGGGACAAAATACGCTAGCTCCACGAATCGGGTTTGCCTGGCAGTTGTTGCCCAGTTCAAGCGCGTTGGTACTCAGGGGAGGTTACGGAATTTATTACTCCCAGCCAACCGGACAAGCGTTTTATCAAAACGTATTCGGCGCTCCGTATTCTGAATTCCGATTGAACAGTGGCCAGTCAAATGCCAGTGCGACTTTCCAATCGCCTTTCGCGCAGCCGTTTCCTACTCCGGATTCCTTCCCTATGTTCCCCGCCTACTCACCAACTACCGCCACGACCATTTACGGTGTCGCTCCCAGCTTTCGGCCCACGATGGTTCAGCAATATTCGTTAAACGTTCAGACTGAGTTCCGTGAAGGTTGGTTGCTGGAAGTCGGGTACGTAGGGACCCGTGGAATACACCTGGTACGCCAACGTTCCCTCAATCAAGCCTTATCAGCGTCTGTGAGCAATCCAATAAGGGGGGTGACGACAGATAGCGTCGCAAATATCTCTCTGCGAGTTCCGGTGCTCGGAGTGTCTACGGACTCCCTCGTTGAAATGGAATCCGAAGGCAATTCCTGGTACAACGGGCTGGAAGTGAGCCTGACGAAGCGGTTGGGGCACGGCCTTCAATTCCTCGCCTCCTACACCTTCTCGAAGACGCTGGACACCGATGGCGCCGACATTAACTCAACGTCGTCAGGAAATGCGCTGACACTAGGCGACCAAGACTCGCCAGGCCAGCGATGGGGGCGCGCCAGCTTCGATCGAACTCATCGATTCGTTCTTAGTGCAACATGGAGTCTCCCCAGCCCGTCAGCCGGACTCGAACGGGTGGTTCTAGGAGGTTGGGAGCTTGCTACGGTAGTCACGATTCAATCTGGCAGCGCTCTCACCATCTCCGATACCAATGCCAATAACGTGTTTGGGATAAGCGAAGACCGAGCGCAGCTGAGCGGAATCTGCTCGAACAGCCAACTGGTCAAGGCAGGGTCGGTGGAGTCGAAATTGGGAGGCTATTTCAATGCCGCCTGTTTTACGAATCCTTCAATTGTTGGCGCGGATAGCATCGGGACCGCGTTCGGCGATAGCGGGACTGGAATTGTAGACGGTCCAAGACAAGCAAACCTGGATCTCGCAGTTTCAAAAACAGCGACCCTCAATTGGCCGCTCGAGAAAAGTAACGTTCAATTTCGTGCCGAGTTCTTTAATGCGCTGAATCATCCGCAGTTTGCCAATCCAGACACCAACTTCACCTCACCGACGTTCGGCGTCATCAGCAGCACAGCTGTCAACCCTCGTGTGATCCAACTGGCGCTAAAGCTTGCGTTCTGACAATTCCTCCCGTACCGATTGTGTGGCACTTACTCCGGTCGAAGTTCGATGGGGATCGGTGTCGCGAAGTCAACGGCAGCCCGAGGTCGGATGTAAGAAGGTCTCGTCCGATTTGGGAATTTATAGGCGTTCCAGTCCCCCCTGCCACTAGGCCTTTCCCCAGTTGCAGGTCACATTTCAATTCATTCTCATGTACGTATACTGAGCTGGCTTTTGCTGAACGCCCGGAAAGGAAGCACAGTGTGTCTGCATACGTGAGCGGGCCGCGTTTCCTGATTGCAGATGACCACGCCATTTTCGCCGAGATCTTGCGTGCCTATCTGGAGAAGACTTATACCGTAGTCGGGGTAGTGTCGGATGGTCCCGCTATGGTGTCGGAGGCCATACGACTTCAGCCGGACGTGATTGTTGTGGATGTCGGAATGCCGCTCTTGAATGGTCTGGATGCGGCCCGGAAAACTAGAAAACAAGCTCCCAACATCAAGTTTATCTTCCTAACGATGCGTGATGACCCAAATCTGGCTGCAGCAGCTCTCGAACTGGCCCCCGTCGGTTTTGTGTTGAAACACTCGACCGGACCGGAGCTACTAAATGCGATTGATAGTGTCTTGCGTGGCAAGTCCTATTTAACGCCCAAATTGAGAGCGGAGGACTGGGTTGCAACGAAGGCCAGAGTGCGGCAGTTCTCTAAGGAATTGACCCAACGACAGCGGGAAGTCGTTCAGTTGTATGCTGAAGGACTGCCCATTAAGCAGATAGCGGGGCTCCTCAACCTAAGTGAAAAGACTGTGGAATTTCACAAGCGTCACATCATGAGAGCTTTCAATCTTCGGAGTAATGCCGACCTGGTCTTGTTTGCGCTGAAGGCAGGGTTGATCTCGATTAAGCCCTAAATGTTCTGGGCGTTAGTTGCGCAGAGACTCACTGGGGATTCCTCGAGTTGTTTTGGAAAGTGGCTAAGTTTAGAACTTACGCGCAGGTCACACGCGAGCAGTGGGAGCAACCCCGCTGCCGTGGAAGACACAACAGGACTCGGGAAGGACCTCTATTTTTCTTCACAATGCCTTCCTAGACTAGGTATTTCCCGAGTGGTGCAGCATTTATTCTCGCAGGTACTCTCAGACCAAAGGCCCAGAGTCCTCCCGGTTTGCTGCTCAGCAATTAGACCGAGCGATTCTGAGTACTCTTTGAGAGGCGAACATTGAGTCGCCCCCGCGTTTTATTGGCCGACGATCATGGCGCTCTCCTCGACGCAGAGAGAGCTCTGCTATCTCCCTATTTTGAGGTCATCGGAACAGTAGTGGACGGCGCAGCATTGGTGTCGGCAGCTCGCTGCCTCCTTCCTGACGTCATCGTGACTGATATCAACATGCCGATATTGAATGGAATTGACGCAGTGCACAAACTCCAAGCATCCGGTTCCACATCAAAAATTGTTATCCTGACGGTACGCCGAGAACAAGAGCTTGTCGAGGCCTGCATGCGAGCAGGAGCCTTGGGCTACGTACATAAGTTCAATATGAAGCACGACTTGGTGCTCGCGATAAAAGCGGCGCTCGCCGGTCAGTCCTACGTTTCCCAATCCGGTCTTGCTCCTTGATGGCCCTAACCACGCCCAGCGGCATCGCTCTTAGCGAGTAGGGCTAATTCGTCTTTGGGCACGGTAAACTCCGCCTTACCGCAATCCAGGCATACCGTTAGTTCGGGATACACAAGGACGGGACTCTTTTTTACGTTGCTCAGTCCTGGAAAATGAATGTCGATCTCGGAAGTAAACCTTCCTTGATGAACTGACCCACAAGAATTACAAGCCATGTCCCCTCGCTGATTTACGAGGCTCTATTCTAACGAGTGCTCTCGGTAATCGGAAGAGTGCCTCATCGACCAAGATGATCCTCCGAGCTGCCCATAAGATCACTGCTATTATCACGGGCTTCATGAACAAGGAGGAAGATTTTCACTGGGGTCGTTGGGCAGAACGAGGGATGGGACGAGTGCACGAGGAATTTACGGGAGTGATAGGTTGCTGCAGCCAGTTGATGATCGGAGCGAGACGGCTGCGATTGGCGGCGGATTGCCCGTTAGCCGGTTGGGGGAACGCCGCAAGCTTGAGAGCGGGCCTGAGCAGAGTAAGATCGTGGAACCAGCAACGGCAATCCCGAACGAAGGAGCGATATACGGAGCGTGCGTAATTGGCAGACGCGCGGCTAAGGCCATCCCAGGAGCGTCGGGGGGGAGGACCGAGTTTGCTTTCGACAGCGGCGGGAGCCAGATGGGACTCGGGTGTACGCCCGTACTTGGGAGCTTGCTCGGTTGGTGGAGGAGAAACGGGCGGAACGGAATCCTGCTTTTCCCGGGCGGCAGCATGCACGAAGGCATCGACCGCGGCGAGCGGATCTTTGAAGAGGTCAAACTCGATCTGGACCCAGGAATTCTCCGTGGAACAGCGATCGGGCACGTACGTGGGCTCGGGCTTGGGACGGTCGACGACAGATTTGAGGGCGCGGTCCACGGAGCAAACGAAATTAGCAGACGTGAGGGAGAAGCGATTCCAACCGCTCTGGAAGGTTGTGGCGAAGTTGCGCCCAAACGTGGAGACGAACGAACGCGAACGACGCTTGCGCCAATAATTTAGAGGTTGCGCAGCAGCAGCAGGAGGAACGGCCGGAGTCGGACGCTCTTTGGGAGTAGGCTCGATGCCCACAGCAGGAGGCGTGGGTAATGGAAGGATTGGAAACGGGGCGAACCGTGCAGGACGAACGTGCGAGTCCGTGTTGGTGACTGCCAGAGGATGAGCGAGTAGGTCGAAGTCCGCAGCAACCCGCTCAATGAGGTCGCAAGAAACCATGCGTTGCTGCTCGGCGCTGGCGGAAATCAAGGCATGCTCACAGAGGAGATTGATCACGCGCGGGATGCCATGGGAAGCCATATATATTTGTTGAACCACCTCGTCGGGAAAGAGTGGGGAACGGGTGCAACCGGCGGCAGCCAAACGAGTGGAAATGTAAGCAGCGGTCTCTTTTTGAGTGAGAACTGGGAGGCGGGAGTGGATCACGATGCGCTGGCGCAACTGGCGAAGCTCCGGCAAACGGAGTTTCTGTTCCAATTCCGGCTGGCCGGAGAGGATGATCTGCAAGAGTTTGCCGCGAGGCGTCTCGAGATTCAGCAGCAGTCGAAGCTCATCGAGAGATTGCACTGGTAGCGCTTGTGCTTCGTCGAGGATTAGGACGGGGAGGTCTTGTGCGGCGTATCGGTGGACCAGCCAATTGTGTAGGGCATTGACGAGTTCGCTCTTGGAATTGGAAGTAGCAGGAGCAGGCCGAACTCGTGAACGATGAAGCGTAAGAGGCCAATGGGTTCGAGATGAGTATGGAAAATGTAGGCGGAGGAGCGGCTTGCGGCCGTGCAGCCAATCTAGAATCTGGTTGAGAATGCTGGTTTTGCCAGTGCCGGCCTCGCCAGTGAGGAGCAGGAAGCCTTGACGGGTCTCAATCCCGAACAGGAGTTCGGAGATAGCGGATTCATGAGCCGGGGTGGAGTGGTAGAAACGGGGGTCCAGGAGAGACCATGGAAAGGATCCTCACGCAGGCCCATGAAGTTGAAGAATTGCTCGTACATCACATGCTTGTTCGACGAACGACTTCGCTGGGCGTTACGGATCAAGGGAATTGTAGGTAAAGAAAGGAATAACACCAACTGGAAAAACCGTTTAGCTAGTGATGGAATGAGCAGAAAATGGTTTTAGTACTGGTGCCAAGCTCACCCTACCGCCACTAGGGAAAACCCTAGCTGCAAATGGATAAGCTTCAAAATATCTTCGCTGCCTGCAGGTTTTATCAAGAAGCCTATTGTTCTCTAGAAGCGTCGGCTCGACCAGTCTTGGAGGTGGATTAGGCAGTTTAAGGGCGCTTTCGAGGTTGTGATGTCCTTAGAAACAAAGTGAATGTGATCTGAATCGTGTGGACGCAGGAATCTGTCCGTCGACAGCCGAACAATTTCGATGAAATATTGGCAGCGGCTCCTCATCTCTTGCCTTCTAACAGCGCTGATTCTGGCGGTGGGAGTTCCTTTCGCTCATTCTGGCGACAAAAAGAATGCTGCCCAGACCAAATCCTCTGGTCAGGCCAAAGTATATGTGGCTCCGACCGACCCTAATCTGTATGTAGGGGCCGACACCTGCAAGACCTGCCACGAAGACATGTACAACCAGTTTGAGACTACCGCGCATTTCACAACCACCATGGAGGGGAAACTCGAAGCGCGAAAAGGACCGGAGTGGCACGGCTGTGAAGCCTGCCACGGTCCTGGAAAGGAGCATGTCGATGGTGGCGGAGACAAGAGCAAGATTTTTACGTTCAAGGATGCGACTCCCCAGCAAACCAGTGCTCGCTGTCTCCGATGCCATCAATACACCGAGGAACACGGGAATTACGATCGGTCCATTCATTTAGCTAACGGGCTAAGTTGCATCGACTGCCATTCTCCACATCACGCGAAAGAATCGCAGTTCTTAATGAAGGCTAAGTCTCCCGAGCTCTGCTACACGTGCCACATGGATGTTCGGGCGGAGTTTGCCAGGCCGTTCCACCACCGGGTGAATGAAGGGCTGGTACAGTGCAACGATTGCCATAATCCTCATGGGTCGGTCCGCCCGAAACAATTGCGGACTGACGCTGCAGGAGACGAGGTTTGCTACAAGTGCCACACGGAAAAGCAGGGCCCCTTCGTTTACCAACATGAAGCAAAAATCGAAGGATGCGTGATCTGTCATTCGCCTCACGGCTCAACAAACCAGCGCATGCTTAGGCAGAACCAAGTGAACCTGCTGTGCATCAGCTGTCATTCGCAAACGGCAACCGCCGGACCCCCAGGGACGCCGAGTTTCCACGATCAATCGACAAAGTATCAATCGTGCACCCTGTGCCATGTAGCGATACACGGTTCGAACACAAGCAGCGTGTTCTTCACGCCGTGAGGGAGGGTAACCATGAAGAACACGAAAAAGCACGGAACGTGGTTACATTTCTTGGCTGGTTATCGCTCGTTTTTCTGGTTGTTATCCGCGGGATTAATGTGGGTGCCTATTGTCCAGGCACAACAGACGGATGAACAAAAAGGCATCAATCAGGACAATTACAATATTAAACAATCCATTGAATTTGGAGGGCGGTTTACAAGCGTATCGGGGGATGAACAGACGTACGACACCATGGTGAACCTGCAGCAAGGGCCGAGGCTCCTCAACTTCACAACAGAGATGCGCTCGCTAGACCACCGCGGAACTTTCTTCGACCGATTTTTCTTCAGCAATTTCGGGTATGGAGGGGATCCAAACGTTGTAAGCACTTTACGCATCAGCAAGAACAAGTGGTACTCGTTTAACGGCCTGTTTCGGCACGATGAGAACTTCTGGGATTACTCCGTGCTGGCGAATCCGTTTAATCCCGCGCCGCCACCAGCGAACGCGCCGGCAGGGTTTAATCCGCTGGTCAATGCGCCAGCCGGGGTATTGAACACCCAGGTAATCGCGATGTCTCCGCATTACTACAACACGCGCAGAAACATGCAGAACTATGGATTAACCGTGCTGCCGGACGCGAAGATCAGGTTTCGCTTCGGGTATAACCACAACACCAATGTAGGCCCCGCCTTCACACCTATTCACGAAGGGACAGACCAGTTTCTGTTGCAGAATTTATCGTCAGGCTTAAGTCAGTACCGTTTGGGGGTCGATTTTCGCTTTGTGCCCCGGACGAATATTAGTTACGACCAAATTTGGAGTTATTACAAAACCGACCCGGGAACCATAGATCAGAATCAACAGTTCAGTGTGGGTTCGGGATTTCCTCCCGTGGATCTGGGAGTCACCTGGAACGGGCCGCCGTGTAATCCTGCATTTCAACCCGGAGGTATCGTAAGTTCCAACTGCAACGCGTTTTACAACTATTTCTCGCATTGGCGTGGCCGCACAGATGCGCCTACAGAACAAATCAGCATTCAATCCAATCCGACGCCTGTCGTCCAGTTAACCGGCAAGTTTAGCTACACCGGTGGCGATATGCACGTGTACGACTACACGCAAAGTTTTGCGGGATTCAGCAGTAAGAGCCTACTGTCAAATTTTTCGCAAACGGGACCGATCGAAGGTCGTCGCGTGTCCTCCTACGGAGATTTCGGAGTAACTTGGCAGGTCACCCATGACTTCAGTCTGCTCGATGAGTTCCACTATGGCAGTTGGCAGCAACCGGCTCAATTTCTAGGCGCAAACTGCAATTTCTTTAGTAGCAGCCTTACCGCGACACCGATCTTCTTCCAGTCAACGGCCACGCTACCGGCAAGTTGTACACCACCTGTGAACGCTGTCCCCGGCACACCGGTTAGCACTTCCAAATCAGATCCCGACGTATTGGTGAACCGCGATAGTAATTTCCTCAAGCAACAGACCACCAGCAATCTTATCGAGGGTCAGATCCAAATTTCACCGAAAGCGGGCGCATATTTCGGCTATAGGTACGCGCACCGAGTGATCGCCGATAACTTCTACAATACGGAGAGTGCGGTCTACTTTCCGCCTGTAGCTTCGCGCGGCAATTGCGCCTTGCAAAACGACGTTCTCCCTGCAGGCTGCACCCTGAACGCGGACGGATCGGTTTCTTACCAAACTCCAAATCCAATCTTCGGGCCGCCAGGCATCACGGATATCAATTACAACGCGGCGGTCCTCGGGTTGTGGTTGAAGCCGCTGCCACACCTGACCATTAATCTAGATGCTGATCTTGGTAGTGCAGACAACACCTTCACTCCCCTTAGTCCGAGGAATTACCAGGAGTTTCGCGCGCGAATACAGTACCGGACAGCCGCTTGGTTGAATCTCAGTGGCTATTTCCAGACAACGGAGGGGCAAAATCCCGTGATCGAAATAAACGGAACGCAGCACAACCGGAGTGCGGGTTTTTCCGCTTCCTTGACTCCGTCGGAGAAATTCTCGGCACAAATAGGCTACAACTTCAACGATATCTATTCTCGCTTGTTGGTTTGTTTCACGAGTGATTTCGCGCAACCAGGACTGCCTGCATGTCCAGGTGTTTCCGGGTTGGTGCAGCAGGTTTCTCCATACGACAGCAAGGTGAACACCGGGTTTGTAGATCTCCTATGGATGATCAAACGGCTGTCAATCGAGGCAGGCGCCAACATCTCGGGGGTAACCGGCAGTGATCTGAATGTGAATCCACTGAGTCCGATGGCGCTGGCCCCGGGCGGCTCGCTGAATTCGAATTGGTACCAGCCTTATGGAGCTGTTTCGTACCGCTTCGCGAAACAGTGGACTGGGCGCGCTCGTTGGGATTACTACGGGTATCACGAGGATTCCAATGGGTCGTACCAAGATTTATATGCACCCCGGAACTTCCATGCCAACTTGATTACGTTGTCAGTTCGATTCGCTTTCTAGAAAGAACGACGAGGTGAGCGCGTGAGGTTCCAGCCGTTCTTTGATAAAGAGCAACGTGGAGAAACGAACGCGCTGAGTGGGATGACGCCGATTGCTCAAGAAGAAAGCGCAGGAGTCGGATTCCGGTACGGAGTGCGCTTCGTGCAAAGGAAAAACCAAAGGAGGAAGTAAATGAAGCTTCTATCAGCTATCGCAGTCGCCGCAATCTTGTGTCTGACCGTGTCCGTTTCACGCGCTCAAGATACTGCGAACGGGGAGAAAACCTTCAAGGCTAAGTGTGCCGGCTGTCACGGCGCCAACGCGGAAGGCAAGCCAGCAATGAAGTCGCCCTCGATCAAGGGCAAGACTGCCGACGAAATCACGAAGGCGTTCTCGACCTCACCGAAGCATTCTGGCGTGAAGAATCTTCCGCCGGCAGACGTGAAGGATCTCGCTGCTTATCTGGCAACGCTGAAGTAGTGAAATACTTTCGCTGATGCGCCTACCCTCTGCTGGCGCACCAGTGGTAATCCCGTGCGGGCTTGACGGATTCTTCGCCGCGGGAAAAGAGGTTCAGCGCGTGCTCTCGTCGTCGGGGTACTGGAGTTTCAACGATCCGGAAATCTGTTCCGACGACCAGTCCAGACCGACATGGATTATTTTTGGTCTGGATCGACTTTGACGAAGCTGTATTTTGCGCTGAACTGAATGCGTGGCGCGTTTGCTGATTGGCCGTTCTGCAGCATGGTCCAGCCGTATAAGAACTCGGCGCCGACGTTGAGCGAGCCGCCCGGATTCCAGATCAGGTTGGCGCCGGTGTAGGTTGCATGGTTGTAGGTTGTGGGAGCAGCCAAGTCGGTGTCGTTCACGGCGGCATAAGAATAGATGGCGCTGGAACGCAACCTCTTGAACCAATAGTGCTGGTAGGCTGCCTCGATTCCCACCGCCGGAGTCGCCTCCAAATGGTTGTTCCTACCTGTTGTCGGCTCGGCATCAATCCCCAGTCCAGATGTGTCCTGGATATAGCGAGAAATCCCGTGCCCACCTGCGAAAGCGAGGATCAGATTGTCCCGGCCGAAGGTGTTTAATCCAAGAGAGGTGTTTACGCCCCAGCCAAAAACAGAATCGGTCCTCCCGTCAGGCAGAAATGCAGAAATAGAACGAAACAGTCCGGCAACCTGGAAGTGGCCGCGTTCGAATTCCTGGCGCAAGCGAATTGCGCCGTCAGGACTTGGGGCGTTCGGCTGAGCATTAAATTGCGCGGTCTTGAAAATGATGTCTGAACTGGGTTTTTCCGCGGAAACATAGAAAGTCGTATGAGAACTGAGTGCGAATCCATACCGAAATTGCGGATTTCGAATACTGACCAAGCCGTTGGGACCCTGGAAGTCCAGAGTGTCCGCGGAAGCGTCCGGATCCATAAAATTGGTAAAGGTCTGCCCGATCAGGAAGTTTCCGGCTTGAGCATAGGCGTGGCGGAGTCTCGGGGTGGTCGCATTGGAGCCAAAAAAGTCTGCTTCGACATAAAAGCGAACTTCTCCCACCTGCGTGTAGGGAACCCTGAAGTCCAGACTCAGTCGTGTGGGGCGGACGGAAACGGTGGTGTTATTTATGCCACCTATTTGGGGGATGGGGAACGAAGACGGAATGAACGAATCCGTGTTTCCCGCGGGTTTCAGATCATAGATAAAATCTGTTTTAAAGTAGCCGCCGATTTTCAGGATGGTCTGTGTTCCAGGTAACTGAAAAAATCCGTGGTACTTGGGGTCCAGAGGAATGTTGTTGAAGCGAGCGGCTGCCACGGTGTCCTCAGAAAACTCGCGATAATTGGAAGTGGCTTCGCCAACATGCGGAGAGGTAGAACCGACAAGAGGAGGCTCCGCGGTTTGAATGGTGCCGTTTTGGCGTTGGGGAGCAGCGGAAGGAGCGGTTGCAGGCTGAGTTGCTTGAGTTGCGGGCGCCTGTGTTTTTGTGCCTTTGAGCTGATCGATCTCCGCCTGCATGTGGGCCATCTGCGTCTGCATCTGATCCACAAGTTTTCGAAGAGCTTGGGTCTCGTCGGTGGGAGCCTGTGATTTGGGCGCAGCCTGTGCCGGGATCATCGTTGCCGCTAGAAGAACGGCCACGACGAGATAAAGTCTTTGGCTTTTCATTTGGTTCCTCCTGGTTCCTGACTGAGCTGCTAACAATTCCTCGGAGAGCTGAGCGAATTCATTACTTTGCGAAGGCAAGCTCGCTAGGTCATAAGGGAAACGATGATGGTTCCCCACGTGGTCAGGAAGATGTGGCCAAAGGCTGCGGTGCACGAGTAACCCAGGGTCGCAACAGAACTGTCTGATTTTTCCTGAGCAGCTGCGACCCCGGCGATCATGGTTTGCGCTCCTGCAAGCCCACCAACCAGGAGCGCGGGGTTGACCTTGAGAACGTAGTAGCCGAAGTAGAGACCACCGATAAGGGGAAGCATCGTAACCACTATGCCGCCGAGGAACAGAACATAGCCGTGGTCACGAACCGCCGTTACGAAAATCGGACCAGCCTTCAGACCGACCATCGCTACGAAGGCAGCGAGCCCGATCGACCTCATGAAAAGAATGGCCGCGTCTGGGAACCTAGCGAACCAAGGGCGTACGGAGCGGATCCAGCCGACGATTACGCCGGCAAGGAGAGTGCCGACACTTGTGCCGAGAGAGATTCTCATATTGCCGATGGGGATGACGATGACCGCGCCAAGCAGTACTCCAGCAAATACCGCGAGGCCGAGCACAGAGAGATCGCTTTCCTGGGTTGGCCTTATGATCGTGCCAACTAGCGGCGCCAGTTGTTGGACGGCCAGTTCCGATCCCGTGACCTGCAGGGTGTCGCCTCGTTGAACGATGGTTTCTGTTCCTATGGGAATCGCCTGTTCAGCACGCACAATTCCGCGGAGAAGAACGCCATGAGCCTCGTCAAGGTTGTCCGCAATGTCCTGAAGAGTTCTTCCAGCGATTCGCTTACCAGTGACGTAGAGGTCATACGAGGCCACGGGAAGCTGGAGCAATTGGGAGTCGGGAACTTCACTGGCAGTTGGACCGAGGACTTGCACCAGAATCTCGGTGCGTCCCAAGATTGCTAAAGTATCGCCTGCCTCCAAAGTCGTGGTTCTGAGCGGCGACAAGAGCTCACCGTTACGGCGAATTCTTTCCACAAAAAGCCGTGCCCCAGGCACTGATGTTTGGGCATCTGCGATAGTCTTTCCAATAATCGGGGCGCCTTGTGGAATTCTGTAAGCACGGCAGCCAATCGCTTGCCATGCGGATTGAACTCCGGGTTTGGCTGGCTGAATCCCCAGATTCGCTTCTACTTTTTTGGACTCTGTGCGGAGATCAAAGCGGAGAAGTTTCGGGGCAAGGCTGCTGCAGCACCAGATCACGCCCAAGGTGCCAAAGATGTAGCAAATGGCATCGGCCACGGCGATGTGGCTCACCCAGAGATCCTTTTGTTCGGCAGAAACAGACAATGCCCGAATTGCTTCGCTCGCCGTACCGATGGCAGGAGATTCGGTGAGGGCACCGGAAAGCATGCCAGCGGCGTAGCCAGGATCGAGACGTAGAAATCTGGCAACGGCGTAAGCGGCCAAAAGTCCAACAATGGGAACAAACACACCGAGTACGGCCCACCGCCAACCATCGCCCTTGAGGCTGCGAAAAAAACTGGGGCCGACGGAATATCCGATTCCAAAAAGAAAGAGGAGGAACAAGATGGACTTGGCCTGGTCGGAAACAGGGATGTGAAAGAAATTGCCGAGGAAGATGCCGCCGAGAAGAGAACCGGTTACGACCCCGAGTCCAACGCCGTGGAACTTCACCTTGCCGATGAGATAGCCGATGCCGATGGCAAGGTAAACGCCCATCTCGGGATACTTCGTAAACAGGTGAGAGAGCCAGTCCATAAGCGGTCCCTTTGTCCCGCGTCCCATTAACAGGAACGCCTAAAGGAATTCATTCAGGAGTCCCGTCAAGACAGCAAAAGAATGAGAACCATGCCCCAGATGGTGAGCAGCGTATTGCCGACGGCGTAGGTTACGGTGTAGCCGAGAGCAGGGATTTGGCTTTGGGCACGATCGCAGACCAATCCGAGAGAAGCAGTGGTGGTGCGCGCTCCGGAGAGAATGCCGAGCAGAATAGCGTCGTGGAATCGGAAAATGTACTTGCCAACATACATTCCGAGGATGAGAGGCAGAGTGGTGGCAACTGCTCCCCAAAGGAAAAGACTGATGCCCTGCGTGCGCAGCCCGTTGACGAATCCCGGGCCTGCAGAGATACCGACGATGGCGATGAAAATGTTCAAACCGACCGAGTTCATGAACCAAACGGTAGGGGAAGGAATGCGGCCAAAAGAGGGACGTGTCGAACGCAACCACCCGAGGACGAGTCCTGCGATGAGCGCGCCACCTGCGGTGGATAATGTGAGTGGAACGCCATGAACTTTCCAGACCAGCGCGCCGACCAAGGCTCCGACGGCAATCCCGGCACCGATGAAGGCCACATCAGCCACGTCGGTGTGACGATCCGCGACCCCGAGCATTTTGGCAGTAGCGGCGGTGTCTTGTGTGCGGCCGACGATGGTGAGAATGTCGCCGCGGTAGATTTTTGTATTGGGAAGGATGGGAATGGCAGTGGCGGTTGCACCGCGAGTGATCTTCCGGAGGAAAACGCCGCGGGAGCTGGGGAGTTGGGCAAGTTCGAGCAAGGTCTTGCCGTCGACGGATTTGTTGGTGACGTAAGCATCGACACCTTCGACCGGGGCGTTAAGCAATTCTGGATCATCAATCTCTCTTGCGCCTTCCCCCGTGACTCTCACGAGGACTTCGCGGGCACCCGCTACGCTGACGATGTCTCCCTCGTGCAGTATCGTCTCCGCGGTGGCGTCCTCGACGGTGCCATTGCGGCGAACGCGCTGAATAAAGATGCGCGCGTCAGGAACGAGGGCCTCGGCTTCGTCGGCGCGCAGGCCAGCTACTTTGCCGCCGGGTTGCACGCGGAAGCTGCGGGTTTCCCAACGGTGCCAAGCTGAGCCAGCGCCGCCGAGTTCTTTCTTACCACCAAACTTTTCCTCGTATTCTTTGCAGGCACGCACAAGGTCTATGCGGACCAGGGCGGGGCACACGAGAGCGATGATGATGGCTGATCCGACGGTGCCGAACATGTAGGTGACGGCGTAAGCGATGGGCATGGAATCGAGCAGTCTCTTGGCGTCTTCGGCGGACATTCCCAATCGATTAATGGCGTCGGTAGAGAGGCCCATGGCTGCGGAAATGGTCTGGGAGCCGGAATAAAGTCCTGCGGCATAGCCGAGATCGTAGCCAGCAAATTTAGCAATTGCGAAAGGTATCAGCAGGCAGAAGAGGCATTGGACCACCGAGAAGAGTGCCTGGGGCAAACCATCTTTGGCGACACCGCGAACGAATTGGGGACCGACACCGTAACCAACCGCAAACAAAAACATAAGAAAGACGGTGGCCTTGAGCGGCTGGGAAATGCTGATGCCGATTTGCCCAATCAGGACGCCGGCCAACAGAGTAGCGGTGACCGAGCCGAGGCCGATACCCCGGAATGTAAACTTACCGAAGTAGTAGCCGAGAGCCAGGGTGAGAAAGATGGCGATCTCGGGATATTGCCGCAGGGTGGCAGCGAACCAATTGAAGATGACCATAGGGACCTCCCTTAGGCGGGAACCTGAGACTTCCAGGCGTCCACCGCGACCTGCATAACAGTTGTGAGTTGGTCGCCAATTTTGGAGTACGCCTCGTCTGACAGATTGGCCAGGGACACTCGTACGGACCAGTCGGGTCCGGCAAAGCCGCTGCCGTTGAGGAGCACCGTGGAGAATTTCTCGGCGAGTGCGAAGAGAACATCAAAGGGGTGATAGTTCTTCTTGAGGAATTCAACAAACGCGGGGCCGTGCATCTTTTCGGCCCAGACCATGATGTCGAGGGTCGCGTAGTAATCTGCACGCATAGGATCCGGAGGAAGCGGCAGGTTCATGCCAGCCCACAAGGCTTGCAACCGGCGTTGCACGATTTCCTTGGTGAGTTTCTTGTACCGGTCATCCCTGTCCAAGAGTGCAAAGAGAGAGAACAGGGTCATCTGGACCTGCTGGGGCAAGGAGAGGCCGGCGGTGTGATTGAGGGCTACGCAGCGGGAATCCGCGACCATGCGGTCGATGAACTTGATGTTTTCGGGATGCAAGGTCAGAGGCCCATAACGAACATTCAATTCCCTGCGAATTCCGACAGGCAGCTTGGCGATGGCTTGGTCGAAGATGTTGTCCTCATGAATCGCAACGACACCGAGGCGCCATCCGGTGCAACCGAAATACTTCGAAAACGAATAGACACCGATAGTGTTGTGTGGAACTTCAGCCATTAAGGAGCGGAAACCGGGCACAAAAGTGCCGTAGACGTCATCGGTGACGACGATCAGGTCCGAACGATTGTCGCGGATCAGGGTGGCCAAACGCTCCATGGAGCCTGGGCGCATGGCGACGGAGGGAGGGTTGCTTGGGTTAACAAAGAACAGGGCTTTGATGGAGGGGTCTTTAAGCTTGTCGATCTCGGCATCCGGATATTGCCAAGTGTGTCGGCCATCGGCCGGAGAAAGTTCGCTGGCGTTGATTTCAACGATTTCGAAATGGAAACGGTCGAGATGGCAGACCTCGATATAGGGAGTGAACATCGGGACAGCGAGAGCCACTTTGTCGCCGCGATGTAAGAGGTGGTTTACGAGCAGCGAATCGAAGATGTAGCACATGGCCGCGGTGCCACCCTCGACGGCAAAAATGTCGAATTTTCCGGCCGGCGGTTTGGCCCCGCACATTTCTTTCGCGAGGTATTCGTGAACGACACGCTCGGCATGGACCAGCATGCGATCAGGGGACGGGTATTGGTCGCCGATAATGCTGTCGACCAACTCGTGAACGAAGGCGTCAGCGTTGAACTTGAATTCGTTGACTGCATATTTGATTGCCGCCTGGAGTAGACCCACGCCTGGGGCGTTGGGATTGTCGGCCAAAAAGTCCGAGAAACGTTTGGCGATTCCGCTCTTTTGAGGCATTCCACCCAGGTCGGGTTCGTCCCAGACCCTTTTCGATTCGTGGATCGCAAATGTGCCCAAAGTGAAAAAGGCATCACGTGGAGTTGTGGCGACCCAATTGGGATTGCCGCGGCCAGCATTCAACATGAGTTCCGTACCCTGCCGAGCGGATTCGCTGGCCAAATGGATCAACTTGTCTTTCAATTCGAATGGACTAAGCTTTTCAAGTTGCCGTTGTTGTTCTAAAGTCACTGAAAGGCGGCGACGTAATGCTGGAGTAGCCATAGCTGTCCTCCTTGGACAATGGGAAGTTGGTGTTGCTTCGAATATCGTTGGGGCAACCCGGCCACTGCGAAGAAACGACCTGGTCGTCTTTTAGTCTCCCGAGGCGGCGCGCGCAGTCTTTGGCTTGCCGTGCTTTGCCGCATTTGTGACTGATTCTTTTGCAGGCGCATCCACTGACTGCAGGAATGCCGGATTCAACAACTTCAGCCCGAGTGCCGCACTGAAACCGTGAATTTCCTTTACGTCGAGCTTGCGCATGAACTCAATGGTCTGAGCGTTGATGACCTGACCGGGCACCATGATCGGGAAGCCGGGGGGATATGGGATGACGAAGTTGGCAGAAACCAACTCGGGGCCTTCCTTTAAGCGCTTGTCGATTTCAGGGCTGGAGAGTCTCAGGTGCTCACACTGTTCCTGGCGATAAGCGGCGAAAAATGCCGCACGGATGTCACCTTCACTGGTCCTGCTCGATGGGTTTTCGCGGAACCGGTCGAAGAACCGACTGAAGTTGGGAAGGTCCGGGACATCGGTCATGAGTGATTTCACGCGCGCTTCAAACGCCGCCCTCGCGGGCTTTCCACCATCGACGAGTTTCTTTTCGATTTGCTGGGAAATCTGGACGAGAACCTTGATGAGCTGTGCGATATCGCTGCGCGTATTGTTAATGTTGGTTTGAAGCAAGACGCTATTGCGCGAGGTCTTGTTCAACTGAATGTCGAATTCGGCAGCAAGCAGATTCTTGAATTGTGTGCCGTCAAATGCGGCCGATCCGCACACCAGCGTGAGACGGGTAACGTCAAGTGCAAATTCGTCTTCTCGGAGGGCCTTGACGGCAGTGGCCCAGTTGACGCCCGGGCTCAGATAGTCCACAAATCCCGAATTGCGAAACTCCGCAGGAATTATCTCGTCGGCACCAAGCACGCGGAAGTATTTGGAGGCGAGCGGATGGGAGTTGATTTCGCGTCGAACGTCGAGCGCCAACTGGATGGCGCGATTCACGAGTTCGTATCCTTCCAACTCCATCTGGCGCCGCGCCACATCGAGAGTGGCAATAATTTGAAGGTTGGGCGACGTAGAAGCGTGGGTGAAGACCGCTTCATGGAACTGCTCCTCGACGGTGTGGTAATCCTGATCTTTGACGAGCACCATGGAACCCTGGCGCAAGCACGACATGGATTTGTGAGTGGAATTGGTCTGATAAACGCGCAGACGGACTTTGTCGGGGTTGGCGAGGAGGCGAGTGCCGAGCAGTGTTTTTTCGTCGGCCTTCAGGTCCGCTCCAAGTTTCTTTTCCTGCTCCTGATAGGCAGTGCGATAGGCGGGATCCTTGAATTTCTTTTCCAAAATGGCGGCCGCGCCCATTGCAGTGCGCCTGCGATAGAAAGGACTCCAGCGGGCGAATCCAAACCAGGCTTCATCCCAAAGAAAGATGAGGTCGGGCTTGATGGCGAGACATTCCTCCATAACTCGTTCGGGATTGTAGATGTGTCCATCGAAGGTGCAGTTGGTAAGCACCAGCAGGCGAGCGCGATCCAATCGTCCCTCGGCCTTTAAATCCAGCAGCGCTTTTTTAATGGTGCGGAGAGGAACGGCGCCGTACATGGAATATTGTGTAAGCGGATAAGCTTCGACGTAGAGGGGATAAGCACCGGAAAGGACTGCTCCGTAATGGTGGGACTTGTGGCAGTTGCGATCAACCAGGACGATATCGCCGGGGCCCAAGAGAGCTTGTTCCACCATTTTATTGGAGGTGGAAGTTCCGTTGGTGACGAAGAAAACGTGGTCGGCGCCAAAGGCTCGAGCGGCCTTTTCCTGGGCCACTTTGATGTTGCCGGTCGGCTCCAGAAGACTATCGAGTCCGCCCGTGGTGGCAGAGGATTCAGCGAGGAAAAGGTTGACGCCGTAGAACTTGCCCATGTCGCTAATCCAATTTGATTTGAAGATGGATTTGCCGCGTGCAATGGGAAGGGCGTGAAATGTTCCGATCGGGCGTTGAGCGTATTTCTGCAAGTTGTCGAAATATGGAGTATCGAAACGGTCGGCAACACCATCCAGAATACTGAGATGCAGCTCCAATGGTTCTTCGACTTGATAGAAAACCCTACGGAGGAAATCCGCGTTGACATCGCCCGCCACTGCTTCCACTTGGCGGTCACTGAGGAAATAGATGTCGAGTTCCGGCCGCAGCTGTTTCAATGCCTGGGCGAGGACCATACTGTAATCGGTGGAATCTGAGGAGACGCCATTGGCAGAAAGATGGCTGGTCAGAAACTCACGCAAAACCGGGCTGTTGTGGGATGAATGAAGCGAAATACCCTCGTAAACAATCACCGATTGAATGTTGCCGTTCAGGATCGTTGCGAGTACGGCATCTTCAAATGAAGAAACGAACACGGGCTCATACACAAATCTGTCTAATGGCCTCCGCAGCTTGCGCAAATCCTGGGCCAATTGCTGCCATGCTGCTTTGCGCGCAGGGCTCACGACGAGCACTTCGAAATACGGTCGTTGTGCGGCGGCGTCCTCGCCCGCAACAGGCACGCGTTCGCCAAGATTTATAGGCGCTTCCTCCTCACTCTCCCAATCGCCAACGTTGGTGCGGTAAGAACGTGTGAGCAGCGCGTTACTGATCGATTGAATGAAGCGAGCCGCACCAGTTGCATCTCCTGAGGAGATGCGATCTTCGAGCGAGACGAGCAATTTTTGTCCGGGATAGGCAAAGAAATCTTCCCACTGTCGCAATTCCTGGAAGACGCTGGCCACGGCAGTCTGATGCTGCTGCTTGGCAGCATTCTGTTGGGCAAGGGACCGGTCCCACAGACGCGACGCTTGGAGCAAGGTGCGCCAGCGGTCGAACCTTCCCTCTTCGGCCATGAGGAATTGGTCGACTCGACGGGCTTCCGGCTTTGCTGGAGTATTCATGAGTTTCTCACCTGCGTTCGCCGGCACAAGAGTTCCCTCTTTCCTGAGGGCTCAGAGATGCGCCGCGGGTTTCAGTAGAACTGGTGTGATTGTTAGCAGTGGCGCGAAATCTCAACAACTAGGGAAATCCCTAACTGGCAACGAGACGTTTAAGCGATAACGGTCGGCTTAGGAGACGCTAGGCGCCCACTACTTGTTCGCGAGTCATGCGGGACACAAGCTCGTCTTTAGAAGTCTCGAGTACCTTTTGCGGTGTAAGACGCGCGAACAAATCCAGAGTGCGAGCAATGACACCGGTCCAACCGGTTTGATGGCTAGCGCCAAGACCAGCACCGTTGTCGCCATGAAAGTATTCGTAGAAAAGAATGTAGTCCTTCCAATACGGATCTTCCTGAAACTTTTTGTTGCCGCCATACACAGGACGTTTTCCGGCGGAATCTTGAAGGAAAGTACTTGCCAGCCGGCGCGAAATCTCGGCGGCCACTTCGAACAGCGTTAAGCGGATACCGGAACCGGTGGGGCATTGCACCTTAAACTCGTCACCATAGAATTGATAAAGATTCAGCAGAGCACGAATGAGGATAGCATTCACCGGCATCCAAACCGGGCCACGCCAATTTGAGTTGCCGCCAAACATACCGGTATTCGATTCAGCCGGCAAATATTGGACTTTATACTCCTGATGCCCAACGTGAAAGATAAAGGGATGATCGAGGTGATAACGGGAAAGCGAACGGATACCGCAAGGTCCAAGGAATTCGTTCTCGTCCAGCATGTAGGTCAGGATCTTTTCAACTTTTTCTTTATTACAGACGGATAAAATGCGACGCCCGTTGTGTCCCGTAAAGGCCTGGTCTGCCGGTGCGATGTGCTTTACCAATTCGGGGTGGCGTTTCCGGAATAAATCAATCAATCCCATAAGCCGAGGGTGGCGCTGCGCGACGCCGTGTTCGAAAACAGTGGAAGCGCACAGGGGAAGCAAACCGACCATAGAACGAACTTTCAATCGAATGGCGTCCCCGTTGGGGAGGTGGAGCAGGTCGTAGAAAAAGCCATCCTGGGTGTCCCACATTTCGTCGTGGTTGACACCGATTCTGTCCATGGCATAGGTGATCCAAAGGAAATGCTCGAGAAAGCGAAAAGCAATCTCTTCATACATGGGATCGGTTTCTGTCAGAATCAAAGCAATTTCGAGCATATTCTGACAATAGAAGGCCATCCATGCGGTTCCGTCGGCCTGGTCTAAATGACCGCCGGTAGGAAGTTCAGCGCTCCGATCGAATACTCCGATGTTATCCAAACCCAGGAAACCACCAGCAAAAACATTACGTCCTTGGGGATCCTTGCGATTCACCCACCAATTGAAATTGAGCATCAAGCCCTGAAAAGAGCGCTCCAGAAAACGTAAATCGGCTCGCCCCAGTTCTTTTTCGACGTTGTAAAGAAACAGTGTCGCCCAGGCATGCACTGGTGGATTAACGTCGCTGAAATTCCACTCATAGGCAGGGATCTGTCCGTTCGGATGTGCGTACAAATTCCTCAACATGAGCAAGAGCTGATCCTTGGCAAAGTCGAAATCCACCAGCGAAAGTGCAAGGGTATGAAAAGCGAGGTCCCATGCCGCATACCAGGGGTATTCCCATTTGTCCGGCATAGAGATGATGTCGCTATTGAGCATGTGGAACCATTCAGAATTTCGGACGTTGCGGTGGCCAGAACCCATGAGGGGATGCGCGTTGTGTTCATCGAGCCACTTATCCAAATCGAAGTAGTAATACTGTTTGGTCCAGAGCATGCCGGCGAGCGCCTGGCGATGTACACGGCGTTCATCTACAGTGAGAGAGCGCGGTGAGATCTTATGGTAGAACTCGTTGGCGTCGGCCAGGCGAGCGAAAAATATCTGATCGAACTTGTCGAAGGGATTCGCAAGGGTCTGAGTATTGAAGCGCAGACGCACAGCGCTGGAAGCGCCGGCGGGCACCGGGAGAACATAGTGGCCCGCGGTCTTGGTGCCGGTTCGATCCGGATTGACGGCTTCCTTTTTGCCATTCACGACGTAGTGGTGGAAAGCATCCTTAACATAAGGGGAACGGTTGGGCTGGCCCCACAAACGTTCGGAATTGCTCTCGTTCTCTGTGAAGAGCAAATCGGGGGCGCCATCGAAGTACAGGGTGCGGACTCCAAGTTGTGAGTGCATGGCCTGGACGGCATGGTCGGCGGTTTGCTGAAGAACAGGCTTCGGCTCGTCGGCACTCCAGGACCAGGTATTGCGATACCACAGCGTGGGAAGGAGGTGCAAAACGGCTGACTCTGGTCCCCGGTTGTGCACTGTGATCCTTATCAGCAAGTCTTCCGGCTCGTTTTTCGCGTACTCAACGAAAACGTCGAAGTAGCGATCGTCTTCGAATACCCCGGTATCCAGCAACTCATACTCGAACTCTTCGCGGGAACGGCGCCGATTATTCTCCACAAGGTCGTTATACGGAAATTCTCTCTGCGGATATTTGTAGAGATATTTCATGTAGGAATGCGTGGGAGTGCTGTCCACGTAGAAGTAATACTCCTTTACGTCTTCTCCGTGATTGCCTTCACTGTTTGTTAATCCAAAGAGGCGCTCCTTGAGAATGGGATCGCGCCCGTTCCAAAGAGCGAGGGCAAAGCACAATTGCTGTTTGTCGTCGGAGATGCCGGCAATTCCGTCTTCGCCCCAGCGGTAAGCGCGAGAGCGGGCCTGATCGTGGCTGAAGTAACTCCAGGCGTTGCCGTCTTGGCTATAGTCCTCTCGGACGGTGCCCCACTGGCGTTCACTAAGATACGGTCCCCATTTTTTCCACGGAATGCCTTTATCGCGAGCGTCGTTTAACCGCCCCTGCTCCGTACATTCCGCAAACAACGCTGTTGAAAACTTATGTTCGGATGTTTTCATGACGAACTCCTTCTACCTGCGGGAAAAGGCAAGTAGTGCCTTAAAATCGTTGAGGAAGCGATCTAGCCATCTCTGTGAAGCTTGTGCGCACACCTCTGCTATCTGCGTGGTTCCTCTCTCACTTACCGCTGGAAAGCTATTTCAGCAACTAGGGAAACCCCCTAATGACGCTGCCTGAGCCATAAGAAGAGTTCTGGAAGAGAGGTGAATGTTGTGGGTTAAGGTTGGGCGGAATTCTTGGCGGAGTCTTCTTTGGCCCACTGCTGTTTCTTTTCTTCGATGGCTTTGGGAGAAGGCGGATAGCTTTTGAAAGCATCTTTGATGTTGTTGTCGGCGGTTTTCCAGATTTTATCCGGGTCCGTGTGGATGATCTTGACACTCGCAAAACATGCGCCACGCAAGGCCGCGATTTTTGGCATGAATAAGCTCAATGCCGAGCATGCCTTGGTGGTTGGTGTAAGACTCCATCGAGTAGTAGATGAAGCCCCAGTGATAACCGAAGTATGGGCCGTAGACACCCCAGTTGGCGCTGCTTGCCACGTCGACATGCTTCTGGCTGTTCGCCCAGTAGCGGACTACCAGGTCAGGGCTCTCTTCCGGACTCACTTCTCGGAGGCCCTTGGCCGTCAGTTCACGGGTGATGGCGCGATGGATTTGATTGTTCAGCTGGTCAGGATTCAACTGCAACCTGACAAGCTGTTCGACACCGCCGATAAAGGTAAAGGTTCTGAGCTGCGAGAAGTCGAGATTGGGGTCGAAGTCCGTGGAAATTTTAGAGGCAGCGCGGGGCGCGAACAAAAACAGATAGAGCAACACCATTACGAAGAGGAGAGGGCTCTTCCTGTGGTTCGCAGATGCGACCCAGATCGATTTCATAAGATACCTTTCGGATCAGCGAGAATGAAAACTGCGTGGATCAATATATCTCCGGCACAAATCTCCGAGCCTTGATAGATGCCTGATCATTGTAACCGTGCTTTTGCGCGCGTTTGGGAAGCTTGATTTTCTCGCGAGGGACCTTCTTATAAGGAATCGAGCTAAGCAAGTGGGAAATACAATTCAGGCGGGCTTTACGCTTGTCGTCGGAACGGACTAAATTCCAGGGAGCGTGTTTTGAGTCGGTGGCCTCCAGCATCCGGTCTCTGGCGCGCGAATAGGCATACCAGCGGCGAAAAGATTCGAGGTCCATCGGGCTGAGCTTCCACTGGCGGAGAGGATCCTTGAGGCGCGCTTCGAAGCGGCGCTCTTGCTCGTCTTGACCGACTTCCAGCCAGTACTTGATGAGGATGATTCCGGCGTCCGTAATATATTTCTCCACCGTGGGGCAAAGTTTGAGAAATTGCCGGTATTGATCCTCCGTGCAAAAGCCCATGACGGTCTCCACGCCCGCGCGATTGTACCAACTGCGGTCGAAGATCACGATCTCGCCGGCACCGGGAAAATGTTGCATGTAGCGCTGCATGTACATTTGAGTTTTCTCGCGATCGGATGGAGCGGGAAGCGCGACGAGACGGAAGACGCGGGGACTAACCCGCTCGGTAATCGCCCGAATGGTGCCACCTTTGCCGGCGGCATCACGACCCTCGAAGACAACAATGACTCGTAATCCTTTGTATTTGACCCAGTCCTGCAATCGGCAGAGTTCACCCTGAAGGCGGCGAAGCTCCTTGTCGTATTTCTTGCGCTTCAGTGATTTGTCGTCTGAGGTGTCTTGTTTTGTCATCGGAAAGCGCTCCTCCGTTGCGAATCATTCAGGGCGAGGGTGACGGCGAGACTGGAGAGGTTCCGCCGGTGCTGGTCCACTGCACATCGGAGAGATTCCAGCCACCACCGAGCGAAAGATAGAGACTTATCAAGGCCACTTTGCGGCCAAGATCGTAATTGACAGTGGCACTTTCGGCGGGATACATCGCGAGCTGCGCATCGATGATTTCAAGATAATTGGAAAGTCCACTGTCATAACGAATAGTCGCGAGGTGGACGGATTCGCGATAAGCCTCAACGGATTTGAGTTGCTCCTGGTAAGACTCGGCTAAGAGCTGGTGCGCAGAAAGTGAGGTGGAAACTTCGCCGAAGGCTTGGGTTACAGCCTTTTCAAAGGAAATTTTGGCCTGGTCCCGTTGAGCGACTGAAGCACGATATTGGTTCTTGAGTCGACCTCCGGTAAAGATCGGTCCTGTCAAATCTCCCGCGAGTGTCCAAGCTTTGCCAGCAGCGGTGAGTTCGGAAAGTTGGGGGCTAACGCCACCCAATAGGCCGCTTAAAGAAATAGTGGGAAAGAAATTTGCCTTCGCGACTCCCACGTTGGCATTGGCCGCGATGAGATTCTGCTCCGCTTCGCGCAGGTCCGGGCGGCGTTCCAATAAGGTAGCGGGTAGGCCGGCGGGGACTTGAGGTGGGTCGTACTGGTCGGCCAGAGAAGCGCCCCTTGCAATTGGTCCTGGATTGCGACCGAGGAGTAAATCGAGGGCATTCTCCTGAGCCACAACCTGGCGCTCAAAATCGGGGATCACCGCAGCGACGTTGGAGAGTGCGGCCTGAGCACGGGTCACTTCCAAGCCCGAAGCCGCACCACCTTGGAATCTGTGCTGGAAAATGTCGAGGGTGTCCTGAAAGCCTTTTACGGTTTCATGCGCAATCACCAGTTGCTCGTCCAGAGCACGCAATTGAAAATAGCCCTGGGCTACCTCGGACATGACCGTGAGGCGAATGTCTCGCCTAGCTTCCTCGGTGGAAAAGTACACGGCACGCTGAGCTTCATTCATCTTTCGAATACGGCCAAAGAGGTCGATTTCCCAGAACGTCGTGAAACTGTACGAGTAATAGGTATGGTTGGCTATGTAAGGAGATTGCTGTCCGGAAATATTACCGTCGTAACCCACTTGCGGGTAGTACTGCGAACGTGTAACGCCAAGGAGCGCTCGCTCCTGCTCAACGCGCGATACGGCTAGCCGCAGGTCATAGTTGTTGTTGAAGGCCTCGCGTAGCAGGACTTGCAAAACAGGGTCCTTGAACAGGTCCCACCATGCCAGATCGGCGACGGAACTGGCGGAGGCCTGCTGTTCTGTGTAATAGCCAGAGGGCGGCTGAAAGGTGGGCTTTTTGTACTTCGGCCCGAGAGCGCAGCCACACAAGATGCAAGGGAGAAGAAAGACAGCGATGACCTTTGGCATCAGTCGTGGCCTCCCTCCACGATGGCCGGATGGGCCACTTCTACGTGTGGCTTCTTCTTGGCCACACGTTCCACGACAACGAACAAAACAGGCACCAGGAAAATTCCTAGGATCGTGGCTGCGCTCATTCCCATAATGACGGAACTGCCCAACACCTTGCGGCCGATCGCGCCGGCACCTTTGGCGGTCCAAAGAGGAACGCAGCCCAAAATAAAGGCGAAGGAAGTCATCAAGATCGGACGCAAACGGAGACGGGCGCCTTCGAGAGCAGCGTCGACGATTTGTTTTCCCTTCGAATGTTCGAGTACGGCGAACTCCACGATCAAGATGGCGTTTTTGGCGGTTAAGCCAATGAGCATGATGAGGCCAATCTGGGCGAAGACATTGTTGTCGAATTTGCGCAAGAGCAGACCGCCGTACGCTCCGAGAACTGCGACGGGAACTGACAGGAGCACGCTGAAGGGCAACGACCAACTTTCGTAGAGGGCGACGAGAATCAAAAATACGAAGACGAAGGACATGGCGAAGACCATGGCTTGGCCACCTTCGGCCTTTTTCTCCTGAAACGACATGTCGCTCCACGCGTAGCCAAAACCGGCGGGCAGAACTTCGTTGGCGACTTGTTCCATGGCCGTCATGGCTTGTCCAGAACTGAAGCCAGGACTGGGTGATCCGTTGATCTGAATACTACGAAAGAGATTGAAGCGGTTTGTGTATTCGGGGCCCGATACCCGCTTGATGGTGACCAGAGATGCCAGCGGCGTCATGTCGCCCTTGGAATTTCGCACGTAGAAATTGTTAATTTTATCGACGTTGGTGCGGTATTCGGGTTCGGCTTGCAGGTAGACCTTCCACTGACGACCGAATCGATTGAACTGGTTGATGTAGGAACCGCCGAGGAAGGCCTGAAGTGTCTGGTAAACCTCTCCAAACTGCAAACCCTGTTTCAGAACGCGATCCTGGTCCACTTCCACATAGAGTTGCGGCACGGTGGGACGGAAGGTGCTAACGATGGAGGCAATTTCAGGACGTTTCCGCGCCGCCAAACTCAATTTATCCAGCATCTCCGATAGCTGTGCGATAGTTCCGCCACTGCGATCCTGCAGCATGAAGGTGAATCCGCCAGCTGTGCCGAGTCCAGGAATGGCGGGTGGGCCGAAGGCAAATGCGATGGCCTCCGGGATTTCCGTTCTCATCTTGCCGTTGAGACTGCGCATCAGACCCTCGGCCGAAAGTTCCGGAGTCAGGCGCTCTTCCCAAGGTTCAAGCTGCAAGAAGTAGAAGCCGGTGTAGGAAGCAGAGGTATTCGAAAGCAAGCTGAAACCAGAAATTCCGCTGAAACTCTTCACCCCGTGGGTGTGCGCAAGCATTTCGTCAACTCTGCGCATAACTGCGTCGGTGCGTTGTAGCGAAGCGGCATCCGGCAATTGGAGCTGGAGGAATGCATAACCCTGGTCTTCTTCCGGGATAAAACTGGAGGGGAGTTGCTTGCCCATGCCAACAGCAATGACAGAAATGGCGACCAGCAGTAAGAGGGCGATGCCCCAGCGCCGAATGAGCACGCCGCTCCAGCTAACGTAACCGCCAGTCATTTTGCCGAACCAACGATTGAACCAGTCGAAAAACTTTCCGAGGGGGCCTCTGGACTTCTTGCGGGGACGCAACAGGAGGGCAGAGAGCGCCGGTGAAAGCGTCAGAGCATTGAAGGCTGAGATCAGCACGGAGATGGCGATGGTCACAGCGAATTGCTGATTGAGCAAGCCCTTGATGCCGCCCATAGCAGCCATTGGCACAAAGACCGAGGAGAGAATCAAGGCAATACCAATGACCGGTGCAGTGACTTCCTCCATGGCCTTGAAGGTGGCGTCCTTCGGCGACAAACCGTGTTCGATATGATGTTCAACGGCCTCGACAACCACGATGGCGTCGTCGACCACGAGGCCGATAGCGAGGATCAGGCCAAAAAGAGAGAGGGTATTGATAGAAAAACCCAACATCGGAAAAACGGCAAAGGTTCCCACCAGCGAAACAGGTACGGCCAGCAACGGAATTAACGTAGCGCGCCAGTTCTGGAGGAAGAGAAAAACGACGATGATCACGAGGACGATGGCCTCCAGCAGGGTTGTAACGATTTCTTTCATCCCTTCGGTAATGGGCAACGTCGTGTCCATCGCGACGGTGTATTCCAGACCGTCCGGGAATCGTGATTTCAATTCCTCCATTTGCGCTTTGACTTGTTTTGCGACGGCTAAGGCGTTGGAACCGGGGGCCTGGTAAACGCAAATAATGACAGCAGGCTTTGCGTTGAAACGTCCGATCTGCTGATAGACGAGGGACCCGAGCTCGATGCGCGACACGTCCTTAAGTCTTACGGTGGAACCATCCGGGTTTTGGCGGACAATGATGTTGCCGAACTCTTCCGCGTTGATGAGCCGGCCCTGGGCGCGGACTGCGTATGTGAATTGCTGACCTTTTGGTGCAGGCTCCGCTCCGATCTGACCTGCGGGATTAACGGCACTTTGTTGCTGGACAGCATTCGTGAGGTCAGAGACGGTCATACCGAGTTTGGTCAATTGATCCGGCTTGACCCAGATGCGCATGGCGTAATCCGCAGCGCCGAAATTCGTAACCTGGCCAACGCCGGGCACGCGGAGGAGGGCGTCATTGACGTTAATCGTGGCGTAGTTGCCGAGGAACTGGCCACCGTAAGCACCGGTGGGCGAGTAGAGCGAAAGGACAAGGAGCGGGAGGCCCATCAATTTCTTGACGGTCACACCGTACTGATTGACGGAGGTGGGCAGGTTGGGGCTGGCTTGTGATACGCGATTCTGGGTGTTCACCTGATCGATATCGACGTTGGTGCCGACATCATAGGTCACCTTGAGGGTCATGGTGCCATCGTTGGCATTGGTGGACATCATGTAGAGCATGTTGTCGACGCCATTCATTTGCTGTTCGAGTGGGGTGGCTACCGATTGTTCAATCGTCAGGGCGTCAGCACCGGTGTAGGTGGCCGATACGTTGATTTGAGGTGGGACGATATCCGGCAGCTGCGCGATGGGCAGTTTGGCCATGGCTACCAGTCCGCTGATGACGGTGAGAAGGGCGATGACAATGGCGACGTTTGGGCGATTGATGAAAAATTTAGACATGGCTACTTTCCACCGCCCACGACACTGGCCTGAGTATCGTTGAAGGGTTTCGGTGCGACGGTGACGCCGGTTCGGACACGTTGCAAGCCGTCGACGATTACGTTGTCGCCGGGTTGAAGGCCGGACTCGACTACCCACATGTCACCGAAGAGAGGACCGAGTTTTACTGTCTGTATGGTGACTTTGTTATCCGGACCGACGACTCCTACCTGGTAGACACCTTGCAACTCGGAAACCGCTCGCTGCGGGATCAGGAGAGCATTTTTGCGCAGTTCGGTAATAGCGCGCACGCGTGCATACTGTCCCGGTCGAAGGACATTTCCTGGATTTGGGAATTCACCACGGACTTGAATGGTTCCAGTTCGTGAATCCACTTCGCGATTCAAGAAAAGGACCCGGCCCTCGTGAGGATACGGTGTGCCGTCTCCAAGGATCAGTTCGAGGCTCGCCTTGCCAGCGCTAGCCGGTTTTTCTCGCTGGAATCTCAAATAATCTTGTTCGGCGATATTGACGTCGACATAAATAGGATCGACATTGGAGATCGTGGTCATGACCGTGACTGGGGTCATAAGATCCCCGATGGCCACCTTGGCAACGCCGGCAATTCCAGAGATGGGAGAAGTAACGGTGGTCCAAACGAGATTTAATTTGGCGTTGTCCAATGCCGCTTGATTAGCGTCGACGCCAGCGGTCGCCGCTCTTTCAAAGCTTTGCGCTTTGTCGAGTTCTGCCTGACTGACGGCCCTTTCAGCAACTAACGGGGTGTAGCGACGAACATCAATTTGAGCCTGCGCCAGGGCCGCGCGGGCGTGTTCGAGATTTCCTGTGGCCTGTTCCACGGCTGCCTGAGCCTGACGCTTATCAAGCTGGAAGAGCGGCTGACCTTTCCCAACGAATGAGCCTTCGGTATAGAGCCGGGCCAGCATGAATCCTTCGACCTTAGGACGGATCTCCGCGTCGACATTGCCGACCATCGTTCCCACCCATTCCTGATGGATTGGTACTTCCTTTTGCACGACGGGAGTGATCGTGACGCCGGGAAGCGGAGGAGCGGGTTTCTGTTCGGTGGAGGAACACCCGCCGAGCGCAAGGATGACGAACAAGGATGTAAGGATAAGTTGTGCGGACCTGCGTGAAAGAGTGCGGATCGATCGATGACATCCTACTCGGCTCGACTGGGCAGACGTACCCGGATAATTCAGCCGCGCAGGCACACGAAAAAGAAATTGTCTGGTCATTCGATTCGCCTCCGGAGGGCTAAGGTCGTGGTGCAACTATCGTTCTCACACGTCGATTCAGTTTTGCGCCGAAATTGCAGCGTCCAAAGCGTCCGGCGGCCAACCGTCGTCCGTGGGACTCCACGACTTATCTGGGTTGTAGAGCTCCATGTCTTTAAAGATCTTGAGGGTGTCCAGGCCCAGGTCTTTCTGGTAAACGATGCCGTCATATCCAACGATGAAGCTTTTAACGCCAGTGACACGATAATCCGCGGGAGCGGCGGCTAGCGCGAAGCCCCCAATCATCGCGCCCTCCACGACAAAGTCCATCCGACCAAGAGGCGCAGCAGGGCCCTGCCCTTTCAGGATCTTGAAGAAGTAGCCGTGATAAGGCTTGGATTTATCGGTGTACCCCTGCTGCAGGGCGTCGGCGATATTCTCGCCAACGGGTCCGCCAAGACTTCCATCAGACTCGCGCCACGCAAGGCCGTCGTGGGTTCCAGGAGTGCTGATCACGCGCTGCGCATACTGGTTCACTTCTGAGTTGTCATGTTTGGTCATCGCGTATTCGTGTTGGGCTTCCACGTAACCACGGCAGATCTGGATGGCGTCGAGTTCGTTGGCACCGATACGGCGGTAAAGCATTTCCTTGCGACCAGCCTGAGTGTCAAACAACCATGCGCCATTTTTGTGAACGATCGGAATCGCGAGCGGAAAATTGTCGTTGCCGACCAGCAAGGTGGCACGATTGGCGTTATTGGGGTCGACGCGGATGGAACTGTGCTCGTGTGCCTTTGCGGCAAATTCAACCGCAATACTCTTATCGCGGACTGGATCTTCGGAAGAAATCAAATCCTCGCCCTCTGGACCTAAAATCTTTCTTAACGCCGGCACGTCGAAGATCTCGGACGCCTGAACGAGCGCGTCGACCGCTTTTTCTGGCGTAGCGAACGTCATTTGCGATGTCTTGCTCTCTTGCCCGGATACCGGGCTGATCGGGATGAGCAGAGCCAGTACGAAAAGCGAAACCATCAGCGGCATCTCTATCAGTTTCGTGGTTGTGTGCGAACTCATGTGTTTTTCGCTCATGGTTCAATCACCTCCGGCGTCCGCCACCACCACCGCCGCGAGATCCCATACTGGAACTGCCGCGGGAACTGCTGGCCCGTGCCGCACTGCCACTGCTGCCGCCGAGTGCGTTGCCTCCGGACCTCGAACTCGAACTGGGAGATGAACTGCGATTACTTGCGCGATCTCCCCCACTTCCAGAGGAAGATCGATTTCCCCCAGCTGAACTGCGATCGTTCGCACCTGAACTACGGTCGTTCGCACGAGGATCTGACCCACGTGAGGACACATCGCGTGTGCTGGCTTGCGACCCGTTTCCGCCCTGTCTCTGATTTTGACGCGCAGTCGCTTGGCGATCGGACGCGGAAGCTCCTCGGGTGGTGCCGCCATATTTCTGGGCGGTGCTTTTATTACCGTAAGGTGTGCCGCCGCGATGCTGAGGATTGTGTTGCCAGTTGCTGCCGCCGGCACCACCGCGAGCCGGTTGGGTGGAGACACGGTTGCCGCCGTTTACGTTATTTCGGTTGCCGCCGTTTACGTTGGAATTTCGGTTGTAATTATTATTATTATTGATGGTGATGTCGTTGTTGCCGCCCCAACCGCAGTTATATCCCCAACCTCCGCCCCATGCCGCGCCCATAGCGAGGCCAACACCGAAGGAAATCGCCACACCCGCCGCATAATAGCCGGGCGGCGGATAATAAACAGGTGGATACGGGTAGACAGGCGGACCGTACACGACGGTAGGGTTGTACGACGGGACGTAAACGACTTCGGGATTGGCCTGCTGAACCACGATGACCTGCTTGGATTCGACAACTTTGGTTTCAACTTTCTGCTGTTCGGTAGATTTCAAGTTGCCGTTATCTTGTGCCTTTTTCCGCATGCGCTGAACCGCATCCATCACCTCAGATTGCTGGGCCAGAAAGGCGTTGCCCAGATCGGTGGTCCACTGAATATCGTTCGCCAGACGCTTGACCAGATCTGGCATTGCCGCCAAGCCTTGGACGCTGGGATCCCAAGGCTGCTTCTGCACGGCGTCAGCGAGGGCCTTATCTTTTAAGGTTTTGTTCTTCTCCAGCCATTGTTGGAGTTGAACAATCTCCAAGGGATATGTAGAAGCGGCGAGCACTTGGGCGAGCATCGGATCTGGGTACAACGCGATGGGCGCGACAAGGGAGTCGAGCTGATCGGCCGGTATTTTTGGAGCAGGTTCTTGCTGGCCTGAAGCGGCAGCGGCAGGTTGCTCTTGTGTCTGAGCGGCAGGAACGCCGTTAAGCTGCAAAAGCAAGAGAGAGCACAGAACCGCGACTGAATTTCTGGCGAAGTTTCCGAGCAGTTTGTAGCTAAAGAACTTTTTCATCATGATTGGAGTTCCCATAATTCACCGCAAGCGCGAACTCGAGGGTGAGGAGGAGCCGACCGCGAACTGACTCCTCCTCGGTGGGGGGAAACACTAGAGGCCCAGGTTTGCGCGAAGGAACCTGACTCCGAACGACGCAAAAATGCACAAAAGTCCGAGTAGGCCAACCAGGGGCAGTTCGCTGGCGGTCTTCGGGAGCTTCTCCGGGGCCGAAGCTTCGGCCGAAGTTGTCGTGGCTGGAGTCGGTTGTGACACAACAACAAGGATAGGAACATCGGCTGGCGGAGCCGGTGGAGGAGGAGGCATGCTCCCCGTCATTTTCCGCTCATGAGCGACTACCGTCTCTGGAACTTCGACAATTTTGGTAGCCGTGACGACCATTCCCTTCTTGAGGCCCCATGCATCGGTCATCGTGCCTTGGACATTGAATTTCTGGTCTTTGGGGATCTTGAAGGACTGATGTGTACCATCTTCTAAGGTAAGGATGACGGAGAGTGGCGGTGTGACGTGCCAAACCTTTCCAGTCACCGTTTGGACGGTGGTGACAACCTGGGGGGTGGTGGTGACGGTAAGGGTATGCTGGAGTTTCATGCCTGGCTTCAGGTCGTGGATCCCGAGCTGCCTGCCATCAACTTCAACTTTGTCGCTTTCCGGGACATTGGGGATATGGCGGATACTGCCATCGTCCATTTTGAGCAGCAGGTCATTGCCTTCGACAGCCAGAACTTCCGCGTGCTCGACGGTGACTTCCCTGGTCGACGGATGTTGGGTAGTCGTGGTGGACGTTTGAACCTGAGCCCGCGTAGAGGTGACAAAGGCGATGCAAAATGCACCGACAGCCAAAACGAGAGCCTTTTCCAACCGAATATTCAAGGACTTCATCTGTAATCCTCCGAATTGAATTAAGCTGAGCTTTCTCGAACCCACACTCGCGCGCTGAGAGCCGACATCAGTGCGAATCTTGGCCTCCATGCTCCTCAGCTGGAGAGCGTGATGGCCCAGAATTCGCAAGATTGTTTGGATCGGCAAGGCTGGCGCGCACGATGTATCGCAAGGGGGCACTGCCGACAAAATAAAACGGATAACAAGTTACAAGGGTGAGAGCGGGCGTGGACCTGGGTGCCAGGACCGACACGTCGTCGGGCGAAACAATGGTAATTTCGTCCACGACATAACGAGAATTTCCCGTTTCCGTGAAGAGATCGATGGTATCGCCAGTTCGAATATCCTTGAGCCCTCGGAAAAATCCATCGCGGTGTCCGGCGATGCCGACGTTGCCGGTTTCTCGTGGTGCGGCAGTGCCTTCGATGTGTCCGACCGCGCGATTCAGTGTCAGGTCGTCTGTACCTTCGAGCACGGGCACTTCAAGATTAATCGCGGAAATCCTAAGAAGGGCTAGAGGACGGGGCACACGGACGATCAGGCTGGCCTGATACGCTTCGATACGTTTTTTTGACCAGAAACGGAAATCAGGAATGGCGAGATTTCGGTGAGACGAATCACGCGAGACACGTGCCGAAGAGGATGGAATTCCCCAGAATGCGCGTATCGCGGCGTGCGAGTAAACCGTGATGTAGATGTGCACCGCAGCAAACAGAGCAAGCATCAGAAATCCGCAGAGGAGCAGTAGGCGTTCGAAACCGCTAACGACTCTGGGCATACTGGCTCGCAACATACGCTCACGCCTCCGCCAAATGGGCAGTCCGCGATGGGCCCAATTTTGGCCGGTGAATTCTCGCAACTGGATATCCATTTAGGCTGATTCAGCTAAAGGGACAACTAGGGAAATCCCTAACCGAGTTTGGGTGTAGGTAACCAGGGTTTGGAATCAAATGGAAGAGGAAGCAGAGGATGCAACATAGGGGAGCCCCTCAAGGACCGCTTTAATTGCGGGGATCAAGTGGGCTTTCATTCGGCATTTCGAAACAAACCCACACGTGCCTTCGTGCAGGCAAGCTTGGATGTACTCCTCGCTGTTGTGCATGGTAAGGAACACGAACTTGGCGGTTGAGCCAGACTGCACAAGTTTGTGGACCGCATCAATTCCGCTCAATTTGGGCATGGTGATATCGACTACAACGACGTCAGGACTAAGACGCAGCGCTTCCGATACCAGCGAAGCTCCATCAGAGGCCGTACCGACAAGTTCAAAATGGGACTTCAAGAAGGCCACTTCGAGATTCAAAAAGTCAGGGTGATCATCGGCTAAGAGTATTTTTGGGCGAATCAACGTTCGCCTCCGTGCGAAAAACTAACTGCACCCGTCCCATGCAGCAGGATGTACGCAAACTATATTGCTACTAGCTGGGAATAACAGGCGGGAACGCGCTAAACCACTGGGGGAATCCCTAGGCCGGGATCCAGAGCTTTGTCGATTTTATTCGCGACAGCCCGTTGCTTGTGCTGGTTCCCGGAATTCGGGGTCAAGCGAAATTAAACCCTGTTTCAGTGCAAACAACACCAATTCCGCATTGTTCTTGAGGTCAAAGGCCTGCATGATGTGATGCTTGTGGAATTCCACGGTTTTTTCACTCAGGTTGAGCACGTCCGCAATCTCTTTTATGGCTCTTCCTTCGCCGAATAATTGAACGATATCTTTCTGGCGGGGGGTCAACTCCTTGCTGAACTGGCGAGCCCGAGCCTTTGCGGTTACCCAATCTTCAGCCCGGAATTTGCGAGTCAAATAAGACTCTCCGTGCAAGACATGATCGATCGCTTCCAGCAGTTCCGGCCCAGCGGACTGCTTGAGAACAAAGCCAACGGGACCAAGCTCAAGAGCGGCAGCAGCCAGGTTCGCTTCCTCTCGCATGGTCAGGAAGATGAACTTCATGCTGGGAGCCTGCTCTTTGATTCGGCGCACCGCGTCGAGTCCGTTGAGGACGGGCATGGCCACGTCCGCAATAACGACATTCGGCTTTAGCCTGAGAGCTGCTTCAATCAAGGCTCGGCCGTCGGAGACAACACCGACGACCGGGTACTTACCTTCTAAGTAGGCCTTCAAGGTCTCAGCGAAGATCGCATGATCGTCGGCGATCAAGAGCGTCGGCCGGGACTTGTCCGAAGAGAGTCGTTCCATAGAAGTTCGTTCCATACGGGGACACTTTCTGGGCGTGACTGGGGGGCCGCGCTGAGAAATTTCGAATGATTTTGGGCGGTTTGAATTTTCTAACAAAAACACTGAAACAGGAGTCGGTTGGGGAAGCTGTGATGTCCGTCACGCGTTAGCGCTTTCCCAATTGCTGCGTTTTACCGCGAGTTTGCCTCCAGACCTTAACTGGTCGATGCTTTTTTTGCCGCAGGCCTGACCGGCACGGAAGCGGTGACGGTGGTGCCTTTTCCGAACTGGGATAAGATCTCGAAATTTCCGCCCAATAGACGGGCGCGCTGTTCCATGCTTCGAATACCAAGGCCTTCGGTGCGGAGCAGGCTCCCTACATCGAAACCACACCCTTGGTCGCGCACGGTGACTTCCAATCTTTGGCCGGACAGTTGCACGTCCACTTCCGCTTCGGTCGCGCCACTGTACTTCTTCACATTGCGAAGGGCTTCCTGCACGATTCGAAAGACACCAAGTGCCGCATCGGAATCAATTGACCGGGGAATCTCATCCGCGGTCAAATCGACGCGGATTCCCTGCTGAACGGTGAACTCCTTGCAGAGCGCGGTGAGAGCGGGAACAAGTCCCAAGCTCTCGATGCTGGATGAATGCAGCCGGTGAGACAAAGTATGAAGATCATCACCAAGCTGCATTGTTGTATTCAAAAGTTCATCCAACTTCTTATGAACATCCTCGAGCGCAGCAGGCGTTGCTTCCTGAGCACTCTCTAAACCCAGAGCGAGAATCGCCACTCTCTGGCTGAAGTCATCGTGAAGCTCGGAAGCCACGCGGCTGCGCTCCTGCTCCTCTGCATTAATCAACATGCTACTTAACTCAATTTGTCTATCCCTAGCAACCTTCAGTTCGGTTCGGCTGTGCTGAAGGTACGCGGCCAAAATGGAAAGAGCAAGGATAATCGCCAGTACTGTGGCCCATGTCCACTTGTTACGCTCCCAAAGACTGGGTTCGCGAAACATGACGACGCTTCCTGGAGGGAGCTTGCTTTCCGGGACGTGCCAAATCTGCAGTTCATGCCAGTCGAACATATACACGCCAGGAATAGTCTGAATCGGAATGTCTTGGGCCTTTTTTCCATCCAGCAGGGCTGAAACAATCTGAGCCGTTATTTTTCCTTGCTTTTCAAACGGCATCACGTATCCGCCAATAATACCGTGTCCGAGATAGGTGTCGGACATACCGAAATCCGGGGTATTGGAGGAGGCGGCGATTTCCGGGAGGGCCTTTGTCGCATTGACAAATTTGTTGCCAGCGGAATCCTCAAAGAAAGAGGTATACAGCTCGATGGAATGGGCAGGCAGTTCGCGAAGTTGTTTCAATAGTGCGGGCATTTCCATGCCAGTCAGATAGACAATTTCTATGTTTTTGTCAAATGAATTAAATGCCGATTTCGTTATGGAGATGGCAACCTTGTCGAATGCGGAACTACCCCCGACGACGAATACATGACGCGTGTCCGGGAAAAGGCGCAAGGCCACCTCAAGGGTTTTTCGGGGTTCAAGTTTCATCCATGTTCCCGTGAATCGGGAATCGAGCCTTGGATTAGCCACTTGACCTGCACTCGCGCCGGAAATAACGATAGGAACATCCAAGAAAATGGACTGAGTGTACTTCGAGAGAAAGTCAATGGCACCCGGACCCACCGCTACCACCGCGTCCAACTTGTGGGAGCCGTACTTCTTGTCGATCCAGGCTCGCGCATCTTCCCGCGAAGGTCGAATTGGAAAAGAGGTTAGATCGAGACTCTCAGAATAGAACTCGACGTGGTGATTGGGGGTCTCTTGCACACCGCTGACAACTTCCTGCGTTATCAGGGAGGTCAAGGCATGCGACAAACCCACCTCACTGAGAATCAGGACATTTTTCTTGGGTGAAGTTTGCGCGCTAAGGAAGGAGCGCAGTGAAGGCGGGAGCAGAAGGGGCAGGAGCAACGCGATGCACGCCACGCGGATCGAGCGGCAAATCCGGGTGTTAAGGGGCGGGGGCTGACCCTTTAGGTGGTTCAACTGCACGTTGCCACCTCGCACTCAATATTTCCGCACATATACTTTACTTAAAGTATTATGGCAAGTGAAATCACGAGTGCGGCAACATCGATTTTCTTAATACTCAAATTGTAGCGGTAAATGTTTCCCACCCTTCGGCCAGCCGAGCCGGGCCAGAGCTTGCGAGGAACGTTCACGCCGTGACAGTAGCGCTCGCAGAAAGCTCCTGGTAACGCGCTACAGCCAGCTCAAGACTGAATTGCATCCTTTCCCGCCCGAGCACGCTGCCGAGTGGAGACCTCTGAACCATTTGCAGAACGCCGGGAGTCAGTCCCACTAGCCAGAGAGAAATGCCGCGCTCGCGCTGCCGTTTCTCACCTTCGTTCAACATTTTGAGCGCGGTATATTCCAGGTCGGGCACGGCGCCGAGATCGATTGCAACGACGGTGGGGTGAAACTTTGCGACCAAGAGCTGGATCTTCTGTGCAATGTGCTCGGCGTTGGCAAAGAACACGCGACCCTCGAGGCGCAGCAATAATAAGCCAGGATATGTTTCGTCCTCGGGATGCTCGCGTGAGCTTGGCCGGAAAACATTGGTTCCTGGCTTGCGGCCCAGTACGTAGACTGGCGGATCGGCGACCTGAGATGCGAGCGCCACAAGGGATAAAACGATCGCGACGATAATTCCTTTCAGAGTCCCGAGCAGCACAACGCCGATCAGCGCCGCGAGGGCCCAGGTGAATTCAGTCCGCCGGATTCCCAAGATCACCTGGAATTCCGCAGGCCGAATTAATCCGATGGAATAGACAATGACCACGGCCGCGAGAGTGGCCTGAGGCATAAGAGCCAGGACGGGAGCGAGTAGAAGAATGGTGGCCAAGCCAACCGCGGCGGTTACGATCTCGGCGAATTGAGTGCGCGCACCCGCAAGGCGGTTCACAGCGGTCTGCGTGGTGCCGCCACCGGCAGGCATAGCGCCAAGGAATGCACCGCCGGCATTTGCGAGGCCAGTGGCGAGCAATTCGCGGTTCGCACGAAGCGGTGGTTCGTCGCTGTTGGCGAAGGCTCGGCCCGCGGCGATGCTTTCCGTAAAGCTCATCAGCGAAATACCCAGTGCGCCGGGCCAGAGTGCTTCGGCGAGAGAAAATTCCGGAATGGTGATCGAGGGCAGACCTTGAGGAATTGCGCCGACCAATTCCACCCCGTGTGCGTGTAACCCCAAGAAACGCACACCTAGGATCCCGACAGCCACGGCGACGAGCGGTGCGGGGGCGTGCGGAATAAAATGTTCCATGCCCACGAGTAACGCAATCATTATGAGACCGACAGCAAGTGTAGGCAGAGAGGCCTGCGGAAAACCTCGGGCGATCGCGAGCAAGTTATGGAGGAAGGTTCCCCTGGGGAAATGAACACCTAAAATCTTGGGAATCTGATCCAGCACGATGACGATACCGATGCCCGCCTTGAAGCCAACTAATACCGGTTCGGAAATGAAATTGGCAATAAAGCCCAGGCGCAGCAAAGAAGCGAGAACGAGGATGGCCCCGACCATCAGGGCCAACATGGCAGTGGCCTTGAGCAAGGACGAGGGATCGCCACTGGGCACAACTTCGCTAAGTTCGGCTCCGGTCAAGACTGCAATGGTAGTGGTGGTGCTTACGCTGAGTGGGCGAGAAGTCCCGATGAGCGCGTAAATCACCATAGGGACCAAGACGGTGTATAGGCCGACCTGAACCGGCAGTCCGGCGATGGTGGCATAGGCCATGGCCTTTGGAATAACCACGGCAGCGGCAGTCAAACCTGCAATCAGGTCGGGCCGGAACCAATTCTTCTGATAGGAGAACAACCAATCGGCAATCGGGAGCTGTTCGCGGGTTTGACTTTCCGTGGGCAAATCGGTTCCTCGCGGCGAATGCTAGCATCTGATGAATCTTTGACAACCTAGGGATTTACCTAGTGGCGCCCCCGTTTGCATTCAGAAGGCAAATAGATGCAGTAATGCTGAAAGGGCGGATGAGGCTTTTGAAGCTACCAGGTTCCGATGCGGACGACGGCCTGAGTGGAAATCTTTAAGCCCTCCTGCGGCTTGATGGGCCCGACATCGTTCATCCAGGAATGGGTATATTCAACGTTTAGAAGACGCCACGCGAAGGGGCGGGTCACTACCCAATCAAAACCACCGCCTGCAGCGATACTGGGACCATTTTGCGCAGTCTCGACAGAGTAATCACTCCGTTTGGGATAGTGGCCAAGGGTGCCATTCCCGTCATTCCAGGCGTCCCATAACTCCTGCCGCAATTCCTTGTTCAGAATTTCCATGGTGACTTTTCTTCCACCAAACATGAATTGTGCGAACGGAGAGAAATGGTGGTCGGCGCGAGGAGTCCAGCGAAAACCACCGCCGTAGAACAGAGAATCCGCGCTGTAGTTGGAATAGGGCATATTGGTGATCAGGCACCCGCTCACCTCGGTGATGACCTGCAATTTTGGATTGACGCGCGCCGCCCCCGTTCCTCCTCCACCGACGCAAGACCCTCCGCCCAAAAATGTTTCGTAGTACGGAAAAGCGGTGAGCTCAATATCGGCTTCCTTTGGGCGGGGATGGTCGAAGGAGACGCCCGGCGGCATCCAGGCATTCTTGACAAAGACAAAAGGTTTTTCGCTCCCGCCAGCCTTGTAATCCTCAACGAGTTGTTGGCGAGCTTCGTAGTTATAGCCGAAAAGGCCCATGCGAGTTTCGCGGTACCAGGGGACGCGAAACGCCATGATGTTGGCGAAGGTGCGGCCGGGATTCAGAAAGCTGCGCGTGAGCATGAGGAGGCCGCGATTTGCCGTTCGATTCTCCAGGCCCATGATGAGGTAACGATCCGCAGCGTCTTCGGCGAGCATGGTGCAGAAACCCAGCGTGGGCGTATCCACTAAAGTGATGAAGCCCGGCGAGGCATGCAACATCACGTTCGCGATGGAAGCCTCGCTCATCGGGCCAATTTTCCACTGCGTGTGCCAGATGGCACTGTAGGTCATGGAACGGAACATGCTAATCCAATACTCGCGTCCGTCTCCCCACTGTACGAGGCGATACTTCGGATCATTCTGGCGTTCGATGAAACCGAAGATGGAGCCTTCTATCGGGTGACCGACGTACGGAGCCATGAACGTGTCACTATCGCTCCAGCCACGCAACTCGGAAACGGATTGCAGGTAGTGTTGGAACCAGTGACCGTTCAAGGCATCGCGCGTTCCGGCCTGCGTGGCGATGTCAAACGTGTGCATTATGCCGGTGTAAAGGAGTGATTCACCGGTAGCGGGTAGCCAACGGAAACGCATGTTTTCCCGAGACGTAGCATCTTGCGGGTCTTTGGGAGCGTTGGCGTTGGATTTCGCATTGAGGGTGGGTGCAGAGTCAGCGGGTTTGTCCGCGAAATCAATGGAAAGCGAAGGAACTCCGTTACTCGATTCCAGAGGTTGAGCAAACGCGCCAGGACTCTTAAGCGGGCGATACCAGTTCTGGTCCAATGAGCGAAGCAAGTCAGATTGCGCGTAAAGAACATCCGCTGGACCTGAAAAAATGTTCGGAGGAGCTTGAGCAAAAAGGAATGAACACGGCGATGATACAAAAGTAAGCACGAAGACAGAGAACAACAAGGGACCCAAGCTTTTCACCGCGGAACTCCTTCGGGAAAGTAAACGGCGATAGAAATTCCGCCGCGTTCAAACAGCTGGGAAACTTTTTAGTGCCCGCGAGCATTTTGTTCTAGCGGAGCAAATGTCGACATTTGCGCAAGTTACTTTTGCTTGGGTGGAAAATTCTTCAGTAATTTCTGGACAGCTTTAACGATGTTCTTATCCTTCTTCTCTGGTTTAGCTTTGGGGTCCAAAGTTTTAGAAGCGACTCCGCGCCAAACGAGCTGTTTGGTGGTCGGGTCGTACATACTGATATCCAGCTGACCGACATAAACAGTCGATGTCGAGCCGTAGGTAGTGGTGGAACTCATCCCGCCGTTGTATCCGTACCAGCCTCCGCCCCAGCCGGGACCATAACCCCAGCCTGTGTTGTAGGACGTGAACTGCTTCTCAGTGCCGACGGCCGTCTGATAGGCAACGTAAAGGTCGGCAGTGTCGCTGTCGGTCTTGGTCAAACCCTTGGCGGCAAGTTCGGCATCGACGGCGGCGGTTATGCGCTTGCCGGTCAGTTCATCTGGCTGGTCAGCCCCCTGGACCGGCACCCACTTATACGTTTTATATTTCGAGAAATCTTTGTCCTTGTCGTAATCGTAGCGAACATCCTGCGCTACTGTGGCTGTGACACCGCCCACGAGCAGGGCGACAGCCAAAAGGATGGACCTCTTCATAGGTTTTTCTCCTTTTACCTGAGTTGCCTGAACCACCTTCAAAGCCGCCACGCTCAATCGTTTTGGGGACGTCAGGTTTAGGCAGCGAATGCAATCAAGCCGGTTTATCAGCTATCAGCTGACAACTGCCCGACTCGACACCCGAAAAATAGCACTGCGTCAAATTTCTGCGCACCTAGGGAAATTCCTAGTCGAGCTAATTTCCGGGTTCGATACTGCAGCACTGGCCCTCGTGGAAACCTCGAGTGCAATCCACTCCGTGCGAAAAACTCGTCACCGCAGTCCACTGTTTGCCACCACACTCACAACGAAGACAGATTTGTGTTCGCGTCAATGGCACGAACCATCGTCAGAGAACTGACCGGCCGCAGCGATTGAGCGGAGGGAATGGCCACAGGCGATGATCCGCTTGCTTAGTTCATCGTGCTGCAAGGCATCGGGCGCAGTGTAAGTCAAGCTGGCTTTTAGGTTCAGGTATTTTTCGCTGAGTTTACCCATATTCTGGAATTCATTGCTCAACAGCTGGTAGGCACTGTGATCGGAAGTGGTAGTGGCTGCGATCGAGGCCAAGTGTAGATTGGTGGTGGCTTGCGCACGATAGGGCGCGAGCAAGGCGGTGGACAAAGGGATTCCATTTTGTAAGGCAGTCTCGAGAGCGGTGTGCCACTCGCGAAGGGTAGACATCTGCTCAATTCCCGCGTTCAAGAATTCCCGTGAAAATGCCGGGTTCGATGATGCAGTTTCAGCGGAGGCAGGTATGGATGCTGGCGTGAATGGTGCGACAGTTGTGGCCGGAGCGCCGTTTGCCGAACCGGTGGGAACGCTCAGAGCGAACATCTTGCCAGAAGAGCTGAGCGTGCCCTTGAGGGTCTTCGCTAAGGCTTCCAGACCGACGTACGCATGGCCGTTCACGTGAATCAGCGGCACCTCTGTCGACTGTCCGTTGATAATGAGTGTGTGTTTTTGGCCAGAGCTTTGCGCAAACACCGATGCCGGAAGAAGCAAAAGCAGCGCGGCCAGACCTCGGGAAACGGAAACTTTTCCAGCCATTGGAGGGCTCCTTAGGAGAGGGCCGCAAATACAGCCGCATCGTTACAATCCAAGCGGCGCTCGGTATGAGGCTGTTTGCTCAGGGCCCCCATCGTGATGCCAACTGGGGAAAGCCGAGTTTTGAACCACGTTAGGTTGAACCGCACTGCCGCACTACTAGGAAAATCCCTAGCAGCGTCTGAGCGTACATTTAGGGTAGTTGTTGAGTTTCACTCGGCAAAATGGAGGGAGTATGGCCGCCCCGCGATTCGCCGCCACACAACTGCAACGGAACGTGGAATGGCTGCATGGGCTGCAAGCGAGCGAAATCGATTTGATTCTAGCGGCGGCAAGATCCTGCCGATTTCCAGCCAAGTCCGTTATGACGTTCCAAGCGGAACCTGCCGATCATTTGCTGCTGATGTGGGACGGCCGAGCTCGTTATTTTTTTGAGACGCCCAATGGAAAAAAAGTCATTCTCATGTGGATTCGTACTGGGGATGTCTTTGGGGCGACCGCGCTTGTATCCCGGCATTCTTTTTATCTTGCAAGCACGGAAGCCGTCAGGGAGAGTACTGTTCTGGTTTGGGACCGTTCAAAAATCCGTGCCCTCGCGTGCCGGTTCCCCCAGCTTCTGGAAAACACGCTCCTTATCGCTACACATTACTTTCGTTGGTACGTTGCGGCTCACGCTGCGCTAGTTTCCCAGACCGCTCGGGAAAGGCTTGCTCACGTGCTTTTCGGATTAGCAGAAAACATCGGGGAGAAGACTTCCGGTTTCATCGAGATCGACGTAACAAATGAAGAACTCGCTAACTCGGCAAACATTACTCCTTACACGACGAGCCGGATGATCAGCAGTTGGGAGCGAGATGGCGTGCTTCGCAAGAAACGGGGCAAAATTCTTGTTCATTCCCCCGAGAGGTTGTTTCTCCGAGTCGCTGGGCACTGAGTCCCGAAATCGTGCCATTACTTACGGCGCAAGCTACGGCTGACAAACTGTCCGCCACCGAGAATCACGGTGATGGCAGTTAGAAGATCCTGCCCAAAATCGTGCTTAAGAATATAGCCGGAAGCTCCAACGTCGAAGGCTGCCTCAACAATTGCGGAGTCATCGAGCAAGCTCAGGAATACAACTTTGGAGCTAGGATAGATTTTGCAAATTCGCCGTGTGGCTTCAATACCATCGATGCCGGGCAGGTTGACATCCATTAAGATCACGTCGGGCCGCAGCTCGTGGACCTTTTGAATAGCTTCCAACCCATCGACAGCGACACCGATGATTTCGTACTCCGTCCTGCCTTCAAAATATCTGAGGACGAAAGCACGCCAATGGATGGAATCATCAACGACAAGAATTTGCACCAACGCCATGTAGATTTTGCGCGCCCCCATAAATGGCAAAGCCGACAAGCGGCCTTTGTCTTCCTGGTCTACGATTCCATAAATCGGGGCGGCCCGTCGTTGCGCTCGGGCATCAACGAGATTGCGTCAGAGCAATAAAGTGTGAGTCAGTGTGAACGGCGATGTTGTAGTTGTAGAATGCGAAGGAATACTAGTCGGGCGGGGGCACGAAATCAATGGCTAGGATTTTCGGATGTGGCGAAGCAAAGATGACCATTCCAAGGTGGACTCACCGCGACGTCAGCGTTCCTTAGGCCTCAGCTTCTGTGGATTGTTGCGTCGGGCGTTTGATGCGGTCAGGCAAGTGTGAGCGTAGGCTCGCGGATCGCCAAGTCGGACAGGGCGCGAACGCAGCTCTCCCAAGCGGTTCGCTAGAAATCACAAACAACTCGACATGCCTCGCCTAGGGCTCGAATCTCTTTATTTTCCCTGGGTTGATTTACCACTTGACAGGTTGCTGGGCGACTTGCTGTTCAGTATAGAGAGCAATTCCAGTGCGGACGATGGCGGCGAAACTTCGCCCTGGAGCACAATTGCCTTCGCATCCAGAGGTTTTCCATAAAGCTTCTTATTGGCTTTTTTGTCGGGCCGCAGCGTGGAGCCTTCAAGGGACACGCCAGCAAAAAGTCCCCGAGCGTGGGAGTACGAAAGTATTTGTGCGCGTAGGAATGCATCGGTGGCGGCACTTGATTCACGTCCAACGGGCCCGCCTGCAGCCGATGCCGTAGCGCCAAGCTTTACTTTGCTCTTGAGAATGCTGCTCGCAGCACGATCATTCATCAGGAGAAAAACAAAGTCCGTAGCCTGGCCCCCGACCTGAAAACCAAAGCTGCCTCCCCCAAGCGCGATCATTGAAGGAGCCCCCCAAGGCCCTTGAAAGTCGGGCTCTCCCCGGCAAGTCATTACGCCACGCCCATAGCTTCCACCAACTCCAACGGCGAACTTCAGAGTCGAAGGGATAACGATGACACATTCTGCCTTCTGCAATACCGCAGCGGGAATGCCGCTCCGCAGCTGCAGGACGTCCCTCATCACCTCGCCAGAATTTGCGACTCGTTCGTTCTCTTTGGTATGGGCCTGGATTGTGACCGCAGTAACGGCAACTCCGGACCCGCCATCATCCGTCACTCCGGAGAAACTTGCGGTCACATGGTAGGTGGAGGCGGACTTTCCAGCCGTATAAAGGCCGTATGGTGACACCGAGCCGCAGTCCGGGCTCGGAGTACACGCCCAGGTCGCAATGGGAGTTACCTCAAGGATGGTGCCATCGCTCCAATAGGTGATGGCGGTCATCTGCACGCGACCTGACGTTGTGATCGTGTAACCATCAGGCGTTTTGATGGCGTAACCAGATGCCGTAACGCAGACGGAACTTCCGCATGGGCCTGAGCCGGCTAACCCTGCGGGCGTGATCATGAACGAAGTTGCCGCGATCCCGCCTCTTGCATCCGTTACGGTCACTGTGGCCTGCGCGCCAGTTATCCCGGTGGGCGTCCCATTGATCAAGCCGCCGCCCAAACCGGTGGACATGGACATCCCCGTTGGAAAGCCTCCGGTAAAAGAATAGGTATATGGTTGCACACCGCCTGTGGGCGTAAGTTGACAAGTAACTGCGATGTATTGCTTAACCTGGGAAACGCAAGGCGGGGCGTATACGTTGAGAGGATGCGACGACTCTGTCCTTGCATCAGGAGTAGTTTGGCCGAAGCATGCCGCAGGGAGCCAAAGAAGCAAAAATAACTTCAGTCGACGAGATTGATGCCACATCATGGTTACACCTCCAACTCTCTTAAGACAGCTCCAGTACTGGAGTCCGGCGATCTCAACTCCCGACACATTGCCGAGTTTGATTTATCTTGGCCGCACCATCGGATATCTTTGCTGGAGTCGCTACGAGCCTTCCGAACAAGATGCTAGGTTCCACTCGACCGCGTCACAACTAGGAAAACCCCTAATGGTAGCAACCCCGAACGGCACGTACTACTGGCGATCAGAAACGGGAGAGGCTGGTGCAGCGGCAGACGCAGCGTTCTGGGAAATGACGATGAATTCGAACGAGTTTCCGTCGGCCTTGAACTTCATTTTATTCTTGTCAAGCTTGAACTCGATTCGTGTGTTTAGCGGAATGATGCCCTGTTCGGAGGGCTTGGGCTGACGAATGGTGAAATCGGTTGTGCCGGAGCGCACGACATATTGTTGGCAGAGCAGATCGATGTCCTGTTTTTTGGATTTCTTGGTGCCACACGCGACAGAGGTGTGTGAAATGACGTTACCAGACTGTGGTTTGGGGCCAGCCGCGACAGTTGTACTTAGAAACAGAGCGGCAAGAACAGTTAGAAACGGTTTCATTTAGACAGTCCTGAGAGAGCGACGGGTGGACCGCAGGCGGCGCCGCGCGTTTCGCACAGTGGTCTGTACAAAACGCCCGAGCGTCACCTCTTACCTTTTAGACTTGGCCACGTTCCCAAGCAACTGGGGGAATCCCTAGTAGCAGCAAATCAGAGCGGGCGCGCTGAAAGCTGACCGCGTGACACTTTCCCGAACTCCCACAAAGAAGCAAAGGATCTTGCCAGCGGGGGGCAGGACTCGGGGTGGAGAAGATGGTCAGGTCCCCGAGTCCTGTTGTGTCGCTCACGGTGGCAGGTTGGACCAGCCGCACCCGTGTGACCTGTATACCTTAGTTAGGCTTTGTAGATGTTCCCAACAACTGGGGAAATCCCTAGCAAATACTTCGCCGGACTTGCAGGCTTTTCCGCAACCTCGTTGGACGTAAGCGGCATTGTTGTGGTTAATGGTCGAGGGATATGGAGGTGACTCACAACGACTGCAAGCGAACCGAAATGCTATTCCCTGTGACCCGATTTGTCAGCAAGAAACCGCCTAGGGAAACCCCTAATTGTTTCAGCAGGCGATCTTAGTGGATTCTCCGATTGGTGACCGGAGGCAGGGGGAGGATGAAAGAAGCAGGACCTGGTCGCATTCCGTTGCGTGGTGATTTTTCTGCAGGTGGCGTTCGGCAACTGCCAACACTTAGGGTTTACGCGCTGGATATGTCCGGGGAAAAGCATGCAATCCTTTTCTAGAATTTTGGGCAGCCCCCCTCGGGAGCTTTTCTTCGCAACGTTCAAGGGAATACATCAATCGAGCCAACTGTGTAGGCTTCGGATGTGACTAGCTTTTTCGAGCCGCGCATGAATTCCTTCATTATCACCCGGCGCGAAAACCCGCCGACTCGTCACACCAACGAGCTTTGTTGACCTGGCGCAGCGTCTCGAAGGTAGGACCCGGGGTGCCAGTCTCACCCAGCAGGAGGACTCTGTCATGACCTTTGCCAAACTCGCCTATGACCGGACCCAACTAAACCTGGCACTCGAAATATCCATCCACATCGGGCTGGCGATTTTGCTAGCCATAGCCTGTCTCCTGATCCTGCGTCCGTTCATTCCTCTGCTTAGCTGGGGCATCATCATTGCGGTCGCTGCTTACCCAAACTTCAAAAAGCTGAAGGTTGCGCTAGGCGGGCGAGGAGGGGTGACCGCTATCCTGTTCACGGTTCTGCTCCTGGCGTTGCTGATTATTCCAGTGGTCTTGCTCGCGGGAACACTCGTCGAAGGTATCCAGACCCTTGCCGCCCGCTTCAAGGAAGGAAGCTTAATTATCCAGCCTCCTCCGCCAGGGGTCGAAAACTGGCCGATCGTCGGGGCTCCCTTGAACAGCTTGTGGAGCCGGGCGTCTAAAGATCTAAGCGAAGCCATCAGAAGTTTTGCGCCGCAAATTAAAGCGGTGGTCCCCGGGTTGGTGTCGGTTTCTGCCGGACTGGGGCTGACCGTGCTGCAATTCGCTCTTTCTGTTGTCGTGAGTGGAGTGCTTCTGGCGAACGCAGAGGCCGCATATGAAGTTACGAGCTCTTTGAGCAGGCGTATTTTCGGGGACAGGGGGCTGGAGTTCCAGCAACTGATTGGGGCGACGATCCGCAGCGTTACGAGCGGAATTCTTGGCGTGGCAGTGATTCAATCGGTTCTCGCAGGCGTTGGTTTCCTGGTAGCGGGACTGCCAGGCGCGGGTTTATGGGCGATAACGTTTCTAATCGCCGCTGTGCTGCAGGTAGGCGTGCTCGTGCTGATACCGGCGGTGATTTACATGTTCGCGATCGCGAGCGTCACGAAAGCGGTGATTTTTCTGATTTGGTGTATCGCGGTTGGCCTGATGGACAATTTCCTGAAGCCGCTCCTGCTTGGGCGAGGAGTCGCGGTTCCAATGGCGGTGGTGTTCCTGGGGGCGATCGGCGGATTCGTTGCGATGGGCCTTGTGGGCTTATTCGTTGGCGCGATCGTTCTATCGGTCGGCTACAAGCTCTTCCTTGCTTGGCTAGATCAGAGTCCGACCGCCGCTGAGGAAACGTGATCATACAGCAGAAAGACGGCGGTCCGACCACCGACGTAACCGCCGACGTGCCTGGTCTTAGACGCACCTACTGGCATCATCGTTATACGGTGTTGTTCTACACGCTGCTTGGAACCATGGTGGCAGCACCGATTTTGAGTGCCCTAAAGTTCAATGGAACCCTGATAGAGACATTGCTCGCCGCCTGCCTGCTCGCAGCAATATTGCCAGTCGGCACGGTGAGAAACCGCCCTTATCTGCTGATGGCCATCGTTGTTGTCTGGCTTGCACGTATGGTGACAGCTTGGCTCGGCCATCGCCTGCTGTCGGAGATGACCCTCGGAATCTGGACGCTTATTGGGCTACTTGCTGCTATAGCTGCATTGCGTTTCGCAATGGGCGCTGCGCAGGTTGACGCGGAGCATCTATACGCAGCTCTCAGCGCTTATTTACTTGCCGGCGTTTACTTCGGTCTCTGCTATTGGGTTCTTGAACAGACGAAGCCGGGTGCGTTTTCCTTCACGGGCGAGTTTTCCCAAGCCAGTGCAATCTACTTCAGCTTTGTAACGCTTGCAACGCTTGGTTACGGCGATATCGCGCCACGAGCAGACGTGGCCCGCAGTATCGCAATTGTTGAAGGTGTTGGTGGTCAACTCTTCCTTGCGGTCTTGGTGGCCCGACTAGTCAGCTTGTATTCGAAGCCGGGAAGGCAACCGAGTTAGTTGCCGAATAGAGCCCTCAGATCTGGGGCAGGACTCGGGGGAATTTATCCTTGCGAAGGTCCGGGAGTCCTGCCATGTGTTTGGCCGGTGGCCATCCACCGACCGCTCGCGAGCAGCTTTACATCGTATTTTTAGAGGTGGCGCGTGCCCGACAACTAGGAGAACCCCTAGTTGCGCAGACCCACCAGCGAATTAACGTCGTCCTGAAACTCCACTTGTTTTGCTCCGAGGACGTAGTACCTTAAGCAGGATTCTCTTTTTTGAATTTCGTTGCTGAGAGTTCGGTGGAGAAAGGGCCCCGCTGTTCTCTCTGGCCCTCTTCGAACACACGAAGATAAGGAATAAGTCAGTTCCATGAAACTGGCAACGTCGGAATTCATCCATATCTGGAGTTTCCTGTTGATCTGCGTAGTGGCCGCACTTTGTTCGGCAGCAGACCCGGCCGGAATAGAGGGGGAACAGTCGAACAGCGTTGAGTCACGCGAGGCGGAGAAACTCAATGAGAACGGCGTGGAACATCTCAAAAGAAAAGAATATGAAGAGTCGATCCGATTATTTCGCGAAGCTTTGCAGCTACAACCTGAATTCCATGAAGCGCTCGACAACCTGGGAAAGGCGCTCGACGCAACCGGCAAAGACGACGAAGCCCTCAGCGATTTCGACAAGGCTTTGAAACTTGCGCCCCAGGATGCAGCGGTACACTGCGACAAGGGACTCGCTCTTTTGCACGAAAAGAAGTTCGATGAATCGGCGACTGCCTATCGCAAAGCGATTGAGATTCACCCAGATTTTCCAGAGGCGCACAACGGCCTGGGCGCCGCACTTCTGGGCATCGGCAAAACAGACGAGGCCATCAGTGCATTTCGCAAGGCTATACAGCTAAACCCAAAGAATGCCGATGCGCTGAATAATCTTGGCTTAGCGCTCATGACACAAAAAAAGGCTGCGGAAGCCGCGACTTACTTCCGGAAGGCTCATAACCTTCAGCCGAACTTGCCAGACGTGCTCCAGAATTACGCGCATGCGCTGAACGAGGCTGGGCAAACGAATGAAGCAATTGCCGCGTACCACAAGCTTGCTTCCAAGCATCCGGACCAACCGAGTACCTGGGCTCAACTCGGGAACCTTTACTATGCGTCGAAACGCTACCATCAGGCTGAGGACGCCTTTCAGAAGAGTTTGACCCTGGAACAGTACCAGCCGGACGTCGCCTTATTCCTGGGTTTATCGCAGATCGAACAAGGTAAGACTGACAAAGCGATCGGTTCGTTCCAACGCTGCCTCACCCTGAGGCCAGATGATTTTCATGCCTTGTACAGCCTGGGAAACGCATATTATTCGCAAAAAGAGTTCGCGAAAGCTTTGGACAACTATCAAAAGGCATTGGCGCAAAAGCCGGACGACCCAGAGGCGCTTACAGGACTGGCGGCAAGCCAGTTGGCCACCAATAAATTAGATGAAGCGATTGCCTCTTATCAAAAACTGGTGGTGTTAAAACCGGACGACCCAAACGTACGATTCAACCTTGCTACAGCTCAATTCAACAAAGGGATGTATCAGGGTGCAGCCGAAAACTATCGGGAAGCCATCCGTCTGAAACCCGACGTCGCTCACGCGCACTACAATTTGGGGATGGCGTTGTTGCGCCTGAACGACACAAAAGCTGCGCAGGCGGAATTCGTGGAGGCCCACCGTCTTGACCCGAGCTTGAATCCCCCTGCCATGAACGCCCGGTAGTTTCGCGTCTGAAAATCTTATTGGTATAGCCTCTCGGCGTCGCAACGCTCCGGCTGCTTCGTTGCGGGGGAGTCAATTTCCTGCCTTTTCGTCTACCCGGGCATTGGTAAGAGAGTTTGGATGCCGAGAAACGCTGGCTTCAGAACTTTTAGGGTTTTCCCTAGTTGCCCTCAACCGGGAGTCAGCCTACATGTAAACCTCCGATTGTTGGCTGAGTCATCAGTGAACAATAACCCAGCATCCCGCCCGCTGAACTTTGGTAAGGGAGGATTCTGATGAAATTAAAGATAATTGCGTCGATGCTCGCCGTCGCGATGCTGTCCGCAGTTCTAGGCATCGCCGCAGATGACAACGATGAAAAAAGGCAGAAAACCCGCAAGATGGCGGCCGAGGCCTTGCAGGATTTATATAAGCTGGAACCCACGGCCCAACCGGCGATTCAGAAAGCGGCCGGTTACGCCGTTTTCGACAACATGGGGGTGAACGTGTTGCTGCTGAGCACGGCACGCGGTTCAGGACTGGCTGTCAACAACAAGACCAAGCAAGAAACCTTTATGAAGATGGGCTCGGCCGGTGTCGGTGTGGGCATGGGAGTGAAAGACTATGTCGTGGTTTTCGTCTTCGATAACGATAAGGCGTATGCACAATTTCTTGACTCCGGCTGGTCCGGTTCAGGGCAAGCGGACGCTGCCGCCAAAGCGGGCGAGAAAGGCGGAGCTTACTCGGGAGCGGCTGAAGTTGCCCCGGGAGTATGGGTCTACCAGATCACCAAGAATGGCCTGGCTCTCCAATTGACCTTGCAGGGGACGAAATACTACAAGGATGACGCCCTCAACAAAGCATAGGTGCGTTCACAGAGACGGCTACCAGAAAGGCAACCCGACTTCTCTAAGGCGGACGTGTTTTGCGTGGGGGCTTATGTATATATGCGAGGCGGCAGTGATGCTGGATGAGATGGAGGTTGATCAGAGGGTTTCGGATGCGGAGTTGATCGCCTTAGTGTATCAAGCGCAGGAAGCGATCGAGGCGCACGCTGGGTCGAACGAACCGAATCTGCTGTTGCGCGATTTTGCCCGAGAGTTACTCAAGAAGCGATTGCGCGTGATGAAGCTAATCCGGTCCTGATTATGCAACAAGAGTCGTCCATTCTCGGCAGAAGATGTGCTCCCGCGGGACTGGTGTCAACTTTCACAACACATCGGCACAGAAGATGTCCTTACTGCCGCGGAGGGGTGTACAGGGAGAAGCGCAAGGGGTTATCAAGGCTGACTCGCCTGCTCGCTATGCGACCATATCGGTGCGTTGATTGCGACCGGTTGCACTACGGCTTTTGTTTTTAGGATCGCGCTACTATGCAGGTCTTTTGGCGCGTTTTAATGGATGATCGCAGCAAGAAACGTTAACCACGGTTCGCTGTGAAGGATCGACCAAAAGACGTCAGTGCGGCGGCCTCGTCATTTACGATATCCAACACGGTATATAGGTTTGTGGTTTGCATTACGGCGGCGACCTTCTCCTGGAGATTGATAAGTCTCAGTTCTCCACCGCGTTTGCGCACAGTCGTGAAGGAACCGACGATCGAGCCAATACCCGTAGTGTCGATATAATCGACGTCGCCAAGGTTGAGCACAATCTGTTTATGGCCGTTCGTCAACAGATCATAAATCAGGTTACGCACAGACGCGCTTTCTTTACCGAGTACAATCCGTCCGCTCATATCAACAATCGCTATGCTATCGATATGTCGAATGCTTGTCGTCATGTTCATCGCCGACCTCCTTACAAAAGCACCACGCCCGGTCGCCCACGGTTGCTGCGTGCGTAACGTTTGGACCTACGCTTGTTTCGATGTCAAAGAACCTCTTTAGCAAAAAGAAGGTCTAGGGAACCTCTACCGCCCACGCGACAACTTTCCATCCTGGTTTCTCTTTGGTCCACAGCAAGAGAAGTGCTGGTGACCGCTCCTCACCGAAATTCAGGCGGCTCGCGGACAAGTAGTACGTCCCATATTTCGCTTCTTCCGGCTTCAACTCCTGAGTTGTTTCCGGCAGATGGCGGTTCTGGCACAAGAAACTGGCGGCGTTCTGATCAGGTACCGCCATGATCGCGAATGCCCCTGACTGCTCCTGGTCTACCGGTCGGAGCAGGTCGTTCACCGGTTGCATACTTGACATCAAGGCAGCGAGATTTTCGCTTCTCCCAACTCTCTGCAACACCCGGTCCAGGGCCGATCTTATCTGTGTCGCCGGCGGTAGCTTCTTTTCTGCTGGAGAAGGGGCACGCAAGCACGCAAATGATCTCTGCGACGCAAATTTGGAAGCCTGCGCGCTATCTCGTTTCACAACCCACGTCTGGTAGAACTCAGTGATGGCTTTCACCGCGGCCGGATCTCCGGAAATAGACCTGGGCTCTTCATCTTCAGATTTGGCGACCGCAATGTGCTGTGGGAGAATCCCTGCATCGCTGCTGTCTTCGATTCGAATGGCTATAATTTTCCAGTACCCACCTTCCTGCCCCCAGAGGAGGGACATGATCTTGTGCGCAGTACCGTCCTGCTTCTCCCTAAACGCGGTCCCGTAGTACTTCTCTTTCGGACGCTTTCCTGTTTCATCATCCGGCACGGCCACGCACTCCACATCCGGCCCAACATCCGACGGCACGGTTACTAATCGAAACTCTGACGGAAATGAGTTTTTCGCTTCTTTCAATTCCGGCAACCATTGATTGGCAGGTTCGAACACGTCTTCAACAGAACCCACGGTACCATGTGGTCGCAGTGAATTTGTCCATTGCCTTCAGTACACCCAGCCTCATCATGCCCGGCGCTATCGGGTTTTGGTTTTTTTGGGTGATCGCCTCCAAGCACGGGTAACTGCGACGTGAAAAATACGCAACCGAGAGATTCGGCTGTTTATTTACCACCCAACTCTTCAGAAAATCGTGCGCGCTTTTGTCGACCCCTTGATCGCCTTTGACGGCGGGATTGACGGGAATGTTGCCCAAGCGGTCTGTTGCCTGTTCTTTTGGCGGTTTTCCTCCGCTTCCGAAAAGTCCGAAGACTTCGCGCCACCATCCGTTCAACCCCGTCCATCTTTCGTCATGTTTATCCAGATTGTTACCCGCGCGCACGTCTGAGTTGGAAGCCGTGAGGTGTCCGTTGACCAAGCTCTTTGGAAAACCGGAAGAGCGGTAGTCGACGTCAACGTCTGCCATTTTGCTGTCGCGAGACACCGAAAATTGGATGGAAGGGGGTCCATTCTTAAGGCGGTAGCAGATTGGAAAACCCTTGTGATAAACGGAATTGTCCCGATCGCGAAAGAACTCTTGGCTCTTCGCGAGGACATCCACCGCGTTTGGCTTCAGATAGAGGTAGACCCGGAATTGGCGGTCACCTCCTACTGCGGATTCCTCGCCCATTACTTCCTCAACGGCATCCACAAGATCAATCGCACAACCTAGATCCTTCCCGTGAAGATCAGTCAGCTTCGCTTTCAAGAGGGCGTGAGTCACTGCGTCAAAGGTCGTTCGGACGGACAGGCGGGCGTTATCATACGCTTCTTGCGGCACCACGTTGCTTCCGGTGGTCTGGTTGTAATGGCTAACGTAGTCGTCGACCAGACGTTTTTGCTCGGGCTGCAAATTCGAGTAGGATTTGCCGATCTCTGGACTGCTATTCCCGTCTTTTGGCGATTCGGTTTTCTTTTTGTTTGGGTTTGTCTGACCGCTTGCCAAAGTCGTCGCGACGAACATGGTGAGAGTAAGAGGAATCGTCAACGCACGTGTGCTTATTTTCATAGTGGGGCCTCCTCAAACCATGAGGCGGGGAGTGCAGCAACATTTCTTTAGCGCCGGCACCCGCTATCACGCCGGGGTTGAATGGGCGACTTTGTGGTGATCCGCTTAAGCACCAGAGATGCCCTTATTCACCAAAACCTTAACCTCAACACGTCGATTCTCGGCGCGCCCCTCCTTGGTTTCATTCGATGCTGCTGGTTGGGATTCGCCCATGGCACCCGGCGCGACGACATGCCTCACCGGCACGTCGCACTGCTGAATCAGGTAACCGACCACCGCTTCCGCGCGGTCCCTGCTCAGTTTTTCGTTCATATCCGCGTTACCGCTCGCGTCGGCAAAGCCCTTCACCTCGATAATGTATCCAGTGAGGCCGGACGCAACTTGCCCCAACTTCTTGAGTTCGTCCATGTCCTCTGGCGAAATGCTGGAGCTACCAACCGCGAATTTTACGGTTGTTTCGCCCTTTACGTCATAATCGCTTAACTGTGAGAACCTGTCGGAGAGCTCCTGAATGTCCTGAGTGTTCGCGTTTATGTCCTGAGTGTTCGTGTTAACCTGCCCCGCCGTAGGATGCAGGCCTGATTGGATCATCTCTGCTGTTTCCAGGTCGTCGCCATCGACGGTGATAGTATTTGCGACGACTCGGCCCTGGTCATCAGAAATTCCTTCAACCTGCACCTTTAGCCCCGGAATGAGTACGGTGTTGGCCATGTACTCCTTTCTCAGGCCAAAGAGTCCCTTGTTATCTTTTGTTTTGCTTTCGTCGGTGAGAACTACGGTGACCTTCCCATTCGGAGCGCTCACGACGAAAGTCTCTCCCGTACGGGAAATGATCACGCCTTTGATTTCCGTCTTATCGCCAGTTGCTCCCGATGCCGTTGCCCATGCCAGTAAACACAGGGCAATAAGATTCGCTACAGTGGTTATTCGGACGCCTTGCATAACTTAGTCATCTCCTTTTAATTTGCGAAATGGAGCCTGATTCTGAGCCGTGGCCGACTTACCTAAAGCCTAAGGTCGGGATTGCAGCCGCTCCACTGGGGGAATCCCTAGGTACACTGAGAGCTCAGAGTTGCTTCGCAGCAAGATGTTCACGCTGTGGACGAGTGACTGCTGTTGACTCCAGGAACACCGAAGAACATAATTGCGCGAATTTTCGCCACTGCGAGGCCATCTCGTTCCAAGTTGGGCTCTGGCTTACATCATCGCTGAGACGTGTAGCCTGACCGCAGGCCGGTTCGAGCTTCGAGTCGGACACCCATGAATTTCCCAGTCTCGTTGGAACAGGAGGAGCAGACAATGTCCGAAGAAAACAAGGCAATCGTTCACCGTTTTGTCGAGGAAGTGTGGAACAAAGGTAACGCGTCCGTCGCGGACCAAGTAATTTCCGGAAACTACTCGCATCACGACAACGCGACACCGGATTTTGGGTTGGGTCCGGAGAGCGAGAAGAAGCGCGTAAACCTATACCGCGCCGCGTTTCCCGACCTGCAATTTACCATCGAGGACGTGATCGCCGAGGACGATACCGTTACTTATCGCTGGTCCAGCCGCGGCACTCATCGAGGACCCCTCAGCGGGATCGCACCGACGGGAAAGACTGTAACCGTATCAGGTATAACGATTAATCGATTTGCTGGGGGGAAAATCGTGGAAGGGTGGGTGAATTGGGACGCCCTGGGAATGCTTCAACAACTTGAGGTCATCCCAGTGCTTTTCAAAACGAGAGGCGCCGCAAACTAATAGCATCGATCAGATCAGTAACGCCGCCACGAAATAACCTGTACGCACCCGAACAAGAGAACTTTGTTCGACGTCATCTTTAGTCGCTCAGCGCTTTGCGGTCACCTGTTTGGTGTTGCAATTTTACTCGGGCCGTTGTGGTACCCACATCGTTAGGCATCAATCAGGCTGTTGGTTCCCTGGAACTCACTTGTATTCTTCCAGGGCCTTGGGGGACGGCTTCTGCTTCTGCCAAATGATTTCGGAATCGGGGGCTTCATTCGGATACAAGCGTTCCGACTCAGCATTTGTGGGAACGAGGACGATATCCACGCGGCGATTGTAAGCGAGCCAGGTCGCTTGGGAATCGCGCACTCGCTTTTCAGGAGGTTTGTTGGGATTTCGATTTTGCAGATCGTCAACGGTGGATTTGCCCAACGGTTTCTGGTCGCCATATGCCAAAGTATCGATCTTCTCGACTGCGATTCCCTGGGAAACCAGGAACTCCTTGACCTGTTGCACCCGCAGTTCCGATAACGACTGGTTGTAATCATTTCCTCCGCGCTCATCCGCGTTTCCGGAAAGCGACAGTTTCGCGTCAGGGTCATACTCCAGATACTGTTTAAATCCGGCGGCGAGGTTGGTTAGGATCTCCTGTTGGCTGCGCACCAGACCTAGCTGCGGATCGTCCTTTGTGGGATAGGCGGTCGGGAAGAACACGCTACGCAGGAGCACGGTCGGAATGGGGTCGACAGAGCCTTTCAGGCGCACCGCTACCGTCTTGGTGTCCGTGCCACCGCACACATTCGTCGACTTCAGAGTGTACTTAAACTCTTCGTCCACCGGGCCGGTGGCGCTTTGCGTTGGAGTGAGGGTAATGGATTTTGTGCCGCTGGCCTCAACGGAGCCACCTGGGTCCAGCAAAACTGAGTCTGAGTTGGACGACGACCAAGTCAGTGTCGCGCTCCCTTGTTCAATGACCTTGTCACCGATGCGGCGGTAATTCACTTCCATGGGCGAAGCGGTCAGGGACGATTGCACCACCGGGTTGACTTCCACTGTGGTGCTCGGCGTGGTCACGCCACCTGGTCCAGAAGCGGTAAGCTGATAGACGGTGGTTTGCCGAGGCGAAATTGTTTTTTCGCCTGTTGTCGGGACGGGGCTCATGCCGCTCATGTCGGCTTCGACAGTCTCCTTGGAAACCCAGGCTAGCTGCGTACTTTGATTGCAATCGATTCTCGACGGATTGGCCGAGACCGATGCGCTGACCGGTGCCACCACGACGGTGGCGCTAGCAGTGCCGGCCTTAAACCGTGGCGCTAACCAAGGCAGCTCGGTGATGTCGCAATGTACCGTACACGACACGCCACGGTTCCACGATGTGGTCTTTTCTTTCCCATTCGAGATGTTAACAATCACGCGCTGGTTGGCCGCGACGGTGATTGGGCCGGACCACAGCTCTTGGCCATCCCGAGTGACCGTTACCTGGTGCGTTCCTGGTGGCACTATCAATTCCTGGTGCCAACCTAAAAGGTCGTGATCAAACTCGTCCACGTGGCCTACGAAGTACGCGGGCTTTTTGCCGTTCAGGAGAACGGCGGCGGCGGTAGCGCCGTGAACCCTTCCTGCTTCAAGTTGGATGCGACCGCGTGGGCCCGGCACGGTTTCGCCAACGGGTTCCAGCTTTATGTCCACAGGCACGGTCTTATCGGAATCGATGGAGACCTCTTGCTCGACAAACTTGTACCCATAGTTCGCGACCACCACATGATGCGTACCGACGTCGAGCTTGATGATCCGATTGCCGGGGCCGATGGCCTTGCCGTCGACAAACGTGTAGGCCTGCTTGGGGGCAACCGACATTTTCAGCTTTCCTGGCTTCGCGTCTTGCGCAAAAGCAACCGAGCCGAGTAAAACAGTTGCGCCTGAAATCAGACAAAGGCTTTTGACTCGCCGAGCGCTCATAAAAATACCTCCTGCACACCTCTCCACATGAGATCAGCAATCGCGCTGACTACGGAGAGCTTGGGCGACCAGCGCCGCCTGCGCAACTAGGGATTCCTCCAGTCCGTGGCCCCACTCACCAAAGTTGCGCACGGCAACGACAAGAACGCCCCCGGGTGTTAATCGAGTGTGTGCCTTGGTTTTGGTTGTGGCCAAAGAAGTTAGAACGCAGTGTTATATTTAACGTAAGTAGTCTCAGGACCACCGTGCTGAAACACCGCCATATAATTGCCGGGATTTTGACCTTCGCATTTGCCCTCACTTTGTGTGCGCGGGGACAATTTTGGGATTTCCTGGGCTATACGCAGATCGACGCTAGGCAGGATCATGGCCGAATCCAGATCACCCGTCGTGACGGCGCCTTTCGCGCGATTCAGTTGCGGGTTAGCGGCGACGCTCTTTTTTTTGATCGCCTGGTCATTCACTTCGAGGATGGCACTTCCCAGGAACTGGTGGTTAACGACCGAATCTTACCAGGGGAAAGTAATTACGTGATCGATCTCCGCGCCGACCGTTCTCTCGAAAGCCTCGAGATTTGGTATTACAAAGAGTCCTGGCGGCAAAATCCGATCATCAGTATCTATGGCACTCAATTGCCCAACCCCATGGCGCGAGCCATGGTGAGGGAGCATTAGAAGCTAGCCGTCCACGTGGACACTTTAAGGTGTCCGGTTCCTGCGTGTTTTAGAACCGGCAGAGAACGTCGCTATGCGCCCATCGGCGTTAAATTGTAACAGCGCGCTAGATCATTGATATTAGCGCGCAAAGCAGCCCAGTATCGTTGCGCCTGAGTGCCATAATTTCCTTTAACCATGACCTGATTGACGCGGCGCGCGCTGTCCATGACCTGTTCCATTTGCGCCTTGGTTTCCAGGTAATTTGGTGTGGGATCGAACTTGCGACGCAGGCGATTCGTGGTGCGATTCAGATCGTCCATGGCATCCTCGAGATCGTCCTTGGTTTGCTTGGCCTGATCCCCGCGGGCTTGCGTGTTCGTTGAGCCGGAACGCTGACGGCGCGTTGTCGACCCGCTACTCTGTGCGGAGTCTGCCCTGTTCTTGGCGTCGTCTCCGCGGTTCTCGAGATATTTGTTGAATTCGTCTACGCCGTCTTCAACCTTGCGAATCCGGTCGGCGACCTGAGCCTTTGAAAATGGCGACGTTTGCGCATGCGCAGCAAAAAGTGTGACAACGGCGAGGATCACCGCCCGGCAGAATGCAATCCCCGTTTGGCCATTCATGGTGGCCCTCCTAATGAATGTCTCGGTTCTTTATCCATCGCGATGAATCGAACGTACTTACTTCCACAGCCGCTTGGTTAAGAAGAAACATCATTGTGCGGAGGTTCATGGGTTGCACTAACGAATGGAAGTTGGGCCGCTTTGGCCTCGGCACAAGAAGACCTTTGGGGCGCCATAGCGGGCGATCCGAGAGTCACGTCCGATGCGAGGAATCTATAACGTGCGCTGAATTTGCTGCTACTAGGGATTCCCCCAGTTGTGCGGAAGTGTGGATGTGTCTAAAAAGATAAGCGCAGCAGGTTGTTGTCTGCTTTAGATCGGCAGTTTTGGAACGAGCCTTGCTATGGAACTCACCAAATACAAATCGCAGGTATCTGCCGCGTTAGAATACGCCACGGTATTTCTTCGGCAGGAACAGACCAAGCTCATGAAGTTAGGAAGGACTGTAGCCGAGAAACCGCGAAGGCTGAGAGAGGCACTTCGCGCAAGGGAGAATGATTTGCGGGATTTGCTGGCAGGGTCTCTCGATCCCATAGTCGTGACGGACGTTGGCTGCCGTTTTCTGGCCGCAAATCAGAAAGGCCTGGATTTATTCGGAGTATCGGAATCAAACCTGAGGATGTTCAACATCGACGCATTTATTCCGATTGGCCAAATGTCAGACTTTGACGGGAATGGTACTACGCGATTCGTAGGACGAACGGAGAGGCATGGCCAATGCAACATTAAGCGCCTGGACGGAAGCTTGCGAGTCGCCGAATATACTTTCGTGGCTAACTTTGTTCCTCATCGGCATGTATGCAGATTCGTTAACGTCCGAACGGCTAAAAAAATCAGTCACCATGAAGGAACTCACGATTCCACAAACGTGGGTGCACACCTTTGGCTCGTTCGCCAAGAAAAACACTGACGCAGTTTGTATCTCGGTGCGAGCAAGCGCATAGTCCCGCCTCTTGTGTGAGACGGGACTATGCGCATCATTCTTTTAGGTTCGCCGATTGAGCGGCTCAGCTTGCCGCCCTTGCCGCGACCTTGGCCTCGACGACGTGACGGATCAAACGCTTCGTCCTTTCGACGAAGGCCAAATGGTCGGCCAGGCAGCTCTCGAGCAGCACGCCAACGCCATGGTTTCCGGAAAGATCGGCGGCAGCGACCAGCGTGACGTATTCCGCCGTACGCATGTGGATCAAGTGATTGGCCTTTGCCAGCACAAAGAGCCGCCTTGCTTCTGGCGACTGGATTTCCCCAAGTTCTCTTCGGAAATCCTCGACAAAAACATCATGCAGCCTTCCGCTGAGGTTCACCGGTTTCTCCCCGATGATTTTGAACGCTTCGTCCAGCTTCGCCAGGGTTTGCTGAGACACGAAAGCCCGTGCTTCGAGGGCTTCTTGTATCTCCGGGTTCTGGGCCAATTCGCCCAGCTCCTTGTAGATTGTTGCGGAACGTTCCGTGCCTTGTCGCACCTGGCTCAGAATGGTGAGAAATAGTTCCTTCGGATTCTTAACTGGCATAATCGATTCTCCTTCTGCTTATTTGGGACTTCTGATTGGCTTTTTTCTGACTGCTTGGGGCGATAGTCTAAGGAAGGGCTGTCATCTTTTCTGCACAAAAACGGACAGCAGCCCGAGTTCGGAAAGACGTAGAACGTCCCATCCGATTCGTCAACCTATAGGGTTTTCTTCTCCGCTACTACTAGGGATTCCCCCAGTCGTGTGGCGAGCTGGCCAGTCCCGTTGACTTTTCTGCGCTGGAGCAAGTTCAAGGCTGCTCCGGGGCAACGACGCGTTCAGCTTCGCATGAGACGATTTATCGGCAATTAAGAGAGCTTATCCGCCTAGAAAGAGTACGAATAGAAGGAAATGAAAGACCGCAAGATTCGCAAGGGCGTGTTCAAATACATTCGCGAACACGTCGACGAGTTGATTGACCATGACTCAGATCTGAGATTGCAAGAGCTCGCGTATATCTTTTCCGGAACGAAAGACGATGGGAAGGATTTTCACCAACTCTACGTTCAGCCTTTGTTGGATTCTGGTCTCACTTTGGACGAGGCACTGGCCACGTTAGTCGAGGGCGTGCTTCTCCCCAACTGATTCCCCCAGGAATAGGCCGCCCGGTTTCGTGCCAGCCCGGACCACCGTAAGGAGCAGCGTAAGATGATTGGTAAAGTGAAATGGTTTAACGATACGACCGGATACGGCTTTATCGGGCGAACTGATGGTCCGGACGTTTTCCTTCATTACTCGGCAATTTTGGGCGATGGATACCGGACATTGAAGGAAGGAGACACGGTCGAATTCGAGATCGTACAAGGACCAAAGGGCCCTCAGGCGGCCAATGTCAAAAAGAAGGCCGAGTAAGTATTCTGCAAGAGTTCTAACATCTTCGTGTCATCGCGTCTAATTAGGTATTCGACCGTATTGCGTTGCGCATCAGCGAAATAACATAAGTAGTTGTGGGCAGCCTGTGACACAATGACCTGTCCTCTGAGTCTTCGTTGGAATAGGCACTTGGAAATTCGTACAACTAATTTGCACCTCGCGTGTTTCTACACACTGACAGAAACGGAGCTCATCCATTCGCATTCTCGTAGCTGATGATTTTGAAGATTGGCGACGCCAAATCCTTCTGCTACTTCAACGACGGCCAAAATGGCAAGTCATTGCCGAGGCCTCGGATGGAAGAGAAGCCGTTCAGAAGGCCGGAGAATTGAGTCCGGACTTGATTCTGCTAGACATCGGTCTGCCGAAACTGAATGGAATCGAAGCTGCCCGGCAGATACGGCAACTCTCGCCTGGCTCCAAAATAGTATTCCTGAGTCAGAACAGTGATATCGACGTCGTCAAGGCAGCTTTGAGCACGGGCGCGTTGGGCTATGTTCGTAAGATAGATGCCGGACGCGAACTACTGCCTGCGGTGGACGCGGTGCTGCGGGGTAGGCCATTTGTAAGTAGCAGCTTGAGAGGCTACGAGTTCACCGCCACCGCAGGAGAGGCACTTCCCCACTACCATGATGTTCAGTTCTATTCCGATGATGGATTTCTTCTTAACACCTATGCCCGATTCATCGCTGCAGCCCACAAGGCTGGCCGTGCGGCTATCGTTGCCGTTACCGAGTCTCACCGGGATGGTCTAGTTCCGATACTTAAGACACAAGGCGTAGACGTTGTTGCCGCCACCCAACAGGGGACTTACATTCAGTTGGACGTAGACAAAATGCTCTCCACATTTATGGTCAATGGTATGCCTGACTCGGCTCGATTTTTTGAGATTGCGAATAGTCTCATTGAGGTAGCCGCCAAAGCAGCGAGGCAACAGCATCGTGGCGTTGTGGCGTGTGGAGATGGTGCAGCTGTCTTGTGGGCGAAAGATAAGGCCGAAGCGGCGATTCGTCTCGAACAACTCTGGGATGAAGTGGGCAAAACCTTTGGGGTAGATATCCTTTGCGGGTATAGCTTGAGTAGCTTTCACGGTGAGCAGGTCGAGCACGTCTTCCGGAGTATCTGTGCGGAACATTCAGCAGTTTTTGTCCAGTAAGCAGTAAGACTCCCGCGGTGCCGCAATCCAAGCAGACAACGAATTTCAGGGATACCCACACGACGGGCTTGGCCATCTTTTTCAGTCCGGAAACTTGAGATGCACACTCCTCCGTTGAACTTCTTCTAATTGGCTGGACCGCACGAACTGCAAGGCATACCGTCCAGACTCCCCGCTTAGGAGGTCTGTTGAACGCATTGTCCCGGACGAAGGGCACGGGGTTTTGAAAGCCGCGGCTTGTAATTAGCGGGTCGCCAATAACTGGGGAAAGCCCTAGTAGAATCGGCACACGGAACGCTATAACGTCCGGAAGCGGACGTGACTTCCTTCTCGTCCAAACTCGGGCCGCCGTCGACTTTTGGGCGGGGAAGATGGCGGCCCCTTTCAAATTTGCAAATGTCTGGAATGCGCTGACGAGACCGGCTCCAACAATTCAAACATTTCGGCTGATAGCGCCGAGCCTAGGTTTGTCAGTACTTGCCGAGGGATTCGCGAGTTGGCGACAAATTAATGTCTCCTTTTTTGTCTGCCCTTCGTTCGCATTTTCCCGCCGTTCACCACCATTAGTGTTACGGTTTTGTGATGGCGTGACCGCCCCTGGTCCGAGTCATCAACCAATAATTATTGTGCAACCTCCTCGAAGGAATTGCTCAGCATTACGGTGTGGGTCGGATTGTGATTGCCGGGATCGCGCCCGACCCAAGCCTTCCTCACATTGCCTGATCGGATCAAAGCTTGGACGACCAGACGCAGCGCTCATTTGGGTTGCGTGTGAATTTCCTGTCTTCAGTGGGCTTGGTGTCTTTGGTGTCTGTTTACGCTCGAAATTTAGCATAAAGAATTGAAATAGGCGGAATGGTTGAGTGAGGCGAAATCATAGAAATCACCAATATCCATGCGGTTTGGACGTATTTTGCTGAAAACACGGCCCGATGCCGAAATGGCCAGGGTGAGTATCCCACCCTCTCCGCCACTCCTTTATTTGTACAGTCCGGATCGAATCTTTACAGAAAGTAATCCCGCTGGCGCCAGTTCGACGCCAGCGGGAAGAGCAGCCTCCCGGGGCGACATTTAGCCTAAGACGGTGCTAGGAGAGCACTTCGGTGGAATAGCGGTGGGGAGCCGCGGTGTCTGACGGTTACTGCCAAACAAAGAATTGAATCATTGAGAGGGATAAATTGCAGCGACTACCGCTTCAGTCGCCTTCGGTCCCTGACGCAGAGACATACGCCACCCCGCTGCTCACAGCATCATTCAACGTCGCCTTCAGACGAATTTCTCTGAAGAGATGGAAGTTAGATGACATGATGACGCCTGGACTGAGGCGCACCGCAGGGGGCAAGTTAACCTTGGAAATCAAATGATCTGCCAACACGCGAACGGCAATTTGCCCTTGCCGGTGCGGCTGTTGATAGATCGACGCAGCGATGGTGCCTTTCTTGAAGTATGGGGCCATCTCCAGAAACAAGTCGGTTGTAATCAGCTTTACCTTGCCTCCCAGGCTTCGCGCTCCCAGAGCACACTCGCACGTATTCTATGTTAGTGCTTGCCGCTTTGCGCCGCGCGTCTGGCGCGCTCGGCCGCGAATTCCGCGGTCATTTTGTCCATCGTGGGTTGCAGCTGGTTGGGGTCTCGAATGCAATTCAAAAAAATCACACGTGGATCCGAGTACCCGGGCATGGGCACGCCAAATACGTGGAACTCAGAAGGCTTCGGCGGACCTCCCGGCGTCCCTACCGCCGGAAGGACGTCTGGAAGCTGGAAAACATACATGCCGCCACCTGCCAGTGCTTGATGCGAGAATCGGAGCAGCCAAACACAGTTATGAGCGTCTTCAATCATGTCGGCCGAAACGACAGCCCAGTGGCCCCCATCGGAAGGCTGGGGCTCCTGGCAATTCCAGAAGCGTGCCCGTGGCACATAGACGGTGGGATCGTTGAACCCGTACTCATCCACGAGCACCTCGTGAAGATCGTGCTGCTCGACATATTCGTTCACTTCTGGAAGAGCCTGGTTCCAATCGAGGTTCGAATCCGTCGCCAACGCATAGCCAGGGCGGCCAAAACTGAAGCTATTGAAAAATGGAAAGTAATAAGGATACGCGCGGATCACGGTGAGCACGGAAAAAATCGATAGCAACACATAGGCTACAGCCATGACGCGAGCAACCCGCCAACCACTCTCGCGCAGGCGGCTGATCGCGAGAGGCACGGGCGCCAGCAGAAGAATCATCAGCAGGATGGGAATGCTAAAGTGACGAATGCTGATGGTCATACGGCTCAGCATGCAAAATCCCGAAATCACCACAAGGAAAACCCATACGGCACGCCAGTGAAATTGCTTGTCTGCTGGGATCACCGGTGAGTCCCCGCGTCTGCGACGCCAAATGAGCGCTATCGGCAGTGCGAGGATGAGCATCAGCAGGAACGCCAAGGTCGACTTGAGCACAAATACGACCGGGAAATAGAACCATACGCCGTGTGCGTACGAGTGGCCCAGAAGAAAGGCGGGTCGCGACGAAGTGAACGCAAAGAAAACCAGCCCACGTAGATAAAGGTAAGCTGGCATCAGCATTCGCCTAAGAAACAATGACGCCGGGCCATGGCCCAGCGCTTCCAACCAATCGGTGGGTTCTCTCCACGACAAAATAAAATAGGTAACATACACGGTCAGAGCCGCCACGAAGATGCCTCGCCACATGTAGCGGCCACGCAGACGGCGCCAGGAGCGAAGTTCTTCCGGATCCTTGGGCATTTCGGGTAACGGGGCAACGCGCAGAATCAAGCGAAACGCGAGGAAACAAAAAAGCAAAAGGCCGGACGAGAATTTCGTAAGGAACGCGGCCCCGAGCAGCAGCCCAAAAATGAGGGCAGCGCGGCGGCTTGGAGCATGCCAAAGTGACGCGAAACTCCACATCGTCAGCAGTGAGACAAACGTGATTGGTACGTCGGTAAGTACGAGCGGCCCGAAAACCAGAAACGTCGGCGTAGTCGCAAAGGCCGCCACGCATAGCAAGCCACCCCAAGAACCGCCTAATTCAGAGGCATAGCGGTACACAAATATGCCCAACGCCAGCATGAATAACAGCATGGGTACGCGCGCCCAAAGCACCGTCGAGCGCGGGTTATTCCAGCGCAGTGCTACAAAATGACCCCAGTTCCATTCACCCAACGTGCCGCCGAACCCGTGATTGCTGATCAGCCACGACGGGTCCGAGTAGTCGGCGCGCACTCCACCCAATACCAGCGGAATGGCGGCCAAAACCTTCGCGAGCGGTGGATGCTCCAGATTCATTCGCAAATCGAGCTTTTGCAGGTAGCTCACTCCGGCCCCGATATGCGCAACTTCATCCACGGTGATGGATTCGCGCAGTGCTGCGCCGCCCGCGAGGACACCCATCAAGAGCAAAAGGAGTGCGGCGGAAACGGCTGGAAACGGCTTCATCGTGGCCTTCGGCTCACTGGCAACTTTTCTGAAAACAAAGATTCTGACTGAAGAACGGCAGCACATGATTCTGGAAACGATCGGCCACTCTACTGGTGTGCGTCCCTGGGTAGACTTCGAAGCTATTCGCGATTCCGTACGCATCCAGAACTTCGTGCAGCTTGCCGGCATCGACTCGCAATCCGTCCTGGTCTCCCACATCCATGGCAATGGCGCGATACTGACGGAGGTTTCCAATGTATTGGTCGACAAATGCAAGCGGTGCATTTGCCGCCCATTTCGCCAGAATGTCTGGTTGGACCACACCATCTTTCATGGGAAGGTCCAAGTAAAGGGGTGGGTTCTTCGGGTCGGGTGACCAGGCCGCTGCACTGGCCAGTTGAGCCCTTTGAAAAAACGGAAGCTTTGCGGAATCTTCTGAGGTTTTGACGGCTTCGAGCGCCTTTTCATCCTCAGGTTTCAGCGAGGCCGCGGGTCGGGCAGACAAACAGCACGGACTCATAATGTACAGGCTTCCGAATACGTCGGGATGCTTCATTCCGATTCGGCTCGCGCCGTAACCGCCCATCGAGTGACCAACCAAGCCGCGGCTCGTGCGTTCCGGAAGACTGCGGTAATGAGCATCAATGTACGCGACCAGATCGTGGGAAATAAATTGTTCAAAATCTCCCGTAGTGACTGAACTGGAATACATTGAGCCGTTGTGCACTGTCTTGGAATCGGGCAGCACGACGATCATCTCCTTAGCGCCTTGTGCGAAAGCGCCTTCGATGGTCTGCGGCACATGGATTTCATGACTCCACTGTTCAGCGCCGATGAAATAACCATGCAACGCGTACACCACGGGATAACGTCGCGATTTCTGCTTGGCGTAGCTGGGTGGTAAAAACACGAACACGTCGCGATCGACCGCGTCTCCCTCCAGATTGCCTTCCAACGCTTTCCCGTGGACCTTGATATGCTCGACCGTCACGGGCTTTGCGCCGGGAACAGGCGCCGGCACTTCCGTTTGTACTTGCGCCGCAAGCCGAGGCGTCGGAGCAACAGCCATCAACAGGATCATCACCCAGCACACTCGGTTCGCTTTCATCGAAATTTCTCCCGTAATGATTCTTCAAATGTGATTTCGGGATTTCATCTGCCGTTCCCCTCATAGACATGAGGACGCTCGTTGTGAAGCGAACAAAACGGTCATGCTTGCAGGCTCAGAAAATACCCGGGATTCCGGATGGGCGTTCCCGGCTCTGCTATTCGGGTAGAGCCTTGGTTCCTTTGATCGAGAAGGTTCCCGCAATGGCCGATGCGCCGGTATTCGGCTGCCCACCACCGATTGACACGGAATAGTTTCCTTCGGCGATGACTGGTTCGCCTGCTTCCGTAACCATGCTTAGATCGCGGTCCTTTAGTTCGAAGCGCAATTTCTGCGATTCGCCTGGCTTGAGATGCACGCGCTGGAATCCGCGGAGAGCACGCAGCGGAGCCCCTGGAACATTCGGGAAGCTGAGGTAAAGCTGCGCTACTTCGTCGCCCTCGCTTTTCCCCGTGTTGGTCACCGTCACTTCCGCAGTGAGAGGATCACCCGCATGGATTGTTTTTTTCAAGAGCCGCAGGCCGCGATAGGAGAAAGTGGTATAGCTGAGTCCATAGCCAAACGGGTAGAGCGGTTTGCCTTCGAAATAACGGTAAGTGCGCCCCTTCATCGCGTAATCTTCAAAAGGGGGTAGTTGCTCGATCCCTGTGTAGAACGTGACCGGAAGCCGTCCGGCGGGATTGTTTTTACCCGACAGGGTTTGCGCGATCGCTGTTCCACCTTCCTCGCCGGGATACCAGGATTCGAGGATCGCATTGGCGTGTTCGTTGGCCCAGTTGACCGCAAGCGCGCTACCGTTTGCCAGCACGAGCACCACGGGCTTGCCCGTTGCGGACACGGCTTTCAGCAAGTCCTCCTCCGGCCTGGGGAGATTGATGCGACCCGGTCACCGCCCTTAAAACCTTCCTCGCTGACCGGCATCTCTTCGCCTTCCAGTTCGCTGGTAATTCCTAAAACCATTACGACTACGTTTGCAGTTTTTGCCGATTCTATGGCCTCTGGGTTTGGCTTGGGATCGTACTTCGCCCAAATCAACTGCGCTTGCAGGGGGCCAGCGGTTCCGTGCCCGTAACCAACTTTCAGGTACACTTTTTTCCCCTGCTCGAGGTGAACATGACCGACCCTCGCCTCCGGAGACTCATCGCTGCCGACCCAACCCTGCGCGATTGTTCTGCCATCTAACGCGACTCTCGCGTACCCGCCTTGCAAGCGCACACCAATGGTATAGTCTGCTGTCTCCTTCGGAGTGAGAAAACCGGACCACTCCACCCGCAGCGGATATTTGCCTGACGCTTCTGGCGGAATGTCCTGCGCCTTTAAATCGACATTGCTCACCTGGCGCTCCGCGAGTACCGTTCGCTCTACGCCCCACATCTCTGCGGTAGAAAACTCCGCCGTCAGTCCCGGGCGGCCTTCTAGTGTGGTCAAAGACGACGCTGGTACCACATCTCCGTCGGGGCGCAGGAACTGTGTTCCTGACGAAACCGTGATCTGCGCCTCCGGAAATTCCGCCTTGAGCCCCTCCAGCACGGAAACCGTATGCGTGGGCCTGCCGTTGTAATTACCCAGCAGATATCTGGTCTGATCGGCGAGTGGTCCGACCAGGGCGATCTTGATGCCACTCTTTTTCAGCGGCAGCGTACCGTCGTTCTTGAGCAACACGATCGATTCGTTCGCCAGCGTACGAGCGAGTTCACGATGCTCAGGACTGTCGAGTTCCTTTTCGTCTATCTTTGTATAAGGAACCATCTCCGGGGGATCAAACATGCCCAGCTTGATGCGAGCCGTAAACAGTCGAATCAGAGCCGTGTCGATCTCACCCTCTTTTAGAAAGCCTTGCTGGTAAGCCTCGAGGTAAGGCTTGTAGTCGCGATCGTCCTTGATATCCGAGTAATTCAAGCACTCGTTGTCCATGCCGCGCTGGATCGCCAAGGCGGATGCTTCCGGTTGGGTCTTGGTAAAGTGGTGGTCGCGAAAAATATTGATGACGGCCGCGCAGTCCGAAACGACGTAGCCTTGGAAATTCCATTTACCCCGCAACTGGTCCTGCAGCAGAAACTCGTTGACGCACGCTGGCTGCCCGTTGACGCTGTTATACGCGCACATCACCGAACCGGCTTTGGCCTCCGTCACGGTCGCGCGGAATGCCGGCAGATAGGTGTCCAGTTCATCGTGCTTGCTGACGGTTACGTCGGCGGTGTGGCGCGTCGTCTCCGGCCCGCTGTGTACCGCATAGTGCTTGGGCGTCGAAATGACCCGGTAGTATTTCGGATCGTCACCCTGCATCCCGGTCACAAACGCAACGCCCATGCGAGCGGTCAGGAATGGATCTTCGCCGTAAGTTTCCTGGCCGCGTCCCCACCGTGGATCGCGAAAAATGTTGATGTTGGGCGCCCAGAAATCCAGCCCCTCTTGGGCGCGGCTATGACCTGCGCGTTCAAACTGGGCATGCTTGATTCTTCCCTCGACGCCGATAGCTATGGCCATACGGTGAATGGCGTCCGTATCAAACGTTGCGGCCAGGCCAACTGGTTCGGGGAACTCCGTGGTGCCGCTGCTCGCCACTCCGTGCAACGCCTCGCTCCACCAGTTGTACGCTGGTATGTTCAATCTCGGGATGGCCCGCGACTGGTTCGTCAGCTGCGTAACTTTCTCTTCCACGGTCATGCGGTGAACAAGGTCAGCGGCGCGCTGCTCGACCGGCAACGATGTGTTCAGGTAGGGCGGTGTCGCCGGGTCCTGCCCGTACACACAGCTAGCGGTTAAGAAAACAGCAACGGCGCTGAGAATCTTGAAATTTGGTATTCGCATGTTCGGAATAGGCCTCTTTTTGTGCTCCCTAAGTAGCCAGACGGCAGACCGACTCAGCTCGACCGTTTATTACTTGGCTTGCTTGAAAAGCCTTGGTACAAAATCCTTCAGGTCGCGGCGCCACGTCTGCCACTCGTGGTCCGTGCCCGGCGATTCGTAAAACACGTGCTGAATGTTCGCTTCGAGAAGTGAAGCATGGAGTCTCTCGAGCCCGGCGCGCATCCTCTCGGGTTCCGCTGTTCCGACACCCAACCACAGCAAATGTACTTTTTTCGCGAAAGCGGCCGGATCCGCAAATACGCCATTGTAAGCAGTCTTCGGGTCCAGTTTCTGACCGCCCAGAACCAACGGTCCCCCGGCGCCACTAAATCCTCCAATGTAGGAGAAGAGATCCAGATGATTGAGCGTAATCTGAAAGGTCTGCATCCCTCCCATCGAGAGGCCCGCCATCGCGCGATGATCGCGATCCGAAAGTGTTCTGAAGTTCGAATCGATATAAGGGATCAGAGCCTGTGTTACATCATCTTCAAACGCAGCGGCCATATCCTGCATCGCCTTCATCATTTCGGGTGAACCAAAGGGTTTTCCAGTTAGATCGGGAGCAGGTTGACCGGCGCGCCTGGCGTAACCATATGCCATGACCACGATCATTGGTTTGCAACTTCCCGCCGCGGTCAGATTGTCCAGGATGAAATTAGCGCGCCCCTGCTTCGTCCACCCAGTCTCATCTTCGCCCGCACCGTGCTGCAAGTAGAGCACGGGATAGCGGATTTTACTCTGCTCATCATATTTTGGCGGGAGATAGACCAGTGCATGCCGCCAGCTACCGGTGACCTTTGAGTTGTACCAAACCTCACGGACTTGCCCATGCGGCACATCCTGAATTGAATAATAAGTCGAGCTAGGCTCCGGAACCTCCACGCCACTTGCGGGTTTACCTCCACCAAAGAACGCATGAGTGTTGGGATCGCTGACTTCCGCGCCGTCAATGATCACCGTGTAGTAGTGGAAGCCAGGAACAAGAGGACTTGTTGTCACGGTCCAGTAGCCGTCCGGCTGTTTCGCCATATCCGCTTTTGGCCCGCTCCAGAAGTTCAGCTTCACCTTCGTGGCCTCGGGAGCTTTGACGCGGAATTGCACCCGGCCTTCGCCGTCAACACGTGGATATTCCGATCCCCAGACATTCGTGTCAGAGGGCTGGTAGTTGTCTTTTTCCTGCGCGCAACAAACACTCGCCAATAGGAACACCAAGATACCAATCCGCTTCATGTTGTCTCCTTTGAGCAACGCAGCGTCGTGCTCGCAGCGGCAATCTGTTCATTCCGGCCTAACTGGAAGGCTTGCCGATGCGCGAGCGACGGACGCACGGAACTCCCGGTTAATGGTGCGTGAAAACGAAACCCTCGGGCGCCTGGCGATTTCCCGGATGGTCATTTTGTTATTTGCTATTCAGGATTAACGTTATCGTTTCTTCCCGCGAATATACACTCGCCTTCGCAGTTGGGAAAGGCCAAAAACATTAAGCAGCCTACTCGACCAGGTCGCATCGTATGGTTTCAGCCGAATGACGCCTTCATATGACGTGCCGCTGATGATCCCGCGCTTGCTTCCGCGAATCGGCACAATTTTCTCCTCGCCGGTTGTATTCACATACAGCGTCCGCCCTTCAACTACGCGCGCATAAACGCCTGAGGGAGTTTCTGGCCCCTTCGCAATTGCCAGTGGCGCATACAAACTGCGCACAAGCGGAGCAAGCACCGCCATCTGCGCAGGAACGGCGAGATAGATGGCGCGGCCCTTACCGTAATTGTTGACCGTGATAGCCGGCGACTTCTCTGGAGTATTGGTAAACAGGGCCATAGTCTTCGCGGTGTCGCGGCTCAAGCACTTCATAGAAGTCGATGCTGGCCTTTTCCGTTTTGCCGTTCAGGTTGATCTCCGGAGGCGTGCTGGGCCGGTAGAACTCTTCACGTGCGAATCCCGAACACATCGCTCAACCGTCCCGGTAGCGGCGTATCGAACCACTGACTGTTCTCATCGACCTTCGCCGACATAGCGGTCATTATCACCGTGCCGCCGTTGCGGACGTAATTTCGAATTGGCGTCGGCGCTTGCGGAGTCCATCACATAGTCCGCCGGCACAACCAGCAGTTTGTAGTCGAGGGCGCTGTGCCCGATGTTGATGATCGCGACATCAATGTTGTCTTCAAAGAAAGGCTGCAGGGCGCTTTGCCACCTGGTCGGTATAGTCGACAGTGAAATAGCTGCGGACCGTGTTGCTTGGACCCGGCTGGATGGGATGCGATGTTGCTTTCAAACGAGTAAGCGATGGCCACATCCGGCTTGTGATAGCGCGGGAAGCCCAAATGCTGCAGTTTCGAAAACTCGCTCGCAATCTGCTTGAACTCCGCATACTTCCACGAAGGCGTGCCGTCGTGATCGAGCAATCCGAAAAGGGCCTGTTCTTCGCCTCCCCGGTGGGTGTTGAAGGTCCACGCAAGAAACGTTTGTCCATAGTCGATCAGGGCCAGATAGGCCCACATGCGAATGATGCCTTTCGGGCCGCCGTAATTCCCTCCCCCTCCGCTTGTGAATTCGTTGAACCACAGCGGAGTGGAAAGATCTCCTTTGACGAGAAGCGCGCCAAGTGAAACGTCAAGCGGATTTGCCGGATAGAATCCCTCCGCTCCGTAGCTCACGTAATTTCTTGTAAGAGCTCAGATAGTCGAAGCCTCTGCGCCCGGCGGTGTCCCATAGGTTGGAAACCGCGGGAAGATTAGGAACGTTGCGCTCGCGAACTTTTTCAAGCTCCTCCAGAACCGAGATGGTTACATCGGACCAGAAGCGCCGCAGATCCAGATATCGCTCCGGCGGAGAAGGGCCACTCGGCATATGGCAACTGCACTTCGTCGAACGAATTCAAGTGCCGCGACCAGCGTTGCGTGGCCCATGCCTTATTGAGGTTCTGCAATCGTTCCGTATTTCGCCTTCAACCACTCGATGAATCTCTGCCGGTCCCCTGTCGGAGTACGACATGAAGCCATTGCCGATCTCGTTGTTGTAGCCAATCGCGGCCAGCGCAGGATTGTGAGCATAGTGCCGGGTCAACTCGTCGGCAAAACGAATCAGATGCTCGCGATAAGCCGGGTCGCTGATGTCATCCATGTAGCGCTCGGCCGGCTGCACGGTCGCGCCTTGCTCGTTGACGATGTTCACCGATGGATACTTGTGATGCAGCCAGATTGGCGCTGGCGATCCGCCGATGTCGAGAATCACTTTTATTCCTGCTCGGTTCATCTGCTCCAAAATCTGGTCGAACCAAGCGAACTCAAAGCTGCCCCTCGGATGGTTCAAAGGCGTCCCAGGAAAGGTCGCCCATCCGAACCAGGCGTGAATCCCGCCTGCTTCATGAGGGCAATATCCTGCCGGATCTGTTCGGGCGACCGATCCACGGGCTGGTAGCAGGTCCCTACAAACAACTGTCCTTCGCCGGGCCATTCCGGGTGTTCCTCCGCACTCTGTCCAAAACCGAAAGTGCCGCTTAGAGATAAGGTCACAACAAGGAAAATTTTTCTTGCGATCATAAGCGAATCTCTTACTTTCCAGTCCTTTCGAACGTGACCAGCACGACATCATTGCTATGCATCGGGAGCAAGAACTGGCACAAACCGCTTTTTCCGATCCACACGACATTGTCGGCTGCGTGTCAGTAGGCCTACGTGCGCGTCGTGCCGCTGGCGTCCACCTATCAGCCTGCGGAAGTGCTGTCCAAACTTTTACAAACTGCCGTCGCCGCCTCCGCAAAAATAGACGCCTCGGCTCGCGGATGATCAGACCTGCAATTGGCGGAGGTAAGGAACGCTGGCGCGCATTTTCTCCAGGTCCATTTCGACAAAATAATTCTTGATGCCGCCAGTTTTTGCCGCAGTGAAGATTTTCTTCCAGTCCAGCGTGCCTTGGCCTACCGGCACAATTTTTTTGGTTTCCGCCGACCAGCCCTGCACATGCATGGAAATGAAGCGGCCCGGATACCTGGTGAAATAGTCCGCGGCATCGTAACCCTGGCTGATGGTGGATACCTGGAACTGGAATTTCACGAGTTTCGGATCCAAAAGGTCAAACAAAATATCGTAGGTGCGTTTGCCGTTCACGCTGGAAAGCTCGAAGTCTTCGTTGTGAAGACCCTGCTGAATGCCCGCTTTCGCGGCGCGTTCGGCCATTTGGTTGTATTCGTCCGCCGCATGCTTCACGTCGTCCATGGTGGGATTCTTTGGTCCGCTAAGGGAGGGCACAATCATCTGCGTCAGACCAATATCCTTGGCCCACCCGATGCTGCGCTCCTGTTGCTTGCGCAGTTCGCCCATGCCGAAATGCGCGCTGATGCAAAGTAACGCCCGCATCGCTCAAGATTTTGCGAAGCTCTGCCGGCGAATATTTCTCAAGTTTGCCGAAGCCGAGCTCTTCATAGCCGTACGGCGAACATAGCTCGATCGACTGGAAACCAGCGTCAGCAAGTTGCTTCATGGTGCCGGGGAAATCCTTGAAGATGGACGCGCGCACCGGCCAAGTCTGGCAGCCGATGGGCAAACCTAGCGGGTCCGCAGACAGCTTCAACGGATTAGCGCCCAGGAAAGCAATGCCCGCAGCGGACGTCGCCGCACCCAGAAATTCTCTTCGCGATAGTGCGCACATGAATGCCTCCTAAAGTTCCCAACCGGTCCGCCGGTCGGGCCGAACAAACTTCTGAGCCTGGTCGGAATTGGTAATTTTCATTGCGGCACGATCCCACGTGAGCTTCTCGCCGCAGCGAATGGCCACATTTCCAAGGAGCAATGTTTCCGTGACTACGCCGGAAAATTCGAAATTGCCACCGGGTTTTGTTTTTCCACCTTTGCAGGCATCCAGCCATTCGCGTTCGTTTCCCGGCGAGCGCGGAAGCGTTTTTGGCGGGGGCTGAAAGCTGGCCATTTTGGACTCGGGAATGAGTCGCGGGTGCGCGCCATTGAAGCGGCAAAGAATTTTCCCGCGTTCGCCAATGAACAGCAAGCCTTCGTTGTCGGTTTCGCGGTCGCCTGTCGACGCAGGTTGATTTTCCAGTTCGTCGGGCAATGCCGGTTTCAGGCCACCGTCGTACCAGGTGAATTTCACGGGAGGCATGTCGGCGCGCGGGGAAAAGCGAAATGGATGATCGAGGCCATCGGGTAGGTCTCGTCGTAGCGATCGGTTGAGGAGGCTTCGACGCTCAGCGGCGCTTCGAGCTTCAGCACGCGAAAAATCGTATCGAAACTATACGAACCCATATCGCCGAGCGCACCGCAGCCGAAATCCGTCCAGCCTCGCCACGAAAAAGGCAGATACACCTGATTGTAGGGGCGTTCAGGAGCAGGACCGAGCCAACGGTTCCAATCCAGGCCGTCGGGAACGGGCTCGGTGTCCTTCGGACGCTCCAACGCCTGCGGCCAAAAGGCCGGCTGGACCAGTTGACCACTTCGCGAACGGGCCCAATGGCGCCAGCCCAAATCCATTCGCAAAGCAAACGGGTGTCTTCAGAGGCCTGATTGCCGACAGCGATCTGCGTGGCCACCCCAGTTTCCTTGGCGATCTCGGCGATGCGGCGCGCTTCGTAAATCGTGTGCGTCAAAGGCTTCTGGCAGAAAACGTGTTTGCCTTTCTTCATGGCCGCCGCAGAAACGGCCGCGTGTAAGTTGTCAGTGGTGCACACCACGACCGCATCGAGATCCTTTTGTTTCTCGAGTAGTTCGCGAAAATCGACATAAGCCGCACACCCGCGGGAGGAGCCGGAGCGATTTTGCGCGCCGTTATAGGCATCGACAATTTTCTGGCACGGTTCTCGACCAGCGACGCCACCGGTCACGCGAAGCGTGTGAGTCAGTTCGATCGGCTGGTCCGGGCTCAGCCAATCCCATCCGCCATCCACGCCGAGACAGGGTGCGCACCGATTTACAAAACTGTGCGTGCCCCATTGCGGATAGTTGTCGCCGGACTTGTTCACGTCACAAACAGCAACGCCTTGCACGTCGGGTTCCCGCAAAAAATGAAGCATCACGCGTAGGCCCTGAGCGCCAACGCCCACAAAAGCCATGTTGATTTTATCGCTGGGTGGAACGTAGCCGGGGCCGCCGAGAACGGAACGCGGCACGATACAGAGTCCAAAAGCTGCGGCAGTGGATTGTTTCAGGAATTTCCGCCGCGATGAGGTGTTGGGCGCGCCGGGGCGAGGCGGAAGCAGGCTCTTCACAATTCCTCCTTGGCCGCAGTTCACTCGTGCGGCGGAATCCCTTGTGCTGTTGGGATAATCAGGGTGTATCACAATGCGGCGGGGTTTTGGTGAACAAAGACGAAAACTCCTGCGGGCCGCGAGGACGAGATCTTCAGCTTGTCTGATTCGCAGGAAGCATTCACCTGACCTGGAGAGCCAGCAGCGCGAACTGTGCACGAATTGCGCGTTGAAGTGATCGATGCAGGCTGCGGAATCCCCGGAGACCGGATGCGGGAGGGGAAAATCATTTACGGCATCGGGTTGATGGGCATCCACGAGCGTATGAGGCAATTGGGTGGCAACCTCGAGGTGAATTCTTCAGGCAAAGGCACGACCGTGATTGCGACGCTTCCGTTATCCTGAGCGCCGCCGAGCCTTCCCTGCTGGTTCTTTGGCGATCATCGCTTGGCTCCAACAATCGCCGCTCCACGCGCGCTTCGCTGCTGTCGGCCCAACCCCCAAAAATCATCCTCGTCGAGTATCTCTACTCCCACTAGAAACTTGTGCGGCGCCGATTCTTTTATCCAGGCAACCTTTGCTCGAACACACCGGCGGTTATCCGCTTTCTCGACAGTGATGGTCTGCCCCATCCGCAGCGCCTGGCGGATTTCGAAGCACGCACCGCGTTGACTAACGTTTACGGTGTAGCATTTCTCCGGAATTTCCGTGGACATCATGCCTGTCGCCAGCAGGCAGCAAACTCTACGAACGATGCGCGGGGCTCGGTGAATCTGCTTGTACAGTTCGGCGGCCGTAGACGACAGGTCAATCAACTCAGAGCGCTGCTGCGGTGCCAGCAATCGAATTTCCGTGGCCAGCTTGGTTGTCTCCGATATGACTTGGGACAAAAAGCTCAGCACTTCCGGTGAAATTTCGCGTTCGTTTTCGCCATTTTCGACGGTGTGCCGGACGATTGCCATGCGGCGACGCGAGTACTCCAGAAAATGCATCAAGCAAAACGTCCGGTGGGCCAGCTTCGTCCTTGAGGCCTGCTCACACCCATTCCAACTGCATACCACTGCCGATCGTTCGGGCATGGCGCCACCAGTTCCTCAGACTAAAAGTTGGATTTTCCCGCGCAGGAGCGTACGCAAGGAGGGCGGACGTTTTACAGTTTGCCATCAAAACAACGATTGTCAATTCACTTTGCGCTCTTGCGGTTCCATATCTCAACTAGCCATCAGCGCATTATCGTCCGATGGCTTTCGTTCAGCTCAGCAGGCCCGCAATATTCCTCCAGAAGGACGTCCAAATCCCGGGAACGAATTGGTTTCGAGAGATAACCATCCATCCCGACCGCCAGACAACGCTCCCGATCGGTGTTCGAGGCATGTGCGGTGAGAGCGATGATCGGCAGGTGCTGGCCTGTAGATTGTTCTTTGGCACGGATGCTCGCGGTGGCTTCGAGTCCGTCCATTTCGGGCATTTGCACATCCATGAAAACCAAATCGAAAGAGCTGGCGGCCAGCGATTGCAAGGCTTGGCGGCCATTCGCAACGGCGAGAACGGTATGGCCGCGTTTTTCGAGCATGCGCAGGACGAGCAGTTGATTGACGGCGTTGTCTTCCACCACGAGGATGCGTAGGGCGCGAGAGGTGTCGCGAGGAACTTTTTGTTGTAGATCGACTGGTGGCAGATCCCGTGCCGTTCGCCCGTCGCGTCTGGAAACACTCAAGGCCAAGGCGATGGCGTTGCGCAATTCCGATTGGCGGACCGGTTTGAGGAGGTAGCCGTCGACGCGCAACTGTTTGCAACGTTCGGCGTCCGCGCGATAGGAGTCGGATGTCAACATGAAGATGATGGGTGAAGTAAGCGCGGACGTTTGGCGGATGCGTTCGACCAAAGTAAAACCGTCCATCTTTGGCATCTGCCTGTCCGTCAGAATGAGTTGGAAGGGCGTGCCTGCGGCTAAGGCGCTGGAGAGGTGGGCGAGAGCTTCCTCGCCGCTTTGAGCCGTGGCGGTCCGCATGCCCCAGCGAGTTAACATATCTTGAAGAATCTGTTGATTCGTGGAGTTGTCATCAACGATGAGAACATGAGTACCCGGAAGCAGTTCGGGATCCGCTGTTTGGTTCGCATGCGCTTTTACCGTGGAAACTTTCATTCCCACATTGAAATGAAAGGAGCTGCCCTTCCCGGGAGTACTGTCCAGCCAAATGCGTCCACCCATAAGAGAGACGAGGCGCGTGGAAATTGTGAGGCCCAGCCCGGTGCCGCCATATTTCCGCGTAGTGGAAGTATCGGCCTGACTAAAAGGATCGAAAATAAGGCGCTGCTGCTCCTTTGCGATTCCCACGCCAGTGTCGGAAACGGTGAAGTGCAGTACAGTGAATTGCTGTTCCTGGGAGTCGACGGAAACGCGTACAACAACTTCTCCCTGATGTGTGAATTTGATGGCGTTGCCTAAGAGGTTGGCGATTACTTGTCGCAAGCGGTTGGGATCGCCCTGAAAGGTCTCTGGCACTTCCGGATTGATTTCGCACAACAATTCGAGACCTTTTTTGTCGGCCCAGGGCGCAAAAGTTTTCAGGGCTTGTTCCAGGAGGCTGCGAAGGTTGAAATCGACGGACTCGAACTCGATACGGCCAGCCTCAATTTTAGAAAAATCCAGAATATCGTTGAGAAGCGAGAGCAACGAGTTGGCCGAAAGCTGGACCGTGGAGAGGTACTCGTGTTGCTCGCGGGTAAGATTGGTGTCGAGCGCGAGTTCGGTCATGCCAATAATGCCATTCATGGGAGTGCGAATTTCATGGCTCATGTTGGCCAGGAATTCACTTTTGGCTCGGGTGGCGGCCTCTGCTGCGTTGCGGGCATTGCGCAGGTCTTGTTCGACTTTTTTGGATTCGGTGATGTCGCGGGTGACGGTGCAAATGAACAGCGGCACACCGGATTCCGGGTTGCGCACAAGAAAAACACTCATTTGCACATCGATAAGTTGGTTGGTGCGGAAATTCCGAAATTGACTCTGGCCTTCCCAATGACCGCTGTTGGCTAACTCCGGAAGAACCACGTCGCGGAATTGACTCCATACCGTTTCAGGATGAAACTCTGAGATTTTTCGCGGGATAGGAACGTCGAGGTCTAGCCCAATCATCTTCCGGCCTGCCGGATTCAAGTACTGAACTTCACCTGACGGGGAGGCCACGGCGATGAAATCAGTGGAGTGGTCAACCAGCGAAGCCAGTTTCTGTCGTTCTTCCTGCTCGCGCCTTTTCTCGGTAATGTCCTGCTTGACAGCGACGAAGTTGGTGATTTCTCCCTTCAGGGAACGCACCGGCGCAATGGTCATCTGCTCTAAATATTGTTGGCCTGCTTTGTTTACGTTGATGACTTCGCCCTGCCAAACCCTTCCTCCGAGGACGGTATCCCAAAGGTTTTTGTAGAAACTGGGATCGTGGTGGCCGGACTTTAAGATGCGAGGATTCTGCCCCACTGCTTCATCAAACGGATAGCCGGTGAGTTTGGTAAAGGCGGCATTGACCCACTGAATCGTTCCGCGATTATCGGTGATGGTGATGGCGTTGGCAGCGGATTCCAAGGCGGCTGTGAGCAGGGAGGTTTTTTCTTCCGCGGCTTTGAGCTTGGAGATATCGATGGCCATGGCAAGCACGCAGGGTTGATTTTGGAAATTGATCCGAACACCCGATATATAGGAGGGGATGCGTTGGCCATTCTTGGCAATCAGTAGCGCTTCGCCTTCGCCAGCACCTTCCTCAAGAATACTTTTTATGGTTTGCTGTGCCACTTGCAGACTCTCGTGAGCAGTGGCTACGGCGATGCTGGCACCCACCATTTCGGACTCGGAATAGCCCAGGAAGTTACGATTCCATCGCAGGATTGCGCCCGAGGCCGTTAACAGAGAAACGGCGCCTGGAAGCTTTTGAATCAGCAGATCCGCGGGAATCCCGGATGCTTGCGTAGCTTTTGTTCCATACCGGAAACCGAAAAAGCAAAGAGCGACGACGGCCAGGCAGGCGATGCCATCGGTTACGGTTGCCGGCCATGAAGCGTGCTCCGCAAAAATAAGCGCTTGCAGGGTCACTTTGATGGTGACGATCAGAATTGCCAGAAGCCCAATGGCGGCTGCTCTCCGCAAGAGCAGACGTTTTGTATGCCCCGCTTGGGGGGATTGTGTCATCCGAGCCTTCCGGGACCTGAAAAGACAAAGAAGCAAAGCTGGCGACAGCTTTAGCTCCGTGGAGCGAGCATTTCAGAGGAGCATTTAGCGGGCCAACAGCCCTTTGCGTATTGATGGGGATGTAATGCAATGTTCGCTGCTTAAATCGTAGCGTGGTGCTTATGGCAGCGAGCATTGTTTCAGTTCGGAAATGCTTCGCCACCGGCGGTACATGCTTTACCGCTCGCCCTGCTTCTTCTCCGGACGCGAATACCGCAACCCATGCTACGGATTTATGGTGTCGTTCAGGTTTGCGGGCTGGAGGCGTGGTGCCAAAGCGTGAATCACACCGACGGCGATCAGGTAGGTGACGCCAGCGATCAGAAATGGGATCTGGTAGCTGCCGGTACGCTGCAACACGTGTCCCACAACTGTGGCAATCAGCAATCCGCCAACGGCTCCCAACATTCCGCCAATCCCAACCACCGAGCCAATTGCGCGGGAGGGAAACATGTCCGTGGTCAGCGTATAAAGATTGGCGGAGAAGCCCTGATGAGCGGCGGCAGCAAGGCCGATCAGCAAGACGGCCGTCCACATGCTTTCCACCCGCGGCGCAAATACCACGGGAATGACGGCAATGGCACACGCGAGTAAGGCGATTTTGCGCGCGGCATTCACGGATTTCCCCGTCTTGATAAGGAAGGACGAGAGCCACCCGCCCAAAACGCTGCCTACATCCGAAATCACGTAAACCACCAGAATGGGCGCAAAGATTTGCTGCAACGACAGCCCGTGTTTGCGTTGCAGAAATTCAGGAAGCCAAAAAAGGTAGAACCACCAGACCGGATCGACCAGGAATTTGCCAAGCGCAAAACACCAGGTCTGGCGCAATTTCAGCAATGGGAGCCAGCGCGTCCGTCCCGGCTTTTCGCTGACGTCGCTTTCGATATACGCGAGTTCCGCCGGGGAAACCCAGGGATGCTCCTGCGGGCGACGATAGATCAGCAGCCACAACACCAGCCACACGAAACCCAGCGAACCGACGCCGAGAAACGCGCCGCGCCATCCCCAAAACGCGACGAGCCAGGGCACAACCAGCGGTGTCAGGATCGCTCCAATGTTCGTGCCGGCATTGAAGATTCCGGTAGCTAGCGCGCGCTCCTTACTTGGAAACCATTCCGCGACAGCCTTGATGCTGGCGGGGAATACGGCGGATTCTCCCAAGCCAAGGGCCACGCGAAGAGCGCCGAACGAGAACAGCGAATGGCAAAAGGCCGTGCCCATCGACGCAACACTCCAGAAAATCATGGCCAGAGCGTAACCGAGCCGTGTGCCAAGCCGGTCGATCACGCGCCCAACGACCAACATTCCCAGGCCGTAAGCTGCTTGGAACGCCACAATCAGATTGCTGTAGTCAATTTCGCTCCAACCGAGATCGTGCTGTAGCGTGGTGTTGAGGACGCCGAGGACGTTGCGGTCCATGTAATTTTTGGTGGTGCCTAGCAGGAGCAAGCCGCAGATGACCCAGCGAAAGCCGCCAAACGCGAGCGCGCCACGCACCGGATGGCTATCGGACGTGGTGGGAGTGAGAGCAGCTTCGTTCGCGGGAATCGATCCAGTCAATTTGTCCGAGTCGCTCATTCAGATCCGGGAGATTTATTTTCTGAAGCGTCGAGTCGCCTTGAAAACCGCAAGCTAGCTCAAGGTTCGCCCAGCAAATTGCTCAAAGTTTCCACGAAACAGCCGGGTTACATCGCGGCGAATCTCTTCTGAGCTGACCGCGCGGCCATCCTTGGCGAGTAGATGGTAGTAATCCGCGAGAATCCTGGAAAATAGGAAGCGCGTGTTGCGCCACTTATAAATGACCTGTTCGAGCACGCGGGCATCGGAATGCTGCGGAATGAAGCTGGTGCCGAGCATTTCAATCCGCTCGCGGGTAATCTCCTCGACGATTGAGCCGTTATTCAGAAACCACCAGCAGCCAAAGGGCATGAGGTTGTTAAATTTTCTCGCGTACACGCAAAGCTCGTGCTGGTTTTCGCGGCTCAACACGCTTACGAGAAAACGATTTTCCGGGAATTTCAGGCACAAATTTTCCAGGGCACGAAGATCGGCGCGACCCACGGCGTCACCCGCCAGACGGAGCGCAGAGTTAACCTGCCGGCGCACCCCAATCATGAGCGACATGGGAATGCGGAATTCGCGACAAGCCGGAAGAACTGCATCGGCAAGAATCCGGGTGCGAACGCTGTCGTCGGGAAACTGAAATGAATCTTCCAGAGACACGGCCATGTACAACGGACGCATCCGTTCGTTCCAGTCGGAGAGGAACCGGCGAATCTCGGTGATGGATTTGCCGCGCAAATCGGCATCGACTTGATAGCCTTGCTTCGAAAGTCTCTGCCAATCGCTGGGCCAGTTGCGCAGAATGCCGTCCAGGCGCAGCACTCCATGGAATTGGGCGTGGGCCTTTCCCCCATTTTGCCAAAAGGGAATTTCATCGGGGTCGAGTGGATCATTGGTCATGACTACATCACTGATGCCCGCCAACTGAAAAACTTTGCGGATATGGCTTTCGACCGATTGCGAAGCGAAGAAGGCGCGGGCTTCGGAAAGGCCGGTGGTGTCAGTGGGCAGTCCAAAGGCGCTGAGCACAGCAACGACACCGCGGGTCGCTTCGGAAATGGGACTGTTCTCGACGAACAGATGGCGCCAAATCCGATTCGCCTTTTCCGTTTTGGAGAGCTGCCAGTACTCGCTGGGAGTTAACGTGGACGAACGGAACAACTCCGCTTCCAGATAGTGATAGGTGAGTAGCTCGTCGATGCCCCACAGGCCCAGCTTGCCAAAAGCGGGCGAAAAAAGATGGGTGTGAATGTCGATGAATTTGCAGGACGAGACAATGTCTTCCACCGCGGACCGGATCTCGTCTTGTCGCAATCGACGATGGGACGACGTTGAGCCTACGGTGGTCGGATTGACAGCCGGAATATCCATGGGTTGCACCGTGAAGGGACCCTTTCGAATCTACGAGGGGCGCGCGCGCGAGTCAAACCGAAAAAGTGATGTCGATATTCAGCCCCAACAGACGGTTGGAAGCCAGGCGCCAGGCAGTTTTTTCGTGTTGGTAATACACCGGGAGAACGGGGCGGATGTGCCAGCCTGGAACACTCCGCGCTTCTCATAACGCTTTTCGCCGCTTCTGATTCTTGAAGCCCTTCGCCGGAAAGGAGTTGATGGATTCATTCCGGCCACCAATTTGCTGTCTGTTTGGTACGTGTGTCGCCTTATGTCCGCGAGCAGGACGGCGATTGAGCCGCGGAATTCGTTGGCTGGCAGGTGACCGGACAATCCGCTTTCGAAAGCGACTGCTCCTTCGATAGTAAGTTCGACGAGCGTGCATTGAGGATTTTTGTGATTCAGATTTTTCTTCCGAACAGCCGCGAGGACGCGAAGCCGGTGGGCAAGGAAAGGCGCAGGCATCGACGGCACCAATACATAAGGGAGTTGAGCCTTTGTCCGGCGAATGGCATCGAGTTCACCGGAACCACATTTGAGATCAGCCAATCGGGAATCTCGTTAGCGACGCCCAACTATCTCAGAGTCGGCGAGGTGGTGGAGTTGTACCCTATTTTGAGCCAATGGGTGAAGGCTGTTGTGAGGCGAAAAGTAGGCGCGATGTATGGATTCGAGTTTTTAGGGCTGACGGAACAGCAAAGCAACGATCTGAAGGCTTTGTGCGAGAGCCTTCCGTTGTTCACCACTATGGCGGATATCTGACGTAAAATCAGGTGCGTGTGGAGCGGGCCTGGTTGGGTGACAATGAAATTCGCAAAACTACGCTGAACATTTGCGAGAAGATTAGAAGAGCGCGGTGGCGGCCATGATCTGCCGCCGAAACTTGTTCCGGGCACGCACGTGCCTCAGGGCGCTAGCTTGATTCTTTCGCCGCGGGATGTTGCCATGGTGCAGGAGAAGTAGCCGGGTTCGCTCGCCCCGGTGTCAGCTACAGAGTACAAATCCAGCAGTTCCGGAGCTCATTATGCCTAGCAAGAAGAAAATGACCATGGGTGTGATCGTCGGAAATCGTGGCTTCTTCCCAGACCACCTCGCAAAGTCCGGCCGAGAGGAAATGATCAACGTGCTGCAAAAGGCCGGATTCGATGTGGTTTCGCTCACACCGGAGGAAAGCAAGTACGGCGCAGTGGAGACTCACGAGGAAGCCAAGCGCTGCGCGGAACTTTTTCGCTCCAGGTCTGGCGCTATCGATGGAGTGATCGTCACACTGCCGAATTTCGGGGACGAACGCGCCATCGCGGACACGCTGCGCCTCGCACACCTGAATGTTCCGGTGTTGATCCAGGCGACTCCAGATACGCCCGGCAAGATGGCCATCACGCACCGGCGCGATAGTTTTTGCGGAAAGATGTCCGCATGCAACAACCTGAAGCAGTATGGAATTCCCTACTCGCTGACCACGCTGCACACGGAAACTCCTGATTCCCCGGAATTCGCGCGCGATCTGGAGTGGTTCGCTGGGGTCTGCCGGGTGGTCAACGGCCTGCGCAATCTGCGCATCGGCGCTCTCGGTGCGCGTCCCACGGCGTTCAACACCGTGCGTTACAGTGAAAAGCTTCTGGAAGCCAACGGCATTTCCGTGGAAACTCTCGATCTCTCCGAGGTGCTGGGCCGCATCGCGCGCCTGAAAGACAACGACGACGGCGTCGCGCGCAAGCTGCAGTCCATTCAAAAATACGTGTCCACCTCCGATGTTCCTCAAGCCGCGCTGGTGAAGATGGCCAAGCTGGGCGCGGTGATCGACGAGTGGATGAAAACCACGGACCTGCAGATCAGCGCGGTGCAATGTTGGACGTCGCTGGAGGAAAATCTCGGGATCGTGCCTTGCACGGTAATGAGCATGATGAGCGAATCCCTGCTCTCCAGCGCGTGCGAAGTAGACGTTTGCGGCGTGCTTGGCATGCATGCCCTGCAACTTGCCTCGGAAACGCCCAGCGCTCTGCTGGACTGGAACAACAATTACGGTGCCGATCCCAACAAAGCGGTTTGCTTCCATTGCAGCAATCTTCCGAAACATTTTTTCCGCGACGTGAAAATGGATTATCAGGCAATTATTGCGGGCACCGTGGGCAAGGAGAATACCTTCGGCACGTGCTCCGGAATCGTAAAGCCTGGCGCAATGTGTTTCGCACGCTTCTCCACCGATGACGCCAACGGAAGGATACGCGGTTATTCAGGCAGCGGCCGTTTCACCGACGACCCGCTCGAAACGTTCGGAGGAGCGGGAGTGGTGGAAATCCTGGGGCTCCAGAAGCTGCTGCATTATATTTGTGAGAATGGTTTCGAACACCACGTAGCCGCAAATTTTTCTTCGGTCGCGCCCGCGGTCCACGAAGCCGCCACGCGCTATCTGGGATGGGACATGTACGCCCACACGGCGTAATGGTGTAATGGCCGCGACTTAGCAGGCGACTGGGTGGGTCTCTTCGGCGATCTTGCCGTCAAACAAATGCACCGTGCGATCCGCGTAGTTCGCATAGCGCGGATCGTGAGTGACCATGCAGATGGTTGCGCCGTTGCCGTGCAGTTCCTTGAGCAGGTCCATCACCGCGTCGCCGTTCTTGGAATCGAGATTCCCCGTTGGCTCATCCGCCAACAAAATCAACGGATCGCCGACAAGAGCACGGGCTACGGCAACACGCTGTTGTTGGCCTCCCGACAGCTGCGCGGGGTAATGTTTCGCGCGATGCGCCATTTGTACGCGATCCAAAGCCGCCTGCACTTTTTCTTTTCGTTCCGTCGAGCCCATGCCTCGATAGGTCAACGGCAGCTCGACATTCTCGTACACGGTCAGATCGCCAATCAGGTTGAAGGCCTGAAAGATAAAACCAATTTCACGATTGCGAATACGAGAGCGGTCGCTCAGCTTAAGGCTTGCCACCGGTTGGCCATTCAACGAATAGCTTCCGTGGGTCGGCGAATCGAGCAGCCCCAAAATGGCCAGCAGCGTGGACTTGCCGCATCCCGACGGCCCGGCGATGGCCACATATTCGCCCTTTTTTATATCCAACGAGATCTCATCCAAGGCGTGAGTCTCAAGCTCCTCCGTAAAGAACACCTTACTGACGCTTTCCAGGTTGATCAGCGTGTCGCTGGACATTGACATGTGTCGCCCTCCGAGTTGGTTTCAAATTTTTTAGCGCAAACGAATGCGATCGAACGAATCCCAGGTGGACATATCGGAGAGAATCACTTTATCTCCGACCTGCAAGCCCTGGAGAATTTCCACGGTATTCACGGAAGTTTTGCCAAGCTTTACGTTGACGCGAACGGCTTCCGATCCGTCGTCAATCAATTTGAACAAGCCGATGGTTGATTCCGCCTGGCCATGCACGGGACGCCCAACGTAGAGCACATCTTTCAGATTCTCCAACTCGATCGTGCCATCCACGCTGAGATCGGGCCGGGCGCCGAGGGGCAGCGGTTCCGAGAACTGGATATCGACGGTTACCGTACCATTCTGGACGGACGGATCGACGCGAGACACGAGCCCGTTCACGATTCCGTTGCGCGTGTCTACCGTAGCTGGCTGGCCGATGGTGATGTCTTTGGCCTGGGTCTCGGGGACCTTCACTTCGGCCTTCAGGCGCTTGGGATCCGCCACGCGAGCCAGGTTCGTCCCTGGATCGACATGTTGGCCCACTTCTACGGGAACAAGTTGCAGAACTCCGTTGATGCCGGCACGCACATGCAGCGATTCCAGTTCACTTTTTTTCAGGTTATAGAGCGCCTGCTGCTGCTCCACATGCGATTGCTGCGCCATCAAGCGAGCGCCCGCGGAATCTTCGGCATTCTTGATGCGATCTTCCTCGAGTTTCACGCGAATCCCAAGCTGTTCCATCTTCACTCGCGAGAGCTGCTCGGTGACGTCCGCCCCGATTCCCTCTTCCCGAAGCTTTGCGTCCACTTGGTGCTGCAGCTTGGCCTGTTCGTAATCACTGCGAACCGTCGCGGTAGTCGATTTCTGGTTCAGCAGTTCGCTGTTCACCTGCACCTTCAGATTCGCGTAATCGGCCTGCGCGCCCTTCAATTCATACTGCGCGTCCAAGACATCGCGCTCGAGTTCAGGATTGCTGAGTTCCAGAATCACGCTGTCGGGTTTAACGATGGCCCCGGGATGGAGCACAATGCGGTCCACGCGCGAATCCGTCTGCGCCGCAATCCAGCGAATGTCCTCGGGGACTAACGTGCCTACTCCGCGCACATCCCGAATCATCGGGCCACGCTTCACTACGTCCGTCCAGATCGTCGCTTTGTCCACCGAAGGCGCCGCGGGACGCAACCGCGAAACTCCATAACTCATGCCCGCAAGTAAAACCACCGCGATCGCTGCGTACAAAATCCGGCGAATTTTTTTTGCGTGGGCGTTTGATGCTCGCTGAATATCCATAGTCGGTCTCTATTCGTAACGCAACGCAGACGTCGAGCGAGGCGGCGTGACTTTCCTTCTTCGAATGTAGCAAGTTGTAACGTTTGTGACCATTACTCTGACCTCAGCGCGGACACAGGATCAACACGCGTTGCCCGAAGCGCCGGGAAATAGCCAGCCAGGAGCGCAACAGCAACCAACACGAACATTACCCCGCTAAAGGTGATGGGGTCGTAGGGTTCAGTGTGGAACAGCAGCGAAGCAATAATTTGCGATGCCACCACTGAGCCCACAGCCCCAACCGCGATTCCGATGAGCGCCAGCTTGAGTGTGCTCGCCAATACGCTCCGCTGCACGATTCCTGGCGTCGCGCCAAGCGCCATGCGAATGCCAATCTCCTGCGTCTGCCGCGTGACGGAATAGGAAACGACACCGTAAATTCCCAGCGAAGCCAGAAGGAGTCCCAAGCACGCGAAGATTCCAACCAGCAGCAGGAAGAAGCGCCTTGGGGATGTCGCGTGGTCCACCAGCGCCTGAATGGGCTTGAATTCCGTGGCTGGCTGCCCGGGATTCATCTGGCGTAACGTACTCATCACGCTCGTCGCCAGAGCACTGGGAGGCAGCTTCGAACGCACCACCAGATTTGCGCCTTCCGGCCCGAACTGTTTCGTCGCTGGCAGGTACATTTGCGCTCCGGCATTGTCTTCCGCGCTGCTTTCGCGCACATCGGCAATCACACCGATCACCTCCGCCTCTTTTCCGGCTGTAAGGGCGATACGGCCAATCGGGTCCCGTCCCGGCCATAGTTTCCGCGCGACCGTTTCATTGAGGATGACGACGCTCCTGTTATTGACAACGTCCTCCCAACGGATGTCCCGACCTTCGATCAGACGCATTCCCATCGACTTCAGATAGCCAGGCGAAACGATGTAGACAAATACGGGAACGAAATCGCGGGCATCGCGCGTTTCCTCGCCCTTTGCCGTAATTCCCCAGCTCCGGTTCCGGCTCATGGGCAGGTTGTCGGTTATGCTCGCCGCCTCGACGCCTGGAATCATTAAAGTGCGGTCCACGACTTCCTGCCAGATGGCAGCCCGCCTGGCCGCACTTCCGCCATCGTCGTAGTCCACGCTGATGGCAGCTGCATGGCTCGGTTCAAAACCCAGGTCGACATCCAGAACGCGGAGAAAACTGCGGAGCAACAAGCCCGCGCCAACCAGCAGCACACAAGCCAGAGCAATCTCAGTTACGACCAGCGCCGAGCGCATGCGGTGATGTTTCCTGCCATCGCTGGTTCCAAGGCCTCGCTCCTTCAGTAACTCCTGCAGATTCCCATGAGAGATGCGCAGTCCCGGCGCCATCCCAAAAAGAACCGCTGCCCCCATCGCAATCAAGACCGTCCAGGCCAGCGCCGCCCCGTCGACACGCACCATGCTCAGCAGCGGCAATGCTATGGACCCCTGGTGACTCAGATAAAAGAGAATTGCATAAGCGAGTCCTAAGCCTAGCGCCGCTCCCGCACCAGCCAGTATCACGGCCTCGGTCAGCAACTGACGCACCAACCGCCCACGGCTTGCTCCCAAAGCGCTGCGCATCGCAAATTCCTTGCTGCGCGCCGCAGCCCGGGCCAGCTGCAGGTTTGAAAGATTCACGCAAACAATCAGCAGAATCAGTCCAACGGCGAACCACAGGACGAGCAGCGACCGTCTCAGCTTTCCGCTGACGTACTCTTTCAGTCCGGTAAGCTGGGCGGTGTAGCCTTTTCCGTATTCAGGGTGCGTGTGCGTGAAATAAAGTTGCGGAAAGAGTTGATCGGCTTCACTCTGCGCTTGGGGTAATGTCACTCCTTTGTTTAGGCGCCCAATCAGCGCGAGATCGTTTCCGTCGTCGCGAAAATAATCCATGATGTAGGGTACAAAGAGATCCACTCTCGCGCCCGGCGAAAAGACAGAGCCAAAATCGAATGTGTCCGGCAAGATCCCTATGACCGTTACGGAAGTTTTGTCCAGGTTAATCGTCTGTCCAACGAGGCTGGGATCGCCGCCAAACTGACGTTTCCAAAACGGGTAGCTTAATAAGGCCACGCGCTGACCATTTTTCACGAATTCTTCAGGCCTGAATAACCGTCCCAGCGAAGGTGCTACTCCGAGCGTTTGAAAAAAGCCTTCCGCTACCAAGATGCCGGTAACCGGCAACGGTTGGCCCTTTCCCACGAGCTTTATATTGTCCGGCGCGGTGAAGGCAAAGTACCCGCTGACGGACTGAAAAGAGCGGTTCTGTTGCTGAAAGTCCTGCGTAGCATCCGCTGTGTAGGTCTTGCTGGATTCCCCGGCTTGGGGATTCTTCTCCACGATCCTGACCAGTTGCTGTGGGTCGGGAAACGGCAACGGACGTAGCAGCAGCGTGTTCACCACACTGAACACGACGATGTTTGCGCCGATGCCCAAAGCGAGGATAAGAATGGCAATCGCGGTGAAAGAGCGATCCTTGCGCAACGTGCGATAGGTGTAGCGCAGATCTTGAGCCAGGGTTTCCATGAGTGGCAGGGCGCGCGAGTCGCGATGATTTTCTTTGGCTTGCTGCGTTCCCCCGAAATGCGCCAAGGCGTGGCGGCGAGCATCTTCGGGTGACATCCCCGCCTTCAGATTCTCTTCGATCGCCAGATCGAGGTGCGCGGACATCTCCGCCTCAAGTTCGCGATCGAGATCGTCTCGCCGGAACAGCGCGGCAATGCGATGCAAGAATCGAAGGTTCATGGCTATTCGTACCTCAACGCGATCATGGGATCGACTCGCGAAGCCCGGCGCGCCGGCAGATAGCACGCGGCCAGCGCCACGACCAAGAGGAGCACGGCAACGCCCAGGAAGGTCAGCGGGTCATGCGCGTTTACACCGAACAGCATGTTGGCGATCAAACGGCCCAGCCCCAACGAGGTGAGCAGTCCCGCGCCCACTCCGAGCAGCGCCATCTTCCCGGCTTGCGACAACACCATCAGAGACACGCTGCTGGCCCGCGCGCCGAGCGCCATGCGAATCCCAATTTCCTGGGTTCGCTGGCCCACCAAATACGAAATCACCCCGTAGATTCCAATGCACGACAGCAGCAGCGCCAGCACCGCGAACGCTCCAAGCAGCACCATCGCGAAACGTTTGGCCGCCAGCGAATCCGCGATGATGTCCGACATGGTTTTGGAGCCATAAACAACCAATTCACTGTTCACGGAGTGCACAGCCTGGGTAATCGACTCCAGTGAACCCGTCTGCGGTTGGCTGGTGCGCACGATCACGCCAGTGCCGCGAGCCAAAAGGCCAAGAAGCTCATCGGGAATCTGCGCGAGGGGGGAAATACGCCTGAGCCTGAACAGGCTCGGCGCCCGAATCCAAACCCCACTGCTTGATGTGACCCACGATGCCGACGATTTCCGGGAAAGTATTGAGTATCGCGACGTTGACGTGACGGCCAATGGGATCGTCGCTGCCAAAATATTTTTTGGCGAATTCCTCGTCGATTACCATGACCGGAGAAGAGCGTTCGTTATCCGTGTCTTGCAGAAAGCGCCCGCGCTTCAACGGAGTTTTCATCACCTTGAGATAGTCTGGTTGCGCGAGATAGAAAAGGCTTTGCTTCATCTCCGCGGTAGTTGCGGGCTTGGCTTCGCGGTCCAGCCACAACGGTAGGTCGGAGTCGCCTTGCATCGGAGACGAGCCCGAAGTGAGAGAAACGGATTCGACGCCAGGAACCGCGGCGATGGCGTCGCGCAACTGACGAAACGCAGCGCGCGTCCCGTCTGGAGTAGCGCCCAGCGGCTTGGCGGACGCAAAATTAAACGTCAGGACATTGTGCGGATCGAAACCGGGATCGACCTGCCAGAGGTTGGACAGGCTCCGAATCATCAAGCCCGCGCCGATCAGCAGCACCACCGCGAAAGCCATTTCCATAGCCACAAAGGTGCCTTGCGTGCCGTGCCGCGCGCTTCCGCCGCGTCCTCCTTCTTTGAGCGAACTCTGTATCGCTGCCCGTGAACTTTTCAGCGCCGGCACCAGCCCAAACAAAATTCCCGCGAGAACGGAAGCCGCCAGGGTGAACAGCAGAACGCGCGCATCGATGTGAATCTCGTCAGCACGCGGCAGCGCTTCTGGAAGCAGCTTCAGCGCGCCCCGGGTGCCCCAGGCGGAGAGAACAATGCCGAGCAAGCCTCCCGCCAGAGCCAGCAAAACACTTTCCGTAAGCACCTGCCGCACAATGCGGGTGGTATCTGCGCCGAGCGCAGTGCGAATGGCGAATTCCCTGCTCCGGCCACTCGCGCGAGCCAGAAGAAGATTCGCAACATTGGCGCAGGCGATCAGCAGAACAAAACCCACCGACGCGAGCAGCACCAGAAGAAACGGCCGTATGTCTCCGACCACGTCTTCCTTCAACGAGAGCAGCGTGATGCTGGAATCCTTGTCCGCATCCGGATAAGCCTGGGCGAGACGGGCGGCTACCGCGGTCATTTCGGCCTTGGCTTGTTCGAGTGTCACATTCGGCTTCAGACGTCCCACCGCATCCATGCCCATAGCTGCGCGGCGATCGCGGAACAATGGATCCTTCCACTGGCCAATCGGTACATACAGTTGCGCATCGTTGGTGAAATTGCCGTTTTCGTAATGGAAGCTGGACGGCACCACCCCAACAACCGTGTACAAGCTATTGTTGAGGGAAATCGATTTGCCGATGATATCTGGTGCGCTCGCGAACTTGTGTTTCCACAATCCCTCGCTGATCATCGCCACCGGCGCTCCGCCGAGCGTGTCTTCCTGTTCGAAAAAGTAGCGGCCAAGGACGGGCTTGACGCCTAGAATTGGGAAAAACGAAGCGGAAACCATGTCGGTGGCCAGCCGTTGCGGCTCGCCAACACCGGTGAGATTGAAGCTGTCAGGGCGAAACGCAGCCAGCAAAGAGAAGGATTGATTGTCGCGCACCCAGTCCAAAAAATTGGGATAAGAGATCGACGAGCGCTCGAAGCCTGCGTTCTTGGCATACACCGCCACCAATCGATCCGGTTGCGGGTACGGCATCGGATTCAGGAGCACTCCATTAACCACCGAGAACAGCGCTGTGTTCGCGCCAATGCCAAGCGCCAGCGTCAACACCGCCACCGCCACAAACCCACGGTTCTTGCTGAACCCGCGCATTGCGTACCGCAAATCTTGCATAAGAATTTCGATCATGGGAATACCTCGAGCATCTCGTTGCAATTCCATCGTTTGTTGCGTACCGCCCAGTTCCATAAGAGCGCGCCTTCGTGCTTCTTGAAGCGAAAGCCCCGCTCGCACGTGCTCTTCAATCGCCAGATCGATGTGCGCCGACATTTCCGCCGCAAGTTCGCGATCGAGATGGTCTCGACGAAACAACGCGGCGATGCGGCGCAGCAATCGCAGGTTCATGGTTGAATCTCGCGCCCCACCCCTGGAAGGGGTGTATCCCAGGGATGAGGCTTTCGTAGACAGCCAGGGTTGGTGGTGTCCCGAAAAGTGGTCGCCTTCTCGACGAGCAATCCGGAATGGATCAAATCGCTCATGAGTTGGGCTCTTCCGGCATGGCCAGCACTCGCGACATCACGATCGACAGCCGTTGCCAGTACGCCGCGTCTTCCGTCAACTGCTTCCGGCCGCGGCGGGTAATGGAGTAAAACTTGGCCTTGCGGTTGTTGTCCGACGTGCCCCATTCGGCCGAAATCCAGCCGCGCTGCTGCAACCTGACCAACGAGGCGTAGATGGTTCCCTGATTCAGAAGTACTTCATTCCCGCTGACTTGCTCGATGCGCCGGGCAATTCCGTAGCCGTGCTGCGGGCCGAGAACCGACAGGGTCTGCAGGACCATCAGGTCCAGGGTGCCCTGGAGCAAATCGAGTTTGGAATCAGCCATATCTTCCTCCTGTGCGGTAACCACAGGACAGTACCATAGGGCTGTGTGGTAACGCCACAGGAGCCTCACTCCTATATACGGAACCAACTCGCAAAAAGTTTGATTGTCCCGGGAAATTCAGCCGGGCCTGACGCGCGTCAGCCCACCGCCCCCCGAACGGGTCCGCGCATTGGTAGCGCCGGCTTCCAGCCGGCTACTCGTGCCAACTCAATGCGTTGTCGGTCATTCTCTCGTCCTGAGGAGCGCCTTTCGCAACGAAGAGCTTGCCCTGAGTCCTCGAAGGGATCTCAACCATCGCATGTTCGCCCAAGCGCGACTCGCCTTCAAAACATGAAAACGTCCCGTCTGTCACGGTTTCCAATCATCGACAATCGGGAAGCCATTGCCTGCGTAGCGACTGATGGAAGGGGTAAGGGCGGGCTAAGATTGCGGGGGCTTGGGCGGATGTTCGGCGCGCTCTTTGCGCTTCTCTTCCCTTTGCTTTTCCGATGGCGGGAAACTGGCAAAGGCTTTAGAAATTTCTTCGTTCACTTTCTTCCACACGTCATCGGCATTGAGAACTTTCTGCTCGAGGAGCACGCGCCAAGCGAGGTTTTTGGCCTTCACATCGATGAGATCGATAAGGAGAGAGCCGCCCTGGATATCCTGGGCGTTCATGAGATCAATGGTATAGGCCCAATAGTCTCCCATATACAAAGCGAAGCCATTCCAGTCTCCAGTAGGGGCGTAGTTCGTTTCTGCCTGAGTGCTGACCCAATAGCGCACCGCTAAATCCGAATGCTGATTAGGGCTCACTTCTTTCAAACCACGTTTGGTGAGCTCGCGGGTGACTGCGGCATGAACTTCATCGCGAATCTGGTCGGGATTGAGAGGCATCATCGATAAATGTTCCACGCCACCCAGGTAGGCAAAGGTCTTGAATTTGGAAAAGTCGAGATTGGGATCGAAATCGATCAGTGTCTTGGGCAGGGCCGCCGAGGCGACAAGCGCCAGTAAGAACGAAAGCGGCAAGTAAATTCGGGCTTTTGTCAGATTCACTGTGGCGACCTGGCCTTTCCAAGGGACGAAATGCACGGAGGATCAGTTGTACGATACAAGGGGGCGTGGGCCAGTGCAAATGACCAGGAGCGACCGAGCGACACAGATACCAAGTCGGGGGGGCTGAGACCATGCGGCTAACTCCTGATTTGTCGCGAAATCGGAAAGGTTCCTCATACTACCGGCCCACGGCGAAAGTCGGAGTACTGATACGTACTTGGGAGGTTAGCGCGTTAATCGGGACCTACCCTGCGGCATTGAAGATTTTGCTAGAATCGCCTTGGCAGCGGTGAATGTTATTCCTGCAAACCCGGCTCTGTTTTGGACGGCCTACACACTCGGCACCTTGGGTCCGCTGCTTGGTACTTCTCTAATTGGCCGCCACCACGTCGTTGACGACCGTAGTTTCCTTCTCTCTTGGTTGCTTTGGCTGATTGGAGTCGGGGCGCTCATTGTCTGCGTGTGGTCTGTTCGGCCAATTCTCTTCGACTCTGGAAAGGCACGAAACCCGGCGTGGGTCTACCGTTTTGTCGCGTGGCTTGCCTTCTTGGAGTCTCTCCTGTGGGCCTACACCCTCCTCAGAGTCATTTAGCCACTTTACCGGTTAGCGCGTTTACCAGGCGCGTCCCAGCGTTTTGCGCTAATCTTGACACCGACATGACCGAAAAACGCAGTGTCAGGTTCATTGGCCGTGACGAGTTTGTTGAAGGAATCAAAAAGCAGTTCTCGCCCGAATACGCGGAGTTCTTTTTGATTCATGCGGGACATTCTCCCAAGGTGTGTGCCCCAAGTGTGGCAATGGTTCTTTCACGACGCTTTGGCTCGCTAAGCCGAACGATGCAATTGACGGCCAGATGTGGGCGAAATGGTATTTTTGGTGCGACAAATGTCTTACGGGCATCCGCTGCCCTCTAGGGACTTGGAGGATTCCGAGAACAACGCCCTATATCCTGCACGGCGACGAGAAAGCACTGAGCGCCGCTTTACCGGAGAATCTGAATTTGATTCCGCGGAAATAGCTACACGGGCAGAACCTGAATCAGGCAGCTTGAACTTCGTTCACTACCAGCTCGCGAGGTCTCCACAGCAGAGCCTGACAGCTTTGCCATCGCCACCGGTAAGGGATTCGGTTGATTGCCTGAAGAGCCTCTTCCGCATGAAGAATCCATCGGCGACGAAGCAAGCGGCAGCGACAACTGAGGCGACCAAGGCCCGTGACGAGACACTGCGATGGGGAAGATTCATTTGTTGGGCCATGAAAATGAAACAGAACCACGCGCATATGAACCAAACGTGGACTAACTCAATTTCAGTTTGCGTTTTGGATGCAGCGTCCAATTTACTACGCCCCAGAAGCTGATAGGTTCTACCGAAGCCAAAACAGGCGACCGCCGCGAAGAGCATATCAAACGGGCTGACAAGGGGGACGAAGCGATGCTGCGTAAAGCTGTAAGTTCCTAGTAGACGCAGAAAGCTACTCAGAAGCGCCGTTGAACTAATCATCGTCATCGCCAGCGCTGCGTATCGAAGCGCATTTTTCATGACGCAGATGCTAGCACAGGTTTCTTCAACTCCCGGGAAGTCGGGAAATCGGAAAGGTACGTCCTGGTACCAACTTCGGCGATTGATGTCATAACGAGGTCGGCCGTTGCAAGAGCTTTTTTGGGGTGTTGGCCCGTAACCCCAATCATTCCCGCTCTACGACCAGCCATCCGCAGGAACTTCACGCATTGCCTGCTCGCGAACTGCTCGTCATTTCCTTTTCCGAGAGCAGCCAGCCATCGGCGAGATTCAGGATGCGGTTGCCATAGGCGGCATTTTTCTCCGAATGGGTCACCTGAATGATCGTGGTTCCACCCTCGTTCAATTTTTTGAACAGCTGCATGATCTCTTCGCCTTGCGAAGAATGCAGGTTGCCGGTCGGCTCGTCCGCCAGAATCAGTTTTGGATGTTGAATGACGGCGCGAGCCACTCCGACGAGCTGCTGTTGCCCCCCAGACAATTGACTCGGATACAAATCCTTTTTGGCGACAATGTTGAAGCGGTCGAGCACATCGCACACCAGGCTGGCGCGTTCCTTCTGCGGAATATTTTTATAGGAAAGCGGAATTTCCAGATTCTCGTACACGGTCAGATCGTCAATCAGGTGGTAGGACTGAAACACAAATCCAATATTGTATTTGTGCAGTTCGTTCCTCTGCTTGTTGTTCAGCTTATGCACCGGCTGGTCCAGAAAGAAATATTCGCCGGACCACGAGGCGTCCAGCATGCCAATAATCGCCAGCAGCGTGGACTTCCCTGCCCCGGATGGGCCCATGAACGTGACGAATTCGCCCGCCTGAATCTCCAGGGAGATGCGCCGCAAGACGTAAAACTTCTGCGCCCCGGCGGGAAACGATTTTTCAATATTGCGAAGCTGTATCAGTGCCATGTGGCTCCCTTGTTGTAGCACCGGGATCTTGCCCGGCCACTGCCAAGTCTACGTCACTCCGAACGCAACACCGATGCGGGGTCGGTTTGGATCGCGCGACGAATCGCCGGGAACGCCGCGACGACCGCCGTGGCCGCAATCGCCAAACACGGAAACGCCAGGATCGAAACGTCCGTGGGCTTCACTTGATAAAACAGTTCGTCCAGGTAACGAACCGATAGCAATCCCGCAAACATCCCAACGACCGCGCCTCCCACAATTACGCCTAAAATGGGCAGGCTGACAAGTCTCGCGATGCGAATGCCCGGCGCGCCCACCGCCATTCGAATGGCAATTTCCCGCCTCCGCTGCACCACCGAGTAGTGCAGCACGCCATAAAGCCCAACGGCCGCAAGCAACAACGCCACCGTCGAGAAAAAGCTCGCCAGTGTAGCCAACAGCCGCTCGCGCACCGTTTGCCCGTGGATGAGTTCAACCTGCGAGTAGATGTTGCTGACGCGGAAGTCGGAACGGATTTGCGGGACAGTGCGGCGAAGCGTCGAGGCGAGCGCGAGAGGATTGGCGGAAGAGGTGCGCACGATGAAGGTGGCGCCGGACGCGCTCCACCAAGCGTTAGGATCCGGAGATAGGAATGGGAGGTACGCAGTGGGCAAGGTGTTTTCGCGGATGCTGCGATATTTGGCGTCGCGGGCGACGCCGACAATCTGGAACCGTGCACGCTCGCCATATGGAAACGTTTCTTCGAAAGATTTGCCGACGACGTTTTCGTCGTGAAAGAAAGTTCTAGCGAAGGTCTGGTTGACGATAGCGGCACCGTTAAGGCTGGCGGCATTTCCCTTCACCGCGACGGGCGTAATTTCCGTGGGAAGAAAATCGCGGCCGTAAAGAAGAGGCAACTGGAGCGTCTCCAGCCAGCCCGGGGAAACGTTGCGGAAGTAGGCCATCGTGTTGGACGGCGGCCCGCCGTTGATGGAGATGGCGTTGTTGTTGGAGAAGCCAGAGAGTAGCGCGCTGTTGGACACGGAGACGCGCTCGACACCGGGCGTGGAACGCAGCTGGTCGGCAACCTGGAGCCAGGTGGCGGGAGCGACAGGCTCGCGGGTGACCGTATCAAGGATAAGCAACCGGTCGGGCGAGAAGCCCACGGGCTGATGCGAAAGTCGCTGTAAGGTGGACACGAAAAGTCCGGCAACGAAAAGAACCAGGCAGCACAAGGCGACTTGCGCACCAATGAGCGCGTACATCAGAGTTCGTCGCGAGTGCGGATCTTCTCCACCTTTGAGCGCGCTGGCCGGTTGAATCGAAGAAGCGCGAAGAGCAGGAATAAGTCCGAAGAGACAGGTGACCGCAACGGTGAGCACAACGGTGAAGAGGAACACCCGATAGTCCGCGGGAAGCGCGAGACGAACGGGATTATCGGAAGGATCGATGCTGGAGACGGCGAACGGAGCGGACCAGGAGGCGAACAGCACGCCGAAAGCGGACGAAATGATCGCGAGAATCGCGCTTTGCACCAGGACAAGTTGCAGCAGATGCCGGCGTCCCGCGCCAATCGAGATGCGCAGAGCCATTTCGCGGGCACGCGAGGCCGCTTGCGCAACCAGCAGGTTTGCTACGTTGGCGCAGGCAATGAGCAGAACAAAAAAGACCAGAACACCGAGCACGAGCAGCGGACGCCGACTGTCTTGCTGGAACCCGGAAGCGCCGGATGACGCGGAATTGAAGTGGACAGTCTGATTCAGCTCGCGGGCAATTTCTTCCGGTGATTCGTTAACCCACGATTTAGAGCGCTCCGTTTCAAAGGCGCGATTGATGGAATCGAGTTTGGCGCGGAGAGGTTCGATGGGAACACCAGGCCGGACGATGGCCAAGGTGCGATGCCAGGTGGAATCTTTGCGGACCGCGTGCGGATACATCATGGTCGGCAGAAAAATCTCGGTCATGGTGCCTGGTTCGGTTCCGGTGAATGGCGCATTGCAGACGCCGACAATCTGGAAAATGGTGTTGCCGAATCGAAAGGTCTTGCCGAGCACGGCGGGGTCGTTGTGGAATCGGCGCGTCCAGTAGTCGTAAGAGATGACCGCGACGGGATGAGCGCCAGGCGTGGAGTCGTCGTCGGGCGTGAGCAGACGTCCGAGCGCGGGCTGGAGGCCGAAGGCGGAGAACATGTCGCCAGAAACGTAGTTGATGTGAGCCTTCTCGATCTCCTGATCGGATTTGTAGGTGAGGTCCGTGCGCTCTTCGTAGGACACGGCGAAAAGTTGCGCCTGCCCTTTGGCGGCGTCACGCACAAGTTGGAAATCGGGATACGCCCAGCCGTCGAAGTCTTGTGCCTTGCCTTCGGGATCAATGGCCGCACGCGAAAGAAAATAGAGCTGGTCGGCGTTGGCGACCGGAAGCGGCCGAAGGAGGATCGCGTCAATCAGGCGAAACGCCGCGGTGCACGAGCCGATCGCCAGCGCCAGCGAAACAATTGCTGCCGCGCTCGTAACCTTATTCTTCGCCAGTTGCCGGTAACCAAACACGGCGTCGGCGCGCAGCGAGTCCAGCCACGGAATCATTTGTTGATCGCGCACGCGCTCTTTGGTTTGCTCCACGCCGCCCAGCGCCAGCAACGCCTTGCGCCGAGCTTCCCCCGGCGGCATGCCTGCGCGCAGGTTGTCCTCGATATGCAATTGCAAATGCTCGCGAAGCTCGGCGTCCAGCTCCTTTTCCGCGCCATTTTCTTTGCGTACCACATTCCGTACCCGCTGCCACCACGCGCGAAACGTGTTCATCATCTCCATCCTCACTCATAGCGCAGCGCGATGACCGGATCCACGCGCGAAGCCCGCCGCGCCGGCAACACCGCAGCTGCTAGCGCAACTGCACAAATGCACGCTGACGCAAGAATTACAGTCAGAGGATCTCCGCTGGACACACCGAAGAGTTGCGATCGAACCGCGCGCGCAAATAGCAGTGCGATGGGAACACCGAGAGCTATACCAATTCCCGCAAGCCAAAGGACCTCTGCCGCCACGATGCGAACGACCCCACCCGCGCTGGCGCCAAGCGCGATGCGGATCCCAAATTCGCGGGTGCGCTGTGCCGTCGCGTAGCTCAGCACCCCGTAAATCCCAATGGCAGCCATGAACGCAGCAAGCAAACCGAAACACAACGCCAAAAACGCTACAACACGCTCATTGACCAGGCTCGTGTCGATCTGTTCCTGCATCGTTCGAAACTCATCCAGCACCAGACTCGAGTCCAACTTGTGGATGGATTGCCGAATGTCCGCCTCGGCATACTGCGGCGCTTGCCAGGTGCGAAGATAAAAGAACATGCCAAACGAAATGCGGCCATTCGGCGGCAACTGAAAAATCGGCACAAATACGGTGGGCCGCATCTCTTCACGCAAGTCCGTGTGCCTTATGTCAGCGGCCACTCCTACAATTTGAATGTCCGGTGTAACGTCACCAGCACCGCTGCAGAAAAACCCACCTACCGCTCGTCTGGGGTCGCCAAAAAACCGTCGTGCAAAGCTCTCGCTCACTACCGCAACTTTCGCAGACCCACGGCGATCCTGTTCATTGAGGTCACGTCCTGCCAGCAGCGGCGTTTTCAGGGTCGCGAAAAATCCGGGAGTCACTTGCGACCACTCCACGTTCATGTTTTCGTTCTCTGCGGGTCGGTAACCTGCGACTGTGATGTTCGCGCGGTAGTTGTTATTCGCGAGTTCAGGATCGTTCGTGCCAGCAACGGAACGCACGCCCGGCAGTTCCGGAAGCGTCTCCAGCACCTGGTGATACAGCTGCTCAGCGCGCTCGGGCTCATACCCAGCCAATCGCGGATTGATTGCGAAGGTGACCAGGTGGTCGGTCGCGAAGCCGACATCGACCGATTTTAGGTTCACGAGTGTGCGCACCAGTAATCCCGCGCCAATTAAAAGCAGCAAGCTTAAGCTGATTTGCGCCACTACCAAGATGCGACGCAGACGAGGCGGCCCCCCGGCAGCGCTAGCGTACGGTAGCTTGAGTGCCGGAGTGAGATCATGTCGCCAGAATTGATGAATCGGCGCCAGACTGAAAAGCAGACTCACTACGATAGCCAGGAAAAAATTGAAAAACAGCACGCGAGAATCCAGATCAGACGAGAACGCCAGATCTCCCAGCCGCAGCGGCGCCCAGATCTTCCGAATCAGGACGGACGAGATTTGCGGAGCGAGTAAGATTCCCGCTGTGCCACCAGCCAGGCCCAGAATCAGTCCCTCTGCGAGCAGTTGCCGGATTACGCGATTGCGCGAAGCGCCCAGAGCAAACCGCACAGAAATTTCACGAGAACGCGCCGCAGCGCGTACCAGCAGCAGCGTGCCAATATTGGTGCATGCCATCAGAATCAGCAGCCCCGCCAACGCCATCACCATCATGAGCTCGCTTCGAAATGTCCCGTGAGCGGGAACACCCCTGGACCCGTCGTCCAGAAAAAGATGTGACTTCGTCAGGAACGCATCAATGAAACTTTTCGAAGAGTGCCCCATCGCGGGCAATTCAGACGCGCGCAGGGCGTGCCATAGCGCATCGGCGCCCGCCTCGGCTTCGGCACGTTTCAGCCCCGGATTTAATCGCCCCAAGATGTTCAGCCAAGTGGAGCGGCGCTCGTCCAGATCGTTCCAGCCTGGCGTGATCTGTGCTTTCATGCTCATGGGAACAAAAACCGCGGGCGCGTCACCCGAAACGGCGCTGTGGAAGCCCGGGCGCGTCACTCCCAGCACCGTATAAGGAAGACCGTTTATGCGGATGCTTTGGTTGACGATGTGCGTGTCGGACCCGAAACGCCGCTGCCAATAATCGAATGAGAGCACCGCCGCAGGGTTCGCATCGGGCGCTAAATCGTCGGAGGCTACCAACAACCGGCCAAGCGCCGGCTGCAGCCCCAAAACCTCGAAATAATTTCCGGAGACCAGTTCCGCATCTACTATCTCGGAAGCGCCATTGTGCCATTCAACGCCCACTTGCGCCCAAAATGTCGCAATCAGACCCGAAAAAACCGCATTTTTGTCCCGCAGGTCCTGGTACATTGGATACGAGAAACAAAGCGCCGCATCTGTGCGCGTGTAAGATGCCCCGGGATCTCTTCCGATGTGACGTAGCAACACCAGCCGTTGCGGCTCTTTCACTGGGAGCGGCCGCAAGATGGCTTGGTCCAACAGCGAAAATATCGCGGTCGTGGCGCCAATGCCCACTGCCAACGTAATCACGCAGGTTGCCGTAAAGCCCGGCGACTTCCTGAGCAGCCGCAGTGCAAACCGCGTGTCCTGTACCAGCGATTCAAAAACTGAGAACGATCGTTGATCGCGCACGCGCTCCTTGGTTTGTTCCACGCCGCCCAGCGCCAGCAGCGCCTTCCGCCGCGCTTCCTCCGGCGGCATGCCTGCGCGCACGTTGTCCTCCGTGTGCATTTGCAGATGCGCGCGAAGCTCGGCGTCCAGTTCCTTCTCCGCGCGCTCATCTTTACGGAACAAACTAACCACGCGCACGATCATGCTGCGCAGCGAGGCTGTACGCATCTTCGCTCCTTACTCGAACCGCAGCGTTGTGGCCGGGTCGACACGTGACGCGCGGCGCGCGGGAACGTAACTGGCCAGCAGCGCGACCACCGCAAGAAACAGCGGAACACTCAAAAATGTAGTGAGATCGTCAGGCTTGATCCCATAGAGAATCGAGCTGAACAGCTTGGCCACGAAAAACGCAGCGGGCAGCCCGATTGCCAATCCAATGGCGGTGAGCTGCAAACCGCGACGCAAAAACAGTTGCTGAACACTGGCGGCTCGCGCGCCCAGCGCCATGCGAATCCCAATCTCCCGCATGCGCAGGCTCACCGTGTAGTTCATCACCCCGTAAAGACCGATGGCCGCGAGCACCAGGCCGACTCCCCCGAACACCGCGAACAACGTGCCTGCCAGCCGCGGAAGAAACAGCGCACCGCGCAAGTGATGCTCCATGGTCTCTTCGTTATAGACGGCAAGGGTGGGGTCCAAGTCACGAATCACCGAGCGCACGGACGCGGCGATGGATGCGGAACCACCGTTGGTTCGCGCCAGAATCGTATAGCCCCCGAACGAAGGGTCATTGCTTACGGTTTGCGCCAACGAGCGGAACAGCACGGGCCGGCCGGTCTCACCAAGGAAGCGCGACTTAATGTTCGAAGTGACGCCGATAATCTCGTAGGTAACGCCACCGCCCGTCACAGATTGGCCCAAGGGATTCTCACCCGGGAAAAACTTGTCCGCGAAAACCTGGTTCACGATCGCCGCACGCGGCGAGCCTGACGATTCGTTGGCGAAGTCGCGCCCGTTTATCATTCGAATCCCCAGCGTATCGAGGTACTCCGGCGTCGCCATGTACAGCTCGACGCTGTTCTGGCCGGAGATTTCCTTGTGTCCGATGGCCTGGAAGCCGTCACTACGATGTCCACCTGATAGAGGCAAAGCGTCTGTCACCGCAGCGGAAGTAACCCCGGGAATCGCAGATACGCGGCGCTGCACTTCCTGAAGAAATTGCACGGTGCGCTCGGGCGTGTAGCCGTGCAGCCGCGGATCGACGGACATGGCCAGAATGCCCTTCGAACGAAAGCCAATATTAATGTTTGCCGCGGATTGCAGGCTGCGCAGGCACAGCCCCATCACGCACAGCAGAACGAGCGACATCGCGATTTGCGCCACTACCAGGAAATTACGCAAGGTCCAAAACCGCCCCGGCCGCGCCAGCACATCCTCACCTTTGAGCGCGGTGGAGGGCAGGCGCCACGCCGCTGTCCACGCCGGCAGCAAACCAAAGAGCAATCCGGTGAGCATGCTCAGGACAAACGTGAATGCGAGAACCTTGCCGTCGACTCCAACGTTGAGATCCAGCGAGACCGGAACGGGGAAACGGAATGCCGACAATCCACCGGTAGCCCACACGGAAATCAGAATGCCCAGGAGGCCGCCCAGCAGGGACAAAAGAATGCTCTCGCTCAGCACCTGGCGCAGCAATTGACTCCTGGTCGCGCCCAGGGCGATGCGCACGGCCATTTCGCGTTGCCGTCCCGCGGCTTGCGCCAGAAAGAGATTCGCTACATTGGCGCACGCGATCAGCAGAACCAGGAAAACAATGAGCATCAGCGTGGAAAGGAACAGCAGAATCGCGGACTTGTCCCGCGGCGGCAGTGAACCCGCCTGTTCGAAGCGGAACCCCAGGTTTTTGTCGGTCTCGGGATGCGCTTGCGCGACTCGCTGTGCCAGCAGAGCCAACTCGGCAGCCGCTTCCTCGCGGGTCACGCCCGGTTTCAATCGCGCCGCCACCTGGATCCAGTGGTACTCACGCGAATCGAAATGGCTGGATTGCGGAACAAGCTGGTCGATATTGCTGAGCGGAACCCAGAATTGCGTATCCAGAATGAAATCGATCCCGCGAAAATACGGCGGCGCCACGCCGATCACAGTATAAGGATGACCGGAGAGTCTGATCGATTTTCCCAGGATGTCGGGATCCGAGTTGAAGCGCGATTTCCACACGCGATCGCCGATTACGATCACCGGAGCGTTCCTCTCGTCACTCCGAAAACCGCGGCCCAGGGTTATTCCCAGCTGCGTCACGTCAAAAAAATTGGTCGTGGTCGCCTGACCCCACAGACGCTCCGGCGCTCCATTCCCGGAGATGGAGGCCGGGAGAAGTTCATAGAATCCAGCGACGCCAGAGAAGGAGTGCGCGTGCTCGCTCACATCGGTGTACAGCGGCCACGAAAATGAATTGCAGCATTCATTGCGCTCGGTGGTATGCAGCGAGAGGAGCGTTGCCGGATCGCCCACCGGTGCGCTGTGCAATACGAACCGTGAAACCATCGCGAAAATGGTTGCGTTCGCGCCTATGCCCAGAGCCAGCGTCAGCACAGCGATAACTGTGAACGAAGGCCGGCTCCTCAATAGTCGAACCGTGAAACGTACGTCCTTTACCAGCGATTCCAGCAACGGCAACGAGCGGCCCGTTCGAACCAGCTCCTTGGTTTGCTCGACGCCTCCCAGTGAGAGGAGGGCTTTCCGACGCGCTTCCGCTTCCGACATTCCCGCGCGCAAATAGTCGTCCATGTGCAATTGCAAATGTGACGCCAACTCTTCCTGAAGATCGCGGTCGAGCCGCTCTTTCCCAAACAGGCTACGGACGCGGCTCCACATCGACTGCAACGAACTCATGAAGTCTCCTCCTTCGAGGACAGAAAGCGCGCCACGATCGCCGCGGTTTGTTCCCACTCGCGCTCTTCCTTTTCCACCTGCTTGCGGCCTGCGCGGGTGAGCTTGTAATACTTCGCCTTGCGATTGTTTTCCGAATTGCCCCACTCTGAGGTGATGTAACCCTCCTGCTGCAGCTTCAACAACGCGGGATACAAAGTGCCGTAGTTCACCGAGAGCAGATCGCCACTGGTCTGTTCAATGCGCCGCGCGATGCCATAGCCATGAAGTGGCCCCATGGTCTGCAATGTCTTCAACACCATAAGCGCCAGAGTGCCTTGCTTGACGTCCTGCTTGTCTGCCATAACGCTCCTATGGGAAACCAACAGGATGCTACTGTAGATACGTATGGGAATGCAATAGGTTCCGTGACCTGCCCGGATTTCTGCATTACCCAGGACTCGGTTCCCGCGTTTACAATCCATTCATCTTCTTCGTGCAGTTCCCGTTCGCCCGCCCTTTGCTTATGCGCTGAAAGTTGTAGAATGGCTCTACACATCTTTGGCAGGACCAGAGGCCTTATCCTTTACTCTTTCTTTCACTTGCGCAGCTTTGCCAACAAGCAAGCGGACGGGCGTCCCCTGTTTTCGTTTGCCGCGATTTCGGCTTCGGCGTTGCTTCTCCTCGGTGTTCTGGCTTTCACCGGTTGCAAGAAACAGACCACCACCGAGAATCGCGAAACTGCCATCGCCGTCCCTGCCGGCGCGCTTGAACTCGTGTTTCCCTACGGCTCGGAAAAAGAAAAATGGATCACCGACGTCACCAAGGCCTTCAATGAAAGCGCTACAAAAACTTCTTCGGGCAAGCGCATCTTCGTACGCGCCATGCCCATGGGATCCGGCGAAACAGTCGACAATATTCTTTCGGGCCGCCTGCAAGCCCATTTAGCCAGCCCCGCGTCTGCCGCCTTCATCAAACTAGGCAACGCCGAGTCTCGCACCAAAACCGGCAAAGATCTGATCAGCAGCACCGATAACCTGGTGCTCTCCCCTGTGGTTATCGCCATGTGGAAACCGATGGCTGAAGCCATCGGCTGGGGCAAGAAACCCATCGGCTGGTCTGACGTTCTCGCATTAGCGCGAAACGAGAAAGGCTGGCAAGCCTTCGGGTACCCGCAATGGGGCAAATTCAAGTTCGGCCACACCCACCCCGAGTACAGCAATAGCGGGCTGATTTCCTTATTCGCGGAGGCGTACGCGGCCTCCGGCAAAACCGCCAATCTTACCCTCGCCGATCTCGCCAAGCCGCAAACCAAACAGTTCGTCGGCGGCGTCGAGCAGAGTGTCGTTCATTACGGCAGTTCCACTGGCTTTTTTGGACGCAAAATGTTCGCCAACGGACCCGAATATCTTTCGGCTGCGGTCCTTTATGAAAGCATGGTGGTGGAGTCCTACTCTCAGCCGAACCTGGCGTTCCCGATCGTTGCTATTTATCCCAAGGAAGGCACGTTCTGGAGCGATCATCCCGTCGGCATTGTGGAGCGCGACTGGGTTACCCCGGAGCATCGCGAAGCCGCGAAAATCTACATTCAATACTTGCTGGCGCGCCCGCAACAGGAAAAGGCCCTGCAGTATGGTTTCCGCCCAGCTTCGGTCGATGTGCCGCTGGCTTCCCCGCTCGATGCCGCGCACGGCATGGACCCGAAGGAGCCCAAAACGACTCTCGAAGTCCCTTCCGTCGACGTGATTAATGGTCTGCTGGAACTCTGGAAAACTCAGAAAAAACATTCCAACGTGGTGCTGGTCCTGGACACTTCCGGCAGCATGAACGAAGACGACAAAATCGCCAATGCCAAAATCGGCGCCAAGCAACTGGTGCAAATGCTCGACGACAGCGACACCTTCTCATTTCTGCCGTTCAGCTCGGAATTGCACTGGTCTGGCCAGGATATTCCCGTACAGCAGGGGCGCCAGAACGCGCTTCAGCAAATTGATTCGTTGTTCGCGGAAGGCGGCACGGCGCTCTACGATTCCATTGACTCTGCTTATGAGCATCTGGCCGCGGCAAACAATCCTGAATCCAAGATCCAATCGATTGTGGTACTTACCGACGGCGCCGACACGCAGAGCAAAATGAAATTAAACGAGCTTATGGGACGTATTCAATACAACGGCGAGACTCGCCCGATCCATGTCTTTACCATTGCCTACGGCCATGACGCGCGCAAAGACGTTCTGCAGAAAATCGCCGATGCCACCCAGGCGAAATTCTATGAAGGCACACCGCAAAATATCGTGGATGTTTTTCGTGATATCTCGACGTTCTTCTAGTCTGAAAATGTTGCACGCCAAACCGAAAAGGGGATTCGGAAGCGCATGGCTGATGGCCCAAAATTAACCGCACTCGGCAAGATCTTCATTTTCCTCTTTGTGGCGCTGTGCATCGCTGGGGCCTACTACTTCTTCAACCAAGACAAACTCAGCAAGCCCAAGGGTACTCCCTCCGCCGGCATGTTTGATTCGCTCACGGGAAGTGGCGAACAAGTGGAATTGGGAATCGCTTATGGCACCGAGAAGCAGCGCTGGCTGGAGTGGGCGGTTCAAGAGTTCGCGAAAACGCGCGACGGGAAGCACATCAAGGTCAACCTGATTCCCATGGGCTCACTCGAGGGAGCTCACGCGCTCCTCAATGGCGATCAACGCATCCAGGTGTGGTCGCCGGCCAGCGCCCTCTATAAGGATATTTTCGTCGAAGAGTGGCAAGTCAAATACAGCCAGAATCCCATACTGAAAGAAGAGCCCATCGCCCTCTCCCCGATGGTCTTCGTGATGTGGGATGAGCGTTATCAGGCGTTCGTACAAAAGTACAAAACCCTCTCATTTTTGACCGTGAGCCAGGCGTTACAGGAAAAAGGCGGATGGGACGCCATCGCCCAGAAACCGGACTGGGGGCTATTCAAATTCGGCCACACGCACCCGAACGAATCGAATTCCGGGCTGATGACCATCGTTCTGGCCGCTTACTCCTACCACAAAAAAACCAGGGATCTGCAGCTTAAGGATGTGCTGGATTTGGGTTTTCAGAACTGGATGCAGGGGATGGAGCGGGCGGTGAGCGGATTGTCCAACAGCACTGGCAACATGATGAAAGAAATGGTGCTGAAAGGGCCATCGTCGTACGACGCATTGTTCGTCTATGAGAGCGTCACCATCGACTACCTGAAGAACGCCGAAGGCCGCTGGGGGCAGATTCGCGTGGTCTATCCCGAATACAACGCCTGGAACGAGAATCCTTACTATATTATTGATGCGCCGTGGAGTTCCAAGGAGCAACGCAAAGCCGCCGAAGTGTTTCTGCAGTTTTTGCTTAGCGAGCCCATCCAGAAAGAATCCCTGACTCACGGTTTTCGTCCGGCGAATCCCAATGTTGCGGTGAAATTTCCAGACAGCCCGTTCGTGAAGTACGCCGACTATGGCATTAAAGTGGACCTGGGCAAAATTTGCGAGCCGCCCCGGGCGGAAGTCGTCAATAATTTATTGCAGAGCTGGCAACGCAGTCAGGCAAATCGGTAGAGGCCCTCGCTTACCGGGCCGCAGGAAAGGAGCGCCACGGCATGTTTCAACGACTGGCCAATCTCATTCGAGGATTCCTGGGACTATTTATCTCTGGACTCGAGCGGCAAAATCCCGAGGCTCTTCTTGAAGTGGAAACCGAAAATCTCCGCAAGCAAATTGCCCAATACAATCAGGGCCTGGCTTCGCACGCCGGCTTGTGCGAGAGCCTGATGAGCCAGGTGAAAAAGCTCGAAAACGAAGAACGTGATCTTCGGGCCAAGGCCTCTGCCAATCTGCGCGCGGGCAATCGCACCGCGGCCGGTCAATACGCTCTGCGCTTGCAGACCGTGCAACGCGAACTCGAGGAAAATCGCAAACAGCTCGAACAGGCGGAAACCACCTATAAAGACTTGCTAAAAGCTCGCGACGTGGCGGTCAGCAGCGCCCGCGCCAAAATCGAGTCGCTCAAGTCCAGCATCAGCGACATGAAGATGAAGCGCGCTATGGCCGAACTCACCGAAATGGCTTCCGGCATGATCACCAGCATCGGCGGCTCTGGCGACACCCTGGACCGTTTGCAGACCATGGTGGAAGAGGAACGCAACAAGGCTGCCGGGCGCGCCCGCGTTGCTCGCGACTCCATGGATATGTCCGGCGTACAACTGAAGGAAGCTGAGCAGAACGCGCTAGCCGACCAGGCACTGGCGGACTTTGCCGCGAAAGAAGGCATTGCGCTGGAACCCGCAAATTCCGGAACGGCCGCTGCTCCGGAGAGCCCGGTGAAAACCATGGGGCCGCAGACGGAAAAGAACTAACGCTACGGTAGAATAAAGCCATCGTGTGGCGCTATCTGAAAGCCGCTTTCCTGATGGGCGTGGATGTGCCAGCGCTTGGCCATCTTCCGGTCAATGCGTTGGCCGCCGGCGGCTTTTTCATTCTGGGGTTCGGACATCCGGGATTCTGGTTTTTGGGTTTGGCGACGGAAGCGGTCGTAGTTCCCTTCCTGGCATTTAACAAACGATTTCAGAATGTCGTGGACGCGCAAGACCGCCAGAGCAGCAGTTCCGATTCGCAAATGAAACGTGATTCTCTCATTCGGCTGCTTCCCGCGGATTACAAACGCCGTCTCGACGATCTCGAACACAAATGCGACAAAGTCATCGCGGTCTACCAGAACGCGCAGGCCGATGAGTTTGTCATCGACACCAATCGTTCCGCTCTCGACAATCTCAAATGGGTTTATCTCAAATTGCTGATTGCCCGTTATCACCTGCTGACCGCCGGGACCGACGACACCCCTGAGGCTCTCGCCAAAAAAGCCGATGCGTTGCAGGCCGAGCTGGCCACCAATCAGGACACTCCCGCGCTCCGCCAATCCAAGGCGGCAACTCTGGACATTCTCAAGCGCAGGTTGGCCAACGTGCAGCGCCGCGAACAGTCCGTCGAAGAGATCGAAAGCGATTTGACGCGCGTGGAATCCCAGGTCGATCTCATCCTGGACAACGCCGCGATGCAGGGCAAGCCCCAGACCATTTCCACGGATATTGAGTTGGCCAGCGATCTGGTCAGCGGGGGAATGTTTGGGGATGCGGAGTCTGCCGTGGCTGATCTCGACCGCGATTACGGCGCCAAAACGCAAACTGCCACCCGCAGCACCGCCACGGAGCAATCCTGATGAGCACGCTCGCGCAGACGACAACGCCCGCGATTCTCCCGGCATGGGCGCGCAATCTTGCCGAGCTTTATGAAAGTAATGCCGCCAGCCAATTTATTATTTACGGGAATATCAGCGACCGTATGGTCTTGCCGGTGTCCCCCGCGCCACGTTTGGGTGAACTCGGCGACTTCCTCCTCGGCGCCCTTTTGCCGCGCTTCGATGTTGTCTTGAGCTACGACCTGGGAAATGGTATCCGCATCGAGAAGGGCGCAGAAACCTTTTCGAAGTGGCCGCATTTCCAGGAGAGCCAACGCGATTGGAAAGCGCCGCGTACGGCAATCGAAACACTCACGCGCTATTTTCGCTACTGCGCCAACCTCACCCGGCTGAACCAACCGGCATTGCAAGTTGCTTGTATCATCAAAAACGCGGACCTGCTCGTTCCCGCTCTGCAAGGTGGTTTGGATTACGACCTGAACGCGCTGGCCTCGTTGATGCGCGATTGGTCCAGTGACGCGCTGCTCGCCAATCACGCTTTGGCGTCTTTCCTGCTCACCGAGAATCTGAACGATCTTCACCCGCTCATCGTGAATAATCCCCGGGTCGCGCGAGTAAAAATCGATCTGCCCACACCACAAGAGCTTCTCGAAGGTTTCAAAGTAATTTCACCTTGCTATCCGACCGCGCTTGCGGAGTTCGCTTCGGATTTGCCGGGTTTGGCCGAGCAACTCTCCGGGGCGACCTTGGCCGCGATCGAAAACGTGCTGAAGACCAAGGAACACCGCAAAGAACGAGTGGTCAGCGCGGACTTGGCGCGGTTGAAAAAAGAGCTGGTCGAAAAAGACACCAACGGCCTCATTGAATTCCTGGAAACCAGTCGCACGCTCGACGACCTCTACGGCCTGGAGAAAATCAAGACCTGGCTTCGCCAAGATATCCAGCTCTGGAACCGCAACGATTTCGGGGCGCTCCCGAAGGGCTACCTGCTTTGCGGCCCTGTCGGCACAGGAAAAACCTTCCTGGTGGAATGTCTTGCTGGAGAAGCTTGCGTCCCCATCGTCAAAATGAAAAATTTTCGCGACAAATGGGTCGGCAGCAGCGAAGGAAATCTCGAAAAAATCTTTCGTTTGATTCACGCGCTCGGCCGCTGTTACGTGTTTATCGATGAAGCCGACCAGGCCCTCGGACGTCGCGATGCCAGCACCGGCGATTCCGGCGTTGGTGGCCGCATCTACTCCATGCTCGCCGAGGAAATGGGCAACAGCGCGAATCGCGGACGGGTCATTTGGGTCCTCGCGTCCAGCCGGCCCGACCTGATTGAGGTCGATCTCAAGCGCCCCGGCCGCGTGGACGTCAAAATTCCCTTGTTTCCCACGGCTTCCGCGCGCGAATCGTTTGACCTGCTCGCCATGGTCGCGAAAAAGCGCGGACTAGCGATCCCGGAGACACTGTTCCCCACACTGGAGAGCCGCGTGCCGCTACTGCTCACGCCGGGCGCGGCAGAAGCGTTGGTGATGAACCTGTATCGTCAGGTGCGAACCAGCAGCGCCACCATCGACCAGGTCCTGAACGCCACTTTGGACGAATACCAAAACCCCATTGCTCCTGAGGTGATGGCCTTCCAGATCCAACTAGCAGCCAACGAAGCTTCAGCCCTGGAATTTGTCCCCCCATCATTTCGCAGCAAGCCCCCGCATTGATGGTTTTGCAGGGCCGGCCTTCTGCTTTCCCCGAAGCATGAGAGGAGTCGAGCCGTCGGGAGTGCGGCGTTCTAGGGAGTAGCCGTTTTTGCCTGCGCCCGCCGAATCTCATCACTCAGCACAATGGCTTCCGCTACTTCCCGCAAAGACTTCCTGCGCTGCCGGCTCTGTTTCTGCAGCATCAGATAAGCCTCTTCCTCGGTCATCTGCAAATCGCGCTGCAAAATCCCCTTCGCGCGTTCCATCGCTTTGCGCGTTCCCAACTGCTCGGTCAATTCCGAATAGGCGCTTTCCAGTCGAGCCAATTCGATCTCAGCGCCTACCAGGAAGCCAATCGTGGAAATGATGCGAATCTCGCGTTGTCTGTAATGATGCGGCTGTTTCCGCTGCAGATTAATGACGCCCACCAACTTGTCTCGGCTCAGCAGCGGCACCGAAAGGAAGGCCTCAAAGTGATCCTCGGGGAGTTCGTTGAAGGATTGGAAGCGCGGATCTTTGGAGGCGTTCTTGCCCAATACGACGGGTTCTTTATGTTCAGCGACCCAGCCCGTAATGCCCTTCCCCACTTGCAGTTTCAAACGATCGAGGACGTCGGGGTGTGGATTCTTTGACGCGCGCAGCACCAGTTCGTCATTTTCCAGCACGTACACAAAGCACGAATCGAACTTAGCTACGGTGGAAATAAACTCAACCACTCTTCCCAGCACCTCGTGCAAAGGATCCGCGGCGGCCAGGCGGCTCCCGATTTCGTGAAGCAAATTCAGTTCATGATCTTCACTCACCAAGACACCGTTGCTTGTGTTCATGTTTCCACGCTAGCCGCGGCGCGCGGCGCTGTCCAATTCAAGTTTCTCGATACAACAATCGTTTTTCTAACCGAGTTCCTTTTGCAGCCACGTCAAAATAAGGGAAAGCGAGGACGGTATTCCGTTGCCGGAAAAGGGGTGTCCGTCCTCGCTCTCGTTCATCCTAAACGTTGCCCTTCGCGGCACTTGCGCTGCGCAAACTCTCCACAGCATGCGCGTGCGTTACGTTCTTGGGCTTGTATTCGTGGAACTTCAGCAGCACTCCTTCATTTTCCAGATACATGGAATGAAAAATATTGCCACCCTCTTCCACGGTAATCCCAGGTTCTTTGTTGTTGTTCGGGTTCGGCATCAAGGCCGTCGCAACAATGGTTGCGACCGGCGAGCCCTTGGTTATGCCGCTCATGGATACTAGCACCTGATTGTTTCCGGACAAGTTGAAGTCGGTCGTCTGCGCAAATCCCACCGGCTGCACACTGAATTTATAGGTCCCTGCGGGAAGCATGGTGCTGCCGAACTTTGCTTCCACTGGCAGAGTAACTTCCCCCTTCAGAGTTTGTGCCGATGCGCGCGGACTCACTGCTCCGAACGGCGCCACGCCACACAAAACCGCAACTCCGAAAACACTTCGTCGCAGATACTGCTTTCGCAAAGCATTCATATCGTTCCTCCAGTTTAAGTTTTGAGATAAGCGAGTCGATTGCATCGCTCGCGTTTGTATCGATGACCGTTACCGGTCTTGGGCAAGACGCGTTGCCCGTGAGAACTACTTGGTGAAGGGAACGTCGCGGTTCACATCACGATTTCGCGACATGGCGAATCGTGTATTACACATCTACGATGCCAGCACTTCGTTGCCGCCGTCCAACGCAAACTTCCAATTTCGTTCATCAACATGGCCAATCCTTCGCCAGGAGACCCACCGGCATGCCTCTAATGTCAGGCCCTGCGAGGATGGGCTCAAGTGGAGGCCGGGTGAGTCGCTCAACGGTCGGTTCTTTCTCCAGACTCTCCGGTTCCTCAGCGCCACTGCGTTATTTCTCCCGCGCTTCCCTTCTTATTCCAGAAAAAGATACAGTTAACGGCGAATTATTTTCATCTGGGAAGAGTTCGAGAGCATCGAAGACATAAAACAAGGAGTCTTTCCTATGTCCGCCGCCACTGCGCCAGCTCCAACCCAGCTCCCGCAACCCGAGCAGCCTGTCCCAAAGCCGAAACGGCGTTGGGTATGGCTGAAATATGCAACCCCCATTCTGGTTCTGCTCCTCGCTGCCGCCGTTGTAATCACAGTTACCCGAGATTGGAACGCCTGGGAAGGCGGCAAGGTCGAACAAGTCACCGACGATGCCATTGTCCGTGGCGACCTCACCCCGCTGAGCACAAGAGTTCCCGGCATTGTGCGCAGCGTGAATGTTTCCGATTACCAGCAGGTACACGGCGGAGATCTGCTGGTGGAATTACAGGACGACGATTACCAGGCGCAATTAGCTCAGGCCAGTGCGGCGGTAGAAGCGGCGAAAGCAGCCATCGAAAACAATCGGCGGCAACGAGAGCTGCAGGATTCCAAAATTGAAAGAGCGCTTGCCGGAATCGATCAGGCCAAAGCACAAATTACTGCCGCAGAGGCGGGCATAAACGCGGTGCATGCCGATGTGGTTCGCACAGACTCTGAACGAGAACGCCAGGAGGCGCTTCTGGCCACGCAGGCCGCCACCAAACAGCATGTGGAATCAGCGGTTGCGGACCAGCAGCGCTTTGCCGCGCAAGCGGCCAGCCGCGCGGCAGACCTGGAGCAAGCGAAAACCGCGCTGCGCAGTAACGAACTTGGAGTGGAGTCCGAACGGCGGGCGAAAGCCGTGCTCGAGTCCCAGGAGCAACAACTCTTCGCCGATCTTCATGCGAAAGAGGCCGCGCGCAACGTCGCCCAGATCAACTTGGGATACACGAAGATTCACGCGCCTGCCGACGGGATCGTAGGGGAAAGACAAGTGCGGCCGGGACAGCTTGTTTCGCCGGGAACGCAAGTGCTGACGTTTGTTGCGCAGACCAAGTGGGTTCAAGCCAACTATCGCGAAACGCAGCTCACCCACATGAAAATTGGCGATCCAGCGGAAATTCGAATTGACGAATATCCGGGCCAGGTTATACGAGGTAAAGTGCTGGAGATTGCGCCCGCCAGCGGCTCGCAGTTCGCCCTGCTTCCTCCCGATAATGCTACCGGCAATTTCACCAAGGTGGTGCAGAGAATTCCCGTGAAGATCGCGCTCGACGATACAGCGATGGCGGCGCAGTTGCGCCCCGGCCTCTCGGTCACGGCAGCGGTACGGACCAGGCAGTAAGTGGACCGGATGATGGCGACGGCTACAGCGGCTCTGCGTCCACCAACAAGGCAACAACTGGCTCAAGCGATTGCGGGCGCGTTGCCCTCGGAAGTTTCCAAGCGTCCGATCATAGGAATTCTGGGCGTCATCATGGGCGCAGCCATTGTCACGCTGACCGGGCGCATGCTCACGCTCGGAGCGGCTGACCTGAAAGGACAGCTCGGGATCGGCTTCGATGAAGGTGCGTGGATCGGGAGCGCCTACAACGTTGCATTAATGTTTATCGGTCCGTTCACTGTTTATCTTGGCGGTTTGCTGGGCGCCCGACGTGTACTGATCGCGGCAGCGAGTGGCTTCACGCTCTTCTGCTTCCTGCTGCCGTGGATTCACAGCTACAGCTTGCTGCTTACTGCATTGGTGGTAGCGGGGCTGACCTCCGGAACTTTCTACCCGCTGACGCTGACGTTTGCGCTGCGAAATATTCCGCTACGGTTTCTGCCGTTTACCTTGGCACTTTACGCGTCGTTTGTGGATGGCGCCGTTAACATTGCGCCTTCTCTTTACGGATGGTATCGCGAGCATCTCTCGTTCCATTGGATGTTTTGGAATTCCGCGGTGCTCACCCCCATCATGCTGCTGTGCATTTACTACGGCATTCCCGCGCCTCCCCCAAGAAACAAAACTGCAGAGCCACCAAGCTTCGCCGGGTTTTTGTACGCCAGCGCGGGCTTCGCATTGCTTTTCGCGGCGCTCGACCAGGGCCAACGGCTGGACTGGTGGCGCTCCGGCCTGTTCAACTCGCTTTTCTTTGCCTCGCTCGTCTTCCTGATGGGTTCGCTCATTCGCCGGCTACGAAGTCCGAACCCGTTGATCGACCTCCCGTACCTCCGGCAATGGAACACCCTGCTCCTCGGCGTCGACCTGATATTTTTCAGGTTTTGTCTTTTGTCGACCATTATCCTGGTCCCACTCTCGCTCTCGATCCGTGGTTTCGAAGCGGATCAGATCGGTCCAGCAGTTCTCTGGACCGCTGCACCGCTCCTGCTGATTGCGTTCACCGCGGCCGTATTGCTGCTGTCTCGTCTTGATCCTCGACTGCTGATGGCGCTTGGTTTCGCGTGCATAGCCGCCGCATCGATCCAAAACGCACACTACACGAGCGCATGGTCGGCGTCCGATTACTATCGTTCGGAATTGCTGATGGGAGTGGGGCAAGCGTTCGCGTTCATCGGCCTGGTCTCCACCATCGTGTTGCAAGCCGTTTTTTCCGGCGGCCTTTCCAAACCACAAGACACCCTGACCTTCTCCGCCTTTTTTCATATCGTTCGCCTGTTGGGCGGGCAAATCGGCGTCGCGGTCATGCAACGGTTCATCGCCGTACGCGAGCAACTGCACTCCAACCTCCTCGGCCTTCATGTCCAACAAGGGAATTGGCTCGATGACACATCGATTAGGCAGCTTTCGGCCGGGCTTTACGGCAAGTCGTCCGGGATCGCCGCCGCAACAGGTCGCGCAGTTGGGCTGATTGGCGCGCGCCTGCGCCTGCAAGCGTACTCGCTCACCATCATCGACGGTTTTTATCTAGTGGCGTGGGTGTGCGTCGCAGCCCTCGTGCTCATCGCGCTGCTCCGGAAAGCTCCTTTGAACTACGGGGAATTAATTTTTCCGGACGACGACAGCTAGCATCCAGGGGATAGAGTCATGATTCGATACGCAAAACTTTTTAGTGTTCTTTTTTCATTCGTTTGTGCCGCAGCGCTCGCCGCACAAGAAGCAAAACCCATTGCGCCAAGGCGCATCACCCTGGAAGAAGCGGTGCAACTTGCGCTGAAGCACAACCATGTTGTGCGCATCGCGGGCTATAAGGTCGAAGAGAAAGAACACAGCAAGGAGCTCGCGCGAAGCGCCTATTTTCCGATTCTGCGCAACGACAGCGGTGTGGCTGAGCTAACTGACACGCAATTTATCGGAATCCCGCGAGGGAGTCTTGGGACGGTAACTGGAACACAAATCCCCGAACAAACAGCAATCCTGAACCAGGGAGGGCGCACGCTGATCACCAGCGGCACGTCTCTGACCCAGCCGCTTACCGAACTATGGAAGGTCAAGTCTGCGAACAACGTAGCTGCCGCCGATGTGAGCGCGGCGCGAAGCAAAGAGCACCAGACAGAAAATGAAGTGGCGCTGCAAGTTCACCAGCTGTACTACCGAATCCTGGTGCTTCAGGCGCACAAAGAGGCCGCGAAAGCCAAGATTCAAGCCAGCGAGGATTTGAATAATGAGCGGGTGCAGCAAGTGAAATATGGAAGCGCGCTCGAGGAAGAGTCCATCGAGACCCGGGCACAGTCGCTGGAGTCCAAACAAGATCTTCTCACCACGGATCTGCAACTCTCCGACGTAAATATGCAACTCGACGATGCCTTGGGACTTCCCCTGGCAACGCCACTGGTGCTGGACCCGGGTGTGCGGCAGGTGGAAGATACGTGCGAGCGCGAAGCGTGTCTGCGCGTAGCGCTGGAATCGCACCCGGAGATCGCGGAGGCGCAGGCGGAAATAGAGAAAGCATCCGCCGCGGTAACCCTTGCCAAGCGCCAATATTTACCGGACGTCGAGGCCTTCGCGCGCTACAGCTATCAGGACAATGTGCCGTTTTTGGCGCGCAATTTCGGGACGTTTGGAGTGCATTTTGGCTACGATCTTTTTGATGGGGGCAGAAGGAACGCCGCGATTGGCGAACACAAAGCTCAGCTGGCTCAGGCTGAGCAGAACCTGGCTCGCATCAAGGAAGAAGTCGAACTGCGCGTGCAAACCGCGTATAACAAACTCGAACGCACTCGCCAAATGATGAAAGTTTCCGAAGAACTTCTGACGCTGCGCACGGAATCGCACCGTGTATCCGTCCAACAATTGCAACAGGGCGCGGCCCTTCGCTCCCAGGTGGATATCGCCGCGGCCCATGAATTGGACGCCAAAACCCTTCTCCTGCAGTCCCAACTGGACTACATCCAGGCTCAAGACGAATTGACAGAATCAATGGGCCAAGCCCCGCAATAGAATCGCGGCGCAGCGTGAGTCGGGGCGCAGCACTGCTGTGCGCCAAACGCCCCAATTAAAACAAGGCACGGGACTCAAGAATGTGTGTGGCAAGTGATGAGATTGTGCCGAGATGGGGTCCAGCGTGCTGGACCCCTACGCGGAAACGCACAGGCAGGAGTGTCGGTGGCATGTTGACAGGAAGAGAGATCCCTCATTTCGCAGACTCCGTTCGGGATGACAGCCGGCAACAATTCCAGGAAAAGGCACGGGTCTGAAGACCCGCCACTACGCGCGTAACCGCGATGAAGCTTCAAGGCTGCCAGTAATAAACCTGCAGCGCGCGCACATCGACCTTAGGTTGGTTCACCCGCACCTGCACTTTATTTAATTCGTTTGGTTTCTGGTCCAAAGTGGGCACAAACGAAAGTTCATAATAAGCGTCGGCATCGCTAACGCATTTTTGTACTTCCCCGGCGACATCATTGCCAACAGTCAGGGCCATCCCGCCACTTTGAACCGCGAGCACTTGCAACGCGAGATTGCCCAAGTTCGCGTCATTGGGCTTGTTCACGCCGCCGGCGTATTCCTGCCACCAGAACGCGCGGGTACCGAAGTCCGCGCTGCCCAGCGGATCGACGCTGTAAAGCGTCACGCGGGAGCTACGCAAAAGGTTAGAAAAGCTGACGACGTCGCCGAAGATTTGCTGGCGCTGCTTGTCCGTAAGCTGTTCCTGAACGCCCGGGCCCGAAAGCACTGGCCAGCCCGGGGAGAGCCAAATAATGAACTTGCGACTGGGCAGCGCCGCCTCTCGATTCACGAGTTGGTACAAAGCTTTGAGGGAAAGTTCGAAACGTTCTTCCGCGCTATAGATGCCGCCAGCCCTTAGAATGGAATGCAAGCCGACGACGGTGTGATCGAGTGAGGCACTCAGGGCATTCCCATCGGTCGAGAAGGAGTCCTGCACCTGGAAGCCGGTGTCGGTCAGGAACGCGAGCGCGATGGGGTGGGTGAGGTGACCTCCATCCATCTTAAGAAATTTGTCGAGTTCGGACCGTTCATAGGCGATATGCTCGACGCCGGTATTCACATCATCGATAACCAGCACGATGTGAACGTCGGCATCCCGCCCCCGAACGGCTTTGAAAGAATTGATGGGCCGTTCCTGTTTGTTATCCAGGATGGTGAAATCTTGTTGCTGAAGTCCGCCAACGGGCGGACCGGATTTGGGAGTGACCACCACATCCAGATGAATGACGTCGGTGGCAGCTTCGGTTTTCGGAATCATGGCCTTGGAAGGCGCATTAATTTGCGCAGATGCTACCGCCGCAAGCAGCAGAGATGCGAACAGCAAAGAACAGAAACGATCGATGTACATAGGAATCACCCTACTTCGGGCCAATCAGCAGGCGCATGACCAGAGAACGCCTGATTGCCCGCGCCAATAACAAGATGAGACACCGGGTGCCTCCGATACAAAAAACAATTGCTCACCCTGTTCGTACCCGTGCTTCCCGGCTCGCGCCTGCTGCGTCTGCAAGCTATCCGCCCTGGATTCAGCACTTACAAAAAATGGCGGGGGGAGGGGTGATGATTACTGCGGTGTTACGTAAGGCGTCACACAATGTCGGCGCGCCGACAATTTCCACAGGTTTTCGAATACACTTCGCCGGCTCTGGGAACTTAACGCGGGCCGTATACGGAATTTACGGTATGTCGAAAGCGAGGCGCGTTACCATCTCTAGTTAGAGAGGCGGCGTTGGTTATGCCGCCGGACCTTATCATTCGGGCGCCCCCGCTTCGGCGCGCCTACGCAGGATCTCCAAGGAGGGATCATGGCGGCGAGTAGCTCACGTATTTGCTTCACCGCTGTACTGGCAATTCTGTTCGCAGCTCCCATCACACTGGCGCAGAGGCCCGGGGGGCCCCCATCGACGCCCCCGCCTTCGCAAACTCCCCAACCCGATTTGAATGCGACCGCGCCTTCGCAACCGGCGGTTGCGCCTCCCAGCAAAGACGAAACGAAAGCCATCAAATCGTTTCGCGAAACACCGACGAGCGATGCGGATAAAAAGACGCAACTTGGCGAGCAATTCATCGATAAGTACCCGCAGAGCCGGTTTCGCCCGGAGGTCGTGAATTGGCTTGCCGGCGCGTATGGCAGCAAAAGCCAGGTGGACAAGTTGCAAGCCGAGGCGGAGAAGGAAATGGCACTGAAGCCGCAGAATCCCTTGTCGCTGGCGCTGTTAGGCTCGAATATGGCCCGCGCCATAAACCAGCAGACGCCAGACCAGCAGAAACGACTGGACCAGGCACAACAATACTCCCAGGCAGCGCTGGACGCTCTGCAGAAAGAGCAAAAACCGGAGGGCGTGTCCGAGGAGAAATTCGATGCCGCGAAGAAGGAAACTTCTTCGATCGCGCACAGCGGCTTGGGAATCGTGGCGTTCCGCAAAGGGAAATATGCGGACGCGGTGACGAATTTAGATGAAGCGGTGAAAACCGGCGGAGACAAAGATCCGGTGAACTGGTACGTGCTGGGCAAAGCCAATGAAGCACAAACCAACTTTGATCCTGCGCTTGCGGCGTATACGAAGTGCGCGGCCATTTCCGCGGGGGGAATGCAGTCGGCTTGCGAAGCCGGAGTAAAAGAGATGAAGGCGCACGGCGCAGTGCTCCCAAAATAAATTTCGCAAAATTCGCGCCGTTTCAGCCGGTTCCAGCTGGCTCCGGCTCGCTTTTATGGTTCCGGATACGTCGGCGGGAAACCGGTGATCAGAAATTTTCCATCGGGCTCGCGCTGGAGGGAAGGCGCATAGAGTCCCAAGTATTCGCGGCGCCACCAGTCGCCGGTTGCGCGTTTGGTGGCAATATCGGTGAACCAGTATTGCCATAAAACGGCGCGAATTTGCTTTGGGGGATTCCGTGGGAACGGATTTGCGGCGAAGAGTGAAATGACGTCGCGATCGTTTTCGAGCAGCAATTGCTCGGCGCGCAAGACCCAGGGATTCTCGCGCCATTCGCCAAGAGACGCGAACCACAAATTCCACTCGAAGCGCGGCTGATATGGGGCATAAATTCCCGGGGCTTTCCTGGGGTCTTGCGGTTTATAGCGGAATGGATAAGCAGTCCAGTGCGTTCCATCGTCGGAACCCTGGAATTCGATCTCGTAACGTTTCCAGGTCATGCGCCCGAAAAGGCCATAGCGATTCGCGACGCGAAACGGGTCAAGAATGGCAACAGGTTTTGGTGGAAGCGGGAATTGACGAAACACTTCTTCCAGGATGAGGAATAGATTGGCGTAAAGGAGCCAGGCAAGAAGAAATCCGACGAGCCACAAATACGCGGCGGAAGCAAGCTGTCGAAGGCGATTCGCGAAAGTGAACGACGGAGATTCTAACGACTCGCGCGGCCGCGAAGGCGCAGCTGGTTTCGGCGTGGAAGTTTCTTCTGGTTCGGTTTGCTTTGAGATGCTGGCGCTGGTGAGGTTCAGGTCCAGAACAGCCGGTTGCTCTTCCGACGGCAGAAGATTCTGGTGAACAGGAGCGGCCCAAGTCTTAGGGAAGAATCGGACCAGGAAGCGATCATCGAGGAGAAAGATTCCGAGGGCAAGAACCAGATAATTCAGGAAAGCATAATTGGCCGTGAGAATGATGCTGATCTGGAGAGCTGTGACAATGAAGAAGCACACGATACGAAAGCGGCGGGGAAGGAAAATCATCCAGACCAGGATGAGTTCAACGAGGATCGTGAAGATTGCCGAGGACTTGTGAAACCAGCGCGGCAGTTGCTGCGCGTACCAGCCAATCCAAGTGGGCAATGGCCCGTTTTGATAATACTGATCCATGGCGGTGAAATCGCGCCAGGATGGATCGCCCCCGAAATACTTGGCGACTCCGGAATCGAAGTAGATGCTGAACCACAGCAACTGCAGGAGGAAAAGACTGGCGCGTGAAGGGCGATCGTGGACGCCGAAGCCGGGCCGAAATCCGCGAGGAGCAAAGAAGATGCAAATCAGTCCCGCGCTGAGCAGCATTCCATCCGATTGATAGCCGGAAAAATCCTGTGCAGCGGTGACGAAGGAAAGGAACAGGACGAAACAAATCACCAGCATTGCGCGAGGCCAGAGATTCAGAATGAGCAGCACGGAAGCAATCATGCCAGCCCAGCAAAGGGCAATCAGCGCGCGATCGCTGCTGCCCAGCCAGAGAATTGTGGGCGCGTACCAATAACGTGTTGCGCCCAGAGTTTTGGCCACTTCGTTCAGATACATTCCGGCTGGAAGAAGGCCGTCAGGACCGAGCAGCCCACGAATCTGAAACACCAGCGAGTAGAACGCAGAGAAATAGATGACGCCCAGCGCGCGCAGGAATAGCCAACGCGGAAGCAAATGTCCCGGCGGGCCCGGCGAGCGAGGACCAGCGAACCAGCGGAGGAAGTGAGGTGTCCATGGATTCTGGTTCATGGGCGTGATGATAGCGCGAAGCGGGAACGATTCCGGGAATACTTCCCTTTCGTATTGGATTCGAGTGCTTGCGCAGGCGTAACTGAACGGATGTGGTTACTGACGATCAGCGCGGCGCAGGAAATTTGGAGCTGGCGGCTTCCATCATGATGGCGAACGCTTGCGCTTCCGTGGATGTGCCTTGGTGATCGAAATTGGGCGCGCCGCAGACGCTCTGCACATAGCCGTAGGAATCCATTTTCGCGCGAGCTGCGTCGCGCATGCGGTCCGCGTGGGCGCGATATTCCGCGGGAATACACTGCTCGCGAAGGAGTACGTAAATCGCATACGCCAACATCTGCGCAAGATTCGCCTCGACAAAGGTGTTCGGCCGATCGATGACGTCGTGGAACAGTCCGCCGGACCGCTGATGCGCGAGGCAGCCGTCGACAATGTCTTTGGCGAACGCCGCGAGAGGTGCGCGCTGCTTTTCCTGATCGGGCGGAATCGAACGCACAACACGAGCAAGCCCAGCCGCAGCCCAACCGTTGCCTCCACCCCAAAACTCTTTTTCGTTCTTTGCACCTGGGGTATCGTCCCAAATGTGCGCGAGAAGTTTTTTCTGGGGATCCCAAAGGCGCTTGCGAAAGCCTGCGATCTGGCGAAACGCTTCGTCGTAGTGTCCGGTTGCGGCTAGAAATGGAGGAGCGCCGTTGAAACCGTCGGACCACACCTGCGGATGGCCGAAGACGTGATAAAGAGTGCCGTCGGGAGCGCGAGGAGCTTTGGTGAGAATCCAGTCGAGCAGGCCGTTGACCGCTTGCTGGATATCGGGATCGCGCGTGATTTGGCCCGCCTGCCAATATGCCGCGCCACCCATTGCAGGATCCGTTGGTCCGCCCTCGACGACAACGGCAAGGCGTCCATCGGGAACACGCTGCACGATGGCCGCTTTGCTCATGCGAATCACATCATCGAGTCGCCCAGCTTCGAGAAAAGCTTGCGCAAGAATGCCCTGCTCCCAATCACGCCGCTCCATGGCGAGTCCGGCGAGTGCGGCTTTGTTGATGCGGTCTTTTGATTCGTTTGCGTCTGGAGGAATTGGCACGCTGAGCGGGAGAGTTAGTCCTGCGCCGAGCAGCGAAGCGTTGCGAAAAAGTTGTCTGCGGTTCATGTGCGGCCTTCGGAGCGTGTGAAGAGGGTACAACGGAAAGTCGAGGAACACCGTGATGGAGAACCTTGGAATTTCGATCGCAGTACTTTACTGCACGGGCCGCTCGGAAGGCGGATCCAACAAAAACTCTCTGGGACGAGAACGTGCCAAGCTGGGGTTCAGCAGTGTTGAACCCCTACGGGAACGAGCGAATCGCGCTCGGGGACTCGCGTTTACCGATCTAAACAGGCTGCTGAAAAAAGGCGTTATCCGTCATTCCGAGCGTAGCGAGGAATCCCTCTGTGGTCGAAAAGTCAAGAAAAAGAGAGATTCCTCACTTCGCGGACTCCGTTCGGAATGACGAAGTTAGACTTTTTCAGCAGTCTATAAAGATCGGCCACCACAGGGAACAACTACACGGGCAGGCTGAAGTCTGACTGGCAGGGAAAAGAAGGTTGACAGGGGCGGCGGATAAGTACCACAATGTGATTCTAATTATGTTGGGAGAATTCGAATATTTATTGATCACGGCGGCCGCAGCTCTGGGAGACGACGCGTATGGGGCAGCGATTCGCGAACAGATCGAAGAGACGACTGGGCGCAAGTGCTCGATTGGCGCGCTGTATACGACCATCGAGCGGCTGGAAAATAAAGGGCTGCTGAAAACGTGGATGGGCGAGGCGACTCCGCAACGTGGAGGTCGCGCGAAACGCATGGTGCAGGTGACGCCGAAGGGCGTGCAAGCGGCAAAGGGTTTTTATGATGCGGTTATGCGCGTAAGCCGCGGGGCATCGTGGGTAACAGGACGAGTTGGGAGCACGGGATGGCGAACCTGAATTGGTCCTGCGTGGAATGGGCAGCGCGACTGCTGGAGCGCAGCGAGCGCGAGGCGGCGCTCGGGGATCTGATGGAATCTCGCGAAGGCCCCTGGGACGCGTTCCTGGGGGTAGTGGGATTAGTGGCGCGAAGACAAGCGCAGCTTTGGAAAAATTGGCGGCCGTGGGTGGCGGGATTCGGAGTGGCGCTGCCGAGCAGTTTTCTGCTGATGGGGGCCTCGGTTTCGGTGAGCTGGAGTTACCAGCGGCTGCTGTGCCCGGAGTTGCTGAAAGCGGCGGCGCTGACACGTGGCTCAGGAGTGGTGGTGTTGCTGTGGCAAGCGGCGTTATTGGCGGCTTGGGCGTGGAGCGGGGGATTTGTAGTGGGAGCGACGTCGCGAAGGACCTTATGGGCAAGCGGAACGCTGTGCTATGCGCCGTGTTTATTCTGCTTGTCGCGTTTTCGGATTGAGTCGCTATCGCGCTTGTGCCTGTTATTGTTTTTGTTGCCGGCCATCGTGGGCGTGCGGCAAGGATTGAAAAAATCGAAGATGCAATGGCGGCCGGCATTGGTACTGGCGCTGGCGGTGACCGTATTGATGATTCCCACGTGGAGCGCGGCACAGCATTCGTGGACGGTGTCGCAACTGAGTTTGAATTGGGCACTAAGCTTTCCGGCGTGGTACCTGGTAGCCACAGCGCGCAGACCTGCCGAAGTTTTCGTACGAAATTGACGAGATAAGCCGAGCTGGGGGGACTTATGAGGAGCGAACTGACGCTGTCGGTAAACGGCGAGAAGCAGGTTGTGTCCGTTGAACCGGAAATGCCGCTGTTGTTTGTTTTGCGGAATGAATTGAAGTTGACGGGGCCGCGGATGGGTTGCGGAATCGCGCAGTGCGGGGCGTGCGCGGTGCTGCTGGATGGTGAAGAAGCGCGCTCGTGCGTGACGCCGGTGTCGTATGCGGCGGGGAAGAAGGTGGTCACCATCGAGGGATTGCCACGAGTGTGGGCCGAGGAAAAACATCTGAGCGCGGGCGAAGCGAACGGAGCGCTGCATCCGGTGCAACAAGCGTGGATTGACGAGCAGGTGCCGCAGTGCGGATATTGCCAGAGCGGAATGATGATCGCCGCGGTGCAATTGCTGGCGAAGAATCCGGATCCCACGGTGGCACAGATTAAAGATGCGTTCACGAATACGCCGCCTTCGCCGCATTTATGCCGTTGCGGGACTTATTCGGCGATTATCGACGCGGTGCAACGCGCCGCGAAAACGATGAGGGGAGCGGCGCGATGAAAGGTAAAACGGAACAGCGTGAGACTACTGTGTTGGCAGCAACGATTTCGCGGCGCGGCTTTGTAAAAACCGGTGGGGCACTATTTGTTTCGTTGGCGCTTCCGCTGCCATTCGCCGCGCGTAACCGAAGCCGCCGAAAATGCAACTTCCATCGATGCCACGTTGCTGGCGTCCTGGCTGGAAATTCGCAGCGACAACACAATTTTGGCGCGAACCGGAAGAACAGAAACAGGCGTAGGGATAACGGGATACTATCCGCAAACCATTGCGGAAGAACTGAACGTGCGGCCGGAAACCATCACTTTGATTATGGGCGACACGGACCGCACGCCGGACGGCGGGTTTTCCGCAGGGTTCCTGTCAGGCATGGATAACATGAGGAAAGTCGCGGCGTATACGTACCAGGCGCTGCTGGGACTCGCGGCGACACAACTGGGTGTGCCGGTATCGTCGCTCAGCGTGACGGATGGCGTGGTGTCCGGCGGAGGTAAGCAAGTCAGTTATGGCGAACTGGTACAAGGACAGCACCTCGATCTGAAGATTCCGGTCAAAGGCGCACTTGCGCAACCCGATCCCGCCGCTTGGGTGGGTGTGAGTTCGCTCGATGGAGTGACCGTGACCGGCGATCCCCCGATGAAGGCGGTGAAGGAGTTTAAGGTGCTCGGGACTTCCTTTCCAGCAGGACACATTCCTGACAAAGTGACCGGGAAAACACAATGGAGCTGCGATGTACGGCTGCCGGGAATGCTGCACGCGCGGATGGTGCGTCCAGCGACGCTGGGAGCGACGGTAATTTCGGTGGGCGAAATCGACAAAAAGCAGTTCCCTACCGCCGAGGTGGTGAGGAAGGGGAATCTATTGGCGGTGGTTTCTCCCGATGAGTGGGAAGCGGTGAATGCGGCGAGAGCGGTGGCGGCGAGCACGAAGTGGACGGAATGGGCCGGGCTGCCGGGCAGCGAGAACGTAACGAAAGCGATTCGCCAGCACAACTGGGCGAAGCCGTCCGAGAGCAAGGGCAAAGCTGCTGAGACGACGGCGGCGTTGCAAAGCGCCAGCCAGAAAATTTCCGCGTCGTACGAACAAGGATACGTGCGACACGCTCCGATCGGTCCGTTCGTATCCGTTGCGGACGTAAACAGCGATGGAAAGGTGACGATATGGACGCATTCGGCGCAGTCGCAAGGATTGCGAGCACGGATGGCGTACATGCTGGGGATTCCCGTAGAGAGAGTGATCGTGCGGTGGATGGATCAGTCTGGGCAGTATGGGCGGACAACGCTTGGTGGAGATGGCGCCGAGGCTGATGCGGTCATCGTATCGCAGCTAACGGGGAAACCCGTACGGGTGCAGTGGACGCTGGAAGAGGACCTGGCGTGGTCGAGCGTTTCGCCGGCATGGGTTTCGGACATGAGTGCAGCACTCGACGCGACAGGACACATTGTGGCGGTGCACACCGCACAGTATTCGCCGCACATGATGGACCCCCGGCCTGTGGGTGCGCTGCTTGCGGGAATGCCGACCGCAACATCGAAACCGGGTAATTTCTTGGCAACGGAATGGACCTACGACAAGATCGTGAACCAGCTGGAAGACGCGTACGGTATGCCGAACCTGGCTGGGGATTCGGCACATGGCGGGCTGCGCGGGAACATTATGCGCACACCGGGCCAGCGGCAACAAAATTTTGTATTGGAAGGGTTGATGAATGAAGCGGCAGCGGCGGCGAAGGCGGATCCGATCCAGTTTCGGAAGGAGCATACGACCGAGCCGCGGCTGATCGAGATTTTGGACGCGACGGCGAGGGAGGCGGGCTGGGAGGCGAGACCATCACCGCATCGTGGGGCGCGAAAAACAGGAAGTGGCCCGGTGCGTGGGCGGGGAGTGTGCATCATGTTGCGCGAGAACGCCTATTGGGTGGGCATCGCGGAAATTGAGCTGGCACCGGCAACCGGGGCGCTCAAGGTGACGAAGTTCACGATCGGGGTGGACCCGGGCAAGGTGCTCAACCCGCGGCAACTGGACCGCTGCATGAAAAGCGGAGTGGTTATGGGATTGAGCGAGGCGCTGAAAGAAGCAAGTGACGTTCGATCAAGCGAGGGTGACGAGCACGAACTGGAGCCGGTACAAGATTTTGACCATGGAAGAGTTACCGGAGATTAAGGTGGTGCAGATCTCGCGGGATGACAAGGGATTTGGGGGAGGGTCAGAGGCGGCGAATGCGGTGGTGCCTCCAGCGGTGGTGGCGGCGATTTTTGATGCGACTGGCGTATGGGCGCGGCGGATTCCGTTGACGGCGGAATATGTGAGTGGGCTGATGAAGGCGTAGGAACAAACGGAGAAAAACAAGAAAAGGCAAAAGAACCGGTCTAAAGACCGGCCACTCCAAGAAACACAAATAAATTTGGTCGAGCAGCAACTTTTGGTAAGCCCCGGGGTTGGGGTAGGGAACCGCGGGTGATGCCTAAGTGTGTCTTGAGGGGTTTGGGCCTACCTGACGGCTAGCGGTCTCCTCGCCGGGCCGTGTTTCGGAATCGACAATTTGGAGGAATATATGAAACGACTCATCGGAGTGTTGGTGAGTGCGACAGCGCTATTGGTGTGCACAGCCAAGGTCCATGCTCAGGACCTGCTCGTGCCCGCCGGGACGCTGCTGCAATGTACGTTGGACGAGCCGAATTTTTCTTCGAAAACGGCGGCGGTCGGTGATCCGGTGTTGTGTCACCTGCGGTCGCAGCAGGAGTTCGGCCATCCCATGTTTCCACGGGGGAGCATGCTGGGTGGACACTTGGAGGCGGAGAAAGAACCAGGACACTTTGTCGGGAAGGGATATTTGAGGATCAGTTTTGACCGGATCATCCTGCCAAATGGGGATTTGCCGGTTCCTGCAAAGGTGATCATGGCACGCGGATATAAGGTAGACAAGCAGGGCTCGATTGATGGAAAGGGCCATGCGAAACGCGATGTGGTGGAGTGGATGCTGCCGCCACTGTGGCCGTGGAAGGTGGTGATGTTGCCGGCGCGCGGTCCCAGGCCAACGTTAAAGGGCGAGGAACCCATGGAGTTGCGGCTCATGGACGACATCATGGTGCCGCAGCATCTCGCGCAGGCGACGCGTCCAGACCGTCTGGACCGCCCGGGCTCGGCAGTGATTATGCGGCCGAGTTCGTACGCCACGCCGAGCGCGAAGGCTCCCGCGAACGCGACGAGTCCGGCGACACAACCGGCGGCGACGCCAATTCCAACAACGCCTGCCAGCAACGGGATGCGGCTGATTGTGGATACGCACGCGACGACGGCACCTGCAAACGCTGCTGCCGTGGATGCGACTACGGACGGACCATCCAGCGGGCGGTACACGATGCTGGTACTGAAATCGAATCAGGTGATCGAAGTGGCAAAGTATCGGCGCGACGGCGACTACCTGATGATCGAGGACACCACGGGACGGAGCGGTTCGGTTCCTGCGAAGGATGTGGATTGGCGAAAGACGTCGGAGATGACGGGACAAGTGCAGTCCGTGGATCTGCCGGCGATTTCGGGCCAGACGCACTGAAGTTGGGCTGAGGGAGAGAGCAAAGTTAAGTCGGCCGTTGTGGGGGTTGGCAACGGCACGGTGTTGGTGTGTGCGGGGACGTGCGCGTTAAACCCAGAACCCCACGCATCCGGCACCCGGTAGGTGTTGCGGACATGGGGCGCAGGAATCCTGCGCCCCTACGGGAGGGTGACGTGTGTTTGGTGCGCCTTGGGGGAACTAGATGTGGCAGTCGGGGGCGCCGCGCTTTTCCAAATAGCGCTGGTGATATTCCTCGGCGGGCCAGAAGGGACCGGCGGAGGTGATTTCGGTTGCGATGGGATGACGGAACTTGCCGCTGGCATCGAGGGCGGCCTTGGATTTTTTCGCGGCGGCTTCCTGCTCGGGCGAATGAAAGAAAACGGCGGTGCGGTATTGCTTGCCGAAGTCAGGCCCTTGCCGATTGACCTGCGTGGGGTCGTGGATGGACCAGAAAACATCGAGTAATTGTTCGTAGCTGACCTTCGCGGGATCGTAAGTGACTTGAACGACTTCGGCGTGGCCGGTCGTGTCGGTGCACACTTCGCGATAAGTGGGATTTTCGGTGTGGCCGCCGGAATAACCGGACACGACGTCGATGACGCCGGGAACGCGGCGGAACTTGGCTTCGACTCCCCAGAAGCAGCCAGCGCCAAAGGTGGCAATTTCAGACATGCGAAAGCTCCCTTCGTGATTTGGGGTGAATGGGATTGTACGCGAATTCGATGCGGGAGGGTTAGGTGACGGTGCTGGGGGAAGGCCCGGGTGTAGCGCGTGGGTACGCGAGATTCATCGCGATGGAAGAACCATACTTCACCGCGCGGACTCTGTTTTGCAATGGCGACCCGCTAATAACGGAATGACGAGCCGGTAACAACGCTGGGATTGTGCGGACATGGGGCGCAGGAGTCCTGCGCCCCTACGGGGATTTAGGAGTGTTTTTTGTGGGCGGGCTTGGCGGCGCCTATTTCCGCCAGCTTTTGTTCAGCTGGGCCCTTGTAGGGACTATCGACTGAGGCGGCTTCGGTGAAGGCTTTGGTGGCGTCTGCGTTTCGCTTCAAATTTAAGTAGGCGTAGCCGAGGCGGTATTCATTGCGGGCGTAGAGAACCGGATTGGATTTCAGGAGTGGCGCGGCCTTGTTGAGATTGTCAGCGGCAGCGGCATTTTGTTTTTTCTGAAGATTGACCTGGCCGAGGGTGCTGAGCGCGAGACCCTTCTGAATGGAAGATTCCTGCTTCCACTGATCATCGGTGAGATTGTCGGGTTTTTTGGCGGTATCTACGAGGGAAGCGGCTTTCTTGGCGTAGGAATCGGCTTTATCGAGTTGATCGCCCTTTTCCGCATAATCGTCGGCCAAGAGCAGGAGCATGCCTATGTTGTTGGGATCTTTCTGCAAGACGGAATTGGCGATTTCCTGCATTTTGGGGCGATTTTGGGCCTGTTGGTAGGAGGAAGCAGCCATGGTGAGGGCTTGCTCGCCTTCCGGCGTGTCCGGATACATTTTCGCGAAACGGAGAAAGTAATCGGCGCGCTTGGCGGGATCGGTAGCGCGATAGGCGCCGCCGAGAAGCGATTGGCGAACATAGTCCTGATCGTCTTTGAGGGAGGCGAGTCTATCGGCTCGGTTGCGGTTCCATTCTTCGGCATTGGCGCCCGCGGGCGGAGCAGCGTTCTTGTAATTCTGAACGATGGAATTGGCCTTTTCGCCGTAGAGGAAGAGCTTGTCGACGTCGCCTTTTTCGTTGGCGGCACGGACCATGTTGATGGCGTTGGTGTAGTTGTTGGGATCCGCGGCGAAGAGCTTGTCGCCATATTCGAAGACTTTGTCGTATTGCTTGGCGTTCAGGTAATAGTTGACGTACTGCTCGTCGGCGACAATCTGGAAATCGTCGTCGGCGTGAGCCTTGGCGAACTCATCAAGCAGCGCGAGCTTCTGGGAAGGATCGGCGGCATTGATGGCGGCGAGCTGGTGGTCAGCTTCCGAACCGGCGGGAATGGCGACATTTTTGCCGAGTTGTGCTTGGCATACGGTAGCGAAGGACGTGGCGAGCAACAACAGGGCAGTAAGAATCCGTGTGGACGACATACTTACCTCCCAATGGTGTGGAACGGCGGAGCGAGGGTACGTGGGAATCTTAGTGCGGAGGGTGATTGTGCGCAATGACTTTGGACACGGACGGTCGGAATACGAGGGGAATTTGACGTGGTGTGGGGAAGAGAGAGATTATCGGAAGTTTGGAGCAGAAGCGAGGAACTGAGCAGGGTTTGGTGAACGCGCGGGGCAAGTAGAGGAAGTGAGGATGAACATGAGGAAGCAGGTTGGGATGGCGGTGATCGCGTTGATGGTGATGGCGAGCGCGCTGATGGTGCGGGGAGACGAACCCTACGCACGAACCAAGGATTACGATTTGCAGCATTCGAAGGTGGTGCTGCGGTTTGACCTCGACAACAAGAAGGTGATCGGCGATGTGACGCACACGTTGAGCCCGTTGCGCGAGGGAGTCGATAAGGTTTCGTTCGATTCGGTTGGATTGCAGATCCAGAGCGTGAAGATCAACAAGAATGAGGCGAAGTTTTCCACGACGGACAAAAAGCTGATCGTGGATCTGCCGAAAATGGGAAAGATCGGCGAGAAGTATGAAATCGAGATTAAGTACGAGGGGAAACCGACCAAGGGACTGTATTTTATCTTGCCGGACAAGGATTATCCGAACCGGCCGAAGCAAGTGTGGACACAAGGCGAGTCCGAGGATACGCGATATTACCTGCCTACTTACGATTACCCGAATGACCGGCTGACCACGGAAACGATCGTGACCGTGCCCGCGGATTGGCTCACCGTGGCGAATGGGAAACTCATCAGCACAAAAGATGCGGGGAATGGCATGAAGACGTGGACGTGGCAGGAATCGGTGCCAAGTTCGACGTACCTGTTCACGGTGGTGGCAGGCGAGTTTGTGGAAGTGAAGGACAGCTGGCGCAATAAGCCGGTGACGTATTACGCGCCGAAGGACCGTGGGGACCGGCTGGCGCCAAATTACAACCGGACGCCGGCAATGATCGAACTGTTCAGCCAGAAATTGGGAGTGGACTATCCGTGGGAGAAGTACGCGCAGAGCATGGTGGACGATTTTGTGGCGGGAGGGATGGAGAATTCCAGCGCGACGACGAATACCGCGAGTTCGCTGCGCAGCCCGAAGCTGGTGGCGGAGTATCCGACGGATGAAGATGGACTGATTTCTCACGAACTGGGGCACCAGTGGTTTGGGGATCTGGTGACGACAAAAGACTGGGGAAATATCTGGCTGAATGAGGGATTCGCGACGTTCATGGAGACGGTTTGGATCGAAGCACATTACGGAAAAGATGAAGCGGATGCCGATCGCTGGAAAGCGGCGAGGAACTGGTTTCAGCAGCGAAACTTGTACGGGAAACCAATTGTGCGGCACGACTTTGACGATTCGAGCGAATTCGATGGCAACGCGTACACGAAAGGCGGGTGGGTGCTGTACATGCTGCGGCACCAACTGGGAGAAGACGCGTTTTACGCGGGGCTGAAGCACTACCTGGAAGTGAATCGCGGGAAAAATGTGGTGACGGCGGATTTGATCAAGGCGATGGAAGAAGCCACGCACACGAACGTGGACCAGTTTTTTGATCAGTGGGTCTATGGGGCGGGAGCGCCGAAATTGGAGGTGAGCTATAGCTACGATGACGCGAAAAAAGAGGTGGCGCTGACGGTCAAGCAAACCCAGAAAGTGGAAGGGCGAGTGGGATTGTTTCGAGTTCCCGTGGACGTGGAGATTACCAATGGAACCGGGCCGAAATTGTACCCGATCGTGGTGTCCAAGGCGGAAGAGACGTTCACTTTGCCCTCGGGATCAGCGCCGCAGATGGTGCTGTTTGACAAGGGCGGGCAGGTTTTGAAATCGATGGAGTTCAAGAAGGATAAGAAGGAGCTGTTGTATCAATTGAAGAATGCAGGTGAACTGGCGGACCGGAATGACGCAGCCGTGGCGTTAGGCAAACTGAAGGACGATCAGGAGGCAACGAGCGCGTTGGGAGAAGCGTTGCGAGGTGACAAGGCGCGTGGAGTACGGGAAGTGGCTGCGGAGTCTCTGAGCGAACAAAATAGCGCGGCGGCGGCGAAGCAGTTGCTGGGTGCGCTGGACGACTGCAAGGAAGCTGAGCTGCGATCGGTCGTTGTGCAGTCGCTTGGATCGTTTAACGAGGCGCCGGAGATTACGGCGAAGCTGGAGTCGATTGCGAACGACGATGCGTCTTACCGGGCACGAGCGGCGGCACTGGCAGCGATTGGGCGCATGAAGACGCCAAAGGCTTACGATATTTTGACGGTTGCGGTGAATGGCGACTCTCCCGATAGCATCCTGCGAAATGCCGCGTTGCGCGCGTTCGGGCCGCTTGGGAATGACAAGGCCGTGCCGCTGTTGCGCGAATGGGCCGCACCGGGCAAGGAGATTCCGTCGAGGCAGGCGGCGATCAATAGCCTGGCGCGACTGGATAAGAGCAACAAGGAAATCACCAACCAAATCGCGGGGTACTTGAGTGAACCACATTTCCCGGTGCGCATGGCGGCGGTATTTGCACTGGGTTCGCGTGGCGACGCTTCCGCGATACCGGCGATGGAAGCGCTGCTGAAGAGCAATGATTTGAGCATCGAGATGGCTCCGATGATCAAGACGCAAATCGAACGGCTGAAGAATCCGGAAAAAGGCGGAATGGGTGGACGCAGAGGAATGGGCGAAGAAGCTCCGGAAGCGGCGGCAAAGGGCGGAGATGATCAGCGGCTAAGTCATTTGGAGACGTTGGTGGAAGAAATGAACGAGCGGTTGAAGACGATTGAGGCGCGGTTGCCGGCTGGGAGTGGGGGAAAGCCGTGAGTGACATGGGTTGCTTTGTTGGAACATGGCGGGAGCAGGGCTCCCGCTGATCGCTTTATGATGCGGATTGGCTGAGTAAAGCGGCAGCTGGGCTGCCGCACTCCACAAAGGAAACCCAAGAACCCACATGTGGGAGCGGCATGTGGGACACCCCCGCGTCGGAGGGCAGCGGCATAAAGCCGCTGCTACTTAGTCCGAGAGCAGGATACGCAGGTCGCGCAAGTTGTTGCCGGTGGGGCCGGTAACGATGGCATCGTCGAGTTTCGCGAAAAAGGAATAAGCATCGCAGTGGCGGAAGGCGTCGCGCGGATGCAATCCGACCGCGATCGCACGAGCGAGTGTATCGCTGTCAGCGACCGCGCCCGCGGCATGGCTGTTGCCATCGATACCGTCTGTGCCAGCGCTGAGCACGGTGATTTTTCTGCCAGCGATTTTCTCCACACAGGCCAGAACGAACGCCGAGTTTCTTCCGCCGATGCCGGTACCAGTGACCGGCGAGCTGACTTCACCATCGGCAATGACCGCGACACGCTGCCCGGGATTTTCCGATTGCCAGATTTCCAGTCGAGAGAGGAGATAGTCCGCGGCTTGCTGCACCGGATAATCGTCCGTGGAATTGTCGCAAAAGGCGAGATAACCGTGAGCTTCAACGGCGTGGTGCGCCGCGTGGAAGAGATCTTCCATGCCGAGCAGGAGTTCGAAATGGGAGTTGGCGAAAGCTGGGTGGCCGGGCTTGGGCGTTTCGGGCATGAGGCCGGCAGCCATCCAGCGCTGTAGCGAAGCGGGACAGAGGCTGGCGAGGTTGTACTCCGCGAGAATGCGCTGAACGTCGGCGACCGTGGAAGGATCGGGTAGCGTAGGTCCGGAAGCGAGCGCGGCTTCTTTGCCCAAAGGAACATCGGTAACGGCAAGGGTGACCTTCTGCGCATCGCCCGCAGCTACAGCCAGACGGCCGCCCTTCACCGCGGAGAAGTGACGACGGACGGTGTTCATGGCGTCGATCGGCGCGCCGCAGGTGACCAGAGCGTGGTGAATGGCCTGAACGTCTTCGAGGGTCAGCGAAGGCTCGAGGGGAAGTTCGAGAAGAGCGGAGCCACCCCCGGAAAGAAGAAAGAATACGAGAGTGTGGGAATCGCAGGTGCGGAGAAGCTGAAGGATGCCTTGCGCGGCACGCAGGCTGTCCTGATTGGGAATGGGGTGGCCGGCTTTAAAGTATTCGAGTGCGGGATGGGCCACGGCAGGAGTTGTGGGGGCGACCACGATGCCCAGGAAGTGAGCGTCAGAAGGAAACAGTGCGGTGAGGCCGTTCACCATGGAGTGAGCAGCTTTGCCGATGGCGATGATGATGAAACGCGAGATGCCACGCAAATCGAAGGTGGCACAGGGAAGAAGGAGACGCGAGCGGTCCAGTGCGATTTTGCGCTCCATCGCGGCAGGAATATCAATGGTGGCGAGAGTAGTGCGAAAAGCTTCGCGAGCGATTTGTTTTGTGGACAGCATGATTCGACAACCGAGCTTAGTGCTTTTTGAAAATATCGGGATTGAGCATGTTGGGCGGGCGCTGCCCTTTGAAGAGGGCCACGACGTTGCTGGCAGCCATAGTAGCCATTTTAGAACGTGTTTCCAATGAGGCGGAAGCGAGATGCGGCGCGAGGACGACGTTGGGACGCTTCAGGCCAGGATGGATGAAGGGCTCGTTTTCGTAAACATCGAGAGCGGCGCCAGCGATTTTTTTGTTTTCGAGCGCGGCGACGAGAGCAGCTTCGTCGACGACCGGGCCACGCGAGGTGTTGATCAAAAAGGCCGTGGGCTTCATGCGAAAGAACTTGGGAGCGTCGAAGAGGGCGCGGGTTTCAGGAAGTAAGGGAACATGAAGGCTGATGAAATCGGATTCGGCGAGCAGCGCGTTCATGTCGCGGAATTCCGCATTGACGGATTTTTCCACGTCTTCGGAAGCGCGGACCGCGTCTGTGTAGATGACCTTCATTTGAAAACCGGAGGCGCGGCGAGCGACGGCGCGGCCAATGCGGCCAAAACCAACGATGCCGAGGGTTTTGCCCCAGACATCAGCGCCACAGAGCTGGTCCAAATTCCAACCTTTCCAGTTGCCGGAACGGGCGAGAGCTTCCCCTTCGACAAGGCGCCGGGCAACGGCAAGGAGGAGGGTCCAGGCAAAATCGGCGGTAGTTTCGTCGAGGACGCCGGGGGTGTTGGTGGCGACGACGCCGCGCTTGGTGCAGGTGTCGAGTTCAATGTTATCGAAGCCGACGGCGACATTGGAAACGATGCGAAGTTTGGGTGCGGCACGAAGGAGTTCGTCGTTAATTTTTTCGGTGAGTAAGCAGATAAGTCCTTCGCGATCCTTTACGCGGCGCAGAAGTTCCTGGCGCGGGGGCCGGTCGGGGTCAGTCCAATACTGGATATCGCAGTTGGCATCTAGAATTTCTCTGGCTTCTTCGAACAAAGGATGGGTCGCGAAGACCTTCGGTTTCGGCATTCGTTAGCCTCAAGATTTTGCTGGAACTCTACACTAACATAGCTTTACGGCGGGCCTGAGAAAGCCCTGCAAGAACCCGATCGAAATGATTCAGAGGAAAAGCACCGGTCACTTCGTTGATCTCGGCAAGTCGTTCGCAGGTTAGCCCAAGCTAAGAAAAAGCACCGGTCTGAAAGACCGGCACTACCTGCTTGCTTGCTATGGTGCGAAAAGCGCGACTATAGTGAAGTTGTGAAGCGGCCGACTGCATCGATCCATCCTGATTTGCTCGCTGAGATAAAATCACTCCTGGGTGCGAAGAATGTTTTGGATCAATACGAAGACCTGCTGCTGTATGAATTTGATGGATCCGTGGAGAAGGGGCGGCCGGATCTGATTGTATTTCCGCACACGACGGCGCAGGTGGCGCAAATCGTGAAGCTGGCGGCACGGTATGAGACTCCTATTGTGGGGCGAGGAGCGGGCACCGGTCTGTCCGGAGGGGCGTTGGCGCGGGGTGGCGGAGTGATGATTGTTTTTGCGCGCATGAATAAGATTTTGGAAATTGACGTGGAGAACCGGCGGGCGGTGGTGCAGCCGGGAGTGGTCAACCTGGATATTACGCGCGCGGTGGAACATGCCGGATTGTACTTTGCGCCCGATCCTTCCAGTGCGAAATCGTGCACGATTGGCGGGAATGTGGCGGAGAATGCCGGAGGGCCGCACACGTTAGCGTATGGCGTGACGACGAATCACGTGACCGCGCTGGAGTTGGTGATGCCGAATGGCGCGATTGCGCGGGTGGGAAGCAAGCACGGCGATGTTTGCGGCTATGACCTGTGTGGATTATTTGTGGGCAGCGAAGGAACGCTGGCGCTAGTCACTGAGGTGACTGTAAAGCTCTCGCGTAAAGCGGAAGGAGTGAAAACGTTGCTGGCCATCTTCGAAACTATCGAGGATGCTTCGCAAGCCGTAGTGGAAATTACCGCGAATGGAATCATTCCCGCAGCCTGCGAGATGTTGGATGGCTGGACGCTGCAAGCGGTGGAAGATTACGTCCATGCGGGATATCCGCGGGACAGCGGTGCGGTGTTGTTGATCGAGGTGGAAGGATTGAAGGAGGCTGTGGAAGCGCAAGCGGCGGCGATTCAGAACGTATGCGGGAATTGCCACGCGCGGGAAGTGCGGACGGCCAAGGATGAGCGGGAGCGTGATTTACTTTGGAAGGGCAGGAAAAATGCGTTTGGAGCGATGGGACGGCTGGCGCCTAGTAATTATGTGCTGGACGGAGTGATTCCGCGATCGAAATTGCCCCAGGCTTTGGCGCGCATTAAGGAAATCGGCAAGAAATACGGATTCAAGATCGGCAACATTTTCCATGCGGGCGACGGGAATTTGCACCCGATTGTTCTGTATGACCCGCGGGACACGAAACAATTTGAAAATGCCATTGCGGCGTCGCGCGAGATTATCCGCGCGTGCGTGGAGATGGGCGGGGCGCTGACGGGTGAGCATGGCGTGGGGATGGAGAAAAATGAGCTGATGGAGTTGCTGTTTAGTGATGCGGATTTTGCGTTGATGCGGCGGGTGCATGACGCGTTCAACCCGGATTCCTCGTTGAACCCGGGAAAGATTTTCCCGTTGAGTAAGGGATGCGGAGAGATTCGAATCAAAGCGAAAGAAGCGATGGGCGTGAGGGTGTGACGGTGACAGCGGATGTGGCGGCGCGGTTGACGGAAGCGTTGGGGCCGCGGCGGGTGAACAGCGCTCCCGAGGAATTAGCGGCGTACAGCGTCGATAGAATGATGCCGAGGGCGGTTGTGCGTCCTGCGAGTGCGGAAGAAGTAGCGGAAGTGGTGCGATTCGCGATCCGTGAACAGCTTGGGATCGTACCGCTTGGATCACGAAGTAAATGCGACATGGGAATGGAGCCGCAACGCTACGACATTGCGCTGGACATGACGAGTCTGCACGAGATTGCTCATTACGACGCGGGAGATTTGACCCTGAGCGTGGACGCGGGGATTTCCTTGCGTGAACTGGAGACTTGTTTGAGAGCGAAGGGGCAATTTCTGCCACTGGCGGTGCCGTGTTTCGAGAGCGCCACAGCGGGCGGAACGATCGCTTCGGGGATCGATTCGGCGCTGCGCGCGCGCTATGGAACCGCGCGTGATTTTCTGATCGGCGCGGAATTCGTGGACGGCACGGGGAACGTTTGCAAGAGTGGCGGGCGGGTGGTGAAGAACGTAACGGGATACGACCTGCACAAGCTACTGATTGGATCACTGGGCACGTTGGGAGTGATTACACGACTGAATTTCCGTACCTTTCCTTTGGCCAGCGCGTTCGGCGGGCATGTGGCAGGATTCGCAACGATGGCGGCGGCTGTGGAGTTTCGGAACTGGATCGAAAAGGCGGGCCTGCCCGTGTCGGATATGGAAGTGCTCAGCCCCAGCGTAGTGGGAATGGTGCGCGCGATTCTGCGACGAGACGAACACGCGGTGCCGGCGGAGTTGGAAGACCCCGGATGGATCGTCTACAGCACGTTCGAAGGCGACGACGCGATTGCACGCCGGATTGCGGGAGAACTGGAGAGCGTGGCTGCGCGTGGTGGTGCGGTGCGGCACAGAAATTTAGAAGCGCAGGAAGATGATGCACTGGGCGGAATGCTGCGGGAGGCGTTCGAATGGTTACGGTGGGCGTCGCCCGCCAGTGTGATCTGGCGATTCAGCCTGCCGGAGATTAAAGCTGAGATGGTAAACACGCTCGAGAAGATTGCGCAATCGGCTGAGTTGCGTTGGGGGTTGCTGGTGCGTGCGTGTGGAGTGGTGTATTTCGCGGTGTTCGCCGACAGTGAAGATGCGCCGACGATTGCGCGAGTTGCGAAGATCTTGCCAGACGTAAACCTGGCGGCACGACGTGAGAAAGGTTGTTCAACGTTGTTGCACACCCCCGCGAGCATTAAGAAGATCGCGGCCGAATCGAATGAGGCGAGTAGCGATGCAGTTTTGCAACAGCGCGTGAAGCAAGCATTTGATCCCTCGAATGTTTTCGCTCCGGGGCGCATCGTTGGAGGAATTTAGTTGAGCGGGACGGAATCGATTCCCGGTGTTCATCCTGTTTATGAGGATTACACGCGATGCGTGCACTGCGGGTTGTGCCTGAATCATTGCCCGACGTATCGATTATGGCAGTTGGAAGCGGATTCGCCGCGCGGGCGGATTCGGCAGATGATCCTGGTGAATGAAGGGCAACTCCCGCTTTCGAGCCGATTCGTCGAGCATATCGATAAGTGTTTGGATTGCCGATCGTGCGAGACGGCGTGCCCCTCTGGCGTGGAATACGGGAAATTAGTGGAGGAGGCGCGGGCCCGAATTGAAAAGGACTATAAGCGTCCGTGGCTGACGCGGGCGGCGCGAAACTTTGTTTTCAACTCATTGCTTCCCTTTCCTGGACGAATCTCCGGCGCGGCAAAGCTGTTGCGATTTTATCAGCGGTCGGGGCCGCAAGCGCTGGCGCGGAGATTGGGAGTTCTGAAGGCGTTGGGATTGGCGGAACGCGAAAGGTTGCTGCCGCGGATCGATGATCGGTTCTTTTTCGACGAACTGGGCAAAACGTTTCCTGCGCGTGGGATTCGGCGGGCGCGCGTGGCGTTTTTTGCGGGATGTATTGCGAACGTGACGTTCAGCGGATTGAACGAGGCGACGATCCGGGTGCTTACTGCAAACGGATGCGACGTTGTGGTGCCCGCGGAACAACTCTGCTGCGGTGCGTTGGCCGCGCATGCGGGAGTGCGAGAGACGGCGAGGGAGTTGGCGCGCAAGAACATAGCGGCGTTTGGAACTGGCGATTTTGAAGCGATTGTCACGAACGCGGCGGGGTGTGGCTCGACCTTGAAGGAATACGACCATCTGTTTGCGAGCAACGAGCCGGAATACTCGGCGGCAGTGGAGTTTCGAAACAAGGTGCGAGATGTGACGGAGTTTTTGGCGGAGTTGGGATTATCCGCGAAGCTGAATGCGATGAATGGGCGTGTGACATACCAGGATTCGTGTCACCTGCTGCACGGGCAGAAAGTACGAGAGGCACCGCGGGAATTGTTGCGGGCTATTCCTGGACTGGAATTTGTGGAGTTGCCGTACTCGGACATTTGCTGCGGATCCGCGGGGGTTTATAACGTGACGCAGACGGAGGCGTCGCTGGATTTGTTGGCGGAGAAAATGGAGAACGCGCGAAAAACGGGAGCGCAGATCATCGCCACGGCAAACCCCGGCTGCTTATTGCAATTACGCGCGGGCGCGGAAATGCACGGGACGGGGCAGGAAGTTCTGCATGTAGTGGAATTGCTGGATCGCGCGTTGGAGTGAGATCAGCGCTCGCCGACGAGATAGCGGGAACCATTCGGCCCGATGACTACTGAATGAGGAGTGTTGGCGGGGACGTCGAAGCGATCGCCGGCGTGATAAAGATGCGGTTGGCCGTACATCGTGATCGTAATTTCGCCGTTCAGGATGATATTCGCGGTGGCAAAAGAGTTGGTGTGATCGGGATAGCTTTTGTTGGCTGGATCCTGCCCAACGTACGTGCGGGTATAGCCCTCGCGTAGAAGTTGCGCGATTCGTTCTAGTTCGTTCATGAGCGAGATTTTACTGCAAATCCTGGGTGGATGAGGTCAAGAAAAGGCACGGGTCTGAAGAGTGCGTGTGACAAACTCGTTTTTGCCGCGACTCATTGAAAGAGGCATTTCGCTCGGGACATAGGAGTGCCGCGCCTCCGGCGCTTGCCCTGTTGAAAAAAGAGGAGACCGCAGTACCATCAGCGGATCCCAGGAAAAGGCACGGGCCTGAAGACCCGCCACTGCTGGAACTGGGAAGAGCAGAGTGACGCAACGCTTATACGCACGAGGGCAGGGCGTGCGCGTTGGGACGCGGAGACAGCGCGTTCAGCGTTCGCCGATCATGTAGCGGCAGGCGCAGGACTGCTGAGGGCAGGGCGGCCGCGTTGGGGCGCGGAGGCGGTGCGTTAGCGTTCGCCGATTACGTAGCGGCAGCCGCAGGGGCCCATGACTGCTGAGTGCAGGGCGTGCGCCGGAACGTCGCAGCGCTCACCGACGTGATAGGTGTTTGATTTCCCATCCATGGTCAGGGTCATTTCTCCGCTCAGGATGATGTGCGCCGTCTCCGTGGGATGGGTATGGTTCCCATATCGCGCATGGGGACCATCTTCCCACACGTAAGTGCGAGAGAAGCCTTCGCGTTTCAACTGATCACTGAGCGCGGTTTCGTTCTGCATACCCGGTTATTCTAGCGCGGGAAAATGCTGAGGAAAAAGAGTCCAGACACGACAACGCCCTCCCTGCAGAAATGGGGGTTGCTGCAGAAAGGGCGCGCCGTCTTCAGGAGAGAAGATCGTTGAATTATTCGCCCGGTGGCGGAACGGCGACATCCGGTGGCGGCGGTCCCGCAGGACCACGGCGGAGATGTGCGCCGCGTCCTGCTGCCTGCTTCACGGAATAATCGGACGGAACGGTGAAGAGAGAAGCAGCAGGCTCGGTGCGCTGAATGTTGGTCAAGGTGAAGGTGGTTTGGCCAAAGCGCGGATCGTTGCGAACGATTTTCACCAGGGTTTGCAGGTCTGGGGAATACCACTGCTCGTTGACGACGGTGATGGCATTGGTGTTGCCGATTTGTCCTGCAGGAATGGTCCGTGTGTAGCGGGTTCCCTGGGCGTTGACTCCGTTAATATTCTGAGTGCCCAAGTCTTCCTTCTTCAGAGTGCCATCGGCGATTTCCTGCTGGAAGTGCTGTTCAAATCGGCTCTGCAGACTCGTAGCATTCGCCGGCTTGTTGGGACGGCCAGGCAGTTGGTCCGCGGTTTTTGTATCGGCATGGAGAATATAGGTGGTTGCGGCAACGGGATCATGGATGCTTACGATGGTGCGGGGCTGACCGGAAGCAGCGAGCGGGCCGACGCCGGTGAAAGTAGTTTCACGGCGGACCCGACCCTGGGTGTCGCGATAAACGTTGGATTGAACCTTGCGGTCGATGACGTTGCCATCGGCAAGGGTTTGCTTGGTTTCGGTCACCGCGACCGCGCTGTAAGGCGCGCCGGTAACGACTTTGCCGGGATGCATTTCGCCGAATCCAAGAATTTCCATACGTGGACCGACGGGACCGGGGATCGCATCATCGGGCGGCGGTGGTGGAGGCGCGGACGGCTCTTGAGCGGCGAGCGAAAGCGCGCTCATCAAGAGGGCACTTCCTGCGAACAGAAAAAAACGTTTGCTTCTCATCTACAGTTCTCCTCTTCTCTCCCGCTCCGCGGCGTTAGCGCCGCAAGAAACCTAGTTCGAACTGGTCTGCGGCAGACGGACAGCCTGCGGCAAGCCATCATCGCCAACCAGCAGATCCACATTGATCCAATCGCCGGCGTGCTCTTCGTTGACGGTCAAGCCGAGCGCACCAAGTGCTGCGCGCTGCATGCGGACATGGACCACAGTGGCGTCTTCCGGAGCCGGGGGCATGCTGTCCGGCAAGAAAGTAAAGTCATCGGAACTGGTAGAGGCCAGCAGCACGTTGTTGTTGTCCGGGGTGACCGACTTGGTGGAGGTGGTCGATTGGCCCGTCTTCATTGGTGTCTCGGGCACCCGGGCGATATTCGAATGATTGGTGGCCAGATTTGTATCTTTGTGCAGCCGCCAATTCGCCCATGTAATCGCGAACAAAAGAGTGGCCGCAGCGGCCAGACTCCAGCCGAGCACGAATGCGCGTCGATGAGCTTTCACGGTGGTGTGACGAGTACGAAATTCCTGACGCAGGCGCATTTCCACGCGGGAGGGGGCGTGGGCCTCGGCAGTTTCGTTGCCAAGCGCGCGCAAATCCTCACGCAAAGTGAGCCAATTGCCGTGGAGGGCGGCGCAATGCGGACATTCGCGAAGGTGCTCGCGAGCCGCTTTCAGAAGCAGGCTATCGGATTCCGCCGCGCCCAGGTCGATTCCCGCGATGGCAAATTCTTCACAATTCATACCAAATCTCCAGCTAAACTCATCGGCGGCCCGCGTTGGCCCGCTTCGGAACGTCGCGAAGCATTTCCAATTTTGCGAGCAGAAGGGCGCGTCCCCGGTGCAAACGAGAACGAATCGTGCCCACGGGACAATCCAGAGCGCGAGCAGCTTCTTCGTAGCTCATTTCTTCCAGTTCACAGAGAACAACGGCTTCGCGAAACTCCGGGGGCAACTCCAGAACCGCCGTGCGCACCTGCTCGCGGCGCTCGCGAAGCTCGGTCCAACGGGCTGGGGTCATGTGTTCCTGGAGCTGAGGAAGCACTTCGCGACCCGCCTCAGCCGATTCATCGAGTGACAGATCTCTGGGGGTGCGCTCGAGGTGTTTCATGATGCGATTGCGAGCCACGCCGTAGAGGAAGGCACCGAGAGTGCCGCGGCTGGGGTCATATTTTTGTGGTTCGCGCACAAGCATCATAAAAACTTCCTGCACAATTTCCTCGGCCGCCCAAGAATTGCCGGTCATCCGTAAAGCAAATCGGAATAAGGGCGGCTGATGACGGTGATACAGCTCGGTGAAGGCGCGTTCATCACCTTTTGCCGAGCGCCGAAGCAGCGCGTCATCCTTCCCGTTTAGCTCGACTAGCATCGATCCTGGTACGACGCCTGCTTTCATTGAATACTTCCCTGTCGAGGAGTAAAAGGTTCCCGGGTTCATTGGGCCCTGGCCGGTTCAGAACCTGAACCAAACCCGACCCAAGACCCAGGTGCAAGTACGGCACCTGGGGCACCCAAAGGCGCAAGACCCCACGCTTACAGAACGAAGTGGCCACCCCGGCCAGCAGACTACCCTGACGAAACAAGGGTGGTGCTCGACCTATATGAGAACACGGAAGGGAGGGCCAGAGTTTCGGGAATTGTATCGGGGTGGTGGGTCAGGCCTTTTTGCGGGGCCGGAACATGCTCGCGGCGATACGGGTAACGGCGCGGCGTGGCACGATGCGTTGGGATTGGGCTCCCAGGTAATTTCCCAAGCCGGAGATGACGTAGCTCTTGCCTGCGGCGAGGGCGCGCAGGCCGGTCCGGGCGACCTTTTCGGCCGAATCCTGGTGCCGGGTACTCGTCAAGTGCTCCTGGCCGGCGATTTGATGGAACTCCGACTCGGTGGAACCAGGACAGAGGGCGCAGACGCGAATGCCGTGAGGTTTCATTTCTTCGGCCAAGCCTTCCGCGAAGAGCAGGTCGAAGGCTTTCGTAGCAGCGTAGGTGCTGATGTACGGAACGGCCTGGAAGGCTGCGGTCGAGGCAAGGATCAAAATGTCTCCGCTGCGGCGTTGGACCATCTCCGGAAGATACAGACGCGTGAGGCGAACTACCGCGGTGCAATTCACCTGGACCATGTCGACGAGGCGGTTGGCGTCGATTTCGGTGAGTTCGCCATACTGGCCGAATCCTGCGTTATTCACGAGCAGATCGATCTGCAGGCCTTTTTGTGTGGTGAAGGCGTGAATCTTGTCCGGCGCATCGGGGAGTGCCAAGTCGGCGGGGAAAATCTCGGCGTGAATGCCGTGCTCGGAGGTGAGTTTTTGAGCCAGGTCCTGCAGGCGGTCGCGGCGACGCGCGGTCAGGACGAGATGCGTGCCGCCGGAGGCGAGTTCGGTAGCGAGGGCCACGCCAATACCCGCGCTGGCTCCGGTGATGAGAGCCCACTTGTCCCACCAATCATTCTTCATGGGGAAATTGTCTCAGGCAGAATCGGTTTTACCAAACTTCATGACCGTGTCTTTGAGGCGGTTGCCTTCGTGCTTCATGCGAGCCATTAGTTTCTGAGCCCACACGAACTCTGCGGCCAGCAGGGTCAGACCGAGGAAGATAACCAACCATCCGGGACCGGGGGTGAAGATCATAATCACGCCCACCAGCAACAACGTAAAGCCACCCAGAACCTTGAAGAAGCGCCGGACTTGGTCGATCGAACGGAAAATCATAAACCCTCGTGGGCGGAGGGAAACAGACATTATTTTGATGCGAGAAGATGAACTTAGGCAACTGCCAATGCGGCGTGTTGTGGATAAGATTTCGGTGGGAGTCGATAGTCAGGCGACTGGCGGTCCGTGTGACGAACCCTGATATTTCAAACCCGGCTGGCGCCATGTGGCCCCGAGCGCGCGCCGCCCCCTCGTGCTTCCGGGCAAGCAGAAGGCGACGAGCTTGCGAATTCAAACGATTTAATCATACGGTTTTGTCCAGTGCGTTTGATTAAACGGGTGTATGCTGCGTTAAGAAATGCAACCCAAGAGCCGGCAGGATGCCGGCGCTACCAAGGGTCAGGAGGATCTATGCGATTGAGAAACGAGGTGCGGCTGGCGGTGCTGGCGATCGCGGGTATTCTGCTGACATTGCTGACTGGGGCGAATGCAACCGCGCAGAACATTGTGGTGGATGCCACTCCCTCGCACGTGTTGAACACGTTCAGCCCACCACACACGTTGGGAGGAGCCATTGATCGCTTGAGGGCCGGAGAAGGCGCGCCAGGGCGAGAAGACGAGACACACCTGACCAAGGAGCAAGTGGATAAGAACACAGAGATGCTGCTGAGCCCTCCCGTGTTGAAGGAAATCGCCAGATAGCGGGGTAGATTTTGCGCACGCGAGATAGGCGGATGTCGTGCTGGTCATGAGCGGATCGCGCGGCTCGGCCCGAAGCGCTGGATCGATATCCGGCCCGACGCCTCGATACATGGCGAAGTCCTGCGCACCGGTTAACCCGCTATGGCGCTTGCCGATGGCCGCGGTCGTCAGCCGCCGCGACGATTCGCGCCGAGGCCCGCCGCGGCGATCAGCTCGTCGCCTCCCGGGTCTGCGCCCAAACGTTCAGCGATGTCGGCGGCGAGTGAAGCTACGAAATTCGGCGCGCATGTACTCGGCGAGGAGGGCCAGTTCGCGCCTCTCATCCGTCGCCTCCGAGCCGGCGCGTCCGGCTGAGTAGGCGCGTCGTGGTTTGAGCTCGGTTTGCATCGTCGGCGTCGCCTGACTTTCTGGCGGATCGCCGGATACTGCCACGATCGAATGAAACACTTGGGTGACGAATTGTTACAAATTGCAATGCGCGGTGAGCCCGGCGCGCACGGTCAAACCGATTGAAGGGTCTCGACCATGCTTGCGACCCAGCGGCGGCTCGCGAGCGCCAAGGTTTGGGAACGCGCCAGCAACAACAACGTGACTTCGGGCAACACCGGGAGGCTCTTGTCCTGGCAGGGGCTCGATCCCTCCGCGCCGAACCCTTCGATCATGGGCATGACGCCGAGTCCGGCCGCAGCCGCGGCGGCCAGGACGGCGAAGTCCGAGCTGGTGCACACGATGTCGAATTTGCGCCCCTGGGCGCGCAGCGCGCCGGTCGCCGCCTCGTGGATGTGCGACCCTTGCGGGGAAACAACCAGCGGCAGCGGTCGATGGAGGCATTGCCATCGGACGCCCAGCCGAACCAGCGCAGACGGCCGCGCCACTGTTCGATCCTGCTGGGTTCGCTTTCGCCCGTGCCGATCATGAACGCGACGTCGAGCGCACTCTGACGAAAGGCGGCCGACAGCGCCTGCGAGCTCTCAACCGTTACCTCGAAGGCGGTGGGGATCTCGGCGTCGGCGCGCAATTGAGCGAGCCGCGGCGCCAGAACCGAGGCGAATTCGCTCGGCATGCCGATGCGCAAGGCGCCGTTCGGATTGTTGCGGCCCCCGACTTCGTCGAGCATATCGTCGTGCAGCCGCAGCAGGCGCTTGCCGTAATCGAACAGACTTCCCCGACCTCGGACAATTCGAAGTGCCGGCCTTTCTTGAACAGCGGGGCTTCGACGAGCTCCTCGAGCCGTTTCACCTGGAGGCTGATCGTTGGCTGCGTCCGGCCCAAGTCCTCCGCCGCGCGGGTAAAGCCTCGGGCCTCCACAACGGAGACAAAGGCTCGCAGGATATCGATGGGAATGCCACGCATGAGGGACGCCCGAGGGGGTGGAGTTCGCTCCTCCTTGTACATCGATTCGCTCCCGCCATAACCAGCGCACATGCTATCATTGACGCCGGGGTGTTCTGGCGCGGTTGGGTTAGTGTAGAGACCGTGGGAGGATTAAACGGCGCCGCTCGACCTTCCTTGCATCGGTGACGCTGACTTATCGGCGCGAAGGCGGAAATAGTTGTCAAGACAGATACAGTCCCAGTGGGTGCGATGCGAATTGTTTAATCCGTTTGTCTTACTATCAGTAAGCGCCTTTTGTCCCGAATAAACATTAAATTGTCTGACGTATCGTAAATTATTGACAATAAAACGTCTCATGTCACAATTCGATCAGGTCTGGCGATTTGCCAGCCGGCGGCGGCGACAATCGAAATCGGGGCGGGGGATGCCGAACCTCACTGTGGACGACGCCGGCCGGAGATCGGCGGCGACTGGAAACGCCATCAGGGAGCGCGGCGTCGAGCTGGTCGAGCGGCTCTATCTCTTCGCGGGGTGGACGCTCGAGGAGATGGGCCGCGACTTCATCAGTCCCGCCGGCCGGCAAGTCGACCTCACGTCGTCCGAGTTCGATCTCTTGCTCGCCTTTGTCCGCCAGCCAGGGCGAGCGCTGTCGCGCGACTCGCTGCTCGCCACGCTCAGAGGCCGTGAATGGACGTATTTCGATCGTTCGATCGATACGCTGGTTTCGCGCCTGCGCAAGAAGCTGGCCGGCGGCGCCGATCGGCCCCCGCTCGTTCGATCGGCGAGCGGCGTCGGCTATATCTTCTGCGCTGAGGTCGCCGGAATTTGCGTGGCGGAACAGTCCGCCGCTGCCTGAGCTTGCGGTTTCTGGCGCCGCCGGTTCCATTGACGCCCTGCGAAGGCGGCTGCTATCGATAGCCTCGTCGACGTTTTACCTCTTGTATTTGAACGATATCAGGCATTCCGGCGCCGATAATTCGCTTCCACCGCAATGATTTGCCTGCAGAAACGTCGTTTGGCGACGCGGTGGCGATCGACACCGAAACCATGGGGCTCGATCCTCATCGCGACCGGCTCTGCGTGGTGCAGTTTTCGCGCGGCGACGGCAGCGCCGACGTGGTGCAGATCCCGAAGGACCACACGCGAGGCCCCGAACCTGAAGGCGCTGCTCGCCAATCCCGACATCACGAAGCTCTTCCATTTCGCCCGCTTCGACATCGCCGTGCTCTATCACACGTTCGGCGTCATGCCGCAGCCGGTCTATTGCACCAAGATCGCCTCCCGCCTGACGCGCACCTATACCGATCGCCACGGACTTAAGGACCTGGTGCGCGAATTGCTCAATGTCGACCTGTCGAAGCAGCAGCAGTCCAGCGACTGGGGCGCGCAGCAGCTCTCCGAGGCGCAGCTCGCCTACGCCGCCTCCGACGTGCTGCATCTGCACGCGCTGCGGGAGAAGCTCGACGCCATGCTCGCGCGCGAAGGCCGGGCGGGGCACGCCCGCGCGGCTTTCGCCTACCTGCCCGATCGGGTGCGCCTCGACCTCGCTGGATTCGAGGCCATGGACGTCTTCTCGCACGACTATCCCTGAGGCGCGCCCCACAAGCGCCGCGAGCGGATTTCGGTCATTCCCCGAACACGCGGGCGAAAATCGTGTCGACCTGCTTCAGGTGATAGCCGAGGTCGAACAGTGCCTCGAGTTCCTTGGCGCGCAGCACCTTGGCGACGTCCTTGTCGGCCTTGAGCAGATCGAGGAACTCGCCTTCGCCGCGCCAGGCGCGCATCGCGTTGCGCTGGACGAGGCGATAGGCGTCCTCGCGCGAGACGCCCTTTTGCGTCAGCGCCAGCAGCACGCGCTGGCTGATGCACCGAGGCCGCCGAGTCGGTCGAGATTTTCCTTGCATGTGTTCGGGATAGACGATCAGCTTGTCGATCACGCCGGCCAGCGCGCGCGAGCGCGAAATCGAGCGTGATCGTGGCGTCGGGGCCGATGATGCGCTCGACCGAGGAATGCGAGATGTCGCGCTCGTGCCACAGCGCCACGTCCTCCAGCGCCGGCGTCACAGTCGCCGCGCACCATGCGGGCGAGGCCGGTGAGGTTTTCGGTCAGCACCGGATTGCGCTTGTGGGGCATGGCGGACGAGCCCTTCTGGCCCTCGGCGAAGATATTCCTCGGCCTCCAGCACTTCGGTGCGCTGCAGATGGCGGATTTCGGTCGCCAGCCGCTCGAGCGAGACGGCGACGACGCCGAGCGCCGCGAAATAGGCGGCATGGCGGTCGCGCGGGATCACCTGGGTCGAGACCGGCTCGACCTTGAGCCCGAGCTTCGCCGCGACATGCGCTTCGACCGCGCGGATCGATATTGGCGAAGGTGCCGACCGCGCCGGAAATCGCGCAGGTCGAAATCTCCTCGCGCGCCGCGACGAGCCGCGCCCGGGCGCGGGACGAACTCGGCGTAGAGCCCGCGCAGCTTGAGGCCGAAGGTGGTCGGCTCGGCATGGATGCCGTGGCGGCGGCCGATGGTGGGCGTCATCTTGTGCTCGAAGGCGCGCCGCTTGAGCGCCGCGAGCAGCACGTCGACATCGGCGATCAGGATATCGCTCGGCGCGCGCTCAGCTGCACGGCGAGGCAGGTGTCGAGCACGTCGGAGATGGTCATGCCCTGATGCACGAAGCGCGCTTCCGGGCCGACGAATTCGGCGAGATGGGTGAGGAAGGCGATGACGTCGTGCTTGATCACGCGCTCGATCTCGTCGATGCGGCGCGACGTCGAATTTGGCCTTGCCGCCCTTGTCCCAGATCGCCTTCGCCGCCGCCTTCGGGATGACGCCGAGCTCGGCCAGCGCGTCGCAGGCATGCGCCTCGATCTCGAACCAGATGCGGAATCGCGTCTCGGGCGACCAGACGGCGGTCATCTCGGGGCGGGAGTAGCGGGGGATCATCGGTAGGTCTGCTTTTTGTTTGTTCCGTTCAGGGCGGGGTCTATAGGAACGGCAGTCGAGAATCGAGGCGCTCCTGGCAGCGCGTTCGCTTGCCCCTCCACCGCCCCTCGGGCGGTCCCCCTCCCCCGCGCTTTTCAAGCGCAGGGGAGGAGCGCGCGACGGCGCCGCTCCCAGGGGACCGCGCGAAAGCGCGCGTGGAGGGGGCGGCAACGTTACCATGGAGATCCGCCCATGCCCGCTGAGACCGTCGACGCGATCGTGCTCGGCGCCGGATTTGTCGGCGTGTCGGCCGCGCTTCATCTTCAGGCGCGCGGCCGGCGGGTGGCGCTCATCGACCGCCATCCCCAGGCGGCGGGCGAGACGAGCTTCGGCAACGCCGGCATCGTCCAGACCGAAGCGGTGATGCCCTATGTGTTTCCGCGCGCGCCGAGAGAGATCGCCCGCGGCGCGCTCAATCTCGATCCGCGCGCCTATATCCGCTACGGCGCGCTGCCCGCGATCGCGCCGGCGATCTGGCGCTATTTCGCCGCTTCGACGCTGGCGGGAAAGAACGCGACCGCCAAGGCGATGGCCGCCGTTTCTCGCCGCGCGCGACCGCCGAGCACCTCGAGTTTGCGCAGGCACGCGGGCGCCGAGGCCCTCTTGCGGCGTGGCGGCTGGATCAAGGCGTTCCGCAGCGCGCGCGGCGAGGACATGGCGAATAAGGAGGCCGAGGAGCTGAAGCCTTATGGCATTCGGCCCGGTCATGCTCGATCGGGCCGCTCTCGCGGCGCTCGAGCCGCATCTGAGCGAAGCGGCGATCGGCGGCGCGCATTATGCCGACCCGTTGACGACGCCCGATCCGCGAGGCGCTGGCGCAGAGCTATGCGGCGCTGTTTGTTAAGCGCGGCGGCCGGATGGAGACGGGCGACGCGCGCACGCTCGAGCCGGCCGGCTCGGCATGGATGGTCAAGACCGCCTCGCGGCCGCGCTCGCCGCCCGCGACGTCGTGATCGCGCTCGGGCCTGGTCGGACGAAATCGTGCGCTCGCTCGGCCTTCGCCTGCCGTTTTTCGTCAAGCGCGGCTATCACATGCATTACGAGGCGAAAGGAAACGCGGGCCTCACCCGTCCGGTGCTCGATCTCGAGCGGGGCTATCTCGTCACCCCGATGGCGCGGGGCCTGCGCCTGACGACGGGGGCGGAGTTCGCCCGCCGCGACGATCCGCCGTCGTCCGCCCATCTCGATCGGGTCGAGCCCTTCGCACGCGAACTGTTTCCCATCGGGGCCGCGCAAGGAGGCCGCGCCGTGGCTCGGCCGGCGCCCCTGCCTGCCGGACATGCGCCCGGTGATCGGGCCGTTCCCGGGCAAGCCGGGCCTATGGCTCGATTTCGCCCACCATCATCTCGGCCTTACCCTCGGCCCGATCAGCGGGCGCCTGCTGGCGGAACTCATGAGCGGGCGAAACGCCCGTGGTCGATCCCGCCCCGTTCCGGGCGGAGCGGTTCGCCTGAGGAAGCTCCTCATGACCCGTCCGACCCTGAACGAGCTTTCGCAACGGCTGGCTCGCGGCGAGACGACGAGCCGGGCCCTGATCGAAGAGAGTCTGGCGCGCATCGCCGACCCCAGGGGGAAGGCGGGCGGGTGTTTCTGACCGTTTATGCCGACCGGGCCCGCGCCGAGGCCGACGCGGTCGACGCCGCCCGGGCGAAGGGCGAACGCTGCCGCGCTTCGCCGGTGTTCCGCTGTCGATCAAGGACCTCTTCGATGTCGAAGGCGAGCCGACCCGCGCCGGATCTCGCGCGCTCGCCGGCGCGCCCGCGGCGCAGGCCGACGCCGACACTGTGGCGCTCGTGCGCCGGGCGGGCTTCGTCATCGTCGGCAAGACCAACATGACCGAATTCGCCTATTCGGGGCTTCGGCGTCAACCCGCATTATGGGACGCCGCTGAGCCCCTGGGATCGGGCGCGCGGCCATATCCCCGGCGGCTCGACCTCGGGAGGAGCGGTCGCCGTCGCCGACGGCATGACGCCCGGCGACGCTTGGCACCGACACCGGCGGCTCGTGCCGCATCCCGGCGGCCTTCTGCGGGATCGTCGGGTTCAAGCCGACGCAAGGCCGCGTGTCGCTGAAGGGCGCCTTTCCGCTCGCCCCGAGCCTCGATTCGGTCGGTCCGCTGGCGATTAGCGTCGTCCTGCTGCGCGGCGCTCGACAGCGTCTTGAGCGGCGGGCCGGGCGAGGCCGAGCCGCCGGCGCCGCTCGCCGGCCTCGACCATCGGCGTGATCGAGGGCTACGTCGACGAGCGCCTCGATCCGTCCGTCGCCGCGGCTTTCGCCGGGGCGCTCGCGCGCCTCGCCAAGGCGGGCGCGAAGCTGACGCCGCTCCGCCTGCCGGAACTGGCCGAGCTGCCGCACATCTATCGCAACGGCTCGATCGTCGACTTCGAAGCCTTCGCCGCTCATCGCGCCCGCATCGAGGCGATGGGCGCAGACTATGATCCCTGGGTGCTCGGCCGGCTTGAGGCGGGCAGAGGCAAGAGCGCGGCTGACTACACCGGCCTCCTCGCCGATCGGACGCGCGTTCGCGCCGCCGTCGACGCGCGAACCGCGAGGCTTCGACGCGCTGGCCCTGCCGACGGTCGCCGATCGCGCCGCCCGCGCTTGCCGACCTTGGCGATGTCGCGGCGTCGCGCGCAATCAACGCGCTCATCGTGCGCAATACCGCGATCGCCAATTTCCTCGATCGGCCGGCGATCTCGATCCCCTGCCACGCGCGCCGGCGACGCGCCGGTCGGCTTCATGCTGATGGGCGAAACCGGCCTCGATCGGCGCCTGCTGGCCGCGGCGCAAGCGGCGGAGGAAACGGTGAGGGCCGCGCGTAGTGATCGGCCGGGCTTGTCGGCCGTTAACGTTGTCCGAGCCGGCGGATCTGCGGCGGAGGGTGTTTCACGGAGAAACAGAAGCGGTCGCGCGCTATTGACTTCATCGCACGAACTGATCCCGATTTTTGCGAAGTCCGGCAACGCCCGGCCAAGCGAAGCAAAGGAAAGAAGCTTTGGTTTCTTGGATCTGCTTCGCCGAATCGAGCAACTGCTCAAGCAGTTATGGCATCCACTGGGACAAAAAATTCCTTTCTATCCTCCTGTTCCCCGCCCGTTGGCCTTTAGGCCACTTCTGGAGTGGAACATCTCATCGACTTGAGGACAAATAACATGGTTCCTGCAATTTTCGCAAGTCAAATTTCGGGCTCCTTACCGACCGTGCGCGCCATCCGCCGTGCAGGCCTACTCCGCCCGCTGCCCAGTCGGTCACGGTCACCTCGTCGTCGAGCCACAGCGTCGGGCCGGGCTTATGGCCGGCGCCCGCCAGCGCCGCCTCCGGCTCGCCGCCCATAAGCCTCGCGAATGAAGACCGGCAGGCCGTCGGGCAACCGGACTTTCACCGCCCGGCTGAGGTGGAAGCAGTCGTAGCCGCGCTTGAGAAAGAGCGTGTAGACCAACGGCCCGCCGATGACGGCGATCGTCCCGAGCTTAAGCCCAGCGCGGCGCAGGCCTCCTCGAACGACGCGCCGGCCGGGATTCCAGAGCCGCGCTTTGGCGTTGTGCGGATCGGGCGCAAGCGCCGCGACGCTGCGGGTCAGGATGAGCCTTCGGCGTCTCGCCGATTCGGTTGGCCCTCATGCGAATGCCGGCCGTGGACCACCGCGTCGACATGGTCGAGCCCGTTCTCGAAGAAGCGCCTGTCGGCGTCGAGCTTGAGCGACGCCGGATGCGCGCCGCTTGCGTCGGCGATCCGGCCGTCGGCGGAGGCGATGACGTAGCCGGTGATGCGATAGGCGCCGATCATGCTCGCGCGCGCTACTCGATCGTGTCGGCGTTGACCAGCGTGAGGAACTCGTGCCGGGTCAGCCTGCTGGTCGCGAAAGACGCCGAGCATGCGGCTGGTGACGAGGTCGGCGCCGCGCTTGCGGACGCCGCGGTCGATCATGCAATGATGCGCCGCCTTGACCACCACCGCAACGCCGCAGGGCTTCAAGACTTCGTCGACAGTATTGGCGATCTGCGCCGTCAGGCGCTCCTGGATCTGCAGCCGCTTGGAGAAGATCTCGACCACCCGGGCGAGCTTGGAGATCCCGACCACCCGTTTGTCGGGAATGTAGCCGACCCACACTCGGCCGATGATCGGCGCGATGTGGTGCTCGCAATGGCTCTCGAAGGTCACGCCGCGGAGCACGATCATCTCGTCGTAGCCGTCGACCTCGGTAAACGTCTTGCGCAGGACCTCCTCCGGATCCTCCTCGTAGCCGGCGAAATACTCGCGGTAGGCGCGCCTCAGGCGGTCGGGCGTCTCGACGAGCCCGTCGCGATCAGGATCCTCGCCGATCCATTTGATGATGGTGCGGAACGCGTCCTCGGCCTGATTGTCGGTGATGGCGTCGCGGCCGCCGGACGCGTGTCCGCCATGATTGTCTTGCCTCAGCGCCATACGTCGTTTTCCTGCGTGCGCCCGGCTGCGCCCCGTCGCCATTTAGTGGCTCGGCGGCATTTGTCAAAGGCGGGTCCAGCCGCAATCGCCGGACGAGCCCAGCCGCAGCGTCCGCGCGAGGCTTAAGTCAGGCCGCCTTGCCGAGGCGCTCCGCGATCCACAACTTGACGAGCGCCTGACGAGTCACGCCCAGGCGCCGGGCCTCGCGGTCAAGGGCTTCAACGACCCATGAAGGGAAATCGACATTGACGCGCTTGAGCTTGAGATTGGGGCGGCGCGCGTTGGCCCAGTCGACATCGCTTGAGACATCGGCGCCTGCGTCGAATTTCTGATCAAAATCACGCGCTTTCATAAGCCTCGATCTCCTCGCTGCGGGACCGACGGACAGAGATGATCCGCGTTCGTTCTCCGCGCCTTGCAAAGACAGCCGACCAATGTCGATCGCCGATGCAGCCGATGACGAGGAAACGCGGGCTCATCAACGGTTCGCGCAGGCGCTTCGATGAGGGCTTCGTCCCGCCATAGCGCCTGAGCTTCAACAAAATCGATCCCGTGCTTGGCCTTATTGGCCGAACTCTTCTTTGGATCAAACTCGAACTCCACAGGTGACGATAATAGTATAGAAAATATACCATTTCAAGCAGCCTGTCCCGGCGATGACCCGCGAGGGCTATCCGGCGACCTTCGAGAAATCGGCGACGCCATGCATCGCCTCGCGCAATTCGCTGAGCAATCTCAGGCGGTTCAGTCGCAAATCAGGGTCATCGGCGTTGACCGTGACGTCGAGGAAAAAGGCGTCCACGGGCGGGCGCAAGGTCGCGAGCGCCCGCATCGCGCCCTCGAAATCCTCGCGGCGCCGCTCGCTCGCCCGCCGCCGCGCCGGCGGCCGCGAGCATGTCGGCAAGGTCCTTTTCGGCGGGCAGGACGAGCAGGGCCGGATCGTGCCGGGCGGAAAACGCGCCGGCGCCGTCGTGTCTTTCCTCGGCGCGGAGGATGTTGGCGGCGCGGCGATAGCCGGCGAGCAGGTTCTTCCCGTCATCAGTGTCGAGGAAAAGCCCGAGCGCCTCGACCCGGCGGACGATCAAGAGCAGATCGTCCTGGCCCGGCAGCGCGAACACGGCGTCGATCAGGTCATGCCGCGCGCCCTTGTCGCGCAGATAGACCTTGAGCCGGTCGGCGAAGAAGGCGAGGAGGCTCGCGGTCGTCGCGCGAATTCTTGCGTCATCCGGAGCCGGGGTTCTTCGACGCGAATGGTCGTACGCGCCGACAACCTCGTCGAGCTCCGGCCCCTCGGGGAACCCGCGCTTCTCCAGCGAATGCACGACTGCGCCGGCCTCATCCTCTCGCGCAAATTCGATGTCGAACATGACGGCCCAAACAGCGGCGCTCAGCGGCGAGGTCAGGGCGAGCCTCAGCCCGTTCTCCAATACGATCCGGATCACGCCGAGTGCGGCCCTTCGCAGCGCATAGGGGTCCCTGCTGCCGGTCGGCTTCTCGTCGATCGTCCAAAATCCGGCGAGCGTATCGAGCTTGTCGGCGAGCGCGACCGCGATCGACACCGGCGAAGTCGGGAATGCGGTCGTTCGGCCCTTGCGGCTTCTAATGCTCCTCGATCGCGTCGGCGACGCTCGGCTCCTCGCCCTGCGCGAGCGCGTAATAGCGGCCCATCAGGCCCTGCAGCTCAGGGAATTCGCCGACCATTTCGGTCACGAGATCGGCCTTGGCGAGATGGGCGGCGCGCGCGGCGAGCGCAGGATCGGCGATGACCTTAGGCGCGAGCTCCCCGCGCCAGCGCCTCGATCCGCTCGACCCGCTCGCCCTGCGTGCCGAGCTTCTCGTGAAAGACGACCCGCTCGAGCCGCGCCAGCCGCTGGTCGAGCGGCTTTGCGGTTTTGTCGTCGGCGTCGGTGAGCGGCGCGAGGTCGGTCCGCCAGAAGTGGCGCGCGTCGGCGAGGCGCGCGCGCACGACCCTCGCGTTGCCGGCCGCGATCGCCTCCCCGCCGTCCGGGGCGATGAGGTTCGAGACGAGGATGAACTTGTTTGCCAGCTTGCCGGCGCTCTCTCCCGCGTCATGGCCGGCCTTGTGCCGGCCATCCACGCCGTTCCGCGTTGCGGACTGAGACGAAGACGCGCCTTCCGGCGCCCCGTGGATGGCCGGGTCGAGCCCGGCCATGACGGAAGAAGGCACCGGCGCCTCGCGCAGCACGAAGCATTTCTGGTTGGCGCGAATCG
>CAVUNS010000005.1:0-1270924 GCA_963742905.1 Candidatus Acidiferrales bacterium | reverse complement strand
AGCTGTATGCAATGTGGGCCTGGATCTTTGCCTTCAGCCGTGCGGCTTCGCTGTTAATCGTGATGCGAGTTCCGCACGGGACGCCGCTTTCGCCGCGGCCGCCAACCTCGGTGTCGGACCGGGTCCGGAACACGTGCCCGTGCGCCTGAAGTTCTTGGCGCAGTTCGGCGAAGTTGTAGATCTCTCCGCTGAAGGTCAGGGCGATCGCGGGCGACCGCGGCCACAGGCGCGCTGCCGCACGCGCGGGCGCGGAATGATCGCGCGGTGTCAAGGGGGCCCGCAACGCCCTGTGGACATTCAGCTGCGCAGGATCACCGAGGGACTGACCGGCATGGCCGGGCTCAGTGAGCCCGTCCTGTCGCAGTCGGTACAGTCGCTGCAGGGCCTGCCGCAGCCCGGCGCGCTGTTCGCAGCCCAGCTGAACCTGCTCGCCAGCAGCGCGGCTTTTCTTCCCGTCGCGGGAATGCCCGAACGCGGCCAGCGGGCAGCTATGTCCTTCCAGCCACGCGAGCAGATCGAGTTCGGCATGGTCACCAGCCGGGCCGGGATCCCGGTCGCGGTCCGGGTATTCTCCGGGAACACCTCCGATTCGGCAAGCTAGGCCCAAGCCCCCACAGGATGACTATATGGATATCGAACAGGTCCAGCCTTTCGAGTAGTCAATGTGCGTGAGGACTACGCGGGCGTCCGGGATCGGCCAGCCGGACAGGCCCTGGGCCAGGCAGGCCGTGCCGTTGCAGCGGGCAGGTCCCAGCGGTGGGGGCTGAAGTCGTCGCCGTCGCCTTGGTGCAGCAGCAGGATCGTGTGGGGGTCTCGACGACGACGGCCACGTCGATGATGCGGGCACCATGGGCGCGGGCGGCGGTGAGCAGGTCGGCGAGCAGCGGTCCGGTGATCGGGATGCGGGGCATGGCAGGCTCCCAGCGGATCGGCGTGAGATACGCGATGGCGCCGATGACCCCCGCCGAAACCGGGGCCTATTGCTGGCGGATAGCCGGCGGGGTAGCAGCGTCTTGGGATTCCGGCGCAAGGGGAAGCGCCAGTAGGGCCGCTCCAGCAGCGATCCTAAGAAGCGCAGGCACGTGCAGAGCTCCGCGCCGAAACGCCACGTCTAAGGCGCAATGCAAGATCGGCCGACCCGGCTGCGGCCGGCGGCGAGGGAGCCGCGCGCGGCAGCAGCCCGACGTCCGTAGGGCTTGCGTCCGAAGGACGCGAACGAAGCTGATGTGACGGCAATCACGATGCAATTTTTCCGCTAGCGGATCAGCCCTTGGCACGCCGCTTGCGCAATTGCTGCAATTGTCGACGGGTCTGCCGGGTATCGGGATGATCCGGGCCCAGTACCCGCTCGCGGGCCGCGAGCACGGCACGATAGTCGGCTTCGGCTTCGCCATACCGGCCCTGCGCGCCCACCGTCCAGGCTATCCAGTGGCGGGTGTCCAGCGTGTCCGGGTGGTCGGCGCCCAGCACCCGCTCGCGCGCCGCGAGCACGGCACGATAGTCGGCTTCGGCCTCTCCATACCGGCCCTGCGCGCCCACCGTCCGGGCGAGGTCGTGGCGGGTCGCTAGCGTGTCCGGGTGGTCGGCGCCCAGCACCCGCTCGCGGGCCGCGAGCACGGCGTGATAGTCGGCTTCGGCTTCGCCATACCGGCCCTGCGCGCCCACCGACCGGCGAGGTCGTGGCGGGTGTGCAGGGTGTACGGGCGGTCGGCGCCCAGCACCCGCTCGCGGGCCGTCAGCACGGCACGATAGTCGGCTTCGGCCTCGGCATACCGGCCCTGCGCGCCCACCGTCCAGGCGATCTGGTGGCGGGCGGCTAGCGTGTACGGGTGGTCGGCGCCCAGCACCCGCTCGCGGGCCGCGAGCACGGCACGATAGTCGGCTTCGGCCTCTCCATACCGGCCCTGCGCGCCCACCGTCCAGGCGATGTCGTGGCGGGTGGCTAGCGTGTCTGGGTGGTCGGCGCCCAGCACCCGCTCGCGGGCCGCGAGCACGGCACGATAGTCGGCTTCGGCCTCTCCATACCGGCCCTGCGCGCCCACCGTCCAGGCGATGTCGTGGCGGGTGGCTAGCGTGTCTGGGTGGTCGGCGCCCAGCACCCGCTCGCGGACCGCGAGCACGGCACGATAGTCGGCTTCGGCCTCTCCATACCGGCCCTGCGCGCCCACCGTCCAGGCGAGGTCGTGGCGGGTGTGCAGGGTATCCGGGTGGTCGGTGCCCAGCACCCGCTCGCGGCCGCGAGCACGGCACGATAGTCGGCTTCGGCTTCGCCATACCGGCCCTGCGCGCCCACCGTCCAGGCGATCCAGTGGCGGGTGGCTAGCGTGTCCGGGTGGTCGGCGCCCAGCACCCGCTCGCGGGCCGCGAGCACGGCACGATAGTCGGCTTCGGCCTCTCCATACCGGCCCTGCGCGCCCACCGTCCAGGCGATCCGGTGGCGGGTGTCCAGGGTGTCCGGGTGGTCGGCGCCCAGCGCCGGCTCGCGGGCCGCGAGCACGGCACGATATTTTGCCTCGGCTCGGCCGTAGGCGCCTGTGGCACCCAGATAACGAGCAGCTCTGTGACCTGCTTCAGCGGCGAGCCTTACCACCTCAAGATCGGGCCCGTCACCGACGGTATCGAGCAGGTGGAAGACGTGAGGTTCCAGTAGCCGCCACCATTCTCGCCGATGACTGTCTTTGGGCGACCCCATCACACCGCCAACCACTGCATGCTCCACCAGATTGGCAGCAAGTGCTACATAAGCTCTCGTCTCTGGCGAGCCGTCGACGGGTCGACTGGTGTCACGGACAACCGGATGCAACTGAACAACTCCTGTGGTTGGGGCTCCACCCTCATCGCTGGACGGCTCCGTCAATAGCTCAATGAGCCCCACACCCTCCAGCGCCTGGAGGCCGCCCCACACCTGCTTCCCAGTGATGCCCTCGGAGAGCAACGGCGAGGCGGCCAGCAACGCGGGATTCAAGACCAGTTCATAGGGGATTGGTGCATCCGCGAGACACGCCAACAAGGTGAGCAGCACTCGCGAATTCCCTTGACCGCGTCGCTCAAGCAGGTCCAGTGACAATCCCAGGTCCGCACGATAACCTCCCGGGCCTGCACACCCGACATGACGTCCTCTGGTACTGGATACGCCAGCTCATGCCGCCCTCTTCCAACGCCGATGTGTATTGCGTGAAGCCCCGCAACGTCTCGGAGCCGGTGAAGATCTCTGGCGTTGAGCGTGCCTCCGCTAGCGAACTCCCGCGATCCGCAACGCCAAGGGCAACCCGCCCAGCCGCACCGCAAGCGCCGTCGCGGCGTCAGCACTGCCCGCATCCTTTCCTGCATGATCGATCAGTACCTGCGCCGCGATCTCCGGATCGAGCATCCGGACGTGGTGCACCCGGGACCATGTGCCCCAATCAGCGTCACGCCCGTGTCGGCTCGTCACAACCGCCAACCCTTTAGGCGAGCTGAGCGGACGCAGCCAGCCCGTGCCATCTGACAGCCGACCGCCCGCGATCTCCAGCACGCTAAGCAGTCGCATCAAAATAAGCTAGGTTTTCGGCTCCGGAGGCCCTACCGTTCGTGGTATGGCGAACGGCGACCGGGACGGCGAGCGGGTGGCGCGGCTGTACGGGGTATTGCGGCCGCACCTGGATGAGCGGCAGCGGCGGCTGCTGCTGGGGGCGGAGGCGATCCGGCTGGGCCGTGGCGGCATCAAGGCGGTGGCCGGTGCGACCGGGGTGCACCCGGACACGGTCGCGCGGGGGGTGCGGGAGGCGGACGGCAGGCCGGAGCCGCGGGTGCGGGCGCCGGGCGGCGGCCGCAAGAGGCTGGCCGAGACCGACCCGGGGCTGGGCCGGGCGCTGATGGCGCTGGTGGAGCCGGAGTCGCGGGGGGATCCGGAGTCGCCGCTGCGCTGGACGTGCCTGTCGACCCGGAACCTGGCGGGCGCGCTGACCGCGGCCGGGCACCGGTGCTCGGCGCCGACGGTGGCGCGGCTGCTGAAGGGCGAGGGCTACAGCCTGCAGGGCAACGCCAAGGTCGCCGAGGGCAGGCAGCACCCGGACCGGGACGCCCAGTTCCGCTACATCGCGCGCCGGGCGCGCGAGTTCCTGGACGTCGGCCAGCCGGTCGTATCGGTGGACGCCAAGAAGAAGGAGAAGGTCGGCGAGTTCGCCAACGGCGGCGCCGAATGGCGGCCCGCGGGCCGCCCGGAGCGGGTCAACGTGCACGACTTCCCCTCCGACGCGATCGGCAAGGCGATCCCGTATGGCATCTACGACCTGGGCGCGAACACCGGGTGGGTGAGCGTGGGCACCGACCACGACACCTCCGCGTTCGCCGCGGCGACGCTGCTCCGCTGGTGGCGGGCCGATGGGTCGGACCGCTATCCCGGCGCGCGGCGGCTGCTGATCTGCGCCGATTCCGGCGGCTCGAACGCCGCCCGGGCCCGGGCCTGGAAGGTGGAGCTCGCCCGGCTGGCCGCCGAGACCGGGCTGGAGGTCACCGTGTGCCACTACCCGCCCGGCACCTCCAAGTGGAACAAGGTCGAGCACCGGCTGTTCGCGAAGATCACCCGCAACTGGCGCGGCCGGCCGCTGACCAGCCACCAGGCCGTCGTCGAGCTGATCTCAGCCACCACCACATCCACCGGGCTGACCGTCACCGCCGAGCTGGATACCAGTGAATACGCCACTGGCCTCATCTACACCAAGAAGCAGGTGGAAGCCTTGCCGGTCGACCGCCACGGCTTCCACCCGGACTGGAACTACACCATCCGGCCAGAACCCCACGAAACGCCCATACCAACCCGGAAGCAGGCGACACGCCGACGGAAGACCTGAATTATTTATTTTCGATTGCTAAGATCATCGGCGTTGTCCAACACGAGCAACCACGGCTTGGCATGCGCCACCAGCTTCTGCCACACGAGATCCGCGAGGTCACTACGGCGAGTCTGCTCTTCGGTGAGCCCAAGCCGACGCGCCAGCGCCAGCATCGAACGATCGAACCCATCGGCGTCACTGGCCACCACCCACCACGCCTCTATCCCCGACTCCGTGAGGCGGGCGGCCGCTTCCAGCGCGATGCTTGTCTTGCCGCATCCACCGAGACCGCACAACACCTGTACCCGCGGACTCGACTCCGGTGCCGCGGTCACTAGTGCATCTACCAATTCGTCCCGGCCGCGCAGCGGCGTACGCTCGTCGCGCCGACCCAATGGCACCGCCAGTGACGCCGCTGCCACGCCCGTCGCAGCCCGCGGCGCCGTCGCCGCCGCAACGGCAGCATCCCCGCCCGGCGAAACCACCAACACCCGGACAGGCTCTGCAGACGTCAGGGGAGGACGCTTACGAGCCGACCGCGTTGCGCGGCCGCAACACGCACCGCGACCGCAACCGCGACGACACCCGCCACTGACCCGACCGCAGTCCACACTAAGGTGGCATCCACCATCCAAGCCTACAAACAGACGAAACAGCGACAGCAAGCAACGCCCTGCCCGGCCGCGGCGGGGATGACGACGGCTGTGCAGAACCGTCCGGGGCGCACGGCCCGCGGGAGTTCGACTGGGCGCGGATCCCGGTCCGGCCCGAGGGCCAGCGTGGCCGCGGGCACCGGCCGCTGGCCGCCGGCCGATCAGCGACCCGGCTGAAATCGCCTATTACGCGTGCTACGGCCCGCGCCGGTCCAGCACCGCCGACCTGGCCTGGATCGCCGGGAGCCGCTGGCCGGTGAAAGTGTTTCCAGCAAGCCAAAAGCGAGGCCGGGCTCGATCACTACCAGGTCCGGTCCTGGCGGGCCTGGTACGCCCACATCACCTTGTCCATGCTCGCGCTGGCCTGGCTCGCGGCCAGCCGGGCCCAGGCGGTAAAAAAGGGGCCGGCACCAGCGACCCGGGCATGATCGGCTACACGCTGCCCGAGATCCGCCGCCTGCTGATCAGCTTGATCCAGCGGTGCGCACCCGACCCCGGACGCGTCTGGGCCTGGTCAAGCTGGCGTCGGTGACGCCAGTACCAGGCCCGGCTATGTCACTACCGGCAACGCGGCTACGCACTCGCCTGACATGATCCGCAGGGGATCAGCCTGAACATGATGGTGGCTCTCGTCGCGGTCGAGTGGACCGGGGGCATGAACGGATCGCGGGCCGGTTCGCTCACCGCCTGCCCGGTGCTGGCGGTGCTGCTTCCAGGTGTTCCTTTAGGCTCGTCCATATCCGCTGCTCCTGGCGTATCCCCATCCAGGTGATCACCGGGCCGAGCAACCTGAAGGCGCCCTTGGGCCGCACCTGCCCCGACCACCGCATCCGCGTGCCCGCGGCAGCGGGCTCGAACGTCAGCCAGGCCCTCATCGAGCGGGGCATGAAAGAGGCGGGGCTGCAGCAGCCAATTCCCGGCTTGGCGGGAATGGCGGAAAGCGGCGTCTTCTACGATTGTCCACCCTACGGAAAATGCTGGCGTCCGGCAAGCACTGCGGCGCAATCGGAACTGCAGCCGCATCCCTTCGGTGTTCTCAACACGCCAACTGCGGCAAAGGTGAACGCGGCGGACCAGCAAATTCTTGTGAATCGCACAATGCTCACGCGCTGTTCCATGGAAGCCTGGCAAGTGGCTGCGGGTCGCCAGGGTCGCATGCCCGTATTGTCTTCCGGGGTTCAGTACGGCCCGTGTCTGGCTGGGAGTTGGGCGGCTCCGCCGAATGCGAGTGCCAGCGGCCAGCCATTTTATTTCAACAACCCCTGCTGGGACCCACTGACGTACGCGTACTCGCCTGATTGCGCTGTCTACCCCATGTGGGTAGCTGGCGGATGGGTTCCCGAAGAATGCCACATCGTAAAGCTGCAACATCATCGCATCGGCATTTTGCCCCGGCATCCGCTCGGGCGCCCCGCTCAACCGCCGGCGAACGGAAAGTCACGAATTCTCGCTCTGGGTTTGGAGCACGGCAAATTACAAGCGCGCGTGGAGAATGCTCCGGCAAAGCTCGTCACGTTCGCATCGAGCGCGGCAGCCACTTTCGAACGCAACTCGGAGAAAAGTGGGTTGACGAGTGCCCCTCGCGCGCCTCAGCCCGTAATTGAAGGCAAATTGACGGCGTCGCTTTTGCCTCATACTGAGACTATCGCCGCGGCACACACGGATGTTTCGAAGGCGCCGAACGCGATCCATTTCGATTACAAGAGCGGCAACTTCGTTGGTCGTCCGAGCGTCGGAAGCAGTGCGCACCCGGTGGTGATTGCGCATGTGGGGCAGGCCGGCAGCATCGGGAGCGCAAGCCCGTGGAGCAGGATTCGGCGGTGGCGCACGCGCAACTTCGAGTAGAGGATCAGGCGACGGCGCGCGAAGTTCGGGCGGAACATCAAGCGGTAGCCACGCGTCATCCGGTGGGGGCGGTGGCGGCTCGCATGGATCGTCCGGTGGCGGTGGTAGCAGCAGCGCTGGCGGCGGACATTCGGGCGCGGGCAGTTCAGGCGGGGGTGCTTCGAGTGGAGGCAGTTCTTCCGGAGGCGCTGGCGGCGGACATCACTAAGAAAAAAAAATTAGTGGGCGCTGGACGCCGACACCGCTACGCCCATATCCTTCAGTTTCGCGCGCGCACGGCGTTCTTCTTCGGTGCCCGGGTAGCGCTTCACCACCTCCCGCAATTCCCGAATCCCTGAACTCTTTTGCCCTAATTCCAGCAGCGCCATGCCCTTTTTCAGATGCGCGGGCGCAAGCTTAAAGCTTTTCGGATAATTGTTAATGACCTTGTCGTATTCCTCCACCGCACTCTGATAGTTTTTCTGCGCATAAGCGATTTCGCCCAGCCAGAACTGGGCGTTGGAAGCCAGATCGGTGTCACCATAATATTTCAGGTAGTCCTGAAATTCTGAATGTGCCAGATCATACTTGCCGCCGGTCAGATCGCGAAGCCCATTCGAATACAACGTGTCCGCTGAAGGCGCTGGTCCCGCCGTGCCATTCGAGGGAACCGCCGCTGAGCCGGGCCCCGGAGCCGACCCGCCGCCTGCTCCCGGAGTCGTCATGGGAGCGCCACCCGCAAGACGCGCATCGATGCTCTGCACCGAGTTCTGCAAATCCACAAGCTGCTGATTCAGTTTGCCCAGGCGCGACTTGATCTCCTCCAGATTGTCCGACAAGCCCTGCACCTGTGTGGACATCGTGTCCAGCCGCGTGCCCGGAGTTGGCCTGCACGTCCTGCACGGATTTCTGCAGGCTGGACATGGTGCTATCCAGTTTATTCACGGAATCGGTCGATTGCTGGATCAGCGTCTTCTGCACGGTATGGTCCTGAGTCATTTGCGTCTGAAGGTCTTTTTGTCCCTGGAGCAGCGTAGTCACGTCGCGCTGCAGCTCGATAATTTCTCGCGCGACCGCCTCGGCCGGTTTAGGTCCGATAAGGCTGCCGGCCAGCGCGCTAACGAGCATGGTTCCGGCAAAAAGAAAAATAGTGCGAGTACGCATGAACAAGCCTCCAGAGAAACCTCAAGGGATTAGGGTGGGGAGTCCCCAATCTTCCAATTTACTGGCAGTGCAGAAACGAGCAAGTGCTGCCCAGCCTTACTGTGTCTGGGTTTCGCCGGTGTCCCACGGCCGGTTTCGCACCTGGGCTCTTGGGTGTGCTCCGCTAGTGCCGGGTCTTCAGACCGGCGCCGTTTCGTGGGTTCTCTTCCGTACCGTCGCACAGGCACGCTCGCCTATTGCTTCAAGGCGCAATGACCGGACTCGCGCAGGTGGCTGATTCAGTCGGCGGCTACACAAGATCAGGAGCATCGGGCCCGTGTGAACACGGGCCCACGTTTTCGAGACTACTGCTTGTTCAGCGTGAAATGGCCGCGGCGGTTTTGCTGCCAGCATGCTTCCGTGGATTCCGTGCAGAACGGCTTTTCTTTACCCCAACTGGTCGTGCTCAGATGGTCCGCGGGAAGCCCGAGGCTCACGAGATATTCCTTGACGGCATTCGCGCGCCGTTGGCCGAGGGCCAGGTTGTATTCCGTGGAACCACGCTCATCGCAATGGCCTTCTATGGTCACGCGAACATTCGGATAATTCTTGAGGAAATCAGCGGTCTTCTGCAGCGCTTGCGCGCGTCCGGCCGAATCGCCGCAGAATCGTAATCGAAATAAGCGTCCCGAACTTCCTTCAGGAACAGCTCATCGAAACTTTCTTTGGGCGCTTCCGCAACGGGGCGGGCACATTCACGCTAACACGCACGCTCGCATCCGCGCTGCCGCCCCAGCCGCTGGCGGTAAAGTATAAGTCGTGGATTCCGACGGCGTAACCGTCGTGGAGCCTTGCGGGGTAACCGCGCCCACTTCCGGCGCGATGGAAACGTTGGTCGCGTCCGTGGTCGTCCACGAGAGTTTCACGGATTCGCCCTTATTGATGGAGTTGCGATCGGCGGAGAGATTAGCGGTTGGCTTCGCTGCTAGCGGGTGGGGGTGTGTATGGTGGCGGAGCGGCGGTAGGTGGCTTTTTCTTGCAACCGGCGACGAGCACTGCGAGCGTCGCAGACGGAAATGAGCAATGTGCGAACAAACGGGCGGTGTAACTGAGTCATGCGTGTCCTCCTAAGACACTAAAAACTAAGCTGAGAAAAACCCGTGTTGGGTCCGCTGGACACGTACGACGATACCAGTGGGCCGGGTCCGGGTGATATGTCGTGACACGATATATTGTACTCTCGCGCCCGGGAGAAAACAAAGCAAATATGCACGAAACGTTAACGGGGGCGGCCCGCCCACGTCGGCAGTCACGCCAGCCGCCTTTCCATGTTGGAACCAACGATTCATTTAACGCGTTGACCAGTTTGGCGATTCGTTGTGCCCGCCATTCGTCAGTTGGTGCGGTTGCGTCCCGTCCGCCAGCATCGTCCAAATCTGCCGCGATCCGCTGCGCGTCGATTCGAACACGATGTGCCTTCCGTCCGGCGCCCACGAAGGCCGCTCGTTCCGCGCCGTGTCCCGCGTGATTTGCAGCTTTTCCCAGAGACCACATCAACGATATAGATGTCGTAATTTCCAGAGGGACGCCGCCACGAAAACGCCAGAAGTTGCCCGTTCGGCGACCACGCCGGGTCGATCACGTAACCCATATCCCCCAGATCGAGTTTGCGCGTATCGGTGCCGTCCGCGTTCATCATATAGAGTTGCGGCACGCCGCCGCGATCGCTCACAAACGCTACGGTCTGTCCCGTTTTCGGATTCCACGCCGGCGACGTGTCCGCGCCATTTGCAGCGTAACGTGATCCGCTTCGGCCGGTTGCCGCTCGCGTCGGTCACATACAACGCGGGATTCCCTTGCATCGACGACGAGAACATCACTTGCATTCCGTCCGGTGACCACGTCGGTGAGTTGTTTGTGCCGCGATACCGCGCAAATGACACCAATTTATTCGCGTCGAACGAGTACATGCAAATTTGCGCGCTGACCACCCCGCTGACCGGCACGAAGCAAGTGAACGCTATGCGCGAGGCATCCGGCGACCAGCGCGGCGTCAGCGCTACAGAGTGCAGGGACGTGAGTTGGTGCTGGTTCGCGCCGTCATAGTCCATCACCCAAAGCTCCTTGTTGCCATAATTCCCGCGGATAAACGCGATTTGCGTGGATGCGATGCTCGGCAACCCGCCGGAAAGCTGCCGGATAATTTCGTCGGCGAACTGGTGCGCGAACTTGCGAACCTGTGCATCGGTCGGCGCGCCGCGGTACACCTTACCGATAATCGCCTGACTGGAAGTGCTGCGCACATCGAACATCCAGGCGAAAATTGCCACCTCCGACGACGTTTCCGTCAGATTCCCGAACGCCAGGAAATTGGCATTCACGGGAGGTTGCGACCATTGCAGCATCTGCAACTCGCCGGGCTGGCTTGGCGCTGTTGTCGGGTAAAAACTAGGACTGGCCAGCTCGATAATCCCGGAGAACGCCAGGTCGTCGCGAACCACAGTTGTGAACAGTGTGCCGTGCGCTCTGGCCGGGTCAGTTTTCGGCACGAAATCGGGCACCGCGATCCGCGGCATCTGGGTACTGCCTAGACCTGTCCCGGTGCGGAACCAGTCTTGAGAGAACGCGGCGGGAGCCAGGAGGAGAACCACAACCGACAGCGTGATGACCGCCAGCAGAGACGAAAGACGCAAGCCAAATTTATTCAGAAACAAGCGATCCTCCTGGTCCGAAATGCGTGCCGCCTATAATTGGAAGTTCAGAATAGCAGAGGAACAAAGAAGAAGAGCTTTTGTGTTGAAAAAAACGCACAGAAAATATCGCAAAACCCGCGTCATTCCAAGTGCACTCCCACGAAGCCACACCCGTTATTCCGAGCGCAGCGAGAAATCTCACTTGACTCCACCACGCGTTCCCACCGACCCCTTCGCCACTGTCCGCGTTCATCGTGTCATGCTCAAATCGAAATCGAATGTGACGTCCACGTACCGTCCCGAATAATCCGCGGGAAGGGCAGGGAACTTGTCGATGCTGAGCAGCGCCCGTTGCGCCGAATCGTCCATCGAACGGTTCCCGCTGGATTCCGCGATGCGAATGTTCTTCACTGTCCCATCGCGTTCAATCGTGAACGTGACCGTCGTGCGTGCCCGGCGTGCCGCCCGCACCCCGGGATCGATCGTGTTCTGCATCCAATTCTGATTTACCGCGCGCCGTACTGCTTCGATGTACCAGCCATACCGCGACGCAAAATCCCCGCCGCCTTGCCCCTGCACGGCCACTCCACCGTTCAGCGGCCCGGGCTGATCCGAATATCCGGTGGGCACATTCATCTGCCCACCCTTGCCGTAAGGGATCGCATTTTGCGGAGGCGGAGTTTTCTTTTCGAACACTTTGGAAGGCTTGCTGGGAGGCAGCGGCTTCTCTTTTTCGAACTTGCGGAATCGGGGTAGCGTCCGTTTTCGGCTCCGGCGGTTTCGGTGGTTCTTCCTTATACAATCCTTTGGTGATGTCCACCGCTTCCGATTCCGTGGGATTGATCGTCGGCGGCATGGGAATTCCCGCGCTCGATACCAAGGACACTTTCACGCCCTTGTCCCCGCCGCCAATTCCGCCCCAGGATTCCCCCGTCCTCTGCAACCACACTCCCACCAGCAGAACCGCCGTCAGCGCGATATGAAACACTACCGAGTACGTGAAGTAGCGCTTCAGGTCAGGTCCTCGGTCGTGTACACAAGTTCCGTCATAACCTTAGAACGAAGCGCGTGGGCAAAGTTGCACTACAACCCGAACCCAATTCGCGACTGTGCGTATCCAGCTCATTTGTTGCGGTCGGTGATGGGTTGCGTCACGATGCTGATATTCGTTATCCCGAAACCCGCAATGCGTCAATCACCGTGCAGAACGCCCCGAAGGGCACGGTTTCATCGGCTCGCAAATACACCACATCATTTCCGTGTTTGGCCTGTTTCTTAATCCGGTCGGCCAGTTGATGAATGTTCACCGGATCATTCCCCAGATACAGGGTCTGTTTCTTGTCCATGGTGACCACCAGCTTCTGCTCGGTAATTTCTTTCACGGTATGGGTCTTGGGAACGTCTACCTCGATGCCCGACTGGAGGATTGGCGCGGTGATCATGAAAATGATCAGCAGCACCAGCACCACGTCGATGAACGGCACCATGTTGATTTCCGAGAGGTTGGTCTGCGTGCTTCGGCTTAGTTGCGGCATGGCGGTCTGCTACCTACGTGAAGGTTTTCTCGATTTGCGCTGTGAATTCGCTGGCGAATGTGTCCAGGCGCTGCGCGAGATCGCGAATGTCGTTCAGGAAATAGTTGTAAGCGATCAGCGCCGGGATCGCCGCAAAAAGTCCCGCGGCGGTGGTGACCAGCGCTTCCGCGATACCCGGCGCAACTGCCCGTAGGCTCGCGGCCCCCGATGTCCCCAATCCCGAAAACGCGTCGATGATGCCCCACACTGTGCCGAACAATCCGATGAACGGCGTGACACCCGCGGTGGTGGCGAGCCACGACATTCCTTTTTCCACGCGGCGCACTTCGTCCGTCGATGCCAGTTGCATGCTGACGCTCACGGCTTGCAGCGACTTCACTTTGGCCGGCGCGGGATTTCCGTTTCCGCTCATTTGCGACTGGAGTTCGCGATAGCCCGCGGCGTACACATTCGCGAACGGCGAACCGGCGGATACCAGTCCTTGCGGATTCGCCACACCTTTCGTGGCGCGAAAGATTCTCAGAAATTGGTCGCTCTGGCGCCGAATGCGTCCAAACAATCCCAGCTTCTGGAAGATCAGCGCCCACGATATCAAGGAAAAGAACAGCAGGATGCCCAGAACGGCGCGGGCTACCCACCCGGTTTGCTGAAGAATTTCAAAAATGTTTCCGACGTAGAGTGCGGATAGCAGAGAAATGATGTCCATCCCTCAGTTTAAGGAAATTTTCCTGACAAACTGAGCGTAGCAGACGACCGCGAATCTCGCAAAGAACTAATCCCCTTTTTGTCAGCAGTTGGTAGCGGCGGTTTGAGCCGGTTCTTGGGGTTCCGTAAGCCGGAAAAGTCGAAAGTTCAACCCGTCGAGCCCCACTCAACCTCCGCCGTAATTCTGAACGGAGTCCGCGAAGAGAGGAATTTCTCTGGCACTTTTCAACTCTTAACCTCGAACCCGCAAAACCCCGCAAAGCCATGTTCATCTGCCCTTGGCAGACACTTCGCCCGCCCTGTAGACTCCATGGGCGAAACTCCTGCGGTACACACATGAAAATAAGAACGACCAGCCCAACCTCCCTGCCAACACGAATCGCAGTTCTACTCCTCGCTCTCGCATCCCTGTCAACCTTCGCGCGCGCCCAGGACGATTACTACCGCCACACCTATTTCGACAACAGTCTGACCAGCGATACCTACTTCTATTCCAGCGCCAGCGCGACCGCTCCGAGCGATTTGCTGAACAACAATGGCAAGTTGCCCGTGGACAGCAAACTTTTCTTCACTCCCCCGAATGCCTTGCGCTTGGAATGGCAATCACAGCGAGGCGGTGAATGGGATGCCGGCATTCACTTGATGAATTTCCGCAATCGCTATCCCGGCTTCATTGGCGACACGTTGTCTTTTTGGTGCTATTCGCCGCAAGCGATTGCCGGAGCGGATTTACCCGTGATCACCTTGGCAAATTCCCGCGGTGGCTTGCAGGTCGCGGAATTTCCAGGCAGCTTCACGCAAGCTTTGCCGATGGGCAGATACATCCACGATGTTCCGGCGGCGCGTTGGGTGCAGGTGCACATACCCTTGGGCGATTTCGACAGCGCGTCCATTTATCCCTTCGAAGCGCGCTTCTTGGTCAACGTGCTGTTTCATCAAGGGCGTGCCGACGGCGTGCGCCACGCGCTACTGATCGACGAGGTTCGCGTTGATGACGAAGCCGCGTACAAAACGGGAATGCCCGCCAACGGCACATTGCCCGTACCGCAAAATGTGCGCGCGAAAGGCTACGATCGCCATATCGAGGTGAGCTGGGATGCCGTCACCGGACCGAGTCCCGCCCGCTACATCATTTATCGCTCCTCGGATGGCAGTAAGTTCGAGCCTGTAGGAATTCAACGCCCAGACATCTTGCGCTTCGAGGATTTTCTGGGCAAGCCCGGAGTCAAAGCCGAGTACAAGGTCACCGTGTCCGATGCCATGTATCGCGAATCGGCGCAATCCTCCGCAGCCAGCGCCGCCACTCACGAACTAAGCGACGACGACCTGCTGACCATGGTGCAGGAGGCCTGCTTCCACTACTACTGGGAAGGGGCCGACCCCCATTCCGGAATGACCCGCGAAAATAATCCAGGCGATAACCGAATCGTCGCCACAGGCGCAAGCGGCTTCGGCATCGCTGCGCTGATTGTGGGAGTGGATCGAGGCTTCATCACTCGCCAGCAGGGCGTGGAGCGGCTCACGAAAATTGTCAATTTCCTGGAGCACGCGCAGCGCTATCACGGCGTGTGGTCGCACTTCATGGACGGCAACACCGGAAAAACCATGCCCGTCTTTGGAATGTTCGACGACGGCGGCGACCTGGTGGAAACCTCGTTCCTCATCCAAGGTCTGCTGGCCGCGCGCGAGTATTTTCGCGGAAATGGACCAGGCGAGGAGGAGTTGTACAAGCGCATCACCGCATTATGGGAAAGCGTGGAGTGGGACTGGTCTCGCGAGAACGCGCAACGCGATTTCCTGTTCTGGCATTGGTCGGCGGATTGGGGCTTCAAGATGCATCATCCGCTCATCGGCTTCAATGAGGTCATGATTACTTATCTCGAAGCGATTGCCTCCCCCACCCACGGTGTGCCTGCCGACATGTACTACTCGGGCTGGGCCAGCCAGTCCGAACTTGCGCAGCATTACCGCGAGGGCTGGTCGGGCCAGAAGGATGGAGACCACTACAAAAATGGCAACACCTATTACGGAATCAAGCTGGACGTGGGCGTAGGTACCGGCGGTCCACTCTTCTTCACGCATTACTCGTTCCTGGGATTTGACCCGCACGCCTTGCATGATCGCTACACCAACTCGTACTTCGAAAATAACCGCAACATTGCCTTAATTAATCGCGCATACGTTACCGCCAATCCCAAACATTTCCCGGGCTACGGCCCAGATGCCTGGGGTCTGACCGCCAGCGATGGACCATCGGGATACGCCGCGCACGCACCAGAGGCGGCCAACGATTTGGGTACGCTGACTCCCACCGGCGCGCTCGCCTCATTTCCGTATACCCCCGAAGCTTCCATGGCCGCGCTCAAGCATTATTACCGCGACCTCGGCGCGCAATTGTGGGATGTGTACGGCCCGCGAGACGCATACAATGTCGGGCAAGACTGGGTCTCCCCGATTTACATGGGTCTGAACCAGGCGCCCATTGTCGTAATGATCGAGAACTATCGCACCGGCTTGGTCTGGAAGTCCTTCATGAAAAATCCCGAAATTACAGAAATGCTAAAGAAACTAGACGCGGCAACAGCCAAGCAGTAGTGCCCGCATTTGTTGAGGGTTGCAGACAACAACTCACAGGAGAACCTCAATGACCAAAATCGCGATGTGCGCCGCCACGCTGCTGTTCCTGATCTCCACCGCCAGTGCCCAAACTCCACCGTGGATGACAGGTCTCACCGCGCCTCACGACTACGTCCAAAAGCGCATCTCCAGCTACGACCGCACCGGCGGCAACGAAGATTTTCGAAGAATCGAACCCGGCAAAACTCTCACTATCCTGGATGAACCCGGTCCGGGAATCCTCACGCATATCTGGTTCACATTTGCGTCCGACGAGTCCTATCACCTGAAAAAAATTGTTCTGCGCATGTACTGGGATGGAGAATCCACTCCCAGCGTGGAAGCACCAATCGGCGATTTCTTCGGCCTGGGATTAGGGGAATACGTGACCTTCGAGGCCTTGCCTCTCTCGGCTGCGCCGAACCGCGCCGTGAATTGCTTTTTTCCGATGCCCTTTCAGAAGCACGCGCGAATCACTGTGGAGAATCAGGGACAGGATCGCCTCGAAGCCTTGTACTACAACATCGATTATCAGGCGTACGCGACCCCGCTTTCGCCAGACACCTTGTACTTTCACGCCCAGTATCGCCAAGCTTCGCCGAATCGCGGCGTAACCGGGAACTGGAAGGACAATGGCGATCCCGTGCAGAACGACAAAAAGAATCTGAACGGCGAAGGCAATTACGTGTGGATGGAGGCGACTGGTCGCGGTCATTACGTGGGCGTCACCATGTCCGTCCTGCAAAATCAGGATTTTTGGTGGGGCGAAGGCGACGACATGTTCTTCATCGATGGAGAGAAGACTCCTTCCATCAACGGCACCGGAACCGAGGATTATTTTTTAGGCGCCTACGATTTCGGCGGCCGCGCATTTTCCTATCTCTTATATGGCGCGCCGGTAGTCGGTGTAGAAAGGGCGGGCAGTCGCAGCAGTGTCTATCGCTTCCATCTGGATTCGCCTATCCCGTTCACCAAGTCCATCAAGGCAACCATCGAACACGGTCACGCGAATGGCCGCTCCGATAACTACTTCTCCGTCGCCTACTGGTATCAGACCGAACCGCACGCCCCTTTCCCGCCATTGCCATCGGCGAACGATCGCCTGCCAACGTTGCAACCCGTAGGCGGCCCGGGCAACAAGTTGGTAGAGCCGACTTCCAGCCGGCTTCAGGCAACGGATCACTGATCGATCGCGCGGTTGCCTGGTGCCCCACATGCCGATCTGCATGTGAGGTCTTGGGTTACTCCGACTCTTAATGTAGTGGCGGTCTTTAGACCGGTTCTTTAATCCTGAGCGCGCGTTACGCGTGAAGGATCACCTCGACCCGAGAATTTTATCCTCACCTCGTATAATGATTCGCAATGCGCACGCTAGCCCTCCTCCTGACGCTCGCCTATCTTGCCCCCGCTCCCCTCCGCGCGCAATCCCAACTCTTCGGCACGGTCCTCGACTCGAATTCCAACCCCGTCGCATCCGCCCGCCTCCAACTCCTCGACGTAACCGCGAAACCGATCACCACCACCATTTCCGACTCCCAAGGCCATTTCGCATTCCCTCAAATCCAACCCGGCACATACAACCTGACCGCCACAAGTTCCACGTTTCGGGCGATCGCGGTGACCTTCACCCTCGCCCCCAACGAGCAAAAGTCGCTCACCCTCCAATTCACCCAACTAGCCTTGGTCCTCCAATCCATCACCGTGGTTGCCAACTCTCCCTCTTCGCTCACTCCTGATCCTTCGCAAACCGTCGTGGTTCACGATCAAGTGCTCGACGCCAACCCCGGCCGCCCCGGCGCTCCCATTTCCATTCCCGGCCTTCCCATTGAGACGGCCTCCGGAGGCATCAAAGCCCCGCAATATTTTGCCCCGGGTGTGGCCGGCGATCATGGCGAACCCATCGCACAATTTTTCCAGGTTGGAAATTTTCTGTTCCCCAATAATTTGCCCGCCAACGCTCACGGCAACGGCTACTCCGATCCTAATTTCTTAATCGCTTCCACTCTCGAAGCCGTCACTGTGGACGGTGGTGCCTTCAACGTTCGCGAAGGCAACCACTCCATCGATCTCGCGTCCACGTATATTCCGCGCCAGCGGCTCAATACCTTTCTCCAACTCACCGGCGATTATCGCGATATCGACCTCGTGGCCGGCTGGTCCCCGCGAAATCCCAGTAGCAACGGGTTCCTCGCCGCCGAAGCTTCTTACGGCAACGGATTCCTGGAGCGCCTCGAGCATCGCCAGCAATACAAACTGAACGGCCATCGCGAACTCAAGCTCGGCAATCACGACCTCACCCTTTACGGCCTCGCCTATTACGGCTTCTCCTATGTGCCCGGCCTGATTCCTATGAACGTGTATGTCCCCAATGACACCATCGACAATCGTCAACTCGACCGCACGAATAATTTCCTCGCGGCAGTCAATGACAGCTTGCGTCTCACCCCAAAATCACAATTCAATTTCGCTGGATTTTTTCGTGATTACGCCCTGACGCTTCGTTCCAATTTCGGCGAAGGGCTCATCCAACAATCAGAAACGCGCACGGTAATCGGCGGCGAAGCCACTTATCTGTATACGTTTGGCCCCTGGCTTTCCATCTTCACCGGAATCGACCTGCGCCGCGATGCCCCACGGAATCTCAAGCTTTCCCGCGCCACCACTCCGTTCCCGCCAACTCCATTAGAATTTCCGTCATCGCCGGCGCAGTGGTCCATATTTTCACTATTTCCGTCATTCCGAGCGGAGTCTGCGCAGCGAGGAATCTCTCTTGCTCTTTGCAGCGCCACCTATTCAGACCGGTGCCTCTCCCCCAACGTCGTCCCCGTCTCCACCTTCTTTCCAGCCACCTCCAACAACCTCACTCTCTCCTTCGTCGAACCCTTCCTCTCTGCCGACGGCTCGCTCTCTAAATTCGTTCACTACAACCTCGGCTTCCGCCAGGAACTAATCCGCATCAACAACGACGACCTCCTCACTCCCCAGAACTCCTTCGACAAGCTCGCAACTCTCACCCTTCCCAAGGCCACACTTACACTTTTTCCCAACGCACCCGGACTCGCACCAGCGATCGCTTTCTCCTACGGCGAATCCTTTCATACCGAAGACCCGCGCATCGGCAGCGCTCCCGGTGCAAACACTACTCCCGCACTGCTGGCTCCCTCTCGTGCCTGTCAGTTGCGCATTGCGAAAACTGTCCACCAGTTCGAAGCCAACCTTACGCTTCGCCGGACTTCCAATTCCCAGGAACTCGCCAAGATCGATCCCGATACCGGGCTTCAGGAGAACTTCGGTCCCTCGCTCAATCACGTTATCGAACTTTCCATCCAACGCAATTTTTCGCACGGCGCCTTCTACATTTCTTATGCGCAAGCCGACGCGCGCGACACGCTGACCGGCCAGCCTGTTCCCGAAGCCCCTCGTTTGATCTGGGATGCTGTCGCGTCAGAGAATCATTTGCCACTGGGACTCCAGGCCCGCGGCGAATTTGAATTCGTGCGCGCCAAACCATTGGGCGACGGCTTTACCGGCGTTCCCCTGTACGAAACCCGCGGCGCACTCCTTCGCCCCTTCGCCGAAAATCGCATGTCCGTGGCCCTGAATTTCCTGATTGCCAAAGGCTACACCGGCCAAACCACCGAAACCATCCCCACCTATTCCAACTGCGTAATCGAGTGCACCGTAGGCGTCCCCCTAAAATCCTTTGTAGCGCTGACCTACACCTACTTCTTCTCTCACCACCCTTAGCCTTTAGCTCACCGCTTCAAGGGTGAGGCTTTCCCCAGTGGCGAGATGCTCCAGCCAACGGAGAAAAGCCCTCACGCCGGAAAGGCTTGAGCGACAACTGCGGGCCCCACATGCCGATCCCGCATCTGGCCTCTTGGGTTCTCCCGCATCCGTTCTTCTCCGAAACTGTCGACTGTAGACTCTTGGCGCTTCCGTCACGCTCCCCTGGAATCACCCCCTGGCGATTCCAAACTCCCGTATGCTGTTTCGATGAAGCTCAACCTCAGATCCGCACTGGCGTTTCTGTGGTCCGGCCCGGACCCCGTATTAGCGCAAGCCGGTATTGCCGGCGAACTCTTCGTCGCCAAAATCCGTTTCGCGCTGGCCGTTCTGATTCTGCTCATTCCTCTCATCGACGCTCTCTTTTTCAAACTCCCCACCAAGGAGGGCATCGTCGGCCTCAGTCTCGCCACCACTACTTTTGTTCTCGCCGCCGTCATGTATCTGCTTCTCTCCCGCGAATACAATCCTCCCTGGCTGACCTTCGTCACCACCAGTTTTGACGTCTCGCTCATCAGCGCTTCCCTCGCGCTTTTTCTGCTGCTCAACGAACCGCACACAGCCGTGAACAGCAAGGTTGTTTTCGAAGGTTACTTCCTTGCGATCGGCGCCAGCAGTTTCCGCTATGACAAACGCGTCTGCATCACCGCCGGCGTCCTGGCCGTAATCGAGTATTTCGCCATTGTGGATTACGCCGCTACGCACTGGGACCTCAACAGTCCCATCTATGCGCCATTTCCGTATGGTCAGTTCGATTGGTCCTACCAGATTTCCCGCATGATTCTCATGCTCGTTGCTTCCGCTCTCAGCCTGGCTCTCGTCTCGCGCAGCCAACGACTCCTCCAACTGGCCACCAGCGATCCGCTCACCGCACTTTTTAATCGCGGCTATATCGACGAACGGTTCGCCGTCGAACTTTCTCGCGCCCGCCGCTACCAAAAACAACTCACCCTCGCGGTCATCGATGTGGATCGTTTCAAAATGCTGAATGACAATCACGGCCACGCTTCCGGCGACGTCGTGCTCCGGAAAATCGGCGCTATGCTCCGCGAGTCTTTTCGGCATAGCGACACCGTCGGCCGCTACGGCGGTGAGGAATTTGTGGTGATTCTTCCAGAAATGGAGATGGAGGCAGGACGCCAGAAGCTCGAATCGCTGCGTCAACGCATCGCCCATACCCGCATGGCGATTCCTCACCGGGGCGAACAAGTGCAAATCACCATCAGCGTGGGTCTCGCGACATTTCCCAGCGACGGCGAAGACGCCGCCCGTCTCTTTTCCCTCGCCGACAAACGCATGTTCCGCGCCAAACGCCAAGGCCGCAACCAGGTAGTAGCTGACGAGGCAGCCCCCACCAATCCAACTCCGCCTTCCGAACGCACCCTACTAGAACGCACCCCCTGGTAACTGTCCCTAGGGGCAAAGATTTTGGGTGCCCCCGCGTCATTTTGCGATTTTCAGTCGCTGCAACGAGGACTGGAAGAACCACACCCTCGAACTATTTACACAAGCAGCTTGACGTCACGATCGCGCGCGTTCAATTGACAGTCATTTTCTGGCGATGCTATCGTGAATTCAGCAGGGCCGAGGTAGCTCAGTGGTAGAGCAGCCGATTCGTAATCGGCAGGTCGAGAGTTCAACTCTCTCCCTCGGCTCCAGAATCCTCCCCGAATTCAATAAGTTGCACACCTCAGTTCACTGGCCCCTTCGGAGCGTTGCAAGTTATGTTGCAAGTTAGCTTTTCCTGAAGTGCGGCGCCAATTAAATCCATCGCGCTAACCTGTGCAGCCGGAACGCTCTTGATGTAGATCGCCTGCGTTGTACGAATGTCGCTATGGCGTAGGATCGCCTGAATCTCCCGATCCTCGACACCTACGCGGTGCAGGTTGGTGGCAAGACCACGGCGGAAAGCATGCCAACCATGCCACTGAGGAAGATTGTTATCGCGCTTAAACTCGTGGCCGTCAGGATGGTCGTATTTCGACATCTTGCAAACGACGCACTTTTCCAGGGCCGGCTTAATCACCCGGTTCACCAAATTGTCGAGGTCCAACGAGCTTCCGTTTCCAGCCTGAAAAATGTACCCGGTGGCAAGTTTGCCCATTCTCTTCCGGTGAGCTTCCAGCGCGTCGCCCAGCATCTTCACTGCGGGAATGCTCGCCCGACTGTACTTTGTCTTTGGTTCATTCACTTCGCTGTCCACGACGGATCGCCTTACTGTGAGTTGGTCGCCGGTGAAGTCGTCCCACTTCAATCCGCGAATCTCGCTTTTCCGCAAACCACTCAAAGCGGCAGTCAGTACGACTGATCGTGCGGGCTCGCCGAGCGTATCGGAAATTCCCATCACTTCCTCTAGGCTGTAGGCGTAGGTATCCCGCGCCTCCGCGCCTTCCGGGATGCTCACGTCCATCATCGGGTTGATGCCGTCGAGAATCCCGAGCCGCTTCGCCTGCTTAAAAACTCCGCTTAGAAACGTCTTGATCCGGGCGAGGGAATTGTGACTGAGAGGCAGTTTCGTTTTCTCGTAGACGTACTCTTTTGCAATATCCGCAAGCGCCTGTTCCCCGTGGACAGTGCGAAAATCCCGCAGTGCGATTGCTCCGATGCGATCCTTCAGATGGATTCGCCACACGTCGCCGTATCCCTTCAAAGTGGTGGACCGCTTCCCCCTCTGTTCGAGCTTAGGCAAATGAACCTTCTCAATGAACTGGGTGAGGCTCATGGTGCTGTGCACGTTCAACTCGCCATTGTTGACCGGTTCAATTATTTCCAGGACGAACTTTCGCACGTCCTTCTTTGTCTTGTAGTGGCCGCTATACGGAACAGGGAGTTTCTTGCAAACGAGAGTGCGCTTCACGCTGCCGTCACTCTGAAGAACGTCATCCATGTAGCGGACGAACCAACTGTTTCCCCGGTGAAAAACGTAGCCCTTTTGCGTCCTCATCGTTGCGCCTCGCTGAGAATCTTCTGTGCATACTCCGAAACGGTCAGGCCGGCCACCTTTGCGGCGGCGCGCACTTTGCGGATTTCCGCCTCTGTGAGGCGTGCACACACAACGAACTTCCGTCGCTGCGCTGGCCGCTTTGGTGGTCTGCCCCGTTTCATGATTTATCGTATACACTAAATCGCTCATGCCTACAAGAATTCTCAGTCGGCACTTCGTAGCCACTCACAAACATCTGGCCAGGAAAAACGGAGATACCGTCCCATCCGAAGGCAGGGAAGTGGTGGGCCGCTGTGTTTTCCACGGGCGCGGGACTTTTCGTACACCCAGTTAATACCGACTTTGAGCCGTTCCGCCAGCTCCTCAGGTGTGAGGATATCTTGCGGGTCAATTTTGACAGCGACTGTCATCGCGAATCCTTTCGCTCCCTGCATCTTGGCGAAGGCGGGCAGAGAGGTTCGACCCGCCCTCACCGCACGGCTACTGCAAAATCTTCTGCATCGGTTTGACTAAGAACTGCATTTGACCGCCGTTCCATCCCCAAACATCACGAAGGCGATTGTTCTGCCTGTTCTGTCTCGTGAAGAACCTTTCTCTTTCTTCGGTCAGAAAGCGAGATGCCTCAGCCGCGAACTCCTCGGAGAAGGCAAACTCGTCCATGACTTGATCGCCCAGGAGTAGGCGTAGCTTTTCGAGACAATCGCCAGCGTCGGCGTATCTCGCGGCGATTCGCTCCTTGCCCTGCTCAAACCTTTGTGCCCGCTCTCGCACCTCGACTTCCCGATCCAACTCGTTCCACTCAACCCGCACCCGTTCCAACACTCCAACGTCCTTCGCTAGCGCCGCAGAGTGGGCCTCGATCAACCGCTTGTGACTGGTGATCTCACTGTCGAGACGGTCAATCTCTGAGTGTAAATATCCTTCGGTGGCCAGATCATTCCTCTGATCGCTAAGAAGTTCGACGTAAGTCTTTCGGCTTTCCTCGGCGGTGCGGAGATCGTTCTGCTCGCGAGCCAGATTACCCTCCGCCGCGATCTTCGCCCTCAGTGCCTCCCGCTTCGTGCGATCCAGGTCAATCAGACGCTCCTTGACCTGTTTTGATCTTTTTGCTTCCACTGTCTCCATGTCAGTGCTCCTTTTTCGTTTTTGACTGCTCAGAACTCTCGCCCTGCTCCTTCTCTAACCGCTCCAGCGCATTCGCGATTGCCTCGCGGATGAAAAGTCGCTGCTCTTCGACGAGAGCCTCTTCTCCGCGCCGCCAATATCCCGGTTGGACCAAAATTTCAAAGTACGCATGACGTTCGCCGCACGCCGAAACGCGAAAGCTCTTAAACGGTGCGCTCATCAAATCACTCCATTCGGATCACTGCGCCTTCTAAACCATTCAGGCGAAAGCCGCGCAAAACCCCGCTGCCGAATTTTTTTGGGCTCCTCGACCGGAATCTCGTCCATTTGCCGATCTCCCGCCAGCGGACGCCTGTGCTTAAAATGGCGGTTCCCAGTTCGGGTCATCAGGATCAATGCTCGGAATCTGCGATTTCGCTGGTGCCGGCTGTGTTGCCAACCGTTGCTCGTCAATCGCACGCAGGACTCCCTCACGGAACCTGTCGCTCGCCTCGCGGTTTGTAAATTCCAGGACCGGCGCATACGACTTGGTTCCGTCTCGCCCGACAAACTCCCGGCTAGGCAGGCCAACCCAACGCCGGCCTTCTTTTGAGAACAGTTTGACCTCATGGACAAGCATGCCGCTTGGCAACTCGACCGTGAAAAAAGCGCAGAGCGCTCCTCGTTGAAATGGTTTGTAATCCGAGATTTTGATGCCGTTCATGCTGCCTCCTCGGAATCGTTCGCCGCTCGTGCCTTGGAATCCCACACGCCGCAAGGTACCGATTGCTCAAAACCACCAACTGCCGGTAGGAAGGTAAATCGCACGTCCTGACACGGGCCGTTGCGTTGCTTGGCGATTTCCAAAATTTTCGTGCAGGGTTGTACTTGGCCGTTTGCGGTGCGCTCGGCATCGGAGAGCAGAAAAACCACATCCCCGTCCTGTTCGAGTTGCCCTGACTCGCGCAGATGTTCCAAGCGTGGCCGTTCGTTTGCGCCGGCCCGATTCAATTGCGAAAGCGCCAGCAGTGTGCCGCCGCTGACCTGGCCAAGTTCCTTTGCGGCAGCCTTCAGTTCGATTGAGCTATTGGTGACAGCCTCGAACCGATCTTTTCCGGGTGAGCGCAAGAGTTGCAGGTAATCCACGACGGCGAACTTGGTGCCATGGCGCTTAGCGAGCGAGCGCAACCGCCAACGCAATTCCGAAGCGCGAAGTCCAGCGGAATCGTCGATCCACAGCGGGAGCTTGTTCACTCGCGAGGCGGCCCCGAGGATGCGTTTGAGGTCGTCAGTAGATAGCCTTCCGCAACGTAGACGCTGAGAGTCAACGCCGGCCTCGCGGCAAATCATTCGCTGGTAGATGCTGGCCCGTGTCATCTCCAGACTGAAAAATGCGACCGGGTTTCCGGCCTTGGCTTGGCGAACTGTAAATTCAATGGCGAGCGCTGTTTTCCCCGCGCTTGGTCGCGCCGCGAGAATGTCGTAGTCACCGGCTTGCCACCCAGCAGTTAATCGATCAAGGTCGGAATAGCCGCTTGGCGTGCCGATCATCTGGCCTTTGCCATCAGCGGCGCGCTCTAAAACGGGCGCCAGTTCCTTCGTCACTGTGGAGACGTGGACAGGGCCGCGTTCCAGCGAACGGTTGCCCTCGCGGATTGATTCAAACTCGGTCGCTACAGAGTCCAGCACTTCGGCAGATCGACCGCCTTCAGCGATTTGCGCTGAGGTGTTTTCACAGAGCCGCTGTACGCGACGAAGCGCTGAAGAGTCTTTCAGGATTCGGCAATAGTGCTGTACGTTCGCTTGGCGGAAAGCGCCATCAACGAGAGCCGCCAGAAAGCACGGACCGCCCGCGTCAGCCAGTTCCTTGTCACCCTCCAGCGCGTTATAAACTGTCACAAGGTCTACCGGCTTCCCCGCGCCTTCGAGTTGCAGGATTGCACCGAAGATTTTGCGGTAGATCGAAGAGAAAAAATCCTCAGGCTCAAGGACGGCGACTTCGCCGATCCGCTCAGGTGCAATCAGCAAAACTCCGAGGATGCTGCGCTCTACTTCGGGCTTGTGCGGAATCGTCGTCAGGGAATTCATACGCTCACTCCCGCCTGCTCGTAGATTTTGCGCCCGGCATCGTTAAGTTCGGGCCGAGGTAAGCGCTGAGGCGGCGTCGGGCCGGGGTGATCGAGCACCGCCGGTTTGGTGACAGCAGCGTGAGACTTTCCCCACAATTGAGCGAATTGTTTGCGGAGTTTTTCCATGCTCAAGACGTTCGCTCGCCAAAAACTGTCCGCCTGCGCAAACTCGATCACTTCGCGGATTTCGGCTGGCGTCCGACCATCGCGGCGGATCATCCGGTCAGCTTCGGTTGCCCATTTGCGCTCTTGCGCGTCAGTGATTTTGGCCTTGAGATTGTTTTCGGTGATGCGAGCGCGGAGGAGTTTGGCAACGTCACGCGCCTCGGGTGAAGGTTCTTTCAGGGGTTTAGGTTCGGCAACCTGCGGGTCCGAAGGTCCGACTTCGGACGAAATGGTTTTTACTGCATACTGCTTACTGCCTAGGTCGACATTGTCGACAACTGTCGACAGTCGACTATTGTCGACAATTGCAGCGGCAGTTCTGGACCTTTTGTCCGCAATCCATCGGGCTTGATACTCGCGGCGCTCTTCCTCTGATCGAAGGGTGCGGTATTGCTCATAATTCGTGATCCGCCAACCCCAGGAGCGCGATTCGCACAGGCGAACGATGCGTCTGCCCTCTTCCTTCGGGGTCCGGCTATCCGGGTCCGGTTTTTCGAGCGCTTCAATCCCGGTCTGGATGACGTCCAATGGGATAGTCGTCCGTCTCGAAATGGCGTCCGGTGTCATGTCGACTTCGCCGTGCTTGTTCGCTAGTACGATGAACTGCTGAAACGTCACGAGGGCTTCCCATGGACCTTTGGACGCGAGCGTGCCCTCATAAATTTGCGTGAAGATTTTTCCGTACATTTCAATTTCCCCGTCGCGCCCGCGCCGACCGTTGTATTTGCCGGCGGAGGTGGTGCAAATTTGAAACGCTTCGTTCATCTCTCGACACACCCCGAGCTTCGCGCTGGCGCAGTAACGCAGCCTGCGCGTCAGCGAGTAACTTCAAATCAGTTTTAGAGAGATCGCAAAAAGTTTCGTGCGGCCGTTCCATGTAATTCTCTTTTCTCAGCCAGAGGAGAGCCGCACACTCTCCTCCAACCGTCGCGGGATCGCCGCGAGCTAAATTGCTGTCAATTCGGCTAACGCCTGCACGCGCTCCTTAAGCTTGGCTGTTAGAAATTTTTCGAGCGTGAGCAACTCTGCGTCAGTGAAGTGGGCGACCCCCTTACGCCACAGCCAAACCTTCTGGCGCGATGCATGAAGGATTATTGCTGTTGCCCGCGTCGAGCTTAGCGTTTTTTCCAGTTCCCGAATTTTTTCCTTGCTCATAATTGTTCGCCTTACTTTCGCTAAAGCTAGTGTCACTAGACACTGTCGTGCGCCATTTTGCAATGCTCATAAAAGAAAAAACCGACACTATGGCCCACTTTGGCTCACTCTTCCCAAGTTTTGCCAGACGATTTTGGCTCTTTTCGGGAACAGTGAGAGAGCCGGAAAGGATCGTAAGACAAATGTATGACACAAGTAGTACACACACGGCAGAATTATACGTAAGGTAATATGACCACGCGGCGGTGACGGCGGTCCTTTCGCTGATCGCCGAGGAAGGCAGAGAATTCGCGAAGATTTCGCCGGCATAGTCGGAGCAACCCGGCTACACCGGCTAACCGAACGTCGCACAATGGAGGTGCAACGATGGCTAGGCACAAAGTAGTGGACATAGGGGCAGAGGTCAACTGGCCGAAAGGTGAGAAAATCCCAGGGAATATGCAGGAAGCACTTGCGCTTGGATGGGAAGTTACGGGAAGGGACTGCGAGGACGCAGCCGCCGACGAATCGTCTGAACGCGGAACAGTCAATCTGGAGAAAACGACGGCACGGCATCGGCTCTATCTGCGCATCCCCTACGAAGTCGCCTTCACGCATGGCAAGCCCTACAGTCCCAAGGCCCACACCGCGAAAGTACGACACGTCACCACCGAGCAGATTCGCGCTGCATTGGACGCTCATCGCCAGCCGGTCCCGGAAGTGACGGCATGACCCGAGAATACAATGAAGCTGGCAAGCTGCTCTGTGAGGCGGTCGGGGCCGCGCTTACAGACGAGGGGACACTTCAGGGCCGTCTCGCGCACGCGCTCCACGGCAATGTCGGAAGCCTGTATCGTGGACTTACCAGACCGAAACCGTTACCAGATGAACTCCAGGTGAGATTCGATCATCTCTGGGAAGCATGCACTGGCATAGAGGGAAGCCTCGAATCGTTGAAAGTGACTGTGGCACGGATGACCGTCGACGAAGCAAAGAAGTGGCTGGACGAGTTGCTTGTGCTCTACATGATCGTCGCCGAGGGCTTATGGGTGACGGACTCCACGTTGCGCGAGTGGGAGGAAAGTCGAAAGCAGTAGGGTGCTGCAAGTTGTCGCTTTACCGGCCCGGGCTGCAAAAGCTCCGGCCCGTTTTCTATGCTCAAGGCGCATCCGGGGTCCGGCGTTGCTTGCGTTTGTCCGAGCACAGAGAGATCGCTTTCGGTGTACGGGCCGCCGAGCGGGTCTTTATACGGGCACGGCAGTTGGGTCGCGATTGGGAACCACAGTGACGGACATTGCCTGACCGGGACATGGCAGACCGGATCACGATCCTTACCGTTATCCCAAAACGGTCCCTGAGCTTGCTCTTTGCAGGCCCATGCAGCGCGAATTCTCCCGTCGGCGTCTGAAACAAACACCTTTTCAGGATCGTCCAGAGTGTAATCATGCCCATGTTCACCGAAAATCCACGCGAGCGCGTAGAGCAAGGCTAAGAAGGCAACGGTTCCAACTGCGTTTTTTAGTCTCGCCATTGTTTCAAAGTCAATCATAGGCCCGATCCAAAGAACCGAAGCGGGATCGAAGTTTCCTTGTGCTGTAGGGAGCATCTCCACCTGCTTGCTGATCTGTGTCAACGCGCTCGCTACGGTTGCCGTGGGACGCAATAGGACGCCACAGGGCGCACGATCTTTCTTTACATCGAGGATTACCTCACCGAATCTGATCCCATTTCTACTTTCCACCGCTTTACTCAAGAAAATCCTTGACAATGCAACATTACTACCCTAACGTTACCACAGTGGAGGCGCACCCACATGACACCCTCGATCCTTAAGAACGTGGTGCGGATGCCGAGGCAACGAGCCAAGCAAGTCAGGACTAGAATCTCGTACATGGCGGCAGAGCAGCTGGAACGGTTTCTCAAGGCCGCAAAGGAATCCGGGCCACGCGAGCACGCGATGTTTCTGTTTGCCGTCGCACGGCGCCCGTGCATCGGAGATTTGTAACCTCAAGTTGTCGGACGTGAACTTTTCCAATGAGCAGATACACATTGCCCGGTTGAAGGGATCGCTCGATTCGACGCAGACGCTACTCAGGGTGAAGGGCAATTCGCTGTTCTGATGAGAGGGCCGCGTTGAAGGCATGGCTGGCCGTTCGCAAGCCGGATGCCGGGGATTACGTGTTCAACTCGCAGAAGAGCATTCAGCTAAACCGCGTCACGGTGTTCAAGCTATTCCGTGAGATCGCTCGCAACGCTGGCCTGGGCGAGGCATTGCAGCATCCGCACGTCCTCAAGCACACAGCGGCCATGTTGCTCGTACATCAGGGCGCGAACGCGTTCCTGATCCGTCAGGCGCTCGGACACAAAAGCTTCGACAGTACCCTCGCCTACGTTAATCCGTCAGACGCAGACGCCTCGGCTGCACTCGTAAAGGCGTTCAATCAAGCGCTATAGCGCGGCGAGTAGGAGTCGAGCCGCTTTGATCCGGTTATACTAACCGTCACGTATCAGATGAAAAGCGGAAAACTGAATTCTCAGGGGAGCACCTGTGAACCCGACAGCAACCGATCTTCGTGAGATCATTCTGCGTACCGCCCAATCCCAAGAGCCTAGGAGAGGCGGCGGACAATCACTTCAGCAGAACTCCGTACTGAATGCCGTGGCTCAAGAGGTGGGTATTCGCCAACACGCGGAAATCGAGGAAGCCATCCTTACACAGTGGCACGACCTCTTCAGAACCGGATATTTTGCGTGGGGGCTTAACCGCATGAACCCCAATCCGCCTTTCTTCCATTTTACGGACCGTGGCCGTCGGGCACTGGAACGACTCAGCCGCGATCCAGGGAACCCGGCGGGTTATCGACGCTACCTAGCCGAAGTTGCGCGCCTGAACCCAATAGCCACTTCCTATCTGCAGGAGGGACTCGATTGTTTTGTCGCGGGATTTTACAAAGCCGCCGCTGTTATGGTTGGAGAGGCAGCCGAAAGCGTCGTGCTGGAACTACGCGACCTCGTCCAGGGGAAGCTAGCCGCCGCGAAGAAACCCGAGCCTAAGGGCTTGTCTGACTGGAGGGTGAAGACCGTTCTGGACGCGCTTTACGAGTGGCTGGATGCAAACAAGAGCGCATTTGCGCGAGAACTGCGCGACGAGTTTGAAGCCTACTGGATGGCATTTGCGCAGCAGATACGCTCGACTCGAAACGATGCAGGGCACCCGTCAAGCGTAGAACCTGTGACCGAAGAGGGTGTACATGCGTCGTTCTTGATCTTTCCGGAGATGGCCCGGCTTTCGAGCAACCTTACCATATGGGTCGATACCCACTTCAAATAGTGCAACCGGGATTGCACATCAGAATTCCTGTTTTGTTGCATTCTGCTCGCCTAAGTGCTTTAGTTTTTCACAAGGCGGCCTTGTTTTCCGGGTCTCCATAGACCGGTAATGTTGCATTTCGACGCAAAGAGAAAGCCAGTCGGTGACGGTCCCTTCCTTCGTGTTTGTGACGTAGCGCACCACGAGAATCGGGACGAACATGTCCACGATCTTCCCGAAGAAGGTAGGTCGGAGAGACCACATATGATTCCCGTGCTTTTTGTTCTTGGCTTTATCGTCGTGTTTGCCGTCGTGCTGTTGAAAGGTTTCGACTCGATTGCAGGACGAGGCCCAAAGCAGGTATCTGACGGCATAGCAGTGTCAAAGCGCAACGAAAATCGAATACCATGCCCAATGTGCGCCGAGAGAATACTTCCCGAGGCAAAGATTTGTCCTTTTTGCAAATCTGAGGTTATTCTCCCAAAGGTTTAGGGGATTCAGGTGCTCACGAGGCTGCTGGCCGTCTTCCGCTCCTGATTCCTGGCACTTTAGGTCACAAAGCACCCGCACTCCCAATCGCACAAGTGCGGAACTGTGGAAATCATTTCGCACACGCGTTGAGCTTGGCCTTCTTTTTCTGTGCGTTACACGATTTCTATGTGTGCGAAATCACTCTAGCCGACGCACTGCAAACAAAGGAAAACCCGCGCTGAGCACGAAAGCATTCAGCGCAGGTCGCTAGTGACCTTTTTTTCGCACCTAGCTACCCGCCCTGCGCAGAAGTGTTCCGGCCATTCGTTACCCGGCGTTACCGTTGCTATAATTAAGCGCAGCCTCATGCTTACCAGGCACGAACGAAGAGAATTGGAACGCGAACTGCGCAAGCGAGAAGAAAAACTCCGGAAGGAAGAAGAGAAGCAGAAAAGAGTAGCACCTCGGCCTATCCGCCTGAAACGGTTCGGACAGACGCTCATAGGCGTTGTGACCTTTGTTTTCGCTGCCGCCGGATATTACTCGATCGCTCGCCCGCACGTATCCGTTGAGCCCTCGTTTTCGCTTAGCCCTGTCAATCCCTACTTAACCCAATTCTTGATGAAAAACGAGAATCTCATCTTCGATGTGCGCGAGGTTCGCTGTGTTTGTTGGCCTAGGCGCATGGAGAGCGCAAACAACTTTAGCGTTCTCAGTCTGGGACCACTTCAGAATGTGCAGCACACGATCCCAGTGCTGGGCCCGGGAAGTAGCAGCACAGTTGACTGCCCACCGGTGATTGGTGGCGTAGGTGCCTGGTCCGGCGAGGTGGCGGACGCCGAACTGGAAATTGTGGCATCCTACAAACAATCTTGGTGGCCGTGGTCCGTGACAGAACGTAACGCTTTCGCGTCAAGGAGAGATTCGCAACGCGGGGTTCACTGGGTGCACATTACTCCCGCAGAGGAAAAATCGCTGATACCGCGACGCTGAGCTGCCCAGCACTGTCCTAACTGGCTGCGGATCGTAGCTAGAGTAGATCATACGGTTGGCGGGAGCAGTCCTTCGGTCGCGGACCATTCCAACTGCCAGCGCCATGCTCCTGCTCATACCGCTCTATGAAGGCGCACTTCGCTTTGCGAATCCATTCAAGAGCGCTCTTATAATCATCATCACCGAGGTAGTGGAGTTCGCCGATCACTCCTTCGTAAAGACTGGAGAACTCCAGAACAATTTCCTCAGTTTCCTTGAACACTCGTTCCAGGTCTGGAATTGTGAGTTTCGCCTTAACGCCAAGCGCAGCAGGGTCGATCACGGTTTCGGGGCTCTAAGTGCGCAAGCCATTTGTTTCGCCGCCGACGGATCGTGTCAACGACGGGTTGAATTGCGATCACACGTTGCACGGACTTCAGAACAGCCTTTTCCACCTGCGTCCAGTTTCCGTACTGAAAGGTGCCGGCCTGAGAAGCGGCCTCACGTAGCATCGCGACTACAGTAACGGAACTCTTTGACCTGTCAAAAAGCCGAGCTGCGGCGATTTGCGCTAATTCAAGACCGCCGTCTATCGTCATGTAGAAGAAAGTCTCTGCGCCCTGAAATATCACTGGGTCCGTTTTGGCAAGCCCGCCCGCGATTTTCAGGTAAGCCTTGCCGTTGAGAACCTGCCTTTTCAATGCATCTAACGTCTGTTTGAGTGTCGGTTTGACCAAATTGCCTCCGAACAACACATCACGCTTTGAGGAGGGCACGATACCGTAACTGCCATAGATCCTTTGCCTCGCTGTTGAGTTCGATGAGATACACCCAAAGCTCCCGGAGTTTTGCGTGCCCCGGATAACTGCCCTTTGATTCCAACTCGGAAAGAATACACGTAACGTACAGGAAGGCGTCCGAAACGAGAGCGCTCTCGGCCAGCCCCGGATTCCATTGCGCATCTTCATCCACAACGAGCGCCGCGCTAACACCAGCGGCTCGCTGGTGAGCCTGTTCTGATTGTTGGCCGTAGTGGGAATCGTACAATTTCTTAAAAACAGCGCGCCTCTTTCCGCGCAAGAAGGGGGTTTGTTTACGGCCCTTGTCGCCGTAGATCATCTTCCCGGGAGTTAGCCACTGTTCAGAAATCAAATTGGGGTTTCTGATGAGGTGCGGGCTAAGCCGAATAGTCTCAGCCAAAAGAGGCAGCGCCTCAGCATATGCGGTCAGATAGTCTCTCCACTTCGGATCATTTCCGAATTGTGCCTGATATCTTAAGTACGTCAGGGCCAAGTTCTTATACGCCTCTCGAAGCAGGATTCGAGTTCGTGACTTGGGAGCTTCACAAAGCGCCAGAATGTTGCCCAGCGTCTCAAGCAAAGAGCGGTTCAAAATGGCCGCTTGAAGCATCAGGCGCTTTGGCCTTTTTTCCGAAAGGAGAATACACACGGCAGCATAGGTCTGCTCTGCGCTGATCAACAGACCCCGAAGAGTAACCCAAGCTGCCGTCGGCTTGAGCTTGCCGTCAGCATTGTCTCGCCGAATGTGCTCCTTATAAAACTCAATCAGCAACTTAAGCGGTTCATCGTAGAGCTTGAATGGAGATCCCGGAAGTTTTACTTTGTACTCAGGAAATTTCTGCACTTCTACCCCATCGGCGTACAACGCCTCACCCTGCGTTCTGAGCCGGATACAGGTGCATCGAGAAGCATCACTTGCTCTCGATAGTACTCGAAAATGCCCGTGTGCGCGGACACCCTGAAGCGCGCCGCCGCCTGACTCCATGCGTCTACCTGATCGTCGTGACTACCGTTCGGAAACTGCGCCGCTTCTTCAATGAAGTCATTAGCCCAATCTGCTTTCGGCAGGTAGAAGTTGCCGGCCTCCAGATCGGGCGCCGCCGCGTGAGCGCGAGCCTCTTTGCTACCCTGAGGATTCACCGCCACGATGCCGCCAATCTCGCCACGCAGAGTGTCGATGATCGCTGAGCCGTTTGCTTTGTCCTCCACAAGTTTGAGGCGAGCCTTTGGCCAGCGTTGCGTGAGAGTCCGCATAGCCGACACCGTGGCCGTGAACGACATTTTGGCGCGTACCTGGTCGAGCAAGTACTTGTTCGCGCCGACTCTGCCCCACACCTGGCCAACGACGAAATCGGAATCCTTTGAGTCCTTGAACGTCATATCCCAAGATTGGATCACTTGGTCGAATTGTTCCGGCGGTGTCTCGTAAAACCTCCACCAGTGCCGCTTAAGGATGCCGCCTTCTGCCGGCGACGGTCGCTGCTGAATCTGGCCCGCGTACATATAAGAACCGAGACGGACCTTGAGCGCGTCGAGTGCCTCCTGCGGGAATCGTCGCTCCCAGAGCAAATCACCAGGCTGACGCTCCACGACGCGCTTAGTGATGGGGAATTTCCAGACCTCATGACGCTCGGCCACAGCGGGCAAGCAAATGTGCTCCCATCCCTGCTCCGCGAGTAGATGGCCCGTCAAGTCTTGCTCGTGGAGCCGCTGCATAATTACCACAATCGCGCCGCGCTTCGGATCGTCCAGGCGCGTGCTGAGTACGTAATCGAAGTGACGCAAGGCCGCTGAGCGCTCCGCGTCTGACAACGCCTGTGCCGGCGAATGCGGATCGTCCACAATCAAAATGTCGCAGCCTTTCCCGGTGATGCCGCCGCCCGTGCTCGTGGCGATCATTACGCCTCGCGCATGGTTCTGGAATTCACTTTTCAGGTTTTGATCGTCCGCGAGCTTTACTCGCTCTCCCCAAAGTGCTTGATACCACGGAGACGAAATCACCGTGCGACGGTCTAGGCTGTGTTTGATGCTGAGCGAGTCCGCAAAAGACGAACAGATGAAGCGTGTGTACGGCTCAGTAGCCCACACCCACGACGGAAAGAACACTGTGCACGCGAGGCTTTTCATGGATCGCGGGGGCACGTTGATTATGAGTCGCTTGATCTCCCGCCGGCGAACTAGAGTTAGGTACTCCGCGAGTAGGTCTAAGTGCCAGTTATCCGAGAACTGCGTTGCCGGCTCCAAGATCGGCCACGCGGCTCGAATGAATCCGCCAAAGTCCTTCTCAAGCAGGAGACGGTAGAGTCTTACTTTCTCCTCTTCGTTCAACTGGGAATAGACGGGCGCGCTCGACAAGCTCTCCGAGTTTTTCATTGAAGTCCTTCTCCCCTCCGAGGTGCAGGTGCAGATTGTTCGTCTGGTGTTGCGGCTTCATCGCGCCGGAAACCTGTGCGCGGAATTCCAGCAGGTTCTTCAGAGTGGCGATCGCTGACAGCGCCGCACGGTGATCCTTCGACTTTCGCGCCTCGCCAAGGATTTCGCCGGCGTGACGCGAAAGCTCCAAAATCTCATCCACGATCCCGTCCACGTCCGTAATTTTCACCACCTTCGCAGTTGGAGTGACGGCGATCATCTCTACCACGTGCGTCTTGTGGCGCATGAGCGCAAACCGTGTGACGCCAAATTGCTTTCCAATTTCCTTCAAATTGCTGTCGCTAGCGCCAGCGCCGAGAATCGCTCTATCGATTTCCGCTCTCTTCGTATGAGTGCAAACAGTGCAGCTTCTTGCCATCGGCTTCCCTCGATTCAATCAACAAGTTTGAGTGATGGCGGGAGGCGTGGCGCGATCAGCCTCCCGCCGGCTGGCCCGAGGAAAACCGACGCATGGACACGCCGGGAAAAGTCTCAGGCCAGCAAACTCCTTCACGGCCTTACGGCCCGCCGTTTCCGCTGCCAGAGAATTGCCCGAACCTGCTCGGGATCGAGGTGCCGCCCGCGCCGGTGGGACAGCCCTCCGCACGTCTGGCAGTTCACGGTTCGGTGTGGTTTGGAGACGCCCTCACGCCATGAATCGCAGTCCCGATCCCGGTCGTAAGGCAGTTTGTCAGCGCCGTCGTCACTCATAGCCATGGCGCCGAGTCGCCCCAATTCACTTTGTTGTGCTTCGGCTGAAACCGTGGCGACTGCGCCATCGCCTCTTCAATCTCAGCCGGGGTTTTGGGTTGAGCGAGCGACTTGCGCAGTTCGGTGTCGAGATTGTTCGGATCGATTTGTCGTGGCCGCTGATCCAGGGACTTCGCGAGTACGGCGATCCGCTCGGTGATCGCGTGGAGATCGGTTGTGTGGAAACTCCGCTGCTCCACTGCACCGCTCGATTTCACGAGAGAGAACCTCGCGCCGGGCATTGCCGGGGAATCGACGAGACTGACTTCGTTCGGTTGCGCGGTGTAACGGACGTGGGAACCGTCCACCCATTTCTTGATATACCTGCCGCCAAGACTGAAGCCAGTGAAAACGCCTTGTAGAACTTGGTCCCAGATAGCGGGGTCCGTGACCTTGGCGATGATAGGGATGCGCCTGTTTTTGTCGTCGAATTGCAGGTCTACCAGTTTTCCGGCGACAGCCTTGGGGTTATGTTGAACGCGCACGTTGCCGTAGCTGATTTCCTGCCCGGATGTGAGAGTTTTTGCGACGGCATCGTCGGACCACGCCTTGACGTATGGTTTGGAACTGTCATAGTCAAAGACTTCGCCCGCCTTGTCTGGTTCTTCCGCCGCAAGCATCCCGAAGATTTCGTGACGGGTGTCGTCGGCTTTGAGAATCGGAATAAAAATGTCCATCGGTCACCTCGCCTGCTTTTCGATGAGCGCTTGGATTCGCGAGGCGATCACCTGAATCTGTGCCCGCGTTGTCCGCATGAATGCGTCCATGTCGGCAGACTTGGCCACTGGCGAGCTAGACGGCCTGTTCGCCGGCTCTCTCGGTGTCGCGTAGCCGCCGTTTTCCAGCGACGTTCCCCGACGCCCGGAAACAAACGTCTCGCCTTCGACCATGCCGCTGTCGAGTCCTGCCAGCCGGCGGGCAAGTTCTTTCGCGTTGTCGTTCAACGCGCCTTGAGCAGACAGCGCCGCAAGGACCTGCCGGTACAACTCTTCCTTTTCCGCTGTGGTGAGCAAGCGCGGGTCTTTCGGCAAGCTCATGTAGAACGATTTGAGTTGCCGCGCCAGGTCGTGAATCACCTGATCTGCATTACGGTGTGCAACCCGGCCTTGTAGGCCGAGCTCTGCCTCGCCTTCGCCGACTTTCTCCAGCACTAGCCCTCCCGCGCCGGCGACGAACTTCGCAACGCCGGGAGCGGTGGGAGTGTCTTGAGTGCGAAACTTCTCGCCCTTCGGTTGAAACTGACTCATGTGTGTGTCTCCTTTTTTCTTTTAATTGCGCCTGGGAAAACTTGTTGCAAGTTGTGTTGCAAATTAAAATCGGAGCGTGCCCGAAAGAGCACGAATAAAACCAAAACGAAATGGCTGAGGATTAACGACTTAGGGAATGATGACTGAATTCGTAATCGGCAGGTCGAGAGTTCAACTCTCTCCCTCGGCTCCAGTTATTCAATCACTTACGAGTGGTCCTTCTGGATTTTCTTGGCGACTTCCAAGGGACTGCTAAAAGCGGCTTCGCGTTTGTCGGTCGCTGCGTCTACATTAGCGCGTTTTAATCGGTACCTGTGACGATCATTCTGATACATTGGACGTAAATGCCTTATAAGTGCCCTCCAGTGATTCGGACAAGAATCGTCGGCATGCTGCTTACTCTTCTTCTTGGTTCCTCGACCTTGCCCCTGTGTGCCCAGACCGAGTTAAAATCTCTCAGAGAGGTCAAGCTACCAGTCCCGCTTCTCCGTGGCACTTGGTGGAGTCCTTCCATACAGTCACGATGGTTGTTTTCAATTCGAGTGACTCCGAACAACGAGTTGTTGGTCTTTGAACCGGACAAAAACGGAAATTGGCCCCTCGTAAAGGTTACAAACTGGTGGGCAAAGGACTCGAAGAGCACGAAACTGGCGGTCCCGGGCTGGTCAGGAAAGGACGACGAAAACCTAGAACGCCTTGGGACCGATCTACAAATCACTCCAGACGACAAGTACGCTGTGACATTTGCCTTCGCGGAATGGCATAAATCGTCGTCCGGCGCTACGCGTGGACCAGATGCCATTGTCAGCGTAATTGACCTGAGTCGTTGGCAAATCGTCGCAAGCCTTCACACATCGGAACTCGGTTTTGGCTTGATGGGTGGTGGTTGGATAACGAATACCAGCGCTATGGTTTTGATGTCTGACCAGAGCACTTCGTCGGAATGGCGGACGTCCTACGCATTAGTTTCTCTGCCTACTCTTTCCCCGGGCCTCCGATGTACAACTCATCTTCCGGTCCTGCCACCAAGTGAGTTGCAGAAGGACGAACCCAAGCGGCGCAAACGAGATAATGAAGCATGCGCGGACATCTTGGAACAGTCAGGGCTAAGCTCTGTCGAGGAATTGAAGTCTCTTACCACAACAGGAAGGAAGTCAGTCCCAGAAGTATTAAAAGGGTCAGCTTACCGTTCGCAATTCGTATCTGAATCGGGTGTTTCGTACGGCCTCGATTCGGTCAACTCCGAACTCAGCGCGTGGAAACCTGATGGTGAATCACTGAGGAAACAGAAATGTCCACATTTGCTCTGTGAGGGACAGCCGGTTCAAGGCCCCTCATGGATTTGTGATTGTGACATTGTCGACCTGACTCGTAACGGCGAGGATTTACTGACTCACTATATTATCAAGCATGATAACCTCTTTGGCTGGCAGGTCTGGTTGAGGCAATGGCTCTCGGTATTTCGGGCCGATAACCTGTCGGAGATTGCATTCATACGTCTGTCAGGCCGCAACGAAGAGACAAAAGCTGTTCTAGCTAGCGCGGATGGACAGTTCTATGTGCTTGCTATTTCTCTGGGCGACACGTTGCGCGTGTTTAAGGTTCCAGACCGCTAGCATCCTTTCTTTGATTTGATGTGACGGTTCGGCCGGCGAAGAAAATAACAACCGAACTGCCGAACCGCTTCCAACAGACTTACAATGTCAGCCCGGAAGAGAAGGGCATGTACCGGAACGGCCTCTTTCGACCGAACGGCCGCGGAGTTCCGTTTTCGTTTTCTTTCGTTTGATAAACGTCAATTTTGAGCGCTTGACGAAAGCGACTGACGCGCACGAGGTTACGAGTGTGTACTTCGCTGGTGCGGAATGTCCGGTGCTGGTACCAAATAATGATCGACTGCGGCGTACAGTAATCCAGTTATTGTGCCAGCGCGTTGTCCGGGGCATGCTAAGCGACATCTGTGATGTAACGCGGACGAGAGTATTGCACTGTTTATGTCTTCTAACTACTCGGACTGGTTAGGTCACCAAGTGGTCTTGGAAATCGACTCAGGCGAGTCGCGAGTCCCGCTTCGCGGGCGCGTGGTGAATGAATCGACTGACGCCCTTCGTTTTCGTCTTGAAGGGCGCTGGGACGTGGACATTTTCAAAGAAATGATTGTGCGCGTCGAACCCGACAATTTTCCAACTCCCAATCCCAGCACCTTCCATCCCGCTCCCAATGATCAAACCGTTGGCATGCCACGCTCGGGGTCACTGCTGCTGCACAATTGGACTTCCGCGCTGGATACTGTAATACAAAATTGGACTTGTTCCCTGGATCTGTGGTGGTCCAAGCATTTTTCAAAACAATTGTGTTACAAAACGATGCTGTCCACGGGATTGGCCGGAAGCATTCTGTTCCTGCTCGCGATGCAGGTAGGTTTATCGCAGCCCAGCGGCTTTTTTGTGCGGGTCATTTGTGGTTTTCTAGGGCTCGTGCTGAGTGCGGTCTGTCTGGGTTGTGCCGGTTGGCTATGCGGCGAATCCGCGACGATGCAAGCGCAAATCATCCCGTACTGCTCAAGGCTCTCCGAGTCATTTCTTCGCTCCCTGCACAAAACCAGCAACCCGTAGTCGAAGCAAAAGCCCCTAAGAAGTCTCCCCGTTGGCTTGAAGTCAGCTGTGCTGCGTGTCTGCGTGATCACGGCGCTGCAAAAAATATGATCTTTCTGGAATGTTCAGTTCTTCGCGTGTGATTTGGTATTCTAGCGCGCGTGAATACAATCCGTTTCCTGATCGATACCGACACTGCGTCCGACGATGCGGTCGCGCTCATCATGGCGCTGCGCAATCCAAAGATCGAAGTAGCCGCGATTACTACCGTTGCCGGCAATGTTCCCGTCGCGCAAGCGACTTGCAACGCACTCTACACCGCCGAACTTTGCGGCTCGCACGTTCCCATTTTCGTCGGTGCGGAAAAGCCAATGAAGCGCGCCCACTACGGCGCGGAGTGGTTCCATGGCAAAGACGGACTGGGGGATCACAATTATCCAAGAGCAAAGCGCGGGCCCGAAAAGCACGACGCAGTGCATGCGATCATAGAAACCATCGAAGCGCATCCTGGCATCGTGCTCGTCACCCTCGGCCCGCTCACCAACGTCGCCCTCGCAGTGCAGCAGCGTCCTGGCGTTGCCGCAAACGTGAGCCGCTGCGTGGTGATGGGCGGCAATCCCTGCTGCGAAGGCAATGTAACCCCTGCCGCCGAATACAACATCTGGTGCGATCCCGAGGCCGCCCGTATCGTGTTCCGCAGTGGGATGCCGATTGAAATGGTGGGCTGGCATCTGTGTCGCGGCGAAGCCGTCCTGAACGCAGCGGATATCCGCCAGATTCTCAGCTTCCAGAATCCCATTGCCAATTTCGCCATCGAGTGCAACAGCTACGCGCAAGAAGCGCTCATGAGGCAGACTGGCGAGCATGGTATTGCGCTACCCGATCCTGTAGCCATGGCGATTGCCATGGATCCGTCGATCGTGACTGCGCAGTTGCAGCACTTCGTCGACGTGGAAACGGAGAGCGAGTTAACACGGGGAATGACTGTCGTGGATAGGCTCAACGTTGCCAGTGACGAACGGAACCGCAAGGTTTGGTCCGCCACACTCGCCGCCGGTCACAAGGCCGCCATCTTCTGGAGCATCGACAATGCGCGTTGGAAGCAGGCCTTATACTCCGCCCTTAAGTAAGTTGCGGACCGGAAGGCAAGCCGGTGTGGCACCCTCCTAGCCGTTCAGGGAGTTTGCTTTTGGCCAGCCTTTCGGTATCATCCGAACGCAACGGAGATACACGGTCAGGTGCGTGTCCCGAAACTTAAGAGGAAGCGCAAGCGGCACGGCCCGAAGCAACACTCGGAGTTGTTGCTGCGCCTGCAGCTTGAGAGCAACCCGCAATCACTTTGCCTGGTCCGTGCTACTTTGCAGAGAGCGGCCGAAATCGTGCACTTCCAGGAACCGGATTCCCGCGCCATTGTGCGCTCTGTCGACGAAGCCTTGGCCAACGTGATTCGCCACGCGTACCAAGGCAAGCCGGGACTCCCGATTGAAATCACCTGCCGCCGCTTGTCGGGAGATGCGCAAAAGAAGACATCTCGCGGCCTTGAAATACTGCTCTGCGATTGCGGCTTGGCGGTAGATCCCAAGAAGCTTCGCGGGCGGCCGCTGGAAGAGATTCGGCCCGGCGGTCTGGGGCTGCATTTCATCAAGCAAAGCATGGATGTAGTGGAATTTCACCGGAAAAACGGCCGGAACCTACTGCGTATGGTCAAGTATGTGCCTCCGTCGCAGCCGGCAAAGGTCCCAGAAGGAGAATAGAACGTGCAGATTGGCGCCCGACATTCTGAAAATTCCGTGATTTTCGATATAACCGGGGACATCGACCTGGCGAACTCTCCTTCGATGCGCAAGGCGTTGTTGGGGGAAATCAAGGAAAAGCACACTCGCAAGGTGTACCTTAACTTGAAGAATGTTCGCTATATCGATAGCTCGGGAATTGCTTCGCTGGTGGAGGGCCTCAAAGCTTCTCGCGACAACGGCGGGCGCTTGATCCTGTTTGGTTTGAGCGCCTCGGTGAGAGAAGTGATGGAGCTTTCTCGCTTGCAGAAGATTTTCGAGATTTACGATAGCGAGGAACAGGCGGTTGGGTCGTAATTAAATCAGGGGTTCCGCAGACAGGTCGGCGGTTTCTTTGGAACTGACTCAAAAAATTGGCGCGTCCGTTCTCGGTGGCCTCGCCTATGTGGGTTCGTTGACGACGCTGTCGATGCGCGCCGCATATTTCACGTTCATTGGGCCCTTCCAGGGCAAACCCGCTCGTGTTCAGCGCTCCATCTCCGCGGCCATGGAAGCGGGGGTACGCGCTCTTCCAATCCTTTCGCTCATCACGTTTTTTATCGGCTTGATCCTTGCACTGCAGGCCGCGTATGAGCTGCGGCGCTTTGGCGCGATCAGCTTCGTGGCCAGCGCCGTGGTGATCTCCATGACCCGTGAACTCGGACCGCTGATCACCGCGGTCATCGTGATTGGCCGCTCTGGATCGGCCTTCGCTGCGGAAATTGGAACCATGAAAGTGACCGAGGAGATCGATGCTCTGGAGACCATGGCCATCGATCCGATAGGTTTCTTAGTTGCGCCAAAATTTGTCGCCATGATTGTGATGCTGCCGTGCCTCACCATTTGGGCAAACTTCATGGGCGTCCTCGGTGGCTCCTTGTTCGGCATAATCAAGGCAGACTTCACGTTTCTGCGCTACATCACTGCTTCTCTGGACGCACTTTTTCTTCGCGATGTGGTCACCGGCCTCATCAAAAGCTTTATGTTTGGCATCACCATCACCGCAGTCGGCTGCTACGAAGGATTCAACACCGGCGGCGGCGCTGAGCAAGTCGGCCGCTCGACCACCAAAGCCGTTGTCGTCTCGATTTTCCTTGTGATTTTGGTGGACCTCGTCTTTACTATGCTGTTTTTTGTGCTGGCAGGGGACTAGGAACCATGGCGCAGAAGCCCAAAATCGCCTCCGCAGATGCGGAATTTTCCGGGCCGATGATCTCGATTCGCGACCTCCGCGTTGCTTACGAGGGTGGCCGCGAAATTCTGCACGGCATCAGTTTCGATGTTCAACGTGGGGAAACTCTGGTGATTCTCGGCGGCTCCGGTTCCGGTAAGAGCACTTTGCTGCGTACGTTAGTCGGGCTGCAGATCCCGACTTCGGGCGAAGTCTGGATTCGTGGCAAGAATTTTGGGGCCATTTCGGACGACGAACGAGACGAAATTCGCACCCATCTGGGAATGTCCTTCCAGGGTGGCGCGCTGTTCGGCTCGATGACCGTGGGCGAAAATGTAGCTTTGCCGCTTGTGGAGCACACCAAACTGGAGCCCTCCACCGTGGAAATTATGGTGCGTCTGAAATTGGATCAGGTCGGGCTGTCTGGCTTCGAAGATTTCCTGCCTTCGCAATTGAGCGGCGGTATGAAAAAACGAGCAGCGGTTGCGCGGGCCCTGGCCATGGACCCGGAAATTCTGTTTTTCGATGAACCTTCCGCCGGCCTCGACCCGATCATCGCCGCTGGCATCGATCAGTTGATTCTCGAACTGAAAAAAGCATTTCACATGACCATCATCGTAGTCACTCACGAACTCGCCAGCGCTTATCTAATTGCCGACCGGATGGTTTTGATCAATAAGGGCGACCTGATCGCCATGGGCACGGTTCAGGAAATGCAAAACAGCAAGCATCCGAAGGTGCGGCAGTTTCTCGACCGAGTGCCGGAGCCGGCCGTGGCTCAGGAATTGGATTATCTGCAGATGCTGACGGAGCCTTCCTCCAAACAAGGGGAAGGGCGTCAGGGGAAGAGCAGGTAGATATGGAAGCGAGACGTGAGCAGGTTTTCGTGGGGCTTTTTGTGGTGGTGGCGGCCGCACTGCTGGTGGCGACGGTTTTCTCACTTACTGGTGTGCTGGCCAGTTCCAGCAAGACGTTTCACGCAAAGTTTCATAATGCCGCCGGCCTTGAGGCTGGCGCCACCGTTCGATTCGAGGGCGGCCCCAAAATTGGCCGTGTCGAGAAGCTCAGAATCGATCCCACCGATCCTTCGCTCATGGACATGGAGTTCAGCGTAAAGAGCGACATTCCGGTGAAGAGCGACAGTCACGTGTCGATTCTAAGTTTCAGTCCATTGGGCGACAACCACCTGGAAGTCCGCGCAGGGTCGCCGAATGCGCCCCTCGCGCCCAACGGTGCGCTGTTACCGGCTGACCCGTATATCGGGTTCAACGACCTGACCGCACAGATCAACCAGATGACGCCACAGGCGCGAGAACTGCTGGCCAATTTAAATGATCGCGTGACGCAGCTGAAGGTCACCCTCGATCGCGTTAACGATCTGTTGAATGACAAGAACCGTCAGACGGTTACAGCCACCCTCAACGATCTGCACGGCATGCTTGCCGAGAATCGTCCGCAGATCAAGAGCACGGTCAACAATGTCAATGCCGCCACCGCCAAACTGACTCCCCTGCTGGACCAGATACAAAAGACGGTCGATCAGGCCCAGAGTACGCTGAAGAAAGTCGACGGAATGGTTGACGAGAACAAGGATGATGTGCGCGCTTCGGTGATCAAACTCCGCCAGTCTCTCGACAACGTGAACGCCCTTACGGCGCAGATTCAGACGCTTCTGGACAACAACGACTACAACATCCAAGAACTGCTCAACAATATGCGCGTGGTTTCAGAGAATTTGCGAGAGTTTACCGATACGATCAAAACGCGTCCTTCGACTCTTATCGCCCCCGGGAGCTTCCACGATCGCAAGCCTGGAGAAAAGCAATGAAACCTGTTTCAACTTGCGCCATGAAACCAATCTCAATGGCCTTCGCGCTCTCTGTTTTTTTCCTGGCCGGTTGCGGCGCCAATCATCCCATCAAGTATTACCAGGTCAACTATCCCACCAAGGACTCCGTTGCCCCGGACGCCGTCAATACCAGTCTTATGGTTCGCGCCTTCGAAACCTCTCGCTTGTATCTCGACGACAAGATTGTGTACGGTTTCGATTCACCCGAAATGGGCACCTATGAATACCAGCGCTGGGCTGAGCCCCCGGTCGAAATTCTGCAAAGCAGCTTGGTTCGTGGCCTGCGTGCTTCAGGACGCTTCAAATCCGTGTACTCGACGCGCACTGATCCTGGTGGCCGCTTCATTCTTGCCGGGCATTTGTACGACTTCAAGGAAGTTGACTCCGCGAACGGCATCGTCGCGCGACTCAACTATGCCGTGCGCCTGCGCGACCGCAAAGCGGCCAGCACTGTGTGGGAGTATTCCTACAACTACGACGAGCCCGCCGCCGAAAAAAGCGTGACTGCGTTCGTGGTCGCGATGGACAAGAATCTTGAACGCAGCGTTCAAGCCGTTCAGACCGGCCTGCAGGAGTATTTCCGCGCTCATCCGCTCGAATAAGCGAATCGTCGTGCGGGCTATTGCTTCGCGTAATCCCCAGGAATGGGCTTAGACTGAGAACTGCCTATGACGAAACCTGCTGTGCGTGAAAATGTAAGCGAGAACTCGCGCGAACCTGGGCACCCTGCCTTTCCTTTCCTCGATCTTAAAGCTCAGTTTGCCTCCATACGCGACGAAGTCATGGCCGCAATCACTCGCGTGATGGAAAGCCAGCAATTTATCTTGGGTGGAGAAGTGCAGCAATTCGAAACTGAAATCGCCGCCAAACTCCAGGTTCAACACGCGATTGGCTGCGCTTCTGGCACCGACGCTTTGATACTCGCGCTTATGGCTGCGGGAATCGGCCCCGGCGATGAGGTTATCACCACGCCATTCAGTTTTGTGGCAACCGCAGGGTCCATCGTGCAGGTCGGAGCTAAGCCTGTTTTCGTGGACATCGATTCCGCTACCTTCAACCTCGATTTCAAACTGCTGCACGCTGCGATCACCCCAAAGACACGCGCGATCATTCCTGTGCATCTCTTCGGCCTTCCTGCCGACATGGACCCGATCCTGGCAGTCGCCAGAGCGCACAACCTCCTGGTGATTGAAGATGCAGCTCAAGCGATTGGTGCCCAGTACAAAGGACAGTTTGTCGGCGGTATCGGCGATTGTGGTTGCTTCAGTTTTTTTCCTTCGAAGAACCTGGGGGCCGCCGGCGATGGTGGCTTGATCACGACCAACGATTCAGCGATGGCCGAGCGTCTGCGAATGATTCGTGTCCATGGCAGCCGCCGCAAGTACTATCACGAAATCCAGGGCATCAATAGCCGACTGGATGCGCTGCAGGCGGCGATTCTTCGCGTCAAACTTCGCTATCTTGATGAATGGGCTGCGGGGCGTGCTGCTCGCGCACAGCGTTACCGCGATCTGTTCGAAGCCCGGGGACTCACCCGTTTCATCAGATGTCCCGCGCTTCCGTCGCAGGCGGCGGTTCACGTCTACAATCAGTTTACGATTCGCGCCCAGCGACGCGAGCAGCTGAAGGACTTTCTTGCGCCAGCCGGCATTCCCACAGAAATCTACTACCCACTGTGCCTTCACCTGCAAAAGGCGTTTTCAAATTTCGGCTTTCCTTCAGGCCAGTTTCCAGCAGCAGAACAGGCCAGTCACGACGTACTGTCGTTGCCAGTTTTTCCGGAACTGCGCGATGAACAGCAAAACTCCGTCGTTGACGCGATCGCCCGATTCTACGAAGCAAGAAACGGGGGATAAGAGCGGGCACGGAGGGCGGCATTGCAGAGGAGAGGCCCAGGGCCGCATAGATCCTTTACAGTGCCGCTGTAGTTTGCAACACCCGTTCTTTGTCGCGCATCACTTGAGTTTTCTTACATTTCGCCGCCGCCGATAAATTTCTCGCGCATAACGCCGTTGTGAATCTCAACGATTCGCGAAACCTGCGCAAGTCCGTTGATTTGTTCGCTTCTCGGCGTAACCTCTTTCTTCTTAGAATCTTGCAAGCCGACGGGCGTTAGCATCTCCTTTGGCGCAACGCTTGCCTTTACTTAGATCAGAATCTAGAAGTCTTAACGAGGAGACTGCAATGACCGTCATTCTTATGCTCGCCATGTTCGCCATTTTCTTGACGATTGATTACGTGAGGAAAGGGAAAGAAGCACGGGAAACCGCCGCTGCTCGTGAAGAAGCTGCCTCCGTTGCGCCACGGGTACTCCCCACGATGGTTGCCGGGTTTGAACTCCCGGACAATCGCCGCTATCACCCCGGACACACCTGGGCGCTTCAGGAAAGCCCGACACTGGTCCGCGTGGGACTCGACGATTTTGGCGCTCGCCTGGCGGGAAAGATTGACGAAATCACCCTGCCCAAGCGCGGCCAGTGGATTCGGCAGGGACAGAAGTTTGCCACATTAGTTCGTGACGGCCAGAAAACCGAGATCGTGTCGCCAGTCGAAGGAGAAGTGACCGCCATAAACGAATCGCTGCTCAGCAACGCCGCCATGCTTAACAGCGATCCGTACGGAGAAGCGTGGTTTGCGTCCGTTATTTCCCCCGATCTTGCGACCAGCTTCCGCAATTTGCTGAATGGAACCCTGGCTCGCAAGTGGATGGCCGACGCTTCCAGCCGCCTCCAGATGCGCATTCCGGCCCTGGCTGGTGCGGTTGCTCAAGATGGTGGTGTAGCGGTTCATGACCTGACGGTTCATATGCCGACCACAAAATGGTCCGAAATTACCCGTGAATTCTTCCTGACCTGATTGGGTCATCCTCTTCCCAATTCGGTTTACGACACGGGCCCCGGTCAGCGCTGACTGGGGCCTGATGCGTTTTTAGACCAAGACCGTTCTCTTCAAGACTCTGGGATTGTGCGCACATGGGGCGTAGCGGTGCTACGCCCCTACGGTCCTGTGCACCTCGCCGTGGGTACTCTAAGGTCGATTCCAGTCGTCGGTCAGACCCGCAGAGTGGCCGATTGAAAATACCGCTGATGAAAGTTCTTATAGTACTTAGTGACGAAGGTCACTCCAACCGGTGTTGAACCTCACTGGTTTCGGTGTTTTTGTCAGGCAAACTTTTGGTGGGCCAACGGCTACGCGTAAGGTTTCATCTCTGACGTGGTCATCTCTGTTGAACTTCTTTACAGCTTCAAATCATCGTGCGCCCATCGAGATGACTTGCGGGCAGCGCTGTGAGCCGTTCGCGCGGTAGTCCCGCAATGCTCCATTTTGGGAACTATCGCAGATCACGGATGTGAAACAGCATCTCCCCATCGCTACCGGCCATCCTTCCCGGGGAGAAGGTCGCTCCAGGGAGCATTCTGACTATGAGCAAGGGCATTCTGTACGACGCCACGCTGTGCATCGGCTGCAAAAACTGCGAACGCGCCTGCGCCGAGCATCACGGCCTTGCCTATGACGACAACATCGCAGCGGAACAGATACAGTCCGAGCACAAGTACACGGTGGTGATGACGCACGATGACAAATTCATGCGGCGTCTCTGCATGAATTGCCAGGATCCTACGTGCGCTTCGGTATGCCCGGTCGCGGCGCTTCGCAAGACCAGTCTCGGTCCGGTCACCTACGATGGCTCGCGGTGCATTGGTTGCCGCTACTGCATGATGGCGTGTCCATTTTCTGTCCCCAAATACGAATGGAGCAAAGCTCTGCCGCTGGTCCGCAAGTGCGACATGTGCGCGGATCGTGTGTCCACTGGATTGCAAACCTCCTGCGCCGAAGCATGCCCCACAGGTGCAACGAAATTCGGCGAACGCAACGATCTGATCACCGAAGCAAAGGACCGAATCGCGAAAAATCCAAGTCAATACGTCAATCACATTTACGGTCTGGAAGAAGTCGGCGGTACTTCCGTGCTGCTGCTCTCCGGTATTCCGTTTGAAACTTTTGGGTATCGCACCGATTTCAGCCACGAAGCATTGCCGCCGCTCACGGGCCATGTTCTTTCGCATCTTCCCGACGTGGTGTTTATCGGCGCGGTCGCGCTCGGCGGAATCTGGTGGCTGTGCAATCGCAAGGAAGAGGTTGCGTTAGCGGAAGGGCGTTCAGGGCTCTCGAAGGCATAACAGGAGAAGGGAAATGCCTAAAGTGAAGATCACATTTTGGCGGGTCATTCTAGTCATTCTTCTGATCGCTGGCGCTTACGCCACCTTTCTGCGCTTCTTCCGTGGACTTGGCGCCTCGACAAATCTGAGCGACTCTTTCCCCTGGGGCATTTGGATTGGCTTTGACGTGATGTGCGGCGTGATGCTGGCCGCCGGCGGATTCACTCTGACCGCGTCTGTCTACCTGTTTAATCTGAAAAAGTTCAAGCCCATTGTCCGCCCAACGGTGCTCACCGCTTTTCTTGGCTATCAGTTGGTGGTCTTGGGCTTGCTGTTCGACATCGGCCGCAGTTATCGCATCTGGCACCCACTGGTGATGTGGAACCCGCACTCGGTTATGTTTGAAGTGGCTTGGTGTGTCACGTTGTATTCCATCGTTTTGTCGTTGGAGTTCGGTGGAGTTCTGTTCGAGAAATTCCATCTCACGAAACTCCTCCACATTCAGAAGACCCTACTGATTCCGCTGGTCATTGCCGGCGTTCTTCTCTCGACGCTGCACCAGTCCTCGCTCGGCAGTCTTTATCTCATCGTGCCGAACAAGCTTCACCCCTTCTGGTACACGCCGCTGCTGCCTGTTCTTTTCTTTCTGTCCGCAATTTGCGTGGGCTTGGCCATGACCATCTTCGAATCGTCCATGAGCGCCAAGCATTTCGGGAAACAGCTTGAGCTTCCCATCATCCAGTCTTTAGGGCGGACGCTCCTGGTCATGCTGTGCATCTACAGTGCGGTACGTTTCGACGACCTGCTGCATCGGGGAGCTTTGGCGCTGCTCGCGAAGCCCGGATGGGAAACGGCGCTGTTCATCCTGGAAATTTGCTTAGTCTCGGTTCTGCCGATTTCCTTGTTGCTGATTCGCAAAGTACGGCAAAGCGCGAACGGCCTTTACCTGGTTTCGGTTCTTTGCCTATTGGGGTTCGTGGCGAATCGCCTGAACGTTGCGATTACCGGCATGGAGGCGGCATCCGGCCGGCATTACATTCCCAAGTGGACGGAAGTCAGCGTCACTCTCGCGATCATTGCTTTCGGTTTCTTCGTGTTTGCCGTGGCGGCAAAGTATCTGCCCATTTTTAGTCACGAAACCGTTCCTGAACCGGTGGCAGAGGCAGAAGCCATAACGGCAGGAGTGCCAGAGCTATCGAATGTCCAAACCTGAAGACAAGCCGGGAATCCGCTCTCGCTGGGCAAGGCTCGCCAGCAGCCTCAGCGGTAAGCTCCTGGTCCTGCTCGTCTCCACGATGGCTATCGTTTTCGGGGTACTCGGTTATTTGAACATTCAACTGCATCGGCGCCATCTGGAGCGCGATGCTTTAGCAGACGCGGCGCGCACCAGCAGCGTGATCAAACGCAACACCTCCTATTACATGTTGCGCAACCAGCGCGATGGCCTGTACCACATCATTGCCGACATGGCCGACGAACCCGGGATGGTCCGTATTCGCATCATCAATGACCAGGGGCGTATCAGCTTTTCCTCTGATCCCGCCGAGATTACGAAATTCGTGGACCGCAACATGACCGCGCAGACCACGGCGCCGACGCGCGCCGACGCAATCGACTTATCCAATTTGCAGCAAAGCTTCCACACCTACCGCCTGCCGAATCAGCAGCGCGCCTTGCGCGTTATCGACCCCATCGAAAATTCTCCGACGTGCAGCAATGCGGAATGCCACGCACATCCGGCCAGTGTCAAAACGCTGGGAATTCTCGACACCAACATTTCCCTGGCCAGCAGCGAGAAAAATGTGGCGGAGAGCACCCGGCAAGTGCTGACTTATACGATCCTTGCGGTACTCGGCGTAGCCCTGCTGATCTCCGCGTTCGTGCGGCGTATGTTAGCCGGACCGCTGCTGGCGCTGACGGAAGGCACGCACCGTCTCGGTTCCGGAGATTTGGGCTACCAGATTCCTTTCCAGTCCAGTGGAGAGTTGCAGGATCTGGCGGACTCATTTAACACCATGAGCTCTCAAATCAAGGAAGCTCATAGCGAAATTAATGCCTGGAACCGCACGCTCGAAGAACGCGTGGAGCAGAAAACTCGGGAACTGAGCGGCGCTCAGGAAGAAATGTTGCGTGTCGAACGCATGGCTTCCATTGGCAAGCTCGCCGCGGTGGTTGCGCACGAGATCAATAATCCTCTCGCGGGCATTCTTACCTACTCGAAACTTTTGAAGAAACGTCTAAGCCGCGACGCGGAACCCAACGCCGAGAATATCTCCATGCTGGATTTGATGGAATCGGAAAGCCGCCGCTGCGGCGAGATCGTCAAGAACCTCATGACCTTTGCCCGTCCCACTTCCATCAACATGGAACCGTCCGATTTGAATGTCGTGATCGACCGTTGTGTGCGCCTGGTTCATCACCAGCTCATGCTCAAGAACATTGAACTGCAACTTGGCCTGGCCAGCGATTTTCCAGCGGTACGCTGCGATCCGGGGCAAATCGAGCAAGTGATCCTGGCTTTGATTATGAACGCCATCGACGCCATGCCAAATGGCGGAAATCTATATGTTTCGTCGGCCAAAGCTTCCGCCGATGCAGTTCAAATTGAAGTACGCGACGATGGCGTCGGGATGCCCCGTGAAGTGCTCGCCAAAATGTTCGAGCCCTTCTTTACCACCAAGGAACACGGCCGCGGTTTGGGCCTTGGCTTGGCCATCAGCCGCAACATTGTGGACCGGCACGGCGGAAAAATTGCGGTCACCTCCGAGCCCGGCCACGGCACCAATTTCACCATTACGCTTCCCTTGCAAGCGTCTGCCGCTCTGAAGCCTGAAACAATTGGCGCGGCGGGCCCAGGAGTATAAGAAATGGCCACGAAAGCGAATCTCCTCGTTGTCGACGATGAACTCATCGTGCGAGACTCTCTCGACAAATGGTTCCGTGAAGAAGGTTACGATGTCGCGGTCGCGGAAAGTGCCCACGACGCCCTGGCCAAAATGGCTGGCAAGCGGTTCGATCTGGCGCTCGTCGATATCAAAATGCCGGGCACGGATGGCGTGGAATTGCAGCGCCGCATGCACGAAATCGACCCGGACATGCTGGTCATCATCATGACCGGCTATGCCTCCGTGGAAACTGCCGTTTCCGCCCTTAAGAATGGCGCGTACGATTACGTCTCGAAGCCGTTTGACCCCGACGATATCGCCCACACCGTCCACAATGCGCTATCGCACAAACGCGTCCAGCTCGAGAATGAACGGCTACGGGAAACCGTCGCTTCCGTGGTCCGGCCGCAGGAAATTGTCGGTCAGAGTGCGGCGATGGTGCGGGTCTTCGAGGCCATTCAAACCGTCGGTCCCACCGATGCCACTGTGCTGATCACCGGAGAGAGCGGCACTGGTAAAGAACTCTGCGCGCGTGCCATTCACGCGGCCAGTCCCCGGCACTACAATCCGCTGGTGGTTATCCACTGTGGCGCGCTTGCGGAATCCCTGCTGGAAAGCGAGCTCTTCGGCCACGAAAAGGGCGCATTCACTGGCGCGCAATATCGCAAGAAAGGCAGTTTTGAGGTAGCCGATGGGGGCAGTGTCTTTCTCGACGAAATAGGAGATATCAGCCTGAAGACCCAAACCGACCTGCTTCGCGTGCTTCAGGAAAGGGAAATTACTCGTGTGGGCAGCACCCACCCCATTCACGTCGATTTTCGGTGCATCGCAGCTACCAACAAACATGTGCAAAAGCTTGTGGAGGAAGGCAAGTTTCGCCCCGACCTGTTTTATCGGCTGAATGTGTTCCAGATTCAGTTGCCGGCGCTACGGGAACGCAAGGGGGACATTCCTGTCCTGGTCGAGCATTTCATTCGCAAGTTCTCAGCGTCGATGAACAAGCGCATCACCCGCGTTTCTCCAGCGGCCATGTCGCTGCTGGACCATTATCAATGGCCTGGAAATATCCGTGAACTGGAAAACGCGATCGAGCGCGCCATGGTGGTTGCGCAAGAACCGGAGATTCGCGAGGAAGATTTTGCCCTGCGCCTGCCGGTCACGGAACATCCGCCACGCACACTCGAAGATGTAGAGCGCGACCATATCCTGGCCATCCTCCAGGAATGCAAAGGCAACCAGACCCTCGCCGCCGAGGTCCTGGACATTGACCGAGTCACTTTGCACAACAAGCTGAAAAAATATGGTTGGAAACGAGAGGCGGCGTCTGCGCTGTGAAGCACATCCAGCTTTTGCCGTTCGGTTCGGTTCCGGCTGAACTTCTGGCGGAACTCCGCGACGGTTTGAGCCGAATCTTCCTCGTTGGCTGTGAACTATTGCCGCCGGAGCCCGACCCGCGTTTCGCCTTCAACGTCACTCGCCAGCAATATCTTTCGACCGAAATTCTCGCCCAGATGCAAAGGCGAAGGCCGCCGGAAGTGTCGCGCCTTCTTGGCGTAACGCTTGCCGACCTTTACATCCCCATCCTGACTTTCGTATTCGGCGAGGCACAATTGCAGGGGAATTGCGCGCTGGTTTCCGCGCACCGGCTGCGTCAGGAGTTCTATGGGCTGCCTGCAAATAGCAGTATTTTTCGCGAGCGCCTGCTCAAGGAAGCGGTTCACGAACTCGGGCACACACTCACGCTTGCGCACTGCGAAGACTACCAGTGCGTGATGTCACCGTCGCATGGTGTGGAATGGATTGACCTGAAGACGAACAATTTCTGCCCAAGCTGCAGCACGTTGGCGCGAGGAAACAAAACGATCCAAGCCGCGTTATAGACGACTGCGAGTGCTGTTGGTTTCGTGCGTGGATTGCCGGACGGCCCTCGGTCCCTGTAGCGGCATTAATACATATCGCTAGGATCGATCTTCTTTCCGGAGAGTCCCAATTGCAGCACTTCAATGTTCTCGGGCCGGTCGAACACCTTCCCGGGCCACCAGTGTTTGATCAGGATACGAAACCCGCCAAATGCGATTCCCGTGACCGTAGCGACCACTAGGAACAAGCTGGTAAACAGAAAAATTTTGTACAACATCCGTACCAACGGCGGGTCCGTCAAGCTTTGGTGCGGTTCGTTCCAGGTTACCTGTGTCTCGTAATTCACCGCATCCCGGATCGCCTGCGCATGCATTTCCGAGGTGGCGGCAAACACGACCGACAGCAGGGAAGCTTTGCGTTCAACGGTGACGCCGGCTTTTTTCGCTGCCGCGGGTAGCGACTGTTCCAAATGGTGCAAACGATTCTCCGCGACCTGCGGCGTCGGATAATCGAGCAGCAGCAGCACACCACTACCGTGCTGCCCCTGGTAGCGGGCTAAAATCGCTTCGGCCTTGTCTTCCTCGCCGAATCCAATTTCCTTTGCCAAAGTGTCATACGCGCCCTGCCCCAGTGAGTCCATTGCCGCGCGGAACGCCTCGGGGCCCTCCGCATACTTCTCCGAACCAAAAATGCGCCACTCCGTCGGGAGATATTCTTTTAACGGAGGGTAAGGGGTGGAATCCGCTTTGGGTTTCAGCGCACTCATAAGGGCATTCAGGCTTTCCGGTTTGGTGTTCGGTGAGAGTGTCGCCTGCACCACGAAATTCCCGATCAGAATCCGCCCGTCAGTTTGGCTTAGGGCGGAGTCGTTCCCCACACCCATGTTGCGCATGCCTGGCGCCAGCAGGAAGGTGTAAAACTCATAAGCACTGGTCGAGTCCTTGAGCTTGAAGAGACGCAACGTCACATCATCTTGACCACTGCGATAAGCTCGCTGCTCAATACCGCTGACACCGCTCTCCTGCAAAACCTGTTTGGCGTCTGTTCCTCGGGCCCAATCTGTTCCCAAATCTTTGATCGCCGAGGTTGTTGCCGTGCCGGTGGCGTTCCAGTTTCCAAAATGGTCGGGGAGAATCGCCGTTTGCGCGCGCACACCAGTGCTCAAGCCTGTAAGCAAGACAAATAAAAACATCAGCTTTCGCATGGCGACCTGTACTTTAGATGCCACAGGGCTACTTTTGGTTCCTGGACTGCTCCACTGGGGTGACCACGGGCGCGTGACCCGTGCGGGTTGCGCTGTTTTGCGCCACGCTGTTCAGGCTCTGGAGGTAAGCCGAAACTCCCTGGTATACCCCTTCCGCGACATGTTGACGGTGCTCCGGCTTCTTCAGCAACTGCTCGTCCGAAGGGTTACTCAGGAAAGAAATCTCCGTCAGGATCGAAGGCATGTCTGCCCCGATCAGCACCACGAACGGCGCTTTCCGAACACCGCGGTTTCTGACAGGTTTCGCGGTCTTTTGAATCCTCTTGGAAAGCGAGTCTTGCACATCTTCGGCAAATTCCTTGGACTCGTCGATCTTCTCGGTCCGCGCAATCTTCTTCACCAAATCTTCCAGATCGTGAATCCCGTCCTGTGACACCGCGTTTTCCCGCGCCGCCACTTCCATCGCCTCGGGTGAACCCTTCATGTTCAAGTAGTAGGTTTCCACGCCGCGAGCTGCATGGTCGGGACTGGAATTCGCATGAATCGATATAAAAAGGTCGGCCTTCGCTTCATTGGCGATGTGTGTCCGTTCTTCCAGCGGCACGAACGTGTCGTCCGAACGGGTGTACACCACATCCGCGCCCGGCAACTTCTGCTCGATGATCTTCCCGAGCCGCAGCGCTACATCCAGGCAAAGATCCTTTTCCATCAAGCCAGTCGGACCGATCGTTCCGGTGTCGTGTCCGCCATGCCCGGCATCGATCACGATTCGACTGATTTTTAAGCCCAGCGCGCGCGTCAGAGTCGAACTTCCATCGCGCGTCGGCAGCGGTACCGCCACAGGCTGGACCAGATCGGGCTTATTCTTTGCACTCACCGTCCGCGTGAGGGAAGTCTTACTGGGCTCCGGAAGCGGTTTCGGCACCAGGGGGGATTCCTTGATTTCTGTTGCATCGGCCGGTACCGGTGTTGCGTCAGTCGCGCTGGCGTCCGCCACTTCTATCTTGGCACTGACGGCCCTGCTTTTTGTCCGTTGCGCTGTTTCGGTGCTGGCCGCTCGCTGGCTGCTGGTTGAATAAAGCTCAATCACAAGTCGCGTTGGCTTTTTGGTCAGCGAAACCGCATAATCGCGCACGCCATCTACGTCCAGCACAATGCGCACAATGCCGGACTGGTTCTGCGCCGCGCGCACCTTGGTCAGCAAGCCACCACTCACGTGAACGTTCGCGTGCGCTACTGTGGGACTCAGGCGTGCGGAGTGCAAGTCGAAGTATATTCGGTCTGGATTGGCGATGCGGCCGGAAACATACTGAACCGAATCCTCCAGGTCAATCACCACTTCCGTGCTATCTGGGGTTACGCTCGTGCGAATCTTCTGAACGCGCGGAAACGCAACGGACCTGCCAGGTTCGCCCCCATTGATAATCTTTTTCGTATCGCTGGAAACGACTTCCGTCTTCACGGGGGTGTCTGCAGTCGGCTCTCGTGCAGGCTTTCGCGCACTCACTTCGCCGGATTCTGCGCTCTTGCGCAAGGCCAGTTCTGCCACCGCCTCCTGGACTTCGCGCTTGTGCGACGAATGGGGATACTTCCGCGAGAATTCCTGGTACGTTTTGGTGGCCGCGTTTAAATCCCCAAGCTGATCTTTTTGCAAATTCGCCAGCCGCAGCATGGCTTCCTGCACGTGCTTGCTGGCCGGGTAATCGTGAATCAAATACGCATACGTGTCCGCGGCGTTCTGATAATAGGTGCGCCCGAAATGGTCGCCCATTTCCGTATTCAGTTCGGCCACCGCAAACAGCGCGTCCGGCACTTCCGCCGCGTGCGGCGTAATCATGTACACGCGCTGGTAGCCCGCCACTACTTTTTTGTATTCCGCCAGCGTTCGCTGGTCCGCAGCTTTATTGTTCAGCAGCGCCCGCAAATCTTCAGCACGCGCAAATTGCGAAGTGGCGGCATCTCGTTTGGCGCTGGACTCCGGCGTATTCGCCTGGGCACGGACGGGAACTAAGCTTGCCGCCGTCAGGGTAAAACCCAGCGAAACAACGGCGAACAACTTGTGGAAATTTTTTTCGCCCCGGTTCATCCGTTCCCCGATGCTCCCCAACCAAGCCAACGCCTCAGTAGTCGTTGGTGAAAATGACCCGACCGCTCGGTTCCACCACCCGGTGGATTTGATTTGCCCGCGCATATGCGCTCCCCAGCCGCCCCGAGCCCGGCCGGTAGTATGCCTCTTGTACCCGTTGCACATAATTCCGTGTTTCGCGGTACGCTGGAACGCCATGGGCCCGGTCTACCGCGCCCTCTCCAGCATTGTACGCTGCCAGCGCCAAATCGAGATTACCGTTGTAGCGCTCCAGCAATGTCTTTAGATAACGAACCCCGGCATCCACATTTTGTTTTGGGCTGAATGCATTGTTGGCCCCAAACCGCTGCGCTGTCGTAGGAATCAGCTGCATCAAGCCCAACGCGCCCTTGCGCGAAACCGCGGCGGGATTCCAGTTGGACTCCGTTTCGATCACCGCGCGCACCAGGGCCGGATCGACTTGGTGGCGATCCGCCGCCTCGCGCACCAGCTTTTCCACGCCATCCCGGTCAATATTGAGTTCCGGCCGGTTCTCTCCTAGAAATGAGGTTGCGCCCGGCATGTAAATGGTTGCGCGCGGTTTAGCGGAGAGGAGGTGAACGGGCGCAGGCTCCGCGTTCACAAAAAAGCGCCGTCCAGACGGGTCGGTCGTTGCGGTGATTTGCGCCATGGAAGACTGTGCCGTCACATGCATCCCCAAAAAAAGCGAGAACAAAAATCCTGCACGCACTACGCTGTTGGCTTGAATTTGTAAAATCCGCCTGGGGGAAGGCATCGGTTTGTACACTAAATCCAGCACTGCGGTCTGTCGGCAGTCACCGAGCAGCCCTGCAGTTTTTCTCATCCACGACCATTCCGCGCACAAGTGTTAAAGAATACAGAACTTGCGGGGAAACGGCCCCGGCGCTACCTGGATTATAGCAATGGTTCGAGCAGGGAGGGGACGCTTTGCAAGGCACTTTTTAGTGCCGATGTGTCTTTTCCGCCAGCTTCCGCCAAGTCTGGCCGGCCGCCCCCGGAGCCGCCCACCTGTTTGGCCAATGCCTGTATCAGCTTGCCAGCATGGACTTTACCCGTCAGGTCCTTCGTGACTCCTACAATCAGCGCCACTTTGCCGTCCTCCGGCATCCCCAGCGCCACCACGCCTGACCCAAGTTTTTGCCGCAAAGAGTCTACTAATTGCCTGAGCCCTTCGCGGTCGACATTCGCCACTTCGCCCACGACCGCCTTGACACCTTTGATCGTGCGCGCCTGTCCATACAGCTTGTCCAGTTGACTGAGCGCGCCCTTACGTTTTTCATCGCTTAGTTCTTTCTCCAATTGCCGGGCGGTTTGCGTCAATTTCTCGACGGACGCCAGCAGCGAATCCTTGCCTACATTCAGTTGACTGGCCAGCGCGTCCAGAATCTGCGCCTGATTCTGATAATGCTCCATGGCTCCAATGCCGGTCACCGCTTCGATACGCCGCACGCCTGCGGCCACCGATTCTTCACTGACGATTTTTAGCACGCCAATATCGCCGGCACGGGTTACGTGCGTGCCCCCGCACAGTTCTTTCGAATAGAATCCCCGAGGCGCATTCGGATCGGGAATGGTCACCACGCGCACGTTGCTCTCCGGATACTTGTCGCCAAAAAACGCCAGAGCCCCCGAATTCAGCGCTTCTTCCAACGACATCACACCTGTTTCCAGTTTCGTGTTCAGCCGAACTTCCTCATTCACCTGCTGCTCGATATCGCGCAGCTCTTCCGGACCGACCGGCGCAAAATGCGTAAAGTCAAAGCGCAGCCGCTCCGGGGCATTCAGCGAACCCGCCTGCTTGACATGCGTCCCTAAAATGTTGCGCAATGCCGCGTGTACGAGATGCGTACCGGTGTGATTGCGCATAATGCGCGCCCGGCGCTCCGCATCGGCTACCACGTTCACGCGATCGCCGACGTGCAGCGTTTCCTTGGCGGTCACACGATGCGCCACTAGCCCCGCGATCGGGTAGAACGCACCCGTCACCTCAGCGAGTTGCGAGCCAGAATTGTCATAAAAGCTGCCCGTGTCCGCCATCTGTCCGCCGGATTCCGCATAGATCACTGTGCGGTCCAGCACTACCTCGCCGCTTTGTCCCGGTTTCAGTTCGTTGACTGGGCCATCCTTGGTGATGATTGCCTCAATGCGGCAATCCTTGGCCTGCGTCGCGCAATAAAAATCCGGCTCGGTTCGAAAGGTCTCCACCAATTTTGTATACGCTGGGTTCGCCGATTCCTTGTGTACACCCTTCCATGAAGCCCGGGCGCGCGTCCGCTGCTCCTGCATAGCCTTTTCGAATCCAAGCCAATCTACTTTTACTCCGGCGTCCCGTGTCGCGTCTTCGATGAAATCGCGGGGAAGGCCATAGGTGTCGTAGAGCTTGAATACGCCTTCGCCATCCAACTCCTTTCCGCGATTTCGGATGATTTGGATGTCGTCATCGGATGTAGGTGTTCCAGAGAGTGCATTTAAAGACGTTTTTAAGTCAGCGTCCGTATGTGATTCCAGCCAGCGCTTAGCATCGGCGATCATACCGTCGAGCTTTTCCAGTCCCAAATCCAGGGTGCGGCCGAATCTCTTTTCTTCCGCGAGAACAATCTCCGGAACGCGATCCGCCGCAGGTTCCAGCAATTCCGGATAGGCTTCTCCCATGAGCTCCCTTACTGTGCCCACCATCTCTGCCAGAAATGGCTTAGTCGCGCCGAGCAAGCGCCCATGGCGGATCGCTCGCCGGATAATCTTGCGCAAAACGTAGCCGCGCCCTTCATTCGAAGGCAATACGCCATCGGTAATAAGAAAAGTTGTTGCGCGCGCATGATCAGCGATCACCCGGAGGGATGCCGCGCTTCGCTGTTTTTCCTCCGTCGCCAATTCCTTTTGCTCATCCACGCCCGTCAATTCCGCAGCCCGGTCAATCAGCGGGACGAACAAATCCGTGTCGTAGTTCGACATCACACCCTGCAGCACCGCGGTCACGCGCTCTAAACCCATTCCGGTATCAATCGATGGTCGAGGGAGCGCCGTCAAAGTGCCGGTCGCGTCGCGATTGAACTGCATGAACACCAGGTTCCAAATCTCCACATATCGCCCACAATCGCACGGAAATTTGCAATCCGTGTGGCCCTCTTCCGAAGCCGCCGGTCCCATATCGTAATGAATCTCGCTGCAGGGTCCGCACGGTCCGGTATCGCCCATAGCCCAGAAATTGTCTTTCAATCCGGGTATCGCGAGGATTCGTTCCGCGGGCACATTTTGGTCCAGCCAGAACTGCTGGGCCTCTTCGTCCACGCCAAGCAGAGTCCCGGGGGCAACCTCCGCCCCGCCGAAGATCGTTACGTATAACTTGTCTTTCGCGAGTCCAAACCACTGCGGGGAAGTGACCAACTCCCAGGCGAACGCTACGGCATCCTTCTTGAAGTAATCGCCAAACGAGAAATTCCCTAGCATCTCGAAAAAGGTGTGGTGCCGTTTGGTGAAATCCTACATTTTCCAGGTCGTTGTGTTTGCCGCCTGCGCGTACACATTTCTGCGCCGTGGTGGCCCGCGAATACTCACGCTTCTCCAGCCCCAAAAACACGTCCTTGAACTGGTTCATTCCGGCGTTCGTAAACAGCAGCGTGGGATCGCCATGAGGCACAAGCGAAGAGCTGCGTACGCGCCGGTGTCCCTTGCTCTCGAAAAACTCCAGGAACTTCTCGCGTACTTCGTTGCCCGTCAATTTTTTTCGCGCCTTCACCGGTCGCGCTCACGTTAGCCTCATTCGGACCCGCACTCGAAACACTCAATTATCGCAGAGCCCAACCAAACCCGCCAATCACGTAGCAGCGGGTTTACCCTGATGCTTGTGGCTCGAAACAGCTGAGTAGCCTCAGGTTAATTCCGCTGGACAGTGCCTTAACATCTTTCGTTGATGGCGCCTTGCATTCCTCGTGAGTAAAATACCTATTAATGAACTACAAGCATCCCGGACATCGCCTTCTGCGGCCCTATTACTTGGGCTTCGGAAGTTACTTTGTGACCATTTGCGCCGGAAGCCGCAGAACTCTTTTCACAAATGCCCGTCTCGTCGAATTGCTAGTCGCGACCATGCACGACGAATTGAGGAAGGCTGGGTTCTCGATCAATGCGTATTGCTTCATGCCGGACCATTGCCACATCTTGGCCAGTTCTTTGGCGGACTCCTGCGAACTATCGCAAGCGATACGAGGATTCAAAGGTGTCTCGGCAAGTCGCGCTCGAAAAATGGGCATCCGGAATCTTTGGCAACGCGACTACTACGATCATATTCTTCGTTCCGGTGAAAGTGTGGGCATCGTCGCGGCTTATGTGTTTGCGAATCCTGTGCGTGCTGGACTAGTCGACGATCCACACGAGTGGCCATTTTCAGGCTCGTTCACGTTCGAGTGGACAAAATTGGCAACCCCAACTCAGAAGTTTGTCCCCAGTTGGAAAAAACTGGTGTAGCAGCGGTTTTACACCGCTGCTCTTGCTGTACCGGCAGCGGGATAAACCCGCTGCTACTCTTCCGGTACCTCTTCGTGGGTCATGCGATGCAATTCCCGACGGATCAATTCCGCCGGAAACCCCGCGCCAAGCAACGATCGGTACAACGAAGCCACCTTCTTCTCATCAATTTCGCCACGCCAGCTGCGCATCTTCCGTTCGATCCGCTGCCGAACCAGCCCCGCGGGATCCGTTTCTTTTGCAGACTCCTGCAAGGCAGTCACAATATGTTGGTCAGGAACTCCGCGCGCGCGCAACTCCCGCGCAATGCGAAACTGCCCTTGTTTACGTCCCTGTGCACGATGCCTGGCAAACTGCTGCGCATAACGCGCATCGTCGATCAGTTTCTCCCGTTTCAATCGCGACACCACGTCCTTCAGTATTTTTTCGTCTTCGCAGCGCCGCGCCAGCGCCTTCTTCATCTCGGAAACCGAGTGCGCCCGCCGCATCAAAATCTTGATCGCCGCGTCATACAATTCCGCTTCCGTCTCCATCTGCCGAGGTTTTCCAAACATGAGGGAAGCATAGTGGAAGCAAATCGCAGAAACCAGCCTTTGTAAGGCTGGCAGCCCTGCTGGCTCTTGAGTTCGCTGTGTGCCCCACGTGAAACGGGCCGTGGGGGATATAAACATACTGGCGTGCGCCAGATCACACACCCCAATTTGGTCGTAGTTCACAATTGTGCTTGTCGTTCACTGAAAACACGGCACTTTTGCCGTCGCGCAACTGGCACGCCGATTGCCATTTCCATTTCGGGGAGAAACCTCACTATGGCTTACGTCATTACCGACACCTGCACCAAAGACGAGCACTGCATCGAAACCTGTCCCGTGAATTGCATCCATCCGACCAAGGATGAAGCCGATTTCGCCACTGTTCCGCAGCTTTACGTGAATCCGGCCGAATGCATCGATTGCGGCGCCTGCGTGCCCGTCTGCCCGACCAATTCCATTTTCGTGGTCGAGGAATTGCCGGAAGAGTTGACGCCTTTCATCGAAAAGAACGCCGCGCATTACAATTAACCCGGCGCGCTTTCCTCCCCAGGAGTTCACCCTGCCCAGCGGTGAACTCCTGGGGCTCCTCTTCTTTCTACTCGCCCGCCGGTTTCGCCCCAGGCAGTCGGCTCTTCAATAATTTGATTTGCCCGTTGTGATTGGCTTCGTGCTCGGTTACGTGAAACCATTTGCAGTAGTTGTTGGTTGGTCCCCAGCCCCAGCTCTTATCTACAGCCATGAGCCAGGCATCATCGCGCTTTCGAAATTCCGCCAAGGTCTTCTCGCGCGTCTCGTTCAAAATATTCAGGTAGTAGTCCAGATTATTTCCCACAATCGCTTTGCGCGCCGGTTCGCCTAACTCCATCGGCATTCCCCACTTTTCTTTCCAAGCCCCCGGCATGCTGTTGGGCGCCAGGTTGTCGAACGTATTCAGCTGATAGAATTTCTCAACGGCAGCCAGGTGCACCAACAAAGCCCCGATGCGGTTGGCTTTATCATCCAGCAAGAAATCCAAATCTTTTTGCGATAGTCCTTTCACCGAATTCAGCACCTGCCAGCGCATAAACGCCATTTGCGATACCAGAGTGCCGATTTGCGGCGAGTATCCCTTCTTCGGACCCACCACATACAAATCCCCGTCCTCGGATCGCACCGCTTCCGGCAGCATCGTCAGTCCAGTGATGCCGGTCGTCAACACGGCCGTCGCCTTCAAAAAGTTGCGACGTCCGGGAAACAGCACAAGCTTGCTCATGGCAAACTCCAGGTTGAAAGGATGAGCGAAGGCGGTGGGCAAGCCTCACGCGAATGCGCGCATGATATATGCCATTGCGGTGCGGGGCAAGATTATTGAGGTTAAAAAACGGCTGTGCCGTTAACTGCGGTCTTTCGACTACCGGCTGCCAACTTCGTGCAAGGTCTACTTGCGGGAGAAGCGCTCGAAGTCGGCCATTTGCGAGGCCATTTCCTCGCGCGCTGCGTCGGCCGCGGACCGAATCCCCTGAATGCGCAGCTTGAATTCATCCGGGTTGGACGCGCGCATCAAAGCCTCATCCAGAGTAATCAGTTCCTTCGAATACAAATCAAACAAGGATTGGTCGAAGGTCTGCATTCCATACTGCGAAGTACCAGCCGCAATCGCATCATGAATCAGGCGAGTTTTATCAGGATTGATGATGCAATCGCGAATGTATGCGGTCGCGATCATCACCTCCACGGCAGGCACGCGGCCCTTGTCGTCCGCTCGGCGCACGAGGCGCTGTGAGATCACCGCTTTCAGCGTCGCGGCCATCTGCAAACGAATCTGTTTCTGTTCCGGGGGAGGGAACACCGCGATAATACGCTGAATGGTTTCGGTCGCGTCCAACGTGTGCAAGGTAGAGAACACCAGGTGGCCGGTTTCCGCCGCCAGCAATGCTGTGGAAATGGTTTCCAGGTCGCGCATTTCGCCGACCAGAATCACGTCGGGGTCCTGACGAAGGGCAGCGCGCAAGGCCGTCGAAAAGTTCGCGGTATCCACCTCGACTTCGCGCTGATTAATAAAGCTGCGCTTGTCGCGGTGCAAAAACTCGATGGGGTCCTCAATCGTGATCAAGTGGTCGGCGCGGCTCGCGTTAATGCGATCAATCATGGAAGCCAGGGTCGTCGACTTACCCGAACCGGTGGTTCCCGTGACCAGCACCAACCCGCGCTGCTCTTCGCAAATTTTCGTAATCACTGGCGGCAGGTTCAGCTCTTCAATGGTCCGAATCTTGGTGGGAATCACGCGCAGAACCATTCCCACATTTCCGCGCTGCTGAAACACGTTCACGCGGAATCGTCCCAATCCAGCAACGCCATACGCCATATCCAATTCAGCGGTTTCTTTGAATTTTTGCTTTTGGCGGTTGGTCATCATGCTGAACGCCATCGATAGCATTTCTTCCGGCGTAATACGCGGGCACGTCCGTCAATGGGGTAAGCAGGCCATCCACTCGCAAGTAGGGGTGATTGCCGACCTTCAGGTGCAAGTCCGAGGATTTATTTTCAACCGCGCGCCGCAACAAGTCGTCGATGCTCAGAGCCATGTGCACACACCCCGCAAGCAATGCTCGCCTTCCCTGAAGCTAGCACCCACCAAGAATCACAACAACACGCGTGCTGACGCTCGTAGCCGCTTAGTTACCTAGGCCAACGGACAGGAAAACTCGCCGATCAATCCTCAGGCTTCCTCAAAAATAAGGAATCGTACACAAGCCCCGCCACAAACCCGCCACCCAATGGACCGACCCAGTAAATTCCCCAATTCAGCCAATGACGCGAGACCAATTCCGGCCCCAAGGCCCTCGCCGGATTCAGTGCTCCTCCGGTCAGCGGGCCAGCCACTAAAATCCCGAGGGTAATCGTCAGCCCAATGGCAAACCCCGCTACCGAACGAAACGTGGCACGTTCGTCCACGATAGTAGCAAACACCACAAGGACCACAAAAAAGGTCGCTACCCCTTCCATTGCCATTCCCGACCAGCGCGGATAATCCCGCATCAATTCCGGTGTACCCAGGAACACATTGGTTCCCACATCTTCCGGGACCACGAGTTTCAGCAACGCAGCCGCGGCAATCGCGCCAGCCAGTTGAACGCCCCAGTACGCCAGCGATTCCAGGGTCGAGAGCCGTTTGGTCACCCAGTACGCAATCGTAATCGCGGGATTGAAGTGTCCGCCGGAGATGTGCCCGAGCGCCGAAACCATGATCGCGAAGGCCAGCCCACTCGCCAGCGCGATCGCCAGCAATCCCAATCCCCCCGAGCCGCGCAAATGGAAATCGATGCAGACGGCGCCAGCCCCGAAAAAGACCAGCGCGAACGTCCCGAGGAACTCCGCAGTCAGCTTTTGCGTAAGGTTGTACATCCAACGGCCTCCGGGTCGTACCATATGTACAACGATGACCAAATTTTAGCTGGATTAAGACACGCGAGCCAGAAAGGAAAGCAAGACGTGTTCGGGAAAGTCAGCAGCGAGGAGCAGATACTTCTGCTCGCCGATTGCCGATGGATGCTGCTCTTCCTAGCGTGAAGCGGCCACCGGCGCATTCACGGGGGTCAACCAGTTGTGCCGGTCCGGTTTTTTCCCACTCGTCACCGCAAAAAATTCTTCCTGAATCTTTCGGGTGACCGGACCCGCCACGCCCTTGCCAATCGCAATCTTGTCGACGGAGCGAATCGGCGTAACCTCCACTGCTGTCCCGACGAAGAACACCTCATCCGCCAGATAGACCATTTCTCGCGGGATGACCGCTTCCTTCACGGGAATATTCAAATCGCCCGCAAGTTTCACGATGGAATCGCGCGTAATACCCGGAAGAATGCTGGCCGACAACGGCGGAGTAATGAGCGCGCCATCGTGCACCAGGAAAAGGTTCATGCCCGAACCTTCGCTGACGTGTCCATGAGAATCGAGTGCGATGCCCTCGGCAAACCCGTTCAACGCCGCCTCCATGCGAATGAGTTGCGAGTTCATATAATTCGCCGCCGCCTTGGACATCGCTGGCAACGTATTGGGCGCAATGCGTGTCCACGAACTCACGCAAACATCCACGCCGTTCGACAACGCCTCTGGGCCGAGATACGCTCCCCATTGCCAGCACGCCATGTAAATCTCGATGGGAGAGCTCAGCGGGTTCACGCCCACTTCGCCATATCCACGCAGCGCGATCGGCTTCACGTAACAGGCATTCATTTTATTCAAGCGCACCAGTTCGCAAGCCGCATTGCAAAAATCGTCCAGGGAATACGCAAACTCCATGCGATAAATCTTCCCGGAGTTGATCAAGTCGCTGCATATGTTCGCGCAGCCGGAAAATTGCGGGTCCCTGCGGGGTATCGTAGCAGCGGATCCCTTCGAACACGGCAGAGCCGTAGCCGACGGCGTGCGTCAATACGTGGAGCTTGGCATCGTCCCAGAGAATCCAGTTCCCGTTGTGCCAAATTTTTTCGGTCTTCTGTACCGGCATTGCATGCCTCCCTATGATTCCGTTGGACTCAGCTCGCAATTCGAGAATAAGTCAGGGAGCTACGAGCGTCAATGAATTCGAGGCATAGCAAGTATGCGTTTCTCAGCCATTTTGGAGGGGTATTCTCAAGCTGGCAGGCCGCTCTAACCCAAGACCCAGGTGCAAAATCGGCACCTGGGCCACCCACACCAGATTGCGGCGTTACTGCGCCTTGTCATGGGGCGCGTTCTCGGTGGGCCGGCCAGACATCATGGATTGCGCAGTCGACAACAGTTTGCCGTTGTGATTCTCCCAAATCCCCAAAAGGACGAACGGTAGAATCGTTGCCGCGGCCCAAAGCTTGGCATTGCGGGGCAGCTTGGCCTCGGGCTCCCAACGAAACAGCAAGGAAGAAATTGTAAAGGCGAGCGCTCCCCACGTCGCCAACGAAACAATCTCTACGCCGAGCGAAAGCACTCCCACGCGATAGACCATGCCGCGCTGCAATCCGCTCACGAGATATGTTGCAGGTAAAAACAGTCCGACACGCTGAACGACCTTGGGCAGCACTGCCAAAGGCACCGTCGCACCAGAGAGAAAAATGAACGAGAACCACAGCAGTTGGTTGATGATTTGCGTTTCCTGCATGGTGTTGGTCACGCTGGCCACAATCAATCCCAGCGCGCCGAACGAGGTAATCCCTAAAATCACCAGCACAAAGACGCTGATCAAATCACCAAATTCAGTGACATGGTAAACCGCCCGCGCCAGCACCAACTCCAAAACAATCGTAGGCAGAATCAAAGCGCAATTCGCCAGCACACTCGACCCAATCATCGCCGTTGGCGAAATGGGCGCGAGCCGGAAGCGTCGCAAAATCCCCTGCTCCCTCCAGGTCACCAGTTGCATGCTCAGGCCCCAAAACGTGCCCATTACTGTGAGTGATAACACCGGACCCATCAGGTAGGTCACGGCTTGCGGGTTGCCTTTGGCGAACACGCTCCCATACAAAAAGAAAAACACCATCGGCATGACCAGGCTGAAGAACAGGAACGTTTTGTTCCGCATGGTGAGGCGAATGCGCATCTTCGCCAGTGTCCAGATCGTTTTCAATCGCGGAGTCTCCTTCCGGTCAGCTCAATGAAAACATCTTCCAGCGAGGGCGTGGCAATCTCCAGGCTCACCAGTTCGTTGTTCTCCGCCTCGAGGTGTTTGACAAGGGCCACGATCGCTGGCGCCGTTCGGTGGCAATGAAGAACGTACCCGCCATCCAGTTCCCGCGCGTCCGCCACCCCATCCAGGTTCTTCAGCGTTCCATTGGAAGCAGGCTTACTGAGCTTGACCTCAATGCGCGTGGTATTCGCGGAAGATTGCTTCAACTCTCGCGGCGTTCCCAACGCGATCACTTTCCCATGATCGATAATCGCCACCCGGTCGCACAGCCGCTCGGCTTCCTCAATGTAGTGCGTGGTCAGCACGATGGTCTTTTTCTCGGCTTTCAGCTCTTCGATGATGCTGTAAATCTCGCGGCGCACTTGCGGGTCCAGCCCGGCTGTCGGCTCGTCCAGAAACAACAATTCGGGATCATTCACCAACGCCATCGCCAGCGCCAGTCTCTGTTTCTGCCCTCCCGAAAGCTGGTTGTAGAAACTCTCTCGTTTTTCTTCTAGGCCAAACCGTTTCAAGAGTTCGCCAGGATTTCGGGACTTCTTATAAAATCCCGCGAACATCCGAATCGCTTCTTCCACTCTCAATTTGTCCGGCAGGGAAGTGGCTTGGAGGGTTGCGCCGATCACATTCTTTAACTCGTTGGGACTCTTTTGCGGATCCAGTCCACATACGGAAACGCGCCCGCCATCCGGCACGCGCAATCCTTCCAGCACCTCGATGGTGCTGGTCTTCCCAGCTCCGTTTGGCCCTAGCAGGCCAAACACTTCGCCTTGCTGCACGCAGAAGCTCACACCGCGCACCGCGTGCACTTCCTCGTAGCGCTTCTCTAGGTTCTCGACCACCAGTATGGGACTGGGCATGTTCGCTGAGCGAACCTCTATGGTATCCCAAGCCGCCGACTCTCTTCGAATCTTTAGCTTCGCTTGGTTTTACTACGTTTCTGGTGTGGCTTTTCTTTCGCCGTCGGCTTTGCTGTTTTGCTGGGTGTCCAGAGATACTTCTTCAGGTCCACGCGAAATTCCAGCAATTGCACGCCCTCGCTCTCCAGCAGTTTTCGTTGAAGGGAACCGTACGGCTCGGGGATGAGCAGTCTGCCGCGGTCACCGACGACGCGGTGCCACGGAATGCCTTTTCCAGAGGGCGTTGCCGCCATTGCCCTACCCGCGGTTCTCGCCCCACCGCGCAGTTTCAAAGCTTTGGCCAACGCCCCATAGGTAGTAACACGGCCTCGGGGAATTTGTTTCACGACGCTGTAGACGGGCGCCCAAGACACCTGAAAACCCTCCGGCGGAAAACCGCATCTTATCTTAGCAAGGCTGCCCGAAAACTCCGCAGTTTCCACCCGCGTAACGGAGTCCAAGCAAGCGCCAAATCGAGATTCTTCTCTTACTGCCGTGTTTCATACAGCAGAAGAGGGAAAGTAGCAGGAGAAAGCCAGCAGGTCAGGGCTGGCCGCGACGCATTCAACAGAGACTGAGATGGCAGTAGAAAATCCAATACGGCGCAATCAAAAATTTACGGTGAAATTGTTGACTGTTTCGTGCCCTGCTGGCTTGACCGCCGTAGTGGAATGCTCTTACACTACACGCACCAAGCAACTCTTCGGCTGTGGCCGGAGGGCTTGCGGAGGAAGTGGATTGGCGTTCATTCGCCGCAAAGGCAATTCCTATTACCTGGTGCACAACGTGCGCCGCGCCGGAAAAGTCCGGCAGCTCTATCTCGCGCGGCTTGGCGAACGCGCTCGTATCACCGACGCGGTCGTTCGCGAAGTTACCCGCAAACATCCCTTCGTGGAACTGGACTGGCGCTCGCTCCGCGAACAGGTGAACAATCAGGTCGATTTGGCGGATCCGCAATCCCCAGCGGTTCACAAACTCGTCCAAAACCTACGCAGTCTCAACCTTGATTTGGCGGACCTCTTCCCACCGGTCTTGCGAATTTCCGAATCACCCGCGGTCGCGCACGAACTTCTCGTGCAGCTGCGCTTACTCAACTCCACCATTCAGGTGAAGTTGGATCAATTCCGGGAACGGAATGATCTGAAGCGCGCCATGCGGGGCGTCGGGCGTTTCGGAAATACGCATCCTGCTTTGCGGGATCGCTAGGAGGCAGTATGGCCACAGGCGGTATGTCTCTGGATCCGAATATTCGCAGCACTGAGACCGTCGAGTTTCAGAAGGCTCTGCGCGCGAAGATCGTCGGTCAGGACGAGGGTGTTCAGGCTCTGGTGGAGCTCTTTCAGGTCTTCACCGCCGGTCTCAACTCCCCGGGGCGGCCCGTCGGTAACCTGCTCTTTCTAGGCCCCACGGGATCTGGTAAGACCCGTCTGGTCGAAGCCGCCTCGGAGATTCTGTTCGGCAGTCCCCGCGCGGTTATTAAGATCGACTGCGCTGAATTCCAGCATTCGCATGAGATTGCGAAGCTCATCGGTTCGCCCCCAGGCTATTTGGGCCACCGGGAAACGCATCCCCTTATTACCCAGGAGGCCCTTGCGGCCAACCATCGTGAAGACCTCAAGCTCAGCTTCTTGCTGTTCGACGAAATCGAGAAGGCCAGCGACGCGCTTTGGCAGTTGCTCCTCGGTATGCTGGACAAGGCCACGCTCACGTTGGGCGACAACCGCCGCGTCGATTTGTCGCAAACCGTCATTTTCATGACTTCTAACCTGGGCGGCCACGACATCACCGAACTCTTTAGCGGTGGCTACGGCTTCATCAAATCCGCCGATAAGCCGCAAACCGAGATCAACGAAAAGGTCGAACGGACCGCCGTCGAAGCCGCTCGCCGCAAATTCTCTCCGGAGTTCATGAACCGGATCGACAAGGTGGTTGTGTTCCATCCGTTGAATCGCAACGAGCTTCAGTCCGTGTTGGACATCGAACTCGGCATGGTGCAGAAGCGCGTTCTCGACACCGCCACCGGCAAGTTCCTGTTCCGCGTCACCGATGCCGGGCGTGATTTCCTGCTTCAGGAGGGTACGGACCAACGCTATGGCGCTCGGCATCTCAAGCGCGCCATTGAACGTTACCTGGTCTACCCGCTAGCCAACCTGCTGGCCACCCAGCAAGTCCGCATGGGCGACCTCGTGCGCGTGGATTGGGACGGCGAGCACAAGGAGCTTACGTTTGTCCGCGAACGCGAAGGCGCACTGGTCACGCCGGAGTCTCCGGCTGATGATTTGACCGCAGCGGCTCCGAGTGTGGACGGTTTCGGCAAAGACGCTCCGGTTCAAGCCGTCGCGGATGAGGGAACACCTCGTCCCGCCGCGTTGCCCGCAACGACCCCGGCAGCCGCCACCCAAAGCCGCAACAAGAAGGATCCAGCACGGTAACAGCGGCTTTACACCGCTGCATCCGACTCCAGGGTGCCCAGATGCCGTCACTGGATGTGGGCGATTTGGACGAAAGGGCGCGTAATCACCATGCGTGACGCCGGATTTTACCTAGCGCCTCTTTTTGTCATTGACCCATGGACACAAACTGCTGTGTTCCTCTCACATTGGTACACGCCGCAACATCTGTCTCACGCCTGAGACACTCACTGTAACTGCCGCGTTTGTATGTTGTTGACCCGAGACGTGTTTCCCGGGGCGACGGGGGCTTTCGAATTGGCACTCCTCATGCTCCTCTGACTTCGCGCACGTTCTTTCGACGGTCGCCACGCGCATCTGGTCCTGACGCATTCCGAGGGATTAAAGGAAAGGGCCAATGCAGCCGAGGTAAGGGTTATGAGAGCAGCAGTTCGACACCAACTGGACCCCAGCATCCGCAGCAACGACACTCGCGATTTTCACCAATCGTTGCACGCCAAAATTGTCGGTCAGGAAGAAGGCGTTCAGGCACTTGTCGACCTCCACCAAGTCTTCTGCGCCGGCCTGAATTCGCCCGGCCGTCCAGTCGGTAATCTGCTCTTTCTCGGACCCACCGGTTCTGGCAAGACGCGCATCGTCGAAGCCGCTGCGGAAATTCTGTTTGGCGATCCCCGCTTGGTCATTAAGGTCGATTGTGCCGAATTCCAGCACTCTCACGAAATCGCGAAACTCATCGGCTCGCCCCCGGGCTACCTCGGACACCGCGAAACACATCCCCTAATTACTCAGGAAGCCCTGGCAGCGTCTCATTCGGATAAGCTGAAGCTCTCGTTTCTCCTGTTTGACGAAATTGAGAAAGCGAGCGACGCCCTGTGGCAGTTGCTCCTCGGGATGCTTGATAAGGCCACGCTCACCCTCGGAGACAATCGTCGCGTTGATCTCTCCCAGACCGTCATCTTCATGACCTCCAACCTTGGTGGCGGTGAAATCACCGAACTCATGGCGGGCGGCTACGGTTTCATCAAATCCGACGATAAACCGAGAACCGATCTGGACCAAAAAGTGGAGCGCACCGCCGTTGAAGCGGCTCGCCGAAAGTTCTCGCCTGAATTCATGAACCGTCTCGACAAAGTCGTGGTCTTTCATCCCCTGCAGCGCACCCAACTCGAACAGGTTCTCGACATCGAACTCTCCATGGTGCAAGCCCGCGTCCTCGAAACCGCGAAAGGGCAATTTCTTTTCCGGGTCACCGAGGCCGGCCGCGATTTTCTGCTGCAGGAAGGCACAGATCAGCGCTACGGTGCCCGTCACTTGAAGCGGGCGATCGAGCGGCATGTAGTTTATCCCATGGCCAACCTGCTCGCGACCGATCAGGTGCATTGTGGCGATCTCATCTGCATCGATTGGGAGCGCTCGGCCGACAAGCTCTCTTTCGTTCGCGAAGGCGAAAACCTGGCTATGCCCGCTCGCAAACCTGAGCCGGTCATCGCTGCACGCATCACCCAGGCACGCGGTGGACGTCCGGTGGAAGCACCGGGTTTGCCGGTTCCACCCGAGCCAAGCCCCCGCCTGGCCCGCTAAGTTTCTTCTGCTCCTCCTAAGAAGGCCCGGGTGGGTAGCCGCCCGGGCTTTTTCTATTCCCCGCCCGAGTATAATTTCTCGAATGGACTCACGCCGACGTCATAACTTCTCGTGGCGCAGCCACTCCTGGCTGTGCGCCGTAGCTGCCCGCAACTGTTTCAATTCAGGCGGAAGCGCGGATGTCCTGAATACTCGTCCTCGAAACACTGCTTGCGGATTCTGCTTAATCTTTTTCTTTTTCTTCTTTGCTGTCGCTCCTAGCTCCTTAGCTCAGCGGACCACGATCAAGCCTGGCATCAATTCGTTTTCACCTCAACAAGATATCCAGCTTGGCCGACAAGCCGCGACCGAAGTCGAACAGAAGATGCAAATGTGCAACGACCCCAAAGTCGATGCTTATCTCACCAAGCTTGGCCACCGCCTCATTGAGCATCTCAACACCCGCGGCGTCGATTACCCTTGGGAATTTCACTGTGTCAACGATAAAGCCGTTAACGCCTTCGCGCTTCCCGGCGGTTTTGTGTTCATCAATCGTGGCGCCATCGAAGCAGCGGACAACGAAGCTCAACTCGCCGCCATTATGGCTCACGAGCTTTCTCATGTCGCTCTTCGCCACGGCACCAATCAGGCCACCAAAGTGCAATACGCCCAGCTCGGGGCAGGAATTATGGGCGCCGCCGGCAGCCTGTTTGGCGGTGCCGCAGGCGCTGCTGCTGCCGGGGCAGGGAATCTCACCTTTGGCAGCGTTCTGCTGCACTATTCTCGCGGTGCGGAGACTCAGGCCGACGTGATGGGCACGCAAGTCCTATACGATTCCGGTTACGACCCGCGCGCGATGGCAGCCTTCTTCGAAAACCTGAATGCTTCGGGTGAAAGCAAAGGGCCGCCTGAGTTCTTCTCCGACCATCCCAATCCCGATCACCGCATCGAGCGGGTCGAAGCAGAAATTCGAAAGCTCGGCGGGGTTCCTGAAGGGGCGCAAAAAGATTCCGCCGAGTTCGAAGCCATCAAAAGGGAAGTCGCGGCACTTCCGGCTCCCACGAAAGCGAAACCAGCGCGTGCGGCTGGGTCAAAATCGGGCGGTTCCGTGCCTGTCACAAAACCTGAAGACCCTTCCGACAGCAGCGAGTATCTTCGCTACGGAAAAGCCAGCATCGCTTATCCGGCGAATTGGAAGCGCTACGGCAAGAAAAATGAAGTAGTCCTGGTTCCCGCGGGAGGCGTCATCGATTCGGGAAACGGTCAAGGGGTGCTGGGCTGGGGCATGATCGCGGGAATCGGTGGCGTGAAAGGGAAAGGCGCTAGTTCCAGCGATGCCCTGCGCAATGTCACGCAAAGTCTGATTGCTTCCCTGCAAAAAGAAAATGACGCTATGGAGGTCGATCGAGGCCCAAGTGAATTCACAGTGGCTGGCTTACCCGCTCTCTCCACCTATCTCCACAATGATTCCCCGGCTGGCGGCACCGAAACCGACTGGCTGGTGACCGTAATCGGCCCGCAAGGTCTTTATTACTACGTCTTCGTTGCGCCGGAATCCGATTTCCCGCGATTCAAACCCGCGTTCGAAAACATCGTCCACAGCGTCCAATTCCAAACGAAGTAGCACTTCAGGGACGTCAACCGGTTGCCGTAGTGGCGAGTCTTCAAGAATCGTGCCTTTTTCTTCAACCTTAGAAAAAAGAAAGGCGGCCACCTTAGGCCGCCTCTCTGATTTACTTCGGTTTTGTACGATTGCTAAAAGGGAACGCCCGGAAGCACTTGCGTTCCTTCAGCACGTACTGCGTCCAATGCCGATGGATTGAGACCGAGGACCTTCAGGATCGTCGGCGCCACCTGCGAAGTCTCTACGGAGCTGGTGATGGTCTCTGCGTCAAATTCCGGATTGGAGATCAGCATCATCACGTTGGTGTCGTCATGTGCGAAACCGCCGTGCTCGGCTTGCTTCGCGGTGCTCTTGGAGTATGTAACTCCCACGTTCGGGGTAACGATGATATCCGGAGTGCGGGGGTCTCCGTCTGGGGGAATTCCGGGTTTATTGAATTGTTGCGCGAGGATTCTTCCGTAGAAGATTTGGCCGATGCCCGCCTTGTTGTCCGAGATCTGTGATGAGGTTTCGAGCACTTGTACCTCGGTTGCCGCGGTGCAGGTATTACTCAGCCACAACAAAGATATATCGTCTTCCGTCGGACCGATTTGACCGCCCGCGTTGGACTCCGACGCCGGCAAGCAATTGTCAATCAGTTTGCTCGGCGAAGTCGTCAGCGGGCCGCCGGTGGTAATCCGGATGTAGCGCTGAGAATCGATGGGGCTCTGGCCGTGTTTGGCGGTGATAACGATGAGCGTAGATTCGTACAGTCCCTGTTTCTTCAGTTCATAAACCCAATCGCCGATAGCAGCGTCAACAAACTGGATTTCATTCACTAAGACCTCGGTGGGCGTGCCTTTCGCGTCCAGGTAGCCGCCCGTGGCCAGAAGTGTGGTTCCGGCCGCGTTGTATTCAATTAGCTTCTGTCCAACGCTGACGGATTGGAAGTTCATACCAAAAATGGCCGGGACCTTGGCCTTGTTTGAGCGGTTATGGTTATAGCCATCGATTTGGTTCAGCACCGCATTCACTTTCAGCGAGTCGTAACACTGAATGTTTTGGAAGCTGTTCGTCCAGGCGGTGAGGTCCGCCTGGGAATCAACAACGGGGGAGCAAGGGGTACCAAGCGAGGTGGTTACCCCAGGCAGGGCCACAACATTGGAGTTGATCTCAGGTCCATAAAAGTCGTCGACGTTGGTACCGTTGCCAGGGCCAGAGACAGAAGAGTACGCCGGGTGTTTGTCTGCCCAAGCTGTGTACTCACCGGCTTTATGGGCGACGCCGAAAATCGTGTTTACCCTGAGGAAATTCCAGGGATAGACTGGAGCGCAGCCCTTGTACGGGTCACGAATCAGCTTCATTGGATCAATGGAGTTGATTCCACCGTCCCCGTTTGCGGTGCTGATACCGTCGATGCCGTTAAGAAAAGCCTGGTTCTTATCGATGCCTTCTTCATACTCGGCAGAGGTGCCGTTTGGTGTGTTGCGAACGCAATTTCCTCCCGCAAGGCCATTCCCCGTGGGAATCGTCGGTGGGGCGTACACCCGATCGTAGGATACATCGTAATAAACGCCTGTCGTGCGCGGTGAGCCCCCGGTGACGATGGCCGTCAAACCAGGAAAAGAATCGGACGGTTTGGATGTAGACACGTCCAAATAATTCACGCCGGTCTTACGCAATTCCGCCATGTTCGGGCAGTATGGGTCACCGTTATTTACTCCGCTGACGCCCTTCGCGCAATTCAAAAAGTCCACCACATGCATGCCGTCGATGCTGACCAGCAGTACGTGTTTGATCTTCGAGTTGCCCGGAAAATCATTGGCTCGGATCGGCGCAGGTACAGTCGCACCAACCAAACTCAGCGACATCACTGCCGCTAAAAGCTTCTTCATACACATCTCCTTAGTTTGTTTTTCCAACCTGAAAGTGGGATCGCAACCCCACGATCCCGCGGGAAGACTATTTGGAGATTGTTACGGAACCGCCAAAACAAAGTGTCGTCTGAGTGAACGGTACTAAGGATTTGCTGATGCGAACTGAAAAGAAGGGAATTACGATTTGTAAATTTTCTTTCAGCTTGGAGATTTAGGAACGCAGTGTTGGCTGAATCCCAACTTGAATTTCTGCTCGCGCAGCTTCGTCGTGAATGGACTTAGCCCTTGCCAGGGCAGTTTCGATGTTTTCGCAAATGTTTTCCGCGCTCACGTGACGATCGAATCCCGCCTCTTGCATTAACGCGGCAGGCTGTGGCCGCGCACCGCACAGCAGCATGGTGCGCCCGCTGTCTTTGAGTTGGTTCGCAAGTTCCTCGAGCGCGGCAATCCCGGTGGCGTCAATCGCGGTCATATTTCGCAGCCGCACGATCACAATCGCCGGCAAATCCTGCAGATTCTCGGTAATTGCGGAAATCTTATCCGTCACTCCAAACAAGAATGGCCCGTGAATGCGGTACACTGCCGCATAATCGGGAATGTCCTTGTCCTGCAGAATGTGCACTCGTCCATCCTCGATGTATTCGTCGGTCACCTTCGAAACCGTCGTCGTCTGCGAAATTTTCCGGATAAACGTAAACGCCGCCAGGATCATTCCCACTTCTACCGCTATGGTTAAATCCGCAAATACCGTCAGACTTACGGTTAACGTCCACACAGCAATATCCGCCTTGGTCAATCTCAGAATCTCCGGAATCTCCCCCCAATCCCCCATGTTGTACGCGACCATGAACAGAATCCCCGCCAAGGCTGCCAGGGGCAGATTCTTCACCAACGGAGCTGCAAACAGGATTACTGCCAGCAAAGTCAGCGCATGAATGATTCCCGCTATCGGACTCTTCGCGCCGGATCGCACGTTGGTTGCCGTACGCGCGATGGCTCCCGTAGCCGGCAATCCTCCAAATAACGGCGAAAAAATATTCGCCACCCCTTGTGCCACCAGCTCCACATTTGGATTGTGTTTGTCGTGGCTCATGCGATCCGAAACCACTGCCGAAAACAGCGATTCGATTGCTCCCAACATGGCCACCGTCACTGCCGGTGACAGGAGGTGCAGCAATAAGCTCGGCTTCAGCTGCGGGATCGCGATATGTGGCAGCCCGCTCGGGATTCCCCCAAATCGCGTTCCGATCGTTTCCACGGGTAAGTGAAGGAAAGTGACTGCGGCGATCGATCCGAAGCACACCACAATCGCGCCTGGCACTTTTTTGAAGTAGCGAAGGCACAGAATCATTACTGCCAGAGACGCGACGCCCACTCCGGTTGCCGCCCAATTCAACGTGTGGAAATTTTCCGCAATCGCTCCCATGCGGTGAAAGAAGTCGCCGGGCACATGCTCCATCCGCAACCCAAAAAAATCGCGGATTTGTGTGCTGGCGATCAGAACCGCGATACCATTCGTGAAGCCAACTACCACGGGCCGCGGGAAATACCGCACCATTGCGCCCAGTCCCGTCAGTCCCATCAGCACCAGCAGCACGCCGGCCAGCATCGTGCAGGTGAACAGCCCGTCAATTCCGTATCGCGCAATGATTCCCAGCACCACCACCACGAACGCGCCGGTCGGGCCCCCGATCTGTGTCTTCGACCCACCCAGCGCCGAAATCAGAAATCCGGTCACAATGGCGCAGTAAATCCCGGCTTGCGGCGATACTCCGGACGCGATCGCAAACGCCATCGCCAACGGCAAGGCCACCAGGCCGACGGTCACTCCCGCGATTAAATCCGAAATAAATTTTTCGCGGCTGTATTCGCGCAACAGGATGACCGACTTCGGCATCCACGCCTCAAGAGGCACACCCATCTTTTCGAACCTGCTTCCGTCTGGATTTACTTTCAGTTTAGCAGGTGGGAACCGGAGGTGTACTCAGTTTCCTCTCGGTCGTGCTCACTTCTTCAGCTTCTGCCTTCACACCAGGCTTCCATCGCAGGATCGGTTTGCGGGCCGCGCCGACTTCGTCCAATCTTCGAATGCGCGTGTTGTGTGGAGCGGTTTTCACCAGTTCCGGGTCGTTCTCCGCTTCTTCCGCCACAGATTTCATGGCGTCTATGAAATAGTCGCATTCCTCTTTGCTTTCTGATTCTGTAGGCTCAATCATCAGGGCGCCCGGCACAATCAATGGAAACGCCGTGGTGTACGGGTGAAATCCGTAGTCGATCAATCTCTTGGCAATGTCCATCGTGTTTACGCCGCGCCGTTTTTGGAACGCGTCGCTGAACACCACTTCATGCATCGACGGCCGTGTGTACGGCAAATCGTAGATTCCCTCCAGGTGCTTCCGGATATAGTTCGCGTTCAGCACTGCGTCTTCCGTGGCCTGCCGCACTCCCGGACCATACGCCAGAATGTACGCCAGCGCACGCACCAGCACGCCGAAATTCCCTCCGAATGCGCGCACCCGCCCAATGCTTTCTTTGCGCTGATAATCTAGCCCCAGCCTCCCGCCTTCTTTCTCCACCAGCACCGGCACAGGCAGGAACGGCTCCAGCATCTTCTTCATGGCCACGGGACCGGCGCCCGGTCCGCCTCCACCATGCGGCGTGGAAAACGTTTTGTGCAAATTCAGGTGCATCACGTCGACGCCCATGTCTCCGGGCCGGGTCACACCCGTCAGGGCGTTCATGTTCGCGCCATCCATGTACAGCAGCGCGCCCTTTGCATGCAGAATTTCTGCGATCTCCGGTATCTGCTGTTCGAAAATCCCCAATGTTGAAGGGTTTGTCAGCATCAGTGCCCCAACGTCTTCGGTCACTTGCTCGCGTAAATGCCGCAGGTCCACTTGTCCATTCGAATCGGACTTAATGTTCTCGACCTCATACCCGGCGATCACCGCGGTCGCCGGATTCGTTCCGTGCGCCGAGTCTGGTATCAGCACTTTTTTTCGCGGATTGCCCTGTTTCTGGTGATACGCGCGAATCAGCAACAATCCTGTCAACTCACCTTGCGCGCCCGCCGCGGGTTGCAGCGTGATCGCATCCATACCGGTAATTTCCAGCAGGGATTTTTCCAGCAGCGCCAAGACTTTTAAGCATCCCTGCGAAAGCTCCTGCGGCTGGTACGGATGCTCCGTCGCAATTCCCGCCAATCGCGCCACGTGCTCGTTCACGCGCGGGTTGTACTTCATCGTGCACGATCCCAGCGGATACATGCCCAAATCAATCGCATAATTCCACGTCGAAAGCCGCGTGAAGTGCCGGATCACCTCAATCTCGCTCACTTCCGGGAATCCTTCCACGCCCTCGCGACGATATGCCGCTCCCAAGACCTTGCTCGCGTCCACCGAAGGTACATCCAAAGGCGGAAGTTCGAACGCTCGCTTCCCCGCGGAGGACTTTTCGAAGATCAAGCCCTCATTCTGACTCACATGTCTGGACGCCTTCTTGATCTTTTCAGTCATTCTGATCGTGTCTTTCCAGTCTCTAGTCGATTTGTCGCAAAGCACGGGTCTAAAGACCCGCGACTACACGGGCACTTCCAACGCTCTCTCCACCGCACCAACAAATGCCTCAATCTCCGCACGTGACGTCGTCTCTGTCACGCAAACCAGCGCATGCTTGCTCAGCTCCGGGTACGCCATACCAAGCACGTAAGGTCCGACAATCTTCGACTTCAGCAACTCCGCGTTCACCAACTTCACCGAACGCGGCAACTCCACTGAAAATTCATTGAAGAACGGCGCCGTAAAAGTCCGTCTCACGCCCGGAATTTTCTCCAGTTCGCCAAGCGTGAACTGAGCCTTGGCCACATTTTGTTCGGCCATCTCGCGGATTCCTTCTTTCCCGAGCAGAGTGAGATGCACCGTTGCGGCCAACGCGCACAGCGCCTGATTCGTGCAAATATTGGAAGTTGCCTTTTCCCTGCGAATGTGCTGCTCGCGGGTCGCCAGCGTTAACACAAACCCCCGACGCCCGTTCACATCCGTAGTTTGTCCAGCCAAACGCCCAGGCATTTGCCGCACAAATTTTTCCTTAGACGCAATCACGCCGACAAATGGGCCGCCATAACTCGGCGCTAATCCAAAGCTCTGTCCCTCCATCGCCACGATGTCCGCTTCCGCCGGTGGTTTTACGATGCCCAGCGACAATGCCTCTGCCACCGCCACCACCAGCAAAGCCCCGGACCCGTGCACAATGTCCACAACCGCCCCGGGATTCTCAATCGCGCCAAAGAAATTCGGCGACTGCAGCACTACCGCACAAACGTCCTCCCCGAGTGCGCCCTGCAATGCTTTTATGTCTAGAGTTCCCGACGCGCCAAACCCGATTTCCTGCACGGTCAATCCCGAATTCCTTGCGTACGTCCGCAGTACCTCGCGATATTCCGGATGCAACGTCCGCGCCACCAGCACGCGTCGACGGCCTGTCAATCGTTCCGCCATCAATACCGCTTCGGTGGTCGCCGTCGATCCGTCGTACATGGACGCGTTTGCGACTTCCTGCCCCGTCAACTGGCACATCAGCGTCTGAAATTCGAAAATCGCCTGCAGCGTGCCTTGCGAGATTTCGGCCTGATAGGGTGTGTACGAGGTCAGAAACTCACCGCGCTGCAGAATCGCATCCGTAACCACCGACCGCAGGTGAGAGTAAATTCCTGCGCCCAAAAACCGGCTGTACCCCAGCGAATTCTCCGCGCCGCGCTCCTCAAAATAGCGGATTACCTCCGCCTCAGAGTACGGCCCAGGTAAATTCAGCGGCTTTTTCAGCCGGTATGCTTCGGGAATGGACGAGAACAACTCTTCAATCGATTTCGCGCCGATGGCGGCCAGCATTTCCTCGCGCTCGGCAGGACTCTTCGGGAGATAGCGCATCAGGCGGACGCTTCTTTCTTCTTTTCCTCGATGTACGCCTCGTACGCCGCCGCATCCATCAACCCGTTCACATCGTTCGGATTCGCCAGTTTGATCTTCACCAGCCACCCCGCGCCATGCGGATCGTTGTTGATGCTCTCCGGCTTGTTCTGCAATTCCGCATTTGCCTCTACCACTTCGCCCGTCGCTGGCGCATAAATTTCGCTCACCGCTTTCACCGATTCGATTGAGCCAAACGTCTTCCCCGCAGTGAGGCTGGCTCCCGCCTTCGGCAATTCCACAAACACCACGTCGCCGAGTTCACTTTGTGCGTAATCCGTGATGCCGATTGTCGCCGACGTGCCCTTCGCGTCGATCCACTCGTGTTCTTTGGTGTAGCGATACTCCGTTGGGTATGCCATTTGCCGCTCCCTCCCCTATTTCGCGATTGCTTTCCGGATTCGTTTGTAAAACGGTGTCGACACGACCTGAGCCTTGCACTTCTGCGTTCGAATCTCCACCAGCACAGCGGTACCCACGGCACTCATTGGCGGAGGAACATACGCCAGCGCGATATTCTTGCCAAGCGTCGGAGAAGGCGAACCGCTGGTCACCACCCCTATCGCATTCCCATACTCATCAAAACATCGATAGCCGTCGCGGGCAATCCCTCGCTCCACCATTTCCAGCCCGACCAGCGTTCGTTGCAATCCAGCCGCTCGCGCCTTCTCCAGGGCCGCGCGTCCCAGGAAATCGCCTTTCTCCATCTTGCAGTATCGATCCAGTCCCGCTTCCCAAACATTAATGCTGTCGCTGATCTCATGCTCATACAGCGCCATTTTGGCTTCCAGGCGCAGCGTGTTGCGCGCTCCCAGACCGCATGGCACAATCCCGTACTCTTTTCCTGCTTCCATCACTTCGTTCCACACCCGTTCGCTCGTCGCCACATCCGACGGCACGTAAATCTCAAATCCGTCCTCACCCGTGTACCCCGTGCGCGCAATCAACGTATTCTTCAGCCCGCACACCGTCCCGTGCGTGAACCAGTAATTCTTAACACCATCTAGATTCGCGTCCGTCAATTTCCGTAACACCTCCGCGGCGCACGGCCCTTGAATCGCTAACTGCGTGAAAGTGTCGCTCAGATCCTCAACCACGCAGTCGAACCCTTGGGTGTTCTTCTTCACCCAGTTCACGTCTTTTTCCCGCGTTCCCGCATTGATCACCAGCAGGTAATCGTCTTCGTCCAGCCGGTGGACAATCACATCGTCCACAAACGTGCCTTCCGGATATAACATCGCTGAATACTGCGCCTGGCGAATCGCCAGTTTCGACGCATCGTTCATGGTCAGGTGCTGCACCGCCTGCAACGCCCCACCCGCTCGTTTTGCCCCGTGAATTCGAATATCCCCCATGTGGCTCACATCAAACACGCCTACGCGGCTGCGCACCGCTTTGTGTTCTGCCACTAGACCGCCACTCGCGGGATACTCTACAGGCATATCCCACCCGCCAAAATTCACCATTTTGGCTCCAAGGCGGCGATGCAACGCGTTGAGCGGCGTTTTGCGGAGGCTTGAATTGGCGGGAGAGTTTACGGATTCCATTCCGTTCGCTCGGGGCGATTTTTGATACTAGCATGCGATACGGGGGTCGTCAAAACACGCTCTTGCCGCTCATCCTCTCGTCTTTACGCATCGGCAATGGTAACGGCCCGAGCCCTTGCTGCTCGTTGAGCGCTCAGGTAAAGTCTTGGGCGGAGGGGTGATGGGGGCCAATCGTCAGCAGGTTGTTTGTGTGCAGTGCGACAAAACGGAAGAATACTGTAATTGTGAAAAGTATTGCACCATCTGCAAAGGCCAATCCAACGTTCGGCTCGGGGTTGACGGCCTCTACTACTGTCCTGAATGCCGCGAAGCGTGTGATGTTGCGCTCGCTAATCAAAGTTGACCGTGGATACCGTGCCCCATCAGATTTCTGTCCGCATGGATCCTGACGAGCGCCTCGTTGCTGCCGTGGGAGGCGCAGCCCGCTATCTGGCCGATGCTGCCGGCTTGGGCAACGAGACCATTCTGCAGTTTCAGGCTTCCGTCGTCTCCGCGTGCAAACATTGCTTTCATTGCCATACGTCCGGTGTGCCCTGCGGCATCACCCTTCGTCGCAGTCCCGATCGCCTGGAAGTTGAGGTAGCGCTGCCAGGAACCGAACCTCCCGACCGCGAGAAGCCCACGTGGGATGGCATCGACGAAGTTCACTGCGAGTCTCACGCCGAAGCCGCCATCCTCCGCCTGACCAAGTTCGTGCCGCCGAATCCCCCGGCAGACTGAATCGGCGCAGCAGTGAGTCAGTGAAGAAACTCTGGTTGCATCTGGGTAGCTCGACCAGAGGAACGCGGAGAGTACGCGGAGAGACGCACGGCCGGAGTAACCAAAAGTCCATCCTGATGCTACGGTGGGCAGCCGCGCTCAAAAGCCGGCTAGAAGCCAGCGCTACGAACGGCTAGCATCTTAAACGCGAATGTGTTCCGCCGAATCAACGACGTCATCTGATCGTCGCTCACGGTCATCGCGATCACCACGCGATCTCCCGAGGGACTAACATTCGCCTGATCCATCAACTGCGCCAGATCCGGATTATCTTTCGTTGCCTGATACTTCTTGTATAGCAGTCCCGCCGCCATCAATTGGCTCAACGTATTCGCGTCCCCACTGGACCCGCAAACCGCCTGGAATTTCGCATCCACACCGCTGCTGGCATTGGCCGTAAGGATCATCGCTTGCATTCTTTGCACCAGCGCCGCCGATTCCGGAAATTGCTGCACTTCTGGCGCAAGCTGTCCCATGGCCAAGCGTGTATATCCGGCATCCAGCACCGCCCAGACCACGCCGTTCCCGTTCACTTCGTTAATGAGGTTGTACATCTTATCGTTGCGCAGGAGTCCGTCTTCCTTCCCCGCGCGAATATCAATCAATTTCTGAATCAGCGGCTTGTGGCCAAAAACCGCCTTAGTGGAATCGAGAAAGAAAAAGTACAAATCGTCAGCGCCGGACCCAGAGCCAAACGCATACAGAGTATAGGTATCGATCTTCACCATACTCAGTTTTTGCTGCTTGAAATAAGCTTCGGTGGTATCCGGATTGTAATTGCCCATCGCGATGCCCACGGTCATTTCGCTGGAAGGAACATCCGTCGCCACGCCCTTATCGTTCTTGACCGTACCGCTGGGCACGAGCCCCCACACCAGTTCATCCACCTGGCTATTCGGGTCCACTCCCGCCGACGCCAGAAACTTTTCAAACTGCTTGAACCGGTCGGGCAGAATCTGTTCACGCAGCGCCGGAAACCACTTTTCCCCGCGCGCTTTCTTCAGGTCCACGTATCCGACCTCGCCGGTGTCCTTCGGGAACAATGCCAAAGTGTCGGCGCTGACCCCGCCCGCCTTCGCCGGTTTCGCCAGCGCGCCCACCATCAACAACATGGCGCAGCACGCCACCGCCTTGGCCAAATTCTCTCTCATCCTCATGGTTTGCTCCTTCATACGATTACGCGGCTGGGGGAATTGGGTGACTTCCTATTTTACGGCATTGCTCGCGGCTAGCCTAACTGGTTGCGCAATTCAGCAACTTTTCCCTTCATGCCTTCCACGTAGCCCGGATCCTTCAATCCATCCAGGTTGATCTCCACGTTAGCCAGGGCACCCTTCACTGCCGCTATTGCCATTAGACGCGCCACCTGCAGGTCTGACTTCATAGATGCCGCCGCAATCGATTCCAGTTGTAACAACCGACCGTGCAGCTGAGCCGCTTGCTGCGCCACCTGCAAGGGGACTTCGGCCGCCACCTTCGTTGCAGCCTGAATGGCGTTTTCCCGCTGCTCAGTCTCCTGCGCAGTTCCTTGTGGCAGCTTAAACGCCGCCATCACCGATTCGTACGACGCGGCATCTCGATCGATCGCCGCGGTAAGTCGCTCTGCTGTGTTCCTCAGTTCTTGCAGCATCTCCGTCAATTTGTCCACGTGGAGCACTTGCGACTTCTTCTTTCGCGAAAGCCCCGCCACCATTTGCCCCAACGCTGCGGCCATTGCTGCGGCATACGCCGACACGCTTCCTCCCCCGGGCGTCGCGCTGGGCGCTGCCACCGCATCCAAAAAAGGACGCGCCAATCCCGCCAGTTTTCCTTCCTTTGTTTCCAATGGCGACCCGCTCAGCGCCGATTCCAGTTTGTTTTCGAATACTTGCGACGGCGAGAAATTCTCCAGTTGCAAAAAGTAATCCGCCGCCATCTCAATAGCTTTCTTCGGAATCAGACCGACAATCTCGCTCCCGACCGGCATCACTCCGTAGCGTTCTGCCTCCCGCTTGACCATTTCGTACACGCGGTGCATCGGCGTCTGTTCGTAATCCGTCAGATTAATCGAGACCTGCGCCAGGTTCCGGGCCTTCAATTCCACGCCCATGGACTTTACATACCGCAGACCGCCGCTGGAGAACCGAATGGCCTTCGCAATTTTGTTCGCGATACTCACATCGGACGTATTCAGGTTCACGTTGTAGGCGATCAGGAATTTCCTCGCCCCGACCACCGTCACTCCCGCCGTCGGATGGAGTTTGGGTTCGCCGATATCCGGCTGGCGATCGTGATTCTTCTTCAACTCTTCCCGCAATCCTTCAAATTGCCCTCGCCGCACGTTTTCCAGGTTCACCCGGTCCGGCCGCGTGGCTGCGGCTTCGTAAAAGAAAATCGGAATGCGGTGCCGTTTCCAGATTTCATTGCCAACCCGTCTCGCCAGCGCCACACAATCTTCCAGCGTCACCCCTTCAATTGGAATGAACGGCACAACATCCGTGGCTCCCACCCGCGGGTGCGCGCCCGTGTGCGTGGTCATGTCAATAAGCTCCAGGGCTTTACCAGCGCCCAATATCGACGCTTCGCCCACCGCTTCCGGCTCACCCGCCAGGGTAATCACGCTTCGGTTGTGGTCCGCGTCCATCTCGCGGTCCAGCACGTACACACCTGGCACGCTGCTCATGGCCTGTACAATCGCGTCCACCTTCGCTGTGTCGCGACCTTCCGAAAAGTTCGGCACGCACTCAATCAGTCGTTTCATACCCATCCCGTTCTTAGTCTGTGTACTGGCCGAACTTCAGCCATCCGGTATCTGCGTTGCGGCGCAGTACTGCTGCGCCCCATGTCCGCACAAACGGTCGCAGCAGCGGCTTTACACCGCTGCACCACTTCACTCCCGCATATACACAATTTCCCCGTTCTTCATTGTCATCCAACACCGTTGCATCCCAAAATAATATGGAATTTCCCGGTAATCCTCTACTTCAAACACCGCCAGGTCCGCCGCTTTCCCCACTTCCAACGACCCAATCGTCTTCTCTCGCTTCAACGCGTACGCCGCATTGATCGTCGCCGCCGTGATCGCCTCTGCCGCAGTCATTCGCAACTGTGAACAAGCCAGCGACAAGATCATCGGCATACTCATCGTCGGACTGGTTCCCGGATTGTAATCCGTGGCCAGGGCGACGATCGCACCAGCCTCAATCAGCTTTCGTGCCGGCGCATAACTCTTCCAACCCAAGTGAAAATCGCAACCCGGCAGCAGCGTTGCCACGGTTCGCGATTTCGCCAGTGTTCGAATATCCGCCGCGTTGATCTGCTCCAAGTGATCGCAACTCGCTGCGCTCAACTCCACGCCCAGCTGCGTCGCCCCCGTGCGAGACAACTGCTCCGCGTGCAACCTCGGCGTTAGCCCGTGTTCCTTGCCCGCACTCAAAACTCGCCGCGCTTCTCCTCGTGTGAACGCTCCTCGGTCGCAAAATACGTCGCAAAACTCTGCCAATCTTTCGTTCACCACTTCCGGCAACATCTGCTCAATCAGCAACTCTACATATCGTTCTTCGCCGTTGGGCTTGTTTCGAAACTCCGCAGGCACCACATGCGCACCCAAAAAGGTAGACACAATTTCCAGCGGCTGCTCGTTCTTCAACTCCCGCTGGAGCTGCAAAATCTTCAGCTCGCTGGTCACATCCAGCCCGTAGCCGCTCTTTGCCTCAACCGTCGTGGTGCCGCACGACGCAAACTCTTCCAACGCCGCGCGGGCGCGCCCCTTCAGTGCTTCCGCGCTTTCCGCGCGCAGTTTTTTCACCGAATTGAGGATTCCCCCGCCCTTGCGCGCGATCTCCTCGTAACTCGATCCTTGAATTTTCAGCTCGTATTCTTCCGCTCGGCTCGCGGCGTGAATCAGATGCGTGTGCGAATCAACGAACCCGGGCAATACCACCCTTCCGCCCACATCCAGCTTCTCGCACCGTTTCGCATCAGCCCGAGCTTCTATTTGCACACGCGTCCCGACCGCAAGAAAGCGCCCTTCGCGCACCAACAGCGCTCCGTCTTTCACGACATTCAGTTTCGAAAGGGAAGTGCCGCGTCGGGGAGCGCTCCCCCTCAGCGTTAGTAATTGCCCAGCGCCTGTGATGAGCAAATTGTCCGTCAAAGTGTGGTTATTGCGTCTCCGTCGAGTTCGACCGCCAGTCTCGTTTTACGCTCCTACCGCCATGCCCTGGTATGCAGGAACAAACACGTCCTTCACGAATACTTCGATGGAAGTCGGCGTTGTATTCTCCGCTGATCTCGGCTCCAGCGCCCGAACCGTCCCGGTATTGATTGCATCCATCATTTCCATAAAATAGGCGGTGGTTTTTGTCGGTGTTCCCATCTGCACCAGCACCTGTTGCACCTGATCATACGGGAACTGCACATATCGCAAATCCGGAAGGTTCAAGGCTCGGCCAATTACGTAGGTCACTTCAGTCATCGTCAGGTCGCGCGGTCCCAACAACTCTTGCGTTTCTTTTCCGTTGAAATCCAGGTTCAACAGTCTTTTCGCGGCATACTCTCCAATATCTCGCGTCGCGATCATCGGAATGGGCAAGTCGGGTTTGAGCGCTCCTCCATACAGCCCCATCGTCTGAATCATTCCCATCGCGGCCAAGTGATTTTCGAAAAAATAACCCGCGCGCACATGCAACACATTCAATTTCTCCACGGCATTCAGTTTCTGCTCCGAACGATACAGGCCCGAGATCGGTCCGGTTCCCGTGGGAACCTGCGCCCCAAAGCTGCTCAGGTTCACGGCATAGTGCAGCCCCCCGGTCTTGACTGCCTTCGAAATTGAGTCGGTCTCGTGCTCCTGGTTCTGCCGGTAATCTGGCGAATTCAATCCCGGCGGAATCATCAGAAACGCCGCCCGCGCTCCTTCGAACGCGCGCACCAGCGCATCCGAATCATTCACATCCGCGATAAACGCTTCTGCGCCTTTTTGCACCAGCGGTTGCAGCCGCGAAGTGTTTCGCCCCACGGCTCGTACCTTTTCTCCTTTTTCCAGCAATCGCCGCGTAATCACAGAGCCGATGTGCCCTGTCGCACCCAATACCGTATACATTATTCCGCTCCCTCGACTGATCTTCGTCCTGCCTGGTAGCAGCGCGTTTATCCCGCTGCTCTCGCAGTGGCACAGCCACTTCTGGTTGTGGACTCACCCCAACAACCGCTCACAGCATCGGAATTTTCACACCTGCCTTCTTCGCGAATTCAACCGCCTCGCTATACCCCGCATCTACGTGACGCGCAACCCCTATTCCGGGATCGTTCGTCAGCACCCGTTCGATGCGTCTCGCCATCTCTTTGGTTCCGTCCGCGCAGGTGACCTGCCCTGCGTGCTGTGAGTACCCTATGCCCACGCCGCCGCCATTGTGAATCGATACCCACGACGCGCCACTTGCCGTATTCACCAGCGCGTTCAACAGCGCCCAATCCGCTACCGCATCGGACCCATCCTTCATCGCTTCCGTTTCCCGATACGGCGAAGCCACCGAACCACAATCCAAATGGTCCCGGCCCATCACAATCGGCCCCTTAATTTCGCCCTTAGCCACCAATTCGTTCAGCGCCAACCCAAACTTGTCTCGTTCCCCATAGCCCAGCCAGCAGATGCGCGAAGGCAGCCCCTGGAATTTCACCTTCTTGGCCGCCAGCGTAATCCACCGCTTCAGATGCTCGTTCTCCGGGAACATCTCCAACACCAACCGGTCTGTCCGCACAATGTCCGAAGCCTCTCCAGATAGAGCCGCCCACCGGAACGGCCCTTTGCCTTCGCAGAAGAGCGGCCGGATATACGCGGGCACAAAGCCCGGGAAGTCGTATGCGTTTTTTACTCCAGCCTCGAAGGCAAAGGTTCGAATGTTGTTGCCGTAATCAAACGTCACGGAACCGAGCTTTTGCAGTTCCAGCATCCCTTGCACGTGCTCACCAATCGCGGCAATTGCCCGTTTTCGGTACTCTTGCGGATCCGTCTTACGCAGCTCGCCAGCCTGGTCCAGCGTCATCCCGTTCGGCACATAGCCATTGATCGGGTCGTGCGCGCTGGTCTGGTCGGTCACGACATCCGGCACCACGCCGCGCTTCGCCAACTCTGGAATCAGATCCGCGCAATTTCCCACCAAACCCACCGAGGTTGCTTCGCGTTTACGTACGGCGTTCTTCAGAATGCGCAACGCTTCGTCCAGCGAGGTCACCATCACATCGCAATAACCCGTCTTCACTCGCTTCTTGATCCGTTCCGGGTCCACATCAATCCCCAGAAATGCCCCGCCATTCATTGTGGCCGCCAGCGGCTGCGCCCCACCCATTCCTCCCATTCCGCCAGTGACCACCAATTTCCCGCTCAAATCGCTGCCAAAATGCTTCCACGCTGCCGCCGCAAATGTTTCGTACGTTCCCTGCAAAATTCCCTGTGTCCCAATGTAGATCCAACTCCCCGCGGTCATCTGCCCGTACATCATCAATCCCGCACGGTCCAGCTCGTTGAACGTTTCCCAGTTGCTCCATTTCCCCACGAGGTTCGAATTGCACAGCAACACCCGCGGCGCATATTCATGGGTCCGAAAAATCGCCACGGGCTTGCCCGATTGCACCAACAACGTCTCTTCATTCCCCAACTCTCGCAACGACTTCACGATCGCGTGGAAACAATCCCAATTCCGCGCTGCCTTCCCGGTTCCACCGTACACAACCAGGTCCGCCGGTTTTTCCGCCACCTCAGGATCCAAATTGTTCAGCAGCATCCGCAGAGCCGCCTCTTGCTGCCAACCCTTGCACGTTAATGCTGTCCCTCGCGGAGCTCGAAACGGTCCCCGGCTCGTCGCTGGGTCGTTCACAACTGGTGTACTTGCTCCCATTTCCGCTTCCTCTGGCCATATCTTAGCTCACCTTCATTCCCCGCGTGTAAATCCAAAGCTGCGGCAGTATGCCGCCGTCCGAATCCCAAATGGCGAACCTACAGCCTCCCGCCGATTTCCCGACCCGTAATACCTTACTCATACTCACCTGCTCCCCTGGCCCGTTGCGCCCGTTTTCCTTCTAAGGTACATTCAAAAATCTCATGGCTTATCCTTCACTTCCAGCCAGTCTTCTTCGCGCGATCGATGAACATCCTTCCCCTCGCGCCCAGATGTACCGCACTTCCGAGCGTTGGGAGGCGATTTCCTCACAAGAATTCCTGCGTCGTATCGCGGGCTTGGCGGACTCCCTAGTACAATTGGGAGTGAAATTCGGCGATCGGGTGGGCCTCTTTGCTCCTAACTGTCCCGAATGGCACACCGCCGATTTCGCCATCAACGGTTCGGGCGCCGTCACGGTTCCCATCTACTTCAACGAATCTCCAGAACGCATGGCGTTCATCCTTAATCACAGCGGTGCTCAGGTCCTATTTATCGCGGGATTGCGCCAATTGGAACGATTCCTCGCCGCTCGTGCGCTCGTTCCCCAGATTCAGCAAGTCATCGTGGCTGGCGCTGGTGACGCTATGCCGTCCGAATTTCTTCGCTACGAGACGCTAATCTTTGCCGCTGGACCAACCGAAATCGCGTCCTACCGCAAGCATTCCGCTCAAGTTCAGCCCGACCAACTCGCTTCCCTCATTTACACCTCGGGCACCACCGGCGAGCCCAAAGGTGTCATGCTCAGCCACTCCAATTTCAGCTCCAACGTGTCGGACTCCTGCGCCCACATCGTCCTTAAGCCCGACGAAGACCTCGCCGTCTCCTTTCTTCCGCTCGCGCATGTCTACGGCCGCATGCTGGACTACCTGTACCTTTTTCAAGGCTGTCCCATCGCCTATGTCGACGTCGTTGAGAATGTCGCGCAAGCCCTCCTTGAAGTGCGCCCAACCATCCTCGCTGCCGTCCCCCGCTTTTTCGAAAAAATTTATGCTCGCCTTATGGAGAAGGGAAGTAACACCACTGGAACGAAGCGTAGGATTTTCGATTTCGCTATGAAGACCGCACGAGAGTCGGCGCCTTGGCGCAGCGGCGAAAAACCGGCCAGCTTATCCTTGAAACTAAAATGGGCGCTTGCGGATCGCCTGGTTTATTCCAAGATACGGGCAGGAACCGGTGGTCGGCTCCGGCTCGTTCTATCCGGTGGCGCACCTTTGTCCAAGGCTCTCGGCGAGTTTTTCTGGGCCATTGGCATTCCCATCTACCAGGGATACGGACTGACGGAAACTTCGCCGGTGCTTACCAACAATTATCCTCACAATCGCATCGGCAGTTCCGGCAAGCCTATCGACAATGTACAGATTCGCATTGCCGATGATGGCGAGATTCTCGCCAAAGGTCCGTGCATCATGCAGGGTTACTACAAATCCCCCGAAGCCACCCGCGAAGCCATCTCCGAGGATGGCTGGTTCCGGACCGGCGACATCGGCTACCTCGACAAAGACAACTATCTCTTTATCACCGATCGCAAAAAAGATTTGCTCAAAACCGCTGCGGGCAAATTCGTCGCTCCTCAACCCATTGAAAACATTCTCAAAACCAGTCCCTATATCCTCAACGCCATGGTCGTCGGGGATCAACGCAAGTTCGTGGTCGCTCTTCTGGTCATCAACCCCGCCACGGTTTCTTCGAAACTCGCGGAAGAAGGTTTGACTCTCGATTCCGCTGCCCAGATCGCTGCTCACCCGCGCACCTACTCCATCATCGAAGAAGAGGTGAATCGTCTGACTTCCCATCTCGCTCAATACGAAACCATCAAACGCTTCGCTCTTCTTCCCGACGATTTCACTTTCGACAGCGGCGCACTCACCTTCACCATGAAACTCAAACGCCGGGTGGTTGAAAAGCAATATCACGATCTCATCGACAAGCTTTATTCCGACGTTACCGAGCCTCGCCCCATTCTGGGCGATTAATTTTGCAGGCACGCTCCTCTTTCCTTCCACACCACGCTGTGCTAAAAATCCCTTCGCCGCCCAAATTTCCGTATCTCCGATAGTTTTCTGCGCATCACATTCCCGCAGTAAGAAACATTAGTTAATGAGGAGGATTTCATGGCAAAACCCGCGACCGCACCCGCGAATCACAGTGTCCGCACCTTTCCGACCAGCGTCGGCGTTCCGGAACACAATCGTCAGCCACTCATCGCTCTTCTGAATGCCCGGCTTGCCGACTGCACCGACCTGTTCACCCAGGTCAAATGGGCTCACTGGAACGTCAAGGGTCTGAACTTCATTGCACTCCACGAGCTTTTTGATTCTATTGCTGAGCATATTGAAGAACAGACCGATTCCATCGCCGAACGCATTACCACACTCGGCGGGGTCGCGAATGGCACCGCGCGCGAAGTTGCCGCCAAGTCCGGCCTCAAAGAAGCGGACCTGTCCGCGTCAGATGGTCCAGAGATGCTGAAATTCCTGGTTCACAATGTCGCGCATCACGCCAACGCTCTGCGCACCGCCGTCCAGGAATCCGACGATCTCGGCGATGCCATTACCTCCGACCTTTTCACCACGCTAACCCGCGAACTAGACAAAGATCTCTGGTTCCTGGAAGCTCATCTGACCCAATCCTGATTTGTAACGTTGGCAGAGACAGTCATTCCGAACGGAGCGACCCGGCTTCTTCGTTCGCGCGATTTACAGCGCGCCGGGTCGCACGGAGAGGAATCCCTCTTCCGATCCTCCCGCAACAATCCTCACGCCGGGAGAGACCTCTCCCGACCGAATTTGTCCTCGCGCTCTCCAGGGACTACAATTCCCTTGGAGAAGCCTTCATGTCTGATCAACTGGTCATCGCAGGTCGTGCCTTCAATTCTCGTCTCATCGTCGGCACTGGAAAATACCGCAGCTTCCAGGAAATGGCTCGCGCTCACGCCGCTTCCGGCGCCGATATGGTCACGGTCGCCGTTCGCCGCGTCAACCTCACTGACAAATCCAAAGAGTCCCTGATCGACTACATCGATCGCGAAAAAATCTTCATCCTTCCCAATACCGCGGCCTGCTACACCGCCGACGAAGCCATTCGCACCGCTCGCCTGGCCCGCGAAGTTGGCCTGTCCAACTGGATCAAACTCGAAGTGATCGGCGATCAGCAAACACTTTTCCCCGATACCGAGCAACTCATCGAAGCCACCAAAGTTCTCGTTAAAGAAGGGTTTGTTGTCCTGCCCTACACCAACGACGACCTTATCGCTGCTCGCAAATTGATCGATGCGGGCGCTGCCGCCGTTATGCCTCTCGCCGCTCCCATTGGCTCGGGGCTCGGCATACAAAATCCGGCCAATCTTCGCATTCTTCGAGAACGCATCACTGAAGTTCCCCTGATCGTCGATGCCGGAGTCGGCACCGCGTCCGATGCTGCTGTTGCCATGGAACTGGGCGCTGATGGCGTGCTCATGAACACCGCCATCGCTGAAGCCGCCGACACCGTCCTCATGGCGGAAGCGATGCGCGACGCGGTGGTAGCCGGGCGCAAAGCCTATCTAGCAGGCCGCATGCCCAAGCGTCTCTACGCCTCAGCCTCCTCGCCGCTCGCCGGCGTAGTTCGCTAACCGGTAGCACAGCCACTCTTGGCTGTGCTCTTGTATTTGTCTTGTGTAGTGGCGGGTCTTCAGACCCGTGCCTTTTCTTGGGATTTGTAATGCTCACAGCTTCGCTGCCGGCTCGCCCTCCAAAGTAGGGCGCAGCACTGCGGCGCCCAAGGTCCGCACGATCCACCGTCTTGCGCAAACTCGCTCAAACCCGCCAACAATTTCTGTACCCAAAACCAACCGATTTGCGTCACAATGTCCGTCCCGCCCCGATCCTCCTAAGGCTTATTCGCACTGTCCGTGACGCGGGGGTGACCTTATGCTTTTTCAACGGATTACCAGGGAACGGAATTGTCCAGCTTGTAAAAGCTTGGACACCTATCGCGTGAAGCGAGCCGGCTTGTCCGTGAAAGTAGCCTGCAGAATTCTGAATCTTCGGCCGCACTGGTGCGCCAACTGTGACACCTTCTTCCTCGGCCCGCGCAGCTCAAAACAGGTTCGCGTGGACCGGACCTACCGACCTGCGTCCGCAGCTCCACCGAACCACCACAAAGAACTCAGCTCTCACCCGCATTAGACTGCAAGGCCCACGCCCGACGGATAGGTCCCGGGATTCTCAGTTCTCTGCTTACTTCTGCCACGACTCTGGGTTGTCTTTCTCTCATGTAAACAAAAAAAGGGCGCGACGGAAGCCGCGCCCCACCACACTCCCACGTACCGCCGTTATTTCTTCGCGCTAGCCGCCGACACTTCCAAGCCCGGTGCCACAATCGGATTCAGAAACGGCATCATGGCCCGCAGCTTTGGCCCGAGCTGTTCAATCGCGTTCTGCTGCTCGGCTTTCCGTTTAGCCAAAAAGTTCGGGCAGCCCTTCTCGTTCTCTTCAATCCACGCTTTGGCAAAACTCCCGTCACGAATCTCCGCCAGCAGCTTCTTCATCGCTTCCCGCGTTTGTGCCGTCACGATACGTTGGCCGGCATGATAATCCCCGTGTTCCGCCGTGTCGCTCACGGAATACCGCATGTAACTCAGCCCCCCGCGATAAATCAGGTCTACGATCAGCTTCAATTCATGCAAGCACTCGAAGTACGCTACTTCCGGTTGGTAACCTGCGTTCACCAACGTCTCAAATCCCGCCTTAATCAGTTCGCTCACGCCTCCGCAGAGCACAGCCTGCTCTCCGAACAGGTCCGTCTCGGTTTCTTCCGTAAACGTAGTTTCGAGCACTCCCGCGCGTGTGGTCCCAAGCGCCTTCGCATACGAAAGCGCGAACGCCTTCGCTTTTCCCGACGCATCCTGATGCACCGCCAGCAGTGCTGGTGTTCCTCCGCCTTCCGTGAACACTTCGCGCACGCGGTGTCCCGGCGCTTTTGGCGCGATCATGCTCACGTCCACATGGTTGGGTGGCTGGATCGCCCCAAACCGAATATTGAAGCCGTGCGCGAACATCAACGTTTTTCCCGACGTCAGATTGGGCTCAATGGCTTCCTTGTACAGTTTCGGCTGGCGCGTGTCCGGCGCCAAAATCATGATCACATCGCCCCAAGCCGCGGCTTCCGCCGGACTCTTTACCGTGAGTCCTTCCTTCTCCGCTTTCGCGCGAGAAGCGCTTCCCGCCGGCAGTCCGATCATCACCGACACGCCAGAATCCCGCAGATTCAGCGCGTGCGCGTGCCCCTGCGAACCGTACCCAATGATCGCCACCTTTTTCGCCTGCACCAGCGACAGATCTGCATCCTTGTCGTAATAGAGGTTTGCCATTTCCCGCATCATTCCTTTCGTAGGTGCACAGCCTGAGCCGTGCCAAATTCCGGGCTACCGATAGTTCAAAAAAATCGAAGAGAGATCCCTCGCTTTGCTCGGGATGACAAGGTTTGCGTACTTGTGTGTACCCACCCTCAACTCGATGCTGGCGCCGAATCCTTATCCTTCGCCGCATTTGCAGCCGCCGTCGGCGGTCGCAGCAAATCACTTCCCCTCGTCATCGCAATCCGTCCGGTACGCGCCATCTCCAGCACCCCGAACGGCCGCAGCACCTCAAGCAATCCGTCAATCTTGTCCACCGTGCCCGAAACTTCCACAATCAGCGATTCCGGCGCAACGTCCACCACACGCCCTCGAAACACTTTGATCAATTCCATCAAGTGCGGGCGGTTCTGCTGATCCGCAGCCACTTTAATTAAGGCCAAGTCGCGTTCCAGCATGCTGCGGTCCGAAATATTTTCCGCGACCAAAACGTCGACAAGCTTTTCCAAGCTGGCTTCCAGCCGTCGCGCGCCGTTCTCATCGGTGTGCGCGCAAATCGTCATGCGCGCAATTTCCTCGTTTTCGGTCGGCCCCACCGTCAGCGAATCAATATTGATCGCCAGGCGACGCGTCAGTGACGCTACCCGGTTCAGCACCCCCGGCTTGTTTTCCACATACGCCACAATCGTCTGCATCATTGCCTCGCTCATTGCGAACACGTCGCACGAAAATCACCGGTCTAAAGAACCGGCCACTTACTACCGAAGACGGCACTCCATTATGGCTCGGTAGCCGTTTCCACCAAAGGATTGTTCGGACGCCGGATCATTTCGTGCAATGCCGCTCCCGCTGGGACCATCGGATATACGGAATCCTCTTGCTCCACACGGAAATCCAGCAACACTGCCTGATCCGTCTCCCGCGCCGACTCAATCATCGGCACCACTTCCTTGCGCGTCGTAACCCGTTCCCCGCGAATCCCAAACGCATTGGCCAGTGCCGCAAAGTCAGGGGCAACCAGCGGTGTCGCCACGTACCGCTTATCGTAGAAAAATTCCTGCCATTGCCGCACCATGCCCAAATAGCCGTTATTGATGATGGCGATGTTAATCTTGATTTTTTCCTGAACGATGGTCGCCAACTCGCAACTGGTCATCTGGAATCCGCCATCCCCGACCACTACCCAGACTTCCGCGTCGGGCTTGGCAAATTTCGCGCCAATCGCCGCAGGTAACGCAAAACCCATGGTCCCGAGTCCACCGGAAGTAATCAGCGTACGTGGCTGGTTGTGGTGGTAATACTGCGCCTCCCACATCTGGTGCTGCCCCACATCCGTGACCACAATCGCGCCGCCCTTGGTCACCTTCCACAAATCGTTAATCACGTGCGCGGCATAAAGATGGCCACTGTCGGGCAGCGACTGAATATCCCGAACCGCGGAATCGCCTTTCAGTTCCTTGATATGCGCCAACCATGCGCTATGGTCTCGTTCGTGAATGTGCGGCAGCAGATTCGCCAACGTTTCACCGGCATCCCCGACAATCGCCGCATCCACCTTGACATTCTTATTGATCTCCGCGCGATCCACTTCGATGTGAATCTTCCGCGCATTGCGCGCATACGTCCGTAAATTCCCGGTCACGCGATCGTCGAAGCGCATTCCCACAGCAATCAGCAGGTCCGCTTCCTGAATTGCTGTGTTCACCCACGCTTCGCCGTGCATTCCCATCATGCCCAGGTTCATCGGATCGGTAGCAGGAAAGCAGCCAATCCCCAAAAGCGTCATTGCCACGGGAATATTGCTGGCGCGCACAAACTTCTCGAACGTATGCATCGCACCCGACAGCATGATCCCGCGGCCGGCCAGAATCACCGGACGTTTCGCCGAATTTAGTAATTCCACGGCGCGGTCGAATTCCTGTTGGTCGTGATTATTGCGATGCCGTTTAGGCGGCAGTTTCGGCCCTGACGCTTCCCACTCAAAATCCATCGTGGCTTGCTGCGCATCCTTGGTGATGTCCACCAGCACCGGGCCTGGCCGCCCGGAGTTCGCAATGATGAACGCCTCGCGAACCGTGCGCGCAATGTCTTCCACCTTGGTCACCACAACATTGTGTTTGGTGATCGGCATGGTTATGCCGGTAATATCCACTTCCTGGAACGCATCGGACCCGAGCAGCTTGCTGCTCACCTGCCCCGTGATGCACACCACCGGCGAGGAATCCAGCATCGCCGTGGCGATTCCGGTCACCATATTCGTAGCGCCTGGGCCCGAAGTGGCCATTGCCACGCCCACGCCGCCGGTCGCCCGCGCATAACCATCGGCCATGTGCGTCGCGCCTTGCTCATGACGGACCAAAATGTGATGCAGCTTGGATTTTCCAATCGCGTCGTACACCGGGAGAATCGCGCCACCGGGATACCCGAAAACATGCTTTACGCCCAGGCGCTCCAGGGTTTCGCACAAGATTTGCGCACCAGTGAGCTTCATAGCGTTCTCCCCGTTGACACCGGCTCCAGGCCGGAAGAAAAACTTGCAGGCACGGTGGTGATCGCCCCCAGCGATGCAGATGACACCAGCAGCGCATACTTGGCCATCACCCCAGTTGCATATCGTGGTCTCGGTGGCTGCCACGAAGACAGTCGCTTCTGAATCTCCGCGTCGCTCAGCTCGACACTCAATGCACGATTTGGCACATCGAAAACCACCTCATCGCCATCCCGTACCGCCGCGATAGGTCCGCCCACCGCCGCTTCCGGAGCAACGTGTCCAGCCATAAGCCCGTGGGTAGCTCCGGAGAATCGGCCATCAGTCAGCAAGGCCACCGAATCGCCTAGCCCCGCACCCACCAGCGCTGCCGTTACCGCGAGCATTTCCCGCATTCCGGGTCCGCCACGCGGCCCTTCATAACGGATCACCACCACATCGCCGGCTTTGATCTCGCCATTTTCCACGCCCGCAAATGCGGCTTCTTCGCCGTCAAACACTCGAGCCGGCCCGCGGAAATTCAGCGTGTTCTGGCCTGCGACCTTGATCACACATCCTTCTGGAGCGAGATTCCCCTTCAAAATCACCAGGCCGCCGGTCGGCTTCAGCGCATTTGCTTTCGTCCGGACAACTTGCTGCCCCGCCGTTTCTTTGGCTTGCCCAGCTTCTTCACCGAGAGTCCGTCCGGTGACGGTGATGCACTCGCCTCGGAGCAGTCCTGCTTCAAGCATGCGCTTTGCGATGAGCGAAGTACCGCCTGCTGCGTATAGGTCGGTTGCGACAAAGCGTCCTCCTGGTTTGAGATCCGCCAGAATCGGCGTTTGCGAACTGATGCGATCGAAATCGTCAATCGAAAGCGAAATCCCCGTTTCCCGAGCTATGGCCAGCAAATGCAGCACGGCATTTGTCGACCCGCCCGTGGCCGCCACTCCCGCAATCGCGTTTTCAATCGCCGTTTTTGTGATGATCTTCGCAGGCGTCAGGTTCCGCTTCAGTAGTTCCAGTGTGAGCTTACCGGCAATAGCCCCCGCTTGCGCCTTCGCTTCATTCGTCGCTGGGATGCTGGACAATCCCATGGGCGCGATCCCCAGAAATTCGCAAACCAGCGCCATCGTGTTTGCCGTGAATTGTCCGCCGCATGCACCCGCGCCCGGACATGCCACGCATTCCAACTCTCTCAACTGCTCGTCGGTCATCTTCCCGCGTGCGTGCGCGCCCACGGCTTCAAACACATCCTGAATCGTTACCGAGTGCCCTTCGAATTTTCCCGGCGCAATCGATCCCCCATACAAAACCAAGCCAGGAATGTTCAGTCGGGCTAACGCCATCACTCCACCCGGTATCGTTTTGTCGCAGCCTACCAACACAATCAGTCCATCCAGCAGATTCCCGCGGGTCACCAGTTCAATCGAGTCTGCAATTACTTCCCGGCTGATCAGCGAGGCTCGCATTCCCTCCGTGCCCATGGTGATCCCGTCGGAAATCGATACGGTATTGAACTCCAGCGATGTGCCGCCCGCCGCCCGAATTCCTTCACGCACATGTTGGGCCAGTTCCCGAAGGTGGTAATTGCACGGTCCAATTTCAATCCAGGTGTTGGCGATTCCAATCAGTGGCTTCCGGAAATCGTCGTCTTTCAGTCCTGCGGCGCGCAGCATCGCGCGAGCGGGTGCCCGGTGCGCTCCATCGGTCAGTACAGAACTGCGCGGCTTCAACGAACTGTTCGACACGAAACTTTCCTCCACAATCCCATCACGACCCAATCTGGCGCATCGCGCGTAGCGGCGCAAGGCTGCGGTACACCCGCAGAGCAGCCAGGGTGCAGAACGCCAGCGAAGTACAAGAATGGAGTACCCGACCCAATCAGTCAAATTAATAGAAGTGCATTGGAAAATAAGCGCCGGTTATGAGGCACGCTGCAGCTACCGAGTTCTTTGTGTCCTCGATGAGATGAAATCGGGTTGTTTCCCACTCAATCGGGTACTAGCCGCTGAGTGCGATTCAAAAGAACTTTGTAATAAAAAGAAGCCCAAGCATCCCAATCAGCAGAGGACTGCATCCATTGACCAATATGGCGACCAAAGGTGCTAGCGTCGGTTTTGCCCGATTGAGTAGTCATGCTTACGAGGAATATGTAAACCCGCAATGGGTAGCCCTGCTCAATCTACTCGACATGAACGTCGAGTACGACCGCTGCTCGGGATGCGAACTATTCACCAAAGACGGACGCCGCATTCTCGATTACCTCTCCGGCTATTGCGTCCACAACGCCGGACACAATCACCCTTACATCATCAAGGCGCTGAAGGATGAGCTGGATAAGCGCGGTCCCGCCATGTTGCAGAGTCACGTCCCCGCGATTGCGGGGGAACTCGCCGAGCGTTTGTGCCAACTGGCGGGTGGCGGCCTGAAAAAAGTGTATTTCGGGAGCAGCGGAAGCGAAGGTGTCGAAGCTGCGATCAAGTTTGCGCGGGCCACAACCGGGCGCGCCACCATCGTCTATGCACAAAACAGTTTTCATGGACTTACCGCCGGCGCTCTATCACTGATGAATGACGCCTTCTGGCGGGAAGGTTTCGGCCCGTTGCTTCAGCACACCATCAGCGTCCCCTTCGGCGATCTGGCGGCACTGGAAAAAGCGCTCGCATCCGACAAGTGTGCGGCGTTCATCGTCGAACCGCTGCAAGCGGAAGCCGGCATTCGCGTCCCTTCGAAAGCGTACTTGCAACAGGCACAGGAGTTGTGTCGCGCGCGTGGTGCACTGTTCATTCTCGATGAAGTGCAAACGGGCATGTGCCGCACGGGAACCTTCCTCGCCTCCCATCAATTCGCATTCCAACCTGACATGGTCATCCTGGCAAAAGCACTCAGCGGCGGCTTGATGCCCGTGTCCGCAACGTTGATGACCGATAAGGTCTATCGCTCCGTCTATTCCTCGCTGAAGCGCGCGATCGTACACACCTCCACGTTCAGCGAGAACAGCTTGTCAATGAGAGCAGGTCTCGCCACGCTTGACGTTCTTGAGCGGGAAAATTTAGGCCCGCGGGCAAGGGAATTGGGAGAAAAATTTCGCGGCCAACTCCGAGACGCGCTCGCTCCATTCGAAATCGTCAAGGAAGTACGCGGCATGGGCTTGCTCAGCGGCATCGAATTCAAAGCCCCACAGAAGCTCTCTTTGCGCGCTCTCTACGAGGCCTTCCACCGGATTCATCCCGCCATGTTCGGGCAGGTCATTGTGATGCGGTTATTCCGCGAAAAAAACATCCTCACCCAGATTTGCGGAAACAATTTCATGGTACTGAAGGCCGCTCCGCCTTTGGTCGTGACAGAAGAGCAGTTGCAGGAATTCATCCAGGCAATACGCAGTGTGGTGGAACTCGCGGACACCTCCGTCGGGTTCTGGTCGGAGGCTTTGGCTTTGGCCAAGCGCGCAGTGAATATCTAAATAGGTTTGGGCGAAAGGTGGAGCGAGTGGCATTCGTTCGGCAGTCGACCGACGTATTCGTTATTGGTGGTGGTCCGGCGGGACTAGCGGCAGCAATTGCCGCCAGGCGTCAGGGCTTTGCCGTTATTCTTGCGGACGGCTCCGCCCCTCCGATTGATAAGGCCTGCGGCGAAGGTCTGACGCCCGGCACGCGCGCCGCCCTCAACCAATTGGGCGTAAATCTTCCCGCAGCAGATGGCTGCCCGTTCCGCGGAATTCAATTCATCGAAAGAGGCGTTCACGTTTCTGCCGAATTTCCCGAAGGACGCGGCATCGGCATTCGCCGCACTCTTCTTCATCAGTCCCTGATCGAAGCTGCGGAGCATTGCGGCGTCAAACTGCTCTGGAAAACTCCCGTCGTCGGTATTGATAAGCACTCTGTGCGCCTGAACGATGGGGCGATCAAAACGCGTTGGATTCTCGGTGCGGACGGCGGCCAATCGCGGGTGCGTCGTTGGGCCGGCCTCGACGCTGCTGTCACGAACAGATATCGTATGGCCACTCGTCGCCACTATCGCGTCCGTCCATGGTCCGAATTCATGGAGATTCACTGGGGTCCTCGCCTGCAGGCATACGTTACGCCCATCGCTCGCGATGAAGTTTGCATCGTGATCCTGGCCGAAAACGTCAACGATACCGATTTCGAACGCGCTTTGCAGGTGCTTCCCCAATTGCGGGAACACCTGGCGGGCGCCGAATTGTGCAGCCGCGAACGTGGCGCGGTCACCGCCATGCATTCCCTCGCGCGCGTCTGGCGCGACGATGTGGCCCTCGTTGGCGATGCCTCAGGTGGCGTGGATGCGATTACCGGAGAAGGCTTGCGGTTGGCATTTCAGCAATCGCGAGTCCTGGCAGACGCGATGCGCAATCGGGACCTTTCCGCCTACGGACGTGCGCACCGGGAGATCTCTCGGCGTCCACTTTGGATGGGCCGCCTGATGTTGCAACTCGGCCGTTTCGATGCTCTGCGTGCGCGGGCCTTGGCCGCGCTTCAGCGCAACCCGGACATGTTCACTCGCTTGCTCGCCGTCCATGTCGGCCATGCCAGCACTACCGAACTCCTCAGCGCAGGCGCGCGCATGACTTTGCAGTTTCTAACTACAGGAGAGAGGAACTGACCGATGCGGGTTTCCAACTGGACATCAGCCGCAGGCGTGACCACCGGTATTCTCGCCATTGCGGTGTTTTTGTCAGCCACCGCCGCTCCACCTCGGCAGCCGGCCACGCCCACCACCACTCGCGAAATTACTCTTCAGATCGATCCCGCGCAAAGCAAAGTGCACTACACCGTGGACAGCACCTTGCACACTGTGCACGGCACATTCGCGCTGAAACAAGGCTCTGCCGTTCACTTTGACCCGGAAACCGGTAAAGCCGGCGGAGAAGTCGCCGTGTACGCCACCAGCGGCGAGTCTGGCAACAGCTCGCGCGATGAACGCATGCATAAGGAAATTCTCCAAACGCAAAAATATCCCGACGCGATCTTCCGCCCCGATCAGATCGAAGGCAAAGTCACCGCAGACGGAGCCTCCGACGTCAAGCTTCATGGCGTGATGCTCCTGCATGGCGGCGAGCATCCGATTGTTGCGCTCGTTCACGCCGAATTGGCGGGAGACCATTGGAAGGGAACTGCGAAATTCGACGTTCCTTACATTCAGTGGGGAATCAAAGATCCCAGCAACTGGCTGCTCAAAGTGAAGCCCATCGTCAACGTCGAGCTGAACATGGTCGGCACGGAAACTGCGGCGAGGTAAATGATCCCGCTGCCTCGCCGCAAAATCCCATTTTCGTTTGCATATAGCTGACGCTTCCCCCAAAATGAATAGTTTGGGTTACAGTATCCGCAGTAAGCTGCTGTGCCCTGGGCCGTTCTACCACTATAAAACTGAGGAATCATGGAAAAGCCACACAGTATTGCTCCGCCAAGAGGGAAGCTCGGAGTGCTGTTGCCTGGGATGGGAGCGGTTGCCACCACGTTTATGGCTGGCGTCGAACTGGTGCGTCAGAAGAAAGCTGTGCCGGTGGGTTCGCTCACGCAAATGGCCACCATTCGTCTGGGCAAGCGCACCGAGGGCCGTTCGCCCAAAATTAAAGATTTCGTGAAGCTTGCAAAGCTCGAGGACATGGTGTTCGGCGGCTGGGACATTTTCCCGGAAAGCTCCTATGACGCCGCAGCGAAAGCCGGAGTCCTCGACGCTCACCACCTGGCGGCGGTAAAACAGTTTCTCTCCAAAATTAAACCGATGCCCGCCGCATTCGATCGCGAATACGTCAAAATGCTCGACGGAAAAAACGTCAAGAAGGGCAAAAACAAGTACGACATCGCGCTGCAAATCAAGGACGATATCCAGAAGTTCAAAAAGAAAAACGCCTGCTCCCGCATGGTCATGCTCTGGTGCGGCTCCACCGAAGTCTTTATGAAGCACCACGAAGTCCACGAGACCCCGGAGTCCCTCGAAAATGCGATGAAAGAGAATCATCCGGCGATTGCGCCCTCCATGCTGTACGCCTGGGCCGCGATTACCAGTGGCATCGCCTACGGGAACGGCGCGCCTAACTTGACCGTGGATATTCCTGCGCATGCAGGAGTTAGCGCATAAGCACAAAGTTGCGATTGGTGGCAAAGATTTCAAGACCGGCCAGACCCTGCTCAAAACCGTTCTTGCGCCCGCCTTCAAAGCCCGGATGCTCGGCCTGAACGGCTGGTTCTCCACCAACATCCTCGGCAACCGTGATGGCGAAGTGCTCGAAGATCCGGGCTCCTTCAAAACCAAGGAAGAATCCAAGCTCGGCGCTCTGGAATTTATTCTCCAGCCGCATCTCTATCCCGAGCTGTACAAGACGATTCACCATAAAGTGCGCATCAACTACTATCCGCCACGGGGCGATAACAAAGAGGGCTGGGACAATATCGACATTTTCGGCTGGCTCGGCTACCCGATGCAGATTAAGGTCGATTTCCTGTGCCGCGACTCCATCCTCGCCGCTCCCATCGTTCTGGATCTTGTGCTGTTCCTGGACTTGGCGCAGCGCGCAGGCATGCGTGGCATTCAGGAGTGGCTGAGTTTCTACTTCAAATCGCCGATGACCGCTCCGCAGCTCTATCCCGAGCACGACCTCTTCATTCAATTAATGAAACTGAAGAACACCCTGCGCTGGATGCAAGGCGAGGACCTGATCACCCACTTAGGCCAGGAATATTACGACTAGGTAGCACCGGGCTCCCTCCTCGTTCTACAACGGTTCTGGCGTCTCCCATTTCCCCGATTCCCCAGAGCGGAACAAGGCATCCATCACGGCCATATTGCAAATAGCATCTTCCAACGGATTCGGCACCTCGGTATTTTCTCGCACAGCTTTCGAAAACAAGTCGGCTTGAATCGTGAACTGGTTGCAAATAGGAAACGATTCGATTACGGCGCTCGCCCCGGCATACAAATCCCTCCCGTCATCGATGAAAATACGGGTCGGCTTGTCCGTGGGCGCGTTGTAAGGAATCTCCACGTCGATACGCCCGGATTCTCCGAAGAATTGCATCTTCTGGTAGTACGTTACCTGCGTTGAAACCGTGAACGCCGATTGCCCGGTAGGGAACTCCAGGATCGCCGAGGTCAGCCGGTCCGTCTTGAAGCTGGGGTCGCGCTCGATGCACGCAAACACGCGCACCGGTTCCTCGCCGAAAACGAAACGCGAAGTCTTAATGGGATAACAACCAATGTCCATCAACGCGCCGCCCGCATGGTCTGCGATATTCCGGCTATTTTCCGGCGAAACGTTAAAATAGCTGAAATATCCGAGCGCGGACCGCAGCTTGCCGATGCGTCCGGCATGCACCAGTTCCGCCGTACGCACCCACTGGGGATGTGTGCGCACCATGAAGGCTTCACCAATCTTCACGTGGTATTCGTCCCGGGCGCGCAAAAGCCGCCGAGCCTCAGCCACGTTCCGACCTACCGGCTTTTCCACAAGCACGTGCTTCCCGCGGCTTGCTGCTCGAATCGACCAGTCTACGTGCAGGTGATTGGGCAGGGGATTGTAGATCACCTCGATTTCGGGATCGTCGAACAGTTCCTCATACGTCCCATACACTTTGGGAATCGAGAACTGCCCCGCCACGAGTTTCGCCTTCTCGATGGAGCGCGACGCGATGCCTGCAATTTCCGCTCGCTCGCACTGCAACATTGCGGGCAGCACCCGCCGCTGAGCGATCGACGCCGTACTGAGAATGCCCCACTTCACTCGTTTCGTCATCGATGTCATCACCCCAATCGTGTCTTGGCGAATTCCTCAGAACGCCAGAAACTTAATCAGCAATCCCGCGAGGGCTCCTCCCGCCAATGGCCCAAACACCGGAATATAGCTGTACGCCCAATCCGACGGCCCTTTGCCGGCGATCGGCAAAAGAGCATGCGCAATACGGGGCCCCAGATCCCGCGCTGGATTAATGGCGTATCCCGTGGTGCCGCCTAGCGAAAGGCCTATCCCCCAAACCAGGCTGGCCACCACATACGGACCCAGATTCGCCACGGGGGCGATCGCCGCAACTCCCCGGGAGAACATCGCCCCCACAACGAACACCAGAACGAACGTCCCGATCACTTCGCTCAGAAAATTTGCGGGCGCATGACGAATTGCCGGGGAAGTGCTGAACACGGCCAGCTTTGAAGAAGGGTCCACAGTCTCCTTCCAATGGGGAAAATAATGGATCCACACAAGCGTCGCGCCCACCATCGCCCCAAGAATTTGTGCCACCACGAAAGGAACCACGCGCGAATAGTCGCCCGATCGGATCGCTACCGCGACCGTTACCGCTGGGTTGATGTGCGCCTCAGGACTTCCGCACGCAATCGCCGTGAACACGCCGCACATGACCGCCAAAGCCCAGCCAGCGGTAATCACGATCCAACCCGAATTTTCGGCCTTCGACCTTTTCAGCACGACTCCAGCTACGACTCCATCACCGAGCAAAATGAGCACTAGCGTGCCCATAAACTCGCCAAACCAGGGTGTGAGCATACAATATTTCTATCACAGGACATGAATTCCAGTGGAAAACCGGCACCTCCTCGGTTGACAATGGTTTTGTAGGGAGCTTTTGTAAGGCTCGCCTTCCGAGGCGGCCCGTTAGTATCATGGCGATCAGCGTTCAGGGGATCGCTGAACCGTTATGTGGGGATTTCGCGTCCAAGAAATAAAGTGGAACTAACTCGGGCTATTCAGGGAATGAAGCAAGGCAAACCAAGGCCCAGTTCAATCAAAAACTAGCTGCATCGATAAGGGGAGACTATGAGGATTGCGGTATTGGGTGGAGATGGGTATTGCGGCTGGGCCACTGCTCTCTATTTATCGGCAAAGGGACACGCCGTCTCGATTGTCGACAATTTCATTCGCCGCCAGTGGGATCACGAACTTAGCGCGCAAACGCTTACGCCCATACAGCCGTTGAGCGACCGCTTACGCGTGTGGACCCGGCTCACTGGGAAAACTATCGACGTCCACATCGGTGATGTCAACGACTACGACTTCCTTTCGTCCACTCTTAAGACTCTGGAACCAGAGGCCATCGTTCACTTTGCGGAGCAGCGCTCCGCGCCGTACTCGATGATTGACCGCAAGCACGCTGTTTTCACCCAAGTGAACAACGTCGTCGGCACTCTTAACGTGTTATTCGGGATGCGCGAATTGCTGCCCGATTGTCATTTGGTGAAGTTGGGAACCATGGGCGAATACGGCACGCCCAATATCGACATTGAGGAAGGCTACATCACGATCGAGCATAATGGGCGCAAGGACATCCTTCCGTACCCCAAACAGCCCGGCTCCTTTTACCACCTCTCCAAAGTGCACGACAGCCACAACATGATGTTCGCCTGCAAGATCTGGGGACTCCGCGCCACCGATCTGAATCAAGGTGTCGTGTATGGCACCACTACGGACGAGGTGGTCCTCGACGAGGCGCTCATCAATCGATTCGATTACGACGATGTCTTTGGGACGGTGCTCAATCGTTTTTGCGTGCAAGCGGCCATTGGACAACCCTTGACCGTGTACGGAAAGGGCGGGCAAACGCGTGGCTTCCTCGATATTCGCGATACGGTGAGATGCGTTGAATTAGCCTGCCTGAATCCAGCCGAACGCGGGGAGTGCCGCGTCTACAACCAATTCACCGAACATTTTTCAGTTCTCGATCTCGCCCACAAAGTTCAGCACGCGGGCAAGGTCTTGGGCCTTAATGTCGAAATCGATCACATACCCGATCCCCGGGTTGAAGCCGAGCAGCACTACTACAATGCCAAGCATTCGAAGCTGATTGACTTGGGCCTGCAGCCGCATACTCTTTCCGAGTCCTTATTGGATTCGCTGGTGAACATCGCGGTGAAATACCGCGATCGTGTGGACCCAGCGCTGATGCTGCCGCAGGTCAATTGGCGAGAGCCACGCAACGAACGTCGCATGCACATCGGCATGTCCCCTAAAGCGGCCAACGCCTCGGCTCGCGAAGATTCCGCTGTGCCCGCAGGCAAAACCCGCAAGCACTGAACGTACACGGCCGTAAATCAGGTCATTATTCGGCTGGGTGCAGGGGTGCAGCTGGCAGCAGTGCTGCGCACCTACGGGGATTCGGTGGGTTCTCACCCCTCAGGTTGGGGAGACACTTTTCGCGAACGTTCTGTCCCGGGCAGCGTGAGCATTCCATTTTCGAGTGTGTAGTCGACGCCGCGCCATCGAATAGTACGTCGCGTAAAACTCACCAGCCAAATCACAAAGGCAGTGGCATCCCAAAAAGGAATCAGTGGCATTTTTGCCCAGAGCCCCGACTGCTTCAATCCGTACACGCCAACGAACCACGTCATCAGCACGCGAACCAATAAGTACCCGCCAAGATACAAAGCTGCCGTGGCAAGAGTCGGCGCAATGGCCACCGCCAGCAACGCCCATGGCAAACCAAACGTGAAAATCAGTCCCAAGTGCCCCCAGGGACGCATGTGCCGCATGACCGTCATCCACCGGGTGCGCTTGTACAGCAGATCCTTCATCGACCGAAAATCAGGCGTCGTGCCTACCACGTAGGGTAGTAGCTCGACGTTGTATCCCGCTTCCGCAATCGAACGGCAAACCAGTAAATCATCCGCAGGTCGCTTTTCAATGGCCTTGAATCCACCGAACCCTTCCACGTGCTCTCGGGTGGTCACAATCGTTTGCCCAAAACCAAATTTCACGCCGTCCAGCAGCCATGCCACGAGAATCCCCGGGAAAAAATCGCACATCATTCCCAATTCCTGGAGTTTCTCCGTAAATGTGCGCGCTTCGGCCGCCGCGTAGAAGCACGTTACAGCGCCGGTTTTCTTGTTTTGCAGCGGAGCGACCACCGAGCGCAGGTAATCCGGTTTGACCCGTACATCGCAGTCCGCCAGCACCCACACGTCATAGCGAGCTTCTTTCGACAACCGATCCAGTCGCGCTACTTTGTCGTTGATCGCCAAATGATCCGGCCCAAAAATCAACCGAATCCGAGAATTCGGATATTCTTTCATCAGCCGTTTCAAGAGCGGCACAGCGGGATCATCCGCGTCCACACAGAACAAAATTTCGTATTCTGGATAATCCTGACGGCAGAAACTCGCGAAATTCTCGTACGCATCTTCGTCCAATCCACGTAACGGCTTCAGGCAACTGACCGGTGGGGTGAAGGGAACTGCATTGGACGGAATGGCGCGACGACGCGAGAAAAACTTTGCCGTGCTGAACAGGGCGAGAAAGTAATAAATGAACGGAATGGCTGCCACGCCGAGCACTGCGTAATGCTCAATCGTCACGATAACCGAACCTGTCCTTTTTTTGGCGTGTTCGCCACCGCGGGTGGGTCCTCCGTCAGCGAAATGCCAGTATCGGCTGCGACCACTCATCGGGTGCAACCACATCAACATTATCCGCTGCTGTTTGTTTCTATTGCAGCGAACCGTGGGCAACCTCTAGCGACACCCGACTTGGTGGAGGTTGGTCCATAGAGTAACATTAATTCTGCTACTGCCAGTAGCAGCGGGTTTGCCCCGCTGCAGTATCGGCAAGGGCGGGTTTATCCGCTGCACATTTAGCGCAACCGTTTAGCCAAATGACCCAAAGACCTGGACTTCATCTGAAGACCTACCTGGCTGTTCTTGTGATCGCAATCTTTGCCCCGCTCGGCAGCGTGCTCCTCGGTAAAGGCATGAAAACCATCGGCTCCGCGATAACTTGGCGGGTTCAAGACCTCTTCCCAGTCCTGCTCAAAATCCTTTCGAATGGATACATCTGGTTGGGCATCTGCTCGCTCCTCACCTTCTTCGTGGCCTACATGCTGATTCTCAGTTGGGCGGACTACAGCTACGTGCAGCCTTCCACCTCCTTGTCTTACGCCACTGTTGCCATCCTCAGCCATTTTGTCCTCGGCGAATTCGTCTCGCCTCTGCGGTGGTTGGGAGTCCTCGTCATTTGCACTGGCGTATTCATTGTTGGTCGAACCTCACCCCGCGCACACGGAGCGCACTGAACATGCGAACCTTTATTCTGTTTTTCCTGATCGTTGCGTCGGGAACCGGCGGGGAACTGTGCGTCAGCCGCGCGATGCGCAGCATGGGCGAAGTCCACGATTTCCGTCCTCAATCGATCCTGCGGTTCGTTCTCAAGGGCCTCCAGTTGCCCTGGATGTGGATCGGCATCGCCATGATGAGCGTTGGCTTCTTCGCACTCCTCGCCATTCTTTCCTTCCGCGACGTGAGCTTCGTGGTCCCGGTCAGCTCACTCAGCTACGCCGCAGGTGCCTTCGGAGCCAGAACCTTCCTGGGAGAACGCATCGGCCGCAACCGCTGGCTCGGCATTGCGGTAGTTTGCATCGGTGTCACCATAGTCTGGTGGAGCGCCAGATAGCCCGAACCTAAACCACTGCTCACCAACTCCGTGTCCATCCTGGAGCGCAGCGAAGGATCTCAACCATCGCGTCTTGCCAGTGCCCGATCCAAGCCACTCTCTTTTGAGCAAAACAAGAGGCCAGAGCGATCGCTCTGGCCTTCTCTGCAAATCTTACCGCCGTCCGTGCTGTTACCGCTCGTGGCCGCCGCCCGGGTGCTCATGTTCCGGCGGCCGGTTCTCGTGCTCCTGCTGAGGGTGCGAATTGTTGGGATGGTTGTTGTTCGGGTGCGAATTGTTCACCTGCCCACTATTCGGGTGATTTGTGTTGTTTTGGTACGCATTCGTGTGCGCATTTTCCGTGTGCGTGGACGTTTGCGGCCGGTCCATGTTGTTATGCGAATAGGATTCGTTGTTGCGAGCGTTGGGCGGCCGGTCCATATGCGCATTGGAATTTCCGGTTGGCCGGTTCGCATTGACATTCGCGGCGTGTGCTGGCACGACTCCTTCGCCCTTGAACACGCCGGGGTGCGCCGTTGCCGCCACCGCCGGCCGGCCGTGATTCACGGACGCCAGCATCGTATGGTCGTTGCGAGCCATCTCTTCATGATGCGTCTGCATCTCCGTTGCTTGAATATGGTGCTCGTTCATGGCCATGCGCTCGGAAGCGCTTGGCTCCGCCCTGACTCCACCGGCTCCTCCGTTATAGCTCACGTTGTTCACTACGGTCCTGTTGACCACTGTGTTGTTCACGTATGTGTTGTGGATAATCGTCGTATTCACGTTTGTCACCGCGGTGTTGTAGCGAAACACTCCGCCGCGCCATTCACCGCCCACGAAGCCGACCCCCCCGTAGCCGTATCCATAATTAATCCCGCCATAGAAACCAACATGCGGACCCCAATACCCGCCGTGCCACACGTACGCGCCGCCGCCCCAGCCCCAATAACCCGGCGTCCACAAATATCCAGGAGTTGGCGCCAGCACCCATGTGCCCGGCACCCAAAAATAACCGGCAGGTCCATACGCCCAATAACCCGGCGTCCAGATGTACCCTGCCGCGGGACAAATCGGTTGCGGGTAAACCGGCAAAGCGGGCGGCCCAATATGTACCGAAATTCCCACCGCAAATTGCGCCTGCGATGAGGCGGGAATCGCCAACGCCGTGATAACCACACACAACAGCAGTACTGCGAATTTGCTTACGCGAATCATAATGGTCCCCTTGTGTTGCCCTTGCGAAAGCCGTCAAACTGGTTTGGTTCAAGCGGCAAGCCGAATTGCGTAGCTACCGAATCGAACCCAAACGCACGCAAGAAGTTGCTGCCCGCTTGATAACTCACACCTGTTCAATCGTATGCCGGCCTTCGAATCCGCGTCCCACCGGCTGCTCCCCAAGTTTTGAAAATGCAACCTGTTCCCCAGGGCAGGCTCGAAAGCCGTGAAACTTAAGCTTCCATGCGAAGTACTAGCGTTGCAGCATTGTCACCGCAATGGCAATGCGCCAACATTGCAACCGAGACCGTGTAACGTCCGAGACTTAGATCGGACACTGCTGTCGTGCGCAGCGATCAGGAGGCAAACATGCCCCGCCACGTCAAAACAGTTCCCGCACTGATTCTTCACAGCGCCATCGCGATTTCGCTCTCGACGATTGTTATGCCACGCGAAACGTCCGCGCAGAATTCGCGGCTGCAAACGCCCGCTGCTTCCGCAAGTGACCAAATCCCGGCCGGTACGCTACTCCCCGTAATTCTCCGCACCCCTGTGTCTTTCAATAGGTCCAAGCCAGGACAGGAACTAAGGGGCAAGATCGCTCAGGACGTGCCGCTTCCGAATGGCTCAAGAATACGCAAAGGTTCTACTGTCGAGGGTCACATCACCGAAGTTTCGCCGGAGGCAAACAATACAAAACTCTCGTTCGTTTTCGATCGGGTTCACGTTGACGGTCAGACGCTGCCGGTAGTCACCGATCTTCGCGCCATCGCGGGATTTATGGAGGTGCTCGACGCCCGTATTCCGACCGAAGCTCCCACGCAAGGCTCACCCTATGACTGGTTGCCGACTTCGCAAATCGGTGGTGATTCGGTCTATGGTCTGCGAGGCCCAGTCATCAGCATTGCAAGCGATCAAGTAATCGGGAAATTTACAGGTGACGGTGTTCTGGGGCACATCAGCGCCAACGACTCTCGCGGTTGTCGTGGCGCCATCGAAGGCAACGATAATCCGCAGGCCTTGTGGGTATTTTCGAGCGATGCGTGCGGTGTGTATGGAATCGATAATCTCAAAGTGCAGCACGCTGGCAGAACCAATCCAAAAGGGACCATTGTGCTCGCTTCGCAAACACGGAAACTGCAATTGCGCAACGCCGACGGGCTCCTCCTGAGAGTGAATTGACCCGACTCGCCGCCCACTGGTAGAGCCGGCATCCCGCCGCAATCCTAAAGTGACTGCCCCAGCCTGAAGTTCGTAGGAACGTAGCAATGCTGCGCCCCATTCACGTAAATGCTATTTGTGACCGCCACCGCCACCGTGGCCGATGCTGGCGGAGCCGTGAAAGCCTGCATGACCACTTGCGAATCCGTGCATGCCGTGGCCGCCACGAACTCCCCCTGATTTTCCCCCACCGTACCCACCGCTGGCGTGGTATCCCGCGGCGTAGTGCGCCGCATGACTAACGACCCCATGAGCAAAGCTGCCCTGACCATTCTGACTCGACACACCGTAGTGCGCTTCTTTCCCCCACACTGCGCCGTACCTCGAGCTGAAGTGATGATAAGAATGAGAACTCCAGATGAACGGTGCGGTGTATACGCAAAACGGCGAATAGAATCCCCATCCAAACGAACTATAGTAAACACCGTCGCTCGGCAGAAATGTATACGCCGCAAACCACGGATCCCAATACCACCCATCTCCATACCAGCCAAAACCACCGTACATATACTTCGGTGCATAATCGGCGTTGGCCTCGGCAAGGTAAGCGGAACGCAGACTGCTCCAGTGGTAGAGGTCCTCCGCTTCCACTTCTTTCTTTTCGAACTTTTTTGCCCTCAACGGCTGCGAGCTCAAGTCCACCATGCGACCGCTCCCCACACGAATGGACTTCTCGCCCCTATACACTTCCGCCTCACCGTCAAGCACGCGTATAACGTGTTGCGTCGCGTCGAAATTGTACAAACCCGCTTTGATTGGCTCTGTCCACATTCCGTCTTCCTGGATGCGCAGGTTCGTTTCCGGATGAATTTCGGCAATTTCCAGGAAAGCTTCGCCGTAATCCAAAGACAGGCGTGTTGCGGTCATTCCCGCGGTAATCATCGTCGCTGAACTCGATTCACCCAGCCGCAGAAACACGCCGGGCATCAACAGCAGTTCCACTTTCCCCTGGCCTGTCGTGATCGTTTCGCCGGGATCGACTTCCGCTGGCCCGATGCTGCCCGGATTCAGAGGTTGTGCACCAAGATTGACTTCGCCTTCGAAATAATTGACGGTCCCGGCTCGCGCCACGTGTTGGCTCGCCGCGTCCAACGGAAGCGCACACAACAATGGGATCAAGACAAGTTCAATTGCCATTCGGAAAGATTTTTTCATACTCTCCTCCCAATGGCCCGAAACGCAGAACCGTCATTTAGAACGGAGTCCGCGAACTGCGGTACGATTTTCTATCGCGCCTTTCGCGATGAATCTCTCTGACGGTAGCAGCGGTTTATCCCGCTACGTATTGGACGATCACAATCCAGATTCGTTCACCTTAGCCCAGCTACTGATGATCTTCGGGAAGCGCATGTGGGACGAACTTCTCGCGTCGTACTACCTCGACGTCATCAAGGAACGCGATCATCGCGTACTCCTGAAAGTAGTGCTTGGCAACGTGCTCGAGGATATCCTGGGCGATCTCGGCCGTCGTGATTACCTCAACTTTGGTGTTACCAGGTTCTCCGTGTCTGGGCCGCACCCCTTTTGCGCCCTCACCGTGCACCCTGTAAGTGGTGTAACCGGTCGCACCGAGAGCCAGGATCTCTTTCAGCAGACGGTACTCCACCGTGCTATCGCCAATAATGACCACGCGCTTCATCACAGCCCTGTCCATGCGATCACCACCTTCGGCCAGTCCCCTGAACACGACGGGTTCAATAACTTGGATGCGAAAACCTGGGAAGAGTTTATCTCCCCGATATGAACACGCCGCACAGGTCCTTGACCCAGCCTTGCGATTTCGATACAAACAGTTTAGGCCAAACCTTCATGCGATTACATTTCTACTCGGCATTCGCGTTCGTATGTTTGATTACGTTCCCCTTCAGTTCTCCCGCCCGCGCGCAGTGGATTCCCCTCAATCCCGTCAAGAGCTTGGAACCACAGCAGGACGGACTCCTTCTCGCCCTGGACACGGGTTTCTTGCGTTTCGAAGTGTGTACCCCTTCCATGGTGCACGTCACCTATTCACTGGAACGCCAAATTCCCAAACGCGTCGATTTTCTCGTCACAAAAACTTCTTGGCCCAAAGCCGAATTCTCCATCCACTCCGACGATCCCAAAAACATTTCTCTTACCACCTCAAGTCTCAAGATCGAAATTAATCGCGCTGACAGCTCCATCGTGTTTTTCGATACCGCCGGAAACAAACTCACCCAGGAGAATTCCCGCAGTCTCACGCCCACCGAAGTTAATGGCGAAAAAACGTATCACTCCGAGCGTTTCACCGCGATGTGGGAAACCCAGGAAGCCTTTTACGGCCTTGGCCAGCATCAAGCCGGTGTCTTGAACTACCGTGGCGAATCCGTCGACATCTCCCAGGACAACACGAATATCTCCGTCCCGCTCCTACTTTCGAGTAATGGCTACGGCATTTTCTGGAACAACGGTTCGCGCTCTCGCTTCAACAATCGCTTCGTTCACGCGCTCTACATCAGTTCCGAAGTTGCCGATTCCATCGATTACTACTTCCTTTATGGCCCCGACTTCGACAAAATTATCGCCCAATACCGCGAACTCACCGGCGAAGCTCCTCTATTCGGCAAGTGGGCCTACGGCTACTGGCAATGTAAAAATCGCTACGACTCGCAGCAGGAGTTGGAAGAGATCGCCGCGAAATACCGCAGCCTTCATATTCCACTCGACAACATCGTCCAGGATTGGTTCTGGTGGATCAGTATGGGCGAACCCGTCTTCAACAAGAATTATCCGGATCCCAAGGCCATGATCGCCGACCTTCACAAAGAACATGTCCACTTGATGGTTTCCGTTTGGCCCTATTTCCGACCTGGCTCGGCTACCTACGAGGAGATGGACAAGCGCGGCTTCTTTATCGCCAAAACCAAGGTGGGTGGCTTCCATCCCACGGGACAGGCGCTTTACGATGCCTTCAATCCTGACGCGCGCAAGTATTACTGGAAATTGATGGATGACGCACTCTTCAAAATTGGTGTGGACGCCTGGTGGCTGGATACCACTGAACCCGAAACCGAAGGCATGGAAACCAATCTCCTGGTCACCCACAAAACGGCACTCGGCAATGGTGCTCGTTACGCCAATGAATTTCCCTTGATGACCACCACCGCCGTTTACCAGGGCCAGCGCGCGGAGTCCGACCAACGCCGCGTTTTCATCCTCTCGCGCTCCGGTTTCGCGGGCATTCAACGCAATTCCGTCTCCGTATGGTCCGGAGACGTTGATCCCAATTGGGAAACTTTTCGCGCGGCAGATTCCCGCCGGATTGAATCTCTCCGTCTCAGGTATCCCTTACTGGACCACCGACATTGGCGGATTTGTTTCCGCCAATCCGGACGACCCCAAATATCGCGAACTGTACATCCGCTGGTTTCAGTTCGGCACTTTTTGCCCCGTGTTTCGCGCCCACGGCACGCGCACCACAAATCAAAACGAAATTTGGTCCTATGGCCCCGAAGCTCAAACCATCCTCACCGAGTACGACCGCCTCCGCTATCGCCTGATGCCTTACATTTATTCCACAGCCTGGAAAGTTACCAACGACGGCTACACCTTCATGCGCCCTCTGGTGATGGATTTCCGCACCGACACGCGCGCGCAAAACGTCGATGATCAATTTCTCTTCGGCCCGTCCCTGATGGTCAATCCCGTTGTTGAACCCGCCGCAACTTCCCGCAGCGTTTATTTGCCGCAAGGTGATTGGTTCGACTTCTGGACCGGCGCATCCCTTCAAGGCGGCAAGGCGGTCGACGCCCCAGCCCCACTGAATCGCCTGCCTCTCTACGTTCGCGCCGGCGCCATTGTCCCGCTCGGTCCGGATATCGAGTATGCCGCGGAAAAACCCGCGGATCCCATCGAACTGCGCGTCTATCGCGGCGCCGATGGAACTTTCGCCTTATATGAAGACGAGAACGATAACTACGATTACGAAAAGGGCCAGCACGCGGTCATCCCGTTTTCTTGGGACAATGCCAGCCACGTACTCACCATCGGTGATCGCGTGGGCTCCTTCCCAGGCATGCTACAATCCCGCACCTTCCATATCGTCTTCGTCTCCGAAAATCACGGCGTAGGCGGCGCGTTAACCGAAAAAGTCGACAAAACCGTGCAATACTCCGGCACAAAACTTACCGCAAACCCGTAGTAGTCGAATGGTAGTGGCCGGTCTCCGGACCTGTGCTTTTCTATTCCTTCGCAATCTGCACAAAGCTACACGTCGGACCCTGACATACTGCAGGGAACAACGTAGTGACCAAGGCCAGCCGCGCCCCTAAACTGTTTGTACCACCGAGAGTCGACGCTCGTCATGTTCATCCGCGCGCTCCAATCGCAAATTCAGAATGCCTTTCGCCCTGCTGTTATTCGTACCGGCGGCTCACGCCATTGCGACTTCGCCGTCCACGGTGATCGTTTCTACTCCCAGTCGCTTCTCAAGGCGCTCTCGGTCTCGGTGAAAGTTTCCATTCGCAGGTGATCCAAGGTGGCTAACATCGGGTTTCCGGAAAAGGGATGAAGCTGAAACGCGTTGGCTACACTGTAGCAATTGTCGTTCTCGTCTGGATTCTCGTGGGTTTTCTTGCCACTTCGCCCGTTGTTGGCAATCATCCGTTCTGGAGGCAACTGCGCGCGCGTCCCATCGATTTTGGGCTGCAAGCGGAAACCGTATCGTTCCTTTCGCAGGACGGCATTACTCTTTGTGCCTGGTACATTCCCGCGCAGGGCTCGCCGCGCGGCACAATCATTCTTGCTCACGGAATCGATGGGAATCGTTCGGACATGCTGCCGCGGGCGTGGTTTTTGTCGCGCGATCACTACAACACGCTGCTGGTGGATTTGCGCGCGCATGGCCAGAGCGGCGGAGATTACGCGACCCCGGGATATATGGAATCACGTGATGTGCTCGGCGCGCTTTCCTATTTGCGGCATGCCCGCCATATCACCGGACCCATCGTCGCGTTCGGTCATTCTTATGGTGCGGTTGCTTGTCTATATGCTGCCGCTGAGTCTCCGGATATCGCCGCGGTAATCGCGGATGGCGCCTTTATTTCGTTTGAAAACATGATGAAGCGCGCCACCATTCTGCTGGCGGAAGACCCGGAGCGGTCGCGTTTGGATCGCGTGGGGCTGAGGCTTGCCGGGTCCACTGCGGCAGAATGGGTTGTGCTTCCCATGTATTACCTTCGTACCGGTGTTTGGCCCAGCGCGGCTAAGTCCGACGTGTTTCGCGCCATTCCGCACATCGACCGGCCGATCCTGTTTATCGCCGGGCAGAACGACCAGATTTGCCCGCCCGCAAATACACAGCTGATGTATGACGCGGCGATCAATCCCAAAAAGGGCTTGCTGGTTGTGCGCAACGCCGGTCACGACGCGACTTACGCGACGAATCCGCACGAGTACGAAGCCACTGTTTTGGCATTCTTGCAGCGGGCGCTGAGCTACTAACATCCCTGCGTTCGGAACCGCGCCAGCCTATGACTCCGACTGTTCCCTTTCTTCCTTGGTGGACAGCGGGCGGAATTGGTCGGTCGCGAGCACCACAGCCAACAAAGCTACCGCGATGAAGAGCGATTGCACCCCCCAGCTTTGGAATGACCTTGTGCCGATCACGGCGCCAGTTACGTAGAAAACCCAGATCGCGAACAGAAAAATAGACATCGGCACGTCTTGATTGCTCGCGTCTTTGCTATTTCCTTGCCTGGAGCGCAACGAATCGTAGACCCGGAAAGCAATGTGCGAAAGCAATTGCGCCAGTTTGTTCATCATTCCGGTCACGAAGGTGGTATGCACCGTGAGTGGACCTATCCCGGTTAAGGTTGCGGTTTGCAGACCCATCGCGGCAGCCAGCAATCCCAAACCCCAATGTGGGCCAGCCGAGAATTTCATTTTGCTGTAGACGGCAGCGACCAGCACCAACGCCTCAAAGCCAATCGTCACGGAAGCGATGCGCTTAAACTTTTGTCGCGAACCGATTTCGATCAAGGTGCGTCCCAGGATGGAGCCGCCGACAAACGCCCCAACGACTACCAGCGCTGCGGAAATGTCCATCCAATTGCCGCGGACCATGCCTTTGCCCAACTGCACCGTGGTGCCGGTGAGGTGCGCGGTGAAGAAATGAAAAATAGCGAGGTAGCCCACGATGTCAACCAGTCCCGACACGAACGTGAGCGCCAACGCCACTGCGATTTTACTCCCGTGTTGCTGGATAAAGCCGTGATCCGCCATATTCGCCTCGTGTCTAATCCGCAGCTTTTTCTTCTCCGCGAACTCCTCGGGCCTCAGCGATCTCTGCGATGATGTTTTGCTTTTTATAGGTCTGATGTTGAGTCGGCATGAAACGCGTCGCTGCTCTGCCGTACCAATCAGGCCACCTGGTACCGGGAGGCATCGTCCGCGCGCAATTCTAACCCTAAACCCTCGCGCGCCAAGTCCGGATGCAGTTGCCCATCTTCTGGCTTCACCACACCGTCAAAGAGCATGTGTTCGATGCGCACGTGATCGTGAAAGTATTCCACGTGCACAGCTTTTTCCACCGCGCAACAGACGTGCATATGCACCGATGGGCCGGTATGCGCGGAAAGCGGCAGCGAACGCGCCGCGCATAGCGCGGCTGCCTGCAAAAACCCGCTGATGCCACCACAGCGCGTCGCATCCGCCTGCAGCACATCTACCGCGTCCGCTTGCAGCATGTGGCGAAAATAATTGGCGTCGTACCCATATTCACCGGCGGCAATCTCCATGCCCGCGGGCCCGCGATCGCGCATCAGCCGCAATCCTTCGAGGTCGTCAGAAGACACCGGCTCTTCGAACCAACTCACATCACTATCGTCGCGGAAGCGTTCGGCCAACTCCAGCGCTTGTTTTCGCGTGTACGCGCCATTCGCATCGACAAACAGGCGCGGCTCTTTTCCGATGGCCTCACGCGCGGTTCGCACCCGTTGTGGATCGTCCGCGGGCTCGCGACCGACTTTCATCTTCACCATGCGAATTCCGGACCCGACCCACCCAGACAATTGGCGCTGCAACTGTTCTTTCGAATACGAAGTGAACCCGCCGCTGCCGTAAACGGGAATGCCGGTGCGAATTGCGCCTAGCAATTTCGCGAGTGGCAGACGCAGCAGCCTCGCCTTCAAATCCCATAACGCAATATCCACCGCGGAAATTGCCATCGACGCAATCCCGGGCCGGCCAAGATTGCGGATCGCGCGCACCATCTCCAGCCACGCGCCGTTCACATCCATGGCGTCGCGTCCTTCCACCACATGTTTCAGCAGAGAATCGATGAGCTTCGCGGTGCTCACGTCGGCGTAGCTGTAGCCAATGCCGGTGAGGTTACCAGCACGCGCATGAACGATCACGATCGTGGTTTTGTCCCATGCGATGGTGCCGTCGGACTCGGGGAAATCTGTGGGTATGGTGTACGCGGAGACTTCGACTTTGGCGATTCTTTCCATCCTTACCGGTTTCGCTGCGGTGCTCATTCCGTTTCCATGCCTCACGCAATCATTCGGTGCTGGCGTAGGCGATGGTGCTGAGCAATGCGTTGGCGTTCTGCCGCGAGTCCAGCCGCGTGTGCTGGACCACGATGGGCACATCCGCTTCGATGACGCTGGAGAAGTCCGTGCCCGTAGGGATGGCCGTTGGCTGTTTCAATTCATTGAAGCGCACATGTTTGGTGCGCTGCGCGGGTACAGTCAATTCGTAAGGGCCGAGCGGGTCGCGGTCCGAAAAGAAAATCGTGATTTGTACATGCGCGTCCTTGTCCCCGGCGTTCAAGATGCACGCCGTCTCATGGCTCTCCATTTCCGGTTCGGGCCCGTGGCTCCATGCCGGGATATATCCTTCCGCAATCGCCCATCGGTTCTTGCCAATCGCTCTCATGTTCATTCTCCTTTGGTTGGGTCATAGCGGCCGGTTTATCCCCACCGTCTCGCCCAGCCGCCACTCCTGGCTGTGCGCTTGGGTTCTTCCCGATGCCCGGCGTTCAGGCTACCGCTTTGCGCACTGCGCGTTGGGCTTGGTGTACAATCTTCTCGGTAGTGCGCGCGATCTTTTTTGTTCGTGGTGCGATCTTCCCTACGGACTTGCCATTTCTCATGCCAAACAGCGCAAATCCCAGCGCAAATCCCGATGCTCCCAAAACGAGCGCGGCCCGATGTAAGTCTGCCCACAATTGGTAACTGAAACCATGGGCGCGCTTATCGAAGCTCCCGTGCATCCCGTGATCGCGATGCCCATCCAGCGGGTCCCACAAATTGTTTGGCCGCTCGGGATTCTCCGGCTCCGAAGTTTGTTGCGATTCATACCCGGTGCGGCCCAGATATTCGTCGAGCAGCCCCGCGGCAACTTTGTTTCCAACGATGGCTTCGACCGTGGAACCACCGACGTAAACTTCGCGCCGATCATGATGCGCCGCCCAATACACCGCTTTTGCTCCGACTTCCGGCTCAAAAATCGGGGGAACGGGTTGCGCCTTATGGCTTAACCGGCTCTTCACCCAACTGAATTGCGGCGTATTCAGCGCGGGCATGTGCACCACGCTGATCCCTACGGCGCTCTCGTCGTGAATTAATTCGCAACGAAGCGAATCGGTGAAGCCCACAATGGCGTGTTTGGCCGCGCAATACGCCGATTGTAGCGGGATGCTGCGGTACGCCAACGCCGATCCCACTTGCACAATCTTGCCTTGATTGCGCGGGAGCATTCGTTTCAACGCTGTGAGCGTGCCATGCACCACGCCCAAATAGGTCACCTCGGTCACCCGCCGGTACTCTTCCGCCTTCATATGTTTTACGGGAGAGAAAACCGACACCATTGCGTTGTTCACCCATATATCGATTTCGCCGAATCTTTCTTCCGCCGCCGCGGCTGCTGCTTCAACAGCCTCATGGTCAGAAACATCCGTGGGTATGGCAATCCCGATTCCTCCCGCGGTTTCCACTTCTCGAACCGCCGCGTCAAGTCCCGCCTTCCCGCGAGCCAGCAGCGCAACTTGCGCACCGTGTTTCCCAAATTCCACGGCGATCGCGCGGCCTAATCCTGCCGACGCTCCAGTGACAACGACAACTTCCTTTTCCACCTTACGCCTCCTGTTTAACGTAGCGCCGGCTTCCAGCCGGCTCTTGGGGTGACAAGCGCAGCGAGTCGCGCAAGCACTCCGTTATTTCTCTTTCGCCTCATGAACAGCGCAATGCCAATTCCTGCGCCGGCAATCGCTCCTAACGCCAGCGCGGCTGTCACCATCGACTTCGCCTGGGCCTTCTTGCGCCGGCGAACGACTTCGTGCTCCGGCGTTTGCGACAGCGGCACAAACCCGCCGCTACTTGCCAGCGCTAACACCTCGGCGGTGTGCAGCGCGGTTCGCTTCGTGAGTTGCGCAACTTGTTCCCGGCAACTGAATCCGTCCGCGATCACCATTGTGCTGCGTTCCGCGTTGCGCACCGCGGGCAACAACACGCGTTCGCCAATTCGCACGGAAATGTCGTACTTGTCCTCTTCGAAGCCGAAGGAACCGGCCATGCCGCAGCACCCGGAATCGAGCGTTTCGAAGTCCAATCCCATTTTCTTGAAGATCGACTCTTCGTCATGCATTCTCATAATCGCTTTGTGATGGCAATGGCCGTGTACCACAGCCCTGCGGTTCATTTGCGGAACCGGGAACTGTTCTTGCTTCTCCAGGAATTCCGCTAACGTTACGGTCTGCTCCATCAATTTCCTTGCGCGCGCCAGGGTAGGGAACAGCCCGTGCAGTTCATCGCGAAAAACCGAGCAGCAGCTTGGTTCCAGCACCACCACCGGCGTGCCTCGATCTATTTCGTTTCCCAAACCCGAAAGAATCCTGCGCAAATAGCTTTTGGCCATGCCCAAAAAACCGTAATCGTACAGCGGCCGCCCGCAGCAGAAATGCTTTTCGGGCACCAGCACTTCGCACCCGGCCGACTCCAGCACTTTGGTCGCGGCGATTGCCGTTTCTGGGAAGAAATAATTGTTGAACGTATCTGCCCAAAGAATTACGCGTTGCTTGCCGTTGTGCCGCTCACTGCTTTTGTGCTTCTTGAACCAGGCGCGAAACGTTTGCGGCGCAAACGCAGGAATGCGCCGCTGCTGCGGGATTCCCGCAATCAGCTTGGCCAGTGCGCTAACCACCGGCAGTTGCGTCGTTAAATTCACCAGGCCGGGAGCCAATGCTGCGATTTGCGCCCACTTATCGATCCAGCCAAATGCATAAGCGCTACGTGGACGCAGCCGCCCTTCCCAGTAATGCGAAAGAAATTCCGCTTTGTACGTGGCCATGTCCACGTTTACAGGACAATCGCCTTTGCATCCCTTGCACGCCAGACACAAATCGAGCGCGTCTTTCACGCCATCGTCGCGCCAGCCATTCTCAATCACATTGCCGTTCAGCATTTCGAAAAGCGCGTGCGCCCGCCCTCGCGTTGTATCTTTCTCCTCGCGCGTCACCATGAAGCTGGGGCACATCGTGTCTTGCTCGCCCTTGCCGGACAGCCTGCGGCACTTGCCCACACCCACGCACCGCAGTGTTGCATGCGCAAAGCTTCCGCCATCTTGCGGAAATTGGAAGTGCGTCATTGGTTCCGGCGGGTGATAGCTTGTTCCAAGCCGTAGGTTCTCGTCGATTCGATATGGGTTCACCACTTTGCCCGGATTCATTTTCCAATCCGGATCCCAAATGGATTTGAACTCGCGGAACGCTTCGATCAATTCCGGGCCAAACATTTTCACCAGAAATTCGGCTCGCGATTGACCATCGCCATGTTCCCCGGAAAACGAGCCGTTGTAGCGCACGATCAGGTCCGTAGCTTCTTCCATGAACGCGCGATATTTCGCGATTCCCGGAGCAGTGAACAAGTCGAAATCCACGCGGCAGTGGATGCAGCCCTGGCCAAAGTGTCCGTACAACGCTGGGTTGTATTCGAATTTGTCGTACAGCTTGCGCAAATCGCGCAGATACCCGCCGACCTTTTCCGGAGCAACCGCGGAGTCTTCCCATCCCGGCCACGTATCTTTTTCGCCTGGCACAAAGGCCGTCGCACCCAGGGCGGCTTCGCGCACGTTCCATAGATTGTCGCGCTCGCTTTTGTCGGTGAGCAATTTCATACTTGGCGGATTGCCGCCGGCTTTCAGTTTCTCGCAGAGCTTTTGCGCGGTTTCTTTGGCTTCTTCCTGCGTGTCCGCGCCGAATTGCACTATCAGCCAGCCTTTGCCTTCCGGCAAAAGCTTCAAATGACGGCTGTGCTCGCCGCCTTTTTTCTGAATGTTGTCGTACAGCCGATGATCGATGCCTTCCAGCGCGATGGGTGCGAACTCCAGAACTTCCATGAGGTGATCGGCGGCACGATAAACATCCGGATACCCGAGCACCAGGAGCACCCGTTCGGGATGGTTGTAAATCAAACTGACCTTAGCTTCTAGAATGGTGACGCACGTTCCTTCGCTGCCAATCAGTGACCGCGCGATGTTCACCGTGCCTTTGTCATTAGGTATGAGCTGATCGAGGTTATAGCCGGAAATGCGGCGAACAATTTTCGGGTAGCGCTGCTCGATCAACCCTTGATACTTTTCGCGCAGTGCGCGAAGACGCAAATAAATTTGAGCTTCGCGGCCGCCGCTTTGTGTTTTCCGCTGCCATTCCTCTTCGCTGAGCCAGCCGACGTTCATGCGGGTGCCGTCGTACAACAGAATGTCCAGCGATTGCACGTTATTCACCGCGGGGCCGTTCATTTGGGCGTGCGCCCCGCAGGAATTGTTTCCCAACATACCGCCAAAGCAGCAGTGGTTGTGGGTGGCGGGGTCGGGCCCGTAGGTCAGCTTGTGTGGCTGGGCCGCGTGTACCACGTCATCGCAAATGGTCCCAGGTTCCACGCGCGCGTACCGTTCCTGAACGTTCAATTCAAGCAAGCGATTGAGATATTTGGACCAATCGATGATCACCGCTGTGTTGCAGCACTGTCCCGCCAAGCTCGTCCCGCCGGCGCGGCTGAGCAACGGCGCGCCAAAGTGCCGGCAGGCGGCCACAGTTTCGATCACGTCTTGTTGCGTTTTTGGGATGACCACGCCGATAGGGACTTGGCGGTAGTTGGACGCGTCCGTCGCATAAATCGCGCGGCTGGCGTTGTCGAAACGCACTTCGCCTTCAATGCGGCTGGCCAATTCTTTCTCGAGCGCCGACGCTTGCGCGAAGGTTTGCGTGTTGCTATGGGAGTGCTGCGGGGTTTTGCGGTTATCAATTGCGATTAGTTCGGTGCTGCTCACGATGAGTTCCTGAAAAATTCGTTGTGCCGCCGTAACGCGATCAGTGTCGTCTGTGCCGCGTCCGTGGCCTGCGTTTACAGGCTTTTGAAACGATCTCGGCGATGCCTAACCGGGCCTCTGCGCTACACCATTTCCCGCACTTTGTCCGACGCTATCGTTAACGCGATCTCCTTGCGGTTCGGCGTTCCCCGCACCAGCGCCTCCGCCAATTTTTCTGCCTGGTCCACGGATACTTTAGGCGGCATCGGAGGCTCGTTGGGATCGACCACCGCCTCGATGAGAACGGGGCCCTTGGTTCGCAGCGCTTCCTCCACCATCTGGCCGCATTCCTTGGGGTCTTCAATTCGAAAACCTGTCCCGCCACAAGCCCGCGCAAATCCCGCAAAATCGATTGGATTGAGTTCGCATCCATATTCAGGGTTCCCCAGAAACACCATTTGTTCCCACTTGATTTGGCCCAGCACGTTGTTCTTCACCACCACAATTTTGATGGGCAGTTGATATTTCACCGCGGTTGCAAATTCACCCATCAGCATCGTGAATCCGCCGTCTCCCACGAATCCCACGCATTGCCGGTCAGGATACGCAATCTGCGCGGCAATGGTATACGGAAGCCCATTCGCCATTGTTGCCAGGGTTCCGGACAAGGAGTGCTTCTGCCGGCTCTTCACCGGAATGTGTCGCGCAAACCACGTGGCAATCGTTCCTGAATCGCAAGAAATAATCGCGTCATCGTCCAGTCGCTTGCCCAATTCCCACGCGACCACTTGCGGCTTCATCGGCTTATCTTGACGCGCGCTCCGCTCCTGCATGATCTCGTCCCACTTCTTCACTTCTTTTCGCGCTTTGTTCAGGAAATCTTCGTACTTGTTTGGCTGAAGTTTGGGCAACAGCGCTTCCAGTGTGCGCCGGCAGTCCGCTACGATACCCACTTCCACCGGATAGCGCAGGCCGATGCGGCTGGAATCGATATCGATCTGCACGGCACGGGCTTTTCCCGGCTCGGGATAAAATTCGATATACGGAAACGACGATCCCGCGATCAGAAGTGTGTCGCATTCCTCCAGCGCTTCTTGCGACGCTTTCGTGCCCAGCAGGCCGATACCACCCGTGGTGTACGGGCAGTCGTCCGGAACCACCGCTTTTCCGAGTAGCGCTTTGATGATCGGCGCATTCAGACGTTCCGCTACCGCGATGACTTCATGGCGGGCGTCCAGCGCTCCTTGCCCCACCAGAATGGCGATTTTCTTGCCTTCATTCAAAACGTCCGCCGCGCGAATTAAATCATTTTCATTCGGCAGACGCGCGCTGTGCGCCGGAACGCTGGTCGTGTGCTTCGGTACGTTGCGCTTCGAGCGTTCCTCGGATTCCTCGTCCTGAATATCTGTGGGAATGTTCAGGTGCGCCACGCCGCGATAATTCAACGCGGTGCGGCAGGCCAGATCCGTCACGTTGCGAATGTGCGCGTGCCCCATCACTCGGGTGTTGTACACCGCCACATCTTGATACAGACGGTCCAGGTCGACGTCCTGCTGCGTGTGCGTGTCGATCAGGTCGTGAAATGCGTTGCCGGTAATCGCCAGCACCGGCTGCCCATCCAGTTTCGCATCGTACAGCCCATTCAGTAGGTGAATTCCCCCAGGGCCGGAAGTCGCAAGGCACACTCCGAGTTTGCCCGTGTATTTTGCATACGCGCACGCCATAAATGCCGCGGCCTCTTCGTGCCGGACGTGCACAAATCGGATTTGGTCCTGGCGCTTTCTGAGCGACTCCATCACTCCATTGATGCCGTCACCGGGAAGACCGAAGATGTCCTTGACGCCCCAATCGATCAGCCGGTCGACCAGGATATCTGCTGTGGTTTCTTTCACTTTTGGCTCTCGTTCGTGGACTTTTTCTCGTTACAGTTTTATCTTCGCGCTCGCTTCCCCCTGTGCGGCATCACCCGAAGGCTGTAAACGCAAACGAAATTCTCTGTAGTGCTTCGCCGCGGAAATATCTTGCGTCTCTCTCGAACTGTTATCTGTTATCCGTTCTTGGTTACCTGTAATCTGATAGCTGTCACCTGATACCTGTTATCTTGCTCTGGGTTGGAACCCATGAATCCTGCGATCAGCGATTACGCGCTCATTGGCAATTGTGAAACCGCCGCACTGGTTTCGCGCACTGGTTCCATGGACTGGTTTTGTAGCCCTCGTTTCGATTCGCCGGCGTGTTTCGCGGCCTTGCTCGGGTCCGCCGAAAATGGCCGCTGGCTCATTGCCCCGCATGCGAAAGCAAAAGTGTCTCGCCGCTATCGTCCGCACACGTTAATCCTCGAAACCGAATTTGAAACCTCCAGCGGGCGCGCGGTGCTCATCGACTTCATGCCCATGAACGAAATCAATCCGCGCGTCATTCGCATCGTTCACGGGATTCGCGGCCGCGTGTCCATGCAAATGGACCTGGTGATTCGCTTCGATTACGGCTTGTCCGTGCCTTGGGTCAAGCAGGAACACGGCGCCCTTGTAGCGGTTTCCGGCCCAAATCGTTTGGTGCTGCACTCCAGCGTTCCGGTGGAAGGCAAAGGTCTGCACAGCGTCAGCAAGTTCACAGTGAGCGCGGGCAAATCGGTCACCTTCGAACTCCAACACGGCAGTTCGTTTCATCCCCAGCCTCGCGGCAAGGCCCCCCACGCTTCCCTGGAAAAAACGCAACGGTTCTGGCACCACTGGAATTCCCGCTGCAACTATAAAGGACCGTTTGCGCAAGACGTGGAGCGTTCGCTGATGACCCTCAAAGCGTTAATTTACGATCCAACCGGAGGCATGGTTGCCGCGCCCACGACTTCCGTGCCCGAAAAACCTGGAGGCGATTGGAATTGGGATTACCGTTACTGCTGGGTGCGCGACGCGACCTTCACCCTGCTGGCATTCATTCATGCCGGGTATCACGAGGAGGCCCGCCGGTGGAACAAATGGCTGATGCGCTCGGCGGCCGGAAGCGCCGACCAGATGCAGGTGATGTATGGAATTACTGGGGAGCGTCTGCTGAACGAATGGCAGGTGCCGTGGCTGACAGGTTACAACGGAGCCAAGCCGGTTCGTGTCGGGAACGCGGCCAGCGAACAATTGCAACTCGATGTTTTTGGCGAACTCGCGGATGCCTTGCACCAGGCGCGCACTTCCATCCAGGAGAATGGTGGTGATTTTGATCTCCAGGTCGCCCTGCTGCGCCGTCTGAAACAGATTTGGCGCGAGCCTGACAATGGCATTTGGGAGATTCGCGGCAAAAAGCAGCACTACACCCACTCCAAAGTCATGGCCTGGGTGGCGTTCGACCGCACCATCCGCAGCGCCGAGCGCCTGAACGTGAATTGTCCTCTGGACGAGTGGCGCGCGGTGCGCCAGGCCATTCATGAGGATGTGTGCCGTCGCGGTTACAACCCGCGGCTCCAGAGTTTTGTGCGCACTTACGGCTCCCAGGATCTCGACGCCAGCTTGCTGCTGGTGCCGATTGTCGGCTTCCTTCCGCGCGAACGATCCGCGTGTCGAAGGTACCGTGCGCATGATCGAGAAGCATCTGCTGCGCAAGGGCTTCGTAATGCGCTACGCCCTGACGAGACATGGCCGTCAAATCAACATGCACGAAGGCACATTTCTCCCGTGCACGTTCTGGCTGGCCGATTATTACGAATTGGCGGGACGCCACGACGAAGCGGTGCAGATCCTGCAACGGCTTCTCAAAGTACAAAACGATGTCGGCCTACTCTCCGAAGAATATCTGCCGGGCAAGAAACGCCTGGTCGGGAATTTCCCGCAGGCGTGGTCCCACGTGGCGCTCATCAATACGGTCATCAACTTGCACCGCGAGAAGAGCCCGGTGCGCCAGCGCTCCACCCGCAACCACCACGCGACCACCTAGGCAGTGCGACAGTTCAGCTGTCACTTTTCGCAGAATTCTGGCGCGCCAGAACCGATCAGCGGGAGCCCTGCTCTCGCATCGACCAACGAGGGCCGCTCCGTTCCTCTTTGTTACTTTCGTGTCCATCAACTTTCAATTCTTTATTTGAATCGTTTTAATGTACACTGGCGCCAGTGTTTCAAATTTCTATGCTTTCCATTTAATTGCGAGGACATTTATGGTTTCCTTCCGCCCCTCTCGTCTGGTCACGCTGCTAGTCCTCTCTGCCATCCCAGCACAGCTCACTGCGCAAACCCCGGCTACTCGTCAGGACCTGCACGGGACATGGCGGATGCAATCGTCGTGCATCGATCAACAGCACCGGAGAGCAAATCTCTGTTCCCGGATTTGATGCGGCCAAATGGATTCAAGCGGAAGTACCTGGAACGGTTGTGGGCGCGCAAGTAACGGCAAAGGTCCTTCCCGATCCGGACTATGGAATGAACCTGAGTAGATTCCCCGGGTTTGTCGCGGAGTCGAAAGGGCTTTTTGCCAATCGAGGGATATGCCGGCAAACAGTCCGTATCGGTGTTCGTTCTGGTTTCGCACGGAATTTCCCGCTCCCGCGAAGCGCTCAAAACCCGCTGCGTGGCTGCATTTTCTGGGCATCAATTACCGTGCCAACGTTTGGATGAACGGAAAGAAAGTCGCCGATCGATCCGATGTAGCGGGAGCTTATCGCTCCTTTGAATTTCGAGTCGACGATGTGCTGAAGAAGTCTGGGCGAATGCGCTGGCGGTGGAAGTGTTCGCGCCGGAAAAAAACGATCTGGGGCTGACCTGGGTGGACTGGAATCCCACTCCGCCGGATAAGGATATGGGAATCTGGCGGGAAGTGTTTCTTTCAGAAAGCGGAGACGTTTCGCTGCGGCGGCCGTTTGTTCTGGCCAAACTGGGTCCCGGATTTCAAATCGGCGGAGCTGACGCCCAGCGCGCGTGCTTACGAATCTCACGGATCATGCGGTGAAATCCACGCTGGAAGTGGAACTGGCGGGAGTGAAGGTGAGCCAGCCGGTGGAACTGGCGGCAAAAGAAACGAAGACCGTTCGCCTTACGCCGGATCAGTTTTCGCAACTGCAACTTCCGAACGCGCATCTGTGGTGGCCGTACCAGATGGGCGAGCCCTATCTGTATAGCGCGAATTTCGAGTGGTTTCGAAGGGAGGCGAGTCGGACAGCTCGAACATGGAATTTGGCGTTCGCCAGGTGACGTCCGAATTGACGCCGAGCGGCGGCCGACTGTTTAAGATCAATGGGAAAAATGTGTTGATTCGTGGCGCGGCGTGGGCGCCGGACATGATGCTGCGCTGGTCGTCCAAGCGGCTGGATGCGGACTTGAATTACGTGAAGCACATGGGGCTGAATTCGATTCGCCTGGAAGGCAAGACGGATCGCGATGAATTTTTCGATAAGACGGACCGCATAGGCATCCTGGTGATGCCGGGCTGGATTTGCTGCGATGCCTGGGAACGTTGGAAGCACTGGACACCGGAAACGAAGAATGATCGCCGCGGCCTCGCTGACTGACCAGATTTCGCGGCTGCGCAATCATCCCAGTGTGTTCGTGTGGCTGTATGGCAGCGACAATCCCGCCGCCACCAGATATCGAAAATATGTATCTGGGAATTCTGAAGGACCTGGAATGGCCGAATCCTATGGTGTCCTCCGCCAGCGAACAGTCCACGACCGTCACCGGAAAATCCGGCGTGAAGATGACCGGGCCGTATGAATACGTGCCGCCGGTGTACTGGCTGGCGGACACGCAAGCGGGCGGCGCGTACAGCTACAACACGGAGACCAGTCCAGGGCCGGCGATTCCGCCGAAGGAAAGCCTGGAGAGGTTCATTCCCAAGGAGCATCTGTGGCCCATTGATGAATACTGGAATTTCCATTCGGGCCGCGACCGTTTCGCAGATGTTCATGTGTTCACGGAAGCGCTGAACAAACGGTATGGGACGGCGACTTCGCTGGACGATTACGAGCGCAAAGCGCAAGCGATGGCATATGACAATGAGCGCTCGATGTTCGAAGCGTACGCGCGAAACAAGTACACGTCGACGGGCGTTATTCAGTGGATGCTGGACAATGCGTGGCCTTCGCTGATCTGGCATTTGTATGATTACTATCTGGTGCCAGCGGGCGGATACTTTGGCACCAAGAAGGCGCAGGAAATTGTGCATGTGCAGTATGACTACGACCACGATTCGGTGTCGGTGATTAATGGGACGTATGAGCCGATCAGAGGGCTGGAGGTTACCGCGCGGCTGTTCAACATTGATGGGAGAGAGATTGATTCGAAGAATAGCAAAGTGGATCTACCTGCGGACGGCGTGGCCAAGGCTTTCGATTTGCCCAAGCCGGCAAATTTGTCGAAGACGTACTTCCTCAAGCTGTATCTGCATGACGCGTCCGGAAAGCTTGTGAGCGACAATTTCTACTGGCTGTCCACGAAAGTGGACACCCTGGACTGGACGAAAAAGCGCGATACGGTGTACACGCCGCAGAAAGAGTTTGCGGACCTGACCGGACTGGATACGCTGCCGCCCGTGAAGCTGGAGTGGAGTTCGACGGCGCGCGAAGAACAGGGGCAGGGCATTATTTCGGTGAAGGTGAAGAACCCCAGTGCGAGCGTGGCGTTCGAGGTACATCTGCGGGCGACCAAGGAGAAAGACGGGGAGGACCTTGTGCCGATCTTCTGGGAGGACAATTATTTTTCGCTGTTGCCGGGAGAAGATAAGTCGGTGAGCGCGACGTACGGTTTGAGCGATGCGGAAGGGAAGGCGCCGGTGGTGGAGTTGGATGGATACAATGTGGCGCCGGCGACGGCTACGCCTGGGCACTGAGGTGAGTCGTTTGTCGTTTAGGTTTTGCTAAACTGGGGCGCAGCATGCTGCGCCCCCAACGCGGGCATAGAGCGGACGGCCGTCCCTGCCAGTGCGTTCCCCTGGACAAATCGCAGAGGGATTCCTCGCGGGGCTCGGAATGACGTGCGCGGCGTGTGGAGTTGTTAGCGGTTGCGGGCCACCTCACGGTGTGGGCAAGCCCTCCGTACAAAATCAAGACAAAACCACAAACCTATAAAGCGCCGGCAACGAGGGGCATTGGCCGTTACTATTAAGAACCTTTCGCCATCGTTTCGCGCTTGCCATTGCCACTGTTAGCCACTAAGCTACTGTTTGCGTTGGAGGAACCCGTGCCTAAAGAGAAACCACAAGTCAATATCGGCGAAGTGATTAAAACGTACCGGAGCCAGCGAGGGCTGTCGCAGGGGGACATCGAGCGACGCACCGGTTTGCTGCGCTGCTATCTTTCGCGCGTGGAGAATGGGCACACGGTTCCTTCGCTCGAGACGCTTGCCAAGATCGCCGAAGCCATGGAGATTTCGCTGGCGGATTTCTTTCCGGGGACGGAGACGCCGCGGGACAAAGAGACCCAGAAGATGCTGGGGGAACTTTCGCAGGACGAGATACGGTTTCTGGCGGAGATTAAGAAGTACAGCACCACGCTGTCCGAGGGCGACAAGCGGTTGGTGCTGGCAATGATCCGGAAGATGGCGACGCTGTTGCCGGTGCAGGCGGCGGCTACAAAGAAAGCGGTTGTGCGGCGGCCTTCGCTGTAGTGGGAGTGCGGTTGCGTGTGGAGCGGAGGACCGCCTCAGAAGGCGGTCCCTACGAACGCTTGGTGGGATTGTTCCCCTGGACAAATGGAAGAGGGATTGCTCGCTGCGCGGACTCCGCTCAGAAGGACGGGCGTTGTTTTTTCGAAAGAGATGGCCCAAGACCCACCCCTAGGAGGCGAGGGTAGAGCACGTAAACCCAAGAGCCGATACGGAGATCGGCGTTCCCTGGGAACCCCAAGAACAAAGAGGGATTGCTGGCCGCGCGGACTTCGCTCGCCAGGATCGCAAATGGAGGTTGGGTTGGGGTTGTAAAAGCGGCGGCAAGCCGCCGCGCTCCAAAAAAAGCCAGACGCTGTGTGGGGCGAGGGGGGCTGTCTCGCCAGCACCGTGGGCTGGATCAGGAGTTGGAGGTGCGGATGATGCGGATGGCTTCGGGGAGGGCGGAGGAGGTGCGGTTGCCGTTGGTGTCGGCGGCGTCGGTATCGGGCTTGTCGCCTTCGCCGGGAGCTAGGAAGAGATTCGATTCGACGGCGTGCTGCTTGTTGTAAAGCTCGAAATAGCGGCCCTGCGCGGCGTACAAACTTTGGTGGTTGCCGCGTTCGAGAATGCGGCCGTCCTGTATGACGAGGATCTGCTCGGCGCGGCGAATGGTGGACAAGCGGTGGGCGATGACGAAGGTGGTGCGGCCGCGCATGAGGTATTTCAGCCCTTCCTGGATCAAAGCTTCGGATTCGGAATCGAGGCTGGAGGTGGCTTCGTCGAGGATGAGGATACGAGGATCGGCGAGGATGGCGCGGGCAATGGAGACGCGTTGCTTCTGGCCTCCGGAAAGGCGAACGCCGCGCTCGCCGACTATGGTGTCGTATTTTTTCTCGAAATTTTCGGCAAACTCGTCGACCCGGGCGATGCGGCACGCAGCCATGATTTCTTCTTCGCTGGCATCGGGCTTGGCATAGGCGACGTTCTCGCGGATGGTGCCGTCGAACAGAAACGTTTCCTGCAAAACGACACCGAGCTGCGTGCGGTAGGAGCTTAAACGCACGGTGGCGATATCGACGCCATCGACCAAAATGCGGCCCTGGGTGGGGACGTAGAAGGCGGAAATCAAACCGATGATGGTGGATTTGCCGGAGCCAGACGGTCCCACCAGAGCGGTGACGGTTCCGGGCTGGGAAACAAAGCCGATGCCGTGCAGGACTTCTTTGTTGGGTTCGTAAGAAAAGTGCACGTTGTCGAATTCGACGCGGCCTTCGATGCGATCGAGGGTGACGGTGCGGTTGGGGTCCTGATCTTCTTTGGCTTCGTTCAAGACTTCGCGGGTGCGCTCGAGCCCGGTGATGGCTTCGGTGATCTGCGTGCCGATGTTCACGATCTGAAAAACAGGCGCGACCATTAGCACGAGATAAGCGGAGTAGGCGATGAGGTCACCCTTGGTCATGGAGCCGGCCAAGACCTGGCGCGCGCCGAGATACATGATGATGGCGCTGACAATGCCCATGAGCCCGGCGCCGGAGAGGCTCATGAGGGAAGTAGTGGTGAGGGTTTTGAGGATATTGTCGAGGAGACGTTGCGCGCCGCTGCCGAAGACTTGTGCTTCGCGATCTTCGGCGTGATAGCCCTTGACCACGCGGACGCCGCCGAGAGATTCGGTGAGACGACCGGTGACCTCGGCGTTAATTTTGGGGCGGGCGCGAAAGATGGGGCGGATGGCGGCGAAGGCTTTGTTGAGGAAGAGTGCGAAGCCGACGAGGATAGCAAAGGCGACGAGCGTCATGGTGGCGCTGGTGCGCAAAAGAATGATGAGCGCGAGGACGGCGGTCAGCAGTCCACCGACGAACTCCACCAAGCCGGTACCGATGAGATTTCGGATACCTTCGACGTCACTCATGATACGAGAGACAAGGACGCCGGTTTTGTTGGCGTCGTAATAGGCAATGGGCAAGCGGCCGATGTGCGCTTGTACCTGTTTGCGCATGTCGGTGATCATGCGCTGCGCGGATTTGGAGAGAAGCTGCGTGAGGGTGAAAGAGGTGATGCCCTGGAGAAGGGTGGCGCCGACGACGGCAAGGACGATGGGAATCAGAAGGTTGACCTGGTGCTTGTCGATGACATTGTCGAAGAGATATTTGCTGGAGCCGGGAAGGACCAGACCGGAAACGCGGTTGATGGCGACCAGAGCGAGGCCGAGGAGGAGGAGACCGCGACGAGGACGGAGTAAGGCCCAGATTTCGGGCAGGGATTGCCAATTGATCTTTTTCTTCTTTTCGATGGCGGCTGCGGTGGGGGCAGCGGTTGCCGTAGTGGCGGTGGTGGCCATGGAGTCCTTAGGGAGTCACTTGGGAGAATACCTTGTTCGATGCGGGAGTGGGAAAGGAGAGTAAGGGGAGGACGAATAGAGTAAAACCAACGGCCCGCCGCGGAAGGCGGGCGCTACAACGGTGTCGATATCTGCACAACCGGAAAATCAACAACATGCGCGTCGCGGGATCGATAATTAGTGCTAACTCGTGGAATTACGTATAGTCGAAGAGGGTCATGAAGCCGAAGTCCATGTGCAGCTGCTGATGGCAGTGGAAGAGGGTGAGGCCGGGATTGTCGGCGACGAACATCGACTTCGATTTCCTGGTAGCCGCCGAGCATGACGACGTCTTTGAGGATGCCGGCGGTGGGCTGGCCGGCAAGCCCGGTCAGTTCGAAGCTGTGACGGTGAAGATGGATGGGGTGGATGTCGTCGCTGGCGTTGCGCATGCGAAGGCGGTAGCGCTTGCCCTGCGTTAGATGAAACGTCGCGGGTACGGGTGCGTTTGTCATGGGATAGGCGACGCCGTTGATGGTCCAGCGGTTGAAGCCTTCTTCGGCAGCGTTGTCTTTGACGAAGAGCATGTCGAAGGTTTCGTCGAAATCCCCACCCGAGCCAAAATCAGGGCTTGGATGGAGCACCCGCGTTCGGCGCACCGAAGCGCGTGTAATTCCACTTGAAGGGCGGCGGCGCGAGCCACTGGGCTTTGCCTGCGTGTCCGGCGTATTCGATGACGATGCCCATGCCGTGATGGCGGTCGTCATCGGCGGTGTCGCCCATGATCCAGACGCCGGGATGATTCATCTCGACGATGGCGGAGATGCGCTCGGCGGTGCCGAACCAGAGCACGGGGACTGTCGCGGGATTGGGCACGGGGTTGCCGTCGAGTGCGACGACCTGGAACTTGTGGCCGGGAAGCGCGAGGCTGCGAATTTCGGTGGCGCTGCCGTTGAGGATGTGGAACAGCACGCGCTCGCCTGGCTTTGACGCGGATGGGATCGCCGTGGCCGAGCATGCGTCCGTTGATGGTGAAGGAGCCGTAGCCGACTTCGTAGCCGTGCGGCATGCCTTTGGCGAGTGAGGCTTTCATGGCCGACTCGCCGTTGCTGTTGGAGTTGTCGGTCGGGCGCGCCGGCGAGGAAGTTCATGGCCATGTCGCCGCCGCGGCTGAAGGTGGGCTCGAACTCCTTCAGCGTGAGGAAGACTTCGCGATCGTAACGGCCGGGAGTTGTCTTTGGGCTCGATGTAAACGGGGCCGACTTGTCCGCTGTATTGGCCGGCGTAGAGATTGGCGCCGGCGCGGTTGTGGGTGTGGTAGAAGCGCAGGCCAGACGGGTTGGGCGTGAACGAAATGCGGCGGTTGCCGTGGGCGGGGATCCAGGGCGTGCCTTCTTCGGCGGCGCCGTCGACGTCGGTGGAGATTTTCTGGCCGTGCCAGTGGAGCTGCTCGGGCGTGTCGGTGTCGTTGAGGATGTCGATGGTGACGGGCTGACCTTCTTTGAAGCGCAGCAGCGGGCCGGGAAATTGGCCGTTGTAGGTGGTGCGCCGATGATGCGGTTGGGCGCGATCTCGATGGGGACGGTCTGGATGCGGATGGTGTAGTCGGCGGAAGCTTCGGCGATGGCGGGGAGCCAGCGGTGGAGTAGATAGGCGCCGGCGGCGAGGCCGGAGGTACGGAGGAAGTGGCGGCGGGATGCGGAGATAGTTGGCATGCTGAGCCTCGCTTTCGTGGGTATTCCCTCAGGGGCTGAAGCCCCGATTTGTGGGCCATGCTGGCGGCACGGCTAAAGCCGTACTCTGACGTAAGGTCCGGCCGATTATCCTCTCAACCCGCAGCTAGGAAGAAAAGCAGATTCCTCGCTACACTCGGGTAACACGTGAGCTTGTTCCTACAAAATCGGGGGGTTCCTATTGGCATCCAGGGAGGCGGTGCCGGGTCCGACCAGCATTAGGAAGATTAGCGAGCAGAGCATAGCAAAATCGGTGCGGGCGTCGCTGACCATGAACCAGAAACCTTGGGCGGGGCGGGAGAGTTCGGGCAGTTTGGTGGTGACGATGGCGGTGGTGATAATGATGAGTAGAGGAAGGGAAGCGGCGCGGGTGAAGAGTCCGACGAGGACGAGTAGGCTGCAGACGATTTCGAAGGCACCGACGAAATGCGCGGTGAGGCCGGGATGAGAGAAGCCGATGCGGGCGAAGCGGTCGATACCCATGTGGGGGTCGGTGAATTTGAGGATGCCTTGGGTGAAGAAAATCAGGCCGACGGCGAGACGGACGAAGAATGCCGGCGGGGCCGCGTTCGGGTTGAAAAGAAGCGAGCGAGGGGTGTCATGGCTGCGCGGTGAAGGAATTAATGCGGGTTCCCGGTTCGACGATCCCACCTTGTCTACCCCGCTGCAGGCGATATAAATACGGCCATCGGGGTGGAAACCATTTTGCGGACGACCCGCCACCGGAGGGATGTCCTCGCGGGCGAACGTTTCGGTCTTAGGATCAAAGCGCACGATGGTGTTGGGCGTCACGCCGGATTCGCTGTACCAAACCATGCCGTCAGGCGTGATGGTGATTCCGTAAGGATTGGACTCGGGGCCGCCGGGGGACGCCCACATTTTGACGGCGCGCGTGGTGGTGTCCAGACGGCCCAAGTGGCCGCTCTTGAAATCGGTGAAGTAGACGGAATCGTCGCGAGCGATGGCCAGACGGCGAGGACGCGCGGGCTCCGGCAATATGTATTCCGTGATTTTCATGGTGGCGGGATTAATCGCCCCCATTTTGTTGGTCCCCAGTTCGCAAAAAATGGGAATACCCTTACTGTTGATCTGAATGCCGTAGGGCAGCGCGTTTTCCGTGGGAACTTTCTGCAAATCGATTTTTCCAGTTTTCGGATTGAGGCGGCCCACCATATTCCCACCCTGCACGGTGAACCACAGGATGCCCTGGGAATCGAAGACGGCGGTATGCGGGTCACCGGCGGCTTCCGAAGGCATTTTGTATTGCGTGAGCTTGCGGGTTTGCGGATTCAGCTTGCCGATGTAGCCGCCGAAATTTGCAGTGAACCAAATGTCGCCGTCAGGACCGGCGACTAGACCATGAGGGCCGGCGTTTGCTCTGTAGGCAGCGGGAATTCCGTGAATTTGCCCGTAGCCGGATCGAGGCGTCCGATTTTGTTGGCCATTTGCTCGGTGAACCACAATGCGCCGTCGGGGCCTACGGCGGGATCATGGGGATGGGCACCTTTGGTGGGAACAGCAAACTCTTTGATAGGAACTTGCAATTTGGTGACGTCGCCGGGTTGCGCCGGGGCGCGATGACGGGGCGCGGCCAAGCCCACTAAAACACCGAGGAGCACCAGGACGGAAATGGCGACGGTCCGGTATTTCATGACATTACTCCCGAGACGGCGTGTTGAATTCTATAACTTGGACGCGGAGGAAGGGAAGATTGATACACTCTGGAATGCGAGAGCCCAGCTGTCCCTTTCTCCTGACCATGGCCAGCAAAATCGATAGCGGGAACTCTGCTGGCTCGAGCAATCAACACGCCGCGCGTTCCCAAGGGAACGGGTATTGCGCAATCTGGCGCGTAAATGCCATGATTTAAATACTGCTTCCCGCGACGGAGTTGCACGTTTTGCAGGCGATCCTGGGACGTTGGGGTGGGTGCATCGGTGTAAAGCTGATGCTGCAGGCGTCGACTGTTTGCTTGCTCCGCGAATATGCGCTCCAAGGATTTGAGAGTCGAGTGTACCGGCGGGATCTTTAGACCCGTGCCTGGTTGGGACCCCGGCGGCTGAGCGAAGGGACTGGATGATTCGATGGCACTAACGGAAGAACAATTGGCGAGCGCGAAAGAATTGATTGCCCTGGAAGAGACCTTCGGCGCGCACAACTATCTTCCACTCGACGTGGTCGTGGAACGGGCGGAAGGTTGCTGGGTGTACGACGTAGAAGGGAAGCGCTACTTGGATTGCCTGGCAGCGTATTCGGCGGTGAATCAGGGACATTGCCACCCGCGGATTTTGCAGGCGCTTGTGGAGCAGGCACGCAAGGTAACGCTCACTTCGCGGGCGTTTCGCAATGTGCAGTTGCCGCTTTTGTTGCGCGATCTGCATGAGTTGAGCGGCATGGATATGGCGCTGCTGATGAACTCCGGCGCGGAAGCGGTGGAGACGGCGGTGAAGGCCGCGCGGCGCTGGGGATATACGAAGAAGGGAATTCCGGACGGACAGGCGGAAATTATTGTGTGCGCGGGAAATTTTCACGGGCGCACCGTGACCATGGTCAGCTTTTCCAGCGAGGAGCAATATCGCCAGGGATTTGGACCATTGACGCCCGGGTTTCGCATCATTCCGTATGGCGATGCGGGAGCCTTGCAGGCCGCGATTACCCGGAATACCTGCGCATTTTTGGTTGAGCCGATCCAGGGCGAAGCAGGAATTGTGATTCCGCCGGACGGCTATTTGCGGCAGGCTGCGGCGATTTGCCGGGACCATCGCGTGCTCTTGATGGCGGACGAAATTCAGTCGGGATTGGGACGCACCGGCAAATTGTTCGCGTGTGAGCATGAAGAGATGCGGCCGGATGTGTTGATTATCGGCAAAGCGTTGTCGGGGGGATTTTATCCGGTGTCGGCCGTGCTGGCATCGCAGGAAATACTGGGAGTCTTTGGGCCCGGAGATCACGGCAGCACGTTTGGCGGAAATCCCCTGGGTTGCGCGGTGGCGCGGGCGGCTTTGCGGGTGCTGCGGGACGAAAAATTGGCGGAGCGCTCGGCGGAGTTGGGCGGGTATTTCCTGGCGAAATTGCAGGCAATACAGAGCGCGCCGGTGAGGGAAATTCGTGGGCGCGGGTTGTGGATCGGCGTGGAGTTGAACACCGATGCCAGGAAGTATTGCGAGGCCTTGAAAGAAGAAGGAGTTTTGTGTAAGGAGACCCACGAGCGCACCATTCGGATTGCGCCGCCGTTGGTGATTACGCGCGACGAAATTGATTGGGGGTTGGAGAGGATACAGAAAGTATTGAGTTAGGAATGTAGTGGCCCCTTTTCTGGGGTTCTCCCACTTCCGATCGGCTAAACTCTGCACTGCAAGCCCAAGGGCCGTTCGGGAGAACGACGGTTCCCGGTGCGGTCAGTCGGCGGCGTCGGAGGTGCTGGGCTTGGCCGTTGGCGATTCGAAGTGCAAAACGCTATTCACGAATTGGCTTAGCGTACCGCCGAGATGGCTCAGCACCCGCTGTTTCAGCGTGGTGTAATCCTGAGTCCCGCAGAACAGGTCGGAAAGTAGCTGCCGGAACACTGCGTTGCGCTGCAGAAATTGCACCATGCGCGTAGTCACCGCGGTGCCCAAAAACGAGCCGCGATAGAAGCGGCGGACGATGCGCGCGGCAAATTCTAGTTCCATGGAAAAAGAAGCACGGACGCGCGAAGGATACTTCTCCGCGCAGCCTTCCGCGAGCGAGCGTCCCAGAATCTCGCCGGAGCGCATGGCGTAGAAAAGTCCTTCGCCAGTCAGCGGGTCAACCCACGCGGCAGCGTCCCCACAAAGAGCCCAGTTGCGGCCAATGACGGCGCGATCGGAGAGCGTCCGGACCTGCGGCGACGGCAGGACGTGGCTATAAAACTTTGCCTTATCTGTTTCAATCTTTTCGGCGCCGGCAAATTGGTGAAGGTGGATGCGCAGCTCGGAGCTGGTGTGCGCTTGCATGCTGCCGCAAATGCCGAGCGAGAGATGGTCGGCACGCGGGAACGACCAGATGTAGCCTTCGAATTCGGGAAGAAACTTGATGAGAATCTGGTCGGCGGTTTGCGGGACGAAGTAGCCTTGAGTCATTTCGAGTTCGTCGCGCGCGAGGGCACGGGTTCCGGCAAGGAACTGGTTGCGTGCGCCACCTGCCAGCACGATGAAATCGCAATCGCGCCAGTCGCCATCGACCGAGTAGCGGGGAATTGGAGTTGAAGTGTCCACGTTCTGCACACGGGAGTGGTGAACGCGGCAGCCGGCGTCGCGAGCGCGATCGAGCAGCAAACCATTCAGAATAGTGCGCGAATAAATGACGATAGGATGCTGCAGGTCCAGCGAGGCCCGCTGATTTTCCGCGCTGATGATTTCCACTTTATTGACGAGCTTTTTCGGAAGCGGATTATCGAGAAGAAACGGGAAACACTGCGTGGCCTTGTAAGTCAGTCCGCCGCCGCACGGCTTTTCCCAGGCGAGATGCTCATCGAAAATGTCTACGCTGTGACCGGAGCGGGCAAGCTGCTCGCCGCACATGGCTCCAGAAGGCCCACCGCCGACAATGACATACTCAGCCATTTTTCACCGCAATGAATTCTTTCCATCTCCGGCGCAGGAGGGATGGCTCACAGTTTGGGAGCCCAGCGCTTCTCAAGACAATGGAAAGAGCACCAGACAAAACCCTGCGAGGAGTATAGCACCGAACAGAGCAGCGGCTGAGGGCGAGCCTGATTCGCGGCGTACCAATTGGATACCCAGCCCTGAGAGCAGCAATTCGATCGCGAAGTACGGCGAGAGAAGAATGGGAAGAATCTGGCCGGACTTGAGGTACAGAACCCCAATCGCCAGGAAAACCCAGACCAGCACAATCAGCGCGAACCAGAACGCGTACCGCCGTAGCGCATTGAGCACCGGTCCAGCCACCAGTTCCAGACCATAAAAGAACAGGAACGTGGCAACCACGAACAGCGGAAATCGCGCCCAACGTTGCAGCGTAAGCCATGCGCCGCTAACGGTCAGTTCGAACCACCCGGTAATCAGAAAGTGCAGCAGCAAACCAGCAACCGCAGCGCCAACCAGCAGAGCGATGCTCGTGTGCAACCCTTCTCGCGCGGGCTTCAGGTGCAGCAGCACCGGCCCGAGCCCGACGATCAGCAAAAAGCTGGCGAGATAGTCGCCCTCCCACAGGTGCAAGATCCCCAGCGGAATCCAGTAATGCAGAAGTTCGAGCGCCACCACGCAGAAGATCGCAACTTCCAGTGCGGCCCGGAAGCGCGAGACGAGCGGCACCAGCGTAGCGTCAACGGGTGGAGGAGCCGGTGGGCCAACGGTGAGTTGCTCGATCCGACCCGCTGGTTCTGCCGCCGTTCCCAACGGCGCTTGGTAGCGCCGGCTTCCAGCCGGCTCTTGGGGTAGTTTCGATTCTGCCGGCTCGCGGGATTCTTTTATCCCCACCATTTCGCGCAGAAAGGGGCCAGCAATCAGAAGTAGACCAATGATGCCGAGCAGAAATCCGACCAAGTTGGCCCGTGTAGGCAGCCCGGCGGTGTCAGGCAACGAGAGTACCCGCGCCGCCCAAGCTTGCGCTTCTCGCGCGACAGTCGGCGAGAAGAGCACAGACACGTGCGTATTGTAGGGCACAACAGAGAAGGTCACGTCGCCAGGGCTATGCGCCGCGAGATCAGCCGCATTGTCGCGGAGCCCGGAAGCTTCGAACTGGCCGGCCATGATCCGGGTGTTAGGAACGAGAATAGGAAGCGTGTGGAATAACAGATTCTGGCTGGCTACCCCGTGCGCGGGAATCATCGGCGCCGGCGAAATGGCGATGACTCCGGCGGGACGGAATTTCGCGGCCACCCGGAGTGCGATGGCGGCCCCGAGCGAGTGTCCCGCAAGAACAGTGCGGCTGGGAACAATCATCCCGCGCGCCGCGAGTCCGCGCAGAAGCGATGCGGTGCAAGACTCGGCGTGTTCCGGCGTGAACGGGCCCGGAGATTGGCCGTGTCCGGGAAGATCTGGGATAAACACGCGAACCCCGAGTTCCGCGAACGCCCGGGCCAGATACTGCATAATGACGCCATTCGCGGAAAGCCCGTGCAGAAGCACAACGGATCCCGTTTCGACGCTGGCGGGCAAGTCGGTGCGGCTCAGCATGACCAGGTGCATGCGGCAAGCGGCGGCGTCGACGATATAGCGATGTTCGGTGTAGCGTCGCGTAGGATACACCGCGAGCAGCGCTCCTACCGCGAGGCAAACGATACCGACAACGGCTTGGAAAATTTGCTTTTGCTTACTCAATCCCGAGGCTCCGGAAAAAAGCGAAATCGAACGGCGTGGTAAACTGGTTGTTTGAGATGATGCGCTTTTCCGCGGACATGGAGAGCCTTTGCACGATTCGGTTCTGACACTTGAACAAACAATTCTGCGGTTTGGTCCGGAGAAACGCAACGGCAAGCGGGTTGTGTTCACAAATGGCTGTTTTGGCTTGTTGCACCCCGGCCACATTCATATTCTTGAGGCCGCTCGCGCTCGGGGAGATTTTTTGGTCGTCGGTCTAAATGATGACGCGAGTGTGATTGCCTTGAAAGGGCTTGAGCGGTGGACCTTTCCTGTGGAGGAGCGCGCGGAGATTCTGGCCAGCATTGAATCCGTCGACGCAGTTGTGATCTTCAGTGAATTGACTCCTATAAAGGTGATCAGTGCTCTTGTGCCGGACATCTTGGTAAAGGGAAGCCACTGGCCAGCAAATCAGATTGTGGGGCGAGAAGAAGTGGAAGCAGCGGGAGGCAAAGTTGTGCGAGTGGAGACCATCCCCGGATATTCGACCACTGAAATATTAGAGCGAATCAGACATGCGAAGTAAGCAAGCGGGTGCGCGGGTGCCCCAGGTGCCGCGTTTGCACCTGGGTCTTGGGTTCCTCGTAAGGGCGCTCACGCCATTACTCAGCATTGCATCGAGGAGGCCTTTACCGAGCGACGGAAGCGTAATCGCGGCAACGCTGCGCGGCTTTGGCCGCTGAAGGATTCTTTGGTTCTTTACCTCGTTGCTTCGCTCTTGTCTTTTCGAACGGATGATACTGCCGGCGGTGAGAGAACGACTGGAAGCGCTCCTGCGCCACCCTGCCATGGATGGCGTGGTGGGAGAGGTGCGCGCCGGCGCCGACCTCGTCGGCCTTTCCGGCCTTCATGACGTAGCGAAACCGCTGGTGGCGGCACACGTGGTGCACGAATTGCGCCGCCCTGCCTACTTTGTCACCGAAAATAACCGCCGCGCAGAAGAACTGGCGGAGACGCTGCGATTCTTCGCGCAAATTTTCCCGGGCCCCAGCGGTGGAATCGCGGTGTTGCCGGCATTCGACAGTTTGCCCTGGGATCCCCAGGCTCCTCACCCTGACATCTTGGAGCGCCGTGCGGCCACGCTGTACCGCCTTGCAAATGGTGAAGTGTCGGTTGTCCTCGCACCGGTGGCTACGGCGTTGTGGCGTTATCAGGACCCGTACATTTATCTGACGCTGGCCCGCACCCTGGGCAAGGACACCGAAGCAAATCACGAGGAACTGATCACCCATCTCGCCAGCATCGGCTATGCGCGAACGGAAATGGTGGAGTTGCCGGGACAATTCGCAGTGCGCGGCGGAATTATCGACGTGTTTTCGCCGGAAGCGCTGCGACCGGTGCGTATCGAGTTGCTGGGGGATACGGTGGAGTCAGTGCGTGAATTTGACCCGCGAACGCAACGCTCGGTTGCGCCAGTGGGGAAGACCACGATTCTGCCGCTGACGGAGTGGAGCGTGCCCGCGCCAGGGAGCCGTGAAGCGCAGGATTGGGAACCGGGAGGATGGTTCGCGAACACCAAAGAGCCCGGCGGTAGCTCATTATTCGAATTGGCCGAAAGCTCGCTGAAGCCGATTGTGTTTCTCGACGAACCAGAAGCTCTACGCGAGGCGCGAAAAGCGCTTCTGGAAGCGGCCACAGAAAATTACGAACGCCATGGCATTGCGAGCTCACCCTTAGTCAGCGACTTTTTCTGGAACGAAGAAGCGTGGGAAAAGGCCCTGAACAAAACTTCGCGAATCGAGTTGGAGCAGTTGAACCTGGCTCAATCGGGTGGTCAGCGCTTTGAGCTGATCTCCCGGCCGAGCACGCGCTTCCATGGCGATGTGGTGGCCTGCCTCGGGGATATTCGTTCGCAGATTTCCGAAGGTGGGACGGCCTTTTTGACCGCGGCAAGTACTGGGGAACTGGAACGATACGCCGACATTTGCCGCGAGTATGAACTGCCGTACGTGCTCGGGGAAACTGAAGAAGCGGCAGCAGGATTCACCGCGGAGAGCGCGTCCGAGACCGCTCGGCTGTTGCTCGTGCGCGCTCCGTTTGCGACCGGGGTCTCGTTTCCAGAAGTGCAGCTGACCCTGTACGGCAATGCCGACTTGTTTGATGTGGCTCCCGCGGTCGAGCGCCCAAGCCGCAAGATTCGCACTTCGGGATTTTTCGCCGATTTTGCGGAGTTGAAGCCTGGCGATTACATCGTTCACGTGGACCACGGCATTGGCCAGTTCGAAGGATTGCGGCTGATTGAGTCGGACGGCCGCCGCGGCGAATTCATGCTGCTGCGCTATGCGGAGGATTCGCGACTCTACGTGCCTCTCGAGCGAATGGACCTGGTGCAGAGTTACCGCGTCGTCGAGGGCACCACGCCCACGCTGGATAGATTGGGAGGAACGGCTTGGAATGCGCGCAAGACGCGGGTGCGCAAATCGCTGGAGGACATGGCAGACAAGCTGTTGGTCTTGTATGCGGAACGAAAAACGGCGCAAGGCTTTGCATTTTCACCGGATGGCGCGTTTCAGCGAGAGTTCGAGGATACCTTTGAATTTGACGAGACCCCGGACCAGCTGAACGCGATCAACGATGTGAAGCAGGATCTGGAGAAGTCTTCACCGATGGACCGGCTGCTGTGCGGGGACGTAGGGTACGGGAAGACCGAAGTGGCCATGCGGGCGGCGTTCAAGACCGTCAGCGAAAGCAAGCAAGTCGCGGTGCTGACCCCGACCACGGTGCTGGCCTTCCAGCACTTTGAAACCTTCAAGAAGCGCTTCGCCGCCTTTCCTGCGCGCATCGAAATGTTAAGCCGCTTCCGCACCGCGGCGGAGCAGAAGGCCATCCTTGCAGATTTAGAAACCGGTAAAGTCGATGTCGTGATCGGGACCCACCGCCTGCTCTCCAAGGACGTGAAGTTTCAGGATTTGGGCCTGCTGGTTGTGGACGAAGAGCAGCGCTTTGGCGTAGCCCACAAGGAACGACTCAAAGAAATGCGCAAGAACGTGCACGCGCTGGCGCTTTCGGCGACCCCAATTCCGCGCACGCTGCACATGTCGCTCGTGGGGCTGCGCGATATGTCCGTGATTGAAACACCTCCGCGAGACCGCCTGGCCATCCAGACGGTGGTATCCCCGTTCAACGAGCAGCTTGTCAAGAAGGCCATCGAAAACGAATTGGCGCGAGATGGCCAGGTGTACTTCATCCATAATCGCGTGGAATCCATCTATTCCTTGGCAACATTAGTCCAGAAATTGGTGCCCAAGGCCCGCGTAGTGGTAGGCCACGGCCAATTGAGCGAAAAGGAATTGGAACAGGTAATGCTGAAGTTCATTCGCGATGAAGCGGATGTGCTGGTGGCAACCACGATTGTAGAGAATGGCCTGGATATTCCGCGGGCCAACACGATTTTGATTAATCGCGCGGACCGCCTGGGTTTGGCGGAGTTGTACCAACTGCGGGGAAGAGTGGGTCGATCGAGCCAGCGTGCTTACGCATATTTGCTGGTGCCCCCGGATCAGGTGCTCAGCGAAGTGGCGCGGAAACGATTGGCGGCCATGAAGGAGTTCAGCGAATTGGGCGCGGGGTTCCGAATTGCCGCGCTGGATTTGGAATTGCGCGGAGCGGGGAACATGCTGGGTCGGCAGCAGCACGGGCATATTGAGGCGATTGGGTTCGATATGTACGTGCAGATGCTGGAGCGGGCGGTGGCGAAATTGAAGGGCGAAGAAGCCGCTCCGGAGCTGCGCACCACCTTGAGCCTGGGCGTGGATGTGCGCATTCCTCCCGAATATATACCGAGCGAAAATCTGAGATTACGCACCTACAAGAGAATATCGTCGGTGGGCAGCGAGGCGGAGAAGCAGGACGTACAGAAGGAACTGGCAGATCGCTTCGGGCCGGTGCCCAAAGCCGTGGAAAACCTTCTGGAGTTTGCGGTCCTCAAATCGATGTGTGAGCGCTTGCGGATCGCTTCGGTGGAGCGGCAAGGTTCCAAGATAGCCATGCGCTTTCACTCGGAAACGACCCTGGAACCCGCGGCGGTCGTGAAGGTGGTACGGTCGCGTAAGGGCATCAAACTGGACCCCAGCGGCGTGCTTTGGATGGAAGTGCAACGGGGCGAGCAGGTGACCGGGGCTCTTCGGACCGTCTTAGCGGGGTTGAGCGGGCAAAACCAGGGCTGACAGGGCAGGCAATCCAAGTTAAACTTTCGGATATGGGGAAAATCATGAGAATAGCAGTATTTTTTGCGGGAATTTTAATGGCGCTGCCGGTGCTGGCTCAAAACCCACCTGCGCAAAATCCCCCGCCGCAGAACCCACCGGCACAATCGCCGGGCGAGAGTTCGTCACAACAGCAGAATCCGCCGGCACTCGAAAAGCCGCAGATGGAAGGTCCTGGCGAAGCCGCACCCGACCCCGATACCGTCGCGCCAAAGGCCGCTCCAGCGACCAAGAAGCCGGACACTCCGGTAGCCACGGTGAAGAAGCCGTCCGCAGGCGAAGGGAAGGTCGTTGAAGAGATCATTGCCCGGGTAAACAACGAGATCATTACCAGTTCGGAGTTACAGAAGGCCAAAGAGCAGGATGCTGACAGCGCGCGCGAGCAGTGCAGTTCCCGGTGTACCCCTGAGCAATTGCAGATCGCTGTGGAAGATGCCCAGAAATATGCGCTACGGGATCTGATTGACCAGTCCTTGCTGGCGCAGCGCGGCAAGGATATGGACATCAACGTGGAGCCGGAAGTGGTCAAGCAGTTGGACCAAATTCGGCAGCAAAATAAGTTGAAGGATATGGATGAGTTGGAGAAAGCGGTGTCTTCTCAGCCGGGAATGAACTGGGACGATTTCAAGGCCAACATCAAGAACCACATTTTGACGCAGGAAGTGATCCGGCGGGAGGTGGGGTCGCATATCAACGTCGGGCACGAAGACGAGATGAAGTATTACGAGGAGCACAAGAGGGACTTCGTGCGTCCGGAGCAGGTGGCCTTGAGCGCGATTGAAATTCACACCGAGGGCAAGAAAGAGTCGGAAATACCGGAGTTGAAAGCCAAAGCCCAGAAATTGCGCGACCGCGTAAAGGATGGCGAGGATTTCGGAGAATTGGCCAAGCGCTTTTCCGACGGAACCACCGCGCAACAAGGCGGCTACTTGGGAGTTTACAAACGCGGCGAACTTTCCAAAGAGCTCGAAGACATTGTCTTCAAGATGAAAAAGAACGAGATGACCGACGTCATCGAGACCAAGCAGGGTTTTTTGGTCCTGAAAGTTTTGGAACACTTCGACGAAGGCCAGCAACCCTTCGAAAAAGTAGAAAACGAAATTCAGGACCGCTTATACAGCGAGAAGATGGAACCCGCTTTGCGCGAGTATCTGAAGACCTTGCGCGAGCAAAGCTACGTGGTCGTCAAACCCGGCTTTCAGGACGTGGCTGGCGGCAAGAATTCCGAAATTGAAGAAGTGAGTACCACACCGGAAGCCGGAAAAGAAAAGAAAGGTCACAAGAAGTATCTGTTGTTTGGGAAAAGCACTGAGCCGAAATCATGAAAAGCCCTTTCGTGAAGGACCTGACCGCCGATCAGGTAATTACCGGGTTTTTCCTTGTGCACGAAAAAGAAGTTCGCAACACCAATACCGGTAAGCCATATCTGCGTATGGAACTTGGCGACCGCAGCGGAACCGTGGAAGCGCGTATGTGGGAGCAGTTCGAAAATTGTGCGAAGGCCGTGAATCGCGATGATTTCATCAAGGTGCAAGCTCGGGTCGAGATTTACCGCAACAAGACGCAGTTATCGTTACAACAGATCCGTTTAGCGAGGCCGGAAGAAATCGATATCACCGATTTTCTTGCGCACACGCCCTTCGATGTGGAGGAAATGTACCGCCAGTTGCTGTCAGAGGCAGAGGGAATTAAGAATCCGTGGCTGCGGAGTCTGACGCTGAAGATCCTGTGCGAGCCGACAATCGCTTCGCGGTACAAGCGCGCGCCAGCGGCGAAAGTCATGCATCACGCGTACATCGGAGGATTGCTCGAACACGTGGCGGGCTTGTGCGGGTTATCCAAACTGGTCGCCTTGCACTATCCCGAGCTGGATGTGGATTTGCTCCTGACTGCGGCGATGCTCCACGATGTGGGCAAACTCGATGAGTTGTGCTACGAACGCTCGGTTCAGTACACCATCGAGGGGCAGCTGCTGGGGCACATCGTTATGGAATTGGAAACGGTGGCGAAAGCCATGGAGGAAATTCCCGGATTTCCGGCGAAACTGAAGGCGGTAGTGCAGCACATCTTGATCAGCCATCACGGGCAGTATGACTTTGGTTCGCCGAAATTGCCCATGATTCGCGAAGCGCTGGTGTTTCATTACTTGGATGATATGGATTCGAAGGTGGCGGCGGTGCGGTCGGCCCTGGCCACCGAGAGCGGGGACGAGGACTGGTCCGCATATAGCGGCGCCTTGGGACGAAAATTCTTGCGCTTGGAACGCTATTTAGCCGAACCTCTGCCCGAACAAGGCAAGTCGTAGCTCTGCCCTGTAGCGCTTCTGACGCGGGCTGTTGGTTTGGAAATTGAACCGAGAGAGGAAGACGTTATCAACTGCGACAATCCACAATTCACGGAGCGCGCCCGAGAACTCTTGACCTTGAGCCGGCCTCCCGTCGACCCAACGTACGCCGCGATGATCCCGGCAGAGTATCGCGTACGTGATTTGTGTATTCGCCCGGCGACGGTGCTGGCGCCTATGGCGGGCGTGACGGACACGCTGTTTCGCCGCGTGATTCGCGCCCAAGGCGGATGCGGGTTGCTGATGACCGAGTTCACCAGTTCGGAAGGAATTGTCCGCAGTGCGAAGAAAGCGGAAAAGTATCTGCACTTCGAGAACGATGAGCACCCGATTGCCGCGCAGTTGTTTGGCGCGAGTCCCCAGGTAATGGCGGATGCGGCGCGCATGGTGGAGGACCTGGGCTACGACGCGGTCGATATCAATCTGGGCTGTCCGGCAAAGAAAGTGGTGAAGTGCGGCGGGTCCGGGCTGCTCCGCGAATTGCCGCTGCTGGACGAAATTTTCCGCAGCGTGCGCGCGGCGGTAAAGATTCCGTTGACCATCAAGTTGCGCGCCGGCTGGGACGAAAATTCCATTGTGGCCAAAGAAGTGGTGAAGATGGCGGAGCAATCCGGCGTGGAAGCGGCCGCGATTCACCCGCGTACGCGTCTGCAAGGATATTCCGGCAAGGCGGACTGGAACATCATCGCGGAAGTGAAGCAGAGCGCCAAGATTCCCATCATCGGGAATGGCGATATTCAGTGTCCGGAAGATGCGGCGCGCATGGTGCAAGAGACCGCTTGCGACGCCGTGATGATTGGGCGGGCGGCGGCAACCAATCCGTGGATTTTTGCGCAGATGAAAGAGTTTCGGGAAACAGGGCGCTACACGGTACCCAGTGAGGAAGACCGGCACCGTTTACTTTCTGGCTACTACAGGCAAATTCTTGCCTCCAACGCACCGGATAGCATGGGAAAAATGAAGCAGTTCGCTTGCTGGTTCACACATGGGGTGGGGAATGGCAGCGAACTTCGACGCATTGTGCATTTGGCGCGCACGCCGGGGGAAGTGGTGGAAAACGTGGAACGCTTCTTCGCCCGCAAAGCCGCCGTTTGGGGGAGTGCAGCCCATGAACCAGAGCAGCCAGCAGACAGCACAGCAGCGGTCCGAACGTAGGATTTCCGTGCGCTTGCCTTTGCGCGTGAAGGGCAAGGACGCGCGAGGGTTCAGCTTCGAAGAAGATACTGCCAGCGAAAATTTGTGCCGTGGAGGCGCCGCGTTTCGTACCCGCTTTGACGTGGCCATTGGCTCAAATTTGCAGATCCGCATTCCCGTCCAAGGCCCGTTCCGCCGCGAAGACCAGGACTTCGAGACCAAAGGCCGCGTGGTGCATGTCAGCGAATCGCAGCCGGATGGCGAACGCCTGGTCGGTGTCCAGTTTGTTGGCCCGCGCTTCCAGAGAATGTTCCGCCCGGAATCCGCAGCGTAGCAACTCCAAAAACAAGGTCATTCCGAACGGAAGTCCGCGAAATGAGGTACGACTGTTCATCGTGCCTTGCGCGATGCGTGTTCCTGCTACTCTGACCTTGAACTTAAAATTTGAACGTTCGACTCTCGCTGGGCATTGTGTCCCACCCTCGGACTCTGGGGGTGTAGTGTGAACTCTGCAGACTCTTCACAACACCATAGCATGTCGTCATTCTTGGCTTTGAGTCCTCTGACCTGTAAGCTGTCGGCACGAATCGCGAGGGGTGCAATGTGAACGCAAGTTCGATCACGTCAGTCATCGAGAATGCCTTGAAGAGTTGGACGTTTGTCGTGCAGGATTACACGCTCCTGACGGTGCGATCGGTGCGCCACGTGTTTGCTACGAAGCACCGCTATTTCGGCGACCTGATCGAACAGATGGACACAATTGGCGTGCACTCGCTACGCATCGTGATTGTGGCGATGGTCTGCGTTGGCGGCGTGGTGGTTTTGAATTCAGCGTCGCAATTCCGACGGTTCGGCGAGACGATTCTAACGGCTGACGCGGTTTCGCTGGCGCTGCTGCGCGAGCTCGGGCCAGTGTTCGTTGCGCTTCTCGTGGCCGGGCGGAATGCTACAGCGATGGCGTCCGAGCTGGGGTCGATGGTCGTGACCGAACAAGTGGACGCGATGCGTTCCTTCGGCATCGACCCCATTCGCAGGCTGATGATGCCTCGCGTGCTAGCGACGGTGTTGGCGCTCCCGTTGCTTGTGGCTGTAGGGGATTGCGCGGGATTGCTGGGCGGATTCGTCATCGCCCATATGGCCCTCCATCTGGGTGCGGAAGAGTTTTGGACCCGTGCGGTCAATGTTCTGGTGTTCGGCGACTTGTGCATCGGTTTCCTTAAGCCGATTGTTTTTGGGTTCATCATCGCCACCATTGGGTGTTATCAAGGCTTTCGCGTGCAAGGGGGCACCGAGGGCGTGGGGCACGCGACCATTGCGGCATTCGTAGAGTCTTCGGTAATTGTCTTAGTAACGGATTTGTTTCTTACGAAGCTGCTGCTTTATGCGTTCAATTTGTGAAAGTCGGCATTTCGGTTGGAAAGGCACAACTGGTTGACAGGTTTCGGACCTGTACGGGTTCTGGACTAAGGTGCAGTCGCGTGACGTGGATAGAGGAAGTTACGCTAAGCGTGCACGGCAGTTTGGTGGAAGGCCTCGATGGAAATGATGAGTGCGAGTGGAGAGAGTGCCACCTTGGTGGAATGGGTTCGAGCCGACGAGGAAATCCTGGCGGTCCTGCGCCCGGGCATGCCCTTCAATGCGCGTGCCTCGTTCCAGGCGTTCGGTGAGAGACAGTTTGGACAGCGTTTCGCGGCTGTGGCGTGTTGCTGCGAATTGCCGGGTGCGGTTCCCCGACGCTGGGAAGCTGCCCTGGAATTACGCGAGCAGCACGTCTGATTGGCGTCTTCCTTACGTTCGGGTGCCCGGCATGACGACCTGCATGCCAGAACCAGCCAACCCAGGCACTCACTCCGCCAGCCTCTTTTCGATGCGCGGGTCGGGAATCACCCACAGGATCGCGCAAACTACATAGCAGGCTCCAGCCATCCACGGCTGCACGAATGCTAGCGGAATTGCCGCCGCGTAGATCGCAATTGAAATTTTTGCTTTTCGGTCGCCTCCAATCGACCTCGCCAAAATCGAGTCGTCTCCATGGATCCGAATAAGCGCCTTGGTGAGGATGAAATAGGCTACGCCAGCCATCAGCAGCACGATCCCGTAAACAGCCACCGGCCACGATTCGAAATGATTCTCATCCACCCACGCGGTGGTGAAGGGCACCAGGGATAGCCAGAACAACAGGTGCAGGTTGGACCAGAGCGTCGCACCGTTGACGCGCTCCGTAGCGTGCAGCAGGTGATGATGGTTGTTCCAGTAAATCCCGAGGTAAACGAAGCTCAAAAGGTAACTCAGAAAAACGGGAAGCACAGGCCGTAACGAGCCCAGGCTCGTTCCAACTGGCGGTTTCATTTCCAGCACCATGATCGTGATGATCACGGCCAGAACCCCATCGCTGAACGCTTCCAATCGGTTCTTATCCATCGAGCTTCCTAGGTTACGCTCTAGGGCCTTAGCTTTCGTAAGAGACGAACTCTCGATCCTCCACCTTCCGCCGCCATTATCATTGTTCGCTTACTCAAATTTTCTCTCGAATCTTCCGTACCATTCCTAAAAACACTTCCGCATCCGCTTCGTCCAATGCAAAACGCCGGATCATGCGCCGCAGTTTCTCCTGGGCGAGCCGTTCGCTTCGCGCGGCGACATAGCCGCTTCTCGCCAAACAGTCCAGCAGCGCCGCCGTAATCCGTTCGACGGTTTCCATCTTTGCTCCGCGACGCCGCAAGCCTTCTTCGATAGTGCGCTCACCTCGCGCGATTTCCCACAAACACACGGCCGCGGCCTGGCCCAGGTTCATCGACGCGTGCTCCTGGCGCGTTGGGATGTGCAAAATCCAGTGGCAATAACTCAAATCGTCATTCGATAACCCCTTCTTCTCGGACCCAAACAGGATAGCTACACGGTCGCGAGCCAGCCGCCTTCGAATCACCGGCCTGGCTTTGTCCAAGCTGCGCAGCGGATGCTTGATTTCGCGATTCCCAATTGCAGTTGTCCCCACCACGAGCGCGCAGTCCGCCACTGCGTCTCTCACGGATGCGCACTCCTCCGCCTCGCGCAGCACCGTAGCCGCACCGACCGCTGACACCGCCTCGCGAAACGCTTTTTCGTAGGGCTGCACCACGCGCAAGTGTTCCGCGCCAAAATTGCTCATGGCCCGCGCCACCGCGCCTATGTTCAATGGATTCCGCGTGGCAACCAGCACCACCCGCAGATTCTGCATCCCCCCAGTCGTCATTCACCTAAACCTTTGATCAGAAAATCGCACCGTCAGCCCGAGCGGAGGCCGCGCAGCCGGGGATTTGTCGTATTGGTTGCTTGTAGAATCCGCTTCCTCGAGGGCTCGTCTCCATCGCTGTGCTCGTTGTTCCCTGGGTGGCGAGTTCTCTCAAACCTCTGCGTTCAGTGTTGCGTTCTTAATTAGTGATATAAATCCGGTACAAATTTCTGCGCACTTGCGTCCTCGTAAACGAATACATCTGGGGCGACAGCGCCGACTCCACGGCGTCTCCCACTTCTTCTACCTTTCCGACCTTTCTTAAGTCCTCGCCAGAGGCGACTCCATCCGGCGGTAACCTTGGCAGCCCCGTGCGCTTATCGGTTTCCACAAAATAGGTTTTAGCGTGGCGCTGCTCGAAAAATGTGAAGTACATTTGCGTCCCCGTTAAATCCCAATTCACCGTGCACAACGTGTGGCACAGCACGACGCGACCGCCGTCCTTCACCGAATATGCGATGAATCGATAAGGGTGCACCGGATCCTTGTCGTTGCTCACTGCCACCGTCAGCCAGCTTCCATTTGGCGACACCGATCCATAATCAATGATCGGCTCCCTCACCACCTGCGTTTCTCTCCCGCCTTCCGGGCTTCGCCGGAACTCGTAGTTGTTTCCGCCGCGAAATTTCCGGTACAGCACATCTCCGCTCGGCAACCACACAGGCGCATCGTCATTCTCCGCAGACTCTAATTTCCTCGGCGCTCCCCGATGATCCGTGGGCGCAACGCAAATCTGTGATCTGCCGGTCTCATCCCGCATCGCGAACGCCACACGCTTTTCGTCCGCCGACACCGAATAGGCGGTGGTTAGTCCTGCTTCCACAGCGTAGCCCGGGAGCAACCGTTCGTCTTCACCGGTCTTCAGGTCCAGCCGCCACAATTCCGCCTTCGAGCTGCCCGTACGTTTCAGGTAGTACACCCGTGTCCCGTCCTTCGATAGCGTCGTATTCCAGGCATTGCCTTCCGACGAAATCTGCCGGTCGCCCTTGCTGTCATGAATCCAGACGCTGCTGTCAGTCGTACCGACGGAGGTGATGAGGGACCTTCCATCGTTCGCCATGGCAACACCCTGCTCATCAGTCGGCCCGGAGGTCACCTGTTCGACATCACCCTGCGGAAATCTCTGTCGCCAAATGTGAAAGGCCCCGTCTTTCTCGGCACTCACGTACACATATTTCCCATCCGGCGACCAAGCTCCAGCCGTGCATGTTCCGCCTTGTGGCCCCACGAACTGTTCGTGCCCCTCGCCTTCGAACGACACTACCCGACACGGCGTCAATTGTCCTTGTCCGTTCATCATCACCATCAACACGTGCTTCCCATCGGGCGACAGATACGAATGGTGCACCATGCTGCGCTCGCCGATCGGCACATACACATCCCGGCTTTGTCCTCTCGCCTCGTCCGAGGTCACCAATGCCATGTGTATCCCGCTCTTGAGTTCGCTGAACAGCAGCCGTTTGCCTCCGTCAATCCACGTCAACGAAGACGCGTTCCTTAGCATCAGTCGGGATTGTCCACCCAGCGCCTCCACTTCCCACACATCCCACGGGTCCACCGTACTGTACGCAATTCTGGTCCCATCCGGCGAAAACACCGGGCTCAACTTCGTCTGCGTGTCATGGGTCAACTGCACGGGAGTGCCATTCGGCAACATTTGCACGTACACGTCTCCGTCCGTCAAGAACGTGCTCTCCCCGCGCAAGTACGTCAGCATCCGACCATCCGGTGATAGCGCGGGATATACCGCGGAATCGGTGAAGAACGTCAACTGCTCCCATTGTCCGGTCTGTGGTTTTCCACTTCCCGCGTTTCGCAGATACAAAATCGTTCCCGTCCCTGCGACTAACGCCAACAGCAGTAGTACAACCGCGCCCGGCCAGATCCATTTGCGCCAGCCGGGATTGGCTACGGTTTCGACACCTGCCCTCGATACTCCCGTTTCTGTGTCGCGCTTCAGCCGCTCTAAATCCGCGCGCATCTCCGCTGCGCTTTGATATCGCAACCTGCGGTCTTTTTCCAATGCCTTCCGCACGATGTGACTCAGCCCATCGCGCAAGAACGCCATTCTCCCCGTCGCTGGCTTTTCCCGGCCTTGCTCCGTGGTCTTCGCTTCCGACAATCCCGAGGGCTCGCGATTCAGAATTGCATCGTGAACGAGCGCGGCGGTGCTTCCCCGGAACGCCTGCTGTCCCGTGGCCATCTCGTAGAGCACCGCCCCAAACGAAAACAAATCGGTCCGCGCATCCAACTCCTCTCCACGCGCTTGCTCTGGTGACATATACGCCATGGTCCCAATGGCATACCCCGGCGTCGTTAGCATCCAATCTTCAGTAGCGGTCGGAAGTTGCGAAACGCCCATGCCACCCGCGGCAGTCTGTTTCACTAGCCCAAAATCCAGAATCTTTGCGTCTCCCCGAGTGGTTATGAAAACATTCGCTGGTTTGATGTCCCGGTGAACCAGTCCCTTCGCGTGCGCCGCTTCCAACGCATCGGCAATCTGAATCCCCCATTTCACCAAATCGCTGTGGGCGATAGGCCCAGCCGCGATGGTTTCCTTCAGTGTCTGCCCTTCCAGGCATTCCATGGCGATGTACGCGTGCCCGTTCTCATCGCCCACATCGTATACCGTGCAAATGTTGGGATGATTGATTGCCGATGCCGCCTGCGCTTCGCGCTTGAACCGTTCCAGTGCTTGCGGGTCTCGCGCCAACTCTTCCGGTAGGAATTTCAGGGCCACGGAGCGCTTCAGGCGCGTATCCTCCGCGCGGTAGACAACACCCATCCCCCCGCCGCCGAGGCGTTCCACAATCTGGTAGTGGGAAACGATTTTTCCAATGCGCGTGTCCGTCAACATTCACGCGTCATATTAGGTTTCCCTCTGATGCAAGTCAACGCATCCCTCGACGCACAGGCGCGACCGGTTGCCTGGATACCTCCCGTCACCTCGCGTCTTCGCCTTTGTCTCCACGGGCAATCAATTGGCCCAGAGCTGAAAATAAACAGCTGCATAATTGCTCTTACAATCACGTAGGCTAGGAGACCGAAATGGCGAAACTGAGCGCTGGTATCCTGATGTTCCGGAAACCCAATTCCAGAGTGCAGGTGTTCCTGGTCCATCCCGGTGGACCCTTCTGGCGCAACAAGGACGCGGGCGCCTGGTCCCTTCCCAAAGGGGAATACGCGCAAGGCGAAGATCCGCTGCAGGCCGCGAGACGCGAATTTGCCGAGGAAACTGGTTTTGCGCTCGAAGGTACTTTTCTGCCGCTGGGCGAAGTGAAACAACCAGGAGGCAAGACCATCAGTGCTTGGGCAATCGAGGGTGATTGCTCACCGGACGACCTTCAGAGCAACACCTTTTCGCTGGAATGGCCACCCAAATCCGGCCGTCAACAGCAATTTCCAGAGGTCGATCGCGGCGAGTGGTTCTCCATGAATGAGGCACGCACGCGCATCCTAAAGGGCCAGATACCGCTTTTGGACAGGCTCGTTGCGCTTCTCGAGAGCAGCCACTCTTTGTAGAAGTTCCATCCGGCTCTTTGGGGACCCTTTTTAAACATGCCCGCGTCACTAAAGGGGAAGAACGAATTCCGTGCGCTGAAATAGTCGAGCAATGGAGTACTGGGCGGTTTTAGACATTGACAGCGGGAAGCAACGGTGTATTATCTCCGGCACTCAGGCCCATGCCCTAGAAAACTTGTCGAGGCAGAGGTGACGCCATGAGCGTACCCGCGTACGACGTTTTTTCTGGGACCTGTGAGTATGACGCCGTCTGGCTGGAAACTACTCCAAGCTTGGAGTCCGCCTGCGAGCGCATGAAACGGTTTGCCGCAACCTCCCCGGGCCCTTATTTCGTGATCCGCTATGACACCGGAGCAGTGGTTGCGCAGTTGAACGAGATGCGCAACGATCTACTGCTCCTCCCATTAGGACAGAGCAGTTCCCGTTCCACGCCAAAACGAATAGGTACCACACGCGCAGCGTAGCGCCCTGTTTATCGCGCCGTCCTCGTAGTGGCGGGTCTTTCAGACCTCTGCCGCGAAAAGTTTGGTAGCGGCCGTCTGGAATCCGTGTGACACCTCGTATTTTGTGGCTGGTTACGGCCTCAGCCGCTGAGGTCGCGTTTTGACCCGCGGTGTTCGGATTTGGTGAGCGCATTCATTGCGAGCATAGCGAGGAACCTGCTTTTCGTCGGCCGTGGCGAACCTCCGGCCTCCTACGGTAATTTCGCTTCCAGTTCCGCCCAACGCGCGTACAGCGCATCAATAGCTTGCTGCGACGATTCCATTTCCAACGAAACGGAGCGGAGTCGTGCCGGATCATTGCTGACGGCGGGATCCAAGAGGGAATCGTGATGCGCTTGCAGCAGTTTTTCAGCTTCGGCGATACGCTGTTCAATTGTTTCCAGTTCGCGAGCTTCTTTGTACGACAGTTTTTTCTTTGTGGCTGCTCTGCCATGTAGAGGCCCACCGGCACCACTCGTCCCGCCGCCGTCGGCGCCAACAGCTTCTGTAACCGCTGATCCATGCCCGTCCGTAGCACTGTCGGCCTTCGCTGGCACTCGTTCTTTAGCGGTTGATTGCTGCGCAGCCTGCCACGCTTCCCACTGCGGGTAGTCTGCAAATCGTTCCGCATGGCCCAGTCCGTCGAGACCCAGAATCACTGTCGAGACACGATCCAGCATGTACCGGTCGTGGGTAACCAGCACGAGCGCGCCACGATATTCGACCAAGCTTTCTTCGAGTATTTCCAGCGTAGGAATATCAAGATCGTTCGTGGGTTCGTCGAGAAGCAGTACATCCGCGGGCTGAAGCATCAATTGCGCGATGAGCACGCGGGCGCGCTCGCCGCCGGACAGACGCCCTACAGGTTGATTGAGCTGTTCGGCGGTAAACAGAAATCGCGCAGCCCAACCCGCCACGTGGATGACGTGGTCCTGGTAGATCACAGAATCGGAATCGGGCGCGAGCGCGCGGCGAAGTGTCACCTCGGGATCAAGCGCGCGATTCTGATCGAAGTAAACGATACGCAACGATTCGGCTTGGCGGATACTGCCGTGCGTGGGTTTGAGGTCGCCCCTGATCAGCCGCAGCAGTGTGGTTTTTCCACTCCCGTTTGGACCTACCAGCCCGACGCGCATTCCGGAAGTGATCAGGAAGTGGATGCGCTCGAACAGGGTGCGTTCCGCGAACGAGTAACTGACACCATCCAACGTAAGCAGCTGTTTGGTTTTGCGATCCGAAGAAGAAAAATCGATTTGCGCGGCCGGAATTCGGGTGCGCGCGTTCAGGTCGGCGAGTTCGCCGATAAGCTCTTGCGCTTTGTCGATTCGCGCTTTGGATTTCGTGGTGCGCGCTTTCGGGCCGCGACGCAGCCAGTCGATTTCCGTGCGAACGCGATTTTCCAATGCCGATTGCCGGTTGCGCTGTGCGTGCAGATACTCCTCTTTGGCCTCCAGAAAAGCGCTGTAATTGCCGGAAACGCGCAACGATCCGTCTTCGTAGGCCGGGTTGATCTCCACGATTTCATTGGCCACATTTTCCAGAAAGTACCGATCATGGCTGACAACCACGCAGGAGAACGAGGCATATCGTAGAACATCCTCGAGCCAATCGATGCCCGCGAGATCGAGATGATTAGTGGGTTCGTCGAGCAGAAGTACATCGGGAGCGCGCACGAGCGCTTCGACAATCGCCAGCCGCTTGCGCCAGCCGCCGGAAAGCGTGCCCGCCGGAATGTCGAGGTCTGCAAATCCAGCGCGGCCCAGAAGCGCGGCGGTGCGAGCCGGCCGGTCGGCTTCCGAAACGTGCGTCTGATCCAGAGACTTGTTGAGCACGGATCGGATCGTCTCGTCCGGCAAATAATCGGAAACTTGGCGAACCAGTGCGAGCCGCATGCCTTTGCGAATGGCGAGGTCGCCGGAATCGGGCTGCAGACGGCCCGCGAGAATCTCCAGAAGCGTGGATTTACCGGAACCGTTGGGACCGATTACTCCGATGCGTTCGCCTTCAGAAACCATGAACGAGAGGCTCCGAAACAGTGGCGAGACGCCAAACCGCTTCGAAAGAGATTGCGCACTGATGATAGGTGGCACGTGGGAAAGAGTCCTCGACTTCATAAGAATAACAGGCAAGGCAAAACTCGGAAGGGACGCAGCAATCCCGGTGAGCCCTTAGAAGGAGTACGATTAAGGGTCGTGTGATCTTACGTGCTCCCCAGGCAGGTTTTGCACATGGGCTCTTGGGATCATGCCAATCACGACAAGTGTTTGGAGGAGAGCGATGACGAGTGCGTCAGGGTGGAGAGCGGCGGCATTATGCGCGTTCACTTGGTTCACGTCTGGAGCCATTTTGGCTGCAGCGCAAATGGCGCCGCAAAAACCCGAAGTGCCGGTCGAGAAGTGGACAGGCAAGACCGTAATGCTGATTGGTGCTCATGCGGACGATGACGCGCTGTCGCATGGAACTTTGGCGATGTTGCAGGCGCATGGCAATCAGGTGTACGTGGTGACGTTGACGACAGGAAATGTGGGCACACAGGATCCCAAGCTATCGCGGACGCAATTAGCGGAGATTCGCCGGCAGGAGGAGTCAGCAGCCCTGAAGGATTTGGGAATTCCCGGCGATCACTATATCAATTTGGGCTACGACGATGGATTGTTGGAGTTCGAGGATCGCAAAGCGGTTGTGGAGAATTTGGTGCGATGGATCCGTAAATTGCATCCGGATGTGTTGTTCGCCTGGGATCCGGGGAAAGTGTATCAGCGGTGGCACAAATCGGATCACCGCGCGGCGGCTTATCTGGCTGCGGATGCCGCGCGCGCCGCGATGTGGCGACTCTTATTCGAAGGACAAATCACCCAGGAAGGGTTGAAGGAGTGGATGATTCCGGAATATATGTTCTACAACGACTACGATTATCAGGACGAGAATACCTGGGTGGACATCAGCGGGTTTGTCGAACAGCGGGTGAATGCGGGAGCGCATTACATCAGTCAGTATGGCCCGGGATGGAAGAACTACAATCCAAACCCGAGTGAGGAACAAATCAAGGAGATGAAGGCTCGCGTCCGCGATACCATTCGAACGCGGGATGGCAAACCGGTGGAAGGGTTCCGCTATTACAAGGGTTTGCCGGACGCAATTGGCAAATGAGGAACCACGCGATAACAGGATCGGACGCCTCCCCGTCGTACCTGGAGATAGGGCGTTGGACTGTCCGTCTTCGCTGTGCCCTCGGTGGTAAAAATGTTTCTATTCCTTAGCGAACTCAGCGCACCTCCGCGCCCTCGTCACTCTTCTTGTTGAGGACATACGATGACCATAGCCAAAGGACTACGCGAAGGAACCCTGGGCGAACACGAATTACACGCCCTGTTGGCGGCGTCCGAGCGCGAAATGTCCGTGGAAGGTAAGCGCGTCCTGATCATCATTCCCGATGGCACCCGCACGATGCCCATGACGCAACTGTTTCCGCTGATCCAGCAGGAAATTGGCGAGCGCGCCCAGGCCTGCGATTACCTTGTGGCCCTGGGAACGCATCCCTTGATGACCGACGAGCAGTTGACACGCATGTTCGGGCGTCCCGTGATCAACGGGAAATGCGATGGGGCGCTCGTGCTCAATCATCGTTGGGATTTGCCCGAAACGTTTGCCGAGATTGGCACGATTCCGGCCAGCGAAGTGCAGCAGGTTTCCGGCGGCCTGCTCGCGGAAGATATCTTGGTGAAGGTGAACCGCCTCGTCTGCGACTACGACCAGGTATTGATTTGTGGACCGGTTTTACCGCATGAAGTGGTGGGCTTCTCAGGCGGCAACAAATATCTGTTCCCGGGAATCAGCGGCAAGGAAATGATCGATCAGACGCACTGGCTGGGCGCGTTGCTCGGGAGCTATCACATCATTGGGACGGAATACACGCCGGTGCGCGAGCTAATTGATCGCGCCGCGGCGAAGATCAAAACGCCGGTGTCGTGTATTGCGCTCGTGGTGTCAACCGACGGAGTGAACGGATTTTATTTTGGCAGCGCGCGCGAAGCCTGGAAATCCGCTGCGGCCCTTTCCGCGAAAAAACATATCGAGTGGGTGAACAAGCCGTTTCGTCGCGTGCTGGCCGTAATGCCGGAAATGTATGCCGACATGTGGACGGCGGCTAAAGGTATGTATAAGGCGGAGCCGGCAGTGATGGACGAGGGCGAAGTGGTGATTTATGCGACGCACATCACGGAGTTCAGTTACACGCACGGAGAGTGGCTGGAGCGCATCGGGTATCATTGCCGAGATTATTTTCTCAAGCAGTGGAAACTCTTTTCGGATGTCCCACGCGGCGTGCTGGCACATTCGACGCACTTGCGGGGGCAAGGCGCGTATGATCCCGCCACGGGATTTGAGCGCGATCGCATTCGTGTCACTTTGGCGACCGGTATCCCGGAAGAACGGTGTTTGGCGATGAATCTCGGGTATCTGAATCCTGCCACAATCGATTTCAAGGAATGGCTCGGCAAAGAGGACGAAGGCATACTGATGATCCCAAGAGCGGGAGAGACCCTGTATCGCCTCTCCCGCCGCTCTGACTAGGCGACTCAGGCCTGCGCCGCCGCCTTGGCCGCCGCCGAATCGTAGCTCTCCCCATAAATCGCCGGCACCCGGCCGCCCATGGCCCGCAGGTACGTGGTGAGTTGCCCGCGATGGTGGATCGTATGGTGCAGCGTGAAGCGCAGATAAGCCACCGCGGGAAGCTGGAATGCACCCCGAAAATCAACGATTTTGGCCAGTTGCTCCCCCGTTAAATTCGGAAACTGATCGAAATTCTGGGCAAACGAGGCTCCGTACCATTCCGCGATCTGCGCTGGTGTGCGCACGTCGTCGGGACGATGGATCGGGGTGAAGTCGAATGCGCCGTTGATAATACCGGAATAGAAGCGATGCTCGGCGGCAACAATGTGCCACGCGATTTCCATGGCGGTTTTCGAATTGGGATCGGGGCGATAATCGGCGTTGGATTGCGGAATCGCTTCGATCACTGAACGAGTAGCTCGATGTTCGTTTTTCACAGCAGGCAAATAGAAGTGAAGAAGAAAACTGGCTTGCTCGGGACTGATGGGATTCATAATTTGCGCGCTCCTGCGAAAGATTAATTGCGCGCCGTTGGATGCGGGATGAGCCTGAGGCGTTAGAAGCAGCGTGGCTTTGACACTCCGGAGCCGGCAAGATGCCGGCGCTACCCATTCCTACGCGTGGCGGGCGGCATTGGCTGGCGCGCTTGCGGGCTGGAAGTTGGGTTCCGGGGAATGCTTGGAGATTTGCGAGTGTTTTTGGAAGGTGTCGTCGTCTCGGTAGGGGAAATCGGAACGATAGTGGGAACCGCGACTTTCTTCGCGTGTTAAAGCGCAGCGCGCTATGAGTGCAGCCAATGTGTGAAGATTACGAAACTCCTGGTGAGCACGCGTGATTTTGTCGGACTTGGGCAGATTGATAGCGGCGAGTGCCTCGATTGCCGATTTGAGTTCCTTGCGATTGCGCAAGATTCCTACTTGATTCCACATTAAGTCGCGAAGCTGTTGCCACGCGGCAGCGGAGTCATTTCCAACCGTGGAGTTGTTGGCGTGCACAGCATGTTTGGCCTTCGTGTTATCTGGAGGATGAACGTTGTTCCAGGAATTCGGAGCGGGAGCCCCGGGGAGATGCGCGGAGGTTTTCGGCGAACCTGGCGCGTCTTTCATCATAGCGATACCGGCACGCGCGCCAAACACTAAACCTTCGAGAAGGGAATTGCTGGCCAGGCGATTGGCTCCGTGAACTCCTGTGGCTGCCGTTTCTCCCGCCGCGAAGAGACCGGGGAGAGAGGTCCGTCCCCAAAGGTCGGTTTTGATGCCGCCAATCGTGAAATGCGCTGCGGGACTGACGGGAGCGAGGTCGCTGGAAAGATCGAGGCCGTAATGGACGCACGCGGCATAAACGCGTGGAAACCGTTTCTGGAAGAATTCTTCGGACTTGGAGGTCATGTCGAGATAAACGTGTTTGCAGTTGGTGCGACGCATTTCGGTAATAATGGCACGCACGATGACGTCGCGAGGCGCAAGTTCCTGCGCTTCATGATAGCGCTTCATGAAACGCTCGAGGTTGAGGTTGCGAAGAATAGCGCCTTCGCTGCGCAATGCTTCGCTAAGCAGGAAACGCGGGGCGCCCGGAATCGTTAGCGCGGTGGGATGGAATTGGATGAACTCAAGATCGGAGAGCAGCGCGCCGGCTTCGTAAGCGATGGCCAGGCCGTCACCGGTGGCGACATCGGGATTGGTGGTTTCGCGAAAGAGTTGGCCAAGGCCGCCGGTGGCCAGAAGAATGGCTCCAGCGCGAAGTTCGTGGAGCGAGCCATCCGATTCGTCAAGGAAGTGGAGACCGACGGCGCGGCCTTTTTCAACGATAATGTTCGTCGTGAAGGTGTGCGCTCGAAGGTGAAGATGTGGGATCGAATGGGCGCGGGCGAGGAGCGCGCGGGAGATTTCGCGTCCGGTGGAATCGCCGTGGGCGTGAAGAATGCGGGAACGGCTATGGGCGGCCTCGCGGGTGAATGCGAGCTTGGTGCCCGGGCGATCGAATTCCGCGCCCCAATCGATGAGTTGCGAAATATATTTCGGACCTTCTTCAACGAGTAGAGCCACGGCATCGGAGTTGCACAGGCCATCGCCAGCGGCCAGTGTGTCTTGTTCGTGAAGCGCGATTTCGTCTTCGTCGCTGAGGGCGACCGCAATGCCACCCTGTGCGTAGGCGGTGGCGGACTCAGTAGAGAGAAGATTTGGCAAGGACGAGGACCGAGCCGGACTGGCTGAAAGTTCAATGGCGGCACGAATGCCGGCGATGCCGGAGCCGACGACGGCGTAGTCGACGTGATAAAGCTTGCGGGAGAGAGTCATGGGAGACCTGTCTCACGGGCGGAGACCATAGTAGCACCAGACATTGGGAGTTGGGAGAGGAGAGAAAGATTACACCACGTTTCACCGCAGAACAGACTGAGGGCACAGGTGCGAATCGATGCGGGGGGTTAGGTTCGACTTGGAACCGGAGCATCACGCTGTCATGTCACGGGTGAGAGCGCGGGCATGGGGACTGGCGGAGCTGCGCCGAAGCGAAGGATGTCTCCTGATCTTTTCGCTCGTGCCGCCCGGCAAACCGTTACCAGGCGTAGCGGAACGATTTGATGGGATACGCTGGAGGCTTGGGCACTGGCCGTGGGTCCTTCTGGATTTCGTCTTGGAAGAACTTGGTCGCGGCATCAAGTTGCGCGTCAGAACCAGTGAAGGTGGCGTGGGGAAGATTATCGACCGTCATGTCGGGATCGACGCCGTGACCTTCGATGAGCCATTTGCCTTCGGGGCCGTAGACGCCGACTTCAGCGGCGGTGGCGATGCCTCGGTCAGCAAGGATTGTTGCTGCCGGACAGCCAAATTTCGCCGCCCCAGGTGCGCGTGCCGATAATCTTGCCAATGTCCGAGGCGACGTATGCCTTCGGTGAACGCTTCGCCGTCGGAGCCGGTGTACTCATCACAGAGAACGACGATGTGGCCGCGGAAGGCGTACTGCATGTTCCAGGTGGGATTGCCGACGCGGGGCTGCCAGTAAAACCACGCTTTGCGCAGAAGCTTGCCGAGCACCCAGGAATCGATGTTGCCGCCGCCGTTGTGGCGCACGTCGATGATGAGTCCTTGGCGATTGAAGACCGGATAAAAATCGCGGACCCACTGGTCGATGTCGCCGGAACCCATGGCGCGCAGATGGACGTAGCCGATTTGCGCGTGCGAATCGGAATCGACCTTGAGGCGGCGTGAGTATTCCCATTCGTTGTAGCGAAGGTTCTTGCTCAGTGCTGATCGTTTACGGGCGTGACCAGACACATCGCGGGTTTGCCCGGAGGCATCTTTGACGCGGAGCATGACCTTGCGTCCGGCTTTGCCGCGCAGCAGCGCGCGTTCATCGGGAACGCCGAGCACATCGTCGCCATCGATGCTAGTGATGACCTCGCCTTCGCGGATCAAGCGAATCAGGGCGCGCGAACGGAGGCGCCTGGTCGGGCAGGTCGGGATCGTGGAGGTAGATGTGCTCCACCACGTCGCCACGCGGCTTTCTCGTCGCGACGAAGAACGGCGCCGAGGAAAGCAAGGTCAACCTGGTCCGCAGGCTTGCGCGCGTCGCCACCCCAAACGAAGATGTGCAGCGCGGAAAGTTCACTGACCATCTGGGCGATGACGTCGTTGAGTTCTTCGCGGTCGGCGACGCGATCGACGAGCGGAAGATAATGGTCGCGGATGGCATTCCAGTCGAGGCCGTGCATGTTTTTGTCGTAGAAATAGTCGCGTTCCAGGCGCCAGGCATCGAGGAACATCTCGTGATATTCCGCGCTGGGGTTGGTGTGGATGGCCCAGTGGGACATATCGATTTTGGCTTTGGCCATGACTTTGGCATCGGCGATCGTGGCAGGCTTTGGCGTCGGAGTCAAGGATGAAGAAGTCGTCACCTTTCCAGGCGAGAAGCTTTTTGCGATCGAGTGAGATTTCGTAGGCCTTGACGTCCGCCCAAACGGTTTCGGGCGGCTCGGCTTTATTGGCGATGTCGACGCACTGAAGATTGTTCTTGGGTTCGGTAGTCGGTGGTGCGACTGAGCCAGCAGAGGCGCTTCTCCGTGGCCTGAAGGGCACTGTAGTTGCCGGCGGGCACGGGAACTTCGTTGAGGCGAGCAGCGATGTTCGTGAAATCGATGTTGACGGTCGGGGCAGGTTTTTTCGCTTCGGGCTTCTTTTCTTCGCGGCATTTCTTGTCTTCGGCTTTCTTGTTGTCGGCAGATTTCTTTTCGTCCTTCTTCTCTTCGCCGGGTTTTTGCTCTTCCGGCTTGGCGGGCTCGTCGGGATGAAGTTCGTCGACGGGAGCGAAGGGCGAGCGCAGACCGGGCGTGAGGGCGAGCTCATAAACCTTCATGGAGTGATCGAAGTAGGGATCGGGCTGGCGTGGGCCCCAGGGCGAGGAATGACGGTTTTCAGCATGCGGTCGGAGAGGAAGTAGAGCCACTTGCCGTCGGAACTCCAGGCCGGGTTGATGCTGTTGTAGCGGTCGGAAGTGAGCACCGTGATCCCGCCGGTGTTGACGTTGAGCACCTTGATCTGGACGAAAGTATTGTCGGCAGTTTCGGTGAAGGCCAGCCACTGGCTAGTCGGGCGACCAGGTCAGATCGTCGAAATCGTCGTTCATGGATTGGGCGATTTTTTTGTCGGTTTTCGTTTTCAGGTCGAAGAGCCACAGTTCCTGATTCTTATTGCGGTGGGCGAGCCAGTGGCCGTCGGGCGAAGGAACGCCGTCCCAGCGGAGGATGGTGGCGCCGTGGGTAAGCTGCTCGGGCTTGCCCTCGCCGTTCGCGGGATATCTCCAGAACTCGGTTTCGCCGGATTGCGTGGAGAGCGCCAGGATGGTTTTGCCGTCGGGCAGTAAGCGCGCTTCGCGGTAGCGGACGCCGGGAGTTCGCGGCAACCTTGACGATGCGGCCGGTGGCCACGGCGGGAAGAGTGAACACTTCGCCGCGGGCGGTGAAGACCGCCGAGGCGCCGTCGGGAGAAATGTGCGCCATGGAAAGATAGTCGAGCGGCTTCTTGACCCAGTGATCACGCAGCTGATCGAAATCGGAAACGAGAGTGATGGGAATAACGGCATCCTGATTGCTATTGAGATCGAGCAGCCAGATATCCGCGCCGCATTGGTAGACGATGCGGCCTTCGGAGAGCGAAGCGGTATTGCGCATCGAAACCGCTATGATGCGTCAGTTGCTTCACGTCGTGGCCCTGGGGATCCATCGAGAAAATGTTCATGGTGCCGTCGCGATCAGAAAGGAAGTAGACGCGGCCGTTCCAGAACATCGGATTGCGGGAAGTGCCGGGTAATCGGCGGTGAGCGGAACGGCTTCGGAGCCGGAATCGAAGCGCCAGATATTTTCCGCGGTGCCGCCTTTGTAGCGCTTGGTGTTGCTGCCTTGCTTCTCCAGGCGGGTGAAGAAGAGGGTTGCCGTCGAGCGTGTAGGCGCCCTGCGCGGCTTGCGACAGGGGAACCATTTCGCGCCGGCCCTGCGCATCGAGGATGGCGAGTTGCGCGTTGGGCAACGTGGAGTAGCGGAATGTGGAGTAGAGGAGGCGGCCGTCGGGAGTCCAGCCTGCGGGAACGGCCGTGCCGTCCCAGGTGCGGCGCTGGGGCAGGCCGCCGTCGACCGGCATGGTGAAAATATCGAGAGGGCCTTCGTATTGCGCGCTGAAAGCGACGGTCTTGCCGTCGGGAGAAATGACGGCGTGAAATTCCTGGCCGGGATTGGAGGTGAGCCGCTGTGCGGCGCCGCCTTTAACGGCTAACGGTCCACAGGTCGCCTTCAGCGGTGAAGATGATGGTGTCACCGTGAATGGCGGGGAAGCGATAGTACCCGGGGCGGGTGTTGGGAGGAGCGGCGTGGAGGGGAGAAAGAACGGAGAAGTGCGAGAACGGACAAACGAACGAGCGCGCGCCACGCGGCGGCAGATACAGTCATGGGTTTTGCTTTCCGCCGCGCAGGAGACGCGGCTGGTTGATGAATACCGGAAGAGTATACAACGTGGAGTTCCCGTACGCGTTGCTAGCGTTTGTAGGGCCACCACGCTCGGTGTTCTCGAAGTTGCAGCTATCGGTTCGCGTCGGGGCACGGTCTTAGCTGTGTCGGACCTGGAATGCCCACAATCCGGCTTCAACTGCAGAGCGCTTCTCTCTCATCCCGTCTGAATCAGCGTCCGCTTGCAAATGATCACCCACAACGACGATACGCGTGTGGCCGCGGCGGCGGAAACGCTTCGCAAATTTGACCTGCCGCACCTGGGCCGATAGTATCAATACGCTCCTCCACTTGAGATATGAACCAATGAAAGCAGCCTATTTTGACTGTTTTAGCGGGATCAGCGGCGACATGACCCTCGGCGCCTTGATTGACGCGGGGTGCCCTGCGGACGTGCTGCGCGGCAAACTCAAGGGACTGCAAGTCCCCGGTTGGCAGCTTACCTCGGAAAAAGTTTGGAAAAACGGAATGGCGGCCACCTACGTCCAGGTGAAAACGGAAGACACTCAGACGCATCGTTCGCTCAGCACCATTTTCGGCATTCTCGAAAAGTCCGACCTGGAGCCACGCGTCAAGGATCGCGCCAGCTCCATCTTTCGAAAACTCGGCGAAGCCGAAGCAGCGGTCCACGATGTGCCCATCGAGAAAATTCATTTTCACGAGGTCGGCGCAATCGATGCCATCGTTGATATCGTGGGTGGCTGCATCGGGTTCGAGCACCTTGGCTTCGAAAAATTTGCGTGTTCCGCGCTCAACGTCGGCGGCGGTACCGCAAAGATGGCTCACGGAGTTCTGCCGGTGCCTGCTCCTGCCACGGCGCGCTTGCTTCTCAACAAGCCCACCTATTCCAACGGAGTGCAAAAGGAGCTCGTCACTCCCACTGGCGCTGCCATCGTAGCCACCTTGTGCGATTCATTCGGTCCACAGCCCGCAATGCAAGTCAGCATGATCGGCTACGGCGCCGGCGCTGGGGATCTGGAAGGCCAGCCGAATGTGTTACGCATCATGGCCGGCGAACTTGCGCAAACGGCTCTCGACACTCACTCCGGCACTATTCGCGTGCTTGAGGCTAATCTGGACGACATGAATCCCCAGATTTTCGGCTACTTACTCGGGAAAGCCCTCGCCGCTGGGGCTCTGGACGTTTTCGCCACGCCCGTGCAGATGAAGAAGAATCGCCCCGGCACTCTCGTGACTGTACTGTGCAAGCCAGAGGACGAAAACATGTTTCAGCACATGCTCTTTGCCGAAACCACTACCCTCGGTGTTCGGAGTCACCTGGTCGAGCGCCGCGCCGTGCCCCGCGAATTCCTCACCGTAAATACCCGTTTTGGCGATGTGCGCATCAAAGTTGCCCGCATTGATGGCGGCATTCAGCATGCGGCCCCGGAATTTGACGATTGCCGTAAACTGGCAGAGGAGAAAAATGTTCCCCTGCATGAAGTGATGGAGCAGGCTATGCTCCAATTCGCCAATCGTTCTCGCAATAGCTGAAAGCTGGCCATCGAACCAGGGGCTGCAGAAGTTCTGTGCGATTCTCGTTTAAAGGTTGATTCAGAACGGAAAATTGAAGACCAAAAACTTTCCAAATGGCTGAGCAAAAAGAAAAGTTTTATATCACTACGCCGATTTATTACACGAACGGCTTGCCGCACATTGGCCACACCTACACGACTGTGGTGGCCGACGTCGTGCGCCGCTACAAAAGAATGCGTGGGTACGATGTGGTGATGACCACCGGTACCGATGAGCACGGCGTTAACGTCGAACGGGCCGCGAAAAAGGCTGGCATTCCTGAATCTGAATTTGTTGCGCGTATGGCCGATGCGTGGCGGAGTCTCTGGGACGAACTCGGCCTCACTGCCGATGAATTCGTCCGCACCACGGACCTTATGCACGTTCGCACCGTGCAATGGCTCTTCCGCCTTTGCAAGGAAAACGGCTACGTGTACAAAGGCCACTACACAGGCCAATACTGTATCTATGACAACGCCTACGTGAACGACGCCAAGCCCGGTGATCCTTGCCCGGACTGCGGGAGACCAACCGAAACCGTCACCGAAGAAAATTACTTCTTCAAGCTGTCCGCGTTTCAGAAGCCGTTGCTCGACTTTTACCGTAAGTTTCCCAATTTCATCCAGCCAGAAACCCGCAGAAACGAAATCATCAGCTTTGTCGAGGGCGGCCTCAAAGACTTGAGCATCACGCGCACCACGATTCGCTGGGGCATTCCCGTTCCTGGCGAAGAGCCACACGTTTTCTACGTCTGGTTCGATGCGCTCACCGCATATCTCAGCGCCGTAGGCGGCCCGGAATACGACAAGCGCGGCATGTGGCCCGCCGACGTACACCTCGTCGGCAAAGACATCATCCGTTTCCACGCCGTGTACTGGCCCGCTTTCCTGATGGCCGCAATGCTCCCGCTCCCCAAAGAAGTGTGGGCGCACGGCTGGTTCCTAATGGACGCCGCGAAAATGAGCAAGTCCAAGGGCAATGTCGTGCTGCCACGTCCCATCGCCAACATGCTCGGCATGGATGCGCTTCGCTATTTTCTTCTGCGTGAAGTCGTCTTTGGCCAGGACGGCAATTTCAGCTATGACGCGCTCGTCACCCGGTACAACAGCGATCTCGCCAATGGTTTGGGCAACCTTGCCAGCCGCACTGCTGCGCTGCTCGAGAAAAATTTCGCGGGAAAGGTTCCCAAGCCCGGCGCTCGTCTACCGCAAGATGACGCCTTGGCCATGGAAGCCCAGAACGCCATTGGAGAGGTTCTCGAGCGCTACGATAATTTCGAATTTGCCCGCGCACTGGAAACCATTTGGGCCGTGATCGCCGCAGCGGACAAATACCTCACGAGCGAACAACCCTGGGCGCTGGGCAATTCTCCTGACGAAGAAGTTCGGAAGGCTACCATTCTGTGGACCACTGCCGAGTTGCTGCGCATCGTCATCGCGCTCGCCCATCCCGTGCTCCCTGACAGCACCACGAAGGTCTGGCGCCTTCTCGGCCAATCCAGTGCAATCGGCGCAACTGTATTAGACCGAATTCACTGGGGCCAATTAGTCCCGGGACTGACCTTAGGCAAATTTCAAGCGCTGTTTCCACGCGTTGAAAAAACTGAAGCGATAGAGAGGATTGAATCCATGGCGAACGAAGAACTCAATCAGGGACCGGCTGCCCCTGCTGCTGCTCCGGCGCTCAGTGCTCCGGCTGCGTTATCGGCTGCCGCGCCCGCTCCCGCAGCGTCCGATAAAATTGGAATCGAGGATTTCACCAAGGTCGAAATGCGCGTCGGCCAGGTGAAGACTGCTGAGCGCATCGTGGGCGCCGATAAACTGCTGAAACTCACGGTCGACATCGGCTCCGAAATTCGCCAAATTTGTGCCGGCATTGCCCAATATTACGAGCCAGAATCCCTTATCGGCCGCAAGGTCGTCGTGGTCGTAAATCTCGCCCCGCGCAAGCTTCGCGGAGTCGAATCCAACGGCATGATCGTCGCCGCCTCCATAGGCCCTGAAGGTCGTCCAGTCTTGGCCGGTTTCCACGAAGATGTAGAAGTGGGCGCGCGCCTCAAGTAGCTGGTAGCTTTCGCCTGATAGCGGTTAGCTGATATTTGTTTTTGATCTCGATTCGCCCAACCCCATGGACCTGATCGACTCTCACGCGCACATTGACTTCCCTCAATTCGACGAGGACCGCGGGGCCATGCTCCAGCGTGCCCGCGCTGCCGGTGTTAACACCATCCTCGCCATCGGGGTCGGCCCGGGTCCCGAAAAACTGGACGCGGCCCTCCCCTACGCCGAGGCGCACGACTGGATCTACACCACGGTTGGCATTCATCCTCACGAAGCCAAGGAAGTCACACCTGTGCATCTCGCCACCCTCGCCCGCCTCGCGCGGCACCCCAAAGTGATTGCTTGGGGTGAAATCGGCCTCGACTATTTCTACGACCACTCTCCACGTAACGTTCAGCAACGCGTCTTTCGCGAACAAATGGAACTCGCCCACGCGGCACGCCTCCCCATCATCATTCACTGCCGTGACGCTTGGACCGACTGCCTCGATATCCTGGAATCTCAGTGGAAGCCGACCGGGCTGGGCGGCATCTTCCACTGCTTCACCAGCACCATCGAAGATGCCCGGCGCGGCCTCGACATGGGGTTCCTGGTATCCTTCACTGGCAATTTGACTTTTCCGAAGGCGCAGAACATTCGCGACGTTGCGAAGGATCTGCCCCCCGAAAACATTTTGATCGAAACGGATTCTCCATACCTCGCGCCGCAGCCCATGCGCGGTAAACGCAATGAGCCTGCTTATGTTCTGGAGGTGGCCAAGGCCCTCGCGAATGTGAGAAACTTAAGGACCGAAGAAATCGCCCAATTGACGGCAGGGAATTTCCGGCGGTTCTTCCATCTCGCCCAGCCGAGCGCGTCCCCGGCTGCGGTACCCCGCTGACTGCGGGTACGAAACAGGAGGACGGCCATAGCGCTACTCACGGTGAAAGAAATTTTCGAGCTTGTCCGCGAAGACCTTGTCCAGGTCGAGCAGGAGCTTTCGCGACAAAGCGCTTCGGCGTATCAGCCTGTTTCGGAAATCACAAGTTACTTGCTGGGTGGGGGAGGGAAGCGGCTACGTCCCGCGCTTCTTTTGTTGTGTCACGGTTATGCGGCTGGCACGCAAGTCAGCCGTCGCAGTGCCATCAAATTAGCGGCTGTCGTGGAGTTGCTGCACAGCGCCACGCTGATTCACGACGACGTCATTGACAGCGCCGATACGCGCCGTGGCCGCCCATCCGCCAACACCCGCTGGGGCAATCATCGCAGCGTTCTGGCGGGCGATTGGCTGTACATGCAATCATTCCAGATCGCCCTCGAAGAGAGGAATTTCCACGTCCTCGATATTCTCATCGACCTTACGCAGAAAATGGTCGAAGGTGAACTCATTCAGCTGTCGAAGATCGGCCGCATGGATGTCACGGAAGAAGATGCCCTCAAACTCGCCACACACAAAACCGCCTGCCTGTTTAGCGGTTGCGCGCGGCTGGGTGCGGTGCTTGGTGGCTTCGACGAAGAGCACGAAGAAGCCCTTGCCGAATACGGTCGCTACTCCGGACTCGCTTTTCAATTGATCGATGATTTGCTGGACTTCACCGCCTCCAGCGAGCAACTCGGGAAGCCTGTCCTCTCCGATCTCAAAGAAGGCAAGGTAACCCTGCCCCTTATTTACGCTATCGAAAACGGTCATCATGAAGCACGTGAACTCGTTGCACGCGTGCTCGAAGAAAAAGAATTCAACTCCATCCAGCCGGAAACCCTGGTCGCGCTGGTCCGCGATTCCGGCGCTCTCGATCGCACCCGTAATCTCGCCTTCGATTACGTTCGTCGCGCCAAGGCCTGCATCAATGGCGGCGGCGATGCCGAATACGGCCGCGCGCTACTTACCCTCCCCGATTTCATCCTTGAACGCGAGAACTGACGCCTTCGCTAGCCGCCCCTCTGCTCGGCGCTTTTATTGCGCTACCATCAAACGACGCCATGTTGCCCTTTAAGCTTATCTACCATCCGGGGTACGATCTCCACCTTGGCGCTCACGTCTTCCCCTCGCAGAAATTCCGTCTTATCGCCGAAAAACTCATCGCCGGCCAGATCGCCACAGGTGACGACTTCTTGTGCCCCGATCCTGCTTCCGACGAAGACATCCTTCGGGTACACACCGCCGATTGGGTCGACAAACTGAAAACCGGCACGCTAACCCGCAGTGAAGAAATGAAACTCGAGGTTCCTTATTCACTCGAATTAGTGCAAGCCTTCTGGCTGGCCGCAGGCGGCTCCATCCTCGCGGCTCAGAATGCGCTGCGCGACGGCTTTGCCTGCAATCTCGGCGGCGGGTTTCATCACGCTTATCCTGGACACGGCGAGGGCTTTTGCGCCATTCACGATGTAGCCGTTGCCATTCGACGCTTGCAGCACGATGCCGCCATTCGCAAAGCCATGGTCATTGACACCGATGTCCACCACGGCAACGGTACCGCCGCTATATTTTCCGGCGATCCCTCCGTCTTCACGCTATCCATCCACCAACTGAACAACTACCCCACGCACAAGCCCGCTTCCTCCCTCGATCTGGATATGGAAGATGGAGTGGACGACGGCGAATACCTAGGCACCCTCCTGCCCGCCGCACAAAAGGCCATCGAGCAATTCCGGCCCGACATTATCTTCTACGTGGGCGGAGCGGACCCTTACCGCGAAGATCAGTTGGGTGGTTTACGGCTTTCCATAGAAGGTTTGAAACAGCGTGATCGCGGTATTTTCGAACAAGCTCGCAAAGGCAAAATCCCAGTGGTCACCACTCTGGCCGGCGGTTATGCCCGTCGTCTTGGGGACACCGTGCAAATTCACGTAAATACAGTTCTCGCGGCCAAAGAAGTCGCTGACGCGATCGAATGCTCGATCTAAAGTTCGGCCGCGATACAGCCCGGGGAAAAGCAGATTCCTCGATGCGCTCGGAACGACATCGGCTATGGACGAGAGTAATCGGGAAAGTACCCGTCTCAGGCAAAGGCACGGGTCTTGAAGTCCCGCCCATATCCAACTAATTTAGAGCTGGTATCGCCAATGGCGTGGCTCCGAGCCTTAAGGCTTGAGCGCCACCGTTGGTGCATTCTCAAGCGTTCCGTCCGCGGTTCGTTGAATCGCATCTCCCAGCGTCTTCTCAAATCCGTCTGGGTTGAATCCATCCTGGCGGAACGCCATCTTGCCATTGCGGTCCAGGATCACTGTCGTTGGAAACGAATTCACACTCAACAACTGTTCCAGTCCGTCCGCAAACAGCGCCGGCGTCTTCGGTTTCTCCTGCGCCAAAAATGGCGCCACCAAGGACTCGTCGTCATCGCAATTCAACGCATAGAAAATTACGTCCGGTTTCCCCGAATATCGCGCCGCCACTCTTTCAAACAGCGGTTCTTGTTCGCGGCATGGCCCGCACCACGTAGCCCAAAAACTCAGCACCATCACCTTTCCTTTTGCATCCGCGAGCCGCACCGGGCTGCCGTCGCTCACTTTCCGCAGCACAAAGTCGTACGGCTCTTTCCCATTCGGATTCCGCGGCGGTTTCGCGGGTGTGGCTGCGGCGATGCTGGCATCAAACGCGTGCAGCAAATAATCTCCCAGCCCATCTTCCGAACCGTGCGCAAGCCGCCAAACGTTCCCGATTTTCTTACGCAAATCCGCTCGCGAAGACGCCCCATTCGTGCCATCTGTCAGCGCAAAGGCGCGGGCGTATTGCTGAATCGCGCCATTCAAATCCTTGGTCGACTCCGCTAGCCCGCCCAGTTTTTCCGCCGCGGTCGCGTTGGGAACCAACGCATAGCTCGCCGCAAAATCTCTTTGCGCGTTCGGCGTGTCGTTCAGCTTCTGGTATAGCTCACCACGAATGAGGTACAGCGAAGACTCGTCCCGCTGCTTCGAGGTCACCCAATCCCCGGGAGACATGCGAGGAGACTTTTCTGCCGGAGTCGTTTGGTCGACGTACTCCAGCACGCGGCTACAGTAGAACACTGCGCGCTTATACCCCTGAACATCGCCGTACCGGTTCAGCAATTGAATCGTCAGCACCGTATTCGAAATGTCGTTTGGATTCAGCCCCACCAGTCGCTCGGAGTATTCCACCGCGCGCGAAAAGTCCCGCAACTGCAAACTCGATTCCACCAGCGCCCGATAGATTTGCGGCCGTTGTGACGATTCCGGATACTTCTTGAGGAAGCCCTCCAGGTTCTTCACCAGCGCGGCGCGGTCGTTCGCCGCCTGATCGATCGCTCTCTGCAGTTCCTGCCGTTCCGTTAACTCTGGGGAAGGGCTCCGCTTGTCCGCGTTCGCAGAGCTTCCAGCAGGCGCCTGCGTGGGAGGCTTGGGTGCGTCCTGACATGGCGAGGCAAACCCGAGCGAAAGAACCAAAAGACCACCAAGCAGATACCGGGTAGTGTTAGCTTCCAGCCGGCTGGCACACATCAACAATGGGCGGCAAACACGCACAGACGTATTGTACCGACCCCCGCGCGAATTTGCAGGTTACGAAACAGAGAATTACCAGCCGCCGACCACAAGCTACGGACTATCAAGTACAGACTAGCGCACTCACGAACCTTGCACGTCTACGCCGCCGGAGACCGTGTGCACTTCCACCCGCCCAGACGAAGATCCCACATGCGCGCGCATCGAGTGTTTCCCTTGCTCTTCCAAGACGACAGGAATATTCGTGCGAATCCCACCGGAAGTCGTTTCCGCCGTAAACAAAAAGCTCGCGTTCGGTGGCACATGAATATCAATCGAACCCGACACTGATTTCAGTTCCCAATAGCGGTTTTCGCTGGGATCGCCGGCCACATTCACGGAACCCGAAATTGCATGGACCTTCAGGTCGTTTTTGGCTCCCCTGACCTCAATAGACCCGCTCGCCGACCCCGCGTCCACGCGGTCACCAGGGTTCGTGATACGAATAGACCCAGACGCGGCGCTGGCCTTCAGATCGCCTTTTACATCCGTCAACACGATGTCTCCCGAGGCGCTATTCACCTTCAAAACGCCGCCAATTCCCGAAGCCTCAATCGCTCCACTCGCTGCGCTGATCGTCGTATCCCGCTCCACGCGATAAATATGGACGTATCCCGACGCTGACGAAGCCTTCACTGGCCCCCGCACGTTATCAATCGTCATTCCGCCGGAAGCTACGCTGGCATCAACGTCCGTATCCCGCGGCACCTCAATCCGGTAATCAATCGACACGTTCTTGAACATCGAATTGCTCCGGCCAATTCGCACGACGTTGCCGTTTTGTTCGATGGGCGGGTTTGCCACGACGTCCTGCACGCTCTTCTCTGAGCTACCAAACACAGACCACCCTGCCGTTACTTTCCCGAAAACGTGCACCTTGCCGTCGGCGCTGCCCTGAATGTCCACAGTTCCCGATGAATTGTTTAATTCCAGCCGTACGGGCGCCGTTACGTTAAGCGTCCGTTCAAATGTGTCGGCTGCTGTGGCATAGGCCGGTGCCAGGGCCAGCGCACCGTAAACCAGCAGAATCCCGGGTAACCAGGGGCGGCGGCTTCCTATCGTAGGGGATGTCATAAGCTCCACTCTGCCCTCCTGCTATACGATACGCATTTCCGGGCAGTTATGTTCCCGCCGTTTTCTTAAGGGTTTCGTTCAGGGAGCCTTGGCGGTAGCCTTCCAGGTCGAGGGTGACATAAGTGAAGCCCGCAGCTTTCAGTTCTGCGCAAATTGCCGCAGCCATATCAGGCGTAAGTGCGCGCGGCAGTTCATCCGGCGCTACTTCTACCCGCCCCAATTTGTCGTGCAGTCGCACTCGAAACTGTCGGAACCCGAGTTTCCGCAGAGCAATCTCCCCGCGTTCCACCAGGCCCAACCGTTCCTCCGTCACTTCCGTTCCATAAGGCAATCTGGACGCCAGGCACGCCGAGGCCGGGCGGTCCCACATCGGCAGTCCCGCGCGCTGCGCCAAAAACCGAATCTCCACTTTGTGCAGTTTGGCGTCCAGCAGAGGAGTCAGCACTTGATGCTCTCTGGCGGCCCGCTGCCCTGGTCGAAAATCAAAGGTATCGTCCGCGTTCACGCCATACGCAACCGCGGCAAAGTTGCGGTTCTTGGCCATCTCATCGAGGACCGTGAACAGTTCGTCTTTGCAGTAGTAGCAGCGATTCACATCATTTACGCGGTAGGCCGGGTTTTCCAGTTCGCGCGTTTCCACAAATTCGTGCCGCGCCCCGGTCACCTTCAGAAAACTCTCAACCTGCTCCCGGTCAAACGCCGAGTAGCTTGCGGAAATCGCCGTCGCCGCCAACGCGCGCTCCCCCACGGCTTTCTGTGCTGCCCACGCCAAGTACACCGAATCAATTCCGCCAGATAGCGCCACAATCACCGACCGCAGCTTGCCTAGGCCCTCGAGCAGCAACCGTTCCTTGTCCGCCGCAAATTCCGCCGACCGCTCGCCCATCATTATTTGCACTAAAGCGCCCATATCCACCCAAGTATATCCCACCGCCAAGAGCCCGCGATACGCACTCCCCCACTAAACCGGTTGCATGGTGTTGTAGGGCCCGACTTCCGAGGCGGGCCGTTGGTTTTGGGCCCGTTGCATGCGGACCCCGAGACCAGGCGACAACGCGGTGGGGTCAGTGGATGTAGTAAGAGCTACGGGCGAGGACGAGATACTCGTGGCCTTTTTTGCCGAAGGACGAATTGAGCTGCACGCCAATTTTGTGAGGTTTGCCGGAGGCAGCGTCAGCCTGCGTGTAGTAGCCCAGGGTGTAGCGGGTCTTGAGGCGCTCGATGAGCGCGCGGAAAACCTCGTCAAGGTGAGGGATGTCGGGGACGTTGAAGATTTCTCCGCCGGTTTGGTCGACGACTTTGCGAATGTTGACGAGGCCGGGAACCATGGAAGCATAAAAGAGAGTGCCAGGCGGATTGTACCCGGGAATTTTCAGGTTGTAGAGAACCGAATCGGAGGCGATTGCTTCGGTGACGATATCCCGGGTGCCCTGGCCCCCGGCATCCGTGCCGACATCGTCGCTGATGAGAATGATAACGCGGCGATGCATAGGCGGGGCGTTGAGGAAATATTTCGCAGCAACAAAGATGCCGTCATTGATGTTGGTAGCGCCCCCGACTTGAAAGCCCTTGATGGCTTCGGCGATTTCGGATTTGTTTTTGGTAAAGGGTACGCGGAGTTGCGCTTCGGTGGAGAAGCTGAAGAGGGCGACCTCGTCTTCGGGCTTCAGGGAAGCGAGGGCGGTGTTGGCGGCTCGGCGGAGAGGTCCAAGGAAAGGGCCGATGGAATCACTGAGATCCAGCACCAGGGCGACGTTCAGCGGGAGTTCATCGCGATTGAAAATCTCGATCTTTTGAGGGGCGCCGTCTTCGCGGAGTTCGAAATCATTTTGTTTGAGGTCGGCCATGATTTGACCGGCTTTGGTTTTCACGGTGGCGTCGACCAGGACGAGGTTGACGTTGACGCGAACCACCGGCTGGTCCTGCGCTTGGCAGGGAGCGCGAAGCACGAGCAGGGCGAAAACCACAAAGAGTGAGAAGCGCAGCGCGTTTCGGGGCGACTTCGACACGGGTTCTTAGTGTATTTGATTTTGCTGGCGTGGGCGAGGGGCTAATACCCGCGAAAAATACAAATCCCGCAATGACCGCTGGCGAGCACCTGCATTTGTAGGGGTTTTAAGGCCTCGCATGCTCACCAGGGTCTATCCGTTCAGTGGATCACTTAAAATCGAGCAGCGCATCCACCGTCCCATTCCCCTGGTCCGTCTGCAGCCAATGCCCCACGGTGTCGTAATGCACCGGCAAATCCCGGAAAATCACCTCGCGATGCGCCTCCAATTTCAACAAGAACTGTTCGAACACCGTCTTGTCCATGATATCGCCCGCCTTCAACGGCCACGCATCCCGAATCATGCGTTCCCCGGTCTCAGACATTCCCGTGATGGTCATGTCGTGGTAACGATACTGTCTGCCTTCTTCGATCTTCACCGTGTACGAAACCGTGTGCGCCTCGTCATCATACTTTGCCGCCGGCTCGACCTTTGCATCCAAAAATCCCAAGTGCCCGTACTCTTCCCGCACGCGGTCCCACCCGCCTTCAATGTTCATTCCATCCGCTACATCTCCCGCTTTCATACGCATCGCTCGCGTCAGCAGTTCTGAAGACGCAGCTACATTCCCTTGCCATTGCACATCTTTCCAGTGATATACCGGGCCCGGCGTACACGGTACATACACCGGAATCGCCTCTGGGAATCTTTTGTTCGGATCGCCTGAGAGCCGCACTGAAGCGGGCCCGATTTTTGCCTGCAACAGACCTTTCTCGAGGTAAATCGGACGTATCGCTTCCGCCAGGAACACGTCAATCGTCAGCCGCGAATAGGGTTTCCCGCGGATTTCGGACAGATGCTGCTGAACTGCCAGGTTATCCTTCATGGCCGGATCGCTGAATTCCACGCTCGCGATGGTCTGCGTCACTCCCACGATTTGGAATTCCTGCTCAGAGCCGTCGATCAGCGGATTTGCCAGCACAAAGTGCTGCACTTCCGCCTTTAATCCATGTGAATTCAGGAAAGCGGCTAGCGAATTCCCGGCCAGGTCCACCAACGTGCCGCCTTCCGGTAGCGTGCCGTCGTAAAACGGAAAATCCTTGCGTATCGCGTCGGTCAGTTCGGAGTCATCGAACCACGGAAAATTGTCGTAAGACACGGGCAGCCGCGGCGCCTCTTCCACTTGAAACGTGACGGCGACATCGTTGTTGTGCGTGTCGAACTTATAATTGACTTTGGCGAAGAGCCCGCTTCGCAGCAGCAAGTCCGCCGCGTCTTGCAATTCTTGCCGTCCCACTGGCGAGCCAATCTGCAGACCAGATAGCGACGCGACTTGCGCCTGACTAAACGTCTTCACCCCTTCGGCGCGGATCTCTTTCAATGTTGCTGTCTGGGAATACGTGGGCACTGCGAGCGCGAGAGAGAAGAAGAACGCGAACACCAGGAACCAGAGTCGGCACCGCATAACGTTATCTTAGCGCATCCGAATTTTTCTTGCTGCTCACGTCGTTCGTGCTTCTAATCACCTACATGCCATCCACCCTGCGCAGAATGCTGCGTCCTTATAAAAAACCGCCGCCTTATTGGGTTTTGTCTCACTCAACCTGGTAGCGCCGGCATCCTGCCGGCTCTTGAGGGTCGTAAGAAACCTGTGCTTCACCATCAATACGGCGAAGGCGAAGATTGCGAAGGTGTCGCCCCGGCCGCCCGCTGATGGATCTCCCTCGATTTATCGATTACCCATTGCGGGAATGTCGGCTCCCCCAACGGCACCTGCCCCCGTGTGATCGCAATCTGGTCCAGCCAACCAGTCCCTTCGCCGATATAATCATTCGGCATGCTGAAAATTGGGTCGCTCAGTGCGTTTTCCAGCGTAATGAACTGGTATCCACGTTTCCGCAGCAGCTCCAGCACTTCTCCGATGTGATCCGCTTCCAGCCAGTTCGCGTGAATCAACAGGATCTGTTTCGGTTCGTAACCCAGCATTGTTTTCGAAAACTTCTCGTAATAATCGAAAACCGTCGTAGTGTACGAAAGGTATGAACTCAGCAGTTGTTGCTCCAGGTTTGCGTCACCGCGTTTTCGCGCATCCTCGTAGACTCCCGCGTACATCCAGTCCCACGCGTCCATGGTGATTGGCGCGATCTGGTATCCTCGCGCGCTCAGAAAGGCTTCCGCCTCACGTCGCGTCTGCACATCTCGCCCGGCATCCAGATAAGGCCGGCGAAAATACCGCAGTCTCATCTTGTGCTGCGCCAGTAAAATCCGCGTCACCGTCTCGCCCCGAATCACTTCTTCTTCCCACGTTTGCAGCGGCACTCGATTCAAAGACGGGTGCGAATACGTGTGATTACCCAGTTCGAACCCATTGTCCAGCCACAGGCTCAGCGCTTTGATGCGTTCATCGACTTCGCCTATCTTGAAAAGCTTCTGCTCGTTCACAAATCCCACGACCGGGATTTGCTGATCGTGCAGCGTCCCCAGCAGTTTCGTCGTCATCTCCACAATTTCCGACCCGGTCATTCCACTGGCACCGCCGGCGGGAAGATCATCGATTGTTATGGCAATCGTTTTTTGCGGATTTTGTGGAGGACTCTGCGTTTGTGCGGATACGGAAAATCGTCCAATGGATAGACAAAGGAGGATACTGCAAGTGAGGCGCGCGGGAATCGCCTTCATGGAACCCCCAGTTCAGAAGCAGGCCATAAATCGTTTTAAAGCTTGGGGTCTGATTCTAGTCCCAACGGCAGCACAATGGCAAAACTTACCCGACTCGCCATAACGGCGAAGCTATTCCACCGTCACCGATTTCGCCAGATTTCTTGGTTGGTCTACGTCGCAGCCTCGTCGCACGGCGATGTGGTATGCCAACAACTGCAGCGGCACAATCTCCAAAAGCACGGAGAGCAGGTCCGAACTCGGAGGCAATTCAATCAGGTGGTCCGAAGCTTCTCGAGCCAAATGGTCCCCGTGTGTCACAATGGCGATGACGATGCCGTCCCGCGCCTTCACTTCCTTAATGTTTGACACGCTTTTCTCATACAACGTCATTGATGCCGGATCCGATTCATCTCGTGTCGCCAACACCACGACTGGCAGATTCTCATCGATCAGCGCGTTTGGCCCGTGCTTCATTTCCCCCGAGGGGTAGCCTTCCGCGTGAATGTAGGAAATCTCCTTCAGCTTAAGAGCCCCCTCGAGCGCGATGGGATAATGGATGCCGCGTCCCAAATATAGAAAATCCGATTGCCGGAAAAATTGTCGGGCCAAAGATTCATATACTCCGCTTGCGTCTGCCTGCAGGATGGTCTCCACTTTGTGCGGTATCTGGATGAACTCCAGCATCAGATTCCGCGCTTGCTCCGGTAGCAGCTTGTTCCGAATCTGTCCCAGATAGGAAGCCAGCAGCAGCAGCGCCGCAATCTGCGCGGTGAATGCTTTCGTCGATGCCACTCCAATCTCTGGCCCCGCATGCGTCAGCACTGTGCCAGCCGCTTCCCGCGTAATCATCGAGCCTTTCACATTGCAAATCGCCAGCGTTGGCGAACCTTTCAGTTTTGCTTCGCGCTGCGCTGCCAGCGTATCCGCGGTCTCCCCCGACTGGCTGATGCATACAGTCAGTGTCTTCGAATCCAGAATCGGATCGCGATACCGGAACTCGCTCCCGTAATCGACTTCCACCGGAATACGCGCCAGCCGTTCAATCATAAATTTGCCGGCCAGCCCTGCATGCCAGCTCGTCCCGCACGCCACGATGCGCACACTTTCAAATTGCCGGAACTGTTCTTCCGAAATTTGCATATCGTCGAGGAAGACCTTCCCCGTTTCCTGCGAGATTCGTCCCAGCAACGTGTCTCGAATCGCCCGCGGCTGTTCGAAAATCTCCTTCTGCATAAAATGTTTGTAGCCGCCCTTTTCCGCCATGATGGGGTCCCAGGTGACCTGGTGCGCGGGACGGTCTACGGGGTGCCCGTCCAAATCCGTTACACACACTCCATTCTTCGACAGCACCGCTACATCCCCATCCGCCAGAAAAAATACGTTGCGTGTGTGCTGCAACAGTGCGGGAATGTCGCTGGCCACGAAATATTCGCCGTCTCCCAACCCAATCACCGAAGGTGGTCCGATGCGCGCGGCAATCAGTTTCTGCGGATCCTTTGCAGACAGAAACACTAACGAATAAATCCCACGCAAATCCTTTAATGTTTTTCGCACCGCTTGTTCGAACGGAAGCGCCTTCCCGTACTCTTCCACAAGATGCGCCACCACTTCCGTATCTGTTTCGGTGACAAACTTGTGTCCCTGCTTCTGCAGTTTTTCCTTTAATTCCAGGTAATTCTCGATGATCCCGTTGTGCACTACCACGTACTTCCCGGTGCAGTCCCGGTGTGGATGTGCGTTTTCTTCCGTGGGCCGTCCGTGTGTCGCCCAGCGCGTGTGTCCGATTCCGTACGTGCCTTCAATTGGTGCGTTTTGGATGGCTTCTTCGAGATTGCGGAGCTTCCCCGGCGCTCGCCGCAGGTGCAAGTTTCCCGCCTCGTCCACCACCGCAATTCCGGCCGAGTCATATCCTCGATATTCAAGCTTCCGCAGCCCCTCAATGATTACCGGAACCACTTTCTTGGAGCCGATATAGCCGACGATCCCACACATACGCACGTTCTCCTGTGCTTCAGCAATAACGACCGTTTCCACCCGCCGTTGGCAAGTATTTGAGCTTAACACGGGCGTTTGTTCAGGGATTGAGAAGCGCGGATGGATAGTATTTGGAAATTAACTACTTCGGCATGGGTGCGTTCATCGTCCGCGCGATTTCATAGGTATTAAGCTTGCCGTTCGCATCGAAATAGAACGTCACGCGGGCCGTCACCGGCTGCAGTTTCTCCACGTCGATATGCCGAATGATGGCGACCAGGGTGCCAGGTTTTTCCGATGGCTCAGTTGGATACCCCCGCATAGATAAAAATTCCGTCACTGCGCCTTCCGGCGTGCCGATAGGCACATTCTCCTGCAACATCGTCTGGATGGGCTTCAGTTGAGGATCGTCGACCTGCTGCACACCTTGCTTACAGCCAGCGAGCAGGAAGAGTACCGCCGCAATACATAGCCCAACCCGCGTCACGGCCACCATCCCTAAACGTGTGTGCAGCGAAAACATGATTCGATCTAATCGACGATCTCGAAGCGGTACTCTTCGATCACCGGATTGGCCAGCACTTCTTTGGAGATTCGCTCCAGTTGCTTCTCAGCTTCTTCACGATTCCAGCCATCGAGATTCAACACGAAGAACTTGCCCTGACGGACATCGGCCACTTGCGAATATCCAAGCCCGGAAAGTGCGTGCTGAATGGTCTGACCTTGTGGATCGAGCACCGTACGTTTTGGCATTACCCACACATGAGCTTTCATGGCGTCAGTATAACATTCGCCCCCTTCGCTTAGGCTGGCCTACCGGTCAGGCTCGGGCGTTCCTCCGCCGGCAGAAAGGAATATGTGAAGCTGTTCTCGACCAGTTCCGCCAACTCCAATTCGCTAAGGCCCATTTTCCGGGCGAGCCCGTACTCTTCACGAAGCGACGTGTGAAACATTGCCGGATCATCCGTCGAGAGCACGACCGGGATTCCGTGGCGCATCAGCACCGGCAGCGGGTGTTGGAGTAATCCCGGGGAATCGATACCAAGTTGCCGCGCCAACGCCCCGGTTCGCAAATTGCTTCCAGGGCAAATCTCGAGTACGGTACGTCTCGCCGCAAGCAGGTCCATTAGCTCGCGATCGTGCATTGCAGCAACCCCATGGCCGATCCGCTCCACTCCCAGAAGTTCCACCGCATCGCGAATTTGTTGCGGCCCACCTATTTCTCCCGCATGAATCAATCGATGCAGCCCGCAGTGAGCCGCGTGTTGGTACACGGATTTGTATTCGCTTGCCGGCCTGCTCAATTCATCGCCACCCATGCCGAACGCGACAATTCGCCGCGAATTGCACATCTTCGCCCAGTCCACCACCTGCATTGCCAGATCTGCTCCAAATTGGCGCACAGCGTCGAAAATCCAATTCAGTCGCAGCCCTTTTGTTTCGAATGGCTCGACTGCCTCCACAATCGCCTCGAATACCGCCTGTGGATTCTGCTTCCTCAGCAACATCACTCCCACTGACAGCGTCACTTCCGCGTAGACAACATTTTGCGAGAGCAGTTGCTCCGCCAGATCCTTAGCAACCAACGCGAAATCCGCGGGCTCGCGAACGAATGAGGTCACCCACTTGAACGCCTCGATGAACGCGAGAAAATCCGTGTACGCATAGCGCCGGCGCACTTCATCCTCAGTCAGCTTCACCCCGTGGCGTCCACCCAGTGCCACGGCAATCACGGGACGAATGGATCCTTCCAGGTGGACGTGCAATTCCGCTTTGTGCATTGTTGCGATTCGAGAGGGAAGTTTCGCGTCAACCACAATTCACGTTCTAGTGCGGCAGCGCTGGCTTGCCGGCGTTCGTCCACGCTGTCAGCCAGTAGGAGCCAACGTCCGTCGATGCGTCCGACAGTTGCTTGATTAAGGACGCCGCGGTCAGATTATAAAACCGGTCGTAATACTCGTCTGTGTACGAACTCAATCCACGTTTGGCGTTCCGGTCTGCCAACAGAATTGACTCAACCAAACTATGCGCGTTCAAACACATTTCGAACGCGAAATCGGTGGGATCCGTAATGAAGAATGCATCGTGAGGATTCAAGGGGAAAAATGAGCCGTAGCGGTCGATCAGAATCGTATTGAACCGTTCATTCACGCCGCTTTGGCCAGTCAATCTCCCGTCGTAATTCTCCGTCGTATTAAACGGGTCATGCGCTTCCGCTACGTAATTCGCGAGGAACGCAGCGTCGATTTTCGCCTCATCCCAGCGGCCATTCTTCATGTCTTCGGTCAGCTTCGCGCTGTACACTCCGATTTGCCAAGGCAGCAGCCCCGTCGATTCGATATGCGATTTGCTATACTTCGCAAGTGCATTTTTGTAAGTCCGCGGCAATGCCTCGAAAGGGAACTTTCCGTAGCGGTCCAGTTCAATGAAATGGTTCTGCCGTTCGCTGGGATGCTTATCCAGAAGATTCAAAGGATCATTGACATGCTGAATCAGGAAGTTTCGATTACTCTCAAAGAACGGCCGCATGTCATACGGAAGCGTGTCCACCGCATGATTCACCACCAGCCGTTGGGCGTTGCTTCCCCAAGCCAATACCCGGCCGGGAAAAAAGCTGAGCCCAGCCATTAACGCAAGGATTCTTGCGCCCGTGCGCAAACCTCTCAGATACCGAGCTGCAATCATGGAATTTGTTTACGCCTTCGACGCCGTGTTCAATGTGCTTCGGTGGCGGCTATATGCAAAGTAAATCACAAGTCCAATCGCCAGCCACACAAAAAACCGGATCCAGTTCTCCAGTGTGAGACTGGCCATCAGCAGCACACAGGTAACAATCGAAAGGATCGGCAAAAACGGCACCAGCGGCACTCGAAATCCTCTCGCTCGGTTTGGCTGCGTCTTTCTCAGAACCAGCACTGCCCCGGCCACCAACACGAACGCGAACAGCGTTCCAATGTTCGAAAGATCCGCCAACGTCCCGATGTCGAATATTCCCGCAGGAATACCCACAACGATGCCGGCAATCCAAGTGGCAAAGTGCGGTGTGCGAAAACGCTGGTGTACTTTGGAAAACGCGCTGGGTAGCAACCCGTCGCGCGACATCGCGAACCACACCCGCGCTTGTCCATACTGATAGACCAGAAGCGACGAAATCATGCCCATCAGCGCGCCGATGGTGACCCACCGTTGCAGGCCGTCCAGTCCAATATTGTGAAGTGCTGTCGCTACTGGCGCGGCATCACCCTTGAAAATTTGATACGGCTGAATGCCCGTCAGTACCACCGCCACGCCCACATACAGTGCCGCGCACACCAGCAATGACGTCATAATCCCCAGCGGCAAATCCCGTTTCGGATTCTTGCACTCTTCCGCGGCAGTCGACACGGAATCGAAGCCGATGTAACTGAAGAACACGATCGCTCCGCCGGTTAGGATCCCTTGAAAACCGTTGGGCGCGAATGGTTTCCAATTGATCGGATTGATGTATTTAGACGCGAACACGATAAAAATAAATATCGCGATCAGCTTGATTCCCACCATGACGCTGTTCGACGCAGCCGATTCCCGAATGCCGGTCACCAGCAAAACCGTCAGCAGCATGACAATTAGAAACCCGATCAGGTTGAAGTGCACCAGCCATCCCACTCCCGGCTGGTACGCCGGTGTACTCAGCGTATCCGGCAAGTGAATCCCGAACGAATTCAGCAAGCTGTTCACATATGCCGAAAATCCTACCGCCACCGCCATGTTCGATACCGCATACTCCAGGATCAAGTCCCATCCGATAATCCAGGCCACCAGCTCGCCCATCGTCGCGTAAGTGTACGTGTACGCGCTTCCCGCAATCGGAATCATCGAGGCCAATTCCGCGTAGCACAGCCCCGCGAAACCGCACACAATCGCCACCAAAGCGAACGAAATTGCGATTGCCGGACCTGCCCCTGGTCTCCCACCGGCCCCCGCCGCATGCGTACCGTGCAGCAGTACGTCCAGCACTGGAGCCTTGAAGATCGACGGATACAGGACTTCTTCGCCGGCGGCTGCCGTGCCGGTCAGAATGAAAATCCCTGTGCCGATAATCGCGCCAATTCCCAGAGCGGTCAGGCTGATCCAACCCAGTGTCTTCTTCAGTCTTTTTTCAGGATTTTCGGAGTCTGCAATGAGCTGGTCGATGTCTTTACATCGAAATAATTGTGGATCCACCCATACTCTCCGACTGCGTCCTGGCGCGATGCCCCTGTTGTTGTTCGGACGCGCTATGTAGGTAGGAATGCGGCCTTCACTTTAACGCGAACGCACACCTCACGCAACTTACCCCAGCCAAATCACATCTCCGCTCCGCAGTCTGCGGCGTTTCGCATGCGTTCGGCAGAAAACATCTGAATCGATTGCGTGCTTTACACCTGCTGCAACTGCGCGTATCGTTCCACGAACTTCTTCGTTCCGCGCCCAGGAAAACTCACGCTGAGTCGCCGGTCATCCTCTTCGCCTTCCACTCCCACCACCGTGCCCACACCATATTCTGGATGGCGCACTTTCTGCCCCAGCAACGGGTCCGCATTCTTTCCGCCCTTGAACGCCGGTGTCCTGAACGATGGCGTGGGCGTCGCCCGCCGCTGTGGCGTTCGCGCAGCAGGCGGCGCAGCGATGCCTCGCGCTCGCCGCACAAACTCTTCCGCCGAGTATGAATATTCCGGATCGGGTTCGTATCTCCGCGTCTGCCCGATTTCCGCCATCGAGCCCCGCACCGTCTCCACCAATTCCGTCGGAATTTCACCCAGAAACCGGCTGGGTAGCGATGCGCGCATCTGCTGCTCGTTCCCGAAGATCCGCCGGTATACCGCGCGCGTCAGCGTCAGCGAAGTGCGTGCCCGCGTCATTCCCACATACACCAGCCGCCGTTCTTCCTCAATCCCTTTGTCCTCATTCAGCGACCGGCTGTGCGGGCAGATTCCTTCCTCCAGCCCGGTCAGGAACACATGATCGAACTCCAGCCCCTTGGTGCTGTGCAGCGTAATCAAGGTGACGCCGGGCTTATCCTCGAATGCATCAGCGTCGCTGACCAGTGCCGCCGCATCCAGAAAATCCGTGAATGACTCGCCATTCTCCTGGCTTTCCGCCACCGCGCGCGCTAATTCCTCCAGGTTCTCCATGCGCGCCACGTCATCCGGCGTGTTGCGGTCCCGCAGCATCGGCATGTAACCCGTCTCTTCCAGCAAAAATCGCAGGAAATCAGCGGGGTCTTTGCTCGTATACGCGTCACGCAAGGCCTGTACGAGTTCGCGGAATGCGCGCAGCGGGGCCACCGCCCTGCTCACGGCCGGACTGGTCAACACCGATTCAATCGAATTCCACAATGATAACCCCTCGCGCTCCGCAATCTCGCGCAGAGTATCGACAGTCGTCTTTCCAATTCCGCGTGCCGGCACATTCAGCACGCGCAGCAGGGAAATATCGTCATCGGGATGCAGCGCCAGCCGCACATACGCCAACGCATCCTTCACTTCTGCGCGATTGTAGAAGCTGAATCCGCCCACCAGTTTGTAGCGAATGCCTCTGCGGCGAAACACTTCCTCGAACGACCGCGACTGGAAGTTCGTTCGATACTCCACCGCGCAGGTCTGATCCGGATCGTCGCTCAGAATCCGTTCTAGTTCGCCGGCCACAAATTCCGCCTCGGCCTGTGCGTCACGCGCCTCGTAATAACGCAAGTTCGCGCCCTGTGCTTTTTCCGCCTTCAGATTCTTTCCCAGGCGGTCCGGATTGTTCGCCACCACCGAGCCGGCTGCATCTAGAATCGCCTGCGTCGAACGATAATTCCTTTCCAGCCGCACCACCTTCGCCGCAGGGAAGTCCTGCGAAAAGCTCAGCAGAATCGAAACATCCGCCCCGCGCCAACGGTAAATCGACTGGTCCTCGTCTCCGACAACGCACACGTTCCGCTGTTCGTTCGCCAGCAACCGCAGCAGGTCGTACTGCACGCGATTCGTATCCTGGTACTCGTCCACATGCAAATACGCGAACCGTGCGCGCCAGCGCTCCCGCACGTCCGTGGACTCCCGAAGCAAGCGAGCTGATCGCAGCAGCAGATCATCGAAGTCCACCGCTCTGCTGTGTTTCAGCAGTTCCTCATAGCCGGCGTAAATGTCGGACACTTTCTTCGCGTCCGGCCCAAACGAATCGGCACGCACCTGTTCCGGTGATTGCGCATGATTCTTCGCGTAGCTGATGCGGCTCAGCACATTGCGCGGCGTCAATGCATCATCGTCAATCCGAAGCCGGCCCATCACCAACTTCACCACGGCGAGTTGATCATCATCATCGTAAATCGCAAAATCCTTCGGCAATCCGGCATGCACTGCCTCGCGCCGCAGCAGTCGCGCGCACAGCGAATGAAATGTAGAAATCCATGGCCGCGCGGGTGGCACCCCCGCCTTCAAAAGCAGGTCCGTCACGCGGTTCTGCATCTCCTCCGCTGCTTTGTTCGTGAACGTTACGGCCAAAATGCGTTCCGCAGGAGTCCCTTTCACAATCAGGTTCGCCATGCGAAACGTGATCGCGCGTGTTTTCCCCGTCCCTGCTCCCGCAAGGATCAGTACGGGACCTTCCGTGGTTTCGGCCGCCAGACGCTGTTCAGGATTAAGTTGTTCTAGAAGATTTTGCATTGCGCTCAGGTGTACTGAATTTTTGTCGAGCTTCCATGGTAGCCGACGGCAGACACTCCGGCAAATTACCGAGGTACTATCTGTGGATTTCGCATTCGCGAATTTAACGTGAATTTAATTCGATGAGTCCGGACCCAACGCGATATCGAAATACGAAATCGGCTCATTGTCCGCCATATTCACGATATTCGGAAAATACAAATGGGCGTTCTGCAATAAATCCATTTCCCCGCGCACATCGAAATACAGCAACCCTTCCACCGTGTTGTGCGCCGCAATCACGCTGCTCGGAACTCCCGCATCCTGGCAAGCATCGCGCAACTCCGTCCAGTGCGAATCTCGCCCGGCCTTCACCGCGCCGGTGTTGGGCAAGGGAATCGGCAACGGCGACCGTCTGGCTGTGGGATCTTTTCCGCTGTTCTTCAGCATCACCGCATCTGCGACCTCATCCGCTGTTAAAGGCGTCAGTTGCTGCCGGTTCTCCTCGCTCAGCGTCACCAGCAGCCGGACGCTTTGCAGATTCACCTTCAGTCCATGGTCGTTGTCGTTTCGAAAACTCACGTGCACGGCCACAATCCCTCTCGAAAATGGCGATTTCTTCGGAAATTTCTCTTTGTAACGGCTCGCCGTCGTCCATGGCTCGATGCCAATGGTCACGCCCTCATGCGAATCCGAAATCGCTGCGTGCATCGGCGCATTGCTCTTTCCTCCGCTGTCCTGCGCCACTACGCCTGCGCCCGCGAAAACCATCACCACCGCAACCGCCAACTCTCTCCTGAGGCTATAATAGAATGTCTGCATCCTGAGGCCTTCGATTCGATGGGGCCAAGCAGGGTTGCCCTGCTTTGGTGACCTCGGGTTTTCACAAATCCCGGATCTAACCGGAGTCCAAATCGAGTGTACTTTCTTTATAGCATATTGATGGGTGTAGGCGCGCTGCTCACTTCTCCTTACTGGTTGATCCAGGGATTTCGTCACGGAAAATATTTTTCCAATCTTGGTGAGCGCCTCGGCTTTTCCATTCTCGCCTTGCGTTCGGTTCCTTCCGATCGCGGGGCGATTTGGATTCACGCCGTATCCGTCGGCGAAGTTCTCTCCGGTGTTACTCTCGCCAAACGGCTGAAAGAAACGTATCCCCGGCGCCCGCTCATCATTTCTACCGCCACGCAAACCGGCAACGCCCTCGCCAAGGAACGCCTGCCCTTCGCGGACGCTATTATCTATTTCCCATTTGACTGGGCTTTCTGCGTTCGCAAGTTTCTCGACGCCATAAGACCTGCGCTCATCATCATTCTCGAAACCGAAATTTGGCCCAATTTCCTCCGGGAATCTCGTAGCCGCAACATCCCCGTCATCTTCGCCAGTGGCCGCATTTCCGATCGCTCCTTCGCCCGCTACCAGAAGTACCTCGGCCTTTTTGGCTTCTATCTCCGCCCTTTCCTCGCCTCGGCCTTGCAGAATGCTTCCGTCTTCCTCATGCAAACTCCCACCGACGCCGATCGCATCCATTCCCTCGGCGCCCCTGCGGATCGCGTCAAGGTCGGCGGCAATTTGAAGTACGATATGGTCCTGGCCGATGCCACTCCTCTCTCGGCCTGGCTCGCAGAACAATGCAAACACCGCCAGCGCTGGCCTGTGATTATTGCCGGCAGTGTGGTTGCCACCGAAGAGCCACTCGCGCTCATTGCGTTCGGCGTGGTTCAAGGCGATTTTCGCAACGCCTTACTCCTTCTCGCCCCTCGCAAACCCGAACGCTTTGGCCCCGCGGCGGATTTCATCGAGGAGTCTCATCGTAAATTTATTCGCCGCTCCGAATTGCCCATACCTGGTCCAGGCATCGCGCCCAAGCCCGCGGCACGGTCCGAAGGGATTCCCGACGATGTCACCGTGATCCTTCTAGACAGCATCGGTGAACTCGCTTCCCTCTATCCCATTGCCGATGGCGCCTTCGTTGGCGGCTCGCTCGTCGAAGCTGGCGGCCACAACATTCTGGAGCCGGCCGCCTTCGGCAAAGTTCCCGTCTTCGGCCCTTCGATGCAGAATTTCGCGGAAATCGCCGAGCGTTTTGTGCAAGCCGGGGCCGCCATTCAGGTCGAAAGCCCCGAAGATGCAGGCGTTGAATGGATCCACCTGCTCAAGGATCCCGAAAAGATGAAGCGCATGGGTGACGCCGCCAGGCAGCTTGTCGAGACCAGTCGCGGGGCCCTCGATCGGGTGATGGCCGAAGTTGCGAAGCAGTTCGGTGGCTCGGTACAATGACCTTGCCGTTGTTTCTTCGCGTGCTGCTCTGGCCGCTCTCGCTTCTCTACGGTGTGGTCACGCAATGGCGCGCTTCCCTTTACGCGCGCGGCATCTTGAAGCAGAAGAAACTCAATCGCCCTGTCATCAGTGTTGGCAATCTCACCGTGGGCGGCACCGGCAAAACTCCCATGGTCATCTATCTCGCCGAGCATTTCCTCGCCCAGGGTCGGCGCGTCGGCATCCTTTCTCGCGGCTACAAAGGTTCCGATGGCACCAGCGACGAAATCGAGCTGATGAAATTCCGTCTTCAATATCACGCGAAATTCGGAGTCGGCCCCAACCGCTACGAGCAGGGCAAACGTTTAGAATCCGAGGTCGACCTCTTCCTCCTCGACGACGGCTTTCAGCATCTTCAACTCACCCGCGACCTCAACATCCTCCTCATCGACTCCTCGCAGCCCCTTGCTAAACAGTCCATGCTTCCCACTGGCCGCTTGCGCGAACCGGTCTCCGCGGTGAACCGCGCCGATCTCGTGATATTCACGCGCGCAGAAACTGTCGCGGGCGCGCAAGCAGCGATTCAGAAATTTCAAGATTATGCGGTGTTCTCAGCGTCCACCCAACTGCTCGGCTTTCGCCTCCTTGGTTCAGGCGTCGATCGCCTGCTGCACCTCGACGAAATCACGGGTCCGTTCTATGCCTTCTGCGGCATTGGCAATCCACGCGCCTTCCTGCAGGACCTGAAGAACTGGAATGTTCCGGTCATCGATCATTCGGAATTCCAGGATCATCATCGCTACGATGCGCGCGACGCTCGCGAACTCCAAACCGCCGCGCAAAACGCAGGTGCAAAGGCGCTCCTCACCACAGAAAAAGACGCCCAGAACTTCGTGGGTCTTAACTTTCCCGATGTTCCCGTCTATTTCGCCGTCATCGATCTGCAAATCGCAAACGAATCCTCATTCCTCACCCTGCTCCACGCAAAGATTCCCCTTGAGAAGCATGTCGCATGAAAGTTCTGATTCGAGCTACGAATTGGGTAGGCGACGCCATCATGGCTCTCCCCGCGCTCCGAGCTGTTCGCGCCAAGTTTCGCCATGCGCACATCGCGATCGTCGCGCGTCCCTATGTCGCGGATATTTACAAAGACCAGTCCCTCTGCGACGAACTCATCCATTACGATCCACAAGCGCAGCATCGTGGCTTTCGGGGCAGGGAACTGCTGGTCAAAGATTTGCGTACTCGCAATTTGGACATGGCTCTCCTTTTCCAAAACGCTTTCGATGCCGCCTGGCTCGCCTGGCACGCCCATATCCCACAAAGAATCGGGTACGCTCGCGATGCGCGCCGCCTCCTCCTCACCAGGGCCATTCCTGTTCCCAAACCCGGCGAAATTCCGCCTCACGAAAAGTTTTATTACCTCGAACTCCTCCGTCGCGCCGGCTGGATCGATTCTCTCCCCGACGACCCGCACATCACCCTCCAGGTCTCCAACGCCGCGCGCCAGCGCGCCTCTCTCACTCTCCTCGAAGCTGGCTCTCGCCCCAACGCCATGCGCATCGCCGTTGGCGCAGGCGCCTCTTACGGTTCGGCAAAATGCTGGCCCCCGGATCGTTTCGCTGCAGCCCTCAATGCTGCTGTCGCGCAAACGGACGCGGACGTCCTCCTCTTCGGCACGCCCGCCGAAACTCCCGTTTCTTCCGCCATCACCAATGACCTGCGACGCGCACCCATCGATCTCACCGGCAAAACGCCCATCGCCGACCTTCCCGCCCTTCTCTCCCAATGCCATCTCTTCCTCGGCAACGATTCTGGCGCCATGCACGTTGCTGCTGCCGTCGGCCTTCCCGTCGTCGCCGTCTTCGGTCCGACCGACCCGCACGGTACCGCGCCCGTCACCCCGCGCCTCACTATCGTTCAACAGAAGCCCTACTGTAGTCCCTGCTTTCTCCGGCGCTGCCCCACCGATCATCGTTGTATGACCTCGGTAACTCCAGACCTGGTGCAAGCCGCACTCCGCGCCTGGTTTTCGGAGGCGCATTCTGATTGATCCTGCTGACCTGCGCCGACCCGCCGTCTTTCTCGATCGCGACGGCACCATTGCCGAGGAAGTAGGTTACTTGAATCATCTCGACAGATTTTGTATGTTTCCTTTTGCAGGGCCTGCGATTCGCCGGCTGAATCTTGCCGGTTTCGCTATCATCGTGGTAACCAATCAGTCCGGGGTCGCTCGCGGTTATTTTCCGGAGTCACTCGTTCAGCAGGTGAATCAACGCATGCAGAATCAGCTCGCCGCTGCCGGCGCGCACTTGGACGGCATCTATTACTGTCCTCATGGTTCCGTTGATCATTGCGCCTGCCGCAAGCCGAAACTCGGCATGATTCATCAGGCCGCACGCGATCACCAGCTCGACCTGCCGCGCTCCTTCGTTGTAGGCGACCGCTACGGTGACGTGGAGTTGGCCTTCCGGGCTGGGTGCAGATCGCTTTTCGTGCGCACTGGTTACGGCCTTGGCGAGGAGACCTGGCACGCTAACGAATGGCCGCGTCGGCCGCACGCGATCGTGGACGACTTAGCCCGGGCGGTCGATTGGATTTTGGATCACAAATAATGAAACGCCGAACTAACCTCGCACACGCTATTCCCGCTGTCGATCTCCTGGCACTCGCGGAAATCGTCGAACGCTTCGACTCCAAGCGCATCGTGCTTCTCGGCGATTTCGTCGCGGACTCTTTCCAGTACGGCAACATCACTCGCGTGTCCCGCGAGGCCCCCGTCCTTATTCTGCGACACCGCGAAACACGCATCCTTCCTGGAGGTGCCGCCAACGCCACAAAAAACTTCGCGGCACTCGGCGCGCGTGTCACTCCCATCACTACGGTAGGCGACGATCTAGCTGGCGATTGGCTCATGCAAGCCTTCCGCGAAATGGCCGTCGACGTTTCCGGCATTCTTCGCATCAACGGCGGCATTACCCCAACCAAGACGCGTTTCCTCGCCGGTTGGGCGCACACCGTAGGCCAACAGGTCCTTCGTGTCGATTACGAGCCGCAATCGCAACTTCCCGAAAAGTTCCGCCGCAAAATTCAATCCCTACTCGCCGCAAAACTGAAAAAGGCCGACGCCTTCGCCATTTCCGACTATGGTCTCGGCGTCGTCACTCCCTCCGACGTTCGTGGGGCGCTGTTGCTCGCAAAACGCAATATGCCCGTCACTCTCGATTCCCGCTACGAGCTGCTCGCCTATAAACGCGCTGGAATCACTTCCGCTACTCCCAATGAAGCCGAGGTGGAAGCGCTGCATGGCACGACCATCGGTCAAAACGTTGCCGCCCTTGAACGCAGCGGTCAACAACTTCTCACCGAGATGAAATTACAATCTCTCGTTATCACTCGTGGTAAAGAGGGAATGGCGGTGTTCCAGCCAGGCCAGAAAACCGTTCACATTCCGGTTCACGGCAGCGACCAGGCCCTCGATGTCACCGGCGCAGGCGACACGGTGTTGGCAGTCTACACTCTGGGCTTGGCCAGCGGTGCTTCCCCCGTGGAAGCTGCGCACCTCGCCAATATTGCCGGCGGTCTCGTCGTCATGAAACGCGGCCCTGCGACCGTGTCCCGCAGCGAATTGCTCGATGCCATTCGAAACGCCGCTTCGGAGGTGGCCACCTAGGCTGTTATGCGGTCCGCCCAATCCAAAATTCACTCTCGCGAATCCGTCCGCTCCGCCGTGGCCGATTTGCGCCGGGAGGGCAAGCGTATTGTCTTGGCCAACGGTTGTTTCGATACGCTCCACGTCGGCCACGTTCGCTATCTTTCTGGAGCCAAACGCGAAGGCGACATCCTCGTGGTGGCGGTCAATGCTGATTCCAGTGTGCGCACCCTAAAAGGTCCGGGTCGCCCCATTCTCAACGAACAAGATCGCGCGCAGTTGGTCGCGGCCCTTCGTGACGTCGATTTTGTCCTCATCTTCCCCGAGCCCAATGTCGAATCGTTGCTGCACGATTTGCGGCCCGACGTTCACGCCAAGGGCACTGATTACACTGCCGAAAACGTCCCGGAGTACGCCGTGTCCCAACGACTTGGTATTCGCGTCGCGATTGTCGGCGATCCTAAAAATCATTCCACTCGTGCCTTCCTCGATTCCATTCGAAAAGGCCCTCATGGCTGAGCAGAGTTTTGTGGTCGTCCGCCTCGGCTCGCTCGGAGATATCGTGCACACGTTTCCCGCGGTTGCCGGCCTGCGCGAAACCTTTCCCGCCGCGCGCATGATATGGCTCACGCACCCGCGGTGGGTGGAACTCGTGGAAAGCAGCGCCCTCGCCTCCGAAGTGTGGCCTGTCGATTCGCGCAACCTCGCCTCCGTTCGCCAGGTTGTCTCACAACTTCGCTCCACCCAGTGGAATGCCGCCATCGACTATCAGGGCCTCTGGAAATCCGCGTTCCTTCCATTCTTCGGTGGCGCCCCGAAGCGCATCGGGTTTTCTTCCGCAACTGTTCGGGAGTTTGGTGTGCCCATCCTTTATACCGACAGCGTTGCGTGCCGCACCACTCACATCGCCGATCAGAATGGCGAACTCTCCCTACGAGCGGGCGCTCGCAAACCAGTAAGTTGCTTCGGTCTGCGTATCGACGATCAAGACGCTTCGAAAGTTCGCGGCGATCTGGCCAACTCGGGCCTCACGGACTATATCGTCCTCAGTCCCGGCGGCGGCTGGCGCGCGAAGTGTTGGCCTGTCGAGCGGTTTGGCGAACTCGCGCAGCGCATCCAGCAGCATGTTGGCCTTCCTTGTGTCATCAACTACGGTCCCGGAGAAGAATCCCTGGCTGCCGCGGTAAAAGCGTCCAGCGGAAACGCCAAGACCGTTTGCTACGATGGCGAAATGGGTACGCTACGCGCGCTCCTTCACAATGCAAGGTGCATCGTCGGTGGCGATACTGGTCCGCTGCACCTCGCGGTTTCGCTCGGCACTCCTGCTGTCGCTCTTTTTGGTCCCACGGATCCCGCGCGTAACGGCCCGTACCCGCGCGGCGCAACCGTCTTGCGCAGTCCCAAAGCTGTGACCACCTACGGCCGCTCTGACGTTACGGATCCCTCGCTCCTCGACCTTTCCGTTGACGACGTGTTCGGCGCCGTCCAGCAGCGCCTGGAGGCTCGCGCGTGAGCTTGCTCGATTTTTTTGCGCGTTGGCGTGTGCGTCTCGGCTATCCCTTGGCCATCCTGGTATTGTGGCTCGCGCACCCCTCTCCGCTTTCTCTTGTCATTGGCGGAGCGCTCGGCCTGCTTGGTCTCGCCATTCGCGCGTATGCCGCCGGCTATCTTCATAAACAACAAGTCCTCACCGTGGCCGGGCCTTACGCCCGCACCCGCAACCCTCTTTACTTTGGCAGTGGTTTTCTCGCGCTTGGAGCCGGCGTCGCCACCAACTCACTTTGGGCCACGGGCCTGCTTCTCGTGTACTTCGCTCTCGTCTATACCTTCGTGATGAAACGCGAAGCGCTCGAATTGCACGAACAGCACGGTGATGCCTTCACTGAGTATGCCGCGGCTGTCCCTTTATTTTTCCCCAAGCTCTCGGCCGTTTCCGCGCGCCCCGCGGGTCCTGCTGGATTTTCGTGGACTCAATACAAGAAGAATCATGAATACGAAGCCGCCATCGGCTTCGCGTTATTGCTGGCCGCGCTAATCCTGACTTGGCGTGTGCGCCCTCACTGACGTTACGGTTTTGGGTCTTATGGTTTTGACCCAGATGCTGACACTGCAGGTTGCGTCATCGATTTTCCCTCCGTGCATCCAGTGAAGCAGCTCACCTGTAGCCCGTGCCCGTCCGTCATTATCCGCACCGCCCCATTTTCGTCCGTCCTCAAAATTCGCGTCCCGCTCTGCTCCAGCCGTTCCAGCAGCTCCGGACTCGGATGCCCATAGGGATTTTCCACGCCCGACGAGATCACCGAAACTCGCGGTGACACCGCCTCCAGAAATTCCGGGATCGTGGAATTCTTGCTCCCGTGATGACCCACCTTCAACACGTCCGCATGCAAAAATGAGGCCTCGTTCTCGCCGAGCATCGCGTATTCCACCTGCTTCTCCGCGTCGCCGGGCAACAAGATTGTTCGCTCTCCATATTTCAGCCGCACGACCAGGGAATCATTGTTCTTCGCGAGCGGCGCAACTTCTTCTGGCCCGATCTCTGGCCACAAAATATCCACCTGCACGCCATCCCACAGGAAGCTGCTTGTCCGCCGCTCATGTTCTACGGGAATCCGCAAGCTCGATGCCAGCACCTTCAATCGCCCAAATGCCGGAGCGTCCGTTTCGCGTCCCAGCAGTAACCGCCGCACCTCGAAGTTCTGCAACACCGCTGTTAATCCGCCCACATGATCCTGGTGCGCGTGCGTTAGTGCCACTGCATCCAGGCGTTTCACTCCTCGAGACCATAAGTACGCTGACACCGCCTCTTCTCCCGGATCGCTCCCGAAATGTTCTTCGCGTCCGGGAAATCCTTGGAATGCTCCTCCTCCATCGATCAGCAGTGTGCTCCCCTTGGGCGACACCACCAAGATCGAATCCCCTTGCCCAACATCCAGCACACTCACCTCTAATTCATTCGCCGCAAACGCTGGCCGGAACGGATATGCCGCAATCATTACAGCAAGCAACATCAGCGCCGAACCAAGCGCACGCAGGTCCCACCTGCACGTTCTCTGTTCCGTACGCAATCGCAGCACCGCGAGAACCGCCACCACAAAAAAACTGATCATTACCCAAACCGGCGGCCCCGGAATGCGATAACTGCTATGTGGTATCGCAGCCAAATACGCGACGATCCGCTGCTGCAAGAAAACCAGCCACACCAAAGGGTGCGCCAGGACCGCGGCAATCTTTGGCGCCACCGTCGCCACGCCCAAACTGAAAAACCCAAGCGGGACAATCACTCCCGTCAAGGGCACCACAAACACATTTGCGAGTGGTCCCAACAAGGAGATTCGATGAAAATCGCGCGCCATCAGCGGTAGCATCCCCAACTGCAACACGCAGGACAGTACCAACAATTCGCCCAGCCGGAACCCCAGCCGCCCGCACCGCGCGATCCCATCCTGCCCCCACGTCGCATATCTGCCTCGCAAGCGCGCAGTCACCGTGGCAATCGCATCGCGCACGTCCAGACGGAATTGCACCATTGTCGACGGATGGCTCGCATCCCGCGTCACGTCTCGCCAATTCTCTAATGCGAAAATAAACGGCTGCACCCATCTCTGAATCATCGGCAGCGCCAATCCCGCGATCGAGCCAATCGCCAAAAACGACAGCAGGAATCCCGTATCCTTTACGTAATCGGGTTTAGCAACCAGCAGGGCCAACGCGGCAAGCGCAGCCGAATTGAGCAAATCCAGCCGCCGATGAAAGTAAGCCCCCACAATCACCACCGCCGCCATTAACGCCGCGCGCAACACAGGAGCACGTTGCTCAACCACCCCTACATAGGAAAAAAGCATTACCAGCACAAATAGCGTCTTTGCGGCTTGCGAAAAACGCAGTTTCTTCGCCACCCAAAATAGAAATACGGCCAATGCGCCCACGTGCAGTCCCGCTACCACCAATACGTGGAATACGCCCGTTTTCTGGTAGTCGACCGATTCACTGCGCTCGATGAAGCTCCGGTCCCCCAGCAGCATGGCCCGCAGTACCCCCGCCGTCTGCGCGGAGCCCGCAAACATTCCGTCCACGCGTTCCCGCAATCGTCCGCGCAGCCGCGCAATGCGTGTCCCCAGGGTCCGTCGTGCTGTTCCGGTTTTTTCGAGCAGCACACTAGCCCGCAACGTCGCCAGCACGTGAATATTTTCCCTCGCTAGAAACTCCCGGCGGTCAAATGCTCCGTCGTCCCTGTACGCCAGCGGCAGTCGCGCCTCCGTCAACGCCGACACTTCGTCTCCGGCGTGCAATTCCGGCAAGCCCGGCTGGTCGTCCCGCGGCGTGAATCCCAGGCGCATTCCGCCGGTGACAGGCAAATAGCCAGTCGCCATGTCCACGTTTTTTAGCTCCAACTCCAGGCTGTAGCCCCATGGCATCCGCGACGGTTCGTTTCTCAATACTCCATACCAGCGCAGCGGCGTTCGCGCCGGAATTTCACCGGTACCCAACCGCGACAGCACATGTTCCTTAGGCAACGGCTGCTTTGCCACACAACCAGCCAATGAGCCCAATCCCACCCACGCTGCCAGCAAAACTGGGGCCGCGGTCCACACGCGGTCCCGCAAAGCCAGTACAAGCGCCGCTACAAGCAGCACCGCCAGCAAAGCGACCAGCGCCACTAAAAATTGGCTTGATGTTCTGTAGAATGAAAAACTGCTCGACATGCCGAGCAATACGCCGCCCGCAAACGCTGCGGCTATTGCCACGACAGGTGCTTTCATGACGCTCTTCGCAACCTCACCAACGCCTCGATGTGAAACGTCTGCGGAAACAAATCAAACAGATGCATTTCCGTAATTTCGTACCGTTTCTCCGCCGCAATCGACGATTCCGGCTTGCGTTCGGAGCCCGTCAGCATTGCCAAATCTCGCGCCAACGTCGATGGGTCGCAGGACAAATAGGCAATCTCGTCGGCCCCCAGATTCGCTAATCGCGCGGCCGCCTCCGCACCCAAGCCGGATCGCGGAGGATCCAACACCACGAAGTCCGGCTTGTCTGTCTGCTTCTTCAGGAATTCTTCCGCGTGCTCGTTCTCCGAGGTCACCGCGGAACCCGCCGCCTCCGCGTTGTCCCGCAAATCGCGGGTCGCTGAAAGATTCGCGTCCACGCTGACGACCTTCGAAAACGTCTTCGTCAGCGGCAACGTAAAAAAGCCCACTCCCGCATACAAATCCAGTGCGTACCCGCCCTTCATTCCGCCGACAATCGTCCGCAGTAAATCTTCCACAAGAAAACGGTTCACCTGGAAAAAAGACAAATGGTTCACGCGAAACGAAAATTCTCCGGCCTTCTGCACCAGATGCCCAGGGCCGTCTAATTCGAAGCGGTTCTTACTCTGGTCCAGCATCAGCAAACTCGCCAGCGCCGGGAGTGCCGCCCGGAATTTCCCCGCTAACGCCTTGGGCGGTTCCGGAAAGCGTTCAAACGCAATATTCAGCGCCACGTTTTCGTCTGCGCTGTCCACGAACGCTTCGACCTCCAGAATCCCTGGCGCAAGGGAATTGCTCCGTGCCATTTCCTGCAAACGCTGGAACGTCTCCGCCAATCGCGGCGAAAGCACCGGACACTGATCAATCGGCAGAATGTGCGCGCTTTCTGGCAGGAAATATCCGAAAGCCCGCGGCAGCGCATCGCGAAATGCCCACTGGGCCCGATTGCGATATTCGTACGGTTGCGCCGTATGCTCTTGAATCGCGCCGATCCATTGCACGCCGCCCAGGCGAGAGAGCGTCTCTCGTAAAATCTCCTTCTTCAGGCGTACCTGTTCCCCGATCTCGATGTGTTGATAATGGCATCCACCGCAAACTCCAAAATGTGGGCACGGAGCCGGCACGCGCCCGGGCGCGGCGCTTTCCACTTGCAACAAATTCGCGTGAATCAGTTTCTTTTTCTTCGTGCGTACAGCCGCGCGTACCTGCTCTCCAGGGAGCACAAACGGCACAAACACAGTGTTGCCCTCGGCGTGCGCCAACCCGTCACCGCCATAGATTAGCTTCTCAATTGATAACTGTAACTCATCCGCTATCGTCATTCAATCCCACCGTTCTTTTGTCGGAACCGCATTCCAAGGCGGGCCACGCTGCGCTTCTCCGCTCTCAACAAAAATAATAAAGGCTCAACCGCGGTACTCGATATTCATCCAACAATCGTTTCTGCAAATACTGCTTTTCTACCAATGCCACCTGCTCCGCTTTCATTTTCCGCCGATATGCTGCCAATTGCGAATCCACTTCCCGCCGAATCTTCAACATCAACTCTTCGGACGCATGTGTCAGCAATGCCGCATGAATCTTTTCGTCGAGGATCGTCAGCCGCCGCTCCAGATCTTCCACATCCAAGGTCCCCGGGGCTTGCAACAGTGTCCCCACCGATTCCACCTTCTTCACGGCCTGCACAAACAGCATCGCCAGCGGAGGAGCGGCGTTTTCCGTGCGAGCCGCTGCGCTTCTCAGTAAATCGCAGTTCCGTCGCAAATATTCCTGCAACTCTGCGCGCCCAAAAGGCTCGTTGGTTGGTGCTTTCGCCGGTTGCGCCCCGGCCGCCGCTTCCTGTTGTTCCTCCGTCGCTTCCAGCACCGCGTCTGTGCAATATGCCAAACTTTTCATCGGGCGGCCCGCACCTCGGCGTGACCTTTGGTAGCTTTCGAATGCGCGGTCGATTCCTTTCAACGCGGCTTCCAGCGGCACGCCGGCCTTCTGCCACGTTTCCATAATCGCCCAATCCAGCGGCGATACCAGCAAATGCGCCCCCCGCTTCTTCCAGAAGTGTTCTTCGATTTCTGTGAAATAGTTGAAGTAATTCCAATCGTTCATGGAAAGTACTGGCGCACCGTCAGGGCAGTCAGCGCGATGTTTTCTTCACTTTCGCTGGATCCGGCTTCAGCGGCACCGTCCGCGGCACTTCGCGATGTCCTTCCGTCCCCTGGTTCTTCTCCCAGATGTAGCGCAACCCGGTTAGCGTCAAAAATTCATCCACATGCTGAATATGCTTTGACCCACGCGCCACCAATCGTGCCTGCCCCCCGGTAGCCACGACCGCTGGTTCAGCACCTAGCTCCGCCTTGATCCGCGCCAGCATTCCATCCACCATGTCCACTGCGCCGTAATAAAGTCCCGCCTGAATATTTGTCACCGTATTCGTGCCAATCACCTTCCCCGGGTCCTTAATCTCCACGCGAGGCAGGCGCGCCGTTCGCGTAAACAGAGCTTCCGAGGCAACTCCGATTCCCGGCGCGATCACTCCGCCCAGAAATTCGCATTTTGCCGAAATCACATCAAACGTAATCGCCGTCCCAAAATCCACCACCACGCAAGGCCCTCCAAACTGGTGAAAAGCCGCTACTCCATTCACAATACGGTCTGCTCCCACCTCCGAGGGATTGTCCACGTGCACGGACATTCCCGTCTTCACTCCCAACTCAACGAACAACGCCTTCTTTCCCAGGTATAACCGGGACATTTCCGCCAAAGTCCAATTCAGTGGGGGCACCACGGAACTGATGATCACGCCATTGATCATTTCCTTGCTCAGCCCCGCTAACGAAAACAGATTACGTGCCAGCACTCCATACTCATCCACCGTCTGCGTGCGCGCCGTGGTCAACCGCCAGTTCGCTACCAATTCCTCTTCACGGAACACGCCCAACACCGTGTTCGTATTGCCCACATCGATGGTCAGCAGCATCGTTTATCGAACCTCGGTCACATCGCCCGCTATCACGGTCGTCAATGGCCCGCCTTCTCGATTGACCAGCAGCAATCCTTCGGAACTCAACCCTGCCGTTGTTCCCACGTACGACTCCGCATCGGTGTCCACGCGCACGCGACGTCCCTTCGTGAACGTCGACACGCTTTCGAATCGTTCGATCACGAAGCCCGGCCCTTCCTGCAGGAACCGATTGTAATCGCTCTCGAATTGCACCAGCAACCGGGCCATCAGTTCCAGCCGGTAACTCATCCTTCCCGTTTCTTTGCGGATCGAGGTGGCAATCGATACGAGCTCTGCCGGGAATTTCTCCTGATTCACGTTAATCCCGATTCCCACGATCACAAAACGCACCGCATTGGGCTCCGCGTGCATCTCTGTCAGGATTCCGCCCAGCTTCCTCCCGCTCACCATTAAATCATTGGGCCACTTCAATTCCGTCACCAGGCCCGTTTGAGCCGCAATCGCCGCATGCGCTGATACTCCCGCCAACATGGTCAGCAGCGGCGCTTGCGCCGGAGCCAGCTTAGGCCGCAGCAGTACCGTGAAGTACAGACCCGCGCCTTTTTCCGAATGCCACGTGCGCCCCGAACGCCCGCGCCCGGCCCTTTGCGCTTCCGCCATGACTACGGTGCCTTCCGGTTCGCCCGCAAAACCCAATTCCATCGCCACGGTATTCGTTGAGCCGGTTTTAAAATAATGGAAGACGCGCTTACCGAAGAGATTGCCCCTCAGCCGTTTGCGCAACAGGTCCGGCGTGAGTACATCCGGCACTTTCTCTAGAAAATATCCAGTGCTGCGCTGTCCTTTGACGTGTACTCCCAGCTTGCGCAATTCCTGCACCCAACGCCACACCGTCGAACGCGACATTCCTGTTTCACGCGCGATCCGCGCCCCACTAATCACAATGGTGGCATTCTCCGACAGCAGCGTCAGTAACGCTGCCAGCCGCCGGTCAGTTGTTCCTGGTAACGAAGGTGCTTGGGCCATGCAATCCGCATCCCGTCTACTGCGCCCCGCACAAACAGTAGCACAGGCTTCAGCCTATGTTCCTATGCAACGAGTTCCGCCAACTCCCGGTAGCGGCGTCTGCATCGCGGGCGAGCAAAGAGCGCGTCATTCCGAGCGAAGCGAGGAATCTCTCCCTCCTTCTACTCCACTACGAAAATCATCCCTCCAACGATCGCAACCGCTCCTCCATCTTCTGCAATTCAATCCTCTGCCCATTCAATGCCTCTTCCATCTGCTTGATCACTGGCACCGGGGCGCGTTCGCGAAAAACCTGATTCCCCAACTGATTCTCCTTCGACGTAATCGCCTTCTGCAGCCCCTGCATTTCCTTGTTCAACCTGGTCCGTTCCGCCGCCACATCCATCGTTTCTGCCGCAAACGGAATGCGCACATCAAACTCTGCAGTGGAGCGGTTCGCGCCTCCGCCCTCCGCCAATTTCCCGCTGCTCACCGTCAACTCCGATAGCAACGCCAGGCGCAAAATACCGTCGCGGTTCGCCTCGACAATTCTCCGCGTCTCGGCATCCGCGCTTGAGAATTCCGCGGCCACCTTCTTTTTGGGATCCAACTTCATCTCCGCGCGAATCGTTCGCAATGTCTGGATCACTTCCTGCACCAACCCATATTCCTTCACTGCCGCGGCGTCCATCCAAGACGCGCGCGGTTCCGGAAACCGTTCCAGCGCGATCGATTTCGCTCCAGCCTTCTGCGGCAACTGGTGCCACAATCCTTCGGTAATAAACGGCATGAAGGGGTGCAACAGCCGCAGCGCCGCGTCGAAGCCGGCAAATAGGTTTCTCCAGGCCACCATCGCGCGATCGCGATCGGAATTCTGCAGTTCCGGCTTGATCCACTCGATGTACCAGTCGCAAAAATCGCCCCAGAAAAACTGGTATACGCTTTGCGCCGCCTCGTGGAACCGGTAATTGTCCAAGGCGTCATTCACCGTCGCCACCGTATCCGCCAGTCGCGCAAATAGCCATCGATCGATGAGCGGAATCTCGCCCTCAAACGCGTAGGGCGCGTTCTCGCGAATCTCCGGCGCGGCCAATTCTTCCAGAGTGACTCCGCCCTGCTCGAATTTTTCCAGGTTCACAAATAAAAACCGCGCGGCATTCCAAATTTTGTTAGCGAACGCCTTGGCGCCTCCGAGGCGATCATCGGACAGGACAATATCGGTTCCCGGGGCCGCCATTGACGCCAGGCAAAACCGTGTCGCATCCGTCCCATACTCTTCGTTCAAGGCCACCGGATCGAGTCCCGTGCCTTTGGATTTGGACATTTTCTCGCCGCTCGCCGTGCGCACCAGCGAATGCAGGTACACGACCCGGAACGGCACCTGCTTCGTGAAGTGCAGCCCCAGCATGATCATTCGCGCGACCCAGAAAAACAAAATGTCATAGCCCGTGATCATCAGGCTTGTCGGGTAATATCGTTCGAAATCCGTGGTTTTTTCCGGCCAGCCCAGCGTTGAAAACGGCCACAGCCCCGAACTGAACCACGTATCCAGCACGTCTGGATCCTGACGCAGTTCTGTCGATCCGCACTGTGGGCACTTCGGCGGATCTTCTCTCGACACGATCACGTGTCCATTCCCGCAGTACCACGCCGGGATCCGGTGACCCCACCACAATTGCCTGGACAGCGTCCAGTCGCGGATGTTCCTCATCCAGTTAAAATATTCCTCGCGGCGGTTCTCCGGAATAATTTGAATATCCCCGCGCTCCACCGCCTCAATGGCGGGCGCTGCCAAGGGCTTCATGGAGCAGAACCACTGCGTTGACACGCGTGGCTCTACGATCGTGCGGCTGCGCTCGCAATGGCCAATCGCGTTGACGTGGTCCGTGATTTTCTCGATCAATCCCTGTGCCTGCAGGTCTTCCACAATCTTCTTGCGCGCCGCAAAACGCTCCAGCCCCGCATACGCGCCAGCGTTTTCGTTCATGTGGGCATCGTCGGTCATCACGTCAATGAGCGGCAGGTTGTGCCGTTTGCCGGCCTCGAAATCGTTGGGATCATGCGCCGGCGTAATTTTCACCGCACCGGTTCCAAATTCGCGGTCCACCATTTCGTCCGCAATAATCGGAATTTCGCGATTCATCAAAGGCAGCACCGCGTTCTTCCCAATCAAGCGTTGGTAACGCTCGTCCAGCGGGTGTACAGCGACAGCCGTGTCGCCCAGCATCGTTTCCGGACGCGTCGTTGCCACCACCAGAAATTCCTTCGATCCCGCCACCGGATACCGGATGTACCACAGGTGTCCCTGCTTCTCTTCGTGAATCACTTCCAGGTCACTCAAGACCGTCAAGCACCCGGGACACCAATTCACCATGCGCTTCTCGCGGTAGATCAGTCCTTCTTCGTACAGCCGCACGAACACTTCGCGCACTACCCGCGACAGTTCTGGCGATAACGTGAATTGTTCCCGCGACCAGTCGCACGAATCTCCAATCTGCTTCATCTGCCGCTGGATCGTCCCGCCGCTCTCTTCCTTCCATTTCCACGCGTGTTCCAGAAATCCTTCGCGTCCCAGTTCGCGGTAATGAATTCCCCGATGTGTCAACTCCCTCACCACCGCGCGCTGCGTCGAAATTCCCGCATGATCGGTTCCAGGCAGGTATAACGTGTTGTAGCCGGACATCCGGCGCCAGCGCGTCATCGCATCAATTTCCGTGTGCTCCAGCATGTGCCCGATATGCAGCGAACCCGTCACATTCGGCGGCGGAATCACAATCGAGAACGCCGGTCCCGGCGCGCTCGGGTCCGCCTTGAACAACTCTTCCTTGACCCAAAACTCCGCCCACCGCGGTTCAATCTGTTTAGGGTCGTACGCCTTGGCTATTTCTCGGGCCATTCCATCCTCGTTTGATTGTTCTGAAGCGGTCCGCGCAGGATCGCTGAAGCGTCCCCAACGGAATCACACACGCGCCATCACAGTCAGGGGAATTCTTCAATATACGGGGACCGAAGCAAGCACGTCAATTCGCTGGATGGGTTCGCTGGGAGTGCGGCAATCTGCGAGACCCCGTTGGGCGCAGTACGTTGCGCCACATGTCCGCGAAATTAAATCACTTTGGATCTTTTCGGGGTGTTTCGGAGTTGGAGATCGCGGGAGCAGGGCTCCCGCTGATCGGTGTACGTAGGGGCACAGTGGGGAAAAGCGGCAGCAGGGCTGCCGCACTCCATGCGGATGTCGCACAGGGCTAAATTTTGTCTAGGATTTCCTGCTGATTTCGTCGCGCACAATCGCTTCAATCACAGGCTTCAAGATTTCCCGCGTGACTTTTTGCAGCACTTCCGGGTTCATCTTGCCCAACACGCGCGAAACAATCTCGTCCATATCAGTTTCTACCGCAGGCGCGGCGGCTATCGGCTCCGGTTCGTGTGTCTCAGCTGGTTCGTGGCTGGCTTCCTCTATCGTAGCGGCTTCTTCAACGTACGCAGGCTCGGTGTGCACTTCGGCCACCGACTCCGGCACCGGCGCAAACACACTCAGACTCGCCTCAATGGGTTCACTTGGCAACGCCGATTCCCAGGTATTTTCCCAAGCTTGCGGTTCACGCACTTCGCAGGAAACTTCCGCCACCGGTTCGCTCGCTACGGTTTCCGTATGTTCTTCGACGGCGTGTTCTTCAGCCGCGGGTTCAATCACAGGCTCAGCAGAATAGTGCGAAACTTCCGCCGCTGTCTCAGGGGAAGTAGGAGCTTCCACATGCTCCACCGCGGGTTCCGGCGAGTACACCGGCACTTCCTGAGTGTCGTCCACTGAAAACGTTTTCGGCGCGTCCCACGTTGACGCCAGCATCGAAGCTTTTCGCGCCTCAATCTCCCACGCGTTTTCCGGAACCGCTGCCCAGTTTGCGGGCTCAGCTAGGCGTTCCGAATGCACACTATCGAGCGCCGGAGCTTCGGCCGGTATGGCATCTTTTGCAGGCGCGGCTAACTCCGCAACGTGCTGCTCAAATTTGTCTTGCGCCTCGTGGGTCGCTTCCACTTCGCCCTGCGCGATGTCCTTAACCTCTGCGAGCTTTTCTTCCACTCCCGCCGCCATCGCCGCGGCCCAGGCATCGGCCGAGAAGGGAATTGGGCTTTCCGCCGGTTTCGCTTCCACCGTGGCTACCGCCACCGCCGGCGAATTCGCCGCCTCTACATGTTCCGGCGCTTCAATCGATGGAGCCCAATGAGTCGATAAACTTTTGGCTGGAGAATTGCCGTGGAACGCCTGTTCGCGCCAATCGGAAACGGGGCCGCTCCCATGCCCAGCCTGCGCGTGATCAATTCCTGCGGGACGCCATCCACCCGGCGTCGATTCTTCTTCCTCGTCCTTTTCTTCGGGTACTTCGTCAGTTTCCTCGTCCCACTTGCGGTTGTTGCGGAGATCAATCATCGGCTTCGCTGTGATCGCCAAGTCCTCGCCTTCCGAGGTTTCCAGCAAGCTTCCAAACGCCAGCGGTTCGCTACCCGCAGCAATCTTTACACTGGGCGCGGACACGGGAAACTCTTGCACCGGTTCGGGCATTACCTCCGGCAATTTTTCTGGCGATAACGCGGCCAGTTTTGAACTCACCCCGCCGCTCAACAATTCCGCAGCGCTGCGCTTCGGAACTGGCGGAGCCTTCTCCGCAACAGGCGCCGGGCCCAGCGATACACCTGCTCGTGTCAACGCCGACTTCACCATGGAAATGAGGGGATCGGGAGGAACGAACGGCTTCTTCAGCACACCGTCGGCGCCCACTCGCTGCGCCTCTTGTTCATCCAGCGGGTCAAACGCGCCAACCAGCAAGATCACCGGGATATGTGCCAGCGTAGGATCTTCTTTTACGTACCGGCAAACTTCGTAGCCATTACGCACCGGCATGAACACGTCGGCCAAAACCAGATCCGGTTTCAGGTCGGATATCTTCCGCACCGCTGCTTCGCCATTGCCAACCGCAACGACGTCAATGCCCTGATCCTTCAGGGCCAAACCAACCATTTTCTGGATGTTGCTGTTGTCGTCCGCAACCAGTATCTTGGCCACCGACTTCCTCCGGACAGCCCACGCCGCCCAAACTCGTCCTGCAAGCTCAATTGGAGCACTCGGTTCGGAGGCCGTCAATTAAACTGCTTTTCGGATGTGTCGGAAGTGGACATGGTTCGTTCCTTTTCGTCACCCTGTACCAATGGACAAGGGATAAGGCAGGGTCGGCGCTCCACACGACTTCAAGGTGTTCCTCGAATCGGACGGATTGAGATACCGCAGTGACGGCACGGCTGAAGGCGTGCCCTGACGTTATGCTGCTCGCGGTTCCATGCCGTTACCTGGGCGTTACCAAGGCAATACTTTGTGGATGCCCTTCTTCTTGCTGCTCGATTCCTTCGTGTTTTGGTTCTGGTTTGCCTGATTCGAGTCGCTTGACGCGGGCTGCGTGTTATCCGCTTTCGAACTATCCCCGGATGTCGAACTGTCCTGAGATGCAGCCCCATCTTGTCCAGCGGGCGTTCCCGTTCCGCTGGCATTTGCGTCCGCGGGCGCACTGCCGTTGGCGTCTGCTCCTGCCGCTGTCGAATTGACATCCTCAGTCGTTGAGCCCGCGGGGGCTCCGGCCGGTGCCGGGTCACCCGGCTTCACCACATCGACGACCGCGCCGGTGCTGCTTCCGCCCCCCACGGCTATGTTCGAACGATTCCCGCCTTTCAGGATGTCCATCCCACCGTCATCGTTGTCCGGTTCCAGATTCGGCGAGCCATTTACCGCCGCGGCATGCACATCCGGCGAGTTGTGCATTATCGTTAACGATTTGTGTACGATGTTTTCATGCGGGCGCGGCGTATTCTGCTCCGCGGTCATCCACGCCAAGGCCTTGGGATCCGGCTGCGGAACCGGCATTCCAAAATCCTTTAGTTTTTGCTTCGCAGCTGCATCGTGCAGCGACAAAGGATAATTCTTCACGATCTGTCCGTAGTAACTTCCCGCTAGATCCTTGCGTTCACTTTTTTCGAAAATATCGCCCAGCATCCATAACGCCGAATCCGCCTTGCTGTAAAGCGGGTAGCGCCGCACCAGCGGAATCAGCCGCCCTGCCGCGGCTCGCCGGTCACCTTTCAAGTAATAATAGTACGCAACGCGGAACTGCCCCTCCGCCAGCACTTCCTGCACTTCCCGCAGCCGCTGTTCCGCCTGGCCTGCCAGCGGATCCTTTGGATACTTCAGCAAAAATGTCTGAAACTCAGCTTCCGCCTCTTTCGCATGGGAAGTATCGCGGTCAGCCTTGGCCATTTCGTTATAGTTGGCCATGGCCACTTGCATTTGCGCGTAAGCCGCTTCCGGCAAGAACGGGAAGAACACGATGAAGTCCTTGTAGCCGTTGATCGCCAACGTCGTGTTGCTGGTCCCACCTTCTTTGAAATAGGAATCCGCGATTGCCAGTTTCGCCTTGGCCAGGTACTCGCTGTCCGGGTAGGTGTTGATCAGCGTCTGCAGTCCCAATCGCCCCACTTCGTGACGGCCATGCTTTATGTCGTTCATGGCCTTGTCGTATAGCTGCTTGTCGGGCTCGACCGTGTTGGTGGCGTCCGTGGACTTATCAACTTTTTTCTTTTTGTGGAAAGGAACTTGGGCAGTGCACTCGCTGGCGGTCACCAGGGTGAGCACGCACACGAGAAGAAGCGCTAATCGCCGCAATCTTCACCTCTCTATTTTGGCTGACTGGTCCCTGGCCGAAGCGCTTGGCTGGACTAGGTACCCCTACCTGGCTCGGACCGTCCCCCAGTATTCTACCCTGAACTTCAGCACAGGTACCTCTACAAACTTACCCCTTCGTACAGGCCCCTGCCCACAAAAGCGGCCCGGCTGTCGGTTGGGATGCCATGAACCCAACCCGCGGTTTCCTCCCCAATTCGGCAATTCCGTTCCCCATGGGGGCGCGGCACCGCCGCGCCCTGAGTCCGAACCGTCACCAGCGGAAACTGACGCATCCACTCAGCGCCTAATTCTTTTTTAACGATTTGTAATATCAATCCTGCCGTTCTCTAACTACAATGATTCCATGCCTTTCGCTCTCGGAGCCGAAAGGCTCTTTCATGGAAAAACGAAAATTCCTTTTTGCGTCTCTTTCCAGTTTAGTCGGCGACATCGCTTGGCAAGTAGTGAAAGAAGGCCACGAAGTCCGCTACTACGTGGAAAACGAAAAAGAACGCGACATCGCCGACGGCTTCGTCCCCAAATCAAGTGACTACGAGAAGGATGTAAAGTGGGCCGACATCATTGTTTTTGACGACACCCTCGGCCAAGGCGCCAAAGCACAAGCCCTTCGTGCCGCGGGTAAGCCCGTCATCGGCGGCACCACCTACACCGACAATCTCGAAGATGATCGTTCCTTCGGCCAGGAAGAGCTAAAGAAGGCTGGCGTCACCATCATCCCTTATCAGGATTTCGATTCCTTCGATCCCGCCATTGAATTCGTCAAGAAGAATCCCGACCGTTATGTCATCAAGCCCAGCGGCGAAGCGCAAAACGTCAAGCGCCGTCTCTTCGTAGGCGAGGAAGAAGATGGCAACGATGTTATCGGCATGCTGGAAGCTTACAAGCGTGCCTTCGCCGAGGAAATCAAAGTCTTTCAACTGCAGCGCCGCATCAACGGTGTTGAAGTTGCTGTCGGCGGCTTTTTTAACGGTAAGAAATTCATCACGCCCATCAACATCAATTTCGAACACAAAAAGCTTTTTCCTGGGGAAGTCGGTCCCCCCACTGGAGAAATGGGCACGGCTATGTTCTGGAGCGAGCCCAATGCGCTCTTCAATCGCACGCTGCTGAAGATGGAGCCAAAACTCGCCGACGAAGGCTACGTTGGGTACATCGACGTGAACTGCATCGTCAACAATAACGGAATCTACCCGCTCGAGTTCACTTCGCGCTTCGGTTATCCCACCATCAGCATTCAGCAGGAAGGGATTCTCACACCGATCAGCGATCTGTTCTGGGACTTAGCGCATGGACAAGAACCGAAGTGGCGCACCCGCAGCGGCTTTCAGGTTGGCGTGCGTATCGTCGTTCCCCCGTTTCCCTTCGATGATGAAGCCACGTTTGAGTCTTTCAGCAAAAACGCCGCTATCGTTTTCAAACGCCCCATCAATGAAGGGATCCACATCGAAGACGTGAAGATCGTTAATCAGCAGTGGCTTGTCGCAGGAACTTCCGGCGTGGTGTTAATCGTGGTTGGCTTGGGCCAAACCATGAAGCAGGCTCAGGCACAAGCCTACTCGCGTATCAAAAACGTGCTCATTCCCAACATGTACTACCGCACCGACATCGGCGATCGCTGGGCGGAAGATTCGGACAAATTGCACAACTGGGGCTACCTCCGCTAGCTCTCTTCCTCAGTGCTCTCCGTGCCCTCTGTGGTGAATCATTCTTGGGGTTACAGGCAACCACGCCCTTCCAACGCGCATCTTGCGCCTCGCGTCTTATGTGTTATAGCCTTCTCCCGGAGGTGCCTGATCATGCCCCCCGGACTCAAGCCCCTAAGCCTCATCGCTGACAGGCCTTCCGCCTCAATCAACCCTTTCCATGTTCAGCTCCCCGAGACGCAAGAGGAATTGAACCTCAAGCTCGTTGAACTGCTCGGCGAAGTTATCCGCATGTCGCAAGCCTGGGTGCGCGCCCTGGAGTCCGGCGATCCGTTCACCGCGGACAAGTGCGAGGCCGAGTGCGTTCGTGCGATGGAAAGATTTGAAGCCAATCGAAGCAGGTCGGTGTCCATCGATCAGACCCGATAAAACCCGGGAGAAGAAACACACGACGAGATGCTAATTCGCTATCGTTAATTCAATTTCTGCGCTGGGGGTAATACGGGTTCCTGCCAACGGGCTCTGATCAATTACCGTTCCATGCGGCCACTGGGGAGCCGCGACATAATTGATCTTGCGATGTAAATTCGCCTGGTCCAGCCGATGCTGCACTTCCAGTTCATTCAGCCCCAGGAAATAGGGCATCACATAGCTCGGTTCTTTCGTGCCCGTCGAAACCAGCAGATCCACGCGGGGAGTGGCCGCGCCGCGCCCTGGCCGAGGGTTTTGCTGCAGCACTAAATCCGTCGCAAAATCCGGCAACGTGACCGCAGACACTTCGCCGACCTGCAGCCCTGCTCTCAGCAACTCAATTCGCGAAACGCGCAGCGAATTTCCTTCGAGTGGCGGGATCTGCAATTCACGCTGGCCCAGGCTCAAAACCACGTGCGCCTGTTGCGACACTTTCATCAGCATTCCCGGGGGAGGCGTTTGCCGGATCACCTGATTGATGGGCACGTCACTGTACACGCGATCCGCCACCCGCAGAATTAGTCCTTTGGAGCGCAGCGCTTTGTTGGCTTCCCCGACATCCTTGCCCACCAGATTGGGCATGGTGGTTTCGCGCCCGTGGATGGCGATGCGCATAGCCGTAATAGCGCTCAGAAATGCTGCGGAGGCCAGGATGAAAATCAGGAACGCTACCCGGCTCGCCCACTCGACTCGTTCTCGCAGCGTCATGCTTTTACTCTCGAACCGTTAACCCGTTTGCGTCAATCCTTTTTTGGAACGGCCGTTCCCACTCACTCACGCAGCGCCGCTGCACTTCCATCAAGGAAAGAAAAAGATAACGGAGAGGCGCAGAGCACGCTGAGGAACGCAGAGATTAGTTCTTCAGAGCCGGCGCGGGATACTCGGGCAATTTTTCCTTGGTGGTGTCTGCCCGCTTCACTTCTAATTCGTCGAACAACAACGAGGGGCAAATGATCGTCTGAGGCAATCCACTCACGCGATTACTTACCAACGCATCGTCTCCCATGGCGGACAAATCGTTCCGCAGTGAGCGCACATCCAGTTCATTGAAAACCGCGCCGCGTACCAACTCCTCATGCCCGTCCTTCACATAGACGCGATACAGCAAGCGCGGCGAATTGCCCGGCCCTAGTGTTTCCACGCGGTACCCATATGCTTGCCCCTCATCGGAAGCCATCTGACGCAGCTTGTCGCTTAACGCCTTCGTCGTCGCTGGCTCCGAACTCTTGAACAGCAGTACGCCCAAGCTCGGCACGGGTACTCCCCCAGGAGTTGCGCGTCCGTGACCATTCGAAACTGGGAAATCGCGCAGAGGCTGCCGTCCCACCAGATAGTTCGTCAATATTCCTTTATCTACTACGGTCACCGGCTGAGCCTTTACTCCCTCACTGTCTACGTCGTAACTTCCCAACAAATCTTTCCCTTCGAACTTTTTCATCGTCGGATCGTCAATTGCAGTCACAAATTTCGGCAGCACGCGCGTTTTGTAACTCGTGGCAAACGCGCCCGTGGTTCGATTTGGCCTTCCCAGTTGAGGCTTTCGCCCCAGCACATTTCCGCCGATCAGCCCCGCCATGATGTCGTTAGCTGCATCTGGAGAAAACAGCACTGGCCCCCGATATGATTCTTCCACGATTGGCGCGTTCACCAGCGCCTGCAGTGTGTCCAGCATCTTGGTGGACTCTTTCATCAACTCGTCCCGCGTGGGTAATTCCTCCGGTCGCCCCTCGGTCCAGAACGGGCTTCGCCCCAAACGCATGCCGTCCGCCGCTTGAGTCTGCCCAGACAGTGTCACCGTTGCTGTCGCGCGTCCCTGCCGGACAATCGTTCCTTCTGAATTGACAAAATACTCGTTCACCGCTGTAAATTGTGCCGCAGCGTCTACCGACTGGATTTGTGGATACTGCCGGTAGAGGTTGGTGACATCTTGCAAGGTCTTATCCCAGTTGCCCTGGTCTACGTGCAGCGCCGCTGTCTCCCCCACATTACACACGATCGGCGCGCGCGCAAAATCGGCCACCGGATTGGGATCCGCGGTGTACTGCTTCAGTGCCGACAATTTTTCCGCGTATGCATCGGCGGCCTTCTTGTAGGCCTCGTCGGTCAGCAGCCAAATCTGGCGCCGTATCGCGGTCTCGTCATTATCCAGGGGCAGAATCGAGCCGCTGCCCATTCCTTGCCCATAGAAGCTGTCCTGCTTGTAATCGCCGATGCGAACCACCACCCGCATTACCCGCAGATGCGACCGTTCGCTCTCGCGTAGCGCTCCAAAAGCCGCTTCCGCGCTGTAATTGTCTACGTCGTTCACGCGATATTCGATGTAATACGGCGCCTGCACCTGATCCATCTTCAAATGCTCTTTGGACCGATCCAGTTCCGCCAGCAGAGCTTCCAGCAGCGCGTCGCCTTTTGCCGCTTCCCGAGCTGCGGCCAGCGGGGTATCGACAGCTTTGCCATCGGACGCACTCGTTCGTAGCGCGCAAACGCTCATGCTACCGGCAAGCAGCACACCGATAATCAGGGCAGGGAAGATTCTTGTGCGCTTCACTGCTGCACCTCCCCGGGCTTCGCCGGATTCTTCATAGGTTCGGTGCTGGACAATCCTGGCGCAGGCAAGATTGGGGGGCGGTCGTGGCCGTGTGCGCGCTTCTGCACTTCCATTTCGCTGAAGAGCATGGCAGGGGCCGCAGCCGACACTGGTACATATCCGCTCTCGGCTCCGCACATGCCATTGAACACGTGCTGCTTGTCTCCCGTGGTCACAATCCGAGTCAGCGCCGCCAACGGCGTGCCCACAATATCCACTCCCCTTACCAATTCATCGGGCCGCCCGTCCGGATACACTTTGTAAACAATCACTGGCAGCACTTGAAACGCTTGCGGCAACGAACGCGTCGTCAACGTGAATCCCCCTTGAATATCGTCGAAATACAATCCGTACGGTTTGCCCTCTTTTTTCACTTCGTCGATCAGCTTCTGGCGCATCTCCGCTTCCGGCACAGTCTGGGTCGACGACACAATCAAATTTCCTTGCCTTCCTGTGGGCATCAGTCCCGGCTGATTCCGTCCGTGGCCGTTCGACTGGTCGAAATTCTTGATCGGCATGCGCGACATCAGAAAGCTCTTCAACACGCCGTTCTCGATCACCTCAACCCGCCTGGCCGGCACTCCTTCGTTGTCGAATGCATATGTGCCCGCCAGTTTCACTCCATCCAATTCCTTCAGCGTGGGATCATCGACAACACTCAAGAACGGCGGCAGCACCTGCTGTCCCACTTTCTTCGTGAACGTTTGTCCCTCGTCTTCATCGCGCTGGCGGTGCCCCTCTAACCGGTGCCCGAGTACCTCATGGAAAAATACCGCCGCAGCGCGTCCGCTCAGTAATGCGGGACCGTCGTACGGCTCTGCCACCGGCGCATTTCGCAGCGCCTTCAAATCCGCGGCCATCTTCTCCACTTTCGCCGTCAATTCTTTTTCCGGCGGCAATCCGCCCGCCGTCGGGCGCCTGAAACGTCTCCACGCGGAGAAGGTCCATGCCATCGTCGGCGCGCGTCTGCGCTTCCATCACCAGTCGAGCAGTCGCGCTCGGCATCGCCAATTCCGTGCCTTCGCTGGTCACCATCCGGGAATTGGAAGACGAAACCTGCAGCACCACCGTCGAATAGTACACGTCCGCATAATTGCGAAACGCTCCCGACAATCGCCGCACTTCGTCTTCCCACGATTTCGCGGTCGAATGGCGGCTCCTTCAGCTTCGCGTCCGAATGCACTTGCGGAGCATCCTTCGAAAAATCCGGGAGATTTATCTTCTTCTTCCGCTTGCACCGCGGTATTCGTTTTCACGTTTAAATAAGCGGGCGCCGCTCGTTTGTACGCGCGATCGGTAAGTTCCCACAGTTCCCGCGCTTCGGCGTCGGGATCATCGTCGAGCGGCAGCGTACCCGAAGTGACGCCACTCGCGCGGCTCTGTCCATGAGTATTATCGAGTTGCGGCGTGCCGACGCGCATGGTCACGTCCGCCGACCGCCTCCGGTTCGTCGAATTCGACAGAATCCCGCCATAGGACGCCGCGATCATGATCTGATCCTGGTCGTACACGGTGTAGCTCAGGAAGTAAGGAGCAGGATCGCTCTTCGCCAGACTCTCTTTTGCGCGGTTCAGTTCCGTTTTCATCGTGGCCAGCACCGGATCGGGCGCCGTGGCAGTCGCCAGCTTTTTCGCCTCGCGCCGGAACTGCCGCAATCGGAAAAGCTCCCAACTGCGCCGCCAAGATCATCGCTGCGATTGGCCGCAATCGTTCCCGAACGGATACAGGAATTCCCAACCGCGCTCGTTTCTGTCGCTCACTTTTCATTCGATTTTTGCTCCCTGAACCACGCTGCGTGGGGCGAAGGTGATGAATACGCGAGTATGCCTTAGCAATATGTGTTCTGCAAATCAGCGCTTCCGAATCGTTCGCCGATTTGTAACCGGGCGCCCTGCGCGAATTCTGCCGCTGTAATTTGCTTGCGCCCTTCTACTTTGACGTGCGTCAGCGCCATTACGGTTGCTGCGCCGCATGCCACCATCAATTTCCCGCCATCGTGCAACAATGTTCCCGGTGTTTGCGGGCACATTTCCTTTGCCAGCGGTCGGCCCCACACATGGCACGTTTGCCCGCGGAATTCCGTGTAGGCCCCCGGCCACGGGGTAAAGCCGCGCATTCGGTTATAAATCTCCAGCGCGCGGCTTGCTCCAGTCCACTCGCCCATCTTCGCGCTTCAACATCGGCGCATAACTTGCCGCGCTTGAATCCTGTGCTCGCGGCTGCAGGGTTCCGGATTGCAACCCGCGCAGCGTCTCAATCATCAATCCCGCTCCTGCTTCGGATAGGCGCGTTGCAAGTTCTGGCGCGGTTTCATCCGGTCCAATTGGTAATTCCTGTTGCAGTAGCATGTCGCCAGTATCCATTCCCGCGTCGATGCGCATGCTGGTATTGCCCGTAACGCTCTCGCCATTCGCAATGGCCCACTGGATCGGCGCGGCACCTCGATATTTCGGCAGCAGTGACGCATGCAGGTTGATCCAGCCCAGCCGCGGAATAGGCAATAGCCGCGCGGGAATAATTTGGCCGTACGCGATAATCACGATCACGTCAGGCGCCAATTCGCGCAACTGTTGCTCCACCTCTGGTGCGCGCGATCTTCTCCGGCTGGAAAATTCGAGCATTTGCCGCCAACGCTTGCTCTTTCACCGGCGAGAAGGACACTTCCTGCCCGCGCCCCTTCGGCCGGTCCGGCTGCGTAAACACTCCCAGGATTTCGAATTCAGGTAAGGACAGCAGCTTCTTGAGAGAGGGAACCGCAAACTGAGGCGTACCGCAAAACACCAGCCGCAGGCCGCTCATCCTCGCACCGCCTGCGCTCTTGCCGCTTTTACCACTCGCCTTCTTTCCGCAGCTTCTTGATCTTCCGTTTGATCAGGTCTCGTTTGAGCATGCTCAGATGCTGCAGAAACAGAACTCCATTCAGGTGATCAATTTCGTGGCAAAACGCACGCGCCAGCAGATTTTCCCCGCGAATCTCAAACGGCTCGCCCTTGATGTTTTGCGCCTTCACCGTGACAAATTGCGGCCGCACCACGTAGCCACGGAATCCCGGTATGGACAGGCAGCCCTCTTCTTCGCGCACTTCGCCTTCCGCATGGATAATTTCGGGATTCACCAAGACAATTTTCGCTTCCGCGATTTTTTCCATTGGAAACGTCCACCACCGCCAGCCGGATACCCTTACCCACCTGCGGCGCAGCCAGCCCCACTCCTTGGGCGGCGTACATGGACGCGAACATATCCTCGGCAAGCTCTGCCAGCTCCGCGTCGAATTTCTTTATGAAGGCCGTGGGCTTTTCCAGCACGGGATCGCCATACTTCACAATGGGATAAATTTTGCGTGGTGGCGCCTGCGGCGCTTCCGGCGCGTTCACAGCGGCAGTTGTGGGTTCAGAACTCGTCGATTTGTCGGGCATAGCTGTCGAAATTCCGCCGCGTTTCGGCGAGCGAATCTCCTCCAAATTTTTGCAGAAAAGCATCGGCGAGCACAAGTGCTACCATCGCCTCACCAGCAACCCCCCCCGCAGGCACGACACACCAATCCGATCGTTCGTACGCTGCCTGCACCGGTTCTTTGGTAACCATATCCGCCGTGCCCAACGCCTTTCGGAGGGTCGAAATCGGCTTCAGAAATCCCCGCACCACCACGTCTTCGCCGTTCGTAATTCCGCCTTCCACTCCCCCGGCTCGATTGCTGCTCCTTTTGAACCTGCGCGCGTGCTTGTCATACGAAATTTCGTCCTGCACTTCGCTTCCGTACGAGCCCGGACGCCAAAATTCCCGAACCAATCTCTACCGCTTTCACCGCCTGCACGCTCATCAACGCCTGCGCCAGCCGCCCATCCAGCTTTTCGTCCCATTGCGCATGCGAGCCCAACCCCACCGGCACGCCGTGCGCGACAATTTCGAACACGCCGCCAACGGTATCGCCCGCCTTCAGCGCCGCATCCACTTCCGCCTTCATTTTCTCTTCAGTCTCCAGATCGACGCAGCGCAGCGGCGACTCCAAATTCCCGCAAATTGTCTTGATTTCTTGCCAGCAGGCGTTACGTTCCAACTTCACACGCCCCACTTGGATCGTGTGGCTGGCGATCTCCACGCCAAATTGCGCCAATAATTGCCGCGCGAAGCTTCCTGCCGCCACCCGCGCAGCCGTCTCGCGAGCGGAGGCGCGTTCCAGCACGTACCGTGCATCATGAAAATTGAACTTCTGCGAACCTGCCAAGTCCGCGTGTCCCGGGCGCGGCGCCACCAGCCTTTTCGATTCCGTTTCCGGAGCGCTTCCCGCCTCGACCGGCAGAATCTTTTCCCAGTTTGCCCAATCCCGGTTCTCAATCCGCAGTGCGATAGGCGCGCCAATCGTCTGTCCGTGCCGCACGCCCGCGAAAATGTCCGCGCAGTCCTTTTCAATCTTTTGCCGCCCACCGCGGCCGTACCCCAACTGCCGGCGGTGCAATTCGTGATTAATTGCCTGGACATTTACAGGCATTCCCGCCGGCAATCCGGACACAAACGCCAGCAAAGCCTGCCCGTGCGACTCACCCGCGGTATAGAAGCGCAGCATAAACTACCAATTCTACCGCATTCCCACTAGGGACGCAGCAGTGCCTGTCTGCCGCGGGGTTAAACGCTGCTACTGCCCAAACAACAATCGGGAAGTGAATCAAAGCCACGTGCTGCTCGTGTTTCGCCAGCAGCTCCGATCGCAAATCAAATGGGCTTATCATCGCCGGCACCTTACTGCACCACCACTTTGCCCACCATCTTCGGGTGAATCGAACAAAAATAGGAGTACGTTCCCGGCTTCGTGAACGTGTACGAAAACGAATCGTCCGTATCCATGGCCTTCGACTTGAACGTGCTCTTGTCTTCGCTCACTACCGTGTGGGGAATATCGTCGCGATTCACCCACTTCACGGTGGTTCCCGCAGCGACGGTCAAAGTAGCCGGCGCAAACGTGAAATTATCAATCTTCACTTCGACCGGCCCCGCAGGTACTGCGGCGGTTGTCGTCGTCCGGCACGCACGCACGCCCCAAGCCACGCCACACAGCACCAAAATTCCCACACCTATCCTGCGCATCACGTTTTTGCCATTTCCGTTTCTCCTTGATTTTGTTCCTGGGGCGCAGGATTGCGCCTGCATGCCCCCGTGTGCCAGCACCATCATTGCGTCATTGAATCTGCCTCTGCGCGTGGGATCTCTCTTCTTTCCTCCGCGCTGTCGCGCTCCCGCTGCACTCTATGTGGCCTTTTCTCACTACCCCAATCGCTAATCCACAATCGCCAAAGCCTCCTGCCCGCGCACAAAATTCACATCCGTAATACCCAACAATGCACGCAACTGTTCCGCCGGCACCTTCATTGGACCCGGGGAATCCGCTTTTCCGGGTTGTGGCTGCGGAAACGCCGTGGACGCCGCGGTATGAAACGTCACCGACCCTTCCACTTTCTGCATGGTTTGGTGAATGTGCCCATTCAACACCGTAACCGACCCAAACCGTTTCAGCAGCGTCAACGCCTGTGCACTGTCATCCGTCCCCCATCCCCACTTCGGATAAACGGACCACAGCGGAATATGCGCAAACACAATCAACCGGCGTGCTTGCCGAAAGCGGCTCCAAATCTTTCTTCATCCAATCCAACTGCTCTCCGCCCAATGACCCCAGCCCGCCTGCCTTCAAATTCATGACGTTCACTAGTCCGACAAAGTGCACACCCTTCTTGTCGAAGCTATGCCATCCTGTGCCCTGCGTCCCCTTGCCGTAGCGGCCCAAATACTCCTTGCCATCGCCATCGGTCACGTCGTGTTCTCCCGGCACATAGAACACTTCCTTCGCGTTTGCCGATTTCAGAATCTGATCGACCGTATCGAACTCCTCGGGTCGCGACAGGTGGGTTATATCGCCCGGTGTGCAGCAAAAATTCCGGCGCATTCGGCAGTGCATTGATTTTCTCTACTGCCGCTTTCAGCGTGGACACCACATCTGTATTCGCGGGCTTGTTGAATCCCATGTGGCTGTCGCTAATTTGTGCGAAGCTCAATTCACCCACAGCCGCCGCGGCCTGCGCTTCTCCAAATCGGCTCAACGCGAACGACTTCAGTACCCCTCCTTGCAGCACGCAAAGTGTTCCCGTGCCCGCCCACGCCATGCACTTCAAAAATCCGCGGCGGTCAATCTCGTCCGCGTTATGGTCGACCTCGATCTCGTCTTTAATTGTTCTTACCATTTCGTCTCCTTTTGCGGCCCACGCCAGAAGTGGGCCCTACAAATTCCACGCACGTCGCCCGCTTGGGGGCGTGGCGCGAACCCGAAGAGAGAATCAAGCCCGCGCCACTCGTGGACGTGTTCTGCTATGGAGACTCGGCACTACCCGGTTTTATTCCCGCAGTGCTGCGGCCCTGCGTGGAAAGTAGTGGTTGGCGATGGCGGCATTCTTCCCCATCTTTTTCACCCTTCCCCACGCGATTAGGGAATAAAATCGGCGTCTCCGCAGTTACATGTATAGGGACAAGGACTGAGCCTTGGACGTGTTGGAAGCGCAGGAACGACAACGATTCGAGCAGTGCGTCTTGCCGCACCTCGACGCCGCTTTTAATTTGGCCCGCTGGCTCCTTCGCGATAAGTCCAATGCCGAAGACGCCACCCAGGAAGCCATCTTGCGCGCGTACCGTTTCTTTCCCAGCTTCCGCGCAGGCGATCCACGCGCGTGGCTCCTCCAGATTGTCCGCAATTATTGCTATACGTGGCTGCGCCAGAATCGGCCGCACGAGGATATTTCCGAAATGAACGAAGATGCCATGCCCTCCGACACACCGTCACCTGAAGTGTTGGCGATCGCCAGCCACGACCGGCAGCGCATTGCACAGGCTCTCGAACAATTGCCTGTGCACTTCCGCGAAATTCTTGTGCTGCGGGAACTCGAGGGCTGCTCGTACAAGGAAATCGCCGCGATTACGTCGCACCCGATCGGAACGGTGATGTCCGCATTGGCTCGCGCCCGCAGGCAATTGCGGGAATCCTTATCCGCGCCTGCGGACAGAAAGGAGAGCAGCCGTGCGCTGTGACCTAGCTTCTGCCCATGTGCACGCTTATCTCGATGGCGAACTTGACGCCGCCGGGGCTGCCAGTTTCGAACGGCACATGCAGTCCTGCGCTGAATGCGCTTCCGCCCTTAACTCCGAGCAAAATTTGCGCGACACTCTGGCCTCTGCTCAACTTTACGAGCCCGCTTCCGCCCACTTGCGCACTCGCATCTACTCCCAATTGCCCGCTCGCGCCTCCACTCGCGCTCGCCCGCTGCGCATGCTCCAATGGGCTGCCCTGGCTGCCGCAATTCTCCTCTCCGTATTTCTCTGCCCGCGCTTTTCTGCAATCGCGCGCGAACATCAATACTCTTGCGGTCGCTGCTGTCGATGCCCATTTGCGGTCGCTGCAGCCCGGTCATCTTACGGACGTGCAGTCCTCCGATCAACACACGGTGAAACCTTGGTTTGATGGCAAAGTAAATTTCGCGCCTACCGTTTCCGACTTTGCCAATGATGGTTTTCCGCTCCTTGGTGGTCGCCTCGACGTGCTCAGCGGAAACACCGCCGCCGCGCTCGTCTATGGCCGACGCAAGCACATCATCAATGTGTTCGTCCTTCCGTCGGTGCCGCGCGCACCCTCCACCTCCGCAAATGACTCTGGGGAACGCGATGGTTACCACTGGCTTTCTTGGCAGCAGAACGGTTTCACTTACATCGCGGTGTCCGATGCAACTCCCAGTGACTTGGAGCAACTCCGGACCCTGCTCCAGCGCAAGTCGTAAAGATGATGCGGTAAGAAAAAGCCCCTACGATGCTGGGGTGGCAGAGATGCCGGCGCTATCCAGCGTTCGTGATAGTTGCCGTTGGTGATTGATCGCTGCATCCCACAATCGAATGCAGCGTCGCAACTTACCCGAAATCCCCGCCTTGATTCTTCCCCCCGCTCCAGTTACGCTTCTCGCGAGGTTCTTTCGCGCGAGAACTCCGTGGCCGATACCCCTCTCACAGGTCTCCCAGTCCAGGTTCTTCCGCCCCCGGCACTCCTCGGTTAGCGGAAGTTCTTGACCGATGCCGCCAAGCAGCTGTTCTTCAAAGTTCAGGACTACACGAAACTCTGTCGCCCGATTCGCTAGACCAATCTCTTCAGTAAGCCGCGTTACGGCTCAAGACACCCTCGATCAGATGGACGATATCGGCGTAGGCTCGCTTCCTATCGTGCTGCTCTCCGGTTTTTTCATCGGCGCGGTGATGGTGTTGCAGACCGGTTCGCAGTTTCAGCGTTTCGGCCAAGTTTCTCTCACCGGCGATATTGTGTCTCTCGCGCTTGTGCGCGAACTCGGCCCGACCATCACCGGTCTGCTCGTGGCCGGCCGTTGTGCATCCGGCATCGCCTCCGAATTGGGCTCCATGCTGGTGACCGAGCAGGTCGATGCTATGCGCGCCATGGGTACCGACCCAACTCGTAAGTTAATCTCGCCCCGCGTGCTCGCTTCGCTCTCATCACCGTACCCCTGCTCACCACCATTTCCGTATTTCGTCGGACTCCTGGGCGGTATGGTCGCCAGTGTTTTTTCTTTGCGTCTAAGCGCCACTACGTTCTGGCAGCGCGCCATCGCCATCCTGGAATTTTCCGACCTTATGCAAGGCTTCATGAAGTGCCTGGTCTTTGCCTTTATCCTGTCGACCGTCGGCTGCTATCAGGGTCTCAATGTTCGTGGCGGCACACAGGGAGTCGGGCGCGCCACCACGCAAGCCGTGGTCGTCTCCTCTGTCATGATCATCATTGCGGACACGTTTCTCACAAAGTCGCGCTGTACCTCGCGGACAAGCTCTGAACCTCATGGATTCACTTTCGACGAACCTCAACGCCGTCGTTCCGCAGGTCGACAATGGCCCGAGCGTGAAATTTGATGATGTCTGGCTGGGTTTTGAGGAAGGTCCGGTTCTTCGCGGGTTGATCTTTTGCCGCTCGGCGTGGCGAAACGGCTGTGCTGCTTGGCGAAACGGGTAGGGGAAAACGCTCACCCTCAAAATCGCTGCAGGGCTGCTTAATCCCGATCGCGGTTCCGTTCAGGTTTTAGGTCAGAATATCGTGGGAAAGTCCGAACAGGAGTTGCTCCAGTTTCGGCGCCAGATCGGCTTCGTGTTTCAGGAAGGCGCCCTCTTCGATTCGCTTACCGTCGGCGAAAACGTCGCTTACCGTCTGGTGCAAGACGGTGCCGATGAACAGGAAGTTCAGCCGCAGGTGGAAGAGGTTCTACGCTTTGTCGAGCTCGAACACACCAGCAATATGTTGCCCGCGGAGCTTTCTGGAGGCATGCGTCGCCGTGTTTCCATTGCTCGTGCGCTCATCAATCGCCCGCCCATCGTTCTTTACGATTCCCCCACCGCGGGTTTGGATCCGATTACTTCGCAAACCATCATCACTTTGATTCTTCGTCTCCGCGACGTTTATGGCGTGACCGCGCTGATGGCCACACATCGTTTACAGGACGGTTTCGCTCTGGCTAATTTCCATTTCGATTCCAAGACTCGCACGGTTCGTCGCGGTCCGGCAAACGACCACGAGCACCAACCCATCACCCGTTTCCTGGTGCTGCGCGATGGCCGCATCTATTTCGAAGGCAGCCCTGAGGACCTTTTGAACTCAAAGGACCCGTATTTGCAACGGTTTTTGATTTGAAACCTTGTATAGTGGTGCGAAGTGCTCGAGGTACAGAAGTGCTGAAGTTGGCCTGGTCTTTTTCGGAGGAATCTTCGAATGCCGCGCAGTAAACAATTGACGTGGTCCGAATTGCGCGTGGGTCTGTTCGTGCTTGTGGGTTTGTTGGTTCTTGCGGTCGCCATTTTCTACGTCACGGGACAGGGAGTGTGGGGTCCCAAATATCAGCTGAACACCTTCCTTCCCGAGGTTTCCGGCCTCGCTACCGGAGCACCTGTCCGTCTCGATGGGGTCGAGATTGGCAACGTCGACCGCATTACGCTGGTACCCCGCGAGCACGGCAAGCCTCCAGATAAAATGCACAACATTGAAGTCGGTATGCGGCTCGATCGCAGCTTTCAGAACGATATTCTGACTGACTCCGTCGCCACTCTTGTGACCGAAGGGCTCCTCGGTAATCGCTACGTCAATATTCAGCGTGGCTACACCGGAGTACCTCTGAAAGATGGACAAGCGTTTCCGGCGGCGAAGAAAAAGCCATTAAGGAAGTCGTGGAGCGCAGTGCTGACGTTCTTGCGAATCTGAAAGCTCTCAGCGAACAAATTCAAGACCATCGTCTCCGACGTGCAGAGCGGGAAGGGCACCGTTGGTAAATTGCTCACCGACGATCAAGCCTACCGGCACCTCAACAGCATTCTTGCAAAGGGCGATCAGATTGCATCCACGGTTCAGTCTGGCCAAGGCACCTTGGGCCGATTGATCATGAAGGACGAGATGGCCAACAAAGTCGAGAACACCCTCGATCAGGTCAACACCATGCTCGGCGATGTTCGCGCTCAAAAGGGCACTCTCGGCAAACTCCTCTACGATCCCACTCTTTACGATCAAGCCAAGCAGGCGCTTGCCAACGGCAATGCCCTGTTGGGCGACGTTCGCGAAGGGAAGGGCACTCTCGGCAAACTTGTCACCGACGAGACCCTTTACAACAAGCTTCGCGATACCAGCAGCAATCTTTCCGACGCTACGTCCAAGATGAACAAGAACAACAACACCGTCGGCAAGCTGTTCAACGACCCGCAGCTCTATGACAATCTGACCAATTTGAGCGGCGAAATGCGGACACTACTTGATGATTTCCGCAAAAATCCCAAAAAGTTCCTGACCATCAAGCTGAACCTCTTTTAGCGTTGCTGTGTGTTTTAGCGCCGCTGCGTGCGCCAACTCGCAAAAGTTCCTCTCGCAACTTTGCCCACACCACTGTCTCTGTGTTGTAATGCTTTATTAACAATGAGCGATTACGCTGAACAGCTTAAAGGGCAGCCGCTTAGCGGTCCCATGGAAAATCAAGACGCCACCACCCCAAGGGCTTCCCGTTCGGAAGCCTCCAAAACCACACTCCCGCAACCAGGCCGCCCGGTACCCAGCCGTGCTTATCCCGGCGCCCTCATCGTCGTTGAAGGCACCGACGGCTCCGGCAAAAGCACCCAACTCTACCTTCTGAAACGCTGGCTGGAGATTGGTGGGTACCGGCTGCACTTCACGGAATGGAATTCCTCGCCGCTCGTCAAATCCGCCACGAGGCGCGGTAAGCAAAAACGCTTACTCACTCCTACGACCTTTTCTTTGCTTCACGCCGCGGATTTTGCCGATCGCTGCGAACGCCAGATTATGCCTCTGCTTCAGGGCGATTACCTTGTTCTCGCCGACCGCTACATCTACACCGCATTTGCGCGCGATGCCGCACGCGGTTGCTCGCACCGGTGGCTCCGGAATCTCTATCGCTTTGCGCCCATCCCCGACATCGTGTTTTACTTCCGCGCGCCTCTCGACGTCGCCGTTGACCGCATCCTCAGCGGCCGGCCCAAATTGAAATATTACGAAGCCGGCATGGATCTCGGCCTCTCCTACGATCGCGCCGAAAGTTTCAAACTCTTCCAAGCGCGCATCCTCGAGGAGTACGACAGAATGGTCGACAGCGACAATTTTGTGGTTCTCGATGGCACTCTCCCGGTGAACAAACTCCAAAAACAGATGCGCGATATCGTCGCTTCTAAAATTGACCTGAAACGCTTTGCGCCCCGTGCGGATTTGGTGGAGTAATGATGGCCGACCAGGAAAAAGACAAAACTCCCGCCCCCGAAATCTCCTTACCAAAACCCGGTCCCGCGGAGGTCACCGACTCCCAACTGTTTTTCGGCGAGCACCTCGTCGGACTTGATCCTTCTGAACTTAACGGCAATTTGATCGTGATCGAGGGTCTTGACGGGTCCGGCCGCTCCACACAAATTGCCCTGCTTCAAGAATGGCTGGAATCCGAAGGTTTCGCTGTACAGACCAGCGGGCTGCGGCGTTCTAATCTCGTCGGCCGCGATATCGACGAACTGCTCGCCAAAAACGCGGTCACGCGTCTCACCCTCGCGCTCATGTATTCCACGGATTTCTTTGACCAGCTCGAGCATCGCATCGTTCCCGCGCTCCGTGCCGGCGCCATTGTTCTCGCCGATCGTTTCATTTTTACGCTCATCGCTCGCAGCGTGGTTCGCGGCATCAATCGCGATTACCTCACCGGACTTTATGCCATGGCGCTTCGCCCAATCTCACGTTCTGGCTCAACGTCCGCCCGGAAACCGCCTTCGCCCGCGAATTCAAAAAAGCGCAAGCCATCAGCTATTGGGAAGCGGGCCGCGACATGTCTCTTTCTCACGACCTCTATTGGTCCTTCGTTCGTTATCAAACCATGATCAAGCGCGAGTTCGAGCTCATGGCCAAACGCAACGCTTTCATCGAACTCGACGGCGAAGCCAGCGTCTCCACTGTCAACAAACAGCTCCGCCAACGCATCGGCGAGCACCTCGGTATTCGCTCCACCAAGTACTTGCCCTCATCCGCTCTCGCTCATCTCTGGCGTTAAGGCCAGATGCCCGAACCCGTACATATCGCCGCCATCGACGCCGGCTCCAACGCAGTCCGTCTATCCGTAGCCCGCGCCTATTCCGGCCTGGACATTGAACCGCTCATCACCGAACGCTACCCTCTGCGTCTCGGTGAAGGGGTGTTCATTCGCCATCGTTTCAGCGAAGACCTGCTCAAAAAAGGCGTCAAGGCCTTCCGGCGCCTCCACGAGATTATGGAGGAGTACGACGTCACCAAGTATCGTGCTGTCGCTACAAGCGCCACGCGCGAAGCTCAGAATCGCAAAGAGCTAATTCGCGGCGTGAAACAGGCCACTGGCATCTACGCTTGAAGTCATTAGCGCGAAGGAAGAATCGCGCCTTGGCCGCGAAGCTGTTTTCGCGGCTCGGCCCGGAAGTTCAGGCTGGTTGCATCGTCGACCTTGGCGGCGGCAGCCTCGAACTCAGCATCCTTCACGATCACTCCCTGGTCCAGGCCGCCCAATTGGTTTAGGCACTGTCCGACTGATGAGCACACTCAATATTCCTGGTGTGATTCGTCCCGGTGCAAGCCGAACAGGTGCGCCGCTATGTTCGCGCGCTTCTCGAATCCCGTCTGCCGAACCGTCCCAATCTCGGTGATCAAGTCGCCGTCGCTCTGGGTGGTAATGCCGAAACCCTCGCGAATGTGGCCCCCGGCCCGCGCCAGGACGGCCTGCCCACTCTGGAGATTTCCCTTCTCCGCGAACGCTTACCAGATATTTTGAAACGGGATGTAGCTTCGCGCATGAAGGCTTACGGCGTGCGCCGCGATCGCGCCGACGTCATGGCAGTCGCTGCACTTATCTTCGTCACCCTTGGCCGCTATCTGAACATTCATACCTTTGCCATTCCCGGCGTCGGTCTCCGCGAAGGGTTACTCTGCGAAATTGCCCGCGAGGCTTTCTCCCGCAAAGAGCCGCACCGGTACAACGCCGATGCCCGCCAGCTTCTCGTGGCCACCCGTAGTTTCGGGCGCCGTCTGGATTATGACCAGCGTCACGCTGAACATGTTCGCGAACTCGGCCTCATGCTCTTTGATCATCTTCAATCTGTGCACCATTTACCCGTTCAGGCCCGTGTTCAACTGGAAGCTGCGGCGCTTCTCCACGATTTGGGTCATCGCGTCAGTCATCGCGGGCACCACAAGCATGGAGAATATCTTGCACTGAATGGCGATATCCCCGGCTTGCATGGGCGAGATCGCACCATCGTCGCCGCCATCGTTCGTTACCATAACCGTAAATCGGAACCCGCCAGCCACCATCCCGCCTATTCGAGTCTGAATAACAACGATCAGCGCGTCGCACGCCGTCTCGCTTCTTTTCTCCGTGTCGCAGAAGGTCTTGACCATTCCCATCGCCAGCGCATCCTCGATTTGCGCGCCTCATTTCAGAAAGGTGGGGTTACCTTTCAGGTCGAAGCTCGTGGCGATGTCACCGAAGATCTGCGGGACGCTGAACGGAGTGCTAATCTCTTCGAAAAAGAATTTCACCTCCAACCCTTTTTCAAAGTCCACCCGTAGCGAGCTTTTGGTTGCCGGTGTTGGTTCGGTCGTGCAGTGGCCGGTCTTCAGACCGGTGCTTTTGTTCCGTGCTTTCTGTGGTAAATCCTTCTTCCCCTACGCGTCCCGGCTGACAATCTCTTTCCCATGCCCCGCCCGTTCCTCCCGTACCACCCACACCAAATACCCGACAAGAGCCACATTCACCACCAGCACCACCAATTTCACCCATCCTGGCCGTCGCACTAACTCCCATACCTCCAACGGCACCAACGAGCTCGTCAGCACGATGGTCATCCACTCGGCCCAGGTCTTCAGCAACCACAAGCCAATACCCTCGGTCGCAAACAATCCTGCGTATACAAAACTTCCCACGCCCACTGCTTTAATATGAGGCGAGGTTACTGCTGCCGCCTGTAACAGGGCCCGCCCAATATCGTGACTTCCCGGCGCCAACCCAATCCTCGCCACCCAATGTCCCACCACGTCCGCCAAATCAACATTCACCAATTTCAGCGCGCCTACACCCACTGCCACCAACGCCGCCGCCTTCGCCATCTTGAACAGCGCGATCGCCCGCAGCATTCGTCGTTCCGATGCCCTCATCTCCAGCGCTGTCCTCGTTTCTTAGGCTCCCCCAGCATACGCTATCCGCAAACAACGTGAGCGTGCCCCATCATTCGCTGTTGGCATTTGGGTGCTTGGGGTTAGCTCAGAGGGTTTTCGAGCGCTCGTGTTGCACGTCGGTCTAGCGTTGGTTCAGGGATTTCTCACGGGCCGGTTTTTCCCCGCGGTATCCTTCCCGCCCTTCCTCTGTGCCCTCTGTTCTCTGTGGTGAAATCCGTCCTCTTCGACTGTCACTCCGGCCGCTCGTCCGACCCCTTCGGAATCACCTCGCTCGATCGGTGATCCACCACCGTAAATCCTGCGGGCAGCGCAAACAGCGACCGATCAGGATCCCCCAACGTTACGCTCGTCACCGTGAACATCTGCTTTCCAATGCGCGGATCCTTTTTGATCGACAACAAGTTCAATCCCAATGCTGGCGACCACCAAAACTCATTCTCCACCGTGACCGGCCGGTCGTTTCCAAACGACCCTGCGTTGTAGATCATTCGGTCATGCGTTCCTTCCGTCTCCACTCCCTGAATGAACTGTTTCCCTAAATCCTCGTGTACCGACGATCCTCCACCGCCCGGCCATTCTCCCGTCGGCGGACTCGCCGGCTTATAAATCTTTTCCGTCGATCCTCCATACTCCAGCAACACGCACGTGTTCGGCTTGTTCACATACCAGCAGTTGTACAAGGTGTGTTGGTTGGGATCCGCGATCTGAATCACCGTCATCATCGACTTCACGCGATCATCATTCTCGGGTACCAGCGCCCAGCGCTCCTGATAAACGCGTCCCGCCGCGTCTCGCGCGATTCTTCTTTTATTCACGAACGTAATCGTTCCGCCATCGTACAGCTGCTTTTCCCACTCAGTCTCCAGCGTCAATGTGAACGGCGCGCCCGCCTTCGGTGGCACCACGATACTCTGCAGCACTTCGCTCACGCCCCCATCATGCGTAGCCACCACCTGCTCATCCCGCCGAATCGTCTGCGCCTGCCCAGCACCTTGTCCAGTAGCTGTGCCATGCGAAGGAGCGACCCCGCCACCCGCCTCAGCGCCCGCCGGTTCCTGCGCCACAGCCATCGCACTAGCCCAGCCAGCGCCCGCCACCATCACTCCACCCAGTAACAACACGCTAAGTCCACGCATACATACCTCCACCACGCGCCGCAATCATACCCCATTCCCCCGGACCTCCGGGGCCGCACGCAGAGGCGCAGGGTGCAGGTGCCGCTGTTGCACCTGGGGCTTGGGCTCGCCTTCGTTTCGTTTCGATCGTCGACGACCACTCCTGTCATTCCGAACGAAGTCCGCGAAGGAACTGCTCTTCCATTCTTTCTCCGCGCCTCTGCGTGCTGCGTGAGTCGATACCAAAATACCAACGGCCCGCCTCAGAAAGAGGTGGGCCCCCCAAAAACGGAAACGGCCCGGCGTGGGGGTGCACCGGGCCGCTTCCACGTTGGGGAGTTATTGTTTTTTCTGTTCGAGGGAAAACGCGAAATCAAAAACCATGTTGCCGACGGGCACCCGCATGGACAGATCGTGCGCAGCGCTGTCGCGATTGAACCACATCACGCCGGCAGTCATTTGTCCGGCAGGAACTGCTGGTTTTGAGGGCGATGGACTGAACGTCGATGGATTGTTCGCGTTCGAAACCGCCGTGGTGGGTGGAAGCGAGCGCCATATGAGGGCTGAGATAATCTGGCGCGGGGGAAGTGCGGTTGCCAAGATCGGATTCGGTGGCCGGAGAATGATTGGCGGCAACGGCGCTGGGTGTGGGCACGAAGTCGTCAGCGTCCAGAAAATCTGGTGGGTGGTATTGTGCGCGAGTCTTGCCGGGTCCGCGGCGAGAAGCGAGTGGAGATTCGGCCTCAGTTCGTCCAGAGTGATGATGCCCGGAAGCACAAGGACTTTTTCGCTGGACTGATTGGAGACGGCCATGTTAGTGCGATATTTCCAACCGCTATCCTGAATGGAAACCTGAACGGTAACGCCGTTGGCGGTGATGGATTCCACGTGACGTCCGTGGCTGATGAATTCGTCGCAGCCCGGCGCGCCGGAAGCCCAGCGAACCACGCCATTCACCGGCGTAGCTGAGGAAGCCTGCGGCTTCTGGACGGCCGGTGTTGACGCGTGGCCTTCTGCGAGATACATGCGCGCGACATAACCTTGGTGACCGTCCCGGGTGCGAATCTGTGCGGTGTAGCCTTCCAGGTCGGAAATAACGGCGACGGTATCGCCGCAGGTCAGCGAGCCAACGATTTTCATCGGGAGCGCTTGCTCCGCATCCGCGGTGAAGGGGATGCTCGTCACTCCGGGACACTTCACGATCGCCGTAGGCGCAGCGGCCGCGACGACTGGTGCGCTGGGTGTTTCTTCGGCGGCGAGGGCGGGTAACGCAAAAAGCGCCATCGCGGAACCTAAAACCAGATATTTGCATGTGCCTGACATAACCCTATCCCTCCCTCAGAGCCTTCTTATCCTCACAAATGCACTGTTCTATGATTCCGATTTTTGCGGATGGAAGTTCCACGGTCTATAGTTCTGGCGTACCAAAAGGACAGTTATTGTTGCGACACTGTCCGAGGCCGGGAAACGCGTGCTTGCGGTACAGGGAAGAATTCGCGAAGCGAGGGGGACATGAAACTGAAACCGATCCTGCTGTTGCTCGCGGGAGTTTGCTGCGGGACTTCGGAAGTGTGGGGGCAACAGGCGCCGGGAGCAAACGCGCCGACTGATGCGCAACACAGCTGTAAACCGAGGTGGAGGTACTGCAGAAAAGGGTGGAAGAGCAGAACGCGCGACTAATGGATTGGGCCTGGCTCGGAAGATACCGCGAGGCCAATGCAACACTGAGTGCGCCGGCAACCGACGAAGCGCGCGTGGTGTTCATGGGCGATTCCATCACGGATGGCGTGGCAGGAGCCGCAGTTCGGCGGCTTTTTTCCCGGCAAACCGTATGTGAATCGCGGAATCGGCGGACAGACCACCCCACAGATGTTGGTCCGGTTTCGTCCCGATGTGATCGCGTTGCAACCGCAGCGTCGTCCTGATTCTTGCCGGAACCAATGATATTGCCGGGAACACCGGGCCGATGACGCTGGAAGCGATCGAAGGAAATCTCGCTTCGATGCGCGAGTTGGCCCACGCCCACGGGATTCGCGTTGTGCTTTCCTCCGTGATGCCGGTGCTGGACGCGACCACTCCAGAGGGCAAGAAAATTGTACAGACCTTGCGACGCCCGCCAGAAAAGATTGTGACCTTGAATGCGTGGATCAAAAAGTACGCGACGGAACATGGTGATGTGTACCTGGATTATTTTGCGGCGATGGTGGACGAGAATGGCTTCCTAAAAAGCGGGTTGACGTATGATGGGTTGCATCCGAATGCGGCGGGTTATGCGGTGATGGCGCCGCTGGCGGAGAAGGCCATTCAGGAGGCATTGGCGAGAAAAGATTAAGGCTTGTGGGGCGGCCCTTCTGAGGCGGCCGTGCGCGCGAGATTTCACCGGAGTGTAACTTGACCCTTGCACAGGGGTGCGCTAGGTTGTGGATAGTGCAGCAATAGCAGCGGGCAGCTAAACCCGCTGCTACACGGGGACCAATCAGGAGGAGTTTTATCGGCCAGCCATTGCGGGAAGCAACGACACCTTCCAACTGGATGAAGCGAACCATACATATTTCCGGGAAACTGGAACCATTCTTCGGGACTCTCGACGAAAACATACGAATGCTGGAAGAGGTTCTGCAAGTGCGAACGCACTTGAACGATACCCGTCTAACCATTGAGGGCGCGCAAGAGTATGTGGATCAGGCGGTGAGGATCGTGGAGGAATATAACCACTTGACGAGGCACGGGCGGGTGCTGTCGAGCGAGGAAATCAAATCACTGATGCGCGTAGCGACGGATGAGCCGCACACTTCGCCGCGAGGCATGTTCGAACACGGACGAACGCGCTCGTTCGGAAAGAAAACGGTTACGCCGAAGAACGCCAGCCAACGGCGGTACATGGAAGAGATCGAAAGCCACGACATGACGTTCGGGATTGGGCCGGGAGGAACGGGAAAAACATATATAGCGGTGGCGATGGCCGTAAGCGCGATGCTGACCAAACAAGTGAATCGGATCATTTTGGCGCGGCCCGCGGTCGAAGCCGGGGAACGGCTGGGATTCTTGCCGGGGACACTGCAGCAGAAAATCGACCCATACATGCGACCATTGTACGACGCGCTATATGACATGCTGGACGCAGACAAACTGGAGCGCTTTCTGGAAAAGGGAATTATCGAGGTTGCGCCGCTAGCGTTCATGCGCGGGCGCACGCTGAATGATTCCTTTGTGATTCTGGATGAAGCGCAGAACACCACCAGTGAGCAAATGAAGATGTTCCTGACGCGCCTGGGATTTAATTCGAAAGCGGTGATTACGGGTGATATCACCCAGATCGATTTACCGGCGGGAAAAAAGTCGGGACTGGTTGAGGCGCTGGAAATTTGCGGGCGGATTCCCGGAATCAGCGTGATCCAGTTTGGCGAGAAGGATGTGGTACGGCACAATCTGGTGCAACAGATCATTCGCGCCTATGAAGAGCATGATGCTACGCTACCGTCGCGAGGACGGAAATGGCGGCACAGGCGCAGGCCAAGAGCGCGGGAAAGAATTGACGAGCCCGGAGAAACCTGTATCGTAATCCGGGATGGAAGCGAAGCGAATTGAGCGAGAGGCGTTTGGGTCGAACGCGATGGGCGGTCCATCGAAAACCGCCAAAAGCAAGTACGTTTACCTATAGCCGCGACGGAACGTTTCCTGCTACGGTTAAATCGGGAACTGGGGCTTCAGCAAGGGGCCGCGTTTGTGCGGTTTGTGACCGATGCGGAAATGAAGCGACTCAATCAGAAATTCCGGAACAAAGCGAAAACTACGGATGTGCTGTCGTTCCCGTCGGAAACGCACACGCGGCCACGCGGATTGCGGGCTAGAGCGAGAAACTTGCGCGGCGTATATTCTGGGTGATATCGCCATTTCGCCTATGGTGGCCCGGCGCAACGCAAAAACGTTTGGCCGAACCACCGCAGAAGAAATTTGCGTGTTGATGCTGCACGGGGTCTTGCACCTTTTGGGATATGATCACCAGAGCGATCGCGGCGAGATGGAGCAGTTGAGAGATGCGATTGCGCCGGCGGTTGGGGCTAGGCGGATGATACTTTGGGTGTACGTTGGCAGCCTGCTGGTGCTGGCGCTGGGCCTGCCGATTTTTTCCTACCTCACGTTGATTTATCGCGAATTAGGACGCATGAGCACGGGGCGCGTCCACGAACACCTGGAAATCTTCGAAGCGGAAATCGAACCAAAGCTGCAGATTAATCGAAGGAGCGGCGGACGCACGTTCCGCATTCTGGGGCACTTCTGGCTCGCCTTCGTCGTGCTGGAGACGACCCGCGGCGTAGTGTACTTCGTGCCCAACCGCTGGGAAGCGGGCGTGCAATTCCTCGTGTTCTTGACGCTGGAAGTCGTGATCGCGATGCACTTCATCCCAGACATGCTGCTGTATCGCACAACCGGGCGCTGGCTGCTGCCGTTGTTGCCGCTGATCCGGGCAGCGATGTGGCTGGTGTGGCCGATTCGTGTGTTCCTGGAAGGCGCGGAATCGTTGGCCCGCATTTCGGAGCTGGAAGTGGAGCGAACCGAAGAGCAACGAACGGAAGAAGGAATTGAAGCGCTGGTGGAAGTGGCGGAAGAAGAAGGAATCATCGAGCCGGAACAGGCGGATTTGATCGAGCAGGTGGTGGAGTTCAGCGACAAGCGGGTGCGCGAAGTGATGACACCACGGCCGGATGTGGTGGCTTTGCAGGCGGACGCGTCGCTCGAGGAAATGCACGCGAAATACGTAGAAACCAAATTCGCAAAAATGCCCGTCTATGACCGCACCCCGGACGACATTATCGGCGTGGTCCAGGTCCAGGATTTGTTGCAGATTGCGGATACAGATTTGCCCAAGCGCAAGGTGCGCGACCTGCTGAAACCGATTTTGTTTGTGCCGGAAACGAAGGTTGGGTCGGACCTGCTGCGGGAAATGCGGCAAAAAGGCCAATCCATGGTAGTGGTCATCGATGAACATGGCTCGGTGGCCGGCATTGCTACCGTGGAAGACCTCGTGGAAGAGATTGTGGGCGAAAGCGGCACGGGCAGTATGCAGCCGGCGCCGGATGCGGTGCGCGAGGCGGATGGCAGCCTGGTGTTGCGGGGCAGCATGTCCATTTCGGACGTGGAACGACTCCTATCGTTGCAGTTTGGCGATCATTCGGACGAAACGGTCACCACGGTTGCGGGTTTGCTGAGTCACGCGCTGGGAAAAGTTCCAGGTCCGGGGGACAGTATTGATTTGGCGGGGTACCGCTTTGAAGTGTTGGAATCGAACCAGCGCAAGGTGCTGCGGCTCCGCGCGCGGCGCTTGGCGACGGCCGGATCTCCAACTCCGCTTTGATTACGCGCACGAAAACACAAAGAACCGGCTCGAAGTCGGCGCTACTCACAATCTACGGAAAAAGAAGCAGGGCCGTTGTGTGCTGGTATCATGGGCGCGTTCGATCCCGTTCAGTGAGGTGAAGGATGAAAGCAGGCGCGAGGGCGGCGGTGCGCATCTGGGTATGTCTGTTCGCAAGTTGTTGTGCAGCGGCGGTGTTCTGCGCGCAGACCGGGCCGAAGGAGAGTACGCCCGGAGTGGATATGACCTGGAGCGTGAAAATTCCGATGCGCGACGGCGTACATCTGAATGCCACAATTTTCCAGCCGCACGGGCAGAAGGAGCCTCTACCCGTGATTTTCACGTTCACACCGTACATCGCGGACTCGTATACGACGCGCGCGGTGTACTTCGCCAATCATGGATTTGTGTACGCGCTGGTGGACGTGCGTGGACGCGGAAATTCCGAGGGAGAATTTGAGCCGTTCGCGAACGAAGGCCGCGACGGATACGACGTGACCGAGTGGCTGGCGAAGCAAAGCTATGCGAATGGGAAAGTGGCGATGTGGGGCGGTTCGTACGCTGGTTTCGATCAGTGGACCGTGGCCAAGGAGTTCCCGGCGCACCTGGCGACCATTGTGCCGGCCGCCGCCGCCCATCCGGGAGTGGACTTTCCATTTCAATTCAATATTTTCGCTCCGTACGACGAACAGTGGCTAACATTCACCAGCGGCCATACCGGCAATGCGGAAATTTTTGGCAATGACGCGTACTGGGGCGGCAAGTCGCGCGAAATGTACAAGACGCACAGCGCGTTTGCGGAATACGACAAGGTGGTGGGGAATCCGTCTGCGGTTTTCCAGAAATGGTTGCAGCATCCGACTCCGGACGCCTATTACGACGCCATGGTGCCGACTCCGGAAGAGTACCGGAAATTGAGCTTGCCGATTTTGACGATTACCGGGCACTACGACGGCGACCAGCCAGGTGCGTTCACCTTTTATAAGCGGCATATGCAGTATGGCTCTGAGGAAGCCAAGGCTAAACATTACCTGATTATCGGTCCCTGGGATCACGCGGGCACACGTACGCCGAAGACCGAGATGGGTGGACTTAAGTTTGCACAGGTAAGTGCGCTGGACCTCAATAAACTACACAGCGAGTGGTATGCATGGACAATGAAAGGCGCAGCCAAGCCGGAGTTCCTGAAGAAGCGGGTGGCGTACTACGTGATGGGAGCCGAGGAATGGAAATATGCGGATAGCCTGGAATCGGTCTGCAATGGAACGCTGACGCTGTACCTGAATTCGAGTGGCGGGGCCGGAGACGTGTTTCACTCCGGGACATTGCTGACAACCAAGGCCAGCGGGTCTGCGAGTGATGGCTGGACGTACGACCCGATGGACAATCGTCCAGGGGATGCGGAGCCCGCAGAAAATCCCTCGTATCTGACGAACCAGTCGGGAATCGTGAATTTGTACGGCGAGGGGGTGGTTTATCATGGCGAGCTGTTTGGGGCCGCGACGGAAGTGAGTGGTTTTCCGAAGCTGACAGTGTGGCTGACCATGGACGTGCCGGATACGGATCTGAGCGTTGGGTTGTACGAGATTCAGGCAGACGGCAGTTCAATTCTGCTCAGCAGCGCGACGATGCGTGCGAGGTATCGCGAGTCTATGCGGGAGGAAAAGCCGGTGCACCCGGGGAAGGTGGAGAAATACGTGTTCGACAACTTTACTTTTTTCTCGCGACAGGTGGCGCCAGGAAGCCGGCTGCGCCTGGTGATTGCGAGCTTGAACACGCCGTCGACAGAGAAGAATTACAATAGCGGGGGCGCGGTGGCGCGAGAATCGGGCAAGGATGCTCGCGTGGCGCACATTCAGTTGTTGCACGACGCGGAGCATCCGAGTGCATTGGAACTGCCGATTGTGAAATGAGAAGCGTGTGACCGCAAAAAACGAAGAAAAGAACAAAAAGAAGCGGGCAGGATTTGTAGCCATTATTGGCCGGCCGAACGCCGGCAAATCGACGTTGCTGAACCGCTTGGTGGGGCAGAAGGTGGCGATTGTCACTTCGAAGCCGCAGACCACGCGCAACCGGATCCAGGGGATTGTCACCCGGTCTGAAGGGCAAATTGTGTTCGTAGATACTCCCGGATTGCACGAGGCAAACACCGCGCTGAACCGGCAAATGATGCGGGAAGTAGCGGCGGCGCTGGAAGGAATCGACGTATTGCTGATGATGGTGGACGCGAGCCGGACTCTACCGCACGCCGATTCACTGCTGCTGGACAAGGGGCAGCGATTCGGAGGGATGACGATCCTCGCGCTGAACAAAATCGATCGGGTGCCCAAAGCGAAGCTTTTGCCTCTGATGGATGCGTTTGCAAAAGCATTTCCTTTCGCGGCGCTGGTGCCGATTTCCGCGTTGAAGGGCGATGGTTGCGAGGATTTGCTGGCGGAGATTTTTAAACAATTGCCCGAGGGCGAACCGTTTTTTCCGGGGGACCAGGTTACCGATCAGCCGGAACGATTCTTGGTGGGAGAAATTATCCGTGAAAAGGCTATCGATTTGACGTACCACGAAGTGCCGCACGCCCTGGCGGTGGTGATCGATCAATTTGAGGAGACGCCTAAGCTATTGCGCATTCATGCCACTCTGCATGTGGAGCGCGACTCGCAGAAAAAGATTCTGATTGGGCACAAAGGGGAGATGCTCAAGAAGATTGGGACCGCAGCCCGTAAAGAACTGGAGAAGTTGCTGGGGACGAAGGTGTTTCTCGCCATGTTTGTCAAGGTGGTGGCGGATTGGCGAGAGAATCCACAGAAAGTGCGGGAGTTGGATTGGCACGCGCAGTTGGAGGCGCTGGCGGAGGATCAGCGGAGCAAGGGTGAAGAATCGTAGGGGGGAAACGCAAGTGCGCACCAGGAATGGCACGGGTTGTATTGTGCGGACATGGGGCGCAGCAGTGCGGTGCCGCGACGCGCATGTGGAAACTCGGGCTGCGGGAGCGGGTGATTATTCCGGGGCGGCTATGCCTAGGGATTTCATTTTGCGGTAAAGGTGGGAGCGCTCGAGCCCCAGGGCCGACGCGGTTTGTGTCATGTTCCAGCGATGCTCCTGGAGTTTACGTAGGATAAACTCGCGCTCGTAGGCGCTGCGCGCTTCGTGCAGCGTGGAGTAAGGATGCTGCGGGCTCTCCGCGACGCCGCGGAACAATTCGGGCGGAAGGTGATGCGGTTCGATGCGGGATTGCGGGCAGACGATCACCAGGCGTTCGACAAGGTTTTTGAGTTCACGGACGTTTCCAGGCCACGGATAACGCACGATAATTTCGAGGGCGCCGTCGCTAAGTTCGCGCGTTTTTTTCCCATATTCCGTGCTGAAATCATTTAGAAAAAACCGTGCCAGCACGGGAATGTCTTCCCTGCGTTCGCGCAGCGGAGGAACATGGAAGGGAATCACATTCAGGCGGTAGAAAAGGTCCTGACGAAAGGCGCCCCGAGTGATTTCCTGTTCGAGATTTTTGTTGGTTGCGGCAATGACGCGCACATCGACGTTGAGCGTCTGATTGGAGCCGATGGGTTCGATGCGCTGTTCTTCGAGCACGCGCAACACTTTGGATTGGGTACGAAGGCTCATATCGCCGACTTCGTCCAGGAATAACGTGCCGCCATCGGCTTTCTGGAATTTCCCCATCTTGTCGTCTGTTGCGCCGCTGAAGCTGGCTTTCACGTGACCGAATAATTCGGACTCGATCAACTCGTCGGGAATCGCCGCACAACTCACTTCCACGAAAGGACCTTTATTGCGTTGACTGTTAGCGTGCAAGGCCCGCGCGACAAGCTCCTTGCCCGTGCCGCTTTCGCCATAGATGAGCACGCGGCCGTTTGTCGGGGCGGTGACGGCAATTTGCTGGCGCAGCGCTTTCATGGGAACGCTTTCGCCGATCACCTGATAGCGATGAACCAGTTCGCTGCGCAGCGTCTGATTTTCGTCTTGCAGTCGGCGTTGTTGGAGCGCGTTGCGGACCAGAACGTTCACTTTTTCCAACGAGAGCGGTTTCTCGATGAAATCGAACGCGCCGAGTTTAGTGGCACGCACCGCGGTTTCGATGGTGCCGTGACCGGAAATCATGATGACTGCTGGGCGCCGCGGCAGGTCCTGAATACGCGTGAGGGCTTCCATGCCATCGATGCCGGGCAGCCAGACATCCAGAAGCACAACCTGGAAATCGTTTTTGCCGACAAGGGCGAGGGCTTCTTCACCAGAGCCGACGGTCTCCACGGTATAACGTTCGTCCCGCAAAATGGAGGCGAGTGATTCACGGATGCCTTCTTCGTCATCCACGATGAGGATTTTTGGATGAATTGTCATCGATCGATGTCCGCTCCCAATTTCTCGGTGCCGGCCGGGGCGGACATTTCCGCAACGGGTAATTCAATCAGAAATCGTGAACCGACAGGGCGATTATCCTCTACGCGAAGCGAGCCCCCATGCTCAGTGATAATGCGCGCGGCAATGGCGAGGCCCAGTCCGGTGCCGCGATCCTTGGTGGAAAAATGGGGTAGAAACAGCTTGTCCTTATCTTCCGGCGAAATGCCGTGACCGGTATCCGCAACAGCAATTTCAATGGTATCGGATGCTGGGCGCAAGTGCGTGGCGATGGAAATTTCCCGAACCGTGGCATCTTCAAGAGCTTCGGCGGCGTTGTCGATCAGATTGATGATGACGCTGCGAAGAAGTTGAGCGTCAGCGCGAATCGAAGGTAGATTCGGCTCGAGGGAGGTTTTGAGGTGAATGCCGTCGAGCCGCCCGGAAAAGACTTCGATGGCTTCGTGAACCGTGGTGTTGGCGTCAGTAGGCTGCAGCTTGGCGGTCGGGAAGCGCACAAACTGGGAAAATTCGTTCACTAGCGCGGAGAGTGTAGCCACTTCCCGAACGATCAGGCGGGAGCACTCTTGCGCAATGCGGGCCAATTCGGGATCGGCGGGCGCGTCTTTACTATCAACGCGGGCATGATTGCGGCGTTCGAGATAGTGAAGGATGCGCTGCGCGGATAACTGGATGGGCGTAAGTGGATTTTTGATTTCATGGGCGATGCGGCGTGCCACTTCCTGCCACGCGGCGGATTTTTGCGCGCGCAACACTTCGGTCAGGTCGTCGAAGACGAGAACATAGCCGATGTTGGCCCGCAGCGTGCCAATGGAGCTGACGGTAACGGCGAGATGGATAACGCGATCACGGAGCACAATTTCAATTTCGCGTGACACCACACCCATGCGCAGCGCTCGCCGCATCAATTGCTGCAATGTGCGGTGGGCGTCGGCTCCCACCAATTCCTCCAGCGACGAGACCTGCTTCGTGGGCAGTTCGAACATGTTTGCCAGCGCCTTATTAGTGCGCTGAATGCCGCCTTCCGCGTCCATGTAAATCACGCCGGCAGGAATATTTTCGAGCACCGTTTCCATGAGTTGGCGACGGCGCTCCAGTTCCTGGACGGCTTGCTGGAGATTGCGCGTAAACTCGTCGATCTGCGAGCGGCTGTCGCGCAATTGCGTGGTCATGGAGTTGAACGAGCGCACGAGCACGCCGAGCTCGTCCTGAGCTTGCTCCGGAACTTGATAATCGAAATTACCTGCGGACACTTCGCGGGTACCTTCGGCGAGGGCTTGAATCGGCACGGTGACTTGTTTGGCGAGAAACAGCGCCACCCAGGTCACGGCGGACATGACGATGAGCGTGAAGCAGAAGAGGATCAGCAGCATCTGGCGCTTGAGTGTGCGCAAATTTTGTTTAACCTGTTCGTATTGCTGAGTCTGTTCGCGAATGATGGTCCAGCGCTTCAGAAAATCGGGATTGGTGCGGAAGCCGACCACGAGCGAACCATTCGCTTGACGCTCGAGCGTGACGGGAATGCGAGCTGTGAAGTAACTGTTGTTTTTGGTAGCCCAGATCTCCACTCCACTCGGTAGAGTGTTTTGCACCGCGCCCTGGACACCGCTGATGGTGCAGAGTTCAGCGGCGCGGTTTTCCGGCTGATCGTCGCAAACCACGCCGCCCTTCAGAAGCTTGCCATTCCCATCGTAGATCCACGCGGCGTCCAGGCCGGAACTGAGTGCGTGCTGTAGAAACGCTTCTGGGGGCTCATTGGCGTGCAGCGCGGCCTGATAGCCGAGCGTGTGCAAACGTGGCAGAGTGCCGCGTCCGAGTTCGTTGAGCAGCTGTTGTGTTTGCTCCGACGCGATTTCGAGGGGGCGAGGGAACCAGCGGCCGAGGGTACGATTCAGCAGGGAATAGCTGACGAAAAACATGAACACCACGGGAAGCAGGGAAACGGCCATCGCCCCGAGGACCATTTTCGTTTTGAAGCGCGCGCCGAGTTGCGCTTTGCTGCGCTCCATGCGCAAACGAACAACGCTGCGGATGAAAATAAGGCCGAACACCAGCAGCGCCGCGGTGATAAAGCTGGAGACGGCATAAAGCACAATGACTTCGCGCCAGGATTGTGGCTCCAAGGGGACGTCGAGTGAGCCGAGGGTGAAGACCGCCGCGAGCAGAAGCGTGACCAGCACACCGGCGAAGACAAGGCGGAGGCGACCTCGAGTGGTGATCGGGCTCATGGAGTGAACTCCGAACCTGGAGGAAGAAACGATTTTAGCGCGCAGTGCTGGCAATCGGGGTTGCGCTTGCGGCAGAAGTGTTTGCCGGTGCGAACGATCAACGCGTGGTACTCGTTAAAGAGCGATGGATTGACGGGAAGATTTTGTTCGAACAGGCGACGAATTTCTTCATATGAGTGTTTTTCGTGCGCCAAACCGTGGCGCTTCAGGATGCGCCGGGTGTACGCGTCCACGACGAAGACGGCATGATTGCCGGCGTAGAGCAAGATGGAATCGGCAGTTTCTGGGCCAATGCCGTGAACTTCTAAAAGCCGTTCGCGAAGTTCAGCGGTGGGCGCGGCAAACATTTTATTGAAGGAACCACCGTACTGCTGGTAGAGAAAATGGACGAAGGCTTTGAGCTTCTGCGCCTTCTGGCGAAAATAGCCGGACGAGCGAATCAGCTGAGCGAGGTGATCGAGAGGCACGCGTTCGAGGGCCGCAGGGGACACCAGTTTCTCCCGGCGCAAGTTGCCGATCGCAAGCTTAACATTGTTCCAACTGGTGCTTTGCGTGAGGATCGCGCCAACGATAATTTCGAAACGAGTGCGCCCGGGCCACCAGTGCTGCGGCCCATGGGCGCGAAAAAGCGCATCATAGTAGGCAGCTAAATCCGGCAGGTGTGGCCCGCGATCCGCTGAAGACGCGGGATAATGGGGCCGCCGGCGGGTGCGGTTGCGAACAGAAGGATCACTGGGCAAAATGCGGGTGGCAGACATCTCTTTCGCAAGATAACGACGCAGTAGCAGCAAGTCAAGAAAGAGACACTGGTCGCGGGCCCTACGGCCTGTTCCGGCGTACAGGTATTAGCGAATTCACAACGGTGGACCAAAATCGAACCGCGCAACAACGGCGCGTTTGTTATCTTGAGCGGTGGGTGACTACGTTTAGGGAGACCTACGGATGTCGGTCCGTTTGGGCGAAATCTTACTGAAAGAAAGCCTGATCACGCAGGACCAGTTGGAGAAGGCGCTGGAGTTTCAGCGCTCCAACGGGGGCAAGCTGGGAAGCTGCCTGACGAAGATGGGCTTCATTACGGACGACGACATCACGGGTGTGCTGTCGAGGCAGTATGGTGTGCCCTCGATTAACCTGAAGTATTACGAGATCGATCCCAACGTCATCAAGTTAATCCCGCAGGACACGGCATTGCGGTACCAGGTGGTGCCGCTGTCGCGTGTAGGCTCGGTGCTGACCATTGCGATGACCGACCCGACGAACGTGTTCGCGATGGACGACATCAAGTTCATGACCGGTTTCAACGTAGAGCCGGTGGTGGCGTCGGAATCAGCCATCGGGGAAGCCATCAGCCGTTTCTATGGGGGCAGCGCGTCCAGCCATGAAGAGTTGAGTTCCTTGATGAAAGACCTGGTGGACGAGGACCAGGAACTGGAACTGGCTGCCGAAGAGCAAGAGATGGACGCGGCCATGCTGGAAAAGGCCGCCGAAGAAGCGCCGATTATCAAGCTGGTGAACCTGATTCTTACCGATTCGGTGAAGCGAGGGGCCAGCGACATTCACGTGGAGCCGTACGAGAACGAAATGCGCGTGCGCTTCCGCGTTGACGGCGTGCTGCAGACAGTGATGAGCCCGCCGATGAAATTGCGCGACGCAATTACCAGCCGTATGAAGATCATGGCCAAGCTGGACATTGCGGAGAAGCGGTTACCGCAAGACGGCCGGATCATGATCAAGTACAAAGCCGACGGGAAGAAGAAGGAATTGGATTTCCGCGTATCGACGGTTCCGACGTTATACGGCGAAAAAATCGTGCTCCGGTTGCTCGACAAGGAAAACCTGCGGCTGGACATGACCAAATTGGGCTTCGAGGCGGAATCGTTGAAGAAATTCGAACGCAACATTTTGAAGCCCTACGGAATGGTGCTGGTCACCGGACCGACGGGATCCGGTAAGACAAACACATTGTATTCGTCGGTCGCGCGGTTGAACCAGGTGGACACGAACATTATGACCGCCGAGGATCCGGTTGAGTTCCAGTTGCAGGGCATCAACCAGGTTCAGATGAAGGATCAGATCGGGTTGAACTTTGCAGCGGCGTTGCGCGCGTTTTTGCGGCAAGACCCGAACATTATTCTGGTCGGCGAGATTCGTGACTTTGAAACCGCCGAAATTGCGGTCAAAGCGGCGTTAACCGGGCACTTGGTGCTTTCCACACTGCACACCAACGACGCGCCGTCGACCATCAGTCGCTTGATGAACATGGGCATTGAGCCATTCCTAGTGGCCACTTCGGTCAACCTGATTTGTGCGCAGCGGTTGGTGCGACGGATTTGCACGAATTGCAAGGAAGAGTTGGAAATTCCTCAGCAGGCGCTGATCGACGCGGGTTATACGCCGGAAGAAGTGAAGGACACCAAGATCTACCACGGGAAGGGCTGTTCCACCTGCGGAAAGCGTGGATACAAGGGGCGCACGGGTTTGTACGAAGTGATGGAGATTAACGACGAGCTGCGGGAATTGATTCTTGTGGGTGCGTCGGCATTGGAACTCAAGAAGAAGGCCATCGAGCAGGGAATGATTACGTTGCGGCGCAGCGGACTGATCAAGTCGGCACTGGGAATGACCACGTTGGAAGAAGTGATCCGCGAAACGGTCTTATAGGATCGGAGAACAGCGATTATGGCTGGGATAACACTAAGCGAACTGCTGAAGAAAATGATCGAGATGGGAGGAAGCGACCTCCACATCACCACGAACAGCGCGCCGCGCGTGAGAGTGCACGGCCGGTTGCGCCCACTGGACATGCCTCCGCTAACCGCGGCGGATACCAAATCGCTGGCGTATAGCGTGCTCACCGATTCGCAGAAACACCGCTTCGAGGAAAATCTGGAGCTGGACTTTTCCTTCGGGTTGAAGAACCTGGCGCGCTTTCGCGGAAATGTATTCAATCAGCGCGGCGCGGTGGGCGCCGTGTTCCGTACTATTCCCTGGGAGATTAAGGGATTTGATGCGCTGGGCCTCCCGCCAGTGGTGCGGGGCCTTTGCGATAAGCCACGCGGATTGGTGCTGGTGACCGGGCCGACGGGATCCGGAAAGTCCACGACGTTGGCAGCGATGCTGGACAAGATCAACGGTGAGCGCGAAGAGCACATGATCACCATCGAGGACCCCATCGAATTTCTCCACAACCACAAGAAGTGCCTGGTGAACCAGCGCGAAGTCCACGCAGACACTCATTCGTTCGCGAACTCACTGCGCGCCGCGCTTCGTGAAGACCCCGACGTGGTGCTGATCGGTGAGATGCGCGACTTAGAGACCATCGAATCCGCTCTGCGCATTGCGGAAACCGGACACTTGACGTTTGCTACTTTGCACACCAATTCCGCGGCTTCCACGATCAACCGTATCATTGACGTGTTTCCCTCTCACCAGCAGCCGCAAATCCGTGCTCAGCTTTCCATGGTGCTGGAGGGCATCCTTTGCCAGGCGCTGCTGCCACGGGGAGACGGACGCGGACGCGTGATGGTGATGGAAGTTCTTATCCCCACAGCGGCTATTCGAAACTTGATCCGCGAAGATAAAATTCACCAGATCTACTCCGCGATGCAAACCGGAACGGGGCAGACGGGCATGCAAACATTCAACCAGGGATTAGCGAACTCGTATTTGGCCAAGCTGATCACCCTGGATGTGGCGCTGGCGCGTTCATCCAATCCAGATGAGCTCCAAGACATGATTAATCGTGGCGTCTCATCGACGCCAACCGCAGGAACAGGAAAAATCGGGTCGGGCAAGTCGCCCGTCGGCGCGCGCCATTAAAGAGTTGGAATGAACCGGGGCAATACAGAAATGCAGAAAAAGGGTTTCGACCGCTGAGGAGGAGATACCATGCCGGTCTTTACATATAAGGGCACGAATCGCGCGGGCACGTCCGTGGCTGGTGAAATGAGCGCCACCAACAAGACGGAGCTGCAGAGTCTGCTGCGGCGCCAGCAAATCACGGCCACCCGTGTCTCGGAGAAGGGCAAGGAGTTCAACCTGCCCACATTCGGCGGCGGCGTGAACGCGAAAGAGTTGGCGATCTTCACGAGGCAGTTCTCGGTCATGATCGACGCCGGGTTGCCTCTGGTGCAGTGCCTGGAGATTCTGGCGAGCCAGCAGGAGAACCAGACCTTCCAGAAAGTGCTGACCGGAGTACGAAGCGCGGTGGAAGGCGGCAGTACGCTTTCCGCGGCGATGAAGCAATACCCCAAGGTCTACGACCAGTTGTACAGCAACATGGTGGAAGCCGGCGAGACTGGCGGTATTTTAGACACCATTCTCCAGCGCCTCTCGACCTACATCGAAAAGAACGTGAAATTGAAAGCGGCGGTGAAGTCCGCGTTGATCTATCCGATCGGCGTGTTAAGCATCGCCGCAGCAGTGATCACCCTGCTGTTATGGAAGGTCGTGCCGATTTTCGCCACCTTGTTCGCAGGATTGGGCGTGGACCTGCCCTTACCGACGAAGATCGTAATTGGCTTGAGCCATTTCGTTGGCAGTATTTTTGGTTTCCTGATTTTCGTCGGCCTCATCGCCACCGTGTTTGGATTGAAGATCTGGTATGGCACCCCCGGAGGCAGGTTCGTGCTGGACACAGTAGTGCTAAAGATTCCGGTTCTGGGGATCCTGATGCGCAAGATTGCGGTGGCGCGCTTCACTCGGACCTTGGGAACGCTGATCTCCAGCGGCGTGCCGATTCTGGAGGGACTGGACATTACCGCCAGGACTTCTGGCAACGCTGTGGTGGAGAAGGCGCTGGTCCAGGTGCGCAGGTCCTTGGAAGAAGGGAAATCCCTAACCGAGCCGTTGAAGGAATCCGAAGTTTTTCCAGGCATGGTGACCCAAATGATCGCGGTCGGCGAACAAACCGGCGCGATGGATGCCATGTTGTCGAAAATCGCGGACTTCTACGAGGACGAAGTGGACGTGGCGGTGAAGGACCTGTTGACCGCCCTTGAGCCCATCATGATCGTGTTCCTTGGATTAGTCGTGGGCGGCGTCGTTATTTCGATGTACTTGCCGCTGTTCTCGCTCATCGGCAAACTCAGCGGCAAGTAGGGCTTGGCGGAGTAAGCGCGAACCACTGTTTGCATTCGGAAATGGGAGGGCACCCGGTGAGCGGCGGTCCTCCCGTTTCTGTTTAAATAGGGCTTGGGGAGGGAAGCTGGCCGGCGTGGCCCGCTTTCAATCCATGGAACAAACACTGACGCGGCGAGACTGGCTGGAGTGGCTGACGAAGGTCCGGCTGCTCATGATTGCCCTGATTTTGGGCGTGGGCGTGGTGTGGCCGCAGTATCAGCCGCCCAGCGGCACCGCGCGTTATTTCCTTCCCATCATCATATTGTGGATCACGATCGGGATATTGCACCTGATCCTGGTGAGATTGCTGCCGTCCGCGTCGTGGCTGGGTGCGTTGCAGGTTTCCTGCGACGTAGGGATGATCACCGCGATCGTATACGCCACAGGCCTTCAGGACAGCAATTTCGTTTCGTTGTATCTCTTGGTGATCATCGTTGCGAGCATTCTGTTCTCGCGGCAACTTTCGTTCCTTACCGCGCTTTTTTGCTTGTCCTCGTTAGCGCTGACCACTGCCCTGGTGTACGCCGGAAAGATACCTCGCACCTCTTTGGCTGCGCCGACCTGGGAAACCATTCGCCTGTGGTTCCTGAGCAATACCTTCGGATTTCTGGCCGTGGCGTACCTCGCGAGCTTGCTGGCGGCGTCGCTGAGGAAAAAGAGCAGTGAACTGGAGGAGAAGCGTGAGGAGTTGCTGGAACTGCAGGATTTTACCGCGGACATTATCCATTCGATGCGCGGCGGCCTGGTGACCACGGACATGGAAGGCCGCATCGTTTTGCTGAATCGTACCGGAGAAGAGATTCTCGGCCGCGCGTTCACGGAACTGCGAGGACGAGATTTGCGGGAGATCAGCCCGGAATTCTGGCTGGATGATATGCGTGCGTTGCCAGAACGCTTATCGCTTCGGCGCGAGATTGAAGTGCGGGTTCCCGGGGGCCAGCGCCGCGTTTTGGGCATTTCCGTTTCTCCACTGCGAACGCGCGATGCGGTGCGCAGCGGTTATGTGTTCAACTTCCAGGACCTGACGGACCTTCGCCGTTTGGAACAGGAAGTGGCTACCAAAGAGCGCATGGCCGCAGTAGGGCGCTTATCTGCCGCCATTGCACACGAAATCCGCCAGCCGCTTACGGCGATTGCGGGAGCCGTAAAGGAACTGGGCCGCCTGGTGCCGTTGGAAGAAGATGAAAAGCATCTGGTCAGCATTGTGGGCAGGGAATCGGAACGGCTGAATCATATCATTACGGATTTTCTCAACTACTCGCGGGAAAAGAGCTATGCGTTTCAGGAGTCCGACGTGCGCGCGCTGCTCGAGGAGACCTTGATGCTCATGGAGCGCAAGCCGGACGTGGTGAAGAATGTACAACTGGTGCGGGCGTTCAATGGCCAACCCTGCAAAGCGCGCGTGGATCCCAACAAGCTCAAGCAGGTGTTTTGGAACATGTGCGACAACGCGGTGCGGGCTATGCCCAATGGCGGAACGCTGACGGTGGGCATCGAGCACGTACCCGAATGGCTGCGCATTTCGTTTCGTGATACGGGCATCGGTCTGGAGCCGGACCAGCGCACCAAAATTTTTGAGCCGCTGCAATCCAATTTCGAAGGTGGAACCGGTCTCGGTCTCGCCATCGTGTATCAGATTGTTCAGGCTCACAGCGGGCGCATTACGGTTTTCAGTGAGAAAGACAAGGGTGCGGAATTTGTGATTGAACTTCCGCGCGTGGAATGAGGGCGCTAATGCAAGCAACCAAACCCGCTCCGAAAGAAACGGGCCGCGAGATGGCCCACATTCTCGTGGTGGACGACGAACGCTCCATCTGCGAGCTGCTGGAAATTACCTTTCGCAAAGAGGGGCATCGCGTGGAAGTGGCCCACAATGTGGAAGGCGCAAAACGCAAATTGGAGGGCTCGCTTTACGACATCATCATTTCCGATGTGCGTATGCCCGGCGAAACCGGGGTGGAGTTACTGCGATTCGCGAAGGAAGTGGCGCCCGATTCCTATTTCGTGCTGATTACCGGGGTACCGTCGCTGGAAACAGCCATCGCCGCCGCGAACGAGGGAGCCAACCGCTACGTGATTAAGGATCACGACTTGGTGGAACAGTTGCGCGTTGCGATTCGGGAAGTCACCGAGAGTCTGAAGTGGAAGAAAGAAGCGGGCTATCTGCGGCGGGAACTGCGGCGACTGACTGGGTTGGACAACATCATTGGGCAAAGCCCGAAAATGAAGGCGATTTTCGACTTGATCCAAACCGTAGCGCCACAGAACAGCCGCGTCTTGATTACAGGAGAAAGCGGAACCGGTAAGGAACTTGTGGCGCGAGCCATTCACGAGAACAGCGCGCGATCGACTGCTCCGTTTATCACCATCAATTGCGGAGCATTCCCGGAAACGCTGCTGGAATCCGAGTTGTTTGGCTATACCAAGGGCGCGTTCACGGGAGCAAACGAGAATCGCCGCGGATTGTTTCAGGCGGCGCATGGCGGGACGCTGTTCATGGATGAAATTGGGAACATGAACCTGGCGATGCAGGTGAAGTTGTACCGCGTGTTGCAGGAAGGGAAGGTGCGGCCGCTGGGGAGTACCGAAGAAATTGATGTGGACGTGCGCGTGATTGCCGCGACAAACAGGGACCTGGAAAAGGCCATCAGCGCCGGCGAATTCCGCGAGGACCTGTTCTATCGCTTGAGCGTCATTCCGCTGCACGTGCCCGCGCTGCGCGACCGCCGCGAAGATATTCCGCTGCTGGCCCGCCATTTTCTGGAATCCTTTCGCAACTCCATGGCCAAGAAGATCGAAAGCATTTCTCCAGAGGCCATGCGGCGGCTGGAATCCTACGACTGGCCGGGAAACGTACGGGAACTGGAAAACACCATTGAGCGCGCGGTGGCATTGGAAAGCGGGCCGCGAAATTTCATTGGCCGTGCTGCCAGACCGCGTGGCGAGCGGAGCTCCAGGGTCCATCGCGGTGACAACGAACGGCGAAAACGTACACATTCCTGAAGAAGGCGTGGATTTCGAGCGGGTGGTGGCCGACACGGAGAAGCGCTACTTGCAGGCAGCACTGGAGAAGAGTGGCGGGATTCGAACGCAGGCCGCGGAGCTGCTCAAAATCAGCTACCGCTCGTTGCGGCACTACGCGAAGAAGCACAATTTGTAAGCAGTAGGACAGCTTCAGGCTGTGTCTTGGGTTGCCGCCTTTGCACGTGGGTGTCTTGGGCTTCCCGTCAGGGACGTCTTCCGTGTCATAAATGCGCCAACGACAATGCGCTTTCAGCCGCTGAGGTCTCCGTTTTGCAGTTGCCACACACTGCAAAGGTTCACATCGCGGAGTGACACCAAATGTCCGCACTTGCGACAGTAAGTGTCACATTAGAATGCTACTTAACGCACCACGTTGCTTCTGGCTGTTCTCACTAGGTTTTAACAAGTACTTAAACGGAGATGTTTGTGTAACTTCGCCGGAATGTTCCACCATAGTAAACAGGCCCGGAAAAACTGGCACGCTCCGTGCCCCAGTAACGGGCAATGGCATGTACTCCGCTCTAGTTGCCAGGTCGAATTAGCAAGTTGGTGGACATGGACTCCTTATTCGGGCCACGCCCACCGGTTCGCTTGCTTTCAACTCTCTCAAGGAGATTTCATGAAGAAGCAGAAGGGTTTCTCACTTATCGAATTGCTGATCGTCGTGGCGATCATTTTGATTATCGCGGCGATTGCGATTCCGAACTTAATGAAGTCCAAGATGGCGGCTAACGAATCGTCTGCGGTTGGTTCGTTGCGCACTCTGAACACAGCGGAAGTCACCTATGCCGCGCAGTGCCCCGCGTTAGGTTTCTCGGCCGGGTTGGGTAATCTTGGTGCGGGAGCGGGCGATTGCAATGCGGCCAACATCGTTGACAACGTTCTGGGTGTAGCGGCTCCTACCAAGAGCGGCTATAACTTCACCTATGGTCCTGGAGCGGCAAATGCTGCTGGCGTGATCAGCACCTACACTCTCAACGCTGACCCCATCGTGCCCGGGCAAACTGGTCAGCGCCACTTCTACACCGATCAGAGCGGCGTGATTCGCTACAACCAAACGGCTGCTGCTGCTGCTACCGACCCTGCTTTGCAGTAGACCCGTTCGCAAAAGACTGCTGGAGTACGAAGGAGGAAGCACGGTGCTTCCTCCTTCTTTCTTTTTGGGAGCTTTGGGGTTGATGAGTCGGTGCGGCAAGTACTTTGCGTCAGGATACGGCTTTGTGGCACAGCCACTCGCTGGCTGTGCAGGCGCGCTGAGAGATTACTCGTGCCCTGTTCCGGACTCTGCGAATCTTTGCGCGTGATCTTTTCGCTCTTTGCATTCCCGCCACCCTCCATGCTCAAAAATGCGCATTGACACTATGTGCGCAACGGCGTGACAATAAACGTCATTCTGGCTTTGGAGGCCAGCTGCCCACGAACTTGGCGTGAGCAGGCAACGCGTCGTAAACTCAACATGTTTCGTGGCTTACGAGAGATTTGGCCAACAAGACACTCTGGCATAGTCTGTGCAAGCAATCTTGGGTGTGCTTGTACCACTACTCTCTCAAGGAGATTTCATGAAGAAGCAGAAGGGTTTTTCACTTATCGAATTGCTGATCGTCGTGGCGATCATTTTGATTATCGCGGCGATTGCGATTCCGAACTTAATGAAGTCCAAGATGGCGGCTAACGAATCCTCTGCGGTTGGTTCGTTGCGCACTCTGAACACAGCGGAAGTCACCTATGCCGCGCAGTGTCCCGCGTTGGGTTTCTCGGCCGTTGGGTATGCTTGGTGCGGGAGCGGGCGATTGCAATGCGGCCAACATCGTTGACAACGTTCTCGGTGTAGCGGCTCCTACCAAGAGCGGCTATAACTTCACCTATGGTCCTGGAGCGGCAAATGCCGCTGGCGTGATCAGCACCTACACTCTGAACGCTGACCCCATCGTGCCCGGGCAAACTGGTCAGCGCCACTTCTACACCGATCAGAGCGGCGTGATTCGTTACAACCAAACGGCCGCTGCTGCTGCTACCGACCCGGCTTTGCAGTAGACCCGTTCGTAGCGCACGGTTGCGGTATAAAGGAGGAAGTAGAAAGCTTCCTCCTTATTTTTTTGTCTTTTTTGGTTCGCTAAGAGATATTTTGAGAAACCATTCAGGCTCTGGCATGACACTTGCTCCTAGTTGCAGTATGCGAATGATTCTTTCGGAGAGGAGAGCTATGCGCTCCCGGGAAAAAGGATTCTCACTCATCGAGTTACTCATCGTGGTGGCGATCATTCTGATCATCGCGGCGATTGCCATTCCCAACTTGCTTAAAGCAAAGATGACCGCGAACGAGGCTTCTGCCGCGCAAGCGCTGCGTACCATTGATACTGGGGAAACAACCTACGCGGCGAGTTGCCCGAACGTGGGCTATTCGGCAAGCTTAGTCGAACTCAACAAGGGCACCGTTTGCGCGAGCGGACAAGGCATTATCGACAATATTATCGGTGGTTCCGACCCATCAAACAAAAGCGGCTATCAGTTTACCTACACGCCAAATCGCAGTGGGCGCCGATGGCACCATCCCAGGTTTCGCAGTCGTTGCTTTACCCCAAGTCGCTCACGTTACTGGGCAGCGTGGTTTCTACACCGATCAGACCAACATCATTCGTTACAGCCCAGACGGTTCCGCGCCCACGCCAGCAAGCAATCCGTTGGAGTAATGTGCGCGAGTCTACGTGGCACGAAAAAAGCCCCGTCATTCCGAGCGGAGTCTGTGAAGCGAGGAATCTCTCTTCGATCATCGCGTCTTGTCTCCATCGGGTTGGCCCACATGCCGCTCTTGCATGTGGGCTCTTGGGTTGATCCACATCCATCTTAAAAGTTGACCCCTCTGGCCTCCTCCGCGAACCTTTGCGTTCTCCGCGCGTCTGCGTTATGGTTTTCTTGATTCTTCATATGAAGCGAGTGCGTCGCCTTCTCCTCCTGATCTGTTTCTGCTCCTTCGATTTATCTCGTGCGCATGCCCAAGCCTCTCCGTTGCAACTTTTCGAAAAGATGTACAGCTCGGCGGCTACGCTGCAGGCGACGTTTCTAGAGCGCTACTCCGAGAATGGACGCGTAGTGCGGGTGGAAGCGGGAGACGCGTATTTTCTGCGTCCCGGAAAGATGCGCTGGGATTATCAGCAGCCGGAGAAGAACACGTTTCTAGTGGATGGCAAGTACGTGTGGTTTTACTCACCGGCGGACCACACGGCGACCCGGATGCCCGAGAAGGAAAGTGAAGATTTGCGAACGCCGCTAGCGCTGCTGACATCCCACATGAAGCTTTCCCGCCTGTGCAGCAGTGTGGAAGCGATGCCAGGTGAACAGGCCAGCGTACCAGGCGATACGGTGTACCGGTGCACGTTGCGCGCAAGGAACAGCGACGAAACTAACGCGACCAAGCCCGTACTGTTCGAATTGTCTCCGCAAGGCGAGTTGAGCCGCATCGTGATTCCGCAAGAGGGCGGAATTCAGCTGGAGTTCTCCTTCAAAGGTTGGCGCTGGAACCCTCCGCTGGAAAAGACTGTATTTCAGTTCAACCCACCACCCAATGCGGTAATCGTCGACGGGTTGCTACCGAATGCGCCCGGCCTGCGTCAGTAAACAATAGGAAACGTTGACCTTGCCCTTTTGGAATGAGTTTGCGCTGGAGCGATTTCGACTAACGACGGGTTGAGGTAAACTACCTAGCTATGGGCGAATTTGTGTGCCGGGTCGCGGATGCTAACGGGCGCGTCTTCTCGCATGTGGAAGCTGCAGCCGATCAGGAAGAGGCGCGCCAAAAGCTTGCGGACCGCGGCTTATATGTCTATTCGGTGGACGCTCGCAACACCCTGGTGAGCGGGTTTCTGGGCGTGCGCCGCGAACGCAAGATTGGCGGCAGCGACTTTCTGGTTCTCAACCAGCAGTTCAATACATTGATCAAAGCGGGGCTGCCGATCCTGCGCGCGCTCGACCTGCTGGCCACCCGAGCGAGCGCTCCGAAGCTGCGCCCGATCCTGACGCAAATTCGCGACCGGGTCCGTGAAGGCAGGTCGCTGTCCGAAGCGGTGGACGAAGCCGGCGTTTTTTCCAAAGTGTATTCGACCGCAATTCTTGCTGGAGAAAAAAGCGGCAACCTTTCGGGGGTGCTGGAATATTACATCGCGTACCAGCGAGTCAGCACAGGGGTACAAAAGAAGTTGGTGGCGGCCTTGGTGTATCCCACCCTGCTGATTATTACCGCGATCACGATTGTGACCTACCTCGTTACCTTCGTGGTGCCGAAATTTGGAATGCTCTACCGGGACTTGGGAGTGGAGCTGCCCACACCGACGAAAATCTTGATCGCGGTCACTGTTGACTACCGGCAGTACATTCTACTGGTGATCGCATTCGTGGCATTGACGGTGGTGGGTGTGTTCTTCTGGTCTCGCAGTGACCAAGGTGGGATTGCGTTCGACCGGTTCAAGTTCAAACTCCCGGTGTTGGGGCCGACGCTCCTGAAGTTTCAAGTGGCGCAATTCTGCCGGACTTTAGGAACGCTGCTCACGGGAGGCACTCCCCTGGTTGCGGCGCTGTCGACTGCGGCGGAATCGATTGGCAGCCGCCTGCTGAAAGGGACCGTAGGGCAAGCGACGCAAATGGTGCGCGAAGGCGAAACGTTACACGGCGCATTGGCGGCCAATCGGGTCATGCCCGAGATGGCGCTGGACATGATCGAAGTAGGAGAATCGAGTGGTGCGCTGGCCCCGATGTTAAACAGCGTGGCGGAATTTTATGAAGAGGAAGTGTCGCTCAAGCTGGGCGCGATGGTATCGCTGATTGAGCCGGTGCTTCTGATTGTGATGGGTTTGCTGGTCGCTGGTATTCTGATCTCTCTGTATTTACCAATTTTCTCATTCTCTGTTTCCGGGAACGCGAGGTAAGGCGGAACGCTATGGCCACGGTTGATCCCAATTTGCACAATCCCGCGCTCACTCCGGGCGGAGCCGTGGATATGGAGCAGGAGCGGGCGCAAGCTCGGCGTCTGGCTGCTCGGTATCGTTGCGGGTTCATCGACTTGCAGGAACAGCGCATTGATGCCGACCTGTTCCGCACCATTCCCGCGGACCTGATGTTCCGGTATAACTTCGTGCCGCTGATGGTGCATGACGGCGTGCTGGTGATTGCGGTGGCCGACCCGAGCATCGTGATTCTAAGCGACGAATTGCCGTTGCTGCTTGGCAAGAAGCTGGCGTACAAAGTGGCCACGTCGCGGCAAATCAGCGATCTGCTGAAGCGCACGGAGCAGTCTCAGCGCGTGTTAGAGCAGGCCACCGAAGCATTCACCCTGCAGGTTGCCAAGGAAGAGGAAGAAGAAGGCGAAGAGACCATTTCCGGCGACCGGCTGACTCGGGATACGACGGTCAGCCCCGTCGTGCGGCTGGTGGAAACTATTATCTTCACGGCGCTGGAGCGGCGAGCGAGCGACATTCACATTGAAGCCCGCGATGCGGAAGTAGCGGTGAAGTACCGCATCGACGGGGTGCTGCAACACGCCATGCAGCCAATCGCGAAAGAATGGCATTCCACGGTGCTGTCGCGCATTAAAGTTTTAAGTGATTTGGACATCGCGGAACGGCGCGTTCCTCAGGATGGCCGCTTCCGTGTGAAATACAAAGGGCGCTTTATCGATTTGCGCGTTTCCATCATGCCCGCCAGTCACGGGGAAGACGCGGTGCTTCGCGTTTTGGACAAGGAGACGTTGTCAGAAAAATTTCAGAGCCTCAGCCTGGACGTGGTGGGATTCTCGCCTGACGAAACCAAGGCTTTCCGCCGCTATATTCGCGAGCCCTACGGCATGGTGCTGGTCACCGGACCAACGGGGTCCGGCAAAACCACCACGTTGTACGCAGCCATCAACGAGATTAAGTCCGACGAGGACAAAATCGTCACCATCGAAGATCCGGTGGAGTACCAACTGCGCGGCATCACGCAAATTCCCGTGAACGAAAAGAAGGGGCTCACCTTCGCACGCGGCTTGCGGTCGATTTTGCGGCATGACCCGGACAAGATCATGGTCGGCGAAATCCGTGACCAGGAAACAGCTCAAATCGCGATTCAATCCGCGCTGACCGGACACCTCGTGTTCACGACCGTGCACGCCAATAACGTGACCGACGTGATCGGGCGTTTCATCAACATGGGAGTCGAGCCGTACAACTTCGTCTCGGCGCTCAACTGCATCCTGGCACAACGCCTGGTGCGGTTGATTTGCCCGAATTGCAAACGGCCGAAGAAATATTCGAATACTGAGCTCACCGAGTCCGGCATTGATCCCGCCGGTGCCGGCGAATTTCAGTTTGCTGAGGGTGCCGGGTGCCTGGAATGTTCCGGCACGGGCTTTCATGGGCGCAGCGCGATTTGCGAGTTGCTGGACTTGAGCGATCATATTCGCGAAATGATCGTTGATCGGCGACCCACGTCGGAAATCAAGCGCGCTGCCATCGCTGGGGGCATGATTACCTTGCGCGAAAGTGCGCTCGCCAAGGTTAAGGCGGGCGTAACCACATTGCGCGAAATCAACAAGGTGACATTCGTTGAGTAGCGGTACCGCAATTCGCGAAGGAATTTACCGTTCGGACGTGGTACGCCGGTTTGCGCGGTGGCTGGACGCCACTCCGCATCCACCTCTGGCAATTGAAATTTCCCCGGAGCGCGTCGCGGGTGTGCGCTTTGGGCGCGCTGCTACCCACGTTTCCTACAACATTGCGAGCTTGCCGAAGGGCGCGATTGTGCCTTCGGCGATTGAATCGAACATGGCCAATGCTGCGGTGGTAAAAGCCGCAGTGGCGAGCGTATGCCAGGCGCTGGGAGCGAAGGACGAAGACGCGGCGGTGTTGGTCCCCGATCCGGTGATTCGCGTATTTGTGCAACATTTCGAAGAATTTCCCCGTAGCCAGGAAGAAGCGGTTCCGATGCTGCGCTGGAAACTGAAAAAGAGCGTGCCGTTCGAGGCTGAGGAGACGCTGCTGTCGTACATGCGCCAGGCGCCGAGGGCCGAGGGCGTGGATGTAGTGACAGCGATCGCCCGACTACGTATCGTGAAGGAATATGAATCCGCGCTGGAGGAAGCCTCCTTGCGTCCCGGAGTGGTGGTGAGCACCACGCTGGCTGCGGTGAGCTTGCTGGAGGATCAGAAACCCACGTTGCTCGCTCGCGTTGCCGGTACCTCGCTGACTACGGCGATTGTTCGCGAAGGTATTTTGGCGGGCTATCGCTGCACGGAACTCCCGGTACACACCGATGCGCTGACGCCGCATTTATTGCTCGAAGAGATTTACCCGCTGGCCGCCTACTATCAGGATACGTGGCAGGAGGGCATTCAGGCGGTGCGCGTGGCAGGGTTAGGCGCGAGATTGGCGGAATTTGTGCGGCCTCTGGAGGAGGAGTTCAAGTGCCCGGTGCGTTCGCTTCTCAGCGCCGCAATATCCGACGGCACGTTGCGCGCAGAGGCGCGGCCGCTGGCCGATGCGGAGTTGGAAGGACTCGTAGGCTGGATGCTGCATCGAAACTAGAAGGGAACTATAGCGCGTTATGCAAGTTGGATTGAATCTAGCCACTAAGCCGTTGGTAAGCCACCGTCGTTTTCTGGTGGGCTCCGCGATCCTGGGAATGGTCGGCGGGATTCTGTTGGTGTTTCTGGCATGGCAATTCTTCACGTTGCGGAAAGCGGATGCGGCCTATCGAGCGCGCCTGCTAAAAACCCAGCAGGAAATGGCCAAGGTCCAGGAGCAGCGCGAGGACCTCGAGCGCTTTTTTTCGAGAGGCGAGAATCGTAATCTTCAGGAACGCGCCAAGTTTGTTGGCACAGTCATCGAGGCGCGCAGTTTCAATTGGACGAAAATGTTCATGGACCTGGAACACACTCTGCCCTCGGGTGTGCACGTGCTCAGAATCGAGCCAAAACTGGAGAACGGGTCGGCCTCGGTGAAATTCGTGGTGGCCGGGTCCACGGAAGAATCCAAAGTGAAGCTATTGAAAGCCTTCGAAGATTCGCCGTCGTTCACCCGCGTTGAGCTGACGCAGGTAGGCATGCCCAAGCAAAGTGTTGGCGCAAGCAGCGACGTGTTCACGGTAGAATTTTCCGCGATTTACACGGGTATTTGAGCATGGCGAATTTTCAAGCGAAGAAGCGGATGATCGTGGCGGGGCTGGCGGTGTTGTTGGCCGCGGACGTCGCGTTGATTTACTTCAACTCCAAGCTGTCGTCCCCGGGAAATGAACGCCAACAGACGCTAACGTCAACAAGCCGCCGCTTGGCGCTCGTGAAGGCGGATGTGGAGCGTGCCACCAAAATTCGCGGAACCATCCCCGATATCCTCAAGAAGTTTGATCAGTTTGAATCCACCCTACTGCCGGCCTCCAAGGGTTATTCGGTCATTTCGCAGGAATTGGATGAATACGCGCGGGATAGCCATTTGATTGTCGAAAACGTTCAGCTGCATCCCAAGGATGTGACAGGGCGCGATTTGACCGAACTGAGCATGGATGCTTCCGTGACTGGCGACTACAACGGCATCGTGAATTTTCTAAACCGCCTGCAGCGCTCGAAGAACGTGTACATCGTAGATTCTCTGGCCGTGGATACGGAAGCAGCGGGACGCGGACCGGCTGGGGCGTTAAAAGTTTCGCTGCATCTGCGAACCTATTTTCGGAAGGCGTAATGGCGCAAAGTAAGCAACTACAAGAACGAATCGTGCTGGCGGTGCTGCTGGTTGTCGCGGGGCTGGTTTGGTTCTTTTATTTCGGAAAGACCAAGACGGCGAGCGGAAATGTCGCTGCAACGGGGCCGTACACGCCGATTAATGCCCAGGATTATAGCGTGATCTTCAAGGAGTTGGGCGAAACGCAGTCCACGGTGTACAAATCGTCAGGGCGCAATATCTTTGTCGCTGGTCCGGTTGCGCCGCTGCCTACCGCCCCAAACACTCTAGCGAGCAACACAACCAAGCCAGGTCCGCTCTACCCCACAGTTCCTGTGCCTCCCGAACCGCCGAAACCGGTGCTGCCTGGAAAGTTTTTCGGATATGGCTCGTTGCCCACCAACGGGCCGCGCAGCGCGTTCCTGCAAGAAGGCGATGATGTGCACATCGTGCAGGAAGGCGACATTGTCGGGAATCACATACGGATTACGCACATCGGAAATGACAGCATCGATTACGAAGACACGGTTACGGGTAAGAAGAATTCGAGCACCTTGGAGTTGCCACCGGCCGCATGACTCGTACTCGCCACAAACGCTGTGGACCTCACCAACGCGGCGGACCTAAGGATGCAGGGTATGCGTTGCTGCTCATTATGTTCTTCCTTGCGCTACTGGTCGTCAGTCTGGCCACTGCTGCTCCAACGGTGCTGAGCACGGTGCAGCGCGAGCGCGAAAAGGAAATGGTGTGGCGCGGTAAACAGTACACCCGTGGCATTCGCATGTACTACCTGAAATTGCATCGGTTCCCCACTTCGCTGGACGATTTGACCACGCCCAAGACCGGCATTCGGTTCATGCGCCAGGCGTACAAGGATCCTATGAACCAGGTAGATGGATCATGGCGGTTGATCTACGTCGGGCCAAACGGTCAACTCATTGGCAGTTTGAATAGTCACCCGCTCACCCCCATAGGGATGGGTGCTGCCGGCATGAACGGCATGCAGGGTTCCGGCTCGCTGTTTGGAAATTCGAATGGCTCGAGCCTGCTGAGCGGAGGCGCGAATGGGTCGGGCGCATCGGCATTTGGCAGTCAGGGATTCGGGACTCAGGCATCGGGAACAGCGCAAACGGGCGCGGTGACAACGGCCTTGGCGAATGGAACCGCTGGGTCGAACACCGGTGCCACCGGAAATCCTACGGACCCCAATGCACCGAATCCGGATGATCCTAGCCAGCCGCATTCATTGGCGGGTCCAATGGATGCGAGCAACACGATTGGCGGAAACATTATTGGGGTGGGCAGCAAAATCAATAAGAAATCGTTTCTGGTTTACGAGAAGGCCAAGAATTACCGGCTGTTTGAGTTTATTTGGGATCCGTCGAAAGACACGACAATGGGAAGAGCGTCCGCGGGAATTGGCACGCCCATCCAGAATACGAATGGGATGAATCCGGCGGGAGGAAATGGGACATCGCCATTTTCGACGGGCATGAATCCCGCGCAGAACACGAACCCGTCGCAAAATCCGAATGGGAACCAGGGGAACGCGCCAGCGCCAGATCCGAATCAGAATCCGCCGTTGCAGGCACCGCAGTAAGAATCAGATTCCTAGAACAGAAGACACTCCGATCCGCAACATCCTATCCCGTCATTCCGAACGGAGTCCGCGAAGTGAGGAATCCCTCTTGCAAAGGCGGCGGCAGGGTAAACCCGCTGCAGTCAGGTGGGTTGAGTGGGCTTCTGGGCCGTGGATTCGGCTTTGATTTTCGCGTAACTCTTGGCGATCCGCTGCACATACTTCATGGTTTCGAGATAGGGCGGGACGCGGCGGCCGTATTGGTCTACGCGCTCCGGTCCGGCGTTGTACGCGGCGAGCGCGAGCGTAAGGTCGTGATATTTGGCGACCAGTTCCTTCAGATAGCGAGTGCCCGCGTTCACATTTTCTTCGGGATCGAAAATGTTCTTCACGCCGTAGTGCGCCGCGGTTTGCGGCAGCAACTGCATCAGGCCACTGGCCTTCTTGGGGGAGACCGCTTTGGGATTAAAGTTAGATTCGACCGCCACCACGCAGTGGATTAAATCCGCATCCATGTCGTAGCGCTCGGCGGCAGCACGAATCAGTTTTTCGAATGGCGTTTTCTCCGTGAGCGGCGGAACGACAATGGGTTCGAAGACTTCTTCGGGCTCGATCCCGACAATGTCGCTGAGCGGCACCTCCGCTATCCCGCCTTTCAGGTGCAAGATGTACCGATCGGGGAGAATCTCGTAGCCCGTCACGTCCAGGCGCGCGCCGCTGCGCAACACAACATAGTCGGCGCGCGCTGTGATCGACGCGGTTAAAAACACAAATCCAACCAGTGCGAATTTCAGAGCTGCCCATTTCATCGGATCGTATCCGCCAGTGCAAAACGCTCGATTGCTGCCGCTACGCCGTCCTCGTCATTTGACCCGGTAATGTGCCAACCACGTTGCTTTAGCTCTGCAACACAGTTGCCCATCACCACCGGAACACCAGCAAAGGATAGCATCTCCAGGTCATTGTGATTATCGCCGATGGCCAGGATTTCCTCGGCGCGAATCCCCCGCGAGGCTGTCCATTCGGCCAGTGTGGTGCCCTTGGTGACGCGCGGATGAATCACGTCGATCATCGCAAAATCGCGGTCCTCGTAAACCGTAGCCGCGAGATTGAACTCCTGGGCAAATTGGACGCTGCGAAGGGTCAATTCGGCTTCTCGCATCGAGGCGACGGAACCCGTATACATAACCTGGATCGGGTCTTCGTCAAACAGGCAGCTTTCCAGAGGCATGGCTTCCGCCAGGAATTCGCGATTGCGCCGGTAATATGGGCCGCGGACGGGATCGTCCCAATCGATGGTCTCGAGAATCACCTGCTTTGCCTGCGGGCGGTCGAAAACGATCGCGGTGGCAAACCGCCAAGTCTGCGTGGACATCACCACGCGTCGGGCCGTTTCTTTCGGAAGTAGATGGCGCAGCAAGGTTTCGCCGGACTTGGTGCGCACGAGCGCGCCATTGTTCACGATCATGGTGAGCGGCGAGTCGATCTGCGTGGCCACCGGCAGCGCGAAATCATAGCGGCGTCCGGTGACCAGCGCGACTTCCACGCCACGCTGAACAGCGGCGGCAATCGCGGCCCGATTGGCGAGAGACACTTCGAAGCGGCTGTTGAGCAACGTGCCGTCAATATCAAGCGCGATGAAACGAATGGCCATGGATAGCGGCGGCTCTACGCCGTCCTGATTAGTTTACCGGAATCGTGGCAGGACACCGCGACGGCCAGCGCCAGTCGGCCAATTTGGGTGTGTTAAAATCCCGCTCTCATGGCCACGCATCGCTTGTATTACGATGATTCCTTTCTTCAGAACTTCAACGCGCGCGTTCTCGCGTGTTCCCCCGTACAGCCGTTCGCCACTGCGTCTGGAACGGTACCTGCCTGGGAAGTGTTGTTGGACCGCACCGCGTTTTATCCTACATCGGGCGGACAGCCCAACGATTTGGGAAAGCTTGACGACGCGAACGTGCTAGACGTGCGCGATGAAGGCGAAGACATCGTGCACATTGTGGACCGCGAGCTTACCGTGGCAAATGTCTATGGATGCTTGCACTGGCCGCGGCGCTTCGATCATATGCAGCAGCATACGGGCCAGCATCTGTTGTCAGCAATGTTTCACGAGCGCTACGGGCGTGCCACAGTGTCGTTCCATCTGGGAAGCGACGTTTGCACGATTGATTTGCGGGGGCCGGAGCCGACACCGGAGGTGCTGCATGGAGCGCAACGAGCGACCAACGCCGTTATTTTCGAAGATCGACCGGTCAACGTGCGGTATGGAACCGCACAGCAGTTAGCGCAACGCGGGGTACGCAAGGAAGTGGACCGCGAGGGCATCTTGCGTGCGATCGAGATTGAGGCGGCGGATTTACAGCCGTGCGGCGGAACTCATGTGAAGAGCACTGGGCAGATCGGGCTGGTGCTGGTCCGGCGATGCACGAAAATTCGCCAGGACTGGCGTGTGGAATTTGTATGTGGAGGGTGGGCAGAGCGCGTTTCCAGCGCTGACTTTCAATTGTTGCGTGCAATTGGCGAGCAGTTGAGTTGCGCGCCGGAAGATGCGCTTGCGGCCATCGAGAAGGGAAGCGGAGAACGCGACGCGAATGCCAAAAATTTGCGTACTGCGCTGGAGCAATTAGCGGAGGCTCGGGCGAGTTTGATGATACAAACTGCAACGGCGGCAAATGATAGAACGCGCCAGGTGCGTGCGTTGTTGCGCGAGGAAGACGCGGCGCTACTTTTGCCGCTGGCTACCGCCTTGGCGAAGCATGAAAAAACGGTAGCGTTGTTGGCGCATGAGCCTACCGGCCAGTTGGTGTTTGCACAGGCGGCGGGTGGGGAATTGGATTTGCCTGCGGTGTTGAAAGAGGTGTTTGCGGCCGTGCCAGGGAAGGGCGGTGGCACTCGGGACTTTGTGCGCGCGAAGTTAGTGGACGCGGCGCGTGCGGGCGAGGCATTGGAATTGGCGGGTCGGCTCGCGGCGAGCACAACCTAGACTAACCCGCAAGACTGAGATCGTGCATTAATTTTCACTCTCAGGACATTTGGAGTGCGGCAGCCCAGCTGCCGCTTTGCCTCAGAATCATCAATCTGAGGCTTGGGCAGCGGGTGGCGTTTCTTCTTTTTTCGGCAGCTCTAAGACTTTGGCTAGCACTGGCGCGGACTTGATAATCACCGGCATTGCCCGACGCTGTTCTCCAGCAGATACTTGCCGGCGGCCAGCCGCGCAGCATTCTGCTCGCTCTCTTCCAGCCCGGGTACGCGCACGATAAGCGCATCCACCGATTTTTCTACCACTAATCCTTTTGCCGACAACACCCCGCACTTGCAAAGAACCCGGGCCAGGCGCAACACTCCGGCGAGCATCGAGATTATTTTCTGCTCATCGGGCTGGAATCGGTTGAACGACTTGCTGTTCGCGTCGGGCAACGCACCGCGATGGTAGCGCACCACATTCACCATGATGTCCCATTCCGATTCCGTCCATCCGGGTGGTAGCGCCATACTCCTCAGATATTTTCTCGCCGCTTTTTGTGGGGACTTTGGTGTCCAGTCCCGCTCCAATTCCGTGCAGCCGCGCCGCGGCCAACATGATTCTTCGCAGATCTTTATTCGGCAGCTTTGGATCGACGCGTAACCTGCCCAAGGAATCGAACAGGCGCGTCGACAGTCGTGACACCAGGGTGGTGCGTGGAGTATTCCCGTCCAGGGCCTTCGCGGTAGCACGCAATCGCGCCAGCGACGCCACCAGCATTCGGCGACTCCGGCAGGCCGCGCCGCCATTGCTGCCACACGCTGCCTTCGCCGATAGCCAGACGGCGATAGACTTCGATGCGCTCGTGCCGTTGCGAAGCGATCCGCTCGGTCCACGCGGACCGCGATTCGGTGATCTCTCCGGCAATTTCCTCGATTTTGCCCGCCAGCACGTCCAGGTCGTGCACTTCCCCCAGCAAATCCTGAATGCGCTTCAATTGCTCACCCCAGTCTTCATAACGTGTGGGAAGCAAACTCTCCACGGTGTAACGGAATCGCTTTACGCCGATGCGTAGCTCGTGCCACGCCTCCGGCTTTTCTGCACGCAGCGCGCGCACGTGCAGTTCTTTGGCCGCCTCCAGCCGTTCCAGTGCCAAGCACTCGGCAGCCAGTCCATCGAGAGGAACCAGCCGGTTCGCCGATGTAATTTTCGTTCCAGCTTTTTCCAGGCTTTCTGGTCGAACTTCTCCACGGCCTTCAGTGCCGCGCCCTGCAATTCCTTTTCTTGCGTGGAGAAGGCGGAGAGCAGTCGCTCGCAGACGGCATCGGAGTCTGGACCCGAACTTCTTGGCCCAATCTTCCAGGACTTGGGTGTCGCGAAGCTCGCCGAGTTGCCGGAACAGTCTTTTGCCCAGTTTGCGCATGTCCGGCCAAGCCGCATCGGGGTCCACTTCTTCCATTACCGCAGCGACGGAACGGCACCGGCGGACGGCTACGCGCAAATCATGCACCGCATCGGGGTCGGGTGATTCGCACACCGCGTCCAGTTCTTTCAGGACACGCTCCATCCAATACTGCAATCCCCGGACCTCGGGTCGAGATCCGGCTAACGTGTTTCCAGTTGCCATTTTTCTCTTTCAGCCGAACCGCAGTGTGGCGGCCCCTGTCGGCTATCTATAGGCTAGCCCGATCTCGCAGTCTCGTCCAGTACAACGCGCTCGGCCATAACTCGGGAAGCATCCTGGCCAGCACGAATCCCATGGCGATGCACGCGAGCGAGCAAATCAGGAACACATGGCCGGGATCGGGATGACCTAACCGCATCATGGCGTATTGCGCCAACGGCTGCAGCGCGATTCCTCCAAAAGACAGAAGATTTGAGGCGCCGATCACGCGGCCCTTCACCTCTGGTCTCGGTCGGTTCTGAATCAACGCATTGATGGGCACGACAAAAAATCCAGCGGCCATCCCGAGGGCTACCAGCAACAACATCACGGCTCCGTAGCTGAGCCCGGGGACGAACAAGGCGCCGGTGGCCAGAACGATTCCCGTCATCCCCGGCAGAATCATCCCCATTTCAATTTTTCGTCCTGAAGCGTGCCCGGCGGTGAAACTCCCCACGCCAATCCCCAGACTCAACGCAGCCAGCAAATAGCTGCTGCGCGCTTCGTCTACCTGCAGAACATCCGTGGCGTAGAGCACGATATTCAACAATAAAATCGCGCCCAGGAACCAGAAAAACGTGTTGGCGACCACCGCGACCCATAAGACCGCGTCCTGTCTCATCCGCTGGATCTCTTCCAGAAATTCTTTGGCCCAATTCCACTGGTAACGCCGCGCGGCGTCGGCAGCAGGCACCCTGCTGATTCCCAAACTCGTGAGCAGTCCCAGCAGCGACAACCCCATCAAGAAAATCCCCGACCATTGCTGTTGCCCGTGGAAATTGTGGGTCAGAAATCCGCCGGCCAGCGTTCCGCCAATGGCCGCCAGGAGGGTCCAAAACTCAATTACGCCATTGCCCCAGCTCAGTTTGCTTTTCGGCAGCAACTCCGGCAGCAATCCATATTTGGACGGGCCAAAAATCGCGCCCTGCATGCACACAAAAAACAGAGCCACCGCCGCCAGATCCAGACGGTTTTGCCACAGGGCATAGGTGGCTCCGCCCATGGTGATCAGTTCCAGAATCTTGGTCCAGATGGTGACGCTGCGTTTGCTGAAACGATCCGCGAAGTATCCGCCGGGAATGGAGAACACCAGGAAGGGAACCGCAAATACCAGTGGCACCACCAGAACGAAAAGAAAATCGCGTTGCTCGCGGGAAATGTTGGATTCCAGCACCAGAAAACTAACCAGCCATTTCAGCGCATTGTCGCTGAATGCCCCTTGAAATTGCGTGGCGATCAGAGCCCAAAAACCGAGAAGACTGGCGCGCGGGTCGTGCAGCGCCGTGTCGCTTTCGTGCACCTGGCCTGGAGAGGTGACCATTTAGCTGGCGAGTTTATCGTGTCAAGTTGGCGGGAGCAAGACAGAGATGGCTTTGCCTCGTGTCCCGCAACGAAGCTGCTCTTTGGAACGACCGAAGAGAGTTTCCTCACTCCGCAGATTCGTTCGGAACGACGGAGCTTCAGTTTTTAGCCGAGGTATTGGAGAGAGGCGGCGATTAGTTTTTTGGTGCCTTCGTATGGATCCGTGGGCCCTTCCCATTCCATGGAGCAGTACCCTTTGTATCCGCTGGCTTTCAGAATCGCGAAGGTGCGCTGTAAATCCACGCGAAATACCTTCCCTTGGTCGCCGACTTCGGAATCCTTTACATGGCAAATGTTGTAAGCGTGGTGGAACATGGTGGTCACCGCGTCATAGTTGAATTTGTCGTTGCCGCTGGCCATGGAATTACAAAAATCGGGCAGCGCGTGGAGATAAGGATGATCCACTTTGTCGATGACCTTGACGACGAAGAACGCGTCTTCGCTGACGAGATCGTCATTTTCGAGAGTGACGAGAATGTTTTTCGCGGCGGCGTAGTCCACGACTGGACGCAAACTTTCTGCAGTCAGGTCGACATTTGGTTTGGCGTTGTTGGCCTGTGCGATAGATGTGCGCACCCCGGGCGACCCGAGCGCCACCGCGACATCGACCCAGTGTTTGGCGTGCTCGATGGCCTGCTGGCGCGTGGAGGCGTCGGCGTCGTAGAAGCTGTGAGGATTGCCCACGGGAATGTTGACGACGTGTACGTCTGCTTTCGCGACGGCTTCGCGGAATTGTCCGAGGTAGCGCGGATCAGTGGAAGAGAAGTGGTCGCTCAACGGCTCAACGCCGGGCACGCCAAATTGCTCGCGCACCTTTACCGCGAATTCGCGCAAATCCATGCCGGGGCGTTTTTTGTCGCGGTATTCGTTGGTCGCGCTTTCGATTTCGGCACGAAAGGGCCAAGAGGCGACGGCGAGGCGTTCGCGAGCGGCGGTGGGAAATTTTAGCTGCGGCTGCTGCTGAGTTGCGGGCGAGCCGAGAGCGTCCGCAGCGAGGGAGGAGAAGCTCGCGGCCAGAGGCCAAGCCGCGGCCAATGTTGCACACGAATGCAGTAGGTCACGCCGGGAGAAGTTGCTCATAGAAAATCACCTGGAAGCGGCGGAGTTGGAGCCAGTTTCGTCGCGATTATGGCACACATGCGTCCGACACAGTGCCCTTTCAAACGTGCGGCTTTACCCGCCTGCCTGCTCATGCTATTTTCAATATTGCGTAATGTTTGACCCGGAGTGGCGGAACTGGCAGACGCAGCAGACTCAAAATCTGCCGGGGATCACTCCCCGTGTGGGTTCGACTCCCTCCTCCGGGACCATCAAATTCCCTTTGTTTTAGCGGCTATTTCGCATTCTGGAAGTCAGTGGTGACCACAACGTGTCCACGATTTTAGCGTTTTGGGCGTTTCTGATTCTTCTCCCACGACTGTCTGACGGCCTTCTCCAACGCATCACGCCTGCCCGGAAGCCACGCGCTGTAATGTTTCTGTGTGATGCGGATGTTCTTGTGGCCGCCCAATCGTCCAGTGCGATGAAGACCGTTGGCCAATCGATTCTGCACATGTCGCCACGATAGCATCGCAGACGCGGACGTTGGTGGGCCCTTTCGGGTATAGTAGCCTTCCAGTAACGAGCGCTTAACTTCTATGTAGGATATGGCATGAGGTGATGCTATGGCTCGAAAGTGGTCCAGTTTCGAAAAGTTCAGTGCTATCCTCGCGGCGTTAGTTTTGATCGTTGCAATTCTGGCGTGGGTTACAACTCGCCCAACACACCAGTCAGGAAACGCTACTACCACCGGGCCGAACAGTCCTGCCACGACTGGCGATAACAACAAGACTGAGATCAACGACGGCACGCCGCAACCGGATTCGAAAACTAAAGACAACAAGGGAGCATCGAAGGCGAGCGAGAAAGGCAAGCCATGAAATTGATGCTGGCTTTGATGCTATGCGCCGTCCCACTCCACGCGCAAACCGGGGCGGCCAAGACGAGCGGCCCGTGCAGCCCTGCCGTCACAGGCAACAACAATCAATTCACGATCAGATGCGACGGCGTTACCAAAGCGGAGGGTGACAAGATTCTGGCGGTGATGAACAAGATTTTGGCGAACCAACTTGATGCCGGAACCGTGTTGAAAAAGTTGGATGAAATTTTGAAAACACGGGGTGTAAATCAAAATTGTCCCAACGGAATCTGCGCTGGCGGTGACATTACCGGAAGCCCAACCGTGTACAACGCTGCGCCGCAGAGGAGGCTGTTAACGGAACAGAAAACCGCGTTGGTGGACTGCCTTCAAAGGAATCCGGGGAAATTTACCGTGGCGGCACTCGCGAACAACAGCGAGGCTTATAAATACGCACAAGACTGGTACGACGTATTCACTTCCGCACATTGGAGCAACGAGCAGCCAATTCCTATAGCCATTTTCACTATCGGTGGTGGAATGTGGTCGGGGGTGAAGATGTCCATCTCCGGTGATTGGGATTCAGCATCTCAAAGAGCACTCTTGAAAGTGGGTTCACCGGAACATGATGCGTTCGTGTGCTTTCAAAATGTAAAAGGAGTGGGAGCAAGGGTAACTCCCTACAAAGATCAACCTACAGGCACCATCAGAATCGACATTAGCGACCAGCCGGATTTGCCTAGACCTGCACCATGATGCACGGCGAGAAGGGCCTGATTGCGGAAGCACACGAGTACGCGAAGGTTCACGCCGCGAAGTGAAAATAGTGTGCCCACAGTGTGTCCAACGAGGTCGTTTCTGGCGTTTTTGGCGGTCCTAGAGCTTCCTAGAATCAGTAACTTATGTGACGTCAACACGGGTAAGATTTACGCCCCCCTCCTCCGGGACCAAATTCCTCTATTTCACCCGAGTTTGCGTGCCGCAATACTGCGCCCTACGAGGACGAATGCCGCTGTTGTGCAAGGCGGCGGGGATAAACCCGCCGCTACTCGAAGCTGCCGGTCACACCTTGGAAGCCGTGGCGCGCCTGCTTGAGCAGCCACTTCATCACGCGAGTCACGTCATAGCAGTAGGCTACGTTATATCCCAGGGTGGAGAAGCAGTGGGGCTCGCAGCCTTGTTTCATCTCGGCTAAGCTGTTTGAGATCGAACTTCTGATTCTCGACGTGCCCCAATCATATTTCGCGTTGTACATGGGGAAGCAAGGCGCCACAGTGCCATCGGTGCGAATGATCAGCCAATTCTGACCCGCGCGGCAGCCCCAGTGTTCGCCCACACCGCGCATGAAGCCTTTCATATTTTGCAGCCGCGCAATGGAGTCGACCATTTTGTAGCCCTGGCGCTGCTTGTCGATGAGCCAATCGAGCAGGTCGTCCACCATCGGAAAATCCTGCGGTCGGATGTAGGTATCATTTTCGTGGAGATGTTTGAAATGTGTCTGCTCCATCATGGGAGCTTCGTTGACGTGGAAAGTGAGGGAAATACCGTTGTCATGCGCGATTTCCACTAGCTCCTTCACATCGCCTATATTGGTGCGGCAAATGTTGACGTTGAAAAACACGGTGTACCCATAGCGGTATTGGCGCCTCACGAGATAATCGAAATACGAACGCACATGCTCCAGCGCTTTCGGCAAGCCCGGTTTTTCTTTAATTGCGTCGACCGCAAAATTAATGGTGGCGATTCCGGCGTCGGCTAACCGGTCGGTGACTTCTGGTCGAAGCAACCGTGCATTGGTCGCCAGGTAAACCCAAAAATCTTTTTTCGCCGCGTAGTAAATCACTTTGTGCACAAAATCGGGCCGCAATAGCGGCTCGCCCCCGGTCGGCGCGAGCACGCGGCAGGGTGTAGACTCGAGCCAATCGATCGCTCTGCGCGCGGTGTCCTCCGTCATGCCTTTGATGCGATTGTCGTAGGACCAGCAATAGTGACAATCGAGATTGCATTTCCATTCGGTAAACAGGTAGGCGATGATCGGCTGAAAATCCCCGGGCAACACCCGCGACTTGATGTACGGCACCATCCACCCTCGCATATTGTGAGAATGCGGGAGGTTGGCCATTGACGCTTGCCGGTTTGGAGGACGTGATCGTGCGCCGCGATATCCGCCATATCCAATTCGTGGAGTAGTTCTGGATGTTGCGGGAACACTGGCTCGGGCAGCGTCACCGGCTGGCGGGTGGTACTAGAAAGCGGGCGTTTTGTCGTTTGTTGAAGTAGGTTGTGAAGCGGAACATCTAGTCGAAATGGCTGCGTCGGAACTGTCGGCAAGCCTGGTTCCATCGTGGACATTCGATCCTCGTTTATGTACATGAATTGACTGAGCGATGAAATCTTCTCAGCCTGCCCCGAAAGCACCAAAACTGGACTGCTTATTTTCCTCCAAGAAACGTATCGTGGTGCCTCTGTGCTGGTGCTTGGATTCACTGATGGTGTGGGGAGATACATGTACTTGCAGGAAAAAACCTACTGATAAAAAGTCTACTGTGGCGAAAGGAACTGTTCGTGCATCTGTCCTCTGACGGAGAGAAGGGCAAGGCTGCCCGCTGAGCGGAAGGCTCTCACTTCCTAGTACGGCTTATTCCTAGTACCCGCGAGCCCATCTTGGCGAGCAAAGTGCTAACCCGGAGCAGTTAACGTGAAGTGGGCTCAACTGAAAACCTGGCTCAAGGTAACACTGCCTTCCCTCGGTGGGGTCGGACTGCTCTTATCTGCGTTCGTTGATTCGTCGTTCGTTCCACTCCCGCTGGTGACCGACGTTGCGCTGATGGAGTTGTCGAGCCTGCATCCGGGGCGCTTGCCGTATTACGTGTGCATGACTGCGGCTGGATCCGTGCTGGGCTGCGTGTGCATTTATTTGTTGGCGCGAAAAGGCGGGCAAGCGTACTACCGCAAGAAGCAAAACCAGGCGCCCGGTTGGATTCGAAGGCTCGTTGAGAAGCATCCGGTCGCGTGCGTTTTCTTCCCGGCGATTGCGCCGTTTCCCGTGCCGTTCAAACCATTTGTGATTGCGCAAGGAGTATTTCAAGTGCCATTCGGGATTTTTTTCTTTGGGACCCTGATTGGCCGAGGCTGCCTTTTTCTTGTGGAAGGCTATTTAGGAGCGCGGTATGGGGCGCAGGCAAATCGTTTGCTTGCGGAGCAGAAGTGGGTTGCCACTGCGGTGCTGTTGTTCCTGATCGCGCTGGTTTTCCTGGTACGGCGCATTCCAGTGCCGTTCGATCGGAAATTGTCTCAGACGGACTGAAGGGCGCGGACTATTCGTTCTAATTCAGCGGCTATCTCGTTCGGATTCTGGTCTGGCGCAAAATTTACTGGCTCGCCTATTGTCACCGTAACGGTTCCAGGCTTTGCAATGATGCGCTTCTCCTGTTGGAGGGGGAATAGGCCGTCGAGGTACATCGGAAGTACCGGAATATTTAATTGTTTTGCCAGCAGGCCTACTCCGGATCGAAACGGGATCATGTTTCCGTCTACGGTTGTCTTGCCTTCGGGAAACACCAGTAGATTCCATCCGCGGTCGACTAGGTCGCCGGCAAATTTGAAACTGTGCAGAAAGCCCGATCGTTGCGGCAACGGGAAAACGTTGAACAGGGTGATCACCAGAAAATAGCGCAGCCGTTCCATGAACCGTTCCCACAGATTGTCTGTTGCCGGGGGACGGCGCATTCTTGCGAGCCTTTCCCCGCCCATCGCGGTGGCCAGGCGGCTGCGTAGACGCCACGGAAGCGCGGGCAGAATCCACGCGATATCGAGGTAGGTCACATGATTTGAAACCACCAGCACGGGTCCTTTGACGGCCTTCAGTTTGTCGCGTCCGCGAATTCGCGGACCTGCCAGCAAATAGGTTGCGGGCCACGCCAGAAGGTAATAAATGGCCATGCGAATCCAGGTGACCAACGCGCTTTGCGGCCAAGTGGGATAAACATGCTGCACTGTTGCGGGGGCCACTTGCCCCAATAAGTTTTCAACTTGCCCGACGGTTGCCGCTTGCTGAAACTGCACTTCGTTGAGGTCCACTTGATGCCGTTCTTCCAGCACACTCATTAATTCGACGCGGTCGAGTGAACTTAAATGCAAATCGGTTTCGAGGTTGGCGTCCTTGGAAGTAACTTCCACGGGCCGCCCAGTGATGCGGGCAATCAGCCCAGTCAGCGATTCGCTGGCGTTAGCATCGCTAGTCTCGGCGTTTCCAGTCTTTTGTGCGATGGCTTGGCGAATGCGTGGCAAAATTGGTTTTTGCGTGGGAGTTCGCGGAAAATCCGTTTCGGGCCAGACCATCCAGTCGCGAATGCGCTGATATTCCGCGAGATGCACATTCGCAGAGTTGACGGCCGCGGCGGCTGTGGCTGCATTCTCTGGGCTTCCCGCGCTGTACATGAGCAGCACCGCGTACGGCGTTTCGTTGCCACTTCGTTCCAGGCCGAGGACGACGCAATCGCGAACGCCAGGCTGCGCCCGCAGCGCCTTCTCCAAATCTTCGGGATACACATTCATGCCCGCGGACGTGACAATTACGTTTTTTTGTCGGCCTTTGAAATACAGGTTGCCTTGTTCATCGCGCTCGGCGAGATCGCCGGTGCGAAACCAGCCATCCGATTCGGTGATGGACGATACCTGCCCGGCGCGGCGGTAAGCTTTGGCTACATTTTCTCCGCGCACCAGAATCTCCCCGCTGTCGTCGACGCGCACTTCCATTCCAGGAAACACTTTGCCGATCGAACCCTCCGTCGCCCGAAATGGGTGATTCAGGCTGATCAGCGAAGTGGTTTCCGTCATGCCGTAGCCTTGAACCACCGCGTAGCCCAGACGCTTCCAGAAGGTTTCGGTCTGTTCTGGTAATGCGGCCCCGCCAGAAATGAAGGCCCAAAACTTCCAGCCAAGGCGCCCGCGAATACGCCGGAATCGCCACCAGCGCTTGAGAAAATGTTCGCCATCGGCCGCTTGGAAATCTCGGCGAAACCTTTCCAGCGTGCCGCGGCTCTCTTCGTATTGTTCGATTTCGCGCTGTAGCGATTCCATGAAGCGCGGCACGGTGACGACCACGGAAATGCGCTCTCGATGGATGGTTTCGACGAAATCGGCGGGTCGAAGGGAATCGACAAAAACCACGGTGCCGGCAAGAATCGGCGGGATGAACACACCTAAAATCTGCCCAAAGACATGGCTGAGCGGGAGCAGATTGAGAAAGCGAATCGGATGGAAAAACTTCTCGTACTTTAAGTACTTCTGAATTTCGGGTTGTAACGGCTCAATATTTGCCAGCACGTTTCCGTGAGAGATGATCACTCCGCGCGGCTCTGCGGTTGTGCCTGAAGTAAAAATAATTTCCAGCGCGTCTTCGCGGGTGAGCGACGGCGAGGAATAAGGAGTCGTATCATGCGCGGCAATAGCTGCCGTCATCCCTTCCAGGGAAATGGAGGGAAGATTCAGCCGCTCTGCCACGGACTCGGAATGGAAGACGAACTTGGCGTTGACTTCTTGCGCCACTTTTTCCGCGAACTCGCACGTCGCCGCGTGGTCGATGGGTACGACGACCGCTCCGCACAGCACGCATCCCATGAACGCGATAATCCATTCCGCGGAGTTTGTACCCCACAACAGTACGGAATCTCCTTTGCTGATTCCTCGATGTTCGAGTTCGCGTGCCGTGCGATTCGCTTCTTCGCTGATGCGCGCGTACGTCCAACTCTCCATGCGGTAGCCGCGCGGCTGGCGTACGGCCACCTGACGGCCATTGGCGGCGTATTTTTGCAGGAAATTCAAGAGTGACTGAGCGGACATGTCGGGCATCTACTGTCCAGAGGTGCTGTTCGTGTTAGCTCGTGCGCACAGCCCGTTGTGGTTGAGATCCTTCGTCGCGAAACGCGCTCCGCCGGATGACAGCCGAGTGTTGAGCAGGAAGGCTGTGCCACTGATGAGCCACAAGCATTGGCAATGACGGACTCATTCAGGTTCGATAATCTTATCCTGTCGTGGGATACAGACCAAAAGCAGTGATTATTGGAGCCGGCCTCTCTGGGCTGTCCTGCGCGTTTCGACTGCAGCAACTGGAAATTCCTGCGCTGGTGCTGGAAACTGCGGACCGGCCGGGCGGAATCATCGCCACGGTCCGGCGCAATGGGTTTCTTTTCGAAACGGGACCGCAATTTCCGCGCTTTCCTGCTTCTGTCTGGCAGTTGGTTCGCGACCTGGACCTTCAGTCTGAATTTGTCGCCGGCAATCCGAAAGCCAAGCGCTACATTCTCCGCGATGGCCGTCTGCATCGGGCGCCATTTTCCCCCTCCGGGCTGCTTTCAACGCAACTTCTTGGACGCGGTTCGAAGTATCGCATTCTGACGGAGATTTTTGGTTCGTCGCGTCCGCCGGATTCAGAAGAAACACTTGCGCAATTTGTCGTGCGCAAATTCGGTGCAGAAGTTCTGGAAAACTTGGTTGAGCCCATTGTGTCGACGGTTTTTCTGGGTGATACGCACAAAATGGGCATGCTGAGCGCGTTTCCCGCGCTTGTGGATTGGGAACGCCGGTATGGCAGTCTTGCGCGCGGTGCGCTGCGCAGCCGCAAATCCCACAGCAACGGCGCTACAGCTTCAACGTCTGCGCGCGAATCACCAACCCCTCTAGCGTCCGGTGTTACAAAAGGAAAACCTTCGCGCGCGCTTCACGTGACGGACGCGCTGCCTTCACTCGGGTCATTCAAGCAGGGCATGTCTATGTTGACGGATCAGCTGGCGGGGGCGTTGCGAGATGAGATCCGCTACGGCGCAACCGTCACGTCCATCTCTTTGTCCCTCGGTGGCCGCATTTCTAAATTCGCGTGGCGCGTTGCGCTGGCCACTGGTGAAGAACTCGAAACGCACCACTTGATCCTCGCGGTTCCTGCCTACGTAGCCGCTCAGTTGCTTGCGAATGCCGCGCCGGAAGTTGCGTCGCAACTCTCATCCATCGACTACGAGCCATTATGCGTGGTCGCTTCCGCATATCACCGTTCACAAATTGCTCATGACCTCGACGGTTTCGGGTTCATGGTGCCGCGCCGCGAAGGCCTGCGGACCATTTGCACATTCTGGAACTCCTCGTTGTTTCCCAATCGCGCCCCGCAGGGCAAAGTGGTGATCACCACCTTTGCGCGTCCCAATGATCGTAGCGATGTGCGCGGAAGCGCCGGGCGTGAATGCACAGCGGAAGTTACTTCAGAAAATAACACAATTCTCGGCATCACCGGCGAGCCCATCGATCAACTAGTCTGGGAGGGTTCACGTGCGCTTCCGCAATACAATATCGGCCATGCTCGCGCGGTCGCGGAAATCGAAACGCTGCTCGCTGCGAATGGCTCGCTTCATCTCATCGGGAATTACCTGCACGGGCGATCCATTGGGGATTGCGTGGACCATTCATTCCGCGTGGCGGCGAAATTGCTCGCCCAAATGAACGGCAGAATCATCCAAGGTTCCGGCAACTCTTTCGAGGAGACGCGCACTTGATTCACCTGCTGGCATGGGCGCTCGCGGTTGTTCTTTTCGCTGTGGTCGCTGGCGCAACTTATCAGATGCTCGGCGCGCGGCGTGACGCGCGGCTCCATCCAGCGCCGGGGCGGCTCGTCAGCGTGGGTACCCATCGCCTGCACATTTTGGAATCGGGCACGGGCGTGCCCGGGCAGCCCACGGTCGTTCTGGAAGCCGGGCTCATGTCCACAGTGCTCAGCTGGCACACCCTGCAACCGCAGCTGGCACGTACGTATCGCGTGGTCAGCTACGATCGTGCCGGTCTCGGGTGGAGCGATTTAGGCCAGATGCCGCGAACCGCGGAACGCATCGTCAACGAATTGCACACGCTGCTGGGCAAAGCGGAAATTCAGCCGCCGTACGTGCTTGTGGGACATTCTTTCGGCGGCCTCACGATGCCACTGTTTGCTGCTCGGTTTCCCGACGAAATCGCTGGGATGGTTCTGATCGATGCGGTAGTGCCCGCGGAGTGGGACCCGCCATCGAAGCGCGATCACAAGATGTCGACGATTGGAGCGAGAGTGTGCCGGCGCTCGGCGGTGCTCGCGCGTATCGGCCTGCTTCGTTTTGTGGCTTATCTTCTGACCAGCGGAATCAAAAAGCCCGGGGCGTTCCTGGTTCGACTCATAAGCCGTGGCACGCCCGCGGAATCTGGCACGGTCTCCAGCCCGTGGTACTCGGCATTACCGGCGGAAGAGCGGGCTATGACGCCAGTGTTTTGGATCCAACCAAAATTTGCACTGACGATTGCCAGCCAACTGAAAAATTTGCCGGTTAGCGCCGCGCAAGTGCGCGGGGTGAATGTTATATCCGATAAGTCGGTAATTATTTTGTCGGCGCGAACCTCGTCGCAGCTTCGACGTGACGAACATCGGCGGATCGCTGGCAATCTTCCGCATGGCGAACACGTTTTGGTGCAGGACAGCAATCATTGGATCATGCAGGAAAATCCGCAGTTGGTTTTAGACGCAATCACGCAGGTGACGCGCTGGTTCGAACGCCATCAGCAGCGTTCCGGTTCCGCTGCTGCGGATTCCATTCGCGTGCCGAATGATTCCGAAGCGCCGGCGCGATAAATTCGCCGTCACCCGAATAAAGTCCCCGTTAAATTCGCATAACGAACCCGGCATACCGCCTGTGTTTGCGTACCCCTTAAGGTATGCACAGTATTGTCAGCAGGCACGCGGTGAATAAGAGTGTTTCCGGGCTCAGTGCCTCGCACGCGGATTCGTCTTCACCGCTCTGTGAACTTTGCCTCAATTTCTCGACGTTGTAGTACGGCTCATTCCACGCTAGCCGGGCGCTGTTAATGGATCGTAGCACTCAACTGATGCAGGACCCCGAGCGGGCTCCGGTACTCGAGCCGGGTCACACGCTCAACTCCGTCACGGAAAAAATCAGTTCGATCGTACTGGGAAAGCGGAACCGCTTCGGCTGGATGTTCGGTTTCGGCATTTCCTTTTGCGCCCTGCTGATGTTTCTGTTCGCGATCTCGTATTTGTTCGCGATTGGCGTGGGCATTTGGGGCGTCGGCATTCCCGTAGCATGGGCGTTCGCGATCATCAGTTTCGTGTGGTGGGTGGGAATCGGGCACGCCGGTACGCTGATTTCTGCCATTTTGCTGCTGCTCCATCAGAAGTGGCGCACCTCCATTAATCGCACCGCTGAAGCAATGACCATTTTCGCCGTGGTGTGCGCGGGCATGTTTCCGCTGCTGCATCTTGGCCGGCCCTGGCTGCTCTATTGGCTTTTTCCGTATCCCAACACCATGTGGTATTGGCCCCAATTTCGTAGCCCGCTGGTGTGGGACGTGTTCGCGGTTTCCACGTATCTGACCGTGTCGCTGTTGTTCTGGTATACCGGACTGATTCCCGATCTCGCGACGCTGCGTGACCGCACCAAGAGTTGGACAAAAAAATTCCTGTACGGCACCTTCGCGCTGGGCTGGCGCGGTTCGGCCATTCACTGGAAACGCTATCAGACCACGTCGATCCTGCTGGCGGGCCTGGCCACACCCCTCGTCGTTTCCGTGCACACCGTAGTGAGCTTCGATTTCACGATCGCAATCCTTCCCGGATGGCACTCCACTATTTTCCCGCCGTACTTCGTCGCCGGAGCGATTTATTCGGGATTCGCAATGGTGCTTTGCTTGCTCATTCCCATGCGCAAGTTTTATCACCTGGAAGACATGATCACCATGCGCCACCTGACCATTTCCGCGAAGGTGATGCTGGCCACCGGCGAAGTTGTTGCGTACGGCTACATCATGGAAGCGTTCATGGCCTTCTTCAGCGCAGATAAATTCGAATCGTACGTGATGGCAAATCGCTCCACCGGTCCGTACGCAGCGTCATATTGGTGCCTGATTGCTTTCAACGTGCTTATCCCGCAATTGCTGTGGATCAAACGTGTGCGCACTAGCGTTGTGCTGATTTTCGTGGAGGCGTTCCTGATCAACTGCGCCATGTGGCTGGAACGCTTCGTGATCATCGTAACCGCGCTGCATCGCGATTTTCTGCCTTCTTCCTGGCGCATGTACGCGCCCACGCGCTGGGATTGGATGACACTTTTCGGTTCGGTCGGCCTGTTCTTCACGCTTTTCTACCTATTCATCCGCTTCTTGCCGATGATCTCGATTTACGAAATGCGTGAACTGGTGACCGAAACCGCGGAACACAAATGAAAGGACTCGCTAGGTCTGTGCAGTGATCCTGCAACGCTCGCCCGCAATCAGCCATGCCACAGTTTTTTCCTCGCTATTCGAACCTGTATTCGCGGCTCACGATCATTGTGGTCCTCGCGCTGGCTACGGCTGGGTTCTTCACGCCATGGCTGATCGATCGCTCTCCATACGTCACGTACCAGAATGTTCCGCGGTTGCAGCCGGTACCCTTCAGCCATCGACATCACGCCAACGAATTGGGGATCGATTGCCGCTATTGCCATACCTCGGTCGAAAAATCTTCGTTCGCCGGTTTGCCCCCAACGGAAACGTGCATGAGCTGCCACTCTGAGATTTGGAAAAACAGCGCGATGCTTGAGCCGGTCCGCGCCAGCTATCGAAACAATCAGCCGATTCACTGGGTGCGCGTCAACATGCTTCCGGAATTTGTGTACTTCGATCACAGCATTCACATTGCGAAAGGGATTGGCTGCACTACCTGTCATGGGCCCGTGGGCACGATGACGCTCACGTGGGCCGGCGGCGAAATGAAAATGAGCTGGTGCCTGAACTGCCATCGCCATCCTGAAAGCTACGTTCGTCCCAAGGATCAAGTGTTCAACGTGAATTACGCGCCGCCCGGCAATCAGCAGCAATTGGGAAAACAGCTCGTGAAGCAATACGGAATTTATTCGCTTACGGATTGTGTGACATGCCACCGCTAGAAAACGACAATATGCCGATTAAGGACACCGCGAATAGCCGATCGGAAGATCGAACATCCGGGGAAAATTCGCCCAGGCTGGACTTGGCGGCGATTCAAGAAGCGCTTCGCAAGGACGGCGGGAAGCGGCTGTGGCGCTGCATGGAGGAGGTGGCGGAAACGCCGGAGTTCCAAGCGCATTTGCACAATGAATTTCCCAGCACACCGGAACGCAATCCTGAAGTGGCGAAGGAAATTCTCACCCGGCGCGATGCGTTGAAGTTAATGGCCGCGTCTGCTGCGCTCGCGGGTCTCGGCGGCTGCACCAAGCTGCCCACCGAACACATCGTGCCGTACGTTCGCCAGCCGGAAGAAGTTATTCCCGGACGCCCGCTGTTCTTCGCAACTTCCATGCCGCACTCGGGCATGGGTGTCGGGTTGCTCGTGGAAAGCAATATGGGGCGCCCGACAAAAATCGAGGGCAATCCGCAGCATCCTGCGAGCCTCGGCGCCACAGACATTTTCGCCCAAGCCTCTGCCCTCAATCTGTATGACCCCGATCGCTCGAGGTCCGTGCTCCGCGAGGGCCGCATCGCCGATTGGCCCACCTTCATCGCTGAAGTTGCGGCTCTCGCGCCGGATTTGAAAAAGCAAGGCGCGGGCCTTCGATTCCTAACCGAGTCAACTTCGTCTCCGACCTTCGGCGCGCAGATGCAGGCGGTGATGAAGCAATACCCGCAAGCCAAATGGCACGTCCACCAGCCCTGCAACCGCTTCAATGCAGCGGCAGGATTGCGGATGTGCTTTGGCAAGGATGCCAACGCGGTGTATCGCTTCGACCAGGCTGCGGTGGTTGTTTCGCTCGATTCGAATTTTCTGGACCTCGGGCCGACGTGCGTGCGGTATGCGCATGATTTCGCCAATCGCCGCGATGTGGAGCACTCGAACGCGGAGATGAACCGGCTGTACGTGTTCGAAAGCACGCCCACCAACACGGGCGCAATTGCGGATCATCGATTTGCGATTCGCTGCGGGGACATTTCCTCCGTGGCACGTTCACTTGCTGCCGCATTCGGGATTTCCGTGCCCACCGGGAAACTTCCTGTTGCGCAAGATCAGTTTGACGCCGTCGTTCAGGATCTCAAGGCGCATCGCGGCTCTTCGATCGTCATCGCGGGCGATTCCCAGCCTGCTTACGTGCACGCGCTGGCTTGCGCGCTGAACAATGCGCTGGGGAATGTAGGCAAGACCGTGGTCTACACCGAGCCTGTCGAAGTGAGCCCGAACACCGACTCACTGGCCGAACTGGTCGCTGACTTCAAGGAGGGAAAAGTTTCCACGTTGGTGATTCTCGGTTCGAATCCAGTTTATTCCGCACCCGTCGATTTGGAATTTGCGCAATGTCTGATGAGCGTGAAACTACGTATCCACCTGGGACAGCACGAAGACGAAACCGCGCAACTGTGTCACTGGCATATTCCCGAAACGCACTACCTGGAATCGTGGGGCGATGCCCGTGCCTACGATGGAACCGTGGGAATCGTCCAGCCGCTCATTTCACCTTTGTATGGCGGCGTTTCCGGCGTGGAACTTCTCAGTGTGTTCGCAGGGCAGCCCGCGAGTTCGTACGACATCGTTCGGCAATACTGGCGCGGGCAAGGCTCTCAGAATTCCGACGCGGAGTTCGATGAGTTCTGGCGACAGACTCTGCACGATGGCGTGATGAAAGATACAGCATTCGCACCGTTGGCCGGGAAAGCGCAGCTAAATATTGCGGAATTGCCGGCCCCGCAAAATTCATCGGCCGATGATGCAATCGAAGTTGTGTTCCGTCCTGATCCCGCGATTGGCGACGGCCGTTGGGCCAATAATGCATGGCTCCAGGAATTGCCCAGGCCACTCACCAAGCTCACCTGGGATAACGCCCTGATGCTTAGCCCGATGACCGCATGGAAACTCGGAATCGGCAGCGGGGAAGTAGCGCGGCTGCGAAATGGCGGATGGGAAGTAATCGGCCCTGTGTTCGTGATGCCCGGACACGCGGACAATTCCGCGACCATGCTCCTCGGCTACGGGCGTTCGCGCGCTGGTCGCGTGGGCAATCTCATCGGCATCAACGGCTATCTGATTCGTACTTCCGATAAACCGGATATTGCGGGACCACTCAGCATCGCAAAAACCGGCCAGACGCACTTGATGGCGACGACACAGATGCACCGCCCGATTGATCGCAACGGGCATGCGGTGGAAGAGGAAAGCATCGCCGCATTCAAACGCGATGTGGTGCGCATTGCGACCATTTCCGAATTTCAGAAGAATCCGCACTTCGCGGCGGATACGGAAGACACCTCGCTTTCGTTGTACCCGCCATATCGCTATGAGGGCTACGCGTGGGGCATGTCCATCGATTTGAATCGCTGTACGGGGTGCTCCGCTTGTGTGGTGGCGTGTTATGCGGAGAACAATATCGCCGTGGTCGGTAAGTATGAAGTAATGGCGGGCCGCGATATGCAATGGATCCGCGTGGATAACTATTACCGCGGCGATCTTCGCAATCCCGAAACTTATTTCGAGCCGGTACCGTGCATGCACTGCGAACAGGCGCCATGTGAACTGGTCTGCCCGGTGGGAGCAACGATGCACAGCTCGGAAGGCCTGAACGAGATGATTTACAACCGCTGTGTGGGAACCCGGTATTGCTCGAACAATTGCCCGTACAAGGTGCGGCGCTTCAATTTCAAGCTGTACTCGGACTGGAACACCCAAAGCCTGTATCCGTTGCGCAATCCGGATGTGACCGTGCGCAGCCGCGGCGTTATGGAAAAGTGTTCGTACTGCGTGCAGCGCATCAACGAGGCGAAAATCCATTCCGAGGAAGAAAACCGGCATGTGCGCGACGGTGAAATTAAAACAGCGTGCCAGCAAGTGTGTCCAACGCAAGCCATCGTGTTTGGGAATATCAATGATCCGCAAGCCCAGGTGACCAAACTCAAGAAATCGCCGCGCGATTACAGCTTGCTGGCGGAGTTGAACACGCGACCGCGCACTACGTATTTAGCCAAGCTGCGAAATCCTAATCCGAATTTGGCGGGTCCTGCGCAGGAGCAAAACGGCTGAAAGCTGTAGCGGCGGGTTTATCCCGCCGCATTAGAGTAATGATGGACGAAACCACACACGTTCCGATCTACGGGCTGGCCGCGGAGTTTGAAACTCCCGAGCAGATTCTCGACGCGAGCCATAAAGCGCGCGAGGCGGGATATACCGCATTGGATGCATTCAGCCCCATGCATGTGGAAGGACTCGCCGAAGCGATTGGGTTCGAACGCACGCGGCTGCCTCTATTGGTCCTGATCGCGGGAATTTGCGGAATGCTGTTTGGCTTTTTCCTGCAATATTACGCGAATGTGTTCAGCTTTCCGCTCAATATTGATGGTAAGCCGCACAATAGCTGGCCTTCGTTTATCCCGATTACATTCGAGCTGACCATTCTTTTCGCCGCGATCATGGCCACCTTCGGGATGCTGGCGTTGAATGGACTGCCTCGGCATTACCATCCGATGTTTAACATTTCGCGCTTTGCGCTGGCGTCCGACGATCGGTTTTTTCTGTGCATCAAGTCCAAGGACGCGCTGTTCGACCTGGCGAAAACCAAACAGTTTATGGAGTCGCTCAATCCTGTTTCCCTGCACGAGGTGGAAGTGTGATGCTGGGCCGCGATCCACGGACGACAGCCGGAATGCGTTTCGCACTGTGTGCGCCGGTTTTGTTCACGTTGTGTCTCGTTTCGTGCCGCCTGGACATGCATCTTCAGCCCAAGTACAACCCAGAGGTTCCCAGCCAATTCTTCAGTGATGGGAGTTCCGCGCGCGAACTTGTCACCGGCACGGTGCCCGCGATCGAAGTGAAGTCTGGCGAACTCTTTAACACGGGAGAAGTGAACGGCGTTGTGGTTGATGCGTTTCCCTTCAAGATCACTGCGGAAGATCTGCAACGCGGGCGCGAGCGCTACAACATTTATTGTTCGCCGTGCCACGGTTTTTCGGGCTATGGCGACGGGATGATTGTGCAGCGCGGATTCTTGCTGCCGCCGTCGTATCATTCCGACCGTTTGCGCCAGCTACCCGCCGGCCACTTCTTCGAAGTGATTACCAACGGATTCGGGCGGATGTATCCGTACCGTTCACGCGTTGCGCCCGACGACCGCTGGCGCATCGTCGCGTACATTCGCGCATTGCAATTGAGCCAGCACGCGCCCGCCAGCGAACTCCACGCTAGCAATTCCTCCGCCGACACTGCCACGGCGAACGGTGCCACGCCATGAACGAAACTCTAAGCCGGATTCTCAATCAGTGGCAGCGACGGCTGTTCATCGTAGGTGGTGTGCTGCTCGCGGGCGCAATTCTTGACGGCATTTTTCACCGCGAACAATTCTTCCGCTCGTATCTTCTCGGCTTCATGTTCTGGATCGGTTTATCGCTGGGCTGCGCGGCGTTTCTTCTGCTGAACTACCTGACTGGTGGAAAGTGGGGACTGCCGATCAAGCGGCCGCTGGAAGCCGGTGTGCGCACACTGCCGCTGATGGCGGCGTTCCTTGTGCCGCTGCTGTTTGGAATGCACTCGCTGTTCCCGTGGATGCACCCGAACATTGTTGCGGCCGATCCCGAGCTGCAAATTAAACGCATTTATCTGAACATTCCTTTTTTCCTAGGGCGGCAAGCGTTGTACTTCGCGGTGTGGCTGTTCATCGCGTATTGGCTGTCGCGCTGGTCCGCGGAGCTGGATCGCACCGGCGACCCGATTGCGCAGGAGCGCCTGGAGTCCATGTCCGGCTGGGCACTCGTCGTTTACGGCTTAACCGTCACTTTTTTCTCCATCGATTGGGTGATGTCCCTGGAGTCCTACTGGTTCTCGACGATCTGGGGGCTGATCTTCATTGTGATTCAAGTGCAAGCCGCGATTGCGTTTTCGATTCTGGTCGCGCGCATTCTCGGCGGATTCGATCCGGTGGACAAGGTCATTACCGCGCCGCGATTCAACGACCTGGGGAACCTGCTGCTCACGTTCATTATGCTTTGGGCCTACCTGGCGTTCTCGCAATTCCTGATTATCTGGTCCGGCGATTTGCTCAACGAAATTCCCTGGTACGTTTCGCGGATGGGGCATGGTTGGGAGATTTTTGCGGTCGTACTGCTGATTCTGTACTTCGCCGCTCCATTTTTCCTGCTGCTCATGAAAGACCTCAAGCGCCGCGCGACGGTTCTGGCGCGCTTGTGCGTTGGCGTGCTCGTGCTCAATTTCGTGGACCTTTTCTGGATGATTGTGCCCGCGTTCCATCCCAATCATCCGCACATTTATTTGCTGGATTTTCTACTGCCGCTTGGCATCGGGGCTGTATGGGTGGCGTTCTACATCTGGAAGCTGAAATCTTTCCCGCTGCTGCCGTATCGCGATCCGCGCTTTGCTGGAGCAATCGAACATGGCGACTGACCCAATGATCGAAGCAAGAACCCTGGGCTTCGAACCGCGGGATGTGAGCACGCGCGGGCTCGTCTATTTTCTGTTGATCGTCGCCGTGTTTCTGGCGCTGACTTGCCTGGGACTGCAAGGGCTGTTCGCGCACTACACGAAAGCCGATATTCCGGAAGCAGTTGTGCAGCCGGTGTTCGACAATGTCCGCCCGCTTCCGCCGCCACCGCGGCTGCAAACTACTCCGCAAGGCGATCTGCAGGATTATTTGCAATCAGAGCAGCGCCTGCTCGACAGTTCCGGATGGATCGATCAGAAAAGCGGAGTGGCGCGCATTCCAATTGACCGCGCGATGAGTCTGCTCCTGCAGAAAGGTCTTCCTATGCAAAATCAGAACGCGACCGGAACAAACGAATCCAACGGCCAATCAAGTCGAAGCCCAATTGCAAAATCCCCTCATCAGGAACGAAAGAATGAAACCACTCATCATTGATTACGCCCGAACGTCCGCTGTGCCCGCCGCTGTCTTTAACGGCTCACGGGTTCCGGTATCCGTCATTCCGAACGGAGTCCGCGGAGTGAGAAATCTCTCTTTCCTCCTCACCCTTTCGACATTGCTCTTATTCTCGCTGCCCGTCTCGATCCACGCGCAACTCGCCGTGGACCCCGCCCAATCCGCAGGGACCAGCCCATCCATTTTCAAGCGGGTTCGCTTTGACCAGCGTCTCGGCGACCAGATTCCCCTCGATCTGTACTTCCTCGACGAGCACGGCCACGATGTGCGTTTGCGGCAATTCTTCGGTGAACGCCCGGTGATTCTGACGCTCGCGTATTACCGCTGCCCGATGCTGTGTACCGAACTGCTCAACGGGTTGGTGCGCACGCTGCGTCAAATGAATCTGGAAATTGGCAAGGACTACGAAGTCGTCACCGTGAGTATCGATCCGGCCGATTCGTCCGCGCTGGCGGCCACCAAGCACGAGGCATACGGCGTCATGTACGGCAGGCCCAGCGCGCTGACGGGCTGGCATTTTCTTACGGGCGCGCCATCGCAGATTCATGAATTGGCCCGCTCCGTGGGATTTCAGTATGCGTACGATCCCGCGACGCAGCAGTTCGCGCACGCCAGCGGAATCATGATTCTGACGCCAGACGGCGTGCTCAGCCAGTACTCCTACGGCGTTTCCTTCCCAGAGCGCGATGTTCGGCTCGGAATTCTTCGCGCCTCCCAGAAACAGGTGGGCAGCGTGGTTGATCAAGTGCTCCTGTACTGCTACCACTACGATCCACACACCGGAAAATATGGCTTGCTGATTTCGCATGTATTGCAGCTTGCTGGGGGAGTAACGCTCCTCGCTCTCGGTGGCGTGATTTTCATCTTGTTTCGAAAAGAGAATTACGGACTCCCGACTTCGCCGGGACCATCGCATTCCGCAACGCATTCACCTGGAGTGTTGAAGTGATTGCGTTAATTTTGCAAAGCGGCATTCGCTTCATCCCGGAAGTGGCGTCCACCTCTGCACGCCGTTTCGATGCTCTGTTTTATTTCTTGACCGTGATGAGCGGCATTCTCACACTCTTGATTTTTGGCACAATCTTTTATTTTGCGATTCGCTACCGCCGCCGCGACCGGACAATTCCACCGATAATCAAACAGTCCATTCCGCTAGAGGTGCTGTGGACGGGCATACCCATCCTGATCAATATCGTCATTTTTGCCTGGGGCGCGGACCTGTATTTCCGCGACTCCGTGCCACCGGCGGGCGCGGACGAAGTATTCGTCATCGGCAAACAGTGGATGTGGCACCTGCAGCATGCCGGTGGGCAGCGCGAAATCAACGAACTGCATATTCCCGTGAATGTTCCCATCAGGCTGATTATGACTTCGCAAGACGTGATTCACGATTTCTTTGTTCCAGCGTTTCGCGAAAAGAAGGATGTGGTGCCCGGCCGGTACACGAGCGAGTGGTTCCAGGCGACCAAGGTGGGCCGCTACCATTTTTTCTGCGCGCAGTATTGCGGCACCATGCACTCGCGCATGATCGGCTGGGTATACGTGATGGAGCCGAAGGACTACGCCGATTGGCTGCAGAGGAATAAGCCCAGCGAATCCGCCGCGAACATTGGCCAGCGGATCTTCGACAAACTGGCCTGCGGCAACTGTCATCAAGCGGATCGTTCAGGCAGCGGGCCTCCGCTGGCGGGGGTTTTTGGGAGTGTCGCCACGTTGCAGAGCAGTGGGAAAAGGCAAGTGGACGAAGGATTTATTCGCCAGATTATTCTCGACCCGACGTCGGTGCCCATTCAGGGCTACCCGCAAGTGATGCCGTCCTTTCGCGGCGAAATCACCGAAGAGGAGATTCTGGAAGTCATCGAATACATCAAGTCTCTGGGCCAACCGCAGCCCCTGCCCCAGCAGGCGGAGGTGAATCCATGACTACGGCGATCCTGGAACGGCCGGTGCGCAAGCCCGTGAATTATTTGAACGCGAAGCACACGCTGTCGTCATGGTTGCTGACCACGGACCACAAACGCATCGCGCTTCTCTACCTCGGGTCGGTGACCTTGCTGTTCTTCGTGGGCGGCTTTGCCGCTTTGATGATGCGCTTGCATCTTCTGGAACCGCAAGGCGCGCTCGTGCATCCGGAGACCTACAACAAGCTGTTCACCATGCACGGCATCATAATGGTCTGGTTCTTCCTGATTCCGTCCATCCCTACCACCCTTGGCAATTTTCTGATTCCCATGATGGTTGGCGCTCGTGATTTGGCGTTTCCGAAACTAAATCTCCTGAGTTGGTACATTTTCATGGGCGGCGCTGCATTCACACTGTATTCGCTGATTGCCGGCGGCGTGGACACGGGTTGGACATTCTATACCCCGCTGAGCAGTTTGTACGTGACCACCCACGTGCTGTCTGCGGCGACCGGAGTCTTTATTACCGGATTTTCTTCGATCCTGACCGGGCTCAACTTTATCGTTACCGTGCATAAGATGCGTGCTCCCGGAATGACCTGGTATCGTCTCCCTCTTTTCGTTTGGTCTATGTATGCGACCAGCATCATTTTCGTTCTGGCGACTCCGGTTCTCGCCATTACGCTGCTGCTCATCGGACTTGAACGCGTCTTTCACGTTGGCGTCTTCGACCCGGCACTCGGAGGCGATCCCATTCTGTTCCAGCACCTGTTCTGGTTTTATTCACATCCCGCGGTGTACATCATGATCCTTCCCGGGATGGGCGTGATCAGTGAATTAGTGGCAGCGTATTCGCGCAAGCGCGTTTTCGGCTACAAGGCCATCGGCTACTCCAGCATGGCTATCGCGCTGTTTGGTTTCTTTGTTTGGGGCCACCACATGTTCGTCAGCGGGCAATCCGTTTACGCCGGTCTGATTTTCTCGGCGCTCAGCTTTGCGGTGGCCATTCCATCCGCGGTGAAAGTGTTCAACTGGACTGCCACGCTTTATCGCGGATCCGTGTCCTTCGATGCGCCGATGCTCTACGCGCTGGGCTTCATTGGATTGTTCACGCTGGGCGGACTTACGGGATTGTTCCTGGCCGCGATTCGCGTCGATGTTCACGTGCACGATACTTACTTCGTGATCGCCCATTTCCACTACATCATGGTGGGTGGGGCGGTCACCGCTTATCTCGGTGGAATTCATTTCTGGTGGCCCAAAATTACTGGGAAACTGTATCCCGACATTTGGGCCCGACTGGCTGCCGTCATCATCTTCTTGGGATTCAACCTCACCTTCTTCCCCCAATACTTGCTCGGATATCTGGGGATGCCTCGCCGGTATGCGATGTACCCGCCGGAATTTCACATGCTCAATGTGCTTTCAACGGCTGGCGCGTCCATCCTCGGTATCGGTTATCTCCTGCCGCTGGCGTATCTACTGTGGTCGCTGCGCTACGGTGAAGACGCGGGGCCGAATCCGTGGCTGGCCACCGGATTGGAATGGCAAGCCGCTCCTTCGCCACCGCCCACGGAGAATTTCGAAACCATTCCTGTCGTGACCCAAGACGCGTACGCCTACGAAACCATGGGGATTCCGAATGTCTGATTCCGCTGCCATTCACGGGTCGCGTGGCTTGCCCGAGCATCACCGCGAGCACAATCCTGCGCTGCATGAGCAGTTCGAAGAAATCGAGCAGCAGCGCGACGCAGGAACGCTAGGCATTTGGATTTTCCTCGCGACGGAGATTCTGTTTTTTGGCGGGCTGTTCACCGCCTACATTGAGTACCGCTCGTTGTATTTTGAGGGATTCGTTTCTGGCAGCCACCTGCTGGAACGCCATTTTGGCGCGATCATGACGTTTATTTTGCTGGGCAGCAGCTTTACCATGGCGCTCAGCGTGCATTCCGTCCGCGTAGGGAATCGCAAATTGCTGGTGCTTTTCCTGATTCTCACGATTGTCCTCGGCATCGTGTTTCTGGGCATTAAATTCACCGAGTATCACGAAAAATGGCACGAACATCTGGTGCCCGGGTTCAACTTCCATCCCACGGCAGAGCAACTGCACGGCGCGACACCGCAAAGTGTGGAACTGTTCCTATGCTTTTACTTTTTTATGACTGGGCTCCACGCCTTGCACATGATCGTCGGTGTAGGCTTGCTCACGGTGATGACCATTCTTGCGTGGTACGAAAAAGTCTCCGCCGAACATTACAATCGCATCGAGGTGAGCGGGCTGTACTGGCACTTTGTGGACATTATTTGGATTTATTTGTTTCCGCTGCTGTATTTGATTACTGGGAGCCGCCACTGACATGTCGGAGAGAATTATTTCCATTCGCACCTATTCGTTCGTGTTTTTCGCGCTTTTAATTCTGGCCGCGCTCACCACTGGGGTGGCGTATATCGACCTGGGTATCTTTAATACCCTGATTGCCATGTCCATTGCCACGGCAAAGATGCTGCTGGTCGCCCTTTTCTTCATGCACCTTCGCTACAAGCCTGGGCTCACGCGCATTGCCAGCTTCGTGGGACTCTTCTGGCTCGGTGTGCTGGTGGCGTTTTCCATGGCCGATGTTTTCACGCGTGGCTGGACCCCGCAAGGAAAACCTTGGTGATTGGCCTGCAAGGCTTATGCCGAAAGCACTGAACGCGCAACGCCACACCTCGACGCTGGCCACCGCGAATGCCATCGTCATCAAAGACGAAAACATTTTTTTTCTCTCGCTGCGCGACAGCTCCGTGCCGCTCCAGGGTAAACACGGCCTGGGGTTGTATTACGATGACTGCCGCTTCCTTTCCGGCTACGAAATCACCGTGGGCAAGGCGAAGCCCATCAGTTTGGCCGGCACCGCGCCGGCGTCTTACTGCTCAGCATTTGAGTTGTGTAACGACCGCGGAGTGAATCGCAACGGCTCGAACCTTAAGAAACGCGCCATTGACCTGCGCATCGATCGCATCGTCGATTCAAAGAATCTGTCTCTGCTCGAACGCATCACCTTCCAGAACCGCCAGATGGAATTGGCGGATTTCGACGTGACGCTTAAGTTCAAAGCCGGATTCGAAGACGTGTTCATCGTGCGCGGCACACAAGGGAAGAAAACCGGGCGACTGCATTCGCCGCAATGGCGCAACAATGCGTTACGATTTACCTATACCGGCGTCGATCAGCGCATCCGCTCGCTTACCATTCAGTTTCATCGACCCGTGCAGCACATCGGCGACGGCGCAAAGCTCCGGATTACCCTTCATCCGCAGCAGACCGCGGAACTGAAAATCTCCTACTTGATTGCGCAATCTTCGAAACCAGCTGAGGCGCGCCCGTGCTCCGATTCTGGCTTCTTCTTCGATCGCATGGAGAAATCGCTGGCAGACGCGACCCGCAACTGGCACGGCGAACTCCCGGAAATCGAAACCGACAGTCACGAATTCAACGACGCCATCAATCGCTCCATGATCGATCATCGCGTACTGCGCAGCACGCTCGATCGCGAGCACTACTATGCCGCGGGACTGCCGTGGTATGGCTGCTTGTTTGGCCGAGACAGCATAATTGCCGCCATTGAAATGCTCGCGTATTCGCAAGACATGGCCGCGGATAGCCTGCGCATCCTGGCTAAATATCAGGGCAAGCGAAATGACACGTGGCGCGACGAGCAGCCCGGCAAAATCCTGCACGAATTCCGCACCGGGGAACTGGCGCGCTCCGGCCAGATTCCGCAAACCCCGTATTACGGTTCGGTGGATTCCACGCCCCTGTTCCTGATTCTGCTTTGTGAATATTGCCAATGGACGGGCAATCTGTCGCTGTTTCAGGAATTGCGCCCCAACGTCGATGCGGCGCTGAACCTTATTTTCGAATCGACTTGGTCCGATCCCGATCGCTTTCTCACTTATCAGTCGAAGTCGCAGTCCGGCCTGTCCAATCAGGGATGGAAAGATTCCGGAGACTCCATGGTCAACACCGATGGCTCTCTGGCGACGCCCCCGATCGCGCTTGTGGAAGTACAAGGCTACGTGTATCGCGAGAAGAAATCGCTGGCGAAACTGTTCGCACGCACTGGAGAAAAGGAACGCGCGGAAAGCCTGGCGCGCGAAGCGCAAAAGTTACGCGAGAGCTTCGAACGAAAATTCTGGCTGGCGCCGAACAAGTTTTACGCCATGGCACTGCAGAAAGAGCAACGTCCGTGCGCAGTGATTTCCTCCAATCCGGGCCAGGCGCTGTGGTCCGGGATTTGTTCGCCTGCTCGCGCCAAGCTGTCGGCTGCGCGATTGATGCAGGACGATATGTTCAGCGGTTGGGGCGTGCGCACGCTGTCTTCCCGGGAGCGTCGCTACAACCCAGTCGGATATCACCTTGGTTCCGTGTGGCCGCATGACAACGCGATCATTGCCATGGGCCTGAAGCGTTACGGCTTCGATCAGGAATTCCTGCGGATCTTCGACAGCATTCTGGAGGCCGCATCCTACTTTGAACATCACCGCCTTCCGGAAGTTTTCTCGGGTTATTCCAAGAAGGAGTTTTACCTGCCCGTTCCATACCCGGAAGCGTGTCACCCTCAAGTGTGGTCCGCGGGTGCGATTCCAATGATGCTGCAGGCGGGACTGGGATTAGTGCCAGACGCATTCGAACAGACCCTGCATATCGTACGGCCGGTGCTGCCCACTGGTGTGAATCGTCTGGATTTCCGCGGATTGCGCGTAGGGAAGGCTACGGCGGACCTGCGGTTTGAACGGACTGGGCACGGGTTCAAAACCACCGTTGCGCGGAAGAGAGGAAAGCTGGCTGTGCGTGTGCAGCAAGATTGAGGCGTATTCCTGACCGGAAGTCGGCCTGCCGCGACACGCATAATGGATCGGTAGCAGCGGGTTTATCCCGCTGCACTCTGATGCAGCACCGGTACTCATCGACACTCCGGGTACCTCCAAATAAGGTCTAAAAAAAGGTTAACGGACCGCCACGTTTTCGTCGTATCTTGTTGGCCGGACAGTTAGGTCAGGTCCTGTTCACCCGCTAGGATGAGTTGCTTCTCGATGTACGCTGGCAGATTCATTCCATCCGAGACCTTTCGGGGATGAGTGCGCCCAAACCGTCGCATGCGGGCCGGACGCGCGCCTGTTCTGCTTGCGGCAGGGGCGAGCTGGAGGCAAGGCCATGAGCAATGGGTTTCAATTCGAAAATCACAGAAAGGCACGAATGAAAGTTGCGCCGCTCACGTCCGGGCATCCCTGGTTCCCACTCACGATCCTCATCGCCACGCTCTTCTGTTTCGCCTGTGCCTCCAAACAGGGAGCGCCTCCTCCTCCGCCTCCCGGCGTTACCGTCACGCAAGTGCTCCAGAAAGATGTGCCATTGGAGCAGGAATGGGTTGGCACCACGGTCGGCAACACAGACGCAGATATCCGGCCCAAGGTGGACGGGTTCTTACTGAGTCGGCTTTATGAGGAAGGTTCGTTTGTTACCAAGGGACAGGCGATGTTTCAACTCGACAAGCGCCAGGCCCAGGCTTCCCTTGAGCAGGCTACTGGAAATCTCGAAAGGGCCCGCGCGGTCCTTGCGCAGACCGAAATTGACGTGAATCGCTACACGCCTCTGGTGGCACAAAAAGCGGTCAGCCAAGCTGAGCTCGACAAGGCGAAAAGTTCACAGCGCGCAGCCACCGCCGCCGTGGCTGCCGATCAAGCTGTCCTCGACAACGCCAAATTAAATCTCGGCTGGACCACCGTTACCTCGCCAATCTCCGGCATCGCTGGCACAGCGAAAGTCGGTATCGGTGATCTCATTACCCCAACCACCGTGATGACTACCGTGTCGAGCGTCAATCCCATCTACGTTGACGTCAACATTTCCGAGCAAGACTATCTTCGTTTTGCGCGCAACAAATCCAAACAGTCCGGCAGCAAACCCGTTCAACTCATCCTTGGCGATGGTAGCCTGTATCCACACCCTGGGAAAGTCCTCTTCGTCAATCGCGAAGTCGATTCGCGCACCGGAACCATCCAGGTTCGCGGCGAATTCCCCAATCCGGGTAACTTGCTTCGTCCCGGGCAATACGCGCGTATCCGCGCTGTCACCGAACTCCGCAAAGGCGCCCTCCTGATTCCGCAGCAGAGCGTTTCGGAGCTGCAGGGCATCTACCAGGTCGGTGTCGTCGGCTCGGATAATAAAGTCACCGTGAAAACGGTCAAGCTCGGCCCACAGTTCGGAGATATGTGGATCGTCGAGTCTGGTCTGGATCCAGGTGCCACTGTGATTGTTGACGGCTTGCAGCGCGTCAGGACCGGCATGACCGTCGCAACCACTGCTTACAAAGACACGCAGGCCAACTCCGTTGGCGGCGGGAAGTAGCCATGGCAAAGTTTTTTATCAATCGGCCGATCGTCGCCATTGTTATTTCCATCCTCACCGTAATCTTGGGCGTGGTCGCGATGGCGAAACTTCCCATCGCACAGTTGCCGGACATTGTTCCTCCGCAGGTCAGTGTTTCCGCGGTTTATACCGGCGCGGATGCATTGACCATCGAACAATCGGTCGCTACTCCTCTCGAACAGCAAATGAACGGCGTGGACAACATGTTGTACATGCTGTCCACTAACGCCAATGATGGCACCATGACGCTCAGGGTGACCTATGATATCGGCACTAATGTCGATATCGACCAGGTGAACACACAAAACCGCGTCTCGCAGGCTAGCCCGAATCTTCCCACCTCGGTAAATCAATACGGCGTCACCGTCAGAAAACTCATGGGCCTGCCTCTCTTAGTGCTCTCCGTCTATTCGCCGAAAGGCAGCTATAACGGCCAGTTCCTTGGAAATTACGCGACCATCAACATCAACGACACTTTGCTGCGTGTCCCCGGTGTTGGCCAGGTTACTAATTTCGGCGCCTCTGATTACGCCATGCGCGTTTGGGTTAAACCCGATCAGCTCACCAAACTTGGCATGACCGTGTCCGACTTGATGAACGCCGTTCAGCAACAAAGCGCCGTGAATCCTGCTGGACAAGTCGGAGCTGAACCTGCCCCTAAAGGCCAGCAGTTCACTTATGCTGTGCGTGCGCCCGGACGCCTCGCCAACGCCGAGGAATTTGGAAATATCATCGTTCGTCAGAATCCTGACGGCTCCACAGTCCGGCTGAAAGATGTTTCTCGCATCGAGCTCGGCTCACTGAATTATCAGCAGATCGGACGTTATAACGGCAAACCCGCCGTGATCGTTTGCGTGTACCAGCAGCCCGGTTCCAACGCCCTGGCCGTTGCCAATCAGGTGAAAGCCCAAATGGCAGATTTGAAGTCGCGGTTCCCTGAGGACCTCGATTACGCGATTTCCTTGGACACCACTCTTCCCATCACCGAAGGAATGAAAGAGATCACCCATACCCTGCTGGAAGCAATCGTCCTGGTCATCATCGTGGTCTTCCTTTTCCTCCAGAATTGGCGTGCGACGCTCATCCCTCTTCTTGCGGTTCCGGTCTCGCTTGTTGGTACATTCGCCGTCTTCCCACTGTTAGGTTTTTCGATCAACACACTTTCTCTATTCGGCATGATTCTCGCCATCGGCCTCGTCGTCGACGATGCCATCGTGGTTGTCGAAGCCGTTGAACATCACATTGAACATGGTTTATCCCCGAAGGATGCCACTTTCAAAGCTATGGAAGAGGTATCCGGACCTGTCGTCGGCATCGCCCTGGTCCTTTCTGCCGTGTTCATCCCCATGGCCGCCATGGGTGGCATCAAAGGACTGCTGAACCAGCAATTCGCCGTTACCATCGCCATCTCCGTTCTCATCTCCGCCTTTAACGCGCTCACCCTCTCCCCAGCTCTTTCGGCTCTTCTCCTTCGTCCTCGCAAGAAGACCCGCGGTCCTCTCGGCAAATTCTTCGATCTCTTCAATCGCGGCTTTACAAAAATGACCGGCGGCTACGTGAGTTGGAGCGCGTTTCTGATCCGTCGATGGGTGCTCGCACTGCTCCTGCTCGTCGGAATTTCTGTCGGTGGCGTAATGCTCGGGAAAAGCCTCCCCTCTAGCTTCCTCCCCGAAGAAGATCAGGGATATGCGTTTATTCAACTGCAACTGCCCGACGCCGCGTCTCTTCAGCGCACGGACGCTGTAATGAGAAAGGTCGATGACATCTTGGCTCACACCCATGGTGTGAGCAGTTATGACGCTATTGCTGGCTTCAGCCTGCTCTCCAACACTTCTTCCACCTACAGCGGATTCTATTTCCTCGAGCTCGATCCTTGGGATGAACGAAAAGCCCCGGAGCTTTCCGCGAAGGCCATCATGCAGACACTGAACATGAAAATGAGAGCGCAAATTCCCGAAGCCATTTCCTTTGCCTTCGGCCCGCCTGCTATTCCCGGCCTCGGTACCGCCGGGGGATTCACGTACATGCTTCAGGACCGCGCCAGTGGCACCGTTCAGCAATTGTCAGACACGCTCGACAAGCTCAGCGCCGCAGCCAGAAAACGCCCGGAGATTGCCGGCCTCGTTTCCACGTTCCGACCGAGTGTCCCGCAACTCTATGTTGAGGTCGATCAGGATCGTGTACTGAAGCAAGGTTTGCAGTTTGGAGAGGTCTATCAGACGCTGCAAGCCTTCCTTGGCGGCGCTTACGTCAACCAGTTCAATCGTTTCGGCCGCCAGTGGAAGGTCTATCTTCAGGCCGAACCCGAGTACCGCACCAGCGCCGACAAAATTGATAGTTTCTATGTCCGCAATTCCAAGGGCGGCATGACTCCGCTCTCTTCCCTCGTCAACATCAGGCGCGTTTCCGGCCCGGAGTACACCAACCGTTTCAATCTATTCCGAAGCATTCAAATTAACGGTACGCCCGCTCCCGGCTACAGTTCCGGACAAGCCATGGCCGCTATGGAGGAAGTGTCCAATGAAGTCCTTCCCGCCGGCTATGGCTACGCTTGGAGCGATATGTCCTACCAGGAAAACAAAGCCTCCGGGGGACAAGCCTTGGTCTTCGGCATGTCCTTCCTGTTCGTCTTCCTGATCCTGGCAGCCCTTTACGAGAGTTGGTCGCTGCCCTTCAGCGTTCTCTTGTCCGTGCCTGTCGCGATTCTGGGAGCGAACGCAGGATTGTTGCTCAGAAAATTCGATAACAATGTTTTCGCCCAGATTGGGCTCGTGATGCTCATCGGACTCACGGCCAAAAACGCAATTCTCATCGTCGAGTTTGCTATTCTCGAACACGCCAAAGGGAAGGGAATCGTCGACGCGGCTCTCGAGGGCGCTCGTTTGCGTTTGCGCCCAATCTTGATGACCTCCTTCGCCTTTATCCTCGGTTGCGTTCCTCTCTGGCTGGCCTCGGGTGCCGGAGCCATTGGTCGCAAGGTTCTGGGAACTTCTGTAATCACCGGTATGGGTGCGGCCAGCATCCTCGGCATTTTCCTCGTCCCCGTCTTGTTCGTGGTCGTCGAGCGTCTCGCCGGCGCCGAAAAGAAAGCCCCCGTCAAAATTCCAGGTTCCGCGGCGCTGGAAGGGGGACACGACTGATGACCCGCCTCGCCGCAGTAGCAGTTCTCGCTGCACTGTTGGCTGGCTGCACCCTGGGCCCCAAATACAAACGTCCCATCGTTCAACCGCCTGCTAATTTCTACACCGCGGAGCAAGTTCAGCAAATCTCAACCGCGGACATGGCTTGGTGGGATCTCTTCAAGGACCCCATCCTCCAGGGTCTCATTCACGAAGCTCTCGAGCACAACTACGATCTGCAACTCGCCCTCGCTCAAGTCGAACAGCAGCGCGCCTTGCTTGGCGTCACCCGCTCCCAGTTCTACCCGCAAGTTGCCTACGACGGCAATATCTCCGGTCAGCAGTCCCTCGCCGTTCCGAATCATACTTACTATTCCTACAGTTTCACCACTTTCTGGGAAATTGATCTCTTCGGGCGCATTCGAAAAATGACCGAAGCCCAGCGTGCCGTTTATTTTTCCAGCGAAGAAGCCCGACGCGACGTTCGGCTGCTGATCATGGCCCAGGTCGCCCAAGGATATTTCACGCTTCGCGCTCTCGATGCGCAAATTGAGATTGCTCACCGCACCGTGAAAAGTTTTCAAGACACTCTCGACATTTTTCAGCACCGCTTGGAAGGTGGCTACGCTTCCGCGCTCGAAACCTCTCGTGCACAAGCCGCTCTTTCCAACGTTGCCGCGAATGATTCCCGATCTCGAGCGGCAAATCGTCGCCCAGGAGAATGCCTTGGATTTGCTGCTGGGTCGCAATCCAGGTCCGATCCTCGCGCGGCGCCGCTCTCATCGATCAGTACGATCCCCCCGACGTTCCCTCAGGTCTGCCTGCCTCGCTCCTCGAGCGTCGTCCCGATCTTCGCGAATTTGAGCAGAACCTGCATCGCTGCCAACGCCAATATCGGCGTAGCCAAAGCCAATTTCTTCCCAACCATCTCATTGTCTGGCTTGTTTGGTGGCGTCAGCCCGCAATTATCCGAACTCACAGGTGCGGGCAAGGCTTGGACTCTCGCCGGAGATTTTACCGGGCCCATTTTTACCGGTGGCCGCCTCAAAAATCAGTACTACGCGGCGATTGCTCAACGTGACCAGGCCCGCGTCACCTTCGAAAAGGCCGTCACTCAAGCCTTCGGTGAAGTTTCCACGTCGCTTTCTGCCCACCAACAACTCGCTCGCGCCTACCGCGAACAGGTCACTTCCGTGGATGCTTATCGCGAATCCGTCCGTCTTTCCACCATTCGCTACGACAGCGGCCTGTCCAGCTATCTCGACATTATCGACGCGCAAATTCAGATGTATCCCGCGGAAAGCCAAACGGTCACCTATGACCTAGAGCGCAAACTAGCGTTGGTAGACCTGTACCGCGCCCTGGGTGGCGGCTGGAACCTAACCGACGCCCAGTGGACCAGCGCTAGCCCAACGGCCCCGTCCAGTCCCGGTCCAACTCAACCCCATCCATAACCATTTAGGTTTAACTGGGCTCGCAAACGAACCCTGTCGTCCTGAGCGCCTTGTACACGAAGAAACCTCAACCGTTATCTCTTTCTTTGGTTTTTTATCTCTAATTTGGCGCCGCCGCTCACTCCGCTCGCGGTGGAAGCGTCAATTCCCTTGACAACGTGAACGTCAGCGCGGTCTCCGCCGGAATTTCGATTTGCTTGTTCCCGGTCAGCGCGCCTCCCACGAACCCGCCTGCCGCGCCAACCAACGCCCCAATTCCCGCGCCCTTCCCGCCGCCCGCCAACCCGCCAATCAAAGCGCCGCCCGCTGCTCCGCCTCCGGTGGTGACTGCGGTTCTTTTCCCTTTACCCTTCACGGTGCTATCCAACGCTGCGGTTTGAATGGGATAATTCTGTCCGCGGATTGTCACGCTCTGCAGCGCAATCGACAGCTGGCCTTCCCCTTTGATCTTGCCCTTGGTTTTCGCAGTAATGACGTTGCCCGTCACGCTGGACCCCTTGGGAATCGCCGTTTTCCCATCGATGGACACCGGCTGCACCACCGTCCCCAGGAACGTCTGCCCGGGTTGACTCGTCTTCGAACTCAACGATTGGTCCAACGTGACCACCAGATCGGTGCCCACCGGCACAACCACAGGTTTGGGTGGTTCCGGTGCAGGCGCTGGCGTGCTCGCGGGCGCAGCGTTCGCCGCTGTTTGATCAGCCGCCCCAACAGCTCCTACTACTGCGGTCTCGTCGTTTACCCCGCTTGATCCTGGCTCTTCTTTAGCGATTTGCTCCACCCGCTGCTGTGCAGCTTGATCTTTCACCGTGCCGCGCACGGTTACTTTTCCGTCTTTAGCCGTAACGGTGACTGCAGAATCTTTCGTGGCCGGATCAGCCGCAATTTTGTCTTGGACATCCTTGGAAATCGTTTCGTCACTCGCACCTTTCGAACAGCCGCCCACCCCACCGATCAGTGCGACGACCAGGAGCGTTATCACGCATCCCAATCCCGAAACCCTTTTCGTTTGCATTAGACGTCTCCTCTCCGGCTGCTATTAAAACGCAATCCGGCCCTTTCGTCCATCCTTCACTCGCGTTGACCTATGGAGTGCGAGAGCCCTGCTCTCGCTTTCGCCGCAACCATCCCGCAGCCGAGATCGATCAGTGGGAGCCCTGCTCCCGCCAGCGACCCATCTCGTCTCTGGGAACCACTACGGGTCGGACCCTAGGCCCGACAGGTCCGGCATAAACCGCTTCTTTTCTGATCGGCTTTAGCCCGAGGAATTGGTTTCTCATGTTCTCGGACAGGACGCCTCAGCCCAGCTCCGGTTCTGTCCTCGACTTACCAGGCTGCACCTCAGCCGCAAACGCCTGCTGTTGGTCCAATGGTTGCCGGCTCCGATCGTGCAGTGCCAGCACGCCAAGTGCGGACACACTCGCCGCCACAATCAAATACACCGCCGGCGCCATCGGGTTTGAAGTGGCCTTGATCAGCCCCATAGAGACCATCGGCGCCGTCCCGCCAAATATCCCAATCCCGATGTTCAGCACTACCGCGTGAGCACTTACGCGCCAAGCGGGTTCGAATTGTTCTGAAAGCATTGCCGGAGCGGTTCCCATCACCATCGCCAGCAGAAACGCAAATGCTAATTGCGCAATCCACAAGCCCGCCACGCCATGGCTCTGAACGAACACGAACGCATTCCAGGCGACCATTGCTTCCACGGCAAACGCTACGAATAGAATGCTCCGGCGTGTCCACAGCCGATCCGACAACCATCCAAACAGTGGCACCACAAAAAGCGCCAACGCTTGCCCAGTCGCGTTGATACGCAACGCCGCCTGCTCTGGAATGTGTGCGAATTCACGTCCGTATGTGGGAAGCAGCACCATCGTGATGTAGTTCACAACCCCATATCCCGACGCAAACAACAGCGCCGCCAAAAGGATTCCAGGTTGTTCGCGAATCGCTTGCCGCAACGGTGCTTCCCCCCGCGATTCCGCTTTCGCGGTTTCCTCCGACGCGCTCTCCGGCAAATGCCTCCGCAAAAAGTACGCTCCGCATCCAAACACTCCGCCCAGCAGAAACGGCACGCGCCAAGCCCACGCGTTCACCGTTGCCGAACTCGCCACGCTGGACAATATCGCCGCCACCCCCGCACCCAGCAGCATTCCCGCCGTTGAACCCAGGTTCGCGATACTCCCCGCCAACCCGCGGCGTCCAGGCGGAACCGCCTCCACCAGATACGTAACCGAATCCACGAATTCCCCACCAACCGAAAAACCCTGGATCAACCGCACGACAATCAGCAGCACTGACGCCCACACCCCGGCGCTGCGGTACGTCGGCAAAAGACCCACCGCTACCGTCGACGCTCCCATCAGCACCACCGATAGCACCAGCACAAATCGCCGTCCCACTCGGTCGGCCAAATGACCCAAAACCGCCGCACCAACGGGCCGCATGGCGAAGCCACCGGCAAATCCGCCGTAGACCGCCAACAGCGCCGCGGTCCGATCGTGTCCGGGAAAAAAGAGCGAAGCCAAAGTGGGAGCAAGCAGCCCGAACAACCCAAAGTCGTACCATTCCAGCAGATTGCCGACCGCCCCAGCGACTGTGATCCGCAAATCTTCTTTCATCGCATCCCTTCAGGTTGTATTCCCATCCCTCGTATCGCCTCTATAATTTGCTTGCAACGCGCAAGGCCAATTCGCTCACTTCGATGCCCCACCCATCGCATGGGTAACGACGATAACCTCAACCTGGTCTGGGGCAAAGCCCTGATTCTCATCACCGAGCCGGCCGCCATAATCCGTGTAAGGGCACAGCATGCTGCCCGCTATGTCCGCAAAATCAAAAATTCGCCCAATCAAAAATTCGCGAGGTCAAGAAAAAGGAGGTACTCATAACACGTCACTTCGGCAAGGGTTAATGGTCGGATTAATCAGAGGATTGGTTGGAACAATCGTCATGGCCGAGTTTCAAAAAGGCCTGAACGCAAGTCCCCGAAATGCTGAAAAATCGAAACTCGCCTGAAGACGAACAAAACCGTTCAAACAACGGCCATGCTCAGGAAAAAGAAGACGCCACCATGAAAGCTGCTGGGAAGCCCGCCGGGTTCACCGGTCATCCCACTTCCTGGCCAGTCACTTGGTTTACAGCGTTAGCACAGAAATTGCTCGTCGCAGTGTACGTTCAAGCTGTACCGGCGGGTTTATCCCGCCGCCATCCATAGAGGCGCAGCACCGTCTACCCAGAGCCCCGAAGCGCTGCGACCCTATGTGCTACGGTTCACTCCACCTAAACCGCAATCCCCATCTCTTTCAGCATGTCTCGATCTTCCAGCGTCAATCGATCCTCGAGCGTTGCATCTTTGGCGTACCTCTGGTTACTGATGCGCAAACACGGCGCGCCCTCAACTTCGCCCACAATTCGACGCGCCGACTGGGTGGCAAAGTCCATCCACTTCTGGAAATCGCTGTCTCCGCTGGAGTCTTTCATAAGTTCCCATCTAGGATCTGTGTCGTTTACCTGCCGCTTCCGCCTACACTGATCCTCTGGTTGATCCTCGATGCTGTCTTCACTCCGCGAAACCGTGAAGCCTAGGGCGTCAAAGCCAACCGTTCCTGACAAAATTTGTGGATCCGCAATTAACACCATTATAAAACGCACCTCTTCCAGCGCAGTGACCCAACGCACACCGGTTCCCAACCCGTCAACCCCCGTTCGGGTGCAGCACTCTTCAGCGTGAGCCACGAACGCTGTACCCTGGTCTTTGCGCAATTCCCGAGAATTGGTTAGAATCCGCGCCGGCGCGGCCCAGACCGTCCGATTGGAGTTGCACTCGATTCCCGGCGAGATCTAAACATGATCCGTGTTCTACCCAATCATGCGATTACCGGAGCAGACGGCGCGCCGATTACCCAAATGGACGTTCTCTGGATAACCGCCGGCCTCGGTTGCGACGGAGACACCATCGCCATTACCGCCGCGACTCAGCCCAGCATCGAAGATCTGGTGCTGGGCGCGCTCCCCTGGATTCCCAAAGTCAAACTTCACAATCCCTTTCTCGCCTTCGACAATGGCGATGAATTTCTCCAAGCCTTTCCACCAAGCAGCCGCCGGCTGACATTCGACACTTCATTCTGGTGGTCGAAGGCTCGATCCCGAACGAGAAAAATAAAGACGAAGGATATTGGGCCTCCTTCGGCACCGACTCAAAGACCGGCCAGCCGATTACCACGTGTGACTGGATCGATCGCTCGCGCCTCAGAGCATGGGCCGTGGTGGCCGCCGGAACCTGCGCCACCTATGGCGGCATCCACGCCATGGAAGGCAATCCGACCGGCTGTATGGGTCTTGCCCGATTATCTGGGCTGGGACTGGAAATCGAACGGCGGGATTCCGATCGTTTGCGTTCCTGGATGTCCGGTGCAGCCCGACAATTTCATGGAGACGCTGCTCTACCTCCTGTATATGGCGGCCGGCCGCGCGCCCATGATTCCGCTGGATGAAGCTTTGCGTCCGACCTGGCTTTTCGGCAACACGGTGCATGAAGGTTGCGACCGCGGCGGCTTCTACGAGCAGGCGCAGTTTGCCGAGGAGTACGGCTCGCCGCTCTGCATCGTGAAGCTGGGATGCTGGGGGCCGGTGGTGCAGTGCAACGTTGGCAAGCGCGGCTGGATGGGCGGCATCGGTGGCTGCCCCAATGTCGGCGGCATCTGCATCGGCTGCACCATGCCCGGATTTCCCGACAAGTTCATGCCATTCATGAATCAGCCGCCGGGCTCGTTTGCTTGTCTTCAGCGGCGGTCACTACGTATGGCCGCGCGATTCATGCACTGCGCCGCTTCACTCAGGCATCACTGAACAAGGAGCCTGCCTGGAGGGGCAAACACAAATCATGAATTATTTTGGGAACAACGCCGCGCGCCAGCGAATCTTCTTATAAGTTGGAACATTCGCGCTTAGAGGTGAGATTTTGGGGCTGGATTTTCTCACGTATCTGACCAGATCCCGTGACACGACACGGGCAGGTCGGTCCCCAGTTCAGTCGTTCGCCACCCTTTCCGCCGCGCGAGAAAGCCCTCGAAGATCTGGCCAGTGTGTTCCTGCAGCAATCGGCCAGTGCAGCAGGCCCCTCACATCGGGTGAGCCGGCAGACGCTTCCGATCCCGCTCTCCGAGACTCGCCACTTCTCGAATCTGGAAGCCAGATACCGCGCGCTGGTCGAGCAGATTCCCGCGGTGGTGTTCATGGCCAATCTCGATCGCGGCATCGGTGAAGCTTATGTCAGTCCGCAGATCGAGGCGGCTCTGGGTTTCTCGCAGGAAGAATGGCTGGAAGATCCCGTGCGCTGGTATAGCCACATCCATCCCGGACGACAAAAGCGCTGGAGCACCGAAGCGGCCGAGATGTTTCTTACCGGGCAAACCTCTGCGGTCGGCCTATCGCGTGGTCGCCCGCGATGGCCGAGTCCATCTGGTTCCATTGCGAAGCCAAAATGATTCGCAAGGAGGATGGCAGCCCTGGTTCATCCATGGCGTCGGTTCGACATCACCGAACTGAAGCACACCGAAGAGACGTTGCAGGAGGAACGCAATGTTGTCTCCGCCATTCTCGACACCGTGGGCGCGCTGGTCGTGGTTCTCGACCGCGGAGGGCCGCATCGTCCGCTTCAACCGCGCCTGTGAGCAGATTGACCGGCCATTCCTTCGAAGACGTTCGCGGGCAACTCATCGTGGCAGTTGTTTCTTGGTTCCGCGAAGAAGTTGACGCATTTCAAGGCAGCGTTCCATCAGACTTGCGCCGACCAGTCGCCTAATGAATATGAGAGCCGTTGGGTGAACCGATGACGGCCGCGAGCGAATCATCGCCTGGTCGACGACCGTCCTGCCGGGCGCGAGCAAATCCGCGAGTTACCTCATCGCTTCCGGAATCGATATCACCGAGCGCAAACGCGCCGAAACCAAATTCCGCGGACTGCTCGAAGCAGCGCCCGACGCCGTCGTGGTAGTCAATCGAGAAGGCAAGATTGTGCTGGTCAACGCCCAAGTGGAAAAGTTGTTCGGCTACCGGCGGGAAGAGTTGCTTGGGGAAGCCGCTGGAGTTGCTGGTTCCGGCCGCGTTGCGGCGCAAGCATCCGGCACATCGCGGAAGGTTTCTTTGAGGAGCCGCGGGTTCGGCCCATGGGGGCGGGCGCTGGAACTTTACGGCTTACATAAGGACGGTCACGAATTCCCGGTGGAAATCAGCTTGAGCCCGCTTGAAACCGAAGAAGGCGTGCTGGTTTCCAGCGCCATCCGCGATATCACGGAGCGCAAGCGTCTGGAGAAAACCATCCTGGAAATCAGCGGGCGGGAGCAGACGACGTATCGGACAGGACTTACACGACGGCTTGGGCCAGCATCTGACCGGCATTGCCTTCATGAGCAAAGTGCAGGAACAAAAGCTGATCGACAAGAATTCTGCCGGAAGCCGACGGACGCCGCCAAGATTGTGAGACTGGTTAATGAAGCCATCAACAAGACGCGACGAATTGGCGCGAGGACTTGCTGCCGGTCGTCTCCGACGCGCAGGGACTGATGTCGGCACTGCAGCAGTGGGCGGGCGAAGCCGAAGATCTGTTCGGACTGTCCTTGCCGCTTCGAGTGCTTCGACCCCGGTGCTGATTCATGATGACGCCGTCGCCACGCATCTCTACTATATTGCCCGGGAAGCGGTGAACAATGCGCATCAAGCATGGGCATCCCAAAAACATCGTGATTCGTCTGGCCGCGGCACAGGGTCAGGGCGCCTGGTCATTCAGGATGACGGCATGGGTATTCCGGCATATCCCAGGCAAAGCTACGGGCATGGGACTCCATCTATGAACTACCGGGCCAGGATGATCGGCGGCTCGCTGCAGATTCAGCCGGGGCGAGACTGGGGGAACGGTAGTGACTTGCCTGTTCCCGGTGCGAGGACAGGGAACAATGAATTCTACGTCATGATGACACAAATCGAATGGCGGGCCGACGAAAAGAGCCGAATCCTTCTGGTCGACGATCATCCCATCGTGCGCCAAGGCCTGGCACTGCTGATCAATCACGAGCCCGATCTGGCGTTTGCGGCGAAGCCGAAGAAGCCACTCGGCGCCATGCACGTGCATCACCACTCGCCAGCCCGGACATTTCTGATCGTCGACATTTCGCTGAATGGCCCGGACGGCATCGATCTGCTGAAGAACATTCGCAATCGCTACCCGAGCCTGCCGGTGCTGATCCTCTCGATGCACGATGAGTCGATTTACGCGGAACGCGCCCTGCGGGCCGGCGCCAACGGCTACATCATGAAGCAGGAAGCCACCGAAAAAGTTTTGGTGGCCATTCGCACGCATTCTGAGCGGCGAAATTTATCGTGAGCGACCGCATCGCCAACACGATGCTGAAGCATTACATCGCCGGCTTCCGGTACCCTGCGACACTCCTCGATCGCGACCTCAGCGACCGCGAACTGGAAGTCTTCCGCTTGATCGGCGAAGGCCACGGCACCCGTCAGATTGCCGAAGAATTGCACCTCAGCGTGAAGACCATCGAATCCTACCAGGCGCACATCAAGGAAAAATTCTCTCTCCGCAGCGCGCGCGAACTATGCAGCACGCCATCCAATGGAACATGAACGAAAAGACGCTAAGCTCTAGCACCTTCAGCGCCGTTGCCAGCCTCAGACTTCGGTCATTGCACGGCTCCGGCTGTCTGAGGGCGTCTGCGTCTTTCACTGTTCCGAGGAAAGATTCTCTTTCGGTAGCGCGCCGGGACGGCGGCGCATACTAGCATCGGGGAATCCCTGATCACTCGCGCAATAGTGTTCCACATGAATTCACCGAAAAAGTGGTGCGCCCGCTTGTAGACCAACCCGAGACGTCGATTCTGTGGCGTTGCGCTGATTGGTCCTTCCAGGCTTCCCATTCCGAATGTATCAGATCAGAACTTCTACACGGGTTCCAGAAGCACTAGGAGCTTTTCGTCTCATCTCGGAATCGCGTCTCACGCGTCCAGACATGCGGAAGGAGAAGATTCATGCCATGGCAAGAGGAGGCTCCCTACGGTCGCAGTCACGCAAAAACCATCGCCAGTCGCCGAAGTGCACATTCTCTGGATCACCGCCGGTCTGGGTTGCGATGGAGATTCCGTTTCCGTCACTGCCGCGACTGCAACCCAGCATTGAAGATGTTCTGCTTGGCGCCATTCCCGGCCTTCCTAATGTGCATCTTGCACAATCCCGTTCTCGCTTACGAGAACGGACGACGACTTCCTGAAATATCTGGTATCAGGCGGAAAAGGGCCAGCTCGATCCGTTCGTGCTGGTGGTTGAAGGCTCCATTCCGAATGAGAAGATCAAGAAGGAAGGCTACTGGGCGGCGTCTCGGCACCGATCCCAACACCGGTCAGCCCATTACCACCAACGAATGGATCGACCGCCTGGCTCCCAAAGCGCTGGCGGTCGTGGCCTGCGGCACCTGCGCCACCTACGGCGGCATTCACGCCATGGAAGGCAATCCCACCGGCGCCATGGGGCTCGCCGATTATCTGGGCTGGGACTGGAAATCCAAAGCCGGCCTGCCGATCGTCAATGTTCCCGGTTGCCCGGTGCAGCCCGACAACTTCATGGAAACGCTGCTCTATCTCCTCTATCAAGTGGCGGGCCTTGCGCCCATGATTCCGCTCGACGATCAGCTGCGTCCCACATGGCTGTTCGGCAAAACTGTCCACGAAGGCTGCGATCGCGCCGGCTATTACGAGCAGGGCGACTTCGCCGAAGTCTACGGCTCCCCGAAATGCATCGTGAAGCTGGGCTGCTGGGGACCGGTCGTGAACTGCAATGTTCCGAAGCGCGGCTGGATGGCCGGAATCGGCGGCTGCCCCAACGTGGGCGGCATCTGCATCGGCTGCACCATGCCGGGATTCCCCGACAAGTTCATGCCTTTCATGGATGAGCCGCCCGGCGCCCGGGTCTCCACGGCCGGCATCGGAGCTCTACGGCCGCGCCATTCGCGCCCTGCGTTCCATGACCAACGACACCGTCAACAAAGAACCGAAGTGGCGGCATCCGGGTGCGGAACTGACCACCGGCTATCACCCGAGATCGTACTGACAGCTGAGAACCCACCGAGAAGGTAAAGGAGCAGATCGAATGAGCACGATCACCGGCGCCGAACCAAAGACGTTCCCACAAACTCGCGAAACTTGGTGGAGATGAACTGGGATCCCGATCACCCGGATCGTGGGCAGCCTGGGCATCTTCACCAAGATCGATTTCGAGAATCGGCATGTGGCCGAGTGCCACAGCACCTCGTCCATCTTCCGCGGCTACAGCATTTTCATGAAGGGCAAAGACCCGCGCGACGCTCACTTCATCACCAGCCGTATCTGCGGCATCTGCGGCGACAACCACGCCACCTGCGCCACCTACGCACAGAACATGGCGTTCGGGATCCGTCCACCTGCGATGGCCGAGTGGATCGTCAACCTCGGCGAAGCCGCCGAATACATGTTCGACCACAATATTTTCCAGGACAACCTGGTTGGCGTGGACTTCTGCGAGCAGATGGTGAAGGAGACCAATCCCAGCGTTTGGGCCAAGGCCCAAAAGACAACCGCTCGCCGCACGCCAACCTTCACGGCTATCGCACCATCGCCGACATCATGACGCGCGCTCAATCCGTTCACGGGCTCGTTCTACCGCGAAGCCCTGCAGATGAGCCGCATGACGCGCGAGATGTTTTGCCTGATGGAAGGCCGGCACGTTCATCCGTCCACTCTGTATCCCGGCGGCGTGGGAACCGTGCCAACGATTCAACTCTTTACCGACTATCTCGTTCGGCTGATGAAGTATGTCGAGTTCATGAAGAAAGTCGTTCCGCTGCACGACGACCTGTTCGACTTCTTCTATGAAGCCCTGCCCGGTTACGAAGAAGTCGGGCACCGCCGAGTTCTGCTCGGCCTGCTGGGGCTCTTTCAATGATCCCGGATGTCTGCGACTACACCTACAAGAACATGACGAAGTGGGGCCGCGGGATGTTTGTCACTCCCGGGTGTGGTCGTCGATGGCAAGCTGGTCACCACCGATCTGGTCGACATCAACCTGAATATCCGCATTCTGCTCGGCAGTTCCTACTACGACGAGCTGGAAGAATCGCGAACGTTTGTCAAGACCGATCCGCTGGGCAATCCGGTCGATCAGAATCATCCCTGGAATCAAACCACCATCCCTCGGCCGCAGAAGCGCGATTTCGGCGGCAAGTACACCTGGGTCATGTCGCCGCGCTGGCTCGACAAGCGCACCGGCGATCATCTCGCCCTGGACACCGGCGGCGGTCCGATCGCTCGCCTCTGGGCAACCGCGCTTGCTGGCCTCGTGGACATCGGCTACATCAAGGCCACGGGCACACAGCGTGAAAATTTATCTGCCCAAGACCACGTCGCTCCCCGAGGTCGAATTCGAATGGAAGATTCCCAAGTGGAGCAATGCCATCGAACGCGACCGCGCGCGCACCTACTTCCAGGTGTACGCGGCCTGCGCCGCGCTGCACTTCGTCGAAAAGGCGCTGGCCGAATTGCATGCCGGCCGCACCAAAACCTGGACCGATTTCAAGGTTCCGGAAGAAGCGCATCGGCTGCGGCTTCCACGAGGCCGTTCGCGGTGTGCTGTCGCATCACGTGGTGATCAAAGATGGCAAGATCGCCAACTATCATCCCTATCCGCCGACTCCCTGGAACGCCAATCCACGCGATATCTATGGAACTCCGGGGCCCTACGAAGATGCGGTGCAGAACACGCCCATCTTCGAAGAAAACGGGCCGGACAAGTTCAAGGGAATCGATATCATGCGCGCCGTACGCAGTTTCGATCCTTGCCTGCCTTGCGGCGTGCACATGTATCTGGGGAATGGAAAGGTGCTGGAGACGCACCATTCGCCGATGTTCGGTTTGCACTCTTGAGCAGTCGAAGTTGAACCGAATGTGAGTGGCCTTTATACAAATGGGGGTATAGGCGGGGTTGCTTGCGCTTAGCTCGTCACCCGCCTTCCCCCAATGGTAGCAGCGGCTTTAGGCCGCCGCAGAAATGAATATGACCGAAGACCCGGAACTGAAAGGCAAAATTCAGCGTATCGCTACTCTCGTCGAGCAATTGGAAAATTCCGGCGATCCGCATTCCCGTGCTCTGACCAAAGAACTGCTCGAATCGATGATGGCTCTCCACGGAGCCGGCCTCGAACGCATTCTCGAACTCGCCTCGGGCTCGGGAGAAGCTGGCCAAAGCCTGATTCGCCAATGCGCACGCGATGAACTCGTGAGTAGTTTGCTCCTCCTCTACGGGCTGCATCCCGACGATCTGCGCACTCGTGTCAATAATGCCCTCGACAAAAACAAATCATTTCTTCAGTCCCACGCCGCTCACGCCGAATTGCTTTCCATTGACGATCAAGGTGCCGTCCGCGTTCAACTTCATCACAAGCCCAACGGCGGATGCGGTTCCTCGGCAGCCTCCGTCCGGTCTACGCTGGAAGCTGCGCTTCAGGACGCTGCACCGGATGCTTCAGCCATCCTCGTGCAAGAAACCGGAGCAGAAGTGGCCGGTTTTGTCTCCATTACTCAATTGCAAAACGGCCAGCCTCTGGCTGTACCCCTTTCGGCGAATCCTGGGCAGGGTAGTCACTGATATGCCGCCCGTTTTTTCAGGCCTCCATCAAAATGCGTTTGCCACGCTCCAGCGATTCGCTCGCAAACGGTCGCTCGTTGAGCATTGCGATATGTGCAGTCGCGAGCTTGCGCCCGCACACGAACATCTCGTTGACCCGCTGACCCGCCGTCTGATCTGCGCCTGCGATGCCTGCGCGATTCTCTTCGAAAGCCAAACCGTTGCGAAATATAAACGGGTTCCTCGCGACGTCCTGTTCTTGCGCGATTTTCAGCTGACCGATGCTCAGTGGGATGGCCTGATGGTCCCGATCGAAATGGCCTTTTTCTTCAAGAGCACCCCGCAAAAGCGCGTCATCGCCTTGTATCCCAGTCCAGCGGGCGCCACGGAATCCCTGCTTTCTCTGGAGGCCTGGGCGGACATCGAATCCGCCAACCCCGCTCTTCTCCACATGGAGCCCGATGTCACCGCTCTCCTGGTCAATCGCGTCAGTCACGTTCAGGGCTCTGGCTCGCCCGAATATTTTCTTGTTCCCATCGATGAATGCTACAAACTGGTCGGCCTCATTCGCACGCACTGGCGCGGATTCTCGGGCGGTACCGAAGTCTGGCGCGAGATCAACGAATTCTTCTCCACACTAAAAATGAAAGCGAACTTCAGTTGCGAGGACGCGCATGCCTGACCTGCGCCTTATCATCGAAGACGCGCAAGTGGCCCCGCACTCCGCCACGCCCCTCTTGCTCTTCAAGCTGCGCATCCAGAACGAACCCGCCAATGAAAACATTCACGCGATTGTGCTGCGCGCCCAGATTCAGATTGAGGCCACCCGCCGAAAATACGATGCCAACGAACAGGCGCAACTCAAGGATCTTTTTGGCGAGCCTCACCGCTGGGGCCAAACCCTGCGCAGCCTTTTGTGGACCCACGCCAGCATCGTCGTCCCGCGTTTCACCGGAGAAACCCACATCGATCTTCCGGTGCATTGCTCCTTCGATTTCAACGTAGCCGCCACCAAGTATTTTCATGGCTTGACCGCCGGCGAACTCCCGCTGTGCTTTCAATTCAGTGGCACCGTTTTTTATGAAGCCTTGGTAGCGCCGGCTTCCAGCCGGCTCCCGGAATCCATCCTCCAAGTCGCGCCCATCTCCTGGGACAAGGAAGCGAAATACCGTCTGCCTGTGCGCCTGTGGAAGGATCTGATGAACGAGCACTATCCCAATTCGGCTTGGCTGCTGCTGCGCAAGGACACCTTCGAACGCCTTCACCAATTCAAAATTCGCGAAGGCATTCCCACGTGGGATGAAGTATTCGAACGCGCGCTGAACGCGCTCTCCGAAACGGTGCGCTCATGACCGCGCCATTGCTGGATAGAATCGTGAACGCCGTGCTCTATGAAGGCTACATGCTCTATCCCTACCGGCCTTCCGCCGTAAAAAACCGCCAGCGGTTCAATTTCGGCGTGATTTATCCTCATCCTTTTAGCGAGGCCCAAAATAGTGGTGACGCTTCTTCGATGCAGACCGAATGCTTGCTTCATGCCAACGACAATACCGAATGCTCCGTCCGCGTGCGCTTTCTGCGTATGGTCTCGCGCTCTCTTCAACAGCGGCGCGCCGGAATCAGCGACTCCGGGACCCCAGAAGACGTTTTCGAGTCCGTCGAGCGCTTGGACGTCAACGGGAATATTTATCAGGCTTGGCAGGAAGCCGCGGAAGAAACCATTGAAGTCACAGAATTTAACGTTGGCACTCTGGCCAATCAACCGATGCAGTGGCCATTCCGCCTCTCTCCCTGGAACCAAACCGAGGTACTTCGCGACGAATTTGGTGCGGAGGTTGGCGTGATTCTGTGGACCAAAAAAACTGTCACCGGAAAAATCGACCTGAATGCCGAACGCTTGCACAACGACTTGTTCAAGCTAACCGTGAAAATCGCGAACGACTCGCGGATGGAATCCGTCACCGTTAGCCGTGATGCGGCTCTTGAGCAATCGTTAGTCTCAGCCCACACCATCTTGGAGCTACGCAATGGCGAGTTTCTGTCGCTCACAGACCCGCCGGAGCAATATGCCGAACTGGCGCGATCCTGTCACAACGTAGGAACCTGGCCAATTCTCGTCGGTGCCGAAGGGCAACGCAACACCATACTCTCGTCCCCCATTATCCTCAGCGACTACCCCGAAATTGCCCCAGAGAGCCCGGGCGATTTGTTCGATGGCGCCGAGATTGACGAAATCCTCTCGCTTCGCATCCTCACCATGACCGACGACGAGAAGCGCGAAATGCGCCAATGCGACGCCCGCGCCCGCCTCATCCTGGAACGCACGGAGAATCTGCCCGTCGAGCAATGGATGAAACTCCACGGCGCATTACGTGGCCTTCGTTCCACCACCAGCGCCGAGTTTCCCCCATCGCGGAAGGACGACAACCGATGAACGAATGGGAATGGCAGCTCCTCGAAGATAAGTCTCCCGTCGACACGGTCACCATTCGGGGTGTCGTGGTTCGACGCGGAGATCGCGTAAAGCTTCGCCCCAAGCCGGGTGGTGACGTTTTTGATATCGCACTGAATGGCAAAATCGCCGTCATCGAGTCCATCGAGCAGGACTACGAAGGCAACGTCCACGTCTGCGTCGTCGTCGACGATGATCCCGGCAGGGACATTGGCCTGATGCGACAACCTGGCCATCGTTTCTTTTTTGCCGCCAGCGAAGTCGAACCCGCTTCACCAAACGACGTCGCGGCGCCCGTAGTTGCCGCGAAAAAAATCCTCGTCGCCGGAATTGGCAACATTTTCCTCGGCGATGACGGCTTTGGCGTCGAAGTCGCCGCGCGTCTGGCCGCTCAAGCTCAAACCTTTCCCACCGGTGTTCGCGTCACCGATTTTGGGATTCGTGCCCTGGATCTGGCCTACGCGCTCATGGAAGGCTACGAAACAACCATCCTCATCGATGCGTTCCCCGGCGAAGCCGAACCCGGCACCTTGTTCGTCGTCGAACCGGATCTTCAGAATCTGAATTCCTCCAGCCCATCACAGGAATTCGTTGATCCGCACGCCATGAATCCCGTCAGCGTGCTTCGCATGGCCGCCAGTATGGGCGCGGAATTGAAGCGTGTCCTGTTGGTTGGCTGCGTCCCCGCAACGCTCGGACCCGATGAAGGGCAGATGGGCTTGAGCCCAGTCGTTGCTGCGGCTGTAGCCGAAGCCGTCAAACTCGTCGATTCGCTCGTTACACGAATTCTTGCGGGAGATTGGCCCGCAAAGAAATGAACGCGAACTTCATTCGCAAAGGAGAGTTCTATGGCAGTTGAACTTATGAACCGTACCGACGACGTCAATTCTCCGGATAAGGAAACTCTCTACATGCTCGGAGGAGTGGCTCTGATCGTTTTCGGTGTGGGATTGGTGCTTTCAAATCCGGTGGTGCGCCGCTATCTCGGGCAAGTAGGTCTCGGCAATTTCACCACGGCCGCCCTTCCTGACCTGGAACGCTACTTCCGTCTCCGTTCCATGTAGGGCCCTTGATAGCGCCGGCTTCCAGCCGGCTAAGTGCAGGTTTTAACCTTTAACTGTGAACTTTCAATTGTGAACTTGAAACCTTGAACCAAACGCCTCGAACCGCGAGCCATACATGCAACCAGAAACACAAACAGGAATAACCCTCGCTACCTTCACCGTCGACAAATCGGCAAGCCGTTTTACTGTTCAGGCCTTTGCCACCGGCCTGCTTTCCGCTTTCGGACACAATCCCCGCATTGAGATTCGCGGTTACGACGCGGAAATTCGCTGCGTTCCAGACACGTTGGAAAAAGCTTCGCTTCGCCTAACCGTGCGCACCAATAGCATGGAAGTGTTGGACGAAATGAAACGCGACGACCGCCTGAAACTCGAGCAGGAGATGTATCAAAAGGTCTTGGACGTAACCCACTTTCCCACCGCGTTCTACGAATCCCGCAACATCACAGTCCAGAAAGTCGCCTCCAATCTTTTCAAGGCTGATGTCGATGGCGAACTTTCTTTCCACGGAATGACGCAACCACTCCATATTCCAGCCAACATCACTGTCATCGGAGACATGTTGCGCATCGCCGGCGGCTTTACGATTCGCCAGTCCGATTACGGCATTAAACCCGTATCTTTTGCCGCAGGTACCCTACGGCTGAAAGACGAACTGAAGTTCACATTCGAGCTGGTTGCTCGCAAAGACGAAGCAGCCAGCGCTTAGCAGCGGCTTTACCAACGCTGCCCACAAGATTCAGGGAGTCACACCGTGTGCTTAGCCATTCCAGGCAAGATAGTAGAACTCGATGCCGCGAATCCCCATCTTGCCGTCGTCGACGTGGTCGGCGTCCGCCGCAAAGTCGATTTGGGCCTGCTCCAGGATGATGCTGCAACCATCGGCGACTGGGTGCTCATCCACGTAGGTTTTGCCATGAGTAAAATCAGCGAAGCCGACGCTGCCGACCAGATGCGCACACTCGCCATGCTTGGCGAAGCCGACGCCGCTATGCAGGAAGTTCGTGGTTACGGTTTGGAAAGTGACGACTCGCAATCGCCACAGCAAAGGGCCAAACAATGAAGTACGTGGATGAATTTCGCACTCCGGAACTGATCGCCAGAGCAGGCGAGGAAATTCGAAAGCTTGCCGCCTCCGACCGTCACTATCGCATCATGGAGGTTTGCGGCGGCCACACCCATGCCATCTACCGATTCGGTCTCAAGGACCTTCTTCCTTCCAACGTGGAACTGATTCACGGTCCCGGCTGTCCTGTCTGCGTTTTACCCATGGGCAGAATCGATGATGGATTATCTCTCGCGGCGCAACCAAATTTCATTTTCTCCGCATTTGGCGACATGATGCGCGTGCCCGGAACCCACGGCAGTCCCCTCGAGCACAAAGCACGCGGCATGGACGTTCGCATTGTCTATTCCCCCGCCGATGCCCTGAAGCTGGCGCGCAACAATCCAGAAAAGCACGTCATGTTCTTTGCCATCGGCTTCGAAACCACCGCGCCTTCCACCGCGCTCACTCTCATGCGCGCCAAGTCCGAAGGCATTCGCAATTTTTCCGTGTTCTGCAATCACGTCACCATCATCCCCGCCATCCGCGCCATTCTCGATTCCCCAGACATGCGCATCGACGGCTTCGTCGGCCCCGGTCACGTCTCGACCGTGATTGGTTGCCGTCCTTATCATTGGATCGCCAACGATGAACGAAAACCCGTCGTGGTTTCCGGTTTCGAACCGCTCGACATCCTGCAGTCCATCGTCATGCTCTTGCGCCAGCTTCAGCACGGTGAGGCCAAAATTGAGAATCAGTACAAGCGCGTCGTCCCTTGGGAAGGGAATAAGGTCGCCCTTCACGCCATGGCCCAGGTTTTCGAACTCCGGCCGTATTTCGAATGGCGCGGCTTGGGCTTTATCACGCAATCCGCGCTCAAGATTCGCGCAGACTATGCGGAGTGGGACGCCGAGCAACGGTTCACCGTTCCCGGGGTTCGCGTCACTGATCCCAAAGCTGCGCAGTGCGGCGAAGTGCTAAAAGGTGTCCTCAAACCGCATCAGTGCAAACTCTTCGGACGCGAATGCACCCCCGAACAACCCATTGGCGCCTTGATGGTTTCTTCCGAGGGTTCATGCGCCGCCTATTACAATTATCGCCACCTGAAACCGGTCACGATCGCAAACGCAGCAACCGCCTGACATAAGGATTCTATGGCTAGCCCCGCTTCCAAAATTAAGTTTCGTGAGCCGCAAATCGAAATGGCCCACGGTGCCGGCGGGAAAGCCAGCCGTAGACTCGTTGAGGGTTTATTCGCGCCGCTCTTATTTGGCGCGGATCAGGGTCCGCTCGGCGATGCCGCGCATATCCAAATCAATGGAACGCGAATCGCCATGACCACGGATAGTTTCGTCGTCAATCCCCTGCGTTTCCCCGGCGGTTCCATCGGCGAACTGGCCATCAACGGCACCGTCAACGACCTCGCGGTCTCCGGCGCAAAAGCAGAAGCCATCGTCGTTACCTTCGTTCTGGAAGCGGGTTTGCCCACGGACATTCTCGAGGCCGAAGTTCGCGCCATGGCCCAAGCTGCGGACCAAGCCGGCGTCCTCATTGCCGGTGGCGACACCAAAGTCGTCGAACACGGCAAGGCCGACCAGATGTACATCACCACTACCGGAGTCGGCCGCCTTCTTCCGGGAGTCGCCATTTCCCCAGCTTCCGTTCGGCCCGGCGACAAGGTCTTACTCTCCGGACCCATCGGTGATCACGGCATCACCATCGTCCTCGCGCGCGGCGAACTCGATCTCGATTCCGACCTGTGCTCCGACACCCGTTCTGTCTTGCCGTTGGTGCAATCGCTCGTCGCTGCGGCCGGCGGCGGCGTTCGCTGGATGCGCGATCCCACCCGCGGTGGTGTCGCCACTTCGCTCAACGAACTCGCCAGGGATTGCGGCCAAGGTATTGTTCTATTCGAAGAAAAAATTCCTGTCCGCGATTCGGTGCGAGGCGCGTGTGAAATTCTTGGTCTCGATCCTTTGCACATTGCCAACGAAGGACAGTTTCTCGCCATTGTTTCAGCCGACCTTGCTGGTGATGCTCTGAACGCATTGCGTGCCGCGCCCGGCGGGGAACTAGCCGCAATCATTGGCGAGGTTCGCGAGCAGCCCGCCGCTATGGTTTGCGTCACAACGTCTTACGGCGGAAATCGTGTCGTCGACATGCTCGTAGGCGACCCGCTTCCGCGAATTTGCTAGGGACTCATGACTACCACGGTGGAACTCGCCGCCCATATCGAACAGCGATTGTTGGTTCGCAATCATGTCATCGAACAATTCTTTGCTGCAGAGGCCCATCGTTTAGCAGAAGCTTGTCGCGAAATGGCCGATCGATTCCTCCGCGGCGGCCGGCTCCTCGCTTTCGGACGTGGTCCCTACGCTACAGACGCCCAGCACGTGTCTGTCGAGTTCGTTCACCCGGTCATCGTGGGAAAGCGCGCTTTGCCCGCGCTCGATCTTTCTTGCGCCTTCGAACCCTGGCTCCAGACCCTCGTCCACGATCAAGACATCGTGATGGGCTTCGGCCCGCCTGAAGGTGATGCGGATGTTTCGTCAGCCTTGGCAAGCGCGCGCCAACGCGGCGCAATGACCTTCGCGTTGCCCGGCCGCGAAGGTTCTTACTTCGCCTCCTCCACGGCGCGGGACCCCTTCATTCACCAGGAGACCATCGAAATCCTCTATCACACCCTTTGGGAAACGGTGCACGTCTTCTTCGAACACCGCGAACTCGGCCATGACGTCGGTGATGCCGGTTTCCTCTATCCTTTTCTTGGCAAGGACCAGCAGCCGACCATCGACGTTGTCGCGCAAGTCGCCACTTCCATTCAGATGAAGGTTCAAGACGACTCGGTTCTTCGCGCCCAGGTGGCTCAGCAGGAATCCGACAAAATTAGCGCCGCCGCCTTAGCCATGCACGAACGCATCGCCCGTGGCGGAAAACTTATCATCTTTGGCAATGGCGGCTCGGCCACCGATGCCAACGACTGGGCCCTCGACTGCATCCTTCCTTTCAGTCCAGGATCGCCGGGGGCCTCCCGATCGGCCCTTGACCACCCATCTATTCCCGCGATTTCGCTTTCCCTCGAGCCCGCCAATCTCTCCGCGATTGCCAACGACGTCGGCACCGAGCTGATTTTCCAACGCCAACTCATCGCGCAAGCGCGGCCTAACGATGTCGCCATAGCCATTTCCACCAGCGGCGGCTCGAAAAATATTGTGATTGCCCTCGAAGAAGCTCGTAAACGCAATCTCCTCACGGTTGCGCTTCTCGGCTACGATGGCGGCGAAGTCCTTCGTCGCGGCCTGGCCGATTTTCCCCTCATCGTTCGTTCAGACTACATCCCCCGCATCCAGGAAGTGCAAGCCTCCATCTATCACGTGATTTGTGAATTGCTGCGAGGCTTAGCCCGTGCCTAACCTGGAGCTCTACGGAACGTCAGGCTGCCCATTCACCGCCGAAATGCGCGAGTGGCTCGAATGGCGAAAATGTGAATTCACCGAGTACGACGTGGAACGCGATGAGCAAGCGCGCGCCCGCCTCCGACAATTCACTCAACCTCCCTACGCCGTCCCCATCCTTCTCGAAAGTGGCAAGGTAATCCAAATCGGCTGGCAAGGCCGCACCTGCCCGGTGACCTGCTAGCAGCCAGTTAACCTCAACCTCCGGCACTCTCCATCCAGCTCTACAGACTTCTTCCGATGGCCCATCGCAATCCGTGGGTGTCTACTGGTACTCGGAGCTTCTTTTATGAAAACCACCTTCAAAGGTCTAGCCGTCGTCCTGCTGTGCGTTGCAGCGGTGCGTTTTTATCCGGATCTAGCCCGCTACATGCGCATTCGCGCCATGTAACAAAACGTTCGCCACATCGAAAATAAGCCGGCATACGCTTCTGCGGTCGCGCACCGCGCGCAACTCCGCGATGTGCCACCCACACGAATTTCATGCGCCAGCAACATAGCGACGGCATATAATCTCGCGATCATTCAGGGGCTGGCGGTTCTCGCAGACCTTGTCTGCACACAACTCCGAAATTTGAGGCACGAATGGTTTCTGAGGGGCTGCCCAGTCTGAAGCCTCTTTCCATCCGAGAACGTATGCTGGCATGGCGAAAAATCGCGCCATCGCTGGATTCCGACCACCGTCGAAAGAAACCCGCCAATCTTCTCTACGATGTAGATGAAGTGCCGCCAGTGGGCGTACGCCTCGGCGTTTCCTTGCAGCACATTTTCTTGATGTCATTGGGCTGGCTGTACATCGTTGTGATTGTGAATAGCGTGGGAGGTGCGCCGGCCCAAGCGCAGTCGCTCATCCGCATTTCCATGCTGGCCAGCGGATTGGCCACTATCTTTCAGGCTGGGCGAACCGTCGTGGGCAGCGGCTATCTGTGCCCGGTGTCCGGAAGCCTCACCTACTTGCAACCGTCGATCCTGGCCGCGCGCACTGGCGGATTTTCGCTCCTGTTTGGTATGGTCGCGCTTTCGGGCACGTTTACCGCGTTGTTCTCGCGACTGGCGAGCCGCCTGCGCGTCTTGTTTCCTCCGGAAGTAACCGGCTTGATGGTGTCGATGTCCGGGCTCCAGCTCGTGGCCCTGGGCTGCCCGCGCTTCGTTGGTTATGTCAATGGAGCAAGCGCGCCGGAACTTCGCTCAGTGCTGGTAGGTGTCGCGACACTTGCGGCGATGGTTGCATCCACGGTTTGGCCGCGTGGCAAGTTGCACGTCCTGCCTATGCTGATCGGACTGGCTGTGGGATTCTCATTATCTCTCGCGCTTGGTGTGTTCCCGTGGGCCCAATTCCTGCAAAGCTTGAGCGATCCTTGGGTCAGCTTGCCCCGGCGAGTACCGGTGGGAATCGGGGTGAGTTTCTGGCTGGTGCTCCCGTTCTTTATCGCCAGCCTCACCGCGAGTCTGAAGACAGTGGGCGATCTGACGCTTTGCCAGAGAATCAATGACGCGGACTGGAAGCGCACGGACATGAAGTCCGTGAGCGGAGGGCTGCTAGCCAACGGAATCGGCACTACGCTGTCCGGCTTGTTTGGCGGTGTCGCGCAAAATACGGTATCGAGCAGCGTTGGACTGTCACTGGCAACGGGAACCACCAGCCGGGCCATTGCGTTGCCCACTGGTCTGTTGGTGATCGCGCTGGCGTTTTTCCCTCGGATTGCCGCCGTCTTCGCGGCCATGCCCATGCCCGTCATGGGCGCGCTGCTGATTTACTCCGCATGCTTTATTATTTTGGGCGGCTTGCAATTGCTGACCTCAAGAATGTTGGATTCCCGGCGGATTTTTGTGGTGGGCATCTCGATGATCTTCGGGTTGAGTGTGGAGATTTCCCCGGGAGTGTACCGCTCGGCGCCGGAAGCACTGCGCCCGATCTTCTTCTCCTCCACAGCGCTGGCCACCGTGCTGGTGGTTGCGCTGAGCATGTTCTTCCGCCTCGGCATCGCCAAGCAGAAAAGCCTGTTCTTCCATCCCGGCCGCGACACCTTTGACGCGATTCACAACTTCATGGAAGAGCAGGGCGCGCTGTGGGGCATGCGAAGGGAAGTGGAAATGCGCGCGGTCCATGCCATCCACGAAGTGATCTCCAGCGTCGTGACCCTGAATCCATTCTTGCGGCAGATCGAAATCATTGTGGAGTTCGACGAACTCAGCCTCGAGGCCGCCGTGGAATACGTCGGGCTAACACCGATTCTCTCGGACTCAGCCCCCACCCCCGAAGAGCTTTCCACCGATGCGGGCATCGCGGCGCTCTCCGGCTACATGATCCGAGGATACGCCGACCGTGTCCGCATCAAACAGCGCGGGCAGAGCACCCGGATTCAGTTGCACTTCGATCACTAACACGAAGTAAGAAACAACGAAGCAACCTGCGGCCCGCTCCTCTTTCTACAGCACAAGCGCCAGCGGTGCGACGCCGCTGCTGAACCACCGCGATGCACGATGCTGCCTGATAGTAGTGTTGCGGGTATAAGAACAGAAAAGGCCCCCAGAAGGGGCCTTTTCTGAACATAAAGGACAACCCGCAGTTGCGGGACTGCTCCGCTTACCACTGGTTCTGGCTTCCTCCGAACAGATCCGACATCACGGACACGCCAGGGTCACACGCGTGATTCAGGCAGGAAAGCCCAAATCCCGCTTCGATGGAGCGCAACAGCGAAAAGCTGTTGTAGTAGTTCGAACTTTTCACTCCATGGTTCTGGTTCCAATTTGTCTCTACCGTAAGAACTACCCGGTTTTGATTCTGCGAGGGATACAGTGTGCCCGCAGGAAGTGAATTGCTGATGCCGCTGTAGTCGTTTTCATCCCACACGATGACGATGGCATTCCGGCCCTGATTCCACACCGGTGAGGCCTCAATGCTCTCGACGAGCCGTTGGAGAGTAACATCGCCTTGTTGGATCAATGCAGGATTCAGACCGGCCAGCAGGCCGTCCGAGCCCGGATCGCCTGCACAGAAGTCGCCAGCGCCGCCCTTACCATGCTGATCATCGCACTGGTTGGGCGCGATAAATGAGAATGAAGGGACATCGCCGGTGGCCAGATCGGCGAAGAGCCCCCCGGGCCCGTCGAAACCAACAACGTTTTTCATACCGTTGTTGCGCGGATATCCTTGCTGCACGCTCTGAAAATAGGCGAAGGGATTGTGTTTCACGGCATACAGGGCCACATAGTCCTGCGAGAAGCCCGGCAGATAGGTGAAGTCCGTCAAGTTGCTCACGGTGCCGTTGCTGTTGTTGACGCCATACGCTCCGCCGAGCGGCAGGCTTTCCTGGTAGCTCTTCCAGCTCAAGCCAACCTGAGTAAGCTGGTCGGCAATGGACTTCCCGGTAGTGAACCCCGGGGGAACCGCCTTAACTCCGTCGACGTCCGCAAGAAATAGGAAATTCGACGGTGGATAGATTTCGTTCCAATTGTCGACCGCAGGCGTGTCTGCGTCCTTCCCGAAACCGGAAATCGGACAGACCACTGACTTCGGGTCCAATTTCACGTTCGGGGGAGGAGCGGGATAACCGGCTAACGGACCATCGGCATTCACCGTTCCAGCCACGATATTCGGCGAACAGTTCGTGTTGCCCCAGTCCGGGGGATTGTCACTGCGTACTCCGAAATTCGAACCTCCCACAATCTCCAGGTAATTGGTAAGACTGGGATGCCCGACAGCAAAATAGTTTGTTGCGAGACTCACTTTCCCGCTCTGGATAATGCTGTTCAGATACGGCTCGTTCGGATTGCCATAGACCTGCTGATACCCGTGATTTTCCATCATGATGACGAACACATGATCGAGATGCGGCATGTCTTGGGGAACGTTATTCCCGTTGGCAAAGGCCGGGCTGACCAAGCTTGCTGCGGCTAATACTGCAGCAAGCGACTTGCTGGTAAGGCGCATTTTCATTTGTCCTCCCTGGAACGATTTTTCTTGCTGATTTGGAAGCTGCCGTATTATTTCTGGGGTCACTTGCCCGCTTCCTGATGCGGGTGCCCGCCTCGGAAATGGAAACAAGCGCAAGGCAGGCTAAGCGAGAAGCATTACGCGAAATGACATGTGTCATTAAGGCTGCGTGAACTTATGCACGGCAGCCAAAGAGGAAGTTAGGAGCCAATGAGGCAGGCAGGCAAGTAGGAAGTAAGCAGACAAGGGAAGCAAGGCCGCACCGGCGCTTTGTTTCCACCTGGCCCGGGGGCCACTCTACGGGGACTGTGGACCGCTTTACGCCGCCTGCCCGCGGCTCACCAGCTTTTGAAATTCGGGATCATCGCGCAGCAGCAGCAGGTCCGGATCCTGCTTAATCCATTCCAGGTTGCCATAGCCGCATTCGATAGCTTTGGTGAGCGTCGCCAGCGCTTCCTTCTTCTTGTTCAGAATGCCGTAGGTGCACGCGGCATTGTACAGCACGTTGGTGTCATTGGGGCGAAGCGCCACCGCCATTTGCAGGTGTCGCTCCGTCTCTTCCACTTCGCCCATGCCCGCAAGCTCCGCAGCCATCAGTATGCGCGCGCGCACATCCTCGGGAACCTGCTCGAGCTGTTGTCGCAGCACAACAATCAACCGTTGTCGCACATTTTCAAAATCCTTCACGCGGCCCAGCCGGCTGAACGCGTTGCGATAGGGAAGATATGTGTTGTAATCGTCGCCATTCGCTTCCAGCGCCCGCTCAGCGATGGCCGCCACCTCGTCGAAACGCCCGGAAGCAAAATACGCCCGCCCCAGCGTATTGTAAGCGTACTCGCAATCGGATTTGCGCTCGATGGCCAGTCGCGCATACCGGATCGCCTCGTCATACTTTCTTTCCGCATAGAACACGCGGGCCCGCGCCGCAGCCACTTCCGGAAGATTGGGATCGAGCGCCAATGCCCGATCGCATGCGGCCAATCCCTTGTCGATCCATTTCGGACTTTGCTCGCGAAATTCGTGAATCAGTCCACAGATATTCGCAACACCGGCATAGGCCAGCGCAAATTGCGCGTCGAGCTTGATGGCCTGCTCGAACATCTGCAGCGCAAAATCAAAATTCTGCTGACGCGTGTAATTGCGGCCTCGCAAATAGAAATCATACGCTTGCGGATTCTCCGTGGGCTTGCGCTGAATTTTCTTTTCTTCCTGCGGCGTCAAGGTGACGCGCAGGGCTTGCGCGATGCTCAGGGCGATGCCCTCCTGAATCGCGAAAACATCGTCCATCTGCCGGTCGTACCGCTCCGCCCACGCCGCGCTCCGCGAAGCCGTTTCCACCAATTGCGTGGTGATCCGCAGACGATTACCGGCCCGGCGAATGGTGCCTTCCAGCACGTAACTCGCTCCCAGTTGCTGGCCGACTACCGGCGCGGTGACCGGCTTATCGCGGAAGGTGAGCATCTCTGAACGCGGGAAAATCTGCAGTTGCGTGATCTTGGACAGCTCGGTGATGATGTCTTCCGTCATGCCATCGCGAAAGTACTCATCTTCTTTAGCGCCGCTTTGATTCTCGAAATAGAGGACTGCAACGGATTTTCTGGCCACGCTGGCGGGACCATGCGCCACTCCGCCCGACGTTGTCGAGGATTTGTCGGCGGGCGACCGCCGGCCGGAATCTAAATCGCGCTTCAGTCGCTTCAAATCAGTCTTCAACTCGCTGGCAGTTTGGCAGCGCAGTTCCTGATCTTTCTCGAGTACTTTATTGAGGATGATGTCGATCCCCGCGAGCAACCGCGGATTCACTTCCGTAGCGGGCTTCGGTGTCGCCGTGAGAATGGCGTTGAAGATCACCGCGGCGGTTGCGCCGGAAAACGGAGCGGCGCCCGTGGCCATCTCGTACAGCACAACACCCAGCGAAAACAGATCCGACCGCGCGTCCAGAATTTCTCCTCGCGCTTGTTCCGGCGACATATACGCGATCGTGCCCATTGAGCTACCGGGGCTAGTCAAATTGTCATCGTCCAGCATGTGGGTCTGCGTCGCTCCTGCGGCGAGCGCAACCGTCTCCCCACCCTGCGACGGCCCGGGCGTCAGTTTCGCCAAACCAAAATCCAGAATTTTTACGGTGCCTCGCGCGGTCACAAAAATATTCGCAGGTTTGATATCGCGGTGAACGATGCCTTTCTCGTGCGCGGCTTCCAGTCCATCGGCGATTTGAATCGCAATCTCGATGAATTCAGCGGCTTCGATGGGTTTCCCACTAATCCGATGCTTCAGCGTTTGCCCTTCCAGCAGTTCCATCGCGATGTACGGCCGGCCTTCGAACTCCCCGATATCGTGAATCGTGCAGATGTTGGGATGGTTTAACGCGGAGGCGGCGCGCGCTTCGCGGCGAAAGCGTTCAATCGTTTGCGGTTCGTGCGAAATATCGTCCGGAAGGAACTTCAACGCCACCATGCGGCCTAGGCGCGAGTCTTTGGCCTTGAAGACCACGCCCATGCCCCCACCGCCAAGCTTTTCCTGAATTTTATAGTGAGAGACGTTTTGACCGATCATCGACAAAAAGGCCTTCTGGAGGCCGGAGTGCATCAGCGCGCCGGGCGACCGCGTCATACTGTCACCTATTTGAGAATGTCTGTCAATCCTAGGTCGGGAATCCCAATCGCCTCATTGGCCAGTTTCGCCGCTAGCTTCAATACGTGTTTTGGGAACCGAGACGCACATGTGATACCCTTTCCGCTCGCTTGCAAAATGCAAGTGATACGAGGGCAAGAATGGCCAAGGTAAAGGTGCAGGCGTTTAGCATTTCCGTGGATGGCTACGGAGCAGGCCCCGGGCAGGATTTAGCCAACCCGCTCGGCATTGGAGGTATGCGGGTGCATGAGTGGGCTTTTGCTACGCGCACCTTCCACCAGATTCACGGCAAATCCGCCGACGGCGCCACCGGAGTGGACGATGATTTTGCTGCGCGCGGATTCGAAAATGTCGGCGCGTGGATCATCGGCCGCAACATGTTCGGGCCCGTGCGCGGGCCGTGGCCAGACGAAAGCTGGAAGGGTTGGTGGGGAGAAACGCCGCCGTATCACACGCCGGTATTTGTCCTGACCCACCACCCGCGCTCGCCACTGGCAATGGCGGGTGAAACTACGTTTTGCTTCGTGACGGAAGGAATCGAGCAGGCCCTGAATCTGGCTCGAGCGGCAGCGGGCGACAAAGATATTCGAATCGGAGGAGGAGTGGCAACCATTCAGCAGTATTTGCGTGCTCGTCTCCTTGATGAGCTGCATCTTGCCATCGCGCCCACGATGCTAGGGTCAGGCGAGCTCCTGTTCGTCGGACTCGATGTGGTGAAACTGGGGTATCAATGCAATGAGTTCGCGTGCGGCGAGAAGGCCATGCACGTCGTGCTACGCAGATCGGAAACTAATTCCTGACGCGCGCGCCGCCGCCGGCGACCACATTAACGCCGCTAGTGCGTCATAGCGTACACCACGTAATTCACACCAATGCGTATGCCCAGTGCGGAATATTGTTCCGGGTAAGACGGCCGGTCCGACCATTCCCAGGAATCCCCAATGTCGGAGTTAAACGAAATGGCCACCATGATGCGCCCCTTGTCATCGTAAATGGCGCGCCAGTGGGCGCCCTTGCCATCTTCGGGGCCTTGCGGGTAATCAGGAACTTTGTAGCCGCGGCGGAAGTGCGCGGCCCCGGGAATTTGGTAGCGATCATCGAGATCGAACAGCGTGTGAAAAATGGGATCGTCGTTGGGAATTTCCACGATAGGACGATCCGGGAAAACCATACGCATGCGATTAACGAACATCTGCCACTCGTACGCCCCATGAAAGTCATCGGCCATCAGAAAGCCGCCACGAAGCAGGTAATCGCGCAGTACATCTGCTTGATGCTGCGTGATACCCCATTCGCCCACTTGCACGGCATACAGCCACGGCCAATTGTAAACTTCGTCGCCATCGTCCAGGTTGACATCCTGCTCCACGGAACGCGCATCGATCCGGGTCAGCCGGCGAACCGCCGCGGCAAATGCGCGATCGGCCGGCGGCCCATCCTGGGTCCACAGAGACATGCCCTCCCGCCAGTCGCCGTCAAAACGGCCGCGATACCCGTCATTCGGCCCGGGCGGGTACATCAGACGCGCGAACGCCCATTCGCCCGGATGCTGCCAGTCGGCAGGGATCGGTGTGGATTCGCCGTACTCGACCGAAGGATATTCGCGGAACGGACGCTGCGCGAAAAGCGTAACGACACAACCCAGGGTGCACGCGAAGAACAGGAGCACCGGCAGTAGCTCTCGGAGCGGCTTACGCATGGCAATTCCAGTTAGATGCTCGATGTGGGCCCAGAGTGAGGCGGGTCACCCGTACCTGAACTTTTCTGTCCACTTTCTCTTCGCTGTTCCTTCCTTCCATCGGACTATGGTATTGCATGAGCATGCCGGAATTGCCGGACATTACTGCGTATTTGACTGCGTTGGAGACGCGCATCATCGGGCAGCCGCTGGAACGCGTACGCCTGGCCAGTCCATTTCTGCTGCGTACCGCGTACCCGCCTCTGCAGGATGCCGAAGGCCGGGTCGTCCGAGAATTGCGGCGCGTCGGGAAAAGAATCGCCATAGGCATGGAAGGGGAAATGTGGCTGGTGCTGCACCTTATGATTGCTGGCCGTTTGCATTGGCGCCCGCCGAAAGCGCGATTGGTGGGCCGCCAGAATCTGGCAGCATTCGATTTCCCGAACGGCTCGCTGGTGTTGACCGAAGCGGGCTCCAAGCGTCGAGCGTCTTTGCACGTTGTGGCTGGCGAGGCCGGCTTGCTTGCCATCGACCCCGGCGGAATCGATGTGATGGCAAGCGATTTAGCAGCATTTCGTGCCGCGTTAACGGCGGAGAATCGCACGTTGAAACGAGCGCTCACGGACCCACGTATGGTGAGTGGTATTGGGAACGCCTACTCCGACGAAATCCTCCATGCCGCGCAATTGTCGCCAGTCACGTTGACTCACAAGTTGGACGATGCCGAGTGGGAACGGCTTTTTGCGGCCACCCGTCATACGCTGAGCTTTTGGATTGAGCGCCTGCGCGCGGAAGCCGATAAGGGCTTCCCGGAAAAGGTGACTGCGTTTCGAGAGGGAATGGCGGTTCACGGCCGCTACGGCAAGCCCTGCCCACGATGTGGAGAAAAAATCCAGCGCATCCGGTACGCCGACAATGAGACCAACTATTGTGCCAACTGCCAAACGCACGGGAAGCTGCTCGCCGATCGCGCGCTCTCCCGATTGCTGGGCTCAGATTGGCCCCGCACCCTGGACGAACTGGAAGCACTAAAGAAAACTCGGTAGCCCATAACCAGTAGTCCGTATTCGATCATCAGTCGCACACCTAACATAAGCCAAACATTCGTCATTTCGAACGAAGTCCGCGGAAAAGGAATCTCTTAGCCAAACAATCGTCATTCCGAACGGAGTCCGCGGAGAAAAGAATCTCTTACCCAAACAATCGTCATTCCGAACGAAGTCTGCGCAGTGAGGAATCTCTCTGGGGTGATGAGCTGGAAGCCTTGAAGAAAACCACATCGTCAGCAGTTCGTATTCGATCATCACTCGTACACCTAACATAAGCCGAACAATCGTCATTCCGAACGAAGTCTGCGCAGTGAGGACCTCTGCCTCTTTCCGCGTCTTTTGCGGAAAGAATCTCTCATGGGTTGCTGGTGCCCAACCCTCGTTTAACCTGAGCCGCAAACGGCGTCTGCGTCTCCTCTGCGTTAAAGCATTTTCCTCCCTTGACGCCATGCGCACACCCCGCATCCAACGGTGTTAGACTGGCGTTGAGCGGACGCGCAATCCTCCCAGAGTACGCATGGGGCCGGAGGTGGTTTATGGCGCGAATGGTCCTTCGCGGAGCAAATCTCAATAAAATTTCAGCTGTTGCGGCTTGCCTGCTGACCGCAGTTTGCCTCCACGCACCGCTTGCGCTGGCGCAACATGTGGGCGGACACGTCGGTGGAGGCGGCATGCACGCTGCTCCGGGACCGATACACGCGCCAATCGTCCACACTCCCATCGCCCACGGGCCAATCATGCGCGCGCCCATTGCGCCGCTCCGTGCCCCGTTCGCGCCTCCGCTCGGTGCGTTTCGCGGGGGAGTCGGGCTGTATCATCCACGGCCGATTGGTCCTTGGCGTCCGCGCCCCATCTATCCTATTTATGGTTATGGTTACCCGTGGTTCTTTGGCGGATATTATCCCTGGCTGTGGTCCAGCTGGAATTACAATTCGTGCTGGTATGTGAACGCCTATCCGTGCTGGGATTGGGGACTGGGCTCCAATTACGTCCCGTTCTATTCCTACATTCAGCCCAACTACTATGCGCCGCCGCTTTATTACCAATATTATGGCGGTGGCTCGCGCGAACTGCCGGAGCTGTACATGAAGGACGGTTCGGTGTACAGCGTGACCGATTATTGGGTGGTGGATAATCAGCTGCACTTCATGGTGCTCGAGGGAAGAAAATCCGTCGAGCACGTCGTAGGCGTGGATGAACTGGATTTACAGGCAACCATCGATGCGAACACGGACCGCGGCTTCCGCTTCGTCCTGAGGAATGAGCCCATGCAGCAGTACGAGAAGGATCATCCCAATGAGCCGCCCCCGGATTGGACTGCGCCGCCAAAGCAATGACACTTGTTCCACTGCGCTGATTCTTCTCTGCGCACTCTGCGTGTCCGAAGCGCTCGCTCAAAGTAGTACACGTACTCGCCATCGGGCGAGCGCGCCAGGAGGCTTGCCGTTCTGCAGCAGGGTTTTTCCGTAGATCACGATCTGCACCGCTTGTACCGTGCACGCCCCCGGTATATAACGGAGGTACTTACCGTTGGCCTTACTACGTGGAGGCTCCCTTGAAAGGACTAGCTCGTTTTGGCATCGCCACGATGGGTGTGATTTTGTTTGCGGCTTGCTGTGCAGCGCAAGCGGCCGTGATGGTCGCTGGCCCGCCGGCCCCGGCGGGCACTGGCACCAATGTGGTGCAGGGAAAAGTGGTCCAGGACCCAGGCGGCCAGGGAATCCGCAAAGTGAAAGTGATTCTGAGTGGTGCAGTCGGTGGAAGGCTAGCGGAGGTGCAAGCGTTCACAGACGAGAACGGCCATTTCAAGGTGGAAGGATTGGAACCAGCGGATTACTCGGTGCGCCTGGAACGCGCTGGCTACGCCGTGGTATCGAATAAGGAGTTGAGAAAGCCCATCAAGGTAGTCGACGGCCAGGAAGTCAAGGACCTGCTGTTTCATATGCAGGCTGCCGGATTAATTCTCGGCAAGATTCTCGATGCCGATGGAGATCCGTTGCCTAATGTGGGTGTGACGGCGCTGCCCAGTGAGGGGGCCACGAGGAATTTGGGCCGTGCGGGGAGCGCAGTGACGAACGATTTGGGGGAATATCGCATCGCGGATTTGCCGGCCGGCAAGTACAAGGTGCAGGCGAACCTCGGACAGAATGAGGCGGTCGCGTCCACAACCAGCGAAAAGGGTGCAGCAAAGGAACGATTGGTTTATGTGACCACCTATTTTCCCGGAACCATTGACCAGCATCAGGCCGCAGTGGTGGAAGTGGCTGCGGGCGGAACCGCTTCCGCAAATTTCGGTCTGCAGATGAGCCGGGCTTACCGCGTGAGTGGAACCATCGCCGGCCTCGGCGACAAGTCCATGGGACAACTGATGCTGATGGGCACGAGTGGTATGCGCGTGGAGCAAGCTTTGACGCCAGGCGGCAAATTCGAATTTCCAAATGTGCTTCCGGGCACCTATCACCTGCAAGTGATGATGATTTCGGGATTCCTCAATGGCCAGTCGCCATCTCTAAAAATGGAACGCGTTCGCACACCAATCGAAGTGAATGGCGCAGACGTAATCGGACTGGAACTACAGGTCGAGGCGAGTGGGGGCGATGTGAGCGGGAAATTTCACCTGGACGGCACCGACAAAATAAATTGGAGTGAGTTGACCGTCATGTTAATGCCGATGGTCAGAGGCCAGGACGAGAGCGAGGAAGAGGAATTCGGATACCAGCGGTCGATGCCAGCGCAAGTGAAGGAGGACGGCTCCTTCGAGATCAAGGATGCGCCTTCGGGTACTGTGCAGTTGGCGGTCGGCGCGGCGTCCGACAAGTTTCGCGATTACTACACCAAATCGGTATCGCTGGGCGGCCGCGATGTGGTGGACACGGGATTTACGGTGAGCGCGGACACGCTGTTGGACGTGGTCGTGAGCGCTAAAGGTGCGGGAATTGATGGTACCGTCGTGGATGCGGACGGGAAGGCGGTGCCGCGCGCGACGGTGGTGACCGCGCCAGCATCGGGGAAATTGGCCCGGCCGGACGCGTACCAATTTGCCCAGTCGGACGACACCGGCCACTTCTCGGTCAAGGGAATGAACCCTGGGGAATTTGTGGTCTTGGCTCTTGAGGAATTGACTGGCAATTTCCGCGCGCCGGAATTCGCCAAGAAGTACGAAGGGAAAGGAGAAAAGGTACAGTTGGAAGAAGGAAGCAAGAAGACCGTGGTCGTCAAAGTGATTCCGTCAGAGTGACGGCCGGCAAAACTCCGGTTCGGGTCTTGCCTCAGGTCAGGGTGGGGCAGCCGCAGGTAAGAGGCTTGGGCCGCGAGGAACCGCGCCCGCTCACCAGCGACGCAATGAGCCCGCGGATATGCGATTTGCGGTGGTCGAATTCCTGGGAGTCAGCCGGAGTCAATGGGAAATGGGCCAATGCGAAGTTCTGGAGCTCCAGCAGGTCTTGAATTTCACCGATGAGCTCGTCTTTTTTGGCTTGGTCCAGAACCTGCCCCGAGTCGATGCCCTTCGATTTCGCAAATCTCCCGGAAGGTGGCGATGCACCTTCAGGACTTTTCGAGCCGCGCACGACGCCTTTCAGCGACTGCTCCGTGTTCGCATCGCGCAGCTCGTTCTGATCCCGGCCATCGTCGAGTTTCACTAGTTGCAAGCGAAGCGTTTCAAGCAGGCTTACCACCTGCTCCGGCCGGGAATAGGTCTGCCGGTAACTATCCCGCTGGAGATTGGCATAGGCGCTTTGCGCCATTCGCAGATACGGAAGGCGCTCGTCGCCCTCGCGGCGATTGCCGATAGAGCAGCAGTTAATGGCAAGCTTCAACCTTACGACGAAATGATCGATCAGGAGTTCGCGACTGCGGATAACCAGGCGTTCAACGCGTTCAGAGTCTGTGGGCAAGCCATGTACTCATTTCATAGCGAACATAACAGCTTGAACCGGGCATAGCAAGGAAACAACGCGTTTGCCTCACCAATTGCGAAAAAAAGCCTTGTCGCACATGCATGCTGATCGCTGGTGGAATTGGCTTGGCATGATGAAAAACGGGATATGGGCTCCCGCACTCCATACCGGCTGAAAGTGAGTATAATCGCGGGCACTTGGGAAGTGTGCATTTCGGTTGCGAGTCTTTGGTTTGTCGCCGGCGATCCGACGCTGCCTGGTTAACTGCTCAGAAGAAAAACCCAGGAACGCGACGAACGATAACGCAGAGACGCGCAGGACGCTACGTCTCGCCTACACGGGGCGCACCGTTGCTGCGTCTCTACTTGTGGAGAGTTAATTGATGCTGGTTGCTGGAAGTAGGCTGGGGCCGTATGAGGTCGTGGGGCCGCTTGGGGCTGGCGGAATGGGCGAGGTGTATCGCGCAAGAGATACCCGGCTCGGGCGCGATGTAGCGATTAAGGTGTTGCCCGAGTCTTTTGTGGCGGATGCATCGGCACGACAGAGATTTGAGCGGGAAGCAAAAACCATTTCTGGATTGAATCACCCCAACATTTGCGTCTTGTACGACGTGGGCCACCAGGACGGCATGGAATATCTGGTGATGGAACTCGTCGAGGGAGAGACGCTGGCGAAGCGATTGGAACGCGGGCCGCTGCCAATGGAACAAGTGTTGAAGTATGGGTCCCAGATTGCCGAAGCCCTGGATCGCGCGCATCGCAGCGGCGTCGTGCATCGCGACTTAAAGCCGGGCAATGTGATGCTGGCCGCCAATGGTGCAAAGCTGCTGGATTTTGGCCTGGCGAAGGAGTCGGCTGGGCTAGGCGGTTTACTCACGGTCACTTCTCCGAGCCCAATGTCTCCGGTGACCCAGCAGGGAATGATTGTAGGCACGTTTCAGTACATGTCACCGGAACAGGTGGAAGGAAAACCGCTGGATGGCCGGAGCGACATTTTTTCGTTAGGCGCAGTGCTGTACGAAATGGTGACGGGGAAGCGGGCGTTCGAAGGAAAGACGCAATTGAGTGTGGCGTCTTCGATTCTGGAACGTGAGCCCACGCCAATCCGTGAGGCCAAGCCCGTGACCCCGGCGTCGTTGGAACACGCCATCCAGCGGTGTTTGGCGAAGGACCCGGAAGAGCGGTGGCAAGCGGCGCGCGATTTGGCCATGGAGTTGACCTGGATTGGGAAGAGCGGGATTTCCAGCCAGACGGAAACGTCGGAGATTGCGAGCAAGGGAAATCGTGCCAGGGGATGGATCCTGGCAGCCACGTTAGGAGCGACGGCGGCGGGATTGGGGTTGTTGGCGGGAGCGTTTTTTTGGCGAGGCGGAGAGCCTCCCGAGCCGATGATGATTTTTTCAGTGCCGCTATCCTCTCCGGCACGGGATTTGGCGATGGCCCCGAACGGACACACGGTAGCGCTCGTGGGCGATCGTGGAGTAGGCGGGAAAAGTGCCTTGTGGCTCTACGAAGTGGGTTCGCAGAATGCGCGGATGCTGCCGAATACCGATGGAGCGAATTTTCCGTTCTGGTCGCCGGACGAAAAGGCGGTGGCGTTTTTTGCAGATGGGAAATTGAAACGATTCGATCTGGATAGCGGTACAGTGCAAACGTTAACGGATGCGCCGTCTGGGCGCGGGGGCAGTTGGAATCAGGATGGCGAGATTGTGTTTACGCCCAGCGGCAAGCTGGGACAGCCGTTGATGGAGATTCCGGCGACCGGAGGGACGCCGAAGGTGATCAGTGTCCTGGACAACGCCTCGGGAGAAACCAGTCACCGCTGGCCGACGTTCTTGCCGGACGGGCAACATTATGTGTTCATGGGATTCACGGTGGCCGCGCATAGCAATAACAACGGCATTTATATCGGCAGATTGGGAACCACAGAGAAGAAGCATGTGGTGGACGCGATGGCCAGTCCCGGTTTTGCGGCGCCGGATTGGCTGTTGTTTTACCGGGACGATACGCTGTTTGCGCAGCGTCTGGATTTGAAGAAGTTGGAACTGACCGGACCGACGAAGCCGATTTTGAGCGGAGTGCAGGACACTCCACGAATCGGGCGAGCGGCGTTTTCGGCTTCGGGCGTGGGAGCGCTGGTCGCGCAGACGGGCACCTCGGTATCGCTTTCGCAACTCGTGTGGTTCGACCGGAGAGGAAAACAACTGGGAGCTGTGGGCAAAGCTAAGGAAGATGTGTACGCAAATTTGGCGCTATCCCCAGATCGCAAGCTGGTGGCGGTGGACCGGACCGACTCCGGAAATCAGAATGCCGACGTATGGATATATGACGTAGAAGGAGACGGAACGAAGCGACTAACGTTTGATCCTGCGATCGATGCGGTGCCGGTGTGGAGCCCTGACGGCAAGACCATCCTGTTTTCCTCCGGCAGGAAGGGCGGGTTCAATCTATATCTCAAACCGGAAGATGGTTCGCAGGAGGAGAAGATCATTTCGGGCGACGACGGCGAGGATAAATATCCGAACGCCTGGTCACAGGACGGCAAATACATTTTGTATTTGTTCGGGAAAGAGATGCGGTACTTGACCTATCCGGATTTGAAGGTGCATCCGTTTTTGAAGACCAGCGCGACAGTAAAGAACGGGCAATTTTCCCCGGATGGCAAGTGGGTGGCGTATGCGTCAAATGAAAGCGGAAGATGGGAAGTGTATGTGACCTCGTTCCCGGAGGCGCGCGGGAAATGGCAGGTGTCCAACGCGGGAGGTGAACAACCCAGATGGCGGGCGGACGGGAAGGAACTGTTCTATTTGTCCGGAGATGGAAAATTGATGGCGATGTCCGTCAAAGAGGGAGCCAATTTCGATGCAGGAGCGCCGGAGGCGTTGTTCCAGGCGAACGCGCGGGAGCCGCTGGCCACGTCGGAACAAGTAGTGTACGACGTGAGCAAAGATGGCCAGAAATTCTTGATCAATACCTATGTAAAGAATACGGATACAAAGCCCATGACCGTAGTGTTGCATTGGGAGAAGTAAAAAAAGAGTTGGCACTTGGTAGTCGGGGGTAGGAAATGGACAGGGAGAAGGCGGGGTTACGCGGGATGGTGCGGAGTTGCGCGGAAGAGTACGAGCATCCGGGAGGCGAGACTCACTCGATTAAGTCCACGTACGACGCAGCGGGGCGGTTGCTGGAAACGCGCTGGAGGCATGCAGGCCAAGCAGATTGGGTCACGACGCGAAGTTATAACAGTGAGGGGCGCTTAATCCATGTTCATTCGGGAAAAGAAAAACCGGAAGTCCGCACGGAGGACGAGCCTGCCGGTGAACGGCCAAATGACGAATGGTACACGTACGACCAGCTAGGCCGCGTAAAGGAGATTCGATCGACGGGCCGGGAACACTTGGTTCGCGAAAATGTCGCTGTGGCGATGAACGAAGAATGGCCAGCGCCGCCGGACGCAATCCATCCCCCATTATGCGGAACGGTGAACGTGGAGTATCGGGACGATGCACAGTTGGCTGTTGTCAACACTTACGACGCGCGAGGCCAACTTGTGGACAAGACATTGCAGCGTTATGACGAGAATGGGCAGATTGTCGAAACCACTCCTTCGATGGACGTCACTGCGGAAGTGTTCGCGCGAACAGTGGCGGAAAAGCAACCAATGCCGGGCTTGAATGCGGAGCAACTTGGGAAACTGCGTCAAGCGATGGCGAACGTGATGGGTGGGAAAAAAGGGAACGGCATGACCTTTCGCTACGATGACAAGGGGCGGCTGGTGGAGGCGAAGCAACGGAATTTCATCGTAGAAGCGACCTCGAGGATTTCGTACAACGAGCGCGGCGAGCGGAGTGAGGCACGAGTGAGCTTCGAAAATAATCAGACCTTTCCCGGAGATCACTGGCGGGTCGATGACGAGGGCGCGGTCGTGCCGCTGGATGAGACAGGAAATCCTAACAGACCGCCATTTCCGACTGAGATTTTCACCAGGCAGACCACCTATAAATATGAGTACGAAGGACACGACGAGCATGGGAATTGGACGGTCCAAGTGAAAACCATAGAACAGGGCAAGAACCCCTATACAGTGCGGACACGGCGGAAACTAACGTATTTTTGAACTCATGGGAGCAGTTCGCTAGTGGGTGGGGCCGTGCCCAGTGCGAAAGAGGATCATGACGGAAAGTGATCAACGTCGAGCAAGCCCACAAGACGAAGGGTGGCAAGGGCTGCAAGTGGAGTTAAGTCAGCCCCCGCGTAGCCGTTGACACGCCGGGACACGCGCCGCGGGGACGCTCCGCGGAGGGCGTTCGGTTGAAGGTGGAGACGGACGGGAGTGAATTTGCGGAAGAGTCGGGAGGACGGGTGTTGTTTTTTGCGTGTGGCGGTGGAGAGGAAACTCCGAGCAGGCCGGGAGGAGAGCCGGGAGTTGGTAGCCGGTAGTCGCCAATACAAACAAAAGGAACGCCGCCGGAACCTTGGGGGTTCCGGCGGCGTTTTGTTGGTCAGGGGTGTTTTGTTTGTTGGTGGAACTTAATTGGTCGTGGCTTGGGCGAACCCGGTGAAATAGCTCAGCACGTAACACTTGATGGTGCCGTTGGCTTGCGGAATTCCGTAGACCTTCACCGGAGTGCCGGCGACGAGATTCGTCGTGAGTGTGTTCTGTCCGGCGGAAGTGGTGATGTCCACAGGGCTGATGGTCAGAATGCCATTTGTCCAATCCACTTGATAAACGAGCGTGGCGGAACCAGAAGCGGTGCTGAGGTTAACCGGGACCGCTTGGGTGCCACCGGCAACAGTGACGGTGAAGCTCCCGTTGTTGTAGGAGGTGGCTGCGGCGCCGAGCGGAATCGTCGTCGGTATGAGCACTGCGGAAGGCGCGGCCCAAGTATTCGCGGCGGCTGGATCGTTCCATTTCGCGTACGTTTCGCCAGCAGCGCTCATCAGTCCGACCGTCCCGCCGAAATTGACGCTGCCGTTGGTCGCGTTGTCAAAATCGGAGATGGCGTTGGACCCGCTATCAACGATGGTGGGATAAGTAAAGTTCCACCACTTGAATCCAGAAATAGCCACGCCGGATTGCGGATCGCTGCCGTTCGGCGTGCTCGAAGAAATGAACGGGAGCGTAGCGGTGTAGTCGTCGCTGGAGTTGAAGAATGTGCGCGTGTACGTAAAGTTGCTCAGGTTGCTCGCGGAGATAGTGCCGTCGTAGCGCGCGATTTCGATGTCGATCGTGCTGGCAACCAGCGGGCTGGCCAGAGGGTCGACGACGCTCGCGTGAACTTTGAAGCCGCGGACCAGATTCGAAAGGAACGCAGGTCCCTGGCCGATGGCGGTAGCGTCGGATTGCGCGTCGGAAGGCGTGCGAAAGAAGAACAGGGTGTTGGCGTCAACAGTGAGCGGCACAGGCACGCCCAATTCATTCAGGACCACCAGAGTGTTGGAGCCGGTCTGAACGTGAAGCACGTGTCCTTCCGGGCTGATCCACACGCTGTTGAATGAAGAACTGGCCCACAGGCGGACGGCCACAAGCGTGCCGTCATTCTGGTAACGCGCGGCCACGCGAATGTATTTGTTCACGATCGTCGATGAGATCGAGCTGAAGTCGTGAAGAGTGGCTTTCGTCTTGGCGTCGAGATCGTAATACAAAGTGCCATTGCTCGAATCAGCAAGAACGGAAAGAGGAAAAGTTGTAGTGACGGCGGTTTCCGGATTGCTTGGAGGATAGACCGGATAATCTTTATCGAAGGTCAGCGTGGAATTGTCGGTGGACACGCCCGTGACCGTGCCGTAGTGATGGCGAAGGACCAGGCGCGCGATATCGTGGATGGGACGATGACGGCAAGCGGCTTTGAAATTCACCGCCCACATCACCGTGCCGCCGCCCGACGGAGGCACATGCGCGACGATGAACGCGGGATGCGCGAGATTGAACTCCAGGTCAAGTGCGTTGCTCTGCGAAGCAGTGACCACGAGTGGTGAATCCAGCGTGAGCTTTACAGGAACGGTGAGACTGCCGGCGCTGCCTTGCGTGTTCACCACATGGATTTGCCCGGACGGGATCGTGGAACCCGGTGCAGCAGCGAAACCGGCTTCGGGACTTGACGACGCCGTGAGCAGAATATCACTGGAGTTGCCGCTGACGGTGATCGTGGCAGCGCTGTAAGTGCCTACGGGCACGCTGACATTCCCGAGAATTTCGTTGAGCTGATCGAGCTGCAGCAGGTTGATGGTGGGCGCGGACGATGGCGCGGTGTACACGGTGACATCACTGCCGCCGCCTTGCGGTGTCAGCGAAATGGAAAGAATTTTTACGCCGATGACCGCCCAGTCGTCCGTGGGAGCATCGCTGACGATCAGGTTCAGCGAACCAGTTTGCTGTTGCGTGGAACCGCCGGAATTGGAGTTTGTGGAACTGCCGGACGAGCAGCCCGTGGCGAAGAAGATCAGCGCGGCCGAGGCAGCACCGAGCACCAAGCGCGAGTAGACACACTTCATGAGTAGTCTCCTGATGAGGGGCGAGCCTCATGTATTTTTTAGTTGCGACTGTGGTTCACCACTTCGAGTGCGGTTGTAACCACTGCAGGACGGCGGGATGCAGCCGGCCCGAATACAGGAACAAACCCTGGGTGGCAGAAAGAGTTGCGGTGGGACGCGTGGTACGAAGGTACTAGGGAGAGTCGGTGGTCCTTACTTGGTAGTCGGCAGTTAGAACAGGAGTAAGCGAGACAATCTTGGCGGCTACGCGGTGCAGCAGGGTTGGCGAAGATCGGGCGACGGCGTGTCGGGTTTGCGGATGGATTTAGATGGCGCTTCTGGCGCGGGCGCAACGGTCGATGGCGTTACCGTGACTGTGATCTGAGGACCGTCGATGAGTGGCTTCAGTTTGTCCCGAATCATGCTGGCGAGTTCGACGGCTGACAGCCCGGCAGCATTCACGTGATTCAGCAGTGGAGCCGTGATCGTGCCATCAGCGGCGACGCGGACGGTGCGGGACAGTTCGGGATGCATCCAAATGTCGATCTGAAGGATGTCATTGGCAGAGATGAGATAGTCGGAAGGCCGTGGCGTCGTTGGACGGGCTTGGTGTTGTGGGTACGCCGACTCCATGACGCCGAATGCGAAGATCATGATCAGGCAGATTCCAATCCCGCAGAGGCGCAACATGCGCACAGGATACACCTGATGGCTCGCTCGGAAATACATGGCTCTTCGCGCCGGATTAAGTTCAGGGTTGAGAGGTGGAGCGCGAGGAATGATTGGGAGTGAGGTGAGGGATGACCAGTTCCTGAAACACGTTGGCGAGCGCAGTTTCGCCAAGGCGGATGAGCGCGGTGCTGGCCACGGTCCCGAAAGCATTGCGATCGTTAGCGGGATAGTAAAGGTTGGAGATACCACCGGCGGCGAAGTTGCCCAGGACGTTGGAGTAATTGGGCTGCCAGTGGCCGTTGTCTCCTTTGCAGATCACCGAATTCGCTAGCGCATAGAAAATCCGCGAGCGCTTGGTGCCCCGGCCTTTGTAGAAGTAACGCGGATCCTGTTTCAAAAGGGAAGGTAAGATCGCGCCGCCGATCATGGTTCCGGCGAAAACGTCGGCGTAGGATGCGCCGTAGCGCTTGGCGTAACCCTGAGCGCCTTGGCCGTAAGCGCCCCAACGATCTCCTGCCTGATCAAACCCGGCGACAGCCCCAACCGCCACAAATGTTACCGGATCGCTCAGCGATTTCCACGCAAGTTGGAATTTGTGCCTGGGCTTGAGGGGCGCGGCATTAGGCGTATAGCTGACATAAAAATTTGGAATGAAGCCGAACACGCGTTGCTGCTCCTGTTCCTTAATTTGCACGTCCGCCAATTCCTCTTGCGTAATCCCTACGTGAACCTCCGTGACCTGCGTGGCGACGGTCAACATGATCAGTGGAGTGACAAAGGTCTCGCCGGGCTGAAGATTCCCCGAAAAATCCCCGGGCGCGAGACCGGTGGAGGTGATGGTGAGTTCAAATGGGCCGGCCGGCACATCGGAGAAAAGGAATTTGCCGTCATCGTCAGAAACCGCTTGGGTCGACGAGGATTGACCGGAGCACGTTAGCTTGATCACCGCGCCGGAGACGTTAGCGCCGGATTGATCGACAACTTGGCCGGTAATCCAGCCATGCTGCGGTTCCGGCATCGAGGGTGACTGCTGCCCGTGGGCGGAAAGCGTAGACAGAAGCAACGCTACAAGGAGACAGAAGACGGCTGCCGCGCAGGAAGAGAAGGGGCGTTTGGAGGAAAAAAAGGGCATGGTGCTGGCCGTGTTTTGGTCTTCAACGGATTCGATGCATGCGGGTTGCGAGGGATACAGGAATTTTTTGCGGAAGCAAAGTTCTGGCTCACATCAATATCCGCTAACCCACGGGCCGGTTTCGCACCTGGGCTCCCGGGGTATGCCCTATTTGACGATGAAGACGGCCCATTTCGAAGGCCGTCCCCAACCTCAGGGTTGGGTTAGCCGGTTGTTCGAGTTGCCGTTCTTTTGCGCTACTACTTTGCGCGCATTCTCGTACAGGGCGCGTGCTTGCGGGATGGCGTCCATGGCTTTTTGAACTTGCGGATCGGCTTCCAGCAGAACCTTGAAACCTTCCTGGGTGCCGTAGTTGGACATAAAAACTTCCTGCTTGATCTTGCGCTTCACCCAATCCTGATTCTCGGCAAGTTCGGGTTCCGTGTAGTGAATGTTGTGCTTGGTAAGATAATCGCGGAAATCCTTCATCACCGTGTCATCCACTTCAAAGCTGTGCGTGATGGTGGGACGCGTGCCCAGAAAATAGCGCGTGAAACCACCAACACCTTGTTCCTGCGGGAAGAACACATCGTTGCGGAACAATTCCTCCTGGAACTTCGTGTACTTCGGCATATCCACCACGATGTCCGGAGTGATGCCGCCCCCACCCGTGACTTGACGCCCGCTATCGGTCTGACGAATCTCCGTGGGATGCTCGGGAACTTTGCGCTCGTAGTGATATTCGTATAGCGAAATGGATTTGTAATCGCGCTGGATCAGGCGTCCACTGGGCGTGTAATAACGCGCGGTGGTCAGCGCCAACCCGGTATTTTCGGAGAGCGGCGTAACGGTTTGAACTAGTCCTTTGCCGAAGGTGGTTTCACCCACGACGAGCCCGCGATCATGATCCTGAACCGCGCCAGTAACGATTTCCGCCGCGGACGCGGAATTGTTGTTCACCAGAATCACCAGCGGAACAGTCATACCCTGATTCCCGCGAATCGCGTAGAAGCGCCGTTCCGGCGCGCTCCGCCCGTGATACGACACGATCAGCTGATTCTTCTCCAGGAAAATGTCGCCGACCGCCACGGCTTCGTTCAGAAGGCCGCCCGGATTGTTGCGCATATCCAGAACGAGTCCATCCAGCGAATTGGCGCCAAGCTGCTTGAGGGCGTCGGCAATTTCCCGGTCGGTGGTTTCGTTGAACTGAGTCAGCCGGACATAACCGATGCCCGGTTTGAGCATGGTGACGATATCCACGGAGTGCCGGGGGATCTCGTCGCGCGTGACGCTGAACGTGAGTGGATCGTTCCAACCTTCGCGTGTGACTTGAATCTTGACGATCGTGCCCTTGGGGCCCTTGAGCATGTCGGCGACTTCCGTAGTCGAAAGGCCATCGGTAGACTTGTCGTCGACCTTGGCGATGACGTCACCGGGGCGAAGGCCAGCTTTGAACGCGGGAGCTTCCACGTAGGGCGCGACCACAATGGTATGGTTATCGCGAGGCGCAACGATCATGCCCACGCCGTAATATTTCCCGCGCTGATCTTCGCGAAGAAGAGCAAACTGCCGGGAATCGAAGAAATTGGAGTGCGGATCGAGCATCCGCAGCATGCCGGGAATCGCGCCCTGATACACCGCTTTGTCGACGTCAACGGGCTCCGCGTAATTGGACTGCACCACGTCCAAAACGGAAGTAAAGCTTTCAACGGACGTGCGGAAATCGTCAGAAGACGAAGTCGTGGCCCGAACAGAAGGTCCGTAAATGCCGCCAAGTATGGCGGATAAAACAAGGACTACAATCACGAGGATTAGCCCACGGCGTTCTGGATTCATTTAGACCCCCGGCCGAGCGTTAATGTGCCAGTATAACATGGGATAGCGAAGTGCCGTTTGACTCTAGTGCCGACCCTTTCTATGATGCAGACAGGGACGCTTTCGTGTATGTAAGGGTGGATAAATCTACCCTGAGCGGCTAAGCCGGCACAGAAGCTCGCAACGGTTACGGCTCGGTCCCCCCGCACTCGGGATGAACGAACGCCGTGCCCTGACACAGGTACCCGCGCAAAGAAAGCAGCCATGCTCAGCATTCCGCACATGATCGTCGTTTTTCTGGTGGTGCTGGTCGTGTTCGGCCCGCAGAAACTGCCGGAATTGGCGCGAAGTTTCGGAAAATTGATGGCGGAGTTCCGCAAGGCCTCCAGCGACTTCAAGAACGCCTTTGAAGAAGAAATGCGAGACCTCGAACGGCAGGCGCGCATCGCGGATTTGAAAAAACAAGTAGCGGAAGCGAATGCGGCTGCCGATGCGGCGACGCGAACCATTGGAACACCGGGGGCGATGCCAGTCTCCTCTGCCGCGACCACCCCTTTGGCCGAAGCCGCAGCACACAGCCATTCGGGTGATTTGCCAGTTTTGAACCCGGTGCCGGAGGCTGTTCCCCGATTGGACGGCGCAAATGGGGAAATGAGAGCGCCGGAAACGCCCGGCACTGGCGAAACGACCGAAACGCCCCCGCCGAGTGAGACAGCCACCACGGCGGAAGCGGAGCCGGAGAAGGAACCCGCGTTAGAAAAACCTCCCTCACATGACCAACAGCAGCCAGCCTGACACCTCGATTGCAGCCCGGATGGAAGCGGCCGGAGGGCAGATGACGTTTTTCGAGCATCTGTCCGAACTCCGAAAGCGGATTATCAATTCGTTGTACGCCATCGGAATTGGCGCGTTCATCGGCGTGTACGTCGCGAAGTATGTAATCAACTGGATCACCGCGCCCATTATCAAGGCGCTGAGCGACGCGAAGCTGAACCCGCACCTTTTTTACACCCATCCCGCAGGCTACCTGAATACCTACATCACCCTCGGCGTGTACATCGGCATTGTGCTGGCATCCCCGGTGGTGCTGTATCAGTTATGGTTGTTTGTGGCTCCGGCGTTATACAAGCACGAACGCAGCGCGGTGACCGGATTCGTGTTCTCGACCGTGTTCCTGTTCCTTGCCGGAATTCTGTTTGGGTACTTCATTACGCTGCCGTACATTTTGCGATTTTTGGTGAGCTTCCAGGGAAATGCCGGGCCCATCTCGCCGATGATCACCGTGAACGAGTACTTCGACCTGGTCCTGATGATTTTGTTGATCCTGGGCTTGGTGTTTGAATTGCCAGTGCTGATTTTCTTCTTGTCGTTGTTTGGAATTGTAACGCCACAATTTCTATGGAAGAACTTTCGCTACGCCATTTTGGTCATTGCCGTAGTGGCGGCGATTGTGACGCCGACGCCCGACGCGCTGACTATGCTGATCTTCATGATGCCCATGATCGTGTTGTATTTTGTGGGAATAATCGTGTCGGCAGTGGTAGTGAAGAAGAGGAACAAAAGATTGGCCGAAGAAGCGGCAGCGGGCCAATCGGTACCGGGGCAACCGGCATGAAACAGTGGAAATTAACATCGCGCGTGGCGTTGGAATTGGCGATTTGCGGCGTGGTCTTGGCGCTGGGATGCAAGTCTGGCGACAGCCCCCAAAAGACCGAGGGACAGCCGCCGTTCATGAGCGCGGTCGCGGGAAGCACGCCTCCAGTAATCGCGCCCGCGGATCAAGCGCCGCCGCCGAGCGCGACTGATGGATTCGATGGCATGAAGGCCTACGACCAGGTACTGAAGCAGGTGAGCTTCGGGCCGCGTCCGGCGGGATCGCCGGCCTTGGCCAAATTGCAGGATTATCTGGTGACGGAACTTAAGTCCTATGGCTGCCCAGTGGATACCGATTCGTTTTCCGCGGATACTCCGGCGGGCCGGTTGCCGATGAAAAATATTGTGGTGAAACTGCCCGGCAAGCAGCAGGGCATCATTTTGCTGGCCACCCACTACGATACCAAGCGCCTGGACAATTTTGTGGGCGCGGATGATGCCGGGTCGTCAACGGGCGTGATGTTAGAGATCGCCCGGCTGCTGTGCGCGCAGAAAGAGCCGGAGAAGTACGCCGTCTGGATCGCCTTTTTCGACGGGGAAGAAGCGGTGAACGTGGAGTGGAAAGATCCGGATAACCGGTACGGCAGCAGGCAGTTGGCGGCACAAATGGCCACCAGTGGAGACTTGAAGAAGATCAAGGTGATGCTGCTGGCGGATCTGGTGGGCAACAAAAATTTGCGATTGATGCGCGAGCAGGATTCCACGAAATCGTTTACCGATTTGGTGTGGAAGACCGGGCAGCGGTTGGGCTATGGAAACGTGTTTGTGGATCAAGAGACGCCGATCTCCGATGATCATTTGTCGTTTCTATCGCGCGGTGTCCCGGCCGTCGATTTGATCAATATGGACACATCCGCCGGATATTGGCACACGCCCCAGGATACCCCGGATAAATTGAGTCCGAAGAGCCTGGCCATCGTGGGCCATACGTTGCTGGAAACGGTCAAGGAGCTACAGCGCGACTGAAGCGAAGGTCGAGAGTCAAGGTTGACAAACAACTGACGCCATTAAAACAAGGTTCTGGTTTCTCATCTCAGTGCTCTCTGTGCCCTCTGTGGTGAATGCTTCTTCCGCTCGCTAAAAAAAGCGCGTCCGCACGCGATCGGGAAGGTTCGCTAAGTCGACCAGCGTCAGAAAATCGATCGTTTTGAATTCCCGGTCGATGGCGGGCGGCCCGCAAATGCGCCCGGAAATCTCCAGGTACGCGCGGAACAGACGAGGGGGACGTCCAGCCTCAACGTGAGCCCCACTCGAACGGCACTCGTTGCCCGGTTGCGGCGTGGTACGCAAGGCGGGCTCGACGAGATACTTCTCTTTCAAGGATTCGTACATCGCCACGCCGGCGTTCTCGTCCTGTGAACTGATCGAACTGCAACCGATGAGGTAGCGCGAATCGTTGCGCATCGAGTAAACCGCAATGCCTTTCCACAGCGCATGCAGAACCATGATGTTGCGGTAATCGATGTGGACACAGGCACGACCCAACTCCAGCACTTTTCTGCGAACGGGCTCGTACACGGAAAAATCAAAAAGCTGGTTGCCATAGTAGCCGAGATTGCGCCGGGCCACTTCGCCGGTCTGCAAGCGATACGTGCCCACGAGCTTGCCCGTCTCCAGGTCGCGGACCATCAGATGGTCGCAGAACGAGTCAAACGGGTCGATATCCAGCCCGGAGCGATCGGAGGTGGACAGGCCTTCGCCCAGTTCGAGGTTAAATACGTCGTAACGGAGGCGCTGGCATTCGATTAACTCGGCTGGCGACTGCGCCAGCGTGATACGGAAGAGAGAAGTTTCAGTTAAGAGCGGATCGGCGGTTACCGTTCTCACAGTTGACCTCTGGCGAATCGAGTTTCCCTTGCAGCAGGTTACGGAAATGTTTCAACTAGGTCATTTTCGTGTTTTCGTAGTTACTGAAAAGGAACATTCTTCACCGCTTAGGGACATTCTACTGGGAATAGTGGATAAAGGAAAGAACCGTAAATGCGGCGTGCGTGCGCGTCATGTACTGGCCGAATTGGCAGGGGCGGTAGATGCACGCACGATGAGCTCCGGCTTGACCATAATTTCCTTGGGATACTCGTTCGCGGGCCGGGGAGAATTGATCCGCGAGAGCAGTGTTTCCGCGGCGATCACGCCCATTTCCCGCAGTGGCTGCCGCACTGTAGTCAGCGCGGGATTCTGATACGCGGCACTCTGGATATCATCGAAACCGATCACGGAGACGTCTTCGGGCACGCGCCGGCCCGATTCACGAAGAGCCTGAATCGCACCGATGGCCGAAATGTCATTAAACGCGAGGATCGCGGTGAATGGCTCGCCGCGGTCGAGGAGCTTACGTGTTACCGTGTAGCCTACTTCGGGAGACGGATTGTCCCCATCGAGCTGGATGGTGAGCTTGTCGTTTATGGTGATGCCCAGTTTTTGTGCAACGCAATGAAGCGCGCGCCAACGAATTTCGGTGTCGGAACTGAAATCCTGCCCCTTGATCATCGCAATCCGCGAGTGACCGGATTTTTGCAGATGCTCGAGCGCAAGCTGAGCGGCCAGGTTGTGGTCCAGAATCACATTGATGACCCCGGGTACTTCGGAATGTCCGGAGATAGCCACAGCCGGGATCTGGCCGGCAGCAGTAAGAACGGTGTCGACGGCGATCAGACCTTCGACTGCGCGTTGCTGCAGCAGGGAAGGATATTCTTCGATGAGGTCGGCGCGATGGCGATGGCTCACGACGAAATAGAAATAGCCTTCCTGCAGCAGATAGTCTTCAATGCCGGAGAGCACCAGCGCGGCGTAACCTTCGCTGACTTCCGGAACGACGACGCCGATCGTGAAGCTACGCTTCTGGCGGAGCGAACGGGCCATGAGGTTCGGGCGATAGTTCAGTTCGCGGGCAGCAGCGCGCACCCGTTCCTGGGTGGCGGGGGGAATCGATTTGGCGCCGGGAGAGCGATTGATTACCAGGGAAACCGTGGCCGAGGATAGGCCAAGATGCGCGGCAAGTTCCTTCAGGCTGATGGAAGGCGAAGCCGTCGAAGAGGAGTTGGCGAACTGCGTCTTGCTTCGGACCATGGGCGTGTGGTGAGGCGTAGTCTGGCACAATGCGGGTGCAAGGGGCAAGGACCGAGGGGAAAAAAGCGGGAAACAGTAGTCGAACATTAAAAAGTGTGATAGATTCGAGCCAATAAATCGATTTACTCGGTAGACCCCGCCTCCCGAGGCGGGCCGTGTCGCAGAGTCAAACGGAGTCTTATAGAAGTAAAATAGGAGCTGAGTAACGTGGGCCCTCGAATGTTTCGCCTGCCTCTATTGATGGTCACCCTGACGTTGGTTGCGTGCGCAGCTTGTGTCGCTCAGGACAACAAAGTTCAAAATGCCAACGGCGTCCAGTGCTTCCGTGGACTGCCCGTGCGCTCGAAATTGGCCGAGCCGGCCATCGAGTCAAATGTGGAAGCCCTGCTGAAGCAGATGACCCTCGAGGAGAAGGTCGGGCAGTTGGTGCAGTACTCCGTGGGAACTCCCACTGGACCCGGAACCGGCCGCGGCGATTACCAGGACATGATCGCCAAGGGCCAAGTGGGTTCGTTGTTCAATCTGGAAGATGCGAAGGCCGCAAACCACTTTCAGCATATCGCCGTCGAAAAATCGCGACTGCATATTCCGCTGCTGTATGGATTGGACGTAATTCACGGCTACCGCACAGAATTTCCCGTTCCGTTGGGAATGGCGTCCACGTGGGATTTACCGCTCATCGAGAAAGCATCGCGAGTGGCGGCGCAGGAGGCTTCCGCGGCGGGAGTGCGCTGGACCTTTTCGCCCATGGTGGATATTGCGCGCGATCCCCGCTGGGGACGAATGATTGAAGGCGCGGGCGAAGACCCGTATCTGGGCCCAGATTGCGCGCGCGTATGTGCGCGGCTACCAGGGCAAAAATCTGAATGCCCCAGACAGCATCGCTGCGTGCGTGAAACATTACGTGGGTTATGGCGCGGCTGAGGGCGGGCGCGACTACAACACCACCGAAATTTCCGAGCACACCCTGCGCGAAGTCTATCTGCCGCCATTTTATGCAGCTTTGGATGAAGGCGGAGCCTCCGTGATGAGCGCGTTTAATGCCCTGAATGGGGTGCCTTCGACAGCGAATCCGTTTACGCTCACGCAGGTGTTGCGCAACGAATGGCATTTCCCAGGCATGGTCGATAGCGATTGGGGAGCGGTCGGCGAACTGCAGGCTCATGGAATCGCCAACGATGGAGCCACCGCGGCGCTCAAGGCGCTGATGGCCGGCGTGGACATGGACATGGAAAGCAATCTGTACCACGACCACTTGGTGGATTTGGTGCATGCTGGAAAAATTCCGGAAGCGCAAATCGATGAGGCGGTGCGGCGTGTGCTGCGCGTTAAATTTGCCTTGGGATTGTTTGACAATCCCTACACCGACGAATCGCGGGAAAATCGTGGCGCGCTACCGAAGGAAAGCTTGGACACGGCGCGCGCAGTCGCGGAGCAGTCCTTTGTGCTGCTCAAGAATGACCTGATCGGGTCTCGTCGCGCGCTGCCGCTGAACACCGAACCGCATACCATCGCATTGATTGGCCCGCTGGCCGATGATCCCGGCGAAATGCTGGGTTCCTGGGGAGCGCACGGGCAGGCCAAAGATGTGATTACGCTTAAGACCGCGCTGGCGCAGCGATTGGGCGCGGACCGGGTGAAATATGTAAAGGGCGGCGAAATTCTAAGCGCCACGGACGAACAGATCAGCGCGGCAGTGGACGCGGCGCGCTCCGCGGATTTGGCGATTCTGGCACTGGGCGAAGACGCCGGAGAAATGACTGCGGAAGCGGGCTCGCGAGCGCATCTGGATTTGCCGGGACGCCAAGAAGAATTGTTGGAGAAAGTGGCGGCCACCGGAAAACCAGTGGTGCTGATCCTGTTTAGCGGGCGCCCATTGACATTGACCTGGGCGTTCAGCCATGTGCCCGCGGTGCTTGCGGCCTGGTTCCCTGGAGTACAGGCTGGACCCGCGCTGGTCGACACCTTGTATGGCGATTCGGTGCCCAGTGGGAAATTGGTGGTGAGCTGGCCGCATTGGATTGGGCAGGTTCCCGATTACTACAACGCGCTGAGCACGGGACGGCCCGCGGGCAATACGGATTTGACCCGTCCGCCGCACGAGGGCACCGAAAAGTATGTTTCCCGATATGTGGATGAGCCGAATGCGCCTCAGTTTCCGTTTGGGTTCGGATTGTCGTACACGGAATTTCGCTACTCTACGCCCGAAGTGAGCGCGACAAAACTGAGTGCCAAGGAATTGACCGCCGATTTGCATAGCCGCGCGACGGATGGCAAAACGGTTCTCACCGTGAGCGCGGACGTGACGAATTCGGGCAAGATGCCCGCCGAAGAAGTCGTTCAGTTGTATGTCGGACTGCGCGGAACCAGCGTCGAAGAACCCGTGCGCGCCCTGAAGGCGTTCGAACGCGTGGCCCTCGCCCCCGGCGAGACCAGAAAAATTACCTTCGTTCTGGCACCCGAAGCCTTCGCGCTCTGGGATCTTGAAAATGAATTGCGCGTAGAGCCCAGCCGCGTTCACGTGTGGGTCAGCCCGGATTCCCAGCGAGGGCAGCCGGTGGAACTGGAAATTACCGAGTAAGGCAGGTCCTCATGAATTCGCTCCCGATTCGAAGAAGGGAACTGTTGCGCTGGTGTGGGCAGGCGCTGGTGCTTGCTCCATTTGCTTCAACACTGATTTGGAAATCCTCAGCCGCCGCCCGCCTCGGAACGCGCCCGCTACAAAAAGCAACGCCATTTCAGGGCACCGATGAGCAGTTGCTGGACGAACTGCAGAAAGCCACCTTTGAATTTTTCTGGAACGAAACGAATCCCGCAACGGGTCAGGTGAAGGATCGCGCGCTGCTCAATGGAAACGATACGCGCACGATGTCGAGCATTGCGGCAACCGGATTTGCATTAAGTGCATTGTGCATTGCCGACGCCCGTGGATACCGGCAAAGCCCCGAGATCGCCCAACGGGTCCGGACCACCCTTAAATATGTCTACGAACAAATGCCGCATGTCCATGGATTTTTCTATCACTTCGTGGACATGAATACCGGCCAGCGTTGGGCCAAGTGCGAGTTGTCCTCGATTGATACTTCGCTGCTGCTGTGCGGCGTGCTGACCGCGCGGCAATATTTCAAAGACTCCGAGATCCAGGATTTAGCCACAAACATTTATGAGCGCGTGGATTGGCCGTGGATGCTGAATGGCGGCCCAACCTTCTCCATGGGCTGGCATCCTGAGTCTGGATTCTTGAAGGCACGCTGGGAGCACTATTGCGAATTGATGATGATTTATCTGCTGGCGATTGGCTCGCCCACGCACCCAGTCAGCGTGGAAACCTGGAACGCCTGGAAGCGCCCGAAGATCACCTACCAAGGGCTCACGTATATTTCAGGCGACGATCCTATTTTCACCCACCAGTATTCGCAGGCGTGGTTTGATTTTCGCGGCAGAAAGATGCTTACGCGAATTACTTTGACAATTCGGTGATCGCAACAAAAGCCCACAAATTGTTTTGCTTGTCTTTGGCGCACAAGTTTCCCGATTACTCCGAAGATTTGTGGGGCATCAGCGCTTCCGACTACGTGAAGGGCTACACGGCGTGGGGTGGGCCACCGCCGCAGGGGCCGATTGACGGCAGCATCGTGCCCTGCGCCACCGGCGGGTCGCTGCCGTTTTTGTATCCAGACTGTATGCGGGTGCTGCGGAACATTCGCGGCACCTATGCTGAAAAAGCATGGGGGCGCTATAGTTACGTGGACGCGTTCAATCCGCTCACGGCATGGTATGACACCGATGTGTTGGGAATTGACTTGGGGATTACCATGGTGATGGCAGAGAATCACCGGACTGGCCTGATCTGGAGTACGTTCATGAAGAACGAAGAAGCGCAGGCCGCGATGAAAAAGGTGGGATTCCAGCAGGCATGAAGCGATGAGGCTGTTGATTTTTGTGGTGGGCCTGTTGCTGCTGCCGGGCATGGTTGAGAATGCGCCAAAACCGCCCGCGCAGGCTGCCAAGGCTGACGGGCCGATCCGCTTCGAAGAGATTGCCGCGAAGGCTGGACTGAAGTACATCACCGCAAACGGAAACACCGAAAATAAAAATCAGCCGCAAACCATGGTTGCCGGTGTAGCCCTGTTCGACTATGACGGCGACGGCTACCTGGACGTGTATCTCGTGGGCGGAGCCGCGATTCCATCCTTGCAGAAGGAGACGCCCGCATATTGGAACCGCCTGTTCCACAACAATCGCGATGGAACATTCACCGACGTCACGGAGAAGGCCGGATTGGCAGGAGCGGGTTATGGCAGCGGCGTGGCCATCGGCGATTACGACAATGACGGCAGGCCCGACGTGTTCCTGGCAAATGTCACCGGCAATCAACTCTTTCACAACAACGGCGACGGAACTTTCACCGACGTGACCACCAAGGCCGGCGTGCAAGGCGGCAAACTGAACGGCAAAAAAATGTGGTCGGTGGGGGCCGGCTGGTTCGATTACAACAATGACGGCCTGCTGGATTTGTTCGTGGTCAATTATTGCGTCTGGGAAGTGAACAAGGATCCCTACTGCCGGATTAAAGAAGGGGTACGCGGCTACTGCCACCCGAAATATTACGCCCCAACGCACAACACCCTGTATCGCAACAATGGCGATGGCACGTTTACCGATGTGTCCGAGGAAACCGGCATTGCGCAGCAGTTTGGCAAGGGCATGAGCGTGACGTTTGCGGATTACGACGGCGACGGCTACCTCGATGCGTTTGTAGCCAACGATACGACCCAGAACTTTTTGTTCCATAACCTGAAGGGAAAGAAGTTCGAAGAAGTGGCCTTGTTGGCGGGAGTGGGATTTGCGCCGGACGGGATTGCGCGCTCGGGAATGGGCTCCGATTTTCGAGATGTGAATAATGACGGCTTGCCCGACATTTGGCATACGGCCGTGGAACACGAGGGCTTCCCCTTGTGGCTGAATGAAGGTAAGGGCGAATTCCAGGACATGACCGTAGCCAGCGGACTGGGGAAGACCAACGATATGTCCGGTTGGGGAAACGGCGTGGCGGACTTCGACAATGATGGCTGGAAAGATTTATTTGTCGCGCGCGCCAACGTAATGGACAACATCGCGGAACAGAATGCCGCCCGGCGCTATCCGGAGCCGAACACGATTTTTCGTAATTTGGGGAATGGCAAATTTGCGGACGTAAGCAAGGAGGCCGGGCCGGATTTTCAGGCGGAAGCGGCGCATCGCGGCGTGGCCTTCGGCGATTTAGATAACGATGGGCGAGTAGACATGGCGGTTTCCGTATTGGATGGTCCGGCGAAGTTGCTGCACAACATCACGGAAAATGGCAATCATTGGATTCTGCTAAAGCTTGTGGGCACGAAAAGCAATCGCATGGGCATTGGCGCGCAAATCCGCATCACCACGCCCGATGGCAAGAAGCAGTGGAATGAGTGCACCACGGCGGTGGGCTATGCGTCCTCCAGCGATCCGCGCGTGCATTTCGGCTTGGGGAAGAATGAAAAGATTGCGGAGATGGAGATTCGCTGGCCCAGCGGCGTGAAGCAGGTGTTGAAGGATGTGGCGGTCGATCGTGTGATGACAGTCGAAGAAGGGAAGTAGCGAAGCGACCAGGCAAGCAAAGCGTGCCCGCATGCCGTTCTTGCATGTGGGCTCTTTGGTTTCTCCTCTCCCCTCCGGCTCTGTGCTCTCTGTGCCCTCAGTGGTAAATCGTCTTCTCCGTTCTTTCCATCTTCGAATCTAATACCCGGCGTTCGAGTTTGCAGGCGAATGCTGCGTTAACTGCTGGTAAGTGATACGCGCTTTTTCTGCGTCTCGATGCCGCCCGGCGCGCGAATATGCGGAACCCAACGCAAAATAAATTTTTGCATCATTGGGGAAAGCCTTCTGGGCGATTTCGAGTTGCGGAATCGCCTTCTGGTAGTCGTCGACATCCAGATAGAGCAGTCCGAGAAGATAGTGCGCGAAAGGAACGTGCGCATTCAGCTGAACGGCTTGCTCCGCGTAAGGAATGCCCGCGGCGGAATTGATTTTGTACTGCGTGGCTGCGATTTCCAGGCGTGAGTTGATGTCCCGCGGATTGTTCTGTATTTCCTTCTGAAATTCGCTGACCGCGCCGGCCGGGTCATTGCTCTCCGCCAGGAATTTTCCAAACACATAATGAATGTTGGGGTAGTCAGGATACTCCTCCGCAAGTGCCGCATATTCCTTGCGCGCATCGTCATATTTCTTTTGAACCGCCAGGCATTCGGCGTGTCCGGCTCGTTCAACAATGGAGACGCCCGGCGAATTTTCGGGCGGCGCAACCTGCGGCGCGATCCGAAACACGGCGGAGCCCAGTGCTTTGATCGCGTCCTCATTGGGAATGGAATCCAGACACAGGCCGCCCAGCACGGTTTGCGCGGATTGAAATTTGGAGGCGCGCAGTAGCAGTAAGCCATCGTGATAGAGGAGCACCCGACGAAGTTGCGGATTCGAGGAAATATCCAGCGTTTTGGCGTGCTCCAGATGTTTCAGAGCCTCCGCATCGTTGCCCAGTTCGAATTCGCACAGACCGAGCATGGCGTACGCCGTGCCGTCTTTGGGCGCGAGGGGCAGAAGTCGGCGGAACGCCGCGGCCGCCGATCGATAATTATTGCGATCGGTATTCCAGTGTGCCCAGCGACCACCAACCCTCGGCCCATTGAGGACGAAGCGCCAAGGCCTTTTTATAAAGCGCGACCGCTTCGTCGAGATGCTCGGCATCCCGAGCGGCCGCTGCGCGATGAGAGAGGGAATCGAACGATTCGGATTGCGGGTGGGCGGGAGTGGCGATAAGGAAAACAGTGAGAAGGGCGAGAGCGATACGATTGACGGCAAACATGCAACGAAAAGTTTAACGCAAAGACGAAACAGAAGCCTAACGTTGAAGGGCAATGATCTCCGCGGCATGCCCTGCGAACCCGACAGTCGCCTCCCAACTCTCCGCGCCCCCTGCGAGCCTCTGTTCCCTCCCTGGTAATTTTTCTTCCGCCCTTCTCTTCTCCGCCTCTGTGTCCTCTGTGCTCTCTGTGGTGAACTCCTCTCCTGCGTTCCGTAGAAAGAGTGATGAAGAAATGTGGTCTAGAGGGTGCGCCAGTCGACGTGGTCCACGGACCTGTCGGGGTAATGCGCACAGCCGAACAGTCGGAAATTCGTCACCCTGCGCAGTTGGAACTGACCCGAGGTTTTTTGTTGTGGAAATTGTACGCGGAAAAAATCGGCTCGCTCCACATCGTCAAGATAAAAAGCAGGCCGGGCATCCGGCGCGCTCGTGGCGATTTCCACGTTGCTCATTTCCAGATTTTTGGCGTGACGCACGAAAAATCCGCACGCAGGCAAGTCGCCAAACATAGTGGGTTCCGGGTAATCGGCCGGTTTTTCCGGCGGCTGAATGCCATCCATTTCCGCGCTCCCTCCGCCCACTTGCTGCAGGTACACATCGCTGATCTTGATGTCTTCCACGGGATGATCGGGAACGCCGGCGATGATCGAGGGCAACAGGTCCGCGTTGTAGCTCGTGATGTTGCTGATGAGCACGCGCTTCAGCGTCCCCACAACCGTCTGCGGCTTAGGTCCGCGCAAACGCGCACCAAGACGGAGAAAGAACGGACCGCTGCGGAGGTTCCGCATGGTTACGCCGACAATCGTAATGTCTTCGAGCAATCCGCCATCGACCGTTTCGAGCGCGAAGCCGCGGCAGCTTTCGAACACACAGTTGGAAACGGTGATGTTTTTGAAGCCGCCATTGGATTCCGTCCCGAATTTGATGCGGCCCGTTCCCCACGCGCGGTTGCCCATCGCCAGCGGCTTCCAACTGCCGTCCAGCAAGCTGCCGAGTTCATAATTGCCGGTCACAAAGCAGTTCGAAATGGTGACATTCTCCGTCGCCCGCGCATAGCCGAGTGCATACGAACTCTTGGGGCAAATTCCGTCATCCCATGGCGAATTCACCGTGCAGTTGGAGACGCGCACGTTGCGGCAGCAGTCAATGTCGATACCATCGCGATTGGTATCGATTTTCAGATTGTCGATCGTCAGGTTATCGACACCAGTCGCAAGGATGCCAAACCATCCGCCTTGCAGAATGGAGAAGTCACGAAGGATTACGTTATGACAATTCTTGAGAGCGATGGCTTTATTGCCGACTCCAGGCGCGGTGGTGTTGGGAAGATCGTGCTCGTTGTGGCCGCGGCTCAAGCCTTTTCCATAAATTAAACCCGGCCCATAGATACCAATATCATGCACTCCCTCTCCCCAAATCAGGCTGTTATGCCAATGATTGTGGCCGTAGTCCTGAAACGGTTCCCAGTCTCCCTGAGGTTCGGCGGCATCGTAGCCGGCCGTGGTGCCTTCGTAGGGAGTGGAAGCGGCCAGCACAGTCGCGCCGTGGTCGAGATACAACGCAACGTTGCTCTTTAACCGGATCGAATAGCTGGCGTATGTGCCTGCGGGGAAATAGACCGTGCCGCCACCTGCGCCGGACGCTGCGTCGATGGCGGCGTTGATGGCTGGGGAGTCGATGGACGTGCCGTCGCCTTTGGCGCCGAACTGGCGGACGTTGAAGTTGGGAGCGTCGGCGCGATGTCCTTGCGGATAGCCGGGGATGGGGAGAGTGCTGGCGGTGGCTAGAGTCGCGAGGCGGAAAAAGTCGCGTCGATCTTGGCGCATCAGGTCCTCGTTGTGATAGCTGGAAAAAGATACCACGGGGTCGAAGAGCGAAGAAGATTAACAGGGGAAGGAGTTCACCACACACACGACAGAGAACACCAACCCGTTCGCGGCTCCGGATAATTTTTTCGAAGCTTGGCCCTCGCAGGCTGCTGAAAAAGTCTAACTTCGTCATTCCGAACGGAGTCCGCGAAGTGAGGAATCTCTCTTTTTCTTGACTTTTCGACCACAGAAGGATTCCTCGCTACGCTCGGAATGACGGATAACGCCTTTTTTCAGCAGCCTGCTCGGGGCTCACGGTAAAGAAAAGCTGCCAACGAGAAATCTTCCCGGGGTGGGGGACTCGTTGGCAGCTCTGTACGAGTACAACTCTGCGAGTACGAACGAACGGAACGGCGGCCTAAAACGGCCGCCACACCAAATTAGAAGCTGAAGCGCGCCTGCATCTCGATGGTTCGCCCACCGAGTGCGTTGGTGACTTCGCCGAACAACTGATCGGTAGCGTTGTTGTGAACGCTAGTCGGATCCAGGTTGAGATTGTTGAAGAGGTTGTAGAAGTTGGCTCGGAATTCGAACTGCGCGTTCTCGCCAAGGATGGGCATCTTCGGCAGGCCAAAGGCTTTGCTGAGTGTGGCGTCCACGTCTTTGTACCGCGGTCCACGCTGCGAGTTTCGCTGGATACCCGGCGCTTGTGGAGCACCGGGGCAAACCTGCGGGAAGGGCAATGTGCACGCAGCAAACGTCGGAGCGGCGAAGTAGGCGCTTCCACCCTTCGGGAAATTGCCGCCAGCCTTCAGGAACGAATCGTTGCTGTAGTCGCTGCCTGCCCCACCGAGATACGCAGCTGGACCGAGTTGTCCGCCGCCGCCCCCATTGGCGCATGCACCGCCTGCATAGTTGAGATCGCAAGTGCTCGGGAAATACGGCGTCCAGGGATACCCACTGTGCCAGTTGAAGATGCCGCTGACAGTCCAGCCGCCCAACACCTTTTGCTGCCAACCTTCATGGAAGAAGTTCGGAGTGTAGATGCCCCAAAGTTTAAACACGTGAGTGGCGTCGAAATCCGACGGTCCCCAATCGTACTTGGGATTCCACTGGTAGTAGTTAGTTTCGTACGGACCTGAGGCGTTGTCCATGCTCTTCGAGAACCGATACTGCGCATCGATGGAGAACGAACGGCTGAAGCGGTGCTGGAGTTCCGAGAGCAGCGCGTTGAAGTTGGAGTTAGCGTCGTAGCTGTAGTAGTCCAAATCGCTGACGGCGGAGTTGAGCGCAACGCCCTGCGCAGCGTAAACCAGGTTCAAGTTGGATTGACGGGTAAGATGGTGAGAAGTGCTGCCCTGATACCCAACCGTGGCAACCCAATTGTGGCCGAGGTCATATTGACCTTCGAACGAGTAGCGATACGTATAGGTGGTTGGGAAGTTCGCCGGGAATCCCGTAACGCTGACGGGAGACCCGCTCACGGGCAGGTTATTGGAGCTAAACGGCGCAACCGTATTCGGGTTCGCCGGATACGGCTCGAACTGATGGGGATCGCTCGGGAAGTCGTAAACGATATTGGAGCCGGTCAAATTGATGCCGTTGTTGGTGAAAGGAACGTTGGGCCAACCATTCAGAGTGATGGCTTGTTCCGGAGCCGTATACCCGATGCCGAAACCGCCCCGAAGGACCAAACGGCTGTTCATTTCGTGATGCGCAATCGCACCGGGGCTCCAAGCGAATCCGAGTTGCGGGCCGAAATTGCCAGATTGTGACTTATAGAGATTGCCGCCGATGCGCATATACAAACCGGTCAAAGGATTTGGTTGGGAGCCGAGGACCACGGTCGACAACTGATTCCGCGTGAACGACACCGGACCGTAATAGTCCCAGCGCAGGCCAGCGGTAAGGGTTAGATTCGGCTTGGCCTTCCAGCTATCCTGAAGGAAGAATCCATAGAAGGTCTGACGCGAGTCTTTGCGAACGTCCGTGGGTACGCCGGTCTGTGGGTTGAATACGCCGGTTTCAAAGACGGGCGCGTCATTGAGGAAATCCCAATAGTTGTTGAACCCCCAGTTCGGGCGCGCGGACCACGGAGCATCCTGAACGAAATGGAGCTTAGTAAGTTCACCGCCGAACTTAAGGGTGTGGCTGCCCTGCACTTTGGTGAGAACGTCCTTGGCGCCATACGTCCACTGGTCAAAGATGCTGCCAGCAGGTCCGCCGAGGGTATTTCCGTTCGTATTTACGGTGCCGATGTTGTTGCCATTATTGGAATCACCGATGAACGAGGGCTGGGGCAAACCGAGCGGGATTTGTGGATTGTCCCCGAGCTCATTCCAGCGCCAGCCTGCCGCGTTAATTCGGGCTTCGTTAATCAATGTTGGAGCGAACGTGTGCGTCCACAAGCCAGTCATGGCTTCGTTGGTTGCGTTGTGAAAAAACAAATTGGCGGGGCGAGGATTGTTGTATGAAGTTGTGCTGACCGGGACGTAATAAATGTTATAGGCAATCAGATCTTTGGAGGTGGGATTGAAGTCGATGCGGCCGTTGTATTGGTTGTTGGTAGCATTGTTGGGACCAGTGGTATTGAAGAACGCGATATCGGCGGAGCCATCCAAGCCACTGCCAACACCGGGAACAAAATAGCGCTGCTTAGTGACTTTGTCGTAAACGTAATTGCCGCTGATTTGGCTGGGATCGGAAGTGCCCAGCGCCGAGGTCAACGGCGAACCGATGTCCAGCCCCTGACCAGAGATAGCGTTGCAATTCAATGCCCCGTTGTAGGGCGTCGAACCAGTCGACACGTCGGGCTTCGACGGATCAGCCGGAATATAGGCGCCGTCCGCGCTAAGCTGCGCGGCCGTGGCGGCGTCGATCAATCCAATCGAGCCGCAACTGCGGTTCACGGTGCTGGTCGAGGAAATCGATTCGCCGGGGAACGCACCGTAACGGGAAGCCAAGCTGCCGGAGGGAGCGGACTTCAAGAGCGAAGCAGTTTCATACCAGTTGGCGTTGGTGACCGTGGATTGATTGCGAATGGTTTCGTAGGCAAAAAAGACGAACAGTTTGTTTTTGAGGACCGGCCCGCCAATACTGCCGCCCCATTGATTGTAACGATTCGTATTCCGCTGTGGGGTGTACGGAGCGCCTGCCGCGCCAAAGAAGTGCTGGTACGCGTTCAACCCAGGACGGTCGGCCTTGAAGAAGGCGCTGCCGTGATACTGGTTGGTGCCGCTCTGCGAGATAACCTGAATCTGGCCGCTGCCGAACCGTCCGCTCTCCGCGTCATATTCGTTGGTCACTACGCGGACTTCCTTCACGGAGTCTTCGTTCGGGGTAACGATGGCGGCAGCACCCCAGGAAACGCTGGTGATGTTGATGCCGTCGAGAGTGACGTTGTTTTGATCCTGACGCCCACCGTTGATCGTAACTTGTGGACGGTTTTCCGTGGCGAAGACACCGCTGCCCGCGCCGCTACCACCGGGCCCTTGGTTGCCGGGTTGCGCGAAAGAGTCGCCACTGGCATTCCGCGAAGCATCGCCGAATGCGCCGGGTGCGAGTTGCACAAGCTGGAAAACGTCGCGCCCGAACGACGGAAGAGCCTGAATTTGCTGGCTGGTAACGGTACCCGCGATCACGCCGGACTCCGTGTCGATGGCGGGAAGTTCATCGCCGTTGACCGTCACGGACTCCGTGACTTGGCCGACGTCCATGGTGACGTTCACCGCGTTCGGTTGCTCGGCGATGACGTTGACGTTATCGATGACTTTCTTCTTAAAACCGGCTTGTTCTACGGTGACGGTATACAGGCCGGGAGCGAGGCGAGGGACCGAGTAGACACCCGTTTCGTCGGTGGTAGCTACTTGCGTCAAGCCGGTATCTTTGGCAATGACAGTGACCTTTGCGCCGGCGATCGCTGCGCCTTGTGAATCCAGAACCGTGCCTTGGATGCTGGCGCGGTACTGGGCGAAGGCCCCGAGAGCGGCGAAAAGGGTAAGCGCGAGAACAACGATGAAGCGTGAGAAAATTCGTGTAACGGACATGCGTGTTCCTCCGCTCGACAAAATGCACCAATGAATAAAATGCGAAGTTGCACCAAACCCGCTAGTAAATCGGTTAAGCGGCAAGTTGAAGCGAGTATATGAATGGGCTTTTTGAATGTCAAGCATCAGTTTCTCCCCCATTGCTGGGGTGTATCAAAAAAATAGGGTGGGGTGCCGGGGGGACGGGAGGCGCGGTCGCTATCGACTATTTGCCCGGATGGACTAGGATTGAAGCTGCGCCTGGCTCAGGAGTCGGGACATACTCCGTAGTTCCCCTGTAAGCCCTAACAGGCCGCTGAAAAAGTCTAACTTCGTCATTCCGAACGGAGTCTGCGAAGTGAGGAATCTCTCTTTTTCTTGACTTTTCGACCAGAGGGATTCTTCGCTACGCTCGGAATGACGGATAACGCCTTTTTTCAGCAGCCTGCTAAGGCCTGAGAGCTACAGACTGTCACTGGAGGACGAATGCAGTTTGCGCGGGTGGTGTTTTGGATCGCCGGAATATCGGGGTTCCTGATCATGACTCCGTTGTATTTCCTGTTCAATATAATTGGCACAAAAGATCCACCGCCGATCACCCACCCGGGATTCTATTATGGATTTGTGGGATTGGGTCTGGCATGGCAGTTCGCCTTTGTGGTGATCGCGCGAGATCCGCTGCGCTTTCGGCCCATGATGATTCCCTCCATGGTGGAGAAATTCACCTACGGCATTGCCGTCATCGTGTTGGTGCTGCAAGGACGAATGCATAGCTCGGACCTCGTGTTTGCGGGAACAGATTTGCTGCTGGGCATTTTGTTTATCGCGGCGTACCTGAAAACTGGCGGGCCGCGAGAGTCGACCAGTTGAGAAGCATGGAGAGCAGGATGAAAACGAACGTGGGTTCGACGGAGCAGGCCGACTTGATTATCAAGCTGTACGAGTTGCGCCGCGAAGCCGTCATGCGCGACGCGCGCAATTTTGTCGGGGGCCCCAACTTTATGCCTCATAACGCCGACGATTTGGTGGCGATTGTCAGCAGAGGAGGCAAAGAGACCGGCTACGTGCTGCAGGTCTTTGGCTATTGGGACATGGCGTGCGCGTTTGTGCTGCATGGCATCTTAAGCGAACCGCTAGTCTGCGACACGTGCCAGGAAATGTATTTTCAGTACGCCAAAATTCAGCCGTACTTGAAAGAATTCCGCGAACGCATGAATTTGCCGGAGTGGATGTCCAATATCGAGAGAGTCGCGGAAGGGTCCACAAAAGGGCGCAAGCGCCTGGCATCGATGAGAAGCAATTTTGAACGGCTGGAAGAGGCGCGGAAGTAGCCACGCCCAACCACCGAGTGGAAACGGAGCGCAGATGCGGAGAATCGTGAGTGGTGGTTTGCTGGTGGCGGGACTGTTGTGCGGTGCAGTACTGGCTCTGTGCGGGCAAGCGGCCAAACCGCAGAAATATGACGCCACCATTGAGTCTCTGAATCGCCATCCCCTGCCGGCGTGGTATGACGACGCCAAGCTCGGGATTTTTGTTCACTGGGGATTGTATTCGGTGCCTGGATGGGCGGTGCTCACGCCGGAATCCGAACTGCAGAAACTGTCTCCAGCCGAGTACTTGAAAAGGAATCCCTACGCGGAGTGGTATTACAACACCTTGCGCCTCGATGGCTCTCCGACGCAGGCATACCACAAGGAACATTACGGGGCGGATTACGATTACTACAAGTTTGCGGACACCTTCAATCAAGAAGTAAAGAAATGGAATCCGGACGAAATGGCCAAGGTGTTCAAGATGGCCGGAGCGCGCTATGTGGTGCTGACTTCGAAACATCATGAGGGCTTTACTTTGTGGCCGAGCGAGATTCCGAATCCCAAGTTGCCCAACGGGAGACAGCACGCCTCGCGAGACATTGTCGGCGAGTTGACCAACGCGGTGCGCGCGCAGGGTATGCGCATGGGACTTTACTATTCCGGCGGATACGACTGGACCTTTGTCCCCGGGCCGATCACGGATTGGAAACAGTCCAAGGACGTACAACCACAAAGCGAGGCGTACGGAAAGTATGCAGACGCGCATGTGCGCGAATTGATTGCCAAGTATCAGCCCTCGATTCTGTGGAACGACATCGATTACCCGAAGTCGGGCCATCCTCTCGAAATCATGGCCGAGTATTACAACACGATTCCCGAGGGAGTTGTTGACGATCGCTTTGGCGTGAAGCATTCCGATTTTGTCTCCCCGGAATACGAGACGCTCAGCAAAATCAGCGAAAAGAAGTGGGAAGAGTGCCGCGGACTCGGGCGATCATTCGGCTACAATCGCGCCGAAGGCGAACAGGAGACCATCGCGAAAGACGCGCTGATCTATTTGCTGGTCGACATTGTAAGCAAGAACGGTAATTTGCTTCTCGATGTTGGGCCAGAGGCCGACGGCACCATTCCTGCCGTGCAGATGGATCGTCTGGAAGCGCTCGGTGCGTGGCTGCAGCAGAACGGCGAAGGAATTTATGGCACCCATCCCTGGAAGCGCGCGGAAGGCACGACCGCCGACGGCGTGAAGGTACGATTCACCCAGAAAGACGCGGTGGTGTATGCGTTCTTGTTGGGCCAGCCAAACGGCAAGGCGGTCACCATTAAGGATTTTCACGTGAAGGACGGGACGCGCGTCAACTTACTAGGACAGAAGGATCCCCTCACGTGGAAGCAAGTTACCTCGGACCTCCAGATTACGCTTCCACCGAGTCTGCCCGGAAAGTATGCCTACGGACTGAAGCTGGTGGGCGAAGTGCGGTGATCACATCACGGGCGTATCTCTACCGGCGTGCCAACCGGAATAAGCGGGTAGATCTCCTCAATCTCGGAATTCGTAACGGCCATGCAGCCGTCCGTCCAATCCATCCGACGATGCAAACTTCCAAGCCAGGAGAAAATGGTCGGAAGACCGTGGATTTCCACATCGCCTCCAGGTTGGACGCCCAAACTCCGCGCGTGTTCGCGGTCAGAAGCGTCAGGGTAAGAAAGATGAAGGGCAAGGTGGAAGCGGCTGTTGGGGAGTTTCCGGTCGACCGAGTAAATTCCTTCCGGAGTTTTGTGATCACCTTGGCGCTCTTTTGGACCAATCGGCTGGCGACCAAGTGCGATCCTGTAGGTCTTTAGCACTTGGGTTCCCTTCATTAGGCAGAGAGTGTGCGTTGATTTGACGACGAGAATGCGGTCAGGTTCGTCTGTGAGTTGGGTATGATGACGGGAACCACAGGAAGCGAAGAGTAAAACGGCGGACAATAGCGAAAGTATTCGCGCATTCGGAATGGGTCTCATAACCAGCAGTTTATCTGAAAAAACGAGCAGAGCTGTTAGTGGTACGAATACGCAAAAGTGGCGTGATGGCTGAAATTCTCGAAGTAAAGGATGTAGCCGCCGAGGTTGTATCCCGACATCGCGAACAGTAGCTGGGAGTGCCCGGAATTGTCGTAATCGCCGGCATCCACGAGCACCAGACCAGCGCCCACATAGCTGGGCGACTTCGTTGGACTGATCGCGAACCAGGGATCGAGCATCTGGAACCCCGCCTCATTCTCGTTACAGGCGATCGCGTCATCGATGTGCAAGTGAACCAAAACCCAGTTGGAGTTGGAGGCATACGCTTTCACCGCTTCGATCTCGGAGTCGGTGTAAGGCCGAGGTTCGACCTTAGTCTCGTCCTGGCTGAGCCGGCATAGTTTGCGAAACCGCTGGCGGAATTCGCGCCGGACCAGCGCGAGTTGTTCGGGCGATAGTTCGTGCAGCTTCCAGTTATCGGGATCGTTGAAGTTGGGAGCAGAAACCGCGACGAGCGGACGCAGAAGCGGTTGATCCACTGTCGCCCCGAATTCCGTGGTGGGCTCTCCAATAGTGGGCACCGGCGAAGTGTTGGTGACCCGTTGCAGCCCGATTTGAGAGTAGTACCCGAAATCGGCGGGAGTCTCGGCGCTTACCGTGCCGAGGGATTTGCCGTCCAACGCGATTGTCCAGGTTGTCTTCGGCGGGAATTTTGCGGTGATGGTCTTCAGGCACTGCTGGTCCGGGCAATTACTGGGAAAAGCCTGCCAGCCGTCGGCGGTCTTTTGGAAGAGGACCCGCACGGCGCGAAAATTTTCGTCACCCGAGGATAGACCGGGAACCTCTTCCAATACACCGAGTAGTAGCTGCTGAGCCTGTAAAATCCCCGAGCAGCACAAGGCTAGCATGAAAAGGATGATGGTTCGCCGTGGCATCGCCAGCTCCAGTGAGGGGAGAGCGTAGAGAATATCAGAAGCGGTGGCGGTCCGAACCGTGGATGCTCGCATTTTCCCCCTAGTTTTGCCTTCGCCCGTGGCACTTCACGTCTAGCCTTTGCGCCTGAGCAAAACCCAAAATCAACCCCTGTGGTAGACTCCCTGAATATGGGCGATTTGTTCGACATTAGCATCGACCGCTTAATGGCCCGCCCGGCTGGCGACCCGCAGAGCCCACCGCAAGCCGCCGCTACCAGTGCGAATCGCCGTGAGCACCCCCAAGTTCCAGGCCATCGCGGCACCTTCTATCTCGAGACGTTTGGCTGCCAGATGAACGAGCATGACTCGGAAAAGGTCGCGGGTGTGCTCCTGGCGCGCGGCTACCAGCAAGTGGAATCGGTGGAAGCCGCCAGCGTGGTCCTTTACAACACGTGCTCGATTCGCGAGAAGGCCGCCCAAAAGGTATTTTCCCGTTTGGGCGAATTCCGGCCGGGTTTATCCGAGAGCCGCCTGCAAGCCCCTCACAATTCTGCGCGATCGGGTGCTGCCATTGCCTACAGTTCCGACAAGATCATTGGGGTGCTCGGGTGTGTGGCTCAGCAGGAGGGCGAGAAGATTTTTTCCCGGGCGCCTTGGGTCAGCTTGGTGTGCGGCAGCGCCAGTTACCGCAAATTGCCACATTTACTCGCGGAGTTGGAAGCCGGCAACCGCCGGGTGACCGGTCTCGACACGGACACCGACGAAACCTTCGAAACCGAAGTGACCCGTCGCGACAACCCCTGGCGCGCCTATCTGACCATCATCGAAGGCTGCGACAAAGCCTGCTCGTATTGTGTGGTCCCGTTTACGCGCGGCCCCGAGCGCAGCCGCTCGAGCGCATCCATCCTGGAAGAGGTTCGCCAACTTGCTGACGTGGGTTACACGGAAGTGCAACTGCTCGGGCAAACTGTGAATTCCTATGCAGACCCGTCGGGCCGCAAGATGCGTTTTTCGGAATTGCTGGTGGCGGTGGCGGAAGTAAATGGGATTCGCCGCGTCCGTTTTACCACGTCGCACCCGCGCGATTTCGGCCAGGACATTGTAGACGCCATCGAGGCCGTCCCGGCCATTTGCGAACACGTCCATCTCCCGGTGCAAAGCGGCTCCAGCAAAGTTCTGAAAGCGATGGCCCGCACGTATACCCGCGAAGAATATCTCGAAAAGGTCGCCATGCTTCGCGCATCCAAACGGGAGATGAGCCTCACCACTGATCTAATTGTTGGCTTCCCGGGCGAGACCGAGAAAGATTTCGAGGAAACTCTCTCGTTGCTGGACGTGGCGCAATACGATGGCGCGTTTTGTTTCAAATACTCGCCCCGTCCCAACACTCCTTCGTTGAAAATGGAAGACGCGATTCCGGAAGAGCAAAAATCAGCACGCCTGGCGATGTTGATCGAAAAGCAGCGGGAAATCCAGCGCTCCCGAAACGAAAAACTGATTGGCCACACGTTCGAAGTGATGGTGGAAGGAAAATCCCGGCGCGAGCACGCCTCCGGTGTTAAAACCAGCCAATGGTCCGGTCATACCTCATCAAATAAAGTAATGAATTTCACTTCCCGCGCGGAAGAAAGTCTGGGAGACTACGTGCAGGTGAAGGTTGTTGCGGCGACGCCCAACAGCCTGATCGGTGAAGCGGTTCAGCGGTAGCAGTCGGCATTGTAAGGAGGACGCGATGGAAGTGGAAATGAAGATACGCGGCCTGATGATGGATCCAGTTACGCAAATGCCGATTGTGGTGCTGAAAGATGTCCAGGGGCAGGCCATCCTCCCAATCTGGGTCGGCGCTTATGAAGCAAACGCCATCGCCCTGGAAATCGAGAAAGTGCAGACTCCCCGCCCCATGACCCATGACCTGCTCAAGAATGTCCTGCAGGGCTTGGAAGTTTCCGTCCAGAAAATCGTGGTGAACGACCTGCGCGACGACACCTTCTACGCCTTGATCTGGGTAGAACGTGATGGAGAATTGATGAGCATCGATTCGCGACCCAGTGATGCCTTAGCTTTGGCGCTGCGCATGGATTGCCCCATCTTCGTCGACGAACTGGTGCTGAAAAATTCCAAGGTCAGTTCCGCGCTGGCGGAACGCACCACCAACGAGCAACTCCGCAATTATTTGGAAGGTCTGAGCGACGAAGATTTAGGCCGCTACAAAATGTAGCCCTTGCGCCCTATCTGCACGTTAATCGAAATCAGAAACGGCGCGATCCAGATCGCGCCGTTTCTTTTCCCAATCTTAGGGCGCGGCACGTTGCCGCCGTTCCCCTTCTTACCGTCAACTGTCGACCGCAGCCTGCCCGCTGTACACGCTCGACGCCGCCTCCACCGGTAAAGACAGCACTTGGCGAACCCGCCGTCTCCAGAAAATGAGCAGCAAAATCCCGATGAGGATCAGCGAGAGGCTCAACCCAATCCACAGGCCCAGCGCGCCCCAATTTCGCCGGAAGCACAAGTAAGTGCCCAGCGGCAAACCCATCAGCCAGTATGCGGAAAAGTGGCACAGCATGGGTGTGCGTGTGTCGCCGGTGCCGCGCAGCGATCCCGTGGCCACGGTTTGAATTCCGTCGAACAGTTGGAATGCCGCCCCGGCTGCGAGGAGCGTAATCGCGGCATGGATCACGACTTCGTCAGTCGTGTAAATACGCGCGATGTAGCGCGGGAAAACCAGCAGCACGATGCTCATGCAGGACATGAACGACGCGCCAAGCACAATTGCGGTGTTCCCGGCGTTGCGCGCGCCAATGGGATCCCGCCTGCCGATCGCCTGTCCCACCCGAACCGCCGCCGCGGAAGACAGTCCGAGCGGCACCATGTACGTGAACGCTACGGTATTTAGCGCAATCTGGTGACCGGCTTGCGCAACCGCGCCTAGCCGCGCAATCAGGGTGGCTACTAGTGCAAACACCGCCACTTCCGCGGTCTGCTGAATCGCGGCAGGGAAGCCGAGACCCACCAGTTTGCGAATGCGGTCGAGATTGGGCTGCACCGGAGTCTTCAGCAACTCGGTTTTGTGCCGATGGTCGTACCAGAGCAGGTATACCACCAGCACCAGCGCGAGATAACCCCGCGAGATACACGTGGCGATGCCGGAGCCGGTAACGCCGTAAGCGCGGAAGCCGAATTTCCCATAGATCAGCATGTAATTGCCGGCGAAGTTCACCAGGTTCGCGGTGATCAGCGCAAACGCGATTGGCCGCACCATATTCATTCCCTGTAGCGTGCGGCGCACTGCGAAATACAGCAGCAGAGGCACCAGTCCGGCCGAAAGCGTGCGCATATAAGGAGCGGCAAGCACCGCCACGGAGTGCGTGACCCCAAAACTTTCGAAATAGCTAGGAATCACCCACACCGGAATGGCCAGGAATGGCGCGATCGCAAAACTAAGATAGAGGCCGTTGATCAGCGAGGTGTGGCAGTCTTCGCGTTTACCCGCGCCAAACGATTGCGACACCAGCGTGTCCAGCCCCACGAGTAATCCTTCTCCGAAAAATGCGAACACGATGAAAATACTCGAGGAAATGCTCACCGCGCCAATGGCTTCAGCGCTGTATGGCAAACGGCCGACCATCATCGTATCCACGATGACCATGCTCATCCACCCGATTTCGGCAAGGATCAAGGGAAGAGCCAGCCGTAGCATGGGGCGGAGTTCCGACCGAAAGATGCGCGCGAACGACATAAGAATCCATAGAGGATATCATTTGCGCAGGAGTCGAGAGCACGAACTGAGAGCACCTGCCCGTGCGCTTCCCCGTAGGGGCCAGCATGCTGGACCCCATTTCGGCGCAATCTCATCAGCTGCAGACCCGTGCCTTTTACTAGCTTTTCGTCTTACGTTTTAGGGTGCCCCAGGTGCCGCACTTGCACCTGGGTCTTGGGGCAAATCTCCCCTGGCCGGCTACCCAAACCCTCATACTCCGAGCCTGGCTCCGAGATTGGCCAATTTGCGTTCGACCCGTCCACAAAAAACTCGTCATTTCGAACGGAGTCTTCGGAGTGATCGGGTGCCCCAGGTGCCGTACTTGCACCTGGGGCTGGGGCTAATCTCTCCTGGCCGGGCTGCCCAGCCGTAATACTCCGAGCGTGGTTCTTGCGTTGCCAACCCAAAAAAATACGTCATTTCGAACGGAGTCTTCGGAGTGAGAAATCTCTCTTCTCCGGCCGCAACCCGGAGATTTCCACTGCCCTGCACGAAAGTCGCCAATTTACACTTGCGTGCCCCAGCCTTGCGCACATAGAGTAGGCGTATGCCATTGGGCTCGTCTGCCGGCATATACGCACACAGATTGCATGTAGTGTCTTTGCCAATCGAGCGGCACTGTGTGTGTTGCGAGGTTCGCCACGAACGCGGAGGCGGTAGTTAAATGACGGCAATCATCACGGTTGCGAATCAGAAGGGTGGGGTAGGGAAGACTACGACCGCAATCAATTTGGCTGCGGGAATTGCCACCAAAGGTCGACGCACGCTGCTCATCGACCTGGACCCGCAGGCCAACTCCACGATTGCGTTCTTCAACATGGGCGATGTCAAGGAGTCCATGTTCGACGTGCTGTCCGATGCGCACACGCCCATGGCCAACGTGATCAAGCCGAGCAAGGACCCGCTGCTCAGCGTGGGCCCGGGACGCCTGGCGCTGGCGAAACTGGAAACGGTGTTGAGCGGGCAGTTTGACGCGCCGTACCGCCTGAAAGACGCGCTCGCGCCGGTCCTGAAGGATTTCGACTACATCGTTATCGACACCCCGCCATCCTTGGGAATTCTCACCGTGAACGCGCTGGTGAGTGCGACCCACCTGCTGGTTCCCATTCAGGCCGCTTATTTCGCCATTGAAGGCACCGACGATTTGCTGGAAACCTACGAACGCATTCGCGCGCGGCCTAATCCCCAACTGCGCATGCTCGGCGTGGTCATCACGCTGTTCGACAAGCGCACCAATATTTCCCGCGATACTCACGGGCAGATTCGCGCCGTCTTTGGTGAAGTGCTGTTCAAGACCAAAATCAGCAAGAACGTGCGGCTCGAGGAAAGTCCGGCCTATAAGGAAACCATTTTTTCGTTTGCGCCCAAATCGCCGGGGGCAATCGAATACAAAAAACTTGCGGCGGAGGTCGTACAACGTGTCGAAGAGAATGGGGTTGCCCGTCACGCTGAAGATGCGGCATGACGCGCACTACGTAGAATCGTTGACAAGTTACAGCGGCGCGGCGGTGGGCCGCATGATCCCGGTCGATCAGATTCGTCCGAACCCGGATCAGCCGCGAAAAGCGCTGGGCGACCTGCGCGAACTCACCGAGTCCATTCGTGAAAAAGGCGTCCTGGAGCCGCTGCTGGTGCGCTTTGTACCCCGCGAAGACTGCTACTACATCATCTCCGGCGAGCGGCGCTATCATGCCGCGCGCGGAGCAGGATTGCGGGAAATTCCGGCGATCGAGAAGATGGCCGACGACGCCGAAACCCTGGAAATTGCGCTGATCGAAAACATGCAGCGCAAAGATTTGACGCCGTTTGAAGAAGCCGACGGCTTGCATCGATTGGCGGAACAGTTTGACTACACCCACGACGATGTCGCGAAAAAACTGGGCAAATCGCGCAGTTCCGTGAGCGAAACGCTCTTTTTGCGCAATATTCCCGATCCCATTCGTAAGAAATGCGTCGAAACCGGAATTCTAGCAAAATCCGTCTTGCTGCAAATTGCCAAGCAGCAAACGGAAAAGAAAATGCTGGAAATGCTTTCGCGCATCCTGCAAGGCGGCCTGACACGCGACGAGGCTCGCCAGGAACGCGCCGAAGAAAAAGACGCTCCGCATCGGCCACAGCCTTTCATTTTCCATTACGAGCCGGAGAATGAGAGCTTCAAATTTCGCCTGCAGTTCAAGAAAAGCCATGTGTCGCGCGACGAGTTGATTCGCACGCTGCGCGACATTCTGGCTCAGCTTGAAGGAACCGACGCCAGCGAAGCGGATTCCACTGCAGCGTGATGCCTTTGTAGGGTCCGCCTCACAAAGCGGACCGTTCCGAGAATTACGGTTTCAGGATGCACGGAAAGTTGACGAAAAGAAGGAACGGCGCGATTTATTTCGCGCCGTTTTCGTTTGTAGCCCTAGCTCCGTCCTCTCGGTGACCTCCGCAACCTCCTGCGAACTCGACGGCCCTCTGCGTCAATTTTTCCTGCGGTCATAGCGAACGGAATCCCTCTTCTTTTGTTCTATCCACTACAACAGACCACGTCATTCCGAACGGAGTCCGCGAAGTGAGGAATCTCTCTTCCTCCTGCGGTCATAGCGAACGGAATCCCTCTTCTTTTGTTCTATTCACTACAACAGACCACGTCATTCCGAACGGAGTCCGCGGAGTGAGGAATCTCTCATCTTCCTGCCGTCATTCCGAACGGAATCCCCTCTTCTTTCGTTCTATCCACTACAACAGACCACGTCATTCCGAACGGAGTCCGCGGAGTGAGGAATCTCTCTTGCCCTCCGCTCACCTCGCCCGTTCTCTCCGAAATCTGTTCCGGCACTACCGCGCGTGTATAATTCGGGTTCATGGTCGAACTGACGCAGGCGCAGACCGACACGCTGAAACGGCTGTTTGCCGCGGGATTCCGTCCCATAGCCATTCCACCGTACGAGAGCGCGCTGTGCGTGTATCGTGGCGAATGCGCCGTGCTGCTGGCTCCTGTGGAAAATGGGACGTTTCGGTTTTTGGCGCCCGCTACTCTGATGGTCGATAGCAACCTCAGCGTAAAACTCAAGAAACCCAGCGGCGAGTTTTTCGTGTGGAAGAAAACGGAAGTACCCGCAACACCCGAGCGGTTATCCGAGTTACAAAAATTTCGCGATGAACTGCTTGCGATTTTAGAGGCGGGCGTGCAGCAATAATTCTGCCAGTAGCCAGGTACACCGTCAGTACTCAACGGCTGTACCGTGCCTTCGCATCATCGATCAGCGGGAGCCCTCCCCCGCCAAGACCGTTGCGCACTCCTGGATTACTTGGTGGCTTTGGCTTTTACTTCGTTGTAGGCCAGCGCGAGCCGCGATTTGTAGCGGTTGCCGGTATTCTCGTGCAGCACGCCCTTGGCAATCGCTGCGTCGATGGCGGACATGGTGGGATTCAGCAGATTGCCGGCAGCCGCGGGATCCCCCGTAGCAATGGCCGTGCGCAGGCGCTTCATGGCGCTGCGAACGCGAGTACGATTAGCACGATTTACTTCGGCGCGTTGATGAGATTGCGCGGCGCGCTTCAAAACTGATTTTTTCTTTTTCTTAACCTTGGTAGCCTGACCTTGGGCCATCTAACTGTCGCTCCTTATGCGATTTTCTCAAACTACAAGTGTGAAGGTTGGGAGTAGAGTTTGTCAAACGCAGTAAGCGCGAACGGAATGCCAGATGTGGTCACTCATCGCTATGATCCGGTGCGCGGCGCGTGCTTGAATTTGTGCACTCTTCCAGATGAGCAGGCCTCGCGTGTGCTCGACCGGTTGCGGCGCGACTCGCGTCCTGGATTGAAGCTGGATTATTTGCAACAACGTCGCGCCACGGAGAAGTGGTTGTGTGCAGCGGCTACCGCAGTTTTAGGGGGGAGTTGCGATGCGCCGCCTGCCTATTTTTTTCTGGGCGATTTCTCTTATGGCGTGGATCGATCGCGGCCGGCTGCTCTGGTCATTCGCCTGGCGAGTTTGCCGGCGGGGTCTATGACGTTCACCTTGGGCGACAGTATGACAGTGGCGCGGGAGACGGAGCCGCGGGTTTATCGCCTTGAGGACATTGCGCAATTGTTCACCGCGCGTGAGGTACTTGCGCAGTTTGAGGTGTGTGACCGGGAGCGGATCCAGGAAAGGTTTGTTGAGATGCAGTTGTGGGACCGGCGCGCGATTGGCGGGTTGTGCTTACCACCGCACCCGTAGGATCGCAGCATGCTGCGCCCCATGTCCGCACGATCTCGTGAGTTCGACTAGCCTTGCTTCGGTCTGCGCACAGGATCATACGCGAAACACCGGCTCCAGCTTGCCAATCTTCACCTTTAATCCTTCCAATTCTTGCGCGCTCAGAGGCGGCAATGCTCCTGACGCTAGGTCCATGGCCAGATCGAAAATGCGCTCGTCGCCGGGTGGTACCGCTGCGGTTACGTCTTGGTTCAACGTGAAGCGCAACGCCATGCGCGCCATCTCCGCATCATCGATGGGCTCATACCAGCACTTCGGATACTTGCGCTCGCTCTCCTTTATCGATGCCGGCCATTTTCCAAACGCCAGCGCCTTCAGCGCCATGCGCGCCATCCCTTTCTGTTTCGCTTTGGCTAGAATTTGTGGACCAAATCCGCCGTTCTCCCAAGCGTTCGCATTCACGGGAAACATCACGCTGTCCAGTTCCAGCGCGTCCATCAAGCGCAGGGCTGCGGGAGCGTTGTGCGCGGAGAATCCCAAGTGGCGCGCCTTCCCCTCTTTTTTCGCGGCAAAAAACGTTTCGGCGGCACCGCCCGGCGCCACAATCTTGTCGACGTCGTCGATAGAACTGACGGCATGGAACTGGTACAAGTCCACATGATCGGTGTGAAATCGCTGCAGCGTTTGCTCCAACTCCGTGCGCGCGCCCTTGGCGTCTCGATTGGTAGTTTTTTCGGCGAGGAATATCTTGTTGCGAAACGGCCGGAGCGCCTCGCCCAACTTCAGTTCCGCCTCTCCATTAAAGTAGGAAGGCGCGCAATCGAAGTAGTTCACACCGCGGTCGTACGCAGCGGCCACTCGCCGGGAAGCGTCTTCCTGGGGCATCCCACAGATCACAATTCCGCCCAGCGCTAATATGGATAGTTCAATCCCATCCTTCCACGGCCGTTTCGGCAGCGTGCCTGGCGTCGTCCTCGTTGCGTACATTTCGCCTCCTCGCGCAGCCGCATCTTTGCTGACTAACCCCGCTGCGATTCCTACTGCCCCTACGCCCGCGCCCAAGAATTCCCGGCGATTTATGCCCATTTTGCACCTCGCCTCAGAATCCTAAGCTCGCGGAGTCCTCGCTGCAATCAGGATGTTTCCACCCTGTAGTGGCGGGTCTTGAGACCCGTGCTGTTTCCTGGATTTCTTCCCCGTTTCTCGTTGCCGGTTTCCTTCCTTGCCGCCGCCCAGGCACCCTTGCCTGTGCGCTTTTCCGCGTAGGGGGCCAGCACGCTGGACCCCATCTCGGCACAACCTCATCACTTGCCACTCACCCGCTTTCAGACCCGCTCCTTTTTCAGCGACCTTCACCGCCGCCCAGCACTGGCTTGGCAATTGTCTCTGTGCTTCGTAGAATAGCTGCAGCGCTGGGACGGCACTCGCAAAGTCCCACTTCTTCCGTCTAATTGACAAATTGCGCCACACCAGATCAGGGAGTCCATCGTGAAAAAGTCCACCGGCATTGCCCGCGTGAGCTGCGTTGCGTTCGTCGCGCTCCTCGCTGTTGTTCCCGTATTCGCCCAACAAACCGCCGCTCCACCTAAATCCGCTGACAAGCCCAAACCCGCTACCACCGGCACCAACGCCAAACCTGCTATCCCCATTCCCGACATTCCTTACACCAAATTTGTGCTGGCCAATGGGCTTACGGTGCTGGTGCACGAAGATCACAAAGCCCCAATTGTTGCGGTGAACAGTTGGTATCACGTGGGCTCTAAAAATGAGAAGCCCGGGAAAACCGGCTTTGCGCATCTGTTCGAACACCTGATGTTTTCCGGCAGCAAGAATTTCGATTACACCTACATCAACGCCATGGAACGCATCGGCGCCACCGACCTCAACGGCACCACCAATAATGATCGGACCAACTACTTCGAAAACGTTCCCACTTCCATGCTCGATTACGCCCTTTTCGCCGAGTCCGATCGCATGGGTCATCTGCTTCCGGTGCTCGATCAGAAAAAACTCGATCTGCAGCGCGGCGTCGTGCAGAACGAAAAGCGTCAGGATGAAAATCAGCCTTATGCCGTTTCCGAGGAACTCATTACCGAGAACACTTATCCTTCCGGGCATCCTTATTCGTGGACCGTCATTGGCTCGATGAAGGATCTGGATGCTGCTTCGCTCACCGATGTTCAGGATTGGTTCAAAACCTACTACGGCCCGAGCAACGTCACGCTTGTTCTCGCCGGTGACATCACCCCGCAAGTGGCCAAGGAGAAGGTCGAAAAGTATTACGGTGCGATTCCCGCGGGGCCGCCGATCGCCCGGCAGGAAGTTTGGGTGGCCAAGCGCACCGGCACGCACCGTGGCTGGGTTCAGGATCGCGTTCCGCAAGCGCGGACGTATCGCGTGTGGAACGTACCGCAAACCGGCTCGCCCGATGAAGCCTTACTCGATCTAGCCGCGCGCGTACTCGGTCAGGGCAAAACCTCGCGCCTGTACCGGCGCCTGGTCTACAAAGATCAAATCGCCACCAGCGCCACAGCCAGCGATTCCAACAACGAAATTGCTGGACAATTCGATCTGACACTGACCGCGAAGCCCGGCCAGGATCTTCCCGCAGTTGAAAAAGCAGCCGACGAAGAACTGCAAAAATTTCTCAAGTCCGGCCCCACCGAAGCCGAACTCAATCTGGCCAAGACCCAAATCTTCGGGCAGTACGCGCGCATCATGGAACGCATTGGCGGCTTCGGAGGCAAGAGCGACATTCTCGCGAGTTGCCAGACTTTTCAAGGCGATCCCGACTGCTACAAGACCTACCTGAAGCGCATACAAGCGGCGACGCCGGCTTCGGTACAGAAAACTGCGCAGACCTGGCTCTCTGACGGCGATTACATTTTGGAAGTGCAACCGTACCCCACGGATTACAAAACCTCCGCGCCGGTCGATCGTTCGCACCCGCCTGCGCTCGGATCGGCCATGTCGCTGAATCTTCCGCCGATGCAGAAAGCCAAGCTGTCCAACGGGCTCGAAGTTGTCCTCGCCGAACGCCACACCGCTCCCGTCGTGAATTTCTCCATGATCCTTCACAGCGGCTACGCCTCTGATACCAACACCGCGCCGGGAACTTGCAGCTTCGCTCAGCGCATGCTGGAAGAGGGAACACCTACGCGTGATTCGCTGCAGATCAGTGAGCAACTCGAATCGCTCTCCGCCAATTTCAATGCGGGCGCGAATGTTGATTACTCCAACGTGAGTCTGAATTCCCTGAAGATCAACATGGACCAGGCGCTGGCCATCTATGCCGACCTGATCCTGCATCCCGCCTATCCCCAAAAGGAATTCGATCGCCTGCAGAAGGAACGTCTGGCGGCGATTGCGCGCGAAAAAGTCACCCCGTTCTCCATGGGCCTCCGCGTTCTGCCTACATTCCTCTACGGCAAAGGTCATCCGTATGATGAGTCGTTCGTTGGCACCGGAACCACCGCCAGCGTCACCAAAATGACCCGCGATGACCTGGTGAAGTTCCACGACACCTACTACAAGCCGAATAACGCCACGCTGCTCATCGTTGGTGACACCACGCTGGCCGAAATCACCCCCAAGCTCGAAAACCTCTTCTCCACTTGGAAGGCTGCGGATGTTCCTACCATCAATGTGCCCAAAGTTTCCGAGCCTGAAAAAGATGTGGTGTATCTGATTGACCGCCCCGGCTCCGGCCAAAGCATCATCTTTGCCGCCCAGCTTGCACCGCCCTTCAACAGCCCCGACCAGATTCCGCTTGAGCTCGTGAATGACATCTTTGGCGGCAATTTCAGTTCGCGCATCAACATGAATCTCCGCGAAGACAAACACTGGTCCTACGGTGTCGGCGCTCGCATCGTTTCCACGCGAGGCGAACGGCCCTACGTGAGCTTCTCCCCGGTGCAAACCGACAAGACCAAGGAATCCATTGAAGAACTCATCAAGGAATATCGCAATATTGTCGGCGATAAACCGATCTCCGAAGAGGAACTGAAAGACGAGCAGACCAACTCCACGCTCTCGTTGCCTGGGAGTTTTGAAACCGTGCAGCAGCTTTCTGGCGCGTATGCCAATATCCTGCAGTACAACCTGCCGCCCGATTACTACAATACTTTTACGCAAAAGGTCTTAGCTGTTACCCCGGCGGAAGCCAACGAGACCGCAAAGAAATACATTCAGCCGCATCACTTAATCTGGTTGGTGGTGGGAGATATGAGCAAAGTGGAAGCGGGGATCCGCGAGTTGAATATCGGGGAAGTCCACAAAATCGATGCGGACGGGAACCCTGTTCCGTAGCGCTGTAATTTATGGGTGGGCTCGCGCGTATAGGAAGAAGCGGCGAGAGTCAAAGGTTACGAGCTAAAAATTAAGGGCTAAGCGTTCAAGAGTTTCACCACAGAGCACCCGCTGGATGAGAAGAGATACGGTCCGCGAAGTCTTGGGTTGTGGAGGTGGCGGATGGCGGATTTGGCGCAGAGCGAACCAGTGTCGCAGGTATCCATCACGGAACCGCGGGCGGAAGTGGGGCCCGTCAGCCTGTCGGAGCGAATCCAATTTATTGACGTGTTGCGCGGAATTGCGCTGTTTGGGATTTTGGCGGCGAACATGCGGGCGTTCTTCGCGCCCATGGATGTTTACAGCGACATACACTCACTGTTTCCAGCGCGTGCCGATATCATCGGGCAATTTTTCGTAGACGCCTTTATCCAGGGAAAGTTCATTTCGATCTTTTCGTTTCTGTTCGGGCTGGGATTTGCGATTCAAATGAGTCGCGCCGAAGCAAAAGGCGTGAAATTTTTGGGTTTTTACCCCCGGCGCCTCCTGGCACTCGCGCTGTTCGGGATAGTCCACGGCGCGCTCATTTGGGCAGGAGATGTGCTCCTCACCTATGCGTGTTCCGGGGCGATGCTCCTGCTGTTCCGTAACCGCGACCAAAAGACCCTGCTGTGGTGGGCCGGAAGTTTGATGGCGCTGCCGATCGTGGCGAGCAGCGTGTTCTTTGGCCTGTATTTCACCCACTGGCGCGCGTCGTGGATGCTTCCGAAGCCGCCGGAGATGGCGAAAGTGTATGCCGCCATGCAGATTTACGCGCATGGAACATGGCGCCAAATCCTGGCGCAGAACTGGGTGGAATATAAACACGAACTGCCGATCACGTTGTTTGCGGTGTATGCGTTGGCGCTTTTCCTGCTGGGAATGTGGGTATGGCGCGCCGGAATCGTCCAGAATTTGCAGCACTACAAGCCGGTGCTGCAGAAAGTATGCGGCTGGTGCTTGCCAGTCGGACTGGCGATGAGCCTTTTCGTGGCGTACGAGCGCACGCTGCCTGCCCACGTGGTGAGCACCGGAAGATGGCTGGGCGGCGTTTTGTGGTTGCCGGGTTCCCATATTCTCGCGGCCGGATATGCCTCAGGACTCGCCCTGCTTTTTCTGAACCAGAATTGGCGGAAGGTGTTGATGCCCTTTGCCGCCGTGGGCCGCACGGCACTCACCAATTATCTGATGCAATCCGTAATTTGCACCTTGTTCTTCTATAGCTGGGGAACCGGACTGTTCGGAAAAATTGGACCTGCGTGGGGTTGGCTGCCTACGGTCGTATTGTATTCCGCGCAAGTAGGAATCAGTAATTTGTGGTTGACCCGCTACCGCTTCGGGCCGATGGAATGGTTGTGGCGCGGGATGACCTACGGGAAGTTCCCCGAGATGCGGAAACCGGAGATGGGGCGTGGCGCGGTCGTCGCGGCATAGCTTGAACGTGCGAACCTGAGGCGGGTGCCCCAGGTGCTGTCGTTGCACCTGGAGTCTTGGGGTCGCGGTTTGTACAACTCCGCCGCTGTGGGCGGATTGGTCACGCCTGTACCTGGGTACTATGGCGCGTGCTGCGGCCTAGCCGGAAAAATAGAAAAGAGCAGAGCAGACGGAACAGGTTCGTCTGCACGGCGGCGACACAGCGGCGGGATTGACTCACTGCTGCGCAAATGATGCAAGCCGCCGGTATACGAGGGTGCGCCGACTGGCGTTGGCGCCCGGGGACAAGATTGGTGTCATCCGCAGCAAACACTGTGCCGCCGAACACGGAAGGCGCGAAGGATCAGGCCAGCGGAACGCCACGGCCAAATCCGGTCGCCCTGGAATCCTTGGTGAACGTCACGGGCGCGAAGGCCAGCACCGAAAACGGCACGCGCGACCTATTCTCCGAAGAAAGTACAACGGTTTTGGTGTTCAAAGACGGCGCGGTGATCCGCCTGCACGCGGAAGTGTCCGTGGGCCAATTGCTCTTTCTCACGAACAAGAAAAGCAATCAGGAAGTGGTCTGCCAGGTGTTGCGGAAGAGGAGTTTCAAGCCTGGTTCGCACTACGTCGAATTGCAATTCACCGAGGAGCGCGAGGATTACTGGGGAGTAGCGTTCCCCGAAGAAAAGAAGAGCACGCCAGAATTTAAAGTGCCTGCGCAGGTGGAGGCGGAGCAAGTCACCAAGGAAGAGCCGGAGGAGCCGGTTGCGCCGCATACCGCGGAGGATGTGGACCAACTGAAGAGGGAAGTCGAAACCCTGCGCGCGCAGTTGGCCGCGCTGGCCAAGCAAAATGTTGAGGACGCCGCAGCCAAGGCCATGGCGGAAGCGGCCGCCACCAGGGAAGCGGCTGTGCGTGCTGTAGCGTTGCGCGGGGCGGAAAAAGCGGTGGAGTCGGTCACCTTGGCAGCGCAGGCGCAGGGTCATGCGTCGGCCACCCCAAAACCCCATGAGGATGCCAAACCAGAATTGTTGATGCCCCCCGCGCCAAAGGAGAACAACGAAGCAGTGGCCCGGGCGGTTGTAAGCATGGCGCTGCCGGTCTGGAAGCTGGAAAAATCGCCGGAAGAACAATTATTGGAAGAAGAAGCGGCTGCGGAGGCCAAGGCAGAACGAAAGAAGCAAGAAGTTGCGGAAGATTCTAGACCCGTCGTGCAAGAGGCGGCGCACGAAGAATTGTTGCCGAAACCGGCGCTGGATTTCTCGAAAGCTCCGAAGAGCGGGAAACCGGCAAGCAGCGCCAGCACTGCGGTGGCATCGAAGCTTTCGTCTGGCAAAGCGCGCACGATCGGATTGGCGGCGCTGCTGTTGTTGGCGCTTGCGGGTGGGGCTTGGTATGGAAAATGGTGGCAGTATCTGCCGCTTAAGAAGGCGCCGGCGAATGCGACCCACAGTGTCGCGAAGGCCAATGTGCCGCGGCCTGGGGCCAACGCCGCGAACCGCACGCCGGGTGTTCCCGCGGGCGGAGTCGTTTCCGGGACAACCAACGCAGCAGGGGCGGCGAATAGCTCGGTGGCAGAGTCCGGTAAGGTTGCCATTGGGAAAGATGACAAAAAGAGTCAGACCACGGACTCCGATACGACTGCGGCGAAAGCGACGGACCATGAAGAGCCCGCCGTAGAGAAAAAGCCGAGTTGGCGCGAGCGCTTGCTGGGTAAGAAGAGTGCGCCGAATCCGGCGGAAACTGCGAGCGTGCCGCCGGAACCTGCGGTGAGCAGCGATGCTCCACTGGTCGCGGCCAAATTATTGAAGCCGGCGAATCCCGTGTATCCGCCCGATGCGATGCGCAGTTACATCACCGGCGATGTGAAAGCGGAAGTGGTGGTGCTCCCCTCCGGCCGCGTGGGCGATGTGAGAGTCATTTCGGGGCCGAAGGCATTGCGTGCCGCCGCGGTGGACGCGCTGAAACAGTATGAGTACGCGCCTGCAACGCAGGGTGGCAAGCCCGTGGAGTCGAAGGCCGAGGCGGTAGTGAAGTTTTGGTTTAATCCGTAGCAAGAAAATCAGCTATGAGCATCTGGAGTGCGGCAGCCCTGCTGCCGCTTTCCGCCCCAATATCCAAACCACACTTTGCGCAGCGGGAGCCTAGCTCCCGCGCATTAGTAGTCTAAGTAATATGTCATTCCGAATAAAGTCCTCAGAGCGAGGAATCTCTCATCGCAGTTCACCCGCGCCTTCGTCGACGAAGTAAACACGTCATTCCGAACGGAGTCCGCGAAGCGAGGAATCTTTCATCGCTGTTCACCCGCGCCTTCGTCAACTAAATAAATATGTCATTCCGAACGGAGTCCGCGAAGTGAGGAATCTCTCTTCTCGTTTCGCCCAGGGCGCTGTCCTTACAAATGTGTAGGCGCGAAACGTGCGCGCTAGGACGAAAGTAGCGCGTGGGCGTGCCAGTTGGAGGCGATCAGCGATTGGTACCGGTGCAGCAGTGTGGGGTCGTCGCTGGAACCGTGGTGGTGGACTTGCCGCCAGTGGCGGTCGAGCAAGCGGAAGATGCGCGTGGTGCGGAAAAATAAGTCCAAATTGGCGGCAGGCGATTCGAAACGGCCACGTTCGCGGCCGACCGCGTAAAAAACTTCGCCGGAGACGTGCAGCGAATAGTTAAAGAACTCGACGCTAATTTGGGCCGGGCCGTTGAAAAGCTTTTCGTACGCGCCGCGAATTTCGGGCCAGCCCCGTTTGGTGCCCCCGATTGGATTGTTCATGGAAATGTCGTCAAACGGCGACCAATTCTGACGCATGAGCATGATGTCTCGTGTGTTGAACGCGCGATAGAATTGTGTGAGGGCGTGACGAGGGTGGGTGAGATCGCGAAGGTCTTCAAATCCGGTGATCGGATCCAGTGCGGGAGAAACTGCGGCTGATGCCATGGGGGCCTCTCGAAAGAAAAGATTGGCTGAGCACACTTCCTTGGACGCACGAGATGCGCCTATGGTGACGCGTAAAATTTACGCGCGGGAAAATTAAAATTTGAAGAAAATTTCGTGGCGAAAATGCCAACGCGGGAAATCTGGGCGCAGGCGTGCTGCGCCCCACGGGAATTGAGAACCCAGGTGGACTAGTGAAGCCCGAAGGCTATGATCTTCACGATGGTCCCATTCGTGTCGTCGTCTTTGAGCGCCCACACGAAAGCGCCGCCCAGGCCGCCGGGCGCCCGTAGATTCACGTAGCCCATTTTCAGTAGCACGGTCGTGGGATCGTCGTACGTCCAGAAAGTTTGCGTGCTGGGATTATAGAGCCACACCGCAATGCGCTGGTAATCGAAATGCCGGCTGAACCCAGTGAGTCCGGTGATCGTCAGGTACGTAGCGACGCCGTCGGTCTGGAGAGTATCTCCAGCCGGAGAAGGCGCAGGGCCACTCGACGTTTGGTAAAGCCCGTTGTTCGCACTCGGAACGCCGGTCCAGCCACGCGCGTAGGTCGGAACACCAAGAACAAGTTTTTGCGCCGGCACCCCTGCTTTCAGATACGAAGCGATGGTGTACTCGATGTAGAAGTTTTCGCCCAATGCAGGATCCTGCTTGTCTTCGAAGAGCGGCCCGTCGTGATTGGTCGTGGTTTCCCAAGTCCCGTGGTAGTCGTAACCCTGGACATTATAGAAATCGAGTTGCTTGGCGACTTGAGCGAGCTGGATATTCGAAAAATTCTGCTGGCCCGCGGGACCAAACATGGTGAGCAGATACTTTTTCTTGTTGCTCTTCCCGAGCGCGTCGAGTTGCTTGCGAAACTCCTGCATCAGCAACGTGCAATTCACCGTGTCCATGGAAGTGGGAAATTCCCAGTCCACATCGATGCCGTCGAACACACCGGCGGCGGTTATTCCGGATCCCAGATTGCCGTTGATGAACAGATCGATGCACCCGGCAACGAATGCTTTCCGAGAGGAAGCCGTCGCCGCCGCGGCGGAGAATCCCTCGGCGCCAGCAAGCGAGATGAGCACCTTGAGATTGGGATGGAGCTGCTTGAGCTGCTGAAGTGCCGCGAAATTGCCGTAGAGCGGGCCGGTGTAGGGAACGCCAGAGACGCTGGGGAGGTACGGAGTTTGGTAATCAGCCCAGCTATCGGCAATGGCGCAGCCGACCGTTATGGAGCCGTCCGAGTTGGCGGTGCTGGTATTGCCGAAGGCCTAGCTAAGATGCGTGAGTTTATTAGCGACGCCGTTGGCTTGGAGATTTGCGATGTTGAAATTGGCGCCGTAGATGGACCACTCTTCGAAATAACCACCGACGACTTTGGAGTGATGTTCATCATCCGGTTGGTTTGCGGCGAGGGGGAGAGCCGCAAGGAAAAGAGCCACGAGCAGACAAACGGGTACAGCAAGAGCGCGTAGTTTCATAGGACACACCTCAAGGAAAGTACGAACGGCGCGACTATAGACCTATATAGCAGTGGGCGCAAGAGCTAGTTTTTGCCAAGAAAACAGCGGTGGTAGGGCAGGCCGGTGATATATAGCTGTACCGTAGGGGCCCAGCACGCTGCGCCCCATGTCCGCACAACGTGAACGGTAGTCTTGGCTCCGGTGAGCTGGACACACGGACCGACCCGCGACACCCGGCCGTGTTAGGCGTTAGGTCGGGATGGAGAATTGAGCCTGCAGGTTCAGCGCGATGACGGTCCGGTGGCAAATGTCGTCCGGCGAGCCTGTGGCTTGCACCGAAAGCAGCAGCCCTTGCTTGCGATAGAAATCGATCAAGGGCGAGGTGCTTTCGTTGTAGGCGGCCAGACGCACTTTGATGGATTCCGGATGATCGTCTTCGCGACGAAACAAAGCCGAACCGCAGTGATCGCAGATGCCTTCGTGCTTGGAAGGCTGCCCGGTGACGTGGAACACCGCTTTGCATTTGCAGCAGGTGCGCCGTCCACTGAGACGAGCGACGATTTCCGGGGTAGGAAGTTCGTAATCAATGACCGCATGCAGCGGCAGATTTTCTTTCAACAGCAATTCGTTCAGTGACTGGGCTTGCGAAAGTGTGCGCGGAAACCCATCGAGCAGAAACCCGCCACAGCAACGCAGACAATCGATGCGTTCGCGAACCATGTCCCACACCGTGGCATCCGGGACCAGTGCGCCACGGCGCATGTACTCCAGCGCGGCCGCCATTGCCCGCGAAGGAACACAATCCTTACGGGAACCGGCGGCGCGAAACACGTCGCCGGTGGAAAGGTGACACGCGCCGAGCCGCTCGTGAAGGAGTTGCGCTTGTGTGCCTTTGCCCACCCCAGGGGCGCCGAGCAGCACCAGACGCCACGGGGTTTCCGGCCTGTGCGGTTGCGGGGTGCACTGCGCCCCGGGGCCTTGCAGCCAGTGAGCGCGATTCGGTTGTGTATTCATGGCAAACCTTTGTTGCGGCAAAGGTCTTCGGATAAGGAAGGGAGCGAACTCGCCGTCAATTCACTGATAGCACTTTGGGTGCGGCGAGGCAAGGGAAAGGAGCACAGGGAAAAGCCCGCCACACTGCCGTATCCCCTAACATCACGGCGGCCTGCAGCAGTACTGGCGCCCTACGAAGAAAGTTCTATTTCTGGTTGGAACCTGCGCCCATGGGGCCTGGGCCTTTGTGCCACCAGCCTACGGATTTGGGCGAATTGTACAAATGCTCAGGCTTATTCATGCCTTGGTGCCGGTGCTTCTCTTTGTGAGCTTTTTGGGGTTTAGATTTTTTAGGTGCGGGATTCGCCTCGGCATTGGCGGCGGCGTTCGCGTTGCTGGATTTGGAATGGTGGTGCCACCACCAGTGCGCGGAGACCACCGGAACGGGACCGAAAGCGGTGAAAAGGCATGCCGCGCCGAGAGCGAGAAATAGTCGCTTCATAGAGGTAATTCCCCTTTGAGAATTTTGTAACATGCGCAACCGGAGGACAGCACCTGTACGAAAGGACGTGGTTGCCGGAAGAGTAAGGGGAGAAGCGCGGATGGCACCGTTGACGCTTCGGACACGAGGGGCATTTCCGACCGCCTCTTCGCCTCCATCCCGTAGGGGTTCAGCACTGCTGAACCCCAGCTTGCCACCAGTCGCCCGCGCCATTGGTTTTTATTTCATCAGTTTTATTCCGTCTGGTTTTATCCCCTCGTTTTCCTCAGCGCTCCCGGCGTGCCGCCTGCAACCCCTCGACAAGGTCCAGCAGGTTTGCGCCGCAGTGAGTATAATCGCCACGAACATGGGACTTGGCGCAGGAACCAAACTTGGACCGTATGAAATTGTGGGACCGCTGGATGGGCGGTGGATGACTTTCGATGATTGGCTGCAGCTGGGGCAGTTTTACGAGAGTGAGAATTTGCGGTGAGGAGAAAAGCAAGAAAAACGTGGGCGTTCGCGTTTCTTCTGTTGGCCTTTGTGGTGGTGTGGCTCAGCGTGGGAGTTGGCACTGCTTGGGGGCAGTTAGCCGGAAAAATTTCGATGGCGAAAGAAGTGTACCTCGCGGGCGAACCCATCTACGTGCACTTCGAAATGACCAACACCGGCACGGACGCGCTCGAGTATATGGCCGGGGATCCTTATGCGGACTCCTGCGCGGGATATTCGATCGAAGTCCTGGGCGGCGCGCCGGTCGAGACGCGCAGCTGCCGGGACTGGCGCAGCCACGAATGCATTGCGACCAACCAGTTGCTCTCGCCGGGCGCCACCCTGCGCCAAAACATACTTCTGAATTATGCCCACGATGTGACCAAGCCTGGTGACTACGAGATTCACGCCGTGCGCGTGGTGAAGTATGCCCCGCTAGGATCGGCTGCGGCGGCGACTCAGGAGTTCAAGATGGAGTCGCGCATCCGGATTCACCTCGTCAAAGGCGAACGCGACATCCTGGCACAGGTTTATCAGCCCTACGTCACGAATCTGCGTTCGCCCGATGATGAAATTCAGCGCGAGGCAGAGCGCGCGATCGTGAGCGGCGCGCCGCCGTGGTTGGAAGACACCATTGTAGGCATGGTGCGGCGGTACACTTCCCGCGAATTTGCGCTGCTGGGATTGCGCAACCTGAATACGGAACGATCGCGGGCGGAGTTGGCGAAGATTGTGCAGAACACCGCGGAGTCGACTCCGGTGAACGAAATGGCGGTGCGCTATTTGGGCCAGATGGGTGATAAAAAATATTTTCCGCTGCTGATGGACATGGTGAAAGGGCTAGATCCCAAAGAGGCGCGGGAGTATGTCTTGGCGGCCGCGGAACTAGGCGGGGACGATGCGGTGCCGTACCTGCGCGGATTGCTGGCCAATCCGGATCCGAATGTGCGAACGACCGCGGTCTTGGGTTTAGGGGCAACCGGGAGCCGCGCGGCGGTCCCGGTTTTGCTCCAGGTGTTGAAGGGAGCAGATGGGGACTCGGCAAACGTGACCGCGAGTGCGTTGACGGAATTGACGCATTGGAAGGCGCAGGTTGCGAAAAGTGATCCGCCGGGCGACGCCTATGGCAAATGGGCGAGTTGGTGGCAGAAGAACGCAGAGAGCGCCAACATTTATTCGGCGGGCGATTGCAGAGAAGCGGAATAAACAGCGAGGTCGTTCCCTGAAATGTTCCGGACGAACGTTTATAACGAGTTTCTGTCGTCGGCCATTTTGTATGCCGCGATTTTGTTGGCTCATGGTACTGGGGACCTGTTTTTTCCTGGATCGCTATGGTGCTGCACTTTTTCTACAACACAAGCGCCGGAGATTCTCTGTTGGAGGTCAAGAGCATTTTTGCGTCAGGGCAAGATGGTTCGCAGTCGCTTTGAGTTGGAATACGAGTTGGCCCTGGTAGACGCAGTTGGTGCGGAACATTCCGTAGATGGCGTGTAGTAGCTTGCGCGCCACCGCCATCAGCGCTTGTTTTTTTCGTTTGCCGCGTTGCACCAGGTGTTCGTAAAAACCACGCAGATGCGGCTCCCAGCGAATCGCCGTCAGCGCTGGCATATATAATGCTCGCCGTAAGTGCCGATTGCCGCTGCGGCTCAGGCGCGCAGGCCTCCGCACCGACGTGCCGGATTGATGCTCGCTCGGATCCAACCCCGCATAGGCCACCCATTGCCGAATGTCCCGATCTGCTGGCAACATCGCTAACTCTCCCAAGATTTGTAGCGCGCTATTTTCCGCGATACCCGGGACACTAACCAGCAGCTGGTATTCCTGTCGCAGCTGGGCTTCCTGCTCCAGGCATTTCTGCGCTTCCTGCCGCAGCTTTTTTATGGCCTGCTGTTGGACCCGCAAATTCCGCACGATGTCCCGCCGCACACAGCCCGGCGTGGATTGCGATATTCCCGCCGCATGCTGGCGATTTTTCTCCGCGCGGCATTGCTCGTTTAGCGCTTGGATCCGACGGGTGATACTCCACAGCGCCAATCGATTCTGGCTTGGCCTCTGCCACGCCCGAAAGGGCATCCGTGTCGCAAATTCTCTCAGCACCACCGCATCCAACGGATCGTTCTTGCTGCGCTGCATCATGGCTTTGGCAAAATCCCGCACTGCACGCGGATTCGCCACCATCACTTCCACTTTCTCCGCTGCGCTCAACAGCAGCGCCACATCCAGCCCATACATTCCGGTCGCTTCTAAAACCACTCTCACGCGCCGCCCCCCGCGCGTGAGAGCTTCCAGCAACTTCCGATGCCCGGCAGCGGTATTCGCATACCGCTGCACCCGTTGGTCTTCCAACGCCACCACCAACTCTCGGGCACTGACCTCTAATCCACACCCTATGATCTTGTCCATTCCCGCTCCTCGGAGTAGGCTTTGCCCTGGCTCCCCGACCCTGCGCTGTTTCCAACTGACCTTGTATGCAGGCTCTACCGCCTGTGATTCTCTTCAGTTTTTGGAAACTAGGGCGGGGGGCCCGATCTCCGGACAGGCTCGATGCAATTCTCCTCGGCCTCGGCGCGACCCGGCCTCCTCCGCCAGAGCAACTCGCTGCACTCCTGCAGACAAGTCTCTCTCCAAAGTCAACATACAAGGCGCGAAAGAGGTTAGCCCAACCTGTAAAGGCTGGGTCCCCATAGCTCGCTGTCCCACGAGCGCCGGAGGTGCGACACTCCAATTCGCAAACAACTCGATCTTCTCGGCCGTTTTTTCTTCAGTCTCTTAGGGGCCATTACCCGCTGGGAACATTGGTTCGGTCCGTGGATTTCCAGGAGATGCGCAACGCGTGCAGCACGAACCCGCTGACCGTAGAATCGCGCCGCCTCGCAGCCAAACGGATTTTCTTCGCTTCATCTTGCGAACAACGAATGAGCAGGGTGGTTCTGGGTCCTTGGGCGGGAGCCGCGTAGCGCCAAGCTAACGGGCCGAGCCGAGGATAAGTTGTAAACAGGCGATCGTCTATATCCACCAGGCGCATGACCACACTGAGGATATAGCCGCTGATGGTTTGCCGACGAGATTGCGCGCGTTCGCGGGTAAAGGCCGCCTCCTCACGGCTGCAACTGATGATTACCGCCGTGCGAGTGGGGGCCACTCAGCCTGTATAACACTTGTTATAAAAAGTTGCCACACTCTTCTTATAGGAATATGCTCCTCCAACCTTTAGCGCAACCAGGCACAGAGGTGAAGGGAGTGCCTGATGAAATCAAAAGAGCTGGATATTTTTTCGGGAACCCTGCATGAGCAACCCGTATGGCTGGAGTCTGTCACAGGACTGCCCGCGGCATCCCAACGCATGATGGAACGAGCGGCGCGTCAGCCGGGGCCTTACTTCATCTATGACGCGGAAAGCCGCAACGTGTTGGTACGCGTGGACACGAGTGGACCGGAAACCCGCGGCTGTGAAACGACTTTGCTTGACTACACCAGGCCACCGCGCTAGCATCTCCGCGTCAATAGCACTACCAATTTCCTCCTGGAGGCGCCTGTGTACACCTGTGTGAATCATAGCGGGTACGGGTGTGCTTGCGCCGAGAACTACTGACGCCGCTGTTCTTGTACACACACGCGGATTCTTAAACACAACGTATGTTCAACACAAATGGATGAAGCCCGGGGAGCGCCGGTCTCCCAACCGGCGACACTCATCATCGTAGCGGCGCAGCATGCTCGCACAGAGTAACGAGGAGATTACCGTGGAGAACGAAATGGAAACGATTTTGTTGGACCTGGAATTGGCAAGAGAAATTGAGATGGCGGAAGCGGAAGCAGCAGTGAGTTGCGCGAAACAACTCATGGAGAAGCAGCCGGACTCAGGAGGCGCCGTGGAACATATCGCCGGTGGCTATGCGGTCTATTGCGGGGCAGGGAATCCCGTCACCCAGGCGGTGGGATTGGGTCTGCACGGGCCAGTATCGCCGCTGGAGTTCGACCGGTTGGAGGAGTTTTACTTCGCCAGGAAAGAGCCGGTGCGCGTGGAAACGTGTCCATTGGCCGATCCGACGCTATTCGAGTTGTACAAGCAACGAAACTATTTTGTGAGCGAGTTTTCGAACGTGATGGTATGGCACGTCTGTGCCGGAGATTCGATTCCGAGTGGCCACGCTATCGATATCCGGCTGGCCCGCCCGGATGAATTGGATTTGTGGGTCATGACCGTGGCGCAAGGGTTTGCGGAAAATTACCCAGTCACGCAGGAACTGCTGAGCGTCATGAAAATGTTTGCGACCTCACCGCACACCGAATGCTACATCGCAAGGATCCAAGGACGCGTGGTGGGCGGCGCGACCTTGGCGCCACGCGGCAGGATTGCAGGGCTGTTTGGCGCGAGTACGTTGACGGAGTTTCGAAAGCGTGGCGTGCAGACCGCACTCCTGCAGTGGCGATTGCGCAGGGCAGCAGAGTTAAAATGTGAATTGGCAATCAGCCTGGCGCAGCCGGGAAGCGCCTCGCAGAGAAACATCACCCGCTTTGGTTTTCAGACCCTCTACACCCGCGTAAAATTTGAGAAGAACTGCCACCCAGCATCGCCTGCGTAGCAGCAGGTTTATCCTGCTGCCCTTTGCAGTTATCTCGCTGCTATTTGCCCTCTGTCCCTCTGCTTTTTTGCCCCGTAGGGGCGCAGCATGCTGCGCCCCATGTCCGCAGAATCGACCCGCGAAGCAAGCGCTCTCTCTTCAGCTCTTGCCGATCTAACGCGTCGCAGCAAGCCGCTTTTGGATGAACTGGACGATGTCTTGCGTCGACGTGCCCGGAAGAAAAATTTCCGCGATCCCGGCCTGCTTCAGCGCGGCAACGTCGGCTTCCGGAATGATGCCGCCCACCAGAACGGTCACGTCGTCCATTCCTTTTTCGTGGAGAAGTTTCATCAATTGTGGGCACAGCGTCTTGTGCGCCCCGGATAGGATGGACAGCCCGATCACGTCCACATCTTCCTGCGCGGCGGCGGAGGCGATCATCTCCGGCGTTTGCCGCAGGCCGGTATAGATGACTTCCATCCCGGCATCCCGCAGCGCGCGAGCAATCACTTTCGCGCCACGGTCATGGCCATCAAGCCCGGGCTTGGCAATCAATACGCGTATCTTCTTCTCCGCCATTCTCGATGACCTCTGTGCTCTCCGTGGTGAATAGCCTTTCTCACACGACCAGTCGCCGAATGTATCCTCTTCTTCGCCGCTCTCTGTGTCCTCTGTGCCCTCTGTGGTGAATAGCTTTTCTCATAAGACCAGCCGCCGAATGCCCTCCCGTAGAACTTGCACGTTGAAATTGATAAGTAGCCCGATTCGGTGTCCAGACAATTTCAAATAAGTCAAAAGAATTGAATCATGAATTGGCGCTAGCGATTCCACGGATTTCAATTCCACAATGACGCGATCAGAAACCAGAATGTCGAGCCTATAGCCACAATCCAGTTTCACACCTTTATATACAACAGGAATAGCCTTTTGTCTTTCGAACGGCAAATCGTGGCGAGCAAATTCGTGGCAGAGGCACTCCTCGTAGGTGGACTCGAGAAGGCCGGGGCCGAGCGCACGGTGCACCTCAATCGCGGCGCCGATAATCGCATGAGTGAGTTCCTTGTCCGTCAAGGAGTTTCACCACAGGGGGCACAGAGAACACAGAGTAAGACGAGAGTACTACACTATTAGATAGCAACATAGTATTCAGGTAATGGGCGACTCTTCGTATCCGCCGAACGTGCTGCGCAGCGCTTCGCAAATTTCGCCTAGCGTCGCATAGGCCTTCACCGCGTCAAAAATAGGCGGCATCAGATTCTCGCTTCCTTCCGCGGCTTTCCGCAATGCTTCCAGCCTCCGCCCAACTTCCTGATTGCTGCGCTCCTCCCGCAATTTACGAAGCCGCGCCCCCTGCCGTTCTGCCACCGATTCGTCGATCTGCAGTAGTTCCAGCGGCTTTTCCGGAGTGACGTAATCGTTGACCCCCACAATGATTTTTTCTTTTTTGTCCACGGCCATCTGGTAGCGATAGCTGGCTTCCGCAATTTCCCGCTGCGGATAGCTCTCCTCGATTGCCGCAACCATTCCGCCCATCGCATCGATCCGCCGAATATAGTCCCACGCCCCTTGTTCCACTTCGTTCGTAAGCGCTTCCACGAAGTACGACCCGCCAAGCGGATCGACGGTATTTGTAACTCCGGTCTCGTGCGCGATGATTTGTTGCGTGCGCAGTGCCAGCGTGGCCGCAAATTCGGTTGGCAGTGCCCAAGCTTCGTCCAGCGAATTGGTGTGCAGCGATTGCGTCCCGCCCATCACCCCGGCAAGCGCCTGAATCGCCGTTCGCACCACGTTATTCATCGGCTGTTGCGCGGTCAGCGAACAGCCCGCCGTTTGCGTGTGGAAGCGCAGCGCCCAGGAACGCGGATTTGCCGCGTGATAGCGCTCGGTCATGGCCTTGTGCCAGATGCGCCGCGCCGCCCGGTATTTTGCAATTTCTTCGAAGAAATCGTTGTGCGCATTAAAGAAAAACGAAAGCTGCGGCGCGAACTCGTCGATAGCGAGCCCGCGGCGAACCGCCCATTCCACATATTCCATCCCATCGCGTAGCGTAAACGCCAGTTCCTGGATCGCCGTGGACCCCGCTTCGCGAATGTGATAACCGGAAATCGAGATCACGTTGAATTTCGGCGTGTGCTTCATTCCGAATTCGAATGTGTCGATCACCAGCCGCATCGAAGGTTCCGGCGGGTAGATGTATTCCTTCTGCGCGATGTATTCCTTCAGAATGTCGTTCTGCAACGTGCCGGAAATTTTCTTCCAGTCGGCGCCCTGTTTTTCAGCCACCGCCAGATACATGGCCCAGATGACCGCAGCCGGAGAATTAATGGTCATCGACGTGGTCACGTCGGCGAGCGGAATCTGATCAAAAAGCACTTCCATATCCGCCAGCGAAGAAATCGCCACTCCGCACTTGCCCACTTCGCCTTCCGAAAGCGGGTGGTCAGAGTCGTAGCCCATCAGCGTAGGAAGATCGAACGCGGTCGAAACACCCGTCTGGCCGTGCGCCAGCAGGTACCGGAATCGCTGGTTGGTATCTTCCGCGGTGCCGAATCCGGCGAACTGCCGCATCGTCCACAGCCGCGTCCGATACATCGTTGGATGAATCCCGCGCGTGTAGGGCGGCTGGCCCGGCAGCCCGAGATCGCGATCGGCATCCCACTCGCCCAGGTCCGCTTCGGTGTACAGCCGGCGAATCGGGTAGCTCGACGTCGTCGTGAATTCTTTTTGCCGCTCGGGAGACTTGGCGAGAGTCGGCGCGAGCGTGTTCTTCTCCCACGATTGCTCAGCAGCCGAAGGATGCCGCGCAGCTGCGCCTTTGGTGTCAGTTGGTTTGGTCATTGGGGAGCGCTCCCGGAGCGTTGGATGGCGCGGGTGAAGGTCACAAAGCACGATGTTATGCGATTGCCGAATGAGTGGCAAGCGAGCCAAGTAGGGGCGCCGCATGCTGCGCCCCATGTCCGCACAATCAACTGATCTTGATGTCCGCTCTCGGGGTAAGTAGTCGAACTTTACATCGTCCGGCTCCCTCGTTCGTTAGTTTGAGGGCGGCTCTTGGGTTTTGCGGCAAACTACAAACGACCAACGACCGGCTACAACCTACGCGCCGAAACCAACACTACCGTTGCCCTTGCACTCCTGCCTTTTCCAGCTCTTTAAACAAGTTGTCCGTCCCCACCACTTGTCCGTTCAGAGTTCCCGGGATCAGCGTGTCCTTCTCACTACCGCCATTCTTGATCCCCGCGATCGTCACATTGTTCACTTCCAGGGTGCGGCCCAAAGCGCGTTCGTAGTTGGATTTCGCTTCCGCCAGGTTCGCAAGCGCACGCAGTTCCGTCCCCTGCGCGGTGATCAGATCGCGCTGCGTCAGAATCACGTTGTACACAGTCGACGCGCCCAGTTGATATTTCTTTTGCTCCGCGTCGAACGTCTGCTGTTGCAGTTCCCGCGCTTTGCTGGCGGCCTGCACCTGCGCCCGTCCTTGCTCCACCGCAATCGTCGTATTGCGCACATCCAGCAGCGCCGTATTTTTAATCTGCTGGACCTGCGCTTCGAATTGCCGCTCGATCAGTTGCGCGTGGATGCTGTCCGCCTGATTGGCGCGGTTGCGCAGCGGCAAACTAAACGTCACCGAACCCGAGTAAATCGGGAAATTATTATGGAAAATCTCGGACTGCGCATTGCCGAACCCGGCGTGGTTAAGACCAGTGACCGTGGTGGTCCCTTGCGGTTCGAAGTAGCCCGCAATGGGCACCCCGTTCGCATCGACAATCTGCGCGCCCGCGATCGTAGGACCTACCGCGCTGATCGCCGAGTTACCCGCCAACCCGTACGAAGAATAATTTAATCCCAGCGTCGCCGTCGGCAGCAGTGCATTGCGGGTCGCCCGCACGTCCACTTCCGCGTTCTTCAGGTTGAAATACTGTTCCTGCACGTCGGGCCGCTTCTGGAACGCCTCTTTCACGGCATCGGGAAACGGCTCGGTCTCCACAGTTGCCGGCGTTTCCGGCTTGTCCGTGGGAATAATTTCCACGTCGATCAAGTTGGACGCCATCGGGTCTTTCGAAATGTAGTTCTTCAGCACCAATTCGTCCTGCAGTTGCGTGGTCTGCGCCACGATCAGATTCTGATGGTCGGTGGCCAGTTCGGATTCGGCGCGGGTCACATCCAGCGGAGCCATGGTCCCGATTTCCAGCTGTTTCTTGTTGTCGTTGTAGAGTTTTTCGGAAACCGTGACCGCTTGTTTCTGAACGTTGACGTTCTCTCGCGCATACACCAGTTCCCAGTACGCGGTGATCGTGTTGGTCACCGTGGTGATCGCTTGTTGCGCGAACGACAGGTCCGCAATCTTTCGATTATTTTCCGTGATGATAATGTTGCGACGATTCACAAACCGCCCGGATCCCGCCAGCAATTGCTGCTGAACGCTAATGTTCAGCGAAGATTGCACGTAGGGATTGAAGAAGTTCGAAGCCGTGGAAGATGACCGGTTGTTATCCCATGTAACACTCATGGATGTCCCGGTGTCGAAAGATTTCGAGAAGGACGTATTGTACGTCGCGCTGTGAGAGAACAGAGGTTGCGCAGTGTGAGCGCCTTGGGAAGCGCCAGTGCCAGCCGTACCGGAGATGAAGGGGTTGGCGATAGGGGTGGTGGCGTCACTGAACCCAATGTACTGCGTCATGAACGGGTCGTAGTACAGTTCCGGCAGGTTCGCCGTGGACCCAACCGCGATGCTGCCCGGAGTCCCGTACCCAAAACCGCCAGCGCGCGCCTTCAACAGGCTCACGTCCGCGATCCACGGATTATATCGCTGCACCACAATGTCCATGCTGTTTTCCAGCGCCAGCGCGATCGCGTCCTGCAAACTCAGCGGCAACTTGCCATCCTTTATCAGTGTTTCCAGGCGCGGGGAGTTCGTCAGTACCGCCGGATCGATGTACTGCATGCGATACGGATTAACGATATTGGGGAAAGCTTTGGGCGGCCGCGAATAGTCGAATTTCGAAACGCCCAACGAAATCGGCACGCCCCCTTGTGCGGCGGCATGGCCTTGCGCGGGGGAGGAAGGCTCTTGAGCCAACACCGGGGTGATCGGTGTTCCCGCTAATACCCCCACCAGCACCGCTGCGAGCAGGGGTCGAAAGAACGGCATCTTCATTGGTACCCTCACGTGAAAATCGGATAAAGTGGAGCGACTACAGCAATTACTGTAATTCTGATCTGCTTCTAGTGTAACGTTTTCGCGCGCTAAATTGTTTCATTGGTACGGGAGGAAGGAGCGCCGACGGACGCGAGAATCCCGCTCACCACGAAGCAAGTTTAGCAAGTGCCGCACAAGCTTGACAACGCGAGATGCGCCAGCTAATCTCCTGAGGTTTCGACGGTTACACGCGCCACAAGGTTAGGTTTAGCGGGTTGCGATGAACATGTCTGACCGCGAAGCACTGTTCGGAATGTTTGAGAGCGTCGGCGCCATCCGCCGCGGGCACTTCGAGTTGTCCAGCGGCCTGCACAGCGACACCTATGTGCAATGTGCGCTGGTCCTGCAGTATCCCCGATATGCGGAACGGCTGGGCGCAGCCTTGGCGGCCCTGTTTTCGGACGCGCGCATCGATGCGGTCGTCTCACCCGCCCTCGGTGGCGTGATCATTGGCCAGGAAGTGGCCCGGGCGTTACCTGCACCCAAAGATTTGCTGGGCGGGGGAGTACCCGCGATGTTTGTCGAACGCGACGGCAGTGGCACCATGACGCTGCGCCGCGGATTCACCTTGCAGCCCGATCAGCACGTCCTGGTCGTGGAGGATGTCTGGACCACCGGCGGCTCCACCGAAGAAGCCATTCACGTGGTGCAGGAAGCGGGTGGCCGCGTGGTCGCGGCTGGCGCGTTGATCGATCGCAGCGGGGGTACCATCGAATTTCCGGTAGAATCGAATGCCCTGATTCAGCTCAAAATCGATAGCTACGAGCCCGACGACTGCCCGTTGTGCCGCCAAGGCAGCTTAGCCATCAAACCCGGCAGCCGCTTCGCCCGCAGCACAACCCCCTAGCCGCACTGTAATGGCGGGTCTTCGAGACCCGTGCATTTCCCCGGGGTTTCTCCCTAGGCGTGGAACACGCACTCTCGCTGTGCGCCTTCCGCGTAGGGGTCCAGCACGCTGGACCCCATCTCGGCACAATCTAATTGGTACCACGCGCATCTCCTATCTCCCCTCTTCCTTGCGGTAAAATGACGTCACACTCTCGATGCGCTACTTCAAACTGACCATCGCCTACGACGGCACCGATTTCCACGGCTGGCAATTCCAAAAAGACAAACCCACCGTCCAGGGCGAAATTGTCGCGGTCCTCCGCCGTCTGACTCAGGAGAATGTGCAACTGCTCGGCGCTGGCCGCACCGACGCCGGTGTACACGCGCTCGGCCAAGTGGGCAGCTTTCGTACCCAATCACCGCTCTCCGCGGCGGAATTTCAGCGCGCCCTCAATGCGCTCTTGCCCCCGGCAATTCGCATTGTGACCGCCGAGGAAAAGGGGCCAGACTTCAGCGCCCGCTGGTCCGCGAAAGGGAAAGTTTATCGCTACCGGATTTATCGCGGCAGAGTCGTGCCACCCATGCTGTGGCGCTATGTCCTGCATTATCCCTTTCCCTTAGATGAAGACGCCATGAAGCAGGCCGCCGCGCGCTTTGTTGGCGTTCATGATTTTTCGTCTTTCGCGGCTTCCACGGGCTCCGAAGACGACGACAGGGAGCGCAACATGCAGCGCGAAATTTATTCCACGGAGTTGCAGCGCACCCCCGATGGCGAAGAGTTGTGGTTCACCGTGCACGGACGCTCATTCCTGCGATACATGGTCCGTAAAATGGTTGGCACCTTATTGGAGGTAGGACGAGGTAAGCTCACCGTCGACGATATCGACCGGCTCTACCAGATTAAGGACCGCTCCAAATCCGGCCCAACCGTGCCCCCCCAAGGCTTGGTCATGGTAAGCGTCGACCACGACGAAACTTTCCACCTGTGATCGGAGTGCCACAGCTACCTACGGCTTTGCGCCATCCCATCTGCTCGCAAGTCACTTTCAACCAACTCGGGTTCTAATCTTCGTAGGGGCGCAGGACTCCTGCGCCCCATTCCGCACAATCCCGCCGTCCCAAGGTTTTGAATTTGAATTTCAACTGTCTTCTGCGATCCTCAAAACGTTTTCACCGCCAACCGCTGCGGGCGCGACCCCACCGGAATCAACGTAATCAGCGAATTCGTCCGTGTCCGGATGACCGCCAGGTCATCCGACGCCTCGTCCACCACCAACAGCATCGGCGGCTCCGCGCCGCGATCCGTGGGCGAAAAACGCATGAGCGAAGGCGATGCGCCCACCGGGATGGGCCGGCCGATGATCCGCCGGTTGTAAATATCCACGACCACCACGCGAGACGCCGCATGGTCTGCCACGTACATTGCCGATTCGTCGGGCGTGATGATCGCAAACGTCGGCGCCGAACCAAGCAGCATCGAATCGCCCATTTCGTGCGTCCACGTGTTCACCGCCTGCAGTCCATTCGCGTCCGGAGAAATCACATACAATTCGCCGCCATCCGGCTTGATCAGCATCTGCGTAGGTTTTCCGGCAAGCTCGAGATTGGCCACCAGGACGCACCGAGTCAGATCGACAACCGACAGCCGGTTTTGCGTTCGGCTCATCACGTAAGCCAGCGTGGAGTCCGGCAGAATCGCCACTTCATCCGGCTGCGGAATCGTGGCAACCGAACTCAGCAGCTGCAGCGTGCGCGCATCATGAATGGACACCATGCCCGCGCGCCGGTTCACCACCACGATATTTTTCCCATCCGGAGTCAACCGCGCTTGCACCGGCTCCGCATTCGTGTGCGCGCGCCCGTACAGTTGCCGAGACACGGCGTCAATCGCGACAAGTTGGTCAGAGCCAGACGCGGTGGTGTAAATGCGATCACCATTTGGAGAAAAATCCAGCGAATACGGAGCAGGCCCAACCGGAATCCGCGTCAGCTGGTTAGAATGTGTGTCAAGAACAAACACGTACCCGCCCGCGGACGATACCCCCCAAATTTCATCGCGCGTGGTCTGCTCGCGCAAATTCGAAATTCCCGGCCCCACTGGAATTTTTGCAATCGATTGCAGTCGCGCTAAATCCACCACCGTCAGCGCGCCATCCGCCGTCGACACATACGCATACATATGCAGATTCGGGCGCAGGAACGAAGGCCGGTGCTCCCCAAGAAGTAGAATCGCTGCGAACACCAGCAACAACACAAGCGTGAAGTACAGCCGAAAGTTTTTCGCGTGGGACATGAAGGAAAGATTGAGAATAGCAGAAAGTTTGCAACCGCTGTGGAGTGACCGGTCCGACCCGTGCTTCTGCCCCAGCGCTCAATCTGCGCGGGTCTCTTGGGGTGAAGCGCCCCAAATTCCACTAATCGCTTCCCAATTTCAGCCGATGAAACAATCGAGAGCTATCGACTCATCGAGCGGCCCTGACCGTCTCGCAAAATTTCCGTCGCAACTTCGGAGCTTATCTGCACGGCAAACCCATGGATCCTGAGCTTCACGAAGGTGTCAACCAGCAACCCTATTCTGGCCCAGAAAAACGCCGCTATCCCCGCCATCGTTACATCGAAAGGCTCTACATTGGACGCCAGAATGGCTTGTGGTTCACCGCCATGACCTATGAGTTGAGTCTCGGTGGCTTGTCAGCCGCCAGCACCGCGGATCTTGCCATCGGCGAAACCGTCCGCCTCTCGCCAGTCATGGATAAGTGCGTGCAAGCAGTTGTTCGTCGCAAACACGGCGCGATGTACGGATTCGAATTCTTGGGGATTACGCCACAGATTCAATCACAGATTGACACACTGTGTGAGGGCTTGCCGCTGTTCCACACCTTGCTCGACGCCTAAAAAGAAAAGCTCGCGAAACGACGTGGGCGGTCGGACCTCCAGCGAGGTCCGGCGCCCCTCCAACTACTTACCGGTGGCCTCCGCCATGGAATCCGCCGCCACCATGATAACTACCACCACCGTGATAACTGCCGCCACCGTGAGCGTATCCTCCGCCACGGTACTCGTGGCCTCCGTACGCGTGGACGGGCGCTCGATATCCATACCCGCCCCGATAGCCATAACCCGGCCTATACCCATATCCCGGATGACCGTAGGAGCCGCGGTAGTAGCTGTGATACCACGGGCCAGCCCCTATGAACACGCCGTTCGCGAACCAACTCGCTCCGTAGTAACCGTACGGAGCGCACGCATACGGATAATAACTGTAGTAGCCGTACGCGCAAACGGGCGCCGCACCAACTCCCGCCACCACTGGCCCCACTCGCACGCCGACCGCAACCTGTGCGTGCGCGCTTCCCGCACCAGCCAGCGCCAGCACTCCTAACAACGCAACATATTTGAGATAACGCATCGCCTTACCTCTTTCCAGCCCGCAGAACCTTCAGTGGAACTGGACGGAAACGCTATCCAGTCCGTTCTCCGGGTGAAGCACCTTACATCTTGTAAAACACCAAATCGCCCGAAGAGTTGCTAATGTGCCTCCCCGCCACAAACGCGCAATTTCGTGTGCTCCCATCATCCCGTTCGCGACTATAATTTCCCCAGCGGTTCCTTCATTCCGCAAACGCTCAAATCGGAGCAAACATCGTGAGCACATCGAAATGCTGTGTCCTCGTTCTCTGCGCTTTTGCGTTTCTCACCTCTTTGATTTTTTCTTCGCCCCAATCAGCGCAAACGTCAACTCCTCAACCCCCGCCTTTGCTGCTCGGGACTGCTTGGTATCCAGAGCAGTGGCCCGAATCCCGCTGGGACGCGGACCTCGCTCTCATGCAACAGGCTGGCATCCACATGGTGCGTGTCGGCGAATTCGCCTGGAGCCGCATGGAACCGGAAGAAGGCCACTACGATCTGGATTGGTTGGATCGCGCCATTGCCGCTGCGGCGAAGCACAACATCTATAGCGTCGTCGGCACTCCCACTGCCGCACCTCCCGCGTGGCTCACCCAGAAATATCCCGAAACCTTGCGCATGGAACAGGACGGCCAACGCGCCCAGCACGGCAATCGTGAGCAGTTCAACTTCACTGACCCGAAGTATCGCGAACTCGCCCGTAAAATTGCCGAGCAACTTGCCAAGCGCTTCGGACACAATCCTTACGTAATCGGCTGGCAAATCGATAACGAATACGCGGCTGTCTCCTTCGATCCCGGAACCCGCACTCAATTTCAGCAATGGCTCAAAAATCGCTACGGCACTCTGGACAACTTGAACACTCGCTGGACCACTGCCTACTGGAGCGAGACTTACACTTCCTGGGACCAAATCCCCATTCAGGTCGACTATGGCAATCCCGGCCTATTGCTGAGCTGGAAGCGTTTTGTCAGCGACACGTACCGCAGCTACCAGAAAAATCAGCTCGACGTGATTCGCCCCAATTCCGATCCCCGCCAGTTCATCACCACCAACACCATGGGCTGGTTCGATGGTTTCGACCACTACACCGTTGAGCAAGACCTCGATCTCGCCGCCTGGGATGACTATGTCGGCGAAGGTCATCTCGATCCCGTGCGTAACGGCGCAACCCATGACCTGACTCGCGGATTCAAGCAAAAGAATTTCTGGGTCATGGAAACACAGCCCGGTCACGTCAATTGGGCGGACATCAACAATTCCCTCGACAAGGGCGAAGTCCGCGCGATGGCCTGGCACGACGTCGCACATGGCGCTGATGCCGTCAGCTATTGGCAGTGGCGCAGCGCTCTCAATGGCCAGGAGCAATATCACGGCACTTTGCTCGGCAGCGATGGCACTCCGCTCCCTCTGTACGAGGAAGTCGCCCAGGTCGGCCGCGAATTTGCCAAAGCCGCTCCCGTCCTCGCCGGCACTTCACCCAAATCCGAGATCGCGATTCTCCACTCTTACGACAGTCGTTGGGCCATTCAGTGGCAGAAACACAATCGCAAATTCAGTCCCGAAGACCAAATCTTAAGCTATTATGGGCCGCTTCGCGCCATCGCCCAATCCATCGACATCATTCCCCCAACCGCTTCCTTGAACCAATACAAACTCGTCGTCGCTCCAGGTCTCAACGTGCTCTCCGATGCGGCTGCGAAGAACCTCATTGCCTATGTGCAGGGAGGCGGCCACCTTGTCTTGGGCCAGCGCTCGGGAATGAAGGACGACGACAATTCGCTTCAGCTCCAGCGTCAGCCCGGCCCCCTCACCGATCTGCTCGGCGGTCGCGTCGAACAATATTACGCACTGCTCAATCCGGTACCGGTGGCAGGGAACTGGGGAACTGGCCAGTCTCAGTTGTGGGCGGAATTACTCAGCGCCAAAGACAGCGGCACCGAAGTTCTCATGCGCTATGGCAAAAGTAATGGCTGGCTCGACGGCCAGCCCGCAGCCATCACACGAAAAGTAGGCAACGGCCGCATCACCTACATCGGCGCCTGGCTCGATCCCAAAACCATGGCCGAGGCCGCCAAATGGATGACCAATTCATCCGGAATCAAACCAGCATTCGGCCCGGTGCCCGCAGGAGTCGAAGCCTCTGCTCGCTATGGACCACAGGGCACAGTCTTTGTGCTGATTAATTTCTCGGGCGCGCCCCAGACCATTTCGTTCCCGCACGAAATGACCGACGTCTTGGAAGGAGGCTCGGAGCGTTCGGTCAACTTGGCGAAATATTCGGTCGCGGTACTCTCGTCGCCTCGTTAGCGCTTACCGAGCAGCCGAACCGCATTGTCCCGGTATACTTTGCGCAGCACGTCATCGGGCAAATACAAACCGTAAATATTCCACCGGCCTTGCCGCGACGCGTGCGATGGATATTCGAAGTACTCATCACGCGTCTCCAAAAACCGGTAGTGCAGCCGGTACATGTTTACTTCGGGAATCAGGTCCGTCCCGAATAAAATCCGGTTCGCAAATTTCAGGAAGAATTCCCGCGCCGTGTACGGCTGGCGGCCCAGTTCTGCGCAGCGCGCTCCAATATCCACGTACAGATTCGCATTCTTTTCCATCAGCGTGGTCACGTACGCCAGGTCTTCCGGATGCTCCGCCACATGCGCGCCCACGAATGTCGTTTTGGGATGCCGTGCGATCACCCGGTCGCGTTGCTCCAGCAGCTCCAGCTTGCCGTAAAACGATCCGTAATAGCTCCACTCCGGATGCGCCGCTAACTCTTCATATCGCTCGTTGTACTCGTCGATCGGCAGGAAAAACGCGTCCGGATCGGCGATGTGGTACATGATCGGAACGCCAAGTTCCGCCGCCTTCTCATACATCGGGTCCAATCGCTTATCGTCTACTCTCAGCAAGCTCCCGTCCGCATCCCGCACCTTCGTCCCCAAGTCTTTCCAGATTTTCAGCCCGCACGCGCCATGCTCAACCAGCCGCTCCAGCCGCTCCACGCTGCGGTCAAAAAATCCACTCCTCTGCACATCGCTCCAGTCCATCCAACCATACGTCGCAAATCGCTCCGGCGCCACGCTGTGAAACTTCCGGATCATCTGTAGTGCCATCTCCCCGGTATGCATCGTGATGTTCACCACCCGCTCCACTCCGCACTCGTCCATGATCCGCAATACCTCCCGCGGCTCCTGGGCGTCCAGGTGATTGTGATAATCGACGACCGGAAATTTCGGCTTCAGAATCTCGTGCTGGCCCGCCGCCAGCATCGACCGCGGATGAAAATCGCTCAACCGCAAATCCACCTCGGCCCGTGCTGTGACCATGGCCACAAATGGATCGTTGTTGCTTCCCGAATCGCCCATGATTGCTCCTGGCTCGCAAATCGCTCAACACGATGTTAGCAAATGGGCCCCTCTTTTTGGTTTTCTTCCATTACAATCGACTGTCGCTCCAGTTCGAATCTTACTTCCGGGCACTTACACCAACATTTGAGGAATTCCTGATGACCCGAACGAGCCGGCTGCTCCTCTTTGCGCTTCTCGCGGTTTGTTCACTTGCTTTGACCCGTCCAGCCATCGCCCAGGTCAGCTACCTCTACGGCGACCAGCCTGGCAAAGCCGACGTTCGCATCGAGAAAGACACCATTGTCCTCAAAAACTCGATGTTGATCGCCCAATGGCAAACGGATAGCCGCAAGTTGCGCGCTGGCTCCTTCGGTCGTCCGGACGCCGCCGGAGGAGAGAAGTTGCTCGGTAACGCGTTCACGCTCGTTCTCGCCAACGGTCAGGAATTGACCTCCGCTTCCATGAACATCGTCGGCTCTCCCCGATTAGAGAAACTGGAAACCGACGATAAAGCCGCTCGCAGGTCTGAGCACTCTTCAGGAAAACGCGTCATCGTGCAACTCGAAGACCCTTCTTCCAAACTGGACGTGCTCTGGTCCGTCTCCCTCCGCGATGACGACAACTACATCCGCCAGGAAATTTCCATCTCTGGCGCGCAAGACACCCCCATTCATGAAGTGCGGCTCTTCGATTTTTCCTTACCCGAGGCCCAGCTCGTCGGCTCCGTTAAAGGCTCGCCTGTCGTTGCCGCGGACATGTTCCTTGGCTTCGAGCATCCACTTAGCCATTGCTTCGTCGAAGGCCACGTCCGTTGTTCCATCCCTCGCGAACTCCCCCTCAAAGCCGGACAAACCGTTACATATTCCTCGGTCCTCGGCATTTCCCCGCACGGCCAGATGCGCCGCGGCTTTTTGAATTACGTCGAGCGCGAGCGCGCTCACCCCTATCGCCCCTTCCTCCACTACAACTCATGGTTCGATATCGGTTTCGGCCATCCCTACAATCAGTCTGCCGCTCTCGATGCCATCAATGGCATCGGCCAGCAGCTTCATGTCAAACGCGACGTGAAACTCGATTCCTTCCTTTTCGATGATGGCTGGGACAATCCGCGGTCCCTCTGGAGCTTTAATTCCGGCTTCCCGGATGGTTTCACTCCGGTGAAGGAAGCCGCTGCCAAATATGGCGCGGCGCCCGGCATCTGGCTTTCTCCCTGGGGCGGCTACAGCAAAGCGAAAATGGAGCGTATACAATTTGGCGCCAAGCAGGGCTTTGAAACGAACAAGGGAGGGTTCGCTCTCTCCGGCCCCAAATATTTCGCGCGCTTCCGTCAGGTCACCCTCGATTTCATTCGCGAATATGGAATCAATCAGTTCAAGATTGATGGCACCGGCAACGTGAATAGCGTTTTTCCCGGCAGCGAGTTCGACAGTGATTTTCACGCCGCCATCAGTCTGATTGGCGAATGGCGTGCTCTCCGGCCCGACATCTTCGTCAATCTCACTACCGGTACCTACCCCTCTCCCTTCTGGCTCCGCTACGCGGATTCCATTTGGCGCGGTGGGGACGACACCAGTTTCGCCGGTGTCGGTTCCTTCCGCGAAAGGTGGATCACCTATCGCGATGCGGATACCTACGCCGGTATCGTTAAGAAAGGTCCACTCTTTCCGCTGAATTCCCTCATGCTCCACGGAATCGTCTACGCCAAAAACGCCCCGCATCTCGCCAACGATCCATCGCACGCCTTCACCCACGAAGTTCGCTCGTATTTCGGCACCGGCACGCAACTGCAGGAGTTGTACATCACCCACGCGCTGATGTCCGGCGCAGACTGGGACGTGCTCGCCGAAGCTGCCAACTGGTCGCGCCGCAACGCCGCCATCTTAGCCGACACCCACTGGATCGGCGGCGATCCCGCCAAACTCCAGGTCTATGGTTGGGCCGCATGGTCCCCGGAGAAGGGAATCATCACCCTACGCAATCCCAGCAATCGAACCCGCACATTCTCCCTGGACGTGTCCCGCGCCTTCGAACTTCCCTCCGGTGCCCCTACAAACTACACCGCTCATTCACCTTGGCACAGCGACCAAAAAGCTACCCCAGTCTCCATCACCGCAGGTGAACCCTACACTTTCCACCTTCGCCCCTTCGAAGTCTTGAATCTGGAACTGTCCCCCGTTCCATAACCGGTAGCACCGGCTTCCAGCCGGCTCTTCGCTTCAGCTCTTGCCCCATTTCGTTTGCGTTCTTATTCTTTCCTTTTCTTTCGCTTGTGTTACACTCGCTTCCGCGCTTCTATACTCTAGAGGAACCCCTCATATGAAAAATCATTCCGCCAATCGGTTCCCAAACTCGGCAATTCGGCCAGCCGCTTTTTTGCTCCTGATCGCCTTCGCCGGCACTCTCCTGTGGTTCGAAGGATGCCAGCACCAGAAGCCCGAGCCCGCGCAAAATCAGGCTGTCCCGAAAACCACGATCACCGTAACCAAATCGCCCCAGTCCGTCGTTCTTCAAACCGCAACCGCCGAGTTCACCCTCTCTCCAAACGGTGCTCTCACCGCCGCGCTGCTCAATCACGGCAACACTCAAACTCTCGATGCACAAGCCTCCCCCGCGCCTCAAGTCGTCACTGTATCCAAAAAGGACTTTCCGGGTGTTGCGTTGGAACTCGAAAATGCTCAGGTGCGCGATGCAACCGGCAAACTCGGGCTCGGCAAGCAAATCGACGTTACCGGCAAAGTTCCCGGCACCGATCTCGACGAAACCCTCACCCTCCAGGTCTACGACGCCTTCCCGAATCTCGCCTTACTTTCCCTCCAGCTGCGCAACAAAAGCGACAAAGACATTTCCATCGATAACGTCCAAATGCAGCGCCACGCTTTCCAATCTCCGGAACCTGCTGCCAACTCCTCTCACCCACTCTGGACCTTCCAGGGTTCCAGTCTGCGTTGGGGCAAAGACGTAATCTTCCCCATGCCCGCGAAGTTCTCCGAAGAAAATCCATTCGGCGCGCCCGTTCAAGTGAAAGACGACCTCGGCCACGTCGGTGGCGGAATTCCTGTTGTGGCCTTCTGGTCCCGAACCGTCGGTGAAGCCGTCGGCCACATCGAAACTCTTCCCTTGGTCCTCTCCGTCCCTGTGCACACCACCTCCGATGGCCAAGTCGAAGCGAGCGTCAGCATTCCAGCCAACACGGTGCTCAAGCCCGGCGAAGTTTATTCCACTCCGAGAACCTTCCTCTCCGTCTACACCGGCGACTTCTACGAACCCCTCAAAATGTGGTCCGACGCGATCGAGAAAGAAGGTCTCAGCAAGCCGCCAAACAACGACGAAAATTACGCCGTCGCCTGGTGCGGCTGGGGCTACGAATTCGGAGTCACCCCCAAGCAAATGCTCGGCACCATCCCCAAACTGAAAGAACTCGGCATCCATTGGGCCACCCTGGACGATGGCTGGTTCAACAATTATGGCGACTGGCAGCCACGTTCCCCCGCATTCCCCGGTACCGCCATTCAGGACATGGTCAAATCCTTTCACCAGCAGGGAATCAAAGTGCAACTCTGGTGGTTGCCGCTGGGCGTCGAGGACGGCAAATTCGGCTACGGCGGCCGCCGGTTCGTCACCTCCGACGTGGTCAAGCAGCATCCCGACTGGCTCGTTCTCGACAAAAACGGCAAGCCCGCTCGGATGGCCCGCAACCTCGCCACGCTTTGCCCCGCAGCTTCCTGAAGTTCAGGCCTACTACAAACAACTCACCGAACGCTTCATTCGCGATTGGGATTTCGACGGCAGCAAGCTCGACAACATCTACACTCCGCCCCTTTGCTACAACCCGAAGCATCATCACAAATCGCCCGTACGATTCCGTCTACGCCATGGGCGACGTCTACAAAACTATTTTCGAAACCACTCGCGCGCTCAAGCCCGATAGCGTCACCCAGAGTTGCCCCTGCGGCACTCCCCCCAACCTCGCTTGGTTTCGCTACATGGACCAGGCCGTCACCTCCGATCCCGTCGGCTCCATTCAGGTGCGTCGTCGCGTCAAAATGTACAAGGCCTTGCTCGGCCCACGCGCCGCTGTTTATGGCGATCATGTCGAATTGACCCGCATCACCGGCGCCTCCAGCAACAATGAGCAGGACCTCGGCAGCGATTTTGCCTCCACCCTCGGCACTGGCGGCGTTTTGGGCACCAAGTTCACCTGGCCGGATTACGGCCCCAAATTTAAAAATGTCGAGTTAACGCCAGAGAAAGAAGCGCACTGGAAGGAATGGATTACCCTTTATAACCAAAAAATGCTGTCCAAAGGCAAGTTCCTCAACCTTTATGTCTATGGCTTCGATGTTCCTGAGGCTTACGCCATCGAAAAGGACGGCAGCATGTATTACGCCTTCTACGCGCCATCTCCCACAAATCCGAAAACTGGCGAACGCCCGCATTGGACTGGAGAGATCGAACTGCGTGGTCTGGACGGCAAGAGTTATCGCGTCACCGATTATGTCCACCAGCGCGATCTCGGCACAGTCTCAGGACCAATCGCAAAGCTTAAAGTGGATTTTGACGATAATCTGCTGCTGCAAGCGACGCCCGCGCAGTAAATGTCCAACCGAGCGATCTACCGCTGCGTGGGTGCCCCATCCTCGTACCTTGCGGGTGGGTCTTGCTCGAGCAGGCTAAACTTTAGCTTCTGAGGAACCGATCTCCTCCCCGGCGCCCACAACCCACGTCATTCCGAACGGAGTCTGCGGAGTGAGGAATCTCTCTTCGATTCCTGCATGTGTCGCGGGTGCCCCACCCGCGTACTCTGAGGGTGGGTCTTGGGTTGAGCTTATGTAGTGCCTGATCGGAAGTTCGGGGTCGAACGGAAGCATCTACCGCTGCGCGCGCAATTCCGGTTTGCCCTGATGTTCGCGCAGAAACGCATCGCGGTAAGCTTTGTCCCGAAACGCTTCGGTCCCGCCCGGACGCGTAACCGAAAGCGCCGCGGTAATGTTCCCATACGCCAGACAGTCCTCGATTTTTCCGCCGCCAATGAATTCGTGGATGAATCCGGTGTCGAAACTGTCACCCGCACCTACGTGGTCCGCCACCTCCACCGCAGGTGGCAGCGCCACAGTTTCATGACCAGACACTCGCGCCAGCGCTCCCTTGGACCCGCGCTTGATCACCACCATCTTCACAATTCCCGACAGCATTTCCGCCGCGCGCTGCACATCCTCCACTCCCGCCAGTTTGCATGCCTCGCGTTCATTGGGCAGCAGCACATCCACATGCGGCAAAACCTTATGGATTCCCGAATCCCACCCGTCTTCCGGGTCGTCGTTCGTATCCAGCGAAGTGCTCAAACCCGCCGCCTTCGCCTCACGAAAAATCTCCGGCAGGGAAGCTTGCAAACTCTTTTGCAGAAAATACGACGAAACGTGCAGATGTTTGGCGTCCAGCACGTAAGCCATATCCACATCTTTCTCGCTCATCTCGAACATCGTCCCGGGATACGTCAGGATGTATCGCTGCTTTCCTTGCGGCAAGATCACCGTCAATCCCGTGGTTTTCCCGCGCATCCGGCGAACCCCACCTAAATCCACTCCGCTTGCCCCTAATCGTTGCAAACAGATTTCCCCCAGCGGATCGTCCCCAATCGACGAGCTGAATCCCACCTTGCTTCCCAGTGAAGACAGATTGTGCGCGAAAATCGCCGACGAACTTCCCAGCGTAATGCTCAGATGTTTAGCTAGGTGTTCACGTTCCAGCGTCAGCTCCGCCGGCAGCCCCGACATGATCAAATCCAGGTTCAGTTCGCCAATTACACTGACGTCAAACTTCTTCGCCAAAGTTCCGCTCCCTTGCTCACTCCAAAATCACCACGCGCGTCAGATTCTTCGGCGAATCCGGATTCAATCCCTTCGCCAGCCCTGAAAAGTAGCCGAACAGTTGGCAAGGCACGATGCTCGCCGTCAGTCGCGCCAGTTCATTCGAAGAAGCATTCAGCTCGATCACCAGATGTGCTGCGTGCCGTATCTCCGCCGTCGCGCTGTTGCACACCGCAATGATCACCCCGCCCAACTCCCTCATCTCCTCCAGCACTTCCGTTTCTGCCTCTTGCGCCGTATCGCTCAGGAAAAATGTCAGACACGTTCCTGGGTTCACGATCGCCTTCGGCCCATGTCGGAATTCCAGCGCGTGAAAGAATTGGCTGTACGAGCACGACATCTCCATCACTTTTAACGCCGCCTCTCGCGCTATCCCGTGAAACGGCCCTTGCCCCAGAAACACATAATCCTCAAACGAATGTTTCGCCACGAATGCTTCCATCTGCTCCGCAATCCCCGAAATCCGCGGGCTGAACGCTTCTGCCATCGCTCGCAACTCTTCCACGAATCCGCTGTTTCCCGCTCGTTTCGCCGCCAACACTTGCAGCGTCATCAGCATGCTCGTAAACGATCGCGTCATCACCGTGCTCTGCTCGTCCGCCGCCCGCAAAACGATGCAGGCATCGCACGCCGCTTCCAACTCGGAACTACTCGCGCACGTGATTCCAACCGTGTCAATCTTCAGCTCATTGCGTAGGATTTTTGCGGCTCGTACTGCTTCCGATGTGCGTCCCGAACGCGAAATTACCACCGCTTCCAGACCCCCTCCTGCCGCCTGCACCAGTTTCGGAAACAGCTGCACCTCCGACGCCGGTATCGCCCGCGCCGCTTGCCCGGTGATCAGCGTCCAGGAAATCGCCGCCACCTCCGCCAGGTAATAACTCGTGCCGCATCCGATGAACAGCCACTCCCGGCTCTTCGCGCCTGACCGCACAGTTTCCGTAAACGTCTTGCTCGCGCTTAATTCCTCGAGCACCGTCTGCCACACGCTTCCCTGCGATTGAATTTCATTCCACGTGTGCGATTTTGCATGCTCCAGCTGCTGGGTTGTCATGGTTTCGTTCCCCAAATCTCTAATCGTTCTCCGTTTCCCTCAAACCAACGTGACTTCCACTTTGGCTTCCCGCAAAATCAGCAAGTCACGTTTCAAAATGTTTTTGTCCGTAATCGTTTCATGCACCGCGGCGGTCGGCAGAATTAGCGAAAGGCTGCGCCGTCCAAATTTGCTGGAGTCACATACCACCACCGTCCTCCGCGCCGATTCCGCCATCGCCCGGTTCACCCGTGCCTCCAGCAAATTCGGCGTGGTCAGGCCGTAGTGCACATCGAATCCATCCACCGCGAGGAAAAACAGGTCGGCGCTCAATTTCCGCAGCGATTCTTCCGCCAACGGCCCCACCAGCGAAAATGAATTTTTGCGTAGCACCCCGCCCGTCAAAATCACATCCACCGGCGAGTCCGCAAGTTCTGCTCCAATATTGATCGCGTTCGTGATGATCGTCAGGTGCTTCATGTGACGGCACGCCCGCGCTACCGCCGTCGTCGTTGTTCCCGAGTCCAGAATAATCACCTGACCCTTGCTGATCGTCCGCGCTGCCGCTGCCGCGATCCGCGTCTTCTCCTGCCGGTGCAGATGTTCCTTCACTTGCAGCGAACTGTCCAACAGCGCGCCCGTCTTCACCGGCAACGCCCCTCCGTGCGTTCGCTCCAATTCGCCCTGTCGATGCAGAAACTCCAGGTCTTTTCGGATCGTAATCAGCGAAATGTGAAAGCGCTTCGCCAGGTCGCGTACCACCACGCGGCCGTCTTCCTGAATCACCTCCAGGATTGCTCTTCGCCTCTCTTCACTGAGCATAAGCACCCGTCATTGCGCGCCCGGCGTTCATTGCCGCAACCCGCACGCGTAAGCATACTGCTCCAGAACCTCAAGAATCTTGTGATGGATCAAACTTCGTGGCTCGTTCGCAATCGTTCCGCAACGCACCGCCTCCGCTTGACGCGGCAAGTATTGGCTCAACAGCGACTGTGGCGCCGGGTATTCCCTCAAATTGTGAATCAGTTTTTCCATCGCGTTGGCCACCGAACTCTGCGGCCAATAATACCGCGCCCGGTCGCTGTAGCTGTACTTCCGCGCGATCCGTAGTTCGCGTTCATCACCACGATAGTGATTTCGCCAGTGACCGGGATTTTCCAGCATTGCCGATTCCAGCGCTTCCGGCAGCTCCGATAACGAAACTCCCGCTTTTCCAGATAGCCACTCCTTCTCCACTGCCGCCAGCGCGAAAACCGCCTCACGAAATGCAAATGTCAGCCACGGTCCCACTTTTAATATCGCGAAGTGATCCAAAACCATTTGCCGCAGCGCTGCGCTGGTTTGGTAATCGGTTGAGTGCGCTTCGTACACCCCACTCCACGCACGCGCAATGAATCGCGACAGTGCATTCGCTTTTTTCGAGTCGTAAGCGAACACCGTGCTGTCCGCAAACTCCACTCCCGGTTGCACCACAACCGCTACCACTCGTTGCCAAGCCTTCTCCAGTCCCCGTCGTGCGAATGCCTTTTCCGCAACCTGCAACGTGTGCGCCAAATCCTTCGTCTTTGTCACTTCAGGAGCTTTCGAACCAATCAACTCGCCACCCGGCGCCGGCACTTCCGTTCCTATCACGTACAACGGACGCGGCCCGGTAGTCCCCATTCCGCGATGTGCCTCCTCAGCCGCTTCGCACAATTCCGCCGCCCGCGTGCTCACCACTTCGTCGTCCAACGGGCGATTCGCGCCAGCCTGGTCGTCCGCGCACGGCATGCTGGCGTCCAAATGGATCTTCGAAAATCCTGCGCGCACGTACGCACGCACCATTTCCTTGGCCTTCTCCATCGCCGCCGCCGAGCCCTCGCTCCTCCACACATGCGGCCCCAGATGGTCGCCAGCTAAAACAATCTGCCTCGCCGGAAACTTCATCTCCGCCGCGATGCCATGCACAAACTCCACAAACTGTTCCGGAGTCTGCCCCGTGTACCCTCCGAATTGGTTCACCTGATTGGATGTCGACTCAATCAACAGTAAGCTGCGATCCGCTCTCGCCTCCAGCATCGCCGATTCCAGCACGAACCGGTTCGCCGAGCACACCGCATAGATGCCCATTCCTTTTCCGCGGCGATTCGCCTCCAATAGTTCGCGCAGCCTGTCCACGGAAGTGCCCGCCGACTTTGCTATCGCGCCGCCAGCCGGCCTGCTCTTCCTTCCAGAGCCACGCGTGTTCACGGCCTCCAGAAACATTACGGGTTCCCTCCAATCCATACCACCGCGCCGCGATCGATTGTTGGTAGCACGAATTCCACTTTGTCCCCTTGTTTCTGGCCTTGAATCACTTGTGCGCCGCCGAGAAATGGAACAAACGTTAACACTTTTCCTTGGCCGCTTGGGATTCTTACACGAATTTGGTTCAACGCCGTCGGAACCGCCACTTTGCTTGGCACCAACCCCGTGAAGTTCGCCATGAAAATGTGCGGCGTTCCATTTACTACGCCAAAATTTGCCGCCACGGTTGGCGGTGCCTCCACTTCAATTCCATCGTTCGTGCCCACTGCCTCCAGAAATTCCTTCGGAACCTCTTTCGTGGCCCCGGCGAAATCCTTCTCCAGTGCATGGAAATATTCCCGCGCGGGATCGGAAGAAAGCGTGGTGACCTTTGCCGATGTGATCCCGCTAGCGTTCGTTCCCAACACAACCAGCCGTCCTCCGTTCTCCACAAACGATTTCAATCCCTGTTTTTCCCCATCGCTCAGCACCGTCACTTCGGGCAATACCAACGCCGCGCCTCGAAAATCCTTCAACGTCCGCGGCGTAACCACCTGCACCTCGCGATGCGCCTGCAACAGCGCCACCATCGCTCCGCGATACGACGCCAGAAACTCATCTTGTGTATAGTCCCGGCTCTTCGGCGAAAAATACACTGCTACCGGATGCATCGGACTCCGTGGCAGATACAACTCTTTCTCGTTCTTCGCGATCCACTCGAAAATCTGCTTCCGCGTCGCTGGATCGTTTGAGCCCCCCATCGAATGTCCCGGCGCGTCCCAGAAATTCGCATCCCGTCATCACAATGGAACTCGCCAGGTTCTTCATCGCATCCCGCTTATCCACGCCTTTATCGCCATCCCACGAATAATTCAAAATCCACGTGGCCTTGCCTTCCGCAAACGCCCGGAACGACAGCATCCCTGCTTGGTACAGAAACCAGTCCAGTTGCGATCGCGAAGCCGCCATGTGTTCGCCCGACCCGAATTCATACTCATGCGCAATCGCATCCACCACCGCGTACATTTCGTACACATCCGCCCCCACCCGCGTGGCTTCCTGCTCGATTCCCGGATAAATTTCCGGAATCACCATGATGGTCGCACTCACGCTTCGCGCGTTGGTCCGGATGTCCCGCATAAACTCAGTCATCGTAGCGATTCGAAAGTCAATCCATTTCCGGAAGTTTGGGTCCGCAAAGTCTCCCAGCTTCAAATCATGTTTCGCATCCAATCCAGTCTGCTTCCGGAACGCCGCCACCGTTGCGTCGTCGAAACTGGCCCACGTATCTTCCCAGCCTTCGAAGTGCGTCATCCAGTACGGAATGTCCACGTAAATCCCGTCGATTCCCGTGCCCGCAATTTGCCGCACCCGTTCCATGTACGTCTTCCGCCAATCTTGGGCGTACGGGCTGATCCACACATCCTCGTCCCCCGGACGAATCCAAAACGCCGCCCCACCGGTAAACGCCGCGGGCTCTCCGGTAATCTTGCGCTGCACCCAATCGGGGTGATCCTTCATTACCGAATGCGCGGCCTTCTCCGCGTTCGCGGTGATGCATTCGGTTCCCGCGATATACACGAAAGCTTTGTTGCCGGCCCGGTGCGCCGCCTCCGCCACGGCGCGAATCGCCGCTAATTTCTCCCGCGGATCCAGAAAGCTCTCATAGCGCCCCGGAATATCGTTGTCGACTTCAATCCCGTACACGTGCGATTTTTCCGCATCCTCCACAATGGCCGCCGCATTTCCAGTCTTCAGCCCGTATGCTCCGATGCGCACGTAATTCGTCCAATTCTGTTTGGATTCTTGCGCCGTGGCGCCCCCGACCAGCGAAAACCCAATCAAGCAGCAAACTCAACATCGTCGCCCGTTTCCTCATACCGCAGCCTCCACCCGCGCTCCTCGCACCGCGATCACTCACGCCCCACGTGCCGCTAGCACTCGCGCCCCTCGTCCGCGATCACTCACAATCCTCTTCGCAGGGGCGCCGCACTGCTCGCGCCCCATGTCCGCACAATCTCAAAATCACCCCACCCCGGTCTCAGCTGACGCGCTCAATCCGTTAGTCAAACGCAGCGTCAGCGTTCCATCCTCATTCAGCTTTTGCCCGCATGCCCATCGCACCGGATGCCGCTGGCCCTTCACTTCAATTTCCGCTTTCAACTTTAACCCTTGCCACGCCGTTCCTTTTGGCAACGGAAACAGCGCCTGCCGAATTTTCCTAGGCACCGGATAACCGGCATCCAACGAACCAGCACAAAGCTCTTGCCCGGCCTGGCTCAACACGCTCACCCGCAACACACCAGGCACTCCCGCGACTCCGTCGTTCGCGAACCCAATGATCAACCCCGGCGCTCCACGTTCCTCGTAAGTCCACACCCACGACGGACGCACGCGGTACCCGATACTTCTTCGCTAAGCGGTCAAGCGCCTTCGGATACGCCTGGTAATACCGTTGCAAATCCCCCGGCGGAAATTCGGTGCCAGTTCCACAGCGAAAAATAATTTGCTCCCACGTCCCGCGCGTGGTCCACCTCGTTGTCGGAGTAAGTCACTCCTTCATCCAGCCGCAAACTCTTCTCCGAGCCATCGGAAATTCCCACCTCAATGGAAGCCGCGGTCCACGCTGGCCGGTTGCTCAGGGCGTCAATCTGCTCGTTCTCAATGAAAATCGTATCGGTGCGCAGCCAGTTCGCGCTCCGAATCGTGCGGTCCACCAATTCCGAATTTCCCACTTTGCTGAAATCCGGCTGAGTATTTGTCGTTAACGGAGTCTTCTTCCAGTGCTTCAGTTGTTCTTCGAACATTCGCACAAACGTGTTTTCCGCCGTCGTATAGTCCGGATACGGATTCTTCTCCAGCGGCCACGTGTGCCCTTCGCCCCAGAATCCGTACATGCACGTGTCCACGTACTCCACATCGGGGTTCCCATCGTATTCGGCCGCCAGCAAACCCTGCAGCTCACCGAATGCTGCCTGGAAATTGGGATCGTCGCAGCGGGGCTCCTCGCGCTCGCGGCCCTGCCACTTACCCAATTTCACCATCGGTACTTTTGCTCGTAGATAATCGGGAAGCGCGTAACCTTCAATATCCGGATTGCTGATCATCACCCGAAACCCGATACGCTTTCCATACTGCTTGGCCAGCGCGAACGACGTTTTCCAGTTCTCATTCGGGTCCAGCCGCCCTGGACGCGTCTGCACATCCTTCCAATTCACGCGCACGTACATCTTCGTGCCCAGCGGAAATTTGGCCAGTTCTTCCAGCGCCGCCTCTTGTGTCTGTCCCGGCACTTTCAATAATCCGACCTCGTCGCACAGGTACGTAATCATTCCCATGCCGTAGTTCGGCGCCACCTCATCCGACGGAGTCAGCGCCATCACCACATTCCAACTCGGATAGAAATCGGCCGCAAACGGTCCTTGGTTCAGCCGGTCTTGCACCAGGTGGCCCGCGCCGAAATCATATTTATCGAAATTATGCGGCGGAACGTATGCGGCCGCTGCCGCCGTGCCCAACACCCCTGCCTTCATGAATTCGCGCCGATGCATTTGCTTGTCCTCGACTCTCGTTCGATTCGTAGCGCTAGAACTGGAACCGCAGTCCAAATTGCATATTTCGCGGAGTGCTGCCGGGAGCTGTCGATGTGACTTCCCCGAAAGTCGCGCTTCCATATCCCACATCTGGAAACGCAAATCTTGGCGTGTTCGTGAAGTTGAAAAATTCCCCGCGCAATTGCAGTTTCATGTTTTCGCGGATGCTGAACTCTTTGCTGACCGACATATCCACGTTATGAATCCCATCTCCGCGCAACCCCGAAAAATAGCGTGGCGCATTTCCCGGTACTTGGTCCCCAGGATCGGCGAAGCAATTTGGGTTAAACAGCGATTCTCCCGTCGCCGCCGCGTGGTGATAACTGATCCCCGTCGACAGCCCCCCACACACCACGTCCGGCCTTTGGTTTCCATCCGCCAGCCGCGGCACCGCCATCGCGATCGGCAACGGCTGCCCGCTCTGCAGCGTGAATATTCCCGAAAGCGTCCACCCGCCGACGATCCCGTCCACCACTCGATTCATGTCCGACCCCAGCCACCGTCCCCGGCCCACCGGCACCTCAACGATCGTCGCCATCACGAACCGGTGTGTCGCGTCGTTCGCGCTCACCGACCATTCATTCTTCAACCGGTCGAGCTGTTGCGGATTTCCCACCGTGTAATTCCCAATCGTATTCAGACCCCCAACGAACGCGTTGAAGCCGATGGACGAATCGTCTTCCGATTTCGAGAACGTATAATTGCCCTCGAAGCTCACGTAGTGATTCATCCTCTTCTGGAAACGTACCTGCATCGAGTTGTACCAGGAATTCGCCCCAAAGTTCGGCAACCCTTGGAACGTGCCATTAAATTGCGGATACGGGCGAAGCAGGTTCAGCAGCGGCACCGTCGACAAGGTATAAGCCGACGCTGGCTCGTTGAAGATTGCGGTGGGTCCCACGAAAAACGGCTGGAACGGATTCGCCACCGGCTGGTTCAAGTAGTTGCTCACGCAGCTATCCACGTCGCAAGTTGGATCCAGCGCGTGTTGTTGCGCAGTCACCGCTGCCAGCGTGTTCGACGATATGAAATTTCGGTTTCGCGTGCTCGAGTATCCGCCCCACGGCAGGTGTGCGCTGCGATTTGCTGAATAGTCGATTCCAATCGTGATCTCGCCCGGGAACAGATGCTGTACTCCCAAATTCCACTGGTAAATATCCGCATTGCGGGCCTCTTCCGTCCCCAAATTGTTTGAGTTGTCATAACCCCACAGCGCCAATTTCCCGTACGTCTGCCCCTGCGGCGCGGAAATTCCCAACGGAAACGGATTTTGCAGCGTCGCAAATTGTGTCAGGTAATTATCGTTGCTGAACAGAATGGGATCCGTCGTGCTATAAGCCGTCCCCGGATATTGATAGTTCGTCGCCACACTCAACCCGTAATAAACTCCGGCACCACCACGTACCACCGTCCGCGGGTCCAATGCCCACGCGAACCCCAAACGCGGCGCAATATTGTTGCGGTCCGTTGGCACGCTGCGTCCCAGTCCTCCCTGATTTACAAACAGTGTCGTCCCTTTTAGGGCCGTCGGAATCATGTTGTTCGGGTTCAGCGGATCGGGCAAGGGAACCGTGATCCCGGTGTCCCCGCCGAAATCGCTGAACTGCTGGCGATTGAATCGCTCCGTGTACGGCGAACTCCACTCATACCGCAAGCCCAGATTAATCGTCAGTTTCGAAGTGATCTTCCAATCGTCTTGCACATAAAACGCTGTTTCCGCCGATTTGTCCGCCACCGACGGCAAAACGTTGATGAAACTCGATCCATCCGCTGCGCCATATCCCAGCAGCAAGCTCGCAAACGAATTCCCCTGTGTCGTGTCGGAATTCGCCGGTGTCGATGCCGTTATGTTTTGCGGAAACGAGAAAAATCCCGTCGGATAGTTTGGCTGGTAGAAGTTATTGAAGAACTGCCGCTGTTCGAATCCGAATTTCACGGTGTGCTCGTGCTTCACCCACGACAGCGATGACGAGTAACTCCACAACGTGTGTGCAAAAAGTGTGTCCGTGCAGCATTGCGTGAACATAGACAACCAGTTATTCGTGCTGTCCAGTTGAATGCTAGGCATGCGGTCCAGTCCGTTCGCCGCCAGGCTTGCGGGGAAGCCTACACTTTGCAGATTCGGGAACGATGAATTCACCGGCGCACTCACCCGGTCCACCGCCAGCCGGTTCGTCCACACCAGTGTCGGCGTCAGTGTCCAGTTATGCTCAATTCCAATATTGTGAACCGTTGTCGACGACGTGAACCCGTCGTTGAAGTTCGCGTTCGCCAACACGAACGGCACATCGTACTCGCCGTAGCTTTGGCTGTAACGTACCCCAATGCGCTGCTTGTCCGTAAAGTAATGATCCACCTTTACATCGAATTGGTGCGATGGCGCGTTCGTCAGCACCGAAGTGCGAAAATTATTTAACCCGTACTGATCCGGCGTCGTATTCGGTTCCGGGTACAGCTTTAGCAGCGCTTGCCCAATCGGATTGATATATTGCGGATCAACGATGTTCCCGGTGAACGCTGCCCGTGTCGGCGTGCAACCCCCAGGAGTCGGCACGCACGTCACCTGATATGGATTGTAAATCTGTTGCTGGATTGGGTTCCCGTTAGCGTCCGCCGTGAGCGTCTGCGAGAAGTCTCCATTCCGCTCTGCGTCTGTGGGCACTGTTCCGTTCATGTTGACGGGGTCGTGTTCCCGGGTGAATTCCAGGTCCACGAAGAAAAATGTCTTTTGCTTGCGAATCGGCCCGCCCAGCGAAAATCCATACTGGTCCCGCACGTGGTCCGGCCGCGGCACCCCGGACGAATTGTTAAAGTAATCGTTGGCGTCCAGCGCGGACCGCTGCCCAAACCACCAGCCGCTGCCGTGGAAATCATTGCCTCCCTGTTTCAGCACCATATTCACCACGGTGCCCCCGTTGTTCCCGTACTCAGCGGAAAAACTATTGTTCTCCACCTTGAATTCTTGAACGATCTCCACCGACGGCTGGTAATACACGTTGGTGGTCCCTCCCTCGCCTTGCTCCGGTGCGCTGGTCAAAGCGCCGTCTATCCGCACTTCCGCCGTAGCATTGCGCTGTCCATTCGAAACGAAATTAGTCCCGGATGGATACGAGTCCTGCGTCCCGGACCCCGTCGTCTCCGTCACGCCCCCTGCCAGGAAAACCAATCCAAACATGCTCCGGTTGATCAGCGGAATATCCCGGACATACTCGTTCGTCACATCTGTGCCCAACTCCGCATTTCCCGTGTCGAGCAGCGGCGCTTGCTCCGTCACATTCACCGTCTCGGACACCGTCCCAGGCGTCAGCGTGAAATTCAGGCTCGCCGACTGGCTTACCTGCAGCGTCACTCCCTTGCGTTCTTGCGATGCCAGACTCGCGGCTTCAACCCGCACGTCATACGTGCTCGGCCGCACGCCAGTGAACACGTAAACGCCGCGCGCGTCCGTTTCCGCCGTTGTCGCCACCCCGGTCCCTTCATCAGTCAGCGTGACCTTCGCGCCGGGTATCACCGCGCCACTCGAGTCACTCACCACTCCACTGAGTTGTGACGTGTACGTCGACTGCGCTTCACACGTGTTGGTGAACAGCAAACCGAACGACACCAGAACCAGCAGAACTGCGACACACGTAGAAATCCTGCGCAAACACAACATCCCACACCCCCTGGCCGGCTCGTTCGTGGGAGTGCCAGGTTCCTCCTCAGCTCTTCGAGGAAAACGTCACGCCGATGCCGGCTTTCGCTTTCTTTCTTTTACTTTCTTTTCCTTTCGCTGTCAATCCCTTCCCTCCCAGTATTCCTACCTCTTCCGTACCCTTGGTCCCCCAAAACTGTTTGTTGCCAATCTCCTTTACCCCGTAGTACTGTCCCCCGGATGGCCACCAAGCCGCCAAGACGCAAGAAGGGAGTACATAAGCCCATGCCTTCCGATCATGAGGAAAAGAATCCCGCCAATGGCGAACTGCGCGAAGGCGCAAACGTCGACAAAATCCGCGACATCCTTTTCGGCTCGAATATGCGCGAGTACGAAAAGCGTTTTGCCCGTCTCGAAGAGCGCCTCACGAAATCTTCCGAAGCCCTCCGCGACGACCTCAAAAAACGCTTCGATACCTTGGAATCCTACGTCCGGGAAGAAATGGAATCGCTCGGCCAGCGTCTCAAGAACGAAAAGGCCGAGCGCACCGAAGCCCTCAAGGAACTCACCCGCGAATCTCGCGACGCCGCCAAAGCCCTGGAAAAGAAGCTCTCCCAGCTCGAAGACAGTCTCGAGGCGGCGCAAACCGATCTGCGCTCCCGCATCCTCGACCAGTCCAAAGCCCTCGGCAATCAGATCCAAAAGTCCAAGGAAGAATTGGAAGCCGCGCTCGACCACGAAGCCGAACAACTCCGCAACGACAAAACCGATCGTGCCGCCCTCGCCGATCTGTTCACCGAAGTGGCCTTGCGCCTCAAAGACGAACTGGAATTACCGGAGAAATAGTCGCGTCGCAACTTTATGGGCTCTGCCCCTCAACCATCGCCGCATCCATTTGACGTCCGCTCCTCCTCCGGAGACACGCCGAACACACGCCCCGCGAATCAATCCGCGGGTCCGTCCCCCAACGGCACCGGTTCCTTCGAAGAATTGCGGCATTTGATTCTTGCCCCCGAGCAGGAAGCTCTCGAGCGCCTCCATGAGCGCATCGATAATCCTGACTCGCGCACCGAAGATGTCAGTGGCGTTGTTGCCGAAGCCATTCAACGTCGTCGCCAGCAGGGTGGCAGCGACGCGCTCAGCGAAGCCCTTGCTCCCACCATCGAAACCGCCTTGCGCGAATCCGTTCGCAAGGATCCCAGCACCGTCGCCGACGCTCTCTTCCCCGTCATGGGCCCGGCCATTCGCAAATCCATCCTCGAGACCCTTCGCTCTTTCCTCGAGTCCTTCAATCAGGTTCTGGACCAGAGCTTATCCTGGCAAGGCTTGAAGTGGCGTTTCGAAGCCATGCGTACCGGCCGCTCCTTCACCGAAGTGGCCCTGCTTCACAGTCTGGTCTTCCGTGTCGAGCAGGTCTTCCTCATCCACAAAAAAACCGGTCTGCCCATTGGCCATGCGGTCGCTCCCGCCATTGCCATGCAGGATCCCAGCCTCGTCTCCGGCATGCTTTCCGCAATCCAGGATTTCGTCCGCGACTCCTTCCACTCCCAGTCCGGCGAAGGCGTCAATCGCCTCAACGTCGGTGACCTCGACGTTTGGGTCGAGAACGGACCCTACGCCATTTTCGCTGCGGTCATCCGTGGCGTTGCCCCGCGCTCCTTGCACGACCGCATGGCCGAAACACTCGAGCACATTCACGCCGACTATGCCGGCCAGTTGGATCACTTCGATGGAGACACCGCGCCCTTCGCCGGTGTGAATCAGCAACTCTCCCGTTGCCTCGATTCCAAATTCAAACAGGAAACCGAATCTACCGGCTACGCATACGCTTTGGCTGCTGGCATCGTGCTCGCCCTCATCCTCGGTGGTTGGTTCGGCTGGCGCTGGTGGCAATACCATCGCTGGAGCGATCTCGCCACTACACTCGGCGATCAGCCCGGTCTCACGGTCACCTCATTCGCCCGCGAACATGGCCGCTTCGTCATTCGCGGACTTCGGGATCCGCTCGCTCCAGACCCTCGGAAATTCGTCTCCGATGCGCAACTCAACCCCTCCCAGGCCGAATTCCATTGGCGCCCCTATTACGCACTCGACGACCCGCTCATTCAGCAGCGCGCCATCGCTGCCCTCGCTCCGCCCCCTGGTGTTTCGCTTTCTGTTAAGGATGGCGTGTTGCTCCTGGCCGGTCATCCCTCCGCCAAATGGCTCTCCGAACTTCGTTCTCGCGCCATGCTCATTCCCGGAATCCGCGCCATCGATTTGGGCCCGCTCTCTCCAGAGCAAGTCGCCTTCAACGAAGAGAAAAACAAAATCCAGGCAGTCATCATCAAGTTCCCGCTCGCCAGTTCCACACTTTCCCCCGCAGAGCGTTCCAACCTTCGCATTCTTCTCCCCGTTCTTCAGGAACTCCTCAACACTCCTGGCACCGTTCATGGCACCCTGCGGATCGCCATCATTGGCCACAGCGATTCCACCGGCGCGGAAGTCGCAAACCAGAGTCTCAGCCAGCATCGCGCCGACCGGATCGCCTCCGAACTTTCCCGCCTCGGCATTCCCGCGGCCACTCTCCAGTCCAAAGGTGTGGCCACAGCCGAACCCTTGCGGCCCGAAACCAGCGAAGAGAATCGCCGCTTCAACCGCAGCGTCACCTTCCGCGTCCTCGCTCCACCTCCCACCCATCCATGATCCAGAAAAAAATCTGCATGCTCGGCTCTTTTGCCGTTGGCAAAACCAGCCTCGTCCGTCGTTTCGTCGAAAGCATCTTTTCCGAGACTTATCACACCACCGTTGGCGTGAAGATCGACAAAAAACTCCTTACCATCGACACCACCGAAATCAATCTCGTCCTCTGGGATTTGTATGGCGACGACGATTTCCAAAAGATTCGCTGGTCTTATTTTCAAGGCGCCTCCGGCTATCTCCTCGTTGCCGATGGTTCCCGTCGCGCCACTTTCGACAAAGCCATCGCACTGGAAGAGCGCGCCCGTCAGGAGATCGGCCCCGTCCCCTTTGTCTTTGTCCTGAACAAGTGCGACCTCGTCGACCAGTGGGAAATTGAGCCCGAGATGGAAGCCAGTCTCGTCGCCCAAAATTGGACGCTGCTGCGCTCCAGCGCCAAAACGGGTGAAGGCGTCGAAGCAGCCTTCTCCGAACTCGCCCGCAAGATCATTCGCTTCCTGGGCTAACCGTGTCTGACCCTCTGCCCCAATTCCTCCGCGCCTTAGGTTTCGTGCTTCTCCAGCATCGTGGCCAAGGCCTGTTCACCCCGCTTTCACCTCCTCCCGCATGGCTCATCGAACTCTGGCAACTTCCACCCGACGGCCCCGCGGCCATCGCCATTGCCGAAAAGTCTCCTTTCCTGGAAACATTTCTTTTCGAAGCCGATGCTTTCTGGAACTCAAACCAGCACGGCCTTTGCCAATCGGAGACCTGGGTGGAAACATCTTCCTCGGGCAAAGAATTTCCTCTCCAAGCCATTGCGCTCCAACTCGAAGGCCAGCGCTTCCTCGCACTCCGCAGCCCGCAACCGGAGTTCGAAGAGCGCGTCCGCCTGCTGCAGACCGCCCGCAATTCGCTTCTCGACCACGAAAAACTCCAGCGCGAAATCCAGAAAAAGGAAATCCTGTTGCACTGCATCATCCACGACTTATCGCAGCCCCTCAGCGTCATGAGCGTGGCTTTCGATTGCATTTCGGCGGAGCGCCTCAACGAACGCGCCAAAGGTCTTCTCGAACTCGGTAGAAAAGCCAGCGATCAGCAACTAACCATGATTTCCGACATCCTCAGAGTCTTCTCTGCCGACCTCCAATCCTCCACGCAACCCGGCAATACCGACAACTCGACCGCTGATCTGGTGGCCTGCGCGAACTCTGTTCTGAATGCCTTCACTCCCGTCTACGCCGCAAAAAGCGTCCAACTCCGTAGCAGCGGCTTTACCGCGCCCACCCTCCAGGTTCGCGGAGAGCCCTCCCGCATCGAACGAATCTTCTCCAACTTACTCGAGAACGCTCTTCGCTATTCGCCCCCAGGCACCACCGCCACCCTCGGACTCGAAACCGGCGGCGAGTTTGCCACCGCCTACATCGACGATCAGGGTCCCGGCCTTCCTCCCGATATGCCCCAAAAGCAGATTTTTGCGCTATTTTCCAAAGGAAAACAGGGAGGCGGAAAGGCTGGCTTGGGGTTATATTTTTGTCGGCTCACGGTGGAGCGTTGGGGCGGCGCAATCGGCTGCGAATCGCTGCCCCAAGCCGGCTCGCGATTTTGGTTCCGTCTGCCCAGGGCCTCGGAATCCATGGTACCCGCGAACGCGGACCGTCCAACCTCCCACGTCAGCCGCGCAACTCCATCGCGCGCAAAGAAGCATCCGATGCGCATTCTTTTGGCCGATGACCAGGACGAGATTCGCTTGTTGACCACTCTGCAGCTTCAACGCAGCGGTCATCACGTCACCGCGGTTTCGAATGGCCGCGAAGCCCTCGAAGCCACTCAGCGCGAGCAGTTCGACATCGTTCTCCTCGATGAAGATATGCCGGTCATGAGCGGCCTGGAAGCTTTGCGCGCCATCCGCGAGCGCCACAAAAAAAGCGGTTCCACAACCATCATCGCCCTCACCGGTTACAACAGTGACGCGGATCGCGCTCGCCTCTTGCAAGCCGGCTTCGATGAGGTCATCGGTAAACCATTTCGTCTCGACGCTCTCGATTCGCTCCTTACCAGCGCCTCACCAAATGCACTTCCCGCCACACCACCTGAGCCGCCGCCCAAATCGCCGAAATCGCCCAAATCTCCCGAATCTCCTTACGCTAACTTGCTCGATCGCGTCGGTGGTGATGAAAAGCTCGCACGCAAAATGATCGCCACTTTTCTTCGCGACACTCCAAAACGCATGGCCGCTCTCGACCAAGCCATGCAGCAAAATCAGCCGCAAACCGTCGCCTCGCTCGCCCACGCCCTCAAAGGCTCCGTCGCCATCTTTGGTGCCAACGCCGCTCGTGACCATGCCGAAAAATTGCAGGACCTCGGCCGCGCTGCCCAACTTCCCGGCGCTTCCGGCGCTTTCCTCTCCTTGAAGGAAGCCATTGCGGAACTGGAACAAAATTTGAGAGGATACGCGAGACAGAAACGTTCCCCTAGCCAGGGAGCGCATGCCAAAACCAGGCGCCGGACTTCCAGTTGAGCGATTCTTTTCCGCAGCTTCTCGCCGGAGGCTTCGGTGCCAGCTCTTGCCCGCCGGAGCGTATTCATGCCAAGCATCCTCGTCACTGATGACGACGCCACCACGCGACAGATGCTGCGTGGCATCCTCAAAAAAGCTGGCTACGATGTCTCTACCGCCGCCGACGGAATCGCCGCCTTGCGCGCCGTCCAAACCAGCAAATTCGATCTCGTCCTTCTAGACATCTGGATGCCCAAGATGACCGGCCTCGGTTTCCTCGGTCACCTCCACGCCGAAAAAAACATTCCCAAAATTATGGTCATGACCTCCGACCAGACCTCCGACACTTTGCTTTCTGCACTCCGCGGCCGCGTTTACCAGTTCCTCAAAAAACCTCTGGATGCCACCACCTTGCTCTCCAGCATTGAAAACGCACTTTCTACCGCACCCGAAGTTCCCGCCATCGAAGTGCTCTCCGCCAACTCCCAGTGGGTTGAACTCATGGTTCCCTGCGAGCGCTCGGTTGTCGCCCGCGTCCAGAGCTTCCTCATGCACATGGACTCTGGACTTGCTCCCGAGGTCATCGAAAAAGTTGGCTACGCCTTCCGCGAACTCCTGAATAACGCCATTGAATGGGGCGGTCATCTCGATCCCAATCAAAAAGTGCGTGTCTCCTACATCAAAACCAAGCGCATGCTCATGTACCGCCTCGACGATCCCGGCCCCGGTTTCAAAATCGAGGATCTCAAGCACGCCGCCATCAACAACCCCCAAGATAATCCCATGGCCCACATGCAGGAGCGCGAAGCCAAGGGCCTGCGCCCCGGCGGCTTGGGCTTAATGCTCACCCAGCAACTCGTGGATGAATTGGTCTACAACGAATCCCGCAACGAAGTAGTCCTTATCAAGTACCTCTAACCGTCGCCGAATGCCTGAACCGTTGCCCCCACGCATCTAAAATGTCGGACCCCGCCTCGGTGTAAAATTTCTTTTCGAAGGTGCATGAGACCGCATGGCCACCCGCCAAAACTGGGGCAATCGCCCTTGGCACGTGAACTTCATTCCGACCCGCAAGGACTTGCCCGCCACCGTGGATTTCGCCGTCGTCGGTGGCGGATTCGCTGGACTCGCCGCCGCCGCATGGCTGAAATCCCTCGCGCCACAGAAATCTGTCGCGCTCTTCGAAGCCGACTCCATCGGCGCCGGCTCCAGCGGCCACACCGGCGGAGTCGTTTTAGCCGAATCTGCCGTTGGTGATTTGCCCGGCTTAGGTGATGTCCTCGCCGGTTATCAATCCATTCTTCGCGAACTCCAGGTCGACGGCGACCTTACTCTTCCCGGTGTCTATGAGTTAGGCCGCGCCAACCCATTGCCCAACTCGCCCATCTGCTGGAGAGACTCCGGTGATCTTTGTGCCGTCAAAGAAGTTCCCGGAGGAAGCATCGATCCCGGTAAAGTCGTCGGCGGCCTCGCCCGTGCCGCGGAGCGCGCTGGCGTTTTGCTGTTCGAATACTCCGCGGTCACAGAAGTTCATTTCGCCGAGCGCATCACCTTATGCTCCGCCGCTGGAACCACTCAGCCACGCCACGTTCTGTTTGCTACCAATGCCTTCGCCCTCGATTTGAACGGTCTGCGCGAACGCGCCCAGCCTGCCTTCACCACCGCCCTCATGACCCAATCATTGTCCAAGGACGTAATCGACAAACTCGGCCTTCACGATCGCAAGCCTTTCTACACCGTCGACCTGCCCTATCTTTGGGGACGCTTTCTCGGCGACGCCATCATTTTCGGCAGCGGCCTGATTTTCTTCGAAAATTCGGAAGGCTTATACACGCTGGACATCGACGAGGGCGAAGCTCTCGAGCTTTTCGACAAGTTGCAGAAGCGCATCGCCCGTTTTCATCCCGCGCTTCGCAATGTCACCTTCACTCATCGCTGGGGCGGGCCCATTTGTATTGCCGCAGATTGGAAGCCGGTCTTCGAACATCACCCCCAAAGCAAAAACGCCGTGGTCCTCGGAGCCTTCTCCGGTCACGGCGTCGCTCAGTCTGTTTATCTCGGCGCCTGGGCCGCCGAAGCGCTCCTCGGAAAAAGGGAACTGCCGGATTGGAAATAGCGAAGCAACAGTTCGTAGCGCCGGCATCTGGCCGGCTGTTGGGGTCGCCTCTTCGAATCCGTGAGCGTCTTCAATGCACCGCCATACCGACCGACTTCAGTAAAATCGAAACCCCATTCCAGATAATCTGCACCCCGATGCACACCAGAAAAAAGCTGGACAGCCGCATGATCACGCTCATCCCCGTGTCTCCCAGCACCCGCGCCAGCCGGTCTGCGAACGCGTAACACAAATACACGGACGCCGCGATCGCTACCGAACCGATCACCGCTCCCAGCATCGAAAAAACGATCAGATGATTGCTGTGCGGCTCGTTCGCTCCCAGCGTGATCGCCACCGATATCGACCCTGGACCCACCGTGAGTGGCAACGTCAACGGGTAAAACGCCTTCGTAAATAAATTCTCTGCGCCCACGCTCCGGTGCACATCCGTTTTTGTTGTGTCCTCATTGTTTTGCTTCAGCAGCGCCCAACCCGTAGCCGCCACCACCAAGCCCCCGCCCACCTGCACAATCGGCAGCGATATCCCGAAGAACGCCAGGATGTGCGTACCGATAAAATACGACCCGATAATCAACGCAATGCTGTTGATCGCGATCCGCCGCGACAGCAGCTTGCGCTCCTCCGCCGAATAATAGTGGGTCAGCGAAAGAAAGATCGGCGCGCTTCCCAGTGGGTTCACGATCGGGAACAGCGCCGTCATGACCAAAAACGTAGCCTTAAGCAATTGCCCCATATCCACTCGCGCCAAATCCACCGTAAGCCGGCTCTTCCGACCCACGCCATCTCAACAGCCGCACAAGTATACCCGCACATCCGCACCCCCGCCCCTCACCCGCGATTTAACCCTCGCATTGGCTCTCGTAGCTAGTGGAGTGCCTCGTGTATTGGCTAGTGTCGTGGCGGGTCGTCAGACCCGTGCTTTTTCTTGGGTTTCGCTCATGGCACTGCGCCCCCCTGGGGTTCGTTATGGTGCCGCACGCCCTCCTTTTCCTGAAGCACAAGCGCCGTAGGCGCGACACTCGTATTTCCCAAACAACTCAATCTTCTCGGCCGTATAATCCGCCATCCCGAGCAACGCGGCGGGTGCCCGGCCCGCGGCGCAATACCCGTCCCTGTACTGGCGGGTCGCCAGACCCGCTTTTCCCCCCGCGATTTGACACCCCAAACACCACCACATAGGATGAAAAAACGAATTACCCGTTTCAACCATAACGCCGGAGCAAAACGCCTCGCGCAACCACATCGACTGAGGAGGCCGTGTGACCCACAAACGCGTGACACCATCAGCCAAGCCCCTGCCGGGTCTTCGCCCCGACGAATCCCTTCGTGTACTCATCCCTGATTCCCGCGTCAAAACACGCCTCAAGCAATTAGCCAAAGAAATTCGCCGCGATTTTCCAACAGAAACTCTTCACCTCATCGGCGTTCTCAAAGGCTCCGTCTTCTTTCTCACGGACTTGGCGCGCGAACTCGGCGGCGAGGTCTCCTTCGATTTCCTTTCCGTCTCCAGTTACGGCCATGGCACCGATTCCACCGGCGAAGTGAAACTCGTCAAGGATTTGGATGTCAGCATCGAAGGCAAGACCGTCATCGTCGTCGAAGATATTCTCGACACCGGCTTGACCCTGAAATATCTGTTGCGTTTCTTCGAAGAAAAAAAGCCCAAGCTTCTTCGCGTCGTCGTTCTTCTCGACAAGCTCGAACGCCGCATCGCCGAAGTTCGTGCCGATTACACCGGCTTCGTCATTCCCAACGAATTCGTCGTCGGCTATGGCCTCGATTTCGACGAACGTTACCGCAATTTGCCCGATGTCTGCATCCTGCAATTCGCCTCCCAGGGCAAGGCAAAAACCGCCTAGCGCTCCCTCCTGCTCCCAAGCCCGGGGAACTCGCCTGTTATAATAAAAGGTTCATGGAAGCCATAGATAAAGTACAAACGGATCCGAACACCAATAGTCCAGAGGTTGTAGCTACGCTCGCGGAGATCGGGCAGGAGGTCAACGCCTCCCTCAATCTCGACGAAGTCCTGTCGCACGCCGCGGTGCTCATCAAAAAGCACATCGATTACGAACTCTTCGGCGTCTTAATGGTCGATGCCGAAGGCGCTTATTTAACGCACCGCTTCGCCATCGGCTATCCCCCGGGCCTGGCCGAGAACCTGAAAATTCCCGTTGGACAGGGCATTACCGGCACTGCCGCGCGCACCGGACATCCCGTCCGGGTCAGTGATGTTTCGCTCGATCCGCGTTATATCAATGCCATCGACAGCGTCCGTTCAGAGCTCGCCGTGCCCCTGATGTTTCGAGGCAAATGTGTCGGTGTTCTCGATATTCAGAGCCGCCATCTCGATTACTTCACCACCGATCAGCAGAACATTCTCTCCGTCCTCGCCAATCGTCTCGCGGTCGCCATCGAAAACGCCCGCCTGTTCGAAAAAGTCCGCACCCAGGCGGAAACTCTTCTCGTCCTCAATGACGTCAGCCGCGAGATCGGTTCCATTCTCGATGTCGAAGAGTTGCTGCGCCGCGCCGCCGAACTCGTCAAGCGCGTCATCGATTACCAGATCCTCAGCATCATGCTCTACGACGAAGAGCAAAAAATCTTTCGCCACCGCCTCGACGTCAAACATGGTCAACGCGTTCAGGGCAAGTTGCGCGCTGCTGCTTCCGAAGGACTTGTCGGCGCCGCTGCCACTCTCCGCCAGCCGGTCCTCGTCCCCGATGTGACTGCGGACCCCCGCTATCTCATGGTCAATCCAGAAACCCGCTCGGAGCTCGCCATCCCGATGATCCACAAAGGCAAGGTCATCGGCGTGCTCGACCTGGAAAGCCCGCAACTCAATTACTTCACCGAAGACCATGTTCAGACGCTCTCCATTCTCGCTGCCAATCTTGCGGTTTCCCTCGAAAACGCACGTCTCTACGAACAAGTCGCTCAAGGCGAAGCTCGCATGGAGCGCGATCTGCAAGCTGCCAAACGCATCCAGGGAGCCTTGCTTCGTCCCGTCCCCACCGACGATTACGGTCTCGATGTGGCCGCCCGCTACATCTCCGCCCGCGAAGTCTGCGGCGATCTTTACGAATTCCTGCGCTACGGCCCCCAACAACTCGGCGTCGCCTTGGGCGATGTCAGCGGCAAAGGCACCGCGGCTGCCCTTTACGGAGCCGTGGCCATCGGCATCATGCGCAGTCTGGCGCCCCAAAAATTGCAGCCCGCCGAAATGCTCCGCCAGATGAATCAGCTCGTCGGCGAGCGCCGCATCGAAGGCCGCTTCATGACCGCCTGCTTCGCCACTTGGCAAAAAGGCCGCCAAAAATTGCGCGTCGCCAACGCCGGCCAATCTCAGCCCCTCCTCTACAAAGGCGGCCGCTGCGACAAAATCGAATTGACCGGCTTTCCCCTCGGCATTTTCGAAGAAGTCCAATATGACGAGTGGAGCGTCACTCTCGAAGCGGGCGATATTCTCGTCTTCCATTCAGACGGAATCGCCGAAACCCTCAACGCCGAATGCCAGTTCTTCGGCACCACCCGCGTCATGCGCCTTATCGAGCAGCATCATGAGCGCACCGCCACCGAAATTTCCGACGTGATTTTGCAGGAAGTCGACTGGTTCACCCACAGTGCTCCTTTGGTCGACGATCGCACCTTGGTAGTCTTAAAAGTAAAATGACCGCCCACGGCGAAGCCCGACAAAATCTTCCTTTCATCGATCCGGCCGGCTTTACTCCGCAGTTTGCCTGGAAAAAGTCTCGCGGTGGTTCGCAGCAGGTTTTTTGCGAAGGGATTGCCCTCCAGGAAATTGCATCGCGGTTCGGCACCCCCGCTTACGTCTACAGCCAGCGTGCCATCCAGAACGCCTTTGACGAACTGCAATCCGGCTTGGGGCGCCTGCCCCACCTTTTGTGCTTTGCTGTTAAGGCCAACGGCAATCTCTCCATCCTCAACTTACTCGCCAAGCGCGGCAGCGGTTTCGACATCGTTTCCGCGGGCGAACTCGATCATCTCGGCCATATCGGCGTTCCCGGCAATCGCATCGTTTTCAGCGGCGTGGGAAAAACGCAGCACGAAATTCGCGCGGCCCTCAATTACAGATCCAAACGAAACAGCGCCCCCGGCATTCTCCAGTTCAATGTAGAGTCTCCCGAAGAACTCGACGTGCTCCTCGAAGAAGCCTCTCGTCGCTCGTTTTCTCCCGGCATTTCGCTGCGTGTTAATCCTGACGTCAAGGCCGGCGGTCATCCCCATATTTCCACGGGACTCTCGCATCACAAGTTTGGCATTGCCTGGCCCGAAGCTCGCCGGCTTTATCTTCAGCATCGCAACGCCAAATCGATTCGCTGGCAGGGAATCAGCGCTCACATCGGCTCGCAGATCATTGGCCTCGCCCCATTTCGCCAAGCCCTGCATCGCCTCGCAAGCTATTTACTCGACCTCCGGCGCCAGAGCATTCACCTCAAATATCTCGACTTCGGCGGCGGTCTTGGCGTGCGCTACACCAATGAAAAGCCCGTGGCGCGTAAAGACTATGCTCGTATGGTCGCCGGCGTGGTTCGTCCTCTTGGCGTCCATCTCTTGTTGGAGCCGGGCCGCTCCATCATCGCTCCCGCCGCGGTGCTCCTCTCCAACGTCATCTACACCAAGAAAAACTCCACAAAATCCTTCGTAATCGTCGATGCCGCCATGAACGATTTTGCTCGCCCTGTTCTCTACGACGCGCCTCATCCCGTCACACGCGTGCACCTGGCCGATAGAAAACCCGCCCAAAAAATTACCGATCGCGTTGATATTGTCGGCCCAGTCTGTGAAACCGGTGACTGCTTCCTGAAGGCCTGGCCCCTCGGCCCCGTCCAACCCGGCGATACCGTGGCCATCTGGGCTGTCGGCGCCTATGGCATGGTGCAAGCCTCAAATTACAACGGCCGCTGCCGTCCCGCCGAAATTCTCGTCAACGGCAAACGCGCCCGCCTCATCCGTCGCCCGGAAACATCAGCTGACCTTCTTCGCACCGACGTTCTCGCGCACCCTTAATTTCGTTACGCTTTGCCCCAGTTCAATTTGTTTCGCAAAATCTCAAAGTAGCTTTTATTCGGCGGGTGTATCAATTTCAGCCGCTCCGCCGCTCGCGTGATTCGCACCCGATCTTCCAGTTGTAGCGGCACGCCCGTTTGTCCATCCATCGTCAAAAATACCGAATCCGTATTCTCTCCCATCCTCAATTCGATCTTCGAAATATCCGGCACCACGATCGGGCGGTCGCTGAGCGTATGCGGGCAAATCGGCGTGACCAGCGTCGCTTCTACCGCCGGATGAACGATCGGCCCGTTTGCGGACATTGAGTACGCCGTCGACCCTGTGGGCGTCGCCACGATTAATCCATCCGCCCGGTATCGGCACACAAAATCATCGTCAATGAACAGTTCCAGCTCGATCATCCGGGCCAGCGTTCCTTTATGTACCACCGCCTCATTCAACACCCGTTGCTGCGTCAATATTTCGCCATTGTGCAAACGCTCGGCCAGCAGCATCACCCGTTCGCTCACCGGCGCGCAGCCCTCCAGCGCTTGTTCCAATGCCGGGTACAGTTCCTCAATCGTGAAGCTGGTCAGGAAACCCAAGCCCCCTAAATTGATCGGAAGAATCGGTATTCCGTGCGCGGCCGCCTCGCGCGCCGCCGCCAAAAGCGTCCCATCTCCCCCAAGCACCAACAGCAGGTCGGCATGCATCGCGATGTCATGCCGCGTTTTCCCCAGTTCCGCATGATTCACCGGGGTCGCCGTCTCGGAATCCAGCAACGTGGTTACGCCCCGTTCCTTCAACCACAACAATAAATTCGGCACAATTTCCGCCAGGATCGACCTGCGCGGACGCGAAATGATTCCAATCGTTTTGTAGCATGGAGAAGGTCGCATGGATGGATTACTGGGATTCTACCCTAGCCCCTTTTCGCCCGTGAAGGAAATACTCCTGATTGCCTTCGGCGCCCGCCAGTCGGCTCGGCGCAATCCCCAGAACCTCTAATCCCAGCGATTCCGCCGCATTTCGCACACTCGCGATCGCCGCCTTGTGCAACTCCGGGTCCCGCACGATTCCGCCTTTCCCCACGTCTTCGCGCTCCAACTCAAACTGCGGCTTAATCAGAATCAAAAAGTGCGCCCCGTTCTTTGCGCAAGCGCACGCCCCCGGCAGCACCTTCTTCACCGAAATAAATGACACATCCGCCACCACCAGGTCCACCGATTCGCCGACATCCTCGCGCGTCAACTCCCGCGCATTTTTCTTGATTCGCGCCACCCGTCCATCCTGGTGTAGTTTCCACGCAAGTTGATCCGTGTTCACATCCACCGCATACACCCGCGTGGCTCCATGCTGCAGCAGGCAATCCGTGAATCCTCCCGTCGATGAGCCCACGTCCAGGCAAACCAGTCCTTCCGCGCTCACCTCAAAATCCTCCAACGCGCCTTCCAGCTTGAATCCCCCCCGGCTCACATATTTCTGCAACCGGCTGTTGACCGCGATTCCCGCTGTCTCCGCCACATTTGCTCCGGCTTTTTCCGCCCGCGCCCCGTCCACTTCGATTTCCCCAGCCAGTATCATCGCCTGGGCCTTCTGGCGAGACTCCGCCAGCCCTCGTTCGACCAGCAATACATCCAGCCTTTTGCGTGTGGGTTTACTGCTCATGAAAAGGGAACTACGCGCGGCGTAGCACCAGAAATTCCGCGATCGTCCGCAACCGCTCGGCCCGCTCGCCATACACCTGCAATTCCCCGATGGCCTTCGCGGAAAGCTCTTCGGCAATCTCGTGCGAACGCTCCAGCCCGAACACTGCGGGATACGTCGCCTTTTGCTGCGCGATATCCTTTCCTGCCGTTTTCCCTAACGCCGCCGACGATTCCTCCACATCCAAAATGTCGTCTGTGACCTGAAACGCCCACCCGATCGTTTCTCCAAATCTTCGCAAACGCCCCACATCTTCCTTCGATGCTCCCGCGCACAACGCTCCCGCCGTAACTGACGCGCGTATCAATGCCGCGGTCTTCGAACGGTGAATGTACTCCAGCGTTTCCGGCCCCACCTTCTTGCCTTCGTTTTCCAGGTCCGCAACTTGACCCCCCACCATCCCATTAATCGTTCCCGCGGCGCTGGCAATCTCCGTAGTCATTGCCACACGCCGTTCCGCGGAAACCGGTGTCGCCGCGATAGTCTCAAACGCCAGCGTCAACAATCCGTCCCCCGCAAGAATCGCATGCGCCTCTCCGAATTTCTTGTGTGAAGTGGGTTTTCCGCGGCGCAAATCGTCATTGTCCAGTGCCGGCAGGTCGTCATGAATCAGCGAATACGTGTGAATAAACTCGATGGCGCATCCCGGATATAACGCGGGCTTCACCTCGGACTCGAAAATCCGCGCCGTTTCCACGCACAGAATCGGTCGAATCCGCTTCCCTCCCGCGAACACCGAATACCGCATCGCCTGGTGAATCGACGACGGCTGCACCGACTCCCCGGGCAGCAGGCGCTCCAGTTGCTCATCGACCGCTTCGCGGTCTTCTTCAAAAAAGGGCGGAAGGTTCATTGTTCTGAGTTGTGGCTCGCGGTGCAGATTCGCGCAACCCTCACGGTTTGTTCTCGCCTTCCGTTTCGAACGGCTCCGCCGCTAGCCTTCCATCGGCCTTCTTCAATAGGATCTCCACGCGACCTTCCGCCTCTTCCAGTTGCTTCTGGCATTCCCGCGAAAGTCCTACGCCTTCTTCGAACAGTTTCATCGCTTCATCGAGCGATAATTGCGGGCTTTCCAGCTTGCGCACCACTTCTTCCAGCCGCGCCAGCGAGCGTTCGAAATCTGGCTTCTTCGGTGGTTCCACTTTCTTCGCTATAGGTTGGTTCACTCGTTCCTCAGACATAATGTATTCAGCATTCTAAAGCACGCCAAAGAACAGACACAATGCTCTTGTGTACTGGCGAACGTGTGTAGTGCCAAATTTTAGTTCGGCCGCCCCTTACGAACTACGCAGCGCAAAAAATTGTAATCTATCCCACGCCCATGCATCACGCTCCCGGCTTCAGCGTCAACGTGTGCTTCTTTACCTTCGCTTCCGCTGCGTCCGAAAACGGCGCATAAATCGCTTTCCCTTCGAACCAATACGGAAACTGGTCGCGGTAATGCTCGCTCCCCGTCTGCCCGGATTCGCCCCCGGTGATCAGCATGATCGTCCGATCCCAGTCGGCCAGGTTCGCCACGTATCGTTCCGACGGCCCGTGATGCCGGCTCGCTGCTCGCGGGCTCCACTCCGTCCCAGACTGCGGCTGGTTCGTGATGCTCAGCAGCTTCTTCAACACTCCCTGGCGTCCGATGGGGTTCAACATATCCAGGTAGTTGAAACGCTTCCACGCCCAATCATCCGGATCAGCATCCTTCGTTTTCGCTTCCAGCCGTTTCACCGACTTGTCAGCCGCCGCGCTCAGCAGTTCATCGTAATTTTTGTAATCCGCCGGCAGCCACCGCGCCGGACGTTCCGTCAATACCCGCTGCAGAAACGCCACTTTCCGCCAGTGGTAATCGTCGGTGTCATTCCCCAGGTGCGGTTCCAGGATTAAATGCAGCGTCTCAAATAACGCCGTGTCCAGAAACGACACCACCGCCGAGTTCGCGTCCGCCATGCCATTCCAGTTTCTTGCTTCTTCAATTAGTTTTCGCGCCCGCGGATCCTTTGGCGGATCCACTTTCGCTGCCGCCGCCAACTGCTCCGCCACAAACAGGTGCGGATAGCTGTACGTGTCCGTCTGGATTTTCAGCATGTCCTCGGGCCGCAGATCCCGCTTGTCCCGCAACAATTCATAAATTCGCGCCGTACGGTACGGCTCTTCCCAATGATCCGTGATGTACGGTTTGTAATTCGGTCCCGTTACCCGCGCATTCGCCGTTACGATCAGTCCACTCTCCGGGTTAAACGCCTGCGGCAACTGATCGAACGGGATGTACCCGGTCCACTCGTATTCGTCCGTATCTCCCGGCACAGGAACTTCCCCGTGCCCCTTCTTCCGGATCGGCACATGCGCCCCCAGCACATACCCGATGTTTCCGTCGACGTCCGCATACACCACGTTTTGCCCCGGACCCCAGATCCCTTTCATGGTTTCCCGGAACTCGCTCCAGTTCTGCGCTTTCCCCAACCAGTTATAAAAGTTGCACAGCGCCCCCGGCTCCAGCACCGTCCAGCGCATCGCGTAACTCTTATCCCCGTCGCGCAGCACCACCGGCCCGTGCCGCGTCACCACCAGTCGCAGATGTTCGTCCCGGCCGCCCTTTACTTTGATCACTTCGTCGTACACATCCGCCTTTTTCCATTCCCCGTTCACCCGATATTCGTCCGGGTTCTCCGGATTGAACGTTTCAATGTACAGGTCTAGCACGTCCGCGCCATTATTCGTGAAGCCCCACGCGATTCGCTCGTTGTGTCCCACCACCACCATCGGCGCGCCCGGTAGCGCAAACCCTTTTACATTCCACTCCGGCGCGGTCAGATGCACCTCGTACCAGATCGGCGGTAGCGTCAATTCCAAATGCATATCGTTCGCCAGCAGCGGCTTGCCCGTCGCCGTGTGCGTACCATTCACCACCCAATTGTTGCTTCCCAGTGATTGCCGAATCTCCCGCTCCGACTCCCTCAGCCAGTCCCGCGCGTCTCCCGCCAACGCCGTCGTCACGTCCGGCGCATCAGCCCCGCCCGGCTTCCCATGCACGTCGTACGTTGCTTTCAGCACATCGTCCGTGTCCATATCATCGTCGTCATCGTCCGGGTCCTGTTTAGACTTGGCCGTCGACCCCGAATCCTTCCCCACATTCGGGTCTCCCACGACGTAATGGTCCATTGACGCTTCAGGACTGTACAAATCCTTCGCCAGTTCCGGCCCAACCTTCGCCGTCACGATCGCCCGTCCCAACTCCTCTTCCCGTGTGTCCGTCAGCGTTCGGTACATGTAGCAGGCAATCACCAGCGAATCGGTGGGCAACCACGGGCGCGGCTTGTAATTCAGCAGTGCAAATTCAATCGGCAGGCGATCGATGTGTCGCTCGATGTAATCGTTCACGCCCCGCGCGTACGCTTCCAGCACTCTGCGCACTTCCGGACGAGTCATCCCAATGTCGCGGTCCGCCGCGCGGCTGAAATTCAATGTTCGAAAATCTTTATCGATCTTTAGCGTCGCGGGACCCAACACCTCGGATAGTTCGCCTCGCGCCGCTCGTCGCAGCAGGTCCATTTGCCACAGCCGGTCCTGCGCCATCACATAACCCTGCGCTTCCGCTAGATCCTCCACCGACCCCGCTCGGATGTGCGGCACTCCCCAATTATCCCGCTCGACCGTTACCTCGCTCTTCAGTCCCGGAACCGTTACCGACCCATCCAATTGCGGCAGTGGCCGGTAAATGAACCACCAAACCGCAGTGGCCACAATCACCACCCCGATTGCCCCAATCCACAGCAAAGCCCGCCATACTGTCCGCACTCGGAATCTCACTCCTCGCCGTAGCACAGGCTTCCGCCCGTCTCTTGCCTTCCCGAAATTTCCAGTCTAGTGGACCCCGCCCACCCACGCAACAACACTACCCCAACGCGTCACCACCACCCCGCCTAAGCCGTGCACCTATCCGCGCAGGGGCGCCGCACTGCTGCGCCCCAAGTCCGCACAATGGAATCCGCAAGACACGACTCATGCCGTCGCTCCATGTCCGCAGCCCCCACCCGCGTCATTCCGAACGCAGTCCGCGAAGTGAGGACCTCTGCCTCTTTCCGCGTCTTTTGCGGAAAGAATCTCTCTTCGATCTATACGGCGGGTCAGACCGCGCAGTCCAGCTTCGGTCCGTGCGGGTGCCCCAGGTGCCGTCGTTGCACCTGGGTTCTTGGGGTTCCTCCCGTCGGGTACCTCAGGCGCCGCACTTGCACCAAGGCTCTTGGGTTCCTCCGATCCGTCACGTAAAGTAGACCGACCATGACCACCGGCTTGCTGCGATTCAACGGCGCTGTCGTGCGCGATCCCGCCATCCAAGCGTGGATGAAAAATCATCCAGGCGAATTGGGAGCCATCGCGCAACACTGGTTCGCGCTGATCCGAAAATCCGGCGACGAAGTCCGCGAGCTTTTGCATGACGGCTGTCCGGTTGCCTGTTTGGGAGACGCGCCCTTCGCCTACGTCAATGTATTCACATACCACGTAAACGTCGGGTTCTTCCATGGCGCAGCGCTGCCGGATCCGGCCCGCTTATTGCAAGGCACCGGCAAATTCATGCGCCATGTGCAGTTGAAACCGGGAACTCCCATAGACGCCGCGGCACTAACAACCCTCATCGATGCGGCCTACTCAGACATAAAGTCGCGCGTCGAAAACGCCTAGCCCACTGAAACGCCTCACTTCTCAGGTCCTCAGTAGGGGAGCAGCATGCTGCGCCCCATGTCCGCACAATGTAATCCGCGAGTCCTGCCTTCCTGTCACCGCCTTTGGGTGCCCCAGGTACCGTCGTCGCACCTGGGGCCCGGGGTTGCCTCTGTACGGCCCGCGTTCCGAGGCGCCGTCCCGCATCGCGGATCGCTCAATCCACGGTTATGCGCGTAGCCGCCGTTGTTCCCTTCAACTCTTGCAGCACCGTCCCCGTCCCGAGCACATCGGTCGCTCCATAAATTTTGAAATCGAACGTGCCCTTGTAGCTTTTCCCGTCGTTCGCCACCGTGTCGATTTCGTCCACGGTGAATACGTTCGCAACGCTCCCGTCAGACGCAAACATCAGCCCAATATGGTGCAGCTTCACGCTGTTGTGCCCTATGTCCTTCCACACTCCGAAGCACACGTTGCCTCCAGTCGGCGGCAGAAACGCATTTTCAAATTCCGTTCCATCCGCGTGCCACGTCTTGTACGACTGAATGAACGGGAACGATCCCGGAGGCACCACAGGCACCGGCAATGGACCGGAAGTCGAGTAGTCCGCGGTGTACGCCACATGCCACAAGCCCACGATGCTTACGGGCCCGTGCCAATCATCCTCGTCGCCACCGCTCGCCGCTGCGTGCCCCGCAGGGCTTACGAAGGGAATTGCGGGAAAGGGGCCCGCCTTGCTAAATGCTCCGCAACCAGCTCGTGCTCCACTCGCGCTGAACAAAAGTCCGAATACTGCCAATGCCATCAATGCGGCGAAGTGCCCGCGCCCAGTCTTCCAGGTCTTTGGTCGATTCATTTTGTTTCTCCTCTTGTTTCTCCTCGAATTTTCGCTTCCGTCTTTCGCGTCTTTCCCATACCGCCGGGACCAGCGCCAGGTGAAAACGCGAGCGGCACTATGCGCAATTGCCGGGCGCCCGCACAATGCGCAGCGCATCAACTTCAGGTCAACTCCCAATCAACGGGTAATCTGCTCCCGCACAACGACTTGTGCCTGGCCGCATTGCGAATTGACTGCGTCGTTCTCCCGCATTAGCATAGCCACGCTCTTTAGCATTGACATAGGAAGTACATGCCGTTCTCGTCTCGCTCCTCCCGGGTGGCCTTCGATCGCTTCGAGCTGGACTTGCGCTCCGGCGAATTACGCAAGGACGGCAGAAAGATTCGCCTCCAGGCTCAGCCCTTTCAGTTATTGGCGCTGCTCATCGAACATGTGGGAGAAGTGGTTACTCGCGAAGAAGTTTGCCGCGCGCTCTGGTCCAGCGATACTTTTGTCGATTTCGACCACGGTGTCGCTGTCGCGGTGAACAAAATTCGCGAAGCACTCGGCGACGACGCCGACAATGCCCGCTTCATCGAAACCTTGCCCAAGCGTGGCTATCGCTTCATCGCGCATGTGCAGGAAGTCGTTGTCCCCAACACCTCCCCGCTGCCGTCAAACGGCGCGCACAACAACGGGTCGTATCCCGAGAATGGCGCGTCGTCCGCAATCCTCCCGCCAACCACAACGGGACAGCCGCGGGAAATCCCCGTCCACTCGAATCTGGCCGCTCCGCATAGCCGCCTCTGGCTGCACTTGACCATCGCTGCCGCTCTACTTCTCGCCCTCGTGGTTTTTTTTGCTGCTCGCACACGCCGCAAGGAGGTCCGCTTATTCGCGGGCTACACGCAGCTCACCAACTTCAGCGATGCCGTCTCTTCTCCCGCTATTTCGCCAGACGGTCGCATGATTGCATTCATACGCGGCAACGGGCCCGTTTTTCCCACCGCCGGCGAGGTCTACACGATGCTCTTTCCAAACGGGCAACCCGTGCAACTGACCCATGATGGTTTCCCGAAATATAGTGTCTCCTTCTCTCCCGACGGCTCACAGATCGCTTACACGATCGCGCAGAATCGCTGGGACACTTTCACCACCTCACCCCTCGGCGGCGAGCCCCGCCTTTTTCTTGCCAACGCAGCCGGTCTCACTTGGCTCGACGCCCGGCAGCTGATGTTTTCCCAAATCACCACCGGCTTGCATATGGTCCTCGCCACTTCCACAGACAGCAGGTCGCAGCTGCGAACCATCTACTCCCCGGAACACGAACGCGGTATGGCCCATTACTCCTTCTTGTCCCCTGACCGCAAACGCGTGCTCGTCGTTGAGATGGACGGTACCGGCGGGTGGCGCTGCCGCCTCGTCCCTTTCGATGGCAGCTCGATGGGCTACCTGGTCGGGCCGCCCGTGTGTACCTCGGCGGCTTGGTCGCCCAACGGCGAATCAATGTACTTCAGCGCTTATGTCGACGGTGCGAGCCACCTTTGGCGTCAATCCCTCCCCGACGGTCACCCTCAACAAATCACCTTTGGCCCTACCGAGGAAATCGGCGTTGCCGTCATGCCCGACGGCCATTCCCTCATCTCCTCCGTCGGTATGAACGAAACCGGTGTCTGGCTGCACGATGCTCGCGGCGAACGCATGCTTTCTTCCGAAGGCTACGCTTGGCAACCCAAATTTTCTCGCGATGGTTCCCGTGTCTATTTTCTGCTCCGCCGCGAATCGTCCGGATCGCCCCAGGAACTTTGGACAACGGAAATCGCCTCGGGCAAGAGCGCTCCGCTCGTGCAAGGCTTTTCCATCGACGATTACGACATTTCCCTCAATGAAAAAGAGATCGTCTTTACCACCCAACCGCCCGGCGGCAAATCCCAGCTCTGGTTAGCCTCGGCCGATCATTCATTCGCGCCGCGCATGTTGGCCTCTTCTGGAGAAAGCACGCCGTTCTTCGGCCCCGATAACGACGTGATCTTCATCGCGTCCGAAGCCTCCAATAACTATCTCTTTCGCATCAACAAGGATGGCTCCGGCCGCGTCAAAGTGTTGCCCAGCCCGATTGTCGGTCTCAAGACCATCTCCCCTGATCGGCTCTTCGCGGTTGTCACCGTCGCCGTCAATGAAGTTCCAACCACTGCGGTCGTTGCCGTCCCCATTCACGGAGGCGCCATCAGGCGCATCTGTCCTGCGGAGGGCATGGTGAAATGGTCCCCGGATGGTTCCCGCTTCTTCGTCGCCCCGTTGTTACAGGGGACCAAGAGCGGCATGACCGTTTCCATTCTCGTTCCGAAAGGCAAGTCCCTTCCCGATCTGCCGCCCGATGGCATTCGTTCTTCCGAAGACGCCGCTACTTTGCCCCAAAGCTCCGTCGTCGATCTAGCCAATATCGACTCTACTCGCTTCGGCATCAACCTCGATCCCGGCATAGTCGACGGCACCTTCGTCTACGTAAAAACCGTCACCCACCGCAACCTCTTCCAAATCCCCCTCCCCTGATTAATTAGTAGGGGCGCAGCATGCTGCGCCACAAGTCCGCACAACGTAATCCGTGAGTCCTGCCTTCCTGTCACCGCCTCGGATGCCCCAGGTGCCACACTTGCGCCTGGGTCCCGAGGTTGCCTTTGTACGGCCCGCATTCCGAGGCGGCCCGTGCCTTTTTCTTGGGTTTCGCACCTGGTACTCCGGCCCGCGCCTTTTCTTGGGTTTCCCTCATTGTACTGCGCACCCGCGCTTTTTCCTGGGTTCGTTATGACGCTTGCACTTTTTCTACAGCGCAAGCGCCACTACGGTCCCGTCCCTTCTTTGTTCTTACAGCACAAGCGCCGGAGGCGCGAAAGAAGTTAGCCCAGCCTGTAAAGGCTGGGTCTCCCATAACATGGTGTCTCTCGAGCGCCGGAGATTCTCTGTTGGAGGTCAAGAGCATTTTTGCGTCAGGGCAAGATGGTTCGCAGTCGCTTTGAGTTGGAATACGAGTTGGCCCTGGTAGACGCAGTTGGTGCGGAACATTCCGTAGATGGCGTGTAGTAGCTTGCGCGCCACCGCCATCAGCGCTTGTTTTTTTCGTTTGCCGCGTTGCACCAGGTGTTCGTAAAAACCACGCAGATGCGGCTCCCAGCGAATCGCCGTCAGCGCTGGCATATATAATGCTCGCCGTAAGTGCCGATTGCCGCTGCGGCTCAGGCGCGCAGGCCTCCGCACCGACGTACCGGATTGATGCTCGCTCGGATCCAACCCCGCATAGGCCACCCATTGCCGAATGTCCCGATCTGCTGGCAACATCGCTAACTCTCCCAAGATTTGTAGCGCGCTATTTTCCGCGATACCCGGGACACTAACCAGCAGCTGGTATTCCTGTCGCAGCTGGGCTTCCTGCTCCAGGCATTTCTGCGCTTCCTGCCGCAGCTTTTTTATGGCCTGCTGTTGGACCCGCAAATTCCGCACGATGTCCCGCCGCACACAGCCCGGCGTGGATTGCGATATTCCCGCCGCATGCTGGCGATTTTTCTCCGCGCGGCATTGCTCGTTTAGCGCTTGGATCCGACGGGTGATACTCCACAGCGCCAATCGATTCTGGCTTGGCCTCTGCCACGCCCGAAAGGGCATCCGTGTCGCAAATTCTCTCAGCACCACCGCATCCAACGGATCGTTCTTGCTGCGCTGCATCATGGCTTTGGCAAAATCCCGCACTGCACGCGGATTCGCCACCATCACTTCCACTTTCTCCGCTGCGCTCAACAGCAGCGCCACATCCAGCCCATACATTCCGGTCGCTTCTTAAAACCACTCTCACGCGCCGCCCCCCGCGCGCGACAAGCTTCCAGCAACTTCCGATGCCCGGCAGCGGTATTCGCATACCGCTGCACCCGTTGGTCTTCCAACGCCACCACCAACTCTCGGGCACTGACCTCTAATCCACACCCTACTGATCTTGTCCATTCCCGCTCCTCGGAGTAGGCTTTGCCCTGGCTCCCCGACCCTGCGCTGTTTCCAACTGACCTTGTATGCAGGCTCTACCGCCTGTGATTCTCTTCAGTTTTTGGAAACTAGGGCGGGGGGCCCGATCTCCGGACAGGCTCGATGCAATTCTCCTCGGCCTCGGCGCGACCCGGCCTCCTCCGCCAGAGCAACTCGCTGCACTCCTGCAGACAAGTCTCTCTCCAAAGTCAACATACAAGGTGCGACACTCCAATTGACCAAACAACTCAATCTTTTCGGCCAAATACCTCAAGCCCATCTTCGCTCATCAAAATCCGTCGTCCCCCTTACCCGCACCTGCGCATCTAACCCCTGCATCCGACACAAAATCGCAGAGGTGCAACCATCATGGAATCTTCCGACCTTCGCATGAAGAGAATTCCTCTCCAGCACGCCACCACCGGCGCAATCCCCGCGCTTGGTTTTGGCACCCTGATTCCAGACTCCGCCGTAACCCTATCTGCCACCACCGACGCACTCGCAGCCGGATTTCGCCACTTCGATTGCGCCGAACGTTACCGCAACGAGCGCGAGGTTGGCGAAGCCTTGCAGAAAGGACTCGCCGCTGACGGCCTCGCCCGCGCGGACATCTTCGTCACGACAAAATTGTGGAACTCCAATCACCGCCCCGAGCGCGTCGAGCCCGCCTTCACCGCAAGTCTCGACCGGCTCCGCCTCGACTATCTCGATCTCTACCTCATTCACACACCCTTTGCCTTTCAGCCCGGCGACGAGCAGGACCCTCGCGATCAGAACGGCAATGTTCTTTACGATCACAATGTCACTTTGCTAGACACTTGGAGAGCAATGGAAACTCTTGTGGACCACGGCAAGTGCCGCGCCATCGGACTGTCGGACATTACCTTGAACGATCTGCTGCCCGTCTTTCAATCGGCAAGAATCAAGCCCGCGGTCGTTCAGGTCGAATCGCATCCGTATCTCCCCGAACCGGAGCTTCTGCAATTTTGTAAGGACAACGGAATTGTGTTTCTAGCCTTCGCGCCGTTGGGTCACGGCATGAAGCCCGGACTGCTCGAAGATCCAGTCATTCTCGCCATCGCCGCGCGAGTAGGAAAAACGCCAGCTCAGGTGCTGTTGGCTTGGGCCGTGCAGCGCGGCACCGCGGTGCTGACCACGCCCAGGTCCGCCGCCCGCGCCAAGGAAAATTTCGACATCTCCGCCCTTCCCGAAGACGCCCTCGAACAAATCAATCGCATCCAAACCCGCCAAAGATTAAATCCAGTAGTGAACACTGGCGTCCCCGGTTTTATTCCTCGACCCGAACAAGCATGAATTACGTCCCGCGCGTAATCATCGCTGGTATTGCTCGTCGCTAACCTTTTCCATCCACTCGACGACTTTGCCATCCTTCTTCTCCTGAATGGCCACATGCGTCATCGCCGTAGCCGATGTCGCGCCGTGCCAGTGCCTTTCTCCGGGCGGGAACCACACCACATCACCAGGCCGAATCTCCTCGACAGGCCCACCCTCGCGCTGAGCCCAGCCGCAACCAGCCGTTACGATCAGCGTTTGCCCCAGCGGATGGGTATGCCACGCTGTCCGAGCTCCCGGCTCAAACGTAACGCTCGCACCGGACACCAGCGCTGGTTCGGGCGCCTGGAACAGCGGATCAATGCGTACTGTGCCCGTGAACCACTCGGACGGTCCCTTCGCGGAAGCTTGCGAACCAGCTCGTTTGATTTCCATTTCCTCTCCCAAATGCCCGCCCATGTTGAGCACGACTTAACGACCGTTGTCGGCCTGCTCATGTTGAGCACGAACCTAAGATCGCTTTCGTCGTCTCGGCCTTCTCCTCGTAGGGGCCCAGCACGCTGGACCCCATCTCGCCACGCACACTACAGCCCGGTCATTTTCTCTAGGCGTTCTGGATAACGAGCGCCTTCAACCGTGATTTTCGACGCCGCCTCATCCATCCCTCGTAAATCTTCCGGCGTCAGTTGCAGCGAAACCCCTCCGATGTTCTCTTCCAAACGGTTTAGCTTCGTCGTCCCTGGAATGGGAACCATCCACGATCCTTGCGCCAGCAGCCACGCCAGCGCCACCTGAGCAGGAGTCGCGTTCTTGCTCTTCGCGATCCTTCCCAGCAGCTCGATCAGCGCCTGGTTCGCCTTGATCGCCTCAGGCGTAAAACGAGGCAGCGTGCTGCGGAAGTCCGAGTTTTCAAATCGCGAGTTTTCGTCGATCTTGCCTGTCAAAAACCCCTTCCCAAGCGGGCTGTAAGGCACCAACCCGATTCCCAGTTCCTTCAGCGTCGGGATCACTTCCTGCTCCGGCTTTCTCCACCACAGTGAGTATTCGTTCTGCAATGCGCTGACCGGCTGGACCGCGTGTGCGCGGCGTATCGTATTTACCCCAGCCTCCGAAAGTCCGAAGTGCTTCACCTTACCGGCCTGAATCAATTCCTTCACCGTGCCAGCCACATCCTCGATCGGCACGTTCGGATCAACACGGTGCTGGTACAGCAGGTCGATGCTCTCCACCTTCAGCCGTTTCAGTGAACCTTCCACCGCCTCCTTGATGTACTCGGGCCGGCTATTCACACCTGCCGATCCCGGCCGGTTGTCGCTGCCACTCACATCGAATCCGAACTTCGTCGCGATCACCACTTTGCCGTGGAACGGCGCCAGCGCCTCGCCCACCAGTTCTTCGTTCGTGAATGGACCATACACCTCCGCAGTGTCGAAGAACGTGATCCCACGCTCCACAGCCGCATGCAGAAGATCGCTCATCTCTTTCTTATCTTTCGGCGGCCCGTACGAAAAACTCATACCCATGCAGCCAAGCCCGATCGCCGAAACTTCCAGATTGCTTTTCCCAGTTTGCGCTTCTGCATCGTCTCCCCTCGCAGTCCCGTGAGCAATTTACGTAGCTCGACCCCGCCCTTTTGCATCCCTTCCTTCGTTTGCTCGACCCCGCCTTTCGAGTGCCTTCCTTCATTGTATGATTCGTGTATAGCGGGGCTACATACTGAACCTCCTCGTCCTTCACAAGTTTAGATGCTCCCACCCCCGTGCACATTACCCAACCCCGCCAATCGAGTAGCACAACGCGCCCATGCCCTAGCTATCACGCCAATAGCCTCAACATGAGGGAAATGAGAAAGAACCGGAGATTTGGAACTGGCGACCTTAGTTTATGAGCCCGTTCCGGTTATTGCGTCAGGAACAGTTCATGGGGTTTTATGCTGGTATAATCAGGCAGTTGGTCCGATCGCACGGTTGTCTTTAGCGGTCAGTAGCGTCCAACTTGGTCACGATCCTTGCCTCAATCCCGAAGACGCCAGGTTCCGTGGCCATTGTAGGAAGCGTCGGGAGTATTGTAGGTTTGACCTCTCCGTTCCCATGCCATTTGCTAACGCAGACGAGAGACAGCTGCACTTTCAGAAACACGGCCATGAGTTCAACGCAAACACTGCGGTAGAATATGAAGAGATGGCTGACCTTTTTATGACGATGCCATTGGTTTTGACGATGAGGGAATGTATCAGATCGACCGGGCGCCGCCTGCGAATCAATATCGTGAATAGTCATTTCGGCGTCGGCGTGGTCGCTTCCAATATCGTCGTGACTTACTATGTGGTTCCTATGCATAGAATTATTAGACAAGGTGGAATCGCAGTTTTCTTCAACAATGAGTGCGCGAGAACGGATTAACTTATGAGATATCGATGCCCTGTATGCATGTTTCCGTCACTGCCTTATCCCCCTATCGACTATCACATTTGTCCGTGCTGCAGTACTGAGTTCGGAAATGATGACTCTGATTTCTCGCACGACCAGTTGCGCGAGATATGGATTGCGAACGGGGCTAACTGGTTTTTTGGTAATCCACCGGAATCCTGGAATCCATGGGTGCAATTAATCAACGCCGGGCTTGCGGCATGGTTGCCGCTTCGGTTCAGGTCTTTGACCGCCCAAAGTGCAGCGACCGCTAACCTCGTAAGGGTCAGTTATGTCCCTAATTTGAAAGATTTGGTAGCTGCCTAGTTATGCTCAAGCCTCTGGTTTGCCTAGCATGTGAGAAGGTGATTATCTCAAAAGATGAAATTGCCTCACTTATAGGTTTGTTCAGCAAGTTCGTTGTGACAGTTCCAGCGGGGGCGGAGATTCCTCATGATGCAGTGGCGCCGAAGGATTGGGCCATTTACTCCAATTGGGATACAGAACCGGGAGACGAAACGAAGGCGTATACACTGTGCACCAAAATCGTGTACCCCGACAAAACTCAATTCGGAAACGTAGTTAAACAAAAACTTCCGATAGAAGCTGGGAAGCGCGTTCAGAACTATCTGAATATGATTGGTTTCCCCATTGGCCAGCCCGGTGAACATGTTGTTTCGACGTGGATCGAACTGAACGACCAGATGGTTCTCGGTCCATTTGAAATTGGTGTCGGATTAATCGTTCTAAAACAAGAAGAAACTCAAACCTACCATAATCCTAGGCGTTAACGAGATGACATTTTGCTTCCTGACTGTGTATTTTTTTGGTGTCTGAACCACCGGCTGAGAATTGTCACGAAAATTTGCCACCGTGACGAGCGAGCAAGAAAAAAGGGCTTCGGGTGGAACTTCCGAAGCCCTTGCTGTTTCAACTTCTTAGATTGGTTGCGGGGGTCAGACTTGAACTGCCGACCTTCGGGTCATGAGTCGGTTTCGATACCCTGTAGCGTCAAACAGCGTGGCGCAGTCCGGCGCAATCATCCTTAAGCACAACTGTTCGCACGCGCCCAAGCAGGGAAGAGCAGCTGCGGCCAACGTTCCGTAGACGCAACCACCTGAAGTACCAGGCGCGGTTGCCTCGATTAGCCCTTTGTTGTGGGGTTCAGGACCGCCTCGATTTGCTGAAACAGATCCTTGAACTGCAGAGGTTTGGAGGTGTATGCATCCATGCCGGCGGCCAGGCAACGTTCTCGGTCCCCGACCATCGCGTGAGCAGTCATGGCGATGATGGGGATGTGTCCACCGGAAGATTGCTCGCGGGCCCGAATCATAGATGTAGCTTCGAGGCCATCCAGTTCCGGCATTTGGACGTCCATCAGAATCAGGTCGAACGATTTGCTGGCAGAAAGAGCAACCGCCGCTTTCCCATCTTCCGCGATAGTGACTTTGTGGCCACGGTTTTCCAGCAGCCGTACAGCCAAAAGTTGGTTAACCCGATTATCTTCGGCAACTAGAATGTTCAAGGCGGGCCGATTCTCGCTGAGCACATCTTCCGTCACCAAAGCTTTAGCATTCAGCTCGGTTTCTTCTTTGCCCATCACGCTCTGTATTGTTTCAAGAAGTTGAGCGGAGCGAATCGGCTTGTTCAGGTAAGCCCGAATTCCTAATTCCCGACAGCGCGCGGCGTCCCCGCTTAAGCCGCCGGAGGTGAGCATAAGGATGATCGGGCGAACAGGGGACGGATCCTCCTGCAGCAACTTAGCGACAGTGAATCCGTCCATGTCCGGCATGTGGACGTCCAACAGAATGAGGGAGAAAATCCGACCCTGTTCATGGAATCTTCGAACCACCTCCAACGCTTCAGGCCCACTGGAGGTCAGCGTAGGCTCCATGCCCCAACAGAACAGCATGTCCCGCAGGATGCGGCGATTCGTAGCGTTATCGTCGACCACAAGAACGGGAAGACCGCACAAGGATTCCAATCCCGCAGGCTGGATGCGCTTTGGAAGTTCGCTGGGACGAACAAACTCGGCGGTGCAATGGAACGTGCTGCCCGTGCCGACCTGGCTCTCGACCCAGATACGACCTTGCATTGCCTGGATCAGGCGCGAAGAGATCGTCAACCCAAGTCCGGAGCCTCCGAAGCGGCGAGTTGTAGAAACGTCTGCCTGAGTGAAAGGATCAAAAATGGATTTCTGTTTCTCCGCAGGAATGCCAATACCCGTATCTCTTACGGAGAAGTGCAGAACCGCCCGATCAAACGATGCGGATTGCGCTTCAACAAGGACGGCCACTTCGCCTTGCTCGGTAAATTTAACTGCATTGGCAATCAGGTTACTCAGAATTTGGCGGAGACGAGTGGGATCGCCCACCAGATCGTCGGGCACATCTGCAAGAACCTCGCAAGAGAGTTCCAGACCTTTTTGATGAGCGCGGAAGCTGAGGGAACTCATCAGATCGTCCAACGTATCGCGCAGCCGAAAATCGATCGATTCGAAATCGAGTTTACCGGCCTCAATCTTAGAGAAATCGAGAATGTCGTTCAGGAGGCACAGCAGAGTATCCGCGGAAGACCTGACGGTGGAAAGATACTCGCGCTGCTCGCGAGTGAGGCTAGTCTCCAATGCGAGTTCGGTCATGCCCATGATGCCATTCATGGGAGTACGAATTTCATGACTCATGTTGGCCAGGAAATCGCTCTTCGCACGGTTCGCAGCTTCGGCGGCATCTTTTGCGAACTTCAGGTGGTTCTCTAGTTCTTTTCGCGCGGTTATATCCCGAAAAAACCAGACGCGACCAAGGTACTGGCCAGAGTCACTCCGCACTGCAGCCGAGTATCGTTCCAAGGTTCTGCCATCGCACAATGGAATCTCACAATGATCGTTGGCAGAAGGGTCCCGGTAAAGTTCCTGGACGCGTTTTAAGAACGATTCCGGGTCTCTTGTGCGCTGCAGCACTTGCGCGAGAAGCGGGGCATCCGAGACGCCAACCGCGCAGTCTTTCAGACCGTCCTGCACAGTGGCTAAGTTGATGCGCCAGATTTCCAGAAAGCGCTGATTGTGAGAAATGACTGTCGATTGGTCGTCGACCAGCAGGATTCCATCCGGTGAGATTTCGTAAATGGCCCGAAGCGCGTGGTGTTCGTATCGACCCGCTGGAGAATGGACGGAATCCACTGCAGGCTCGACGAGTGATTTCGAAGTCATGAGTATTCGCGCGCGCCGCAACACGCCGGCAGCGGACCAACTGAGAACCGGAAAAGCCGCTTACCAACTTGGAACAGATTAGAGTCCATATCGCAGCTTGCCCTGGCTCCTCAATAGAGGCACTGCAATTCAGATGCCCAAATTAAGAAGAAGCGCGGTGCCTGACTACGAGACCTCCAGCCAATTTTTCGCCCAAGAAAACTAGTGTTCTGGCCGCCCGGGCAGCGGCAAACAGATTTGGAACCACAGCGCGTTTCCTCGAGGCCTGTTACGGACCAGGAGATCCCGCTGATATTTGACAGCGAAGCCGCTTAATGGCCCAAGGTGAAAGCGAACTTCAGGTCCAATCGCAAGATCGCGCCCGCGATTACCGACAGATGATCCGTTGAGAGAGTCGTCTGTGGTTTGCTGGTAGTAAAACCCATTAATACCGGCGGCGATTCTCTTTGAAAGGGAACGCATGAGCGCGTATTCGACTGTGAGCTCATTGCCACTTTGGTACAGTGTGTCGCGATTTTGCCGATTCAAGATGTACTGGATTCGGCTGCTCAGTTCGACTTTGCCTTGATCGGGGAGATACGTCAGCGCGCCAACCGGCCCGATGGCAAAATTGTGCTGACCGATATTGAGAGCCTGCGATCTAGAATAGGAAGGCCCCGGCAACCACGCATCTGCTTCGTAGAAAAAACTCAGATTTCCCCAATGGTAGCCGACTCCAAGGAGCCCCAAGGCTGTATTGCCAACGCCAAAGCGTGTGAATTTTCCGGAGGGCAGGTGGAGTTGTTCGTACAGGAACGGGACGGCGATATTGCTCTCGAGTGTGCCACCCAAAACGGAAGCGTTCCAGGAATGATTTACACGCAGTGCATTGCCGAAGACCCTCAGCTTGAATTCTGGCACAGCGCTCTTGCCGCTGGAATCCGCAAACTCGTTTGCCGAATAGAAAGTGGTGAATTCGAACAACAGCGTTCGGCCAGGAGGCGGAGTAAATCCGGGCAGAACCGTTTCCACGCCAATTGGATAGACACTCCCGCCATTTTCCGTGGCCCAGGCTGTGGCGGGAATGGACACAAATAGGATCGCGGCAACAAAGCAGATCAGGAAGTTGCTGGGCAACATGCGAGCCGCGGATCGAATCAGTTTCATAATGGAATGTTGCGCGAGACCGCTGACGGAAGTGGCTCGAGTATCTCCCTGCTTACAAAATCGGCAGGAACAGCAATCACTTGAGTGCACGCGGAGAACCAGCAAGCGCGAACGCAAAGCCGTCGTGAGCTCTGTCGTCTCCAACTCGACAAGCGTGCCATCAATGCTGAAGCGCTCGTTGAACGCTCTTGTCCTCGTGGAGTGAATGAAATGGGCGGCGGTTTGTTCAATTTCACCATGCGTTCCGGCGGCAATCATCTTTCATTTTCGCTTACAACGTTTCACCTCGAAGACCACTCTATTTTAGTGTGGCACAGATACGGTGCCGTATCGCTGCAAGAAGAAGAAGGAGAAACGAGCATGTATTTAGTCATGGGCATTACTGGAAAAGTTGGAGGCGCCACCGCGCGGCATCTGCTGAAGCAAGGCAAACAGGTGCGAGCACTTGTGCGCAATCGCGAGAAAGCGGCGAAGTGGGCAGACCAACGCGTGGAGTTGGTGGATGGAGACTGGAACGATGCGACAGCCATAGCGGCGGCGCTCAAGGGTGTTGAGGGCGCGTTTGTTATGTTGCCGACTGTATGGGCGCCCTCGCCTGATTACAAAGAAGCAAAGGACGTGACTGCGAACTATGTCGAGGCGCTGACCAAGGTAGTGCCCCCGCGGGTGGTAGCGCTTTCGTCGATGGGCGCGAATCGAACAAGCGGGCTGGGGATGATCACGGCCTTATCGCTTTTCGAGCAAGGTCTTCGCAGCCTGCCATCTCCGGTCGCATTTGTGCGCGCAGGCGCCTTTTTCGAAAACTTTCTTTTCGGCTTACAGGCCGCCCAAGGCGGAACACTACCGGTCTTCTACAATCCTACAAACCGGAAATCAACAATGGTCGCCACAAACGACATCGGCGCAGAGGTAGCAAAGCTTCTGACCGGGCCGGCGTGGTCAGGGCATCGCGTTATCGAGCTCGGTTCAATGACAAGCGCGGATGAAGTGGCGGAACAATTGGGTGAAGTCCTAAAACGCGACGTAAAAGCCTTTGCCGTCCCGCGTGCAGGCTGGGCGGAAGCGTTCGAGCAGTTCGGCGTCCCCAAGGGCCACACTGGACCTGCCGAACAACTGTTTGAGGGCGTGAACGCGGGATGGATGGACCTCGGAATCACCGGTACGGAGCACGTAGCGGGTACGACGTCCGCACGCGATGTCTTCGCGGCTGCTCAGCAGGCCGTCAAGGCGAAAGGCCATTCCGTTTGAACAGCTGCGATGCCGTCGTCAGCTCGTTGAGCACCGGCCTGAGCCCGTTCCGCGAGGTCAGCTTGCTCACCGTCGGGACGATACCAGTAAGATAGCGATCGAAAACAAAAAAGGCCGGAATCCTGGGTTCCGGCCTCGCACATCTCCAATTGGTTGCGGGGGTCAGATTTGAGCTTACGACCTGCGGGTTATCAGTCCTTTTCAACCATTCCGCCCGTGCCCGAGCTACTTATACCTAGTGGTGAAAGTACCAATGCGGAATAGCATGGGCATACCTGGAGACCCTCGGCCTCCAATATTCACTTTACTTCGCTGGAGGTACGGCGTAAGTTCGCCCTTGCAATCGGGTCAACGACGAGGCACACAGCTGTTATTCACGCCCGCGACAGCGCACTTTTTTGCTTTGCCTCAAATTGCCAGGCCCGGAGCGGAAGTTATACGCCGCTGAACCAAAACCACCAATTTGAGGAGGAACATAGATGAAGCGAGAAAAGTTCACACGGAGCCGTCTGCCGATACCGGTCCTTTGTCTCTTAGCGTTTGCCTTATTCCCCGCAATGACTCCGGCACAAGGTCCTGTTTTCGTAATTGAACAAGAAGGAAGCGTCGTTCGCTTCTCCGTCAAGGCGTCGGTACCTATCGAGGGTAAATTCGACAAATGGGAGGCTACGCTCACATTTCCGTCTCCCGATGTTACGACCGGCGTTCTGGACATCAAGATTCAAGCTGACAGCGTGGATACCGGAAGCGGCATGAAGAATGACAAGTTGCGAGGCAAAGACTTCTTCAGCGCCAAGGATAACCCGTATATCACGTTTCACTCAGACAAGGTCGTGCAGACCGGTCCGATGACCTTTGACCTCCCAGGAACGTTCACGATCCGTGGGGTCTCCAAGCCCGAGACGCTGACGTTTACGACTCCCGACATCGGGAAAGGTGCGGGTAGCGTCAAAGGGACGATGGCCTTCGACCGCAAGCAGTTTGGGATGAACAGCGGGATTCCCTTCATCAAGATTGCCGACCGCGTCGAGGTGAGTGTCGACCTCAAGGGAAAACGAGTCAGCGGGCCTCCCCTAGTTCTAAAAAAATAGTCTGCGACGCCGCTTGCCCTCAAGCCGCTGCCCGCTGATCCACCTGGTTTTTCTTGCCCCATTTATTCCAGAAACGCGTCGAGGCATCGCGGGCGATAGGCTCGCCATGACCGAACCCGGCAGCATCGAAAGTGAGACTGGCAACTTTGCGCTGGCTCGCGCGACCTTCCTGCAAACTCTCGAACCCCACGGGATCACCCAGGCCCATGATGTTCATGCACACGTCGCCCGTGAACAGCATTCGTCCCGGACGCCACAGGAGCGCGACCTGTCCCGCGCAATGCCCGGGAGTATGAATCACTTCGAAGCCGCCAGCGATGGGCAGTATTTTCCCAACGGTCAGAGGCTGGTTGATGGCTACCGGCTCGACTCGCTCCTCGGGATGGTACAGCAGCTTGCACAGCACGTGCCGCAGCGGACCCGGCGCCGCTCGCAGAGGTCGAAATGGACCGCCACTCTCCGCCATGCGGATATCGAGTGGGTGCATGTAGGTCCTCGCGCCGGTTTGCCGCACGATCGCTGCGCCGCTCCCGATATGGTCAGGGTGGCCGTGAGTGAAAATCAGATGCTTGAGTTGATCCGGCGAACGGCCAAGCCCGCGGATCGCTCCGAAGACCGCTGCCTCCTTACGGGGGTAACCCGCGTCAATCAGCGTCAACCCGTCGTCGCCCTCGATCAAATACGCGTTGGCCATCCCCATCGTGATGAGGTGAACGCCTTCGATCACACGCTTCACAGACATAGCAGAACCCAACAATCTAAATATACGGTCGCTGATGAATATTGATTAATACTGTAAACCGGGTATGCTAGGCCCGCACGTAGGCTGCCAGAAACGCGCACCTATCCCGTTTCATCTTCGGAAAGTGAAGAGCTTGACCAGCGCCCTCACCCGCTCTTTCTGACGGCTGCGCGGAAATCGCTTGGTTCTTGTTAGCTCGGCGATTCCATGGAGAGCCGCCCAAAACAGTTCCGATAGAATCTCTGGCTTCGAGCTCTGCCCGTGAAACAACTCCAGGATTTGGGAAAACGCGAATCGCAACTCCGGAGGAGTCGCCGCTTTACCGAATGGTACGCTCAGGCTGAGCGAAAACATCACTTCATACAGTGCTGGTGAAGACGCGGCGAACTCCAGATATGCGGCCGCCACCGATTTGACCGTATTTCCACGCTTAATCCGCTTCCGCGCCTTCTCCAAAGCCAGGCCCATCTCCTGGAAACCCTCGATCGCAACCGCGGCGAGAATCCCTTCGCGGCTTCCAAAATGCGCGTACAACACGGGTTGGCTGTATGAAATTTCTTCGGATAGCCGCCGAACGGTTACATTGGACCACCCTTCACGCTCCGCGATTCGTCGTGCGGCACTGATAATCTGTGCCCGGCGGGCTTGCTTGTCACGCAGTTTTCGTTCCGCAATTCGGTTGGCTGTCAGCGTCGTTGCCTCGGTAGAAAGTATAGCACCGCTAGGTTCAACGTTGGCGGACGGTGAAACGTTTCCAAATGCGCCGCATCATATATATAGCGGTGCTAGATGTTCTACCAAGGAGATGTTTTATGCACAACGCTATTCCGCTCATCCTGGCAGCCCTCATCGCTGTCGGGGTCATTGTTATCGGTTGTTTCTACCTTGTATCTCCTGAACGAGTCTTGGGATCATTTGGTCTTAAGCCACCTGCATCCGATGCTGACACTCGTGCCTGGCTACGTCTTAAAGGAATTCGGGACGTCGCATCTGGTTTGCTCGTGCTGACCATGATGCTGACCGCGGACAGCCGGTCGCTTGGCATCGCTCTACTCGTTTTTGCCATCATCCCTCTTGGCGACATGTCCATCGTTCTCGGGTCGGGCGGGTCGAAGTCGCGAGCGTTCTCCATTCATGGCGTAACCTGCGTGGTAATACTTGTCGTCGGCCTCTTGTTGACCCATGCCATTTGAGAGCAATGCCTCTGACCGTTCTTGTCGACCATCAGGCTCGGATCGCGTTACCTATCCTTCTCCCTACGGCTGTTTCAAGCGAGCCTCCACCGCATTTCGTGCATCTATGTGTAAAGTACCCATAAGAACTCCGGAGGATTCATGGCCAACACACAGGCACTGATAGCTCAGGCCTACTCTGCCTTCAATCATCGGGATATCGACAGCGCCCTGGCGCTCATGAGTGAGAACGTTAGCTGGCCCAAGGCATCGGAAGGCGGCCGTGTCGTCGGGAAAGAAGAGATTCGGGCCTACTGGACCCGTCAGTGGCAACAGTTTGATCCTCACGTGGAACCACTTGAGGTAATCGACCGGCAAGGCGGCATTACCGACGTCAAAGTCCATCAGCTCGTGAAAAGCCTTGCTGGCGATGTCCTTTCTGATAGCGAGGTGTGGCACGTGTATACCATCGCGAACGGTCTCATTGAACGCATGGACCTCAAGGAGAGCCAAACAAGCTCGCATCCAACCCCATCGACAGCATTCTCCAGACACTAGCATGGGCGGTCCCACGCCTCAGCGAATACGTGCACGCACTCACGCCCCTTTGACACCAGCTCCGCCACGCTGTACAACCTACTTACCGCAAACCCGCTCACAAAAGGACACCGCCATGGGAAATCGCGACAAGCGAGGCCGTGAAAAAAAGAAGCCCAAGAAGACCGCAGTGAAGCCCAGCTCCACTCCCCAACCCCGATGGACGCCCAGCTACACGCCCACACCTGCACCCACACCCACACCCACGCCTCCCACGGATTCCTCTTCGTCCTAGCGTGAGATTACCCAATCTAGAGTTGGGACAGGCGGGACGATACAAGTAACACATAGCGATCAAAAACAAAAAAGGCCGGGCGCCTGTGTCCGGGCTACATCCAAAATTGGTTGCGGGGGCTTGCAACCATCCGAATTGTTTAGTCCTGCCTTTTAGGTTGGCACTGATCCGCCTCGCAGCGTAAGTAGCGTGCAAGGTTAGAATTTCGCCGCAACGCTTACAAAGTATTGGCGTCACAACTGGCGAGGTGCAGCACAAGTTCGTCGCAGACGAGATTCGGACGACCGGCAACGTCGCAGTGGACGAAACCCGGCTGGCCTACGTCCAAGTCAGATTCTCGGGCTACATCCAAAAGGCGTTTGCGGATGCAACCTATCAGTATGTTTGAAAGGGACAGCCGCTTTTCACAATTTACAGCCCGGATCTCGTCGCAACGGAGCGCGACTTTCTGGTGGCGAAACAGAATCAACAAGAGGTCGTGCAAAGTGCAGTGCCGGGCGTCGCTTCCGGCGCTGCCTCGCTCGTTCAGGCCGCTGTCGAGCGGCTCAAGCAGTGGGCGGTTCCTGATAAAGAGATCATCCGGCCGGAATCGACAGGCCAAATCGAGCAGGAGCTGGAAATTGTCTCCGTGATATAAAACCACGGCAGACCTTTTTGTAGATGGCCGACATCATAAGGAGTTATTCCAGCAAAAGCATCGTGACCTGCATCGGCGGATGCAGGCCACGACGACAAACGACGTAATGTGGTGGCTTAGCGCCGGTTACTCTGGGCGCAGGTGCACTACCGTCGCCCCGAGATTGAGTTCGAAGTCGGTAGGCCGCTGAAGACCAAGATCGAGCGACTTGGCGAAGCGCGCCTGGGTCGCGGGCCACGTCGTGGTGTACAAGAACGACTGCATCGAGGACCAGCGTTCGCTTTCGCTGGGCATCGTGACCCGAGAATTGATCATCCTCTTGGCCAATTCGAGCGCCTGCCGGTCGAACGTCGCGATCCGCCTCGCCAGAGTATCCACGAAGGCGTCCAGGTCCGCATCGGGGAAGGCGCGGTTGATCCAGCCATAGGCCGCGGCCGTCGTGGCGTCGAAGTCGTCGGCGCCGCACACGATCTCGATCGCGCGCGCACGTCCAGCATAGGCTGACAGCCAGTCGAGCCCTCCGCCGCCCGGCACGCAGCCGAAACCGACCTCGATCTGCGCAAAACGGGCTTTCTCCTGGCTTGCGAACCGCATGTCGCAAGCCAGCGCAAATTCGCTGCCGATGCCACGGGTTGCGCCGCGGATCGAGGCTATGGTGACCACCGGCGAATCGTTGAACCTGGTGAAAAGGCGCGCCCAGCCGTAGACGTGATCATCGCTGGGCTTCTCGGGAACCTCGGTGGCCCTCACAAGGTCATAGTGGGAGATGAAGTAGTCGGGATCTGCGCTATCAAAAACGAGAACGTTGACGTCCGTTGTTTCCTCGACCTTCGCCCAAAGACTCCTCAGTTCGAGGAAGGTTTGTGGATCATAAAGATTGACCGGTGGATTTTGAAACGTGGCGCGCCAGTAGCCCGGCGCTTCTTCCACAACACGGAACTGCTTCAGGCTCTCAAGCCGAGGACGACAGATTTCTTGGACATCAGACTTCTCCTTGCCTTTCCAAGGTTCGACGACCGTTTCGCGTTGGCCGGCGGCGATGCCGATGGGACAGGCGGGACGATACAAGTAACACATAGCGATCGAAAACAAAAAGGCCGGACGCCTGATGCCCGGCCTCGCACATCTCAAATTGGTTGCGGGGGTCAGATTTGAACTGACGACCTTCGGGTTATGAGAATTATGGTCGCATGCTAAGTCCCGTCGATTCAATCGCGCTGATGTCTCGAAACGGGTAAAATTCGCTCATTCTTTGCCCTTAACTTGCTCAACTCGAACGGAAATTTCCACTTAAGCCGATTTACGATGTTTTGCCCTTAACTTGCCCAAGGCGGTTCAAAGGAAGGGCGCAAAGGCTCGCGCGAGCTCAGGCGGGCTGGCATGTTGCTATTCAGCTGACGGAACACCGATTCGTGGGTTCCCAAGCTTGGGACGTGGGCTCGATCTCCACTTCCCGTATCCTCGGCCACACGGAAGTGATTTGGATGCCGACTCCCTCATCTCGGACCAATGTCGCCTTCCAGTACGGCATCATAATGTTTATCAGAAGGCGAACTGTCCATTTCTGGACAAACTCGCGGAATCACTTACCCGGCCCGGAGACGACCAGCTTGACGCGACAGCCTCGACGGCATCGTTCGGCGTAAATGTGCGTGCGACTTACCGATTGAACGCAGGCAGACCATCATTTCACCTCAACACGAAGAATATTATTTCCCCTGTGCGTGATTCTGACCTGTGCCTGGTTGTGAATGTTTCCTCGATTCAATGCGGAATTGAAAAAAAGGGAGTCCCAGCCACTGCCATAGTGAAAAAACGCTCCACCAGCTCTGAAACTCTCAACAGGCTGGCCACTGGAAGGCATGGGGGCGAACTCCTCAACGATTCCTTCTGTCACTTGATAATCGCCCTCGGCCAAGGCCAACTTCATTTGGTGGAATTCGACAAAGCTGATCGTGGCTACTACCAGAGAGATACCAAAACCGACGATCGAAATAAACAGAAAGGCTCTTTCTTTCCATACGGAGTGCGGGCCGGTAGCCTTTTTCAAGGCCCAGCCCACCGCGCCGGGCACCAGAAGGTACAAAGGGATGAAAAAAAAGATGGCGAATTGAGAACCGCTCTGCAGAGCATCAAAGACAAGACGATAGTTCATGCAGCATGCTCCTTCGCAACTGACACAAGTATTTCAATGCACGCCTGGACGGATAAGGAATAAGGCGGAGTGGCACTCCGCCCAACACTACGCGGTTGCTGGTTTGCCCTTGCCGCCATAGTCTTCGACATGTGCCTTCGCTGCTTCCGCAGCGTGCTGCATGGCGTGCTCGTGATGACCACGGGCCAGGTGCGCGTGATGCGCTGCTGTCTCGTGTTGTCCTGCTTCATGGTGCTTTGCGGCTTCCTTATGGTGTCGTGCCGCGTGTTCATGGTGCTCAGCTGCCTTGTGATGATGCTCCGCTGCTTTCTTTGACATCGGTTCCTCCCGCCGGTTGCCGTGAAAGCAACCGCGTGAAATCCTCAGTTACGGTCGGCCAAAACAAAATCGCATTCCAAGGTCGGGAAAATAGTGACGAGATAATGGATGTAGCGGTACTGCCTTAGTCGCCGTTCAATAAAGCATGATAACGGTGCTCAAAAACGGAAACTGTCCAGTTCAGGACAGACTGGAAGGAATTTACTTAGTAGACTTCGTTTATCCCTGACCGACTCCAATTCAAAGCTAGTCTGTTCTTTGTGAACAGGCTAGCTTCCCGCTGTCCGGTTCTATCCTTGGAATAGCAGGCTCTCACGGTGCTGTCTGTCTCATTCGGGACATCAACATGGTAGTAGGTCGCGATGAACAGATGACTCGAAATTCGACAATCCAAATTGAAAAGTGTCCCGATGTGAACAGATTCCGATTCCTTCATATCCTATGATCCTCCGTGTGGGGGAACTCGCGAGTCAGCCGTCCTCCCGAAAACCAGAAGAATAGAAGGAGCATTCCATGGCAGAGCCGAAATTGGCGAAGTGCAACGACATCGTTCCCGCAAAGTCTGTGATCGGCAGCACCGTGGTGAACGCAGATTATCAAGACCTCGGCAGAATCGAAGACCTGGTCCTCGACGCTGGCGCCGGGCGAATCGCTTACGCGGTTTTGTCCTCTGGTGGCTTTCTTGGCGTGGGTGATAAATACTTTGCCGTTCCGTGGTACGCGTTTCAATTTCACATTGCGGAACAGCGGGTCGTCCTCAACGTCGACAAAAAACTCCTCGAAAGCGCCCCGGGCTTCGACAAGACCAACTGGCCAAACATGGCGGATTCCACCTGGGGCACCAGCATTTATAAACACTACGGCCTGGCCCCTTACTGGGAAGAGACAACTGTAATTTAGGAGCCGCGACCGGCTAAGTGAACCGGGAGCTTCATTCGTAGATTTGGTTGCTTCCAAAGCCAGCGGGAGGCACTCAGGCCCGCTGGCAAGGCGGAGATCCAAAAAAGGCTTTGTCTGCACTCATTCGGGCGTTGATCAATATCCTGAGGTCCAAAAGACTCATAAATGAAATGTGCAGACCACAAAAGATACCAAGATTGCTACATTCAGGACTTGCTTTCTCTCCGGACTCCTTGTGGCAGCATAAAAATTCGTCCATTTAATTTCTATCGCGAGGCCCTATGAAAACTTACTATCACGCTCATCCTCAAACCGTCGTTTGTCCCCCAAACAGTCATCACGAGGAGGAGTTCCGAGACGCATTCGACTGGGTTCCCGATTTCAACGAGGCCAGTAAGGGCTCGCTTGATTGCGTTCAGGCGACGCAGCGAAGGTTGAAACAGCGGCACTGTTTGGAAACGACGCTCGTCGAGGTCAAAGACGAAAAATTGATGACACCCATGTACGTCATTTCCTTGGCGACGCCCAACGAGAAATAACAATTACGATTAATGCTCCTCTCGTCCCTCCGCCTCTAAGGAATGCTGGATATCCTGGCATGCGCACGTCGGAACGGTACAGATGGCCATTCGAGAAAGGTCCATATATCCCATAGTGCAGCCAATTTCGGGCAAGTTCTTCGTAACGTGGCGTGTCCCCGGAGGCGAACGGGAACCTCCAGATCAAGAAAAGGCACAAAGCCAATCCGCCGAGCAAGGCCGGAAGCAAATGTCTGTAAATGCGTTTAAGGACCATTAGATTTGGAAGAAACAGCGAAATGACTGATACGGTCCGACCCGACCAGTCCAAACCAAGCCAGTCGATATCGCTCTTTCTCGCCGTTCAGTGACACAGCTTACACACCTTCGAGCTTGTTCGCTTTTGTACAGTGACCAAAAAAAACTGCTGAATGGGTGCTTTACCGTACATGTGCCGCTCCGGGACCACTTGTCTGGCCCACGCGTCAATTAGCCAACTGGCGATCTTTTACAGAACTGTGCCATACAGTGCTATTTCATTTGGTAACTGCTTGAAACTACGCGGCACGGATGGCTACCAAAGTCGCGTTTAGGAACCCTGAGTTGCAATTATTGGACCATGAATGGACCAAGGAATGGACTCTGCCGCAGGGCGGCAGAAGTCCGATGTAATATCCGGTCGATGACAGGATCTACTGCGCAAACTCGGCCGTACTCTTACTCCCGAATACGAATCCGGTCAACCTCGACGACTAGCAACTTCCCTCTATAATGCTCCATCGTGGGTTGCATCTTCAGGTAAGCAGCAAGTCTCGTAGACAGATGAGGAAGAATTTCCGAATGGTTGCGCATCTGAAGCGCGACAATCCCCACGTAGTTCTTAGGAGGATAGGTCACGATATCGGCAAAGTCCCCGTTCAGGGACAACAGAATAGCGTCGACTTGCTGAGCCTTTGCAATGACGACAGCATCCGATGAATCCACCGGCAAGAGGTCTCTCAAGCGAAAGACGTCATGGTTCGCGTCCCGCAGGGTTTGAACAATGAAGTTCGAGATGCAGTGGTCGGCCAAGAACCGCAAGGCCATCAGACGACGGCCTCAAATTCAGCGAGTTCGCGCGCATAGTCCAGGCTTGCAGCGATTTGTTCGCGCGTGAGATCGGGGAATTCAGCAATGATGTCCTCGGAGCTCTTGCCAGCAGCCAAGTACCCTAATACAAGGCCCACAGGAATACGCGTTCCCTTCAGGCGTGGTTTCCCACGAAGAATTTCGGGGTCGCTTACAATGTGGTTCTTCCAGTCCACTGGCATAGCCAGAATACTAACGCGTTCCCATACCAAAGGCAAAAGCGGAGTAAGAGCAGTTGGAAGTCGATGGATCGGCCTTGGGCGGAAATCTCCCGGATCTTGCAGCTTTGGCGGGAGCCGGGGTGACAGTATCTCCAAAGCCGATATCGATCTGAATCGGAATTTCTGCGCGCTCCAGATACGCCGTAAATGTCACCCGAACACCTTCATAGTCGGAATCCTCGGTAATAGGTTCGGCGCTGACAGTATCCGGACCGACCCGGAGGCCGTCGGCGTCGGTATCCATTGCGCACAGTTCAATTCCTTGTGCTCCCCCTTGTCGTCTTCCTCTAACTCCGCGCGCTCAAGCTGCAGTTCGGCCTCTTCAGTGTCTGACTGCGAATGGACGGACACGTACTCCCCGGCGGCGATCGACATAGCCCCGGCCACTAACCCGGCAACACCTGCGACTAGTACATTGCCACGAGTCGTTTGCGCGGCAGCAACACCAAGCACAAGGCTCGAGGTGGAAAGTATGCCGTCGTTTGCGCCCAGCACCGTCGCGCGTAGCCAGCCAATTCGCCCTGTGCGGTGTCGTTCCTTGTTGACTGCAGGCATTGAGGCCTCCTTGATCTGGGTGCCGTCGGTTGAAATACGAATCAGATCCATCGCTTTCGCAGCAGCCACACCTTTATGACTTGCGTGAGGCCGACATAGCCGAGCAGCGTGAGCATAAGGATTGGCCAATACATTCGTGGCAGGTGCGTGAAGCCCAGCGAAGAGGTCAGTGGGGAATACGGCAGCCACATTCCCAGAGCCATGATTGCTAGTGTTGTGGCCGTCAGCGCCCAACTCGCTCGGCTTTGCAGAAAGGGAATCTTATTTGTACGAATCACGTGGATGATGAGCGTCTGTGTCATCAACGACTCGACAAACCATCCAGTCTGAAAGAGCGACGCCTTGGATGGATCCCAGCATTTGAATATCCAGAGCATCACGAAGAAAGTCGTGTAGTCGAAGATTGAACTGATAGGACCTATGAAGAGAATGAATCGTTTAATTTCACCGATGTTCCAGGGCCGCGGCCGAGTGACTTGTTCTTCGTCCACGGCGTCGGCTGGGATCGGCACTTGAGAGAAGTCATACAGCAGGTTGTTCGTCAACACTTGAATCGGGGCCATCGGTAGGAAAGGGAGAAACGCACTCGCCCCCAGCACGCTGAACATGTTTCCGAAGTTGGAACTCGCTCCCATGCGGATGTACTTAATGATGTTGGCAAAGACTTTCCGACCTTCAATGACACCGCCATCAAGCACCATGAGGTCCTTCTCAAGCAGGATCAAATCTGCGGATTCCTTGGCGATGTCGGTAGCAGTGTCCACCGAGATGCCGACGTCCGCCGCGCGCAACGCGGGAGCGTCGTTGATTCCGTCGCCCACGAATCCGACGACGTGGCCCTTGGCCCGGAGAATACGGATGACACGCTCTTTGTGCGCAGGAGACAGGCGGGCGAATAGCGCCGCCTTCTCTGCAGCCTCTGCCAGTTCTGCGTCGGTCATTTTCTCCACATCGCCGCCGAGTAACATGGGGTCTGGTGAGAGACCAACGTCTCTGCATACCTTGCGGCTGATCAGGTGGTTATCCCCTGTGAGGATTTTTACGCTGACGCCATGTTTGTGCAGGGCCGCAAGGGCATGGGCTGCGGTGTCCTTGGGAGGGTCCAGGAATGCGACGTACCCTCTGAGTATGAGTTCCCGCTCGTCCTCCTTTGCGCAAATTTTCCCGGGAAGATCCTTTGTCGCCACAGCCAGCACGCGGAAGCCGTCATTGCTGTCGTACTCTTGCTCCAGCCCGACCATGAGCTCCTGATGCATTTCGGACAACTTGCCGTCGAGTTCAAAATGCGAGCAGCGGAGGAATACTTCTTCCGGAGCACCCTTGGTGAGGAGGATTGCCTTGCCTTCGGGGTCAGCCACCAGCACCGACATCATGCGTCGAGTGAAATCAAACGGGAGCTCGTCCAGCTTCTTATACTGGTCTACAACCGCCTTCCCGTGGAAATCGGTACTATCCAGAATTGCGCGGTCCAGCAGATTCTTCAGTCCCGTCTGGAAATAACTGATCAGATATCCGTCCATGAGCACGTCGTCGTTTTCACGCCCAGCCACATTGCAATGCCGCATCAGGACGACATGGTCTTCGGTAAGCGTCCCCGTCTTGTCGGTGCACAACACATCCATACCGCCGAAGTTTTGGATTGAGTTAAGACGCTTGACGATCACCTTCTTGCGACTCATGGCCAGCGCGCCGTTCGAGAGGCAGACGGAGACGATCATCGGAAGCATCTCGGGAGTGAGCCCTACCGCTACAGCCAATCCGAAGAAAAAGGCTCCCTTCCAATCGTGTTTGGTGAAACCGTTGATGAGGAAAACCAGCGGCACCATCACGACCATAAATTGCATCATTAGCCATGTGAAGCGGTTAAGGCCCTTGTCGAAACTCGTCTGCACTCGTTCCCCGGTGATTGAGTGCGCCATACTGCCAAGGTAGGTTTGTACCCCTGTCACGACCACCACTGCGGTCGCCGTGCCGCTTTCAACGCTCGTCCCCATGAAGCATATGTTCTTGAGTTCGGTCGGCGAGTTCTCTTCCTTCGTTTCCGGCTCGTGGAATTTCTCGGCGGGAAGCGACTCACCTGTGAGGCTGCCTTGGCTCACGAACAGGTCTTTCGTCGAGAGCAGCCTCACGTCGCCTGGAATCATGTCTCCGGCGGCCAGCTTGATGACGTCACCAGGCACTAAATCTCGGAGTGGTATTTCCCTCGCCGCCCCGTCCCGAACGACCGTAGCGGTCACATGGATCATGGCCTTGAGCTTCTGTGCAGCGGAGTCCGCGCGGGCTTCCTGCCAGAAGCGTAGTCCCACACTCAACGCCACCATACCCACCATCACAGAACCTGCGCGCGCGTCGCCTGTGAGGTAGGAAATTGCCGACAAAGTCGCTGGCAAAATAATTAATGGGTTGCGGATGATTTTCAGAATGCGGATGGCCCAGCCTTGCTTCCGCTCATGCGCCACTTCATTTGCCCCCGTCATGCGCGCCCGTTCTTCGGCCTCCGTTTGGGTGAGGCCACTCAGAGACGTTCGCAAGTCTCGGAGCAGCGCCTCGTTGTCCTTCCGTGCAGCGGAGAGGACTGCGGGCGAAACTTGAATATGTTGGTTTTTCCCTTTCGTGGGAATCGGCACCTGGTTCGGGCGAGACGGCGGCCCCGCGGGTTTAGCCCCTGTCGTTTCAGCATCGTTGAGCGAAGTTCCTGCCGTGTCCATGGTCAAGCCGTACGCTCCCTGTGCCGTCTTTATGGCAAAAGTTTCAAACGAACGGTAATGCGCCAGCGTGAAAAGCGATCGCCAGATGCAGCTTTCGCAACATCGAATTCTTCTTCTCTTGGTGAGGCTGCATGCGCCGCAAAATATCACCGAGGATACGCACGGCCATAAGTATATAGGGCCCTTTGTTCCTTCAATACGGCGTGCAAAGAACTGAGCACATGCGGCTCGGTTCTACCCAGCGATGAGAGTCCCAGATGCGCAAGTTTTGACTGCAATGGGCGTATGTCGTGTCCGCGAAGCGCGAGGTAATCTAAGAGATTCCTGGCGCTTGCTCGATGATCGGGATGCGCTTCGGCGGCCCCGATTGAGCCGGAAGTTTCCAGCTCAGCCATTTCAGAAAGAAGAAGATTCAGATTCTGAATCAGTTCCTCGATCTGGGACTGATTTGCGTTCCGCATTTTAACGGGAGCACCCTTGGACGACACTGAGTCAATTTCGTTGTGGGCAGGTGAAGCTGAGTTAGAAGGCAAGCGATGCTCCTTATTGCATCAGAGGTGTGCCCCTAGGGTGTGTATTCCTTACGCGATGGACAGTTCACTGGTTTTGATTTGTGCGGAATCGACTACGAATTGTTTAACCTTGTCCTGGATCTCATCTCGGACGCGACGGAACACTTCCTTTTGCTGGTCGATTAATCCACCGGCGGTATTGGGGTCCACGATATTCCAGTGCAAGACGCCAAGCGCGAAGGGGAATATCGGGTTCCTTTCCTTGTCCGTATCACAGATGGTGATCACATGGCCGAACGGTTCTTTCAATGATTGCGCGACGCTCTTCGTCTTCTGGCCCGAGACGTCGATTCCTACTTCTTTCATCACTTCACTTGTCAAAGGGCTCGAGGGGCTGCGTTCGACCCCCACACTCACGACGTCAAATCGGTCGCCCGTGAGGCTTCGTAGAAAACCCTCAGCGATCAAACTTCGCGTGGCGTCGCCAGTCGACAGCAATAAAACCTTTGGTTTATGCGTTGTCATTTCTCCCCAATTCGTCGACTCGTGTGGGCCGATCCTCTCGACCCGTGTCGTTTCACACCCCTATGCTGGGACTTGGCATGGAGCAAGGCAGTCTCGTTTAGCACAGTCTTGGAAAATTAAAGAAGCACTGCCTCGGGTGGTGCCTCCGATTACGGGCAGACCACGGACAAGCAGGAGTTATTCCGAGCCCGAAGTCCGGTTCGGAGCCGTAGGTGATCTGTCAGACGTCGGCGGCTGGTTCGGGTGGGACGGCGGCCCTGCAGGCTTTGTCGTTCGGTGTCCTTGACGCTTGTGAATTCCGCAGGGAACATGTTCGGCTTCGAGAATTCGTTATGCTTCTGGTGGTAGATACTGTCCCCTGGAGCGATTTTCATTGCTATTCCAGTTGTGATAATCCTTATTGTCTTTGTCGCAGGCTCGGATCTGGACGGTGGCCTGTTGAGATACCAGGACACCCATAACCGCCACTGGTGCCGCAAGGGCAGCGGTCAACAGTAGGGAGCCGATGTAACGATGTGCAAGATGCATTTTGTACTCGTCAAAATCAAAATGTTCGCCTTCGAGATTTCGGCGTTTCTGGGCGTGCATCTAAGGCGGACTGAACTATGTCCCAGTCAGCACAGGTGCATCGGATAGGGCCAAAACACGCGCTACACGTAAGAGTGCCAGAGGGGTGGGTTCCAGTTGATCACGAGCCATTTACTCGCCGCGTCGCTTCCCACCGCACTACGAAGTATGCGTCACTGGCTGTTTCACCTCGGCGGCCTAGGTCTGATTCCGCTCGGGCTCCTGGACAACTCCCCCATTCCGCTTCCGGGCATCATGGACGTGGCAACGATTGTCTTGTCCGCGCGCCAGCAGCAGTTGTGGCTTTACTACGCTTTGATGGCGACCGCGGGTTCGGTGATTGGAGGCTTTGTCTCGTACCGGCTCGCTCGCAAAGGAGGGAAGGAAGCACTCGAACGCAGGTTCTCGCCCCGGAAAGTCGACAAAGTTTGCAAGATCTTCGAGCGCTGGGGCTTCGGCGCAATTGGCATCCCGGCTGTGCTACCCCCGCCTGTACCTATGGTTCCATTTCTATTTGCGGCGGGCGCTATGCAATATCCGGTAAGGAAATTCCTGGTGGCGCTTACGCTTGGCCGAATCTCAAGATACATGATTCTGGCTTACTTGGCCGCGCGTTATGGGCGGCAAATAATCGCGTTCATTGCATCACACGGACACCCCGTCGTAGTCACGATCATCGTGGTGCTGATTGCCACAGCGGCTGTGGTTTTCTACTTTCGGGGTGGAAGAAAGGCAAAACGTGGACCCAAGGCCTTAGACGCTTAAGTACTGGAGTTCCACATCGCGAACCTACCGCGATTCATAACGCAAAACCTCATAAATCAGCTAGCGCCAGACGATTCCTGGAGATCCTGCCTTATAAGTCACTTTCGAATCATTCGCTGAGAGATAAGCACTCTCACTACTTTTGGACTAAAACCCCGGGCCGGTTACACTCTGTAAGCTGGTCGTCAAGGACCTTGATTTCTACAGCCAGCCGAGTATGCATGGGATTCTTCAAAAACAGTTTGAAGAGTAGATTCCTCTTGGCTTTCAATTCCTCGCGATTTCCTTCTCGGTCGTTCACAGTCCTAGTCATATGGGTTATTGTTCCTAACCAGTAAATCAAATACGCGGCCCTGTGGAACCTGTGAGATACCTCATTGGAGGCCGTTTTGCAGTATGAATATGAGAAGGACGGCAAGATGACGGATACCGTCCGACCCGCCCTGACCGGCCAATATCGCTCTGTCTTACCGTCCGGCACGTGATGCTACAGACTCTCAAGGGTGCGCGCTGTTCACTTTTGAACAGTCTTGCGGAGAACTTCATGGTCGAGGAAATTAGAAGCGCGAAAGTCTTCGCCGAAGGCTCTCCGTAGATACGTACGAGGAGTCGCGCCGGTATTCTCATGACTCTCAGGACTTCGTTGAAGCTCAGCTTTAGGCTGTCGATGCAGACACGGAGCATCCAACAGTGAACAGCTAGCAAAATCGCTGGTATAATAGGCATTAATGCCGCCCAAAGCTGTATCCGCGAAGGTCCCTCACTCCTTCAAAAAAAAGCGAATTCAGGAATCCCTGTTTTCGATGTGAAATTGTTTCTCGACTCGGCCGGTTTTGGAAAAAAGCTAGCCAAATTTCGAGCGAAAGAAACCATCATCACGCAGGGAGACCCCGCAAAGCAGGTCATGTACATTCAGGAAGGCGGCGTGAAGCTTACGGTAGTCAATGAGTCAGGCAAAGAGGCCGTTGTGGCGATTCTTGGGCAGCGTGATTTTATTGGGGAAGGGTGCCTTGCAGGCCAGTCCAATTATCTCGTAACCGCTACCACAATTTCTCCTACAGCGTGCTGGTCATCGAGAGAGCCGAAATGATTCGCGCGCTTCACGAGGAACACGAGTTCTCAGACCGTTTCATCGCTTTTATGCTTGCGCGAAACCTCCGAGTCGAGGAGGACCAGCTTTTCAACTCCAGCGAGAAACGATTGGCGCGAACTCTGCTACTGCTCGTGCGCTATGGTGCGCCGGGCCATCCTCACAAAGCGCTCCCAAAAGTATCCCAAGAGATGCTTGCGGAAATGGTTGGAACAACACGGTCCCGAATCAATTTGTTCATGAACAAATTCAGGAAATTGGGCTTCATCGAATATAACGGCGAGATTCAAGTCAAAGATTCCCTCCTCAGCGTCGTCCTACACGAATAAGTTAGCTTTCACAAGAGTGCAATCACATTTTGCCGCGAAGTTCCACATTAGCCGGCATAGGGGACAAGCTCGTATGGCTCCCAGTACGTACAATTTTGCTGCCATTCGGCCGATGTCTCCTTTTGTACAGTATTGGGCATGGGAGCAGGGGAATAATTACACACAAGCCTCTCGAAACCGCGCCCGACAATGACACACTTTACAGGGCCAAAAAAAGATGAGCGGGCAGAAAGAAGGTCGCACGATGCGTACTTTCGTCGTGATTCGTTCGTTGCTTTTCGCAGTCATGTTGATGGCTCTTTCGGCTGCTTCATTCGCTCAAATCGGTATTTCTGTAGCTTTTGGCCCGCCCGCACTCCCCGTCTATGAGCAACCTATCTGCCCCGGGGATGGCTACATCTGGACCCCCGGGTATTGGGCTTGGGACGGCAACGACTATTACTGGGTGCCCGGGACTTGGGTTGAAGCTCCCGAAGTCGGCTACCTTTGGACCCCCGGATACTGGGGTTGGGGTGGCAATGCTTTCTTTTTCCATGAAGGATATTGGGGCCCGCACGTTGGGTTTTACGGCGGCATCAATTACGGATTCGGATACGGCGGTCACGGGTACGAAGGCGGCCGGTGGGAAAACAATCATTTCTATTACAACACTTCGGTAAATCGCATAAACAACGAGAACATCCATAACACCTATAACAGCAGGGTCGAATACAACTCGGGAAACCGCGTCAGCTACAATGGCGGCAATGGCGGGGTCAATGAGCGGCCGTCGTCCCAAGAAAATACATACGATAAGGAACGCCACACGGGGCCCGTTGCGGCACAGAACCAGCATATGCAGCAAGCTCGTTCCAACCCGGAGTTGCGTGCCTCCGCGAATCAGGGCAAGCCTCCTATAGCAGCCACGTCCAGGCCGGGAGACTTTAAGGGCAGCGCAGTACCTGCCAAGGAAGCCGGCGCTCCTTACAAAGCTCCCGAACACACAGCGAATGCAAACGAGGCTCGTCCAGCAATCACTCATGCGAGCGAAGTTCAGCCCCACAAGTACACGGCGCCGAGCACCGGCAACGCTGCAACCGACAAGAAATATCAACAACAACAAGATCAGCTAGCCGCTAAACAAAATCAGGAACACCAGAAGCTGCAACAACAGCAGGAAAAAGAACACCAGCAAGCGACCAAGAAAAACATCAGTGAACCTCAAAAACAGGAGATGGAGCAGCGCCACACTCAGCAAACTCAGCAACTTGAGCAAAAGCACACTGCAGAGCAGCTGAAAGTGCAGACGCATCAACAGCCGCACCAGAGTGCACCGCCTGCGGAGAGCCATCCCCCAACGGAAAAGCATTAAGCGTGTAACAGAAAGCGAATAACGGAACTAACCGAAACAACGGGCGTTCAAGCCCAAGAGCACTTGGCTGAGAGCCGAAGTTCAATTCGTTCTAGAGGGGGGCAACAAGATGGCGCCAAGTTCTGAGAATGAGATCGCAGGAAAGGTTTGCGAAGTGACTAGCAAGAGCGAAGAACAGTCAGGTCTGCCGACGAGGACGGACACGATGAGTCAGAATAAATGGACAAACAAGTTCACCACATTTGCCGTGGGGGTTGGAGTTGGCGCGCTATTGGATTGCTTTTTGCGCCAGCCTCAGGAAAGAGAACGCGTAACTATATCGCTGGAACTGTGAAGCAAGGTTTAGATGATGCCGCATCGACGGGCAAACGATGGTCGCGGCGTGCCCTGGAGTCAGTGAACGAAGTAAAGGCCAACGTAGCCGGGGTGGTTGCCGCTGGTGAAAAAGCGTACCGTGCAGCAAGAGATGCCTGAGCCGTTCGCCAAGTACCCTAACCAGAATATTTGACTCGTTAAATGTTGGGTAAAGGAATCGAGCAATAAGTGGAGGCAGGTCATGAACCAATTGGCATTAAGCACGACGCAAATAGCCATAATTATTGCTGTCGTTGTGATGTTAGTCGCGGGTATTGCTATTTTGCTTTCTATTCGTAAACGCAGGACAAAAAGACTACGCACTCAGTTTGGTGGCGCGGAGTATACCCGCGCCGTGAAAGAAGGCGGGAGCAGGCAGAAAGCAGAAGCGGTGCTCGATAAGCGCGCCGATCGGGTGGAGAGTCTCCACATCCAGCCACTCAGTCCGGGTGATCGTGCTCGCTTCGTGGAGTCCTGGCTCAGGGTGCAGACGCGGTTCGTTGATGGCCCCGGAGGGGCAGTAACGGAAGCCGATCAGTTGCTGGGCGACGTGATGTCAACACGCGGTTATCCGGTAAGCGACTTTTAACAGCGTGCCGCGGATATCTCGGTGGACTATCCTTTGGTTCTGGAAAATTACCGTTCCGCTCATGAAATCGCAGTTCGTCAAACGCACGGGCAGGCCAGTACGGAAGAATTGCGCCAGGCAATGATTCATTACCGGACACTTTTTGAGGAGCTGGTCGGCGAGTCAGAAATAGCCCGCGCGAAGGCTGCGTCCTGAACCAGTGTTGCAAGACGGCCAGCTTGACAGAACCGCCTCGGCGGTATCGTTCGACGCCATGGGCCGAGACTTACCGCAAGAACGCGCTCGGGATCATCGCTACCATGAGAGTGCGGATTCCGGACGATGCCGATCAGCGTTCCGGGCTCATGCCGATCACTCATTCCGGGCGATGTCGATCAGGATTCCGGGGGATGCCGATCACTCATTCCGGGGTGATCCTGATCAGTTGATCGCGATCGTCGGAACGGTGATCACGATGCCCGGAAGGTGATCGCGATCCCCCGGAACGTTTTCCACAGAGCGAAGTGACGCTGGACATCACAGAAGGCAAGCTGTTTCTCCGAGGTAACTTACGGGAGAGACAGCGTGCCAACCAGGAGATTGTCCATGCGCAAGATCAAGGAAGTTCTCCGCCTCCGCTTCGAGCTGGGGCTGGGGCAGCGGGAGATCGCCCGAGCTTGTTCGATCAGCCAGGGCAGCCGTTCATAGTACCTGAAGAAAGCAGAGGCGGCCAGGGGTCCGCTTGGCCGCTGCCAGAAGGCTGGGACGAGAGCGAGTTGAACAAGCACTGTTCGGAGAGCAGCGATCCACCGAACGAGTCCCCGAACGTGTCCGTCCCTGACTTTGCCTGCTCTGCATCAGCAGTTACAGCAGCATCGCCATCTGACGCTGCAGTTGGCTTGGGAAGAGTACCGGCAGGCGCATCCGGAAGGATACGGCTACAGCCGCTTCTGCGAGCTGTACCAGCGCTGGCGCAGGAAGCAGGATGTGGTGCTGCGCCAGGAGCACCAGCCCGGCGAGAAGGGTTTCGTCGACTGGGCCGGAGCCACGATTCCGGTGCACGATCCAGTCAGCGGCGAGATCTGGCAAGCCTCGCTGTTCGTGATGGTGCTGGGCGCGAGTTCCTACACCTACGCCGAAGCCACCACGCGACCAGCAATTGACCACCTGGATCAGCGCCACATGCACTGCCTTTGAATATTTCGGAGGCGTGCCACGGCTTGCTGGTGCCGGATAACCCGCGACCGGCGTGAGCCGCGCGTGCCGCTACGATCCGGATCTGAACCCCACCTATCAAGAATTCGCCATGCATTACGGCGTGGGCGTGGTGCCGGCGCGTCCCTACGACCGCGCGACAAGGCCAAGGTGGAAGTCGGCGTGCAGAGTCGTCGAGCGCTGGATCATCGCGGCCCTGCGTCATCGGAAGTTCTTCCGGATGGAGGAACTGAACCACGCGATCCGGGAACTGCTCGACCGGTTGAACCAGCGGCCGTTCCGGAAGCGCGAAGGATCGCGTGCCAGCGTGTTCGCGGCGCTGGAACGCAGTGCGCTGCGGCCGTTGCCGGCCGAACGGTTCGACTTGAGCCAGTGGTCCCGGCCCGGGTGAACATCGATTACCACATCGCCTTCGACGCCAACTTCTACAGCGTGCCGTACACGCTTGGTGCAGGAACTGGTGGAAGTGCGCGCCACGCCGACCACCGTGGAGATCTTTCACAAGGGCAGCGCGTGGCTTCGCATCTCCGTGGTCGCGGACGGGTCAGGTGCATCACCGAGAAAGAGCACCGGCCAAAGAGCCACCAAGCGCATCTGGAGTGGACGCCCTCGCGCATGGTGCACTGGGCCGAGCAGATCGGACCGCACACCGCGCGACTGTTCGAGCGGATCCTGGCCGACAAGCCGCATCCGGAGATGGGCTATCGATCGTGTCTGGGCATCATCCGGCTCGCCGAACAGTACTCAGCGGCCAGGATGGAAGCGGCCGCCGATCGCGCGCTGCTGACCGGAGCGTGCCGCTATCAGAGCGTGAAATCGATTCTGAAGAACTCGCTCGACCAGCAACCACTGACCGAATCGCCTTCGCTTCCTCCTCCGCCAGCGCACGACAACATTCGCGGCGCCGAGTACTTCGAGTAAGGAGGCGAGAAGACGATGCTGCAACAACCGATGATGGAAAAACTTCATGCCCTCAAGCTGCACGGGATGACTCGAAGCCACTGGAGCAGCAGGAACAAGATGAGGCGGCGCGGGAGTTGAGCTTTCTGGATCGCCTGGCACTGCTGGTCGATCAGCAGTGGAACTGGCGAGAGAACCAGGCGTCTGGCGCGGCGAGTTCGCGCCTCGCGTCTGCAGGGAGCCGCTTGCGTCGAGGACATCGACTATCGCGCCGCACGGGGACTGAACAAGAGTGTGATCCGTGCGCTGGCCCAGGATTCTGCCTGGGTGAAGAATCACGAAAACATTTTCGTGCTCGGTCCCACCGGCGTCGGGAAGAGCTATGTCGCTTCGGCGCTGGCGCAGAAAGCCTGCCGCGATGGCTACGCGGTTTACTACACGCGGCCGCGGCGCTGTTCCGCGATCTGAACTTGGCACGAGCCGACGGCAGTCTTGCGGCAACTGCTGAAGCGGCTGAACCGCATCGATGTTCTGGTGATCGATGACTGGGCGATGGCTCCGCTGTCGGAAGCCGAGCGCAGAGACTTCTGGGAGATCTGCGAAGATCGCTACCAGACGCGTTCGATGATCCTGACCTCGCAACTGCCGGTGTCCCGCTGGCACGAGCAGATCGGCGATCCCACGCTGGCCGACGGCATCCTCGACCGGCTGGTGCACAACGCGCATCGCATCGAGATGCGCGGCGAATCGATGCGCAAGAAGCGCGGCGAGAAAGGAGAAAAATGAACACCCATCGGCGGGCCAAAAGCTGTGGAAAAGACGGGCAAAAAACGCCCTTGGAAATCGCTGGCGCGATTCCCACTTTCCCACAGCTTCGCAACAACAACAAGCTTTCCCTTGACGATCCGTGATCACTTTCTGGAAAATCCAACAGCCAGCGTCGCTTCGCTCCGACGACTGATCACATCGACCCCGGAACGCTGATCACCATCAGCCCGGAATCCCGATCACCTTCATCGGAATCCCCAATGAGAGAAATCCCAAAACTGGCAATTGAAATAAACAGCAGACTTTTCCCTTAAATCCGGAGTATGGGTCAGCGGACCTTTTCACGGCCCAGCCCACCGCGCCCGGATGATCGAACGAAGCGAACAAAGGCCGAGAGCCACTAAGTATTGGTCCCCAGCTTACCGGCAGCCTTTTCTGATTTCTGGTGAGCCTCTTCCGAATAGTGAAAAGCTTTGGTCGCTTGCTCCAACGCTTGCCGGGAATGTTCGCGCCCGGTCTGGTGATCCTCTTTGCCGTGATGCGCAGCCGCCACTCGGTGCGCATGTGCAGCCAGATCGTGAAACTCAGCGGCTCTTTGATGTGCGTCTTGAGGCATAAGCCTTCCTTTTCCCTTTGTTTCACTGCCCGGGGGCATTGCATCTCTATTTGCCGAAGACTCTCTTCACCTGCGCGACTTTTCTCTGGACTTCCCCCCCTATCTTTTCTGCCTGGCCCGCGACCTCCAGCTCGGGATCGTTCGTCAGCTTTCCCGCTTTTTCTTTCACCGATCCCTTCAACTCGTGAAACTTGCCCTTGACGTTATCTGTTGTGCTCGGTTTCATGGATCCTCTCTCCCCCAGCCAGTATCTGATCGAAGACTCTCGATTCGTTGGGATAACCGCCACGACTCTCTCAATGCAGCCAAGGATCGCGTTTACTTGTCGATTTCGCCTTTACAGCCCGAATGATTACAGTGACACGCAATGTCAGGCATTTTTTCCATCGTTTCGCATTCCACGCTGCAGTACTCACCGGTCGTCACCACACACGAACAGCACGGATGTGCGCATTTCTTTCGGTTATCAGTTGCCATCGTATCTCCCTTGACCAAAACTGTTCTCGAGTCATGAGCGGCTTGCGTGTTACTCGAGACACTCTGGTCCAAACTCTTAACCGGCCAAGCATAGAAGTATCCGCGGGATTGCGTCTGTTCGAAATGGCACACCTTGTTGCTAGTTCACTTCAGAAGTGGCTTGCGCGCGAAAGTGTCTCTATGTGAACAGATATCGACGATCGTCTCGACTACGATCCTGTCTGTGGGGGAGCCGTGGCAAGTCGGCCAGAGCCCTCCAGAAAAAAGGAGACTCACATGGCAGAGCCGAGATTGGCGAGATACAAGGATATCGTTCCCGCGAAAAGCGTGATCGGAAGTACGGTCCTCAACTCTAATTACGAAGACCTTGGAAAGATTGAAGACCTGGTGCTCGACGCTGGTGCCGGCCGGATCGCGTACGCGGTCCTATCGTTTGGCGGCTTTCTTGGAATGGGTGACAAATACTTTGCCATTCCTTGGAACGGGTTCCAATTCCATTTGGCGGAAAAGCGAATCGTTCTGAACGTTGACAAGAAACTGCTGGAGAAGGCTCCGGGCTTCGACAAAAACAACTGGCCGAACATGGCGGACTCCACGTGGGGAACCAGTATTTATAAACACTACGGGCTCGCGCCATACTGGGAAGAAGTGACTGTCGACCGCCATTAATTGCTGGCCGGGCGCCAGGACACAAATGGATGCTCCATTTTTTGGATCCCATTGCCATCCTGGGCCACACGAGGCATTCCAGATCCCGTCAGAAAGATAGGAATCTTAATAGGAGAACTTCGATGCTACTGCTAATTATCGTTCTATTGCTGTTGTTCGGTGGGGGTGGTGGTTATTACGGATATTCCAGGTGGGGAAGCCGCGGAGGTCTCGGGATCGTCGGCACCGTCGTGATCATCGCGCTCGCCCTATACTTCTTGGGTGCACTACGGGCGTAAAACCCCTGATGTGAACTAAACGGCTCCAGGGTCACAGCAGTTCTCTGGGGGTAGAGCAATGGAAAGCTACATGCAAATGGATCGGCTTTCGACATGGCCCGAAGTTTGTTGTGCACTGTCGTTTCAAAGCCACGGTGTCGCTAAACTCGGCTGCACTTGCGACGGCGACTGCCCATCCCAGCCTGAATTCAGTGACCCCGTCAGCATCCTTGCCAAAGAAGTTGCTTGGTTGGCCCTCGCCACCGAAGCGCTGGCCCCAACTTCGAATTAATTGCACCGCACGCGTTGAAGGAGGAAACCAAAATCGGTGTTCCTCGAGCGCGTGAGGATGTCTGTTTGTACCGCTTCTGCAGCCATGGATCTCGTGCCCCTTTTGGCAGGTTCACCGAGATCGAAAGCACGAGTGGTTAACCGTCAAGCTGCTTGGTTCTGGTAAGCGGATTTACCGTTCCCAGTTACGCACGTCAGGATAAACCGGAGAAACAAGACGAAAAACCGAGCTCTCCGAAGCAGCAACCCGCGGCCGAACCCCAAAAGCAACAACACGAAGCAAAGCCCCAACAAGAAGCCAAAGGCCAGCAAGAACAACAGCAGAAGCAACAACAAGACCAAGCTAAGTCCAATAAACAGCAGACCCAGCAGTATTACACAGACCAGTTCTACATTGACTACGAAGACGGCGGCTATTACATGTACGACCCCTACTATCCCAGCACGCGCTTTGCAATTACGGTCGTACTGTAGAGCCCGGGCCCCAACTGATCGAAATAGTTCCGCCCCCGCGCAGACAACTTTCCGAGTTTGCGGAATGCGCTGGGTCGGACACTTGGCCCCGAAATTCAGAACGGAATGCTGTCGAAAAAGGAGCGAACCATGCTTGGAACTGTATTGATCGTCATCTTAATCTTGGCCCTTTTAGGAGCATTGCCACGGTGGTCGCATAGCCGGGAATGGGGGTATATCCCAACCGGCGGCGTGGGACTCGTTCTTCTCATCGTCGTGGTCCTGGTGCTCATCGGGCGCATCTAGAATGTGTGCCGATGGCTCACATTTTCTATACCGGCCTTTGCGGCAGTTGAAAATTACCTGCGGATTCTGCCGTCGATTCTTGTCTTCTCCCGTAGGTCGCGATTTGTTCCAAGCCGGAGGTGTGTGATGGATGATTCCAAACAGCATGCGGTCAAGTTCTTGGAGAAAGAGATCAATTGTTCTACAAAGAGCGAATGACAGAGGCGAAGAATCTTGTCTCCGAGCTCACAAGAGCGAGTTAGAGCTGCACACCCTCGACACGCTGCGCGGAGCCTGCAACAAACCGAGGACCCGGGCGACTCAAGCTGGAGGCAAGCTGTGATTTACTCGTGCAAAACGACCGTCAGCAATGACTTGTTAACTTTGATTTTGCCGTTGTATTCGATGAAATCCCAGCTTTCGGAATTTGTTCATGAAGAAATTCACTCGCGAACGCGTGGTTCCTACCATGCTCGCCAGGGTTTCTTGCGAAACCTTCGGGAGGATGCGGTCGGGTTGTTCCTGTTTCCCATAGCGCGCTAGAAGCAACAGCGTGCGTGCCAGCCGCTTTTCGCTCGAGTTGAAGAGCTGATCAACCAAATCCTCCTCGACGCGGATGTTGTGTGCCAGCATGTACGCTATGAAATGATCGGATAACTCATGCTCCGCGTGAAGCACCCGCAGTAATTCCTCTTTCTGAATTACCAACAGGGTTGTCGGCGTCACCGCACTAGCTGTACCCATCCGGATCGACTGACCCGCCATGCAACCCTCGCCGAAGAAATCCGTCGGCCCGAACATCGCGACCACCGCTTCCTTGCCTGTGCCATTCACGACCGACAACTTAACCCCGCCCTTCTGCACGTACATCACAGTCTCGGCAGCGTCCCCTTGGGAGTAAATGGATTCATTTCGCCGGTATTCACTCACTTTTCTGGCCACTCCGGCACTATCGAGAAAATCTTGCGCATTGAAAGCGTCGATCTTGCGATTGTTACTGGATTTCTTTGGTTTCATATTTATTTCAACAAAACGTTCGAAATGGACCTTTCGGTCATGTTAACCCTACCAGCAGGATTTCCACAAAGCTGTGCAAAACAGAACAGCGCACTATCTCAAGAATCGATAGAATTTCATATCGGACGGCGGGACAGAGAGACATTGACCGGTCTGGGCGGGTCGGGCTATGTCCCTCATTACGCCGTCCTACTCATCGGGAACCTGGCAGATACCCTTTTCATCCATCCTGACCAAACCTGGCGATTTGTGAATCTGCTAAGTGGCAGCCACCCTGTTACGTTGCAATTGTTCGAGCCGAGTTGTCCGGAATTCGCCCTACAGAGGTCTCGTGGAGATATGAAATGAAAATAATTCGCAACTTGATGTTTTGTCTTGGTGCGTCGTTACTCATGGCCCCAACGCCTCGTGCGCAAGATTTGTCCAAGTATCGCGGCTTTTCTCTGGGTACGAGCCTAGATGACGTTTTGAAGCTCAGCGTCCAGAGAGTGTCGGACGTTAAGACCATGCACGCTCAGCCAATGCTGCTCCAGGAACTTACTTGGTGGCCCGCGAGCACTTCCGGTAGCTCTTCTCACTCCGACAGCGTAGAAGAGATTCTCTTCTTTTTCTCGAACGGCGTGCTCTACAAGATGTCCGTGACCTACGATCGCAGTTCCACGGAAGGACTTACCGCCGCTGATATGGTGAAGTCCATTTCTCTGAAATACGGTCCCCCGGCTAGCGTTGAGTCGGTAATCGACCCGGCTATGGACTCGCTCTATAATATGAAGCAGGGCTCTCTCGCCTCATGGGAAGATCTCCAATATTCGTACCATCTCATCCGTGGTCCGTTCAGTGATCAATTCGGGCTTCTCATTTATTCCAAGCGAGCAAATGCAGAAGCCGAGATTGGCGTTGCCGAAGGAGTGAAGCTCGAGGCCCAGGAGCGCCCGGAAAAGGAAGCCGACCAGAAGAAAAAGGAAGCGGCCGATCTGGAATTTACCAGAGAGAAGAATCAGAAGAGTTTTCGTCCATAACGGTGGGCTCAGGCCACTAAAGGGTTCTCGTGTTGGATTTTGGGATATGCCGAATGGAGGTCAAGGAAATGACAACGAATATCACTCCTCTACATGACCGCGTCATCGTACGCAGGCTCGAAGAGAAGGAAACCGCGAAGGGTGGAATCATCATCCCCGATACCGCCAAGGAGAAACCGCACGAAGGTGAAGTAATCGCAGTCGGCGCCGGCAAGTTGGAGAAAGGCCATCGTATCCCGCTCGACGTAAAGGTTGGCGACCGGATCTTGTTTGGCAAGTACACCGGCAACGACATCAAGATCGACGAGCAGGAGTACCTGATTCTCCGTGAAGAGGAAATCCTGGCGAAAGTCGGCGGGATCTCCAAGGCCGCGTCGGGCAAGAAGTAGTTCGGCCCCGCTCGAACCAAGAATTGTGGATACAGCAAAAGTTTCAGTCACCCGGAGGGTGAATCTTATGGCAAAGCAAATTGTAACTGGTACAGATTCACGTCAAGCGATTTTGCGCGGTGTCAACATTCTCGCGGACGCAGTGAAAATCACCCTCGGCCCGAAGGGGCGGAACGCAGTGATCGAAAAGAAGTTTGGCGCACCCATCATCACAAAAGATGGCGTAACCGTCGCAAAAGAAATCGAACTCCAGGATCCACTCGAGAATATGGGTGCGCAAATGGTGCGGGAGGTCGCGTCCAAAACCTCCGACGTAGCCGGCGACGGTACCACCACCGCAACCGTGCTCGCACAGGCCATCTTTCGCGAGGGTGTGCGAACCGTTGCCGCAGGTGCCAGCCCCATGGCCCTGAAACGCGGCATCGATAAGGCCGTAGAAGTTGCCGTGCAAGAAATCAAGCGGCTCTCCCGCGAGGTGAAGGGCGACATGATCGCGCAAGTCGGCTCAATCAGCGCCAATACAGATAAACAGGTTGGCAACATCATTGCCGAGGCTATGAGGAAGGTCGGCAAGGATGGCGTCATCACCATCGAAGAATCCAAAACCATGGACACGACCCTTGAAATCGTCGAGGGTATGCAATTCGACCGCGGCTATCTGTCGCCCTACTTCATCACTGATCCGGAGCGCATGGAATGCGTTCTCGAGGACGTTCGAATCCTGATCCACGAAAAAAAAATTAGCTCGATGAAAGATCTGCTTCCTTTGCTTGAGCAGACTGCCAAAATGGGCAAGCCTCTGCTCATCATTGCGGAAGACATTGAGGGCGAAGCTCTGGCAACCCTGGTGGTGAATAAGCTCCGCGGCACTTTGCAGTGTGCCGCAGTAAAGGCTCCAGGCTTCGGCGATCGCCGTAAGGCCATGCTCGAAGACATTGCAACCCTCACCGGAGGGAAGGCCATCACCGAGGATCTCGGCCTTAAGCTGGAGAACGTCAAAATCGAAGAACTCGGCAGCGCCAAAAGGGTGACCCTCGACAAGGACAACACCACCATTGTCGCCGGTGCCGGTAAGACCAGCGAAATTGAAGGCCGCATCAAACAACTACGTCTCCAGCTCGAGGACACTACCTCGGACTACGACCGTGAAAAGCTTCAGGAACGCCTTGCTAAACTCGTCGGCGGTGTCGCCATCATTAAGGTCGGCGCGGCCACTGAGACCGAATTGAAGGAAAAAAAGGCTCGCGTCGAAGACGCCATGCACGCCACGCGCGCTGCCGTGGAAGAAGGCATCGTCCCGGGCGGTGGCACTGCTCTCATTCGCTGCTTGCCCGCTTTGGCAAAACTGAAGCTTGACGACGAAGAAGCTGTCGGCGTCAACATCGTAAAGCGCGCCCTTGAAGAGCCTCTCCGCCAGATCGCCCTGAACGCCGGCCACGAAGGCGCCATCATCGTCGGACGCGTCCGCGAATCGAAAGACGAAAGCTTTGGTTTCAACGCCGAGACGGCTGAGTTTGGTGACCTGGTCAAGGCCGGTGTGATCGATCCCGCGAAGGTCACCCGCCTTGCGCTCCAGAACGCCGCATCGATTGTTTCCTTGATGCTCACAACCGAAGTCCTAATTGCCGATTACGGTAAAGAAGACAAATCGGCCAGTGTCGCCGCAGGCTATGGCGGAGGAATGAGCAGAAGCTACTAACCGTTGGGCCCTGGCCGGCGCATCGCTCCGCTTCGCAGGGTAGCAGGCCGTCGCAATACTAAGGTGGAAATCGAATGCCATTGCCGAAGATCATTTCAGTGGAAAACTCAGCTCTTATCGGCGCTCGAGATAATTCGAACGGGCTGGAAATCCTTGGCGGACAGGAAATGATCAACATTGATCCACCTGCTGCCGAAGAAAAATTCCTACCCTTGTGGCCCGTCCATCCGCGGCCGGTACTGCCCAGCAGAATCGCGGTTGTCGGAAATTATCTGCCTCGTAAGTGCGGTATCGCCACATTCACAACGGACCTCTGCGACGCGATTCACGCGGAATATCGGCGCCACCGAGCTTGCTAGCCTTACCGGTCAACGATACCGAAGAAGGCTACGATTATCCCGCACGCATCCGGTTTGAACTCTCCCAGGACGACCCGGCTTCCTATCGCCAGGCCGCGGAATTCTTGAATTTCAGCAACATCGATCTGGTTTGCCTGCAGCACGAGTATGGAATTTTTGGTGGCCCGGCTGGCGCGCACATACTGGAACTTCTGCGCCGCTTGCAATGCCGGTCGTCACCACCCTGCATACTGTGCTGCGAGATCCGAATCCCGATCAGCGCGCCGTGATGCAGGAAATTGCGCATTGTCGGATCGCTTGATTGTCATGAGCCGGCAGTCCGCAGAAATCCTGCAGGAAGTGTTTCACGTCTTCTCGGAGAAGATTGATCTCATCCCGCATGGCATCCCCGATCTCCCGTTCACCGATCCCAATTTTTACAAGGACGCCTTCGGAACCGAAGGAAAAGACGTTCTGCTCACGTTTGGTTTGCTCTCGCCGAACAAGGGCATAGAAAATGTGATTCAAGCGTTGCCGGCTATCTTGGCGCATCACCCCAATGTTGTTTACATGATTTCCGGCATCACTCACCCGCACATCCTCCGCCACGACGGCCAGGACAAATACAGGCTGTATTTGCAGAATCTGGCCTCGAGAGCTTGGGGTTGAGGACAAAGTCATTTTCCGCAACCGCTTTGTGAGCGCCCAAGAGCTTGTCGAATTGATCGGCGCCGCGGACATCTACATCACTCCTTACAAACATAAGGGACAAGTCGTTTCCGGAACGCTCGCCTACGCCCTTAGCGCCGGCAAGGCCATCATCTCCACTCCCTATTTGCATGCGATCGAATTGCTGGACGACGAGCGCGGCGTGCTGGTTCCCTTCGACGACCCGCAGGCCATCGCCGCGAAAACCATCGAACTGTTGGACAATGGCACCGCGCGCCACGCCATGCGCAAACGTGCCTATCTCTATGCCCGGGACATGGTTTGGAACCGCGTCGCCCAGCAATACATGGGGAGCTTTGAACGTGTTTACAATGAACGCTTGCGCAGTCCGCGTGCCACGTTTTCGGCTCAGAACACAGAGAAGGCCCTCGACCGGCTTCCAACCGTAAAACTGGATCATTTGCAGCGCATGACAGACCACACCGGAATCGTAGAGCACGCCATCTTCGTCGTCCCGAATTATCCGGAAGGTTACTCAACCGATGACAACGCCCGCGCGCTCATCGTCGCCATCCTCCTGGAAGAGTTTGGGAGTACCGCCCCGATGGGTTCGCTTGACCTGGCCTCCCGTTATCTTGCTTTTCTGTGGCTGGCTTTCGATCCAACCACCAAGAGGTTCAGAAATTGCCTCAGCTATGAACGCCAGTGGCAGGAACCCGAAGGCTCGGAAGACAGCCACGGGCGCGCCTTGTGGGGATTAGGCACCGTTCTGGGCAGAACGAAGGACGCCGGACTAAGGGGAGCGGCAGGCCGCTTGTTTGAATTGGCTGTTCCCGCTTCCGTCGAATTCAAAAGTCCACGCGCCTGCGCTTTCGCTTTGCTCGGCATCGAGGAATATCTCGAGTCCTTCCCGGGGATCGCGCCGCTCTGAACGCGGCAGACGCGCTCGCAAATCGCTTGCTGCATTCCTACCGAGCACACCGCTCGGCTGACTGGAAATGGTTTGAGAACGGACTTGCCTATTCCAACGCTCGATTGCCACAGGCATTGATTCGCGCAGGAGTCCGCAGCGCAAACATCGAGATGGTTTCGGCGGGTCTCGAAGCATTGGAGTGGCTGGCGATGATCCAGCGATGCGAACTGAAAGGGCATTTCGTTCCCGATCGGCTCCCACGGTTTCTATTCGAAGAATACGGAAAAAGCGCGCTTCGACCAGCAGCCCGTGGAAGCTTGCGCCACGGTTTCCGCCTCCCTCCAGGCCTATCGCGCGATCGGGCAAGAGTCGCTGGCGGAAAGAGGCATGGACCGCCTTCAATTGGTTCCTCGGCGATAACGACCTGCAAATTGCCTTATATGATCCCGCCACCGGCGGTTGCCGCGACGGCCTGCATCCCGATCGCGCCAATGAAAATCAGGGAGCCGAATCCACCCTGTCTTTCCTCATGGCGCTACTGGAAATGCGCAAGTTGGAAGAATCCAGTGGCACAGCAAAACGATCTTTAATCGCCATGGCGCGATACTTTCTAAATTCGACAATCCTTATGGAAAAGGCCCTTCAATGACTGCTACAAGAATCTTAGTTAATCCCACGGACGCACAATACGAAACTCTCTTCCGTCGGCACTCCGCCAATCCGATCCTTAGCGGGAAAGGATTGGCCGTATTCCATGAACAGTGTTTTTAATGCTGGCGCTACGCTCCTTCCTGACGGCTCCACTCTTCTGCTCTGCCGCGTTGAAGATCGCCGCGGACTTTCTCACCTGTGCGTCGCCCGTTCAGTGAATGGTGTCGACGGTTGGCAAATCGACCGCGCGCCCACCCTGCTGCCCGACCCCGAGAGATATCCTGAAGAGCTGTGGGGCATCGAGGACCCTCGCATCACCTACGTGCCGGAACTCAAGCAATATGCCATCGCCTACACGTCCTATTCGCGGGGCGGCCCGGGAGTCTCGCTCGCCCTCACGAAGGATTTTCGCGCCTTCGAACGCATGGGCGTTGTCATGTCGCCCGACGACAAAGATGCCGCGCTGCTCCCCAGAAGAATTAATGGACGCTGGGCGCTGGTGCATCGCCCGATGACGCCTCTCGGCTCCCATATCTGGATTTCGTACTCTCCCGACTTGCGCCACTGGGGTAATCACAAGCTCATGCTCGAAGCGCGCCGCGGTGCGTGGTGGGACGCCAACCGCATCGGCATGTCTCCTCCACCCATCGAGACTCCCCAGGGCTGGCTCATGATTTATCACGGTATTCGGAGGACCCCTTCAAGTTCCATCTACCGGCTTGGGCTGGCCCTTTTCGATCTGGAGCATCCCGAAAAATGCCTAGTTCGCGGCGATTCCTGGATATTTGCGCCTGAAGCCGAGTACGAACGTCATGGGGATGTGCAAGACGTCGTATTTCCTTGTGGCTATACACTGGGAGCCGACGGCGACGCGCTTAATCTCTACTATGGCGCCGCCGATTCAAGTATTGCCCTGGCGCACGGAAGTGTTCGCGCACTTCTGGCTTGGCTCGCGGTAGACGGCCACTCCGAACATTCCCACGATCGCAGGCAGCGCCATCCGTAGCCTGCCCCATACCAGTGGATCAATGAATAAGCAAGCGCCTGCGGTATTCTTGCCCATCCGCGTTCGATTACAACTCATCTAGTGGTCTCAGAAATAATGGCAGGAAGTCGAAGCTTTAGCTCCGACATAAAGCACCAGAAAGATTGGGTTTTAGCCCCTGAGGACCTGGTTCTGCTCATTTAAGAGACAACTTCTAGTCGCCTTCAACGCGAAGAATATCGATCCCTCAGTGCGTAATTCTCACTTGCGCTCCATTGTGAATGTACCCGCGATTCCATCCGGCGTTGAACACCAGCGAATCCCATCCCGCGCCATAGCGAAAGAAAACGTCACCTACCCCGAAACTTTCGCTGGGATGGCCGCTGGGAGACATCGGAATGGAGTCGCTCACGATTCCTTGGGCCACCTGATAATCACACGTCGCCGTCTTGATTTCATGATATTCAACAAAGTCGGTCGACGCGGCTACGGCGGAAATCGCAAAAATAACCGTTGAAACAATCAGAAACAGCCTTCCTTTGCGAACCGAATTCGTGTCGCGGGATCGCATCAGCGTCCAGCCTACAATTCCCGGCACCGAAAGAAGCAGAGGGATCACAACACTGATCGCGAGTTCAGAACCGTTCCGCAGGGCGTCAAATACAACATGGTCGTGCGCGTTCACTCAACGCTACAGGTGGAAAATTGGCGGGGACGACGAGACTCGAACTCGCGACCTCTGCCGTGACAGTTCGCTGGTAATGAGTACTTTCAAGGACTTGGACGAGCACGGACGACACCTAGGTCATTGCAAGTACATCCTAGACAACGTCATTCTGTACCGCGGTGTGTACCACGCGCCCGTGGGTCGGCGTCGCTCCTCAATTTTATTGAGCATCATCCTGCTCACCCCCTGCCCATTTGTATGAGCAGCTTGAATTCGACTAAAAATTGACTTGCGTTCCTGTTCCAGCTCCGTGGCAATATGGCTCGGTGACAGGACAATGAACACGACCACCCGCACCGTGGGTGACGTCACCATTGTAGACATCAGCGGGCGGATTGTGCTTGGCTCAGAGAGCGCCGCATTACGTTCACTGGTGTGCAATCTCTTAAGTGAGGGCCATAAGAAGATCCTGCTCAATCTTGCGGAAGTCAATTACATCGACAGCTCAGGATTGGGCCATCTGGTCAGCTCTTTCACCACAGTACGGAAGCAACAAGGAGAACTGAAGCTACTCATTCTCACGAATAAGGTACACGACTTAAGCAAATCACGAAATTGTATACCGTCTTCGACATTCGAGACGACGAGGCCGAGGCCGTTCGGTCATTCGATCTCTCGGCGGGGGTATCTGTTTGAGTGAACCTCGCGTTTTGTAGAGAAGCACTTCTTAGACGACACGCGAATAGCACTGGACAGGGAGTCAACGGCGGCATAACATTGTCTTGAAATTGCAGTCGGTAGCTGGGCAGAGTTCTGACTTTGTAATCGGGCGACTCGTAACTGGGTCGCCCTTTCTTTCTACTGGCGAAGGTGGCGAGTTTACCCAAGCTCCTTTTGTCCCGTGCCCGCGTTCCAGGAGCTGGACACCAAATGGACGTCTGGTGGGCCTTTGAGGCCTGCGTCACTAGTGCGGTTTCCGATTGGGTTGAATTCACAGATTAGTTCCTTCTCACGTTGGTTTCTTTGTTCCTCGCTCGCAATAGCCTCGGCAAAGAAGTGTGTGACCCCAATGATCTGAGCGTTGTCGTAATCCTCAAGCATGGTTGTTCTCAGGTCGCTGGTTTGTCCTACATATAGACAGGTGTAATGGTCGGGGCGGAAGGGAAGATCTGTCTTAAACAACCCATAAACGGCCCCCGCCCCATTGAGTTCCTGCAGCGTCGTAGAATCAAATGAATGGCAATTTCCACTGAATGGCATCGCAATCCTTCTATCTTCATTGGGCTCTAAGCGCGCCCCAGGCATTGCTGCTTTCCAGGTGATACCGCGACGGACCGGTTCTCCACAGACAAGCCACAGTTGATCCCTTTCCGACCAAATCGCGCTGTTGGCTCGCTTTAGGCAAGGTCCGCAAAATCAGGATCAACAGAATTACGCCTACGACCACGAACACAAGCTTCATCCGCTTTTCCGCGATCCTGTCTTCACGCCGGTTCTTTCTCTCCCATGCGAGGCGTCGTGCGTCGTGCAGTGAGTCGGGCCGATTCTCAGGAGGTGTCATCGTGTTATCCATGACCCTATGCTGCATTCTGGCTCGCTTGCGAGCTATCCAATATTGCACAGTGGCGCGGGGGCGACGAACCGGTGGAAACTGGCGGCTGAGAATTTTCGATGCACGATCCCTACAGTTCCTCGCCCCTACCAACATGTGCTCATTTGGACAGCCTCGCTTCGAGACTGTCTTTATCCTAGTGTTGTACGGAGCGGACCTCGTTCGGCTCGATCAGCCAACGTCCCAGGTTGGGTCTTTATGCCTACACATACTCGTTTTGCTGTGCTCGCCCGCCGCTTGTCTGCGGTCATTCGAGCGTTGATGAAAAAACCGCTAGGGACGGAACCACGCGAAAAGGCGTTCGCGCCACAACGAATGTGCCCATTCTGCGGGCTGATTACCGCGCGACATAAACGACACTGCCTGGAGTGCGGCAAATCTCTCAAACCAGCCTAGTGCCCGAAAACCTCACCGCAGGATCCGGCTGTCCACAAAAGCACAAGAAGGCCCGATCGCATCGTCGGGCCTCCGGTTTTCTTGATTGCGTCTGAACGACTACCTTGCCATAGCGACGGTTTTGGCTTTCCCTAACTCGGGGACGACGCCCAGCTGCTGCATCAGGGCCAGAGCGTCCCAGTTGATCCAACCTTCGGCCATCTTTCCGCCCACGAACCGGACGATGCTTACTCCGGATATGGCGAATTGCTTCCCGGTTGGCGCAATCCCGTTGAGATCGCCCTTATGGGCGCCGCGACAAGTCCAGCGTGCTACGACTGTCTCGCCCTCGGCAATCGTGTCCTCGATCGTTAGTCGGAGGTCGGAGAACGCCGTTCGGTACAGCGTCACTCTCTTCTTCTCACTCTCGGGGCCGCGCCCAACATCGGGCGTCGCGGTATCGTGGTGAGTGTAGGTCGGAGCGATAAGTTCGTCTGCGACCGCCATATTGCCCTTGTTCCAAAGCTCATCAAATAATCGGCGCACGTTCGTTTTGTTTTGTTCTGACATGGTAATTCTCCTTTTTAAGAAATCCAACTTTCCCTCTCGCATGGAGCGCGAGAGGCGCTTGTGTAGTGGGCCTGGAACCGCTGGCGTCTTGAGTGTGCCTGTACGTCGAACAGGAGGGAGGGCCCCGCACGAGCCATTAGAAAAGAACCCAATAGGTTCTGCACTCTTGCGCTCGATGTGGAACTTGGCCTTAACGAAACTGCAGACTAAGAAGCGGAGTTTCGCCTCTAACAGGCGAAAGCTCGATGTGAGCTTGTCCCTCGCAGGCGTGGATGTCAAGGACAATCGCAGGATCTTTTCTGCATTAAGCCGAGGGAACGTCTGTTTCCTGACCTTCACGCCGGTAACCAGCGCTCGGATTTACGCAGAAAGCTTTACTCACCGCGAAACGTGTTCTTAGGAGGGGCCTGCGACACTTCAACGGTCAGGTCAAAGGTGTCGCAGGCAGAGGTGAGTTCTTTCGATTTCGATTGGATCCACAGTACCCCCGCCCCGAGGTGGCTTCTGTACACAATCGAACAGGTCAAAATTCAACGGTCGAATCCTCGATTTCTTCCAAGATTGGGCATTGGAGGCCGCGGCAGGCCCGCCAAGCGTGTAAGGGCTTCTCTCTGCCGGTTTTCAACGCAATTGGTTGCCATGGTAGATGTCCACAATTGGACAGACATCGCCTGATGCCCGGTCTATCATCACCACGCAAGATTTAGGCTTCTGGCGGCTCATCGATGGAGCCATGACGGATCCGGCGACGCCAGCCAAGGCAGCTATGTCACAACTGGCTCAAAACGAACCTCGGCTTTTTGGGGGAAGTGTGCGCCCGGAGAGTTCCTCTCCCCACCGACAGCGTTCCCTCCGTGTCCTTTTTCTTCATCCGTGGGGCAGAGGTGATTGCCAGTTGTCTTCGAGAACTGGAGAAAGGACAATTCACGGTCAGCTCCGATACTGCGTTGAGCTTGGCACACTGTGCGGAACAGCTGCGTTGCCACACCTATGATGTCATCGTCGTTCAGCATCCCGATCCAGACTGCGAAACGTCGAAGGCCTTGCCTCTCCTTCACCAGACTGGGCAAGAGATCCCCGTTGTTTTTGTGACGACTGGACTAAGGGTGAATACGTCGCGGCGCTGACGGCTCAAGATGCTTTCGACTACGTGCAAATCAGAACATATCTCTCAGTTGCCCATGGTTGTCCGCCGGGCATTGAATAACAAGACTCTGCGCGAGGAATTAGAAGAAGCGCGAACAGCACTGAAGCATTCGCGATCGCTCTATCGCGCGCTGGTGGACAATCCCATGTATGGAATCTACCTGAATAACGCGGAAGGTGTATTGCTCGACGTGAATCCGACACTGGTGACGATGCTTGGCTACACGTCCAAACAGCAACTCTTGGCAGCCAATCAAGAATCTGCGATCTTTCCCAATCTGTGCCAGAGGTCACTTTTTGCGCCAAGTCCCCAAGAAACAAAGGAAATCGAGCCTGTCGAAGTCGATTGGAAGCGCCTGGATGGCACGATTTTGAAAGCTAGGTTGAGCGGCCGGAACGTTCACGACGACAACGGGAATTTTGCCGGCCAGGAAGTAATCGCCATTGATATTACGGAGCAGCGGTTGCTCGAAGCGCAATTACGCCATCAGGCATCGAGCGATTCGCTGACCGGCTTGGCGAACCATCGCAAACTTTTCGAAGTGCTGCATTCAGAGATCTGCCGCTCCAAGCGCACCGAGCGCGAATTCTCGCTTCTCTTGCTGGACCTTGATGAACTGAAACAGATCAACGATCGGTTTGGGCATTTGGCGGGGAACCGGGCACTCTGCAGGCTGGCTCAGATCCTGACGGACTGTTCCCGGTCAGTTGACACGGCCGCACGGCACGGTGGGGATGAGTTTGCCGTTGTCCTGCCGGAGACTGGCCCGGCGGCCGCCGCGTTGGTAGCAGCGCGAATCTGCGATCTGCTTGCTAAAGATACCGAACATCCAGTTCTCTCGGTCAGCTTTGGAATTGCCAGTTATCCGTGCGATGCGGATACTGTCGGAACCCTTCTTTACGCGGCGGACACGGCGCTCTATGCAATGAAATCGAAGAGGCCTATTCTCGTCAAAGCAGCTCACGCCACTTCTTCATCAAAAACAGATTAATCCCCCAGTAACACCGGCACCGGGATGAATGGCCGCGCGTTATCTCAGTCGTGGAGCACAACACTCAGCAGAGAGGTGTTGATTTGAAGGCCGCCGTTGTACTTGATGAACCCCAGTTTTCTGAACTTGTTCATGAAAAAATTCACCCGGGATCGCGTGGTGCCAATCGTCTCCGCCAACATCTCCTGCGATACTTTGGGAATCACTCCATGGGGTTGGTCGTCTTTTCCGTAGCGCGCGAGCAGTAGAAGCGCTCGAGCCAGGCGCTTCTCGCTGGAATTAAAAAGTTGATCGACCAGGTCCTCTTCAACTCGGATGTTCCGAGTTAGCATGTGAGAGATAAAGAAGTCGGAGAATGCATGTTCTGTGCGGAGCACACGCATCATTTCGTCTTTATCAATCGCCATAGTATGGAATGTCGGCACGATGGCTGTAGCCGTTCCCATACAAACCGACTGACCCGCCAGGCATCCCTCGCCGAAAAAATCGCGTGGGCCGAGAACCGCCACCACCGCCTCTTTACCATTTTCATTGATAACGGAAAGTCTGACGCCGCCCTCTTGAATGTATTTACGCTATCTAGCCGGATCGCCTTGACAGTAGATCTTCTCTGCGCGCCGAAACTTGAGAAGTTGGCGTTTCGCGCCGGCCGTATCAAGAAAAACCTGCAAATCGAAATGCGACTTCATTCCGAGGAGTTGGTACGGATCTTCTTGGCAGCTGGCTTAGGCATACTTGGTTTCCCGACGAGACGACTTAGGTCCAGTCAGGTAAACGATGCAAAGTATGGTTCAGGAACACTCGTATTGTATCACTCTGGGGAGGCTCACTTTATGCCTCGGCCACTCTCAGAAACCGCGAAACATGTACACAAGTGAACAGATATGTGCCTTTCTAAAGGTTAGGATGGCGTTGCGTAAAAGGGCTGTTTTGTTGGATGGCCCATCCCCAAGCTGATTTCCCCGCGGCTGTCACCGGCGTAAGGATATCGAACGACAACTCAATCGGCGGTTTTGGCTCCAGAAATCGGCAATCCTTGCCAGAACCAAAGATTTCCTCGCATTCGTCATCCCAAGTCGTGCAGCAAGCAGTTCGGCCCCGGCTGAATGTATTTCGTTACACCAGAAGAAAGGAACAAGCGCTATGCCTCTCGTTCAAATCTTGATAGCCCTGATCGTTGTGGGCGTCCTCTTATGGTTAGTCAACAGCTTTATCCCTATGCAGGGCAACATTAAGTCCATCCTAAACGGCGTCGTGGTGATTGCCGTGGTTCTCTGGCTCCTCAATGTCTTTGGAGTGTTTCACTCCCTCGCGCATATACGCGTCGGAACCTAGCTCATGTGCGAGGAATGGCTGAGTCGAAGGCTGTGATTCGCGCACCAAGGCCAACGATCGACGAAAATGACCGCGTCAGACTTCTGACACGCGCATGCACGCGCAATACTGGAGATAACAAAGTGAAAACAATTCGAGTGTTCAGCACGATAGTCGCATTTCTGCTTTTGGGGGCTATCGTTCCCAGTTACGCACGTCAGGATAAACCGGAGAAACAAGACGAAAAACCGAGCTCTCCGAAGCAGCAACCCGCGGCCGAACCTCAAAAGCAACAACACGAAGCAAAGCCCCAACAAGAAGCCAAAGGCCAGCAAGAACAACAGCAGAAGCAACAACAAGACCAAGCTAAGCCCAATAAACAGCAGACTCAGCACGAGCAGCAACACGCTAAGGGTCAGCAAGAGCAACAGAAACAGCAGCAGGAACAGACCAAGTCCAATAAACAGCAGAATCAGCACTCGGTGCAGCCGCAGAATGTTTCTTACAAGGGTCCACAACGCACTCAGGAAGAAACAACCAGGCAGCACTCGCAACCTGCTCTACTTCTGAGTTCCAGAGGCAACGGGAGAATCCCCGACGAGCGCTTCCATTCAAGCTTTGGCCGCGGCCACGAATTTCGTATGGGCAACCCCGTAATGGTTGGCGGATATTCTCGATTCCAGTACGGCGGCTATTGGTTCGGTTACGTTCAACCCTGGCCGGTCGGCTGGTATTACACAGACCAGTTCTACATTGACTACCAAGACGGCGGCTATTACATGTACGACCCGTACTATCCCGGCACGCGCTTTGCAATTACGGTCGTACTGTAGAGCCCGGGCCCCAACTGATCGAAATAGTTCTGCCCCCGCGCAGACAACTTTCCGGGTTTGGAGAATGCGCTGGGACGGAACTTGGCCCCGAATTTCAGAACGGAACGCAGTCGAAAAGGGAGCGAACCATGCTTGGAACTGTATTGATCGTCATCTTAATCTTGGCCCTTTTAGGAGCATTGCCGCGGTGGTCGCATAGCCGGGAATGGGGCTATATCCCCACCGGCGGCTTGGGACTCGTTCTTCTCATCGTCGTGGTCCTGGTGCTCATCGGGCGCATCTAGAATGTGTGCCGATGGCTCACATTTTCTATACCGGCCTTTGCCGCAGTTGAAAATTACCTGCGGATTCTGCCGTCGATTCTTGTCTTCTCCGGTAGGTCGCGATTTGTTCCACGTCGGAGGTGTGTGATGGATGACTCCAAACAACATGCGGTCAAGTTCTTGGAGAAAGAAATCAAGACGTACGCGGCCCTATCCCTCTTCCTATCGAAGCAGGGCATTCGGTACCGCGTGCGGGTAGGCAGCGCAACCGTGTTGATCTGCCCCTTGTTCTACCGAGAGCGAATGACGGAGGCGAAGAATCTTGTCTCCGAGCTCAAAAGAGCGAGTTAGAGCTGCACACCCTCGACACGCTGGGCCGACTGTGCCACTAGCGCTTCGACTGGTGGCTACGCTCTTAGTCGCTCTCCTGTGCTCTAGCGCTTCGTTGGCTTATTCCGTGCTCACCCATGAGGAAATCGTTGACCTCGCATGGACCGACGAACTCCGTCCTCTTCTCCTCAAGCGATTCCCAATGCTCACGGAAGAGCAACTCACAGAGGCCCACGGTTACGCTTATGGCGGCGCCGTGATCCAGGATCTCGGCTACTATCCCTTTGGTAGCGCGGAATTCAGCAATCTGCTGCACTACGTTCGGAGCGGCGATTTCGTTCGCGAATTGCTCGTGCAAAGCCAGGACGCGGACGAATACGCTTTCGCGTTGGGCGCCCTGGCGCACTACGCCTCCGATATTGCCGGGCATCCGGCCGTCAATGAGTCCGTCTCCATGCAATATCCGAAGCTCCGCGCGAAGTATGGCAATTCCGTCAGATACGCGCAGGACCACACTGCGCACCTCAAGACAGAATTCGGTTTCGACATGGTACAAGTGGCCAAGAACCGTTACGCCTCGCAGCAATATCACGATTTCATCGGGTTCCAGGTCTCAAAAGCTCTGCTGGAACGCACTTTCCCTATCATCTATGGTTTGGAGTTGAAAGACGTCCTTACGCACGAGGATCTCGCCATCGGTTCCTATCGCTTTGCTGTTAGCCGGATGATTCCCCAAATGACGCAGATCGCCTTGCGGACCCACAAAAAAGACTTGATGAAGGAGCGCTCCAATTTTTCCAAGAAAGAGTTTCTGTATCGTTTGTCTCGCTCCGAGTATGAAAAGGAATGGGGCAAGGACTATTCGAAACCCGGTTTCAGCACACGCGTTTGGTCCGTCCTCCTCCAATACATGCCCAAAATTGGCCCCTTCAAGGCTCTCGCCTTCAATAACCCCACGCCACAGACGGAGGACCTCTATTTCAAAAGCATCAACACCACCGTCGACCAATATCGCCTTTATCTCCAGCAGGTCCGTGCCGGCACTCTCGCCCTTTCCAACTGTGACTTTGACACCGGCAAAAAGACTCAGGCGGCCGAGTACTCCTTGACCGATGAAACCTATTCGCACTTGTTAGCGCAGTTGACTCAGCGAAAATTCGCCCTCACCTCAACCGCCCTCCGCGACAACATCCTGAAGTTTTATGCGGACCTCTCCCTTCCACTTGAAACCAAGAAGGATCCCACTCAATGGCAAAGCGTCTTGACATCTCTCGATCAGTTGAAACTCTTGACCCCTGCTCCCACCCTCGCGGCGCTTCCCTGAAAACGTGAATGTGTGCGCAAAGGAACAGACTTTTCAGCGCGGGCCCTCTAGTATCAGTTCGCATTCAGAAGAAATCGCAACGATTTCCGGATGCAGCACGAGCACTCTACGTTCCGATCTCTTGTGAGAATGGAAACCACAATGCTTTGGACTATCTTCGTTGTTCTATGCGTCCTTTGGATTCTCGGCATGGTCACCTCCTACACGATGGGTGGACTCATCCACCTTCTGCTGGTGGCGGCACTCGCGCTGTTCGTAATCAATTTGATTCAAGGTAGGAGACGGTCGGTTTAGCCGCCCATTTCATGAAATCCTTAATGTCGCTCGGTATTCTTCTAGCAGTCCTTGGCGGCCTGGCTCTCGCCTACCAGGGATTTACCTATACCCACCAAGAGAAGGTTCTGGATGTCGGGCCCATCCACGCCACCGCGGATAAGCACGACCATGTTTCTATTCCGCCGTTGTTAGGCGGTTTGGCCTTAGTCGGAGGGATCGTCTTCATTTTTGTGGGAGCCAGAAAAAGTTCCTAGCTCCCAGTCCGTCCCATTCCCGCCTGAGAGTCGGGCAACGCATTACCCTCTCCAAACCGCTGAACCCGAGCGCCGCTGAAAGTCCTTCACGCACTCGTTGTCGAGAATACATCAGTCGCCAAAAGTTCTGACCGTGGAGGTCTTCGATGAAGAACTATCTGATTGCAGCAGCATGTCTTTCCCTCGTCGCCGGCGTTATGTCTGCTCAGGAGTTAAATAAGGAGCAAAAACGCCTCGAAGAAAGTGGTGTCGTCCTACAAGAAGTGCTCAACATCCCGGACAACATTCCCCATGACCTTCTCGAAAAGGCCGAATGCGTCATTGTGTTTCCATCCGTAATGAAGGCGGCGTTTATCGTCGGCGCTGAATATGGGCGAGGCGCAATGGTTTGCCGGACGGGCGAAAAGTTCCGTGGACCATGGGGCGCTCCGGCGATGTACGCACTCGAAGGCGGCAGTGTCGGCTTCCAGATCGGTGGAGAAGCTACTGATCTCATCCTGCTGGTCATGAATGACCGAGGCATGAGCTCCATCCTCAGCAGCAAGGTCAAATTGGGAGCAGACGCCTCGGTCGCCGGTGGCCCAGTAGGTCGTGACGCTTCCGCGGACACCGACGCTTGGATGCGAGCTGAGATACTCAGCTACTCGCGTTCTCGCGGTTTGTTTGCCGGCGTTTCTCTCGAGGGCACCACTCTTCGGCCCGACGATGACGCCAGCGAGCAAGTCTATGGTCACGCCATAAAAGCTAAGGACATCGTTCGAGGAGATACCAGTGTGCCTGCCACAGGCCGTCACCTCGTCAACGTTTTGGAAAAGAGCTCACCGCGCAACGATTCGAAAGAGGTTGTTTCGAACAAGTAGCCGACTTGGCGGCTTGCCGGGCGTTCTTGTCCCGGCAAGCCGCCAGCGCCCAAGAAATCGTTTGTTGCTGTTGTGCCGCTAATTCATTGCATCGTGTCCACTTCTGGACAGATTTTCTTCACTAACTGGCGTTTACTCTCAACAGGCAAGCACCGAACGCGACAATTTGTCCGCCGCTTTTGGGGCCCGCGCCTTAGCGGTTTGCCTCGAGAGAAAGGCCGAATCAGATGTTCCGCGTCAAACGATCAGTCCTACCAGCTTGCACACTTCTCCTCCTGATGGCTCCGCAAGTTCTTGTGGCCCAACGATCGTCCACGCCTTCCACCCAATTGCTCATTGAAACCGGTACTCCTGTTAAACTGCAACTGGCTCAGACCATCTCCTCTCGCCACGCCCGTAAAGGTGATCGTCTGGAATTTGTAGTTGAGAAAGCCGTCGTTCTGGATGGACTCACGGTAATTGTCGCCGGTGCCAAAGGCGAAGGCTCGGTCGTCAGAGTGCAGGGAAAGCGCCCCTTAGGGATCGGCGGCAATATAGTCATCAAGCTCGATACGGTGGAACTCGCTACTGGCCAAATGGCACAATTGACCGCGCGCAAGCAATTCAAACAAAAATCCCGCACGATGCGCATGGTCGTGGGCATGGCCATAACGGCCGCCATCTATTTGCCCGCCGCTCCTGTATTCTTGCTTACACCTGGCAGGGACTGTACCGTCTTGAAGGGCACGGAATTGACGGCGTACACGAAAACTGATTTCTCCGTCGACGCAAAGGATTTGTTGGTCGCCCCTGGAACAGGTTCAGATCTCACCGAGACGGTCAAATTGCTGCCTCCCCGAGTTATGCTGTGCTGGAGCTGAATTGATTCAGACTTGCTGGTTGCTTTTCCCTGCAAATCTGTTGGCAGTGAAGCCTAGCAATTCTGCTGAACAACTTGGTGGGCGGTAGCGACCGCCGGCGCCGAGGGCGTTGGGCGGCTGACCAGCCGCTCAAAGTGGGGTCGCTACCGCCCAAAATTCGGTTTTCTCCTCGCTCGACTCCGGTCCTCCGTCGCCGATCAACTCTTTCCTTTTCTTAGCACTTCCACTCTCGGCCCGAGAAATCTGGCCGCAAATCCAGACGAAAAGCCGCTTCGAGGCGTTTGGTCGTCCCCGAAGCATCCTTTTGCGCCGCTCCGGTTGCTGTCGCTCATCGCTTCCATTTCCTTGAATTCACGGCAGTTCGCTCATAACGTTTTCAGAAATCTGCCAAGATCCATTGGCGGAAATCTGAGGCAAGCGCAGGGTATCGTCATTTTCCGTGCATTTTTCCGCGCCGTTTCCTCGCTAGTCCCTAAGGACGGCCAGCGATGCACAAGAGAGACGGGGCGCATGTTGTCCAACACTTTCCGTTTCCACATCACACCCAAGGGAACAGTGAAAAACGCTCAGTGCCTGTCTCTATAACCTGATACTCCCGCGATTCCCGAAGGGGCTGATGACTGCACTCACCGCTCGGGTGGTGGGTCCGCCTCGCACGAGAATCCCGCTCCGTTCGGTGTTGCTTCCATAACATAGAAAAGCCCCCGGCAGAGCCGGGGCCGTAGACAAAACGTTAGACTAGAATGGTATATCGCTGGGGTCTTTCTCGGAGGCGGAAGTGACTCCTTCCGGCTCCTTGGCAGCGCGATTCAGCTTGCGAATCACGTTCGCGCGAATCTGCCACGATGTGAGTTTGATGCCCGAGGATTTCTCCCCTTTGCTGACTTCACGTTCGTACTGATTGCTCAGCAGCGAACCTGCGATGAGCACTTGATCACCCGTACGAAGGGCCGATGCCGCGTCGTTTAGGCGATTGAAGCAGACGACACGGTGCCAGTCCGTCTTCGATTGCCACTCACCTTGGGCGTTCTTCCAAGCACGCCGTGTGGCAACCGACAAAACGGTGAATGGAGTGCCCTTGCGCGACTCGCGCTGCTCTGGGTCCCGCCCCAAGTTGCCGATGATCTGAATTGAATTATGCATTTCTGATTTCTCCTTTGGCGCCCCATTTTCCTGGGGCAATTGAGGGCGAGTGGAGACCACTCCCAAAGCGAACGAGGGCTTTCTGGGAGGGACCCGAAAGACTTCGGGGACGTTAGTGAAGGTTTTCGGTGAGGAACCGGGAAAGCAGACCGAGCGAAGCTGCCGGGCGTGGGAATTCTCCCGAAGCCGTGCCCAGGAAAATGGACGGTGCGAAAGGCTGAAATGCGCATTCCAACGGTTCTAACGCAGCGGCACCAGGGCGGAGTGTCGAGCGCAGAGACTGCGGCTTGGGCGTACAAAAGAGTGGTTATCGCGTCCGGCTGTCAAGTGGGGTCGTGGAAGTATTGGACGCAGGGCGCGTGGGTCCGTAATGTGTGACTAGCCATCGCGAAGGGGTCTCAAAAAAAGCGAAAGCAATTGATGGTGGGAAGCTTTGCCGCCGAAAAGGGCCTTGGAAAGAGGCAGCATGCGATCGGTCGAGAGGTTCGCTGTGAGCCCCTCGTATCACAAGGAAAATCAGTCTGGGATGAGGCTTTCACGATCCGAGGATACGTGGGCGGGTGCCAGTCCCAGGAGAATTTCCGCCACTCTCCGCGACTAAGGACACATGCTCAGCGGTCAGTAGTGGGCGCGGGAATACGCAGAATTCCCGGCACGGTAGGCCCATCTGCGCCAGGGGCTAAGGCGAGAGAAACCGGAGTCTGCCTAAACGCTTACATCCAGTCAAGCGCGAACCAAAAGGCAAGATCTAGGGATGCAAGGAGCGGCGCAAGGTTTCCTTTTTGACTCCCGCAGAGAAGTTAGCTGGGCCAATAGCGGTATGCCAATGGTGGAAAGTTTCGTCTGAAATTCACGGCAACACTTTCGCCGATTCCTTCGCAAAGAGGGCAGCCAAGCTACGAAAGAACGCGGCCGCCTCTTCCTCAAGGCCCAGGAGTCGCAGCGACTTCAGAATGGCGGGTGACCCGCAGGTGATTGTGGTTTGACGGTGTCAGCCAATTGCGTGATCGCTCGCGAAACGACACGGAAGGGACGACGCGCAGGGGTTCGTCTTCAATCAGCTCGAAGCCAAAGAAGACCAGCATCCGTATGAACGAAACGCGCAGGTTCGCGCGCAATTCGGGGCGTGCTCGGAATTCCCGAATGAACTCTTCGTTGAGGATGGGGACTCCTGGGTGAAAGCTACTTGGCTCGTCGAGAGGGTTTGCTTTGATCGCTCACACCGTCGCTGCAAAAGCAGCTGATCGCTCTACTTCTTCATGCGGTTTGCGCTTGGGCGAGTCCGTTTTTACTCCAGGTGCATCGAAGTAAATCCAGTCCTCAACGACCTTTTTCCGCTCGATGCGGAGGATGTTCGCACCCTCGAATACCACGGGCGCAGTATCCCGCTGCCGTGGTTCTGCCTCCGCGTTGCGGAGCCGGGTTACTCCCAGCGGAAAACCTTTGCGGAGAGCGCCGTGCAAACGACAAACACGAGGACCAACGCCGCAATGTCACCCACGTGTGCCGACCAAGCGTCTCCGAGCCAGATCCCCCGGAGTAGAGACACCGCGTAGGTCAGTGGCAGCTTTCGCACTATCGCCCGGAGCGCTGGGGGCATTGACGCGACGGGCACGAAGAGTCCACACAGACCGAACATAGGATATAGAAGGAATGAGCCTATAGGCTGTGCGAATCGGGCCGTGGGAACGATGCTGGCGATCAGAAAGCCGATCGACAGAATGCTCTGGTGCTGATCAGCAGCGCGAAAACGAGCAAAAGTGGAGCGTGCACTCCGACCGGGTAGTAGCATTTGCCCGCCAGGACCAGCAAGGCCAGCGTGGCTACCGTGAGCGTCAGCTTGACGAACACGTGGGCGGTAAGGATTGTCTGCGGGCGGAGCGGCGTGGCGCGGAGAAGCTTGAGAATGTTCCGGTCTCTTGGAGGACCTTCCGAAAATAGACCCAGGCTATTACTCAAGGGCCAAGAAGTATTGGACGGGTTTTGCTGACGTAGATACCTTAGACCCATTTAACCACGTGCGAGAACAGAAGAGAAAACCGTAACGATCGAAGGGCAGAAAACTTACAGGAGCCGCTGGGCAGACATATATTCGAAGCCCGGCGTATTGCAAAAATGCTTGAGAACGCGTTAATGTCGCAACTAGCGCGATTGAATCGACGGCCACAAGAGGAAGGAGAAAATGTGGCACGTCGACGCTTTCAGAATGGTTCAGTGAAACGAAGAGGAGATGTCTGGATTGGGCGTTACCTCGAAGATGTGGAAGAGAATGGAGTCATCAGGAGGAAACACCGAACGGTGACTTTATCTCGCGTTCGCGGATCAGACGGCAGGGCCGTGACGGAACACCAGGCACGGCGACTGTTCCAGCCGCATTTAGACAGGATCAATTCAGATATATATCAAAAGCCCAAGAAAACAATACTCTTTTCAGAGTTTTCAACGAAATGGAAGACTCTGATTCTGAGTCAGAAAAAGCCTTCAACCCAACTCACGATCCGCGGGCATCTAGACAACTACCTATTGCCAGCTCTTGGGGGCACCGAAGTTCGGACGATCCAGACTGAAAACGTTCAGTCAATTCTTTCGAACCTGCGGTCGCGAATCAGCCCTAAGACCATTCGTAATATCAAGGCGACGGTATCGATGATGTGGAGAATTGCCAAGGCGTGGGGCTATACGGACGAGGATGTCAGCATCGGATTGGACCTTCCCCAGGTGACACGACCGAGGCAGCCCTTCTTCACGGCTACGCAAATGGGCAGCATCATTAAAGTCGCAGTAGAACCCCAAGCAACGTTTTATTGGTTAGCAGCAGAAACCGGGCTGCGGGCCGGTGAACTCGTTGCGCTTCGGAAAAGCGACCTCGATTTGGCCAAGTGCCGGCTCTCGGTCTCACAGAGCCTTTGGAAGGGCTCTGTACAAACTCCCAAGACAGAGAGCTCGGTTCGAACGCTATCGATCTCGCGACAATTGGCAAAACGCATCTCAACCCATCTCATGCGGAAACCCAACCGTGAATCGGAGTTCGTCTTTTATACGCGGACGGGTTCTCCGTGGGATCCCAATCTGGTTGTAAAAAGAAAGTTATGGTCCATTCTCGAAGCTCTCGAGTATCCACGTTGCGGTTTGCATGCATTTCGGCACGGCAACGCAACGCTCATGGATGCTTTAGGTGTTCCCCTAAAAGTCAGGCAATACAGGCTGGGACACAGCAGAGCAGGAGATATAACGACGGACGTTTACACACACTTTCAAATAGGGGGAGACGACGGAGTTGCAAGCAAGCTCGGGTCGGTTTTGAGCAAAGAAGTAGCAAAATTCTTTGCCCTTAACTTGCCCAAAACGAAAAGGGCTCCCGGTGGAGTTCCGAAAGCCCTTGAAAACAAACACAAAATTGGTTGCGGGGGTCAGATTTGAACTGACGACCTTCGGGTTATGAGGGAGAATTTGACGACTACAGCAAACAACAGCAGCCTACAACAGCCAATGAAATCAGCGAAAAGCGCAGAGTGGGGATTCCGGTGAAGCCGATCGGCATTCCGAACTGATCGCGATCACTGTTCCGGGGTGGATCCGATCAGTGGTCGGAGCGAAGCGACGCTGGCGGATGGATTTTCCAGAAAGTGATCGGGATCGTCAACCTTGTTGTTGTTGAAGCTGTGGGAAAGTGGGAATCGCGAAGCGATTTCCAAGGGCGTTTTTTGCCCGTCTTTTCCACAGCTTTTGGCCCGCCGATGGGTGTTCACTTTTCTCCTTTTTCGCCGCGCTGCTTACGCATCGATTCGCCGCGCATCTCGATACGATGAGCGTTGTGCACCAGCCGATCGAGGATGCTGTCGGCCAGTGTGGGATCTCCGATCTGCTCATGCCAGCGGGACACCGGCAGTTGCGAGGTCAGGATCATCGAGCGTGCCTGGTAGCGATCTTCGGCGATCTCCCAGAAGTCTCTGCGCTCTGCCTCCGACATCGGAGCCATCGCCCAGTCATCGATCACCAGAACATCGATGCGGTTGAGCCGCTTCAGCAGTTGCCGCAGACTGCCGTCCGCCCGTGCCAAGTTCAGATCCCGGAACAGCGCCGCAGTTCGCGTGTAGTAAACCGCGTAGCCATCCCGGCAGGCTTTCTGTGCCAGCGCCGAAGCGACATAGCTCTTGCCTACACCGGTGGGACCGAGCACGAAAATGTGTTCGTGATTCTTCACCCAGGCAGAATCCTGGGCCAGCGCACGGATCACACTCTTGCTGAGTCCTCGTTCAGCTCGGTAGTCGATATTTTCCACACAAGCGGCTCCCTTCAGACGAGAGGCGCGAACTCGCCGCGCCAGAGCCTGGTTCTGTCGCCAGTTCCACTGCTGATCGACCAGCAGTGCCAAGCGATCCAGAAAGCTCAACTCATGCGCGGCCTCATCTTGCTCCTGTTGCTCCAGTGCTTCGAGTAACCCTTGCAGCTTGAGGGCATGAAGTTTTTCCATCATGGGTTGTTGCAGCATGGTCTTCTCGCCTCCTTACTCGAAGTACTCAGCGCCACGAATGTTGTCGTGCGCTGGTGGAGGAGGAAGCGAAGGCGATGCAGTGAGTGGTTGTTGGTCGAGAGAGTTTTTCAGAATCGATTTCACGCTCTGATAGCGGCACGCTCCGGTCAGCAGTGCGCGATCGGCGGCCGCTTCCATTCTGGCCGCTGAATACTCTTCGGCGAGTCGGATGATGCCCAGACACGATCGATAACCCATCTCCGGATGCGGCTTCTCGGCCAGGATCCTCTCGAATAGTCGAGCGGTGTTCGGTCCGATCTGCTCGGCCCAGTGCACCATGCGCGAAGGCGTCCACTCCAGATGCGCTTGATGGCTCTTTGGTCGGTGCTCTTTCTCGGTGAGCACCTGACCTCGTCCCCGACCACGGAGATGCGAAGCCACACGTTGTCCCTTGTGAAAGATCTCTACGGTGGTCGGTGTGGCTCGCACTTCCATCAACTCCTGCACCAAGGTGTAGGGCACGCTGTAGAAGTTGGCGTCGAAGGCGATGTGGTAATCGATGTTCACGCGGGCACGGGACCACTGGCTCATGTCGAACCGTTCGGCCGGCAACGAGCGCAGCGCACTTCGTTCCAGGGACGCAAACACACTGGAGCGCGATCCTTCGCGTTTCCGAAACGGTCGCTGGTTCAACCGTTCGAGCAGTTCCCGAATCGCGCGGTTTACTTCTTCCAGCCGGAAGAACTTGTGATGACGTAAGGCCGCGATGATCCAGCGCTCAACGATCTGCACTCCCACTTCCACCTTGGCCTTGTCGCGTGGTCGATAGGGACGTGCCGGCACCACGCCCACGCCGTAATGCATCGCGAACTCTTGGTAGGTGGGGTTGAGATCCGGATCGTAGCGGCACGCACGGCTCACTCCGGTGCGCGGGTTATCTGGAACCAAAAGCCTTGGCACTCCTCCGAAATATTCAAAGGAGTGCATGTGTGCACTGAGCCAGGCGGTCAGTTGCTGATCTCTGGTAGCTTCGGCGTAGGTGTAGGAACTCGCACCGAGCACCATCACGAACAGCGGGGCTTGCCGAATCTCGCCGCTGACTGGATCGTGCACCGGGATCGTGGCTCCGGCCCAGTCGACGAAACCCTTCTCGCCGGGCTGGTGTTCCTGGCGAAGAACCACATCCTGCTTCTTGCGCCACCGCCCGTAGAGTTCACAGAAGCGGCTGTAGCCGTATCCTTCCGGATGCACTTGTCGGTACTCTTCCCAAGCCAACTGCAGCGTCAGATGGCGATGCTGTTGTAACTGCGCATGCAGAGTAGGAAAGTCAGGGCGGACACGTTCGGGAAACTGCTCGGTGAATCGGTGCTCTCCAAAGAGTGCTTTTTCAACTCGCTCTTGGTCCCAACCTTCTGGCAGTGGCCAAGGGACCTTGGCCGCCTCGGTTCTCTTTAGATATTCATGAACGGTGCTCTGGCTGATGGAACAAGCACGGGCAATGGCCCGCTGCCCCAGCCCTAGCTCGAAGCGAAGGCGGAGCACTTCTTTGATCTTGCGCATGGACAATCTCCTGGTTGGCACTCGGTCTCCCCGTAAATCAAATGGAGAAACAGCTTGCCTTCTGTGATGTCCAGCGTCACTTCGCTCTGTGGAAAACGTTCCGGGGGATCGCGATCACCCTTCCGGGCATCGTGATCACTCTTCCGACGATCGCAATCAACTGATCGGGATCACCCCGGAATGAGTGATCGGCATCCCCCGGAATCACTGATCGACATCGCCCGGAATGAGTGATCGGCATGAGCCCGGAACGCTGATCGGCATCGTCCGGAATCCGCACAGAGAGTTTTAGGCTGGCGTATGACAGTTTTGTACCCAGTTCACGGACAATAGACGGACAATCTACTGCGCCGAGGCTCTCACATTTCCCGCGTAATCAAGTTGAACAGCATGGCGATTTTCGGTCTCCGCGTGCGCGTTCTGATTTCAGAACAGGACTGTGGATAGTCAGCACATCTGCTCACATACCCGATGTTCCTTTGCAACTCACTGATTCTTGCGATGTTGCAGTGACTGTCCGTGAGAGTGTCCGTGTGTTGGAGAGTGGCGAACATGCAAATTGAGGAAGGGAATCAGCCCGCGGCGATGCCCAAAAGTGCGCCTCAGGTGGATTCAGACGAATCAAAGCCTAAGCGGGGTGGCAAACGTCCAGGCGCCGGCAGAAAGCCCAACCTCGCCAAGGTCTTACTCAAGGGTGTTTCGCGCACTACGATCCTTGCAGCAGTCGAGAATGTTGATGTCGGGGAGATCATCATCGGCCTGCTCAAGAGCAAGCGCGAGCAAACCCGCCTAGAAGCGCTGCATTTCATCTTTGACCGCGTAATGGGCAAGCCTAAGCAGGATCTGAGTGTTTCTGGCGGCATCGTTCACGCGCACACCCGCGATCCGTTCTTAGCTGCCTTGCCGAAGGAAGCGCTCGAGGCGCTTTCACGGTCCTATGATGAGGTTCTCGCGAAGTATTCCACTCCCGTCCTGGAAGTCGCCCAGGATGGCCCGCATAATCAAACAAAATCAGACGCAGCAACGAACGCCATAGACGTTGAGTATCAGGAGCGCCAGAGCCATCTAAGTGTCCCAACCCCCACTAATAAGGAAACTACTATCATGCATGAAAGGGCAAAGTCAGATGATGCTATCATTGACACGCGCAAACGACAGATGTGAACATGGGTTTAGGTCTTGACTCGGCTATATCCCTCCTATAGCCTCCTGCATCTAACATCAGTACTGGAGCACACCATGCCTGCCATTCTTAACGTTCCCCGGAGCGATGCCTTAAGAGGCGCTCCACTGGATTCTTGGATAGCTTTGAGCGAAGACGAGACCAGTGTAGTCGCTACAGGAACGACTTACGGAGAGGTCTCTGAACGATTGAAGGCGGCGGGAATCGAAGAGTCGATCATCATCAAAACGCCCAAGGCTTGGATGCGATTCGCTGTATAATTCGGCGTGCGATTCGCCTACAAAAACTATCCGACAAACAAGGGCGGAGACGATTGGTGGGCAGTTCTGCCAACGCAAATAGCCAATCCCTCGAAGCACTCTCCCCCATGCAGAAAGTTTGAAGCCCTCATCGATTCAGGAGCTGCTATCTGTATCTTTCATTCAAGTATCGGGGAAAGTATCGGCCTGAGAATTGATAAGGGAGAGGAAGACCAGACGACCGGCGTGTCTGGCAAATCGACGAAGATTTACCTTCACAACGTATCGTTGTATGTCCCAGGACACATCATCAAAATCCGGGCGGGATTCACAGATGAGCTTCCGCTTGCTGGGTTATTGGGCCGATGTGGATTTTTCGAGCACTTCAAGGTCACGTTCGATCCATCCAGCGTTCCTCCGGGATTTGAGCTAGAACGTATTTACAGGACCTAGGATAATTCTCCATGAGAATTAATCAGTCAAAAACCTGCGAAGCACGCACAAGCGCCGTCTGATCTTTCCCGTAGTCCACTTGCAGCCTTATGCCGTCCGTGTGCTCGATAACGGCGCGGATCGTCGCCTCAACGATATGGCCTAGCGGGAGCATGACTTTGACGCGGTCGCCGACTTTGAACTGCCGCGGGCCTGGGTTGGGCTTCTTCGGCACGGCGGGATTGTACGTCGCACACAAAACCCCGCACAACCTCTAATTCTGGGACACTTCTAGGTGAAGAGCATCTAAGTAGTGTAGTAAGTGGTAGTTAGATGAGTCCAGTAGTGTCCCAGAAGGTGTCCCAAACCGTGGGACAGTGGGACAGCATTTTGGGACACTTTGTATTCCCGAGCGTTACCTTCGAAGGAAGTACAGGTAAGGGTCGCCCTTGATGCCCTTCCCGATGCGTTCAACCTGCCCGGCCGAGATCAATTCCTTTAGCGCATTCTGGCCGGTTGTCTTTGTCGGAATCATGGCCTTGGCGAAGAGCTGCGCCTGCGTCATGGCGTCACCCCTCATTGCAGGCATGCAACCCAGTAAGGCTTCCTTCGCTGCGTGGAGACTCACCGCTGCACTCTCAGGCGGGATGCCCAACTCTGCGAGAATCGCTCGCGTCTTTTGCTCGCGATGCATGGCGAGTGATGCGAGGCTTCCCGGTTGCCGACCGTGCGTGCTCCCCGTAACTTCTCCAGCGTACAGAAACTCGCGGCTCCCGGGATTAGAGAGTGCCTTCTTCTGGGAATACCGAGCCCGATTCATTGCAAGATGCTTCTCGCAAAAGCGCACGCTGTTCCGGGCGAGTGGCTTGGGGCATTCGGAGCAGCGGCCTTCCGCAATGTTCCGCTTTTGGTAGGTGACGGCAGCTGTGCGGTGAGCCTGCCCAGGATTGAGGCAAATCCGCGGGATGATCTCCCCTCCCCCGCGAATCATGCGCTTAGCAAATTCGAGCGCTGACTCTTCCGTCTCTAACGCTCGCTTCAGCGATTCGCGGTCAGTCTCCCGGAACCATGACGCCAAACCTGCCAGCGTCAGTTCGTCTATGAGCCTGTCCATTATGTCTTGCATCTCACTTCGGAGATTGGCCACTGCTGCGAGTCGCGCCAGCATAAAACTGTCGAGATCGGCCTGAGAGTGACCTAACAGAAAATTCAGAGGTACTTTGACGGGAGATTGCTTCTCGCGCTTCGAGGACTTCTGAGGATGAATTACACTACGGTGAGCTTGCATGGGAGACATCCTCCTATGTGAGTTAGGGGCGTGTTGGTGCCTTTAACACCAGCGCGTCCCGCTTACTTCTTTTTCAACCTATAGCGACAACCTTCTTACTCGCAGTGGCAGCAACATACTCCTGCGTTTTGGCGAGTGCTTCCCGTTTCTGCCCTTCATCGACGATGGCGTATCGCCGAAACATCGAGTCTGTGCGGTGGCCAGTAATCTTCATCGCAACGGCCTGAGGAACTCCGGCCGCGAGCATGTTGCGGGAAGCTGTACGACGGAGATCATGGAACAGCCGATGGCCTACGTTTGCCTTCGCGCAAGCGGTCGCCCATGCCTTTCGAAAATCTCCAACTGGCTGGCCGTCGAGATGGAATACATATTCAGCAAATCGCGATCCCCCGTTTTCGTCCTTGAGAATTGCAGCGGCGCGGCGCCGTTCGATGATGGCTCGCAACTCCCCTTCGAGGGGCATAGTTTCCGCTTTCCGAGTTTTTGAGTTTTCAGCCCGGAGGTAAATCACATCATCGCCAACGTCCGCCCATCGCAGCGATTCAATCGAGCCCTTGCGCCAACCGGTGAGAAAACCGAATCGGCTGAAATCGCGGAGATATTCGGGCAGCTCCGCCGAGATTGCCTCAAAATCCGCCGTTTCGAAAAATCCCTGACGCTCATTGCCGATTTCGGACAGCCGCGGGATGAACGGCGCCATGGACAACACTTTATTCCGAATTGCGACCTTGAAGGCTTGGCCGAGCAGTTGTGTGCGGCGATTCACGGTAGCATTGCTATATCCCTGCTCCCGCTGTTCTTCGATAAACGCTCCGATGGCATTTGATGTGATCTCGATAGCGCGCCAGGTGCCGAAGTGGTCGCGCAAGGGTTTCATAGCCGAAGCAACTTTGACGCCCCACTTGTCGCGTAACTTGTAGTCGCGTTCGAGGCCGTCCAAAAGCTCATTGACCGTTACGCGCTCTTGCTGTGGCCCGACAAATGAGCGGCCGCCGTGCTGCTCCGCGGCGATTTCGCCAAGCCTGCGCTTCAAAAACCGCTCTGCCTCATGGCGCCCTTTTTCGGTGACTTCGATTTTGTCGCCCGTGCGGACATGCCGCGCAACTTCGCGCTCTTCCTTGCCGTGGGAATAGTAGGCGATCCAGAGAAAGGAACTGCCCTTGCGTTCAAAAACCCGGCCCTGTCCGCGCGTGTTCATGGGTTTAATCCTTTCCGCACTGTCTCAGAAATTCTGAAACGCTCAAGCCCTTGGCCTTGGCCCTCTCGGCCAACTTGCGATATTCCTCTTTCGACATTCGCAACTGTACAAGTCTCGATTTCCTTTGTGTCGTCGGTTTTGGCGGGCGGCCCATACGTTTCTTCAATCTTGCACCCCGATAATACTTTTTGTAATTACAATAAGTCAAGCGCTATTTTAGCCCTTGCTGCCGGATGTGCTTGTCGATCCCCAGCGCAGAAAACAGGAGTTTCCGCCCATGCCGGCGGGTGAAAGGATACTCCCGATGATGCGCGTACAGGTAATCCTCGCTGATACCGAGACGGCGGGCCGCTTCCGAAACGTTCAGCAGTTCATCGCGCTCCTGTGCTGGAGCAGGCGCTGTCAACCGAGCCCATGCGGTCGCCTTAGCCGCCTCCAATTGGCCAATCAAACCCGGCAAATCCTCCGCTGGCAACTCTCGCGCGGCTCTTAGAATATCTTCGGGTTTGAATGTTTCGCCGTTCATTGGGTCACGTCTAACCCGTGCCTTTCTTTTATCGCCCGCTGAAAGCTTTCCAACTTGCGTTTCTTTTTCTCGTCCTGGGCTTCCATTGCCCGGTTGAGAATGCTTCGTACGTGCGCGTCAATGACGGCGTACTGATGAAGGTCTAACGGAATAAGTCCGCCCACGTCGAAGGCCAACATGATCTTGTCCGCCGCGTCTTCAGCTTTTTGGTTTCTCATCGGTTTGTCCCGGGAGTGCGGAACGGAAGGGCCTTTGCCTCAGCAAGCGCTGACAGAGAATTTTTCAATTCTCCGTCTGGCAAAAGGAATCGATTCTGCTCTATCTCTTCCCATGCAAGATAAGACTCCATGAAGCGCTTTTTCGCCCAAACGTGCAGTTGGTCCGGGTCAGATACTTCTTGAAAGACTCCCGCGGCCCGCGCGGCTCGCTGGATTCTTTCAGGAAGGTTTCGGACAGCGCGAGCGAGATACTGAGGAATGTCTGGGTTGTAATGCTCACGGCGAATAGCCAAGACTCGCTGCCAAGCTTCGGACGCCTCTTCGGGGAGCGCGGCTTGCTTGACGGTTTCGAGCGGCGCCAGTATTTCGCTTACCTTCGGGAAAAACTTGCAGGCCTTGAGCGCTTTCTTGAAAAGGGTTTCGAGGGTCCGCGGATCCATACCACCGAAAGCCTCAAGCCAGAGCGGCAGGCGTGGCGCAACGTCTTCCTTGTGCTCGACACCGAAGCGAAAGAGCCATTCCCTAATTAGGGACGCGGTTGAGGCCGAGGGCTCTTGCGTTTTGCATTGCAAGATCGGTAGCAGACTGCTTTCTGTTTGTGTTTCCATCGTTCCTCTCTACAAACTGCGGAATGTCTTCGTCCTGCCAGCGCTTCCCGTTTAGCCACGTAGCCGGATGCGGGATAACCCCGCGCTTCCATTGGTCCGATAAGAGCCAGCGCTCGAGGCCGGCCATGATTGCCGGGTATTCGGCCATGGGAATCTTTATCCAGGCCCGTTGACCGGCGCCTTTGGCTTCCTTCTTTGGCCAGCGCTCCCAGAAAACCTCGAAGGCCGCGGCTTTGGTTTCCTGCTCTAAGGAATTGGCTGGCGAGACCGGCGAGACACTCACTGGCGGGATTTGTGTTTCTCTTTCTTCTCTACTCTCTACTCTCTTCTCTCTATAAGCGGACAAGCCACGGACATCTCCTCGCCGCGTGCTCGCCGACTCCTCGCCAGAGGCGTACACGGGAAATCGCCAATCCGTTGTGGCCTCGGCATTTACTCTGTATTCCTTCCCGGACAGATCATGGACAGATGCTCGCGCAACCAAAACGGGGTAATTCCCATGTTTTCCGGGTATGGTCCAGCGCTTAATCCAGCCAATAGCTTCAAGGTGTTCAAGAGACCGCCGGATGGTCCGCTCCGCGACTTCCTTCGGACAAACCGCGTAAATGGCTGCGGCCGAGGTGAAGCAGACGCCGGCAGGAATCGAGCACTCACTTCCACGTACGGCATTGATTTTCAGGCAGAGATAGTCATGGATGGCTAGGTCGAGTAGGCCGATGGTACCGGTTTCAAGGTGCTCTAGGATCCCGCGGCGCCGCTTGTAGAACCCTTCGCTCACGGACGCTCCGGGTTGAAAAGTGGCAAATCGGATGTGTCGGCAGATGGCCGCGGCTTGCCCTTTAACTTCACATACCAATCTTCATCGGGCGCCACTTCGAGGGGCTTGGACAGCAGAACGTACTTCGTCCGAATCCCGCGCACCCATGCGCTTTTGGGCAAATCAACGCTCTGGATCTGCCAGCCCAGAGCATTCATCTCATGGAGGCGCGCGCGAAACTGCGGCCAAAACAGCGCATAAACGAAATAGGAGCCATGGACGCCATCGGCGCCAGCGGCCTCCAAAACAGACTCGATTCGCTTGTAGGCCTCGGCCTTCGCGTTTTGTGACTTGCTTTGCTGCTTAAAGTGGTTTACGTTGCTAGTCATCTTCCAATACTGGGCCGGTGAGTGCCACGTCCCCCAGACTGTCGCTTACCGGCCTTCCTCTTTCTGAATCTCCTATTGACAGCCGCCCTACTGTATGTTACTTGTCTAGTGTAGTCATACGTTAGACAGAAATCAAGGGGAAAAGTGATGGCCGTAAAAAGCAGCCCGGGCGAAGAGAACTTCTGGCAGGACCCGGCGTATCTTAAGGGCATTCGCGAGTCTTTTCATCCGCCTCTGTCACAGCAAGACCTTGCGCGGAAGTCTGGCGTGACGCGGGCAGTCATAGCTAACTGCGAGACTGGCGTAACCCCGCTGAGTCCCGAAAATGCATTGGTGATCTATATGATCTTGGAAGCGTTTGGCAGCGCTGAGGCAGGAAGGGCAATCCTTGCCATTCATGGCACTCTAAAGAAATCCATCCGCGGAGAGCTTGCCAGGATAGAAGTCGAACTGGGCCTGCTAGAGAAACGCCGCGAGGCAGCAAAGGCACGACTGGCAGAAATCGAGTCCGACGAGAAAAGACTCCACGCCGGGCTCAGAAAGCGCTGAGAGGAGACAAAATCAAATGACTAACAACGATCCAGGGGAAAGACGTCTCAGTCGCGAAGACGCCGCGAGAATCATGGACGAAGTTAATAAGGCTCTCAGTCGTGAGACGGCTGAGGAAGAAGGCCAAAGCATTCTTGATGCGCTGATGGCTGTGCGGGCGGACAACAAGGTACTACGCGAGTTGCTCAAGAGGATGTTGCTGATGCTCCCAGCCGGACCCGCTAACTGAGTGGTGATAAATATGGCCGACCATCCAAATGAGAGACGCTTGACTCCCGAATCTGTGGCAAGAATTAGAAACAAGGCCGACGAAATGCTAAGTCGGCAAGAGCCTGTAATTGGCCCGCAAAATCTCCATGCATGGATCAATGGACCCGCCCCATGGGTCACTGCCGGATTGATCGCGCCACCTCGAGAAAATCCCCCGGAGAGTGTTGACGATCCAATTGTGTCCCAGATGTTCGACTCTTTTCGAACCGAGATTCAGCAAAAAGACGAGCGGATTGCGGAGCTTGAGCAAAAGCTAGCTTCGAGGGATGACAGATGAGCGCAATAGAGAGCACATTGCTTCCGCCGGCAAACGGTTTCCCGACTGAATCGTCTAAGGCGGAAAAATCAAAAGATGTCAGGACTCGCCATGCGCAATTAATTCAGGAAGCCCTAAAGGAACGTGCTGACGCTCGGCGCGAACGGGAAGAAGCGGCCGCATGGAGAAAAGAAAAAGAAGAGTGGGAAAAGGCGCAACCGGAATCACGGGAGAAGCACCTGCTCGCTCGCGTGAGCGAACTGGAGGCAGAACTGCAAGCGCGCACAGTTCCGGTTCCGGAGGTCGCGCTTCGCGAGGCGTACAGGCGAGGTCGTGAGGATTTAAAGTCAGAAGTTATTTTTGCCGAGCGGCTCGCGGCGATTCGACAGAAGTATCTAGATTTTGATAGCGCATGGGCGCAGGTGCGGCCGCTTGTTCCGCGCGCGGTATGGGCGGAAGCCGCAGACCTGGAGCACGGATTAGAGGGTGCCTACCAACTCTCCAAACTGCCCGAACTGTGCCAGGAGCTGTCGGAAATGGATGCGGAGCGGGCTAGGGAACGGTTTCGGTTTTTCGTTCGTGATTTAAAGGCATTGAAAGGGGCGAGATGAATACGGATTTGACTAAGGCCGAAGAGTCGCATGTCGAGAGAATGGGCGAGTCTTTCAAACCAACGACGATGCAGGAGAACTTCGAGGGCTGGGCTTCGCGGGTGAAATCGGAAGAAAAAAAATCCGCGAAGGAAGAACAAGTTGGTCCTCGTTCAGTTAGCTTGAAAGGGCGCCCGGACGAAGAACGCGAGTGGATCGAGAAGGTCGCTGAAAAGGCTGAGTCCGAGAGGGAGCGTTTTCGGAAAACTGGAGAACTCCCGCCAGCAAAGGAAAAACCGAAGAGCGAAACCGAGGCTGATTCCAGCAAACAACAAACCGAGCATGAGGCTTCTGCAGCAGAATCACAAAAACCGGGCGCTGATAACAGAAGTACGGAAACCGAGAGCGATGTCCCGCATTTTTTGGATAAGGGCTGGACCAAAGAGGCGCACGAAAATCGAAAACGCTCTACCGTATCGATCCTGCATGATTTGGCCAAGGAGCGAGGCGCAGACGGCAAAAGTGTTCTTGAGAAGATTCCCATGCCCAACCCTGCGGGAGATCCGAAGGCCAACGAAAAAATTAATTTCTTTTTGTCCCTGCTTGCGGACACACGAAACCCCGCAGGAGTGTTGCATTACTTCGCGGACCATCCCGACATCAGCAAAAACTGGCAGTGGCGCGGCCAAAAAGACCTGAACTCGATCATGGACGATTTTCGTTGGATAGATTCGAAAGTCGGCAGAGGCGGCTCGGGAAATGGGAAGGGCAATGTCGCGGCCTCGCAGGCTTCGCCAAAGCCGCGAGCTCCCAAGCCTCCACCGGAAGTCGGTGGAAGAGGCGGTGCGGGCGACGATGGGACCAAAGGTGAGACAAATTTTAGCAGTTTCGGTAAAATGCAGTCGGCCCGGTATTACCGGCGCTAAAGGAGAAAGACATGCCCTGGACGATACATAACGAAGCGCTAAAGCGCCAATGGAACTTCAACATCAGCCGTCCGCAAGAGCAGGTTCCTGATGTCCTGCCCGAGAACTTCCAAGGCACAGTCAATCAGGCAGGCTGCCCGTCAAGCATATCCCCCACTGGGAATTTCCCAAATGTGTGTACAAGCACCCTCTCGTTCCCACTCGAACAGTTCTCCATCGGAACGACAGGCATGAAGTTGTCCACGAGGAAGAGGTTCCTCTGGAACATTTGAGTAAGGTGATTTGTTGCGAGGCGCACAAGAGTGGTGGCCCAGGGGACTGCCCGGATTGCAACAAATTGCTTGAGTCGGCGCTAGAGGAAGGTTGGGTCTGCGAGCCGTACGTTCCCGAAACTCCAGCGAAGCCGGATGCTGATTTTTATGGGCCACGCAAGAAGAAATAAAAATCCACTCGAATTAGGAGACGAAAAATGAAAAGGGATCGTGGAACTCGAGAAACCGATGGGAGGCGGCAAGAGGGGAGAAGGCGTCCCCCCGAAGGGCGTGTTTAAACGCATTGCCGATGCGGATAAAAAGTCCGGCGTCCGAGATATCGTCAGGCACACTCAGCCGGAAAATTTAAAGAAGTAGTCCAGCGGAGGCAAAGAGCAAATGGGAAATATTCCTTTGGTCGCGCTAGACACGCGAACCCAGCAACCGAGTTCGCTGCAGGAATTTTCAAGTCTGCAGCAAATCATGGGTGCGCGACAAGACCAGCAAATTCGAGATGTCCAGTTGCAGCAAGCGCAGCAGTCACAGGCCGACCAGAAAGCCACAACTCAGGCTATGCAGCAGTGGGATGGCCAGGACTACACGAAAATCCCTTCGTTGATTTTGAAAAATGGCGGGAGTGCTAACGCCGTTTTTGCGGCAACGCAGCACATTCAAGACGTCCGGCATAAAGCCTCGGAGATTGCGAAGAACGATGCTGCTACCAACGCATCGAATCTGGAATCGGCCATCAAGACCAATGACCAGTATCGCGGGCGTCTTCAGGCGATCATCAATGCACCTGCCGACCAGAAACAGACGTTGTGGCAGCAAGAGATTGCCGCGGAAAAAGCTGCAGGAACAAAGCTCCCACCAAATATCACTGACCAATATCCCGGCGACGATCAGGTCGCAGGTTATGGCCAATCATTTCGCGCTTGGAAGTGTGCTGGCCAAAGAAGCAACCGAAAAAATGAGCGCGACAGGTTCATACCTGCGCGGTACGACCGCAGCAGGCGAGTTTGCCGCGAAAAAAGCAAGATCCGAACAGTCCGCTCTATTCGCCGAGCAATGCGGCCGTCGCTATGGGGAGCGCTCCCGGAGCAACGCAAATCCAGAAAGGTGAAGCGGCGCAAGCCGGACGCGTGGCGGGCGCACAAGAAGCGGCTCGCTTCCCATATCAACAGCAACTTGAGCAAATCCGCTCGCAGGTCCAGCAGTCTTTCCAGACCAATAAAGACGCCACGGACAAAATTGAGGGAACGATTCTCAAACCTTACGAAGAGAAAATGACCTCCATCGCGCAACTGCAGAGCGCAGTTCAGCAGGCGTCTCAGGGAAATGTCACTGCAGCTCGCGCCGTCGCACTTAAATTAATTGGCGTCACCAATCCAGACGGAACGAAGCGGTACAACGAAGCGGAGGCAGAACGGCTCATTAATCAGGAAAATGTCCCGCAGAGAATCCAAGCAACTGTCAAAAATCTTCTCACTGGTAACAATTGGACGGACCAGATGCAGGCCGACATGCTGAGCTTTGGCGACGCCCAGGCCGCAGTTGCATCAAGCAATCTGAATCGCGGAATCCAGAACGTAAACAAGCTCTATGGAACGAAGGTCGGAAGCGGACTGATTCAGAAATCCGCCATCGCAGGGAAATACTGGTGGTGACGGTCCGGCCTTCGGATTTACGCGCATCCAGGCGTCCGATGGTTCTCTGCATGACATTCCTTCTGGGAATATCGCCGGTGCTAGGAAGATCGATCCGAATTTGAAAGTTGTGCAATAAATGCCAGATCCCCAGCAACAACAAGCCTCCGGGCAAGCCCCACCGCCGATAGATTTTTCGAGCGTCGGCGGAAAGCCCGTTTCATCTGGTTCAACAGATTTTTCCTCGGTAGGCGGGAAACCGGTAGCGGCGGCCGGTGCGCAGGGGCAACGGAGGACTGGAGCAAGACTGAAAAAGCTTATGTCCCGGCTTGGGGCGAACCTCGCCTGATTGCTGTCGACGTGCCGAAAGGCGAGGCGCAGCAATATGAAGCGGCGCACCAAGCGGGAGCAACCCAAGCGGGAAGATCGGGCTTACAGCTCTTGGATCGATGGCGGCTCCCGAGATGCTTCCTGAAATGGAAGGAACCGGAGTGCTCAGCTACTTGGGACGGGTGTTTGCGCGTTCGCTTGCATCGGGCGCGGGAGCCGGCGCGGGGAATATGGCGGGCCAGGCGCTCAGCGGGGAAAATCCCATCTCGAGCGAAAGCCTCAAAGAGGACTGGCCTTGTCGCAGGCACTACCGCTGCACTGGCACTTCCACTCGAGGCAATCGGGCAAATTCCTTTCACAAAACTGGGGCGCTCTGCAATCAATCAAAACCTTAAAGCCCAGTGCGCGGACGTCACCTACGGGAATCCCGCGAAAGCATTGGTGAACGAAGACATTGCTTCCACGGCAACGGGCGACTATGAAGCGTACAAAGACAGCTTTGCGTGCTGGCCAATCTCAAGCGCCAAGCCTCACAGGCGGCGGGTGGAAGATTTGCCGCGGTAAGAATCAGCGAATCAGCGAACTCACGCCACAGCTGAATAATCTTGCTTTCGCAGTCGCGAGGCCACCATTCCAGTCAAAGATGTCGATCGACAAACCGCTTAATGATGCCGCGCTCTCGATTATCATCATGAATCCGAGCACGACGGACGCTGAAAAAGACGTGGCTAGTAAATCAGCTTGGCGCGTTGCAGAAAGTCGGTGAAGCAGGGGCTCGGGCCAAACGCTAACTGCCTTCCGCAGTTACAAGTCATTAAGCAAGCCATCGGAAACCGCATGAACTGGGGCGGCAAATGTTTCCGTGACGGATGAAGTGAAGCCAGTGTACCAGGCGCTCTACGGGAGTCTGAAAAATGCCATTAATAGCGCAGTCCCGGGAAGTGTGCCAATCAACGAACGGTCTGACGGATCTTCTTCAGCTGCTCAGAGTGACCTGGAGAACTATGGCCAAGGCCGAAGAAGTTGGCCGCGGTGGTGGAGTTATTAGCGGTGGAAAATTTGGTAGCTCGCTTGTCGGCTGGCGGAAAGGTCGGCAGGGCGTGTTCTGCCTGCGGCAACCGCAAGCCCCAGCGCTTACAGGTGCGGGAGCGGGAACAATTTCTCTTGCTGACGCATTGGAGAAGCAGCCATGACCGCGATTCCCTCACGCGCGGCGATTGAGGCTGAGCTTCTCTACCGGGCGCAGCATAAAATCGACTCGTTCTATCCGGAAACCGGTCCGCTTCGCCGCGAGCTTTATGTGAAGCACATGGAATGCTTCGAATCTGGCGCGAAATTCAGTGAGCGAAATTTCATGGCGGCAAATCGCGTCGGCAAATCGGAAGGCGTCGGCGCGTACGAAATGACTCTGCACCTTACCGGGAAATACCCCGATTGGTGGAAAGGCCGCCGTTTCACCCGTCCAATTTCCGCATGGGCGGCCGGAAAAGACGCGAAGACGGTGCGGGACATCTTGCAGTTTGCTCTGCTCGGTCCAGGCCCGAAGTTCTGGAACGGGAATGCTGCCCGCGGACGCAATCCTGGACACCACTCCCAAGGTTGGAACACCTGAGGCGGTCGAGCGGATCTATGTGAAATACGCGACGGGCGGTCGCAGTGAGCTGACGTTCAAATCGTATGATTCTGGCGTTGAGTCGTTTTATGGAACGCGGCGCGATTTCGTATGGTTGGACGAAGAGTGCGAGCAGAAGATTTACGCGGAATGCCTCTTGCGCACGCTTGCCACTGTGCCGGGCGAGCCCAACGGAATGATTCTCGTCACCTTCACCCCGTTGTGCGGGCATGACCGAACTGGCGAAAGACTTTATCCGCGCGGAGGAAGGAAGCCCTAAGCATCTGATCACCGCCACGTGGGACGATGCACCCCACCTGAGCAAGGCGACTCGCGACGAACTCTATAAATCGATTCCACCGCACGAACGCGAAGCCAGAACCGAAGGCCGTCCCATGCTCGGATCTGGCGCCGTGTATCCCGTGCCTGAGTCCGACATCGTGATAAACGACTTCGAGATCCCGGATTATTTTCCGCGCGGCTTTGGCATGGATGTGGGCTGGTCAAAAACAGCGAGTCCTCTGGGGCGCATGGGACAGAGACAACGACGTTGCTTATATCACCGGCGAGCACTACCGTGGACAGTCAGAGCCCGTGATTCACGCAGAAGCCATTAAAGCACGCGGCAACTGGATTCCGGGATTTATTGACCCTGCCGCGAACGGCAGAAGCCAGGTAGACGGCCAGCAACTCATGCAGATTTACCTGAGGCTCGGGCTAAAGCTGCGGAATGCCGACAATGCACGCGAATCGGGAATCTACACCGTCTGGTCGCGTCTTAGCACGGGCAAGCTGAAGGTGTTCCGTTCCTGCCGGAACTGGTTCGATGAGTTTCGCATCTTCGCCCGCGACGAGAACGGCAAAATCATCAACGAGCAGAAGTTTCACCTCATGGCAGCGACGCGGTATCTGTTTCTCGGTTCGATGACGCGCTGGATTGCGAAACCGCAACGAGCGACGGGCTATGAATCTCGATCACCAAGGATAGGCATATGGAGTTAAGAGAGCGCGATGTGCCGCGCAGAATGGAGGAAGGCGTGGCAGGGCAGCCGTACCGGACCGGTGACCGTCACCCGACTCTAAACCTGCTAGCCTTTGTGGAGTACGACGAAAAGGGCCATGAGATTTGGACCTCTATCGGTAGGGATATTGAGGCTCCCTTCCGTCTGGCCAATTTGAATGCGCAACGTCGCTCCGCTGGTATGCGAATATGTTCCCGCATCGGTTGCATTGAATCTCCGTCAGGTCAATCATGACCGAGTGCCTGCTAGAAGGCTCGTCTGACGTGGCCACTGGATATTCCCCCAGCCGTATGAAGTGTTCGTTTGGGCAAAAGACGCCAAAGTATCGGATCGGCATAGCAGCCTCCTTCTATGCGCAGCAGCGAGAACACGGACAAAACACGGACAATCGGCATTCCAGCAAGAAAAAGGGCCTCTCGGTGGAGTCCAAGAAGCCCTTACAGCTTAACATCTTAAATTGGTTGCGGGGGTCAGATTTGAACTGACGACCTTCGGGTTATGAGCCCGACGAGCTACCAGGCTGCTCCACCCCGCTCTTTGATACTATTGCATTTGGACTGCCCCGTCAACCGAACCGCCCAATCAACAACCATACGGGAACCAACTCCACGTCACCACAATTTTCATTTTGTAAGCAAACTCGACTTTCCTATCTCTTCGCCAACCTGAGTCAAACGTTTTCCAGCTGAATCCCAGGTGAACCCATCTCACTTACCACGTATTGTAAGGAGTCCCGTCGCTGCCCGTTCCCTCCGCCCCGGCATGTACGTCATCGATCCCCGTCCCTGTTTGGTCCGTCGAAATCACCGTATCCGAAGTGTGCAGCACCCAGTCCGATTCCTGGTTGATCGGGTCCACCGGGACGCGCCGCAGATACCCAGCATCCACCAGGTCCTGCAAAGACTGCGGCGCCTGCTGCTTGTCCATGGTGTAGTTATCGATCGCTTCCCGCATGGTCTGCAGGTCCTTCTTCAACACCGTCTCTCGCGCATGTTGAATCGTCTTGTAATACATTCCCGCCGCCATGCCCACCAGAATAATGATGATCGCAATCACGACCATCAACTCAATCAGCGTGAATCCCCGTTGCCCCTGCAAGCGAATCCCAGCAGCAGGCCCGCGCCGCGAACACCGTAGACTCCGCGAGCGCCGCAAATCCCGCGCCCGCGAAAACAAGTAATCCATCACTGCCCCTCTATACATCACCCTCACCAGTCCGAATATTTTGTCCCATCCAGCGCCAATGCCGTCGATTTCGAGTACACATCAAACACATCTTTTCCGCTCCACTCCGTCGAGTCCGCATCATCTTCCACCGCCCGCAGACCCCAATCCGCTTGTTTGGTCATTGGATCCACCGGAATGCTGCGCAGAAAACGAATCTTTTTTCCTTGCCCGCCCGTCGCTGCCCCCGCCAGGGGAACGCCTTTCACCAGCGTGTCCAGATCCGGCGGGTACCCTCCGGTCAGCGCATCCACTCGGATCAGCCCGTGGTCCGCAAGATCCTTATAGCGGTCAATCGCGTCGCGCATCTGCAGCAGGTCCCGCCGCAGTTCCCGCTCTCGTTCGTGATACGCCGTCCATCGCGCAATCGGCAGCGCGGCCGTCGCCAGGATCATCAGGATCGCGCAGGAAACAATCAGCTCCAGCAGCGTCATTCCCGCTTCAGAAGGGAAGCGCCCGTAGCACCCACCGCAGCGCCGCCCGCCGTAGTACCGCCGCGCATCTTGCCGGCTCTTGGGGTTTATTGCGTTCGATCGCCATCGTTCTGTGATTCCAACTCAGTGACCCAACGATGATTCTACTGCACCTTCACCGTCGCTTCACTCGTCACCAACGGAATCGATTTTTGCTGGGAATCCTTCGCGTTCACTTGCACGATCGACAGGTTCGATGTTCCCGGAGCCAGCGCCTTAATCACGATGCCAAGCAGCGTCCCGCTCCCGCTGACTCCGGGCGTGTTCGGCTGCCGCGTCGCGGAAATGATGGCTTGCCCGTGTTCCTTGTCCACGCGTTGCACAATCGCAATCTCCTGCGTGCCGCCCGACAGGAAGCTCCCGTGCCGCGCCTCTTCAATGCTGATCACCGCCGGGTTGTACTGAATCATTAGCGGAATCGAGAACAGGTCCGAAACATTATCCACCGCGATTCCCACCGTGGAAGTTTGCCCCGGACTCAAGCTCAACGTCGACGGCTCGAATCGAATCTTCGGCGCGTTCACTTGCGGCGGCGCAACATTCGCCATCGGAGCTGGAGCGCCACTCGCCGGTGTCGTCAGCGGAAGCGCAGGATTGCCCGCCGCGCCCGGCCCCGCCGGTGGTTGCGCCGTCGGAGCGCCGCCCGTCGGCAGCGCCGTCGGAGTAGGATTGGCCGTCGGCGTTTTCACGTCAAGCTCCCTGCGCACCGCCGGCATCGTTTCCGTACCCGAATACAACGCCCGCAAATTCTCCTTGGTCCATTCCGGCATGCGCACGATTCGCGGCACCAACACGATCAAATCCTCATTGTCTTGATGGTCGGGGTTTTCCGTCGCAAAAAAGTATTTCATGATTGGCACATTCGCCAGCCATGGCCACCCGTTCAACGTCTTCGTGTCGATGCGTTCGATCAACCCGGCCAGCACGCTCACTTCGCCTTCTTTCAACCGGATCTCATGCGTGATTTTTCGCTGGCTGATAATCGGCTGTTGAATCCCGCCGATCGTCGCTTGCCCCGTCACCGACGAAACCTCGATGTCCAGCTTCATGCTTACATCGCGGTTCGGATGCACGTGCGGCGTCACGTCCACGTTCACGCCCACATCGATGTACTGGAATTGCGTGTTCACCAACGGGTTCACCGCTGCCGTTCCTACTCCCACGCCCGCCTGGAAGCTGCCCGTCGCCACCGGAACGCGGTTGCCAATGCGCAGCTTGGCTTGCTGCCCGTCAATCGACCGAATTTCCGGATTCTGCACAATCTTGGTACTGGCGTCCGTCATCAGGAAATTTGCCGTGGCGCTCGGAATCGTCAGCACCACATCGTTTTGATTCAAGTGCGTCAGCTGATTCAAAGTTAGCGTATTACTCGACGTCGTGGTGCTGGTGGTACTGCTGCTTGTCGTCGAACTATTCGGATTGATCGTCACCGTCGTGCTCTGCGGCGGCAAAATCCCCAGATTCCTCATGTGGTCCGTGCTGGCCTGCAGAATCTCCACCTGAATAATCACTTCCGGCTTGGCCTTGTCGATGTCGTTGATCAGCTTCTCAATCAGCGCCAACTTGTCCGGCGTATCCCGCACCACAATCGCGTTCTGTCCATTAATCTGTCCGATGCGTCTCAGGTCCAGCAACTGCCGCAAACTTGTGGTAATTTCCGTCAAATCCTGCGGGATCGCCACATTCTTCAAATAGAACGTGCGCACCACTTGCTCTTCGTAATCCCGCCGCTTCTGCGTCTGGTCCGGAATGATCATGATGATATTTTCCGTTACCGGCTTCCAGAACGCTTTGCTTTCCAGACACGCAATCTCCAGCGCCTGCTCTAGCGTCACGTTATTCAACTCAATCGTGATCCGCCGTGCCTGCAGATCCGGATCGAAAATGATGCTTACCCCGGCCAGCTTCCCAATCGTGTCGAATACCACCTTCGCGTCATTGGACATCTTCAGATTGATGGGTGACCGGTTCAGCGGTTTCAGTTCCGGTGGCGCGGATGCCAAGGCTGGCTCCCCATTTTCTACCAGCGGCGCCTCGGACGATTGCTCCGTCGAACGCACTTTGTCCGCCAGCATATCCAGGGTCTTTTTCAATTCTTGATCGGCAATCACGCTGGAAGGATCCAATACCTGCGCGCGCTGAAACTCCGAAATCGCGCCCTGCAAATCGCCTTTGTCCCGCAATTTTTGTCCCGCGTGAACGTGCTGCTGCCCCGCCTCAAACCGCGAATCGTTCAGCTTGATCCGGTAAAACGCGTTATGCGGGTCGTCCGCCAGAGCCTTCGAATAGTAATCGACCGCCGCGTCATAATCCTTCAGGTCAAACGCTTTTTCCCCAGACTTGTAATCCTTGTGCCCATTGCCCTTTGGGCAACCCGCCAGAGCCACTCCTACGACCACACAAATCAGTACATAACTCCAGTGGCGCATACCATCTCCGACCAAGTGAGAGGAAGTAAATTCCGTCTTTCGTTGCTTTTGCAGTCTAGCATCGCCCTTTATCATGCGGCAAGCAAACCGCCACCTTGCTCCTCCAGAATGCCACCGTCCCATGTGCCAGTATCCCCTTCGTCATCCTTTTTTTGTTGTCTAAAGTCCGCGGGTGCCTGGCCGACGGCTGCGCGAGGACTCCGTTTCCGGGGCAGGGGCTGAGGGGCTTTGCGAAAACCTTCTTTTTTCGCGTTCCCTGTCTTTAGACGCAGCATCGGGTAAAATGAAAGATTGTGACCAAGTCATCCAATCGTTCCGACCGGGGTAAAGACCCGAAGAAACCGCGTGAACAAATTGTCGCGCAGAATCGCTCCGCTTCCTACAATTATCATATTCTTGAGAAGCTGGAAGCTGGCCTGGTGTTGCATGGCACCGAAGTAAAAGCCCTTCGCGAAGGAAAAGCTAATATTCGCGATGCTTTTGTCGACTTCAAACCCAGCGGCGCTTTTCTCAAAAATGCCCATATTGCCCAATATATGCCCGGCGGACCCTGGAACCATGAACCCCTCGGCGACAGAAAACTCTTGCTCCATAAACGCGAAATCGACAAATTTTCAGGCCGTACCGAATCCAAAGGTCTGACCGTCATTCCCCTGCGCATCTATTTCCGTGATGGCATCGCCAAAGTGGAAATTGCTCTCGCGCAGGGCAAGAAGTCGTGGGACCGCCGCCAGGACGAGCGCAACAAAGAAGCTCGCAGGGAAGCGGAACAAGCTATGTATCGCAACCGGAGGCGATAACCTTTATCATGCAAATCACCCTTGAACTCAAGCCGTTTGCCGCACTCGACACTGATGCCCTCGTCACTTACGTCTTCGACGACAACGAAGGCCCCAAGGACCGCGTTGCCGACCTCGACAAAGCCACCGGCGGCCTTCTCTCCCGCCTCAATAAAAGTGGCGAGCTCACCGGCAAGTCCCTCGAAACCACTCTCCTCCACGCCCCCGCCGGACTCAAAGCCGCCCGGCTCCTCCTGATCGGGGCAGGGAAGCGCGACCAATTTACCTCCGCCACCCTTCGTAAGGTCGCTGCGGTCGCCACGCGCTATCTCAAATCTCGCTCCGTCCACAATTTCGTCTTCGCCGTCCGCGAAGGTGGTGCCACCGAGACCAATGCGCAAGCCATCACCGAAGGCATCATCACCGCCGATTTCGAGACCGATAAATACAAAACCGAAAAGAAAAACAATAAGTTCATCGACACTGTTTCCATTGCCGGCTACGCCGATTCCGAAAAAGCCGCTGGCGAGAAGGGAATTGCCCGCGGGCGCACCATCGCCGAAGCTCAGAATTTTGCTCGCGATCTCGTCAACGAGCCTTCCAACAAACTCACTCCCACAATTCTTGCCCAGAAAGCCCAAGCCATGGCCAAAGAAGCCGGCCTCGCCGTGGAAGTCCTCGACGAAAAGAAAATTGCCGAACTAAAAATGGGCGCGCTTCTCAGTGTCGCGCAGGGCAGCGTCGAGCCTCCCCGCATGATCGTCATCACCTACACGCCTGCCAATCCCAAGCCCGGCGCTCCCGTCGTTGGTCTCGTCGGCAAAGCGGTCACCTTCGATACCGGTGGCATCTCCATCAAGCCCGCCGATGGCATGGAAAAAATGAAGTACGACATGGCTGGCGGCGCCACCATGATCGCCATCATGCGCGCCCTCGCGGTCCTCAAGCCCAACGTCAAAGTCATTTGCGTCGTTCCCGCCACGGAAAATATGCCCGGCGGCAAGGCCCAAAAGCCCGGTGACATTCAGACCGCCATGTCCGGCAAGACCATCGAGGTTCTGAACACCGACGCCGAAGGCCGCCTCATCCTCGCCGATGCCGTGCACTATGCCAAGCAACTCGGCGCCACCCATCTCGTCGATGCCGCCACCCTCACCGGAGCCATTGTCGTGGCGCTCGCCAACGTCAATGTCGGCGTCTTTGGTTCTGATCAGGCTTGGACCGACAAACTCCTTGCCAGCGCCAAAGAAGCCGGCGAAAAAATGTGGCAGCTTCCCATGGATGACGAGTATCGCGAATTCATCAAGGGCAGTTTCGCCGACATTCAGAATATCGGCAGCGGCAAAGGAGGCGGCTCCATCACTGGCGCGTGGTTCATTCGCGAATTCGCCGGAGACACTCCCTGGATCCATCTCGACATCGCCGGCACCGCCTGGAACGATGACGCCAAACCCTGGCTAGCCAAAGGCCCCACCGGCGTAGCCCTCCGCACCCTAATCACCCTCGTCATGTCCCTCTAATCAGCAAATTCAAAACCCGTCATTCCGAGTGAAGCGAGGAATCCCTCTTCGATCAATCCTCTCCGCGTGGGCGCAGGGTGCCCCACCCTCGTAGTGTGAGGGTGGGTCTTGGGTTTCGCTTGTGTAGTGGCCGAACTTCAGATCGGACACCCACTCGCAAAATTCCAGCTACACGTCATTTCGAGCGGAGTCCGCGAAGCGAGGACCTCTGCCTCTTTCCGCGTCTTTTGCGGAAAGAATCTCTCTTCGATCTACGCCACCCCTCACATCTTCTCCGGCGTCTCAATCCCCATCAACCGCAAACTCTGCACCAACCGCCGTTCCACCAATTCCGTCACACTCAACAAAAATGCCCGCTTCACCTCGTCCGTCTCCGACAAAATGTGGTGCTTGTGATAAAAATTGTTAAACGCCTGCGCCAACTGAAACGCGTACTTGGCCACAAACGCCGGTTCCTGCGCGCCAATCGCCGCTTCCACCGCATAATCCAACGACCCATCCAACAGCAGCAACTCCCAAATGTCCGCCGCCTCCGCCGCCCCCAAATATTCCCTCGCCAAATCCGCCTCAATCGCCGACCGCTCCGCCATCGATTCCGCACCCTTGCGACGAATCCCGCGAATCCGCACCACCGCATATTGACAATACGGCCCTGTATCGCCTTCCGCCTTCAACGCATCCTCGAAATCAAACGCAATAATTGTGTTCCGCGTATATTTCAGCAGAAAATACCGCAGCGCTCCCACCGCCAACGCGTTCGCCGTCCGCGCCAATTCCTCCACCGGCATATTGGTTTGCTTTTGCAGCACCCGCGCCTCCGCCGCCTGCAGCATTCGCGTAATCAAATCGTCCGCCTTCACCCCCAAACCCTTCCGCCCGCTCACCTCCACGTAAGCCTTCGACTCTTCCCCCGAAATTTCGTAACCCATTTCCGCGGCGCATCGCGGCGTCAGTGCCACAATTTCGTAATCGAAGTGAATCGAATGGTCCGCCTCTTTCGCGTGACCCAACGCCCGCACTCCTTCCGCCACCACGTCCTGCAGATACGCCTGCCGCGAGTCGATCACGTTATACACCACATCCACTCCACCAAAATGCGGCGCGCCCGGCTCATTCGGACCCGTCGTGGTCACCCAAACCGTTTTCCCGTTCGGTGGATTCGGCCACTTCGCATAATGAAAATCCTTCCCCAGCAACCCGAATTTCCAAAGCTGGTACGCAATATCTTTTCCGACGTACGTCACCGTTCCATTCGATCGCACAATAATCTTCGCCTGCTCCTCATCCGCACTTTCCAAATCCTCTTCGACTTCCTTTACTTCCTTTCCTTCCTTATCCTCCTGCCTCCACGGCATAATCCAGCAACCCGCATTCTTCCCGCTGCTCGCGTACTGAATCGCGCCGCTGATTTTCAGTTGCTCGAACGCCGCATCCCAGAAATGCAAATGCAGAATCTCGCTTTCCCTTGCCAGCAGTTCGTAATAAATATCCAGCCGAGCCATCGTTCGCAGGTGATATCCCACGATCGTGTCCCCAATCACCGCTGCCATTTCCGCGGTTTCGCCCTCTCCCGCCTCGATCGCCTTCAACGTTTCTCCGCGTAGTTTCGTCGCCCGCGCCTTGTCCTCTTCGAAATATTGCGTAGCCTTCGCGTACAAGTCCCAGCACAAATAATCGAATCGCGGTTCCGCCGCCAGTTTCTTCACCTCCGCGACACTCTTCTTCTCCATGTGCTGAAACGCGATCACCACGTCCGCCACTTGCACTCCGGTATTATCAATGTAGTTCTGCACAATCACTTGCCGCCCGGTTTCCCGCAGCAGTCGCACCATCGTGTCGCCCAAAACCGCATTCCGCAAATGCCCAATATGCGCCGCCTTATTCGGATTAATGCTGGTGTGCTCCACAATCACTCGCTGCCCCACACGAGCCAGTCCCGCGGGTGCCCCAGGTGCCGCAATTGCACCTGGGCTCTTGGGTTCGCCTAGCTTCTCGGGTTCTCCGGTGGTACGCCCAATTCGTTCGTTCTCCTGAAGCCCCAACCAAAACGCCCCGCGATCAAAATGCGCATTCAAATACCCGCCGCCCGCCACCTCCACCCTCGCGATTCCCTCAATCTTCGGCAGTCCCACCACAATCTCCTGAGCAATCGCGCGCGGTGACTTCTTCAATCGCTTCGCCAGCTCGAAACACACTGGTGACGCCGCTTCTCCCATTTCCAATTTCGGCGGCCTTTCCAGAACCACCGCAATCTCCACTCCATACGTCTTTGCAATGTACGCAGCAATCGCGTCACGCAACCGGTTCCGAATCGTTAGATACACGTTGCCTCTGTCTGTCTTCGAGCGCCCTTTGGAATTCCTCAGTATACCAGCATCAATTCCTGCAACCCCCTGTGGAGTGCGGCAGCCCAGCTGCCGCTTTACTCGACCAAGGCCCGATCACAAACCGCCCAGCGGGAGCCCTGCTCCCGCAACCTCATAGCCATCACATCATCCCGAATCGGCTTGGGTTTTGCTTGTGTAGGGGCCGAACTTTAGATCGGCCACCCAAAATTCCACCACGAGCTCATTCCGAGCGGAGTCCGCGAAGCGAGGTACGATTTCCCATCGCGCCGTTCGCGATGAATCTCCCTCACTCCGCCCTGCCAAATTTATTTCCTACTCCCCGCTCGTGGTGTAAACTCTGCCTCCATAACAAAAATATCGCGGCTGGCGCATCAACCGCCGTCATCTCACGTCAGGATTGGAGAACCAATGCAAAAATCCCTCACTCTGTTTTTTCTCATCTTAACCATCACCGCCGCGCCCGCTTTCGCCGATACCGTCATCCTTCGCGATGGTGCCAGCTATTCCGGCCAGTTCACCAATTCCCCCAACGGCCAAATCGCTTTCACCGACGGCCAAGGTGTGCAATACCAATTTCCCATCTCCGATGTGCAGTCGCTCGTTTTCTCCAGCGGGCAGGACATCGTTACCCTGCGCAACGGCAAAGTTTATACCGGCCAATACAACGGTCCCGAGTCCATCGCCTTTCGTGACGGCCAAGGCATCGATTACAAATTTCCACTCCGCGATGTCGAAACCGTGGTCTTCACGCAAACCGCTGCCCTCACGAGCAGCGGCATCGCCAAAGTGATTCCTCGTGGCACCGAGATTGTCGTCCACTCCGACGAAAATATCGATTCCGAAAATTCTTCGCCCGGCCAACTCTTTACCGCCACGGTCACCGAAGATGTCCCAGATAGCAACGGCGGCATTGCCATCCCTCGGGGCACCCGCGCCAAACTCGTGATTCGCAACACCACCACCGGTGGCGCGGTACACAGCCCCGAACTCGTCCTCGACCTTTTCTCCGTCGATCTCGCCGGCAAAGATTATCGCGTGGACACTTCCGATGTGGATCTGAGCAGTCGCCGGGGCGTCGGTGCGAACAAACGTACCCTCGAGTATGGCGGAGGTGGCGCAGGTTTCGGAGCACTCATGGGAGCCATCTTCGGCGGTGGTCGCGGTGCCGGCATTGGCGCCGCCGCAGGCGCAGGCGCGGGCCTGCTCACGCAAATTTTCACTCGCGGCAAAACCGTAAAAGTCCCCGCGGAAACCACCATGCGCTTCCGCCTCGACCGCACCCTGATCCTGAAGCAGCACCAAACCTCCGCCAACGTATAGTGGCGGGTCGTCAGACCCATGCCTTTTCCTGGAATTGTTGTCTGCTGTCATCCTGAACGGAGTCCGCGAAGTGAGGGATCTCTCTTCATGTCAACGTGCCACCGACACTCCTGCCGGGTGCCCGACATGCCGTTCCTGCCTGTGGTCTCTTGGGGTCCGTGATCCGTAGGGGCGCAGGACTCCTGCGCCCCATGTCCGCAACATGTAAACGAGGACTCTCTGTTCCTCTTGCTCTTGGGTTTCTCTTTCTTAAACTTTCAACAAACTTTCTACTCTCGAACCCTTGAACGGTTCAACGCCCCACTCGTCACTTCTCCCAATGCGCCACATGTACCAATTGATACAACGACCCGTGCCCCGCCGCCTCGATCGACACAATATGCTGATCGGACTTGCTCCCCGACTTAAACAACAACCCGCCCTTATCCGGCTTGTCGTCCCCGCACGTGAGCTTGTCCGATTTATCCGAATCTTTATCCGCGTCGCCCCCGCTCGCATGCGAGCAGTCCAGCACCGCGCCATATTTCGAAAGCTTCTTCTTGTAATACTTGGCGAATTGCTCCGGCGAGTCGTCCGACTCCATTTTCAAAATCGCCAATTTCACCCCAGACCCGCTGCCCCAAAGCCCAAAATTGAGCCCCGGCGAATCTTCATCTTTATCTTTGTGTCGACGCGACCCAGGGTAAAGCGGAAGCCCAATGTCCTTGGCGTCGGCGTCCCCAGCCATCGTGACCCCCGCGCCTTTTTCATGTTGCGCACGCAGAGGCGCAGGCGCCAGCGTAACCACAACCCCAACCGCAGCGACACACACGGAGAGCAATCGCATAGAACCTCCCAGCTTCGTAGCTGCAATTGATACGCACAAGCCCCCACCGAAGTTCCGCCACCGGCACAGCCGCTCCTCCCAGTATCCGCCGGGCCCGCAGGGCCAAAGCATCCTGCGCCCCATCTCCGCACCGCCATCACCCGGTCCCACTCCTTGCTTTCCGGGTAACCCCTGCCGTTTTTGCGACGGCGAGCCCATCGGTCGTCCCGGGCACCCCACCGTGACCTGCGTCACTGTGCCTTGGGTTTAGATAGTCGCACAGTGAACGAATGCGGCTATGTATTCCTAAGTACACAGCCGATCTTCAGGAGAGAAGAAATGAGCAAGATCATCGCGACCGAAGTGTGGAAACGAAAGACGGTGCAATTCGCGATTTCGTTGATGCGTTTGATCCAGGTGATGCAAGCAGTCGCCGAAGTGGAACTGCGAGCCCCGGCGCACGCATGTCCCGCGTGTGGCAGACGCGCCGAAGTCATCGTGCTACCTAATAGATTGTGCGGCGAATGCTGGTCGCGCAACGCCATCGCCGAATGGAAAGTGCCAGAACCGAAAGAAGAGAAACGAAACCCACTCGAAACCGCATAACCACCAAATCGAAACCATGTTGTTGTAGGGCCGCCTCCCCACGCGAGCCGTTGATCGCGTAGGGGCACAGCACGCTGCGCCCCATGTCCGCACGATGTAACCGTTCAGCGGCCTTTCTTTAGCACGTCGCCCCGGTCAGAAGGCCACCGCCCCAGCCGCCATAATTTGATGACTCTTCCCATCAGCCTGAAACGCGATCAGCGTCAAATTCGCCGGATTCCACTTTTCTTTCACATCGACCGTGATCAAAACCGGCCCTGACCCCGCGGCCGATTTCTCCTGCCGGAGCACACGGACCACTGGCGCGTGGTGTAACAACTCACCCGAATTCTCGCCCGCCGTCACATTGGAAATAAGATTCTTTTCCGTAACCGCGATCCAAAGATTTTGTCCAGACCCGCCTGCGCTTGCTCCGGGAGCAAGACGCAACTCGAACGTGCGCGTCCGGGAATTCGCGTCGCCGTTCTTGGCCACTGCGGTGAGGAGCAGTTGCGCTTTGGGATGCGCTGCGGCCCACCGGATTTGCTCTCGCGCTTCATGCGTGCGATTGCCGATGAATTGTGCGCCGCCATCCACGATCATTTGCGGCGTGTACACTCCGCCATCCGGCAAAGTGACCGCATACTGTTCCTGCCGCCGCGAAAAATCCGCGGAAGAATAAGGATCGCTCCAGCCCAGCGAATTCCAGTAATCCACGTGCTCTTCCAACGCAAGAATCTCAATATTACTGAACGGCTGATCTTCGCTGAGCTTCTTCAGTAGTTCATCCGCGGGAGGACAGCTCGAGCAGCCTTCCGACGTAAACAATTCGACAATGACCGGCTGTTTGGCCGCCACAGAATCGGTGTTGGACGCCGAAGAGCGCGCCCCCCACCGCGAAAAAACAAACATCACCGCCACAACCGCCAGCACCAAAACCAATGCGAACGAGAGCGATTTGCCGCGCACGGTACCCTCCAACTCAACTTACATAAGAGCCCCGCTACCTAATAAGGTTACATCCGCCAAACCCGCAGCTCACCCCGTCAAGGGTCAAGGTTTCCAAATCCGCAAGCCACAAATAGCGGCTGGTCGTTTAGACCGGTTCTTTTGATCTCACGGTAGTGGCGGGTCTTCAGACCCGTGCCTTTGCCCGGGTTCCGCTCATGGTACTGCGGCCCCGTCCTTTTCATGGGTGTCGCTCATGGGCTGCCGACACGTCCTTTTTTCTTAACCTCCGAAGCGCCGGAGGCGTGACACTCCTATTCCCCGAGCGAAATGCCTCTTTCAATTAGTCGCGGCAAAAAACGAGTTCTCACACAGACTCTTCAGACCATGCCTTTTCTTGGGTCCTTTTCCTCTGGCTACGCGATCTCTCGGCCCACTCTACGGCAAGCCCCGCCTACAGATTTCGCTGCTTTTGCATTACAATCCCCCGCAGCGTTCAGGAGAATCTCATGATCCGTTCACGCCTTCTGCCAGTGATCTTGTTTGTCGCATGCGCCATCCTCCCCGCAACCCGTGCCCAGGAACCCAAGCCCGATGTTCCCGCGCAATACGCCGCCACCGCCATCGGAGAAGCCGGCGCCGCCGCCGGAAAAACGTTTGGCCTGAACATTTACCTCGACAGCGTCACCAGCGACGCGGACATCCAGGAGCTCGTCGGCATTTTGCAGAAGAATGGCCAGTCCGCTCTCGTCAGCGCCATGCAGAAAATGAAGGACGCTGGTCGCGTCGCTCCCAATGCCGGAGTTGGCACCGGCATGCGCATTGTCCGCGTTCACCCCAACGGCCAAGGCGGCTTGCACATTGTTCTCGCCACTGATCGCCCCATTTCTTTTCCCGAACTCTGGAATGGCACCCGTTCCCGCGACTATCCTATCGCCATCGTCACCCTCGATGTCGACCAGAACGGCAAGGGCAGCGGCCAATTCGCGCCTCTTTGCAAAGTGAAATTCAATAAAAAGAATGAACTGGAAATCGAGACCTACGGCCAAAAGCCTTTCCGTCTCGCCAACGTCTACCGCCAAAAATAAATTCTCTGCGTAGCGTACTTCACGCCTCTCACCGCGCTTTCGGTGAATGTCAACGCGGCCAGCAGACATGCTGGCCCGATCGCGTAGGGTCGCAGCACGCTGCGCCCCATGTCCGCACGATTTACACAAATTTTTATTTCCGTCTTTGTGATTTTCCGTCCTTATATTTCTCTTTGTACTTCGGTCGTTATATTTCCGTCCGTATATTTCCGCCTTTTTATCCCCATCTTTATATTTCCGTTTTATAGTTCCGTCATCCCGAAACGAAGTGAGGGATCTCTTTTCGATCCCCGCGTCTTGCCGCACTCCCTCCTCGCGTCCCCCACCTGTGCTACCTTACCCTCCGAGGCCACGCATGCCACCCACTCCACTGCGTCACGGCGGTCCCAACGCGCGCATCGCCGTCATTCCCGGTGACGGCATCGGCAAGGAAGTCACTCCCGTCGCCGTCCAGGTCATCCAGGCTGCCGCCATCAAACGCCACCGTCCCCTCGAGTTCGTCGAATTCGATTGGGGCGCCGACAAATACCTTCGCGACAAAGTTTCGCTTCCCGATGGCGCTGTCGAAATGCTTCGCAATGAGTTCGATGCCATCCTCTTTGGCGCGCTCGGCGATCCTCGCGTCCCTTCCAACCAACACGCCGCCGACATTCTTCTCGGCCTGCGCTTCAAGCTCGATCTTTACGTCAACGCGCGTCCCGCCGAACTCCTCAACAACCGTTTCAGTCCGCTCAAAGATCGCATCTGCAATGACATTCGCATGATGGTCTTCCGCGAAAATACCGAAGGCGTCTACACCGGCTCCGGCGGCTTCTTCAAAAAGGGAACTCCCGACGAAATCGCCACGCAGGAAGACATCAACTCTCGCAAAGGCGTGGAACGCATCCTCCGCTACGCCTTTGACTACGCCCGTGGCTCCAACATTGGCACGTGTAGTGGCCCAACCGAGTCCGCGAGCCCGCTTCCGAATCCTCCGCCGAGCGGCGGGTTGACCCCGCCGTCCTCATCGCAAGACCAACCGGCGACTCCGACAGCTAGTCCCGGCTCCCACCACAAACCTCTCCGCCTCTGCATGGCCGATAAATCCAATGCCATGACCTTCGCCGGCGATCTGTGGCAACGCACCTTCAAATCCGTCCGCGCCGAATATCCGGACGTGGACTCTCGCCACCTCTACATCGACACGCTCGCCATGGAACTGATTCGCGAGCCCAGCCAGTTCGATGTCATCGTCACCAACAATCTTTTCGGCGACATCATTTCCGACCTGACCTCGCAACTCGCCGGTGGCTTGGGCTTGGCCCCGAGCGCCAACATCCATCCCGGCCAAACCTCGCTCTTCGAGCCCGTCCACGGCTCCGCACCCAACATCGCCGGAAAGGGTATCGCCAACCCCTTCGGCTCGGTCCTAGCCTCCGGCATGATGCTCGAATTCCTGGGCTGGCACCCGGAAGCCGAATTGTTAAAGCAAAGCGTGAAGTCCGCGCTCGATCACGACGTAACCACCCCCGACCTTCACGGCCCTAAACAAACACATGAAGTTTCCGACTGGCTCATCAACTTCATCCACAAACATTCATGATTTACTTGAGGTCGAGTTCTTCGTAGGGGCGCAGGACTCCTGCGCCCCATGTCCGCACAATCTATGCGTCTCGCGTCTCGCGAACCGAAGTGTTGAGCTCCACGCAACGAGCAGGACCCGCGCTTGGCAGCATGCAGGCCCAACTCGCCACAACAAAAACCCCGTCATTCCGAGCGCAGCGAGGAATCTCTCTTTCTTTATGTGGGGGAATTGTTGCTGCGAATGAACCCAAATTCGGAAAGCAGTTCGTCCTGCGAAATCCCTCGTCCGTCGTGTCGCTCGAACCAGGCCTTCGACTCGGCGACAGCTTGGCGCTCGTCTTCGCTATCAGCTTCGTCATCAATCGGAGCATTGGCAACCGCGCGTGAAACTGGATCGAGCATCGCCTCGAGCAGTCCCACCACTGCGCTCACCTGACTCGGCGCGAGGCGCTCAATCAATAGGTGCGCCTGTTGTCGATCGCCATTGTTCTCGTTTGCCATGGAACCCTCATCTTACCACTCCAACTTGGCACCCGGCTATCGCAACTAACTTCTGGTCCTAACTTTAGGCGCCCAACTCCGGCCTGCGATCTTCTCCCAACGCCCACCCACTCTTCTTCGCTTCCATCAGTCTCGCCGCAAGCGCCAGGATTCGTCCCGCAGCCTCTTCCGCGCTCAATCCGCGCGCATGAATATTCGATATTAGATTGCGTTCCGCATCCGTATGCGAAGCTCGCGGCTGATATCCCAGATACGCCGACAAACTCTCCACCGTAGCCAAGCCCGGCCGCTCGCCAATCAGTAGCACCGCCACCTGCGGTTGCAGCAATTCCCCAATTTCGTTCAACACGCCGACCCGGCAATGGTGAATCACGACCGCGCGGCCCACGCTCCACCCGCGTTCCTGCGCCCCCTGATACAGCAGCGGCAAAAGCCGCGGCACTTGCGCCTCCACCGCCGGCACCGACAAGCCATCCCCAATCGCGATCTGCACATCGTTCCCACGCGTGCAACGTGCCGCCACCGATGCGCGCGCTTCGTCCGAGAACTGCCGCCCCAGGTCCGGCCGCAGCAAATATTCTTCCTTGCTTCTCGCCTTGGTCCACACGTCAAACAATTCCCAGCGTTCCACGAACCCCCGACCAAACGACTGCTCCGCGTCCAACTCCGCCCGCACCGCATCCCGTGCCGCCGCATGCGCCTGGCGCAATTCCAACTGTGTGCCCGTCCGGTAGCTCGCCCCAGCCCGCCCCGCCAGCAATCGTGCCGGAGTCCGCGCCCGAATCTTCCGCGCAATCGCTGACAAGTCCGCGTTGCTCAGCGCGCTCGTTTTTTCTCGCTCATCCTTCATTCAGTCGCCTGTGCTCTGGCTCTTACGTAATAAAAACCCGTCATTCCGGGCGTAGCGAGGACCTCTGCCTCTTTCCGCGTTTTGCGGAAAGAATCTCTCTTGGATCGCCCGAAAGCAGGCAGCTCCGGGCAATCGTTCACTCGTCAGCCTCGTTATGCCATGCCCTCCAACGCCGCCTCCAACCCGCTCATCAACTGCCGCCGCGCCGGGGCATCCAACAACACCGGTTCCGCCTCCCGATAAATTCCCGCCTCCTGCAACCACCGCAAAAATTCCGGCGCCGGCTTCAGCCCAAACAATCGCCGCACCGCCAGCGCATCGTGATAACTCGTCGACTGGTAATTCAGCATCACATCGTCCGAGCACGGCACGCCCATAAAGTAGTTGCACCCTGCCGCTCCCAGCAGCAATAACAAATTGTCCGCGGAATTTTGATCCGCTGCGGCGTGGTTTGTGTAGCAAACATCGCAGCCCATCGGCAGTCCCAGCAATTTGCCCATGAAGTGATCTTCCAGCCCCGCGCGCACAATCTGCCGTTCGTCGTACAAATATTCCGGCCCAATGAACCCCACCACACTATTCACCAGGAACGGCTCGAACACCCGCGCCACTCCATACGCCCGCGCCTCCAGCGTCACCTGATCCACGCCGTGATGCGCCTCGGCGGACAGCGCGCTGCCTTGTCCCGTCTCGAAGTACATCGCGTTCTCGCCCTTCCATTCCACCTCGCGCCCGTGGTGATGTTCCAGCACGCGCTCCCGTCCTTCGCGCAGCATTGCCAACGAAACCCCAAAGCTGCGATTCGCCGCCTCCGTCCCGGCAATCGATTGGAACAATAAGTCCACCGGCGCGCCCTGTTCCATTGCCGCCAGTTGCGCGCTGATGTGCGCCAGGCAACACGTTTGCGTCGGCGCTTTGTACGTTTCCACCAGGCGTTGCAGCGCGTTCAGAATCCCGCCCACCGTTTCCACCGAATCCGACGCCGGATTCACGCCAATCACCGCATCGCCGCATCCGTACAGCAGTCCCTCGAACGCCGCCAGCAAAATCCCACCCAAGTCGTCCACCGGATGATTCGGTTGCACGCGAATTCCCAGCACGCCCTGTTCGCCCATGGTGTTACGGCAGCGGGTTACATTGCGAATCTTCGCAGCCGCCAGCACCAGGTCTTTATTACTCATGATTTTTGCCACGGCCGCCGCAATTTCCGGCACAATCGCGCGTTGCACTTTCCTCAGTGCGGGCTCATCTGTCGCATCATCCAGCAAGTACTCGCGCAGTTCGCCAACCGTTACGCTGCGCATCGGCGCAAACGCTTCCTGGTCAAACGTGTCCAGCAGCAACCGGCTCACTTCGTCGTCATCGGGATCGATTAGCGGATTCAGCACAATCTGCCCAAGCGTCACGTCCGCCAACTGCCGCTTCGCCGCCACGCGTTCCTGCTCCGACCGGGCCGCGATCTCCGCCAGTTGATCGCCGGACTTCTCCTCATTCGCCTTAGCAAACAATTCCCGAAGACCCGAGAAAACGAATCGTGCGCCCATAGCTACTCTCCGCTCCGCCTCTGTGAACTCTGTGCCCTCGGTGGTGAATCAATTCCGATATCAGCGATCAGCTATCAGCTAACGGATGTCCGAATCGTGAACTGGTAGCGCCGGCTTCCAGCCGGCTCTTGGGGTGCCACCTGAACTGTCGACGGTAGGCTAACAGCTGTTAGCTACAAACTACCGAACGCTCTTCTTCACCACCCACGCGATCAGCACCCCAATCAAAAATCCTCCAATATGCGCCCACCAGGCGACTCCTCCCGTCGCCGATGCCCCAAACTCCCCAATCCCTTCCAAGAACTGCAACACGAACCAATACCCCAACACGAACAGCGCCGGAATCGGAATCAGAAACACAAAAAACAGCATCAACACATTAGCCCGCGGGTACAGCACCGCATACGCGCCCATCACTCCGCTGATCGCTCCACTTGCGCCAATCGCCGGCAGGGAACTGTGCAAGTTGAACAGCACATGGATGACCCCCGACCCCACGCCACAAAATAAATAGAACGCCAGATACGCCACGTGCCCGAAATAATCCTCCACGTTGTCGCCGAACACGTACAGAAACAGCATGTTTCCTAGCAAGTGCATTAACCCGCCATGCAGAAACATGCTGGTGAAGATGGGGTAGAACGCCATCTTGAATCCCAGGTATCCCGCCAGGTACGCCGGAATCCGCATCGGCACCGTGGCATGCGACATCAGGAACGCCTTCGCCGCATGCGCTGGCAACGTCACCTGGTAGAAGAACACCACCACATTGATGGCAATCAACGCGTAATTGATAAAAGGAAACGTGCGTGTCGGATTGTCGTCCTTAATCGGGATCATCGAGTCGGCAATTGTAACCCAACTCCCGAACCCCCTCTGTGGCGCAACGTTCATCCGCTGCGGCGGCGCAAACACGAGATTGGCCGCGAAGCCGCATTTTGGTCGGCGCGCCGACATTCGCCGTGCGCGCTTTGTACGCGACAGCGTCATCTCGAACGAAGTCCGCGGAGTGAGATCTCTCTTCGATCGATCCAGGGGAGACTCCCCGGGCAAACTATGCCTTCGGAGTGACGCCAGCTATAGCAACCGGGCGTCGAGAAACAACGCCGCCAATTCTTGTGCGGCGTTAACTCGATCGAGGTCCCGCGGAGTGAGGGCAGGGAGGCAATCGAGGTGCGTCCCATAATATTTTTAGCGCCGGTGGCCAAGTTAACAGAATCTGGAACGCCTCGTATCGCATACAAACTGCCTGACCTGTGGCCCACGTACAAAATTATCAGCGCACCGTACAGTGGGATTATGTGTTACCAGGCGCGAACGAGGAATGTCGGCGCGCCGACCGTTTGCTGATCCTGGCCGGGTCCAACCCGAGCACTCGCCAGCTCGTTGGTCGGCGCGCCGACATTTTGTTTGCGCACGACAGGCACACACGTCATCCCGAACGGAGTGTGCAGAGTGAGGGATCTCTCTTCGATCGATCCAATCCAAGAGAGATTCCTCGCTGCGCTCGGAATGACGGTATGGACATAATGGAGATAACGGGATGGAGATAGCTGGCCCTAGGGAATCCGGGCACGAAATCTTTGGTCGGCGCGCCGACCAAAATGCACCCGAACTTGTGGCCGCGAATTTGTCCCGCAGCTCTTCCGATGCGCTGGCATCACAGCTCGCAGCTCGCCAGCAGCGCAAAGCCGCTGCGACTCCCACTTCTCCACAGCTTTTCGCGCCTCCTCATTGCGTCTGGCTCGCCCCGTGTGGTAAGTAATTAAGTTCTGCACGCGCGCTCGTTTCTCGCGGGGAGTTGCCGTAACTCTTCTCTCGCGTCGCGGTCGGCGCGCCGACATTGCGCATGCCTGCCCGCGAAACGGAAGCCATCATCCTGAAGACTTTCCCGTTGGGTGAGGCCGATCGCCTGGTCAGTTTTTTTGGCCGTGCTTCGGGACGCATGCGCGGCGTGGCTGGTGGCGCGCGGCGCCTGAAGAATCGCTACGGCTCGACGCTCGAGCTGCTGTCTCACGTGCAGCTCTGGTACGTCGAACGCGAAACGCGCGACCTGGTGCGCATTCAGCAGGCCGAGTTGCTCGAGTCCTTTCATAAGGCGCAGAGCGATTACAGCCTCAGCACCGGGCTGGCGATCGTCAGCGAAGTGGCCGAACAGGTCTTGCCCGAGCATGAAGTCAACGAGGCCATGTTTCGCCTCATCGTGCTCACCGCGAAAGAAATCGAGCGACGGAGCGCGACTGCTCTTGCCCTCAGTTATTTCGCGTTTTGGACGGTGCGGCTGGCCGGGTGGCTGCCGCGCTTCGACCTTTGCGCGCAGTGTGGCAAGCCGTTCGGGAAGGGAATCGGCTATCAGGATCGCTTTCATCCCGGCTTGTACGATGCGGAGCATCGCCGCCCGGGCATGAAGCCGGTGACCAGCGAAGCGCGCGAATTGGCGGAAGTGTTCGCCAGGCAGCGTCTCGATCAGCTCGACGAAGCGTTGACCACGCTTCCGGGAGTCGACCAGTTGCGCGAGGCAGGGTTGAACTGGATTGAGCATCACACGGAACGCAAGCTCGCCAGTCGCGCCCTGCTGGAGGCGTAAGCGGGGCGGTGTAGCAGCGGCTTTATGCCGCCTAGCTGGGCAGTCAAACGACCGACGGTCGCCCAGAACGGCGACACGTCATTCCGATGCGCAGCGAGGGACGGTTTTGCATCGCGCCGTTTGCGATGAATCCCTCTTCGATCGATCCAAGAGAGATTCCTCGCTTCGCGGACTCCGTTCGGAATGACGTGCCGCCTTGAGATAACACTTGAGACGGTTGACCTGGGGTTTAAGCGAAACTTGAATTACTGAATCACAACTCGAGTCTGGCATAACACTGACTCGAGGCTTGCGTCACAAGCTTAATGTATCACTTGAGATATTCGGGAGAGCACGCGTGCGGAGTTGAGGTGGCACTTACAGTGTGATTCAAGCGAGCGCAGATCACCTCAAGTGTTACGTGAATTAGAGTATCCAGGATGTTTGAACACTTGGAGCTTTACTTGAGTGCAGCGCAACTGAAAACGACGTGACTTGGTGCTCTACTAGAAATTTGAAAGTTTCGCGGTCTCCAGTAGTGAAAGCAATATCTGAGGAGTGTACGTGGCAGCTAAAGTAAAAGTTGAAGCAAAAGCAAAGCCGCAGGGACTCACCTTCCAGGAGCTCATCCTTCACTTGATGCACTACTGGGATCGCCAAGGCTGCGTCCTGCAGCAGCCTTACGATACGGAAGTCGGTGCCGGCACCATGCACCCTGAGACGTTTCTCCGGGTCCTCGGCTTGGCTCCTTATCGCGTCGCGTACGTCCAGCCATCTCGCCGGCCCGCCGACGGACGCTACGGCGAAAATCCCAATCGCCTCTACAAACATTTTCAGTACCAGGTCATCCTCAAGCCGTCGCCCGCCAACATTCAGGATTTGTACCTTCGCAGCCTGGAAGCGATTGGCATCGACCTGCGCTCCCACGACATTCGCTTCGAGGAAGACAACTGGGAATCGCCCACGCTGGGTGCCTGGGGTATAGGTTGGCAGGTCCTGCTCGACGGTCTCGAGATTACTCAGTTCACCTACTTTCAGCAAAGCGGCGGCATCGATCTCGACCCAATCTCGGTGGAAATCACGTATGGCCTGGAACGCATCTGCGCCTTCCTGCAAAACGTGGAAAGCGTGTACGACATTCGGTGGACGAAGGATATAACCTACGGCCAGATCCGCCTCGCTGAGGAGCGGCAGCTTTCCGAGTACAGCTTCGATCGCAGTGACGCCAAAGCCCTGCGCGCGGAATTCGAGTTACATGAAAAAGAAGCCAAAGAGCTTTTGGACGGCTGGAAAGTTTTGGTCGGCGCGCCGACCAAAACGGAGAAGGACCACAAGGCGCAGGCCGGAACTAATGTCGCCATGAATGTCGGCGCGCCGACCAAATCCGAACTTCCGCTCGGTCCAGGCCAATCCACTCTTGGCTTGCCAGCGGCCGGAGCTGCTAACGCTAACCCCGGCAAAGCCCGCCAACGCTACCCGCTCCTCGCGGCCTACGACCATTGCCTCAAGTGCTCTCACCTGTTCAATCTTATGGACGCTCGCGGCGTGATTTCGACCACCGAGCGCGCCGCGCTTATGCAGCGGGTGCGCACCTTGGCGTGCCGCACCGCCACCGCATACCTGGACCAGGTCAGCGGCAAAGAGAATGTCGGCGCGCCGACCAAATCCGGGGCGCCCGGTTCGGCCAGGCCGGCCCTCCCCGGCGGCCGCCCCGTCCCCGAGGTGCACTCGTGACCGCGCGACACTTCTCAGCACCGTCATTCCGAGCACGGCGAGGAATCTCTCTTCGATCGATCCAAGAGAGATTCCTCACTTCGCAGACTCCGTTCGGAATGACGTGCGTGCCTTTGGTGCCCAAACAAATGACATTTTTGCCTGGGGTGCCCAAGGAAAATGTCGGCGCGCCGACATTCGTCGACCGCGTCGATTCACTTCGTAGGGGCGCAGGACCCCTGCGCCCCAGGTCCCCACAATGTACCCCCTCGGCTCGTCTGGTTTTTGGATCATCCCGTAACGCAGGCAATCCTGCCAAGCTGGGGTTCAGCAGTGCTGAACCCCTACGGGGAGCGAAGCACGACCCTGTGACCGGCGAACATTTGGTCGGCGCGCCGACCAAATGTTCGGTGCCCCGATCCCTTGCCCTAATTATCTGCAGACTGTCATTCCGAGTGAAGCGAGGAATCTCTCTTGGATCGATCGAAGAGAGATCCCTCACTTCGCAGACTCCGTTCGGGATGACGTATTTGGCTGTAGTGCCCAAACACAGGATGTGTCTACCTGTGGTGCCCAAGGAAAATGTCGGCGCGCCGACCAAATGTGATGAGCATCACGCGGCGTGTAGCAGCGGGTTTACCGCGCAGCCGGTCGCCCATAGCCGATTCCCGAATTGGAGCGCCACCACGGTCTCCGGGGTGACTGCATGAGCCCCACAAAGAAGGGAAGGACCGCCGTGACGCGTTCGAAGGCAGTTGCATCCAGAGGGCCAGCGAAGTCTTCGAAAACTGGAGCCACCGGCGTCACCCGCTCGAAAGCAAAAGGGAGCAAAGCTGCTGTGAGCCGCACGAAGACCGGCGCGAGTCGTTCGAAAGCCGGCGTCAAACCTTCGAATGCCGGAAACAGTCCTGCTGCTGGTTGGAAAGGGAAAGCCCACCGAGCCACCGCCGCCGCGAATTTGGTCGGCGCGCCGACCAAAACCCCTGCGCCTGTCGAACTGCTCTTCGAAATTGGCGCCGAGGAAATTCCCGCAGGCATGCTCCCTCGCGCGGTCGCCGACCTGAAGACCATCCTGGAGAAGCACCTGATCGCCGAGAACCTGATGGAAGGCGTCACGGTGGAAACTTTCGGCGGCCCCCGTCGGCTCACCGCGGTAGCCCGCGGCATTATCGCCAAACAGGCCGACCTCGACATGGAAGTGACCGGCCCGCCCAAGTCGATCGCCTACGACAATGTCGGCGCGCCGACCAGAGCCGCGGTCAGTTTCGCCGAGAAGCAAGGCGTCCCGCTGCACGAACTGATCACCGTGCAAACCGCCAAGGGCGAATTCATCGCCGCGAAGGTCACCAAGCGCGGCCGCACCTCGTTCGACCTGCTCTACGAAATTCTGCCGCGGGTGATTCACGATTTGAACTGGCCCAAGACCATGACCTGGACGGGGCTGAAGGATGCGCGCTTCATTCGCCCGATCCGCTGGATTGTCGCGCTGCTCGATAGCAAGCCGCTCAAGTTCTCCTTCGGCGGAGTCACCGCTGGCGACACGACCTCTGGCCACCGCTTCCTCGGACAGCAGCACATCCGCGTCAGCAATTTTGCGGACTACGAAAAGAAGTTACGCGCCAACGGCGTAATTGTCCGCCCGGAAGAGCGCCGCGAAAAAATCGTGCGCGAACTGGAATCCCACGCCAAGCGTTCCGGCTATCACGTGCATCAGGACGCAGACCTGCTCGAACTGGTCACCTACCTGAACGAGTTTCCCAGCGTCATCGAAGGCGATTTTGATCCGGCATTCCTGGACCTGCCCGACGAGATCCTCATCACCGTCATGCGCGGCCACCAGAAATATTTTGCGGTCGAGAAGCGCGGCGGGGAACTGGCGCCGCATTTTCTCGCGGTCATCAATCTGGCAAAAGATACCAAGGGCCTGGTCCGCGCTGGTCACGAACGTGTGCTGCGCGCGCGATTCGCCGATGCGCGCTTCTTCTGGGAGTCCGACCAAAAAGTGCAGCTCGCGGAAATCCTTCCCAAGCTGCAAAAAGTCACTTACGAATCGCGGCTGGGCAGCTACTTCGATAAGGTGGAACGCACCCGGTCGATCGCCCGCTGGCTGGCCGAAGGCTGGTACAACCTGGGCGTGCACAATGCGCACGTTGCGGATGCCGACCGCGCGGCCGAACTTGCCAAGTGCGATCTGGCCACCGAAATGGTTCGCGAGTTCCCGGAACTGCAAGGCATCGTCGGCGGCTTGTACGCGAAAGCTCAGGGTGAATCCGAAGACGTAGCCGATGCGGTGTACGACCACTACCGGCCGGTGGGACTGGATGATCCCGTTCCGCGCAATTTGACTGGCTGCGCGGTAGCGCTCGCGGACAAACTCGATTCCATCGTGGGCTGCTTCTCCGTTGGCGTTGTGCCCACCGGCTCCAGCGATCCGTATGCATTGCGCCGCGCCGCGTTGGGCATCGTGAAAATCATCCTGGAGAAGAAGCTCTACGTCTCCTTATCCTTATATATAGGGGCGGCGGGCAAAGCGCTGCTCAACCATCCGCCCCGGAAGCAAATCACAGAACCGCGGGAGCAGCAGGTGTTAGAGTTCTTGCTGGAGCGCGCGCGCTTTGTGTTGCGCGAGAAGTCCGGCTACGCGTACGACGAAGTGAACGCGGTGCTGCGTGCGGGCAGCGACGATCTTGTCGATGTCGAGAAGCGGCTCAAAGCGCTCAAGGCCATTCGCAAGTCGAAAAACTTTGAGCCGCTGGCGGTCTCGTTCAAGCGCATTCGCCGCATTTTGGAAAAGGCGAATCTTGGCAGTGACGTGCGTGCGGTGGATGAGAAGCTTTTCGAGAAGGACGTGGAAAGGGAACTGTACGCGGCGGTGCGCAAGGCGGCGGGAAAGGTCAGCGAGGATAAGCGCGCCGGGAAGTATCAGGACGCGCTGGAAGAAATCGCTGGCCTGCGCAAAGTGGTGGACCAGTTCTTCGTGGATGTGATGGTCATGGCGGAGGACGAAGCCGTGCGCAACAATCGCCTGGCGATGCTCGCGGAGTTGCTGCGCGAGTTCACCACCATCGCCGACTTCTCGGAGTTGGCAGGCGAGGAGAAGTAGTGGTGAGCCGCGGCGTTTTGGTCGGCGCGCCGACATTGCTCTTAGGGTTTTCGTAGGGGCGCAGCACTGCTGCGCCCCATGTCCGCACGATTGGATCGATGGCGGTGTTTGCTCGGTGTGGGCGTGAGCGAGGTACCGAGTCGGATCGAGGTTGCCAAGCTGGGGTCCAGCATGCTGGACCCCTACGAAGATGCGACGTGGTTTTTGAAGGCGGCCCCATGATCACTAGGCCCCCGCTACAAAGACGACGAGGTTCACGTTTTACTTGAAGAAGTCAGGATGAGTTTTGCGACATGGTTCTTCGGAAAAATGTCGGCGCGCCGACCAAAATTTCCCTCCAAACCCAACTGAGGGGAAACGGGCGGCGCGAAGAAAGCATGTAGCTCGCCCTACCAAGGGTGAGGATCTTCGGCTCAGGGCATCGCTCGTCTCTGAGCCCGTCATTCCGAGGGCGTAGTTTGCCCGAGGAATCTCTCTTGAATCGATCGAGGAGAGATTTCTCGCTGCGCGGACTCCGCTCGAAATGACGGATGGTGGATGGATGAGAGAAAGATTCATCGCGGATAGCGCGATGGAAAATCGCAGCTCCGTCCACGCTCCGCTCGAAATGACGGATGATGGATGCGAAACAGAGAACCCTCAGGCTCGGGCCTGAGCTACAGATGAAAACATAAGAGAGGCATACCGTGACAAAGTGGGTCTATTTCTTTGGTGCAGGCAAAGCAGAAGGCGATGGCGAGTGGCGCGATTTGCTCGGCGGGAAAGGCGCCGGCTTGGCGGAGATGACCAAAATCGGTCTTCCTGTCCCTGCGGGCTTCACCATCTCCACGGAAGCGTGCGACTACTTCTATAAGAACAGCAAAAAATATCCCGCCGAACTCGATAAGCAGGTCAAGGACAACGTGGCCAAGCTCGAGAAGGCCACCGGAAAAAAACTGGGCGACCCGAAGAATCCGCTGCTGGTCAGTGTGCGTTCCGGCTCGGCGCGTTCCATGCCTGGCATGATGGAAACGATTCTGAACCTGGGACTGAACGACAAATCCGTGCAAGGCTTGGCGGGCGCGACCGGCAACGAGCGCTTTGCCTACGACGCATATCGCCGCTTCGTGCAGATGTATTCCACCGTGGTGATGGGCTTGTCCAAGGAAGATCTTGGAGCATCGCCTGCGCGCGATGAGGGAGCGTCGCGGAATCAAGAATGATACCGACGTTCCGGCGGATGGCTGGAAGGAACTGGTCGCAGAGTACAAAGCCTACTTCAAGGAAAAAGCCGGCGAAGGAATTTCCCGGACGATCCGATGGAGCAGTTGTGGGGAGCGATCGGCGCGGTATTCGGTTCGTGGATGGCGGAGAAGGCGGTCACGTATCGCCGCGTGGAGAAGATCACTGGCCTGCTGGGCACTGCCGTCAACGTGGTGCAGATGGTGTTTGGCAACACGGGCGACAATTCCGGAACTGGTGTGTGCTTCACGCGCGACCCCAGCTCCGGCGAGAAAATTTTCTACGGCGATTATTTGACGAACGCACAGGGCGAAGATGTGGTGGCGGGAATCCGCACGCCAGTGCATCTCACGGAGTTCGCCAAGATCATGCCGAAGGCTTACGCGCAACTGGAGAAAGTTCGAGTAACACTTGAGAAGCACTACAAGGACATGCAGGACATGGAGTTCACCGTCGAAGACGGCAAACTCTACATGCTGCAGACGCGCACGGGGAAGCGCACTCCCGCGGCGGCGTTCAAAATCGCGATGGACATGGCGAATGAAAAGCTGATCACCAAAGAGCAAGCGGTGCTGCGCATTCAACCCGCGGACATCGAGCGACTGTTCTATCCGGTGATCGACGCCAAGTTTGATAAGAAAACCCTGCAGGCCAAGATCCTGACGCACGGCATCGATGCGGTGCCTGGCGCGGCGGTTGGCAAAGTAGTGTTCAACGCGGCCGATGCGGAAGCATGGGCTACGAAAGGCGAGAAAGTGATTCTGGTGCGACGCGAAACCAGCCCTGAGGACGTGGGCGGCATGGCCGTGGCGCAAGGCATTCTCACCGCAACCGGAGGCAAAACTTCTCACGCCGCGGTAGTCGCGCGCGGTTGGGGCAAGTGCTGCATCGTCGGCGCTGAAACGTTGGACATCGATTACAAATCCAAGTCCATGAAGGATGGCAAGAGCGGAAAAGTGGTGAAGGAAGGGGAGTGGCTCACGCTGGACGGCAGCGAAGGCACGGTGTATGCCGATCAGTTGCCGCTGGTTACCCCCGAATTTCCGAAGGCGTATCAGACGATCATGAAGTGGGTGGATGAAGTTCGACGGCTGCGCGTGCGGACCAATGCGGATACTCCGCAAGACGCGCGCAAGGCCATCGAGTTCGGCGCGGAAGGCATTGGGCTGTGCCGCACCGAGCACATGTTTTTCACCGACTTTGAATTTCCGGAGAAGAGCGCCGACCGTCAACGGGCCATTCAGGAAATGATTCTTGCGGACAACCGGGAAGATCGCGTGAAGGCGCTGGATAAGTTGTTGCCCTTCCAGCGGCGCGATTTCGTGGGGATTTTCAAAGCGATGAATGGATTCCCGGTGACGATCCGCTTGATCGATCCACCGCTGCACGAGTTTGTGCCGCACGATCGCAACAAGCAGGAAGAACTGGCCAAGGAATTGGGCATCTCTGCCGATACGGTGGCGCGCCGGGTGGAGCAGTTGCATGAAGCGAACCCCATGCTCGGTCATCGCGGCTGCCGGTTGTCCATCACCTATCCCGAAATTTTGGAGATGCAGGTGAGGGCAATCATCGAAGCGGCGATTGAATGCCAGAAAAGCAAAGTTAAAGTGTTACCTGAGATCATGATCCCGCTCACGCTGGATAAAAAAGAGCTCGGCATTCTTGTCGATGCCACCCGGCGCGTCGCGGATGACCTCATCAAGAAGGCGGGCGTGAAGTTGCCGTACCTGGTGGGGACGATGATCGAGTTGCCGCGCGCGGCGTTGCTGGCGAATGAGATTGCGGAAGTGGCGGAGTTTTTCTCGTTCGGCACCAACGACCTGACGCAAACGACGATGGGGCTTTCGCGCGACGACGCGGGACGCTTCCTGCCGGATTACGTGGACGAAAAGAAAGCTGGCGTGTTCCACGGCGATCCCTTCCAGACGCTGGATCAGAAGGGCGTAGGCATGCTGATCAAGTGGGGCATCGAAAAAGGCCGCTCGACGCGTCCAAAGCTGAAGGTCGGCATTTGCGGCGAGCACGGCGGCGATGCGGAAAGCGTGAAGTTCTGCCACCAGGTCGGCATGGATTACGTCAGCGCGTCGCCCTTCCGTGTGCCGATTTCACGGTTGGCGGCGGCGCAAGCGGTGGTGGAAGACAAGCAGCGTGCCGCGAAGGGGAAGTCGAAGCCGAAGAAGTAGCGGCACCTTGAAGTGCGCTGAATCGGGAGACGGTGGCAGCAGGGCTGCCACTGATCCGTCCGAGTATTGTGACGATTGTGCGAAAGCGAGAGCTGGGCTCCCGCACTCCAATGTCGGCGCGCCGACATTTTTCGCCGGGGCGCAGCAGTGCTGCGCCCCGAGTACTTGTGATGATTGCCGAGATGGGGTCCAGCAGTGCTGGACCCCTACGCGGACGCGGTGCGGGGCGCTTGAAGTGATGCTCGAGTTTGCTTTAGCTTGATGTGATGTAAGACTTGAAGTCATTCCCGGCTCATTGGGGGAGCTTTGGCGAAGAGACTTCGCGTATTGGTTGCAATAGTGCTCGCGCTCTTCGCGTTCGCGGGCACCGTCTTTCCTGCGGACACTCGAGTGACACTGAAGGCTCGAGTGATTGATGAGAATGGATTGCCCATTGGTAGCGCTCAAGTAAAACTTGAATATGTCGGCGCGCCGACATTGCCTGGAGCTTCCGGACCTGCTGAGAACTCTCCGCCACAGATTGCGAACCAATCCGCGGCGCAAACTGCTTCACCGCAGTCTTCACCTCAGACCTCTACACCACAGACTCCCTCCTCTTCCGGCAATCCTGGACAAAACACGTCTTCCACGCAGACCGGGCCGTCCACTGGCCAGGCAGGTGCTGCCGGCGCGGCGCAAGCGCCGGTGCTCAATCCTACGTTCAGGGCGGTGACGGACGATAGCGGGTATTTCACGATGGCGAATTTGCCCGCGGGTGTGTACGACGTGCGTGTGGAGCGCACGGGATTCTTTTTGCTGGCGAACCAGAAAATTGAATTGAAGGCGGGGAGCGCGGAGTTCACGTTTACGCTGAATCACGTGGAAGAAGTGCGCGAGCAGGTGGATGTGACCGTGCCGGAAAATCGCATCGAGCCGGGGGTGACGCCGAGCACGGAATCGCTGAGCAACCAGGAGATCATCGACATTCCGGTGGCGAGTTCGCACGATTTGCTGCAAAGCCTGATCGCCATGCCCCAAGTGCTGCGCGATAACCAGGACCAATTGCATATTGCGGGTGCGCGGAACACCCAAGTGCAGTATCTGCTGGACGGGGTGGAAGTTGGCGATCCGGCAAGCAATGGGCTCACTTCGCGGATGATTGTGGATGCGGTGCGCAAGGCGGAAGTGCAAACCGCGCGGTTTGGGGCGGAGTACGCGCACTCCGGCGGGGCGATTCTGAATTACGAGACGCGCGAAGGGGATGACCGCTGGCGATTCAACGCCACGGATTTCATTCCCGGACTCAATGTGCAGAACGGCGTGCAGTTTGGGAATTACTATCCGCGAGTGACCTTTTCCGGGCCGATGATCAAGGACAATTTGTGGTACTCGGAATCGTTCGACCTGCTGCACACGTTGTCGATCAAACAGGGATTGCCCGCGGGGCAGCCGGATCAGCAGCAGTCCTGGGGCGGAGACAGTTGGTCGCGGCTGTTGTGGAAGATGTCGACCAATAACAGCCTGCATGTGGGATTTCTGGCGAATGTAGAGTCCGCCACAAATGTGGGACTCGACGCGTTGCACCCGCAAAGCGTCACCACGGACAACACCGGGCGCGAACTATTTGGCTTCGTAAAGGAGCAAAGCTACTTCGAGAAGACGGTGGTGGAAGTAGGAATTGGCGTGGAAGATTCGTTGAGCGATGGAGTGCCGCAGGGTGCGGCGCCGTATGTGTTGTTGGTGAATGGCGCGGAGGGAAATTATTTTCAGCAGCAATCGCAGGACGCGAGGCGGTACCAGTTTTTTACGAACGCGATTCGCGGCCCGGTGAAATGGTTTGGGACGCACACCATTTCGGTGGGAGCGAATTTTTCGGGGGTAACGCTGGACCAGGGGTCCGTGCGCGGAGAGATTCAGGCGTTGCGCGCGGATTTGACGCTGGACCGGCTTACCACGTTTACAGGCAGCGCGAGTTTTCATGTGGCGAACACGTTGGCGGGTGGATTCGCGCAGGATTCCTGGTCGCCGAATGCGCACCTGGTGGCACAAGTGGGGCTGCGCGCGGATTGGGACCGCTTGTTTCAGGCGGGGATGGTGCAGCCGCGGGTGGCGGTGAACTTGATGCCATTCAAAGACAATCGCGCGAAATTTTCGATTGGCTGGGGCATGTACGACATTCCCGTGAACCTGTCGGTGATCGGGCAGGCTTACGACCAGCAGCAGGTGGACACGCTGTACGATCCGACGGGGAAAATTGTGTTGGCGGGTCCCGCGACGAGTGTGTTCGTGCTGCCGAGCGGAGGGCTGACGAGTTTGCAACAGCCGTATTTCGATATTGCCAGTGTCGGCTGGCAAGAACGGTTTGGGGAAAACACGTTGGTGGGCCTGGAACTGCTGGCGCGCGACGAGCATCACGGGCTGTCCTGGCAGACGATTTCGCCGGGACAAATTGGGGCGGAGTTTTTGCTGACCAGTTCGCGGCGGGATAAGTATCGAGCGGTGACCGTGAGCGCGCGGCACACGTTTAAAAATTCAGCGGAATTGTTTGGGAGTTATACGCGATCGAAAGCGAGCACGGACCAGGTTCTGGATCCGGTTCTGGGCGCATTGTATTTTGCGCCGCAGCAGCCCGGGGCATTGAGTTGGGACGCGCCGAATCGGGTGGTGACGTGGGGCAGCATCCCCACGCCGATCTGGGGAATTTTATTTACGTATTTTATCGATTACCACAGCGGGTATCCGTACAGCGCGGTGAATCAGCAGCAATTTTTGGTGGGTGCGGCGAATGCGTTGAGGTTCCCAACGTTTGCGAGCTTGTCCATTGGATTGGAGAAGAAATTCACATTTCGCGACCGGATTTTTGCGGTGCGCTTGTCGGCGATCAATGTATTGGACCGGGAAAATGCCGACGTGGTGTACAACAACGTGGACGCGCCGAACTATGGAACGTTCACGGGAGGGCAGGGACGCGCGTTCACGGCGCGGTTGCGTTTTGTGGGGAGGAAGTGAGGGATGGCGCGGGCTGGTGTTCATGGCTATAATAGCCATGAAGGTGGTGTGGGATGCGCAGCGTAAATATTGCCAGGCTGAAGGACCGTTTGAGCGAGTATCTGCGCTTGGCGAAAGATGGAGAAGAGGTTGTGATTCGCGACCGAAACCTGCCGGTGGCGAAATTGGTACCGTTCCAGACGGAAGGAACGTCGGAAGAGGAATTGCGGCTGGTGGCAGCGGGAAAAATGCGGCTGCCGAAGAAAAAGTTTGACGCAGAGAAATTCGAGCGCATGCCTGCGGGCAGGGTGAAAGGGAATAAGGCGGTCGAGGCGCTACTGGCCGATCGGGAAGAAAGCCTGTGAACGAGGAACTGGCTTTCTGGGACAGTAGCGCATGTGTGCCGCAGTGCGTTGGGCAAGCTTCCAGCCGATTTGTGCGACAGCAGGCGCGTCGATACAGCGCAGTGGTCTGGTGGGGAACGAGGATTGAGGTGCATAGCGCGATCATCCGCCTTCACCGCACGGACGAGATTACGCAAAAGGAGCGAGAGTGGGCGGAGGCAAGGTTGAACGTTCTCCATGCAGGGTGGAGGGAGATTTTGCCGCGCGAAGAACTGAGAGATTCCGCCGAACGGCTGCTGGGAAAGTACCCTTTACCGGCGGCGGACAGTTTGCAGCTTGCGGCCGCGCTGGTGTGGTGCGCAGGACGAACGAGCAAGCGCGTATTTCTGAGCGCAGATGAGCGATTGAGCGAAGCGGCGGAGGCGGAGGGATTCACGGTGGCGAGGTTGCCGAAGAGGCGGTAAGGGCAAGCTGGACACCGCGCCTAGCAGGCTGCGGAAAAAAGACGTTATCTGTCATTCCGAGCGTAGCGAGGAATCCCTCTGTTGTCGAAAAGTCAAGAAAAAGAGAGATTCCTCACTTCGCGGACTCCGTTCGGAATGACGAAGTTAGACTTTTCCGCAAGCTGCTAGAGGTTGCCGCAGACGCACTTGGGGGGAGGAAGTTCGTTGGGGGTGCCCCAAGAGAGCAGCCAGGCTTTCATATAATCGTTTCGCTAAATCGCTGCCGCAAATTCACGTGCCCCGACCAGCCTCCCCAACCCGAATTGATTCGGTTCAATACAGGGCTATTCATTTCCGCCGCATAAGCAGTAGAATACCGATTAACCAGCAGTCGAGGCTCTGGAACAGCTAATTCAAATCCAGGCACACTTGAGCCCGCGCTCCGGGCGCCAGAGGGACTTATATGATCGGTACGAAACCACCCCGTCCCAAGCATCCCGGGGCCGTTACCCTAAAATCGGTAGCACAACATCTCGGCTTGACTCCCGGCACTGTTTCCGCCGTGCTGAATAACACCAAAGCCGCGCGCACCATCCCTGAAAATACCCGAAAACGAATCATCGAAGCAGCCCGCGAACTCAATTACCAGCCAAATTTCCTGGCCCGCTCCTTGCGCGTCAAACGCACCTACACCGTCGGCGTCATCGTCGAGGAAATCGGCGACGGCTACGGCGGTAGCATCGTGAACGGTATCGAACCTTATCTCCGCGATAACAATTTCTTCTTCCTCACCGTCGCTCACCGCCACGACCCCAAATTATTGCGCAGCTATTCCCAGTTGTTGACTTCCCGTGGCGTCGAGGGGCTGATCACCATCGACACGTCCATTGACGAGGAGCCAGCATTGCCCACCGTCGCCGTCGCCGGCCACCAGAAAGTTGAGAACGTAACCAATATCATCCTCGATCACCGCCGCGCCGCCGAACTCGGTTTGCTTCACCTGAAAGAATTAGGACACGAGCGCATCGCCTTTTTGCGTGGCCAGCCCAAAAGTTCCGACTCCGCTGCCCGTTGGGAGGCCATCCAAGACGTGGCGCGCGAGTTCCAGATTGAAATCCGGCCGGAACTCGTCCTGCAAATCGAAGGCATGGAATCCACTCCTGAACTCGGCTATCCCTACGGCAAAGCGCTCATTGCCCGTGGCATCCCCTTCACAGCGGTTTTTGCGTATAACGACATTTCTGCAATCGGTGCAATGCGCGCCTTCCAGGAAGCCGGCTTGCGTGTCCCCGAGGACATTTCCGTCGTGGGCTTCGACGATGTTTCCATCGCCTCGTTCTCGATTCCGCCATTAACCACTGTTCGTCAGCCTTTAGAGAAGATGGGCAAAATTGCCGCGCAAACCTTATTGGAACGAATCGAAGACACAACCGCCTTCGTCCCCGAAATTGCCGTCGAACCGGAATTGATTTCCCGCCGCTCTACCGGCCCGCCGCGTAAATTGTAAATTTATCCAATCCGGAGGTTAGCTCCACAGCCGGTCCCAGGACCGCTCGTTATCCCATTGTGGTGTCGGGTCAAAGTAGCCCGTGCCCGGCGCCAAGTGCTGCGCATCACTTCTTCATTCAACGTCACTCCAAGCCCGGGACGGTCCGGAACTTCAATCAACCCGTGGTTCACGATCGGCGTCTTCACTCCTTCCTCCACCAGCGATGACCACCACGGCACATCCAGCGAGTGGTTCTCCAGCGCCAGGAAATTCTGCGTGGCAGCGGCGCAATGCACGTTTGCCATGCAACTGACGGGAGTTCCCGCAAAATGCATCGCCATCGGCACGCCGTAATCTTCCGCCATATCGCCGATTTTCTTTGTTTCCAGGATGCCACCGGACGTGGCGAGATCCGGATGAATCTTGCCCACGGCGTGAGCTGTCGCATAGCACCTCAAACGGCTCTTTCAGGTAGATGTCTTCGCCAGTGAGAATCGGCGTTGGGCTCTCCAGCGTGATCTCACGCAACAGTTCCGTATAAGTCCAGGGAATCACGTCCTCCATCCAGGACAAATTATATTTTTCGTAAGCCTTGCCCAGGCGAATGATGGACTTCACGCCCAAATGGCCCAGATGATCCATCGAAAGCGGAATTTCCATGCCCACCGCATCGCGCACTGCGGCTACATATTCTTCCAGCATCGCAATGCCCTTGTCGGTCACTTCCATAGCGATGAGGGGATGAGTGAGTTGGTCGGGTGCCATTGCTCAATGTCGGTGGGATTTGTCACCGTGCCCGGCGTTTGCGAAGCAACCATCTCGATGCCCAGATCCATCTTCAGCCAGGTGAGCCCCATCACTTCTTTGCGTTCTTTCATGCGCTGCGCGTAGATTTTCGGATCCTCGGATTCCGTCGTATCGGCATAAATGCGAATTTTGTCGCGAAACTTTCCGCCGCCCAGCATCGCGTACACCGGAGCGTTATACACTTTTCCCGTGATGTCCCAGAGCGCCATCTCGATGCGCAGACACTCCGCCACCTTGCCGCGCGTGTCCGCCGAATTGCTTAATCTCGCGGAAAATTCTGTCCAGTTGAAGAGGGATTCTGGCCCACGAGCCGGCTCTTCAGAAACAGCGCATACGTCGCACTAGCGCCATCGCGCACTTCGCCCAGCCCATACACACCCTGGTTGGTGTCCAGTCGGATGATCGGGCACGGACTAGGGCCCGGCTTCACCACCGTCGCGACGCGCAAATCGGTGATCTTCAGCGTCGAGGACTCGAGTTGGTATTTACATCTTTCGGATATGCTTCTGCGGGTTCGCCAGTCAACAACCCTGCCCCAACGCCATAGCCGAAGTCTTCAACACATCACGCCGACCGAATACATTTCCATTGACTTTGCTCATGGACGCTCGTCCTCCCGGGAATGTTATAGTCCCAAACTTTGCCAGATGCCAGCGGCGGACTCATACCACGATCCCATTAACGGCATTCGGCAGAGCGCGAGCGAAGGCCCTGGATATCGTTTCAGAATATCGTTATGCCGCAATTTGAAAGTATCGTAACATTGCCGCGCGCGGATTGGAGCATGATAAATTGTCCGCGATCTGGAATGGCTCGCGATGGACACCTGTGTGGGGTTCGCTGCTGGCTTCCAGATCGCATTCACAATTAAATTCCGCAACATTGAGGTTGCCTATGGCCATTGCGGCTCGCGGTAGTTCCGCTCGAATCGCATTACTCCTTACCTGCTCCACGCTTCCTCGTTTCTCCTTCTCCCCGCTGCCTCGAACGCCCAGTTGATGACATTTTCCAAGCAGGATCTGATTGACTACACCGCCGCGAATCCCTTTGACCGTTTTCCCGATGGCCGGCCCAAAATCCCCGACGACTCTTCTGAAGCGCGCTCACGATCTTTCCGCCGAGGACATCTGGGCCACCCTTGCAGGAGAAGGGATACAACAATCAATATGCCGACGGACTTCATCGTCTTGAAGCCTGGAACCACCATGGTCGGGCGCGTCTTTACTGTTCAGTTCATGCCCGTGCGCGAGGATGTCGACAGCGTTGCCAGGAAAAAGCCAAAGAGCACGGCCTTGCCGCGCCTCATGAATCAGACCGCCATCGACATGCTGCAGCCCGGCGACGTCCTGGTCGTCGACCTGTTCGGCAAAAAAGTTAACGGCACCATCGTCGGCGACAATCTCTTCTATTACGTCATGACCGCTACCCACAAAGGCGGCTTGGTGGTCGACGGCAGCGTTCGCGATCTCGATGGCATTTCCGAAATCGATATGCCCGGCTATATCCGCTCCGTCGATCCCACGCCCATCGGCAATGTCATGCTCACGGGCATCAACATTCCCATTCGCATTGGCGATGTCACCGTCATGCCCGGCGATCTCGCGGTCGGCGATCGCGAAGGTGTTTATTTCATTCCGCCCCAATTCGTGAAGCAAGTGCTCGATCGCGCGGACGAAATCCATATTCACGATGAGTGGACCAAGAAAGAAATTTGCGGAAGGGAAGTACAAATCCAGCGAGATTTACGGCTACGCCGAAAGATCCCAAGCTCAAACAGGAATACGACGATTACTCTGAAGCAGAAGCTGGAAGAACTTCGCAAGCAACGCGCTTCCGAACAACAGTAAAAAGGTGAGGGCCAATGTCGGATACGCCATCCAAGGAAATCTCGCGCAGCGGCTTTCTCGGCAAAATTGGCCAGGGTTTAGCGGTGGCCGGCGCTGCCAGTACGCTGCTCCAGAAGTCGCTGGCCCAGCAACCCGTGGTCGCCCCCGATCCGCCCGGAAAGAAAATGGGTTGGGCCATCGTCGGCTTGGGCAGGCTGTCCATCAACGAAATTCTTCCCGCCTTTGCGATGTGCGAAACGTCCAAGCCGGTGGCCTTGGTCAGCGGCCATCCCGACAAGGCCAACAAACTGGCGCTGCGCTATGGAATCAATCCCAAAAACATCTACAACTACCAGAACTACGATTCCATTCGAGACAACCCCGAAGTCGACATCATCTACATTGTTCTGCCCAACAGTATGCACGCGGAGTACACCATCCGCGGATTCCAGGCCGGCAAAAACGTCTTGACCGAAAAGCCCATGGCCAGCACTCCCGCGCGATTGCCAGCAAATGATCGATGCGGGTCGCAAAGCCGGCAAAAAGCTCATGGTCGCCTATCGCTGCCGGTATGAACCCTACAATCGGGAAGCCATCCGCCTGGCGCACTCCGGCGAACTTGGCCCCATTCAGGTCATCGAAGCCGACGCCGGTTGGCATGCTACCAATCCCGATCAGTGGCGGCTTGAAAAAAGACTTGGCCGGCGGCGGCTCCCTGATGGACATTGGCATCTACGCCCTCAATGCCTCGCGCTATCTGTCCGGCGAAGAGCCCACCGAAGTCAACGCCATGATCTACAGTGCCCCGGGCGATCCGCGCTTCAAGGAAGTGGAGGAGACCGTCAACTTCCAATTGCGCTTTCCCCAGCGGAACCCTGGCGAACTGCACCTCCAGTTATGGCTATTATCCCACCAGCCATTTCCGCGTGATCGGGACGCAGGGGTGGTTCGAGATGGATCCGGCCACTTGGTATCGCGGCATTCGCCTCAAAGTCGGCGGCACGAACGGCATCACCGAAAAAGAGCTGCCCTACTGCGATCATTTCACTGCGGAAATGGACCACATGTCCCAGTGCGTCATGGAGAATAAAGAACCGCTCACTCCCGGGCGAAGAGGGGCTTCGCGATATCGCGTTGATGATGGCCATCTACGAATCCGCGCGAACCGGCAAAACCGTCAAGGTTTAGTCCACGTCGCCCATTTGGTCCCTCGCTCCGGGAACCAATCTTCCCTCCGCTGGGAATACCCAGTTGTCCGGCCAATCGCCTTGTTCGCCGGACAACACAATCGAATGAACTCGCGTCCAATGCTTGAGGTTTCGCGTACTCCATGAACGCCACTCAGCTGAAGAATTGTTTCAGCGCTTTGCTGTGGCGCGCCGCTTTACCGCACTGGGATTTTTGCTGCTGGCGGGACTCGCTCCTTCTCACGCGCAGGCGCCGCAAATCCCCCGCCCACTCAGCAGCGCCCCATCCCAAAATCGCCGTGCAGGTGAATACCGTCAGCGTGCTGGCCACCGTTCGCGATAAACACGGAAAGATTATCGCGAATCTCACCAAGGACGACTTTGCCCTGGAAGAAGATGGCCGCCCGCAAACCATCAACTATTTCGCTCGCGAAACCGATTTGCCCCTGCGCCTGGGGCTGCTCGTGGACACGAGTCTCAGCCAGCGCCACGTCCTCGATCAGGAACGCAGCGCCAGTTACAGCTTCCTCGACAATTTGCTTCGCCAAGACAAAGACCTCGCCTTCGTCATTCATTTCGACCGCGACGTCGAACTGCTCCAGGATTTCACTCCTTCCAAGCCGAAATTGCAGGCCGCGCTCCAATCCTTGCAGAGCCCACAATTGGACAGCGGGCACGCCGGCGGCAGTAGTGGTGGAGCGAGTCGCGGCGGCAATGGTGGCGACGACAGCGGCTCGGGCGGGTCTGGTGGCCACGGGTCGCACCACCGGGGCGGCGGCACCGCGCTGTACGATGCGATCTTCCTGGCTTCCGACGAATTGATGAGCAAGCAGCAAGGACGCAAAGCGGTGATCGTCCTCTCCGATGGCGTCGATCGCGGCAGCAAGGAAACCCTGACCGAAGCCATTGAAACCGCGCAACGCAGCGACACCGTCGTCTACTCCATCCTGTTCAAAGACGACCAGGGCTACGGCGGCTATCCCGGCGGCGGGATGATGGGACCCCGCGGCCCTTACGGAGGCGGTGGTCATCACGGCGGGGGCGGCGGACGCTATCCGCAAGAAGAGCGGCCCGACGGCAAGAAGGTTTTGCAACAAATCTCAAAAGCTACCGGCGGGCGGCTATACGAGGTCTCCAAAAAAGAAACCGTCGAAAAAATTTACGCGGAAATTGAAGAAGAACTGCGCAGCCAATACAGCCTGGGCTACACGCCCGACAAGGATACCGGCCCCGGCTATCATCGCATTCAGCTGACCACAAAAAACAAAGACCTGGTGGTGCAGGCGCGCGACGGGTACTACTCCAGGAAAGAACAGCCCGCCGCAACCGATATCAAGAACTCCGCCGCCGCGCGATAACCGGCAGTAACCCACTGAAGCGCGAGCCCTCACTTCGCCCTATTTCGCCGTCCGACCTTACCGCCAAGCAGCGTTCGAATCCGCTCCATCGCCCGGGGAACTGCGCGCTGCACATCCACAGATAATCCTTCGCGCATTCCGAACGACGCCCCACCGATGGTGAGGAGATACGCTCGTGCCGGCGACTTCCCGTAGAGTTCGTTCAGCGAGCGCCAACAAGTATGCCGGGGAAGTCTGATGCGTAAGGCTCTCTGGTGATTTGTAGATGGGCCGCACCGCCACGCACGCGACTTCTCCCGGCGGTAGACTCGCCGATGCGTCCAGAAAAATCACCAGTTCTGCCTGGCTGATCGGCTCGGCCAGTTCCGGCGTCCATTGTTGTGCGGAGTAATCTGCGTTCTGCGCAGCCGCTTTCACGGAGCCACTCCGCCAGGTAAGGCGCCACGCCATCGTCGCCACGCAGCGAATTTCCGCAAGCCAGAATAAGCGTTCGCGCCATCAGCCTATACTCGCCTCAAACTCTCAACCGCCAATGTGACCCAAGTCACGCCTGCCGGGCCGCCTTCATAGTTGCAGCTCTCCGCGTGTGTCAAGTAACATCTGCCCCATCAGCTGTGGACTGTTTCCGCTGCACGCACTTCAATCCACAAATGGATTAGAGTTTCCGCACGGAGGAGCGCCTTCCCATGAAGATTGCCATCGGCCTGTTTCTTGCCCTGCCGCTCGCTTTTGCGATTCCTCCGCAAAACACCTCCCCACAACCAGCCAAGCGGTTAGAGGAACTTCAGAACAAGACCATTTTGCTGTTCACTCCTCATCCTGATGATGATGTCTTCGGTGCCGGCGGGACCATCGCGCTTCTGAATCGCAATCACAACAAGGTCTACATCGTGGTGTACACCAACGACGACAAAGGCTCTTACGACCCAGACATGAATTCGCAACGCCTGGCGCGGATTCGTCGCGCGGAGCAGGAAGTATCCGAAGGCCTGCTTGGCACCCCCAAGGAAAATATCATGTGGATGGGTTACGACGACGGAATGCTAGAGTATGCGGCGCAGCCGAAACTCACCGAGGAAGCCACTGCAATCATCCGTCGCATTCGGCCCGATGTTTTACTCAGTGTCGATCCCGGCGAGTGGTTCGAACGCTGGCACAAAAGCGATCATCGTATGGCCGCGTTCAATACCATCGATGCCGTTCGCGCCGCGGAGTTCTGGCTGTATTTCCCGAATCAAAAGCTTCAGCAGGGGCTGCAGCCCTTCAAAGTTCCCGAAATGTATTTCTTTTATCCTTCACCGCAGGAAGCCAACTATTTTGTCAACATCGATGGCGTCGTGGATTTAAAGGTCGACGCTGCTTTGAAACAGGTCAGCCAATTTGAACCCGCCGTGAATAAGTATCGGCCGGATTGGGATGCCACGGACTTTGCGAAAGCAAAAGTTGAATTGCGCGGGCAACAGGCTTCGCAAAGACGGCCACTTTGTCGAGGCTTTTCGATTCGCCACCGGCTTCAATCAGTTTTAGTCGCTTCCAATACAGCGTGAGGAGATACACATGGCGGAACTCGCATTGCTCGGTGGTCGCAAGTCCAAACGAAAGCCGTTTCCCGTTTGGCCCCAATATGACGATGCGGAGCGCAAAGCCCTGCAGGACGTGCTCGACAGCCGTGTTTGGTGGCGAACCCCGGGTACCCGCACCCTCGCTTTTGAGCAGGAATTCGCGAATTTCCATGGCGCCAAACACGGCCTCGCCGTCACCAATGGAACTGCCGCCCTCGAAGTGGCCATGTCTGCCATCGGCATTCGTCCCGGCGATGAAGTCATCATCCCCGATTACACTTTTGTGGCCACGGCCAGCGCCGTCCTCTACGCGGGCGCGATGCCCGTAACCGTCGACGTATCCAGCGAAACTTTTTGCATCGACCCCAACCTTGCCGAAGCCGCCATTACTCCACGTACCAAAGCAATCATCGCTGTACACATGGGCGGCCATCCCGGCGGACCTCGACGCGCTTGCAAGAACTCACCCGAAAAAAAGGAATTGCCCTGGTCGAAGACAGCTCTCACGCTCACGCCACGGAGTGGAAAGGGAAACGCATCGGCTCCCACGGCATCGCCGGAACATTCAGCTTCCAGGCCAGCAAGCTCATGACCGCCGGCGAAGGCGGAATCATCGTTTCCAATGACGACGCGTTCGAACGCCAAGCCCGCAGTGTTCATGATTGCGGCCGCATGCCGGGCGAATGGTTCTACAGCCATTACATCAACGGCTCAAACTATCGCCTCAGTGAGTGGCAAGGCGCCGTGCTTGGCGTTCAACTCCAGCGCCTCGATCAGCAAACGCAGCGCCGCCATCGCAATGCCCGCCTTCTCGATGAACTGCTCTCCAAAATCCCGGGAATCACTCCCCAGAAACTCGATTCCCGCTGCACACGCAATGGTCACTACGCTTACATTTTCCATGTGAACTCGAACGAGTTTGCCGGCGCCGGCACCGAGAAACTGATCCAGGCCCTCATCGCCGAAGGAATCCCCAATCAAGCCAGTTATCCCCCGGTCCATGCGTTGGACGTGTTTCAGAATGGCGAGTACCGCAAACGCCTTTGCGGCTCCCAGGCAACTGAGCTTCACAATTTTCTCAAAGCGAATTACCCCAATACCCACCGCGCCGCGTTCGAAACCGTCTGGATACCGCAGCCCGCCCTCCTCGGCGATGAAGAGGACATGCACGAAATTGCCGCGGCTTGGCTGCAAAATTCAGAAATTTGCAAGAGAGTTAGTGTAGCAGCGGCTTTATGCCGCTGCTTGCCGCGGGATGCTACAAGGCTACCCGCTCCGGGACGCAATTTCCATTCTGTGCCTATTGTGCACGAATAACCTCAAAATTTGACCGCAAATCAAAGCCCATTCCCCGCAGCCAGCAACCTGTCACTATTGACAGTTCCTCATCCCCGGCGTTTTGCTATACTCTTCTCCTCTCGGGCATGCCCAATCGGCAATGCCCTAGGGCTTCGTGAAACGCGGTCGCTCAGGCCCACTTTCGCGCAATCCTGCGTAGAAACTTTGCTGCGCTTGTTGAATCGATTTTGGTTTCGAACGCCGCAAAGCTGTCGGGGTCTCTTGGGCGGAGATATCCCGGACTACGCAGGGTTGCCCGGTAGTGGGTCTTTTTCTTTGATGCTACTGATTCTTTGCTGCTACCGAAAATGCCCGCCTAAGATACTTCTTCGGACTCTTGCGTCACGATGTGTACGTCAACCGGTGGCGACTCTCTCAAGAACCGGTGTACCACCGACAAATACAAGTATTTCCGCCAGTCTCGAATCGGCGCTCGTCCAAACACCACCTGCGTCACGTGCTTGCTCCTCACAAACTCCGCAATCGTATCCGCCACGCTTTGCCCTTTCAGTTTCACGACCTGCGCGCCCAGGTTTTCCGCGAACCGCAGATTCGCTTCCAGAACTCTCGGATTCTCCGGGCGCGCCGCTAATTCACGTTGAACATGCAGCACAAACAACTCCGCGTCCATTCTTCGCGCCATCCGCGCCGCGCGCGCGATCAGGTATTGTCCCGCGGGGCTGCCCGATACGCACACCGCGATCCGTTCCCGCACTCCCCAGTTCTGCCGGATGTCCTTCGCATCCATGTACGATTCCAGGCTGCGGTCCACTTGTTCCGCCACCTGCCGAAGCGCCAGTTCCCGTAACGCGATTAGGTTCCCGCGCCGGAAAAAGTTCTTCAGGGACTGCTCCACCTTTTCCTGGCTGTATACATCCCCGCGTTTCATCCGGTTCTGCAGCGCCTCCGGCGTCAAGTCAATCATCAGCGTTTCCGATGCGGAAAGCGGCACCCAGTCGGGTACCGTCTCGCGTACCGTCACTCCCGTGATCGCTCGTACCGTCGGCGCCAGGCTCTCGATGTGTTGAATATTCAACGTTGAAATTACGTCGATTTTCGCCGCCAGCAATTCCTGCACGTCCTCGTACCGCTTGCGGTGCTTGCTTCCCGGTATGTTCGTGTGCGCTAGTTCGTCCACCAGAACCACTTCGGGCTTACGTTCCAGGATGGCATCCACGTCCATCTCTTCGAACAGCGTTCCCTTGTAATCCAACTGCTTGCGCTGTACCTCCTCCAGTTGGTTCGCCAGTTCCTGCACGCCTTTGCGCCCGTGCGTCTCCACAATTCCAATCACCACATCTTCGCCGCGGCTTTTCCTGCGCAACGCTTCGCTCAGCATGGTGTACGTTTTTCCCACACCCGGCGCGTAGCCCAGAAATAGTTTGAAGATGCCGCGCGTTTTGGATCCAGGCGACGCGACTTCCAGCCATTCCTCCGGTTTTTTTGGCAAGAGCTGCTTTCTCTCCCCAGGCTCAAACGCTGAGTTACAATACAGGCATGTCGCGCTTGGTCGCGGGCCGTGGGATTGGCTTCGTCGTCGCCGCCATCCTGCTGGTCTCCATCACCTTCGGGTACAGCAGACTTCTCCACGCGAATCAGACCACCGTGGCGCTGTCATTTCTTCTGGCGATTTTAGCAGTTTCCGCGGTCTGGGGCATGGTGGTCTCCGTCTCCATGTCCATCACCGCCATGCTGCTGTTCAACTACTTCTTTCTCCCTCCCATCCGCACATTCACCATCGCTGACCCGCAAAATTGGGTGGCCCTCTTTGCTTTCCTTTTGACTTCCATCATGGGCAGCCAACTCTCCGCCCGCATTCGCAAGGAAGCCGACGCGTCCAACAGCCGCCGCCGCGAGATGGAACGGCTGTATCACTTCAGCCAAAAACTCCTTGGCGAAGGCAACGTGATTCAGCTCATGAATGCCATCCCCAATTTCCTGGTGGATTGTTTCGAAGCTGGCGCCGCGGAGCTCTTTCTTCCTCAAAAAGAAAAATATTATCGCTCTGGTTTTGGAGCCGCCCAGCTTGACGAAGAACAGATGAAGACCGCCTTCCTTCGCGACGAGACCATCTCCGATAACTTGCAAGCCTTGTACTTCCTCCCGGTCCGCCTCGGCGTCCGCCCGATTGGCAGCTTGGGTATCTCTGGTGCTCGCCTCTCTCGCCAGACTCTCGAAGCCATCAGCTCACTGGTCGCCATCGCCATCGAGCGCGCCCGCGCCATCGAACAGATCGGCGAAACCGAAGCGGAGCGCCAGGGCGAGCGTCTGAAATCCGCATTGCTCGATTCCATTGCCCACGATTTTCGCACTCCCCTCACCGCCATCAAGGCTGCAGCCACCGATCTGCTCAGCTCCGAAACGGTTGCGCCTCTGCATCGCCACGAACTGCTCACCATCATCGATGAGGAATGCGATCGCTTGAATCGCCTCGTTGAGGAAGCTGCCGAAATGGCCCGCCTCGAGGCCGGAGAAATCCAGCTCCATTTTGAACCTATGGCCGTTTCTGCCATCGTCGACGGCGCGCTCCAGCGCATGAAAAAATCTCTCGGCGACCGGCGCATTGTTCTCAACCTGCCCGAAAGCTTGCCACCCGTTCGGGCGGATCTGCTCCGCACCCAAGACATCCTCGTTCAGTTGATCGAGAACGCCCATCTTTACTCCCCCAAAGATCAACCCGTGATCATCTCCGCGGAAGCAAACGGCGATTCGCTTACCATCAGCGTCGCCGATCATGGTCCTGGCATCGATTCCTTCGAACAGGGACTCATTTTTGATAAGTTTTATCGCGGCCGCGATCAGCGTTATCAAGTTCGCGGCACCGGCATGGGTTTGCCCATCGCCAAAGCCATCGTGAATGCCCATGGCGGCTCCATCGCCGTGACCAGCCAATTGGGCAGTGGCTCGGTCTTTTCCTTCACTCTCCCAATAGCCCAAATCGCAGGGAATGGCCGGTGAGTTCTGCGAATATCCTCGTGGTCGATGACGAGCCCCAGATTCGCCGGGTTTTGCGTTCCACGCTTTCCTTTCGTGGCTACACCATCAGCGAAGTATCCAGCGGCGAAGAAGCCGTCGAACTGGCCCCCAAACTCAAGCCCGACCTGATTCTCCTCGACGTCAATCTCCCCGGAATCAGCGGTATCGAAACTTGCCGCGAAATCCGCCGAACCAGCGATGCTCCCATCATTATGCTCACCGTGCGAAACGCCGAGCGCGACAAAGTCATCGCCCTCGATGCCGGTGCTGACGATTACGTCACCAAGCCATTCGGCATCGAGGAACTGCTCGCTCGCATCCGTGCTTCGCTCCGCAGGCATCCCTCCGTAGACGCCCTTCCTCCGTTCATCTCAAAAGAAGTCTCGGTTGATTTCGAATCGCGGCGCGTTCTCGTCGCCGGCGAAGAAGTCCACCTCGCGCCCAAGGAGTTCGAGGTCCTTCGCCATTTGATCGCGAATCAAGGTAAGCCGGTAACCCATCGCCGTCTGCTTCAGATTGTTTGGGGCCCCGAATACGGGGACGAGACCGAAAACCTGCGCGTGGTCATCAATCAACTTCGCAAGAAAATCGAAAAGGATCCGTCGCAACCGAAATTCATTCTCACCGAGCCGTGGGTTGGCTACCGCTTTCAGCCGCCGAAACAGCCAGGCGCGAAACCCTCCCGTTCGTCTCGCTGACCTACCAACAGCAAAGTGATTTCGCGGCTTCCCAACAATTATGTCAGTCGTTAGCTTTGTTAACGCGCAGCGGTCGCTGCGGCCGAATCGTCTAAATCCAGGTTCAACTCCAACACATTCACTCTCGCCTCACCGAGCACGCCAAATTCTCGCGCCTGCGTGTGCTTAGCCACAATTGGGCGCAGTTGTTCCTCGCTCATCCCCCGCGCCTTGGCCACTCGCGGCAGTTGAAAGTCCGCGCTCGCCGGCGAAATATCCGGATCCAATCCGGACCCCGACGCAGTCACCAGATCCGCTGGAATCGGCATATTCGGGATTCTCCTGCCGCCATTTTGTTACGTCTTGCTCGACACGTGTCACCAGCGCCTGATTTGTCGGGCCCAAGTTCGATCCGCCGGAGGCAGTCGGGTCATAGCCATTACCTGCCGCCGATGGCCGCGAATGAAAATATTTCTCCCCCGAAAAAGTTTGGCCGATCAACCGCGAACCCACCACTTGCCCGTTCTTTTCGATCAGGCTGCCATTAGCCTGTCGTGGAAACCACCACTGGCTCAGGCCCGTAATTAACAACGGGTACCCTAGCCCAAACACAATCGTGGTCACCACCGTGAACCGAATCGCCACCATCATATTTCGTCTCATCCGTTCCTCTATACCAGATGCATCCACGCGATCAGCACATCGATCAACTTGATTCCAAGAAATGGCGCAATCACCCCGCCCAATCCATAAATCAGCATGTTCCTTTGCAGCAGCGCAGCCGCACCCAACGGCCGGTATTTCACCCCGCGTAGCGCCAGCGGAATCAGCGCAATGATAATCAGCGCATTAAAAATCACCGCCGACAAAATCGCCGACTCCGGCGTCCGCAGTTTCATCACATTTAACGTGTTCAACAGCGGAAACGTGCCTGCGAACATCGCGGGAATAATGGCGAAATATTTCGCCACGTCATTGGCCACGGAAAACGTTGTCAGCGATCCCCGGTGATCAGCAATTGCTTGCCAATCTCCACGATTTCGATCAACTTCGTAGGATTGGAGTCCAGGTCCACCATGTTCCCGGCTTCTTTTGCCGCTTGCGTGCCGGTATTCATGGCCACGCCCACATCCGCTTGTGCCAGCGCCGGCGCATCGTTGGTTCCGTCCCCGGTCATCGCCACCAGCTTTCCCTTGCTTTGCTCCGTCCGAATCAGCGCCATCTTGTCTTCCGGCTTGGCTTCCGCCAGAAAATCATCGACTCCCGCCTGTCGCGCAATGGCCGCCGCGGTCAACGGATTATCCCCAGTGATCATCATGGTACGAATGCCCATGGCGCGCAGATGGTCGAAGCGCTCACGAATGCCGCCCTTGACGATGTCCGTCAGCTCAATGGTTCCGTACACGCGATGATTGAACGCCACCAGCAACGGCGTGCCGCCGGACTTGGCTATCTTCTCCACATTTTCTTGAATTTCCGTTCGGCACCACTTGCCCTTTTTCCACTACGTACCGCTTGATCGCTTCCGGGGCGCCTTTGCGAATTTCCGTGCTGTCCATGTTCACGCCAGACATCCGCGTCTGCGCGGTAAACGGAATGAATAACGGGTTGTGCGGCGCCAGTTCGCGCCCCCGCAGCCCATATTTCTCCTTCGCCAGCACCACGATGGATCGCCCCTCGGGCGTTTCATCCGCGAATGACGCTAATTGTGCCGCGCTGGCCAGTTCATTATCAGTCACCCCCGGGGCCGGGTAAAACGCAGTAGCCTCGCGGTTCCCGAGCGTGATCGTCCCGGTTTTATCCAGCAGCAATACGTCAACGTCCCCCGCAGCCTCTACCGCGCGCCCTGATAGCGCAATCACATTTCGCTGGATCAGCCGGTCCATCCCGGCAATCCCAATGGCCGAAAGCAATCCGCCTATCGTCGTGGGAATCAGGCACACCAGCAACGACACCAAAGCAAGAATACGTTTTGCGGAGCGCCAGAATAAATCGCGAACGGCTGCAGTGTCACCACCGCCAGAAGGAATATGATCGTCAGCCCCGCCAGCAGAATATTCAACGCAATTTCGTTCGGTGTTTTTTGCCGCGACGCGCCTTCCACCAGCCCGATCATCCGATCCAGAAACGTCTCTCCCGGATTGGAAGTGATCCGCACCTTGATTTCATCGGACAGCACGCGCGTTCCGCCGGTCACTGCCGATCGGTCGCCGCCCGACTCACGTATCACCGGCGCCGATTCTCCCGTAATCGCCGATTCGTCCACCGACGCTACTCCTTCGATCACTTCGCCATCGCCGGGAATAAATTCGCCAGCCACCACCACCACCACGTCGCCGGCTCGCAGCTTTGAACTGGCCACAACTTCGATCTTCCCGCCTTCGCGCAGCCGGTGCGCGTCCGTCTCTGCGCGTGCTTTGCGCAGTGTCTCCGCTTGCGCCTTGCCCCGGCCCTTCCGCCATCGCTTCCGCGAAATTTGCGAACAACACCGTGAACCACAGCCACAACGTAATCTGTAGCCCGAACCAGTATCCGCCCTTATGCTGCAATACGTTCACTACCAGCACAATCAGCGTAATCACCGCGCCCACTTCCACCACGAACATCACCGGATTCTTCCACATCATGCCGCGGATCGAGCTTCCAGAACGAGTCCACGATCGCGTTCTTCAATATCTTGCGGTCTTTCATCGAGCTGCTTTTTGCCTGTGCCGTGCTCATCGTCTTCTCAAAATGCCTTTCCCGCATTCATCAGCAGGTGCTCCAAAATCGGCCCCAGACTCAGCGCCGGGAAAAATGTCAAAGCTCCGACGATCAAAATCACGGAAATCAGCAGCACCGTAAATAAAGCGTCCAGTGACCGGAAAAGTGCCCAATGATTCCGGAACGTGCTTTTTCCCCGCCAGATTCCCCGCAATGGCCAGAATCGGAATAATCATAAAAAACCGCCCCAGCAGCATCGCCACTGCCCATTGTCGAGTTGTACCAGAGCGTGTTCGTGTTCAGCCCTCCAAACGCCGACCCGTTATTGCCGACGGCCGACGTGTATGCGTACAAAATTTGCGATAATGCCATGCGGCCCGGGATTGCTGATGCTCGACATGCCGAACTTGGACACCACCGCGATCGCCGAAAAAATCAGGATCGTCAAAGACAGTCACCAGGATCGCCAACACCGCCATCTTCACGTCGAACGATTCGATCTTCTTGCCCAGATATTCCGGCGTTCGCCCCACCATCAACCCCGCAATAAACACCGCCAGAATCACGAAAACCAGCATCCCGTACATCCCCGCGCCCACCCCGCCAAAAATCACTTCTCCCAGCATGATGTTGATCAGCGGCACCATGCCCCCCAGCGGCGTCAGCGAATCGTGCTGGTTGTTCACCGCTCCGCAACTCGCATCCGTAGTCATCGTCGTGAACAGCGCGGAGTCCGCGATTCCGAACCGCACTTCCTTTCCCTCCATGTTCCCGCCCGGCTGCACCTCGCTGGCTTTCGTGTCCACGCCCGCCAGCAAGGGATTTCCCCGCGCTTCGAACACGTAAACGACCGCAACCCCGGCCAGAAACATCGCTGCCATCGCGCTCCACACCGCCCAGCCGTGGCGCTGCGACCCCGTCATCCGCCCGAGCGTATACGTCAACCCGGACGGAATCGCGAAAATCAGCAACATCTGCACGAAATTCGTCAGCGGTGTAGGATTTTCAAATGGATGCGTGCTGTTGGCTCCAAAAAATCCCCCGCCATTCGTGCCATACATTTTGATCACTTCCTGCGACGCCACCGGCCCTTGCGCGATCACCTGCGTCCTAACCTTATCCTTCTTCACCGTGCCGTCGGCATTCTTCGTTTCTACCACTTGCGGTTCCAGCAGTTTCGCCGTCGTGTACGGCCGTAAATTCTGGATCATCCCCTGTGACACGAAGAAACAGCGCGACAACCAGGCTCATCGGCAGCAGCACCCAAAGAAACGCGCGGGTCGTGTCCACCCAGAAATTCCCGATGGTCTTCGACTCCCGCCGCGCCACCCCTCGGATCAGCGCAATCGCCAACGCAATGCCCACCGCCGCGGACGCGAAGTTGTGATAAGCCAGCCCCGCCATTTGCGTCAGATAGCTCATCGTGGATTCGCCTGAGTACGATTGCCAGTTGGTGTTCGTCGTGAACGACACGGCGGTGTTCCACGCCAGATCCGGCGCTACGTTCGAGAACTTCTGCGGATTCCACGGCAACCAGTATTGCATTCGTTCAATCAGGTAAAGCAGCACGAGCGATACGCCGCTGAACAGCAGCATCGCCACCCCATACTCCTTCCAATTCATCTCCTTCTTTCGTCCACTCCGGATCTTCGGTAGATCAGCTTCTCGATGGGCCGCAGCACAAAATCCAAAAATGTCCCTTTCTGTTCGAACACTCCGGTACAGAAACACCCCCATCGGCTTGGTTACCAACAGTAGCGCCAGCAACATAAAGGAAAATCTGAAACCAGCCATTACTCGTCATTTCTAGAATTCCTCCGGCTTCAACAGCGCGTAAAACAAATACCCGCACAGCAGAATCGAAATTAGAATCAACAGCACGTCTCCCAGCATGATGGCAACCCTACTCCGCTTACTTCAGCCGCTCGCAGGCCCGCAGATACAACACGCCCGCCCAGAAAAACAGAATCGTGCACACCACAAAAACCGCATCGCTCATGGAATACTCCCTGGACCTCATCTAGCTTACGCGACCACCCTAAGAAAAGGGTGAGTCCCACATTAAGGAACCGTAAGCACCCACTTGTTCGTCGCGCTTTCCAAATACTTCCATTTCCCTGCGTTCCCCCGCTTGTTCGCCCATTCATCTTATGCCACACTCGTTTCCCAATGGCCGTAACTACGATTGCTCCCTCCCCGCCGTCCACGCGCAATGAATGGGGCCTCCTGCACCTCAGTTTCATCCTCATCGGCGTCATCACCACCCTGCTCGGTCCAATTCTTGCCCGATTTTTCTCACCGGTGGGCGCTCACCGACGCACAGCTGGGTTTATTTTTTCCTTCGCAATATTTCTTCAGCACTCTGGGTGTTGTCCTTACCAGTGTTTTTCCTCCCTCGATTCGGATTTTCCAAGGTGATCGCCGCCAGTTTCGTAGCTTTTTTTCTAGCCTTCGTCTTTCTCGGTCTCGGACCATGGTACGTCTCCGTATTGATGGTCGGGATGAATGGTCTTGGCTACGGCTTGGCCACTCCCGCCATCAATCTGCGCGGCACGCAACTCCCCTCCAGAAACACCGCCGCAGCCGTCACATTCCTGAATTTTTCCTGGAGTATCGGAGCTGTCCTTTGCCCCTTTCTCGTCGGCGCATTGCTCCCCAGGATTCATCTCCGCGGATTCTCAATTGTGATTGCGGCCTGCTCCGTCGTGCTCGTCGTCCTCCATCTCTCCTTGGTTCCGCGCGTGTCATCCCGCGCATCCCACGCGTGTTACCCACCCGTTAGCCGATTGGCTGGCCCATCTGCGTGTACCGGAGGCGATCCCGCTCCTCCTGCTCTTCTTTCTTTATGTCGGTGTTGAAGTAGCTTTAGGCGGTTGGGTGGCCACTTTCGAAAAGCGCCTACCCGGCATGAGCATGGTTACCCTTGTCATTGCTCCTTCCGTCTACTATGGTGCGCTCCTGTTCGGACGCGGCGTCGCACCGCTCGCCTTTCGTCACTTTTCCGAAATTTCCGTCTCGCTCGCCGGACTGTCGATTCGCGACCATCGGAGCCGCCATCATCGCACTTTCGAATTCCCCGAATATCCTGTATCTCGGATCGGCCATCGCCGGCTTCGGACTCGCTCCCCAGTACCCAATCTTCGTCACCTGGCTGGCGGGAATCTTCAAGCAGGATTCGTCCTGGATCGGCGCGCTGTTCTTTGGCTCTGCGGGCATTGGCGGCGGCGCGTTGCCTTGGCTTGTCGGCATCGTTTCCTTTAGCACTAACTCATTGCGCGCGGGATTGCTGATTCCCCTGGCGTCACGTTCTTGATGGTCTTTCTTGTGCTCCGCGCTCGTCCACCTCTGCACAGGCCACCGCCGCTGCCTCGTACGGCAATTATTTCTCAGCGCGCATCCTCGTTTGCCCAACGCGCAATCGCGCCATCGTTACAATTCCCGAATGTTGCCGGAACTCCGTGTCGCTGCTCCCATCTCCCCGCCGAGGCCTCCCGTATCGCCCACGCTGTGTATGGCCTTTACTGCCACCGCGCACCGCCTTCCCGGCGAGTACGATGACAATTTCCAGCCTGAAACCCCGGACTCGTCGCGCATTCGTCCTCAAACTCATGCATCCAGCTCGCGAAGATTCCTTCGTCGATATGCAGTGCCGCGCATTTCCCATCTTGCCGAACGCCGCCTCACTTCCACCTTCCTCGGGTGATTCCCGCCTCCGTGGCAATCCTTTTCTCGCACATCTTCCGAAGATGGCCTCAGCCGTCTCGTGTGGCTGCTCGCTTTTATCCCTGGAACTACGCTAGCTCAAGTCAAGCCAATTTCCTTCGACCTGCTCTCCTCGCTCGGTACTCTTCTTGGCCGAGATCGATGCCGCGCTACTCGATTTTTCCCATCCCGCCGCGCAACGCGACCTGAAGTGGGATCTTTCCCGCTCGCTCTGGGCCCGCGAACACTTGATCGCCATTCAGCAATCCCGGACGCCGCGCACTTGCCGAAAACTTTCCTCGCCCTTTTCGAAACCGAAGTGCTTCCCCAATTCCGCTCATCTTCGCCGCAGTGTCATCTACGGCGATGCCAACGACCACAACATCCTCGTCTCTCCGCCCTGACCCCTTCCTCGCCGCGTTCTCACTGTGCTCGACTTCGGCGACATGCATCTTGGTTGGACCGTAGCCGATCCCGCCGTTGCTGCTGCCTATGCAGTCTTGCGTCAAGAGCATCCGCTAGCTGCGGCCTCCGCCGTGCTCCGCGCTTACCACAAAAAATTTCCACTCACGGAACCGGAAATCGCCGCCTTTTTCCCGTTGCTCTGCGCCCGCCTCGCCGTTAGCGTCGTCAACTCGGCTCACCGCCAATCCTTGCTCCCCGGCGATCCTTACGTCACCATCACCGAAGCCCCGGCTTGGGAAGCCCTCGAACGCCTTGCCCGAATCCATCCGCGGTTCGCGCACTACACCTTCCGCGGCGCCTGTGATTTACCGCCAGTCCCGCAACAACCAGAAATATGCTCGTGGCTGGCGCTCAATTCCCAAACGGCCGCGCCTGTAATTCCACTCAATCTTCGGGAAGGGAATTGCCTTGTCCTCGATCTGAGTGTCGGCAGCGTTCTTCTCACTGGCGATCCCGCCAATTTTACTGAATCGCGCATGACTCCCCGCCTCCACTCCCTCATGCGCGAAGTCAACGCGGACGTCGCGATTGGCCGCTACGATGAAGCACGGCCCGTGTACTCCTCGCTTCTGTTTGCGTCCGGCAGCAATCCCACAGACGAGCGGCGCACCATCCATCTGGGCATCGATCTGTTTGCCGCCCCCGGCGCTCCCGTTTCCGCTCCTCTTGATGCCACCGTTCATGCCTTCGCCGATAATCGCGCAGCGCTGGACTACGGACCTGTCGTGATCCTCAACCATCAAACCGCCACTGGGCTGGAGTTCTTCACCCTATACGGCCACCTCTCGCGCGAGTCCCTCACCGACCTGCGCATCGGTCAACGCATTCAGCGCGGCGAATCCTTCGCCCATATCGGCGCCCCCGAAGAAAATGGCGGCTGGACGCCCCATCTCCATTTTCAAATCGTTCTCGATCTCCTCGATCTTTCCACGAATTTCCCCGGCGTAGCCTTCCCCTCGCAGCGTGACGTTTTCACCAGTCTCTCCCCCGACCCCAATACCATTCTCGGCATCCCCGCGAAATGGTTTCTTCCCCCCGAGCCATCGCCCGATTCCACCCTGGCGGCGCGAAAGCAACTCCTCGGACCCAATCTCAGCGTCTCCTACGATCAGCCGCTGAAAATCGTGCGAGGCTGGCGCCAGTATCTCTACGACCAAGACGGGCGCGCTTATCTCGATGTCTACAACAACGTTCCCCTCGTCGGCCACTCCCATCCCCGCGTAGTCGCCGCGGCTCAGGCGCAACTCGCGCTCCTCAATACCAACACCCGCTATCTCCACGACAACATTCTGCGCTACGCCGAACGTCTCACCGCGTTGCTTCCCCCACCTTTGCAGATCTGCTATTTCCTGAATTCAGGAAGTGAAGCCAATGAACTCGCGCTGCGCCTTGCTCGCGCCCACACCGGACGCGGCGACATCATTGTCCTCGAGCACGCTTACCACGGTCACACTTCCACACTCATCGACATCAGCCCTTACAAATTCAATGGCCCTGGCGGCCAGGGACGCAAGCCCTGGGTCCATGTAGCCCCAATTCCCGACGATTTTCGCGGCCCGCATCTTCGCGGTGAGCCAGACATCGCGCGAAAATATGCTTCCTGTGTCGGCGAACTTCTCGACAGCATCAAGCAACAAGGGCGCGCCGTCGCCGCGTTCATCGCGGAAACCCTGCCAAGCGTCGCCGGACAGATTGTTTTTCCTACGAATTATTTAGCCGAAGCGTACAAGCACGTGCGCGCAGCGGGTGCCCTGTGTATTGCCGACGAAGTGCAGGTTGGATTTGGCCGCTTGGGCACGCACTTTTGGGGTTTCGAAACGCAACACGTCGTTCCGGACATCGTCGTCTTAGGCAAGCCCATTGCCAATGGTTTTCCCCTCGCTGCCGTCATCACCACTCCCGAAATCGCAGCCTCCTTTGACAACGGCATGGAGTTCTTCAGCACTTTCGGCGGCAACCCCGTAGCCTGCGCCGCGGGTCTCGCCGTACTCGACGTGCTCCGCGATGAGAACCTGCAGCACAATGCGCTCCAGGTTGGTGCCCGACTGATAGCAACAATTCGAACCCTTCAGTCCAGCTATCCCGTCATCGGCGATGTGCGTGGCTCCGGCCTTTTCCTCGGCCTCGACCTCGTCAGTCCTCCATCCACTCGCGCTTCCGCCCCGCGCCAAGCCTCCTACATCGTGAATCGCCTGCGCGAACGTGGAATCCTCGCGGGCACCGATGGCCCCCATCACAATGTGATCAAGCTCCGCCCCCCGCTTATCTTTTCCGATGCCGATGCGGACCTGTTCACCTCCACGCTCGCTCAAATCCTCGCCGAGGACTCCGCCCAGCCGTAAGCACGCCCTTATTCCGCGTGTATACAATTCGCCCGCTGCGTTGTAGCATGCGCCTCGCTTCCGCTCCAGGCGCTCCAGGGATTTGCGCCACTCAAGGCTTATCTGACGATAGGGGGATAGCTATGCCAACTGAGGTTCACATCAGCCAGACCGTTTGGGATCGCGTCGCCGCCAGCCAGGAATTCAAAGATCTCATGGCCACGAAAAAGATTTTCATCATCCCGGCGTTTCTCTTCTTCCTCGTCTATTACTTCCTGTTGCCGGTTCTGGTCGGCTATGCGCCGCAATTCATGTCCATTAAAGTCATGGGGCGATGTCAATCTCGCCTATCTGTTTGCTCTGTCCCAGTTCTTCATGGCGTGGATCATTGCCGGCCTGTACGTCAAGGCTGGCGAACAATTTCGATCGTATTTCCAGGGACATCATCGCAAAAGTACTCGACGAGAATCGCTCCGAAGGAGCCAACTAGTCCATGTCTGCCTCACTGCTTGATGTTCCTGCTCTTCATTGCCATTACCCTGGGCATCACCTATTGGGCTTCCAAGCGCTCCTCCGGCGCAAGCGCCTATTTTGCAGCCGGCCGCCAAATCAAAAGTTGGCAGAACGGTGTAGCAGTCGCTGGCGATTATATGAGTGCTGCATCCTTCCTCGGTATCGCTGGAATCATCGCATTTCAGGGTTATGACGGCTTTATGTTCTCCGTGGGTTGGCTCGTCGCGTATCTCACCGTGCTGCTGCTCATCGCCGAGCCGCTGCGAAACGCAGGCAAGTACACCATGGCGGATGTACTCGCGTATCGCATGAAGCCGCGCCCTGTCCGCGCTATGGCCTCCTTGAGCACCCTTACCGTCAGCACCTTTTACATGATCGCGCAGATGGTCGGCGCTGGCGCGCTCGTCGCCCTGCTCCTGAAAGGATCAGGCATAGCTACAACCAGGCCGTCATTGGCGTCGGATCTGCTCATGATCATCTACGTCGTCTTCGGCGGCATGCTCGCCACCACTTGGGTGCAGATCATCAAGGCCATTCTTCTGATGGCCGGCACGCTTCTTCTCAGCATCCTGGTGATGTCCCATTTTCATTTCAGTTTCGCGGAGTTCTTCGGCGCCATCGCACACGTCACCTATCACGACAAAGGGCAGGAAGTCGTCAAAGATTTTCTGCAGCCCGGCCTGCGCTACAAGCCTCCTTACGGGCCGCTGGATCTTGATTTCCCTTGGCCTCGCCCTGATCTTCGGCACCGCCGGTCTGCCGCACATCCTGGTCCGCTTCTACACCGTGCCCGACGCCAAAACTGCTCGGCACAGTGTCGTCTGGGCCATGGCTGCTCATCGGCACCTTTTACATCATGACCACTTTCCTCGGATTTGGCGCCGCCACCCTCGTCGGCCGCGATTACATTTCCACTCACGGCGGAAACAATATGAGCGCGCCGCTGCTCGCGCAAGCTCTGGCCGGCGATATTTTCTTTGCCTTCATCTGCGCCATCGCCTTCGCCACCATTCTGGCTGTGGTCGCGGGACTCACCATCAGCGCCTCCACTTCCTTCGCCCACGATTTTTGGACCAACGTGATTCACAGGGGTACCGAGCGGAAGCCTGGCGAAGAAGTTCGCGTCGCTCGCATTTCCGCATTCGTCGTCGGCGCTATCGCCATTGCCATTGCCATCCTTCTTGGCCCCACGGCCAACGTCGCATTCCTCGTGGCCCTGGCGTTTGCCGTAGCGGCCTCCGCGAATCTGCCGGTCATCGTCCTCTCGATTTTCTGGCGGCGCTTCAACACCACTGGCGCTGTTGCTGGTCTGGCCGTCGGCCTGATCGCCTCCATCGGCCTGATCCTCGTCAGTCCCAGCCTGATGGGTATCGATCCTCCAACCGTAACCGGCGCAGCCCGCCATTTGTTCCAGGCCAAGCCGTGGTTTCCCCTGGAAAATCCGGGAATCCTGAGCATTCCGCTGGGTTTTGTCGGCGCAATCTTGGGAACACTTTTCACTCACGAACCGTCCTCCAGTCACAAGTTCAATGAACTGCTGGTTCGCTCGAATACTGGGCTAGGCGCGGAAAAGGCCATCAGCCACTAATCACCGCGTGTTGCCGAGCGCAGCGAGGAACCTCGCGGGGAATCTCCGCGTCCTCTGCGCCTCCGCATTAATTTTTTTTCAAGGTTTTTTCTTTGCGATCAACGTATCGCACCAGCACCACCTCGCATCTGAACTCGTATCTGAAGGTGAGTGTGCCTCCGTGGCCCGCTCGCAGGACCTGCTATGGCGAAAAAACCTTTTATCCTCGCTCTCGACGATGACCCTGCCGTTCTTCGAGCCGTCGAGCGCGACCTGAAATCCAAATTCTCCGCCGATTACCGCATCCTCGCTGCCGACGCTCCTGAAAAGGCCATGACCTTTGTTCAGCAACTAACCAGCCGCGGCGATCGCATCGCTTTGTTTCTCGTTGATCAGCGCATGCCCCATATCAGCGGAACTGAGTTCCTCATGAACGCGCTGCCGCTCCAGCCAGATGCGCGCCGCGTGCTCCTCACCGCCTATGCCGATTCCAGCGCCGCCATCGAAGCCATCAACAAAGTGAAGCTCAATCATTACCTCATGAAACCTTGGGAGCCTCCCGAGCAGAACCTCTATCCCATCCTTTCCGACCTTCTTGACGATTGGAACGCCACCAGCCGCGAAGCCTTCGATGGTATCTACGTCGTCGGCACACGTTGGTCCCCCAGCACTCACGACTTGAAAGATTTTCTCGCGAAAAGTCAGATCCCTTATCGTTGGCTTGAACCGGGCGCCACTTCCGATCCTCGCATCCACGCCGCCATTGGCGACTCCCCAGCATCCTTGCCCGCCCTCATTTTCCCTGACGGCTCCGTCTTGCAAAAACCAACACTGCCCGATGTCGCTTCGAAACTCGGACTCACCACTGCTCCCACGCGCGATTTCTACGACGTCATTATTATTGGCGCTGGGCCCGCTGGCCTTGCCTGTGCGCTCTACTGCAGCACCGAGGGTTTGCGCACCATCCTTGTCGAGCGCGAAGCCCCCGGTGGCCAAGCCGGTCTAAGTTCCCGCATCGAAAATTATCTTGGATTCCCCGCCGGACTCAGCGGTTCGGACCTCGCCCGCCGCGGCGTGAGCCAGGTCAAACGTTTCGGCACCGAAGTCCTTGCGCCGGTTCAAGCCGAAACCCTTTGCATTCAAGGCGAATATCGCATGGTCCGTCTTTCCACTGGCCAGGAACTTGTCGGCCATAGCGTCGTCATCGCCTCTGGAGTCCAGTGGCGCAGGTTGGACATTCCCGGCATGGATCGGCTCACCGGTGCGGGCGTTTACTATGGTGCTGCCAACACCGAAGCCGTCTCCTGCAAAGATGAAAATGTCTATGTCGTCGGGGGCGCCAATTCCGCCGGGCAAGCCGCGGTTCACTTTTCGCAATACGCGCGCACGGTCACCATGCTAGTTCGCTCCGATTCACTATCGCGCTCGATGTCCCACTATCTCGTCGAACGCATCCACACCATCCCCAACATCAAAGTAGAAACGAAAACGGAAGTTGTCGAAGTGCAGGGCGACGATCGCCTCGCCAGCATCACCATTCGCCACTGCGATACAAAAGCCACGGAACAACGTGATGCCGGTGCGCTTTTCATCTTTATCGGCGCCGAACCCCGCACCGACTGGCTCGAAGGTATAGTCTGTCGCGATGGCAAGGGTTTCATTCTCACCGGCGTCAGCCTCGTTCAGGATGGCAAGCGTCCACCCGGCTGGACTCTCGACCGCCCACCGGGTCTCCTGGAGACCAATGTTCCCGGCGTGTTCGCGGTTGGCGATGTGCGCAACGGCGCCGTGAGGCGGGTCGCCAACAGTGTCGGTGAAGGCTCGATTGTGCTTTACTTTGTCCATCAGTACTTGGCCAATCGTTAGGAGCCGCCTGCATGTCTTCCGTTCCTTGTGACCGCCTCACCGCCGACGAACTCGCGCACATCCCCCTCTTCGCCGATGACGATCGGGCCGCGCTGGAATGGCTTGCCAACCATTTCTCCGTCCACTGCTTCGAAGCCGGCGACATCATCGTCCACGAGGGTTCGCCCGCGAAGGACTTCATGGTCATCCTCGAAGGTGAGATGCACTTCCGCAGGCCGTCTGATCCTTACTCTCCCGTGTACGTGCGCCTTCCCGGCCAGCCCACCGGTGTTCTTCCGTTTTCCCGCATGAAAGTGATCGGCGGCCGCGGTGTTGCCATCAGACGCACCCGCGTTGCCATCATGCCCGCCACCGAGTTGCGCGAACTCGTCTATCGCGCCCCAAATCTCGCGCAAAAATTAGTTGGCGAAATGACCGATCGTACCCGCGAAACCGCTCGCATCGAAGAGCGCACCGCCAAAATGTTGGCCCTCGGCAAACTCTCCGCCGGACTCGCCCACGAACTGAACAATCCCGCTTCCGCCGCATTGCGTTCCGCCACTCTTTTGCGCGAGGCCCTCAATAATCGCCGTACGGAAGCCATCGCCTTGCATGGCCAGATCATTTCCCCCGAAGCTCAAGACCTGCTCATGAAGCTCAGTGAAACGATTGCGGAATGTGGCGGTGGCACCCACGCACTGGACGCCCTCGAGCGTGCCGACCTCGCCTCCGAACTATCCGACTGGTTGCAAGAGCGAAATTTCCCAGAAGATTTGGCCGGCGATCTGGTCGATGCCGGCATTCGTGCCAAAGATCTCGAGGAACTCACGAAGCACATGTCGCATAACAACGCGCAGCACGGCATGCGCATTCTGGTCTACGACCATCAGATCCTCTGCCTCACCCGCGAAATCGAAGAAACTTCCCGCCGCATCTCCGACCTGATTCAGGCAGTCAAAGCCTACTCCTACATGGACAAGGTGCCCATCAGCGAAATTGATGTGGAGTACGGAATCGATGTCACTTTGCGCATGTTCCAGCACCAACTGAAACACGGCTTTACCGTCAACCGCCAATTCGCCGGCAATCTCCCCAAAGTCCCCGCCAATGGAAGCGAATTGAACCAGGTCTGGACCAACTTGATTGACAACGCGATCAGCGCGATGAACTCTCAATCCAACGGCGACAAAATTCTAACTGTGCGAACCGTCCTGGAGCCTCAAGATGTTCTCGTGGAATTTACCGACAATGGACCCGGCATTCCGCCCGAAATTAAGGACCGCATCTTCGAGCCCTTTTTCACCACCAAACCCGTGGGGGAGGGAACTGGCTTGGGTCTGGACATTGTGGCCCGCATCGTCCGCACCCATCAGGGAAATATTCACGTCAATTCCGAGCCCGGCCACACTACCTTCCAGATCCGCATCCCGCTAGCCCGCCAATAACTGGTAGCGCCGGCTTCCAGCCGGCTCTTGACTTTCTCCGCCTCTGCGAAGTCTGCGCGCTCTGCGCTAATGCTTTTTTTTCTCTTCTTTATTTCTCCAGCGCCAAAAAAAAATCGAGGGCGCCTGGACCTTGCGATCCCTGCGCCCTCTTTCAATTGTGCCGCGAAGGTTTTGAAGCTCCTCGGCTCAATCTGGGATCACAATATTCCTCTCCACATACCTTGGCAAGAGGTCTCCCCCATTTTCCCTGTGCAAACCTGTGTATGCCTGTGCAAATCCTCTGCATCTACAATAGAGGGCGGTTGGGAGCGCCCTCACGCCGGGGGTGCCCCACATGCCGATTGTGCATGTGGGTTCTTGGGGTTACCCAACTCTACGCCAGCCAAAACACGATGCGCATCTTCGTACAAACCGCCGACGCTATCGGCGCCACCACCAAAAAACTCGAAAAACTCCGCCTCATCAGCGAATTCCTCAGATCCCTCCCCACACCAGACGCCGCCATCGCCGCGCGCTTTCTCTCCGCTCATCCCTTCGCCAGTCATGACGAACGCACCCTCGGCGTCGGCGGCGCCAATCTTTCCCGCGTCATCGCGGAAGCCGCCGGCGATGCCAACCAGAACCTCGGCACCGCGTACCGCAAGCACGGCGATCTTGGCGACATGGCCGAGGAACTTCTCCGCCCCTCGCACCGCGATGGAGACTTGACCCTCGCGCAACTCGCTCAACTCTTCGAAGATTTAGCCGCCGCCCGCGGCCCGTCGCAAAAAGCCGAGTTGCTCGCCAAAGCCTTCCGTCAAGCCAGCGCTGGCGATGTCAAATACATCGTAAAAATCATCACTGGCGATTTGCGCATCGGCTCAAAGGAGAGCCTCGTCGAAGAGGCCATTGCCAAGGCTTACGCGCAACCCCTTGCGAACGTCCGCCGCGCCAACATGATGACTGGGGACATCGGCGAGACGCTCACCCTCGCTGCAGAAAACAAATTGGATCAGGCCGTCGTCCGCCTGTTTCATCCTTTGGGCTTTATGCTCGCCGCGCCGGTCGAAAACGCCGCCGACTTGTTCGACGAAGAACTGGCTGGAGTCGAATCTCCTTCGCTGCTCGTGGAAGAAAAGTATGACGGCATTCGCGCGCAAGTCCACAAAGACGAAACCGGCAAGGTCCTCATGTTCTCTCGTACCCTCGACGAGCTCACCGAATTTCCCGAGCTGCAACAACCCATCAGGAACTTGCCCGGCGCCCTCATTCTCGATGGGGAAATCCTGGCCTGGCGCAACGATCGTCCCCTGCCCTTTACCGAACTGCAAAAGCGTTTGGGCCGCAAGCACCTGGACATGTTCATTCAAAACGATATTCCCGTGAAGTACGTGGCCTTCGATCTGCTCCTCCAGGACAACGCACTTCTCCTGGATGAGCCACTTACCAGCCGCAAGGCGCGCCTGGACGCCCTGCTGCACAACCCACCCGAATCCTTGCGTGTGGCGGACCGCAGTTTGTGCAAATCCCCCGATCAGGTGCAGTTGGCCTTTCGCCGCGCGCTGGACGCCGGACACGAAGGTATTGTCGCCAAGGCTGCCGACTCCCCATACACCCCAGGGCGCCGCGGCGGGTTCTGGTTCAAATTAAAGGAGCCATACGCCACCCTCGACGTCGTCGTCACTGCGGTCGAATATGGCCACGGCAAGCGCCACCACGTGCTTTCCGATTACACCTTCGCCGTTCGCGATGGAGACCGCCTGTTGAACGTAGGCAAAGCATATTCAGGGCTCACCGACGCGGAAATCCTGCAGTACACGGACTTCTTCCTGCGCCACACCATGGAAGATCAAGGCCATTTGCGCACCGTTGAGCCGCTCGTAGTCCTCGAAGTCGCCTTCAATAACATCCAAAAATCCGCCCGCCATGCCAGCGGTTATGCCCTCCGCTTCCCGCGCATCGTCCGCATTCGTAAAGACAAACCCGTCTCCGAGATCGATACCCTCGAAACTGTCGCTGAATTGTTCCAACGGCAAAGCGGTCCTCCGCAGCCCTCCAAAGTACCCGGAAAATAAAGCCGAAATCGATGCACGTCATTCCGAACGGAGTCTGCGAAGTGAGGAATCTCTCTTGGATCGATCCAGCAATGGTTCTTCCTCCCGGCCGTCGCTTTCATCAATCCACCAATCGTCATTCCACCCCATCATGACCCACTCACAACCGGCTTTCCCGGTCACCTCTCTCAGGTTTTTCCCCAATTGTTTTCCTTGATATCACCTGATATCCTCCCCTCGTCATGGCCAACCGCTCAGCCCTGCTCATCCACTGCCCCGAAGAAGATCTTCAGAAAGTTCGACATCGCGCCGGGTTTGAACGGCGCACCGTCAGCGCCTATGTCTTGAACATCGTGATGCGCATGGTGGCCTTCGACGAAAAGGTTTTCTCCTCATTTATCCATGGGGAATCGCTCCGCATCCTGCTCACCCAATCCACACCAGCGTCCGCTCCCAAAACCACCATGCTCCTACGCTGCTCGGCTGATCAGGCCCAACGAATTCGCGCCGCCGCCAAACAGAGAAATACCACCATCAGCGCCTTTGTTCTCCAAGCGCTTCACCGCTCTTGGAACGCCGCTGAAGGTATCTTCACTGCTCGGGCTGACACTCTGCCCCAAGGTACGCGAAGACCCGGCTCCCTAGCCATCAGTCGGGCGCGAATTGGTTTGCTTTAAGTTTGGCACCCAGGCCGGACTCAGAGCGGTTGCGAGGAGGCCCTATGAAGGAACTTGTTGAGGATATCGCGAAGGCGCTCGTAGATCGGCCGGAAGCTGTGCAAGTCAGTGCTGTCGAAGGCACAACCGTCACCGTCTTGCAGTTACGAACGCATCCTACTGATTTGGGAAAAGTCATCGGGCGCGACGGGCGTACCGCCAAGGCGATCCGCACTTTGCTGGGCGCCGGTGGCATGAAGCTTCACAAACGGTTCACCCTGGAAATTGTCGAAGGGAATTAGCCTCCGGCGTGCCGGTTCCCTAGGCATCACAGATTTTATGGCTGGCCGGGATGTTGGGGCATACGCGAGCAGGTAGTGCTCAAGTGCATGGAAGGGTGAACGAGTACGGCGTATGCCCCAGTCCAAAATCTAGCACAATGTGGCTGTTGTTGCGTCCCACGGCTGGTGTAGTGGCGAGTCTTTAGACTCGTGCTTCTGCCCCCAGCGCCGAATCTGCGCGGGGCCTCTTGGGGTGGCATTCAAAACTCTGAGGGCCGCATTCTCGTCGTTCACGCCGTACAGTGCAAACTCGAATACGGCCATTCGGTCACCCAATGCGTCTTGGCCGTTGCCGCCACTGGATTCGAACTCGCCCCGCAATACGTACACGAAAGCGGAATCGATTGCGCTTCAATGTCCTCGAGATTGCGATGATCGCTCACGCGCGAAACCGCTACCGGCAAATTGCATTCCGGACACATGAACAAAAGCGTATGTGCGTAGCGCTCAGTCATCCCAAACCGTAACGGCGGTTTACGCCGCTGCCTGCATACCCCCATTTTCGGGGGACCGGAACTTAACACGCGGCGCCCCCGGCCGCAAGGTATGTATAAAGGATGCTATAGACTGGCCCTTGGGGTACATCAGACGCGCGCCCACGACAATATCCCCTGTACTCCGGTAAGCTGTCTCAGAATCCAATCAGCAGGAGTTTCGATCGTGTGCCGAAATATCAAAACACTTTTTAATTTTGACCCGCCGGTCACGCCCGAAGAGGTTCGCGACGCGTCCCTTCAATTCGTCCGCAAAATCACCGGTTTTAACAAGCCTTCGAAGGCCAACGAAGCAGTTTTCGCAGCCGCAGTCGACCAGATTGCGCGCACATCACTGGGTCTGCTCCACTCTCTAGAAACGAATGCCCCGCCAAAGAACCGCGAAGAAGAAGCGGCAAAAGCCAAAGCCCGCGCAACCCAAAGATTCAGCAATTAAGGAGTTCCCGCGCGCCCGCGAAGTTGCGGCCCGCCGCCCGTTCCTACTTCACTTCCGCAAACGCCACGTAACTATGCGGCTCCACGTTGATTTTGAAACTGGTTCGCGTCGGACCAAAGGAAAGCCGCAGCCGCTGCGCTTTCGCAGGTGCTGGTCCGCTGCTGATCACCTCGCCCGTCACCAGGTTCTTCAACTTGCTCACATCGCCCGTGACCGAAATCGTCGCCTCCGTCTTATGGTCCGCATACGATTCCACAATGAACGTCTGGTTATCATACGCAAACAGGCTCACCTGGCTCGGCGCTTCCAACTGCACCGGAAAATTCGGCAGCATGTAATGCTTGATAGACGTAAGCACGTCCGGCGGAAGATTGTACAGATCCGTAAAATTGTCCGGAATTGTCAGCACGAACAGGATGCCTTTGGAATAGCGGTCCATCAGCAGAATCGGAAATCCATTTCCGCTCGCCAGACCGCGCACCAAAGCCCACGCATCATTGGTCAGGAAACGGATCTCCGGGATCAGAACCTCGGGATTCTGCTTTTCGTTCGCAAGATTTGCGGCCCCCGCTCCAAACGCTCCCAGGTACTCATGCACCGCCACTTTCTGGCCTGTCAATCGAAGCTCCACAATGTCTTCGATTCCTTTCCCTTGCAGCGCCCGCAGCAGCCCGGAAGTAATCACCACATTCTTCCCCGCCTGTAATTGGCTCTTGATCTTGCTGACGATCTCGGGATCGAACTTCGCCGATTCCGTCAGCAAAACCACGTCCGCATCGGCGGGAAATTCCGGATGCAGATCGATCGGTATGCCGATCATCCCCAGGTAATTGTGCAGAAAATCTTCGCCCACGGATTGGTACGGCTTATAGCTTGCCATCCCAATCGGCTTCCCCAACTGCCCAACAATCGGATCCACTTGCTCCAGCGAATAACCCGCCACCCGCGCCATCGTCGACTTGCCGGACCGGCCAGGATTGCGGTAGCCAAGCATTTCTTCATACTTGAAGCTGGTCGGCAGGTTTTTCCACCCATCGCGATCTCCCGGCGCCACCGGTTGCAGCAGTCCCCCGTAAAAAAACAGCGTAATCTCGGGAGCCTTCGCGAACATCGTGTCCCACAACTGCTCGGCGTACCGATCCACGTACCGCGTGCCAAAGGTATCCACCCAACCCCCGCCGTTTCCCCCCGGCTTGATATTTTCAAAGTACCGGAAGATCTGGTAGCTCTCGTATTGCTGCAAATGCTGATCCGTAATCACCGGGTCGCGCGTCTCTGTCCCGGTGTAAATTCCATCGAACAACTTCGGCTCTTTGTCCAGATCGAAGCCCAACCCCGGGAAGTGCTCGTACCAGTTCGGAAACTTGATAATCACCTTGGCTTTCGGATTCACCGCCTTGATCGGCCCAATCACCAGATTGCGCGCTGCGTTATCCATCAGCTCCAGGCGAAAGTCCGTCCAGCTCTTCGCGCCCTTCGCCGCGATATCCGAATCGCGCTTTGAGTTCACAAAAAAGAAATCATCCAGAATAATCTCGTCGAAGTGCCGCGCCGTCAGTTCCGATACGTTCTTCACATAGTCGCGGTCCTTCGGGTCCGTATAACAAAACGATTCGAACTGCCGTGCTTCATCTCCCGTGAACGCAATGCCACCCGCAACCTGCACGCCATGATCGGTGAAAAACTTCTTGATCTGCTCCAATACCTTTTCGTCCGCGATTTGGTGGCTGCGATACGTCTCGATGTATACCTTGTCGACTTTTACTTGCCCGCTGATGGTTTCCCAGCTGGTTTGCAACCACTTGGGGTCTTCCATTTGTTTCACCACGAATACCGGAATGTATACGGCCACGCGGAAGTTCTTGTACTGATCGGCCGGTGCAGCGCTGGGCAACAAGAAGGCCAGTGCAAAAATCAACGCAATGATTCTTGAGTACGGACGGAATCCGAATCTCATGGATGCGCATTCCTCCTGTCGGAGATAAAGTCGTGCGCAGTATATCACCACTGCAAAATCGTTTTTGTGATTGATTGCCCTACGACTGTAGCGGCTCCGTCTCGCTTCCCAAACGCACCGCCATCCACCTAGTCCAAGCCCGTTCCAGTTCCTGCCGTTCTCGCCTGCGGCAACGGCAGTACCACCTTTACCGCTGTGCCATGGCCATTGGAATCCACCTGAAGCGTTCCCCCGAGTTGCCTCACCCGCTCCCGCATCCCGCGAAATCCCACCCCTACCGATCCCGAAGAATTCAGTGCGCTTTGCTTTTCTGGCGGTATTCCTTTTCCTTGGTCGACCACCTCGCAACGCACTGAGCCCTCTTGCACACTGACGTGTATTTCCGCCGTCGGGCTACCGGAATGCCGGTGAATGTTTGTTAGACATTCCTGAACGATGCGAAAAATAGCAATCTCCAGCTCGCTGTTCAGGCGCTCAAATTCCTCCGGTATTTCCAGTTGAACCTCGATCTTGCTCCGTTGCGCGAAGCCTTCGATGAACCATTTCAGCGCTGACCCCAAACCCACCTCATCCAGCAGCGGTGGGTGCAACAAGTGCGACATCGTTCGAATCTCAGTCAGCGTTTGCGAAACTAGCGAAGCGTTTTCCTCGATACACTTCTGAGTATCCGGGCTAAGCTTGCCCTTCTCCCGTGAAACCTTCGAAATGTTCATGCTGATCGCCGCAAGCATCTGCCCGACACTGTCATGCAGCTCCCGCGCGATGCGCCGCCGCTCTTCGTCCTGAAGTTGCAGCAGCCTCCCCGAGAGCTGCCGCACCAGATCGCCCTGCTGCTGTAACTCCCGATTCTTGTCCCACAGCTCCGCCGTTCGTTCACTCACCCGTTGCTCCAACTGCTCGTGAGCCGCTTTCAGCTGCGCCTCGGCTTGCTTCCGTTGCGTTATATCCCGCGAAATCCGCGAAGTGCCCACGATTCTGCCACGTTGATCACGAATCGCCGATACGGTGAGGGCCACATCGATGCGCTCGCCCGACTTCTTCATACGCACCGTTTCCAGCCGGTCGATTCGCTCCCCAAACTCCGGCTGCTTCAGCGTGTCCGTTTTTTCGTCCCGTAAATCCGGCGGCACGATAATCGTCAACGGCTTGCCGAGCGCCTCCTGCGCCGTCCACCCAAACATTCGTTCCGCCGCGCTATTCCAGCTGGTGATGACGCCGTTCAGATTTTGCGAAATGATCGCGTCGTCCGATGAATCCACTATCGCCGCCAATAATCCTCGCGAAGCAGCCCCGCGCCGGTTGGACTCCCCCAACGCGATCATCGCTCCTGCAAAAATTAAAAAGCTCGCCATCCCGTACTGTTCCACTCGACTGCGAATACCCAACGTATGGATTGGCTCCAGGAAAAAGTAGGAGACACCGAGAGCGCACACCATCGTGCTCAGTACCGATGGCCCTAATCCCAGAAACCACGAGCAGAATGCCACCGCCAGCCATACGGTTTGATACGGAGAGTCCATGCCCAGATAGGGCATCAGCAGGTACCGGATATACAGCGCGAGCAGAGACACGGCCAGCGCGACCGCATAGCGACCCGTCTTGTCTGGCAACATGTTCAGTTCAAACCCTGCCCAAAGACATTTTACCCGACCCTGACCCACTTCGCCGCCGAATCCGAGTTGCAACCGGGTCGTCCTTGTACTAGTACTAAATCCGGCCTCCTATCAAGGACGCTATGGCAATGAGATTGGGTTTGCAATGAAATTAGGTTTTCGCGAAGAAGGACTGCACCGCAATGCCTTCCATTGCGGCCACGGACAACTGTACGACGTCCGCTATCTCTCAATCGCAGTGACGATTACGCGCGGCTCAGCGCAACTCAGATCACCTGTAGCTCCCGTCTAAGACCACGCGTGTTCTGCTGATAGCCGACACGGGTCCAGCAGGTACTCCCACAACCGTTCGTCTTCGGCATCTTCCTTCAGCTGCGCCGACTTCAGCAGCCTGTGGCAGCCAATCATCGGCAGCGTGTAAATCGCATCGATCACCACAAATGACAAAAAGACTGCGAATGCGTGCATGGGTCCCCTTCCGGCCGCAAAACGCCCAAGCGTCCACTGCGAACTCCCAGGAGGGTTGAAAGGACTACGGGAAGGTGATCCTGAGAACAAGCTAATAAAACAGCCACACTTTAGCTTGCACCATGAACGCAATTGTGTGACCGCGCGCACACCACTTTTGTGACCCCGATCCTCCACTCTCCTCTCGGGTCGTCGTTATGTAGCGGCTGTTCAAAGTATGTGTGATGACTGACTTTTCCGATGCCTTGACCACGATATATTGTAGGGAGCGAAATATGTCACGAGCCTGAAGCTTGGCCCCAGGGTTAATTGATCGTGCGGTGCAGCACGGCGGCGATTTGCTGGACTTCGCACATCAGGTTGGCGAATTCCTCCGGCAGGATCGACTGGATGCCATCACTCAGCGCTTTCTCCGGCTGATGATGCACCTCCACCAGCAGCCCATCCGCCCCCACCGCGACTGCTGCCCGTGAGAGCGGCAACACTTTGTGACGCTTCCCGGTGCCATGGCTGGGATCAACGAGAATCGGCAAGTGGCTTCGTTTCTTTACCGCGGGCACGACCGCGAGATCCAACGTATTACGCGAAAAATCCGAAAACGTCCGAACCCCGCGCTCGCACAACATCACGTTGTAATTTCCTTCGCTCAGAATGTATTCGGCAGCCATCAAAAACTCGTCAAGCGTCGCGGCCATGCCACGTTTCAGCAGCACCGGCAATTTCGCTCGTCCCGCCCGTTTCAATAACGAAAAGTTCTGCATGTTACGCGCGCCAATCTGAATCACATCCGCATATTCTTCCACCAGATCGAGCGATTCGTTGTCAATCGCTTCGGTCACGATGCCAAACCCGCACTGCTTCCGCACGCGCGATAGAATCCTCAAACCCGAAAGTCCCAAGCCCTGGAACGAATACGGAGAAGTTCGGGGTTTGTACGCGCCTCCGCGAAACAGCCGAACTCCCGTGGATTTCAGTTGCTCCGCCACCGCAAAACACTGCTCCTCGGTTTCCACCGCGCACGGTCCCGCCACCATCGCAATATGCGAGCCACCAACCAACACGTCCCCCGAAGGCGTGGGTATTTTGATGATCGAATCTTCTTCCTTCACGTCACGTGAAACCAGTTTGTACGGCTTAGTGACCGGAATGCACTCAATCACGCCCGGCATCGATTCCAGCACGCCGAGATCGACCGCGCCGGAATTTCCGGTGATGCCAATCGCCGTCCGTCCCGCGCCCGGAATGGGATGCGCTTTCAGTCCCAGCGCGTCAATGCGATCGCAAACAGCGCGGACCTGTTCCTCAGTGGCGTGGGACTGCATCACAACGAGCATGCGGGAGACCTCGGATTCTTCGAGAAACCCTAGTGTAATTGAGAACTAAAGCCGAAGAAAGCGACCGGCCTTTTCGAGTGCGCCAGCCCAGCCGCCGCCTCTCGTAACGTCGCCGCAAATTTGCATAAGGCACGTACACTAGAGCAATTACGGCAAACAGCGTAGCAACTTTTCGGCTGCAAAGTTGCATCCTTCAAACGAAAGCAGTGACGCTCCGAGCGAGCGCCGCGGTGCCCAGCCACCTGCTTTCCGGGAATTCAGAAAATGCAAGGAGAACAAGGATGAAGCAACTTTTCTGGGTGGTGGTGTGTTGTATCGTCATGGCTCCGGTAGCCTGGGCACAGGAATCGAGTCATGTGGAAGCCGGCGCTTTCGCGGACTATTTCCGTTCGAACCAAACGGACACGAACATGTTCGGTGTCGGTGGACGCCTGGGTTTCGGGATTCTCCCGCACACAAAATTCGAAGCGGAAATGGCTTACGACTTCAGCCAGGAACATAGCGAAGGGTTTACGGACACCACGGGAGGATCGGTGACGTTCGCAAATTCCGGCGTGCGCGTTCTGCATGGATTGTTTGGACCAAAAGTCACTCTGGGACACGGGCGCTTCCGTCCATTTCTCGAAGCCAAGGGTGGTTTCATCAATTTCATGTTCGACTCGCGGCCTGCGGGCTTCGACACGTTCACCAGCCAAATACAAGGCTTGCGCGACAACAACTGGAACGGCGTCTTCATGCCCGGCGGCGGCGTGGAAGGATTTGTCGGACCGGTGGGATTGCGCCTGGACGTTGCGGATGAAATGTATTTCAACAACGGAACGCATCACAACTTGAAAGTGATGTTTGGCCCGTACATTCGCTTCTGATCCGTAGGCTGGGTGGAAGCCGCCCGCACCTTCTTCGGTCGTTCGATAGCAGTAGGCAGCACCGCCGCAACCTGGGGATTCGGTAGAATAGGGGCAATTCGTATGAGTAGAATTATGGGCTTAAGTGCACGGCCGGAATTGCTGGCAGTTTGGGAGAAAACTGGATGGAAGTTGAATCTATCCGGTTTGAGTGGCTCGGATCTGCTGATGGCCAGCGGAATTTTGCTGATGTTCGCCGCGGTGCTGTTGCTGATGCGAAGACCAGCGCAAATCGTCGTGCTGGAAAGCTCCGACGTGACTAAGGAAATCCTGCGCTATCTTGCCACAATCGCAATAGCGCTGGAAGAACCGCGAAAGTTGAGCGAGCAAGCGTCGGCGGGGCACATGTTGCGCCGTTTACTGGAAGAGCAGGACGCCAAGGCAAAAGGAAAAGTTCGCGAGTTTCAGTTGACGAAATAGAGAAATTTCAGGGGACACAAAAACCAAACGGGGTATACGATAGGCGCACCTTTTTTGCGAGGTGCGTTTTTTGTCTCTGGAGTAGGGGCACAGCACTGCTGCGCCCCTTGTCCGCACGATTGAAAGCGCATGGAAGGGAACCAAGCCGAAATTCAGACCGGCAAAGACCCGGACGGTTTGGCCCAGTAATCAGTTGCCGTCCCCGTACGGTTGGACCGTAGCACAGCCATCCCAAGCTCCTGGTCTGGGTGGTGTACTCGTCGATCTGTAGATCGCCTACCCTCGACCGCAACTGACTCCCCTCTGTGTTCTCTGTGTCCTCTGTGGTGAAATCCCGCTTAGGTTCGTTCTACCTCTAACCCTAAGCACGCACCCACAAGAATAAACACCCGCCGCACCCCAGCAGGACTATACTCACCCCAACGCTCGGGGAGCTCGCGCGGGCGGTTCACGATACAAATGGGACAGGAGGGCAGCCATGACGTGGTATTTTGCATGCTTTCTGACGCTCGTTTTGACGCACTCGGTTTGGCAGGAACCTCAAAAACCCCCGGAGGAGAAACCCGCAGCCGCGGCACAAACCGGCGCAGATGTGAAGACAACTGCCGATGCCGCAAAGTTGGTCAACCCGGTGAAGCCGACGCCCACCTCCCTCGCTTCCGGCAAGAAAACCTATGGAGTCGATTGCGCCATGTGCCACGGAAAAGCGGGAGCGGGCGATGGAGATTTGGTATCGGACATGAAGCTGACGCTGAAAGATTTTCGCGATCCGGAGACGCTAAAAGGCATGACCGACGGTGAAATGTTCACCCTCATCGACAAAGGCAAAGGTCAGATGAGCGGCGAAGAAGGCCGCCTCAAGCCCACCCAGATTTGGGACCTGGTCAACTATCTCCGCTCCATCGCAAAGAAGTAGCAACCCAATTCCCGTAGTGGCGGATCTTCACACCCGTGCGTTTTCCAAGCTTCGCAAAAAACGCAGCACCGCTATTCCTTCGTCCATTCCGACAACTTCGTTTCCTCCGGCACATCCGTAGGCGATTCGAAGTGCAGGTTATACCCGTCCGGATCGCTGATCGCCGTATCCCACAGGTGATTCCCCACAAACGGTTCCTTGGGCTCCAGTCCCCGTCCCCGGAACTCGTGATACAGCGCCACTACGTCTTGACACTGAAACCAAATCGACGTTCCCACTCCGCGCTTCTCCGCAGGCACCCGCCCGGGATTGTATTCCTGCAGCATCACCGCGGCTCCGCCCAACTCCAGCCAGCACCACTGGATTTTATCTGGAGCCTCCGGCGTCCACTTATTCTTGAGCGTGAACCCCAGCCCCTCGATGTAGAAGCGCAGCGAGCGCGCCATATCGGCCACCATAAAAAACGGTACCGCCTGCTGCACATTGTGATTAGACATACCCGCGGCATTCGTGGACATGCGCGATAGCATGAGTCAGTTTCCCGCCCATCTGCAAGCAAACAAATGTAAAAATCCGCCAAGCGCCTTGTATTTATCGGCCGTAAGCGCTTGGTGCCGATGTGGTAGAATAGGAAGTTTAAGAACAGAGAGAAAGAGCAGGTAGACGGAATAGGTATGCCGGAATATCCATTGGTGGACAATACGATTTTCGAGGCCGATGAGGAGTACATTCCTCAGCCCGAGCCTGAGCCACAGCCGCCCGCGTGGATGGACGGAAGTGTGCGCATTGGTATCCACACCTCTATAGCGGGCAGCTACCTCAATGCGCTGGAATCGGCCCGGAAATTGGGAGCCAACGCGCTGCAGATTTTCTCGGCGAGCCCGCGCATGTGGCAAGCCGCGAATGTCCGCATTCCGGTGTCGGATGCCCAGGCCTTTCGCGCCCGCCGCGAAGAGTTGGGGCTTGGTCCATTGGTGATTCACGCCAATTACCTCGTGAACCTGGCAGCCACTCAGCCGATGCTGCGAACGCGCTCGATTCAGGCCTTTCACGAGGAGTTGGTGCGCGGCGTAGCTCTGCGCGCGGATTACATCGTGGTGCATCCCGGCGCCCGCGGCGAAGTGGGCGTGGAGAGCGCCATCGCCTCAATTGTGGACGCGGTGAAGCAGGCCGCCAAGCGCGTGCCCCTGGGGCAAATGCGCATCCTCATTGAGAACACGGCAGGTATGGGAACTTCCGTAGGCTCCCGCCTGGAAGAAGTCGCCGCCATTATCAGTGGATGCAATCGCGGCGGGGGCAGCAATCGCACTGATGATCGGCCGTTGCAAGTGGGCGCGTGTCTCGATACCGCCCATCTGCTCGCCGCCGGATACGACATTCGCAGCGAAGCGGGGCTCGAGCAGACCCTCGACGCCATTGACCGCACCATTGGCCTGGAAAATGTTCCGGTGCTGCACGTGAACGATTCCAAGATTCCCCTCGGCGGCCGCGTAGACCGTCACGCCCATATCGGGGAAGGGAAGATTGGGCGCACCGCTTTTGCGCGAATCTTGCGGCATCCCCGTTTGGGAACCTTGCCGCCCGAAGGCCTGCCGGGCCGCGCATTTTTGCTGGAGACCCCCATCGACGATCCCGGCGATGACCGCCGGAACGTCGCCAAGTTGTGGGAACTCGCGGGTGTCGAAGGTCCTCATGCGGAAAAGGGATTCTCGATGATGACTCCGGCGATCAAGCGCGCCCTGGCCAAAACTGGAAAGAAACATAGCGCCCGCCATTTGCCGGTGGCCAGGAAAAAGAAGAAGTAAGTAGCGGGTTTATCCCGCTGCCCTGTGGATGCCAGGAGATCAGGAAGGGGACAGGTAAACGTGGGGGATTACAAGCCGCAGGAGATTGAAGCGAAATGGCAAAAGCGCTGGAACGACAATCGCGTATTCGAATCCGAAGCTGACCCCCAAAAACCCAAATACTATGTGTTGGAGATGCTCCCTTATCCCTCGGGCACTCTGCACATGGGCCACATGCGCAACTACACCATCGGAGACGTGGTCGCCCGCGTAAAACGCATGAAAGGTTTCAACGTGCTCCATCCCATGGGATGGGACGCCTTCGGCCTGCCTGCCGAAAACGCCGCAATCAAGAATCACACCCACCCGCGCATCTGGACCAACGATAATATTGCCGAGTTTCAACGCGTCCTTCGCCGCTTCGGTTTTTCCTACGATTGGCGCCGCGAAATCTCCACCTGCGATCCCGAATATTACAAGTGGAATCAGTGGTTCTTCCTGCGCATGTTGGAGCGCGGCATCGCCTACAAGAAAAAAAGCCGCGTGAACTGGTGCCCGAAATGTTGCACCGTCCTGGCCAACGAGCAGGTCGTCAATGGCGGCTATTGCTGGCGTCATGAAGACACACTCGTCGAAGCCCGCGAAATCGACCAGTGGTTCCTGAAGACCACCGCCTACGCCGACCAGTTACTGGACGATTTGAAACTGCTGGAAGGTGGATGGCCGGAACGCGTCATCACCATGCAGCGCAATTGGATCGGCAAATCCACCGGCGCCAAAGTCTGGTTCCCATTGGCCGACTCCACCACAAAAGAACCCGTCATTCCGAGCGCAAGCGAGGTATCAGCAAAGCCCGTCATTCCGAGCGAACGCGAGGAATCTCTCTTCTCTTCGCCTTCCACCCAACCAAAAATCGAAATCTTTACCACCCGTATCGACACCATCTACGGCGCGAGCGCACTAATCCTCGCCCCCAATCACCCGCTCGCCGAAACTCTCATCACCGGCGCGCCGGGCCAGGCCGCATCGCAAGCGAAACTCGCGCAAATGAAACAAACCTCCGTGAAAATGGAAGACATCGCCACGGCGGAAAAGGACGGCTTTTTCACTGGCCGTTACGCCATCAACCCATTCAACAACGAGAAAATCCCCATTTGGGTTGGCAATTTCGTCCTCATGGAATATGGCACCGGGGCCATCATGGCCGTCCCTGCCCACGACGAACGCGACTTCGAGTTTGCCACCAAATATGGATTACCAATCCCGGTCGTTGTCCACCCGGCTCAGAGCGAGTCTGCCGAACCCCCGTTCACCGGCTACGGCGTCAGCGTAAATTCCGGGCCTTACTCAGGCATGAACACCGAGGCCGCCATGGAAAAGATGGCCGCCGATGCGGAAGCGGGTGCCTTTGGTAAGAAGGAGACGATTTTCCGTCTGCGCGATTGGGGTATTTCGCGCCAGCGCTATTGGGGCACTCCCATTCCCATCATTTATTGCGACAAAGACGGCATGGTTCCCGTGCCAGACGCTGACCTCCCCGTCCTGTTGCCCGCAAATCCCAAGCTGACCGGCGAAGGCCAGTCGCCTCTCGCCACCGATCCCGACTTCGTCAACGTGAAATGTCCTAAGTGCGGCGGTCCAGCGCGCCGCGAGTCCGACACCATGGACACCTTCGTGGACTCTTCCTGGTATTTCTACCGCTATTGCGATCCACACAACGACAAAGCCCCCTACGATTCCGCGAAAGTCGGCTACTGGTTTCCGATCGATCAGTACATCGGCGGCATCACTCATGCCATTTTGCACCTGCTGTACTCGCGATTTTGGTGCAAGGTGATGCGCGATATCGGCTTGATTCGCCACAGCGAACCCGCAGCCCGCCTGTTTACTCAGGGCATGGTGCAAAAGGGCGGCGTGGCCATGTCCAAGTCCAAAGGCAATGTGGTCGGCGCCATCGAAATGGCCGACAAGTATGGTGCGGATACCGGCAGACTCTACACCTTGTTCGCCGCTCCTCCGGAAAAGGATCTGGAGTGGAGCGAGGAAGCGATCGAAGGCGCCTGGCGCTTCTTGAACCGCGTCTACCGCTTAGTCGAGAAAAATGCCGCGCAACCAGCCGCCGCTCCCGGCCAGCCCGACACCAACTGCCCCGATACCAATTACAATGACGCTGAGAAAGCGCTGCTTCGGAAAGCGCACCAGACGCTTCGCCGAGTGAGTCAGGATTTTGAAGTCCGCTGGCATTTCAATTCCTCCATCGCCCACATCATGGAATTGACCAACGCGCTGTACTCGGCCGATTCCGGCGTGCGCCCACACGTCAAAAACGAAGTCCTGCAAATCGTCGTGCTGATGCTCGCGCCCATTACCCCTCACTTATCGGAAGAACTGTGGGAGATGCTCGGCCATACCGCTGGACTGTGGACCGTAAATTGGCCGGCATTCGATCCGGACTTGGCGAAGGACGAAGAAGTCGAAATCGTCGTCCAAGTTCTGGGTAAGGTCCGCGGCCGCGTGAAGGTGGCCGCCGGCGCCTCGGAAGATACGGTCCTGGCGCTGGCGAAGGCCGACCCCGGCGTGGCCTCCCACTTGAACGGGAAGCCAATCGCCAAGGTGATCTTTGTTCCAGACAAGTTGCTCAATCTTGTGGTCAAGTAGCACAGCCATTCAGGAGTCCTTTGTAGCGCCGGCTTCCAGCCGGCTCTTGGGGTGAGCATTTTTTTACGCTGATGTGAGATGCAAGCTATGGACGGAGCCGCGCAAGTGCAATTCGAAAAACAACCAGGCAAGATGAAGGCCGAACTCGGCGGCATTGTCGTCCTCGATTTTGGCGGCCAGTACACTCAACTGATCGCCCGCCGCGTCCGCGAGCAACAAGTCTTCAGCGCCATCTTGCCTTGCACCGTTTCCCTCGACGAAATTCGCAACCTCCAGCCCGCCGGCATCATTTTGTCCGGCGGCCCCAGTTCGGTCTACGACAAAGACGCCCCCAAATGCGATCCCGGCGTCCTGGCCATGGGAATCCCCGTGCTCGGCATCTGCTATGGTATGCAGTGGGTGGCAAAGAATCTGGGGGGCAGAGTCGAACCAGCGGAGCGGCGCGAATACGGTCCAGCGCAGCTTAACGTCGAAAAATGCGAGAGCCACCTGTTCCGCAATTTTCCCGCGAATCTGAAAATCTGGAATAGCCACGGCGATAACGTACACGCCTTGCCCCCGGGATTTCACGCCACGGGTAAGACCTCCAACGCCATCGCTTCCGCCGAGGATCCCAAGCGCAAGATCTATACCGTGCAATTTCACCCGGAGGTGAAGCACACTGAGCGCGGCACCGAGATTCTGCGCAATTTCCTGTTTACCGTCTGCAACGCCGAACCCAAGTGGAGCGGCGCGGCCTTCATCGAGGAAACCGTCGAGGCCATTCGCGCGAAGGTGGGCACCCACCACGCGATCTGCGGATTAAGCGGAGGAGTCGATTCCACGGTAGCAGCAGTTCTGGTACACCGCGCCATGGGCACTCGCCTCACCAACATCTTCGTCAACACCGGACTGCTCCGCAAAAACGAGTTCGAACACACCCTCGAGATGTACCGCGAGCGGCTGGGCCTGCGTGTCGTCGGAGTGGACGCGACGGACCGCTTCCTCGACAAACTACAGGGCGTCAGCGACCCGGAACGCAAGCGCAAGATCATCGGCAATCAGTTCATTGACGTGTTTGCATCCGAGGCCGAGCGCATCCAAAAGGAAGAGGCCGGCGGCGACATCAAGTTCCTGGTCCAGGGCACGCTTTACCCCGATGTCATTGAATCTGTGTCCGTTAAAGGACCTTCCGCCACCATCAAAACGCATCATAACGTCGGCGGTTTGCCCGAAAAAATGCCCTTTGCCCTCATCGAGCCGCTTAGAGACTTGTTCAAAGACGAAGTCCGCAGCATCGGCAAAGATCTCGGATTACCTCAGGAGATACTGGTGAAGCATCCCTTCCCAGGTCCCGGCTTGGCGGTTCGGTTATTAGGAGAAATTAATCGTCCAGACTTAACTACCCTGCGGGAAGCCGACGACATCGTCATTGACGAAATTCGTAAGGCGGGATGGTATGAACGGGTTTGGCAAGCCTTTGCGGTACTACTCCCGGTGAGAAGCGTAGGAGTAATGGGAGACGGTCGAACCTATGGACTCACGGTTGCCGTTCGCGTCGTTCAGTCCGACGATGCCATGACCGCCGATTGGGTGCGCCTGCCAGGAGACGTACTCGAACGCATCTCCACTCGCATCGTCAACGAAGTCCCCGGAGTGACCCGCGTCGTCTACGACATCTCCAGCAAACCGCCGAGTACAATTGAGTGGGAGTAGCAGCCGAGGCAAATGGTTTTCCACAGCCCCGCTGAATTTCTTAACAAATCCTTACAAACCCAAAAATGCGAAAAGGCCGCATGGGCAGGGCGTTGCGGCCTTCGTCGTCCGAGCGGTTTTTATTTCCCGGAGGGCTCCGGAAAAGCTGCCTACCTATTGGCCATCTTCTGGGCCATGTAGAGAAGCAGCTTGCGATCCTCATCGTCGGCTTTGCTCAGCAAGCGGCGAAGCTTGTTGAGGTAGCGCGCCTCTTTGCCCGACGTTCCCCAGGCGATGTCGTCTGACGACTTGCGCTTTGGGAGGTTGGGCAACTGGGGCGGCTCCTCGCCGTCGTAGAAGAGTTGATAAAGTGGGCATTCGAGAGCACGCGCCAGCTTTTCGAGCGTCTCAATAGCCGGAACCGTGTGGCCATTTTCAACGCGGGAAATATAGCATCTTAGTAAGCCGGTGCGTTTCTCGATATCGCCCTGGGAGAGTTTCTTTTCTTCGCGCAGAGCGCGAAGCCTGTCACCAATAATCATGGGTTGAGTATTCTATAGTTAGTTATCAATTGCAAGGGCAATCTGCTAAGCGGTGTGAATGTTTCTTGTCCCTCCACCTTCCAAGTGATTAGGATACAATCACGTACATCACCCGTTACCAGAACAGCAGTTGGTGGACAACCGGATTAAAATAGCGTAACCAAACAGACATGCCCCACGTCCCAAAATCAGAGGAGACCGGCGTGCCGGTGACGGCGGAGGCCAATCAGGCCGAACAGGGCGCTAAGAGGCACGCGGATGACCGGGACTTGGTCACAAAGGCCCAGCTTGGAGACAAGCAAGCCTTTGAATCGCTGGTCGCCCGCCATCAGGGTCGGGTTTTCGCGGTGGCCGGAGGGATCCTGAGGAACCGCGAGGATGTGGAAGATATAGCGCAGCAGGTTTTTTTGAAGGCGTACTTTTCGCTCAAACGATTCGATCAACGGTCCGCATTCACCACTTGGTTGTACAAAATTACCGTCAATGAATGTTGGGACTTGTTGCGGAAGAGGAAGGTCAGGCCGCTGGTCTTCGAATCGGAACTGAACGAAGAGCAGGCGCACGCTTACCACACTACCGAGCAGAAGTCCGACTTTGGGCTCGACGTAAGCGATCGCCTGGAAGCCAGGGAGCAGCTCGACCACTGGCTGGATTGCTTGGACGAACGCGACCGCTCCATGCTGGTGCTTAAGGAAGTGCAGGGCTTTACCGTGGAAGAGATTGCGGAGATTATGGGCATCAACGGCAACACCGTGAAAGTCAGGTTGTTCCGGGCGCGCCAGCGCATTGCCGAGCGAATTCGGAGGAAGAGACGGGCTGCGGGTGCGTGAGAAGATGATTGCGAATAGTGAGGAATAGGCCAGGGGAGAAGCGAGGTAAACCAAGGATGATCGGTGAACAAGTGAATTGCGAATGGTTTTTGAGCCAACTGGAAGCATTGCCGGCGGCTGATGGCGATGGCGCCACTGCCGCGGACTTCCTGGAGCGATTGCCGGATCAGGCCAAGGCGCATGCCGTCAACTGCGCTGAATGCCGGGCAGCCATCGAGGATTTCGCGGAAACCCGGGCTGCGTTTGCGGGCATGCCGGAATCGCTGGAGGCCGGGCCCTGGTTTACCCGGCGCGTCATGCGAGCCATCGAGACGCAAGAGTTGGAATTGGAAGAGCGCCAGACCGGCTTCTGGAATAGCGTAAGACGGCTGGCGCCACGCCTGGTCGCTTTCGCCACCCTGCTGCTGATGTTGGGCGGCACCTGGGCGTTTCAAGTGCGCCGGTCCACGCAATCCATGGAACCGCAAATGACCGTTGCCGAAGGAATCTTCGAAGCGACTCCCATCCAGGTGAACGACGATATTGTTTTGAGCGCACATGAGGATCGTTTGCCATGAACCAGGATGCCTTGCGCAAGGCCCGCATCTGGCTGGCCATTGTCTTTCTCGTCGGCGCCGCCATGGGCGCAGTGTTTGGGTACAGCTTTGGCCACAGGAGTTACGCCGCCACCTTGACCAAACCGGTGCCCGAGCCCGAACGGCGCGCCAAACATGTTGCGGACATGACCAAGGAAATTGGCCTCACTCCGGATCAGACCGCCAAAGTGGACGACATTATTCGCACCACGCACGAAAATATGAAAGAAATTCGCGAGAAAGCGGACAAAGACGTGGACGTCGCGCGCGAGAAAGCCCGCAACGAAATGCGCGCACTCCTCACGGACGAGCAAAAGCCCAAGTTCGAAGCCATGGTCCGCAGAATGGACGAAGAACGCAAGAAAGCCCAACAACCAGCCCCAAAGTAGCCCCCTGCATCCTCAGTGATTCCTCCCGATCCGCCGGGTTTCACAGGCCCGCGTATCGCGCCCAGTTTATCGGTTGTGATGCCTGTAGTGGCGGGTCTTCAGAGTCTGTGTGAGAACTCGTTTTTGCCGCGACGAATTGAAAGAGACATTTCGCTCTCTACAATATATTGTGGTCAAGGCATCGAAAAAGTTAGTCATCACACAGACTCTTCAGACCCGTGCCTTTTCGTGGGTTTCGCGCATGCTACTGCGGCCCCTCCTTTTCAACGGCACAAGCGCCAGAGGCGCGACACTCCAATTCCCAAACCCCCACCAAACCACGTCATTCCGAACGGAGTCCGCGCAGTGAGGTACGATTTTCCATCGCGCCTTTCGCGATGAATCTCTCTTGGCTCGCTGTGTCTTGATCATCCGATCCGCCCACAAATCACGTCATTCCGAACGGAGTCGGCGCAGTGAGGAATCTCTCTTGGCTCGCTGTGTCTTGCTCATCAGGAGCCCTGCTCCCGCCCCAAGTACCACAATTCCACAAACGTAACGAACGGCACCACGAACACCCAGAACCGGTGTAACGTTTACCAGGCGTGTTGATCGCATGCCAAGGAGACGCGCAGATGCAGGTGTTCATCAGGAGGGAGCGGCCGGCGGCATGGAGCGAATGGCGGAGTCAGATGCACCACAGGTGGATGCTGCCCTTCGTCATGATGGAGTACGCATTGGAATGGGCCGTATACGCGCTAAGCAATTGGCGCCTCGTCGAATTTCTCGAATATCTGGGCAGCTTTGGCGTACTCGTCGCGGTGATCTTTTATTTTGCGGAATCCGGCGACCGGCTCAAGCAGAAGCATTATCAGGCGTGGCAGGTGATCAATTCCGCCGAAGGCAAAGGCGGCAACGGCGGAAGGATCGAAGCGCTCGAGGAGTTGAATGCCGACGGCATCTCGCTGGTGGGTGTGAATCTGTCCTCGGCGTTTTTGATGGGCGTGCGCTTGCCCAAAGCAAAACTCTCGCGCGCTGATTTTGACGGCGCGGATGCCCGCCAAGCGGTGCTCACGGGAGCGAACCTCGAGGATGCGAATCTGCGAAGCGCGAACTTGCGCCGCGCGCGCCTGGAAGGAGTTTCGTTTGCCAGAAGCGCACTGAATGACGCGGATTTCTCGGGTGCGGATCTCCGGAATGTGGATTTAACCGGCGCTACTCTGGACAATGTGGATCTGCGCGGCGCCGATCTCCAGGGCCTCAAGTGGGGCGGGCTGCAAAGCGTCAAGGGCGCGAACATTTGGGGCGTCATCAACGCGCCAAGCGGATTCGAAGATTGGATGACCGCGCACGGAGCAATCAGAAAACAGGAAGAGTAAGCGCGCTCAGGTGGCGTGGCGACCGCGTGAAAGATGGATGTTGCGGAAGGTGAAGGCCGCATAGAGGAGAATCGTGTCGAAACTTGGATTGCGCCGCGCGGTGTCGGCATTGGAAAAGTGGAAGAACTGCGCGCCTAATTTGACCGAGTGATTATGGCCGGTCGGAATGTAGAGGCCGGGACCGAAGTCGAAGGTGATATTCACGCGGCGCGAATTGGGGATTGGAGTTTCTTTGGTAAACGCCAGGAAGCCGCCATCCACATCAAATACCAGCTGGCAGCGCCAGTGCGTACGCGGGACAAATTGAAGGCCGATGCCGGCGCCGCCTCCGTAAGTGTATTGACGCGGGCCCGCGATATAGGTGAATCCGGTCTGTTTGTAATAATCGGTGGAAAAAAGGGCCAGGGGCTTAAGGTCTGCGCTCCAGTTGACCGTGGTCTGCTTCAGGTCGAAAAAGTGCGAGGTCCAGCGAACTCCGATGATGGCGATGCGCTGGTCGGGAAGGGAGCTGAGCACCTCGGGATAGCCGAAGGACTGGCCGCCGAACAGAGAGAGTTCGTGGTTGTCCCGGAAGAATGCTTTCGGGGCGGGGCTGGGTTCGGTGGAGATGGAAGGATTGGCGAGGGTTTGGGAAAAGGCGATGCAGGGAAGAAGGAGAAGAACGAAAAGCACAACAGCCTGGAGCGAAAGGGGGCGCATGAGTGAACTCGTGTGGGTGAAGTGCTCCGCAACAAGGTGCAAAGCATACGATGGAAAGAGATCAACAGCAAAGCGGCAAAGTGCATGAAGGTGGGAGTTGCTGACCCGGTTACGCAGAAAGTAGCGGGGGTGGAATTGTGCGCAGTTTGCTAATGCCAGGTACGGACTACTTATTGTGGCCTGCCTGCCTACTCGATACTCTCACCGGAGCGGCAGAGTCCGACCGAGGAGACTCCGGCATGAGCGACGCTCACATTGCGGCTGGCAACGGATTGGCTCAAGCAGCCAGGAACGAATTGAAGGGACGCATACGGCGGATTCGTCTGGAAGACGCGCTGGTGGATTTGGCTTGCGGGTTGTGCATGGAACAAGTGCCGGTGGAAATGGCCTTCCAGAAAATTCAAGACAAAGCCCTCGAAACGTTGGTTCCCTTATTGGACACGCGCATTCTGGAAGATGCGGAAGCAGTGCGCGATTGCTTGGAATTGGTCGCCGAAGAATCGGAACGTGTTGCCTGGAAAGCTCTGCAAAAGGGAACTGAGATGCTTGCGGAAGGCCTGGCTATTCTCGAAGAAGGCGAGTTGGAGCTACCCGAAGGCGGCTGGGTCAACTAATCGCTACGCTCTTGCTTGTGTAGTGGCCCGTCCTTCAGACCCGTCCCTTTTGAAATTATTGTCGGCTGTCATCCCGAACGGAGTCCGCGAAGTGAGGGATCTCTCTTCCTGTCAATGTGCCACCGATACTCCTGCCGGGCGCGTTCTCGTAGGGTTCAGCACGCTGAACCCCAGCTTGGCACGATCAAAACGGTGTAGCTCGAATCTGAATTGCGTCCGAGCGCGACTAACTTCCACTCCTAACTACCCACTCGTTTAATCACCACGGCCGTCAGATCGTCGTTCTGCCCCGTGCCTTCCGAGTAGCGCAGCACATCTTCGTACAAACTGGAAATGATCTCGGCGGCGCTGCGCTCGCGATGGGCGCGAACGCTGTTTTCCAGACGCTCGGTCCCGAAAAGCTCTCCCTTGGGATTAGCCCATTCGAAAAAACCGTCCGTGGTGAGCACCAGAAGATCGCCCGGACTGAAAGGAAGATTGTGCGGCGGGTCGGAAATAAATTCAGACGAAATCCCCAGCGGCAGGCCCTGCGCCTTCATTTTATCGAAGCGATCATGTTGCAGCCAATAGATGAATAGCGGGGCTTGCCCCGCGGAGAGTAGTTCCAGTTGCGAATTGGCAACCCCGACGATGGCCGCTGCGAACATCACAAACCGGCCTTCGCCCACATCGGTGGACACCGCGGCATTGATGCGCTCCATGGATTCAAGGAATCCCTTGTGCTGCCCGAACGTGGCGCGAGAGTAAGCGCGGCAAACTGCAGCCAGCAACGCGGGACCGATACCGTGCCCGGTCACGTCCGCCAGGCCGATCACCACACGACCATCTGGGAGCGGCTGCCAATCGTAATAATCTCCACCGGTTTGGTCGGCAGGCTTGTTCCATGCGGCGATGTCGTACCCGGAAATTTGCGGCATAGCTTTCGGGAGCAGCGATTGCTGAATGGACCGGGCAACGTCGAGATCGTGCTGCAGATGTTGCACCTCCCGCCGCGTTTCCGCTTCGCGTAGCGCGGCTTCCACTTGCTGGCGAATTTCACGCGCGACAAGTGCTGCGGCCAGCCCGGCAATCACCAGCATGACCGCATAAGCCAAAACGGTTTCTTCCGGTGAGTACAGCGACACTGCCCCGAAAATCCTCCGCAGTCTCCACCCGTGGTACATCGCGGCGCACACGTACGTCACGCCCGAGGCGACTCCGCACAGCAAGCTGATGCTGGGATTCAGCCGCAGTGTGGACAGCGTAATCAGCACAAAGTAGAGGCAGAATGCGGGATTCGCCAGCGCGCGGTACGGCGCCGGAATCGTCGGGCTGGAGATGAACGCGATCAGGAACGCAGGAATGGCGGTTTCCAGCAGGATATTCCATAGCCAAATGGAGTGCGGCATGTTGCCATCGGACTCCATACCGCGCCCAATGTTGCGCAGGACCAGCAGTTCGACCGCGACAAATATCGCGGCGACGAGCGCCACCCACAAAAGCGAACTGGCGTTTTCGGGGTCCCACTCGATTATGGTGCGCACCACGCGGAATATCAGCGCGATTGCCACCACGATGAATAGGATGTAGATACGGAGTCGTTCGCTGCGAAGCAGCGCTAAGCGAAACGCGGAAGATTCATTCTGCAGGAAGCGCATAGGCCTGGGGCAGCATACGAAGGACTCACCAACCCTGACAAGCAAAAGTTCCTACCGACACCCTCGCGTCACGTCGGCGTGCGTGTCAGGTTTTACAGTGTTGGGTCTTACGGTTTTGGATCTTAATTTTTTTTCCCACGGTTTTGGTTCTATGGTGTTGGGTTTTACGGTTTTGGGTGCCCCACGTGCCGCTTCTGCACGTGGGCTCTTGGGTTGTAGCATCTCGGCGTTGTCCCTCTTCCCTCTGTGTCCTCAGTGAACTCTGTGGTGAATCCGCTCTTTCCCCGCGACAGGCGTATAGTAAACCCATGACGGAGCGCACGGCACTGCTGATTCGTTGCACTCACGCCGAACTTGCGAAAATCCGCGATCGCGCCGACGCCGAATATCGAACCGTCAGCGGTTACGTCGTGAACGCGCTGCACTGGTCCTTATATTTCGACGAATTGCTCTCTGCCAGGATGGCCTCGCGCGCAGGAGTCGATCTCGCCGCCTATCGTGACGTTCCACTTGCGAAGGCTTCTGCCACCTTGCTATTGCGCTGTTCCAAGGATGAGGGCCGGTGGATTCGCGCTGCGGCCAAACGACGAGGAATGACCGTGAGTGCGCTCGTCCGCTACGGTTTGCGCGAGTTGTGGAAAGCGCAAGAGCGAGTAGGAAAGTGGCAAGCGCTTCCGGAGACCGACGGTGCCAGCAGCACCCGTGAACCGCGACCGCCACATAAGAATGGGGGCAGCGATCATTTGGGAGCGGAAGTGGATCGGCTGCTCGGTACCGTCAGTGATCTGCTGAAGCTGCAACTGAAGTCCCTCGACGGGCGTCGCTCGATCGACGAATTCACCGACCGCCAAGCACGGGAGCAGAAGATTCAAGAGTTGTTAAGCCGCGTCCGCGAGATTCGCAACGCAGAGAAGAACCTCTAACGTATGGTTAGAGATTCAGGATAAGAGTTCAATAAAGAAAAAGAAAGATTGACCACAGAGGTCACGGAGTTACGCTGAGGTCGCGGAGAGTTTGAGGCAGAGTCGCGTCAGGCCCAGCCGCGCGCTTCGTAATTGGAGGCAACGGATTCAGTGCCAATCATGGAAACAAAAACGGCACTGACGTGCTTGCGGCGTTTTCGCGATCTTTCCGCATTTTGGGCAACAGTTCAGATAAATCTCCTGCCCGTGCTCCCTCATGATTCTTTCAGCTACTTGTCGTGTGAATGCATCCATGCCGGCATCCGTGAGAGCCAGAACCTCTGGGTTATTTGACAACATGGGGGCGAGATGTGAACGCACGCCAGCAGAAGAGGTATGCGCCATCTTGTCTTGGAATACGAGATGCCGTGACGCCGCGCTCTCTCGTTCGGTCATAAGGTGGCTGTAGTAGCGAACTACGTACGCGGCAAGTTCCCGGTCCATCTTGGGTGCTCCACCATGAGCTCAAATCGAGAATTTCCATTTGCGCGTTTTCTAGACGTGCGGCAGCGCCGCGATCACCGCATCCGTGAATTGGGTCGTGCTGGCCGTACCGCCTAGATCCCGTGTCTTGTGCTTACCCTCGCGGTAGACCTGCCATAGCGCCTGCTCCACGCGATCGGCGGTGAACGCTTCGCCTATATAATTCAGCATCAGAATCGCGCTCATCAGCAGGGCCGTCGGGTTCGCGATTCCTTTGCCCGCAATGTCCGGCGCGGTCCCGTGAACCGCTTCGAAGATTGCGCCTTCGTCGCCAATGTTTCCGCTGGGAACCACGCCCAATCCGCCCACCAGTCCCGCCGCCAGATCGCTCATCACATCGCCATACAAATTGGGCAGCAGCAGAATATCGAACTGCTGCGGATCGATCACGATTTGCATGCAGGCGTTATCGACGATCAGTTCCTTGTACTCGATCTCCGGAAATTTTTCAGCCACCGCGCGAACCGATTTCAGAAACAGCCCGTCGCTCATCTTCATGATGTTGGCTTTATGAATCGCGTGAATCTTCTTGCGCCCAACCCGGCGCGCGTACTCAAATGCAAACTTGGCAATGCGCGTGGACGCTTTTTCCGTGATGATTTTCAAGCTCTCCACTACGCCGGGAACTACTTCGTGTTCAAGTCCGGAGTACAAATCTTCGGTGTTTTCCCGCACGATCACCACGTCCACATTTTCGAAGTGCGATTTCACCCCCGGCAGATTCTTCACCGGGCGCAGATTGGCGTAAAGTTCCAGGCTTTTGCGCAGCGCCACGTTTACACTGCGTGCGCCGCCCGCAATTGCCGTGGCCATCGGCCCTTTCAGCGCCACGTGATTGCGCCGCACCGATTCGATGGCCGCGGTATTCAGCACCTCGGCCCCGGTGGTCCCTTTATCGGTATTTTCGGCGCGCGCTTCCAGCACTTCCCATTCGATTTGCACACCGGACGCGTCCAGAATCCGGCGTACTGCCGCGGAAACTTCCGGTCCGATGCCTTCGCCCGGTAACAAAGTAACTTTATGTTTCAGAAGAGGCCTCTAGAAATGTGTGAAAATGAGGTTCCACAATTCGAAATTCAGAGTAGCGCGGGAGTTCCAGAATCGCAAGTGCACCCGCCGCACGTGTCAGGAAAGTCGCCCGGCAAAGAAGGGGGAAGAGGGATGAAACCGCTCCACCCCCAGCCTGGGTTATAGCGTCGCGAAGTAACATGCCCGGATCCGCCCTGAATGTCAACTAGAATAACGATATTTTACATAAGTTCTTGACCATTGCCGTGTGCCCAACCGGGTTGTGGGTGCCCCAGGTGCCGAACTTGCACCTGGGTCTTGGGTTGGGCTTAGTTTTCTTGGGGTTGGCGGAGGTGCCCATTTGCAAAATTCTGCGACGTCTCACGCCGGTGGCACCGAGCACAGTGGCTTCGTGACAATCAGAAACAGCGCATGCAGGGCCGCGATCAGTTGCGGAGTGCAAGGCGAAGTAGCGTATGGGAGCACGCGAAGCACTTCATTGCCACGTGTATCGTACAGCGAGAAATGGTGCCAGGTAGAAGAGCCTGAGGCGTTACGTGCGGTGGCGAACTGCACCACGTGCTGATTCGAAAAAACCGTGGTCACGAACGCCGGGCGAATTTCCCATTCCACCCGGCCTCGTTGCGTCCTGGCCATGAGCCAGTTGACGATATCCAAAGCTGGGTCGCGAACTGGGAGAAAGTAATTGCGAAACAAGGGTCCTTGGTCCTTTCGGGATAATTTCAAGCTGGTGAGTTGAGTTTAAATTGGCTGGCGCGAGACACTGTGACGTCCGTCACCCTCGATGCTGTATACGCTGGGCTTATTTCATTCCCATCGCGAATACCAAGCCAAGCAACACTCCTATCGAGTGCCCGTGAGCTCATCTCCTGCATCTATTCGATGATAGGTGTTTGCGCGTGCGTCGCCCCGGAACCGCCCGGCTTGCAACGTTTACGCGTGTGTTATACTAATTTTGAGATGAGCTTGCGGAGCCAATCCGCGAGCGGAGGCCATACGAACCATGATCAATCTGACCCCCGTTGCCGCCACCAAGGTAAAGGAAATCATGAATATGCAGAACCCCGTCCCGACGGCTTTGCGGGTTGCCGTAGTCGGCGGCGGCTGCTCCGGTTTCCAATACCACATGGCATTTGAGAATCAGACCAACGATTCTGACGAAGTAATCGATTTTAATGGGCTCAAGGTCGCTGTCGACCAGATGAGCTCAATGTATCTCGATGGCGTCGAGATTGACTACATCGAGACGCTCGAAGGCGCGGGATTCAAGTTCAACAATCCCAACGTGAAGAGCACGTGCGGTTGCGGCAGTTCCTTCAGCGTGTAACATCGGCTTTGCCTCTTGCCGGCTTTTGACAAACTTTTCGAGGGTGCAGCCAGACATGCACCCTCTTCTTATTACCCCGGGTAGTTTCCGCCCGATAATCTCCCGCCCAGCAGTGCTTTACTTCTTTTCCCGCCCGGTTCACCATAACCGCCCGTGCTTACCAGGAGGATGATTCATGGCTGCCCCTCAGGTTGTTCTAATTAGCGGTACCAGCAGCGGATTTGGCCGCTTGTTCGCCGAAACTTTGGCGCGCCACGGACATCGCGTCTACGCCACCATGCGCGATCCCGCAATCCGCAATGCCAAAAATGCCTCGGAACTCCGCGCGCTCGCCGGAAAAGAGGGTTTGACCGTCGAAGTCCTGGAGATGGATGTAACGGACGAAGTGTCCGTAGACCGCGCGGTGCACATGTGCGTCGAGCAAGCTGGACGCATCGATGTGGCCATCAACAATGCCGGCTACAGCTTGTCGGGCCTGGCGGAAGCAACCAGCGTGGACCAAGTGCGCCAGTTGATGGACACGAATTTTCTCGGTTGCGTGCGCGTCAATCGGGCGGTGTTACCCTTCATGCGCAAACAGCTTAGCGGGCTGTTGCTCCACGTGAGCAGCGGTGGTGGCCGCGTGACGCTTCCCGGATTCGCTTTCTACTGCGCGAGTAAGTTCGCGCTGGAAGCGATGGCGGAGGCCTACCACTACGAATTAGCCGGGCAGGGAGTTGAATCCTGCATTCTGGAACCCGGCGCGTATCAGACAGCCGTGTTTGGCAACATGGTGAAAGGTGCGGATCACGCGCGCACCGAGACCTACGGACCGGCAGCGGGCATTCCGGACAAAGTCGGCGCGGCGTTTTCCGCCACGTCTGCCAACGCGCAAGATGTAGCCGACGTGGTCCTGAGTATCGTCGAAACACCCGCCGGACAGCGCCAGCTACGCTATCGGGTCAGCCCCACGGATATGGGGATCGACGAGATCAACGCCGTCTGCGCCCAAGTCCAGCAGCGTTTCATCGAAACCCTAGGGCTGAAGGAAGAAACCCAATTCGCCCAGCAATCAGCAGCCAGCGCCCCGTAGGCCGTAGGGGCACAGCACTGCTGCGCCCCATGTCCGCACGATTGATGTTCTCGCGAGCGGATGAGATTTCCTCCCACACAAAAACCCGTCATTCCAAACGGAGTCCGCGCAGTGAGGACCTCTGCCTCTTTCCGCGTCTTTTGCGGAAAGAATCTCTCCTCGATGCGCAAAGAAAAAACACTCCGCTCCTGTAGTGGCGCATCTTTAGGCCCGTTCTTTTCACCCCCCTCTATTTGCATTCTCCCTTCCCCCCACATATCCTAAGTCTCTATCCGGATGAAGATCGCCCTCGCCCAATTTAATCCCACTGTGGGGGATTTCGACGGCAATGCCGCACGCATTCTGAGCCTGGCCGCACAAGCCAAACGGCTTGGTGCCGACCTCGCCGTTTTTTCCGAGCTGTGCATCTGCGGCTATTTGCCCCTGGATCTGCTGGAACGCCCCGCCTTCATTCAACGCAATCGTGAAACTCTGAATCGCGTAGCGGCGCAAATGCCCTTATCCGCGATTGTCGGCTATGCCGGAACCGTCGATGCCGACCACAAGCGGGCAGGGAAGTCGATTGCCAACAAAGCCGCGCTGATTGCCCACGGACGCGTGGTGTTCGAACAATCCAAGATGCTGCTGCCCACCTACGACGTGTTCGACGAGTCCCGCTACTTTCAACCAGGCGATCGGCAATACGTCTACGGCCTCGGACAGGAGCAGTTGGGAATCACCATTTGCGAAGACGTGTGGAACGATAAGACCTTCTGGGCCTCGCCCATGTACGCGCGCGACCCCGTCACCGAACTGATTTCGCAGGGCACCAGCGTGCTCATCAACATTTCGGCCTCGCCCTTCACCATCGACAAGCGTTTTTTGCGCCTGGGTATGCTGCGCTCCACCGCCCTCCACCACAAACGTCCCGTGGTCTATGTGAACCAGGTGGGCGGCAACGATTCGCTGATTTTCGATGGGGTCAGCGTGGCGTTCACCCCCAGCGGGAAACTTGCCGCGCAGGCCAAGGCCTTTGAAGAGGACATCGTAATTTTCGATACGGTGACCGGCGAAGGCGATGTCCGCGAGCAACCGGAAGACGAACTTGCCTGCGCGTATCAAGCCCTGGTGCTGGGTACCCGCGACTATGTTCGCAAATGCAATTTCAGCAAAACCATCGTCGGTCTAAGTGGCGGCGTCGATTCCGCAGTCGTGGCTTCCATTGCGGTGGCCGCTCTCGGCCCGGAAAATGTCCTAGGCGTGTCCATGCCGGGTCCGTACTCGTCCGAGGGCAGCAAGACCGACGCCCATGCGCTAACCCATAATCTGGGAATTGATTTTCTGACCATTCCGATCGCCGAGGTGTTCGACGCCTATAAACACGCGCTGGCTCCCGCGTTTCTTGGCCGTTCCGCGGACGCGACCGAGGAAAACATTCAGGCGCGCATTCGTGGCAATTATCTAATGGCGCTTTCGAATAAATTCGGCTCCTTGGTGCTGAGCACCGGCAACAAATCGGAAAATGCCGTGGGCTACTGCACGTTGTACGGCGATATGGCTGGCGGTCTTGCGGTCATTTCCGACGTTCCCAAAATGATGGTCTACCAGTTGGCGCGCTACATCAATCGCGAAAGGGAAGTCATTCCCCGATCGACGCTCGATAAACCTCCCTCCGCCGAATTGCGTCCAGACCAGAAGGACACGGATTCCCTCCCGCCTTATGACGTTCTGGACCGCATCCTCAAAGCCTATATCGAAGACGTGAAATGCCCGCAGGAGATTGCCGCGGAGACCGGCTTCGATCTGCAGTTGGTGCGCAGCATTGCCGCCCGCGTGGATCGCAACGAATATAAACGGAAGCAGGCGGCCCCAGGCTTGAAGATTACTTCGCGGGCATTCGGATTTGGCCGTCCATTTCCGATCGCCCAACGGTTTGTGCCGTGACGTGGCACAGCCAATAGTCAGCGACACCGGTTTCAACGGAATTTCGTGAATACGGAGTGAGGCAAAGGCAGCGTGAACATGATTCGGAAATTGATAGCGGTAACCCTCGTGATGGTCGGGATATGGGTGATGGCCTCATCGGCCCAGCAGCAGGCTGGCGTCTCAGCAGCGACCAAACAATCGATTGAAGCATTTCTGCGCAACTACTACGCGCTGGGCTCCGATTACACCATCACTGTCGGCACGCCCAAACCGCTAGGGAACTCGGGATTGTCCGAACTCCCCGTGGACGTGAAGAGCGCCGAGGGCGGCGACACCGTCAAAATGTATCTGACCTCCGACGGCAACTACCTGATTCGCGGCGAAGTGAACAATATTCACGTCGATCCGCTCGCTGAAAATATCGCCAAGTTCGACCTGAAGGACGCTCCCGTTTATGGCGATCCGAAGGCGCCAATTACTCTCGTGGAGTATGGCGATTTCGAATGCCCCGTGTGCCGCAATTTCCATGACGCCGTGCGCGGCATGCTGCCCAATTATCCGCAGGTCAAATTGATCTTCAAGGATTTCCCGATTGAGCAGATTCATCCGTGGGCGCGCACCGCGGCGATTGCCGGACGTTGCGTGTACCAGCAGAATCCCCAGGCGTTCTGGAAATTCTACGACCTGGTCTACGACAATCAGGATCTCGTGTCCGCCTCGAGCGCCTACGAAAAAATGCTCGAATTCGCGGGCAAGGCCGGGGTGAACGCGGATACCGTCAAATCCTGCTTAAGCAGCCCGCAAGCTGCCGCCGAAGTCGATGCCAGCCTTGCCAATGGCAAGCTCCTCGACGTGCGCAGCACACCCACCATCTTCGTCAACGGCCGCCGCCTCGCCGGCGCGGATCCCCACGCCCTCCAACAATACATCGACTACGAAGCAGCCAAGCTAAAGTCCGCCAAGAAGTAAACCATCTCGCGAGCCTGGCCAATGGCAAACTGCTCGACGTGCGCAGCACACCCACCATCTTCGTCTATGAAGTAGCCAAGCTCAAGTCCGCCAAGAAGTAAACCAGCTCTCACTCCATACCGTCATTCCGAGCGCAGCGAGGAATCTCTCTTGGATCGATCTGTAGCAAGGGACCCGGGCATGGAATCGCTCGTCAAATCGCTTTCTATCTCTTCGGATTTGAAAGTGTCACTTGTTTGAGCGCCGCAGGCAGACACGTCATCCCGAACGGAGTTTGCGACGTGAGGGATCTCTCGTCGCGTAGTGCCGGGTCTTCATACCCGTGCTTTCTTCCAGCGCAGGCAAGAGCAAGCGCCGGCGGCGCGACAGAAGTTAGCCCAGCCCGAAGGGCTGGGTCCCATCCCGGGTGTCTCACAAGCGCCGGAGATTCTCTGTTGGAGGTCAAGAGCATTTTTGCGTCAGGGCAAGATGGTTCGCAGTCGCTTTGAGTTGGAATACGAGTTGGCCCTGGTAGACGCAGTTGGTGCGGAACATTCCGTAGATGGCGTGTAGTAGCTTGCGCGCCACCGCCATCAGCGCTTGTTTTTTTCGTTTGCCGCGTTGCACCAGGTGTTCGTAAAAACCACGCAGATGCGGCTCCCAGCGAATCGCCGTCAGCGCTGGCATATATAATGCTCGCCGTAAGTGCCGATTGCCGCTGCGGCTCAGGCGCGCAGGCCTCCGCACCGACGTGCCGGATTGATGCTCGCTCGGATCCAACCCCGCATAGGCCACCCATTGCCGAATGTCCCGATCTGCTGGCAACATCGCTAACTCTCCCAAGATTTGTAGCGCGCTATTTTCCGCGATACCCGGGACACTAACCAGCAGCTGGTATTCCTGTCGCAGCTGGGCTTCCTGCTCCAGGCATTTCTGCGCTTCCTGCCGCAGCTTTTTTATGGCCTGCTGTTGGACCCGCAAATTCCGCACGATGTCCCGCCGCACACAGCCCGGCGTGGATTGCGATATTCCCGCCGCATGCTGGCGATTTTTCTCCGCGCGGCATTGCTCGTTTAGCGCTTGGATCCGACGGGTGATACTCCACAGCGCCAATCGATTCTGGCTTGGCCTCTGCCACGCCCGAAAGGGCATCCGTGTCGCAAATTCTCTCAGCACCACCGCATCCAACGGATCGTTCTTGCTGCGCTGCATCATGGCTTTGGCAAAATCCCGCACTGCACGCGGATTCGCCACCATCACTTCCACTTTCTCCGCTGCGCTCAACAGCAGCGCCACATCCAGCCCATACATTCCGGTCGCTTCTAAAACCACTCTCACGCGCCGCCCCCCGCGCGTGAGAGCTTCCAGCAACTTCCGATGCCCGGCAGCGGATTCGCATACCGCTGCACCCGTTGGTCTTCCAACGCCACCACCAACTCTCGGGCACTGACCTCTAATCCACACCCTATGATCTTGTCCATTCCCGCTCCTCGGAGTAGGCTTTGCCCTGGCTCCCCGACCCTGCGCTGTTTCCAACTGACCTTGTATGCAGGCTCTACCGCCTGTGATTCTCTTCAGTTTTTGGAAACTAGGGCGGGGGGCCCGATCTCCGGACAGGCTCGATGCAATTCTCCTCGGCCTCGGCGCGACCCGGCCTCCTCCGCCAGAGCAACTCGCTGCACTCCTGCAGACAAGTCTCTCTCCAAAGTCAACATACAAGGCGCGGCACTTCTATGCCCCAAACAACAATCCCCCCGGCCGCATACCGCAAGACTATCCTTGTGCGCTTTCCGCGTAGGGGTCCAGCACGCTGGACCCCATCTCGCCACAATCTCATCAATTGCCACACACACTGCCGTGCCTTTTCTTTTGTTTATGTCTGCCTTACACACTCTTCAGACTCGTGCCTTTTCCTTTGGTTTCGTTCATGGGTACTGCGGCCCTGTCGTTCCTTTCTGCAGCACAAGCGCCGGCGGCGCGACAGAAGTTAGCCCAGCCCGAAGGGCTGGGTTCCCATCCCGGGTGTCTCGCGAGCGCCGGAGGCGCGCCACGCTATCTCTTCGGTCCGTCACATCTCGTGCTTTCTTTTCACTACAGGGCAGGGCGGTAGCTAGCCCAAATCTCAGGCCGAACCGAAAGAAGAACGCGAGGCGGAAACAGGCAGATTTTTTAGTTAACATAATATCTGTTATAGGACACGATGTCAAGCCCTTTTTCCTTCTTTTCCTCTGTTTTCTTGGCCTTTCCCTAAGTATCTCCGGCTGGCGCGGGGGGTGCGCCAGCCGGAGCGCTACTCAGCCGTGGGTGTCTATCGAGGGTCTTTGGCGGGTACGAACGGAGACCGACAAACAAACTCAATGCGCTAACTTCGCCGCGACTGCACCGGCGGCCGCACCCACCACAAACCATTTCGCGGCGCGCACGACACGACGGAACGCCGACCCGCCCTTGGCCACCCGCAGGGCATCATCGCGTTCCCTGCTAAGCGTGGCGGTCTTGGTCTGCTCGTCCTTAAGGTCGCCCTGGGCTGCCGCTAGCTGGAGTTGGCATTCCTTGCAGGCGACCGCGGTATCGTAGAGGGGCTTCAGGTCGGCGAGGGGAACCACGATTTTCGGCGGGGACGATGCGGCGGGCGGGGTCGCGCCGGTTGGATTGCTGGGCGGTACAGAGGCATTGTCGAATGCCAGCGGCACCGGCAATGGCAGCACCTCCGGAAGCGCTTTGAGAATGTCGCCAGGTTTCTGCGTGGCTGCTTTTTGTTTCTGGAGCAGCGCGATCTGCTTTTGCACCGTGGCGTTGCGCGATAGCTGGCGCGCGTTCGCCTCCGTCAATTGCTCCTGCGCCGTTTTGAGTTGCTGCTGCAGCACGGCTTGATCGCGAACATTGCCGCGCCACGCAACAACCAGCGATACCACCAGCGCAAGCAACACCCCCGCGCCCGCCAGTTGCAACCATGCTTTCACGCTCATAAGTGCCCCTCAGCGATAACGGCCGGTCCGCGCCACCACTTCTTCCGCGTAGTCGGGATTCGCTCCGCCATTCCATGCCTGCAGCGCCTTCTTCAGTTCGCCCTTGCTGCGTTCCAGTTTCTGTTTCAGGATGCGGCAGCCCAACGCCAGACCGGTGGCGGGATCGCACAACGAAGAAAGGTGCAGGGAACTCAGGCCTGTTTCGCGCGCGGTTTGCCCCATCACTTGCATCAGTCCCCAGGAGAATCCGCGGGCATACGCTTCCGTGGCGCTCACCTTATTATTCGTGTATAGCGGGGCCACATACTTGGCAAAGAACAGCGGTTCGTAGCGCATTGCCCAGGGATTCCACGCGGATTCCTGTTCAACAATCGCGCACACCACCGCGGGATCGAGACCTTCGGCGTCCGCGCATTTGCGCGCCAGTTCAATGAGTTTGGGATCGAAAGCCATTACACTCGCCTTGCGCCGTGCCGCAAATCGACATAGTTCACGATGGGAGTTTCTTCCAGAGCGATTCCCTGCTGCTCGGCCATCATGTGCAGCGCGCGGTAAATCGCCGGCAAATGGTGCAATGCCAGATCGCGAATGAACGCGCGTTGAATTTCGTCGTCGCCAATGCGGCGGTGCATCCAGCGCAAGAACACCACGAACTGCGCACCCAAAGACAGCACTGCCAGGAGAATCGTGATCGCAGTCGAGAACATGGGTTCACCTGAGGAAGGAAATTAGCTTCTGTAGGCCTGATGCGGTGTCGACCGGTTTTCGGTGTACTGTGGAGCGGCCGGAAAAAAACCGTCATCCCGAGCGGAGTCCGCGAAGCGAGGGATCTCTCTTCGCTTTCCCCTGCGATTCGCGTTTAAATCTCCCCGTAGGGTTCAGCACTGCTGAACCCCAGCTAGGCACAATCAAAACGTCGTTCGCACAATGTCAACGCCTGTCATCTATAGGAAGAGCGACGGAATCGCCCCCAATGTCCCGCCCAGGCTGGAACCCATGGAACTAAAAAATCCGCTCGGCCGCGAAGCGTTCGCGCGCACATTCAACAGTTCCGACGGAATTCCCAATGTGCGCCCAAGTAGATTCGTGTCCACACCATACAACCCGGACAAACCTTGCAACGCCGCCATTTGCCGCTGGTACGCCGTGTTGCTGAAGTTCAACTGATTCTGTTGCGCCACATTCGCTTCCTGCTGACCCTTCTGCCGCGCCAGTTCATCAGTCAGGTCCGCGTACCCGGCGGAGTTCCCTGTTCGCGCCATGCGATTCATCGCCGATTGCTGGAGCGAATCGAACGCGCTGGCCAGCGCCCCTTGCGATTGCCCGGTGATCGCCGCCTTATCTGCCGGACTGTAGCCCGGATTGTTCAGCAAGCTTTGATACTGTGCGCCCACTTGGCTTCCCAACGACTGCTGCTGCCCCAGCAATTGCTGGTTCAGCGAATTCATCTGCGCCAACTGCTGATCCGTTAACTGCTGTGTCTGTCCCTGCGCTCCCCGTCCCATAGCGATCCCTCCGGTGTTTCAAAATTGTTCGTAGCTGCGTGGGTTTATGTCTCGAAACGTCGGCAATACGGAGTCCACTCGTCATCGCGCACCCAACCCAGTTGCGTCAGGCGCTTGCCGAATTTTGCTACGATTTGCGGGGGCAACCACGCGTGAACATCTTCTAAGCCGCGTTGCTGTGCGTCTCGTTCGGCCACTGCCTGCAAGCCCAGCAGCCAATTCCAGCGCTGGCGCGGTGTACCCGCTTGTGGGTCAAGCAGCAGATACGCCTCCGCCGTAAGCCGAAGCAGCGCCGCGCCCACGATACGCTCCCGGCTCCGCGACCCATCTGGACACAATTCCAACTCTTCCGGCTCTTCCCTTCCCGACTCCTTGCTAAGCAAAACCAATTTGGTCAGGAACAGCGGATTGGACAAGTCCGGAAACGGGTAAGCGAATCCCTGAGCAGCGTGGATCCGCCGGAGCTGCTCAAAATCGCGTTCTTCGTACTGGCGTACCTGCATATTCTGATCACTCGATCCGCTTCCCGCTCTGCGCTACAGCAGCGGTGACTTCACAATGCGCGCCCCACTGGGCACCCCGAAGCCGTTCCCGCCCTTGACATTCCCATTGGGCAACGCCCCGCTTCCCCCGGACGGCAACGGCGTTGGCCCTGACGCGCCTCCACCCGCCACAGCGGTTGCCGGCGTGCCATACGTTACCGGGGCTGACGGGCTGGAGCCGACATATTGCGAATAGGCGCGCCAGTACAGCGTTTGATTACCCAATTGCACGTAGAGATTGCGCGAGCTGCCAAGGAAATACACGCGCGGCGAATTGAACCCGGGCGTGACGTCGGACTCCGCGAAATAGAAAAGCCCAGGGCGCGAAGCCGCGGGATCGCTAATCACCAGGTCGAACCACCCGTTCGCCGCCTGCACCTTTACCGAGGCAATCGGCGAAGGTGCCGGGGCCGGTGTGGACGGGTCGACGCCGGCATTCTGGCTGGTAGCATTCACCGCCCCGACAATCTTCACCAACGTCTCGTACAGATACGCATCCTTGTCCTTAAGCGGCGCAAGTTGTGCAATAGTCAGCATCTCATTCCGTCCCACTGATCGATCCGACCCACAAACCACGTCATTCCGAACGCAGTGCGAATCGACCGACACAAAAACCACGTCATTCCGAACGGAGTCCGCGCAGTGAGGACCTCTGCCTCTTTCCGCGTCTTTTGCGGAAAGAATCTCTCTTCGATCCAGCAGCCGGCAAGATCCTCCCCGAACAAGCCCACGAAACGAACAATCCTCACGAACTAATCTTACCCGTTGCGGTAACCGAATTCGCCAGCGCCGTGAATACGATCCGCGCGAAGTTCGCAACCACTTGCGGCACTTCCATTCGCACTACATTGTTTGGCGCGCTGCTAACCGCGGAGCCTTCGCTGACATAGTTCGCGTCCGCGTCCGTGTCGGCCGTCTGCAGGTTCAGCGAAAATGTCCCCGGCGCGCCACTAAAAATAATTTCCACCGAGACGCGCTGCTGTGTCCCCGCATACGTGTGCTGCAGCGCCACCTGCGCGCTTTTGAAAGTGGCATTCAGCGTGTCCGTTGGCGCGATCACCACCGCCGTATCTCCATCCCCGATCGAGAGCGGCGGCAAAGCATTGGAATAAGTCGGCATACATCCTCCTTGGAAGTGCGGCGATTCGCCGCCGGTACTGCGAAAAATTTAACCTTGGTAGCGCCGGCATCTTGCCGGCTCTTGCACGGGCTGTAATTCGGCATTCCCGTAGGGGCGCAGGATTCCTGCGCCCCATCTCGGCACGATTTAATCCCCGCGCTGTTCCCTTCCAACTTCTTGCTCAATTCACTCCGCGCACCGGCGCCCAAGGATCCGTTCGCAACGACGGCGTGAATCGTTGCAACCGGAACCACGCCCCGGCCTGGCTCGTGCTCACGTTGAACGCCACGCGTTCGCCCAACACGTTAATGGGCAGCTCCAGATCCTTCAGTCCCGGTGAACTCAGTGGCAGCGCCTGCTGCGCAGTCATGCTCGCGGAAGAATCCACGTACGTCGTAAGCCCCAAATTCCCTGCCCCCTCCACGTACATGCTCAGGTAGCTGAACAATTTCCGATGCGCGCCAACGCCCAACGCGCTTTCCGCCGTGCGCTCCGGGAAATAATGCGTGGTGTAGTAGCTGGCGATGGCCACCCCATCGTCGGAATATTGCGTGTCACTGAGTTGGTAAATCTTGCCCGTCGACCCACCGCCGCCCACACCGGGCAGCCCTCCCCCAAATGCAGCAACAGCGGTTCCGTTCTGCCGCTCCAGCATCGCCCCGCAATTCGCGGCAATCGACCACGGCGACCACTTGCGCGCATTGTCGGTAGTTGCTTTTCTGCCGGTATAAGTGATATTCACCGGCGGCCGCGAACTCATATCGCCGGCGGAATCCATATCGTGATAATCGAGCATCAGCACTCGATTCGGCGTCGTAGCGTTCCCGAAGGGCGCGCCGACGTAGATCCGCCGCTCCTTGGTATCCACGGTGACCCACAGCGTTTGCGCGTACTGCCAGTTAATCTGATTCCACGTGGGCTGAATTTCCTGGGAAATTTTCACTGGCTCGCCGCCCGAAAACAGGTACAAGCCGGTGCGGTGCGCGATCACCACCCAGTCTTCGCCGTAACCAATGCCGCGTACGGACGGCGTGCCCACGCGCCTCGCTACTTCGGAAATCGTCCACAGCGCCGGCTCGTTCGTGCCGTCGTCCTGCGTCACATAAAGGGAGTGTTCCTTCACAAAGTACAGCCGTTCGCGCAATTTGAACGCGCTGCGAATCGCCTGGCCATTCTTCTCGGCCACGCTGAGCATTCCGTCGATCCCGTCATAGCTTTCCGGATCTTCCACGCGGCTGGCGCGCACCAGCGACGAATTCACCGGCTCATTGGTCGCGAAAATCTCGATTGCATCGATATAAAACTGGCCATTCTGGTTTGGCGTGCCATCGGCAAACACGCGCAGCACCAGGTCTGCGGGAACGCTCGCAAGCGGCGCAGTCAGTTGCGCGGTGTACTCCACATAATTCGTGGTGAGCTGCGCGGCCGCCAGCTGGAGCCCTACCGTGTTAATAGCGCCGCTCGCGCTGTACAGGTGCACATGCAAAGTGCCTTGCCCCAGCGTGCTGTTTCGCGCGCACCGTGCTCGTATCGCGTAATCCGTGTTGGCCTGAATCAGCGGCGCGCCCAGCGCATCCTGCACGGCCGTTTGCGTGATCAGCCCGCGCATAGCGGTCGAGCCATTGCCCACAATCGAATATGCAGCGCCCCAAACCGCGAAATTTTCTTCGTCGACGCCCCCGGCGGCATATGCGGCATCGGCCGTCCATCCCATCGGATAGTGCGGCAACGCCGGACCAGTGAACCCGCCATCAAATCCCAGGTTCACCCAGTTATCCATTTTGTTGCGCTCGCCCCACCAGAACAGCCGCTCGGAGTAATCGAGCACGCCCGCGCAATCCCCAAGTTCGACCAGGCGAAAAAGACTATCGACATTGGTGCCCGCCAGCAGAATCGCGTCGGAAAAATCCACCACCAGCGACGTCGTGGTGTTGTCGTTGAGAATCATGTTCCCGCTGAACAGCGTCCCGCCGCCGCCCACATAGTAGAAGCTGGCGCCGCCCGCGCCGGTAAAGCACAGAATGCGTGCAACCACATTGCTCGGTCCGGTGGGAATGTTGGTGACCACCGCGCGTTTGCCGCCGCTCGCGGTCCAGGTTCCGGCTGGCCCGGGCTTCGTAAGATAGCCCTGGCGCGTTTTGAACACCACACACACCTGGTGCGCGCCCGTCGCAACATTTCCAGCTGCGGTCGCGGTGCCTCCGCCCGAAGCGGCGAATCCCCCGTTGTATGCGCTGTACGTAAAGTGCGTGGAGTCCACCACTGTAGCCACTGCGAAAGTTCCGTTGTAGCCGCTCACGCCGACACCGGCAATCGTTACGAGTTGGCCCGCAACGAACCCGTGGCTCGCCGCGGTCTGGATCGTCACAGTGGCAGAAGCGGCTGTACCTCCACCGGAATTGGCCAAACCGTTCGTGCCGCACACGTACGTGAATTGCGTGGAACTGGGCACGTTGACGACGGTAAAGGTGCCGTTGTATGCGGCAACCCCTACTCCAGCGATTGTCACCGTTTGTCCCGCGCTTAATCCATGCGCCACGCTTGTGGTGATGGTTACCCGGTAACCGCTCTCGCTGGCACCCGAAGGACTGGCCACGATCGAAACTGCCGCAGGTTGCGTCGCGCCTGCAGGGCTTGCACTGATGCTCACGACGATGGATTCATCCACCACGCTGGGCGCGCCGGCGGGTCCGCACTGGCTGACGCGATCGAAATTTGTGTCGTCGTATTGCCGCGGAAGATCGTTTCCGGCCGCACCATCGCTGAAGGCCAGATACTCGCGGCCGAATAGCGTGCACGAATCGCCATACGAACTCGCCGTCAAGCCGCTGGCAATTTGCGTCAATGTGCCGGGAGTGGACTCTTTGTACAAATTGCCGAAGCCATCCAGAGCCAACGTCCGCAGCGTTTCGTTCGGCGTGATGTAGGTCTTCAGGTAATTCACGGTGGGATTGCCGGCCAGCGGGCCAAACAGCGGCTGCAACCCCGGGCGAGTGCTCACTCCACCGTTGCTGAAGCTCACGTCCTGGCAATCCGGCGAGACTCCGTGCGGCAGTTCCGCCGGTACGATGTCCGTCACCAGCCCGCCAAATATTTCCAGTGGTGCGTCAACTGATCCAACTGTGCTCATTAATTTGTCCAGTAAGTACTTGTATGGTATATATTAGAATGCGGGCGAGCTTCGGAGAGTGCTCCCAGTGGGGGTACTGGGCACGCCCGAGAAGCGTTGAGGGCTGCTTGTAGCCCCGCAAGTTCGAGTCTTCCACTCTCCGCACGTTTCCTCAACGCGCCCATTGACAAACCAGATACGTCTGCTAAGCTGAACTTGCTTCTCGGCGCGTGCCCAAAGCACGTTTTCGGGCGGTGAGCAATCACCGCCCATTTTTATTTTTCAGCTCTTTTTGCTTTTCTCGTGACCCGCACTCTTCCCAATACCGTCCACCGAAATGTTTTTTCCTTCCGCCACAAATCCAAACTTGGCGGCCTTCTCGCGATCCAATATGGCGTGACACGTCCGGCACACCGCCACTCCCGGCTTGATCTTCTCTCCACACGCGGGACACTCCGCCTGAGGTTGCGGGTCGTACAGCCACGGCTTATCGAGTTTCAGTTCCCGCGCCGCGCGCCTCTCCAGATCCGTAATGAACATGGGATTGTGCGAACGTTCCCACTCCAGATCCGCGGCCTCCACCAACCGCCGGTGGAACCCCTGCAACTTGCTCTTCGCTTCCGTCAACTCCTCCTCGGTAGGTTCCGGGCCCGCGGACACGAACACGCCGTGGAAACTCCCCTCCCCCGAATCATTGTTGATTTCACGCGCCAGGTCCTCCGCAATTTCCCGCGCGGTCAGCGGCACATCCAGCATGTGCTTGTCGCCCATATCCATTTTTGCTTTGCACCCGCGAATGGGAGTGACGGCGTACTCCTGTCCTTCTTCCGGTGACGCGATAGTCACCGCTCCGAAATACGGGCGCAGCCGCGGCGGCCATTTCTGCGTGGAAATGTTCACCAGATTCACGATTTCGTCCTGCTGTTTCATTGCGTCTCCTCCGCTAATAGTTGCGTCCCGCCTTCGTAGGGGCGCAGCACTGCTGCGCCCCATGTCCGCACAATCGATCAAATCTTCCACGCTGTTTTCTCGAGGGGTATGTCCTAACATGATCCGCCGGCGATTGCCGGCCGCGCGCTACTGCATCCGGTATTGCACCGTAACGTTGGCGTCAGCCGGCGACGTGGTGCAACCCGCCGCCGCGGTTTGCACGCTTACCGTAATGGTCGATCCCGCCGCGTAGTTCTGGCTGATCGATCCGCTATCGTTGGCTGCGCCGGAAATCGTCAAGTTGACTGGCGTGCTGCCATCCGTCAACCGCACCACCGCATTCGTGGAGCATCCCGCCGGAGCCGTTTTTGCTTGCACCTGAAGCCGGCTCACCGTCACGGCTTTGTCCGGCGTCCAGGAAGACGCGGTCCACGTGCTCGTCAGCGCCCCCGGAAGAAAAATATTCTGTTCCGATCGCGGCACCGAACCGGTGAATTCTCCATTCAGAAGCAGCTTCGGAGTCGCCACTGCAGCCGGGGTAATACCCGTCGCAATCGCTGTGCCTGTCGTCCATGGCGGACTTGTGTTGCAGTTGGTGCTGGTGTTGTGCGTGTAAGTGCCGCCTGGTGTGGTGTACTGCGGCTTCGCGCATCCCGTGGTGCTGGCGTTCACCAGTCCCCCATCGATATATGCGTTGAGTCCAGTCGCGCCCCCAGGAAACGCTGCCGGCATTACCAACTGAACGATCGAGGCCTGCCCCGTGATCGTGACGCTGGTGCACGTCGCACCGCTGAGGCCGGGGTAATTCAAGGCGGTTTCTCCCCCCAGCGCATCGGAGGCCGTCAGGCAAAACACGTGCGTACCCACTGGCACATTTCCCGCGCCCAGTTGCGTCACGCTCTGGAAATTCGATGGCGAAGCCATCGGCGTGTAGATCTGCGCAGTGCCCAGCAATTCCCGGTTGTAGTTATCCTCAACCGATAAATTCGCGGAAAGACTGTCGAGGTGATAGTTCGGCGAGCCTGTGTAATAACAGCCACCAACGTCAGCGATGTCAACCCCGGCGAAAGTGAAAGTAGGGTTTCCTTCTATCAGCGTCTGGTAGTTGGATGAGCAATTCTGGTCTTTAAAGTGAACGCCGATAGCAGCGGAATTTCCAAGATCGATCAGCGGCGTGGCTTGGCCGCCTGTGCGGTCAGCATCGACCAAATGATCGAATGTCACGTTCTGGATTTGATACGGCAAAGTGTTGAACAACCAGATCGGCCCGTAGACACTCTCGCTGAGCATCCGGCTGAATACAGCAGTCCCAAAAGCACCCACGGATTGCCCGCAGCCGTCTACCATCCCGGTCCCATAATTGTAGGTGTTGTGAAATTCCGTAATGTACGCGCCTAGTGCCGAACTGTTTACCGAAAAGATCGGCATGCAATTCTGCGTAAAGATGTACGTGCGCTGCGTGGCAAAATTTCCGCCGACCGCCGACCATCCGCCGAAGTTCCAGTAGCGCCCGAATCCACCCTTGTCCACGATTGGCAAACTTCCTGGGTTCCCATTCACGTGAACGTTGTCGAAGCGTTCGCCCGTGGTGCCATCGCCGTTCAACTGCTGGTCGATATAAATAGCGGATTCATACGGCTGGTTCGGAGTAAACACCAAGTTCTCAAAGTGGTTGTAACTACCCTGTTCCGGCTCGAAGTACAGCATCGGGTACGCAAATCCACTGAAGCAAGCGAGCGCATTACCCAGCGGCATACCTGACGCAGCACAGCCAGCGGCACCGCTATCGGAAATCATGTTGATGTTCTTGCCCAGCATGATCGTGCCCTGCATCCACACATTCGAGCGAAAATCGAAAGTGGTTCCTCCAGGACAATTCTGTGTGCCCGTGGCAAAGTTCCCGACGGTATCAAAATTGGCCATGATGGGAAACAGTGAGTAGCCTTGCGTTGTGACCGACGTAAATGCCGGAATCACGATGTGACCGCCGTTGGCCTTGGTGCCGGAATTTGGCAGCGCCGCGCAAACCGCCAGCAGGTTAGGCGTGTTGTCATGGAACACTTTCACGCCGGCGACAGAGTTCGTAGCGTTTGCCGCCAGTGTCAATGACGTTGTGCCGCCCCCGCTGGCAATCGTGGTGCTCAGGTAATCGTTGGACGCTGCCGCCGGTGGTGTCGAAGGTATATCGCCTAACTCGGTGGCTGACACACTTGGCGATGTGCCATTGTCCGTGAAATAGCCGTCAACACCGGTGGCCACACCGACGAGCGCATAGTTGCCAGCGTTGACGGGAAGCGCGCAAGACGCACCCGAGCAGCGATAAATCAAGTGATTCTTGGCCGCTTTTCCGGGAACCATCGCCAGCGTGCCACCCAAATTCCCGGTGTTCACGCCGGAACAAGTCCCGCCGCCAATCGGATACGAGATTGGCCCATTTCCAGTGGCCCAACCGCCAATGGTCACCGTCCCGTTGTAGTGCGAATCCGAAACCCCCGCAACAATCGCCTTCACGTAAAAAGGCACCACCCATTGCCCGTTCGGCCCATAGATGCTCGGGCTTATCGTGAGCGATGCTGTCGAACCGCTGCAACTGGCATTGCTGATCGAAAAGCTGTACCGCGAATCCCATTTCAAAATCACGCGCGGCAACACTTGCAATGTGCCCCCGCTGCATCCATTCATCGTGGAATCCGGCACCCCATACCGCGTAATTTGCACCGTCGTGGCCGAAGGCACATTCACCGCGGTCCACGCGCCGTTGCAAAAACCGGAACTGCTCGCCGTTATGTTGATCTGCGGGTAAAACTGGCCGTTGCTGTACCTGCTCGTCGGAATATTGTGCGGAGTGCTCGTCGTGATCGTGACCACCCCATTCGTCGCCGACCACCCGGAAACCGTATAGCTTTGCAGCCCGAACGACGCCATCCCCGTGCTCGTCGAGCCCACCGCGGAACAAGGCGTGCGCCCGCCGAACCAATCTTCATCCGCCACACAATAGCTGTACGAAGTGCTGCCCACCTGCGCAATCGGTGTCGCCGTAGGGGCTTGCGGCGTGGCAATCACGGGCGTGGGCCCGGCATTCAGCACCAGCACTCCTTGCGCATTCGCGAAATCCAAAGCCGACGCAATGTTCAAAGTGGCGCTGCCGCTGCTGATGCTTCCCGTTGTCGGCGTACTGTAATTCGCTCCAATGTACCCGCCAAATCGCATCACATCCCAGTTCGGATTCGGTCCCTTGGTGTGAAAATCGGCGTCGATGTTTTGCGCGGCGGTCCAGTTATTCGCTACATTCGTTTGCGCCCCGCTGGCCATCGTCAGCGGCCCCACTTCCGTACCAGTTTCGTCCTTGTAATAAAGCCGCTTGTCCGTACTTTTCGTGTACAGGTTCACGGTGCCGGCGCTCGCCGCTCCTGGCGCAGCGCCTTGATTGTTCAGCGTGAGTGTGCCGCTTGCCAAATTGCCAACGACACTGGTGCTCCCATTCACGGTGAGGTTGCCGCTCAGGTTCAAGGTGAACGCGCTGATGCCCCCGGTGGTGGACAAACTGTTGAAGGTCGGGGCCGAAGGATCGCTCGGCAGAATCACGTTGGGGATCTGCTTCGTGGTGATTCCTGGCCCGCTGATTTCCAGCTCGTACTGCCCCGGAGCGGCGTAGAAAAAATAATTCCCCATGCCGTCCGTCGTGGTGGGATTCGCAAGCGCCTGGGTCAACCCCGCGTCCGAATAAATTTGCGCCACCGGAGTACACGGTTTCCCACTCGCCGGCATCGCACACACACGAATCGTCGCGCCACCCAGCGGCACTCCCCGCGAATTAAAGACAATATCGTCCTTGCGCGTGCCTTGCCCGTGCACCGGCTTGATCATCCCCGGCCACACGTGCAACGCCACCGCCAAAATCAACCAAATCAGCCCATTCACAGCCCTAAATCGTATCATTGGATTACCCATTGAGGTCTTAAGCAGAGTAGTTTTCTTGATAGACGCGGTCATATTCGCAACAATGACCGTGTCGAAGAACAGATTTGGATCCGCCCCTCATGTCAAACGAAAAGCTTGTCTCGGTGGAGGTTAAACTTAGGCCCAAAGATGTCTACCGGCCCTACTTTTGGTCTTGGCAAAACCTTCTGAGATTGTTTATCGCGCTGATGCTTGCATTCGCAACGTATGACGCATGCCTGGCTCCTAACGCCCCCGTGAAGTCGCTGCCGGACGGCTCGTCGATCTCAGCCGTGTTGGTCGCTGTCGTGTGTTTCATCATCCTGGGTCTCATCCTTTTTCCCTATCTTCGCGTCCGAGCCGCAATGAAGAAAGCGCCCGTATTTCAACGTTCATCTCGCTACAGTTTTTCCCCCGACGGAATGCAGGTTGAAAATGAAGATGCAACCGGCAACTTCAAATGGTCGGCTTTTTCGCGCATCCTTGAGGTCAGGACGACTTTCCTCTTTTTTCGGACGGACTATTCAGCGACGTATTTTCCAAAACGCTGCTTCCGAAGTCCCGACGAAATTGTTCTCCTGCGGGAATTGATCAGGGAAAACTTCAAGGGGAAATGGCGATTGCGCCGAGAATAGCATTGGGCGTGACGGGATAACTGCATGAGAGATTCCTTACTCCGCGGACTCCGTTCGGAATGACGGGTTACAGGTTGTGAGTTATCGCCGCGTAATCGTTCGGTGATGGCTGAGCGTCGACCAGCGTCTTAAACTAATTTGCGCGCGGTGATCGTCAACTGCACCACATCCGCGGGATATGACGTCGCTGTTAACTCGCTTCCGCCGGCTGCAAACGCCTTCAGCTTCCAGTTATTCAGTGCTGTCCCGGCAATCGGCACGTAGTAGCCGCCGTTCCCGTTCTGGCTTTCCGCAAACGCTTGCACCACGCTCGCCCCGCCAATCTTGTCCGCGATCTGCGTGAAGTCCAACGTATCGCCGCCCACCACGTAATTCCCCGAAAACGTCAGCGTCGCGATCGCATACACAAAATTGCTGGCGCTGCCATCGACATTGTTCGGACTCAAATTAATCGTGATCGCCATTCCCTTTTCTCCTGTACTTCCTGGTCCTGCACATCTCTCCCCGCCGCCTCACCACTTCTCGTGGCCTAACTATTTGGGCCTGTACTTTTCTTGTGTCTGTGCTTTTCGGGTTTTCTTTTCACTCGCCACCCGCCACTAGCCACTCGCCACTTCCCCCTAGCCACTTCCTCACCAACCACTCCGCGCCGAATATGGCCGCCGCCTCCGGCAGCTCTGTTGTTCTCGGCGCACCGCGGCGCTCACCAGGTCCTCGATCGCGTCGCTCGCCGCTTCGTCCCACTTCTCTGCCAGCGGGCTGCCACGCGACCACCCCGCCAGCGCCGCGGTCGCATACGCCAACGCTTCCTGCGCATTGCGCACCAGCACCGGCGAAGTCGCGTCTGCGAAGTCCGGATAAGCCTTCAGATACCGCAAGCGAATCTGCGTGTCTTGCGTAGCGCCCACGAACCACAAGCCATCCGCCCGCCATTCCCAAACGCTCAGCGTAATGTCCTGGTCCCGCGAAGGCAGCCCGCCGTGACGCGTCAGGTCCACCATCTCGACGAAATCGTCGCTCGAGCCATTCGCGCGTTCCCAAAGTTTCAGCGGCATCAGCAAATCCGTCGGCAGTTGATTCGGCGGCGCAGTACTGTCGCTGATGGACACCTGCAGCGAGGGATCCTGTTGCTCCACCGCGGCCACCACCAGCAGCGCATCGTCTTGGATGAACCCGCCGCCACCCGCATTCCCGATGGCCCGTTGCAATTTGCGGTACGCCGAATTCAGATACGGCAGCAGCAGCGTGTCCGTAAACAAGTTGCCTTGCGAATCGTTCAACAGCGACCGCACCAGCGAAGTAATCTGTCCCGCCGTGTTATACGCACTCGATCCTACAACTGGCATAGTTCATTCCTCACATTGCACACACACTCGTATCATGCTCGTACTTCCAGCCCGCACCACGCCACGCCGTGCCGCCGTAGGGGCGCCGCACTGCTGCGCCCCATGTCCGCACAATCCCCACGTCTTGAGTGCTTCTTCCTCGGGGGTGCCCCACATGCCGGTGTTGCATGTGGGTCCTGGGGTAACTCCGCTCCTCAACGACGCGTCTTGGGATCTTCTTCCTCCCCACGCCGTTCCCACTCCACGTCCGGCTTTTCCCGCTCGGGCAGCGGCGACTTCTGCAAATACGCCGCGACCCCGATCACCGCATTAATCAATGCCGCCGCGCACGCGATCTTCCCCGTAGCGCCCACGCCCGCCTGCAGATTGAAATGCGCGGGATCGATTCCAACTGCCGCCAAACCGGTCATCATTCCACCCGAAGCGCCGCTGACTCCAGCGGCAATCAGGCCGCGCATCCAGACTTGCAGCATTGTTGCTTTGCCGCTTATTGACTTCTCGCTCATATATACCGAGCCGTTACATTCAGATTTGTATTACACGGAATATAAAACTTTCATTTGGGAGCGCCGTTTCTGGTGCTATGCTTTCGGCCCCAGTCTCTTGAGGAACGCTTATGGGCAGGCTCCTCGTACTAAGTGCAGCCGGTACTGCCGGCCTCGGAGCAATTGTGAATCACCTGAATCACAGCTTCGCCGTCATACTGTTCTGCGCTGCGCTTCTCTCCGCCGTGGTTGGGTTGCTGCTGTGGATTCGCCAGCCGTTAGCAAACCTGTTGGAAGAATTGCGCCGCCAGGCAGATTGAACCGCCATTCTTCTCTACGCCACCGTCACGAACGGCTGCCCGTGTAGCGCGGGCGCCTGGTCGTCCAACACATCGAATGCCCACGCATCGTATTCGCGGTCATTGCGCGCTTCCCTGTCGTAGAGCTGCCCACGCTGTTTGCCCCGCCGAGCGCTTCGCGACCATTCAATCGCCTGGGCCACCCGTTCCACGATCGTCGGCGTCAACTGCACAAATTCACCCTGCAATCCTTCGATCGTGAAGCAGTGCTCGTATTCCCCGCGTGCCGGATACGGCCCCAATGCCGGTACGCTTCTCCCATCGGAGCTTTCTACCGTTTGCGCGTACCACTGTTTCGGAGAGCCGTAAGCTTCCGGCGCCACCCAGCGCTCCACGTGCCAGCGATTCACCCGCGCATACTTGGGCTCCTGGCGAAGTTCTACAACTTCCCGCAACAGCGCGCCCTGTTCGTCGCGGTCCTCAAACTTCCCGCCAATCCACGCCAGCCGGTTCCATCCCCAAATCACCCGGTAATTCGGCTCGCCATAACGGTTAAGCCCACCAGCAGCAGCCAAACGTGCAGCCACATCCTCCGGCGTCTCATGTCGTTCTCGTAGAATCTGAACCATCAATCCACCTGGTAGCGCCGGCTTCCAGCCGGCTCTTGGGTCTGTATCGCCCGCCTTCCGAGGCGGGCCGTTCATTTTTGTACCTGTAGCCCCAGCATCTTTGCTGGCTCCTCGGGTCGACTCACCACAAAAGGGGCGCAGCACCAGCCGCGCCCCAATTGCATTGCATCGTGATCTTCCTAAGCTGCCAGCTGTAAGCGAACGGCTGTAAGCTCTAAACCACTGACTAGTCGCTAGTAGCCGCTAGGCCGCGCCAACGTGTCGATGTACGCGCCGCTTCTCGGCGAGTCGTCCCACACCTGGAACGCCGTATCAAAATAGAAGATGAACGATGCGGCCAATCCTCCGCTCGCGCCGTAAATCGGGAACACCGTGTTGCCATTGACCTCGTAAAAGTCGATATCCTTCAGCACCGCGCGTCCCCAGTGCGACAGGTCCAGAAAATCCACGCGCGTCTGATCCGCGTTCACGCTGGATTTGATCGGAATGCCGCTCATCGTTTTGCGTCCGGTGAACAGCAAATCCAAATCGTTGCTGCTTCCGTTTCCGCCTTCCTTGATGATCTGGCTCACCGTAATCCCCAGGTTCTCCCAGGCATGCTCCTGCTCGACCGCCATGTACGCGATCAGCTTGCTGAGATGATTGATCCCCAGGGCCTTGCGCACCTTGTTAATCGCGAGGCGTACGTTTGCGGGAGTCAGCGCGGCGTTGCCGGCGTTGACGCGCGGCGTAGCCAGTTGCACCGGATACGTTGCGCGATTCAGGTTCAGCCATGTTCCGGTGGTCGCGTTGTTCTGGTGATACTTGATGCCATACAACGAAACCGGCTGCGACCCGCTGAGTCCGTCGTGCACGATCACGTCCCCCGCGGTAAGCCCGCCGGGATTCGCGTCCACCGTGATGGTTTGTGTCGGGCTGATCGGATCCGCCGCCACCACGTTGCACGTCCCGCGATTTGTCGTCAGCGTTGAATCGTAAACCTGCAGCGTTTGCCCAACGTAAACCAGCGCCGCCCCTGGAGGCGTCGCCATCGTCCACGTAGTCGTGGCGAACGAACTGATCGTCCCCAGCACGCCATTGCCGCCGGTCTGCATCAGCTTGTCCAGGAAGGAACGGAATTGCCGCATCCCGTTGACCACTTCCCGCTTGGTACTGTCTTCAATCGCGCGCTCTCTCCCCGTGGTCGCGTACTCGGTCAGCTTAGTGATTTCAATCGCGAACCGGAAGAACACCGGGGAAACTTGCGCCACATCGTACTGAGATCCCGCGCCACGGCCCAGATCGCCGCCGTCCGCGTTATACGACCCGGCTTTGCCGCCGGGATTTACCTGAAGCGGCAGGCGCATGTTGCGGCTCGAAATTTTTTCGATATCGCCGCGCTGCTGCATCATGGTCAATAGAATGTCGTCGCGCTCATAGAGCAGGGGCACTTTGTCGCGCACCTTCTCGAGCTGCAACGCGATGACATTCGCGTTTGCTTGTGCTGGCATTGTCTTTTCTCCTTAAGGTTGACTGGCGCCGCTTCAATAGATCCGGGAGGGGACCCGAACCCTGGTGCCAGTCAGGCGTCTTGTGAGAAGGCGCCAAACTCGTATCCCATCTTCCTGACGAAGTGCTGCCCCGCTCTTCCTCTGCGTAGGGGCGCCGCACCGCTGCGCCCCATGTCCGCACAATCAACGAATCTTGTGGTCTTGGTGTTTCCGCAAACCCCGCATGACCAAGTGGCAAAACCAAAGCCACTCCCACCACGTCATCCCGAGCGGAGTCCGCGCAGCGAGGGATCTCTCTTCTCCTCTTGGCCGCAATCCCGCCTCTTCCGCGAACGCTCCCCGCGTCACATCCCCAAAATTTCTTCGTCGCTGATCTTCCGATAATCCACCCGCCGCCCACGCGAAGGCACCGCCCGCGGACTCTCCAACTCCCGCACAATCGCCGCAACTCTGTCCGGCCGCGGCGCGCTCTGCACCTCACTCCGCGCAGCTACCGTCTCCGTGGCACGCCCTTTGCTTCCTCGCGCCCCCAACGTCGCCTGGGTCCACGACCCAACCACACGTTTCACCGCAGTCGGCACCAACTGCTGTGCGCGCGCGTCGATCAACCGCACCACCTGCGCTCGCGTCGAACCATCGAACCGCCGTCCAGCCAATACCCGCGCCACCTGCTCGCCGAGTTGCGCATCGCTGCGCAGCGCCGTTTCCACTTCTTCGCGCACCGCCGTCGCCAGGCGATCTCGAAGGGGCGCCGTCCCCAGCGCCCCTTCCCTTCCAGTCGCACTACTATTCCGCAAATTCGGTAGAGCCTCTTCCATCACCCGGGCAATCGCCCCGCCCACGCTCTTTTCCAGTTCCGCGTTCGCCGCTTTCTCAAACTCCCCATAAGCCCGCACCACTTCCGGTGCAACAGCCGTTCGTGCCTGTCCATGACTTTGATCTGTCATCCTGAACGACGCGCCGTTCGCGTCCTGAAGGACCTCAGCGTTAGCCCCACCTCGATTGACCAGGCCTTGCGGACTGTCTCCGCGCGCTTCTGCGCTCCGCTGAGCCTCTGCGGTAAACTTTTTCCCCACGCTCGCATCGCCGTCCAGCAACCGCACCCCCAACTCCACCATCGCGCGAAACGCCGCCGGATCCTGCTGCATCATCCGTTGCGCCAACTGCGTGCGTGCTCCCGCATCGCCCCGATAAAACGCCAAGTCAATCGCTTCCAACTCCCGCGCTCGTTCCGCAGCGGTTTTTGCTTCCGCCAGTCCGCCGGGATAAAGCTCCTTCAGCACCCGCGCATCCGCGGCCGTCGCAAACGCTTCGCGATACGCCGCAATCTCCGCCTCCGCCCTTTGCTTGCCATTCCACAACTCCTTAGCCGCTTCGCCATGCATCGGATCGCGCATGCGTTCCGCCAACCACTCGGGAACATCTGCCTGCGACGTCCCTTCCGCCGACACGTCATTCCGAGCGGAGTCCGCGAAGCGAGGAATCTCTCTTCCATTCTTCGCGTGACCCGGGTCATCACCGCTCGCTATTCTGAGCGGAATCTTCGCAGCAACAAGTCCCTCCTCGCGTTCCATCCGACCCGCACCTGATTCCCGGTCGTCATTCCGAGCGTCAGCGAGGAATCTCTCTTCGATTGCCGTCACTCCCGGCCCATTCGCTCCAAGTGTCTTCTCCGAACCCAATCCCACAATCTGCTCATCCGTCAACGCAAACACTTCGCTCGCGTTGTCGACCGCCGGCACCCTATTACTCGTAGTTGAATTCATAATTTAGGACTATATCCTTGACAATTTCGCTATATGGGTTCGTTGTGGTGCTGCACTTTTCTACAGCACAAGCGCCGGAGGCGCGAAAGAAGTTAGCCCAGCCCGAAGGGCTGGGTCCCCAAGGCACGATGTCCCGCGAGCGCCAGAGGCGCGACACTCCAATTTCCCAAACAACTCATCTTCTCGGCCGAATACCCCAACGCCATCTTTAATCCATCATCCCGACCAACGCGGCGAGTCACTGTACTGGCGGGTCTTCAGACCCGTGCCTTTTCTTCGGTCCCGCGCCTTTTCGTTGGATTCCTCCAATTTCCCGCACCCAAACCGTTCTTACTGATTTATGGAATTTGCTCGTACCCTTTGCAACGCGCCTTGCGCCTGCAACACCTTCAAATGCGCTTCCGCATGCGCGCGCACATTCGCAAACCCAGCGGGATTGGTCAGCTTCGCCGATTGACCCGCCTCCGAACTCGCCCACCTCTTGCACTCCTCAAACTCCACGGCATGATCGTCCAGCAGCACATCCACCGGCACCGACGTCATCACCACCGCGGCATTCATCCCCGATCCGTCATTCCGAGCGGAGTCCGCGGAGCGAGGAATCTCTCCCGCACTTGACGTCTCGTGGCCGCCCACCACAATCGGCGCTCCGCTCAACAGCACCTGAATCTCCCGCAACTGCTTATTCCGCGCATCCTCACCGGGCACGACCAATTCCGTCAGTCCCAAAACATTCTTGATGTACCCCAGGTTCGCGGGATCGCCCAGCGCTTCCTGAATCACCGGATCTTTCAATCCAAACAATTGTTGCAGCACCCCGCGCTGCTGCGATTTCAGCCGCGGAAACGTCTCGTCCGCTTCCGGATGCACGCAAATGTTGCCCTTCAAATCCGCCACGCGAATCATCTTCGCGTCCAACATTCCGTCGGGGCCCAGCAGCGGCACATCCACATCCTGCGGCCGGTTCTTCCGGAAGCAGTCCACCGACAGCAGCATCACGTCCGCGTAGAACTGCTTCAGTCGCCGCCACACCAGACCGAGTCGTCCCATCGCCTGATCCCGCGCCATCGCGTACCCACTCGCGGTCTTCACATCTTCCATCCCGCCGCCAAACACCGCCGGAAACAATCCCGTCAGAAATTGCGCCACCGGCCCAATCAGATCCTGCTGGTGCCGAATCATGTCCGGAGGCACTTGCGCCGGCGCAGGCTGAAAAAATCCTGCCGCCAGCGGCTGGCCCGGACGCGCGCGCGCCGGAAAATGCGCGGCCGGTTCCGCGGTCTGATTGCCGATCGCGTCGAAATCCAAAACCTGCGGGTCGGCATAAATCGGCGGAATCCCGTATTCATACGTTTCCGCCTGAATATTGGACAGCGTGTTGTAACGTTCCTGCACCTGCACCAGCGAATCGCCCACGCTCGGACGGCTCTGTCCATCGCCTGGCAACGCGTGCAGCACCCGCCAGTGGTCGTCCATGCTTTCGTTGCGCGCTTCGCAGTACACATCTCCCGCGAAACCCACGTAGCAACCGTCAGGAAACAGCGCGAGCAGTTCCTTGCGCACTGCTTCATCTTCCACGGCGCAGAATGCCCACGGCCGCAGCCATGTGCGGTCAAACGTGATCAGGTTCATCAACGCGTCCCCAGGATGTATCGTCGGTACCCCTTGTTCCACGCTGATCCGCGACACCCGCGCATACACATCTTCCGCACCCATCGCCGGGGCGCTTTCGATCTTATCTGCCACGTGCGGATAACCCGCCTTCAACTTCGCACGATGCACTTCCGCCTGCCATTGCAGGTACGGAAATTCGTGCATTTCATTCGCCCACACCGGCGTGTTCAGTTCCAACCCGCCCGCAACCGAAATCACTTCCTGCCCATTCGCCACGCGCCGCACGCCGCTGACCCGCGGCACCAACACCCGTTCCGCCTTCCGCAGCGCCTCTTCCCCCAAATCAGCTCCGCACCCAGGGCAAATCCTGGTAGCTCCGCTTTCCACCCCGCTCTTTTCCAACTCTGTACCCGTCATTCCGAGCGGAGTCTCCGCAGCGAGGAATCTCTCTTCACTCGATCCGTCTTGCTCGCTCTTCAGTCCCGCTCCCACATCGCCGTTCGCAAGCTGTTCGTCGCCCTCTTCGCTAGCCACTCGCCACTCATCACTCGCCACTTCGGCCCGACTCTTCTTCCCGCATTTCGGGCACACCCACTGGTCCGGCCCCAGCGGAATTTCCACTGCCTCCAGAATTTCTTCGTCGCGAAAACCGAACCGCTGCCCATCCTCAACGTAACGGACGTACGCGCCCAGTTTTCCATCCGTCCACAAAAAATATCCAATCGACGTCAGCAGATGTTCCACCTGGTTGTTGCGCTCGATTAATTCCGCAACATCGCTTGCCGCCCGCGCCGCCGCAATATCCACCAGAGACTGCGTGGATTGCGGATAGAACCGCACGCTGGGCACGTCTTGCGAGAGCACCGCGACAAAGGACAGCCCAAACCCTTGATAAAAATTCGTCACGAACTGGTACCGCGGCATATCTTCCAACGCCCGGTCATCCGTGGACCGATGCTCGTACGGTAGGTGCCAATTCATGTCGTTCGGGTTCCACCACGAATACTGCATCCCCTGCCAGAACAAACGCGCTTGCCGGATCCGTCGAATCTCATGCCGCCGCGCAGCCACGCCTTCCATGCGATATTGCCGCACCAATTCCCTCAGCGCGTTCACCAGTTCCGGCCGCTCCTCCTCCAGTCGCTCAAAATTCGCCCCCAAACTGGTAGCGCCGGGATCTCTGCCGGCTCTTTGCGACCAGGGTTCCCCAGGTTCGCCGCATAAACCTGAGCCTTGGGGTTTCTCGGCCTGAAAGTTGTTACCAGGCCCCGAAATCGCATTCCCATCCGCCGGCGCAATCAACCCGCGTTCCATTTCATTCATCTCGTGATCCATGATTTTTCCCGTAAGTCCATCCGTACTGATGACAAGATGTACTTGTCCGATTAACCAGCTTCGCTTATTCATGAAACAGCAGAAGGTCTCGCCATCGCTGCCAACAAACTACCCGTCATTCCGAGCGTAGCGAGGAATCTCTCCTACGCCCCAAAATCGCCATCCCAAACGGGGCGAGGAATCCCTCTCACACCACCAAAAAACCGTCATCCCAAGGGGAGCGAGGAATCCCTAATCCCTCTCACACCCACAAAAAAACCGTCATCCCGAGCGGAGTCTGCGCAGCGAGGGATCTCTCTTCGATTTCGCCACCGTCTCCCGCAGTGCCCGTCCGGCGCAATCTCATTTGCTCGCTTGTTCTTCCCTCATTCGTTGAACCTGCGGCCACGACCGTTTCCGCACCCGCGTCAATTCCACCGGCTTGCTTTCGTCCGACTCCACCGGCCCAAATCCTGCCACGCCCAGAAGCGAATTCAGGAACGCCCGATTTTCCGCCTTCAACCGCGCATTCTCCTCTTCCAGCATGGCCACGTAACGCGATCTCCACATTTGCCGCACCCAACTCATCGCTGTTCCCTCGCCCTTCGCTTGGATTCACTCTTGCGCGGCTCGCCGTCACCCGCCCGACCCCGTTGTCCGTAGGGGCGCAGCACTGCTGCGCCCCATGTCCGCAATAAATTATCCGCGTCTCGCTCTTCGGGTTTTGCGATCAAAACACCGCCCACCCAATCAGTCCTCACAAATATGCGAGTTGATCGCAAACCGAACAGCATTCTCGGCCACGCCAGCGATCTCCCCGCGCTCTTCTCCGTACGGCCGCAGCACTGTTGCGCCCCATGTCCGCAACAATTCTCCTTCTTCGACGCCGCTCCGCTCTTCCTCCGCCGTATCACTCACCATTTCGACTTCCTCCCGAACCTGTGCGGTCCCAGCTGCCTTTTCGCAATCGCCTCTAACCTTTGCCGGTGAATTGCCCGCGAAGTGGGATCTTCCGCGCTGATTTGCTTCTCGATCTGCACATCCAGCGGCATCCCTGGAACGAACTTCACCTCAGCCGCACTAAATTTATCGGGCGGGGCCTGCCCCGCCCCGGGCGCACGTCCGTGTGCCCCTAACCCAGCGTGTCTCACGCCGGAAACCAGTCCATATCGCGCCGCATCCGCCGCGTCGTCCCCTGTCACTTTGCGAATGTCTTCCACCTTGCGTTCGTCGCGCACCAAGGTCGGCAGGCAATCGATCAATCCGCGGCAATTCTCCGCGATCGTCCACTGCTCGTTTTCCAGCAGTTGATACATCAACTGCCATCCGCCCACGCGATTGTCATCCGCCGGCGCCGGGCGCGGCAGCCCGTACTGCTCCAGCGCTTCGCCCAACTGCTCCGCAAGTGACGCTTCGCTCGAGTGGTGCGCAAACGCATCCGGCGAAAGAAACACATCCCTGATGCGCTCGTCCTTGCTCATCTCCGCAATCGCTTGTCCCAGCGCGCGCGGCGAAAGCCCACTCTTCACAAATTCGCGATACGTAATAATCCGCGGCCCACCCTGAGCCACGTCATTTCGAGCGGAGTCTGCGGAGCGAGAAATCTCTCCTCTTTCTGCCATCCCTGAAGTCGGCTTCGATGCGCCACCCGAAACATTCGCCGGTACCCCGCAATGCCAGTACACCGCGCTCGGATGATGGAATCCCCAATCGATCGAAATCCATTTCGGCCACCACCACTGAATCCCCAGCTCTTCCGCTCGCGCCGTGTGCCGTTGCATCTCGAAAATGTCAAAATACTGCCCCGCGAAAACATCCCAGTCGCCATCCAGAAATGCCTTTCGCAATTTCTCAGGGAGCGCCTTCAGGCTCTTGCGATAATTTTCGTCGTTCGCGTAGATCGGATTGTCTTCAATCTTCGCCCGTATGAATTGGTAATCCTCGGGATCGTATTGCTCCGCCCGCTCAATCCCTGGCGGAGGCACTTTGTCCACCCACAGCGCCTTCACCCAAGCGTGACCGATGTTCCCGGGATTCGTCGCCCCGGCCATCCGCGGCGTGCTGCCGGCAATCGCGCAGCGATTCCGCGAAGTCAAAAATTGCCATTGCTTCAGCGTGAAGTGCGTCAGTTCGTCCACGCCGATGAACAGAAACTCCGCGCCCTGGTATTGATAAACGTCGTTCTCGTTCCGGCAGTACCCAAAACGCGTGGTGGATCCGTTGTGCCAGGTCACCACATGTTTGGTTTCGTTAAAGCTCCGATACTTCCACCGCGGCACATCCCGCCGGAACTGCGCGACCAGCGAACTTTCCAGCTCCGGAAACGTCCGCCGCAACAGCAGCGTGTCGCACCCGCGATACCGGTTCGCTATGCGAATCGCTTCCCACAGCAACGCCTTCGTCTTTCCTGGACCAGCCGCTCCACCGAACAACCGGTACTTCGCTTGCGAATTGTGGAATTCCTCCTGTTTCGCAAATGGCGAATACCACAGCTCGTCTTCCTGCCGTTCTTCCGGCCGCACCAACTCTTCTTCAATTTTCGGCGGACGCGTTTTCTCTTGCCGGTTACCACTCCCGTGGATTCGTGCCTTCTTTCCCGGCACTCGTTTTCCCGCTTCAGCCTTGGCCATCCTGGAATCCTGCCGCCCAACTTGTTAGCGCCGGCTCCAACTCAGCGCAGCCGAGCGCCTCACACCCCGCGCAGTTTCTTACCCACAAAAAAAGCCGCAATCCCGCCGATCAGCGCCGCGCCTGCCGCCCAATGATGCAGACTCAACACAATTCCTAAAACCACCGCTCCCACTCCCGCGATTTGTGCAATCTCTCCCGCAAACACGACTTTCGGATTCGTCGCCATCTGTCTTCTCCTGTCCCTTACCGGGATAAATTCCGAATCAAATTTTCTGGCCCGCCGCCAGCAGCGCCCTTGCCGTACTTCATCTCCAGCAAAAGCTCCAGCAGGCTTTTCGACGATTTGTCATCCCTGCCTCGTAGCAGCAGTTCCGTCGTCCTCACCAAGTCGATGTGGTCGTTCACGCAATCCACGAACGCTGGTCCGTCTTCCGGCAGCGGATCGCCGCCATCCAGCTCCGCCTTCTCTTGCCATATGCTTTCCACCGCGTCGGCCTGCTCTTCCGGCGGCTTCATTTTTGGCGCCGTCTCTCCCTGGTTGCCGGGACCGCCATCGTCGTTTCCGCCGCCCGCCGCCCGAGCCGCACCACCCTTTTTCGATTTCTTTTTTGGAATGTTGCCGGCACTTTTGGCAATCACGTCAGCCGGATCTGCGTCCGTGGCGCTGCACGCGGCGTGTGCTGCGGAGGTGTGCGCACTCTCACCAGCGGCTGCTCCACTTGTCGCGGCAGTTCCTGCCAACGCTTCCGGCGATTTGCAACTCGCCTGCCCTCGGTGCCGGCGCACTCCTCTGCGCGTTCGGGATCCGCCTTCGACGCGCATCTCTCCGGAGAGCGAATCCATTCCCCGGAATTGCGAGACCGTGATCGTCACCACTTTTCGCTGCCCGAGCTGCCGAATTTGCGCCTGGGCTCTTCGCTGACCTATTGCGACCGCTTGACGTGCTGCCATTACGCCCTCCGCCGAACCTGAGCCTTCGCTTGCGCTTCCGCCAGTTGGCATGGCTCGTTCTCTCCGCACAAATGTTCGATTTCGTTGACCGCCTTGCCATACATCAGCGCGCCCAACATGGCCCCAAAGATCGCCTCCCCATGGCGTTTGCAAAACAAAGAACCCGCCTCAGCCTTGCGCGCACACGGAAGCCAAGCCCGCCGCGCACCCGCAACGGGATAAAATGCCGAACATTTCATAGTAGTAGCGGGTCGTCAGACCCGCGTGTTCGTATCTTCGTAGGGGTTCAGCAAGCTGAATCCCAGCTCGGCAGGATCGCGAGTGCCACCCGCAATTTGGTTTGGTGTCTTACCGCTGCTATCGCCGCAGCATTCCCTTGAAAACCGGCGCTAATAAATCACGACCGCGTCTAATGTTTCGCGTCCCCGCTTGCCTGTCCCCCCACCGTCACCGTCACCTTGCACGCATTCTTATCCGACTCGGTCCCGTCGGCCCACTGTGCCGTTGCCGCCAGCGTATGCACGCCGTCGTTCAGGTTCAACATCGGGCTGCTGCCCTTGATTTGATAAACGATCTTTTTCACTTTTGCCGGAACCGCAATCGAAAACAGCTTCACCGGATTCTTCGGGTCCGTCACGTCATAAATGATGAACCGCTTCACACACCGCCCGGTTTCTTTTTCCTTGCATCCCTTGGCATAAGTGAAATCGTAATTGAACTTCACTGAAATCTTGTGCTGGGTAGGCGTCCCTCTCGCCGTCGAGGGCAACAGTCCGGCCAGTACCGCGACAGCCCACATCATCATTAAGCGCATCCCAGAGCCTCGCGACTCTCCTGCGCCCTATCTTACCTCGTAAGCTGCGCCGCGCCCCGTCCGGCATTCTCCGTAGAGCGCCTGAACCGGTGCAATCCTGCTACTGTACCGTCACGCTAAAGCTGACAGGCGAGCCTGGGGCGACCGTGGCAGTAGCAGTAGATCCGTTTGGGCTTGATTCCGTCCCGTCCGCCATTTGCGCCGTCGCCGCAAACGTGTGCACCCCGGCCTTCAACGTCACCAACCCGCTGGTCCCGGTGATCCCAGTGATCGCGCTGTTGGCCCCGCTCGGCGCGCTGATCGTGAAAATCTTCTGCGGCGTTCCCCCGCCGGTAATGTCGTAAATGTTGAACTGCTTCACGCAGCCGGTGGTTACCGACGCGCTGCACCCGTTGTCCACCGTGAAGTCGTAATTCAGCGTCACCGATACCGTGTGTTGCGATGGGCTCGCCCACACTGCCAGCGGCGCCAACGCCAACAAAACAGCCCCAATTCTGTATTTCCGCATGATTCTTCCTCCAGAGCGAAATGGCTGCGCGCAAACGTGCACATTCACCCGCTCAATAAAATTTTCGCAACCCGCTAGCAACGCCCTGAACCCCGAAGGGCTCCCCAGACGGCTCTCAAACCTCGATGTAATCTGAAATTAAAAAAGCCCTGGCAGGCCGCCAGGGCTCGGATACACTTTTCTACATGGGCAAGTATATCACAACGTTAATTGCTGTCAAGAGAAATCTGCAAAATACAAGAATAATTTTTTGTACCGCCCACCCAAACCGGCCCGATGCATGAATGCAACGTTACTTTTTCCTACTCGCTTTTTACTTGACTTGTACATCTTTCACCCGCACACTAAGCCTCCCTGAATCTATCTCCCTTCCCCCAGAAAGTTGCGCCGATGTGCCTCTACTCTCACCAAATCAGTTTCACTAGCGCCGCCTGGCACTCCTTGTTGGAAGATCCCATCGACCCGCTCGGCGGCATTCGCAGACCCATCCACTCCCTTGGCGGTAAGCTCGTCTCCGCCTTCTTCACCGAAGACTCCTACGACGTCCTCGCCATTGCGGAATTTCCCGAAGCCGTTTCCGCAAACGAAATTGGCATCGCCTTCTACGCCGGAGGCGCCGTCGCCACCATTCACTCTTCGCCGCTTCTCACCGTCACCCAGGCCGATGAGGCCAAGCGCAAAGCGCGCCAGCGGCTGTCCCCGCATATGCCGCACAGCAAACGATTAGCTGCCTCCGCCTCGTAGCGGCTGGTCCTCTCCTGTCTGGCCGCCCGGTGGCTTCGCTCGGGCCATCTGCTAGACTTTCAACGTGTCCCTCGTTAACCCCAAGCTGGCCAACATCCGCCTGCATCCCATCAAATCTCTCGATCCTGTGTCCGTCCCCGAAGCCCGTATCTCCTCTTCCGGCGGACTCGCCCTTGATCGCGCGTGGGCTCTCTATTCCGTTGACGGCAAGTGGGTCAATGGCAAGCGCACGCCCGCGATTCACTTGATTCGCACCAGTTACGCGCCCGATCTTTCCACCGTCACTCTCACCGTACCCGGCGATCGCCGCAAAATTCCTTCCCGCACGTTTGCGTTTCCCCAGGATTACGACAACGCCGCCGAATGGTTCAGCGTCTTCTTCGATCAGCAGATCATCGTCCGGTATTCCGAAGCCGGCTTTCCCGACGATTCCATCGCCAGCGGACCCACCATCGTCTCCACAGCTTCACTCCAGGCCGTAGCCGACTGGTTCACCTTGAACCATCAAGGGCTCGCCCCAACAACTGCCACCGGCACTTCTGTCGCTGCCCCTGCACTCACGCAGGACTTCCCCGGCCTCTCCGTGGAAAACGTCCGCCAGCGTTTCCGCACCACCCTGGAAATCGAAGGCGTCCCCGCCTTCTGGGAAGATCAACTCTTCGGCGAAAATGAGCGCAGCGTCGTCCGGTTCACCATCGGCGATGTTCATCTCGAAGGCAGTAACCCCTGCGCCCGCTGCCCCGTACCCCCGCGCGATCCCTGCACCGGCCAAACCATCCCCACATTTCAAAAGCACTTCACCCAACAGCGCCAGGCAACTCTACCCCCCTGGTCCCCACGCGAGCGTTTCGATCATTTCTATCGGCTCGCCACCAACACCCGCGTACCCTCCTCCGAATCCAACAAACTCCTCTGTGTCGGCACCAGACTTATTCTGGTTTAAAAATATCCCCAAGTAATATCTGTAGCCCCCTTTTTGTCGTATAACTGCAGGTCGTGCTTCGACCGGACTCCGGACAGTAATTGTTCGAGGACATCGTTGGGCACTCGCACCGTGTTTTGCTGTCTCATTTTTGGAGAGTCTTGGATTAAATGATAGGCAAGAATATCCGCAGCCTGAATTGGGCATGCATCTTCACTGCTGGCAAAGGTTATCGATCCCAAGCGCTGGCGGATGCGGGTGACAGCGCCGTTTTTCAGCTTCTGGAAAAGGTTCACGGCATAGCCTGAGAGCTGATTATTTTGGTCCAAAACGAAATGAACCCGCTCGCCAGTTCTCGAGTGCCCTACTGCGCTCCAGATACACCCGAGCAGAGCAAGGTAGAATCCTTTTTCGGGAGCAGGAGACTTGATTGCGTGGTCCACTGCATCGTAATCCCCGCCTGCCAAGAATTGCCGTTGTTTCCTGGTAAGCTCCTTCCAATCCTCCAGTAATACCAACGAGGCGACCGGTGCTATACGAGAGTCCTGAATGATGGAAAATGCCTCTGCTTGGAATCTTTCTGCCTTTGCTTGGGACCATGCAGAGTAAGGCGACGCTCGCCTCCCAGAACCTCCTCTCTGAAACGTCCAAAATTTCTGAGCATGAAACTCATGAACTCCATGATCTCGAAGGAGGCGTCGCCAACGCCGTTCAAACGTCTTCCAAGCTGCACTATTTCCTGAATATCCTGCCACCGCACACGTATGCGCTTGTTCATGGATTCCACTTTCGTCGAGGTATGTCCTGAACATTGCGAAAGTATCCCTGGAGTTTTTACTAGAATGAACTAGTTCAAGCAGATCGGAAACAAATTCATTCGATCCCATCTCGCACCGCGTTTGATTAGCTGCTACTCACGCCGTTAAAATACTTTCGCGGCGGAAACATGCCCCTGCGTAGCAACTCTTCCCCGCACCTCCGTCGAATTTCCTCCGACCAGTTGCACCACCCCTGTTCACTCAATCCCAGAAAGTGCCGCGCCTGCGGATATTCCGCCAATCCCAGGTAGTACAACCGAAACATCACCATGCGCGAAGCTCGTTCCGGCTCACCCAGCGCCGCCTGCCCCGCCAACGCAAAGTCCACCACCCAATCCTTCAGTTTCGGTCGCTGGTCCGGCCTCCACAAATACTTCACCCCCTGCTCCCAATCGAGCGCACCCACGCCGCGCTTGGCCTCCAGAATCTCCCGCGCGCCGCGATACACTTCCCAGCACACATCAAACGCCATCTCCGCCTTCACGCTCATACCACCCTCCGCTCTCCTTACCTACGGCTTGACCTGGTACTCCCAAACTCGCTCGCGCGCATTCGTGCGCAGCACCTCGTCGCTTGTTCTCCTCCGCTTCTCCACCGCAAAGCCTCCGTGCTGCTCTTTGCGCAGGTGGCGCAGTTGCGCCGAAATGCTGGGCTCCGGGAAGTGCGTCTTACGCGCCAACTCTTCCAGCGTCACCCACGAACCGTATTGCGCCGCCAGCAACATCACCTGGCGCACCACATCCAGCTGAGTCGGCATGCGGCTCTCGCTCGCTCTCCTGTTCCTCCGCTCCTCGCTCATCGCTTTTCCTCCTGGTTACTTCCCTGCTAACCTCGCCCACCGCCTCACTTCTCCTCGGTCTCAATCTCGTCCTTGTCTCACCTCGCCAAAGCCGCTCACCCTTCATCCACCGTCCACTCGCCGCCCTCCCCTTCGCCAAGCTCTTCATCTTCTTCAGGATCAGCGTCCCACGCGCTCCAGTCCGGGTCCTCGTAATCCCCAGGACAGGAGCTGCACAGCCGTACCGGCTTTTCCTCTTTTTCCACACATTTCCACAGCCTGTTTACCTTCTCGCTACTCTCACTGTGTAGTACTCTATTGTTAATATCTGTACATTCACCAACTACCTCGCTCCGGAGGTCCTCGTGTCTCAGTTCCGCTCCCAGGCTCCCTGGGAATTTCTGCTCTCCGCCTCGCGCACCACTTTGCAGTCTTACGAACTCTCGCGTCTGGCCCACGCCGCTAATTTGCGCAAGGAAATTGCTGAGTTGCTGGATCAATATCTCGAGGAAAACTCCTCGGCCATGCTCGCGCGCTGGTTGATCGAGCAGCGCCAACGTTCTGTCCTGGCCGCCGACGACACCACCGCCTCGCCACCCGCGGGATCCAACGGCCACGGTGCGTCCGATAATGTTTTGGCAGATTTGGCAGATCTCAACCCTTTGCCACGTACTCCGCGCAGCCGTTCCTGAAATTCGGACTGCGCCGCGCTCTAAGTTTTCGCTGTTTGTTTGCTTTTTCGCTCGAACGTTGTTCACCGCCGGCGTTCCCTGAGGTATGCCTTGCGCTTGGTTCTTTCTTCGCGGCATCACCCTCACGCGCTGCGTTCCTCCCGCAGCTGCGCGGTGGTGTGTCTTGAATCGTTTGCCTTGGTAGCTCATTTCTCTTCCACTCACCGCTTATCCAGCGGGATTACGTCTTGGAAAAGGTATATGAGTTACAGGACGCAACTAACGGAACCGGCGCCACCAAATCCACGCGGCAATTCAGTATCGAGGTCCCCAAAAACAAAAAAACGCGACCAATGTCGCGCTACCGTACCGGGTCTTTGCATTGGTGTTGTAGTGGGGGTTGTACTGTACTGCTGTTGTAGTGGGTTGTAGTGCTGACAACTCAATCTTCTCGGCCGAATACCCAAGCGCATCTTTGCTTATCAAAATCCGAGCAACGCGGCACGTGGGCCGGCCTGCGGCGCGCGTTACTGTAGTGGCGGGTTTTTTAGGCCCGTGCTTTTTCTTGGTTTTTGGTTACCCTAGGAGACCACGTCATTCCGAACGGAGTCCGCGTAGTGAGGAATCTCTCTTCAATCGATCAATCAATCGAAGCACAACTACCACAGGCGTAAAAACAATCACCGCCCCCGTGCGCCCCACCAAACTACCTCGACCGAATCTCCGCACGGCTCTCCGCCATCGACCCCACCGGCGGTTCGCCCTTCAAACTCTCCAGCATCTGCTCTTTCCGGTACACCAGCGAATTGATGTCGTACGGCGCCAGCTCAAACCCGTGCCCATGCGTAATCGCGTCCGTAGGGCACGCCTCCACACAATACCCGCAGAAAATGCACCGCGAATAATCAATGTTGTAGACCTTCGCGTACCGCTCCGCCGCCGATACCCGCTTTTCCTCGGTATTCTCCGCCGCCTCGATGTAAATACAATTCGCGGGACACGCCGCCGCGCACAAAAAACACGCCACGCACTTTTCCAACCCATCTTCGTCGCGATGCAACACGTGAATGCCCCGGTAGCGCGGCTGAAAAGTCACCGGCGTGGCGGGATAATTCTCCGTCACGGTTTTTTCAAACATGGTTTTGAAGGTGACGCTGAATCCCTTCACCAGCGCAACCGCCGTCGCCCCGATTTCCCCAATCAGTGATCCCATAAGGCTCTCAGTCTAGCAAACCCAAATCGACGCCCGCAAACACGTAGTGGCGGGTCTTCAGACCCGTGCCTTGTCCTTGTTTTTTTACGAGTGCCAGTGCACGGCCTGCACGCCTTTCCCGTAGGGGTGCAGCACGCTGCACCCCATCTCGGCACAATCTAATCCGTTGCCACGCACCCTCTTCAGTCCCGTGCTTTTCCTCTATTCCCCTTGATCAACCGGCACTCCTACTTGATCGCATCCACAATCACTTTCCCGTGAAATCGCCCATTTTCAATGAAAATTTCCCCCGTGTGCCTACCGGCGATCACCACCCCCGCCAAATAAATTCCCTTCACATTACTTTCCAACGTATTCAGATCAAGGTCCGGCCGCCGGCTTTCCGGATCGAGCTTCACTCCCAAGCTCTCGATGAACTCATAATCGGGATGGTACCCCGTCAACGCGAATACCTGCTTCGCCTCCACGAACTGCGGCCCGCCGCCGTTCTCGATCATCACGCCATCGCGCACAATCTCTTTAATCTTCGTTTCGAAAATCGCCTTAATCTGCCCCGCTTTGATCCGATTCTCAATGTCCGGCTTCACCCAATATTTAAGCGACGTCCCCAAATCCTTCGAGCGCACCAGCAGCGTCACCCGCGCGCCGTTGCGATACAAATCCAGAGCCGTTTCCACCGCGGAATTTTTTCCCCCGATCACCACCACATCCTGGTTCCAGAATTCGTGTGGCTCATTGTAGTAGTGGCTCACGTTCGGCTGGTGCTCGCCGGGAACGCCCATTTCATTCGGCAAATCGTAGTAACCCGTTGCCACCACCACATTCTTCGCGTGATACCGCTCCTCGCATCCATTTTCTCGCTGCGTCACCACTGTGAACGCGCCCGCATGACCGTCCACCCGAAGCACTTTTTCGAACAGCCGCAATTCCAGCTCGTAATGCTCCGCGCCTTTGCGATAATACTTCAGCGCTTCGTTCCGCGTGGGCTTGTCCCCCAGGCAAACCATCGGCAGATTCCCGATTTCCAGCAGCTCTGGCGTAGTGAAAAACACCATATGAATCGGGTAATGGTAAATGGAATTGCACAAGCAACCCTTATCGATCACCAGCGCGCGCAATCCCGCACGCTTCGCCTCCATCGCGCACGCCAACCCCGTAGGTCCCGCGCCCACACAAATAATGTCGTATATACCCATACTCGTTCGATTTCCTCGCCTGTGATTAGGTTACCCTGCTGCTCGCGCGTCCCCACTCAACCGCCACACCAGAAACTCCATAATCCCGCGCACATCCTTCACCCCGCCCTTCAGCCGGCTGTCCGCTTCCCTCAATGCCAGCAGCCCGTCCAGCAATCGTTCCCGCGGGATCTTCCGCGCGCACCGCAACGCCAATTCCGCCTGCTCCGGCCGCATCCCCAACGCACGCGCGGCCTGCCATCCATTCGTCGCCCCGCGCACCTCACTCGCTTCCACCAATTTCCGGTACATCCACGCCATTCCCCCCACCATCAGCACCGGCTCCTCGCCTTCGCGCAGCAACCGATCGATAAACTCCAGCGCCTTGCGCGGCTGGTGTGACGCCAGCAAGTCCGCCACTTCCCAGATCGTCGTGGTCTTCTCCGAAATCACCAGCGTGCGCACATCCTCGCGCCGGATCGTTTTCCCGTCGCCCACATACGTCACCAACTTCTCCACTTCCGTCTTTAGCCGCTGCAAATCCCCATTCACAAACTCCGCCAAATCCTCCGTCGCGCCTTTTTCGCACGTAACTCCCTGCTCCTTCGCCATCGCTCTGCCCAACGCTTCCGCCGCCGCAATGCGATCCTCTACCCGTTCCCCTAATCCCACTTCCACTACCAGCATCAGCTCCGCCAACTTCTTCCCAAGCACCATGCGCATGTCCAGCTTTTCCGCCTCAATCACAAACACGGTGAAGGGCGCGGGATTCCCCAAATACGCCACGATGCGCTCCACCGCATCCTCGCGCGCCTTCTCTCCCAATTTCTCGATCGCTTCCGCGTCTTCCAGAAACACCACTTGCTGAGACGTCAGCATCGGCAAACTCTGGCACTGATCCAGCGCCGCCGCGGTTTCCCCGCGCTCCGCCGAAAAACGCGACAACGCCCACGCCCGCGCCGCTTCCGGCACATACTGCCCGATCAGCGCATCCCGGCAAGCATCCCGCAGGTACGGCTCATCTCCCAGCAGCAACAGCGCGGGAATCACTTTCCCCTTTTCCAGCCGTTCTTTCAGCTGCTCCACATTCATCCGCGCCATCAATAATTCTCCGTCACCGCCGACACCAGCCGCTGCGCAAAATCCTGCGCCATGCGATTGAATGCTGGGTCGCTTTCCTGAAAAAACGATTCCACCTGGCTCCGCGTATCCGTAGGGCACGTCTGCGGCGTCGCACCAGAATTCGGCGCGCACGTGGTCGCCAGCTGGTACTCATTGCGAAACACAAAATTGTCCGTGTGATACAGCACTTTCCCGCTGTCCCGTTCCGTGAACGTCACTTCGCATCGCATCGTGACCATCATCGCGGTAGCCTGCGCCACCGACGTGGTCGTATTCGGAGTCGCCGTGTTTGTCGATGTCGAACTCTGGAACAGCAGCGGCACAATTTCCACGCTCAACACTTTTCCCGTCAGCACCGCATCGCCGCCATCGGGATCGGACACCACTTTGTACCTGGTTTTCGCCAGGAATTCATGAATGGTCGCAGCCGTCAGTTTCTGCTCAATCTTGAATTGCGTAGTTTTATTTTCTAGCGCTGGCACCGCAATGACGTGAATCGTCTTAGGCACCGCGTCCGGTCCGTGCCCAGCCACATGATACCCGCAGCCCCCCGCCAGCAAACCAATCGCCGCGCAACTTCGCCACACCCACGCCTTCGCGCCCCTCATCCTTCCAACCATTCCGCCAATTTGCATCCATTCCACGCCGTCAGCCGCAAATTATCCGCCGCTCCCCACAACCACCAACTCCCGCGCCTTGCACTATCCTCCTCCGGTGCCCGCAAAAACACGCTGGTTTCTCCTGCCACGCTCACATTACTCGGCCCAGCTTCCATCGCCGGCACGAGTTCGAATCCCGCATCCTTGCATTGATCGATCAATCGCGCCACCTCCACGCCCTCATCCAGCTCCACGCATGCCGCGAACGTCATCCCGTAAAACACGGGCGCGTGTACCAGATTCAACGCAATTTTCGCATCCTCCTCGGGATTCTCCAGCGCTCCACTGATCTCCGCTCGCACTTGCAATAATCTTTGATGCAAATCCTGGTGGCTCTCGCTCCCGTAACGCGGCAACAGATTGAACGCCGCCTGCGTCCCAAACACCGGCGTCCCGATATTCTGGAACGACAACAACTGCGACGTTTGCGTTTCCAACTCCTCGATTCCTTCCCTTCCCGCCTCCGAGACCGGCTGGAACACCACCGCCGTCAGCCATCGTAATCCCACCGGTCGCAGCGCCATCGACAATCCCGCAATCGCCGTCGACGCCGCCCTGCACACCGAATACACCTTTCCATCCTTATCCAGCGTTTTCCCGCTCAGCGAATCAATCCGCGGAAACCACGGAATCGCGTCCGGCTCCTCCAGGCTCGCCCCTGAAAAATCAATGATCCGCGCGCCCGCCTCCTTCGCCGGCCCCAAACACTGTTTCCCAAACGCACTCGATCCCGTCAGGAACGCGTACCGCGCCCCATGGAACGAATCTTCCTCAATGTGTTGGATGATCGTAGCTTCCCCTGCGGCTGCCGTCAGCGTTCCGGCCACAATCTCTTCATCCACCAGCCGCAAATCCCATCCCGCAAAGCGGCTTTCTTCCAGCACGCTTTTTAGTTCGCCGCCCAGCAGCGACGACGCACCCGCAATCACGATTTTTTCCGCGCGCCGGTCGAGAGCCATAGCTCAGGCGGTCCTCGCAGCCGGCCGTCGCCGCGTCATGCGTGCAATATGTAGAATGATTCCCGCCAGCGCATACGTCCCCGCGATGATCACCAGCACATACTCCGAATACCGCCAGATGATTCCCACCAGCATCACCACCAGGATGATCGTGATCGACGGCTGCTTCCTCGCCCACGGAATATCTTTGAAGCTGTAATACCGCACTGTGCTGGTCATCAGCGCGCCTAAAATCGGCAGCAGCAGAAACCACGCATACGCCCAGCGCTGCTCCGTGATCGGGCCCAGCCAGTGGCACGAGTGGATAATCGCCGCCACCACTCCTGCTGCCGCCGGCGTCGGCATGCCCACAAAATTTTTATTCCCGCCCGGCTCCATGCCCTTTACGTTGAACCGCGCCAGTCGCCACGCCGAACAAATCAGAAACGCCAGACAGCACAGCCACGAAAATCGTCCCAGAAACGATTCCCCATACACCGGCATCACGCTGCGATAACCCCACGCGTACGCCAGAATCGCCGGCGCAATTCCAAAACTCACCACATCCGCCAATGAATCGAACTGCACCCCAAATTCCGTATTCGTCCCGGTCATCCGCGCGATTCGTCCGTCCAGTGCGTCGAACAAAATCGCCACCCCAATCGCCTTCGCCGCATGATCGAAATCTTCCCGCCCGCCCATCAACGCCGCCAGCGAAGCATAGTACCCGCACAGCAAATTCGCCCCAGTCATAATGCTGGGTAACAGGTAAATCCCACGACGCAAGCGCCTGCTCTTCCTCTTTCCTTCCGGGAACGGCATGCTTTGTTGTTCGATCGCGTCCATCTCGATTCTTTCTGCGCACGCGCCACACGCTTAAGCCTGTGCTACCGTCACAGAGTACTACGAGCGCCCCTCCTCCGGCACTTCTCTGCTTCGTACCCTCAAAAACTATCAGGGAAGTTCTAACGTGTATAGGTCTTCGGCGTAGTGAAAGCTGATTTTGAATTTCTCGAAAAATCCCGTTTGTCCTAGCAGTCCAATTCCGTATTGGTCCATTCCGGTCGAGAATCCTGCATAGACCTCGAATTGAGTTTTCCTAAAAGAGTTGGGTCGCGGCCTCACTCTCGGGCACGCGTGTAATGATCGGGTCATCTTCGCCAGCTTCCTTGGCGGTACGCAAAGCTTCTCGTAGTTCCGCCGCATAAGCGATAACGCGTTCTTCGTCCGTGGATAGCGCTACCCAAGGCCCTTTTGGAATATTTGCAAGCAGTTTGGAGACGTCCTTTGCAGCCAGCATGCGTACCTCCTTTCACAACCTACACAGACTGCTGATTGACGTGATCCAGATTGCCTTGCTGTTCCACCCGCCGCACCGGCATTCGCGCCACTACGCTCGACCCGCCCTTCACATGTTCCCCCACCTTCACCACAATCTGCGCTTCCATCGGCAGCCACAGATCCACACGCGAACCAAACCGCACCAACCCGATCCGCTCCCCCCGCGCCACTTCATCTCCCGCTTTCTTCCAAGACACCACCCGCCGCGCCACCCACCCCGCGATTTGCTTGTACACAATCTCCCCGTATTCCGTGGTCTGCGTGAATATATTCTGCTCGTTCTGCAGCGACGCATGCGGATTCCACGCCGCCAGAAATTTACCTTCCTTGTACTCCAATGCGGTGATCTTCCCCGCTGCCGGCGCGCGATTCACGTGTACATTCCAGATTGCCAGAAAAATACTGATGCGCTTCCCCGGACGGCAATTCTCATTCTCCTCCGTCACCACCACCACCCGCCCGTCCGCAGGCGCAACAATCAACCCTGGTTCTGAGGGAATCACCCGATCCGGATTCCGAAAAAAACTGAACACGAACAGCCCCAGGCACACCAGCACCACGCCTGCGGCCAACATCCAACCTGCGCCGAAAGCCAGCAATGCCAGGCCAATCACTAACGGTGGGATCCCGAACCAGTACCCTTCCCGGACCATAACCCTCCCTCCTCCGTTGCGGCTTCTCGCCTCCGAAGGGTTCGGGTCATTTTACGCTACTTCGTGTTCGCTCTGCCGGAAGGGCTTGCCTTGGCGGGTCAATGCGTGTGTCTAGCGCGCGCACTGTGGAAGTGCGCAGCAATGCGCTCCATTTCATCCTTTACGTGAAGCTTCAATTTTTTCAGTCGGATTTCTTCGATCAGGTCTTCGGAATTCAGGTAGGGTGACTGCGAGAGTTTCTGCAATTCTGCTTCATACTGCCTGTGCTTTTCGGCCAGACGCTGATACTCGGCGTCTGATTCGAAAATTACGTCCCGAGGACTCCGCTGTGCTGTTGCCATGCGTGTCTCCTCACGACTGTGGATTATGAACACTACATGAACGCAGACTAGCACTGGGATTCCCCCCGTCAAGAGTAATTTAGTACCCCATTGTGGATTTTCCTACGCCACCAGCGCCGTAGGCCGAAAGAAGTTAGCCCAGCCCGCAGGGCTGGGTCTCCCTCGGGGCCACTCCTCCGGCCATCCCTACTTCTTAAAATCCGTCATCCCGAGCAACGCGAGGGACCTCTCTTCGATGACTGCGACGCCTCGGCTCTTCCTTTCAACTCTCCCCAACCATCGGCCCACACCCCAAAATCCACGCATCTTCCCTCGGCTCACGGTAATACCCAATCCGCTCCCCAACCTTCCGAAATCCCAATCCCTCATACAATCGAATCGCCCCCGCATTCGAAGCGCGTACCTCCAGAAACGTCTCCGCCCCGCGAAACTCCTTCAACAACTCCCGCACCAGCGCCCCACCCACTCCTCGCCTTCTCCACCGCGGCGCCACCGCCACGTTCAACACTTCCCCTTGATCCCCAACGTGTCGTCCCACCACAAATCCCGCGATTTTCTCGCCTTCCCACGCCACCAAAAATCCACCAGGCTCTGCCGTCAGAGCTTCCGCCAATCCCGCGTCCGTCCAACTCGCCGCCTCCGGGCACACCCGTAAAATCTCCTGCACTTCCGCCAAATCCTCCGGCCGGCACCGTTCCACGCGAACTTTGCGCTCCGTCACTTCACCGCACACGGCTCGATGCCTCCTTCCAAAATATTTCCGCATCCGACCGTCGCACATAATTCGCGTCCAACGTCAGCGGATCACTCAGTAATCCCGCAGCCGCCCGCTCCTCCGCAATCATCCCAATTGTCGACGCCAATTCCGTGGTGCCCGCAACAATCGTATCGCCCGCGGCCACCCGCCGCTCCATTCCCGCCACACTTCTCAGCAGTTCCGGATCTAAGGACACCCAGCGCACCGCCGCATTCCCCGCCTCGTGATCCACCAACTCCACGAACTCCTCGGGAGCCATCACCATCTCATCGCCAACCCGCTCCACGCGCGTCCCATTTCGGAACAGAGCCCCAAATACGTGCCCTCTCTGCGCGTCATATGACGCCGCCACCAACTCCCCACTCGCGCCCGCCGCCACAGACCGCAACACCGCCTCCAGCCTCGAGACTCCCACAACTTTCGTCCCGTACACTTCCGCCCAAGCCTTCACCGCAGTCAGCCCCACCCGCAGTCCAGTAAACGATCCCGGCCCCGTAGCCACCCCAATCAACTCGATCTCTTCCATGCTGATCCCACCTTCCGCAAGCGCCGCATCCACTGCTCCCAACAGCCATCCCGAATAATCGGATTGATCCTCGTGCCGCCGACGCGCGCGCGTGCTTCCTCCCACGCGCACAGCCACACTCCCGCGAGCCTCACTCGTATCAATCGCTAAAGTAATCACTCAGAGATTCTCGCTCTCAGATCCGTGTCCCAGTGTACTCTCCAGCCACCCTCTTACCGCCCCAATTTCAGTGACTTGCGTCACATCCATGTCTCCGCCACATCTTTTTAGCACTCCGCTCTACGGGTTTCCCTGTCACAAAATGCAGCATCCTGCAAGCAATTCGATGGCCAAATTTTTGCCCCGCTCTCCCTATCTTCCTCATTTCACTGGATATACCTTGACTCTTCCAACACACTTATCTACACTGACTTTATCTTCTTGGGGGCCACTGAATTCTATGGACTACAAGATCGGCGACAAAGTTGTTTATCCTAACCATGGCGTAGGTGTTCTAGAACAAATCAGTTACGGCATTCTTAACGGCCGTACTGAGCGTTATTTTATGATTCGTATCCTCTCCAGCGGTTTGCGCGTCATGGTTCCTTCATCGAACGCGCCAGCCGTTGGTCTTCGCTCTGTCATTCGCTCCAATGATGCTTCCAAAGTCTTGGCTTCCTCGAAAAAGGCAAGCTCAATTCGCATCATGATTGGAAACATCGTTTCAAGGAGAACTCCGAGCGCATGCGCACGGGTTCTCTCCTGGAAGTGGCTGTGGTTCTCAAAAGCCTCGTCTCCCTCAGCCGGAGTAAGCCCCTCTCCTTCCGCGAAAAGAAAATGCTGGAGCGTGCCAAGTATCTCCTCGTTAGCGAAATGGCCACTGCCCGCAATCTCACCGCGGAAAACGCCGAAGGTCTAGTAGTCAAATCGCTAGCCAAAGCCAAACTGCAATTCCCCATACTGCAAGAGAAAGTAGATTAATCCCGTTCCAACTTGAATTTCCCCGGGCAGCCCAACCGCCGCCCGTTTTTTCTTGCACACTTCACGTCTAGCGCGCACCACGCCAACTCGTTTTTTCGTCCATCCCGTAGGGCGCACATGCTGCGCCACAAATGTCCACAAATCCCTCCATCTTCGCGGCGCCGGTTTCTCCGATTCTCCACACCGTTGCACTTCTTCCCGAGCGAGTCGGCGTAGGGATGCCGCTGTCTCCACATCAAAAAAAACACTTCTCCCGAGCACACTCCGCGTTGCGAAAATCTCTCTTCGCCTTCCCTCCTCAACTCCACAAACCCCTAAACCTACAACGGCATACTCGCCACCGCATTCAACCCCGCATCCGCAAACTGTCCCCGCGGAAACCGCCCATACGCCGCCGCCGCAATCATCGCCGCATTGTCCGTAGACAACGCCCGGCTCGGAAAATAAATTTTCAACCCGCGCCTCGCCGCCCGCTCCTCAAATGTCACCCGCAACTGGCTGTTCGCCGCCACTCCCCCGGACACCAAAACCGTCCCCACGCCGCACTCTTTCGCAGCCAGCATCGTCCGTTCCACCAAATCCCGCACTACCGCTTCTGAAATTCACGCACCAGTCCCATCGTTGCCGACTGCACAGCTTCATCAACTCCTCGAACGTGCGGCTGCCCCCCTCGCAATGCTTCTTGCCTCTGCCGGATCTCCTCCTCATATTCCGGATGCTCGCGCACGTGATACAGCACGGCCGTCTTCAATCCACTGAAGCTGAAATCCAGCGCATTGCCTCGCGTCTTCGTTGGCCCGAACGTCGTTGGCGCCTTCACTTGATTCGCCGCAGCCGCCGTCGCCAACCGGTCCAGGATTGGTCCACCTGGATACCCCAGCCCCAGCAGTTTCGCCACCTTGTCGTACGCTTCGCCTGCGGCATCATCGCGCGTTTGCCCCAGCTTCCGATAAGCTAACGCCTCGCGTCGCTGCCCCTCGCTCCGCCTTCACCTCGTACAACACCGTGTGTCCGCCGGACACGATCAAGCACACCGCTGGCAAGTTGGCTCATCTCCGTGCTGGTACGCTTCCAGAAACGCCGCGTGAATGTGTCCTTCCAGGTGATTCACCGCGATCAACGGTTTCCCCAGCGCCTTCGCCAGCGTCTTCCCGTACGTGATTCCCACCAGCAGCGATCCCACCAATCCCGGACCCTGCGTCACTCCAATCGCATCCAATTGCCGGAATTCCAATCCCGATTGCTCCATTGCTTCGCGCACTACCGGTACGATCTGCCGCAGATGTTCCCGCGAAGCCAACTCCGGCACCACCCCGCCATACTTCCTGTGGATGTCGATTTGCGACGCCACCACGCTGGACAAGATTCTCCGTCCGTCCGCCACCACCGCGGCGGCCGTTTCGTCGCACGACGACTCAATCCCCAAAACGCGCGTCTCTTTTCTCAATCTCTTATCCATCGCTATCTAATTTTCATGCTAGCACATCGCTTCCTTACCCTTTACCAATTGGCCCAAGTCCTATTGCCCCGCGCTCGCTTCTTCCCCAAATTGGTACAAGCAAATCGCCATGCCCACCACGCTACTCGATCCCCGCGCCGAGGCCTTACGACAACCAATGTTTGGTGGCGCTCCCGGTGATGCTCCGGAACTGCAAAATCACCCCACGCAAAGTGCCACCACCATCGACGGTTGGAAATCCTTCCTGTTCGGCATACCCTTCCTGGCTTGCGGCCTTTTCATCCTCGCTGGCGCTCTCCACCTTTTGCCCAGTCACAAAAACGCCCCCAACTGGCTCCTCGCCCTGTTTGGTTGCTTCTTTGTTTTAGGCGGTGTTTTCTTCTCCCTCCACGGACTCCTCGGCGTCCTTCGCAAAGCCGCCTACAACCGCAACGCTGTCGCCAATCCTGGGCAACCTTGGCTCGCCGATCATCACTGGCACAAGGAAGGTATTTCGTTCTCCGCCTTCTACGCCATGCTGGGCCGCCTGATGAGCGCCATCCTCTGGAACGCCTTTCTCGTTCCTTTCTTCTGGGTAGGCTGGCACGTCCCCGGCATGGGGCGCATATTTCTCATCGCCGCTTCCCTTTTCGCTCTGATCGGTCTCATCTTCTGGGCGCGCTGGCTCAGCATGTTCGGCGAACTCATCCGCTACGGCAATAGTTTCCTCGCCTACGATTCTTTCCCCTATTTTCTGGGCTCTCCCTTCCAAGCGCGCCTTCGCGTTTCGCGCCCCCTCGATTCGCTCGAGGCGCTCACCGTCACGCTCCGCTGTGTTCAGGAAAAATACGTCACCCGAGGCGTGGGCAAAAACCGCAACACTCAAGTGGTCTGCTGCGAACTCTACCAGGATGCCGCCACCTTCACTCGCGAACAACTCGCCGGCGCCGCCTCATCCTACTTGCCCATTTCCTTCCGTCTTCCCGACAATCAGCCAGCCACCCGCCTCGTCGACACGCCTCCTACCTACTGGGAAATCGAGGCCCGTGGCGCATCGCGCTCCTCCAGCTTCGAGGCGTACTTCCTCATCCCCGTCTATCGCCCGCAATAAGCCTCGCAAATCCCAGCGCTTTCGCAGAGTGCCAGTACTAATTTCCTACAGCGCTCTACGGTCTTTCGTTCGATTGACAAAACTCGTCCGCGGCGGCTACTGTGCCAAGGGAGCACAATTTTGCATCTTCGCACTGAACCCTCGATGATCGACGAACGCAATCCCTCCACCACAAAGATCGCGCCCCATCGCAAAGTTCGCAAAGCCGTCCTGCCCGCTGCGGGACTCGGCACTCGTTTTCTTCCCGCCACCAAAGCGCAACCCAAAGAAATGCTCACGGTGGTCGACAAGCCGCAAATTCAATACGTCGTTGAAGAATGCGTCGCCTCCGGCATCGAGCACGTCATCATCGTCACCGGCAAAGGCAAAAATTCCATCGAAGATCATTTCGATTATTCGCCGGTCCTCGAGCGTTTCCTCGAGGAAAAAGGCAAGACCGAGCAAGCCGAAATGGTTCGCCACATCAGTGACATGGTTCAGGTCAGCTACACCCGCCAGAAAGAACCACTCGGCCTCGGTCACGCCGTGCTCGTTGCCAAAGATCTTGTCGGTGACGAACCCTTCGCCGTTCTTCTCGGCGACGTGCTCATCCCCGGACCCAATCCCGCCACCAAGCAACTCATAGACGTTTACGAAGCTACCGGCACCGGTGCCATCGCCGTCGAAGAAGTCCCCCGGGACAAAACCCATCTCTATGGCATCGTCGACGGCGAACCTGCTCCTCAGCCTCCTTTTGGCGAACGCCTTCTCCGCATTCGCGACCTCGTCGAAAAACCCGAGCCCGATCAGGCTCCTTCCAATCTGGCCATCACCGGTCGCTACGTCCTTCCCTCCGCCATCTTCGAGTGCCTCGAACGCACCAAGCCCGGCGCTGGCGGCGAAATCCAACTCACCGACGGCTTGCGTTTGCTCGCCAAGGAACAAGGCCTGTGGGCCCTCATTTATGAAGGAATTTCCTACGATGCGGGAGAAAAACTCGGCTTCCTCAAAGCTACCGTAGAGCTAGCCCTCCAAAACAAAGAATTCGGCCCCGCCTTCCGCAGATACCTAAAATCCCTAAAACTCTAACCGTCACACGAACCCCGTCATTCCGAGCGAAGCGAGGAATCTCTCTTCGATCGATCCATCACCACCACCCAATCCATCGACCACAAGCCCCATAACCCAACAACCCGCACCCGCAAACCCTACCCCCCCAACTCACTTCTTCCCCGGCTTCTCCTTCTTCATTTCCTTCCCCGCCGCCTCTTTCGCCGGTTCCTTCCCCGACTCCGCCGTCCCCCCGTCCTTCGCCGGCGCCTTACTCTCACTCTCCGTCGACTTCTTCCCCGCGTAATCCGTCACGTACCATCCCGCGCCCTTGAACTGGATCGCCGGCGCAGACAGCACCGATTCCACTTTTCCGCCGCAATGCGGACACTTCTTCAAGTGCGGCCCGGAAAAACTTTCAATCTTCTCCGTCTTTTTGTGGCATTTCGTGCACTTGTACTCGTACAACGGCACAGTCCGCCTCCTGCATCACTCGCAAAAATTCAATTGTACCACGCGCCATTCGCCCCTTCCCGCCATGCTAAACTGGTTCCCTACACCCCATGAACGAAAATTCGCATCCGGATTCGCTTTCGCAGGACCGCCGCGGCTGCCTCTATCTCGTTGCCACTCCCATCGGCAATCTTGAGGACATCACCCTGCGCGCCCTCCGCATCCTCAAGGAAGTCGATCAAATCGCCTGCGAAGATACTCGCCACACTTTGAAACTGCTCAATCATTTTGAAATTCAAAAACCCCTCGTCAGTTATCACGACCACAACGAAATCACTCGCGCTCCCGAACTCGTGCTTGCCATGGAACGCGGCGCCTCCGTCGCTCTCGTCAGTGATGCCGGCATGCCCCTCGTCTCCGATCCCGGCCACCGTCTCGTCACCCTCGCCATTCGACACCATATCCCGGTGGTCCCCATTCCCGGGCCCGCCGCACTCCTCGCCGCGCTGTCCGCTTCCGGCCTGCCCACCGAGGAATTTTTATTTTTAGGTTTTCTTCCCGCGCGCAGTGGTGAACGTCAACGTGCTCTCGAGCGCCTGCGCATCGAAGATCGCACCCTGGTCCTCTACGAAGCCCCGCATCGCATTCACGACACCATCGCCGACTCCGTCGCTATCCTCGGGGATCGTCCCGCCTGCCTCGCTCGCGAAGTCACCAAACTCCACGAAGAATTTCGCCGCGGCAAGCTCACCGACATTTTCCAAACCCTCAACGAACGTCCCGTCAAAGGCGAAATCACCCTCGTCATCGGTCCAGCCGAAAAAGGTGCTCCCGGCTTCAACATCGACACCGCGCAATCCCTCGCCGCCCGCGTCGACGAACTCATGCACCAGGCCAAACTCGATCGCAAAGAAGCCCTCAAGCTCGCCGCCAAAGAACGCGGCATGACCAAACGCGACGCCTACCGCCAACTCCTGGACGAAAACCATCCCCCCACCGACCAGTAGTCTCGCTTCTTCAATACCCGCCACTACATGCACCGTCGCAAACCTCGATTCGGTCCAGCATTGCGACGCGAACTTGGGTTAGCGGGACTTAACGATTTGCGTGAGGTTCCTGGCGGTTGAGAATCGCCAGCTCCAGACGTTATTTGCGTAGAGCCCAATGCAGAAAAGATTCGCGGGAACGAAGCCAAGTTGCGCGGTTCTCATTCCGATGACGCAGATGAGTATGCTGTTGAGTCCGGCAAGGACCCAGCCTTGCCATAGTTTTCTCCCGACCAGAATGGTCGAGAGCACCGTCAACAGACACGAAAGATAATCAAGCCTGAACATTCCTTACTCCGGAGACATAGCATGCATGAAGGAGCATCTCGTTGCAGTGTGTGGGATCACAGTGCGAGGCGAAACTGGCCGGGAGTTCAGCTGGGACCAAGTAGGAACCATTCTTCTGAACTCCTCTTCCGCGCTCGCTGTGCCCTCTGTGGTGAAATCCCTCTGATCTTCCTCTCTAGCAGACTGCTGAAAAAGTCCAACTTCGTCATTCCGAACGGAGTCCGCGAAGTGAGGAATCTCTCTTTTTCTTGACTTTTCGACTACAGAGGGATTCCTCGCTACGCTCGGAATGACGGATAACGCCTTTTTTCAGCAGCCTGCTAGGACGAAGGGCACCCGGCGTCACGCTGATCTAAGGTTCGGCCGGTGTACAGGCCTTGGTGGAAGAGTTATGGCGATCTGGTACAATGCGCCGAATGAACAGGCGAATATTATTGGTGGCGGCCTGAGGTGCGGAGAGGTACGCAGGGAGTTGGAGGAACGCAACTGGCTGGAGCGTCCAATCGAACGATGTGCGACCTAGCGGAGTGCTGGCCTGCTCTGCCGCTGGAAGAATGGAAGGACACCTATGCGACGCTGCACATGTGGACGCAAATTGTGGGCAAGGTGCGCCTGGCGCTGACTCCTCTGGTGAATCATTGGTGGAATGTGCCGTTGTACGTTTTCTCGCGCGGCCTGACGACTTCGGCGATTCCTTATGCCAACCGCATTTTCGAACTGCAGTTTGATTTCATCGATCACCAGCTTGTGCTCCGCACGAATTACGGTTTGACCAAAACACTTGCGCTGGCGCCTCGTTCCGTTGCGGAGTTCTACCACGAATTTATGGCCATGCTGCGGTCGGCGGATATCCACGTGGAGATCTGGAAAATGCCGGTGGAAGTTCCTGAGCCGATTCCGTTCGATGAGGACCGCGTGCACGCTTCTTATGAAGCGGAATATGCGCACAGGTTCTGGCAAATCCTGGTTTCGGTGGACCGAATTTTTTACGAGTTCCGGTCGCGCTTCGTCGGGAAGTGCAGCCCGGTGCATTTTTTCTGGGGAAGCTTCGATTTGGCGGTGACGCGCTTCTCTGGGCGGCGCGCGCCGGAACGCAAGGATGCGGACCGTGTGACGCGGGAAGCGTATTCGCATGAAGTGAGCAGCGTGGGCTTTTGGCCCGGAAGCGGCGATCTAAAAGGACCGGCGTTTTATTCCTATATGGCTCCGTCGCCGCAGGGGTTTGGTGAAGCGGGTGTGCGGCCGGAAGCGGCGTTTTATGAGCAGAAGTTGGGCGAGTTTCTATTGATGTACGAGGATGTGCGGAAGGCTTCGTCTCCGAGCGCGGCGCTTTTGGAATTTTGTCAGAGTACGTATGAGGCGGGGGCGGAAGTTGCGCGATGGGACCGCGCGGGGCTGGAGAGGGCGTATCCATCATTTGCCAGCGGGAGTTAGAAGGTCACAGTTAGAAGTTGCAACGTTCAAAGTTCACACTTCCAAACAAACCAAAAGAAGAGAGATTCATCGCGAAAGATGAGCGGAGTAGGATCACGGGCCGATTGTGCTGCTCGTTTTTTTGTATGTTGCGCCTGCAACACTGATATGTTGTAATAGCAACATAGGCCATGAGCGACATACTGGATGCCATTATGCGAAGAAGGGCGGTGAAGGTTTTCGCGCCCGGCGAAATTCCGGCAGCGCTGCGCGAGGCAATCTTGAATGCCGCGCGGCATGCTCCTTCGAGTTTCAACATGCAGCCGTACCAGTTCTTTTGGGTGGAATCGCCCACGAGCAAGAGGGCTGCGGCGACGCTGTGTCTGTGGCAGAGTCCCGCGGAAACGGCATCGGCATTGGTGATCGCGGTTGCCGATATCGGGTCGATGAAATCGACGTCGCAAAGTCAATTGGAATGGATGCGCGGCGCAGGTTTCAGCGAAGCCAAAATGCGCGATTACGAGCGCACCGCCAAAATCGGCCGAATCCTTTTCATGCCTGGGCCGTTTGGCATTTTCGGCGCGATAAAATGGGCGATTTTCCGGGTGGTGAATTGTTGGATGATCGGCGGCATTCCGCCGGTGTCGCGAAAGGACGTGTTCAAGTGGGCGATAAAGGGTACGTGCCTGGCGTGTGAGAATTTGATGATCGCGGCCGAAGCGTTGGGCCTGAACACGTGTCCCATGGAAGGCTTTGACGCTCGCAGGCTGTCTAGATTTCTCGGGCTGTCGGCCCGATATCACGAGATTGTCATGGTGATTGCGATCGGCAAAAAAGCACCTGACTATGTGGATCCGCCGCAGTGGCGGAGACAACTGGGGACCACGGTGAAAATCCTATGATCAGCGTTCCAAGAAAAGATATCCCCGAAGAGATCCTGAAGGATTCCGTACTTGCCCATATTGCCGCGGCGTATTTTTCGGTGGGAAAGAGACTGGAACGAAAAACCGGCTGTTCTGCGACGCGAGGGTTTATTTTGTCCACGCTGCGCGGTGGCGCCGCGCTCAATCAGAATCAAATCGCGAAGCTGCTTGGTCTCGATCGAACCGTGGTGCACCGGGCCATCAAGACCATGGTGCAGGAAGGGATTGTGTCGGAAACGAAGGCAAAATCGGGCAGAGCCATTCCCGTTACGCTTACGGGAAAAGGGCGCAAATACAGGGCGCGTTTGATTCACGCCAGGGTCGTGGCTGAGGAGAAAGTGCGGAAAGCGTTGACGGCGGAGGAACGCGACACAGTGCTGCGGGTGCTACGGAGGATTGCGGAAGTCGAGTTGTAAGAGAAGTTGATATCCCGTGAATCTCGCCGATTGGCTCAATGCACGCCCCAGATAAAGATATCCCCACGAGGCAGGCTGTCCCGGTCCATCCCGTAGGGGCGCAGGACTCCTGCGCCCCACGTCCGCACAATGTGATCCGTGAAACTCAGCGGGAAGCGGCGTTGGGAGCTGGGCGCATTTTCCTTGACAATAAGTCTATCCTTATATAAGGTGACAATTATGGCGACGCTTGATGCTGCATTTGCTGCTTTGGCGGATCCTACGCGACGGGCGATTCTGGCGCGGTTGGCTAAGGGGGAGGCCACCGTGATGGAACTGGCTAAGCCGTTCGAGATGACCCAGCCGGCTATTTCGCAACACCTCAAGGTGCTGGAGAAGGCCGGGCTGGTTGAGCATCGCGTGGATGGAACGAAGCGGCCTCGCCGGTTGGCGAAGGCTGGGATTGAGGCTATGGATCAATGGCTGGCGATGCTGCGAAAAGCGCTGGACAAAAACTACGAGCGGCTGGACCAGGTTCTGGCCGCCATGGAAAAAAATAAGAAAGGAGAAAGTCGATGAGCAAATTAACGTTGAAGACCGAAGGCGATACCCACGTGGTGGTGACCAGGAGATTCGCGGCGCCGCCGGAAGCGGTGTATCGCGCGCACACGGAGCCGAAACTCATCCAGCAATGGATGCTGGGGCCGGAAGGTTGGACGATGCCGGTGTGCATCAACGAAGCGAAGCCGGGCGGAAAGTTTCGCTACGAGTGGGTGAATGCCAAAGGCCAGGGATTTTATATTACGGGTGAATTTTTGGAGTTGGAGCCCTATCGCAGGATCGTGCATGTGGAGCGCATGCACCTGCCGGATGTTACGCCAGATAACCATGTAGAAACGAGATTTGATGCGGACGGAGCGGGAACGTTGATGACCATAAGAATGACGCTGCCGGATGCGCAGACGCGGGCCACGATGCTGGCGACGGGAATGGAGCGCGGGATGGAAGCGAGTTATGTGCGGTTAGATGGATTGGTTTCCGCGAGCAGTGCCGGAGGCGGTGCTTGATAAGGCATTTGGCAGTTTAGCAGGCTGCTGAAAAAGTCTAACTTCGTCATTCCGAACGGAGTCCGCGAAGTGAGAAATCTCTCTTTTTCTTGACTTTTCGACCACAAAGGGATTCCTCGCTATGCTCGGAATGACGGATAACGCCTTTTTTCAGCAGCCTGTTAGGGAAGAGAGATTCGCGAAAGGCGCGATGGAAATCGTACGTCGTTGCTCACGAAGTGGAGGCGGCGCGGGTCTCGATTTCAAATGGCTGGTGTACGCCGAGCTGCTGGAATAGCGAGATGGCATCCCACATGGCTTGGGAATCGAGGATCTTCCCGTCGACGATCTGGTGAATGGTAATGCCGGTTATGGAGACTGGCCGGTTGGTGGGCGGGAGTCCGAGAAAGTCGCCGAGGTGCGTGCCACGAATCGTCCAATACACGGCAATTTTTTCCTCCTCACAAATGGTTTGCTCGATGGTGAATTGCAGATCGGGAAAGGCGATCACGAAGAGCGCGAGCTGCCGTTTGTAGATTTCGGGCCCGACCAGCGAGCCTAAAATGTGGGGACTGGTGAGGGCATGGCTCTCGGAAACCAGTTGGTCGACGACTTCCAGGTTGCGCTCGTTCCAGAATTCCTTGTACAGGCGTCGAATCACTTCGTTTGGCGAAAGAGACATCAATACCTCCGCGGAGGTGTCCTCTTAGCCGTGCCCACGGCTTGGGGAGATTCGCAACAGGAGAGGGAAGGACAATTCTCAGAGCGTACTCTTAGGAGTGGCGAGCGGCAAGGAGAGAAATTGTGGATTGCCGCTCGTCGCGCGTACCCGATTCGCATTCTGGTTGTTGCCCGCGGTCATCTACTGAAGAGTGCCTCTAACCCCCTCTTTTGAGTCCATTCCTGTCACAAAAGGGGATCCCATCCCCTCAATAGAGTGCCCTCCGCAAACCGATGTAGTGTCCACAAACTATCGGAGTAGGGTTGTCCGCCGGCGGAACTCCGAGCACACTCCCGTGCAGATGAGGGCGGGCCCGCAAGAAACGACCGAAGTTCATCGGGCAGCCTGGCCGGGTCCACGCAGTGGAGCGTTGTTATGGATTACGAAAAGATGAAGACGTTGCTGGAAGCGAACCGCGAAGAGTCAACGGCGCAACGCAATCCGAAAGTCGAAGAGTTTCCCAAGCCGGATACTAAGCCGGATTGGAAATACCTGGATTTGGTATCAAAAGAACGGATCGCAGCTTAATGGAGGCAACAGTCATGAAAACCCCGACGATATTTCGGTGGTTCCAGATTTTGCGCAAACGTCATGGATTTACGGTATTCCAGGCAGTGCGGGCCGCGCTCTGGCTGGCGAGTTAAACAATTAGGGGACCATCCGCCCCCGAAAGGACGGTCCACACGATCAAGTTTGGGAGATTTCAGTTCCCGGGAGGTGTTATGTCAGTGATTCTCATATTCGCTCGCAAGTGGGTTCGGTGGTACCGCGTGTTGCGGTACGCCAAGGCCTTCAGCTTCATCGCCTCGGTCCGCTATGGCTTGTGGCTGGCGCGTAGCTGACGCCCTTTGGGTCGCAGACCGCTCACACTTTTTGGTGCATGCGCTCGACCAGATTTCGCACACTGTTGGCGAGTTGGGCTACCTCTCCCTTTCCTTGGATCTCGAAGTCGATCGCAAAATCACCTGCGGCAGCTCGATCAACCGCTTGTTTCACGTTCAACAACGGTTTCACCACTTGACGAGGCAAGACGAAACTAATCCACACGCTCAAGAAAAAGGTGAGAACCGAGACAATACTGAGCGCCCATTCCGCTTGCTTGATTAGATGACGCGCTTGTCGATGATCCTTTTCGACATGTTCCCAGCTTCGGGATTCCAACTCCGAAGTCCGCCGCAGGATCTCCTGGCTTGAGTTCTCAAGATCTATCGTGGCTTGTCGCAATTCGGGGTCCTGCTCTTGCACTGTTTTCAGTATTTGAACGTCGAATGAATCGACGCGCCTGCGCAACTCGTCAACGAGCTGCGCACGCTTCCGCGACCTCGCCTGCTTGAGTAGTCCGTTCAAATCCTTTTCGTAGCTGCGGATAACGGCCTGAATGCGGTCACTGGGGGATCGCCCTGGTGCGCCTAACATCGAAACCGCTAACTCAAAACGCTGTTGGTATAGATGCAGTTCATCCAAAACTTTTTGAGCGTCCGACTGTTCAGACGGCATTAGATTTTGAATTCCAACGAGCGTTGCATGCGCCTTCGCAATCGAGGCGCGGTTTGCTTCCAGGTAGGCAGGGTCGCGAAGTAAGAAGTAGTTTCGTTCGGCCCGTCGTGCTTCGAGGATTTCCACCGACGCTTGTTCCGACATAGTTGTCGCGGGTGCGTCGACGCTGACGATGCGATCCACGATCCGATCCATAGCGAACAGGTAATACACGGCCAAGAATATGACCGGGACAAGGATCAATCGCACAATCACGAGGCTGTAGGCAACTCTGCGTTGCAGAGAGCCGCCAGGTGCAAAAATCTTGAAGGATTGCCGGATTTTCAGCGCCATGACCTACTCTATCTCGAGGTTGATGCTCGCTCGCATTTGGTTACTATCTCCGATCAGTTTAGATTCCAATCCCGCTGATTCGGATTCGCCTACAACGCTTGGCCATTCCTAACGCGGGACAAAGCCTCTCACACTAGTTCGCTAATTTGCGGCGCATTCTTCTTGCTGCAGTCGCGAGTGCCCGAATAGGGTCAAACGTGCCCGGCTCTGACCGTGGCCCGTTCGTTCCGCGCATTACCGGGATTCATTCAAGTTTCTTGGATTCATGTGTTTGCTTCCAGTGGCTTTGTTTTGCTCAACGGCACACTAAATGCATGTCTGCTCGCGGGAGCAATAGCAGCACCATGAGCATGAGCACGATCAAGACGACGGAAAACATTCCGGAAATGAGTTTGAAACGTAAGGCAAAGCCTGCGCCGAAACCGGCCTTAATCAGAGCCGCGTTTTTTTTGGTTTTGATCAAACTAGGTCTGGCGCTCGGCTCACCCGCGCAAACGCAGGGAGAGTTCTATTTGTCCAAGGCAGCTGGGGCATCGAGAGATGCCGCAAAGGCCGAACAGCCGAACGGAACTGTCGTGGGGAGAGTCATCGATCCAGTGGGCAAAGGCGTGGCTGGGGCCGACGTCATACTCCTGGGCGATCGGGAATCCGTGCTCGATGAAGCGCAGTCGGATGATGATGGGCGGTTCACTCTTACGCATGTCTATCCCGGATCCTTTCAACTCAGGATTGTCGCGGAAGGATTCGCTACGGAAGAGCTACCCGGCACCATGGTCCCCGGTGAAAACTACGTCTTTCCTGAGGTTAAGCTATCGTTGGCCACGCAAGTCACTGAAATTCGCGTGACCCCTCCCCCGGAAGAAATTGCGCAAGAGCAGTTCAAAGACGAGATAAACCAACGGGTGTTTGGCATCGTTCCCAACTTTTATGTCACCTACGAGGGTAAGGCAGCGCCTCTGACACCCAAGAAAAAATTCCAGTTGGCTTTGAAAGCTTCGACAGACTCTGTAAGTTTCAGCGCGGTGGGCATTATAGCTGGCGTGGATCAGGCTGCGGACCGCTTCAGCGGATATGGCCAAGGCTGGGACGGGTATGCCAAACGTTATGGCGCTTCGTACACCAATTTTGCCTCTGGGTTGTTCATCGGAGGAGCAGTCCTGCCATCGATCCTGAAGCAGGATCCTCGCTATTTCTACAAGGGGACGGGCACGAAGCGTTCGCGTTTCCTCTACGCGGTGTCCCGTGTCTTCATTTGTAAGGGCGACAATCAACGCTGGCAGCCAAACTATTCTTCGGTCTTCGGGGATCTCGCTGCAGGCGGACTATCGAATTTGTATATACCGGAAAGAGATCGTCATGGTGCCAGGCTGACGTTCGAGAATGCCGGTATTGCGATGGGAACCACCGCTGTCATCAACGTTCTTCAGGAATTCGTGTTGCGGAAGATAACGTCAAAAAGGGGACAGGTGGATTAGGCTGATTTGCGTGTCACTGTGTTCCTTCTGCGAATCACCCGTGTTTCCCTACTGACCGGCTTACCGCAGGATAAGACCAGCCGCACGCTATCAAAGGAAAGGTAAACATAAATGTCCCGTTGCTCCGGTTTTATCACTCTGTTGCTGCTCCTGAGCCCGGCGATCGGTTTCGCGAGAGGTGTGCCGAAGGGCGACTCGGCGGCCTTCACACCCGTACCGGAGCTTAGCGCTGGGTTCGATCTCCTATACGAGCAGAAGTTTGCCGAAGCACGCCAGATTTTCGCAAGCTGGGAATTCCGCAATCAGGAGGACCCTTTTGGCGAGGTGGCCATGGCGGCGAGCTATCTCTTCGAGGAGTTGTACCTTCAAGGCGTTTTGACAACCGATTTTTTCCTCAACGAAAAGAAATTTCTGCACGGGATCGACGGCAGGCCCAACCCGGAGCGCATGAGCCATTTCAGCGAAGCGCTAACTCGGGCCCGCGAACTCGCCAAAATGCGGCAGAAAACAAACCCCAACGATGCGGAAGCCCTTTTTGCCTTGACGCTGGCTGCCGGAATGGAATCAGATGTCGAATCGATTCTGCTGAAGAAACATATGAACGGCCTGAAACGCATGAAGGAAGCAAACAAATATGCCGAGCGTTTACTGGCAGATTATCCGGACGCGACCGACGCGTACATCGCCCTCGGCATCGCAAACTACATTATCGGATCGCAGAGTGCCGGTTCCCGCTTCGCGCTCTGGTTTGATGGAATTCACGGAGACAAAAAGCTAGGCATGGAACAAGTTGCCCGGGCCGCGGAGAACGGTCGCTATCTGCGCCCCTTCGCCAAAATCATCCTTGCCCTTGCCGCGTGCCGTGAAAATCAGGCTGCCCTCGCGCAACAATTGCTTCGGGAATTGATCGAGCAGTATCCAGACAGTGAACTGTTTGCTTCGGAATATGCCAAAGTAGCGAGACTCCCCGTGCAGGCGGCCGTGATTCACTGACTTCCCCCTCCGTCTTTGGCCTGCCTTCGATTCCGAAAAACACATCGGCGCAGTGGCCGCGCTCGCATCGGTCATGATTTCAGCTCCGTATGTTTGCCGGCCAACTTGCCAGCAACTTTCTCAAGCAACCAGGATCGGCGCCGCTCGGGCGCTGTGGCGTAAGCATGATCCCCGGGAATATTCAGTTCCACCTCCGTGCCGGAATCCCGTTCACTCCAGACGGTCAGCTTGCCACCTATGAGGTTCGAGCGCTCCCGCATCCCGCGCAACCCAAAATGTCCGCCGCGCCCGTGATCGCTCAGGTGCTGCGGATCAATTCCCTTCCCGTCATCGCGGACGCGCACCCGAAGCTGCTGTTCGTCATAGCGAATTTCCACCTCAATCCGCTGTGCAGCAGCATGACGGAAGGCGTTACGCAGCGCCTCTCCCGTTACTCGGTAGACTTCGTCACGGACGATCGGATGCAGATTCTGCGGTGCGCCTTCCACCTGCACATTGAAATGCGGCTGGCGCGGGGCGTTGTTGGCCCCGGCAAGTTCTTCGCCAAGCGTTCGAATCGCCAGTGCCAAATCATTGGCCTCGATCGTTGACGCGCGCAAGCCCTGCACTGCATCGCGCCCTTCCACGATCGCCTGCGCAGCCTGATCGATCACGCTATCGAGTTTTTGTTTGCTCGGTCCGCCCACAAGCTGGTTCGACACGATTTGAAGGTGCAACAAAATTCCCTGAAAACTTTGCAGCAGCGTGTCGTGAATTTCCCGCGCGATGCGTGTGCGCTCCCCGACACGCGCCTCCAGCGTCATGTCGAACTCATGATGCAACTGCCGGGCGCGGAACTGGTGGGCTGCCCACAGCAGCCCCAGAACAGCAGCCAGGCACAGCCCACGAAACCAATTCGTCTGGTAGTACGCCGGGGCGATCGAAAAATCGAGCGCGTCGCCCTGCTCATTCCACACCCCGCTGTTGTTGCTTGCGATCACCCGAAATCGATAATGCCGGGGAGGAAGGTTCGTGTATTGCGCCTGGCGATCATTGACCACTTCCTTCCAATCCGGATCCTGGCCCTCCAGCAGGTACTTGAAATGAACCTTCTCTGGCGCGACCAAGCTGAGAGCGCTGTAGTCGATTTCCAGATCGCGAGTCCGGGGCGGAAGACGCAAGTTCGAGACTGCCGCGCCTCCTAAGTTCTGCCAACAAAGCTTGTGGTCGGCGACGATCTGCTCGATGCGCACCGGCGGCGGCAGTTTGTTGACAGCAAGATGATGGGGATCGACGACTTGGACACCTTCACCAGTCACGAACCACAGTTTTCCGTCGGTGGACTTTGCGATGCGCGGACCATATGCGCTAGCCGCAGAGGATCGGAGCCTGACACCATCGGCGGCATCCCAAACTGTCGTTTCTACCCTGTGCTTCGGGTCGATAATCCACGAGTTCAGTTCGCTTCGCTTGATGCGCACCAAACCGCAGCCCGTGTACAACCAGAGCGAACGATCGTCGTCCACTATCACCGCGTTAATGGTGTTGCATGGCAACCCATTCGTGGTTGTAAGCGTCGCAATTCGGCCATCTTTAATTCTGCTTAAGCCGCCCTCTTCGGTTGCGACCCACAGCGCTCCATCCTCATCGAGTCGGAGATCAGGGATCGGCCCTTGCCCCAGCCCATCAACGGTCGTGTACGATTTTCGAATTCGACCATCCTCGAGATAGGACACGCCTTTCCTACCCCAGGATCCGACCCAAAGACCGCCATTCTCGCTATCAGAGAGCACGATGTTGCCCTGTTGGTCTTGCCCGAGCGCTAGCACCGGAATCTGCTCAACCAAACGTCCTTCCCGCAGGTGCAAAAAGCTCTTTTCTTCTGAAAGCCAGAGGTTACCGGCTTTGTCCCCAGTCATGTAATGCACTGTTCCGCCAGATACAACATTCGTCGCAAGGAACCTGCCGTTCTGGAAATAAGCCAGTCCGCCGGCCGTCGAGACCCAGATTCGTCCACGATAGTCCTGGTACAGAGCTTGCGTCGCATCATCCGGTAGTCCATTCACCTTACTGAATATAGTGGCTTGTCCATTCTTCAACCTGGTTAAACCTTCGTGAGTCCCGACCCAAATGCTTCCGTCTGTCGCTGCCAGCACGGCCTGAGACGCGTCACTCGACAAACCCTGTTTCACAGAAACAGTAGCAACGGAGAGTTCTCGAAAACGGTCTAGTCCTCCAGTGCTGGCCACCCAGACGTTGCCTTCACGATCCTCGAACAGACTCAAGATGACATCCCCGGAGAGGCCATCCGCTCGCGTAAATACGTCCGTCCGGCCGTTATGCACGTGGATCAGTCCCCGCTCCACCGTTCCGATCCAGAAGCCGCCATCGCGGTCTCTGAGCAATCGATTCGCATCCATATCGCGGTCCTGCAACAGACGATTCGAGTTTGCCCCGCCTCGAATTGGATACGATTCGAGTTTGTCGCCGGCGAGCTGTAGCAGTCCTGCGCTGTGCATGGCAATCAATAGTTGTCCGTTGTCGCCTTTATTCAGGCCGATGAGCTCCGTCGACGTGGGATATCGCTTTGGAGGGCCGGGCCTCATCCGCCACAGCCCAGATTGCGCAGCAGCCCACAGATTGCCGGAACTGTCCTCATACACATCCCACACGGCTCTGCCGAAGGCCCCATCCGCACCGTAGCATTGCGCGCTGGCGTTTTGGATCGCGCAGAGTTGGCCGGAAGTCTCCAGCGTGCCGGCCCAAACCGTTCCCTCACGGTCCTCGAACAGCGATGCCACAAAGTGTCGACCAAGTTCTGGGCGCTGCGTCAGCTTGCCCCGATTCAAGGTTACAAGTCCACTCATGGTGCCAATCCATAGAGTGCCGTCACGCGTGACGAGCAGACTGTTGACGTTCCTATCAGGGAGTTGCTGACCCGCAGGTGGTTGCCACTGGATGGCGTGAACGCCGTCGAAGCGAAACAGGCCGAATTCCGTTCCTAGCCAAAGATATCCATCTGGCGTCTGAGCCATTGCATAGATATTGCCTAGCGAGAACCCGTCCCGCACCGTCCACGCGGTGTGCGCGTATTGGCTGATATCCAGCGATGGGTCGAGCGCGAACGCGGTTTGGCCGCAGACCAGAGCAACGCACGCCCAGAGGAGCACACGCACAGAGACCATCAATTTTGCTCTGCATCCCGTGCTCATTTGTCAGTCATCTTACCGCGTTCTTGCATGAAATACGGGAAGTAAGTGCTGGCAAGGAGGCAATCGGAATGATGAGTCAATGTCCCGTTCCGTTTTCATAGCGACACGACGTGACTCTCAATCGCGGCTTCCTTCCCAGCCATCCGGCCTGATGACCGAAATCGCCGTACTGCCCACATGCGGTCAACGACACTTCGAATTGCCTGACACTCGCGCCATATCCTCAATAACTTGCGTACATCGTGGATTGGCAGCCTCATTGCCCATAGAACTGCGAATGCACACGGTTGGTGCTGGGAGATGTGCTATGTCGCTGCCTCTCATCTTCGTTCGTAAGTGGGTCCGCTGGTATCGCGTACTGCGGTACGGGAAAACGTTCAGTTTTGCGGACTCCATGCGCTTCGGCCTGTGGCTGGCGCGTAGCTGACGGGACGCTCTGCCATGAACACACCATGTTCTTCGAATGACAAACGAGCCTCACAGCCAACGTTTGCCGGTATACACAGGAGCCGTTCGTTGCTCGAACTCGAAGCGTGGATGCCGAGCGAAATCGGCGCCATCTCCCCAATGGTGCAGCAGTTGATGCGATTCATAGTAGGTTGGCGCTGCATCGATGGCAAAGAGTTCGCCGTCGAAACGGCCCTTCAGGAAGCTCTGAGCAATGCAGTGATCCACGGCAACGAACTAGACCCCGACAAGTTAGTTGAGGTTCGCTGCCGGTGCGAACGAGGAAAGGGAGTCTGGCTGATCGTTAAGGACCAGGGAAATGGATTTGACCCCGCGGCCATTCCGGATCCTCTGGCACGCGAGAGGTTGCTGACGGAACACGGCCGGGGCATCCACCTGATGAAGTTCGCGATGGATGAAGTCTCCTTTAAAGACAGAGGCACCGAGGTTCACATGCGAAAAAGGTCGTCGAGCCAATCAAGAACAGCGCCGCCGAACGATAGAGAAAAAGTCTCCCCCGGTTCAGCGGACAACATTGGGTGGGACGCTACTACTGCTGCGGTGCGCGAATGCTAACAAAAACTACCTTCGCAAAACGACGAGCGGGACAAGAGATGAGGTGCAACAAGATGGATTCCTGCTTCGTCGACGAGATCAAAAAGCGAGATGTAACCACTGCCTCCGCCGGTTGTCCAGGTACCGATGAGGTGCTTGTTCCTGCCGCCAAAGATGGAGACGAACAGGCAAGCGAACTTCGTGTTAGCGACTTCTCTTTGAGAACACAGCTGCTATGTTCGCCTGCAATGGGCCACGCGGCAGTGTCCGCATTCGGGCAGCACACACCGGTCACCATCCTTCCCCCCTGCTTTAGACTCAACAACTTGCCAGAGATACAAGTTGGCATGTCCTCTGCACTGTTCGAAATGCGAAGACGAAGTTGGGTTCAGTGAGAGAGATAGAGGAGAGTTACATGAAACTAGTTCTACTGTTTGCCGCAGCTGCATTGCTTGTGGCTTCCGTGAAGAGAATCACCCGCGACAGCAAAGACGAAAGCGCCAGTCGGTTCCACCGTTTGGGCCTATAAGTGAGGTGATCGTCGCGCGGTCTGTCCGTCGAGCACATCGCCTAAGGAGCCTTAAAAAATGACGTCGAAAGTACTACTTGAAGAATCTGCAGCGAACTCCCTGAGTGCCTATGGGAAAGCGCGCTCGACGGTGGAAGGATCACCGTTGAGTTCAGAGGAATTGAGAAAGATCCATGCATACTGGCGAGCGTGCAACTACTTGGCGCTTGGGATGATCTACCTCCAGGCGAATCCGTTGCTAAAGCAGCGCTTGAAGCCAGAGCACATCAAGAATCGCCTGCTCGGACATTGGGGCTCAAGCCCAGGGCTGGCGTTCACCTACATTCACCTGAATCGCCTCATTCGGAAATTCGATCTCGACATGATCTTCATGGCCGGTCCCGGACATGGCGCGCCAGGGGTTTTGGCGCCCGGATATCTCGAGGGCACGTACTCCGAAATCTATCCGGAAAAGAGCGAGGATGAAGTAGGCCTGCACGAGTTCTTCAAACAGTTTTCCTTCCCCGGCGGGATCGGCAGCCACTGCACGCCGGAGACTCCCGGTTCGATTCATGAGGGAGGCGAGTTGGGATACGTGCTTTCGCACGCCTGCGGCGCAGCGTTCGACAATCCGGAGTTGATCGTAGCAGCAGTAGTAGGCGACGGCGAATCCGAAACTGGACCGCTGGCCACTTCCTGGCACATCAGCAAGTTCCTCAACCCGATGCGCGACGGAGCAGTCCTGCCAATCCTGCACTTAAACGGCTACAAGATTAACAATCCCACGCTCCTGGCGCGGATTACCCATGAAGAGCTGGAGGATTTGTTACGCGGCTACGGATGGACGCCGTACTTCGTGGAGGGTTCAGACCCGGACAGCATGCACCAGGCAATGGCGGCGACCGTCGAACATTGCGTCCTCGAAATCCACAAACATCAGCGGGAATGTCGAGCCACCGGTGTAGCCAAGAGGCCGCGCTGGCCGATGATCGTGTTGCGCTCTCCGAAAGGCTGGGGCGCACCGCAAGAGGTGGGTGGTCACCGCCTGGAAGGCTTTTGGCGCGCGCACCAGGTGCCATTGACTGAGGTGAAGAAGAACCCCGAGCAGTTGCTCACCTTGGAGAAATGGATGCGCGATCAAAAGCCTGAAGAGTTATTCGACGAGAGCGGCAGGCTGATTCCGGAACTGAAAGAGCTTGCGCCCAAAGGGAACCGCCGAATGAGCGCCAACCCGCATGCGAACGGCGGAACGTTGAGGAAGGCGCTGCGCCTACCAGATTTCAGCGACTATGCGGTAAAGATCGATCGCCCAGGAACCATCGAGGTTGAGAATGTTCCGCCGCTAGGGAACTTCCTTCGCGACATCATGAAACTGAATGCGACCAACTTCCGCGTCTTCGGGCCGGACGAAACCACCTCCAACAAACTGCAGGCCGTCTATCAGGTCTCCAAGAAATTTTGGATCGCCGAATACTTTCCCGAAGACCAGGATGGCAGCGAATTGGCTACGGACGGACGCGTCATCGAGATGCTCAGCGAGCACACCATGGAGGGCATGCTTGAGGGATATTTGCTGACCGGCCGAAACGGCTTCATCTCTTCGTATGAGGCCTTTGTCCACGTCATCGACTCCATGTTCAACCAGCATGCCAAGTGGCTATCCATTTGCAATCATCTCTCGTGGCGGCAAAAGATCTCCTCGTTGAACCTGCTGATCACGTCTACCGTGTGGCGGCAGGATCACAACGGCTTCACGCATCAGGATCCCGGTTTTCTGGATGTGGTTCTTAACAAAAGCGCGGCGGTAACCCGCATTTACCTCCCGCCCGACGCCAATTGCCTGCTCTCCGTAGCCGATCACTGCCTGCGCAGCGAGAACTACATCAACGTCATCGTCTCTGACAAGCAACTGCACCTCCAGTACCTGAATATGGATGCTGCGATTACGCATTGCACCAAAGGCATCGGCATTTGGGACTGGGCCAGCAATGACCAGGGTAGCGAACCCGACCTGGTAATGGCTTCCGCCGGTGATATTCCGACGCAGGAGGCGCTCGCTGCAACCGCTCTGTTACGCCAGGAGTTTCCTGCGATCAAGATTCGTTTCATCAATGTGGTCGACCTCTTCAAGCTGCAGCCGAGCAAGGAACATCCCCACGGTTTGACGGATAGCGACTTCGATTCTTTGTTCACCACCGACAAGCCCGTCATCTTCAATTTCCACGGCTATCCGTGGCTGATTCACCGCTTGGCTTATGCCCGCGCCAACAAGTGTCTGCACGTGCGCGGTTATAAAGAGAAAGGCAACATCAACACGCCGATGGAACTGGCGATAAACAACGAAACTGACCGTTTCAGCTTGGCAATTGACGCCATCGATCGCGTTCCCGGACTTCAGAACATTGGTGGCCACGCCAAAGAGAGATTCCGAAATGCCCAGATCGCTTGCCGAGCGCACGCCTACAAACATGGGATCGACAGTACGGACATCACCGGATGGAGATGGCCGTTCAGCGAGTAATGACAAGAAGCCTGGGCCAAAGTGAGAATTTCTGAATCGAAGGATTATCCATGACCACAAAAGATTTGACAGCGCCGGCAGTTCGAGTGCCTCCGAGAACGCCCGACGAGTGGCGTGTTTCCGAGCTCCTCAAACAGTACGGATGCGGACCGATTTCATTTGTCGGCTCGGAAAATGCATTTTACGACCGTCATTTGGTTTTTGACCGCGTCATCGACCCGCAGGTTGCCACCGCGCGCGAGCGTTTTGAGGCCTTTTCGCATTCCATTCGCGACGTCCTCGCCCAGCGTTGGACCCTAACCAGAAGTACCTACGCGAAGGCCAACGCGAAACGCGTTTATTACCTTTCCATGGAATTTTTGATTGGCCGCTCGCTGACGAACAACATAAACAACCTTTTGCTTAGCCCCGTGGTTCAATACGCGGCAAAGGAGAAAGGAGTCGATTGGCTCGAACTGCTGGAGCAGGAACCCGATGCGGGCTTGGGCAACGGAGGTCTCGGTCGCCTTGCAGCGTGCTTCCTGGACTCCATGGCCACCATGCAACTGCCGGCTACGGGATACGGTCTGCGCTATGAGTACGGCATGTTCAAACAAACCATTGTGGACGGGTGGCAAAAGGAAAATTCCGACAATTGGATCCGCTGGGGCGATCCCTGGGAGGTCGCGCGTCCTGTCGAGATGGTGGAAGTGAAGCTGGGTTGCTCGTTCAAGCTGAACGGGGGCACCTTCCAACTGGTGCCCGCTCGACCCTCCACCTGGTTCGGCATTCCATTTGATCGCCCAATCGTGGGCTACGGCGGAAAGACCATCAACACGCTGCGGCTGTGGGCCGCGGCGGCGCCGGATGCCTTCGATATTCAGGAATTCGGCACCGGTGATTTTGTAGGCGCATTGGCAGAGACTCTCGGGGCGGAGTCGGTCACACGTGTGCTCTATCCCAACGATTCAACAACTCCGGGGCAGGGACTACGATTCGTCCAGGAATATTTCCTGGTGGCTTGCTCCCTCGCTGACATCGTCCGCCGGTTTCAACGCTCGAATCAAGATTGGGAACAACTGCCCCAGAAGGCGGCGATCCAGTTGAATGACACGCATCCGTCATTGGCCGTCACCGAGTTGATGCGAATTTTGCTAGATGACGCGCACCTGGGATGGGACCAAGCCTGGGAGTTAACCAAGAGGACCCTCGCATATACCAATCACACGCTGCTCCCGGAAGCGCTTGAGAAGTGGCCGGTCGAGTTGTTCGAGATGTTTATTCCCCGCCATTTAGAGATCATCTACGAGATCAACCGTCGTCTTCTGGACGAGGTCCGACTGCGCTTCCCCGGCGACGATGGTCGCGTATCTCGCGTCAGCCTGGTCGAAGAGGGCGGCGAACGCAAGATCCGCATGGCCAACCTGGCAATTGTTGGGTCGCACAGTACGAACGGAGTCGCCGCAATCCATTCCAAACTCTTGCGCACCACCACCGTCAGGGATCTGGCGGAGATGTACCCGGAGCGCTTCAGCAATAAGACCAACGGGGTAACTCCTCGGCGATGGCTGCTGCAAGCGAATCCAAAACTAGCCAGCGTGATTTCGGATGCGATCGGCGATAAATGGATTACCGACCTGAGCGAGCTGACAGCACTGAGAACACTTTCCGATGACACCGGCTTTCGTGATGCATTTCTCGCATCAAAGCGCGACGCCAAGGTGCGATTTGCGGACTGGCTGAAGTCCGCGTCGGGACAACAGGTGGACCCGGACACTATTTTCGACTGTCAGATCAAGCGCATCCATGAGTACAAGCGCCAACTGTTGAACGCGTTGCGGATTGTCGTGGTCTACAACCGGCTGCGAGCAAATCCAAACATGAACATTGTGCCGCGCACGTTTTTCTTTGCGGGCAAGGCGGCCCCCGCATACCGGCTCGCCAAGCTGATCATCAAATTCATCAACAACCTCGCGGCGGCCATCGATAGCGACCCTGCGGCACGCGGCAAAATCAATGTTGTTTTCCTGCCGGAGTACAACGTCTCGCTTGCCGAACGCCTGATCCCCGCTAGCGATGTGTCAAACCAAATCTCCACCGCTGGGTACGAAGCCAGCGGAACGAGTAATATGAAATTCATGATGAACGGAGCCTTGACCGTCGGAACCCGCGACGGCGCGACCATCGAAATGGCCGAGGAAGCCGGTGAAGAGAATTTCTTCCTGTTCGGCCTCACCGCGGAGCAAGTGGAGAACAGCCGTGGCTGGTATAACCCACACTGGCATTACGAAAACGAGCCCGAGATTCGAGCGGCACTCGATCTCATTTTCTCCGATTATTTCAGCCGCAACGAACCGGGAATTTTTGCTCCGTTGCGCGATACCCTTTTGACCAACGGCGATTACTACATGCATCTGGCGGACCTCACCTCGTATTGCCAGGCACAAGAAGCCGCCGGAGCCTTGTATGCAAAACCTGGCGAATGGGCGCGCAAAGCAATCCTCAACGTGGCCAGTTCGGGAAAATTCTCGAGTGACCGCACGATTGCGGAATACGCTCGCGACATCTGGAACGCCGAACCATGTCCCATACCGTAGCCAACAACGCATTGCCTTGGTCTGCGGCGGGTCGGCGATGAGCGAGGTGGCAACACTTCCCCCGTTTCCGCCGGAATACCGCAGTTCCGGCATACTGCTCCATGTCACGTCACTGCCATCCCCATATGGAATCGGCGATCTTGGGCCGTCCGCTTTTTCCTGGGTCGACCGCCTCCATAACGCCGGCCAAGGGTGGTGGCAGGCCTTACCGCTTGGGCCCACCGGATATGGAAATTCGCCGTACCAGTCACTGTCTTCATTCGCGGGCAATGGCCTGCTCATCAGCCCCGAGTGCCTGAAATCAGACGGCTTGCTCAATCTGGCTGACGGCGCATCACGATTTCCTTCAGATCGGGTCGACTACGATTCCGTCATCCCTTTCAAAGAAAAACTGCTCGACGAAGCATGGATGCGATTCATTTCTGGTGAGCGCAAGGACCTCTGCCCTGCTTATGAGGAATTCTGCGCAACACAGGAAACCTGGCTAGAGGACTATGCGCTCTTTCGGGCACTCAAGAATAAGTTCGGCGGCTCTTATTATCTCGAGTGGCCGGAGGATTTGGTCCAGCGCAGAACGTCTGCGTTAGCGAAGGCGCGTCGAGACTTGGCCAAGGAAATCGATCGCTTTCGCTTCGAACAATTTCTGTTGCTGCGCCAAGCAGATCGGTTGAAGGAATACGCCCATGCCAAGGGTGTCAGCCTGATTGGCGACCTGCCATTTTTTGTTTCACCGGATTCCAGCGATGTTTGGGCGAATCCGGAATTATTCCTGTTGGATGAGCGGCGGAGACCGCGCTTCGTGGCTGGAGTTCCTCCCGACTACTTCAGTGCCGAGGGACAGCTATGGGGAAATCCAGTCTACAACTGGGATGCGCTTCGTTCGACCGGTTATCGATGGTGGATCGATAGGGTACGCACTCTGTTGGGTCACGTAGACGTGATTCGCCTGGATCATTTCCGGGGGTTTGCGGCTGCGTGGCATGTGCCAGCTGGGGCGAAGACGGCGCAGTCCGGCGAGTGGGTGACGGGTCCGGGAAGCAGCTTTTTCCAGGCGATCCGTGGGGAGCTGGGACGCTTGCCATTTATCGCCGAGGACCTGGGGATTATCACGAAAGACGTGGCGATGCTGCGCGATCAGTTTCAAGTACCCGGGACGCGAGTCTTACAGTTCGCGTTCGACGGCCACGCGGATAATCCTTATCTTCCGCACAATTTCGCCAGCAACACGGTCGCGTATACGGGCACGCATGATAATCCGCCAACTCGCGAATGGTATGAACAACTGCCGGATTCCCAGAAGCAAATATTGTGGGGCTACTTGAATCGTCGGCTGTTGAATAGCGCCGAAGCTGCACCAGCGCTGGTGGAGCTGGCATGGAACTCCGTGGCAGCTTTGACGGTTGCGCCGCTACAGGACGTTCTAGACCTCGGCGTTGGAAGTCGAATGAATGTACCCGGTCGTGCCGACGGAAATTGGCGCTGGCGCTTCACCGAGGAGATGTTGTCAACAACCGCTTTCGAATGGCTGGGTGAATTGACAGAAAGATCGAAGCGTCGCGCAAACCTGCACTCAAACGCGTAGCGGCCGAAGGCGTCAAGTATTTGCGAGCGAATGACTTAATTCGACGCCGAGAATAAGATGAAGAAGATTGCATGACCCATTTGAATAAAGCGCCTCTTAGGGGTAATCAGGAGGCCGAAAACGTCGTCATAGGGTGGTACTAAAATGAAGCAGCGGAGTCAGGATTCCATGCCTGCCAACGAATACGTATCCGAGCCACCGATCCGCCGCAGTTGGGCACAAACAGAAGGAACCCCGTTACCCCTGGGTGCCATGTGGATAGAAGAGGAGCGGGCGTTCAATTTTGCGGTGTATGCCGAGCATGCTGCGAGCGTCACCCTGTTGTTCTATTCCGCCGACGATTTGGCACAGCCGATCCTGACATTCCAGTTCGATCACATCCGCAACAAGTCAGGGCGAATCTGGCATTGTAGGCTCCCGCTCAATCAAATCCGTGGCGCTCGCTATTACGGCTTCTCGGTGACAGGACAAGACGCTTCGCAGCTTCAGCCCTTCGATCCCGACAAGGTTTTGCTGGACCCCTATGCCAATTGTGTTTTCTTTCCACCCGAATTTGACCGCAAGCTGGCAGCTGCGCGCGGCCCCAATGCGGGAAAAGCGCCGTTGGGAGTGCTGACCGGACATGGTGTTGCATTCGATTGGTCAGGAGACGCCGCACCTCGCCCTGAGTCGGACGCGATCATTTACGAACTACATGTAAAGGGCTTCACCAGGAATCCAAATTCCGGCGTACATCCTTCGCTTGCCGGGACCTACTCCGGACTGCTGCAAAAGATCCCCTATTTGAAGGAACTCGGGATCACCGTCGTCGAACTGATGCCCGTATTTCAGCGCGACCCTCACGAGCGCGACTATTGGGGTTACATGCCTTTGAATTTCTTTGCACCGCATGCCCAGTATGCCTCCACCCGTGATGACGATGGGCAGCATGTCGAATTCAAAGAAATGGTCAAGGCACTCCACCAAGCAGGAATTGCCGTGGTTCTTGACGTTGTTTATAACCATACGTGCGAGGGGGACCATCGCGGACCGGTCTACAGCTTCAAGGGCTTCGGCGCCGGGGATTATTACATGCCGTCCGCCGACCCGGCGGTCCCATACGCCAATTACTCGGGCACCGGCAATACTTTGAATTTCAGCCAGCCGCACGTGCGAAAAATGGTCATGGACAGCCTGCGGTATTGGAAGAATGAGATGCACATCGATGGATTCCGCTTCGACCTGGCTTCGGTGTTTAGCCGCAACGCCGATGGATCGCTCAATTGGGGAGACGCTCCAATGTTCAACGAAATCGCCGGCGATCCGGAGCTAGGTCTCGTGAAGTTGATCGCCGAACCCTGGGACACCGGGGCCTATCAACTCGGACGCGGATTCCCCGGGCTGGCCTGGCTTCAATGGAACGCACGATTTCGTGATGATGTTCGCCGCTTTATCAAAGGCGACGCGGGGATGATCCCGGACCTCATGCGCCGCATTTATGGCAGCGATGATTTATTCCCGGACAGTGGCGCCCATGCCTATCACGCCTACCAGACTGTGAACTACATCGATGCCCACGATGGTTTCACACTGTATGACCTGGTTTCTTACAATCAGAAAAATAACTGGAACAACGGTCAAAGCAATCAGGACGGCATGGACGAGAACTTCAGCTGGAACTGCGGTTACGAAGGACACGATGGCGCGCCGGCAGCGGTTCTGGCGCTTCGGCGAAGACAGGTTAAGAATTTCTGCTGTCTGCTTTTGCTGTCGAACGGCATTCCGATGTTTCGGGCTGGCGATGAGTTCCTGAATACGCAATTCGGAAACAACAATCCCTATAACCAGGACAACGAAATCGGTTGGCTGGACTGGAGCCAGCTCCACGCGAACCAAGACATTTTTCGTTTTTTCAAAAGTATGATTGCGTTCCGGAAATCCCATGCTTCTCTCTGCCGCAGCAGATTCTGGCGCGAGGACGTCTCCTGGTACGGCACTGGTCCTGCCATCGATTTGTCTTCAGATTCACGGAGCCTGGCCTTTTGTCTGCATGGCGCCGCACAGGACGATGACGATATCTACGTAATGATCAATGCATATTGGCAAGATTTGCCGTTCCAAATCCAAGAAGGCGCGCCTCAGGATTGGGTGAGAATTGTGGACACAGCCTTGCCGTCTCCCGGCGATTTCTCGGAGGTCGGTTTGCCATTACAGCAGTCCACATACCAAGTTGCCCCGCGCTCCATTGTTGTCCTGGTTCGACGCAAAAGAACTGGCTAGCTACGTTTTCGCCGAGGAAGATCGTCTGTCTTGTGGCGTCCTATCACGTCCGATAGCAACTGTAGCGAGCGCGTTGACACGGACGCGGGGAAAATTGACTGCACACAGCAAGGCCGAGAATCAGTGGCTGTCCTTCTGGCGTTCAGCCTGAACACCAGCCTCATATTTCCCGTTCTGAGGATCAACGAGGGTGACGGCACCGTATCCCGTTGTCATAAGGAACTTCGTGACACCGATCTTTATGTCAACCCGCACGTAGTAGGTTTCACCGGCTAGAGCATCCAGATCGATCCCGGTACTCTTGTCGGTTGAGTGAATCTTGTGCTCGCCCGGAGCGACTGAGATGGTGAACGTATCGCCATTGTGTATGCGTCTTACCTCTTTGCCATCGACAAATACGAACGGTTTCAGTACCCAACCCTCTGCCCGCTGCGGGCGATAGAAGCAAATCGACGCCGGCTTCTGGTCACCCGGCTGCGCTTGGCCAAACATTGGGATCGCGAAACCTGAGAGGATGAGTAGTGCCAAACCGAACAGTTTTCTCATGTGAGTGCGCTCCGAATGGCTTGGACGTGGGGGCGCAGGTCCGTGATCCGCTTAAAGAAGCGATTACACGAAGCCGGTCTGAGATGCTAGGACGGCGGTCACAAACAAGAATACGTTACCGCCTTGTCCGGCACTTCCACTGCCGGCTGGCGACGAGCGTCTAACGCAGCGCGAATCTGTTCGGTGGTGAGATACCGTGTTTTCGCGGAGTGGGCCTTCGGACTGTGGGGCTTGCCATGTCCTATTCAATGCGCCTGAAAATCTATGACGTTTTCGTAAGCTAACTGCGGTCTGGATGCCGTGCTATTCCATCTCGAATGCCAGATATTGGAATTGTCCCTTGCGCTCGACACCCAAAACTGCCGCGTCACCCGCTTTTAACTGAGCGACCGCCAATTTCAACTGCTCCAGCGAGCCAATCGACGTGCGATTCACGGAGTGAATCACGTCGCCAACACGCAAACCTGTGGCGACAGAATTGAATCCCGGAGCCCGTCCCACCACGATCACCCCAATACCGATACGCATATCTGGCACCAGGGAATGTAGTTCACCGTCGAAATTCAGCCCAAAAATGCCCAACTGCTCGACGCGGCTCTTGATCGGGTCCGCGATATCAACGAGTTGATCCATCCGGTCACGCACGCGGATCGCGGGGACCTCCACGGAGAGCTGCTGCGTTCCCCTTAACGCATCAATCTTCAGGACCTGATCAGGCGGATGGATATAGAACGCCGCTGCGAACTCACTCAGGCCTAGGATGGGGCGCGCGTCTATGGCCAAGATTACGTCTTCGCGCATCAAGCCGGCTGAATCTGCTGGTCCTTGCGGAGCGACGTCCGCGAGCACCACGCCCCAATCTTGGCAGAGCCCAAGGCCTTTCGCCATGGTGGGCGTGATTGACTGAGCGACTACGCCGATCTCCGTGCGATATACGTGGCCGTGCGTTCTAAGACTTTGGTAAACGAAATTCACGATGCGCGCCGGGATGGCAAAACCCAGCCCTTCACTGCCTCCACTGTTGCTCATGATGAAAGTGTTCAGGCCAATTACAGCGCCGGAGACATCCACCAATGGTCCTCCACTATTGCCAGGATTGATGGGCGCGTCGGTTTGCAGATACACCATAGGATTATCAGGATCGGGTTGCCTCATGGCCGAGCTGATCACACCCATCGACACAGAAGTCTGCAACCCTCCCGGGCTGCCGACGGCGAAAACAAGTTCCCCCGGTTGCGGAGAGCGTTCCACCTCCAGCCGCAGTATCGGCAAATTGCTGGCCTGAACCTTCAGCAGCGCCAGGTCGACTTCCTGACTTACTCCAATAATTTTCGCATCGAGGACCTGCGTTTTGGGGGCCCCAGAGGCGTCAAACAATTCGGTAGGTGGCGCCGACAAAACTACACGGATGCGATGCGCCCCGCTCACCACGTGGGCGTTGGTCATGATGTATCCGTTTGGGTCCACAATGATTCCAGCGCCGATTGTGTGTTGGCGTACGAGGAGCGCCATGTCGCTATGACCCTGCTCCTCAGCTTGTCTGATCCCGGCAACTTCGATCTGCACGACGGCTGGAGAAACCTTGCTGGCGAGTTGTTGCAGCGAGCTACTGAGGCGCCCCAGCATATCTACCGGAACGCGTGAGGTGACCTGCCGAGCTGGTTGAGGGTCCCGGACCGCCTTGGCCGCGGGCTGTTGGCAAACGCCTATAGGGATCAGCGTTGCCGCACATCCTGCAATCAGAAGTGCGCGAATCATGTATCGGTTCATGGACGATTCCAGTAGCGCGCTGCTTGGGCGGCGCCGAATTTTGAATCAAGCTCTGATGCGACCCAGTTGTTCGAGTTCGCGCAGCAGGTTCGTTGCGTTTTCCCATCTCACTCGGCCGTGGCCACTCCGTACACACGGACAATGCACTTCCGGAGTGGCCATAAGGCCCTTCCTCAGCTGAAGTGGTCTATTTGCCGGGTACAGGAGGGAAGTTCTTCAGCAGTTTTTGCGCCCCCTTATTCAGCCTTTCCTGGTTTTTCTCCTGTTTCTTGCTGGGTTCAATCGCATGTTGCGCAGCACCTATCCAAATGAGCTTCTTTGTAGCAGGGTCATACATACCAAGGACGAAAGTCCCGATGTTAATGGTTGAAGTTGTGGCCGAAAATGAATTCAGGCCGCCGCCCCACGGGCCCCAGCCGCCGTAGCCGCCCCAGCCGTTCCCGAAGCCGTTTACTTGCTTCTCCCGATCGATAGCGAGTTGGTAACCAACGAGCAAATCCGCTTTATCGGCGTCAGCGGCCTTGGTTAGGCCTTTGGCCGCCATTTGGGAATCGACCGCTTGCTTGACTTGAGCGTCCAGGATCTGGTCGGGCTGGCCACCTACTCTGGGTATGCCCTTTACCTCGTCGACCCATGCATAGGTGTGATATTTCGAAAAATCAGTTCCTGGCATATAGTTCGTTCTCACGTCCTGTCCGCGCGTGACAGAACACGCGACGAGCGCCAGGACAAATGCGGGAACAAACTTTGCTTTCCACTTTCTAGATTTTTGCCACATCGTACTTCTCCCTCCAGTTACATGTTTTAACGTTTCGTCTGCAATGCTCGATTGCCCGATGCATTTGAGTGGCCAGCGGGAGCGACGTGAAACTGTTTGCTCAAGTGAGCCTGCGTGAAGAACATAAGGAGAACTCGGCAGCTCTTCCGTCCTTCGTACGAGACCGAATGGCGGGCGTGCTGACGGCATCCGGTCAAACCTTGCGTCGGTCGCTTGCAGAAATTTTCTGTCGCGGTTGCAGTGCCCGGATGCGGGCAGCGCTTGCCTGGAAATCGACGATCGTGACTGGTCAAATCTTATGGCCTATTTAAAACCAACAGTTTAGAAGCGCACTCTCGCCTCCAACTCTGGCCATCTAAATGCCATGTAGGAAATGGGTTTGGTCTGTCACCCTCATAGGAAATTCCTTGATGACAACTAATCACATTCCGGCAATTACCTATCCGACGATTCTGATGGCGGTGTTCGCCAACCAATTATGTTTGCCGATCCCTGCGGTTCTGTTTTTGATTACAGCCGGTGCTCTTGTGGCCAGCGGCAGCCTGAATCTCGGCAGCGTGATTCTGGCGGGAGTGGTGGGTTGCCTCTTAGCGGATTATGCGTGGTTCCTGGCAGGTCGGTGGTGGGGGCATCGCGTGGTGCGCGCTGTCTGTGCCTTCAGCATGGACGGGCAGCATTCTGCTGTGAGCGCGCGGCGGATGTTCGCGCGACGGGGGCTGCCGAGCTTGATGTTCGCGAAATTCGTTCCAGGTTTGGACGGCCTGATGCCGCCGTTGGCGGGGATGCTGAATGCTGCGACCGTTCCGTTCCTCCTTTATGACGCGGCCGGTGCCATTTTGTGGAGCGCTGGGTATTGTCTCGTAGGGTATCTATTTGCCGACCGCGTCGACGCGGTGGCGGCCACGCTTAATCGCGTAAGCGGCACCTTGATGATTTTACTTGCAGGCGTTCTCTGCTACCTCATCTGGAGAGCAGGTGAATTGCTCCGCACGATGAGACAACTTCGGCTTCGAGCGGTCAGCCCCACGCTCTTGCACCAGAAGCTGCAGGACGGTCAGAAGGTGGCCGTGTTGGACCTGTTGGATGTCGAAGGGCGTGAGGACACAACCGCCATTCCTGGGATTCCGGGCGCGACGCGCATCTCGCCGGCTCCTCTGCGCAGTTCAGCCAAGGTCCGAGTTCCCCCGGATGTTCAGATGGTTCTATGTTGTTCGTCGCCCAATCAAATCACCAGCGCTCGCACGGCTCTTTCCTTGCGTCGCAAAGGAATCTCAAACGTCTGGGTTCTTGAGGGAGGGCTCCAGGCATGGCGGAAACTCGGATTGCCCGTGACCACCAAACTCAGCAGCCCTGTCGAGCTCGCTGCTCGTTTCGGAGTTGAGCTCCCCGAGAAAGCCACCGGGATGTCAGCATGAAATTTCTTTTGCCCTATGACACGAAACGGACCTCGGTCGGGCCAGTCGCAGACTGCTATCCAACAAAGTAGGACTCGCCCGCAGTGATACGAACAGTGGTTTGAGTGACCGAGCTTATGACTTTGCAGTTCGGCACCAGCTCGCAATCGCCAACAAGAAAAACAACGCGCCCCCGTGAAGGAAAGCCGTGTAGGAAAGTTCCGTGCCACCAGAAGCGCCCATTTTGGGGAGAGCTATGCCGAGAGCAGCGAGCAGGCGAAAAATCACCGCAAGGACCGTGCAGATTAAGCCTAGCCAATAACCTAGGAGTGAGAGTTGTTTTTCCATTCTTATCTCCTGATTCAAAGTTCTTGGGGTTCGGCCCAGTTGGCCTGTACGCTACTCTCGGCATTTTAGGGAGTCAAGCGACGTTTCCTAATGTCAGGTGATTCCTTAACGTTGTTCCTCATCGCGGGCCAAATCTAGCCGTTGGTGTACAATCGCGCCGTGCCGAAGAGGCCCAACCCGCGGCAGTTCAAAGTCGGAGATCGCGTGAAGGTTTCGCTCCCGCTCGGCCAACTCGTCGACGCCACGATACGCGCCGTGATCGAACACACCGACGGAGTCAGGCTGCAAGTGGATTATGGGAAGGATCAGACTGCATTAGTGCGCGCTTCGCAGGTGGTGGGCGATTGATCATCACGCCTGAGCAGATGGAGGCGGGCCTTCGGGCCTGCGTCGAGCAGCGAAACCTCGCGTTTTTAAAGGGATTTTGGTGGACGAGAAGGGATTCGAACCCTCGGCCTCCTCGTTGCGAACGAGGCGCTCTCCCAGCTGAGCTACTCGCCCACGAGTAGCAGATAAGAAATTTTAGCAGAGGCTGGAGGAGAGGGGAAGGAGAAGGGACAAGCGGTGTCTTAGCTCCATAATTCTGTCACCCCGTAACGGCAACGTGAGAATGTCACCCTATGAGACCGGAGACATTCACGTTGAGTCAGAAGGAACTGCAGCGAGTGAGCGTAATTAGTGGCCGCATGTCCTAATCGCGCCAAGCCGCTGGCGCTTGCCGGTTCCAGCACCGACTCTGAAAACCCCTGCCGTTTCTTGGGTTTCTTCCCTACGGCTGCGCAGCCGGCGCATTTTCTTTCGACAGTTTCTGCTGAATTTCCTCCCGCAACTGTTTCGCGCCCACCGCGTTCGGGCTATCGGGATCAAGCTTGATGTACATGTCCAAATCTTGCAGCAGCGCCGGGTAATTGCCTTGCGCAAAATGGATGCTGGACAGCAAACGGTATACCATCGCCATATTCGGCGCCAGATCGCGCGCTTTTTCCGCGGCGGCCAGCGCCTCCGGCAGATTCTTCTGCACCGCCAGCAACCGTCCAAACTCATACTGGCTCCGCCAAAAATTCGGACTCAGCTCCACTCCTTTGCGAATAAACTTTTCCGCTTCAGGGTCGGGCTTATCCAGCAACAAAGCCCCCAGCCGTACATCGGCATCCCCGTACGTGTCGCCACTCAACTGAATGCATTTACGAAACGCCGTTTCCGCCAGCGCCATATTGTTGAGCAACAGGTACGCCATCCCTAATTGGTACGAAGCTTCGTAATACGTGGGCGCAATCACCAGCGTTTGCTCAAAATCCGTGACCGCCCCGTGCGCATCATGCCCCTCATACAATTTTTTTTCTCCCGACGCGAACAAATCCCGCGCCTTTCCCGGCATGGACAATTCGTGCGCGGAAACTGTGGGATTTGTTGGCGTGGCGCTTCGTGTTTTCGTAGTCGGCTTCAGGTAAATGTTCAGGTTGTCGCCAGGTTCGTACGTCAAATCAAGGCCTATGGAAACAGGGTCGTAGTTCCAGGCTTGAATACTGACGAAGTATTGCTGAGCATGAACGCCCCCGAACCGAAATTCCCCGAATTCATCGGTCCTCGCTGACGAGATCGATGTGTACTCGGAATTCAATAGATTGACCGTGATGCCCTGCGCGGGATGCGTATTGTCTTCGAGATATACGTGTCCACCGATGGTAGTGCTGCGTTGCGCGCAGATCCGGGCAGGCAGCGCGATGCAGCAGAGAAGCATGAGCCAAAAAACGCGCTGTGGCGTGACAACCTCCCAAGGGCCGCGAGTCGTTCGAGTATACGCCAATGGGCTTTGCCTATGCGAAACTGCTGATAAGATGTCTCCCGCCGATTCGCTCGCATCGCAACGCCGCGCGTGCCGGGTCGATTCGCAGTTCTGCTGCACAAGGGAGTCACACATGCGCGTACTCGTTCTTCCTCATCTCCGGGTTCCGAAGGTGCGGGTGCCCCAGGTGCCGTCATTGCACCTGGGTCTTGGGTTCTCTTCTCCATCCAAGCCGTTCTTTAACACTCAACATTCCTCAACACAAAAAAAACGCCGTCATCCCGAGCGGAGTCCGCGCAGCGAGGGATCTCTCCTCTCCGCCTCTCGAGTCCTCCACACGCCAGTCCTGCTGTTTCTTCTCGCGCTCACCATCACCACCCCAGCTCAAGAACGTAAAGTCGCCCCCACCTGGCTCGCTCGTCAAGTCTCCTCGATCCCGCCACGCCCCATCGATATGTCCAGCCAATCCTGCCGGTACACTCCCATCTTTGGCGAAGCCGACGCCAATTCCAAAGTACCCGTCAGCGTTGCGCGTTTCGGAGAGTTGACCGTCGCGCCAAATGGCAATTGCAACCCCGTCGAATATCCCCGACAGGAAGAGTTGTACTTCATCCTCAGCGGCAATGGACTGCTTCATTACGCCGAGCAATCCCACTCCCTCACCCCAAATGATTTCACGTATCTGCCACCCACGGTTCGCCACAGCATTTCGAATCCGTCCAACCAGCCACTCCGTCTCGTCCTCGCCACCGTTCGCATTCCAGCGGACATGCAGCTTGCGCCTCCCACAAAATTGCAAATCGCCAATCTCAGCGAACTCCAGGAACAAACCGTGGAAGGCCATCCAAACTCGGTTTTATACAAGCTGCTCATAGGCCCGCACACTGCCACGCGCGATCGCATCAACGCCACTTATAATGTCGCCGATTTTTTCCTCATGGATTTTGCGCCGGGCGGCACAAATTTTCCCCACCATCACGAAATCGCTGAAGAAATTTATTTGGTGCTCGATGGCCAGGGACAAATGGCCGCTGGCGGTGGCATGGATGGAATCGAAGGTTTGCACAACGCTAAAGCAGGCGACGCCTACTATTTTCGCCAGAACTGCACCGTAGGTTTCTACAACCAGAAAACTCCCGCAACCAAAGCCCACATCCTGGCCATCCGCGCCTACGTCCCACTCCCCAAAAATCCCGACTAACCCCTTCAAGTCATCTCGCGCACTCAGCGGCAGGGTGCTCCTCGTCGGGCCGGGTGCCCCAGGTGCCATAGTTGCACCTGGGTCTTGCGTCCGGTCATTCTTTAACCACAAAAAAGCCCGCCATCCCGGCCGAAGTCCGCATCATTCTTTAACACTAAAAGAAACCGTCACTCCAAGCGAAGTCTCGTCATTGTTTAATAATAAAACTTTTAACAATAAAAAGAACCCGTCATTCCGAACGGAGTCCGCGCAGTGAGGAATCTCTCTCTCTCTTCTCTTCTCTTCTCTTCTCTTCTCTTCTCTTCTCTTCTCTTCTCTTCTCTTCTCTTCTGTAGCGCCCCGCCTCCTCTTCTCTACGAACTCAGCGCCCACCGCCGGGTGCCCCACGTGCCGTCGTCGCACGTGGGGCTTGGGTTCTCCTCTCCATCCCTCCGTTCTGTAACACTCAACAATTCCATAACAACTAAAAAAGAACCCGTCATTCCGAACGGAGTCCGCGCAGTGAGGACCTCTGCCTCTTTCCGCGTCTTTTGCGGAAAGAATCTCTCTTCTCTTCTCTTCTCTTCTCTTCCGCCCCGGCTCCTCCACAAACTCACCCGCGTCCCACTCCTACGGAATCGCCCGCCGCTTCCCCCCGCGCACCGCAATCAATGACATTTGCTCCAAATCCGGATAATGTCCTTCCGCATCCGCCTTCCGCTCCCCCGGCGCAAGCTGCTGCACTACGGTTTCCGCCGGCAGCAACCCCTTAAAATACTTCTTGTACACGTTCGCGTAATCCGTCCAGTCGTTCAAATCGTCCAAATAAATCGTAGTCGAGACCACTTCATCGAATCCCATATCCGCTTCTTCCAGATTGTCCAGCAGGTTCCGCATCGTCTGCCGTGTCTGGTCCTTCGTCGTTGCCGCGTACACGCCCCCATTCGGCCCGGGAATGAATCCACTCTTCGCCGAACAATACAGCGTGTCCCCCGCAAACACGCACGGACTCGCGGTCGGGCTCGGCGGCATGTTCTTTGGCCGGACGCTGCGCCGTTTGCTCAAGTCGCGCACCGCCACTCCGGTATACGCAATCTGCGCGCCCTCCGGCAAACTCGAAACTTCAATCGTCGCCCGCGCGGGAGTGTTTCCAAATTCGAATCGTTTCGCATACAACTGGTTCATCGTGTGCATCGGCACTATCGCCGTCAGATACGGGTTCACGAACACCATGTTCGCCATCGTGAGGCCCGCCGCCTCCACCACCGCCTTCATCCCATCCAGCGCCAGATTCACTTGCGCTCCCGCATCCGCCGGAATCGTTCCATTCGTCAAATCCATTCCCGGCATCGTGGACACAAACAGCTGGTCATGCGTCAGCATCCCCGCCGAATACGCCTTGTTCGCCGCCACGTTCGGCAACGACACTGCCTGCTTCCCTTTTAAGTCCCGCACCGCCACAGCCGTAATTTGCAATGGCGATTCCGGCACTCGCGCCACCCCCAGCACCGCCCGCGCCGGCGGATCATGCGGAAAATAACTGGCAAACACTTCGTTCAGCTCGCGATAGTGCTGCACATCCTCCAGGTACACTTGCACGTAAACCACATGCTCCATCGTGAGCCCGGCAGCCTCCACGACCTTCCGCACATTGTCCAGACACTGCCGCACCTGCCCCGCAAAATCTGTAGCCCCCGCGCCATCCTCCCGATGTGGCCCCTGTCCCGAAACGTAAACATAATCCCCAGCGTCCACGCTGTTCGCAACAACAGCAATCGACGATCTTGCCTGTGGCGGAGCTTGCGCCAGCAACGAACCCGCACCCAACACCAACCAAGCACCCACCACAAAAATCCCTGCCCACCAATTCCGCGTAGGGGCGCAGCACTGCTGCGCCCCATGTCCGCAATATCTCTGCATTGTGTGTACCGTCCGATTTTCAAGGTTCAAAGTTGAACTTTCAGCTTTGAACCTTTCACTCTTCGTCCCCGGGTGCCCCACAAAGCCGTTCGTGCTTGTGGGCTCTTGGGTCTACTCCCCCCCAAAGGCCCACTTCCACAAAAAAGGCTCCGTCATCCCGAGCGAAGTCCTTAACGCGAAAAAAACCCCGTCATCCCGAGCGAAGTCCGCGAAGCGAGGGATCTCTCTTCTCTTCCGCAGCGCCCCGGCCCGCCTCACGCAGCCTTCCCCTTCCGCGCCGCTCCCAGAATCGTCCGCAACCGGTCCCCCACAATCATTTCCTCCCCCGGCTGAATCGTCATGGACACCAACTCAATGTGATTGTGCTTCTTCAATTCCTTCGCATTCGGCTTCGGCTGTTCCACTCCTTCATGCACCGCCGACACCAAGCTCGGATTATCCACGCCCAACACTTCAATCACCGGATCGCTTTCCCGCAGTGCTTTCACGCAGTCCGGAATCGAATAGCCCCACGCATCCTGATCCCACGAAACCCGCAGCGTCGGATACCGGTTCCCATCATCCGGCACATAAATCTCCGTCTGCACTCCCGGCACCGTGTCCACCAGTTTCGCAATGCGATCGACCCGGGAATTCCACTCCTCATACAGCTTCTTCGAATCCGTGTTCAGCCACGTCTCAATCGACGTCAGCAGCGCAATCACTTCTTCTTTCCCCACTTTCATCGGCCGGCACACCGCGCCCTCATACGGACACGAATTTCGCAGCGCCGCATCAATCAAGTCCTTGCGCCCCAGCAGCACTCCGCTGCACTGCGGTCCGCACAAACCTTTCCCGCCGGAAAAGGTATACAAATCCAATTTCATTTTCGCGTACAGCTTGATGTTATCGATCGGTGGAATGCCCGCGGCATCGTCCAGCAACATCGGCACGTTGTGCGCCTTCGCAATCGCCGCTTCCTTGTCCAGCTTGTCCTTCAAGTCCGTGGTGTAGATCATCGCGGTGTTTTCGTTGATCGCGCCCGCCAAATCGTCCGGACCCTTCACCAGCACCAGCTTCGCCCCCGCCAGTCGAATCGCGCTGTCGAACGCGCTGCGCCCGCCCACCATAATCACTTCGTGTTTCAATCCCGTCGTGTCCGGCAATTGCCAAATTTTTGCCGGGTCGCTCCCCGCCATGCACGCTGCCGTAGCCGCCGCCATTGCACCCGCTGCCCCCGACGTAATCAGTCCCGACTCCGCTCCCGTCAATTCCGCCAGCCGCCGGCCCACCGCTTTGTGCAACTCCACCATGTTCACAAAGTGTTTCCCGGCCTCTGCCTGGGCCGCGAGTGACTCCGGAAACTGCAGCGACCCGCTCAGGTACGTCCAGGTTCCCCGGCAATTGATCACCGTTTTCACCCCCAGACGGCTGTACACATTGCTCTTCGGGTCAAAGCCCATCGCTGTGGCGGACTTCACATACAGTCCCTGCGCCGCGATTTGCGCCAGCAGCGGCGAAGCTGCCAGCATCTTCATAAAACTCCGACGGTTCGGTTCTTTTGCAACTGACATTTGATTTCCCCTCACATCGAATTTCGAAAACTTTTACTTCGTGAAAACTAAAGTCCCAAAATGTTCCGGCACATGATTCGGATCGCGATTCACCACACACGTAGGCTGCCAACACATGAAGTGACGCACCGGGTCCGCGCCCAGCCCGTCAATCCGATACAAGTTCACTCGCCACTTTGTGCCAGCCTCCACCGACTTGTCGCTCACCGCCTTCAACGGTACCCGCGCTGCTGCATACCACACGTGCTTCGCTTCGTCGATTCTTCCCTGCCGCTGCCAGCCCGAATTCCACTTCGCGTCGTACGCATCCTTGTTCAAATCGATCGACAGATCCACCCAGTCTCCCGTCGGCGCAATTTCAAACTCCTTGTACACCTTGATGTCCTGCCAATCATCCCCCAGAAAAAACTCCACCACATCGCGGTCCCACAGCTTCAAACGATCCTTGCTGTTGTCCGCGGGAAGCCACAAATTCAATTCCGTATACGGCGAAACAAACAGGAGATACAAATCCGAATCCGTCCAGAAGCCCCGCACTTCCGTCTTCAACTTGGGGTAGTCGATTTCATGGCTGCAGTCCTTCGTAATCCACGTGGACCCGGCCTTCGCCCATGTCGCCGAATGCGGATCGCTGTTTAGCTCCGGCGCGCCCGACACATGCGGAACGGAGAACGAGGCTCCCGGCGCGGCAAACTCGCACGCTTTCGCCGCGCTATTCTCATCATTCACAGCAATCGCTCCGCCGCTGCCCGCCGCCCGCGCCCCCGCTCAACTCCAGCATCGCGCCACCAGCCAGCGCCAACACCACCACCATCCCCGCAATCGTCCCTCGCATCACCATCGCTTAAGGTTGAGCCGCGTTTCTCAATTCCGGCGCTATGGCAAACGCCTTTTCAAACTCCGCACGCGACTCCGCCTCCTTTCCCTGTTTCTGCAAAGCCAATCCCAAATTGTAGTGCGCCTCCGCGTACGACGGCTTCAGCCGCACCGCCTCCACAAATTCCGTCTTCGCCGCTCCATTCTCTCCCGCTTGCAGCAGCGCCAATCCTAAATTGTTGTGCGCCTCCGCGAACTTCGGTTCGCGATGCACCAGTTCCCGAAACACGCTGATCGCTCCGGCCGTGTCGTTCTTCTGTCCCAACACCAGCCCTAACTGAATCCGCGCATCCGTATATTGCGGGTCCAGGCTCACTGCCTCATTCAGCTCCCGCGCCGCCGCATCCAGCTCGCCCGATTGCGCCAGACCCAGCCCGTAATTGTAGTGCGCCTCCGGCAAATCCCCGTCGGACATCACTGCCTGGTGAAACTCTTCCAGCGCCCGCTGCTGATCCCCCTGCCGCCAGTACAGCAGCCCCAGGCTCGAGTGCACTTGCGCGTAATCCGGCTTCAGCTGCAGCGCCTTGTCGTACGCTTCCTCAGCCTTCGCGTAATCCTGCTTGCGCTCCCACGTCACGCCAAGATAGTAGTACCCGGTCGGCAGCTCCGGGCTTTCTTCGATGGCCTTCTGAAATAAATTTTGCGCTTCGTCCACCTGCTGCTTTTTCAGCGCGTCCACGCCTTGCACGATCAGCAGCTTCGCTTGCGCCAGCTTCGCACGAAACGAGTGCAGCCCATTCAGTTCGTCCAATTCCTTATGCGCCGCCTCCGTTTCTCCTTCCGAACGCAAAGCAATCCCCAAACTGTAATGTGCTTTCTCGAAATCCGGTTTCAGTTCGATGGCCCGCCGAAACGCCGCAATCGCCCCGCTGGTATCGCCATCGGCTTTCAATTCCATCCCCAGGTTATATTGCGCATTCGGGTCCGTGACGTCGAGTTCCACCGCTTTTCGAAAATTTGCCAATGCGTCTTTATGATCGCCCTGGCGCCGCAGCGTGATTCCCAGCATCACATGGGCCTTTGCCAGCTTCGGATCCACTCGCAACGCCGCGCGAAACTGTGCTGCCGCAGCGTCCAGTTTTCCAAGCTGCCCTTCCACTTCGCCCAGCTCAAAATGTAAATCTGCGGAAGGCTTCAGCGTCGCCGCGCGATTCAGTTCGCGCTCCGCCGCCGCAAAATCATTCTGCTCGCTGTAAACGTGTGCCAAAAATCGGTGACCCGCCGCGTTCCCAGGTTCCAGCTCCAGCGACTTGCGCAGTTCCTTCACCGCGCCGGCTTGATCGTGCAATTCATACAGCGCCGCGCCCAATCCGTAATGCGCCTCAGCCAATCCCAGCTTCAAACGAATCGCAGCCTCAAACTCCTCCACAGCCGCTTTCGTCTCTCCCTTGTAAGTCAGCGCGACCGCCAGTTCGCTGTGCGTCACCGCGTCGTTAGGCGCAAGCTCCAACGCCTTGCGATAAGCTTCAATCGCCTGATCCCACGATTTCCTTTGCACATATCCATGCGCCTGCTCACGGTACCCCTGCGCCGTCGAACCCGCTTGCCCTGAGCCTCGAACGGCCTGCCCCGAACTTGGAGTTCCCTCTACTCGCGGGGTTGCGTCGCTGCACCCCAGCGCCGCAGGCGCGTAGGCCAGTCCGAACGCCAGCGCAGAAGCCATCCCCAAAACCCTGCCCCACCAAAAAATCGAATCCGCCCAGCCACGCCTCATCGCAAAAGCCTAACACACGTCACTACCACCGGCTTTCTCCCGCCGCCTCCCCCCGTTTGGCCTCAACCCACACAGTAGGGGCGCAGCACTGCTGCGCCCCAAGTCCGCAAGATGTAATCCTTCCCGAGAATCCGGTTTCCCGGCTCCCTCGGAATCCGGTTTCTCGGCGAAGCCGAGGGTAGTGGCGGGTCTTTAGACCCGTGAAGTAGGATGCAGCCAAGCCAAGCTTCAGCGATGCTGCCACTCAAGGTTCACGCGAGAGCACATGCCTTTACCCGTGCCCCCCTACCAGTAGAACTTAAAACTAACCTGCCCAATTCGCGGATCTCGCGCTTGCGTGACAATCCCAAAGCTCGAATCCGAAATATTTCCGCTCGGATTCATAAATTGCGCGTGGTTGAAAATATTGAAGAATTCCAACCGCAGATCGAACGCCAGATTCTCCTTGATCACCGTTCGCTTCGATATTCCGAAGTCGGTGTTGTTGAATCCTGGTCCGTGGAAGAATCTCCGGTCGGCCGTCCCAAACGTTCCCGGAACGCAGTTCTGCGCAAAGGCTCCCACACTCGGCAGGCAAGCTGGTTCGTTCACGTCTCCAGGGAAATTTGGTCCCGCAAGATTCAGCGTAGGCGGAATGAAGTAGCATCCCGTGCCGTCGGTCGTCGGGCAGTTCGGATTCGAATTTCGCGGATTCAGCTTCTGCACCGGACCAACCCGATTCGGCATATCCGTCGAAGAGCTGCCCCACAGCGTGTAATCGCCGTTTCCTTGGTTCAACTGGACCGGAAAGCCCGTCGAGAACCGCGTAATCCCCTGCAGTTGCCATCCCTGCGTCAACCGCTTCGGCGCATTGCCGAACCAGCGGTCGAACGGTACGGCCCAGATGTAACTGGCCACGAAATTGTGAGTGACGTCCGTGGACGACAACCCTCGGCTCGCTTTGGGATTTACGAAGTTCACCAAGTCCCCGAAACCGGAGGAATCGTCCAACGCCTTTGCGAACGTGTAGGCCGCCAGGAACGTGAAATCGTTGGCCTTCCGTTCCACGGTGATTTGCCCGGCGTTGTAGATCGAATTGGCGGTCGTGAATGTGAATGTGTTGCCATACCCGTAACACACCTGGGTCGCCGCACCCGGACAGTAGTTTGGATTCAAAAGTTTGTCGCGGGTGCTGTACACGAAATTTCCGCTCGGCAACTGGAATACGTCGTTCTCCGCGCCAAATCCGCAGCCTGTCGACCCTGCAGTGATGTCCGTCGCACCCTGCGCTGTCAATTGCTGGCACAGACCCGGGTCGCCCGGGTTGGATTCCTGCTGCGTGATCAGATGGTGTCCCTCGGTGCCCACATAAGCCAACGTCAGCACGGTCGATTTGGTCAGCTCTCGTTGAATCGAGACATTGAAGTGCTCTGCGTAGGGCGTTTTGTTGTGGATGTCATAGCCAGGGAAATAGTTGATGGGTTCGAACACCGAGAAATCCAACGTCTTGTTGGACGGAGCGCCCGGAATCGGCAGCGTGTACGGGAAACGTTGTCCCAGCGATTGACCGCTTGTTCGAATCACGAACGGTTGATCGAACAGCACCGACGACGGCGATTGCCAGTACAACCCGAACGGCGCGTCCGCAACCTCGTAGAACAGGTCCAGATCTTCCACCGAGGTGTAGTACAGGCCGAAAGCCGCACGGATGCTGCTCTTCCCTGGCCCACCAAAGATCTTCCCCAGGACTCCGTCAGAAAAGCCCGGCGAGTACGCCAGCCCAAGCCGCGGGCCAAAATTGTTATATCTCGTCGGCGACAGCGTTTTCGGTATCCCCTTGTCGCCCGGGAATACCAACCCTTCCGGCGCAAGTGGAAAAACTGTGGACTGTTGACCGGAAACCCAGGTCTGGATTTTTCCTTGGGTGTCGTACCATGGCATGCTCACTTCCCATCGCAGCCCCAAATTCAGCGTGAGGTTCGATTTCACTTTCCAGGAATCCTGCACGAACGCCCCGCCATAACGCGACCGCGAGTCCAGCACCTGCTTGGCAGCCTGGACGTACGCAGCGCCGCATGAGTTGCAAGTTGCCCCCAGCAGAAAATCGGCCACGTCCGAACCAGTCACCGAACCATCAAACGTGAATTGTCCGTTGGGGCTCGCGAAATTTCGTTCGTTTACCTGCAAATACCGGAATTCTCCCCCGAATTTCCAGGTATGTTTGCCGACCACTTTCGAAAATACGTCGCTGAGCATATACGTCGTGTCTGGCTGGAACGTATTCAAGGTCGGCACGCCGATATTGAGTCCAATCGAGGTCAAGCTCACCTGTGGCATATATTGCGTGTACCCCGGTTGGGGCACAATGCCCAGCGTGCCTTCACCCGTCACAAACCCCAACGACGACAGGTCCGCGAAACTGCCCGCCGGATTGTCTTTGTGTACAGACGTCCGGAAAAAGCTGAACCGCGCTTCGTTTACGGAAGTGGACCCGAACGTCTTGGTGTTGCTCACCACGAACTCTTGCGCTCGCGATGGTGTGTTCGTCGGGAATCCGGGCACGGTCGCGAAACCTGCGAGTGCGGCGTCCACGGTTGTGTTGTCCAGGTGGTAGTAAAAAGACCAGTTGCCCGTCGTCTGATTGTTGAAATCCACCCGCTCGCCAAACTTGTTGTCCGTTACGCTGCTCTTCTCGCTGTTATCCGAGTAGTTGTTCACGTCCCCAGGGAGTGTCTGCGTCGGAATGTATGCCAGAATATGGCTAGCCGGCGCTGCCCAGGCTGCCTGTGGAATCACCCCTCCCGGAAAAACACAACCCGCCACCGGGTCCGTGCTGTTGCACCCGGCAAAGCTGTATGGCTCGCCTTGGTTAACCGTGTACCCCAACCGCTGCGTGAGAACTTGCGCCCAGTACGGCCCGTCGATCGTCCCAGTCAGCGTGGTAGGATCAAAGTTCCCAGCACGCTGGTCGGTGGTCGGCACAGTCACCAACCCGGTTTCCGCACCTGCCACCTGGCGCGTGCCTTGATAGTCGGAGAAGAAGAACAAGTGGTCTTTCCACACGGGTCCGCCGAGAGTATAGCCAAATTGGTTTTGCCGTAATTCGGACTTGGATGGCGCAAAGTAATTTTTGGCATCCAGCTTGTCGTTCCGCAGGAACTCGAACACATCTCCGTGGAAGCTGTTGGTGCCGGACTTCGTAATCGCGTTCATCACCGCGCCGCTGAACTTTCCATATTCCGCGTCGAAGCTGTTGGTGATCAGCCGGAATTCTTCCACCGAATCAAGATTCGGTACCAACCCCGCGCCCAGGTTGCGTCCCTCGCTCACATCTCCGCCGTTCACCAGAAACGCGTTGGCGGTTTCCCGTTGCCCGTTCACGGAGATATTCCCTGCATTCAAATTCCCGGACACCGGACGGTCGCCGCCAATCGTTCCCGCTGTTGATGGCGCAACGCCCGCCTGCAATCCCAGCAGGTCGATGTAGCTGCGGCCATTCAGCGGCAGCGCCAGCATCTTCTTTGAGTCGATCACGTCGCCGAGCTGCGTGCTCTCTGTCTGTACTTGTACAGCGTTGGCTTCGACGTTGATCACCTCTTGCTGGGCGGAGCCGACCTCCATGACCACGTCGATCTGCTGTTGGTCGTTGACCTTCAAAACGATGTCGCTCTCCACGAAAGGGCGGAATCCTGTCGCGTTGACCGTTAGCTTGTAATTGCCCACGGGCAAGGCGAGCATGCGGTACGAACCATCCGCGCCCGTGACGGCGGTATATTTGAGATTCGTTTCCACATTGACGATCGTCAGTTGTGCGCCCGCAATCGCGCCTTGCGATCGGTCACGCACGACTCCCTGAATCGAACCGGTTACGTCAGCACGGATTACACGTGCATGGCTGGCTAGTATTAAAACGATTGAAATAACCCCGATGACATGTCTGAAGCGAAGAGACACGAATCACCCCCAGTTGGTCGCGGAGTGTAAGCCGAACTTTTGATGAAGTCAAGCGGTTCTCTTTGCGGAAATATTTCTGTGCCCAATCACAAAATATTCAGCGCCACTTTTTCCCGCAGCTGGTCTATTTTTCGCCGTACTTTACTCAACCGCCATTGCCCGGACCGCCCGTCCCCCCGCGTTTGTCTCTTAATAGAGGCGCCGCATTGCTGCGTCCCGTGTCCGCACAAATCTCCCGCGTGGCTCGCGCTATCCGTCATTCCCAGCGGAGTCTGCGGGTGCCCCACCCTCGTCGTGTGAGGGTGGGTCTTGTTTTTGCTATCCGTCATTCCGAGCGCAGCGAGGAATCTCTCTTCGATCGATCCGCTGCGCCTGCGTTTGCTTGGGGTAGGTCGGTCTTGGCTTGCGTTATCTGTCATTCCGAACGGAGTCTGCGAAGCGAGGAATCTCTCTTCGATCGATCCGCTGCGCTTGCGTACGTAGCCCTTGCGCCGTCCGACGCCCCTACGGCAATCCAAACGCAAACACATCACTCCCCGCCGCAATCGCCACATACTGCTTCCCATTCACCGCGTACGTCATCGGCGACGCGCTCATCGTCTGCCCGGTGTGAAAGTGCCACAGCGCTTTCCCCGTCGCCGCATCCGCCGCCTCAATCGATCGCGCGTCGTCCCCAAAGAAAACCAATCCCCCCGCCGTGGTCATCACCCCGCCCGCCGAGTGTCCCTCGCCCGATTGCACGTACCGCCACGCCGGCTTATCCCCTTCAAGCGAATACGCCAGCAGAATTTTCTGGTTCTGGTCGCTCTCGCTGTGCCGCGCGCCCGTAGCGTAGTAAGCCTGGCCGGGCTCGAATTTCTGCGCCTTCAGCATATAAATATTGCAACTCTCCAGCGCCATGAAATACACCAGCGACGTGTCCGGATTGTACGCCGGCGACTGCCAATTCGTCGCTCCCACCATCCCCGGACAAATCCGCGTTCCATTTTCCGACGGCTTCAACCCGCTTCGAATCGGCCGCCCGTTCCCGTCGATCCCCGTCGCCCAATTCAGCTTCTCCGCAAATTGCGTCGCCGACAAAAATTTCCCATTCGTGCGGTCCAGCACGTACAAAAACCCATTGCGATTCGCTTGCACCACCAATTTCCGCGCCTGCCCTTTGTAATTCGCGTCCACCAGCATCGGTGTTTCCACCGCGTCGTAGTCATACAAATCATGCGGCGTGAATTGGAAATGCCATTTCAGCTTCCCCGAATCCGCGTCGAGCGCCAGCAACGAATCCGTGTATAGATCATCGCCGGGCCGCGGGTCCCCATCGAAATCCGGCGCGGGATTGCTCGTTCCCCAATACAGCGTGTTCAACTCCGCATCGAATGTCCCCGGCATCCACGTGGTTCCCCCGCCCAGCTTATAGCTTTCCCCCGGCCAGCTCGACGAGCCAAACTCCCCCGGCCCCGGAATCGTCCAGAACCGCCAGCACTCCTTGCCCGTCTCCGCGTCATACGCCGCAACGAATCCGCGCACCCCATCATCCCCGCCGGAAGTTCCCACCAACACCATGTTTTTCACCACCAGCGGCGCGCTCGTCGCCCCGTAGTTCCGGTTGCCATCCGTGTAAGCCACGTCCCAAATCAAATGACCCGACCGCGCATCCAGGCACAGCAAATGCGCATTGTCCGTTTCCATGTAAACGCGCTTGTGCCACACGCCCACGCCGCGATTGTGATGCTGCGATGCGTCGTCGATCAGCCCTTCCGTAATCGGCCGCGTATAATGCCACACGATTCTTCCCGTCTGCGCGTCCAGCGCAAACGCGTCATTCGCCGAAGTGACGAACATTAACCCATCCACCGCCACCGGCGTAGTTTCCAGATGACTGGAGTTTCCAGGATGAAATACCCACTGTGCCTTCAACTGCGAAACATTCCCAATATTAATTTCCCGCAGTCCGCTATACCGCCGCCCCGTGTAGTCCCCGTTGTAAGAAATCCAATTGTGCTCAGCCGGCACCGCCAACAGCTGCCCCTGCTCCACGTCGACCTGCGAAGTAACCGCCAGTGCCGCCGCAGCGCCCGCCTTCTGACTTGCACCGTCGCTAGTCCGCGCACCCTGTATCCACGGAATCGCAACCACAATCACCGAAAATCCAATCGTGAATTTCTGCCATCCCGCCATTGTTCGAAGTTCCGCCCTTAGTGTAGTGGCCGGTCTTTTTTTAGGCCGGTTCTTTTTCCCGCAGTGGCCAGTCTTTAAGACCAGTTCTTTCGTTCCCGTAGTGGCCAGTCCTTAGATCGGTTCTTTCGTTTCCGTGGTGACCGTTCTTCAGACCGGTTCTTTCCCGCCGAAGTCACCCAATCCTAGACACTCCCTCCACCGAATGCAATTCCTCCCGCACAAATCCCGTTCTTCCCCTCACTTCACATCGCCCAAATCCAAACCCATTCTTCGCGTCACTTCATATCGCCCACACCCAAACCCATTCTTCTCCCCACTTCACACCGCCCAAACCCCAACCACGTCATTCCGAACGGAGTCTTCGCAGTGAGGAATCTCTCTTTTCCCGAGGCGCCTTCAAATCCTCCGCCTCTGTGCTCTCTGTGCCCTCTGTGGTGAATTCTCCTCTCCTCTTCTTTCCTCTCCTCTCCTAACTTCACCTCCCCCAACCCCCAACCACGTCATTCCGAACGGAGTCTTCGCAGTGAGGAATCTCTTTTTTCTCAACCTAAATCGAAATGGCGCGAACCGAAACCATCCACCGCCGCAAAAGAAACCCATTCGAAACCGATCCCCCTGACATTCGAAACCATCCCCACCGCCGCCAATAAAAACAAATTCAGCGCATCCCAAGCACACGCGCGCAATCCTCATTCTTCTCTTACGAATGCCTCACACTCCGCTGTTGCAAGTAGGCTCCTCTCCCCTCCTCCTCTGTGCTCTCTGTGCCCTCTGTGGTGAATCTCTTTCTTCTGTCTTCTTTGCCCCCTTAATAAGGATAAGCACCTCACCTGACCTTCCCGCCCCCCAAATCTCCCCCTACCACTCTGGCCCATTTAGAGTTACCCTGTCCCGGTTCGCGTTTCCCGCGAACTCCATAAGAAAGGACGAGAAGGATATGACTGCACTTCGTGTGTTCTTCGGAATTCTGTTCATCCTCGCACTTTCGCCGGCCGCCCCACCCCAGACCAGCTCTAAAAACCCCGACACCACCGCCGCATCTCCGGCGGCCACCGACACTCAAAAACAAAACATGAAGGCCTACGTTGACCTTCTGCGCAAAGACGTTCGCCAACAAAAAGACGAGATCATGGGCTCGATGCTGGCCCTAAGCGCCCAGGATGCCGCCAAGTTCTGGCCCATTTACGCCGACTACGACACCCAGCTCACCAAGCTCAACGACCAGCGCATCCAAATCATCAAGGAATATGCAGCCTCCTACGATGACATGACCGACGCCAAAGCCGACGAACTCATGCAGCGCTCCATGAGCTACCAAAAGCAGCGTAACGACCTCCTCGAGCAAACTTACGACAAGGTCAAGCAAGCACTCGGCGGTATTACTGCGGCGCGCTTCGCCATGGTCGAACACCAATTACTCCTCGTCATCGATCTCCAGATTCTTTCGTCACTGCCGATCGTTGGGCAGGGCTCATAAATCTCACAGAAAAGAGAGGACCCCATGACCAACAATTTTCTTCGTTCCGCAGCTTTCCTCGCCACCTTCGTCATCATCCAGCCGCTTCCGTCATTCTCGGCCCCCGCGAATCGCACCTCCTCTCCTGCGCCGGCGCAATCCACCAAAAAGAGAATTATGGTTCCCGCAGGCACACGCATCCTGATTCGCACCGTCGATTCCATTGATTCGACCAAACAAAAAACCGGCGATCGTTTCACCGCCACGCTCGAAACCAATCTGCAAGCCGAAGACACCGTCATCGCTCCCCGCGGCACCACTGTTTACGGCCGCCTCAAGCAAGCTTCCTCCGCGGGCAGAATGTCCGGAAGTTCTGATCTGACCCTCGAGCTCACCGACATCGTCATCGGTGGCACCGCCTATCCCCTGCTGACCGACACCTATGAGGTCAAGGGCAAAGGCGAAGGCGGAAAAACCGCAAAGAAAGTTGTCGGTGGCGCCGGATTAGGAGCACTGATCGGTGGCATCGCCGGTGGAGGAAAAGGAGCCGGCATTGGCGCGGCCGCTGGCGCTGCGGGTGGCACCGCCGTCGCTGCCTCAAAAAAGGGCCAGCAACTGAAAATCCCCAGCGAAACCTTACTGGAGTTCACTCTGCAGCAACCTGTCTCGCTCCCCGTAGCTGGCTAATTTTGCAGGGCCCGCTTTCTGAGGCGGGCCCTAGCTGTTACTGTTGCAGCTTCACCTTCACCTACATCAATACCAAGGAAACCGCCCATGAAACATGCCGCCCGCCCGAACTCGACGTATCTTCTGCTCGCCGTGTTTTTCGCCTTGCTAGTTCCCTACTCCTCTTCCGCACAGGAGTACGTCCGCGAATCCATCCCCACATTGTTCACCTACGACGAACTGGTCCATCTCGGGCAAGACCAGGAGCTTAGCCCCGAATTGGCCGAGAAACTCCACGTCATCACCACCACTCCCTTCGTCAACAACGAAGCTTATCTCAACGGCGAGCGCGCCAAACCTCTCGACGTTCCCGCCATCGGCCCTTCCCTTCGCGTGGCCTTCTGGAATATCGAGCGCGGCCTCGAACTCGACTACATTGAACTGTTCCTCAAAGACAAAGACGCGTTCATGGCCAAAATCAAACACGAACGCGAAGAAGCCAAGGCCAACAAGAAAACCATTCGTTCCGTGGATCTCGAGAAAATTCCCGAGCAGATCGAAATTCTTAAATCCGCCGATGTGTGGATCCTCAATGAAGTCGATTGGGGCGTCAAACGCACCGACTACCGCGAAGTCATTCGCGAATTAGGCAAAGCTCTGAACATGAATTGGGCTTACGGCGTCGAGTTCCTGGAAGTGGATTCCAAACAACTCGGCACCGACACCTTCGATGATGGCGAAACCCCCGAACAGCAACGCCAACTCCTCGAGGAATTCAAGGTCGACAAGGATCGCCTGCGCGCCCTTCACGGCAACGCGGTCCTTTCTCGTTATCCCATTCGCTCCGCGCGTTTGGTTCCTTTCACCGTCGGCTACGATTGGTTCCAGGAAAGCAAAATCCGCCCCATGGAAAAAGCTAAACGCAAAGCCGGTGTCCTCATCGGCGAGGATCTTCTCCGCGAAGTTCGCCGCGGCCAGCGCATGACCCTCTTCGTCGATCTCGATATTCCCGACGCCCCCCACCAGCGCGTCACCATCGCCTCCACCCATCTCGAAAATCGCGCCAAACCCAAAATCCGGCGCCAGCAAATGGCGGAACTCCTCAACACCGTCAAAGAACTTCCCAACCCCGTCATCATCGCCGGCGATATGAACACCACCGGGTCTGACGCCACGCCCACCAGCGTGGAAAACATGCTCTACAAACGCTACGGCAGCCTCGATTTTTGGACCACCAAAGGCATTCAGTGGTCCACTGGCGTCGGATTGCTGTACTCCGGTGCAAAAGCCGCCATGTCTCTTTCCGGCATTCAGTACCGCATTGACCCCACTTCCGCCAATATCCCCGGCGCTTCCGCCAACCTCGAGCGCGCCTTCTTCAACTCCCTGGAAAAATTCCGCTTCGCCGACGGCAACTCCATCGATTTTCGCGGCGTCCCGCAGCGCACCATCAACAACACTGCTGGCACGCTCGCCGATTCCAATCAGCGTGGCGGCGCCGGATTCATTCCCACCTTCAACGCCGAACTCATTTGGGGCAAAGTGAAACTCGCCAAATATAAACTCGACTGGTTCTTCGTCAGGGCCAACATCGACTCGCCTCGCGACACCAAAGGCTCCTACCTGTTCGCCCCACATTTCCCGCGCACCCTCGTCGACCTCAACAATTGCCCTCCCGAGGCCATCGCCGATCACAGCCCCATGACCATCGACTTGCCCTACCACGAGCCATCACTACCACCACCCCCAAAACAGAAAACACCCCCAACCCACTAATCAATTTCACTCTTGTAGTGGCCGGTCTTTATAGGCTGCTGAAAAAGTCTAACTTCGTCATTCCGAACGGAGTCCGCGAAGTGAGGAATCTCTCTTTTTCTTGACTTTTCGACCACAGAGGGATTCCTCGCTACGCTCGGAATGACGGATAACGCCTTTTTTCAGCAGCCTGTTTAGACCGGTTCTTTTTCTTGGGTTTCTTCCTTGCGTGGCACACGCACTCTTCGCGGTGCAATTTCCCCGTTCGGGTCCCGCATGCTGGACCCCATCTCGGCACAATCTAATCCGTTCGCGCCTTTCGCGCCGATTCTCTCCGCTCTCGCAAAATTGCTTCACGACCCTCACCCAAACTCTTCCGACCGCCTCCCACTACTTCCCCTCCCGCTCCAGCAACCAAATCTCATTCGACTCATCCACGGAATTTGTAGTCACCAACCACTTCCCATCCCGCGACACGTCAAACGGAAAATTCATTCCCTGAAACCGGAATCCCGGCAGAACCCGCGTCTCCCCGGTTTTCAATCGCACCACCGTCAACTCCTCATTCCCTTCCGCGCCCACCGTCTGCAATCCAATCTGCTCCCCGTCCGGCCACCATACCGGCCAGCCCCGCGTTCCGCCACGCGTTTCAGTCCACTTCCATCCGCGCGTACCACAAACGCCCCGTCTCGAAATCCACGATTCGGGCTGAACACGATCCACTTCCCATCCGGCGACCACCGCGGCACCGTCCCTTGCATCGACCCCACCCGCCGCGCCTCTCCATTTCCGTCCGCCGCGCGCACATACAAGTGCGATACTTTATTTTCAGTCCGCGCGAACACCACAAATTTCCCATCCGGCGACACATCCGCATACGAATCGCTCCACGTCTCTTTGGGCGCCAACGCCCGCGCCACTCCCGCTCGCCGCGACACCCGTCCCACACTCAACGGCTCCGGCCCCCACGTGCTGTAGTAAATCTCCTGGCCATTCGGCGCATACCGCGCATAGATCTCCAGCAATTTCCCCGACGTTAACTGCCGCGCTGCCCCGCCCTCCGCCGGCATCGTCCACAAATGCCATGCCCCATTCGGCTCTCCCCGCGAGTACGCCACTTCCTTGCCATCGGGTGAAAACGCGGGCGCCCACAAAATCCCCGAGTCCGTCAGGATCGTTTTGCTTCGCCCTGTGGCCATTTCATACAACACCAGCACAAACCGCGTTCGCGCATTCAGAAACGCCATCGATCCGTCGCGCGCCACACTCGGTTCCGAATCCGGTCCCGCTCCCGTCGTCAACTGCGTCGCGCCCTTCCCACTCATATCCGTGAACCAGATGTTCCACGCGCCTCGCCGGTTCGACCGGAACACCAAGCCATTTCCGTCCGCGGTAAACGCCGGCATATCGTCCGACCCACCCACATTCCCGTGCGTTAACGGCGTCGCCGTCCCACCGTTCACCGGCACCCGCCAAATCTCCCGGTTATCTCCTCCGCGACTGCGCGCCACCGCGATCGTGTTCCCATCCGTCGACCACGCCGGCCTCCCCAAAAATGGATAGATCGCGTCGCTCGCCAATATCGTCCGCAGTTCCGACCCGTCCACATTCACAATCGCCAGCGCTTCCGCCTCCCCGGCTTTCCCGCGCACAAACGTCAATCGCGTCCCGTCCGGTGACCACGCCGGCATCGATCCACCTTTCACCACGGTGGTAATCTCACCGCCCAGCGTCGCGATGGTGCAAATCTCTCCCTCATCTTGGTCCGCCATTTTCCGCGCAAACGCAATCTTCTCCCCATCCGGCGAAAACACCGGCTCCCCTTTGTGCGATGAGTCTTTCGTCAACTGCATCCGCTCTCCGCCCGCCACCCGGGTCATGTACAAATCGTCCCCGCTCTCGCCTTCTTCGACATACGCCAGCATCTTTCCATCCGGCGAAAGCGCTGGACCCAAAATGCTTTTCTGCGTCGCCAACAGTTGCCGCAATTTCCCGCCCGGCTCCGGCCGTCCCACCGTCGGTCTCGAACTGGCTACAAAATAGATGCCGGCCGTCAGGGCCAGCAGCAATCCGGTAGCAATCCACAGCTTTGGACTTTCCAGTCTCGAAACCTTCGCATGCCTCTGTGAACCTTCTTCTGCGCTGGTCCCCGTCCCTCCAGCGGCAGCCGTCACCGACGCCATCATCCCGCCATTCGAATGCAATGCTTCCAGCGCCGCCTTCACCTCGCTGGCCCGCTGATACCGCTGCTCTGGCTGTTTCGCCAGGCACCGCAGAATAATCGCGCGCAATCCCGGCGGCACATGCATTGGCAACGGCCGCGGCGCTTCTTTCAGAATCGCGCTGCACAACTCATACGTCGTCCGTCCCGGAAACGGGTGCGCCCCCGAAGCCATCTCGTACAGCAAAACTCCCAAGGCCCAAACGTCCCCGCGCACGTCCGCAGGTGTTCCCGATAACACTTCCGGCGCAAGATACGCCAGCGTTCCCGGAGCGCCGCCGTTATCCGTGGCGTTCGAATCCGTTGCGCCTTCCAGCGGCTTATCCTTTAAACTCGCCGCCAATCCAAAATCCAGCACCTTCACTTGCCCGGTCGCCGTTTTACGCACATTCGCCGATTTCAAATCCCGGTGCAGCACTCCCTGCGAGTGCGCGTGTTCCAATGCGCTGGCAATCTGCGCTCCATATTCCAGCACTGTTTCCGTCGGTAATCCGTCGTCCGGTATGCAACCGTTCAGCGACCGCCCGAGCAGATACTCCATCGCGATGTACGGCTGACCCTCGTACTCGCCCACTTCATATATCGTGCAGATGTTTGGATGATTCAGCGCCGACGCTGCTCGCGCTTCCGCCAACCACTTCGCCCGCAGCGCCTCCGTCAGCACCGCGCCTTCCACCGGTATTTTTAGCGCCACTTCCCGCTGCAGTTGCTCATCGCGCGCGCGATAGACCACACCCATGGCCCCTGCGCCGGCCTGCTCCAGCACTATATAATGAGCAAATTTCCCTTCAATCATTAACCTGGAACCTAGCCCGAATCGTAGTCCCCAACCCACCCCGAGTCAATCGCCCCAAGCATTCACGTCAACAATCCCTTCACCCGCTTCTCCACCATCTCTTGCGCCTTCTTCTCCCCCATCAAATTCCCCAAAATCCCCAAATCCGCATCCACAATCACCTCGCTGTCTGTCACTTCCACCGTCCCCTTAATCGGCGTACTCATAAACGCCATCTTCGCGGTAATCGCGAACCTCAACACATCGCCCACCCAACTCTTCTGCTCCACCACGATCTGCACCGGCACCCCGCCGGTCCCCTCAAACATCTTGTCAAACGTGCGGTCCACCGTATCCTTCACTTCCGCCTTCGTCTTCTTATGCGAAATCGTCACCCGCATCAAGTCTCTCCTAGCTCCGAATCTAAGCCGTAGCCTTTCCCTCGCCTCTGCACCTCGTTGCCTCTTTCCTATCTCCGTGCACTCTGTGCCCTCTGTGGTAAAACTCTTTCTTTCCTGAAACTCTTTCTTCGCTGAAACTCTCGCTTCCCCTCATCGCCCTCCCTTCAACAAAAGCAGCACATCCATCAAACACAAAATCGTAATGGCCGCCTCCAACAAAAACAGCCGCGCCTCATTGAACTGCGCCATCATGTACGCATACAACTCCCCCGCCGTTTGCAGCTTCTTCTCCACCAAATCCCGATACTCCGCCACGCCCACCCTTGCCGCCGCCAGCCGGTACGCCCGCGCATAAAACGTATCGCTCACGAATTTCACTGCGTTATCAATCCGCTCCGTCAACTCCATCACATCCAGCCGAATCGTATTCAACCGGTTCGCTTCCCCCGACAGCGTCCATCGCGACAGCAACAAATTTTTCTTGCGGTCCATCGTGTTGTACACGTCCGACAGCACCCGCGTCATGAAGTTGTCGTAATACCGGAATTCCAGCAACTGCATCTTCGCGTACTCCAGAATCTGGATGGTCGAAGCCGCCTCTTCCGGCCGGTCGTACACGAACGCGGCCGTCGCCGCCACCACCAGCAAATCCGTCGGGTAATACGACAAGCTGCCTTCCAGCAGCCGGTTCGCCGTACTCGCCGCCAACGGTGTCGCTTCCCCGCGAATCAACTGCACAATCTGTGTGTGATACGACGCCATCAACTGCTCCGCATTCAAACACTCTCCTTGGTCTCCCCGAATTTCGTTCAATTCCACCACCAGGTAATTTTCCTGCAGCCATTCTTCCCTTGGCTTGATTACCGTTCCCGCAAGCCTCTGCAGGTGCTTCGCCGCCACCGCTCGCCCTTCCGGCTCCAGCTCCGGCGCATCCATCCATCGCGAGGCCTGCGCCAGAAACACATCCCAATCCCCTTCGAACGCCGCCTCCATCTGCACTTCCACGATGGCGTACTCCGAATACTTGATCGAACACACCACCTTCTCTCCGCTGCGCAACGTCAGCGGCTCACTCGGCTCCACAATCGGTGGATTTTCGAACCTTATATAATCCGGCGTGCGCCGCGGAAACTCTGGCTTGATGGCTCCGCCTCGCGCTCCCAATAATCCTCGTAGCTTTTCCAGGTCAAAAGCTTCCCCCACATCATAGAAAAAAAACACTCGTACTCGTCCGCGCAGTAGCATCCCCCATTTGTATCATCCTTCCCTCACACCAGTCATGCCACCTCCTGAGTTCCTCCCGTAGCGGCGCAGCACTGTTGCGCCCCATGTGGCACAAGCCATCACCATCCAGCTAACATCGGTTACATCGACGGACTCATCGCCACGGCTCCAGTTCCTGTGGTTATTCCTAAACACAAGCGCCGGAGGCGCGAAAGAAGTTAGCCCAGCCTGAAAGGCTGTCCCGATATACGGTATCCCCCGAGCGCCGGAGGCGCGCCACTCCAATTTCGCCAAACAACTCAATCTTCTCCGCCGAATACCCCAAGGCCCTCTTCGCCCCTCATCTCAGAAACTCCACCCCCACCCTCCACTCCCTGTCCCCCACCTTCCTCACATTCGCGATCCTTGCCTTCACAAAAAACGCCAACCCCTCTCGTGCCTCCGGCGCAAACGGCACCGCAATCTGTACCGCCATTTCCTTCTCGTACAACTTCCCGCTCCGAAAACTCACCCCTCCTCGCGACATATCAATGCAATGCACCACATCATCCCGAAATCGCTCCGTCCGCACGCATGCAAAAAAATTTACTTTAGCCCGCACCCGCGTCCGCCGTTCAATGCCCTCCAACGCATCCGCCAGCAAAACGAATTCCTCCTGCTTCTCCGCCGGCGCATCCGCCACTGCGGCCGCTACCACCTCTTCGCGCTCCATCGTTGGCCGCGCCTTCACCGGCATCGCGTCATGCGACCGCCTCCACACCGTCAGCATCCCGCAGTCATCGCAGTGTCGCGCTATCCCTCCATGTACCGCGCAAATGTCATACTCAAAATCACCATTCGCAATTTCCACCATCCCCTTGCACCCACCGCATTCCAGCACCAACCCTTCCGGCCTCCACGACGTCGCCTCCGGCATTTCCCGTTGCCAAAAATCCAACGCCGGATCGACGAATGCCACGCCATACGTGTGCGTCGCCCCTTGCGCCCCAATCTCTCCCACCACCCGCACTTCCGTCTCCCGGTTGCTCTCCATCTCGCGCAAAATCAATTCCTGCTCCGCAATCAGTTCATGCCGAGACACAATGCCCGCCCCATGCCGGCTCACCACCACGGTGTGCGTCTCCTCAGAGAACACTCGTCCCTCGCTGTCACTTCCAATAATCACGATGGGAATTTTCAGGGAAAGGCGCCCGCTGCGCCTCTGCTTCGACGAGGTCCCGGCTGTTTCTCCGAGACCCGCACACAACCGGCTGTCCGCCATGTTCTTGGCCTTCTGGGGAAGGGGCCAAGTTTCTACGTTAATCTTAACGCCGCGCCTCCTACTCGCTGGCTCTTTCCTACCCCCTGTTGCCTTTTCCTATACTGTTCATGTCCGTAGCTCACCCTTCAGGGTTGAGGCCGTTCGAGGGTGAAGCCGTTCAGGGTTGGCCGTTCGTCGGCGACACGTCATTCCGAGCGCCAGCGAGGAATCTCTCTTGGATCGATCGGGTGCCACCACGCCCGCCGGGTGCCCCACATGCCGATTTTGCATGTGGGCTCCTGGGGTTCTCGTCTCGCCTACTCTGTGCCCTCCGTGCCCTCTGTGGTGAATCCTCTTCTCGCCTGAGCGGGATTGCCACGTTGCGGGATACGCGCGAACGCCAGCCCATTCGTTATATCCAAGAATGTGTGGACAATTTGCGACGGCAGCAGTGTTCGCGAGGCGATATAAATCACCCCGAACACCACCCCGAGAACACCCGTACTAACAATGGCGCTGCGTCCCTGATAAACGTGCGCGAGCCCGAAAAACAACGATGAAAGCGCCAGCCCAATCCACACAGAATGACACGCGGCAGCACTGACGTGGAGCAGCCACCCACGATAAAGAAATTCCTCACAAAAACCAGCTGTGATGGACACCACAATCCACATGCGTCGTTCGGCCGCGCTCTTGGGAAGAAGTTTGCGAATACGCTCGGTGGCGTGAGCGAGTTTCTCAGGGCTCGCTTTGCGTTTTTGCAGTTTGTTAACAAGGTAGAGCGCCAGAATGACAACAACGAGAATGGCGCACACGATGACCGTCCGCGGATAACTCCCGAAGTTTTGACCGAACTCAGACAGTGTCAAATGGTGCCGGAACGTCAGCGCGATGGCCGCAGCGGTCAGTGTCCAGGCCGCAAGAATGTTCCAAACATAAATTTTTATTGCAGACGTGAGCCGCTGATAAACCCAATAATCTAAAGCCGGGTACACAATCGCAAGGATAAAGGTAAACACCCAAACGTCACCCGCATGCAGCAGCGCAACCATAAGTGGCCCGAGTCTAGAAGCGGAACCCACCGCTGTCAATTCTCCGCCACCATGCAGGACTGACGCCTCAAAGCTGAAAACCAACGTGTTTTTCTTCCTCCTTCAACTTTCAACTTGATCTTGAACCCCAGCTCACCACCCCGCCCCGATCTCTCCTAAAACTGTCAACTGTCAACGGTCCACTGCAGACTTCCACGGGTTTTCGTGTATTGCACGAGTCTTCCCTCGCACGGCAATCTGAGTAGATGCACGGCTTCCAGGCCATCTTCCAGGCAGTAGCGGACTGGGTGTTTCGATTGGGCGGCATTGGTCTGTTCGCCGTTGGCGTGGTGGACTCCTCCATCTTGATGGCGCCGCTGGCGAATGATTTATTAGTCGTAGCGTTGGCGGCCACGCACCCGCACCGCATGTGGTATTACGCCTTAATGGCCGCTGCGGGTTCTACCGCCGGCTGCGCGATTACCGATTTCTTGAGCCGCAAAGCGGAGCAGCGCATGCGCAACGTTATCCCCAGCAAACGATTCAAGTTCGTTGAAAAGCGCATGAAGAAACAAGCCGGATGGACTCTGGCGCTGACCGCTGTGATTCCGCCGCCGTTTCCCTTCACTCCCTTTGTGGCCATGGCGGCAGGTTCGGGCTATGCTCGCAAAAAATTGCTGACCATCGTATTCGTCGCCAGGTTCGCCCGTTTCGCGGCAGAAGGCCTGCTGGCGCTGAAATACGGCAAAGGAATTTTGTCGCTGGCGAAAGCCCCAGCAGTGCAATACACGATCATCGCACTCATCATAATTGCGATCGTGGGAAGCACCATTTCCATTTTCCGCTGGGTCCATCAAGGCAAATCCGCAAACCATCACAGTGCCCGTCGCGCCGCGGAAGCCAGCTAACCGAACACGTTCACCTCTTCGTAGGGTCGCAGCACTGCTGCGCCCCATGTCCGCACAATCCTAGCGTCTTGCCATCACTCTTTCTTTCCTCAAGCAGCCCGCCTATCAAAACAGATAGCCACCCTATCGAATCGGTTAGCCACCATCACCTCAATCCGGCAACAATTAAATCTCAATCCAACTCACCGCAACTGCACGCCTTTATCGCGCCCAGCGCCGCGAGGCCATCGCGGATGGCCTTCGCACGTGCGTTGCTCCCCACTTCCACCGTGCAAATCGGATTGACCGTAGCGACCAAACAATTTACGCGCCACACACTGCACAAAAAAATATCTGCGCGTATTTCGTGCCCCATCAATCCACTACGCCCGCAAACAACTCTGCGCCAACTTTCGATGCGACTCCGCTCCGAGTGGCACCAGCCATGCATCATGAGAAAGCGTTCGCAGGCGGGGCAAGCAGAATCGAGATAGCGAGTGAGGACGCGAGCTGCTCGAAACTGCTGCTCTCCCTGCGAGAAGTGAAGGAGAGTCCCCATGAAAACGTTAAAAATTACTTTAATCGCGATTGCTGCTCTGTTCGTGGCCGCTTCCGCTCAGGCTCAACAGACGAGAGTGATGGCCGATGTACCGTTCAGTTTTGTGGTGGGCGACCGCGCCTACCCAGCGGGCGAATATACCCTGGCGAGCAACGGCGCGGTGCTGCTGATCGAAGCCACAGAGCAAACTTCGGCGGCCAACGTACTGTCGATCGCATGCGAGAACGCAAGGCCCGCGGACAAAACCAAGCTGGTGTTCCACCGCATGGGCGGCACGTTGTTCCTGTACCAGATCTGGGTCGCCGGCAACGATTATGGACGCGAATTCCCGCGCAGCAAGACGGAAACTCGCTTGGCCCAGAATCACGACAAGACCGAGAACGTGATTGTCGCCGCAAACCTGGTGCGATAAATTAAGAAAATCGGAATCAGGTCGAAAGGGAGCGCCAAAGCGCTCCCTTTTTTTGTTCGTTCATGGTGTACACTCTTCCCGCAGCATTCGCGGGTGCCCCGGACGCCGCCGTTGCATCTGGGTCTTGGTTTCCGCTTGGGTTTTCTCTCCGTTCTGGCCGAGCCACCGTCACAAACTCCCAACTTCTATTTGGCGTAGAATACCGGTGTAGCTGTCCTGCAGTAGACCGAAGTGCGGTCTGGAGTTGTAGTATGTATTCCCTTCGCGATGCGTTCCCTCCACAATTTTTTCTGCTCTTGCTGATCCCGGCGCTGGCCGCCTGTGGCAATTCGTGTTACGCGGGTTTTTCCAACAATGGCACGGGCTTCATCATCGGTTCAACCAACTCGGGCTCGTGTTCCCTTGCGAATGGCATGGGCAAAATGGGCGCGACTATGGAGAAAACCGCACCCTGCGCCAGTTGTGCAGCTGCGCCGCGCGTCGAACATGCATTCGTTACCGTGCGCGGAATCAGCGTTCGCGCCGCATCCGGCGAATGGCTCGAGTTAGCCCCGGATTTAACCAGCACGCCGCGCCAAATTGATTTGCTCGGCGATGGCGCTCCGGAAGTTTTGGCGGACGGCGCGCCGCTCGCGGCCGGCACGTATACGCAAGTGCGCGTGGAGTTCGCAGGAAATGTAGCGAACAACGAAACGAATCGCTGCGGAGTGCCGACCCGGAATTGTTTGCTGTTTGCCGGCGGGCGGGTAGACGCCATGGAATTTGCCGGCGCAACTGCGGAAGTAACCATGCCTTTGCCCAATGACGCCGTGGTGGTAGTTCCGGGCGGACGCGTCAACGTAAATGTGAAATTACAGACGCACCAAGAAATGCGCGTCTCGGAAGCGGGAGTGGCCACGGCCAATGTGCTGGCGGGCACGGCGTCCGTGACTCGCTAAATCCTCTGTCTACTCCGCGAACTGGCAGCGCCGGCTTCAAGCCGGCTCTCTCCAACATCCTTCTTCGCAGTGACACACGTCGTTGCGCCGCTTCCGGGATGGGAGTATACGGGAGATGAGGGTAATTGCTCGCCACACACTGTGCGTTCGAACCCTGCTGTAGGAGGCATAAATGATTCAGACATTGGACTCGCTGCTCCGGAAGCATCCCTTCTTTAAAGGGCTGACGGACACGCAATTGAAAGTCATCGAAGGATGCGCCAAGAACGCGCGGTTTGCCGAAGGTAAGACCATTTTCGTGGAAGGCGATCCCGCCGACGCCTTTTACTTTATCGAAGAAGGCTCGGTCTCGATTGAGCTGACCGTGCCCGACCGCCCGACCTCCTCGGTGCACAAAGTTGGTGCAGGCGACATTTTGGGATGGTCGTGGATTGCAGCTCCTTACCACTGGCACTTCAATGCTCGCGCTTTGGAGACCACCAAAGCGATCGCCTTCGATGCGCGGTGCTTGCGCGCTAAATTGGAAGAGGATCACGAGCTAGGCTACGAGCTACTGAAGCGCTTCTCCGAAGTGATCGTCCAAAGACTCGACGCCACCCAAGTTAAGCTGTTGCGCATGGCCAACAGCTGAACCCGCAGCCGCCAACCAACCGCTCTGGCCATCGCGCCCTGTAGCTCACCTTGACCTAGCCTCGTCAGAAGCAACGAAGATCGTTCCATATTTATGGCATGCATGCGATAATGTTCCCATGAAAGAGCAAGCCATTCGCACCACGGTCGACATCCCGGTTTCCTTGTACCGGAAACTTAGGGCCCAAGCGGCCGCTCAGGGGCGATCGATCCGCGAGCTCATTCTTTTGGGCGTGCGCGTAACCCTCGTGGAAGGCAAGCGTCCTCGCGCCCGGCGAGTGAAGTTTCCGCTGATTGTCTCGGACGGGCCGAAGGTGCATCTGACCAACGAACAGATCTATGAACATCTTGAATTTCCTTGATGCCAATGTCTGGCTGGCGCTTCTCTGGAGCCGCCACATCCACTCCGAAAAAGCTCGAGCATGGTTTGAACGGTCCGCGGACGAAAAGTTTTTCTTCTGCCGAATTACCCAGATCACTGTCCTTCGGCTCCTGACCACCCCAACGGTGATGACCAGCGACGTGAAGACCATGTCCGAGGCATGGGCCCTGTGGGACAAAGTCTGCGCCGACGACCGGATTGCGCTACTCCCTGAACCCGAGGCCATCGGGCCCGAGTTTCGCCGGTTCTCCACGCTCCGCAGTTCCTCTCCGAAAGTATGGGCGGATGCTTATCTTGTGGCCTTCGCCTCTGTTGCCGGTCTGAAATTCGTTACCTTTGACCGGGGGCTTCGTTCGCGTGGCGCAGACGTGCACGTTTTGTAAAACCCGTTCAGCCTTCGCCCGGGTCACCCCGGCGCCAACGTAATGTCCAGTTGATAAAACTTAAACGTGTGCGCCTCGTCGGGTTTCTCCGCGGCAACTTTTTCGTACCGGTCCAACACATCGCTGATAAACACGGTCTTCTCGCCATCGGGTAGCCGGCGAGTCCATTCCACAAACGTAACCGCCCCAAACGCAAAGAAATCCGCCCGCGTATGAAAATCCCAGGAATGATCGGAAGTGCGCATCTCCTCCACGCGCAGTCCGTTGCGTTGCGCCGCGTGGGCATATTCTTCGGGCGTCACGTGCAGGTACGGATCGCGAAAACCCTCGAAATAGCCCGCCCATTGTGGCGATTTGCGGGTTTCTTCGATCACGTTTTCCAGGCTTTTGCGCGCCCCATTCGGCACCAGCCGCAGTTGCGCTTTCGCATTACTCTTCATCGCCCGCCGAATCGACCGCAACGGCGGATCAGGATCGGGCAGCCAATGCAACGCATTAAACGAAACGATCAGATCGAATTCATTCTCGAACGGCAGATTCCCCGCGTCGGCAACCTGAAACGCAATGTTCGGACGATCGTCGTGCCCACACGCGTACGCGATCATCTCGTGAGACGCGTCCACCCCTACAATCGAGCCGTTGGTCAGCAGCGTAGCAATTTCCGCGGTGATGCGACCGTCGCCGCAACCAATATCCAACACGCGCTCATCGCCCTTCAGCTGCAAAAGCGCCAACGCTTCCCCCGCCATCGCTTCTTGCAGGCCTGAACGACGAACGTACGCGGCTGGGTTCCATTCGGTCATGCAAGAAGTGTAGCGGTTTTGCGAATCGCAGCGCCCCGGGAAAAACATGGTAGGACACGCGGCGGTTTGTTGTAGGAACAGGTGAGCCGCCACAAACTCTCAAGCACGCACGCCGCGACCAAAATGAGGTACAGTGGCGTCAACATGGAGGTGGCTCGGCATGTCCAGAGCACTGGATTTTCCGGCTGTAATGTTTGTGGCAGCGTTTGGCGTCCTGTGGGTCGCTTCGCGCGTAGGCCAGGCTTCGCGCAAACGCCGCGGAGACATGGACATCGACGATCATGCCGATTTTGGCATGATCCTGACCGCCACGCTCACCCTGCTCGGCCTAATTATCGGCTTCACCTTTTCCATGGCCATCAGCCGCTATGACCAGCGCAAGAATTATGAAGAGGCGGAGGCCAATGCCATCGGCACCGAGTATCTCCGCGCCGATTTGCTGCCGCCTGCGGACGCCCAGAATGTCCGCAGCCTGCTGAAACAATATTTAGAACAGCGGATCCAGTTTTACAGTGTGCGCTGGCCTTCCGATGTGGCCCGCGTCAACGCAAAAATTGCACAAGTGCAAACCGATTTGTGGAATGCGGTGCGGCCCGGAGCCGCAAACCGATCGCGGCGCAATGGAAGCTCTGACCGTCGCGGGAATGAACGACGTGCTCAACTCGCAAGGCTACACGCAGGCTGCATGGTGGAATCGCATTCCAGTAGCGGCCTGGGGACTGATGTGGATTATCGCGATCTTCTGTAACATCATGATCGGCTATTACGTGCATCCCGCCAAGCGCGATTGGTTGCGCCTCGTCGTCATGCCCCTGGTCATCGCCGTCTCCTTCTTCTTAATCGGCGATATCGACAGCCCCAGAGGCGGCATAATTCGTGTAGTCCCCCAAAATCTAATCAGCCTACAAAACTCCCTGCGCTAATCACACTGAGCGCTTGGGTGCCCCAGGGAACCAGTTCCGGCGACTCCGGGTGCGCGGGTGCCCCAGGTTCCGCACTTGCACCTGGGATCTTGGGGTAGCCCCAGTTTCGGTGTGTTGAACATGGCTCGATCGCCGCGCTCGCGCGAAACCGTAGGGGCGCAGGACTCCTGCGCCCCATGTCCGCACAATCGTTGCGTCTTGAATGGTTCCCGCCGAAAAACGTCCCGTCATTCCGAACGGAGTCCGCGCAGTGAGGAATCTCTCTTCTTTTGATCTCACCACAAGTGGTTCTTGGGTCACTTGCCCGCACTCGCGCCACCCGTAGGGGCGCAGGACTCCTGCGCCCCATGTCCGCACAATCCCCGAGTCTTGAATCTCTTTTAACTGTCGACTGTCAAATGCCCCCCTGCCCCTTTTCTGGTCCATCGTCCAGTTCCTCCCCCGCCTCCCGCATCCGACACTATCCTCAATATGTCCTCGGCACTGCGCCCCTTTTTCCTGTTCTTACTCGTGTGCCTGGTGGCCATGGCTCTGGCTTCCTGCAGCAGCGGCTCCAAAACCGCTACTCAGCCACCAACTCAGCCTCCCTCCGCCACCGTCTCCGTTTCCGTCACCCCCACCACCGCCAACATTCGTGCCGCTTCCTCCTACGCATTCGCCGCCACCGTTTCTGGTTCCTCGAACACTTCCGTCTCCTGGTCCGTCAACAACACTCCCGGCGGCAACGCCACCCTCGGCACCATCGATTCCCACGGCAATTACACCGCGCCTGCTTCTCTGCCCTCGCCCAACACCGTCAACGTCACCGCCACCTCCGCCGCGGATTCCACCAAATCTTCGTCCGCCGCCGTCACGCTTTGGAATGCCACACCCACCCTCACCGGCATTTCGCCCGCCTCCACCAATCTCGGCGCTTTCTCCCTCGCCATCACCGGCGCAAGTTTTGTCTCCGGCGCGCAAGTCCTCCTCAACAACGCCCCGCTCGCCACCACTTTCGTCTCCTCCACGCAGTTGACCGCCACCGGCAACGCCGCCACCGCCGGCACATTTCCCGTTGCCGTGCAGAATCCCGATCCCGGCGGCAGCGCTTCCCCCACATTAAATTTTCAAGTGAACGGTTCCGTGCAAACTTCCAGTTGCTCGCAAATGTCCACCGGCCAGGGCGCCAGTCTCGGTGGATTCCTTCCCTTCCCATCCGACAATCCCTGGAACAAAGATATTTCCAGTGCCAGCGTCGATCCTAATTCCGTCAACATCATCAATTTCATCGGACCCACCATTGGCCTGCATCCCGATTTCGGCCAAGGCGAATACCAAGGCTCGTACATCGGCATTCCCTACACCGTCGTCGATTCCACGCAGCCACTCATTCCCATCAACTATCAGGCGTACGGCAGCGAGTCCGATCCCGGCCCCATGCCCATTCCGCTAACTGCGCCCATCGAGGGCTACCCCAATCCCGGCAGCGGCGATCGCCACGTTCTCGTCCTCGACAAATCCAACTGCTTCCTTTACGAGCTGTACAGTTCCTATCCCCAAGCTTCGTCCTGGAACGCCGACTCCGGCACCGTCTGGGATCTCTTGTCGGACGAGCAGCGCCCCTATACGTGGACCAGCGCCGACGCCGGCGGCCTTCCCATTTTCCCGGGATTAGTTCGCTACGATGAAGTTGCTGCGGGCGCCATCCATCACGCCATTCGTTTCACTCTGCCCAGCACCAGCGCTGGATTCACGCCGCCCGCCTCACACTCCGCAGCCACCAGCACCAACCCGTAGCCCCGCCCATGGGCGCGCGTCTGCGCCTCAAAGCCAGTTTCGATGTTTCCGGCTACTCCGCCACGAATCAGGTCATTCTCAACGCCATGAAAAAGTATGGCCTCATCCTCGCCGACAACGGTTCCGCCATGTACATCAGTGGCGCTCCCGATGATCGCTGGAACAACTCCGACCTGCATCTTCTTAATGGCGTCACGGCCGCCGATTTCGATGTGCTCGCCCTCTCTCCCGTCTACACCAATTCCAATTACCCTACCGGCCCTGCCCCCACCATTTCCAGCTTCATCGCCAGCGCCACCAGCATCTCCTCCGGCACGCAAGTCACCTTATCGTGGCAAGTCGCCAGCGCCGACTACATCATCATCTCCCCCACAGTAGGCGCCACCCGCGCCACCAGCGTTTCCGTCTCGCCCACCGCCACCACCACCTACACCCTATACGCCGCCAACGCCAACGGCCAAACCACCTCAAGTATCCAAATCACCGTCCACTAAACCCACGCCGCCATCCCCCGCAAACGGATTCCTGCCTTGTAGTGGCGGATCTTCAGACCCGTGCCTTTTCCTTGAATTGTTGTCGGCTGTCATCCCGAACGGAGTCCGCGAAGCGAGGGATCTCTCTTCATGTCAACATGCCACCGACACTCCTGCCTGAGCGCCTTCGCGTAGGGGTCCAGCACGCTGGACCCCATCTCGGCACAATCTCACCGCTTGCCACACACACTCTTCAGACCCGTGCCTTTTCTTGGGTTCGTTATGGTGTTGCATTTTTTCTACAGCACAAGCGCCGGAGGCGCGAAAGAAGTTAGCCCAGCCTGCAGGGCTGTGTCCCCCATAGCATGCTGTCTTGCGAGCGCCGGAGATTCTCTGTTGGAGGTCAAGAGCATTTTTGCGTCAGGGCAAGATGGTTCGCAGTCGCTTTGAGTTGGAATACGAGTTGGCCCTGGTAGACGCAGTTGGTGCGGAACATTCCGTAGATGGCGTGTAGTAGCTTGCGCGCCACCGCCATCAGCGCTTGTTTTTTTCGTTTGCCGCGTTGCACCAGGTGTTCGTAAAAACCACGCAGATGCGGCTCCCAGCGAATCGCCGTCAGCGCTGGCATATATAATGCTCGCCGTAAGTGCCGATTGCCGCTGCGGCTCAGGCGCGCAGGCCTCCGCACCGACGTACCGGATTGATGCTCGCTCGGATCCAACCCCGCATAGGCCACCCATTGCCGAATGTCCCGATCTGCTGGCAACATCGCTAACTCTCCCAAGATTTGTAGCGCGCTATTTTCCGCGATACCCGGGACACTAACCAGCAGCTGGTATTCCTGTCGCAGCTGGGCTTCCTGCTCCAGGCATTTCTGCGCTTCCTGCCGCAGCTTTTTTATGGCCTGCTGTTGGACCCGCAAATTCCGCACGATGTCCCGCCGCACACAGCCCGGCGTGGATTGCGATATTCCCGCCGCATGCTGGCGATTTTTCTCCGCGCGGCATTGCTCGTTTAGCGCTTGGATCCGACGGGTGATACTCCACAGCGCCAATCGATTCTGGCTTGGCCTCTGCCACGCCCGAAAGGGCATCCGTGTCGCAAATTCTCTCAGCACCACCGCATCCAACGGATCGTTCTTGCTGCGCTGCATCATGGCTTTGGCAAAATCCCGCACTGCACGCGGATTCGCCACCATCACTTCCACTTTCTCCGCTGCGCTCAACAGCAGCGCCACATCCAGCCCATACATTCCGGTCGCTTCTAAAACCACTCTCACGCGCCGCCCCCCGCGCGTGAGAGCTTCCAGCAACTTCCGATGCCCGGCAGCGGTATTCGCATACCGCTGCACCCGTTGGTCTTCCAACGCCACCACCAACTCTCGGGCACTGACCTCTAATCCACACCCTATGATCTTGTCCATTCCCGCTCCTCGGAGTAGGCTTTGCCCTGGCTCCCCGACCCTGCGCTGTTTCCAACTGACCTTGTATGCAGGCTCTACCGCCTGTGATTCTCTTCAGTTTTTGGAAACTAGGGCGGGGGGCCCGATCTCCGGACAGGCTCGATGCAATTCTCCTCGGCCTCGGCGCGACCCGGCCTCCTCCGCCAGAGCAACTCGCTGCACTCCTGCAGACAAGTCTCTCTCCAAAGTCAACATACAAGGCGCGACACTCCACTTTCCCAAACAACTCAATCTTCTCGGCCGGAGACCGGAGCCACGCGGCGCCCCATGTCCGCACAATCCCACCGCCTCTCCTCTAGATCGGCCTGGAGCCCAGCTTCGGTGTGTGAACCTGGATCTCGGGGTTATTTCTGGCGGCTACTCTGTGTCCTCTGTGGTGAATTCCTCTCCTACGCAAACCTCCGCGCCTTCGCCCAAAACTCCTTCCACGTCCCCTTCAATCCTCGACACACAAAAATATCCGCATCCTCCATCGTCTCTTCATTCGCCACACCATACCGGTTCCGCGTCCGCCCCGCCACCGTACATGACGCAAACTCCTTCTCCAAAAATTCCCGCGGGTACCCCACCACAATCAACACCTCCGGCGGAGGATTGCCATACCCGCGCTCCCACGACGAATTCACTCCGCTAATCGCGCGCGGCAATCCATACCGTTCCCCGTACAGATTCAGCGCGCCCACTTCTCCATAATTCCCCGCCAAAATCCCCACCCGCGCCCGCTCCTCCGCCGGCAATCCATCCCGCACCCGCGCCACACCTTCCACAAATTCCGGCCACCCGATCTCCTCCGGGAATACGCTGTCCACCTGCGACGCAAATTTCCACCAACTCGACCCCACCGGCGCAATCGGCAACGCCACCGCCCCAGCCACCACCACATCCAAAATCAACACAACCCAAATCGCCCTCCGCACCGAGCGTCGCCAGCGCCTGTCACTCCACCAACCCAAACTCGGATCATTCGGTCCACACAAACCCCCGTCGTCACGCAAAGAAGGTTGGCGGTCGTTCGATCCATGAAAAGCCACGTCATTCCGAGCGGAGTCTTCGAAGCGAGGAATCTCTCTTCGATTGCCGCCATCGCCACCGCCGTCCCCCGCGCGGTTCCCAACCTCCTCCACTCCCTGCAGAACACTCAACGAACTCACGGCCAAGTGCCCCATCCTTGTAGTCTGAGAGTCGGTCCTGGGTTCCTCCACAAGCGTCTCCGCACTCTCCGATTCCCAACGACCTGCCACTTCCTTACCTCCTTGCCTCCTTACCTCCTCACTTCGCCACTTCTCCTCCACCCACACACTCCCCGCCGCATACAACATCGGATACGCCGGCGCCAGGTAATAATCCCTCCCACGCAGCACCAACAATACCGCCAGCGCCACCACGTACATCCATCCCAGCAATCGATAGCGTTCGCCTTCCTCCGTGAAAAAATAAAACCACAATCCCGCCGCCGCCAACGGAAACGCCAGCAGCATCAACTCCAGTTGTCCCGGCAAAAACCAGTCAGTCAGCCCCATCGACACATCCCGCACATGCAAAAACCGCAAAAAATCCAGCGAAATAAAATTCCGCCGCCACTCCCAGACAAAATTCGGCGCAAAAATCGCCAACGACACCGCCACGCCAATCCACAACCACCCGCTTCGCAAATAATTTCGCGCCCGCGTCAACAACACTCCCGCCACAATTCCCAATGCCAACACTCCCATCGTGTACTTCGCCAGCATCCCCAACCCAATCCCCGCCCCAATGCCCACCCACCACCGCGCATCCCCGCTCTTCAGCAAACGCACCGTGCACCACGCCACCAGCACCCAGCACACATAATCGAACGAGATGTACTGCATCAACGCGCCCGCGCCCAGACAAAACGGCACTGCAGCCAACCCCGCCACCACTTGCGCCCATTTCCCTCCGCCCAGTTCCTTCGCCATCAACCCCGTCAACACCACCGCCATCGCCTGCGCCACTGCCGCAAACAGCCGGAATCCCCCCAGCGATGTGCCAAACAACTCCAGCGCCACCCGCCCAAAAAACGCAATCATCGGCGGATACTGCACATAGCCCCACGCCAAATGCCGCGCATCTTCCAACGCCATCAATTCATCGCGATCGAATCCGTACCTCCACCCCGTCGCCACATGCACCACCACAGTCCCCAAAGCAATCCACACCACCACCGCCGTCCCACTCTTCCACCAATTTCCGGCTCCGCTATTCATTCACCACCCGATCGATCGTCCCTGTCACCCAACTCTCCGCATCCTCTGCGCCCGGTGGAATCGTTCTCTTCCGGATTCAACTGTTGTGCCTCTCCGCGCTCCGTACCTCTGTGTCCTCTGTGGTGAATCTCTTCTCCGCAATTCCTTATAGACGAATCCCATCCTCTCGCGCCACAATCTCCTCAATCACTATGCGATCCCTAAAATTCTGGCTTCTCGCTTTCGTGCTGCTCCCTACCCTCGCTCTGGCCCAATCAAACTCAACCACGACGACCCCCACTAATCCTCCGTACCTCGATCCCTCGCTCCCCATCGAAACGCGCGTTTCCGACCTCGTCTCGCGCATGACCATGGAAGAAAAAATCTCCCAGATGCAAGACGTCGCCGTCGCCATTCCGCGTCTGCACATTCCCGCCTACAACTGGTGGAACGAAGGACTCCACGGTGTCGCCCGTTCCGGTTACGCCACTGTTTTCCCGCAAGCCATCGCCCTTGGCGCCACCTGGGACACCAACCTCCTCCACTCCATCGCCGATGTAATCTCTACCGAAGCCCGCGCCAAATACAACGATGCCCTCGCGCACAACGTGAACATCAACCGCTACTACGGTCTCACGTTCTGGTCGCCCAACATCAACATCTTTCGCGATCCTCGCTGGGGTCGCGGCCAGGAAACTTACGGCGAAGATCCCTACCTCACCGCGCGCCTTGGTGTGGCTTTCGTCACCGGGCTCCAGGGCGACGACCCGCATTATCTGAAAACCGTCTCCACCCCCAAGCACTACGCCGTGCACTCCGGCCCGGAATCGTTGCGCCATCGTTTCAACGTTCCCGTTTCTCTTCACGATCTCTACGACACCTACACTCCCGCGTTTCGCGCCACCGTCATCGAAGGCCACGCGGACTCCGTCATGTGCGCCTACAATTCCATCCTCGGCGAACCCGCCTGCGCCAATCATTTACTCTTCGAACTTCTCCGCAAGGATTGGGGCTTTAAAGGCTACGTCGTGTCCGATTGCTGGGCCATCAACGACCTCTATCAAGGTCACAACTTCACCATGACCCTGGATCAAGCCGCGGCCCTCTCGCTGAAAGCCGGCACCGACCTCACCTGCGGCCCGCAATTCAAAGTGCTCGATTACGATCTTGAAGATCGCCTCGTCGAGCCCTCCGACATCGATCGCGCCGTCCATCGTCTCTTCGAAGCGCGCTTCCGCCTGGGCATGTTCGATCCGCCCGCCAATGTTCCCTGGTCCAAGCTCACTCTCGCCGATGTGGACACCGCCGCCAATCGCAAACTCGCTCTGCAAGCCGCGCAGGAATCCATCGTCCTGCTCAAGAACGCTCCTTTACCTCACGGCAAGCGCGACGAACTGACGCTCCCGCTCAGCCCAAAAATCAAATCCATTGCGGTCATTGGTCCCACCGCCGATTCCCTCGATGTCTTGCTCGGCAATTACAATGGCATCCCCTCCAAATATTCCACCATCCTCGCCGGCATCAAGCTGCGTTTCCCCGACGCCAAAATTAGCTACGCCGTAGGCGCCCCCCTCACCGAATCCCGCGCCATCCCCGTCCCCGAATCCGCTCTGCATTCGCTGGGTGCCCCAGGTGCCGCGGTTGCACCCGGGCTCTTGGGTTCTTCCAAGCCCGGCCTCACCGCCGAGTACTTCTCCAACACGCATCTCTCCGGCGCTCCTGTAGCCACCCGCGTCGATCCCACCGTCAATTTCGCCTGGGATAACGTTTCCCCCGCACCCAATGTTCCTCCCGAATTTTTCTCCGTGCGTTGGACCGGCATTCTCACTCCGCCGGTGGACGGCGACTACCGCCTCGGCACGTCCTGCGATGGCGGCTGCCGTCTCTTCCTCAATGACAAGATTCTGTTGGACGATTGGACCCCGCTCACCCACGGCAATCGTGCGATGACCACCCTCGTCCATCTGCAAGCCGGCCACGACTATCCCATCAAGTTGGAGTACTTCCACAATTCCTGGGAATCCAACATCCAGCTTCTCTGGGTCCCGCCGAATCTTCAGCTGGAAGCCGTCGAAGCCGCGCGCAAATCGGATATCGTTGTTGCGGTGGTGGGCATTGACGCAAATCTTGAAGGCGAAGAATCGGAGTCCAGCGATCCCGGCTTCTTTGGCGGCGATCGCACCGATATTACTCTGCCTCGTACCCAGGAGGATCTGCTCGAGGCCTTTGCCGCCACGGGCAAACCGCTCGTCGTAGTGCTTACCAGCGGCTCAGCCATGGCCGTCAACTGGGCCAATGACCACGCTTCCGCCATCCTCGAAGCCTGGTATCCCGGCGAAGAAGGCGGCGCCGCCGTCGCTGACGTGCTTTCCGGCGCTTATAATCCTGCCGGACGTCTTCCCGTTACCTTCTACAAATCTGTTGCGCAGCTCCCCCCGTACACCGATTACAACATGGCCAACCGCACCTACCGCTACCTCACCGAACCACCCTTGTTCCCCTTCGGCTTCGGCCTAAGCTATTCCACCTTCTCTTACTCCGATCCAGTCGTCGCGGAGGCTCACGCCGGAGCTGAAGCAACCAAAAATGCAGCTCCCGATGCGCAACAAATTTCCTCATTCGCCGGTGATTCTGCCCTCACCGTTTCCACCCACGTCTCCAACGCCTCCGACGTTTCCGGCGACGAAGTTGTCGAACTTTACATCTCCCATCCAGGTGTAGACGGCGCGCCCCTCCGCGCCCTCGCGGGTTTCCAGCGCATTCATCTCGACGCACGCACCTCGCAAGACGTAACCTTCACCCTCACGCAACGCGACCTCTCCATCGTCGATCCCTCCGGCCGTCGCGTAGTTCCCGCCGGCCCCGTAGAACTATGGATCGGCAGCGGGCAGCCCATCGCCCCGCCAGGCTCTCCCGCGCCCAACGCCAAGTCCGCCAAACTAACCATCACCACCACCTCCACCCCACTTCCCAACTAATCGCCACTTCGGCCTTCCCCGTAGGGGCGCAGGACTCCTGCGCCCCCTGTCCGCACAATCCCGCCACCTACAACCAGCACTGGATTATATATTTCAGGCAGATGCTACGATGATACAGATCCCGCGGAGGTGGTTGCGAATGCTATCTAACCTACTGGTTTTAATTCGCGGCATAATTGATCACTGGCTGGCGTTAGTTTTTGGGCCGGTCGCGTCGCTGGTACTGATTGTCATAGACAAATATTTTAAAAAAGAAATTAAATGGAATCACGTTGTCATACTGTTTCTGACAGGGGTGCCGATTGCCATATTTTTTTCGTGGCAGGATCAATATACAAGTGCCGAATGGCGGGCAACGGAACTCCTGAAAGCAAATGCCGTCCTATCCGAAAAAGATCATGAAATTGGGGCACTACAAACCGCATTGGCACAAAAAGACAGGCCACTCGTTATCACTACTGACCCTGAAATTACAAAAATGCTAAATCGGCAGGAGCGGGAGTTGGCACAACTAAAGGATTCGCTTCCGTCACCTAAAAAGCGAGCCTTGCAACTTTCGAACGACATTTTCAAATTTTACGATAATCGCATGAAGAACCAGCCGCATTTTCCGGAGCAAACACCAGTTTCGGAGCAGGAGCGGAATCAGCAGTTGGCTCAATTCTCACAGGCAAGCGAACAATGGATGCATGAAACCGGAACTGCCTATAATCGAGAATTCTCTAGCCGAGTAGCTATTCTTCTGGAGCAAATGCGCGAAGCTGGACTAAAGGAGCCTGGGATTGAGATGTGTACCGAATCCATGGGCAATACATATTCAGTGCAACATTGTGCTGCTCGGATTGGAGCGCTGGCGGATAAATTCGCGAACTAGGCCGCATCTTGAATTTTGGCCGTGAGTTGCTTGTATTCGAGGTTTTGTGAGTCAATGAGTTTTCAGCATGGTATCGTGGAAAACAATTGCTTCTTGCGGTTGTTAAACCAGAAGCACATTTCGTCTAGGCAGGGAGGATATGCTTCGCAAACGTCTCGCCAAACTCGCGCGACAGTCCGGCCGCAGCGCCAATTTCCTCGTCGCCGACGCCGTCGAATCTTATCTCGCGGACCAGCAGCGACTCCGCGCCGATTTGCGCCTGGCGGACCGTCAACTCAATTCCCAGCACTATATTCGTAACCAGGATGTAGGGGTAATGTAGAAGGTTGTGGCGTATAATCGCGCGTTACCCGGAGAATTCGATGCTCCGTAGAACGTTCGTCAAGGATTTGACGCTGTTGGCCTCCATTGCCCCCGCACTCCACCCTTCACTCCCAGGCACTAGCTCAAAAGCAACTTCGGACGACATCAGCGCCGCGCACATTCCGCGCTGGCGCGGTTTCAATTTACAGGGACGATTCGCGTGGCCGGGCCATCCTTATGACGGACCCGCTTTTGATGAGTTTGATTTCGCGACGATGGCCGAGTGGGGATTCGATTTCGCGCGCCTTCCCCTTTCTTATTGGGTGTGGGGGAGTCGCGACGACTGGTCAGTGATTCGCGAAGAACCGCTGAAGCAAATTGACCGCGCCGTCGAATTGGGTAAACAGCACCAGATTCACATCAACATTAATTTCCATCGCATTCCGGGATACTGCATCAATCAACGCGAACTGGAACCGGCTGATCTATTCACCGGGACAAAAGAGCAGCGCGACAAAGCCCTGAAGGCCGCGACATTTCATTGGCAAGCGTTTGCCCGGCGATACAAAGGCATTCCCAACCGGCAAGTAAGTTTCGATTTGATCAATGAGCCTCCGAAGATGCGTTCGTATGAAGGGGCGCTCGAAGAACGTTACGTGGAAATTGTGGAGACTTTGGTTGGTGCTATCCGCGAGATCGATCCGAACCGGCTGATCTTTGCCGACGGGATGAACATCGGTCAGGCGCCGGTTGTGGGAATTGTGGAACTCGGCGTGGTGCAGAGCACGCGTGGCTACCAACCCAAGGCTGTCAGCCATTACACGGCAACGTGGGTTCCCAAAGATGAGTTCGAGACATTCAACCCGCCGACCTGGCCGCTCACCGATGATCATGGCGTGGTGTGGGATCGCGCGCACCTGCAGCAGGTTTACGTCGATTTATACAAGGTGATCACGGAAAAGGGCGCACAGGTCCATGTGGGCGAATGGGGCTGCTTCAACAAAACGCCGCACGAGGTGACTCTGGCGTGGATGGCGGATTGCCTGGCGGTATGGAAGCAGGCGGGCTGGGGCAATTCGCTGTGGAATCTGCGGGGCGCGTTTGGCGTTATGGACAGCGAGCGCACGGATGTGAGTTACGAGGATTACAAAGGCCACAAGCTGGATCGCAAAATGCTGGAACTTCTTCGCAATGCCTGAGGGTATCAAATGAAAACAACCCTGAGAGAAGTAATGACTTTTCTCGTTGTCGCCGCGCTCGCACCCATCTCCTTCGCTCAGCAGACTTCTCCCTCGCTCCAGTTGAACGACAAAGAATATTTCTCAATGCCGGGCCTGGACGTGATGTCCTTTCAGGATATCTACCCTGAAGGACACCAAGCCGGAGTCAGCATCATTCTAAATGGCGTGCGTATTGCGACGAATGGCGACATCCGGTTGGATCCGACTCCTGGCCAGTGGCAGCCTATGCCCAAGCAGGACAGCCGCGTCGTTGATAAAGCGCACGGCGAAATTGTGACCACGCTGTCGTATCCGGATCCTGACCGTGATCGCAAAGGGTTCAATCCCATCGACTACCCCGACCTGAATTTTACGTACAAGGTGCGTGTTCACGCGGAAGGACAAAGTATTCGCGTGATCGTCGATTTGGACAAGCCGATGCCTGCGGAGTTCGTAGGCAAGGTGGGTTTCAATATGGAGTTGTTTCCCGGTGCCTACTTTGGTCACTCGTGGTATCTGGGCGGCCAGTCTGGAATTTTCCCGCGCCAGCCAAACGGGCCCGAGCAAGTTGGCAAAGATGGCGATGTGGAAGCGCTGCCGTTGGCAACCGGCCCGAAGCTATCGCTAACACCCGAGCTTGACGGTCAGCGCATGATAATCGAGAGCCGCACGGGCGATTTGCAGCTACTGGACGGGCGCAACAAACACAATAATGGCTGGTTTGTGATGCGCTCGCTGGTTCCGTCCGGTGCTACGACCGGGGCGATTGATTGGCTCATTTCTCCCCATGCCATTGCGGGATGGAGGTATACGCCGGTCGTTCACGTTTCGCAGGTTGGCTATCATCCGGCGGAGAAGAAGGTAGCGGTCATCGAACTCGACGGAAACGATGCGGCGGTGGATACGGCGGTTCTGCGGCGCATTTCCGAAGATGGCGGCTCGCAGGAAATCCTATCGGCTAAACCTACGGTGTGGGGAAAATTCCTGCGGTACAACTATCTGCAATTTGATTTTTCGAAGGTTACGCAAGCTGGAATGTACTTCGTGACGTACGGGGAGTCGAAATCGGAGCCGTTTGAGATAGCGAGTTCGGTGTTCGAACGGGGTGTTTGGCAACCGGTGATTGAGCACTTTCTGCCCATCCAGATGTGCCACATGCGCGTGGAAGAACAATACCTTGTGTGGCATGGGGCCTGTCATATGGACGACGCGCGCATGGCGCCGACCAACCACAATCACTTCGATGGGTACAATCAGGGTCCCGCCACGCTAACAAAATACAAATCGGGAGAGACCATCCCGGACTTGAACGTGGGAGGATGGCATGACGCCGGCGACGACGATTTCCGCATTGAATCGCAAGCCGACGAAGTGACCATTCTCGCCAGCGCCTACGAATTGTTTCATCTCGATTACGACGATACTTCCGTGGACGAAGCACACCACCTGGTGAAAATCCATGTGCCTGACGGCAAGCCAGACACTTTGCAGCAAGTTCAGCATGGTGCGTTGACGATTCTGGCCAGCTATAAAAATCTGGGCAGGTTTTATCGGGGGATCATCAGCTCCAGCCTGCATCAGTACACGATGGTCGGCGACACTTCGAATGCAACGGACAACCTATTTTTTGACGCTGCGCTAAAAGCCGGCGAGAAAACCGGGACGCATTCCGCGGTTGATGACGATCGTTGGGTGTTCACTGAGCAGAACGCCGGGCACGAATACAAAGGGATCGCCGCCCTGGCGGCCGCGGGCAGGGTGCTGAAAACGATGGACCCGGCGTTTGCAAAAGAGTGTCTGGAGGCCGCGGAACGTGCCTGGACCGAAGATCATTCCGTCGGGAATGGCTTTCACGACAAAATTGCGGCTGCGGTTGAGTTGTACTTGACGACGGGCAAGCCGGAGTACATGAAAACGTTGCTGGACAACCAGAAGGAAATTCTGGCGCAATTTGATCGCGTGGGTTGGAGCGTGGCGCGTGTGGTGGACCGAATACCCGATCAGGAGTTCAAAAAGCAGTTGCACAGTGCGGCGGCGCAATATTTTCAATCGGTGCGCGACAAGCAAGCCGCGACTCCTTTTGGCGTGCCGTACAAACCGTACATCTGGGGGGCTGGCTGGCAAATCGAGCGATTCGGCGTGGAGCAATATTATTTGCATCGTGCATTTCCTGATGTGGTGTCGCCTGAGTATTTGCTGAACGCGTTGAATTTCATGCTGGGCGTACATCCCGGAGAGAACACCGCATCGTTTGCGTCGGGCGTGGGCGCAAAATCGGCGACGGTGGCGTATGGTTTCAATCGCGCCGATTGGACGTATATTCCCGGTGGGGTGGTTTCCGGCACGGCGCTGATCCGCCCGGATTTTCCGGAATTGAAGGTATTTCCTTATCTGTGGCAGCAAACTGAGTATGTGCTGGGCGGGGGCTCTTCGAATTACATGTTTCTGGTGTTGGCGGCAAACCAGGTGCTGAACCAGAAATGAAGGCCAGGGGCGGAAAAGAGTTCGCATACGCGACGTTGCCAAGTTAGATGGGTGGGACTGCTTCGATGTGCCGCAGTACGAACAGGTCGCTCGTGGTCTCTCTGCAAATGGCGATATTTTCCATGCTTTTCGTGGGCGGCGTACTCGCGCAAAAACATGCCTTTCCAAATGCAATGAGTTACTTGCCTGCGGAGCGGGAAAGCTATCTGAAATTTGCAGGAGAGATGGACGCGACACTCGATCGCGACGTTCTGAACGTGTGGTATCCCCGGTCACTCGATAACGCGCATGGCGGGTTTCGGGCAAACTTCTCACGAGAATGGAAACCGTTCGGGAAAGAAAGCAAATTCTCGGTGTTTCAGGGGCGCATGACATGGGTCGCGTCGCAAATTGTTCTGCGCCGGCCAGAGTTAAAACAGCAGTATCTTCCGTATGTCACACACGGCGTGGATTACCTGACCGGAACGTTATGGGATAAAGAAAAGGGCGGGTTCTACTGGGGATTGTCAGAAACGGGGGAAATTTCGCCGTTCTACACGGACGCGAAGCAACTGTACGGGATGAGCTTCGCCATTTACGGTTTGGCGGCAGCTTACGAGGCCACCAAGGATGCGCGCGCGCTGGAATACGCGCAAAAGGGCTTTCACTGGATGGAAGAGCACGCGCATGATGCGAAAAATGGCGGCTACTTCGAATACATTTCGCGGGATGGACAGCCCTTCGTGGCGCATCCGGAGGCCGGCACGGTGGAGTTGATGCCAGTGTCGGGATTCCCAGTGGGCTACAAGTCGATGAACACGCATATCCACTTGCTGGAGTCTTTTTCTCAGCTGTACGAGGTGTGGAAAGATGATTTACTGCGGCAAAGGATCGAGGAACTGCTTGCGATTATCCGCGATAAGGTGTGCGTCGAGCCCGGTGCAATGAACCTGTATTTCACAAATGCATGGCAAGCATTTCCGGACCATGATTCCTACGGTCACGATGTGGAAGCCGCGTATTTGATGCTTGAAGCTGAAGACGTACTTGGCAAGAGACATGATCCGCGCACCGAACGCATGGCCAAGATGCTGGTCGACCATGCCCTGCACTATGGCTGGGATGCAAAGCTGGGCGGCTTCTACCAGGACGGCACGACGATGGGTGAAGCGGAGCGCAAGACCAAGGAATGGTGGGTGGAGTTTGAAGGGTTGAACGCGCTTTTGCTGATGCACGAGCGCTACGGAAAGCAAACCGATGTATATTTCAAAGCGTTCCAGCTGCAGTGGAACTTCATCCAGAATTATCAAATCGATTCAGAATTTCACGGCGTGTACGAACTCGTGGGCGCTGACGGCAAGCCAGTCGCCGATGTGAAAGGCAGCATCTGGAAGGGCGCGTACCACGACGGACGAGCTTTGATGAATGTATCAGAACGACTGAAGCGGTTAGCCGAAAAAGGGGTGCAATGATGCAATTCCGTGGCTGGAAGTGGCAGTTGCAAGCGAGATTAACGATTTCGGCAGTTTTCGTGCTGATACTTGCACTTTGTTGCGCGGTCAGCGGAAGGACAGATTCAAAGGTCGGCAGTTTCGAAGGGAATGCCGATATTGGGACAGTTCTGCACGCAGGCTCAGCCACGTTCGATGGGGCGACTGGGAAATACACGGTCTCCGGCAGCGGCGAGAACATGTGGTTCACGAAAGACGCGTTTCACTTCGTATGGCAAAAAGTGAGTGGCGACAATATCATCAGCGCTGACGTAAGCTTCCTGGGCGCGGGCACGAATCCGCATCGCAAGGCCGTGGTGATCATCCGTCAATCGCTTGAGCCGGATTCCGCGTACGTGGATATTGCGTTGCATGGCGTGGGACTCACGTCTCTGCAATACCGCGAAGAAAAAGGAGCGACGACTCACGAGATCCAGGCGAATATTTCCGCGCCTCGCACGCTGCAACTGGAAAAACACGGCGATTATTTCTCGATGCTTTTGGGGGTAGACGGGGGCAAACCCCAGGTGGCGGGCGGATCCATCCGAGTGGCGATTCAGGGCGAGTACTACATTGGCATCGGCGTGTGCTCGCACGAGAAAGACATTGTGGAGAAAGCGGTCTTCTCAAACGTGAATATTCGTCCGGCGACGAACGCTTCCGGGGAGGCGCATGCGACTCTGTACAGCACGCTGGAGACGATCAGCATCGAGTCTACAGATCGTCGGGTGACTTACGTGGCGGCCGAGCGCTTTGAGGCTCCCAATTGGGCGCGTGACGGCAGCTATCTGCTGTTCAATCGCAAGGGACACTTGGAAAAAATCGCGCCCGAAGGTGGAACTCCGCAGCAGATCGACACCGGATTCGCCGACCGTTGCAACAATGACCACGGCATTTCTCCGGATGGAAAATGGCTGGCCATCAGCGACAACTCGCAGGAGGAGCACAATTCGCTGGTTTATGTTTTGCCCATTATGGGAGGAACGGCAAAGCGCGTTACGCAAAACTCTCCATCGTATTGGCATGGATGGTCGCCGGATGGCAAGACGCTTGCGTTTGTGGGCCAGCGCAATGGGGACTTTGACATCTACACGATTCCGGTGACGGGAGGAGAAGAAACCCGGCTGACCACCGCGAAAGGGCTCGACGATGGTCCTGATTATGCTCCAGATGGCATCGTTCATCTACTTCAATTCCGAGCGCACCGGGCAAATGCAAATCTGGCGCATGAAACCGGATGGCAGCGCTCAAGAACAAATTACTTCCGATGAATTCAACAATTGGTTCCCGCACCCATCACCCGATGGACAGTGGATTGTGTTTCTGTCCTATGGAAAAGAGGTGGGCGGCCATCCGGAAAACAAGGACGTAACCCTGCGACTGATGTCTCTTAAAGATAAGAAGATTACGGTGCTGGCAAAACTGTTCGGGGGGCAAGGGACGATCAACGTGCCGTCGTGGTCGCCGGATAGCAAAAGGCTGGCGTTTGTCAGTTATCAACTGTTGCCGTAAACGACTACTGGACAAGCACACCGTGGGCGCTCCATGAATGGTTTCCGCTGCTGCGCTACACTGTAGGGACACCATTCAGCCTGAGGGCCAGTGAAGCTTTCGATAAGAATTTCCGCTGTGTTGTTTTTTGGACTGTTGCTGATTCCCTGCGAAGGGCTGCCGCAAGGCATAGCCGCGGGCGTCGCTCCACCGTCAAACGCTAAAAACCAGAAGTGCAAAAATCGGCAGATTGCGCAACTGGAAGATGTTACGCAGAAGGCCGGAATTCACTTTACGCATGATTCAGCCCCGGAAGCGCGCTACATCATCGAATCGATGAGCGGCGGAGTTCTGCTGCTCGACTATGACCGCGACGGATGGTTGGACATTTATTTCACCAATTCTCCGAGCGCTGAAGACGCAGTAAAAGGCAAGAAGGCGCGGGGCGCGCTGTATCACAACAATCACAACGGAACATTTACCGATGTCACAGACAAGGCGGGCGTGGGCACTCCGTGCATGGCGCAAGGCGGATCCGTGGCCGACTACAACAACGATGGGTGGCCGGATATTTATGTGACCTGCTTCGGGGAGAATGTGCTGTACCGGAACAATGGTGATGGCACGTTCACGAATGTTGCCAAGCAGGCGGGTGTAGCGGATGGCCGGTGGTCGACAGGTTCGGCCTGGGCCGATTATGACAATGACGGATTCGTGGACCTGATGGTCACGAATTATGCCGATATTGATCTTCAGCACCTGCCGACGTTCGGCAGCGGCGCCACCTGCCGGTACATGGGAGTGGATGTTCAGTGCGGGCCTCGCGGGCTCAAAGGCGCGGGCGATTCTCTCTTTCACAACAACGGAGACGGAACCTTTACGGACGTGTCCAAACAAGCCGGCGTGGATGATCCCAGCGGGTACTACGGATTAACGGCGATTTGGGCGGACTTTAATAATGTGGGGCGGCCGGATATTTATGTTGCCAACGATTCCATGACCGCTTTTCTCTACCAGAACCAAGGTAACGGCAAATTCAAGGACATTGGGATGGAATCCGGCGCAGCGCTCGGCGACGACGGCCACGAGCAGGCGGAGATGGGCATTGCGATCGGCGACTACAATCATACGGGCCGGCCCTCAATGGCGATTACGGATTTCGCGCTGGACAATACTCCGCTGTACCGCAACGACGGCAAATGGAATTTCGAAGACGTTTCTTATGCATCGGGGATGGGCCTGGCTTCCGTTCCGCTGGTGAAATGGGGAATCGCATTCGTGGATCTCGACAATGATGGTTGGCTTGATCTGGTTACGGTGACGGGCCATGTCTATCCGCAAGCCGATCGATTTGTATCTGGAGCGAAGTACCGCGAACCGAAAATCGTTCAATACAATCAAGGGGACGGCACGTTCTGCGATGCAAGTGAGCAGTCCGGACCTGCGATTGTCGAGCCCCGGGTTTCTCGCGGTTTGGCGGTGGGCGACTTGTTCAACGACGGAAACCTGGATGTGGTGGTCGAAGACTTGACCGGCAGTCCGATGATCCTGCGGAATCCCGGGGTGCCAGGGCGGCATTGGGTGAGTTTCGAATTAGCGGGAACGAAGAGCAACCGGCTGGCGATTGGTGCGCGGTTGAAGCTGGTGGCGGGTGGAATGACGCAGACGGAGGAGATACACAGCGGGATCAGCTATCTTTCGCAAAGCGACTTGCGGGTGCATTTTGGGCTGGGCAGCGCTACTCGAATTGATAGTCTGGAGATTCGCTGGCCGTCTGGCAGGGTGGAAACTCTCACGAATTTGGAGGGCGATAAGTTCTACAGCATTCTCGAGGGTCAGGGAGTGGTTGCGAGGGAGAAAATCCGACCTGCGGCGTTGGGAAAAGCGAATTAGGTTTGTAGAAACGTTTAAGGTTGAAAATGTGCGGACATGGGGCGCAAGAGTCCTGCGCCCCTACGAAGAGGTGGCCTCGGCCGTCCGCGTTGTACCCCAAAACGCGCGTGAACATATGGCAGTTGGGATGGCACACTCCGGGCGGGCTACTTGTTCTTCATTCCGTCTTTTGCTTTTTGTAGATCGGCTTCCAGGGCTGCTGCTTTTTCGACCGCTTCGCGCAGGGCTTTTCTCCACTCGTCGGGCGAATACAGAGGTTCGCGATCCTTGCGTCGAGCGATCTTCACTCCAAAGGCGATTCCGGCGTTGAAGATTTCCAGGATTTCAGGGTCGGCAACGGTCCACGGCTCGCTGAGGCGTCCTTCCGCCTTCCAGCTCGCGGTCATTTTGTCTTGCTCAGCTTTCATTTGCGAAAAGCTGGGACGGTCAGCCATTTCGTCGCTCCTTGGCATGTATGCAGTGTGGAGGGAAATGCCAGGAAGGCCCAACGGTACCAAAGGACAGGTGTGCCGAACAATCTACCTTCGGCGGAGAATCACAAGGGTTGGGGCTCCTTGTCTTTCTCGCGGTTGGAATCCCTCGAATATTTTTCCAGGAATCGCCGCGCCAGGTCCTGACCTCCGAGGCCAAAAGAAATGGCCAAGCCCAGCATGAGCGCACCAAACACGATGGAAAACGCCGCAATGACGGTTTGCCGGGCCACGCCAAGTTCCTCGAGGGTCATGGTCACCGCGAGAATCCAGATCATGAAGCGAATACACCAACTCAGAATTCGCGCATAGGCCAAGCCCGCATTCACCGCGGCAAGCAGCGCGGCTCGTGAGAGGAAATTCGCCAACGCGACGCCCAGAAAGAAAATGAAAATGGCGACGAACACTTCCGGCAGAAATCGCAGCAAGCCGCGAAATCTGTTCCTGAAGACTGGCGATATCCAGAACGCTGAGCCCAACTAAAATGAAGGCAAACCAGGTTACCCAGAAAAACGAGCGGCTCAACAATTCGGACATGGGCGGGAGATGCGCCATGCGAAGCACTCGTGAAGCCCCCGCGTCTTCGGAGACGCGATCCAGCCGGGTGAGCCGAAGCAGGGCGCGCAAAATATATTTAAAGACCAGGGCTACCACGAGACCGACCATGAACACGACCAGCATGACGACCAAGCGCGGAAGGAATTCGGCGATCATGTGGCCCAGGTTGTAGTAGACGCGTTCCAAACCCTGCACGATGGTGTATCTCATGATTTCACCTCCATCTTGGTTTTCCATCTGTCCCGCAAATAGGGTTTTTGCAATTCGAATTCGGAGCACAACATCTCGTTTGCGGCTTCAATTTCAGCTGGGGATGAATCCGCGTGTTCCACCAAAAACGAATGGGTCATACCACGATAGAGAGGCGCCAAGGCCTGAACCAGATGATCGCGGGTAATCACCGCATGGTGGTAGGAGGCCGCAAAGTCATATAAGGTGCGCACCCAGACATCAGGCTTGAATCGAAACTTCCCTTCCTCGACGAGGGTCATGCTTTTGATTTCCGCATGGGTTTCCGGATCGAGGATGGAACTGAGCACTGGTTCCAGGTCGGTGACGCCGGTGCGAAACATCTCGAAGATACGGTGTCGATCCATTTCGGTGGGCTCGGTGGTCAGCTCATGAGCCGGTCCAAAGTTTGGGACGTCCTGCGAATGGTCTTTTTCCAGCCAAAAGTCCTGTTCTTTTTCGAAACACCAGAACAGCGCACCGACGGTTTGGCGCAGCACTTCCACGATGTCTGGCACAGCTGGTGAGTGGACCTTTTTTGCCGACAAATACCTGACAACAGCGATTCTCGGTGGCGCAAGCGGTGAGAGCCATCCAGGCTTCCGGTTGTACGCGAACCGCCTCTTCGTTCCACACGTCTTGATTCAAGCAGTGAGAGGCGAGGCGACCAGAAAAACCCCATTCCGCGGGAAACACTTCACGCATGCCGCAGCCGAAGACCGCGCGACTCATGGGATACAGCAGGTTGCGCATCAGCAGGCCTTGAAACTTGTGGCGGGTGTAGAGCGGAGCGGCAAAATCGAATTTGTCCTGATAAACCGGGCGAAGGAGATTGGCAATCGATTCCGGGTTAAGGTTAGTGCTGTTTGCGGAAAATAGAACGCACGCTCGAGTACGCACCAGGTCGGCGATGGCTAAAGTGGTTCGCAGCGCCACGCCGGGTGAAGGCGCCGCTGGAAAGGTGGCTACGACGCGATGAATGGTGCGCAGCGATGTAATGCCATGGGTAGGCATGCGTTTTGATCCCGGGTTTTCCCCGGTGGTAGCCAGCGCAGAACTGTCGCTCTGGCCCTCGACGTCGAATAACACAATGGCGACGCGCTGCCTGGGGAAATACTGCTGGTAGCTTTGCTCAATCGCCGGTACCGCCTGGCCAATGGGATTGGCGGAGTTGTGGGAAGAGACACCCACCAGCAAATCCACTTCGCCCACACTCATTAGCTGGCGAAGCAAGTCGTCGGATAAGAGGGTATCGTCGGCCATGGGGCTAAATATTCTGCCTTCAATTTAAGCTGTGCGCGACACACTGTTTTCGTGGCTAAATCCGCCGTAACTGAAACCAAAAAAACTGATAGGGTCCCAGTGTCAGCAAATACGGCACATTTCCGAAGCGCGGAAACAGATTTCGCCCGAACATTTCAATCGGGACATAACCTTTATATCGCTGCATGTCCAGTTCAACCGCCTGCGCCGAATTGGACAAATTATTTACCACCAGCACGACTTCTCCACCATATTGACGCACGTAGGCCAGTACACGGTGATTCGTGGGGTTCAAAAACTCAATGGAGCCGCGGCCAAATACGCGAAAGGAGTTGCGCACTTGAATCAGCGACTCCATCCAGCGCAGCAAGGAGTGTTCCGACCTCTGCTGGGCATCGACGTTGACGGCTTGATAGCCATAAATCGCATTGGAAATTACCGGCGCATATAAACGTTCCGGATCGGCCGTGGAGAAACCGGCATTGGATGCAATATTCCACTGCATCGGGGTGCGCACGCCATTGCGGTCGCCCAAATAGACGTTGTCGCCCATGCCAATTTCGTCACCGTAATAGATGATGGGAGTTCCGGGCATGGACATTAATAATCCGTTGAGCAGTTCTACCTGGCGGCGGTCATTGTTCATTAAGGGAGCGAGGCGGCGGCGGATTCCGCGATTGATACGCATGGTCTTGTCTCGGGCATACTCGTCGTACATGTAGTCGCGCTCAACCTCGGTGACCATCTCCAGGGTAAGTTCGTCATGATTGCGGAGGAAGATGAACCACTGGCAGGTTTGCGGAATTTCCGGAGTTTGCTCGAGAATTTCGATAATGGGCTTGCGATCTTCCAGCTTCACGGCCATGAACATACGAGGCATGAGCGGGAAATGAAACGCGGCGTGAAACTCAGTGCCGTCAGCAAAATAGGCGCATACGTCCGCGGGCCACTGGTTTGCTTCCGCCAGGAGCATGGTGCCCGGATAGGCAAGGTCCAGGCGGCGGCGAATCTCGCGAATAATGGCGTGGGTTTCCGGCAAGTTTTCGCAAAGCGTGCCCTCACGCTCGACCAGAAACGCCACGGCGTCCAAGCGGAATCCGTCCACACCGAGATGCAGCCAGAACTGCATAACATCCCAAACGGTTTCGAACACGGCGGGATTATCGAAATTCAAATCGGGTTGATGGCTGAAGAAACGATGCCAATAGTATTGTTTGGAAATAGGATCCCAGGCCCAATTGGAGGCTTCCGTATCCACGAAAACGACGGGTACTCCCTTGTACTTTGTGTCTGTGTCGCTCCACACGTACCAATCGCGTTTTGGATTATCGCGGGAGCTGCGGGCTTCCTTAAACCAGGGGTGCTGGTCGCTGGTGTGATTCACCACTAATTCGATGATGACGCGGATTCCGCGGCTGTGAGCGGCAATCAGAAATGCCTTGAAGTCCTCGAGCGTTCCGTAACTGCTGTGCACCGAGGTGTAATCGGCGATGTCGTAGCCATCGTCGCGCAGGGGCGATGGATAAAATGGCAAGAGCCAAATGGCAGTGACGCCGAGGGCCTGCAGGTAATCGAGCTTTTGCGTCAGGCCCGGGAAATCGCCAATGCCGTCGGCGTTGCTGTCGCAGAAGGTGCGCACATGCAACTGATAAATGACGGCATCCTTATACCAAAGATTTTCCCTCGCCGGCGCCAACGCTGGACTCTCCTCCCGGTCTATTTTACTCGGCCCGCTCGCACGATTTGCAACCACACCAGCGTGGCGCGGCGCCTGCGCGAGAAGTCAAGGAATCAGGGTGACGTAATTTCAGATTCGAGGCAAGCGGGAGGGTGACGTAGAGGCACGGGGTGGGTTGCGGCACGAGCGGTTTTAGGCAGAATGCAGATAAGATTAAAGTGCCGGAATTCTTCAGCCCAGATTTATGCGGGTGAACTGCAAAGTCAGTCATCAACTTTGCGTGCAAGGCGTTAATGCGCCCGAAAACAAGCAGCAACAACAGGAGAACAGAGATGGTTTCTCGCAGATCAAACCAAGCAATGCTATCGGTGATCCTCTTGTGCGTCTTTGTGGCTCCGGCGTTGGCGCAACGAAACTCTCAGATTACAGTAACCAGCGCTGCTCCCACGATCATCTACACGACTGGCGCGACGACGGCGGTGACCGTACAGCAAGCCAGCGGCACGGGCATCGCATACACGATTACCGATCCGAATAACCCTTCAGGGCCAACGATCAACGTCCCCGCTTCACAACCGTACACCTTCAACTTCCCTTCTCCGGTGTGCGCCTCCGGCACGTATGTCGGCCAAATTCAGCTGACCGGCACGAACACAAGCGCGCTTTTTAACGTTTCTCAGACGAGCCACACTTGTCCTGCGCTGCCACCAGTCATTAACAATCAGCCGACGTTCCAAGGACCTGCCATCACCACCGCAGTGATCACGAGTATCACGTCAGACGGCAGCAACATTCAGGTCACCTGTAATTATGGGAACACCTCGTGCGGCGTCTCCGACGGCATCTCCGTCAACCTGGGAAACACACTGCCCGCCGGATGCAGGGACGCAGTCGGCACTACGAGTCACTCCGGAAACGTGCTGCTGGTGAGCAGTGCGGCGCAGTGTCCAACGGGCGGTGGAACAGCAACGGGGATTTGGCCAAGCTCCATTCTGGCGTATCCCACAGTGATCGCTACCTTTCAAACAGCGGGAGGCGATCCCAACCATGTCGCACAGATCGATCAGACCGCGGACGGCCACTGGGTGCTGAAAGAGTTGATCAATGGTAAGGAATCCGCCGCGCTGGACATGCAGAACAGCGGGTTGTTTGCGCTAAGGAGCGATGTGTACGGAACCGGTTTTTCCGTGGACACCTCGCAAGAAGCCTGCGTAGGAGGGAACATCGCAGCGTTCGAAGGCAGCACTTGCCCCGGATTCGGTGTCGGTTACAGCGGGCTTGCCACGCGGTATGGCGGGCAGGCTATCGTCGGGCTTTCGGTGCCGGTGTACAAGGGGTCCGGCGCTTTCACCGGAGACTATTCGAATGCGAACTTCTACACCGCGCCCGCTTCCGGTCTCGGCGGGAACACGATGTACCACATCAAGGGCGTGTTCCAGGAGGGCTTTGGCGTTGCGGGCTCTACACTGTACGTCACCATTTCCTGGAAGGACGTGGTGACGAATAACTTGATGGCGATGTCCACGTGCACGGTGGAGGCGAGTAATCTGAATTGCATGGGGAGCAACGCTGTAGCCACCGCGATGGACAACCCCGGCACGATTGTGCCGTTCGACCTGACGTTCACGCTGGGCAATTCCCAAACCGTGAGCGTTTCCACCTCGACCACCAACTCGCCTACGGGCTACTTTTTCTATCAGTTGTATATGGACAATAACTGAGGGTGGAACGTTTTCTCCGGCTGGGAAAGCGAATGACAGTGGAATCTGCTAGGGAACCAGAAATGAGGAAGAGTGGGGGCGCCCTGCGGGCAAGCGGGGCCCTGGCCGACGAAGTCACAAAATTCCTTGGTTTGCCACGCGGCCTCCGATTTTTATTCGACCCTGATTGTATGGACCTTTCCAGCCGCTGCAGCGTATTCGGGATTGGTAAGGTCTAAGTCATATGCTCTCTGAAAGGCGGACGAAGCGGCTGGTAGATTATTTGCACGCTGGTAGGCGATACCCAGATTAAACCAAAACAAAGAGACTTTCGGTTGATATTTGACTGCGTCGCGACACCATCGGACTGCTTCCTGATTGCGGTGCGCAATAAGGGCATCATATCCCCGCTTCGCCTCCTCGTATCCACCTTGGCCAGAAAGGTTGATGAAGGGCCGCCCAAAGGTCGCGCCGCAGAATCCAAATAGGACTAGCATACCGATGCTCACAGTCAAAAGCATACGGTGAGCAGGGAATACTAGCGCATATCCCAGCAGCAAACCCAGCACCGCACCCGCACCGTGAGCGACGTTTGCCACTTTGAATACGTGAGTGGCCGTTGTCAGAATGCAAAAGAAAAACCATCCTATGAACAGATTCACTGTCCTTTTGTCTAGTGAGTCCTTGAATCGCGCATCATGTTGCGAAAGGACATAAAGTAGCCCGAACAGACCGTATCCAACTCCGGAGAGGCCCACTCCTCCCTGAGCAAATGCAAAATCTAAGGAATTGGAACCGATGGCAAAAAGTAAAATCAAAAGCGCAGTCCTAAAATGGCCATATACACGTTCGACAGTTGTTCCGAGTACCCAAAGCCAATAAACGTTAAATGCCAAGTGCAGGATGTCCAGATGCGGTAAAACACTGGTTCCGAACCGCCAAAATTGTCCACGACGAATCTCTGCGTTTTCGATTAAGGGCGAAATATTTGTGCCCGTCCACCAGGCAATCGTAACGCCTGCTGCAAGGAGCGTGAGGCCGGAGATTACGGGATACTCGGGAATCTCCTTCAACGGAGGGATACTCGGCATGTTTGCTCCCTTCTCAGTCGAACACAACGTGACCCGTTTTCGATCTGGGTAAGTAGTACAGGTGTGTTGACTGAGTTAAGAGAAGTTTGGCTTCATCGGGGCGAGGCATGCGCGCGTTTGTCAATGAGCGGTACATGGCTTCAGGAGCTTGGAAGAAAAAACACCTTTTGGTGGGCTTTTGCGTGCATACTGGTTGCCGGCTGGGAAAGGCGAATACATATCCTCAACTTCATCTACATTGCTCTCCGCACAGACTGGCTCCCGTGCCTTGTTTCATCCGCAAAGAAATGCTTCCCCGCCGTGTTTTTCCTGAATGACGAGTTTCCCAGCTTCAAAAGTACCGCGGCGACCGGTACTTCTACGAGACTGAGTCGGTGACCCGCAGTTTCTCCCGTTAGCTATACAATACGCGAAGCATTGACAGACCGCGGACTCTGCGGCGGTCGGAAAAGGGCAATCAGCGGTGTACACGTCCGAAATTGTTCAAGCATGGGGCAAGATTCTGAAGGGCGAAAAGCCCTCGCTTTCGATCGAAATAACCAAGGAATGCCCGTTGAAATGCCCCGGGTGTTACGCGTACGAGGACGCCCATCTCGGCGGCGGACAGACACTGCGAGAGCTCAATGATCGAAGGGGCCAAGCTCTGGTGGATGGAGTGCTTGAAGTGGTCGATCGCATCAAGCCTTTGCACTTGTCCATCGTGGGTGGCGACCCGCTGGTCCGCTATCGTGAATTGGAGTTAATGATTCCACCGCTGCTGGCGCGCGGAATCCACGTGCAGATTGTCACCAGCGCGTTCCGAACGATGGGTCCCACGTGGCCGAAACTGGAACTGTTGCATGTTGCCGTGTCCATCGATGGTCTGCAACCCGAACACGACACCCGGCGCGCGCCAGCAACCTACGAGCGGATTCTTCGAAACATCGCGGGACAAAAAGTGACGATCCATTGCACGGTCACCGGCCAAATGATGAAGCGGCCCGGTTACCTGCGCGAGTTCCTGGAATTCTGGACGCCGCGTCCCGAGATCAAGAAAGTATGGTTCAGCCTGTTCACGCCGCAGGTCGGCGATCAAATGCCAGAAATGCTGAGTTCCGAGGAGCGGCAGCGGGCCATCACGGAGATGTTAGGATTGCGAGCCCAATATGCAAAGTTGGATATGCCGGAGTCGGTGATTCGGCAATTTGCTTCGCCACCGCAGAATCCCCAGGATTGTGTATTTGCACGCACGACCCAGACGTTATCGGCAGACCTGGAAACAAAGATCACTCCATGCCAGTTCGGCGGAAATCCGGATTGCTCGTCGTGCGGATGCGTTGCATCGATGGGGCTGGCCTCCATTGCGGCCTATAAACTGGGAGGAATACTCTCCGTCGGCGCCATCTTCAAAGCCTCGATTAGGATTGGCGAGACCCGCAACAGATTCAGGCCGGAATCTGGGCGGAAATATCAAAGTAAGGAGTTGATGCCAGTCTTGCAGATAGAAGAGACAGGTTGCGGCAGCCTGGAACAAAGGACGAAATAGAACTTTGAAGAACCAAGCTTATCCGAATCTTGTTCCTTTGCGACTCGAAAGAGAGCTCGATGATCTTCGCGAGCTATCCGCTCGGGTTGGAAATGATCCTTTGCTTGTGCAAGCCAGCAACGGCAACACATCGATCAAACTGGAAGGAATCCTCTGGATCAAGGGGTCCGGCAAATGGCTGGCCCGGGCAAACCAAGAAGATATCCTAATTCCCGTTGACATGGCGGAAGCACGGGAGGCTGTGGAGCAAACGGGGGAAATTGGGGAACGTCGGGATTCAAGGAACGGGATGCGCCCTTCCATTGAAACAGCAATGCACGCGGTAATTCCTCATCGTGTGGTTATTCATGTGCATTCGATCAACACGATTGCATGGGCCATCCGGCTAGATGCGCTCGAGGAACTCGCGGCGCGGCTTTGTGGTCTGGCCTGGCAATGGATTCCTTATGCGCCGTCGGGTATTCCGCTGGCATGGCAAATCAAAATGGCCATGGCAAGAGCTGAGGACACCAACGTTTTCGTACTGGCCAATCATGGGTTGGTCGTCTGCGGGGAGGATTGTGCCGCCGCAGAGGACTTACTGTGCGATGTGGAACGCCGGCTTGCGATTCAGCCGCGGGCTATTGCGAGGCCGGACAGAGTCGTGCTCGAAAACATCGCGCGATTCTCCGACTGGGAATATCCCGAATTTCGATCCTCTGCACGCGCTCGGCACAGACAAAGCAGTGCTCAAAATTCTAAAAGGCGGAGTGCTGTATCCGTGCCAGGCCATTTTCCTGGGCGAGATGCTCATCCTACCGCCGACGATTGTCGGCGCCCCGATTGGCAAGCTCGTTTGGCAGGTGGCGGACGCACTCCCGCATTTGTAGTAGTCGAAAGAAGTGGAGTGATCCTGAACGAGAACATGACCAGCGCAGAACGCGCCAATTTGATTGGACTGGTGGAAGTCATGCGCAGAACCAAGGGATCTGCGCGACTGCGCTATCTCACCAGCGAAGAAGTAGAGAAAGTGCTGAACGGCGGTGGACGCGGATACAAAGACGAGGTGGAGTCGGAACAAGGGAAAAAATCGGCGACGACCGCAGCAGAGATGTTCGACGAAGCCGAATATGACCGCAACGCGTGTTTTTCATAACGGCGGGTGGCCACGATAGGGCCAGCCGATAGGCCATTCTTGGACTTCGGTCAATTTGGAACGATAAACAGCTCTGTCAGTGGTGACCTTGCTGTCGCACTCCAAAATGCATCGATTCATGTTCTCCGAGCGTACAGTGCAGTGTGAACTCTCGGATTTTGCCAGTCGCGTTCGGCCTTCTCCCGTTTCGCAAGTGCGTTCGTCTTGCCTCCTTCACTTTGCCACGACGAGGTCAGCAATCCGACCTATTGCGCTTCAGGCTTGTCGAAAAGTCATTTCCGGATAGAGCAGAGCCGTCGCAGGACCTCCCACAGTTCCGCATCCAGTGTTCAGACATACAACGGAAGTGGTAGCGTAAGGTACCCGCGTTGTTTGTAGGTAATGACCGCAAACGACAAGTTTGCCAACTTTAAGGCCGTCATGGAAAAGCGCCGGATGGCGGCCAAGTACAATGTCTGCGACTTCACGGCTCATCGGCCGGGCTGGATTCACTCCGGCGTGGGACGCCACGAAATTATCGGTCTCGAAGAACGGCTTGCAGCTGGACAAGAATTCGGAATGTAACCTCGGGATGGCCGCAACGAGCTCGGCGCGGACATCTAGATTCGCTCTGCCCAAGTAACTTCGAATTGTAGACAGACCACCCATCCAAGCGTATTCGAGGAAAGAGAACTTTCCTGCGAGAAATGCTAGAAGGCCGATTTCATGATTTCCGGACAAAAAAATACAATTTGGCCGGCGATATGCAATTTCAATTAGAGTCTCTACAACGCCGCGTGAATCAGGTCCATGATCGATGTAGTCACCAAGAAATATCAACCTACGATTTCGACAGTCTAACTTTGCAAGAAGACCCACCAATCGGACACGGTCTCCGTGAATATCTCCAATGAAGGCAGCTTTCTCGTCCACGCTACAGCTCCACGTCGTTAAGAGCATCGTATGTGAAAGGACGCCCTCGTGCCAAAAGCCGGAGTCCCAGGATCATAGCGAGTTCGTTATGGGCACTCGCATTCACGATGAATGCTTCTAGCGAACCTTCCACTCGGAGACACGTGACACCCGTGAGCTCTTCGAACAGTTTGCGTGCCGCAACAAAAGCCGGAAAATTGCGCTCCCGAAGGCTAGATAGCATGCCGCCAGCGTTATGCTGACCAAGCAGGTCAAGAACGTTGCCCATTGCGAATGACCGAGCGCCTTGGTCGAAAGCTGTCGCGTAGAGATATGTTCGTATCAAGTAACTCGCGAGCGAACTTAGGCCTTCGGTATTCTCGTCAAACTGAGATTGGGCGACATCAAGCAAGGGCGCACATCCACCGACTTCGCGCCGAACACCATCATATGTTTGGGTAGGAACATAAGCTGACTTCAGAGTCCCCAACAGGTCCTCAGGGTCGTGGAGGGGTAGTGCTTCCTCAACAAGATGGCGGGCGAATAGGCCGCCACGACGCGCGAGGCGCAAGAGTTGGTCGAATGTGTAGCACGTTATGTTGAAACGTCCAACAGCATAAGGAGCCGTGTGTCCAGGCGTAACCTGGAGAATGTCAATATCGGACGTATCCTTGGCGTCGCCTCTCGCATGACTGCCATACAGGAAGAGGGCCGTAAACGGCGGCCTAATTAGCGGCAGAATCTCTTGTATTCTTTTAACGGTAAACACGGTGGATTACGACGGCTGCTACAAGTGCATACCAAAGGAGACCCACTAGAGCTCCGGCAGTTAGGAGAACCGTAGCGAGCGTCCCGCCGCTAAAAGCTGTGTAGCCGATTGCCAGAAAAAGTGACGCAGCGCGCGAGAGTTGCTGTAACACAAGCGCTGGTTCGAACGAGCTGAGATGACAGTCCTGGCTCATGAACGCCACGTGGGAGCGGGAAAGTAGTAGCGCATAGAGGGGCACGAGCGTACCTCCGATTAGGAAAAGCCGAGAAAGCGAAGTGCCCCCCTTAGTTGCGTGCAGAAGCATCCATGCTCCGAGAACCTGAACCGCGCGGAGTGCTAAGCGTGGTCCATGTTCCTTTCCCGCAAGAATCCGAAGCGTACGTACCCTAACCTCGGACCGTTTTAGTTCAAAGAGTCCCTGATCACAATGGCCGGTGTGATGGATATCTGTGTTTGACCGGAGAAGGCCAGCCGCCAGTTTTCGACGTACCTCAACCCAAGCTTCTTCGACCTGTTCAGCACTTTCTTCGCCTTCGGCAACACCGTTTACATAGTTGTACATTGGAGCCGGCATCCCATGAAGAAAGGCACTTGGGTTTATTTCCGTGGCGAGAAAGTCGGTGTTCTCGGCCGTGCACTCAGAGAAAGTGCAGTCAAGAAAATGGGACTCTTCGAATTGGGCCGCCCCGAAGTCGCATCGCACGAACTTACAGCCCTCGAACGTGACGTGGCGAAAAAGCGTTCCTCCAAGCATGCAATGTTTAAATGTGCAATTCTTGAAGGTTGTTCCAATTATTTTCGACAAGCCGTTATCTAGCCGGTGGAACTTACACTCGTGGAAGTCCGCATCCGAAAGAATGAGATTCAAAACACGAAGACAAAAGCGAACACTTGTAACTGAACGACGCTTAGTCGTCTCGTAACGGGCTGGCAGCTTTGTATGCAAGTCTTCGGATTTCTCGATAATAATTTCCCGCAGCGGATAGACAACCCCGAACGTGGCTCGGCGACGAGTTGGGTCTCGGTCATTTCGCCAATTCTTTTCTATCACTTCCGGTTTGATTTTGGGGGCTGTGGGACCCAGCCAAGGATCATTGGTCGCAGGCGTAGCAACGGTTTGCAGCTCTTGCGGCAAAGCATGGATTCCTTCGGATCGATTCCAGCGTTAACACTATGCCAGTATTATTGGATGGCGTGAAGTGGACAAACGAGTTGTTTTTACGTATAAGTCACCAAGGCAGTACTGATACTAATGGCAAAAATGCCGAAGGCAAGCACGATCACAAGGTCGTGGTGTTTCGATAATTGAGCAGACCGGACACATCTTGAACAGGCTGCCAACCAGGGTCCTTAGCTAACGAGATTTAAATGGAGCCACCGGTGGACATCATCCCTCAGCAGAAGTGAGTTGATGAAAGAATGGCGCGCCCGGGGGGACTCGAACTCCCGACCTTCTGGTTCGTAGCCAGACGCTCTATCCAACTGAGCTACGGGCGCGCAGTAATTCTGTAATCTTAACATATCCCGCCCGCAGCCTTCCACATGCGCTGCGCTAAACTCGAGCGATTTCGGGGGAAGATTCGCGGACGAAACTTTTGCCGTGGGCTTCTGCTCCGCGCCATAGCAGAAGAGCTAGCACCACGATGGTGACGGTTTCGAATCCGGCGAGCGCCCAACTGTAGCCAAAACGTTCGCGCAAGGCGTACTGCAAGGAATTCGTGGGAGACGCAAGCAGAATCCCAATCTGATACGTCAATCCGGGCATCAGCCCGCGGGCGGCATCGGCGGCCAGTTCATTGAGATGCACCGGAATGACGCCCCAGGCGCCCTGCACGCCCATTTGCAGCAGGATTGGAGCGACCAGGAACGCGGCCACTCCGTGCCCAAAGGCCCACAGCGGAATAATCAGCAGGCATAATCCGAGCGCGGCAAGCATGCCCATACGCCTTCCCGCCTTTTGCGAAATGTGGCCAAAAATCACGGCACCGACGATGGCGCCGCAGTTATACAGGATGGCGATATTGGCCACGTGCGATTGGCTCAATTTGTGCACTTCTTTCAGGAAATCGGGATAGAGATCCTGCGTGCCGTGCGAGAGGAACATCATAAAGGTCATCAGGATTACGAGATACGCGAATCGTTTCCAGTGCGACGCCACGACGCGCAACACTTTCATCATGCTTTCGGCGCGATGTTGAGCCCACGCTTCCGATTCCGGCACCTTGGAGCAAATGTATAACGCGAACATGGCGGGTAGCGCGCCAAGCCAGAACATCCAGCGCCAGCCCAGGGTGGGAAGGATAAAGCGCGCCGCAACGGACGCGAGCAAATAGCCCATCGGGTATCCGCCTTGCAAAATCCCGCTGAGGATTCCACGCCAGCGGGTTGGCGCAGCTTCCATGGCCAAGGAAGCGCCGACTCCCCATTCGCCGCCCATGCCGATTCCAAACAACGCGCGGAGCACCAGGAAAGTTGTGTAGTTCGGCGCGAATCCGCAAAGCACTTCCACCACGGAAAAAAAGATGACCGTGGCCATCAGCGGAATGCGCCGGCCGTAGCGGTCCGACACGAGTCCAAAAAGCAGCGCGCCCACCGGGCGAAGCGCCAGAGTTGCGACTGTCGTGAGGACGATTTCCTTTTTCGCAACGCCAAAATCGCGCGCCAAGGCGTCGTACAAAAACACGATCACGAAAAAGTCGAAGGCATCGAGGGTCCAGCAGAGGAAGCCAGCGAACAGCGCGTAATGTTTCTTGGTTGGGTTAGGAGAGCCAGCCATTCAGATCATCACCTGGGGCACCCGGCGCTGACACGAAACTAGAGTTCGCACACAGACTCTGGAGGTGCGATTCCATGGTTGTCACGCACACTGCTCAGACCTGGACGCCTTCGAAGTGGGCTTCGATTTCTTCCAGCGTTTTGCCTTTGGTTTCCGGCAGGAAGAACGCGGCAGTGACAAAATAAACTACGGTGCAAGCGGCAAAGACAAGGAACATGGTGGCATAGCCAAATCTGCCAACGGTGGGCAGGAAGATGGCAGCGAGAGTGGTGGAAACGGCCTGGTTGAGCAGCAAAGCGATGCTCATGCCATTCGATCGAATGCGCGTGGGCATCAGTTCCGAGAGCGCCAGCCAAACGCAAACGCCAGGCCCTGAGGCGTAGAAGGCCACGAAGACGTAGAGCATCAGCGCGACCAGCCATCCATTCTGCGCGCTCGGCATGGGTGTGATCCACGCGTTGTCGATGGTCAAAGGCGCGGTGCGAGCCGCGTCCAGATTCCCAAAGGGATTGGAGAAGAAGGCCACCACTTTGTTTGGTGGAAGCGTGCTGTCGCGATCAATCTCGACGGGTTTCGCACCCACTTCATCGGAACGCGCCACCTTGGAAGCAGCTCGAAAATCCCCATAGGAGTAGATGATGCTGAGTGAGGTCACCGGCGGCGGGGTTGCTGTGTTGCTCTTTTCCAGTGCGTCGGCGGTTTTCTCGTCATAGGTAAGAGACAATTTCTGGTCCGGAGTGACCAGTGCTTGCACCGCGTTTCGCGCGTCCATGCGGTATTTTTCGGTGCGATGGAACAAGAACGCGGTGCCGACCATCGCCACGATCACTCCGGCGCTGCCCACCGAGAGCAGGAACTTCCTGCCTTTGCGATCGACGAGCATCACGCCGACCATGGTGAAGAGGAAATTCATCATGGTGAAAATGACGTAGCCCCAGTGGGCCTGCACGTCGGAGAGCCCGCTTTGCAAGAGGATATTGGTGTTGAAACCGATGATCGAGTTGATCCCGGTGGCGGTGTTGCAGGCAAGAATCACGCAAGCAAGAACGAAGGGAATCACATATTTGCGCCGCAAGAGTGATTCTTTGATCTTGCCGCCCAACGAGCCTTTGGTCTCCGCCGCGGAAACTTCTTCCATCTCCCGCAATTCCGATTGGGCCTGTTCGGTGGTGCGCGAACGAAGCAGCGCGTTCAACGCGGCTTCTTTGTTTCCACGGCGGAACAGCCATCGTGGCGACTCCGCCACCAGAAAACTCCCAATCACAAACAGAATTCCCGCCGGCAGGGACACCCAGAAGATGCTCCGCCACGCATGATCTTTAAATGCGAATATTTTTTCCGCATCGCCCAGTTTGGCGACTTCGTCCACACGAATGCTGAAATACATGCCCACCAGCGCCGCCGACACAATTCCCAGGGTCAGCAGCCACTGGAACATCGCAGTTCCCTTCCCGCGATTGGCCGCGGACAAGCACTCGGCGAGATACAGAGGCACCACTACGCCGATGAGTCCCGCGCTGACTCCCTGGAGGATCCGACCCATGACCAGCGGGCCATACCCTTGCGCCAGGGCGATCACCGGAATGCTGACCACGAACATCAGGCCGCTCAGGATCATCAGCCATTTGCGGCCCATCCAGTCTGCCAACATGCCAGCAAACAAGGTGGAAATCACGCTACCCAACAACACGGCCGCGACGACGGTGGAGAGTTGTCCTGCGTTCAAGCGCGAGGTGGCCTGCAGGTAGGGTAAGGCGCCGGCGATGATGCCGACGTCGACTCCATAGAGCAATCCGCCAAGGCCGGCCACCAGCAACAGGAAGCGGTTATATCCGGTCTTGCTTTCTTGCAATACGGCCGTACCTGCTTGCGCCATGGTTCCGCCTTGTTGTCTGTGCGTGGTGAGCCTGTGATCAGGCACTACAGCGCGCCCTGGACGCGCAGGAAGCTATTTTCAACGAAATGCCGGACGCACACCACGTCCACACGGGTAAATGGTCGTAACTGTGTGGTTGCGCTCAGTTTCGTTGGGATTTTCGCGGAAGTCAAAGACTTTGTAAACCGATTCAATAGGAGAGTTCTGTGGGATGGGTACTTCTTTTTCGATCTTTCGGACTCGGAACGACGAAGTTGGCACAGGGCTGTCGATTTGGTGCCTGTTCGTTCGACGATTAGGTAGAGAGAGGAAACAGTCTGAAGCAGGAGTCGATTATGACAAACCATTACACGCACACAGACAACGGTAAACGAGGCGAAGCAGTTTTGGCGATGGTACTTGCCGTTGCGGTCTGGAATCTAAATGGGTTGACCGCGCAATGGTGCGGCCTGGCGGAACGGATTACGTGGGCTGCATTTGAGATACTGCGGTTCGTGCTGATGACCGGATGCTCACAAACAGGCTCGCGACTGCTTCAGCTTTTCGTGCATGTTGGACCGTGGTTCTGGTGGGTACTGCAATTGGTGGCGTGCCGGGCATAGTGGCAGAGCTGAGTCCGTTGAAAAAAGGAGGACGTAAATGCGAGTGATGGTGATCGTTAAGGCGAGCAAGAAGTCTGAAGCAGGCGAACTGCCCAGCACGCAATTGATCGCGGAAATGGGCAAGTTCAATGAAGAATTGGTGAAGGCGGGAGTGATGCTTGCGGGAGAGGGGCTGCAGGCAAGCTCCAAGGGCAAGCGCGTACAGTTCTCGGCACGCAAAAGGACCGTGATTGACGGCCCGTTCACCGAGACCAAGGAACTGATTGCCGGCTTCTGGCTGTGGCAAGTGCGGTCGATGGAAGAGGCTGTGGAGTGGGCGAAACGCTGCCCCAACCCTCATGAAGAGGGCTGCGAGCTTGAGATTCGCCAGGTCTTCGAAGCGGAAGACTTCGGGGTCCAGATGACGCCGGAGCTCAAGGCCCAGGAGGAACGTCTGCGCCTGAAGATCGCAGAGAAAAAGAAGTAGGCGCGGTGCAGGTGCCGCGGAGAAAAAAGTTTGCTGAGCGTGTCGATTTGCGGCAGAGTCGTTCGACGTAAAGATAGAGAGGAAACTCAGCCCGCTGTTGGATAAGGATTTCGAAACAGACCGATTTTAGGAAAACCACTTTACAGGAGATGAGCAGATGAAGTTCATGATGATCGTTAAACACAAAGAAGGGCAGGGCTTCCCGCCAAAGGAGTTGATGGACGCCATCGCCAACAAGGCCGCGGACGCAGCGAAGGCCGGGACCATGCTTGGCAGCGGTGGCCTTCTGCCGACGTCCGCGGGAGCGTGCGTACGGCTGTCCGGCGGGAAAATTTCCGTTGTCGATGGTCCATTCACGGAAGCGAAGGAAGTCATCGGGGGATACGCGCAATTTGAAGTGGGATCGAAGCAAGAAGCCATCGACGGTGCGGTTGATTTTATGGAACTGCACAAGAAGCATTGGCCGGGTTGGGAGGGTGAAACCGAGGTGCGCCAGATGATGGAGCCGGGCGCCATGGGTGATTGCAGGCAGTAGCTGCTCTTGGCTCCTGCCACATGGGCGCAGCAGTGCTGTCCCCCTACGGGAGGAAGCATCAAAGCAGGCAGTCCGCAGGCCGCTTGCACCTCCAGCGCGAAGATGGTGTGATGATTAAGCATGACGTCCACGGCTACACATCGCGCCATCGACGCCGTCTGGCGCATGGAATCGGCGCGAATCATCGCCGGGCTCACGCGCATTTTGCGCGACGTTGGGCTGGCGGAGGAACTGGCGCAGGATGCGTTGGTGGCGGCGCTGGAACAGTGGCCTAAGTCTGGCGTTCCAGACAATCCCGGCGCGTGGCTGATGGCGGCCGCCAAGAATCGCGCGATCGACGTGTGGCGACGCAAAAAGCTGCTGGAGCGCAAACACCAGGAGCTTGGCCGCGAACTGGAGATGCAGCAGGAGACGGCCATGCCGGACCTCGACGCGGCGATCGACGACCATGTGGGGGACGACCTGCTCCGCCTGATTTTCATCTCCTGCCATCCGGTGCTTACCAGTGAAGCTCGCGTGACTCTAACGCTGCGCTTGCTGGGTGGGCTTACCACCGACGAAATCGCGCGCGCGTTTCTGTTAGCGGAGCCGACGGTGGCGCAGCGCATCGTACGAGCAAAGCGCACACTCTCTGAATCGCATGTCCCCTTCGAGCTTCCCCGCCGGAGTGAACTTGCTTCACGGCTGGCCTCGGTGCTGGAAGTGATTTATCTCATTTTCAATGAAGGCTATTCGGCGACATCAGGCGACGATTGGATGCGGCCCGCACTCTGCGACGAAGCGCTGCGCCTTGGGCGCATCCTTGCGGAACTTGCTCCCGATGAGCCGGAAGTTCACGGGCTGGTGGCGTTGATGGAGATTCAAGAATCACGAGCGGCTGCCCGGGTCAGCGCCACCGGCGAACCGATCCTGCTGCTCGAACAGAATCGCGCACTGTGGGATCAACTGTTGATCCGGCGTGGACTGACCGCTTTGGAACGCGCAAACAAACTGACCGGGACTCCTGGCCCCTACGCGTTGCAGGCTGCCATTGCCGCGTGCCATGCGCGCGCCGTGACTGCGGATTCCACCGATTGGTCGCAAATTGTCGAGCTTTACGGGGAACTGGCAAAAGCGGTGCCATCTCCGATCGTGGAACTGAATCGTGCGGTGGCCGTCGCTATGGCTTTTGGTCCCGCGGCGGCTCTCCCCCTGGTGGAAGCACTCTTCGCGGAGCCGTCTTTGCAGGCTTATCACTTATTGCCGAGTGTGCGGGGAGACCTTCTCTTTAAGCTTGGACGGTACGCAGAGGCCCGCGCTGATTTTGAACGGGCCGCCTCGCTGACGCGTAATGTGCGCGAACGAGAACTGCTGCTGGAACGGGCCCGCACCGCAGCCGAACGGCAGCCTGCCCACCAAGATTCCTGACGGGTTCCACGCAAGGGCCAGCGCGTAGTCTCCAAACCGGTGCCACAGGTGACCTACGTCACGCCTGCGGTGCTTCACACCAACGTAAAATCGCTCAGCCGAACGATTAAGGCTGGATGTTGTCTCGATCGAAGAGAGATCCCTCGCTACGCGGACTCCGCTCGGGATGACGGTGGGTGTTATGGTTAGGTCGGTGGACAGAGGCGAAGCTGCCGGAGCGTAGCTGCAGGAGTAAAGCTACGGAAGCAAATTCGCAGAGTGAAGTTACAGAAGCGAAGCTGCAGAAGCGAACTTGCAGAAGTGAGCGTTTGGATATGAGTACGACTGTGATTGAAGGGGAAGTTGGGACGCGACGCGACGGCGTCGACGTTACCGCGGCTGATTCGCTTTCTTCTGGCGCGCGGGTCGTGTCGGTGGACATTTTCCGCGGGTTGAACATGCTGCTGATGATCTTTGTAAACAACGTGGGCGAGGTGAAGGGACTGCCGTGGTGGACGTATCACCGGGGCAATGTGAACGGCATAACCTATGTGGACATGGTGTTTCCCGGGTTCCTGTTTCTGATGGGGATGGCCATTCCGTTGGCGATAGACGGGCATATGGCGCGTGGAGAGAGTAGGGCGAAGATTGGGTGGCACGTGGTCGTGCGGACGGCCAGTTTGCTGGCGATGGGATTGTTCATCGCGAACGCGTCCCACGTGGATGCGCGCTTTACGCATGCCAGTCAGACGTGGTGGACGGTGTTGGGCTTTGTGGCAATTGCGCTGGTGTGGGGGCGGGTGCCGGGAGAAGCACGGAGAGGAGTTTTGCATCGGATTTTGGGCTATCTGGGAATAGGAATGCTGGCCGTGCTGTTCGTGGTGTTCCGTAAAGTGGGGCCGGAAGGCGCACCAGCGACCCTGGACTTTTCGTACGTGGAAATTTTGGGGTTGCTGGCGTGGGCGTACTTGTTGGTGAGCGGGTTGTACCTGCTGTTCGCGCGGCGGTTCGAATTGTTGATGGGAACCTTTGCGGCGATGGTGGTGATGAATGTGTTTTTCAGCGTGGGGTGGCTGCAATGGATGCCGCAGTGGACGCCATTCGAAGCTGGCTTGTCGTCGATGACCATGGCGGGAGTGCTCGCGTCGATGATCATCGTCGGGGATGGGATTGCTGGGAACCTGAAGCAGAAGGCGTGGTGGATGGTGGGCGGCGCGGCAATATTGTCCGCCATGGGATATGTCCTGGAGCCGCTGGGAATTTCGAAGAACCGTGACACGCCGACGTGGTGCTTGTACTGTACAGCAGCCAACTTCGCAATTGCCGTGGCGCTGTACTGGATTGCGGACGTGAAGGGCTGGCGGGCGTGGGCGAAATTTGCGAGGCCCGTGGGCGAGCATCCGCTTCTGGCGTACATGCTGCACTACGTTCCATTTCTCGTGTTGCCGTTGGTGTGGTTGTCGGCGGCTGGGACATCCGGGCCGTCGGGAGTCGCGAGGTCGCTGGGCGCGACCGTCGTGGTGCTGGCGGTGACTACCGCGCTGGTACGTTTCGGGGTGAAGTTGCGGGTCTGATCGGCTTGCGCTAGGCGGCCGAGCCTAGCGTCAGAGATCGACAATTTGATTGAGCGTGTAGATCCCTTCGGCGTGGCAAGAGCGGCATCTTGCCGGGAACACGCGCGATTGCAACTGCTCGTCTGGATTGGGCTGCTGGTCCTGCTTGATCGCGGATTCCCTCTGGATAAAGGAATGGGAAAGCCGGATGGGCTTACCACAATGACGACAGGTGACACCTCGAATTTTTGCAGGTGCAGCGGCTTGCATGGGTCAACTCCGGATTTGGATTCAGGCAGAAGCCAGTTCTCTTAGATCTTCCGGAAGCGAAGTGTTGATGGAGCCGCAAATCCTGTGAGTTCGTGAACAAGCGACAAAGTACGGTCCTGGATTTTGCGCGGCAATCTTGGTCATGAGTTCGTAAGCGTTGCCAAGACCCTCGACTGCCTCGATCCAAGTAGCTTTTTTGTCAATGCGTCCCGCGAAGATGTCATATCTAGCTTTGGCCATGTTTCTGCTCGAAAAGTGCTGGGAACTGTAACATAGGACCGCGAACCAAGCGCGGCAATACAGATAAGACCGTAGATGAATGTACGGATTGCTGGTCGAGCGGGAGCGCCCCAGGGCGTAAGTTGGTCGGTAAATCGAGCTTAGACTTACAGCTTGAGAAAGTTCAGGAACTGGTCAACCGCACCGTTAAGGAAATCACCGGCTGATTTTTTGGGTAGAAGATCGTGGCCAGCATGGTCCACTTCGAACAACGCGTGCGGTCCTGGAATCAGCTGCAAGGCCGATTGCATCTCGGCGATGGAGCCAAAAGGATCCCGGGTGCCATGAACAAAAAAGGCGGGCTTTGTGAGCTTGGGGAAATGCTGGGTACGAAGCTCGGTGGGCTTGCGCGGGGGATGCAGCGGATAAGACAGCAGCAGCAGGCCGTCGGCAATTTGGGGATCCTCGGCGAGCAGCATGGTAGCTTGACGGCCACCGTAGGAATGGCCACCGACGAAAACGCGGCCACTATTTTGTTTCCGCATTAGCGCGGCGGCACGCTGGATGCCGTCGCGATCACGGCTGGCGGCCCCGGGGAATGGTGGTCCGTGCGGACGAGCGAGCCGAAACGGCAGATCGAAACGCAACACCGCGAAACCATCGGTGGCAAGCTCATTCGAAATTTCGAATAGCAATTTGGATTGGCAATTCGCGCCAGCACCGTGGGTGAGGACGATCGCGTGCTGATTGGGTTGCGAAGGGGTATGGAGGAAGCCGCGAATCGCGGGCTCGGCGGCGTGGTCTTCGAATGGCGTAAACATGAGCGTCCAGGTTCGTGAACGTGGAGTTTCGATTTGCGAGCTTATTGTATTCAAATGCTGGGTAAGCGTGGACGAATAATTAGCGCGGACGAGCACCAGAGGCGTCGCCGGACGAAGCGTGTTGGAAGGTCGAGGAGTTGCCGTTCTCCAACTGAACGCGAAGTGGCGGCATACCCACGACGTCGTAGGTGCTGGAGGCAATGCTGATGTTGGCCTGATCGAACGCGTCGAGGATTTCGCGGCTGATTGCGTCTTTCAACGCGCGGATGCCGTGCGTGTGGGCGATGAAACGAACAGTGAGCTCCAGCCAATTGTCGGTCAGCCGGAAAAATACTTTTGGTTCGAGATCGACGGAGTTGATGAAGTAGCGGCGTTCGAGTTCCTTGAGCGCCTGCTCCCCGAGGTCGCGAGTTTTCACGGTGTGACGGTTGGCAACCTCCAGAAGAATTTGTTCGGCGCGATGCCGGTCGTCCTTGTACGAAATGGGCACATGCATCTCTTCCCAGAGATAGGGGAACTCGCGAGTGTAGTTGAAGATCGGGGTATCGAAGACCGAGGAATTGGAGACAGTGACCATGCGGCCGGTGTACTGGCGTGCCCGGACCCACATGGCGGGATCGGCGTCTTGGACGGCAGGAGGTTGGCCCATCTCCATGATGGTGGTTTGCGTAAAGCGAAGAGCAACCACGTCGCCGCGAACGCCGCCCATGGTAATGCGATCGCCGACGCTGAAGGTTTTGCCACGAAGGATCACCAGATATCCGGCGACAGCGCTGATTGGTTTTTGAAGAGCGAAGGCCACGCCCGCCGTCACCAGGCCCACGAATGTGGCGAGCCGAGTGGGATTATTGAACCAAATGGAAAGGATGCCGACGACCACGGCTATGGAAAGAAGCACGCTGATGGCTTGACGGGTCCAGAAAACGACTTGCTGGTTTCGATGGCCACGCAGGAAGAGTCGAGCGAGTGCCCGCATGAGCCAATTGAGAAGCGCCAAGACAAGAACAAAAACCACGGTGATGAGAAGCTTGCGGCCGTTTTCCTGAGTGACGCCGAGAAGCTTTACGCCGAAGATCTGAACGGGTTCATTGCTGAGCCGTGTCTGGGAGAGAAGAAGAATCAGAACGGCGAACATGAGACGAGGCTCGGCGATGCGCGTAACGCGTTCAATCCGTAATGCGTGGTAAAAGAACTGGCCGTGGACTGTAGTCAAACGACGCATACGCGAAGAGAAGGCAAATGGAAGAGGGGAGTTGGTGGTGGATGCTTCGACACGGGCAAGCAGAAAAAATGTAGCCGCGGGCTGAAGGATTGGCGGAGAATTTGATGCGAGGAGAGTGAGCGCGTGGTGAACGCGCGATTCTGACGAATGAAAATGAATTGGGAAGAGAGATTGAGCCGGTTGTGGCACGCGTGTGGTCCGCACGTGCTGGTGATTTTCGTGGTGGTGTTGCTGGTGCACGACGTATTTGGAACGCACGGATTTTTGGCGATGCACCGCAAACAGCAAGAAATCAGGAAAGTAAGTTCGGCACTCGAGAAGCTGAACAAGGAAAATGCCGCGCTGGAACAAGATGTACAGGACCTGAAGAGCGACCCTCAGACGATCCGGAAAATCGCGCGCGAAGAGTTGGGACTGGCGCAACCGGGCGAGATCATCATCAAATTGCCGGCTCCGCAGCAGCCGGGGCCTGCGGCCGCAAAACCCTGACGTTGCGCTTTTTGTAATGAGTGCGGGCGATCGACAAGAACAGCATCGCAAGAAAAATCACACACAGGCCTAAAGTGGCTTTCGGGATGGAGCATCCGTGCTTCGGCAGGATCGAGAAGCGCCCGTACACAAACTCCAGGTGCACCCAATAGACAAGAAGAGAAGTTTGTCCCAGCTGAATGGCAGGGCTGAATCCCTTGTGGGCGAGCCCCCATCGGCACCAGGCATAAACGAGAGACAAAATGATGAGCAAGACGCCGCAGCGCGCCAGGAAAAAATTGGGACTCGAGTGCCAATAATCGTAGACCGCATACAGATGCACCGGCAGCGAGTCGAAAAGCATGGAAAGCAGGATAGCGGCAATTCCCCCGAGCCCGAGGGAGAAGAACATCAGAGTTTCGCGTTTTTGCGCGAGTTCGCTGAAGAGCAGAAAGCCGATGGCCGAGTCCGGCAAACGCAAACGCACACCAGGGGAAAATGGGAAATAGCCAGTGTTGCGGTTGGTTGAAGGTGTGCACGCCGTTGATGTAGGTTTCCAGAGGCCACGGCAGGAATTTGGGGCGCCAGGTGGTCCAAAGCGGTGGAGTGAGAAGAGCAATACCCGCCGAGACGAGAAGCGAGAAGATGATTCCCTTTCGCCGTGCCAGTGCCGGGGTGGGCGCGGCTGTGAACCAGCAAAGAACGCCCATCAGCATGATGGAAACGCCGAGGATGTTGAGAATGTCGACGCGCAGAAGATCCGTCCAGGGAACCCATTTGTAACCGAGGGCGTATTCCTGAACGCGGAACAGCAGCCCGAGCCCGAAAATTTCCGCGCCGCGAAGAATGGACTGCCTGGCGATTTGAGCCGCGGCAATTCCCTTCTGCCGGAGCTTTTCGGTGACCAGCGCAACGGATACGCCGGCGAGGAAAATGAAAAGCGGAGCCGGCAGAGTCCCGCCGAGTTGGGAGAGTTTGTACAGTTGCGTATTGTGGAGTTCGGGTCGGAGCCACGAATCGTAGCAGTGGGTCTGGAACATGAGAAGGCAAGCCAGACCGCGCATCCAGTCAATGTAAGAAAGGCGTTTCAAGGGCTACGCTCATCCTTAGTGTAGCGATTTTGCGAGTACAGTTCCGGCGTGTTCAATGAAGATGTGCAACTATTTGTACGGGTAGAGCAGGCGTGAGGCGAGACGACGCATGAAGCAACTGGGCGCATGGACGATGCTGGGAATCTGGGCGGTAGTGTGTCTAGGCGGCGCACTGTTTGCCTCCTGGGCAGGATACGGCGGGCGACCTTTTGCGGCAACGCTGACGAGTTTCAGCCTGCTCTTGTTGATGACGCTGCTGCTGGCGGCTCGCGGCGTGCCGGAGACCATAAACGCGAAACTGGGAGTAGCGGGGGGGATGTTCGTCGGTGTGTTCTCGCCTGCTGCTGTACCTGATTTATTTGCTCGGAACATCGTCGCTGGACATCGCCCGAGTCCTGGCGATGGCTGGGTTGATTTTTGTGCCGCTGGGATTGGCGACGTGGGCAGGAGATGCGGCGGCGGGAGTGTGGCAAGACTTCGCAAGCATTCTGGGGATTTGGATATTCGTAAAATTTGGGCCGCGGCCGTGGCTGTGGCCATATCCCGGCGCGAAATTGTCGCACGTGTTGACGGTGCTGGTCGCGGTGAACACGGCGTTGGCCTCATTTTTGTTGGTGCGGCGGGTAAAAGGAATTGGCTATTCGATTGGCTGGGGAAAGCGCTGGGGCGCTGTATGTGGTGGGCAGTTTTGTATTGTTCGCGTGCATGGCGATCCCATTGGGGATGGCGTTGCACTTCATTCGGTTTGCGCCGCAATGGAGCCACTGGAGCACGTACGTGGGATTTTCGGTGGCGATTTTGATGTTCACGGCGTGGCCGGAGGAGTTGCTGTTTCGCGGGTTGCTGCAGAATTTTTTGGGGAAGGCGTCGAAGAGCGAACTCGCGGGGTGGTGGACTGCGTCGGTGCTCTTCGGATTTGCGCACATCACGAATATGGGTTTCCCAAACTGGCGGTATGTGATTCTGGCTACCATTGCGGGATTATTTTATGGATGGACGTGGCGAAAAACAGGATCGATTTTCGCGTCAGCGCTGGTGCATGGCGCGGTGGACGCGGTGTGGCATTTTTTGTTCCGGACGTTGTGAATGAGGGCAAGAAGCGCGTTAGTTGAACCACTCGCTGCGGTAGGCTAGCCACCAACTGAAGGCCAGGATTGGGATGGTGGCGGCCATGCCCCACCAGAACGGCAGCATCAGGTCGGCAATCAGGCCAAAGCAAGCAAAGATCATCCAGAAGATTTTCCGTTGCACGGGAAATAGTGTACCGGGGGGAACCGGCAAACGCGAATGTATGGCAAATCGCAGCCGTTTGCGATAGAAGAGGTGCGGGTACAGGGGCCCAGGGGAGCGCAGGGGGAGGGTAGGACATGGAACAGGATTCCACACGTGGATTCCGCGTGCATTGCTACGAACGGGAAGACATGCTGGTCGCGGAGTGTCATGGCAAATTGACTTTTGAGAATACGCGGGTGCTGAAGGATGCGGTGCGCGATAAGATTCCCGGACACAAGTTCATCGTCATCGACCTGAAAGAAGTGCCGCAGGTGGATAGCTCGGGATTGGGAACGGTTGTGGGGCTTTACGTGTCGGCGCGGACCCGCGGGTGCAAGCTGGAAATCGTGAATGCGACGCAGCAAGTGCGGGATTTGTTCAGCATGACGAATTTGCTGTCACTATTTGAGCCGGCGGGGCGGCATCATGGGAAGACGATTTGAGGTGGGTGGCCACTCCACATTCCACTTCGGAAACTAGTGTTTGGTGTTCAGGTCCACGGTTAATTCGGGGATGGCGGCGCCGTCTTTGCGCGGGTCGGAAGCGCCGTAGTTTACGCCGGTGGCGAAATCGCGAAGGACGACCTGGCCACCGCCGACGACAGACGAGAAGGTACCCATAACCTGGATTTTGTGGCCCTTGGCGGTGAGTTCTTCCCGCACCTTACCGTGAAAAGCGATTTTCCATTTGCACATCGCAACCTTCGAAGGTCCGTTTCGTGAAGCGTGGCGCTTCGATTGCGGCTTGAATGTTCATCTTGTAATCGACAATGTCGGCGATGAATTGCGCGTGCGCTTGCGATTGATTCCAGCCGCCCATGATGCCGAAAGCCATGCGCGTATCGCCTTTTTGCGCGAACGCAGGAATAATGGTGTGCAGCGGCCGCTTTCTGCCGGCCAGCGCGTTGGGCGAAGATGAATCGAGATTGAAAAGCGCACCGCGATTCTGCAGCAGCGAAACCGGTGCCTTCCGCGACGATGCCGGAGCCAAATGCGTCGTAATTGCTCTGGATCAGCGAGACCATGTTGCCGTCGCGATCCACCACCGTGAGATAGGTGGTGTCGCCCGCGCCGGGCAGCGTTCCGGTAACGACATCGCAATTGGCGTGATCGGGATCGATGAGTTTGGCGCGATCCGCCGCGTGGTCCTTGGAAAGCAGTGTTTTGACCGGCAAATCCTGGCCATGCGGGATCGCCGATATATTTGACGAGGTCGGCGTAAGCGAGTTTTTTCGCTTCGATCATGGTGTGCAGCGCCTTGGTCGAGCCGAATCCATACTCTTTTTGGCCAAATGGGAAAGTTTCCATGATGTTGAGCATCATGCAGCGCGGCGAGGCCCTGGCCGTTGGGTGGCATTTCGTAAACGGTCCAGTCGCGATACGTGGTCGAGATTGGCTCGACCCATTCGGCGGAAAATTCCGCGAGATCCTGAGCAGCCATGACGCCGCCATGGCGTTTTATTGTTTCGAGAATGCGCTTGGCGATTTCACCTTTGTAATAGGCGTCGCGACCGTGCTCGGCGATTTGCTGAAGCGACCCGGCTAGATCGGGGTTACGAAAGATTTCGCCAGTTTTCGGAGGGCGATCGTTCGGAAGATAGGTTTTCGCGGCTTGATCGTCGCCACGAAGATAATCGACCTCGGTGGCCCAATACGCAGCGACCCATTCCGTGACGGGAAATCCGTTTTGCGCGGTGTAAATCGCGGGAGCTAAATCCTCGGCCAGTTTTTTGCGGGCGAACTTGTCCGCAAGCTTTTGCCAACCTTCCACTGTTCCGGGAACAGTGATGGCATTCACACCGTGCTGCGGCATGTTGCGAAGGCCTTGTTTGTGCAGATACTCGATGGTGAGGGCTTTGGGAGCCCAGCCGCTGGCGTTCAGGCCGTACAGCTTGTTTGCTTTTGCGTCATAGACGATGGCGAAAAGGTCGCCGCCAATTCCGTTCATCATCGGAGAGACCACGCCCATCATCGCGTTGGTGGCGATGGCCGCGTCCACAGCGTTGCCGCCAGATTCCAGGATGCGCACACCGGCTTGAGCGGCAAGGGGCGATTCGGCTGCCACGATGCCGTTTTGCGAAATGACCATGGAGCGCGTTTGCGAACGATCCTGCGGAGCTGCGGGAACGGTCAGCATGAAAAGCGCTCCGAGGAGGAATGTCGCTCGTTTGATGTAATCGATTGGGCCCGGCACATTGTTCTCCCTTCGGCGAGAACGAACATTGCGATCGTGGTGTGATTGTGCGATGCAGGGAATGTATCGTGAGACGCAGAGAGTGGCAAGGTCGGCAGAGGAGCGCCGCGCGCGGGGGATCTGCAAGTGGTTTTACTTTGAGGCAAGTTTGGGGCTTCGCGCTTCATTTCTATTCAAATTGCCAGCGTTTTAGGGAGTTTGGTGCATTGCACCACGCACGTTCCAGTGCGAACCTAAAATCGTTCGAGCCCCTTACGGAACGAACTTGGTAACAGCGAAAGCTGGTACCACGAGCGGCGGTTGGGGGAAGGCTCGGGCGCGGAATCCCTCAACCGTCGCAAGAATTCCCGCCGCCGTACGTTCAGGTAAATACCCTAGATTGGCAAGGAAAGTAACTTTTTGGCGCAGCCCGCCAGTTCCGATAGAATGCTGACGTGCCCGACTCAACTTCATCGACTCCCAGAACCGCAAACGAAGAACTGCAAGCACGACTAGACTCAGTGCTGGTGGGGCGTACTGCGGACCCATTCGCAGTTCTGGGCGTGCATTCCTTTGATTCGGCGGAAGGACGACGTTGGACGGTGCGCTTTTTTCAGCCGAGGGCGACCGACGCGCAGCTACTTGTTTTTCGCCGCGCCGATGGCACTTTCCCGGAGCAGCCTCCTGAAGTGCTGCTGATGAACAAAGTGCGGCAGGAGGGCCTGTTCGAAGCGGTGCTGCCGGGAGCCGGCGAATTTCCCCCCGCGCCTTCCAGTTACCGCATCCGGTTTCGCACGGAATACGACGAAATTGTGGAGCAGTACGACACGTATGCGTTCCCGTTCCTGCTGACCGAGTTTGATTTGTATCTGATGGGCGAAGGGCGGCACTACGACGCGTACGAAAAGCTCGGCGCGCATATCAAGACCGTCGATGGCGTGACCGGAGTGCACTTTGCGGTGTGGGCTCCGAATGCAAGGCGGGTCAGCGTGGTGGGGGATTTCAACCGCTGGGACGGCCGCGTGAATCCGATGCGGTTTCGCGGTTCATCGGGAATTTGGGAGCTGTTCATCCCGGAGATGGGCGAAGGGACGATTTACAAATTCGAGATTGTGGGCAAGGACGATGTGATGCTGCCGCTGAAGGCCGACCCGTACGCGTTTGCTTCGGAGTTGCGGCCAAACAATGGATCGGTAGTGGCGCGGCTGGATAAGCACGAGTGGGTGGACTCTGCCTGGATGGACGAACGCGGCCGCAAGAGTTGGCTGGAGAGCCCGATCAACATTTATGAAGTGCATCTCGGTTCGTGGCGGCGCATCCCGGAAGAGAACAACCGTTGGTTGAGTTACCGGGAACTGGGCGACCAGCTGATTCCTTATGTGAAGGATCTCGGTTACACACATATCGAACTGCTGCCGATCATGGAGCATCCCTACGATGGTTCGTGGGGCTACCAGACGCTGGGATATTTCGCGGCCACCAGCCGGTATGGATCGCCGACGGAGTTTATGGAGTTTGTTGACCGCTGCCACCAGGCGGGATTGGGCGTGTTTCTCGATTGGACTCCGGCGCATTTTCCGCGCGACGCACACGGGCTGTCCTATTTCGACGGAACGCACTTGTACGAGCACGAAGATCCGCGGCAGGGTTCGCATCCGGATTGGGGCACGCTGGTTTACAACTACGGGCGCAACGAGGTGCAGAATTTCCTGATTTCCAATGCGCTGTTCTGGCTGGACAAGTATCACATTGACGGGCTGCGCGTGGATGCGGTGGCCTCCATGTTGTACCTGGATTATTCGCGCAAAGCGGGCGAATGGATTCCGAACAAATATGGCGGACGAGAGAATCTGGACGCGATTGACTTCTTCAAGCGATTGAACGAAGTAGCGTACCAACGCTTTGCGGGGATTTTGACAATTGCGGAAGAATCGACCGCGTGGCCCAGCGTCACGCGGCCAACGTATCTGGGCGGACTGGGGTTCAGCCTGAAGTGGAACATGGGCTGGATGAATGACACGCTGCAATACTTTTCGAAAAACCCGATCCACCGCCGCTACGAGCACAACAAACTGACCTTCTCGATGCTCTACGCCTTCAGCGAAAACTTCGTACTTCCCTTCTCTCACGATGAAGTGGTGCACGGGAAAAATTCGCTGCTGCACAAAATGCCCGGAGACATGTGGCAGCAGTTCGCGAATTTGCGGTTGTTGTTGGCCTATCAGGGCGCGCATCCGGGAAAGAAGCTGCTGTTCATGGGGCAGGAATTTGCCCAGCGCAGGGAGTGGCAGGAAGCGGGCAGCCTGGACTGGCACTTGCTCGAATATGATTCGCATCGCGGAATCCAGAGGCTGGTCGGGGACTTGAACAGAACGATCGCGGCGGAACCGGCGCTGCATCAGGTGGATTTTGATTGGCAGGGGTTCGAATGGTTGGACGCGAACGATTCGGATAACAGCGTGTTCTCGTTCGTGCGCCGGGGCAAAAATCCCGATGACATGCTGCTGATCGTGTTGAACGCAACACCGGTGGTGCGCTATGGGTATCGGATTGGCGTGCCGCGGCCCGGACACTTTGACGAAGTGATGAACACGGACGCGCTGATTTATGGCGGTTCGAATGTGGGGAATCTGGGCGGGATGAACGCCGAGGAACACGCGTGGATGGGACGGACGCACTCGCTGGCATTGACGTTGCCGCCGTTGGCGGCGGTGTTTTTGAAGTGGCGGGCGACGTAGGTCAGTACTCAGCAGTCAGCGGTTCAGTGATCAGAAATCGGATATCAGCGATTCGGATGACGGGTGCGCGAAAGCGGCAGCTGGGCTGCCGCACTCCACATGAGGGCTGTATTGCGTGCAACCCGCTTGACTGCGCTAGACTCTATAGTTGAGAGAGTAAACGCACCTCCGGAGAAGTTATGGCCGTAGCATCACATAAAAGTTGGGCCTGGTTACGATTGAGTTTGGGGACAGTGCTCGCGGGCGCATTGGTATCGGTGGCATCGGCGCAGGACCCTGGGCCACTGCCCACTCCACCCGCATCCAGAACGCAAGTGCCGGCGAAGCGGCCGCAGCCTCAACAGCAGCCACAGGATCAACCGCAGCAGCAAACCTATCACACCGCCGCGCCTCCCCAAGGAATCCACTCGCCGGGGGACAACCCCATCACCAAGGATCCGCCGTCCATTCCGGTCGATCAAATCATCAAGCGGTTTGCGGAACGCGAGGCGGAATTCAAGCAAGAGCGAGAGAACTACACCTACACGCAGGACTTTTCGATTCAAACGCTCGATGAAGATGGACGGCCGGATGGCGAGCACCGCGAAACCAGCGACATCATTTTCACGCCCGAGGGCAAGCGCTTCGAAAAAGTGACTTTCGCTCCCATGGATACGCTGCAGCGCATTCAAATGAGCGAGCAGGACTACGACGATGTGCGCAACGTACAACCGTTCGTGCTCACGACTACCGAACTTCCGAAGTACGACGTCACCTACGTAGGACGGCAGCAGGTGGATGAACTGTCGACTTACGTATTCGATGTGAAGCCTAAGGTAATCGAGAAAAAGCAGCGCTACTTCCAGGGACGCGTGTGGGTGGAGGACAAGGACCTGCAAATCGTGATGACCGATGGCAAAGCGGTCCCGGACATCATCAGCAAGAACAATGAAAACGTGTTCCCACGGTTTAGAACGTACCGCCAGAACATCGAGAAGGGTTACTGGTTCCCGGTGTACACGCGCGCGGACGATTATCTGCACTTCCGGAGTGGGGATGTGCACATCCGCATGACGATCCGGTATTCGAATTACAAGAGGTACGGCAGCACGGTGAAGATTGGAACCGTGCGGGAAGTGAAGTAAGCCCGCCGCCGGTTCGCGGGATTATCCGTTTCGCGGTGTTCCATAACTCTCGCTTGCCCAGAAGCTCGCATCCTAGTACTAATAGATGGCTCTTGGTCTGAGGTCAGGATAACTGGTTCCTTCCTTTTCGCGCGACCGCCCGCGCAAGAGCCGATCTCCTGTGAGCGGTACCCGTTGCGTTTTCGCCATTGCTGCGGAAGTGGGCCCAGTTCACCCGGGCAGTTCAAGGCAGACTGTACAAGGGCCGCTTGGGAATGGGATGTGGGTGTAGATGAGGAAAACGAAGCTGGGGAGCGGGTGCGTGGCATCGAACGTGGTGAAGCTGCGCGCGTGGTCGCCAGCGTTGGTCGTGCTTGGTTCATTGCTCCTGTTGGCGCCGAAAGCTGCTGCAAATTGCGAATCGATTCCCGCAGGCAAATCCTTCTGGATACGGCTGCTTGACCCGATTGCGTCATACAGTTCCAAGCCAGGCACTTCGGTGCGCGCGGTACTGATCCAATCGCCGGAGTGCGGATCCACTGCGGTCTTCCCCGCCGGTCTCGAAGTGGATGGCGAAGTTGTGTCTGTGCGCAAAGTGGGACTGGGATTTTTGCACGATACCGCGCGGCTGGAGATCCAGTTCAACCAACTGGTCACGTCCTCCGGTGAGGTGCTGCCAATCTCGGCGCAAGTAGTGGAGATCGACAACGCGCGCGAAGTCGCCAAAAATGGCGTCATTCAGGGCATACGCTCGACCAATACGCCGCAGGGCCGCATTACCAGCGGACTGATTCACCTGCCAACTTATAACCCGTATGGCGATTTGACGCTCATCATTTACCGGTCGTTGAGCATTTTGCCGGAACCGGAGATTTATCTGCCGCCGGGAACCGATTTACGTCTGCAACTGAACCAGCCCTTGAATGTGGCGGACCAACCGGAATTGCCGGCGGTTTCGTTTCAACCCGACGAATACGAACGATGGGACATTGAGAAGGTGCTGCAAGGAGTGCCGGAGCGAACCACAACGCGGTCCGGGGAAGATGCGGACCTGGTCAACCTGATGTTCCTGGGCTCGCAACAGCAACTGGACCAGGCATTTATCGCGGCGGGATGGCTGCAGGGAGACCCGAACTCCAAGCGCGCCTTCTTCAGACAGTTCGAGGCGTTTCTGACATTCACGAACTACCCGACGATGCCCATCTCGCACCAACTGTTGGCTGGGAAGCCGCAGGATCTCACATGGCAGAAGAGCTTTGACAGCTACGGCAAGCGCGAGCACGTGCGGATCTGGCAGCAGAAGGGCACGGTACTGGACGAGCAAGCGTGGTTGAGCGCGTATACGCGGGAAAGCAGCGCGGCGCTTTCTCTGCGGTACCACAAATTCATCCACCACATTGATCGGAACCTGGACGAGGGAGTGAATATGCTGGTGCGCGACCTGACGCTATCTGGTTGCGTAGCTGACGTTTACCTGCTGCCGCGTCCGGATGTGAGCACCACGATGGTCAATTCGTCTGGCGACGAGATGAAGACGGATGGAGCGCTGACGGTGGTGCAATTGCAGGATTGCAACCGGCCTTCCGTGGAATACACGCGGGCTAATCCCCTGATTCCAATTCGGCCGCGCTCGAGGGTGGTGCGTTATTTCCGCAATGAGGTGTTGCTGTATAAGAGCGACGTGATCCGCGGCAACATTATCTACGGGACGTTCGACCTGTGCCGCATGGGAATTCACTCCTGGAGGCACCGCCATGGCAGCGCCGATGACGTGGATGACGGCCTGCCGCTGTCTCCCGTGTCGCCCCAGACGCTGTTTCCGCAGATTGAGATAGGGGAAATCCCGATAGGCCGGTAATGACGGGGCGTTTCGGGGAAAAACACCCACAGAACGAGCGGTTGTGCGGCCATGGGGCGCAGTGAAATGCGCCCATATCATTGGTGATGGCCCGCGTTTGGAACTTTTCGCGACCTTGCTCCGTACCTATGAGCAAAGGAGTTCCTATGAACCACGTGTCCAGAGGTTTCCTCGGTATTGGCGCGGCGCTGCTGATCGCGGCCGGCGCATTCCTACCCTCCGCAAGCATGGCGCAAAACTCATCCAAGGCCGACCAGTGGATTCACGTACGGGTGGAGAGTAAGGACGCCCAAGGCGAAACCGTGCGTGTGAATGTTCCGGTCGAAATGGCAGAGAAGGTCCTTCCGGCGATTAATCATAACAACCTGCACGCCGGGAAGGTGCGCATCGATAATGCTCACCTGAACGATGTGGACCTGCGGACGCTGCTGGATGCGGTGCGCTCGTCAAAAGACGGCGAGTACGTGACGGTGCAAAGCAATCAGGACAATGTGCGCATTGCGAAGAACGCCGGGTACCTGTACATCCACGTGAACGAGAACGAGCACAAAGGCAAAAAGCACGCGGATGCGAACGGTGAAGCGGCCAAGGAATCGAAGGTCGAGATCAAGGTTCCCATGAAGGTGGTGGATGCGCTGTTTTCGGCAGGCAAGGACGAACTCGACGTGGTTGCCGCCCTGCACGCACTCTCTGGCACGGGCGATACCGAACTGGTCAGCGTGAAGGACGACGAGAACACCGTGCGTGTGTGGATTGATGGCAAGAACATTTCGAATTGAACGGCACCTCTGCTGACAACCTTTAGAAGGAGAATGGGCGATGTTATTTCTTGCCAAAGCGGCCCTGGGATTCTCAGCGACACTGGCATTGACGGGAGCGTACGTGTTCCATGAGGGAGTGATTCGCGTGGACGTGGACGAGAAGCGCGGCGACTGCAAGCACGTGCATGTGTGGGTTCCCGCGACGGTGGTGCCGGTGGCCTTGCACGTCGTGCCACAACAAAAATTGCGGCAGGCTGCCGAGCAAGCGCGGCCGTATCTACCGCTGCTGCGAGAGGTGGTCAAGGAATTGGAAAAGTATCCGAACGCGGAGTTGGTGGATGTGCAACAGGGCGGTCAAGACGTGCATGTGAGCGTACACAACGGAAGAATCTACGTCGATGCGGTTTCCAGTGACCAGAACATCCACGTACGAGTGCCGGTGGAGACGATTTCGGATGTGGCGGACCGATTGGAGTCGGTGGCGCCGGGCGTTTAGGCGCTTCGGAAATCGCGAATAGCCGAGCTGAGGACGTACAACACTAGGGAGTGGGCGCCTGGACTCTCCCACCTCGAAAATATGCCGCTGGCGTAGCCCCCAGAATCTTACCGAACATCGCGATGAAAGCGCTGGGAGTGCTATACCCCGCTTCTAGCGCTGCATGGGTGACCTTCTCTCCTTCGGCTAACAAGCGCATGGCATGCATGAGCCGCATCTGCCGACGCCACCTTCCTAAACTCATTCCAGTTTCACGGCGAAATACTCGTTCCAACGTGCGCTTGCTTGCGCCGGTCATCTTGCACAGCTGCTTGAACGCTCGACGGTCGGAAGGCCGCTGAATTAGCGCCTCGGCGAGCCTCTTTGCTCTTGGATCTGAGGGATTCGGAAGCTGCAGCGGAACGCTTTGGATGGTCTGTAGCTGACTCCGGATAACGTTCGCAAGGTGGAGGTGCGAGGGCAAAGTTCTTTTCAGGATGCGCAAGGAGCAAACGTGCAGAATCAGTTCTCTGAGCAGCGGCGGAACGTTCACCACCGAGCATACGCATGGTCTGCATTTGCCGAGCGCGGGCTTCAAGTAGAGGGTACGCATAGCGACGGTACCGGACATCGCAATGGTGTGCGGCACGCCGGCGGGAATCCAGACGGCGCGGTGAGTGGGAACCATCCATGAGCCCTCGTCGGTACTCACCGTCATGACGCCGTGTGAGGCATAAACCAGTTGGTCCCATTCGTGGAAATGCCAGGGGATTCGATGGCTTGCCGGATAATCTTGTGCTAGCGCGGTGATTTGCGCCGCCGCTTGGCCCCGCCGGTTCAAGACTTCAGTTTGTCGCTTTTGCGACATTGCTTGTCACAATACCGGAAGTAAGACTCTCAGGCAACGTGTAGGTTGTCCCCCGGGAGGAAGCAATGGGACAAAGCAAAAGAGTCTTTTGCGGAAACGTTTGGCTCGCGAGGAGTTTGAGAATCGCGGCTTGCGTTGCGGTGGCCGCGTGGGCCGCGCCGAGCGTAACGGCAACTAGCGATCAAACACCCTGTTCGGAACATTCAGCGAGCCGGCAACTGGACTTCTGGTTGGGAGACTGGGCCATTCAGAACGGGGGCGGTTCGCCGGCAAGCAGCAAAGTGTTCCTGAGTTTGGACAAATGCGAGGTCGTGGAGAGTTGGCACGACGCACAGGGGCATGCGGGAGAAAATCGGTTCGCATACAACTACGAACACAAAAGCTGGCTGGGTATGTTTGCGGATAATCGTGGCCACGTGCACGTGTTCACCGATGGAAAGGTTTCGGGGAATGCCGCAGAGTTCTATGGCCCCACCCGAAACCCCGATGGAACAACCGTTCTGCACCGGATCAGGGTCACGCGCGAGAGCGCGGACAAGGTGGACCAGATTTGGGAGAAGTCCATGGATGGCGGAAAGACCTGGACGACTGTCTTCCGGGGAGAGTACACCAGGACTCGCTGATTGCTGGCCGCCAAGAACAGCAAGGAGAAGATGCGGCTAACAAACGCCTAGGACAAGGGAAAGTAGGATTCGTCCTGGATGGCATCTTTCTTCCAGCCGGCGCGCAGAAGAATCCCGCGACCATTTTCAACCATGCCGGGGTGCCCGCAGAGATAGGCGGTGGTTTCCTCCGGTTTGAGGTTCCACACGTCGGCAAATTTCCGAATCAAATCGTCGACGCGGCCTTTTTCGCCATTCCACGATTCATCATCCCAGGGACGGCTCACGGTGGGGACATACTTGAACCACGGAGCTTCCGCAGCGGCGCGCTCCAGCTCATCACGATAGCCGAACTCCCGACCGTGGCTGGCCCCGTGAACACAAAACAAGCGATGGTCGCCCGGCATAAGGGCGCCGCCAGTTTTCCAATCCTGATAAACCGTGCGGACATAGCTGACGTACGGGGCAATTCCGGTCACGGTGCCAAGCAGGAAGTGATTTTTGCGGCCGCTGCGCAGGTCCAGGGTGAAGCGCCCCTTGGCGAAACGCCGCAACAGCAAAGGAGCGCCTTGATCCATGGCGTACAGCAGCGGAGTCAATTCACCGTGAGGGACGCGCTCGACGAAAAATTCCAGCCTGCTCTCGTAAGGAGAGGAGCACATCGAATAGGGTCGCTCGATGCGCTTGCCGTCGATTTCCACGCCCAGCGTGGCGTATTGGCCGGCGAGGTAGGGCAACGCCTGATCGCATTCGACATGCAGCAGAAACAGATCCGGCGCGACCTCTTTGCGGTCGACGATTCTCGCTGGAAGATATTTGTCGGGGGCCATCGGTCTCCTAAGTTCGATGCTGTGGTTGCGGAAAAGACACGAGTGTAGCGCACTTGCAACGAAACACGCTCACCCGCGAAACTCGTGAGCAGTAGTTTGGAAAAGCAAGGGGAAGCCGCGAAGGAATGAGCGATCCAGTGCAGCGCGTACGAGCGGAGTTTATTGATTGTCCTGCTGCCGGCGCTGTTGCATCTGCTGCATCATCTGCTGCATGTCAAACTTTTTGACGGGCCCAGTGATCCGGTCAGGAACGCTATCGAGAACCTTGACGAGCACGGTGGTCCTGTCGGAACGAACTTCCTTGACCATGCCGAATGGCGTCACTTTGTCGGTGGTCCAAATGTCGGAATGGTCTTTATCGTTGCGCCAGTGCTCACAAGAGAAAGTGCCTGCAGGGACGGTGATCGTGTCGGAACCGACCGAGTGCCAGTCGCTCATCTTTTCGTTCATATCGGCCTTGGCCTTCGGCGACATGTTCATCGGCATTTCCATGGCGCCCTGTCCCGGGACCTCCATAATCATGCGGTGAAATTGGAAGTCATCAGGGGTCACCAGGGCTTTTCCGACAGTGGTCTTGCCCTCTCGGATATCGGCAAACTGCATCCAGTAAGCGTCTTTTCCATCGACACTTTCTTTACCGACGACGCCCAGTTCCATGACGGTGGGCTTGTCGGCAGAGCCTTTGTCGACAGTTTGATACTCCGCACCCTTTCCGACCACTGGATGGATGGCCTTGGTGATCGCGGGCCTGCGAAAAATATCCATACCCATCTGCGCATTTGCGGGAACAACAAAAGCCAGCAATAGCAGCACAAGCCAAATCATCCGCTTCATATCCGTCTCCTCGGTTTTGTTCGCGACTATTGTCCAGGCGGGCGGGAACCGCCCTTGTTCTGCTTCTCTCATATCAGTTTCGGCCGGCAGGCGCAATCCGGCGTTTGAGGAAATTTGAGGAAGTCTGTGCGGATTCTTATTCGTAGGCGAGCGCTTCTACGGGATCGTAACTTGCAGCTCGGAGCGCCGGCACAACCGCGCCGAGGGCAGCTCCGACGAAGGCAAGGCCAAAGGACGCCACCACCCAACCAGGCGAAAGAAGAACGGGCAAGGACGGAGTAGTTTGCTTGAGTATGGCTTGAGTGACGAACGTAATCACAATTCCCAGTAGACTTCCGGCGATGGCGAGGACCGCAGTTTCGCCGAGAAGCATCTGGACAACTTCGCGGCGAGTAAAACCGAGGGCTTTCATGATGCCGATCTCGCGCGTCCGCTCCATCACCATGGTGTGCATATTCATGAGCACCACCAGGAAGCTGACCAAAATTCCAAGCACCACCATGGTCCGAATGAACGGTTTCAGCTCCGGCAAGTTGGATGAACTCATCAGCGAGACATACTCGGACATCGAGCGCACGCGGTTTTGCGGGTCAAGCTTCAGGATTTCGGCCCGCGTGGCTTCGGTATCGCCTTTGCTCCGCACAAAAAACATGGAGACGCGATTCTCCGCGCCCATGATGTCTTGCGCGCTTTTCAAGGGAAGATAAAAACGGGCACCCTTTCCGTGAACGACGATGCCGGAAACGCGGAAGGTGTGATTGATAAGCGTAACGGTATCTCCGACTTTGAGGTGACGGGTTTGCGCGGCGATGTCGTCAGCGATGGTTTCGTCCGGAGCTTCGAACGGACGTCCGGAACGGAAAATAAAGCCTTTGCTCAGCGCATTAAACTTTTTGAAATCGATGCCGTAGATGATCATGAGCGTCTTGGGGTCGGTCATGATGAGCGTGGGCGCAACTTCGTCGACGCCAGGCAACTTCTCGATTTCGTTTCCGAGAGACTCCTGCATCACCGCGCTGGAAAACGCGAAGAAAATGGAAGCGTTAGGAGGCTGAACGAGAATATCGGCGCCCACCCCTTCCACGCGCTTGCCCCAGTCGGAGATCACGCCGGAGGTCATGCCGACAATCATAAGTACCAGAACGACTTGGATGGCGATGGCGAGAATGCTGAGAAAGCCGCGCAGCGGACGGGCGGTGAGATTGCCCCAGAACATCTGCATCATCGAGAATGGACCGCTGGTGGATTCACTCACTAGAGTTGTTTTCCGTCCATTCACTGTAACATCGGGCAATTCCGATGGTCAAAATCGCCGAAAACGAAATGCGAATTGCCACAGTGGGCACGTGCAGTTCCGCAACGCAATACAAAATATTTCGCACGCATTAAGATTTGCACACATTCGTGGAAAAGCTTGTGGAAAGCATCGGAAAAGTTTCGGTAACTGGTCACAATTCAATGCGATGATACGGATTGCACCAAGTTAGTGCAATCGTGCAGGCTGACGAACTCGTCTGGAAAAAGTTTTGCAGGCCAGACGGCATTTTGAGAATCAAAAAGAGATTTTGTTTGCAAAAAGTTTCCACTCGCTGACCTTAGTACCACTTCGGCGGACGCTCCAAGTGAATCTTGATGGTTTGCTTGGGATCGGTGAGGTCGAACCAGTGGCCGTACGGCTTCCAACCATCGGCGACAACCTGAATTAGCACTCTGCCCAGGGGGGAGTCGGGAACGTGCGCGACGCCCTCGGGATTGGTCTTAACGTTCACTTCAAATTTCTTGTCTTTGATCGCGTGCTCTTCCAAGGTCTTCACGTAAACACTGGCGTTTTCGACGGGTTTATTGGAATCGCCGCCGGTCACTTCGATCGTAATGCGGTGAGTGGGAGACGGCGCCTGGTCTTTCTTCGAAGGCTGGTTTTGATCCTGTGGGGTGACACAAGTGGCGGCAAGACCGAGTCCGGCGGCCAGAAAGAGTGCGCGAATTTGCCGGTAATTCATCCCCATGTGCGCCTCATCATAGTGTCTGGAAGCCAATGAAACGTCAAGAGCATCAAAGATTTGACTCGCTGGCGCTCCTCTTGTAAATTTTTTCTAGCCTCGACAAGCCGGATGCATCAGGGTAGAACTTTCCGCTTCGTCCTCGTGTACGCCCACGGAATTAAGGAGACACGCATGGGATTTGCTACAAATGCGATTCATGTCGGCCAAGAACCGGATCCTTCGACCGGCGCAGTGGTGCTACCGATCTATCAGACGTCGACGTATTTGTATGAAGAGTTGGGCAAAACGAAAGGCGGCTACGACTACGCGCGAACGAATCATCCGAACCGCAAAGCCTTGGAACGCACCGTTGCGAAACTAGAAGGCGGGCTGGCAGCTTACGTCTTCACTTCCGGAATGGCTGGAATTGATGCGGTGTTCCGGTTGCTGCGGCCCGGTGATCACGTGGTGCTGTCGGAAGCCGTTTACGGCGGCGTGTACCGGCTGAGCACACAACTGCTGGTGCATTTCGGCTTGGAATTTTCGTTTGTGGACACGACTGACCCCGCCGTGGTGCTGGGAGCGTTTCGGCCAAACACGAAAATGATCTACATCGAGACGCCGACAAATCCCACCGTTCGGATCACGGATATTTCGGCGATGGCGAAGTTGGCCAACGAGCGGCACGCCACGCTGGTGGTCGATAACACCTTCCTCACGCCCTATTTGCAGCGCCCAATCGAGTTGGGCGCGCACATCGTGGTGCATTCCCTGACGAAATACCTGAATGGGCATAGCGACGCGACCGGAGGCGCCGTGGTCCTGACCCGCCCGGAAGATGCCGAGAAAATTTATTTCATTCAGCGATCTGCTGGCGCGGGACTAGCGCCCATGGACTGCTTCCTCACTTCCCGTGGCATCAAGACGCTGGCGGTCCGCATGCTGCAGCACAACGCAAACGGGTTAGCCGTGGCACGCCATCTGGACGCACATCCGAAAGTGCGCAAGGTTTTCTATCCTGGGCTGGTACACCACCCGCAACACGAATTGGCTCGACGCCAACAGAAGGGTCCCGGCGCGATGCTGTCGTTCGATGTCGGTTCTGAAGATGCCGCGCGGCGCTTTCTGAATCAGGTGAAAATGTGTTCGTTGGCGGAAAGTCTCGGCGGCGTGGAGTCGCTGATTTCCTTGCCGGCGCAGATGACTCATGTGTCCATGCCGAAAGAGGTTCGCGACCGAATCGGCATTACCGATAGCCTGGTGCGATTGTCGGTTGGCATTGAGGATGTGGAAGACATTATCGCCGATATCGATCAGGCGCTGCTGTACATTTAGGGATGGAGGCGTGGCGCAATCGCAAGCCGGCGCTACCAGGGCTCCTCACGGATTGTATTTTTCCAGCCAACCTTTCACTTCGTTGAATACGTCGCGGCGCTGTTCCGCCAGGCGCGGAAAATGCGGCGATCCTGGATACGTCACCATCCGCACAGTCTTGCCGCGTTCCGCCAACAAAATGAAGAACTCGCGTCCTTGAAACGCGGGAACGCGCTGATCCGCCTCGCCATGGAGGATCAAGAGCGGGGTAGTTACCTGGTCCGCATGCATCACCGCCGAAAATTTCAGAAACGGTTCGGGGTCCTTTTCCTGCAAGCGCAGGTCGTAATCCACTTGCCCAATATCGCTGGTCGGAATAAAACTTAACCAGTCCGTGATCCCCGCTCCCTCGATGGCTGCTTTGTACCGGTGCGTTTGCGTCACAGTCCACGAGGTCATGAACCCGCCCGCGCTCCACCCAAACATCGTCTGACGATTTGGATCGGCCCAACCTTGCTCGATGGCGTAGTCGGTGCCGCTATCCACATCGCGGTAAGCCACGTCGCCAAAATGCTGGTAAATCGCCTCCAGAAAATCCGTGCCATATCCGGTGGACCCGCGATATTGCACCTGCAGCACCACGTAGCCAAATCCCGCAATCATCCGCGAGAACAAATCGAAGTCCAGCGTGTCATTCGCTTCCGGGCCGCCATGCGGCAAATTCAAAAACGGGTAGCGCTTCCCCGCCTGGTAATTCGCCGGCAGCGTTAGAATGCCTTCCAGCTTTGTGCCATCCTTGGTCTTCCAAGTCACGACGCGCACATCGCCCAATTCCACTCTTGCCAACGTGTCATCGCCTTCGTGCGTAATCTTCTGCAGTTCACTCCCGTGCGCCACCGCTACGTTCAAACTGTGCGTAGGATCGCCCACCGTCAGCGCCCGCACGTCGCTTGCTCCCGCGTAGGGCGAAACTGCAGGTGGCGCAAACACTACGCCTCCGGGCCACCGGTACGCTGGCTGCAGCTTCCCGTCGCGATATGCGTAGACCTCCGTGATCACGCCTTTGTGCATGTCCACCCAGACGGTGCCGTGCGCATCGTTGCTCACGCCGGTTATCGAGCCTTCCAGCTTCGGCGTTTGGTCCTGTGGAGTGCCGCCACTCGCCGGCACGGTCCACAAATGGTCCGGGGTCAACACGTCCGTCGTGGTGCTCGCAAACGCCAGATCCTTACCGCCATTGGCCCACGCTATGCCCGCCACCGAATTCGCAATGTCGGCTACTTTGCGCGCGCCATTTGCGGTGCACACCCAGATCGTCGAGCGCACATCGTGGTGCCCGATCTTCGGATAGGAGGTCACCACCGCCAGTTGCGATCCATCCGCCGACCATGCCACATCTCCCACATCCTTCAGCTCCGGACACCACCACGCCCCATTCCCGCCGGTCGCGTCCGCAACATACAAACTGTTCACGTCGTTCTCCGCCACGTGCCGGACATTGTCGAGTGGGTCTTCCGGGCGCGGATCGGCGGTGAATGCGAAGCGTGCTCCATCCGGCGAAATCCAGTTGCCATGAATCCCATTCGGCAGCGCGATGATCGTTGTGGGATTTCCTCCGCTCAGCGGCACGGTTCCCAGCTGCGCTTTCTTATCCACTTCGTAATTTCCGTAGAGCGCCTTGCCATCTTTCGTGAATCCCGTAGGCCGAAACGACTCTGGCAACTCCAGTTTCTTGGCGTTCTCGCCAGTGACATCGACTAAGTGCCACTCGTGCTTGGTCGGCCCCTTCTCCCCATCGAAACTCAGCTGATAGAGCAGCGTTTTCCCATCGGGTGAAACCGCAACCGCGGTGGCGCGCCGCAAGGCCGAATAATCATCCACGCCGAACGGATGTTTCTGCCCATGAACAGCCATGGCGCCAAACGTAAGCGCGATGACCAAAAGAAAGCGCGCGAACCGCTGGCAAGTGCGCCAGTCGGGATTGGCTGGGCGAAGCGAGGTAGCACGAAACGTATTTTTCATAGCGCGCATTCTACCAAACTCCACACGCAAAAACGGTCTGTAGGGACGGTCTGCGGCTTTGCCTCTACCCTGCCCATCTCCTTATACTTCCTTGTCAGCATCTCCCAACACGAGGTACACGCGTGTCGATTCTCAAATCCTCCATCAACCCCAAGTCCCCCCAATTTGAAAAGAACTCGCACGCCATGGTCGATCTCCTCACCGCGCTGAAAAACGAAGAAGAGAAAATCCGCGAAGGTGGCGGTGCGAAAGCCATCGATGCGCAGCATAAAAAGAATCGCCTCACCGCGCGCGAACGCATCAGCGCACTCATCGACCCCGGCACGCATTTTTTCGAACTCGGCATTTATGCTGCCTTCGAAATGTACGAGGAGTGGAGTGGCGCGCCCGCCGCGGGCGCCATCACCGGACTGGGCCGGATTGCCGGTCGCCTGTTCATGATTATCGCCAATGACGCGACCGTGAAAGCCGGCGCCTTTTTTCCCATGACGGCGAAAAAAGTGATTCGCGCGCAAAACATCGCCATAGACAATCACATTCCCACCATTTATCTCGTCGATTCTGCCGGCGTGTTTCTTCCCCTTCAGGAAGACGTGTTCCCCGACACCGACGATTTCGGGCGCGTCTTTCGCAACAACGCCGTGATGAGCGCCATGGGCATCCCGCAGATCACCGCGATCATGGGCATGTGCGTGGCGGGCGGTGCGTATCTTCCGGTGATGTGCGATCACATCTTGATGACCGAGGGCTCCGGATTGTTTCTCGCCGGTCCCGCGCTGGTGCAAGCCGCCATTGGACAGAGAACTTCCGCCGAAGAATTGGGCGGTGCCAAAATGCACGCGCAAATCAGTGGCACCGTCGACTTCCGCGAGCCGGATGACGAATCCTGCATCAAGCGCATTCGCGCGCTCGTCGACAAAATGGGCGCTCCGAACCCGCCGATCTTCAACCATTCCCGGCTTGCCGAGCCGCTCTATCCTGCCAGCGAGATTTACGGTGTCTTCTCCGGCGACCCTGGGAAGCAATACGACATGCGCGACATCATCGCCCGCATCGTGGACGGCAGCGCCTTCGAAGAATATCGCGCCGAATATGGCGAAACACTGCTGTGCGGCTACTCGCGCATTGGTGGATGGGCAGTGGGGATTGTCGCGAATCAGAAAAAACACGTGCAAACCCACGCGCCGCACTCCGATCAGAAACGCATCGAATTTGGCGGCGTGATCTACACGGAGTCCGCCGAAAAGGCCGCGCGTTTCATCATGGATTGCAATCAGAACCGCATCCCGCTCGTGTTTCTTCACGACGTAAACGGTTTTATGGTGGGCAAAGATGCGGAATGGAGCGGGATCATTCGCGCGGGAGCGAAGATGGTCAACGCCGTGGCCAACAGCGTCGTCCCCAAAATTTCCGTGATTCTTGGGGGGAGTTTCGGCGCCGGCAATTACGCCATGTGCGGCAAGGCGTACGACCCGCGCTTTCTGTTCGCCTGGCCCACTGCGAAATTCGCGGTCATGAGTGGTGATGCTGCCGCGAACACCCTGGCCGAAATCAAATTCAAACAGCTTGAACGCCAAGGCAAAAAGCTCGACGAAAAAGCCAAGAAGGATCTGCTCCAAACGATTAAAGCTACGTACGACCACCAGACCGACCCGCGTTATGCCGCCGCCCGCCTTTGGCTGGATGCGATCATCGATCCGGCGCAAACGCGTGATGCGTTGATCTGGGCGTTGCAAGCGGCGGCGCTGAACACACATGTGCCTGAGTTTAAAACGGGAGTGCTTCAAACTTGAGCCAGTTGAAAGCTTTTTGCTTTTGTCTGCTTTAAACTTTAAACTTTAAACTTTCACCTTTCAACCTCTTCCATGAATTCCATCACCCTGATCGAGTGCCCTCGCGATTCTTGGCAAGGTTTACCCGAGATTATCCCCACGGAGACAAAAGCAGCGTATCTGCATGCGCTGGTGCTTGCGGGATTCACGCACATTGATGCGGTCAGCTTCGTTTCCCCCAAACACGTCAAGCAAATGGCGGATAGCGAAGAGGTGATGGCCAGGCTGCTTGCTTCCCTTCCGGATGGCACGACGCTTCCCGAAATAACTGGAATTGTGGTGAATGAAAAGGGACTGGAGCGCGCGCTTGCCACTCCTGGCGTTTCCACCATTGGCTATCCCTACTCCATCTCCGCCTATTTCCGCCGTGCCAACGCCAACATGACCCGTGCTGAATCGCGCGTCCTGGTGGAAATCCTCAAGCGCGAAACGAAAGCCGCAAACAAAAATCTTGTCATCTACATTTCCATGGCCTTCGGCAATCCTTACGACGAACCGTGGGGCTCCGAAATTGTGCAAGACACGCTCGACTGGCTCAAAGACATTCGTGTCAGCACGGTCTCGTTGGCTGACACCGTGGGCACCGCCACTCCCGAACTCGTTCACTCGCTCTACTCCCAAGTGAAAGATCATGTCGCCGGCATCGAACTCGGCGTGCATCTCCACTCGCGACCGGATGACGCCGAAGCCAAAGTTCTCGCAGCGTATCAAGCCGGGTGCCGCCGTTTTGACTCCGCGCTAACTGGACTCGGCGGCTGCCCATTCGCCGGCGACGACCTGGTCGGCAACATTCCCACCGAAGCGGTTCTCGCCGCGCTGGTGTCCGCAGGTGCGCAACCTGCTCTCGATGGCGCTAAACTAGCCGATGTAATCGCATTGACCAACGACATTCGTGCCAAGTACGCGCACGGCGCCGTGGCCGGTTAAGGGAGGCTGCTCATGAATTTCGAAACACTCGAATTCGAAATTGGGGAACATCTCGCGACCATCACCCTCAACCGTCCCGACAAACGCAACGCCATCTCCACGCAGATGATCGCCGAGCTTCAAGCTGCGCTTGACGAAATCGAGAAATCGCCGGCCCGCGTGGTAATCCTCACCGGCACCGGGAAAGCTTTCTGCGCCGGCATTGATCTCGACTATCTCCAGGCCATCGGCCGGCAATCCGCCGCGGAGAATCAGGACGACTCCCGCCGGATCGCCAAAATGTTTCGCAAGATTTGGAGTTATTCCCGCCCGCTGATCGCTGCCGTGAATGGGCACGCACTGGCGGGAGGCTGCGGCATCGCCACGCTTTGCGATTTCACGCTTGCGGTTCCCGAAGCAAAATTCGGCTACACCGAAGTGAAAATCGGTTTTCTTCCCGCGATTGTTTCCGTGTTTCTCACGCGACAGGTTGGCGAAAAGCGGGCCCGAGACCTGCTCCTGACTGGCCGGTTAGTCGAAGCCGCGGAAGCCAAGGAACTGGGGCTCGTGAATGAACTTGTGCCGGCGGAAAACCTGATGGCCCGCGCTCACGAACTCGCGGAAACCATTCTGTCCGCCAGTCCCAGCAGCATCACCCGCGCCAAACATCTTCTGGTTTCCGCGGCTGCCGCCAGTGTCGATCACGACCTCGAACGTGCCGTGTTGGAAAGCGCGCGAGTGCGTTGCACTCCCGATTTCAAGGAAGGCCTGGCCGCGTTCCTGGAAAAGCGGAAACCCGTCTGGCACGATTCGGGCAAACACTAGACCTCTTTTCCGGCATACTAAATGACGAATATGCTCGACTATCACGACTTCACCATACGTGTGCGCTACGCCGAAACAGACCAGATGGGCGTGGTCTATCATTCCAACTTCCTGATCTGGTTCGAAGTGGGTCGCGTGGAAATCATGCGTGCCCTCGGGTTCGACTACAAACAAATGGAACTGCAAGACGATTGCTATCTCGTCGTGGCCGACGTGCACTGCCGGTATCACGCACCGGCCCGTTACGACGAACTCCTCACCATTCGCACGCGCATCGTCGAAGCCAAAAATCGCATGCTCAAATTCGGCTACGAAATCCTTCGCCAATCCGACGAAAAGCTGTTGGCCACCGGCGAAACGACCCATGTCGCCTGTACCCGCACCGGCCACGTCCGCCACTTCCCTGAAAAGTACAAACGCGCCTTTCTCTCGCTGGTGTCGGCAACTGCCACCGCGGCGCCCGCACGGAGCCATTCGTCATGACTCGCCTGCGTTCGGAGCGGAAAAAGAGATTCTTTCCGCGAAAGACGCGGAAAGAGGCAGAGGTCCTCACTGCGCGGACTCCGTTCGGAATGACGTGTTTTTGTTTGGTGCTCGAAGCTGGCGTTTCCTCAGTGCTCTCCGTGCCCTCTGTTTTAAACTCCCCCATTTCCGGCTTTCCTCTCCTCCCATGATCACGCTCACCGGCAACGACTCACCTTCTCGCAACTCTACGCCGTCTCTCTCCATCACGAAACCGTCTCCGTCGCTCCCGATGCCATCACACGAATGCAGGCTTCGCGCGCCGTAGTCGATAAGTTGCTCGCTGCCGGGCACACTGCTTACGGCATCAATACCGGATTTGGCAAACTCGCCAGTGTCCGCATCTCTCCCGAGCAGGTCCAGCAACTCCAATTCAATCTGGTGCGCTCGCACGCCTGCGGAGTCGGCACGCCGCTCTCGTCCCCGAAACTCGCGCCATGATGCTGCTTCGCGCCAACGCTCTGGCGAAAGGACTCAGCGGCATTCGCCCCATCATCGTGGAAACCCTGTGCGCCATGCTCAACGCCGGCAGTCCACCCGGTGATTCCCTCGCAAGGTTCGGTCGGCGCTTCCGGTGATCTCGCGCCGCTCGCGCACCTCGCGCAAGTGGTCATTGGCGAAGGCGAAGCCTTCTTGAAACACGAAAAGCTTCCCGGCGGCGAAGCTCTGAAACGCGCCGACATTCCACCCGTCGCGCTGGTTGCCAAAGAAGGTCTTTCGCTGCTCAACGGCACCCAGGGCATGCTCGCGCTCCTTAGCCTTGCGCTGCGCGAAGCCGACATCCTGGCCGACACCGCCGATGTTTCCGCCGCGCTTTCGCTGGACGCGCTACGCGGCAGTCCCGGCGCGTTCGATGCGCGTATCATGCACGCCCGCGCCTATTCTGGAGCCGCGACCACCGCGCGGAATCTCGCGCATCTCAATGAAGGCAGCCAGATCCGCGAATCGCATCGTTCGCCCGACGCCGACAAGCGGGTGCAAGACGCCTACAGTCTGCGCTGCACTCCGCAAGTGCACGGCGCGGTCCGCGATTCCCTGCTGCAAGCCCGCGAAATGGCTGCGGTCGAGCTAAACAGCGCTACGGACAATCCCCTGGTCTTCGTTACGCAAAACGGCGCCGGCGACATCATCTCCGGCGGAAATTTTCACGGCCAGCCCTTGGCGATGGCCGCCGATCAAGTCGCGATCGCGCTCGCCACGCTCAGCGGCATTTCCGAACGCCGCATCGAGCAGATGACCAATCCGCTTACCAGCATGCTCCCGGCATTTCTCACACCCGATCCCGGCCTCAATTCCGGTTTCATGATCGCGCAAGTCACTGCCGCCGCGCTGACCAGCGAAAATCGCGCGCTTGCCACTCCCTCATTCGGTCGACTCGATTTCCACTTCCGGCAATCAGGAGGATTACGTCTCCATGGGCATGAGCGGCGCCCGCCGCCTGGAACGCATGCTCCACAATCTGCGTCACATCCTTGCGATTGAACTGCTCTGCGCCTGTCAGGGCATCGACCTGCTTACGCCATTGCAGACCGGCAAGCTCGCGCAAAAGGCTCAAGCCGCGGTCCGCGGCATTTCTCCCAGAGTCACCGCTGACCGGTCCCTTGCGCCCGACATTGCAGCCGTAGCGCAAGCCGTAGCCAGCGGCACAATCGCCAACATCCTCCACTAATTCAGATGGCCTGTCCTCCTGACGGCAGCAAAGAATCCCGCTTGCAAGTGTCGTGGCAGAACGACAGCTCGGCGTCACTCGGTTAACTGATTCGATTCCCACCGCAACAAGCTTGAATCATTTCTGTTGGGCAGCCGTACACTCCGCTGTGCTTGGCAATGAGTTGTTAAGAACAAGCTGTGGGGATGTGATGAAGCCTTTACTCGTTGTTCTCGGTCTCGTGTTTGTATGTGTCGGCGTACACGCGCAAGTGTCCACGTGGCAACCACCGTCAGGACATACCCAAATGCCGATTTGGCCAGGAAGAGTGCCGGACGCTCAGCCCGCCAAGGGTCCTGAAAGCGCTACCCTCGTGAAAGACCACTTGGTTGCCGGTAAGCCCTGGACAGCGATCAACGAAGTCTCGCAGCCCACGATGACGGTCTATTCCCCTCAAGGGAAAAACACGGGAGTTGCCGTGGTGGTATTTCCGGGCGGGGGCTATCAGATTCTGGCAATCGACCTGGAAGGCACGGAGGTGTGTGACTGGCTCACATCCAAGGGGATTACCTGTGTGCTGTTGAAATACCGTGTGCCGAATACAGGCCCGCACTGGGATGAGCGCTGTCAGTGCCAGCGATATCCGAAATCGCCGATGGCGCTCGAGGATGCGCAAAGGACGATACGACTGGTGCGCTGGCATGCAAAGGAGTGGCACATCGATCCACACAAGATTGGAGTGCTTGGCTTTTCGGCAGGCGGGCATCTGGTCGCCGCCATCAGCACGCGTTTTCAGCAGCGATTGTATTCGCCGATAGATGACGCCGATAAAGAGAGCGGTCGCCCGGATTTCGCCGTGGCTCTTTATCCGGGGCACCTGTGGATCGCCGTAGAGAAGTTTGAGTTGAATCCAGAGATTCGGGTCACCCGCAATACGCCTCCTACGTTTTTGGTGCAGGCAGAGAACGACAACGTGGATAGCATCAACAATTCGCTGGTCTACTATGTAGCATTGCAAAGGGCTGGCGTTCCGGTGGAAATGCATTTGTATGCGCAGGGCGGGCATGCGTTCGGACTGCGGCGGACAAATTTTCCAATCACGGGATGGCCGCAATTGGTGGAAACGTGGCTAGCCACCATCGGGATGATTCCAAACTAAATGCTTCGCTGTGCTCTCTGTGTCCTCTGTGGTGAATTCCTGCCTTGCTCTTCTTTCTAACTCTCGCGTGCCAATTGTCCCAAAATGCCCGCATACACCTCGCGATCCACATTTCCCCCACTCGCCACCAACGCGACCCGCTTCTCGCGCAAGGAATCTCTCTCCTTCATGGCCGCTGCCAACGGCGCCGCACCCGCTCCTTCCACTATGCAATGCGTATCCGTGAACATCGCGCGCATCGCCTCTTCCACCTCTTCATCACTCACCTGCACGATGTGATCCACATTCTCCACAATAATCGCCAGCGCCTCTTCATCCGGCTTCCGGCACGCCATTCCATCCGCCACCCGAGTCGTTGCCGGCGCCTCGATTACCAGCCGCGCAGCAAACGATTCCGCATAGGCCGGCGCATCCTCCGACACCACGCCGATAATCTTGGTCTTCAGCCCCATTCCATTCCGCACCGCCGAAGCCGCGCAAATTCCCGATCCCATGCCAATCGGGACATACACCACATCGATATCCTTCACGCTGGAAAACAACTCCATCCAGTAGGTCGCCACACCGCGCACAATGTCATAGTGAAAGGGCGGCACCATGTGCAGCCCCTGTTCCGCTGCCATAGCCGCAGCCTTCTCTCGCGCAGCCTGGTAGTCCTCGCCAAACTCGATCAACGTAGCGCCTTGCGCTCGCATCGACGCATTTTTCTCCCGGCTATTCCCGTGCGGCACCAGAATCGTCGCCGGCAATCCAAACCGTTTGGCTGCCAACGCCACCGAGTGCCCGTGATTTCCTCGCGTGGCCGTAATCAGACCGCGCGTCCGCGGTTCGCGCTTGATCAACTCATCCACATACACCACCGCGGTCCGCGCTTTGAACGCGCCAATTGGGGTGTAGTTCTCATGCTTCACCCATACTTCGGTCCCCACGCGCTCAGCGAGCAACGGCCAGTAATATTGCGGCGTCGGGCGCATGAACGAATACACCAACTCTCCGGCAGCCGCTACTTCCGCCATCGTAGGTAACTTCGTCTTTCTCACTCCCGCCACTTCCGCCATACACGCCTCCACGCCACTGTCGGTGCTTTCAGCGTCCTCTGCGAATCTCATCGCCACTCTGCCTTAGGATTTCGTTTCTTCCCGAGCCGCGACTCGCGAACTCCTAATCTCCACGCATAGCCAAACCCAGGCAACCTCCATATTGGTTGTCTCCCCCGAATTTACAAACGAAAGCTTTGACCTGAAATTAAGCATCAGGCTTTACATCCGTCTTCTGGAACACTCTGTGCACTCCGTGCTCTCTGTGGTGAAACTGCACTTTTCTCTTCCGCTCTCACCCCAGCGCCTCCAAAAAGTACATGAACATGGAATATCCGGCGATATAACTGAACGGCGCCAGTTCCAGCGAATAATGGCCCACCGGCAACTCCATGGTTCGCGACTCCGCCCCATGCCTCCGCAGGGCGGTCAGCATCTGCTCGGTCAATTCCGGCAAAAACGTGGGATCGTACTTTCCATAAACCATGAACGTGTTGCGACCCGCACCCATGCCGCGTTCTACATAGGGCATCGGGCTGATCGGCGCCCAATAGCGCCGCAACTCCTCTACAGTCACTTCCTGCCGCAAAGCCTCCCACACGTGATTCGTGGTCATGCCCTGACTCACCACGTCCGCGAAGTACGTGGACACATGAAAAAATCCCCCTGCGCGCACGCGCGGGTCGTGCACCAACGTGATGTATCCCACCGATGACCCGATGCTCGTTCCCAAAATTCCCAGCCGGTCGTAGCCACGCCGCTCCAGCCACGTCAGGCATGCCCGCGCATCCTGCACCGCTTGCCGGTTGGACACGAGCGTCAATCCAATATTTGGCCCAACCAACTGATCCGCGCGCTCGTGCCCCTTCGCCATGCGCCGGTCGTGGTAGGGCAAACTCATTTTCATCGCGGTGATGCCCATGCGTTGCAGCCAATGCGCCAGCGGGATCTGCCCGCCCCATTTTGCATTCCAGTTCGGCAGGATCAGTACCGCAGGTCCGCCCTTGCGCGCGGGAAATAACTGCGCGTGCACCACATTATTTTCCAGACACGGCGAATCGAGCGGGCTCGTGAACGTCAGGACATTCGAATCGTCCAGCCGGTAATCACTCACCTCGGCTGCGGCGAACCAATCCTCACTTCGCGCAATCGCTTCGCTGGCATACTCCGCTAAAAATAATCGCGGGTCGTCCCCGGGCCGGGCGCCCAGGTGCTCAATTCCCCATTCGAACGGCCGCACCATGCGGTTGTCATCTGTAGTCCATCGCCGGTGCTCGTACCGTCGTATCCAATGCTCATACCGACTCATCCCCATATCAAATAAGTTTACCGCAGGCGCACTTCGAGCCTCGCACCCAGTCTCGGCTCGGTTTCTTCTATTTTTGCTCTTCGACTTCCACCAGATTGTCGTCGGGATTGCGATCAATCAGTTTGTTGTAGGGATCAATTCCCGCCCACGTCGGTTTCTCTACCACAACCATTTCAACTGTGGACTTCTCCGTGCTGAATTTCCTCTTCTCCAGGTAGAGCTTGTTCAAATGCTCCTTGGACCCGCTGAAAACACCCACGTCGATGAAATCCTTGATAACCGCGGGAGTTTCATTCCCTGAACCGTCGGCCTTCCTCTTCGACGTTTCCACGGCGAGCGTCACTTTGTACTTGCCATCAGGTTGTTTCGTGACCACCGCCGATGTGGCTTTGTTCTCGTACAAAACAATCGAGTCAAACATATCGTCCACCAGATACTGCAATTCCGGCGGCGTGGCCAGCCGCAAAGCTTCCACGAATCCACGGGTATCCGGGAACGGGCCAGTGGCATAGCGATTTTTTTCCAGATAGCCGCGGAGCGCCCCATTCAACTTATCTTCTCCGATGTAATCGCTCAACGCGTACATCACCAGTGCGCCTTTGTAATACCAGACATACGGCTCGTTCTGCACAAGGGACAACGGAGGTTCGTGGCGGGTTTCTCCGGCACGCCCGCGCAAGTAGCGGTCCAATTCATATTTCAGATACTTGCGGGTATTCTCTTCGCCATATTTTTTGGTCATCACCTGCAGCGCGGAATACTCGGCCAGCGTCTCGGACATCATGTTCGAACCCTGCACCGCGCCGCCAATCAGCTGATGTCCCCACCACTGGTGAGCTAATTCATGCGCGTTCACAAAATACAGCAGGTCCAGATCGTCTTTCTTCTGCATGCGCTCGATAAATCCAATCCCTTCCGAGAAGGGCACGGTATTCGGGAACGATTGCGCGAACGTGCGATAACGCGGGAATTCCAGCACGCGGTATTGCGTGAACTGGAAAGGGCCGAAATTCTTTTCGTAGTAAGCGAGCCCGGCCTTGGCGGATTCCATCATTTTGTCCAAGTTATATTCGTGCCCCGGGGTGTAATAAACGTCGAGGTTCACGTTGTTCCATCTGTCGTGCCTCACGTCGAAGCGTCCGGAAATAAAGGAATAAAAATTGTTGATCCGCGCATCGCGCATGTCGTACTGAAAATAACGCCGGCCATTCTCGGTCCATTCCCGTTGCAGATAACCGGGGGCAATGGCCACCTGGTCTGGCGATGTGCTCACGACGCATCGAAAGGTGACCCACTCCGAATCCGGGGTGAAGAGATTCACGTTGGAATAATAGGGATCGCCGCGTGGCGCCATTTCCTCATAGGCGCCGAGCTTTTCTTCTTTACGCCGGACCGGCTCGTCAATTTCTATCGCGCGGTTGTAGCCGAGCGTCGGAAAATAATCGCGGTCGAAAAAGGTTCCGTTGTAGGCGAGTTCCGCGCGCTCCCCGCCATCCTTGAAGCCCTTGGTATTCGCGGACGCCCGGAAATCCATGCGCAGGGTTTCGCCAGGCTGCAGCGGCTGCGCCAGTGTGTAAATTTCGTAGAAGTGTTCCTTATCGCTCAATTTGTTCTTGAAAGGACGGTCGAACTTCACGTCATCGATCGAGTCCTTTGCCTCCGTCACGTGGATCTCCGCAATCGGCTGATCCGTGCGGTTCACCATGACGTAGTGCCCGTTAGCAGTGAACGACCGGCGCTCCGGAAAAATATCGACGGCTACTTCCACGCCGGTGATTTTTGGTTGTGGGAACTTCTCGTACTTCTTATAACGCTTTTCGTACTCGGCCACGCGATGGCGCTCCACAAATGTGGTGCGGTACACGTTCAGCACATGCGCGTTGTAGTAGAACCAGCCGCCCGCCCCTATCGCCAAACCTGCGCACAGCACCGTTGCTGCCGCGAGCCGTGGAAACCGCTGGCGCGCCAATTTGAGCCGTACCTTCAGACTTGTGTCCGTGCCACGCCGCGCGAGCGCAATCGCCAGCACGCCTAACAAACCACCGATGGCCAGCCAGTACACACTGATCCACAGCAGCGCTTTCACGAAATGTCCATAGCCGTTCATGTCTGAATACGTGTACGGAGTTGTTTCGCCATACAGCCACAGGCGGTTCTCGATGCCGTAGCGATAGAGCACGGGAATCAGAATGATGAAACCGATAATGATGGTGTGCCCGAGGAACTTGTTTTTCACGATCGTATGGACGAACAGCGCCAACAGCACGATCATCAGAATCTGCGGCAGCCAGATCAGGAACAACTCAATCAAGTAATGACCAATCTCGAATCGGTAAAACCCGCCAACTGCCTGCATCACTACGCCTACGACCAGCACAATACTAAGGAGCAGCACTTCCACAATCGTCAGCGTGGCGAACTTGCTCAGCCAGTCCGTCCAGTCCTTCTCCGGCAGCGCTTCATGAATCTGATCGAACCGTACGTCGCGTTCCCGCCAAATTAATTCCCCGGCATACAAAACCAGCACGATGTACAGGAACAACGAACCACCGCCCTGCAGCACTCCGAGCATCAGGTAGGTGACCGGCCACACTTTCACCCCGCTCGCTTCCCCAGCGAAGTATCCGTTGATCGCGCAGAACACAATCATCAGGAGCGCAATGGCCCAGAAGGGAACCTCGCGCAGAATATTCCGCGTTCTCATCCGGGTCATGGACAGGAATTGCATCCACGTCGTACGAGCCGTAAATTCCTGAGTGACTGCCGGTAGTTGGATCACCGCTCGGGGGCGAACCTTTTTCTCTTGCTCCTCGGCTTCGGCCGCTTGTTTTGCTTTGCGATTCGCGCGCTTGCCGGCCAGCACTTCCGCGGACATCGGGAACAAAAAGTGAGTGACCGCCAGCGCCACAATACCAACACTGATCCACAGGATCCGGTTGTAAAGAAACGCGCCGGACCAAGCCAGGAATTTGCTGTTGCGCTCCACGACCGTCCAATAGCGCATGATGCTGGTCATGAACACCAGCCCGAACGGATCTACGACCGAGGGCCAGAACCGTTCCAGCTTGTTGGTAGTGATTACGGACAGACCCAGAATCAGGTAAATGGCCAGCACCGCAACGCCTTGCAGATAAACGACCAGGATGCGGCGCGAGAGCGCAGCCACGCAGAAAAACAGCGCGCCCAGAAAGAAAATATTGATCACCGTGAGATCGACGAAGGGCTTCAGGTAATTCCCGAGATGGACGGGCGCTAAGCGGCTCTTATCCGCCCATGGCATCACCGTGCCGATGATTCCGCCAAGCACCAATCCACTGAAAATAAACACGGTCACCACAAACGAGGCTAGCCACTTCCCTCCCAGGTAATCGAACTTCTTAATCGGTTTGGTGAAGATCAGCGAATACGTGTCTTGCTGAAAATCGCGCAGCATCGCCGGTCCGAAAATGGCGGCGATCAGAATTGCGCCGAACGCGGTGTACTGGCCGAAACATTGCATCAGCGCATAAGGACCGTTCAGCAGCACTTTACCGGGACCGATGGGACCAAAATCCGAAACCGACACCGAGAAAAACATCATGGCGAACGGAATGAGGAAAAAAATGTAAGTAGAAGCGCTGCGCATGCGCAATTTCAGTTCGAACCAGAAAAATGTCCAAAACATCGCCGCTCCTCGTGGTCTAGCCACTCTTGGCCGTGCTCTCCGGTTTCCCTGATCGGCTGACTATGCGGAACGTTGCAACTCGTTCTCTTCGTAGGTGCGCAGCACTGCTGCGCCACATGTCCGCACAATCTCCCCTGAAGGTTCTTCCTTAATCCCTCTCGGTTGCATTCAGATTCAGAAAGTACACATCCTCCAGATCCGCTTCCGCACTCTCAAATCCAACTCCGGGCGACGCATCGGCATACACGCGTACCTCGTGCAGTCCTCCGACGAGATGCGTGGAAATCACCCGCATCGATTTCTCCAGGGCTTCGCGTTCCGCATCAGTGGCCACAATCTTCTTCCAAACGCGGCCGCGCAACTGTTCCAAAGCCTCACTCGGCTTGCCTTCCAGCAGCAATTGCCCTTGGCTGATAATCGCCATCCGCGAGCACAGTTCGCGAACATCCTCCACGATGTGGGTGGACAGAATCACCACCACGTTACGGCCAATACCACTGAGCAGATTTAAGAAGCGGTTGCGCTCCGCAGGATCCAGCCCCGCTGTGGGTTCATCCACGATGATCAGCTTCGGATTGGCCAAGAGCGCCTGAGCAATGCCGAAGCGCTGCTTCATCCCTCCCGAATAGCCGCCCAGCGCTTTCTTCCGGCTGTCCCAAAGATTGGTCTGCTGGAGCAGCGATTCCACGATTTCCTTGCGCTCGCGCGCGTTAGTAATCCCTTTCATCACCGCCAAATGCTCCAGCAAGTCGATGGCAGGCATTTTCGGATACACGCCGAACTCCTGAGGCAAGTACCCCAGGATCTTGCGGGTTTCGTCCTTTTGCTCCACCAGGTTTAATCCATCAAGCTGAGCGGTGCCTTCATCCGGCTCCAGAAGCGTCGCTAGAATCTTCATCAATGTCGATTTCCCCGCGCCGTTCGGGCCCACCAATCCAAACATCCCGGTGGGAATTTCCAGCGACACTCCCCGTAGCGCCTGCACGCCACCCGCATACGTTTTCGTCAAATTCTTTATGCTCAACACAATTCGCCTCCGCGCCGTTCACAGATCCTAGGTTTCCCAGGAAATTGGGCCGCGCACTTGTCTAGGGTACGGACCGGCCTACACAAAAGTCGCAATTCGAGCCCAGACTATATCCCATTCGGACGTGCGAGCAGGGGTTTTCGTTTGCTGAGGCGGGAACGAATGCGAGTAGCGGCGGGAATCACCGGAGGCGCCGTCATATTTGGGGTTGCACAAAACCTGCCTCCGCACCACTCAGATTTCTCTTGCGTCTAAGGTACTTTCCTGCTACTCTATCTCTGCGTTTGTTGCTCTTGTTTCGCCTTTTGTCTTAAAGCGCCGCAAGTACAACTTGCGGACTTTTTTTGTTTCCCACCCGCTTTACCGCGGTGTCGAGAATCAGCGAAAGACGCCCGGTTCCCTCAAAGGTTCCCGGAAAAAGAGTGCATCAGATAGCTTTTTTATTTAAAGGAAACAATTCTGTGAAAGAACAAGGTACAGTGAAGTGGTTTAACGCCAGCAAGGGCTTTGGATTTATCCAGCGCCAGAGCGGCGAGGACGTTTTCGTCCATTTCTCCGCTATTCAGGCGGACGGCTATCGCTCTCTCAACGAGGGACAGGCCGTTGAATTTGAGGTTGTCCGCGGCCCCAAGGGCCTGCAGGCTTCCAACGTTCAACCTCTGTAAACCACTTCCGAGAAGCTGTTCACGCCCGCGTTAGCGGTGCTCATTCAGCTTCAACGAAATCAAAAGGCGGGAAGGCGCAAGCCTCCCCGCCTTTTTCTTTGGACTGTCACCGTGCATGGTTCGGGAGATGGACTCCCGCTGTGGCTAGTTGGTAATCTCTCTTCTCACTGCGTGCCCATTTCTGGCGGGGCAAATACGAATGCCGCCACCACATCGGCGGGAACCGCCTTGCCTTTATACATCGCCGGCGTAAACCCCCAAGACTTGACCGCTGCGGTCGCCGCCCCGATCAATACGCCCTTCCCGCGCACCGCGATCACTCCGTGCACCTCGCCACCTCTTCCCACGTGCACCTGCAGAACTACCGATCCCGATACCACCGTATTCGGCGGATACTTGGCATAGCTTGCCTTCGTCAATCCCACCGGCTGAAAGTCCCCAGTCGCCGTTCCCGCGGCAGGAGTTAGCGACAAACCGGGCAAGCCCACACCACCCGGGTTGTAGGGATTGAAGGCCACATCCACCCGCACGGTTCCGGGCACGCCTTGTCCATCGAGCAGCGCAGGAGTGAATTGCCAAGTCTTCACCGCGCCTATCACCGCGTCCGTAAAAGGCGGCAGGTCGCGCACGACCGCGATGTTCTGCAAGCCCCCATTCGCATCAACACTCACATCCAGAGTCACAAAACCTGGGGTTTTCGCGTTAACCGGGAAGCCGATATCGCCCGCCTGGGCCAGTCCCGCTGCATGATATTTCCCGCTGGGGGTTTGCCCGCGTACCCACGCGCCAGCCATCAAACTCACAACGATCAGGAGCCCAGCGAGCACCGGCCATCCTCGTTTCATCGAATCCTCCCACATGCGACGGTTTATCCCGCCGCCCGTAAAACTATGACCGCCTATGTGAACTGCGCAGTGCCGTTCGCCGAACCTTATCATTCCCCGGCCATTTCGCGCTATCCACCTGTCGTTTATTTCGACAATCCGCCGACCAATGCGCGACCTGCGCCGGCCATTCTGGTATAGAATCCCTGCATCCGTTTTCATCCTCGCTGTGAGGTCGTCTTGCTTCCCACCGGCAGATTTGCTCGATTGGCTGTCGCTGCCGCGCTGGTCTGCGGCCTGCTTCTGATTGCCGACCTCGAATTCGTACGTTCAGCGGCCTCGCAACTGTTCATTTCCAATTCGCTCGATGTAACCACTGCCGCGCTCGCGTCGATTTGCGCCTTCTTCGCCGCTCGCCGCTCTTCCGGTTACCCACGCCAACTCTGGCTACTTCTGGCGGCCGCTCTCACCTTGGAGACGCTGGCGCAGGCCATCAGCACGTATTACCAGAGCTTCGTTCCTTCCGCTGCGCACAACCCGTGGCCCTCAGACATTCTCTTCTTCGTCTGGGCCGCTCCGATCTTCATGATTTTCCTGCCACGGTCCTCGGACGACGCTCCCGGCATCGACTCCATCCGCCTCCTGGATTTTCTCCAGGTTGCCATTCTCGCTCTCACGCTTTATCTCTACTTCTTTTACTCCCCGTCCCGCTGGCAATCCAATCAGCATTTCCTGCTTCGCGAGATTCTCCTTCTGTACATTTCCCGCGACGTGATTCTCTCCATCTCCTTCCTTCTGCGCTCTCGTTCTCCCGTTCCGGCCTGGTTCCGGTCCTTCTGCCTGGTTCTGGCTGCGGCATTCGCCGCTTTGGTCCTGGCGGAAATCGAGTACCTCGGCGCCGTCATCGACACGCGTATCGCCAGCGGCTGGGGAGACCTCATCTGGATGATCCCGTGTTTCCTGGTGATCGTGTTCGCCGTTAATTGGAAGCAGCCCGTGGACACTCCTCCCTTGTTCTCGTCCACCCGCCTCGGCAACGTGCTCTCGGGGCAGATCTTTCCTATCGCCATTCCGCTGATGGTTATCTTTATGGGCCGCGCGATTGCCCGCGAACAATTCCTTCTCGCGTGGTTGGCAGTGGCCGCCTCGGTCCTCTGCTCTTCGATTCGGCTGATTCTGACCAATCGGCGGCAACGCCGCATTTCCGAAAGTTTGCTCAACGCCGAACGCGCTTTGCGCAGCTCCGAGGAAGTACTGTCCACCGCGTTCCGCAATAGCCCGGACGCCTTCAGCATCAATCCTTTCCCAAATGGTCCCTATCTCGAACTCAATGACGGCTATACCCAGCTGACCGGCTACACGCGCGAGGAAGCCCTTGGCAAGACTCCCCGCGAGATGAATTTGTGGGTCGACTTTGAGGGACGCGATCACGTACTTGCCGCACTACGCGACTTCGGCCAAATCCGCGATTTCGAATTTCGGTTTCGCACCAAATCCGGTCAAATCCGCATAGGCCAAATGAGTGCCTCCCTGGTGGACATTCGCGGCCAGCGCTGCACGTTGGTTATCGTTCGCGATATCACCGAGCGCAAAGAAGCGGAAGAGATTCTTCGTTCCAGCGAGGAACGCTTTCGCTCCCTCGTCCGTGACCTCTATTTCGCCGTGGTCATGCATACTCCCGACGGCGTCGTTGAGTTCGCCAACCGTGCCGCTCACCGCATGTTCGACCTGCCCGAGGGCGCGGCTGGCGGCAAGCATCTGACCGAACTCGGCATCTACGCCGTCGATGAAGACCGCAACCCAGTTCCCTTCGCCGACAATCCTGTGCCCTACGTGCTCCGCACCGGCATGCCCATCCACGACCAGCTCATGGCTTTCCACCACTCCGGCCAGGACCGCACTTTCTGGCTTTTTGGCAGCACCGTGCCACAATTCGATGCCAACGGAAAGATTGTTCGGGTGATCAGTTCCTTTGCCGATGTTTCCGAAATGAAAAACGCCGAACGCGCCATTCACAACCTCACTACGCAACTGGTCAAGCTTCAGGATGAAGAACGCCGTCGCATCGGCCGCGAACTGCATGACGGCCTGGCGCAAACAGTTTTAGCCATCAATCTGAGTCTCGCCCAGGTGCGCCAGTCGCTTTCGTCGCGGGACCAAGTGCCGTTGCGCTCGTTGGACAAGGCTCGCGCGCTCACCTTGCAAATGTCCCGCGAGATTCGCACCTTGTCTTATCTTTTGCATCCGCCGCTGCTGGACGACCTCGGACTGGTCTCCACCTTGAAAGAATACGTCCACGGTTTCAGCGAACGCAGTGGGATCCAAACGGAACTGATTACCGATACAGATTTCGATCGCCTGCCCCAGCCTTTGGAAATTGCGCTGTTCCGGATCGTCCAGGAAAGTCTGGCCAATATTCAGCGCCATTCCGGAAGCAGCACCGCAAGAATTCACCTGACCCAGCGGGATTCTCTGCTCACCCTCGAGGTCATCGATTTCGGCCACGGAATGCCCCGTCACAACGGTACTTCCGAACCGCAGCGGCGGCTCGGCGTTGGCATCCCGGGCATGCAGGAGCGCATGGCTCAACTCGGAGCCCAACTGGAGATTATTTCCGGTCCCACTGGCACAACCGTTCGCGCTACTATCTCCCTGCCGCCCACGCCATCGACGGAGACGCTGAATGTCTCAAGTTCGCATCCTGATCGCGGATGACCATTCCGTGGTCCGCGCGGGGCTTCGCGCTCTGCTGGAGTCGCGGCCGGGCTGGGAAGTCTGTGCGGAAGCGTCCGATGGTCGCGAGGCGGTCGAAAAAGCTGGCAAGCATCAGCCGAATGTTGCGGTGCTCGATATCGGCATGCCTCTTCTGAACGGGGTGGAAGCCACTCGCCGTATTCGAACTATTTCCCCGTCCACGGAAATTCTCATTCTTACCATGCACGAATCGGACGACTTGGTGCAGCGGGTGGTGCAAGCGGGCGCTCGCGGCTACATCCTGAAAGATGAAGCGGATCGCGTGCTGCTTGCCGCAGTCGACTCTGTGCACCAGCACAAATCCTATTTTTCCACGCGCGTTTCCGCCTTGACCGCCGAGGATCTGCCTCACCCTGCTTCTGACGGGGCCAAACCTCCGCGATCTCGCCTTACCGCTCGCGAACGCGAAATCCTCCAGCTTCTCGCCGAAGGCAAGTCCAACAAGGAAGTGGCTTCCCTGCTGAACATCAGCGTCAATACCGCCGAGGCGCACCGCGCTAATATCATGCTAAAGCTCGACCTCCACTCCTTAGCCGAGTTGGTCCATTATGCGGTGCGCAACCTAATCATCGACCCCAAGTAGCGCCCCTCCGCTCGCCACCCCGAGTTCCCGTAGGGCTCTCACTTTTCACCCAGTCCCCAATTCACACCGATACGGGAGCCCAGCTCCCGTACTATCTCGGCTCCTTCACCCCAACACGGCCCCGTCATTCCGAAAGAAGTCCGCGCAGTGAGGACCTCTGCCTCTTTCCGCGTCGTTTGCGGAAAGAATCTCTCTTTCAATTGGCACCAAAAACAAGTTTCTCCACACGACACAGGCATTTCCTGCTACTCCTAGTGCAGATTCACTAGGCACTCCACTTAATATCGCTTTTGTCCCTTTCCCTGCACAATCTGTGAATTGGTTTGGTTGAGAAATGAAATCGATCCGTGTGTTGATTGCCGACGATTCCCCGACAGCTCTACGTTCGGTGTGTGAGTACCTCGAATTCGCCGGCGGATTTGAGATCGTAGGAACCGCCAGTGACGGCTTGAATGCTGTACAACTTGCATCCGTCCATAAGCCGGACCTGGTCCTGCTCGATCTCAGCATGCCGCGGGTTAACGGACTGGAGGCTGCCCAGCAAATCCGCCTCTCCAGTCCGGACCTGCGGGTGATCATTTTTTCCGAACTGCACGGTCTGTCTCTGGCCGATGAGTGTCGCCGTCATGGGGCCGACTCATTCCTCCACAAGAGCCATTTACCGGACCGCCTGCTTCCGGAAATCGATCGCCTGTTCTCTTCCAGAGAACGCAGCCAGGCACAAACCAGCAATAACTAAGATTCGGCGCTTCGTCGAACGCGCTTTCACCGGCGTTCCTTAACAATCTTGTGCGTGCGAATCGTTTGAGGAGGAAGTTAGAAGCAATCTCATAAGCGACCCAGCGTGCCGCGCACGTGCTTGTGAGAGCAGCGCTATAAACGCAAGACCAATGAACGATCCCGCTTTCGAAATTCTTTTTCTGGGCGAAAATCCGTCCTGGTCATTACTGAATCAAGCCTTATTGGAAGCTCCTGGCTATTCTCTCCAGGTCCGCCGTGTCGAATCGCTGGGCGAGCTATTTCAAACCCTCAGCGAAGGGCAATGGCATGCGGTTGTGGTCGACGTGCATGCCTGGAATTTTCGCGGGCTCCACTACGTGGAAAAGATCCGTTCCGTCTATCCCGCTTTTCCAGTCGTGGGGCTTTATTCTGACTCTGTTCCGGAGATCGATGCGAAAGCCCGGAACTGTGGCGCCTCACGCTGCTTCGCAGTGGATCGTCTGGCGGCCGCGTCCTTGTACGACGCGCTCACTTCCATTTTTGCGGAAAATCAATCGCGCTCCATCCTCCAGAAAACCGCGGAAATGGCGGACACTCTCGCGGATTCCAATCGCGTCGTTCTGACCTTCTCCAAGAATCAGGTCATCACCCATGCGCTGAACAATCTTCTGTGCGTTATCTGTGCCAATGCCGACATTCTCTCGGACAAGTTCAATGGTTCCGCTCCGGATGCGCGGCCCATTTCCGAAATCAAGAAAGCCGCGAGGTCCGCCGCCGCGCTCATGCGGCATCTGAAATAATTCGGAGTCACTACTGACCTTTCGATTTTGACTTCGGGGCTTTGGACTTTTTAACCATTAACTCTCTTTTTCCTCATCTCCGCTAATCGTTTCAAGAACTTCGCCACTCGCCGCTCCACTGTACTCTCCTTCTTCCCCGCCGTCAGATACCGGACAATCTGCCTCCGCAAGGCCGTGGTCATCCCTCGAAACACCGCCGCTTCTTTCGGCGAGTTACGCAACGCCAGCACCAACGCCGGTGGCAGCACCGGCTCGCGTGACTCCTCATCCCGCTCGATGGCTACTTCCACCACCGCGCCCGTATCCACTCTCAACTTCTTTCGAATGTCGCCATGAATGGCCATCCGGTAACAACCCTTGCCACGCGACACCAGCGTCGTCACGACCGGCACACCTTCAATCTCTCCCTTCACCGCGACGTGTGCCGCGCCTCCCCCAATTTTCCGGCACACCTCCGCCGGCACGTCCACAAATCGAACGATTCCCACTTTATAGATTTTCCCGGAAAAAACGTGCACCCCGTCCATCGATCTCTGTGTGCTCCGCGAACCAACAGTCTTTCTATTCTTTCCAACGACTAACGACTGACCGACTGCAAACTGTCCGTTAGCCCTTCACACCCAAATGCAGCGCCACCGACCCCAGCGTCATCAGCCGGTAGCGCACCTCGCGAAATCCGGCGCCCTGCATGACCGCCGCGAATTCCTCCGGCCGGAAAAAGCGCGCTACCGATTTCGGCAGATAGGCATACGCCGCCGCATCCCCCGAAATCCATCCACCAATCTTTGGCAGCACCGTCCGGGTATAAAAACGGTACGCGTCGCCCAAAACTCCCGGAGCCGGCTCGGCGAATTCCAGAATCCCTGTGGTTCCAGCCGGTTTCAGCACCCGCAAAATTTCCCGTAGCCCGTCTTCGTAATTCGCCAGATTGCGAAACCCGAACGCCGCGGTCACCAAATCGAACGAGCTATCCGCAAACGGCAGTCGCAACGCATCTGCCTCCAGAAACGGCACCACTGGCGCCCCATTCGCGCTGCTCGCCTTCTCCCGTGCGCGCACCAGCATCGTGTGCGAAAAATCCGCTCCCACCACCCGAGCCTTCGCATTTCGCTGCAGCGCAAACGCTAAATCCCCGGTCCCGCAGCATAAATCCAAAATCACCGCGTCTTCGCGCTGCAGGATCGGCGCCAACTCCTTCGCTGTGCGCGCCCGCCACACGCGATCCATTTGTCCCGATAACAGGTGATTCAGCAGGTCATAGCGCGGAGCAATGCGCGTAAACATTTCCCGCACATGTCGCGAAGCCTCTTCCTCATTGCTCGCGCCCTCGGGCTTCGTCCCCTTCGGCAGCGCTTCTTTCTCGCTCATGAACGCTTCCCGAGCGCATCCATCGGACGCGTCACTAACTGGGGCCCGAATCGCAGCACAGATAGCGCCGCCTTTTCCGTCACGCCATCAAAGGATTCCGCTTTCCCCAATTTAGGGGACAATACAAACCGCACTTTGCCGAATTTTGCTTTCTTATCCGCGCGCATCAAGTCGAACAGTTTCTCCGGCTTCACTTCCGGCCATTCCGGGAACGGTCCAATCTTCCTCACCAGACCGATGATCCGCGCTACATCATCCGCGGGAGTCTTCACTGCTTCATGTCCAAGCAACGCCGCGCACATCATGCCCCACGCCACCGCTTCTCCATGCTGAAATTTCCGGTAACGCGTCGCAGATTCCAACGCATGCGCAAACGTGTGCCCATAATTCAAAATTTCCCGTAGTCCCGATTCGCGTTCGTCCTTGCTCACCACCCAGGCCTTAATCTGAATGGAACGGCGAATCGCGTGTTCCTACGGCACCCGCATCCCGCAGCAGCATCTTCTCCATGTTCTGTTCCAGGAATTCGAACAAGCGTGTATCGGCAATCACGCCGTACTTGATGATTTCCGCCAGCCCCCCGCGAAATTCCCGCGCCGGCAAACTGGCAAGTACTTCTGGATCAACCAGCACCAGCCGCGGCGGGTAGAAGGCACCTACCAGGTTCTTGCCTTCCGGCAGATTCACGCCCGTTTTTCCGCCCACCGCGCTGTCCACCTGTGCCACCACGGTCGTCGGCACCTGCACAAACGGCACACCACGCAAATACGACGCGGCCACAAAGCCCACGACGTCGCCTACCACGCCGCCGCCCACTGCAATGAGCAACGATTTGCGATCCGCGCCCGCCCGCACCAATTTCCGGGCAATCTCCTCCACGGTCTTCAGATTTTTGGCCGCTTCCGCATCATCAAACAAATGCACCTGGGCCTTCGCTGCAGCGATTCCCTTGCCCCGCGAACGACTCGCACCCAGCTTCGAACCAAGTCCACGCAGCAATCGCGCACCAACCGCGCGCCACACCCGCGGAGAACTCACCACATGCACACTCGAAAATGTTCCCAGCGGGGCAATCTGCCGGCCAGCCTCACGCAACAGCCCGCGCCGGCACACCACCACATACTCGCCAGCCGCTGCCCGCACTCGAATTCCACTTGTATCTTTGTTTTTCATCTCAAAGCAATTTCATCCAATTTAGCACATCACGTCCTCAACCCCTGGTGTAGTCGTAGGGGGCGCAGCACTGCTGCGCCCCATGTCCGCGCAATCGCGTGAGCAGGGAGCGTGTCTCCAGCTCTGTTTCTGACAGTTCGTTATTTCCCGGCTTTGCGAAGGAGTTTCGGTGTGGCGAGCCATACCAGTTCGCCACTCGGCGGAACAATACGCTTCAATTCCACAAACGCCACGCCCGCTTTCTTCAGTGACGTGATGTGATGTTTCGTCCCAATCGCCATGGCCAGCAGGTCATCGAGGTGAGGCGCGTGGCCGAACACGAACACCGCCGACGAGTCCTTGTCCTTGGCCAGATCGCGGAAAAGTTGTAGTGGTTCACCACCCGGCAAGAGCAGATCCGATTTGCGAATTTTGTTCTTCGAATACTCCAGCACCTCGGCGAAAACCTCGGCGGTCTGCACTGCCCGCACGTATGGACTGGAAATCATCAAATCTGGTACCGACGCTACTTCCGCAACGCCCTTGGCGACTTGACGCGATTTTTCAATGCCCTCATCCGTCAAAAAGCGCTCCGGATCCGGAGGGCACTTGGGGTCCTCGCGGTCGATGGCGATGCCGTGGCGCACGATGTACAACTGCATGAGCAAGCTCCTCCCGCGATTATCGTACAGAAACGCGTATGTATGGCACGTGACAAGGCACCCAATGCGGCGGATCAGTTAGGGTAGCACGTTGTCTACCGGAGCCGGGCAGAGGGGGCCAGCTCGCGGATAACAGATATCCGCTATTACTCTGGCGGTGCCAGATGCGTGCGGAAGAAGGCCATAGTGCGGGTTCGGGCTTCCGTGGCGGCTCTGGCGTTGTAATCGGGACGCTGATCGCAGTTGAAGCCGTGGCCAGCATCCTCGTAGATGTGGATGGGAATTTCCGGGTGAGCTTGCTGGATTTTTTGGATTTCGGCGGCGGGGATGTGTTTGTCCTTCGCACCAAAATGCAGCATGACGGGGCAGTTCGGCTTTTCGGAAACGAATTTAGTGATTTGGCCGCCGTAGTAGCCGACCGCGGCACTCGGATGGTGGCGCGTAGCCGCTAGCCAGGCCAGCGTGCCTCCCCAGCAGAACCCAACGACACCTACCTTACGGGTGTTCCCTTTCGCGGCGTCATTAATGGTCGCAGCGACGTCGAGGAGCGGTTTTTCCAGGCCAATCTGCGTGGCGATTTGCATCCCCCGGGACGCGTCGGCGGCATTGTAATTCAGTTGAATGCCGGGCTGGACGCGGTCGAAAAGTCCGGGAGCGATGGCCACGAATCCTTGCGAGGCATAGTCGTCCGCGACGGAACGGATGTGGCGGTTCACGCCGAAGATTTCCTGGATAACGATAACGACGGAGTTGGACGGGGTGGAAGGTTCGGAAACATAGGCATCGAATTGGTGGCCATCGGAAGCGGTAAGGCGCAGGTGTGAGCCCATAAGAAATAGATTCTACAACGATGGTGGTGAAAGTTGGGAGCAGTAAGGGCAAGCTCAGGGTAGAGCAATGACAAAAACAACGAAGGAAGGAGAACTTATGTTGCGATCGCCCCAAAAAAACCGAGGACTAGGGGTACATCCCCATCCGCCCAGAGAGAGCACCTCTAATCCTCGTTAACTTACGTGGCGAGAATAAGGCTATAGGTCATCACGGTCAATAAGGGTTTCCCTGTAACCGGTGGCGGGGGGGACCGGGCTGGGAAATGAACAGCGCGTAAACCCTACGTGAGCGGCAGGTCAACTAAGCGATAAAAGTGATTGCATGTATCGACAATACGGGGCTAGGATGGCCGCAACTTTGGGGTGGTGGAGAGGTGACCTATGAAGGTTTCAGAACTGATTGGCACGCGCAAGGAAGTCTTCGCAATTTCCGAAGACATCAACGTGATGGAAGCCGCGAAATACCTGCGGGAAAAGGAAGTGCGTTCGGTTGGAGTTTTGGATCGTGCGGGGAACCTGGTGGGCGTGGTGTCCCAAAGCGATATTTCCGACAAGGTGGCGGCGGAAATAAGTGTCCGGCGTGGATGAAGGTGACCGAGATTATGACCCGGAACTTGTTGACGGTGACACCGGAGATGACCTTCGAAGAGAGTTTGCGGACCATGGAGAAGAATGGGGTGTACCACCTGCTGATCCTGGACGGACAGAATAAGTATCGCGGGATGCTGTCGGTCAGCGATTTGCTGAAGGTGTTGGCGGCGGACCATAAGGGGCGCGCGGACTTGTTGGAATCGTACATGTTCCCTTCGCGGTGAAAAGTTGTGACAGGGTGGGCGGAGTTTGGAGCTTTGTGTTGGGGTGTGTCGCCACGCACAGTGTCACTGGTGGCTGGAGGCTGGCGCAATCTGCTGAGGAGCGTGCGGGTATTGCTGCTGGATCTGGTCTCGCAATTGTTTGGCGCGCTGGCCTGCGGGACTGTTCGGATCGAGGGCAAGATACGCGTCCAGATCCTCGAGCAGCGCCGGATAGTTTTTCTGCAGCAAGTGAATATTGGAGAGCAGGCGATAGATCACCGGGACACTGGGCGCGAGGAGGCGCGCTTGTTCGGCGGAGTCCAGCGCTTCCGGAAGATGCTGCTGGTTGAGCAGCAGGCGGCCCAGTTCGTAGTGTCCTAGCCAGGCATTGGGGTTGAGCTGCAGTCCGGCACGAATGGAAGTTTCCGCATCGCGAAGATCGCCGCGATCGAGAAGTAAGCCGCCTAGTTGAATAGAAGCTTCGGCAAAGGTGTGGCCGCTCAGGTCGAAGGCTTTGCGAAAAAAGGTTTCGGCCTGCGCGTGATCGTTCAACGCGAAATACGCGACGGCGAGTTGAAAGGCGGCCTCGTAGTATGCGGGAGCGACAGTGAGCGCCTGTTGAAAATCGGCAAGCGATGCTTGCGCGTCCTTCTTTTGGTACAGTTTTTGCTTGCCGCTGGCCATCAGTTCACGCGCCTTCGCGGGCATGCTGAGCTCATGCACGGAAACCGTCGGCGCTTGCGCTTGCGGAGAATTCTTTTTGGCGTTAAGTGGTTTAAGGTAGATGGCGAGCCCGCGGTCGGAAGCCATGGAAACATCGACGGTGATGGAGAAAGGCTCGAAGCCATCGGCATTCACCGAAACTTCGTAGACTTCACGACGTAATCCGCCGAAGCGAAATTGCCCATTGTCAATGGTGGGTTGTTGTCCGATGAGTTCATGCTGGCTGCTGTATAGACTGACGATCACATTCTTGGCGGGGTTGGAGTCGGTACCGTAGTAGACGTTCCCGGCGACCGTGGAAGTTTTTTGTGCGACGGCAGGCAGGGGGAGGAGAAAGGCCAAACCGAGAAAAATAGGAGCGAGCGGCCGGATCATTGAGAACCTCCAGACCGGCTGAGTGCGGACGAGTATAGCACCGCGTGCGAAAAAAGTCGGAAGTTCGCGTTCCGGGGTGCGGCCATTAGTGTTGCAGGGATCATGGAGGAACGATGAAGACGAGTGGCTTGGTGGTGGGTTGTGCGGTGATGCTGGTGTGGATGCTCGGAGCTGGGGTGGCGATGGCGCAAGATGCGGAATTACAACGTGGGCCGGCGGCGGCCGAGGCTCGACATGAGGACACGTCGGCAGAAACGCGGACGTTTCGTTTGTGGGAGGGCAAGGCCCCCGGTGCTATGGGAGATGCCGAGGAGGACCGGCCAAGTCTGACCTGGTATGCGCCGTTTGACGCGAAGGGGCCGACGCCAGCGGTAATTGTGATGCCGGGCGGAGGTTATGCGTGGTTGGCGACAAATCATGAAGGGCGGCAGATTGCGAACTGGTTCAATGCGATGGGGATATGACCGCGTTTGTATCTGCGTTATCGTGTCGGCCCGAAATATCACCACCCGGTGGAGTTGGGCGACGCGCAGCGGGCGATTCGCATGGTGCGTGCCCGCGCGAAAGAGTTCGGCGTGAGTGCCGGAGGAAAGTTGGCGTGATGGGATTTTCGGCGGGAGGACATTTGGCGTCGACGGCGGAAACGCATTTCGATTCCGGGGTCCAGCGGCATCCGATCCCATCGATCGAATGAGTTCACAGGCCGGACTTTGCAATTCTGGCCTACCCGGTGATTTCGTTGTCGGCGGAATATACCCACGCGAGGATCGGCCGCGAAAATCTACTAGGAAAAGACGCACCGGCGGAGCTGCGAAAGGAATTGTCGAACGAATTTCAGGTGACGCCGCATACGCCGCCGACCTTTCTGTGGACCAGCAGCACTGACTCCGCGGTCCCGCCGGAGAATAGCGTGGCCTTTTATTTGGCGTTGCATAAGGCGGGAGTGCCGGCGGAACTGCACGTATTTGCGGAAGCACCGCATGGCGTGGGATTGGATCTGGGAAATGAAGCCGTAGGCGAATGGGGCATGCTGCTCAGGAATTGGTTGCGGGAAATTTTGGGCAAGGGCTAAACGAGAATAGGATTTCACCACGGAGGGCACAGCGAAGATCGAAGACGGTCAGACACAAAGTGCCCGCTTTTGAAGGAAGGACCTGCAACCCAAGAGCCGATTGGGAGATCGGCGGTACCGGGACACGGAGGTCCCGCTACTAGTTGGGGGAGGCCAGGACGTCGTCGTAGTAATTGAGTTGGGCGCGACGGGGAGCGGCTTTCATACCCTTGAGCGGGACTTTTTGTTGGATAGTGGTGCTGCCAACGAGGTGGGCGCGGCCAAGGTTCAACATTTTCCCGTCGGGAAGTTCGAGATAGATGGGCACGAGCATTTTGAATTTTCCATCCACGTTGGCTTGGGTAACTTTGAAATTGAAAATGGTGTCGCCACTGGGGTCAGGGTCGAAGGTGTAATCGAGCTTGTAGGTCGGCAGAGCGGTGCCGTACACGTATTCGTTGAAGAACCAATCCATCTTGTGATTGCCATCGAGATCCATTTCGCGGGTCATATGCCTTTCGACCATAGATTTGAAATCCTCGGTTGTAGCCGCCTTGCCGCGATAGGTACTGACGAAATCCTGCATCATAGCCTTGAACTGCGCATCACCGGTGCGGTTATCGAACATCATCATGCGCAGCATGTGCAGGACATACGCGCCCTTGGGATAGATGAGCCGGCGGGTGATGCCAGAGCCGGTGCGCGAATTGTTAGCGCGATAGCCCATCGTGAGCGGGCCGACGTCAATGGCGCGAAAACCTTGCGCGTCCTTTTCGAGAAGAATTTCACGTTCATCGTTCCAGAAGGTGATGTAGTGCTTGGGATCTTTGTCGGTGAAGAGCAGATACAGTGAGGCGGACATGTCCGCGAAACCTTCGCTCATCCACTGATCGCGGCCGGAACTAAAGCCGATGGTGTGACCCCACCACTGGTGAGCGACCTCGTGAGGCGTGACCACCTTCCAATACCCGCGCGAGCCCCAATCCATTCCGAGTTGATGGCGTACGGTGTCGTCGAAATAGTAGCAAATGGGAATCCAGACGAGACCTGGCCAGGACTGCCCGAAATTGCACGCGGTCTGCTGCGTGATGTGAATCTGCGAGAAGAGCGACGGGCCGAAATAGTCAGAATAAATCTGCGCGGCGATTTCGCTTTCGCCGAGAGCTTTTTTGTTGAGAAGCGTGGTGTTCATGGTGCCGAGCGAAACGCCGGAAACAGCGGACTGCCCGGGCAGGGTGCCTCCAGCGGCTTGCTGAATACTTTGCACCCAGGAGGGAGGATTTTCGTTGGCGTAAGACTGGATGGTCAGGGCGGGCTTGGTGAGTTTGGCTTCTTCCACCTTGAAACGGCCGAAATTGAAACCAGCCACGGTTTGCGGGGCTTCACTTTTCCACACGGTGACGTTCTGGTTGCCCTCATTGGTGTCACTGACGAGCACGCCGGTAGCGGCCATCTTCAGCCCTTTGGGAATGCGGAAGGTCATGTCATAGGAGGCATACTCGCCGAAACCGCCCGCTACGCTGTTGGGATACCAGTCCTGGCGAGCGAGTGGGAAATAGTTGTCGCCACCTTCGTCGGAGACGGCGTCTTTGCCGGAATACGTGGTAGTGAAGATGAATTTTTCGCCGGCAGCGAGAGGCTTGGGAAGAATGATGGCGAAGTCGGCGTCATCGTGCTTGTCTTCCTGGATGAAGGAGAGCGCCTGGGAATCGGCAGTGACAGACTGAACGCGGAGAGTGGGATAGAGGTCCAGAGGAACGACGCGAAGGCCATTGCGGAGAGAGACGAGCGTAGTAGTGGCTTTACCGGAGAGCGCGCCACTTTTTTCGAAGGTCGCTTCGAGGTTGTGGCGCTCCATACGAAGGTTTTTGCCGACGGAACCTTCCGGGTGCGGTTGGGTAAAGGTGAAGGAAGCCCAGTCACCCCACTTATTTTCGTCGTAGGTGAAGAAATCGACCTGATCGACATCCTGGTTGGGATCGAGCTGGAAGATTTCCTTGTCGTTGTAGTTTTTGCCGTGGATGAAGGCGACGAAGAGCGGGCGCGGATTGGGGCTGAGGAGTTCGCCGAGGATATCGATTTCGATATTGTGCTTTATGCGGTGGCGCGTGACGTTCTGAGAATCCTTGAGGACGTTCGGGTCGCAGGAAGGAGACGCCGAGGCGCCGGCTTTCTTCAGCTCATCATAAGTTGAATCGGTGAAACGAAAGAGGACGCGTTCGAAGTGCTCATTGAATTCAGCTTCCTTGGAGAGGTATTGAAGGCTTTTGCGTTCGGATTCGAACGGTGGGTCGAGCAGAAAGGTGCCGTCGCCAACGAAAACGGCGCCGGTAACTTTGTTGTTGACGGGAGCAAGGAAGCAAACCGTGCCGGAGCGGAAACGAAAGGTGCCAGCGTCGCGCTTGAGGTCGTAATTGGAGATGGAAACGGCTTCGGAGCCGAGCGACAGGTTGCGAAGGGCAATGTAAGTGCCGTCAGAGTTTGGGCCGGCTTGGGCTGAGGCTCGGGTGGCAGAGAGTAGGAACGCGAGAATAGCGATTAAGTAGGCTGCAGTGGGGCGGCGAGGCATGGAGGCTCCCGGGAATTGTTAATTCGGAGCGAATGATATTGGAAAGGTAACACAGAAATGTTAGAGGAAGGTTAGAGGAGGCTTGAGAGGAGAGCAAACAGTTACGTAGAGGGCGCGGAGGAGAAAGCCAAGACCCACCCTCAGAAGACGAGGATGGGGCACTCTCGAGACGGGGAGAAGAGAGATCCCTCGCTGCGCGGACTCCGCTTGGGATGACAGGTTTTTCTTGGTTAGGAACAAGCTGCAGGAATGACGTGAGTTTTTTGGTTAGAACAAGCGCAGGGCTGAGGTCGGAGGACCCAAGAGCCGATCGGGCGTAGCGGTCTAGAGCAGGTTGCCGACACCGGCCGCGGCTACTTGGGCTAGGCTTTCGTCCCTACTTGGGTTCGGTGCGGTAGCCGCCGCGGTTAGCCGCCATGCGTTTTCCTGTGGTGCGGATGATCCAGGGGGCGAAGCGCTCCAGGAACACGAGAACTTTGCCATGGCCGGTGATGATCGCCTCGCGTTGACCGCGAGCCACGGCGCGCAGAATGTGCCGAACGGCTTTGTCCGTTGGAACGACGATCCAGTCCGGGATGGGTTCGCGGGCTTCGGAGTGGACCGCGCCCTGGTTATCCACGCGGCGAATATTGGAAGCGACGAAGCCGGGACTGATCAGCGTGACTTTCACGCCGGATAGCGCGAGTTCGGGGGTGATGGAATTGGCGAGCGCCCGCACCGCGAATTTGCTCATCGCGTAAGGCGACGCACCGGGAGAAGCGGCCCAACCCGCAACGCTGCCGATGAGCACCACATTGCCTTTGGATTGTTCGATAGCGGGAAGCGCGGCTTGCACCGTACGCATCAGCCCGAACACGTTGGTTTCGAATTGCCGGCGGTAGTCGCCGAGGGACAGCTTTCGAAATGGACCGACGACGCCGAAACCGGCGTTGGCGATGACGATGTCAAGTTTCTCGTAGACGCGAAGTGCTTCGCTGACCGCGTGCGGGAGGTCCGTATCATTCGTTACATCGGCTTGGACCACGAGCGGAGCAGCCTTGCCGGTGGGGGCGATGCGTTGCGCGAGAACGTCGAGTAATTCCCTTCTCCGCGCTGTCAGCGTGAGGCGTGCGCCAAGCGCGGCCAGTTGGATCGCGAGTTCTTCGCCAATACCGGAAGACGCTCCGGTGATGAGGATAGACTTGTTTTGGAAGAAGTTGGCCAGGGACATGCCGAAATCATAGTCGAAAATCGCAATTGGAAAATAGAGGTAATCTTGGGGACGAGAAAGAAGATAAGAAGGGATAACGCAGAGACACAGAGTACGGGAAATTGCGCAGAGATGAAGGGGAACTTCTCAAGACGCATCGAACTGGCATGGGTCTCTCCTTAGCCAATCCGTCATTTCGAACGGAGTCTTCGGAGTGAGAAATCTCTCTTCGTGGTTGCAGCGAAACACCAGAAGGTTAGAAAGGCCGGGGGAATAGCATGGAACCTACATTTGGAAACGGAAAAATTTGCTATATCGAGATGCCGAGCGTGGACATCGAGGAGTCCGCGGAATTCTACCGCAAGGTGTTTGGGTGGAATGTGCGGAAACGCGGGGATGGAACCATGGGGTTTGATGACGGCGTTGGGCAAGTGAGCGGCACGTGGATGCTGGGGCGCAAGGTGTTCGAAGGCGACGGATTGACGCTTCACATTATGGTTGATGACATCGAGCGTCCATGAAACTGGTGAAAGAGCATGGCGGGACGATTATGCAGGGAGTCGGCGCACACGCGCCGGAGATTACCGCAACGTTCCGCGATCCAAGCGGGAATGTGTTCGGGTTGTATCAGCACCGCGGGTGAGTGCCAGGAACCGCCAGTCTCCTGATCGGCGAATAGCACAGGCACGAACGTTTTAGGCCCAGGAGTAGCCGGACTTGGCCAAGGGCAGCGTGCGAATCCGCGTGCCAGTCGCGGCGAAGATCGCATTGCAGACTGCTGGCAACACCGGCGGCAATGCGGGTTCGCCCAGGCCCGTAGGAGAATTCTCGGTCTTCAGGAAGTGCACGTCGATGGTAGCCGGGACCTGATTGATGCGCACCGGTTCGTATTCGTGAAAATTCGAGTTAATCGCGCGGCCCTTGTCCATTTTGATTTCGTACGACATCACGGAGGAAAGCGCTTCGATCACCGCGCCTTGGCATTCGTTTTCCGCAGCGCCAGGATTGATGATCTGGCTGCCGATATCGCCGGCAACGCAGACGCGATGAATTTTCACTTGTTTCTGCGGGCTGACGCTCAGCTCCGCAACAGCGGCAAAATATCCGCGGTGTGAAAATTGGAACGCGATCCCTTTGGCTGCGCCCATCCTGGTTTTCTCGCCCCAACCGGATTTTTCGGCGGCGAATTGCACGACACCGGCGGCGCGACCGGGATCGAAAGCGGGATCCTCCGGCTTGTAATCGGAATTCTCGACGGGTTGCCGCGCGAGAACTTCGAGACGGAATTGCACTGGGTCCTTCCCTGCTGCGTGCGCCAGTTCGTCGGTGAACGACTGGAAGACCCAGGAAAACGCATTACTGCCGGGCGCGCGCAGCGCATACGTGGGGATCCCGATGGGCATCAGCGAGGCGCCAAAAAAGTAATTGGGAACCAGCGTAGCCGGAAATTGTCCTCCATTAATCCCTGCAGAGGGCGCGAAATTTGTTCCTTCGCCAAAGCTGACGAAATGATTGTGCCAGGCGACCAGATTGCCAGAGCCGTCGAGTCCGCCCTTTAGAAAATGGTAGCCCGCGGGACGATAGTGATCATGGTGAAAATCGTCCTCACGGGTCCACAGCAGCTTAATGGGCGCGCCTGTTTGTTTCGAAATCGCAGCGGATTCCAGCATGTAGTCGTTTGTAAGGCGACGCCCGAATCCACCGCCCGTGCGCATCATGTGCACCGTAATATTCGATGCGGGGATATCCAGAACTTTGGCAACCAGTTCGCGGCCGCGCTCCGGAGTTTGCGAGGGCGACCAGAACTCCAGTTTGCCCTCGTGATAATGAGCGAGGCAATTTTCCGGCTCCATCGGCGCGTGAGCAATGAAGGGGTAAACGTAAGCGGCCTCCACGGTCTTGTGCGCGGAGCTGAGCGCGGATTGCGCGTCGCCATCTTTGCGTAAGGTGATGGTCGGAGTGTGCGTCGAGAGTTCGTGCGCGCGCTGCAGAAACCCAGCACTCGATTGCTGTGCGGTCGGGCCTTCGTCCCACGTGACTTTCAGTTTGTCGCGCGCCGATTTCGCTTGCCACCAGGAGTCCGCGACCACTGCGATGCCCGGCATCAGCCCGAGCACATCGCTCGTGCCAGCAATCACGAATGCGTGGCGCACCCCTGGACACGATTTGATTTCGTCCAGATTTGCGCTGACCACTTTGCCGCCAAACACCGGACACTTTTCATACACGGCCCAAAGCATATTGGGCACGCGAAAATCGATGGAGTAGATGGGCTTGCCGGCGACGATTTGCGGCGTGTCATATCCCAGCGTGGTATGGCCGATGATTTTGTAATCCTTGGGATCTTTGAGCGTGACCGATTTCAGGTCGGGCGGCGTGAGCGTGGCGGCTTTGTCGGCCAACGAGCCATACGTGGCTTTGCGATTGGATGCGTCGTGCAGCACACACCCGGACGATGTGCGCAGTTCGGATTCGGGCACGGACCAGCTTTGTGCCGCGGCGGTGACGAACAGCGCGCGACAGGCCGCGCCCACACGACGAAGCGGATCCCAGTTCACAGGCGTAGATGTGCTGCCCCCCGCCACTTGCCGCCCATACTTGGATTCGTCGAGATCGGCTTGCTGGATGCGCACATCTTTCCAGTCGACGTCCAGCTCTTCGGCAATGAGCATGGGGAGCATGGTCTTGACGCCCTGGCCAGTTTCAGGGTTTTTTGCTGTGATCGTGAAAATATTGTCCGGCGAAACGTGCACGAACGCACTGGCCACATAATTTTGCGCAGGCGCATTCGCCGATTGCGCGAAAAGTTCAAGTGGGTCGGCGTGAACTGCGATGAGAATGCCACCGGTGGCTGCGGTGGATACTTTCAGAAACGTGCGGCGCGAGAGGAGAGTGGCGGTAGACATGGCTGCTCCTTCAGTACGAGTTGGGTGGGCAATGATTCTAGCGCGAAAACAGCCGGATGTGTTGACCATCGACGGGCCCATGAATCATGTGAAATCCTTTAGGAAGCAGGGAAGCAGTACGTTGGGTCTATATACACGAGCGCCCCGGGGACTTAGCGTTGCAGTAGCGCGACAGTTGTGGCGGAGAGTCCCCGATGAAGTTGCATCGAGCGTGGTTTCGTTGTTTGGCCCTGAGTGCCTTGGCGGCGCTCGGCGCTGGCGCGTGGGCTCAGGATGTTCCTGCCGATCGTGATTCGCAGAAAATCCAATCACCTGCCGTGGTGAAGCCGAAGCGAAAGTCGGACCAGATGCTCACCAACGATCCGATCGCGCTGCTGGCAGTGAGGCGCGAATCAGTGGTCGCAACAGACGTGGTCTCTGTGAAAAATGCCAACGAGAATCCGTTACTCGCAGACGAGACGGCTCGCAAGGCCGCGGAGATTGCGTCGTTGGAGCAGCGCATTCGCGATAAGCAGAAACGCATTGTGCTGTTAATGCGATTGTTCGTCCAAGATGAGCGCGCGTTCTTGAATGATCCAGGGAATCCGAATGTCGATGCGGCGTCAGCAGAACGGCGACGATATGAACAGGACGAACTCAGGTGGGAGACGGCGGAACTAGCTCAACTGAAAGCAAGGTTGCGCGAGATAACGGCGGCGCGTTAGCAGAAAGTCAGTAGTCCGACCATTCCTGCCCTTGCCACAGGCATTCCTGCTTACCCTGGGCTTGGCCCCACCAACTGTCACGCAACGTTCATACCTCCGTAACCATTCCAGTTCAGCCTAGCAGCCTCCCGCCCGCGCCATTTTCACACCGCAAGGAGGATCAAATGTCCAAGGAAGCAGCAGAGCATCATCACAAAGCAGCAGAACATCACGACCACGCGGCCCGTCATCATCGCGAAGCCGCGCGGCACCACGAAGCCGGCGATCATCACATGGCCGCGCATCACGCCCACGTTGCCAACTCCCATCACCTTCACGCCACTCACCACGCCAACGAAGCCACTAAGCTTCACGCAGAACATCACGGCGAATCCGCCAAGTCTGCCTCGCACTAGCGCATTTCGGCGCGGTCTTCAGCCGCCCCCTTCTTGCTTCACTGCTCTTGCCATCCCCAAGGGGTCCAGCCCACAGGGCTACTGGACCCCTTCTCCTCACAACTCACCAGCTCCTCACCGCACGCCCACGTCTGACAACGCACCCACGCCGCAACAACACACCCACGTCATTCCGAGCAAAGCGAGGAATCTCTCTTATTCTTTATTCTTCGCCCCAATGAGTGTTCGGAAGCCTTCCCAAGGATGACGATTCAGGTCAGGTGATCCTGGCGCACGGTAATGCTCGCGATGCGATCAAGCCGGGGTGTGAAACCGATGCCCGGCGATTGCGGCACATGGATCGTCCCTTGCGGCGTGACCGTTACTTCCGGCGTGATTACGTCTTCATGCCAGTAGCGCTTGCTCGCAGTTACATCCCCGGGCAGCGAAAAATTGGGCAACGTGGACATGGCGATATTTTGCGCGCGCCCGATTCCAGATTCCAGCATACCGCCGCACCACACGGGAATGTTCTGGCGTTGGCAAAGATCATGGATGCGCTTGGCCTGAAGTAGTCCACCGACGCGCCCCAATTTAATATTGATAATTTTGCACGCCCCCAGAGCAATGGCCGCTTGCGCTTGTTCGTAGGTGTGAATGCATTCGTCCAGGCAGATCGGAGTTTGCAGATTCTTCTGAATCTCCACGTGGCCGTAGAGGTCGTCCCAGCCCAGTGGCTGCTCGATCATCATCAGGTAGTAAGCGTCGAACTGCTTCAGCAGTGGAAGATCGGCTTGCCGGTAAGCGGAGTTCGCATCCACCATTAATTTGATATTGGGAAAATCCTGGCGCAGGCGTTGCACGAGCGCGAGATCTTTGCCGGGCTTGATTTTAATTTTGATGCGCTGGTAGCCGGCCTCCAGTTCCTTTTTAACTGTCGCGGAAAGCTCGTCGAGAGAATCCTTGATCCCGATGGAAACACCGCACGGAATTTCCTGGCGTTCGCCGCCGATGAGCTTCCACAACGGAACATTTTTGAGTTTGGCTTCCGCATCCCAAATTGCGGTTTCCACCGCGCCCTTGGCCATGTTGTGTCCGCGGACTTGCTCGAGCAGCGGCCAAACGTCGGCTGCGGAGTGTAGTTCCCTGCCCTTGAGTTTGGGCCACAAAAAATTTTTCGGACATGCCAGGCGGTTTCCGTGTCTTCGGGGGAGTAATACGGAGTCTCCCCGGCGGTGCATTCGCCCCAGCCGGAAACGTTATTCGCTTGGACTTCAGCAAGGATAATACGGCGCTCGGTGACGCGGTCCATCGACGTTTCGAACGGCGCGACCAGCTTCAGATGAATTTCGCGCAGCGTAAGGGAATGAACATGCATGGTGGCGGTCGCCTATAAATTATCAGTTCTGAAAAAAAAGAAAATGAAAAAACAGAAAAAAGCGTCACCTCTGCGGTAGCTCTTTTTCCGTATTTTAAAAATCCGAATACGGGGAAAGGCAATAGTCCACCCCGAACGAGGATTGCCGGACGGAGGTGAACGCATATCCTTTGGCGAACCAGGAGGTGAATTCGTTACGCAGCCGTGTCTGTATATCGATCAGCGCCCCGGAAGACGAACCACCCTGCGCACTCGTAGTGGAACCAGCCGCCCCCTGAGCCGCGGCAAGCCCCGCAGCCGGAATATGGATTTGCGCCCGGCAATCGCGCGGTTCGGGCGCCAGTGCATTCATTGCGGCGACGACCCTCGGTGAGTCGAGATGCCACTCCACCAGCAACCGGTCCGTGGGCATGCCGCGATGAAGCGGGCTGGTGGTGATGCCATAGAAATTAGGAATGTACCGGCGGGAAATCGCGCCGAGCCGGTTAATGTTGAAGTGCGCGTTCTTGGTTTCCAGTGGATCGAAGGTCCACTCGATCAGACGAAGCCCGCGACGAAGCGCGTCATCGCGCTGCGCCAGTTTCAGTTGACGGCCAATGTGGCGATTGCGGTGCTCCGGCAGCACCGCCGCCATGTGCGAGTGCAGGTACGGAATCTGATCGTGCAGACCCACATATGCTTTCGTAAACCCGACCATCGTTTCGCCATCGAATGCACCCAAAATCTGCCCGCCCGTATGGTGCGCGATCACGTAAGTGACCACAGGCTCGGTGTCCAGTTCAGCGTCCGACCACACCGCGCGCGCGATCTGCACACAACGATGGAAATCGTCGAGGGAATGGAGCAGGCGAATCGTGATGTCGGACATGTTCGATGTGCTGTTTTCAGTTTTGCAGTTTTCCGTTTGCAGCAAAACTCACGGTAATACGTTAGCAGGAAATCGCAGACAACAGTTAAGCCGAGTGTGCACAGGCTCGCGGCCAACTCTGCGCTAATTTTCTCTGCGGTCTTCTCGATCACTCACTCTGCTTCACGCGGTCCCATAACGATTCCATGTCCGCCCGCGGGATTTGCGCCAATGTAGTCCCTTGCTCCCGCGCGATCCGTTCCATTTCGCGAAATCGCCGCGAAAATTTGCTGGACGTTTTCTTGAGCGCGATCTCCGGATCGATGTTGAGGAAGCGCGCGAGGTTGACGGCTACGAAAAGAATGTCCCCAACTTCCGATTCGATACGCGACCCATCATCGCGAGGGAGACCGGGAGCAGCGGCAGCGCCACGGCCCCCCGACCCACCTGCACCGCTGCGGCCTGCCAAAGCCAATTGCAGTTCCCCGGTTTCTTCCGTGAGCTTGTCGAAGATGCCGTCGATGTTGTGCCAGTCGAAACCAATGCGCGCGGCTTTGCGCGTAAGTTGCAGCGCTTGCAGGAGCGCGGGGAGCGTTCGCGGAACGCCATCGAGGTACGACGGAGTCGCCTCAGGTTTATCTTGCGCATCGGCCGACTGGCGCTCCTGGGCTTTGATTTGCTCCCAGTTCCGGAGCACTTCGGCGGCGGTGTTGGCGGTGGTCGTGCCGAACACGTGCGGGTGGCGGCGAATCATTTTTTCGTAAATTTCGCGAATCACGTCGGAGATGTCGAAGCGATTTTCCTCATGTGCGATTTGCGCGTGGAACAAGACCTGGAGGAGAAGATCGCCGAGTTCCTCGGCAAATTTTGCATCGTCGGTTGAATCCAACGCATCGAGCACTTCATACGCTTCTTCGATCAGGTACGTGCGAAGGGTCGCGTGGGTTTGCTCACGGTCCCACGGGCAGCCTTTGGGAGCGCGGAGGCGTGCCATTACGTCAACTAGTTTCTGGAATGCCTGGCCAACCCTGGGTGCCATCTTGGACTTGCTGCGTTTCGACGCTGCCCGTTTAGAGCTCTTGCGTTTCGCTATTCTTTTCCGCATGAAGAAAGACTAACGGGTGCCGCGCTGCATTTACAAGCCACGGACACTCGGCGAATGCGGCTGTTCCCAGCGCACTCGCGGACGCTCAGCGGACTTTACGTTGCTTCTTGCTTGAACGAAAAGGGGATCGCCGCTCCCCGTCGGGCGGAGCGGCGATCGTCAGGGGAGTGAGGGCAGACCAAACTGAACTCTTCTCGGGGCTGGTTCCGAAAAGAGGCAGGAGATCAAGGAATCTACTGGGACAAGGAGATTGCGTCGACTAAGGGAGCAATCAATCCTCCAAAGAGTTGCGGCGAGTGCTACTCGCAAAGCGGGACAAAGGCGGGAGTTAGTTTCACAGTGCGACCCGCAGGAACTGCGCGTGTGAAAAACATTTCCTGAGGACGAGGTAAGGTATTTCCTAATTGCAATCCGGCGATTGCTTCAGAAGAGGTAGGATGGAGGCGTAGCAAGAGCCGAGGAGGCATCAGATGAGGTCGAGGACTGAAGTAGCTTGGGCGCTGGTTGTGATGCTCGTCGTGGCGCTGCTTGGTGTTGGGGTGTGGGGTGTCTTCACAGTTCAGGCGCAGCAGTCAAAGCCAGCGGGACCACCCATGACGCCGCCACGCGAAATGCCGTTGGCCGATCAGAGTGGCACGGGGAGACCCATGCGCGTGGTGGTGGCGGGATTGGTGCACGGGCATGCGGAAGGATTTTTGTCGCAGGCCGTGAAACGGAAGGATATTGTGATTGTGGGCGTGGAGGAGCCGGACCGCGCGTTGTTCGACCAGTATGCCAGGAAGTATGGCTTGGACGCGAAGTTGTATCACTCCGATTTGGAGGAAATGCTGAAGAGCACCAGGCCGCAAGCAGTGCTCGTGTATACCAACACGTTCGATCACCGGAAAGTGGTGGAGATTTGCGCCAACAATCGGATGAACGCCGGAGGAATGGGAGCGCGAATCCCAGCGGCGGTGATGATGGAAAAGCCGTTGGCCGTGAGCGCGGAAGATGCACACGCGATTGCCAAGGCTTCTCGCGATGCCGAAATGCCCGTGCTGGTGAATTACTTCACAACCTGGGAACCCAGCCGCCACGTTGTGTATGAAGAAGTAAAGCAAGGCGCGATTGGCGACGTACGCAAGATGGTGGCGCACGACGGCCACGGAGGCCCAAAGGAAATCGGCGTGGGACCGGAATTTCTGGGATGGCTGACCGACCCGAAACTAAATGGAGGCGGCGCGCTGTATGACTTCGGCTGCTACGGCGTGGATTTTATGACCTGGCTGATGGGGGCGGAGCGACCGCTGACCGTGACCGCGGTGACCCTGCAGATCAAGCCGGACGTGTATCCGAACGTGGATGACGACGCAACGATTATATTGACGTACCCGAAGGCCGTGGGAATCGTGCAGGGCTCTTGGAACTGGCCGTTTGGACGCAGCGATGTGGAGATCTATGGGAAGACCGGCGAGGTAAAGACTGTGGGCCGCGATGCGTTGCTGGTGCGCAAGGCGGGAGAGCCAGCGGGAAAAACAGTGCAAGCGCCGCCGTTGATGCCGCCGGAAGACGACGAGTTGAAATATTTACGCGCGGTGGTGATGGAAGGACTGAAGCCGAGCGGGCAATCCTCACTGGAAGTAAATGTCGTGGTAGCGGAAGTGATGGATGCTGCCCGGGAGTCGTCAAAGACGGGCCGAACAGTGAAAATGAGTGAACTAAGAAGTAAGGGAATGAAGTAGCGGAGACGCAATATTCGTACTGGGAGGATGAGAATGCGATTTGGCCGGCTAGCGGGGATCGCTGCGGTGCTGATTGGGATGGTCAATGGCTCGTTGTGTTTGGCGCAGCAAAAGAAGGTGACGGCACGAGAGGTGGTTGCCGAGATCCAGAAGCAGGTGGGAGTGCCTTGGCAGTCGGACACGGTGGATACGTTCAAGGCCGGAAACCCGGACGCGCCGGTGACGGGGATCGCGGTAACCATGATGGCAACCATGGATGTGCTCGAGCGCGCCTCGGCAAAGGGATTGAATTTTGTAATTACCCATGAACCGACCTTTTACGCGCACCTGGATACGCCCGAAGGAATGGACGCGAGCGATCCGGTATGGAAGGAGAAGCGCGAGTTCATCGAAAAGCACGGAATGGTGGTGTGGCGTTTCCACGATCACTGGCACATGCGAAAGCCCGATGGCATTGAGGCAGGAACGGTACACGCATTGGGATGGGAAAAGTTTCAATCGCCGAAAAATCAGTATTACTTCGTGATGCCAGAGACGACGGTGAAGCAGTTGGCCGAGCAAGTAGCGCAAAAGTTGGATTCCCCGGTGGTGCGTGTGGTCGGCGACCCGGCAATGAAAGTGACGCACGTGGTGTTAAGTCCCGGAGCAGCCGGCTTTGTGCCTGAGTCGCACGCGCTGGAGGACGACGATGTGCAAGTGTTGTTAGTCGGCGAAACCCGGGAATGGGAGACGGTGGAGTACGCGGCGGACGCAGTGACCCAGGGAAAGAAGAAGGCGTTGATCGTCATTGGACATATTCCAAGCGAGCAAGCAGGGATGGAGGAGTGTACGAGGTGGTTGAAAGGATTCGTGAAGGATGTGCCGGTAGAGTTTGTGCCCGCGAAGCAGCCCTTCTGGGCGGTGCGCTAAACTTTCTTGTTGAATAACAAAAACCGTCATTCCGAGCGTAGCGAGGAATCTCTCTTTTCCTTTCCCTCGAGCTGTTGTTTCTCACTGAACGATGCGAGGCTCGGCGTCCCCTGCGTAACGCTCTTCTGTTCCTCGTCAATCATTGCTTGGGCGTGCCGGTCGCTGCGGGTTTTTCTTTGATTGGCTTGATCGACGTAACGTTGAGAACCGGGCGCTGGCCAGTTTCTATCCCGGTAACGTTGGAAAGAAATCCGGTCACTTTGACGGTCTTGTCCGCGAGGGTCCCCAGCTTCTTGCTGTCCAGATACACAATTTCAATGGAAGAGACTTGTTTGCCGTGAACGTCGAGCGCGGGATTCAGTTCGATGGCCCACCCGGAAGTTTCCGCGCCAATCGCCATGAGCCGGGTGAGCTTACCCTGCACGGTGAGTTTGTCGGATTTGTCCTGGGCGTGCGCGGGAACACGCAAGACAAGAATCAAACACGCAACGAGTCGAATCAGGCGCATCGGTGGCTCCTCCGAAGTCGGGGAGAGTTTAGCGGGCTGCGGCTGTGAATAAAAGAACAATGCGCGACAGCGAGTTCACCACAGAGCACACGGTCGCAGAAGAAAGACACTAGGTGGACGGTTTCCACTTGTCCAGGAACGCCAGAATGTCGTCGGGGGCCATGGATCTGGCAGCTTCGAATTCGCCGCGTTTCTGGCTGAACAGCAGCTTGCCATCGGAATCGAGAACCGCAACCGCGGGAACACCTTGGTCCAGCGGAATGTCATACTTTTTGGCAATATCGAGATTCTTGTCCATTTGCCCGACATCAATGTGAACGACGACGAAAGATTTGTCCAAGGTGGGCGCAATTTCAGGGGAGTGGAAAGCTTCATCGAGAACGTGGCAATCGAAGCACCAATTGCCCCCAAAGACGAGCAGAATCCTCCGGTGGGAACCGCTCGCAGACTTGATGGCATCGGCGATTTGCTCGTTAGCATCAGCGCTGGCTTTGTAGATGGTCTTGTCTTCCAGCGGTTGGCGCAACAACGTGGGCGCGGAGTGGCGAGAGAAACCCAGGAGCCATTGGCCGTTCTGGTGAGACCAGCCCTGGGCCACATTGACGAATTGTTTTTTCTCCGTAAACCCGTTTTTCGTGATGAAGTCCAGCCGCAGAATCAAAATGTGCAGATCCGGACTGGGGTCTTGTTCGCCAACGACTTCGACTCCGATGTCGCTGAGACCTTTGGGCTTCCACGAAGTCCAAAAATTGAGTTCGTCTTGCATGGAGATAGCCCGATTGTCGGCATCGGTGGTTTGGGCTTCGGGAACCTTGCTGTACAGCTCGGAAAGTGCGGAGGAATCGCCCGCGAGAACGGCTTGGCGGAATTTTTCGAACGGAGCAAACGATGTGTAGGAAGCCTGACGCGCGGTGACGTCTACACCGAAAAGAAGCACAAATAAAAGTAAAAGCGGGCGGCGCATGGGAAGCAAAAGAATAGCATGAATGGAACGCGGGATTCGTGATGCGCGGCACGGCGTTTGCGAAAGGAGTTAAGAGCCACGGAAGCGGGTCGCCATTCTTGGTAGGCAGAAGGTTGGTACTTGCCCTCCCGTGATAAACTGGATCGAACCTAACATGAGAGGAATCGGACTGTGGCGGACCAAAAAGACGAGGGATTCAAGATAATTGACCGGCGGCCGTTCACCGCTGAGGGCGAGATTCGCAAAGAAGTTGTGGAAGAGCAGGAGCGCGAAGCCAAGCGCGAGGAAGTCAAGGAAGCGAAGGCTGCGGCGGCGAATGCTCAAGCAGGGGAAGCCAAAACGGCAGCCGATGCGCCCAAGAAGTTGCCCGCTTTTGAGAATTTAGTGCGCATGATTGGCAGTAACGCGGCGATGGTCTTGGGCGCGTATGCGGATCCCAATACCGGACAGCCGATGATCGATCCGGATGCGGCGCGTGAGTTGATCGATATGCTTGACGCGTTGCAACAGAAGACCAAGGGGAACCTGGCGCCGGAAGAGAACGATATGCTGCTGGATCTGTTGGGAAAGCTGAAGCTGACCTACCTGGAAGTGCAAAAGGCCATGGCCGCGGAAATGGCGAAAGTCACGGCACAGGCCAAGGGCGGCGGGAAGAGGTAGCAGATCACGGACATCAGCGACCAGATTAAACCGTGGTGAACGGCGCACACAGTTGCGCCGTTTTCGTTTCTGCCGGAGACGTAAACGCATATGCAGCGTATGCGGGGCGGAGTGCCGTTGTCCTGCTGTGGCTATTACGTAATATCTGATATCTGCCTGTGCGCCTCGGTCCACCACAATCCATGGGTAGAATAGGAGAATGAACGCGGAGCCAATACGCGTGGTGGTGTTAGGGTCGGGCACTTCGATGGGAGTGCCCACGCTGGGTTGTCAATGTGCGGTCTGCGAATCCGCCGACCCGCGCGACAAACGGCTGCGGCCTTCCATCCTGCTTTCCCGTGGCGGCCACAATGTGGTCATCGACACCACTCCGGATTTTCGCACCCAGGCGTTGCGCGCGGGTCTGGATCGACTCGATGCCGTGGTGCTGACCCACTGTCACGCCGACCATATTTTGGGATTCGACGATTTGCGTCCTTACAATTTCCGGCAAAAGACTGCCATCCCCGTATACGGGAGCGAGGAAACTTTTCGTGTGCTGCGCCGGGTGTTTTCTTATGTGTTTGACACGCGGCCAACCCTAAGCAGCATTCCCAGCGTCGAGTTGCGCGAAATTAGTGGGCCTTTTGTCGTGCTGGGCATTCCGTTTGTTCCGGTGCCGCTGCTGCATGGAGAAATGGATGTGTTGGGATTCCGCTTTGGGCGCGCAGCGTATCTGACGGACTTTAGCCGTTTGCCGGAATCCAGTGTGCCGCTGCTGCAGGATTTGGATCATTTGATTCTGGATGCGTTGCGGGATGTGCCGCATCCCATGCACCAGACCGTGGAGCAGGCGCTGGCCCTGATCGACCGCCTGAAACCGAAGCGGGCATGGTTCACGCACATTGCCCACGATTTGCCGCATGAGGCGACCAATGAGCGGTTGCGCAAGGCCGGCTATCCGCAGGTGCAGTTGGCGTACGACGGAATGACGCTAGAGATAGCGACAGAGTCGGCGGCGGTGGAGCGTGCGGCAGCGGCAGCAGCCGTGCATGTGCATGCGCCGAGTAGTGGCATCAGCGTGTTTTATTCCGCTGCGGATTGGGCGAAGAGGTTTGGCGCGCGCGAGGACTCAACACAGAGCACACAAACAGCAGAGCGGCCACAGGGACGCGGAAGTGTGATTGCCATTGGGACATTTGATGGCATCCACATTGGACACCAGAAGGTGTTGGATTTTGCCATCACCTTGGCAAAGGAGACCGGCGCGGTGGCCACCGCATTGACCTTTGAGCCGTCGCCCGCGAAGGTACTTCGCCCGGAAATAGCGCCCCCTCGGATTTCCACCAATCAGCAAAGGATGGATTGGTTTGCCGCGGTCGGGATGGAGGCTGCGGTCGTGCTGCCGTTCACCAAAGAGCTGGCGGCAATGTCCGCCGAAGACTTTGTGCGAGACATCCTGGTGCGTCAATTGGATGTGCGCGCAGTGGTCGTTGGGGATAATTTCCGGTTCGGGCATAAGCACGCGGGCGACGTGAAATTTTTGCGCGAGATGGGCATGCACGAAGGATTCGAAGTGGTGGTGCATAACCCGGTTGTGCTCGATGGCCAGATTATTTCCAGCACCTTGATCCGCAAATTGGTGGGCGAAGGAGATGTGCGGCACGCAGCGCGGTTGCTGGGCAGGCCATTCGCGCTGACCGGTGACGTAGTGAGCGGGACGGGCACGGGTCGCAAGCTGCTGTTTCCCACGTTGAATTTAAAACCGGACCAGGAACTATTGCCCGAGCGAGGCGTTTATATTACGCGGACGGTGTTGGAGGGGGAAGCGAGCAGTCACCGCAGCGTTACCAATATCGGCGTGCGGCCCACGTTCAATGGTTCGGCACTGAGCGTTGAGACCCATCTTCTGGACTATTCGGGGAATTTTGCGCCGCCGAAAATGGAACTACGGTTCTGGAAGCGATTGCGTCCAGAGAAAAAGTTTGCAAGTGTTGAGGAGTTGAAAGAACAAATTGCCAAGGACATCGCGGCGGCCAACAAGTTTTTTGCGCGCCTCCGCAGGGCCAGAGGTGCGGTAGCAGTCCGCGAGTTGTAGCCGTCCCGTAGGGGCGCAGGATTCCTGCGCCCCATGTCCGCACAATGTAAACCCACGAACCGCTGCCCACTCCAACAGCCAGCACGCCCGGGGTACAGGGACATACGGGGTGCGTGCGAAGTGAACCAGGTATTCCACGCCACTGGCGACGGGGTTCTTCTGGAAGTAACCGCCAAAAGGGGGGCACCAAGATGAAACTGCGCTTACCGTGGACGCGTCGTCCGTCGTTGTGGAAAGGAATTTTGGCTGGAGCGATTGGAGGACTGGCAGCAACTGGCGTGAAAACCGCAGCGGAGGCGTTATATCCACCACGCACAGAAGGGCAAACCCCGCCAACGGTGAAACTCATTCGAAAAGTTTCTGGCCGACGGCTACGTCATAAGAAGGAACAGCGCATTTCCAAGGCGATTCACTTCGGGTTTGGCACGATTGCCGGCGCGGCGTACGGCGCATTCGCCGAGTACCGGCCGCAAGTGACGAAAGGGCGAGGGACCCTGTTCGGGTCGGGGTTGAATGTATTGACGCACGAAACTTTGCTTCCGATACTTGGGCTGGCGGATTGGCCACTGCAACAGACCGCCCGGGAGCAATCCTCCGAGGCGGCCACGCACCTGCTCTACGGGCTGATCGCGGAGTCGACGCGATCCTTCGTGCGCAGCCGAATTTGAGACGTTAGCTGGGCAACCAGCAGTTGGTCCTCAGTGGTCAGTGGTCAGAAAGCCGATCGCTGCGGGCCGGAGATGCAGGGCTCCCGCAGATCGCTGATCGCCGGTCGCTGATTGCCGTTCGCTGTTTTTACTTCATTTCAGTTAAGGATGCCTCGACTTGCAAGCTCGGACGCGCTGCTGCATCGCTGGAGGAGGACCCGCGGGGATGGTCCTGGGTTATTTGCTGGCCCGGGCGGGAATCGCCGTCATCGTAATCGAGAAGCATGCCGACTTCCTGCGGGATTTTCGTGGCGACACGGTTCACCCCTCCACGCTACAAGTGATGCACGAACTGGGGCTGCTGGAATCGTTTCTGCAGCAGCCGCACCAAAAAGTGACCAAGCTGGAAGCAATCGTCAACGGACACACCGTGACCATTGGCGACTTTACGCATTTGCCCACGGTCTGCAAATACATTGCGCTCATGCCGCAGTGGGATTTCTTGAACTTTTTGTCCGCCGAGGCCAAGAAATATCCCAGTTTCGAACTGCAAATGGAGACGCAGGCTGTGCGACTGTTGCAAGAGGATGGGCGGACCACCGGAATCATCGTCGAAGACAAGAACGGAACCCGTGAGATTTGCGCGGACCTGGTCGTGGGTGCGGATGGCCGTCATTCCGACCTCCGTGAATCCGCGAAGCTGCAAGTGAACAATATCCAAGCGCCGATTGACGTGCTCTGGATGCGCATCTCCAGACAACCAGACGATCCAGACGCCACCGCGGGACGATTCCACCGGGACTTGCTTCTGGTGATGATCAATCGCGGCGATTACTGGCAGTGTGCCTATGTGTTTCCCAAGGGCTCTTACGATCAGGTGCGTGCTGAAGGGCTGGAGCAATTTCAAAAGCGAATTTTGGAGGTCGCGCCATTTCTGGGTGACCGCGTTCGAGAACTAGACGATTGGGACAAGATCAAATTGCTCACCGTACAAGTCAACCGGCTGCGTGAGTGGGCGAGACCAGGGTTGCTATTTATCGGAGATGCCGCGCATGCCATGTCCCCGGTGGGCGGCGTCGGTATCAACTTGGCGGTGCAAGACGCCGTGGCGGCTGCGAACCAGCTTTGGCAACCATTGCAATCCGGCGCGCCGGCCCTGGATCATTTGCATTGTGTGCAACAACGCCGGGAGTGGCCGACGGAAATGACTCAGGCTGTGCAAGTCTTTATGCAGAATCGCATCCTGGCGCGCTCGCTATCCGCAACGTCTCCCAGCGAAGACCTGCCGGGAGTTTTGAAGGTGCTGCAGCATGTCTCGATCTTAAGGCGATTGCCGGCGCGCGTCTTTGGCATGGGATTCCGCCCAGAGCATATTTCACCAGAGCTCCGCGGCCAGTTGGCACCAAGATGAAACAACGCTGCGCCGCGGTTTACGCAGTGATTGGCCGCTGTTCGTCCTGGCCGGCCTTTAGACCCGTGCTTTTTCTTGGGTTGTCTTCTATGCCGTCGCACAGGCACGCTTGCCTGTGCACTTTCCGCGTAGGGGTCCAGCACGCTGGACCCCATCTCGGCACGATCTCCTCAGTTCCCACACACACTCTTTAGACCGGTTCTTTTGTCTAGCGCATACAAAAGTCCCGCCGAACTTGTTGCCGATTTGGGAACACGGGCAACCTCGCGCGCGAGAACTCACGTCCGATTCGGTTAGCCTCAAACCATGATGGGTCGGCGATTCAACGCAAGGATTGAAATTGCACTTCGGTCGGTAGCAGTTCTGCTGCTGGCGTGTACTTGTATCGCCACGGGACAGCCATCGACGCAAAACCCGGTACAAGCGCAAAGCGTTCCACCGACGGGTGCCGGATCTACCCGCGCGTGCAGTGCGAACCCTGTGTTGGCGAGCGCCAGCGCGAAGAAGAAGACGCACAAGCTGAAGCATCCGCCCGCCCCGGAACCACCGCCGACTTGCGTAGAACTGAAGGGACAAGCCATTGAAGTGCAGGAATTCTTGCAGAACACCGCCAGGGCGCGCGCGTGGAGAATTGGCGAGAATCGCGCCTCCGAGGATACCTGGTCGTTCGTACGATATTTGAGCGCCGAAGAATTGGAGCAGTTCGCGGATACGAAAGTGCTCCTCGAGGAAGTGGATTTTACCAACGGTAAAGTAGCGATTCTGGTGCGAACCAGCGATTTGGGGGATGGCTATGTGCGCGTGCAGATCACGCCGCATTTTCAGGGTGAGGGCAAATCGACAGACAAGATCACGCCACAACCGGGTACACTGTGGCCGCTAAATTCCAAAGGTGTGCTGGAACAGGAAATGGTGAACGCGCTCCAAACGGGATACAAGCCGCTCGAGTAGTTCGAATGGCGGAATGCCCTGAAGGCCGCGCGCAATCCTGAACTCTGGTACAGCTTACGCGTCACCGTGATTCCCTGTTATTTGTTAACCAGGGCGAGTTGTGCATACATCAGTCAGGTATTCCCGTTTTGCGGTCAGGGCCCCTTTTACACCGTCCATCAACGGAGGGATTGGTGCAGCAAGGCGTAGTTGCCACGCAGCGGTTGACAATTCGCGCTGTTTTGGGCCGGCTCACAACGATGCTGCTGTGGGCTGTTGCCGTGTTGCTGCTCTGCACGTCTACTGCATCAGCGCAAATTTCTCCCGGGCCACTCTCGAAAGCCCATTCCTCGCTCACCGGGACGACACAATGCAATTCCTGTCACGTCTTTGGGGCCAGCACCCCGACCTTTAAGTGCATCGATTGCCACAAAGAAATCGCCGACGACCTGACCAACAAGCACGGCTATCACTTCCACCTGCAGATGGAAAATCCGGACGGCAAGGACTGTGTGCGGTGCCACCTGGAGCATAACGGGGAAGACTTCACGCTGATCCACTGGGAACCTTCGGAGAAGAAATTCGATCACCGCCAGACCGGTTACACGCTGGAAGGAAAACACGCATCGGTGCCCTGCGAGAAGTGCCACACCGTGGCGCACATGGTGCCAACCCTCAAGGCGCTCATTAAGTACAAGGACCCGTCCAAGTCATTTTTCGCGCAATCCCCAAATTGCACCCCGTGCCACGCCGATCCGCACAAGGGACAACTCGGCAATGAGTGCACCAAGTGCCACAACGTGGAGAACTGGAAAGCCGCCAAGCAGTTTGACCATTCCAAGACCAGGTATCCCTTAACGGGACTGCACACCAAGGTGGATTGCGAGAAGTGCCACAAGCCGGATACCCCGGGAGGGCCGGCGCGCTATAAGGACATGAAGTTCGACACCTGCAATTCGTGCCACACCGACCCGCACCGCGGCGAGTTCAAGAAAGCCTGCGATGCGTGCCATACCACAAGCGGCTGGAAGACCATGTTGCCTGGTTTTGACTTCGACCATTCCAAGACGAAGTATCCGCTGCTGGGCAAACACGCGCAGGTGGCTTGTTCCGCTTGCCACTTACACGATGATTTTAAGAAGGAAATTGCCTTTGGGAATTGCAAGGATTGCCACACGCCGGATCCGCACAAAGGGCAGTTCGAGGCCCGTCCAAAGAAGGGCGACTGTGCCGAGTGCCACACCGTGAATGGATGGAAGCCGTCGCTGTTTGGCGTGAAGGAGCACGACACTTCACAGTATCCGCTGAAGGGCAAGCACGCCCAGGTGGAGTGCGGGAAGTGTCATATCCCGGCTGGCAAAGACACGGTTTACAAGGTGAAATTTGCAACCTGCGCGGATTGCCACAAAGACGCCCACGATAATCAGTTTGCCGCCGCGCCTTACAAGAACCGCTGCGAGGATTGTCACTCGGTCGCCGATTGGCACCGTACCAGTTACAGCATCGCGAAACATCGGGCGTCGCGTTTCCCTCTCCAGGGAGCGCACGCGGCAGTTCCCTGCTCGGATTGCCACAAAGTGGGATTCGCTGGACGAACTGACAAGGTTTTGCCGTTCCACTTCGATGACCGCAACTGCACGGCTTGCCATAAGGATCCGCACAACGGCGAGTTCGCCAAACAGATGGCGCGGAAGCGCGCGAATGGCGCGGCGTTCGGCTGCGAAGCGTGTCACAGCGTGAGGTCGTGGGGTGACATTAACGGATTCGATCATTCCAAGACTAAGTATCCGTTGGTGGGCGCTCACCGTACCGTAGCGTGCGCCGATTGCCACAAACCCAAGGGCAATGCGGAGTCGCGCTTCAAAGGAACCCCGACGCAATGCGAGGCGTGCCACAAGGACGCGCACGATGGCCAGTTTGTAGCCAAGGATACCCGGACCCATTGCGCAGATTGCCACAATTCGCAGCGCTGGGTGCCATCGACGTTTGACCACGACACCAAAACCCATTTTGCGCTGACCGGCGGACACGCCAGTGTCGCGTGCGCGAAGTGCCACTTCAAAACCCGGCCGGTGGGCGAAAAGGATGTCGTCGTGTACAAAAACACCCCGAACAAATGCGTCGATTGCCACGGCAACGATATGGATAAGGCGAAGGACACTCCACCGACGCCAAAGACGTGAGCAGCCGGTGCTCGCTAGTTAGTAGTCGGCCCTGGAAAACGTGTCTTTCGGGACCTTCCTCCGCCGTCGCGACTGTCCCTCGCGCATTGCGTGAGCGTTCTGAGCGATTCCTACCCTTGGTAGCGCCAACACTCCAATCTCTAAGAGCACCCTAAGGCACGGGTTCGGCTGCGGGCGAAACAGGGCACAACTGCCGATGAAACCCAGCAATCTCGGCAAATAGACAACTTCTGAGACAAAGTTTGCACCAGAGCAAATACCAATCTCTTGCACGGAGGTAGCGTGACAACGGAATGGTGTTGGACGGCCCCGCCCTCCGCGAACCGTGGGGATTGATGGAAAATTCATCAACGGTTTGATGATGCTGTAATGGTACTCCCTGGCCCTCAACTGGCCAGTCGTACAGTAGTCCATGTTGAAAAACTCATCGATACTTTGATGAGTTTCGCTATAGGGCCCAAAGTAGCCTTAACTGCTTTTTTGACGGGAGCAGTCTACGCTCACGCTACTCCAATTTGTACTCTGGGCGCTCCTTTCCTCTTCGGTGACTCCCAGCGCACCAGGGGCAATGGCGTATACCGCCCATGGGACCGCGGCCGAACCGCAAAAAGAGACGACCCGTAACCCTCACGGGCCGTTAAACATTCCTTGCGAGAACTGCCACACCGCAGCGGGGTGGCGTCCGATCAAGAGCAATCCGGAGTTCGATCACAACAAAACGAATTATCCCTTGCGGGGATTGCACGAAGGCGTGAAGTGCGTGGCCTGCCATTTGAAACCACTATTCACGAACGTAGGCAAACAATGCGCGGATTGCCACGCCGATATTCATCGCCGCCAGATGGGGTCGGACTGCGCCCAGTGTCACACCGTGCAGGGCTGGAACATCGCTGTGCAGCAGGTGAAGGATCACCAGAACCGCTTTCCCTTACTGGGCGCGCACGCCGCGTTGCAGTGCGACGAGTGCCACAAGCAGCTGGCGGCTGGCATTTTCTACGGACTCTCTACGCAATGCGATTCCTGCCACCTGAAAGATTGGCAAAACACGACGAATCCCCCGCACCCCAGCGCGGGACCGGCCTTTGCCTCCGCCAATTGCCAGGGCTGCCACAGCTTTGACAGCTGGGCCAACGCCAAATTTGATCACACTACCACCGGGTTCCCATTGACCGCCGGCCACGCCAACGTGCCCTGCACCCAGTGCCACGTTAACAATAATTATAATTTGCAGATCGCTCCCACCGATTGCGGACACTCCGGATGTCACCTCACCACCTGGCAGCAGACCAACAACCCACCGCACGCGAGTTCTCCCCAGGCGTTCCCGATTGCTACCTGCAGCAACTGCCACAACACCACCAGTTGGACGACCGCGACATTCGATCACAGCACTACGGGATTCCCGCTGACCAACTCGCACGCTTCGCCGCCGCTGCAATGCGCGCAATGCCACGTCAACAACAATTACAACCTGCAGATTGCGCCGACCGATTGCGGCAACGCGGGCTGCCACTTAACCACCTGGCAGCAAACGAATAATCCGACACACTCGACGGCTGGACCCTCGTTCGCAGTCGGCAATTGTTCCTCCTGTCACGACACGATTTCCTGGACCGACGTAACCGCGTTCAATCACGCGACCACCGGTTTCGCATTGACCGGCGCTCATACCACCACGCCGTGCGCCAACTGCCACGTCAACAATAATTACAACCTGACCTCCACCGATTGTTACGGCTGTCACCAATCCAATTGGACGAGCACACAAACCATGGGCGGAAACGTCCCGAATCACGTGACCGCCGGCTTCCCGACTTCGTTGTGCTCGCAGTGTCACGACACCACCAATTGGACCGATTCCACCTTCAATCACAATACGACCGGATTCCCGCTGACCAATTCGCACCAGCTAGCGCCCGCGGGCAAAGTCACGGCCTGCGCGCAGTGCCACGTCAACAATAATTACGCGCTGAATATCGCACCAACGGATTGCGGAAACTCCGGCTGTCACCAGACTACCTGGCAGCAGACGAACAACCCCACGCACTCGACGGCAGGATCAGCATTCGCCGCTGCGAATTGCTCCACCTGCCACGACACCATCACCTGGACGGACAACAGCTTTAACCACGCGGTCACCGGCTGGGCACTGACTGGCGTGCACATGACCACGCCCTGCGCAAGCTGCCATACCAACAACAACTACAACTTCACATCCGCCAACACCGACTGCTACGGATGCCACACCACAGACTGGAACAAGACCCAAACGCTCGGTGGCAATGTGCCCAACCACGTCTCGGCAGGATTTCCAACCTCCCAATGCTCGCAGTGCCACGACACCACCAACTGGGCGGATTCCACCTTTAATCACAATACGACCGGATTCCCACTCACCAATTCGCACCAATTAGCGCCCGCAGGCAAAGTCACGGCCTGCGCCCAGTGCCACGTCAACAACAATTACGCGCTGAATATCGCACCAACGGATTGCGGAAACTCCGGCTGCCACCTGACCACCTGGCAACAGACGAACAACCCCACGCACTCGTCCGCAGGAGCGGCATTCGCCGCCGCGAATTGCTCGACCTGCCATGACACCATCACCTGGACCGACAACACTTTTAACCACACCGTGACCGGCTGGGCACTCACCGGCGTGCACATGACCACGCCCTGCGCTAGCTGCCATACCAACAACAACTACAACTTCACATCCGCCAACACCGACTGCTACGGCTGCCACACCACAGACTGGAACAAGACCCAAACCCTCGGTGGCAATGTGCCCAACCACGTCTCGGCAGGATTTCCAACCTCCCAATGCTCGCAGTGTCACGACACCACCACTTGGGCCGACTCCACCTTCAACCACAATACGACCGGATTCCCGCTGACCAATTCGCACCAATTGGCTCCAGCAGGCAAGGTCACGGGCTGCGCGCAGTGTCACGTCAACAATAACTACGCGCTGAATATCGCACCCACGGATTGTGGCAACTCCGGCTGTCACCTGACGACTTGGCAGCAGACCAACAATCCCACGCACTCGTCCGCAGGAGCGGCATTTGCCGCTGCGAATTGCTCGACCTGCCACGACACCATCACCTGGACAGACAACACCTTTAACCACGCGGTCACCGGCTGGGCACTGACCGGCGTGCACACCACCACGCCCTGCGCAAGCTGCCACACGAACAACAACTACAACTTCACTTCCGCCAACACCGACTGCTACGGATGCCACCAGTCCAGCTGGACGAGCACGCAAACCCTGGGCGGTAACGTCCCGAATCACGTGACCGCCGGCTTCCCGACTTCCTTGTGCTCGCAGTGTCACGACACTACCAACTGGGCGGACTCAACATTCAACCATTCCAACACGGGCTTCCCGTTAACTGGCTTGCATGCTTCCGTACAATGCGCGCAATGCCACCTGAACAACAATTACTCCACCTTATCGATTCAGCCGACGGATTGCGGCAACGCAGGTTGTCATCAAACCGATTGGAATAACACCAATAACCCGGTGCACTCCGCCGCGGGTACAACGTTTGCAGCTTCGAATTGCGGCAACTGCCACACCACCGCCAACGCCTTCACCACCACATCATGGAATCACACCAGCACCGGATGGACGCTGGTGGGCAATCACCAAATGAGTCCCGCGGGCGTAGTGACGCTGTGCAGCCAGTGCCACGTGGGCAACAACTACAACCTGACGGTCACCGATTGCTACAACTCCGGCTGCCACACAACGGATTGGAACAGCACGCAAACGCTGGGCGGCGCGGTACCCAATCACGTAGCGGCACAATTCCCCACTTCGCTCTGCTCCACCTGCCACGACACCATCAACTGGGCCGATGGCAAATTTGATCACAGCACGACAGGATGGGCGTTAACGGGCGGACACGTGGTGCCCACCGCGGGCGGCGTGCAGGCCTGCACGGATTGCCACGTCAGCAATAATTATTCCCTGACTACCGCGAATACGGCTTGCTACGGCTGCCACGTGACACAATGGAACAGCACGCAGACGCTCGGCGGGTCTATACCCAACCATATCGCGGCAGGTTATCCAACGACGTGCGACACGTGCCACACAACCACCACCTGGCTGGGTGCGACATTCGACCACAGCAACTACTTCCCGATTCCCCACCACGAATCGAATCCGGCTCCGTGCAACGACTGCCACCAGGTTTCCACCGATTATTCGAACTTTACCTGTATCAATTGCCATAGCCAAACGGCGCACCAGCAAACCCAGACGGTTGATGAGCACAACGGTGTGAAAGGTTTCGTTTACGGCCCCGAGACCTGCTACAGCTGCCACAAAAACGGTGGCGGGGGCTAACATGCGCGTTACGGCCCTGTTCGAAATGTTCGTAATACTGTTCGTTTGCCTCCTCGCCGCTAGCTTCCCAGTCCTGTTGAAGGCGCAGTCGGTCAACCAAGCAACACCCGACGAAAGCAGCGCTCCACAAAAGCCATCCTTGTTTCACGTGAAGTATGTTTCGGAGGGGTCGCTGTATATCGATGCCGGGAGAAACGTGGACCTGCAAGAAGGCATGAGGCTTTCCGTGATTCAGCCGCCCCCGGACGGAATGATCAACGACGGGATACGCTTTCGCGGGTATCCGCACGTGGCGGAGTTGAAGCTGGTTTCCGTCGCCGATTCGTCTTCGGTCTGCGACGTGATCAGTTCGAATGGCGAGCTCAAAGTAGGCCAGTTGGCATTTCTAACTCCAGACAGTGCGGAGGACCGCCATTTGGCAGAGAACGCGCGGGAAACCGCCGATTATCCCATTCTGGTGAGCTTCACTTCGGGAGACCCGATCGAGTCGGAACTGCGTTCCACGAAAGTGGAGAGCGGGAATGTGGTGGAATCGCCCGTCGGAGTAATGCGCGCCCGGGTGGGATTCAGCTACGGCCTCATTAACGAATCGGGGATGAACAACACCCAGTTGGGCATGATGATCGACGCGGACTTGACTCACATCGGCGGAACCTGGTGGAATTTCGCCGGGTATTGGCGCGGCAATTACAACGTGAGCACCAGTTCCATTCCCGGCGGACCGAATCAGACCCTAACCGATTTGATTAACCGGACATATCACATCGGCTTTGTGTACGACAGTCCGTATTCGCCGAATACCGTGGGCGTTGGCCGCTTGTTTCTGCCGTGGGCGCCCAGCCTGAGCACCATTGATGGAGGCTACTTCGCGCGCCACGTTGGAAATTACTTTACCGTGGGCGTTTTTGGCGGCTCCACGCCGGACCCGACTTCATGGAGTTACAACCCGGACCAGCAGATTGGCGGCACCTTCGTCAGCATGGAACGTGGGGATTTCGACGGCGTGCACGTGATCAGCACCGCCGGCTTGGCGATGACCTCCATCAGTTGGAAAGTGGCGCGGGAGTTTGCGTTCTTCGAAAATAATCTCAGCTGGAAGCGGTACATTTCGCTCTACAGCTCGCTGCAGGTGGATGAGGCCAGGACTTCGCCGCTGCCCGGCGGCGGCAGCAACCCCACAGGCATTTCGCAGACCTACAATTCGCTGCACATTCAGCCCATCAAGCTGGTCACCTTCGGAGTGAATTACAACTATTTCCGTAACCTGCCGACCTTCGACCCCAAGCTGATTGGAACCGGACTGGTGGACAACTATTTATTTTCGGGCTTCAGCGGCGACCTGCGATTCGATTTACCGAAACACATTAGCGTCTACGCGGCGGTCGGGCAAAGCAAAGCGAACACGGACAGCAAGAAATCGTGGAACGATGCGTTCGGCCTGGGATTTGGAAACTTGCTGCATACCGGTCTTTCGCTGGACCTGCACTATTCGAAGTTCGACAGCTCGTTTGGAAGCGGAGCGTACGAGTCCATTTCCTTGGGCAAGAACCTGACGGACCGGTTGCGGCTTCAGTTGCTTGGTGGCAATCAGCAGTTCACCTCGCCCCTAACTGCAAACTCGAACGCGAAATTTGTGAACGCGACCGTGGACTGGACCATTGGAAGAAGGTTCTTCGTGCAAGGGCTATATGGCTGGTACAGTGGGAACGCCCTCAACTACAACCAATTGATGACCACCTTCGGCTACCGATGGGGAGGCATGCGCAAATGACGGCCCGAACTCCCCGACACCGGGTGCTGCTGGCCGTGCTCACCTTCCTGCTGGCCATCTTCGCCTGCACGGCACTCCTGCGCGCGCAAGAACCAGCCGCGGCACAATCCCATGGCCCAGCGGCGGCAGCGGTACCAAGCCCGACGCGAGCGCGGGTGCGGCTGATCCCGCCTTCGTCGAGCGCGCCAATGGAATTGTGGTGCACGCGCGAAAACTGATTGATGGTTTCTTCGAGCAGACTTCCAACGTGGTCTGCACGGAAAACGTCGCGCAAACACTGGTCGGCAAGAATAACAAGCCGATGTATCGCGAAGAATCCACATTCGAATACCAGATGCAGTCCAGCAGCCGGAGTGGTTCGTTGCGCCTCGCGGAGACGCGTGAGGCCCTCAAGGCAGCATTTCGCGATCCGAACCGTACCCTGCTGATCACCAACGGTTTCGCCAGCATGCTGCTCGTCCTCCACGAAAATTACGAAGCCAGTTACATTTTCCAGCCCGCCAGCGAGGAACTCGTCGACGAACGCGCCGTCCTGAAGTTGCATTTCAAGCCCGTGCCCGGGGGCCGCATCGCCCGCAGCGATTCAACTCCGCGGAAGGAATTACCCGCTCCCGCTCAAGGGCGATATCTGGATCGACGAGCAGAGCGGCGCGGTGGTGAAGCTGGTGTCTTCGTTGGACGCGAACCTCGAGGACTTAGGACTAAAGGAACTGCGCAGCGAAATTCACTATGCCTTGGTGCAGTTCCATTCGCCGGAAGAGGCCTACTGGATGCCCGCTTCCGCGGTTATCGACGTGGAAACTCCGAAACAACATTGGCGGAACGTGCACCGGTTTACCGAGTACCGGCGATTCCGCGCAACGATTCAGGTTGATCTGGGGGAGAAGCAGCCATGAGTGCGGGAGCAACAGTAAGCAGTAACGTGATGGTTCGGGACGATCCCGAACGCGGCCATCGAACCCGAGTGATGCTGGCGTGGTTGTTAGCCCTGGCGATAGTGCTGGTGATTGCGGGATATGGCTGAACTACTACACCCTGAGCGCGGCCAACCGGCCGTTCTCGCCGAAACACGATGCCCTGCGGCCGAGCGGCCCGATCGGCATCAAGTTGGGAATGTTTGGCGTGTTTCTGTTCTTCCTGATTTATTTGTACCCGCTGAGGAAGAAGTGGGGCTGGCTCGGCCGCCAGGGGAATTCGCGCCACTGGCTGGATTTTCACGTGGTGCTGGGCACGCTCGCGCCGATTGTGATCGCCTTTCACGCGACCTTTAAATTCGGAAACATTGCGGGCATGGCGTTCTGGAGCATGCTGGCAGTCACCCTCTCGGGTTTCATCGGGCGCTACCTGTACGCCCAGATTCCCCGAAACCTCAACGCCGCGGAACTCACCATGAAGGAAATGACCGATATCGAGGACTCCATGCGAAAGGAGTTGGCCGCGCAGAACCTGACCTTCGGCAAGCGCATCGAGAAGCTGTACGATTTGCCAACGGCACAGGACGTCGAGCACATGCCCATGCTCGTAGCTCTGCTCTACATGGTTCTGATCGACTTGCGAAGGCCGTTCCGTTTATCGCTGCTGCGTCTGCAATCGACCGGTTTCGCGTCATGGTTCAGTTCGCTGTTCGGGTTTAGACGGACGCGCGACACTAAGCTGGAACACGTGATTGGGGTAGCCAGGAAGCAGGCTAAGCTATCAAAGCGTATTCTGTTCTTGTCGCGCACCGAGCAGGTCTTCCATTTGTGGCACGTGGTCCACCGCCCGTTCAGTTATGCCTTCGCGATCCTGGCGCTCATTCACATCGGCCTGGTCCTTTATATGGGCTATCGGATTTAGGTGACCGCCGATGGATAACCTCATTTCTTTTTTGATTGCTGCAACGATTATCACTGCCTTCCTCCTCTACTACTTGAAACAGGAAAAGAAAAAGGTCGCGGAAACCAAAGCGGCGATGGAAAAGGGCAAACTGCGTTCGGACGGTCCGCAATCGCAGCACCCTCACATCGACAGCACCCATTGCATCGGTTGCGCCACGTGCACCATGGTCTGCCCGGAAGGCGACGTGCTCGGCATGGTCGGCGGCAAGGCCATGATCATCAATGGCTATAAATGCATCGGGCATAGTATCTGCGCGGATTCCTGTCCGGTGGGCGCGATTACCATGGTGCTGGCGGCTCCAAACGTGGGCGGCAATCTGCCAACGCTCAGCTCCGAATATGAAACTTCCATCAAGAATATGTTCGTGATTGGGGAGCTTGGCGGCCTCGCCTTGATCAAAAATGCGGTGAATCAAGGACGCCAGTGCGTCGACACCATCGAAGCGCGGCTGGCCGCAATGAAAACTCCAGCGACTGCGGATGTGACGGATGTCATCATTGTCGGCGCTGGCCCTGCTGGTCTGACGGCTTCCTTGCGTTCCATCGAGAGAAAACTGAAGTACATCACGCTTGAAGAATCGGAAATTGGCGGCACGGTGGCGAAATATCCCCGGCAGAAGCTGGTCATGACCAGCCCGGTGGAATTTCCCCTGTATGGAAATTCAAGAAGACCGAATTGCCAAAGGAAAATCTGATTGAATTCTGGCTGAAGGTGATGAAGCGCGCAGATTTCAAGTGTCAGACCGGCGAGAAGGTGCAAGACATCAGCAAGGGCAACGATGGGATCTTCACTGTGTCGACTCCAAAAGCTCAGTATCGCGGCCGATTTGTGATACTGGCCCTCGGCAAGACGGGAAGCCCCCGAAAACTCGGCGTGAAGGGCGAGGAGTTGCCCAAAGTGATGTACCGGCTGATTGAGGCGGATCATTACGTCAACAAGAAGATCCTGGTGGTCGGCGGCGGCGACTCCGCTGTGGAAGCGGCCATGGGTTTGGCGCACCAGGTTGGCAATACCGTGACCCTGTCCTACCGCCAAGGCGCATTCTCGCGCATCAAGGATCGCAATGCCAAGCGCATCGACGACTTCATGAAACGCGGCAAAGTGAATGTGCTGTTCAACTCCAGTCCGGTGGAATTCCGGGAAGACTCGGTGGTCCTGGACGTGAACGGCACGCAGCAAACCCTGCCGAATGATTTCGTGTGGATTTTCGCAGGTGGCGAGCCGCCCACCGCGTTTCTGAAGAAAGTGGGAATCAGCTTCGGCGAGCGCGACTTAACCAACGACGGCATGCGCGCGGTAACCGAAGCCGCAAAGGATCGCGCCACTCTGGTCTCAGCGTAGATAAGGATCGATAGTCGTTCAGTACTCCCCCGGATGCGAGGTGGGGATGGCGATGCGGATGGAGATGCGGGGGTGCCCCACATGCCGCCTTTGCATGTGGGATCTTAGGGTTTCTGAAAGCGCCAAACGCTTTCGTCCTCCGCGCACTCTGCGTATCTCTTCGGGAGTGCCCCACATGCCGCCCACCAAGCCGAATCGTTGCATGCGCCCCCCACTCGGTTCCACAGCGACCTCTTCTCGCCCCCTACCCCAAAAACGTCATCCCGAACGAAGTCTTCGTAGTGAGGGATCTCTCTTCCTGCGCAAGACAATCCCCCTGCCTTTGCATAGGGGCTCCTGCAAACCATCGAGATGGCCAGCCATGATAACAGCTTGGTAATTCTTCGGAGCCTTTGCTATGCTCCTCGATGAAATTCGGGCTCAGGGGAGTGTCATGCCAGCCAAACGATTAGTCGTCGCAGGACTTTGTGTGCTTTCGTGTGTGACGGTGTCGCTTTTGGGGGCCCAAAAGAAAAAAGCGCCACCGGCACCGGGAGCGGCTAAGCCGTCCTACGAGGTGCCGCAGCCGCAAAAAGAAACGCTGGACTATGCGGCGTATGCGAACATTCGCGCCGAGGCGCTGAGCCATTCGCACATCATGGAGTACGCGTCCGCGCTCATGGATGGAATCGGACCGCGCCTGACCGGTTCGCCCAATCTCAAAAGGGCCAATGAATGGACCCGCGACCAGTTCGCCGCCATGGGCTGCGCCAACGCCCACCTCGAAGATTGGGGCGAGTTCGGCATCGGTTGGGCGCAGCTGAATACCTGGCTCCGTATGACCACCCCGGATCATGCGGTGTTCATCGCGCAAGCTGCCCCATGGTCTCCGGCGACCAAAGGTCCGGTGAGCGGCGGCGCTGTATGGTTGGACGCCAAAGACGAAAAAGATCTGGAGAAGTACAAAGGAAAGTTGGCCGGAAAGGTCGTGCTGTACGGGGACATGCGAGAAGTGAAACCCGTCGATAAGCCCCTGTTCACGCGCGATGACGACGCGGAGCTCAAGAAGGTCGAAGAGTATCCCGTGCGCGTGGGAGCGCCCCCGCGCGATTTGCAGGCGTTTATCCAGCGGGCACAGTTCCGGCAGAAGCTGGGGAAATTCTTCGCGGATGAACAAGTGGCCGCGGTCTTGTTTCCCAGCCGTGATGGTGAGGATGGCGGAGGATCGGGCGGCACGATTTTCGATGACAATGGCACGTCCCTCGGCGGAATGGTGTACCACCGCGATCAAACGAATCCTGTGCCGTTTGCGGTGATGGCGATTGAGAATTACGGCCGGGTTTACCGCTTGTTGCAGGCGAATGTTCCGGTAACGCTCGAAATTAATATTGAGACGCAGTCCTATGGAGACAATGAGCACGGGTTCAACACCATTGCGGAGATTCCCGGGACCGATCCTGCGCTGAAGGATGAAGTGGTGATGGTGGGCGGGCACTTGGATTCCTGGTTTTCGGGCACTGGCGCAACCGATAACGGCGCTGGCTCGGTGATCGCCATGGAAGTGATGCGCATTTTCAACACCCTGCGCATCAAACCGCGTCGCACCATTCGAGTGGCCCTCTGGACCGGAGAGGAACAAGGACTCTTGGGATCGCAAGGTTACGTGAAGCAGCATTTCGGGGTTGTGCCGCGTTCGACTGAACCCGACCAGATGAAGCTGCCGGAATTCATTCGAAAAATCGACGGGCCGATTCAAGTGAAGCCGGCGCAGGAAAAGCTGTCGGCATACTTCAACGTGGACAATGGCAGTGGCAAGCTGCGTGGAATTTATTTGCAGCAGAATGGCGCGGTGGGGCCGATCTTCAAACAATGGATGGAGCCCTTGGCGGATGTAGGAGTGACCACCATTACCTTGCGGAATACTGGAGGGACGGACCATCTGAGCTTCGATGCCGTTGGGATCCCGGGATTCCAATTTATTCAGGACCCGTTGGATTATGCATCGAGGACCCATCATTCAAACATGGACACGTATGAGCGGTTGCAAGCGGATGACTTGGCGCAGGCAGCATTTGTGGAGGCGATCTTCGTCTACAATGCGGCCATGCGCGATCAGATGCTCCCGAGAAAACCGTTCCCGCATCCGGAGTTGGATCCGCAACTGCGGGCGCCGTTGAAGAACGTGATGCCCGGAGTAGAAGTTAAGCAGTAACGCTTAGGTGCTTGTGTGGGCCGTGGCCGGAAGCTGCGGCCCTTTTTATTTTGTGCCTTCGAAAGCGGCAGATGGCAGAGTTGGGCGAAGGAACTCTCTTCAATTACCGCGTCCGTCGCAAGGCTTCGATCCACGACGAAAGCAACCGGTCGTTCGGCGGCTCCAGGTCGAAGAATTCCAGCCCCAGACCCACGCGTGGTTTCACGATGCGCACAATAACCAGCACGTCGATCACCTGGTTCTTGCGGCTCAGCCGCAGACGCGCGCGTGTGCTGACCGGAAGCGCTTTGCTGGTGCAAACGAAACAGCCCCCGAGAGAAATGTCCGACGTTACCCCAGTGACCTGTTTGCCGGTTTCCATGTCGATGAGTTCGGCATCAGCGGCGAACGGATAGCGGATGGTGTAGCGACGATCCCGAAGGGCCAGTGAACGAGCCTGCGAAAACGGAGCGTGAGCAGACATGGTGATGACTTTCGTCATGGACTTTAGTGTGTTCGTTCGAAATGTCCCCAGGCGGTGGGGCTCCCATTAGATATAGTTTGCCTTAGTTGGGAGGAGCGAGAAATGCCTGAGCGAGGCGAACGATGCGAAAGGGTAACGCGGGTCCTTCATAGCTAGCGACCCTCCGCCCGTACGCTTCCTCACGTAGGGGCGCCGCACCGCTGCGCCCCATGTCCGCACGATCCCCGTATCTTGAGCGCACTCTCTTGGCCAGGTTCAGCAAGGTTATTAGTGGGTACGACAAAGCGCACAACCCCCGCCAAAAGCGACCGGCGTTCGCGTGCTACGCTTATTGGGACGGCATCCCTACATTTGGAATAGCCACGCAGGGATGTCGGCGCTACCAGGACTACACTCCACATTGATCGACCCCATGATTGCCGAAGGCATTCGTCAGAGCGACCGCGTGAGCCTGCAGATGCAGGTGGAAGCGTCATGGTTTAGCACCTCCGGCACAGTCATACGCCAGAAAGCGCAGACCCTGCTCGTCAGCCGAAATGGCGGCGTGTTGCGGCTGCAGGACAAATTGTTCGCCGGACAAGAGATTACTTTGCATCGCAAGCTCGAGGGCGACGAAACCAGGATGGTCCGCGCCCGTATTGTCGCCGAAGTGGATCACGAAGCCGAAGGATTCATTTACGCCATCGCCATTGCGGACCCCCGCGTCGATTTCTGGGGCATTGACTTTCCCCCACCGCACAAGGCCGAAGAGGCCCTGGCGCGATTGTTAATGGAGTGCAGCTTCTGTCAGCGCCGCGAAGTGGTGTACCTCAACGAGATGGAGCTGAAATCCTTCGAAATTCGGAAGTGCATTGCGCGCCTGTGTCGGCACTGCGATTCCCCGTCCATCTGGATTGAGGCGCAACCCGAGCCACAGTTCGATGAAGCGCTTCCTTCCCGCAGTGCGGTTGAAGAACGTGTGATTCCGCGACGCAATCGTACTCGCGTGAAGGCCCGTGTACTCGCGTGCATTCGCCGCCGCGGTTTCCAGGAAGAAGTGGCCGTGTGCGAGGACCTGTCCAAGGGCGGCATCAGTTTCCGCAGCCGTAACCATTACCCTGAGGGGACCCGTTTGGAAGTTGCGGTGCCGTACACCCCGGGTGCGGGTGCGATTTTCGTGCCTATCCGCATTGTGTTTTCCGCCCCCATTGCGCACGCGGGATTGTTCCGTCATGGCGCGGCGTATTTGCGCCCACCGGAGTAGTAGTCCTCATTCTGTCTCCGTGTCCTCTGTGTCCTCTGTGGTAAAACTCCTTCCTTGGACCTTTCCTCTTTGCCGTTTTTCCGCGTTCCGGGTTTCTCCTCGGCGCGCACTCTGACTTCTTTTCTTCAACCCGGGAAGGGCTCATTCGGTTTTACAATGCGAATCCGGTGATCGGAAAATTTGAAGTGCGCGCCGGGTAGCTCGATCTTGGGCATGTGGCAACTGGCGCAGTTGTTCGTGCCCACGGGGCACGCCTTTGCTCCGGGCTTTTGACCTGCACCCGACATTTTCGCCGCCGTGACCTTGACCCCGGGCTGTTTGGCGGGGTGGCACGCCAGGCATTTGGAGTCGTAATCCGCCGCGTGGGCATCCACTTCGTGATGCGGATCGTGACACGCCAGGCAGCTGATGCGCGGATCGTCGGAATCGAAACACTTACTCCCAGTCAGGCGATAAGGTTGAAACCGAATGTTCGCGATGCTGGGATTGGCTTGCGCGGCGATATCCGCCCAGGTGCGATGACATTGCCCGCAAAAATTCGCAGCGTCCTCGGCGGAGAGATTGTGCAGCTTGGACGCGGGCTTGGAGAGTTCCGCGTCGGCGCCACTGACGATCATGGCGGCGAGATGCGCGTCGGCGTCATCGTGGCAATGCGCGCATTGCACGCCGGGGACGAGTTGCTCCAGCGTGAGTTGGCGTCCAGACACGGCGTGCGTCGAATGGCACCCAAAGCATTTGCGCTTGTCATCGGTACTCATCAGGCGGCCCAAGGCCTCGTGAAGATCCGCGGGGGCATGGCCGACCGAGCCCAGCGTAGGCCCGAGTCCCTTAATATCCCGAAAATAGCTGACGCGGCTCTCGAAGAGCTGGCCATCTTTCTCGAGGATGTACGTTTGGCCGATCGCGGAACTGGCGCCCATGGCCCAGCGAATGGGAGCCGTGAGTGTCTCGGCACCATCCGTGACCGAGTATAGGCTTTGTGTGCCCTGGCGCTCGATGCGGTAGGAATATTTGCCGACGGTGGTGGTCAGGACCGGATGCTCGATGAGCACTTTGCAATTTTCCACGCTTTCGAGCGCGTGTCCCATCGAGGTGCTGGGCTGTGTGCTGCCTTGCGAATGACACTTCGCGCAAGCAGCGGAACCCGCCGAATCCGATTGGGCAATGGCGGCCACGGGCAAAAGCACACACGACAAGAGTGTCAGCAACTTCATTGGTGAGTGGAACGGACTCCTCACTGACCGGTTCCCTGCTCCAAAAACTCTCGAATTCCCGCCCTGCGCTGGCGCACTATTGCTGGCTCTGATTCACACCTGGCTGTTTCGCCTGCGCTTCCGCGGTTAGTTTCTGCACGATTTCGCGCTCGCGCTTGCCGTCGTGAGGAGCGATCCGAAGACAGTTTACAAGAAAAAACGGGATGGCCAAAACCATCCCGTTTTCCAGGTTGAATTGTGAACCAAGACCTGGGTCAAAGTTCTAGAAGTAGAACTTGACCTGGAATTGGATAACGCGAGCGCCCTGCTTTTGGGTTGAAGTGCCGAAGTTCGAATTGATCTGAGTGAACTGTTGCGTCACCGGGTCTTGCTGGTACTGCAGCGTCAGGTTACTGCCGCTCGGGAACGAATACAGGGGATGGTTCAGCCAGTTGTAACCGTCAAACCGGAATTGAAGGTTCTTCGATTCCGAGATGTGAAAGTTCTTGTACAATCCCATATCCCAGGTGAAGAACGTTGGTCCGTAGGACACGGGCAGTAGCGTGGGGCCATTCTGGCCGGGCGTCGTTGGCAACACGAAGCAGTTGCCATTGACGTACTGATGGGAACCCAGCCCAGAGTTGGGATTGCAGGTCACCATGGGGTTCAATACTTCCGCGTCAGTCCCCAGGATGGATTTGTTGTTGAGCGGGATGCCGGTCAGAGCGTTTACGCCAACGTTTGAGCCCGGAACAATCGCTGGGCCTGACAAACCGCCTCCGGCTGTTCCGTCCGGGCATCCTTGGCCGGCGCCCACCTCTGCTGCGGTCGCCACACACGTGGCACTCCAGTTGTAATTGCCGTTGGGTGGTCCACTCGATCCAGCTACGAAGTTGCCTCCGGTCGTGAGATTGGCGCCGCTTTCCACTGTTAGGACGCCGGCGACTTGCCATCCATTAGCGGCCCCGTTCACGAACTTGTTGGAGTGCGTGAGCGTGCCGACATCAATCGAGTAAGCGATGTTGAAGAGGTGCCGGCGGTCTGAGGGTAGTACGCCGTAATTGCTTCCAAGATTGAAAGGATTATAGCTGGGAGCGATTATCCCCAAGGCTTTTTGAAAGGTGTAATTAGCCTGAATGGTATAGCGGCCAGAGTGGCGGATCCAGCTCAATTGCAGGGCGTTATAGTTGGCATACAGATTGTTCACGTAAACGGGAAGATTGGAGTAACCCTGGAGCGGTCTCCAATCGTTGGCGTTAGCGTTACCTGGGTTGGTGTTGGGTTTCCCGGTAACTGGGTCCGTAGCGGATAGCATCGCTCCATACGGAACCACATTGATGTCGCTGCCAGCGTTATTGTTGCCGCCATTAATCAGATCCCGGCTGCGGTTCCCCAAATACGAAGCTTCGAAGTAGCCTTGCCATGGCGTTTGCTGTCCAATGGTAACGCTCCAGCTATCCGTATACGGCTGATTATCGTCCGTAGAGGAGACCGCCGCAGGTGAAGCGGGTGTCGCAGCGACGTTCAGGCAAGAAAGATACGCTGCAAATAGAGCGGACCCACTCGAAGGATTGGTCGGGCAACCCGGTCCTCCAACCCAGTTGCTAGGGGACAAGTTGGCCTGCTTTACGCCGGCTGACGCATCCAAGCCGCTTGTAAACTGGCCGGAGTGGTAGTTGAAGCGTCCCCAGCCACCACGCAAAACCGTCTTGCCGGTTCCGAAGAGGTCGTAGGCTGCCCCGATTCGTGGTTGGTAAAACAACGCGCGCGTCGGGAATCCGCCTACCGGAACGGAGGAGTTCTTTGCATGGTATTCGAATCCGCAGAACGTACCATCCGTGGGGCAGTTGGGGTTTGCAGCATACGCTGTATTGTAGGCATTGACATCGAAGATGGAATAGCCAAAGCCCAAATCATCGCGCCACGGAGTAAAGTGGCTAAAGCGTAGGCCGAGTTGAAGCGTCAGTTTCCTTGTCGCCTTCCAGGAATCCTGCAGGAAGAACTCATACGTGCCGTAAGAGATGTCATTCACGCGGTTGAAGTTCGCTTCGTTGTAGCTGTTCAGGTTGCCGGTCAGCAGGTCGGCATACTCATTGCCATAGCTGAACGGATTGCTGGCGGAAACAATCAATTCGCCGTTTGAATTGTTGTTGGCGGGCTGAGAATTGCGAATGTACTCATAGAAGAAGCCAGCCTTGAACGTATGATTCTTGATCACCTTGGTGAGCGTATCGCTAAAGCTGGGCATCCATTTGTCGGCGTACAGCCCTGACGAAGGACCGCCAGCCTCGAACCCGCCGGGATTGAAGACGAGTGCGGCTTCGCTCGGGCCAAACTGTCCGAAAGAGGGAATCTGGGACACGCCGTTGTTGAAGAGACCGGCGTAGCCATATCCGACGGTGGAGCGGGCCACGGCGTTTGGATCTGAAAAAACGTTGGGGAATCCGACGTAGGTATAGGCCATAACCGTTTCATTGGTCATGGTTGGGCTGAACACGTGGGTAATCGTTCCGGCAAGGGAGTCCGACCTGTTCTTGCCTTCGACGGAACTCGGATACGGAACTTGGTCGCCGTTGCGCCACCACAGGCCGACAGGAAACAGTTGGGTCTCCCGCTGGTAATTGTAACGGACGAAAACCTTGGTGTTGTCGCTGATGTTGTAATCGACGCGTAGTGTCCACTGCCGGTTGTTTTGGTTAAAAATCTCAGCCTGGGTGTAGTTGTAACCCCCGGTAGTATTCGGATCTGCATTCGCTGCGGGATATAACTTGGCCAAAGCCAGCATGCTGGGGTCGATACACGCTCCATTCGGCGTACCGACGCACGCGGGGATGGTCGTGCCTCCGAAGGCGGCAATGGCTGTGCTATTGAGCTGTCCCGGAGGTTTTCCGGCAGCGGTGACAGCGCCTTCTTGGCTCACACATGAGGGTGAGAAATCGCCCATAAGCTCGCAGGCAGGGGGCACCGTGGCACGCAGCAAGCCGGTATCCAGCGTCTGGTAATAGTATTCAAAACCGGTCCAGAAGAAGAGCTTCTGGCGGCTCTTGTTGAAACCAGTGCCCGGAATGATCACTGGGCCGCCTAACGTACCCCCCGGGTAATAGAAGGCGTCCGCAGGTTGCTTAACGTTACTGGCATTATTCAGCCAGTCGTTGGCGTTGAGAGAGTGATTGCGCGCAGAGAAGAAGGCGCTGCCGTGAAAATCGGTACCGCCGGCCTTGGTGACCGAGGTGATAACGATCGGCCCTTTCTGGTCTTCCGCGCTGAAATTCGAGGTTAGGATCTTGAACTCCTGGATGAAATCGGAGTTGGGGTTGACGGGCGTATCACAATTGCAGCCCGGATCGGAAACGTGCGCCCCGTCCGCCGTGATGTCCAGGGTATTCACTGGCAGACCGTTGTAAGAATAGGCAGCGTTCAGCGGGCTCTGACTACCACCGTCGCCGTTGGCATTGATCCCGATCACTTGCCCGCTATAGTTCGCTTTGTTTGACGTGCCGTTCTGGACGGAAAAGCCCGGCGCGATCTTGATGTACTCGGCAGCGTTGGAGCCAACCTGCGTGAAATTTTCCAGTTCCTTTGATTCCAAAGTGAAAGCTTTTTCACCGGAATCAGTGGTGGCAAGGATCGCGCTCTCTTCGGCGTTAACCTCTACCGTTTGGTTGGCGGCGCCCACGGCCAGCTGGGCGTTGATGTTGCGCTTTTCACCGCCGCCCAAGCCGAAGCTGTCGACCTTGTAGGTCTGGAAACCTTTGGCTTCAATCTCCACGGAATAGGTTCCGACTGGCACGGAGGCGAATGTGAAGTATCCGTCTCCGTTGGTGGCAGTCTCGCGGGTTGAACCGGAGACGGTGTCACGCAAAGTAACTTTGGCATCCGCCACGACCGCACCCGACGGGTCAGAGACCACGCCGGTCAGTGTCGCGAAGATACCTTGGCCGCTCGTTGGTAAGGAACTGGCAAGCGAAAGCACAAGCAGAATTGACAAAGAAAAAACGAACAACAATCTCCGTTGAACCACAGGAACACCCCTTTCCTGGCTCGCAGAATATCGATACTTCGACGCAAGGACCCCCAGGTTGCCCTTACTTAAATCGAAAAGCGGTGATGCTGTCAAGCTAATTGTTAAGTATTAGATGTAAAAGTTTCGTCGCGCGAATAGCACTCCCCACCGACAATCCCGAGAAATCGAGGTAACTAATTGAAAGTACATGACGTAAGGCCGTGTTCGATTGCACGCTCCCATGTGACGGGGGTCATGGGGCATTGTGCGTCAGCCGAACAACTCCTCGCCAGAAAAACTTTGATTGCCCTTCGGAACCGGGATTGCCTCTGTGCGGTCGCGACCACATTTCGGGATTTCAGTCATCTGTCAGTCCTCGTAATTGCCGCTCACAAAAGAAGCAGTTGCACGTAGTAAGCCCGGTCACTGACAGTCCTTCGGAATGGCGTATGATGGCCACCGCACTTCACGCAGGAACGTGTTCCACTTTAGGGATGAAAAAAAATTACCGGAAGCGAAAAGAGGAATTCCTCGCTAGGTAGTCTCCGCTCGGAATGATCGTTCTAGGCGGCGAACTGCGGATCGTGAGTTAGCGTGATTGCGGGAGGGATGAGTGGGTATGAATTGGCGGAATTGGCAAATGGCTGTGGTGGTCGTCGTCGGAGCGTCGATGTTGAGTGTTTGCGCCGGTGCGCAGAACGCACCGGGAGCGCCGGGATCATCGCCGACTTGGACGGACGCCGATAAGGAAGCTGTGGGAACCGCGACCGCCGCGACTTCGCGCGTATGGTTCACGTTAGAAGGCGGCATCTTGACCGAAGTTTACTATCCCCGCTTGGACACGGCGGATGTGCGTTCGCTGGAGTTTGCGGTCAGTGATGGAAAGAAAACCTGGATTGAATCGCGAGACATGGAGCATTCAATTCAGCGAGTCGATGAACACGCGCTCACCTACCGTCAGACCAGCCACGACCGCAACGGGCAGTTCACCCTGACCAAGACGTATGTGACCGATCCGCAGCGCGACACGCTGTTAATCGAAGTGACGTTTGCGGGACCGCCAAACGATGCGGTCTACGCGCTCTATGACCCTGCGCTGAAGAACTCCGGTTATGGAGACACCGGATACACAAAAGGCGATGCGTTAATTGTGGAGAAGGACTTGATGGCCAGCGCCCTCGTCAGTAGCGGCGGGTTTGCCGAAATGTCCAGCGGATTCGCGGCAACCAGCGATGGCTACACGGATTTGCTGCTGCACCAGGAAATGCAGTGGAAATATGCGCGCGCGGAAAATGGAAACGTAATTCAGGTGGCCAAGATCGCGTCACCGGCGAAATTCACGTTGGCCTTGGCTTTTGGCGCCAGCGCCTCCGAAGCGACAGAAAACGCCAGGCGGAGTTTGCAGCGCGGATTCGCCGCTATTTGTGGGGAGTATACGGATGGATGGAAAAAGTATTTGGCAGGGCTGCGTCAGGTCAACGAGAAATATCGCGTGCAATTTCAATTGGCGGCGATGGTCCTGAAGGCCCACGAAGACAAAACCTTTCCGGGCGCAATGATCGCGTCCATGAGCGTTCCTTGGGGGTTTGCGGTGCCCGCGGCGAAGCCCAGCGTCGGCGGATATCATCTGATATGGGCCCGGGATTTGTACGAGGTGGCTACAGCGCTGTTCGCAGCGGGTGACCGCGCGGCCGCGGAACGCGCATTGACCTATTTGCTGACGGTGCAGCAAAAGCCGGATGGCAGCATGCCGCAGAATAGCTGGTTGGACGGACACCCGTATTGGACCTCGGTTCAAATGGACGAAGTGTCGTACCCCATTATTCTGGCGTGGCAACTTGGCAAAACCGATGGAGACACCTGGGCCAAGCACCTGAAGTTGGCGGCGGATTTTATTGTGGCGCATGGACCCATGACCCAGCAGGAGCGCTGGGAAGAAGTGTCCGGATATTCGCCTTCCACGATGGCCGCGGAAATTGCGGGTTTAGTGTGCGCGGCGGATATTGCGAAAAAGAACGCAGCGCCAGACGACGCGGCCCGCTACTTGAAAACCGCGGATGACTGGGCGGGAAATCTCGAGAAGTGGCTGGTGACCACGACGGGACATCTTGGTGGCTCACTGGCAGCGCAGGGATACTACATGCGCGTCGACAACAACCAGGATCCAAACGATGGATACCGCCTGGACGTGCACAACGGTGGCGGTGTCTGGGACGAGCGCGACGTGGTGGACGCCGGTTTTCTCGAGTTGGTGCGATTGGGCATTCGTCCGGCGAGCGACGACACCATTGCGCGATCTTTGAAAGTCATCGACGAAACCATTCGCATTGAAACCCCCGACGGGCCTGGATTCCGCCGCTACAACCACGACGGCTACGGCGAAACCTTTTTTGGAGGACCGTGGTTGGGCGAAGGCGTGGGGCGCTTGTGGCCGATTTTTACCGGCGAGCGCGGCGAGTATGAAATCGCGCGCGGCCAGGATGCCACTTTGTATCTGGATGCCATGCTGCATTTTGCGAACGCCGGAGGAATGATCCCAGAGCAAGTATGGGATCGCGCGGATGCCATGCAATCGAAGTTCATGTTTGGCGCCGGAACCGGCAGCGCAACGCCATTGGCATGGAGCATGGCGCAGTTTATTCGCTTAGTCGTGTGCGCCGAGGAGAAGCGCATCGTCGAGCAACCCGAGGTAGTCGCCAAGCATTTCGGGGTGGAGCAGAAGTAGCTAGCTCCACGCCGCTCCGCTGCATCCTCAGCGAACCTCGGCGTCTCTATTTTTTAACTGGTGCGGCTGTGGGCGCCGGCGTAACCGGCTTTATGTTGGCAGCGGATTGTTGAAGTTGCTGGATGCTGGATGCGGGAAGCTCGTAGAGTGCCGGCTCGTTTTCCCGTTTCGCGATATAGTTGTCCTTCGATTTAGCGATGGCCACTTTTTCGGTGCGTTTGCCGTCGTTGCTGGTAATCACGATTTCCATTGCCGGAGGGGCAAATCCGGATTCCGGAAATTTGCTCGCGCTCAGATCGCGCAGATTCGAGACCAGCGACTGCACCGCGCCCTCGTCAACCTTCTTCCCTTCCCCATCCCACCAATTCGCGCCAGACCGCGTGAAGAAAAAAGATTTTGAGCCGTCGTGCATTTCGATCTTGTTGGGCTCGGCGTACCCAAAATCGAAAAGCTTTTTACTGCGGAGATCGTCCAACGATTTGTCCAGGCTGGTGCCGAGCGTCCCGGGAACTTTGAAAACGCCCGTCACCGCAGTGGATTTCGCGTAGTAATCGTTTTTGGATTTGCGCAGCTGCAGTTCCTCGGTGCTGGACGCAGCGGTGATTTTCGCGGTGGCGAATGGTGTGGCGGATTTGAACGCAGCGGAATCTTTACCCTCATCGCCCGCAGGCACAGTTTCCATCTTTGCATCTTTCAGCGAGCGGACCAGGTCGTCGACACTGGCCGAATCTGCACGGAATGGACCAGGCTTCAGAATCTGCCAGGAATCTTTATTGCGAGCGAGGGTGACATCCTGATGCTTGCCGCCTTTTTCATCGGTGAGTTGGATCTGGCTGACCTTGTCGAAATCGACGGTGAGCAGCCGCTTGTCGCGAAGGTCGGAAGCGGATTTGTCGAGGCCCGTTTTCGTGTAGCCCGCGATCGTGAACAGCCGGGGATCGCCGGCGAGCATCGCATACCACGCGTTCCCCGAGGGAGTTTGATCACCAATGAGCAGTTTCTGACTTTTATTATCTTTTAAAGTAACACCCACTTGGAGTGCAGGCGACGCCAGCCCGTAGGAGCCGGGGTCGGACACCTTGTCTTCAAGCAGACGCTCGGAGTCCAGCGACGACAGCGTCGCGAGAACGCCGGAAACGGAATCCTGATCGGCGGCCAGGGCTTGCGGCGAGGTGATCTGCCAATTGCCCGAAGCGTTGCGCGCAAGATCGACCGCGGCTTGATCTTTGCGTTGGATGGCCAGCGCGGTGATATCAGCGCTGTTGAGTGTAAGAATCTTCGGCGCATCCGGCGACGCTTTAACGATGTTGTCCGAGGTCGCGGGATGGTGATTGGACCAGTAGAGAACCCCGCAAAGAGCAGCCAGGATTACGGCGGCGATGTAAAGCCCACGGAGTTTCATTACCAGCTCAGTCCTCCACCAAAATTGTCATTCCAACCATCCGCCTCTGTGCTCTGTGCCCTCTGTGGTGAATCATGCTGCACCTTAGCGCCGATTCCACCAAACCGAAATCCCGCCGACAATCACGATGAGCGGCAGCAAGAACTGGCTCGAAATGCGCAGCCAGCGCATCTGCGCTTGCGTCAGCGTAATCCGGCGATCTTCGCGTTCCTTCGGACGAATCGAAATCAAGTCTTCGTCCGAAGCAAGCCAGTTCACGGTATTCAGCGCGAGATCGCGATTCCCGTTGAAACCGATAAACGAATTGGCAGCCCAATCGGAGCTCCCGACCACCACGAACCGTCCCTGAGAATTTTCCTTGCCGGTGTTATAGGTGCCGGCGGCGGCCAGGAGCAATGGCCCTTTCGTGTTCTTCGGGTCGTTCGGATCGATTTCCGGACTATTCAGTTTCGTCGTGGCCAAACTGGATTCCGAGGAGCTGAACAGTTTTTCCACAGTGGTCTTGTCCCCGTTCTTCGCAACGATGGACCGCGAAAGCGGGAAGCCCGTGACCCGGCGAGTCATATCATTCACGATGGCGTGTGAATCGTAGCTTGTCACCAGCGTGACCTGCGGGCCAAGTCCGGCGATCTGGCCAATGGGATTCATGTCCAGAATCAAATCGTTTTGCGGTGTCACTCCCCAGGACTCCAGAACCTTATTGAGCGCATCGTTATCAGCGATTTCGGAGTGCCCCAGTTTAAGCGGAGGATTCAGCAGGATGAGCACGCGCCCGCCATTCTGCACGTCGTTCTTAATCGCATCCACTTCGGGCTGCTGATAATCGGATTCCGGACCACCAACCACCAGAACTGTGCACTCGCTGGGAATGTCGGACTTGACGATCAGGTTGACGGACTTGGTCTGATAGTCGTCTTTGCCGAGAAGATCCTTGAACCGCGAATAGCCGTTGCGGTCGCTGTCTTCAATCTGATGTTCGCCGCTGCCCTCGACGAAACACACGGTACGAACGTTGGTCTTAAGGTCGCGGATGAACGCGCCGGTGATATCTTCTTCCGACAGCCCTTTGGCTTCTTCCTTGCGGTCGCCAATCTGAACCACCGTTGTGCCGTAAGCTTTCACGCCGGCGGCTCGCGCCAGTTCAGGCTTTTTGTCCGGGTCAACGTATTGCACGTGCACTTTGGGAGAAAGATTGGCGTACTGATCGAGCGTGTCTTTGGCTTGCCCGAAATGCGTGCTCTGATCGTAGTAAGTAATCGTGGCTGGCTGCTTCAGATTCTTGACGATCTTCGCGGTCTGCGCAGACAGGCTGTAGCGCTTGTTCGCCGTGGAGTCGTAGGATTTATTGTAGCGGTCGGCCAGCACGTTCCCGACGACCAGAATCGTCAGGACGATCAGCACGTAGCTCAACGCGTACAGAAAATATTTCGTTTGACGAGCGTGCAGGAGTGAGCTGTTCATTTAGGATCTCCAGCGCAGGGATTCCATCGATCGCGCGGTAAGAAACAGCCCCAGGAAAATCGCGGTCACATAAAACACCGCGTCTTTAATCGTGAGCAGACCCTTCGCGAACGATTCGAAATGCGTAAGCATTGACAGGTACGCCATGACGCGGGCCCAAGGCGTCGAGTCGTAATCGCTGACCCACTCCAGCACCCACAGCAGCAGGCACACGCCAAACGTGAGCGCTCCAGCGATAATTTGATTCCGCGTCAGCGTCGACAAAAACTCGCCAATGGCAAGAAGCGCTCCGGCTTGCAGCAGTAGGCCAAGATAAGCGATAAGCAGCGGCTTCCAGTCCGGGTTTCCATACCGGAACAGCCACACAAAGTTCAACGCCGTCAGCAGGAGCATGCAGCTGTACAGAGCCAGGGCCGCCAGCCATTTCCCGACAATCACTTCGTAGTCGCGCACCGGCGAAGTGACCAAAAGTTCGATCGTGCCGGTGCGTTTCTCCTCGGCGAACAGCCGCATGGTGATCATGGGAATTAGAAACAGTCCGATTACGCTGACGTTCGATATGAGCGGGCGAATGACCTGCTCGTTGAGATTCATCGGAGACATCCCGCCGCGCATCTGCGCTTCCATTCCGGCAAACACAAAGTAGCCCACCGCGTTCCAGAAGAAGAAACCGAACACAATCGCGAACATCCCCAGCAGCAGATACGCGATCGGCGAAACGAAATAGCTGCGCAACTCCTTGCGGCAAATTACAAAAATATTTCTCATCAGGCATTCCCCTTGACCAGCGGTTCGGGTTCGACTTCCGAGGCCGATTTAGCGGCGGATTCTGCAGCGACGTCCGTGCTCGTGAGTTGCAGGAAGATTTCCTCCAGGCTGACCGCTGCGGTGCGAAGTTCGTTGAGATCCCAGTCCGATTCGACGATCGCCCGCGCCAAGTCCCCGCGAATGGCGCGGTCCGATTGCCCTTCCACTTCGAACGTACACCGCGCATCGCGAGACTGCTTATAAACGACGCGGCTGACGCCGGGGACTTGTTCGAGCCGCTGCAGCACGACCGTTGGATCGAGATTCCCGTTGCGTCCTGCCACTTCCACCAGAACGGAGCCCGCGCCGCGCGCGCGATTCTGCAGGTTGTCGACCGAGTCGGTCGCCACCAGCTTGCCCTTGGCGATGATGATCACCTGTTGGCAGGTATGCTCGACTTCCGGAAGGATGTGTGTGCTCAGAAGAATGGTGTGATCGCCCGCGAGACTCTTGATGAGGTCACGGGTTTCGTTGATCTGCTTGGGATCGAGACCGGCCGTAGGTTCGTCGAGAATCAAAACATCCGGATTGTGAATGATGGCTTGCGCAAGGCCCACGCGCTGGCGATAACCTTTGGAAAGCTTGCCCAGAACTTTGTCCTTCACATCGCCAATGGCACAGCGGTCCAGCACGTACTCGATCCGCTTCGCCAGTTCCGCGCCGCGCAGACCTTTGAGTTTGCCGACGAACGCAAGATATTCCGTCGCGCGCATCTCGGGGTACAGCGGAGGAGTCTCCGGTAGATAGCCAATGCGGCGTTTGACCTCCAGCGGATTTTCGAGCACGTCGAATCCCGCAACCGAAGCGGTCCCCGACGTTGGAGGCAGAAAGCACGTCAGCATGCGCATGGTCGTAGTCTTCCCTGCCCCGTTGGGACCGAGGAAGCCGACGATTTGCCCCTTGTCGACGTGGAATGAAATGTGATCGACGGCGGTATTGCGAGCGTACCTTTTCGTGAGTTCGTGGACGGTAATCATAAATTTATTTTTTGGAACGAGGGACCAAAATGCGACGGCCCTCGTGAAGTGAAAACTTCCTATGCCAAGTTAAATATTTTAAGAAAGTATGACGCTACGAAGCAAGTCAGACGTTGCCTTTGGATCGGAGCCCTGCTCACCCAACTCCCAATCACCTGGTACCCGTGTAGTGGCCGGTCTTTAGACCGGTGCTTTTTCCTGGGCTTTCTTCCTTGCCGTGGCACAGGCACGCTTGCCTGTAAGCAGTCCCCGTAGGGCCCAGCACGCTGGACCCCATCTCGGCACAATCTCACCATTTGCCACACAGACCGCTGCCTTTTCTGCGGGTGTTGGGCGCGAGGAATTGGCTTTCAGTGCACCAAGAGTTGCGGGATAGCGTGTGGGAAAACGTACGCGTACAGCATCACAATCACCCCCACAATCCCGGCCAACGCAATCGAGTGCCAGAACACATACCGAAAAATAGCCCCTTCATTACCAACTTGGTTGGTAGCCGCGGTGGCAACGCAGATCGATTGCGCATCCACCATTTTCCCCATGACCCCGCCAGCGCTATTCGTGGCGCACATCAAAATCGGCGAAAGATTGAGCTGTTCCGCAGTGATGTGTTGCAGTCCGCCGAAAATGGCGTTCGAAGAAGTATCGCTGCCCGTGAGCGCCACGCCGAGCCAGCCGATATACGTCCCAAAAAATGGAAAGAACCAGCCCGTGCGCGTGAACGCGAGACCTAGCACTGCGTCCATCCCGGAATACCGCGTGACATACCCAAGCCCAAGCATGAAGGAAATGGCCACGATCGCATGCCGCAAACGAAACACCGTGTAGCGAAAAATCTCGAACAGCTTCTTAGGACTGACCCCCAGGATCATCGCGGAAACGATGGCTGCGCAGAAACAGGCGCTCCCGGTTGCAGTAAGCCAGTTGAAATCGTACTTGGCATTTTCCGCCGTCGGCTTAGCAACCACCGGCTGCGCGCGAAAAACCGCCTTGTGCAGATACGGCACATTCCACCCTCCGGATGCGTAAGCGGGAGTAGTGGCGCGGCCCATCGCATTCTTGACCGCCGGCAAGCCCCACACGAAAACAAAAATCGAGAGGATCGCGAAAGGCAGCCAGGCCTTGGCGATTTGCGCGGGAGTGTACTTGCCAGTCGCAGTTCCCTGCTGAACTTCACGAGGTCCCATTCGTCGTCCATCACATCGCGAATAACGGGACCAACAGCTTGCCCCGTGCTAGTTTTCGCGGAACCCGTGGCGGCTCGGTCTTCTTCGAAACGCCAAACACGCTTCGGTTTCCAGAAGCGCAAGAAGACCAGCGCGGCCAGCAGAGAAGTCACCGCGGACACAATGTCCACGAGGTTGCTGTCCATGTAATTGGACCAGAAGAATTGCATTGCCCCGAAAGAAACGCCCACGACCAGAATCGCTGGCAGCACTTCGAACGTTTCCGACCAGGACACCATCGCGCGGACCAACCAAAACGGCACGAGCACCGCCGTGATTGGAAGAATGCGCCCAATCATCGCGCTGAGTTCAGAGTCGGGAAGATTGGTGACCACGGCAAGGGTGTGAACCGGAATGCCGATCGCGCCCCACGCCACCGGCGCCGTATTCGCGATCAGATTCAGCGCAGCCGCGTGGAATGGCCGGAAGCCCAGCCCAATCATGAACGCTCCCGCGATCGCGACGGGGGCCCCGAATCCAGCAGCCCCTTCAATGAACGCGCCGAAACAAAAAGCTACCAGCAAAAGTTGCAGTCGACGATCGGGAGTAATCGACGCAACTGAATGCTTCATGATTTCGAATTGACCGGTGGCGACCGAGATGTCGTAGAGAAATACAGCTGCCAAGACAATCCAAACGATTTTCAGCAGCCCGAACGCAATCCCGTAGAACAGGCTGGTGACCGCCAGTTGCGCCGGCATGCCAAAAATGAAGATGGCGCAAAGCACTGCCACCGCAGCGCCGGCAGTGGCGCACCAGTGCGGACGGACTTTCAGTCCCGCCAGCAAACCGAGAAGCACAACAATCGGGAGAGCAGCAACCAGAGTAGAGAGCCACCAGTGGCCGAGCGGATCGTAAACCTGCGTCCAAGTCATCGTGTGCACTCAAAAGATGCCGCGAACCGAATTGCCGGGGGCGTGCAAGGTACAGGAAATGCTGAACTCGGGCGAAATCTGAAGCGAACTGCACGGATTCCTTTACCCGCTGCAGCCAGGAAAGTCAAGAACGCATCTCAGCGATTTAGCTGCTTGCTCTAGGCCAAGCAATCAGCGTACGTTGCTGGAACGGCGGCGGGCCCAAGTTATCCCGTGGGGAGCACCCAGAGAACACTGACAGCGCTGAGGACGCAGACATGACACTAAACAAAAAGCTGATTGGGATTGCGATGTTCATCGTGGCGTTCGGGCTGGTGGCTTGTTCGAAGAAAGTGGAGACGCCCAACACCGCAAGTTCAGAGCAGGCTGCAACCAACGCAACGGGTGCGAATCCGTCATTAACCGTGCCCCCTCCCGCACCGCCTCAGCCGCAGGTCAATCGCGGCGTGCAGGCGGAGATGCGCAAAGTCAGATTTCACCTCACTCCGCGTGCCGCGGCGCGTCTGGAAGTCTTGTCCGGCGAATTGTGGCCCACTGGCAAAAACGAAATGGTGGTGTTCGACGACAAGACTTCCTTTGAAGTACGCGTGACCAACGGAACGGTGTCCATTCGGCCCGAAGAATTATCGGACATTATGAACAGTTACGTTTTCGCCAGGAATGACGCCCCGCTCAAGGATTTGAAGGTATCCATCAACAACGGGAAGCTCGTGATTCGCGGAAAGCTGCACAGCAAAGGCGATGTGCCCTTCGCTACACAAGGGATCCTGAGTGTGACTCCCGAAGGGCTGTTGCGCGTGAAGACCGAGAAAATTTCGGCCCTGAAGATTCCGGTGAAAGGATTAATGGGCCTGTTTGGCCTCGATCTTGCCAATCTCGTGAATACCAGCAAGATTCCTGGCATCGGCACAGACAAAAATGATTTACTGATGGATTTAGGAACGCTCCTGCCGCCCCCTCATATTAAAGGAAAAGTGGTATCGGTGCGCGTAGAGAAGGATGCGATCGTCACCGTTTTTGGCGACGGCGGGAAATCGCTCGGGCCTCCGAAAGATAAGGGCAGTTACATGGCCTTTTCCGGCAATTCGGTCAGATTTGGCACGCTCGTGATGACTCCCACCAACTTGACCGTCCTCGATCTTGATCCCGCCGATGAGTTGGATTGGGACCAGGATCACTATAAAGAGCAGCTGGAGGCCGGCTATTCGAAAATTACGTCCGATTTTGGACTACGCGCCTATGCCAAGGATTACTCGAAGCTAAAGAATGCAGCCAAAGCTGGAGACTGAACAGGGCTCCAATCATCGGGCTTTCAGCGACGCGCTATCGATCACGAATCGATATTTCACGTCGCCCTTCAGAAGCCGGTCGTAAGCCTCGTTGATTTTCTGAATGGGGATGCGTTCAATGTCGCAAGTGATATTGCGCTCAGCGCAGAAATCCAGCATTTCCTGAGTCTGGCGAAGTCCGCCAATCGCCGAACCTGCCAAACTGTGGCGTCCAAACAACAGATTGAACGCAGCAACCGGCAGAGGATTTTCGGGCGCGCCCACGAGCGTCAGCGTGCCGTTGCGCTTCAGCAGCGTCAGATAAGCGTTCAGGTCATGGTCCGCCGACACGCAATCGAGAATGAAATTGAAGCTGCCGGCGTGCTTCTGCATTTCTTCCGCATTTTTCGAAATGACGACTTCGTCCGCCCCCAGCCGCTTGGCGTCCGCGCTCTTGTTTGGCGACGTAGTGAACAGCACGACGTGCGCCCCGAATGCATGTGCAAACTTCACGCCCATGTGCCCAAGTCCGCCGAGTCCGACGATGCCCACTTTTTGCCCCTTGCCCACTTTCCAGTGCCGCAAAGGCGAGTAGGTAGTAATGCCCGCGCACAGTAACGGCGCGGACGCCGCGGGATCGAGTTTGGGCGAGACTCGCAATGCAAAATATTCGTCCACTACAATGCTCTCTGAATAGCCACCATAAGTGACGCCGCCCAGAACCTTGTCCTCACCGTTGTAAGTCAGTGTCATGCCGTTTTCGCAAAACACTTCGTCGCCCTCCAGGCAACTGGCACAGTGCCGGCAGGAATCCACCAGGCACCCCACTGCCGCAAGGTCGCCTTCCTTGAATTTCTTCACCGCACTTCCAACCTTCACAACGCGGCCCACGATTTCGTGCCCGGGAACCACCGGGTACACCGTAGGCATGACCGACTGCCATTGATCGCGGACCTGATGAAGGTCGGAATGACAAACCCCGCAAAACAATATCTCTAGCTGAACGTCCTGAGGACGGGGCGAGCGGCGCGGGATACTGAAAGGAGCGAGCGGAGTGCTCGCGCTGTTAGCAGCATACGCTTTGGCGGTAAATGTCTCAGGTTGCCTTGCGGGAACGCGAGTAGCAGCTTCACTCATGTAAGTTTCCTTGCAGCCGAAACTGCCATGGAGGCAGCGCGGCGAAATAGAATTGAGCGTCAAGGACGCAAGAACTGGGGCGAGCAGCTGACCAGAGTTGAGGGGACGTCCAAACGCCCGGTACATGGAAACTTGTACACCAAAGATGGCGCGCCGTCGAGGGCAGCAAGAAAATTTTTGCGCGAGTAATTTTCCGGCATCCCAAGGGTTTTCAGGTATTGCGCTCTGAGGTACTTCCAGTAATTCGACATACCGTAACCAGCAGAGAACACTACGGTGTTTCCTCTACACACACCGCTCGCCCGATATGGAAAACTTCTAGCCGCTTTTGGGGGAAAGTACGAGCGTTCCAGCGCCCGGATCTTCGAAGTCTAGGAATTTCAAAAAATGAAGAAATGTCTGGGAGCAGTGTCCCTGTTCGCAGTGTTCGTGTTCTTATCCGGTTGTTCCAGTTCTCCGACAGAAGTTTCATTGAGCCCGCAAAGCAGTATCATATTTGCGACGCAGACCATTCAATTGACAGCTTCGGATTCGCGCGGCCTCGCGGATTTGCAGTGGAGCGTGACCCAAAACCAAATCCCCGGCTCGCAACCGGTACCAAGCGGGGCAACGGCAACGGTGGAATCCGATGGCACTTTCACCGCTCCAGATACCACCCAGAACGCGACCTATACGGTCACGGTAACCAGCGCCAAGGACAAGAATGCCACGGCCTCGGCAACCGTTACCGTCATCGCATCGGGACAAATGGCCGCCACCAACCAACCGCAAGTTGCCACTTACACACTCACCCCACCAACTGGCACCAACACCACGGTGCAGTTCAGCACCGACACCTCGTATGCCTTGAAAACCTGGACACAGCCCGCACCCACTTCGGGAGGCGCGCTGAGCTTCTTCGTCGCAGGCATGCTGCCGAACACGCTGTATCACATGCGAGCCGTAGTGACCACGCCGGATGGCCAGACGGTGAACGACATGGACCACACCTTTACCACCACCAGTATTCCCGCATCGCAGGTCCCCCAGCTAACAGTGACGACGACTCCGGGAGCTACGCCACAATCCGGAGTAGAAGTTCTCGATTTGATCGGCATTTATCCGAACCCGCCTCTGGCCGTCGTTGATCTCGCGGGCAATCTCCTCTGGTCGTACCAAACCCAGGGCACCTCCTCCGATACGCTGCAAGGCGTCCATTTGCTCCCAAACGGGCACTTCTTGATGGCCATTTCGGATAGCTCCACGGACCCGATCACCCCAGTGACCATCCAACCGAACACCATTAAAGTATTGCGGGAGGTGGACCTGGCGGGCACAACGATAAAGGAAGAATCCTTGAATGCACTTAACGCCGCATTACCAAAAATCGGTGTGACGTACACCCTGCTGACGTTTCATCACGATGTGATTGCGCTGCCCACTGGCCACTGGATCGCCTTGGCCAACATCCTTCAGCCATGCACCGGATTAACGACATGCAGTACGAATCCTAACCTCCTCGGCGATGTGATTATCGATCTGGCGCCGCAAACCGATGGTACCATGCAGCCCGTGTGGACCTGGAGCACCTTCGACCATTTGGACACCAGCCGGGCACCCATGGGTTATCCCGACTGGACGCATTCGAATGCCCTGGTCTATTCGCCGGATGACGGAAACCTGCTGCTCTCCATCCGCGCACAGAGCTGGATTCTCAAGATCGATTATGCCAATGGTACGGGAGCCGGCGACATCCTGTGGAAGTTAGGTGAAGGTGGAGACTTCACTTTGATGGGCGGGACGGATCCGACGGACTGGTTTTACGCCCAACACGGACCGGCGTTCGCGACCACAAACACGACCGGAAAATTCCAGCTCACCGTGATGGACAATGGAAATACCCGCCTCTTTCCCGACGGCGAATCGTGCACCGCCGATGGCCAACCGCTCTGTCCTTACTACAGCACAGGACAACTGTTCGAAATCGATGAGGACGCGAAAACCGCGACCATCCTCACCAAATACGTGCCCGGCGAATTTTCTTTCTGGGGCGGTAACGAAGAAGTCCTGGCCAATGGCAACCTGGAAAGCGACTTTAACGCCGGCACCGCGAAGGCCACCACTGACATTTTCGAAACCACTCAAGCCAGCAACCAACAGGTCGTCTGGCACATGTCCTTCGCGAAGGCCAATGCGTACCGCGGCTTTCGCCTGGGCAGTCTCTATCCCGGCGTTCAATGGTGACACGCAGGGGCGCAGCACTGCTGCGCCCCACGTCCGCACCTCTGCAAATATGTGCTTTCCAACGCAGTGAAATTTAGATTTGTGCGTTCCCCAGATCCCGCCTTTGTTGCACTTTCTCCGTGTAGTGGCGGGTCGTGAAGACGCGCCGCTACGAGTCGGTTTAGTTGCTTTCGGCGATTCGCGGGACAACCTTGCGCAGCGGCTTGGCATTCGATGGTGGAAAGTTCATGCTCCAGAACTTCTCGCCGCCTTCGATGAATTCGAACGATGCGTGGACCTCGCGATCCTTGCAGCTGCGCACCGCCACGATTCTTGCGGTGGCTTTTTTGGTGGTGTACTCGTTCATGATGTGGAGTGTTTGACCCACCGGCAAAATCGCTTCCAGCAGCACCACACCGCCAAATCCGCTCACACTTACGGATTTCGTCCAGTATTTAAATTTTTCGCCTTCGGCGGTTTCGCCGTACACCAGCAGGTTCATGCACATGGTGGCGCGGGCGGTACGCCGCCGCTCCACGCGGCGAAAATGTAATAGGGACATCCGTCTTTCCTCCATCGCCGCTTTTCGGAAACGGCCCTTTTCCGCAAGGGCTCGCCTTGGAAGGCGGGCCCTAGAAAAACCGGTTGGCCGGTGTAAATCTCGGGCACTCCACGCGTAATCCAAAAGAACTTGCTACGTTCGATCGCGTGGACCCGGTCACCCGTCAGAGACCGGCAATTCCTACAGGGGATATAGTATGCAAGTGACACTTTGCGGCAAATAGCTGGGCAGTACCAATTCGGGACGCCTTTCGTACTACCCTGTGGCTGGACCGAAGGGCTGGCCCAGTTTAACTACGCCGAGGCGCTTCGCTGCGCGCGCGCTGCCTCAATCTGCTGGAACATGGCCATGCGGTCCCACATATCCCAGGTCTCGACCACTTTGCCGTTATCGAACCGGGCGAATCCCATGCCGTTGACGGTTACGTGGGCACCGGTCGCTTCCACTCCTAAGCTATTGCCGTGATGATGCATGGAGGCGGTCCAGCGCACGGCGACCAAATCACCGACGCCCAAGACTTCGTGGAGGTCGATGTGCATATCGGGAAAAGCATCCACGAGGCGAGTATGAAGTTCCACCCAGCTTTCCGGGCCGTGCAAATCCTCGCCGGTCTCGCTGGTTCCGTGAGCGACGCACGCGGGCGAGATTAATTCGCGGATCGTGGCGGTGTTTTTCTGGTTCCAGACCTCGGCAAACCACCGGCGAGTTAATGCTATATTTTGTTCGACCATTGTTCCCTCCCCTGAATTGTCTTGACCGCAAGAAACGAAACCAGATTAGCGGCTCTGCACTGGCACCGGTTCTGGTAAGCGGACCAACTTCTTCTCTTCTACAACGACTTGCTGACCATGCTGCACATAGCGCGCCAGCACTCCCGGCTTCATCCAGTCGAAGCCCCACGCATCTTCGACTGCCACGACGGTGTAGGTGCCTGGCACCACGCTGCGCAGGGTGAACGTGCCGTCAAAATCGCTCTGGTCGCGGCGCAACAGATCGGGATTCGCATTCGCATCATTGGGAACCAAAGCGATCATGATGCCGGCTACGGGCTTGCCATTTTTCTGTGCTACACCCTCGATGCGCGCCTCTCCTCCGCTCAACTCCGCAGTTACTTCGGCGGATGCGCCTGCCGCCAAGTCTACTCCGTTGCCCGGCACCGCGCCTGCCGGGGTCACTACCCGGGTCACCACGTAGGCCTTCCCCGGCGTTCCTAACACGATTCCGTATTTGCCTGGCCGCACACCTTCCAGCAGAGTTTCGCCGCTGGCGTTTCCCGGTTGAAACGCAACGATTCGCAAGCGGGCATCGCGCAGTCCTACTGCATATTGCCGCGGCAACGGATCACCATCGGGCATTTTCAGGGTCACCTTCAATTTCGCAAGCGCCTCTCCTTGCGTTTCTCCCAGATCCTGCCCATCGCGCACAACGTTTATTTCACTCACCTGGTCGGGATTGGCCGGCACTCCGTCCATACTGATGCCTTTCAACGTGAGCTGATACTTTCCCGCAGCCACTCCGGAAATCTCCCAGACGCCCGGAGCCACAGCTTGCATATTTCCCGGCTGCACATACTGCATCGAATCGAATTCACGTTTCTGCAACATGGGCATTTGCATCGGCATTTGTGGCACGTTCTGAGCCAGTCCCTCACCAGTGGGATTCGGCGGGAGTTCGCGCACAGGCACATGCACCAGGAAATGCAATGACGGCACCGGCGCCAGGCGTATCTCAACCTCTTGGTGTTCGCCGCCCTTCAACTGGATGGGCGAGGCGTTTTCGGCTTCTGTCGCACCTCCGTAGAAGGTGGTCGGATAGGCGACATCCAATCCCGGTGAAATTTTCTGGGTGACATCTTCTGCGGGAGCGGCGTCCGGGGCATCCTCTAAAACACCCGGGCGAATCCGGGGATGTACTGCATACCAGGGTTTCGAGGTTGCGGAGACGAAATACGTGCCTGGCCGCAGCACGCCAATATCGAAATAGCCGCGATCATCGCTTTGCGCACCGCCTGCGCCGACGATGCGGTTGAGGCCGCCGCTGTGATCCTCGATGAACAGTTGCACCTGAGCTTGGCGCACCGGTTCTCCAGACTCATCCAACACGTGGCCGGCAATCAGGGCCATGGGCATAAGGCGCAGCACCAGTTTGTCCGTGATGAAGTCCGGTCCGGTGACGATCGCTGTGGAATACTGCTCGTGCTGCTCGTAGGAGGAGGTCAGATAGCCGCTCCTCGAGCCCTGTAAGGAATACTTTCCCGGGGGCACTCCGGTGAATTCGAAATGGCCGCCGTCGTTGGTGATGGTCTCGGCCTTGTGGGTGCGCTCGCGGGTGTCGGCCAAGGAAACCTTGACACGTGGCAGGGCTGCGGCTGTGACCGCGTTCACGACTGTGCCCGCCACGGTGTACAGCTGCGGTGAGGATGGAGTTTGGGGTGCTTCGATCGAGGAAGAGAGATTCCTCACTGCGAGGACTCCGTTCGGAATGACGGAATGCGCGAACAGTCCACTCGGAGCGGCGGAGGTATTTGGTATCGCGGTTTCGCCGGCTTCCAAACAGACGAGCAGAGCGGCGCAGCCAGCCAGCGCAGTCCAGCGCCGGGTCATTCGTCGCTCCCCGGAATGACCTTCAACTTGAGATTCACTTTTTGCCCCGCTTCCAAGTGGACTGTCTGCGCTTTGCCTTCCAGGCTCTTTACGAACTCCGGATCTCCGGTGGGGAGATTTGGCTGTTGCTGGTCGAACACCACGGCGAGGTAATCTCCTGGAGGGACGTTGTTCAAGGTGGAGGATCCATTCCACTCCGGCACCTGCAAGACGCCCTGCTTTCGATCCGGATCGGTTGGAATGAGATAGAGCATGGGAGTCTGTCCATTCCGGAATGACACTCGCGGCAATTCCGGATTGGGCGCCTGGTCTAACGTCGCGGTGACTTCGGCGCCGTCATCGCGCAAGGTAATTTCAATGGGCGGAACGCTCGCGCCCAGACCCACCACCAGCGGTTGCTTCACTAAGTCCACGCCGCCGCTTTCGATCGAAGCCACATAGCCATTGCCTGCGGACACGTTTACGCGATAGCGTCCGGGGCCGATATTGTCGATCATCAAGCTGCGATTGTCCGAGCCTTCCACTGGCCGTGCGTAGGCGCCTCGTTGGTTTACGCCCTTCTCATCCGTATCCTCGAGCGACACTCCAATATTGATGGGGCGCATGTTGGGCGCTGATACCGCGTCATCGAGGCCGGTCGTTGGTTGCGCGCGAAATTCTGTGTGCACGGTGACGGCGACTGATGCATCCGGCACCAGGCGTACGGGCGAGCCTTCCATCGGCGCTCCGCGCACCACAAAATTCGCAATCCCCGTTTCTGAGGGTTGCCCTTGCGCAATCGCTTCCACGGTGTAATTCCCGTCCGGAAGCAATCCTCCAATTGCCTGGTCGCCCGGGTTGTAGCCTAGCGACCATCCCGGACCCCAGTGGCCCATGGGGTAAACCGACACCTGCACACCGGCGACCTGCGGCGCGCTTCCCAGCGGAATGCGCACGGGATAATAGCTGCGCCGCTGCACGGTCAGGTTCACCTGCGCGGTTTCGCCCGGCTTCACCACAATCGGGCTCGCCGCAGAAAAATCGGTAGTGTTCGGATAATAGATCGGGGGATAGCCAAACATTTCCGCGCCGGGCGGCGCCATCAGGGAATCGCGATCCATCTGTTCGTGGGTAATCAAGCGGTAGGTTCCAGCTTGTAATTCGCTGAATCGAAATTCGCCGTTGGCCCAAGTCGTAAATGATCCTGCGGGTTGCCAATGTTCGCGGCCTTGTTGCATCTCCCTGCGGTATAGCGAGCACGTAATACGCACTTCGCCTTCCGTTCCGGGCACATCTACGTGGCCTACGATGCGGGCCTCGGGCAGTAGATAAATCATCAGGGGATGATGGTTATGGGGGTCGAATCTCACCATCGGTTGTAAAACTGGCGGCAAATATCCCGGCTTTTTCACCTGAAACGACGGACCTGGTCCACCTCCGATCGAGCCTCCCGCTACTCCTGGCGAGGCTACCCAAATCTTCTCTACGAGCTTCATCTCGAATTCGCCGCGATCGTCGGTCATGACGGCATACTCATCGCCAGCCATGGTCACCAGCGCCCGCCCGATCGGCTCCTTGGTCAGCTTGTTCAATACACGTCCGTGCACGGTCACGGTGGTCGTAGTGCTCTTGCCGTCCGCACCAGCCTCCTGGGCAAACACCACTCCCGTACACAGAAATGCCAAGAATAAAATCTTCAATCCCGCTTCGATCGCAGTGACACCCGTGCGCCTAAGCATCCTGACCTTCATAGCCGGTTCCTGATGAAGTACGTGCCGAATCCAGTATCGCCGTGATTCTACACCACAAATAGGACTGGCGAACCGCACTCTTTACACGTCACTGAGGGAGAAGCGCAGGCCGGATGCTGGCTCTCGACCACGGATGGCTGACCAACAACTACGCAGTAAGTGCTGACTCTCGCGACACCTGGTACGCCACTTGCATTGAGGCTTTCCCTGAGGGTATGGCACAGTCAGGGTGTGATCCCGTTCTTCTTCTTTCTTTTTGGCATCGTTATTGGCAGCTTTTTGAATGTTTGCATTTCTCGCATTCCGGAGGGACTGTCGGTCGTTTCGCCGGCCTCGCGTTGCCCCCGCTGCCAAACGCCCATTCGCGCTTACGACAACATTCCTGTTCTGAGCTGGTTGATCCTTCGGGGCAAATGCCGCACCTGCCGATTGCCCATATCGCCGATGTATCCAGCGATCGAATTGCTCACCGGGCTGCTGTTCGTCCTGACGTATTACTCGTTTGGCCTGACCGTTCCCGCGTTCAAATTCCTGCTTTTTGCCTGCCTCATCGTGGTGCTGATCGTCACCGATATTAACGTGCGCATTCTTCCCGATGCGGTGAACTGGTTCGGCTTCGGCATCGGGCTCGCGTTCGCCACCCGCGTTCCGCCGGACGGCTTCTTTGACGTATGGCTTCACGACCGTGCCATTCCGCCAATGCTGATCGGCGTGCTTGACGCGCTCGCAGGGGCGGCATTTGGCAGCTTGCTTCTGCTGGGCGCAGCGGTGCTCTACAAATTCATCCGCAAGCGTGAAGGGATGGGAATGGGCGACGTGAAAATGATGGCGATGGTCGGCGCGTTCCTGGGAGTACGCGGCGCCTTTCTTACGATTTTAATCGGCACGCTACTGGGAAGTGTCTTGGGCGTTGTGCTGGTCTCCGCGCTTTACCTGTTCAATCATCGCCGCAAGGTTGCCGAACGTGCTTACCGCCGGAAACTGGGGTCGCTTACCACGCTGCGCTGGACTCTGGCTGCCGAATACCAGCTTCCGCTGGGCACTTTTTTGGGGATCGCTGCGCTCGCGGTCGTTTACTTGCTTCCTTGGTTCGATCTGACGATTGTGGGTGGATTTCGGTACTTTCGTCCGTAGCGCTAGCAGGGATTCCCCGTTTACCAATACGCCTTGGTTCCCTGCCGGCAGGCCGGATTCGGAGTACACTAGTGTCGGTCAGAACAATTAGTCAGGAGCACTTCACACGCTCCCCGGTTCGCGCTCCGCTCCTCGGAGGTTTCACTATGCGTCTAACGAGCTTACTGCGGTTCGCGGCAGTGACTGCCCTGCTGGGGTTCACGTCCTTGGCCCTGCCCGCTCAGGATCAGCCGTCGGATGATGTCGCGGCTGCAGCGCGAAGGTCCCGGGAACAGCAGAAAAACGCGGCAAAGCCCAAGAAGGTCCTGACCAACGACGATATCCCGTCCGCCAATACTTCGAACTCCGGCAACTCTTCCGATTCCACTGCGGCGGCCAAACCCGGCGAGGCGCAAAGCGGCACCGCCGACGACAAGTCCGAGGAAAACGATCCCAAGTCGGAAGCTTACTGGCACAAGAGATTCCAGAAACTTCACGATAAGCTGGCCGATTCCGAGAAGGAACTTGATGTTTTGCAGCGCGAACTCGACAAGGATCAAGTGCAGTATTACCCCGACCCGCAAAAGGCGTTAATGCAGCAGCATGATCGTTCCGACATCAACGAGAAGTCCGCGAAGATCGACGCGAAGAAAAAGGAAATCGACAGCATTAAGCAGCAGATCAGTGATTTGGAAGATGATCTGCGGAAGTCCGGGGGAGACCCTGGATGGGCGCGGTAGAGGGTAGTTGGTAGTTGGTAGTTGGTAGGTTCGCCCGGGGCTGATTTGTCCTGTGATCGATTTTCTAGGCGCGCTTAGGTACAACCCCATACTGATCCGGTGGTGGTCGGTAGCCGGCTTTACAAAAAGAACTAAGAGAGATTCCTGACTCCGCAGACTCCGTTCGGAATGACGGATTCAGAACTCGCGCAGCCCGTGGTGCGCCACTTCGTGACGGTTTCTCCGGGTTAGTGTTGTGGTTTAGGGGCGGCGGTGCGTTGCGGGACGGCGGCGATGATGCCCGCGACTACGAGTAGGAAGAGTCCGGCGACACCGGCAATTTCCGTGGGAGGACGACGCTCTTCGAGGTTCTGCTTATCGGTTTCCGTGCGCGCGTGATCGGTGGAACGGATCCAAAGTCCGGCTTGGATGGCAAATAGCACGAGGGAAACGAAGAAAACCGCGATGGCTTTGTTTTTCCGATTGCGAATCATGAACCATTTTTTGCGTGTGTTGCTTGCCGGGCAATCAGGTTCAGGAGGACATCAGTAGGTGAAAGCCTGTAGGAGGCCCAGAACGGATTCAAGACGCAAGTCCCTCCAAATATTGACCGAAGCGTGCTGCCCTTACACGAAATCCAACGGCTAGACGCAATTCGATCAGTTGACTAGTCATCTGACTAGTCTTACCATTGAAGCCGGGAATCTTCATGGGCAGATGGCAACTACAAGACGCGAAAGCACGCTTCAGCAAGCTGGTTGACGACACGATTGCCAAAGGACCACAAGTGGTCACCCGGCGTGGTATTGATACTGCTGTGGTCGTCTCCGTCGAGGAATGGGAGAAGCTGAAGGGAAAAAAACGCCTGATGACCTGGAAGGATGTTCTTCTCGGGGAAGGTCCGCGATTCACAATTCCCCTCCCCAAACGGGCTAAAGCAAAATCGCGCAAACCGCCGGTGTTCGATTGATCCGTTATCTGATTGACACTAACGTAGTCTCCGAGATGCGCAAGGGGAAACCGCACGGCGGCGCTGCCGCGTGGCTGCAAGGCCTCGAAGTCGGCCAGGCTTTTTTCTCTGCCGTGACCTTCGGCGAAATCCAAAGAGGCGTTGAACTCACGCGACAACAGGATCCCGGGAAGGCGAATGAAATCGAAGCCTGGGCCAACCAGTTGGAGAGCGCCTCGGCAGTCCTGCCTATGGACGCCGCGTGTTTCCGAGAGTATGCGCGGCTGATGCACCGGCGTTCGAACACATTTGCCGAAGACGCCATGATCGCGGCCACCGCGCGCGTGCATGGGCTAACGATAGCAACACGGAACGAGCGCCATTTCCGCCCCCTGGCCGTCCCTGTATTCAATCCGTTCAAGGCGTAAGGCTCAAACTTACATGATCACTCGGATTCTGGAGCTTCTTTTGTCTCTGGGACCGGCTTATCTTGAGTTCGCTTCCCCAAGGGAATTGGGCCGTTCGGTAAACCAAGGACAAGAGTGTTGCCACCCGAATCGGCCAGAGATTGGAGCGCTCGCAATTGCAGCAGGTTAGGATTATCGTCCATCATTCGGGCGGCGTTGGCTAGATTGCGAAGAGCAGCCGTTTCTCCTCGCGCCCGCTCCAGTGCCGCCTGGCCTTCCTTTTGCGCCTTTACGACTTGCGCGAACGCCTTTTTCATCTCCCCTGGAAACATGATGTCCTTCACGTCAGCAAGTCTCAGCTTCAGGCCATAATCGGAGGCTTTCGTTGTAGTCAATTCCATCAGCTTCGGACCAATTGCGGTTCGGTTTTGCATCAGATCGTCGATCTTTTCTTTTCCAACGATTTCTCTGAGTGCGATCTGCAAAAACAGATACAGCGCCGTGCGATAGTTAGCGTTCTTGTTAATGGCGATGTTTGGGTCCGTGACTTCGAATTCAGCGGCGAGGCTGGCTTTCAGCGTGACACCGTCGGAAGAAAGAACGTCCTGGCCAGGGACGGTAATGAATTCAGGGCGGACGTCGACCGCCACGATCGAAGTCACTGATGGGAAAATCCAATATTGCCCCGGCGGTAGAGTGGACGAATAGCGGCCCTTGGAATACTTCAAGCCTTTCTGGTACTCGAAAATAGTCACACGCTTGAACGGGAAAATTCTATAGACAAGCCCAACGAGGAGCACCGCAACCACAAGAAAGAGAACAAGCAACCACAAGACTTGGACCAAAGGAGTCCTCCCAAAACCCCACATCGATGGAGCCACCGGGATTCCGCGGGGTTGTTAACCCACAAGGCGAGATCCCAGTTGCCCGCGAGGGCCAGCCCCGTCGATGTAGTTGTAGAACCGTCTCTTAAGCTTGGAGTCGAACCAAGAAGCCGGGAAGGCGATAGCAAAACAAGATTGAGATTCAATCTGGCTGCGTACCCGTCCGGTAGCTACGTTTATAACATGTACTGAGAAAGCCGTCGAACGTCAGGCGACAACATCAGTGAGGGGCGTAGATTTGGTACACCATGACATAAACGATGACGCCGGTGACGGAGACATAGAACCATAGTGGCAGGGTCCAGCGGGCGATGATTCGGTGCTTGTCGAAGCGCGCCAGGAGCGCTCGGCGCAACGTGATCAGGATCAGGGGCACGATCACGATCGCTAGAATCGTGTGCGAGGTTAGCAGGGTGAAGTACACCGGGCGAATCCAGCCCTGGCCCTGGAAATGAATCACCTGGCGGATGCGCACGTGGTAGGTCACGTAAGAAACCAGAAACAGGCAAGACACCACGAAGGCGGAAATCATCAATCGCTTGTGCAATTGAATTTTGCGCGACCGAATTGCGCCGTAGCCGCAGGCGAGCAGGACGGCACTGGCACCGTTGAGGGTGGCGTTGAGGGCGGCTTGAGAGAACATGTTGGGCTGATTCCTTGGCTTGGAGTGTAAGTGCAACAGGATAGCGCGTTCTGGTGTTTTTGGCTGTTTATTCACTCAAGATGAGTGTTTGCTGAAGCCGGACGAGCGCTTTTCGCGACGAAGGATCTCACCGGGGAAGTTTGTCGTACATCATCAGGCCGAGCAGGACGGGGATGTGCATTACTGTGGCGTGCATGAGCCACTTCGCGCGGGTATTGGTTTTTGCAGAGGCGGCCCACAAGCACACCTGGAGGCTGGCGGTGCACGTCACAAGCGCCCCAAAAAAGTACAGCACTCCCGCAAATCCCATCACCGCAGGCAATAAACTCACTGCTACCAATCCGCTGGCGTACAGCACAATCTGGCGGAATGTGCGCGTTCCATCTTTGTCCACGACCGGCAGCATCAAGATTCCCGCACGGGCATAATCCTCGCGGTACATCCAGCTGATGGCGTGAAAGTGCGGGAACTGCCACAAAAATAAAATGGCGAACAATAGCCATGCACCCGAATCCAGTTTCCCGCTGGCCGCCGCCCAGCCGATCATCGGCGGAATCGCTCCCGGGATCGCGCCGATAAAGGTCGCCCACACGGTGCGCTTCTTCAACGGTGTGTACGCCAGCAAGTAGCTCAGAGAGGTCAGCACGCCCAGCAGGCAAGCCAGATAGCCCGCGACCAAATACAAATCCACGGCTCCGGCAATGGCCAGCGCCAAGCCGAAGCGCAATGCCTCCGCGGGAGTCAGCAAACCTGTAGGTAAAGGGCGCGTGGCGGTGCGGCGCATATAGCGGTCGGATTCGCGTTCGATGTAGTGATTCAGCGCCGCAGTGCCCGCGGCAATCAGCATGGTGGCAAACACCACGTGAATCATGTGCAGCCAGGGCATGGGGCCACGCACGCCCATGTAAAATCCGGCACCCGTGGTCATCAGCACGAGAAACGATACGTCGGGCTTGGTGAGGGCCACATACGCGCTAAGTTTCGTCGGCTGCGCGAGGGCCGTGGGGCGAGAACGAGCATTCGGCATTAAGCGGGCACCTCACCTTTGGTTGTGGCGAAGAGCACTTCCCTTTTGCGCGGTACCAGCCGGTAGCACACGATCACGGTGGCAATCGAAGCGGCAAACAAAAATGCGCCCACAACGGTGTGCACTACGGTCGAAATCACCACCGGGGGCAGCGGCTGCGGATCGCCGGCGGAATTGATGCGGGCCCACAGCGCCACGAGTCCCAGCAGAATCTGCAAGCCTACGAGCGAATGCAATAGACCGCGCATCCGCACCATCGCGGGAACTTCAGGGAACCGTTTCTTCAGAACCAGCGCGGTCCAGATCACCATGAGGAGAACAATCGGCGCGCCAAAGACGTGGGGTTTCAACGATAAGTACTTGTGACGGAATCCCGCGCCCGCGAGTACTTGCAGAAAGATCACGAAGGCGTTGAGGGTAACAATGGAATGAATCGAAGGGGAGCCGGTGTCCACATACTGTGGCAGGTTTTGCGTGTACCAGCGACTGGTGCAAACGGCGATGCTCACCAAAATCGCAAACATAATTTCAGCAGTGCACGCGTGCATTACCGGCAGCCAGTAGTGGAGTAATTTCAGAACTACCAGGCCGCCGAGCACGCCCTGGACGATCACGCCCCCTAGCGCCGCCAGTCCCAAGTACTTCATCCACGGGCGCTCGTCGTAGCGCCACAGCAGAAACGCGAGGCCGATGATCCATATGCCCAAACCTGCGGCGATCAGGCGGTGGGAATGTTCGAAGGCGATGCCGCCGACCATCGGGGGATTCAATGAACCGTAGGAGAGTGGCCAGTCCGGGACTGCCAGCGCGGCGTCTTCGGAAGTGACTAATGCGCCGGCCGTAAGCAGCACCACTGCCCAAGCCACGACGAATATGGCGTATTTGTGTACGCCAGAATGATATTTCGCCATCATGTATTTCGGGCCCCAATCCCGAAATGCACAGTATAACGCAACGGAAGGTACGCCCCGAACCGCGGAGGAGTGTACCCCGGCTGAAGGCCTCACAGCAACTGGGAAGATGCGGTAGGTGACGCCAAGCTGCTTGTGTAATTGTCCGACGGTGTGGTTCTCCCAGTCCTAGTTGAAGCGACTGAAAACCGCAAAACTGATGCCGTCCACGCTGTCAACATTGGTGAACACGACCATGAGTCGGGTTCGTCGACGGAATTCCATGAAGCAACGCAAACCTACACCCTCTCACTTTTTACACACTCATTGCGTCACCGAGAACGGTTCCATGTGGGCTCTTGCAATGGATTACCGGGAAAACGGGAACATGGCCCAGGCTATGCCTATGCCGACCAGGAGGAAGAGAAAAAACGTCCACAGGATGTATTTCACGCGTTCGCGAGGTTGACGGCGGCCGAGAAAACCGAACGCGATGGAAATGACCGCGGCGAAGAGCAGGAATGCTTGAAGGTGCGTTAAGTTTAGCGGGCTGGTGCGCATCATGCTTTGCGGCCTCGCGCGGCTTCGTAGGCATGCAAAGCGGCGAGCAGATTTAACACGCCGGCGGTAGCCAGGAAACGCGTCCCGTAATCCCCTCCGGCGTGGGAAACGTCAATCCCGCCATGTTCGACGGTGCGCGCAAGAAAATAAAAACTCCCGGCACCCAGGTCGGCAACGTAGCCCAGCGTGTCGAACGCATCATTTCCACTGGACGTAAACAGATTGCCACGCATCAGCGCACCAGTAATCAATCAGCGCGCCAACGGCAAGAAAGATGGCGCCGGCGCGACCCCACATGCGTTGCAGCGCGTGTCCTAACCCAGGGAAGCAGCCAGCCGGCAATGGCCACCGCCCACGCCCAGCTCTCCGACGGTGTGCCGATGGGAACTTCTTGTGCGATGGCCGGTTCGGGCTCGGGAGTGTCTCAGCCTGCGGTGGTTCGTTATTTTCTGGATTCATGCGACCTGTATGCGACTCAGATGCTATGCGAGCAATGGCAGAATTTCCGTCTGCATCTGCTCCGGTGACCCGCGCTTCCCTGTCATCCACATATACATCGACTTCGGTGCGCATGCCAAATTCGGGCAAGTAGATTCCGGGCTCCACGGAATTGCAGGTGTGGGGAATCAAGTGGCGCACATCGTGAGTTTCCAGGCCGTCCATGTTGACGCCATTGCCGTGGACGGATGTGCCGATGTTATGTCCGGTGCGATGAAAGAAATACTTGCCGTAGCCAGCTTTCTCGACTACACCACGCGCCACTTTGTCCACTTGCCATCCTTGCAGGGGCTTTCCTGCCTTCATGGATTGCAAATTAGGTCCACAGCGCGGTCGCGCGCTTCACGCAAGACGCGGAATACTTTCGCATATTTCTCCGGCACGGTTGCGCCTAAGTAGCCCATCCAAGTGATGTCGTAATACACGCTGTCCAAAGACTTCAGTTTTCCCCACACGTCCAGGAGCAGCAAATCGCCTTCGCTGATGGGCGAGGATTTCTCGCGTGTGGGGCCATAGTGAGGATCGCTGGCGTTTGGTTCACCGCAACGTCGGGTCCATCTTCCGAGGTGATCCCGGCTTGCTCGAATCCTGCAAGGATGAATTGTTGCAAGTCGTATTCGGTCAGTGGCTTCTTGGTCTTCACACAGTGCGCGGAATGATCGAAAGCTTGCCGGACAATCTGGTCGATGGCACGGCCTGCGGCCAGATGGGAGTCGAGCTGCGTTTTGCTCCAGCAAGCTTCATACTTCTGGACGAGATCGGCGGAGGTGGCGACTTTCGGCCCGAGACTACGCACCAGTTCCACGGTGCCCGCATCGACCATTGCAACGTAGGGAATGGAATTCTTGGGTGAGTATTGCATGGCGACGCTTTTCGAATGCCCGAGCGCTTTTTTCAAGTTGTCGCGCAATTCTTCTTGACCCGCGTAGTAGAGGGTCTTACCGGGAAGCGCGGCCAGCGCCCCTGCTTCAATTTTGTGCACTAATTTTTTAGGAGTGCCTTTTGCCGGAACGAAGTAGAACCAACGGCGGGTGCGCATGCCAGCCGGAAGCTCCAGGATTCTTTGCGCGATGGGATCGCGGCCGCGAAAGTCATAAAAGAGCCAGCCGTCCAGCCTTGCACCGCGAAGATCCTTTTGCATCTCGCTGATGTCGACCTTCATGGGGACGATTCCCTTCCCGGACTTGGCGTATTTCGATCAGGCTTCGGTTTGGAGCAGGCTTTCAATCTGCCGCTGAGTCACGCCAACAATTTCAACTCGCTTGGTGCGGCTCTGCTCGCCGCTTCGGATTCTAACAGCCGATTTGGAGGTTTTCAAAAGCGTGGCCAAAAACTCCACAAGAGCTTCGTTGGCGCGGTTTTCGATGGCTGGGGCGCAAAGGCGAATTTTCATGGCCCCTTCGATGACCCCGGCAATTTCGTCGCGGCTGGCGCGGGGCTGAACGCGAACGGGAAAAGAAACCGTGCCCCGCAGTGGATCAACCGCGATGTCAAGAAAACTCACAGTTACCAGGCTCTTTCGTATTGAACCGGCGGCTTGATTTTCACCGCAAGCTCCGCTGCAGCGCGCCTCGGCCAGTAGGGATCGCGGAGCAGTTCGCGAGCAAGCAGAACCACATCCGCTTGCCCGGTGGAGAGAATCGTTTCCGCCTGAATGGGGTCTGTGATCATGCCGACGGTACCTGTGGCGATCCCGGCTTCGCGGCGAATCGCCTCCGCAAATTTCACTTGGTAACCGGGACCAACGGGAATCTTCGCGGTAGCAACCACGCCGCCGCTGGAACAATCGATCAGATCCACGCCGACACTGTTGAGGCGGCGCGAGAGTTCGATGCTTTGTTCCAGATCCCAACCATTCTCAACCCAATCGGAAGCGGAGATGCGCACGAACAAGGGCAATTCGGCGGGCCACGCTTCGCGCACTCTGGCCGCTACACACAAAAGGAGGCGAACGCGATTTTCGAAACTCCCGCCAAAGTTGTCGGTACGCTGATTGCTCAGCGGAGACAGAAATTCGTGAAGAAGATACCCGTGGGCGGCGTGAATCTCGATGACCTGGAACCCGGCTTGAAGCGCGCGACGCGCGGCAGCCACGAATTCCGACTCAATCTGGTTGATCTCGGAGCCGGTGAGTTCGTGCGGCACGGTGTAGCCGGTATGGAACGGAATGGCACTCGGCGCCACGGGAGTCCAGCCGCCATCCTGCAACGGAATGGGAGCGCCACCTGACCAGGGGGTCCCGGTGCTGGCTTTGCGGCCGGCGTGCGCAAGTTGTATCCCGGGGACTGCCCCTTGTTCACGAATGAAATCGACGATTGGCCGCCAGGATTCCACATGAGAATCCAGATAAATGCCGGTATCCGCGGGAGAGATGCGCCCGACAGCGCTGACGGAGGTAGCTTCGGTGAAAACGAGAGCGGCGCCACCCACGGCGCGACTCCCGAGGTGAACCATGTGCCAGCTGGTGGGATGGCCATCGCGTGCGGAGTATTCGCACATCGGCGAAACTGCAATGCGATTTTTCAGCTCAATGTCACGGAGACGAAGCGGTGTGAAGAGATTCATGCGTGCTGTGTTGGCTCACTTTCGGGTCGTTCGATCCAACTCATTCGATTCAGCGCGGCAAGGATCGGGTACCGAAAACAGCGGTACCGATGCGGACTTCAGTGGCGCCTTCCAGAATGGCGGCTTGGAAATCGTGCGACATGCCCATCGAGAGAACCGGCAATTTGCGGTTGAGCGCAGTTTCCAGTTGGTCGCGAAGAGCGCGCAATCGCGCAAAGTACGGCCGGACCTGCTCGGTATCTTCGAAGAAAGGAGGAATGCACATCAACCCGGCAAAATCGATATGCGCCAAGGGCGCGATGTGTTCCGCCAAATGTGGCACCTCGATTTCGAGCACCCCGCTTTTCGTGGCTTCGTCCGCCAATCGCACTTCAATCAGGATGCGCAGCCTCTTGCCGCCAGATGCTGCGGCGCAGGCGCGATCCAACCGCTCGGCTACGGCTAAGTCGTCCACGGCATCGATGCTCGCAAACAAATTCGCGGCTTTGGTGGCCTTGTTGCTTTGCAGATGGCCGACCAGATGCCAAGTCGCATCGAGATCGGCCAGTTCCGAGCGCTTCCCTTCCCACTCTTGAACACGGTTTTCGCCGAAATGGCTCAATCCCGCGTCGAAAGCTTCACGAATCGCCGATGCTGGATGCGTCTTGGAGACACCAACGAGGGCAATCTCCGCGGCGTTTCTACCGGCTCGACTGGCTGCACTTGCGATTTGCTCGCGGACTTTTTGCAGGTTCTCGGCGATGGTGGGTTGCGTCATGTCCGTTCCACTTAAAAATCCTACCACGGCGAAGTGCTGGCCCATGGAACCACAGATTTCCAAATCAGTTTACTATCGTTGCAGAGCATTCCTTCTCCGGTTACACTGGCTTGCACGCGTGGAATCCCCACCACCGTAGAAAATCCAAATGACGACACGTGGATTATTAATTGCCATCGAGGGCATCGATGGCAGCGGTAAGCATACGCAGGCTAAGCTTCTGCAACACTCGCTGGCGGCCAAGGGCTACTCCGTTTTTGCCACCGGCTTTCCTCAATATGATTCGTGGTTCGGGAACATGGTCGGCAAGTTTCTGAATGGCGATTACGGTCCGCTCGAGGCGGTCGACCCGCATTTCTCGGCGCTCCTGTACGCCGGCGACCGTTTTGAAGCCAAAGCCCGAATCGAACGCATGTTGGACGAAGGCAAAATTGTGCTCGTGGATCGTTATGTGGGTTCCAACCTGGCGCATCAGGTGGCGCGCGCCAATCCCGAAAAGCGTTCGGAATTTCTGCGTTGGATCGAACATCTAGAGTATTCGATTTATGGCATGCCACACGAGGATCTTATTTTGTATTTGCGAGTTCCTCCAAGTCAGGCTCAGAAGCTGGTGGGACAAAAGACGGAGCGCCAGTACACTCATGCGAGTCACGACATTCAGGAAAAGAGCTTGCGCCATTTAGAGGACGCAGCCGAGATGTATGACATGCTTTCGCGGAGCCGTCCGTGGGCGACCATTCAGTGTTATGACGCGCAGAACAACGCATTACGCCTGCCAGAGGATATTGCCGGTGAGGTGCAATCCGCGGTGCTGCCTTTGCTGGAACCGGTGAAGAAGTGAACTCGGCAGTAGGGGCGCAGCACTGCTGCGCCCCATGTCCGCACACATGCTCTGTTCATGGTCTTGAACCAAACGCGGCGTAATGCCGCGTCCACATGGGACTCTTGAAGCCGCGCTTGTAGGTTGATTGAAAATGGGATTTTCGGAGTTTCTAGGAAACGACAAAATTGTTGCCGCCCTGCGAGGCGCACTGCGATCCGCTCGCGTACCGCATGCCTTGCTCTTTACCGGACCCCGAGGAGTGGGCAAGTACACTTTGGCGCGGATGTTTGCCCAAGCGGCGAACTGCGAGCGGATGACCGACGATTTTTGCGGCGAGTGCGCCACATGCCTGCAAATCTCGCAATTGGCTGATCCACAGAAGCTGCTGGACCAAGGATTAGCGGAACGCGGAGAAAGCGCCGATGCCGCCACCGTGGAACGCATCTCCGCTGATTCTGCAGAGCCATCCCGATGTGTGGGCGGTTGTTCCTGATCCGGTGCGCCTGAAGAGTCCGGTGGCCCGGCCCGATGCTGCGCATTGGACAATTGCGCGCCATCCGCCGCGCCGCATATTTCGAGCCGAGCGGGCGCCGGCGCGTGTTCATTTTAGATGGCGCGGAAACGATGCGCTCAGACGTGGCCAATGTGTTTCTGAAGATCCTGGAGGAGCCGCCCGGGTCAGCGACACTGATTCTGACAGCGCCGTCGCCGTTTAGCTTGTTACCAACGATCTTGTCGCGCTGCATGCAGTTCCATTTCGCGCCTCTGCCGTTCCTGGAAGTGGAGAAGATCTTGCAGGAACACTCCGACTTGAAATCCACCGAGCTAAAACTGGCGGCACAACTCTCGGAAGGCAGCCCCGGCCTGGCGATGGAGCTGGATTTGGAAGACGCGGTGGAGAAGCGCAGAACGGCGCTACGAATTTTGGAACGAGCGGCGCGGGGACAGGGGTTTGCCCAGCTGTTTGCGGACACGGCGGCTCTGGCCAAGGATCGCGAATCTTCGTTTGAAGAACTCATTGCTTCTTCTATGGCTTGCTTTCCGATTTACTCGAATTGAACGCGGGAATTGCGCACCCATGCTGCGGAACCCGCATCTCAGCAAGGAATTGCAGGCGCTGGCGAGCGTCGTGGACGCAGAATGGATTCGCCGAGCAATCGCGGGAATGGACGAATTGGCACGAGGAGTGCGCCGCAACTTGAATCGCCAACTCGGATTCGATTCGTTCGCCGCATGTCTGAGTCCGGATGCGAATGTAATCGTCCGGAGATAAAAATTCACTCTCATACAGCATTCTTGTACGTCATAATAATAGAAACCCTAAGCTCGCCGCCCGCGCATCATAGAGGACAGAAACACCTCTTCATCTCCACTAAGGAGCAGTTATGGTGAATCGCCGCATGTTCCGTCCCAGTTTCGCGGACGCGAAGGAGCACCCGCCCCTCGTCCTCAGCACACTAATGGTGGGCCCTTACCGAGCAAAAAGCCCGCGCCCCCGGAAATCACCCACGCGGAAAACTTCTATTGGGTGAAGCAGATGCAAAGCCGGACACCGATGTCCGTGGTGTTGGATTCCGGCGAAACCCTGCGCGGAATAATCGAGTGGTATGACCGGGACTGCATCAAGTTAACGCGCGAAGGCGCCCCCAACCTCATGGTTTTCAAGCGACACATCCGCTACGTCCATAAAGAAGATGAAGACGGCAAAGGCGACGAGTAACCCTATTGGCCGAAATCTCTGACCGGAAGCAGCAGAGAAGGTGAGAAGCGCCTTGGCCGCCAAGCGAGCCGGATTCGTTGAAAATCTCACATTCCGTGACTATGAAGTTTCGGCCACCCGCGCAGCACCCGGGCGTCCGCCTTTATCGTACCTCCGGGTACTGGCTCGAGGTAGTTGATCTTGAATTCCAGGGTAGCCAACTCCACTCCCCGGGGCACGCCGTGTAAGCGGCGATCGCCGCAGCGGTATCCGCAAGCGCAGCCAGTATCCCCCATGGACGACGCCATGGATTTGCTTATGGCAGCGTCGCGAACTTCCAGGCGGAAAATGGCCCGGCCCGTCATGAACACTCTCCACCTCGAAACCAAGAACTCCGACGACTGGCTCTCCTTCATGCGCAGGCGAACGATCTCGGTGACGCGTTTCTCTTCCTCAGTTAATTTCCGGGACATGAGATTTGAGCTCCTTCAATAAGCGGACAAGCCGCCATCTACGGGAATCGCTGTACCTGTCATCCAGGATGACTCGTCGGACGCTAAAAAAACCGCCAATTCGGCTATGTCCTCGGGTTTGACCGAATCGCCCCAGGGGAATGGTGGAAATACGGGCATCGCGCGCGCGGCGTCCTTATTCGGTGCTCGTCGAACAGGTCCTTGCACCAATTCGGTCTCCACGATTGCGGGACATACGCAATTTACGCGGATATTCTCGTGGGCATGGTCCAGTGCCATCGCCTTCGTGAGAAGGGTCACTCCCCCCTTCGAAGCGCAGTAGGCGGCACGATCCTTCATCGCCACCAAGCCAAGCACAGACCCGACGTTCACGATCGAGCCTGCACCGGCGCGGCGAAAAGCAGGCAGAACCGCGCGGGACATCAGGAACGGCCCCTTGAGATTTGTAGTCGATGACGCGGTCCCACTCCTCTTCGGATATGCTCTCTACAGTGGATACACTGAGGGCGCCGGCATTGTTTACGAGGATGTGAATGGAGCCGAAATGCTTCTCGACTTGCTCAATAGTGCGGCCGGAGTCACCGGGCTTGTTAAGGTCACAAACGACGGCCATTGCACGCTGGCGTTTCCCTGCGCCAGTTCGGCGAACGACGGCCTGCAATCGCTCCTCACGGCGGCCGAAGACAGCAACTTTCGCTCCTTCGCCGCCAAAGGCCAAGGCGATGGCACGGCCGATGCCCGTGCCGCCGCCGGTCACGACCGCCACTTTGTCTTTGAGGCATGTCACGATAACGTCACCTTTGCGTCTAAACGGTGTACCATTCCGCCGGAGATATACCTTCAGCTAGCGGTTCGCGCGACTCTAGCATCCGGCTTTGCCACCTCGCAAGCAAAGCCGTCACGGCAATGCTGAGCTTGCGTTGCATTCCCTATCGAGGGCCAATATGCGCATCGGTATAACCGGATACCCGACGTATGGCGGATCGGGAGTAGTGGCGACGGAATTGGGCCAGGAGCTGGCCGCCCGAGGACATGACGTGCATTTCATCACCTACGCGCCGCCCATTACGCATGAAGATCAACGATCCGCACATTCACTTCCATCAAGCCGCGGTCGTGCAATACCCGCTATTCGATCATTCTCCCTATACGCTTTCGCTCGCGGTGAAGATGCTGGAAGTGTTTGAGACCGAGTCGCTGGATATTTTGCACGTGCATTATGCGATTCCGCACTCGGTCAGCGCTCTGCTGGCACGGCAAATGGCGGCGTCGCGGCGATTACCGTTCATCACTACGCTTCATGGGACAGATATCACGCTGGTCGGAAACAACCCTAATTTCCTGCCCATTACGCGATATTCGATCGAGCAGAGCGACGGAGTGACGTCGATATCGGAGTATCTGTATCGCCGCACGGTGGACGAATTTGCGATCAAGCGGCCGATTGAAGTGATTCCCAATTTCGTGAATTGCGATCTGTACTGCCGGAAACCCAATCCCGCGCTGCGGGCAGAATGGGCCCCGGATGGCGAACCGATTTTGATGCATTGTCCAATTTCCGGCCAGTGAAACGCATCCTGGATGCGGTGGAGATTTTCGCGCTGGTGCGGGAGAAGATGAAGGCGAAGTTGGTGATGATTGGCGACGGTCCTGACCGAGCGCCGGCCGAGGAGTTGGCACGGGACGCGGAATCGAGAAAAGATGTTTTCTTCCTGGGAAAGCAGAATGGCATCCAGGAGAAGCTGGGACAGGCCGATTTGTTTCTGCTGCCGTCACAATTGGAATCGTTTGGGTTGGCGGCGCTGGAAGCAATGGCGTGCGAAGTCCCAGTTATCGCGACGAACACAGGCGGCCTGCCAGAGGTCGTGGAACACGGAGTCGACGGCTACTCTGGTGGAGCCAGGAGACGTGAAATCCGGCGGCACAATATGCGATTGAGATTCTGTCACGGGCAGACCGGGGCCGCGACGATGGGCCAACGGGCGCGGGCAGATGCGCGGAAGAAATTCTGCGCAAATGATGTGATCCCAATGTATGAGAGGTATTACGAGCGGGTGCTGGGGTATCAAGATGTCGGGGCCGGCCTGCTGGCAAGGGCGGAGCGCTCCAGCTAGCGCTATTCGCCCCATTCTTCCGTTATTTATTGCAAACTTCTGTTACATGCATGCATCGCCCTGCAGCCTACTTTTGAGAGATAAAGCTGTGGTCCAGCCCTGGCCCGAGGGCGTATGTTCCTGTTCAATACTCACAGATCATCGGGCGATTCCCCGCTACAATCTGACGATGATTCACGGGTGTTCCTGAATCGGAATAGCAGCACAAAGCTGCCCTTAAAACCAAGCGCAGAGGTTGCCGATGCGGCGTAGCTCGGGATTGCGGTGGATTACTGCGTTGTCTTGCTTAACAGCGTGGCCAGTACTCGCGGCTCCGGGTTGGACGGGTGTCGCTACGACCGAGGCAGGCACCGTGGTTGCGGATGCTGTAGTGACTCTCCACGCGCAGACGGGAGCTGGGGACTATCAAGCGACCACAGGGGCGGATGGCTCGTTCACCTTTGCGGAGATTACCGCGGGACAGTATCGCGTGACCGTAGAGGTTGCAGGAAAAGTCTGGACCGCAAGTTCACTTCTCTCCGTGGTGGAGAACGCGCCGGTCAGTTTTGATCTGCGCCTGTCGTCCCAGGACCAGACATTGACCGTGGTGGCGCAGACGGCTGCGGACACAAATCGAGCACGGCGGCTTTCGGGCACGGAAGTCTCGAGCTTGCCCCTCAACGAACGGGACTTCAGCAAACTGCTGCTCCTTGCGGCGGGGACGATGACTGACACGAACGGCGCGGCGAATTTCACCCAACAGTTTTCGGTGAACGGACAGCGCGGCGTGACCGCCGTCTTTGCTATGGACGGGACGTTCTCGAGCGATCCGGAGTTGGGCGGAGCGACATTTTCCAATTTCAACGTGGATGCGATCCACGAAGTGCAGTCGAATGCTGGGGTGATACCGGCGGAGATTGGTCAAGGGGCGGCGGCTTCACCGATGTGAGGACGAAGCCGGGAGGTAAGGAGTACCACGGCAGTTTGTTCGAATTTGTGCGCAATGCGTCGTTTGACGCGCGGAATTTCTTCGACTACAGCAACGGCGTCGACACACGACGGATTCCGCCGTTCCAGCGGAATGAATTTGGCGGCACGATCGGCGGACCGTTGCTCCTGCCGGGACTCCACGGTGACCGTGGAAAAACATTTTTCTTTGGCGAGTATCAGGGATTCCGGCAGGTGCTGGGCACAACACAGGTGTTTGCCGTACCAACGGCGGCGGAACGACAAGGAATCGATACCACCACATTTCCAGGAGATACCCTGTACGTCCCTGTAAACCCGGCGATTCGCACCATACTCAATCGCTATCCATTGCCGAACGAGCCGTCGGGGCCGTTTCGGAGATCGCACGTATGCAACGTCGTCCGAAGGTGGTGACCACAGTCACGGACCAGTTCTCTATTCGCGATCGACCATCATTTTTCGGACAAGGCGGCGCTGTTTGGGCGGTTCAGCCTGAACCAGGTGAACGGTCCGACGACAAATCCCGACCAAACGGCGATTGATCCGAGTTTTGGGGTGAACTTTTTCGATCACCAGAGCAACGCGAGCCTTCACTACGACGGGCCATTTCTCGCAGCGATCTTCAGGCGGAACGTCCCGGGTACATCCGCAGCACTCCGTTCTTCCCGACCATCAACCACACGGATCCGGCACTGGCTTTCGGCGACGGCCTGTTTCAAAGCTTTAATGCACCGCGGGTTCGATTTTTGGATCGTACAGCAATCTATATCAGTTCAAAGATGACATGGCGTGGACTCATGGTTCGCACGCCCTCAAGTGGGGCGTGGACATACGGCTGAATAAAGACGCCACGGTCTTTGGCACAGCGCCGAACGGAATTTACACTTTTGGCGGAGGCACCGCTTATTCTCCAGTGGAGATTTTCTCCGCGAGCGGGACACACAATATCCAGCTCGGCGCTCCACTGCCGGATGCGTTAACGGGATTGCTGACCGCGACTCCGTATTCCTACACCATTACCACTGCGGCAAACGTGATACCGCAGGGCAACAAGTTTGACGAGGCGGCGGTACGACGCGAAGCGTACGACTTTTACATGCAGGACACCTGGAAGATTTCACTGCAGTGGAGCGTGACCTATGGCTTGCGGTACGAGCTGAACTCGCGCATTAAGGAAGCGAAGGATCGCTCGTCCGTGGCATACCCGGTCGACGCAGCGGGAAAGCCAACCTCGTTTTTCGCTCCGGGGGCGACCCAGGTTTACCTGTTCAACCCGCAGCCCGTCTATCCGATCGATTGGCGGGGATTCGGGCCCCGGGTAGCGCTGGACTATGCCGCGACAAAACGCACGACCTGGCACGTAGGCGCCGCGATTACCACGCTGCTGCCGAATCTGTGGCAAGACAATTTCGTGACTGGCGGTTTCCCGTTGGTTTTCCAGCCGCTAATCACCGCTTTTCCAAACACGCCAATTCCCTTTCACAACACAGCAGTGCCGTTGCAACTCCCAACGGTATACACGACCAGCGGGCAGCCGCTGTTCCCAGGCGGCGACAGCGCGAACGTGCCGGCGAACACCCCGATTGATGTGCCGCGCTACCAGAACGAGGTGGAAGCCTTAACACCGGGAGACGAGACCCAACTGCTGAATGCGTCGTTCATCTCGCGGAATTTTCGCAACGGTTATATCGGCACATATTCGCTGGGATTCGATCATGACTTTGGCCTTATGACCCTAAACGTAACCTATGTGGGCACGGCGGGAGTCCACCTGCCGAATGTGCTCTCTCCGAATGGATATACCGGGGCAGATGCGGCGTGGGCGCCCTTCACGCAGTTCAATGCCGCAGGACACGCGATTGCGGGCTACGGGCCGGAGTCAGTGATGCAGTCGGCTTCGCACTCCTCGTACCACGGACTGCAATCCAGCTTGAGCAAAAACAGCGCGAAATATGGCCTGGGATTTCAGGCCAGTTACACCTACTCGAAATCGCTGGACGATACCAGCACGGCATTTGGAGCTGGCCCGACCAATGCGGGAGTGATTCTGCAGTCGTTGGCACAAAATCCGCGGGATCCCAGGGCCGAAAAGGGGCCGTCTACATTCGATATTACCCAAGCGTTTTCGTTGAGCCTGGTTCAGGTGTTGCCGCTGGATCGCGTGAGATTTCTGCAGCCATTGAGTAAGAAAGTAACGGCGGGATGGCAGGTCTTAAACGTGACCTCACTGATGAGCGGACCGCCCTTCACCGTATACTCGGGAATTCAGCAGACGGGAGCCGGTTCGGCAGGCACCGATCGCCCCGACCTCATCACGATGCCGGATTTGTCGACGACCCGGAAGATTCGCGAAGACTACTTCGGGCGCAGCGCAAACAATGCTTCGTTTTTCTCAATACCTATCAATTCGGCGGGCGGGACGGGACCGAATTCGGGATACTTTGGGACGCTAGGGCGGAATACGTTTCGCGGGCCGGGATTCCACCAGTTTGATATCGCGCTGATCAAGAACACCACGATTGGGACGCGACGCGGAAACGAGTGGGGCGTGCTGCAATTTCGGGCGGAGTTTTTCAATATATTTAATACCGTGAATTTTGGGTTGCCGTCCAATACCGTCCTGGGTTCGGGGTTTGGCACCATCAGCAAGACGGCCGGGCCGTCCAGGCAGATCCAGCTTTCGCTGCGGCTGGCGTTCTAATAAAAGTAGCCACTCAGTGTTCAGACGTTCAGCCCTCCCGTACGACGTCAATTGTGAGTATCTCGCGGCAACGGTTTTATGTGCGCCTGGGAGACGTCGGACTCGGCTAGATGCTGGATGTGATGGACGACGCGGAGTTGGATTTGGCGGATGATGGCGTTGGTCCAGAGGCTCCAATAGGCCGAGGGCCACATGCGGTTCGCATACGAGGTGGAGCAATCCAGTTTTGTGTGGCCGTTGGGCAGTTGCGTGAGATAGAAGTCAAACCGGCCGGGGCGGAAATCGTGGTCTTCGAGATGGCGCACCTGGATCGTGCCGTACGGCGAAGACTCCTTCATCAAGGGAGGGTCGCTGGCGACGCGAAAAGCCAGGTGCTTCCCCTCTTCCCAAGCCACGATCTGTTCCTGTGAAATGCCAGTGGAAAAGATGGTTTGACGCTGGGCGGATGGGCCGGAGCCGATCGTGCGCGCTTCGAGCGGGTAAGCCATCCCAACGCGAAGGAGCCCGTGAGGCTCTTCGTGAATTCTGGGAAAGTTGATGAGCCTGGGCCAGACGAGTTGCGGAGGGGCGGCAATTTCCACCGAACTGTGAACGACTTGGAGCGGCGCTGTGGCCGGTTTGGAAAATTCTGAAGCGGCGAGAATCGGCAGAACCAGGAAAAGGCTCAACATCGCGGTGGGTTGCAGTTGGACGGCGCGTGCGCGCTGGCTCAGGTGCGCCAGGTATCCGCCCAGCACAGCCAACGGGACCGCGAGCGGAGTGGCCATCGCAACGCAGATGATTCCTTCGAAGGCGATACCGACGAGAAGAACACCAGTGAGGAAAACGCTGGACACGGCCACGATGCAGCATTCCGCCGCGCTGCGAGGCTCGCGGTAACCGTACATCCACGCGGCGATATACCCCATAACGAAAGGAAGGCCAAGGAACAAGGTGCTGCCATAGCCGCCGACAACGGCAACGGCGAACCAGGTGAACGCGACAGCTACAACTGTTCCGGTGATGGCGCCTGCGGCGGCGCTGCCCCACCAAGAACGCGGCAACAAAGCGTCAAGGAAGCTGCCGCGAGTGCCGCCAGCCGACTCTTCCATCTCGGCGCCCGGCTGAAGGCACAAAAGAACAAAAAAGAGAATGTTCACGGCGGGAATGAAGAGAAGGACTGCGTACCATTCGATGGTGTTCAGATCCCGCAAGCGTTTGATGGTCAGATTTATTAAGAACAAAAGAAAAGTCACGGCGATGAGGATGAACAGCGGAGCACTGTGACGGAGCTGCGCTGGAAACGGCTGAGCATCATGCCCAAGGCCGATGAAGTTGAAATAATTCCAGCCGCCCAGCCGGCGAGGGTCGATGCTGGAAGCCAGCAGCCGGAAAATGTTGTGGAGGAGCAGCGCCGCGCCGATTACGGACAAGAAGTAGGTCGATCGTCCGATGCGGCCGCGGAAACGAAACAGATCCTGCACGCTCATGACACACCCGTAGCTTTCTCTGCGGAAACGTTACGTTGTCGTGTCTATCGCCGCGAAACTTCGGCGGCCGGACAGCTGGCCGCGGCACAACTCCTCTGCTGCGCAACCCAGCGATACCCGGTGTGCAGCAGGTTCATGGATTTGGGAATCTTGGAAAACCAGACCAGCGGACGAGCCCACCAGATTTCGCGGGCTACCGCGAGGACCGCGTCAGCACCGCCATATTGCGTGCCATCAGCGTGCAAAAAGCGTAGCTCGCGCAGAAGTTCGTTGCGCGACAGACCAAGAAGGATCGCGACACGAGGATCTTGCAGCGGAGCCAGAGCCATGCCTCGCGCTTGCAGCGTGGGAGCAATCCAGCGCGCGAGGTGGGTGCAGAACTCACATTCAGCGTCGAAAAACAGCCAGCCTTTGGCGTGGCGTCCTTTGCCGTCGGTGTATTCGTTCGTGAGGGAGATCATGGCGGTTAGCCGGCTTTCTTTTTATCGGAGCCTAGCAGGGTGATGACTTTCCCGCGGAGTTTGCCCACACCTTTAAGTGCCCCGGAGGGCATGCGAATGACTTCGTCGAACAGGCCGGACATGACCGTGAGGAATTCGAGCATGCTTTCAAGCCGCTCGCGCGTATAAGCGTCATCGGGATTCGCCTTCAGTTCCTGGACGCACTCACCGAGCACCCGCAGCGTCGGATCGATTTCGCGGCGCTTGCGTTCTTCCGACACCGTCCGAAAAATTTCCCAAACATCCTTGAAGGTTTCGAAATGGTCGCGGCGGTCGCCCAGCACGTGGACCACCCGAACGATGCCCCAGCCCTGCAGTTCGCGAAGGCTGGTGCTGACGTTGGACCGCGCGACCGAAAGGGTTTCGGCGATTTCGTCGGCCGGAACAGGTTTGGGCGAAAGGAACAGCAGCGCATGCACCTGGGCGACGGTGCGATTGATGCCCCATTTCGTGCCCATTTCGCCCCAATGGAGAATGAATTTTTGGGCTACAGGAGTGAGTGGATGTTTTGTTTGGTCGCTCATTTCAGTATATACAGAACATACAGGAAGAAGAGGGACTTGTCAAGGGGTGACGCGCGGGAGAGAAAAGAGAAGAAAAAGGTAACGCAGAGGCGCAGAGGGCGCTGAGTTAGACGCAGACAAGATTACGGCAAGAGGAATTACGTTACGGTCGGGAGATGGCGGAAGCAGGGCTCCCGCTGGTCGGCTGGTAGCTTCGTGACGACTGTGCAAAGCGGCAGCTGGGCTGCCGCACTCCAGAGGGGTTAGAAGACGCTGACTTCCGGAATGGCTGGCACCAACCGCGGAACATCGATTTTGATTTTTGTGCCTTGGCCTTCCTGGCTGCTGATATCGAGATTGAAGTCTGTACCGTAAAGCACCCGCAAACGTTCGCGAACGTTGCTGAGACCGATGCCTTCCACATAAACGTGTGGCATTTTTTCTTCGGAGATGCCAACGCCGTTGTCTTCGATTTCAATATGCAGCCGACCGTCGCGATTGGCAGTGCGGAGAAAGAGGCGGCCGCCTTCGACCTTAGGCGCGAGGCCATGCTTCAGGCTGTTTTCGACGATGGGCTGGAGAAGCATGCTGGGGATAAAGGTTTCCAGCGTGTCTTCGCCGATTTCCTTGACCACATCGAGATTGTCTTCGCCGAAGCGTGCGACTTCAATGTCGAGGTAATCGTCGATGAACGAGAGTTCTTCGCGCAAGGGAACGAAAGTTTCGTGCTTGCGCAAAAGGCGGCGAAGAATGTTGCTGAGTTTGAGGACGACGCCGCGGGCGGTATCGGGATCCATGCGAATGAGCGCGGACACGGTATTGAGCGTATTGAAAAGGAAGTGCGGGTTAATCTGACTGGAGAGTGCGTCCATGCGGGCGCGCAGGAGGAGCTGTTGGTGGCGCTCAAGATTCATCTCGATCCGGGTGTTATTCCAGATTTTCAAAGGCGCAGCGACAGACATGAGCGTGCCGAGTACGGGCAGGATGAGTTTCCAATTCCATTGGGGATCGAGAGCGAACAGCCATTTGGGCTTGGTGGCCATGACGAGCGCGACGCGGCCGAGTTCAAGGCCGACGCAGGCGAGGAGCGGCAACATTTCCCACATCACTTCGGCATTGCTGACGAGACGCATGACCGCTTTGGGTATATTCAGAAAGGTGAACGGGCCAAAGTTCCACAGGTCTTCTTTATCGGGGATGAGTTGCCGAATGAGCCCGCCGATGAGGCCCGCGGTTGCAGCAGTGGGCATGGCCAACCACTCATGCGACATCAGAGCGGGAATGGTAATGATGGCGCCGCCGATGGGGCCGACGACACGACCGCCGAGAAGTCCCATGAGGAACGCGCCTTCGAGGGAGAGATCCGCGAACTGATAGGAAGCCGGACGGTACAGACGGAGAATCACGCCTGTGATGAGCGCGGGTACCAAAAATAGCATGAGTTTCAGTTTTTGGTCAGCGTCGCGCTCTTCGGTAAAAAGAACGTTGCGGAACGTGTTCCAGCGCGCAAGCAGCGCGGCGATGGACGAGGCCACCCCGACCTTTAGCAGGAGCGTGAAAAGCAGTTCGCGGATTGTGAGTGTGGTGGTATCCATGACGGCTGCTGTCAGGCTCAAGAGACATTCCTCGCTCCGCGGACTCCGTTCGGAATGACGGAACTTCTGGAATGAGCCTGGTCCTATTGTAAAGAAAAGCTGATATAGGCCGCGAGATTGTTGCGTGTCGCGTTCCCCGGGGATAATTCCCTGCCCTGCTATACTGAAACTCGAGACGGATATGACCAAGAAAAAATCGAAAGGCACGAGTGCAAAAGCAAAAGGCGAGGCGAAGTTAGTGGCCCAGGCCGAGTTGCCTACGCGCTATGGACGATTCCGGATCTATGGGTTTCGCGGGCGCGGGCCAGAGGAAGAGGCGGTAGCGCTGGTCCGCGGAAACGTGAACGGGCGCGTGGCGCCGCTGGTGCGTGTGCATTCGCAGTGTTTGACGGGCGACGTGCTTACGTCTCTGCGATGCGATTGCCGCGCGCAACTGGAGCTATCGCTGAAGAAGATCGCACAGGCCCAGGCGGGGATTCTCCTGTACCTGCCCCAGGAAGGCCGTGGCATCGGATTGATGAACAAGTTGCGCGCGTATGAGTTGCAGGACCGCGGGATGGACACGGTGGAAGCTAATCTTTCGTTGGGTTTCGCGGCAGATGCCCGCGAATACGATTTTCCAGCTGAAATTTTGAAGGCCTTAGGCGCGAAGAAGATTCGCTTGCTTTCGAATAATCCCGACAAAGTCCGGCAGATCGAGTCCGCGGGCGTGCACGTAGTGGAACGTGTCCCGTGCCAGCCCAGAATTTCGAAAATTTCGCGAAAGTATATGCAGACGAAGAAGCGCAAGATGGGGCATTTGTTAGAGGGAGTCTAACGCATTGCAGCAGGATAAACCCGCCGCTACACGCCAGCCAGCGCACGCAGGTAACCTAATCGCACAACTCAAAACGCACGTCATTCCGAACCGAGTCTTCGTAGTGAGGAATCTCTCTTCGATCATGTGGACTAACTTGCAAGCTCAGCCTTGAAGCCGCTGTCCTCACCGTCCCAATTGAATGGCCAGTGGTTATAAAGAGCGACCTCTACAGATCATCCGCCACCTACGAATTGCACGATTTCCAGGTGATCGCCCTGTGCCACTTGCGTTTCGTCCCACTTGGTTTTAGGCAAGATTTGGAGATTGTATTCGATGGCGACGCGACCCCGATTGAGCCCGAGCTGCGTAAGCAGCGCAGCGACCGTGGTGCCTTCGGAAGCCTGGTGGGATTCGCCGTTGACGTGAATGACGACGGGATTGCTCATAGTTCACCCTCAGGCTACTCGAGGTTTGGCGCGAAGAGCAAATCGAAGATGCCCGGTACCGCTGCCATCCTGTGCGTTGATGACGAGCGCGGCATGCGCGCCGGTGATCTTGGGCATTTCGAATTCGACTTGAGCATCACCAGAGACGCCGCATTGCGCGTGGAGTAGGTTGCCGTTGTCACTGCCCTCCACATGCACCGTGATCTGCGCGCCCGCGACCGGAAGCCCGCCTTCTTCGCGCACGGAGATTTCCAGTTTGGCGTGTTTTCCAGACAGCCACGATTTGGCATTGGTGAGTTCGAGCAGTAAGGTTCGCGATATTGCCGATGGTTCCGGCAACTCCGGCTGAACTGGTGAGTGCTGCGGCACAACGGCATGCGCGGGTTCCAACTTTGCGGGCAGTGCCAATTGCAAAGCGCCGGAGCGAATCTCGTCAATCACCGTGTGGTGCTGATCGTCCAGACGCAATTTCAAGGCTTGCTGGCGATCATCGTCCAGCGGCAGCAGATCGTAATAATTGTTGGTTCGGCGATGCAGGACCCGGCCGTGGAAGTAAACGGTGGTATCGATCAGGCCGTGCGATGTGCCGCGATCTTCGGTCTGCACGTGAAGCGTGACATTGCCGAGCGTGAGATTAGTGTTGTGGCCGAACACCATGAGCCGACGTGCTCCCGAGTCCAACTGGAATGGTTGTGCTACCCATTTGACCGGTAAGGCCTCACTCGATATTATAACTCTTCGACTATGACCCCTTCCGGCCTGCATGCTTACGTTCCTCTACTAATACACCTGCTGGTAGCGGCGTTTTTGGCGGCTGCGCTGATCGGCGTGTCGACATTTATTGGCTGGAGACGGCCGAACAAGGCGAAGCAGCAGCCATATGAGTGCGGCATAACCCCGACGGGAGATGCGCGCGAGCCGTTCTCCGTAAAATTTTATCTTGTGGCGATGGTTTTTATTCTGTTTGATGTAGAAGCGATTTTTCTTTATCCATGGGCGTACATTTTCAAAGATTTAGCGAAGAACGCGGAAACCCGTTGGTTCGGCTTCATAGAGATGATGTTCTATGTGGCCATCCTGCTGGTGGGATATATCTATCTCTGGAAAAAGGGCGCGCTGGACTGGCACAAATCGAACAAGTAAAGCCCTTTTGAGGATCACAGTTACGTGACACAGGTTGCCAACGCAAACGCTAATGTTGTAGTCGAACAGCTTCGCGCGTGGAATCCCCAGGCCGTGGCGCAGGTCCTGGAATCTCGCGGCGAGACCACCATTGTGGTGCCGCGGGACATGCTGCGGGCAGCGGCCATCCAGTGCCGCGACAATCCCGCCCTAAACTTCAATTTGTTGAGCGACGCCACCTGCGTGGATCGCTTTCCGGTCGAACCCCGATTTGAATTGAATTACCAACTGCTGTCGCTGCAGCGCCGCGAGCGAGTGACATTGCGGACCACCGTGGGAGGCCAACAGCAACCCGTGGTGGAATCCCTGGTTCCGGTGTGGCCGGGCGCCAACTGGATGGAACGTGAGATTTTCGATTTGTTTGGAATCCGATTTGACGGACATCCGGACTTGCGGCGCATTTTGCTGCCGGACGGATTTGAAGGATTCCCTCTGCGGCGAGATTTTCCCGTAGAGGGTAAGCGCTAGATCATAAAAGTACGGGTCAGGGCGATGACAACGATTGATTCGGCCATAGGCGCCACCAAATCGATGGTCCTGAATATGGGACCGCAACACCCGTCGACACACGGCGTACTGCGGGTGGTCTTGGAGTTGGACGGGGAGAACGTGCTTTCCGCAGTGCCGGACCTGGGCTACCTGCACACCGGAATCGAGAAAAGCTGCGAAGATAAGACCTATTCACAGGCGATCACCCTAACGGACCGCATCGATTACCTGAATCCCCTGGGAAATAACCTCGTGTATTGCCTGGCGGTGGAGAAACTGCTGGGACTCGAAGTGCCAAAGCGCGCGCAATACATCCGCGTAATGCTGGTCGAGCTGCAGCGCATCTCCTCGCACCTGGTGTGGCTCGGAACCCACGCTTTGGATATGGGCGCGATGTCCGTAATGTTGTACTGCTTCCGCGAACGCGAAGAGATTCTGAAGATTTTCGAACGCTTTGCCGGCCAGCGCATGATGACGAGCTTCATCCGCATTGGCGGTGTGGCGCTGCAACCTCCGGCGGGCTGGCGGGATATGGTGAAACGGTTCGTGGACATGATGCCGCCACGCATCGATGAATATGAGGCGCTGCTGACGGAAAATCGCATCTGGCAGGGACGTTTGAAGGGCGTTGGCTATCTACCTGCCGAGAAGCTGATTGCGTTGAGCACCACGGGCCCGGGGCTGCGAGCGGCGGGCGTAGCGTTCGACAACCGCAAGGCGTTTCCGTATTCCTCCTATGAGGAATTTCAGTTCGATGTGCCCACACGCACGGAGTCGGATTGTTATGCGCGCTACCTGGTGCGCGTGGCGGAGTTGCGCGAAAGCGTCAAGATCGTGCGCCAGGCTATGGACAAGATTACCGACGAGGGTGTGTTCAAGGCGGAACTGCCCGGCGTGATTCCGCCGCAGCGCGAAAAGATGAAGACCGAAATGGAAGCGCTGATTTATCACTTTAAGATTTTTACCGAAGGCTTCTCGCCGGCTCCGGGCGAAGCGTATGCCGTGGTGGAATCCCCGAGGGGCGAACTCGGGTGCTTTGTGGCCAGCGACGGCTCGCCAAAACCGTTGCGCGTGCATTTCCGCGGACCTTCGTTTGTGAACTTGCAGGCGCTGCCGGATATGGCGAGAGGCCAACTGATTTCCGACACCGTGGCATGCATCGGGACAATCGACATTGTATTGGGAGAGGTCGACAGGTAAGGGTGTATGGAATTATCTCCAAAACTCGCGGCTAAATTTGAGCAACTGCAGAACCGCTATCCGGTCAAGCGCAGCGCGCTGATCCCAATGATGATGTACGCGCAAGACGAATACGGCTTTGTGACCGGCGAAATCATTGCCGAGATCGCCAAGAGATTGGATTTGCGGACGGTGCAGGTGGAAGAGACGCTGGAGTATTACTCCATGCTCCATCGCAAGCCCATCGGCAAGCACCATGTGCAAGTGTGCACCAACGTGGCATGCATGCTGCGCGGCGGAAATGAATTACTCGAGCACGCCAAAAAGCGCCTGGAAATTGGAAACAAAGAAACGACCCAAGACGGTATGTTCTCGCTCGAAGAAGTGGAGTGCATCGGAGCCTGCACCGGAGCTCCGGCCATCCAGGTGAATTACGATTTTTACGAGAACGTGACGCCCCGGAGCCTGGACCGCATCATCGAGGAATTGGATAAAGGACGAAAGCCCGAACCGGTGCCGGTGATTACGGGCGCGCTGCACGAGCGCAACAAACTGGAAACCCCGTTGATCAGCACCCGATTCGGTGTGAAAGACTCGCACAAGATCGACGTGGCGTTGCAACTCGGCGCCTACCAGGCTCTCAACAAAGCTGTGACGGAAATGTCGCCGGAGCAGATCATTGATGAAGTGAAAAAATCCAACCTCCGGGGACGAGGCGGCGCGGGATTCCCAACCGGAATGAAGTGGTCGTTTGTGCCCAAGGATTCCCCGAAAGCAAAGTACGTGATCTGCAACGCGGACGAATCGGAACCAGGAACATGCAAGGATCGCCCGTTGATGGAAATGGACCCGCATCAGTTGATCGAGGGAATCATCATTGCGGGACGAGCCATCAACGCGCATCACGGGTTCATTTATATCCGCGGCGAGTACCGCTATGTGCTGGACATTGTAGATGGCGCGATCAGTGAAGCGTGCGCGCGCGGCTATCTGGGGAAGAACATTCTTGGAAGTGGATTCGATTTTGATCTGCTGATTCACACTGGCGCGGGCGCCTATGAATGTGGCGAGGAATCGGCGTTGATGGAATCGCTTGAAGGCAAGCGCGGAAACCCGCGGATTAAACCTCCCTTCCCTGCCGTGGTCGGGCTGTACGGTTGCCCAACCATCATTAATAACGTGGAAACATTAAGCGCTGTGCCGGCCATCATCAACGAGGGCGGCGAGGCTTACGCCAATCGCGGGACGCCGAAGAATGGCGGAACCCGGCTGTTGTGCGTGTCGGGTCACGTAAACAAGCCGGGCATTTATGAGATCCCACTGGGGATGAACATGAAGAAGTTCATCGACGAAGTGGCCGGGGGCGTTCGCGGCGGCAAGAAATTGAAGGCAGTGATTCCCGGCGGCAGCTCGTGTCCTTTATTCAAAGCAGACGAGATCGACATCGCCATGGATTACGACACAATTGCGAAAGCGGGGTCCATGCTGGGTTCCGGCGGCATGGTCGTGATTGACGAAGATACGTGCATGGTCGACATGGCCCGGCGGATTATGCATTTCTACGCGCATGAATCGTGCGGCTGGTGCATTCCCTGCCGCGAAGGAACCGCGTGGCTGCGGAAGATGCTGGACCGCTTTCACGCCGGGTATGGACGGCTCGAGGATATCGATTTGATGAACGAGCTTTCGAAGAACATGCTGGGCCGGACGTTCTGCCCTCTGGGAGACGCGGCGGCAATGCCGACCATCAGCATTGTGACGAAATTCCGCAACGAGTTCGAAGATCATTTGCAGGGCAAGTGCGCGTATAAATCCGCTGAAGCTCTGCTGAGTTCGCGGTAGGGGTCCATGGCAGAAACGAAACTGGTGAATTTGAAAATTGACGACCGGGAAGTACAAGTGCCCGCTGGCACGCTGGTCATCGAAGCGACGCGGCGGCTAGGCATTGAAGTGCCCTCCTTCTGCTACTACCCGGGCTTGGCGTTGCAGGCGGCATGCCGGATGTGCCTGGTGGAAGTGGAGAAAATGCCGAAGCTCCAGACTGCCTGCACCCTCGTCGCCGGCGAAGGCATGGTGGTAAAGACCAACACTCCGCAGGTGCGGGATGCGCGAAAGTTCATGCTGGAATTCTTGCTGACGAATCACCCGCTGGATTGCCCGGTATGCGACAAGGGCGGCGAATGCGAGCTCCAGGATATGGTGTTCCGCTATGGCGCCGACACCAGCCGCTTTGTCGAAGAAAAGCTGCACCGGCCGGAAGAAAAGTGGTCGGACGTGGTGTACTACGACGCGCCCCGATGCATATTGTGTTTCCGGTGCGTGCGCGTGTGCGACGAAGGCATGGATGTGAAAGCATTGGGCGTCGGGATGCGCGGCGCAAATTCCATCATCATTCCGAATCGCGGCGATCATCTGGACTGCGAAGAGTGCGGCATGTGCATCGACATTTGCCCAGTGGGAGCGCTGACGAGCGGAACGTATCGCTACAAGACGCGCCCATGGGAAATGCAGTATGTGCCGACAATCTGCACACATTGCTCGAACGGCTGCAAAACCACCCTGAGCATCCGCAACCACGAGATTATGCGCGCGAATAACCGCGACCTCTCCGGAATCAACAAGGATTTTTTGTGCGTAAAGGGCCGATTTGGATTCGATTTCACCCAGCACCCGGAGCGCATCAAGCAGCCCATGTTACGCAAGGGCGAGAAGCTCTATCCGGTGTCCTGGGAAGAAGCGGCGGGCGAGGCGGCCAAGCGCTTGAACCAGATCTATTCCGCGTACGGCGCGGATGGAATCGGTTTCATCGGCTCCAACCGCACATCGAATGAAGAGAATTACCTCCTGCAGCGGCTGGCGCGGGCTACCTTTGGAACCAACAACATCGATCATCACCGGACCGCCGACTACACGGGCTTGATTACGGCCCTGGGCGAGCGCGCCAGCGATTCCCTGCTGACCATGGAAGATTTGTACAACGCCAAGGCGGTCCTGCTGATCGGGAACGACGCGGCGAATCAGAACCCGCTGGCGGCCTGGCAGATTCGTTCGGGAATTCGTCACCACAATTCCAAACTGTTTCTGATTAATGCCAACGAAACGAAACTGGAGCGCAAGGCGACCCAGTCGGTGGTCCTTGGCCCAGTGCAGGAAACGGCGGCGGTGCGTTGGCTGGCCACGGGCGAAGGCAATTTTTCCCAGGAGGTCGCCGAGCAGCTTGGCGCCATCAAACATGCACTGGAAGCGGAATCCGATGTGGCCATCGTGTTTGGGTCCGGAATCACTGGTGCGGCCATTGCCCACCTGGTCGACTATGGTTCGCGGCTTCAGGGCAAAACGCGTTACATGGCCTTAGGCGATTACGCGAATTCGCGCGGCGCAGCGGACATGGGAGTGCTGCCCGATCGCTTGCCCGGATACGCTTATCTGGACAATAAGGGTGCTGTCGAATTGTTCGAAAAGCACTGGGGCGGCAAATTACCAGCAAAACCGGGGATGACTGCACCGCAAATGGTGGAAGCCGCGCAATCCGGGAAGCTCAGCGCGTTGTATGTGGTTGGCGCAAATCCCCTGGCGCACTACGGAACGCTGGGATTCGGGCGCGGAAAGATGCAGTTGCTCGTCGTTCATGAATTATTCCTCACGGAGACGGCGTTGCAGGCCGATGTCGTCTTTCCTGCCGCTTCGGCTTACGAGAAAGATGGAACCGTCACCAACACGGCGGGCGAGATTCAATTGCTGCGCAAGGGCGCGGAGGTCATGGGAGTGCGCACGGATTTTGATCTGCTGCGCATCCTGTCCCACCAGTTAGAGAAATTGGGACTGGGGAAGGCGTTCCACTACAAGAATCCTGCAGCGGTGTTCGAAGAGATTCGCAAAGTCGTGCCCGGATACAACGTGCAACTCGCGGGACTGCTGACCGGCGGCGCTGAACCAACGACTTTGCACTTTTCGAAGAACGGGCACGCCCCGTATGACGTACCCGCGCAGCTGATCCGGTCCGCAAACGACACGCTCTTCACCAGCGGCACTTTGAGCCGCTTCTGCACCATGATGCAATCCCTGCCGGAGGCCGAAGCGAAATCGTGAACGAGTTCCTGACTCATTACGCGTATCTGATTGTTCCGATCGTGAAGATCGTCATTCTCGTTTTTATCGTATTGACCGTTGACGCGTATTTGACATGGATCGAGCGCAAAGTGATCGCGCACATTCAGGCCCGCTGGGGACCGCACCGCGTCGGGCCGCACGGATTGCTGCAACCGCTGGCCGACGGCGTAAAATTTATTTTCAAAGAAGATCCCATGCCGGCCAATGTGGACAAGGCCGCATATTTTCTGGCGCCGTTTATCACCTTGATGCTGGCGCTGACCTCCCTGGCCGTCATTCCCTTCGGTCCCCAGCACTTCACCGTTTTTGGTTACGAAACCACTGTCGGCATTGCCGATCTGAACATCAGCTTGCTGGTGCTGTTCGCCATCACCGCGCTGGGCGTCTACGGCGTGGCGCTGGCCGGTTGGGCTTCGAATAACAAATATTCGCTGCTCGGCGGATTGCGTAGTTCCGCCCAAATGATCAGCTATGAATTGGCGCTGACGCTCTCGGTAGTTGGAGTGCTCCTGCTTGCAGGCGACTTCAGCTTGCGCAAGATTGTGGATCAGCAAGCCGGTTCCGGTCATGGACTGATCAGCTGGAACATTTTCCCGCAGATTATCGGGTTTGTTTGCTTCTTCATCGCGGCCATCGCGGAAACGAATCGCGTCCCATTCGATCTACCGGAAGCGGAATCGGAACTGGTGGCCGGATTCCATACGGAATATGCGAGCATGAAGTTCGCCATGTTTTTTATTGCCGAATACACCAGCATGATCACCATATCTTGCCTGGCCACCATAATGTTCTTTGGCGGATGGCTGTCCCCATTCCCGGATTCGTGGACGTTTACGCATTATCTGCCCAGCGTGCTGCTGATCCCCTTTGGGTTGTGGGTGATTTTCGACGGCATTCGCTACGAGAACATCTTCGGGCGCTTGGTATTGCCAGTGATTGGTGCGGTACTGACCGCGATTGGCGCAGCCCTCGTTCTCTTCCCCGTCTTCAACGATGCGATTCAGGGCATTTTCTGGTTCCTGGCGAAGGTGTTTGCCTTTCTGTTCGTGTACATCTGGATGCGCGGAACCTTGCCGCGTTTTCGCTATGACCAGTTGATGAGTTTCGGGTGGAAGTTTCTGCTGCCCGTTTCGATTGCCAACGTGATTCTGACCAGCGTTGTGATTCTGTGGAGAATGCACTGATGAGCGCGCCGGTAGTTATCTTTTTTGTGTTGGCGGCAACGGCGGTGCTGGCCGCGGTCAACCTCATCGTGCAGAGGCATCCGATCCATAGCGCGCTGTCCTTGATCGTGGTGATGGTGGCGTTAGCCGGCCTGTATCTCTTAATGGGGGCGGAGTTCGTAGCCGCGGTCCAGATTATCGTGTACGGCGGGGCCATCATGGTGTTGTTCATTTTCGTCATCATGTTGCTGAACGCCGGGGAAGAAGATCGCACCAATTTTTCGAAACTCGCGCTGTATGCCGGGATCCCACTGGCCGTCGCGGTGACTGGCTTGATAGCCGCGTCGATGGTCAACTCCAGCGTGGCGGCGTCACTGCCTGCCGCACAACCGGTAACGCTGACTTCGACGCGTACGCTTTCGCACCTGCTGTTTACGGAATTTGTCTACCCCTTCGAGTTGACATCGTTTCTAATCCTGGTCGCAATTCTGGGCGCCATTGTTTTGGCGCAACGAGAGAACTGATCATGGTCCCGACGAACTATTACCTCTTATTGAGTGCCATTCTGTTTGGACTCGGAATCGTGGCGTTTGTCTTCAAGCGCGACATCATCACCATTTTCATGGCCATTGAGCTGATGCTCAACGCGGTGAATCTGGCGTTTGTGGCCTTCAGCCAATCCCTGGGCAAACCCGATGGAGAAGTCTTTGTGCTCTTTGTGATTATCGTGGCGGCGGCGGAAGCGGCGGTGGGCTTGGGAATCATCATCTTGACCGCGCGAAACCGGCGTACGCTCAACGTCGAAAAAGTGAACCTGCTAAAACTCTAATGCCGACAACGCCGATACTCGACTATTTGTGGATCATCCCGCTGTTGCCGCTGCTGGGCTCAGCACTGAACGGATTGCTGGGATGGAAGTGGCCGAATAAGGTAGTGCACTCTGTTGCGCTCGGAGCGACGGGATTGTCGTTTGCCTGCGCGCTCGAAGCAGTGCGGGAGTTTTTCGCCAACGGCGAGCAGCCATTTCGAAAAGAGTTTTTCGACTGGATCGTGGCTGGCAACTTCCGCGCCGGTTTCGACCTACAGCTTGACCAGCTCACCGTGGTGATGGTGCTGGTCGTAACCGGCGTGGGTTTCCTGATTCATATCTACTCCACTGGGTACATGGCGCACGAGAAAGGCTACTTCCGGTTTTTCAGCTATTTGAACCTGTTCATGTTTTTCATGCTGATCCTGGTGCTGGCAGCGAATTACGTGCTGCTGTTTGTGGGCTGGGAAGGCGTGGGATTGTGCAGCTATTTGCTGATCGGCTTTTGGTATTTGAAGAAGTCGGCATCCGATGCGGGTAACAAGGCCTTTATCGTAAACCGTATCGGCGACTTCGGGTTCATGCTCGGGATGTTCCTGCTGTTCCGGACATTCGGTTCACTGGATTTTCAGACTGTTTTTAGCAAGGCTGCAGCGTCGCAGTCGGACGCCATGGGGCAGTTCGGAACGCTCACGATAGCGTGCCTCTTGCTGTTTGTGGGCGCGACCGGTAAATCGGCGCAGATTCCGCTGTACGTATGGTTGCCCGACGCGATGGAAGGCCCGACGCCAGTGAGCGCGTTGATTCACGCGGCGACCATGGTCACAGCGGGCGTTTACATGGTGGCGCGTTCGCACATTTTGTTCATGCATGCGCCGACGGCGATGTTCGTTGTGGCGATTATCGGGTGCGCCACGGCCTTCTTCGCCGCGACGATTGGGCTGGTGCAATCGGACATCAAGAAGGTGCTGGCGTATTCCACTGTGAGCCAGTTGGGGTACATGTTCCTGGGATGCGGGGTTGGCGCGTTCAGCGCGGGTATTTTCCACTTGATGACACACGCGTTCTTCAAGGCGCTGCTGTTCCTTGCGGCGGGCAGCGTGATTCACGCCATGGGCGGCGAGCAGGACATGTGGAAGATGGGCGGGTTGGCGTCGAAGATCAAGGTGACGTTCTGGTGCATGCTGTTCGCAACCATTGCAATCGCCGGCTTCTTCCCTTTCGCGGCGTTTTTCTCCAAGGACGCGATTCTGGCCGCGGCCTTCAATGCCGAGCATGGCGGAAAAGTTTTGTACGCAGTGGGTTTGCTGGCGGCGATCCTGACCTCTTTCTACATGTTCCGGCTCACTTGGCTGACATTTGCGGGAAAGCCGAGATACGACGAGCATCACGTTCACGTCCATGAATCTCCCAAGAGCATGACAGTTCCCTTGATGATCCTGGCATTTTTGTCGTTAACGGGCGGATGGTTTGCGCTTCCGGCGCTATGGAGCGGCAAGGATTATTTTTCAGAGTTTTTGATTCCAGTGCTGGGCTCGGAGACGCAGCCTAATATCCCGAATGCCCATACGATGGAATTAGTACTTTCCGGCGTGGCGATGCTCGCTGCCGCACTCGGTTTATTCGTAGCCTGGCGAATGTACCGCAAGGATGTGAAGCAAGGGCCATCGACAGGGCTGCACGAATTGCTGTACCACAAGTATTACGTGGACGAACTTTATCACGCGGCAGTGGTTGCGCCATTGCTATGGATTTCACGCAATGTGCTCTGGAAGGTTCTGGACGTCGGCGTGATTGACGGAACCGTGAACGGCATCGCGCACGGAACGACGGCGGTGGGAGATACGGTGCGGCAGGCGCAGTCCGGAAATACGCGGAGTTACGCGGTGTGGGTGCTGGTGGGGGCGGTCGTGGTGTTCGTGATTATCTTCTGGCCGGTTCTGAAGCCGACGCTGTTTGGGGCGGTGCGCTAATGGCGCTCAACGGACACTTGCTGACCTTCTTAGTCTTCTTCCCTGCGGCGGGAGCGCTGGCACTCCTGTGGCTGCGCGGCGACGACGAAATATGGATCCGGCGGTTTACGCTCGTGGTGTCGTTAGTCGAGTTTCTCGCTTCCCTGCTGATGTTGCGCGCGGTGACGATCGGCGCCAAGGGCTATTCCCTCGAAGAATTCGCCCGCTGGATTTCCTCGCCTTCTATCAATTACCACCTGGGAGTGGACGGAATCAGCTTATTCCTGGTGATTTTAACCACATTTCTGACTCCGATTTGCGTGTTGGCGTCCTGGCATGGCATACATCACCGAATCAAAGAATTCCACGTCATGTTGCTGCTGTTGGAAGTGGGTGTGGTCGGCGTGTTTCTGTCGCTGGACATGTTCCTGTTCTTCGTGTTCTGGGAAGTGATGCTGATTCCGATGGCTTTCTTGATCGGTATCTGGGGACACGACCGGCGGATTTATGCCGCAGTGAAGTTCGTGATTTACACCATGGCTGGCTCCATCCTGATGCTGGTGGGGATCATCTGGCTGTACAGCGTAACGGGCACGTTCGACTTGCCAACCATACAAAGAATGATTCAAAGCGGACAGCTGGTTCTGCCCGCAGCCACGGAAACGCTGCTGTTCCTGGCGTTCTTCGTTGCCTTTGCCATCAAGGTGCCTTTGTTCCCCTTGCACACCTGGCTGCCGGATGCTCACGTGGAAGCGCCCACCGCTGGCTCCATCATTCTGGCGGGCGTCCTGCTTAAAATGGGCACGTACGGCATGATCCGGTTCTGCTTGCCGCTATTTCCGGATGCTTCACATCGCGCCGCACCGTTTGTGGCAGTGCTGGCAATTATCGGCGTGATCTATGGCGCGTTGGTGGCTTTGGTGCAGCCAAACCTGAAGAAATTGGTGGCGTATTCGTCCGTGAGTCACCTGGGTTTTGTGGTGCTGGGCATTTTTGCGTTTCGCGAAATTTCCATGCAAGGCGCGGTATACCAGATGCTCGCGCATGGAATTTCCACGGGAGCGCTGTTTTTGCTGGTGGGCATGATCTACGACCGGCGGCACACGTTCGAAATTAGCGACTATGGTGGGTTGTGCGCGCCGATGCCGAGGTATGCGGCGTTTTTCCTGTTTGTGGCGTTGTCGTCGATGGGCTTGCCCATGCTCAATGGGTTCGTGGGCGAATTCCTGATTCTACTCGGAACGTACCAGACCCACTGGCAATGGGCTGCTTGGGCCGCTACCGGCGTGATTCTATCAGCGTGCTATCTGCTGTGGTCCTATCAGCGGGTTTTCTTCGGAAATGTGACCCACGAGAAGAATCGTGAGTTAAAAGATATCTCCGGGCGCGAGACAGGCATGCTAGTCGCGCTGTCGATCGTGATTCTGTGGATGGGCATCGGCTCACCCTTCTTTACCCGGCGCTTTGCGGAGCCTTGCAAGGCGGTGCTGCAACAGATGAACCCGAACTTGATGCATGAGGCTAGTGGCCCGGGAATCGGTGGACCGCAAGAGCACGCAGGCATCCCGGCGCTCCCCGTGGCGTACACAAACCCAGTCGAAAGACGGGAGACCCGCTAGATGGAAACCTTGAATCAGGTAATGCTGCGCAATGTCTTCCATGTTCTGCCGGAACTTGTGTGGTGCGTGTTTGGCGTAATTTTGATGTTGCTGCAGCCGTTTATGAAAAACCGCCAGGCCTTGACGTTTGTCGCCATGATTGGCGCGGCAGGCGGAACGCTGATCACGTTTTATACCTCAATGGGCGCGGGGTTTTCGGGGCTCGTCCAGTTCGACACATTCAGTTTGTTTTTCCACTGGCTTGTGGGGCTGGTGGCGTTTCTCGTAATCCTGGCAAGCGACTCCTATCTCGAGCGCGAAGGACTAGACGCCGCGGAGTTTTATGCCCTCGTGCTCTTCGCTACGGCGGGAATGGGCGTGCTTTCCTCGGCGCAGGAATTGCTCACGGCCTTCATTGGATTGGAAATGTCCTCGATCTCCAGTTACATCCTCGCCGGCTACCGACGAGACTCCATCAAGGCCAGCGAATCGGCGATGAAGTATTTTCTACTGGGATCGTTCGCGACCGCATTTTTCCTTTATGGCATTGCGCTGATCTATGGAGTGACAGGCTCCACGAATCTTGCCGCCTTAGCCGATGCCAATCCAAATGGCACGCTGCTGCGCTTAGGTCTGACGCTGATTCTTGTGGGATTGGGATTCAAGGTGGCAGCCGCGCCATTCCAGGTGTGGACGCCGGACGTGTATGAAGGTGCGCCCACGCCGGTGACGGCGCTCTTCTCGGCGGGACCAAAAGCAGCGACGTTCGCATTATTGCTGAGGATTTTCAGCACTGTGCATGCAGCCACGGATTTCTGGTTCTGGGCGTTTTGGATATTGGCTGTGCTAACTATGTTTGTGGGCAACCTGGGCGCGTTGGTACAGAACAACGTGAAGCGCATGCTGGCGTACAGTTCCATCGCGCACGCCGGTTACACCATGGTGGCGTTTGCGGCAGTAACCTTCGTGCGGACCGATCCGGAACTGGTAGGCCCGGCATATGCGGCTGTGCTGTTCTATCTGGCCAGCTACGCTCTCGTCTCGGTGGGATCGTTCACGGTGGTGTCTGAAATTGGCGGACGGGGCGAACGCTATTTAACCTATGACGACTATGCGGGACTGGGGACCCGGCAACCGTTTGCGGCCGCGGCGCTGACGCTCTTTCTCTTGTCCTTGTTGGGGCTCCCGATTACCGCGGGATTCTTCGGCAAGTTGTATATCTTCTCCGCGGCGCTGAAATCGAAGCTGGTGTGGCTGGCGGTCTTGATGGCCGTGAATAGCGTAATCGGCGCGTATTACTATTTCCGGTTGATCGTAGTGATGTACATGCGCGAGTACAAAGGTCCGCTACCCGCCGATGCCAGCAGAGGGCATGAGCCCAACCGCGGCGATGGTAGTGACGGTGGCCGCCTTAATTACCTTATACTTGGGGCTAGCCCCAAATCACATTTTGAGAATTGTGCTTTCACAACCGCTCATGCTCTCAGCTCGCTGACACAGTAGCAGCGGATTTATCCCGCTGCTCTTGAGTCAATCCCAATGCTCGCGAAATAAACCACTACGACCACCCGGTAAACTCGATTAGCATTTCGACATTTGGTTGAAGTACCATAGCTCGAAATTTCGCATCAGGACCTGGAAATTGCCTATGGAAGAACGGGATCGCTCCCCCATTCAGAATCAACCTACCCCACAACCTGGGAAACTCGATGAGTTTCGCGCGCTATTGGAAGCCGCGCCAGACGCGATGGTCATTGCCAACGAGGAAGGCAAGATCACCTTGGTGAACGCGCAGACCGAAAAGCTGTTCGGCTATCGGCGCGAGGAGTTACTGCGACAACCGGTGGAGATGCTGGTGCCGGAACGCTACCGGGGCGGACACATGCATCACCGCCGAGGCTATACCGATGCGCCACGCTTGCGCCCGATGGGCGCAGGACGAGAATTGTTCGGGCTGCGCAAAGATGGCAGCGAGTTCCCCGTGGAAATCAGCTTAAGCCCGTTTCGCAGCGAGAACGGCATGATGGTGTTCAGCGCAATTCGCGATATTACCTTACAGAAGAAAGCACAGGACGAACTCAAGGAAGCCAAGGGCGCGCTGGAGACTCGGGTCCGCGAACGAACCGCCGAATTGGTGGAGGCCAACCAATCACTCCAGGCGGAAGTTGTGCAGCGGGAATTGGCGATGCGCCAACGCGACAGCGAGCAGGAACGCGCCCGCCGGTTAGAGGAGCAGCTACTCCTTTCACAAAAAATGGAAGCGATTGGACGGCTGGCGGGGGGAATTGCGCACGACTTCAATAATTTGCTGGGAGTAATTTTGGGAAACTCGGAGATGATCCTGAAGGCAGGCCCGTCGAGCGCGCCGCACATTGAACGCGTGGAACAAATCAAGATGGCGGGTGAAGAGGCCGCCACGGTGACTAAGCAACTGCTGGCGTTTGCCAGGCAGCAGGTTTCCGAACCGCAGAAACTGGATTTGAACGTGGTGCTGACCGACCTGGAACCGCTTTTGCGCCGCATCCTCGAAGAATACGTTCAGATGGAGATGGTCCTGTCGCGAGACCTGGGAGAAATCAAGAACGACCGCAGCCAATTATCACAGGTGATTTTGAACTTGGTGGCCAATGCACGCGACGCCATGCGCAAGGGCGGCCGCCTCACCATCGAAACCTCCAACACCTATTTGGGCGAAGCGTATGCCCGGGATCATTTGGACGTCGTCCCAGGTCCTTATGTCCAACTTTCCGTCACGGACACCGGCGAAGGAATGGACAAGGAAACCGTCAGCCGCATATTCGAACCGTTCTTTACGACCAAGGAGCAGGGCTCAGGCTCGGGACTGGGCTTGGCCACCGTGTACGGAATTGTACGCCAGAGCGGCGGCCACATCTGGGTCTATAGCGAGCCGGGACGCGGAACGACCTTCAAGATTTACCTGCCCCGGGTGTCTGGGATCGCCACTGACAAGATTGGAGGCAATCCAGACGAGGTTTCCAGTGGGACCGAAACCATTCTGCTGGTCGAAGATTCCAAGCTACTGGCCCGCGTGACTCGGGACTTCCTGCTCTCAGCCGGATATCGCGTCTTGATGGCCGCGGAAGCAGCCGAAGCATTGCACATTGCCAGCGAGTACTCCGGACGAATCCATTTGCTGCTCACCGACGTGGTTATGCCGCACATGAATGGGCGGGAACTGTCCGAGGAATTGCTGAAAAAGAGGCCTCAGGTGAAGGTCCTCTATATGTCCGGCCACACCGCCGGCGTAATTTCGCAAAACGCGTTGCTGGGCGAGGATGTAGCGTTCATTGAAAAACCGTTTACCCATGAAGGATTAGCCCGGAAGATCCGCCAGTTACTGGAAGTTGAAGGATAGCCACGCGCGAAGCCTCAAAAGTGCAACAAAACACAGGGGAATTGGGGCTGGCGCAAGTGATGAAGATCACACAGCTCTGTGCGATATAACCCACCTCCAAGAGACCAAGCTGTGCAGTCCCAATGTGATACGCACCGCCACTCGCGATAACCGCCTCATTCTAATACCGTAAGAAAAATCACCAAAATCGCGCAGTTTGCGAACAAATGGCCAAGCACATGCCTTTCGTACTGTGCCAGTCAAGATTGACTCAGATACGAAAGGTGGCCCTATGGCGAGCAGCGTAATGACAGCGAAAAACGTTGGAGGGTACGTTCACAACCACTCCGCAGCGCAAAACGCATTCACCGTACGGCTTCCCCGTGGTGGACGACTGCTCCGAATGCGACTGGCGCACGGACAGGTTCTTCTGCAGCGTGTCTCAGCAAAGCGCGCGGGCATTGGCGCAGATCCGGCGCACCAGTTCGTATCCAGCCGGCGCCATTTTGTTCATGGAAGGCGAACCGGCCCGCGGCGTATATATCGTTTGTCAGGGCCGCGTAAAGCTATTAACGACGAACAGTGAAGGCAAGACCCTCATCTTCAAAATTGCGAAACCCGGCGACATTCTGGGATTGAATCCGGCCATTTCCGGACTGCCCCACGAGATCACCGCGGAGACGCTGCAACCCGCGCAACTCGCGTATGTGAGCCGCGAGGATTTTCTGAAGTACATCAAGGAGTACGGAGACGCCTGCCTGCAGGTGGCTCAGCATCTGGGACGCGACTGCCACTCCGCATACGAAGTGATCCGCTCGATCGGATTGAGCAATTCCGTGGAAGAGAAGCTGGCGCGGTTCCTGGTGGAATGGTCTGCGGAAGCTCCAGTGACGAATGGCGGGTTCCGCGTGAAGCTGGCGCTGACCCATGAAGAGATTGCGCAGTTGATAGGATGCTCGCGCGAATCGGTCAGCCGCAGCTTCAGCGAGTTCAAACGCAAACGGCTGGTCGAAGTGAATGGCTCTACGCTCTTGGTCCAGGATAAAGCAGCGTTGCAATCCCTAGCCACGCTGTAAGTTCTCAGCCCTGTTCAAACCGAAAGGAGGGGAGTTTACTTGGTGGGTTGCTCCCCTTCGACCGGCTTGAGGCGCCTCAAGAAATTCCGCCCATGAAAGAAAACGCCCGCTTCGGGATTCCCGGAAGCGGGCGTTTTGAATTTTTGGAAATGACAATGCCGCGATTCGGAAACCGAATCAGACCTTAAGCATGATGATCGCGAGGGTGAAGAGGGCCAAGGTCTCGACGAACACCAAGCCCAGGATCATCGATGCACGAATGGCCCCAGCGGCTCCCGGGTTACGAGCCATGCCTTCGCACGCAGACGACGCGATTTTGCCCTGCCCCAGCGCACCGCCGAAAGCGGCCAGGGCCATGCCGAAACCGGCGGCGATGGCACCCAGGCTCTTTCCCGATGCTGCTCCTGTATCTTGACCGAACGCCGCCGGCGCGACTACCACCACCAGCGCGAGTACCGCCAACAACATAACTGCTTTCTTCATTGAACTACCTCCTGAATTAGCCGCCAGTGGGTGGTTCCCGGATCTACGTGAAACAAACCGGTCTCACGCTGAACGGCAAAACGAAACTCTCGCGCCAGGCGTGTCGCTGTGGGCTCGCATTCTTAGTGTTCGTCGGCAACCGCTAAACCAACGTAAATCGCGGGCAGCACCGTGAAGATATAGGCCTGAATCACGGACACGAAAATGTGCAGCCCAACGAACACAATGGGAATCGTCAACGGGAAAACCGCCATGATGATGCCCAAGACCGGGTTCTTCGTCCAAGCCCATTCGAAGGGACCGAGCAACAGCCCGAGGAAGATCACGTAAATCAAGTCGCTGGCGAAAATGTTGGCCCATAGCCGGACGGTAAGGGAGAGCAGGCGGGCCGTGGTCGAAATAATTTCCACTGGGAAAAGCAATATGGCGAGAACCCAGTCACCGATATGCCTGGGCGAGCCGGCGAACGTCAGGAGATAGCGCCCGGGTCCATGATGACGAATGCCCTGCCAGTTGAAATAGAGAAACACTAGAATGGCGCAGGCGAGGGGCACGACGGCGCTGACCGTAGGCGAAGAAAATTCCGGGAAAATACTGAGAAGATTCGAAAGCAAAACGAAAATGGTAATCGTGCCCAGGAACGGAATGTATTTCGCCGCGCCGTGCGCCACATTTTCTTCCAGCAAATCCTTGATGCCGAAGCCCATCGGATTGGTGAGAAGCAGTTCGGCCGCTTGCTGGAACGTGCCAGGCCGTTCGACGGAGAGCCGGGAGCGCAGAATCGCAGCGAGAAGCGTGCCCAGGATGAGCACCACCAGCGACATAACCACATATTCAGGGATGGGATGGTCGTAATCGCTGGGTTGAATACCCAGACCGTGGAGCAGTTGCAGCGCGAGCGGGCCCAGGACGTGATTGACCCAGTGGGTGAGATGTTTTAGTTCATGTTCCATTCGAACCGTCCGCCGGACGAAAGATGCTGTGCACACTCACCACGATGGTGGCCGCTCCCAGAGCGCACAAACCGCAAACCATGCTTAAAACGGGAACGTTTAGATACTTAAAAATAACATAGACAATCAGAGCTATCAACCCGTAGCGAAACACCGCTTGGAAGTAGGCGGTGAGCGGCACGCTCTGCTTTTTTTGATTAGCTTGGGCTGTGATGCTTTCCGTAAGCGCATCCATGCCCTGTTTCAGCCAGCGGAAATTCAACCAGGCGAGTGCGGCGCCGATAAAGATGCCCAGTCCCCACCGCCAAGTATGGAAATATCCGACGGGCAAAGCGACGACCACGCCGAGGAGCAGGGTGACTTGGGAAATGCGGGATTCTTCTTTGCGGTAGACGGAATCGGGGATGAGCGTGGTAGTCATCGCGAATCGTGATTATCCGTCAGCAATACGCGTAACGGGCCGCGTTCCATGGCGGGCCGTTGGCATCACTTACCAATAACCTACTGTTTGTTGGCACGGCGCAGCATGTCCCTGAGGCCGGCGAAAAAACCCAGGAAGCCGAAGACAAGCATCAGGTAGGGCTTGGTGTGCAGCCAGTTGTCCAGAAAATAGCCGGTCAGACCTCCAACGGCAATGGCGCCAATGATGATGAACGGGAGCTCCATAGCAGTTGCGAATTGGCGGCTGAAACTAGCCGCGCGCTGTTCGGTCGGAGTGAGGTTCTCGTTCTTACTTTCGTTATTGTCCAAAGGCATAGCGGGCCAGTCGCGTGAATGGCTCAGGATACAACCCCGCAGCCAAAGTAACAAACACTGCGACACCGAGAGCGACAGCCTGCGCGCTGCTGAGATGCGGCTTGGGCGCTTCTCCGGGGCTCTTCATCCATGCATGGACCACGACGCGGAAATAGTAGTAAAGCGCCGGCACGATATACAGCGCCGCAAAAACCGCAAGCACAGGGTGATGCGTCTCGATGAGCGCCTGGAAAATAAAATACTTGCCCATAAAGCCGGCAGTCGGTGGAATGCCGGCAAGGGAAAGCATGAAGATCAGGAGAAGAAACGCAGCGGCGGGATTGCGCTGATACAGGCCGTCGAGATCGTCGAGGGTGTCACCAATGATGCCGCGCTGGCGCATCACGATGACCACCGCGAACGCCCCGATGGTCATGAATCCGTAGGCAATCAGATAGTACAGAATGCCGGTCATGGCCGTGTTGCTCGCTCCCGTGGGATCCCACGCCACCAACCCCAGAAGAATATAGCCCACGTGAGAAATGGAGGAGTAAGCGAGCAGCCGCTTGAGATTATTTTGTGTGAGCGCGGCCAGATTGCCCCAGGTGAGTGAAGCGATGGCAACCCCGGCGATCAGGTACAGCCACGTGGGATGAGAGAAACCGAACGTGAAGAACATCAACCGGAGAAGAAGCGCGAAACTGGCCGTTTTTGAAGCCACGCTGACGAACGCGGTGATCGGTGTGGGCGCGCCTTCGTAAACATCCGGCGCCCATTGATGGAATGGCACCGCGGCGATTTTGAAGAATAGGCCGGCGGCTACGGTAACAAACGCGAGCACCACCAGCCAATCGATGAAACCATGCGCAAACGTATAGCGCATGCGGCGGTCGAGCATATCGCCGATCCGGTAGATGTTCGTTGAGGCACTCATGCCGTAAAGAAGCGAGAAGCCATAGGCGAGAATGCCGGAGCTGAACGCGCCCAGAAGCAGATACTTCATGGCGGCTTCGTTGGAACGTTTGTTGGCGCGAAGGAATCCGGTGAGCACGTAGAAGCTGAGCGCCATGGTTTCCAGCCCGAGGAACAGGACGAGCAGATCGATGCCGGAGGCCATAAACATCATGCCGATGCAGGAGAGAAGAATCAGCGCGTAGAATTCGCCTTCCTGTTCGCGTTCGAGATCGAGATAACGAATGGACAGAAGGATGACCAGCGCGGCTGCCGCCAGAAACAGCATGGCAAAGACGATGAAGAAACCATCGATTAACACCGTGTCGTGAAACCCCAGAAGCCCCGGAGGCGCGGCCGCATCGTTGCGAAGCGCGTTGTAATGCTTAATCTGCTCGAACACGCCCAGGGCGCTGGCTAACACACCCAGCAATGCCAGGATCGCATTGAAGTGCTTTTCTTTTTTGTCCAGTAGGAAATCGAAAATCAGAATGCCCAGCGCGAAAAGGAGTAACTCCATCTCCGGCAGGATGACCAGGCCATCGCCGTGGATGTAAGTGATCAGCGATTGAAAGGCGGAGTGCATTGGCGTTGGTTACCGGCCCCCTGCGGACGATGCGGAGGCAAGAGCTGACGCCTGCGCCCCCACGGTAGCGCCGGTGGAGCTACTGGCGGCGGGCTGAGTAGCCCCCGCAGGTGAGCTGGCCAATTGGCTGCGGGTGGGCTTGTAGAAGTCGGGGTTCACCTGATGCACGATTTTGTCGACCGGACTGTTGATATAATTGAAGAACGGCTTTGGATAAATTCCAATCCAGAAGGCCATGATCACCAGCGGAACAAGAACCGCGTACTCGCGAAGATTCAGATCAGGAAGAGTTTTGTTCACTTCATGAGTCACGGAGCCGAACATCGTTCGCTGATACAGCCAAAGTAGATACGCGGCGCCGAGAACGATGCCGAGCGTGCCCCACGCAGCCCACGCTTTACTCACGACGAACGTCCCCTGAAGAATCGTGAATTCCCCAATGAATCCGTTCAGCAGCGGCATTCCCAGAGAACTGAGGCTGATGATGAGATAAATGGCCGCGAAATTCGGCATGGGCGTGGCGAGTCCGCCAAATTCGGAAATCAGCCGCGTGTGCCGCCGCTCATACAGAACCCCAACAATCAGGAAGAGTGCGCCGGTGGAAATCCCGTGGTTAATCTGCTGAAGGACACTGCCAGAGAGCCCGTTGGGCGTGAGCGCGAAGATCCCGAGCGTGCAGAAGCCGAGGTGGCTGACGGAACTGTAAGCGATGAGCCGCTTCATGTCTTTCTGCATCAGACAGACGACCGCGCCGTAGATGATGCTGATGAGCGACAGAACGATCAGGATATGGATGATTTTGCCGCGCATTGCCGCGTCCGCGGGAAGCAGCGGCAGCGAGAAACGTATGAAACCGTACGTACCCATCTTCAACAGGACACCCGCCAGAATCACGGACCCCGCAGTGGGCGCTTCCGTGTGCGCATCGGGCAGCCAGGTGTGGAACGGGAACATCGGGACTTTAATGGCGAAGGCGAAGAAGAAAGCCCAGAAGAGCCACACCTTCAAATGATCGGGAAAATACTGGGAGTTCTGCGCTGCGGCCAGCAGCGTTGGAATGTCGAAAGTCTGCACACCGGTAGCTTTGGCGGCGTTGAAGTACAGAGCCAGGATTCCGAGGAGCATCAAAACCGAGCCAGCCAGGGTGTAGAGAAAGAATTTGATGGCTGCGTACAGCCGGCGGTCGCTTCCCCACACGCCGATGAGGAAGTACATCGGCACGAGCATCACTTCCCAGAAAACGTAGAAAAGGAAAAAGTCCAGCGACATGAACACGCCAAGCATGCCGGTCTGAAGCAGAAGGAGCAGGATGTAATACTCCTTGGTGCGCATCTGAATCGCCGCCCACGACGACAGGATGGCGATCATGCCCAGGAACGTGGTGAGCATCACAAGAAGAAAGCTGATGCCATCCAGGCCGAGGGTGTAATGAGCTCCAATGGACGGGATCCAGTCAGCAGTCTCGATGAAAGTGTACGTTTGGTAGCCCGCGGGGAAATGCATGACCAGTGGGATGGAAACGGCGAAGCCGAGGATGCCAAACAGATTGCCGACGAGCCGGTGAAGTGTTAGCGAGCCGCGCGGGATAAATAACAACACGAGCGCGCCGATCAGTGGGCGTGAACAGGATCACGCTTAAGAGATGATGAGAGAAAAGCTCCATGCCAATTCGCCTTTCAGCGCAAACTGCGCACTAAAACCTGCATGTGGTGACCGTAGTACGCCAGCAAAATAGCCAAGCCGATCAAGATGAACACCGCATAACTCGAGAACACGCCGTTTTGAACCATGCGAATCGGATGGCTGAGAGCTCGCGTGAACTTGGCGACAAGGTTGACGAGCCCATCGACAATCCATTTGTCCCACCAGATCGATAAACTGGAGAGAACCAGCGAAAGCCAGGCGGCCCCGTTGACCCCGACTCCATCGATGATTTTTCCATCCAACAGCGCGAAAGCGGTGCTGAGGTCCTTGATGCGATTCACGAAGAGCGCGTCGTAAATTTCGTCGACGTAATATTTGTGGACTAGAAGATTGTGCAAGCGCGGCCACGAAGCGGCGACTTTCGAATGGAGTTGCGGTCGCTTGAGATAAAAATCGTAGGCGAACCATATCCCCAAACCGGCGATACCCACGGAAAGCCCCATCAGCAACCATTCAACCAGCAAATTGTGATGCGCAAATTTGATCGCGACCGTTTCCGGAACAACTCCACGGAGAACGGGGTCGAGAAAAATCGCGAACGGACTTTCTTCGCCCCAAAGTGCGGGAAGAGCCACCCAGCCACCCACAATCGAGAGGCCTGCGAGAATCATCAGGGGAACCGTCATGGTCTTGGGCGATTCGTGGATGTGACGCTCCACTTCGGGTGCGACCCTCGAGTAACCGAAAAAGGCCAGAAACAACAAACGGAACATGTAGAAGGCGGTCAAGCCCGCAGTGATCACTCCAACAATCCAGAGGAACAGGTAGCGATCGACAGAGACCGAGCGGGAGAACGCGTGGCCAAGAATTTCGTCTTTGCTGAAGAAACCGGCCAGCGGAGGCATGCCAGCGATCGCAAGCGTAGCGATGAGAAAAGGCCGCGACGTGGCGGGTATAGTGTTCCAAAGGCCGCCCATTTTGCGCAAGTCCTGTTCACCAGACAGCGCGTGGATCACGGCGCCTGCGCCGAGGAACAGCAGGGCTTTAAAGAAGGCGTGAGTCATCAAGTGAAAAATGCCGGCGGAAAACGCACCTACACCAAGGGCTAGAAACATGTAGCCGAGTTGGCTGATCGTGGAATACGCGAGAACTTTCTTGATGTCATTCTGGACCACCGCGATCGAAGCCGCAAAAATCGCTGTCAGAGCGCCAACGATCGCGACCACATCCATGGCCGTGGGAGCGAGTTGGTAGATGGCGTTCATCCGCGCGACCATGTACACGCCCGCGGTGACCATCGTCGCAGCGTGGATTAACGCGCTGACCGGCGTGGGACCTTCCATGGCGTCAGGCAGCCACACATACAGCGGTATCTGCGCGGACTTGCCGACGGCGCCGACGAACAGCAGCAACGCAATGGTCGTCAGAACCGGGCCGCCGTAAAGCAGGCGGTGTTGGCTGAGCATCGCGCCGAGCGTTTCATTGATTCCGGCGTAAGCAACTGGGTCGGCGAGCCCGTAGGAAGTGAACCGGACGGTGCCAAACGTGGTCGCGATGAAAAAGATGCCCAGGAGAAATCCAGTGTCACCAACACGGTTCACGATGAACGCTTTTTTGCCTGCGTCGCTGGCGGATTTCTTCAGGAAATAGAAACCGATAAGCAGGTAGCTGCACAGCCCCACGCCTTCCCAGCCCACGAAGAGAAGCAACAGGTTGTTGGCAAGAACCAGCGTAAGCATCGAAAACATGAAGAGATTCAAGTAGCCGAAGAACCGGTAGTAGCCACCTTCGTGATGCATGTAGCCGATCGAGTACACGTGGATCAAGAAGCCGACGCCGGTAACCACCAGAACCATGACGCAGGACAGCGGGTCGAGCAGATAGCCCCAATCGGCTATGAACGGCACCGGACCGCCATCGGTAGGGATGGGGCCCGGCGTAACCCATTCGAACAGAATCTGCTGGAACACACGATGGGCGGGGTCCATCCCGAACAACGCGAGCACCGCACCGGCGGCGTGAATGAACGAGAGGAGCACGCTGCCGACGCAGAAGAAATTGATTGCTGACTTCGGGAGCAGGCGTCCGAAGAAAAACATGAGCGCCGCGCTCAGCAGAGGAAACAGCGGGATGAGCCAGAGGTGTTGGAGGAAATAGTTGGAGGACGTCATGGGCGCGGCCAGCGCATCGGAGATTTGTGAAGGATCACCATTTCAGGAGATCCATTTCGTCGCTGAGCAGGGTTTCTCGGTTGCGGAAGAACGCGATGATGATGCCGAGGCCAACGGCGGCTTCAGCGGCGGCATCCGCAATGATAAAGAGCGCGAAGACCTGGCCGGCAACGTCGCCGAAAACACGCGAGAACAAAACAAGGTTGATGTTCACGGCGTTCAGAATCAGTTCGATGGACATGAGCACCACAATGACGTTGCGACGCGTGACCACGCCGATGCACCCAATCATGAACAGCGCCAGACTCAGAAACAGGTAGTGAGCCGGAGACATCATGACGCGTCACCCCTTCTGCGGTTTTTGGCCATCACCACAGCGCCAACCATCGCCACCAGTAAAAGCACGCTGACGATTTCGAATGGCAGCAGATAACTGCTGAACAGGCTGTTGGCCACCTCTTCCGTGTTGGGAGGCAGCTTATCGGCGGGCGCGGTGCCTTGCACGAATAAGCCGCCACCCGGTAGTTTTCCCGCCAGAACTACGATCACGGTGATTTCGAACGCAAGAGCCAGGGCCACCAGAACGGCCACGGATCGTTGCATGCGGAAACGAATCTGATGCAGCGCCACGTCGAGCCGCACCAGCATAATCACGAAAATAAACAGCACCATGATCCCGCCGACGTACAGAATAATTTGCGCGATGAACAGAAATTCCGCGCGCAGCTGCAGGAAAATCCCTGCGGTGGCCAGCAGCGTGGTAATCAGAAAAACTGCCGAGTGGATAGCGTTGCGGCGCGTGACCATCAACGCGGCGCTGAGTACCGCCACGCCGGCGAAGAAGTAAAAAAGCACACTATCCAGCATAAGAATCCGATGGAATCGCGGTAGCAGTCGACGCCACAGCAGTCCGCTTATCGTGCAAATGCACCAGATACAGAGAAACCGCCAGGGTGAACGCGGTGGTGACAATCATTGCGAGCCAACGGTTCCAGCCAGATTCTGAAGTGAGGAGCATGGCGAGACCGACAGCGAAAACGTTCACGATGGCGAGGGGAATCAGAATGTACCAGCCCAGGTGCATGAGCTGGTCGAAACGGTACCGAGGCAACGTAAAACGCAGCCACATAAAAATGTAAATGTAAGCGGAAACCTTCAGGAGGAACCAGAAAGCGCCGTTGAGGCCGGGAACAGCGAAACGCAAGGAAGCGAAAACCAGCGGCGCTGCATAGATTACGGCCAGCGCAAAACAACAGAGGGCTACCGCCCACATAAACCAAACTTGTACTTTGACGGGCTGCTTCCCTGCCCTATACATGGAGTAAACGCCGAGGAGCGCGATGATCACTGCTGGAAGAAAATCCAGCCAGGCGAGCCAGTGAACATTGGGAAATGGGCGCAGCCACCCGCCCAGGAACAGTGTGGTTGCCACCGAGGCGACCACGATCATGTTGGCGTATTCGCCAAGAAAATAAAGAGCCCAGCGAAATCCGCTGTACTCGGTCATATACCCCGCCACGAGTTCCGATTCCGCTTCGGGCAGATCGAACGGCGCGCGATTCGTTTCCGCAATCGAAGCGACCAGGTAGATGAAGAATCCGATGGGCGCCAGAAAGATGAACCACACGTGCTGTTCGGCTTGGGCGTCGACGATCGCGCTGATCTTCAGTGTGCCCGCTAGAAGCAGCGCGGCAATGATCGCCAGCCCCCCGGCGGTTTCATAGCTTACCAACTGCGCGGTGCTGCGAATCGCGCCAATGATGGAGTAGTGGCTGTTGGAAGCCCACCCGCCGAGAATAATGCCGAGGAATCCGAGCGAGCTGACGCCGATCACGAAAAGTATTCCGATGTTGATGCCCTGGGCTACCCGGAACGACGGGCCAAAGTACAGCGCGCCCATGGAAGTAAGCGCAGCCACCATCGAAATGACCGGCGCGAACCAGAAGATCAGCGCGTCGGAATCGCGTGGAATGATGTCTTCCTTGATCAGCAGCTTCACCGCGTCCGCGATGGGCTGGAGTAAGCCGTGAGGACCGACGCGCATCGGGCCCAGGCGCGCTTGCATGTCGGCCATCAGCTTGCGCTCTACGAGAACGACGTAACCGGCGATGAGCGGCACAACCGCCACAATCACCACGCCGCACACGAGCTCCACCCACCATGTCTGGAGGAATTGGACCAGCGCCTGCAGCGTCATCGGTCCACCTCGCCTAGCACTATGTCCAGCGTGCCGATTACCGCGACGACGTCCGCGACCAGGTGGCCCCGAATCATTTTGTCGAGAGCCTGCAGATTGATAAAGGATGGCGGACGGATGCGCACCCGATACGGTTGCGTGCTGCCGTCACTCACGATGTAGTAGCCCAGAATGCCCTTGGGCGCTTCGATCGCGTGATAAACCTCGCCAGCCCCGGGCTTAATCACTTTGCCGACTTTGCCGAAGATGGGACCCGCGGGAATATTTTCGATGGCCTGCAGGCAGATCAGGCGAGACTGCCGCATCTCTTCCATACGAACCATGTACCGGTCGTACGTGTCGCCGTTGGTGCCCACGGGAATTTCGAATTGGTAGCGATCGTAGGCGGCGTACGGCTGCGCCTTGCGCAAATCCCACTTCACCCCGGCAGCGCGAAGAATCGGGCCGGTCGCGCCCATTGCGATGCAGTCCTCGGCGTTCAGCACTCCAATGTTGCGCGTGCGACCAATCCATATGCTATTGCCGGTCAGCAGATCGACGTATTCCTGGATGCGCCGTTCGAAATCCTTGCAGAACCGCTCGACATCTTTTTCGAACCCGTCGTAAGCTTCATATTGCAGCCCACCGATGCGGAACGCGTGCGTGGTCAGCCGCGCGCCACAATACTTTTCAAAGATTTTCAGAATCTCTTCGCGTTCCCGAAAGCAATAAAACAGCGGCGTGAGCGCGCCAATGTCCAATGCGTGTGTGCCCAGCCAAACCAGGTGACTCGCGATGCGCTGCAGTTCCGTAAGTATCGTGCGAATTACCTTGGCCCGATCGGGCGCTTCCACGCTTAGAAGTTTTTCCACCGCTTCGCAGTAGCCCAAGCCGTTGCTGACGGCCGCGACGTAGTCCATGCGGTCAACGTAAGGCGCGAATTGCTGGTAGGTGCGATTTTCCGCGATTTTTTCAACGCCACGGTGGAGATAGCCGATGACGCATTCTGTGCCGCGCACGCGCTCGCCATCCAGTTTGAGCTTCACCCGCAACACACCGTGCGTCGACGGATGCTGCGGCCCCATGTTCAGGACCAGTTCATCGGCGCCGAGAAGCGTGCCGTTATTTTGTAGCTCGTCGTCTTGCACTGTTCCTGCCACGTCTCCTCGTTATTGCCCGCTCTCGATTCCGAGATTTTCCCGGACCCACGCGGTGTCTTGCTGAAGAATGTCGTAATCCTTGCGAAGCGGATGACCTTGCCAGCCGTCCGGAAGCAGAATCCGCTTCAGATCGGGATGTCCGGCGAACTCAATCCCGAACATGTCGTAAATTTCGCGCTCCAGCCAGTTTGCGGTGGGCCAGATGTTGGTGAGACTCGGTGGCCGCTGATCGGCGGCAATGAGAATTTTCAGACGCAGCCGCGTGTTGTGCCGGAACGAATACAGAATGGCGATCAGATCGAAACGCTTCTCGCGTTTGGGCCAGTCCACCGCGGTGAAATCTTCCAGAAGATCGAACTTTTCTTCGTCGCGCGAGTAACGCGCAATTTCAAGCAGCTGCGCGGAATCGATCACCAGATAAGGCTGCTTACGATCTTCGAGGGCGTCGAGAATCGCGGCGCCGAAGTTTTCGCGATAGCGCCGAACGAGTTCGTTATCCAGTGGAATCTGCAGAGGCGGAGGAGTTTTCGGCGCGGCCGCCACAGGCTTCACAACGGGAGGCGAAGCGGGCGCGGGGGCACTCTTCGGAGGAGGCGCGGGCGTCGCGGCTTTTTGCTCCGGTTGCGAACTTTCAGGCTCTTGGGATGGCTTGGACTCTTCTGCCATGGACCTTGGTGACCAAGTGTAACAGCTACGAGAACAATCAACCGTGCATTCGATTCGCTGCAGATGGCGGCTTTATGAACTACATGCGCAAGGAAGGAGCGAGGACGCGCAAGCCATGCTGCAAGGCGGACGTATTCCCATGCATCCGCAAACGGCAGCTATTCTCATCGTTCCCTGCGTTTCTAACATACGCGCTAGGGGCAGTCAATGCGCCGTGGCACAGACGCGACCAACGTTTTCAGTTCTCACTAGACGAGCTGAGCGACCAGAGACCGTGCCTTCCCCAGCACAAGCGCCGGAGGCGCGAAAGAAGTTAGCCCAGCCCCTAGGGCTGGTCCCCCCAACCATGATGTCTCTCGAGCGCCGGAGATTCTCTGTTGGAGGTCAAGAGCATTTTTGCGTCAGGGCAAGATGGTTCGCAGTCGCTTTGAGTTGGAATACGAGTTGGCCCTGGTAGACGCAGTTGGTGCGGAACATTCCGTAGATGGCGTGTAGTAGCTTGCGCGCCACCGCCATCAGCGCTTGTTTTTTTCGTTTGCCGCGTTGCACCAGGTGTTCGTAAAAACCACGCAGATGCGGCTCCCAGCGAATCGCCGTCAGCGCTGGCATATATAATGCTCGCCGTAAGTGCCGATTGCCGCTGCGGCTCAGGCGCGCAGGCCTCCGCACCGACGTGCCGGATTGATGCTCGCTCGGATCCAACCCCGCATAGGCCACCCATTGCCGAATGTCCCGATCTGCTGGCAACATCGCTAACTCTCCCAAGATTTGTAGCGCGCTATTTTCCGCGATACCCGGGACACTAACCAGCAGCTGGTATTCCTGTCGCAGCTGGGCTTCCTGCTCCAGGCATTTCTGCGCTTCCTGCCGCAGCTTTTTTATGGCCTGCTGTTGGACCCGCAAATTCCGCACGATGTCCCGCCGCACACAGCCCGGCGTGGATTGCGATATTCCCGCCGCATGCTGGCGATTTTTCTCCGCGCGGCATTGCTCGTTTAGCGCTTGGATCCGACGGGTGATACTCCACAGCGCCAATCGATTCTGGCTTGGCCTCTGCCACGCCCGAAAGGGCATCCGTGTCGCAAATTCTCTCAGCACCACCGCATCCAACGGATCGTTCTTGCTGCGCTGCATCATGGCTTTGGCAAAATCCCGCACTGCACGCGGATTCGCCACCATCACTTCCACTTTCTCCGCTGCGCTCAACAGCAGCGCCACATCCAGCCCATACATTCCGGTCGCTTCTAAAACCACTCTCACGCGCCGCCCCCCGCGCGTGAGAGCTTCCAGCAACTTCCGATGCCCGGCAGCGGTATTCGCATACCGCTGCACCCGTTGGTCTTCCAACGCCACCACCAACTCTCGGGCACTGACCTCTAATCCACACCCTATGATCTTGTCCATTCCCGCTCCTCGGAGTAGGCTTTGCCCTGGCTCCCCGACCCTGCGCTGTTTCCAACTGACCTTGTATGCAGGCTCTACCGCCTGTGATTCTCTTCAGTTTTTGGAAACTAGGGCGGGGGCCGATCTCCGGACAGGCTCGATGCAATTCTCCTCGGCCTCGGCGCGACCCGGCCTCCTCCGCCAGAGCAACTCGCTGCACTCCTGCAGACAAGTCTCTCTCCAAAGTCAACATACAAGGCGCGACACTCCTAACAGGAACGACGGCTCGATCACGCCCAGTCCAGGGCACCTTTTTTGTACAACCAGATATACCCAACGAGCAGGATGCCCAAAAACACCAGCATCGAGATCAGCGCGAAGCCACCCCTATGTTCGGAGAGCCAAACGTGATAACGAATGGCCCAAGGAAACAAGAAGATGGTCTCAACGTCGAATATGACGAAGAGCATGGCTACCACATAGAAGCGGGCAGAATAACGCCCGCGCGCGTTGCTTTCCGGAGGAACGCCGCACTCGTAAGGGAGAAATTTCGCTGGGCCGCCGCGCGATTCGGGACGAATCAGCTTGAACACCAGTAGCGCGAGGACCGGAAAGGACAAGACCAGCAAAGCGAAAATCAAAACCGGGATGTATGCGGCGGGCATGTGTTCGACTCTTCGCGATGCTAGCACATAACCGCGGGCCAAGCGCAAGGAACCCGGTCACGAATCAACCATGGCACAGGCGCGAACGGCAATCACTTCTCAAACAAAAGTTCCCCGGCGCGATGAGTCGCTTTGACGACCGCCTTGATCAGCGTAACGCGCAACTTCCCTTCTTCCAGTTCGAGTATCCCGTCAATGGTGCATCCAGCGGGCGTGGTGACCGAATCTTTCAGCAGCGCTGGGTGATCGCCGGTTTCCAGCACCACGCTGGCCGCTCCTTTAAGCGTTTGCGCCGCGAGGAGCGTGGAGATGTCGCGAGGCAGACCGACTTTCACGCCGGCTTCGGCCAGGGATTCCAAAATGATGTAGACAAACGCAGGGCCGCTGGCGGATAGACCCGTGACCGCGTCCATGTTTTTCTCATCCACGACAACAGTGCGGCCCACGGAATTGAACATGGCCTGGGCAATTTCCAGGTGCTCTGCGGATGCGTGCGCGCCGCGGCAAATGCCGGTCATGCCGCAACCGACAGTCGAGCATGTGTTGGGCATTGCGCGGATGACCGGGACTTTTTCGTTGGCCCGCTGTTCGATATAAGAAGTGGGGACGGAAGCGGCCACGGAAATGACGAGCGTATCTTTGCCCAGAGCGGGCTTAATTTCGTTCAGGACATCGCCGATGACTTGAGGCTTAACCGCAAGAAGGATCACGTTTGCATCTTTGACAGCAGCCCGATTGTCGGTCGTAACGTTCACGCCCAAATCTCGCGAAAGAGTGGCGGCCTTTTCCTCGTGGCGAACAGTGGCGGTCACCTGGCCAGGCGGGAAAAGATTCTGTTTGAGAAACGCACGAAGTAAAATGCTGCCGAGTTTGCCGGTGCCAAGAACGGCCAAATGCTGATCGGAAAGTTTAGTGGTCATGGTGTGAACATTGTTACGGAGGAACAGCGGGCGGTCAACCGTGAAGGGATGCCGGTATCAGCAACGAATTGACAACATCAAATACTAACAATGGAGTACTCTCTAGTTTGTTGCCGTCATTCCGAACGGAGTCCGCGCAGTGAGGAATCTCTCTTCGATCGAGCAGTGTTGGAGGTTAGCCCTATTCATATGCTTTCGCTGAAACCACACATGGTTTTGTGGGTCGGATCGATGGATTGCAGCCTGAGAAGAGCAGAGTGAATCAAAAGCCCACATGCGGGGCGATTGTCTGGGGAGGATCTTGCTGAACTCGCAGAAGTTCGAATCCAAGAAGCAAGAATCCTTCTGGACGCTGCCTCTTATCCAGGCTCCTACTACTTGGCTGGTTATGCAATCGAGTGTGCCCTTAAAGCCTGCATCGCAAAAGAAACCAAGGAACATGATTTCCCGGACAAGGATATCGTGAATAAGAGCTGGACTCACAAATTGGTAGACCTTTTGAAATTGGCACAATTGGAAGGCAAGCTCCTAAAGGATATGAAATCGAACAAGGATTTGGAGACCTTCTGGGCCATCATAGTAAACTGGGAAGAGAAGAAGCGATATGAGCTTAGCCTCACGCGGGAGGAAGCGAGTAGTCTTTGCGATGCAGTCTCCGACCCGACGAATGGAGTCCTCCAGTGGCTGAAGACGTGGTGGTAAAGGATCAGCTAACTTCAGACATGATCGCCGCGGGTGACGAACTAACCAGGCGCTTGCTCCGCGATCCAGATTTTGGCTCGTTTGCTCGCTCTGGCTCTACACTTCTGAGTCGAACAACTGGAAGCTCGCTGTGGCTACCCCCATCGCTGAAACCTCCGGACCAATCCATGCTTATCAGTTGATCCAAGCCATTATGGGAGAGGATTGGCCTCCAGACCTGGAGATGCACCTATACACAATATCCGTCCTTCGCTCCAATCATTCCTTTGTTACATCTCTTCGCTCGCTGGGTCATTTCGAGATACAGGAGCTTCCCCCGGGCCCTAGGCCGTCGCCCACGGTTAGAGTCGGAAAAAGAATCACCCTCACGAGGGTCGGAGATGTATTCATAGAGGATGCGCTAATTTATTTTATCAAGTGATCTGCATATCCCGTATTCCGTGATAGTCAGAGATTAGCTCGACGTCAATGGTTAGATTCGTCGCGGTGAGCTCCTGCCCTGTACTTCCAACGCGCGGGAACAGCGTTGCACGGCCAATTATAGCGGTGAATAGAAAATACGAACGCCGGGCACCCCGTGAAGTATCGTGGCGGGCACAATTCGTTATGAGGTACAAAGCAGGGCCGAGTAAGTTGGGATAATGGACTGCAATGAGTTCCCTTCCCCCAATTGCGCCTTCCAAGCCGATGACCTCGCTCGAGGAAGGCTCCGAGCCTCGCGGCCTTCGCGGTCTCCTGTATTCGGTTCTCGGCTATTTCCTGCAAAAGTGCATTGAGTGGCTGGTGCGGCTCACCGGACGCCGCGTGCTGAAATCCGACGCACCATGGCTAAACTGCGTGCTCGGAAGGCCGGGGCGGATTGGCGTCGGTATATACGAGCAAATCGCGAGCGAGGAAAAGCTCGAGCTATGCTCGCCTGTCGACGTAGGCATGGTTCCGGACTTCTCGACGTTGCGGGGACCATCATTTGACCCGGATCAGGTCAATTCGAGAATTCGTCACTTCTATGAACATACCGCTGCTTACCGTCTCGAAGTGTGGAGCGAAGTGTATTTCGCTGGCAAGTTCGTGCTTTGGTTGCTGGTGGAATTCATCAGCCGCCAGATGGACCAGTTGAATTTCCCGATTTCGCCGCTGGAAGTAGCCAAAGGAATGACCAGCGAGATCGTGCAGCTGAAGAAACCGGGAACCGGTGAGGTTGTACATACAGGATGGCTGCGAAGGTTTCGCTCAACGGGAAAAGTGATCTATGCGGGACTTTATTCAACGGCAAAGCCGCCTCGCGAGGAAAACCCTTGCGTGAAGGTCACGTTTCCCTGTTATGGAAGTAGCAGCGTGTATTTGCGGCCGGTTGCGCATGCCGATGGGTCATTTGGGCTGATTTCCAAGGGGAATGGGTTTGGCTGTGTCGGCTTTTATCGAATCGTCGAGTCTGGTGCGGATGCCTGGCGCGTAAGGAATTTCAAAACCCTGCACGAGACGTTTCACGTATATGTCGATGAGGACGACGTGTTACGCACGGACCACCTGATCGAGTTTGTAGGCCTGACCATTCTGCGCCTCCATTACAAAATGACTCTCGCCGAGAAACCCCAAACGAGAGACGCCGTGGCCCTGGAAACCTCGAACCAAAGCGTACCGGCCGATCTCTAGCAGGCTGCTGAAAAAGTCTAACTTCGTCATTCCGAACGGAGTCCGCGAAGTGAGGAATCTCTCTTTTTCTTGACTTTTCTACCACAGAGGGATTCCTCGCTACGCTCGGAATGAAAGATAACGCCTTTTTTCAGCAGCCTGGTAGAGCGTGCAGGAGAACTCAAAGTTGTGTCAGGGCACGGCTTTAGCGACGCCTTTTATGTTTACTATTGACTTACAATACTGGAGCGTTATAATCGTGCGTTATGCATCGAGGGATGCTGCCTGCCGACGGCCTCCTCCGCCCCCTACGAGGCTCAACCTGCGCTGGCGTGCTAACTCCCCTGGAATCTGCACTTACAAAAATGGGGGGGGGTAGGGTTACTCCTAAGTTACGTCAGCCGTCACACAATGTCGGCGCGCCGACCAAATGTCCCAGGCGCACTAAAAACCAAGATCAGTCGTGGTGCGCGCCCCGTAGAACTTCTACGGCATGGGGCAGCAAATGCGCAACCGCATCCAGAGACTCCACCGCGCCTTTGGGGCTCCCCGGAAGATTGATGATGAGGGTTTGAGCGCGAATCACGGTAACTCCTCGCGAAAGCACCGCGGTGGGAGTCTTCTCCACGCCTTTGCGGCGAATTTCTTCAGCGAGACCGGGAATCGTGCGATCGGCTATGTCCAGCGTGGCTTCCGGCGTGGTATCGCGTGGCCCGAGGCCCGTGCCCCCGGTGGTCAGCAGCAGATCTGCCTGGCCTGAGTCGGCGATGGTGGTGAGCTCGCGCCGAACGGCCTCAGGATCATCCGAGCAACACTGCGCGGATACGATGCTCCAGTTGAGTTCGCGACAACGAGCAGCGAGCGCGGGCCCGGAAAGGTCTTTGCGTTCACCGCGTGCGACGGAATCGCTAATGGTTAAGATGGCGACGCGCATCGAGAAAACTAGTTAGTCCCGACGGTATCGCGGTTGGCTTCGTCGAGCAGGCGCATGGCTTCCATAAGCAGGCCGGTGGTGTTGCGCGTCGTGGTGGTCGCGGTGGAAGCACTGGCGGCGTTGAAATCGATTTCGAATTCACCCTCGGTCCACAGCAGGACTTTGAAGACCGCATCATCGCCCGCAAGGTCCTTAATCTTGGCATCACGACATTGCCCGCCGGCGAAGTACAATTCGGCGCGTTCCGTTCCCTTCTGAACCACCAAGCGGCAGGACTTCTGGCCCATTTCCAGCGATTGCAGCAGGTCAATCATGCTCATCTCTTCCAGGCGGCCCTGAATCACACCGGGACGGGACGCTTGCTTCTGCAGTTTCTCGAGATGAAGCCGATCCACCACTTTTTTGGCGGAGCGCACAAGGTCCTTAACCAGGAAGGGCTTGGCGATGAAATCCTCGGCGCCCTCGATCAGCGGACGCAGACGCTCTTCGATGTCGCTGCGGCTGGCCATGAAAAGAAATGGAATGTGGCGAGTGGCTTCGCGGGAGCGGAGTTTTTCGAACAGCTGGCGACCGTTGAGGCCGGGCATGTTGTAATCGCAGAGAATCACGTCGGGCGGCTCGTCAATCACTTTGAGGAGAGCGTCGGCCCCATCGGCGGCAATCATCACTTCGCAAAAGGGTTCTAGCCCTTTGGCAACCAGATCGCGCACCATGGGATTATCTTCGGCAACCAGCAGCTTCACCGTTTTGTTGCTCGCGGCGCTCATCGATGGGAACCCTTGGCGCGTCGTTTGGAAGAGTCGCGACGATAGTCACCGCTTTTGCCGCCGGTCTTCTCCAGCAAGTGGATGTCAGTAATTTCGATGCCTTTGTCCAGGGCTTTGCACATGTCGTAGACCGTAAGAGCGGCGCAAGTAACGGCGACCAAAGCTTCCATTTCTACCCCCGTTTGCGCCGTGGCGGTCACTCTGGAAATCAATTCCACCCCATCTTTGCATAGCCGTGGGGCCACATCAATGTGAGTGATGGGAAGTGGATGACAAAGAGGTATCCACTCGGAAGTGCGTTTGGCGGCGGCGATTCCAGCGATCCGGGCAACCTCCAAAGGATTGCCTTTGGGATTTTTCAGGCTGCGGACGGCGCGAAGTACGCGCGGGGACATCCGCACGAAGGCCTGAGCTATGGCGGTGCGGGTGGTTACGGCTTTGGCGGACACGTCGACCATGGAGATTTCGCCGCGCGCGGTGTAGTGGGAGAGTTTAGGCATCGCCTAGGGCACGTATCCGGTGGCGTGAGTGTTTGTGCTTGTGTCTCGTCTACAGTACATCGAAGCGGGGGAGAACGGAAACTGTGTCGCCAGCGGGGATCGCTGAACGATCAGCGGGAACGAGCAAGAAACAGTTTGCGTGCGTCAGAGCCGCTATATCTCCGGAACCTTGCCAGCGCAGGACGCGCACCTGCGGCGCCGTCGTGCTGGGCCACTCGAGACGCGCTGGTAGGAAATGAGTGAGACCAGGCTTCTCATCGAGTGGCTCGGCGAGGGTAGCGTCGAGGAATGGGAGCGGGCGAGCATCTGCGCCACTGAGAATGTCAATGGCGGGAACGACAAACAGTTGGAAGGTGACCATGGTGGAGACGGGATTGCCCGGGAGGCCGAACACGGGTTTGTTGCGGCAACGGCCAAACACGGTGGGCTTGCCGGGACGAATGGCGACGGCGTCGAAATAAAATTCAGCGCCCAAGCTGTTCAGAACGGACTCGACCAGGTCGTATTTGCCCATGGAGACCCCGCCGGAAAGGACGAGCATGTCTTCGCGAAGGCCCTGCTCGATTTTGGCGGAAAGGTCGTCGACGCGGTCGAGTGCGTTGACGAGAGGAACGGGTTCGCCACCGGCCAGTCGTATCTGCGCGCCCAGAGAGACGGTGTTGCTGTTGCGAATGTGAAAAGGTCCGGGCGTTTCGGTGATGGGAACAACTTCGTCGCCGGTGGAGAGAATGGCGACTCGCGGTTTCTTGTGGCAAATCAAGGCCGTGGCGCCCACTTGCCCGGCTACAGCGAGCTCGGCGAAACCGAGGCGCAGGCCGGGGCGCAGCGCGAGATCGCCGGCGTGCGCTTCACTGCCGCGTGGAACGATGTTCTGGCCGGGATGAGTGGCACGTTCCAAGGTGACGGAATCCCCGGCGCGCGCCGTGAATTCGACCATGACGACGGCGTCAGCGCCCGGCGGAACGGCCGCTCCAGTCATGATCTGGACACATGTGCCTGGATGGAGCGGCTCGGTCACGGTATCTCCAGCTTTGATTTCGCCGACGCAGCGGAGTTGTGCGCCCTGCGCTGCTTCGCTAGATCGGACGGCGTAGCCATCTCGGGTGGAACGGTCAAACGGGGGATACTCGCGGTCGGAGTGGACTTCCTGCGCCAAGACGTGGCCGAGAGCGTCTGCCGTTTGGAGAATCTCGGTTGGACGATCGCCTGCCTGGGCTTGGGATTGTGTGATGACAAGTTGACGGGCGGCGGTGAACGAAAGCATGCGGGTCAGTATTTCAGCGGAGGGACAGAAAATCAAAGGAAAGAAGGGGCCGCGTCGACTGTGCGGACCTGGTGCGCAACCGTGCTGCGCCCCTACTCGCTTAAAGCCAACTGGCCAGGAGGGTGCCGGGTTGGATGATGGTGGCGTCGCGTTCCGGACCGGTGGAGATCATGCCGATTTCGACCTGGAGGAAATCGGAGACGAAGCGAAGGTAATCGAGAGCGGCTTTGGGCAGCTTGGCGGCGTCTTTCACGCCGTAAGTATCCTGGCACCAGCCAGGAAGCGTTTTATAGACCGGGGTGACGCGTTCGTATTCTTCCGCGGACGCGGGCATTTCGTGAATGGGCGCGCCTTTGTAGGTATAACCAGTGCAAACCTTGATTTCACGCTGGGTATCGAAGACATCCAGCTTGGTCACCGCGAGTGAGTCGATCCCGTTGATCATTTTGGCGTAACGAACTTCGGCGAGATCGAGCCAGCCACAACGGCGTGGACGCCCTGTGACGGCGCCGAATTCTTTGCCACGCTCGCGGACTTCCTTGGCTTCCAGATTAGGCATTTCCGTGGGAAACGGGCCGCCCCCAACGCGCGTCGTGTAAGCCTTCGAGATTCCGAGCACGTGGCGGATTTTTGTGGGCGGGACGCCAACGCCGGTCGTGGCGCCACCCGAAGTGGCATTCGACGAAGTGACGAACGGATAGGTGCCATGGTCGATGTCGAGCATGGTCCCCTGAGCGCCTTCAAAGAGGACGGACTTCCCTTCCTCGAGAGCGCGGTTCACGAGTTCGGCGGTGTCGCAAATGTAGGATTTGATTTTTTCGCCGAGTGCGAGAGTGATGTCCACCTCATGAGAGAAATCGACTTTCGCTCCGTAAGCGCCTTGGGCGATGCGATTTTTTTCCGCGACAACGCGTGCAGCTTTTTCGCGGAACAGCGCCGGATCGAGAAGGTCGACAACACGAAGGCCGCGGCGAGCCATTTTGTCTTCGTAAGCAGGGCCGATACCGCGAGAGGTCGTGCCAATCTTGTTGGCGCCGCGAGCGGCTTCGGCGGCCATGTCCAGTTCGCGGTGGTACGGGAAAATGAGATGGGCGCGATTGCTGACGTGCAGACGGCCGTTGACGTCAACGCCGCTTTTGGCCAGATTGTCGATTTCGGCGACGAGCGCGGCGGGATCGATGACCACACCAGCACCAATCACCGCGTGCCGTTTGGGACGGAGAATGCCGCACGGAATAAGCTGCAAAACGTAGCGGTCTTTGCCGATGATGACGGTGTGCCCGGCGTTGTGTCCGCCGGCTACTCGGACGATGTAATCAAACGAGCCGGCAAGGTAATCGACTACCTTGCCTTTGCCTTCATCGCCCCACTGCGCGCCAACCACCACGACAGATTTCATGCAGAGCATCTCCTGGTTCACGACCGACACGGGTGGAATCTGAAGGAGCGAGAAGCCACCGCACAGAAGTCTATGGAGCAAAATGCGAGTGAAACACCAATTTCAAATCGTACGATGTGCGTTAGGGGAACGCAAGCAAGGGCTGGTCGAACTGCTCCGATTTGAAACAGTGCAGGCGGTGAATGATGGAATCGGAGCTATTCATCCGCGACGCACGTAGAAGTCACAAGCAAAAACACCTAGGGATTTGGACATATTCGTGCACCTTGAGGGCACGAGTTGGTGCGGGTGTAACTATGCCGCGAAACGAAGTGGAGGATTCGTGAAATCGGCGCGAGGGACAGTTGGAAGGAGTTGGCCAGCGAGGTTCGGAACAGTATTGGCGTTGCTGTGGTTGAGCAGCAGCGCGATCGAGCCGCTATTACCACTGCCCGGGAGTGACGCCGCATATGCAAGAGATGCAGAACATCCTGCGCAGCACGTATTCACCAAGGCTGGGGAAATCCGGAAATTGTCGGTGGCGGAAGCGAACCGGAAGTACCCGGTGCGGTTGGTGGCGATTGTCACCTACTACGACCCGCAGGGGCCGGACTTGTTTGTGCAGGACGAATCGGCGGGAATTTGGGTGGACACGGAGACCACGAAACTGAATGTGGCGGTGCTCCCAGGTGATGTGGTGGAACTCACCGGCGTGACCGAGCAACCGGATTTTGCGCCGGAGGTTGGCCAACCTCATTTCACGATTTTGGGAAAGGCGCCACTGCCCGAGCCAAAGCGTGTCAGCTATCAGGCGATGGCGTCGACCATGGTGGATAGCCTGAGGGTGGAAGTGGACGGAACCATCCAGCGTGTCTGGAAAGATGGCGATGATTTGCTGCTGGATGTAGCGATGGATGGCGGCAGTATTTTCGTCAGGATTCCATTTTATAAAGGAGCAGCACCGAACAGTCTGGTATCTGCGCGAGTGAACCTGCGGGGCACGTGTGGAGCAGATTTCAACTCAAACTATCAGTTAGTGGGGGTCAATGTTTTCCTTCCGGATTTGTCCGGAATGAAGGTGCTGGCGCCCGCTTTGGCCGATCCATTCCAAACATCACTGCGCCCACTGCAGGATGTGATGCGGTTCAACCCAGACGGAACGCTGGGAAATCGTGTGCGCGTGCATGGTGTTGTGGCGATGTATCGGGCGGGTAAATCCGTGTTCATCCAGGATGGCGGAAGCTCGCTCTACGCGCAAACGGAACAAGCTGTTCCGCTTTTGGAACCTGGAGACGAGATAGACGTGGTCGGGTTTCCAGCGGTCGGGCAGTACTCGCCACGGCTGCAAAATGCAATTTACCGTCGAACCGGAAAGGCAGCGATTCCCGTCCCCGAAAACATGACCGCGGCGGAAGTGCTGAAAGGAGAGATCAGAAATTTTCATTTTCGAAACCACGATGCCGAGCTAGTTCGCGTAAACGGCTGGTTGATGGGATCGACGAATAATGAGGGCGACCAGGTATTGCTGCTGCAGGACAAAAATACCGTTTTCGAGGCACGCCTGAGTGAAAACGAAGTACCTGCGGCGCTGGCAAATCTGAAAGAGGGGAGCCAGTTGGAAGTGACCGGAGTCGCAACGATCGAAGTGGACGAGAACGGAGTGGCCCGCACGTTTCGATTGCAGATGCGCTCTCCGCAGGATGTGGCGCTGGTGCGATTGCCGCCGTGGTGGAACTTGAAGCGAACCGCAACACTGGTGAGTGTTCTGTTTTTCGCGATTTTGGGAATTTTGGTATGGGTGAAGATGCTCAGGAAGCGAGTACGCTCAGCAACGGAGGTGATCCGCGCCACATTGGAATCAACAGCGGACGGCATTCTGGTTACGGACAGCCGTGGAAAGATCGTGACGTTCAATCGAAAATTTGTGGAGATGTGGCGTATTCCGGCGAGCACGGTCGCCACCAACGACAGGAAACGATTCCTGGAAGCGGGGCTGTCGCAATTAAACGATGCGACGCGACTGATGGCGGGGATTTGGCACGAACTTTCCGATAACCCGAGCGTGTATCAGGACGTGATTGAGTTGAAGGACGGACGCGTGTTCGAACGGCACTCGGAACCTCAGAAATTGGAGGGGAAACATATCGGGCGGGTGTGGAGTTTCCGTGACATTACGGAGCTGCGAAAATCGGAACGGGAATTACGACAGTCCGAGGCGGAGCTGCGAGCAGCGAAGAATTCAGCGGAAGCCGCGAACGTGGCGAAGAGCGCGTTTTTGGCAACCATGAGCCACGAGATTCGTACGCCCATGAATGGCATTCTGGGAATGACGGAAGTGATGTTGGATTCGGATTTGACAGCAGACCAGCGCGAAAGTCTGGGGTTGGTGCGGCTGTCTGCGGAATCGCTGCTGGCCATCATCAACGACATTCTGGACTTCTCAAAGATAGAAGCGGGAAAACTGGAGTTGGAAGAGATTCCGTTCGACCTGCGGGAGAGCCTGGGCGAAGCAATCAAGATGCTGAGCTTCCGAGTGTATCAAAAGAATCTGGAATTGATTTACGACGTGCGGCCAGAAGTGCCCGAGGAAGTCGTGGGCGATCCAGGGCGCATCCGGCAGATGTTGATCAATCTGGTCGGGAATGCAATCAAATTCACAGAGCGCGGCGAAATCGTGGTGCGGGTCGAGGAGCAAACGCGGATTGGCGATGAGACGTGTCTGCACCTATCGGTGAAAGATACCGGAATCGGAATTGCCCCGGAAAAGCAGAAATTGATTTTCGAGTCGTTTGCGCAGGCGGATAGTTCCATGGCGCGACGGTACGGAGGAACGGGGCTGGGGCTGGCCATCTGCGTTCGTCTGGCGGGGAAAATGGATGGACGTGTGTGGGTGGAAAGTACACCGGGCGTGGGAAGCACGTTTCATTTCACGTGCAAGCTGAGAGTGCAGAGCGGGGCGGACCGGCCAAAGATGCCGCTGGAGGCCACGGAATTGCGTGGATTGAAAGTGCTGATTGTCGATGACAACGCCACAAATCGAAAACTGCTGGAAGAGATGGTCAGCCGTTGGGAAATGAAACCAAGCACAGCCGAAGGAGGACAGGCAGCGTTGGAGATGCTACGAATGGCTGCCGCGGCGGACGGTTTTCAGTTGATTTTGCTAGACGGGCAGATGCCGGATATGGATGGATTTGCGCTGGTCGAAGAGATGCGTAAGGACCCGGGGACTTCGGGGGCGACGATCATGATGTTGACTTCGGCGGGGCAATCCGGAGATGTGGCGCGATGCCGGGAGTTGGGGATCTCGGCGTATTTGATCAAGCCAGTGCGGCAGACGGAATTGTTGAGAGCGATCTGCAAGGTAATGAGCAAGGTGATGAAACCGGCACCACAACCGGAGGCGGCACCGGAGGCCCCGCAACGGGAAGCGCGTGAGGATGGACCCAAGCTGCGAGTGCTTTTGGCGGAAGACAATGTGGTGAATCAAAAGATCGCGATGCGTTTGCTGGAGAAGCGCGGATACGCCGTAGTGCTGGCCGCGAATGGGGTAGAAGCAGTGGAAGCTTCCGGGCACGGGGAGTTTGACGTGATTCTCATGGACATCCAGATGCCGGACATGGACGGATATGAAGCGACTGCAGCGATCCGCGCGCGCGAGGATGGAACGGACAAGCACGTGAAGATTATCGCGATGACTGCGCACGCATTAAAAGGCGATGAAGAACAGTGCATGGCGGCGGGTATGGACGATTATCTGTCGAAGCCGGTGCGCCCGGCTGAATTGTATACGGCTATCGAGCGAGCTGCGAACCGAGGCATCGAAAAAACCCCGCGTGATGTCGGGGAAAGAATGGCTGAGCAGACCAGAAAATAATTAAACTGATTCTTTAAAACTAACATTAGCGCTTGCGTAGCGTGCGAATGTGCGAATTGTTGCGAACTTGGCTGCGGTCGGCTAGCGTCAAAGGTGCGGGGAGACCGACTTGACGAATCCAATCATCACGTTGACGACCGACTACGGGACGAATGACCACCTGGTGGGAGTTTTAAAAGGGGTCATTCTGAAGATCAATCCGGAAGTGACAATTATCGATATCACGCATGCGGTGACGCCTTATGACCTGCTGGACGGTGCGCTGGCGATTGCGTCGGCGTACGCATATTTCCCGCCACGAACCATTCATGTGGTGGTGGTGGACCCCGGAGTGGGCACGGACCGGCGGCCAATCCTGGTGAGCGGCCAGAATCAGTATTTTATCGCGCCCGACAATGGCGTGCTTTCCGGGGTGTATGAAAAAGAGCAGAACGTGACGGTGCGGCACCTGACCAGCGAGCATTATTTCGCGCTGCCGGTGAGCAAAACGTTTCACGGACGCGACGTGTTTGCGCCGGTGGCGGGATGGCTTTCGAAACATTGGCAGCCGGCGAGCATGGGTGAGGTGATCGAGGACTATAAGAGGTTTGCGTTACCCAGACCGAAAGAAGCAGACGGTGGGCTCAAGGGCGTGATCTTGAAGGTGGATAGCTTCGGGAACTTGATGACGAATTTGCGGGCGGAGGATCTGCCGGCGGATGTGATGGAGAAAGGCGAGATCCGTTTGCAGGTTGGGAATCATTCGGTGGCACGGATGGTGGGGATGTTCGCCAGCGGGAATGCGGGAGAACCGGTGGCGTATATGGGATCGAGCGGGTATGTGGAGATTGCGGTGAACAAGGGGAATGCGTCGAAGGCGTTGGGAATAGGGCGGGGTGCGCCGGTTTTGTTGACCAGGAGTTAGACGGCGAGACGTCGCAAGAGCTGGCTGACATGAAAGTCAGCGCTACATGGAAGAATTAAGAGATCGAACCTTCCTGAGACAATGAAATGGTCCAATCGAGAGGGTGCTTCTCTCCTCGTTCCCTCGTGTAGCGCTGGCTTTTATGCCAGCTCACTGCCCACCGAGGCTACAATCCTCAGCGCCGAAGAGAATGGGCCGGAAAATGGATATTGCGCCGGTTCGTGAACTAATCCGGCCCGCACAGGATTTCGCTAGATGTAGCATGCCACCTGGTCCGGAGAATCTTCATCCCACAGAATGTGATCGTAAAACGAACTCTGCCAAAGTCGCGTGTTGTGCCATAGCCAATAACGGTGAGAAGTCTTGTGTTTGAAACTTTCGATGAATTGCAGAAGATCTGCATTCAGTGAAACTCCATGGACCAATATAGATGAAGGTGATCAGGCATCAGGCAATACGCGGGAATCTCGAAGTGGTGCGCAGTACTTTCCTGCCGCAAAAGTCTTAGGAGCCACTCGGCAACTGGCTTGGACTCAAAAGGTCGCGATGGGCGGGGAGTGCAGATCGTTGCGAAGTACCAGCGACAGCCGATGTAATGTTGCGGCGCGAGGCGGATGCTTTTGTGCCAATGAGATAGATTAAGTTTCATAGCTTTTATATATTATATTGTTTATTGACGTATAATATAAATATAAGCTGACATGAAAGTCAGCGCTACATGGAAGATTTAAGAGAGGCGGAGAGTTGGGAACGGGTGCGCGGGTCTAACCAGTCGCGCCAGGCGTCGCCGAGTAGATTAAAGGCCAGAACCGCTAGTAACACGGCTAGAGCAGGAAACACGACCATGTGCGGCGCATCGAAGAGATGATTGCGCGCGTCGTTGAGCATAGCGCCCCAACTCGGAAGCGGGGCGAGAACTCCTAATCCAAGAAAACTGAGAGTTGCTTCGGCGAGGATGGCTCCTGCCATTCCGATGGTGGCCTGGATAAGCACGGGCTGCAAAATATTGGGGAGCAGGTGGCGAAGCAGAATGCGGAAATGCGAGGCGCCGAGAGAACGAGCGGCAAGAACGAACTCGAACTCCTTGACCTTGAGAACCTGGGCGCGCGCCAAACGGGCATAGCCTGCCCACCCGGTGATGATGAGCGCGAGAATCACTTTGCCAATCCCGGGCCCGAAGAAAGCTGCGAAGGCGATCGCGAGAAGAACTCCGGGAAACGACAGAAATGCGTTAATCAGGAGCAGGTTCACGACGCGATCGAACGCACCTCCGTGATACGCCGCGAGCATGCCGAGGGAGAGTCCGGTGATACCGCAACCGAGGACGACACACACGGCAACGAAGAGCGAAATGCGGGCGCCGTAGAAGACGCGAGAGAGAATGTCGCGGCCGAGTTCGTCGGTGCCCATCCAGTGATGTATCGAGGGAGCCTCAAGGCGTGCAGGGAGATTTTGTGATGCAGGATCGGCAGGCGAAATCCATGGAGCAAAAAGAGCGATGAAAACGAGCAGGCAAGCGATGGTAAAGCCTGCGCGGGCCAGGAAGCTCTGGCGGAGGAAATCGCGTAAGGGTGAGGTCATGACAAGCGCACCCGCGGGTCGATGAAGGCATAGAAAAAGTCGGTGAGAAGATTGACGAGAACGTAGGAGAGAGCGATGACCAGGATGCAGCCTTGAAGCAGCGGGTAATCGCGCGATGAAATGGCCATGACAGTGAGACGGCCGATGCCGGGCCAGGAAAAAATGGTTTCGGTGACGATGGTGCCGGCGAGAAGTGTGCCGAACTGTAGACCAAGAATGGTGACGATGGGGATGAGGGCGTTACGCAAGGCGTGGCGAACAAGGACAGCGGTATTGGAAAGACCTTTGGCGCGCGCGGTGCGGACGTAGTCGCTGGAAAGCTCTTCGAGCATGGAGCCGCGGACCATACGGGTGAGAATTGCTGCGAGCGCTGCGCCGAGAGTGACGGCGGGCAATATGTAATTGAGAATGCCTCCACGGCCGGAAACGGGGAGCCAACCGAGTTTGATCGAGAACAGCGTGATGAGCAGGGGCCCAAGCGCAAAATTCGGGACCGCCAGGCCGAGCAGGGTGAAGATGCCGATGGCGCGATCGGAATTTGAGCCGCGGCGATCCGCAGCTATTACGCCGGCGGGAATAGCGATGGCAGCACACACGAAGAGAGCCAGAAAGGCAAGCTGGAGTGTGGCGGGGTAGCGTTCAAAAATCACGTGGCGAACTGGCGCCTGGAATTTGAAGGACTGTCCCAGTTCCCCACGCACGATTTGGCCAAGATAGCGGAAATATTGAATATAGAGTGGCTGATCCAGGCCGAGGGAATGACGCAACTGGGCGACCTGGCCCGGTGCAGCGCCCTCCCCGAGCATTTGTTCGACGGGGTCGCCGGGGACGATATGAATCAAAAGAAAAACCATGGTAAGCACGAGCCAGATGGCCGGAAGAGTGAGAAGGAATCGTCGAAGGAAGTGGCGGGCCATAGGGAGTCAGCGCGTCCTCGTGGGATTGGACTTAGTGGAGCTGAATGTGTTGGTCGCGGAAGGATCAGCGATGCCGCCGGTATCGGATGGCTTGGGGCGAAGGAGTTGAATTTTGACGCGAGCGACGCGGCGACCATCCATCTCGATCACCGTGAACCGGTAGCTGTCGAACTCGAAGCTCTCGCCGCCACGAGGGATGAAGCCGAGTTGATCCATGACAAAGCCGCCGACGGTGGCGTAGGCGGGATCTTCAGGAAGCGAGATGCCGTACTGGGAGTCGAGATCGTGGACATTGAGGGCCCCATCGAAAATCACCGCACCATCGGCAAGAGTGAGAGGCTTTTCGACGACGTCGAACTCGTCGTGAATTTCGCCAACCAATTGCTCAAGAAGATCCTCGATGGTGACGAGACCCAAGAGGCTGCCGAATTCGTCGACCACCACGGCCATGCCGACGTGGCGAGTGCGCAATTCGAGGAGAAGTTCACTGGCGGGCTTGGTTTCCGGGACGATCAAGATTTCGCGAAGCACGCGGCGCAAATCAAAAGCAGGAGGAGGCGCGAGGTGTTCTTCAAGACGGCGTTCGCGGTCGAGCAGAACCCACAACATATCCTTCACGTGGACGAAACCGAGCACGTGGTCGAGGGTTTCGCGATATACGGGGATACGCGAACGCTGGGTCGTAGCAAACACGCGCATGACTTCATCGATCGTCGCCTCGATGGGCAGCATGTGCATGTCGGGGCGGGAAACCATAATTTCCCGGACCTGCAGTTGACCCATCTCGATGGCGCTCAGGATGAACTTCTCTTCTCCGGGGGCGAGCAGACCACGCTCGCGGGCTTGTTGAATCTGAATCTGAAGTTCTTCCGTGGAGTGGGCAACGCCATGTCCGACCGGCGACATGATGCCGAGGGCTTTGACGATGAGACCGGAAGCGCCGTCGAGGAAATCAATGGCCCAGCGGAAGGTGTTCAAGAACCAGAGGAATGGGCGAGCCACGAGAAGAGCGACGCGCTCAGCACGAGCGAGGCTGACGGTCTTGGGGACTAATTCGCCCAAGACCACGTGAATCGCGCTGAGGAAAAGAAAAGAGATGGTCAGGGCGATGGCGTGCACCAGGAATAAGGTGCGGACGCTGGCTTGCGCGGGCATGACCTCCTGCACCAGGGTGGCGAGGGTGAGTTCGCCAAGGGCACCGATGGCCAAGCTCGTGAGGGTGATGCCTAGCTGAACGCCGGAGACGACGCGGTGCAAGTCAGCAAGAAGCAGTTCGACGATTTTGGCCTGGGGATTGCCGCGAGAAACCAGTTGGCGCACACGAGAGATGCGAACGGCGACGAGGGAGAACTCCACGGCAGCGAAAAAACCGTTGAGCGCCACGAGCACGAAGACGCCGATCACGCGCAGCAAAAACATGTAGTCGGTAACCCCTCAGCGGCATTGTAACAGCCTGGAAGCGGGGCGGATTTTCTGCGGGGTGAGGTGAGTCGTGAGTTACACAATAGCCGAGGGCACATCCAGGAGCGGGTTTGGAGCACCGCTCTGAGTTCACGGATTACATTGTGCGGACATGGGGCGCAGGAGTCCTGCGCCCCTACGGAGGCCGGGGATTCACCCGCGAGAAGGCGGAAAGCAAGGAACAGCGGACTTGACAATGCATAACCGTTGGGCTATGGTTTATTCATAACCGATGGGCTATAGGTTCGTTCATGCACACAGCGCCTGACGCAATCTTCAAGTCTCTTGCCGACCCGACCCGGCGCGCACTGTTCGAGCGTCTGAGCCGTGACGGTGAACAAACCGTGCGGATGCTGACGGACAAAGCGGGCATCTCTCAGCCAGCGGTATCGAAACATCTGCGAGTGCTCAAGCACGCGGGATTGGTGCGGGCGCGACACCGCGGACGCGAAACGCATTACCGAGCGCAGCCACACGCGCTAGCGCCGCTGGTGGACTGGATGAGTTACTACAGCAGGTTTTGGCACGACCGATTTGACCGCCTGGAAGACTTGCTGAAAAGGATGGACAAATGACTACGACGCGAACACTTGTGATCGAAAGAGAACTGCCGCACCGGGTGGAAAAAGTCTGGCGCGCGCTCACGCAAGGCCAACTGATCAAGGAGTGGCTGATGGACAACGACTTCGAACCGGTCGTGGGCCATCGATTTAATTTCCGCTCCAAGCCGGTCCCCAATTGGGATGGCGTAATCGAGTCCGAAGTGCTGGTGATCGAACCGAACAAAAAGCTGTCCTACCGCTGGAACGCTTTGGGGCTGGAGAGCGTGGTGGTCTGGACGTTGGTGGCGACCGAAGGTGGAACGCTGGTGCGCATGGAGCATTCCGGCTTCCCAGCCGACCAAGAAGCTGCGTACCGGGGGGCGAACTACGGCTGGCAAGCGTTCATCGGGAAATTGGAGCGGGTGGTGGCGGAGATGCCCTAATGCCGGGCATCGGAAGGAGAAAGAAGCATGAGAGCAGAGGTTCTCAACCGTACGATTCCTCGGTGGATTCACATCATCTTCAGCATTCCGATCATCGGATATATTTATAGCCCGTTTGACCAAATTCACTATTACGCGCATGTTACCCGGTTTGTCTTCGTTCCGATCATGGTTCTTTCGGGATTGTGGATGTGGAAGGGCTATTTGCTTCGACGGCTTTTTTCGAAGAGGCCGAATTAACGAGACGCCGCGTACCTTGCTTGAGGGTGGGCTTCGGATGTTCAATTGGGGCGTGCTATTTTCGTGGTGAGGAGACCCAAGGTCAGGTTTTTCGATACGTTGGATGGTGCGGACATGGGGCGCAGGAGTCCTGCGCCCCTACGAAGAATGGGAACCGAACGGCAAGCGTCGGGCAGGAGGGGTGACCCAAGACCCAGGTGCAAGTACGGCACCTGGGGCACCCAAGGGAGTAATAGGACGGAGAGAATTTGCCTAAGCTGACGAAATGGTTGCCGAAGCCGCTGCAGAAGATCGTTCGCGAGCGGATGACCGTATATGTGTATACGTATGGTTTTCGGCCGTCAGCGGTTGTGCGGGAACAAGTGCTCACGTTCCAGACCTCGGGACGTGTGCTGAAGGTGAGGGCAGATTACCGCACGCCGTTGTACGACACGATTGCCGAAGTGGTGGAGTATGACGCGTACCAATTGCAACAGCTCAAGTGGGAGTCCAATCGAGTGCACCACATCATCGATATAGGGGCGAACGTGGGAGTATCGGCGCTGGTGCTGTCGCAGATCCCGAACGCAAAAGTAACCTGCTATGAACCTGATCCTGGAAACTGTGTGCTGTTGCGGGAAAATTTGGAGTTGAACGGACTCAGCAATGTAAGGGTGGTCGAAGCCGCAGTGACGAATGTGGATGGAAGCACGGAGTTTGAGGTCGATGAAGAAAGTGTGGGAGGGCATGTGGCGCGAGGAGAGTCCGCGGGGAAAGGGCGCAGGGTAAAGGTAGCTGCGTTGACGCTGGCGCGAGCGATGGAAGAATCGCAGAGCGAAGTGATTGATTTGTTGAAGTGTGATTGTGAAGGCGGAGAATATGAGATTATCGAGCAAATCACGCCAGAGTTGGCCGCGCGCATCCGGAATCTGAGCATTGAAGTGCACGACCTGGACGAAAAACGCAATCTGCAGAGCCTGTCTGATCGGCTCTCGCGGTTAGGGTATCGATTGTTTTGTAAGGCGGACATGTGGGAACGGTCGGCGTTGCATCTGGTGTTGGCGCGACGTTCGGGATGAGGGATAAGGTTAAAAGTTGAAGGTTGAAAGGGGAAAGCGACACCACGACAAGAAAAGGCACGGGTCTGAAGGAGTGTGTGGGCACGTTGAGATGAAGAGAGATTCCTCACTACGCAGACTCCGTTCGGAATGACGGGTCGACAACAATTCCAAGAAGAAGCACGGGTCTGGAAGCCACTACACTAGCGAATCCAAGAGCAACATCAAACCCAGGTGCAAGTACACGAGCGAACCCAAGACTGACGCGAGACCCAGGTGCAAATACGGCACCTGGGGCACCCACAGGCGGAAGAAGAAAACCAAGACTAAGAAAACCCTGGCCTGAACCCCGCGTTGAGGATTGCGCGGACAAGGGGCGCAGGAGTCCTGCGCCCCTACACGGAATGAACCATGGGCGGGCCGAGAGGGATGGAACATGGACCCGCCGCCTCGGAAAGCGGGCGCTACAAAAGCTGGACTAGCGATTGGGGAGGGGCAAAACGTCGAGGGTGGCTGGAATGTTGAGGCAGCCGGCGATTTCGTCACGGGTCTGGGTTTGCGGCGGGGTGGCTACCTGCATGCGCGGGTGGCATTCCCAATCGTCAACGCGTTCGTTGGAATCGTAGATGCCGATCCGCCAGGTATAGACGCCGGGACGCAGGGGTAAGGAAGGCAGCGTATAGCGGAACTCGTAGAGCCCGGGTTCGAGAAATAATCCCTCCAAGGTGGTGCTCCATAAAGGGTGAGTGGATTGATCGTAGAGTGTGACTCCCTGGTGCACCCCGCGCAGGGCATCGTTGACGCGCAGAACGAAGGTGACGACGGTTTGTCCACCGGAGTGCAAAACGTGCTCGGAGACGCCGTTGGCACCGGCAAGTTTCCAACTGAGAAATTCCGCGCGACCGCGTACCGGCCGATTCTCGTCCTCGAGGCTGGACGCCATGCTGGCCTCATAAGCGCTGACGGTCTCGCCGACGGGCCCGGTCTGGCGAATCGTGCCGCCATCGAGCCAGATCACACGCTGACAAAGTCTGCGGATCTGGTTGAGCTGATGGCTGACCATAATCACGGTACGACCGGAGTGCGCGGCATCATCCATTTTGCCGAGGCATTTCCTCTGGAAGCGCAGGTCGCCAACGGCCAACACTTCATCGACGAAAAGAATCTCGGCATCGAGATGGGCGGCTACGGAAAAAGCCAAACGAACATACATGCCGCTGGAATAATGTTTGACGGCGGTATCGATGAAGGCTTCCAGTTCCGCAAAGGCGACAATTTCATCAAATTTGCTGGCTATTTCCTGCTTGGTCATCCCGAGAATGGCGCCGCTGAGATAGGTGTTCTCGCGGCCAGTAAGTTCAGGATGAAAACCAGTGCCCACTTCCAAAAGACTACCGACGCGGCCTGTAATGTCTGCCCATCCGTAAGTGGGACGAGTGATGCGGGAGAGAACTTTAAGGAGAGTAGTTTTTCCAGAACCGTTGCGGCCGATGAGGCCAAGGATTTCGGCTCTCTTGACCTCCAAAGAAATATCCTTGAGGGCCCAGAAGGTGTCTCGTTTGCGGCGCTGAAAAACTTTAAGTGGAGAACGTAGAGCTTGAGCGAGGGTGTCGCGGAGCAGTCCGGAAGCGGGCAGGCCGCGGGCGTATCGTTTACTCAGTCCTTCCGCGCGGATCACGATGTCTTTCATAGAGTGTTGGTCAAGCCTCGTTGGAATGCGAATGCTCGCGGGCGTTTAACTTTTTCGAATTGCGAAAAAGGCGCGGGAGATAGAAGGCAAACTGAGTGGGATCAGGGTCGACAACCTTCGGAAGACGTTCGGAGGAAAAATGGTAGCGAAGGTCCATGTAGGAGTGAACCCAAGGAAGCAAAAGGTCAATGGGAAGCAAAGCCGGACGGCCGGAGGAGATATGGTTCCAAAGCAAGGCCGTTCCGAAACGGAAATTGTGCAGGAGCTTTAGCGCGAGATGGTTATAGGCGCCGTGACGATAGTGATCGTAGAACGTGGAACGCCAGGCGGTACGAATGATGGAGCGAGTAGTGTCTCGACGCTGGTGGTAAGCGACCGCCTGAGGCACAAAAACGAGTTTGTGGCCGGCGCGTTTCAAACGGTCGCACAGATCCACGTCTTCGAAATTGGTGCGGAAAGACTCGTCGTATCCGCCGACTTCCTGAACGACTCGTTTCAGTAGAACGGTGCCGAATCCACCCAAACACTTGTGAGAGGGGCGTTCTATTTCGATGCGATGCTCGCCGAGATCCTGGCAAAGGTGAATGGCGCGCCAGGCATCCGGGGGCGCGTCGCGGAAGGCCTCGATCAAACGGCCACCGGTGATGGCGACGCGTTGGTCGGCAAAAGGAACGAGAAGATGCTCGAACCAGTCGGTCGCGGGAGAAACGTCGGCATCGATGGCGCCAATTAATTCGTGTGTGGCATTGGCGAGAGCGGTGTTTCTGACAGCAGCGAGACCGCGGTTGCGATCGTGGCGGATGATCTTCACCGGGAAGCGCGAAGCAATCTCGACGGTGCGGTCGGCGGAGCCGTCGTCAATGATGAGAATTTCGTCGGGTGGGCGGGACTGGGTCAATAGGCTGCGGATGGAAGCTTCGATGTAGGCTTCGACGTTGAAACATGGGATGTAGGCAGTGAGCTTCAATGGTGCGCAACGACCGCGGTTTCAGCGGTTCCCCAAGTTCCAGTATAGCGAATGTTGGCCGTGGGGTGGTCAGGCCGGGATTGTGCGGACATGGGGCGCAGGAGTCTTGCGCCCCTACGAAGAGTAAATGGCGTTGGCGATTTGGGTTTACGATTTGCGGGCAGCGAGCAGGTTTGCGGCGTTGTCGTGGTAGAGCTGCTTCAGGATTTCGGGGCTTAGTCCGAAGCCGTTGAGGGCCCAGTGATAATCGAACTGGCCGATTTCGTAGAAGTGTTCGTCCAAGGTTTCCAAGATTCGGAAGGTAATACGGTACATCGGCTTGTCGAAACCCATGTCGGTGCCGTAAACGAGGCGATGGGCGTACTTCTGATAAAAGTTCGAGACAAAACGCGGGATGGGCGCGGTCTCCCCGTAACGCGCGGAAATGTCCGCATACAGATTCGGATGGCGATCGAACATCTCGCCGAGGCGAGCCAAATCGTAATCGAGGTTGGCGAAGTGGCAAGCGACGAAAGTAGTGCTGGGGTGCTTATCAAGTGTGCGATCGAAAATATCGATCATGCCGGGGAGATTCACGATGTTCGGTTTGTCGTCGAGACGCCAGCTAAAGGCGTTCATGAGACCGTCATTGGTTTTGTCCATCTTCTGGTACATCCAGATGGGATCCGCGACATGGAGGCTGACGGGCATCGCCAGTTTGCCGCATGCCTCCCACAGCGCATCCATGCGGGTGTCGTCGGGATGCATTCCAGGTGCTTTGGAATCGCCTGAACTGAGTCCACTGCCTTTGTCGTGAATTTCTCCCACACCGCGAGCACCCTGCCGGTGACAGCGCTGGAGTTCTTTGATGGCAGCAGGGCCGAATCCCGGCTGGTCGTAGCCAGACAGATCCAAGCCGCACCACATCTCAAAGCGATCGGGATACGTGGAGTATTTACGGTAGATCTCATCGAATTCCCTGCCGGAAACCATGGTAAGGATGACGGTTTTCTGAACACCAACCTCATCCATGGTATTAACCCATTGTTTGATTTGCGCAGCCGTCTTAGCGTAGGGATGAGAGTGCATGTCGATGATCGGATATTTGGATTTAGGAATTTCGGTGATGGGAATTTTATAGATGGATTGCGGACGGTAATCTTTGAGGAGAATGGTTTTCGGAGACGGCAGATCCTGCGCTTGGACAGCGTTAGAGGGATGGACGAGCTTCGCGTCTTGCTGCGGGTTGCGGCTGCAGGCGGCGAGAGGTTGAAACCAGGCAGCCAAGCCAAGCAGATTTGCCCACTTCAGAAATAATCTTCGATTCAGTTCGTTGTTGATTTGCATATTGTGGTGCCACCTGGGACGGAGTTCTCAGCGAAGCGATTATAGGGACACATGATACAAGTTCACAACTTTACTTTCCTTGTTAGTTATCGGGGCGTTTAGGTGGTGCGGACATGGGGCGCAGGAGTCCTGCGCCCCTACGAAGACTTGGAGGCGCGACCACAGAAAAGAACCGGTCTGAAGACCGGCCATTACACATTCGGATGCATAATGAAGGCGACATAAGGCAGAATTTCGGCAGCGGTGACATAGAGGAGAGGCCGATGGCGACGCATAGTGCGGGAGACCACGCGGACTTGAAGCTGCACGCGGCGCAACGCGCGCTGGAGTTGGTGAAACCTGGAATGACGGTTGGGTTGGGATCTGGATCGACAGCGACGCTTTGGATCAAGCTGCTTGGGGAACAAGTGCGGGACCACGGATTGAAAATTCGCGCGATCGCAAGCTCTGAGGATAGCGAGCGGCTGGGACGCAGTTATGGAATACCGTTCGTGAATTTTGAGGAGTGTCGCAGCCTGGACCTGACGGTGGATGGCGCGGATGAAGTGGCGCCAAAACTTGCGCTGATCAAAGGTGGCGGCGGGAAGCTGCTACGCGAAAAGATTGTGGCCAGCGCATCGAAGCGCTTCGTGGTCGTGGCGGACGAGTCGAAATTGGTGGAGAAGCTGGGGCGGTTTCCCCTGCCGGTGGAAGTGATCCCGATGGCTACTCCACTGGTGAGCGACGCGCTACGAGGGCTTGGGTTCACGCCAACGATTCGCGTGAATCCTGATGGGACACGGTACATCACCGACGAAGGAAACGTGATTCTGGACTGCTCCGGGGTGCTGATGGAGGATCCCGAGGCGATAGCGGTGAAGCTTGACTCGATTGTGGGAGTGGTGGAACACGGGCTATTTTTGAATATGGCGGAACTGGCTTTGATTGCTTGTGAGCATGAAGTGATCGAGCGCTCGAGGTAAAAACACAGGAGTTTATGGTTCACGGTTTCGGCGAAGGAAGAGTGAAGAGCGCTGCGCGTTGAGGGCACGGCTAGAGCGAACTCCAGGACACAGGCACGGCTAAGACCCACCCCCAAGACCCAGGTGCAACTTCGGCACCTGGGGCACCCAACATCTTCCCCAGCGGCTTCGTTAACGACGGCTTCATTTAACGAGGATTCGTTGTCGAGCGGAGAGCACAGGCTGGAGCGTGTGCTACTTGGTGTAGATCAGGAGGACGAAGGTGTCCGGGAGGATGGCGGGTCTGGGACGGGGATGATCCGGGGTGGGGGCAGGCGGCGGACCGAAATCGGCGGTGACGGTGTAGATGGTGTGGGTGGCGTAGTCGAGGGCCATGGTGCGCGCGCCGCGTTGCGTCTGAAGTGTCTCCACGAAGGAAAAATGGGTAGGCGAGTCTTCGTGGGCGATGGTGATGGTGCCGTCACCGCAGGAGGCGAAGGCAAAGCCAGTGACCGGATCGAAACGGTTGGCGTCCACGCCCTGACCGATAGGCACGGTGCCCAGGACCTTGCCGGAGTTGCCATCCACGAAGGCCATGAGTTTGTTGTGGCAGCCTACGACGAGGATTTCGTGTGCTGCGTCAATGGCCAGCCCAGAAGGAGATTCACAGGGGGCCAAGGGCCATGTGTTTTCGATTTTCAGGGTTTGCGCGTCAAACTTGACGAGGGAACTTTTGTCTTCGAGATTGACGAAGATTTTGCCTTTGCCATCGCTGGCGCCGAATTCCGGTTTGCCGCCGAGGGGAATGGTGGAAACGAGTTTCCCGGAAGCCGCGTCGATTGCGGAAGAAGTTGCAGCGTCACCGTTGAAGGTGAATACGCGTTTAGAAAAGGGATCGTAAATGACGCCGTCGGTATCCTGGTCCGTCTTGATATTGGCGAGGGGCTTGAGCGACGTGAGGTCGAACATGGTGGAATCGGCGGTGCGGCCGTTGGTGGTGAATCCGCGGTTGAATTCGTCGGCGAACGCGATGCCGTGGACCCCTTGAGTGTCGGGAATGTCGCCGAGGAGTTTGCCTTCGGGGTCGACGACGATTACGTGGGTCGAACGCGAGATGAAGAGACGATGGGTGGGGGCGTCAACGGCGAGGTAGTCCCAGCCGCCGGTGCCGCCGAGTTTTACTTTTTTGGCGAGATGATAGCCGGAAGCGCCGGGAGTCTGAGGAAGCGCGGCAGGAGCGAAGAAAAGAGGGGCGAGGAGAAGACCGACGAGCGTGGTTCGTTTCGACATAAAACCTCCGAGACGGCGTAAGTGCAAGTGAGCCGGGGGAATATGTCATGGTGGAGATAAACGGGGGATAAATGCGGATTGTCGAGGTGGATAAAGATTGGGAGGTTCAGACCCCAGAGAAGATCAAGAATTATGAATCGTGCGGACATGGGGCGCAGGAGTCCTGCGCCCCTACGGCGGCGGGAAGCATTATGATGATTAGTTCGAGGTGAGGGCGTGAAAAATTGTGGGAAATATTTGGTGATCGCGGGTTTGGTTGTGGCTGCGGCGTTGTCGTTGGCGCTTGCGGCGAGCGCGCGTTCAGGGACGCTTGGCGCGGCCCAATTAGAACCGCAGAGCAAGCAGAACGCCGTTCCCGCATCAGGGCAAGCGAGCGCTGCCAGTGGTGCGGCTGGGGAAGTGAGGATCACTCAGTACACTTTGCCGCCGGAGCGCGAGAAGGAGGCTCGGGCGTTGGCTGCGGTGCGGCTGCGGATGATTGTGGTGAACCTGCTCTACGGGTTGGTGGTGCTGCTGGTGATTTTGTGGTGGAGGTTAGCACCCAAGTATCGGGATTGGGCGGAGAAGACGAGCAGAAGCTGGTTTGTGCAAGGGTTGATTTTTGCGCCGCTGATCGCGTTGACCATCGATGTGCTGACACTGCCAACCGGAATTTATGAGAACTGGATCGAGCGGAAGTACGGATTGTCGGTGCAGGGTTGGGGGTCATGGTTTTGGGACTGGAGCAAGGGCGAACTGCTTTCGATCATTTTTACGACGATTGTGGTGTGGATTTTGTATGCGGTGATACGCGTTTCGCCGCGGCGGTGGTGGTTCTACTTCTGGGTGGCGACATTGCCGCTAATTGGGGCGCTGATTTTTATTCAGCCGCTGGTCATCGATCCGATGTTCCACAAATTTGAGCCGCTGGAGAAGAAAGATCCGGCGCTGACGGCAGAGTTGGAGAAGATGGTGCAACGAGCGGGAGAAAAGATTCCGCCGGAACGAATGTTCTGGATGGGAGCTGGGGAAAAGACGACGGAACTGAACGCGTACGTAACGGGATTTGGCGCGTCGAAGCGCATTGTGGTGTGGGATACGACGATCGCGAAGATGAATACGCCGCAGATTGTGTTTGTGGCCGGACACGAGATGGGGCATTACGTTTTGCACCATATTCCCAAGGGTTTTGCGGTGGCCGCAGCGGGATTGTTTGTGATGTTTTATTTGGGATACGTCTTGATCGGTTGGGTGCTGAAGCTATGGGGACGCACATGGGGAATTCGTGACATAGCAGATTTGGCGTCCTTCCCTGCCCTGCTGCTTGTGGTTTACATCTTGTCTGCTCTGGCGCAGCCGTTGGGAAATACGTTCTCGCGATACCTGGAGCATCAGGCGGATCAGTATGGATTGGAAGTGACGCACGGATTGACGGCGGATTCTGGAGAAGTGGCGGCCCAGTCGTTCAATATTTTGGGCGATGTGGATTTGGCGGACCCGGACCCTAGCCGGTTGCGGGTGATTCTGTTTTATACGCACCCGTCGGTACCGGAGCGGATTTGGTTTGCGTTGCATTATGACCCTTGGGCGAATGGCGGGACGGGGGAGTTTGTGAAGTGAGACACCATGCGAATCAAAGATTCTGGATAGAGGCACAGAGGTAAGAGAGCCGGACCTAAATCATTCATCCCAGGGATGCGTCAGGCTACGGTTACGCCGGATTTTACTTCTACCGCACGGAGGACCAGGTCTTTTAACGCGGCGATGAAAGGTGGCGAATCGCCTACCGCAGGCATCATGCGAAAGCGTTCAATGCCCCACTTCCTGGCGTCGGCGCGACCATCCATATTGATTTCGTGGAGGGTCTCGATGTGTTCGGTGACGAAGGAAATGGGCACGACCATGGCTTCTTTCACGCCTTCGTGGCCTAATTTCTCGAGCGTCGCTAAGAACGACGGCTCCAGCCATTTTGCCGGGCCTACTTTGCTTTGGAAGCAGAGCATGTGGGTTTTCGGCCAATTGGGAAATCGCGCTGCTCCTTGTTCACAGACCAGGCGAATAGTTTCCGCGACATGTTTGGGATAAGGATCGCCCTTTTCCACTAAGCTCATCGGCAAGCCGTGTGCGCTAAACAATAAGTGAATTTTGGAGGCATCGGCAAACTGGCGGAGGCATTTGCCAATGTTGGTGACGAGCGCTTCGATGTACAGAGGGTGATCGTAGAAAGCCTCGATGGTGCGCTCGGGGAGAGTATCGAGCGGCTCACCATAGACGCGGCGCCATTCCTTGAAGCTGCTCAGAGTGGTGGCGTAGGAATAATGGGGATAAAGTGGAAGCAACACCAACTCATCGAGGGGACCGGCGTTTTTGAGCGAGGCTATGGCATCGGCGGTCATGGGTTTCCAGTAGCGCATCGCGGTAACTGCGACGGGGTCGATGTACGGCTCGAGCGCGCGCACGAGCCGAGTGCGTTGGCGCTCGGTGAGAATGCCGATGGGCGAGCGCTTGCCGATCATCGCGTACCTCCCGGCAACCGCAGGCGTTCTCTTTTTGGCGATGTAGCCGGCTAGGGGACCGCGGATAAAATTTAGCGGACCCAGGGGGATGATGTCGGGGTCGAGGAAGAGATTGCGCAGAAAAGGCTCGACGGTATCCAGGGAATCCGGGCCACCTAGCTGGAACAAAACAATGCCGACACGTTTTCTTGTGCTCACGATGACCTTACCTTCGGGCGCGACCTTGGCATCTCAATTCGTTTAGCAAGACGCTGTTTTGAGAGCCCTTCGAAGACTCAGGGCAAGCTCTTCGCTTTGCTCAGGATTACAGTTCGTAGAAACCCCCGCTTCCGTGCGCGATTGTGCGGACATGGGGCGCAGCAGTGCTGCGCCCCTACGAAGACTTCGCACGGGGGAGGAGGTTCTTCAAGCGCTCGATTTCGGCGCGGAGGTCGGAGGTTCGCTTGGCGATTGAGACGTAGAATAGGAAGAAAACGCCCCAACCAATCAGATAGGCCGCAAACACGCTGTTCAGGTTCTTCATACCGCTTCCACCTCCCGCTGCAGAATGTCCACTTCGTTCTTCATCTTTTCAAGAATGTATCGCTCAACAATCAGAAATGCCGCAAAGACGTGCATAGCAAAAACAAAAAAGAACAGCACCTTCTGCATGGTCGGTTCCAGCCCGGAATTCGCGCCGCCCATAATTACCGGTGAGGGATGCTGGGTCCTCCACCAGCGGATGGCGCCAAAGACCAGGGGCACGTCGAGGAAGGCGAAAATTCCGAACAGGGAGCTCAGCAGAGCGCGCCGGTCAGGCTCTTCAATTAGGGTGCGCAGCAGCAAATAGGAGACGTACAGGAGCCAGAGCACGAAGGTGGAGGTGAGCCGGGCATCCCAGGTCCACCAAATGCCCCAGACGGGATGCGCCCAGATGGGCCCGGTAATCAGCACTACCGTTGTCAGCACTAAACCTACTTCAGCCGCGGAGACTCCCAGCCAGTCATATTTGGCGGCGCGCTTCCAGACGTAAAGTAGATTGGCGATGAAGCACACAAAAAACGCATCCATGCCTGCCCACGCGCTGGCGACGTGAAAATAGAAGATACGCTGAATCAAGCCCATCGTGCGTTCCTCAGGGGCTACGTAGAAGGCGCCATAACCCGCCGCGAACAACAGCAAGATGGCAGCGGCCGCGAGGACGATTCGTTTCCACATGGCGGATTTATTCCTCCAGAAGATATTCGCCGAAAAGCCACAGCGCCGTCAAAAACACGAGATCGAAAATGGCCAGGAAGGCAATGCCCTTCCATTGCACGACCGGCTCGCGGTCCAAGAGGCTGACGCTGACGGTGGCGCTGACGACCAGAATCGGGGTGAGCAGCGGGAGAAGCAAGACGGGCAGCAGCAACTCGCGCATACGAGCCTGGGCGGAAATTGCGGAAAGCGCGGTGCCCGCTACCGAGACTCCCAAACTGCCCAGAAACAGCACTAGGAGCAGGTAATGCAGCATCGGCAAAATCGCGATGTTGTAGAACGCGGCGAAGAGCGGGAGCATCAGGATTTCGGTGAGCAGCAGGAAGAGGGTGTTGGCGATGAGCTTGGCGAGGAAGATCGAGAAGGGATCGCTAACCGCGAGTCGCAACGAACTCAGCGTATCGTTGGCCTGCTCGCGCAAGAAACATGGCTGAAGCATTAGGGACGCCGCGAATAAAATAGCCAGCCACAGCAACCCCGGGCCGAATTCGCGGGATTCTTCCGCGGTTGGGTTGATGGCGAAGCTGAACAGGATCAGCACCACCAGAATGAAAACGACCGTGGTCGTGAGCAGCTCGCGGGAACGAAATTCGGTGCGCAGTTCCTTGCCGAGGAGTGTCGCGGTGTTTGATAGCAAGCTCATCGCACTCAATTCCAAGCAGCACAAACGAAAACATTAAGGCAGAGCACGCAGAGGACGCAGAGGAAGGCAGGTTCCTCGCTGCGCTCGGAATGACACTTTTTGATTTTCATTCGTTGCTCCTGAGCCGGCAAGATGCCGGCGCTACCAAGGGGCTTTGCCCATCCCGGCGCATCGTGCGGACATGGGGCGCAGCAGTGCTGCGCCCCTACGATTTGGTACGACGACAGAGCAGGTTCGTCGTGGGCAGGTCGCGCCACGTTTAGCCTGCGCCAAAGGTCAATATCGAGTGCAGCGACGCGCCCTGGGCTGTGTCCGCTACAACCGAGCCGGCATCGAGTTGCACCGCGCGGGTGGCCAACGCGGAAATTTCCGATTCGCCATGGAGACTCATCACTACGGTGCAGCCTGCGCGATTCACTTGCGCCAACGATTTGGCAAGCCATGAGATTCCCAACGGGTCTAGTCCTGTGGCAGGCTCGTCAAACAGCAGTACGCTAGGCCGATGGACGAGGGCCCGCGCAATGGCGATGCGTTGCCGCATACCGCGCGAGAAGGTCCTGACCAATGAAGCGCGGCGCTCGTGCAGGCCCACTTCCAGGAGCAATTCTAGTGCGCGAGCGCTGGGCTCGGGGACGCCTTGCAGCTTGGCGAATAGGACTAAATTCTCTTCCGCGGAAAGCTCGTCGTAGACCATGGTGGTGTGCGCGACATAGCCCGGGCGGCCATTTGCCGCGGAGTCGCCGGATGCACCGGGGAACGACAATTTGCCTGCGGTGGGCCGCACAATGCGCCCGGCGATGCGCAGCAGAGTGGTTTTGCCGGAGCCGTTGCGCCCCGCGAGGACGACGCATTGGCCCGGCGCGATATCCAGCGAGACGCGTCGCAACGCGTATAGACCGCCGTAACGCTTATCGATGTTCTCGAAGCGCAGACCTGTCGGGGAGAGCGTAGTCGTCGTGGCAGCCACAAAATTTTCGTGTTGGGCGCGCTCAAGTTGGGCCATGTTCGTTTGTGTTGGGGGAGCGCCCAAAGTTCAGCCTGGTATCGAAACCCGATCGATGTAAAGGCCGGTCACTAGCCCTGGACCATATCGCGGAGCATCTTGTCGAAACGGGCCTTCTCTCGGACGTAGTCTTCCTCGGAAATGGTTCCGGCCTGCCGGCGCAGCTCCAAGCGGAAGATCTGGTCCTTGAGCGCATCCATGCTGACGTTCACATGTTGATCGAGTTGTGCCGCCGCAGCGCCATGATTGGACGCGGGCGCTACGGGGGCGGCTGGCGCAACAACCGGGGCGACTTTCTTCGGCTTAGGGTGCGCAGGCGCGGGTTTCGCGGCCTTGGCTGCGGGAACCGGCAGACCTTCTCCTGGCACAGCTGGGGCGACGATTACCTGCTTGCGCGACAGCAGCAACGCGCCCATGGCGAACAATGCTGCCAGTCCCGCGAACAAGTACCACTTGAAATCATTGAGGCGGCTGGGCGCGGCAATGACTTCCGGTCCTTGATCCTGGCGGGAATTGCCTTCTTGGCCTTGGCCTTGGCCTTGGCCTTGGCCTTGGCCTTGGCCTTGGCCTTGGCCTTGGCCTTGGGCCTGGGCTTGATCGCCCCCCGTTGGCATGGCGCCTACACCCGACAAGCTGACGGTCAGAATGCCTTTGGCGGGCAGCGGCTCGTGGGTGTACACCATCATTCCCTGCTCTTGCCCGGCCGAGGTCAATCCGTCACCGGTCACGGTCACGCCCGGAGGCACAACCACCAGCATTTTCGCTCCCGCGTAAGTGGCCGGAAGCTTAACGGTTGCGGCCTTGTTTGCGTAGGGCAATTCGTAGGAGAGGCGCACATTCGTTTGCCCGGGCCGGAACGCAAAAGCAATCGCGTACTTCCCTTTGCCCTTGTCAATCGACGCTTGATTCACCGCCATGCCCATGGACGCGGTGGTGCTCACCTGCGAGAGCGTAGCATTCTCCGGAATCGCAAAATCGAAATTACCTTCGGTTCGAAAATAAGCGGCAGGGGGTTGGGCGTTGTTCTGAACGGCGTACTCTTCCGCGCCTACGAGCTTCTTCTCTTGCGGTTCGAAAATAACCACGTGGGACGCGACGCTGATTGCCTTGGGATCCTTCGAAATGTCGTAGACCTCGACTTCCACATTGGGGCTGCCCTGAGGGGAAAAGGTATTGAAACTGACATCGTGAAAGGTGGCGCGAATCAGAAGGGGGGCCATCCCGAGGGAATCTTTCGTGACGGAGAAGTGACCCTGCGCGTCGCTGGTTGCGGTGGCCAGTTCGGTCATGCCCTGCGTGGGACTGAGCAGGTCCAGGACGACGTTAGGTTGGGGCTTGCCGGTGGTGCGATTGATGACCGTGCCGGTGACAGTACCGGCGTTCGCGGCGGTGGCGAGCATCAGGGTTGTGAAGATTATGGGCAGAATGCGCAAGGCGACCGACTTCATCTAGCGCTCCGCTCAGGAGTGGGGGCCTGCACCGCACGAGGCCGGCGTATCTGCGATTCGGTGACCTGCTCAATTTCCGTGAGCACCAGCGCGGCTTCGTTTTCCAGGGACGTTTTCATCAACTCGTAGTCACCTTCGGAATATTTTCCGGCGCGATGCTCGAACTTCAAATCGCGCAGATTATCGTAAATCATGTCGCGGCGTTCCAGCAATTGATCCAGCTTGGTGCGATGGGGCGCGAGGTCCGAGGCGTCCGGCTGAATATAAAATACGAAAAGGAATACCGCGGCGGCGAGAGCAAAGCACGCGCCGAGAGCCGCCCAGTCCGGCAAAATGAGCAACATTTGAGCCAGTGCAAGCATCCGTCAGTCCTCAGTCTCGCGTGCCGCTTGTGCCCGAGCACGATCGAGCGCGTCATTCTGCAAACCTGGCGCGGTGGCCGAGGGCGTCCTGACCGCCCATTTGCGTACTACAAAGACCACTAGCGCAAGACCAACGACTGAATACGCCACCGGCATCAGCCAGGCAACAAGCCCGAATCCCTTCTTCGGGGGCTCCGTATAGACGACCGTGCCGTACTGCTGGACAAAGGCGTCGATGATCTCTTGCTCAGATTTTCCCTGTGCCAAGAGTTGATCGACTTGTTTCAACTCGGCTTTCGCGGTATCGCAGGGTCCGGAAAACGAGCCTCCAGGATGGGCGCACAATCCCGCGCTCATGTCACACCCTTTGCACATGCACTTCAGGTGCGTGCCGATTTGTTTGGCACGCTGGGAATAGCCGACCTGGGCGGTGACCAACGGTCCCGCCGCCAGCGCTAGAAGCATTACAAAAAATCCGAAGCGTTTCACTTTCCGATCACCTCAAGAAAAGACAAGAGTACGGCAGAGCGAGACCACGCAGAGTTCATTTCTCAATCGTGGCCTTCGCGTAAGCTCACGTTATGCGTGGTCAACACCGCGTCACCTGGCACGGCCGCCGGTGCTGGCGCGCCTGCCAGCACTAACGTGGCGCGGCGGTTTGGCATTAAGGCCAGCAATGTCCCCATAACAACCCAAACGCCGCCTAGCCAGATCCATTTCACGAGCGGATTCAAGAAGGCGTGAATGACCGGGACATTGGTTTCGGGATCCATTCCCGCGTAGACCACGTAGAGATCTTCGCGCAGTGTGGAATAAATGGCCACCATGGTTCCGGCCGCCTGTTCGTTGCCCTGAAACTGGCGCTTCTCCGGATACAGCATCATGATTTCCTTATTGCCCTTCATCACTTCGACAATCATGCGCTGGGCCGTGTAGTTTTTTTCGACCTTGGTGTCCGCGCTTTGCAAAATCAAGGTGTACGGCCCGAGCTTGAGCGAATCGCCAATGTTCATGGGTTTCTGCGCTTCGGTGTTGAAGGCCGCCCCTGCCAGTCCAATGAACACCAGCACCATGCCAAAATGCACAACGTACCCGCCGTACCGGCGTGTATTGCGCATGGCTAGTTCGTGCGCGGACATCATCATGCTCATGCCGGTGCGGGCCGTAATGACTTTAGCGCCGCGGTAGAACTCCAGGACAATCGTCCAGGTAACGAATCCGCAGAGGAACAGGCACAGCAACGAAGCGCCATCGCGGTATCCGAGCGCGAAACAGATCACGGCAGTGGCAATTCCTGCGATCAGTGGCCAGCCAAAATTGCGTTTCAAACTGTCCACGGAGGTTTTCCGCCAGGCGAGCAGCGGGCCTACGCCCGTCAGAAAGAGGATGGCCAGCCCGATCGGGATCATCACTTTGTTGAAGAATGGGGCGCCGACGCTGATGCGATTACTGGTGAACCATTCGGAAAACACCGGGAAGAGCGTACCGGACAGCACGGCGATGCACGCAACCAGGAAGAGCAAATTGTTGAACAGGAAGCTCGACTCCCTGGAAATCATGGAATCGAGCACATTTTCGGATTTCAGGTAATCGCGGTTCTTAAGATAGGCCACGAAGCACACAGTAATGATGACGATGATGAAGCCCACGAACCATGGCCCAATGTGCGAGTTCGCGAAGGCATGCACCGAACTGACTACGCCGCTGCGCGTGAGGAATGTCCCGAGAATGCAGAGCAGGAAGGTGCAGAACACCAGCCAGACATTCCACACTTTCATCATGCCGCGCTTTTCTTGCATCATCACCGAGTGGAGGAACGCCGTGCCGGTCAGCCATGGGAGCAGCGAGGCATTCTCGACGGGATCCCAGCCCCAATAGCCACCCCAGCCGAGCACGGCATAGGCCCAATGCGCGCCGAGCAAAATGCCCAATGATTGGAAGCACCACGCCACCATGGTCCACTTGCGGGTAAGGTGAATCCATTTTTCGCCCGGATACCGCGCCAAAAGAGCCGCCAAGGCAAACGCAAACGGAATGGTGAAGCCCGTATATCCCGAGTACAAGTTGGGCGGATGAATCACCATTTCCGGATACTGGAGCAAGGGATTGAGGCCATTGCCGTCCATGCGCGTGAAGGGTTCCAGCACACCGGCGGCATTCACGGCGGCCAGGGTTTTGAAGGGGTTCTCGACGAAGTTGTTCAGGGTGAGGAAGAAGATCTGTACGCCGGCAAGGATGACGCCCACGTAGGGCATCAGTTCGCCATTCTTGTGGCGGTAAACGAGCAGAACGGAAATGATGTAGACCGAGAGCAGCGTGCTCCAGAACAGCAGCGAGCCTTCCTGGCCGGCCCAAAGCGCGGCAAATTTGTAAAAGGTGGAGAGGTCGCGGTTGGAGTGCGAGACCACGTAGGCCATGGAAAAGTTGTCAGTGAAGAGCAGGTATTCCAGGCTGATGGTGGCGAGAAAGATGAGGACGCAGGCGGCGATGCCGGCTTGGCGGGTGCTTTTGATGAGGAGGGGATGGCGCGTGTAGATTGCGAAAATTCCGCCGATGAAGGCGTAGACCGCGCACACGAACGCGAGCAGAAGCGAAAAACTACCGAATACATCCATTGGCCGTTCGCCCTCCCCTTAGGCTAGATTCACCGGGCGCTGTACGTGCTGCTCGTCGTTTGCGTGGTTCTTGCCGGAGTTGGCTTATCCCCACCTGGTGCGGACTCATACTTGGAAGCACACTTGGCTTGCACGTGCTCCGCGACAAATCGTCCATCGTTCGAGGGCCGGCCTTCGACCAGCGCTTGAGACTTATCCACGAAAGTATCCGGGAGTGGATCCGTCCCTACGTAGCTGACTGGCAGGCTCTTACCTTGTTCTTCCAAGACAAATTCCACGCGGCCGGGTAAGTGTTTGATAGTGCCGGGCTGCACGGTTCCGGCCAGGCGCATGCGATGGGAACGCGCCGAGCCTTGCAAGGCCTGATATTCGGCAATGGTGTGGTAGTAGGTCTTGCTTTCGCCATACCCGAGCCAGGCGAGAAAGGCCATGGAGATTACAATGACGGCAATGCCTACGCCGAATTTTGCACGATTATGCACAGCTTACCCCTTGTGGAGTGTACTCCGAGTTCGAATAGTAGCATACCGGGATGCAGCCAGGTACGGTACGAGTGTGGGTTGTGACGTCACCGGACACAGTGACCCGCGTCACACGGCAAACGCGCTGAGCGGCTGCGAGTTACGGCGGCGTACGGAAAAGCAGATCCCTCGCTGCGGGGAGTTCGCTTCGGGATTGCACAAGCGCAGACAGAGTGTGTAGATCGTGCGGACATGGGGCGCAGGAGTCCTGCGCCCCTACGCGTTGATGCAGTCGTGCGCGATTTTTGCGCTATGGTTCGCTATGGTTCTTGTTCTACAAGGCAGCCCAGGTCCGCGCTTCGTAGTTGATCGGCCCACGGCGCGGTGCCGAGGATCACCACGCGTTTCGGCTTCAAGGATCGACGGATCCTCGCCACCACCCTGGGCAGGGCCTTCTCTAACAATTGTGCCGCGTCTTCCTGCGACGCTCCCGCTTCCACGGGACATTCCAAGACGTGTATCAGCATCAATCCGGCTTTTTGAAATTCTGTCAGGACCAACTCCACTGACTTGCCTTCCCGCGGGATATTTGCCCAGCGCAAGATCGTCTCCGGCTCGCCAGCTAACGCACCTTCCGGCGCATACAAATATTCGCGGTTCAACTTAGGAGCTATTCCACGAATCAGCAGCGTCTGGATATGCAACGGCCGAAACCGCGTTGCCCACTCCAACCGCTGGAGGCGACGCGAAATGTGCGGCGAGTCTGCCAACTGCCTGCACCCATCACAAGGAAGCAATAAAGGACTGGTCATAGCCAAAATGTTAGAGCATCACGGTGTTGGGCTCCAACTGCGTAGTGGTCGGTCTTCAGGCCGATTCTTTTCTTTTCAGGTGCGCGCACGGCATTTGAGATACTGAAGGCGGGCAGAGATGCCGAGGGTATGAGACTTCGCTCGCGAGGGAGCAGTGTCAATCAGGAAATCCGCAAAGAAAGTAACGCCGCACGCAAATCACGATGATACGACCCGCCCGTTGTCGGCGCTGCTGTCGCAAATCCTCGTGGCGTACACGGTCGAATTCAACAATGAGTTCGAGTGGCGCATGCTGCAGGCCGGCTATCCCGGCGCGGGCCTGTCACTCGGGATTTGGTGCAGCACGATGCGATTCGTCTCCGAGACAGGAACGAGCGTCCGAGAATTGGCGACGCAAGCCTTGGCGCCATTGAAAGGCAAAATGTTCGAACTCGGCTGCCTGGAGCGATGGCGGTTTATCGAACTGCAGCCCGATGCGCGGGACCAGCGCTTGGTGCCGCTCGCCATGCACCGCATGACTGGCCGCGAACGGCGAGCTGGCTGGGGCAGCGGGCGCGGTATTCGGCCGGAGTGGCTTGTTCGGGCTACGCCTAAGGGGCTGAGAGCCATCGCGATCTGGCCGTCACTTCTCGAAGAGATCGACAATCGCTGGGAACGCAGATTCGGCAAAAGCCAGATTCGCCAGTTGCGCAGCGCGTTGCTCGCGGTCGCCGAGCAGTTCGATACTGAGTTCCCCGATGCCCTTTCCAATCATTTCAGTGAAATGGTTGAGTATCCGGCTCGACGAACAAAGGATATCAGCAAACTTCCATTGTCCGCGCTGCTGTCCAAACTGCTGATGGCCTTCACGCTTGATTATCAACGGGAATCCCGCGTTCCACTGGCTGTCTCTGCGAACACGATTCGCGTACTTGGCAAGATTCCCATACGCGAATCGGAACTTGCGCAGCGCACTGGCGTGTCCAGGGAAATGAGCGATATTGGCTGGTTTTTGAGGCGTTTTGTTGTTAGGGAGGCTGATCCCGGTGGGCGCAGAGGAAAATTGGTGAGACTGAACCCGTTGGGGCTGGCGGTTCAAGCGAAATATTGGCGGGTGGTCGGGGAAATCGAGAAGCGGTGGGGAGAAGCGTATGGACGGGAGAATATTCGGGCGATTCGCGAGCAGTTGCAGGAGTTGTTCACGCAACGCGTTGGCGAACGGCGGCTGCTGGCGGAAGGTTTGCTGCCACCGGAAGGCGTAATGCGAGCCGGTCAACTGGCGCCCGCGCTGGGGCGGCGGGAACCCGGGCCAGCCGCGCGGCAGCGAATGCGCGACCTCGTCGAGCAAACTGCGGCATTTGTTCGCGACCCGGCAAACACTCTGCCGCACTATCCTATGTGGGACATGAACCGCGGGTTCGGCCCTTAGTATTGACGAGGGAGCGGAAAAGCAGATTCCTCGCTTCGCTCGAAATGACAAATACTCAGTACGTGGATTAGGCTATTTGGAGACGGCTGCATCCGACGGCAATTTGGCGCGCAAACACCACTTCAATTCCTGGCTCATGTCGGTGATTTCCATTCCGGGCATGACGATGAATTTACAGGAGAGCATCTCCCGCGGCTCATCATCGTCCGGGAGCTGGCAGGTGACACGGCAGTATTGGCAATCCTGATTCCAACAGAACCGACCATAGGGGATGGTTTCTGGACTGATGAACTGGAAACAGCGCAGCAGCGAATTGCGCTCCGGTACATGGAATTTCTTGCCCAGGATCATGATATCCACGAGTTTTTCGTACGGACGAAACGGTTCCGACATGACGAGGCTTTTTCCTTTGCAAACCGTGCGGGAGCATCCCCGAGGCGATGGGCCACGTGCTGCACATTCAGAGTAGTGCCCGTCCGAGCGTGGAACAATCAGGGATTCGTAGAAAGTAGCCAATGTGCTACGGGGAGGACCCATTACGCGGCATTTGTTGTTAGTTGTGGGTAGCGCCGGCATCTCTGCCGGCTCCTGCGGCTCGTAAAGCCGGCCGGAAACATATGTTTATGTTTCAGCTGAGGTCTTTGGGGGACAGCCTGGAGTTGACGTTTCAAAATTACATCGGTGATGTTGACATTCGCCGCGGTCTCGGCATTCACCCCAAGAGCCGGTTGGAAGCCGGCGCTACCAAGCTTGAGACTATTCGAATCTGGCGATAGTATAACCCCTGTGCTACGTATCCACATTAGAACCAGAGGACGTCTCCCACACTGGGAATCCGACGGCGGCATCTATTTCGTTACCTTTCGCTTGGCAGACTCGCTACCTCAAAGCGTGCTTCGACAACTTTTGGCGGAAAAAGATGGAAATAAACCCGACGGTACAAAGCGCTCGAAAAAGATTGAAGGCTATCTGGATGCAGGCGCCGGCGCTTGCTATCTCGGACGGCCAGACCTGGCGGACATGGTGGCATTTGCGTTGCAACGATTCGACCACACGCGTTACCACTTGCTGGCATGGTGTGTTATGCCCAATCATGTGCATGTCGTTTTCTAGCCGATGAGCGGCCACGCGTTGGAATTCATACTGCACTCGTGGAAATCTTTTACCGGAACGCAGATCAATCGAGCACTTTTGAGGAACGGACCTCTGTGGCAGCGGGAGTATTATGATCACTTGATTCGCGATGCGGACCAGTTACAAAGAGCAGTTCAATACATCGTAGAGAATCCAGGGAAAGCGGGTCTAATCAACTGGCCATATGTTTATGTTTCAGCTGAGGTCTTTGGGGGACAGCCTGGAGTGGACGTTTCAAAATCACATCGGTGATGTTGACATTCGCCCCGATCTCGGCATTCACTCCAAGAGCCGGCTGGAAGCCGGCGCTACCAAGTCACGCGCCGAGGTCGAAGAAGAGGCACATGTCGCGGAATTTGGCGTAGCGCTCTTGGACTAGCTGGCGAGGCAGGACACTTTCCAATGCGAGCAGTTGACGCTCCAGCACATCGCCGAGGAGCTTCGCGGCGCCTTCGTAATCGCTGTGAGCGCCGCCATCCGGCTCCGGCACAATCTCGTCGATGATGCCGAGATCGCGCAGGTCGGGAGCCATAATCTTCATGGCAATGGCCGCGGTTTCCGCCTTTGCGGGGTCTCGCCAAATAATGGACGCGCAGCCTTCTGGCGAGATCACCGAATAAAATCCATTCTCCAGAATATTCACGCGGTCGCCCACGGCGATCGCCAGAGCGCCGCCGGAACCGCCTTCACCGGTTACGGTGACAATTACTGGTACGGGAAGCCGGGCCATCTCACGCAGGTTGCGGGCAATGGCCTCGCCTTGCCCGCGCTCTTCGGCGTCAATGCCCGGGTAAGCGCCTGGAGTGTCCACAAAGGTGAGCACCGGGCGTCCAAACTTTGCCGCGAGCTGCATCACACGCAGGGCTTTGCGATAACCTTCGGGTTTGGGCTGCCCGAAATTGCGAATGACCCGCTGCTTGGTGTCTCTTCCCTTCTGTTGACCGACGACGGCCACGGGACGTCCGCGAAATTTCCCCAATCCCGCCACCAGCGCTTTGTCATCGCTGAAGTTGCGGTCACCGTGAATCTCGATGAAATCGGTGAGCATCAGGGTGATCCAGTCGAGCGTGTGCGGACGCTGCGGATGGCGGGCAATCTGCGCGCGCTGCCATGGTCCCAAGTGGGTATAGAACTCGCGGCGCAGTTCCAGCACTTCGTGCTTCAGGCGCTCCAGTTCGGTGTCGTCGCCGTTTTCGCTGCTGGCGGAAAGGCGGCGAAGTTCTTCGACGTCCTTCTCGAGGCGCTCAATTTCCTTTTGCCGCTCGAGCGTCGGTGGGCCCTTTTTGTCTTTTCTGGCCGCGCACATTTACGAGATCCTTTGGATCGCTTCGTCACCGCAAATGCGGTCTAGCGCCGCGATGAAATCCGGGGTGACCCGTATCTTACGCTGAGATTGCACTACAGCAGTAGTGCCATCCTGACTTTTCACCTCGAAGATCACGGTGCTGGGGCCAGCCGCCTTGGCGAACAGCTCTTCCAGTTGCTCGAGTGCGCCTTCGCTGAGCCGTTGCAGGTCCAGTTTCAGGCGAAACTCCGGGGCACCGTTCGTCTCTCCCACAGCTTCGAGCTTGCGTGCTTCCTGCAGTGAAAGACGCGTTCCGGCCTCTTCCACCTGCACGCGCACTTTGAGCAGCAGCGGCGTCCCGGGCTTGAGCAGGTTCTCCAGTCGCGTAAAACTCTCCGGAAATGCCAGCAGTTCTTGCACTCCGGTCATGTCCTGTATGGTGAAGATGGCCCAGCGCGCGCCTTTCTTCGAACGCATTGGACGGGTGCCGACGACCAGGCAGGCCACGGCGATTTCTTTTCCGTTTCTCTGGCCTTCCACTTCATCGAGCGAGATCGCGCCCAGATCCTTCAATCGCGAAGCATACTTTTCCAGCGGATGCCCGGAAACGTAGAAGCCCAGCATGGCGTATTCGCTGGCCAGCCGCTCTTCTTCCGTCCATGGCGTGGCATCTCGTAATTCGAAATGCACCTTTGCTTCATTTCCGCCACTGCCTCCGCCGAAGAACAATCCGTGCTGGCCGGACTCTTTCGCGCGAGCCGCCCTTTGGATCGCGGCGATGGCGTCGTCGACGGACGCGAGCATGGGCTCCCGTGGTCCGAGGGAATCCATAGCGCCGCACTTGATTAAACTTTCGAATACACGCTTATTCAAATAGCGCGACTCGATGCGCTCGCAAAATTCGTACAGCGACTTGAACGGGCCTTGACTCAGGCGCGACTCGCGAATGGCCTTGGCGGTGTTCTCGCCGACATTTTTGATGGCCGCCATTCCAAAGCGAATGGAATCTCCCACGGGCGTGAAGAATAAATCACTTTCGTTGACGTCAGGCGGCAGAATCGGAATGCCCATTCCGCGAGATTCGTTGATGTACTTGACCTGCTTTTCGGCGTTACCGGTTTCCGAAGTGAGCAGCGCGGCCATGAACTCCACGGGATAATGCGTCTTCAGCCATGCGGTTTGGTACGCCAGCAACGCATACGCGCACGAGTGCGACTTATTGAACCCGTAGCCCGCGAACTCCTCCATCAAATCGAAAATGTGTACGGCTTTCTTTTCGGGGAGCTTATTTTTCTCGCAGCCGGCCAGGAACTTTGCGCGCTGCGCGGCCATCTCCTCTTTCTTCTTCTTGCCCATGGCACGGCGCAAAAGATCCGCTTCGCCCAGCGAAAAACTCGCCAGGCGGTTGGCGATTTGCATCACCTGTTCCTGATACAGGATTACGCCGTAGGTTTCTTCCAGTATTTCTTTGAGTTGCGGCAATTCGTAGCTGACTTTGGTCTTGCCGTGCTTGCGGTTGATGAAATCGTCGATCATGCCGCCCTGGATGGGCCCCGGGCGGTACAAGGCGTTCAGAGCAGTAAGGTCTTCGATCCTGGTTGGCTGGTAACGGCGCAAAATGTCGCGCATGCCGTGCGACTCGAATTGGAAAATCGCGGTGCTGTCGCCGCGGGAAAACAGTTTGTAGGTTTCCGGATCGTCGAGGGGCAGGCTGTCCAGATCGACTTTCACGCCGCGGTTACGCTCGACCATCCTCGCCGCGTCGTACAAAACGGTGAGCGTGGTCAGACCGAGGAAATCCATCTTCAGCAGGCCGATACGCTCCAGGGCGTTCATGTCGTATTGCGTGGTGATTTCATCCCGGTTGGTCTTGTAAACCGGAACAAGTTCGGTGAGGGGTTGCGGGGAGATTACGACTCCGGCGGCGTGCGTTGACGCGTGACGCGAGAGCCCTTCCAATCGCAGCGCCACCTTCATGAGATCCTTGAACTTCTCGTCGCTATCCACAGCCGACTTGAGTTGAGGGGACTCCTTGAGCGCGGTCTCCAGATCGATCCCGAGCGTTGCAGGAATCAGTTTTGCGAGCCGGTCCACTTCCCCGTAAGGAATATCCATGGCGCGGCCCACATCCTTGACGGCCGCTTTGGCCGCCATGGTTCCAAAGGTGATAATCTGCGAGACATTCTCGCGACCATATTTTTGGGTGACGTAATCGATCAGTTCGCCGCGGCGGCGCATGCAGAAATCAATATCGATATCCGGCATGGAAACGCGCTCAGGATTCAAAAAGCGTTCGAAGAGCAGGTTATATTGCAGCGGGTCCACATCCGTGATCCGCAGCGCATAGCTGACCAGGCTGCCGGCCGCGGAGCCACGACCTGGCCCAACGGGAACTTCCTGGGCGCGCGCGTAATGAATGAAATCCCAAACGATCAAAAAGTAGCCCTCATAGTGCATTTTTTTGATCATTTCGATTTCGGAGCTGAGCCGCTTTTCGTACTCCGAAATCGGATTGCGCAGCAAATTTTGCTTAGCCAAGCGCTCGAGGTGCGGCACGCGTTGTGCAAAGCCTTCCCGCGCCGCTTTTTCGAAATAACTTCCCGGCGTGTGCCCTTCAGGCACTTTGAATTCCGGCAGCGCGTTCGGGATGCGATCAACCTTCACATTGCAGCGCGCCGCAATGTCGACCGTGCGCGAAACCGCCTCCGGGACTTCCCGGAACACTTGGGCCATTTCCTGAGCGGTCTTGAAGTAAAACTGATCGGTTTGGAACTTCATGCGATGCGGATCGCTCATGGTCTTGCCGGTCTGGATACACAGCAAAACTTCTTGAGCGTGGGCGTCCGCGTGGTGCAGGTAGTGGCAGTCGTTGGTGGCGACCAGCGGAATCCCGGTTTCCTTCGCCAGTCGGATCAGTTGGGTGTTGACGCCCTTTTCGATCGGGAGGCCCTGGTCCTGAATCTCGAGGAAGAAATTGCCTTTGCCAAAAATGTCGCGCAGCTTGTACGCGGTGTCGCGCGCGCGATCGTACTTGTCGTCGACAATCAGCTCGGTCACCGGACCACGCAGGCACGCGCCGAGCGCGATCAGTCCGCGCGAATGCTTGCTGAGCAAGTCATAATCGATGCGCGGCTTATAGTAGAACCCTTCGAGGAAACCCGCGGAGACCAGTTTGATCAGGTTATGGTAGCCATCGAGATTCTCGCAGAGGAGCACCAGGTGATTGCTGCCGCGGGTACCGGGCTCGAAATCGTCGCGATCTTCTGTGGGAGGGCCGGACTTTTCGCCGCGGTCGTGACGACTGCCTTTTGCCACGTACACTTCGCAGCCGATAATGGGCTTCACGTCGCGCTTGCTGGCTTCGTAGAAGAAATTAGCGGCAGCGAAGAGATTGCCGTGGTCGGTAATCGCTACGGCCGGCATTTTCTGCCGCGATGCTTCGTCGAGGAGTTCAGAAGTTTCGCAGGCGCCGTCCAGTAAGCTGAAATCTGTGTGGACGTGTAAATGAACAAACTGGGAATTGCCCATAACTGTATTTTAAATCTTGGGTCATCGAATTGCGAACGTGGTTTTGCCGGCGTTGTGGATAATTGGGTGGGGAGGAACACTGCAAGAGCACAGGCGGGAGTGACTATGCCCCACGCAAATGAGGATAGGGAGCTTCAGATTTTGAATCGTGCGGACATGGGGTCCAGCGTGCTGGACCCCTACGGGAATTGAAAAGGAGCGCTACTTCACTGCTTTTTTCTTGCCTGGCTTGGCCTCGGCTTTTTCTTTGGCGGCTTTTTCTGCCGCGCTCTTCTGTTTGGCGTGGATCGCTTCGGCGGCGGCGTGCTTGTCCGTGCCCTTCTTGCGTTCCTTTTCTTTCTTTTTGGGCTGCTCCTTGATACCGGAGAGCTTGCGCAGCATTTTCTCGCGTTCTTCCGGCGTTTTGCCACGGCCGTTCAGTTGCGCTGCAAAGACGTCATCGACGATCTGGTCGAACTTCGGCCCCCGCGCCATTCCCAAATGTTCAAGTTCCGCAGCTACCACCGGCAAGGCCTGGCGGATGGGCCGCCACTTGTTGAGGTAGGATTTCAGCTTTCCAACCGCCGCAGAATTGTTGGACTCCGCCAAGAGATACGCTACGACTTCCAAGGACAGCTTTTCGATGTACCGGTAAGCTTCAATGGGCGTCTTGGCTTTCTTCCCCGCCAAATCCTTGGCCGCTTCCGCCGCTTTTTCCGGGAACTCCTCGATTTCCGCAATTTCCGCCGACCGGAATCCGAGTTTCGAAAGCACGTGACCCAACTCGCGATCCTTCAGTTTACCGAGAATGGCGAGCATCATGGGCGTGGCTAAGCGCGGCCGGAATCCCGCCATGAACAATTCGTCGCGGACCTTCAGCAGCCGCGAAATTGCGTCATAGTCCGGATGTTTCTTGGCGATCAGCGGATGAACCAGCTCGAGCAAATCCTGCTCGGCCCATTCTTTCAAGACTAAATGTGGCCGCTCTTCGCGGGCCAACGCACGCAACTCCTGCCCGGCATCTTCGGGCGTAATGGTTTTCTGGAGCTCGCGTTCGATAGCCAGGTTGAACCATTCCTGCGTGCGGGATTCCAGCTTGAATCCCATGCGCGCGGCCATGCGCAAAGCGCGTATCAGCCGCACGGGCTGGTTGGTGAAACTATGAATCGTGAGCGCCCGCACTTCGCCGTGCTCGATGTCCGACAGCCCATTGGTGGGATCGAGCAGCAAGCCTCGCGACGCCGGATTCAGGGAAATAGCAATGGCGTTCAGCGAGAAATCCCGCCTTCGCAGATCTTCCATAATGGTCGACCAGCGAATTTCCGGCCGCGTACCGGGCCGCACGTAATATTCGTCGCGTGCGGCAGACAAGCTGCCATCCACTTCGCCAGCGAATAGGATTTCCACGTGGCGCAACTTGTCGTCTTCGGCGAGAACTTTGGCGCCGCCCTTTTCCAGTTCGCGGGCCATCTTCGAGGGATTGCCTTCTAACGTGAAATCGAGATCACGCAGGGTCGCTCCGGTAATGAGGTCGCGTACCGTGCCGCCGGTCAGATATACATTGAATCCCAAGGCCGCAGCCAATTCCTGTACGCGTAACATCGCCGCGCGCTGCTCCGGAGAAAGCCGGCTTTCCAGCAAAAACATGTAGTCAGGCATTGCGCTCCTTCCGAGATTAGGGTGCCTGGCCAACTCGCCGCACCCACATTGTTCCTTTCCCGTTCGCCTACGCGCGCGGGTGATGCGCCTTGTAAATCTGCTTCAAGCGTTCCTCGACCACATGGGTATAAATCTGCGTGGTGGAGATATCGCTGTGTCCCAACATCAATTGCACGGAGCGAAGATCCGCTCCGCGTTCCAACAAATGTGTTGCAAAACTGTGGCGCAGCATGTGCGGAGTGAGCGCCACACGCAGCCCCGCATGTCTTCCATATGCGGACAGAATTTTCCAGACGCCCACGCGACTCAATTTGCCGCCGCGGCGGTTCAGGAATAGCACGGGAGAGTTGCTGGATTGCTTTTTGCTCAGCAGTTTCGGGCGGGCATCGCGCAAGTAGCGGTCCACCAGCGCCATGGCCTTCCTGCCAATGGGTACGATACGTTCTTTATCGCCCTTGCCAATGCAGCGCACGCAGCCTACGGAGCGGTCGAGGTCCATCACGCGCAAGCCGGTCAACTCCGAAACACGGAGCCCGCTAGAATACAGCACCTCCAGCATGGCGAGGTCGCGGAGTCCCGTTGGGGTCTTGTCGTCCGGTTGGGCGAGGAGTTTCTCGACTTCTTCGAGGCGCAAATAGTCCGGGAGGGAGCGGCGGATCTTTGGCGATTCCAAATTCAATGAGGGGTCCTCGCTGATCAGCTCGTGGATCTGCGCGAAGCGGAAGAAGTTCCGTAAGGTGACCATGTGCCGCGCGACTGTGCGGCTTTCCAGCTTTTGGCGGTACAAACTGGCGAGAAAGTCGACGAGATCGTCGCGCGAGACTTTGTCCAGGGCCAGTTTATTTTTTTTTGCGAAGGATTCGAACTTGCTCATGTCTCGCCCATAGGCCGCGACGGTATTTGCACTCAGCCCTTTTTCGACGCGGACATGCGTCAAAAATGCGGAAATTGCGGCGGAAATATCCATCACGTACCTGCCAATTCCTCGGCGGTCTCCTGTCGTGTGGCGATGCCGTAAACTTCTTCGATCTCCGGACAGCGGAACACCCACGTGAGGCCGATGTAGAGCAGTGTGGCGCCGCCGATGAGGGCGAGGAAAACCATAAGTTGGGTAAAGAATGCGGAATGGAGCGTGTAGTTGGCGTAATGATTGCCAATCATGCAGCCAACGCCCATTAATGCAGCGCAGAGCGAAATCTTGCTTATGGAACGAAGTAACTGAACGCTTCCGAGCGCGCCATAGCGCACCCGGAAGATGAAGAACAAGGTGAAGAAGTCAAACAACGACGCCAGGACCGTAGCCAGAGCAGGGCCGCCATTCTGGAAGCGTTTGAACAGGAAGTGCAGAAAAACAAAATTCAGCACAATGTTCAGGGCGAAGGAAATGAGGGCCACAATTACGGGGGTCTTGGTGTCTTTCGCGGAATAGAACGCAGGAACAATGAGCTTTACGCAGGCCAGCGCAGGTAATCCGGCAGCGTAGTAGAGCAGGGGGCGCGCGGTTAGCCGGGTGGATTCCGCCACGAATTGCCCGTGTTGGAAGAGCATGCGAATAATGGGCTCGCGCAGGATCATCAAGCCAAGGGCCGCGGGAATCGTGATGTACGCTACGAGCCTGACCGAAAAGGTCAGGGTGCGCTTCAGCCCCTCGTAGTCATTTGCCGCCGCCTGGTGGGACATCATGGGCAAGATGGCGGTGGCCACGGCGATTGCATACCCGCCCAGCACCAATTCCATGACGCGATCAGACACATACAAGGCCGCCAGGCTGCCGCGAGGCATGCGCGGCGCGGTGGCGAAAAAGGTGTCGACAAAGAAGTTGATTTGGGCGATGCCCATGCCGAAGAAACGCGGCACCATCAACCGCGCAAAATTCCGAACGCCCGGATGCGAAAAGGAAATCGCAAAATCGAAGCGCATCCCGCGCCTGACCAGTTGCGGCACCAGGATCAAAAACTGCAGCGCCCCGCCAACGAGTACTCCGACCGCCAGGGAAATCGCCGGACTGCCGAAGTAGTGCCATACCACTGCCATCGAAAAGATGATGATCGCGGCGTTCTGCAGGGCCGTGGTGGATGCCGGAAGCGCAAAATTGTGGAAGGAGTTGAGTATGCCCATTCCGAGCGCCGCCAGGCCCGCAAAGAATAAATATGGAAAAATAATGCGGTTCAACGAAGTGGCTTCCGCCCAACTACTGGCCTTCTCGCCGGGCGCCGAGAACGACTGAATCACCACCGGAGAGAAAATCACACCCAGAACGGTGATAATGGCCAATACCAGGGCCAGCGTCCAGAAGAGGCGGTTCCCGAAATCCCACAGTTCCTTGGTGCTATCCCGCATGTAGGTGGTGAACACCGGGATGAACGACGCGGTCACCACGCCATCGGCGACCATGCGCCGGAACAGGTTGGGCAAACGATAGGCGAGGACGAAGGCGTCGGCGGAAATGGTGGTACCTAACAAGAAGGAGATGCGCTGGTCCCGAACGTAACCGAGGACGCGGCTCACGATGGTCACGAGGGATATAATCGACGCGGATTTAAGGATTTGTTTTTTTTCGGTCAAAAGCGGCCCTCATGGGCTAAAGTCAATGAAAACAATGACTTGACACGAAAATCGAGCTTAAATTAACATAATCTGCGATTTTGCGCAAATGTTTCGTGAAATTTGACGAAAAAGGCCAGTTTGAAGAGCAAAACACCAGCTTCGACCCACAAAAAGGTGATCATTGAGCTTGCCGACCGCAAGCTGCTCCGCGGGTATTTGAACGCGGGGCGCCTGGCGCAAATCGAATCGCTGGACGTGCTCACACCGAATGGCGAACACGAGGAAATCCCGCTCCCGAAGGTACGCGCGGTTTATTTTGTGCGGGATCTGGCCGACGACATCGCGATGGACCGCAAAACGTTTCTTAGCCGGCCCAAACTGGATGGGCTTTGGGTGCGCCTGCGATTTCGCGATGGCGAGAGCCTGGAAGGTGTGATCCCGAATGACCTGTTGGGATTGCAGGAAAACGGTTTACAGATGACGCCGCCCGATTTCAATTCCAACACTGACCGTATTTTTGTTCCGCGGACGGCGCTGACGGAAATTACGGTGTTGGGCGTGGTGGGTATTGCGCGACGGAAACCGGTTGCTGTTGGCGCAGCGCAGCCTCGGCTGTTTGACGAAGATGGCTAGGAAATTGGCAGTTCACCGTGGACAGTTTCCACTGGCGACTTGCTTCACCACGTACCGATGCGCACTACGGCTTGGGTGGAAATTTTCAGCCCTTCCTGGGGACGTATCTGCGCGACATCGTTGATCCACGAATGCGTGTACTCCAGATTCAAAATGCGCCAGGCAAATGGGCGGGTCACTACCCAATCGAATCCGCCGCCGACGGCGATGCTTGGCCCATTCTGTGAATTCTCGATCGAATAGGCACTGCGCATGGGATAGTGTCCCAGCGTTCCATGCCCGTCATTCCACTCATCCCACAGCTTTTCCCGTAGCGCGAGATCGATGACTTCCTGGGTTACTTTTCGCCCGCCAAACATAAATTGCGTGAACGGCGAAAAACGCCGCGCCGCCATAGGCGTCCACCGCAATCCGCCGCCGTAGAATAGCGAATCCGCGCTGATATTCGATTGCGGCTGGTGCATGATCAAGCAGCCGCTCACTTCCGTGATCACCTGCAGCTTCGGACTGACTCGCGCAGCGCCCGATCCTCCACCGCCGACGCAGGAACCGCCGCCCAGAAAGGTTTCGTAGTACGGAAAAGCGGTGAGCTCAATATCCGCTTCTTTGGGGTGGGGATGCACAAACTCCACTCCTGCCGGTTTCCAGGCATCCTTCACGTAGATGAAGGGCTTGTCCCCTTCTCCGTTGCGATAATCGTCCAGCAGAACTTGGCGGATCTGATGATCCACACGAAAAATGTTGAGGCGTGTGTCGCGATTCCATGGCGGTCGAAACGCCATCATATTCGCGAAGCTGCGCCCAGGGTTGAGGAAGCTACGCACCACTACGAGCACGACACGGTTGTTCGTGCGATTCTCAAGCCCCATAATCAGCCAGCGATCCGCGGCATCTTCGGCGAGCATGGTGCAAAAACCCAGCGTCGGCGTGTCCACCAGGGTGATGAAGCCCGGGGAGGCATGGAGCATGACGTTGCCAATCGAAGCCTCGCTGGCCGGTCCAATTTTCCACTGCGTATGCCACACGGCGGAATAGGCCATGGAGCGCAGCAAGCTGATCCAGTATTCGCGCCCATCTCCCCACTGAACATAACGGAACCTTGGATCGTTCTGTCGCTCGATGAAGCCAAAGACCGAGCCCTCGATGGGATGCCCCACGTAGGGGGCCATGAAGGTGTCGCCGTCACTCCAGCCGCGCAATTCGGAAACGGATTGCGCATAATGCGTGAACCAGTGCCCGTTCAACGTATCCCGCGTTCCAGCCTCAGTGGCGATATCGAAGGAGTGCATGACGCCGGTGTACAGCAGGGACTCGCCAAACGCCGGTTTCCAGCGGAAATGTCCGCCATTTTCCTCGGTCTGATCCTGGTCGGTGGGGCGCACCTCGGCGCTGTCGGGAGCACTTAGTGGTTTATCGTTGGGGATTGCTGAAGGCACAGCCACCACGCGCGGCGAATCCAGCGAATAGGCGAAGGACGGCACGGTGGGGGTTGTGAGCAGGAACCACGAATCATCGATCGATTCGAGAATTCGCGACTGCGCGTACAAGACATCTCGCGGGCCGGCAGATAAATCCACAACTGCTTCTTGCGCGCTTAATCTGGAAGTACCAGAGCACACGCAGCCCAATAGTAAAAGCAATCCCCAGGTCCGACTTGCTCGTGGCAAAACGCAAATCTCCTTGCGTTAAAATTTGATGGGCCAGCTTCCAGGACCTGTCTGCGGGGCGGGGGCGAAGCTCCCGGATGTATCATTGTTAAAAATCGCCCCGCCATTATATCGATTCCGATGCTGGTGGCAAACCCAAAGTTGCCGCTTAACTCGCGGTGCCTGTACTTACCTGGGACCGCTGTGCGAGACTCAATCCATCACCCCAACAAGACTTCTTCGGTTGGGCTCCAGGAGCGCCTTCCATGAAATTGCTCGAACTCGCGCAGCGGCTCGGTTGTCGCGTTGAAGGAGATGCCACGCTGGAGATCACCGGTGTTGCCGGGATCGACCGCGCCTCCCCTGGCCAACTTACTTTTCTCGCGAATCGACGTTATTCGCCATTGTTAAAAGTGACAGGGGCATCCGCGGTGCTGGTCGAGGAAGGCGTGGACCTCGCGCGGCAATCGGGGCTCCCGGCGCTGACAGCACTGCTAAGCCAGAATCCGTATCTCGCTTTTGCGCAGGCGCTAGAACTCTTTTATCAGCCGCCGGTGTACCTACCGGGCGTGCATGGGACCGCAGTCGTTTCGGCCACGGCGAACATCGGCCCGGATGCGCATATTGGTCCCTATTGTTTCATCGACGATGGAGTCCAGCTGGGTCCACGCGCTGTGTTGCACAGCTTCGTTACGATTTACCGTGGAGCGAAAATTGGCGCGGACTTCTTTGCCCACGCGCACGCTGTGGTACGCGAAAACTGCGTCGTGGGGGACCGTGTGATCCTGCAAAACGGCGCGATTATCGGCGGAGACGGACTCGGTTACGCCAAGCGCAGCGATGGCACTTGGCACAAAATCGTGCAATCCGGACCAGCGGTTCTCGAAGACGACGTGGAAGTGCAGGCCAACGCGTGCATCGATCGGGCCACCGTGGGGGAAACCCGCATTGGACATGGCAGCAAAATTGATGATTTAGTTCTGATCGGCCACGCGTCTCAAGTTGGCGCGAACACCATGCTTTGCGGGCAAGTCGGCCTGGCCGGATCCACGAAGATCGGCGACAACTGCATCCTTGCAGGGCAGGTTGGCACCGCTGGACACCTCACAGTGGGTGATGGGACGGTGATCACCGCACAAAGTGGCGTGCCCAATGATGTTCCCCGCGATCGCTGTATTCCGGGTATCCCGCGGTGGAAAATCGTGAATGGCTGAAAATGATGGCGGCGTTGAACCGGTTGCCGGAGCTGCAGAAGCGCGTGCAGCAACTCGAAGCGGAATTACAGAAGCGGCAGGGGGAGTAAGTGGTTGGCAGTTCGTGGTTGGTAGTTCGTAGCTGGTAGCGCTAGCTCAGGGGACGCTGATCCTCCGGCAATCCTGCGGCTACACGGTCGTGAATCTCCTGAATTAGCGCCTCTCTTCCCTCCATCGTGTATTTGCCCGGATCTACCGGCTCCAGAAACTCAACCAAGATCCTGCCCGGATGAATGTGCAACTTTCGTTTTTCCATGATGCGATGCGCGCCGGAACACGCCACCGGCACGACCGGCACTCCCGACTGAATCGCCATTACGGCAGTTCCCTTCTTGAATTCCTGCAATCGGCCGTCCGGGCTGCGCGTGCCCTCAGGATAAATCAGGAAGGATTGACCCGCCTTCAGCGCCAACACCGCTTTGTCTACGCTTTCGATGGCCGATTCGCGATTGAATCGATCCACCGGAATGAAATGCGCCAGATGGAACGCCTGCCCTACAATCGGCCAATCAAACAGCGGGCGCTTGAGCAGAATCGCGATGCGCCGGGGAATCGCCCCCACCACCGCCGGCGCATCCGCGGAACTCGTATGATTCGCGGCAAAAATGCAGGTACCCGGGGGGATGCGCTCGGTGCCTTTCACATCGACGTGCACGCCGACACAGTTCACGAAGAACATCACACCTCTTATGCCCGCCCAGTACAACGGGTCTACGTGTTTTGTGACGAAGGTGTAAAGCAGCAGCGGAGGTCCTACGACGAGGACGTACAAGGAAAGAAAAATGGCAACAAACGCGACGCGGAGCATGGGCTACTCACGACTTTCTCGAATCCGGCACGCGCGGTCAAGCGGGAGTTGAGGGGAAGCTCGTAAGTCGTGGTCCGGTAGTGATAGCTCGTTCAAGGTTAAAACCGCGTCGGTCCGGGGCGAGCAGTTTAGTTATTTCCAGGGGCTGATTTCCTGGCGGTAACGGGATCCGTGGTGCCGCGCAGCATGCCTTCGCGGATGCGCTGCGCGCGTTCGCTGGCCTTTGAGACTTCGATCACCTGGTAAAAGGTCTCGCGTAGCTCGCCGAGGCGCAAGTCCACCATCAACTCCGTCTCTGCCCGCCGGACTCGCAGATGCAGCGTCTCTCCCGGTTTTTGCTGCGGCGCCCAGCGATCGAGGCGTCGTGGCACATCGCCATTATTCCAGCGCACGACTTCGTCCCCGACCAGCAATCCTGCCTTTTCCGCGTTGCTGCCCGGCTCTACGCTGGCAATCGTGCGGGTGCCGTCCGGCTCCCGTTGAACACTGAAGCCCAGCGTCGCTCGCGTGGAGTCTTTCTGCTGGAGCGCCAAACCCGCTTCCGAAAACAATTGCGCGTATGGCAGGGGCTTCGCGCCACTGACGTAATTGTCGAAGAAATCATCCAGCAATCCGCCGGCAATTTTTTCTGCCTCAAGTTTTACGTCCAAGCTGTCGCGATAAAATTTGCCTGCCTTGGCAAAATCCTGATTCATGGCGCGCAGGACATCGTCCAAGCTGTGCTGGTTGTCGGTGCGATCGCGAATCAGGATGTCCAGCAGCACGCCCAACAGTTGGCCCTTGGTGTAGTAGGAGATGCTCCGCTGCGGCTGGTTGTACAGCGCGTACTTGTCGAGCCAAGTGTCCAAGCTGGACTGTTCCGCGCTCTGCCAATGTTCCGCGGGACGTGCTTCGAGCTCAGTAATCTGTGAGGATAAGTCCGAATAAAACTCGCGGCGGTTCCAGATGCCCGAACGGACGAGGGTGTACGAGCCGTATGTATTGGTCACGCCTTCCGCGAACCACAATGCCCGCGTGTACATTTCATGCGTGTAGTCGACCGGCTCCAGCGTGGCCGGACGAATGCGCTTCACGTTCCATAAATGAAAATATTCGTGAGCGGATACGTCCGCAAGATATTCGCCGGAAGGGATAGAAATCGCGGTGGAGTTGGCGTGTTCCATTCCGCCGCCCGCGCCGCCGGAGGCTTTGCCGATGTGAAAGATGAAGGTGTACTGGTCGTATGGCGCGTTCCCCATCAATTTCAACTCATAGGTGCAGATTTTTCGCAGCGCGGTTTCTACATCCTTCTTTTTGAAATTGTCCCCATGAATCACCACGTGTACGGGTGGGGAAAGGTCGGGGAGAGTGAACTCCTCGAAGTTCGAGACCTCGATGGGATCATCGGCGAGCGCATCGAAAGTTGGTGCGCTCAAGGTGAATAAGCGGGATTCGCCCATAAATTCAATTATTGTAAGTGCGGCGGAAGCCACATTCCATTGCGACGGTACATCGGCGAGCGCGATGGTGCTCTGTTCGCCACGGCGCTCGGGCACGTACAGCAAAATCATGGCGGGATTGATAAAGGCGTGCTCCGCGTTCAGTTGGGAATTAAACGGGCCTACATCGTCCCAGAACGTGGCGTACTTCACCGTAACTGTGCCGGTGGCCCTGACGTGCCAGGTCAGCTTATCGAGTTTCTCGATGTCTACCCGTTGGCCATTTGCGTAAGCTTCCACCTGCTGGACATGGCTGCTGAAATCGCGTATTTCGTATAACGCGTTCCACGCGGCCATCTGGAGTTTTACATCGCCGTGCACCTCGGGCAGGTCCATGGTCACTCTGAATAAATGCTGTTCCGGATGGGCGAGGGAAATCGTGTAGCGGATGGCTGCTGTGGAAGGGGATGCGGTGAAGGTGGCTAACGCCGACAGGAGAGCGATGAGTATCGCGGTGGATGTACGACGCCGAGGGCGGCAAGTGCGGCTCAGGATGAAAGAAAGACCCCGCGTGCAACACCGGCGCGTGGGGCACCCGAGAAGCGGACGGCGGCGTAAAGCCGCCGCTACAGGGGACCGAGCCGGCTGGAAGCCGGCGCTACCAGACTGGTTTACCTGGTCCATTCTTGAGTTGCTATTTTCCAATTTCGAGTTTCGCCGACGGGCGTTCCGCGAGCCGCTTCAGAAGCTTTTCGCACAATCCATCGAAGCTACCATTGGACATGACCAACAGCAAATCACCCGAGCGCGCTTCCGCACCCAGAAATTGCACAATCGCGTCCGCGCTCGGCAGTACTCGCGCATCCTTCTCCAATTCCCGCACCGCCGCGACAATGGTCTCGGGATCCAGCCGTTGTTCGTCGCTCAATTGCCCGGAGCGATGCACGGCGCCGAGAATCACGCGATCGCCTAAGGCCAGGGCGTTGGGCAAGGCGTCTTGAAAAACGCGCCTGCGCATGGAGTTCGAACGCGGCTCGAGGATCGCCCAGAGCCGGCGACCAGGCCAACGCAAGCGTGCCGCGTCAATGGTGGCGCGAATGGCTGTGGGATGATGCGCAAAATCATCCACCACCAGGACGCCGTCCAGTTCGCCTTTCACATCCATGCGACGCTTGACACTTTGAAAAGTGGCCAGCGCCGAACGAATCGCGTCCGCGCGAATGCCGCGCCCCTGGGCCACAACCAACGCCGCCAGGGCATTCAGCACGTTGTGCCGGCCGGAAGCGGCCAGGGCAAATTCGCCGTACAATTCGCCTTTAAACTCCGCGCGAAAATGCATCTGGTCGTCGGCAATGGCGACGTCGCTGGCCACCCAGTCATTTTCCGGGTCAAATCCATAGGTGATCACGGGACAAAAGGCTTTTTCCGTGACCGCGAGCGGAACGCCGGCCGGAGCCGGCAGAGATGCCGGCGCTACCAAATCTTTACGATGGTCGCCCCAGACGATTAGGCGGCCACGCCGGGGCACGAGGTTCACGAGGCGTTTGAAGGCCAACTGGTACACGTCAAAATCGGCATAAATGTCCGCGTGATCGAACTCCACGGAGGTGACGATCAGATCATCGGGTTGATAGTGCAGGAATTTGGCGGCCTTGTCCCAGTACGCGGAATCGTACTCATCGCCCTCCAGAATGAATTCGCCGCCGCCTGCTAACCCGTAGCTCTTGCCAAAATTTTCCGCTACGCCGCCCACCAGGAAATTTGGCTTTTTACCCGCGACATGGAAAATCCACGCCAGCATTGCCGTGGTAGTCGTTTTCCCATGGGTGCCGCTGACCACAATCGAATGTCTCCCGGGAAGAAAATGCTCTTCCAGGATTTCCGGCAGCGACCGGTGAGGAATCTTGCGGTCCAGCATTTCTTCCACTTCCACGTTGCCGCGGGAAATGGCGTTTCCCACTACAATCAGGTCCGGGGTTGGCGTGAGATTCTTGGTGTCAAAAGTCGCGGCATACTCGATGCCCAGCGAGTGCAGCAACGTCGACGCCGGCGGATACACGCCTGCATCGGAGCCTGTGACTCGGTAGCCGATCTCGCGCAGCATTCCCGCCAGCGGGGCCATCGCCGAGCCGCCGATTCCAATCATGTGAATGTGTTTCATGTTTTTCTTTGTGGTCCTTAGACGCGTTTTGGAATATTAACGGCCCGCCTCGGAAGGCAGCCCTACACTACCGCTGGTTCTAATATTTCCAATCGTCCATCTCCTGAGGAAATCAGCCGGGCTTGCACGCCCAGAGGCAAGGTCAACATCGGCCGCTGCGTATGCCCCACGGGCGCGCCAAACACAATGGGCACGCCCAAGGGCCGCAAAATTCGTTCGCAGACGTCAAGTACGGTGGGACTGCCCTTGACCGGCGTTTCCGAATCCGGAAATTCGCCCAGAATCATTCCTTGTACCTGTGCAAATTTGCCGGCTTGTTTCAAGTGCATCAGGGCGCGATCCACTTGGTAGGGCCGGAGCCCGCGATCTTCCAGCACCAGCAACGCGCCCGCAGTATCCAACTCCCATGGCGTTCCCAAGGTGGTCTGCAGCATGGTAAGGCAGCCGCCAAGCAGCCGACCTTCCGCGACTCCCCATTCCAGCGATTTGCCGCATAAGGGCAGTTCCCAGCCCGACTCCACGCTCCCGACGGCCTTCAAAAAGGATTCTTCGTCATATCCGCGCGCATCATCAGCGCCGCGATTCAGTCCTGCTGCGACCATGGGTCCGTGGAAGGTTACCCAGCCGCACTTCTGCCAGAGATACGTTTGCAGCACGGTCAGATCGCTGAACCCAATCACACATTTGGGCTCCTGTAGTTGCGCAGCAATGTCGTGGTCCAGCAGATACGTTGCGCCATAGCCGCCGCGCAGTCCCACGAGCCCGGCAATTTCCGGATGCCGCGCGGCTTTCAAGAAACCGTCCAGTCGCGCTGACGCCGATCCCGCGAAATAGCCTTCCGAGCCCGGCAACTGCACCGGCGTGAACTCGTATCCCAGGCGGCGCAACTCGGCCAAACCGGCGGCCACTTCGATCTGCTCTGCGGGAGAAGCGGGCGCAAACACGGCCACCTTCGACCCTTTGCGGAGGGCTTTCGGTTTGCGAATGATTTTTCCCTGGGAACTCATGAGCGTGAAGCGTCGAACGGGATCATTTCCGTGACCACACCTTCGCGATTGAGCTGGTGCAAGATTCGTTCTTCCTGCTGATGCGTAACTTCGGCCTGGAATTCCACCACGGAACTCTCGCCGGCGACGGAAGTGCGGAACTGGCGAACCGGGATTCGCAATTCATTCAGCAGCTGTTGAATTTCTTTGGCCACATTTTTGGACTGGCTGGTGGTGAATCGAAACAAAATTGTTGAATATTTTAGATTCAGTGTTTGGGTAGCCCAGCCCAGCACTACTAATGCGAACAGCACCAGGCCGGTTGTCACGCCGGCCAAACCAAAAAATCCGCCGCCACTGGCCATTCCGATGGCCGCTTCCACGAAAATGGTCGCCGCTGTGGTCATTCCTACCATTCCCAAATTGTCTTTCAGGATGGCGCCCGCGCCCAAGAAGCCGATGCCCTGCACGATATTCGAAGCGATGCGCGTGGGCCCCGTGTCGCCCCAGAGGTGCGACAATTGCTGCGACAAAATGGTGAACAGCGCGGTGGCCAAGCACACGAACATGCTGGTGCGTATCCCTGCGGGGCGCCGCCGGTAATCCCGTTCTAAACCGATAAACGCGCCCATGGCCGCGGCAAAGACGAGCCGCAGCAGCGCTTGATGAAAGCCAATCATCCTCAGGCGGTCCAGCCCGCCTACGCCGATTGTACTCATCTACAGTTTGAACTGGGTCAGTTTTGCGAAGTGGCGTGCTCTGGCGGCTATCTCGGACTTTTTTAAGCTGAGAAGGCGGTCCAACCCAAACCGCTCGACGGCAAAACTGCCCATCACCGAACCGTAGACCATTGCTCGTCGCAGCGCCATATCGCTGGTGCTGCCGACGCTTGCCAGGTAGCCCATGAAGCCGCCGGCAAAACTGTCGCCGGCACCGGTTGGGTCGTGCGGTTCTTCCAGGGGAAATGCCGGGACGCAAAACGCGCCGTGCTGGTCGACCATCATGGCGCCGTATTCACCGCGCTTGACCACCAGCGTGGATGGCCCCATCTTGAAGATTCTTCGCGCCGCACGCAGCAAATTGTGTTCGTTGGAGAGTTGCCGGGTCTCCGAATCGTTGATCATCAAAATGTCCACGTGCTTGAGCGTTTCCAGTAACTCCGCGTTGGTCCGCTCGATCCAGTAATTCATGGTATCCATGGCGACGAGCTTGGGTCTGCCGTTTACCTGCTTCAACACATCGCGCTGCAAGTCCGGCGCGATATTCGCTAGAAATACGTACCTGGAATTTGTGTATCTCTGTGGGAGACGCGGCTTGAAGTCCGCGAAGACATTCAAGTCGGTTGTGAGCGTGACCCGCTCGTTCAGATTTTCCGAATATTTGCCGGCCCAGAAAAAACATTTTCCGGTGGCGCGCTCCAGCCCTTCGATATCAATGGACCGCTTGCGGAGGAGCGCTTCGTCCTTGGGATCAAAATCCTCGCCCACAATGGCCACTAACTTCACTTCCGTGAAGAATGCCGCGCAAACGGAGAAATACGTGGCGGCACCACCGAGAGTACGTTCGACCTTTCCGTACGGGCTTTCCAGGGCGTCATAGGCTACAGAACCGACCACTAGCAAGGACATGAGCTTCTCCTAATTTTTATTTGGCGACGGCTTTAGCAACAGACTGCTTCTGAGGGTGGCGCGCATTTACTTCACGTACTTCCCGATGATGGCAGCCAGATTTTTTTTCGTTTGCGCCGGCACCACCTTGAGATCCGTCAAAATGGCGTGTTTCAAGGCACTGGCGCATTTGCAGCCTCGTTCGCTCGGGAGCATTCTGATGGCTTCCCGCAAGACGTTCTGAGCGTTCGCGGCGTTCTGATTCAGGGTCTCGATAATGGTTGTTACGGTGACGGAATCGTGTCCGGGATGCCAGCAATCATAGTCGGTGACCATGGCGATGGTGGAATAACAAAGCTCGGCTTCGCGCGCCAGCTTGGCTTCGGTCACATTGGTCATGCCAATCACGGAAAATTTCATGGCGCGGTGAAATTCAGCTTCCGCCAATGTGGAAAACTGCGGGCCTTCCATGCAAATGTACGTTCCCTTTTCCCGCACCGCGACCTTCATTGCGCGGCACGCTTCCCCCAATACCTTGGAAATCTGGGGACAGGTGGGCTTGTCGAAGGTCACGTGGGCGACGATGCCGTTCCCGAAGAATGTGGATTTCCGACCCTTGGTGCTGTCGAAGAACTGATCCGGAATCAGAAATTCCCCTGGCGGCAAATCCTCTTCCAGGGATCCCACTGCGCTGACGGAAATGATCCGTTCCACGCCAAGCAATTTCATGGCGTAGATGTTCGCGCGGAAATTGATGTCGCTCGGCCCGAACCGGTGCCCTCGCCCGTGGCGCGCGAGAAATGCCACGCGTTTTCCCTCTACCGTTCCCAGCACGAAGGCATCGGAGGGATCGCCAAAGGGCGTGTTCACGCGGACCTCTCGCGTGTCGGTCAGACCGATCATGGAGTACAAGCCGCTGCCCCCAATGACTCCAATTTCCGCAGCGGGTCCTTTCGTTCGGGCACTTTTGGGCTTCGGTTTTCTCTGGCTCGGCATTCGCTTCTCCTGGGAATTTGTCGTCTTGGGCCGCCGGCATCGAAGAGAGATCCCTCGCTACGCTCGGGAAGACGGAACCGGTGTGAAGAACGGCACTACACAAGCTCACCTCGTCTATCCAACTACAGGTTCAAATGCACCGGGTCCACTTCGATCTTTCCACCGACTTCTCGCAAGCGCGCCGCGGGCACATCCGGGTCGTGCCCAAACACCACAATCCACTTCCCGGCGAGCATTCGCGAAATCCATTGCCGCTTGGTTTCCAGCGTCTGCAGCGGATACAAGTCATAGGCCATGATCCACGGCAACGAAATATGGTGCCGTGTAGGAATCAAATCCGCAACAAACGCCAGCGTCTGTCCTCCGCCGCGAAGGAGCACGGCTTGAATGTCCGCGTTGTGGCCCGGCACGCGTTCGACGGAAATTCCCGGAAGAATTTCCGCATCACCCTCTTTCAAGCTCCACAGACCTTCCTTGGAAATGGGCGCAAAATTTTCCGGGAAATAACTGGCGCGGTCACGTTGCGTCGGATTCATGGCGTGTTCCAACTCACCGCGCTGCACTACATACCGTGCCCGGCGAAACGTGGGCAAGATGCGATCGCCCACCGTTCGCGTATTCCCGCCGCAATGATCGAAGTGCAGATGGGTATTGATGACCAGATCGATCTGCTCCGGGTGCACGCCGTCGCGGGCCAGCGCGTCGATTAAGGGATCGCCATCCTGCACGTTGTAAATATCGCGCAGCTTTGCATCCATCTTCGTGCCGTTCCCTGTCTCCACGAGTATAGTTTTGCCGTGGGCGCGGACCAGCAGCGAATTCGCGCGCATGCGAATGCGGTTCCGGTCGTCCGGGGGCGATTTTTTCTCCCACAACACGCGAGGTACAACCCCAAACATCGCACCCCCATCGAGCCCGAACCCGCCGCCGTCCAGATACCGCACCTCAAGATCGCCCAAATGCATTTTGGTGTACTCCCAATGTTTGCTGACAAATTAACGCAGAGTGCATGCCCCGGAAGACGGCCCCTACAAAGGCTTTTGCGCCTGCAGAATTTCGCTAACGGCTGAAAATGGATCCTTCCTCCTAGCCGCAACTTCTTCCGCTAAATTTCTCAACTTCGCCTCGCCTGCTTTGCCGCCCAGCACTTTTTCCAGGAGGCGCGATTCCAGCATTTCCACCAATCGATTCTCCCAGTGTTCGATGTGTTTCTTTTCTCGCTGCCCACTGGCCTCAAAATGCTTTCGGAACTTTTCGATTGTATCCGCCAACTCCTCAATTCCGCGATTCTCGGTGGCCACCGTGCGCACCACCGGAGGATGCCAGCCATCGCGCGGCATCACCAATGACAACATCGCGTGAAGCTGTTCTTCGAGCCGGTCGGCACCCTCGCGATCCGCTTTGTTCAAGACGAAAATATCTGCGATCTCCATCAGGCCGGCCTTCATGTTCTGAATATCGTCACCGAGGCCCGGCACCAGCATGACGAGTACGCAATCCGCCAGCCGCACAATATCGATTTCGTCTTGCCCTACGCCGACTGTCTCGATGAGCACCTGGCGCTTCCCGGCCGCATCCAGCAGCAACGCAACTTCGGCGGTCGAGCGCGCCAAGCCGCCCAAAAATCCGCGCGTCGCCATGGAGCGAATGAACATGCCGCTATCGCCGGCGTGTCCCTGCATGCGGATGCGATCACCCAGAATCGCGCCGCCCGAATAGGGGCTCGTGGGATCGACAGCCACTACGCCGACAGGCTCGCCGCGCTTGCGATGCACCGCAGCCAACCGGTCTACCAGGGTGCTTTTCCCGGTTCCGGGCGCGCCCGTCACTCCCGTCAAATAAGCCCGGCCGGTATGCGGAAACAGCGTCTTCAGCAATTCTTCAGCTTCCGGCGAATGATTTTCGATGGCGGTAATTGCGCGCGAGATGGCGCGCACATCGCCGGCGAGGACTTTTGCGCCCCAGTCGCTGATGGTCAGATGCATTGCGGATTAGTTCTCACGCGGTAAGCTCGCCAACGGTATGTTGCGGGACACTAGTTCGCATTCACTTTATTGTGGCACAGGGCGTGGTGCCTGTGGCGCTTGTTCGCAAAGAGCCGGCAGGATGCCGGCGCTGCCAAGCTGGCCGCTACTTTTTTCCTAGCAATTGGCGCGCTATCACCAGGCGTTGAATCTCGCTGGTACCTTCGCCAATGGTGCACAACTTCACGTCGCGATAAAACTTTTCCGCCGGATAATCCTTGATGAAGCCATAGCCACCGTGCACCTGGACGCATTCGTTGGCCACCCGCACCGCTACTTCGCTGGCAAACAATTTCGCCATGCTGGATTGCTTGGTGTAGCGCGCGCTTCCCTGATCCGCGAGCCACGCCGCTTGATACACCAGCAGCCGGGCCGCCTCCACCTGCGTGGCCATGTCCGCCAGCTTGAATTGAATCGCCTGAAAATCGGCAATGGGCTTATTGAATTGCCTGCGCTGCTTGGCGTAACTTGTAGCCGCCTCCAGTGCCCCTTGCGCCATACCCAAGGCAAGAGCCGCAATCGAAATGCGGCCGCCATCCAAAATTTTCAGACTGCCAATGAATCCCTCACCCAGCGGCCCAAGCAACTGGCATCCCGGCACCCGGCAATCGGTGAAGACCACTTCCGCGGTATCGCTCGCGCGCATGCCCAGCTTGTTTTCCTTTTTGCCTGGCCGAAACCCAGGGATGCCCCTTTCGAGGATGAACGCGCTGATTCCGTGCGATTCTCTCGCTTTGTCCGTGACGGCCATCGCCACGCAAATGTCGGCGTACGAGCCGTTGGTGGTAAACGTTTTCGAGCCGTTGAGCACCCAATCGTCGCCAGCCCGCACCGCCGTGGTGCGCGTTCCTCCCGCATCCGAACCGGCCTCCGGCTCCGTTAACGACCACGCCCCAAGCTTTTTTCCTTGTGCTAGCGGCACGAGGTATTTTTTCTTCTGCTCTTCGCTCCCGAATTTATAAATGTGGTTGCTGCACAGAGAATTGTGCGCGGCCACGAAAAGTCCCACTGAACCATCGACCCTCGCCAGCTCTTCAATCACCGTGGCGTACTCGATGTACCCGAGCCCGGCGCCGCCGTACTCCTCCGGGAAAATCACGCCCATCAAGCCCATTTCGCCGAGCTTCGGCAACAGTTCCACGGGGAAGTGCGACGCTTCATCCCAGTCCATGACGTGGGGCCGGATTTCGCCTTCGGCAAACTCGCGCACCGTTTTGCGCAGTTGTTTTTGCTCCTCGGTAAACGTGAAATCCACAGCGCCTCGCCTCCAAGAAATTTCAATACTCATTAAAAGTTTAGCTTATGGAGGGAGTTGAGAGAAGGAAGAGTTCACCACAGAGGGCACAGAGAGCACAGAGAAGATCGAAGAGAGATTCCTCGCTTCGCTCGGAATGACAGTCAGGTCTTCAAGGGCGCAGAATACTCTACTACGCTGCGCCTCTACGTCCTAGTTATCCAGCCACCGTTCGTAATTCGTGCAGGGCGCGGTCGATCGCTGGCCGGTCTACATTGCAGTGCGTCACCATGCGGACCGAATGTAGCGCCGTATCCTGGGCCCAAACTCCTCGTGCGTGAAGAGCATCGCACAATTCGACCGCAGTTTTGCCGCTGCCCTTGCAATCGAAAATGACAATATTGCTGACTACGCGGTCTGGGTCGATCTGCAATCCGCGAATCTTCGCGATTCCCTGCGCGAGATACCGCGCGTTGTCATGATCCTCGTGCAGGCGCGCCGGTGACTTCCTCAGTGCGATCAGTCCCGCGGCGGCCAACACGCCCACCTGTCGCATGCCGCCGCCAAACATTTTCCGGTACACGCGGGCCCGCTCGATAAAATCCTTTGAACCCAGAATCATTGAGCCGACCGGCGCCCCCAATCCCTTAGACAAGCAGAACATCACCGAATCGCATTTGGTGGTCATGCGGACAACATCATCCCCCAGGGCCACAGCGGCATTAAAGATGCGCGCGCCGTCCAAGTGCACTTTCAGATCCAACTCATGCGCGCGATCGCAAATCTCATGCACGCGCTGCGTGGGATATACCGTTCCGCCCGCCATGTTGCTGGTGTTTTCCAGGCAGACCAGAGCTGTCTGCGAATCGTAGTAAATTTTTGGACGAATCGCCGCGTGCACCTGCTCCCAAGTCATGATGCCGTCGTCGCCTCCGCGGACCGCGCGCGGCATACAGCCCGCAATCGCGGACATGGAGGCCAACTCATATAAATTCACGTGGCTGCGTTCTTCGCAAATCACTTCGTTTCCATGGTGGGTCCACACTTTGATGGCGATCAGGTTACCCATACAGCCTGTGGGAACAAACAGCGCCGCTTCCTTGCCGAAAATCTCCGCCGCGCGCCTTTGCAGCAGATTTACTGTGGGATCTTCGCCATAAACATCGTCGCCCACTTCCGCCGCAGCCATGGCCCGCCGCATCTCGTCGGTTGGCCGCGTGACTGTGTCGCTGCGCAGATCGACACTCCCGTCCACCGGAGCAACGTGGTCTGGATCCACCAACTGATTGCCTTTCGCCACCGTGTAAGTCATGTCTCTCTCCCGATCCTAATGTTTGCCCGCTCTATTGAGGCTAAGAAAAATTAGCAGAGAGGCGCAGAGTACGCTGAGGAAAACGCACAGATAGCAAGTAATCTTGGGCCTGCTGTACCGTCAGCGCAGCAATTCCACCAAAATCTCATTGGAGACATTCAGCTTTTCGACCGCGAGCCGCAAAATATCCCCGCGACGTTCGACCATGCCGCTCGCAGCCAACCGCTCCACCTTGTCTCGCAAATTCACGCCATATTCTCGTTCAATTCGCCGCAAATTAATGCCGCCAATTTGGCGCAAGCCCAGAAACAACTCTTCTTCGAGCGCAAGCTCCTGCGTAACCTGGTCGACGCTGATAATCGGGCTGCGCCCACTCTCAATTGCCTCGACATACGCCGCCGCATCGTGCACATTCGCCCAGCGCTGCTTGCCTGAAAACGAGTGCGCACCCGCGCCAAATCCTAAATACGGCTCACGCCTCCAATATTTCAAATTATGTTTGGATGCAAAGCCCGGCCGCGCCCAGTTGGATATTTCGTACTGCTCATAGCCCGCCGTAGCCAACTCCCGTTGGGCCAATTCGTAAAACTCCGCAATGGCTTCCTCACTGGGCAAATCCTTGGCGCTGTAGCGCGAGCCATTGTTGAGCACTTCCAAACCAAGGCGCGAGCCCTCATCAATTTCCATCATATAGATGGAAACATGCTCGGGCGAAAGGGCAATGGTTTCCGCCAGCGAATAGCGCCAGGATTCCCGCGTTTGTTTTGGCAATCCGGCAATCAAGTCAAAACTGATATTCGCAATTCCCACATGGCGCAAAATTGGAACAGCTCGATAAATATCAGCAGCGCGATGCATGCGGCCGGCCGCTTTCAATTCCTGGTCGACAAAGGATTGCGAGCCAAAACTGATGCGGTTCACGCCATAAGCGGCCCACCGTCGAGCCTTGTCCGCCTCGATCGTCTCGGGATCGGCTTCCAGCGTGACTTCCTGCTCGATCAAACCGAACACGTCGTAGATTCGAACGAGCAAGCCGCCGAGCAGTTCAGCATCCAGGAGACTCGGCGTACCGCCTCCGACATACAAAGTGTCTGCGCGCAGTTGACGTGGAGTAGAACCTCGTATGGAGTGCCAGTCAAAGCCAGCGGGTGCAATCACGCCCGCGGCGGCGTACAGTCCACGCGCACAAGCGATTTCCTGCTGGACCGCCTGAACATACGGGGCAAAGCGATCGGAGGACACCACGCCGGTATGAAAATTACAGTAGGTGCACTTCGTTTGACAGAACGGCACCTGAACGTAAATGCCGAGATTGCTCATGCGATTTTGACTGTAGCACACCACGGCAAGCTTCGTTGGAAGTTGGTCGGCGGCGGTTGGTCGTCGGAAGTTGGTAGTTCCGGCGAAAAAACCATAACGCGGAGGACGCTCACACGCGGTCGGGAAGGACCTTGACCCAGATTTTTCGCTCTCTTGGGCCATCAAACTCGGCGAGGAAAATTCCTTGCCAGCGGCCTAGCGCTAACTTCCCTTCTTCGACAAAAACAAACTGGGAAGTCCCGGTCAGCATCGTTTTGATATGCGAATCTGAATTGCCTTCCGCATGGCGATAGGGGCCTGCTGCAGGAATCAAGCGATCCACCGCGCCTTCCGCGTCGGAAACCACATCGGGGTCAGCATGTTCGTTAATCATTACGGCCGCTGTCGTGTGCGGCACGTAGACAAAACACGTTCCGACCTTGACGCCCAGCGCGGTCACTACGCGTTGCACATCTTTGGTGATTTCCAGCATCTGTGTTCGTCGCGAAGTTTTCACCGTGATCGCCTGCAATATGTCCTCCCAGAGTCGACTCGGAAAACCCAAGAGCCCACATGCCAAGGCGGCATGTGGGGCACCCGACGACTTAAGGAATTTCGATGATGAGATGGTGGCCGACCTTTTTCTGGCCAGCCAACTCCTTCAATTCGTCCAAGCCGCCACTTCCCCAGCGGGCCAGGAACGGCAAAAAGCAAAGATCGCGGGCCTGCAAAGCCTTTTGGGGGAAAAGCAGATTCTCGAGAAACGCCTGATGCTTCTCGATCACTTTCTCGTGGCGATCCAAGGCCGCGCCAGTTTTATGGCGCAATTTCTCCACTTGATAACGAATGCGCTTTTCCGCGCGCGCAATCGTTCCCTGAATCGTGGGATCGACTTTGGCAATAGCCTTGTGCAGCTTCTTCATGCTTTTTTCCACGTCGTGCAGCGTGTCATCGAACTCATCAGCCAGTTTTTTCGGAATGGCCGAGTTATACATGCTGTTCCGGAGCTTTTGCGAACCTTCCCACACTTCCTCTACCTCCAGGTCGTATTTCTTCAGGATGCGGCTCGCCTTCGGATCGACCAGCGTAAAATCCGCGCGCGGCAGCAAGACGGGCATGCGCCCGAGCAATTGTTTGTACAGCACCTGCGACTGCGCGTAATAGGCAATTTCCGCCGGTCCACCGAAATAGGCGACCGTGGGTAACAGGAAATCCTGTACCACTGGACGAAACAACGCATTGGGGCTGAACAATTCCGGCGAAGCCTCTACGTTGGCATACCATTCTTCGCGGGGCATCTTCAGCCCGCCACTCGCAAAATCACCGTTGCTCGCGGTAATCACCTGACGCTTGCCATTATCCATGCTGAACAGCACAGTGCTCTGCGCGGTCACTTTGACCTGCGGCTCATATCCGGCGCTCGCAATTTGCTTGCCGCGGCGCAGCAGCAATTCGTTGAGTTCATCGCGCTGCGTCAAGGCATCGCGCAAAATCGGCGCGGCCACCTGATGCAGTCCGTCATCCAGCGGGTCCAGCAGAATCAATCCGTGCTCCGCAAAGATGCGCGCAAACAGGCCGGCAAATGCGCTGCTGTAGGATGCCTCAGGGGTATACGTTTCGTGCAGCATGTTGCCGAAGGTTTCGCCGAGCAGCGGCTGTGCGCGCACCACCAACTCATCCACTTCGCGACCCAACTTCACGCGGCCCACCGGGACGGCGTCTTCCTGCGGCTTCGGCAGCACAAATTCCTGAAGTTCGCCTTCGTGGAACCAGGCTACGTGACGGACTTCGTCCACGTCATGATCTTCGGTGGCCATCCAAAACACCGGGACCGCATCGATGCCTTTCTCGGTCAACTCTTCCGCTGTGCGGATCGCGCTGAGCGCCTTGTAAAAGGCGTATGCCGGGCCACCGAATAATCCTACCTGCTGACCGCTGACGACCGCCACGGCTCCCGCAGCCAGCCGATCCAGGTTCTTCTGCGTTGCCGCGCCACTGCCGTAGAGGGTGTTTTGGGCGCGCAAAATATCCGCTACGCGCACGCGCCGTTCCGAGGGAAATCCGAGCTTGTTCGCGTAACGCACCACGGACTTCAGTTCCGGTTCATGCTCGAAGAAGCCGTCCAATTTTCCGAAATGTTCAACGTAATCGCGATACAGCTTCGAGGTGTGCGGCAACTGGTGCGGTAAGAGGGCGCGACAGTCCATGAGCGCTTAGATGTAAGTCCAATCAAAAGGTGACGCGACGTCGACTGCTTTGCTGCTTTGCTGCCTTGCTTGTTTACCTTTTTGCTTCTGCTGCCATCGCTGGATGCAAACTTGAGACTGTGTCCGCTATGGGCCGCTTTTTCTCTTCGTTCACGGGCAACAACGGCCTGCGCGACAATCCACCCTGATAGCCCCTCAGGTCCATGGCGTATTTCACGCCCGGAATTCCATGTTCGCTCACAATGCGCTTTGAAGCTTGCGCCAATTGCAACTGCAATGCCCGTGCCTCTTGGTGGTGTCCAAGTTGACCCAAAGAAAACACCTCGGCGCACTTTTCCGGCAGCGCCGCAGCCAAGGCCAAGATCGCTCCTCGCGCTCCAACGGTTTGTGCCGGATAAACCACCGACGCGCCCCCGGTCAGCACGCAAAAATTCTGCGGCGCACCGGCGACGATCTCTGCCACACGTTGAATGTTGCCCGAACTATCCTTGATCCCGATGATATTGGGATGCTGCGCCAATTCCAGAATTTCAGGGGTCTCCAGGGTAATGCCGGTAAACTGCGGCACGGAATACAGCAGAATGGGGATCGGCGAAGCATCGGCGACCGCGTGGTAGTGGCGGATGTAGGTCTCCGCGCGATACATCGGTTTGTAATAGTAAGGGGTCTTGACCAGCGCCACGGGATAGCCCAACAAGGCCGCGCGTTTCGTTCGCGCGATCGTTTCGGCGGTGGATTCCGCGCCCGTGCCGGCAATCAGAAGCTTGCTGGGGTCCGCCGCTTCTTTGACTGTGCCGAGGACCGCATCCGCCTCTTCGCGCGACAGCATCACGCTTTCGCCGGTCGACCCGAGCACCACGAAACCCGCCACGGCGGTGGAATTGTACTTGCACACATTCTCGCGCAGGCCGGAAAGCGATACCGATTCGTCGAACGCGAACGGTGTAACCAGCGCTGGAAAAACTCCCCGAATTTCCATTCTCAATCTCCCGCCGTGGAACTGCCTGCGGTGGCCACACTCGACCCGTGCAAATCCTGCAGGCAATTCACTTCGCGTTGCAGTTCGTGCAGGGAATGAATCCCGCGCACGGCAGCTTCCGCGGCAGAGAGGGTAGTGATGCACGTAATGTTGTACCGAATGGCCGCGCGCCGGATGGATTTTTCGTCGTAGAACGATTCCCGGCCCAACGGCGTGTTGATGACCAGGTGAATCTTCCCGGTCTTGATCAGGTCCACGATATTGGGCCGACCCTCATTCACCTTGAACACTTCGTCGCAGGGCACGCTTGCGGCGCGAAATGCCGCTGCGGTTCCGCGCGTAGCTACAATCTTGAAGCCCAGCGATGCCAGTTCTTTCCCCAGCGGGCCGATACTGCGTTTATCGCGGTCATTCACGCTGATAAAGACGGTGCCACCCTTCGGCAACTTTTGCCCGGCAGCCAGTTGTGCCTTGGCGAACGCCTGCCCATAATCCTTCGAAATGCCCATGACCTCGCCGGTGGAGCGCATTTCCGGCCCCAAAATCGTATCCACGCCGCGGAACTTGTTGAACGGGAACACCGGCGATTTCACTGAGAAATAGTCGCGCACGGCAATTTCCGCGACGCCGTTGTGATGAACAATCGGCAGCTTCATATCGGACAATCGCCGCCCGACCATCAACCGCGCGGCAACTTTTGCCAGGGGCACGCCCGTCGCCTTACTTACAAAGGGGACGGTTCGCGACGCGCGTGGGTTCACTTCCAACACATAAACCGTGTCGCGCTGAATGGCGTACTGCACGTTCATCAGCCCCACTACTTTCAGCGCCAACGCCAGGCGTTTGGTGTAATCGCGGATGGTCTCAATCACTTTGGGCGAGAGGCTTACCGGCGGCAGCACACAGGAAGAGTCGCCGGAGTGCACTCCGGCCTCTTCGATGTGTTCCATAATTCCGCCGATGACCACTTCGGTGCCGTCGGCCAGCGCGTCAACATCGACTTCCGTGGCCTCTTCCAGGAATTGATCGATCAGAACCGGGCGAGCCGGACCCATCATCGCTGCTTGCGCCACATACTCCTGCACGGTGTTCACGTCGTAGGCAATCACCATGGCGCGCCCGCCCAGTACGTAACTTGGGCGCACCAGCACCGGCAATCCAATCTCGCCCGCGACGCGAGCCGCTTCTTCCGGCACCAGCGCCGTTCCATTGCGCGGTTGCGGAATCTTCAACTCGTCCAGCAAGCGCCCAAAGCGCCGCCGGTCTTCGGCCAGATCAATCGATTCGGGCGCAGTCCCGACGATGGGTACGCCATTGCGTTTCAATTCCAGGGCAAGGTTCAGCGGAGTCTGCCCTCCGAATTGCACAATGACGCCGTGAGGTTTTTCTTTCTCCACAATCGCCAGGACGTCCTCGAGGGTCAACGGCTCGAAGTACAGGCGGTCCGAAGTGTCGTAATCCGTTGACACCGTTTCGGGATTGCAATTGACCATGATGGTTTCGAAGCCATCGGCGCGCAGAGCAAAGCTGGCATGGCAGCAGCAATAATCGAATTCGATTCCCTGTCCGATACGATTGGGCCCGCTCCCCAGAATCATGATTTTCTGCTTTTGCGAGACGTTGGCCTCGTCCTCATCTTCGTAGCTCGAGTACATATAGGGAGTGAACGATTCGAATTCCGCCGCGCACGTATCCACGCGTTTAAAGACCGGGCCGACGCCGTAACGAGCGCGCTTGAAGCGCACCGCCGCGGGAGTGGTCTTCCATACCTGAGCGAGATGCTCGTCGCTGGTGCCAATGCGTTTCACTTCGCGCAATAGTTCTTTAGAGGCAGTCTCGACGGTGACCGCCGCGGCTCGCCGGTTCACCTGAATGATTTCTTCGATCTGGTGGACGAACCACGGATCGATCTTGGTCAGTTCGCAAATGTCCCGCGCGGGCATGCCACGTTCCACCGCCGTCAGTAGCCAGTGAATGCGGTTGGGCCGAGGCGTGGCTAATTTCTCGCGCAGCAGCGAATCCGGGGTTTCGGCGGGCGCCCTCCAGGGCGTGCTCGGCTCCAGCGACCTAATTCCCTTTTGCAGCGCCTCTTTGAAGGTGCGGCCGATGGCCATGACCTCGCCCACTGATTTCATTTGCGTGCCCAGGGCACTGTCCGCACCCGGGAATTTTTCAAATTGCCATTTCGGAATTTTCACAACGACGTAGTCAATGGTCGGCTCGAAGGAGGCTGGGGTCTTTTCCGTAATGTCGTTAGGAATTTCGTCCAGCGACATGCCGACAGCGAGCCTCGCTGCGATTTTCGCGATGGGAAAGCCCGTGGCCTTACTGGCAAGCGCCGAACTGCGCGACACGCGCGGATTCATCTCGATGACCGTCATCTTTCCGTTTTCCGGATTGACCGCGAATTGTACGTTCGAGCCGCCGGTCTCCACGCCCACTTCGCGGATAATCGCTGCGGCTGCATCGCGCATCCGCTGGTATTCCTTGTCGGTAAGCGTTTGCGCGGGAGCGACGGTAATCGAATCGCCGGTATGTACGCCCATAGGGTCGAAATTTTCAATAGTGCAAATCACCACGAAGTTGTCGCGGTAATCGCGCATAACTTCCAGTTCGTATTCCTTCCAGCCCAAAACGGATTCTTCGACCAGCGCTTCGTGGACCGGACTCATGTCCAAGGCGTGCGCGATAGCATCGGCAAACTCTTCCTTGTTATAGGCAATCGAGCCGCCCGTACCGCCCAGCGTGAATGAAGGGCGAATCACGAGTGGGAAGCCCAGTTGATCGCACAAGCGCATGGCGTCTTGCGCGCTGTTCACCAGCGCGGATGCCGGCACTTCCAACCCGATCTTCCGGCAGGCATCCTTGAACCAGAGACGATCTTCGGCAACTTTGATGGCGCGGAGGGAGGCGCCGATCATTTCCACTTTGTGCTTTTCAAGAATGCCGGATTCCGCCAGTTCTACCGCGAGGTTCAGAGCCGTTTGGCCTCCCACGGTCGGCAGTAGCGCGTCCGGCCGCTCCTTAATGATGATTTCTTCGAGGTACTCCTTGGTCAGCGGTTCGATGTAGGTGCGGTGGGCCAGTTCCGGGTCGGTCATGATGGTGGCGGGATTGGAATTGACGAGCACCACCTCGTAACCTTCGGCACGCAGGGCTTTGCAGGCTTGGGCGCCGGAATAGTCGAATTCGCAAGCCTGGCCGATGATGATTGGGCCAGAGCCTATGATGAGAATCTTATGTATGTCTTTACGCTTCGGCATCTGTCCTCAACGACAACGTTCACCCTCGCGAGCTTCCGGGGCTTTGAAATTCTTTCATCATGTCCGTGAATTGCGTGAATAAATAATGGGAATCGTGCGGGCCCGGGGAAGCCTCGGGATGGTACTGCACGCTGAACAGCGGCAAATTGCGGTGACGCATGCCTTCATTGGTCTGATCATTCAGGTTCATGTGCGTCACTTCCACTTCGCTGGACGGCAACGATTCCGGGTCCACGCAAAATCCGTGATTCTGCGCGGTGATTTCAACCTGATTGGTCAGTAAATTTTTCACCGGGTGATTCGAACCATGGTGTCCAAATTTTAGCTTGAAGGTCTTGCCGCCCAGCGCTAGCCCGCAAAGCTGGTGTCCAAGGCAAATCCCGAAAATGGGCACTCGCCCCGCCAGCTTTCGAATATTCTCCTGCGCATACGTAACCGGCTCAGGATCGCCCGGCCCATTCGAAAGAAACACGCCGTCCGGCTTGAGTCCGAGCACATCGTCAGCCGACGTGTTCGCCGGAACCACCATGACGTCGCATTGATGATCGACTAGCAGGCGCAAAATGTTTTGCTTGATCCCGTAATCGTAAGCCACCACTTTGAACTTATGATTTTCCGGACTGTTGCCCGATTCGCCCATCTGTTCCGACCAGGGCGAGGATGCTAACTCAATCGAACCTTTTTCCCAGCCGTACGTTTTTGCGCAGGTCACGCGGCTGGCTAGTTCCTGGCCGGCCATCAGCGGCAGTTGCTTGGCCTCAAACACCAACTGGTCCGCGGCGGTTCCATCGGTCGAGACCATGCCGCGCAGCGCGCCCATTTTCCGAATGTGCAGCACGAGCGCACGCGTATCGATGTCCCAAATTACGGGAATTTTGTGACGATTCAAATAGAGCTGTGCGCTCTCGCTGGAACGCCAACTGGAAGCAACCTGCGAGAATTCGCGCACGATCAGCGATTCGATGTACGGCTTGGGCGCCTCTTCGTCATCCAGATTGGCGCCGACATTGCCGATGTGCGGGTACGTCAGGCACACGATCTGCCCGGCATAACTGGGATCGGTGAAAACTTCCTGATAACCGGTGAGGCTGGTGTTGAAAACGACTTCGCCGCCGCGGCGTGTGATCGCTCCCGCCGCGCGGCCGTTAAATTTGCGCCCGTCCTCGAGCGCAAGAATTGCAGGTCTGTGCTGAACGTCCGTCAGTGGCTCCTCCGTCTACCATCATTTATCATTCGCCTCGGTTGTGGACAAGGAACCGAAGTGGTCCACCGGCCAGTACGCGAAGACCGCGCGACCGTAAATAAACTGGCTGGGAACCGGGCCGAACACTCGGGAATCATTGGAACTGATGCGATGATCGCCCATGACAAAATAACAATCGGGCGGAACTTTTGCGGGCCCGTAGTCGCTCACGTCTGCGTATTGCGGCGGCACATACGGTTCTGGAATTTCCTTGCCGTTCAGGTACACAATGCCGCGCCGAATCTCCACGGTTTCGCCGGGCAGAGCGACCACGCGTTTGATAAAGGATTTCGAGCGATCGAGAGGATACCAGAACACCACCACGTCGCCGCGATCGATGGGTTCGAACCGGTAGACAAATTTGTTGATGAAGATGCGTTCCTGGTCGGAAAGCAGCGGCGCCATGCTGGTGCCTTCCACCTTCACGGGCTGATACAGGAACACAATGATGACCAGAGCCAAGCCAATCGCGATGAGCAAATCTCGCGTCCACACGCGAATCTCGTGGCGCAGCAATTGATGCGAAGGAGCGATTGCCGTTTCCGGGGCAGCAACTGGAGAAGGATTTGCGGCGGGAGTTGGACCGCTGGTGGCCGGGGGAACCGCAGAAGGAGCCGCAGCCGAAACGTTGGGACCCAAAGAACAAGGATTGGCGGTGGAAGCGTCGCCTTGTGGGAAAGGATTGTTCTCGTCCGGTTTGAGCATCTCTCGTAACTACCTTTTACTTATAACACGTCGTTCAAATCTTGCGCCACCATCGAATTGTGGCTGTGGCGCGGAGCCGGCTGAATCCGGCGCGACAAAGCGCGGGGTTGCGCGTAACGCTCAAAATTAGATTCGCTCAATGCCTAACTTGTTGCTTCACTCTTCCTCCGTGCCCCTCTGTGAACTCTGCGGTGAGACTCTTGTCTTGCTCATTCGCGTACTAAGGCGAAATTCACTGCCGCCAAAGCTGCCACGACGGCTGTCTCCGCTCGCAAAATCAGTTTGCCCAAGGACCCCTCCTGAAACCGATTCGCGCGCGCTGCCGCAAACTCCGAATCTGTCCAGCCGCCTTCTGGCCCAATTCCCAAGGTCACCACGCGCTCATCCACGCCCTGCAACACTTCGCGCAGTGGTGCGGCATCCGCCGCCTCCGAGAGCAAGATGCGCAAACCACTTGCACTCGCAAACGCCGCCTCCGGCTTCGCTAACTCTCGCAACTGCGGCACGGATACCCGGCGGCACTGTTGTGCCGACTCCATTAAGATTTTTTTCCAGCGCTCGGCCCGTTTTGCTGCAGCGACCAGCAGAGCCTTTTCGCTTCGCGCTGCCGCCAGCGGCACAATTCGCGCAACTCCCAATTCCGTGGCCTTCTCCAACGCCCATTCGAAGGCATCAAACTTCACCACCGACAGCAGCAGGGTGATGTCCAGCGGCAACTGGTAACTCGGGATTTCTTCCATGAGAGAAAATTCAACGGCGTCGCGTTGCACTACATCGATGCGTCCCAACCACACGGCGTTTCCATCACTCAATTCGTAGAGTTGGCCGGGCTGCGCGCGCAGCACACGTGCCAAGTGGTGGGCTGCCTCACCTTGCATAACGGCGCCGCTGTTTTCGAATCGATCAACAAAGAAGCGTCGACGCATGGATCGCTATCTCGCAATCGGTTGGCCCAGGAGTACCGAAAAAGCAGGTGCTACGAGAAAACTTTAATGCTGAGACGCGCAAAGGGCGAGTTCACCCCCGACGGGCAGAAAACCGCAAGCTCCCGCCGGCCCGGGTTCTAGCCAAAAATATCTTTCACCTTATCGAAAATAGACGAGCCGCGTTCCGCGGGCTTGTTGTCGACCTTCAGTGTGGCGTGCAACTGCTCCATCAATTTGCGCTGCTCCTTGGTCAACTTCGTTGGCGTCACCACCCGCACGTGATAATACAAATCGCCGCGGCCGCCGCCATGGGGATCGGATAAGCCTTTGCCCTTCACGCGAAACACAGCGCCGCTCTGCGTGCCTTCGGGAATCTTCAGTCGCTCCTCGCCGTTAAGTCCCGGAACCTCCAATTCAGTTCCCAGCGCCGCCTGGGCCACACTCAACGGAATCGTGCAGTACAAATCCGCGCCGCGGCGTTCGAAGAAGGCATGCTCCTTCACGTCCAGCACGACATACAAGTCCCCGTTGGGACCGCCGTTCGGCCCGGGTTCGCCTTCGCCTTGCACGCGCAGCCGCGTTCCGGTATCCACGCCCGGAGGGATGCGCAATTCAATGGTGCGTTCTCGCTCGACCCGTCCCTGCCCTTTGCAATCGGCGCAACGTTCCTTGACGATTTGTCCCGCACCCTGACAAGCCGGGCACGTGCGATTAATGGTGAAAAATCCCTGTTGATAGACCAGTTGCCCGCGCCCGCCGCAGGTCTGGCAAGTGACCACGCCGGTTCCCTTTTTCGCGCCGGTTCCGTTACACGATTCGCAGAACTCTAAGCGCGGCACGCGAATTTTCGTGTTCACGCCATTGGCCGCTTCTTCGAAGCTCAGCGACATGTCGTAACGCAGATCCGCGCCCCGCTGAACGCGCTGCCGGCCGCCACGGCGTCCGCCCGCCCCGAAGAGATCTTCGAAGCCGAAAAAGTCGCCAAAAATATCGTGGAAATCCTGAAAGATGGTCTCGTTGAAATCGGTAGCCCCGCCGGCGCGCGCCAATCCGGCATGTCCGTAGGTGTCGTAGATCTGCCGCTTCTGGGGATCGCTCAGAACGGTATAGGCTTCGGTGCACTCGCGAAAGCGGACTTCCGCCTCATCCTTATTCTGGGGATTGCGGTCCGGATGCCACTGCATGGCCGCTTTCCGGTAGGCAGTCTTGATCTCGTCGACCGAAGCGGTTTTGCTTACTGCTAGAACTTCATAAAAATCACGCTGCTGTGTTTTGGCCATTTTAGTTTGCGAACTTATTCGATGCGGAATGGGTATGAACTGCTACGCGGACCATCGCCGGGCGCAACACTCGCCCATGATATAGATACCCGGGCTGATAGACCTCCAGAACTGCGCCATCGGGATGATCGGTAGTCTCCTTGCGTTCCACAGCTTGATGCAGGTGTGGATCAAACTCCTTACCTTGCGGTTCGATGCGCTCGACGCCCAAGCGCGCAAGGTTATCCAGCAGTTGCTTGTAAATGAGCTCGAATCCCTTGCGATAGCCTTCATATTGGGGCTCGCGATGCGCGGCCAAGGCATGCTCGAATCCGTCAATCACGGGAATGAGCTGCTCAATCACGCGAGCTGTGGCCCGCTGCCCGGCTTCGCGATTCTCTTTCTCCGCGCGCTTGCGGAAATTGGCGAAGTCCGCTTGATGGCGCACGAGCGTCTGCCGCATGTCCTCTAACTCTCCGGCCAGCCGCTTGGCGTCCGCATCATCTCGCGAAGCATCGTCACTCACGGGTTCCTGGGTAGGTTCATTGATGTTGAATTCAGGGTCTTTCATGACTGCATCCTCACTTCTGGTCCGGGTGGATTCTCTCTATTCAATTTTACTCAATGCCTCGCTAAAAAGCTGCGCAACATAAGCAACGGCCCCCATGGCCCGTTCGTAGTGCATGCGCGTGGGTCCCAACACACCCAAAGATCCTTGCCCTTGATCATTGGTGGAATACCTGGCACTGATCAGCGCGATGTTTTCACCCGCGTGGGCAATTTCCTTCAGGCCGATTTGCACGAACACCGGTTCCGGGGTCTCAATGCAGGAGTTCAGCACGGTAATCAGCCGCTGCTTCTCTTCGATGGCCGCCAGCAATTCGCCAAGCTGCACCTGGTTGGCAAATTCCGGCGCGGTCACGATCTGGGCCGTACCTTCCACGTAAATCTGCGATTGCGAAGTGTCGCCGAGTAGCGCGGGATCACACAACGTCAGTGCGCTTTGCGCCAGGTGCTCGTAGCGTTCGTGCTCCGTGGCCAATTTCTGCAGCAGATCCGCGCGAATCGCTTCCAGCGTCCAGCCGGAATATTGGCGGTTCAGAAATTCGGCGGTGACGTCCAGTTCTTTTTGCGTAAATGGCCGAGCCGGACGCACCACCTTGTCCCGCGTGGTTCCTCCCGGCGAAATCAGCACCACCACCACGCGCCCGTCTGGGATCAGCCACATCCGCGCATGTTCCAGCACCGCTTTGCGCAGCGGAGGCGATACTACGATTCCCAACCCCTTCGACACTTCCGCCAATACGTGTCCCGCGCGTTCCGTCACTTCCGCAGGGCTCGACCCGCCCGCCATTTCCCGGTTGATCCACTCGCGGTCTTCGACGCTTAAGGTAGCTTGCGAAGCAATCTCCTGGGCGAAAAACCGGTACGCCGCCGCGGTAGGCACGCGTCCCGCCGAGGTATGCGGCTGGTACAAGTATCCGCCATCTTCCAGGTCGGCCATCACGCCACGGATGGTTGCGGTGCTCAGCGCCTCTTCGTGTCGCTTGGAAATCGCGCGCGAAGACACGGGTTCGCCCGTCTCAATGTACGTGCGGACAATGTCCGCGAGCACCTGGCGGTTTCGCCTTTCCTGGAGCGTCGGGTATCGCGTCAAACAAGCCTCCAGTGGCAGCAGTCGTTAGCGACTGCCAACTTCCATTTTATGAAGGATGTCAAGCCCCGTCAAAGCTGTTCGCGCTTACGCTGTCACTTCAGGTTGGGAATAGAAGACGAACCCTGCACCATCCGAAACTCCGCCTGCAACAACCTGGTTTAGCGGGACTTCCCGTCCGGAGCCGGACACAGGATAAAGGTAGGTCATATCTCGAACAAAGGGATCGTCGGTCCTTAGCACTGTGACCCTCGACACGGCGGCGCGGTTCTCTAAGCTAAGACTCGAGTGCAGCTCGTGGGCAATTGTTCGTGTGGCTTCCGCGATTCCAAGCTTGTCGGTCCAATCCGAGGAAACAATTAAGTTCCAGTTTGTGGTCACGTCAAGCGCCGCCGAGTTGTACAGCATTGCCAACTTGAACGGACCCCAGCGGTCACGCAACGCGTCTACCACTTTTCGAATGTCGCTCACCAACGTGAAGACACGCATGCCAAAACTCCGTCCGGATAACTCCTTACAGCATCCAAAACTTCCTGAGCCGTCAGGCGATCGTACCTTCCCTCAGGTTCATACCTACGTTCTGGTTTCCATTTCGAGGCTACCGACCAGTTGGCCAGCAGCGCCGGACTCGTTGTGAACGCCTGGTCCATGCCGGCTGACAGCTTCAAATCCTCGAAATTGTGGGTGCTGAAGGCTTTCTTCAGCCGCTCCTCAGGATACTCCTCGACTGCCAGGTTGCCGCAAATCGCCGCCTTCAGGCCGAGTTCCACAACGTATCCGCAAAGATACGCGCTGCCATTATAGCAGCCCGCCTCAAACAACGCCTCCGCTTCTCTGAGCCTGAGGCAGGATAGTCGCTGGAGTTCGCGTCGCGTGGCCATTCCGAGCTTCTTACAGCAATGATACCTCATCCGTTATGTAAATTGTTGAGAATTGAACCTATGAAACTCAATGCAGAGGAGCAGAGTGCGCAGAGGAACGCAGAGAAGAGGAGAGTTCGGGCGCCAGAGCGCAATTCTTCAACTTTGAAGTTTAGACTCTAATCCACGCTAATTGTTATCGATTTGCGCGCGCTGGAGGCGGTCTGAATAATCCACGTACACCGATTTCCATTCGCTAAAGAACTCAATTGCGGCTCCCGCTGCTTCGCGATGACCATTCCCGGTCTGCTTCGTTCCTCCAAACGGCAGATGCGTTTCCGCCCCGATGGTTGGCGCATTGATATAGACAATCCCGGTATACAAATCCCGCATCGCTGCAAAGGCCGCATTCACGTTCCGAGTATAGATGGCCGCCGACAACCCGTACGGGACACTATTGGCCACCTCAATGCCGTGCTCCAAGCCGTCAATCGGGATTACCGACACCACCGGCCCGAAAATTTCTTCCTGGGCAATCCTCATTTTCGCGTCGCAATCTCCAAACACGGTCGGCTCGTGGAACCAGCCCTTTGCGTAAGGGCCTTTGTGTAGCCGGTTTCCGCCCGTCAACAATTTCGCGCCTTCGTTCTTCCCCACTTCCACATAACTCATGACGGTCTGCAGTTGCTGCTCGTTGATCAGCGGCCCCATATCCACGCCAGGGTACAACCCGCTGCCCACTTTGAGCTGCGCCGCGCGTTCCACTAAACGGGTCAAAAATTCCGCGTAAACTGCTTTGTGTACGCCAATGCGACTCGCCGCCGTACAGCGTTGCCCAGTGGTTCCAAATCCGCCCCAGATTGCGCCATCCACCGCCAAATCCAGATTTGCATCTTCCATCACCAAAATGATGTTCTTCCCGCCCATTTCCAGGCTGCAATGTTTAAAATCCGGAGCGCAAATCTCGGCGATCACTCGCCCTGTGGCCGTCGATCCCGTGAAGCTCACCACCGGCACATTCTTGTTCCGCGCCAGTGGTCCGCCCGCGCCCGGACCGTCGCCGCTCACCAAGTTGACCACTCCTGTGGGAAGGCCAGCCTCGATCAATGTTTCCACCAGGTGATAGGACGACAGCGGAGTATCTTCCGCTGGTTTCAACACTACGGTGTTTCCGCAGACCAATGCCGGCATCATCTTCCATGATGGAATTGCCATTGGGAAATTCCATGGCGTAATTAAACCGGACACGCCAATCGGCTGGCGTAGGCTCATCGCAAATTTATTCGGCAGCTCCGAAGGAGTGGTCTGGCCAAATAAGCGCCGCCCTTCCCCGGCCATGTAGTAGGTCATGTCGATCGCTTCTTGCACGTCACCCCGTGTTTCCGCCAGCACTTTGCCCATTTCCCGGGTCATGTCTCGAGCAAATTCTTCTTTGCGCTTGACCAGCAATTCCGCCGCGCGAAATAGAATTTCTGCGCGCTTCGGCGCCGGCACCAGCCGCCAACTCTCGTAGGCCTCGCGCGCCGCGTCCACGGCCGCGTTCACATCGGCCTCGCCGGAAAGCGGAAACTCGCCAATCACTTCGTCGATGTTGGCGGGATTCCGATTCACGTGCGTTTTGCCGTCACGCGAAGCTACCCATTCTCCAGCAATCAAATTGCGGTAAACCCCCGCGCCCACCGCTGTAGCCATAATTCCTCCAAATCGCTCACGTGATTGCCCGAGTCTAGCCATGAGCAGCAGCCAGCGTCAAACTGTCCGGGCGACTTGGTACTCCGCGTGTCCGAGCACGAACAGACAAAGCAGATTGCTCGGTATGCCCGGAGATGCACATTTTTTTGAATGAACGGAAGCCCTAAGCCCTGACGACAGGTGACAACGACGGCTAAGACAGTCACGGCTCGGGTACCGCAGGAAGGAAAAAGGTTCCCGCGCAGGTTGAAATTGGAGGTGACGGCGGGACTCGAACCCGCTAAGACTGGTTTTGCAGACCAGCGCCTCGGCCTCTTCGGCATCGCCACCCAAAAGCAAAAAACCCATCGACCAGGCTTTCTGGCGATGGGCTCGTCACTTCATTCGCTAAACGTTTGTTGCCCGTCTAGCCTCCCACACCAGAACACACTGGGGCATAACAGCTACACGCGCCCATAATGTGTCCTAAGTGCGTCATCACGCTTCAAGTCTATGCAGCACCGCCACGGAAGGCCAGCGCAAACATTCGATGCAATGCATCGACTCTACAGCATCCCCGGTCAGGATTGGTGTCGAAGGGTTCCAATCGGGTGGACTGCGAGCGCTGGCTGCTGAAAGGAATTACTGATTTGAGCTATTCGACTCTGGTGGCAACGACGACAAATACTTTAGGCGGTTTGACGCATTGGGCGGCGGTGTGGGGGCGGCTAGCCCTGCTGTCTCCGAGCCCAGCCCTAATTTTTGCAAGGTTAATGCATCCAGCTTGCCTGTGGGATCCAGGCGATTTGAAGACTGAAACCTCTTCATCGCATCGCTGGTCGCCTCATCCCACTGGCCGGAAGGCGATCCCTCGAACATTCCTTTTTTCGCCAGCGCTTCCTGAATCTCGGTGATGCGCTCGGGCGTCGGCGCCGCTTGCCCTTTCACCTTCTTGATTCTTTTCTTGCTCGTACGACGCGAACTGGTTGTTGTTGACGCGGTCTTGGCGTGAGCAGCGTTCGAATGGCTGGTGGTAGTGTGCGTCGCCGGAGTCGAATGTGTCGCCGTTGTCGAATGCGCTGTGGTCTTGTGTGTGGCGCTGGCGTGCGAAGTAGTTCCATGAGCCGTCGAATGCTTGTGCGCCGCTGGTTTTTTCGCTGCCGTCGACCCATCCTGCACGGCGACAGCGGGCACACTCAGTGCGCCCGCCGTCAGTGCCGTCAGGATTAATCCGCCAAGTTTGTGTTTGCAGAGCCGCATAGCCTATGCAACGTCCTGTTATTTATTGTCCGCCGGAACCACACCGGGCAGGAACACGGTCATGACGCGATCCGTATTGCTCCGGCGAAGCACCTTAAATACCACATTTTCGCCCGGTTTCAACTTGCTAACTGCTTTGTGATATTCGTCGACGGAAGTAACCGACTGACCATTCACTTCGGAAATAACGTCTCCCGGAGTGAACCCTAGATCGTCGGCAAAACTGGTCGGTTCCACTTCACTCACCAGCACGCCCTTCTGGCCTTCTACACCGACGTGCTGCGCTTTGTCCGGTGTCAGGCTCTCCACGCGCAATCCAAATTCCGCGGGAGCCGTGTCATCTGGCGTGTTGCTCACGCGCCCCGCTGCATTCGGGAACACGTGCGTGCGGTCTTCGACGGTCGCGGTGGTTTCCTTCTCCTGCTTGTCGCGATAGTAGCTGATCTTGACCTTGCTGCCGATAGGCGCTGACGCGATCGGATTCACGAGGTCGTTGCCGGTCTTGACGGACGCGCCATTGATCGCGGCGATCACGTCGCCAGCCTTCAGTCCCGCGCGCTCTGCCGGGCTGCCCGGTTCCACACCTTCAATCACAACGCCGTGCGATGCGCCCAGCGACTTCAGCGTGATTGGGTTGGTACCGCGTTCCTCGGTGAATTGCACGCCAATCGATCCGCGGGTGACGCGGCCGTTCTTTACGAGCTGATCGTACACGCTGATTGCCGTGGTCGACGGCATCGCGAATCCAACTCCTTCATATCCGCGGCTGCCGGTAAGAATGGCTGTATTGATTCCGATCACTTGGCCTGCCATGTCCACCAGCGGTCCGCCAGAATTTCCCGGGTTGATGGCCGCATCGGTCTGCAGGAAGCGCTGAAACTGGCGTCCCATTCCCCCGCGATCCTTGGCGCTGATGATGCCCGCCGTTACGGTGGCGTTCAACCCAAACGGACTGCCAATCGCGAGCACCCAATCACCGACCTGCACGCCATCGGAATTGCCCAGTTTCGCAAACGGCAACTCTTTTCCGGCGTCAATCTTGATCACCGCCAAGTCTGTATCTTCATCGGTGCCGATCACGCGCGCGGTATATTTCGTGGTGTCGCCGTTGAGCTGCACCTGAATCTTGCTGGCCTGATCCACAACGTGGTTATTCGTCAAAATGTAACCAGACTTATCCAGAATCACGCCCGACCCGAGACTGCGTTCGGCCTGCTGTTGTGGGCCCACGCCGGGCTGGCCATCGAAAAAGTGGAAGAAAAAGTCTTCGCCGGGATCTTCCTGATCGCCCTGCGCATGGTGCCTTTTGGACTTGCGATCGATGACCTGGGTTGTGGCGATATTTACCACGGCTGGTTCCACGCGATTGACAATTCCGGAAAAGGAATTTGATGATGGAATCGGATCCGGCAACGCCAGAGGCGTCGCTCCCGTTCCCGCAAACGAAAACGTCCGCATCGCGGAGACTCGTCCGTTCACCAACGTGCCAATAAAAATCCCGATTACCAGGGTCGCCGCGATGGAAACCGTCGCGATCACTTTTTTACGACGGGTCCAGTCCACCACATTACGTACTTGATCCATCTAATTGCTCCTGTCTAATCCGTGGCCCAGTCCACCTGCCGAGAGTATACCATTCCATTTCGGGCTGAGATTCTCCCTCCATTCGATGCTTCTCGACACTAAACTGGCCATCTGGCCGGGTCTCACGGGGCATGTTGCTTACATGTATGCTTTGACGTAAGAGGTGAGCAATATGTTGTGAGTTCGTTTCGCTGGTAACTTTCGTCTTGACAAATACTTCGAGTTCTAGCATAAACAAGTTAGCCGTGTTTGCGGCGAAACGTGGCGATTTAGGGCGACTTGCTCCACGTAAAAAACTGCTAAAGAGCTGGTAGAGTTCACAGAATCTTCTGAGACCCTCCAAGCTTTTTGGCACGGAGGGTTTTTTCATTTGTTCCCTCCGCGCTGCCCTTCAGGTCGATTGTCACGTTTTATTGTGAGCCGGTATGCAGACCCGTGCCAGACAGAGCACTACTCAGGCACCGGTCTAAAGATCGGCCACTCCACTGGCTCGGAACACAGGCTAAAGCCTGTGCTGCGCCCGGCGATTCGGATCGGAACAAAGGTGACTTATGAACGAACTCTATTTCTTAAGATGCAGGGAATGCGGCAAGAAATATTCCAATGCTCCGCAATCGTTCTGTGAGGAGTGCTTTTCTCCGCTTGAGGTGAGCTACGACTACGAAGCACTTGGCCGGGTCGCCAAACGCGAAGCTCTCACGCACCGCGCGTTCAACATGTGGCGCTATTCTGAACTTCTCCCGCTTCCCGAAGGTTTTGCGCCCGCAGCGGCCGTTGGAGGCACGCCTCTGGTCAAATCGAAAAAGCTGGGGGCCGAGTGGGGAGTGAAGAATCTCTATTTTAAAAATGATGCGGTGTGCTTTCCGACGCTGTCTTTCAAAGACCGCGTGGTTGCGACGGCCTTGGCAGCCGCGCGGCGCTTCGGTTTCAAGACGGTAGGCTGCTCCTCCACGGGCAATCTGGCCAACGCCGTGGCCGCACAAGGTGCGCAGCAGGGCTTTGACACCACCGTGTTCATTCCCGCCGACCTCGAGCCGGCAAAAGTCCTAAACACTGCCGTGTACGGCGCGCGCATCATTCGCATCGACGGCAATTACGATCACGTCAACCGCTTGTGCACGCAGATCGCCGACCGCTTCCAATGGGGGCTGGTCAATGTCAACCTTCGCCCCTACTACGCCGAAGGCTCGAAGACGCACGGCTACGAAATCGCCGAGCAACTTGGCTGGGAACTTCCCCACAATGTGGTTGTGCCGATGGCTGGGGGCTCGCTCATTGGCAAAATTGCCAAAGCGTTTTGCGAACTTGCTCACCTTGGCTGGGTTGAACCCAAGCACGTGAAATTCTTCGGCGCGCAAGCCACTGGCTGCTCGCCGATCGCAGATGCTGTAAAGCGCGGCCTTACACGGGTGGAACCGCAGAAGCCGAACACCATTGCGCGTTCGCTCGCTATTGGCAATCCTGCCGACGGACATTACGCCCGACGGTTGATCACCGAAACTGGCGGCTGGGCGGAATCCATCTCCGATCCTGAAATTATCGATGCGATCAAACTGCTGGCGCAATCCGAAGGCATCTTCGCGGAGACTGCGGGCGGCGTTACCGCAGGCGTAGCCGGCAAGCTCATCGAGCAAGGCCGCATCCGTCCCGACGAAACCACGGTTGTGTGCATCACTGGCAACGGGCTCAAGACGACTGATGCCATCGCTGCCGACTTCCCGGCGACCGAGGCTATCGCACCAAAACTTGAGGCCTTTGAGGCGCTAGTAGCTCGTCAGCTCGAGGAACCGGTCCGCGTACAGTCGAACGTTTGAGGTTGTGCCTTGGCCCACGCGGTGTAGTGGCCGGTCTCTCAGACTCGTGCCTTTCTACTGTGCCTATGACTTATGATCAAAGGGGAGGAAGTAAGATGGCAGTGACGATTGAAATTCCTACGGCGTTTCGGCGCTTTACGGACGGCGCGCCGCGATTGGAAAGTGGAGCCGAAACGGTGGCTGACGCGCTCAACGAACTGGTTACGAAATTTCCCGCGCTCTCGCGGCATGTGCGGGATGATGACGGGCAGATCCGCCAGTTCATCAACGTGTATTTAAACGATGAGGACATTCGTTTCCTCAGTGGCGAATCTTCCCCACTGAAAGACGGCGACAAGCTCCTGCTCGTCCCTTCGATCGCCGGCGGGTGATTCGGGACAGAAACTTCACAGCCGACAGTGTCCAGTCTACAGTTCGGGAAAAACGCAGACGTGATTCGGTTCTTTCGGTTCAGCTGTCGGCTGGCGGCTGAAAGGCTTTTAACTCCAGACTACCAACTACCGCTATCTCGCCCTTTTGGAGTTGCGACGGCGGGAGCTGGGCTCCCGCTGGGCGTGTTGTGCCAGCGCTTGATGATGTGAAAAGCGGCAGCTGGGCTGCCGCACTCCAAGAGCCGGCTGGAAGCCGGCGGTACCAAGTCGAGAATACGGCGAAGGGTTTCGTTGCAGGTCGCGCGTCTACACGGTAAGATGCCCGGGCTGAAGTTCCGCATTGGGAAATTCACCAGGATCTCGGGAAAAATCTGTTTACTTCAGGAGCCTCCATGCAACGGTCTTGTCTCCTCGGGGCCCTCGCTTTTCTGTTGTTCACGTTTTCCGGATACGCGCAAGAACCCGCCGCAGGAACGGTTCACACGTATTATGTGGCGGCCGATGAAGTGGACTGGAACTACACGCCCTTTGGTCTCGATAAAATGATGGGCTCAGAATTCATGGGCTACGCCAAGGTGTTCACGGAGCGCGGTCCTCACCGCATCGGCAGCACGTACCGCAAAGCGCTCTATCGAGAATATACCGACGAAAGCTTCAGCAAACTCAAGCCCCGTGCACCTGAGTGGGAACATCTCGGGCTGCTTGGCCCGGTGCTGAGAGGCGAAGTCGGCGACACCATTCGCGTTGTGTTCAAGAACAACGCGACTCATCCTTTCAGCATGCACCCCCACGGCGTTTTTTATGCTAAAGACTCGGAGGGCGCAGGTTACGACGACGGAAGTTTGAGCGCGGATAAAATGGGCGTTCCGCCGGGAAAGACTCACGTCTACACATGGCAAGTTCCGGAACGCGCAGGCCCGGGCCCGAACGATCCCAGCTCTATCGTGTGGTTGTACCACTCCCACGCGGATGAGCCCAAAGATGTAGAGAGCGGACTGGTCGGCGTAATCCTGATCAGCAGAAAGGGCGCCGCGGGGCCAAGCGGCAGGCCCAAGGACGTGGACCGCGAATTCGTCACCCTGCTCATGATCGTTGACGAAAACACTAGCTGGTACCTGCAACACAACATCGACACCTTCACCAGCGATCCAAAGGGGATCGACAAACTGGAGAACATTCCGACTGATCACCTGGGAAATTACAATCTATTCGGATCAGGTTTCGTGTTCGCGAACTTCCGCTCGTCGATTAACGGATACATGTACGGCAATATGCCGATGATGACCATGAAAAAGGGTGAACGGGTTCGCTGGTACGTCGTGACCATGGGCGAAGGCCTGAATGTGCACACCCCGCACTGGCACGGGAATGTGGTGCAGCAGGCCGGCAGACGCACGGACGTGATTTTGATCGGACCTGCGCAAATGGAAACCGTCGACATGATTCCGGACGATCCGGGAATCTGGATGTATCACTGCCATTTTGACGAACACATGCAAGCCGGGATGATGGCGCGTTATCAGGTGGAGTAGGACGTCCAGGCCCATACTCCCTACTGGGTCGCGTTTCGAATCAACGCACAATAAAACTCCACCGAACGCGCAAAATTCTCGACCCCGATTCGTTCATTTGTGCTGTGCAATCGCGCCACATCCCGCGAATTCATCACGACTGGTGAAAACTAACTACGACTTAGGCTATCACGCGGAATCTTCTTCGTTGCAGCGTGCAACCAGCAGTTCTCTCTTCCCCTCCAACACCGTAGTAGGCTATTTTCAGTTGGCGCGTTCCGAACAGGAGAAGCCTGAACATGGTCGTGCGATTCTGGTCAGCCCGAACCACACAAGTGCGGTTCCCGGATTACCTGCGACACTTTAATGAACACGTTTTGCCTAGCCTTCGCAAGGTCGACGGCTTTCTTGAGGCTCGGGTCATTTCCCAATCGGACGGCGTGGTCGTGCAATTCATTGCGGAAACGCTGTGGGCTTCCATGGACGCTATCAATCGCTTTGCGGCTCCCGACCCGGAAGCCGCTGTTATCGCCGACGAAGCGCTTCACCTGCTGACCTCCTATGATCGCCACGTCCGTCATTACCAGGTCGATCTCATTCATGACCACCGTGCCAGCAAAGTGGGGGCGTAGAGTCGGACGGTTCACCAAGGAGGACAAGGAGAGTACACAGCAGATCCCAGGGGTACCGTTTTGCGCGTGTCCTCCGACTTTTCTCCCTACCCACGCCCGGTGTTAAACTACCTTCCTACGACCATGACACCTACTACGCTCTACGAAAAAATCTGGAATGACCATCTAGTTTACGAAGAACCGGGGAAGCCTTCGCTCATCTACATCGACCGCCATCTCATCCACGAAGGCACTTCCCCGCAAGCCTTTGCCGGACTGAAGGCCGAGGGCCGCAAGGTTCGCCGTCCCGATCTGACCTTCGCGGTGATGGACCATTCCGTGCCCACCAAGGATCGCCTGCTGCCGATCGTGGATCAGGACGCCAAGCTGCAATTCGAAGCGCTGGAACACAATTGCCGCGAAACAGGCGTGCGCCTGTTCGATATGCACAGCAAGAATCAGGGCATCGTGCACATCATCGGCCCTGAACTGGGCATCACCCAGCCTGGCCAGACCATCGTTTGCGGCGACAGCCACACCTCCACGCACGGCGCTTTCGGAACGCTGGCGTTTGGTATCGGCACCAGCGAAGTCGAACACGTCCTGGCCACGCAATGCCTGGTCCAGAGCAAATCCAAGACGATGCAAATCGTCGTCAACGGCAAGCGCCCCAAAGGCGTCACCGCGAAAGACATCATCCTCGCTATCATCGGGAAAATCGGCATCGGCGGCGGCACCAGCCATGTTGCCGAATATCGCGGCGAAGCCATTCGCGAACTCTCCATGGACGGGCGCATGACCGTCTGCAACATGACCATTGAAGGCGGCGCGCGCGCCGGCATGGTCGCGCCGGACGAAACCACATTTGCGTATCTCGAAGGCCGTCCGTTTGTTCCGCGTGGCAAGGAATTTCAGGATGCCGTCGAGCGCTGGAAGCTTCTCAAGACCGATGAGGGCGCAAAATTTGATATGACCGTGGAGTTGCGCGCCGAAGAAATCGGCCCGCAAGTTACCTGGGGCACCAATCCCGGCATGGTCACCAGCGTTACCGGTCGCGTCCCGGACCCGCACGACTTCAAGGATCTCAACGACCAGAAAGCCACGGAGAGCGCGCTGAAGTACATGGGGCTGAAGCCGGGCACGCCCATCGTAGACATTCCGGTGGACCGCGTGTTTATCGGCTCCTGCACCAATTCGCGACTTGATGATCTTCGCGCCGCTGCGCAACTCGTCGCCGGGAAGCACGTGGCGAAAAGTATCAAGCAAGCATTAATCGTGCCCGGTTCTCGCGGCATTAAGGCCCAAGCGGAAAAAGAAGGCCTGGACGAATTTTTTCCGCCGCCGGATTCGAGTGGCGCGACGCGGGCTGCAGCATGTGCATCGGCATGAACGCGGATGTTTTGCCAGCCCACGAACGCAGCGCCAGCACCTCCAACCGCAATTTCGAAGGCCGCCAGGGCCGCGACAGCCGCACGCATTTGGTCAGCCCCGTCATGGCCGCCGCCGCCGCGATTGCGGGGCACTTTGTGGATGTGCGGGAATTCGACGTAGCCAAAGGAGTAACTCGATAGCGCGAGCCAGTTTCCTGGAAGGGCCGAGCCCGCACGATCTCGAAATATCCCCTAGGGAACGCTGATCACCTATGACTGACGGGACAAACTGAAACCCTTCATCACCCACACAGGACTAGTTCAACCCATCGACCGCGTCAACGTCGACACCGACCAGATGGTGCCCAAACAGTTCCTGAAGGCACTGACGCGTGAAGGCTTCGGACGCATCCTGTTCTATGACTGGCGCTACCTTCAGCCCGGCGAACGGCCCAATCCCGAGTTCGTTCTGAATTTTCCACGCTACAAAGGCGCGTCAATTCTTCTGGCGCGCGCAAATTTTGGTTGTGGCTCCACCCGCGAACACGCTCCCTGGGCAATTGGCGATTACGGTTTCCGCGCGATCATCGCCCCCAGCTACGCCGACATTTTTTACAACAACTGCTTCAAGAACGGGATCCTGCCTGCCATCCTGAAGGAAGACGAAGTCGAAGAACTCTTCCAGCGCACGGACAAAGAAGAAGGCTACTCGCTGTTCATCGACCTGCCGAACCAGACCATTCCTGACAACCACGGCCTGCAATATCATTTCGAAATCGCGCCCTCGCGCAAGGAAGTGCTGCTGAAAGGCCTTGATGATATTGGCACCTCGCTGCTCCACGTTGATGCCATCGATGCATTCGAAAAATCGCACAAAAAAACGGCGCCGATGTATGAGGCTGTGGATGTGAAATATTATTCGGAACGCAGTCAATAGTTTGTAGGCGGTAGTCGGGAGCTAGGACTGGCGGGACACTACTTCTTCTGATAGACCGTCTTTCCGCCTACCACCGTCCGCATCACTTCCGTCTTCAGGATGTCTCGCGCCGGAATTTTGGTTACGTCACGCGAAAGGATAACAAAATCGGCGAATTCCCCGACCTTTAGTTGGCCCTTCTGCCCGTCCATGAACTCCGCGTATGCCGAACCCGTCGTATACGCCCGGATACAATCCTCCATTGGAAGTTTTTCCTGCGGAATCCACCCGCCCGGCGGGCCGCCTTCCGCCGCCTCCCTCGTGTTACGCACGCGTACACGCCACGCAACGGATTGACCGGCTCCACATCGTAATCGGTACCAAAGGCCAGCTTTGCCCCGGCGTTCTGCAACGATTTCCACGCATACGCGCCTTTGGATCGTTCCGGCCCCAATCGCTGTTCCGCCCATCGCATATCGTTCGTTTCATGGGCCGGCTGCATCGACGCGATCAAATGCAGCTCCCCGAATCGCTTCTCGTCCTCCGGCGCTACCACTTGTGCGTGTTCAATGCGATCCCGCCGGTCGCGCGGTGGATTCACGCGCACAATCGATTCGAAGGTGTCCAGCGCGACGCGATTCGCTTTATCTCCAATGGCATGAAACGCAATCTGAAATCCTAGCCGGTCGCGCTCGATGGCCATTTTCTTCACTGTTTCCGGATCGACGGTCAGCAATCCACTCGTGGAAGCATCGTCCGAGTACGGCGCGAGCAACGCCGCGGTATGTGTCCCCAATGCACCGTCGAGAAATCCCTTCAACGCGCCACTTCTCAACTACGGGTCCGTCGTCCCTGCCTTCCGCCCGCATGTTCTGCAAATCATCCACGTCCGCCGTGAACGGCAGCCATTCCGTGATGCGCACGGTCAGCTTCTTCGCCTGCTTCAATTCGCGATATGCCAGAAAATCGTCCCACGTCGAATTGTCCTGCACGGAGGTGATACCGTTCTGCGCCAATTCCGCTAGCACCAACTGAATTCCCTTGATGCGCTCCTCATCGGAAGGATCGGGAATCCTCTGCGTAACCATGGTCGTCGCATGTTCCTTCGAGCAGGCCGTTCGGCTCGCCGTCCGCAAATCGGCCAATTCTCCCGCCCTGCGGGTCCGGAGTTTCGCTGCTGATTTCCGCATGCTTTAGCGCCAACGAATTCGCCACGGCGATGTGCCCGGAAATATGTTCCAGGTACACGGGATTGTTCGGCGCCGCCTGATCCAATTCAAGCCGCGTCGGATATTTTTGGTCTGCCCAACGCGACTGGTCCCACCCGCTTCCCACAATCCATTCGCCAGCTTGATGCTTGGCGGCCTCAGCCTTGACCAGCGTCAAGATCTCATCCACCGAAGTGGCCTGATTCAGCACCAGCATCAACTTTGTCGCGCCCGGCGCCGCCCAAATGGACATGCGCATCGTTGAATCCGGGCATCACAAATGCGCCCTTCAACTGCACCACGTCCTGCGATTCCGCCGCCCCGCAATCCAGCATGATTTGCGAAATTGAGCCGATGCACAGAATCTTCTCGTCCCGAACAGCCATGGCTTCCGCCCACGGATGTTGCGGGTCATTTGTATAGATTTTTCCGTGCAGGTAATACGTGGTGGGATGAATTAGGGACTGCTTCGATTGCGTTTGCGCGTGCACTCGCGAAGGCACCGCCGCGGCCGTAATAACCAGCGTCGCCAGCACCGCGAACCATCGCGTGCCCCGCGCCGCGCTTCGCATTAGCCCTTCTCCGTCGCCAAGCCTGATACGCCCAGTAGCGTCAGCAGCACCCGCTTCAATCCCAATTCCCGCTCTGCCGGTTCGTACCATTCCTGCAGCGAGTGCGCCCCTCCGCCATTTCCCCCCGCGCCAATCGCAATGGCTTCGATGCCCATCGACAACGGAATATTCGCATCGGTGGAGCGATCGCTCATTCCTCGATTTGTTCCCAAGAAAATCGTCGGCATACCGCAAAGCTGCCAGTAACGCGGAATCCGGTCACTAATTCCCCGCCCGGCCGGCTCCCAATCAGATTCACTTTCCATTCCAACTTGCCGCGTGTCCGCTCGCGCGCGTTATCCATTTCGTCTTTCACGCCGGCCGCGACGCAATCGCGCAACGCCGTTTCCATGCGCGTAATTTCGTCCTCATTCTCCGAGCGCAAATCCACTTTCAATCGTGGCCTCGTACGGGATCGAGTTCACCGATGTTCCCCCTGCCACCTGCCCCAGATTAAATGTGGTTCGCGGAGAAGTGGGCACTTTAGTATTGATGAATCGAACCGCCCCGCGCACCAGAGCATTGATGGGGTTGGGCATGCCAAAGTCCGACCAGCTATGCCCGCCCGGACCAGTAATGACCACTTCCTGCGTCGCGATGCCAACGCCTTGGTGGTCACATAATCCATACCCGAGCCATCCAGCACAATCACCGCTTGGACTTTCGGTCGGTAGGTGTCGATCAGCGCTTTCATGCCGCGCAGATTCCCTTCGCCCTCTTCACCCACATTTGCGGCGAACAAAATTGTGCGTTGGGCTTGATCTTCGCGACGTGCATTGCGCGAGCCACCGCAAGCAAGCCAGCCAGCCCGGTGCCATTGTCGGAAATTCCGGGGGCCATCAGCCGGTCGCCTTCGCGGGTCACGTTAATTTCCGTTCCCGCAGGAAACACCGTATCCAGATGCGCGGTCAGCATGACCACTTCCTTGTCCTGTACGCCACGCAACTCCCCGATCACGTTGCCGACTTTATCCGTGTAGACCGACAAGCCCTTCGGCGGAAAGAATTTCTTTTACTGCATGGGCACGCTTTTCCTCTTCAAACGAGGGCGCGGGAATTTCCGTTAATCGAATCTGCTGCGCGGTGGTCCAATCCTGATTGTGGTCCAACCAATCCAGCGCTTCGCGTACCTGCGGATCGTCCGCGAGGACGGCTTCGCCGCGCCAATCCGCGGCGACGACGATACAACCGAAGAACGAATCGGCATAGCAAAAAGAATAGCGCAAACCGCCACTCGTTTCACTGTCACAAAGGACAGTTCCATTCTTTTATCCCCAGTAGCTCAGCTCCAGTTCACCTCGCGGGGCAGTCTTCAACTGAAGCCAGGACGACGCAAAGCATACGCAGGCGCTCCCGTTACCCGACCCAACTCTCGAGCCCGCTCCGCTCTTTCTCGGTGTCGCTCTTGCTGAACGCTCTGTTTCTCTTTGTTCTTCGCTCTTACTGCCGACTTCCTTGTAGACTGCAAACTTCCTCCGCCCGCGCAAATCCCCGAATCTCCTCCTCCGTCAACACCCGCGATCCGACGCTTTGCCGCGTCGAAAATCCGAGCTCACCAATTGCTCCGTCTCCGCAATCCCGTGCCGCGCCAGCCAATACACTACGTTCGACTTCCCGCTCATCGGTCCAATTTCCACCACCTGCTCCAGTCCCACCAAGTGCGCGGGCACGCCGCTATACACCGCATCCGCTAATTTCCGGTCATGATTCCGCAACGCCTTCACAATTGCCGCCGCATGCACTCCGGTAGCTGTGCGGAACGCATCGCGGCCAAACACCGGGTAATTCGGCGGAATCGTGGTGTGCGTCGCCTTGGCGATCTTTTCACAATAAGCGCGCAGATACGTCAAATCGTTCTTGCCGCAGCCCCATCAACCGCAAATTCACCAGCAGCAACTCCATCGGCGTATTCCCCACGCGTTCGCCCAAAGACAACGCCACCCCATGAATCTGCTTGGCACCCGCTGCGATCGCTGCCAACGAATTCGCAATCGCCAGCCCACGGTCGCGGTGCCCGTGCCAGTCCACGCGAATGTTTTCCCCGGACGGTTTCACGACATTGTCGATGACGAATTTCACCAGGTTGTATGTGCCCTCCGGCGTTGCATGGCCGACAGTGTCGCACAACACGATGGCACGCGCGCCGCTGCGAATTGCCGTCGAGTACAGCCGCTTAATCGTCTCCGGATCGGTTCGTATCGTGTCTTCGGTCACATACATCGATGGGAGACCCATGAGACACGGCAAACTTGACCGCATTTTCTGTGGTGCGCTGCAGGTGATCCACGCTCCAGTCCTCCACCAGCCTTCGGATCGGGCTCGACCCCAGGAACGTCGCCGCCTCAATTGGCATTCCCACCCGCTGCGAAATTTCCACGATCGGCCGAATGTCCGCTTCCACGGTGCGCGCCGCGCAATTCGGTTTGATCTCATGCGACGACTCGCAATTTCCCGGGCTAACGCTTCCACATCGGCCGACGGCCGGGTCCCGCGCCCGGCAAGCCGATATTGACGGAGTCGATCGCCAATACTTCCATCAAGTGCAGAATCTCAATTTTGTCGTCGATGGTCGGATCGTGAATCGAGGGATTCTGCAAGCCGTCCCGCAGCGTCTCGTCGTTCACCAACACTTCCGTGTCCTGAGGGATAGGCACGTGGCCAGCGAGGTTCCAGTCGTAAATCAGATTTGTTTCGGACACGGCGGAGCGACCTCCCTGTCCCGCTTTTAGTACCGGACGGTATAGCTGTTCGGCAACTGCTTTGGGTCCGGACGATATACGGTTTTGCAAAATTCACAGCGATACACTTCCGCGCGCTTCCCGACTATCTTCTCCACTTCCTCTGGATATTCGAACCAGCGCTTTAAATGTCCTGCACACAATTTGCCTTTGGCATCCTTTTCATCGCAGGCTCGCTGCTTCGATTTGCGCGTCTTCACCTTAGGCGCCGCCGGTTTCTCCTCGGGAGCGGTTGTAGTCACACTCGCCGGCGCACCCTGTCCGGCACTCGTATTGGTATTTTCCTCAGCCAAAATGCCCTCCATCCTCCAAATTCGCGACACCGCCAATCATCGATTGGCGAGTTTCTCTCTTCCGCCGAACGCTCGTATCAGCGATTCTAGCCTAATCATCGCAAGAGTACAGGTCCGCGGTCATAACAACGTTGTGGCACCAACTTCTCGCCGATACAGTCAGGAGTGGCTGGCCTATTCGTTAGCGCACTATTTTTGCTCAACGCTCTCGGCTAGCCAATTCAGGTACGCTTCGGAACCAGCCGCTATGGACAGCACGATGAACTCCGGCGTGTCGTAGGAGTGCAGCGTCGAAACCTCCTGCTGCAGTTCGTTGAGACGCTGCTCGGTGGTTTTGATGAAGAGCAGGTATTCGCTGGAGTTTTCCAGCTTCCCTTCCCAGGTATAAAACGACTCCACAGCGTGCGTGGCGATGTTCACGCATGCTGCGAGATGCTTTTCCACCAGGCTGCGTGCGATTTTCCGTGCTTCTTCCAGAGTTGCGCAGGTCACTAGCACCACGCGAAAACCAGTGTCTCGCTTCATGGCGGGGATTCTCCGATTCCGATTGTATACGAGCTATTCGAAGAAGATGTGCGCGTCAGTTGCCTACCACTTGGCGGCTGGCAAGTTCCACGGTAACCATGTCGACTCGCGATTGGGCAATCGTGGATTGGCCGACCTGGTGAAAGCCCAGGCGAAGATTAGTTTTGTCGACGGAGATGCGCAGGTAGCCGTAATTGGTGTCGTCATAATGCTTGAGGATCAGGGTTTTCGATTGAACGGCGGGTTGCGTAGGCTCGAGATAGTCGACATCGACACCGAACTGCGGCTCCTGCGGAGCCTGACCCGCTTTGCCCTGCACAAGCTTGAGGACATCGTGGCCACCGTCGCCGCAGATGATGAACGGAATGTCGATGTCTTTGCCGGCGAAGTGCAGGGTGCGGGTGAAGCGCTGGTAATTGTGCGCGTGGCCGGAGAGCACCGCATGAGGATAAATACCCTGCGCTTTGCAGACCGTGTCGATCTGGCGAAGCATGTTGGGACTGCTGCCGTGATCTCCACCCGTGCCCCTTCCCTTGGGGCCGGGAGCGTAGCACAACGGCGGATGATGCATGGCAAGTAAAACCGCGCCGGCATATTTGTCTTTCTTCACGCGCGCAAGCTGCGCGGCCAGAAAATCCAACTGGTACTCGGGTACGGCAGGCCATTTTCCATTCTCACTCGAAATCACACCGGGATCTTCGAGGGCATTGCTGAATAAGCCGATGATGCGAACGAAGGGCGCGTCCAGGGCAAAATAAACACCTGGCTGGGTCACCGCGGTTCGATGCAACGAGGCAGCTTCCTGGGTGATGGTGGAAACAGGTGCGCAGAAGTTGCGCATGAAGATGGCCAGCGGAGCGTCGGCAGCCTGAGTTCCGGGAATGAGGAACGAATCGTGATTCCCCGGAATGGCGAAGATCGGCGCGGGATAGTTGCGATACGGCTCGTAAAACTGGTCGTAGTAATACCTGGACTCTCCAAAATTATAGACGACGTCGCCAAGATGAAAAAAGAACGCCGGACGATTGGCAGCGTCGCTGGTGCGGCAATCGCTGGTGAGCTGGTCGGACACGCGCAACTCGTCGCCGAACTTACCTTCACTGGAAGCGCCGGTATCCCCGACACAATGGAAAATGATTTTGCCGGCTTTGGTGATGCTCTGAACGAGTTCCGGGCCGTGAGGGCCAAAGGCGGTTTCGAGTGTATAGAGGTCCGCGGGCTGCACACGAGATTGCACGAAAGAGACAACGTCTTTGGTGAGCAGATTTTGAATCTGTTTGTATTGCTGATTATCCGAAGGATGCTTGGTTTTGAATTGCTTGGGATCCGGGGTGACGCTGCCTTCGTTGAAAATGGGTTGAGGAAGTGGCGTGCTCAGTTCTCTGGCCATGCGGGCTCCTTGGTTGTAGGCCGGGTTACAAACATAACTCAGGAATGATGATGTGTTGAGCATTTCGGGAGTGTTAACGCGCGAAGCAGACGCCGACGCAAGACCGTATCGTGCGGACATGGGGCACAGCGGTGGCGCGCCCCTTACGCGGAGCCCATGCGTTGCTGAGGGGAAAGTACCGCAATTTTCCTTGTTTTCTCAGTATTTTCGAAAAGCAAAGTGGCGCGTTGCCGATTTAGACTAAAACGGGACGCTTGTGGAGGGACGCGAACTTGTCAGAAGTGGTGTGCCAGGTGAAGGAGAATCAAGATGAATCGAACAAACCGTTTCGCCCGTCCAGTGTTTCTGACGTTGACGAGCTTGGCTCCCCTGGTAATCAGTGGCTGCGCGTGCGCTACTACGATGAATATCATTCCGACTACCATTACTGGAACGGCGACGAAGATCGCGCGTACCACAGATGGCTGGCCGAGAGACATTACGAATATCGGGACTACGCGCACCTGAATCGCGAGCAGCAGCGCGATTATTGGAATTGGCGGCACGAGCACCCGGACAACGGACGGTGACGCATGGGGACTGAGATGGAGCATCGGCAAGCGGCTGGGCTGAGTTGGGGCGCGCTTGGTGGCTTGTGGATTATTTACGGGCTGATGAGATTGGGGATGGCGATCGTCCTGGTGGTGTACAGCCGAATCGCGACGCTGATGTTTGGGGCCCTGCTGATCAATGTGCCGAATCCGTATCCGTTGATGAGCTTATTCCACCTAGTCTACCTGGCGGCGATTGTATTGACCGTGGTGGCGGGCCTTTTTTCGTTGCTAGCCGGAGCAGCGCTGATGGCAGCGAGGAGTTCGGCGCGGGTACTTGCGATTGCCGCGTCGCTGCTATCGATTTGCGAAGTGCCATTTGGAGTGACCTTGGGCACGTACACGTTAATTCGATTCCTCTGATGGCGAGAGCCCAGCGCAGACAGCCCGCCTCCCATCCTGCTCGGGCAAGCAGAGAAGTGCATACATAAAACGCCCAGATGTTTACTGCTGAGGACCTGCGGAGCCGCGCACCCGGAGATAAAAGCGGCGGTCGCACACCACGCACCAAAATGGTGCGAAGTGGAAAGTGCGAAAGACGTGGCGTTCGATGAGTCCACGCGGGCGTTGCGGATAAATTTCGCCGCTGCCACAAAACGTGCAGGAGGGACCAAGTCTGCGAAACGCGCCGAAACCATTCAACGGGGAAAACGGTAGAGTGGCCATTAAGAACCTCCTCGCGTACCCCAGGCAAATTGTTCAAGCACTCGGCGCCGCCCTTTTTCTTGTGTCTCGCGCGTTTTACGCGTGGGCTTGATACGCGAACTGCGTTTTGTGGCCGCCGCGCATGGCATGAATCAGGGCGAGATCCACATCCGTTGGTTGCAGCGGGCAACGCAGCACTTCTTCAGCGCCGAGGCGGAGCGCCTCCAGATATTCTTCCCATTCCCCGGTACAGAGCATCACGACGAAGCGAACATCGCTGAAGGAGGCGCGGACGTCAGCCAAAAGATCAGCGTAAGAGCCGTCGGAGAGCCTTTCCTCGCAGAACACCACAGAGAACGATCGTAACCTCAGGGCTTCGCGCGCCTGCTCGATGGTCGGTGCGGAATAACTGTCGATCGGGAGTCCCTCGAATACGCGCATGAGCATTTTGCGGTTCTCGGGACGACAGGAGACCACCAGTATGGGCAATCCGTTATCCATAAAACACCCCTTGAGCAATGTGAGCCGGCTGGCCACCAAGCGTGGCCGGCGCCGAACCGTCAGCATCCGCACCAAAGCCCTCCCGTGGAAAGAGGCGGCGGACTGGCGATGCGGCGAGTGCTATTTAGCCGAAACTTGCGCCAATCAACAATCGGGGTAAGCGTGTAGGCCGGAGTTTTAACTATCTGTAGCGCTGCTGCGCGCATTAGCCAGCGTCGAAGCACCAAGGCTTACGGGACGAGCGGGGTCGAACTCTTTCTTCGGGCGATTCGGGATGGAAGCCAGCACGAGAGTGCCTTTGCCGTTGTTCGAATGGATTTCGAGTTTGCCATCTAACTGTCGGAGGCGTTCGCGAATACCCAACAGCCCGACGCCGAAAACAGTGCCGTCAGCCTCTTGAAGGCGCGCCATACCGACACCTTCATCGCGAATTTCCAAACCAATGTCGTTCTCATTGCGCAGAAGGGAGACACTCGCGGTCGGGCTGTTGGAGTGCCGGTGCACGTTGATGAGGCACTCCTGCACCACCCGGAACACCGCAGTTTCCACTTCGGGATCGAGCCGGCCCACGTCCGGAGCCACCTTGAGCACAACGGTGATGCCGCTGCGCTTGGCGAACCCGTCTACGTAGACCGACAGCGCCGATTCTAAGCCAATTTCATCGAGCAAGGGAGGATGAAGAAGGTGCGAGATGGTGCGCGTTTCCGTGATGGCCTGATTCAGCAGCGCGGAAATTTCGTTGATGCTTTGGTAGTTCGCGGAATCGTTGGCGAGACGGCGGGCCAGTTGATCGATACCCATTTTTACGCCGACGAGATATTGGCCCAGGCCATCGTGGACATCGCGAGCAACACGGCGACGCTCGGCGTCCTGAATCTGCATTAGGCGCCCGGTGAGACGGCGCAGATGCTCTTCCGCCATGCGCAAATCATTGTTGACGCTCTCCAGTTCCCGAGTCTTGCGGTAGAGCTCGGCGAAGACGCTGACCTTGGCGCGAAGCAGCTCGGGAACAACGGGAACGGAAATATAATCGACGGCCCCGCGCTGGTATCCCTGAATGCGATCCAGATCCGTGAGGTGCACGCCGGAGATGAAGATGATAGCCATATTCTGATACCGCGGATGCTGGCGAATCAGATTGGCGAGTTCGAAGCCATCGATATCGGGCATGCTGACGTCAAGGAGAACGAGGGCGATGTCAGTTTTCAGAAGATAATCGAGGGCTTCGCGGCCAGAGGTGGCCTTGATCAAATTTTCATTGAGGTCCTTGAGTATGGCTTCATAGCTGAGAAGCTTCACCGGCTGGTCATCGACCATCAAAATGTTAACCGGGCGCTCTGCATGCATAGGCGCTATCACCTCAAAAAATCGCAACTATCTGTGCAGCCACAAGCGCAACGCCGAGAGGAGCTGTTCGGTGTTGACAGGCTTGGCCAGATACTCGGAAGCACCTGCTTCCAGACACTTTTCTCGATCACCCTTCATGGCTTTGGCGGTCAGGGCGATGATGGGCATGCGCCAGCACAGCGGATTTTGGCGAATGACCTGCATGGTTTCGAAGCCGTCCATTTCCGGCATCATGATGTCCATGAGAACGATGGCGATATCCGGAGTAGATTCGAGGGTAGCAATGGCTTCCCTGCCGGTACCGGCGGTAAGCACGATCATGCGACGGCGCTCGAGTACGCTGCTGAGCGCGAAAATATTGCGAACGTCGTCGTCAACGATGAGGACTTTCTTTCCGGCGAGGGCTTCGTCGGAGCTATGAAGCTTCTCGAGCATGCGCTGACGCTCGGGGGGAAGCTCCGCAACCAGGCGATGGAGGAAGAGTGCGGTTTCGTCGAGCAAACGTTCCGGAGACTCCACGCCTTTCACAACGACGCTGCGTGCTAGAGTGCGAAGGCGTGCGTCTTCTTCGGCGGTGAGTTCCTTTCCGGTGAACACGACAACCGGGAGTTCGCTGAGCGAAGGGCTTTCCGCAAGGTCGGCTAATACTTCGAAACCGCTCATGTCCGGCAAACGAAGGTCCAGCACAACACAATCGAAATTGGAGTGCTCGAGGGTTTCGAGGGCGTCATGGCCGGAAGCAACGACGCTGACGTCGATGTCATCGTGACCAAGAAGCTCGCGAATGCTGAGTTGCTCGGCAGGATCGTCTTCGACCACAAGGAGCCGCTTGCGACGAGGCGCGGAGTAGTCTTTGATTTTGTCCAGCGCGCTTTGCAGCCCTTCGGGAGTGACAGGCTTGGTGACGAAAGAAAACGCGCCGCGAGCCAGTCCGTGCTGGCGATCTTCGTCCATGGTGAGCAACTGAACGGGGATGTGGCGCGTGCCGGGGTCCTGTTTCAGGTGGTTGAGAACCGTCCAGCCGAGCATATCCGGCAAGAAAACGTCGAGAGACACTGCGGTGGGATGGTACTCGCGAGCGAGCGCCAGGCCTTCCGCGCCTCTGGAGGCGACCAGCACTTTGAAACCTTTGCTGCGGGCAAGGTCGGCTAGTATCCGCGCGTAGTGTACGTCATCTTCCACGATGAGCAGGCTGCTGTCGCCAGGCTGCACAGCTTCGCGATCGTCCGGGACCTTTTCCGGAGATTCCGAGACAACGACGTGACTCATTGGACGGTGGCCGGCCGAAAGAAATGGCGCGCGGCTCTCCACCGGCGCAGCAATCGCGGAAGATGGCCCCACGTAGGTCTTGGGCAGATACAGAGTGAACGTGCTGCCAACACCGGGAGTGCTGCGAAGCTGGATTTCGCCGCCCAGCAGGTTCGCCAATTCGCGGCTGATGGCCAAGCCCAAGCCGGTGCCGCCGTATTTACGGCTGGTGCCCGCATCGGCCTGCTGGAAGGCTTCGAAAATGATGCGCTGTTTTTCCTGCGGAATGCCGATACCGGTATCGGTGACTTCGAAGGCGATGACCGAAGCGGCGCTGCTGAGAACTGGGTGATCTTCGCTCCAACCGCGGGTGGCTACGTTGACGGAAACGCGAACGCCACCCTGTTCCGTGAACTTGAAGGCGTTGGAAAGCAGGTTCTTGAGCACCTGCTGCAAGCGTTTGGAGTCTGTCACCATGCTGCGCGACAGGTGCGGGTCGCTGTAGATGTCAAATGTCAGGCGGCGATTTTCCGCTTCGTGACGGAAGGGCCGCGCGACCATTTCCAGCAATGTGGAGAACAACACTTCCTCGGCTTCCACGGAAACTGTGCCGGATTCGATTTTCGAAAGGTCGAGAATGTCGCTGATGAGGTTGAGAAGGTCGGTACCAGCGCCGTGGATGGTGCGCGAAAACTCCACTTGTTTGCCGGTGAGATTGCCATCGGCGTTTTCCGCCAACTGCTGGCCAAGAACGAGAATACTGTTGAGCGGAGTGCGCAGCTCGTGGGACATGTTGGCCAGGAATTCCGATTTGTACTTGGAGGTGAGCGCAAGCTCCTTGGCTTTTTCTTCCAAAGCGCGGCGGGCTTGCTCGATTTCCTGGTTCTTGCGTTCGACTTCGACGTTCTGTTCGGCGAGCTGTTGCGCTTTCTGGGCCAATTGTTCGTTGGTTTGCTGCAATTCTTTCTGCTGAGTCTGAAGCTCGGTGGCTAACTGCTGAGATTGCTTGAGCAAGCTTTCCGTCTGCATCGTGGCTTCAATGGAGTTGAGCACGATACCGATGTTGGAAGTGAGCTGTTCGAGGAAGGCCAGATGAGACGCGGTGAATTCACCAAGCGAGGCTAACTCAATGACGGCTTTGACGCGGTCTTCGAACAGTACAGGCAAAACGATGACGTTCTGCGGGACAGCCCTAAACAGGCCAGAAGTGATGGTGACCGCATCGCGTGGAACCTTCTTGATGAGCATGCGGCGCTTTTCCGCCGCGCATTGACCGATCAAGCCCTCACCGATTCGCAGACGGCGGCGCTGGCTTTCCACGTCTTCATCGGCGTAAGCGGAAAGCAGAACGAGTTCGCCCGCGCCTTCCGTTTGCATCTGGTAGATGACGCCTTGTTGCGCGTTGACCAGCGGTGCGAGTTCGGACAGCAGCATGCGTCCCACCGTGGAGAGGTCGCGCTGGCCCTGAAGCATGTTGGTGAAATTGGCGAGGTTGGTCTTTAGCCAGTCCTGCTCGGTGTTGCGATCGGTGGTCAATCGCAAGTTGTCGATCATGGTGTTGATGTTGTCTTTGAGTTCGGCCACTTCGCCCCGGGCTTCCACCTGAATCGAGCGAGTCAAGTCGCCCTTAGTCACGGCGGTGGCGACTTCGGCAATGGCGCGAACTTGGTTGGTGAGGTTGTCTGCGAGGAGGTTCACGTTGCCGGTAAGATCCTTCCACGTGCCGGCAGCTCCGGGCACGTTAGCCTGGCCACCAAGGCGGCCCTCCACACCGACTTCGCGGGCAACGGTAGTCACTTGATCGGCGAAGGTAGCCAGCGTTCCCGTCATGTTGTTAATGGTTTCCGCGAGGGCCGCGACTTCACCTTTCGCGTTGACCGTCAGTTTCTGCGTGAGCTCACCGTTAGCGACGGCAGTGACGACTTTCACGATGCCGCGGACCTGCTCGGTGAGGTTTGCGGCCATCACGTTTACGTTGTCCGTCAGGTCTTTCCAGGTGCCGGCCACGCCAGGGACTTGGGCCTGGCCGCCGAGTTTTCCTTCCGTACCGACTTCGCGGGCCACGCGGGTGACTTCCGCGGCGAACGCGTTGAGCTGGTCCACCATGGTGTTGATGGTGTTCTTCAACTCCAGAATTTCGCCCTTCACGTCTACGGTGATCTTGCGGGACAAGTCGCCGCGTGCTACGGCGGTGGTGACTTCGGCAATGTTTCGAACCTGAGCCGTCAGGTTGCCGGCCATGGCGTTCACGGAGTCGGTCAAATCCTTCCAAGTTCCGGCGACACCAGGCACGTTGGCCTGACCACCGAGGCGGCCTTCGGAACCGACTTCGCGGGCCACGCGGGTGACTTCCGCGGCGAATGAGCGGAGCTGCTCCACCATGGTGTTGAGTGTTTCTTTGAGCTGAAGAATTTCGCCGCGCACATCGACAGTGATTTTGCGAGACAAGTCGCCACTGGCGATGGCGGTGGCAACTTCGGCGATGTTGCGGACTTGCGCCGTGAGGTTGCCAGCCATGAAGTTCACGTTATCGGTGAGGTCTTTCCAGGTGCCCGCCACGCCGGGGACCTGCGCCTGACCGCCGAGTTTGCCTTCGGTGCCGACTTCGCGGGCAACACGCGTCACTTCTCCTGCGAACGCGTTGAGCTGGTCCACCATGGTGTTGATGGTGTTCTTCAACTCGAGAATTTCGCCCTTCACGTCCACGGTGATTTTGCGGGACAAGTCGCCGCGCGCTACGGCGGTCGTAACTTCGGCAATGTTTCGAACCTGGGCGGTGAGGTTGGACGCCATGAAGTTGACGTTGTCGGTCAAATCTTTCCAAGTGCCACCCACGTCCGGGACCTGCGCCTGGCCGCCGAGTTTTCCTTCGGTGCCGACTTCGCGGGCCACGCGGGTGACTTCACCGGCGAAGGCGTTGAGCTGATCCACCATCGTGTTGATGGTGTTCTTCAACTCGAGAATTTCGCCCTTCACGTCCACAGTGATTTTGCGGGACAAGTCGCCGCGGGCCACTGCGGTCGTCACTTCGGCAATGTTTCGAACCTGGCCAGTGAGGTTGCTGGCCATGGAATTCACGGAATCCGTGAGGTCCTTCCAGGTACCCGCGACGCCCTGCACATCGGCTTGACCGCCGAGTTTGCCATCTGTGCCGACTTCGCGAGCCACGCGCGTGACTTCCGACGCAAAAGAACGCAACTGGTCCACCATGGTGTTTAGCGTGTCTTTGAGTTCGAGAATCTCGCCCTTCACGTCCACGGTGATCTTGCGGGATAAGTCGCCGCGCGCCACGGCGGTAGCAACTTCCGCAATGTTTCGAACCTGAGCCGTAAGGTTTGAAGCCATGAAGTTGACGTTATCGGTGAGATCTTTCCAAGTGCCGGCCACGCCAGGTACCTGTGCTTGCCCGCCGAGTTTACCTTCGGTGCCGACTTCGCGCGCGACACGGGTAACTTCACCGGCGAACGCGTTGAGTTGGTCCACCATGGTGTTGATGGTGTTCTTCAACTCCAGAATTTCGCCCTTCACGTCTACCGTGATTTTGCGGGACAAGTCACCGCGTGCGACCGCGGTGGTGACTTCGGCGATGTTTCGCACTTGCGCCGTAAGGTTACCGGCCATGGAGTTAACGGAGTCCGTCAGGTCCTTCCAGGTGCCGGCGACACCGGGCACGTTGGCCTGTCCACCAAGACGCCCTTCAGAACCAACTTCGCGAGCCACGCGAGTGACTTCACCGGCGAACCGGTTGAGTTGGTCCACCATGGTGTTGAGTGTTTCTTTGAGTTGCAGGATTTCGCCGCGGACATCGACGGTGATTTTGCGTGACAGGTCGCCTTTGGCAATAGCGGTGGCAACTTCAGCAATGTTGCGAACCTGGCCGGTGAGGTTCGAGGCCATGAAGTTGACGTTATCGGTCAGGTCTTTCCAAGTCCCCGCAACACCGGGGACCTGCGCCTGACCGCCGAGTTTACCTTCGGTGCCGACTTCGCGAGCGACGCGCGTGACTTCGCCAGCGAACGCGTTGAGCTGGTCCACCATGGTGTTGATGGTTTCTTTCAGCTCGAGAATTTCGCCCTTCACGTCCACGGTGATTTTGCGGGACAGGTCACCGCGCGCGACTGCGGTGGTAACTTCGGCGATGTTTCGCACTTGCGCCGTAAGATTGCCGGCCATCGCATTCACTGAGTCCGTGAGGTCTTTCCAGGTGCCTGCCACGCCAGGGACAACTGCCTGGCCCCCAAGTTTGCCGTCAGTGCCGACTTCGCGAGCCACGCGCGTAACTTCCGACGCAAAGGAGCGCAACTGGTCCACCATCGTGTTGATGGCTTCTTTGAGCTGCAGAATTTCGCCGCGCACGTCGACTGTGATTTTGCGTGAAAGATCGCCGCTGGCCACGGCGGTGGCGACTTCGGCCATATTGCGAACTTGGCCGGTGAGGTTGCTGGCCATCAGGTTCACGGAATCGGTGAGGTCTTTCCAAGTGCCCGCGACACCGGGCACGACAGCCTGGCCGCCGAGTTTGCCATCCGTTCCGACTTCGCGGGCCACGCGGGTAACTTCCGCGGTGAACACGCCGAGCTGCTGAATCATGGTGTTCACGATGGTCGCCGAGCGCAGGAACTCGCCTTCCAGCGGGCGATTGTCCACTTCCATGCGCACGGTCTGGGTGAGATTTCCTTGGGCAACGCCGGCGATCGCGCGAGTAACCTCGATCGTCGGACGCAGAAGATCTTCGGTCAGCGCGTTGACGGACCCTTCCATTTCGCCCCACGCGCCTTGCGGAATGATAAACCGGACGCGCTCGCGAATTTTTCCTTCTTTGCCGAGGGTTTGCCCCAGGCGCTTCAGCTCGTCCGCCATTTGCTGATTAGCGGCCACAATTTCGTTGAAAGTGTCGGCAATGCGGCCAGTGAGACCGGTCCAGACGACCGGCAGCCGAACGGAAAAGTCGCCATTTCGTACGCTGAGAAGCGCTTGAAGGACGACTGCCTGCTGAGCCTCATCGCCTTCCAAATGGCCGTTGCCATTTTTTCTGCGCGCACGTTTTTTTTCTTGAGAAACGGCCACGTCGGCCGGCATTTCTCCGTTCATAATGCAACCTCATACTGGCCTGGCAGCAAGCGTTTGCCCTGGCGGACATGCGAATTCGAAACCGCGATAACGGCCATCTAAAAAACTAACTTAGTTTTGTACCAGTTTGGCTGTACATCACACAGTAGGGTCTTCGCTGTATTTTACTGAGCCGTTTCTAGCAAATCCTGAGGGTTAAATCCATTCAGTCCAGATTCCCACTGCGCTTGAAAGCATTCGCATCTCGCCCGGGAAGATATCAATGACTACAAGAATGAGCTTAAGGCCCGTAAGGGAAATGGCTGATACGGCAAAGTACTAAAGCGAAATATACTGAAAAAGGAAGCGAGGCTTCATGAAAATAGCCCAGATTGCGCCGCTTTATGAGAGTGTCCCGCCGAAGCTGTATGGAGGCACAGAGCGAGTGGTGTCCTATTTAACGGAGGAATTGGTGCGATTAGGCCATGAGGTAACCCTGTTTGCGAGCGGTGATTCCGTCACCTCGGCGCACTTGGAGAGCGGGTGCGAGCAAGCCTTGCGATTGTCTCAAACGTGTGTCGATCCGCTGGCACATCACACCGTCTTATTGGACAGGGTGCTGGCGCGGGCACACGAATTCGATATTCTGCATTTTCATATTGACTATGCGCACTTTCCGGCCACCAGGAACTTGCGGCTCCCCACGGTAACCACTCTGCATGGACGACTGGATTTGCCCGACCTGGTGCCGCTCTATCAGCAATTCGACCGGCAACCGCTGGTTTCCATTTCGCAGGCACAAAGGCAGCCGTTGGGCCGCGTGAACTGGGTTGGCAATGTGTACCACGGGCTGCCACCCAACTTGTACAAATTGTATCCGGAGCACGGCGATTACCTGGCGTTTTTGGGACGCATCTCACCGGAAAAGCGTCCGGACCGGGCGATTCGAATCGCGCTCAAAGCGGGGATGCCGCTGAAAATCGCGGCGAAGGTGGATAATGCGGACCGCGAGTATTATGAATCCCAGATTCGCCCGCTGCTGGATCATCCGGGAGTGGAATTCATCGGAGAAATCAGCGAAACCGAGAAAAACGAGTTTCTTGGCAAGGCCTACGCGTACCTCTTCCCGATTGACTGGCCGGAACCGTTTGGGTTGACCATGATCGAATCCATGGCGTGCGGCACACCGACGATTGCGTTCAGATGCGGGTCGGTGCCCGAACTGATTGACGACGGGATTTCGGGATTTATTGTGGACAACGAAGAAGAGGCAGTAAACGCGCTCGCGCGAGTTCCGGAATTCAGCCGGGCACGGTGCCGAGGCACGTTTGACCGGCGTTTTACGGATTGCCGGATGGCAAAAGACTATCTGTGCATCTACCGTTCGTTGGTGAATGACCTACTTTTGTCGCATACGGTGCATTCGATCGAGGTTTCCACTACAGTTTTGTCATGAAGCAACCGGTAAGACCTGACGATTTTCTTACCATAAACCAGGAGTTTTATGTCCGGGCGACATCGTCGCTCGCGGATAACCGCCGCCGCGTGCTCAAATACGGCGAAACGTTCGTGGTGTTCAATCGCTACGGCGATATCGAGTCTGTGGGGACCATGCAGTTTGGCCTATTCCACATGGAGACGCGGCACTTGTCACGTTTCGGCTTCTATCTGGGCGGACGCAAACCGCTCCTGCTGAGTTCGAACATCCGCGAGGACAATTCGCTGCTGACGGTGGATGCTACCAACCTGGATACGCCTCTCGACGATGGCAGCCTTTTACCGCAAGGAACTGTTCATATCTTTCGCTCGGCTTCCCTGTCCAGCGGATTGTGTCACGCCCATTTTCGTTTTCTGAACTATGGAACCACGGCCACGCCAATCGCGATTTCGTTTCTGTTTGACGCAGATTTTGCCGACATTTTTGAGGTGAGAGGCACATCGCGTAAAGAACACGGGAAAAGGCTGGAGGATCGCGTCGACGAAAAGTCCGCGGTGCTGGCGTATGAGGGCTTGGACAATGTGAAGCGCCAAACGCACATATCGTTTTCGATACTGCCGGACGTGATTGATACGAATGAAGCTTCGTTCACCCGCGAACTACGAGCCAGCGAGGAATGGACGCTTTCGGTGACTGTCGCGTGCGAACGAAGCGGAGCGAAGCCGGCGACGCGATCGGTCGCTTCTCAATCCGCTGAGGAGCCCAACAATTCACCAATTTTTCGAACACGACTGGTGAGTTCGAATAAGAGGTGCAACAGTTGGCTGGCGCGTTGCCAAGCCGATTTGTTGATGCTGATCGAAGGTAATCCCGAGGGCGATTATCCGTACGCAGGGGTGCCATGGTTCAGCACGGTATTTGGTCGCGACGGGATTATCACCGCGATGCAATGCTTGTGGCTCGCGCCAGCAATCGCACGCGGTGTTCTGTCCTACCTGGCGGAAACGCAAGCGACCGACGAGGATCCGACGCGCGATGCGGAGCCGGGAAAAATTATTCACGAAATCCGGCATGGAGAAATGGCGGCAACCGGAGAAGTGCCGTTTGGGCGGTACTACGGAAGCGTCGATTCCACTCCCTTGTTTTTGATGCTGGCGGGCGACTACTTCAAGCGAACCAACGACCTGACATTCATCAAGGCCATCTGGCCAAATATCGAGGCGGCAGTGGGTTGGATTGATCAGTACGCCGATTTGGATGGCGATGGATTTTATGAGTATTCGAAACGATCGGAGCGCGGGCTGATTCAGCAAGGCTGGAAGGATTCGCACGATTCCGTGTTTCACCGCGATGGACAATTGGCCGAGCCGCCGATAGCGCTATGCGAGATGCAGGGATACGTGTACGCCGCAAAACAAGCAATCGCTATGCTGTGCGAACACGTCAATCAGGCGGAATTGCGCGAACGACTTTTGCGGGACGCCACGGAACTTCAGGGTCGCTTCGAACGCTCGTTTTGGTGTGAGGATTTGCGAACGTACGCACTGGCGCTGGACGGGCATAAGCGCGCATGCGAGGTGCGAACTTCCAACGCGGGGCACGCCTTGTTCACGAAGATCGCATCGGCGGCGCACGCGCAAATCGTAGCGGACACGCTGCTGGACGGCGCGTCGTATTCTGGTTGGGGCATTCGAACCGTCGCCGCACGAGAGGCTCGTTACAATCCGATGTCCTACCACGATGGATCGGTGTGGCCGCACGACAACGCACTGATTGGCGCGGGCCTGGCCAATTACGCATACCAAGGTGTTGTTGGGCGGCTGGTGACGGGAATGTTCGAAGCTGCGCTGCACTTCGACTTGAATCGCTTGCCGGAACTGTTCTGTGGGTTCCACCGGCGGCCAGACGGCACCGGCCCTACGCAATATCCGGTGGCGTGTGCTCCGCAAGCGTGGGCCGCGGGTGCGCCCTACCTTTTGCTTTGCGCGATGCTTGGAGTGGAGATTCGCGCGGGAGAACGGTTGGTGCGATTCGAAACTCCCCATTTGCCATCCTTTCTCGATGAATTGCGCATTGAGGGTCTGTATGTGAATGACGCGCGAGTGGACCTGCTGATTCAGCGGCGCGATAAAAGTGTAAGTGTCGAAGTGCTCCGCAAAGACGGGGTAGTGGAAGTGCAGACTCGTTCGTAAAATCCATTAAGCACGGGCGCATGCACAAGTGCCTCGGGGTGAGCTAAGCCGTTCGCTGTATGGCTTTGCCGGTGCAAACTAGGGAATCATGGCCGCACGGTCCATGCGCTACGTCTGTTTGACCTGCGATTTTGACGGAACACTCGCGCGAGATGGACGCGTAGAACAAAGCACATTACAAGCACTGGAAAAAGTGCGGGCTTCCGGCCGGAAGCTGATTCTTGCCACCGGGCGACTATTGGACGACCTGCTGCGCGTTTTTCCGGAAGCCTCCATGTTCGACCGGGTCATCGCGGAAAACGGCGCGCTGCTTTACCGGCCCGCTTCAAAAGAACAGGTACTGCTGGCCGATGCGCCGCCACGTGATTTTGTGGACGAACTGGCGCGACGAGGCGTGCAGCCCCTTTCCATAGGCCGCTGCATCGTAGCAACGTGGACTCCTCAGGAAACCGCGGTAATTGAGGTAATTCGCGAGAAGAGCCTGGAACTCCAGATTATTTTCAATAAGAGTGCGGTGATGATCTTGCCTTCGGGTGTGAATAAAGGAACCGGCGTGAGTAAAGCGCTCGACGAACTGCAACTTTCGCCGCACAACGTGGTGGGCGTGGGAGATGCAGAAAACGATCATGCATTTTTGGCGATGTGCGAGTGCAGCGTTGCGGTGAGCAATGCCTTGCCCGCGCTGAAGGAACGCGCAGATTGGGTCACCGAACAGTCGCACGGCTCGGGCGTAGAAGAATTGATTCAGTTGCTACTGAAACATGATCTGGAGAACCTGGGGCCGCGGCTGACCCGGCATAAGCTTCTGCTCGGGTGCCTGGACAATGGTGAGCAGTTTTATCTGCAAACGTACGGACCGCGGGTGTTAGTGGCTGGGCCGTCAGGCAGCGGCAAGTCCAGGGTGGTGTCCGCGATCTTGGAACGGCTGATAAAGAACAAATACCAGACTTGTTTATTTGATCCGGAAGGCGACTATGACGAGTTCGAACAGTTGTTGACTCTCGGCGGACCAGAACGAATACCGGCTACATCGGAAATTCTGGAGACCCTGAATAATCCGAATCAGTCGCTGGCAGTGAATATGCTGGGAGTGTCGTTGGCAGATCGCCCGTCATTTTTTCAAGGAATGCTGGCTCGCGTGCAGGAACTGCGCTTCAGGACGGGTCATCCGCACTGGATCGTGATCGACGAAGCGCATCACGTGCTGCCGGCGGAGTTGGGCGGAGCGGACGTCGCGGTGCCGAAGGACCTGGAAAGCTGCGTACTCATTACCGTGCACCCGGATCTGATGTCGCCGACTGTGTTGCAATCGGTGAACACGATCATCACCGTGGGGCCTGAACCGCAAGCAGTCATCGCTGGCTTCAACAAGGCTGCGGGCAGCAATTTGCAAATGGACGCAAAGACCGGCGCAATGCCACAGGCAGGCACACAAAAAGGCCAGGTGTTTGTTTGGGAACTGCCGGATGTGTCTGGACCGAAGCTGGTGAAGGTGGAACCGGCAAAAGGACAACGGCGCCGGCACCAACGGAAATATGCGACGGGAGAACTAGGGGAGGATCGTAGTTTCTATTTTCGCGGGAAACAAGGAAAACTGAATTTACGAGCGCAAAACATGAATGTGTTCACGCAACTTGCCGAAGGCCTGGACGATGATACCTGGAATTTTCATTTGTCCCGGGGAGACTATTCGCATTGGCTGCGCGAGATGATCAAGGACGAGGAGATTGCGCGGGTCGTGGAACAGGTCGAAAACGATAAGAACCTGGACGCAGCGGAGAGCCGCAAACGAGTGATTGAGGCCATCCGCCAGCACTATACGGCTCCGGCGTAGGGCGATGCTTGCCGGGTTGAGACCAGCTACAGGGGCGGACTACCGGGAAATACGCCGAACCGTGGATTGTTCTTTGAGTGCGCCAGAAATACTGTGAAGCAGGTATGTCGGCGAAAAAGAAACGCGGCGTCATCGCGATATCGGTGTTTTCTGTGGCATTTACGGCGCTGCTGGCGCTAGCGACCGTGGGGCGCGCACATCGTCCAGCGGCGCAAGCGCAAGGCGATGTGGCTCGCGGGAAATATTTGGTCCAGCAAGTAGCCATGTGCACTGAGTGCCACACACCGCGCGACGAAAACGGAAATCTGGATGCGCACGCGTACCTGCAAGGTGCACCCATCTGGATCATGCCCGTGAAACATATTCCAAATTGGGCGGATCGCGCCCCGACGCTTGCCGGTCTGCCGAGCTACACCGATCAGGAAATGGAAAATGTGCTGGAAAAAGGAATCGGACCGCAAGGCGAAGTCATCCGGCCACCTATGCACATTTACCACATGAATCCCGCGGACGCGAAAGCCATCGTCGCTTACCTGAAGTCGCTTCCCGTCGAAAAACACTAGTTGCCCTCAGCGGCTGGAGCCGCACTGTGTCTTATGGCACGGCTGCAGCGGTGCCCTGTTTCACACAGTCTCTGAAGGCCCGCTACTACAAAAAAGATACGGGATGGGCCCGATTGCGTTGAGTGCCATCCAAGCGCCTGAATGAGTCCTGAAGCTATGAACGAGGAGGACCGTATGGACCAGGACATGGAACTGACGCTGCCAGAAGAACCGGAAGCAAAGGAAGTTCCGGAAGAAAGTCCAGACAAAAAGCTCGAGAACACGGGCTCAAGAAAAATCCGATATGCAGTTGTGGGACTGGGTTACATCTCGCAGGTGGCAGTGCTGCCAGCATTCGCGCACGCACAGGAGAACTCCGAACTCGTCGCGCTGGTGTCGGGTGACCCGGCCAAGCTGAAAGCGTTGGCGAAAAAATACAAGGTACGGAAAACGTACAGCTACGAAGGATATGCCGACTGCCTGGCAGATGGTGTGGACGCGGTTTACATTGCGCTGCCGAATTCGATGCACCGCGCGTATGCGGAAGGCGCCGCGCGCGCAGGAGTACACGTGCTGTGTGAAAAACCGATGGCAGTAACGGAGCAGGAATGCGAAGCCATGATTGAAGCGGCGGAGCGCGCCAAGGTGAAGCTGATGGTCGCGTACCGGTTGCATTTTGAACGCGGCAATCTTTCGGCAATGAAGGCGGTCCGTGAAGGCAAGATCGGCGTACCGCGAATTTTTAATTCGGTGTTTTCGCAACAGGTGACGCCCGGAAACACGCGGCTGCAAAGCGAAATGGGAGGCGGTCCCATTTACGATGTGGGCGTTTATTGCATCAATGCCGCGCGCTATTTGTTCGGCTCGGAACCCTACGAAGCCTTCGCATTTTCGGCCACCCGGAAAGACGAGCGGTTCAATGAAGTGGACGAGATGACCTCAGCAGTTTTGCGGTTCCCGGATGAAGCGCTTGCGTCCTTCACATGCAGCTTTGGCGCCGCAGACCGTTCCGAGTACGAGATCGTCGGAACCAAAGGCAATCTAAAAATGGATCCCGCATACGAAATGGTGGCGGATCTGAAAAGCGAACTGACCATCGATGGAAAAACGCAAAAGGCCACCTTCAAGAAGCGCGATCAGTTTGGGCCGGAGCTCGCCTATTTCTCGAAGTGCATTCTCGATGACACCGAGCCGGAGCCAAATGGGCTCGAGGGTCTGGCGGATGTTCGCGTGATTAGCGCTTTGCTGGAATCCGTGAATAAGCGCAAACCGGTTGAGATCAAGCCGATTGAAAGGAAGGAACGGCCCACAATCGATCAGGAAATCCATAAGCCCGCAGTGGAAAAACCGGACCTGATGCACGCGCAATCCCCTTCGGAGTGAGCAGCTAAATGGCTAAACCATTTGCACTAGGTCATCTACTGCGTCGTGGGTATTGGCGGCGATTTGCAATGCACTTACCGTGAACGTGGGCAAACTAAGGGTCAGCCCACAACACCAAAGGAACAAAACGAGAGGTGAACGATGAAGGACAATACGCTCAGGGAACTGTTTATTGACGAGCTCCGAGACCTCTATGATGCCGAAAACCGTCTGGTCAAGGCTTTGCCAAAGATGGCTAAGGCGTCCAACTCGGATGAATTGCGCTCTGGCATCGAACAGCATCTGGAGCAGACTAAAGGACACGTGGAGCGCCTGAAACAGGTGCTCACTCAACTGGAGGAAAAGCCGTCCGGCAAGAAGTGCGCCGGTATGGTCGGAATCCTGCAGGAAGGCGAAGAGATGTTGGGGGAAGATTACGAAGGAGCATTAATGGACGCGGCAATCATTTCCGCGGCGCAGCGCGTGGAGCACTATGAAATTGCGGCATATGGCTGCGTACACGCATGGGCCCAGGAACTCGGAGAAGAGGACGCCGCCGATTTGTTGGAAAAGACCCTGAACGAAGAGAAAGAAACCGACCAGAAGCTCACCGACCTTGCCGAGCAGATTAATGCTTCGGCAAACGAAGGTGCTGAAGAAGAAGGGGAAGAAGACGAGGGAGAAAGTGAAGAGCAGCCGGAAGTTTCCTCGACGCGTAAGGGACGGTCTCGCAGCGCAAACGCCTAATCTTCACGTTCGCGAAGCGGCCGGCGGCTGGGCGTTTCCGTCGGCCGTTTCTCTTTTTGCGCGCACAATTTTCGTTTGTTCGGGCGCGAATTTGACCAGCGTCGCGAGGTAGGTGAAAACGTGATTGAGAGCATGATTCACATTACGGTGCGAAACGGAAGCATCCACACAGTTGAGGGCATTCCGGAGCATTATTCCGTTGAAGTGTTCGATTACGATATCGGCAAATTCAACGAGTCTGAACTTTCCGAAGACCACAATCGAAGAGTGTGCCGGATTCTGGAGTTTCGCGCCGAGCAATAATCGATACCGCTATTGCGGGTCGCCAGTGGAAGCTTTCTCCACATCACCGCCGGCATCGCGAGCAATTTGCGCTAGCAGACGGCGCGAAGCCACGGATCGGGGCTTTCCCGCAGTGATGTCTTCCTTCGAAGCGTATTGATCGCGATGTTTGATGAGTAGCCACGCAGACTTTTGTGTACCGCGGTAGTTTTTCGTGCGCACCAGAGCCCAGGACCCGTGCAACTTTTTGCCGTTGAGGGTGAATTTCAGGCTGCCCTTGCGAAGAGCCGCAGGAACATCATCTTCGTCCGGAGTCCATGTGCCGCGGTCCCACAGCATCACTGTGCCTCCGCCGTATTCGCCTTCCGGAATCGTACCTTCGAAGCTTCCGTACTCTACGGGATGATCCTCCACCTGCATGGCCAGTCGCTTTACGGAAGGGTCGAGCGATGGCCCTTTGGGAATAGCCCAGGAAAGAAGGACGCCGCCGTATTCCAAGCGAAAATCGTAATGGAGATGAGAAGCGCGGTGTTTCTGAATGACGTAGAGCAAGGAACTCTTTCGTTTTGGAGCCGCGGCTCCCTCAGGCTCCGGGGAAACTTTGAAATTGCGTTTCTTGCGATATTTTTCGAGGGCCATCGAACTTCCCTTTCTTAGATTTCACAGCTTATTCAATTTGGAGGCGGCGCCGGATAGCGATTGGCGACTGGAGAAAAAGTCCGACCAGGGATCTTTCTTTTTCAGGCGAGTTTGGAAATTGCCGATATTGAAGCTGGTGGGATCAAGTTTGGGATTCACCTCCGACCAGTCCAGCGGGGTGGAAACCGGGGCGTGAGGCTTGCGGCGAACAGAATAGGGACTGACGACGGTCTGCATCAGTCCGTTGCGAAAAGGGTCAAGGTACACGCGATCTCCCCGTTGCGCTATGGAATGTTCCACGGTTAGCTGCTCGGGATGCGCGCTGGCGAGGCGCGTACAAAACTGCTCTGCGAATTTCAGCACGTCATCGGCCGGGGGCCCAATCCGAAGTGGAATGAAAACGTGCAGACCGCGGCTGCCGGAAGTTTTGAGAAAGGAGCGAAGACCGAGCGTATCAAGTGCTTCGCGAACGAACACACCGGCACCCGCCGCATCGGAGAACTTACCAGAACCGGGGTCAAGGTCGAAGCAAATCCAATCCGATTTGGGGAAGATTTTCGCCCGGGTTCCGGAGACGTGAATGGGGATGCAGCCGAAGTTCACCATGGCCATCTGCGTGGAGAGTTTGCCCCCCAGCACATATTCGGTGACCCGGCGCTTGCCCGAACTATTTTTAATCTTTTTGGTCGGCGTGTCTTTGGGCATGCCGCGTGGCTTTTGCTTCTGATAGAAACATTGTCCACTCATGCCATCGGGGCAACGTTCGAACGTCAGCAGATGGTCGTTGATGTAGGGCTGAAGTAAATCGAAAACATCGCGATAAAAATTGGCGAGATCCAGTTTGGTGTATTGCTCTTCAGGCCAGAAGATTTTCTCGGGATGCGAGATTTCGGGAATCTGCTGGGTTAGCATCTAGCCCTCCCTGCGCACTTCGGCGGGTTTCTTATCGTCGCGAAGACCTAGAAAAACGGGGTGGCGCAGCTTATCGTCTTCGGTCCACTCGGTGAATGAGATCTGTGCGACCAACTTCGGTTTCAAAAAGGTGGCGTCGCGTTCACGCGTTGGCTCCAAGAACGGAGACTTGCGCTCGATGAGCGGAGTAAACTTTCGGCGCAGGCTGCTTAACGTCTCGTCGTTGAAGCCGGTGCCAACTTTTCCGGCATAATGCAGACCCTTGTTGTTGTAAACACCGAGCAACAGCGCGCCGAAATCGGTGCGCGAGCCTTTTGGCTTGGTAAAACCACCGATCACGAATTCCTGCTCCTGGTGGACTTTCACCTTCAGCCAGTCGTTAGACCTGCGGCTCTGGTACGTGGACGCGAGATTTTTTCCGATGACACCTTCGAAGCCGCGCTGCGAGGCGATTCGAAATGCTTTCAAACCGTCAGGGGCCAAACGAGCGGAAAGAAGCAGTGTACCCTTCACTGGTGACAGGCTCTCCAGAATCTCGCGGCGCTTAGCTAACGGCTCGCGGCGCAAGTCCTTCCCGTTGTGATAGAGGCAATCAAAAATGGCGTACTCTGGCTGGCCTTTTCCTTGCTGCAGAAGCTGAAAACGAGAGATCTGTTTTGAATCAAAGACGACAACCTCCCCGTCAAGCACAAGCGTATCCGCCTCGATGTTGCGAACATCCGCGGCAATGTGCGGATAACGTTCGGTGCGGTCGATATCGTTTCGCGAGATCAGCGAGACGCGTGGGCCTTCCTTGTAGGCGAGCATGCGGACGCCGTCGTACTTTTCTTCGAAAATCCAATTGTCCCGGGTAAATGGCGCGTCAACGAGCGTAGCCAGCATCGGCGAGACGCGAAAAGGGATTTTCGCCAACGGCCTGCCCTCCTGCCACAAACACTGGCGGTACTGATAAGATTTTTAGAGTCTACAACCGGTTTCGCTTTTTGTAAGCGGGAATGCGAGGGCGTGGCGAGCGACGCGCGACCACTTCCCCTTCATCGGGATCGTGGCTGCCCTCGACAGACATCACGATTTCCGCTTCGAAATCCTGGCCCTCGTCAATCAGCTCGATCACACTCTCGCCACCGGAATAATCCGATTTTGGAACTTGCGTGAGGTCACCGGCGTCCACCGGATTATTGCTCGTCTCCCCAGGCGTTTGTGGAAATGGGGCTTGCGGACCAAGAGTGCTGGGGGTGTTGGACTTGCGCTGAAAGGTCCGGGTGGCCTCGGGAAACTCGGGACTCGGCGGAGATTTCCGGCGGGGATTCTGGTTTGGGCTGCTTTGGGACTTTTTCGCTGTCGATGATCTTTTTGAACTTTTCGTTTTCATGATTGTGCTCCGCGATGGAAAGGTCCTGAAGGCGCGGGCTCGGGGGATCCTCGCGCAGCACCATTTGAACCCGTGCCACTTGCCGGTACCCTCCACTGAATTGGGTATTCGCGGCGTTTTTGACAGGTAGGAAAACTCTGGGACAATGAGAAAGAAAACAGCCGAAGCAATGGGCGAACGAACACCGCAAAAAAGGATCGTGCTGCACGGACACGAGCCGGGCGCAGAGTCCCCACGTGAACGCAGCAACGATATACGGCCAGCTCACGTTTACTTGCTGTCCCCCGCGAACGCAAGCGGAGAGCGCGCCAAGCTGTTGTTCCGCCCGGAGGCAAAGTTCGAGCTCGCCCAACGATTGCGAGCAACGGGGATTTCCATTGGCGAAGCATTCAGTTTTATGAGCTCACTTTATTTCCGCGGCAAGCTTGCGTACACGTCGGTATTCGCGAAATCTATGAATGGAGTTCCCGGCACATTGGTGATCACCGCATCGGGCGGACTGATTCGGCCGGAAACCGTAGTGCACCTGGAGGAACTGGCGGAACTCTCCAGCGAGAAAATTACCGCCAAGAATCCGAAATACCGGGATCCGCTGGAGCGCGATTTGCGGGTGTTGTCCGACGCGATTGAGCAAGATGGGCGGGTGGTGCTGCTGGGAAGCATAGCGACCAAAAAGTATGTTCCGTTGCTGATGGAAACACTCGGCCAGCGGCTCGTGGTGCCACGCGCGTTTTTAGGGCTAGGAAATATGCAGCGCGGCGCGCTTCTCCTGCGATGCTCGCGACAACGCAGTGAACTGGAGTACGTTTGCGCCGCCGAAGTTCTTGCGAAGCTCGATTGAGAAATTAGATCGCGCCGTGCCCGCGCTCAGCTTCGTCCTCTTCCACAAAGTCTTCGCCAACGCAGCCGGGATGCCCGCAGGTACACGGGCTGCTGCCGGTCCCTCTGGCACTGGAGCACGATGCGCTGCAGAATTGCTGTTCTGCTTCGACGAGGCACTCGCATGGAGGATGTGCGCATTTCACAAGAGTTTCAGAGGCCATATTGTTTCTCCTTTGTAGCGGGCGGGTTTGTCCCGCCGTCGGTCAGCAAACTGAGCGGTCGTAATGGCCAGAAATCGTTAGTAGCCGTTCGAACGTTGAGAGCCTTCTACGCCTAAGACGCTTCTCAGGACGACCACACGTTACAAGTGCCCCAAGCTCGCGCCTCAAACAATCCAAAACCGCGCTTTCATTCAGGGGCGTGCCATTCTTTGATCTCGCACGGCTTGCCATTTTCATCGTGCGTCAGCACCTTCGGCTCAAGCTTCTCGATGTCGTAGTTCAAAACCTGAACAGCGATTTCGGGAGGCAGACCTGAAATCTCAGTGACCTGGCCGCGTTCGAACCGCACTAGGATTTTGGGCATAAGATCACGCCGGATTTTCTAGATCCTCGCCTCTGTGATTTCCAATCTCGTTCCAGCGCGAGGGATCTTTCAACCGAGCCGGCCCAGTATGATGGGAGTGATTCCCTTCCTCGCGTTTGATTTCTTCTTCAGCCCGCAGCCAATCCTCTTCCGGCGATCCCTGCTCTGGACTCCGGTTCAGATAAAGTTGATAGGCGCGCTTTCGAACCAGTTCATGTTTGTGATCGGGCAGCATCGCAGCACCTCGCGGAAACGGTCGCGACAACATTATCTTCGAAGCGGTTGCAACGGGTGGCTATACGTTCGCCGCTGTATTTGTGGGGCGTAGCTAGCCGTAAGCGTTGGGCAGAAGGATCAGGCCGATCAACTTCCGTGTGCAGGCCGGTCAATTTGAAGTAACACATTTGTAACGTAGTTGTAACAAAGAGGCGAGCACTCCGTCATACGCGGGTCTCGAAGACGCGCGCCGCAGCGATCAGAAAACGCCCGAAGCGCCACAAGGGTCAAAAAAAACAGGACTTAAAATAGCGTTTCAAGTGACGGGAGGTTCGGGACGATGGCGACACTGGTCATCCGTTTTCTCGTTGGCGGAATAGTGGTCTCACTATTTTCCTTGATTGCGGAGGTAGTTGGGCCAAAAAGTCTGGCCGGAGTGTTCGGTGCCGCGCCATCGGTGGGTATTGCGACACTTGGGCTCACCGTGCTGGCCGAGGGAAAAGAGTTCGCGGGGCAGGAGGGCCGAGCCATGATTGCAGGGGCAATCGCGTTTTTGGTTTACGCACGCTGCTGCGTTTGGCTGCTGGGCAAACACGACTGGGCCACCACGAAGATAACCGCGGGACTGCTGACCGTTTGGATGGCCAGCGCATTTGGAATTTGGTTCGCAATTTTGAAGTGAGTGGTGGGGGCGGATGTTCATACAAACCAACTTCGGGGCGCTCTCGAAGATCAAATGGAGCGAACTGGCCACTCGTTTCGTTTTCGGCGGAGCCATCACCGTGATCGCGGGACTGGTCGCCAAGCGCTACGGACCATTGGTCGGCGGGCTATTCCTGGCGTTTCCGGCAATCTTCCCGGCAAGCGCTACGCTGCTGTCGAAAAAGCAGGAACAAAAAAAGGCCAAACACGGAATGCAGGGTCGCCGACGGGGCATACGCGCTGCCGCCGTGGAGGCGAGAGGCGTGGAATGGGGCTGTGTCGGGCTGGCGTGCTTTGCGCTTGTAGTCTGGAAGCTTATGACGGAATGGAATGCTGGGGCGGTACTGGCAGCAGCGACCGCTCTGTGGCTGATTGTGTCCGTAGCTCTTTGGGCTGCCGCTAGGGCGTTGCGCCACATGTACCGCCGACGAGCGGAGCACCCTGTGGCTACGCCGCGCTCCCGATGAGCAGCTCTCCGGGTGTATTCCGCGAGAACCTACAGCGACGGTTGTATGGCGACAGATGAGTACTTTGGCCCACTCTCACGGGATTACCCGCTTATGCCAATAGGAGAGTGCTATGGAAGTGCAAGGAGTGAGCCGAAGAGGATTTATCGGCGGACTGGCTGTGCTGACCGCGTCGGGCGGCACGCACACGAGTAGTTTGTTGCAATCGCACCCGGCCGGCGGCGGTACGCAAGAGATGTCCTACCGTGAATTGGGAAAAACGGGCGAGAAGGTATCTTGCATCGGCCTCGGCGGCTTTCACCTGGGCCAATCGCATTTGAGCGAAGCGGACGCGATCAAGTTGTTTCACGCCGCCATCGATCGCGGCATCAACTTCTCTGACAACTCGTGGGATTACAACCAAGGGGAGAGCGAGCGGCGCGTCGGCAAAGCCCTAAAGGGCTATCGGCAAAAGGTTTTTGTCATGACGAAGTTCGACGGCCGCACGAAAGGCTCCGCACTCAAGCAGCTCGATGAGTCATTACAGCGGTTGCAGGTGGATCATGTAGACCTTTGGCAATTTCATGAAAATATCCGGCTGGAGGATCCAGACCGGTTCTTCGCAAAAGATGGCGCGGTGGAAGCGACCGTCGAGGCGCGAAAATCAGGCAAAGCGCGCTATATCGGATTCACCGGACACAAAGATCCAGTCGTGCACCTCCGGATGCTGGAACTGGCGCAAAAGAACAATTTCCACTTCGACACCGCGCAGATGCCGATTAACGTGATGGACGCGCATTTTCGGAGTTTCGAAAAACAGGTCGTCCCGGTGCTACAGCGACAAGGAGTGGCACTGCTCGGCATGAAATCCATGGGCGACAAAAACATATTGCAAAGCAAAACAGTCACTCCCCTCGAGTGTTTGCAGTATGCGCTGAGCCGTCCGACATCCGTGGTGATCACCGGTATCGACAGCATGCCGATCCTGGACCAGGCGTTTCAGGCTGCCGCCACGTACAGCAAGCTTTCTGCGGCAGATATCGACGCAATCCTGCGGAAGACCGCGCCGGTGGCGGAAAGCGGCGAGTTTGAACCTTTCAAGACAAGCGCCACCTTCGACTCCACTGCGGAGCACCCCGAGTGGCTCGGCTATAACCCTGGGGCATGAAGGCTTTGACAGCTATCCTAGGTGCACGAGTTCGTGAGCTTTATCGATCAGAACGGGAATATCTTCGGTTTTCGAGACCACCGCGTCCACACCGGCGCGAGCCGCTTCCGCTTTAACCGGGCCGTCGCCATACAAACTGAAAAGAATTATGGGCATATGGGGAAAGAGCTTTCGAATGGCGAGAGCAGCTTGTAAACCATTCATGACCGGCATCGATAAATCCAGAATGGCCAAATCAGGTTTCAGCTGCTTAACAATTTCTATCCCTTCGGCACCGTTCTCAGCCTCTGCATACGAGTTAAAACCGTGCTCCAGAAGGGCATGGCCCACGGTTTTGCGTACAATAGCGCTGTCATCGACGATCACTACAGCCTTGCCTTGCCGTGACTGAACTGAACTGGTATGACTCTCCACAAGTTTCCCTACGACCGCACCGACAGTTACACTCTCTTCGATACCACTCGGGCTATGTAGCTGGTATCCCTTGTATACTCTATTTCGTTGGGGTAGTTCTAAAACTACTCTGAACCTACCTACCGGGTTCCTACAGTGGGAACTGTATATGAAATTCGCGCACCCAGTCCGGTGCGGACGATTGGGCCGCAAGTTTAAGGCTCTCTGAAGAGAGATTCGCGCAAGGCAAGTTCGTCTGCCATGGCGTTTACAGGCGGCGATCTAAGTCACGTTCTGGGGATGCACATAGTCGCATCCCTCGACACCGCAACGCCATTCATATCGCTCGCCGGTATCGGCCTCTTCATTTTCGTACCGGTATAGCCAGGTGCCGTGGCGCGGACACCGCAGCAAATTCACTCCGGGTTCTTCGACGAAATACGGCATATCCGGCGTGAACACCACCGTGAAGTATCCGTTCAGAAGATCGTAGCGCACGCTGCAACCTTCGAAACCGCAATGATAGGACGCCAGAGTCTGTGGATGCTTGTCGTCTGGCAGTTCTTTCCAGGTGACGCCATGGGCTTCATAACGCATGCGGTGATCGTCGCGGGGACAAACTGGCTCAAGCGAATGGCTCAACACTTTTTCTGAGGTGGGATTCACATCGTCACACAAGTAGTAGCGGCGCCGGTGTTCGGAAGTTACACCGGCTGCGAAGAATTGGAAGCGACCAGATTAGGCGACTGCGGATCGTGCATCGCAAGTTTCGCAACAAACTGGCAAAGCGCGCATTCGCGAGTGTGCCGCTGAAGGATTGCGTAAGCTTTTGCGAATTCGGCTTGAAGCTTCACGAGTTCGGCGCCGATCTCTTTTCCGCTCAGGCCCATTTGGCTGACCTCGTCCCTGCGCATCGCCCACGCGTCCAGAGCGCGTTGGCAACGTGCCAGCAATTGCTCGTAATCATCGCAAAAAGCAGAATTGAAGCTTTCCTGTTCGTTGGTGATCATCGTCTTCTCCTACGAAATCGCCTGTAGCTCCCCTGAGGCGCGATCGCGTCGTTCTTTTGAAAACGCCATGATAACGATGAGCAAGTCACCAGCCACTTCGAGCGCGCTTAAATGCGTGAATGACGGCGTTTGCTGACAACGCACTGATGACGGAAGGAAGATTTGTTCACAGCGTCAGTAAAAATTTCTGCGCATCCGTGAACGACACGCGCTCTTCTACTGGAAATTAGTCAAGCAAATTGCGGCAAACGCGGGACGGGACTGTTTCGTGCCCTTCGCACGAGTGAATACAGCGAAACTCGGATTGTTCAGCTTCGCAGGTATGTTCATTCTGACGCGGACGGAACGCAGCCCGGAAGCGCGCCAGATGCCGTTGCGGTCTCGTCATTTCGTAACCGCTGGTGAAGCTCTTTGGCCAATCACGATCCCAACGAAAATCCTCTGCAAGGCTGGTGTCCAGACTGCAGTCCGTGGCTGATCGCGGCGGCGGTGATGCTGCCGACATTCATGGAAGTGCTGGACACCGCAATCGCATCGGTGGCTCTCCCGCACATCGCGGGAAGTCTCTCAGCGACAACCGATGAAGCGACATGGGTGCTGACCAGTTACCTGGTGGCCAACGCTGTGGTACTGCCCGCCAGCGGATGGTTTTCCATGCGCTTTGGACGACGCAATTTCCTGCTGTTCTGCATCGTGCTGTTCACCATTTCCTCTTTTCTGTGCGGCGCAGCAGTCAGCCTCGGGATGATTCTGCTGGCGCGGGCGGCGCAAGGAGCAGGGGGCGGCGCGTTGCAACCGTTGTCCCAAGCCATTCTTCTGGAGAGTTTTCCTCCATCGAAACGCGGCGTAGCCATGGCTCTTTTTGGTCTGGGCGTGGTGGTCGCGCCGGTACTCGGGCCAACGCTGGGCGGCTGGCTTACCGACCAATACTCGTGGCGCTGGGCGTTTTATATCAATATTCCGGTCGGCGCGCTGGCGGTCTTCATGATCTATCGATTTGTGAAGGACCCGCCGTATATCGCACGCGCAAACGCCGGGCGCATCGATTCCATCGGCCTCGGACTGCTGGCGATCTGGCTCGCGTGCATGCAAATCATTCTAGATAAGGGGCAGGAGGACGATTGGTTCGGCGCTACCTGGATCCGCTGGGTTTTGGCCATTCTGCTCGTCAGTTTGATCGTTTTCCTGATTCGCGAGTTCACCGCACGAAAGCCACTCGTGAATCTCAAGGTGTTCACCGACCGGAACTTTGCGTTTGGATGCCTGCTGATCGCGCTCTTTGGCGGCGTGATTTACGCGATTGTGACCATTCTTCCGTTGTTTTATCAAACCGTTATGGGATATACGGCCAGTGCCGCCGGAATTGCGGTGAGCCCGCGAGGCCTTGGCGCCCTGTTCGTGATGCCGATCATCGGCGTACTTACGAGCAAGATCGACAATCGCTGGCTCATCGCCGCCGGTTTCGCGGTGTTTGCATGGGCAAGCTACGCCATGGCGGAGCTGACGCTGCAAATTTCGCAATGGTCCTTGGTGTGGCCGATCATCATCAGCGGCGCTGCTTCGGGCATGGTATTCGTGCCCCTTTCGACTCTGGCCATGGGGACGCTGCGCAACGAGCAGATCGGGAACGCCAGCGGACTTTACAACTTGCTGCGCAATATCGGCGGTAGCGTCGGTATATCCGTGTCCAGCACGCTGATTACGCGACGCACGGACCTGCATCGCGTGGAACTGTCCAGATATATGACGCCTTCTCGTATCTTGCATCACCCCGTTTTGGTGCCGCAGGGACCGATCATGTACCACGTTGGGCCGCAACTTGTACAACTACGGCGCTTCGCGATGCTGGCCAATGGGCTGGAGATTCAAGCCACGGTGTACTCCTATGTGGACGTTTTTCGTTATCTCGCGCTGGTCTGCCTGATCTGCGCGCCTATCGGACTTCGCGGTTCGCAAGGTGAAAAGAAAAAAGGCGCTCCCGCGGCTGCGCACTAACGAGGATAGAACGAATCGGAGGACACCCAATATCAAGAGCTTCGCGACGAAATTCAGCGATTGCGAGACGAACAGCAGCGATTGCGGATGAGCAGGAAGAACTGCGTCGCGGCAATGGTTCGCACAATGGCGATGGGAATAAGCCTGGTGCAACCAAAGAACAAGGTGGCGGGGAGTCTAAAGACGGGGATCAAGGAAACAAGCAAGAACAGACGCAAGAGCAAGGGAAGGACGAAAAAAAGGACGAAGAGGAAAAGAAACCGCCGCTAGAGGTGCGCATACGCAATTACGTCCAAGCGCATCGCAAAGGCGTGATGATTGGTGCGGCGGGTTTCGTGGTCGCGGTGATTCTGGGAGTGCTGCTGCTGATGTATTTCAGTTCGTATGAATCCACGGATGATGCGCAGGTCGATGGGCACCTGAACGCTGTCAGCGCCAGAATTAGCGGAACCGTGGTTGCCGTGTACGTAGAGAACAATCGCTACGTGGAAGCCGGGCAACTGCTGGTGCAATTGGATCCGCGAGATTACCAGGTGGCCGCCGATCGGACAAGCTTCCTTGGTTCAGGCGGAAGCGCAACTCCGTGCGACCAGCCCCAACGTGCCGATTGTGCAGACCTCCAACGAAACCTCCATTTCCACGGCAAGCGAGAGTGTAGCTGCCGCGCAGGCGGCTCTTGTGGCCGCACAACGGGACTACGATGCGAAACTTGCAAACGTGCGGCAGGCAGAAGCGAATAACATCAAGGCCCAAAAAGACGTGCAGCGGTACCAGCCGCTGGTGGAACGCCAGGAAATCTCGCATCAACAATTCGACGCAGTTTTAGCAGCGGCACGCAGCCAGGAAGCCACCGTGGAAGCTGCAAACGCCAGCGCGTTAGCAGCGCAGAAAAATATCGATCAATCACGCGCACAGTTGGCGCAAGCGCAGAGCCGGCTCGCGGAGGCCAGTCACAACGCGCCGCGGTCAACCGCGATTCGAAAAGCCCAGCTCGCCAGCCAGGAAGCCGCCATGCTGTCAGCGAAAGCACAGCTCGATGAAGCCAATCTCAATTTGTCGTACACCAACATCTACGCTCCCGTGAGTGGCATTGCTCGACGAAAAAACTGCTGCAAAGTGACAGAGGATTCAGCCAGGTGAACAGATGCTGGTGATTTCGCAAATTGACGATATTTGGATCACCGCGAATTTCAAGGAAACGCAACTCAAGAAGATGCATGCCGGGCAAAAGGTAGACGTCAGCGTGGACGCCTACGGCAGAAAATTGCACGGCTATGTGGAGAGTATGCCCGGCGCAACCGGCTCGGTGATGAGCCTGGCTGCCACCGGAAAATGCTACCGGGAACTTCGGAAGGTGGTGCAGCGGCTGCCCGTGCGGATTCGGCTGTACCCTGGTCAGGATTCGGATCACCGGTTTCGCGTGGGAATGTCCGTCGAAGCCGGAGGTCTGGTTACGGTAGCAATGTGGGGGAACGAAGCGAATCGCGGATATGGTTTTGACCAGACGGTTGAAGTGACGAAATGGTCGACTGGAAATGTCGACCACGATAGCAATCCCTTGACCGCCATGCTCCGGGCGGTTGTCGTATACTTGATGATCTCAGCTCGACTTCGATTTCGACTTTTTGCGCGGCGAAACTTTTGCGCCCTTGTGCGCGCTTCGGACAGCCCGATGGCAATGGCTTGTTTGCGGCGGTCTTCACCTTGCCTCCTTTCCCGCTTTTCCGGAACGAAGCGTTCCGTGTTCGCGGCGAGAACATGGCGCTCTTTACGACTTCTGAGCCCGTTTCCCATATCTCGCCATCGTCGCCCTCCTGAATTTAATTTACTGCCGCTGCGAACCTGCCGTCCTCCAAGCTTCTTCTTTCTTTTCCTGATAATCGGTAAAGCCTTCTCCAGGCCTTTCACGCCTTCCGCCATGGTTTCCAATAGTGCTTGCGCCTTCGGGTCCGAAATCTTGGAAACGTCTTGCCTCGCGTGATTCGCCACTTGAGAGAGAGCATTTGGCGAAGATGCTGAACGTGGTGGGCGGGACCTTGTTCCTGCGAAGCTGAACGCGATTGTCCATTGCCACTGGAACTGCCGCTACGACGTGGGCACTCTCTCCGGCGCGGCTGAACACGTCGATCATTGCTTTGTTGAACGCGGGAATATCGTCAGGGGCTTGCGTGCGGAAACAAGGTTGCCGTCGACTACCGACTCCTGGTCCACCCACTCCGCGCCAGCATTGCGCAAATCCGTCTTTAGCGATGGCCAGGACGTGATCGTACGTCCCCGAGCCTCGCCCGCTTCCACGATGGTCCAAGGACCGTGACAAATTGCGGCCACGGGTTTGTCAGCTTCGAAAAACGATTTCACAAACGCAACAGCCTTTGGATCCATTCGGAGTTTATCCGGATTCAACACGCCACCGGGAAGCAACAGCGCGTCGAATTGATCGGGCTTCACTTCGTTTTGAGGCGCACATCGACTTTAACCGTGTCGCCCCAGTCAGTGAGTTTCCACGCTCGAACCGTTTCGTCACACGGAGACACTACCTGGGTCTGCGCGCCGCTTCATCGAGAGCTTTTCTCGGCTTCAATAATTCGTCTTGTTCGAAACCATCGGTGACCAGAATGGCCACCTTCAGTCCTTTCAAATCATTCATTTTTCACCTCTCAAATTGGGCGACATCGCAATGAGCCGCCCAAAGATCCAAAAAGGAAAGGGCGACGGTAAGAGCTAGGTCGCCGTCCGCGGACCGGTAAAGAAGTGCACAAAAAGAGAAATGATCGCAACAAGCAGCAAGAGATGGATCAAACCGCTGGCGATGTGGAACACCAAAAATCCACCGATCCACAAAATAAAAAGAATGATAGCTATCAAAAGAAACGGTCCAAATCTCATATGTACTCCCTGCTGATCCACGATCAGCCGTCAGCGTGCCGAGGCGTGCTTCCTCTTCTTCGGGCTGACTCTAACTCTGGCGTCGTAACGGAGCTATCGGAGCGTCGCCTGAGAACTATGGAGAAGAGCTATTATCTTGTATCAGGCGGTACGGCTGAGCCTACGCGGTTTCGCCTTTTTTTCAGCGGCCGGGGCGTTGCGCCAGGCTCTTCTTGAGAGCGGACATCAAGTCAATCACCGGCGCCATGTGTTTGGGCTGTTCCTGTTTGGGAGCGGCTTTGCCCTTGGCTTTGCTTTCGATCAGCTGCTTCACGCGAGCCTGATACTCATCGTGAAATTCCTGGGGACGAAACGGCTTGACCAGGGATTTGGCGAATTGCTCACCGAGGTTGATCTCCTGCTTCTTGAGATCCTTTACGTCGTTTGTTCGTAGCCCTTCACCTCGCGAATTTCGTTCCGGTAATAGGTGGTGTGAAGGGTTAGGCCACCGCGATAGGGACGAAGAACACGGTGCGTTCCCGCTGGTGCATGGTCATTTGGGCGATGGCGGCATATCCGCATGGTTCGAGAGTTTTCAGAAGCAAGGCGAAAGCACGCTTGCCACCTTCGTCTGGAACTGCGAAATAGGATGTCTCGAAATAGATCGGATCGACATCGGAGAATTTGACGAATTGGAGGATTTCCATGGCCTTCGAGGATTTTGGTTGAATTTTTTTCAATTCGGCGGGCTCGACGAGGACGTATTTGTCTTTGTCGGTCTCATATCCGAGCGCCACTTCGTCGCGCGTAACCACCCGCTCATCGTACGGGCAATACAATTGATGGTGGATGCGGGTACCGCATTCGCGATGGATTTCGTGGAACCGAGTTGGGGAATAGCGAGCGGCCGCGAAACAAACGCACGGGTATGGAGATGAGGCCAAAAGTGATGTAGCCCTTCCAGACGGTCGCTGCCATTTGTCGCCTCCCTTGTACGTTTGATGGTTTGCCATAAAGCGACGCAAAATGCCATTGCTGTTTATGTGGAATAGAACAAAGCTGAATAGCCTTATTTATGAGGGGAAACATGTATTGACCATAAAGGCGCATGTTCATTTACAAAAGAGATCCACAGTGTTCCAAACACGTAAACCCATGGAGGTCTGTAATGACGTACTTGTCCCGTACCATTTGCCCTGCCAGTGTTCTGGTGAGTCCTCGCATGACGATGTGCATGCCTCGCCACATACGTGCACTGGTCGTTTCGCCCGGAATTGGAGCTGCGAAAGCCCTTGCTGCGCGCACTGGAGGAACTGCGAGTGGAAATTACCGTCTGTTCGTGCCGAGCACGAGCGGAACAGATGCTGAATCGAGAATCGTTCGATGTGGTGTTCTGCGATGAAGAATTGCCCGATGGGCATTATTCCGACCTGGTTGAAGTGGCGCAGCACGACGAAAAGATCCCACGTGTTGTGGTCACCACGCTGCACGGGTGATTGGGATTTGTATTTTGATGCGCTCGGAAAAGGCGCTTTCGATGTGATTCGCTGCCCGTGCTATTGCGGGGATATGAGAATCACCATCCTTCGCGTGTTGCAGGAAGACAAAGCTCATGCGGACCAAGAGCCAGTGTATGAATCTCAGAGGTGCACTGGAACTTTTCAGCTTGGAACGTAGAGTTTACATTCGTACGTAATTCACCTGATAGACCTGAAGTCCGGTGTGCGAATATCGCGAAAGTTTGCTATCAACCATCGAGGAGGCGACCCGGGCGCTTCAGAAATGAAGCTAAAGGGCTGGGACGGGTCGACCTCCTCGTCCACTTCTTTACAGTGATTTTACTTCTCGCGAATCACTGACATTTTCTTCACAAATTAACAGCACCGCAATGTACAGACGCTGCAATATGCCAGCGCCCCGTTATACTTTCTCGATTTGTTTCGCCAATGGCGGGCAACTGAGGTGGTTCTTCGGTTGGTGATGCCGGAGCTTGCTCAGTGGGCTGCAGCACCGGATCCTGTTCTGTCGCAGCGATTTGAAGTCGTTCATGTTTTATTTCCAAGCGCAGCCGGCCAAAAATGCTCATGTAAATTTGGCGCCCCACACCAGGCTGAGCCAGGCAATCACATGGCCGCGCCAGCCCGGCAAGAGAAGCTGAAATCCGGAAAGCGCAATGAATGCGGCTGCGACATAATGGCTGAAGCAGTACTCGCAGGTCAGAAGATAAAAGAATTTTCGCCGGAGCAAGTTCCGCGAGCTTTTACTCTGGGCTTTGACAGTACTCGCGAGGTTCGCGAAATATTTCCTCGTGCGTGATGGTCCAGCCGACGCACGCTACCGGGATGCCCAAAATCAACAAGCCCACCAGTTGTTGCGCTGGAGTATTTAAATAGGCGTTCATGACATTTCGTTAACGCGAACGGTGGACGAACATCTGCTTGCGGTTCTTGGCATCAGATGAAATTGCGCCGACCACGAAACCGTAGCCGGCGCATTTGGCACATTGTGAACGTTGAGTCCGATTAACGGCCAGCGCGTCTGGCGGCGATATCGTCGGTTCTGGCCACGTCGTCGCGCGTCGTGCTTGTCGAAGATTCGGTTGAGGTGGAGATGTCCTCGGCACCAGTGCGCTTTAACACATCCTTTGCACGATCGACCTCTTCGGATGTTTCGCAGTGCACCGAAACGAGGATCCCGCCTTTTTGCAAGCGCCCTTCGTAACGTTTAGCTTCGTATTCCGGAATTCCCAGTCCCACCAGCGCGCCCGTGAAGCCGCCCACGGCGCCACCAACACCGACACCCGCGAGCGCCGCCATAATCGGACCCGCGGCAATGAATGGGCCCAGGCCAGGAATCGCCAGCGCGCCGATGCCGACAAGCCACCCCAGCGCGCCTCCGATCACTGCGCCTGAACCAGCTCCTGCAGCCGTGCCCTCCGGAGCTTTCGTCGCCTTAGTGGTGATTAGTTCTTTTGGTCCGAGATTTTCCGGCAGCAAAATCGAAACGTCATTACTCGAAAAGCCTGCGTCCCGCAAGTGCGTAAGAGCGGCTTCCACAGCGCTTCGCGAACCGTAAATACCCAACACCGATCGATTTCTCGCCATTCTTTTTCCCCTTTCACGATTTGAATCGGATGTGGTGCATCTACTAACGAGACTCCGTCCAATCGACCAAGGTTGTCAGAGCATGGCAGGATGTCCAATCCGGGGAACGCTGCAGGAGGTTAGCCAGTGCGCTTGACAGGAATATGATGCTCAATTAAATTTTTCGAACTATCGGATGCGAAGTCGCCCCGCGTGCCCCAGTTTTTCCCATTTTAGTTCTACAGCTTTCACCCTATAGGCCATACCTCCGTAATGTAATATCAGTATTCCCTGCCCGGCTCGCTTGTTGTAGAAGCTCCCGATTTTAGGAGAGAGGCACAATGGCAACTCTGACTGGCGAACTCGCTAATCCAGAAAACTACACCCGTTCCTTCGACGAAGAGCTTGCGCATATTGGTGGCCGATGACCATGACATTCTTCGCCGAGGGCTGAAGCAACTGTTGTCGGCCCATGCTGGCTGGCAGGTCGTTGCCGAAGCCCGCACCGGCCGTGAAGCAGTAAGTCTTTCCGAGGAACATAAGCCCGATATTGTTGTGATCGACGTGAGCATGCCGGATCTCAACGGATCTGGAAGCCGCGCGACGCATTCGCAAGGCTCTGCCGAAAACCGGAATCGTCATTTTGACTCTGCATTTTTCCGATCAATTGGTGAAAGACATCGTGGAAGCCGGCGCGCGCGCTTACGTGATGAAGGCGGATGCCGATCGCGACTTGGTAAACGCGGTAGAAGCGATTGCCAACCACCGGACATTTTTCACCGCACAAGCCGCGGAAATGCTGCTGAACGATTTCTCTGACCGCATCACCGCGCCGGAGCCACCCGCGAATCCGCGGAGCCGGTTGACCTCTCGCGAACGGGAAATTGTGCAATTACTCGCTGAGGGCAAGAGCAGCAAAGAGGTGGCGGTGGTTCTAGGAATCAGCGTGAAAACAGCGGAAACACACCGCGCAAATATCATGCGCAAACTGCAGGTGCATTCCGTCAGCGAACTCGTGCGCTACGCCATCAAGAACAGCATCATCGAAGCTTAACTTTCCGTAACAATTCCGTCACGCAAAGCGCCGACCTGCGACGCCTAGAAAAAGGTTTGCCAGGCGTTTGTGCGTGCTTTTCCTCGTGCAGGAATCTCTTTTTTCCTCTCCATATTCTTCTGGATGGGCCTTCGACATGCAAAGTGTTGTGATGTGCACTGCCGGATACTTTATGCAAATCCGTTTTTTCAGCATTTGTGCCTGCATTTCGGATTTCGAAGGGCGATTTACATGAACTGGAATCAGGTTGAAGGTCGATGGAAACGATATTCGGGAAGCATCAAAGAAAGTTGGGGCAGACTGACGCATAACGATTGGATCGTGTTCTGCGGAAAACGCGAACAGCTACTGGGGACCATCCAGGAACGTTACGGAGTGGCGGACCAATACGCCGAAATGCAAGTAGACGAATTCGCGCGCAGCCTGTACGCGGAGCTGTGCGAACAAAGCTCCAGTTCCAACTCTGATCGTGAACATACTCGTCGTGCAGGCACGTCTTGAGATTATGGTTACCGCATTTCTCATAGCTCAAGGTTCTAGCAGGAAGAGGCCGGAAACTCGCCGCTGTTCTGGCTTTTAAGCCGATCGAAAAGGTAGGTGACCGAAAGATGTCCAAGCCAAGCAAAAAAAGCGAATATGACTCGTTGAAGGAGATGCTCCAACACAAGCGGGAAGAATTAAACAGCCGGATCGAGCAGCGCCGTCAAGAGATTGTGATGGAGCAAGAGCCGGAAGACGAGGTTGGCCTGGCAATGAGGAACTCCTCAACGGGCATGGCCATCGCCAATATTGAACGTGAAGTCCGCGAATTGGCCGAAATCGAGTTCTCGTTGCGACGTATCGAAAGCGGCGAATATGGCATCTGCGGTGTCTGCGGCGAAGAAATTCCCATGGCACGGCTGAAGGCAATCCCGTGGACTCGTTCTTGCGTGGATTGTGCGGGTGGAAGCGTCTCTCGCAGGGCCCAAGAGCGGCGGCCGGCGGCAGAAGCAGACCTCTTATCAATTCCATAGTTCCCGGCTTGAATCTTTGTAGTTTTTGCGGCGGGCCGCTTTCGAGCGGTCCGTTTGTTTTTCTACATGGAATCGCGTTGGTATGTACCCGAAATAACCCATTCAGTTGAGTTTGCGCGAAGGTCAGGCTTTGTCTTGCAGGACTTCGCAACTAAGGAGGTAGCAGAATGCCAGACGAGAAGGTAGTGGAACGGGCTCGCGAGGATAAGGAAGAGGGCAAGTCGGCAAGCACGCAGGCGGGTGAATTCGTTCGCGAAGAGATGCACCACATCCGGGAAGGAAAACACGGAGCAAGATCGCCACAACAAGCCATTGCCATCGGTCTTTCGAAAGCGCGGCGCGCTGGAGTAGACCTCCCTCCCCCAAGGAAGGCACTTCCGAGAAAACGAAGGCGCAGGCCCGCACGGATACTCGAAAGGGAAAGAAATCTCCCAACCGCAAACCGTCTGGCGCGCGTTCCCGCGCGACTTCCGGTGCGCTGCGGAGAGAACGGCGGTCGTCTGCGTCGCACGCGAGTCTCTCGAGACATTCGCGAGCAGTGTCGCGGCGGCGAGGCAGCAAATCCCGTCATCAATCCGCGCGAAAAGCTGCGCAGACACGCAAAAATCGCCGCACATCGCGGTCGCGGTAATGAGAAACGAGGTGCGCGAAAAAAAAGACACGGGAGCCCACGACGAGCTCCCGCGCCATTTGGTCCAACGTGGCTAAACCTACGCTCTGCTGGCCAGATGCCCGATCAAGGAGATAACGAACAATACCAAGAAGATGTAGAAAATGATCTTGGCAATGCCGGCAGCCGCTACCGCAACACCGCCGAATCCGAGAACCGCGGCTATTAGCGCAATGACGAAGAATCCAAGAGCCCACCGTAGCATCAATAACCTCCAACGGAAGGAAACTGACTTTGTTTCCTGTCCAGCTTGATAAGCTATTTAAGCGCGCACGCGTCTGTGTCTCCATACGGCGGGTACTTCAAAACCCCTGTGACGCTTTTGTAGTGACACGCACGGCAATGCCCACGACCCTCGCGCCGTTTGTACAGTGATTCACCGAGGGCAAAGCTACGTTTCGTAGTGTTTAATGTGCACGGCATCAAGGCGGAACTGAGCCCAAGCCAGATCACCGGTTATCCAGCAGCAAATTTGAAATGTTCTGAGGTCACCCAATGCCTTGCCTCATCCTGATTCTGTTTGTCGCCTTTCCGCGAATCGCGCTGGTCCTGCTGTTCTTTTTCTCGACATATTTGCAACGGGCTTATCACGGGCTGATTCTGCCGATCCTCGGTTTCATTTTCCTGCCGCTCACTACCTTGGCGTATGCGTGGATGGTGAACTCTGGTTTGCCGATCGCCGGCGTGAATCTAATCATTTTGATCGTGGCCGTAATTATCGATCTCAGCGGGTGGGGCGGTACTGAATATCACCGGCGCAGACGGTGGTCCGACTAGCACGGTGCACTGCTACAGGGGTTCATTGATTGACTCTGTGCGTCCATGGCCGACAATCAGCCGAGGAGATCAAAATGATCAAGAAGGTTAAGAACGGGTACAAAGTGCTTTCGGAGAAGGGTAAGAACCTCGGCGGTCCGTATAAGACGAAAGAAGAAGCCGAGAAGCGCCTGAAGCAAGTGGAATACTTCAAACATCACAAGTAACCGCTGGAGAGCAGCCGTCGAATCCCAGAGTTCAGGAGCAATTGCATGAATCGGACACGCAACAAGCGTATCGAACGAAATACAAATTCGAAGCCGAAACGAGGAGTAAGAACGGAATCCAAACCACATTCACGCCAGGCCCCGAAACATTCGAAAGTGGAAGGCGTGCCACCGACCGACAATCTGAAGAAAGCTCCCGATGAGGCGTATGGCGACACGGAGATACCTGGTCACGCGCGCCAGTAGTTCAAGAACATGGGTCCATGTCTTTTCTTTCTGAATTCCAACTGACAGCCGCACAACGGTGGCAAGAAATACGGGGCAATCGACTACAAGCCAGCGCATGGACAATTTTCCGCGCGCACAAACTCGAACTGTGGATCGTAGCCATCACCATGATTGCTGCATCGTTCGCAGCTCTTGTGCACTTGCGCACCAGCTCAATCTGGTATGACGAAGCCATCACGATGCTCACCACGTCCGGCCATGCGCAGCTCGACTGGACGCTGGGGCTGCAACAGTTCAAGCCATCCGCAAACCTGGTGAAAATCACGCGCGAATTGTACGAACAGGACGTACACCCGCCGCTGTACTTCTGGACGCTAGCGCTTTGGCGGGTTGCGTTTGGCGAGTCGCTGGAAGTGGCGCGAGCCTTATCAGCGCTCTTTACGTTGGGGACTCTTTGGCTGCTGTATCGGCTCGGCGCCGACTTCGAAATGAAGTGGCCGTGGGTTCCCACCGTGATCTACGCCGCATCCGCGGTCGGGCTTCGCTACGCCTACAATGCGCGACCTTATGCGATGGCGTCATTTCTCATTCTACTGACGCTCTACTTAGCGCGACGAAAATCGAACTGGACGGGCGTTTGTGCTGCCGCGTGTATCGCGACGCACTATTTTGCAGCGATGTGTGTTGGACCGATTCTGCTTGCTGAAGCTGTGCTGCAGTGGAGACGCAATCGGCGCTGGGTCCTGCTCACAACGGCATCGTTTGTGGCATGTTGTGCTCCGCTCATCCCGCTGTTGCGAGTGCACCTGTTTGCGCGTCCGATGCAGTACCCGGGATTTGGACCGTTTCGGTTGGAAGCGTGGAGGCTGCTGAAAGGCGCAATGGAAGGCGTGATGCCCGCGACCTGGCTTCCGCGCTGGGGATTCGCGTTACTCCTAGGCACCTCATTCGCGCTGATTGGTAGCTGGCGCCAACTGAGGCGCAAAGAGTGGCTGATTCCATGCGTCTACGGCTTATTTTTATTGGCGTTCCTGTTGTTAGCGATTGTGACCAACAAATCCATTCTGAAAATGCCGGTGGATTACTACACGGGAATTGCCGCGACATTCCTTGCACTGCTCATCGGGTTCGGAGTGAGCGCGGCCCCGCGTGCGAGTCTGGCTCTCGCAGTTGTTCTAATCGCTGGGACGCTGACGCCCGTTCCCATGACCAAGACTACCGACTACCGAGGCATTTTGGGACGCGTCCGCGCGGATTGTGGCAACTGTTCGATTTTGGTCGGCGTGGGATATGCCGGAGCGATTCCCGCCTGCGTGCTTTACGAAGCGAAAGGAATGAACGTCGTTCTGCTAAAGGCGGACGACACCGTACCCAAAGCACTGGAACGGATGGGCGATCCGGGCACTTTTATATTGATTCCAGGAAATGAGCCGGCGACACGCGACCTTGAGCAGCAAATCGTGCAAACCTATCCGTCAGCCTGGAAAGACGGCTACTACGATGTGGCAGTGCAGGAGAGTCGAGCGCGGTAGCAGTATTTTCGGAGAAAAGAAAACCGCATCTCACCAAAGCGCGACAATCGCACCCATTCACGTCGACTTGCCGCCGACCACCTGTGCGTGCGCCAACGCCGCTACCAAAGACACGCCGCCTGCAATATTGCCGAGCAACGTGGGAACAAAAAATCGGAAGACATAGAACTGCCACGAAACGGCTTTGATAACCACGAGGTAAAGAACGGTAGTCGAGCCGGCAATGACGTGACTGAACTCTCCGAGGCCAACCAGGTAGGTGATAATAATGATGATGGACACACGCGCCGATTCCGCGCCGGGCAATAGCCAGACCATCAGCGCGATCAGCCATCCGGCAAAAATCGCCCGGATAAAAACGTCGCCAAAGCCCATAATCGTGTGCGCAGTTCCGATGGCGTGAAGCGCGTTCCTAACGCGTGCGTCAAAGATCGTGGTATGGCCGATTCCGAATGCGAACAACAATGTGCCTAACAAATTTGACCCGAGGACCACGGCCCAAAGCCGTCCAACGCTTAGAAAAACATGGCGATTTTTGGACAGGAGTGCCGGTAGAACAACGGTGAGAGTATTCTCGGTGAACAGTTGCTGCCGTCCCAGGATCACGATGAGAAATCCAACGGAATAACCCAATTTAGTGATCAACGGCGCCCATTCCACTTGCGGCAGGTGAGCTCGTAGCAACGCTTCTGCAATGAAGGAGAAGCCCATCGACAACCCGGCCGCGAAACCAGACCAAGCCAACGCCGCAGCGGGGCGACGAAGCTCCACTTCGCCTTCGCGTCGTATCGCTTCGTACACAACGTTAACATTGACGGCGATGCGTTCTTCGACCTGCTTCTTTTCCGTCTCGGTGGTAACCGCTACGGGTTCCTCTGGCGGTTGGTCAACGGGCAATGATTCATTCTGAGTAGGTGCAGCGATAGCAGGAACTCCTAACGGACACTTGGTGAGCAAAGAGTCGGCACCCTACCGTGGAGAAACCACTAGATGTCGTGAATCTTCATGTACCGAAGATAATCCGGAAGCAGCGCGGCACAGACCACAACGCCTATCAGCACAAATGCACCAATAGCCTTCAACATCTATACCTCCCACAAACAATTAAGCAGAGCATGCTTGCAGGATGGATGAAATCAAGAGAAACACGTAGAGGAGTCCGTTTCTACATGTGGCAATCGCGAAAATCATTCCTAGCGCAGCGGCTCGCCGTCACAAGCGGCTGCAAATCCGTTGAACATCGTCTCCCGAGAATGCGAGACAGATTTCGGCTACAGCTATCACCCTATGGCGTTGCAGAGGCAGTAATGGGACTCTTAACAAGACGGATTCTAGGTGTTCATCTAGGATTTATTTATGGCACGCCGGACCCAAGGATCGCAAAATCACACAGCGGCGTCACATTCTGAACCAAACCAAACACCGGACCAGCCCAACAGGCAAGACCGCATCCTCCCGATCGATCGTCGCAGCTACGCCCGGCGAGAAACGCTGGAATCTATTTTTTCCTCTGTTCTTCGCGCGGAAGACAATGAATTAGACCAGATTTTGCGAGCGATTAACGACTTATCGAATATCGTCAAGTCCAAGCAATTTGACTCTGCCGCAGTGGATGAGGCGCTGAATAAGGCCGCGGTCTGGGCCGTCGAGAAGTCCATGCTTGACCGCGAGATCCGTTCTCTCGCAATAACCGATGATCTTACTGGGTTCTTCAACCGGCGGGGGTTTCTCGCCGCCGCGGCGCAGCAATTGAAACTTGCTCATCGCGACCGCTTGAATGTACTTCTGCTCTTCTGCGATGTGGACGACTTGAAAGGAATCAATGATACGTACGGTCACCGTGAAGGAGATCTGGCGCTGGTGCGTACCGCCGATGCACTGGAAGAAACGTTTCGCGACTCGGATCTATTGGCTCGACTCAGCGGTGATGAATTTGCCATTTTGGTGTGGGAAGCTTCGGTTCCGGACATTCGAACCATCCTGGCGCGCCTGACCAATAATCTAAAAATTGCCAATGCCGAAGAAACTCGGTATCAGCTTTCGCTCAGCGTAGGTATGGCCCGCTACGATCCCCAGAATCCTTTGTCCCTCGGCGAATTGATGTCTCGGGCCGACGAGGACATGTACAAGCACAAGAAGCGTCGCGCTTCCAACCAGTAGAACGCCAAACTCCTACCAGCCACGTGGCGGTGCCATTCCTGTGCAATTCACGAACAGATCGGAGCGAGCACGCTGCCCCCTTATTGGCACGACTGCAGACACTCGCGGTCACTGCTTCTCAATCGGACGAACTGGCCTTCTCGGTAGTCTTGTGCCCTTTGAGCTGCAGTTCGTTGACGACCTGCTTCACGTTCGGCACTCCGGAGGCTAATTTCTCAGCACTCTTCCGCTGCGATTGATTGACGACCTTGCCGGTAAGCGTAACTACGCCATTCTTCACGTCGTAACTCACTTCATGATTGAGCTTATGGCGCACCAGCACGGCGTCGAGGTTTTTCTCAATACCCTTGTCCAAATCAGAGTTCACGGTCTTTGCGGCGTCATCTCCACTCGGCCGAACCGCGATCTCATTCGAAATCACTTCGGAGTTAGCGATGGATTTGGCGATGGCCTCAGCGTGACCTTTTTCCGCATCGTTCGCAGTGGTGCCAGAGAGTGTCACCACGCCTTTATCCCGATCCTGGCTGACGCTGACATCCTTCAGCCCGGCCTGATCCAGCGAACTACGAATCTGCCCGGAAAAGTCCGGCGCTCTTCTCGGCGTATTCGAACAACCCACCATCAGGGCAAACGCGGCAAATGCAACTACGGAACCCGATATTCTGTGCGATCTCATACGAACTCCTTGTGGAAGTAAGTTCATGGATTGGATCCCATGCGATTCTGTTGATCAATCTGGCCCAAATGAGGGCGAGTCTCCATCGGGCTTGAAATGTACAAAGCAGGAAAACTGAAAGTAGGTTGTGCGTCTTGGGTTTTGCGCTGGCGGCCACGGATGACTTCCGTGTCAGTCAAACTGCAAAGGCCTGACCGGGTCATCGTGTGCAGTCACTCCCGAGGAACGATAGCCGCCAGCGTATCTCAGGGTTCACTGGCGAAATTAATGGTCATAGCAGCTAATTTCCATCCATGGATCGCTGGAAAATGTGAAAAACGCTGCCGCATGGGACGGCTTTGCCAGTCAGTGTTTCTCCGCGGAACTCATCAGACAAGCGCAGGATTCGGTCGTCGCCCTCAGGTTGGGAAACTCGCGACTGTTTGCGAGTTTTGCGATGAGGTGAATCGATGCCAAGAATTCCCGATCCAAAACAGCCTCAGCCTAAGAAGCCCGTGCCGCCAGCGCCGCCGCAGCCCGAGCCGCAACCGAAGCGCCCGTCTGAACCGCGGCTACCACTTCCAGGACCAGGGTTGCCCGTGTTTCCTTCAGACCCAGATCCGCAGATTCCGCAGCAAAATGAGGGCGTAGCGCGCCGGGATTGAGTATGGCCGGTCCGCTATTTGCTCGCTAATTGGCTCAGGCAGGTCCAGTCAGCGCGAATGGGCGGACGTGGTTTTATCTTCGGCAGCGCTATTTTCGATGCGAGGCACGTCGATGCCAAGCGCGGTCGCCAGATCAATCTGATGATCTTGCTCATTCACAAGAATTCCGCGAATCTGTTCGGCCATGGCAAACTCGCCCATGGCTTCGCATTGCCGCACTCTCTGGCGGTAATTTCGAATGGTCTCCGTCTCATTGCGCAGATCCGCTTGCAGCATTTCCCTATTATCCTCGGAACGGAAAACCGGCTTAACCTCCGCCGTCGGCATTCCACCCAGATAGTCAATCTGCCGTGAAATGATCATGGCGTGCTTCAGTTCCTCCGCGGCATGCTGTTCCAGCTGATCGGCAATATTCATGAACTCCGCGTTCTTCAGAACCTGCGAATAAATGACATAAGAAATGATGGCTTGATATTCGCGGGCAAGGTCTTCGTTGAGGTCCCTGATGAGTTGGTCTCGGTCGCCCGGGTTGTTCTTCTCTTCCGCTTTTGGCATGTAAGTTGATCCTCTGGGAGTGGAATAGCAAACAAAGCATCGGTGAATTCCCGTTCAGCGGCCATCCAGATTTTCCTTTAGGCATGCGCTGTGAACGGTGTAAGTACACCAAAGAGCGACTGAACCACCGCTCTTGAAACACAGCATATTGCGTTTCTAACGTGCGCTGAACTGCTGGGTACAGCCTTGCCTTGATTGTGGTTTTTCAGCTTTGGATTTCGAATGGGCGCGGAGGTCAATAGCCCGCATTCACGTCAAGCAACGTTCTCACGTTCATCGCGGGGCGAAAAAATGACATGCTGACTATTCTCTTGGTGATCTTGGTTCTGATGCTGTTAGGCGCGCTGCCGACTTGGCCCTATAGCCGCAGCTGGGGCTACTATCCGAGCGGCGGCTTGGGGCTGGTCGTCGTCATTCTTCTGGTGCTGCTTTTGATAGGCCGCATTTGAGCATTCGCTAAGACACTTTAGATCTGGACTGATTTGTGCCGGACCTCGCCGAATCCCGTAGCTCGAGATGTGCCCACTCCGGGGCGCCGAGCCGCCGTGGCGGGAACGAAAACGGAGATGCGCCGAGCCTGTGGAGGCGCGTGTTAGCGGTTATTGGTCCGGGTGTGGTGGCCGGGGCATCCGATGATGATCCGAGTGGAATCGCCACCTATTCGCAAGCTGGAGCACAATTTGGCTTCGGCATGTTGTGGGTGGCGGTTTTTTCTTACCCGCTGATGTGCGCCATTCAAGAGATCAGCGCTCGAATTGGTCGTGTCACCGGACGCGGAATTTCCGCAAACTTGTTGAAAACTTACCCGCGACCCGTGGTTGTGTTCATGGTGGCGCTCCTGCTGGTTTCTTCGGTGTTCAATCTGGGAGCAGATCTTGGAGCGATGGGCGAAGCCGTGCGCATGCTGGTGGGTGGAGCACGGTGGTTCCATATTCTTTGGCTTGGCGTGGCTTCCCTGCTGCTGCAGGTTTTTGTACGCTACACGCGCTATGTGGATTATTTGAAATGGCTTTCGGTCTCGCTGTTCGCCTACGTAATCACCGTGTTTCTGGTGCGTGTGCCATGGCCAACCGTGTTCGTGCAGACGTTTGTGCCGCACCTCTCCAACATTCATAGCGGCTACGTAACCATGGTCGTGGCGTTGCTCGGAACCACCATTAGCCCGTACGTATTTTTCTGGCAAGCTTCCCAGGAGGCCGAGGAAGTCAAGGACCGAAAAACGGAAAAGCCTCTGTTGCGTGCTCCCAGTCAGGCGCCCGCGCAACTAGGGAGAATCAGGCTGGACACGTATTTGGGAATGGCGGGTTCAAATCTCGTGGCCTTCTTCATTATGCTGACGGGCGCAGTGACTCTGCACTCCAATGGAAAGACAGATATTCTAACGGCCACGCAGGCGGCGAAAGCACTGCAGCCTCTCGCCGGCGAGTATGCGTACATCTTGTTTTCGCTAGGCATTATCGGCACCGGTTTATTAGCTGTGCCGGTTTTGGGAGGAACGGCAGCGTATGCGGCCGGAGAAGCGCTGCGCTGGCGTGTTGGGCTGGAGGTCAAGCCGAAAAGGGCAGTGAAGTTTTACCTGGCTTTGGGAGTTGCCACACTCATCGGCTTGTGTCTGAACTTTGTTCGCCTGGATCCGATCAAAGCGCTCTATGTCGCGGCGGTCATCAATGGATTTTTGGCGGCACCGCTGATGTGCATGATGATGCTGCTTACGCAGAACCGGAAGGTTATGGGTGAGTTCGTGCTGCCTGCTTACCTGCGAATTGGGGGATGGCTAGGAGCTGTAGTGATGGGTATAGCATCGATTGCTCTGCTGTTTCAGCTGTTTTGACCGACCCGTCGCAGCGGCTTTCCGCCGCTACAAAAAAATGGGGCGGCCACTAAGCCGCCCCAGTGAATATTCTACTTCGCAGACTTCTCACTTTCCTTGTTCTGCTTGTTCCCTCCCTTGGTCTTACCCTGCTTTTTCGATCCTGAGTTCGCCATTGATCCTCCTAATATCGTGATGGGGCTAAAAAGGCCCCAGCACAGCGCCAATCTAGGAGGTAAAGTAAATAGCGACCATACGCGTGTTCCCTGAATTGACGGTGGAACAAGTACCCATGTGAATGAGCCGCGGGAATCGGGGAGCCTCTGCGGTGATTCACGCCAGAGAACCCTGGAAGCAAGGTATGGTGTAGCCGCAAACTAAAGGAGCAAACTCGTCGATTGGAAGAGCGATTTGCTATACGAGGTTGCTGGGAAGGCGAATGCCGAAAAATCGTAAAAAGCAGTCCGTGGCAAACCCGTCAGTGCTTCCCGCCCGCGATCCCGAAAACCCAGACACCATTCAAGTCATCATCGAGACCCCAAAGGGGAGCCGCAACAAATACGCCTTCGACCAGGAACAGAAAATCTTCGTGCTCAAGAAAGTCCTGCCTGCCGGCATGGCCTTCCCGTATGATTTCGGGTTCGTGCCCTCGACAAAAGCGGAGGATGGTGATCCCACGGACGTTCTGGTGCTCATGGATGAGCCCGCTTTTCCAGGATGCCTGCTGAAATGCCGCGTGATCGGCATAATCGAAGGCAACGAAGGTACAAAAAAAGAAGAGGAACGAAACGATCGTGTGATCGCCATCGAGCAGGAAAATCACAGCTATTCTCGGATTAAACGTGTCGACGACTTGGGAAAGAAATTCCTGAAGGAACTGGAAGAATTTTTCATCGATTACCGCAAGCTCTCCGGCAAACAGTATCGCATTCTAGATATCAGGGGGCCGGGAGAGGCGCGCCGGCGGATAAAAGATGGCATGCGCGCATTCAAACGAAAACAAAAGTAATGCGCGGGTACGCTATGTCGGGACTTTGCGTTTGGGGTTGAAATCCTAGCCGTGCATGCCCGTCACATTGCCCGGGGTTCCGCTCGCCCGCGACCACGGCGGCACTGCCTTCGGTTTTTCCGCCAGCAGGTTTGAAATCTTGCTCAAGTGCGGATTCGCATCGGCAATCAGCTTCACTAGTGCCGTTAAAGGGACCGCCAGCACGATCCCGATCAGTCCCCAGAGCCATCCCCAAAACAGTATCCCGAGAGTAGCGGCAACCGGGCTGATGCTGACCCGCGCACCGATTATTCGCGGTACTAACAGGTTTTGGGCTATCGTGTGCAGCGCCAACACCGTAACAAAAATGATGGCCAGCGTGGTGAGTGGCAAATCTTGAATCAACGCCGCCGCCATAGGCACGATGGAGGCAAGAATCGCGCCCACGAACGGAATCAAATTGAACATTCCGCTGACTGCACCGATCAGAATTGCTCCCTCAACGTGAAGCACCACCAAAACGATAATCGTCACGGTCGCCGAGATCATCCCGATAATCAGGTTTCCGACTACGAATCCTCGCACCATGTCGGTCATGCCGGTAACCAGAACGGAAACGTCAATCTTCTCGCCCCACACGATAGCCAATTTTTGCTTAAGCCGCTCTTTCTGGATCAGCAGAAAAAACATCAGGAAAGGAACAACCGCCAGGATGAGGACGATTCCACTTAAAGGACCGACGCCGCGGACTATGTACGAAGTCCAGTCAGGATAGGTATCGCGGATTTTTACCTCGGGAACTCGTCGCGGAGCTGGCCCGGCATTGAGCCGCCCGGCACTGTCTTCCACCTTTTGAATCTTCTTGGTAAGCGGGGCTACCGCTTGTCCAACCCGCCGCGCGTATACCGGCAGGTCGTCGACGACGACTGACACCTTATTGTAGGAAGCATACGCTAGCAGCCCAATAATCGCAGTCCCGGCCAAAATGACGAGTGCCGCCGACATGGTACGAGGGATATGCCAACGCCCCATGTAAACAACCACAGGATCTACCACGATGGCCAGGAAAGACGCGATCAGCAGCGTGATGCACAGCGAACTGGCGAAGTAGCAAAACGTCACAAACAGCGCGATCGCCACGATCCAAAGCAGGAACACCGCCCGGACCAGCAACCGGTTTTGCTGTGAAACCCCTGCGCTTGGCAACGTCGACTCCTCCTGTCCATCGAGGGGTGACTGTGATTGCGATGTGAGGATCCGTCGCACGTATGACCAAAGAATGGGGTGAAAAGCGAGCGCGGTGAATCAGGGGAACCCTGCAACAATCCTTGTACCGGAACCTGAGACTGGCGGGACACGCCATCTGCGTTCAGCCATTGCGGAACAGCTTCTCTCTCTTTCCCGACCGCCTGTGATAATATAGAAAGGTTAAGTCAGTCGAGCAGTTTGCAGACGGTCAGGCAGGGACAGCTGCCCCGCGCATTTACCGCAGATTCGCTCACAGCAGTTACCTACCTGGGTTGGGGACGTAGTTCAGTTGGTTAGAACGCTGCCCTGTCACGGCAGAGGTCGCGAGTTCGAGTCTCGTCGTCCCCGCCATTCTTTCCAAGTACTTGCAAAGAATCGGCGAATTCCGTCATGGTCCATTATGGTCCAATTAGGACACTGCCTTTCCTTTCTTTAACACCATCTCCACGACTTTCCGTTGTGCTTCGCGCTTCCCCGCCATTCCCGCTTGCGCATACAGATCGAGCGTAATCCGACTGTTCGCGTGCCGCAGAAGCTCCTGCACAACTTTTATGTCCTCGTGGTTTTGCGTGAGCAGCGTGGTGTAGGTGTGACGAAACGTGTGGAATGCAACCCGCTTCGTGATTTTGGCTTTCGTCACCGCCGGTTTTCCGTAGCATCGCCACATCGTGTCCGGCCACCACGGCTGCTTCCCTTTCACCTCGGATGAAGCGAAAACCCAGTCCGTTGGTTGTTGGTACGGACTTGCGAGCTTCAGCTTCAAAAGAGATTCGGCAAGCGCCGCGTCGAGCGGCAGATCTTTCGCCGACGCTTCGGTCTTCGGAACCCCTTCGACCATCATCACCACCGAACGTCGAACGTGGACCAAAAGATTCTCGAAATCCACGTCCTGCCACTGGAGCCCAATCAATTCCCCGCGCCGCAAGCCCGTAAAGGCGTCGAGCTCCACGGCGGTGCGAAGTGGCTCCGGCAGCTTCTCCAAAAGAGCGATGATCTCTTCCGGTGAGAGAACATCGGGGGTTCGCAATCGTTTGGCACTCTGACGGACGCTGCGAATCGGATTCTTCTCGGCCCATTCCCAACGGATCGCGTGCGAAAACAAAGCACTCATGATATTCCGGATCTTGGCCTTGGTTCCTCGCGCCAAAGGAAGAGTCTTGAGCCACGACTCGACATCGACCGCTTTCACGTCTGCGAGCCGATAGGACCGCCACCGTGGAAGAATCCAATTCTTCAGGTAAACCTCGTAGGCATATTGTGTCGAGTACGACTTCTGATGGTCGTCGCGTTCTCCAGGTTCGGGCAACCGGTCGTGGAAAATCTCCGGCAGTTCCTGTTCCCTGTAATGCTTGACCAAGGCTTCGATGCTCGCCCGTTTCAGAGCTTGTGTGGGGGATTGCCGATTGATTGAGAGTCGAATCGAGTCTGCCGCACTTTGCGCGGCCGACTCGCTTGGGTATTCGTCCAGAGTACCAATGACGATGTTCTTCCGCCGGATTGTCCCGTCTAGTTGAACTTCTCTCCACCGGAACTCCCAGACCTTGCCGTTCTTGCGATCTGCTAACTTCAAACTTCCGTGTTGATACCGCGTTCGCCTCATTCGGTCTCCTCTCATGAGGCGACACGGATGGCCAACGGGAGAGTACCGTAGCGTCTCCTCGCTGTCGAGAGTGCTTCCGACAGCCCGGTGGAAATCACTTGGGGAGTGTCCGGTTGAGCCAGGAGTTTAGTATGGATGCGCGAAAACGCCATAGCCGCCCGATTTGTATCCCGGCAATCTCGCCATTGCGCGCCATCTTCTGAAGGGTCTTAGGGTGAATCCGCAGAAGTGAGGCTGCCTCGCTGCTGTCGAGCAGTGGTTCGAATTCGTCACTAGAGGTGGTGGAAGACTCTTGAATTCTTGAGCTTGTCGATACGGCCATTCTGGTTACCTTCCCTCGGAATGCGTTCCGGTACGAAGAGTAACGAGAAGAGCGGGAAAGTGTCCAATACTTCCGAGTCTCTGACCTATAGGCGTGATCTATGATTGGTGTGCTCTAAACTGTTTTTTTTGAGTGGGAGTCATCCGAAAATGGGTGGGAATGCAGGATACTCACCCTGGCGATTTCGGTGCGCAAGCCGCGCAACTCTCTTACCAGGATCCCAGCGGCGATCAGCTTGGAATGCGCACCGGTAAACTCAACCAACCACACTCCGTCACCCATGTTCTTCAAACTGCTAGCAGTCAAAGCGTCGCCTCTGTAGCCTGGCGGACTCCCGGTTATCGCAGCATTGGCCGCCAAGACGCCGTTCTCGACCACAACGGTGAGCGCCAAAGCGCCCGCCCCGCCCTGTTTGCTCTGCCAGACGCCGACATAGGTACCAGCCAGACCGTCCAGCCCTCGTCTTACACTATCGCTCGGAGTTGCTTCTGCGAGTTGTGCGAGCGGTTTCACTTGGGCGGCATCCAGTAGTGGCCTCGCCTAGCTGATGAGGATCGCGAAGTTCAGGTTCTGGGCCGTAAGAATGCCGAACGAAGTGATACCTATCACTTCGCCTTGCATGTTCAGGAGTACAATCCACCCGACCGTCTGAGATGAGCCGTGGAGGTCAATATGGTTAGGAATGCGGTAGCAATCGCTTTGATGTTTTGCGGATTTCTTTTCGTCACAGGTGGGTTGGTCGCCCAGGATGCCAACCAGGCCGCACAATCCACTGCCATGAACTCGTCAACCCTAGACGAAGAGATCGCCATGATGAGGTCAGACCTACGAGGCAACCGAAAGAAAATTATTGCAGCCAATATGAAGTTGACCCCCGACGAAGCGCAGTGGTTCTGGCCGACCTACGAGGAATACGTAAACGAGTTAGTGAAAACCAACAGCGCTAAATATGCTCTCATTAAAGAGTATCTGCGGAACGAGAACATGACGGATGACCAGGCCGACACCCTCTCGAAGAGATGGGTCGAAGTGGATGAATCTGTCGCTCAACTCCGACTCAAATACATTCCGATATTCCGCAAGGTTCTGTCAGCGAAGAGTACAGCGATGTTTTTTCAACTCGACCGCCGCGTACAAATGATGATCGATCTCCAGCTAGCAAGCTCTTTACCGCTAGTTCAGCCATAGAAGACAGAATTCCGGCGCTACCGACAACATACTCTATAAGAAAATTGATCGCTGCACGAGTGAGGGCATGGTCTACAGCATCTTCAACGTGATGCAGAAAGATGAGTGAGTCTGGGCGTGCTGTATATCGTCGATTCAGGGAACAATCGGATCCGTGAGGTCGTCGCAGTGGACAGAATGCTCGTCGCAGATTTCTTTGTCGCAATCCACACAGCGAGAAACGGAATTGCGATAACAGTTGGCATATTGGGCCATGGATCACCCCTCTCTCCACCAGGGAACGATCATCGAAGGGGTCCAAACCGACGCCGGGCACTTCGTAACCTTCCGCGCCGAGCGATAGGACTAAGCCGAGCGGGGTGATTGGCCGGCTTTCCGACAATCCGCGTTTCGCGCCGTTGAAACACAATCTCGACAATTTGTCCCTATCACTCGGAACAGGCCGTCGATATTGAGCAATGTTTGAAGAAATGGGTTTCCGAAATGCTGCTTATTTACCCCTTCGTGCGATGCGGCTTATGTGAAGAACACACCGTTTTTCTCGTGACCCAGCACCGACACTAGGTTTCTACTCGGGTTCGCTGGCTCCGACTGAAACGCGAATCCATCCTGCTGAGCAGACCACTCAATTGTCGCTCCCGTGCTGAGGAACGTACCCTTGAAACCTTGCGTAGAGTTCTCGATTTGTGCGGTCGTGACGATGCCGGTCCATCTCACATCGAAGGACACCTTCGCCCGCACGGGCACCACCGGCGCGATAGCCGGATACGGGAAACCCAAATCGCCCGGTAGCCCCAAACCTTGCGTGACTGAGTTGGCTATGTCATGGTCGTCGTAGACGTCCAGCCCGCGCACGTGCAGCCGAGCTTGTCCTGCATCGAAGTCAATCTCGACGGCATCATTGTCTACTTCAACCATCCAAAACACGTCGTTTGAATCGATGTGCACGTTGTAGTCGTGAATCTGTTGCGGCAGGGCGGCCGATCCGACCGGACCGGTATACAGGTCAAGTCAAACAAAGGCGAACGTACCCCAATGTTTGCGCCCGTCGATTCCGATGAACTTGCCTTGGCCGAACCCCATGTCTGCCTGGTACGCCAGAGACATTGTGGCAGCGGTGCTGGTGTCGGTACCGGTCCCGCCTCCTCGGATGTGCGTCAGACCCACGAACCCGTCGAAGTCGGTGACCGCCGATGGGTCGCTAATGTCGGGCAGTGCCACAGCTGGATTAAGCGGATTATGGTGGACGGGGACTCCGAAGGGCGTGAATGGCACGACGCCTCCGGGAATTGGCTTGAGCAGAGGGCCTCGGCACCGCCCGCTATCCTCATCCCCGTGGTCGGCATAGGCAGGGTTTGGACGCAAAAGGCTGGTTCCCAAAGCTGCCCCAGCCACACCGCGAATTAGACTGCGACGGCTCACCCATTTCTGCTGAGGTCTCTGTTCGTTCATCGTCGTTCCTCCTTCGATTCATAACAGCGCACGCGAAGAGAAGGTGCTCACCGACTCAGCGATGATCCCGGGGGCCGGAAATACCAGGCAAGAAATCATGAGAGGAGCACAAGGAATAATGAGGGTAACCGCAGCAACTCTGCGCCGACGGTGCGCGGATGTTAAGTCACAAATCAGTAGACGGACCTGAGCGCAGTGTTATTTGAGATGGCTGAAGGCGTACTCGGGAGCCACCGATTAGGACCCGACGCAGCTCTAGGCTACTCCTGGTTAGTTCATTACAGAGAATTTGGCGCGACCTCCATTAACCTTCCTATGGTTTAACCAAAAAGGGCGGCGTTGTTTCCAGTGAATCGCGACTGGGATGTGGCTAGATCGATCGACGCTGGAATTAGCAGATCGCTGTCAACAGTCCTATATGTCAACTCTCGGAGTGAGAGAAATGTGGACCAGCTACGTTTTGACCATACGTGACAGCAGTGAAGACTAGGCAACAGTGGCGAGATTGACGGCACGAAACAGGACAGCGAGCGACGTGTCATGCGGAGTCTCCCGAATTTCCGCCAACTGTATCTCACAGATGAACTGTGGCATAGAGCAACGGAAGCTCGTGAGCTGCTCCTGAATTGATTTTGAATTTTTTGCCGTTCCCGGGTAATCGGCCGGATCATTTGAGTCTTGACAAAGCGAAAACCACAGTCATAGAATGCGCCCCACATAGAGCGAGCGCTCGTTTTGTTGATGGGGCCCGGGGTGGGCAATGCCAAAACTATTGGATGGCACGGTCACCAAGAACAAGCTCAAGATTGAGCGCGCCGCTCTAAAACTGTTCACCCGCCAAGGCTTCCATGGAACCACCGTCCGGGAGATTGCCCGAGGTGCCGGCGTTTCCATGGGCAAGCTGTACCTGTACTACCCGACGAAAGACGAGATTTTCATCGATCTGGTCCATCACATGGAGCAGCGCATGGAAGTCCTCCGGCAAAAAGAACTGCTTCCGCTGATGAAATCGCCCGACCCGGACTCGCTGCGAAAACTGGGAATGGCGATTGGCCGGATCGTTCGCGAAAACCTGGATTATTGGCGGCTGATGTACGTGGACGTGGTGGAGTTCCGCCATAAGCACTTCATCCATAGCTATCGCGAAATTGCCGGCGGCCTGCGCACTTATTCCACAGCTTTATTCCAGAACTCGGCAATCCCGTTCCCCGATGATGTGAACCCCGGTTTCGCGTATGTAAATCTGTATCTGCAGTTCGTTACCTATTTTTTGGTCGAGGAGCTCTTTGGTGCCAAGCGCCACCTTGGTGTCGGTGACGAGGAGGCGATTGATCAGTTTGTCCGGCTGTACACCCGCAGCCGGAAGGCCCGCAGTTCGAAGCGCTAGTCGAGTACGACAAAGGAGAAAGAAGCAAATGCGACACAACGCGACCCTGCTGGCGGTTGCCAGCATTCTCTTTTTGATGACACCAAGGACTCACGCACAGACTGCCACCACCGGCCAAATCGTGGGCGTGGTGAGCGATCCGAGCGGGGCCGTCGTAGTCGGAGCGAAACTCGCGCTGACCAGCGACGCGGGCGTGCAACGCCAAACGGAGACAGGGGCCAATGGGCGCTATTCCTTTGCGCAGCTTGTGCCAGGCATTTATATGCTGGAAGTCAACTCCAGAGGATTCGGCGCCGCGAAACTCGAAGGCATTTCCGTGAAGATCACCGAAACCACGGTCGCGGATATCACTCTGCAGGTCGCTGCGAACAGGGCTACCGTCTCTGTCACCGCGGAGCCTCCCCTGATCCAGTCGGAAAGCTCCGATCGCGGCACGGTCATCGATCAACACGAACTTCGCGGCTTACCTCTGCCTACTCGAAATTTCCAGCAATTGCTGACGCTCACCGCGGGAACTAGCGGTTCTCTCCAGAACTCTTCGGAACTGGGCCGGGGCGATGCCGCCATTTACGTCAACGGCCAGCGGGCGCTATCCAACAATGTGGTGATCAACGGAGTGGACGCGAATTCCATCGGCACTGGGTCCACACCGAATCTCGCCGTCCCGGCCATCGACTCGATGCAGGAATTCATTGTTCAAACCAGCATGTACGACGCTTCGCAGGGCCGTAATTCCGGGGGCGTGGTCGCGGCCGTTACCAAGTCCGGCACCAACAGCTTTCATGGTGATGCTTACGAGTTCGTTCGTAGCACCGGCCTCGATGCCAACAATTTTTTCCTGAATGCCGAAGGCGTAACCCGGCCCACCTACAATCGAAACCAGTTTGGCGGAACGCTGGGCGGTCCGGTGATTCGGGATCGCGCGTGGTTTTTTACTTCTTATCAAGGAACTCGCGAAACCAACGGCACCTCGCTGACCAACTCACTCTCTACCATGTTTTTGCCGGCATATCTTGGCCCGCAACGCGATCTCACGTCGTTGCAAGCCCTTTCGGTTTGCTATGGCTTGGGTGGCTACGTTGATCCTGTGGCCTTAGCGTCTCTGCAGGCCAAGCTTCCCAATGGGCAATACATGATTCCGTCGGTCCCGGGCGCCACCACTGGCGCGGGTTGCACTCCCGGCAACCCGGGCAATCCTGTCGCGGTGACCATTCCCTCCAACTCGACCTATGACGAAGATCAGTTCAATACCAATCTCGATGTCAAACTTAATGACAAAAACCGCTTCTTCGGCAAATTCTTTTACGCCAGCAATCGCACCAATCAGGCTCTCTACGACACGTTTGGGGATGGCAATCCCTTGCAGGCCCCTGGCTGGCCGACCGAGGAAGACATCGGCCAGCAATTGCTTTCCGTCGGCGTATCGTCCGTCATCTCGAATCATTGGCTCAACGAAGTCGCTTTGGCTGGAGCACGATTTATGGCCCCGGAAAACCGTCGCAACCCATCACTTCCTCGGACTTGGGAATTGTCTCGCCTTTGAGCGGCTCGTTCCCTGGCATGCCGACGATGTCCTTCACGAACATGTTCACACTCGGGCCGTCTCCGCTGGGCATCAACTACTCGCAGACGAACACCTACAGCATCGGTGATATGGTCACGTGGACCGCGGGCAAGCAGACCATCCGATTCGGCGGCGAATATAAGCGGCAGGCTGTGGACGCTCCTTACTTCGACGTGTTTCCCAATGGCGAACTTTTCTATCTTGGTTTCAGTGCCGGCACCTGTCCCGCGGGCCCAGGGCAAGCCGATTGCGGCGTGTTCAAGGATTTTCTCAGCGGATTGAATGGGCTCTCTGTGATTGGCTCGGGCACCAACAGCATTCATAATCGCGCCAACGATTTTTCCGCCTTCTTCCAGGAAGATTGGAAAGTCACACGCCGCCTGACCCTCAATCTTGGTTTGCGCTATGACTATTTTGGTCCGACCAGCGAGACCGACGGCCATTTGGTTGGCTTCGATCCGTCGCATGGCCACCACGATTCCTCTCGCAATTCCCGGGTTGGGCACCAATTGCCCAACGGTTTTGAGCACCTGCGGCTCGGTCGTCACCGGCGGGTTCGTGCAGGCCGGCAATGGAAACTTGTCCGGGATTTCCCAAAGTCAACAATGGCTTGGTGAACCCCAACTACAAGAACTTCGGACCCAGAATCGGCTTTGCCTACCAAGTGACCGACAACGGGCAATCTGGTCCTGCGTGGCGGCTACGGCATTTTTTATGACCGGCCCAACATGCGGCTGTACAACAGCCAATTGTTCAACATGCCTTACGAAATGCTCGCCACCGCGCTGGCCACACCGAACGAAAATCCGTTTGTGCAAGTTCCACAGCCCAGCGCCTTCCCACTGAATCTGAGCAATTCCGCGATCTTCCCGTTTGGGGGATATCCGGCGTTTCTGCCGGTCACCGAGCTGACCAGCACTGGTCCGGTCCAAATCGAAACTCCGGTCCCCGCAACCGGCATCTATCCCGACCTGAAAGATTGGAGCATTCCCGTATATACAAGCCGCGAACCTTGGCGTGCAATGGAGCTTCTCTGAACAACTGGCTGCTGGACGTAGCTATGTCGGTTCGTTCGGGCGGAAGTTTCCGCGCTTGTTCTCTTTCAACCAGGCCGCCACCCCGCGTTCGGCGGAGTGTATACGGTGGGAAGTTTGGGCGGACCGTTCTTCCCCGGCTTCGCCAATCTCACCGCTCCGGGCCTGGGCAGTTTCCTGATGGAGAGCAATTCGAACTCTAGTTACAACTCGCTGCAAGTCACCGTTAACAAGCGCCTCTCCAAGGGCCTGCAAATGCTGCTGAGTTACACCTACTCCCATTCTCTCGACGACTACTCCGGAAGCGACGTGAGCGACATCACGCTGACTCCCGGCAACATGGTCAACGAGCACAATTATGCCTCCTCGGATTTCGACCGGCGGCATCGCTTTGTCGCGAGCTACATCTACAGCCTTCCGGACGTTTACCACGGCGACTCCGGATCGGGAAAAAGCTGCTGAACTCCTGGAGCGTTTCGGGAATCGTGACGCTGCAATCCGGCGTTCCCTTCTCCATCTATGGCGAGGATTCCGCGTTCCAGGCAACCAGGGCCGATCTGGCGGCCGGACGAACGGTGGTCGTCCGCGATCAAGGGCGGTTCCGTGAACAGCCGATTGAACGCATATTTCGACCCGACCGCTTTCGTGGTGCCCACGGCATTTGGCGATTTCGGAGAGCTAGGGAGAAACATCATTCGCGGCCCGAAACAGATCAACACGGACTTCGCGATCATGAAGTTCGTTCCCGTCAGGGAACATCAAGGATTTGGAGTTCCGCGCGGAATTCTTCAATCTGTTCAATAACGTCAATTTTGCCAACCCCATCAACGTAGCCTCTTCGGCAAACTTTGGACAGATCGTGGCAACCTCCACCGGGCCCAGAGTGATCCAGTTTGCGCTGAAGTACACCTTCTAGAGGGGCATATGAAAAACACAGGTCTGGGCGGCAAAGTCGTGGTCGTTACCGGCGCGGCTGCCGGGATAGGCCGCGCCACGGCCCTGCGATTTGCCAGCGAAGGCTGCCGGGTTGCTGCGTGGGATGTGAACGATGCCGCGAGCGAAGAATTGCTGCGGAACTATCCGCGCTCGGAGGCGAGCCACTCTTTCGCAAGGTCAGCGTTTGCGATGACGCCGAAGTCAATTCTGCGGTCGACGAGGTAATCGCGCGTTGGGGCTGCGTGGATGTGCTGATCAACAACGCCGGAATCACGCGTGATGCGCAATTCGTCAAATGGAAGGATGGCGCAGTTGCCGGTACGATGAGCCGAAGATGCCTTCGACTCGGTCATCTCCGTCAACCTCAAAGGCGTCTTCCTGTGCTCGCGCGCGGTCGTGCCGCACATGATCCGCAAAGGCTCCGGCGTGATTCTCAACGCCTCTTCGGTCGTGGGCCTGTATGGAAATTTCGGCCAGACAAATTACGCCGCGACGAAGGCCGGAGTCATCGCGTTTGCCCGAACGTGGTCGCGCGAACTGGCCAAATACAATATTCGCGTTAACGCCATCGCTCCTGGATTTATCGCTACAGAGATGGTCCAGAAGATGCCTGAAAAAGTTGTCCAGACTATGGTCTCGCACACTCCTCTGGGCCGCATGGGAAAACCGGAAGACGTTGCGGAGGCCTATGTCTGGTTGGCCTCCGATGCGGCATCCTTTATTACCGGCGCGGTGCTCTCCGTCGATGGAGGGTTAGTATTGGGTACGTAGGAATTCGGCAATCAAGAGGAAACCTTGATGACTCGTTACGCAAGCATTGTGGCTACCGGCAGATTCGTTCCGGGAAATGAAGTAACCAACGACATGCTGCGCGAGCGCTTCAAACACATCCCGGATTTCGTGGACAAAATGGAAGCCAGCAGCGGCATCAAGACTCGCTGGCATGCCCCCGAAAACTGGGCTACCAGCGATGTTGCTCTGCCCGCCGCCAAACTCGCGCTGGAGCGCGCCGGCAGGAAACCCGAAGATGTCGATCTGATCATCCTTGGAACCGATTCGCCGGACTACATCACTCCCGCCACTTCGGTCGTATCTGCAGCATAAGCTTGGCGCAAAAAATGCCGGCACCTTTGATATTGGTTGCGCCTGCGCCTCCTTTCCCACGGGTCTTTCCGCCGCCGCCGGAATCATCGCCGCTAATCCTGGTATTAAGACCGTGCTCGTCGTCGGCGTCTATCTCATGCACAAACTCACTTCGCCTGCCGATCCGATGGTCTTCTTCTATGGTGATGGCGCCGGAGCCGCAGTGCTCGAACCCGCATCTTCGCCGGGATTTATCACTTCCACCTTTCGTGCCGATGGTTCCTATCACGACTATTGGGGAATTTATTCCGGAGGCACGTTCGAACCCGCCAGCGAAGAGTCCGTTAAGGCCGGGCGCACAACTTGCACCATCAAGAATCGCTATCCTCCGGAATTGAATGAAGAGACTTGGCCGCTCATCGTGCAAAAGCTAGCGAAGGATGGTGGGTTTAGATGTTCGCGACGTCGATTGCTTCATCTTCACGCAAGTGCGCAAACCTACGATTGAACGCGTGATGGAACATCTCGGTGCGCCCCAGGGAACGCGCGCACACCATCATGGAACAGTACGGCTACACCGGATCTGCCTGCGTCGGCATGGCTCTCGACCATGCCATCGAACACGGCAAGGTGAAGTCCGGGTGACCTGGTCGTGCTGGTCGGTTCAGGAGTCGGATACAACCAGGCTGGTTGCGCATTTCGTATGCCGTAGAGCGCAATCGGCCATTTACTTTCGTTCCGGTACCGAGAGAACGGAATGGGACTGGCAATCAAATTTGCTTTGCTGCTGGGAGCCTCGCGGTTGGTCGCTCTGCTGCTCTTCTGTATTCTGTTTTTTCTCCGGCCGTTGGCCACTACGTTCTGGTTCCGCCGTATTGCGCTGTATCGCGCGGGCCTTCGCAAGACAAAACTTTCCACGTCCGTGGGCCAACAAACTCGTGTGGCACGGTGGCGCTCGGGCCTGTTACTTGTTTTACTTCATGGCGCGGGCGACCAAGCGGCAACGTGGTATCGCGTGGCGCCCGGAACTGAAGCGCCACTTTCAACTGCTGGTTCCGGACCTCGCCGGGCATGGTGGCAGCGAACCTCGGGAAGGCATGCTGAGCCTGGGAACGTTGTTGACCGCCTTGGAAGCAAGTGCTCGATTCCGCCCCCTGGCGAGATACGCAATTTCGTCATTGCCGGTAATTCGCTCGGCGCCTGGATGGCGATGCTCCTCGCGCAGAAACACCCACATCGCGTGACGCGCGCCATTCTCATCGATGGCGGGCCGATCAAAAATCCGTCGGAACTGGGACTGATGCCAAAAAACCGCGAAGAGGCTCGCAAAAGCGTTCGGTGCCGTCCTCGATCCATCCTCGCCCGCGGCCGCCGAACTTTGTCCTCGACGATCTGGTCCGCGTTTCAAACTCCGGCCCAATTCCCGGCTGCTGGCCGCTGGCGAAGGGAATTTCGCAGTATCTTCTCGAGGGCAAACTCGGCAGCTTCCAAGTCCCGGTGGATCTCATCTGGGGTGCTTCCGATCGCCTGGTGCCACTGGGCTATGCGAAGAAGCTCCAATCTCTGCTTCCTCAATTGCACGCTTTCGGTCATTGAGCGTTGTGGCCACGCGCCACAACTCGAACGCCCTCACGAATTCACTCGGGTGTTGTTGCGGCTGGTCCAGTCCGACTCGGACGCGCCTGTGCACAGCTGGTGTCAAGCCATCGGAGGGAGTCCCGTGATCACTGGCGATATTCTGGGCGAGCGTGCGCAGTCTTAGTCCCGATGATGTCGCTTTGATTATGCTGCCCCTTCGAAACAACAGTTCACCTACAGCGAACTGGATCGGCGAGCTTTGCAGTGCGCGCGCGTGTGGACAGATCTTTGCTCGCTGCGCTCCCGGGGATCGTGTCTGCATTCTTTCCGAAAACCGCGTGGAATACGTCGACGCCTTTTGGGCGGCGGGCAAGTCCGGAATTATCCTCGTGCCCCTCGGGAACCCGCAGCACTGCTCACGAGCTAGCGCAAGTACTGGAAGACTGCCAACCGCGATGCCTCATGTACTCCGCAAGTTTTGAAAAGCTTGCCAACGAACTCCAGCGCACTCGCGCCTGTCGAGCACTCCATCAACCTCGATTCGGACCACGGCAACCCGAACACATTGGTTTACCCAAAAGCGTTCGAACGAGGTTCGTGCCGTTCCACTCCCCACAAAACCTCAACCAGAAGACATTTTCTGCCTGCTCTACACCAGCGGTACAACCGGTCGCCCGAAGGGCGTCATGATTCCTCATCGGCAGATTGCCTGGAACGCATATAACACCGTCATCTCCTGGCAACTGCGCTGCAGCGATCGAGTGCAGATTTATACGCCCATGTACCACGCCGGCGGACTCACGGTATTCATGACCCCGCTGTTCGCCATTGGCGGCAGCATCGTATTGCACAACGGATTTCGATCCCGCTGAACTCTTGCGCGCGTTTTCCGAATATCGGTGCACCCTGCTTTTCGGTGTGCCCACGATCTTACAAAATGCTCTTGGACGCCCCGGAATTTGCATCGCTTGATTGCACGCATCTGCGCTGGTGCTGCAGCGGCGGCGCCCCGCTACCGTTGGAACTGCTCCGCGGGTATCAGCAGCGCGGTATTGATTTTTCGCCAAGGCTACGGGCTTACCGAAGTCAGGCGTGAATTGTTTCGCGATGAGCGACGCGGACTCCGCGTGCAAACCCGGTTCGATTGGCAAGCCCATGATGTTTACTGAGGCGAAGCTCGTCGATCCCTGGCGGGAATCCGGTGGCCACAAATGAAGTGGGCGAACTCTGCCTGCGTGGTCCACACGTGAGCCGAGGCTATTGGAACAATCCATCGGCCACCGCCGAAGTGCTGGATGCGCAAGGATGGTTCCACACCGGCGATTTGGCGCGATGCGATGAAGAGGGCTTCTTCTATGTTGCCGGCCGCTCCAAAGATATGATCATCAGTGGCGGCGTCAACATTTATCCCGCCGAAATCGAAAACGAACTACTCGCGCATCCTGCCGTCGCTGAAGTCCGCCGTGGTTGGCGTGCCGGACGAAAAATGGGGCGAAGTCCCGGTTGCCTTCGTCGCACTAAAGTCCACGGCGCGCATTACCGAACCCGAACTCATCGACTTTCTTCGTTCGAGAATCAATAAGATCAAGCTGCCCCGGCAAGTCATTTTTCTCGAGGCCTTGCCCCGCAATGCTTACGGAAAGGTCCAGAAGCTGGATCTCAGGAACCGCCTGCGACCTTTCCAGCCCAACATAAGCGGACGCACTTTCTGATTCGTCCGACCGAACATCATCCCAGGCCGCGATCATCAACCGCACAGTTTCATAAAATTTGATCGCTTGTCGGGCTCCTCGAAACGGCGGGGACGCTGAGCTACAGGGGAAGCGCGGTCCCTTGAACTGACTCTGAAGGAAAGAGAAAAAATGGCTGAGCCCTGAACTTTTCCGTCAGGGGCACAACCGTTGGGTACTATGAGCCACTTGTACGGTAACCGCGTTTCCCAGGACTTGTGTTGCACTTTCGTCTACCTACGAGCCAACTCCCCTGCTACGAATCGACACGTCACTCGTAACGTAAGACGCCGATAGGATCGACGCAGGTGGCACGAGGAACTGCCTCCATGTGTCGGACACACGCCGATATCTGATTGGGGGCAATAAAAGGGGCACGCGTAAAAGAATACCTCTAAGAATCATACGCGAACCGTCGCTCGTTCTTTGTTGCGTCCTACTTCGTCGGTTGCACTCCGAAGCTGCGATACCAAGGTAAGCGCAACTTCTGATTGAGCATCTCAGGGAGAGCTGGCTTAACCGGTTTAGTAGTTCTTGCCAGGCTCGCGTCTTTGGCAGATGCGGCCTCATCGTTCGCAGGACACGAATGGTCACATGGAACTGCCACAAAGCCGTGAGCGACGAACTGGGCGTCACTATAGTATCCAGTAATCTGTCCCAATAAGTTTATGCCTATCGGGAACGTGCCGTTAAAGTCGTCCGGGGTAAGGTCGGCACCGGGAGCATCAAACGTCATGAACTTCCCATCCGGGCTGCGTAAAAAGCCGTGGTATACCCCGCTCGCATCAAGATAAAATCCGGTAATTACCCCGAAATCATTGAGGGTTTGGGGGAATGTGCCGAAGAAAGCATCGATCGTATCCGCACCGGGAGCATCAAACGTGGTGATGTTGCCATCAGGAGCACGCACGAAGCCGTGAGACACATTGCTGGCGTCGAAATAATCTCCCTCAATCGTTCCGAAGAGGTTGATGCCCGCGGGGAACGTGCCGTTAAAGTCGCCTGGGGTCAGGTCGGCACCGGGAGCATCAAACGTGGTGATGTCGCCATCAGGAGCACGCACGAAGCCATGAATTACATTGCTGGCGTCGCCTACGGATCCCGTCATTGCCCCCTCTGGGTTGATGCAGTCGACATATCCGGTGAAAGTGCCTTGAGGATCGGCACCAGTGCCGGCGCCGGGAGCCTCGAACGTGGTGATGTTGCCGTTGGGAGAGCGCAGGTAGGCGTGAAGCGTAGAGCTGCCGTCGAGGTAGTTACCTGCGATCACACCTGCGGGATTGATTTGCGCTGTAAAGGTGCCAGCCGCGCCGGAGACCTCGACGGTGGTAATGTGGCCGGCGGGAGAGCGCAGGTAGGCGTGAGCCAGAGAATTTTCGTCAAAATAAAAACCCGCGATTGCCCCCTCCGGGTTATTGCCGAAGGCTAATGTGTTCACAGAGCCCGGAGGGTCGAAGGTCGCAATTTCGCCGCCCTTGTTGCGCTCGAACCCGTGAGCCACACCGTTCGAGTCAACGTAATAACCTGAAATCTCTCCCCGTGCGTTGATGCCCTGGCTTTGGGTTCCTTGAAAGGCGCTAGTGCCAGCCGCTGTTACGTCGAATGTCGTGAAACGCAGCTGCTGAGCGCTAGCGGAAACGCCCAGCCCCAGCGTGCAGAAGAACAAACAGAAGGCGAAAACTCTTTTCCGTCGGATCTCTGAACAAAACTCAGCAAAAATAATGTGGCTGGTCAGCAAATTGAAGCTCCTTCTTGGCTATCTATCTCTTCAAGGATTCCCTGGCGACGACAGAAACCGATAGATCGCTGCCACCAGGCATACTTCTATGTCTCTATTTGTAGCTAGAGAATCGTCGTTCTCGCTTATCCGTCTGCTGGTGGCCCTGGCAAATCGGGCGGACGATAGGCGAATGCAAACTTCATGTCAAGCCTTATTTCATTTATTTATATTCACGATTAGAGGACGTTCCTAAAAAGCTACTCTCAGGATTTCCTCACGGTTTGGAAAAAACCCAACTCCCGATTTGTTCTCTAAAGGGAGAAGTCAAGAAAAAACACCACTCCAACAGCTGGAGTTTTTCTTGCTTCGCAGCCCACTCGTGTAAGCAGGATCTGTTCTGACGTTCCGCGCCATGTGCTCGGTTGTTGGGCTTTGTGGCCCAGCGGTTTGGGTTTTCCCTACCAGCGATTTTCATTGCTTCTTCGCAACGAAGCCTGTCAGTTCCGAAACCAGCAAAGCAGAACGTTGGTTAAATGGCAACCATGGTTCTCTCTGAGACTCGTGGCCTATAGCTTTTTCTGGTTATCCGAGAGGGCCTAGGGTCGGGTGTGAGACTGCGTGCCCGAGGCACACAGCGCCTAACAAACCAGCTGAGACTCGCTCTCGAACCAAGGTGTCTCGAGAACCCACAGGCCACCGCCAGAGAGAATCCCCGGGATGGAGCGGATTTGATCAAGACACTCAAGCTGTTTGTGGTTTCAGATATTGGGCGTCGAAGTGTACTCCTCTCTTCCACACAATCAAAACAATGGTGGCAATCTTTCTGGCCAAGGTCAGTCGCGCCATCTCTGGCCGCATACCCTTGGCCACTAAAGCCGTGTAGAACTCCTGCAAGGGGCCCGGCTTGCTGGAAGCCACGGCCGCCGCACCCTTAAACAGGTTCTTCAGATCGTGATTGCAGTTGCGGTTGAGGCCCCGCACCAAAACGTTCTTCCGGGATCGTTGCAGCTGTCCGTGGACACTCCGGTGATCGGCGCTGCTGTGCATCTCGATCGCTAAACCACCGTAATTCCACAGCGGCCGCTTGCTGCGAAAACGATGCGGCGTCTGGAGGATGCCCAGCAACACCGCCGCCCGAATCGGGCCAATCGCGGGAATCTCACAGAGCGGCTTCCAGGCCTTCTGCTTCTTACTCTCGGCGAGCAGATCGCGCCGCGCTTCCTGGCGCAACACCCGCAGGGCATCGAGTTGTTGGTAGTAAAACTCCGCCCGCCGGCGCACTCCCGGTTCGCTGATCTTGCCGAGCCACTCCTCCCGATGACACCGCGCATACATCTGCTTGCCGGTACAAGGGATGGCCCAACTGCGATAAATGGCTTTCACCCGGGACTTCACTCGTGCCAGATCTTTGGTGATGGTGAGATAACTGCGCACCAGTTCCTTGAGCGTTCGTAGGCCATGCTCCCCGTGATAGACCGGAGTCAGATGATCGAGGCGCAACAGTTCGGCCAATCGGCGAGCATCGATCTTGTCGCTCTGATTGCCTTCCCTCATGGACTTATTTTTTCGCGGATCGCACACCACCAATTTCGTGACGTGTGGTTTCAGCAAGTCGTACAACCAGGCCGCGGAGGTGCCTTCTTCAAAAGTGACCTGCAAATCTCCGCGCAGCCCGTCGATAAGCTGCAGAATCATGCTGGCTTTTGTTTCGATGACGGATTCCATCACCACCTTGCCGACAGAATTCATGACCGCAATCGAAATACTTTCCTTGTGCACGTCCATGCCGATATATTTAACGCTGCTAGTCATAAAGGGCGTTCCTTTCTGGATGGTTTGAGCAAGCACCCAAACCCTACTCCAAAAGGGGCGCCCTTTATATTGCGTCGGGAAATCGGAAAGGTTCGTACTACAACCCACTTGTACGATTTCCGCGGTGGTCTCAATGGGTCGACGCAACACTCAGCTCGAACTCTATTTCCAGTGATAACAAAAGCTAAAATCCCTCGCTATGGTTCGATCAGCGGAACTCCACGCCGCTACGTTTTGATCGAGCACAGGGAAACAGATCAGTTCTCGCGGGGAACCATTGTCAAAGCAATGCTTTGGATGGTGTTGCATCGACCATCTGAGCCGGCAGCGTTAATCGGGACTTGTGGATGCAAGTTGTATCGACTTTCCCTTGTATACATTTGTGAAGCGGATTCGGACTAGCCAGAAAATCAGCAAAATCAGTGGAAGGATGCTGAGAATTAAATACAAGGTTGTGCTAAATAAAGCCGGGGATAGATGTTGCCCGATTCCCACTGCCGAAAGCAATCTTAGCGGGCGGTTTGACGGCCCTAGGAAAAAAGATCCGGCCGCGATGAAAAGTCCAAAGCACATGCGCCAGAGATGCCGTGCGATGCGCTTTGCTCCAAGGACACCGCCGCGTACCAGCAGGCGAACGTCCCCGGCGGCAGCAAGCAGCATCACGGAACCCATGAAGAAGGTCATTCCGACGGGAACTCCGTCTTGTGAACTCGCCCCGCTACGCACGACTTTTAGACCATTCATCCAGGTGAGGATACCGAGCGTCAAAGGAATCAGGAGCACAATCCAATCGAAACGGCTGGTTTCCCCGTCTCTACGCCTAGCGGTCAGCCATGCTGTTCCGATGAGATAGAAGGTTAGAATCCCGCCGCCGATGTTGTTCGGTTGATGCATCACGATTGCAAGGTACACTGCGACGACGGCCATGGTGAGCATGGATGCGACAAAGACCTTTCCCGCGAGGACATGGCGGGGAGAACCTTTTCGGAAAGACATTGCCGCGGTCCCGGACAGCAACCCTAAGGTCCCCCCGCAAATATGAACAATTAGTATGGGCGAATAGGGCATTGGGCCTTCTTGCAGATATATACGAGCACGCGCGCCGCAGAATTTCAATGGCCAGGTCTGGGTCAACGCCCGATTTGTCGTGCCAGCTCAACCGGTCAATGCAACACCATCCAACGCACGGATTCAGCTTGCGGCGGTAGCGAGTCAAGTCGCGGAGTTCGCGGATGGGTTTGGGCGGAACGAAACTGGCGCGCAGCAGTCCGTGGCAGAGCAAATCGGCGATCCATTCCGCGTCCTAACCTTCTTCACGTGCTGTGCATTGGCGACCACAATCTCGAATGCTCCTTCGAGAATGGCGTAGATCGGCTTCCAATACACCCCAGTGCTTTCCATGGCCACATGCGTGCAACCTTCCGAGAGCAACCATTCTCGTCAATCCTCCTAATCCGTGGAGTCAGAACACGCAAAACCACACGTTTCTCGGTACAGTTAAAAGGTGGGGAGATTCTTTCTGGCTGGCCCACACGTCAAGTAAGCAGTGGCAGTGTCTCAAAACGCGGTGATCTGCACGGTGTGTAGAGCTAGGCTCTGCTTTCTAACATTTCTAACAGTTGGATTTCGTTGCGGCTGGTAACGGCTTCAGTCTGCGAGACTTAGAATTGAGGGAATCGAAATTCGATCCCCACCGCCCCTACCATCGATCTTTCTGATGGATGGACAGTTAACAAAAACACGCGGGGGCAAAAAAGGGGCAGATTAGCCCGATGATCTGGTTCGTGCAAGAATTTCAGCGACGCGGGTGACAACCGGGATCACTGAGGAATGGATTCGATGCTGTGGCGGTGGGCGTTTCATAAGTACTCGCACGCCAGCCGATCTTGCGTTAGCTAACGGTCTTCGTAATGGATACCCCAGGGCGAGGGCCCACCGGACTCGTTTGCGATTAGCGCCGCCAGATTTGAATCCACCCAACGAAGATGCCTTGGCTGGGAACATACGCGCCCAATCATATCCGCGAGGTACTCCTGTTTCAATCTACGAAAAGGCCCCTGGCACAGTGTTCTACAATCAACTAGGTCGTACCGCCATTGGCATCGAGATCGAAGAGTTTCAATCCACGCGCCCCGCGGGGCGCGACGGAATCTCCGCGGTAGCCGCTGTCATTCGCAACGCGTTTCAATCCACGCGCCCATGACGGCGCGACGAGTTCTCCGTCCACGGCATGAAGCACTTCTATCCGTCGCAATCCGCGCACCTTCGTGCAGTAGCCACTCGTTCCATAATCGCGACGCCCAATGTCCTTTCAGTCCACGCCCGAGTAAAGAGGGGCCAGCGACAAAGGCAACAGCTTCCATGACGCAGTTCAATCCACACCCACGTCCAGGGGCGAAGCGATCCCGTCCACTTTCGCGGATTCAGTCAAATAATTCAATCCACGCGCATAGAATGAGAGGGGCATGGTATCGGACTATTATCCATAAAGTGTTGCCAGGAATGTTCGGGGGCCCGTAAATGCGGTACGGTCAGAGTTAGGGGGACGAATCGGCGCTTTCAGAAACGATGCTGAGCAGGAGGGGAAGTTGGACTTCGGGAAGTGCTTCTACGCACATACAATCGCGGGCCAGTTACCTGAGACTTGGCAGTTGTTGGAAGTTCACCTGCGAGAAGTTGCCAACATGGCATCTGAATTTGCATCGGCGTACGGTGCAGCAGACTGGGCTTATTGTGCCGGACTTTGGCATGATGTCGGTAAGTATCAGAAAGAGTTCCAGGAGAGGCTGCGAGGGAGTGGACTCTCTGTGGAACATTCTGGCGTTGGCGCAGCGCTCGCCCAGATGCGCGACAAAGCTAACGGACTCATTCTAGCTTTTGCCATAGCAGGACATCATGCGGGATTGGCGAATCCCATTGAAAGCGATGCGGGTCTTCCCAGCTCTCTGGAGAAAAGGTTACAACAGAATAAGCCGGTGCTACAAAAACTGCTCCCAACCATACCTTCCGAAATCCAGAATCGCCCCTTCCCAATGTTGCCTCCCCGATTGAGACCAGACCCTGGATTCAAACAGAGTACGGAGGAAATGAAGCGTACTACCGAGCTGTGGGTCCGTTTTGTTTTCTCCGCTCTAGTTGATGCCGACCGACTGAACACTGAGGCTTTCGTGGAACCATCTCGACCACTGCTACGAAGCAGATTCTCGGCCATTAAGGACCTGAGAAAAGCGCTCGATGCTTTCGTTGCGAAAAAGTCGCACGCCAAGAGCAACGGATCTGCAGCGCTGAATGCGGCACGGATGTCAGTCCTTCGGCAATGCCGTGAGGCAGCGAAGTGTGAGCCGGGCTTGTTTAGTTTGACTGCTCCAACTGGTTCTGGAAAGACGTTGTCTTCGATGTCTTTTGCTTTACGGCACGCTGAACGATGGGGTCACCGGAGAATCATTGTTGTGATTCCCTACACCAGCATTATCGAACAGAACGCAAAGGAGTACGGGGAAGCATTGGGCGATCACACCGTTGTTGAGCATCATTCCAACCTAGACCCAGAGCAACAGAAACGGGAGAAAGGCGAAGAACTCACAGCACGAATGGAGTTGGCGGCGGAAAACTGGGACGCTCCGGTCATCGTGACAACTACAGTCCAGTTTTTTGAGTCCCTCTTCTCTAACAACCCATCGAGGTGCCGAAAGCTGCACAATGTTGCCGAGAGCGTCATCATCCTTGACGAGGTTCAAACGCTCCCTCCTGGATTTCTGCTGAGTATTACAGACGTTCTGAGCGAACTGGCGCTGCATTACAGGTGCAGCGTTGTGCTGTCCACCGCCACTCCTCCCGCGCTGGCTCGACGAGAGACTTTTCCTCAGGGGCTACGGAATGTGCGACCCATTGTTAGGGACTCCGATGCTTTGAACACTCGACTTCAACGGGTTGAATACTCCTGGCCCAATATGGACTCTGCGCCGACGGACTGGCCAAGCCTCGCGTCTGAAATGTCGAAACACAGCCAGTTCTTGGCTATTGTTCACCGGAGGCGGGACGCGCGTTTGCTGGCGCAAGAACTAATGAAGATCGTTCCTTGCGGTTCGGTATTTCATCTTTCTGCTTTAATGTGCCCGATTCATAGGTCAGATGTTTTGGCGAGAATCAAAGAGACTCTTGCCGAAGGAACTCAGTGTCGTTTGATTTCGACCCAGCTGATTGAGGCAGGGGTGGATGTGGACTTCCCTGTGGTCTATCGATGTTTGGGAGGCGTGGATAGCATCGTGCAAGCTGGCGGGCGCTGCAATCGAGAAGGTCGACTTGAAAGCGGCTCTGTTTTTGTATTTCGTGCCCCAACCTCTCCACCGCCGGGGACACCTCGCCGAGCCTTACAAGTTACCGAGTCGCTGCTGCGGGAATATTCGGGACAGTTAAATCTTACGGCAACTGAAACGTTCGACAAATACTTTAGAATGCTATACGCAGCTGAGGATTTGGATGCACATAAAATACAAGTTCAACGACAGGGATTTAATTTCGCTTCAGTAGGACGTGAGTTCAAGTTGATCGAGGATGGGTACTCAGTTCCGATCATTGTTCCATATGGTGAGTCGCTAGATCGTCTGGTTAGCATTCGTCGCAATGGGCCAACACGCGAAGCTCTACGCGGCATTCAGAGGTTCACCGTCAACATCTATCGGGATGCCTTCTCAAACTTGAGACAGGCTGGAGCGCTGGACGAGGTTAGCGACAATCTATTTACCCTAGCAGGGCCGTTTCACAGGCAGTATGATCCGGTGTACGGACTGCTGATCGATGAGAAACTGACGGCTGATCCTGAAGCTCTGATTTGTTGACGACTTGGGAGAAGTTTCCCATGTGCGTCAAGCGGTCGGGGGAGAAGCATTGATGCCGAATCATCGCAGCCCGACTTTCAGTGCCCGAGCCCAAGGGCCGCTGGCTTGCTTTACAAGGCCTGAGCTTAAAGTGGAGCGGGTCTCATATCCGGTCATAACCCCATCCGCCGCGCGAGGAATTCTTGAAGCCATTCTTTGGAAGCCTGCAATCGCTTGGCATGTCGAGCGCATCCGCGTCTTAAAGGAAATCAAATTCACCTCGTTCAGGCGCAATGAGGTCAACTCAAAGGCCGTTGCGCCTCCCGCTAATTTGATAATGCATGGAGGGGCGTCGCCTCTCTTTTTCGCTGATGAAGACCGCGCCCAGCGAAACACGGTTGCGTTGGCAGACGTGGATTATGTGATCGAAGCTCATTTCACCATGACGGAGAAGGCTGGGCCAGACGATAACTTAAATAAGTTTGTCGACATGTTTGAACGACGCCTCAAGAGGGGCCAGCACTTTCATCAACCTTACTTCGGATGTCGCGAGTTCGTGGCTGATTTGATTCCTGCCCACGATGCACCTGAACCTATTGACAATTCCCGTGACCTCGGACTCATGCTTTGGGACATCCGTTTCGGGACCAAGAGGAATCTGCCGGAATTCTTCCGCGCCAAATTGAGAAGTGGTGTTATGGAAATCCCGATGCAACCGGATGGGTTATCAAACACCTCGGGATCGGTGGAGGAACGATGATCCTGCAGGCGCTATACGAATTAGCTAAACACGAAGGGCTCACAGATGATGCCGACTTCGAACCAAAGGGCATCGCGTGGCTTGTCAGGGTATCACCTGAAGGCCGTGTTCTCGGAATAGAGGGAACTAAGAATGCGATTCCAGAACAGTCCTCCAAGAAGAAGCCCAGACTTGTTGCAAAGACCTTTCAGCTGCCACGAGAGAGGCCCGTAACAAGCGGCGACAGAGCATTCCTGCTCTTCAATAAGGCCGAGTACGTGTTTGGGGTCGATCCAAACCGAACAAGGGATGCGGAGAAACTCAGAAAGAGGTTCGACTTGTTCCGTGAGAAGGTGAAAAACTGCCTTGATGCTACGGACGACGAAGGCGTAAGGGCGGTCGCTAAGCTATTGGATGAAATTGCCGCTGGTAGGCAGAAGATAACGTTGCCGCCTGACTGTGTGGCTAATGATCTTTTCGCTTTCATTTTTTCACCGGATGTCGATAAGTTGGTCACAGACAGAACAAAGGTTCGTGAATATTGGAAGCAGCTTCGCGCGAAAGAATCTGGTAACGGAGAGCGACAAATCTGTCTGGTTTCTGGTGTGTCCTCTGAGCCTGCGCAGCTATTTCCCCAACTAAAGCGCGTGCCAGGAGGGACAACAAGCGGCGTATCTCTCGTATCCTTTAACAAAAGCGCGTTTGAGTCCTACGGATGGGCGGGCAATGCGAATGCGCCCGTTTCCCGCGAAGCGGCCGAATCATGCGCGACGGCTCTTAATCGTCTTTTGGACCCCTCATATCCTGACCCAAAGCAACTCGGCCAGACTTTGCCGCAACGAAACCTACGGCTTAGTTCGAACACGGTAGTGTGCTTCTGGACTCCGGCCCCGATTGCTGAGAATTTCTGTTCTGTATTTATCGGACTGCTCGAAGCGAATCCCGACATGGTAAAGGCGTTGTATCGTTCCATTTGGAGCGGGACAATGCCTCACATCGAGGATGAGTCCGCGTTCTATGCACTGACGCTTAGCGGGACGCAGGGCCGGGCTATCGTGCGGGACTGGTTCGAGTCCACAGTGAACAACGTAGCGAGGAACCTCACTCAACATTTTAGGGACTTGCAGATCGTGCGTAACACCCACCCTGCAAAAGGCAAGGAGTTGCCACCACAGTTTTCTTTGAGCATTCTGCTCAAGTCCCTTGCCGTAGAGGGAGACTCCGAAAAAGTGCCGCCGCCACTTGTCGCCGAACTCGTGGAGGCGGCTCTTCATGGCACTTCATATCCGTTCTCGATACTCCAGAGAGCAGTAGAACGAGCTCGTGCCGAAATCGGACGTGATGAATGGCTTGATTCGACCCGGCGTGATGCCCGAGCGGCGTTAATCAAAGCAGTCTTAAACCGCCGCAAGAGATTATTGCCAGCGACGATTTTGTATCAGGAGGTGATGCCCGAAATGAATCCCAACAATAACAGCGAAGGATATGCACTCGGCCTCTTGATGGGTGTTCTTGAGCGACTGCAACAAGAAGCACTTGAAAATGTAAATGCATCACTTGTTGATAGGTATTTCAGCGGAGCGTCTGCAAGCCCGAAGACAGTTTTTGTTCGACTGCTTAAGAATGCGCGGCACCATGTCTCGAAGGCCTATGGAATGGAAACAAAGGGCGGGCTGATATTCCGACTCGAACGCCTTATAGACGAAATCGCTGACCGTTTCGATCCGAAGCATAATGGGTTTCCGGCTTTCTTAAACATGGAACAGCAGGGCCTGTTCATACTTGGCTACCACCAGATGCGCAAGTGGTTGTGGATGACGCGGGAGGAGCGGGCGGAATGGCAAAGCAGCCATCCAGACGTTCCACCTGCCTTTGCATGGAATGTACCGAAGGAATAGTCCGGGCAGATTTGAGGAATTTGAATAGGGAGGACTACGTGTATGGAACCGATCAAGCGCCGCTATGATTTCGTGCTGCTGTTCGAGGTCGTGAATGGTAATCCCAACGGAGACCCGGATGCGGGGAATTCTCCGCGCATAGATCCCGAGACCGGCCACGGTCTAGTGACGGATGTCTGCCTGAAACGCAAAATCCGCAATTTCCTATGTCTCACGAAGGCTGACCCCACGACCGGAGGAGCAGAGCAAGGGTACGACATCTACGTCAAAGAGAAGGCAGTTCTGAATAGACAGCATGAGCGTGCCTATTCAGCGCTAGGCCTTGCCAACACAAAAGAGCGCGAAAACGAAAAGAACATAGATAGCGCGCGTGACTGGATGTGCCAAACGTTTTTCGACATCCGTATGTTCGGGGCCGTTATGACCACAGGCGTCAACTGTGGGCAAGTCCGAGGGCCAGTGCAACTCGCCTTTGCCAGGTCCGTGGAGCCGATCGTCTCGATCGAGCAGGCAATTACAAGAATGGCAGTTACAACGGAGAAGGAGTCAGAAGCCCAGCAGGGTGGAAATCGTACTATGGGGCGTAAGGAAATTGTGCCTTATGGGCTGTACGTCGCCCACGGTTTTGTGTCTCCCTTTCTTGCTGCGCAGACAAGGTTTTCTGACGAGGATTTGACCCTGTTGTGGGAAGCTCTGAAGAATATGTTTGAGCAAGACCGCTCTTCTGCGCGCGGAGAAATGTCTTCGCGCAAGTTAGTCGTCTTCGAGCATGATAGCCCGCTCGGAAATTCGCCGGCGCACTTGCTCTTTGAACGTGTGAAGATTAGTCGTAAGGACGAAACTCGTCCTGCTCGTGCTTATTCCGATTACAAAGTGGACTTTGACCGGAACAACTTACCTCAGGGAATTACGGTCCACGAGTTGTTGTGAGAATTGCTTGTGTATACCGAGGACGAACTCCTACCGATTTCCGCGTTGCAACACTTAGCTTTCTGTGAACGGCAATGGGCGCTAATTCATCTGGAAGGCGCTTGGGCAGAGAATCAGCTCACTGCCGAAGGTCGAGTAATGCACGACCGGGCGCATGAGCCCGGCATGGAATCCCGTCGAGACGTAAGGATTTCCCGAGGGCTCCGCTTGCGTTCGCTTCGACTCGGACTTTCTGGGATAGCAGACGTAGTGGAGTTTCGTCGTTGCGGGCGTCGAGATGATGCAAGGATGAACAACGAGCGTGTTCTGCCTGACGGTGTTCGCCTCGCGGGCGTTTCCGGTTTATGGTCCCCTTTTCCTGTTGAGTACAAGCGCGGTCGCCCTAAGTCTGGGCCCTTCGACGAGATTCAGCTGTGTGCCCAGGCCCTTTGCTTGGAAGAGATGCTTGGTGTCGCGGTTCCTATTGCTGCTTTGTTCTATGGAAAGCCGGTGCGCCGTTTCGAAGTGGCTTTGACCAATTCGTTGCGGGAAGAGACAGAGCGTCTTGCTATTCGCATCCACGAATTGATGCGCTTGGGTGTCACTCCGCCTCCGATCTACGAAAAAAAGTGCGACAGCTGCTCGCTATTCGCTCTATGCATGCCTAGACGTCTTTCTAAACACGGCACTGTAGAAGACTACATAGCCGCGACCCTGGATGAACACCAGCGATGAGAAGCCTCCTCAATACGTTGTATGTCACCACTCAAGGTTCGTATCTTTCTCGCGACGGCGAAACTGTTTTGATTCGCGTGGAGAAAGAAACCAAGCTCCGAGTGCCAATACATACGCTCGGAGGGATTGTGTGCTTCGGGCAGGTCTCGTGCAGTCCTCCGCTTATGGAATTGTGCGGAGAGCGGAATGTCGCGATTTCCTTTCTGAGTGAGCAAGGAAGATTCTACGCAAGGGTCCAGGGGCCAGTTTCAGGCAACGTCTTGTTGCGACGAGAGCAGTATCGTCGCGCGGACGACCTAAATGTTTCCGCCGATGTCGCGCGAATGATCGTCATGGGAAAGGTCGCGAATTGCCGCGCAGTTTTGTTGAGGGCGGTGAGGGACTATCCTGACTCCGAGGGCGCATCGGCAATCGAAACAGCGGCGGCACGACTCGGGCAACTAATAAATGATCTTCGGAAGCGGCAACCGCTAGAACAGGTCAGAGGCATGGAAGGTGATGGAGCGCGGACTTACTTTGGCGTTTTCGACCACCTGATCACGTCCCAGAAGGAAGGTTTTTTCTTTCGTGAGCGGACTCGCCGTCCGCCGCTCGACAACCTCAACGCTATCCTTTCTTTTGTATACACGTTGCTCGTACATGACGTTTCAGCAGCATTGGAAACGGTTGGCCTGGACCCCGCCGTGGGCTCTCTTCATCGGGATCGACCTGGCAGACCGAGCCTCGCCCTTGACCTGATGGAGGAACTACGACCTGTCCTTGCTGATCGTGTGGTGCTTTCTCTCATCAACCGGCAACAGGTCAAGCCCCATGGTTTTCGCACGACCGAGACCGGCGCTGTCCTCATGGACGACACTACACGCAAGGAAGTCCTCATGGCCTATCAGCAAAGAAAACAAGAAGAGATTCGGCATCCGTTCCTGAACGAAAAGGTGGAATTTGGTTTGCTCCCACACGTTCAGGCACTCCTTTTCGCTCGTTTTCTGCGAGGCGACCTAGATGCATATCCACCCTTTCTTTGGAAGTAGAGTCGAATGCTCGTCCTAGTTGCGTATGATGTGAACACTGAGACTGCGGAAGGTAGGCAACGGCTTCGCCATGTTGCCCGCCGATGCCAGAACTACGGTCAGCGTGTCCAGAAATCGGTGTTCGAATGCCTGGTTGATCCGGCGCAGTGGACTGCGCTTCGGTAAGCCCTGGTAGATGAGATCGAACCCAAAAAGGACAGCTTGCGTTTCTACTTTTTAGGAAAGAATTGGAAGAACCGCGTCGAGCATGTTGGTGCGCGTCCCAGTTATGACCCGCAGGGGCCTCTAGTCGTGTGAGGATGAGCCTTCCGTGAACCATGAGCTCCCATATTTTCCCAGGTAGGTTCGCGCCGCCCTCCAACTATCTATTGTTCATACCTTTGCAGGACAGTCTATCCTTGTCACGACGGCAAACACACAGGCATCGGCGCTACTTTCGCGTTATATCCACCTGTTGTCTTTCATTTATAATTAGTTACGACGAAAGAGTCGCGCCCCGCGCGGACGCGTGGATTGAAACGACACCGTACCGGGCGGATACATTGAGCAGGGATGTCGCGCCCCGCGCGGACGCGTGGATTGAAACGCTGCTGTGCGCGATATCTGTAAAGGCGCAGGGTCGCGCCCCGCGCGGACGCGTGGATTGAAACGACAGCCCGACTCCCAGCATAACGATGTGTGTCAGTCGCGCCCCGCGCGGACGCGTGGATTGAAACGCGTAGTGCGTGACGGTAGGCTGCGTTCTGGAGGTCGCGCCCCGCGCGGACGCGTGGATTGAAACGCGTAGCGCATGACGGTAGGCTGCATACTGATGAGGTCGCGCCCCGCGCGGACGCGTGGATTGAAACAACGCGATTACCGCATCCCACGCCAGCTCTTGCACGTCGCGCCCCGCGCGGACGCGTGGATTGAAACTCGCATGTCGCTCCTCTTGGCTGGCTGCTCGGCGGTCGCGCCCCGCGCGGACGCGTGGATTGAAACAAGAAGCTCATCGGCGACCGCATCTATCACCCGCGTCGCGCCCCGCGCGGGCGCGTGGATTGAAACGCAATGCCGCTGTTCTGGCTCCGAGCGTCGATGCGTCGCGCCCCGCGCGGGCGCGTGGATTGAAACAGCAAGGTTTGGCACGATGTCACCGTGGCGGAGGTCGCGCCCCGCGCGGGCGCGTGGATTGAAACGATGCGCAACTGAAAACTACGATCGTGGGCATTCGTCGCGCCCCGCGCGGGCGCGTGGATTGAAACGTAACGGACAACGGGAATACGATTCGCAGGGTTGTCGCGCCCCGCGCGGGACGCGTGGATTGAAACAGCTTCATGCGCTCACCATCGCTTGCTGCTCCAGGTCGCGCCCCGCGCGGGCGCGTGGATTGAAACATTACCAATTGGTCGCCAATCACCGTAAAGACTTGTCGCGCCCCGCGCGGGACGCGTGGATTGAAACTAAATCAAGCGCTTGGGCTGCCATGTCGTTTACTGTCGCGCCCCGCGCGGGCGCGTGGATTGAAACTACACTAGAACTTTGTCTGTTCGCCTTCGGATACTTGTCGCGCCCCGCGCGGGCGCGTGGATTGAAACATTTGCCACACGGGCATACCTGCACTGGGACGCAATGTCGCGCCCCGCGCGGGCGCGTGGATTGAAACACTTCACGGAAACCAGCGTCACCCAACCGTACTGGTCGCGCCCCGCGCGGGCGCGTGGATTGAAACACGCACGGTGATAACGCAGCGTGCACTCGACCGTGTGGTCGCGCCCCGCGCGGGACGCGTGGATTGAAACACGACTACGCCAGCATCCCGCCACACCAAGCCTGGTCGCGCCCCGCGCGGGCGCGTGGATTGAAACAGCGCAATCGTGAGAATGCTCAGGATCGACGAAAGTCGCGCGGGCGCGTGGATTGAAACGATTAAGCGATTGGAAAAGAATGTGCTTGACGTCGCGCCCCGCGCGGGCGCGTGGATTGAAACTACGCCAAGCGCGCTCTACGCATCTGGCCACTCTGTCGCGCCCCGCGCGGGCGCGTGGATTGAAACCGCACGTCTTGAAGATGTTGCTTGCATTTTGAAGTCGCGCCCCGCGCGGGCGCGTGGATTGAAACTGATCGATTACAAGGGCAAAGTCGCAGCAGGATTCGGGTCGCGCCCCGCGCGGGCGCGTGGATTGAAACAGAATTTGTGTAATGTTCATGAAGCTCACCCCCGTCGCGCCCCGCGCGGGCGCGTGGATTGAAACTTTGCGATATGTCCCAAGCTTCTCATCTGCCTCGTCGCGCCCCGCGCGGACGCGTGGATTGAAACGGTTTCGCATTCAGTCTTGCCTGCAATTCGTCCGAGTCGCGCCCCGCGCGGAGCGCGTGGATTGAAACGAAAGTAGCGGATCTATGGCGTACTCGATCGGGCGTCGCGCCCCGCGCGGACGCGTGGATTGAAACCGCTTGCGACGGCGCGAGCGGACCGTCCTACACAGTCGCGCCCCGCATGCTTCGAAATTTTCCAATAACGCTCCAGGATTTTAGTTGACGTGGCGGAGAGAAGGGACTTAAACCCGACGTTTTTGCGGACGCCTCGTCTTACAAGAGAAATTGCTGCGATCTTCCTTTCATTGCTGTGGGCTTTCAGATTGGGAAACGTTCACCGAGGCTGCAAACGAAGCGGGAATGTCTCGCCGCGATGGTGGAATCCATTTTTGCTCCCGCCGATCTGGCAGGGCGCAAACTCGGCTGTTTGGTGGCCGATTGCGCCTGGTCCAAAGCCCAAACCTACTTTGATGGTACTGCTACTCCTTCCTTTCAGCAGCTCTGGACTCTTCGAGAATGATATTTCATAATCACCGAGAACTTGTCTTTCTCAACTCAGTGAATCGGTATACGTTACGTAGATCATATTGGTCGCATTCCGGCTTGTAGTCCTGAATTTCCAAAACTTCGGACACAAAACGGCACGCCAGCCGGCGATCGATCTGAACGATGATATTCAGGGAGTCTGCAATGTTCCTTTTAATGGCCGCGTAAGGCATTTCGATACCGCTTTGTAATACACAAGTTGCGAACCGGGAGATTCCCTGAGCGGCAGAATTAGCGTGGATGGTTGAGATGGTGCCCCCGTGGCCCGTATTCAAAAGCTGCAACAGTTCGAACGCTTCTCCGCCGCGAACCTCTCCGACGATAATCCGGTCCGGTCTATGACGTAGCGTCGCTTTCAGAAGATCGCGCATGGTCACAGCGGGAACGCCATTCTGTTCTCGTCGAGCCTCGAAGCGGAGAACATTCGGTTTTTGAATCTGAATTTCTGCCGTGTCTTCAATCAACACGATTCGTTCGTGGTCGGGAATGGATTCCATCAAGGTATTGGCAAGAGTGGTTTTGCCACTGGCTGTACATCCACAAATCAGCATGTTCTTCCGTTGGATCACGAATTCTTCCAACTGTTCTGCGAGCTCAGGGCTGACAGTTCCTCGTTCAATGAGGTCGTTCATCCTGAATTTGTGGAAGTTGAATTTTCGGATGGTGAGCGCCACACCCTGAATGCTGCACGGTGGAATGCACGGCAGCAACCCTGCTACCATCAGGAAGTCTTGAATTCAGGATGGGTTTGGCTTCCGAAATGTCGTCGCCTAGACGCCTGGCAATGTTTTTGACTGCCACGATGAGTGATTCAGGCGTGAGTTTCACTCCGCGGACGGCTTGAAGGTACCCGGCTTTTTCAATGAAGACCCGCTCCGGCCCGTTGACCATGATTTCGCTGATATCGGGGTCCAGGATGAGATCCTGAATTGGACGAAGGAACGGCAGGATAAGCTCAAATCCATTCATCAGATTTGTCCGTCGGCCAACTGGCGAAAGTAAGATTTGTTCACGTCATTGAAATAAGGTTTCAAATAGCAAAACGTCGGTGGCAACGGATCAAGCCCGTTGTAGGTCAAGGTAACGGATTGCGCGTTCTTTAATTCCATGAACGTCTTCATGTCGAACCGGTAGTCCCGTTGTTGGCTGTAAGTTTTCGACGTGCTGATGTGCGCCTTGTCGGCCAGCGGCTTGCCGGTCAGATAGCTGACCCTCGAATCATGGCCACTTTCCGAGATGTTGTAGTTTACCCGCCACTTTTCGTCCTGGCCGCAGAGTTCGCTCGCAATCTTTGCGGAGAAATCATCCGAGAGCGACAGGAAGATTTTCGTCCGAAAGGTTTGCAGTAACGTTCGCCACGTCTCCCCCGGCAGTGTTGTTTTCAACGAGCTGATGCTTTGTGTCGCCACGATCGGGACGCACTTTGCCTGTCTGGACATCGACAAGAATTTCTCGTCTCCACTAGGCTCATTCTCTCCAACCGTGGCGAAGTGTTGGTACTCGTCGCATATAAAGACGATGGGCCGCCACGTTTTATCCGGGTCCGCGGCAATGTGAGGGATCCGATTCAAAACCGCCCTCTGGAAGTCCATCTTGAGCATCACGCCGATCGCGCGCGCCAAGCCAGGGTTCATGCTTGCCGGAAAATTGAGTGCAACGATCTTGCCTTGTTCTAACAAGGTAGCAATCGGCGGAAGTGGCTTCCGGCGAGACGTCGGAGCTTGCGGCCCATTGTAGAGTTCAGCTGGCGGGCAGAAAGTTCGCTTCACACGGGGATTGTCATCAAAGAGGGAGAGGAAAACAGAGATGCCTTCGATAATGGAGGTTTGCAGCTTCTTGTCCAGGTTTTTCCAGTCACCGTTGTACCAGCGCTTGACGGCTTCGAGCTGCTCCTTGCTGTCCGCATCAACGCTGTGTGGAGCCGTGATCGTACTGGACGGTTGGCTGGATGGCTAGTTGCTGAAGGCCTTCTCGTGCTTGGGCAGAATCTGCCACGCGATACGTCTGGCCGGTCTCATTAGCTTCGAAGCCGATCACTGCAAGCTCCGGGGCATGCTGCTGGAAGAGTTCCCGCGAGACAGCGAGAAAGCATTTCCCGAGAATGTTTTGCTCGGCCTCTTTGATCTTCTTTTCGAGGACTTCCGACGAGATGGCTGACTCATAGACATCAAACAGCGTGACGTACCCGAAACCAACCTTGTGCAGGATGATGATGAACTTGATGAGGTTCGTGTAGGCCTGCTGCCAGAACGGTTCCTTGCCCTTGCCAAAAAGGTTGTTCAATAAGGATGCGATTCCGTATGCCAGCGCGTAGCCGTCCAGGTCGTTATGCAGAGGGTTGTAGGCCCACTCGGAATCGAGACTAATCTCAATGTAATCCTGTTCGCGGCCCCGCTGCTTCAGAATCTCCCTCACCTTGTGACAGAAATCCCCTTTCACTTCCAGCACGAGTCCACCCAGCTTCGCATCGGGATCGGCTGCCCGATAACCCAACAATTGATCGGTGAACGGATACATGCAGCAAGTGGTCTTGCCGCTGCCGACAGCGCCGATGACGATGATGCCGGTAAACAACCCGCGTTCCGGGATGATGAGCCAAACGGGTCTCTCGGCGGGGATTGGGAGACGTGGATTGTGAATCTCGCCTAACACCAGACTCAACCCAGTTCGTTCCTCAACCAGCGGATAAGGCGGCAGAGCTTGCGGCTTCCGGGGCCGACGAGGCCGCAGCGTAAAGATGTATAACGCAGAGAACAGAAACGAATACACGATGTAGGGTGTGGTGAACAGCATCACATGATAGGAAGCCTTCAGGCCCGCATAGGTCCAAGGGGCTTTCAGTGCGACCAGCCGGAGGAAATACTCGTTCCATGTTGGCGAGACGAGCGCCCCTGTCATGGGCCAGGGCATCCTGAAATACAGCAGAGTGCCCGTCAGCATTGCCAGCGACATAGCGAGAAAGTTTTTTGAGATGAGGATGCGTTGAATCATGCTGCCGTTGGAGCTGTTCTTGTTGCGTTTTTGGGAGCCGGGCTCGCAGGTTGAGGAGTCTCAGGAATTGCGGTTGAGCCTGAATCGTTTTTCTCAAGCCACTGGTTGAACTCTTTGTCTCGCCGAAACAGACGCTTCAAGGATTCACCGATGATGTACTCGTGCGTCGCGCCTCCAAGGAACGCCGCATAGCGCTGGAGCATGGTGTGTGCTTCCTCGTCGAGGCGTGCGGAGACTACTTTCTTTTCTTGCTTGGGTTCGACCTTCGGAATGAGAGCCATATGTTGTTCTCCTCGTGCGGATCTGATTCAAAAGTTCCGAGTGCTTCTCCTGCAACTCTGCCGGCGACGGGGTGAGTGGATCTGCTCGACAACTTGGGCGGTAGCGACCCCCGGCGCCCATGGCGCTGGGCGGCTCCCAAGCCGCTCAGAGCGGGGTCGCTACCGCCCAAAAATTTTCCGTCCCTTCCGCCCATTCCTCGTCTCCGTCTCCGATTATCTTCGTTCTTTTCTGCGGCATTTGGCGGCGAGCTCGGGAAATCTCGCCAATAAACCAAACCAAATCCCCTCTTCGTCGCCTTTGCCTTCCCGAAGGCTACCTTTAACGCTGGTCCCCTTTTCGATGGGTATTTTTGGAAATTATTGCGCACACGCAGCTTATTCCCTCAAGGACCGGAAATCTGAATCGAGCGGCGATAGGAAATCTGTGGGACGGATTCACCGATGGCTGCATCCCTCGAGATTTCCGCTGAACGCGCTAGTGGATCGAGAAACACTTTTAACGACGCACCACACAAAAACGTCCGAAACGTAACTCGCTTCGTATCCTTATATAGGTGTGCTGCTCCCATCACTTCGCTATCCGTGGCCGTGCCCTTGCTCCATCGTTCATACAGCTCCTGGTATTGTTTTCCGGCGTACAGGCTCTTTGCTTCCTTGAGCAGAACAACACCTGCACTAGCCACCCGTTCCTTGGCGTCCCAAGCTTTGCGGAGCCTGAAGTAATCCAAAACAGACACCGATTTCCCCTGTGATGGTTGGCCCTGGACTGTCCTGAGGAACTCCGATTGCGCAGCATGGTTTGTCACTCATCTGCGGGCCTACTTGCCGCTGTTTCAGACCCTTTCCGCATTCCATTGACATCAGCCCAGTAATCTGGGCGTGGATGATGCCATACGTGAACTGGCTCACGATGTACAGAACGCCGGCAGCGACCACCTGATAGAACGAATACTGGATGAACGCTTTGAGCCAACCCCAAAATAGCCAATCGAGTTGGGGCACAATGAAGAACGGAACAAACACCGGGCCGAGGAGGACGCACAGCGCCGTGGCCACCACGCCGAACGCAACGATGATCAGGGCCAAAGCTTCGGTTGTTACCGCTCCCAGCCACAACAAAGCATAGAGAAATGTGGCGATCGGCTGTGTGATTGCAGGAGCTTCGAGGTTGTTCAGCACGTATTGGGTGTCATCGGCAATGCGCTGGGCGTTGGCTTGGCCGATCTGGTTCGAGAGGGTAGCCGCTTCGTCGGTCATGAGGTGGTGGAAATCGCGCCCAAAGCCGGGAATCGGAGCGTCGTAGTAATTGATCATTGCGAATCCAAAACTGATCATTAGGACGAGGGTGACAAAGTTGGCAAAATGAAATCCGCCGCGGTGTTCGCCAGCCGCCAGACCCGCCTTGATGCCGTACCAAACCACCAGAATCGTGGCGAACGCCCGGAACAGGTTTTGTCCCATACTGTCGAAGATTCCTAGATTCTGCTGAATCAGCGTGCTTACCGCCTGAAGGACAAAATCGAAGAAGTTCATCGCTGCTCCTTAGGAACGTGCCACGTTAAGGAAGCCTATAACTGGCGAGACTTGCACCCAGATCGCTGTTGAATGACGCAAGGTTCTCGGTGACTTGCTGGCTCATTTGAATTGCGAAATTGATGTTCGCGGCGTCCAGATCGCGCTGTTGTTTGGCCTGAAGAACTTGCTGTTCTAAAGTCGAGAGCCTCAGGTTATTGGCGTCTTGGAGCGTGCGTAGCGTGAGAACATTCGTGGCGTTGATTTTGTTGAGAACACCGACCTCTGTGTTTAGCGCTGGGTCACTCGAAAGCGAGTCCTGTTCGAGGTTGGCGATTTGTTGCTGAACCGTCTGGGCGTTTCCACGGACATTCCCAACTTTGCGCTTCCTTGGATTCGTCGACGAGCACATCTTCGCCGCGCTGCGGATAATCAGCGGTGGTCATGTAACTCGCCAGAGAGCGTTTGGTATTGTGAAAATGGCGCCGGCGCGAGTGGATGAAACCCCGGCTCTTGGCGGGGTCCTGCTTTCGCCATTCGCTGCAGAGGAAATAATTGGCCTCGACTTCCAGCAGACGCTGGAAGATCAAGGGAAAGCTCTGCGCGGAAGGCTCCTTGAGCGTGAGCACCTTCAGGTAATAATCATCGACGCGAAGGAACCCCCGGTGGCACTCGATGTGCGATTCACAAAGAGTAATAGTCCAGAAACGTATCGTGCTTGAGCCGAGTATTTTCGATTTTCAACGGAGAGAAGTTGAGAATCTGTTTCAAAACGGAAAATGCTTCCTGCTTTGGCAGGATCCGGGCATTGGCGAAATCACCGACCTGGGCGAGAAAGCTTCGCGCCTTGGCCTGCAAGGCGAACCGCGCGGCGTCCAGTTGACTGTCCATCAAGAGAACCTGATGGCGGTTCGTGAAAGCCGCCTGCAGTTCGCGGAAGGCTTCGCCGGGTCGGGATGCCAGCTTGCCGAGGGTTTTCAAGAGAGAAGCGCTGTAGCGGAACCCTTCATACAGAACGACGTAATAGATCTGAAAGGAAAACAGGGACTCCGCCTTAGCCTGGAGATAGGCAATTCGGTTCGCGATGGCGGCGTTGACTACGGGATTTGCATAGCTTCGAAAGGGAATATTCTCCCGGTTCCGTTTGAATAAATACTGATACACGCGGCATTTCTCATCGAAGCTGCGAAACGCGGCTGCGAGTCGCCTGGTGAGACTCTCAATCGCGTTAGGATCGAGGCATTCGTAATCGACGCCATCGAGAGCGAACACCATCCCGAGATCGCCGCTCTTGGTAAGGAACACTTCGCCGTCGATGAAGCCAAATAAATTAATTTGCGTGCACAGCGCGGCGGCCTCGTTATAGTCCGTTCGGATTTGACTCAGCTTAAACACGGTGCAATCTCCGTACGCGAACAGCCTCAAACTTCATCGGATCGTATTGCGTGCAAACCTTCGTGGAATTCAGTAGAAACCGCAGGATTTGCGGGTCGGTACGCGTCGCCCAGCGCGCAAACAGGTACAGCGCAAAGAACATCCCCAGCGCTCCCACGAGGCTGCTGAACGGGTTGAAGACACAGGCGGCCACGATGAGCGCAAAGAAGAACAGGCGTCGCTCCGCTCCCAAGATCGTGAGCGGGCGATTCAAAGATCGGAATACGGGTTTGGTTTGCACGATCATCGCTCTCAGACCCCGAATAGCCACGTGAGGAAATTGACGGCGAGAACCGCCATGCCCAATCCAAAAACGATGCCCGCGAACGTGCGTTTACCTCCGCCTTCACCGAAAGCAAACGTGAGTCCGCCGATGACAACGGCTACCAACGCGAGTCCCTTTGCGATGGGGCCGGTAAACGCTGTTTGCAAGACCGTGACGGCGTTCTCCCAAGGCGAGGTGCCCTGTGCTCGCGCAATAGCGGCCACCGCAAGAGTTAATCCGGCAGCAAGGAGCCATCGCCCGGTCGCTGCTCCAACGCTCTCCCGCTGCTGAATCTTTAATCTCCCCATCATCGGCTTAGCCCTCCTGTTCGTGTCCGGTAATGCCACTGAACTGCATGGGAAGGTAGTCGTGACGCGCCATTTCCATCCAATACTTCGTTGGTTGGTCCCTATAGTCCCGAGCTATAAAGCGAGTGATTTCGGACAGGCCGATGTGGCTTTTACCAAGGTCTTTTCTTGGTGTCTCTGAAATAAAAAGCGCCTCGGCGGTTAAGCCGAGGCGCGCCGGAAAATTGGTTTTATGCGGCCTGTTCTCGTGGTGTGGCTTCGAGTGCATCAAGAATGCGCGAAGCGGTTGTTTGGACATACTCCAGGCTCGCCAAGAGTAGCTTTGCATCTCCTCCATACAAACCGATGTAGTCCTGGCTAGCGGTCCCTGGCTCAAGGCCAATCGCGGTACAAACAACGTAGGCGACGGACTCGGCTTCGGTCTCACGAATGCGCTTGTCCGTGTCTGCCCGCCGTGCTCCGAAATGCATATCCGAATGGGCAAGTTCATGCACCAATGTGGCGAAGGTTTCGGCGGGACTTTGGCCGGGAGATAGCGTGATCTTGCCCTTTTCGGCGCTTCCCTTGGTTGGCGCAATCGCGTCGGAATAGGCCAGCTCGATTCCATTGGCACGAACAAACTCTTCGAGTCGTGCGAGGTAGACACTCGGGTCCCCAGTGATGGCCCCAATTTGGGGTAACTCCTTCCCGGTCGTCTGCTGTTCGTCCCACACGAAAACCGCGCGAAAACCAGAGACTCGGCGTGCATCTTCGGATTCGCGGGATTCGTCTTTCTTCTCCTCGACTTTGCGGAACATCGGGGCAAGGATCATGATGCCTTTCTCGCCTTTCTTGACTTGCCGTCCTAGCGACTGCCAGGTCTTGTAACCAGCTACGCGACCGGCATTAGGGCATTGCTTCAGGATAAGCAGCACGTTCAGGAAGGAATAGGCCCTGAACTTGGACATAGCTCCCAGATAGCGCGTGAGTGCCTCACTGTGGCCAGCGTTTAACGCCTCCACGAGATGCTCGATCGCTTGATTTGCAATTTTCTTGATGTTTTCGGAATTCATTTTTTTGTCCTTTCGGTGTATGAAGGTTGGCTCCTTCAGACAGACACAGGAGCCAAACCGGAATCGATTCACCGGAAAGGACAACTCTTTCTTGCTTGCGGCCGGAGCGGATGGCGACGAGCCTGACAGAGACGCTTTCCTCTGGCGGGCCCGTGCGCTAGTGCAGGCGCATACTCTGATTTTTTGGGTTTCAGTCTCAAGCCAATAGACGCGGATTATAGGGTTGGTTCAGAGAAGTATTGGACGGTCGAAAGGAATCAGTAGAGCCTTGGAAAGATGAAGATACCGCTACAGATGGAGTAAGCCATGAAACTGGTCGAAACGCTGAAAAGCCGGACCGGAGCGCTTAAGGTTGTGGAAGTCGCCGGATTCTTGGGGGTCACACCGCAACATATTTATAAGATGGCGGCGAGCGGCGCCATTCCCTCCTTTCGGGTTTCAGGGTCTGTGCGTTTCGACCCCGATGACGTAGCCGCATGGCTCCAGGGAAAACAGGCCCCTACCGCTCCGCGCAGAATCGGTTCATCTAGGGTCGCCGCCTGATGCGCAAATTTCCCGGTTAAGGTAGCTAGAACAGCACCATCTGCTTCTGCCCGTCCCAGCCCTCCCGCAATGGCTGGAACGTCTCGGCCAAAAAATGCCTGAGCGACTCATGGAGGGTTCGTGGGCAATCTATGGGACAAGACCATGGGGACCTTCATAGCGAATATGAACATCTCAAGCAGCAATAGTTCCGATCGATGTACACCGTCGGAACAACACCTCCAGTCTCAAACCGCCAGCGCCGCCAGTTCACTCGAATTCACGCGCGCCATCACATCTTTGTTTCGAACGGCTTTCAAATAAACCATCGTCGAAGCCAGATCCTTGTGCCCCATCCAATTCTGCAGCGTTTTGATGTCGCAGACATGATCCTGCAAATTGCGCGTTGCAAACGTATGCCTGAATTTGTGCAGGAAGAATTTGGAGCAGTACGGCCCGTCCGAGCACTTGTTTCCATGTTTGGAGACGCACTGCCCGCAATTCATTTTCGAGTGGAAGGCGATGCGCTTGAGTTTGAATTCGTGGCGCTTGTCAGCTCGTCCCGACTCGTTCGGAAACACCAGGGCGTCGGGAAGTAGTTTTTTGTTGCCCTTGTATTTTTTGAGCGCGGCGATCAACGAGGCCGGGACGGGTACTTCGCGTTCCTCTTTGTTCTTGGGCTTGAACCCGTAGAGCGGCTTGCGCGTCACGCGAATGACTTGCGTTCGGAAGTCGATATCGCGCCATGTTAAATAGCGCATTTCTCTGTCGCGAAGGCCGGTCAGCAGATAGCAGAGATAAAGAACCCGCTCGTTTTGGTCGCAGGCCTCCAACAATGCTTCAATTTCCTCCGGTTCGTAGATCGAGCGGATCGGTTCGACGTAGTCTGGCCAATCCCGATTGCTGAGCAGTTTGCTGATGCCGTTGGCTTTGAGCAGTTGTGAAACAATCACCGCTCGGTTGTAGGCGGTGCGGGGACCGCAACCCAGTTCATACAGCTTGCGAATGAAAGAGAGAAGATCTTCACGCTTCACATCCTGAATAAACTGCTTTGCGCAGGTGCTGGCGAAAAGCTCCAAGCAGTATTTATACGCGATGTAGGTCTTGGGCTCTCGTTGTGGCGGCGCCATGTCCTTCAGGTACGAGGCGACTGCTTCAGGTATCGCCAGCCCGCGACCGCTCCCGATGATCTGGACGGTCTCGATCCCGGCCCGATTGGCTTCGAGTTCGATGGCTTTACGCCGAGCGCGGTCGACGACTTCGAGACGATCTTTGATCTGCTCACGCTTGCGTCCGTTCTGACGCCATTCGATGTAGTAGCATCCTTCGGGATGAACTTCGACGTGACCGCGAACCAAGACTTTGTCGCGGAGTTTACCGTTGGGTTCGACGACCGCAGGATAGAAGTTCCAAATCTTCTCGACTTTGATTTTTTTGAGGATATTGACGCGATTTTTGCCGTAGCCGTTGCCGCGCTTGGACATGGATAAGTGGCCTCGTGTTTCGGTTCTGCGGGGAACAGAACCGGTGGATGATGGACACCATTATGGACACCAAGCCTTGTAAATGCAAGAAAATAAAAGGAGTGGCGGAGAGGGTGGGATTCGAACCCACGGTAGGGTTTAGCCTACACACGCTTTCCAAGCGTGCGCCTTAAACCGCTCGGCCACCTCTCCGGAGGAGTGTGCAACCTTTCGATTCTAGCAAAAAGGTTGGGCTGGCGCTTGGAACAACGGTTCGCCGGCATTGAAACATTCCGCGGCAGGCGGCATTTGCGAGCGGAAGAGTATCAAGTAAACTAGGAGGGTTACCCTACGACTCCGGGGTCGTCTAATTGGTAGGACATCAGCCTTTGGAGCTGATTATTCTGGTTCGAGTCCAGGCCCCGGAGCCACTTTGTTCAGCGGGCTCGAATCGTAAGTACTGCTTAGCAGGCAATATGGATACGCGAATCAAAAGGTTTAGATCGGCGAAGCGCTCGCGAGAAGCGGGCATGACGTTGTTGGAGTTGATCATTGCCTGCACCGTGCTTCTGGTCCTGGCAAGCGCGGCGGAACCAGTGATCCGCGTGACGATTGTGCGCAGTCGCGAATCGGAATTGCGCAGGGACTTGCGAGAGATGCGAAACGCGATCGATCGCTATAAGGATATGGCGGACACCATGGCGTTTCGGACGGAGCTAACCAGCAACGGTTACCCGCCGGACCTGCAGACACTGGTTGACGGCGTAACGCTCGCTGGGGATAAAAAGGTGCGGTTTCTGCGGCGCATTCCGGTGGATCCGATGACCGGGCAAAAAGAATGGGGACTGCGATCCGTGCAGGATGATCCCGATTCGACCAGTTGGGGCGGGAGCAACGTGTTCGACGTGTATACGAAATCGCAAGGAACCGCGCTGGACGGAACGAAATATTCGGATTGGTAAAACGGAAGCGGTCAGTCTCGCCTCAATGCTCCTACCTTTGAACTTCTCCTGAAACAACTCAGTGAATTAATTTTGTTCAGCGGCTTGTGACTTGGCGGCGATCAGCGCACTTGTGGTGGCTACGCACTGCCAGGCGCCATTGGTTTTAATCCAGGTGTCCACGAAGCGCTCGCGATGAGCAAAAGGTTTGCCCTTCTCCGTTCCCTTCACGCGGAATATACCTACGACCACGGCGGCGTTGCCGTAGACCTGCACGTTGCTCTGTTCCGTGACGGCCTGTGAGGCCTGATAATCCGGCGCCTTGATAGCAGCGAGGAATTCACTTTTGTTCTGGATGCTTCCGTCGATTTCGACGGAGACCATGGTATTGGCGAGCAGCATGTCCAAAGCTTTGGTGTCCTTTTCTTCGAGAGCGCGGTTCCACACTTTTTCCAACGCGAGAATGCGGCCGGCTTCATCGGCGGAACTCTCTTGGGCAGGGGTTGAGGCCAGCGAGACGGTCAGAAGGAGCAGAAAACCCAGGACCATGCAAAGTTTCATGGAGATCTCCTCAGTCGAAAACTTGTCCGGGTGGACAGTTTCAGGCTAGGACAAAAGTTGGAGTTGGTGGGAATTGAAACGGTAACGGTTACGAAAGGAATACGTGCTGATGATTTGTCCGTAGATCAAAAGAGAGATTCCTCTCTCCGCGACCCGGCGCGCTGTAAATCGCGCGAAGGAAAAAGCCCGGTCGCTGCGTTCGGAATGACAGCGTCTTTTTTTGCGACGAAGACGGATGCAATGTACACCTCAACAATCAATTTGAATCTCAAGAATTCGCCAAGACCCACCCTAATTACGAGAGTGGGCACCGAAGCCAAAGATATTCATCACGAAAAGCGCGATGGAGAATCCTACCTCGTTCCGCAGACTCCGCCCGGAATGACGTGGTGGTTGGAATACCACAGGAGCGGTCAGGAAGAGTGGTGAAGCAGGTCGTCTACGGCGCGATAGGCCTGATCGATGGCTACATCGGTATACGCGCTGGCGCCTGCGTCGGAATTGGCGATTGCTAGGCGGCCGAAGGGCTGGCGACCTCGAACCCACGGTTGTTCGCCTTCTTTCCAGTGGGGTGTGTCGAGACCGAAGGGAGTGTAGGCGTAACCGTGAGCCCAGCGATTTACGGTGATGCCGGTGATGTCGTTGGCGGGATTGAAACCGGCGCCGCCCAACATGCGGCCGAGTTGATCGCGGATGTTGCGTTCGAAGGTCGAGAATGGAGTTTGCAGAAGTTCCGCACGGCCAGCACGATTCTGATCGCGGACGGGAAGACCGGGCTGGCAGGGCGTTCGCAGCATGAAGAGGACAGCAGGTTGAGCGGGCGTGCTGGAGAATTTGTACGAACCGAGACTGACGGGGAAATCGAGAGCGGTGTAGGTGTGATAGGCCCCGGGAGAAACGATATGGTGAATGCCGAGTTTGGAGAAGGAGTTCCAGTTGCGGACGGCTACGTGAGTGTAAACCAGCGGCGACTTCACCAAGTACGCTAGCGCTTCTTTCTGGGAGTCCGGCAATTCGGGACAGATGTAAGGAATCATGACGTTGTAGCAGGCCAGGACGGAGTACTTCCCTTTTACAAGGTAGGGCTTGCCGCCTCGCGTATAGGTGATATGAACTTGCCTGGTGGCGGAATTTGCAGCTGAAGCGTGTCTGACATTGACGACCGTGGAATTGAGGCGAATGCGTACCGCATTTTGCGCGCGATCGAGTTGGCTGTAATCCGCCCTCGCGGTGACAACGTCTTCCATGGTGCTGCCGGGAACCGCGGCGGGAATCAGGGAGCGGACTAAGAGGCGTGCGATCGAAGCGTTGCCGTCCGGAAAGTGGAAGATATAGGGCTCCTCTTTTTCGTGAGGAGGCAAACCCAAACCATCGAATCCCGGGTAGGTGAACGATTGGTAGTCGTCGCCGGCTTCATAGCAAGCGGCAGCGGGAACCGCTTCGATGCCGACGCAGAAAAGGTCATGGCTGAAAGTCTGGAAGAAGGGCAAAGCTTCCGGCGAGAGCTTGCAATATTTTGTGAGATATTCCGCGTAGCTGATGGTTTTGAGCTTTTCGATTTTCTGTTCCAGCGAAAGGCCGTCAAGATAATCAACTTTTTCGGTGTAAACGCGGGCGATATCTTTGCGGGCTGCGCCGGAAAGCGGGCTATTGGCGAGGAATTGTGGCCAAGGCGTGCTGTTCATGCCGGTCAGCAAACGATCTTCGCCGAAGGTTTCCTTGTCGAAGAAGGCGGCGGTGCCGAGGTTGTTGTAGAGCTTGCGGTCGTAAGCTTTGTAGAACTTTTTCGTGTCGATGCCGAGTTCTTTGAGGAGTGTTTGCGCCTGGCGGCTGTAACTGCTCGGGCTTTCGATGGACTGCGTTCCGCCATAACTGAGAAGCAGGCGACCGCCGACCTGGAATTCATTGCGCTTCGCGTGGCCACCAAAATCGTCGTGATTGTCGAGAATGAGAATTTTTACAGAGTTGCCGAACTTCTGACGGAAGCGATACGCCGCAGCGAGCCCGCTGATACCGCCGCCAACCACGATGAGATCGTAAAATTCTCCCGTATCGGCAGGGTCGCCCAGCGATGCGGCACTTTTCCCATCACGCATGCGGTGGGCCATGGCGAAGCTGCCGTCATGATTGCCGCGCATGCCGAGTTTCGCGGGTGGATAGTAATCTGGGGCCTTTTCGGGAGCAGGATCATCGAGGATCGCTGAAGCGAGAAGTTGCTGGGGGCTGAACGCGCCGGAGAGCAGGGTTGCGCCCGCGCCGACGGCGACACCATTCAGGAAATCCCGGCGGGTGATCTCGCGGTTCATGCCTAGGTCATGATCCTTTTTTGAGTTGTTCATTCGCTGCTCCGCTGGTGGGAGCGGCTTAGTATATCGCGAGAACGCGAGGATTACATATTTCTAGCAAGGTTGGTGAGTGTACTTGGCGTGGCGCGAAGACCTGCCGCAGTAGACCAGATTCCTCGCCTTGCTCGGAATAGCCGATCCAAAGATCGGCCACTACAGTTTATTTGTAGGTGGCGACCAGTTCGCCGTTTTCGATGTGCATATCGGAGATGTCGGAAGGAAGTTTGAGCTTTTCGCGATTTTCGGGAGACTCCATCAACTGGCGGACCGCAGTTTCCAGCGTGGATTGCGGAATTGGAAGTGAACCGATCTGGCCGCGCACCGGTTCGAATTTCAGGTAACCATCCTCGGCGCCGAGCTTGCCAACCAGATCCAGGGTCATGTCTTTTCCGTGAACATCGAAGACCACGTAGGCATGCACCTGATCGCCTTCCATCTGAACTTTCACATCGCGAACGGAAGAACGGGCCTGGTCGATATCGGCAGGCGTCGGAGCACCAGCGTGATCGGCTGGTGCGGACGCCGATGCGGATGAGGAGGAGTCTGGCGTTGAGCTCGTGGCGGGCGGAGCAGGCGTGCTGCGAGCCAAGTCCAAGTGGGACGCTAGATACGAGTTCAATTCACTTTCGTCGAGGCGGAGTGTGGCTTTCTGACCTTGCGACACTGAATCTTGCGCCTGCTGAAATTTTTGCTCAGCGCGGGCTGCTGCTTGAGGCGAGGATTGCACGGGAGGAGGTGAAGTCTTATGAAGAAGGAGAATCAGAGTGATGAGGGCAGCCAGATAGGTGGACCAGCGAAGGAAGCGGAATGCCCAGGTCCAGGGACTCACGGGCGGTGCCGCGGCAGGAACCGGTTTTGGAACGTTTGCGTTGGTCAAGGGCGCACCTCGCAAAGAATGGCCACACTTCGGCCCTCGCTTTAACCCTAACGACGCGGGAAGGTTGTGGCAATGGAACGAGTGGGGCATGCGGCCAAATCGGCACCTGTGCCCTTTGGAAGCGTGTGGGATACTTTGCACACGGGTGAGGAAACGCTTGGGAACCGAAGCGAAGATACTGACAACGGAGAAGGCAGCATCCAGGGTGCTGCCGGCTTATTTGGCGCTGGTCGCGGGCATTGTGTGCATTGCGTGGTCGGCGATTTTCGTGCGATGGACGGATATTCCTGGGCCGGCGTCGGCGTTCTACCGGATGCTGATTCCCGCGGTGGTGTTGTTGCCGACGTTTCTGTTCGACCGTGCAGGCATGCGGTTGAATGCGCGAATGCTGGGAATCATCGCATTGGGGGGATTGTTTTTTGCGCTGGATTTGGCGCTGTACAACACGTCGATCCTAAAGACGAGCGCGGCCAATGCGACCTTGCTGGGAAATAACACGCCGATTGTGGTGGGCCTGCTGAGTTGGATCGTGTTTCGAAAGCGCCCTGCGGCGGCGTTCTGGTTGGGCTTGCTGTTGGCGTTCCTGGGGACATTCGTCATTTTGTGGTCGGACCTGAGCAAGCATATGCGGTTCGGAGTTGGAGATTTGATGGCCTTGGGGGCGGCGGCGTGCTTTGCCGTGTATTTGATGGCGACCGAACGGGTCCGGGTGTCGACGAGCACACTGGGATTTCTGCGATTGGCGATGATTTCCAGCACGTTGGCGCTCTTCGTCATGAATAAGGCGATGGGAATTTCGCTGCGTGTGCCACAGGGACGGACGTTGTGGGCGGTGCTGGGTTTGGGGTTGGTATCGCAGCTTGGGGGGTACCTGGCGCTGACCTACGCGCTGGGACATTTGCCCGCGACGATTACATCGGTGAGCCTGCTGACTCAGGGGCCGCTGACCGCAGTTTTAGCGGCGATGCTTTTGGGCGAACCGCTGACGTGGGCTCAGATTGCGGGCGGCGCGCTGGTGCTTTCTGGTGTGGGACTGGCGCACCGACAGCGGCATCCAGAGGACGAAGCCAACATCTGACAGTCCTGCCTGGCGGCAGCGGGATAAACCCGCTGCTACAGCGGCGCATTAGAACATACAGTCTTGTCTGTGATGCACAGGTGGGTGAAACTGTCTGCGCTTTCGAACCCCGGAAGAGGAACCGCCATGCGATTGATCCGCTGCGTTTTAGTCGTGGGCCTGATGTGTGTGTCGTTGCCCTGTCTGGCCCAACAAGAACCCGAGCAGCCACTGACGACCAAACCCGTCAGCCCCGAAGCCAAACCAATTCCTAAGAACCGGCCAACGATTGGAGTAGCGCTGGAGGGCGGCGGCGCTTTGGGGGAAGCCCACGTTGGGGTGTTGAAATGGTTCGAAGACCATCATATCCCGGTGGATTACGTAGCGGGAACGAGTATGGGCGGGTTGGTTGGGGGCTTTTACGCGACGGGCAAAACAGCGGACCAATTGGAGCAGATTTTGAAATCGGCGGATTGGACGCTGTTGCTGGGCGGCGATACGCCTTACCAGGACCTGTCGTTCCGCAGGAAGGAGGACGCGCGGGACATTCCGAACGCGATTCAGATTGGATTGAAGAACGGGGTGAGTCTGCCGCCGGGACTCAATTCGGGTCACCAGGTGAACCTGTTGATTGACCGGGAGACGCTGGCTTATTCCACGATTCACACTTTCGACGATTTGCCGATTCCCTTTCGCTGCGTGTCAACGGAATTGGTTTCAGGGAAGGCATATGTCTTTGGGAAAGGGTCGCTGTCCGAGGCCATGCGGGCGACGATCTCAATCCCGGGAGTGTTCGCACCGGTGCGCCGAGACAACCAGATCTTTGTGGATGGGGGCCTGGTGGATAATTTGCCGACGGATGTGGTGCGCAAAATGGGCGCGGACGTCGTGATCGGCGTGCACCTGCAAATTTCGAAAGTATCGGCAAAGGACATTCAATCCGCTTTCGGGATTTTGGGGCGCTCGGTGGAACTGGTGATTGCCGAGACCGAAATTCGCGGAATGGCCGGGGCCGACCTGATGGTCAAAGTGGACGTGGAGAAGTTCAGCACCATGGACTATCAGAAGACCGACGATCTGTTGAAGGCGGGTTATGAGGCCGCCGAGGACAAGAAGCAGATTCTGGAGAAGTACGCGCTGGACGATGCAGCTTGGGCGAAGTACTTGAAAGAGAAGGACTCGCGAATCCGGACGAGGATCGGCATACCGCAATTCGTGAAGATCGAGGGGGTGAGCGGCGACGAAGCGCTGAACGTTCACAAGTTGTTATCGCCGCTGGTGGGCAAACCGATCGATCAGCCGGCCTTAGAACAACTCCTGACGCGGCTGAGTGGAGTTGGGCGATATGACAGCATCACGTACGATCTGATTCAGAAGAACGATCAAGACGGGCTGGTGGTTAGCATTCACGAAAAGAGCTACGCCCCACCCACCCTGCGTCCCGGCGTAGCGATCGATGGGACGCAGACGGACGATGTGACCTTCACGGCGGCTGCGCGGCTCACGTTTATGGACGTGGCGGGGTTCCGCTCGGAATGGCGAACGGATCTGCAATTTGGGCAAACCTATGGAATCGCCACGGACCTTTACCGGCCGTTCGTGCCACTGGGAAGATGGTTTTTCGACCCGTTTTTGGATGCGCGTCAGTATACGTTTCTGGTCTACAAGAAAAGCAATCCGCGCGCGGATTACCGCATCGACCATGTGCTAGCGGGGGTGGACCTTGGGTACGGCATCAGCCGGTTCAGCGAGATCAGGGCGGGGTACGGCATCGGGTACACGAATGAGGATCTGCGGCTCGGGACGCCGGACTTTGCGTCCACCAATGGGCGAATCGGCGCATTTCATATGCGGTATGTTCTGGATCATACGAATGACGCGGTTATTCCGACGCGCGGATATTACCTGCAGTCAAATTTCTATTATTACGACACGTTTCCTGACGCGACAGAATCGTTTCCGTTGATGCGGCTACCGTGCAGTTCTTTCAGCCAGTGCATCGCGACTCCATTTTCCTGATCGGTGAAGGCGGATCCACGTTCGGGTTACCAGACACACGGGCGACCCGCAGTTTTTCCTGGGCGGAGTGGGACACTTGACCGCATATGGATTGAACGAGTTGCTCGGGAACCAATATTTTGTCGGACGAGCAGGGTATTTGAGGGAGATCGCAACTTTGCCAACGTTCGTGGGAAGAAATGTTTACCTGGTGGGCTACGGGGAAGTGGGAAAAATGTATGGCGACCCGTTCGGCGCGCCGCGGTTATCGGGAGACGGTGCGGCTGGGGTAATTGCGGATACCGCGTTGGGGCCGATGTTTATTGGGGGCAGCGTCGGGGATACGGGACATCACAAGTGGTTTTTTCAGTTAGGGCGAGTTTTCTAAACGTTCATCCACCTGTAACAAATTGTCACTATAAGGTTGGTTCCTAACCCGCATCAACAAGGGAACCTGCGGTGCCTTGTTCCCGAAAGGACTGTTCATGGCTACAGTAACAACCCCAGCGTCTCCCTCCACGCCTGGGTCACATTCGATCGCGGAAAAAATGAATCAAAAACCAAGCCGAATCGGTACATTGATTTTTGGGCTGGTGTTGATTGCCGGATTAATCTTTATCGGCACGAGTATTTCGCGGGACCTGGAAGGCGTGACCCTTGGTTCCGCTTGGCCGTATGTATTGTTGGGAATCGCGTTGCTGGTGGCGTTGGGATTTGAATTTGTGAACGGTTTTCATGACACCGCGAACGCGGTGGCTACGGTCATCTACACGCATTCACTGGATCCGAATATCGCGGTGGTGTGGTCGGGGTTCTGGAACTTCCTCGGCGTAGTGACTTCGACGGGGGCGGTAGCATTTGGCATCGTGTCATTGCTGCCGGTGGAGTTGATCTTGCAGGTGGGAGGCAGCGCGGGTTTCGCGATGGTCTTCGCGCTGTTGATCGCGGCAATCGTTTGGAACCTCGGAACCTGGTGGTTCGGGCTGCCCGCTTCGAGTTCGCATAGCTTGATTGGGTCGATCATTGGAGTGGGTATCGCGAACCAATTGATGAGTCCTGAAGAGCGGAACCAGCGGTGTGGATTGGGGTCAAGCCTTGAACATCGGGAAATCGCTGCTGCTATCGCCGATCTTCGGATTCATCCTGGCGTGCCTGCTGTTCGTGGTGATGAAAGCGGTGATCAAAGACAAGCGGCTTTACGAAGTCCCCGAAAGGAACCGAGCCGCCACCATTCTGGATTCGTGGTTTGCTGATTCTGACGTGCACCGGGGTGAGTTTCTTCCACGGGTCGAACGACGGGCAAAAAGGGATGGGCTTGATCATGCTCATCCTGATCGGTACCGTGCCCACCACTTACGCGTTGAACCACGCCGTGACGGCGAGGCAGTCTCAGGATTTCGTGGCGGTTTCGCGAGCAGGCTGCGGACACGTTGGGCAAGTATGTGGAGAGTGCGGCGGTGGTGGGGGATCCCCGCGACGACGTGACGGATTTTATCCGCACGAAAGAATTCAAACCAACACCATGCTGGCATTGCGGGTGTTGGTGAACGATATCGGCACGGAAATGGCGCAATTCAAGGAACTGGCCAAAGTGCCACGGACGCAGGTACGCAACTTCCGAAACGATATGTACCTGGTCAGCGAGGCGCTACGGCTGATGCAGAAACGGGGAAACCCGCTTTGGCGGCCTCGGACGTGGCGGTGTTGAAGAACTACAAGAAGCACGTGGACCAGGCAACGCGGTTCATTCCATTGTGGGTGAAAGTTGCGGTGGCGCTGGCCTTGGGATTGGGAACCATGGTGGGATGGAAGCGAATCGTGGTAACCGTGGGCGAGAAAATCGGGAAAACGCACCTGACGTATGCGCAAGGCGCTGCGGCGGAAATTACCGCAATGGCGACCATTGGCGCGGCGGACGGCTTAGGTTACCGGTCAGTACCGACACATGTGCTGTCGTCGGGCGTGGCCGGCACCATGATGGCGAATCACTCCGGGCTGCAAATGAGCACGGTACGAAACCTGGGGCTTGCGTGGGTTCTGACATTGCCCGCGGCCATGATGATCTCGGGACTCCTGTTCTGCTTCCTGAGAACCGTGGTGTTCAAGGGCTGAGACCCGGACGTTTCAAAAAAGTGTGGTCACCGAGTCGGCTCCAACTGTGACAACTAAGAATGAGCCCCTTGCTATGTGCAGTGAGGCTCATTTGTTTTACAGCGGTGAAACGTTGCGAATCGGAGTATTTTTAGCGGCGCGGTTCAGCGACACGCGGAATGACGACCAGTATCAGCGCGGAATTACAGTTCGCGTTGGCGCATTTTCCGGGTGAGAACTGCCAATGATCAATTGCGGCGAGGAGCGGGCCAGCGAGGGATTGCGGGTCGTCGAAAACAAGAGTGGAGGTAGGTTTGCCGCTTGCGTCGATGCGCAGAATGAGGATCACGGCTGCCTCGGCGTCCGTGTTGGCGGCAGGTTCTAATTCCGTGGTTTCTTCAGGGACAGCGGCGCGGTCGGCGGAAGCTGGCGCGGTCACCTGATAATGACGCACTGGCGAATGGGCAGGCGAGAAGCCAGGCGACGCAAATTGAAAGACGATACCGAGGCGAGGATCTGGTGAGCGTTGCTGGCCGGAAACGGGAGGTTGGAAACTCCAGGTGCGCACTGCGGCCAAGACTTTGTCGAGGAATGGCGGGTGGCCCTGGACTACGCGGATGTCGTCAAGTTGCCCGCAAGCATCGACGGTCGCATCCAAAACCACCTGGCCGCCCTGAAGTGCTTGCGAAGGATAAGAGGCGCCGATGAGCGAAATGGGCTGAGGACTGGGTGATTCGCTGGGGGACGAGGTCGCGGGCGTGGACTTTGGATCGTCACCAATCGCTTCGTGCCAGGCAACCTCTTGCTGCTGCAGCAAAGGAATTGCGTAGTGGATTGGGACGGCCGCGCCAACGCCGCTGTTCTTTTGCGGCGTGGAAGTGGCCAGGGCCGCGGCGTCCGCGCGCAGCCAGCGCCCTTCAATCAGGCCGAAGACGCTTCGCGCGTCGGAGGAAAGCAATGGCGCGCCACTGTCGCCGAGCAGAACATCGTGGTTGAAGAGCAGCAGTTCCGTGTCGGCGCGCCCTTTGTCGATTTGCCAAAACTCATAATTGAGAACCTCGCCGGATGGCCGGTCTTCCACGAAAGCGTCGAAGGTGTGCGGGTCTTTTAACCGCGAGGGACGCAAAGCGACAGCAAAGACCGGTTGCATGCGGGCTGGCCGCTGAACCGCCAGGGACAAAAATTTCACCTGATACTTGCCTTCGAAGGGGTTCGGACTGGCGCGTAGAAGCGCTACGTCGTGATCAGGATCAGTCGCGATGACTACCGCCCTCAGAAGGCGCGGAGGCGCGAGGGGTGAACGCACAAGGATGTAGGGGTCAACGCCGCTCAATTGACTTAACAAATGCGCGGCGGTCAGCAAGTAGCCGTCACTATTCACGAAAAATGCGTTTCCATAGAAGGTATAGCGAAAGCCGCGCTCGGAGGGGGATTGGTCGAGGGGATAAACGATCGGGCAGATGGCGTAAGACAGGTTATCGCCGGACGGCGCTTGAGGTCGAGCATCGGCAACGGAAATCGACCCTGCCACAGAAAGGCAGAGAAGGACCGCAGCGGCCAAGAACCTGAGGACCCTAACTGGAGCAAGTCGCATGCACCTTCAGGATAGCGCGCCGGGACGGGCCGGCAATTGCCCTAAGGGTCAGTTGTTCCGCGTATGAAGCGCTAGCAGGCTGCTGAAAAAAGGCGTTATCCGTCATTCCGAGCGTAGCGAGGAATCCCTCTGTGGTCGAAAAGTCAAGAAAAAGAGAGATTCCTCACTTCGCGGACTCCGTTCGGAATGACGAAGTTAGACTTTTTCAGCAGCCTGCTAGGTCTTTGCGCCAGCGGGAGCTTCATGCTCCTTCAAATGTTTGATGATGTCGTCGGAGATCTCATTGGCGGTTTTCTTCACGGTTTTATCCGGGGCATTTTTTTCCATGACAAATTTGGCGGCGGCCACGTAGGGGTTCATGGTGATTACCGCGCCGGGCTTGTTGCCGCTGTTGCCGCTTTCCGTGTCGGTGTACAAAGGCTGCTCGGGGCGAGCTAAGTCGTGCATCGTAACGTATAGATCCATTTTCGCTTCGCCCGCGCCGAAGCCGATGACCGCGCGACGACGGCGATTGCCTTCATCGAGCTCGGTGAATACGCCATGAACCCAGACACCGGTGGAGGGACGCGCGTCGGTGTTGCCGATGCCCTGGGCTTTGAAACCAGCCTTTTGCAAGTCCTTCACGATTGACGAAGCCATCAGGTCGACGGTCTTTTTGGCTTGCGTCGCGGGATCCTGATCCCGGTGGCGCGGTCCTTGGATGATGCCCGGCCGCACTTTGGAGTGCCCCTGGTCGGCCTGGAAATTCTCGGCGTCGAGTTCGAAATCGCTGACGTAAATTACAGTATCGGCCGGGGAGAAAACGAATGGGGTTTTCTGAGCCGGGGGAGCTGCCGTGTCCTGGGCGGGCGCCGCTGCTGGGAAAACACTCAGCAGGAACAAAAATGAGCATAGGAGCGAAATGATCTTCATCGACGCATCTCCTGAAGGATAGAGAATCGTGCGTACTGGGGCGGTCAATCGCCACAGTTGGGGCTGCGACGAGGAAGAGTTTTTAGCACGAGGAGAGAGAAAAGGATAGCGAAGAAAAATGGGCCAGGTATTCGTCCCTTAACAATAGATAAGGCTGGAATCATTCGCAACAATGTGAGCAGCCAGTCGTACGACAGCAGGTTCCGGTAGCGCAACGTGCGACGCCGTTCGCGAATGGCCGTCGGAGCCATGTCAGACTCGGGGTGGCGGCGTGCGGCTTCATGGTCAATAGATCCAGCCGGTGAACATGGTCGCTTCCATCGCCGCGCTCCACGGCTGAGGTAATTCTGATCGACAGTCCAGCATCGTGGGGTCGGCGGGAATCCATTTCGCCAACTACTTGCCGCTCCTACTTTCACGCAATAACTGATCTTCAGCTTGTGTACATCTAGCCCAATGTAATACATAGGTTCCACGGGGAGCCTCCTTGGTGTTCTGAATCAGCGTGTCCGCTGATTCACTTATCTACACCAAAGTCTCCTTGACCCTTCATCTAAACAAATCTCGCTCTTGCGCAAAAAGACCAAATGAATCTTGACCGCGGATTGAGCTAGTTGTTGACGACCTTTCGAGATGCATCTCCGCGTACTTCAAGTGGTCTCTAGAACCTCTTCATCAACATCACTTTGACCTTGTATCCGCTTTTCCGTTCGGGTGAGAATGGGACTGGGAAGTCTACGCTACTGGAAGCCATCGCCGCGCACTACGGCTTTGGGCTGGAAGGCGGAAATCGCAATTATTCTCCCAAGACGACCGAGAGTGTGGGGAGCATTGAGCCGCTAGTTAAAACGTCTCAAGCCGTCGTTCACCAAGAGAACAAGCGGCGGTTTTTATTGGTGGGTAGCAGCAAAATGTTTTCCCTCTTTAACGTCGCGAGGCCTTTGTTGACCAAATTGGAGCGCTGGGCAGTTACGGAGAAAAGAGTCTTCACGACCAATCGCACGGTGAATCATTTCTATCGTTGTTGCAGAATCGCTTCACTCGGTCAGGTTTCTATCTCATGGATGAGCCGGAAGCCGCTCTATCTCCCCAACGTCAGCTTAGTTTTTTGATTCTTTTACATGATTTGGTCAAGGCGAATGACAACATCCAATCCGATCATCGCCACGCATTCTCCGATTTCGTTGGCTTACCCGGAAGCGCAGATTTTATCCTTCGAGGCGGACAAATTCGCCCTATAAATTACCGTGAGAGCCAGCCATTTCAGTTGGTCAGTCGCTTCATCGCAGCACCGGAGCGCTATATCAACGCACTCTTTTCCGAGTTGCCATTTAATGAAGACGACTAGCTAGGTCCCGATTAACGGGTAATCGGGAATTGAATGACTACTTCAGAGATACAGCTATTGACTTTCGCCATTTGTTCGCCTATAGTGCGGGGTGGTAGAGGAAACGGGAAACGGGTGGCTTCGGCTCCATTGCCTTCGGGCTCTCCCGAGCCGGACGCCACCCGTTAAATTTCGGCGTAAAGCCCTTCCCTGTTACTGGGGGGACACGGTTGGCGGGGTGAATCTTGCGGGCGACGGGTCGGGAACGCATACTCACAGGCATGCGCGCAGGCGTTCGGCACACACTGTTGATGAGCTCGGCAGGTATGGCTTTGGCTGTTTTGTGCTGTGTTGCGGTTCGGGCAGATGAGATCCGCCTGAAGGACGGGAAAAAGCTTTACGGCGTGATTGTGGGTTATGAAGACAACATGTTCAGAGTGAAAACCGACTTTGGATATGTGCTGGTGGAAAAAGATAAGATTGCTTCCATTATTCCGGACACGCCGGCGCAGCCTGCGGCGAAAAATGAGCCCAGCGCGAAACCCGCTGCGAACAGTGAGCCGAAAGCAGCTCCGGCCACCGAGGTCAAGAAAAAGGAAAAGGCGGCGGCGATTTTGACGAATGCGAGTGCGCGCCCGGAACTTCCGGCAGCGAGCAAATCTGTTGGGGACACCGCGGCGCCGGCGATCAAAGCGCCCTCCGCGTCCGCCAAACCCGCGTTGCCCATGACGGCCACACCTCCACCTCCTCCGAAGGACGAGCCGCCCGCAAAGCGAGAAGAAATTCAAGGGAACTTATACACGAATTACGAGTTTGCGTTTCGAATGTACAAGGCGCCAAGCTGGCAGATTATTGATGGGACGGGCCAAACATTGCCGAACGCGATCGTGGCCATGGGAACGTCAAACGAATCGACACTGTTGGTGGTCGGACACGAAAAAACGAAGGAAACGCTGGAGCAGGTCGCACAAGGCGTGGAAAAGCGGCTGCAGGATGTGTACGACAATTACCGGTTGCTTTCGCAACGAAAGACGGTGATTGGCGGCCAGCCTGCGGTGGAATACAAATATCGCGGCCTGGCCGACGAGCATGACTGGTCTGGGACATTGTCGGTGGTAGAGCACCACGGGGAATACCTGACGGTGGTGGGAATGACGTTTGCGGATTCAGACCTGATCCAGATTCAGGAGAATGTGATCGCGCGAGCGATTGCCAGCCTGGATTTCAACGTGAAGTAGGCGCAGGGGACGCACCGGTCTAAAGAGTTTGTGTGGGAACTGATGAGATTGTGCCGAGATGGGGTGCAGCGTGCTGCACCCCTACGGGGAAAGCGCGCAGGCAGGAGTGTCGTTGGCACGTTGACGTGAAGAGAGATCCCTCACTTCGCGGACTCCGTTCGGGATGACAGCCGGCAACAATTCCAGGAAAAGGCACGGGTCTAAAGACCGGTCACTACGAATTCAGCTGGCGACGGCGGTTGCGGATTCCTGCAGTTTGCGATTTTCCCGAATCATGGTGATGAGCGCCTGAACGGCGCGCGGCAAGCTGCGATCCCGGCGATAAACGAGCGCGAGTTCGCGGTAAAGATCCACTCCTTCGACATTCAGCAGCTTCACATCGCCGGTCTTGACCTGATCGCGGGCGAAGCTTTCGCTGATGATCGAAATGCCCACGTCAGCGGCGACGAAGGTTTTAATCATGCCAATGCTGGGCAGTTCCATGGTAATGCGCAAACGCGAGCGATGCGGCCGGAACAGCTTGTCGAGAACCTGGCGAGTGTAGCCCGTTTTGGGGAAGATCAAGCGGAGCAGCGGCAACTTCATCGAGGGTCACGTGGCTGCGTTGCGCAAGGGGATTCTTGCTGCTGACGAAGAAGCGCAAGCGGTCGCGATTGATGACATGCATTTTGAGATTCGGCGACTTCACCGGCAGTGTGACGATGCCGAGGTCCATCGAGCCTTCTTCGAGGCGCTGCAAGATCTTGTGGCTGAAATTGCGATAGATGCTGATATGTACGAGGGGGTAGCGGCGCTGAAATTCGGCAAGAATATCGGGAAGCAAGTAGAGACAAGTGGCTTCGTTCGCGCCAAAAGTGACCGGGCCTTGTACGACATTGCCGCGGTCGGCCACAACTTGCATGGATTCGTCGCGCAGACGCAGAAGGCGCTCGGCAAATTCGAATAGAACTTCGCCGGCGGGTGTAAGCTCCACGGATTTCGCGGAACGATCCAGGAGTTTCGCGTGATAAGCCTGCTCCAGTTGACGGATTTGTGCGCTGACAGCGGATTGCGAGCGGAATACCTTTTGACCCGCCTTGGAGAAGCTTTTCAGCTTGGCGACCTGCACAAAGGTAGTTAGTTGGTCAAAGTCCATGTTCCTCGACTCACTCGAATATGCGTAAGAGTATAACTGAACTGGTATAAGGAAATCGTGAATATCCTGAAAGGATCAGGCATAGTGCGGGGCGGCGCGCTCCGGAACGTCCAGAAGAGTGGGAGAATCGATTGCAACACGGTCCAGAACGCTGCTGGCAATTCCCTTCCACGCCGATTCAATCGTGCCCTGGAAATGGATGGGCTGTACGCGAACAAAGGGCAAAACGATCCGGCGCGACAACAGCCGGGCCGCCACCGGACTGTCGGTCAGCGCAACATGCGATTCGAGGAGCCGGCGCAGATTGCTTTCTTCTTCCTCTTCCAATTCGTGCGCTTGCACGAATTCGAGATTGAGGACGTGGTCCACTTCACTGCGAAGAATGTAGGCGAGCCCGCCGGTCATCCCGGAGCCGAAATTCAAGCCGATGGGCCCGAGAACGGTGACAATTCCGCCGGTCATATATTCGCAGCCATGCTGGCCGAGGCCTTCGACGACCGCGACAGCGCCGCTATTGCGCACCGCGAAACGTTCGCCAGCCTGACCTGCGATGTAGAGTTGGCCGGAGGTGGCGCCATAGAGAACAGTATTGCCGGCAAGTACGTCACCGCGTTTGGATGAGTTGTGACCGGCGCGAATCACGATCGTGCCGCCGGACAGGCCCTTGCCAACGTAGTCGTTGGCTTCCCCGGTAAGCTGGAGGGTCAGGCCGGAGGTGAGGAAGGCGCCGAAACTCTGCCCCGCGGTGCCGCTGAAACTCACGGGTGATGCTGGGGGCTTGTTTATTCTGCAGGCGCTCGCGCATCAGATCGCCACTGAAATGCGAGCCGATGCTGCGATGAAAATTGTGAATTGGGGCACAAGTGAGGGAACTGGGCGCGCGATGCTCGAGCGAGAGTTCCGTTTCTTCCACGCCGGAATCCAGAACCGAAGTTTGCTGCGGAAGAACACGACCCGGTTTCGAAACCGGAATAACCAGCAGCGCGTCAAGACCGGAGCGAGTTTCCAGGCGATCGTACCAGCCGCGAAGTTCGGTGAGCGAGCGAACGCCGAGTTCCGCGAGCCCTTTGCGAATCTCTTCGGCGAGTGAACGGAAATAGGAAATGACCATTTCCGGCTTGCCGTTAAATCGGGTACGCAGAGTTTCATCCTGCGTGGCAATGCCCACAGGGCAGGTATTCAGATGGCACTGGCGGGCCATCACGCAGCCAATCGCGACCAGCGCGGCGGTGCCGAAACCGAATTCGTCCGCGCCGAGGGTGGCGCCGATGAGGACATCTCGCGAAAAACGCAAACCGCCATCGACGCGAAGTCTTGACGCGTGAACGCAAACCGGCGCGCAAAAGAGTTTCGTGGGTTTCGCGCAAACCAATTTCCCATGGCAGACCAGTATTCTTGATGGAAGTGAGCGGTGAAGAACCAGTGCCGCCGTTGTGGCCACTCACGGTGATTACGTCCGCGCCGGCTTTCGCCACGCCCGCGGCAATGACGCCTACGCCGGTGCCGGAAACAAGTTTCACTCCTATACGCGCCTGCGGGATTACGGCACGCAGATCGTGGATAAGTTGCGCCAAATCTTCGATGCTGTAGATATCGTGATGCGGCGGCGGCGAAATCAGCGGCGTGCCCGGCGTGGCGTGACGAATCCGCGCGATATACTCGGTAACCTTGCGCGCGGGAAGCTGGCCACCTTCGCCGGGTTTGGAACCCTGGCGCCATTTTGATTTCGAGTTCCTGGGCGCGCACGAGATATTCCGCGGTCACGCCGAAACGGCCGGAGGCAACTTGCTTGATTTTGTTGTCGGATCCGGGGACATGCGATACAGGTCGCTGTCTTCCCCGCCTTCCCCGGTATTGCTTCTTCCGCCGAATTCGTTCATGGCGATGGAAAGTGTCCTGTGCGCCTCGGGGCTGAGTGAGCCCAGCGACATTGCCTGGGTGCTGAAGCGCGCGAGGATCGATTCTAAAGGCTCCACTTCATCGAGCGAGATCGGCTGCTCCGGGAGCATCTCCAGAAGATCGCGAAGGAACGTTGGCCCCTCAGCTTTGGCAAGTTGCTCGTAAGCACTGTAATTTCCTTGTTCGGGCTTGCGCACGTGAGCGTGCATTCGACGAACGAGTTCCGGCGAAGTGGCGTGAAGTTCCGCTCCTTTGCGGAAACGGTAAAGCCCGTGGTCGGCTAGCTCCTCCCGCAGCGCCGGCATAATCCGGCGGCATGCATGTGCAGGTAATCCTGCAAGAGTCGAATCCAGGGTTTTTGTGCCGGCGATAACAGGCAGCGTCCTCGAAATATTCGCGGCAAATATCCTCGTCCATCCCCAGCATTTCAAACAGATGGCTGTTGCGGTAACTGGCCAGCGTGGAAATTCCCATGCGCGCCAGAACTTTGCGAAGACCAGCCAGCATTCCTTTGCGAACTCTATTGAAACGCGCCGGCTTCCTCGGTTTCCGCAAACTCTTCGGCAAGATACGGCACCACAGCGCTAACCCCTGCGGCCAGCAGCATAGCGACGTGGTGAGTCTCAAAGATCTGGGCGCTTTCGACCACTAAGGGAATATCTGGTAGACCCTGATTGACAGGCTTTTCCAGGCGCTGGCGGCGGCCAGCAATGCGGGTAAAGCGGCACGTTCAGGACCAAGGGCACGATCGGAAAGGAGGAGGAGCCCCGGGCGATCGCCGTTACTCAGAGGGGTAGTCTTGCACTGAGACAGACAGCGGCGCGCACCCGGGACTCCCAGGGTGGAAGAGAACGTAAAGTCGATGGTCTGCACCGGAGACAGCTCGGCAGAAAGCGACACCAGTTCGGCCGGCACTCAAGATCGGGCTGGCGAGGAAGTGTCCCTGGCCCAACGGAACTTCCAGGGACATCACGTGCGATTCGCGCAACGGGTCGATCGGAGGATTGGTGACCTGCGCAAAGCGCTGCTTGCAGTAATCCCAGAGTGGACGATGCAGAATTGACAGAAATGCCGGAGGCGCATCGTCGCCCATGCTCCAGTCCGCTTCTTTACCGCTCAGCAGCGGACGGAACAAGGATTTTGTACTGATCGTCGGACCAGCCTGGCGGCCGCGGCAACGCGTTTCGGATGCACGATCGAAGTGCGTTCGGACGAATCTTCCAAACGCAGACACACTAGAGCGGGTCAACAGTTTACGGGGTATTTCCGCGGTGACGCTCTTGAGCAGTTCGCGCCAGCGCAGCAGAGAGCCGCTATAAGGATTGGCCAGAAGGATTTCGCCAGGGCCCAGGCGGTGACGCTCAGCAATTCGCGACTCCTCCAGATCCAGCAAGCCCGGTTTCCGAGCCGGCAATGACCAATCCATCGTGAGTGACGGTGTAGCGCATCGGGCGCAAGCCGTTGCGATCGAGTTTCACGCCCACGGAGGTGCCGTCGCTGAAAACCAGCGCGGCCGGACCATCCCATGGCTCACCTTCGCGAGACAGCGCTTCGAAGCAGCGCGAACATCCGACGAAAGGAACGGGTCGTGCGAAAAAGCAGGAGGAACCAGCGCAAGCATAGCCGCTTCTACGCTCTTTCCTTCGAGGAGCTTCAGCTCCAACGCATTATCGAAACTGGCGGAGTCGCTGACATTTTCTTCGAGTAGGCGAAACCACTTCCCTACCCCGATACGTTTGCGAATTTCGCGTTCGCGCGCACGCAGCCACCGCCGATTGCTGATGACTGTATTAATTTCGCCGTTATGGGCAACGTAACGGAACGGCTGCGCCAGTTGCCAGGAGGGTTCCGTGTTCGTGGAATAGCGCTGATGAAAAATGGCGAAGCGGACGGCGAAACTCGGCTGCTCCGCAGGTCCTCGTAGAACCGCGGAAACTGCCATGGAGTCAACAAGTCCCTTGTAAACGATGGTGCGAGAAGAGAGCGAGCAGATGTAGCAGCGTTCCGGAAGCGCTGCTTCCGCACGTTTACGCAGGAGCCAGAGACTGCGTTCAAATTTCTGAGCAAAATTGGAAGCGGAGTTCCGAGCGCTCGCGGGCTCAATAAAAAACTGCCAGATTTCCGGCAAGGTCTCGAAAGCACGCTGGCCCAACGCGTTCGGATTCGTGGGAACGCGACGCCAGCCGATCAAGCGCAGTTTGCTTCGGCCGATGGAATCTTCGATTGCCAACCGCGCATCCGCGATGCGCGAAGCCGGAGCGAACAAAATCCCGACGCCAAAGAGCTCGTCCAGTTCCATCCTGTCTTCAGCAGCGCGGGCACGAAAGAAATCCAGCGGAAGGCGTGGTCAGCAAACCGGCGCCGTCGCCACTCGCGCCATCGGCGTCGACGCCCGCCACGATGCGACAGGCGCTCCAAAGCTTGCAGCGAGTAGGTCAGAATTTCGTGCGTCGGGGGACCATTGAGTTGCGCGATAAACCCGGTGCCACAGGCGTCATGGTCCGGGTGGCCCCAGTTGGGATGGAGCGGTTTTCGTTCGGTGTTGGGCGACAACTACACATACTAGTGTAATAGTGTCCGCGACCCCGAATGTACAATGCAGAATTTTGCTGGAATGCATCGGTTTTGCAGGGGCTGTGGAAAGCCTAACCAGGTTAAAACTTCGTGACTTCGCTGAAGTGAAAATCGCGGATTTTCATTGGCGGCACCACCATTTCAAAGGCCTCCTCGCCGGTGGCGCGGCGCGCCGGACCGAGGCTTTCAACGTTCCGTAACATCTCCAGGACCGATTGATTAAATCGAAAATTCCTGGCCGCTCGTGCCATTTTGCCCTTCTCGATTACGAACAACCCGTCGCGGGTCATACCCGTCATGACCTTCTCATAAGGGTCCACTTCGCGGATGTACCACAGGCGTGTAACCAGCAGGCCGCGGTCTGTGGAGGCCACCATCTCGTCAATAGAGGTGGGGCCTCCGTCGACGACCAGGTTCATCGCGCCTTCGCCATATTCGTTCGGAAGCGGGAAGCCATGCCCGGTAGGTTTCGTGTGTGCTTGTTTAGCCGATCGCCGCGAATACACCAGATTTTCTATCATTCCTCCGTCGACCAGGATCACCCGTTGCCGCGGCATCCCCTCGCCATCAAAAGGACAACCGAGCTGATGAGGATGATAGGCATCGTCCGTGATGGTGATGTTTTTGCCAAGAATCTGCTTCCCGACGCGGCCGGAAAAGCAGGAGCGCTTGTCGGCCACCGCCGTAGCTGCGAAGTCGTAGAACAGGAATCCGACCAGGTCCAGCACCGCCGCGGGTTCCAGAATCACCGTAAATCGCCCTGGCGCCAGCTCCACAGGATTCTGGGCGCGGGTGGCTTTTTCACTCGCAATCCTTGCCAACGCTAGAGCATCAAATTGCCGAATATCTCCGGAATTCGCCTTGGCCCAGCTTGCCGCCGAGCCTTGCTGCATGGTGATGGAGAAAGTGGCATTCGTGTGACGGTAAGCCGCCTTCACCTCGCGGGAATTGACCAAGACCGACTGGCTTTGGCCGCTGGAAAAGATTCCCGCCGCTATCTGCCCGCGCTTTTCCGCGAAGTCGCACACTTTTTTGACAGCTCGGGCGCGTTCCTCCGGAGTGAGCGCCGCAGTGGCGGGTGTGAACCGGCGAACTGTACGGTATTTCTGCTTGCCGGGCATGGGGAGCAGTTGCGGGTCTGTAGGTTGATGAGAAGCAAGAGAAAGGCAATTGTCGATGGCGGCGCGGAGAGAGTCTTCATCGATTCGATTGGTAGTGATCCGCGCGGTACGGCCATCCACCGCCGTTCGAATCGACACGACCAGGTTCTGCTCCGCTACATTCTGGTGGATGGTGTTGTTGGCAAATCGCGTCAGCGCCTGTATCGATTCGTCGATGTGAACTTCGGTTTCCGCGACGCCGACGCTTCTTTGCCAGGTATAAAACGGTCTCGCCAATCCGATGAAGTTCCACCTCGGACGCAGTCTCGCTTCCGGTTTGTGCTTCACCGGACTCATTGGTTCGAAAAGGCTTTGCCGATTTGGACGTTGCGGAAGCGCGCAGGCGAAGCGCCGTGACCGGTGCCCATCACTTGCATGGGCTGGCCCTTCCCGCAATTGGGCGTACCCCAGAGCACCCAGTTCTCGCGCATTGCTCACCGCGTCGCACGAATTCCAGAATTCGGTAGTGATTCCGCTGTAACTGGGATTTTTCAGCATACGGCCCTTTTTTCCGCCTTTAATCTCCCAGGCAATTTCCGTGGAGAATTGGAATTGGTAGCGGCGGTCGTCGATCGACCATGAACGGTTAGTGTCCATCAGGATGGCATCGTCGGTGGAGGCGAGCAAATTCTCAAGGTCCAGTCTCCGGGAAGAATGCTGATGTTGGTCATGCGAATCATCGGCAGCCGGTTCCAACCTTCGGTACGCATTGTGCCGCCGGAACGGGGCAAACCGATGAGATGAGCGGTTTCGCGGCTAGAGAGATAGCCACTAAACTCGCCGTTCTTGATGACCTCGATACATTGCGCGGGAACACCCTCGTCGTCGTAGGCGAACGTCCCAAGTCCCGCGCCGTGCTCGAGGTCGCGCATCCGCAACGACATTAACGATGGGCGAGGCGTAACGCAAGTTGTGGAGCTTATCCAAGGTGAGAAAACTGGTGCCGGCGAAATTGGCTTCCTGGCCGAGCACGCGATCGAGTTCGATGGGTGGCCGACGGATTCGTGGATCTGCAGGCCGAATTGGCTGCCACCGAGGATTAAAGTGCCCGTTTTCTCCGGGCATTGTGCGGCGGAGTGAAGCGCAACTGCTTCCTCGGCCAACCCGCGGTGCATGACCAAGCAGATCCATGGCCTCGATCAGTTCGTAGCCACCGAGGACATGCTGCCCCCCAAAACTGTTGGGATACGAGCGCTTCTGAATCTCGTCACCCTGGAAGCAAGTGGCAACAATGCCGCAGCCGGAAATCACGCGGCGCTGATGAATTTTCGAGCCGCTGCTGGACGCAAACCACGTATCGATCTTTCGAAATTGCATGTCGGTTTCGGATACCGTAACTCCCTCTGATTTGTGCATGGCGGCATCCGTCTGCGAGCAATAGTTGCTATTGCGCTTCGACCGGAATCTCGAAAGGATCTTTCTGGCAAGGACCCTGCCAACTATCGATGTACGTGCCCTCCGGGACCATCTGTACATTTTCTTTCTTGGCCAGCGCAGAAGACCTGGCGATTGCGACGGCCTGGGCAGCACAGACTGGCCACGCCTTCCCGGGTCAACTCATCGGTGGACGCAAAGCCCCATGCGCCATTAGCAACTGACGCGGATACCAAGTCCGATAGATTCACTTTGCCCGAGGGTGCCGACTTTGCGGTTTTTGGTGGTGAGGTCACGCTGCCGAAGGTGCATCACCCGTACGTCGGCGTAGGAGGCGCCTCGCACACGAACAGTTTCGAGTCGCTGTCCGCAGTAGTCCCACATAGCCCACCAAAAAAGTTTGGGCGCCTCGGTGATTCCGGACGCCCCTTTAAACATATCATGTGTATTGGGTCTGTTAAGTAAACGGGAACTGGGCCCCCCGCTCCGAGACTACGTGCCTTCCTGCCAAGATGTCAGATATTGCTCCTGCTCGGCAGTAAGCTTATCCAAGCGATGACCCATGGATTCCAGCTTGAGCCGGGCAATTTCGCGGTCCAGGTGCTTCCGGAACGACGTAAACCTCTAGGCTTCATTTCCTTGTGGTTCTCCACCAAGTATTCGGCGGCGAGAGACTGGTTCGCAAAGCTCATGTCCATGACCGAAGCGGGATGGCCTTCGGCAGTTGCAAGATTGACCAGGCGGCCCTCGGCGATGAGATAGATCTTGCGGCCGTCCTTGAGCAGAAACTCGTCGACCAGCGGGCGAACTTCCTTCTTGCCGGTGGAAAGAGCTTCGAGCGCGGGGAGTTCGATCTCCACGTTGAAGTGGCCGGAATTGCACACGATGGCGCCGCTCTTCATGGATTCGAAATGCTCGCGACGGATGACGTTCTTGTTGCCGGTTACGGTGATGAAGACGTCGCCTTCTTTGACGGCATCGGCCATGGGCATCACGCGGAAGCCGTCCATAACCGCTTCAATTCCCTTCACCGGATCGATTTCAGTGATGATCACATCGGCGCCCAAACCCTTGGCGCGCATCGCGGCGCCGCGACCACACCAGCCGTAGCCGGCGATGACAAGCTTGAGGCCAGCAATGAGCACGTTGGTGGCGCGAATGACGCCGTCGAGTGTGGACTGGCCAGTGCCGTAACGGTTGTCGAAGAAATGCTTGGTCATGGCATCATTCACGGCGATTATCGGGATATTTCAGCGTGCCGTCCTTGGCCATTGCGCGAAGACGAATGACGCCCGTGGTGGTTTCCTCGGTGCCGGCGATGACATTGGAGACGAGATCCTGGCGCTTGGTCAGGAGCATGGTGACGAGATCGCAACCGTCGTCCATGGTGAATTGGGGGCGATGCTCAAGAGCGGCCTGAAGGTGCTGATAGTAGGTGTTGTTGTCCTCACCCTTGATGGCGAATGTGGGAATACCGAAATCACGATTCAGGGAAGCAGCGACTTCGTCCTGAGTGGAGAGTGGGTTCGAAGCACAAAGAACGGCGTCAGCACCGCCGTCGCGAAGAGTGATCATCAGGTTTGCGGTTTCGCTGGTCACGTGCAGACAAGCAGAAACGCGGAGTCCCTTGAGGGGCTGTTCCTTGATGAAACGCTTGCGAATCTGCTGCAGGACCGGCATCTGTTGCGCGGCCCATTCGATCTTGCGCTTGCCCGCATCGGCCAGCCCAATATCCTTGACGTCACCCTTTTTTAGTTCTGCTGTAGCCATACTTGCTCTCCTCGCTTTTTCCAATTTTAAAATTCCGTGATATCCGGGGTACCCGAACGGCAAGCGGTGGGAGGCACTCGCGTCAGGGAATCGCCACTCCTGCGAAGGAGTGGGCTAGAAACTGAACTTCGTGAACTTAAGCGCCCGTCGCAACTTCCGCGACCACGGTGGATGCCGCGGCTTTGCGCAGCGCATCGGCGCGGTCGGTGCGTTCCCAAGTAAAACCGGGACCGGTGCGACCGAAATGGCCGTAAGCCGCGGTGGCTTTGTAGACGGGGCGGCGGAGATCAAGCGCCTCGATGATGCCCTTGGAGTGAGCGAGAAATTCTCGCGAACAAGTTGCGTGATCTTTTCTTCGGGAATCGTCGCGGTGCCAAAGGTATCCACCATGACGGAGACCGGCTCGGCGACGCCGATGGCATAGGCCAGCTGCACTTCCGCGCGAGAGGCCAGGCCAGCGGCTACGATGTTTTTGGCGATATAACGGGCCATGTAGCAAGCGGAACGGTCCACCTTCGAAGGATCTTTTCCGGAGAATGCGCCACCGCCGTGACGGCTGTAGCCGCCATAGGTGTCCACGATGATTTTGCGGCCGGTCAGGCCCGCATCGCCCATCGGACCACCGATGACGAAGCGGCCAGTCGGGTTAATGTGAAACTTGGTTTTGGAATCGAGCATGTTGGCGGGAATAATGGGCTTGATCACGTGCTCCAGAATGGAGCTGCGCAGTTCTTCATTCGAAACGTCGTCACTATGCTGCGTGGACACCACTACGCAATCGACGCGCGCAGGCTTGCCATTGCGATATTCCACGGTGACTTGGGACTTACCATCGGGACGAAGGAAGGGGAGTTTCTTGCTCTTGCGGAGTTCGGAGAGGCGCTGCGTGAGCCGGTGGGCCAACTGGATGGGCATGGGCATTAATTCTTCGGTTTCATCGCAAGCGTAACCGAACATCAAGCCCTGGTCGCCCGCGCCCCCGGTGTCCACGCCCATGGCGATATCCGGAGACTGGCGCTTGACGGTGCACATGACCGCGCAGGTATTCGAATCAAAGCCATAGAGCGCGTCATTGTAGCCGACCTCGTTGACGGTCTTGCGAACGAGTTCGTCATAATCCACATGCGCAGTCGTGGTGATTTCACCCGAAACGACTACCAGGCCAGTGGTGACCAGAGTCTCGCACGCCACGCGACCCTTAGGATCCTGGCGCATCACTTCATCAAGCACCGCGTCCGAAATCCGGTCGGCAATTTTGTCTGGGTGACCTTCGGTGACCGATTCGGAAGTAAACAGGAAGTTTCTTTTTGCTTGGCTCAAAACAGCTCTCCTCGTTCGAATCTTATTTATGGACATATGGACAAGCGGCGATACACCCCCACTGCCCAGAAAAACGTCGTTGGACTCTTAGCAAGAGTACCACCGCGGATTGAGGTGAATCAACGCATTGATTCTGCGAGGCTTAGGTGTGCAGTGAACGGGGATTTATGACATTGAGTGGAGTAGTTTTCCACTTTTTTAGTAAGGGGTGGCCGTGTGAGGCTCGCTCCAGAATTAAGCTTCCTCGTCAGAATCGTCGGCTTGCACGACGAGTTTGCCTTTAGTCTTTTTGGCCATGAGATAGGAGCGGATGAACGGATCGAGGTCGCCGTCGAGAACGCGATCGACATCGCCCACGGAAAATTTCGTGCGGTGATCCTTGATGAGACGGTACGGCTGCATGACATACGAGCGAATCTGGCTACCGAAGGAAATGTCGAGCTTGGATTCGTCGAGCCGATCAGTTTCGTCGCGGCGCTTCTGAATCTCCAGATCGTAGAGCTTGGAACGCAACATCTTCATGGCCATTTCGCGATTTTTGTGCTGGCTGCGATCCACCTGGCAGGCCACCACAATGCCCGAGGGGATATGCGTGATGCGCACAGCGGTTTCAACCTTGTTGACGTTCTGACCGCCCTTGCCGCCCGAACGGAAGGTATCGAGCTTGATGTCTTCGGGGCGGATGTTCACTTCGATGCGATCGTCAACCTCGGGAATTACAAACACGGACGCGAACGAAGTGTGGCGCCGGGCAGCCTGATCAAAGGGGGAAATGCGGACCAAGCGGTGAACTCCCGTTTCGCCAGAAAGCAAACCGTAAGCGTTTTCGCCAGCGAATTGGATGGTGGCGTTTTTAATGCCCGCCTCTTCCCCCGGTGTTTCGTCCAGGAGATCCGCCTTGATCCGCCGGCGTTCTGCCCAACGCAAGTACATGCGCAGAAGGATAGAAGCCCAATCCTGCGATTCGGTACCACCGGCGCCAGGTTTAATGGTCATGATGGCGTTGAGATGGTCGTTTTCCCCGGACAATAGAGTTTGCGTTTCGAGTTCGCTGAGATAGGAATCAGCAGCAGTGAGCTCTCGGCTCAAATCCTTGAGCAGCGCTTCTTTTTGTTCAGCATTGGTTTCCCCTTGCGCCAGCTCGATGTAAGTCTCCAGGTCGCCGGTGAGGGCGTCGAGCTTTTCGTCGGCAGCGAGCGAGGCTTCCGCCTGCTTGCGTTCGCGGAGCACGCCCTGCGCTTGTTCCTGATTGCTCCAAAAATTGGGGTCAGAGGTGCGCTCGTCGAGGGATTTCAGGCGCGCCTGATTATGCTCAACGTCAAAGATAACTCCGAACGAGTTCGATGCGCTGCTTCAGTCCTTCGTATTGATGCTGCAAATCTTCCAAAATCATTTTCGGGTGCGTTTGTCCGCGGAAATTTTCGCGGGCTGGTTTCCCTTTCGAAAAGTAATACCCACAAGAATAGCGGAAACCAACACACACATCCAGGCGAACCAGTCATTGAAGCGAACGTACAGGGTGCGATCGGTGCGGAAATCGTAAGGCACAGTCGGCGGAGTCGCGCACGTCGCGACGCATCACTCGGGTGACATTCCCGTACGGGTCAACGGAGGCGGAGATGCCGCTGTTCGTGTCGCGAAGGAGCCACCGGCGATTTTCCACCGCACGGACCCGGGCCATACGCAGATGCTGCTCAGCAGCCGCGGAGGCGCCAAACCAGCCGTCATTCGAGATATTGATTAGCAACTGCGCACCACGAGCGGTGAAATCGCGGATTTCGCCCGGATAGATCGCTTCATAACAAATGAATACCGAAAATTTGCTCGCCATTGGTAAGCATGCCCACGCTGCGATTCTTGCCCTTTATGAAAGCCGCCGACTTCCTGGGACACGCTGGTGACCACTTGATGGATGAACGGAAACGGCTCGTACTCGCCAAACGGGACCAGGTGCATCTTGTCGTAAGTGAAGGTGCGCTGTCCGAAGGCGTTGAGCATGGCCGCGCTGTTGTAAGGCACAAGAGCGGTGTGCGGAGAACCATTCAGCGATTCGACTTCCGGTTTCCACTCAATGACACCGGCGATCACCGGATTGTGAAATTCCGTGGCCAGTTGCGAAATGTAAGGAACGAAATGGGGATCCTGGAACGAAAACGGCGCGGGCGCTTCGGGCCAGATCAGGAGATCGGGCTTGATGCCATCGGGAGATGGACGCAGGCTGAGCTGCGCGAGTTGAGCCAGATCGGCTTTGTGATCGGCGTACCAGTCGCCCACGTACTGTTCATTTTCTGGAAAATTGGGCTGAACGACGCGAGCCCAGTGGTGTGCTTCCGGTTTGGGCACGAATCGCGGCCCAACGATCATGACCAGAAGGAGCATGACGAGAACGCCGGCGAAAAGACCCAGTCTTCGCTTTGATTCCACACCGGACGCGCAATCGGTCCACAGCAACAACGCATTGAACGCCGCAGCAACAAACGATAATCCATAAATCCCCGTGATCGTACTCAATTGCACCAGAGCCAAGTTTTCCGCTGGAGCATACCCGAGAAGGCCCCACGGGAAGCTAATTTCCGGTAAGTACGTGCGCAGAACTTCGGTGCAGATCCAGAGGAAGGGCGCGCCAACCAAGGCAAGAGTATAGCTGCGGAGGGACAACCGCTGCACCGCCCAGGCGAAGAGGCCAATCGAAGCTCCCCAAACAGTGGCAATGACCAGGAGCACGCCCCAGCCTGCAGCAGTCGACATTCCTCCATGAATGGACAGCGTCTCTGCAATCCACGGAACGCACGTCAGCACGAAGATCAGGCCGTGCAGAAAACCACAAAAAAAAGCGACGCGCGCGCGGGCCCCCAGGATGGAAGAAAGCAGGAGCGCGAGACAAAACCAGGAATACAGACTGAGAAATGAACCGTGGTAGGAAAGGGAGAGAATGGCGCCACTCAGCGCGGCGAGGACCAGGCGGACAATCGTGGGGGTGTCGCGCAGACGATGCGGGCGCAGGTACACATGCCACGGAGGAGATTGCATCAGTGTTTTACGTAGAACGCCTTGAAGCCTTCTCCCTCGAGGCCTTTCTTTGCGGCGTCAGCGCTTTTCTGGTCCTTAAATGGACCAACCTGGACTCGATAGTATTTGTCTCTTTGAGGGTTCTGGACGTAAACGGCGTAATGTTTTTTCTGGAGACTGCCGGCGATGGCGATGGCGTCATCCTGTTTGAGCAAAGCGGCGACTTGAATCACGTAGGCTCCGCTGGGGATTGCAGGGGCGTTCAAGCTGGTTTTGCTGCTTTTTGGCGGAGAGTGCACGGCGATGGGCTGCGTCTGCATCCTTGATTTGATGCTGGCAGACTTGGAACTGGTGTCCACAGCAACTTTCGAGACCGGTGGAGCGTCAAGATGTGGCTCCGCGCTGGCGTTGGTTTTACTGCCGAGATTCCACACGGGAGAAGAAGAACTGGTGGCCGGGTCAGGATCATCGGCAGGCGGAGGATCGTTCACGATTTTCTTTGGCGGGGAAATGTTGCTGGGCATGTAGCCAGGACCGGTTTTGCTGGCGACATTGTTTTCGGCGCGCACCTGGCCCTCGTACTGATTGCGTCCCATAACGTAGCCCAGGCTAAAAAAAACGCCGGAAAACAAAAGCATCAACAAGAACAGACCGATGACGTGCTTGCTTTCAAGCACACGCTCACCAGTGCCGCGTTTTCCCCGAGACGCCATAGCTACTTCGACGAGCCCCCTAACGACTTTACCCAGCTATTAATAATATCGATTGGAAGCGGGAAAACAATCGTTGTGTTCTTTTCGACACCTATTTCAGTTAACGTCTGCAGGTACCGCAACTGGATAGCGGAAGCCGTTGCGTCTCCAAAATTTTGGCGGCATCGGCGAGTTTCGCGGAGGCTTCGAACTCTCCTTCCGCGTGAATAATTTTGGCGCGACGCTCACGTTCAGCTTCGGCTTGCCTCGCAATGGCGCGCTGCATTTGTTCGGGGATGTCCACCTGCTTTACTTCCACTTTGCTGACCTTGATGCCCCAAGGCTCGGTGTCCTGATCGAGAATGATCTGGAGTTTGGCGTTGACTTTGTCACGCTGGGAAAGAATCTCGTCGAGTTCGAACTGGCCAACGACGCTGCGCAGGGTAGTCTGTGCGAGCTGCGACGTGGCGTATTGATAATTCTGAACCTGCGAGAGCGCGAGGTTGGCGTCAACGACGCGGAAATAAGTGACCGCGTTTACTTTTACAGAGACGTTGTCTCGGGTGATGATGTCCTGAGGAGGCACATCGAGGGTTTCGAGGCGCATGCTGATGCGATACATGGTTTCGATGGGCCAGAAGACCAGACGTAATCCCGCGCCTTTAGCCTCGGGCAACAGCCGCCCGAGACGGAGAACCACACCGCGTTCCCACTCCTTGATGATGTTGATGGAATTCCAAAGCCATAGCAGAAAAAAGAAAATGATGATGAGCAGTCCAATACCGCCAACAGGTAGCATGGAGACCCTCCTTAAGACACTTGTCTCACTTCTCGATGGGTGACTCCGCCGCAAGAGGCTCTACATCAAGCTTCAGTCCATTGACGCGGAGCACCCGAATTTTTGTGCCGGCCTGGATTGGCTGTGGAGAACCGGCGCGCCACAATTCGCCGTGAACGCGCACCATGCCTTCTCCGCCACTTGGTACGGTAATGGTAACAACACCTTGCTCGCCGAGCATTTCTTCTTTTCCGGTAGCGGTTTTCCATTTGCGCGACTTCAAGACCAGACGCATTAGAAAAACGGTGAAGAAGGCGAACGGCAAAGTGGCGGACAAGGCCACGCCAAAACTGACTCCGGCCGGAGTGAGTGGGGAGCGGATCAGAAACATTGCGCCCAAAATCATCGAGACGATGCCGCCCAATAACAGTACTCCGTGGCTTGCGAATTTTGCTTCAATGGCGAACAGAGCCAGCGCGAGGAAAATCAGCAAAATGCCCGCGAAATTTACCGGGAGAATATGCATGGCGTACAAGCGCCAAAAGCACGCAGATGGCGCCCACCACGCCGGGCGCGACCACGCCGGGATGAGTGAATTCGGTGTACAGACCCAGACGTCCCACGATCAACAGCAGGAAAAACACGTCGGGCTCAACAATGCGGGCAAGGAATCGCTGGCGAGCGGAAAGTTGAAAATCGGCGAGAGTGTAATTCTGCAGCGACAAAAGTCTGCTTCTTGCCATTGAACCGGGTGATCTCCCGGCCGTTCAGCTCACGCAACAAGTCGTCCTTGTCTGGGGCGATGAAGTCGATCAAATGCCCGTCAAGGGCTTCCTGAGCGGTGAAGGCACGCGCATCGGTAATGGCGGTTTCCGCGAGTTTGGTGTCGCGGCCGCGCTTGTCGGTGAAGCTTCGCAGGAACGCAGTGGCATCGTTATTGATTTTCTTGCGCAAGACTTCATCCATCGGCATGGAAATCCAACCCGGCATAAGAATCGGGCGTAGCAGCCCCGGTTCGGGTGCCAGGAGCCATGGCGGCGACGTCCGCTGACAACAAAATCAAAAAACCGGCGGAGGCACCGCGCGCGCCGTCCGGACTGACGTAAACAACGACAGGAACCGGCGAATCCAGAATGTGGTGAATGATCTCCGTCATCGAGTCACTGAGTCCTCCAGGAGTATCCATAGTGACCAGCACCAGAGCTGCCTGACGACGGGCCGCGTCCGTCAAACCCTCATCAATGTAAGTGGCCAGGATAGGCTCCACCTCACCGTCCAGTTTCAGCTCCAGGATCAGTGGACGCGACGGGGTATCAGCAGCGGTAAATGCTGCACCAAAAAAGGGTAAAACAAAGCCAGGCCAGCGAGCAAAATAAAACCAGCAGGTACTTTTCCACGAGCGCTCATTGTGCACCCCCCGTGGGCTTGCTGTTTTCCAAATGGTCCAGTAATTCTTTGGCTTCAGAATAATTCGGAGCAAGCTTTATTGCTTTTTGCACTTCCACGCGAGCAAGATCATATTTTTTTGTTCGAGGTAAACCCGCGCCAGCGTCGTGCGAACCGCTGCCGAATCGCGTGCATTCAACGAAAGCTGTAATTCGCGGGCCGCATCGTCGAGCTTGCCTCGACGTCGGTAAATGTCCGCGAGTTCGCGATGCGCTATCGGCATTGTTGGGGTCCGCGGCCAGCGCCGCTTGAAACTCTTTCTCCGCCGCATCCAGTCGACCCGCGCGTGCATTTTGCCGCCCGCTCCGAAGGTGCGCAACAACGGCGTTTGTTGGCAGGTCCGGACGCTCTTGCGCCGGCGGCCCTTCAAGCTCCAGTCTCAACGAGGTCATGTCCAGTTCCCTCTTGATCCGCTGATACTTGGTGAGCGTATCGGGCGCCTTCGCATCAATCTTCAGAACTGGAAGCCCCTTTTCACCAAAGGCCTCTGTGGCTGCGTCGCGCTCCGCAGCGGCCTCAGTCTTCTTGCCCGCTTTGTCCAGCGTATAGATCAGAAACGCGTAATCCTCGGCATTATCCGGTTCGCGTTCGATCGCTTCGCGGAAATGCGTTTCGGCCGTGGCCACATCCTTCTGCTGGAGCGCAAGCAGACCCAGATTAAAAGGATAGTCATCTTCGTCCGGATCTACATCCCTGGCGCGGCCGAGCGCCGTTAGCGCCGGAGGAAGTTTGTCCTGGCGCGCACTCGCAATTGCCAGATCATTCAAAATCTCCGGCACGTCCGCGCCGGCCACCAAGTTGCGGTGAATGTCTTGGTCCAACGCGGTGAAGACCTCCTCAGCCTTGTCGGGCTGACCCAAGCGCAAACGGCATACCCCGATGGCGAATGAAGATTCCACTTGGAGCGCGTTGCTCGCCGGCACTTTTGCATACCAGGGCAAAGCGGCCGCACAGTCTCCTTTCTGGAAATATACTTCGCCAACGGCGAACGCCGGCTCCGGCCAATTCGGTTCCAGGCGTGCCGCTTCTTTCAGATCACGCAGCCGCGCTTCGTCGTCGTTGGCCAGCAGTCCCCGAATGTATTGTTCGAAAGCCGCCAGGCTGAGCGGTTCTTGCCGTTTGGAAAACTCGGACAAACTTAGTGGATACGCGTGATCGCAGGTTCCTAACAGTTTCCAAGTCAGCTTGGTATGCAATTCGATCAACGAAGACAGTAAGTCCGCCTCTTCAACCACCGGCAGGAGCCTGACAGGATTGACCCGGAGCAGGCGCGCCCGCACCGTAATGGTTTTTCCATCGGAAGTGTAATCTCCGAAAACCACGTAATCCGCGTCCAAGTCCTCCGCGATGTGCAACATTGTCGCGCGAGTCAGTTTGGCTGAAGAAGGCAAGCCGGACAGGTCCATCTCATGTAAACGTCCCTCGTGCGAATAAACCTGCTCTCCCGCAGCGGAAAGGCGTTGGATGGTCAACTCTTCCAGACCTTCGCCAATCCAATCCAGGCGAGCACTGGAGCCGGTGTTTTCAAAAGGAAATACCAGGAAAATGCCTTCTTGATTTCGATACGGACGCGCTGACGGAGCGGAACTGCTGGATTGCTGGGCGAGTAATTGCGCAGCCCCGGCCAAGAGACAAATACCCAGTGCGAGCGAGCGAACATCGCGCATGCGAACGGAGCGCCCTGTCATTCTGAGCCAATTGTAGCAGATCAGGCCTGCGCGTTTTTGCTAAACACAGACCAGCACGCGACTTTACTTTGGAGTTCGGATACCGTTATTGATGGTCGCGGTCGCGTTATTGCTGGACCGTATCGGCGGTCTTTTCTACCAGCAAATCCTGAATCGCCTGATCTTTAATGACCAGCGCAAAGGATGGATCGGATTTTACACTGCTCAGGTTTTGGTAGCCTTCATCTCGCGCCTTCTTCAGGTAGATGACACAACGCTCGGCATTCCCGGATTCCGCAAACGACTTCGCCAGCAAGAAATAGAATTTCGCGCGGTCCGCGCTCAAGGAGCGATCTTGAATTACTGTACCCGAGCGTGAACGTGCGGCTTCGAAAGTATCCGGGTCAATTTCCAGGGCCTTGCGGAATGCCGCAATCGAATTCTCGTAGTTCTTCTGGCCAAAGTAGGCGTAGCCGAGATTCAGGTAGAATGCCGCATAGTCCTGGCGCAGCAAAATGGCTTTCTTGTAAGCCCGAATGGCTTTGGCATACTTTTGCCGCTCATAGTAGATCGTCCCCGCGTTGTTCTGGGGATCCGCGTAGTGAGAATCGAGCTTGGTGGATTTCTGGTAGCACTTCAACGCCAAGTCCAGCTCGGCCTGATTGTGGAAGCTGATTCCCAGTTCATTCCAGTACACGGCGTTTCTGGGCTGCTCGACGGTAAGCTTATGAAACAGGTCTTGCGCTTCACGGTATTGCTTGCGGATCAGGTACAAGCGCGCTAGGTCCTCATCAGAGAGTTTTGGCTTATCCTCTTTGGCCATGGCCGGGACCGCCCCTTGCGGGTTGTCCACATTGGTTTGAGCACATGCGGGAAGTAACAACGACACCAGGAGGAAGGAACCAGCCGGAATCGCCAAGTAACTCTTGGTCATGGCGAATCTCCTTTATCCCGAGCAGGATTGTCGGGATCTTTCTTCTTCTTACCCCCAAAGATACCAAAAAACTTCTGCAATGGCCCTTTTTTCTTTTCCGTCGCGACGGGCTGCTGCCCATTGCCCGTGGCGCCATCGGTTTGCGCGATCTGCCCATTCTGGTTCGGGCTCACGTCGGCAGCGGGCTGCGGAGGTTTGGGCGAGCCTCCACCAAATATGTGCGAAAGGAAAGATCCCACCGCCGTGGCAGGACCATGGCCCCCGTGCAGTTCGCACAACTGAGTTGGCTCAGAACCTGCGATGTAGACCTCGGGCCGCGTCGTCGGGCAGGAAGGAGTAGCCACCTGCAATGTGTCGGAGTCAATCGTCACCAGATCAACTCCCTCCGGCTGGTCGAACGGCTTCACATCTCGATAACCCGGCAGGGCCGTGGCTTTGATCATAAAATCCGCCCACATCGGAGCGGCGGTGGAGCCTCCGGAAAGGCCCAGGTCATGATTATCGTCGAATCCAATCCAAATCACGCAAACAAGATTGTTCGTGAAATCCGGCGAACCACCCGTCGCGAGACGTGCCGGTCTTCCCCGCCGCCGGCAGCGTGAACCCTTTCGCACGTACCTGCGCGCCCGTGCCCTTATTGATGACATCCACCAAAATGCTGTCGACCAGATACGCGACACGCGGATCGAGAACCAGCTTCGTCGTGGGCGCGTTCCTTTCGAGCACATTCCCATTTGCGCCGGAAATACTCTTCACATACATCGGATCGGCACGCGTGCCCATGGTGGCGAACGCGGTGTAGGCGCCCGCTACATCCACGGGAGTGAGTTCGTACGCGCCCAACGCAACCGCCGGAGTGGGCTTGATGTTGGGCGTTAGGCCCATCTGGCGCGCAATCTGAACCACCCGCCCGTAGCCAATCATCTCTGCGACTTTCACGGTGGCCACGTTCAAAGAATTCGTCAGCGCTTGACGGACGGTCACCTTGCCCATGAATTTCTCGCCGTAATTGTTGGGCGTATATTCCTGCCCGTCGAATTCGAATACCGTCGGCTCATCATCAACGGTCGTCGCCGGCGTGATGATGCGGCTGTGCTCCGTCAACCGCATTGTTAAACGCTGCCGCATAGACGAAGGGCTTGAACACTGAACCGGGCTGACGGTGCGCCAGCGCGTGATTCAACTGGCTTTGTCCGTAATCCCGTCCCCCAATCAGCGCTTTGATTTCGCCGGTCCGCGGGTCCAGCGCCACAAGAGCTACCTGGGCTTGGGGAACAAGCTCGCCCGTCACCACCTTCTTCCCGTTGACCTTGCGTACCCGCGCTATAGCTCTTCGCCAGCAGCCCGTCCACGTTTTTCATGCCCATTTCCACGGCCGCCGCGGCTGCTCGCTGCAATTGCGGATCGATGGTGGTGTATACGCGGTAATTCGTGCTGAGCAGTTCCTGCTCGGAATATTTCTCCAGCAGATGGTCTTTTACCATGTCGACGAAGTACAGGGCTTCGTTCCCAGTCACCGACGCCCGCGCCAATTTGAAGGTTCGCGTTTGGCATCTTGCACATCCGCTTCTGTGACAAATTTGTTCTCCACCATCTGCGTCAAAACGCGATCGCGCGCCTGCAACGCCCGTTCCGGATGGCGGTCCGCTACCGAATAATAATTGGGAGCGCGAATCAAGCCCGGCCAGGAAAGCACATTCCGGAAGCGTGAGCTGGCGCAATCCTTTCCAAAGTACGCGACGCTGGCTTCCGCAAATCCGCGAATACCGAAGCTACCGCGATTACCGAGGTACACCTCGTTCGCGTACATCTCAAAGATCTGCTGCTTGCTGAAACGCTGCTCCAGTTCGAAGGAGAGCATCGCTTCCGCGAGTTTGCGTTTCCAGGTCCGGTCGGTGGAAAGGAAATAGGTGCGTGCCACCTGCATCGTGATGGTGCTCGCGCCCTGCATATGCTGGCTGTGGCGAACGTCCGCCCAGGCAGCGCCAAAGATGCGGATGAAGTCAAAGCCTGGATGTTCGAAGAAGCGTTTGTCCTCGGCGGACAATATGGCCTGCACCAGAACGGGAGGTAAATCCTCGTAACGAACCGCTCGGCGCTTTTCCCTGGCGCTATCGAAAAGATTGGTGATCAACTCCGGCTCAATCTCTGCGGTACCCATGTCCCCACCGCCGGACAGCGGACGAATCGACCTTGATGACATGACCGTTAAATTGGACGGCGATGTCGTTGGTACCCGCAAAATAGGAAAGCTTCGAGGGCCTGATGTCGACGACATTGCCCTGCACGGTGTATTGGCCAAGGGAGTTGTCATCGGCTTCCGGGCGATAGCCGGACCGCTGTAGATAGGTGACCAGATCGTCCAGGCCCCCAAGCCTGGCCGGTGGAGATTCGGGGAGGAGCGGAGAAAATCTGAGTGGTGTTCTGGAAGAATATGGCCGGATAACCGCGCATCGATCATCCGGGAATACTTCACATAAAAGAAGGTGAAAACACTTGCACCGGCGAGTACGCACAGGGCGATGAAGGCCAGCAGGCTCAGTCCAAAGGCAGACGTCCAGAAACCTTTTTGAAGGCGAAATCGCAAAAAGTCCCCCAGTGCTGGCCAAGGTCTATTGTCTCGCACTATGGAGGCGGAACAAAATCAGTCCTTAAAGGGAGTGAAACACAGCGCTGCCGGGCAAGTTCAGCGCGGGTTATTTCATGTAATCCCGCCCCTCAGTGGTGGTCGCGAAGCTGAGGTCCGTCTTATAGACCCACAAAGTCGACCGGAACCGCGTAATTCACGGAAATTTCCAGGCCATGGTTGGTGGGTTGCACCTTCACATCGTCACGCTGGGCAGGGATATCCAAGTCCTGGATGGTGTGGAAGATATTGTCTTTGATCTGCTCATCCGTATAGCGATTGACGATCGCGAAGCGGGCCTGCTCGTTCATTTTGTCCTTCAGTTGATAATCGGCAACGTAGGCAGGCACGATTTTGAATGCCACGAATACGCCGATGACGAGAAATGCCGTATAAATGAAGGCCTTCAACTTGCCTTCGCCTCTCTGGGCGCGGTGAGACGTTTTGTATTCGTGCTTCTTTAACACAACGATACTCCGTAGGCTGACACCGGCAGTCAACAGCTGCCGGCGGGATGAGCTGTCCAAAGAATTACGCTAACACCAAGGGATAGTGCTGTCGAGAACCGCGGAGCTGTAGTGTTCTTCGGAAGTAACGGCTGATGATGGTTCGTGCGCTGGCCTAGTATGCACGGGCGAAGATGGCCCGTTCTTTGGCTGGCTGGCCGCAATAAACGCAGGTGCCAGAGCCGGTAGCCGCATGCCCCAGGACCGCAGTCTGGTCCAAGGGAATGCAACGCATGGTGGCGCGAATCTCTTCCTTGATCTTCTCCTCGCATTCGCCGCTGCCGCACCAGTAGGCAAAGGCAAAGCCGGTCTCCACAGCTTTCTTGAACTCATCATAGGAGTAGGTTTCGTGAGTGTTTGCGCGGCGAAACGCCAGGGCCTTGTCAAACAGCGACTGATGGATATCGGCGAGGAGTTTCTCGATCGTGCCGGCCAGGCCGGCGAGAGGGGCGCTGACCTTGCCCTCCTTGCCGGGTTTGTCGCGACGCGCCAACATGGCGGCTTGCTTGGCTACATCCTTGGGCCCCAATTCCACGCGCACAGGAACGCCGCGCATCTCCCAATCATTGAACTTGTACCCAGGACTGAAGCCTTCGCGCTCGTCGAGATGGACGCGGAGGTTGGCGCTTGAGAAGTTGTGCCTTAAGTTCTTTCGCGGCGCTGGAAACGGAGGCTTTTTCTTCGTCCGTCTTGAAAATGGGGACGATGACGACTTGGATGGGGGCCAGACGAGGTGGCATCACCAGCCCTTGATCGTCGCCGTGGACCATGATGATCGCGCCGATGAATCGAGTGGACAGACCCCATGAGGTGGTCCAGCAAAATTGCTGCACGCCGGTTTGGTCGAGGTATTTGACGTCGAAAGCCTGCGCGAAATTCTGGCCGAGAAAGTGCGAAGTACCGGCCTGCAGCGCTTTACCATCTCCCATCATGGCTTCGATGGAGTAGGTAACATCGGCGCCGGCAAATTTCTCGGCGTCAGACTTTGCGCCGGGAATCACGGGAATGGCGGCCTCGTTCACTGCGAAATCGCTGTACACGTCGAGCATTTGGCGAGTTTCCTCGACGGCTTCTTCGCGAGTGGCATGCGCGGTATGGCCTTCCTGCCAGTAGAACTCAAGTGTGCGCAGGAATAATTTGGTGCGCAGTTCCCAACGAACCACGCTGTTCCACTGATTCATCAACACGGGCAGATCGCGATACGATTGAATCCATTTCGCCCACATGTGGCCAATGATGGTTTCCGAAGTGGGGCGAACGATGAGAGGCTCGGCAAGTTCCTCGCCGCCGCCAATGGTTACCACCGCCAGTTCGGGAGAAAAACCCTCCACGTGATGCTTCTCTTTTTCGATGAAACTTTTTGGGATGAGTAAAGGAAAGGCAACATTCTGGTGGCCGGTGGCTTTGAATCGACGGTCCAGCGCGCCTTGGATATTTTCCCAGAGCGCCCAGCCATAAGGACGCACAATCATGCAGCCGCGTACGGGCGCGTAATCGGCTAATTGGGCCTTCAGAACGAGTTGGTTGTACCACTCCGAAAAATCATCCGCCCGTGCGGGCAGTTTCTCCTCAGCCATGCGTCTCCCTGTCCGTTTCCGTGTCAGTAGATAAGCATTCGAGCGTAACGGAGCCAGTCAACGACTGTCAACGCAACACGGACATTCTTCGATTAAAAGAAAACTGCCGGCGAAATACCGAACTTTTTGCTGAGCTTTTCAATCTGGCGCTTGTTGAGCTCGCGTTTACCACTCAACACTTCGGAAACAACGCTCTCCGAGCCGAGTAGGGGTGCGAGGTCCTTCTGACGAAGGTTGTTCGCGGAAATCAACTCTCGCAAGACTTCCAACGGAGAAGCGTCTCTGACGGGGTGATGTTTGTCTTCGTAGGCCTCGACCAGCAGGGTCAGAAGCTCAGCAAAGTTTTTCTCGGCAGGCGTTAAGTCATGGCTGCGTTCCAGGTCCAGGAGCGCGGAAACGTACTCGTCATACTGTTTCTCCGAGGAAATCACTTTCGGCGCACCAATTTCTTTGGTTGTGTACTTCTTTTCAATTGTGGCAATCATCTTTCCATTTACCTCTTCCATACTCTGCATGATCCAGGATGTGCCGGATGAATGCGTCAGTTTGCAGAGAGTACCTTAAATGGATGAGCCGAGAAACCATTCGCGGTCGGAATCTTTGGAGTTGGTGCGAATGACCAGTTCGGGATCGCGCATGGCTACTCGGCTGTACGGGGCTACTGAATGCGTGAGCCACACATTGCCGCCGATCACGCTGTGATGACCGATGCGTGTGTCGCCGCCGATGATGGTCGCGCCAGCATAAATTGTGACGTGGTCTTCGATATCAGGGTGGCGCTTATTGGCCAGACCACGCACAAGTTCCCCACCCATATCGCGACGCGCCGTGGGATTGAAAGCGCCCAAGGTGACGCCGTGATACAGCGTAACGTGCTGCCCAATGGTGGCGGTTTCCCCAATCACAATCCCGGTCCCATGATCAATGAAGAAGGAATCGTCAATCGTAGCTCCCGGATGAATGTCTATACCGGTTCGGCTGTGCGCCAGTTCGGTCATGATGCGAGGCAAATATGGCACGCTGAGCTTGTAGAGCTCATGAGCCAAACGCTGCACAGTGATGGCTTCCACTCCCGGATAGCTGAGCAGAATTTCTTCAAGGCCGCTAGCCGCAGGATCATTTTTGAGTGCCGCCTGAAGATCGGTGGCAAGCAACTGCGCCAGGCGAGGCAAGCGGCCGCGGATCTCGAGCACAACTTGCTCTGCCGCCTGCATCAGGTTCTGGGGAGGCGGGATTCCGCGGCAACTGGAGTCGAAATTCATGGCGCGGCAAATCTGTTCGGCCAGCCGAGCTTCCAGGTCTTCGATGAAGTGCGCCAACATGGGCTCGAGAGGAGTTTTCTGCTGGTAGTACAGCGGGAAAAGCGCTTCGAGATAGCGCCGGCAAAATTCGTTGACGCCATCTTTTGAGGCGAGGCGATATTGGTCACTGCTGTTGCCAGAAAGCCGGGCTTCCAGCGCACAACGAAACTCTTTGGCAAGCGATGCGAGATCCTGGTTTGGTGGGATCACGGAGGTTGTAGTCATTGTAATTCTCAACTATTTGGATGCGCTGAGGCGGAAGCCCGGCGCACAAGCTGCCCACTCCCCGCCGCGCTGATTCGTACTCGGTCTAGCCGATCCCTTCGAACAAGATGGTAGACAGATAGCGTTCGCCGCCGTCCGGCAGCACGGTAACGATGGTCTTCCCGGCAAACTCCGGGAGTTTGGCAAGGCGAACCGCAGCCGCAGCAGCCGCGCCGCAGGAGATGCCGCTGAGAATGCCTTCTTCGCGAGCCAGCCGCCGAGCCATTTCGATGGACTCCTCGTTGGTCACCTGTTCCACGCGATCAACTAAGCTGATGTCCAGGTTTTTAGGCACGAAGCCCGCGCCTATTCCCTGAATTTTGTGGGGACCGGGCGTAGGCGTCTGGCCCGCCATAGTCTGGGTGATAACTGGGCTCACGTTGGGCTCAACAGCAACGGAAAGTATCTTTTTGCCTTTGGTGTTCTTGATGTAGCGCGAGACACCGGTAATGGTGCCACCGGTTCCGACGCCGCTTACGAGCACGTCGATCGTTCCGTCGGTATCGTTCCAGATTTCCGGGCCGGTAGTTTTTTCATGGATGTCCGGATTCGCGGGATTGTCAAATTGCTGCGGCAGGAAATAGCGCTGCTTATCGGACTCGTAAATCTCCGTGGCTTTCTTGATGGCGCCCTTCATGCCTTCGGGGCCGGGAGTCAGCACGAGTTTCGCCCCAAAAGCGGCCAGCACGCGACGACGTTCAAGCGACATGGTTTCGGGCATAGTGAGCGTGACGGAGTATCCACGAGCAGCGGCCACGTAAGCGAGAGCGATTCCCGTATTGCCGCTGGTGGGCTCGACAATTTCAATGCCGTATTTCAGCACTCCGCGCTTTTCCGCATCCCAAATCATCGCAGCCCCGATACGACACTTCACTGAGTACGCAGGATTTCTCCCCTCGATCTTCGCGAGTACCGTGGCTTTTGCACCTTCGGTCACGCGGTTCAGTTTGATCAGAGGGGTTCTTCCAATGCTTAGCGAGTTATCTGCGTAGATTTGCATTTTTCGACCTCAGTAGAGTGAATTTGCTGTATCGGGACAGCCCTCTCAGTATAGGCCCGCAGCCGTCAAAAAGTGCTACGAGCCGTCGTGCGGAATCGCTAATCAGGTGTATCAGCCGCGCTTATATCCCTTTCGGAGTGACGCGGCAGATTGCGGTTGGTTGTGCAGTCCGATAAAATCGCAGTTCTCAGTTGCGGTGCAGTTGCGTGGGCGACTCACTCAGGAGATGTCATGACAACCGAAGCGAACGAAAGAATGCAGCGGCCATTGGAGTCGGTCGACCCTCAAATTGAAACTTTGCTGGGCGAGGAAGCCCGCCGGCAAGCGACCGGCCTAGAACTCATACCGTCGGAGAACCTGGTATCCGAAGCGGTGCTGGAAGCGATGGGTTCGATTTTCACGAACAAGTATGCCGAAGGATATCCCGGCAAGCGGTATTACGGCGGGTGCGAGTTCGCGGACAAAGTGGAACAACTCGCGATTGATCGCGCCAAGGAGTTGTTTGGTGCAGATCACGCCAATGTGCAGGCACACTCCGGCACCTCGGCCAATGTCACCGTGTACATGTCCACGCTACAGCCCGGCGACACAGTATTGGGGATGGCGCTTGCGCACGGCGGTCACCTGACCCACGGGCACCCGCTGAACTTTTCCGGGCGCATGTACAAATTTGTGGAATATCACGTCCGCCAGGACAGCGAGCAGATCGACTACAACGAAATCGAGAAGCTTGCGCACGAACACAAACCCAAGATGATCGTGGCGGGCGCCAGCGCGTATTCGCGGATCATCGATTTCGAACGAATCGGCACAATTGCGAAATCGGTGGACGCGCTGTTTTTTGTGGACATGGCGCATATCGCGGGACTTGTCGCAGCGGGCATACATCCGAGCCCGGTGCCGCATGCGGACATTGTGTCCACGACAACCCATAAGACGTTGCGCGGTCCGCGCGGTGGCATGGTGTTGTGCCGCGCGGCTTTCGCAAAGGAACTGGACAAGTTGACGTTCCCAGGAACGCAGGGCGGACCGTTGGTGCATACCATTGCCGCAAAAGCAGTGTGCTTGAAAGAGGCCACGGAGCCATCGTTTCAGGAATATCAAAGGCAGGTGGTGGCGAACGCGCAAGCGATGGCAACGGCAGTAGCCAGCCAAGGCTACCGCATCGTGACCGGAGGAACCGACAATCACCTGTTTCTGATCGAAGTTCATTCGCGGGGCATCACGGGAAGAGATGCGGAGCAGGCGCTGGATCGCGCGGGCATAACGGTGAACAAGAACTCAATTCCATTCGACCCGCTGCCACCCATGAAAGCAGGAGGAATCCGCCTGGGCAGCCCGTCGGTAACCACGCGCGGCATGAAACAAGCGGAGATGAAGCTGATCGGCAACTGGGTCGCGGAAGTATTGCTCCACATCGGCGACGCTAGTGTGGAAGGCAAAGTGCGCGAACAGGTGGCGCAGTTGGCCGCACGCTTTCCCATCTACGAATCACGGCTGCGGCCAGCCGCGGTGCATGCGCGGGTTTAGCGACTCTTCTGTTTCTCTGACACATGGATGTAGACTGTTGTCGCACAAGAAAAGCTCCGTCCTCGAGAGCTTTTAACCTACATGGCAAACAATAATGCGAAGCTGCCGGACATCGTCCAGGCTACGAAAGATTTTGAGCGTTGGGCGTCTCGCCACGTTCAGCTCATTCGCTCGGACGTCAGACGCAAGCATGCCCTGATGGCCGAGGCGCCATTCCCATTTTTTCGCGCCACATTCTATCGCTGGGCGCAGTGGTGGCCGCGAGTCTGTGATGAACTCGCGCGCGCGCCGCAGGTGCTGGCTGTGGGAGACCTGCACATCGAAAACTTTGGGACCTGGCGGGACATCGAAGGCCGCCTGATTTGGGGAGTGAACGATTTCGACGAGGCGTGGCCCGCGGCTTACACGGTAGACCTGGTCCGGCTGGTCACCAGCGCTTACCTGGCCATGCGGCAGGGGCACATTGCGTTGCCGCGCAAGAAAGCATTCCGCGCTGTTGAGCAAGGCTACCGCGATGCCCTCGCAAAGGGCGGGCGTCCCTTTGTTCTTGCCGAGAATCATCGTTGGCTGCGATTGATCGCGTTGAACGAGTTGCGTGACCCTGTGCTCTTCTGGAAAAAGATGCTGGCCTGCCCGAAATACATGGGCGAGTTGCCTAAAGACGTTTGGACGCTGATTCGCACCTCCATGCCGGTGCATACCCTCGATTACCAGTTGCGGACGCGAATCGCCGGGCTAGGCAGTCTGGGCCATCCGCGGATTCTCGCCTTGGCGAAATGGGATGGAGCTCACGTCGCGCGCGAGGCCAAGCAACTCACGCCTTCTGCATGGACTTGGGCGAAGGGCGAGCACGATTTCACGGTGCTTAGCCGCAAACTGGTGGAAAGTGCCGTGCGCATCAGGGATCCCCACGTGCACTTTGCCTCGCACTGGGTGGTTCGCCGGCTTGCTCCCGATTGCAGCCACATTGAGATGGAAACGCTGCCGACGCAGCGTGATGAAGAGAAGCTGCTTTACTACATGGGCTGGGAGACCGCGAACATTCACTTGGGTTCGCCGCGAGCGATTGCCGCGATTCAGCGCGACTTACGGCGTCGCAACGGTCGTTGGCTGCACAAGGCTGCCAAAGCCATGATGCAAGTGACCCTGGATGATTGGAAAACGTGGCAAAGCAAAAGCCAGCGCCATGGCAAGGCTAAATAACTTCGCGTGGTTTCGCGGAGAACGCACCCTTCCCTGTTCTGCCATTGCCAAGTTATGTTGAATTCAACATAACTTGGCTTATGTTGCGCTCCTGAATATGTGGCCGGCAGAGAATAGAGTCGCATCTAGGCAGGTACTGAGAGCAGAAGAACAACACATAAGTAGATGGCCGACACAACCAAAGGAACGTCGAGAGGCGACAGTGTGGGCATCGAGAACTGCACAATTCTCGATTGTAACGGTCGGACTCGAACTCCCCGCTTGCTATCGGATTAGATCAAGCGTCTCAGACATGCTCGCCATCTTTATAACTTCCGGACGCTCGTCACCCAGGAGCAATTGGCTCGCAGTGCTTCCCGTCCAACATTGTCGCGACTACCGAGAAGAGGCTCCCGCAACGAACTTCTTGGCGGCCGCCTGGAGCTTGTCTCCCCGCAGTTCTCCATCCTCTACTGCGTGCACGAACCATTCTGAGTAGCTTTTCGGGTCGTGCTCAAGGGCTGCTTTGTAATTTGTATAGATGACGGCAGCCAGCATATGCATACCACCATCCTGCTCCTTCCAATACTCGTGAGCATCCCTCCCTACACCGAACTGCTCGCTGACTATCTGCTCCAACGCTTGCACGGAATCTTCTTCAATGTAGCCGGAGGCGGTGTTATAGCCGAAGGAAGGGTCATGATGTCTCACTTCATTTACAACCAACGGGTCGTTACTAAGCAGGTTTATGGCTTTCTGAACTTCTGGATCGTTCGTGTTGTACGGAGGATGCATCGGTTCGTGAATGGCATTATGAAGTACGATTCGGAACGGATACGATTCATGCGTCAAGAAGCGCAGACCGGTGATGCGTATGCCGTGCGGTTCGGAATAAGCCAGCAAATACACTGTGATCGTTTGTGATGGCAGCGCAAAACCGAGGTAGCGTTCGATGGCCGGAATGATATTGTACTTCGGCAGATCGGGCGCCAGTTCCGCGATCCGTCGTTCTACGCCTGGCCTTGCCGACCGTTCCCAGTAGGCTGGAAAACCGGCACGATCCAGCGCTCGGAGCGCGGTCTCCAGAGCCGGCCGCGCCTCTTCGTAGTTCTTCCATCCATTGTCATCGAAGTAGGGCGTCTTCCTAAGCGCCGCCTGCATGACACGGCTGTCATGCGCGGTCCGGATCATTTGGGGCAGGGTTTCGTCGTCGACGACGGAGTAGTAAAGGGCCAATTTTGCTGACACTATGCCGCCGCCCTCGTCCTTGATGATATGCTTCAACTGCTCAAAGGCAGCGTTCTCCTCAGGAGTGAAGAGGGGATGGAAGTGGTCGTACTCGGCCTGATAGTAGTGCAGGTAATACGGATCTCCACTCAGCGCGTTCAGCAGACAAAGAGCGTCATACTTCAGGGATGGCTTGAGCTGCCAGCCGGTGCTTGCGTGAAGCGTACGAGGCTCTGCAACTAGACGAGATGGTGAAACCGCGCCCGAACACCAAAAGCAGAGAAACAAGAACAGATAGCTAATCCTATGCATGCATTTACTCTAAACACCGAATTGCCTCGGTGTCTTGAATCTATTTGCAGCGGCCCGCCACGCCCCCGGTCCCATGCCTGTTATCTGTTTCACGCTGCGGGTCATGTGCGATTGGTCGGCAAAACCTAAATGGAATGCGATCTGCGCCAAAGGCTCTCTGGTGGCCTGGATGACCTTCCATGCACGAAGCGCACGCGCCCGGGCTCGAAAGGCCTCCGGTGAGGTACCAAACACCTGCGCAAAGCCCCTTGACACTGCCCAAGGTGCAAGGTCCTGTTCCTCGGCCCATCGGGAAAGGACCAGTGACGGATCTCGGATCAAGGTTGCGGCTAACTCGTCCGGCCAGTCGGCATACCTCGATCGGTGCTCATGAACCGTCAAGAGGAGCAGGTCTCTAGCTTCGGCGCGATTTCTCTCCGCTATGCGAATAATGAGATTCGGATCCGCAACTCTTGCCGCGCCTGGCGTGAACGCATGGTCGACACGCAATGGAAGATTAAGCACCCTTGCTCCCGATCCGGAGAAGCGGTCCAGGTGGGCCCCAAAGCAACCGTGGAAGATCACATCGCCAGCTTCAACCTGAAGACGTCCCTGGTCTCCAGCTTCCTCATAACTGCCAGAGAGCACAAGAGCTGCATATGCCTCATCATGGCTATGACGAGCGAGAACAGAGCTACGGATTGTTTGCCACATGCGCATCTGAATCGCTCTCGGTCTAAATTGCATTATCCGCCCTTGGACTTTCGTGCGAAAGTCCCGGATAGTCGGAGATTCGGATATGGTCTCGCCATAGCTGTGCATTACTCTACCGCTACACATCTGCTCCGAGCCGGAGTGGACCTGAACACCATCCGGGCCTGGCTTGGACACGTGTCCCTGGAGACGACGCAAATCTATGCCGAACTCGACATGAAAATGAAAGCCCGCGCGCTTACGAAGTGCGAAATCCCCTCGCTTGCAACCGCAACCGTAGGCGCACCCGAGCCGCTGATGGAGTTCCTGCGATCTCTGTAAGTGCTCATGCTTATGTGGTCTTCCGCGCTTCCGATCCGCGTGCAGAAATCGTATTTGGTGTGGAAGACCACATAACTTCTGCCAGCACATAAGCGTAGCGGCCGAACTTTAGCTTGCCCTGACGCAGGACGGGATCGGCCACCAATCCGGCGACATATCACGTCATTCTGACCGAAGTCTTCGAAGCGAAGAATCTCTCTTTTTCGCCGCTTCTTGCGTTTCACGGTACATGAAAATATTTCTTAGAACGTGAAGCCCGTTGCCCCAAGACTGTCCCACCGTTCAGTAGATTCCCATCCACAGAACCCGTAACTTAACCGGTAACCGAGAAATGCGAACTCCAGCAGCAGCATCGCGGAATTTTCACGATCCGCATTGGGCTAGCTCCCTGCTGCAGCACGCCGCAATCTCCAGAGTTCCGAGCTTCCCGGTGGAGTCCTCCGATCAAGAGGTGGAATGAATGATGGATACGGAAGCCTTCCGTGAGTTCAAGACCGGGTCTGACCTTCCTGCGCGATAACTATGCGCAACGGGCTTTTGAACACATCAAACGCGCTGCCGATATGGAAAAAAACAACCCGTATTACATGTCCTACCTGGGGGTTGCGCTGGCCCGCACGCAGCAAAGGTGGGCGGATGCTGAACGCCTCTGCGATACAGCAGTGCGCATGAAGCGAAATCAGGCGCAACTCTATTTGAACCTTGCGGAAGTTTATATGGCCGCGGGACGCAAGGAAGACGCGCGCGAAGCGCTGATAGCGGGAATGAAATATGCCCGGCGCGATATTCGACTGAACATCGCCATGGCCAAGCTGACGCCGCGGCGCTCTCCGGTGTTCACCTTCCTGGAACGCAAGCATCCGCTGAATCGACACTTCGGACTGCTGCGGCATAAAGCCATGCAGACGTTCGGCAGGACTTAACTGACTTCGAGTTTCCCCAACCCCCCAAACGCAAAAGAGGCGGGTGGCCAAAAGCCATCTCGCCTTTTTTGTTTCGATGGAGCGCTGAGAGGCGTGCCAAAATTACTTTCGCTGACTGTAGCTGCCGTAGTTGCCGAACCCGCCTTGCATGCCCCATCTCCATCAGAATCTTGAAACCAATGCCGTACAGTCCGTTCGGCAGAGCATCCCGGCGTACCACTTCGGCCAGGTATTCGCGGGTCATCGCCGCGGGTTCCTTCGAATACGGCATCGATACGAACAATCGCATGCCCACTTCGTACCCCAGTTCACTGGACTGGAAATACACGCCGCTACGCGAGACGCTGAACGAGCCGCGAATATCGTCGAAGGGATCGCGTTCCGGATCGGAGGGTCGAATGCGCATGAACTGATTAATCTTGCAGCGGCGACTGCCGCGCCGCTCTGTCTGTGAAGCACGCACCGGGATTGAGCCCGGTGTAGAATTAGACTTACTCATAATATCGAGAGCCGATGACATTACCTTTCCCCTCTTCCCGGACACATGTGACTGTCAGGAAAAGAGTAGTGGAGCAGATTCAGAAAACCTATAGCAGGACTGTACTTGCGCGGAAGTTGTGCGCCTGATTGGATGGTAGTACGAAAGTACCAGCCCGGCAATTCTTCGGACCTGAGGAAATCCGCTTACTTCCGCAGGCACGGGAGGTGACTTACCGAGGTCTTTTATGCCATTCTCTTGCAGGAGTTTCCGGGAATCAATGCCACTATGCTCAAGAAATTCAAGGATTTGACGGAACGAGAGATCCTGGCGTTGGCCATCGCCAACGAAGAAGAAGACGGGCGCATCTACGGCGAATTTGCCGATGCTCTTCGGGAGTCTTACCCGAGTACCGCGGAAATGTTCGAAGAGATGCGCGCGGAGGAGGCGGTCCACCGCGACAGGTTGCTGGCCATGTTCCGTCAGCGCTTCGGCGAGCATATTCCGCCGATTCGGCGCGAAGATGTGCGCGGATTTCTGCATCGGCAGCCGGTGTGGATGATGCGTCCGTCTGGGCGTGAAGGTGGCGCGGCGACAAGCAGAAATTATGGAAATGGAAGCGAGCCGGTTCTACATGCGAGCCGCCAGACGCACCAGCGATGTTGCCACCCGCGAATTGCTGAACATGCTGGCCGACGAAGAGCGCAAACACACGCGAGCAGCCAGCGAGTACGAAGAAAAACATCTAACGGACAAAGCGCGAGTCGGACGAAGCCGAATCGCACAAGCGGCTGTTCATGTTGCAATTCGTGCAGCCCGGCTTGGCCGGTTTGATGGATGGCTCCGTTTCCACGTTGGCTCCGCTTTTGCCGCGGCTTTTGCCACTCAGAAAAGCTGGGACGCTTTCCTGGTAGGCATGGCCGCAAGTCTGGGCGCAGGAATTTCCATGGGGTTTGCAGAGTCGCTCTCCGATGACGGATCGCTGACTGGGCGTGGTTCTCCATGGATCCGCGGAACCGTCACCGGGCTGATGACCACCGCCGGCGGCCTGGGCCACACGCTTCCCTTTCTCATACCGCAATTTCGATTGGCCACGAGCATCGCGATCGTCGTAGTTGTGATCGAGCTTGGAGTGATCAGCTTCATCCGCCACCGCTACATGGACACGCCATTCCTCCAGGCCGCCTTCCAGGTGATCGTCGGAGGCGTGCTGGTGTTCCTCACCGGTTGGCTCATCGGCAGTTCCTAAGCACAAGATTCACCGGTAAATCGCGCGGTCTGAAGCTCCCGTAAAAATATTCTTGCGCCTATACGCCGTATACTATACGCTGTATAGGTGAGCGGAAATAACAATACCGCCGAACGCGTCGCCGCCGTTGCGCTTGCGATCCCTGAAACGAAGGCCCGGAAGCCGTCAGCATGCGCCGTCTGGCCCAGGCTGTCGGCATCACCCCTATGGCCATCTACCACCACTTTCCCAATCCGCGAGGCACTGCTCGACCACCGTGACCGATCGCGAATTCGCCAAACTGCTTTCCCACATGCAGGCTCACCCATCGCAGCGGAACCACCGAAGAAAAGCTAATCGCGGTCATGGAAGGCTACGTGGATTACGCCTTTACGCAGCCACGTATTTTCGACTTTGTCTTTTCCCGCGTTCGTCCAGGTGCGCGGCAATTTCCCAAGGATTTCCGGGCGCGGCGTTCGCCCACGCTGAATCCGATAGCGGACATGCTCGCAGCGGAGATGGAGAAAGGCCAACTGCGAAAGGACGACGTGTGGGAAGTCGCATTTGCATTATGGGCGCATGTGCACGGGTACGTGGTGCTTTATCGCGCGGGGCGAATCGGGCTTTCAGAAAAACAGTTTCGCGAGTTGCTCCACCGCTCGATGAGGAGATTTCTTGCATGGACTCAAAGCCTGACGGTATCCATTACGCTCCGGCCTGTTTGACCATTATCGGCTGCGCTGTTCTTTCTCGGAACAGGGCTGGCACCGGTATGGGCGCTCACGTGGCTGGCGGCTATTCCTGTTCTATGGCTCGCGCCGAGAGTTTCCGCCGGGACAGGCTTTCTTTGTGCGCGGCTGCGGCTTATGCGCTGGGTGCTTTGAATGAATGGAGTTACTCGCGTACGGTGCTGCCGACCTTGGCTGGTCGCATCCATTTTGATCTTCTTGGCTTGCGTGTTCGGTGTAGGAGTTTTGCTTTTCCGCGCCGTTTTCCTGAGGAAAGCTTTGGCAAGCCGCGCTGATCTTTCCGGCGTTCTGGGTAACGGTGGAATTTGCAGTTGCGATGCTATCGATTCATGGCACCTTCGGGAACATCAGCTATTCCCAGATGAATTTTCTCCCGGTATTGCAAATCGCGTCGGTGACCGGGATTTGGGGCATCAGCTTCAGCTTATTTCTTTTCGCCGCGACGGTGGCTGTGCTTCTGAATCCTGGGCCAGCCTCCGCCAAGATTCCTCTTGCTGCTGTCGCCGGCATTTTTCTCGTATGCGTCCTGGGGTTTGGGGCTTGGCGACTCGCAGCCACGCCGAAAAACTCGCCAACTGTAAAAGTTGCGCTCATGGCATCCAGCGCCTTAGGGAATACTTGGGCCGGTACGCCGGCACAAGCACAGGCGCTTTTTCAGCGGTATGCGGAGCATGTGAAAGCGCTGAATGGACAAGGGATTGCAAGTTTTCGTGCTGCCCGAAGCCGTTGGGCCGGTTACTGATGCGTCGCAAGCGGATGCCGACGCCCTCTTTGACGAACTCGCAAAACAAACGGGCGCTTATATCGCTGTTGGCGTGGCGCGCACCATGCCAACGTTGTCTCGGAACCAGGAACGGATTTATTCTCCAGACGGCGGCTTCATCGCTTCTTACAACAAGCATCATTTATTGCCGCCCGGAGAAAATGTATTTACGCCGGATACGAAGCGCACCGTGCTCACAGAACCTTCCGGAACATGGGGCATCGAGATTTGTAAAGATATGGATTTCCCACTCTTGAGCCGGCAATACTCCCAGGAGGGCGTGGGCTTGTTGCTGGTGTCCGCAAACGATTTCGTGGATGACGGCTGGTTGCACGGGCGCATGGCCATCCTTCGTGGAGTGGAAAGCGGATTTAGCATCGCGCGCTCGGCGAAACTGGGCATTCTCACCGCGACCGACGACCGTGGCCGGATTCTGGCCGAGCGCAACACGGTTTTCGGGGCTCCCCCGTTTGCAAGCGTGATTGCAAACGTTCCAGTGCGCCACGATGCCACCATCTATGCGAAGTTCGGCAACTGGTTCGCGTATCTCTGTGCGCTGCTTCTGCTCGCAACTCTCGTTTCAATCTTCGCGCCAGGCCGCACTCGGAGCTAATGGTGCGGATAAAAATTTCGCAGTCCAGATTCAATTCTGGATTTATCGCTTTCGTATTGGCATTGGTTTTTCAAGGCGCAGTTGCTGCAGAACCTCGTCCGATCGCGGAAGCGCGGTTCATTAAAATCGGTGGCATTCAGCAGTGGGTTACCATCCGCGGGACGGATCGCGCGAAGCCTGCACTTATCTTGTTACATGGAGGGCCTGGAGATGCTCAGTCCGCTCTTATTTCCACATATGCGCCTCTCGAACAGGACTTCGTTCTTGTGCAATGGGATCAAAGAAATGCAGGCAGGACCCTTGGCCATTCCCGCCTGGAATTCCAACCAACGTCGTTAGATCAGATGATTTCAGACGGAATTGAATTGGCCACGTTTGTCAGAAGACATCTGCACACTAAGAGAGTGATTCTTGTGGGTCATTCTTGGGGCTCCTTCCTCGGAGTCCAAATTGTGAAACGTCGTCCTGACCTCTTCGATGCTTTCGTGGGCATCGGCCAAGTTGTCAGTTGGCGGGAGGTAGTTGAGAGCCAATACCAATATGTGCTGGAGCGCGCCAGGGCCGAGCCCAACCCGGCGGCGGTGAAGCAGTTGGAGACGCTTGGAATTCCACCTCAGGACAATTTTGACCAGTATCTCGTGCTGCGCCGACAGCTCAACCGCTATTTAGCTCCCTCGGATATAGCCTGGCTTCCGCGCGCCTGGTCCCTGATACGCGAGCAGTTGAGCGTCGAGGACTTTCGAGCGTACCAGAAGGGCTTATTTGCGCTGGCAGATTTAATCCCGACAGTTATGTCGATGGACACTCGTGCGGCGGGACTCAAGTTCGAGATACCCATGTTTCTTGTTCAGGGAGCCGAAGATCACATCGTGGATACAGCCACGGCGGTACGATATTTCGAGCAAATTCAGGCACCAATCAAACGCGTGACGATTATTGATGGAGCTGGACACTTCGTGCTGGCTACCCACACGGAAAATGTCGCCGAAGCCATTCGTCAGGACACCCAGCTAGTACCATCGCTCAGAAACTGATGATTGCTCGCGAAAACGCGGGGGAATGGTTTAGGGGAACTTCCAGTTTAGATCAGTCGGTGTGCGCCGGCGGCGTGACGCGGCACTGGCGCGCGCCGGAAAGTTCTCCTGAGGAAGCTCTGGAAGCGATCCATATAGATGTAAACCACCGGAGTGGTGAACAGCGTAAGCATTTGGCTCAGGATCAGCCCGCCGACAATGGCCACGCCCAATGGTCGCCGGATTTCCGACCCTACCCCGGTGCCGAGGGCCAAAGGCATAGCGCCCAACAACGCCGCCATCGTGGTCATGATAATCGGACGGAATCGCAGCAAGCACGCTTTGTAGATCGCATCCTCTGGCAATTTTTCTTCCTCGCGCTCCGTCTGCACCGCAAAATCGATCATCAAAATCGCGTTCTTCTTCACGATTCCTATCAACAAAATGATTCCGATCAGCGCGATGATGCTCAAATCCATGTGGAACATCCAGAGTGCCAGCAGCGCCCCGATTCCGGCCGAAGGAATGGTGGAAAGAATCGTAATGGGGTGAATGTAGCTCTCATACAAGATGCCCAGCACGATGTACACAGCGGCCAGCGCGGTCAGAATCAGGACGATTTGATTGGAAAGAGAATCCTGAAACGCCTGCGCGGTGCCTTGAAAGGAAGCATGGACGGTATTGGGCACGCCCAGGGCGTACTTCGCTTCCTCAACATGCTGCACAGCAGGGCCGAGCGATGCACCGGGAACCAGATTGAAGGAAATGGTGATCGCGGGGAAGATTCCCTGGTGATTCACGGATAGCGCGGTGTTGGAGTGCTCGTAATGGGAGAACGCGCTCAGAGGCACAAGCTTTCCCGTCTTCGAAGGCACGTAGATGTATCTCAGTCCGTCGGGATTCTCCTGAAACTCCGGCGCCACTTCCATGACCACGTGATATTGGTTCAGCCCTCTATAAATGTTTGACACCTGCCGTTGGCCGAAGGCATCGCCAAGGGCGTTGTCCACATCTTGCAAGGAGACGCCAAGCTTGCCCGCGGTGTCGCGATCAACCGCCAGGTAGGTTTGCAAGCCACGATTCTGCTCATCGGAGTTGATATCGCGCAGTTCCGGAATTTGTTTCATGCGCTCCATGATGATGGGCGCCCAGTGATATAGGTCCTCCAGATTGTCGGCCTGCAACGTGTATTGATACTGCGCGCCGCCGAAACGCCCGCCCACGTTGACGTCCTGCACGGACTGAAGAAACAAAGCAGCGCCGGGAATGTTCTCGGTTTTCTCGCGCAAACGCGCAATGATGTGGTCGGCGTCAATGCCCCGCTCGTCCAGCGGTTTCAATTGAGCGAACATGCGCGCGGTGCTCGTGCCGTTGCCTCCGCCAGTGAAAGAAGCGACCGATGAGATGGCGGGATCCGCTCTCACAATGTCCGTAAACGCGCGCATCTTCTTGGACATTTCTTCGAACGAAGTGTCCTGGTCGGCCTGAATAAACCCGTTAATGCGCCCAGTGTCCTGCTGCGGGAAAAAGCCTTTGTTCACATGCTTGAACATGTAAACGCTCAACCCCGCCGTGAAGATGGTCAGGCAAAGAATGAAGAACTGGTGGCGCAGCACCCAACGCAACATAATGTCGTAACGGTGCAGCATGTGGTTAAAACCGCCTTCTGACAGGCGGTAGAAGAACCCGTGTTTCTTTTTATGGTCGTGCCGGAGATACTTGGCGCACATCATTGGCGTGGCGGTCAGGGAGACGAAGAGCGACACCACAATGGCGGCGCTTAACGTCACGGCAAATTCGCGGAACAGGCGACCGACCAGGCCGCTCATCAACAAAATCGGGATGAACACGGCGATCAGCGACGCGCTCATCGACAAAACGGTGAAGCCAATCTCGCTGGCTCCCTTCATCGCCGCGGCATAACCGGGCATACCGTTTTCCATGTGCCGCGCTATGTTTTCGATCACCACAATCGCATCGTCCACCACGAATCCAGTCGAGATGGTGAGCGCCATCAACGAAAGATTGTCGAGCGAATAGCCGCCCAGATACATCACGCCAAAGGTCCCAACCAGCGAGAGCGGTACGGCGACACTGGGAATGACGGTGGCCCAATAGTTCCGGAGGAACGCGAACACCACCAGCACGACGAGCACGATGGAAATGGCCATGGCGCGTTCTACATCGCGAACCGACGAGCGGATCACCACGGTGCGATCCATAATCACGTCCAGATTCAGCGCCGGTGAGATGGAAGCGCGCAGCCACGGCAACGTAGCCTTCACGCGATCCGCGGTCTCAATCATATTGGCGCCGGGCTGCCGAAAGATCGCGATAATGACGCCGCGTTTGCCACCGAACAATCCAAGATTGCGAATGTCTTCAACGGAGTCCGTAACTTTGGCAACGTCCGCCAGGCGCACGGGCGCTCCCGCGTGCCCCGCCACAATCAGCGGCTCGTATTCATAGGCTTTGAACAGCTGATCGGTGTCGGAAAGTGTCCAGGCGCGATCGGCATTCGAAAGCGAGCCTTTGGCTAGGTTCGAGTTTGCCGATTGCAGCGCTTTTCGAATGGTTTCCAGACTGATGCCATAACTATTCAGCTGCTGTGGATTGACCTGGACACGAACCGCGGGCTTCGAGGAACCCCAGGTAAAAACCTGGCCGACGCCTTCGATTTGCGCGATCTTCTGCGACAGGATGGAATCCGACGCGTCATAAATCTGTCCGATGGGAATGGTATCGGACGTGAGCGACAAGAAAAGTACCGGAGAGTCCGCAGTGTTCACCTTGCGGTAGGACGGCTGCGAGGGTAAATCCGCCGGCAATTGACTGCGCGCGGCGTTGATAGCCGCTTCGACGTCACGAGCCGCCGCATTGATGTCCCGGTTCAAATCGAACTGCAGTGCGATACCGGTGCTGCCCAGAGTGGAAGTAGAGGTCATCTGGGTTACACCGGCAATGCGGCCGAACTGGCGTTCCAGGGGAGTTGCGACCGCCGACGCCATGGTTTCTGGGCTGGCGCCCGGCAACGAAGCGCCGACGCCGATGGTCGGCAGGTCCACTTGAGGAAGCGGCGCAACCGGCAAAAATCGAAAGGCAATCACCCCGGACAGGAAGATCGCTATGGTCACCAGAGAAGTAGCGACAGGCCGGCGAATAAATGGCGCGGAGAAATTGGATTGAAAGTTCATCCTTAGTCTCCGGTAGCGGGTTCCTCGGTCAAACTATGCGTTCCCAGGTTCAAGCGGCGGGCCAGCCAGTCGAACGCAAGATAAACAACGGGAGTGGTGTAGAGCGTAAGCAACTGGCTGAGAATCAGTCCGCCAACGATGGTAATTCCCAACGGACGACGCAATTCGGAGCCGACGCCGTGACCCTAATGCCAGCGGCAGTCCGCCCAGACAGCGCCGCCATGGTGGTCATCATGATGGGACGGAATCGCAATAAACAGGCCTCGTAAATTGCGTCCAGCGGACTCTTCCCTTCTTTGCGCTCCGCTTCCAGCGCGAAGTCAATCATCATGATGGCGTTCTTCTTGACGATGCCGATCAGCAGGATGATTCCGATTAACGAGATGATGCTGAAATCCGTGCGGCAGATCAGCAACGCGAGAATGGCACCGACACCGGCGGAGGGCAATGTAGACAAGAATGGTGATGGGGTGGATGTAGCTCTCGTACAAAACCCCTAGCACGATGTACACCGTAACCACCGCCGCGAGAATCAATAACGGCTCGTTGCTGATCGAACGCAAAAACGCCGCGGCCGTGCCCTGGAACGTTGCCTGAATGCTGGGCGGCAAACCAATGTCCTGGCGCGCTTTCTCAATCGCCGTCGGTGGCCTCGCCCAACGAGCCATGGGGCGCGAGATTAAAGGAAATGGTAACCACCGGGAATTGGCCTTGGTGATTGATGGCCAACGGCGTAGTGCCGGATTCGAGGCGAGTGAACGCGCTGAGTGGAATCTGCGGACCATTCGCCGAATGGACGTAAATATTCTTTAGCGCGTCGGGATTTTGCTGGAAGCTGGGATCTACTTCCAACACCACGTGATATTGGTTCAGCTGCGTGAAAATCGTGGACACCTGGCGCTGACCGAACGCATCGTACAGCGTGTTGTCAATATCCGCGGGAAAAACGCCGAAGCGGGAGGCGGTATCGCGGTCGATCGTCAATGTCGCCATTAATCCATCGTTGAGTCTGGTCCGTCGCCACGTCGCGCAATTCCGGGAGTGTCTTCAGTTTCGCGACGAACTTGGGAGTCCAAAAAGCCAGTTCTTTCGGATCGACATCTTCGAGCGAATATTGGAATTGCGTTCGCGACACGCGATCTTCGACAGTCAAGTCCTGCACCGGCTGCATGTACAAGCGTGATGCCATCGACGTGAGCCAATTCCGGCTGCAGGCGCCGGATCACGTCGGAGGCGCTGATCTTTCGCTGAATCCAGCGGTTTCAGATTGATTTGAATGCGGCCGCTATTGATGGTCGTGTTCGTTCCGTCGATTCCTATGAACGGATGACAAACTCTCCACCGCCGGATCGCGCAAAATCACGTCAGCCAGCTGTTGTTGGCGCGTGGACATCGCGCGAAACGATATATTCTGCGGCGCTTCCGAAACGCCAAGAATCACTCCCAGTATCCTGCACCGGGAAAAATCCTTTGGGGACGTAAATGTAAAGAAGAATCGTGCCGACCAAGGTTCCGACCGTCACCAAAAGGGTGATTCCGCGGAAACGCAACACCACTTGCAACGTCTTCCCGTAGAACGCAATCACGTCGTTGAAGAGCTTTTCGGATTTGCGGTAGAACCAAGTTTGCTGCGCTTCCGGCTGATGTTTCAGCAATTTAGCGCACATCATCGGCGTCAACGACAAGGAAACCGCCGCCGACACCAGGATCGTCACCGCCAAGCGTTACCGCGAACTCGCGAAATAGCCGCCCCACGATGTCGCCCATGAACAATAAAGGAATCAGCACCGCGATCAGCGACACCGTCAACGACACGATCGTGAAACCAATCTGCTCCGACCCTTTCAACGCCGCCTGCAACGGCGAATCACCTTGCTCAATGTAACGGCTGATGTTTTCGATCATCACGATGGCGTCGTCCACGACAAACCCCGTGGAGATCGTCAGCGCCATCAACGACAAGTTGTTCAACGAATAGCCCAGAAGATACATCACGCCGAACGTACCCACAATGGAGAGCGGTACGGCGAAGCTCGGAATAATCGTCGCGCGCACACTGCGCAGAAACAGGAAAATCACCATCACGACCAAGGCCGATGGTCAGCAGCAGCGTAAATTTCACGTCTTCGACGGAAGCGCGAATGGTTGATGTTCGGTCTGTCAGAGTCTCCACATGCACGGAAGCCGGAAGGGCGGCCTGCAACTGCGGAAGGATTTTCTTAACGCGATCGACCACGCTGATGATGTTCGCTCCGGGCTGGCGCTGAATATTCAGGATGACCGCTGGCCGCTGATTCGCCCAAGCTGCCTGCCGCACGTTTTCAGCCGCGTCCCTGGCCACTGCCACGTCCGACAGTCGCACCGGCGCGCCGTTGCGATACGCAATGATGATGGGATTGTATCCCGCGCTAGAAAGAAGTTGGTCATTGGCGCCAATCGTAAACGCCTGGTGTTGTCCATCGAAGGTGCCTTTGGCCTGATCGACGTTGGCGTTACCCAGCGCAGTGCGCAAATCTTCCAGGCTGAGCCCGTAAGAAGCCAGTGCCGTCGGGTTGGCCTGAACGCGAACGGCCGGCCGTTGGCCCCCGCTGATACTGACCAGCCCAACTCCGGATAGTTGCGAAATCTTCTGGGCTAGCGTCGTATCTGCGAGATCTTCCACCTTTTCCAGGGGTAGCGTGTCGGACGTTAGCGCCAACGTGAGGATCGGCGCATCGGCAGGATTAATTTTGCTGTAGATCGGAGGATTCGGCAGGTCTTTCGGCAGGAGCTGCGACGCGCTGTTGATCTCCGCTTGCACTTCCTGCTCGGCCACATCGATGTTCAGGTCCAGATTGAACTGCAGCGTGACGACCGAGCAGCCGAACGAGCTTGTCGACGTCATCTGTAGCAGACCTGGAATTTGCCCGAAGTTGCGTTCCAGCGGGGCCGTGACCGAGGACGCCATCACATCCGGGCTTCCTCCGGGATAAAACGTGGTTACCTGGATAGTCGGGTAATCGACCTGTGGCAGAGCGGAGACGGGCAATTGCAGTAGGCAACGTAACCAACCAACAGCACTCCCACCATCAAGAGTGTGGTGGCAACCGGCCGTAAAATAAACGGCCGTGACGGATTCATCGAGCGGGTCCTCCGGTGGGAGCGCCCGGCGTCGAACCATCAGGCAGGAACGAACTTTGCGCAGAACTTCCGCCACCGGTTCGTTGCGTGCGGGGTTCGACTACGGTGCCATCCTTTAACTTATCCTGGCCATCGACAACCACCACGTCACCATCGCCCAATTCCGTTGGAAATTCCCGCCAGATTGCCAGTGGTATCCGCCACCGTCACGCTCTTCACCGCGACGGCATTGCTGGAATTGACGGCGAACACATAAGTGCCTTGCGGCCACGCAAAATTGCGGTTGTGGGAACCAGCACTACATTTTTCTTCGTATCCACCAGCAGGTGCACGTTCACAAACTGATTCGGGAACAGCTCGTTCTTGGATTATCGAATACGGCTTTGAGCTTGTAAGTTCCCGTGGTCGTGTCGATTTGGTTGTCGATGGTCAGTAATTTGCCCGTGGCGATTTTCTCGGTGTTGTCGCGATCGTAGGCTTCCACACTCAATTGTCTGCCGGAACGCATTCTGGCCACCACTTCGGGAGTTGGTCCTGGGGCAGGCTGAAAAGTACGGCGATGGGTTGCAGTTGGGTGATCACCAACAGCCGGTTGTGTCTGTGGCATGAACAATGTTGCCGATGTCCACCAGTCGCAAGCCCACTCGTCCGCTGATGGGAGCGGTGATATGGGAATAGGTGATCTGCAGTTTGGCGTTGTCGATGGTCGCTCTGTCCGCCTTGATGGCGCCTTCGTAAGTTCCCACTTGCGCTTGCTGGGTGTCTAACTGCTGCTTCGGGAATCACCCCCTCTTTGAACAGCAACTGGTAGCGCTCGTAGTCCACCTGCATGTCTTTCAATTGCGCCTGGTCTTTGGCCAGTTGACCCTCGGCCTGTTCCAGTTGCACCTGAAAGGGCCGAGGATCGATTTCGATGAGCGCATCGCCCTCTTTTACGTTCTGGCCCTCAGTGAAATTGATTTTTACGATTTGGCCATCGACCCGGCTTCGCACCGTAACGGTGTTGAAGGCAGTGACGTTCCCCAGACCATTGAAATACATCGGCAGGTCCCCTCGATGAGCGGTCGCCACCACTACAGGAACGCCATGCCGACCTCCGGGTCCCCGGGAATCGGGCGCCCCTGTTGAACGGCGGCGCCGCTGTTCGCCTGCGCTCCTCGAACATGGAAATACCACCACCCGGCAGCCGCAAGGGCCCGGCGACCAAAACAAAAGCCAGCGGAAATTTACCAGAAGACCGCTGTGAGCGCCGCTAGCTGGCACAGATATACGGCTCCGGTTCGCGCCGGGCGCATTGACCTCTTGAATTGGGGCCATTACAAAGACTCCTCTGTCTCGAGAGTCTGATCTGCCTCGCGGAGCAAGCGGCGCAGAACTTAAATGAGAGCCTGGCGGGGGCTACACTTAAAGTGTAACGCTGAACACGCAGAAAGGCTCTTGCATAGAGAGACGCTCAAAAGCCCGAAATGGTTACGGGCTGCTCCTAAAAGTTGGGAAATTCCATGTGCAGAATTCTCGATGCCGTCGTAAACTACCGCCGTTCCAGTCATCCGGCACTCTGGTCGATCTCGAGCGGAGACAAGGAGAGAGCGAATGGCTCAAGGCGTATCCTTCTAGGGATTTTGCTGGGAGCTCTTCCTCGTGTTTGCAGGCGTGTTACTTCTATTTCGCCACCGGCCGTGCCCCAGTGGCCACCAAGGGCTCCGCAAATGCCCTTTGAACATCATTTGGCGCACATGGCGCAGAGACGCCTACTTCGCCAAAATGCCACATCTTCAGCCCACGGTTCCTGACGATGAAAACACCTATCTCGAAGGCGCTAAATCTACAAGGACCATTGTGCGATCTGCCACGGCCTGCCCGGAGAACCGAAGACCGCCATTGCCAACGGCATGTTTCCCGCGCCACCTCAACTCTTCCACGGCACTGGCGTCACCGACGACGAGCCTTGGGAGACGTACTGGAAAGTTTCGGACGGCATCCGCATGACCGGCATGCCCGCCGTTCGCCGACCATCTTGGCGAGACGAAAATGTGGCAGGTCACTCTGCTGTGAAGAATGCTGATAAGATTTCGCCGGCGGTGAAGCAGGAGTTGACGGAACTTGTGGCTGCCCACTCAGACGCGCCCGACGACGACCTCGCCATGCCCCGGCATCGGGCGCTCCGCCAACCAGACGCGCCGCCAGAAGCCCATAAGTGAGTTCGCGGGGCCGGTTTCATAGCGGACTAAACCCTCGCGCCCGCGAGTTTGTCCGCGCGGCGAAGTGGCGGGAAAATCCAGGCCCATAACACAGTCACAACAATCGTGCCCACACCTCCAAGCACCACGGCGGGTACTGCTCCCAACCATTGGGCCGCCAGGCCCGACTCGAATTCGCCTAATTCGTTTGATGCGCCGATGAAGATCATATCCACTGCGTTCACCCGACCTCTCATCTCATCCGGCGTATCCAACTGAATCAACACGCCGCGCACCACCACGCTGACCATGTCCGCGGCGCCGACGAAGAATAGGGAAATCAAGAGAGCGGCAAACTGCGGGAAAAACCAAACACAACTGTGAATAACCCGAATCCCGCCGACACACCACAGCATAGTGGCCCCGGCTCGACGGCGAATCGGCTGGTACGCGATTAACAGCGCCATTACCCCTGCGCCGATTCCCGGAGCACTTCGCAGCAGGCCCAAGTCCCCATGGACCGGTGTGCAGAATTTCTTTGCGCATAAACCGGGAAGCAACGCGACAGCCCCTCCGAAAAGTACCGCGAACAAATCCAGGGAGATCGAGCCCAGCACCAATTTGTGCATCCAGATGTACCGGAAACCCGCCAATACCGTTTGCAGTGCGAATGGCTCGCGCTGCCTCGGACGGCTCGGGTCTGAATTTTCAGTGTGGTCAGCACGGAATGATCGCGGCCACCAACGCGACTCCGTAAACCAACGTGGGTCCTCGCGAAAACGCGTAAAGCATGCCGCCTAGCGCAGGACCCAAAATTGTCGCGCACTGGAAAATGCCAGAATTCCATGCCACTGCGCTTTGGAATTGTTCTTCCGGAACCAATTGCGGAAGCAGCGCTCGGCTGGATGGCATGCTGAAACTGCGCACCACGCCGACCAGGAACAAAATCGCGCAAAATGGGCGCGACGGTTTCGACGCGATGAAGCAACGCGAAAGCGGATGGTCACCGACAAGCAGCAGCGCCGAAGAAAGCCCATACCCTGCATAACACCAGGTCAATAACTTCCGGCGATCAAAGCGGTCCGCGGCATGGCCAGCCACCAAAAACAACAGAATCCCGGGAAGGAATTGCACCAAGCCCGTCAATCCAAGGTCCAGCGGCCGCTTGGTTATTTCGTAGACCTGCCAACCAACGGCCACCGACTGCATCTCCGTGCAGAACACAATAGAAAAGCGCGCAATCTGGTAGAGACGAAAGCCGGAGAATTGGAAAGCGGCCGCGCCGGAGGTAAGCTGTTGGTCCGTGGTCGCCATTCCCTATTAGCATGCCAGTTGTGACGGGGCATCACAAATGTCGGAAGTTGGTGGAGCTGGTGACGACCGTGGCCAATTGATTCCATTTTGGAACTCCTTGGGGGCTACCCCCCGGATATTTTTCCGTACAGCATCGTATGTGATGGACAGGAAAGCAGATGAGCGCGAGTGGCGTACGGTACGATACCGTACGTTGCGGAGATTGGCGCGGCAATCAGTCGAAAATGGAGAAGCCGGAAACGAAATTGGAGATTGGAAATTGGGACGGACAGAGAACTGGAAACGGGAAACCAAGGGCCCGCCTCCCCTCATGCTTCGGAGCAAGCGGAAGACGGCCCTACAAGGAGGACGGTCGGACTAGCAGGGGCGTAGTTTGCGTGACACACGGAACAAGAGTAGGCGTGGGGAAGAAACGTGTCTGCGGTACGAAGGGACGAAAAATGGAAATGGGTTTGCGGGCGGAAGTACAGTTCTAGAACTGAACTAAGAGAAACGAGTCAGCTGTACGGGGATGGTCGATAGGACAGTTCAGGAATCAATTGACTGTACATCCGCACCCTTGAAAAACCAAAGGCCAAGGGTGCGGCACCCGAATTCGTTTGCGGGGTTAACGTTTCGGCCACCCGCCCGCCTCAGGGGCGAATACGCCGCATCCAGCCCGCTGCCGATTGGACGTGGCAGTTTGTGCCCGGCATGCGCTAGGGACTAAAATTTCAGGCCGCCGAGGTTGCCGTCACTTCGGCCGACCTGTTAAGGAAACGAACGCACTGGAATTTCGCTTGCTGTATGAGGGCGAATTGTTGCCCTCTGCTGGCTCGAACAAAAGAACCTCTGAAAAGCACGGAATTCGCAAGATTTTTCATCCACAGTTGCGCCGTCTCTGGACGGTCCAAGCTAACCTGCGAGAATTAGCGACGCGCCGTTCTGAGGAAGACCCGAGGCCTATAAACGAGCGTTTGGCGGGTGGCGCACCCTCTTGAGGTTTTGCGTTTCCACGCATGGTCATTGAAGGGAGGATATCACTGAAAACAGAACGGTCACTGTGATAAACGGGTTGGGTGCCGCACCCTTTGCTTTGTAAGGGTGTGGGAGTTGACTTTGATGCGCACTCCCCTGCGGCGATATTACGGACGAGGTGATCTGCACTTCATCACCTTTAGTTGTTACCGGCGCTGCCCACTGTTGGGGACGCCCCGGGTGCGAGACTTTTTTGTGCGGACTCTGGACGAGGTTCGGGTGCGTTATGGATTCCGGCTCTTTGGCTATGTAGTGATGCCGGAGCATGTACACCTGCTGATCAGCGAGCCGACAAAAGCGACGCCCTCGCAGGTGATGCAAGTGGTCAAACAGAAGGTGTCGCGGTCACTGCGGCGAAGCGATGCGTTGCGGTTCGAGGCGGAAGGAACAGAAGAGCCGGCGTTTTGGCAACGCCGATTTTACGACTTCAACGTGTGGAGCGCGAAGAAGGTGATGGATAAGCTGGAGTATATGCACGAGAATCCGGTGAAACGGAAACTGGTGGCGCGTGCGAAGGACTGGCGGTGGAGCAGTTGGTCACACTATCACTGCGGGGATGGAGAAGGATTGATCGCAATTGATGCGCTGGACGCACCAATAGCCCCAAGAGAAAACCCGCACCCTTAGAAACCAAAGGGTGCGGCACCCAACAAAACCACAAGAAATCCTAACAGAAGAGACGCCAGACCAGGTTCATACACTGAGCCTGAGGCACCCCAACCCGCGGGTGGTGGCGGACATTTGCGATTTGCTCAGGCGAAGGACGGCGGGCGGTCGGGCATTTGGGTGGCGAATTGCTCGTTTGGCTTTTCGCCCATGTGCACTGTGAAGGTGCCGCCTTGGGCGATATGGGCGTGGCTGAACCAGCTTTTGGTGTGGGGCTTGCCATTCCAAGTTATGGATTGCACGTAACACTTGCCGGGAGCGTTTCCCGGCGATTCGATTACGAGGGTTTTGCCGTTGCCTAGTTGGATGGTGGCGCGATCGAATAACGGGCCGCCGAAAACGTAATTGCCACTGACCGGATCGACCGCATAAAATCCCAGGGAACTGAGCACATACCACGCGGACATTTGGCCACAATCTTCATTTCCCGCGACGCCGTCCGGATCGTTGTGATGCATCGTTTCCAGCAGCATGCGCACACGCGACTGCGTTTTGTAGTGCTGGCCAGCGTAGGCATAAAGGTAAGCCACGTGATGACTGGGCTCGTTTCCGTGGGCATATTGCCCCACCAGGCCAGCGATATCCGGTGGCGCATCGGGCGGAAGCTCGGAACTAGCATTGAACAATCCATCTAATTTTTGCGCGAAGCCTTTCTCCCCACCGAACAGCTTCATGTACTCGTACAAATCGTGCTGGTTCAGGAAGGTGGCTTGCCACGAATTGCTCTCGGTGAAATCGCGCCACTTTTTCGAATGCCCCATACCCCGAGGATCGAATGGATCAGCCCACTTGCCATCCTGCAATCGGCCACGCATGAAAGTGATGGAACCGTCGAAGGTATTTTTGTAATTTCGCGAACGAGCAAGGAGAAGCTTGTAGTCATCCTGTTTGCCGGCCGCGCGGGCAAGATGCGCCACGGCCCAATCGTCATAAGCGTATTCGAGCGTTTTGCTCACTGCTTCGTCCTCGACGTCACAAGGGATGTAACCCATCTTGCGGTAGTAGCCGAGGCCGCGGTAATCGTCGTCCATAGCGCGCTTGCGCCAAAGCGGGTAGGCCTTGGCATAATCCACGCCGCGAATGCCCTTGCTATACGCTTCCGCAAGCACCGGGGCCGAATGGTAGCCGATCATGCATCCGGTCTCGACGGCCTGCAGCGGCCACACCGGGACACCCGCGGGACTTTGCTCGGCCATCAGAATCATGGTGTTCAGGAGATTTGGTAAACGCTCCGTCTGCACCAAGGTGTAGAGCGGATGCAGGGCGCGGTAGGTGTCCCACAAGGAATACGTACTGTAGTGTTTCCCGCCCGCAGGCAATTGGTGAACCTGCAGATCCATGCCGCGATATTGACCGTCCACATCGCTGAAGAGAGTGGGCGCAACCATGGTGTGATAAAACGCGGTGTAGAAAATCTTGCGGTGATCCTCGCGGTTTGTTTCGATGATGATTTTCGAGAGTTCGCGATCCCACGCGGCATTCGCGGCACGCCGGACGCCGTCGAAATCCCATCCGGGAAGTTCCGCGTCCAGATTCTTTAGCGCTCCTTCGATGCTGACGGCGGAGAGTCCCACTTTGAGCAGGATGATCTCGTCCTTCGTAGTAGGAGAGTGCACCACGCACTTGAGGGCTTTGCTGTTGGCTTCGCGGACGCCGGGGCCGAGGGATTTCGAATCGGAGAAAATCTCTGCGCTGGCGAAGGGCTTCGAAAATTTCATGGCGAAGTAGATGTACCGGCCGGGCGCCCATTCCTGCACGCGGCGACCACCGGTAATCGTGTCGTTGCCGTCGATGTGAAGCTCGGCGCTGATGATGTTGGTGTGCATGCGGCGTGGCGGGTCGTTGGTGCCGTGTTCCAGATCGATGATGAAATGGCTGGTCGAGTCCGCGGGAAAGGTGTAGCGATGTAGGCCGACGCGTTCGGTTGCCGTCAACTCAGCTAAAATTTTGTAATCGTCGAGAAAAACGGTGTAGTAGCCAGGCTCAGCTTTCTCCGTGCTGTGAGAGAATCGCGAACGATAGCCGGACGTGGGGTTTTCGCGTGTGCCCGGATCGGTGCGTACGGGGCCAGTTCGCGGCATCACCAAAATGTCCAGCAAATCCGCGGCGCCCGTGCCGCTCAGGTGCGTGTGACTGAAGCCCATGATGGATGTGTCATCGTGATGGTAGCCGGAGCAGTGATCCCAATCGCCGACACCCGTATCCGGGCTGAGTTGCACCATGCCGAACGGCATCGTGGGGCCTGGGTAGCAGTGGCCGTGGCCGCCGGTTCCGATGAATACGTCGACGCACTTGGTTAGCCCCTTCGCACCTTCGTGCGTGGGGTCGGGTCCTTCGAATGCAGCCAATTCCAGGTTGCGATTGGCCGCGACAGCCAGACCGGACAACGCCGCCGATTGTAAGAATGTTCTTCTGGTCACGTTTTTCGCCATTTGCCGAGACTCCTTGAACCGTTACGCGCTTTTCAGCAATTCCGGCCGTTCCTGGCTGAGTTTCACGATCAGCTCGCCAAACAACGTGTTTGCCCAAGCGAACCAAGCCCGCGTGAACTTGCTCGGATTATCTTTGTCGAACGATTCGTGTATGAACCCGGTTCCGGCGTGAGTAGTCTTCAGCCAATGAAGACATTTGCGGATTTCCGCATCGTCGGTGCTGGTGAGCGCTTGAGCAATCAACGCCATCGGCCAGATCATGTTCAGCCCTTCGTGCGGACCGCCCACGCCCTCCGCAGCAGTTCCCTTGAAAAAGTACGGATTATCGCCGCTCAAGACGCGGTGGCGCGTGCGTTGATATACGGGATCATTTAGGTGACAGCAACCGAGGTAGGGCAAACTTAACAGGCCGGGGATATTCGCGTCGTCCATGAAGAGTTGATTGCCGTAGCCATCTACTTCGAATGCCCAAATGTCCCCTGAGTTGGATGGAATGCGCGCGTACTTTAGGAGTGCAGCTTCTATCTCGTCCGCAAGCGTGCGGCACTCACCCGCAAGACGCGCGTCCTTCAGAATCTCTCTGGCCATCTCCGATAGCTGGCGCAACGACACCACCGCGAATAGATTCGAGGGCACATAAAAAGAGTACAAGCACGCGTCATCGGAGGGACGAAACATCGAGTAAATCATGCCCACGGAACGCGCTGGATTTCCAAACCCGCCCAATGCCTGCGTGTCCGTGGGCGTTTCTGTTTTGCGCTGAAAGTGATAGGGCCCGGGTCCATCCTTTCTTTGCTGCTCGCGAAATGTAGCCACGACCAGACGCATGGCCTCCGCCCATTCCTGATCGAATGGCGTGGTATCTCCCGTGGCCTTCCAATATCCATGCGCCAGGCGGATGCAGTAACACAACGAATCCACTTCCCATTTCCGTTCGGCAACTCCCGGGCGCATGTCGGTCGCGTCATCAACAGCCCATTCGAGGGCCTTTTTACTTTTTGGGTCCGGCAAGAAGGCGTTGGCGTAAGGATCAATCAGGATGCAGCGGGACTGCCTTGCAATCAGACCCTGGAACATTCGGCGAAGATCGCTGTCCTGCTCGGCCAACCGTAAATAAGGCCACACTTGGCACGCGGAATCGCGGAGCCACATGGCGTCGATATCACCGGTGATGATGAATGTATCTGGCTTGCCCGCAGTGTTGGCCACTTCGACGGTGGTATCCAACGTGTTGGGATAGCAATTTTCAAACATCCACGCGAGTTCGGGGTCGCCAATGCGCGATTTGACGTGGGCGATTTGTTCTTCGAGGGCCTTCGAAACAAATTTACGTTGCGCACTCGGGGGTCGTTTCGAAGCGAAGTTTTGTTCGGCGGCGGTTGTTCGGATTCGCGAGGTAGCGAGGGCTGCCGTGCCGTAGAGGCTCATGCGTAGAAGCTCTCTTCTCGTATAGATGATCAGCTCCTATAGCAACTCTATTTGTTGATGATACCTCAAGGAAGAGTAGCTGGCTCGCGACTCGCGCGACGGCTCAGTCACCAGCGGTGGTGAGGTAAGGACTATTCTCGCCGCTGGGCCGCTCCTGGGCGTGCTCCGCCCGTTCATCGAATGGCGCAACGGCGAGAGCCTGTTCCGACAAACGGTCATGCGCTTGCAGCGATACACCGTTATTCAGATTGACGATGAAGTCGCAGTTGGCAACCGCGTCCAGGCGATGACTAATCAAGAAGCAAGTACGTCCCGCGATCAGAGTCTCCAACGTCTGAAGAATTTCGATTTCCGTGCCGACGTCGAGGGCGCTGGTCGGTTCGTCGAGAATCAAGATGGGCGCGTCCTGCAGGAAAGCTCTGGCGATAGAGATGCGCTGCCGCTCGCCTCCGGATAGCAGCAGTCCTCGTTCACCAACTTCGGTTTGATAACCGCGCGGCAGCTTCTCGATGAAATCGTGAATGCTGGCCGCCTTTGCAGCCGCAACGATGCGTTCTTGACATGCTCCCGGTTGCCCATACGCGATGTTCTCGGCGATAGTCGTTGAAAATAGAACCGGCTCTTGCAACACAAATGCGAATTGCGTGCGGAGCTCAGCGAGGTTGAGGGATTGAATGTTTTGCCCGTCCAGAAAGATGCGCCCGGAGGTGGGCGAAACGAAGCGGACCAGTAGATTGACGAAGGAAGTTTTGCCAGCGCCAGTGCGGCCAATTACGCCAACATGGCTGCCGGCCGGCACTGACAATGTGAAGTTTTTCAGGATGGGCGGTTTCGAGGCATAGCCAAAGGTCACGTCGTCAAAGATGATTGCGCCGAACGCGCGTGTGGACTGCGCCGCATCGGAATGGCCCAGATGTTTCATGCCGAGCACTTCTGGCTCCGCATCGAACACTTCCAACGCGCGAGAAACGCTGGCAGCGGAAGCCTTCAGACTGGCCAGGTGATAGGTAATGTTCTGAAGCGGCGCGTACAGCTGAACCAGGTAAGTGATGATCAGTAACAAGGAGCCGAGCGTCAACGCGCTTGATTGAACATTGCGAATGCCAATGAGCAAAACCATGGCCATGCCCAGGGCGGTGGTGAAATTGACAGCAAACCCAAACAGCGCATCGGCGTAAGCCAGGCGGATTCGGGCTTCCTCTGCCGCGGAGGAACGTTGCACAAAGCGCTTGTTCTCGTTCTCCTCCTGCACGAACGCTTTTACTACGCGCATCGTAGACAGCACTTCATGCACAACGTGCAGCGCCGAACTCTCCAGTTCCTTGACATCTTTGTAGCGATCTCCAACGCGGTGCTGGTAGATGATCGCGTACAGCACCAGCAATGGGACGATCGATAACGCCACCAGGCCCAGTCGCCAATCGATGAACAACGTCACCGCGATCATGCCCGCGAGTTTCACCACATCCGAGAGAAGAAAGAGCGCGCCATCAATGGTAATGGAGCGCAGAGCAGCCGCATCATCTTGCACGCGAAATGCGGAGTCGGTACTGCCGCGAACGTCGTGGTAACCCAGCGGGAGCAATTGCAAATGGCGGAACAGGCGCGAACGGAAATTCAGCAACATGTGGCCGCCGGAACGGATTTTCAGCAAGTAATTGCAGAGCCAGTGCGCCTGGGTCAGTAGCACCACAACAATCTGGATCGCGACGGCGGCGAAGAGCAGACGGTCCGGCGACCCGACAATGCTTTCGGGAAGAAACACGCGCAGCACATGCGGCACGGGCTTGCCACCGATCACGTTGTCAACGGCGATCTTGATCCCCACGGGCGAGAGCAGGGACAGAGGAGTGCTGAGCAACTCCAGAACAAACACCGCGGACAAGGCCCAGCCCTGCCCACGAATTTGCGGGACAATGCGGCTAATTAAGCCATTTTCACGCGGAACTCCCGGCATCATTTCTCATCCTTAACCAAGTGAAGTCCTGACCAGCCTGCGGATTGGAGCGAGAATCGCAGGGGCAAGTGGGCCAGTGCGGCCCTCGTTTCCGGGAGTAAACCAGCTCTTGCGTTAGGAGCACGAACGGAAGTTGAGCAGTATCGAGCCTTTTCTGCCTCGGATGTTCAAATATTGGCGCAAGCGGGAAAGGGCGTCAACTTAAACACGCACAAATTTTTCAAATAATTTGCAGGGAAAGTACCCTTTAGAACTTCAGGACAGATTCTGGGCGTCCGCCCCACAGTGAGGGGTACCAACACCGCACGTTTTGGACCGGTTCAGTGGAATTCTTAACGCGCGTAGCGGCGTACCATTCGCGCGCAAAATTCGGCGTACTCGTCTACCGATTGAGGAGGGCTGGTATGGTGGGCCGCAACACCGCGGTGTTCGGGCGTAAAACAAAAGGTTAGGGTGACGTCGAATGGTTCGAGTGCTTTCATCTGGCGATCGAACCATTGTTCCGCGCCAGGACGGAAGCTGTCAGACCAGCTCAAACCTGTGCGCACGTGCCGAACGCCAAGGTTCTTGAACCAGTTCACGGCACAGTCCAGCCGGTGGTCCTCAAAATGGAACCACTGGCAAAGACCAAAATCGGGCGTGTACTTTGCGAAATGCGCGAGGGCTCGCTTGGGCGTGCCATCTTCGCGCAACAGCCCCATATGGAAATGACGATAGTAGGACGAGCCTTCCGCTTCTCGATGGCGGGTGGTGGCGGGCCAGGCCGAGGGTAGATCGTACAAACTGTACCAGTGAATGCGTGGAGCTTGCCCGATCAGCAACTGCGCCGTGCGGGTTAGCCCAAACTCCTGAACTTCCTCGGCACCAAACGACGAAGCGCCTACCTCCGATACCCACACCGGTAAAGAGGTGACCGCTCGAATCAATTCCAGCTTTGCAGGCCATTCCGAAATATCCCAATGATTCCAGTCCAGCGGAAAGCCGTGCACTGCTACTACGTCCACGCTGTCCAAAACGCCCTGCTGGCCCATATTGCGAATGAATTCAGGGTCAATGGGAGAGATACCGCCAAGCACTTTCGGGAGCTGCGGAGTCTCCGCGCGGATGGATTGCGAAGCGGCACACACCATTTTGCCAAAAATCTGCCAGCCCGGATCGATCGAAAAGTCCCAATGCGATTTGTTGTTCGGCTCGTTCCACAGCATCACTGCTTCAATCATGAGGCGCTTCCGGATTTGGAGTTGAGTGGCGAACAAGGGGCTGTGGCAAATCTCCAATGGTGCAAATGTAAACCTCACGTTCCGGGTGCGTCACGATGCTGAAACCTGAACTGCGCAACATGGCTTCGAGTGCGGCGTTATTGGGAATCCACCAGTTCGTCCCGTCACCGGTATATTTATTCTCAATGAAAAACAATTTGGGAAAACCGGGATCGTCGAAAATGGCTGTTTCCGTAAATGGATAATCGGGCTGGACTTCGGTGATTTCGGAAGACCCACGAACCATAGACTGAACAACGATCAGATCGCGGGCCACCGTCTGGCGTACCAGATCGAGCGCGAGAAGCGGATAGCGAAGGTGATACAACACGCCCATGAACAGGACCAGATCGAACGTTTGCCCCAGTTTCGCCAATTCGTAAACGGATAATTGCCGGAACTCGATATCCAGGTGATTCACTTCGGCGGCAAAGCGCGCCTGCTTGAGATAGTGTTCATCCTCGTCAATGCCGAGGACATACTCGGCACCGCGCTTCTTCATCTCCTGGGCATAGAAGCCGGCGTTGCACCCGATGTCCAGAACAGATTTTCCCCGTAAATCCTCAGGAATGGCGTGCGAGAAATGCTGCCACTTGATGGCGGGATAGTCGCCCAGAAAATGATCGGCCGCGGTTTGCACACCGCAAAGGTTCATGTTGTGAAACCACGGTTCCAACCGGCGAATTTCCTCCTGCACTTTTCCCGGTGTCCAGTCGATTGAGTTCGCGGTGGGTGGCATGGTGTCGGCTCCAGGGTCAACGAGACTCGCCTGGTCCGGCACTCGCAGCGCGATCCTTCCAGGCAGTAACACGATAACCCGTATCCGTATGATCGAGAATAGCCATGGAAGCAGGGGGCACTTGAACCTTCAAGACTTCCGAGAACGGTACGTTCAAATAGTGCGAAACCACCGCACGAATCCAGTCGGCGTGAGTGACGAACGCGACGCGGCTGTGCGGGTACAGATTCTGAACCCGTGCCAACGCCCGGGTTGCCCGCTGAACAACTTGTCCGAACATTTCTCCGTGCGGAATGCGTGTGGATTCACGATGGGTGTTGAAGCGTTCCCATTCGGGGAGCGCCCGCAGCTCTGAAATGCTGCGCCCGGTCCAATCGCCGAAGTCGATTTCATCAAGGTCCTCGTCTACGACGGTCTGTAAGTCCAGCTCGTGGGCCAGCACATTCGCTGTTTCGATTGCTCGTTCGCACGGACTGCTATAGACAGCCACGATTGCTGAACCGCGAAGGCGCTCGGCTAGTCGATCTGCCTCGAACTTCCCTACCTGGTTCAAATGAATTCCTGGTGACCTGCCATAGATGCGGTCGCCCAGGCCGTCGACCGACGCGTGCCGGATTAGATAAACCCGGGCCATCGCATTCAGTCCTGCCCCGCGCAGGTTGCGCGATCGAGCGCTTCCCGCCGGATTTGTTTTGTGAGTGAGTCGGTGCGGAACGCCCGCGCGATTTTCGCACACGCCTCGGTGTAGTAGCCGATCAGCTCAGCCGCCCGTTTCAACCCGGTGTGCTCCTGCAAAACGCGTTCACGTGCGCGTTTCGCAACGGCCCGGCGCTGCGATTCCGGAATCTCCCGCAAATAGGTCAATGTGTCTCGGGAAGAGTTGGCAATCAGGATTTCGGATTCAGGCTTGAAAAAATAATCCAGCCCCGGCCAATTGTCGCTGATGATGGGAGTTCCACAGGCCGCAGCCTCAAACAAACGGACACTTGGCGAATAGCCGCGAGCGCGCATCTCACGGCGGGTCACATTCAACGTGAATCGCTGCGCCGCGTAAAAGTGCGGATGCTCCGCGGGAGAAACGTGAGCAGTCCGCTCTACATTCGCGGGCCACGCAATGTTCTCAGGGTATTGAGAACCTGCGACAACGAATCGTCCTTCAGGCCAAGCCTTCGCGGGTTGCAGCAACAACTGGTCCAGAAACGGCTGCCGGTCATCGCTGTAGGTCCCCATATAGCCGAGGTCCCAAACGGGCTCGATTGCTTGCGGAGAATATAATTCCGCATCAACCGAGCAGTACAAAGCACGCGCCATGCGCGCCCCATAGCGGCGTTCCAAGTGCTGCAGCACGGGGCCTCCGGTGAAGGATAGGTACAGGTCATAGCGGGGAACCAAATCACGGGAAATGTACGTGTCTTCGCCCGCGGCCAGCCGCGTAAGGGTGATTGGGGTGTCGATGTCGTAGAACGCGGTAACGCCACGCGCCGTCTCCAGGACCCATTTGCCAAGCCGCGAACCATCCACAACGTACGATCCGACAATCACCAAATCGGCGTCGCGAACCACTTGCATGAAGTTCCGCCGGACCTCGCGCAAATTTGCATACAACCGCAAACGCGAGTAGCTGGAATTGGTCAGATCACGGTTCTGCGCGTACCAGGGCTTGTCGCACTCCAAAAACAAAACGTCGTGACCGATGCGCGCCAGTCCTCGCAGCAGCGCGCGATACGTTGTGGCGTGTCCATTGCCCCACGACGAACTGAGAGACAAGCCGAATACGACGATTTTTAGTCTTTCGCCCATAATGAAAGCAGTCATCCCGCCTTCGCGAGATCAGAGTTGCGGCTCCAAATAAAAGAACCGTTTCGCAAAAACTTTTCCAGCTGCGAGGCACGATGCGCGTAGGTGTGCTCTGCAAGCACCCGCGAACGAGCGGCTTGCCCGATTGCGTGCGCGCTCTCCGCCGTCAGCGATTCCAAGTGCGCCAAAACTTCGTCACCATTTCGCGCTACAAGAACCTCCTTTTCCGGCTCCAGGAACATTTCGATCCCATCGGAGAAGTCCGTGATCAGGCAGGCAGCCGCTCCTGCCGCTTCGAAGACACGGGTCGGCGGAGAGAATCCACAGCGCGCCATACTGTCACGGCTGACGTTAAGAACGGCTAATGAGGAACTGTTGAATGCGTTGTGATCGGCCGTACCAACATGCCCGACACAGTTCACATTCGACGGCACCGAATTCTGTTGCCACCCGTTGCCGCCGAGCACAAACCGGCGTTTGGGACTGCGCGCGGCCGGGAGCAAAAAGAATTCCTCGATGCGCGCTTCGCGATCCGGCAAGCGATTCGCGAGCAGACCTAAATCGCTGACGAATCGCGCATCTGGTGCGGAGGGGTGATGGGTTAATGGGTCGAGAGCGTTGTAAACCACTTCCACGTGGCGCGCGCCAAATCCTGTGTAGGCGTTCACGACGTTGTCGCCACCGCCGTACGTTAGAATCAAATCGTAGCGAGGGATCTGTGCGCGAAACGGATCCTTCGGATTTTGCGTGATGCGTTCCAAGGTTGCCGGAGCATCCACGTCCCAAAACGCAACAGCAGTGTGCGGCGCTCTCATCTCGAGCACCGCCGCTTCCAGTAATTCGTCGAATTCTCCGATGCCGCTGGCCTTGATCAGCAGGTCCGTGTTGGCGAATTTCTTGAGTGTGCGATGAAGTGCAGCTTCGTCGTGGCCAGGGTAGACAATTACGCGGGCCCACTCCGGGTCGGCCATATCGCGATGCTGTTGGCGATCGTAAATGTCAGGTTCGCAGAAGGTCACATCATGCCCGCGTTCGGCAAGGGCGCGCACGATGCCGCGATAATAAGTGGCTGCTCCATTCCAGTAGGACGACACCAGGCTAGAGCCGAAAAACGTTATGCGTAGGTTCGTACTCATCGCAAAGCTCCGGACGCGACGGTTTGTGCTGTCTTGCAGATGGCGAGGAGTTCGTCTACGCGGTGTGCGCAGGTATGCCTTTGCTGAATGGTTTGCAGACCATGGGTACTCAGCTCGGCGGCAAATTTCGAATTAACGAGGATGGAACGAAGATGCTGAATCATCTCGAAGCCGTCCTGCGCGACTAAATAATCCCGGCCGGGGGAGAACAGACCTTCCACATCATTCCAAGGCGCTGAGACCAACGGGATGCCGCAGGCGAGCGCCTCGAACGGCCGAATCGTCGGAATTCCTGGAAGATCTTTCACATAGGGACGCCTGGGGATATGCACGGTTGCGCGAAACCCGCTGAAAACTTCCGGCACTCGATAATTCGGAAGCCAGCCACCGTATTCGATACCGGCTGCTCGAAGTGCGGCAATCGCCTTGGCCGGATACCTCACTCCGTACACGCGTGCCTTCAGTCTGAGGGACTTGACCGGCTCGATCAGGAATTCGCGAATCTCAGAAACTCGCTCGTCGTCGCCCCAGTTGCCGATCCACACCAAATCGCCGTCAAAGCCTTGACCATTGTTGTTGTGTCTTGCGGGGGCAGGACGAAAAACCCGCGTGTCCGCGGCTTCATGCCAAACCGAAACATTTTCACAGAGCCTGCGGCGAACATACGTATCGCGCAAGGATGCACCGTAGGCCAACACACCGTCATAATCGCGAAGGTCATACTTGGCCATGGCCTTGAGATCGCTGACGGCGCGATGATGTGTGTCGTGGAATAGCAGAACGTATTCGCCACGGTATTTCCGGTGCCTGCCGATGCTCGAGACCAGCCCTGGATCATTCCATTCATGCACCAAGACCAGATCAGCGTTCGAAAGCGCCGCATGCAAATCCAGATTGGCCGCGTCATAACGGGTTACGCGAAACTCTGGATAAATCGAGCGCGGCAGGTTCAACGCATCAACGCCGTACTCGGTCGTCAGATTTACAACGCTCCACGCGTCGCGCTCTTCGTAAACTCGCACATTATGGCCTCGGGCCATCAGTTCGGTTGCGACCCCACGCAAGAAATGCGCATTGCCGTGATTCCAATCGGAAAGGATCGAGTGATAGAACATCACGACGCGCATTGAGTCTTCTCCAAAACTGTAAGTGGACTGCACATGCGCGACAAATTCATCGCGTGGTAAACGTTCATGTAGCTGCCAGCTGTTGAGCTCGGCGAAAATCGCTGCGCGCGTTTGTGCGCAAGCTGCGCGTACTTCTCGCGAACCGTTGGTTTCGCGATGAGTTGGTTCAGAGCATTGGCGAGACCGTCCACATCATCGGGAGCAACAAAAACTGCGGCACCGTCCCAGTTTTCGCGCAGAGAATGAATGTCGCCCAAGACCAGAGCGCATTTCGCCCAAGCCGCTTCGAGGACCGACAAGCCAAAAGGTTCATAACGCGCGGGCAAACAGTAGATCGGCGCGGCGCGCAGCAATCGCGCCACCTGCGCGGACGTTAATTGGCCGACATACGTAACATTCGGACTGCAACCGTTCTCGAACTCCTTCGCGTCCGGGCTAATCCGGCTTCCCGCGAGGAAAACCGGCCACGCGACACGCGCGCCCGCCCGCTCGAGAGCGGCAATATTTTTTGCGGGATCCCAAATGCGGCCAGCGGAGAAAACAAATGACTCCTTCATAGCAGGTGTTTCGTAAGCCGAGAGATCAACGGCATTGCTGATGACCGCGCACGGGCAATGAAATTCGCCGTAAATGGAGCGAATGGAAGCGAGCATTGCGGAAGTTGGCGCAAGCACATAATCGGCTGAGTGCAAGCCTTGTTCCACGCGTTGCCTATAGGTATTCCACTCGTTCCGGGGAGCGCTGCAACCGTTCACCGCCAGCCACCACGACAATACGCAGGAATGGCAAACAATGAGTTTCGGCGCCCGCCAGGGTAAGCAAGCGTGGGCGTAGCCGTTCAGGTGAACCACGTCTGGCTGATATTTTTCTTCGAGCTCCAGCAGCCACATGGCGGCGCGGTCTACATCAGCCCACGGCTGCTCCATCCATTCCAAAGCGAACTCGGACGAGCAAAGCTGCACGTTGCCGCACTCTGCCGCTTCACTTAGTTGCTGCATGGAAGGCAAGCGGCCCATGGTGGCGAGCACGATCTCGACATTCCAATTTCGGAACTGGCGGGCCAGTTGAATCGAGTAGGTCCAGACACCGCCGATTGTGTCCGCGGTCATCAGGACCTTCATGGCGTGTAAATCCTGTCCAGCGTGGAAGACACCGCGACAAAACGTTCGGCTTCTGGTTCAAAGCGATTGGACGTGGAGAGCTTTTGCACCCAGTCCAGCGCCGCCAGGCCGCCCCATTCTTCCGGTGGTTTGCTCAAGATTTCGGACTTGGTGCCGCGGAATAGTTCGGTCTGGAAATCGTAAAAGGAACCGCCGACATTGTGAAGCCGCGCTCCTCCTTGCGTGCCATAAACCGAGAATTCGATGACCGCGTCGCAGCCGGCATGGGCTTTCCAGGAACACGATAGATAAGCGAGCACGTCGTTCTCAAGCTGCAGCGTCGCGTTCGCATAATCTTCCACATCGTTGCTCCGGCTGCGCAGCCGCTTACCGGCGCTGAACAACTCGCTGCGCACTCGAGAAACCTGCGGAAAATCCAAACTCCAAAGCGCCAGATCCACCAAATGGATTCCCAAGTCCATCACGCACCCGCCACCCGAAAGCTGCGGATTGTAAAACCAGTCTTTATCGGGTCCGTAAGCGTTGTGAAATGACAAATCCAGGATGTAAATTTGGCCCAGCGCTTTGTTTTGAATCAGGTTGCGAATCTGGCGCACACCCTGCAGAAATCGATAAGAAAAGTCAACGCGCAACAGCCGATCAGCTTCGCGGGCGGCATCCACCACCGCGCGGGTTTCTGCGCAATTGCGCGCCAACGGTTTCTGGCAAAAAACGGAGATGCCACGCTGCAGAGCGGCGATGGCTTGCGTCGCGTGCAGAGCACTCGGGGTGGCAATCGCGATTCCATCCAAATCGCAATCGAGCAGCGCGTCGATGGAGTCCTTCACTTCGCAGTCCGGAGCAATTTCGCAAGCGGCGCGAGCCATTCGCTCGTTTGGTTCGACAATTCCCACGATCTCCGACAAGTTCCACTGAGCAATGGCCTTCATCCGGCTCTGCCCAATCCAGCCGGTACCGACGAACCCAATCCTTGGGCGTTTGGTTCGCGGCTGCTCCACGAACGCGACTTGGGGAGCGGCCGTCATGGCATGACCAACGCTTTCAGAAATCCTTCGGGGCGGTTCTGCGCATCTTGAAACGCCCGGGAAAGATCCTCGAGAGGATAGGCGTGCGTATAGAGCGGCCGAGGGTCCAGCGCGCCATTCACGACCGCTTCCACGGCGCGTTGCATCCCTTGCACGTAGACCTGCGAGTCTCGCTCGTGTGCGTTGATGACGTCCAGGCCGCGCCAATTCCACAACTGCATGTTGACGCTGCGAGGGCCATCCTGGTGATATCCGGCGATCACTAGCCGTCCACGCTCGCGAGTGAGTTCCGTCGAAAGGTCCAACGTTTCCTGAGTGCCAACCGCTTCAATCACGCAGTCATAACCGCGGCCACCGGTACGGGCCAACGCCAATTCCAATGCCGCTGGAACGTCGCTCAGATTGAACACAGCCGCCCCGCCAAATTGTTTCGCCATGTCCAATGCAAATTTCCGGCGAGACATTCCCACAACGGTTGCACCGGCTTTGACCGCCAGCCGCGTCAGCACCGCCCCCAGAAAGCCAATCCCAATGATCGCGACCGATTCGCCCTCCTGAATCCCGCTGCGCTCCAAAACGTTCATGGCACAACCCAGCGGTTCAGCGGGGAAAGGAACGGAATCCAGGGAAGGGGGAAGACGAACGGCTTTGGAAGCGGCAGTCGTATCGAATTCCGCGTAGGCGTGATCGGAAAGGAAGGCGACCCGATCACCGGGAGTAAACGCGGTGACATCATCGGCCACGGTGTCGACAATTCCCCAACCCTCGTGTCCGGGAGCTCCGGCCTCCAAGGGATACCGAAACCACGAGCGCCCCTGCCATACCGGCATGTTGGAGCCGCATACGCCGCAGCCCTGCAGGCGCACACGAATCTCGCCATCGTGGAGCACGGGCATGCTCTGGTCGCGAAGTTCTACACGCAGGGGATTCGTAATCACGGCTGCTCGCATACGATTACAATTCCTTGTTTCAAACGCGCCTTGACTCCGAGCGCGCAAGCTCGGCGGAACCGGTAAGATGCGGGCTCCGTGTTTCAAGATCATAGGACGCACCGGCGCGCGCCTGGCGCTGCTCGGCGAGCCAGCGGTAAAGCGCGGTCACTCCATCGCGAACGATCACCGTGGGCCTCCAACCTGTTGCCGTTGTGAATTTGTCTGTGCAGGAGACGTAATACCGTTGATCTCCGCAGCGCCAATCGCTATAGCTCAGCGAACACGGATAGCCTTGAAGCTGCTCAATCAATTCCGTCAGTTGCAACAGGCTAAGAATATTAGACGCGCCGCCACCGATATTGAACGGCTGGCCGGAAACTTTTTCGACTTGTTGCCATGCGGAGCAGAACGCCGCCACCAGATCGTTTACAAATAAAACGTCGCGCACCTGCAAGCCATCGCCATAGATAGTGATTTGCTTATGGTCTCTGGCGCGAATCAGAAAGTGAGCGATCCAGCCTTGATCTTCGTTTCCAAACTGGTGAGGCCCGTAGATACAGCTCATGCGAAACACAACGTTGCGCAATCCATAGCTACGCGCATAGTCCAGAACATATTGTTCCGCCGCCCCTTTCGAACAGCCATAAGGCGAATGAAAGTCGAGCGGCTGCGATTCGTCGATTCCGGGGGACGAATGCGCCGGACGGTATCCCTCACGTGTCTTGATCAAGGAATGGTCATCCATCGATCCGTAGACCTTGTTGGTCGAAGTGAAAAACAAGGGCGGGCGATGAAGCGAGGACCGGATCGCCTCCAAAACATTGAAGGTGCCGCGAACGTTTACGTCAAAATCGTGACGCGGGTTGGTCAGGCTGTCGGTTACCGCCACTTGTGCGGCAAAGTGGAATACCGCGTCTGCGTCGCGAATGACAGCGTGCAGGCGATCCGAATTTCGCACATCCGCCAACTCCACACGCAATAGTTCATGATGTTTGCGAGACAGCCACTCGAGATTTATCTCCGAGCCGCTCCGAGACAAGTTGTCGTAGACGATCACCGGCAAGCCGGCCGAAAGAAGTTCGTCGGCTAGATTTGTGCCAATGAAGCCAGCGCCACCGGTGATCAAAATGGTGGGAAGCGAACCTCCGCGAGGCTTGCTCGCGAATCGTAAGTCAGCTTGGCCGTTGGGCTTCATACCGTGAGCCCCCGCGCCGTCAATTCAGAACACGCTTCGGCGACACGATCTTCGGCAGTGCGCCCGTCGAGCCAGGAAGCCAGTTCGCGAATGCCGTTGGCCAAAGTGACGCGCGGTTCAAAACCAAGTACCTCGCGGGCGCGACGAATATCCGCGAAACAATGGCGTATGTCACCTACGCGGTACTGTCCCGTGATGCGCGGCGAAAGTTCCTCGTAGCCAAGAACGCGCGCCATCTGCTCGGCGATATCGCGAATGCGGTAGCTGCAGCCGCTGCCGATGTTGAACACTCCCCCACTTGCTTCCGGTACTTCCAAAGCCAAACGGGATGCTCGCTTGATGTCCGCCACATTCACGAAGTCCCGCAACTGGCAGCCATCTTCGAAAATCAGAGGCGGTTTGCCATTCAGCAGACGAGAAGCAAAAATTGCCAGAACACCGGTGTAAGGGTTGGAAAGCGCCTGGCGTGGCCCATAAATATTGAAAAATCGCAGCGCGACCACTTCCACTCCGTAGGCAGCGCTGATCATCAAGCACATGCGCTCCTGGTCGTACTTGGAAAGGGCGTAGATGGACGCGAGTTCGGGCGGTTTCCATTCCGGCGTGGCTACCGGCTTCAGCGGCTGGCCGTCCGGCGAGCGCAACTCCCAATCGGCTGCGCGCAATTGTTGGGCGTTCCTCTGGGGCGCCACCGCGATCTCCCCGGATGGATCTTGATACAAACCTTCACCGTAAATGCTCATGCTGGACGCGACGATCACCCGCTGCACCTTGCTTTTTGGCAAAGCTTCCAGCAGCACTGCGGTTCCGAGATTGTTCACCGACGTGTACTGCGTGATTTCGTACATGCTCTGACCGACACCGACGGCAGCAGCGAAGTGATACACCACGTCGATGCCGTCCAGGGCACGCCTTACCACCGCGGCGTCTCGAACGTCCCCGATGACCAGTTCAACTTCTGGATTGAGGTAGGAAGGGCGCGAACATCCTGCCCCGTGTACTTGAGGGATTAAGCTGTCTAAGGCGCGGACACGGTAACCGTGGGAAAGCAGTTCGTCCGCGACATGCGATCCTACGAAGCCCGCTCCCCCAGTGATCAAAACTTGCTTTTTCATCTCCCGCCCAAAAATGTGGCCGCCTGAGGGAGCGACCAGGTGAAGTTAACTGCATAGCTTATATAGATGTGGCAGCGAAATCTTCCAATCAGGTAAGGTATGTACCTGTTTGAACATCGCTCTGTAGTGCAGTAGAGACTGTAGAGCCACTTTGGTTTTGCTCCCCAGATTACGCGCAGATTCGCTGTACACGTCGCGAAATAATTTCAAACTGCCAAAGAAATTTCAGGAATCCGTGGATTCGTGCGGCACATCCGAAACGTTTCCTGCGTGCGGCTAATCTTACTTGCAGAGAATCCACAAAAGTTTGGGGGATCAGATGAAAGCAGTTGTGTTTCACCGCTTGGGCGATGTCCGACTGTAACCGCGCGCAGGCAGCCACAGCATGACCGATTTTTCCGGAATCCGTTGCACCCGCAGGGCTGCAACGGTAGGGGGGCCGAGGGCTGAGGGCCCGGCCCCCTGCTTCAAATTCGCTGAAGAAAGAACAAACCGCGCATAAGTAAAATCGTTCCCCGCGTTACAGAACACGCCGGATGGGACGTTACGTCCACACACAGGATGCTTGCAGTTTAAATGGTCGCGCTCTTTGCGACCGAAATGTACTGGAGGAAGAATGGCACGTCACCGACTCACGAAAGAAGAACAGCAACGCGGGGTGGAAAAAGCCCTGGAAAGTCCGCGAACGCCGGCGCAATTGAAAAAAGGATTGAAGAAGCGGCAAGGCCAACTGCAAGGAGATCATAATTCCAGTTCGAGCAAATCTTCCGAGAAGCGCTCCAATGCAAGAAAGCGTAGCACTCGATAAGCATTTCAAGGTTGCGCAGCAACACGCTGGACCTGATCCCGACATTGCCCGCCTCGCGTTCGAAACCGCCGAATACCTACTGGCAGAGAACCGGCTGCGCGACGCGCTTGACTATTACCGGTTGGCCCAAACCAAGGGCCTCGATGATGACGAAGGACTGGCTCGCCGTTGGCTTTGTTCCATGAAGCTTGGCAGGTTCGAAGAGGCCTGGCGCGAAACCGACCGCAGCGAACGCAGACGTTTGGCCCGCAATGAGCCTCAAGAGCGATTACCGTTTCACCTTCGCCGGGTTTGGAATGGCCAGCCACTCGATCGAAAGCGCGTTTTGGTCCGTTGCTACCACGGGCTCGGCGACACGCTGCAATTCATTCGCTACGCCGAATTGCTGAAGCCGCGCGCGCGTGAAGTGATTGTTCAGTGTGAATCCAAATTGATGGAGGTCCTGGAGCAGGTTGAAGGAATTGACGAGCTGATTCCGCTGAATGGGGCCGCTCAAGTCGATTACGATGTAGATGCGGAGCTAATGGAACTGCCGTATGCGTTTCGAACCGAGCTGAATACGATACCAGCGCGCGTGCCTTATCTGCCCATGCCGGATGAAATGGTGGACCGGAAACGGGCTGAGTTGGCTGCGCTTGGTCTGGATGAGCATCAGTTGAATGTAGGCGTTTGCTGGGCCTCGGGCGGCTGGGATGCAACTCGAGACATTCCGGATGAGCAGTTGACTACACTGATTGGGCTTCCCGGTGTGCAGTTTTTCAGCCTGCAGAAGGGCCGCGGCGAGCATCAAATTGATTCCGGTCATTTGCGGCTGCGGAAGGTGGAAAGGCGAGAGGGCACGCTGCGTGAAACCGCCGCGGCAATCGCGTGTCTTGACCTGGTGATTTCGGTGGACACGATGATTGCGCATCTCGCTGGCGCGCTCGGGAAACCTGTTTGGACATTACTTCCCTACTCGGCCGACTGGCGATGGATGATCAGGACAAGCCGCAGCCCGTGGTATCCAACCATGCGTCTATTCAGACAACCTCAGCCAGGAGATTGGGTTTCTGTGATCGAGAACGTAGCTCACGAACTTCGCGCCGCGGCGTATGCACGGCTACGATTAGCTAGCGCGACGAATTCCGAACGGCGCTATTCCCAGCCGCCGCCTAACGCCTGATACAACTGCACCAAAGCGGTGAGTTCGTTTCCTTCCGCCTGCGCCAATGTGAGTTCGGCGGAAAACGAGTTGGTTTCGTTCGTTAACACTTCCAGATAGTCCGTGGTTCCGGCTTTAAAGCGAATTTCAGAGAGATGCGCAGCGTCCTGCGCAGAATCCACAAGGTGCTGCTGCTGGATGCGAAATTCACGGTACTTGCGGTAAGCGACCAGCGCGTTGGAGACGTCGCGGAATGCGCCTTGAATCGTTTGCTGGTAGGTCAGCACCAACTGGTCGCGCTGCGCTTCCGCCAGCCGAACGTTATTTTTCAGGCGGCCGCCTTCGAAAATAGGCTGAGTGAAACTTCCCGCCAGACTCCAAACTCCCGCTGGACCGGTGAATAGATTCGTTAAAGCAGAACTTTCGAAACCCCCGGTCCCGGTTAACGAGATTTGCGGAAAATACTGTGCGCGCGCCACGCCAATTTGCGCATTCGCAGCAATCAGATTGGCTTCAGCCTGTCTTATGTCCGGACGCCTCTCGAGCAGCGCGGAGGGCAATCCTACCGGAACCTCCGGCGAGTGCGGCTGTTCGGTTAATTTCAAACCGCGCGGCACGTCCCCTGGATTGTTGCCCAGCAAAATGCTGATGGCGTTCTCCTGTAGCGCAATCTGCCGTTCCAGGTCCGGCACTTCCGCGGCGGCGGTAAACACCAACTGCTCGGACTGCCGCACATCCAGAAGCGAATTGATCCCATGCGCTTCCAACAGTTTTGTCAGGTCCAGGGAATCCTGGCGCGAACTCAATGTGCCCTTGGAGATTTCGAGTTGCAGATCGAGTTGCCTCAGCTGGAAATAAGAAGTAGCAACATTGGCGACCAGAGTCGCCATCACTTCCTTTTGCGCCCATTCGTTGGCCAGCAAAGTAGCACGCGCAGACTCTGTGGCTCTGCGATATTGGCCCCAAAAGTCCAGCGTCCACGCCCCCGTCGCGGACAATTCTCCCTGAGTGAATTCATACGCCGGAATCGGTCCGACGGTGGGCTGGCGCACACTGGTGACGTTGCCGCCGGCACCCAAGGTGGGAAACTGATTGGCACGGGTAATGCCAAGTTGCGCCTGCGCTTGCAGAATGCGAGTCGCGGCGATGCGCACATCATAGTTGTTCTGCAGCGCCGTGCGAATCAGTCCTTGCAGTTCCTTGTCCTGGAATACTTCCCACCACTTCTCGTCGCCGAGTGAAGAGACGGAGGTGCCCGCGGGATTGGCGGGATTGTTAGTCGAAGCCGGCGCGGGCTCGGTGTTGGAAGTTTCAGGCGCGGTGGCGCCACGGTAACTGGTTGGCACAGTAGCCGCCGGGCGTTTGTAGTTTGGCCCGACAGTGCAACCTCCCAAACCAATCAGGGATGCGCATACAAATAACGTAAGGAAAACGTCAGATCGCCTCATGTTGTTCAGTCTCCCTCGCGTTCCTGCATTGCGAACGCAGGAGTGCCCGCAGGGATTTGTTCGAAGTGCTTGCGCGTGGACCGGAAGAAGGAATAGCGGTCCAGCACCTTTTCCTGGAATTCTTCGAGATACAAATAAATGGCCGGAGTGACGAAGAGTGTCAAGAATTGCGACACAACCAAGCCGCCAATCACGACCAAGCCAAGAGGCCGCCGGGACGACCCGTCCGCGCCATAACCCAAAGCAATGGGCATAGCGCCAAGCAGCGCCGCCATGGTGGTCATCATGATCGGACGGAATCGTTCCATGCTGGCGTCGTGAATGGCTTGATCGTCCTTGACTCCCTTTTGCACCCGTTGCTCCGCAAAGTCCACGATCATGATTCCGTTCTTCTTCACGATGCCCATGAGCATGAACATACCGATGTACGCATACAGGGACGCTTCGGACTTGAACAGCCACAGGGTGAGCAAACCGCCGACGAGCGCGACCGGCAAAGACGAAAGCACGGTGATCGGATGCAAGTAGCTCTCGTACAGAATGGCCAGAATCACGTACATCACAAAAACCGCAACCATCATCAACACCACCAGGTCCGAAGCGGTGTTGCGGAACGTGAGCGCCTGCCCTTGCAGTTCACCTCGCACGTCCAGCGGAAGGATCTCTTTGGCGGTTTTTTCGACGTAATCGGTAGCCTGGCCCACGGTGTAGCCCGGCTTCATATTGAAGAACAACGTCACGCTGGTGAACTGGTTGATGTGGTTTACGGCTTGCGGGCCGATGACCACGTGCGTGGTGGTGACCGCGCTCAATGGAATCATGCGCTGGCCGTCGTCACTCTTGATGTACAGCTTGCTGAGGTCCTGAGGGTCGGCGCGCTTGTCGTCCGCGACTTCCAGAATCACCTGATACTGGTCGGTCGTTTTCTTGATCAGGTAGCTGTAATTCTGCGAATAGGCATCGTGCAGCAACGTGAGTATGCGCGTTTCCGATATCCCGTAGAGCTTGGCTTGATCGCGCAAAATGTTCACCTGCAAATTCGGAGTGTGATTGAAGAGGTCGGAGTTCACGAACAAGAAGCCCGGATATTCATGCATCTTTGCGAGCATTTTGTTGGAGGCGTCATACACCTCATTGGGATTGATGCCCGAGATGGCGTAAGCAAATTCTCCTTGAACGTTGGCGGTGGCGCCGGTGCTAATCTCCAGCACGGGGTTGGGCTGAAGAAACGCCACAGTGCCCGGGATCGTGGACATGATGCCGCCCATGAGTTGGCCCGCAACTTGACCAATTGGCGCGCGTTTCGCAGGTTCACTCAAGAACGCCAGCAGAAACGCCTGATTGGACGGCAGGAACTGACCGTTCCCGCTCATGGTGAAGGTTGAAGTCACCGCGGGATTCGCGTGCATAATTTTCTCCGCGGCGTTCTGGTAAGCATGCATCTGCTCTGGCGAAGAACCTTCTTGCGCCACGAGCACGCCGCGAATGAACGAGCTGTCGCCCACTGGCAAGAACGATTTCGGGATGGTGTAGAAGAGGTATCCCGTCCCAAATAAGCAAACGAACCAGATCAAGGCGGAAATCCAACGGTGCCGAAGGAAGAACCACAACTGGCGCCCGTAAACACTCAGGACGCGGCGTTCGATTCCCCCAATGACCCGCTCGACCCAGGTTTTCTTGGCGTCCGCGCCACGGTCGGACAGCAATCGCGAGGTCATCAGTGGCGTCAACGTCAGCGAAACAATTCCACTGGCCAGAATGGAGATGACAATGGTGATGGAGAACTCGCGGAAGATACGTCCCACCAATCCGCCCATGAACACCAGCGGGATGAATACGGCCGCCAACGACAGGGTCATGGTCAAAATCGTGAAGCTGATTTCCTTCGCGGAATTCAACGAAGCCTCTAAAGCAGTCTGCCCTTCTTCCATCAACCGGACGGTGTTCTCTAGGAACACGATGGCATCGTCGACCAGGAATCCAATCGCCAACGTGAGTGCCATCAAGGACAAATTGTCCAGGCTGTAGCCCAGAATCTTCATGGCCACGAACGTAAGCAGCAGGGATAAAGGCAAAGCGACGGCGGGAATCATGGTGTCCGTAGCGCGGCCGAGAAAGACAAATATCACCATCACCACCAGGACGAACGCGATGTACAGCGTGGCCTGCACGTCCTTGATGCTGCTGACGATGGTCGCCGAGCGGTCGTACACCGAAACGATGCGCACGGAACTGGGAAGTTGGCTCTGGATACTGGGTAGCAGGTCGCGAACTGCCTTGGTTACCTCGACGGCGTTGGCGCCCGCGCGCCGGAACACCGCAACCACGACCGTAGCCCCCGGCGTGGGATAGCCGCGCGCCCAGAATCGCATATCGATGCGTTCGTCTTGGACGCCCTGCTTGGCTGTCGCAACATCCTTGAGGAAGATCGGTGCGCCGCCGTTCTGGCTCACAATTAAGTTGTTGTATTGATCGGCGGTGCTGAGCTGGCCTTGTGGTTGCAACAGGAATGTACGGTGGGCCCCGTCAAACTGACCCGCGCCGGTGTAACTCGTTCCGTTCTTGATGGCGTTGGTCAGATCCTCCAGGGTGATATTTCGAATCGCCATAGCCGATGGATCCGCCTTGATGCGCACAGCCGATTGCGTTCCATAGACCGCCACTTGGCTAACGCCTGGCAGAATGCTGATGTGCTCGCCGACCTGGGTGTTGGCGTAATCGTAGAGCGCGCCTTCCGTCTCCGTATCGCTTACCAGCACGAGATACTGAATGGGCTGATCATTGGGATTCGTTTTCGTGAACGTAGGGGGACTCGGCAGGTCAACGGGCAGTTGCGCGGTGGCCCGTGTAATCGCCGCCTGCACATCCGTGGCAGCGGCGTCCAAGCTCTTCGAAAGGTCGAACTGCAGCACGAAACTCGAGTGCCCTTGCCCATTGTTGGACGTGACCATCTCCAGTCCAGGAATTTGCATGAACTGGCGTTCGAGCGGCGTGGCCACATTATTCGCCATGGTCTCCGGCGTGGCGCCCGGGTAACCGACTTGCACCTGAATCACGGGATAGTCGACCGCCGGAAGGTCGCTGACGGGCAATTGAAGATACGCAAAAACGCCGAACAATATCACGGAGGCCGTCAGCGCCACGGTCATTACCGGCCGCCGGATGAATGGTTCGGAGAGGTTCACGAGTGACCTCCACCGGCAGGTTTCGACGCTCCGCCCGGTGCTGGTGCTGGAGCGCCCGCTGGGTTGCCACTTTCGATCTGAACTTTGGCGCCTGGACGAACCAACAATTGTCCCGTCAGCACAACGCGTTCGCCCGGCGCAAGCCCGCTCACGATGACCACGTCCTCGCCCTGGCGCTGCCCTAAGGTGACCGCGCGAAGTTCCGCGGTGTCGTCCGGCTTAACGACGTAGACGAACGGTCCTTGCTGGCTTAGTTGCGTGGCCTGATTCGGGATGAGCACCGCGCCTTTGTTCGTTGCCAGAACCAGGCGGACGTTTACGAACTGCCCCGGCCAGAAATGATGATCGGGATTCTGCACGGTCGCTCGCAGATTCACGGTGCCTGTCGCGTTTTGCACGGCATTGTCCAGAAACTCCACTTTGCCCGGCCGCGACGAATTCTCAGCATCGGCGGGGAGGCGAACGAGTGCTTTCAGCGTTCCCCTGCTCATTTCCCGCTGGACTTCCGGAAGGTCGCGCTCGGTGATGGTGAACAACGCGTAAATCGGTTCCAGCCGCTGAATAGAAAGCAGTGAAGTGGTGTTAGCCTGCACTACGTTGCCCACATCCACAAGGCGCGCGCCGGCCCTGCCATCGATCGGGGAATGGATGTAGCAATAATTCAGATTGATCTGCGCAGTTTCGATGGCCGCCTGCGCCGCTTCTACTTGCGCTTGGGCCACGTCCACGGTGTTTTTCTTGGTGTCATAATCCTGCTTGGAAATGGCCCGTGTGCCCACTAATTCCTGATCGCGTCCAAATTGAATTTTCGCGAGGTCCAATGCCGCTTTCGCTTGCGAGAGAGTTGCCTGAGCGGAATCCAACTGAGCTTTGAAAGGACGCGGGTCGATTACAAAGAGCAACTGGCCCTTCTTCAGGTTCTCGCCATCCTGGAAATGCCGCTCGGTAATCAGTCCAGCCACCTGGGGCGTCACGCTGACCGACTCGAATGCCATGTTCCTGCCGATTTCGTCGAGGTAGCGAGGCACATCCTGAGCAGTGGCGGTCGCTATGGTTACCAGGGGAGGTGGCAGGGTCGCGGGACCAGCCGCACTGGCGCTGCTGCGATTGCAAGAAACGCAGAACAGCAGCATAGGCAGCAACAGCGCTCCCGCAACGCTAGCTGTTACGCCTGGATCCTACAGCCTTCTCCTCTTTTTGCTTTTTCGTGTTCGTGTCCCAAGATTCTTAGTCTCCGTTGGCTCTGGCTACTTCTTATGAAGTAACGCTCCGTCGCGTACAAAGTTTCATCAAAAAATTGAGCGGCTGAACCTCCGGGAATGAAGAAAGTACAAGACTTGTCTTATCATTCCTGGATGTCTGCTTGGATGCGAGCGAACTTCGGGAGGGTACTCGGTGCGCGGACGTGGACCTGCCTCCGAGGCGATTTCATCTATCATAGCGGAATCCCCGAGAATTACTTCGAATCCGTGCGTGTTTGATCTTGCGGAGATGGGGATCTTGCGAACATGGGGCGCAATAGTGGCGCTGTGCCCCTACTCTTGATTCAATGTTGTGATTTGCCGTCTGTGTAGGTAATCTCTACGTTGCGGGCGATCCGTGGAACTGAAAATGAACTGAGGCCCTTGCATGCCCAAACATCCTTCGAACCAGCCTGGCGACCAGCAACTCGGTATGCAGGCCCCCATCACTCGCCGGGATTTCCTGGGGTCAACGCTCCTGGCGTCTGGCGCAGTCCTTCTGGATTGGCCTCGCGCCTCAGGAACTGCTGGCGCAAAACGGACCAATTCACCGGGTACGGCGGGGTGGGTGAGTACAGCACTTCCAATGGAAACACCTGGCCGGTGCTGCTCGCGGGACACAAAATTCGCGACGCCGTCTACAATCGCTTGCCCAATGAAGTGGTCGATACGGGCGAAACCTACGACTGCGTGATCGTTGGTGGCGGTATTAGCGGAATTGCCGCCGCGCTTTTGTTCCAGCGGAAAGCTCCAAGCGCCAAGTGCCTGATCCTGGAAAATCATCCGATTTTCGGCGGGGAAGCCAAACAGAATGAATTCCTCGTCGATGGCAAACGCCTGATCGCACATCAGGGATCGGCTATTTACCAACTCCAAGAGCCGCAAAGTTTTCTTACCCAGTTCTACCAATCCATTGGCCTGGAATCGCCGAAGCTCAGCTACCAGAAGTGGGCTGGCCCTCAACCGGAGATGCCGCTATCGCGCACTCCTTATGACGCTGTGGGAATGGACTACGGGCAGTACGGATTCTGGTTTGGCGCGAAATTCGGGCACAAACCAGGACTCTGGGTCATGGATCCGGTGCGCAAGAAATTCGCAAGGCGCTCCGATCTCCGATTCCTCACGAACCGAGTGGGTGCACTTCCTGACCGGCGCTCCTGTGGACGGCAAACAATTTCGAGCATCCCAAAGAAGAAGGCGACGCGATCTCCCGGTACCTGGACACGATTTCACTCGAACAACATTATATGGAACGTTTCGGATTGAGCCGCGAGACCGTACGCACATTTCTTTCGCCCGTGGAAGGTGGCGGCTCTGGCCTGGGCCCCGATGCTCTCTCCGCGTACGCGGATTACGCCTTCGAAATGCTGCGACCGGTGCCGGACGAAACCGGCGCCATGGATCAAATGTTCCCCGGCGGCAACACCACCATCGCGCGCCTGATGGTGAAAACGCTGATACCCGCCGCGATGGATGGGCCAAACACGGTCGAAGGCGTGTCACGCAACAATGTGAATTTCCCCGCTTTGGATCACCCTGATGCGCCCGCCCGCATTCGACTTGGCTCCACGACCGTCGCCGTTCAACACGATGGCGATCCCGCGAAAGCCTCCTCCGTACTCATCGTGTATGAAAAGGATGGCAAGCTCTATCGCGTGAAGGCGCGTTCGGTAGTGATGGCTGGGGGCAGTTGGACGACGAAGCACATTGTGCGAGATTTGCCCGAAACCCACCGCCAGGCTTATGCCCAGTTCTACCGCTCACCTTGCATGATGGCTAACGTCGCGGTGCGTAACTGGCGATTTCTTTACAACAAGGGGCTGAGTGGCTGCCGCTGGTTCGATGGACTCGTCGGGAATTACATGGAGGTGCGTAAGCTAGCGCTCACGGCTGGCGCTGATCCTACGATTAATCCCGATTCGCCCATCGTCCTCTCGCTGAAAGTTTTGTATTCCTATCCGGGCCTTTCCACCGAGGATCAAGGCAATCGCGGACGCGTGGAGATGCTGTCCACATCTTTCCTGGAATATGAGCGCCTCATTCGCCGCCAGTTTACGGACATGTTTGGCGATTCCGGCTTTGTGGTCAGCCGCGATATTGCGGGAATTATTCTGAATCGTTGGGGACATGCGTACCTCAGCCCGCAACCTGGATTCTTCTTTGGCAAAGACGGCCAGCCCGCGCCTCGCGAGACCCTGCGCAAAGCGCCGTTCGGCCGAATCGCCTTCGCCAACACGGATTTGGCCGGCGCCATGGATCATCGCTACTCCATCCTGGAAGCGCAGCGCGCCGTGAACCAACTGCTTGCTTGAGCGAGTTTGGGTTTCAGGAGAGGACCTTGCTTCGATCTTGCGCACACCGGTTCCAGCTTGCGCGACCCGGCATATCTTAGAGATTCGTCCCCTACTCCAGCAGCGTGAGCGAACTCAGATAGGTCGCGCGGTGCGTCGCATCCTTTGTCCGTGCAGTGTGGACTGCACCCTTGAAATGAGACAGGCAGGATGGGCACACTTTGCAGGGAAAGGGCTGCAAAGTGAAGCGAAAGCGATACTCACGGAAGTTCCAGCGGATGGCTGTTGAACGTCTAAGAAACTGTGATGATGTCAAGGAGTTGGCGCAAGAGCTGGGGGTGACCCGGCGATGCCTGTACAAGTGGCGCGTTAAACTCGAGACCATCGAGCCGGGAGAAGACGGCTCGCGGCCCAGCACGCACACGTCGTCCTACCGTAAGCAAATTCACCAGTTGAAGCAAATGCTCGCCGAGAAGGCGATGGAGGTGGATTTTTTCAAAGGTGCCTTGCAAAAAGTCGAGGCTCGACGCCAGAAGAAAGGCGGAACTGGCGGGATGGCATCTACGACCAAATGCGAGAAGTGATGTCATTGCAAGGCAGCTTGAGTATCGAGCGCATGTGTGAGTTGACGCGAGTGAGCCGGGCAAGCTTCTACCGTTCTTTTCGGGAGAAGCACCCGGTCGAAGAGGAGATGGAAGTGCGATCGGCGATTCAGCAGATTGCTGTCGAACATCGTCGGCGCTACGGCTACCGCCGCATTGCAGCAGAATTGCGGCGGCGAGGCATGCCGGTGAATCACAAACGGGTCATGCGGATCATGGGGGAGGACAACTTACTCGCCGTGCGGATGCGGGCATTTGTGGTGACCACGAATAGCCAACACGAATTCGAGGTCCATCTGAACCTGGCTGGCCGCATGAAACTGACAGGGATTAACCAGCTGTGGGTAGCGGACATCACCTACATCCGATTGAAGTGGGAATTTGTGTACTTGGCGGTGATTCTCGATGCCTTTTCCCGGAAAGTGGTCGGGTGGGAGTTGGACAAGACGTTAGCGGTGCGTTTAGCACTGGCAGCGCTCAACAAAGCTCTGGTAGAGAGGAACCCAGGGCCAGGCCTGGTGCACCATTCCGATCGCGGGCTGCAGTACGCGTCCAGCGAGTATGTAAACGTGCTCAGGGAGCAGCAGATAATCCCGAGCATGAGTCGGCCGGCGAATCCGTACGACAATGCGAGTTGCGAGAGCTTCATGAAAACCTTGAAACGAGAGGAAATCTACGCGAACCGATACGAAGACCTTGGGCACATGCGTGTGAACATCGAAGAATTCATCGAGCAGTATTACAATCGGCAGCGGCTGCACTCAGCGTTGGGCTACCGTCCTCCGGAAGAATTCGAACAGCAGGTTGAATTCCCGAGGGCAGTAGAAAACTCTACGAGTGCAACCCTAGTGTTTTTCAGACCATGACGAACACCCGCGACAAATTTTCTGGGGGAGGGGGCGACGTCGCCCCCTCCCCCAGATCCCCGGCTTCCTCAGAAGACGGGAAGAAAACTCTAAGAACTGCAAGTGTGCCCATCGAAAACTGTCTCATTGAAGGGGTGCAGTCGAAGTGATTGAGATCAACTTGCGTCCATCCAACACATAAATAGAAGCGAAGATATCCCCCGTAGCGACCTGCTTTGACGTCGTGGCGATTGCGTCTACCTCCCGGCCGGTCGCCCGCGCCCGCAGTTTGAAGCGGTGGTGTTCTAGAGTTTCAACACCGACGACAGCGAGCAGTTCCTTATTCGGCACCCAGTCCTGCGTGTAGTTCGGCGCCTCCTTATAGTTGGTGGCTTCGGCGCTGTAAAACTCCTTGGGGTCGTCGCTCAGAACGCTCCATAAGATCTTCGGGAGACCCTGGGAATTGGTCAGAGACTGCTCGATGGGCTTCTCGGGGAAGTCAACGGAAAAGCCGTACTCCTTGGAAACCAGCCGATAATGGCTGCCGCTACAGCCGCATAGCGTAAGCAAAAGAATAATAGCCGAAAGGAGTATGGCCGCCGGTTTCATGTTCAGGGTCCTCCCGCGCGAGCCGCTATTCTGCATGAGGAAACAAACAGGCCTAGCTTCATGGATCGCCTTGGCGAAATGGAGCGGGAGGATGGAATTTATGCGGACACTACACATCGTGCTCCTCGCAAGCTCGCTGGCGTTGCTCGGCTGCTCGCACTCTAATTCTCCTGCCGACACCGCGCAAGCCTCCTCCGGAGGAATCGGCGGCGTTTTTGGCCATTCGACCGATCCGGTGGCCGACGCGCAAAGCCTTCAGGGCGCCTGGAAACTTACCGGCGCCACCTACGACGGGCGTCCTATTCACAACGACGTGCACTGGGTGGTCGATGGCGACCATTACACAATCCACCTGGGGCAATCCGAGGAAACCTACCAGTTCAAGCTCGATTCCGGATCCGGCCACAACCAAATTTCGCCAACCATGGCGACAACCCGCTTGCCAGCCAAGGCTATGCCGGCGGAACGTTAACCGGTATCTATGAACTTTCCGGCGACAAATTCCGCGTCTGTTTCGACATGACCGGCCGCCAGTATCCGAAGAGTTTCGCAGCCCCGAAAGGCTCGCGACAAATCATCTACGAATTCGCGAGAGAGAAAAACTGAAGGACTTTCCCCGAAACCGTCCGTAAGTTCGTGAAAATATGGCGGGGAGCCTGTAAGCCGGAATCTCCGGGCTGTCCTTTGCTTTCAATAAGTCCCGCAGAATCAAGAAGAGTGATTCGTCAACGAAGTCAGTTTTGCCAGCTTCGACTGGTTTTGTGACACACTTGTGGCACAGTTCTCGCAAGAGCGACATGAGATGCGCAGAGAATGGTGATGACAACCGAGCGAATCGATATTGACCCAGCGATTATGATGGGAAAACCCGTGATTCGGGGCACGCGAATCACGGTCGAGCCATCTACGAGCAAATCCTAAAGCATGAACTTCGTGGCAGACGAAAGCTGCGCCAAGCCCATTATCCAGGCATTGCCATCAGTGTGCTCCCGCCAAAACCGAGATAGACTCCAGCGCAGGACCAATCACGCATGGCGAAGAAAACGTAAGCGCGCTCTGCGCTCCGGCTTGATTTGATTCCACCTCAATCGTGACGCTGCCCACTTCCCCGTCGCCGCCTGTGGGCGGGAAAGAAATATTCGTTGGGATTTGACCGTCAACACGCAGTTGGCCAAGCACCGGATCGGGATTCACATTGATATAGTGAATTTGCAAAAAGGACGGCTTTTTCAGGGCCGCAATTTTGAACGTTAGCGACTTTTCACCACCAAGAGAAACTCTTTGCCCGCTCGCGCATGATTTGCAGGATTCCACGGTCGCACCACCGGCTAGAACATTGGCGTGCGACGCGGCTTCATACACCGTTTCGTTCGCGTTGACGCCGCGAATGATCAAAAATACGGCATCGCCCGACGGAACTATAGTTGAGTAGGCCGCGGCAAACGATCCCAATTCTTCGCCCGCCCACAAATCCCTCACTGTAGCTTTGGACGAAGCGTCCAAGCCGATCGTGTCCCAATGAACGGAAATCTCACCGGGAGCTAAATTCCGGTTCAAGAGGAGCACTGCATGCACGCCCGGATTTGCCAAGGGCCGCGCCCACACTTGGAGTCCCGGCTTTGGTTCAGCTACTTTGATGGCCTGAACACCCAGCGTATCTTGATCCACGGCGAGGATCTCGGAGTTCGTCAGAATGGCCGTATTCGTCTTGCTGAGATTCGCCAAATCCGCGCCCACGATCAGCGGAGCGCCGGAAATGGCCCATAGGCTCATGTGCACGCGGTTCTGCGTTTCCGATAATCCCGGCATCCCCACCATCATCATGTCCGGATCGTTATAAAAGCCGGTGTGCTGTGCAGAAGGGTGAATCCCCTGATCGAAATTATCCAGGACTCCCTTTATGCTGGCTTTGCGGTTGCCGTTCTTGGTGTTCGCCACAATCGGCGCCACGATGTCACCGCTGGTTCGCCAGATGTCCGCCGCGACGCCGCCGATTCCGGGCGCCCAGGTCCACGGGCTCTTGCTGCCCCAATTGCAAATGGAATAGTAAAGGCGGTGCCCTGAGATTATCTCGGCGCGATGAATCGCGTGCGCGATCTCGGCGTATTGCACGGCAGGATCCAGGTTCTCGTGATACCCGCCGCACCAATCTACCTTGACGTAATCGAATCCCCATTCCGCGAACTGCAGAAAGTCCTGATCGTAGTGCCCTTCGCTGCCCGTATGCGGCATGGGCGGACCGAGATCCGGCCCGTAGAAGCCACATCCCGCTTCACCAGCATCCGTGTAGATACCTGCTTTGAGTCCTTGTGCGTGAATGAATCTCACGATGTTGGACATGTCCCCGTCGTGCTCGCCGGGTTGCAATGCGGGCCACTGTTTCGCTTCGACAACGATATTGCCTTTCGCATCGCGCGATCCGAGCCACCATCCCTCGTCAATATTGATGTATTGATAGCCCGCCAGCTTCATTCCAGACGACACCATGGCCTTGGCTTGTTCCATGGTGATCTTTGAATCGATAGTATTGGAAAAACTGTTCCAGGAAGACCAACCCATCGGTGGAGGAGTCACGGAAATCTGGCGTGCTGCCATTCGCGTCAGAGGGTGCGACGGGTGAGTAGTCGCGTTGAAAAAGAGATTTGGTTTCGACATCAAGAAAAAAGCACCGAGGGCTACCGCCACGATTCCGGCCGGCATCCCCACAAGTCTTTTCGGCATTTCTTCCTCCAAGCAGGATGGATGGAGCGAAGGTCATGCGCTAATGCACTCACGCCAAATGACGGCGCGATTGTATCACTGATTTTGGCGAATCAATTTGGTGTAAGGCGCTCCATGGCCACTCAAACAAGGCGGAACGCGCACAAAAAGCCCAATTAGCAGCAAAACTTGAAAAGCAGGTCGCTACTCAATCCTGGAAGCGCAGCGCACCGTGAACCAACTCCTGGCCTGAGCCTCGCCGGGAGACATTGCCGTTTCTGGTTCTCTGGCGGACACGCGCCCTCCTCAAAGGGGAGTGTATCTTTAGGTTCGCCACGCGATGGCGATTCAGCGGGGTGGGCGCTTTTTCAAATCGGGGTCCAATATGACCGGCAAGACAGCGGTCATCGTGACAGTAGCTGTGCTGGCCGAAAATGGGCCACCAAATTCTGCTGGTTTCATTGGCTTAAGCATTCTTGCTGTAGGTTTAAGTGTTTTTCGACCTCTGCGAGCAAAGGTTCAATCCGCTCACACATGTGTCGATGCGCCATGTTTGAAGTCAACTCGCTTCGTGGTGCAATGCTGGAGATATTGGGAAATCAGACCGCCACCATCGCCGTCTGATGGCTCATATTCCTTCCACAACTCCGCCCCGTTGGCGTGAATTTCCTTTAGCGAAGCAGGTGGTTCGAGCTTTTCCTGCCGCCAGATCGTGGTCACGTGAAGGTCTGTGTCACGGGGATTGGGATTTGATTTTCCAAGAAACTCAATCAGATTTCGGTAGTGAACTAAGAACGCTTCCAGATAAACCCAAGCGTCCCTCGGTTCCTGCCACTTACTTTCGACCAATCGGTGAGATCGCGAAACGCAGCATATCGATCTCATAGAGAACGGTATCAACGTGGTTGAGTTTGTCGGGCCTGCTGTAAGTAAGTGACATAAGCGACGACCGTTAGACGAGCTCGAAGTTGACTCGGTAAGCTATGGAAAATTTGGCGGGCGAGCCTGTAAGCCGGATTCTGTTCGGTGCGGCTCTCGCGAGCCTGCTCCGTGACGATCATTCCTCTAGCCCCGGCCTCGCGACCGGGATCGAGCGACCTACCCGAGGGTTCATCCTTCCATGCCGCTTGCACCGTAGGCGCAAGGGAGCTTGTTGTTTCCGACGCGCTCAGCGAGCTGGGCCAGCTCTCCCCTCCTATTTGGTCTTGCACCACGCGGGGTTTGCCGTGCCGGCGCCATTGCTGGCGCCGCGGTGGGCTCTTACCCCACCTTTTCACCCTTACCTTCGTTGCGTTCCATCGAAAGACATCCCGAAGGTTTTCCTCCGGGCTATCACCGGGATACGCCCCGCCGGCGGTATATTCTCTGTGGCACTTTCCGTGACGCGATCCTTGCGAACCGCATCCCCTGGCGTTACCAGGCGCGTTGCCCAATCCTGTTCCTACGGCTCGGCCGAAACCGTTCACGCACTACAGTGGTGTCCGGACTTTCCTCCCGTCCTCGCCTGTAGCGCCGGGTTTATCCCGCCGTTCACGCAAGAACCAGCGATCATCCAGCTCACCCGCCAACCCTATTATATCTGTAATCGCTCGTTCCCCACGTCACTTCCCAAAGGTATTCGAAGGGCAAAGCATCCGTTCAATGAATGTCCGCGAAGCTAATGATTTCTCGTACATCAAACTCTAGAGCAGGCCTCACTCGAGCATGTGCAGTTCTCGGATCTCGAAAAACGCCTGATGTATTTCGCGGAAACTGAGAAAATTGCCGAGGACCCGATTGCGCTTAACGAAGCTTTGAGGCGAATACGACTCGGCGGAATGTGAAAAGAAAGTTGAAGTTGTTGCGTAATGCCCATACGCGAATCAAGAAAGACCGCCCTCATCAGCCCGACTTGGGCTGAATCAGTCAGGAACTGAGATAGGGCGATCACTATTTACTTCTCCGCCTGATTACTCCGCCAGCTATCCACCGAAAGAAAAGCTTTTCAGCCGCCGCTTTTGGAAACTGCTCGGATTTGGATTACTGACGTTATCAGTCGCGTGATTGTCTTCGCCACCTTCCTTAATCGCGCGGAATCTATGCCGCCCAGAGGTCCCGCGAAGGGACTTTCGCCCCAGGCCAAGTATTTCCTCCTCGGCCTGGCGGTAATCCTTTATCTGATTTTTGCGCTTCTTCCTGGGTGGGTCGCAAAGGCCTGGTGGTGGACAGAAAAATTAGTCGACCGGAAAAAATCAAAAAAGATCTAGCTCAACTCACTTCGCACCGACCAACTTCTCAAATTCGGCCTCGCTGAGAATTGGCACCCCTAGTTCTTTGGCTTTGTCGTATTTGGATCCCGGGGTCCGTGCCTACGACCACGTAATCGGTTTTTTTGCTGACGGAGCCGCTGACTCTGCCGCCATGCTGCTGCACCAGTTCGCCGGCTTCTTCACGGGAACGGTTCGCCAGGCTGCCGGTGAACACAAAACTTTTCCCGGCTAATTTCTGGCTCTTTACTTCCCTTTTTTCAGCCCTGGGATTCACGCCGGCCTTTTCCCGAGTTTCTTGATGACTTTGCGATTGGCGAGTTCACTGAAAAACTCGGTGATGCTTTGGGCCACCTTGGGGCCGACTTCGGGAACATTCTCCAATTCCTCCGTGGTCGCCGCGGACAGTTCATCCACGGAAGAAAAATGTTCCGCCAGCAATTGCCCGGTCCGCTCGCCCACGAATTGTATCCCCAACGCGTAAATCAGCCGGTCCAGCGGCTGTTTCTTGCTTCCTTCAATTTCATTCAACAGGTTCTGCGCGGATTTTTCCGCCATGCGGTCCAACGCCGCGACTTCATCCAGTTTCAGGGAGTACAAATCCGCAATGTCTTTGACCATGCCTTTGCCGACCAACTGGTCCACGATTTTTTCGCCTAAGCCATCAATGTTCATGGCGTGGCGGCCTGCGTAATGCTGCACGGACTCCTTTAGTTTGGCGGGACAGGCGGAATTCACACAGCGGTACGCTACTTCGCCTTCCACTTTGTGAATGGCGCTGCCGCACACCGGGCATTTCTTCGGCATGTGGAATGCCCGGCGGTCCTTGGCTTCTTTTACCACTTTCAGCACGTGGGGAATCACTTCGCCTGCGCGTTCGAGCAGAACAGTGTCCCCGATCTGCAGGCCCAGCCGCTCGATCTCGTCCATGTTGTGCAGGGTGGAGCGGCTTACGGTAACGCCACCGACCTGCACCGGCTGCATCACCGCCACGGGTGTTAGCGTTCCCAGTTCTCCCCACCTGTACGATAATGTCGTTCACCACGGTTTGTTCCTGGCGCGCGGGATATTTGTACGCAATGGCCCAGCGCGGGGCCTTCGACGTAAATCCCAACTCATTTTGCAGCGCGGTGGAGTTCAACTTGATGACCACGCCGTCGATCTCGTACGGCAATTTTTCGCGCTTGGCATCCCACGACTCGCAATAGGCGAAGACGGCATCGATGCCGTCGCACAATTTCCAGTCATCGGAAGCGCGGAATCGCATACTCTTCAGCGCCGTCAACGAATCCGAATGTTTCGCGAACGGCACTTTACCGTCGACGTACAGGTAATATGCGAAAAAATCCAGATTGCGCTGCGCAGTGATCTTGGGGTCCAGCACGCGCACAGCGCCGGCCGCAGCATTGCGCGGATTCACGAAAATCTTCCCGCCAATTTCATCCTGCTGGCGGTTCAGCGCTTCAAAGGACTTGCGCGTCATCATCACTTCGCCACGCACTTCAAAATTAAGCGGCAGCCTCAACTTCTTCAACGAAGCCGCGTCCACGCGCAGAGGAAGGGAGCGAATAGTCTTCACGTTGGGCGTGACGTCTTCGCCGGTCGTCCCGTCGCCGCGGGTGACGCCGCGAACCAGCAGGCCGGCTTCGTATTGCAGCGAGATACTCAATCCATCGAATTTGTGTTCGGCGATGTATTCGTTCACCAGCCGGCCAGTTCCTTCCCGGACGCGACGGTCCCAGTCCTTCAGCGCCTCATAGCCAAGTGCGTTGTCGAGGCTCAGCATCGGCCGCGCGTGCCGTACGGTTTGAAAACCTTCGCGGGGCACGCCGCCAACGCGCACGGTAGGCGAATCAGGCGTGGCGAATCGGGATGCTCCGCCTCCAGCGCTTTCAGCCGATTCATCAGCCTGTCGAACTGCGCGTCAGAGACTTCCGGCTGATCCAGCACGTAATACCAATATTCGTGGCGCCGGATTTCTTCCCGCAGTCTCTCGGCTTCCTTTTTTACTTTTCCGTTGGACTTAGCCGTCTGTGCCTTCACGTCCCGCCTCATCGCTCTGGCGTCTGCCATCCTGCCAGGAGTTAGTCCGTATTATATGCGAGCATCCGTTTGGTCAAACCCTGGCGGGGAGATGGCCCTGTAAAATTCGGCCACTACACTGCCCGACGCCCGTTTCCCGAAGCAAAAAACTGAATCCTTTTTTATTCATCATCATCTAACGGGATGACAAACACTTTGCGGTGCTCAACAGCAGCCAAGGAGCGAGGCCATGATTCCCGCGGATGCAATTCACGAAAACACTGGGCAGATCCAAGTATCGGTGAGGGTGATAGACGCTTCGCAATTAGAACCGGCGCCCTCTATCGCCATTACCAATTCCGAGAGCGCGGTGAAGCCCGCGGCGCTCGATCTCTCTGGCTCGCAAGTGCTTCTCGCAGCACTAACCGGCTTATGCGCGGTGGGCCTTCTGTTGTGGGCGTTCTTGAAGCTTTGGGTCTACGAGTAGAACCTTCCAATCGGTTCCGCCATACCCCAATTACATTTCCGGCAAAGTCTTACGCGCATCCTGCGAGACACGAAAGAACGCTTCGGCTTGCGCGCATCCATTTTGCAAGCCGTGATAACGAATCATCTCCATTTGTAGCGGAAACCATTTATCCGGCTGCTGCGAAGCGTGCGCATAACAGGCTTCGCGATGCCGCGCCGCAACGGCCGAAGTGTCCACAAACTCCGTGGCGGAAAATCGCAGCGTGTCGTCCGCCACTTCGTAATAGTACAGCGCAAAATTCTTTTTGGAAGCGAGCCAGGCATCCAGCACCAGCGCGGACATGGCGCGGTGATCGCGGTGCGCATCGGTAGGCCAGTGCGTGAACACCACGTCGGGAGCCTGTTCACGCAGTAGCGCTGCAAATTCATCGTAGTGGCTCGCATCAACCACAGCGCGTCCATCATATTGGCCCGCAAAAACGGGACGAGCCTTCAAAATCGCACAAGCCTTCTCGGCTTCGGCGGTGCGGATCCTGGCGCAGTCCTTCAAATCGTTAGGCCCGCAGTAGCCCTCGCCACGATTCAGATACAAAAGAATCACTTCGTGCCCGGCATCCGTGTATCGCGCGATGGTACCCCCGCAGCCACATTCCGGATCGCCAGGGTGCCCGCCCGTAACTACCACTTTCGGCTTCTTGCCTTGCTGAGCAGTTTGCTGCGGGAAACTAAATACGCTGGTCGCGCTTGCCAAGATCCCCGCTGCCGGAACACTTTTCGCAGCTTGCAACAATAGCTTCCGCCGTGAGATTTGCAATGCCCACCTCCCTCGAACACGCAAGTATCCGGCAAGCCGCCAAAAGTTTGCAGCCAATTTCTTCAGGACACCGGCAACACGGGAAGGATTATTGCGGCGTCACCATTTTCGTGGAGACGTGATAGTGCCGGTAATTCGTATAGTGATGCTGGTTGCGAAACGCTTCTTCGAACGGCCGATCCAGATTTTTCCCGAGTTTCACATACACATTCACGTTGGTCGGCAACCATAGCGGAGACGCAAGGTCGCTGACACGCACTTCACTAAAGTCCACCTTCGTGGTCTGCTCGTCTAGCCCAATATCCGGGTGCGGCGCCAGCAGGTCCGTCCTCATACGGAGAATGTGGTAATTCTCTTTGTCTACCCAGGCGATTCCTTGGGTCAAAATGTGCTCCGCGGTTCCCCGCGGACCGGTCATCGTGATGGTTTGACTCGCTTCGCCGGGCAGTTGCGAAAATGCCACCACGTACGTGTCGCGCCCCGCAATCTTCTGCTCGCCCAAATAGCGAAACCGCGAATCCCACTGAGCCGCTGGAGAAAAATGGGAACAAATCAGCGCGAATCCTGAGGTGACCAGAAAGCCCCGGTTCAGACCGATGCGGTCCAGCCGGTTTCCATTTTCATCCATGCGGAATTCGTCAAAATCGGAGTCCGGACCTTTTCCGCGACGCACGATCAAATAGTTATCCCGCACGGTCACGCTGGCTCGGCTGAATCCATCCCGTTCCTGCTTGATCTGCTCATTCGCCACCAAATCGATGGCGTTATCGAAGAACTCGTCGACCTGCTCGCCGGTCTTCCGCAGGATCGTCGCTAGAGCCGCCTCGTCATCGGAGGAAGGTAGCAGACCCCGCAGTTCGGGAATGTGCTTCTCCATTTGCTTCAGCGGTTCGTCCAGATAGGGCGGGGCTTGGGCAGGCTGGCGCTCGAGGTCGGAATAAGTATTTGCTTTGGGCTTTTGCTGCGTATTCTGTGAGCCCTGAGACTGACCTAGGCCACGCCTGTGATGCACATGCGGTGTTGCATGCACGACCACCGGCAGCGAAACGAGCAAGAGCGTAGCCGCGCTTCGCCGAAACAGCGAATCAATCGAATAGAAGTTGGACATTGCGGAACTAACAGCAATGAACATGACGCCCGCCGAACTTGGTAGCGCCGGCTTAGCGCACGGTTCAATCGAGGCAATCGAACCGCCCCCGGCAATCGCCACCATAGCATTATTGGCCGTGGCATCACAGTGGGTTTCTGCCTTATCCCACCTTCGCTGTATGTGCCGCGAACCGTGATATAAGTGGAGCGTCCCATGCGTTCTATTGTCCGAGTGCTCGCAATGATCTGTGCATCTTGTGCATTGTTCCTGGTTACACCGATATTGCCCGCGCAAAACGCCCAGCAGCCAGCTACAAACGCACCTGAAATCATCAAGTCCTACGTCAACGAAGTGCTTGTGCCGGTCGTAGTCCGCGACTCGCACGGAAAAAGCATCGGCTCGTTGACAAAACAAGATTTTCAAGTTTTCGATGAGGGCAAGCCGCAGGTAATCGCCGGGTTTACGCTCGTGGATCGCGCTGCTGAAGCGCCAGGTGTGAACCCGATCACGCAACCCAGCAGCACCGCGCCAACTTCGCCACCACCGTCCTCCGCGCCACGATTTGTCGTGTTTCTCTTTGACGATCTCAACCTCAGTACCGGCGATCTCATGCAGGCCCAACAAGCCGCCACGAAGTTCCTGAATGCGTCATTACCTGCTTCCGATATGGCCGCTGTTCTGTCCACCTCGGGAAGCAATAGCGGTTTGACGCGCGACCGGGCAGTACTGCAAAAAGCCATTCTCAGCCTGCGCGTCAATAGCCTCTATAGCCATTCAGATAGTGATTGTCCGAATGTCGAGTACTATCAGGCCGACCTGATCATCGACAAAAACAACGACCTCGCTCTAGAAGCCGCAACGGAAGATGCCTTGAGTTGTCTGAATTTGGATCGCAGGCAAATCGATACAGCGAGGCAAATGGCGCGCCAGGCCGCCCAACGTGCGGTGGCCCTGGGAGAGCAGAATTACCGTGTGAATCTCAGTTTCATGAAAGCGATTCTCAGCAAAATGGCTCACCTTCCCGGACAGCGCCTGCTGATTCTCGTATCCGGTGGTTTTCTGACTCCCTCTGCCGAAGCGCTGACGTTGCAGTCGCAAGTGCTAGATGAAGCGGCTCAGGCCAATGTGGTGATCAACGCGATCGATGCGCGCGGGCTCTTCACCACCGCGGTAGACGCGTCACAAAGTGGAGGTGGCTCTCCTACCGTGGTGCGCATGAAGAGTCAGTACAAACAGCAGTCCATGACCGCGAGCGAGGACGTGATGGCTGAGTTGGCCGATGGAACCGGAGGCACTTTTTTTCACGCCAACAACGATTTGCAAGCGGGACTGAATTCCCTCATGTCGGAACCACGGTATCTCTACCTCTTAACATTTTCGCCAACGAATACAAAGGCGAACGGCGCGTACCATGGTCTGAAGGTGAAGGTGGACCAATCCGGAGTGAGCCTGAAAGCGCGTCGCGGTTACTTCGCGCCCGCGCCAGAAAAGAAGAAAAAATAAATGCCGCTTTGCCGCTGTGACTGGCTTACACATGCCGGGTTTTCCCTTTACCCAGAGCGTTCCATCACCGTAGTATCCGACGGGATTTTCTTGCATCGTTGCTCTGGCCCTACACGTGCCCCCGCTATTTTCAGTTACAATAATGGTTTGTGCTTGTGCTGAAAATGGACACGCTCATCCAAAACGCTATTCTGATCCATAACCCAAACGCCGGGAACGGCGGCAACGGCCGGCGGCGTTTGATCGACGAGGCCCGCAAGATTCTCGCGTCCAATGGCATTGAAGCGGAACTGGCCGAAACCACTTGCCCCGGCCATGCAACAGAACTTGCGCAGCAGGCCGTTCGCGAACGCCGCGAATTGGTGATCGCCTGCGGCGGCGACGGTACCCTCAACGAGGTGGTCAACGGCTTAGCCAATTATTCGAATGGCAATCGCGTTCCGCTGGCACTTTTGCCCGGCGGCACGGCAAACATCCTCGCCAAAGAGCTCGACCTTCCCTGGGATATTCCTCGTGCCGCGCGCCGCCTGATTAAAGGAGAGATTCGCGAAATCGCTCTCGGCCTCGCCACTCCTCTCGAACAGCCCGAACGCAAACGCTATTTTCTGTGTGTATCCGGTGCCGGTCCTGATGGCATGATCGTTTACTCCGTGGACCTCGGGCTGAAAGCACGAGTAGGCATTCTGGCCTATTGGTGGCAAGGCGCCCGCGAGGTGCTGCGCTACACGTTTCCGCGGTTCCGGGTCCGCGCCGGCGACCGCCAGTTGGAAGCTACGCTGGTGGTTGTGGGCCGCACGAAAAATTACGGTGGCCCATTCAAAATCACCGACCAGGCGGACTTGTTCAAAGATCAGTTTGAAGTGATGGCTCTGACCACGCAAAGCGGTTTCCGTTACTTGAGTTACCTGCCGACACTCTGGATGGGCAATCTCCGCAAGGAAGAAGATGTGCATTTTTGGAAGGCGGAATCGCTGGTTTGTGAGCCGCTCGACGCCAACCCTGTTTACGCGCAAGTGGATGGCGAACCCTTGGCACGGCTTCCGATTGAGTTTTCGATTGTACCTCGGGCCTTGAAATTGCTCGTCCCTCGTGATTCCGTACCGCACAACGGCGCTCCCTCGCAATCCTGACCTGTGAACATTGCTACGCACGCGCTAGCGTCCTACGCTCTGGCCCGGGGATTGTTTGCGCGCCGGCGCTGGCCGGTGATTGCTGGGATGATCTTTGCGGGAACGGTCGCCGATGTTGACCTGGTGAGCGCACTTTTCGGCCCAGCTGCATATTTCGCGGGACGACGAACCTATACGCATTCGCTTGTCGGTACCGTAGCGATCATTTTGCTGGCATTGATTTTCACGCGTTACCTGGCACGAAAATCTCCCGAAGCAGTTAGCACGCTGATTTTGCCCATTACCGTTGCCGCTACCGTTCACGTAATGCTCGATGTTTGTCAATCGCAGGGCGTGGCGCTGCTCTGGCCATTTCGTCCCACGCGCTTCTCCATGGATTGGCTGCCGTCCATCGATCCTTGGATTCTGGCGTTACTCCTCGGCGGCATCCTGATTCCGGAATTGCTGCTTCTGGTCAGTTCGGAAATTGGCGCGAAGGCCAAGGCTCCCCGCGGGCGCACCGGCGCGATCGTCGCTTTGATCCTGATTGCGGCTTACCTGTCCACGCGCGCTGTGCTGCATGCCGCGAGTCTCGCGCTACTAGACCCACACTCCTATCACGGCGAATCCGCGCGCAACGTGGCCTCGTTCCCGGATGGCTTTTCGATCCTCACCTGGCACGGGGTGGTGGAAACGCAGTCGCTTCTGTGTGTAGCGGCCGTACCGCTGGGGCCTGGAAGAACTTTCGATCCCGAGAGCGGTCAATGCGTGAATAAGCCGGAGAGCTCGCCGGAATTGCTCATCGCGCAACACACTCGAGCCGCGCGCGAATATTTACGAGCTGTGCCGATTCCACGCGCGCTGGTGGCCAAAACCGAAGATGGCTACGAAGTGGTATTTCGCTCCATGCGTGATGTCGCCGAGGATGAAACCAGTTATCGCGTCGCTGTGCGCGTTCTGCTCGATTCGAAACTCTCGGTTGTGGAGGATAATTTTATCTGGGCCAGTGATATTCAACTTCGCTGACCACTTTTGTCCAAAACGTTTTCCGGTGTGTCTCGCATCACCACTCGCGAAAGGCCGTAACTGAGCGCAACGAAGGCGAACACCCCGATTGCCACTGCAATTTTATGCGCCGCGATAAACGGGAGTGCCGCATCACCATAGCGAATCGCCAGGTAACCCATGCCGAAATAACGCAACGACCGCGCCACGGCAACCGCCGTCACAAAGCTGCCCACGGGCACTTCGAAAACTCCCGCGGCAAACACGAAAATCTTGAACGGAGTGGGCGGCGGCAACAGCGCGGCAGCGAGCACGCCGCCAAATCCATTCTTCACCACCCAATGACGCACTCGTTGCGCCCGCTTTCCTGCCCGCTTGTGAAAGAAAGCCTCGCCGCCCTTTTCAGCAATGTAGTACAGCAGTACGCAACCCAAAACCGACCCGGTCATCGCCATCAATGCGTACAGCGGCATGCGCAGCGGTTTTTGGATGCTGAGTTCAATCAGCAACAGGTCATTAATGACAGGAAACGTCAGTATGGAAGAATCCAGGAACGAAATCAGGAACAGGCCGGGTGCGCCCAAAGCGCCCGCGAACGTCACGATCTTCAGCTTCCACCCGCTCAACGGCGCTGCCAAGCGCTTCCTCCGTGAAGTCGCGTTTCAGTCTACCAGACAAGCCAGCCGTGTCCGTGTTGCAATTGGTTCACATTAGTTCCTAAGCCACCGCGGATCTCGCCACCTTATGGTTCTTGATTGGCAGTTCGCGGATACGCATGCGCGTCGCGGCAAAGATCGCGTTGGTCACTGCGGGCGCAACTGGCGGAATTCCCGGTTCTCCTGCTCCCCCGAGCGGTGCATCGCTTTCGTGAATATTCACGTCAATCTCAGGAGAATCTGCGAGCCGCACCATGTCGTATTCCGGGAAGTTTTGCTGCACAACGGCGCCGTGATCGATGGTGATCTCGCCATAAAGCGCAGCGCTCAATCCGAAAATCACCGCGCCTTCCATTTGCGCTTTGAATCCGTCAGGATTCACCGCTGTACCGCAGTCCGCAGCCGTCGTGACGCGACGCACTTTCACTTCGCCGTCGGGCTTCACTTCGACTTCCGCAACGTGCGCCACGATGGTGCCAAAACACTCAACCATGGCAATCCCGCGCCCTTGCCCGGCGCCCAATGGCGATCCCCAGTTGGCCTTTTCCGCAGCGAGTTTCAACGTCGCCGCATGCCGCGGCTTGTCCTTCAGCATCGCCAGACGGTATTCCAGTGGATCCCGTTTGGCTTCGTGAGCCAGTTCGTCCATGAATGACTCGGTGAAAAATCCATGCCAGGAAGCTTCAACGCTGCGCCACGGCCCCGTGGGCACATGAGCGGGAATTTTTACGGTGCCATACTCCTGGTTCGGCACACTATAAAAGATGTGTGCCTCGGGGTTCGGGTCATCATTTGTTGTGTAGTCGTTCTGCCACGCGAGCGGCAGTCCGTCATTGCCCAAAGTAGCGCGCAACCGGCTGGTCACATTCGGCCGGTAATAATCGTGCTGCATCTCCTCTTCGCGGGTGAAGATGAGTTTGACGGGCACGCCCGGCATAGCCATCGCGGTTTTCACCGCATAGGTGAGGAAATTCCATAAATCGGGCAACCGCCGGCCGTACCCGCCTCCGCTGGGCAGCAAATGAAATGTGACTTTGTCCAGATGCAGCCCGGCGGTTTTGGCGCAAAACGCACGCGACCCTAAGCCATCCTGCGTGCCGGACCAAACCTCCAACGTGACATCGTTTTTATAAAGTGCCGTAGCATTCGCCGGCTCCATCGGAGCGTGCGCAAGATACGGAACGTTGTACATGCGTTCGACAACCGTGCCGTTTTTCAGCGCATCGCCGCCCGCGCCAATTGCCCTATCTTTTTTGATTTCGCCATTCTTTAGCCCGGCGAGATGAAGCTCCTGGATATCTTTCGAAGAGACATCCTTCTTGCCACCGTCATCAAACGCCGGTTGCAGCGCGTCAACAGCTTTGCGGGCGCGCCAATAGCGGTCCGCCACCACGATCACGGCGTCATCCAACTTAACCACTTTCTTCACGCCGCGATTCTGCGCTACCGATGATTCGTCCACGGAGACCAACTTGCCCCCAAACACCGGAGAAATTCGAATGGCCCCGTAAAGCATCCCCGGCACTTGCGTGTCGATCCCGTATTTCGTCGCGCCATTCACTTTTGCGGGAATGTCCATTCTGGGGATGGGCTTGCCGATGAAACGAAACGCGCTCTTCTCTTTCAATTTCGGATGCGCGGAAGGATTGAAGTTCGCAGCTTCACTGGCAAGTTCGCCATAATCGAAGCTCTTGCCGGAAGAAACATGAATGACCCGGCTCATCTCCGTACGAAAAGACTCGACGGGTTCGTTCATTCGAGCCGCAGCAGCCTTCACCAGCATTTCCCGTGCAGCCGCGCCAGCGACGCGCATGCCGTAGAGCCCCGTAAAGCGAACCGCACTGGAACCGCCGGTCGTCTGCAGATCCATATATTCCGCGATGATGCGCATCGAGCCTATCGCGGACCCGCGAAGTGCGCCTGGGATGGAATCGAGCCGCATGTTCCCCTGCTCGAGCACAAATCCTTCAGCCATCGCGCTATTTGCAAATGCTGGGTCGCTCGGCGCGGTTTCCGCTCGCACCTTAGTCCAATCGGCATCCAGTTCGTCTGCCGCCATTTGCGAAAGCGAAGTAAAAATTCCAGTACCCATATCGCAATGCGGGATCACCGCGGTGATCGTGCCGTCGTTGGCAATCTTTATCCAGTTGGCAAGAAATCGTTCGCCGGAATTAGCGTCCAAAGCATTCACATGTTGCAGCACACGGCTTGGCCAAACCGCGTATCCCACTACCAACGCTCCAGCGGCGGTTGCGCCACCGATCAGAAATTTTCTTCGGTTCATGACTTGGCACCTTTACTGTGGCTGGCGGCCAACGCGTGTACCGCGGAGCGAATGCGCGGAAGAGTGCCACAGCGGCAGATATTCGTTATGGAGTCATCCAGTTGCTCGTCGGTTGGCGCGGGATTGCTGGCCAGAAACGCGCTCACGGCCATAATCATTCCAGACTGGCAATACCCGCACTGCGGGACTTGGTGTTCAATCCACGCGAGCTGAACGGGATTCAGTCCAGTCGCATCCAGCCCTTCAATAGTGATGATTTTTGCGTTCTCCACGGACCCCACAGGAACGCTGCAACTCCGCACGGCTTTCCCGTTCACATGGACGGTGCAGGCACCGCACGCTGCGATGCCGCAGCCGAACTTCGTGCCGGTCAGGTTCAGTTCGTCGCGAATCACCCAGAGTAGGGGCGCATCAGGCTCCACGTCCAGGTCGTGGTCGACGCCATTCACGTTTAAACGAATTCCCACGATTCACCTCCAAATACCACGAGGGTACGAATTTCATCCGCGAGGGAAACTGGCCTGCATAATGGTTTGAGTATGCCACGAGGCGATAAGTTTGCTTCGGGAAATCGCGATGGCAGCGCCGGCCAAATCGCTTACAGCAAAGTCTCAATGGACTCGACGATTACGTCGTAAACGTGATGCAACTCGTCCGGCTCGATGACATAGGGTGGCAACACATAGACCACGTTGCCCAAGGGCCGCAGCAACACCCCATGCTCCAGGAAAAATCCGTATAATCTCGGACGCAACGCAGACAAATACCCCGCATCATCCGCGACCAGTTCCAGCGCTCCCATCGTGCCGATTTGCCGAATATTGCCCACCTGGTGCATCTCCGCCAATTGCGAGAGCCGCTCACCGTGAATACGCGCAATCGTCGCAATGCGGTCGAATACCGGCTCATCTTCGAAGATCTGTAGATTCGCATTCGCCGCTGCGCATGCCAATGCGTTTCCCGTGTACGAATGCCCGTGATAAAACGTGTGCATCCGGTTCTCGCTGCGAAAAGCCGATTCCACGCGATCGGTGCACAGGGTCACCCCCATGGTCAAAAATCCGCCGGTGATTCCCTTCGAGACGCACATCAGGTCCGGCGCCACGTTGGCCAAATCGCAGGCAAACATTTTTCCGGTGCGCCCGAACCCAGTCAGCACTTCATCGGCGATGAACAGCACATCGTATTTTGTACACAGCGCGCGCACTCGCTGCAGAAACTCCACCGGATGCACGATCATTCCGCCCGCCCCTTGCAGCAGCGGCTCGACAATCACGGCAGCGATATGTTCGCCGCGCTGTTCGAGCAATTCTTCCAGCTGATTGGCGCATTCGATATGGCAACTCTCGCGCTTCAATCCGACCGGGCAGCGATAGCAGTAAGCGGAATGCACACGATGCACTTTGTACCGCATTGACTGAAACGGCGCCGTAAATGGAGACTCATCGCTAACCGACATGGCTCCCGCGGTGTCCCCATGATAGCCATGGGCAAGCGCCACAACTTCCGTCTTGTCGTTGCGCGATAAATTTTGAAAATATTGCACCGCCATTTTCAACGCCACTTCCACGGCCGTCGAACCATCGTCGGAGAAAAACATGTACGTCAATTCGCGAGGGACCCATTTGCGCAGCCGCACAGCTAATTCTTCTGCTGCTTCATGCGAGAATCCCGCCACAATCACGTGCTCGAGCTTTTTCGCCTGCTCGGCGATGGCGGCGCCAATACGCGGATTGGCGTGGCCATGCAGATTCACCCACCACGACGAAATCGCATCAAGAATCTTACGTCCATCCGCGGTGTGCAGGTACACGCCTTCTGCTTTGCGCACCAGCAAGGGAGCGGGGTCCAGCGCACCATTGGTGAATGGGTGCCAGATTTTCAGGTTACTGGAACTCATTGCGCGAATGCGGATCGGTCGAAGTGGTTGAGGAACACTTGCATCAGAGCGGTGCGGTGCAAGTTCGGAAGTTTGGGAATTTCACCAATGACCCGAACATGACCAAATTTTTCGATGGTTTCGCGGTTTTCGCGGTTCTGGTCGCCAATCAACACCACGCCGTGCACCGGCAATTCCGCCGCGTGCAATGCCGCTAACGTCAGCAGCGTGTGGTTAATGGTTCCTACTCCGCTACGCGCCGCCAAAATCACCGGCAGCTTGAATTTCACCATCAGATCCAGCATGAATTGTTTGCCATTGATCGGCACCAGCACGCCGCCGGCCCCTTCCACAATCAGCCAATCGTTCATCAGGCTGGTTGGCGGATTGATGCGATTCAGATCGATTTCCACCCCCGCCCAACGTGCCGCCAGATCCGGCGAAACCGGCGGAACAAATTTGTAGACCTCTTCCAGCGTGCGATCCGTGCCGATTCCGGCCAGGCGCATTACCGTAACGCGGTCCGAGCCTTCCAGTGTTCCCGTTTGGATGGGCTTCCAATACACGGCGTCGAGGGCAGCGCACAGCAGCGCCGCCAGTGTGGTTTTGCCAACACCGGTATCCGTCCCGGTGATGAAGAAATGGCTCCTCATGCGTGTCTCGCCTTCATAGGAGCAGGCTTTCTTTCACGCCAATGCACTAAGATCTTCACTAATCGCGCCAATTCCTCTTCGCCAATCCGGGTCGTAAGCGATAAACGCAAGCGCGCCCGTCCGCCGGAACTGTCGGTGGCCGAATGGCGCGCACCGCAAATCCTTCGCGCTGCAATTCCGCGGCGGCCTCCAAGCGTATCCTCGTTGCTGCCCAAAACCACCGGCACGATCTGGCTGGCTGTGCCACCTGTATCGAAACCCGCGGTTAGCAGCGCGCGATTCAGCCCTTCGGCGCGTTTCAGCAGCATCTTGCGTTCATCCTCCATACCACTGGCCAGCTTGACGGCCGCGCTGATCTGCTCAGCAAAATAGGGTGGCAGCGCCGTGCTGAAAATAAAAGTGCGCGCATGATTGATCAGGTAATCCTTCATCACAGCGGGTCCGCACACAAATGCCCCAGCGGATGCGAGCGCCTTACCGCAGGTATGAATCGTCGCCAAAACATGCGGCAGAATGCCGTTTTCCGCGGCCAGGCCTCGTCCGCCTTGTCCCTGCACGCCGGTAGCATGGGCTTCGTCCACGATCATCGCCGCGCCAAACTTCTCCGCCATGGCGGCCATCTCCCGCAAAGGAGCGACATCGCCATTCATGCTGAACACACTTTCTGTAACGATGATTCTCCGCCATGGTGCGCCGTCATCCTGCCGCAGCGAATCTTCCAGCGCACTGAGGTCGAGGTGAGGATAGATGACTTTGCGGGCTCCGGACAAGCGCATTCCGTCGATCAAGCTGGCATGATTCAACACATCGGAGTACACCACGTCATCCGGCCCGACTATGGACGAGAGCAAACCGAGATTGGCCGCATAGCCGCTGGTGAAAAATAGCGCCGATTCGGTGGCTGCGAATCGCGCAAATTCCTCTTCCACTCGCCGCCAGCCCTCCGTTTGCCCAGAGAGCAGGCGTGATGCGGTTCCTCCCACTCGCGCCGAAGCTTCAACCGCATGAAGTACCGCTTCCTTCAATGCTGGATGCTCCGCCAGTCCCAGATAATCGTTCGAACAAAAATCAATGCCGCGGATTTCCGCGAGGCTGCGCCGCTGATGCCGCTGCTCCAGCAAGTGCAATTCATTCGCCACTGTTGTCTTCCATTTTGCGAGAACGTTATCGGGCATGGGATTCCAGCGGTTTCATTCCCAGGCTCTGCAGCAGTTGTTCGTCCTCGTCCGGGCCGGGGTTTGGCGTTGTTAGTAATTTCTCGCCTACGAAAATAGAATTGGCGCCCGCCAAAAAACATAACGCGACAGCTTCTTGTGACAGCTGCTTGCGCCCCGCGGCTAAACGTACCCGCGAACCCGGCATGATGATCCGTGCGGTGGCAATAGCTCGCACCATTTCCAATGGGCTTAACGCGGGCATCGACGCCAAGGGCGTTCCTTCCACCCGAACCAGCATGTTGATCGGCACACTTTCGGGATGCGGCTTCAAGGTGGCCAGCTGATGCAACAGGCCTACCCGGTCGCTGGCCTTTTCGCCCATTCCCAAAATCCCGCCGCAGCACACGGTGATCCCCGCCTTGCGCACCGCCGCCAGCGTCTTCAGTCGCTCCTCGTACACGCGGGTCGTAATGATGGACCCGTAAAACTCCGGCGAGGTATCCAGGTTATGGTTGTACGCAGTGAGACCTGCTTCCTTGAGCTGCGTCGCCTGCGTCCCCGTCAACATCCCCAGCGTGCAGCACACTTCCAGGCCCAGCGCCGAAACGCCACGGACCATCTGCAACACTTTTTCGAATTCGCGCCCTTGCGGAGCTTCGCGCCACGCCGCACCCATACACATCCGCGTCACTCCGCGCGCCGCTGCGTCTCGCGCCACCGCAATCACATGCTCTGGATCCAACAGTCCCTGGCGCTCCACGTCCGCGTCGTAGTGAGCGCTTTGCGGACAATACGCGCAATCTTCAGGGCATCCGCCCGTCTTAATCGAGATGAGTTGGCAGGTCTGTACGCGATCCACCGCGTGGAATTCCCGGTGCACCGTTTGCGCGCGATACACCAGTTCGGGAATCGGCGTGTCGTAAATCGCTTGAATTTCGCTCTTCTGCCAGTCGTAGCGCAACTGAATCCCTGTAGCGTTCTGCGCGCAATCGTCGATTTTAGGCTTCATTCTGTCTGTCTCACCTGCCCGGAGCTTGCCGTCAGCCAATTCGTAGCCCTTCATACTATCATCAGCCATTCGGCTCGCACTATTCCTCTCATCACATGCCAGGCGTTCTTCCTCCACGCGCACGGGTAGCGGCGGCGCAATATTTCACCACCGAATCGGGTGAGAATCGTTGACCCGTATCTTAACGAAATGATATAAATCAATGTTATCCATTCGCTCTCCTGCGACACAGGGTGTTGTCGGGGTGGTCCTGACCTTCCTAGAGGCCAGAAGGAATCGCGGGCGAACCGAAGGATTCCTGTCCCGTCAAAAGTGGGAGCCTCACCGTGATCGGTAACGCGCTCCCCGATGTAAGTGGATGACGACTGTAAAAGTTCAATGGATTTTTGGGGTCCGTTGAGCCGTTTTTGTGTGTGTTCTGCAGTTAAATGGGGCCTAAGCGAGCAGTCCGCTCGGGCGCTCCGCCCCACAAAACGACTAATGAACGTCCTGGAGGAATTCCATGCTCATCTCGATTGTCCCTGGCAGGCACAAGGTCAGAAGTCTAGCGATACGCCTTTCTGCCAGTCTCGCGTTCGCGCTCCTCTCCGCCTTTGCGGTATTCGGCGAGGAAACCGGGGGTGAAGCGAACCTCCGCCTTCCTGATCTCTCCTCTGTTTCTTTCCTCGGCATCGACGGCCACAGACTCCTTCTGTTTGGCATCGGCATCTGCATCCTTGGTCTTCTGTTTGGCATGACCATTTACACCCGCCTGAAGAACATGCCCGTACATCGCTCGATGCGCGAAATTTCCGAACTGATCTACGAGACTTGTAAAACTTACCTGTTCACCCAGGGTAAGTTCCTGATGCTTTTGTGGATTTTCATCGCCATTGTGATTGTTCTCTATTTTGGCGTGCTCGCTCCGGTCCCTGGCAAATCCGTTTACATTACCCTTCCCATCATTCTTCTGTTCAGCCTGGTCGGGATGGCCGGCAGCTACTCCGTGGCCTGGTTCGGTATTCGCGTCAACACTTTTGCCAATTCCCGCACCGCCTTTGCCGGACTTCGGGGAATTCCCTATCCCATCAATAAGATTCCCCTCGAAGCGGGCATGAGCGTGGGCATGATGCTCATCAGCGTTGAACTGCTGATGATGCTCATCATCCTGCTGTTCATTCCCGGTGATTATGCTGGGCCGTGTTTTATCGGCTTTGCCATCGGCGAATCTCTTGGCGCCGCTGCCCTGCGTATCGCCGGCGGCATCTTCACCAAGATCGCTGACATCGGCTCCGACCTGATGAAAATCGTCTTCAAAATCAAAGAAGACGATGCCCGCAACCCCGGCGTGATCGCCGATTGCACGGGCGACAATGCGGGTGATTCCGTTGGTCCCGACTGCGGACGGATTTGAGACTTACGGCGTCACTGGCGTCGCGCTCATCACCTTTATCCTTCTCGCCGTCAAGAGTCCCACGGTTCAAGTACAGCTTCTCGTGTGGATTTTCGTGATGCGCATTATCATGCTTATCGCCAGCGCGATTGCGTATTTCCTGAACAACGCGATCCAAAAAGGCCGCTACGGCAATGCCAAGGAAATGAATTTCGAAACTCCCTTGACCTGGCTCGTGTGGATCACTTCGTTTGTGTCCATCGCCCTCACCTACGTCGTCTCGGCGCTGATTATCCCAGCACTCGGTGGCGACCCCTCGCAATGGTGGAAGTTGGCAACGATTATTTCCTGCGGCACCCTCGCCGGCGCGCTTATCCCTGAGCTGGTGAAAGTGTTTACCTCCGTGGATTCGCGGCACGTAAAGGAAGTGGTCACTTCGGCGCAGGAAGGCGGAGCTTCGCTGGGCATTCTCTCCGGCTTCGTGGCCGGTAATTTCTCCGCCTATTACCTGGGACTCACGATGGTGGCCCTGATGTCCATCGGCTATCTCATCAGCAATTTGGGTTTGGGCAGCCTTATGGTTGCCGCGCCCGTCTTCGCGTTTGGTCTGGTGGCCTTCGGATTCCTCGGCATGGGGCCAGTCACCATCGCGGTCGATTCCTATGGCCCGGTCACAGACAACGCTCAGTCAATTTATGAACTGTCATTGATCGAGCAAATCCCGAACATCGCGTCGGAATTAAAGAAGGACTACAACATCGACGTGGACTTCGAACGCGCCAAGCACTTGCTGGAAGCTAACGATGGCGCGGGCAACACCTTTAAAGCCACTGCCAAGCCCGTGCTGATCGGCACCGCCGTCGTCGGCGCCACCACCATGATTTTCTCCATCATCATGGCGCTCACCAACGGTTTGACCGTCAACGTCAACAACCTCTCCCTCCTCCACGCCCCCTTCGTGCTGGGCCTGATCACCGGCGGCGCCATGATCTACTGGTTCACCGGCGCTTCCACGCAAGCCGTGACCACCGGCTCCTATCGCGCGGTTGAATTCATTAAGTCCCACATCAACCTGGAAGGTACGGAAAAGGCCAGCGTCGCCGATTCGAAGAAGGTCGTCGAAATCTGCACACAATATGCGCAGAAGGGCATGCTCAACATTTTCATTGCCGTATTCTTCGCCACTCTGGCGTTCGCCTTCGTCGAGCCTTTCTTCTTCATCGGCTACCTCATCTCCATCGCCACGTTCGGCTTGTATCAGGCCATTTTCATGGCCAATGCGGGCGGCGCATGGGACAATGCCAAAAAAATCGTGGAAGTCGAACTCAAGCAGAAAGGCACTCCGCTTCACGATGCCATGGTCATCGGCGATACCGTCGGCGATCCCTTCAAGGACACTTCTTCGGTCGCGCTCAACCCGGTCATCAAGTTCACTACGCTGTTCGGGCTGCTCGCGGTCGAGCTCGCCGTAACGCTGACAGGCAAGAATGCTTCGCTGTCTCATATTCTTGCCGCAGTGTTCTTTTTGATTTCGTTCCTGTTCGTCTACCGCTCCTTCTTCGGCATGCGCATCAAAGGCTCTGCGGCCGAATAACGGCGACCTGCAAAATCAAATGGGCGCCTGATGCTTTCCGGGCGCCCTTTCTTTTCGAATCGAGTTTGTTGCAAGCGAACTGCTCCGCCGCGTTGCATAACTGCTACAATCGTCGCGGATTCATCAAAGGTGCACTCCATGAAGAATAGTTTGGCAATCGTATGTTCAGCGTTGTTTCTTGTGTTTTCCGCTGCCACCGCGCGCGCGCAAGATACCCAATGGAAGATTCACGACATGGCTCGCCCCGTGCCGCCTGTCGTCACTCCCGGAACTTCCAGCACACAAGAGTCGGCGGGCAAGCCGCCGTCGGATGCCATTGTCCTCTTCAACGGAAAAGATCTTTCCGAGTGGCAGGCCGAAGACAAAGGCCCAGCCAAATGGAAAGTGGAGAATGGCTACGTCGAGGTCATCGCGAAAACCGGCTACATCCACACCAAAAAGTCATTCGGCGATTGCCAGCTTCATGTCGAGTTTCGCGAACCCGTTCCGCCCAGCGGCGAGAGCCAGGGAAGAGGAAACAGCGGCGTGTTTCTCATGGGCTTGTATGAAATCCAAGTGCTCGATTCCTACGACAACAAGACTTACGCCGACGGCCAAGCCGCTGCCGTTTATGGGCAATATCCCCCGCTTGTGAACGCTTCCCGCCCACCCGGCGAGTGGCAATGGTATGACATCGTTTTCCACGCCCCGCACTTTGATGCCGCAGGCAAATTGCAACGCGCAGCCCGCGTCACGGTCTTCCACAATGGCGTGCTGGTCCAGGACAATGTCGAAATCCGTGGCCGTACCGCGATCGGCGATGTCCCCACCTACGTGGCTGGTCCAGACAAAGCTCCACTCGCGTTGCAGGACCACGGCACTCCCGTACGCTATCGCAATATCTGGATACGCGAGTTGAAGAATTAAGGGCGAATTACTTGCTGAAAAGAAAACGCTACAACTGGGAGCAGGTGGGGACGAAATGGTGTTGCATCGACCGCTTGAACCCGCACGCGCTAATCGTACAAGTGGATTCCGGTATTACACCTGTGGCAACTCCGTCGCAGTTTGTTTAGAATGCGTCAAACATGAAACGAAATTGGACGGGATGGGCATTCTGGTTAATTTTTCTAGCGAGCCTCGGCCTCACCGTTTACGAATACGTTCGGGTCATGACGGCATATCGTTCTGGGCAATCTCCGGTGGCAGCCGCGCATGCAACCCAGCAACAAATCTCCCATGTCATGGCTAATCCATGGTTGTTTCTTGCTTATTTGGTTTTGCTCTTAGTCCTGCTGTTCTATGTCGTGCGCCAATTCTATAGGAAAACTGGAAACAGAAACGATTTGTGGATTCTCGCTGCATTGCTAGTTACTGTCGTAACTTTAGTTCGTAATTTCCTCCGATTCCATTAGCTAACTGCTAACTCCCGATTAACGCCGACCGCTCACAACTTCAAGCCTTCCCATGATAGAAGTGCAAAAGGGTTGTACAGATGCACAGGCAGCAGGTCGTAGGCTCAGGGATAATCCTTGGCACAATTCTTGTGCTTTCACTCGTTCTCGCTGGCGTGATGCAGCATCGCGCGAGCGTTCAGGGCGCTAGTATTGTCCTGCTCTGGACGGACGTCGCTCTACTCGTCGGATACGCATTTGCAGGAATGATCGTCTGGAAGCAAAGGTCCCCCAGCGCGATCACTGCGGCGATGATTGGGGCGCAGATCGGCATGGTCGTTGGTGCTGTGCAGATCGCGAATCATTTGATTGAGGCGTTTGTTCCGACCAGACCGTTTGTTCTCGTTATCAGCCCCGTGTTGCTGACGTTCGCGTTGTTAGGTATGGCAGGAGCGGCGGCGTGGGAACGAACCGGATCGCTGGTGCTGGCAGTGATCAGCGGAGCTTGCTGTGCCATTGTCGCGACGCTCATCACACTCGGATTTGCCATTTCCTTCAATCTGCTTTTTGCGTTACGCGTCGACTGGCAATTGCGCGAGGCATTTGCCGCCAGCGGCATGAACGATCAAGCGGGCTTTCGGGTGAGGAATATTCTGGAAGCGTCGTCGGAAATACTCGTTCGTATGCCTCTCTTAGCCATCTGCTTGGCTTGGGTTGGGGCCATCATCCATGCATGGATGAGCCGCGAATCCCGGCGCGCACTTATACTGGCAGTCAGATTCCTTACCCCGTTTGTGTTTGCACTAGGTGCGGTCGCACTGTGGCACGCCAACGCGATCGAACGAGCTGCGCGACCACCGTTTGTGTTATCAGGAGTCCTGCTTACCGGTATTGCTCTGTGTGCTGCGTATCCGATTTGGTCGGGCTTCCACAATTCGACAGACACGTTTACCAGTGGTGGGAAACCCTGAGCTTCGTTTGTCTGGACGTCTGGCGCAACCCACATCAGGATTCACCGTCATAACCATCACGGTCGTGCCTGGAGATCCTTCAAACACATAAAAATCACACACGTTGAGACTTGGCTCTTCTTTTGCCAATTTGGTGTCGAAGTGATGTGACATGTGTCGCTCCCGGCCGCGTCGTTCATTGCGGCAACTCTTCGCCAGACTGCTCCGCCACCATGTAAGCGGCATACCAGTCTGCCCAGTTCGCGTCGCGCTGCCCGGTGCGCTTCTCGTGCTCGCCGTGCGCGGCCTCCGCGCGCCGAAACGCGGTCGCCAGATCGTTCGCTGATGCGAAGGTTGTCGCCGTCGCGTCGATGCGACCCGGAAGCCGCGTCGTGATTTCCTGCAAGAACCAGCCATTCCCGTCCGGATCGCGGAACGAGGCGAACGAGCGGTAGCTGCCATGCTCGGGATCAGGACCGTTGACCCGGTTCCGCCCAAACAGGTAGGGTTCGTCCGAGCCTGCGTACACGTCGCCGGCGCCGTGGAACACTTCGCTGACCTCAACGCCGTGACCAAGCAGATTCTTGCGCGCGGCCTCGATGTCATCAACGATCAAATAAAGACCTTGGGCCGAGCCGGGAGCCGCTCCGGTGACATTTTTGCCGAAGATGACCGAGCAGCCGGAGCCAGGCGGCGTGAACTGAATCACGCGATAGTCTTTGCCGTTGCCGTGGTCAGCGTCGAGTCGCCACCCGAGCCTCGCGTAGAACTCCTTCGCGCGATCGACATCCGAGACCGGGATAACGATGAGTTCGAATTTCATGTTGACTTTCGCCATGCCCGCCACGCTGGCGGCGTCGTTGGCCTGGACTCCATACGCCGGATTTGCCATGTTCTTTCCCCCTTTTGCGTTCAACCGAAGTTCATTCTCCTCCGCGCCTCACTGTGGTGGAATTCTTTGCTGTCAGTGGCGAAGAATGGGCGCTCCAAACTGGGCACCCGTGAGTCCGCCATCCACCACCAACTCGACCGCGTTGACGTAGGAGGAATCCTCCGAGGCAAGGAACAGCACGGCTTTTGCAATTTCTTCCGGCTCGCCCCAACGGCCCAGCGGAACTAGAGATGAGAAGAGCTTGGCTTCTTTGTCGGACTCGTCGGTGGACATGGCGGCGCGGGTTCCGCGCTTCCAAATAGGAGTCTTAATCGAGCCAGGCGCGACGACATTCACACGAATGTTGCGCGGTGCCAGCTCTGCGGCGATCACTCGCGCCATCGACACGAGACCACCCTTTGCGGCTGCGTATGCCGCCGCACCCGGTTGGCCTAGATAGTTCTGTACCGACCCATTAAAGATGATGCTGCCGTTGTCGTTCAGCAGAGGCGCCGCGGAATTCACGGTAAAGAAAACGCCGTTAGGTCGGCGTGAATCACCTTCTCGAAAATGGCTTCGTCGGTCGAGCCAGTAGGCGTCCGGCCAGAGATACCGGCATTGGCAAACACAATGTCGAGTTTCCCAAAATCTTTGGCCAGGGCCGCGAAGAGCCGTTGGCGGTCTTCCGCAACGGTGATATCTGCACGGTAGCCGCGCGCGTTTGGTCCGAGTTCTGCCACCGCTTCATCGAGCGTCTTCTGGTCGCGACCGGTAATGGCCACCTGCGCGCCTTCAGAAACGAATAGTCGGGCTGTGGCCAGACCGATGCCACTGTTACCGCCGGTGATAAGAGCCTTTTTCCCTGTGAGCTTCATCATGCCTCCTTTTTTGAAGAACCCTGGCGCAGCGACCGGAAGCCCGCGCGAACTTCTTCGGCGAACAGTTGGGCCGGGCAGTCTTCGACTCCTGCGTCTCTGGACCTGGCAATGATTGTTCTTGCGTCGGCTGGAACGACGAATTCCGTCAGCGGGTGCCGAAGAGCCTAACACAAACGAAGGACCGGAGCATTAACTCTCGGTATGTCGTGGGGGGTTCTAGCAGGATGTAACTCGAATAATTTGCTGCACTGCTGCTGGCGGGAACGCCGCTTCAATTCACCGAGCTCTACGCCAACCCGGTTTCGCTCCCGAGTGTATTATGCTAGCGACGGTCCATGTTCGGACCTATCATTTCATCTGGGTGGGAATCGAAAGGTGAAGAACGCGAAGACAAACTGGCCGCTCACCGTGTTGGCAGTTCTCTTGTCCCCGATTCTGTTGCCCATCATAATTGTCCTTCTGTTGCTGCTTGCGGTTCTGCTTCCACTCACATATTTGCTTCTATATCTTGTCATCTGGTCATTCTGGCTCACGCGCGGTAAGGATGTTCTTTTTGTCTATTCGGATAGTTCTATTTGGAGAGACTACATGCTCACTGAAATGCTGCCCTTAGTGGAGAGCAGGGCCGTGGTGCTCAATTGGTCGCAGCGCAGTATGTGGAAGAGGTGGTCCCTGCGCGTTCTAGCGTTCAGGCTCTTCGGTGGGCGTAAGGCATTTAACCCACTCATCGTAGTGTTCCGACCATTTCGCTTGGCACGGAAATTCAGATTCTGGCCTGCCTTCCGCGAATGGAAACAAGGCAACAAACAAGCGGTCGAGAAATTAAAAGTCGAGATAGCGCGTTCGCTCACTTTGTCGTTGTAAACTGCTTATCTGGCATCCGATTTGGCGGCTACTCGGAAAACTTCGCATTGGCGCTTAACTCACCGTCTGTCCTTAGATATGTGAGAGCCTAGCCTACCCGGATGAGAAGCCGTCCCAGCCCCAATATAAGTGTGGGAACCACCAAGTACGTTGGCGCAACGAGGCCAACCATGCTTCGACCGTAGATTAAATCCCCCGGCGCGTATTACCGCATTCAAAGGATTAAACCCGCACTAAGCCAACAAACTTTTGCGCGTTGTTGTCGAATCCAGGGAACACAGGCGCCAAATCCTTGACACGGAGATGCGTCGTTAAAATCTCGCCAACGACCGAACGAAAATCGGTCGTAAGCGCCAGGTCCCGGCCCTCGTTCAATTGATGGTCGTTCAGGCCGGGCCATTTCCCGTACACGTGTCCGCCCCTGACGTCGCCGCCCATCACGAACATGCAGTTCGCGTGACCGTGGTCCGTGCCGCGGTTCCCGTTCTCCTTCGCGGTGCGCCCGAATTCGCTCATGGTCACCACCACCACATCGCCCATGCGGTCACCCATGTCCTGATGAAACGCCGCGAGTGACTGCCCCAAATCCCTGAGCAGATTGGCCAGCTGCCCCTGCGTTCCGCCTTCGTTGACGTGATTGTCCCAGCCGCCGCAATCCAGGAACAGCACTTCCGCGCCGATATTCGCTTTGAGCATCACGCCGATTTGTTGCAGCCGCTGTCCGACCACGCTCTTGGGATAATCCGCGCCGTTTTCCGGCGGATATTTGCTGGTATCGATTTTCCGCAGCATGTCGATGGCTTCGAATGTTTCCGCACCCGTGCCGTGCAGCGCATGATCCACGCTTTGCGCATACATCGCTTCGAATCCACCTTCGGCCACGCTGGCCATCGCGGCGGATTGTGGTTGCACCTTGAACTGGCGCAAATCTGGAATCGCAATCGCCCCGGCGCCACCCTGCAACATGCGCGGCAAATTTGGTCCCATGGCAACCGCTCGAAACGGCGACGCATTTTCTTCCCGCGCTGTGCCTAGCGCTCGGTCGAGCCAGCCGTCTTCAGTTGCTTTCACGCCGGGAGTTCCCGATTCCATGTAATCCTGCGCATCAAAATGCGAGCGTGTCGGATCCGGCGATCCCGCCGCATGAACAATCGCCAACTGGTTTTTCTGGAACAGCGGCAGCAGCGGCGCCAGCCCAGGATGCAATGCGAAAAATCCGTCCAAGTCCAACGCCGCGTCATTCGCCCCGGGTCTCGGCTGGGGAATCGCGATCGTGGGCCGCATGCGGTAGTAATTTGGTTCGGCGAACGGCACCACAATATTCAATCCATCCGCAGCCCCGCGCTGAAACAGCACCACCAGTTGCTTCTTGCCATTTCCGGGAGTGGACGCCACCGCGCGCTGCAAGAACGCCGGCATGGTGCTGAGTCCGATCAGGCCAATGCCGCCTTGCTTCAAGAAATACCGTCGCGAAAACCGCGCTCTCCTCGTCCCTTCGCAGCACGAATCACTCATCGTCAACTCCTTAGCAACTGCGCGGCCCTCAGCGCTTACATTGCTTCATGCGCCAATCTCGACTTCGCAATTTCAATCTTCGAATTTCCGTTTCCGGTTCTCTATCTTCGTTGAAACTCCGGCGCGCCCAGCACCAATCCTGTAACCACGCCCAAATCCACCTGCTTGACCGGATCGTCCAACTTCGCCTGCACCACTTGCGGATTCTCCAACTGTTTTTGCAGCGTATCCACCGTGCCAGGCGCCGCCTCGCCCAGAAATACGGAAACCGCGCGGTCCAACGTCGTCTTCGCATCACCCGAGCTATCGCTCCCGAGCAATGCGGCCACATCGCTGCGCGACCCGCGCACTTTGTTTCCCGCCAGCGCCAACGAGAAATTCAATCGATTCAGCAACGCGCCCGAATTCACCCAGGTCGCCGCCTTGTCGGAGTAGCCGGTCGGCGGCTGGCACTGGTACAGCGGCTCTCCGATGCGTCCGACCCACTGCACCAATGGCATGGGCGTGTCCACATCGGTTCCCAGAGCCCTCACCGAAGACGCGACCAACTCGTAGGGCGTTTTCACCTTCGCGCGGTACGCATCGCGCGACCAGAACTCCGGAGAATAAATCATCGTGCGCATCACTTCCCGAATGTCTCCGCCCGACTTCTGGAACGTTTTCGCCATGCGCTCCACCAATTGCGGTGGCGGATTATCGGATACGAATCGCCGAGCCAGCTTCGTCGAAATGAATTTTGCGGTGTTCGGATTTTTGGACAGCAGCTCAATCACCTGCTCGCCATCCTTGATCCCGCCGGCATGAATCTTTTTCCCCAGCACGATTTTCGGATCGGGGTCATGCAACTTCTCATCAAACTTGAATTGCGCGATCTCGCGGGGCTTCTCGATAGTCCACCCGGTGAAGCACCGCGCTACTTCCGTCACATCTTTCTGGGTGTAGCCGCCGTCGACGCCCAACGTGTGTAGTTCCATCAATTCGCGCCCGTAATTTTCGTTCAACCCGCGCTGCTGCTTTTTCTGCGCCTGCTGCGGTTGGGGACGCGGTGGGTAGGCGTAGGGCCCGCGACGCATTTGCTGGTGCATCGCGCGTTCCATGGCCTGGCGTTGCGCTGCGCGGGGATCGGCGCTCAGGAAATTGTCGAGATAAAACAACATCGCCGGACTTTTCGCGGTTGCCGTCAGCAAATCCTTGAATTTCCCCAACGCGTTCGGCTGGATCACGTCGCGCTCGTATGACGTTAGGTACCACTTCACTTCTCCTTTACCGGCAAACACGTTGAAGTGGTTCAGCCAGAAATCGTCCATCACCTGTTGCAGCTGACGCTCGCTGTAAATCGCGCGAGTCATTTTCGCCATCGCCAGTTCTTCCACCACCCGCTGCGGCCGCTTGCCATCGTCGGCAATCGCTCTCGGAACAGAGTTCGGATCCACTCCCAGGGGATCGCGCTTCCCCGCCCCTCGTGTGGCCGGGTTCAATTTCATGGGCGACGGCGTATCCGGCGCAGCGGAAGCGATCATCGTCCCTTGATTGTTTTCAGCTGCTTCGTTGTTTGCGCCACTGCCGTCCGATTCGCCAGCCATCGCCGTGATCGCCTGGTCCGCTTGCCTCTGTGCCGACTGCATCGCGCTGGGTTTGGCTTGTTCCGCTTGTCTCCTCCGGTCAGCTTGTTTGGCGGCTTGCTTCGGTTTCGGGTAATCGGCCAAAATCTGCGCTGTGCTCATCCGCAACGTTGGATACTCGCTTAGACGCGCCTCCACAACATTGTCATCAATGCTTTTTGGATTCAGTTGCTGGTCGATCCATTTTGCTAACCCCATTTGCCGCACGCGCTCCACGTCGCCGGGCCGGGGTCCATACGCCAGGCGATTCAGCGCATGCAGGATCGCTTCATCAGCGCTGAGGTCCGTAATCGGCAGCCCCTTCAGCACCGCATCCTGACTCTTCTTTTTTGTAGTTGCGGCCGCAAACGACGGAAGGTCAATCAGCAGCGTGAACACGCAAGCCAGCGCCAGCACCATAGCGAGCAACGCTTGCGGCGTGTAAGAAACGGCGACTGCACGCGTCTTCAAGACAGGATTACGCACATAGCGCAGGCCGGATATAGGGATTCGGCGCATATGCGCAGATTAACCCTGCCGGCTGGGGAAAGTTGCTGTTTTAAACGCCAGGTGTTCCTGACGGATAGCCCGCAGTGCAGGAGCACCCCACGTGGATTGAATGGCTTAGCTCGCCAGATAGCTTAATTGGCGATGGTGAACTCCACCGGCCGTTGCGGGGCTTGGTTATTCTTGCCATCCACCGCCAGCATTACTAATGTGTACATTCCTGGCTGAAGTTTCGTCACATCCACGCGGAATGCAAACGGCACCACGGGATTCCCTTTCTCAATGAAGCTGTCCATGGTGATGCCGCCGGTAAAAAAAACTTCCTTTTTCGAACTGTCGAAAATGCGATATCCCGCAGCTAGTTTCGTTGTTGGGTCCGTCTTTAGCAACGGCTCGTACAGCTCAGAATAGACGGTGACGTTATCGGTCTTTTTGAACTGGTAGCTTGCCGCGGGAGTGATTTGCATGCCTTTGACGATCAGCGGTTTGCGATCCTCCAGCAGCATGGCGTCTACATCCGTGGGAATTTCGTCCACCTTCTGCATGCTCGAAGACAACACCACACCGCCGATCGTAAACTTGTTTCCGTCGAAGGAATCGATGTGCAGCGGGCTTTCCATTTTAGCGAACCCCTGACCGCCGGAACTCAGCACCACCGCTAATTTGTACGTGCCTGGCGCCGCGTCGAATTCGTTTTGATACTGGTAAGGTTTCTTCGTGAACTCCTTCCATTCGTCCTTTTCCATCTCCAGGTTCAAGGTATCGCTGAATTTCGCTCCCACGCTGCCGTCGGGTTTGTACGCAATCCCCAATACATTCACGTTTGCGTGATACTTTCCTTTGTCTTTGTTGAAGACCACGGAATCGCCCGGAATTTCCATGGACAAATTCACACGCGCTACGTTCGGTGCCGAATAGAAGTACGGAACCTGCATGGTCGCATGAATGGTACCCGCACCCGAGCCGCTCGCCTGTGCTTCCATTTGCTTTTCGAGTGGCTTCCCTTCCAGCGGATTCGTCGGTCTTACATTGCAGTAGCCGCTCCGGGAACGCACTTCCATGCCACCCTTGTTCAGTTTCACCTTCAGGGTGTGGCAGCTTCCTTCTTCGCTCTCACGCGGCACGTACCCCAAAACGTAAAACTGATTCAGTTCCGCGCTGATTCGTTGCAATCCTGCCAGCAGGTCGTTGGTGTTGTAAATCGCGAATCCTCCGGTCCCTTCCGCCAGCATCTGCATCACTTGCTGGTTGATCGCCGTCGAGGTGGGAATCTTGGGCAATAAGATCTGCGGCTGATTCAATGGGTTGTTGTAGTAATTCGAATACGCATAGGGGCTCGAAGCCGGCCGGCCTCCGCCCGCAGTCCCGGTCCCTCCTCCTTTGCCGCCCGTTCCTCCCGTGCCACCACTTCCACCTTTTCCGCCGGTTCCTCCGGTGCCACCGCCTCCACCTTTACCCCCGCCACCGGCGCCTGTACCCGGTGCGCCTCCCCCAGTTCCACCGCCACCATGGCCACCACCGGCACCGCCCCCACCGCCCGGCGCACCTCCACCACCGCCTCCCGGATGCTGCGGCTCAAGCATGCTGTAGCTCGCCAACACCAATCTTGGCCGCCTTTCGATTGCCGTGTTATCCGCACTCGTTTGCCCTGACGCATCCTTTCCCAGCGGGGCTAAAATCTTTGCGCTTCCCGCGGGCGAAAGTCCGGAGCTCAATCCCCGCACATCCAGCGGATAAATGGCCACGTTCGCCTTATTGCACGCGTCGATGGTGGCCGTCAGCTCGGTCATATTTTCGGTGCTCAAGGGAAAGCCGGATGTGAACAGGATCAACATTTTCCGGCCTGGAACGCCCCGCAGATTCTTGGCCAGGCTGCGGATTGCCAGCAACATGGAGCGCGCCCCGAAATCCGCTTCGGCATTGCTCAACGACGGCGCTCCCGCCATGGCCATCACGACCGGTTGCGAAGCGTCCGTCCTCGCGTCGATATTTGGCGTGTTCGTCCCCGTGACCGCCGCCTGCAAAAGCTTTGGGTTGGAGGTGAAGTTCTGACGAATCACCAGGCTCCCGCCAAAATTCACAACCGCCATGAGCCGGTCTGGGCCCGCATTGCTGTCGATAAATTTGGCGGCCGCGCTTCGCGCCTGCATCTGGTCGCCCATCTCCATGGTGGTGCTGTCGAAAAACAGAATCATGTAGTGCTTCTGCCCCGCGGCTTGCACCTTTGGGTCGGCTTCCGAAGAAAAACTCGTAACGGTCTGTTCTTTGTTGTCTTCGTACACCTTGAAATCGCCTTGGGTCAGGTCGGTGATGTAATGCCCTTTCTTGTCCGTCACCACCGCGTCCACCAACACCACGCGCGACTCTGTTTTGATCACGCTGTTTGACTGCACCGCCTGCTCGGAACCGGTCGAGGGTTGCGCCGCTGGTGCCTGCGATTGTGCGGGCGCTGGCGACTGCGATTGTGCACGCAATCCGGCTGCCCCCAAAACCAGAACAGCCATCGCCAGCCCCATCCTCTTTCCTGCGGTTAGGTTCAAACCCAATTTCATAACGCCCCCATTTCCGCCTTAGTCTGGTATGACCACGGCGCCGTTCTTCGCTGCCATTTGGGCCCCTTCAGAATCTCGAATTACTTGCCTCACCATATATTTTCCCGGCTTCAGGTCAAAACTCGATTTCATCACCACTCCGGTGCGGCTCAACCTTTCGAACGTGGTGTCCCGCAAACGCATCTGCAGGATTTTTTCCCCGCCGGTCACGTAATTCCCGTTTTCATCGAAAATGACCGTCGCAATCGTCAGATCGTCGAAGTTTCTTCCCTCATTTTTGCGGAAATGTATGCCCTTCACGTCGATGCGCGAAACCACGCTCAGGTGCGCCCCGGCATCTCCGGTTTTGAAGTACTGCGTCTGCAAGTCCAACGGCAGATCCTGAATTTCATCCTGCGAAAACACCGCCTCTTGCATATCCGCCTTCGCTTGTTCTTGCGGGTCATCCACTTTCTTCGGTGCGTAATATCCACGCCGCGCCTGAACCTCGTACTTCCTTTTATCCGTTATCACCACCTTCAGCGTGTGGTACTTCCCATCCCATTTTCCCAGCGGCGAAAATCCCAGAACGTACGAAACCTCCGGCGTTCCTCCCGCGCGGATTAATCCTCCCTCCAAGTCATTTGAGTTGTGAAAGAAGGTCCCCCCGGTTCCGTACGCAAAATCCCCGAGCACATACGCGTTCTCTGTCTGCTCCATGGTCCGGTACATATCCTTGGCACCAGCGGTTTGGTACGTATCCGTTCGCGGTTTGCTGATATCCCCACCAATATCCGGTGTGTAGAGTCCACGAGCATCCACGGAATTGATCACCACTCCGGCGCGGTTGGCGCGATCAATGATGCCGGACTCGTCGAGGTATTGCGTACTCAGCAAGAATCCTGGTGACGCGAGCACCATCACACGTTCACCGGGCATTTTCGCCAATCTGCGGATCACATCTTCAAGCGCGCGATAGGTAAACTCATTGTCAGTGTCGCCCGCCACCAGTTCCTGCTGCAGCGCCGATTGCGCCATCATTTGTGCCGCCGACAATTCCCTCGGATCGCCCTGGAACATGCACTGCAAGGTTTCCTGCGTCACGATCGACAAAATCTGTGGATCACTTTTGTTCAGCGCCTGATCCGCCATGTAATGCGTGACATCCGGGCAATTGGTGGTGTCATTGATTTTGCCCATCTTCGGCCGCGGCTGGACCTGTTCCAGGGCTTTTTCCAGCGCCGCTTTGTCATTCGTATATTCCAGGCTCAACTGCTCGGAGGTGCCGAAAAGGCCGATGCGATCCGCCGGGGTCATGGTCTCGATCAGCTTCCGGGCGCTCGCGCGCGCATAGATCGCGTCTTGCATGTTTAAGTGAATATCGTCGAACACCAACGCAACAAATCGCTCCGGCAATCCTATGGCCGCTCCCTTTTCCGCCTCGGTGGCGTCCTGCTGCGTATTTGCCGCCGCTTCCATCCGCTTGCGCCGCGTTTCCGCTGTTTCCACGCCGAAGGTGCTGATGGCCTGGAGCTTGCCCTGATCGTAGAGCTGAAAATCTTCACGTTTCAGGTCACGTATCAAGTTTCCCTTGCTGTCGCGTACCACTACCTTTACCTGCACCAGGTTCACGCGCAACTTAAACGTGGTGGCAGTATCTTTGCTGGAAAGCTCTGGACCGGGCTCGTTGCTGGTTTTCTTCTGCGGATTAGCGGGAGTGTCTGAGGAAGTTTTAGGAGTCGCCGTAGGACCACTGGTCTGCCCAGCCTCGGCTGTGGGCGCAGTCTGCGAGCGCGCCCCGGGCGCTACTACCAGGAACAGCGCCAGCGCAGCCACCCACCCCATGGAGTGGCGATCGCCCTTTCCGGTAGGCTCGCCTTTCCGTCATCCCCGTCCCTTGCCCCATTCGCGACCTCGACCCGAACAACTCAGGTTGGCTGGTCACTCCGACGCGGGTGGGACTTCCCGAATATAGGCCCTGCAAAATTTCATGTCAACGCAACGCATCTGAAGTGCATCCTCCTGCGGCTGCGGCACATTAACCGGGCTTACGCCTTCTTTTCCAGGTAGCCAGCCACCACTCCGGCACAAGCGCCAATAAACTCCTGCTCCGTATGATTGAACGTATCCGTGAAGTAGCTTTCGATATCCAGTTCCGCGCCAAGCTGCTTACCCGCGAAAATCGGAACCACAATCTCCGATTTCACCAGCGTCGAACCCGCCAGGTATCTTGGGTCCTTGCTCACATCCTGCACCACAACCACTTTCCCCGAACTCGCCGCGGCCCCGCATAATCCCGTACTCAGTGGGATGCGCGCATTCGGCGTAAAGCTTCCCGCAAACGGTCCCACCAGCAGGTAATTCGAATCGGCCGGGTCCACCAGATAAAATCCCACCCAGTTGTAACGCGTCTTGCTTTCATGAAGACGTTTCGCGATTCGCTCCATCAGCGACTGTGCGCTGGCTGCGCCGATGGCAAAACTTTGAAATTCTTCGATGAGTTGACGCTGCGTCGGCGTCATGGGTTCAGCTTCGGCGCACCCGGCGGAGGGGCCTTTGCCACACGAGGCGGCTCGGCCGGTTTCTTGGGCTCGATGTACATTTCAATTTCCGCGCCAAAACCCATTCGGCCATCGCTATAAGCGTCTGGCTTCGCATGGACCAACCGCGCGCGGCAGTGCGTTTCATCCGGCTTCCCGCCCGTTACTTCCGTCGGCATATTCAAGGTAGCTTCGATCGGCATGCCCACTTGCAGCGGCGCCGAAGTCACAAAGAAAAATCCACCACGCGACACGTTCGTAGTCTCCGCGAAATGCTCCGCAGTCCCTGACGCTAGGCCAATAGGCCGAAATCGTAGTGGGACACGAATCCGAAAGCGCTCGAGTTGGCGGCGTTCCGACGGGGGCACGTGAGTCTCCCTACCGGGCAGTAGGCGGGCGTACCCGGGAGCTTGCTAGTTAGCGTAACAGAGGCACGTCCATCGTCAAGCCGGGATTGCTGGCCCAATCGAGGGAGTACTCCCGGTATCTGCTTAGCTCCCTCGCTAACCACCGATATTCACAATTTGAACAAAACAGGTGCAATGCCACGGACTCAAACGAGCAAATTTCCCCATTTCCCGGTATCTTATAGGCCTGAGTGCGGGGCGCGGATCCTCTTTGGGCGGCGCCCTGGTAATCGGAGGTCCGGCCCATGTTTCTTGATTACTTCCAGTTTCGCGAGCAGCCTTTTGCCTTAACCAGCGACCCAGCCCTGCCCTATGCGAGCCCCAGTCACCAGCACGTACTGCAATCTTTAATGGACTCGCTCCTGCAGGATCACGGACACCTCGCGCTGATTGCCGATTCCGGCATGGGCAAGACCACCCTGCTCCGCCAGTTGCACAGCCGTTTGCTCGAATCGCAACGTCCGGCCGCGCTGTTCTCTCCCAGTTCCACCTCCAACGACATCCTGCAATTCCTGCTTCGCGCACTCAATATCGATTCCAATCCCCTGGACTCCGCCGCCGGCCCTCGTAAATTGCAGGCAGTCTGGTTCGCGGAAATGCTTGCTGGTAAGCGCTTCGTCCTTCTGTTCGACGATGCGGAAAACCTGAACGCACCGGTACTCGATGTCCTTCGTCAGCTTTCGAGATTGGAAACCTCTCATTCCAAATTCGTGCAAATCCTCCTTTGCGGCCAGCCCACTCTTTCGCAAAACCTCGAGCAGAACGATGGTGCGAATTTGCGAAATCGTTTGTCAGACGCTTATCACTTGCCGCCATTTTCCGTGCAGGAGACCGCGGGCTATATTTGCAACCGGTTATGCGCCGCTGGTTACCTTGGAGATTCCCTCTTCGCTTCCGATGCCGTCGAGGTAATCGCCCAGCGCAGCCACGGCATTCCCCGGAACATCAACAAAATCTGTTCCCGCGCTTTGCTGGAAGCGTATGCTCGCGGCCTGCGCACCATCGACGCTGATATCGTCGAAAAAGCTGAGCGCAATCTCAGTGCCGCAACCACCATTTCCGCCTCCCCTAAAGCCGCGCCTCCCCAGCCAAAGGCCTTTCGCGCTGGACCACACAGATTTCGTCTCCCTTCCCTCGAACTGACCTACCGCAAAGCGATGCAATTCGGCATTCCAGGTTCCGGCGTATGGGTCGGAGCCGTTCTCGGCGTCTTACTGTCGGCTGGGTTGGCGCTCCCCCATGGCATGTTCAAAGGCGTCACGCAAATGATCCGCGGAACGGACGCGCCCATCGCCAACACTGTCCCGCTCGATCACTCTCCCCAGGTTCCCGCTGCTGCGAATAGCTCAAACGCGAATGCGTCCACCAGGTCCGTGGTTCCCTCGCTCCACACTTCGAACGCAAACTCGCCAGGCCAGCACTTGGTTCAAGTGCGCCCGCAGGCGAATCCTGCAACGAACCCCGCCGGTGATCTTTCGCTCACCCGCGAACTCGGCCTCAAAATCAATCGCATCGTGATCGATCCCGGCCACGGCGGTTTCGATACTGGAGCGAAAGGTCCCAACGGCCTGCTGGAAAAGGATTTGTGCCTCGACGTGGCTCTGCGCCTCGGCAAAATGATCGAAGAAAATATTCCCGGCGCGGAGGTGGTGTACACGCGCAAAGACGATACGTACATCCCGCTCGACCAACGCACGGCCATCGCCAACGCCGCAGGCGCTGACCTGTTCATCTCCATTCACGCGAATTCCAGCGACAGCCGCGAAGTCCGCGGAGTGGAAACCTATTATCTGAGCCTCGCCACTTCCAAAGAAGAAAAAGAATTGGCCATTCGGGAAAACGCCCTCACGCAATCTTCCCTGCACGAGTTGCCCGACCTCGTCCGCAAAATCACCCAAAACGAAAAGCTGGGAGAATCAAAGCTGCTGGCCGCGCAAATTCAGGACACTTTGTCCGAGCGGCTGCAAATTGTCAGCCATCGCGAGAAAAACCGCGGCGTCAAGCAGGCTCCGTTCATCGTCTTGGCCGGAGCCAATATGCCTGCGGTGCTCTCGGAAATATCCTTCGTCAGCAATGCCAATGACGAGACCTTATTAATGCAAACCGGGCAACGCCAACGCATCGCGCAAGGTCTGTACCGGGGCATTGCGGATTATCTTGATGGACTGCACGGCGCGCCGGAAAACAAGCAGAAACTCGTCACCGACAACCGCGCTTCGCTCGAACATCACCCGAACCCCGTCGCCAAATCTCTCTTTGATTGAGTGTAGCAACGGCTTTGCTCAAAAACCGGGCATACCCGACCGCCGCAGGGGCGCAGCAGCACTGCTGCGACCGATGTCCGCAGCCAGGTCAGTTTTTTGCTAAAGTGTCGCCCTGTCGTGCGTACGGTTTTTCCTCGGCCAACCTTACGTCACGTGCGGTAGTCAAAATTCACAAGGACCCGTCGCCGAAGTTGTACACTATGCCCGTGCGTTCCGAGACACTCGCTTCCATCGTCCTCGCCTCATTTGGCAGAGCCGCATTTCTTCTTCTCTGCGTGATTGCTCCGCTTACGCCCCGGTTCCTTTTCGCCCAGGCTCCTCAAACACCTGCCGCCCCGGCCGCGCCGCAACCCGTAAACAACACCACTCCTCCCGTTCCTTTCTGTGGCAGCGACGTAGACAAAGAACAGCAAGCGCCTGGCACTATTCGAGGCACCCTCATTGACCAAAACGGATCCCCTGTCGTCGCCGCCACCATCAAACTTACTCGCGATGATCAGTCCACCGCTCAGGAAACCCAGTCCGAAGAGAGCGGCCAATTCGCATTTCAGAACGTGTTGCCCGGTCCATTCCATCTCTCGATCAGTGCCCAGGGATTTACAACCGAAAACGTCTCCGCCAAGCTGGGCTCTGGTGAAAGTTGCGTCGTTCCGCAAGTGACCATGCCCGTAGCTACAGCCGTCACTGAAGTGCGTGTCGAACTTTCACAAATCGAAATAGCTCAGCAACAACTTGAGGAGCAAGAAAAGCAGCGGCTGTTCGGGGTTATTCCTAACTTCTACGTAACCTATGAGCCTCATGCCGCTCCGCTCACCTCCAAACAAAAATTTCAGCTGGCGTGGAAATCCACCATTGATCCCGTCTCGTTCGGCGTCACCGGCGTGATCGCAGGCGTACAGCAGGCTACCGATGCTTACAGCGGTTACGGACAAGGTGCCCAAGGATATGCCAAGCGCTATGCCGCTTCGTACGCCGATCTGGTCACTGGCACGTTTATCGGCGGCGCCATCTTTCCATCCATCCTCAAGCAGGATCCCCGCTATTTCTATAAAGGCACCGGCAGCGTGCGCTCGCGCGTTCTCTACGCCATGGCAAATGCGGTGATTTGCAAGGGCGATAATGGACGCTGGCAACCGAACTACTCCGGAATCATGGGAAGCTTGGCGGCTGGCGGTATCTCCAATCTTTATTACCCACCGGGTGACCGCGACGACGCCGCTCTGACCTTCGAAAATACCCTGATTGGTATCGGCGAAACTGCCGCCGTCAATCTTCTTCAGGAATTTGTCATGAAGAAGTTCACTCCCAATTTGCCCAACTACGCTTCTACTTCGCACCCCTGACGAGTTCATTGCCCACCAACTGACATTCCTGCGCGCATCGACTAAACTCATCCCATGGCCACCGCCAATCCCTCTGCACATCCCGGTTCGAATTCTGTTGATTGGAACACCATCGAGGAAGCTCACAACCGCATTCGTCCGCGAATTCACCGCACGCCAGTACTCACCAGCCATTCATTGAACGCACTGGCCGGTGCGCGACTGTTTTTCAAGTGCGAGAATCTGCAGAAGACCGGGTCGTTCAAAATCCGCGGCGCTACCAACGCCATCTTTTCTCTTACCGATGAAGAAGCGCGTCTCGGTGTCGTCACGCACTCCAGTGGAAATCATGCCGCGGCCGTCGCCTGTGCCGCGGGTTGGCGTGGAATCCCTGTGTCCATCGTAATGCCCCAAAATGCCCCAAAAGTGAAGTGCCGCGCTGTGGAAAGCTACGGCGGCAAAATTACTTTTTGCGAGCCCACCGTAAAATCCCGCGCGGAAATTGCCGCGCGGATCCAGGCCGAGACCGGCGCCGTAATGATCCATCCCTATGACGACGACCGCATCATCGCCGGTCAAGCCACTGCCGCGAAGGAACTCCTTGAGGACGTTTCGGACCTGGAAGCCGTTCTCGCTCCCGTGAGTGGCGGCGGCCTCCTCAGCGGCACGTGTTTGGGCGCGAAAGGCGTTCGTCCCGGTGTACGCGTGTTTGGTTGCGAGCCACAACGTGCTGATGACGCTTACCGCTCGCTTACCTCCGGCCAATTGCAATCACTCGAATCCAGCGACACCATCGCTGACGGCCTGCGTGCCTCACTCGCTCCTCGCACCTTTGCCATTTTGCAGAGATTGGTCGATGGAATTCTGCTCGTCAGTGAAGCCGAAATCGTCGACGCCATGAAACTCATCTGGGAGCGCATGAAAATCGTCATTGAACCTTCCAGCGCCGTCGCGCTCGCCCCTCTGCTTCGCCCCAGCGGTTTGCGCGAAATGGGAATCGCAGAACGAGATGGCGACGCGCTGCCGCTCATCGGAATCATCCTCTCTGGCGGGAACGTCGAACTGAACTGGTAGCCCAAGTAGTTCCAATCAGTAAAGTATATCCACGCGCAGGAATTGTAAGCTGAATCCTCCCTGTGTAGACTTCCCAAGGGGAAGTCCTGTTCATCTTAGCTTCACGTTCGAGCTGAATTCTCAGTGGCGCGCTCGGTCCCGGCGTGCGCCCTGACGACACACAAGTTGCAGTTCAGGGGTGGGATAAGTTGCGTCTTCTACGTCAGGCCAAACTGGCCAGATTACTGGCCGGAGTGTTGTTTTTCCTCGCTGCCACAAGTATCAGCTCAAAAGCACAAACTTCCGGAGCGCCAAACGGCTCTGTGGATAATGCTCCGGTGCTCCGTCTGGAGCGCACCCGTCACCCGCTGGCGACAGATTCGAACGCCGTAGGACCCGTGGAAGGCAGTCGCGCTCTCGGGCGAATGCTTCTGGTGCTTGCTCCCTCCGCCGATCAACAAGTGCAGTTGCAGCAACTCCTGGAAGACCAGCACAACCGGCAATCCCCCAATTTCCATCATTGGTTAACGCCCGCAGAGTTTGGCGCGCGCTTTGGCGCCACGGATAATGACGTACAGCGTCTGGTGACTTGGTTGCAAGCGGAAGGCTTCACCATCGAGCGCGTCGCTGGAAGCAAGCGCTGGATCGAAATCAGTGGAAGCGCTTCGCAAGTCGAAAAGTCGTTCCATACCGCGATGAAGTACTACCGCGTGAATGGAAAAACCTATCTCGCGAATGCCACCGATGTGGCGGTGCCTGCGGAATTCGGCGGTATTACCCGCGGCATCGTGTCGCTCAACAATTTCGGCAAAACTCCGCCGTTCCGCGAAGTGCCAGGCACCGCCGGGCGCACTTCGCAAGGTATCAAAACGAAATTGGAGCCGAATCTCACCGCCGCGGGTTCGCCCACCACTTACTACATGGCACCCGGCGATTTCGCCGCTATTTACAACACGAAAGCATTGCTCGCGAACGGAATCGACGGAACGGGTGTGGCCATCGCCGTCACCGGTCAATCGGACATCGCCCTCACCGATGTGCAACAGTTCCGCCAAATCTTCGCACTGAAAGCCAACGACCCAAATTTTTTGATCACCGGACCCGATCCTGGAATGCCTCTTCCCAGCGGTTCTGGCCCGGCTACCACCGATTACGACGAGGCTTTGCTGGATGTTGAATGGGCCGGCGCGGTCGCTCCCGGAGCCACGATCAACCTGGTCATTGCAGGCAGCACCGACACCACCAGCGGTGTGGATTTGGCTGCGGCATACGCCATCGAAAACGAAGTTGCACCCATTCTCACGTACACCTACGGAAGTTGTGAGCAAGCTCTCGGCTCGGCAGGCAATGCGTTCTACAACGCGCTGTGGCAGCAAGCTGCGGCGGAAGGGATTACCGTGCTCGTCGCTTCCGGCGATAACGGCGCGGCAGGTTGCGACAGCGCCAGCTCCGGAACAGTTGCGTCCAACGGTCTCGCCGTGAATGGCGTCGCGTCCACTCCCTACAACGTCGCCGTGGGCGGCACGCAATTTGGCGATAGCGTCCAAGCCACCACGTATTGGAACGGCTCCAACGCTGCGAACTACTCCTCCGCAACCGGGTACATTCCTGAAACGGTTTGGAACGAAAGCTGTGATCCTTCGCAACCCGCCAGCGCGACCAATTGTTCACTCGCTACCGGCAATACCAGCCTGCTCGCAAGTGCCGGCGGTGTCAGCACTGTGTACTCCAAACCTTCATGGCAAGCTGGTCCCGGCGTACCCGCGGACAACGCGCGAGACTTGCCTGACCTGGCACTCGCCGCCTCTACCGGCCATGACCAAGCTGTCTACTGCACCAGCCTCACCTACAATCCGTGCCAGGTAGATTCTCAGCAGCAAGTCACCGGACTCACGCTCGTCGGCGGAACATCGCTTTCAACTCCCGCGATGGCGGGCATTCTTGCGCTCGTGGAACAAAAGAACGGCGCGCTGCAAGGCCAGATCAATTACGTACTGTACAAACTCGCGCAAACGGCCGCCAACACTTGCGACTCCTCTAAGCAAACCAATCCTGCTGCCCAGAATTCTTGCGTCTTTTATGACATCACTTCAGGAAGCAACCAAGTCCCGTGTGCCGGAGGTTCTCCCGGATGTTCCTCCACTCAAGCCGGCACGAACGGGTTCACCACCGCTCAAGTCGCCGGACCCGGTTACGACCTGGCCACCGGTTTGGGCTCGCTGAACGCTGCCAATCTCGCCAACGCCTGGAAGAATTTCGCGCTCTCGCCATCACAAATCACCTTACAAGCTTCCAGCACCAGCTTCGTTCATGGAACCGCCATCACCCTGAACGGTGCGGTCGCGCCCGCGAATGGAACCGGATCGCCCACCGGCGCCGTGTCCATTAAGACCGATCAGTACGGCGATTCGTCGCAAAATCTTGCCTTGACCAACGGCGGCACATTCTCCGGCACCATCAGCGATTTACCCGGCGGTCAGTACAACGTGCAAGCCTACTATCCCGGCGACGCTACCTTCGCCTCCAGCACTTCCGGTGGACTCCCGGTCAACATCACACCCGAAACCAGCTCAACCTCCATCACTGTGAACGGCCTGCAGAATGCCACCGCCCCTTACGGCGCGCCAATACAGCTCAAAGTCGCTGCTGCTGGCGCATCCGGCAACGGCCATCCTACTGGCACGGTCACCATCAACGATGGTGCGAACGTCGTCACCACCGCCAGTCTCGCTGCCGACGGCACCGCTTATCTGCTCACCGGAAACGGCGCTGGGTACTGCTTCGCGATCGGCGCGCATTCGCTGACCGCCTCCTACTCCGGCGACAACAGTTTCAATCCCAGCGCGTCGGCGGCAACCAGCTTCACGATTTCCAAGGGAACGCCTTTCGTCGTCGTTGGCGTCAACACCAACACACTTTCCTCAGGCCAGCTCTTGGGTGTGCACGCCGATGTCGCCGGCCAAGGCTCCGCGTTTGCTACCGGCACCATTCAATTCACTGTGGACGGTACTCCCTACGGCACTCCGATGGCCCTGCAAACGGGTGGCTTCTTCGGCAATTTCGCGCAAGCCGCCACGCTCATGTCCGGCTTAACCCAAGGCTCTCACACGATCGGTGCGACTTATAATCCCGGCGCAGATCCAAACTACCTCGCGGTAAATAGCGGCGACCCGAACAACGAAATCACTCCCCTGCCCTCCGTGACTGTCGGCACAAGCAGCACCGCAAAAACGACCACGACGCTCGTGGCCAATACACCGCCCGTGAATATCGGTGACACTGGCGCGTTCACCGTTACCGTCAGTCCCGCCACCGCCACAGGAACCGTTACTTTGTGGGACACCGTGGGTCCGCGTTCCGCAGCCACTTCCATCTCCAGCGGCACCGCCTCCATCCAATTCTCGTGGACGCAAGCCGGCACAGCTTCCCTGTACGCGGTTTACTCCGGGGACTCCACCAACGCCAGCTCCACCAGCGCGCCGGTTTCGTTCACGGTTCAGAAGGGCGCTCCGCAGTTAAAGCTTGTCGCCCCCAGCAATGCGTTCTCGTCGCGCGAAGTCAGCCTAAATGCCACACTCACCGGAAATCCCGCGAATTCGCTTGTTCCTTATCCAACGGGTGTGATCGAATTTTGGGATTCCCTCAACGGTGGTGCTGCCCAATTGCTCACGGTGCAGTCCCTCAGCACCGGTCCCGCTGCCACCAGCATTTCCAGCGCGCGCCTCAAACTCGCCTCCGGAGCCCACACCCTTTCCGTCCATTATCGCGGCGACACCAACTGGCAAGCCGCGACTTCCGCCAACGTTTCCCTGCAAGCGGCAGGCTTCATGTTAAGCCTCTCGCCCACCAACATCGCCTTCAACGCCGGCAGTTCTGTCACCGGCACCGTGACCGTCACTGGGAGTGGCGGCTTCACCGGCACGGTCATGCTCGTGTGCCCCAGCAATGGCACCTTTCTTCCTGCCGGATATTCATGCACCTTTACTCCATCCTCTAGCCTGTCCTTAAGTAGCACGACGGCAACCGCCACAGCCACACTCAACCTGTCCTACACGGGCTCTTCGTCCACCACAACAGCCGTCAAAACCGCCAGCTCCTTGCCAACCGGTGCGGCCATTTGGGGAACTGCCGCAGGCGCGAGTCTATTTCTCCTCGCCCTGTTGGGTTTCGGCTCCGGGAATTCGACAAACGCCCGAAACTTTTTCCTCGCCTGTGGGTTAGTTCTCACCGTAGCAGTCTCAGTCTTAGGGTGCGGCGGTGGTAGTGGCGGTGGCGGAGGAGGTGGCGGAGGTCCGGTCTCAACAACGACAACCATAGTGTCTTCGAATCTTCACGCCGGTTCTGGCACGCCCGTAAACTTGACAGTCACCGTCAAGCCCAACGGCGCGGTGACTCCGTCCGGTCAGGTCCAGCTCTATGACAATGGCCAGGCGGTTCTCAGCCCAGTCAATGTCAGCGCGGGAATTGCTAATTTTCTGGCGACCTCGTTGCCCGTTGGCGTTCACAATCTCACCGCCAGCTATCTCGGAGATTCGGGCACTTCGCCGTCAACTTCCGCGCCGATTGCGCAGATCATCACCGGCCCTGTGACCATTGAGATTTCAGGTTCTGCTAATGGCATTATGGAAACAGCAGACATTGCCGCGATGGTGAATTAAAATCTCGAAGGGGTAAATTAGAGTCGTTTCACGCAACCAGAGGCAGCTCTGGTCGCATCTGTAAATGCAAGCATGGACCGTCACCGCGTCGATGGGGGCCGGAGACGCGGTTCCTGCCGGGCTAGCTCGTGCAAATAAAACGAAGGACAACATTGAGGTAAACATGATCAGAGGAAAGCAACTCTGGAGAGTGGTGTTGTGTCTTACCGCGACGTTCGCAACCGCTGCAACTTTGCGAGCGCAGAAATCCGTAGTGACCGCGCGCACGCGCATCGTCGACACCGTTGATGATACGCGCACCGTCACGCTCCATGGCAATGTGCATCCCTACGCGCGCGCCGCAAACGACCAGGGCCCCCTGGCCGATTCGCAGCCGATGAACCGCATGTATCTTCTCTTACAGCGCAGCCCGGAACAGGAATTAGCGCTGCGTCAATTGATCGATGGCCAGCACTCCAAGAGTTCCGCCAACTATCATGCTTGGCTCACTCCCGATCAATTTGGCAAGCAGTACGGTCCTTCCGACAGCGACATCCAAACGGTCACGGACTGGCTCACGCGCCAGGGCTTCACGGTCGCCAATGTCGCCAAAGGCCGCACCGTCATCGAGTTCAGCGGCAACGTGGGTCAGGTGCGCAACGCATTCCACACCGATATTCATAGGTACGTCGTCAACGGCCAAGAACACTTCGCCAACACCAGCGATCCTCAAATTCCCGCAGCGCTCGCTCCCGTCGTCGCCGGCCCCGTGCAACTCCACAATTTCCCGAAACACGCGCAAGCCCGCAAAGTTGGTCTCTTCCAGCGCGATGTCGCTTCTGGCCAGACTAAACCGCTCTTCACCTACACCAACACCAACGGCACTTCCTACGCTGTTGGCCCCGCCGACTTCGCGACCATCTATAACATCCCCAACGGCACTGCCGGCACCAAAACGTACGATGGCACCGGACAATCCATCGCCGTTGTCGGTCAGTCCAACATCAATACCCAGGACGTCGTCGATTTCCGCTCCATGTTTGGCCTGCCCGCTTACGCCACCGTCTCCTCGTCAACCCCTTCCTCCTCCTGCTCTCCTTTTGTGGCCAATACCGCCAATCTTTGCGTCATCGTGAACGGTCCCGATCCCGGTCTCGTCAGCGGTGATGAACTCGAATCCGACCTCGACGTCCAGTGGGCCGGAGCCGTAGCGCCCGGCGCCAACATTTATTTCGTCACATCGCAGTCGAGCCAGGCCAATCCCACTCAAGTCATCGGCGGCGTCGATTTGTCCGCGATGTACATCGTCGACAATAACGTTGCCCCGATTCTCACCGAAAGCTACGGCCTGTGCGAACCCTTCATCCTGACCGCCGGCAACACGTTCTACAATTCTCTTTGGGAACAAGCCGCCGCTGAAGGGATCACCGTCGTTGTTGCCGCTGGCGATTCCGGTTCCGCGGGATGCGACAATTCCGCGTCAGAAACCGCGGCCACCAACGGTCTGGCCGTCAGTGGCACTGCCTCCACTCCCTTTAACGTCGCCATCGGCGGCACCGATTTCGATGACTATCAAAACTGGACTCCCTACTGGAGCAACACAAACAACGGCACTACCGGAGCCTCCGTCCTCGGCTACATCCCCGAAATTCCTTGGGACGACTCGACGTGCGCTGCGCAGTATCCCACCGCCTGCACCAGCGTGGACACTACAAATGGCAGCGATCTCGTGGCGGGCGGTGGCGGTCCCAGCAATTGCATTCAAGCCACGTCCGACAGCAGCGGCAACATCACTTGCGCCACCAACAATACATTTCCAAACGGTATCGGCTATTCCAAGCCCGCCTTTCAAACCGGCATCACTCCCAATGATTCCTCTCGCGACATCCCTGACATCTCTCTGTTTGCCAGCGATGGTTACAACGGCAGTTTCTATGTCGTGTGCCAGTCCGATGCTGAATCAGAACAATGCGCCTTGTAACCTCACCATCACTCCCACCTCCGGCGTCATTAACTTCGTTGGCGTCGGAGGTACTTCCGGCGGCACCCCCGCCTTCGGGGGCATTATGGCTCTCGTCAACCAAGTCACCGGAGTGCGCCAGGGCAACGCCAATTACGTGCTGTACCCACTCGCCGCCAAGTACCCCTTGTCCAGTTGCAACTCCAGTTCCTTCACCAATCCCGCTAACCCAGCTCCAGCCACTTGCGTTTTCTACGACATCACCAAGGGCAACAACGCCGTTGCCTGCGCCGGTGGCTCTGCGAATTGCAGCAACGCCAGTGTCGGTGGTTTTGGCGTTATCACTTCCGGCGTCGCTTCGGAAAATGGCAATCCTGCTTTCAACGCCGTTTCAGGATACGACTTGGCCACCGGCCTCGGCTCCATCAATGTCGGTAATCTTCTGGCGAAATGGTCCACTATAGTTCGGACCGCAACCACCACAACCCTCGGTGCCCCCAGTGCCTCTTCGCTCACTTCCGGCCAAACCTTCAGCATTCCTGTGACTGTTGCCGGCGGCGGCACTGGCGATGTTTCGTTGTATGCACTCGATACCAACAGCAACATTCTCGGCGCTTTCGGCCCGTTCAAAATTTCCGGAAACAGCGTCACCGCAACCACGAATCTCCTGCCTCCCTCTACCGCTTCCGTCGAAGCTTATTATGGTGGCGACGTCACTCACGCGGGCAGCCTCTCCGCGCCCGTTGCCGTTGCCGTCGCTGGCGCGAATCAGGCCAGCGTCACCACCCTCAACTTCGTTAGCTTCGATGCCAACAACAATCCCGTCACCAGCACCGGCTCGCAATCCTTTACTTACGGCACTCCGTACATTCTCCAGATCGTCGTCACCAATTCCAGCAAAGCTGGCTGCTTCAATAACACTGCCACCGGCACAACCCCCACAACCCCATGCCCGACCGGAACGGTCGCACTGATGGACGGCGTCAACGGTGCCGCACCAGCACCACTCAACGACTGGCCCATCGCTGGTCAAGTCAATGCCACGAATGTCGCCAAGCTCAACAATCAGGGCATCGCCGAAGATCAACCCATTCAATTGAACGTGGGAAGCCACAGCATTCAAGCAGTGTTTACGCCATCTTCTACAAGTAATACCAATTTTCAGGAAAGCTCCAGCAATACGCTCTCTATTACCGTTAAGCAAGCCTCGACCGCCGTCGCCCTGTACAGCAGCGCCGCTACCATCACCAAGGGCAGCAATGTCACCTTCACCGCTTACGTAGTCACGACCAGCAACGGCAACGGTCCGACTGGCATGATGTCGTTCACTAACGGCAGCGCCAGCATAGGCACCGCGAACTGCGTGCCAACCAATGGCCCCGACAATGGCTCTCCACCGATTCAACAAATTTCTCAATTCAGTGGCTATTGCACCGCCACCCTGACAACCGCGATCTCCTCGCTCTATCCTCCGTCAACCGCGCAACCGCCGACGCCAGGCATTCCCATGATTCCGATCCTCACCGCACTTGTAACGCTTCTATTCTTCGCGATCGGTTTGCGCTCAGTTCCGCAAACACGCCGCCGCGCCTACACCTTTGCAGGACTGCTCGTAGTTGCTCTCCTGGTCGGCGTAGTGGCCGGTTGCGGTGGTGGCAGCGGCGGTGGAGGCGGTGGTGGCAGTTCGCGCACCATCACAGCCACCTACCCCGGCGACACCAACTACACCGGCGCCAACAGCAACGTCACCATCACCGTCCAATAGTCCGCCACCCTATCTTTGTTTCATGGTGTTGACTGTTGCCTTCCCGTAGGGGCGCAGCACGCTGCGCCCCATGTCCGCACAATCGCCCTATCTTGGTTCCGTTGTCCTCTCCGTCCTCTGTGCTCTCTGTGTCCTCTGTGGTGAAATCTTTTCTTCCCGCCCCCAACGTTCCGATACGTAACCTGCCCGTGAAGTAGCTCCATAGACATCATCCCCTCAACCTGCTAAGCTTCCCCTCGATTTCGTGTAGTTCTGATTTACAACAAAAATTTCATCGCACGCCGGATGGCCTATGAACGCTACATGGGGTAGTGTGCGCACGCCAATTCTGTTTGTTTGCCTTGCTCTCCTTCTTGCCGCAATCCCATCATTTCCCCAGGTTGCCGCCCGCGTGGTTCAGCCCATCGACAACTCGCGCCGCATCATTCTCAGCGGCAACGTCCACCCTCTCGCCCGTCCAGAATTCGATCGCGGCGCCGCCGTTCCTTCGCAACCCATGACTCGCATCCTGCTGCTCCTGAAACGCAGCGATGCCCAGGAAACCGCGCTTCAGACCTTCCTCGAACTACAACACGATAAGAGTTCCCCTAATTACCATCAGTGGCTCACGCCCAGCGATTTCGGAGCGCTGTACGGCCCCGCCGACAGCGACATTCAAGCCGTAACCCAGTGGCTCGCCAGTCAAGGTTTCACCGTCAACCAAGTCTATTCCGGCAAAACCGTGATCGAATTCTCCGGCAATGCTGCGCAAGTGCAGTCGGCCTTCGGCGCGAACATCCGCAACTACGAAGTGAACGGCAAATCCTACCTCGCGAACGCCAACGACCCGCAAATCCCAGTAGCCCTCGCCCCCATCGTCGCCGGCATCGTCTCCCTCAACAATTTCCCCCGGCAATCCCACGTGCAACTTGCCGGTACAGCACAAAAAATCCCCGGAATTCCCGGCCTGCAGCCTCTCTTCACCATCCCGAATGGAAGCAAGAATTTTTATGGGATCGGTCCCGCCGATTTCGCCACCATCTACAATTCAAAGGCTCTAATTTCCGCGGGAAATGACGGAACCGGCCAGACCATCGCGGTGGTCGGGGAAACCAACATCAACGTCGCCGATGTCCAAGCCTTCCGCCAAATGTTCGGACTTTCCGCCAATTTCGATTCCACCAACATCATCCTCAATGGCGAAGATCCCGGTGTCACTTCCACCGGCGAAGAAACCGAAGCCGATTTGGATGTCCAGTGGTCTGGAGCGGTCGCTCCCGGTGCCACGGTGAAGTTTGTCGTTTCCGCTTCCACCCCGGCATCCCAGGGCATCGATCTCTCCGCGCTCTACATCATTGAAAAAAATCTGGCGGGTGTGCTCTCCGAAAGTTACGGAAATTGTGAAGCTGCACTCGGCACCGGAGGCAACAGTTTTTACAGTACGTTGTGGGAGCAAGCCGCCGCTCAGGGCATCACTGTGATTCTGTCCTCCGGAGACGGAGGCTCAGCAGGATGTGATGATTTCAACAGTGCCACATACGCCTCTCAGGGTCTGGCCGTTAGCGGTTTGGCTTCCACTCCCTACAATGTCGCTCTCGGTGGCACCGACTTCGACGACGTGAACAAGGGGTCCACGTATTGGACCACCACGAACGCTCCCACCACAGGCTTATCCGCTCTCAGCTACATTCCAGAAATTCCCTGGAGCCAGAACTGCGCACAAATCGGCTTGACGGGCTGCGGTGCGAGTGCACCGCAAGGTTCGCAGAACATCGTGGCAACCAGTGGCGGCCCCAGTAACACTTATCCCAAACCCAAATGGCAAATGGGCGTCTCCGGAATGCCAAACGACAGCCATCGCGACGTCCCCGACGTTTCGCTCTTTGCCAGCCCGGGTTTCAACGGAAATGGCTACATCGTCTGCGCCGGCACCGGAGTGGAAACCGGTGCATCGCAATGCAATCTCAACCCCAATGCTTTAACGTTCGCGGTTGTCGGCGGCACTTCCGCTTCAGCTCCCGCGTTCGCCGGTGTCATGGCGCTGGTGAATCAGTATGAAGCCGCTCATAGCGGCTCCGCCCGCCAAGGCAACGCGAACTACGTTTTGTATTCCCTCGTTAAACAGTCCGGAGCCAGTTGCGCTTCCAGCGCCACCGAAGCGTCCACCTGCGTCTTCAACGATGTCGTCAAGGGAAGCAGTTCCCTGCCCACCGGAGGAGTTGGCGTAGGCACCAACAGCGTCCCTTGCAAAGCAGCCACGGCGAATTGCAGCCTTGTCACCGGCACGACCGATGGAGTCCTCGTCGATCCTGTTCACACTACGACGGAAGCGTGGACCGCGACCGCTGGCTATGATATGGCTTCCGGTCTCGGCTCCGTGAATATAAACAACCTTGCTAAAAAATGGGGCACCGCAAACACCGTCGCCACCACCACCACTCTCACTCTCAGTCCGACCACCGGAATCACACACGGAAGCGCGGAAAACGTCTCCGTCAATGTCACCGTAACTCCCACGAGCGGCACAGCGACGGGCGACGTTTCACTCGTCGCGCAATTCAGCGATGGCACCACGCAAGGGCTCGATGGCTTCACCCTGGCCAGCGGCAAAATCGCCAACGCCACCACCAGCAGCCTTCCCGGTGGTAGCAATTATCAGGTCTACGCTCACTATGCCGGAGACGGCACCAACGCCCCCAGCGATTCCTCGCCCGTGTCCGTCACGGTCGCCAAGGAATCCAGTCAAACCTTCATCGTCATCCCCAGTTTTGATTCCAACGGTAATCAAACCAGCGGAAACACCAACACCGTCACCTACGGTTCGAATTACATCATCCGCATGTACGTCGCAAACTCCAAAGCTGCCGCAAGCCCCACCGGCCCACCCACCGGCACCTGCGACACCATCAATCTCCTCACCTGCCCCACCGGCACAGTTACCCTCACCGACAACGGCAATCCCGTAGCTGCAGGCGGCGCCGGCCCCGGCATCTTCAACATGAACTCAGCCGGCTACACCCGCTTCCTAACTCCCCAACTCACCGGCGGCACCCACCCGCTAGCAGCCAACTACAGCGGCGATTCCAGCTACAACTCCAGCACCTCCGCCACCACTTCGCTCACCGTCACTCCCGCTTCAACACAAATGTCGATGCCCTACGTTCCCTACTCGCCGGTGATCGTCGGCACGCCTGTAAGTGTTAGCTCCAATCTGGCCACCAATATCTACAACGGTATCGCTCCTACTGGGACAATCACCTTCTATGACGGCACCACGCCGATTCCGGGAACGGTCACCTACACCTCAAGGCCCGGACAACCTGGCGCTCTGGACGCCAGCATCAGCGGCTCGATTTCCGCTACTTTTACAACCAGTGGCATGCATTCAATCACTGCGCAATACAGCGGGGATGCAAACTACTCCGCCTCCAGTTCTTCGCAGCCCGAAACCGCGACCGTCTTATATCCAACCACGATGACGGCGACCGCTAACCCAACGAGCATTAATTATGGAAGTAGCGTGACTGTCACAGCGCAAGTGATCAGCGCCTACAAGACTCCAGCAATGACCGGGCAGGTTAAATTCCAGACGACTAACAGCGGCCCGCTGAACGGGTCCGCTCCCACGCTCAGCACTGACAACAATGGAAATCAGGTCTTGACCGTAACCTTAACCTATACACCACAAAATTCTGACATCGTTCAGGCAAACTACTCTGGTGACGCAAACTTTGAAGGCAACTATGGCTTGATCTACGTCCCTGTGAATATTCCAGATTTCACACTTCCCGCAAATACGACTCTTAACGTAATTGCTGGCCAATCCCAAACTGTCACCGTAAACGTTGCCCCACTTTCCAATATGCCAAGCACGGTCGCTATGAGTGCGGGCATAGGTAGCCCCACCGGTATGAATTTGACGTTCAATCCCTCCAACGTAAGTCTGAGCGGAACGCCAGTGCCGGTCACTATCACGGTCGCCACCACTGGTCCTAGTGGTGGAATCACTCCTGCCTCGATTCAGCAGGTGAGGACGGCCTTCGTCTCGTCCGCGAGGGGGACTGGTTCGCCGTGGATGCCGAGCGTAGTCCGTGGCATATTGCTGCTGCTACTGCTCGTTCTGCCCTCAAATCGCACAAGTCATCTTGCTCAGGCGTCTTGCGCAGTCATCTTCCTCTCGTTTGTATTGGGCTGTGGCGGCGGAAGTGGTGGCGGCGGAGGAGGTGGCGGGGGTGGCGGTCTCGCCTCGACCTCCATAACACTGACAACTTCCAGTGCTAAAGTCGTTGCTCACGCCCCATTCACTCTCACTGCTACTATCACATCAAGTAAACCCGTGACCGGGACGGTCAACATCTTCCAAGGCAGCGGAGGAATCGTCCCACCCATAACGCTGGTCAACGGTCAAGCCACGGTCACCGTTCAGAACAACTATTATCAGCCTGGCACCTACCAGTTCTGGGCAAATTACAGCGGCGACGCCAACAACCAACCGTGCCAAACTACCGGTATTCAGCAGGTTTTCACCGGCACGACGGTAGCAACTTATACCGGCCAGACCGGCGGCCTGACGCATCAGGGACTTCTTACGATCAATTTACAATGAGGAATCACAACAAATCGGGCGAAGTCAGGTCCGCTTAGCTCGCCGCCGGCGGAAAGAATATATTCCAGAACTGCGGTGACGCCACCGTAAACTCTATCGGGATCAGCGACCCTTCCGGATTCATTTGTGGAGGCCGCACCACATGCGCCTCCACTTTCTTCTGCGTCTTCGGATTCTCAATCGACAATTTCGTCCCCTGCGACAATCCTTCCGGCAAAATGATCATCGCCCCGCTCGCGCTCACTGTGTGCGTCACCCCGTGCAGCGGATTCGATTTCCCCGGCAAATGAATCAGGATCGGGATGCGCAGCAGCACCCGCTGGGCTCTCCGCCTTTCTTCATTGGTCTGCGGCCTCACGGCATTCGCGCCGCGCTTCACTTGCGTCCCCGGGTTCCCGGCAGCACCGGTGGCGTTCGGTTTTGGCAAAGGTGTCACAGTTCCAGCCCCCAGAAGTCCATATCCGGCGCGATCAGTTCGACGCCGTATTCCCAGCCTTCCGGCTGTTCGTGCCCTTTCCAAACCACTACCGCGGCATTGCTCGCTTGCGTCGCAAGATTCGTTACGGCCAGCTTCTGCTCCAACTCCAATCCCTCTTTCAGAACCACCATGCACCCGTAAGGATTCACGATGCGCGTGGATGTCTCAACCGCATGCTTTTCCCGGCCGCCGTTCTCCCACTCCAGGCGGACCTGCACGCGGGAATTCATCCGGCGTCCGCGCCGTTTTTCCCGATACTTCGCCCCTACTTGCTTCAATTCGCGCAAGTTAACCGACATCGTTGCCTCTAGCAGGTCATGCTAAAGTTAGGAGGAATTTCGGTCAATGGTACGAACGCAGCCTCGCCCTCCAAAGAGTAGCTGGCCTTGCGGACAGGAGATTCGCTCCCGTTGAAAAACCTCATCGTAAATGCGGACGATCTAGCCTGGAGCGAAGGCGTCAATCGCGGCATTGCGGAAGCCCACCGCAAAGGCCTGGTCACCAGCACTTCCCTGCTCGCCAATGGCCCCGCGTTCGAATCCGCTCTTGCGGTCGCGCGCGCCAACCCGGAACTCGGCGTTGGCGTTCACCTCAACCTCAGCGACGGCCCGCCCACTGCTTCCCCCGAGCAGGTCCCGACCCTGCTCAACGCCGCGAACTCACTGGAAGCCAGCCCCGAATCTTTACTCCTTCGCATCGCTAGCCGCTCCCTGGAACCCACGGAAGTCGAGCGCGAATGGGATGCCCAAATCACCAAAATTCGAAATTCCGGCATTGCGCCAACTCATCTCGACGGGCATAAGCACGTTCACATGCTCCCGGGCCTGTTCGAAATTGCTTTGCGGCTCGCCAAGAAACACAACATCCGCGCCATCCGCATTTCCCACGAAGCTTCCAAGCTTCGCGCCCATCTTTCCACTGGTGGCGAGCAAAAGACCAGCGTGCTCCTCAAACAAGGAGTCCAGGCTCGTGGCCTGAAGCTCCTGGCCCGCGATGCGCGTGATTTAGCCGACCACGCCGGACTGGCCACCGCCGATTACTTTTGCGGTATCGCACAAACCGGCGTGCTCACCCTCGAAGGTGTTGAAACCCTGCTCAAGCATCTTCCCAACGGCACCACCGAACTCATGTGCCATCCTGGTTATGCCGACGACCAACTGCGCCGAATGCCGCCGAGCGCAGCGGCTGGCGGCCGGGAATATAGGCCGCCATGTGCCCGATGCGGATCAGGACGTAGACGACCGCGAGCACGTCGGCGATCCGGCTCGACCGCCGACCATATGCGCCACGATTACCGCCGCGGCGAACCACGGAAACGTTTCGAGGCCATTGAGGTGGGCGCCATATGCGCGGACCGATTTCCCGACCAGGTTGCCGACGTGGTAGCGCGGCTGGTTCGGATCGATGCCCTTGACGAAGCCGAACGCGACATAGGGCAGGGTCGCGGCGATGAGATTCACCAGATTGCGATGGTCATAAAAGAGCGCCTCCCACGCCGCGCCAATCGCGCGGCGCCGATAATCCGCATTGATTGCGGCGCGGCTGTCAACGGGGTCGCTCGCCTCTTGCGTCCGGGCGACTCGCGGACGATCCGCCGCCGCGATCGCAAAAGCGGAACGCCTCGTTTCGCGCCTTTTTCGCTTCGAGCCGATCTTGAAGTTAAGCTGTTGATTCCTAGATGAAAGGCGGTCCCGAATAAGGTGCGTCTTTATGTAGCGCTGCCCGGCGGAATGGGGTAGACCGTGCCCGTGCGATCTGAGGAAGCGAATTGAGCGACATCCGCGACGAACGGCCGGGCCCCGAGGGCCGTCCGACATCAGCCCCGTCTCGATCCTCGACGAAATGAAGCGCTCTTATCTCGATTACGCGATGAGCGTGATCGTGAGCCGTGCGCTGCCCGACGTGCGGGACGGCCTGAAGCCTGTTCACCGTCGCATCCTCTATGCGATGCACGAGCTCAATTTCACGCCTGACCGGCCCTATAACAAGTCGTCGCGCACAGTCGGCGATACGATGGGCAAATACCATCCCCACGGGGACCTCGCGATCTACGACGCCCTCGTCCGCATGGCGCAGGACTTCTCGATGCGCGCCCGGCTCATCGACGGGCAGGGCAACTTCGGCTCGGTCGACGGCGATCCGCCCGCAGCGTCCCGCTACACCGAGGCGAGGCTCGACCGGGTCGCGCTCGCACTCCTCGACGACCTCGACAAGGACACGGTCGACTTCAAGCCGAACTACGACGAGAAGGAGCAGGAGCCGGTCGTTCTGCCGGCGCGGTTCCCGAATCTGCTGGTCAACGGGGCGGGCGGCATCGCCGTCGGCATGGCGACGAACATCCCGCCGCACAACCTCGGCGGAGATCGATGCGCTGCTTGCGATGATGGAGAAGCCCGACCTCACGCTCGACGAGCTGATGGAGCACATCCCGGGACCCGACTTCCCGACCGGCGCTTCGATCCTCGGCCGGGCCGGCATCCGCGCGGCTTATGCGACCGGCCGGGGCTCGATCACCATGCGGGCCAAGGTGTCGGTCGAAGAGCTGCGCAAGGACCGCGAGGCGCTGATCGTCAGCGAGATCCCCTATCAGGTCAACAAGGCGACGCTGATCGAGCGAATTGCCGAACTCGTGCGCGAGAAGCGAATTGAAGGCATCGCCGACTTGCGCGACGATCCGATCGCGAAGGCATGCGCATCGTCATCGAACTCAAGCGGGACGCGGTCGCCGACGTGGTGCTGAACGAGCTCTGGCGGTTCACCGCGCTGCAGTCGAGCTTCGGCGCGAACATGATCGCGCTGAACGGCGGCCGGCCGGAAATGCTGACGCTGCACGACATGCTGCACGCGTTCCTCGACTTCCGCGAGGACATCGTCACCCGCCGCACCAAGTTCCTGCTCGCCAAGGCGCGCGACAATGCGCACATCCAGGTGGGGCTCGCGATCGCGGTGGCCAACATCGACGAGGTGATCCGCCTCATCCGGACATCGCCGGATTCCGCCGCCGCGCGCGCGGCGCTGATGGAGCGGGTGTGGCCCGCGCGCGACATGGCGCCGTTGATCGCCCTGATCGCCGATCCGCGCCACGTCCTCGACGCGGACGGCTCGATCCGCCTGTCGGAAACGCAGGCGCGCGCCATCCTCGAGCTTCGCCTTGCGCGCCTGACCGCGCTCGGGCGGGAGGAGATCGCCGAGGCGCTCGAGAAGCTGTCGGCGGAAATCGCGGACTATCTCGACATCCTGAGTTCCCGCGCCCGTCTCATGGGGATCATCCGCGACGAGTTCGTCAAGGTTAGGACCGACTTCGCAACGCCGCGCCGCACCGAAATCCTCGACAGCGACGCGGACATGGACGACGAGGACCTGATTCAGCGCGAGGACATGGTCGTGCTGGTCAGTCACGCCGGCTACATCAAGCGCGCGCCGCTCTCGACCTACCGGGCGCAGCGCCGGGGCGGCAAGGGCCGCGCCGGGATGGCGACGCGCGAGGAGGACTTCGTGGCCAGGCTGTTTGTCGCCTCGACCCATCAGCCGGTGCTGTTCTTCTCGTCGGCCGGGCAGGTCTACAAGGAGAAGGTCTGGCGCCTGCCGCTCGCGGCCCCCCAAGGGCGCGGCAAGGCGCTCGTGTGCTGCCTCTCGAAACAGACGAGCGCATCACCACCATCATGCCGTTGCCGGAGGACGAAGCGAGCTGGGAATCCTTCGACGTCATGTCGCCACCACCCGCGGCACGGTGAGGCGCAACAAGCTCAGCGACTTCGCCCAGGTCAACCGCTCGGGCAAGATCGCGATGCGCCTTGACGAGGAGGAGCGGATCGTCAACGTGCAGCTGTGCTCCGACAAGGACGACGTGCTGCTGACGACGGCGCGCGGACAATGCATCCGCTTCGCGGTCGGCGACGTCCGCGTGTTCAAAGGCCGCGAACTGATGGGGGTGCGCGGCATCGCGCTGGATAAGGGCGACAGCGTGATCTCGCTCGCCATCCTCAATTCCTTCGACGCCACGCCTGCGGAACGCTCCGTCTACCTCAAGCAGCGCCGGGCGATGGCGGGCGAGCCCGTCGAGGAGGCGGGCGAAGCGGAGATCGAGCCCGAGAACGGTGTTGAACCGAATGGCTCGACCCTCTCGCCGGAGCGCTTCGCGGCGATGAAGGAGGCCGAGCAGGTGATCCTGACCGTGTCGGAGCGCGGCTACGGCAAACGCACGTCGTCCTACGAGTACCGCGTCGCCGGGCGCGGCGGCAAAGGCATCGTCGCCATGGCCGTCAACGCCCGCAACGGCTCGCTGGTCGCCTCCTTCCCGGTCCAGGACAGCGACGAGATCATGCTCGTGACCGACGGCGGCCAGCTTATCCGCGTGCCGGTCGCCGGCATCCGCATCGCCGGACGCACTACGCAAGGGGTCATCGTGTTCCACACCGCCGAACAGGAGCGGGTCGTCTCGGTCGACCGGATCGGCGAAGCGGAAGCCGAGGCGGAGGAGGAGTAGCCAATCGCGAGCATCTCACAAAAAGCGCACCCCCCGTCCGGTAAGGCGTATCACCATTTGTTGATCAGATCGTAGGAAACTGATCTCCTTCATCCGGTTGTCCCCGCTCACAGAGGAGAACCGCATGATCAAGCCCACCGCGCTGGCGCTCGCCTTGGCCGTCGGGTTCGCGCCGGCCGCTGGGCTCGCCCACACCCCCTACCTATTACGGCTATTTGGGAGCGCCCCCGGCCCACGGAAGAGTTCACCATTCGCACATGCGGCGCATCCCCGGGAGGCGCGGATCGCGCGGCCGACTTTCGGCCAGGTTCCGCCTGAGGACCAGAACATTCCCGCGATTTCCCGCGACCCGAACGATTGCATCAAGACCATGTGCACCTGCCTGGCCGGCGGGGGCTGCTGATTGGGACCTTCACGCTCTGCGAGATGGCGACGGTTTACTCGACTCCCATTTCGCGGTCGAAGCGGCTCGGGCGGCAATCGCGTCGCCCAAGTCATGATCCAGCAGAGCCGCGCCGCCTCGCGCCCGCATCAACGCGTATATCGAACGCCGCATCGAGCGCGACTGAATTGCCGGCTCGCGACGACGGGCGCGGTTTCTCCTGCGGGGCGACGCCAAGTCGCAGTCCGCGCTGAACGACAGGCGCGACGGCGCGCGGCCTCACGGCTGGTTCGCGGGATGCTGCGTCTGGGTCTGGTCGGAGGCCGCCGGCTTCTGCTTGCTCTTTTCGTTGGCCACGTGATGGCCGACGGCGCAGCCGCCGATCGCGCCGAGGACGGCGTGGTGGCCGGCGAGATGGCCGGCCACGCCGCCGACCGCCGCCCCCTTTAGACAGCCTTTCGCTTCGGCTGAGGAGGAAGCGGCGAGCGGCGCGAGCGCCAGCGCGAGCGCGGCGGCGAAAATAGCGGATTTCATGTGGATTTCCCTCTCTTGCGGAAACCTCTTCAATCCGCCGGCGGGAGAAGAGTTCCGCCTCGGCGAGACCGTGGCCTGCAGGCCAGAGGCTTAGACCCGGCGAGCCCAGCGCGTTGACAGAGCCACGTCAGCCCATCGTCGTCAAGGCGCTCGCGCGCCTCCTCGTTCCCGCCCTATCGCGATTCACATCCACTTGTCGAACAGCTCCCTGCCGATCAGCATGCGCCGGATCTCGCTGGTGCCAGCGCCGATCTCGTAGAGTTTTGCGTCCCGCAGCAGGCGGCCCAGGGGATAATCGTTGGTGTATCCGTTGCCGCCGAGAATTCGAATCGCGTCGAGGGCGACCTGGGTGGCGCGCTCGGCGGCGTAGAGAATGGCGCCGGCGGCGTCCTCGCGCGTCGTCTGGCCCCGGTCGCAGGCTTTTGCCACGGCGTAGACATAGGCCTTGGCGGCGTTCAGCGTCACATACATGTCGGCGAGCTTGCCCTGGACGAGCTGGAACGTCCCGATCGGCTGGCCGAACTGCTTGCGCTCGTGCACATAGGGCATGACGACGTCGAGCGCCGCCTGCATGAGGCCCAGCGGCCCGGCCGACAGCACCACCCGCTCGTAGTCGAGCCCGCTCATCAGCACATTGACGCCCTTGCCGACCGCGCCGAGCACGTTCTCCGCCGGGACTTCGCAATCGGAGAAGACGAGCTCTGAGGTGTCGGAGCCGCGCATGCCGAGCTTGTCGAGCTTCGTCCCATGGGCGAATCCCTTCATGCCGCGCTCGACGATGAAGGCGGTGATGCCGCGCGCGCCGGCTCCCGGGTCCGTCTTGGCGTAGACGACGAGCGTCTCGGCGACCGGGCCGTTGGTGATCCACATCTTCGCGCCGTTCAGGACGTAGCGGTCGCCCTTCTTCGCGGCCCGCGTGGTCATCGAGACGACGTCCGAGCCCGCGTTCGGCTCCGACATGGCGAGGCCGCCGACGTGCTCGCCCGAGATGAGTTTCGGCAGATAGCGCGCCTTTTGGCCGCCGTCGCCGTTGCGCACGATCTGGTTGACGCAGAGGTTCGAGTGCGCCCCGTAGGAGAGGCCGACAGCGCCGCTTGCGCGCGAAACCTCCTCCATCGCCACGCAATGCTGGAGATAGCCGAGCCCCAGGCCGCCGTATTCCTCGGGCGCGGTGATCCCGTGCAGCCCGAGCGCCCCCATCTTCGGCCAGAGATCGCGCGGGAAGAGGTTGTCGCGGTCGATCGCCGCCGCCCGGGGCGCGATCTCCTTCTCGGCGAATTTTTGGGCGCTCTCGCGGATCGTCTCGGCGCTTTCGCCGAGGTCGAAGTCGAAGCTGCGCGGGGCGTTGGGGATCATCGGGTCAGGCGCCTAAACTTCCTCTCCCGGGTAGCCGTCGAGAGACGGGCGTCTTTCGACGCCCTTTGCGGGAGAGGGCTGGAGTGAGGGGCAGCCGCTCGACTCGTCCGGCCAGGGACGCTGGCGCGAATTCGAATTTGCAAGACCGCGTCGGACTGCGTCTGGACGCTGTGAAACGCGCGGTGAAACAGGAAAATTCCTTTCATTTCCTTTCGCTTTCTTTTCCGAATCAAGGTTTTTCAAAGCGTTGCGCCAGGCTTTCGCGGGGGGTCCCCCCATTGCTTTCCCTTGCCCTGGTCATGAGTGGGATGCGGCGAACACGCCCACCCGGTGACCACGTCGTCCGGATTTCCAAAACAGTTCGGGCGTGCGTTCGGAACGCCTTTCGAAACCGTTCGCAGCCAAGAAGACCTTTCATTGCTTCCATCCGTGACCAAGAATCGAACCTTTTCAACTTTTCTGGCCCCTTTCAGGGCGGTCGAGCAATGGCGCTGCGTTAAATTGGTCGCGATCACGGGCGGAAGCTCCGCGATTCAAGAGATCGACGTTGACCTTTCTCGCCCGGTCTTTGGCGCGCGCGGGGGAAGCCCCGCACCGATCGATCGGCTGCGAGGGTCGGTCGGCGGAACGGTTTCAACGGAACCGGCCAACTCGGCGGTCTCCTTCAGAAAGGGAGCGAGAACGAATATGGAACACCTTCGTAAACTTGGCAAGAAAATAGTTTGTTGGCTGCTTTTGATTATGGTGACCTAGCGAGAATTACGCTTTTTCAATGGGTTGCAGCGGCTGTGGAGCGAAACATTTTCTGGTCCGTCCCGAGAGTTGAGAGATCGAAATGCGTCAAATGCCGCGTACCCGATCTATCGGGAGGTGGCGATCGAGCACGACGTCGCGCCTCATGGCTTATCCTTGCCCGGGGCGGGAGAGATCATCGCGCTCGTGATTTCGGCCGACGACGGCCAATGGCCGCGCCGCTGTCCGGCGTGCTCGACATAGGCCTTCAAATTTTCAGGGTCGGGTTGCAGAGGCTCTCCGCACTCGAGAAAGGCAAGTCCTTCCTTGCCGGCGGGCATGGCCCGCGCGAACGCCTCCGCCTCGTCGAGGATGACGCGCAGCTTCCGCGCGACTTCGCCCGCGTCGACGCGCTCGGTCAAGGCGAGATCGGCATAGTCGTCGCCTCGATAGCGGGCGTTGCGGCGAATTTCGGCAATCAGGCTTTCCGGCGAATAGCCTGGGTCCTTGGCGACGGCCGCCCAAATGACCGCGCCGAGTTTGACATGGCGCTCGTGGATATAGAGAAGGTCGAGCACGTCGCGAGGCTCGCGCCGTCCGGCCGCCGCCAGCGCTTTGTTCGCGGCGAGGTCGAAGATATGCAGCCGGTAGCCGAAGAGTTCGTCCCTGACGGTCGGAAAGAACCGGAAGTCGCTGTCGCGCGCCCATTCCAGTCTCGTGCTCGCCCCGCCTCGCTCAGCCACCGCGACATGCAGGCCCGGCTCGCGCCGCACCCATTTCACGTCAAAGCCGTTATCGGCGAGCACGGTCGCGTCCGTATCGGCAGCCGCGGCGACGCTCTCTTCGCGGTCGTGGAAAATGTCGATGTCGCGGGAAAAACGCGGGCCTTCCCGATTGAGGACTGTCGCGCCCGCGACATAGCTTTCCGGGTTGCGGTGCGCCGCCAGAAGCGACAGGATTTCGCTTTGAATATCAGACAGCGGCACGGCAGGCCGCCTCGATCCGCGCCGCCAAAGGAAGCGACCTCATGTCGCCCTCCCGCCTGAGGCTCTCGGCGATCACGAGCGCCTGCGCGATCGTCGGCCGCTCGCTCGGCGTCCGGCTCCAAAGCGCCTGCGCGCCAAACGTCCTGAACGCCTCGCGGTAGAGCGCCGCCACGCTCTCCGGCGCCGGTTGCCCGGCCCCGAGTCGCTTCAGTTCCTCGAGATCGCGAAGGTTTGCCATGGCTCGCTCGTTTTTCCGAAGCTTATATCAAGATCTGGCGCCGTTGGCGGAATTGCTCGTGTTGCCCCCTGTGCGGCGCGGGGGCCGAAATGTTTGCGCTGCGGTAAACGTCGCTATCCGGCTCGCCGGCAATGGCGGCGAAGTCGGCCGACGTGTCGATGGCCATCAGCGCGGGAGGCATTCACACATCTCAAGTCGTGATCAAAGTTGCGGGGGACGGGCGATCGGGGGCTGTATCAAGGATTTGTACCAAGCGAGGTACAGGGGCAGGTTTTCAGTGCTGACCCCGTGGAAGTGGCGCATCCACTCTCTGCAGCGAGCCTGATAGGCTATATGGAACACCGTCTATCTCGGCCGGGCCGCCGACGAACTGCGCTCGCGCGGCGAAATCATGCCGGACGAGCTTCTCGCCGACGTCGCGCCGCTCGGTTGGGAGCACATCGGCCTTCAACGGCGATTACGTCTGGCCCGCCGAACCGCTCGTAAACGCTTTCCGACCCCTACGAAACCCGCGCGCCGGGTTCCTCAACTCCTTAGCGTACGATTTGGAAGAGATCCCACGATGACCCGCATGTGCGGCGCGACGCCAAGCTAAAACGCTCTTCATTATGTGGCTATCTGGAGGCATCGGGACGGGGAACATCAGAGCCGCCTTCGGCGGCGTTCGATTTACGCCTCCGGCGCGGATCGAAACAGGGAACAGGTCAAAGCCCATTGCCATATTGAACATTATCACTTCAAGCGTCCCGCCTCGGGCGGGCAAGATGTTCAATGAAGAGGTTGCGTCCGCGATCCATGGTGTTCGCGCGATGCGGAAGTCATCCAGCAACCACCAAGTTTATCAAACGGCGTGATGAGCCCGACGGACGCAGCGGCATGGCAGGTTTCAATACTCCCGTGCCCCTCGCATGCAGAATTGGTGCGACCCTCTGTGCTGCTGGGGCGGCTGTGGCCATCGTATGCTCATCGCTTGCGTCTGGTTAAGCCTTCGGGGCCGACATAACACGCTCCAGACGGCAGCGTCTCATAGGCGGCCTCGTTGAGAATGACCGGCGCGGGCGGGTCCTTCCGTTCGCCCCTTATGAGGGCCAAAAAGCCTTGAAATTAGGCCGTTCTCGAAAATGAGGGGATTCCTGAGCTCCAAATCCTCATTGATCGCCCTCTAAACGACTTAGATTATTATCCTAAAAACGGCTGTTGGAAGCCCGCAAATTGCATAACTCATTGAAGTGTTTGCCGTTTTCCGGCATTCTCGCAAACCCGGAGCAGTTGGCGGGAGTCGAGCAATTTCAATGCCTTAAGCGTCAACTGCCGTTTCTAGGATTATTGACACCGATGCCGGCCGCCTGGCGCGCATCTTTGTCGGAATCACGCAAAGCCTGGCGAGCTGACGGAGGACATTTCAGATCGGGAGTTGCAGCGGCGGCGGGCAAAGCGGAGGGCGAAGAACGTCGGGGAATGTTTTCGCCAGCCACGCCAGAGCGGGTTCGGTTCCGGCTTCCTTCGCCGGCGCGTCGGGATGTTCCGCGCGGATCGCGTCGAGCAAGACCTCGGTCGCCGATCCGGCCGCGGCAGGGAAGGCGATTGCGTTCATGAGCATTCCATCTCGATCGGCCGCCGGATGCGATAGCGTCACAAGCGCCCGCGCCCATTCGGCCGCTTCCTCATCGTTGGCGGCCCACGCCAGCGACGCCGCAGCAGCTTTTGAAGCTTGCACCGCCTGCGCCTCGGTCAGCTTGGCCGCCAGCGCCGGGAGCGCCTCCGCCAGCGCCCGGCGCTGCATAGGGATCGGTCGTCTGGCCGATCTGCTTGAGCACAGGATCGAGCGCCTGGCTCGCCTGCGCCTCGATCAGCTTGGCCGCCAGCGCCTGGAGCGCCTGCGCCAGCGCCTCGAGCTCGTAGGGATCGGTCGTCTGGCCGATCCGCTCGAGCACGGGGTCGAGCGCCTGGCTCGCCTGCGCCTCGGTCAGCTTGGCCGCCAGCGCCGGGAGCGCCTGCGCCAGCGCCTCGGAGCTGCGTCGCGATCGGTCGTCCGGCCGATCCGCTTGAGCACCAGGTCGAGCGCCTGGCTCGCCTGCGCCTCGGTCAGCTTGGCCGCCAGCGCCTGGAGCGCCTGCGCCAGCGCCCGGAGCGCATCGGGATCGGTCGTCGGTATCGGGATCGGTCGTCTGGCCGATCCGCTTGAGCACGGGGTCGAGCGCCTGGCTCGCCTGCGCCTCGGTCAGCTTGGCCGCCAGCGCCTGGAGCGCCTGCGCCAGCGCCTCGAGCTCATAGGGATCGGTCGTCCGGCCGATCCGCTCGAGCACCAGGTCGAGCGCCTGGCTCGCCTGCGCCTCGGTCAGCTAGGCCGCCAGCGCCTGGAGCGCCTGCGCCAGCGCGCATGGGACGCGCATAGGTACGGATCGGTCGTCCGGCCGATCCGCTTGAGCACGGGGTCGAGCGCCTGGCTCGCCTGCGCCTCGGTCAGCTTGGCCGCCAGCGCCTGGAGCGCCTGCGCCAGCGCCCGGAGCGGTCGGGATCGGTCGTCTGGCCGATCCGCTTGAGCACGGGGTCGAGCGCCTGGCTCGCCTGCGCCTCGGTCAGCTTGGCCGCCAGCGCCTGGAGCGCCTGCGCCAGCGCCCGGAGCGCATCGGGATCGGTCGTCTGGCCGATCTGCTTGAGCACGGGATCGAGCGCCTGGCTCGCCTGCGCCTCGGTCAGCTTGGCCGGCAGCGCCGGGAGCGCCTGCGCCAGCGCCCGGAGCGCATCGGGATCGGTCGTCCGGCCGATCTGCTTGAGCACGGGATCGAGCGCCTGGCTCGCCTGCGCCTCGGTCAGCTTGGCCGCCAGCGCCTGGAGCGCCTGCGCCAGCGCCCGGAGCTGCGTCGGGATCGGTCGTCTGGCCGATCTGCTCGAGCACGGGATCGAGCGCCTGGCTCGCCTGCGCCTCGGTCAGCTTGGCCGCCAGCGCCTGGAGCGCCTGCGCCAGCGCCCGGCAGCGCATCGGGATCGGTCGTCCGGCCGATCCGCTTGAGCACGGGGTCGAGCGCCTGGCTCGCCTGCGCCTCGGTCAGCTTGGCCGCCAGCGCCTGGAGCGCCTGCGCCAGCGCCCGGAGCTGGTAGGGATCGGTCGTCCGGCCGATCCGCTTGAGCACGGGGTCGAGCGCCTGGCTCGCCTGCGCCTCGGTCAGCTTGGCCGCCAGCGCCGGGAGCGCCTGCGCCAGCGCCCGGAGCTCATCGGAATCGGTCGTCCGGCCGATCCGCTCGAGCACGGGGTCGAGCGCCTGGCTCGCCTGCGCCTCGGTCAGCTTGGCCGCCAGCGCCGGGAGCGCCTGCGCCAGCGCCCGGAGCTGCATAGGGATCGGTCGTCTGGCCGATCTGCTTGAGCACGGGGTCGAGCGCCTGGCTCGCCTGCGCCTCGGTCAGCTTGGCCGCCAGCGCCGGGAGCGCCTGCGCCAGCGCCCGGAGCGCATAGGGATCGGTCGTCCGGCCGATCCGCTCGAGCACGGGGTCGAGCGCCTGGCTCGCCTGCGCCTCGGTCAGCTTGGCCGCCAGCGCCTGGAGCGCCTGCGCCAGCGCCCGGAGCGCATCGGGATCGGTCGTCTGGCCGATCCGCTCGAGCACGAGGTCGAGCGCCTGGCTCGCCTGCGCCTCGGTCAGCTTGGCCGCCAGCGCCGGGAGCGCCTGCGCCAGCGCCCGGCGCGCATAGGGATCGGTCGTCCGGCCGATCCGCTCGAGCACGGGGTCGAGCGCCTGGCTCGCCTGCGCCTCGGTCAGCTTGGCCGCCAGCGCCGGGAGCGCCTGCGCCAGCGCCTGGAGCTGGTAGGAATCGGTCGTCTGGCCGATCCGCTCGAGCACCAGGTCGAGCGCCTGGCTCGCCTGCGCCTCGGTCAGCTTGGCCGCCAGCGCCTGGAGCGCCAGCGCCAGCGCCCGGCGCGCATAGGGATCGGTCGTCTGGCCGATCCGCTCGAGCACGGGGTCGAGCTGGCTCGCCTGCGCCTCGGTCAGCTTGGCCGCCAGCGCCGGGAGCGCCCGCACCAGCGCCTCGAGCGCATAGGGATCGGTCGCCTGGCCGATCTGCCTGAGCAGCAGGTCGAGCGCCTGGCTCGCCTGCGCCTCGCTGATTTTTGGCACCAAGGATTTAAGTTCGGCAGTGAGGGATTTCGTATTTCTCACAGCATCGGTCGTTTGGTACGCGCGGACCACTGCAATAACTAGGTTATCCGCCTCGGCCGCAAACGGCCTCAACAGTCCCAAGGCGCGCCAAATTTGGGCAAAACCTGGAGAAGTGCGGACGATTTCTTCGGGGCTCCCGGCCAGGATGGACACAAAGTGTTGCTTAACGGGTTCATCCGCATAAGCAAGCTTCCACAATGCGTTCCGCTCTCGGGTTTTAAGAGGCTTATCATGTTCAAAACCCAGGTCACTGTTGATCGACGCGGCGAGCGCCTGATTTGCGCGATCGAGTTGAAACTGCAGTTCGTTAGCTGCTTCCTCGGCGGCTTCCTTGGCTTGGCGCTCGACCTCTGCGATGCGCTTCTGATCAGCCAATTCTTTTTGGCGCTGGGCGTCTTCTTTCGCGCGCTCCGCGGCGAGGCGATCGTCGTCTCTCTTGATCGAGCGACCCACAAAGTCGCGCACGTCGTCGACCGGCACGTCGCCGGGATCTTTGACGAGCGCGCGCCCCCGCTCGAGCTGAACGCCGCGTGGGAGCAAGTAGTCGTCGACCTCGCCCTTGTCCTCCCATTCGGCCTTTGCGCGCAGAATCGCCGCCCTTGCCCGCAGCTTTTCCCGGTTCGCGTTGACCCATGCCTGGAGGGTCGGCCAGCGTTGGATCAAGGCCTCATGCGCCACCTCGACGGTCGCGCCGATCGTCGTCCCCGGCCTTCCCCGCCGTCTGGAACGGGGTGACCCCTGTTACGAGCAGACGGATCTTCGGATCGGAGAAGAGCTTGATCACCTCGCGCTGCTGCGGGTCTTCGGGAATAACGCTGCGGGCCCGCGTATCTTCCTGCCCCTCGCCAGGCGTGACGAGACGCAGAAACAGACGCCGCGCCGCGTCCTTCTGCGCCGCCGTCAGCCGCTCGTAGGCGGCCTCCGCCGTCTTCTTGATCGCGCCGGTCACGCCGCCGACTGCGGTATAGGCTGCGGCGGTGAGGTTGCTCCCCTCGCGTCTTTCCCACGTCTCCTTCAGCGCGAACTGCAGCAGCGGCAGACGGCCTTCCTCAGATCCAACGTCGTTCATGATCTGGTCGACCAGCTCCGGCGGAGCAAAGGAAAGTCCCGCCTTCTTCGCTGGCGTCTCCATCGCGGACCGCAGTTCGTCCGGCCGCATCGGCTTAATGTTCACCTGCTGTCCCGGCAGGAGCGCGCTCAGCAAGGGATTTCGGATCAGTGGATTGTAGAAGTCCGCCCGAACCGTCAGCACAACGCTCGCTCGCGCTCTTGCCCGAGGCCGCAACCAGAAGCGCGATGAACTTTTCGACGTCGCCGGCATGTCTCTGAGCGTCCTTGTCCTCGGCCGGAGGAGCCATTGCGTACAGCTCCTCCCATTGATCGACATAGATCAGCAGTCGATCCAGCCTTTCGTGCTCAGGCGCGGCGTCTAGACGGCGGTTGACGATGCGCGCCAGCTTCTCTGCGTCGCCGTCTCGATAGGATCTGGCTTCTTCCTCGAGATAGTCGTCGTACTCGGCCGGACCAACGTCCTCCGGCGCAGCTCCGAAGGCGGCGGCGAGCGCATGCAATGGCCATGGCCCTGGGCGGAATGAGACGACGTCCCACGTCCTCATCTGGCGCTCCTGGCGCAGCGCCGGAAGCAGGCCAGCGAACACGAGGGACGACTTGCCGCTGCCAGATGGGCCCACGACCGCGACAAAGTCATTCGCCTTCACCTGGGCGACAAGTTCGCGGATCGCGTCGTCGCGGCCACAGAAGAACGGCGCGTCCTCTTCCCGGAAAGGCTCCAGGCCCCGATAAGGGCAAATCGAGGAGCGAAGTTCGGAAGGCGCAATCGTCTCGCCGCGAAGCGCGGCGCAAAGCGCGGCAAGGCTATCGGACTGCTGAAGGACGCTCGCTCCCTTGCTGAGGTCAACCCAGGTCAGAAGCTGCAGAAATCCAGTCGGCGGCGACGCGCAACCCGGCATCAGCACAGCGATTACCGGAAACGCGGCTCGCGAACTCTGATTTGCCGGATTAGCGCAAGTTCGCGCTCATATTGCTGGGTGTTGCCGATGCCGTGCTTGCCGAAAAGGATGGCCACCGCGCGGGAACGGTCGATCGCGTCTTCAAGCCCGGGGATCCATCGTAGGCCGGGTCGAAGCTCGCTTCGGTCATAGAAGGTGGACAGGTCTTGAGAGCGCAGCCAGCCGTTCAGCTCCGCTGCGCCGGCTCCATCGCTGCGGGAGTAGCTGACAAATACGTCGTAGGCCTCGCGCCCCACGTCCGGCAGCAGGCAGAGGGCGGCGGCCAGGACGGAATGCCCTCGAGGCGCCCGTCTCGGCCCCGGCCGCCGCATCCCACAAAGACATCGCGAACCT
>CAVUNS010000004.1:0-178889 GCA_963742905.1 Candidatus Acidiferrales bacterium | reverse complement strand
CAGAAATCCGCATGACCTGGGAGGCCCTCACGTTGGAATACGGTGAGTTGTGATGCCGCCCCTGTGTCGCCATCGTAACTGGAGAGACGTGGTCAGCGGGCCGCGTCGGCGACCTTCGCTGTGTTTTTTTCAAGAGCGGTGCCTACGGCACCGGGAGTTGGACGGACACGCCACCCCAAAATGGGTGCTGCCGAGCGCCGCTCGTCAACGCCTTTGCGCGCCGTCACTTAGCGAAGTCTTCGCTTTCTTTGGAAAATTCGTAGCGCTCTTCGTTAACTGCTTGATTTGGCTGGCGTGTTTTTGAACCGCTCGTTTTTCTGGGAGTTTCCTCATCGGAGGTTTCTGCCGTGCCGAACGATCAACTCCGCAATCGCACCGTCGGTTCCAAGGTTACCGAATCGGAATACGCGAGACTCTCGACTATTGCAGAACGCAGGGGTGTGACTCTCGGTGAATGGTGCCGTGAGGTGCTTCTAGCCTGTGCCAATGACTCACCGGAAGTGATGGCAACCGCCGCTGAGCAAGCCCTGCTTGCGGAGGTCGTGGCTCTGCGCACAATCCTACTGAATGCCCTCTACAAACTGGCGCCACAAGAGGACCTGACCGACCAGGACTTGGATCGACTGATTGAGCGCGCCGACAAGGACCGATTCCAAAGGGCCAGGGAGCGCTTCGCCGCAGCCGCGAAAGAGGGCAAGTTGTGAATCACAACTGGATGGCCGGCCGGGACGCCGGCAAGTGGAGAAAACACCATCCCATCTGGGCGTGGATGCCGGTCTTCGCGGCACTCGCCAGTATGCTGGCCATCTGTACCTATCGCTACATCGAAGTATGGACTCCGCTGCAGCGATTCTATTTCAAGACCTATATTCTCACCGGCCTGCGAAGTGTCGGCGGTATGGCGCACTCGGGACACTATGAATTGCTTGCAGTGACCACGAAGAACGGGAGTCATTGGGCCAGCGATGGGGAATTGACCGAGGCAAAGACGGAGTCAGGCGGAACGACGGTTGGCCTCACGCAGGAGGCACTAAAGAATAGAGGCCTCCACCTGGTGTTATTGACCGTGCAATGCGACGACGGAAATCTGCACGACTTCCTGCGGCAGGGAATCTACCAGGGCCAAAGCCTTGTGGTTTTTCTGCGACCGGCATCGTGGGGTGGCTTGGGGGTCTTGTTTTTTTGGCCTGTGTGCACGCTCCTGAAAGAGGCAGTGCGTGCCCGCGGACGAAGGCATGGACGGAGGTCGAGCGTTTCGGAGCCGGCGCCGAGCCTAGCATTCTATCGTACAAATCCTTCTCACGGCATCCGCCGTGATTTGACCAATGACAAACCCGCTGTCGCCATGCCGAAAAAGCATGCCCCGCTCATTGAAGCAAGACTTACGGAAGTCCAGCCGGATGAGCCGCCAAAGGTAGTGACGACTACGGCGAGCGCTGGTGACGATGCCCGTCGAAAGATTATGCAGGACGAAATCAAGCAGGAACCCGAGCACAAATCGAAACCAAAACCAGCGAGGAAGGAGCGGTATTTCCAGTAGGCCCACACACCATGCTGACGATCTCCAATCCCCTAAGTGCGAGTCAGGCGCAGGCGTACCACGCGGAAGAGTTCGGCAACGCCCGCGAGAACTACTACACGCAAGGTGACCAGATTCGCGGCGAGTGGCATGGACGGCTGGCCGACCAGTGGGACTTGCATGGTGAAGTCAGCGAGGAACATTTCCGGCGTCTCACTGAGGGTCACCATCCAATGACCGGCGCGCAGCTCGTCCGACACAAGGCCGCGCGGGAATATGTGGACGAGAACGGCCATAAGACACGCACGATGGAGCATCGTGCCGGGTGGGATGCGACGTTCTCCGCGCCGAAGAGCGTTTCGTTGACAGCACTGGTAGGCGGGGACGAGCGCTTGAGCGGGGCACACCGGGAGAGCGTGGGCGTTGCCTTGAATGAGCTGGAGCGGTATGTCCAGGCACGCATCGGAGGAAACTTACCGGCTGAGACCACCGGCAAGTGGGTAGCCGCAAAGTTCGAGCACGACAGTGCCCGGCCCGTGGATGGCTATGCCGCCCCGCAGCTCCATACGCACGTGGTGTTCTTCAACGTTACGCAAACCGAAGATGGGAGCACATACGCGCTGCAACCGCGCGAGCTGTACAAAACTCAGCAGTATGCAACTGCCGTTTACCGATCGGAACTCGCAGCGCGTATGAAAGCGTTGGGATACAAAATCGAACGGGGAAAGAGTGGCCAGCCGGAGATCAAGGGCTACACTGAGGAATACTTGGCGGCATCGAGCCCCCGCCGCCAGCAGATCGAGGAACATCTTGCGAAAGAGAAACAGCGAGGGGCAGATGCAGCGCAAATCGCTGCACACAAGACGCGACAAGCCAAGCTCAATCTTTCGCACGGTGAGGTGCAACAGCGCCACCAGCAAGTTGCAGAGGCGTTTGGTAATCAACCAGACCAGGTCATCGAAACTGCTAGAGAGCGCGCACAGCATCCAAATCCGAAGTCCCACGGCGTCTCGACTGAAGCGGCCGTCACTTTCTCGAAAGAACGAAATCTGGAGCGGGAAGCGGTGGCTGACGAACGGGACTTACTGCGGGATGCGCTGCGGCGCTCGATGGGGGAAGCGACCTTCGAAGAGGTTCGCAACGAGTTCGAAAAACGCGTCAACGCCGGCGAGTTTATCGGCGTTGCGACAAGAGCGGGCGCACCGGACCGCGCGTTCACCACGCAGGAAATGATCGATTACGAACGCGACACGATGCAAGCGATGCGAGACGGACAGAATCGGCATGAGCCGCTTGCAAGCGAAGCTACCCGCAGGGAAATTGGAGGTAAGCGTCTTCACCTCAGTGAAAGCCAGCGGAATGCGATTGAACAAATACTATCGAGTCGCGATCAGGTGACAGCTCTTGAAGGAGTTGCCGGAGGCGGTAAGACAACCTCATTGACAGCGATCCGCGACGCAGCAGAACAAGAGGGCTACAGGGTCGAGGGGTTTGCACCTACATCGCGCGCTGCGCAGAAACTCGCCGAGTCGGGCATTGAGTCGAGCACGCTACAGCGGCATCTAGCGACCAACGAGCCAGACGATGGACAAAAGCGGCTCTACATTCTGGACGAATCGAGTCTGGCCAGCACCAGGCAAATGAACCAATTTCTGCACGGGCTCAAAGAGAATGATCGCGTGTTGCTTGTGGGCGATGTGCGCCAGCATCAAGCCGTGGAAGCAGGAGCACCGTACCAGCAGCTCCAAGAAGCTGGAATTCAGGTGGCTCATCTTGATGAAATCGTCCGACAAAAGGACCCAGCTCTCAAAGAAGTAGTCGAGCATCTCTCGCAGGGCCACGTACGGGAAGCCATGGAAAGACTCCACAACCAGGGTCGCGTACACGAAATCGTGGACCGCGACGAACGGTTCAGGGCAATCGCCAACGAATATGGAAAACAACCCGAAGGAACGCTGGTCGTTTCTCCTGACAATCAATCGCGCATGAAAATCAATCAGGTCATCCACACAGAAATGCAAGCGAGAGGACAGGTGGACCACAGGGAGGAGAGACTGAAAGTTCTGGTGGCGCGTCAGGAAATTACTGGAGCGGATCGGCAATGGGCCGAGCAGTACCAGTCGGGGGACATCGTGCGCTACACGAAGGGCAGTAAAACACACGGCATCAAAGCCGGAGAGTATGCGCGAGTGGAGAAAATCGACGCGAAAGAGAATCTGGTTTCTGTTAAAAATCGGACTGGCAAACAAGTGACGTACGACCCGCGCCGGTTGCAGGGGGTGACGGTCTATCGCGAAACCGATCGTGCGTTCTCGCGAGGCGACCGTGTCCAATTCACCGCGCCAGATCGAGAGCAACACATTGCGAATCGTGAGCTAGCGACCGTCGAGAAAATCGATAGGAAGGGAAACATCAGAGTTCGCCTGGACTCGGGTCGCTCAGTCGCATTCAATATTAAAGAAAATCCACATCTCGATTACGGCTATGCGGTGACCAGTCACAGCAGCCAGGGACAGACCGCCGACCGCGTGCTAGTTCACGTGGACACAGAGCAACGCAGCGAAAAGCTGGTGAATCGGCGGTTGGCCTACGTGGCCCTGTCGCGTGGACGATACGACGCGCAAATCTACACCAACGACAAAACCCAGCTAGCCGAAGGGCTGGGACGCGATGGCTCCCATCGAACCGCGACAGAGGTGCGCCGCGAACCTGCGGGTTCTGCTAATCGGGAGGTACCAGAGCTGGAGCGAGAACGTGAAAGGGCGCGGACGCATACTTATAGCATCGGCAGATAGGTTCAGTACACCTATCAACTAAGTGGCTGCGCATCCAGAAATGCAGCGCAAAGACCACGACGCAAGCCTGCAAGGAAGCATCGAAGACGCGACTCCAGCGTCGAGCCAGGCGCGGAGGGTGGCCGTGCAATCGCAGGGCATCGGACGCTAGCTCTGCCGCTTCGTGTGCGCGGCTTGAGGGAACACTTGAGCAGCCACTGTGTGGTGCCAGCGACCTTAAGCTCCTTAAGCTGTTCGACTGCCCATTCGAGAAGGACCACGCCGAAGCTAGCAGAGGGAGCGCTTCTCGACAGCAGCATATCCCTTAAGCTCTGTGCGCAGAGCTGGGGTAACTCGCACGCTGACCTGTACCTTCCACTCGCCCATAGTCGCTACCTCGGAATCGGCTTCATGTACTCGCGAATGAGGTTGAAGTTCCCGTCTCTCCAATCGCTGAGATCAGCGCCGACGATGAACATGTCGCAGGCATAGCGGAGACAAAAGCCCGTCTTGTCCTTGAAACGCACGGTGAAGTAAAGCGTTCCGTCGTCGATGGTGTTGGTGATGAAATCCACGACCTTACCGTGGACTTCGGGGTAGACCTTGCGGAGCTTCTCGTGGCGCTTCTTAATACGCTTGGCGAGTTCCCGTTGCTCCTTCGCGCTAATCCGAGTGACTGGCGTGCTTCCGACCCACACGACCTTCGGTTTTTTCGGTCCACGCTTTTTAGTCATGGCGCTTCTCCCGTGCGGTGCTCCTAGCTGGCGGAGCGGACTTCCGGCGCTTCCCGGTGCGCTTTTTTCTTGCGCTCTTGGTCCGCTTCCCAGCGTTCTTCCTCTTCGGCAACTACCGAGTGCGGGACGATGCCAACACGCGGCGGCAATCCCTGCTTCTTACGTTCTACCTCACGGCGCTCGACATCGATGTAAACGTCATCCGGGTCTCGCCACTGTTTCTCGTAATCATGGCGCTGCTTCGCGAAGCGGCCTTCATCGAAGCGTTCGCTGTCGGCCAGGTGCTCGGCGAAATCGGCGTTCATGTCGCAGCGCACTTCTTCGATCTCGGCTTGGGCGGACTGCAACTCCTGCTTGTCGGCAAACGTAAACTTCTCCATGCCGCGCAAGAGGGCAACGACGTGATCGACGCCCTGGTTAAACAGGAAAAGACTCTGATAGATGCGGAGCTTCGGGGAACGCGCGGACGGTTGCGTGAGAAAGGGGGACCGGATACCTTCGTTATCAATCGGGTAGCCGGAGCGAGATTGCGCTCGCCCGGCCCCCTAAGAACTGTGCGTGAGAGTTTCCCCTCACACAGCTCAAGCCTTTCGAACGCCTCCAAGGAGACGCGGCTTCGAAACAGAGAGACGCTGGCTATGGACCCTGCTGTGGCACTCTGGATGAAGCAAGACCCGATTCTCTGCGCTGGTGGAACCACCGGACAGCCGAGGGATGCAATAGTGAATGCGCCACCCCGTTTGCCGAGTGAGCTTTTCATTGCACACAGGACAGAGACCGCGTTGTTCATGCCAAAGATAACGAAGCATACGGTGGCCTCGAAACATCTCCCGCATATGAGCCCCTTCACGTTCTTCGAAGTAGACCTCCCATGCGGGATCGTAGGGGTTAGCGGCGCTTCGGACCTTAATATGTCGCCGGATGGGCGTGCTGCTGGCGCGCTGCAGTCGGAGTTTCGTTAACTGCCCATCGCCATCGCATGTTTCACCGAAGAAGCACCAATCGCGACCCCGACGTTGCTCAAAATATTTCTGTTTGAGCCAGCGAGAGGGTTTGTGCGGGTGCCGCTTCCGTGCCCACCGCCACAGAGCGTAGAAGATGACGTAGTGGACGTGATTGAAAATACGTTTCGCAACCACGTGCCGATGATAGTTTGCCCAACCACTGATCTTGGGGTTGAGCTCATCGATCAGATCGGCTGCGGACATGTGAAGCCCGGCTTGAATAGTTTTTCGGATTCCATCCAAGAAGGTCTTGATGTTCTTCTTGGAAGGTTTGATGAGCAGTTTCCCATTCGGATATCTGCGCACGTTTTGTCCGAGAAAGTCGAAGCCAGTTGTCACGTGCGTGACGATGGTCTTTTCAGGGGAGAGCTCCAGCCCACGTTCGCGCAGAAATCGCTCGACGAGAGGCTTGATTTCCCCTTCCAGTAGTTCTTTCGTTCTACCGGTGATGATGAAGTCGTCCGCATAACGGATGAGATTGATGTTGGGGTATTGCCCTCCTAATGCCTTGAGTCGAGTTCCCGCCGGATACTTCTCCTGCAGAAACCGTTCAAGTCCATCCAGCGCAAAATTGGCAAGCGCTGGGGAGGCAATGCCCCCTTGAGGAGTCCCGTCCGTCGTTTCGTGAAAGACGTGTTTTTCCATATAGCCCGATTTCAGCCACTTCTTGAGAATGACTCGGTCCATAGGAACATGGGCCAAGAGCCAGTTGTGGCTGATTTGGTCGAAGCAGCTTCGAATGTCGCCTTTGAGAATCCACTGTGGGTTTGCTTGCCGCAGGGCGAGATAGCACTGTTGCATCGCATCCGCACAGGATCTTCGCTGTCGGAAACCGTAAGAGTTCCGGTCAGCTCTGGTTTCCACAACAGGATCCAAAGCGAGAAGGTGGAGTGCCTGCATCGCCCTATCCTTCATTGTGGGGATTCCGAGCGGCCGCATCTTTTTGCCGTCCGATTTCGGGATGTAAACACGTCGAAGCGGCTGAGGTTGGTAACCTCGCCCCTTCAACTCATGTACCGCCTTTGCCTTCTTCTCCGGTGTGTCCCAGATTTCTCCGTCCACACCAGAAGTTTTCTTGCCAGCGTTTTCCGTCACTCTCCGAACAGCGAGTACCTTGCCGCTGTTCGAGTGAGTCAGCAGTCGTTGCAAGGCTTGCACCTTGCCCCATCTGCCTTCCTTCGTTGCCTGCACGATACGCACTTGGAGTCGGCGCACATTACGGTTCGTGTTTTGCCAGTTGATGGCGTACCACTCCGCCGCTTCGCGTGAGACTGCACCAACAGCTTGCGCTGTCGTCATCTGCTTTGTCTCATGTGCCGATTGATCAAGTTTTCTCGTGTGAAGGACCAGAGAGAAGTCAGCCCGCTTTCGCGTCCGGTAATGATCCAAAATTCAGATACAACCAGTATCTGCCCCATTACAGGGCGGCATTCGCTTTTTCTCTCCTCTCGTTTCCGCATCGCCGTCGTCGGCCTCACGGCGTTCTACCCCTTGCGGGGAGCGATACGGATTTACCCTGTTCCGCTGAAATGACACGATAGGTTAGGTCCCCTCATTACGCCGGCAGTGTGGGGCGCCCATGACGGAGTAAATGGCAGCCTCCGTGCCCACTGCGAGAAGAGCTGTTCAGCATCTTCTGCTCCTTAGGCATGACGACGCTTAACGAGAGTTTGTATGTTCTGACCCTACTATCAACCCTGGCGCCTCTCCACCTGATGCTGGCAGATACACCGTCGCCTCGCGGTTCCGGTGCCAACCTTTCGATTGTGGGTTCGTTGTCGGAGGGCTTTAGACGGTTCGTTACCTTGCCGCCTTACCTCGTAGGGTACTGTTGATGGGACAACAGGTCTGTTAGGATTCCTCCTTCAGACAATCACTTCAGCGACCTCAGGTCGCACGCCATCGTTGCCTCCTAAACAGGTGATGGTGGTTAGGGGCGTCGTGCAGGTGACACTGCGCGGCGTCCCGCTTCACTGCTCTACTTCTTCCTCCTGGACTTCTTGTAGCGGAGCTTCCTGCCGTTCTTGATCTTGGGCAGCAGCTTCCGTACGCGTTCAATGTCCTTCTCGTTCCAGATGCGCACGCGGAGATCGCCGACCCTGGTGGTCTTCGGAGCAGGCACTTTCTTGGCCATGATGTGACGAGTCAAGGTAGCGATGCCCAATCCGAGCTTCTTTGCAACCTGCCGTGTGGAGAAGGCCATTATGGAGCGAGTGTTCCAGATAGGTCGGAGGAAGTCAAGCGCGTTCTTCGGAGGTCCCTTCGCTCTCGCCGCCGTCGAGGGGCAGGCCCGCTCACGCGGCTCCCGAAGGTCTCCCTTGATACAATTATGAAGAGATTCCGAGCGGAGCTAATGAACAGTTCTGAAAATAGGGAACAGGCCGGCGATAAATTGAGAGTTGAGGGCAGCCGGTGGGGCGGGTTAGTGTTGGTGTTGGCAACTAGTGCAGCGATCTTTATCGGGTGCATGGCGTCGCCTCCGTCTCTGATGGACGATGTCGACGCTGTACAGGCAGTGATCGCGCGAAATATGTTGCATTCTGGGGATTGGGTGACGGCCAGACTCGATGGCGTGATCTACCTGGAGAAGCCGCCTCTGATCTACTGGCTCATAGCAATCTCGTACAAAATATTTGGGGATCATGATTGGGCGGCTCGCTTGCCCGTGGCACTCTCGTGCATCGGCCTGGCCTTGCTGGTTGCGGCAATGGCGAACTGGGCATTCGGCAGAAAAGCGGGAACCTACGCAGGAACCGTCGTTGCCACGTGCGTCGGGTTGTTTCTATTCACACGAATACAGATCCCCGACGTCATGCTCACGCTCACGATCGCTCTGGCGATGTGGGCCATGTTGAGAGCTTTGGACGAGGAGGAACAACGACCTTCGCTCTGGGCCAACGTGCTGGCTGTGAGTCTGGGAATCGGCCTGCTGTTGAAGAGCCTGGTGGCCGTCGTGTTTCCGGTAGGGGCTGGCGTGGTGTATTTGCTCGCAACGCGGCAGTGCTTTGCGCGTGAAACATGGCGGCGGCTGCACCCGTTTCGCGGAGCGCTGATTGCGCTTGTAATTGCGGCTCCGTGGCATATCCTGGCAACGCTTCGAAATCCGCCTTATTTCGCGTGGACGATGCACAGCGGACCGGGACAGTATCACGGATTTTTATGGTTTTTCTTTATTAACGAGCAGCTGCTGCGGTTTCTTAATTTGCGCTATCCGCTCGACTACAATACCGTTCCGCGGGGACTCTTTTGGGCATTCCATTTTCTGTGGCTGTTCCCCTGGAGCGTGTACTTTCCGGCGCTTTTGAAATTGAATTACAGACCGGTGAACCGTGCGGGACGCGCGAGTTTGCTGGCGCTGTGCTGGACAGGGTTCATTCTGGTGTTTTTCACTTTTTCAACTACACAGGAATATTACTCGATGCCCGTGTACCCAGCGCTGGCGCTGCTGTTGGGTGCTGCGATAGCCGAAGGCGGCGCCGTGGTGCGCTGGGGAACGCGAATGCTTGGCGTGATCGCGGCGTTGGCAGCTGCGGCGATTCTCTGGATTTTATGGGTAGTGCGGAGAGTGCCGACGCCAGGGGATATTTCAAATGCGTTGTCGCTTCACCCTTCCTATTATTCGCTATCGCTGGGCCACATGCTGGACTTGACATTAGATTCGTTCGCTTACTTGCGCACACCTTTGCTGCTAGCGGCTGTCGCGTTTGTGGTTGGGGCATTGGGATGTTTTCTCTGGCATGGAAGGCGCGCCGTGATGGCGGCGACTCTGATGATGGTGCTTTTCTTTCATTCCGCAAGGATGGCGCTGGTGGTGTTTGATCCGTTTTTGTCCTCGCGACCGTTGGCGGAGGCCATCAAGCACGGGCCGCCAGGCGATTTTATAGCGACTGGGCACTTCTACCCTTTCTCCTCTGTCTTTTTCTACCTGGACCGGGAAGGGCTGCTCCTAAATGGGGTGAGACACAACCTGGAGTATGGCGCGGCCGCCCCAAATGCGGCGAAGGTTTTTCTGACGGAAAGCGAGTTGCCGAAACTGTGGGAGCAGCCGCAGCGCTGGTATTTGGTAACACAGGCGAGAACGGTGCCGAAATTGGAGAAGGAATTGGGGAAGGGGATGATTTATGTGCTTGCGACGAGCGGGGCAAAAGCTGTAGTGACAAACCAACCGCTGGAAAAAATACCAACAATGGTGAATCGATGAAGTCCGGCCCCGCTTGCAGTTTCAGTGTAGCCAAGCGACAATTGAGTAGATGAGCCAGACCTAACGGGCCACGTTGTCTCGGCAGAAAGCAGCGAGAGTGGCGGACCCCTGAGAGAAGGTATACGTGATGTCGGTTCCCGCCTTTTATCTGCCCCGCGTATGGATGGGGAGTCAGATCGCCGATCAGATTTTGCCGCGTCCGATCCGCCCCCTATCCGCCCATATCAAGCTGACCGAAAACTGCCAGGCGAAATGTATCAGCTGCGATTACTGGAAGACACGCTGGCACGATGCGATTAATACCGAACAAGCGATCGATTTGGTAAATCAGATTGCGGGGGCGGGGATCCGCTCGTTGCGGCTAACTGGGGGCGAGCCGCTGTTGCGCAAAGACACGTTCGAGGTGCTGAACAAGGCGAACAGTACATCCTTCAAAAACATCATCCTGCAAACGAATGGATTGCTTTTGAAGAAATTGCATAAAGAGCTGAACGATTCGCCAATCACGACAGTGGCTGTTTCGGTGGATGGATTGGAAAAGACGAACGACCTAATCCGGGGAATCAACGGCTATTTTGGGTTGGCACTGGATGGAATCAAGCTCCTGCGTGGAAAGAAAGTCGCGTTGTCAGTCACGCTGAACAAAGTGTCGGCAATGGAACTGAGCCGACTGCGCGAGGTGGCGCACGACGTGGGAGCGGAGATCGAAACCAACATCCTTAGCCAGAGTTTGTTCTTTTTTAGAGATTCAGATATTGCTTCGATGTGGCCCGAGGTGAGGGAAACGACCGAGATAGTGAGATTTGTGCGTGACGAGTTGAAACGGCCCCCTTATGAAGTAAAGTACATCGACGAGTATTACAGACGGGAGAAGCTGGCGGAGCCGCCATGCGTGCTTGGATTCCTGCAGGTGTTCGTGTTGTCGAATGGGGATGTGCTGACGGGATGCTATCCGTTGCCGCCAGTTGGGAATATTCTGAAGCAGAGTCTGGAGAGCATTCTGTCATCGGATGCGTATTACAAGCAAAGCGTGGCGATGGTCCGCCGGGAGTGCCCGGGTTGCACGTGTGGAGTAGAGAGTTCGCTGGCGATGAGGCACGCGTCGTCTAGCGCGATTTACGAACTGAGAAAGTTGGTATCTGGACCGGGCGGACGGAAGGGTGAGGATGGGCCGCGAGAAGTAGGAGCCGTGAAAGCGGCAGGGGCATAGGATTGGGAAGGATCTCAATTCAGGGCAAATGCGTCGAAACATTCGATCTCATCACTAACTCCTAGATTTCGACCTGCTGTTCAGCGCAGCCTCCAAGCAAGGCCAGAACCTCTCCCAGTCTGCAATTCCATCTTTCCATATTTCACCGCCGTCTGGATGGGCTTCCTGTCTTGTTCGTCGGCCTACTAAAACGTGCAAGCAGACCATTCGAGAGGCTTCGTCGTTGCGATGAAGGGGGCCGGGAAGTCCATACGGCCAGGTATATGAGAGGATCGGAAAGCTGAAGCTCAAGCTGGTGGGACCATTCGACAAATGGTCATTATACAAAATCGTGACTTCCTTCTCGTCGCTTCGAACAATCCTATACTGCTGATTCCCGGAACTCAGATGCTTACAGATATCACGAAGCTCTTCAATACCGGTCAGATACGCCCGCTCGACTGAGCCGCGACCAGGCAAACTGCTACCACCGAACCTGTCCAAGCTTCCAAGTAGTGCGTCGCCGATTTTTCTCCTCATAGGACGGACGCGCTTCCTCCACAAACAGTATAAAAGCAAGGCGGCGTGTGCTCAATTCTCGCGCGTTCGATTCGCGCACAAACGGTCTATTCAATTTGTTGCTCTGCTGGAGACTGAATGGAAAGGAAGTGTTCAATCAGGATTTTTCTCAATTATGAGAATCGGTGAATTTCACTAAATATTAACTTGTAGCAGCGCATGCCCGACCCTAGAGTTATCTCGGTACTGCGAAGTACTGTTCCACATTTAAACTCAAGTGAAAGGTAAATTTATGTCCCCTACAATTCGTGTGTTCAGCAAGTACCTTTCGAAGATCCTGTGGCTTTCTATCGTTGCCTTGCTTCTCGGGGCGGCGCACCCTCAGCCGGCGCATGCTCAGATCAGTTTCGGTTCGCCCGTTCAGCTGGTAGATAACGATGCCAACCAAGGCTCTCCGACCCTGATTGTTTTTAATAGTCAGTTGACAATGTACTATGTAAACCACAGCAACAACACGGTTTATGTGGACTTTGGTCTGAGTGGCCACCCGCAGTCGACAGGCATTGTCGTATATGCGGGGGAGCTCACTGATGTCGGAGCGGCAGTTATCAGCGGGAAAGTACTTCTCAGCTACGTCTCCCCAACTCTCAACTTGGAGTTTGCAGTGTCAACAAATGGGGTCAATTTTGGTGCAGGAGTTACACCCGTAAATTCAACCCTCGGATTGGGGAGTGACACTCCCGACATGGCGTTGGTGCCTGCCCTGACAAGCGACGGTACAACCGCGTACGTCGCAACGGTCGGAAACTCCAGCAAGAGCGTGTACATGGCTACAACGACGAATGGCAACACGTTCTCACCGTTAAGTTCAGCAGACCCCGTCTCCTCTTACACGACTATAAGTAGGCCATCTTTGACAATGTACCAGGGAGTTCCCTGGGTCGGCTTTACCACCACTGGTCGTTTGGCCGTGGTTGGAAATGCGACGCTCAATAGCGCCTCACTGACAGGTTTAAATGTCGGATGGGGAAACAGCAATAGAAGTGGCAACTACGCTGGACTGGGTCTGCTTAGTTATAGCGGCATCCTCTACGTGTTTGGTCAGGATCCAGCTGCATCGCAAAATCTTAAATACATCTACAGTAACGGGGGCTCATCTTGGTCGGGTCCATTACTTCCAGGGAATCAAATGCGCTGGACACCTTCTTTGACTCTGTACGGCGGTCTTGTTTACCTCGTGTACCAAGACGACGCCAACACGAACATATCTTATAGGGTCAACTAACTCAACCGGCGGATAGTTTATCGGCTAACCGCTTTTCTTGGAGAGGGCCGAAAACCGGTCCTCTCCGTTCTTCGTTCTTGCAGTCCCCCGCCACTTTCTGGGCGAATTCATTGCACTGCGGGAACGTGAAAGGACTGAACTCCACTCTCGGTAGGTCAAGGCTAAATACTAATATGATAGTTTATAGGAGAGGCAATTATGAAAGGTAAAAGGTCGCTGCTTTCGTTAGCTTTCACAGTTTTGTTCCCGGTCCTTGTAGTGGGACAGCATGTGAACCTTCTTATCGGCAGCACGTCAGGCGACTCCTCCAGCAGTACGTTCGAAAGCCACGATGATTCCGGCAATCTCATAACTCAGGGTACTTTAGATGTTCCGCGCAGCAGTCATACCGCCACGCTTCTAACTACGGGTAATGTTTTCGTAGCTGGTGGGGTCCAAGCTCCTGGATCTTGGGAAATCTACAACTCTAGCGGCAGGCTACAAAGCTCTGGAACGTTGTTGAACGCCCTCTACGGGCATTTCGCTGTACGTCTGGGGAACGGCAACGTCTTTCTCGGAGGAGGTGTGGATGCGGCCGGGGCCTTCGAAATTCACAGCTCCACCGGCGCGTTGGTGAGCTCCGGTAGCCTGTTGGGCAAACGTGGGGCTGGGGTCGGAGCCGTCCTCCTGCAAGACGGAAATGTTTGGATCTCGGGTAGCAACAGCAATAGTCTTGGTGGAGGTAACCCTGGAGACGCTTGCACCTGGGAGATTCACAGCCCAAGCGGCACTCTCCTTAGCAATGGGTCACTCAATACTTGCTTTTCGTCAGCCAAGATTTTCGTTTTGGGCAACTCGGATGTGTTGCTAATGGGGGGCGCCATTGCCCCTTCCACCTACGAAATTCGGACGCAGACGGGTGCTTTCGTTAGGGACGGAACGCTGATTAATGGATTCGATGGTTATTCCGGTGCCGCATTTTTAAACAATAACGTCTTTCTGTTTGAACAAGGGTATTGGGAGTACGTGGGGTTGGATGCCAACGCCCATGTGACGTTCGACACTACTGGCTCGCTGCTTGATGGACGCTCTGGCGCACGAGCAGTGGTGACATCGACGAACAGATTTTTCATTACTGGCGGCAGCATCGCTCCTGCTACTTGGGAGATGTACACTCCGAGTGGAACCACAGTCACGCTGTACAGTTATGGCAACCTGTTTGATACCCGGGAGGGAGGCCATACGGATACGCATTTTTGACGTTTTTCGATCCTGAGACAGATTAACGGAGGGTTTCCATTTCAAACTCGATTTGGGCCCGCTGTCCTTCTGGCGTATCGACCTGTACCGTTAAGGTAGAGGAGTCGAATTTGCTTGGATCGAATTCAAGCATGACTTTTTCTCCGAGGTTCTGTGGGCGACCATATACGTCGCTGGGCGGGAAAAAAGCCGTGCGCTCGTCCGAAAGAGGAGGAATCTCCTTTTTTCGTTGAAAGACTCTGATTTTGACAGCACTCGGCAGTGGCGCGCCAATCTGGTAGCAGATTTCGAGATACATGCGCAGCGTGACTGTTTTCCCGTAGAAGTCTTTCGCTGCATCCTGTGCGCTGTAATTCAAGGCTTCGCTTGAATGTTGAGCAACATTAAAAAAGGGAGTCTCAATCCGCACTCTTGAGACGTAGGTTGCAACCGCGAGATTCGGAACGGACTGCGAATACTGGGGCAGAAAAGTCGATCCGGCACCTGCGTTCCGTTTGCCCAGGAAATACGCCTCACGAATTGCACTGGGGGTCAGCGGATAGTCGTAACCAAAACCCGCTGAGGGTAGGAGGAAACTCAGGACAAGAGCAGTAAGCCTAAAATGTGTAAGCGCCGAGTTCCTCATGTCAAGAGTATACACCTTCACATCCTCGCGGTGCGCAGGACAGCGAGCTACCGAGGGTGAAGGATATTTCCGGCACGCCGGGACGTTGCCAGGTGGAATTGTCGAATAGCAAAACGAACGGCCTGGAGGGTCCGCCGCCAAAAGATCGATTTCAAGGGCGGAAAGTACGAATAGGTTTTAAGAACTATCGGCCAGCGCTGTGACCTTCTGCCTGCGTCTGTTCTAGGGTTTTGGGCAGGGCAGAGACACCATACAGTGCCACAATGCACAACGTATGAAAATACGTAGTTGTCGCTTGGTCCAAGAACCGACCACGTTTGTGGATATTGCAGACCTTGGGGAACCGGGTGAGTTGTCCTCCGAAGACGCCGTCAAATTCCTCAACAGCTGCGGGATTGAATTCGGTTACCATGACTGGGCTCAGGGAGACCCAACCGCACGTCCAGCATTTTATGCGGAGTGGAGGAAGCGGTGGATTGCCGATCGTATGAAATGGCACGGCAAGGGAGAGAAACCGACAGAGAAATGGGACCCAATCCAACAACTGCTACGAATTGGAATCAAAATCTGATGGGAATTCAAGATCAGCTATGCCAAAGGTCGCATCAAAACTCGAATCCTACCACGCACTGAAGCCTCGAGAGTTCAGCCTCGAGAGTTCAGTATCCTTTCGGCTCTGGAGATGAGACAAATTCAGCCCCCCGACAATTACTCCCTAGAATTGTCAATTGAGTTGGTTCGTCCGAGGGCCGAAGCTGAAAACGCTGAGAAGCTAATTCTGGCGTTTCACGGAGTTCGCAGATTGCGGGTCGTGCAGGCCGACTGGGGTGTCGTGCAGTTTCCGCTTTTGGAAATTCGGTGAGCGCTAAGCGAACCCCATCTTGTAAAGATTCGGGTCGCAATGCAATGTTGCGACATGACCAAGCGCTCAAAGAAAGCATGGACGAAGTGGCGAAGGCTGGTTTCCGAGCAGGCGCGTAGCGGACAGAGTGTGACGGCGTTTTGCCGTGAGCGCGGTTTGTGCAGGCCGTACTTTTTCGTGTGGAAGAAACGGCTGCAGGAAGACACGCCGGGGAAGTTCCTGGAAGTGCAAGTGGCGGAGGCGGGGCCGAGCCCGTCCGGCGATGCGGGTGTTGAGATCCGTTTGAAGAATGGCCGGAGCCTGATGGTGGGGCCGGGATTCGACGCCGAACATGTGCGGGCGTTGCTGGCGGTGGTGGAGGCAGCGGTGATCGGGCTGCCGAGTTTGCGGGCGATGGACGGCGCGCAGGGGACGCGGATCTGGCTGGCCGCTGAAGCGACGGACATGCGCTGCGGGTTTGATCGTCTGGCGGAGCGGGTGAGAGCGGTGATCGGTGAGGATCCGCTAAGCGGGCATCTGTTCATGTTTCGTTCGCGGCGCGGAGATCGATTGAAGATTCTGACATGGGACCGGGACGGATTTGTGCTGTGGTACAAGCGGCTGGAGGCGGGGTTTTCAAACTGCCGCGTGTGAAGCAGGGAGCGCGCTCGGTGGAGTTGCGTGCCAGCGAACTGGCGATGATTCTGGATGGGATCGACGTGTCGAAGCTGAAGCGCGTGCCGCGCTACGAACGCACGGTGTAAAGCAGCGAAGGAAAAGCTGGCGATAGAAAGAACAGAAGAAAGTTATCAACTGCAGGAAGTTATGGTGTAACTAGTCTGCTAGGTAGCACGTCTAAATGACGTGTGCCTACCACGAAGACTTCTCTGAACACTTGCCGGAGGACAGCGAATCGCTGAAGGCGATGTGGTGCGCTGCTCGCCGAGCGCGACGGAGAGCAGCGCGCCGAAGAACAAAAGCAGACGCGCCGACGATCTGCACATCGAAAATCTGCGTTTGCAGGTAGAGCTGGAGCGCTACAAGAAGTGGTACTACGGGCCGCGGGCGGACCGTCTTGAGCGACCGAGCGAGCTGGCGCAGATGCTGCTGAAGTTCGCCGAGGAGCTGGAGCAACAAGCCGATCAACCCGGAAGATGCTTCCGGCAAGCGGAACCGGAGGACAGAACTGCGGCGGGTGAAGCGGCGCAAGGGGCGGCGCGCTCTGGCCAACTTCGAGAATCTTCCGGTCACGACGCACGTATACGAGTTGAGCGCGGAGAGAACGGGCCTGTCCGTGCTGCGGCGTGGAGCGCGAAGAGATCGGCAGCCGAGGAGAGCTGGCAGATCGAGTACATTCCGGGCCACTTCGAGCGCCTCCAGCATGTGCGCAAGAAGTATGCCTGCGAGAATTGCGAGCAGGCCGGGAGAGAACCCGCAGATGGAAGTGGCGGCCAAGGCGGAGACCGGCGATCGAAAAAGGCCTGGCTGGGCCGGGGCTGCTGGCCTACATCGTGACCAGCAAATTCGCCGATTACCTTCCGCTCTATCGGCTGGAAGACATTTTCGCGCGGCAGGGCTTTGAGATCTCGCGGGCCACGCAGTCGGTCTGGTGCGGCGATGTGGCCGATCTGGTCGAGCCGTTATACGAACGGATGGCCGAGCGGGTGCGGCAGTCGCATGTGGTGGCCACCGACGACACCATCCTGCCCATGCTGAGCCCGGGCAAAACGCAAGCAGGCGCGCATGTGGGTGTATGTGGGCGACGAAGACCATCCCTATAACGTGTTCGACTTCACCCTGAACCGCAGCCGCGATGGACCGAAGAATTTCTGAAAGATTACACGCAGGTTCTGCTGGCCGATGCCTACGGCGGCTACAACGGCGTGGTGGCCGGCAACGCGCATCACGCGCGCCGGATGCTGGGTCGCATGCGCGACGGAAGTTCGTCGAAGCGGAGAAAACGGCGCCGGAGATCGCGCGCGAGGCGGTCTGCGTTTGACAACCTGATTTGGCCCACCTTTGATACTTTCATTTGGCCCACCCTGAGGCCGTGATTTTGCTCTGCTTCCGGGGTTTTCTTTCCGTGGCCCCGGAGGGAGCGCAGTCCTGCGGCCCGGTTTCCAGGGCCGCGTTTAGGACGGAGCGGACGCCGGGGCCACGGAGTCGCTTGGCGCAGCGCCCGGTCTGTCCCGTTCACGAAGCTTTTTTCTTCTGCCTTCCTTCCACCGTGCGCCGGAAGCGATACGACTCCGTGCCGGTTTCGATGATGTGCGCGCGGTCCGTGATGCGGTCCAGCAGCGCCTTGCACAGCCGCGGATTCGGAAACACTTGCGTCCACTCCGAAAACGGCAGGTTCGTGGTCACGATCAGCGTAGCCCGTTCGGCGCGTTCCGCGATCACCTGAAACAAAAACTCCGCGCCGATTTCCGCCAGCGGCACGTAGCCCACTTCGTCGAGCGCGATCACGTCGTAGCGCATCCAGCGCGCCAGCACGCGCCGCACTCCGTTGTGCTGGCCGGCTTCCACCAACTCGTTCACCAGGTTCGCCGCCGTGGTGAAACGCACCCGCCGTTTCTGCCGGCACGCCGCCACGCATAGCCCGGTTGCCAGATGCGTCTTGCCCGTGCCGCACTCGCCGATCAACACCACCGGCTCGGCCCGCGTCGATGTACCCGCCTTCGGCCAGTTCGCGAATCTTCGCCGCCGGAATCTGCGGCGCGCGTGCGAAGTCGAACTCCTCCAGCGTCTTCATCCGCGGCAACCGCGCATCGTGCAGCCGGTGCGCGATGGCGTGCCGGTCGCGCTCCTCGCTCTCCATCGCCAGCAACGCTTCCAGATAACCGATGTGGCTGCGATTTTCCTTCACCGCCTGTTCCGCCAGCCGCACGAAGTTTGCGCCAATCACCGGCACCCGCACGGCCTTGCAATACTGCCGCACTGAAGCGTGTTCCAGAGCTTGCGCTTGCTGATTCATGGCCGCACCGCCTCGAGCAACTGGTCATAGTCGTTCATCGCCGGCATCGGCCGCTCGTAGCGTTGCAACAAACCGATCTCCGAAAGCGCTCGTTCGCCGTGGATCAGCGTGCCTGCCACCAGCAGATGCCGCACCGCCGCCGTATCCGTGCAGCCCAGCGCCAACGCTTGCTCAATCCCTTTTCGCAACGCTTCCCAGCCGTGCTGCGGGCCCAGGCGCAGCAGCTCGATCATCTCGTGCGTACCCGTCTGCTTCCCGTGCCGCTCGCGCAAGCTCTGCCACAAGCGGTCGAAACTCTCCGGCCAGCGCCCGCGTTCTCGCCACTGCTGCAATGGTGTCGATCCCGCCAGCGCACCCGGTTTTCTCTCCAACACGTCCAGATAATGCTCCAGATCCAGCACCGCCTGATGCCGCGCGTAACTGCGTTCGTGCAGCGCCACGCAGCGTTGTTCGTGCCACACCTCCACGTACGCAGGCAGCAGCCTTGCCTGCGTCTTCGTTCCCGCTCGCAGCGGCATCGAGTAGCGATTCGTCCGCACTTTCACGCAGCCTTGGCCATCCACCACCGGGAAACTCGTTTCCGCCAACTCGAACCCTTCGCTGAGTAAAGGCAGCAGATGCTCGCGCTCGATGCGCATGGCTTCGCCCACCGAGAGCGCCTTTCCGTGAATCCGCCGCTGTTCCTCCTGCTGGCAGCACGTGCGCAAATACTCGTTCAATGCCGCCAGATCTTTTACTTTCGGCACCGGCACCAGATGGTTCCGCCGGAAATAGCCCACTTCGCCTTCCACGCCGCCCTTCTCGTTGCCGCGCGCCGGGTTGCAAAACTCCGTCTGGAATCCCCAGTGCGAACGAAAAGCGATCAGCCGGTCGGTCTCCTCTCGCTGGTATCCGCGCAAAATCTTCTTCACCGCACTCTTCAGGTTGTCGTAGCGCAGCCGTCGGAACACCCCGCCGAAATAGGCAAAGGCCTGCTCGTGCGCTTCCAAAAAAGCTTGCTGCGTAGCGTGGAAATACGCCGCGTGAAACGCCCCGCCGCCCGCCATGCTGCGCATGCTGAAAAAATGCGTGGTCTGGCGGCCCTCCTCGAACTCCACCGCGGCCTCGTACCAATCCACTTGAGCTTCCACGCCCCAGTCGTAACTCTGCGGCACGAACGTCTCGCGCGCTGCCACACCCAACTCCTGCTTGCGTCGCCGCACGTAGCGCCGCACCGTGGCTTCCGCCACGTGCACCGCGGGATGCTCTTGCTGAATCCTTTGCCATATCCGGTGCGCCGTGTGCCGCTGCTTGCGCGGCGCTTCCCGGTCGCTCTGCAAAATCCCCTCAATGAACTCGCGCACCGGCCCCAGCTTCGGGCTGCTCCTCGCTGGTGCCTTGCGCTCCGGCGGTATCGCGCTGGCCAGCGCTTGCCGCACCATTCGCCGATGGGTACTCAACTTCTTCGCCACTCCCTGGATCGTGCCCACTCCAAACCGATACTCGCGACGTATCTCCTCGAACAGTTCCACTTTGCGTCTCCTGTCCATCGGCCCCCCGTCGTTCCTGCTGACAGGTTAGGCCGTCCGTCATGTACAGGGTGGGCCAAATCAAATGCGCGAAGTGGGCCAAGCCAGAGTAGCGAAATCACGGTCGCGCTGATCGACGCGCTGTTTGCGGTGGAACGACAGGGGAAAGACGTTTCCGTGGCCGACCGACTGGAGTTGCGGCAGAAACAGTCGGTCCCAGTGCTGGCGGAGCTGCATCGCAAGCTGCTGATCTGGAAAGAACAGTTGCTACCAAAGCATCCCATGGCCGACGCGGTGGACTACACGCTCGGCCAATGGGAAGCACTGACGGTGTTCACCAACGATGGCGCCGTGCCCATAGATAATGATAATAATGTCAGCGAACGGGAGATGAAGCGCGTGGTCCTTAACCGCAAAAACTCCCTGTTCGTCGGCAACCCACGTGGCGGGCGAACTGCAGCGATCCTCGCTAGCTTGACCAGCAGCTGCCGCCGGCATGACCTGGACCCGCACCTTTATTTCATGCAACTGCTGGTGAATCTCCCGACTTGGCCAGCTCGTGACCTCGACGCTTGGCTTCCCGATCGTTGGAAACAAGCTCATTTCGCCCGATGCGCCGCTCTGGGAATCCCTGTTCCTCCCACTTCATAGCCCCTGCGCTTCACGTATCGCTCACGAAATTCGCGACATCAGTGAGCAACAGTTGGAGGGTCTTTTGTACCAGGTAGTCGATTTCTATGATGACTCTTAGTTTAGATTCCATAGCTGCAGAGACATGCCCCGTCTGTGGGTATCGTTTGGGTTTCCTTCCATGGAATGGGACATCGGCGTCGGACGAAATCTGTCCGTGCTGCCATATCCAGTTTGGTTACGACGATTGGTCGGGGGGAGACGCTTCCACACGAAGGAATCTATACTGAATGGAGGAAGCGATGGATAGCTGAAGGAATGAAGTGGCGGGGCAGGGGCGAAAACCACCAGAGAATTGGGACCCGGTTTCACAACTGTCGCGAATTGGAGTCAAAATTTGAAGGGGATTCAGAATCAGGGATCGCCAGATTTTTTCCTCGGTTCCTCTGAGCATCGAGACGATTGGGCTAGAGCCCGAGCTTGTCGGGTGACGAGTCAGTTTCCTAGAATTGACGGGCGGGAGTCAGTGGTCATACAAGTAAGTCCCCCGGTAATCGGCCAAGCACTCGGGTTGGGTGATCTTGATGTAGCGGATTTGATTCTCGCCGCTCGGTCCAGAACAGGATCGTTCAAGCAGCCGATACCCTACCCAATGCCAGTCCTAATCTACCGCTCGCTTACTTCGGAAGTCTCGCCAAAGGAGGGCCTTCAGCTTTCAGACCTGACCCTCAGCGCGTGGGGCGAGATCTATCCGACGATGGAGGATGCTCAGAGAGCGGCGCGGGGCGTCCCCAACCTTACTACAAAATGCAAAGACGTGGAAATATATGGACTGCACCCTTGAAATGAGACAGGCAGGATGGGCACACTTTGCAGGGAAAGGGCTGCAAAGTGAAGCGAAAGCGATACTCACGGAAGTTCCAGCGGATGGCTGTTGAACGTCTAAGAAACTGTGATGATGTCAAGGAGTTGGCGCAAGAGCTGGGGGTGACCCGGCGATGCCTGTACAAGTGGCGCGTTAAACTCGAGACCATCGAGCCGGGAGAAGACGGCTCGCGGCCCAGCACGCACACGTCGTCCTACCGTAAGCAAATTCACCAGTTGAAGCAAATGCTCGCCGAGAAGGCGATGGAGGTGGATTTTTTCAAAGGTGCCTTGCAAAAAGTCGAGGCTCGACGCCAGAAGAAAGGCGGAACTGGCGGGATGGCATCTACGACCAAATGCGAGAAGTGATGTCATTGCAAGGCAGCTTGAGTATCGAGCGCATGTGTGAGTTGACGCGAGTGAGCCGGGCAAGCTTCTACCGTTCTTTTCGGGAGAAGCACCCGGTCGAAGAGGAGATGGAAGTGCGATCGGCGATTCAGCAGATTGCTGTCGAACATCGTCGGCGCTACGGCTACCGCCGCATTGCAGCAGAATTGCGGCGGCGAGGCATGCCGGTGAATCACAAACGGGTCATGCGGATCATGGGGGAGGACAACTTACTCGCCGTGCGGATGCGGGCATTTGTGGTGACCACGAATAGCCAACACGAATTCGAGGTCCATCTGAACCTGGCTGGCCGCATGAAACTGACAGGGATTAACCAGCTGTGGGTAGCGGACATCACCTACATCCGATTGAAGTGGGAATTTGTGTACTTGGCGGTGATTCTCGATGCCTTTTCCCGGAAAGTGGTCGGGTGGGAGTTGGACAAGACGTTAGCGGTGCGTTTAGCACTGGCAGCGCTCAACAAAGCTCTGGTAGAGAGGAACCCAGGGCCAGGCCTGGTGCACCATTCCGATCGCGGGCTGCAGTACGCGTCCAGCGAGTATGTAAACGTGCTCAGGGAGCAGCAGATAATCCCGAGCATGAGTCGGCCGGCGAATCCGTACGACAATGCGAGTTGCGAGAGCTTCATGAAAACCTTGAAACGAGAGGAAATCTACGCGAACCGATACGAAGACCTTGGGCACATGCGTGTGAACATCGAAGAATTCATCGAGCAGTATTACAATCGGCAGCGGCTGCACTCAGCGTTGGGCTACCGTCCTCCGGAAGAATTCGAACAGCAGGTTGAATTCCCGAGGGCAGTAGAAAACTCTACGAGTGCAACCCTAGTGTTTTTCAGACCATGACGAACACCCGCGACAAATTTTCTGGGGGAGGGGGCGACGTCGCCCCCTCCCCCAGATCCCCGGCTTCCTCAGAAGACGGGAAGAAAACTCTAAGAACTGCAAGTGTGCCCATCGAAAACTGTCTCATTGAAGGGGTGCAGTCGATATAGTTGGGTCCAACTTGGGTCCGATAGATGCCGAACTAGGTCCAAAACCATGTACCGAGACGTAGAACAAAGCCAAACGGGCCAATAAGATAGATTTTCTTTCGCTGCTTTGCAAGCAGGGGGTCGCCGGTTCGAACCCGGCCACGTCCACCAAACCTCATTGACTTCGCCAACTCACAAACCATAGGATGCGGGGTAAAGGGGAAGGAGGAAGAAGGGTGGTTCTTCGTGTCCACAGCCCAAACGGGTCACGATCCGCTCATCGGTCAGACAGTAAGCCACTACCGCATCATCGAGAGAATTGGCGGCGGTGGCATGGGTGTCGTTTACAAAGCCGAAGATACCGAGCTTGGTCGCTTCGTCGCACTGAAGTTCCTACCGGATGACCTTGCAAAAGACCCGCAAGCTCTTGAACGCTTTCGCCGAGAGGCACGGGCTGCTTCAGCACTGAACCATCCCAACATCTGCACCATTCATGAGATCGGTGAGCACGAGGGCAGGCGTTTTATTGCGATGGAGTATCTTGAAGGAAGGACGTTGAAGCACGTCATCGCGGGTCGGCCGATGGAACTCGATTCCCTGCTCAACTTCGCGATCGAAGTTGCCGACGCGTTGGACACGGCTCACTCCAAGGGCATAATCCACCGCGACATCAAGCCAGCCAATACCTTCATCACGGACAGAGGACACGCCAAGATTCTCGACTTCGGGCTTGCGAAGGTCAGTTCCCCGAAAGCTGTTCCCACAAATGTGGAAGCGCTGGCCACACAAGATGTGGACACGGAGCACCTGACGAGTCCGGGCAGCACCTTGGGGACGGTCGCTTACATGTCGCCGGAGCAGGCGCGAGCGAAAGAACTCGACGCACGCACCGATTTGTTTTCCTTGGGGACGGTACTTTATGAGATGGCAACGGGGCGGCTGCCCTTCCGCGGAGACAGCAGCGCGACGATTTTCGATTCCATCTTGAACCGAACCCCCGCTCCCCCAGCCCGGCTGAATCCTGACCTCCCGCCCAAGCTGGAAGAAGTGATCAACAAGTGCTTGGAGAAGGATCGCGAACTTCGCTACCAACACGCCTCTGACATCCGTGCGGACCTGCAACGCCTGAAACGGGACCTCGAATCCGAACGCATCGGACCCAAGGAAGACGAACGGTATGCCACACCGGGTTCTGTCCGACAACGGACATCGAACGAAAATCGGGAAATTGCATCGACGACTGCTGCGCCCCAGCCGCGCTCGACTCCGAGACTCTGGAAGATCGCCCTGGCGGGCTTGGTAGTCGTCGCCTTTCTCGCTGTTGGCGGCTTGTTCTGGCGGACTGCACGCTCCCATGCACTAACCGAGCGCGACACGATTGTGCTCGCCGATTTTACCAACACCACTGGCGATGCGGTCTTCGGCGAAACCCTTAACCAGGCGCTGGCGATCCAGTTGGAGCAATCGCCTTTTCTCAATGTACTGTCGGATCGCAAGGTCGCTGATACCTTGCGACTGATGAACCGCCAGCCCAACGAGCGCATTAACCAGTCGATTGCTGGGGAAATCTGTATCCGAACCAGCAGCAAAGCGATGCTTGCCGGGTCCATAGCTGGCCTGGGCAGCCACTATTCTATCGCGCTCAGGGCATCCGATTGCCGCACTGGCGATTCGCTGGCCAGCGTGCAAGTCGAAGCGGACAGCCGGGAGCAAGTCCTGCGCGCGCTGAGCGAAGCTACGACGAAGTTGCGCGGCAAACTCGGTGAGTCGCTTGCCTCGGTTCAAAGACTCGACAAGCCGCTGGACGAAGCTACAACATCCTCGCTGGAGGCGCTGCGAGCCTGGAACCAGGGATATCAGCTCTACCTTCTGGGCGATGCTTTTGATGCGCTGCCGTACTACAAACGCGCGGTGGAACTCGATCCTAATTTCGCCCGCGCGCATCTATCGATGGCTGACGTCTACAGCCAGTTCGGTCAGTTCGGGCAGGCGGCTCAATCAGTTGAAAAGGCTTACTCGCTGCGCGACCGTGTTAGTGAGCGCGAGCGCTTCCTGATTACCGCGCGTTACGAGAATGAGGTCGCTCAGGATTTGGACAAGGCTGCCGAGGTTTACACTCAGTGGTTACAGAACTATCCTCGTGAGCTCACCGCCCATCATAGATTGGGTGTGGTCCACCTTGACCGGCAGCAGTACGACAAGGCAATTGGCGAATTCCGCGAGTCCTTGCGGATTGATCCAAATTACTTGTACGGCTACGAAGGTTTGCTGCTCACCTACACTGCGATGAACCGGCTGGACGAAGCCAAAGCGATCGTGAATGAAGCTCTGGCCCGCAAGCTGGACGGTTTCGCGATTCGCTACGTTGCATACATCCTCGCCGTTGTTCAGAACGATGCTGCTGCCATGCGCGAGCATGCCAATTGGGGCGCCGGCAAACCCGGGGCCGAAGAGAGCTGGATGCTTTGGGTGCAGGGGGCGGGCGAATATTACGACGGCCGATTTGCGAATGCCCGCCGACTTATGGAACCCGCTTTCGAGTCGGCTCTGCGCGCTGGCTACAAAGAGCCTGCCGCCTTCCAGCGTTTGTGCAACGCCGCATTCGAAGCCTGGGCGGGGAACTCGGAATTTGCCCGGAAGGAAATGGCCGCTGCACTGCCGCTAACGCAGGAGCGCTGGCACTTGATCATGGCTGCCGCTATCTCTTCGCAAATCGGGGCGACATCGGAGGCTGACAAACTATCGAACGAAGCAAATTCGAAGCCCGGCTCGGTGGGCTATTCGTCCCAGCTTACTCAGTCCAATGTTGCCATGATTCAGCTTGGGCATCACAATCCGGCGCAGGCTATCGACATGCTACGCAATCTGCCTCTCCCTCCAGCCGAGTACAACTTGTTCGTCAGCTCGGTTCGCGGCCGCGCGCTGCTGGCGCAGGGGCAAGCAGCCGCGGCTGCGGCTGAGTTTCAGAAGATCATCGACCACCGCACCGTGACTGCGCTTGGCATACCAAATGCCATCGAGCTTGGTCCCTTCTGGCCGATCACCTACGTCTGGCTCGCGCGCGCTCACAGACAGGCTGGAGACACCGCTGCCGCCCGCCGAGCGTATCAGGACTTCTTTGCGGTCTGGAAAGACGCCGATGCCGACATCCCCATCCTGAAACAAGCCAAAGCGGAGTACACCAAATTGAACTGAATTCTGGTGCGTCTTGGATCAACTTTGGAGCAATTGGTGGGTTGGTTCTGATCGAGCCGTGAGCTAGGTGCAGCCTGAACAACGATTTAGATTTGACCCTCTGCCATGATCACTCCCTTTGCAAGCAGGGGTTAGGGGTTCGCCGGACCATCCCTCGGTGCTCGTCAGAAAAACTCAGTGGTTGTGGTCGTGCGTATCGTGGTCGTGGTCGTGTTCGTCCCAATCTTGCTTCTCGTGCCAAGCGTGCGTGTCTTCGTCCCACCACTTGTGCTCATGCTCCCAACAATAAGACCGGGCCGCTGCCAATTCTTGACGCCAATGTTCAGCCTGTGAGCTTTGCGGACCGTGTTTCTGAATGGCTTCATGAAGATTGTGGTCTGCCTTAATCGTTCGTTTCTGGCAGTCATCATCAGCGCGAACTGCAGACGCAGTCGCAAACATCAGTGCTCCTGCGAAGACTGCCGAGCCCAATACTTGGCGCAATGTCATTTTTCGCTCTCCTAAGGGGAAGTCCCTGCCTTGCGGGGCCGTCTAGAAGCGTTCCACAAAATGCAGAGTGCTGCACATCAGGATTTGAATGTAATTCCGGAGTGAGGAACCTCCACTTAGCGTGCTGAAAGCAGGTGAGATTCGAATCGATTCTGAAGCGCATCGCGGCTCGGCTTCAGGCGACGAATACAGTCACGGGTCGTTTATTTTTGCGAAACATCTCGGTAGTAAACAGCTTCGCCAGTTGGAAGAGAGAATACTACGGGTAAATCCAATTCAGCGCTGAGGAGGCCTCATGAAGCCGGGCAAGTTCGCACTGCTGTTCGTCTCTTTTGCAATCGTCGCGCTACTGGCGGCGTGCAGTTCCGCGCCAACGTTGCAGTACATTACCATCAGTCCGGCGGCAGCCACGATTTTGGCAGGCACCACCCAACAGTACACCGCGACCGGCTATTACAGTAATGGAAGCATCAGTCCCGGTCTCAACGTAAGTTGGCGTTCCTCGGCCAGTTCCGTGGCCACGATTAATGCCACCGGCACAGCGACAGCGCTCGCGGTCGGCGCTACATCCATCACGGCTACCGCGCTCGGGGTCACCTCTTCCAGCGGAACCCTTGACGTGCAGCAACTAGTCTCGATCAGTGTTTCTCCCGTCAATCCCACGGTGCCGCTCGGAGGCACACAGCAATTTGCCGCGACGGGAACCTACAAGAATCCAGATGGCAGCACTATGGTTGGTATGAGCGGCGATCTCACGAATCAGGTCACCTGGGCCGCCGGTTCAACCTCCATCGCCACTTTCAGTACTTCCACGCCTGGCTTACTGAGCGCTGTGTCCGTGGGGTCGACCTCACTCACTGCGGTACTCAACGGCGTAATTGGAACGACGAATCTGATGGTTGGTCCTCCGGTTCCTCAATCGCTTGTGGTTTCACCGGCTACGGCCAACATAAGTATCGGGAATGCGATTGCTCTCGCGGCACAAGAAGTCTGGACGGACGGCTCGAAGCACGTTCCTTCGGGAACTGTGGTCTGGAGTTCAGACACGCCTGCCGCCGCTAACGTGGTCTCGACCGGTACTTACACTGGCGCGGCTGCGGGCTTTGCGACTGGATCAGCCAACATCACCGCCTCAGAAGGCTCGCTGAGCGCAGGCACTGCTACAGTTAGCGTGGTTACTGGGGCGACTCACTACGCTTATGTTTCGAATTACGGCGACTCTACGATCGGGCAGTACACTGTCGATGCGAATGCTAGCCCATACCTGACCCCGGCCGGCACCGTTTCAACTTCAGGTCTTAAACCATCTCAGACCGTGGTGGACCCGAATGGCAAATACGTTTACCCGATTGCGGTAAGTTCGAATACTAGCGTGAGTGTGTTCAACGTGATGTCTGACGGCACGCTGACCAACGCAGGATTTCCGCCTGAGGCGGCAGGCCCCGTGGATACGAATTATAGCGTGATTGATCCCTACGGCCGTTTCCTATACGTGGCAGACTACACGGCAAATTCCATCTACGGTTTTCAAATCAGTCAGACCGACGGCTCGCTCACACCGATCAATGGCTCACCATTCACCGCCAACCTGGATGGTCCGATCTCCATGATTGCGGATCACAGCGGTCAATACCTGTATGCGATCAACAGTCTCGCCGACGACATCAGCATCTATCAAATTGACCAGACCCTGACCAGTTCTGGCGGCGCATTAACGCCGCTCGCCGCACAACCTACGATTGCGACCGGTACCTCTCCGGGGATCTCCACTTTGGATCACGCCGGAGCTTACCTTTATGTTCCGAATAACGGGGACGGCACGATTTCCAGCTATACCTTGGCATCAAGCGGAGTACTCACGAATGTCGCAACAACCGCTGTGACTGGCTCCACGTCGATTCTCAATGTGGCGGTGGACCCGGCTGATAAGTACCTCTACGTTTTGGATGCGGGAATACTACCCGCCAACGGCGCACTTTATGCCTTCAGCCTCTCTTCAGGTGTGCCCAGCACTTCAGCGATCGGTCCGTCGGTCGCAACAGGCCCGGCTCCAGAGGGCATTGCGATTGATCCCACCGGGAAACTGCTCGCAGTGGAGAATTCCGGTGAGGGCAGCACCGCAAGCACCATCTCGCTCTTTACCATCGGTTCGGGTGGTCTGTTGACCTCTCAAACTCCAGTAGCCGCCGGCGTCGCACCACTGTTCGTAACCTTTTACGACGCACCATAACCCACAACTGCTGCTAGGTTGCAAAACAAAAATCCGGTGCGTCACATTGCGACGCACCGGACTCGTAATTCTCACTACTTATTTACTACTTACCGCCGAAATTGAACATGTCCGTCAAATCTCCAATGGCCGGACTGTTCATTGGAACGTAGGGACTACTCCATGGGTCGTCAGGGGATTGCAGCGGATTGGGAAGATTATCCCGGCTGCGTTTTGTGATCGTCGGCAACCCCCAGTTGTATTCGATGAACTTGATGATCGATGCGTGGTCGGCATAAGTATGCGAAACGTACCCGGGAGTGGTGAAGGGAGAAACTACGATTAAAGGAATGCGCGTGCCGTCACCAAACCAGTCTACCGACTGCACGTATCCCGAATCATAGTAACCTCCGCCCTCATCCACGGTGACGAAGATTGCGGTGGTGGCCCACAAGCTCTGGTTGGCTTGTACCATGTCCACGATCTTCTTTACGAACCCTTCGAAGAGGTTCCACTTGGAGGAAGCAGGGTGGCCGTCCACCCAGCCGCTCGGCTTCACGTAGGAAACCGCGGGCAATGTGCCGGCCTGGATGTCATTGTATAGGTCCGTGGTGTCTTTCAGGTGCTCGGTTCGTATTTCAGGGTGAGCCATGATCGACTCTTGATATTGGAACGGGTTGCAGATATTGCAGTACTGATCGCTGTTCCCGCCCACGGTCCCGTAATTTAGCTGATATTTGTCTCCTGGATATCCATTGAGCCCAGCGTATTGGTTCCACTGGTCACCATAGTATTTCCAGGAAACACCGGCTGCTAACATTACATCGCCGATGCTGCGCTGGTTCACTGGCGGAACGGTGAAGGGCGTATTGTTCACATTCATGTCGGTGTACGCATTCGAGCCGTCCCCGAAGTATCCAGGGTTATAGTTATTCAGCAAATAGTAGCGTCCCGGATCGCACTTCGGATCCACTTGATATGGCAGTGACGCGAGATAGTTGAGAACGCTGAAAACGCCAGGTGCGGTCGAATCGGAGCAGTTCGAGTACGAACCGCCGCCGTACGCCGGGGAACCGAAAGCGCCTCCTCCGTAGCCGTCTTGCGCATACCAGTTATTGGTATTCGGCTGGGGATCCGGATTCTCAATTTCGTCCACTGTTCCTTGATTCGGTGTGCCTGGAAACACCACCATGTTGTGCGGCGGTACCGCTGGTTTGAAGATGGCATCGCTGAACCAAATGGCATCGGCGAAACCCAAATAGAGGCTGTCCAGTCCGGTTCCGCCCTTGGCCGGCTGATGGTAGTTGTCGCTCAAAGCGTAGTTGTCCGCGAGGAATTTGGTGTACGGAGCATCGCCCTGCGCCATGTTGTAAAACTCCATGGATGTCGAACCTTCACCGGTGGTCTCGTCGGTAAATGGTGAGGGCTGTGGTTTACCGTTTGTCCCTGCTCCCACGGTAACCTCCACCCAAGGGAACAGATCCGCATTACACCCGCTCGGGTTCCACCAATTGGCATAGTAGATGTTGCAATCGAGCTGTTGAAACATCTGGTAATACCGATGGACCGGGCTTGCTGCGTATGAATCGTAGGGGAATGTGTCAGAGGTCAATTGGAACGGGCCGGGTGGCAGGCCGAGCACGTTCTGAATGCGCTGATCGGGTGTTTTCGACGTTTGTCCAGTGCCTCCCGTGGTCAGGTAGACATAGTAGGCAGGGTCTAGTCCGTTTTCACTGGCCATCGCATCGGCAATATTGGTGATCGACGGTGTTGATGGACCGCCCACGAGGGGAGGCGGCAGCGTGCTGTACAAGGACCTGCTTTGCGGCGAAACCGAGTAGGTGTCGGTGTCTAACGCGGAATACTGGACAGCTTCCCCGAAATTAATTCCCGGAGTGCCGTCTTGATTCACGATGCCTTTGGAGAGGAGATTGTCGACGGTGTTTCCTGTTTTGGGTGTGTACGTTGCGAAAAGATGATCGAAGGACCGATTTTCCCCCACGATGATAATCACGTGTTGGATCGGAGTCTTGGCGCTGGGTGTGTTTTGTGCTTGGGCACTGCTGGTGAAGGGTCCGACTACACTGAACTGCAACATCGCGATTGCCGCGAGACCTGCCCGGCTACCGCTGAGCAGGGGCGCGACAACTTTTTTCAACTTCATAGTCCGTTCCTCCTCGGGACACGATCGGAGAATTGGACTGGGGACGCGAATTGTGGCTTTCTCGCGTTGCTCCCTCATTCATGCGAGATGAACGCCGCGTAAAAGCGGTCGCGTTACGGAGTTGTCTCTATTTTTCCAAGTTGTAAGTAGGTTCGCGAGCAGGACGCGAGCAAAGAACGACAAATCAAGCCGTACCAGGATAACAGCTAGGTACTTGACAGATACGTTACCCTATCAGTAGGCTCGATTAGATATGGAGCCAGAAGCTTCCCTCTCTTGGCTGGCGCTGACGCTCACGCCGGGCATCGCCGCCCGTCTCACTGCTCGTTTGTTGCGCGAGTTTGGCACCCCCGATAACGTGTTTAGAGCCAGCCTGACCGCTCTCGAAGCGTGCAACCTGCCAGCGCCGGCTGCGCAGGCCATCTTCAAAAAGCAGACGTTCTGGCGTGCTGAGAAGGAAGCCGACGCCATTCGGCGTATCGGGTGTCGCGTGGTGAACTGTACGGAGCCGGACTATCCGCAGTCCCTGCTCCAGATTTACGACCCGCCGGCGCTCCTGTACGTCCGTGGTGACGCCAAGCTCCTGAACGCACCGAGCCTGGGCATCGTCGGGACCCGGCGTCCAACCGTTTATGGTTCGCAAATCGCGGAGCGGATGGGCCGCGATTTAGCCCGGCGAGGCTTGGCGATTGTCAGTGGCTTAGCGCGTGGTGTGGACGCTCTGGCCCACAACGGCGTAACGGCCGTGGCGGGGCGCGCGATCGGGGTGTTGGGTACGGGTATCGATGTTTGTTATCCGAAAGAGAATAAGAAGCTGTTCGAAAAGGTTCTGGAAAAGGGCGCGATCATCAGCGAATTACCAACCGGATCCCATCCGGCTCCAGAGAACTTCCCCGTGCGCAACAGGATCATTGCCGGCATGCCACTGGGAGTTTTGATCGTGGAGGGAAAAGAACATAGCGGGTCGCTGATCACGGCGCGGCTGGCAATGGAGTTTGGGCGCGAGGTTTTCGGTGTGCCCGGTAACGTTACACAGGAAATGAGCTTCGCCCCGAACCAGCTGATCAAGCAGGGAGCGAAGCTGGTGACTAACGCCGAGGACGTCATCGAGGAGCTTCCCACCCCGGTTCGGGCGGCTTTAGTGCAGGCGGAAGCAGTGGAATCCGAGCAGCTGAATTTGATGGCCGCGGATGGGCTAAACCCAGTAGCCAAAAGAATTTACGAGCTTTTGAGCACGGAAGCGCCCCGGCATATCGATGAACTCGTCGAAACCACTGGATTGAATTCCAGCGAAGTTCTCGCTACCCTTTTTGAATTGGAGATGAAGGGCATCATTCGGCAATTGCCGGGAAAGCAGTTCGCTAAGGTCTTATTGTAGGCAGGCAAAGCCTACCGCAAGCACCGCCCAATGCATCGGAAATGGGCCGTTGGGCATCAGACGTTCACCGTGAGCCGCCCTACGGCGCATTCATAAAGGTAGCGAGAAGGACACACTCCGATCTGTAGGCCCTTCTGGCGGAAGCAACTAAGGTACAAAGGAACTTATGGCACGATCACTAGTGATCGTCGAATCGCCCGCGAAGGCGAAGACGATAAACAAATATTTGGGCAAGAATTATGTGGTCAAGGCCTCCATTGGCCACGTCCTGGATTTACCGACGAAGACCATCGGCATCCGTTTGCCCATTGAAGAAGACGAGATTAAGAAGACCAAAAAGAAGAAGAGCAAGAAGGGTGCGAAAGCCGCCGCCCCCAAGCCGCCCCTCAAACCGGTTTCCCTGGACGATCCGAAGATCTTCGAGCCTACCCTGCAGGTGATTCCAGGTAAGGGCAAGGTCATCAATGATCTTCGTAAAGCTGCCACCTCTGCCGAGAACGTGTATCTGGCAGGTGACCCGGACCGCGAAGGCGAGGCCATCTCCGCGCACCTGGCGATGGTATTGTCGAAACCAACGAAATTCCTGATTCCCGAAGAGGAACTCAACGGAAATAACGCCAAGAAAGATGGCAACGGTACAACCGGGGATAAAACGGCTCAGGAACCTCCGAAAAAGGGCGCGAAGGGTAAATCCACGAAAAAGTCTGATCGCGATCGCATTGAAATCGAGCCGATCGATCCCAAGAAGATTTTCCGGGTGTCGTTTAACGAAATTACGCCGAAAGCCATTCGAGCGGCTTTTGAAAAACCAAGGCAACTGGATGCTCAGTTGGTGGACGCGCAGCAGGCGCGCCGCGTTCTGGACCGTATCGTCGGTTACAAAATCTCTCCGCTGCTTTGGGATAAGGTGCGCCGAGGGCTGAGCGCGGGACGCGTGCAAACGGTGGCGCTTCGCCTGATTGTGGAACGCGAGCAGGAAATTCGCGCCTTTGTTCCCCAGGAATATTGGACGATTCACGCCATGCTCGAGGCCGGCGAGCCTCCCATATTCGAAGCGAAGTTGAGCAAATATAAAGGTGAGGACATCGAGGTCAACAATCAGGCTACCGCCGAACAGGTGGTTGCCGCCGTAGAAAAGGCCAAGTGGCAGGTAGAAAGTGTCGCGCTCAAGGAAAAGCGCCGCAATCCAGCGCCTCCTTTCACGACTTCCAAACTCCAGCAGGCTGGCTATAACCGCCTGCGGTATACGGCAAAGCGCACCATGGCGCTGGCACAGCGCTTGTATGAAGGCGTGGAACTCGGCGAGGAAGGCTCCGTCGCCCTGATTACGTATATGCGTACGGACTCCGTCCAGGTTTCGAATGACGCGCTGGCTCAGGTTCGCGAACTGATTCCGGAGCGCTTCGGCAGCAATTACCTGCCGGAAAAGCCCAATTTCTACAAATCCAAGAAGGATGCGCAGGGAGCCCACGAAGCCATCCGTCCGACCGACGTGTCGCGCACCCCGGAAGATGTCCGCAAATATTTGGACGACGATGTCTTCAAGCTGTATCAACTCATCTGGCAGCGCTTCGTTGCTTCGCAGATGCTGCCGGCGGTGTACGACCAGACCACCATCGACATTTCCGCTGCCGATTACACTTTCCGCTCCACCGGTTCGATCCTGAAGTTCGACGGCTACCTCAAGGTGTACCAGATTCCCGCGTTGAACACTGACCGCGAAGACGACGAAAAGGATGATGAGGGTGAGGGCAAGACCCTGCCGCGCGTCACCGAAGGTCAGATTCTCAAGCTAGAGTCGATCCGCCCTGATCAGCACTTCACCGAGCCGCCGCCTCGCTACACCGAAGCCACGCTGGTCAAGAAACTCGAAGAAGACGGCATCGGGCGGCCTTCGACCTATGCGTCCATCATTTCGACCATCGTGGAACGCGAATACGTCAAGAAGGACCAGGGCCGTTTCACGCCCACGATGCTGGGTGAACGCGTCTGTATGCTTCTGATCAAGAGCTTCGAAGATGTATTCGATGTGAAGTTCACCGCGCGACTCGAGGACGAACTCGACGAAATTGAGGAAGGTAAGCTGCCTTGGCGCGAATCCGTAAAGGAATTCTGGGAGAAATTCATCATCGACCTGGAAAAAGCCGGCGATGAGATGATTTCCTACAAGGCCGGTATTCCGACAGGCAAGAAATGCGAAAAGTGCGGTGAAGGCGAGTTGCTGGAGCGCATCAGCCGTCATGGCTTTTTCCTGGGCTGCTCCCGTTATCCTGATTGCGATTTTATTCAGGATATGTCCGAGGAGATTCCCGAAGACGCGGAAAATAAGGTCGAATATTGCGAGAATTGCGGCAAAGAAATGACTTTGAAGCGCGGCCGGTTTGGCGCATTCCTCGCGTGCACCGGCTATCCCGATTGCAAAACCACTCGTCGCCTGGTGGCTGGCACCCGGATCGCTCACCAGCCCGACGAACCTCTTGATGAAAAATGTCCGCTGGATGGCAATGGCTTGGTAAAAAAGCACGGGCGATTCGGCGAATTCATCGGCTGCTCCGGCTATCCGAAGTGCAAATACACGCGTCCGATCACCATGGGCATCAAATGCCCCAAATGCAATGAAGGCGAATTCGTGAAGCGCGGAAGCATGGGCAAGGGCGGACGCGGCCGGTTCCGTGTGTTCTACGGCTGCTCTCGCTATCCTGATTGCGATTTCACCACGCCAAATATGCCGATCGCCGAGCCTTGCCCGAAATGCGGCGCGCCGTTCATCGTCGAGAAGAAATCCAAGATCGGCACCGTCCGCGCCTGCATAAAAGAAGGATGCGACTGGGAAAAGCTCGCGCCTGAGGAGAAGCCCGCCAACGCTCCTCAACCCGAAGAGGCTCCGGTCGCCCTGAAATCCTGATTCTGGCAGGGCGTTCGCCCTGTCGCATTTCAAGAAAACCTGTTGCTCAAATTCAATTTACATTTCAGCGACGCACCTATAATGAAAGTGCCAAGGGCATCATGAAAGTGGCAATCTCTAAATTTCTGGAATACCTTTCCGCTGTACGCAACGCATCGCCGCACACGATTTCCAATTACGGCAAAGATCTGGAACAGTTTCAAAGTTTTCTGACGCCACCGGATACCAACACTCCGCCAATCGGCCAGATCGATCACCACATGATCCGGGAGTATCTCGGTCAACTCCATGAAACTGGGCTGGAGAAAAGCTCGATTGCCCGTAAACTCGCGGCGCTCCGCTCCTTTTTCAAATATTGCGTGCGCGAAGGCATGCTCAAGGAAAATCCAGCGCGCCTCGTACCCACGCCTAAATTACCGAAACGCATTCCCTCGGTACTTTCAGCCGAAGAGATGAGCGGCTTCCTGGACCAGTTGGCCAGCGTGCGATCGCCGGTTGGACCGGCGAAAGCATCCAGAAAAGCGCAACCGCCCACGACGAACATGCCCAGCAACGCAATCATCAAAATGGAAGACGGTTTATTGCTGCGACGGGATCGCGCCATCCTCGAACTGCTGTACGCTGCCGGTCTGCGTGTCAGTGAATTGACCGGGCTCAATCTTGTCGACATCGAGATGAAAAGCCGTGTCGTCCGCGTCATCGGAAAAGGCAGGAAGGAACGAATTGTGCCTTATGGCCAGAAAGCCGCGGAGGCCCTCGCGCTCTACTGGCCAGAACGGGAAAAGCTGCTGCGTGAGAATCATCGGCAGCCGGGCGGGACCACTCCCGATGCGGTGTTCTTGAACTATTTGGGCCGGCGCCTGACCCAGAGGAGTGTGGGCCGCATCGTAAAAAAGTACGTGCGTCTGGTGAATGTCAATTGGGACCTGCACCCGCACTCTTTGCGGCACGCTTTTGCCACGCACCTGCTGGCCGACGGCGCCGATTTGCGCGCGATCCAGGAACTTCTCGGCCACCAATCTTTGTCTACCACTCAGAAATACACCCACGCTTCGATGCGCCAGCTCATGGATATCTACGACAAGTCTCACCCGCACGCCTGATTTCCATGTTGTCCCCCGAAATGCCGAAGCTTCGAAGCCACCAATTAACGGGCGCTTAGATGTCATTATTCAAAGACAACGTCACGTTATCAACGTTACGGGACAGCGCCAGAAATGTTTGCAATTCTGGCGCAAGCAAGTGTTGCGGTCCTTCCGAACAACAAGAGTTCACGCTGTTTTGTAGTTCCCCGAAGGCATTCTCCAGGTTGTCTTTTCGTTCTGAGATTTTGTCTTCCAGCCGGTCTGCCATATTGTCCAGCGCTTTGGCCAAATGATCGTCAAACTGCCCCTGTGCCGCGCGTACGGCCTCAGGTAATTCGAAACCAGGGAGTTGGAGACGATATTTCACCAACGCAAGCTGGGTCACGAGAAACGTACGCAAAGGCGGTTGCCAACGCCGGATTCGATCACGGTATGCCAGGTCTTGTTCCCGCGTAGGCCCAAGTTCGAAGACAACTCCGTCGGATAGGCTCCTCACGTTGTTAAAATTTGCGCTGATCGTCTCGCGGAGAGAATCACAACTCCAGGTGCTCGCTCTCCCGGGAAGTGGTTCCCTGGTAAGTTGAGCCAGTAGCCGCAGATTGGCGATGAATGTTTTCTTCATTTCAAGAGCGGCGCGGGTGCCCCATAGCTGATCGAAGACAATCCACATCATGAAGAGCCCGAACAAGATGCCAACGACGCGGTCCCTGGCAATGGAAAGCGAGGTTTGCATCGCGAATTCCTGCAGGTTGATGAGGTAGAACGCCAGCGCCAGCTGTAATCCAAAATAGGACAAACGAGGGCTTGAGGTCATGATCCACGAAGCCGCGGCGGTGACAATTACAAACAGAAGAGTGAATCCAGCAATGGTATCGAGGTGAGGCAGAATGAAAATTTGTGAGCCCATCCCAATCACAAAACCACCGACCACGGCGCCCGCGAAACGCAGCACTTGTTTCTGCCGAGATGCGCCAATCGTGGAAAGCGCTGTCAGCAGGCACGTAGTGACCGCCGTGCTGATACCCGGCCAGTCAATCGCGTTATAGATGACGTAACACGCGGTCGCGGCTAAGCAACCTTTCAGCCCGAATCTAAGGTGCTCCGGGTTGACGAGCGCGTCCTCGGCGAAAAGCTTCCATTGTGACGTGTCGTCGGAAAACGGCACACCTTCGTCGATTGGCCGGGAATCCGCAAACGCCTCAGGGATCAGGCTGACGATTTCCTCCATCTCACGCAGCATGGGAAGACGCCGAGCAGATTCGTCATTGGGTTCGAATCGAATCGGACCTGGAATTCGCCGCTCGATCAAATCGGTGCGAATCCTTGCGACCGCGTCAGCAAGTCTGCGAAATCGCGTTTCATCCGCGACGGCAGGTCGCACGCTAACTTGCGTGAGAATCGCGCCAATATCCACCAGCCTGCCAACCAGGGCTACCACACCGCCCATTTGTGCTTTGTACTGGGGCGAATAGTTAGAGCGCCACAACATGCGCCGCATCATGGACGTTCCGAGCAATTCGAACCGAATGAGCTTGCTTTTGGTCGCGTCATCCAATGCCTGATTGTGTGCGTACGCTGCTAATAAACTTTCAACCGCGGCTAACCTCGACGCCAGCGGCACAACGATATTGTCGCCGGGTTGAATGCGTGCAAAGGCCAGCTCTACCGCTGTGGTAACCACAACTCCGATGAATGTTGCCAACGTGAGCCACAGCGTGTCCTCCACATTCGTTCTTGCCGGTACGTAGCGGTCCCACAGGGGAACTCCGACGGCCACCATAATTGCAAACGTCGAAGACGCAGCATAACTGGTCATGGTGCTGATCACGTAGAAGGCCAGGAAAAAAGAACCGATGATCCATAGAAAGTGCAGGAGCGGAACGCTGACCACAAACCACGCGGAGACCAGGATATACACTGCGCCGATGCTGGTGACTAGAACCAATGTTCCCCCTGATTTCAGAGTGGAACGAAAATTCTCACGAGAAATAAGAAGTGCAAAAATCGCGGATTGGAAACTGTAGGGGATACGAAAGGCCATGCAGATGATCATCACGAGAGTCGCGGCAATCACCATGCGCGCTACTGTCCCGGTACGTCCCAGATACGGCGCCAGCTCCTGTTTCAGAAATTCCTGGAACCAGGAAAGCGGACGCGATAGCCCGAGTAGATTGTGAGTTACAGTGGCCATTATTTTCCACGGATGGTGACGACGGCGGATCCGCCGACTCGAAATAAATCAGGAGTCGGACTCTCCACCCGCACCCGAACTGGGTACCTCGAAGCTAAATGCACCCAATTCAGCGTTCGTTGCACGTCCGGAAGGCCCTGCCCCAACTTGCCGATGACATCAGGATCGGGAGTGACGCCAAAACCGACGCTGTCCACCACCCCGGCGAATCGCACGTTCGGTTTCGACAACACGTAAACGTCGGCGCGCATGCCAGGCACAATGTGCTGCAGCTGGCCTTCTCGATAGTTACCAATGGCCCACCACGTCCGCGCGTCGATCAATGTGAACACTTGCTGACCAACATGGGCGTAGGCGCCTTCCGAAATGGTTAGATTGGTTACACGGGCATCGAAAGGCGCGTACACCCGGCAATTATTCAAGTTATAGCGGGCATCCTTGACCGCGGCGTCGCGCGCGCCACGCTGATTGATCAATGGTTCCAGCGTGGTCACGGCATGCTCCGCTTGCTGGTGTTGCGCCTTGCTCTGGTCCAGGCTGGCGCCCGACCCCTCGTATTGTGCTTGCGCGGACTTCAGCGCAGCCTGGGAAAGAAGCAATTGCGACTCCGCCTGCTTCAGTGCCTCGGATTGAGCCACTTCCGAAGTTCTAGCCCGATCCACCTGATCTACCGTGACGAATTGTTTTGAGAGCAACGGCTCCAGACGGTGCAAATTGTTGCTTGCGTACATCCACTCCGCCTTGGCCCGCTGCACACCCTGTTCAGCATTGCCGACGTCGGCTCGCGCCTGATCGACGGCCGCTGCCCATCGCGCCACATCCGCCTGGGAGCTGTGAACATTCGCTTGTGCGGCAGAAACAGCGCTGACCAGCGCGTTGATTCTGCGTTGCTCGTCGGTGATTTGCCCTTCGAGCGCAGCCTGATCGGAAATGGCTCTTTCCAACGCGTACTCGTATGGCCGCTCGTCAATTTCGTAGAGTAGTTCGCTCTGTTTGACGAACTGATTGTCGCGCACATTCAAATGGATGATTGGCCCCTCCACTTGCGGAGCGATTCCGATATAGTTGGCGAATATTTCCGCGTCATCCGTTCGCGGAGAGTGCTGGGTGTGGTAAAGCACCAGGAGTCCAAGCACAACCGCGGCTACTGCGATTCCAATGGTGAATCGGCGGCTGAGCAGTTGCTCCGGTCTGGTATTCGTATCGACATCCATGATCTGGCCCTCGCTAATAAAAAAAGATCAACCACAACGCGAATGTAAAAAGTGCGGTCAAACTCAGATAGGCCAGCACCGGCAGCTGAATTTTCATCCGCAAGCGCAACAGCACGAAATGGCTGAGCACTGTGAGTAGGACAGCCGCGGCAAAGCAGACCAGCCAGGCCGGGAAAAACGAGCCGAGAATATCCACTGAGGGAGCGCGGGAACAACTCGCAAGCAGCAGCGGAGCCAGCGTCAGCACATAACGAGTGAATCGTCTGTTCGCAACTGCACTCATGGTTGAGGCCTCGCCCCGCTGGGTTGAACGGAATCCCCGGTTCGGAAAGCTAAATCTGCAAGCGCAGCCAGCACCTGTGTGCGGGCAAATACGTCCGTCGAGCGCGCCTGCGCGAGGGTTCGTTGCGCTGCCGTAACGTCGAGCAGGTTGCGCAGCCCATAATTGTAGGACTCAAGAGCGGCGTCATACGACTTGCTGGCCGCGTCCAGCAGCGCGATGGCCGCCTGGCGCTGGCGAAACGCGGTGTTCAAATTTGAATAAGCGCTCCAGACCTGATTGGCGATTTGATCGCGCGTCACACTGACTTGCGCTTCCGCCGCGTGGACATTGGCTTCCGTTTGCGCAACCCTGTTTTTTCGCGCGCCACCATCAAACACGGTCCAGCTCAGATTCAGGTTCAGTTCACCAGCCAACCCGGCCGTATGTCCCCACAGAAACTGTTGCTGCATTCCATACAAAGATTGGCCGGCTGGGCCGGCTTTCACAGTCAGGGCAGGGAAGTACGCGGCGCGCGCTTCCTTTACCCTGGCATTCGCCGATCGTATTTCCGCCACTTGTTGCATCAGGTCGGGACGCTGGGCCAGCGCACGATCAATCGTCAGGTTGACATTGTCGGCAAATGAGTCGGGAATGGGCAGCTCTTTGAGCGCTTGCACATGAATCGCGTTCGTTGGGGATGTTCCCAAGGCGGTTGCCAGATTCCCATGAGCGATTTCCTCCGCGCCCAGCGCCGCCTGCAGCTCGTATTCAGCCTGCGCAGTTGCGCTTCGTGCTTCGAGCACGTCCGGTAGAGTCGCCAACCCATTCTTCAGGCGTTCTTCCGCAGCTTGTTGCACGGCTTTCGCATTCGCCAAACTGGCCTGCGCGGCGTCTTCCTGACCCGATGCATTGAGAAGCTGATAATACGCTTGTTCGACCTCGTAAATGACGTCGCGATGTGTGTCGTTAAACGCGAAGTTGGCAGCCAGAACCTCTGCTTTCGCGGCATCGATTCGCCCAGCCCGCGCGCCAAAGTCAAACACCGTATAATTAAGTTCCAGCGCCAATTCAAAGTCCTGAATCGTCTGACGGTAGAAACGGTCTGTGAAGTAAACCTCCGAACGGGACGTTTGAGACAGTGCGGCAGCCGCCAGCGTGGGATACAACTCGCTGCGAGCAATGCCCAAACCTGCCGCTTGCGCTCGCGCGCGTTCCCAAGCGAAGTGCGTCTCCGGATTGTGCGATTCCGCCAGATCGATGAGTTCCGGCAACGAGTAGGTCGTGGCCGGATCCAAGGTGAACATAGGGCCACGAACACTTTTTGCGTCCGTTTCGATGGTTAGCTCCGCGGGCGCATGCCACGGACGGTCTGACGACCCAGGCGCTGCCTGAGGAAAGGCGTGAACCGCACAAAGCAGAGTGAGCAAAATTGCCCGGCGGGTCGGAATTTTTATTGCACTCAAAAACCATTGTGCTAACAACATGAGTTTTGCTTGGTCCTTAGCATGCTTTGCTTTCCGGCGGCGCACTTGCATTGTCCGCTCGATTGATTGGGTGAGTGGACCAGTCAGTGCTGGTCACACCGTATATCGAAGGTCCGCGTCTTGGTCAATCCCTGGTACTGGAATTGGATGACTTGCGGGGGTCGACTGCTGCACTAAATTCTTGCTGCTCGCGTTCGGGTACAGCGATGTACGACGGACGCTCAGGCCACCAAGGTATGTTTCGAGTGAACCTCACTGCGCTGCTTGTCGCGCCCAACTACGGATTTGTGCCGATAGATACTCAACAACACTTTCTCCATACTCCTTCTGCCCTGCGTTACCGTTCGCCAGTATGCAGGTCCGAAAGACATGTTTCTGGAGTCACTATGGACCACACTCGATCCTTTGCTGTCGTAACTGGAGCCTCAAGCGGTATCGGCTATGAACTCGCCGCGCAATTTGCACAAAACGATTTCGATGTTCTGATTGTTGCGGAAGATGAAGGCATTGCCCGCGCTGCTCAACAGCTATCCGACTTCGGCACAGACGTTCAGAGCGTTCAGGCAGATCTCGCCACCTTCGATGGGGTCGAGAAACTCTACTCTGCCATTCGCTCGCAAAACCGCGCTCCCGATGCACTTGCTATCAACGCAGGCGTCGGTGTGCAGGGGCCGTTTGCCGAATCCGACCTGGCTGCGCACCTCAACCTGATCAACCTCAACGTGACCTCTGCGGTACACCTGACTCACCGTGTGCTGAAAGACATGCTGGCCAAAGGAGAAGGACGCATTCTTTACACCTCCTCCATTGCCGCCACCTCGCCCGGACCATTCGAATCCACTTACAACGCGTCAAAAGCCTTCCTGAAATCGTTCGCCGAAGTGATTCGTAATGAACTGAAGGATTCTGGCGTGACCGTTACGACCCTAATGCCCGGTGAGACGGACACAAACTTCTTCCATCGTGCGGGTGCCGAAGACACCAAGCTGGGAAGCAGCGAAAAAGACGATCCCGCGGACGTGGCGCTCGACGGATTTGAAGCGCTCATGGCTGGCAAGGATCACGTCGTCGCGGGTAGATTCAAAAATAAAGTACAAGCCACGGTTTCTCATGTCATGCCAGACACGGTGGTTGCTGAAATGCACCGCAAAAAATCGGAACCCGGCTCAGCCAACCGCTGACTCTGAATCACTGCAATTGGATTTTGTAATTACATTTCTAAAGGTGTGCTCGTCGCGCGCACCCCATTTGTATTTGTAGCTCTCTTCGCCACGCAGAAACTCGAAGTGTTCCGAACCTTCGCGAAATGCGTTTTCGATGGCATGGCCCTGCAGAATCGTCCCAACGCTGTAGTGCGCATAAGCTGGATCGAAACCGCTCAGATAAAAATATGTCCGCTTGCCATGCGCAAACCCGTAAAAAATCGCACATATCTTTCCATCAGCGACTAAGGCGTACATGCGCAGCATCCCCGCATCACAAAAACGGCGGATAACCCGGTGATGAAACGCGCGGTCCCGCTCCAAGGCGAATGCGCCCTGAATGGATTTGGCTCGCCAGCGATCCTGGTGCAATCGCTCGAGAGCGGCGATGAAATTGTCGAGAGAACCCCCAGTGGGCTGCTCGATGCTAAAGGAATGGTCGCGCTGCAATCGCCGCCAGTAGTAAGCGGCGCGCTTCAGCATCGCTCGCGACGCTTCCGAACACGAGCGAGATAAAACCGGGCACGTAGTGTCCTGTTCGATGGTGCTGCGCAAACCAAACTCATCTTTGTTTATCAGAAGTGCCGATGTCGCTCGCAATTGCAGGAATTCGCAACGATCCCAGGAATCTGAAGTTTTCCAGAGCTCATGCGCAAGCGTGGACACGCAAGCAGCCTGAAAATCTGGATGAACGAGGACGTCAAGATAATCGGTGTTGCCCGTGCCCAGAAGAAACAACTTTCGCGAGTATCCTGCCTGATCGTAGTAGATGTACAACGGTGCGAATCCAACCGGTTCTCCATCGCGCCGGAACACAAAAGACACAAGTTGCCCTTCCCCGTAATAATCCCACCATGGCAAGAGCCAGTCGGGCGATTGAAACGGTGACGTGTGGGGCAGAGCGGCCCAGAGCCTCCGCCATTCAGGCTCGAATTGTCGAAGGGCCCGCGTGGAATCGATGCACTCGGTTGCCAGGCCGGCGAACCGCCGGCTATCAGGATGCCGAGGGACCCATAGCGAATCTACGCGGTTCGAGACAATAGACACGACTCCCTCAAAATCCGCCAGTAGCTCGCGACATACGCCTCCACCATTTTTTCCGCGCCGAAGCGTTCGAGGGCAGCGCGTCGACACTCGGAAGGGTCCAGCGATGCGCAAGCGCGAATCGCATCCGGCAATTCGTCCGCACTGGCTACGATGAATCCCGTTGTCCCGTGTTCGATCACTTCGGGAAGCGCTCCGCGTGCGAAGGCCACAACCGGAGTACCACAGGACAGGGCTTCACGAGCGACCAGTGAACTTGTTTCTTCCACCACGCTGGGCACAATCAAACATTGAGCCCCGGCAAGCAGGCGCCGCTTCGTTTTCAAACGGACCGGGCCAATATACCGGCGTTTTAAATCCAGTTCTGGTGCAATCTGATTTGCGAAATATTCCTGGTGCTCGGGGAACGGAAACACCTGGCCCGCCAAAACCATTCCAACTTCGGCCTTCTTTGCGGCTTGAAGCGCAAAATGAAAGCCCTTCTCCGGGCAGATTCGGCCGAGCGACATAGCAAAATCTTTTTTTCGCATGTTCGCCAAGGGCCGCAATAAGTCCGTACGAACGCCATTCTCTATATCCGGGAGCAGTTGGAGATTCCCAGGGCCGGCTTCTCGTTGTGAGCGCGACACGCAATGCAGAAATGTGCGCGGACGTTTTGGATACAGTGCTTGCCTCTGGTACCAAGTAAGGGGAAGGTGCAACGTCGCGAGCACCGGCACATCATTGTCTGGCAGACAATCCGCAAAATACAGATCGTGCATGTGGATTAAGTCCACCGGGTAGCGGGCCAGCGCTTCATCCATGGCGTTGCGTGTTGAACTGTGCGCGGCAAGCCATTGTTTCTGCGAGATAGGTCCTTCGACTGCCTGCGTGGGAATCAACGTTCCCGATACCCGTGAACCGGGACAAGCAACCACCAGCGAACGATGGCCCCGCTCAATTAATCCGCGATCAATTTCCGATAAGACCTGCTCCGCCCCTCCGGAGGAATCCTGGCTCACAGAAGCCATCGCGAACGCTACACTCAGGATCGTGAGGCTCACGAAAGTTCACCCGTGTTGTGCAGCCTTGCGGCCGCTTGCCGTGCCAATTCCCGCCAGCCGCGTCCGTCCGTGCCCCAGTCGAAATGTTCGTAAAATAACTTTCCATCATGGGGCGCGCGGCTGAAATCGTATTCCGGCGCTTTTCGAAACAATTCAATCTTAGGATTCAGAAACGGTTTGAGCGTCTTCGCTTGGCTGTGAAACGTCTTGAGCATTTCCGTCTTGAGCTTCTTCTCGCGTTCGGTGAGGAAATAACCGTAAAGCGCGCGATTCGCGTAGGGCAGAAACTCGTACGTGTGGAATTCCCCGTTGACGCCGTTGTAGCAAGTAAACTCAAACAATGCTGAACTTCGCGGAATCCGATCCTTGCGATAGATGCGGTGAGCCATGCTGCAAGCGAACGCGAGCGAATCGTGATCGGGATGTCCACCTTCATAGGGATGCGTCAGAAGAATGTCTGGGGTGTGCTCGCGAAGTGCCGCAAGAATTTTCAATGTGAGTTCGTGCAGACAAAACAAAAGCCCTTGGTCGCGCAACTGGAAACCACCCAGCTGATTCTCCGTAACGCCGGCTTTGGCCAGGGCGCCAAGCGCTTCCTGACGGCGCGCGGCAGCATACGTTTCTCGTGTCGAGAATCCAGCGGCTCTCGCATCAGCCTCATTAACAGGCGAGCCATCGGTAGCATGGATTACTCCAATGTTTTCGGCGCGACTGAGCAGTGTCCCGGCGCCAATGGTCTCGTCATCCGGATGTGCCGCGATCAACAGCACCTTGGAACTGAACAGATGAGGGTCGGCGCTCGCTGCTGTTTCATTTCTCGTGCTGCGAGAAGTTGCCGGAAGTAACATCGTATGGAGTACCGGTGAGTTTGAGCGTTGGCGTTCTGAGGCGTTACAGAATTAGTAGAACCTGCGGTAACACGCCAAACCATACGTGAATCACGGTAATTGTAAGTACGATTTTCGCGCACGCTGAATGTCGCGCCACACTGGCAAACGACGATTTGCCTGCTATTCTTCGCCTATGTCCTCGTTCCACACCGCCGGATTCGCACAGATATAGTCAGCCAGCATCTTCACGCATTCCGGCGAATCCACGTCGATCACTTCAATTCCCAATGAGCGCAACCATGCGATTCCGCCCTGAAAATTGCGGCTCTCGCCCACGACAACTTTTCCGAATCCGAACTGCCGCACCAACCCGCTGCAATACCAGCACGGCGCTAATGTCGTCACCATGATTAGCTTTCGATAGCTCTTTTGCCGCCCGGCATTACGGAATGCGTCCGTTTCTCCATGGATCGATGGATCCCCTTGCTGTACTCGCCGGTTGTGACCCGCGCCGATCAACCGTCCGTTCTGATCGAAAATCGCCGCACCAATCGGGATGCCGCCCTCCTGCAGTCCCGCGCGCGCTTCCGCCAGCGCAACGGCCAGCATCGCCTGATAATCCAACACCACGCTCACGAGCATTCCTCCTGATCTTCGCTTTGGGCAACGAATACCAGCATAATTCCCACGATGGCGGCCATCCGAAATGCTGCTTCTTGCCCATTCCAGATCTTCGATTGCCACATCAGAAACCATTCTCCGCCGATTGCCAGAAAGCCAAGGAGCCATAAGAGCAGGTTCAATGTGAGTCCGGCAATCGCAAGCTGTTTCGCCTGCCGAAATCGTTCTTGCTCCTTGCGCAGCGAAACCATCAGACGCCACCCGCCCCACCAGCAAAGCCCCGCGCTGGCAGTTTCCCAGACGATAATCATCCAATAAAAGACGTGATGCCAGACTGGGGAATTTATGGCCCGCCACATGCCGTGGTTGTTCGGAAAAGTGGAATCCATCATCAAGACGTGCCGGACGAATTCATAGTTGGAAGCATAGTCGGTCAAATTGTTGAACACGATCAGCGTGGTGTAAAAGGCCACCGCAAATACAAGAATGGTTTTGCTTATCCGCAGTGTCATGGTTATGCGCACTACTGCGCGCGCGGAAAATGTTGCAGCATGGCACATGCTAGCTCAGCGGCGCACTTCCGCAACAAGAAACTCGTGTATCGCGGATTTTCACGGAGGCGGACTGACCACTCAGGTGAGCGTGGCGTTCAAGACTTCGTGCAAAAGTTCCTTTTTCTGCGCCGTCAATTTCATTCCTTGCGCCGTCAAGTAAAACACGTCGATGGCCTTCTGTCCTTCAGTATCGATCAGCGCCACATCAATGTTGCAGGCCAAACGCGCCAGTGCCGAGCCGATCCCGTACAAAACCCCGGACGATCCTGCGTGACCACTTCCATCAGTGTGCAACGATCCGAGGATTCGTCGTCAAAATTGATCGTTGTGGGCACCACCACCTTCGGTGGGCGCGCCAACGGACGCCGCCAGTCGCCCTTTCAGCAAAGGCTCCAACGCCTGTTTCCCGTTCAGAATATCCGCAATGCTTTTCTGGAACCGCGCCATTTCGCTGGGATTCAGCTCGAGTGTCCGGTGCAAATCGTACGAAATGGAACGTGTCCAGCACCACGCCTGCGGCATTCGCAAACGCATCAGCCTTCACGATGTTCATGCCCCAAGCCGAAAGGACTCCGGCAATGGTGGCGAACAGAGCCGGGCGGTCCGCGGAAAGCAGCGTGAGCACGTAGGCGTGTTGCGTTTTCTTGATGTCCGTCTGGACCGGTTCGCCTCCGAGCTTGCGATACAACATGAAAGTGCGACGCAATTTCCGGCGCGGTGTGCACCGCAAGATAGCGGCGCGGGAACCCTTCCAGGAATCGCTCGATTTCCCGGTTATCTGCCCCATTCGCAGCGGCGCGCACCTGCTCCAGCAACGGCGCTTCGTCAGAGGCGTGCAGGCGGTCGCGATCAAGTGTCCGACTGAAATGATTGGAAGTGGCCACGAACAGTTGCCACAACATTTCGGCTTTCCACGGTGTCAACGCTTCCGGATTCACCGCATGAATATCCGCATAGGTAAGCAGGCAAACCGCTGCAATCGCTCGTGAGTATTTACCACAGCGCAAACCCCGACACCGTGGACGGGTCAAAGATGTCGCGGCGTTGCACCGTCCCGGACATATCCAGATGGTGCTCGATCAGGAAATGAACTTCAGCTTTTTCCTCGGCGGTCAGCTTCAGCCTGTCTGCACGCAATTTCCAGAGCCTGCAAGCTGCCGGTCACATGATTTTCTACGGGCATGCCTTTGCCTACGTCGTGAAGCAACAAAGACAGGATCAACAGATCCCGGCGATCCACCGTGCGCCATAACGGCGCGAAGTGGCTTGCCAAGGACATCCTGCGCCTCACCCAATTCCTGCAAATGTTCAATCGTGCGCAAAGAGTGCTCGTCCACGGTATAGCGATGATAGAAGTCGCGAACCACCAGCGAATCGATCGCTCGGAACTCCGGCAGCGCTTCCGTTAACAATCCCAGCCGGTACATGGGGCGCAACGCGAACACGGGATAGTCCGCGCCAAGAATTTCGGACAGCACCGCCCAACTGATGCGTGAATTTCGCTGCGGCAACTCCGGATGCGTCATGATGTACGCAATGCTGCGCTCCGCATCGCGGCTCAGAGCCACGCCAGTTTTCGCGGACTCCGCCAAAAGCGAGTAAGTCACGTTGCGGTCGGCGAAAACCTGTTCGTCGCTGATTTCCAGCAATCCATCGCGAGCAGAGAAAGGCCGCCCATTAGTGATCGTCGTTCTTTGGTCCCAATCGTCGCATTCATCAGACGCTGGCGCAGGGAAAGCGTTACCGGCGGCCGCTGGTCCACGTACCGGAGCAGTTGCCGGTTCAATGTGCGCGCGTGCCGGAAATACAGACGCATCCATTCGGCGGCGTTGCGGCGAAGATTATCATCAATTCCCAGCGAACGCTCCGCCGCTTGCGCTTGCAGTTCGTAAGTAAGCGTGTTGTCGTTCCGCCCATTGCTGTAATGAAGGAAGCAGCGAATGGCGCTGAGAAATTCCACGGCGTTACGCGTCAGTTCATCTTCGTTTACGGGACTGAATCGCGGGTCACGCCGGTCGCCGGCCAATTGCCGCATCCATAACGTGGAATGAAAATCGCGCAAACCTCACCGGCGCATCCTTTACATTAGGCTCAAGATGGAAAATCGTGTTGCCGTAGCGGCCCAGCCGGTCCCGCGTTAAACGTTGCAGTTCAACCAGCAGAAATGGGCCGCGCCTGCCGTTCCGCCACGGACAGCACTTTCGTGTCCAGTTTCTCAAACAGCACCTTTGTCGCCATCGAGGTAACGGCGGTCCAGCAGCGCCAAATGAAATTCCGCGTTGTCCTGCTCAATCTTCTTGCATTCATCGATGGAGCGCCCCGCCGAACTCACACGAAATCCCAAGTCCCAGAGCGTGCGCGAAAATTCCGCGATCAGCGGGCGCGACTCCTCTTCCATTTTCTCATTGGCAAAAAGAAACAGCAGGTCCAGATCCGAGTACGGGAACAAAACCTCGCGCCCATATCCGCCCAGCGCGAAGCGCCAGCCCCTCATTCGCCCCATCTTTTACACTTTGCAGTTCGCCGAAAACTTTCCGGATCGCGCTATCCGCAAGCTCACACAATTGCCTCAGCGTTTCCTGCGCGCTTGCCCCGCTTTCGAATAACTTGCGTATCCGCTCGCGCTGGGCCTCGCATTGCGGACCCAGCACCGATAGCGGCGTTACGCGATTCTTCCATTTTCTTTTTCGGGCGAAAAACAGGAACGAGCCCTGGGCGGGGTGAGGACATGGCCGATTCTCAGAGAGCGCTCTCGCCTCGTTCCTCATTCCGTATCCGGATCGCTTCTTCGACCCGCGATAAGAATATTTTACCGTCCCCGATTTTTCCAGTCTTGGCGCTCTTCAGAATCGCATCGACCGCGCGATTTACTAGTTGGTCCGGCAACACCACTTCCACTTTCACCTTCGGCAGCAAATCCACGGTGTATTCCCGCCCACGGTACACCTCCGTATGGCCTTTTTGCCGCCCGTGCCCGCGCACCTCGGTCACCGTCATCCCTTCCACGCCGATTTCCAGCAACGCATCCTTCACCGATTCGAATCTCGACGGCTGAATGATCGCTTCAATTTTCATCATACGAATCTGTGCTCCCGCCTCGCGTTGTTCGACCGCCGTGTCGCCCGTTAGCCTCAACCTTCCAGGTTATATCCTTCTTCACCGTGCAGCGTGATGTCCAGGCCCTCCACTTCCTGCTCTTCCGTAACGCGCAGTCCTGCGCTCACGTCCACAATCTTTAATATGACGATCGTGCCCACCAACGCCAGCACCCACGCGATCAGTACGCCCACGACCTGATTGCCCACTTGGCTCCAGTGCCCATCCAGCCCGCCAACAGCCTTACCCTCTCCGAAAATTGGATTGATGACGGACTGCGCGAACACGCCCGGTCAACAGTGCGCCGATCGTGCCACCTGCGCCGTGCACGCCGAAAGCATCCAGCGCATCGTCGTAGCCGAAAATCGGCTTTAAATTTCGTGACCATCCAGAAGCAGAACAGCCCGGCGATGAATCCGATCGCCAGTGCCGGCATCGGCCCCACGAAGCCCGCCGCCGGTGTAATCGCCACCAGTCCCGCCACCGCCCCGGAAATTGCCCCAAGGGCGCTTGGCCTTCCATTCTTTATCCACTCCGCCAGGGCCCAGCCTAATCGCCGCCGCCGCTGCGCCGAAATGCGTGGCCACAAACGCGCTGGACGCCAGGCCATTGGAAGCCAGCGCGCTGCCCGCGTTAAACCCAAACCACCCTACCCACAAGAGACAGGCACCGATGAAGCTCAGCACCAGGCTATGCGGTGGCATTGGCTGCTTCGGATAACCCACGCGTTTTCCCATGTACAACGCGCAAACCAGATGCGGACACCCCCGAGGTTACGTGCACCACCGTGCCTCCGGCAAAATCCAGAGTAGGAAATCGGCCGCCCAGCGCAGCGTTCAAGAAAGCCGCCCTTGCCCCATACCATATGCGCCATTGGCGCATACACGATCAAAAACCATAGCGTCATGAACAGCACGGTGCCTGAAAATTTCATGCGCTCGGCGGTTGCGCCGGTAATCAGCGCCGGCGTGATGATCGCGAACATTAACTGATACACCATGAAGGTCGACTGCGGAATCGTGCCCGCATAGTCGGGGTTAGGTGCCGCGCCCACTCCGCGCAGCAGCGCCATCTGGAAATTGCCGATAAAATGTCCGTCGCCGCCGAAACATAAGCTGTAACCCGACCAGCGCCCAGAGCACCGTAATCAGCGCCATTAGCGCGAAACTTTGCATCATGATCGCTAGTACATTTTTCTGGCGCACCAACCCGCCATAAAACAACGCCAAACCCGGCCCGGTCATCATTAACACCAGCGCGGCGCTGACCAGCATCCAGGCGTTGTCGGCGGAGTATTGTGCCGCGGCTACTTTCTGGTCCAACTCCTTTAGTTTGTCATTAACAGCCCGTGGAACTTCGACGTAGAAGCGTTGGCGGAGGGAGCGGCGGGGGTGGTCGGAGCGGTCGATTGCTGCGCAAAGCAAGGGAACGCTAGCAGCACCAGGGTCAATACGCAACAACAAGCAATACCCATGCGCTTCATCAAATTCTTCTCCGGGCGAATGGAGGCGCGTCCATTCTGCTGTTTCACATTCGCGCTATCGATTGGGGACTTACACCGTGTCGAGCAGATTATACGCACCCTTACCCCGGCAGCGCAGCTTGAAATTCTTCTGCCCCGCATTTATTTTTCGGATAGCTCGCCACGTAAGACTTTCCTTTTGATTTCGCTGGCAAACCGGTCGGCATCGCGCGTTGGGCGGGGCATGCGAAAACCGTCGCACACCTCCATGGTCAGCCGGACCGCGCTTTCCAGGCTAATGCGATTCCCTTGAGAGATGTACATGGGCTTGACCCCGTTCCGGGTGCGGACCGCCGCCCCAATGCGTTCCCCGTCCGCTTTGGGGTCGACCAATTCCGCCCAGCTTCCCGCCTTTTCTGCCAATGGCCCGTGGATGCCAATCAGTATGCTCTTCGCGCAGCCGATGGAAGGCTTGTCCAGCAGCACCCCCAAATGCGCCGCCAGTCCCAAGCGCCGGGGGTGCGCATAGCCCTGCCCATCGCAGAACAGAAGGTCCGGCAGTTTCTCGGGAATTTTTCAAGCGCCGCAAGCAGATGCCGGTATCTCCCGGAAACTCAACAATCCGGGAACATACGGAAAATCTAACGGCACAATCGCGAATTCCCGCGCGACTCTCCGCATTTCTGGGAACCGGTACACCACCACGCAGGCAATCGCGCGATTCGCCTGCCGCAGGCGCTCCCACCGGCTCACGGCTCTTCCGCAGAGCCTGCGTTCCGGTCACCAGGAATGACGCGTCCAGCCCAGCCACTGTGCGAATCGTTCCCAGCCGGTCCTTCCCTTCCCAAATTGTACTGACAACTGTTCCTGGATTTCACGCGCCTCCTTAGTGGACACGTTCCAAGGGTGGCACCGCGCTCCATCGATTTATTCTCCATAGTCCTTCATCGTATAATGCAGAGGCAACGGAACGCCGCCGCAGCCTTGGACTTGGCAGCCGTTAGATCGGACTGAGGGGGATTATGACGCTTCATCCACCACTGGAAGTTTCTGCGCGCGAAGCTGGCGGCATCCATTATTTGCAGGTTCATGGCCGGCTCACCATCGGGGAACCCAGCGAGCATTTGAACGAGTTCACGCAGAATCTGGTGCACCGCGGCGCGCGTAAGCTTGTCGTCAATCTCAACGACATTCCGCAAATCGACAGCTCCGGCATTTCCGCGCTGGTTAAACTTTCTATTTCGCTCGCGCGCCAGGGCGGCGGACTGCACTTGTCTGTGGTCAAGGCCGTGTCCGCGACGCCCTCACCGTTACTCGCCTGGTCGAAGCCATCCCCACCTTCGAAAACGAAGCCACTGCCTCCGCCAGTTTTTAGGGGTTCGGGCCATCTAACGGACTTCGATTAGCCGCGCACCGCCTTCCAAGGCAGCCAACATTTCCAAAAGGACGGAATCAAATGCCGCGAGTAGTGCTGCTGTTCGGCAGTTGCCTAACCTCACCCAAACCACGCTCACAGCCTCCTGCCGCAGATTGGTGAAGCGAACAAAATCCTCGTCTTTGGTTACAATTACCCGGGAATTAGCGGAAGCGTAGTTCCATATTTCTGAGTCTTTGGCCTGTGCAAGTCCCGCTTCCAAAACATGCAAAGCGTCGTGTCCACGCGAACCCAGCCAGTTCGCTAACGAGGCGGGAAGTTGATTGTCGATAAGAAACTTCACTTCGATTGCAGAACGATATGGTCGGTCTGCAGTGCGGCGTATTCGATGGCCGCCAAAATATCTTCCCGTTCAAGAAACGGATAATCCTTCAGAATCTCCTCAAATGACGCACCCGCGCTCAGCAGTTGCAAAATATCAACCACGCGCATCCGCAAACCACGCACACACGGTTTGCCGCCACATTTATCAGGTTCGATCGTAATTCGTTGGAGGAGCTCCGCTTTCGTCATAACCGCTACCTTGCCACATTCTTCAGCGCCACACAACGCGCTCTAGGCCACGCACTACCCGCTCTTTTTCAACTCCGCCAACACCATCTTCGCCAGTTCTTTCAACGTTTCGAATACGCCTTGGCCGTTAATCGCGATGCCCTCAATCACCGGCTCGCCCTTTTTCTGCAACTGTTTCGTCAAATCCTCGACCGTCAATACATTGGGCAGGTCTCGTTTGTTCAGTTGCAGCACATACGGAATCGTCGTGAAATTCAGGTTGTGTTCTTTCAAATGCTCCTGAAGATTTTCCAGCGTTTCGAAATTCGCATCCAGCCGTTCTTCTTGCGAATCCGCCACGAACACCACGCCATCGGCGCCCTTCAGTATCAGCTTGCGGCTCGCTTCGTAAAACACCTGGCCAGGCACGGTATATAAATGAAAGCGCGTCTTAAAACCGCGAACTGTCCCCAAATCCAGCGGCAAAAAGTCGAAAAACAGAGTGCGATCTGTCTCCGTCGCCAGGGAAACCATTTTCCCCTTTTGATTTTGCCCGGTATGGTCGTAGATCCATTGCAGGTTCGCGGTCTTTCCTCCGAGACCCGGACCGTAGTACACCAACTTGCAATTAATTTCACGCGCAGGAAAATTGATGAAAGGCACGAGTCGTCAACCTGAATTCAGTCTTGAACTTATAACACACGCGTTCGGGCAGGCCAATCTTCCCGACGCGATCCGTCCGAAGGTACGCTTCTAGTGTCCGGGAGAAGGGCGATTCCCAGTGAAGTTATTTTCGCACATGCTGCCGGACGGTAAAGGCTATTTAACTGAACACTTTCCACAGGCTGCGCGCTTCCGTTGACGGAAGCCCACGCGTTTGTTAGCATTCGCGCCATGGCCAAAGCGCACAAGTCATCATCCAGCCGGGCCAAACCCTCGGCTCAACTAAAAGTTAAGCCAAAGAAAACAAGTAACTTACCTAGCCCCTGTCCCGCAGCGTGGCGGTGTTGAGCTGGTCGATCCTCTGGTGCAAGCTCAAATGAAGCTCTACGAAGAAGCCATGGGCCTGTTCCACCAGCAGAAGTTTCAACGCGCCAAACAGGAGCTGGAGCGCGTCATCGCCGGTCCCAGTAAGGAACTTGCTGACCGTGCGCGCACCCATTTGCGCATCACCGAACAGCGCATGAAGCCCACGACCCGATCAAAATCCTAAAAGCCCCGAGGATCATTATCAACGCGGCGTGGCTATGATGAATTTGGGCCGTTGGGATGAAGCGCGAGAGAGTTTCGAGAAAGCTCGCAAGCTGGCGCCCAAGGCCGATCACGTGCATTATGCGCTCGCTGCGCTGGACTGCCTTACCGGTGAAGCGGACTCCGCGCTGGCCAATCTCAAAATCGCCATCGATCTTCGGTCTGCCAATCGTTATCACGCCAGAAACGACGAGGACTTCAATTTCCTGCAGGAAGACCCGCGTTTCACGGAATTGCTGTATCCTGAAAAAGAAGGCTATTCGGGTTAGGTAGTGGCGGGTCTTAGACCCATGCCTATTCCTAGCTTCCTGCCTGCTTCTAGGAATAAATTCACCTGGCGAGCGAACAACTGAGGCGAGAGGCCGCTTCCCTTCTCGTGCCGGGATTATCACTCGAGTCATAAATGAAGAACGTTTGCGTCAGAGTTGCGTCCCAACGATGGCTTGCGCGTGGTCGCGCTTGGCGGAGGCACTGGTCTTTCCGCGTTGCTGCGAGGTTTGAAAGAGCATGTGGTGCGGCGCAGAGACCGGCGTCCAACTGCGAAGCGTCCTATCGCTGATTTGGCGGCAATCGTTACGGTCACCGATGATGGTGGCAGTTCCGGACGCCTTCGCCGCGAAAATCGCATTCTGCCTCCCGGCGACATTCGCAACTGCATGGTTGCGCTTTCCAAAGACGAAGCCCTGCTCAGCCGGCTATTCCAGTATCGGTTCCACGCGGGCCGCGGACTGCGCGGGCACAATTTCGGCAACCTTTTCCTCGCCGCGCTCACGCATGTTACCGGCGATTTCGCGGAAGCCGTGCGCGTGTCCAGCAAAGTCCTGGCAGTGCGCGGGCGAATTTTCCCGTCCACGATCTCCAATGTGCATTTAGTCGCTACCTTGGCGAATGGCCGCCGCGTGCAAGGCGAAACCCGCATTTCCCGCAGCAAAGTTCCTATCCGCAAAATTGAACTGAACCCGCGTCGGGTGCGCCCGCTCTCTACCGCCATCGAAGCGATTCAGCAGGCCGACGTTATTTTCATGGGCCCAGGTTCGCTATACACCAGCGTGATTCCCAATCTTCTCATCCCGGAAATCGCGCACGCCGTGGCCCATTCCAAAGCGCCGCGCGTATACATCGCCAATCTGATGACCCAACCCGGCGAAACCACGCAATACGTATTAAGCGATCACCTGCGTGCCATCAAAGAACACGTGCGCGGCCGCGTAATCGATGCCGTCGTCGCCAATCGGCAATCCATTTCCCCGGAAGTGGCGCGGCGCTATCGCGCGCAAGGTGCCGCGCCCGTTGTCATCGATCGCGACAACGTCAAGAAGATGAAAGTCCGCCTGATTACTGACAATCTCGTGGAAGAGCATGGCGTGTTGCGCCACAACTCCCCGCGTCTGGCGCGATTGCTTGTGGATGAATTCCTTCCCGCCCGTGCGCGCTAATCGATCCGCTACTTCCATTCGAACCGAAATCCGCCACGCACAAAAATCGGTGGACCCACGGTGAGAACCGGGGTTGCGGCGATCCCGAACCGGTCATTCGTCAGGTTCTGCGCCGCAAAGAAAATTGAGGTTCCTTTTCGCAATTTGCGAGACACCTGCGCGTCCAGAGAAAAGGCCCGGCCCAGCGGCAAAAAATTCTGATCGTCGTCAAATTGATTGCCCAGGAAGCGTCCCTGCAGGCCCAGGGTCCACTGTTTCCCCATATAGCTGGCCTGAAAACTGAACTGGTTCTGCGGCACTTGTGGCAGAAAGTTTCCCTGAAGCGATGGGTTTGACGGATTGCTCAGCACGATGCTGTTTACGAACAAATACGCCGCACTGATCTGCACCTGCGAGTTCACCTGCCACGAGCCGGCCAGTTCGAAACCACGCGCCTGCGATTCACCCAAATTTTCCTTTTGCCGTGTGATCAGCGCCGGAGTCGTCGTTAGCGTCACATTCGCCACCGGATCGGCTGATATCGCTCCAAAAAAAATTTCCTCGCAGCGTCAAACGGTTTTGCCAGAGCAGTTGGCTGATCACCCGCCTCGCCGCCCGTCAGGTGTTCGCCCGTCAATGCCGGGTTCGCCAGCGTCAGCACATTGCCCGACGCGAAAATTGCGATATAACTCGTTCAACGTCGGCGCGCGAAACCCGCGGTAAACCGAAGCGTTCAGCGCCGTACCGTGCGAGAAACTTTTCAGCAACGACACCCGCGGGCTGAACGCCGATTCCGTCCGGTCCGGAAATGCTTGTTGTGGTCAGCGTGCCGCCGGGCAAAGGTGTCCGATCCTGATAACCCGTATTGTTGTTCCATGTATCCACGCGGCCGCTCAAATGTCAGCAGCCAGGTCCGCGCAAACGCATAAGCATCTTGTGCGAAAAATCCGAAGGCATGCTGTCTTCCGCCCGCGTCAACCAACGCTGTCTCCGCGCCAAGGTGATAATTCGTTTCGGCGCTATGACCGCGTACATCTTGCGCTTCGAATCCAGCGGAAACTTTGTGCCGTTCTATGAACAGCTTCGACCAGGTGGCCACAAATCCTACTTGTTGCGACGGGCTTCGTTGTACATCCGTCAGCGATTCGCTATTCCGATCTGCTGCGACCGACGAAAAAGTCTGATGATAGATTTCGCGCGAGCCGTACAGCCGGGCAGAGAAACTTCCCAAGTCCGCCGAACTCCAGTCTGCGCCTAAGTCTATTTCGGGAATGGTCGTGTCGTTTCTCTGCAGCGGAGTTCCATTGCGTCCGCTCTCGCCGAAGTCGCTGCCACGCACAAAAATCCGCCCACGTTCCCCCAGGTTTCGCGAGCCTTCCAGAAAGCCTGTCAGCACTCCTGATCCCAGGCTCGTGTCCACCGCGCCACGCTGGTCCGGAGGAACGGCGATATATCCCTGCGTCTGATAGGCCTGCCCTGCTCCCGAGACAGCCCACTTGCCAATCGGTGCACCCGCGGCAAACGAAAAATCCGGCGTGCTCATACTGCCCATCGACATTTCGGCAGACGCATAGGCGGTCTCTTCCGTACGCGTTCGGAGATTCACCACCCCGCCCAGGGCCCCGCCGCCATACAAATCGGAAGCTCCGCCATTCGCCACTTCCATGCTGGCGATCGCCTCTTGTGGCACACGCGCCCAATAAACCCATCCGCCAAAGGGATCGTTCAAAGGAATGCCGTCGAGCAGTACAGTGGAACGACTGGTGGCGCTCGCGCCCACGCCGCGCAGCGACACGCCCTTGCGAAGTGGGATTCGCAAACAAACTGCTCGACCGCCGGAACGTGCTGAAGCCCGGCACTTGCCGCAGCATGTCATCGACCACCAGGCTGCCCATGTTGTTCATGCTCTCGGACAGAGAGTACGTACTCGCTGTTCGGCACCGCCGGAATCAGGTCGCCAACGGTGGCTTGCACCTCAACGCGCTGTAACCCCGAAGCTGGCGTCAGGATGACATGCAGCGACTCCGCGGATGCGCGTACGTGAATCTCCCGCGCGACCGTCGCAAACCCGGGAAAACTCACCACCAGCGTCCCGCCATTCTCTGCGCCCGCGATGCGGAAGTGTCCCTGTTCATCGCTGCTGGCCAGTATAGTTCCCGTCGAGGAGCGCAACTCGATTTGCGCTCCCTGGATCGGCGCTTCCGTCGCGTCCACCACAATCCCATTCACGCAGGCCGCGCTCTTGCGCCAGGGATCCACAAGTAAGTGCAAGCCAAACAAAGCAAGCCACAATAAATGACAGCCCCCGTGCGCGCCATCTCGCAGACGCGCACCCGTACCACATCGTTCGCAAGCCGTCACTCATTCGTATCCTTCAGCTAGAACACACCGCCCGGCGAGCAGCGGCTTCACGCCGTTTCCGGGCCCCTACACGCGCCCATAGGTTATCTGAAATTGCGCCGTTACGTAGCACAGGCTTCAGCCTGTTTCTTTTGCAGTCCTCGGCTCTCGCGGCGCATGGCCGAGTAGCCGCGGCCTTATGCCCTTGGCCGCCGTCCCCTCCTAAACGCCCGCGACCTTTCCCGTAAGCACCGTCACCGACGCTTTCGGCAGCAATACTTTTTGCCCGGTCTTCCATTCGATGGTGCTGCGTTTCGCTGGACCGTCAGGATCAGCGTGACTGGTGGGACCCGAGGAATGCCACACATACTCGGCAGCCCCAAACGTCACAGCCTTCACATCTCCTGTAAAGCCACAGTCTGCGGCTTTACCACCGTTTTCAAAGGCGATGTTCACTTCATGTGCGTTGCTCGGATCTTTATTGACGATTAGCAGCGACCACTGCCCATCTGGCCGCTTCACCGCGTACGCGGTAATGAGCTGGTGTTTCGCCTCGTCCTGTACGTCTCCCATCGCCGGATACAGCTCGTGAGTTCCGGCCCCGTGTTTCACCCAATCCAGATTCAGCATCTGGCTCGCAAAATACTGCGCGGTGTGCTGCTTGATCTCGAGCTTTTCGTCGGCCACGAAATTCCCATACGTACTCCACGCCTGGCATCCCGGACGCAGCGGTTCCGGCTGAATCGGCGAATGGTAATACACCGCACCCGGCCCCCCGATGGTTAGATACGCTCCCACGCTATCCGCTAGCCACAGTCCCGCGAACAAATCCTGCATCGGATCGGTTAGTGACCAGGACACATTGCTTTCCGTATTCATCAGCGGCACATTTGCGGGCACTCCGTCCTCCCGCCAAGCCTTCAATGTTCCTTCCACAAGTTCTGGCTCGCGGTACAGGTCCGACCAGTTGATCTCGCAAGGATTCAGCGGATAGTGTTCGAACGAAACAAACGACAAGTCCTCCATCCGGCCGCGTGCCTTCAGATAATCCAAAAATCTTCCCAGCCACGAGGTTTTGCCGTGTTCGTCGGGCCAGACCTTGATGTCTTCGTTCACGCCAGTAAACACCGGGCCCCCAAGCCTCAGTTTGGGATCCACTTTATGCAGCGCTTTCGCGAACTGTACGTACAACGCCGCATAGTCTTCCGGCAGCATATATGCCCCGTCCGGTTCCTCGCCCATTTCCACGTAAGACACGGGGTACTTCCGCTTCTCGATGTACGCTAATTCCGCCGCGGCATCCTCGGGCGTGGAATAAATCATAGCGATGGGAATCATGGCGGGCAGATGATTGGTGTAGCCACTCGTGAAAAATAAATCGAAGCCGGTCTGCACCCGTGTGGGAATTATGCTATCTGACGCATGCCACGGGTCGACGGATGAAGCTTGCGTCACCGTTTGTGCCTGATTCGGAGTGTGTTTCGCCAGATCCACAAACTGGCCCAGCGAATTGAAATTTCCAATCGAAATTTCAGAAATCGCGATAGCCCACACAGTGTCGTGGATCGTCGCTGCCGTGCGTGTCGCAGGTATTCGAAGATTCCGTCATCCACACGCGCACGAACCGCGTGTCTATGGGCTTATCTGCCAGACGCTGCACCTTGTTCCCGCCACTCCCGCCAGTCACTTCACCTTGCGGAAACTTAACCCATGTACCCGACAATGGTTTCATTAGCGCGTCTTCCATGCCAGTTCCAATATTCCACCACGTATTTCGTCGCATACGGATTCGCCCAGGCAATCTGAATGGCGTCGATCATCTTGCGGAAGCGCGAAATCAATCACTACCCATTGCGGATTTGCGGAATCCGGTTCCCCGGTAAATTTCGACGTCAGGTACGGATTGCTTTTCCAGTAAGTCGCCGGATCGCCATCGGTCATGCGCGAACATTCGAACTGTCCCGGAGTCGCTGCGGGTTGTGCCACGATGCGCTAGCCCGTATCCGAACGATTGGCGCAAGAATTCTTGCGGTTCCGCACTTCCCAAGAAATAGCCGCTCTTGTGTTTCTCGTCACTCCACATGCCATTCGGATTCCAGTGCCACGCATCGTATGTTAATTCTGTATTCTGCCGGTAGGTGATCGGTCCCCATCCTGCCGACAAGCTCTCCTTGATGATCGGCTCGCTATACACCTTCTCGAAATCTTTCGCCGGCAAAATGTCGATGGAGGTCCCCATCGCTTTGTCCGGATCAAACGCTATCGCTTTCACAGGGTGACATTCACGTGCACGGTCTGCGCCCGCAATGTCACAGTCCACACGAGCAGCACGGCACAATACCAGCCAATTCCTCAGGGCGGGAACTTTCATCTTCGGCCTCCTCATATCGCCAGCATTATATCGATTTAAATCTCTGCAGATGAGTCAATTTTCAGTCCTGTCCTTTCCTGTTCTTCCTCGCGGCTAACCGCTGCCTGTGTCGCGCACTCTCTTCCGGTTTGCGACGCGGTAACATCCTTCTCCAGCGGCTCATCTCGCATCAACGGAGGATCCGTCATGTCCACTTTCGGTCTGATCGAATATCAAAGACGCCATCCCAGAAGTGCAAGCCATTTACGATGACATCATGGCCACCCGCAAAACCGATTACATCAATAATTTCTGGAAGGCTATCGCCCACGATCCCGCGTCTTGCTCAAACGCACTTGGCACGATCTGAAAGCCACCATGGGTCCCGGCGCCATCGACCCGCTAACCAAAGAACTGCTCTACATCGCCGTCAGCGTCACGAATAATTGCCAATACTGCATCTACTCGCACACCGCTTCCGCGTTCGCCAAGGGCATGACTCCCGAAATGTTCAAGGAGCTACAGCAAATAATCGGCATGGCCAACGAAACCAATAAGCTCGTCTCCGGATACCAAGTCGCAGATTGACGAGCGCTTCCAGCCACCCCTGGCTGCTGCCAATCCGAAATAGTCCAGCGCGCCACATTCCGCTCCCGCACGCGGCTCTTGTGCTGCCGTGTCCCAAGGCCAAATTCGCTTGACCATTGCGGCACATTCCCTCCACCCTAGTACGCACGTACTATAGCTGGTCTTCCGCGCCCACCCCACCATGTATAGGTACAGCAGGGAAAGTTCTGTCTCGACAAGCCTTCCTGATCCAACATTCCTGAGTGGGTAAACTATGGCACCTAGTTTGAAGGAACTTGAAACCCCTGTCGCGACCACTACCGCCTCCGCTGCCGGACGCCCCCCAAGACCACCACGCACCGGTCGCACTCGAAATTCCAGTTACCGTGAACGGCGCACGCACCGTGGAAGGTTCCGAGAAACGCGTGCCTTTTTCTGAATCCACGCAAACCGTGCTGGTATTTCCGCATGGCGCGGTGATCCGCATTGCCGCCGCGCTCGCATCCGGCCAGCTGGTTTTTCTCACCAACGAAAAAACAAAAAAAGAAGTCGTTTGCCAAGTAGTAAAGTCCAAATCAAGTGGCTCCGCTGGTTCGTACGTCGAACTTCAGTTCACCGAGCCTGCCCCGGGTTATTGGGGACCGCAGGTTCCAGCTTCTGCTGCCGTACCGCGCCCCACCGCCACAGGTCCGCAGCCTGTTCCCAAGCCCGTTGCCCCCGCAGCGCCGCCAGCGCCAAAAGCTCCCGTTGTCGCTAAGCCGGTTGTCGCGCCCCCGGCAAGTTCCGTGCCCGCGGCCAAGCCCGTCGTAGCGGCGCCTGTGCCAACTGTGTCAACTCCTGTAATTCCGCCGCCCCCTGTAGCAGCTCAATCCAACGTTGTTGCGCCCGCAGTGCCCTCCGCTCCTGTGGTGCCGCCGATTATTGCGCCTGCGCCATTAGCGGTTGCTCCTCCGGTGATTGCGCCCCCTGAACCCGCCAAACCCGCAAGTATTACAAGTTCTGATGTTCCTCATCCCGCGCCGACCGGGAACTCCCCTTCGCCAGCTTCGGAGCACAGCGCGCCCGCTGGGCATCACGACACGCCCGTTCCCCCACTGCGCGATTATTCGAAGCAGATCGAAGCGTTATTCAGTCCCACGCAGCCGAACGTCGTTCCAGCTCCTCCCGAACCACCTGCAGCTCGAGTTTCATCGGACCCGACGACCGAGGATTTGAAGCTCCAGGCTGCCCGCCTGAAAGAGCAACTCGGCTCCCTGCTCTTCACGGAAGCTCCCGTTGCGCCGAAACCTCCGGTGGTCGTGGCGCCTCCGGCCACAAACCGGAAGCGCCGGCACCGAGGTAGTCAAGAAGCCCGCTCCTCCCATAGTTCTCAAAGAGGCAAAGCCCGCCGTTCAGGCCGAGGTCAAACCAGCCGTCCCGTCAGCAAGCCCGCTGCCCCTGCATTGGGCGCGGATGAAGAGGTCAAAATTCCTTCGTGGCTGGCGCCACTTTCTCAGGCCGCCGCAGAGCCTGCAACTGCGCCCGTGAATGCGGCTTCTACGGAAGCCGTTCACGAACAACCCATTTCCGTGAACTCGGAGGAATCGTTCGACGCTCTGGTCCCCGCAGCAACGCCCCGTCCTCAAACCGCGGTCTTTGGCGGACAGCTGCTTGGCGAAGCGAGCAGTGCCTCCACGGAATCCGCGTCCACGGGCTCAAAGAAGGGATTGTTTCTCGCTCTGGGTGCTGCGGCTTTGGTGGTTCTCGGCGCCGGCGGGTGGTACTTCTACCAGAACCATTCCAACCCGACCGCAACAGCGGCAACGCACGCACCCACAACTTCCACCCAGCCTGTTCTCGCACCGGCTCAGCCACCCGTTCCCGCTACCTCCAGCCCCTCTTCCAGCGTGACGGCTGCCGCGCCTTCTCCACAGCCATTGAAAAAATCTCCGCCGGCCTCGACTCCCGCCGCAGTGCCGGATTCAACTCCGAGAAACGCAGTGGCACCGTCGCCGAAAGCTCCTGAACCCGTTGAATCTTCCCCGAAAGCATCATTCGGCGACGTTCATCTTTCCGCCCCCGTCGTAAACCATACTTCCACGTCACAACCGGATTCCGACGGTCTGCAGGGCATCGATGCCAGAGAAGTTCCTGCTTCCGCCGATCCGTTTGCCTCCGGTTCCCATCATGCGCCTGCGGCCCCTCTCCTCCCGGTGGGCGGCGACGTTAAAGCCGCACAACTCCTCAGGTCTGTCGCTCCGGAGTATCCCGCAATCGCCAAAGCACAACATATCTCCGGCAAGGTGCAAATTGATGCGCTCATCGATGCCTCTGGAAATGTCGCATCCTTGAAGGTTATTTCTGGTCCCGCGCTGCTCCTCCGTGCCGCTACGGACGCCGTAAAACAGTGGAAGTATAAGCCGGCGATGCTCGATGGACAGGCCACTTCCATGCACCTGACGGTTACGGTAGAATTCCGCGCCCAATAAACAACGCCTCACATCAATGGCTGCGGGGGTAATTTCCCCCTGCAGGTAACAATGCCTGGCCGGGTGCCTGAGCCGTGCTTTCCTGCGCTTGTTCGCCAACGCGAAGAATCATGATCCATGACAAGTGCGGAAACGGCAGGAACGATCAATCGGGCGAACGATCGGCAAAAGACCGTATTCAACAGTTTGATCTGCCAAAACCCCAAGGTCCTCTTCTTTAACACTCGGCCGTTCCACCACCAGCCCGGCGCTCCGATCCGGTTAAATTTCAGTACCCGCGCCACCCGAAAACCTGCTCGCTCGCACACCTCCTGCAGTTGCGCTCGCGTGTAACGGCGATAGTGCCCAAGAACCTCGATCCAACGAACCGTATAACTGCGGACCGTTCGGAACCAGAATAATGGCGCGGCCATTTTTCGTCAGGGAAGTGCGTATATTGCGCAATGCTTGCACGTCATTTTCCAAATGTTCTACCACATTCAAGCAAATGACCGTATCGAACTGCTCCTCAGGATAAGTTTCCACCGAGCCTGCGTCTGTATAGTGCACCTGCAAATACGGCCGGGTCTGTTTCAGTTTACTGAGCCGGTCCAGAAAGTGAGGGTTGATATCGCTTGCCCAATACGAAGTGCGCGGCACGAGATTTGCCGTCAAATTGCCGATTCCCGCACCAATCTCCAATACCCGCTCCCCAATGTACGGCCGGATCGTGTCCGCCATCCATTTCGTGAACCGCGGCGCGCGATTCAAACGCGCCAGTATCTCGCTGCCATGTTCGTCCGCAACATAAATGCGGTCGGAAATCCCATATTTCAACAACGCGCCGAACGCCTTTAAGCCGTCCTTCCACGTGATCTTTTTTCCTTCCAATATACGTGCGCCCCGAATAACGGATGGGCAATTCGAAAATTCGGGCATCACGTTTTGCCAGCTTGATGGTGATTTCCGGTTCGAAACCGAAGCGGTCGCTTTCCAGCGGTATGCTCTTCAACAACTCCGTGCGCATCATCTTGTAACAAGTTTCCATGTCCGTCAGATTCAGATCCGTGACGAAGTTCGTCAGTACCGTCAGAAGCTTATTTCCCAGGCTGTGCCGGAAAAACAGTACGCGCCGGTAATCGCCGGCTAAAAACCGCGAACCGTACACGGCATCCGCTTCTTCAGTGACAAACAGCGGAACCATCTTCAACAAGTCTTCCGGGTGATATTCCAGGTCGGCGTCGTGAATCACCACCAGGTCCGTGTCCGCATACTGCAGCGCGGTGTCGAATCGCCGCGCCCTTGCCCTGATTCTTATCATGTTCCTGAAACAGCCATTCCAATCGAGTCTGGCCCGGCTCCCCGAATCGTTCCCGGAATCCCCGCAACACCGCGCTGGTTTGATCGGTGGAGGCGTCATTGACCACGATCACCCGCACGCGTTCCAGATACTCAGATTCGGCGAGTACTTCCAGCCGCTGCAAACTCGCTTGCACCAGGTACTGCTCGTTAAAAACGGGCACCAGGATCGATAACGTTAGCTTCGGTGGCATGCCTGAGGTTCACTCTTACTGCCTGCTGAAATTCGCACAATTCTTAGTCTACCGCCTCTAAGTATCCCGGAATGCTTCCCTGTTCTCACGTTGTCACTTGTGCGGCACCGCAACGCCTTGCTCTCCGGCAGCCCCCTTAATATACTGACCACCCGGCCAATTGGCAGGTGCGGCGGGTGGGTAGCCCGCTGAATTGCTCTCCTCTTGGCCTTTTTGTCGCGCCTGCTTAACACTCACAGGCCGAACGTTGCAGCGCAGCGAATGGCTTCATGAGCTGTTCGCACAAAGGAGAGCTTTTGCATGCCTACCGCGCTTGTGCCTGAGGAAATGAATGTATACCAAAACGCGGAAGCGCGTTTTGAAGTAGCCGCGAACAAACTCGGCCTCGAACAGGGCGTGTACCGCTATCTGAAGTATCCTGACAAGGAAATCACCCTGTACATCCCGGTGGGCATGGACAATGGCCAGCTCGAAGTCTTTACCGGCTATCGCGTCTTGCATTCCACCGTGCGCGGTCCGGGCAAAGGCGGAATCCGTTTTGCTCCCGATGTTTCCGCTCGACGAAGTCCGCGCCCTCTCCGCGTGGATGACCTGGAAATGTGCTGTCGTCGATATTCCCTTTGGCGGCGCAAAAGGCGGCATTATTTGCGATCCCCGCAAAATGTCTCGCGGTGAGCTGGAGCGCTTGACACGGCGCTACACTGCGGAATTATCAGACTGGCTGGGCCCCGAGCGCGACATCCCGGCCCCCGACGTGGGCACGAATGAGCAAACCATGGCTTGGGTCATGGACACTTACGCCATGCACGCCCGCCAGGCCACCAATGCCGTGGTCACGGGTAAGCCCATCGAGCTCGGTGGGTCCCGTGGCCGCCGTGAAGCCACCGGCCGCGGGGTCATGATGTGCGTTGATAAAGCAATCGCCAAGTTGGGCATGCGCAAAGAAAATACTCGCGTGGTCGTGCAGGGTTTTGGCAACGTGGGTTCATTGGCAGCCGAACTTATGCAGAAAGCTGGTTACCGAATCATTGGTCTCGCGGATATCGGCGGCGGCCTGTACAACGAAAATGGTTTCGATGTCCCGCAGGTGATTGACTGGGTGTATACACGGAAGAAGTCCCTGCAGGAGTTTCCCGGCGGGGGCGCCAAGATGAGCGCGCGCGACGTGCTCTTCCAACCTTGTGACGTTGTGATTCCCGCCGCCATTGAGAACCAGATCACCGAGCAGAATGCGCACCAGGTGCAGGCCAAAATTTTGTGCGAAGGTGCGAATGGGCCCACGACCTGGCAGGCCGACGCCATCATCGACGGCAAGGGTATTTTCACGGTACCAGACATACTGGGTAATGCCGGCGGCGTCACCGTCAGTTATTTCGAATGGGTGCAGGATCGCCAGGGGTTCTTCTGGCGTGAAAGCGAAGTCAACGAGCGCCTGTTTGACATAATGGACCGGGCCTTCGATGATGTGGTGCGTTATGCTGAAACGCATCGCGTGAATAACCGGATTGCCGCATATATGCTGGCCATCGATCGTGTAGCGACCTCGCTCAAATTACGCGGCATTTACGCGTGATTTTTGTCTGTTTTTTCTTGGCTTTCCTGGCGGTGAAGCGTACTCTTTCTCCGAGCTTTGCCGTGAGTGCAAGCCATAATTTCGCCTTTGTGAGACCCGGAAGTCCCAGAGAGGAGTTCGCGCCGTGTCATTGGACTCGCCACGTGATTTCACGCCTCGCTCCGAGGAACAGTATCGTCACGACATTTGCCTTGTGGGGCGCTGGTTATATGAGCGCGGCCACATTGTTGCCGGTGAGGGCAATCTCTCCGTTCGCCTGGACAGCCATCGCATCCTGACCACGCCCACTTGCCTCAATAAGGGCATGATGGCTCCCAGCGACCTCGTGGTCATGGATCTCAACGGTCGTCAAGTTCACGGCGATCGCCAGATTTCCTCGGAAGCCGGAATGCATTTGCTGTTCTACCAGATGCGTCCGGATGTTCAAGCCGTTTGCCACGCGCATCCGCCGACTGCAACGGGTTTCGCGGCGGCGGGTCAAGGGCTCGATCAGGCTCTGCTTCCCGAAGTTGTCGTCTGCCTCGGCAAGGTTCCGCTGGTCCGTTATGCCACTCCGGGCACTTCTGATCTCAGCGCGGTGCTCGAGCCCTACGTTCCCCACTATGACGCGCTGCTCCTGGCCAATCACGGTGCTGTGACCTGCGGTCCCGATTTACTTACCGCGTTCTATCGCATGGAAATTGTCGAACACTTCGCGAAAATCTCGTTGGCTGCGCGTCTTGCTGGCCAGCCACAGCTGCTCTCTACTCGCGAAGTGGCTAAGCTCATGGCCGCCCGCTCCAGATACCACGTCACTCCGCCTCCAGGCGGAGGCGCGGAACTGCCGGAAACCTCTGATGGCCGCGAGAGTCCCACGGAAGAAATTACGCTCACGCGTTCGGATCTCGATGCCCTGGTTGACGAAGCGGTTCGTAAGGATCGCGCGCGCCGTTAACGCTTCGATTCAGGTTCCATTCTCGCTTCACTACTTAAATCCTGACCCCGCCGGTGAAAGAGCATGTCCGTTACCGCACTATTCGAAGCGATTCGCGCCAACAACGTAGCCGCCGTTCAATCTCTTCTCGCATCTGATTCCTCGTTAGCCTCGGCCAAAAATGAAAGCGGGGTTTCCGCGGTGCTGATGTCGGTGTATATGGGGCGGCGGGAAATTCGCGATGTTCTTCGTTCGCACGGCGCTGTGCTGAACGTCTACGACGCCGTTGCGGTTGGCGATGTTGAAGCCACAAAGCGGTTCGTTGTAGCGGATCCCGCGCTCGCCAATTCCTTCTCGCCCGACGGGTTCCCGGTTGTCGCCCTCGCTTCCGTTTTTGGCCATCTCGAGATAGCACGCTATCTTGCTTCGCATGGTGCCGACGTCAACGCGCCCGCTACAAACGGTTCCGGCTACAATTCCCTCACGGGTGCGGTCGCCAGCGGCCACACGGAAATTGTGAAGTGGCTCCTCGAAAATGGCGCGAATCCCAATTATCGTTACGGCGCTGGCTACTCACCGCTTCTGACTGCCGCAGCCAACGGCCACCTGGAAATTTTGAAACTCCTGCTTTCTCATGGCGCTGACCCCTACGCCACCAGCAACGACGCCAAATCCGCCATCGCTCTCGCCACCGAACGAAACCACCCAGCCGTTGCCAATTACCTTGCGAACCTCGGCAAATAAAGCCATAACTTTTCCTGGGAGCACACTTATGTCGCGCTCATTTCCATTTTTTCCCGTCGCCTGTTTCCTGGTTGTTGTGTCCGCCGGAGTGGTAGCCAGTTGTTCTCAACGCGCCTCGGAAACCGCTCCACTCACTTTGGAATTAGCGAGCCCCGATTTCACCTCTGGAGGAACCATTCCCAAGCCCCTCACCTGCGATGGCGGCGATTCCTCGCCCGCGCTGCAATGGAAAACTCCACCAACCGGCACTCAAAGTTTTGTCCTGATAGCTGACGATCCCGATGCTCCGGTCGGCACCTTTGTCCATTGGATCGTTTACGATTTACCGCCTGCGCTCCGGTCGCTTCCGCAAAACTTTCCCAAAAGCGAGCAATCGCCCGATGGTTCCCGCCAAGGCAAAAATGATTTCGAAAAAATCGGCTATAGCGGACCGTGCCCTCCCGCAGGCAAGCCACACCGCTACTTCTTTAAGCTCTACGCTATGGATACAAAATTGAATTTAAATGCAGGCGCCACCAAGAAAGAAGTGGAACACGCGATGCAGGGTCACATCCTCGCTCGCGGCGAGTACATCGGCCGCTACGGACGCTAGCTGGTAGCGCTGGCTTCCAGCCGGCTCTTCTCCAAGGTTGCCCCACAGCGCCGCTTCCGCTTTCATTGACACCACCAACCCTCCGCGGCAATACTTTCTCTCGATGATCGGACTCCTTCGCGGCCGCCTCCTTGAGAAGCGGCCCAATCAGGTGATTCTCGATGTGGGCGGCGTCGGTTACCTCGTCGCGGTTCCTCTTTCCACCTTTGCCGCTCTCGGCGAATTGCACGCGGAAGTAACTCTCCTGATTCATACGCACGTTCGCGAGGACGCACTCGCTCTTTACGGGTTTCTTTCTCAGCGCGAAAAGCACTTATTCGAACTTCTCCTCGGCGCATCCGGTGTCGGCCCCTCTCTCGCGCTCAAAATTCTTTCCGGCATGAATGTAGACGAACTCGTCCCCGCCATTCGTACCGGCGATCTCGGCCGGCTGACCAAAATTCCCGGCGTGGGCCGCAAAACCGCGGAACGCATGGTTGTCGAATTGAAAGACAAACTCGAAACCGTCGCTGCGGAAGCCGGGAAACCTGCACCCGCTTCGCCCGCTGGTGTGGAAGCCGATGTCAAATCCGCGCTCATCAATCTTGGCTATGATGAGAGCGCCGCGGATGCAGCCGTCACCGAAGCGAAACCAGAGGCAGGCACCGCCAATTTCGAGAAGTTGCTGCGCGAAGCCTTAGCAAATCTAAGCGCCCCCCAAAAACGCTGATGCAAAATTTCTGCGCGAGCGGTTTTGTCTGATACGTTATCCGGTCGCCGGTCGCTGCTATCTCGTCTCCGATACCTGCTATCCTTAACTCCACATGCCAACGTTCGGCCCCAAAAAACAGACCCACGACGATCGCCCCTCCCGCATCGTATCCGGCGCCCCTTCCGATGACGACGTGCGTCTCGACGCCAGTGTTCGCCCAAAAACACTTGCTGAGTACATCGGCCAAAAACGCGTAAAAGAAAATATTTCCATCGCGCTGGAAGCTGCCCGCAATCGCGGCGAAGCCCTCGACCACGTCCTGCTCTACGGTCCTCCCGGGCTTGGCAAAACCACCCTAGCCCAGATCATTGCGAATGAACTGAATGTGCCCATAAAAACCAGTGCCGGGCCTCTTCTCGAACGGAAAGGGGATCTCACCGCGATCCTCACTTCCCTCCAGGCCAAGGAAGTTTTTTTTCTCGACGAAATCCATCGGCTCCAGGCTGCCGTCGAGGAAGTTCTGTATCCCGCCATGGAAGATTTTCGTGTCGATCTCGTCATCGGTCAGGGACCAGGCGCTCGAATCCATCCCTTCCACTTGAATCACTTCACACTTGTCGGGGCCACCACGCGCGCCGGACTGATTACTGCGCCGCTGCGCTCCCGCTTCGGGATCGTCCATCGCCTCGATTTTTATGAGCCGGAAGATTTGCTCATCATCCTCCGCCGCTCCGCCAGGATTCTGGACATCGAGATGGAAGAAGGCGGTGCCGAAGAAATCGCCCGACGTTGCCGCGGTACGCCGCGCATTGCCAACCGCCTGCTCCGCCGCGCTCGTGATTTCGCTGAGGTGCGCGCCGCCGGCCGCATCACCCGGGAAGTGGCTCGCGAAGCCCTGCACATGCTCGGCGTCGATGAGCATGGACTGGATGAAGTCGACCGCAACCTGATGATTGCCTTGCTCGACAAGTATGGGGGCGGTCCCGTGGGCCTCGGCACGCTTTCCGCCGCGCTGAGCGAAGAAGAAGATGCCATCGAGGAGATGTACGAGCCTTACCTCATGCAAATCGGCATGCTCGATCGCACGCCACGCGGCCGCGTCGCCACCCAGCGTGCTTACGAGTATTTTGGCCGCGAACTCCCAAGACGCCAGCCTCGCCTCTTTTAACCCCATTTTTCATCGAATTCTCGCTGGACATTCCACGTCACGTTGGATATGTTCCGCCTGATTTCTCGCGGAACTCCCAGGTGAGGTGAATCTCCATGGCACGGCGACAATTCCTGGCTCAGCTGTTGGGATTGCCCTTCCTCTCGTTCGCCCCCAAAGCGCAAGAAACAAAGAAGACCCTGAAAATCATGATGAAGAGCGCCTGGGGCACCGATGATCCGACACGCGCGTCCTTCGCGTTCTCTCATGCCCTTGCCCTGAGCGATGCCGGCCACCAGGTTCAGATTTTTCTTCTTGGCGATGCCACTTACCTGATGCGCAAGGTGACCGCCGCTGCGGTTCTTCCCGTTGGCTGGCCTCCACTCAGCGAGACCCTGGAAAAAGTGGCTGCCAAACACATTCCGGTTTTTGCTTGAGGGGCTTGCAGCCGAGCGCGTGGCGTCTCGGAAAATGACCTCGTTCCCTGGGGCGCGAAGTTCGGTACTCCTGCCACTTTCGTCGGCTTGGTCGAATGGGCTGACCGCATCATCGTGGAATAACTGCGATCCCGGTAATTTATCTTGACATTAAGATACGACTTGATTATCATGTGGTCGTGAGTTTTTGCGCCTTGCTCCTTCGTATTAAGGGTCAGCTTTCTTGCTAACCCAGTCTTTTCTGCACTTACAGTTCTGCGGCGCGGTAACCACTTTGTTTCTCACACTTACACATCATTATCAAAACAGATGACCTATAACCCCCTCATTTTCTGCAATTACGAAGTCCGTTCTGGCTATCCCGAGCACAATGAACACTTACGCCAAATCTCAATTTCAGTGTAGGGCCCGTCCGTCTGCGGCGCGCCGCTCCTCAACCCACCCATCAAGCTCCACCTGTCGCGCGCATTCTATCACTCGCTTGTTCGAAGTAACTTCTCAGCACAGCCGTGCAAATCCGCGCCACTCCCGCTACGCTGGTAAGGTATCTTCAATCGATACACGACTACGTGGGTGTCAGGGCACGGCTTCTAGCCGTGCCGTAGCAATCGCAATACGACACGGGTTTAGCCGCTGAGGCTCTTCACCCTGAAACTTTTTATGATGGGAAGTATTTGCTTTGGGAACGCTCGTGACCGAAACCGCCGCCGCTCAACCCCAATCCTCCAGTTCCAAACAGTTTGCCTTCCTGGTCGCTACGGGCATCCTTCTCAGCCGTATCGCCGGCCTCATCCGTGATCGCGTCTTTGCCCACTACTTTGGTAATTCCGATGCCGCCGACGTATTCAAGGCGGCACTCCGAATCCCGAATTTTCTTCAGAATTTGTTTGGCGAAGGCGTTCTCTCCGCCTCGTTTATCCCGGTCTATGCGCGGCTCCTCGCCGGTGAGGACAAAGAGGAAGCGCGCAAGACCGCCGGCGCGGTAGCCGCTCTTCTGGCGCTGAGCACCTCGCTGCTTGTTGTCATTGGCGTCATCGCTGCCCCCCTGCTCATCGAAGCGATTGCTCCCGGCTTTCATGGCGAGAAGCGCGAACTCACCGTGCTTCTTGTGCGCATTCTTTTTCCGGGAGCAGGTCTGCTGGTTGGTTCGGCATGGTGTCTCGGCGTTCTGAACAGTCATCGCAAATTCTTTTTGTCTTACACCGCGCCGGTGCTTTGGAATATTGCCATGATCGTGGGCATGATCGCCTTCGCAAAGGCCGTTCGCAGAACGCACTGGTCGTCATCACGGCGTGGGCTTCGGTTGTCGGGAGTGCGATGCAAGTAGCAGTCCAACTGCCCACGGTTTTGAAGCTGCTGGGCCGGTTGCGGTTATCGCTTGCGCATCGCACAGAGAATGTGCGCACGGTGATCCACAATTTCTTCCCGGTGTTCGTCAGCCGTGGCGTGGTGCAAATTAGCGCCTACATCGATGCGTTCCTCGCCAGTTGGCTTCCCACCGGCGCCGTCGCGGCCCTCGCTTACGCTCAGACCCTATACACCCTTCCCGTAAGCCTTTTTGGCATGTCCGTGTCCGCGGCGGAACTTCCCGCAATGAGCGCTGCCATTGGTGCGGACGATGAAGTCGCCGGCGTACTTCGCGCGCGTCTCAACAATGGGTTAAGGCAAATTAGCTTTCTGGTGATCCCGTCGCTGGTCGGTTTTCTTGTCCTGGGAGATGTCATCGTCGCAGCCATCTACCAGTCGGGCCGTTTCACTCATACTGATGTCATTTACGTCTGGGGAATTCTTGTCGGCTCGACGGTTGGCATGCTGGCCTCGACGCTGGGACGTCTGTACTCTTCCGCATACTATGCGCTCCGCGACACGCGCACCCCACTTCGTTTCGCCGTGATCCGCGTGATTCTCACAACCTTTCTTGGCTATCTTGCCGCTCTCCCGTTACCGCGTCTGCTCGGCATCGAGCCACGCTGGGGTGTTGCAGGCCTCACCATTTCCGCGGGGATTGCCGCCTGGGTCGAATTCTTACTCTTGCAGGGCGGGATACGACGCCGCATCGGCCACGTTGGTGTGCCCGTTGCGTTCATCGCTCAAGTCTGGATCGCCGCGCTTGCCGGCGCCGCTCTCGGCCGCGGACTCACGTATCTACTCGGACCGCGCAATCACATTCTGCTCGCTGCGCTTGTACTCGGTCTGTACGGAGTTGTTTTTTTCGCGGTCACGCTGGCCATGAAGCTCCCCGATGCACATTCCATGATTGCCGTTCTCCGTCGCCGCGCGGGCTTACAATAACGCATCATGCCCACGGTGTACCTGGCGCTTGGCTCAAATATCGGCAATCGCGAGCAGAATCTTCGAGAAGCGATTCGTCTTCTTGGCGAACGCAACGTCCACATCACGAAAACATCCAGCCTGTACGAGACCGAACCTGTCGATTATCTCGACCAGCCCTGGTTCCTCAACGCCGTGCTCCAGGCGCAAACCGATCTGCCGTCCCACGAATTGCTCTCGATCATGCGTAACATTGAAGCCCAAATGGGCAGCAAAAAACCATTCGCAAAAGGCCCTCGCCTCATCGATCTCGATATCCTGCTCTACGGCGACCAGACCATCGACACTGCCGACCTGCAGGTTCCCCACCCGCGCATGCTGCGGCGCAATTTCGTCCTAGCACCACTTGCGGAGATTGCTCCCATGCTGAGGCATCCGGCGTGGTCCGCCTCCGTTGCCGAACTGCTCGCCCGTTCTCCCGATTCCAGCCTCGTCCGCAAATTTCATGAATAGTCCGATCTGGTAGCGCCGGCTTCCAGCCGGCTCTCGCGACCGTGACCGTCAACATTGTCACCCTGTGGGCCGCACCCAAAAAACACGTCATTCCGAACGGAGTCAGCGCAGTGAGGAATCTCTCTTCGATTCCGCGCCGGCTCTATTGAAAATATCAGCCAGGCACACCCCACACATTGTCATCCTGAGGCCCGCGCCTTTTGCGGCCCGCCTAACTCGTCCTCCGCACCACCAACCGGTGCAGCGTCATCATCTTCGGCTGCAAAGCGTCCAACTCAATCTGCGACAGGCGCCCCTCGTTGATCTCCCGCCACACGTAAACGCCCGGCTCAGACTCCGTCCTCTCCCGCCCTTTCAGCCGCTGCAAAAACTCCTGCGCGTCCTGCACGGAAGCTTTTTCCCGCAACGTCGGCCGCGCCACCGCTTCCACCGCGTAGCTCCGCAGCAATTTACTCCAATACTGGTCCAACAAATCCGCCGACGCGAAAATGTCGCTCCAGGCCACCTCGCCTCCATACGCGATCACCACGCCCACCACGCGTTCGCCCTTCAATCCCGCGGTTTCCCGCCGGAATCGCCGTTGCACCTCGTCGACCATCGCGTCCACCGATGGCGCCACTTGTCGCGAACCATAAATCTTGGCGTACGACTGCGTAGGCGCTTCCTCGCTCATGGCCATTGAGAGGCGTTCCTGCGGCACAGCAGGAGCCGGAGACGCGGCTGCTCGCGCCGCCGTAGTTCCTGCGGTCACCGATGCCCACACATCGGTTTGCTTCTGATTCACGGCCGCCTGTTCCCGCACGCTGGGATGAACAATCGTATTCGCTGCTGTGAATTGCGAGCCATTCGACCAGCGCCCATGTTCGACGCAAAACACATCCAACGGCAGCGGTTCCGCGCCCGCCGGCACGATTCTGTCCTTACCGATGATGCGGTCCTGCTTGCCGCCGCTCACCAGTTCTCCCGCCAGCAACAACAGCGGACGCTTGCTCCGGTTGATCAGCACCAACTGGTTCACCGAGGGCCCACCGTATTGCACCGCCGGTCGCACTCCGTCGCGATCGCGCATCATCGCTTCCGCGCCCTGCTCCCGCACAATCACTTCGCCCCGCGCCAGCCCCTCCTCCAGCGTCAGAAATCCGCTGGTGTCATATCCTGAAGACCCCACCACCGGGAACACCGTTAAATTTTCGTAGCTGATCGGCTCCAGCAATCGCCATTCATTTTCCGGTTTGCCCGGCGGAACCGGTTGTCCTGGCGGAGACCAGATAAATCCCAGCGTCGCAAAGCCTAGCGTCATCATCCCGAATAGGGAACTACCCAGCATTTGTGCGGAACGAACCATGCCATCCTCCTCGGCGTGCCATGCAAAGCACGCCTCGGACTTGGAACGTTCTCGCCTATTTTTCTTGCAGATGTAGCGGCGGGTTTATCCCGCCGCACTGTCAAGGTAAGGGAAAACCAGTTTTTCGCTGACGCGTCAGCCTCGCGGATCCCCCAAATTCGTCCTCGGCTTATTCCGCCGGGTTTTCGAGGCATCCGCCTCCTGGCGCTCATACTCCGCGAGCTCTTCCTCCGTGTAGGAATATGAATCTCGCGAAGCAAACATCGATGTCGTCCGGCTGGTCTGCTTTTTCTTCTTCCGCGCCTCGCCAAACTCGTGCCGCGTCATGCGCAACGGCCCTTCAATGGCCTTTACTTCCACCAGCAGATCGCTCACTTTTTCCAGAAAATCGTGCAGGTGGAACGGTCGCACTGCATACGGCATTCTCGCCCGCTCGAGTGCCGACACGTGCTGGCTGTCCGCCAGTTCCGGCACCACATACAGCACGCGCACCCGCCCGCCGTCTTCCTGTGCCACCGCTGCCAATTCGCGCAGCACATGAAATGTGGGCGTATCCAGCCCAACCAGCTCAATATTGGCGATCACCAGGGCATATTCGCCGGTCTTCAGTTCGGCGTGCAGCAACGCCAGGTCCGGTACCAGCCGCACGCGCCAGCCTTCGCTATCCAGAATCTGCTTAAGCGCAACGGAACTGCTGGAATCATCCTCCAGCACCAACAAACCAACCTGCGGTCCAGCCGCTGTGAGAGGGGACGCCATGTCTAAAGTATAGGTGCCCGCATCCGCAAGGACGACCGCCCCAACCCGCACGATTCGTAACCAATACCTGTCCCACCGGCCGGGTCCTTAGTGCGTCGTTATAGGCCGTTGCGGTAACGGCGGTTCAGGCCGCCGCTCTCTGTCTGAAAAAAGGCTCCGTCTTTCCGAACGGAGTCCGCGCAGTGAGGGATCTCTCTTGCCCTCTGCGTCCTCCGCGAACCTCAGCGCCTCTGCAGCGACTCTTCCCTACTTCCCGACACTCTTCAACGTCAAATTCACATCCGCCGCCGTCCCCGTCGTAATCGCCGGGCGCACCTGATCGCTGATAAACCGCAACTGCCCATCCACCGTAATCTTCGCGCTCACCGCATACCGGTGCCGCGAATCAATCTTCCCCGCATCGAATTTCAACACGTACGGCACGGGTACCTGCCGGTCTCCCAGCGTAATCTTGTCATCCGCAATCACCTTCGCTGGAGCATCCGCCAGCGAAGTATCCAGCAGCTGCACCTCAATCACCGCATTTGGAGGCAAGGCCATCCGCTCCCGATAGGTCACCGTCCCCGTGATCGTCCCTTTATGCGCGCCCACCGGAGGTTCTTCCACCGTGCAATCCTTTACGATCATCGCTCCGTTGCCGTCCGGCGTGTCTTCCTGCAAAAATCCCCCTTTTCCCCTGCCCCACCACACCACCTTCCCATCCGAATAGCGGTTCCCATCCGCGGACCGGGTCTGCTTCATCAAGTACGTCTTGTCCGCGTAGGTAACCTTCGCCATGTCCCCGCGCAGGTACACCGTCACCTTCTTTCCGCCTTCGCAGGTGTACGCAAACTGCTTCCACGGCACCGCCTTCCGCACATTATTCTCCGGAGTCTGCGCCGGCACCCGCGCACTCACAACCAGGATGCCCGCACACGTCCCCACCGCCGCCACCGCCATTCCGAAGCAAATCGTCTTCATACGCATATTCCTTCCCCTCAGCCCCATTGTAGTCCCGTATGTGATCCCATCACTGACAAAGGGCTGTTCAAGCCGCGACGATGGAGCAGAAACGCTAGCGGACGATAGTCTCTCTATGCTTGCCTTAACCGCCTTCACAAAAGACGTCTGGTTTGGATTGCGACTCCTGCGCCGCAGTCCTTGGTTCACGGCCATCGTAGTTCTTACGCTCGGCCTGGGCATTGCGGTCAACACCACAGTGTTCAGTTGGATTAATTCCGTCCTACTGCACCCGTTCCCAGAAGTCGGCGATCCGCAAGAACTCGCACTCATCGAGACCGTGACCCCCGCAGGAGAGTATCTGGTCAACACCTCCGTCCAGGACTACGTGGATTACCGCGACAACCTGAAACTCGTCTCGGGAGTGGCCCTTGGGCGATTCACGCCCTTGAGCATTGGGCAGAAGGGAGAAACGGCACGTGCATGGGCGGAGCTCGTCTCGGCAAACTACTTCGACGTACTGAAGGTGAAGCCGATGCTGGGCCGCGGGTTTCTGCCTGAGGAAGTCGTTCACGAAGGTGGCGCCCCGGTTGCCGTCATCAGCTATGGAATGTGGCATTCCCGGTTTCGCGGCAGCCCAGACGTGCTGGGCAAAACCATACGCTTGAACCGGCACGAACTGACGATCATCGGTGTGGCGCCGCGCGGGTTCCACGGCTCGCTCGCCGGTGTGGTCTTCGATGTGTGGGCGCCGGCCACGATGGCCACGGCGATGGGCACGGGAAGCGGCACCCTGCACTATCGCGGAACGCGCGACCAGACCTCCACCATCGTGCGACTCAAGCCTGGCGTCACCTTGCAGCAGGCCCGCGCGGAAGTCAGCGCGCTGGGCAGAAGACTTGCGGAGCTTTATCCGGAAACCAACCGTGGCATCGACCTCACCGTAACGCCACTGTGGAACGGGCATCTCGGCGCTCAAGGCATGCTTCTTCAACCGTTGCGGATTTTGATGATGCTCTCTGTGCTCCTGTTGCTGATCGTCTGTGCCAACGTTGCCAGCCTTCTGCTTGCCCGCGCGGTCTCTCGACATGGTGAATTCGGCATTCGTATGACGTTGGGCGCTCGGCGTTCCCGGCTTGTAAGGCAACTCCTGGTTGAAACGTTGTTGCTCGCTCTCGGCGGCGCGCTGGTAGGGATCACGTTGATTGTGTGGCTGGGACTGGGCCAGTCACTTTTGTTCGTGATTCCTGTTGCTGACGTTCCATTGGATTTTGGTGGAACACTAAACCTATCGACCCTCGGTTTCGTGCTCCTCGTTACCGTGGTTACCACTTTACTGTCGGGCACCGTTCCGGCCCTGCTTGCTGCCCGATCTGACCTGAATGAGACTCTGAAGCAGAGTGGCCGCAGCAGAGGTGCCGGACGAGACACACACCGATTGCGCGGCTTGCTTGTCGTCGGAGAAATGACCATCGTTATGGTGGCTCTGATCGGTGCGGGGCTCTTCTACCGCAGCTTTCAGAATGCCCGCCGCATCGAGCCTGGATTTGACCGCACCAATATCTCCGTCTCTCAGTTCTATCTCTCGTACGCGGGTTATTCCGCGCGAGAGCAGCGGGATTTCTGCCGGAATCTGCGGGAGCGCTTGGAGTCGAAGCCTGGTGTTATCGGCGTAACTTATTCCGACGCTGTGCCCATGTCTACCGCTTCCGGGGCCGGTTCTACCCCATGGCACCAGCTTGATGTGGAAGGTTATATTCCCGCGCCCACCGAACAGATGATGATCCATCGAGCCACGATCCCACCCGGCTACTTCAACCTGCTCGGGATCCGCTTGCTCGATGGCCGCGATTTCACCGAACGGGATGCGGCCGAGGCGCCGCTGGTGATCATTGTCAACGAGACGTTCGCCACACGTTTCTTACACGGGAGAAATCCTATCGGCCGCAAGGTCCATTTTGACGGTGACGATGCGACCATCGTTGGGCTGGTGAAAGACAGCAAATATCACACACCCATCGAGAACCCGACTCCCTTCTTCTATATTCCGTTCAACCAATGGTTCGCGCCCGGTCTCAATTTTTCGCTGTTCATCAAGACTGCTGGCGACCCGATGTTGATGACTCCCGTACTGCGGCAGGAGGCGCGCTCGCTCAACCAGGACGCGGTCTTTAACACAAGGTTGTTGTCGGACGCCACTACGGCCTCGCTCTTTCCCGAGCACGTCGCCGCTAGTCTGTTGGCGGTGGTCAGCGGCATCTCGCTGTTACTGGCCGCTATCGGGTTGTATAGCGTGATGAGTTACGCCGTAACTCAACGCACGCAGGAGATGGGGATCCGGATGGCCTTGGGTGCCAGTCCGCGCGACGTGCTTAGGATGGTTTTGCGGGAAGGCCTCCTGTTGACCGTTCCCGGGTTGTTTGTGGGAACTCTCATCGCGCTGGCTGGGGCTCGCGTTGTCGGCGGAATGCTGGTGAAGATCAGCCCTGCCGATCCGCTCACGTTCGCGTTGGCGGCTGCTTTCCTTGTGCTCGTGGCTGCGCTGGCCAGCTACTTGCCGGCTCTGCGTGCCACCCGCGTCGATCCAGCCGTCGCCCTGCGGAGCGAGTAGCGAGTAGTGGCCCACGATCCTTCCGACACAATTGCTTCACGCTAGGGGATGCATGTCCGACTTGCTGGTTCTTGGTAAACGGGCGAATCGTGCGATTGCCTCTCCAGGAAGCGTCGCAACTCATAGCCGTCTCCGTTCCCCGCTGGTGCTGGTCAACTCCCTCACCGGCCGCACTTCGATACTTCCCACGCGCGCCGGCGGAATTTCCGCCGCTATTCGAATGGCCTCGTCCAGATCGGCAGCCTCAACTAGATAAAAGCCTGCCAAACACTCTTTCGTTTCCGTGAACGGCCCATCTCGCACAACCACTTTTCCATTCCGAACCCTGACGGTCTTAGCCGTATGAACCGGCTGCAGTGCCTCCGAAGCAACACACCGCCCATCAGTTCGCAGCGCTTGATCGTATGCCATGCACTCGTCGTCGGTCATCGCCCCGATGTCCTTCTCTTCTCCGTACACAAGACATACGTACTTCATGCCAGTCTCCCCATATCAGGCATCGCGCTCAGGAATCCCGCAATACCGCGTGTTATAGTTTTGCAGATGTTCCCGGACTCGTGTCGGTGTCAAACTTAAATGGGTCAGCCCCGAACATTCGCTTCTAAGATCTTGAGACTACCACTCTCGCTGATTCCCCCCGAAACCGAACTTCGCATCCTGCGCGGTCCGCTCCGAGGAAAGAAGTGGCTCAAAGGGGCCGGCCCGAATGCCCAATGGGTTGGTTCTTACGAGGTCGACCGTCTGCGTGAATTTGCGGCGGCGATAACGCCCGGCGATGTTGTCTATGATGTGGGAGCAAACGTAGGTATCTATTCGTTGCTGGCCAGTTCACGAGTTGGATCTTCGGGATGCGTCTATGCTTTTGAGCCATTGGAGCGCAATCTTCACTACCTTCGCCGCCACATTGAGCTGAATCACGTCCAGAATTGCACAGTTTTGCCCAGCGCCGTCTGCAATCAGCAGGGAACTCTGGCATTTTCGGCCGCGAGTTGGGAGCCGTCCATGGCCCGGCTCTCGCCGAACGGCGAAATAAAGGTGCCTGCAACGACTCTCGACACATGCATTTTCGAAGACAAGTTCCGTCCACCGGCCCTACTCAAAATTGACGTGGAAGGTGCGGAATTTGAAGTTCTCCAAGGTGCCACTAGGACCTTGACCGAATTTCACCCCACGATCTTCTTGGAAATTCACGGTGGCGAGCTTCATCGCGACTGTCGCGAGTTTCTGCTTGCCAAAGGGTACAACGTGAAAGAGGGATACGGTCAAATCACCGCCACCTGGCCCCGGCACGTTTACTAGGTATTTACGTGCCAATGTCGCAGTCCCGGAGGCACGGCAGGAGTTAGCCCAGCCCGAAGGGCTGGGACGGAAATCGCGACAAGCGAGCGCTGTAGGCGCGCCACTCCCGACCCAGCATCCCGTGTGTTTACTGTATGTTTATGTAACAATGTCGGCACGCCGGCCAAAATCGCCGCTTACGGCTTCTTGATCTCCGGAGAGGCTTGCTCAATGCTGCCCTTCACCAATTCCGTCTTCACTTCCGATTTTTGTCCCGCAAGCACGGTCACGTCCGTCTCAAACGTCCTATATCCGGGCAATTCCACCTTGATATGGTGTGTTCCCGGGCTCACCAACAACGAATGCACCTTCCCGCCGAGTTCCCCTGCATGGCCAACGTAATTACCGTCTAAAAAGACCGCCGCGCGTGGAGGCTGGATCGTCAGTTTCAGTTCGGAAGTTACTTTGGGAACCTGGGCGTTCGGAAGCAGCGACAAATTGATCTGCAACGTTTGCGCTTGTCCCGGTTCGACCACGATGTCTTGCACAAAATCGCTGTAGCCCATTTCCCGCGCGACGATGTGATGCTTGCCCGGCAACAGCTGAACCTTTTTGTTGCCCTTCAATTCCTTCACGTAACCAACATACTCGCCGTCAATCCACACACCCGCGTCTCGTTCGATTTTGGTGGCGCCCTCGAACTTCACTTCGCCCATTACTTTGTTACCTTGCGCAAACAAAGCAGTACTACCGAATGAAACCGCGCAACAACCCACAAAAACTAGAATAGAAGCAAACCACAAACGTCTTAGCATCAAGCCTCCAAGTTTGTGGCTGGGAATCTATAGGATAACCAGAAGAGAGCGGGTATGGAAACTGAACGTGCAGGATTACCGGCCAACCACCAGCGAGTTGCCGCTCGAGTAGCGTCTCAGTCCGGTACCGTCCCAGAACATGCGATCTGTGGCGAGCGCGTTTTTGCCGGGTACCCCGCGGGTGAAGAATATTTGCAAACCATCGCGGGACCATTCCGCGTCTCGCGTAAAAAGATCCGGAGGGCCCAGAATCGTGCGGCGATGAGAACGCAATTCGTAAAGGAAGAAAGTCTGATTCAGCCCCATCTGGTCAGTCGGCGCCCCTGCCGGAGCGTTGACGTAATAGGCCGACACGAGAAGCAGATCGGAATTGATCGGGCAAACGCGGATGGTATCGCTGCTCATAATCTGAAAAGTCTCGCCGTAAATGTCTTTGAGCGGCTGGGTCTGCGGCGGCTTATCTTCGCTGAGCCAATAGGCGTTCTGCATGTCCATCGCGAGGATTGTCGAGGGATTAGCCCAACCTTGCAGCGCGTCGATGTTTTGCGGCGACAGCAGGGCGGCCTTGTCCGGGCTGCTGATCTGAGCGATCCAAACCTGCCAAAGCTTTCCGTCAAACTTCAGGTAAGCGAAGCGCGTGTCATCAGGCGACCAAAACGCCTGGCGAACATTGGTTCCCGCGACGACCCGAGAACGGCCGGTATCAAACTCCCAAAGCACGATGGAGCGCTCGGGGCCACTCTTGGAATCAGAACGTGTGTACAGAAGGAATTTGCTGTCGTGCGAGAGGGCTAATTCCGAGCCAGAGGGAGCCGCCGTTTTGCGGACTTCGCCGTGAGCAACAATGACGCGGCCTGCGGAATCGAGATAAGCGGTGGCGACGGGAGAATGAAAATTCGTTATGGGATCGAGGACCGCCTTCTTTTCCTTGTCTTTCTCCTTTTCTTTATCCTTGCTGTCCGGATCGTCAGGCAGGTCCAGTTGATTCTTCTTGCGGAACTCCGGGAACTTCTCCGGAGCGCTCTGGCCACAACCCTTGAGTTGCCCGATTTGCGCGTGATCAACTTGTACGGTGAAGGTGTACTTGGTATCGGACATGGAATCGGAACAGGGCTCGCGCGTTAGTTTGACGGCCACAGTTGCGCTCGTTGCATCATCCTTGGCGTTATACGTCCAGGCATCGTCGGATTCTCCTGATGAGATATCACCGGGATCCAAAATGATGGGAGGATAACCGGCGCGATCGAGCCGCTCGGGTCCTTTCATGCCAATGCGAAGCGACCAGAAAGGCTCATTACCATGAGCCAGAATCAGAATCGGATAGTGGTGAGAAACAGGGGAAACGATGGTTTCCGGAGTTTGCGACGGTGCCGGATTCTGGGAAGTTTTTGGCGTGGGTTTCTGGGCGGGAGCTTGTGCGATTGCCGTGGTGGAAACAAACAGCAGGGGAATCCATAAGTAAATAAAAAACAGAGCAAAGCGCACAGGTATGTTTCCCAAGTGAGTTGGATGCGAAGAATAGCCCGGAAAGAAGGAAGAACAACGAGTCATGTGAACAGGTTAGCAGTTCTTCCAAGCTCTACCGGTTAAAATGCCGGATCAGCGGTGAGTCGCTAACGCCGGATACCTACCTCGAAATCGGCGCGGCAGCCGCGGTCCACCCAAATTCCACGAGCATCATAGCCCCAGGTGCGGCCATAAATACAATCCGCGTCGCTGCGCTGACGAATGATGCGCACGCCACCTTGAGTGTTGATGGGGCAAACTTTCCGGCGCATGTTGTCGGAGGAGCAATAAATTACCGGTTTGCGGGAGGTTGCCAGCCAGCCTGACCAATTTCGAAATCGGCGCGGCAGCCACGGTCTACCCAGATGCCATGCTTGTCCCAACCCCAAGTGGACCCGTAGGCGCAGGGCGAACCGCTGCGCTGACGAACCAGGCGCACGCCGCCGCGCAGTGTCGATGGGGCAATTATTGCGCCGGCCGTTGTCAGAAGCGCAATAAACGTTATATTTATTGTCCCCACCCGCCCCAGCGGACCACCCGGACCGCCCGTGTAACCGATGGCAAAATCGGCGCGGCAACCGCGGTCCACCCAGATCCCACGATTGTCCCAGCCCCAGGTCTGCCCGAAGGTGCAAGGAGAACCACTGCGCTGATAAATAAGCTGGACACCCCCTCGGGTGTCCGCCGGACAATATTTGCGTTTCTGTCGTTGGAGGAGCAATTGAAGTTGGCCTGCGGCCATGCTTTGTCCGGGCATCGCGTTCACGATGGAAGGGTGAGTGAAAAAGGGAAGCAGCAGAAGCAACCGGCCAGAAGTGACACAAGAGCGTAGCCAGGAACACTTTCATGACGACATCTCCAGACGGTGAGATCGGTTCCAGGCTGAGGTCGGGCGGCAGAAATTAGTCAGCCACAGATGTGCGACGGGAATTAGACCAGAGGAAAAGAGAAAGATGCAAGGGGAAGAGGGCCGCACGGAGGGGAGTTGGTCTGCGCTGGGCTTTGTGGCGAATAAAAGGAGAAAGTGCTTGACATGGCGAATAAAAAACGAAATACTATGCCCAGGCTCGAGGTGAGCTATGTCCCCAGTTCTTTCCCATACGACGCCGCGTTTCACGACACGGCAACGCCCCGTTCGACGCCCCGCAGTGCGATTCCTACCTTTTAGCCCTGTAACGCCTGACCCAACAGCAGAGGCCGGTACCCGTGCCCCGGGTGAATCCGGCTGGTGCAAGGGAAGTCTGGAAATGCCCACGGCGGATTGCCCCCCGCCACAACTCCAGACTCCTCGTGCGCCACTGGTGGGCATAGCACGCCTCGCCGCAAATTCTCCCGCAGCAGAGACGCGGAGGAAATCTCGACGGAAAACCGGAGTACTTTCTGCTGCCGGTAAAATCGATATTGAACAAGTGCGATTCACGAGCGGGTGCCCTTTGATTGGACGATCAATCCGTATCGTGGGTGCGAATTTGGCTGCAAATATTGCTATGCGCGGTATACGCACGAGTATATGGAAATTGATGGCGGAGATTTCGAGCGAAAGATTTTCGTGAAGAAAGATGCGGCTGTGTTGCTGGCCGCGGAGATGGCGAGGAAATATTCCTACCAGTCGAAAGCGTCTGGCGGAGCGCAGCCGGAGCACCTGGCCATTGGGACGGCGACAGACCCGTACCAGCCCGCGGAAAAAGAATATGGAGTTACGCGGGCATGCCTGGAGGAATTGGCGAAACGAGAAGGGCTAAGCATTTCGATTGTGACCAAGTCCAACCAGATTGTAGGCGACATCGATGTGCTTACAGGTGATTGCGCGCAAAATCGGCGTTGTCTGTGAATTTGACGGTAACCACGCTGCGACCGAGGTTGGCGCGCTTGCTGGAACCACGGGCGCCGCGACCGGACCTGCGATTGGCGGCAGTAAACAACTGCGGGAGGCGGGATTCGAGGTGGGCGTGTCAGCGTCTCCGCTGGTGCCCGGGATCACGGACGGAGAATTAGAGGCGGTGGCCGATGCGGCGAAGGAAGCGGGGGCGCAGTGGTTTTATTCAGGAGTGTTGTTCCTGATGCCGGCGTCGGCGAAGACAGTTTTTGCCGTTTATTCAGAAAAATTTCCAAAATTAGCGAAGCAGTATCAACAGTGGTACGCGAAAAATGGGTACGCGCCGGAAGAGTACCGGAAGAAGATTTCGGAGCGGGTGCGGCAGATTCGGGAAAATTTAGCCTTTCGACGCGGCCATGGGAAGGGATGAGGATCTTCGCGGGGCCGATGCAGATGAAATTGGGATGGGATGCGGGAGCGATCAGCGGGGAGTTGCAGCGCGCGGGTATGCTGCGATGAGAGGACGAAGTTTTGGCGAGGGATGGAATAGGGCAGGTTGGAACCTTTCGTCGCAAAGGCGCTCCTCAGGCCGACGGATTCCGGACGTTAGATCACATTGAAGTAGGTGGAGTAGGGCTGGGAGGCCAAGGCGAAGAAGGGGCGGAGGATCGACGGGATTTGCGGCGCGGTGGCGACCTGCCAGGAATTGGGCGTGGCTTGTTCAGCTGCCAGCAATTGTCGCGTGGGAAAGTGCGGCCCGCGGCGTCGATGCCGAACAGGACGAGTGGGCCACGAAGAAGCGCGACCGTGTCTGGATGGCGCTTGTCGATAGGTTCGAGCCGCGTCTTCATCGGCAATTCGAGTTCGACACGATCGCCGGTTTTCCATTCACGTTAATCGGAGGCGAATGTTGCCGGGCCGTAAGTCTTAACATTCGCGCTTGCCATTGATGCGAAAGTGCGGGCGAACTGGTCCATGCGGGAATGCGGAACTGGAGCGCGAAGGTTTTGGTTGAGTGCTTGGAGTTCGAACTGCAAATTGGAATCCAGGGGATAATTCGTGGACAGCTTTAGGAGAACTGCGCGCATCCTGAATCCATCGCAGCGTGGAAGGAATGTAGAGATTGACGTAGACGCTGGCGGGATCGTGGAAGTAGGCGCTGATCCAGTAGTCGGCGGTGATTTGCGGCATGGTGCCGGAGCAACATGGCCAGTGACGCGTCCTTATAGACTTTTTTCCCGCTGAAATTGTAATCGGAATAGTAAAAAGTACGGCCATCGGGCTGAAGCGGCTTGGCGCCGAGAATGGTGTTGTACATGACGCGTTCCATGCTGTCGCCGTACAGAGAATTGCGGGTGGCGCGAAGCAGATAGCGGGTGAGTTTGAAATGGGCGTAGGAACCGCAGGGAGTTTCGAAGCTGCTGTGGGTCTTAGAGAGACTGGAAAGAGATCGTCGCTGTCGGGGGCGCGCAGAGTTTCGTCGGGTCCCCATCCACCGGTGGCGAAGCTCTGCGCCAGAAGCATGTCGAAACCGTTGCGAGCGGCGCGGAAATGTTTTTCGCTGCCAGCAGTGAGATAGGCTTGCATGGCGGAGCACAGGGAATTGACGTGGCTGTAGGCATGACGTCCGGCGAGATTGTTGCGGCCTTCGGAGAGCGGGTGTAGTAGATGATCGTCGAGAAATTGCAGGCCGAGTTGTTTGTAGCGCGTGCCGGCGCCGCGCTGAAAGGCGAGAAAAAGATTTTCGGAAATGGTGTAGGACTCGTCCCAGGTATAGGTCTCGTCGGTGCCGGGACGCCAACTTACGCCATGCTCGATGGCGGTTTTGGGAAGATGCGGCAGCGCGGTATTCGTGGCGTGCTCGAGGATGGTGAGTGCATCGGGATCGTGCACGTACTTGGCGCGAGTCGATCAGACCGCAAACGAATTTGTCGTAGCAATAGGCGGGGAAGCGATTGTGTTCATAGAAGTCGCCGGTAACACTTTGCGCGAAGAGGCGATTGAGGCGAATCACTTTTTCGCGGACGGCGGGGTCGGGCTGGATGGCATAAGCCCGCGCTAAGGCAGAAACCCACTGACCGAAGCATCAGCCAGGGGCAAAACCGTTTTCGCCTTTGTGCTTGTCGTAATCAGGATCGTAGGAATACCAGCCGCCAGTTCTTCGCCGGGCGCGGGAAACCGGACATGGCGCGAAGGGGTTTGAGCATGCTGTCTTCGCTGAGGTTCATGAGCACCGCGTGGGTGTTTTGGAATTGGAGTTCGTGAAGTTCGCTGGAGAGGGACACGTCGGCGTAGCCGAACTCATCGAGAGGAAGATTGGGGGAGGATTCGGGAAGCGAAGTTGGCGCGAAGCGATAGGCTGCCAAACAAGCCACAGAAGATGAAGCCGATTGCAGGAAGGAACGGCGAGAAGTCTTGCGCATGGAAGCAGACTCCTTTCCCGTGAATAGCTCAATGATACGCGAATTTGTGGGAACGACCCGCCCCAGAAGGCGGGCCTTAGAAAGGGTACTCCAAGACCCACATGCAGAATCGGCATGTGGGGCACCCCGATCGAAGAGAGACGGAATGACAAGCTCTTCCGCAGGCGATCTACGGAACGATGATGCGGGAATGTTCGCGCTGTAATTCCTGGGCGCCGGGAAATTGGCCGCGCAAGAACTCGATGAAGCGCCTGGAACGGGGGCGGCCATTGGTGCGGAGCAGACCCATGCGGAACAGGAAAACGAGAAGTTGGAAGATGTCGCCATCCTTGATGGGCCCAAAGGAACCGGGCGTCGCATTTTGCTTTGCTTCCGCGAGAAATGCGGAGAGTGCATCGTAGAGTTCACGTTGGACCAGAGACATGGGCGGCTGCTCATAGACGATGCCCGAAGCGAGAGTTTTGTAGGATTCCGCAAGAGCGCGGAGGGCGGCAAGGACGTCAGGATCAGTGACGGAAGGTTGCGATGCGCAGAATTTTGCAATGGTGAAAGCGATCGCGGAAAGGAAGCGGCCGTGAACCTGGACGGTATCGGGACTGATTCGAGCATCGAGAAGGGGCGTATCGGCGGCGAGGGCGCGAGGATGCTCGTTTTCGTAACGGTGGGCGGAGAGCAGGTAACCGCAGTCGGGCGGGCAGTCGATGGAGACTTCGCGTTCAGTGCCGCAACAAACGGCGCAAATTTTTTCGGCCTTGGCGGGACAGAAGCGGCCAGGCTTACGTTTTTGGCAAATCGGACAATTCACGAACAAACCCCTAGGATGAATGGATTAGAGCGCCCTCGGAGCTAGAGCCATTACTCAAGATGCGCGACATGTCGAAGCGGAAGCTTCGACCCCCTGGTCTGCGGCGAGGCTTAGAAACAGAATAGCACGCCGCAATGACCACGAAGACCTAGTCTGTTTCAAGCACAGACAAGATGCCAACGCGGAGTTACGGCGAGAATTATATTTCTTTCCCGGACGACTGGTTCTTAGGAGATTTTTTGTTTAGGTATGAGATGAATTGCTGGGCCGATGGCGGCACCGGAACCGCTCCCTTAAAGACGATGTCCTGAGCCGTAACGGATTTCTGGTAAACCCTCTCGTTGGCAGTGTTATCTGGCCGAACGGTGGACCCGGCAAGTGAGATTCCCGCGAAAAGTCCGCGAGCGCGAGAGTAGGAGAGAACTTCCGCGCGCATGGTGATGTCGGTGGAAGCTTCCGCGTTGCGTCCTTTGGGACCAGCAGCGGCAGAGGCATCGCCACCAAGCTTGACCTTGCTGCTGAGGATGGCCCGGGCGCCGCGCTCATTCATGACCAGGAGCACAAAATCCGTGGCTTGACCGCCGATTTGAAAACCGAAACTCCCGCCTTCCAGAGCCATCATGGTGGGAGCGCTCCACGGACCAGTGAACTTTTCGCCGGTACGGCAGGTCATCGCGCCGCGGCCGTAGCTGCCACCGAAAATGAATGCGCCCTTGAGAACCGACGGATACACGATGATGCAGTCGGCTTTGTCGATCAGGCTTTGCGGAATATCGTCGGGGATGTCCATAATTTCTTGCACGACCAGCCCGCAATTTTCCAGGCGCTCCTTTTCCTTGCGGTCGTCACCAAACAACGCCGGAACAGCCAGGGAAAGAGTCAAAAGAGTTGCAAGCCACTTTTTCATGCGAATCATCCTCTCAGATATTGCGACCTGATTACCTGCTACTTATGATGCGGTCTGGGCCAAACGAGCCGTGGATAGAAGCGAGAACGGCGTGCCCGCACCTCGCTGGAAGAGGAGCGGAAGGTCCCACAAGCTTTCGAATATACTTTCAGTCGATGGAATTTGTCCAATCGAGGATGGGATGAGCGGGAAAAACGGAAAAAAGATCCGGGTGATCGTCGCGGTTCTTTGCGCTCTGGCGGCGGATCCACCCTTGGACAAGGCAATCCCGCGAAGGATGCAGGTCCTGCGCCGGCGAGCCAGTCACAACAGCCGGAAGTGGCGCTTACCGCGACCGGGAGGTTTGCGGAGCGAGCAGAAAGACTGTTGCAGACGACGCCCGTTGATAAAGGCGAATGGGGCTTGCTGGTCGCGGACGCGGCGACGGGTGAGACGTTGTACGAAAAGAATGCCGATAAGTATTTTGTGCCGGCGTCGAACATGAAACTGCTGACGACAGCGCTCGCGCTGGACACCTTGGGACCGGACTACCGATTCCGGACCACCGTGGAGACGAATGGGACGCATTTCGGCTGATGGAAAGCTGATCGGGAATTTGATTCTGGTGGGACGCGGCGATCCGAACCTGTCCAACCGGAAATTTCCGTTTGATACGAAAGAGGAGTTCGACGGACCACCGGAAAGAGTGCTGGGCGAGTTGGCAGATCTCGTTGTGGCTCACGGGGTGAAAGAAATCAGCGGGGATATTGTGGGAGACGACAGCTATTTCCCACGGGAACGCTATCCGGATGGCTGGGAAATTGACGATATGGTGTGGGAGTATGGCGCAGCGATTTCCGCGATCGTGGTTGACGATAATACGGTCAGCTTGACGTTGACACCGGGAGAAAAGGCCGGCGATGTGGTGCAAGCTGTGCTGGAACCTGCGGAACTGGAGTTTGTGATAAAGAACGAGGTGGCCACCATTGGCGCGAAAGAAAAAGGCGAACTGCGGCTGACGCGGGAACCTGGCGCGAATACGGTGGTGGTGAGCGGGACATTGGCGGCAAAGAGCGGGCCACGAAAACTGGCATTGGCGATTCAGGAACCGGCGGAGCATGCTGCCGCGTTGCTGTCGAAATTGTTATCCGAGCGCGGTGTGAAAGTGGATGGCAAGGCGCGGGCCCAACACGATCCGGACCCCGCCGAGGCGTCACGAACGGTACTGGCGGAACATTATTCGATCAGGCTGGGAGACGCGGTGAAGCTGGTGAACAAAATCAGTCAGAATCTGCACGCAGAGGTGCTGCTGAGAACGGCGGCGCGGCAGAGCGGCAGCTGGAACGAGCCGGAGGATTTGCCGAAATTCGCGCAAACGTTTTACGCAAAAGTGGGCATTCGAGAGGACGATGTTGTTCAGACGGATGGATCGGGATTGTCGCGGCACGACCTGGTGACGCCACGTGCTTTTGTGACCCTGCTGCAGTACGCCGAAAAACAGAAGTGGTTTGCGGAATATTATGCGTCGCTTCCGATCGCTGGCCAGGACGGAACCCTGAACGAGCGAATGAAGGAAGCGGGGATTGCCGGCAGAATCCACGCGAAAACGGGTTCGGTGTCACACGTGAGAACGTTGACCGGGTTTGCCGAAACTGCTGGCGGGCGGAAACTCGTCTTTTCGTTTATGAGTAACAACAGCAGGTGAAGAATCATGAAGTGCATGACGCGTTGGACGGACTGTGCCAGGCGATGATTGAAGAATTCGATCAGAAGAAGGAAGTGATGAAGTAATAGAAGCTGGCAGAACGAGAGAAGCAAAATGGATGAGAAAATTGTCACGGTGTTTGGGAGTTCGCGGCCGGCATTAGGCGATAAGGAGTACGAGGAAGCGCGCGAACTAGGAAACGCATTGGCGAAGCGAGGTTTTGCGGTGTGTACCGGAGGATATGGGGGGGTGATGGAAGCAGTGTCGCGCGGCGCGAAGGAGAATGGTGGGAAAACGTACGGGGTAACTGCCGAATTTTTTCAGCGGAAAGCAAACGAGTGGGTCGATGTGGAAGTACGGAAGAAAACTTGGCAGGAGCGGCTCTTTGGGTTGGTCGAGCTGGGCGACGGATTTGTTGCGTGCAAAGGAGGAACGGGCACGTTGGTGGAGTTGGCGGTCGTATGGGAGATGCTGAATAAGTCGGTGATCAAGACAAAACCTTCGTGGTTTTTGGGAATTTCTGGCAGCCGATTCTGGAGCGTGTGAGGGAAGTGGAGTTGGGCGCAACGGTGGCGGGTTCCAAGGTGTGGGGCGAGGCGAATGGGAGATTGGTGCATAGTGCTGAGGGATCAGCGATGCGGTGGAGTTCTTGAGTGAACAGATAAAGCAGGGAAGCAAGGAAGCAAAGAAGTAAGGAAGAGAAACGAGGAATGGCGAAGCGCGCGGAAGAAATACTGGAGTTCGACAAGCTGCGGGAGTTGCTGCGGCTACGAACGACGTGTGCGCCCGGCCGACGAGCGATTGACGAACTGGAGGTCGAACGGGAGGCGAGACGCACTGGAAAACGGATTTGCGCTGATTCGGGAGGCGCGGGAGTGGCTGCGGTTGGAGCGCGAGCTAGGATTCGGAGCGCTGGCCGACCCAGCGGGATGGCTGGAAAGATTGGAGTCGCCGGGGGCTGTGCTGGAGCCAGCAGATTTTCTGGACGCGTTATCGCTGCTGGAGACGGCAGGTTGGTTGCGGCAGCAATTCAAAGAAGAAGCTGCGAAGTTTCCGTTGCTGGCGGGCGCGCCGCCGTCGCTAGGGGACTTTAAGGATGCGCAGGCGGCGATTCGAAGATGCATTCTTCCAAATGGTGAAATCAGCGACGACGCATCAAGTGCGCTGAGACGCATTCGCGCGAGCATCCTGCAAACGCGGGATACGATCCAGAAAACGTTGAAACAGATCATGCGCTCGCGGAATGCGGAGTCTGGGGAAGACTATGTCACTCTGCGAAACGACAGATTCGTGATTCCGGTGCGGTCGGAACACCGTCGCGGCGTGCAAGGCGTGGTGCACGGCGCAAGCGCCACGGGGCAGACGGTGTTTGTGGAACCGTTCGAGACCGTGGAGATCAACAATCAATTGGTACAGCTTGCGGAAGAAGAGGCTGCGGAGATTTTCCGGATTCTCAAGGAATTGACGGAGCGGTTGCGCGGCTTGCTGGGTTCTTTACAAGCAGCGGCAGGAACCATCGCGGACTTGGACGGGGTTTTTGCTCGCGGAAGATTTGCTCGAGATTTCGATGCGTGTATGCCGGAATTTTCCGATGAGCCGCAATTGCGGTTGGACATGGCACGACATCCAGTCCTGGAAGACAAGCTGCGGAAGCAGAATCGGCCCATTGTGCCAATGTCGCTGTCGCTCAGCGGAGAAGAACGATTGCTGGTGATCAGCGGGCCCAACACCGGCGGCAAAACCGTTGCGCTCAAGACGACCGGGCTGGCGGTGCTGGCGGCACAAGCGGGTATTCCGGTTGCGGCAGAACGCATGGTGCTGTCGATGTTTGATCGGGTGCTGGTGGATATTGGGGATGAACAGTCGATTGCGGCGGACTTATCGACATTTTCGTCGCACATGCTGAATTTGAAAAGAATGCTGGAACAAGCGACACCGAATTCCCTGGTGCTGGCGGATGAAATGGGAACGGGAACGGCGCCGGAAGAAGGAGCGGCGCTGGCGGTGGCTTTGCTGGACGCATTTCGGGGGAAACAATGTTTTGTGCTGGCCACGACGCACCACGATCGTCTGAAAAGCTACGCCTCGACGACACCGGGCGTGGTCAATGCGGCAGTGGAGTTCGATGATGTGAATCTGCGGCCGACGTACCGGCTGATGGTCGGAGTGCCGGGAGGATCGAGCGGGATCGCTATTGCAAAACGGCTGGAACTGCCGGATGCAATTATCGAGCAGGCGCGATCGCTGATGGCCCCAGAGCCTCAGGAAGCGGCGGACTTGATCGCCTATCTGCATCGGAGCCGGGATGAGCTGGACCGCTTACGCACGCAGATGGCTGAGGAACGAGAGTCGCTGGAACAAGAACGAACGAAATTGCGCGGCGAGTGGGTCGAGCGGCAGAAGCGCCGAATCGCGGAACTGGAAGAGAAGTTCGCGGAGATGCAGAAGCGCTTCGAGGAAAATGTCGCAAATGTGGTGGAGGCGGTAAAAGAACGGGAATTACGAGCGCAGGCGGAGAAGACGGCGCGACGAAAGATGCAGGATGCGCGTGTTGGAGCCAAGGAAGAGCTAAACGCGGCAGTGGTGCAGACAATTTCGGAATCACAACAGGATTTGGGGGTTAAAGCGGGGACGACTGAGAAACTGGATCCCGCTGAGTTGCAGTCTGGCGCAAAGATCCGCGTACGCGGGTTCAATAAGCCAGTCATCTTGCGGCGGGTAGATGGGGCGTCCGCGGAAATCGAGGCGGGCCCTTTGCGGATGAAGGTGGCCGTCGACGAGATTACCGGGATTGAACCGCAAACTCAAGGCTCGGCGCGCACGTCGCATCGCGGAATTATCACGGTGCGCTCGCAACCAAGCGGCGAAGAAAGTCCGGGCGAAATCAATGTGATTGGAATGACGGTGGAAGAAGCGAGCGCAGAGGGTGGACAAATTTTTGGATGATGCGGCGCTGGCGAATCGCAAGCAGGTGCGGATTATTATGGGCACGGCACAGGAGCGCTGCGGAAAGGACTGGGTGAATTCTTGCGGACGCATCCGTTGGTCGAAGGAGCTCACTTCGAAACCGAAGAGCGTGGCGGAAAAGCAATTACGGTCGTGGAGTTAAGGGCGTAGGCGCGCATTCTGAATTGAAAAGGGAGAAAAGCTCGGGCGTTTAAAATGGCGGAAGCGGGCTCATTTGCGGATCGCGTGAAACAGCAGGCGGATATTGTCCGCGTGGTGGGCGAGTACGTCCGGCTGAAGAAAAGCGGGCAGAATTGGACGGGGTTGTGCCCGTTTCACGGGGAGAAGACACCGTCGTTTGCGGTGCACCCGGTGAAACAGATTTTTCATTGTTTTGGTTGCGGCAAAGGCGGAGATGTTTTCACGTTTGTGATGGAGATGGAGAAGTGTCAGTTTCCGGAGGCGGTGCGGATTGTCGCGGAGAAGTGTGGAATCGCTTTGCCGAAGCAGAAGGAGCGCTCACCGGAGGAGCGAAAAGAGAATCAGCAGCGAGCCATACTGCTTGAGATGCATCGCGAAGCTCAAACATTTTTCGTGAAGCAACTCGAAACAACAGGAGAAGGGCGCGCAGCCCGGGCGTACCTGGAGGACCGCGGGTTGAACAAGGACGTGATTGCGCAATTCGGAATCGGCTATGCGCCGAGCGGCGGGGAAGTGTTGCTGCGGTTGCTGAAAGGGAAAGAATATCCCGACAAATTGCTTGGGGAATCCGGTTTAGTGTCGCGAGACCAGAGCGGGCGAATGTACGATCGATTCCGCCGGCGTATTACGTTTCCAATTGCGAATGAGTCGGGGAAAATCGTCGCGTTTGGCTGCCGGGCATTGGGGGATGACCAGCCGAAGTATCTGAATTCGCCAGAAACACCGATCTACTCGAAAAGCAACGTGCTGTACCACCTGGATCGCGCGAAAGATGCGCTGCGACGACAAGATTTTGCTGTGCTGGTAGAAGGATACATGGACGCGATCGCGGTGGCGCGCGCCGGAATCAGCAACGTTGTGGCGAGTTGCGGAACGAGTTTGGCCGAACCACAAATTAAATTGCTGGGGAGATTCACGAAACGGGTGATCGTGAATTACGACCCGGACACCGCAGGGCTGGCTGCCGCGGAACGATCGATCTCGTTGCTGCTGGAGCAGGATTTCGAAGTGAAGGTACTGGCGCTGCCCGCGATCGGAGATAAAAAGGCGGACCCCGATTTGTTTGTTCGCGAAAAAGGAGCGGAAGCTTATATCCAGGCGCTGAAGGATGCGCCACCGTATGTAGACTATTTAATCGCGCGGGCTCGGCAGATGGATTTGACGAGTGGGGAGGGGAAACAGCGGGCGCTGAATTTCCTGTTGCCTTACGTTCAGAAAATTCCCAATCGCTTGCTGCGATCGGAGTGGGCCACGCGGATTGCTCAGCAACTGCGGATTGACGAGCCAGTGTTGCGAGCCGCATTGAGCAAGGCAGCATCGGAACGGCGGAGCGAGGTAAAGCTAAGACCGGAGTTGGTGGGAAAGGCTGGAAAACCGGCAGAGCGGCGGTTAATCCGAATGCTCATGGAGGCGGAAGAATTCAAACGGGAACTGGCTCAACAATTAAAACAAAGCCGGCTGTACCAGGGATTAGAGACGGAAAAGGTTTTCGTGGCGCTGATTGTGGCGGGGCTTGCAGACGAGCCGATGCAAGCGACGGAGATCGGTGCGATGCTCGACGAACGCGACCGGCGCGTGTTTTACGAGATTCTGTTCGAAGAATCGCACCAGGCAAGCTGGGAAGAGGCGGAGAGTTGCCTGGAGGCTTTGCGGAGCCGACAAGTCGAGCACGAGCTGGCGGAAGTTCAGCAGGAGATCGAGAAAAATCCAAGCGGTACGGCGCTCAAGGACCTTTTAACCCGCAAGCAGGAATTGTTGAAGCGCAGAGCGGCAAGCTAAGGGACAGCAATCCTGCGAGCCTGATATTTTCCTATCATCCGGCGCGTAGTACCCGGAAGAGGGAGAGGACTGCGCCAGATTCTTTACTCGGCGGCGTGCCGCACGTATAGTGAAGGTGTTCCGCAGGTGTCCAATCTCCCCGAAAGAGGCTGCTGATGCTTGGATGGGTAGTCCTTGGCATCCTTGTTCTCCTGGTGATTTTCGGTATCGGGATGTACAACGGCCTGGTCCGGTTGAAGGTGCAGTGTGACAACGCCTGGGCCGATATCGACGTACAACTGAAGCGGCGTTATGACTTGATTCCTAACCTCGTGGAAACCGTGAAAGGGTATGCGGCTCACGAGAAGGGCACATTGGAAGCGGTGGTAAACGCGCGCAACCGCGCCATGGCCGCAACCGGTCCGGCGGATAAGGCCGAGGCGGAGAATATGCTATCCGGCGCGCTGAAGAGCTTGTTTGCACTGTCGGAAGCGTATCCGCAACTGCGAGCAATCGAGAGTTTCACGTCACTGCAGAATTCGCTGTCGCAGATCGAAGACACTGTGCAGAACGCCCGGCGCTACTACAACGCAGTGGTGCGCGACCTGAACACAAAAATACTGCAATTCCCGACAAATATTTTTGCCGGCATGCTCGGCTTCAAGCATCGGGAGTTCTTCGAGGTTTCCGCCCCGGCAGAACGGGAAGCGCCGAAGGTCAGCTTCAGCAACCCCGCAGCGCCAACGGTCTGATCGCGAGCGCCAGCTCCGCCATGTTCGTCCGCCACAAACCACCCGCTTGGATTGCCTCTCTGTTCTCCGGTTTACTGTTGTTGTTGCTCATCGTGTTTCCGGCGTCCGCTAAAGATCGGCGGCTCCTGAAGTTTTATTCGAATGTGGATGTGCTTGCAGACAGCAGCGTAGACGTAACGGAGAACATCACCTTTCAGTTCATTGGAGGGCCATGGCACGGCATCTATCGTTCGATACCCGTGGAGTATGCCGGCCCCCGCGGCTTGAACTACTCGTTGTTTGTTGACGTGAAGCGGGTCACGGACGAAGAGGGCAATAAGTTGCGGTATGAGACCAGCCGGGAACGGCAGTATTTGAAGCTGAAAATCTATATCCCGAACGCGGACAACAGCACGCGCACGATCTCGATTGAATATGTGGTTTCCGATGCGTTGCGGTTCTTTGATGACCACGACGAGTTCTACTGGAATGTGACCGGGGATGAATGGCCAATTCCGATTGAAGAAGCCGGCGCGCATATTACTTTGCCGAATGGCACGTCAGGAATTCGCGTCAATGCGTTCACTGGAGCGTACCGCGCAGTAGGTCGAGACGCGACGACCGAGATCAATGGCACGGGCGTGGACGTTCGAACACTGGCGCCGCTTGCGATGCATGAAGGTCTGACGGTGGCAGTGGCTTTCGATAAAGGAACGGTGCAGGAGCCGACAGCGCTGTCTACCTTCTGGCTCTACCTGCGCAGTAATTGGCCGCTCGGCTTGCCGGTGATTGTGTTTCCGCTGATGTTTTATTGGTGGTGGAAACGAGGACGAGATCCAAGGCTGCGTCCGATTGCCGCGCAATATGAGCCGCCGGATCAACTCACTCCCGGGGAAGTCGGCACGCTGATCGACAATTCCGTGGATATGCGAGATATCACCGCATCGATTGTGGATTTGGCGGTGCGGGGATACATCGTGATCGAGGAGCAGAAGAAAGATCACCTGCTCGGGCTCACGCATTCGAAGGAGTATGTATTTCATCTGAAGAAATCGCAGGCCGAATGGGCTGCTTTGAAACCACACGAGCAGGACCTTCTGAGTGGATTATTCTCCAATGGAAATGCCGGGGATACTGTATCGCTCGCAGACCTGCACAACCGGTTCTATCAAAGCATTACCGGAATCAAGAACGACATTTTCGGGGCGCTTGTGCAGCACGGGTATTATGCGCGGCGGCCGGACAGCGTGCGCGCGAGCTACATCATGTTCGGGATTGTGGCTGGCTTCATTCTGATTGGGGGAGGGTCGTCGCTTGCAAAACATTCGGGAATGCAACCCGTGCCGTTTGTGGCTGCGGGCATCCTGACAGCGGCGATTATCTGCGGTTTCGGATGGTTTATGCCGGCACGGACGCAGTCGGGAGCAAGCGCGCTCGAGAAGATACTTGGATTTGAAGATTTTCTGAATCATGTGGAAGCGGACCGCTTCAATCGCATGATCAAAACCCCCGAGATGTTCGAGAAATTTCTACCGTTCGCCATGGCGCTGGGTGTCGAGAAGAATTGGAGCAAGGCGTTCCAGAACATTTATACCCAGCCACCGGGATGGTACCAAGGAAGTTACGGTCCAGGATTTTATCCGTACCTGTTCGTGAACGATTTGAACGCCATGTCCGTGCAGGCGGGCAGCGTGCTTGCTTCGGCACCGCGAAGTTCCGGCGGGTCTGGATTCGGTGGTGGCGGCTCTTCGGGGGGAGGATTTGGGGGCGGCGGCGGGGATGCGTTTTAGATGCCGAGTCTGTGCCGGAATCTGAGTGGCGGGTTCTCCGTCACTTAAATCATGTCGTGATACGATATATATGAGTTGGACGGCTACCCGCCTTGCGCCGGCCTGGTCTCTCGACTCGATGACGGAGAGACAAGCATCATGAACGGACTCGAATGAACCTACTTCAGCGTGATTTTATTGTGCGGGAGCCACTCCTGGTCAGTATTCTGGTGTTGATAACGATCGTGTTTTCCGCGCTGACCCACTCCTATAGCCAGGCTTACGATCGTCGAAGATTCGGATTAGGAGTGGAGTGGTATCAACGAGGAAATCGTGACCTGGCAGACAAACGTCCGGAAGCCGCAGTTGCCGACTACCGGACGGCGTTATTTTATGACCCGCAGAATAAGGACTACAGCATGCACTTGGCCGAGGCGCTGACCCAAGCCAATCACACCGATCAGGCGCTGAATTACTACTTGAGTCTTTGGCAGAGCCAGCCAATCAATGGGCTCGTCAATCTCCAGATCGCCAGGCTCTACGCGCGCAAAGGGGACAGCGTGGCGGCGGAGCGTTACTTCAATGGCGCGGTTTTCGGGGATTGGCCGGAAAATGCGGCGGATAACCGGCGCGCGGCGTCACTCGAGTTAATTCATTTCTACTTGGATCGCGGAGACATGGGGCACGCGGAATCACAACTGATTCTGCTGTCCGGAAATTTGCCAGAGGATCCCGAGTGGCACACGCGAGTTGCGGAACTGTATTTGCGCGTGGGCGACGCACAACGAGCGTTTATCCAGTATCGAGAAGCACTACGATTGAATCCCAACTATGTCCCAGCGCTCCACGGGGCAGGAGAAGCGGCGCTGCGCATGAGTAATTTTCACGATGCGGAGTCCTATCTGGCGCGAGCGGTCAGGATGGACCCGGCGAACGCTTCAAGCAAACAGCTTTTGCAAGTGGTACAGGCGGTGACCAGTTTGAACCCCTATGAACGCGGTATTCCGGAAGTTGAAAAGATCAGCCGCACGCTTCGCGCGTTCGATGTGATTGGGAATCGTTTGGAGTCGTGTGGCGGCCAGACTCCGGCTTCGCCGATCAGCGGCTACTACACGAAGTGGAAAGATCTGAAAGCCGCGGCGAATGCGCGGTTCCTCAAGCAGCATCCGGAAGAGATTGAGACGCTGCTGGACTTTACCTCAACGGCGGAAAAGATGGCCCAGTCTCATTGCGGCGAGGGTAAACCCGAAGATTCGGCATTGCTCGCCATTGCTCAGCAGCGGGAGATGCAAGAACGATGAGCACGCCGGACATAACGACCCCGCCAGGCACAGTGACAGGTGCGCCGGTCCACCCATCGTGGGGATCGTTTGCGAGCCGGCTAACTGCCCAATTAGCGTTCAATGAGGACCGGTTCTTTTTGATTCTTGCGGTGTTCATTGGAATATTTGCCGGACTGGCGGTGGTGTGTTTCCGAATCACGATGGAATGGACCCGGCTGTATCTTCTAGGAAGCGCGCTTACGCCTGCGCCGTGGCGGGCATTTTTGGCCCCTGCCGCCGCGGGATTAGTGATTTCCGCACTGCTGTTCACCGTGTTCAAGGGATCCGCTGGTAGCGGTCTGAACCAGACCAAAGCCGCGCTGTACATTTCCAATGGTTACATTCCCCTGCGAACGGTGATCGGGAAATTCATTTTGGCTACGCTGGCGATTGGTTCAGGGCATTCCCTGGGCCCAGAGGATCCGTCGCTGCAGATTGGCGCTGGTCTGGCATCAGCGGTTGGCACGCGCTTAAATCTGTCTCGAAAAAAGATGCGTATTCTGGCGCCCGTGGGAGCTGCCGCCGGGCTGGCCGCAGCATTCAATGCGCCAATATCGGCGGTTCTGTTCGTTATCGAGGAAGTGATTGGCCACTGGAGCGCGGGAATTCTTGCAACTGTGGTACTCGCGGCCGTTTCGAGCGTAGTGACGATGCGATTATTCCTGGGATCCGAGCCATTCTTCCGGATTCCGCCAGTCGGTGTGATTCGTTGGCAGGAATTGCTGGCGTACAGTGTCCTTGGAGTGTTGGGTGGAATTGCGTCCGTGGCGTTTGCTGGCGCGCTTGGGTGGTTAAGGCCAAAGATCAAACAGAGTCCTCAAATCATGCAGTTCCTGTATCCGGCGATTGCAGGATTATTGCTTGGCCTGATCGCGTTGTCGGGATTCCCGCAAGTGATGGGCGCAGGATACGATTTCATCGATCAGGCGATGCACAACCAATACACCTGGGAAGTCCTGGGCATGTTGGCGGGGCTGAAGATTCTCGCTACAACGCTGTCTTTTTCGAGCGGCACGCCTGGAGGGATGTTCGCGCCCACGCTGTTCATTGGCGCGATGCTTGGCGGAGCGGTGGGCACGGTTGAACACATATTCATTCCGAATTTGACCGGGTCGGTGGGCACGTACTGCTTAGTGGGAATGGGAGTGTTGTTTGCGGGGTTTTTGCGCGCGCCGATCACCTCGGTCTTCATGGCGTTGGAAGTGAGCGGGGACTACACCATTATTCTGGCGGTATTGGTTGCGAATATGTTCTCGTATCTGATTTCACGGAAACTCCAGCCGGTTCCCGCCCTGGAAGTGATCACGCGGCAGGATGGGTTGTACTTGCCGGCTTTGGAAGAAGAACGGGAGCAGGAAATTTTGACGGTGGAAGATGCGATGCGGCCGCGTCCGACAATCATTCTGGATAGCCAGCGAACCGTAACCGAAGCCTGGGATATCGCGGAAGGTACGATGGACGAAGTGTTTCTGGTAAGGCGGCCGAGCAATTCCATCGCGCTGCTGTCGCGCGCGGATTTGAAGAAGTTGGTGGACGCGGGTGATTCCCGGTTGCTGGAAGAAACGCAGGCGTTGTCGGTTGTGCCGTACCTTCATCCAGACGAAGACCTTCAGGTGGCACTCCGGCAGGCGACGAACTTTCCTTTGGTCCCTGTGCTGAGCCGCGCGAACGTCTCGCGCATTCTGGGCGTGATCGATATCTCGGATATTATGAAGGCTTATCGTACGCCGGACGGACCAAGTCCCGCTGCGGCATAAGTTCGAGCAGTCGTCCACTCAAGAATCGGATTTCAAGGAAGCGGCACGAGGATTGCCGAAATAGGGCAGCCATAGGGTTTGCTCGCGACGCTGCTCTTCTTCCAAGTGCCTAGCCCGGGCTTTCAGCAAATCGTCCAGCGAGATGAGCCCCACAAACTTGGCGTTTCCGCGACCGACAACGGGCATACGCGTTACGCCTTTTTCGGCCATGCGGTTCACCACGACACGCAAGGGTTCGTCAGCAAAAGCTACGATGGCTTGCTTGTGAATCAGTTGGCGCAAAGTGGATGCTCCGTCGCCGCCCGAGCTTTCCTGCAACGCTTTTTGCAGTGACGCTCGAGTCAGCACACCGGTGAGCAATCCGAACGAGTCCACAACGGGAAGAAGCCGCTGTCGCTGTGAGATACCCGGTTGCAACTGCTGCATTGCCTGCGAAATCGTACTATCGGTTCTGAGCACAATATCCGGCACTCGCATCACTTCTCTTGCGTAGAGTAACTCGAGTGGATCAATGGAATATTCGCTGCTGACGTGGTAGCCGCGGCGCGCGACCTTCTCTGTAAGAATCGAGCGGCGCAACAGAACCGTGGAGACGGTGTAGGACGCGATACAGGCGAGGAGCAGCGGTAACAGCATGTTCCAGTCGTGGGTTTCCTCTACGGTAAAGACGATCGCAGCCATCGGCACACGCAACGTGCCGCTGAGCATGGCACCGAGTCCTACCATCGCGAGGAAACCGGGGCCCATATCCGGCAGCACATACGTGAGCAAAGCTCCCATACCTGCGCCAATCATCATGACTGGAGCTAAAACGCCACCGGAAGTGCCGGAGCCGAGAGCGACGGCCCATATCAGCCATTTCACGATGAGAACGCCGAGTACAAGGCGCAGAGCATGATCGCCTTTGACGAGTTCGCCGATTACGTCATAACCGACGCCGAGAGCCTGCGGAAACACGAGACCTCCCAGGCCGACGACAACTCCGCCCAGCGCCGGCCACCACATCCAGTGCACCGGCAATTTGCCGAAGAAATCCTCGAAAAAGTAAACAGAATTGGACAGGGGAATCGAGACCAAACCGCAAACAATACCAGCGATCAGGGCGCAAACCAGCGCCATTGGAGTGATCAAGGGTCCGTGGCCGACTGTGGGAAACAGCGGCCCCTGCCCTAACAGATACTGGCGCAGCAGCGCGGCGGTCCCACTCGCCGCGGCTACGGGGATAATGCTGCGTGGCTTTCGTTCGAAAAGAAGAAGCTCGATGGCCAGGAGCACCGCGGAAATTGGGGCCGCGAACGTAGCCGACATTCCGGCGGCAGCGCCGGCAACAAGAAGGGTTTTGCGTTCCGCGCTGGTCAGGTGGAACATCTGCGCGACCATCGATCCGAATGCCCCGCCGGTCATAATGATTGGACCTTCGGCGCCGAATGGGCCCCCGGAACCGATGGAGATTGCGGCGGAGACCGGTTTCAGCACGGCGACTTTCGGCTCGATACGGCTGCCATTGAGCAGAATCGATTCGATCGCCTCTGGAATGCCATGGCCGCGTATGCGGTCGGAGCCGTAACGCGCCATGAAACCAACAATCAATGCACCAATCACCGGAACCAGCACGGCCAGCCAGCCGAGGTGATTGTTCGCAGGTGAATTCGAAGCAATGGACAAATGGGCGAAATAGAAGACGTTGGTGAAAAAAGAAATCAGACGAAGCAAGACGAGTGCGGAAATGGCTGCTAGTGCGCCGATGGGGATCGCGAGCAAGGTGATCCTGAGTACACGCCAATTTACAGAGAAATCCCCGAGTTCCTGTGGGCGAATTTTGTTGGGAGTTTGCCCGGGCATGACAGCAGACTTTGGAAGTGAACTCAAAACATTTGGCTCCTGAGGCGGCCCGTTTACCGGTTCGGGGCCACAACCCTTCTCCTTCGTCCACTGGTGATCGGCAGCACCTTGCCGCGGGGCTCCAGCAGGGCGCTGATGGCCGCGACCAAGGCTCGACCGTTGGAGCGCAGTTCGATGATTCGTTGTTCTACTACCCGCTCAAGAAGCCTGGAGCCGCGCGGTTGCAACGAGACCAGAACCTGTCTGCGATCTTCGCGGCCGCGAACGCGCTTCACGTAGCCGTGGGCCTCCATTCGGTCGATCAGTTCCACGGTGCTGTGATGACGCAGAGACAGGCGATCCGCGAGGGCACTGATGGTGGCCTCATGGCCGACGGGCAAACCGCGAATAGCGAGCAACAGCAAATACTGTTGCGGCTCCAGACCCGCTTGCTTAGCGGTGAGGTCGCCCTCCTGCAAAAACCTGCGAATCAAATAGCGCAGCTCACCTAACCCCCGGTACTCGTGCTGGGTGATTTTCTCTGGCATAAATCCATTTTATCGTAACACGATATAAATGCGCTACGGCAGAGGCGCTGCCGGTTACGCCCCTGTTACGTATGGCTACTGAAGCTAAAGAGGTTTGCGGAAGGCCTTCTGCGTCTTGTAGTGCTCGTACCCGTGCCGGAGATAAAAGGAGTGGGCGCGGTCTCGGATGACATTGGAGCGCACGGACATACCCTTGCAGCCCATTTTTCGGGCCCATTCCTCGGCAGCAACCAGGAGTTGTGCACCAACGCCGGCGCTGCGTACATTCTCGTCGACCACCAGGCCATTGATCTCGGCCCGCTGTTCGACTTCGAGTAGGGGAGTTACGCTGACATGTACCCAACCGATGACACCGCGCAGCTTTATTTCAGCCACGAAGCAGGCGCCGCTCTTAAAACGTGAGACACGTTGCAAACGGGCACTCATCTGTTTGGGCGTGGCCGGATAACCCAACTGGCTGGATAACGCAGCAATCCACTTCGCATCGGCCTGTCTCGCTCTGCGGATTGTAACGGGCGCTAAAAGCGGAGGCATACTTACCGCCGCTTCTTTCGCAAGCGAGTTTGTACCGATTCGCTGTGCAATTCGCGTAAAGCGTCCGCTGCAATCCAGCGGCCTGGGCGGGTGCCAGCGCGTCGAATCCGTTTGATTCCGGTCGAGCTAGAAGGTTTTTTCCGAGTCGATGAGGATCGTGACTGGACCTTCATTTACCAACTCCACAGACATCATAGACTGAAAAATACCGGTGCCAACAATGACACCAAGCTTCCTAAGGGCCGCGCAAAAATCCTCATAGAGTTTCTTGGCCAAGTCCGGAGGAGCAGCGGCAATAAAACTCGGTCTGCGTTGCCCGCGCGCATCTCCATACAAGGTGAACTGCGAGACCACCAGGGCACTGCCCTTGACGTCGAGAAGAGACAAATTCATTTTGCCCGCGGCATCTTCAAAAATCCGCAGATTGGCCATTTTTTCCGCCATCGAGGACGCAACGGCTGGTGTGTCTTCCTTACCGACTCCGAGCAAGATCATGAGCCCGGGACCAATTTCACCGGTGACCTGATTCTCGACTGTCACTTTCGCGCGACTTACGCGCTGAACCACCGCTCGCATCGTTGCTCCGTATCAGGCCGAGTTGCGGCGCCTTGGTTTCTTCGATTTGGTTCGTGCCGATTTCCTACGACGCCTGGGGACGGGCTGACAATTGGGACAAAAAAAGCTGCTGCGTCCCGCAACGATAATGCGACGAATGGAGGTTTTGCAGCGGGAACAAGGCTTACCCTCGCGGCCATAAACGCGATGATGCTGTTGATATTCGCCCGGCAGCCCTTCGGCGTCAAGAAAGTCGGAAATCGACGAGCCGCGAAGCCGAATCGCGTTGTGGAGAATGCGTTGAAGTTCCGTAAACAATTTTTCAACGTGTTTTTCTTTGAGCTGTGCTCCCAACTGAGCTGGATGGATCTTCGCCTTCCACAAGCTTTCGTCCGCATAGATATTGCCCACACCACGAAACACACTTTGATCCAGCAGCAGCGCTTTGATTCTGGCCTTTCGTGAACGAATCTGCGTTACAAACTCGTTCTTGCTGGTTTCCAAAGGATCCAAGCCAAACCGTTGCAATTCCTGGGACAGCGAGTCTCCTGCTAAATAGGCCATGCGACCGAAGCGCCGCGGATCGACGTAACGCAACTCCCGCCCATCGCCGAGAAGCATTACGACGTGCGTGTGCTTTGCATGCGGGTCGCTGACGGCGCGAGGGAAGAGGGCGCCCGTCATTCCCAAGTGAACCAGGAGAGCAGCGTGACTCTGGGTCGCTGGCTCCGAAGTTCCGGGACTCAAGCGAAGGAGCATGAATTTTCCATAGCGCTCCACGCTCAGGACCGTACGCCCGGGGAGTTCACGTTCGAGCAACTCTGGATTGTCGATAAAATCGATTTTGCCGAGAGTGATGCTGACGATCTTCTGTCCTGCAATTTCTTTTTGTAGACCGCGAGCTACGGTTTCGACTTCAGGAAGTTCCGGCATAGTTCTATATCATCAAACTACCACAGGCCGGATTCTTCCGTGCACGTGCTCGTGTTACATTTTTTCGGCGGAGGGACTGTGGAAACGGGTTTTTTGGATCGCAGAATGTCGATTCGGGGTAAGACGTATAGGTATCAGGTCTTTGTGCCAGAGAATTGGTCACCGCAAGAAGAATGGCCGGTCATATTGTTTCTGCATGGTGCTGGAGAACGCGGTTCGGATGGATTGCGGCAGACCCAGCAGGGTCTTCCGCACGCAATTCGTGAAAATCGGTCGCGATTTCCCACCATTGTGGCGATTCCGCAGTGTCAGGCGGATTACTGGTGGCCAATGGAAGAAATGGAAGAGCTCGCGCTCGCGGCGCTCGATAGCGTGATTAAGGAATTCAACGGCGACGACAAACGAATGTACCTGACCGGTCTTTCGATGGGCGGATTCGGCAGTTGGAATTTAGCAGCGAAATATAACGGGAAATTTGCGGCCGTCGTGGCGATTTGCGGCGGGATCGCAGTTTCCGCACACCTTCGAAAAATGTTCCCGGAGTTGCGAAACGCGCCGAGTCAGGATGGCGCGAGCGTTTATGCAGAGGCGGCCAAGAAGATCGGCAGTACGCCGGTTTGGATTTTTCATGGCACCAAAGATGACGTCGTTCCCGTCAAGTACTCGCGAGAAATGAACAGCGCATTGAAGGCGGCGAGAGGGAATGTGCGGTATACGGAATATCGCGGCGTAGGGCACAACTCGTGGGACAAGGCCTACGCTGAGCCGGAGCTTATGCCGTGGCTATTATCCAAGTCTCTGCCGTGAGCCCGAGATTAAATGTAACGCTCAGTCCCAGCAATGCTTTGCTATTTCTGATGATAGTTCGGATATGGCGGATGATCCGGCAGCACCACGGGATTTTTCTTCAGCGCGTCTAGCGTGACCTGGACCGCTTTCTCGAGTTGGGGATCATGACCAGCGGCCACGGAGGCCGGATCATTTTCGACCTCGATGTCCGGCGCGATGCCGTGGTTCTCCACTTCCCATTGTCCGTGCAAACCGTAGATGGCCACGCGAGGAGCGGTGACGAACCCGCCATCGATTAACGGCGGGTAGTTGTAGATGCCGACCAGTCCACCCCAAGTGCGGGTGCCTACGAGTGGGCCCACATTGTCCTGCTTGAACATCCACGGGAGCGCATCGCCGCCAGAACCGGACATTTCGTTGATGACCATGGTTTTTGGGCCGTAGATTTGTGCGAGAGGCGAGCAAAACTTTTCGCCCTCGCGGGAGATCGCACAGTTGCGCAGCGGGCGTTTGAGCATGTCGACGATATAATCAGCGATTTCCCCGCCGTGGTTATAGCGTTCGTCGATGACGGCGCCGAGTTTGCCGACTTGCGCGAAGTAGAAGCGATTGAAATTTGTGTATCCGCCCACGGCCGTGTCCGGTACATGGACGTAGGCGAGCTTTCCGCCGCTCAGCTCATCCACCTTGCGGCGGTTGTCTTCTTCCCAGGCGCGATTGCGAAGCGCAAATTCATTGTCGACGGGAACGACAGTAACTTCGCGGGCATCCTTGCCATCGGGATTTGGTCCGACTTTAATCTTGATCTGCTTTCCGGCGGTCTCTTCGAAGAAGCTATAGACTTCGGCCGGTGGACGCACATCTCGACCGTTAACTTCGAGGAGATAATCACCGACTTTGACGTCGACTCCCGGTTGGGTAAGGGGAGCACGAAGTTCGGGATTCCAGTTTTCACCGTTGAAAATACGGGCAAAACGATACCGGCCGTTCTCGACCTTGTAATCGGCGCCCAGCAGGCCACCCTTAACCTGGTTGGGCCTGGGTACGTCTCCACCGCCGACAAACATGTGGCCGATGGTGACGTCACCGAGCATTTCGACGAATAAGTGATTCAAGTCCTCGCGTCCGCCGACACCGGGGAGATACGCGGCGTATTTTTTCTCGGCGGCAGGAATATTTAAACCGTGATGATTGGGATCATAGAGGAAATCGCGTTCGATACGCCAAACTTCGTGGTACATCTGATTCCACTCGGCGCGCGGGTCGACGTAGACTTCCATGTTGGCAAGGTTCAAAGTGCCTTCGCCTGGTTTTGGAGCAGACGCGGTGCCGGCGATAATCCACGGTGCGGAAGGAGGAGGTCCCTGGCGAAGGAGCACCTTCTCTCCATTGGCCGAAACGTAGAATTGAGTAATTCCGGCAACAAAAGGCTCGGTCTTGCGAGTGCTGAGATCGAACTTGGTTACGGTTGCGCTGCCCGGTTCACGGAAACGAGGAACATCTACGATTTCAGAAAGAAACAGCACACCGGTTTTGCCGGCATCCAACTGGATATAGTTGGCGGCGCGAATGGGCAGAGCGACGATGCGTTGGGTGATGCCGTCGAAATCGATGGTGACGACGGGAGGCTCCTCTTTCTTTTCACCTTCCTTGGCTTTGTCCTTGTCGGCATCTTTGCTCTTGTCTTTATCCTTGTCCGCGTCTTTGCTTTTATCTTTCTCGTCCGGCTTGGCAAGTTTTTCTTCATCGCTTTGCGGTTCGACGGGGTTGGGATCACCCTTCTTCAGGACCACCGCGTAAATGCTGCGCGTCAGTGGGTGTTGGTAGCTGGAGAGGTCGAGCCAGCCCACGCTTAAGCCGACATCGGTACTGGCGGTGAAATAGAGGGTTTTGCCGTTCTTGTCGAAGACTGGGAAACGCGAATCGGCGGTGCCATCGGTGATCTGCGATTCTTTGGCGCTGTCGAGCGAATACGCAAACACCGCATGCAGGTGGTTCGGCAAGTAACGCGTATACGCGAGCCACTTGCTATCGGGCGACCACGACTCATTCATGCCGTTGGTGGGATCTTCGAAACGTTCGGTAGCGACCTTGACGGGAGTTCCCTTGTCTATGTCTACATACCAAAGGTTCAAGCGCTTATCCGTGTAGGCAATTTTTTTGCTGTCAGGTGACCATGTGGGTCCGTAGAAATAAGAAGGCGGATTCCCCAGGTTAATTTTTTTCACCTCACCCAAACCCGACTGATCCTCGAGATGCAGGGCATACTCACCGGAGGCGTCGGAGAAGTAGGCGACCCATTTGCCGTCGGGAGACCAGGCCGGATCACGTTCGGCGATGCCGGTGGTGCGAGTAAGATCACGGATATCGCCCTTCTCGGCTGGCACGGTAAGAATTTCGCCGCGAGCTTCGAAGACCGCCCTGGCGCCCGTTGGGGAAATCGCGGCGTTTTGAATCATCTCCGCGACTTTTTCGAAATGAGGACGTGTAGCGGGCAAGTCTCCATTCAGGTGAATGTTTACATTCCTGGATTTTCCGGTTTGTGGATCGAAGAGGAAGATTCCACCAAACTGCTCGTAGACCAGGGCGTCCGGTCCGGCGGAAAGGCTTTTCAGGTCGAGGCCTTTATTCTCCAGAACCTGTTTCACGGTTTTGTTTTTTGTGTCGTAGGCGAAGAGGGTGACGGGCCCGTTACGGTCAGAAAGGAAATAGACGGTGTCGCCGAACCAAACAGGATCTTTGTCGTTTGAATTTTCGCGGGGCAATTTCTCGAGTGAGAGGTCGCTCAGACGCACGATGTAGATGGGAGTAGTTTGTCCCCCGCGGTAACGTTTCCACGCGGCTTGCCATTGGAAATTCGGGACGTAGGCGATCCGCGCGCCGTCGGGAGAATAGGAACCCTCAAACGCCCTCCACATTGGCAATGGCTGGGCAACTCCTCCGTCTGCGGGAACGGTATAAAACCGGGTGAAATCGGCGTACGCTTCGCGATTCGAGACGAAAAGGACGCGCGTGCCGTCGGGCGTCCAGCCGATGGACGCATCCTGGTCAGGATGCCACGTGAGGCGCTTTGGCGTGCCTCCATCGGCAGGCATGACGTACACGTCAGTGTTGCCGTCATACTCGCCGGTAAACGCGATGGATTGTCCGTCAGGAGAAAAGATTGGAGAGCGTTCGTGGCCTCCGGTAGTCAGCTGGCGAGCTTCGCCTCCGTCGCGTGGAACACTCCACAGATAACCACCATAAGTGAAGACAATGGTGGTTTTGTTGACGGTGGGCTCCTGCGCCAACAGGACAGTCTGGTCGGCCGCTTTCGCACTGATTCCGCACAGCAGCACAATTCCGAGAAACCAACCGAGGCGAGCACGCATTGATCCTCTCCTTCTTCGGCGCAAACCGAGCATCGGCCAATTTCAAGTCACAGAACTTGGGTCAAAGGGAGCGAGCTGGTTCGCGGTGAATGGACTGCATAGTGTGGCACTAACCTGTGTGAGACGCAAAAAACTGAGAAACGTTTGATTTCCGAGCGAAGTATTGAAGAAGAGTGCTAGGGCTAGGTCAACGGCACGCCGGGCATGGCGACAATACCGGCCATGCGCAGCAGTTCTTGATACTCCGCTTCGGTGATGGGAGTAACGATCCGGCGCACCGCTTTCAGCAATTTCACCTTTTTGAGCGCAGGATTGGCGCGCATTTCGGCGAGCGTGACCGGGCGCGGCAGTTTCTCGTAGGCACGCAGATCGGCGACCAGATTTTTGCCGTCGTAATCGTGAGGATCCGGATACGGGTCACGGGTGACTTCCGCGATGGAGTAGAGCGATCGTTCCGGGGCGGAATGGTAGCAGAGCACGCGATCACCTTTTTTCACCTGTTTGAGGGCGCGTACAGCGTCGGGTTTTGCGCCGGCACCGTGCCACATCTCCTTCCCTTTTACGAAGAGAGTGTCCCAGTGATAGTGATGAGGGTCTGCGCTGAAGATCCAGTAATGTCGTGTTTGAGGGGTTGCGGTCGCCATCGGCTCCGATTCGGGTGCAGAATACACGGACGCGTCACGAAAACCAAACAAAATGTTAAAGATAGGAGGAAAACCGGAGGGAAAAGCTGAGCAGGAGGTACTAGAACCTGTATTTGGAAGGGCGTAAGCTGCTAAAGAACAAATACTTATCAAGACGTGCTAGGAGCTTACGTCCACAAACAGGTCGCGTCCGCGAACCTCGACAGGATAGCAATCAACGCCAACTGCCGGGTTCTGCAGCACCTTACCTGTGGTGACGTCATACTGCCAGCCATGCCAAGGGCAGGTTACGGTCTTGCCATCCAGAGGACCTTGGCCCAAGGGACCGCCGCGGTGGAGGCAAAGATTGTTGAATGCGTAAAATTTTCCGCCTACGTTCGCGACGGCAATCGCCTTACCCTCGACTTGCAGTTCACGAACTGCTCCGGGAGGAAGGTCCGCTACACTTATGGTTCTCACAAAAGCCATATCGAGTGCCCTCGCTGCGTTCGATCAAAGAGAGATTGGTTACTTTGCTAAAGGTTCGGGTACTTGCGCAACCATCACGTTCTTGCGAAAGTCTTCCACCATCTCCTCGCGCAGGCGTACTTCGGTCGGCCTCTTTGCTAATGTCATGGTATCAATTTTGTCTTGCAGCTTGAGCAGCGCGTAAAAAAGCGCCTCCGGGCGCGGCGGGCAGCCCACCACGTAAACGTCGACGGGGACGATGCGGTCCACTCCTTGAAGTACGGAGTAAGCGTTGAAGGGACCGCCAACGCTGGAGCACGCGCCCATGGAGATGCACCATTTTGGGTCGGGCATTTGCTGCCATACGCGCTGGATTACTTGCGCCATCTTCAGCGTGACCGTACCGGAGACGATCATCAGATCCGATTGGCGCGGTGAGGGACGAAAAACCTCGGCACCAAACCGGGCCATGTCAAAGCGCGCGGTGGTCGAAGCAATCATTTCAATGGCGCAGCAGGCCAAGCCGAATGTCAGCGGCCAAAGCGAACTTTTTCTCGCCCAATTGAAGACATAGTCGACTGAGGTAATCAGGAAATTTTTTTCGAACCGTTGGTCTATGACGCCCACTGGAACCTCTTTCGTCCGTTCGCGCCGTGCGGCCTTTCAGCTGCTCCCTTATGACTACCATATGCGGACACTGCTGTCAGCTAGGCATGTCACAAGTGGCAAGTGGCCGCGGCGCTCACTTCTTGTTCAGGGCGCGGATTTGCTGAACCAAAGAATCGATTTCTTCGCTGGAGAGTTTGCTAGCGAACTTGGGCATATGGCCTTTGCCGTTGGTAATGATATTCCGCAAGTCCTCGGGAAGAGCCGCAGCGACCTTATCCGAAATGAGAGATGGACCGCCAAAGTGATGTCCTTGCGCAGTTTTGCCATGGCACCCAGCACAATCTTTCTTGTAGACGGGATTGTCTGTGAGGTCCTTGTTGGTACTCGGCGTTTGCGCGAAACCGGATGTCAGGAAGAAAACTGCGAAAAGCACAACAAACACGCTTCTGGATATTTCCAAGTTGGACCCTCGCAAAAGTAGTTTGGCTTCCTATCCTAGATGCGTAGAGGTTCTCAGCGGTCTCCTGGACTGAGTGGGTTGAGATTACGACGATTTCATAAATGCCTCGAGTGCCCAAAACCTAGTTCTGACGGTTCGCTTTTGTGGTTCAACTTCCGGATTGCTCATTATTCGGGAGCGACGCCCAGAGTAGAATCACGCGGATTACTTCCGCTATGCCGACTTATCATTACCAATCCGGGCTCGATGAGTGACATAGCGATCTCCAAATGCTTGCGTGCTCACTATCTATATGAAGCCTTCAGAGCGGGCTTCACCGGAAGGGGTGCGATCATGCAGGCACCGCGTTTGCCCGGCTCAAGCGCCGGCGTGAGAAAGTTATAGCTTCTGCTGGCCGATGGCCTTCAGGCGCGGCAGGAGCACCAAGTCGGCCGCTTCCTCAGCATCTTTGAGGAGCGTCTTGCGCGGCGTGCCTATCTGCGCACGCATGGTCAGCCCACGCGCTAAATCCGTGACTTGGGTTGCGCGCGCGGCTACGGGAAAGTCAGATGGGATTTCTCCCGCGCTGATCCCATCCCGGAAACGGCGCTCCAGCAGCGCCGCGCCGCCCCTGGCCGCGTTCTGCAGGAACCGCTGAACCTCAGCGTCGTTCACAAGCGGCGCGACGCACACCATAAGGCAGCCCCGGGCGGACCCCTTCTCGGTCGCACTTTCGACGGCGTACCTCAGAAAGCCCGCGATCGAGTCGCGAAGCCCCTGTGGCGAGAGGAGTGCCTTCGCAGCTGATGCGCCCTTCCGTTCTGCGTACGCCCTAAGAACGCGCAAGAATATCGCCCGCTTGTCCCCGAAGACGGCATACAGGCTCGGCCGTCCCACACCCATCCCGGCGACGAGATCGTCAATCGTCACTCCGTCGTAGCCTTTCGACCAGAACACCTGGATCGCCTTTTCGAGCGCCCCCGTCTCGTCGAAGCTGCGCGGCCGTCCTCGCGGCCTAGCGGTATTTTGAATCATTTGGTTCAAAACTCGTTGACAATGGCCATCCCACCAATATATAACCGAATAGTTCGAAATTAGCAAGCCGGCTCTGGCCTCGCGGGGCCTCAGGGCCCGGCCTTCACACTTCACCACGGAGATGCCCATGGAACATTCGATCGCTCTCGTCACCGGCACCACCTCCGGGCTCGGCCATGCGGCAGCCCGCGCTCTTGCCGAACAGGGATGGGACGGGATCATCATCACCGGGCGCAGGCTGGCCCAGGTCCAGCAAACGGCTGCTCAACTCGCGGCTGAGACCAAGAAAAAAATCTTCACGCCGCTGGAGCTGGATCTGGACTCGCCGTCCAGCGTTCAGTCCGTCCTCGCCGAGCTGGTCAAGCGGGGTCAGCCGATCGATTTCCTGCTGCTCAATGCAGGGATGGTCCCCGGTAAAAAGCGCGTGATCACGGCGGCGGGTGTCGAGGCTTCTCAGGCCCCGCTGATCGGCCATCATCAACTGACTGTCGGGTTGCTCCGCGCCAACCTTCTTAGCCCCAACGCGCGGATTGTTATCGCCGGCGCGGAGCCTGCCCGCGGGGGCGTACCCATGTTCAAGTACACCGACGTGCCAGCCTTCGCGGCCAAATACTACCGGGGGGACCAAACCGCGGCTGTTGAAGCCCTGCTGCGCAACGGGCCGAACGTGAAGTACGTGCCCAACAATGCGTATGCCGACGCGAAGCTCATTATCGCTTGGTGGGTCGCGGCGCTGGCGCGCAGGCTACCCTCCGGCATGGCCGTGTACGCTGTCTCGCCCGGTGGGGCGACCGCCACCAAGGTGGTGCGAAACGCTGGCCCGTTGTTGAAGTATCTGTTTATCCCAATCGTGAACCTTATTCCCGGCATGAATCAGACGCCGGAGACCGCGGCCCGTCGGTACCTCCAGGCGTCGGAGTTCGGAACCGACGTCTCAGGGCAATTCTTCGCCTCGGCTCAGGGGAAGTTCTCAGGCCCAATCGAGGCGCAGCGCCACCCACACCTCCACGATCGCGCCAGCCATGAAGCCGCGTGGCAGGCCGTCGTCAAGGTCTCTGGCGTCGATTTATCTTCCACAGCAACTTTGAGAACTGTGTCGTCCTGAAGGAGAGCCCGATCGCGGCTGAATTGATAACACAATGTCATTATTGAATAACAAGATAGCCGTCGTCACAGGGGGGCAGCAGCGGCATTGGCCTCGCGACCGCTTTAAGAGGTTGCGGGGGTTCGTTAAAGACGATACGCGGCCTGACATGACCTTCAAAGCACTATTTCACCGTTCAGAAGGCGCTGCCCCACTTGAACGATAGGGCTTCCATCATCCTCGTGGCGTCCGCCGGTAAGAACAGAGGCTTTCCGGGCCGCAGTACCTACAGCGCCACCAAGGCGGCGCTCAGGTCATTCGCCCGCACGTGGACCAGCGAATGCAAGGATCGGAAGATCAGGACCAACGTGCTGAGCCCAGGTCCGGTCGACACGCCGATATTCGACGAGCAGTTCCCGTCCAAGGAGCGGGCTGCCGAAGCCAGAAAGCAGATCACTGCGATGACACCTCTGGCACGTTTGGCACGCCCAGAGGAGATCGCTTCCGCAGCTTTGTTCCTCGCCTCAGACCAAAGCAGCTACGTCGCCGGTATCGACCTGCCGGTCGACGGCGGCCTGACGGCCGTCTAGCCCGAGGGACTGAGACGCTATGCAACTCATGCAACGACTCGGCTGATTATGACGTCTTACGGAATTTTGAAATAAATAGTTCAAAAAGTCCTTGACCACTGCCATCGCGTCTATTATCGTACCAAACAGTTCAAAATCAGCAAAGCAACCCTAACCTCGCGAGGAGAATACATATGGAACGGTACCAAGGTAAAAAGGTGGTGATTATCGGCGGCACGAGCGGCATGGGGCTCGCGACGGCGAAGATGCTCCTCGATGGGGGCGCGCGCGTTCTGGTGACGGGTCGCTCGAAGGCCGGCCTGGAATCGGCGCAGAAAGAGCTTGGAAAGGACGCCCTCGTGGTTTCGAGCGACGCGCGCTCGTTGACGGACATCGACGCCCTAGCCTCTCGGGTGAAGGCCGAGTTCGACACCTTCGACCTGCTTTTCGTCAACGCCGGGTTCAGCATCCGAGCGCCTCTCGAGAGCATCACCGAGGCTGTCTACGACGAGATGTTCAACCTGAACGCTAAGGGACCGCTTTTCGCGGTGCAGAAGCTCGCGCCGCTGATCAACCGGGGAGGCTCTGTCGTCCTCACGACCTCGATCGCCAACGTCAAGGGAATGCCCGGCAACGCCGCATATGGAGCCGCCAAAGCTGCGCTGCGATCCTTCGCACGGACGCTCGCCGCCGAGTTGCTTCCTCGCGAGATTCGAGTCAACGCGGTGACGCCCGGCCCCATCGACACGCCGATCTTGGGCAAGATGTTCCCCGAGAAAGACGCGGCCGCCCAGCTTAGAGAGAAGATGATCGGCATGGTTCCCATGAAGCGCTGGGGGACGTCGGAGGAAATCGCGAAGGCCGTCCTCTTCCTCGCGTTCGACGCGACCTTCACGACCGGCGCCGAACTTCCGGTAGACGGAGGATGGTCTCAACTCTAAGGTGTGGACCGTCCGGGAGGGTAAGCTGGCATCGAGAACGGTCTTCAATGACTCGCATCCCATTGTGCATCTGATGCAATAGCGAACCCAGTGGCGGCGCCTCGGTCGTCGCCACTGCGGGCTCAGCCCTATCGGAACAGATGCCGATGGCGATGCCGACTAGCCTTAAGAGCGCGTCCCACGCCTTCGGCAGTAGTGGCCTTGAGTGTCCGCCGCGACTGTCGGGAGGCATATGAACTTTCATAACTTGGTAATGAGCTGTTTGGCGGTTGCTTATCTCTCAGCGAACGGATACGCCATCGTGACGATGCGGGTGTTTGAGTTAGCCCGTTCGCGCAAGCATCTCCTACTCTATGGCGTCCCCTTCATATTGTGGGGCTCTCTCATCCTGTTGGGATGCAAGCTCATGGAGATCATGCGCCGATTCGATGAATGGGCTGCCTGACCAGGCGTTCCCAACTGAAGAAAACAGGCCAAGGCCTCATTGAGAACCTCTTAGGCGTCAATCGAATAAGTCCTGTTAAACGCGCATCTCTTCAGTGCTCGATTTCTTGACGAGATGCCGACTTGGCGGTACTAATCCCGCTGTGGAAGTCGGCTAGCACCTTCTTGTACTTTGGTGATTGCTTTTTTTTTGACGGACAATCGCCAAAGCTTCGTCGATAAGAATTCTTACCAGCCAGCTGCGGAAAGCTCCTTCGGATTCAAAAGTGGCTAGATTCCGAGAGGCCGTGATCTTGCAGTTCTCCACCACATCATGCACTTGCTCAGGACTGCCGAGTACACGGCAAGCAAGGAAGAAAAGCATTTTACGACATCGGGAGAACCGGGCCTCGAATACCGTGGACTGCCAATTCATTGATTACGGCCCGCCATCACGCCGCCGTCCACATCCCAAATCACGCCAGTAACCCAGCCCGCTTCGTCGCTAAGCAGGAAATCGATCACCGCTCCGACATCTGCTGGCATACCCACGCGGCCGATGGGATGAAAAGCATTGAACCCTGCGAGTGTCTTGCTGATGTCCTCTGGCTTTATGAACGCACCGTAGATGGGCGTTTCCACCACTGCCGGCGAAACGGCGTTTACGCGAATACCGTGTTCCGAAAGTTCCATGGCCAAATGCTGTGTCAATGAATGTAATCCTGCCTTCGCCATGGAATAGGCCGAAGAGGGCGTCGCCTTGATAGCTTGCTTCGCCCACATCGAGCCAATATTGACAATACTGCCTTTGACCTTCTCGTTCACCATCCGTTGCGCCACCGCCTGAGTGAGAAAGAAAAGTGACTCGTTTATGTCATGGTATTGATGGAAGTTTTCGCGAGTATGCTTGAGGAACGGCGTTGGAGAAAAATAGCCTGCTGAATTAACCAAATAATTAAATGTCGTGCCGGAGGCAAGCTTTTGGGCAAAGTCATCTACTTGAGCGCGATCGTAAAGATCAAGGACTTTCGTAATGACCTTTGGTGAACCCGCTTCCTTGATGGTTGCTGCTGCCGTTTCAAGCTTAACGGTGTCACGGCCAGCAATAGTCACGGTCGCGCCGCGCAAACCGAGGCGCTTGGCAGCGTCCAACCCGATCCCCGTTGAGCCACCGATGATGAGTGCATTTTTCATGGTTTGCAAATTCATTGTTGCATCTCCTTCCTGTGATCTATCTTCGCTCGACGGAATCGTGCCGTCGAAGTGCGTTATGATCACCTTAAGCGATGGTCGTATTGTGAAAACAGTGGGCACAATGAGGTTGGGTAGGCACAAACTGGTAAGTCTTTATGAAAACAGGCATGAAAAAACTTTCGCGTCGTCTGCCACCACGCCAAGTCGGACGTATGGTTGAGACCGTCGTTGGTTGCAAATGGTCGCTTACGGTCGTGGATTTGCTACAGCGAGGTATTCGCCGCCCCGGCGCAATGGAGCGGAGCGTTGAAGGTTTAACGGCCAAGGTGCTGAATGACTGCTTGCGGTTGCTGGTGTCCTACGCTGTGTTGGAAAAACGCAGTTACCCTGAAGTGCCGCCTCGCGTGGAGTATTATTTCACGCCATTTGGTCGTAAGTTCGCGGAGACTTTTAAGTTTCTCGATGCTTTAGAGAAGCGACTCAATCGCGTGCACCGAAAACCCTCCCCAAAACCTGGTAGCTGCTTGATCTAGATTCCATATTTTCAACTTCCATTTTCTTCCTTTTCATCCCAGCACCGCGGTGATTACCGACATCACCCGGCGTCGCGGTATTGCATACGCGGACCGATCGGAGGTATTGGGCAGTTGGACCTGAGGAAATCGGCACAACCATAAGTGCAACGATTCCTTCAACCAAACTGCCACCAGTCCCGAGCATCCCCATCCTGAAGACGTTATGTCTGATTGACGCTGCGCCAATCGGACAAATGAAACCTCACTCGGTCGGCTTGGAGGAGGTTTCGCCAAATAGGTAGCGAGAAACGCGCTTGTAATGATTAGAGGAGCCAACTGCCGGATTGTGGGCCATCCGGAGTTGGAAGATTGAACAGCTGTTTGCGTGGCCACAAAATTTCCGCAGGTTAGTTGATCGTTATGAAGGTTACGCTGAAAACTTTGTTGGAATGCTCCAGTAGGGCTGGTTTTTGAGCTTGCTGAGGCACTTATGAGTTGGGTAGTGCGGCTTTGAGCGAAGTGGCGTGGTAGTAGCGGGATTTCCATGCGCCAGCGTGCTTCATCCAGACCTGTCCGACCTCATACTTGAGGCGTTCCGCAGACTGGCCGTTGCGCACCTCAACTTCCGCTGTGTACGTAGCGATTGCGCCTTCGTCTCCCACTGGCCAAGCTTGCAACTCACGTAGCCAATAGTCTTCGATCGGGTTCGCCCGGATTTCCGCCAGGGTGGGCTTGCCAAGATGAACTGTGCCGTCAGGATGAACTGCGCGAAAATCGTCGCTGAGGAATTCGCTGTGCGCGGGTTCGTCGGCAAGCAGGTAAGCGTCCCACATACCGCGGATTCGTTGCGCCAGGGTGCGCGTCAAGTCATTGTCTTTCGCCAAGTGTATTCTGCCCATTGGCGTCACCCCTGCTTAGACTTGGTTTTCGGATCCTCGAATTGCTTTGCGAGCAGATTCCAGTAACTGGCGGGCTTGAGTCGCTGCCAAATGTCGACGAAATAAGCATCCGGACCAATCAGCACACGAGCTTTGCGCAGTTCAGCGGCTCGGAGAATCTTGGCTGCGGCGGTTGGGGCATCCGTGCGGGCCACGCGGTCGAAGCGGGCAAGGCTTTCATCACGCAAACCAACACCGGCGCGCTGGCCCACTTTGGCGTGTTCGGCAATGGCGGTACGCACGAAACCGGGATGAACGCAGGTGACGCCGACGTTGGTGCCCAGGAGTTCGTGGTGCAAAGATTCCGTGTAGCCGCGCACGGCGAACTTGCTGGCACAATAAGCGCCCTGCCCGGATGCTCCAAAAATTCCCAGCAGGCTCGAAGTATTCACGATGTGCGCACGGGTTTCTTTCTTGAGGAGAGGAAGGAAATAGGTGACACCGTAGACCACGCCCCAGAAATTGATGTCCATCAGCCAACGGAAGTCCTGGAGCGAAATCTCTTCGAGGTGTCCCAGCAAAGCTACGCCGGCATTGTTGAATAACAGCGAGGCGCGGCCGTGCTCGCGAAGCATGTCATCGGCGAACTGTTTTACTTGTGATTCGTCAGCCACGTTCACGATGTGCTTGGAGACTTTTGCTGATGTCCGCAGAAGTGCCGCCGTTTCGTCCAGACCTTTTTGGCTAATATCGGCGAGAGCGAGAGCGGAACCCTTGTCCGCCAGTTGCTGCGCGAGACAGCGGCCCATACCCGAACCCGCGCCGGTAATTACGGCCACTGCGCCATCAAAGATCGTGCTCACGGACCTTTCGCTCCTCGTTCACGCCTGTTTGAGTGTTGTTAGGGAAAACCAGAACTGATTCTAGCGCAAGATTGCGTTTGGGCGTGTGCTTGCGTCAATGGGTTGCAGTGAGGCGCTACTTCTCGGCGTGGATCAACAGCGCGCCTTCGTTTTTGAAAGCACGAAGTTCGGCAGCATCGCGGAACCAGCGGCCGGTATAGGTTTCCGGAGTTGGAGACGGATCGACGATGCGCTCGTGGGAAACGCGCGTGAATCCGGCGTCGCGAAAGATGCGGGCCCATTCTTCGGCACTGAGCAAATGTGTTGGGATCGCAAGGAGCGCACCCCATTGGTGGCAATACGGATTGTCGCGGTAATAGTTGATCAGGATCCAAACGGAACCGGCGGGCCGCAACACGCGTTGAATCTCTCGAGCGCCGGCGGCGGGATCGGGCCAGTAATACGCCGATTCGACGGAGATGCAGTGGTCAAAAAAGTTGGACTCCCACGGAATCTCAGCCACCTCGCCAGTTATGAACAACACATTGTGATGATCGACGCTGGTGCGACGGGCGATGCGGATCATCTCGTCCGATAGATCCATGCCGACGACGCGGCCTTGAGGAACTGACTCACTGATACGGCGTGATAACCAACCGGAACCGCAGCCGAGGTCAAGGACGTTGTCGGTGGGCGGGAGCGCCATTTTTTCCAGCACTGGCAGCGTGATGGGGAGATGGTCGTGCTCCATGCCGTCACCGCGGCCGGCTTCGGCCCAGCGGTTGAATTCGTTGCGCAGCGATTCTGTGTTGGGATCAGCCATCGATAAAGGACATTATGTCAGTTTTGCCGCCGCGGATTGGAGAGCAAATCTGAACAGCAAAACGGCGGGCTCTGCAACGGCCGATCGAGCGGTTAGACCGTGCGGCCGCATCCGGCACAGAAATGGGCGCCGGGGTAAGCAGCGGATCCACATTGGCTGCAAAAGCGCCCGCTGACGGCAACCGGAACCAGGTGTACACGAGGTGATGGCTCGGCGGTGCAAGCCCAAATCAAGGCGATGACCCAGCCGATGACCGTCCAGCCCAGGAACAGATTCAGGAGGAAAATGCCGGTGGCGTCGCGTTTGTCACGGGCGATAATCGCGGGCAGGAAATAGAGGAGAACGAGAAACGCCAGGTGCAGCATAAAGCACCTCCTCGGGCAAGCATGGAAGAGCCCTTATGTTTGATACGCACGGGCGGGCGGTTTTGTTCCCAACGGCGAGAAAGGTACTAGGTCCCGGCTCCCTGCACTTTGACCAACAGTTCTGCGAATTTTTGCTTTCGCTCCGCCTGATCCTGGCCGCCCTGTGCTTCGGCCAACTGGGTAATATTCATGGAGCAGAACTTCGGGCCGCACATGGAACAGAACTTGGCCTCCTTGTAGAAGTCGTCGGGAAGGTTCTCATCATGCATGGCGCGGGCCGTTGCTGGATCAAGCGAAAGCTCGAACTGCTTGTTCCAGTCGAACAAGAATCGGGCATAGCTCAGGGCGTCATCGCGATCCCGTGCGCCGGGACGATGGCGAGCGACATCGGCGGCGTGGGCAGCAATCTTGTACGCAATCACGCCCTGCTTAACGTCCTCGGGATTGGGCAGGCCCAGGTGCTCTTTGGGGGTAACGTAGCAGAGCATGGAAGCGCCGTACCAGCCGATCATGGCCGCCCCGATTGCGCTGGTGATGTGGTCATAGCCTGGGGCGATATCCGTGACGAGAGGACCGAGTGTGTAGAACGGGGCTTCGTAGCACCATTCCACTTCCTTATCGACCTGCTCTTTAATTTTGTCCATGGGAATGTGTCCAGGGCCTTCGATCATGACCTGAACGTCATGCTCCCACGCGCGCTTGGTGAGTTCGCCCAGAACTCGCAATTCGGCAAACTGCGCTTCGTCACTGGCATCGGCCAGGCAGCCAGGCCTCATGCCATCGCCCAGGGAGAAGCTCACGTCATGTTTCTTGAAAATCTTGCAAATGTCCTCGAAACGCTCGTACAGGAAGTTCTGTTTCTTGTGATACTCCATCCAGTGGGCCATCAGCGAGCCGCCACGTGAAACGATTCCGGTAATGCGTTTCCGAACTAACGGCACTTGTTCGCGCAAGACTCCAGCGTGGATGGTCATATAATCCACGCCCTGCTCAGCTTGCTCTTCAATTACTTCGAGCATGAGATCGATGGAAAGGTCCTCTGGGCGGCGGACCCGGGAAATGGCTTCATAGACGGGAACGGTTCCAATCGGCACGGGAGAGGCGCTGATGATTGCTTTTCGAATCTCGGGGATATCGCCGCCGGTGGAAAGGTCCATGACGGTGTCCGCGCCATAATGGACGGCGTGATGAAGTTTCTTGAGCTCCTCGTGGATTTCGGAGGTGGTCGCCGAATTCCCAATATTTGCGTTGATCTTACAGTTGAAGGCAACGCCGATGCCCATCGGCTCGAGATTGCGATGGTGAATATTGGCGGGGATAATGGCACGCCCACGGGCCACTTCGCTGCGGACGTATTCCGGGTCTAGTCGCTCGCGGGTGGCTACGTATTGCATCTCCTCGGTAATGACTCCGAGCTTGGCGAGATGCATCTGCGACATATTGCGGCTGCCGTTTGCGCCCGCTTGTGCCGCTTCCCGCTTGTCAATCCAGCTATCACGAAGTGCCATGGGAACCCCCTTGAGACAGCGCTGCGCTCAGAAACCGACCGGGATGAAGTGGGGAATCCCAGCGCAAAGCCACTGTGAAGGGGAATTATGGCATTGGGAACGGTGGAGGACAACCCGAGGGCGGCCGCTTTGCTGAGCGGTTTTGTGTAACACGTCCGTAATCTCCCTGCGATTGTATAGCTGTGCATTTCGTTGGTTGTGTTGACATTTGCCGATGACTCAACGCAAATAGAACGCTCAGTGACTCCACTCAGCCCAGGACCGCATGAACCTTATCGACGTAATCGTAGGAAAACCCCTCAGAACCAGTGACGAACGCGCCGAACAAATTGGCGTTTCCGCCGGCATTCCCATCTTTGGATTGGACGGATTGAGCTCCGCCGCATATGGCCCGGAAGCCGCGTTAAGCCTGCTGATTCCCCTTGGCCTGCTCGGTGTGCGCTACATCGTGCCGGTCAGTTTGGCGATCATCACGCTTCTGGTGATCGTGTTCTTCTCGTATCTACAGACGATTGCCGCTTACCCGACCGGGGGCGGCTCCTATACCGTGGCGCGTGCAAACCTGGGTGCGTTTGCCGGACTGCTGGCTGCCGCGGCGCTCCTGACGGATTACATCTTGACCGCGGCCGTGGGCATTTCCGCGGGCGTGGGCGCATTGATCTCGGCAGTGCCATCGCTGCAGTCACACACGGTTTTGTTGTGCATATCGATCTTGCTCCTGATCACGATTCTGAATCTGCGGGGCATGCGCGACGCTGGAATCGTATTTATGATTCCCACGTACTTATTTGTCAGCACGCTGCTGATCACTATTGTTGGGGGTTTGGTTCGGGTGGCGTTGAGTGGCGGGCATCCGTCGCCGGTCTCCGCGCTTCCGCCGCCGGGCCCGGTGACGGCCGCGGTTACCGCCTGGCTACTGCTGAAGGTGTTTGCCAGTGGTTGCACGGCCCTCACCGGGGTGGAAGCCGTCAGCAACGGCGTAAGAGCATTTCGCGAGCCTGCCGTGAAACACGCGCAGCGCACACTTTCGATCATCATTTTTATTTTGGCTGTACTGCTGGCGGGTATTTCGTTCCTGGTTAAAGCGTATGGCATCACAGCAACTGACCCCGGACGGCCGGGATACCAAAGCGTGCTCTCGTTGTTGCTGCTGGCTGTAGTTGGGAAGGGAATCTTCTACTACATTACGATCGCATCGATCTTGCTGGTCCTCTCGCTGTCTGCGAATACGGCGTTTGCCGACTTTCCGCGTCTGTGCCGATCCATCGCGTTGAATAACTATTTGCCGCACGTGTTCGGCTACCGAGGAAGGCGCCTGGTTTACACGTACGGCATAATGATTCTGGCAATAGCAACGGGATTTCTGCTCATTTTGTTTGGAGGCGTCACGGACCGGTTGATTCCGCTGTACGCGGTTGGGGCGTTTTTGGCATTCACACTTTCCCAGTCGGGGATGGTGGTGCATTGGTTCAAAAAGAGGGGACCGCAATGGGTTCGAAATATGCTGGTCAACGGTCTGGGAGCATTCGTGACCGGACTGACAGTTCTGGTGGTGCTGGTGGCTAAATTCAGGCAAGGCGCATGGATCACGGTGATTTTCATTCCGTTCGTGATCTTCTGCTTTCTAAAGGTGCGGCGCCATTATCACGAGGTCTCGATGGCGATCAGCTGTATGGATAGCGTCGAACCGGCGACTCACAAGTCTGCTCCTATTGCGGTTGTGCCGTTGGACCGCTGGAGCCGCGTTTCGAAGCAAGCCCTGGAATTCGCGTCGAGAATTTCCAACGAAATCACCGCAATTCACGTGGAACCCGAGAATCATTCCGAACTATTGCGCGATGACTGGGAGCGTTACGTGGAGCAGCCTTTCCGGGAAGCGGGCGTAGAACCGCCTAAGCTCACGATTTTGCCGTCTCCGTATCGTTGGGTGATTGTGCCGATCGTGCAGTATGTGCTGCAGCTTTCGAAAGCGAATCCGCACCGCAGGATTGTGGTGGTGATTCCGCAATTGGTCGAGGATCGCTGGTACGAATATTTCCTCCACAATCAGCGGGGAAGGCTGCTTGCTTGGGCGCTACTGGCCCAGGGCAACAAGTACATCTTTGCGTTGTCCTCGCCGACCTATCTTTCGGACACGCTGCGGGCGAAACCTCAATAGGCAGTCTGGAAGTTACAGGAAACAGCCATTCCTAACAAGAAAGACGCCCGGATTGCTCCGGGCGTGTTGTTTCAATTTTGATCCAGCCATTTCTATAGATAATCGCGCGAGGGTCCTTCCAGGAACGCGCGCAATTTGCGCGAGCGCGATGGATGGCGCAGTTTGCGCAACGCTTTGGCCTCAATCTGGCGAATGCGTTCGCGGGTAACGGCGAAGGATTGGCCTACTTCCTCAAGGGTATGCTCGCTGCCATCATCCAAGCCGAAGCGCATTTTGATGACTTTTTCTTCACGCGGTGTGAGGGTCTTCAGAACCGACGAGGTCTGTTCCTTGAGGTTCAAGTTAATGACCGCATCGGAGGGCGAAACCACCGCTTTGTCCTCGATGAAGTCTCCCAAATGCGAATCTTCCTCTTCCCCGATGGGTGTCTCGAGCGAAATAGGTTCCTGCGCGATCTTCAAAATTTTGCGCACCTTAGACACAGGAATATCCATACGCTTGGCGATTTCTTCGCTGGTGGGCTCGCGGCCAAGTTCCTGGACCAATTGACGGCTGGTGCGCACCAGTTTGTTGATGGTTTCAATCATGTGCACAGGGATACGGATGGTGCGGGCCTGGTCGGCAATCGCGCGGGTGATGGCCTGGCGAATCCACCATGTCGCATAGGTGGAGAACTTGTAACCGCGGCGCCATTCGAACTTGTCGACGGCCTTCATCAAGCCGATGTTGCCTTCCTGAATCAAATCCAGGAACTGCAGACCACGGTTGGTGTACTTCTTGGCGATGGAGACCACCAAACGCAGGTTCGCTTCGATCAGTTCCTTTTTCGCTTGCTCGGCTTCGGCCTCGCCGCGATGAATGATGGTCAGCGTGCGCTTCAATTCGGTGAGACCGACTTCGCTGGCCTCTTCGATATCCTTCAGTTCAGAACGGCGAGTACGCAACTCGCGGCGAGCTTCAACAGCATTATCGCCCTTCGAAACGTCCGCGCGGCGTTCCAGGCGTCCGGCTTCGCGCTCCAGCGACTGCAAACGCTCGACCGTCCCACGCATTTTGTCGATGAGGCGCTTCTTCTCGAAGGGGTTGAAGTCGATTGCCCGGATTTCCAGCGAGATTTGAATACGAGTGCGAGCGACCGCCCATTTTGCGCGAATGTAAGGCTTCTTCTTGGCTTTGGGCGTCTTGTCCAGGCGGACCGCTTCCTTGAGAGCCTCGTCATACAACTTGGCGATCTTGTCGATGTACTTCAGAGTTTGCTTGGTCTTATTGGCGATTTTCTCTTCGGTCAGTTCTTCGTCGTCAAACTGAACGATTTCCTTGATCGAGCGGGCACCCTTGCGCAAATCCTCGCCGACGGCAATCAGTTCTTTAATGACGATGGGAGAACGGGTGATCGCTTTCATCACCACCAGTTGCCCGCGCTCAATGCGCTTGGCAATGGTCACTTCGCCTTCGCGGGTCAACAAGGGCACGGTACCCATCTCGCGCAGGTACATTCTTACGGGGTCGTTGGTCTTCTCCAGCGATCCTGGGGTCAGGTCGAGATCGCTGCCGCTTTCCTCTCCGTGCAGGTCCTCTTTGACGCCGCCTTCGTGGTCGCCGTGTTCGGTAGAGACCTCTACGGCACGCGCGGCCTTAGCGGATGCCGCGTCCTCGTAAATCTCAATCCCGTTACGCTCGAAGGTAGTGAGGAGATCGTCGATTTCTTCCGAAGAATGAACTTCCGCGGGGAGCGAATCATTCACTTCGTCGTACAACAAATAGCCGCGCTCCTTGCCGATGGCAATGAGCTGGCGTACTGCATCATATTTTTCTTCTAAGCCCGTAGCCGCCACAACACTCCTCCCGCTTTCCGATACTAAGTAGATCGCGCCTATTCACATCGAAGTAGCCTGGCTTCAAGTGACACCGAAGCCAGGACGAGCAGCCAAAAAGGTGGCAAAGGGAGGAACAATCCTCCTCGAAGCTCTCAAATTTTGCTCTGAAGCCTTTTCTGCCGCGCCGTTTTCTTGCCGCTGCCCACGCCTGCCCTGATTGTTGCGCTGAACCCGAACGGTCCTTAAGCGTCTATACTGCACACACTTATAGATGCAAAAAGGAGCGAAACCGTTACCCGCGTAACCCTTCTACGTTACACGGCTAAGTTGATGCATGTCAACGAGTTCCTTTCGATGTTTCTAACCCTTCGCAGGGCACAAATGGTGCCGGAAACTACGCGCAAAGCGAAGCTGAACGGTTGAGATGTGTGGCCCATCCCCTGCCACGCTCCAGATGCTGCAATCCGGTGTGATTCGTAACATTCGCGTGTCGTCCACAATTAATATATACTGGCCGTAGCTCCTCAGCCAGGTCATGCTCTTCAAGACAATTAGCGCGTCCGTTTACGGTATCGATGCCCACCCTGTGGAAGTGGAAGTCGACGTTGGCTCCGCATATATGAAGGACTTCAATGTCGTAGGTCTTCCGGACAACGCCGTCAAAGAGAGCCGGGAAAGGATCAAATCGGCACTGCGCAATTGCGGATTCGAATTTCCGTATGGTCAGGGGGTAACCATCAACCTGGCTCCTGCAGACCTGCGAAAAGAGGGTTCTGGATTCGATTTACCGATGGCGCTCGGTGTGGTCGGGTGCCAAGGCCAGTTCTTCGGAAAAGTGCTCGATCAGATGATGTTCCTGGGCGAGCTTTCTCTGGATGGCAGCGTGCGGCCGGTACGCGGGGCACTTTCGGCGACCATTGCTGCACGCGAAAAAGGGCTGAAGGCCGTGGCAGTCCCGGAGAGCAATGCGCGGGAGGCGGCGGTAGTGGATGGGATCGATGTTTTTGCGCTGAAATCGCTGCCGCAAGCGGTGGACCTGGTGAATTCGCCGGAGTCGTTTCAAAAGGTCTGTGTGGACGCCAAACTGATGCTGAGCGAGGCAGCACAATACTCGGTGGACCTGCGTGATGTTCACGGGCAACAAGCCGCCAAACGTGCCTTGGAAGTGGCCTGCGCCGGGGGCCATAACATTCTGTTCATTGGGCCGCCCGGGGCGGGAAAGACCATGCTGGCAAAGCGAATTCCCACGATCCTGCCGCCACTGTCCTTGGAAGAAGCGATTGAGACCACGCGAATCCATAGCGTTGCCGGCACCCTGGACGCCAGCCAAGGGTTGATCGGAGCTCGGCCGTTTCGATCGCCCCATCACACCATCAGCGATGCTGGGCTCATCGGCGGCGGGGCGGTGCCACGTCCCGGGGAGGTTTCATTAGGGCACCACGGCGTTCTGTTCCTCGATGAGTTGCCAGAGTTTCAACGGAACGTGCTGGAGGTGATGCGGCAGCCGCTCGAGGACGGGATGGTCACGATTGCGCGAGCGGCGGTGTCAGTCACGTTCCCATCGCGATTTATGCTGGCGGCGGCAATGAACCCATGTCCCTGCGGATATTTCGGCGATCCGACCCGGGAATGTCATTGCACCGCGCCGATGATACAGCGTTACGTATCGAAAATTTCTGGGCCGTTGCTGGACCGCATTGACATTCACATCGAGGTTCCGGCGGTAAAGTACAAGGAGTTACGCGCGCCGTCTTCGTCGGAGGATTCCGCGGCGGTACGGGGAAGGGTGATCGCGGCGCGCGACCGGCAACAGGAGCGGTTCAAAGCCGAAAAGAAAACGTATTGCAACGCGCAGATGGCGTCAAAGCTGATCCGGAAGTGCTGTGCGATTTCAGCAGATGGGGAGAAGCTACTGGAGAACGCAGTAACCAAGCTCGGGCTTTCGGCGCGAGCCCATGATCGAATTTTAAAGGTGGCGCGCACCATCGCCGACCTCGACGCTGCCGAGGATGTACAGGCGAAACACCTGAGCGAAGCGATCCAGTACCGCACCCTGGATCGCAGCTATTGGGCGTAGGGTAAAGGCCTTGGGAATTTGAGTGTCCGGCTCCATTGACTTGGGTTTGCCCGCTGTGTTACGAGTAAGTACGCCGTTTTGAGTCAACAGGCCGCAGCGACAGGCGGGAATGACGCCAGAGACCAAGCACTTAGAAGTAATTCTGGATACCCACGTCGAGAGCGTCAATCTCGCTGAGGAGATGTGTCTGCGAGTGGCGGAAGCGGTGGGATTCAACGAAGACGAATGCTACCGCATTGGGATGTCCGTTCGCGAGGGCGTAATCAACGCCTTTCATTACGGTAATCAGGAAAAACCGAATAAGAAAATCTACCTGGCTTTGGATCTGACCCGGGAAAAAATGATCATCCATGTGATGGATGAGGGTAAGGGATTCAAGTTGTCGGATGTGCCCGATCCGTTGGCGGAAGAGAATTTACTGAGCACGTCGGGGCGCGGCATTTTTCTGATGCGTACGTTTATGGACGAATTTGATGTTGTGCCGGGCCGTACCGGTGGCGCTGAGATTATCATGTCGAAAAAAATCCCGGCTGGTGGAAACGGCTCGGAAAACGGGAACCACGGTAAATCCAGCTCGGATTCCGCACCCAAGCAAGCATAGGACGAATATGGCAGCGCTGTTCATGACACAGAGAGAAGACGGATCGGTAACGATCGTGGATTTGAGCGGTCGCATTGCGCTGGGCGAAGGCAGCGCTCTTTTGCGGAAAACCATACGCGACTTAGTCGAAGCGGGACAAACGAAAATCCTGCTTAATCTGGGCGACGTGAACTACATCGACAGCTCGGGAATCGGCGAGTTGGTTAGCGGGTTCACGGCGGTGCGAAATCGCGGCGGGGAACTGAAGCTTTTGAATCTGACGAAAAAGGTTCACGACCTGTTGCAACTGACGAAATTGTTTACTGTATTTGACGTTTACAACGATGAAAGCACGGCCGTCCGCAGCTATCGCTAGCCTAGTGTTTCTCGCCGGTGGCATCTCCTCGGCACTTCTCAGCTAAAAATAAGACCTCAGGGTCCCGTGCCTGCGTCCGCGTCTTGAATGCGGGAGAATGGAAGTATGGGCTCCGACGCACATCGCGCCTGGATTATTGAGTACGCCAAGGAGATTGGATTCGATCTCTGCGGAATTGTGTGCGCGCAAGACTTCCCGGACCTGGCGCACTTTTCGGATTGGTTGAACCGGGGCTATGCCGGGCAGATGCAGTACCTGGAAGACCCGCGGAGGCGCGACCCCGGGTTAGTGATGGCAGACTTGCGCAGCGTGATTGTCTGCGCGCTGAACTACAACACAGAACATCCTTATTCGACCGAAGCGGCGGGAGTGGCGAGAGCGTCAGGGGGAGCGCCCCGCGGGTGGATTTCTCGATACGCATGGGGCGATGACTATCACCAAGTGATGTGTGATCGGTTGAACGCGCTGCTTGCCGCGATGCGGGATAGATTTGCCGAGCCGTTCACCGCACGCGCTTACGCGGATACCGGCCCGGTTGCGGAACGGGCTTTTGCAAAACACGCAGGTCTCGGTTGGATCGGCAAGAATACGCTTTTACTTCACGAGAAGCACGGATCGTGGTTGTTTCTAGGGGTGATTCTTACTTCCCTGGACCTGGTATCTGCCGTTCCAGCGCAGGAAACGATTTCACCGGATTTGTGCGGGAATTGCCGGCAGTGTCTTGATGCGTGTCCAACGGATGCACTGATCGAGCCGTACCTGCTGGACGCGCGCCGTTGCATTTCTTATCTCACGATCGAGCATCGGGGAAGCATTCCGGGGGAATTTCGCGAGCAATTGGATTGGCAAGTTTATGGCTGCGATATCTGCCAAGATGTTTGCCCGTACAATCGCGCCGCACCATTCACGAAAATCGCAGAATTCGAACCTCGAAAAGAGGCAAAGAGCCTGTTCATGCCGGAGCTGGAATGGCTGGCGGGAATGAGTGAAGAGGAATTTCGTCAGACGTTCAGGAACAGTGCCGTCAAGCGGACAAAATGGGCAGGACTCGTCAGAAACGCGTGCTTGGCGTTGGGGAACGCCAAGGTGCGCGAAATTCCGGAAGGGGCGGAGCAACTGCTCATCAAGCTTCGCGAATCAGCGAATCCTACGATAGCGGAATCTGCCGATTGGGCCCTGCGGCGCATCCAAGGGACATCGCATTAGGCGGGAACCAGCCCATCTGGCTGGTTGAGAGGTTAGGGGCCTTGGGGCTATACTTTCGCGCGCAAGCCAATCGCCCACCGAAGCTAGGAGTCCTATGGACCAGAGGAAGTTTCTCGTGAGCAGTGGCCTTGTTGGTGCTGGCGTTCTCGGAGTGGCGATCGATGGCACCTGTAACACAATCTGCCCGGCTGGATTCAAATTCAAATTCCTATCACAAATTGGAGGATAAACCTGTGGCTTTTACTGTGCCCCCTTTGCCGTACCCGTTCGACGCGCTCGAACCTTACATCGACGCGAAGACGATGGAAATCCATCATGACAAGCATCACGGCGCCTACGTCGCCAATGTGAACAAGGCGCTTGAAGGTCATCCCGATCTTCAGGCGAAATCTATCGATGACCTGATGAAGAGACTCGATTCCGTGCCCGAGAACATTCGCACGACCGTTCGAAATAATGGCGGCGGTCACTGGAACCACAGTCTGTTCTGGCCACTGATGAAGAAAGGCGGAGGTGGAGAACCCAAGGGCGAGCTTGCCGCCAGCGATTAATTCCAGCTTTGGCTCATTCACCGGATTCAAAGAAAAACTCGCGGCTGCGGGCATGGGCCGGTTCGGCTCCGGTTGGGCATGGCTGATCATCAAGGATGGCAAGCTGGCGATCGACTCGACGGCGAATCAGGACACGCCGTACCTGTTGAACGGGAAAGCCGTGCTGGGTGTGGATGTTTGGGAACACGCCTATTACTTGAAGTATCAAAACCGGCGCGCCGATTACATTGAAGCGTGGTGGAACACGATCAATTGGGATAAAGCGGCGGAGCTATACGCAGCCGAACAAATAAAATCGCAGAAATTAAAATAAAAGAGCCCGACGCAGAGGCAAATGGTGTCGGGCTCTTTCTATTATCTGCCGAGTTTTTTTCGCCAATCAGGCCATCATCGCGGCGGGCCAGCGGCAGGACCTTGTTGGAGCATGCTTATGGAAAATGCCGGATGGGAGAACGGTTTGAATCGCGGGCGCTGAGGATTCATCACCGGCGTGGGAGCTGGTCTCATCGAGCGTTGCGAAGCTTCGCGCATGAGTTCCATGCGGCTATGGACCTTAAACTTGGACAGGAGCGAGGAGACGTGGAATTTGACGGTTCGCTCGGAGAGATTAAGTTCAGAGGCAATTTCTTTGTTGGCGAGACTGCGCAGGATGCCGTCGAGGACTTCTCTTTCGCGGCGGGTCAGGTTCACAGTGCTCTTGACGGTTTGGCCAGCCTCAAAAAGTCTTTGCGCCTTCTCGGTAAGCTCGCCGAGGTTTTCTGGGGCAGTAGGAACCATAATCAGGTAGTCGCTGGGGGACTGTCCACGCACCATGCAATGCATGGCCAGCAGCCCAGCTGCGTGATCCACCGGAAGTTCCCCACCGGGACCGGCTTCAACATGAAAATGAGCTGTACCACTGGCCTTTTCATAGAAAAGGTAAATGGTGGACTGGGGTTGAGGCAAGGATTGTGCTGCAACGGATCTGCGGATTAACTTCACGTGCACTCCTCCATGGCGTGCCTCGCGGTGGGAACGAGACGCGCCTTTAAATTTGTGTTACGAATGCCTCGACAAAAGGAGGCTGGCCGGACTCACCCGGCAAGAAAACAGGGCATATACCGCGCCGGGGTTGATCCCCAAAATCCCTAAGCGACGTCACCGCCGGGGGTAACGAGAAGGAGTCCCTGTCGACTTGCTAGCAAACACTAGACCTGACCGCAGTGGGATATAGCACCTGCGTGTGCCGTACTGTTACTTTTTACAGGCTACATATTTTCAAGTATTTGGAAACATTTTGCACAGGATGAGCAAACAGTGGGCTGGGTAGAAATTGCGCGTACCCGTACTTTTTCCCGCCAGTCTCTCCAGGCGAAAGGTCGCACGCGGGTTTGTTCCGGAGAGATGAGTTCGTACTCGATGCCGCGCCACCGAATGCGACGGCCAAATGCGAGACGATGCGAAATTCCACAGGTAAAGGAAATGGAATAACAACCGCTAATACGATGTAAATCCACGATTGCGACATGATGAGGGAACGAAGGAAAGGGATCGCATCTGTGACGCCAATCACACGAATTGCTCCCCGGATTGCGGCGAGAAGCATCGGAAGCACCAAAACGAAGCACTTGAAATGCCGGCCGAGAGGCCAGAGTGAGATTCAGAAGCGAGAACGAAACCCATCGCGATTGCAGACAATACAGGAAGCGTGCGTGGCAAACGCAGTAGCCCACATTTGTGGCTCGGTACACGCGAGTGATACGCATCTGGCGATTCGGTGAACTCAAGTAAGCCCGCGAAGTCGGTCTGCACGTAGGAAGGCGTGAAGCACTCAGGCAAGAAAACAATCTGGCGGCGGCTGCGTTCGATCATCGCGGTGAGAGAATAATCATCGCTAAAGGAGTATTGCCAGGTGTCGAGCATCCGATCTGCTCGAAGATCGACGCGGCGGATGGCAGTTCCTCCACCCCAGCAGAAATTCTTGTTGTGAGGACCGAGCATGGTGACCACGGCAGCATTCCAGGCGGCCAAAAGCGCAGTAGGTAGTCCATTGTCGTTGGGCAAAAACCAGCGCATTGTCGTTGTAGCGCCGATACGAGAGTCGATCAGAGGTGCAACCAGGCGATGCAGCCAATTTTTGGACGGGGCGTCCGTCGGAGTCGGCAAAAACCAGAACCTCAAATTCTTCCGGCAGTTGCTCGACTGCGACGCGTAAATTATTTACCTTCTCGCTGGTGTTTTCCGGTTTGCCGGCAATAATGACGTGAGCCTTGGCCCGCGAAGTAGACGCGACGCGTTTGACTATGCTATAGGCCGGGTCGCTTTCCGATGCAAGAACGAAAAAAACTTCGTAATTTTGATGATCAAATTCACATAAGGAAACGAGATTTCGCTCCAGACCTGGTTCCATCCCACGGCATGGACAAATCACCGCGGTGCGAGGGGCGTAGAAACCGGGATCGGTTTTAAGACGCCGGCGGACATAGGCGAGCCACACGATGCCCTGCCATAACAGGTATAAGCCCGCAGCAATCTGGAGAAGCGCGAAAATGTTGAAAAGATTCTCCATTTCCATCGAGAATAACAAAGACAAGCAGTGACCGGAGGCGTCTTGTCCAAGACTTGGAATCGCAGGGGTAAACATCCATCTTGGTCGCGGAGGAGCCAGACATGACAGGACGGGTCGATAGTTCGATGGTAACTTCGGGAACCGAATTGCCCGGGTACCACGTAGTGAAGAACTTTGGAATTGTACGCGGGATCACCGTGCGTTCGCGAAGCGTGTTAGGAAACTTAGCCGCTGGCATTCAGACCATTGTGGGAGGAAACATCACGGTGCTGACGGAATTATGCGAAAAGGCGCGAGAGGAAGCGTACGAGCTGTTGTTGCAGCATGCCGCCGAACATGGAGCCAACGCCATTCTGGCCATGCGATATGATGCGAATGAAGTCATGCAGGGGGTAACGGAAGTGCTGGCGTATGGTACGGCGGTGCAAGTGGAGAGAAATAGCTAAGGGCCGCGTGCGTGAATCGTGGTCGCAAGATATCGATGATAGAATCCGGCGTACATGTTTTGCACAGCCTGCGGGAATAGGAATAAAGAAACAGCGCGGTTTTGTTGGAACTGCGGCCAAGCGATTCAGGAAGCAGATCCAAACGCTACTGTCCGGGGCGACGCGGCCATGCTGGAGGGCAATCTGGAAACCATTGCACCCGAGCCGGTGCCGGCGCATGGGGCAAGTTCGGGGGCGGCGTCGTCACAGGCGCGTCCACGTTCAACCCCCGCTGCGAGTCCATCTGTATTGACGAGTTCCGACCCAATCGGCGGAGGCCGTTTTGTGCCCGGAACCATCGTCGCGGATCGCTACCGCATCGTCGCTCTGCTGGGCCGCGGCGGAATGGGCGAAGTCTATCGCGCCGAAGATTTGCGCTTGAGCCAGGTTCTGGCGATCAAATTTCTACCGGAAGCATTTTCGAAAAATGAGGGGGCACTGGCGCGATTTCATTCGGAAGTTCGCGTGGCGCGCCAGGTTTCCCATCCGAATGTGTGCCGCGATATTCGATATCGGAGATGCGGACGGAGTGCCGTTCCTGACGATGGAGTATGTCGATGGGGAAGATCTCTCTTCGCTGATGCGCAGAATCGGGCGATTGCCGCAAGACAAAGCGATCGAAGTTTCACGACAGATTTGCGCGGGATTGGCGGCGGCACACGAACGCGGTGTTGTCCATCGAGATCTGAAACCGGCGAACGTTATGCTCGATGGAGCGGGAAAAGCGCGCATCACGGATTTCGGCTAGCAGGAATCGCAGCGAACGATCCAGGGCGCTGAATTGCGCGCCGGCACACCGGCATACATGGCGCCAGAACAGTTGGCGGGAAAAGGAGTAACCATCAAGAGCGACATTTATTCGCTCGGCTTAGTGATGTATGAGGTTCTGACCGGCCGTCGCGCTTATGATGCGGCCACATTGCAGGAATTGATCAAAAGCCGAGGGGAGGGGACCATCACAAACCCTTCCGCACTCGTGAAGGATCTCGATCCTCTGGTCGAACGGGTCATCCTGCGTTGCCTGGATGAAGATCCGGAGAAAAGGCCTGCATCGGCGTCTGCAAGTCGCTGCGGCTTTGCCGGGCGGAGACCCATTAGCGGCGGCACTTGCGGCTGGAGAAACGCCCTCACCAGAAATGGTTGCGGCCGCTGGCAGTACCGAAGGCTTGCAGCCCCGGCTGGCCATCGCGTGCATGGCTTTGCGTCCTTGCTTCTGACGGCATTGCTACCTATCTCGGATTCCGCGAAAGTGGTCTCCGAGAAATTCGCTCCAAAATACTCGGCGGAAGTTTTGCGACACAAGGCCCAGGAAATTCGGACCAATCTGGGATATGCTTCGCCGTCGCACGATTCGCATCGGGTTTCAGTATGACGAGGACTACCTGAATTACTTAAAAGCAAGGTGCAGCCGCAGAACGGTGGGACCGGTTGCTCGGCGAAGATCCTGCCGATATTGCGCTTTTGGTATCGGCAGAGCCCGGAGGATATGGTTGCGAGGGATATGGGCGCAATATTTGCTGACTCCCGGGGTGGTCACGGTTTCGGATCCGCCGCGATATTTTCTGGAATGATCAATCTACGACTCGATCCCGAAGGACATTTGTTGTATTTCCAGGCGATTCCGCCAGAAAGACAGGAGCGATTCCATCGCGGCAAAAGCCGGTGAATTGGGAACCATTATTCGCGGCGGCGGGGTTGCAGGAGACTGATTTTAAGGCGCACGCCGCAATGGAATGGTTTGTCGTCCGCAGATGAACGCGCTGCATGGGATGGCGCGTGGCCTGGCACAGATCGTCCTCTGCATGTGGAAGCAGCGGCATCTGCATGGGCGCCTGTGTCTTTTCAGCTTTCCGGTCCCTGGACACGCCCGCGCGCATGCCACCGGCCGGAATCGAACCATCGGAGCGAGCCGGGGAGGCATGTTGGGCACGACTTTGGGTTACTCCTGATTTTGTGCGGGAGTTTGGCTGGCGCATCGGAATTATTCGCGAGGAAAGGGCGACCGAGGGGGGCATGGAAATTAGCGTGGACTATTTTTGCGCTAGAAATGGTGCTGTTTTTGGCGCAAGCCCATTTGAAATTCTCGGGCGATTCATTTTTCCTGCTTTTGCTAGCCGCGAAGCACGGCTTGTTCATGGCTGCACTCATGTGGACGCTGTATCTGGCGTTGGAGCCGTATGTGAGAAGTAAATGGCCGCAGACAATTGTGTCGTGGTCACGCATGCTGGCCGGTAAGCTGCGTGACCCGTTGGTGGGACGCGACATTCTGTATGGCACGATGCTGGGACTTGGCATGGGTGCTGGTTCTATGCGGGCTTTCTGTTCGACATGCGCACGGGGGACGGCCCCTGCTTGCCGCATCGGACGTGCTCGAAGGAAGCGGGCAGCATTTTCCATGTGGCTTGGTAATGTGTTCGGCGCCATCGTATGGGTGCTGCTGTTCTTTTTTGTTCTAGTATTCTTTCGGGCATTGGTGCGGAATCGATGGATTGCCGCCGCATTATTTGTCGCACTCTTTGCGCACCCGCAATTTTGTCTGCCAATCATCCGGTCATTGATTCCCCGGTGTGGATCATCATTTACTTGATCGCGGCATGGCGGTGGTGCGATTCGGGCTGGTCGTGCTGGCAACAGCCTTTTTCACTGCCAACATCTTGCTGAATTTGCCATTCACGCTGGATCTTTCCGAGTGGTTCGCACCGGCATCCACTTGCATCTGCTCAGCATTGTGGCCATTGCGGCGTGGGGCTTCTATACTCGCTGGCAGGACAGCGACTGTTTAGGGAAGAATTGTTCGACTTAGTGAGTGAGACCGTTTCGAGCGATCTCTCTTCAATCGATCCAAGAGAGATTCCTCGCTTCGCCCGGAATGACGGTATGGAAAGGACCGTTCACTCGTGTTTCGGTCTTCCCAACACATCCGCAATTATTTGCATGGTCAGAGATTCGAGACTGGCCAAGGCTCGGCTTGCGGCCACACGCGCGTTTTCTAAAAACGATGAGTCCAGCATAAACGCACAGCGATCCACGAAGGGATGGTTTGCGGCCTCAAACGCTTTCCGGGTTCGGCGCGGGGAACTGAGCACGCAAAAGAATACTCTCGTACATCTGCAGATCTGACTGAAAGTCCAGAGCAGTGGCCACATTCCAATGCTGCTGGCGGGTGAGCGCCGCCAGATACTTCTGCCGAAAAGCGGCCGCATCCCTACCGTTCCTTGGTGTGAATTTTGCGGTCTTCCGTTCGGGGCTCCTCCTTTGCAAATGGCTTCCAGCGCATAAGCAGAGGCCGCCAGAAGGGCTTCCCGCTGCAGCAGGCTTAGAAGATCACGATAAAGCGCGGCGTGTACTTGTAACCCGTATCGGCCGTGGTCAACGACGTAAGTGTCCACAAAGCGGGGCACGATGCGCTCCTGCAGTAAAGCGTCGCTCAAGCGTTGAGCGAGGACCGCAGCTCGATCGGAGTGTGCAGGTTGAGATTTGCTTTTAGCAGCCATACCACGCTCCACATCGTAACAGCAGTTTGCGGGATTGCACGCTGGCCGAAAGGGCAGAACAGGGCATAAAAAAGAAAGGCCCGGCAAATTGCGCCAGGCCTTCTTTCCTGTTGGATATGGAGTTTGATTAGTGAATGGCGCGAGGTGAATCGCCCACGGCTTGGCTGTTGTGGTTCGGGCTCGGGAACGACCGGCGCGACCGGCTCTTTCTCCAGAGCCAGATCGAGCACCTCGTCCAGAGTCCGCACGTAGCTGATCTTCAGGTCGCCCAAGATATCCGGGGGAAGATCGGCTACCGCGTTGGGTTCATTGTCCGCGGGCAGCAGCACGTGCGTGATTCCGGCACGCTTTGCGCCGAGCACCTTCTCCTTTACGCCACCGATCGGCAGAACCACGCCGGAAAGGGTCATTTCGCCGGTCATCGCCAGGCGGTTCTTTATCGGCCGGTTGGTGAGCAAGCTGACCAGCGCGGTGACCATCGCGGCTCCCGCGGACGGCCCATCTTTCGGAACCGCGCCGGAAGGCACGTGGATGTGGATGTCCTGCTTGCGGAAGAAGTCCGGGTCGATGCCGTAGCGCTCCGCATTGGCACGAGTCCAGGTGAGCGCCGCGGTCATGGATTCCTGCATGACTTCGCCGAGATGGCCGGTCATGGTGAACTGCTTGCCACCGCGCATGCGGCTAGCTTCGATGAAGACGATGTCGCCGCCCACGGGGTCCAGACGAGTCCGACGGCAACGCCGGGCTTCTTGACGCGCTCCTCGACTTCCTTTTCGGTGCGGAACTTCGGCACGCCAAGGAATTCGCGGACGACTTCCGGAGTCACGACCATTTTCTCGGTCTTGCCTTCGGCCATGCGGCGCGCCTGCTTGCGGACCAGAGTGGCGATCTCGCGTTCCAGGTTGCGGACGCCGGCTTCCCGAGTGTAGCTGTGGATGATTTCCTGCAGCCCAGCTTCGGTGAATTCGAGCTGTTCGCCTTCCTTGATGCCGTGTTCGGCGGCCTGCTTGGGAATCAGGTACTTGCGCGCGATGTGGATCTTTTCTTCGCCGGTGTAGCCGGGAAGCTCGATGATCTCCATGCGATCGCGCAGCGGCTCCGGAATGGGATCCATCCAGTTGGCCGTGGCGATGAAGATGATCTTCGAAAGATCGAAGGGCACATCGAGATAATGATCGCGGAACGTGGCGTTCTGCTCGGGGTCGAATACTTCCATGAGAGCAGCGGACGGATCGCCACGGAAATCGCGACCCAGTTTGTCAACTTCGTCCAGCATGCAGACGGGGTCGTTGGACTCGGCGCGCTTTAGCCCCTGGATAATCTGGCCCGGCAGCGCGCCAATATAGGTGCGGCGATGACCGCGGATTTCCGCTTCGTCATGCATGCCTCCGAGGGAGATGCGGACGAACTTGCGGCCCAAGGCCCGTGCGATGGACTTACCTAAAGAAGTTTTGCCCACGCCTGGAGGCCCGACGAAGCAGAGGATCGGACCTTTCATACCGGGCTGCAGTTTTTTGACAGCCAGGTAATCCAGGATGCGCTCCTTTACCTTCTGCAAGTCGTAATGGTCTTCGTCGAGAATTTCGTGCGCCTTCAAAATATCGATCTCGGCTTCCGCGGCTCCCGGACGACTTGGACCACGGCAGCGAAGTCATCCATTCCAGATAGGTGCGCGAGACCATGTACTCGGCGGACGCCGGAGTCATTTTCGAAAGACGCTTGAGCTCGCGTTCGCACTCCTTCTTGGCTTCGGCTGACATCCCGGCCTGCTCGACCTTGGTGCGCAGTTCTTCAATTTCCGCCTGGGCGTCGTCGACTTCGCCCAACTCCTTTTGTATGGCCTTCATCTGCTCGCGCAGCAGGTATTCGCGCTGGTTCTGGCTCACCTGCTCCTGAACCTGTTCGTTGATCTTGCTGCGGAGTTCGAGAACTTCAAGCTCCTTGGAAAGCTCGCGGATCAGGATTTCCAGGCGCTTGCGAACATTAGAGGTCTCCAGCAACTCCTGGCGCAGAAGCGTGGAGAGACTCGGGAGTGTTCCGGCGATGAAGTCGAGAGGCGCGACGGATCTTCGATGTTCATCGCGACATTCTGCAAATCATCGGAAAGTTGCGGCGAGTGACTCACGACATCGCGGAAAAGATCCTGCGCGTTGCGCTCCAGTGCTTCGAGTTCGTTGTCGTTTTCGCCAATGACATCGGGCTCGGCCACAATGTTGGCGCGCAGAAACGGACGCAAGCCCAGTAGTTCTTCGATACGGATCCTCTGCAAGCCCTCCATAAAGACGACCACATTGCCGTTGGGCATTTTCACGGTTTTGTGGACCTTTGGCTAGCGTGCCGACTTTGTGAAGGTCCGCAGCAGCAGGATCCTCAATCGCGCGGATCGAATTGGGCGACGACGCCAAGCAATTTTTCCTCGCCGGTCAGAGAGTTAACGAGAGCCAGTGAACTTTCCCGGCCGACGGTGAGAGGCAGAACGGCGCCCGGAAAGAGCACCGTGTCGCGAACCGGCAAAACGGGCAAAGTTTCTGGCACAGAATGTTTTTTGTCAGCCATGAGTTCCCCTTACGCTGGGCGGCGGGCAAAGCCGCTTGAGAGATTAGATGCAGGAGGGTAAGAAAAGGTGCCATAACCTGCGATTTATGTTAGCAGCAAGTCTTAGTGAGTTATGCTAAGATCCTATCCGGTTCACCTTTCAGGATTTCAACTTCTGTCTCACAATTCATTGATATTATTACTTATCAAATCTTCCCGCCGGCTTCCGCGCACGCAAAGTGAGTCCACACATTCTTTCTAGCGGCCGAACCTTCGCTATGGGGTAATTGGCGAGCACGAAGGCTTTGGCCTGATCCTCTCATGGACTCAATGTCTCCTTCCAATTGGGCATCCTCCACCGCCGCAAGTATGGCTCGAAATTCCGGGCCGGGAGCATAACCCATCTCACTTAAATCGTCGCCTGTCAACAATCGTGGGGGCTTGACCTGCTCAGGCGGAGTGCTCCCTCATAAACTCTAAGTACTGCCGTGATAGGCGTCAAGGTTGCCGTGGCTCGCCAGACAATCCAGGCGATGCAGCTCAAGGTGCTCGTCAAAGTGCGGAAGGCGCACGAAGCGTTTGAGTGTGGATTGGCGCATCTGCGAAACGTCTTTGAACTTCATGTGATTGGCAACCAGCGCCTGAATCTGCTCGGTGTCGTCATTGGAGAACTTCAACCGCTTGCAAATCTCTGCCGTCAGCGTGACGCCAAGTTCCGCGTGCCCGTCGAAACGAATGCGATCGCCGGTCACGGAAGCAGGGCGGAAGGTAGCCGGTTTTCCCACGTCGTGCAGTAAAACTCCCCAGGCGAGATTGCGCGACGCGTTGGCGGGCAGCCTTCGAGCATGAGGCGGGTGTGAATCCAGACGTCGCCCTCAGGATGATATTCAGGCGGCTGAGGTACGCCTTTTAGAGAAGCGATCTCCGGAAGCACCTGCTGCAGCAGCCCCGTTTCGTCGAGCAATTCGAAGGCTTGGCGAGCAGCCCCTTCGGTCAAGAGTTTCGAGAGCTCTTCATGAATACGCTCGGCGGAGACGGAATGGATTTCCCCAGCATGTTTTTGGATGGCGGTGAATGTAGCGGGTTCGATGGTGTAGGCAAAACGCGCAGCGAAGCGAACAGCGCGAAGCATGCGTAATTTGTCTTCGTCGAAGCGGCGCTCTGGGTCGCCGATGGCACGGATCGCACCGGCCTTCAGTCCGCCACGCCGTGCACGTAATCGAGGACTTCGCTGGAATCGTGACGCATCAGCAGACCGTTGATGGTGAAATCGCGGCGGGCCGCGTCTTGTTCGGCGGTCGAAGTGAAAATCACCTGGTCGGGATGGCGTCCGTCGGAGTAGCCAACGTCTTCGCGGAAGGTAGCGACTTCGACTTTTGCCGAGCCGCGGGTGACCAGTACAACGCCGAATTGCACGCCGACCGCAACGCTCTCTGGGAAAAAGCTTGAGAACCTGGTCGGGAGAAGCATCGGTGGCCACGTCGAAATCGGCGGGCTCCCGGCCCAGCAGAATATCGCGTACACACCCACCTACCAGGAACGCCTGGCAGCCGTGGCGTTGCAGCGTGTCGCAAATCGAATTGGCCAGTTCCCGGGGAAGCATCTGGTGATTATGCGCCAATGACCATGGCGCTCAGGAAATGAGATTAGGCTGGAGCCGAAGAAGTTACTTGGTCTGGAGCACAAGACAGGTGATGTCGTCGGACTGTCGCGTGGCGCCAACGAACTCCTCCACGCTTTTCATCAGCAAGCGCAGGGTCTCTTGAGCGGTGCTTTTCGGCAAAGCACGAATTACGTTGATCCAGCGGGTATCAGAAAACTCTTCGCCCGCGGTGTTGAAGGCTTCAATAACGCCGTCGGTGAACAGCACGAGGGTTTCATCCGGCTGCAGGGTGATGGAGGCGGATGAGAAGGCCGCTTCGGGGGTAATACCGAACGGCAGGCTGGAAGATTCCAAGCGGTCGATGCCGCCGTTGGCATGGCGTACGACCGGGGCATTGTGGCCTGCGTTCACGTATTGCAGAAGACGCGTGGCGGGATCATATTCGGCGATGACCGCGGTGGTGAAGCGCTGGCCCCCCAGGCTGTGGGCGCAGGCATAGTGATTCAAGCGCTCCGCAAGCTGAACGAGCGGAACCCCTTCCGAGGCGACGGTGCGCAGGCTAGCTTGGAGTGTGGCCATAAGCAGAGCGGCGGGAACGCTCTTCCCCGCCACGTCGGCCATCACCAGCATCAACTTGCCACCGGTCCCACCGTCGTTGAGCGGGTAGAATGCGTCGTAGTAATCGCCGGCGACCGAGTTTTGCGGGCGCGTCCAGAAAGCGACTTCAGCGCCGGGAATTGCCGGAGCTTCGGAAGGAACCAACCAGGTCTGAATTTCGCGGGCGATTTCGAGGTCGCGCTTCATAGTGACTTTGTCGGCGAGCTCCAGGGAGAGAAGTAAGAGGAGCAAGAGTGCGGCGAAAAATTCAAAGTTGATCTCAGCGCTGTTGTTGTCGACCTGAAAATGCATTCCCGAGAGGAATAGTAAGACCAAGGCAACTAGCAGGAGCACACGCCGGGCAGGCGTGAGCTTGTTCATCATGGCCCAGAACAATTGTGTGCCCACGCGGAAGGGCCGCTTCCACGCAGGGAGTTTGCTCATTTGCTCCCAATCCACATCTTTGCCGTAGAAGCTATAGCTAGAGCGGGCGTCCGCTGCGAATTGAGACCACAGATCGTCCAGGCGGCGGCCTTCGCTGACCCGCTGCCAAAAATTACTGGCGCGTCCGAAGCGGGGAGGAGCAGAGACCGGAGGATTAGGGTTCGACGGGGCGGAGTAACTCATCGAGGTTCAGTATAAGACATGGTGCCGCGGAGTGCCGCAGGCACTTGCTAGAAAAGTCAGGAATCATCGCGACGAAGGGAACCACCGAATTGCACGGATCCGAAGCCGAACTTGTCGCGAAGCTGATCGGCGGCCTTGGTCAGTCGATCCAGTTTTTCGCGACGGTCGGAGTCGAGTAGCTCGAGTTGCGTGGCGCCGTGGCACAGGCCGGAGAGTGCGACACCGAGCAGGCGGACTTTTCGTTTCCGATCACGATGAGCGCGGAACAATTCCAGGAAAAGGGCGTGAACATCGGCATCGAGGTGCACGGGGTCCTGCACCGTTTTCGATCGCGTGTACGTTTGGAAACCGGCGTAGCGAATCGTCAGCGTGAGTGTGCGGGCAGAGAGGCCGGCTTCGCGAAGGCGCTTGCAGGTTTTCTGCGAGAGATGGCTGAGCAGCGATTCCATTTCCGTAACGTCGCTGGTGTCCTCGCCGAATGTATGGTTGTGAGAAATAGATTTGGGTTCTGCATCGATCAGGAATTCGTAGGAGTCGCCACCGCGCGCTTTGCGGAAAAGCGCGGTTCCCCACTGGCCGAAGATTTTCTCGAGTTTTTCCTGCTGGTGCGCGGCAAGTTGCTCCACGGTTTCGATACCGAGGGCGCGCAGGGCGCGTTCGGTGACCTCGCCGATACCCGGAATCTTGCGAATGGGCAAAGGAGCGAGGAAACGAGCTTCCCTTCCGGGCGCGACCCAGAGCAATCCACGAGGCTTGGCCTGGTCTGAGGCGACTTTTGCGACGAGACGAGTGCTGGCGAGCCCGGCCGAGCAGGGGAGGCCGGTCTGGCGCGTGATGGCGCGAAGAAGCTTGTCGGCCGCGGCGAACGGCGGGCCGTGCAGCCGTTCTGTTCCGGCCAGATCGAGGTACGCTTCATCGATGGAGACCATCTCGACGACCGGCGAGAATTTCGCGAGGATGGACGCCACGCGATCGCTCCACTCGGAATACTTCTCGTGATGGCCATCGAGAAAAACCGCGTGGGGGCAAAGCCGGCCGGCGGTGCGCAGTGGCATCGCGGAATGGATGCCGTATTTGCGCGCTTCGTAGCTTGCTGCGGAGACCACTCCGCGCTGATCGGGGCGGCCCCCGACGACGACCGCTTTGCCGCGGAGTTCCGGACGCTCGAGCAACTCGACCGAAACGAAGAAAGCGTCCATATCCACGTGAAGGATTGCGGAATGTAATGGGCTTTCCTGCGGAGTCGCGGGATCGTGCTTGGCGCGGAAGCGAGCCAGGTCCGGCATGCGTCTAGCCTACGACTTCGGAACGGCAGCGACAACCATGACAGGAAGCGAGAACGGCCCGGTGTCTCGAGGCCTTGAAAACTGTTTCAAGTCAGGACCGGGCGTGAAAAGATGGAACGGTTTCTTAGGGCGCTGCTGATGAGAGCTATGGAGAACAACAAACCAGCGAGTGGGGAAGTGGAAGTTGCGTGCCGTGGTATGCACTTTTCTACTGGGGCCAGCGGCCGGAGCGGAACCACTGTCGCTGAACAGCGTGGTGACACCTTCGACGGTGATGGAGAAGGACGGCAAAGTCGTAAAATTCGCGATCCATGGATTCATCGAGTTCAAATCACTGAAGGAATCGCTGGCCTACATCGAGTCGCAAAGGCAGAGGTGGAAAGGGAAAATCAACGACCAGGAAATGGAAGAGTTGACGCGCGGCTTATTGCGGGAAGCCATTGAGAGCCGCGTCATATCAATGGAGGATGAACGACCGCTGGAAGCGTTGGTGACGCACACCAGCGAAGAGTTGCGGGATGCGATTCGCCAGGTAAAACAACCGCTGCCGGCCGGTTACGCGGAATCGTTTCTGTCGGTGCAAGAGAAGTGGAAGCACGCGCTGAACTGCTGGAGCGCGTCGCCGGTGATCGCCGGGCGAGTGCTTTCAAACTGGTATCCCATCGATGAAGGCATACAGCTCTACGGCGCGGTCTACGATTCGACAGAGCACTTCTGGCAAGCGGTCAAGTACCACCCGGATTTAACGGTGGACGAGCTCAGGCAGTTGATCGCACAGCTCGAAGCACGGAACTGGTATGACTGGTTCCAACGCTTTGATGGCGACGCGAAGCTGTATCTGCCGAATGCCTATGCGGTGGAATTTTTACGGCACAATCTGGCGGCCGAGCGCATGTTCTGGTTTTTGACGCAACTGGATGCGCATGGGCTGAAGGGGACTGACTGTGTGCGGCAGGTGCAGCAACGCGGCGCAACGAAGTTCCGGTTTAGCGCGTTCGAAGAGAAGACCCTATGGGGCGATCTCGCCGATACCCTGCATCTCGTTTATGTGCTCTCGCCGAGCGATGACCCCATTCGCAAACGACTGGCGGATGCGCATTTCGACGGGATTTATCTTGGCGATAAGAAAATGGGATTCATCAGCGAGGAATTCCGTTCACAGATGCTGGAGATCTGGAAAGTGAAGTTTCTACAAATGGCACGATTCCGGGAAGTGATCGCCTTGATCCCTAAACAGATTCGGCTGGAACATTTTCTGAATGACGGAGACTCACCGGATATTCCCATTCCCGTGTATGTCGGGTATCTGAATCAGATTCGCGAACTGGCAATGGCGAAAACGACTCCCTGACGCCGAGGTGCTAGCGATGCTCGCGAGACGGCTGGCGTTCGGCGGAAATCACCCGAGAAATTCCAGAAAGATCCTTGGTGACGCTGACATTGAGCCAGTCGGCGCGGTCGAGCAGCGGTTCGACAGCCGGGAGGCTGTTGTAGCCGAGTTCGAGGACCAGTAGGCCGCCGGGTTTGAGATGCTGGGCAGCTCGCGGAATGAACTCGCCGTAAAGTTCGTAGCCTTCTTCACCACCGAAAAGAGCGGCCCGAGGCTCGTGCTCGCGCACTTCGATCGGAAGAGTCTCTGCTTCGTGAAGGCCAATGTAGGGGGGATTGCTGATGATGAGATCGAAAGAGAGTGGCGAGTCGTGGGTGGCGCGTGGCGAGAACCACTCGAAAAGATTGGATTGTAGGAACTGGATACGACCAGAAACGGCGTGGCGGGCGGCGTTGCGGCGTGCTACGGCCAGAGCTGCTTCCGAAATATCAGTGGCATACACCGTAGCGGCGGATAGTTCTTTTGCCAACGTGACGGCAATACACCCGGAGCCGGTGCCGATATCGATCAGGGTGACATTTTCGCCGTTCAGGCGGGCCGGACGTCCGGCGCGAATCTCGCGAACCGCCAGGCGGTCAAGTGCCACTTCGATCAGATGCTCGGTTTCCGGGCGAGGAATCAGAACGTCCGGGTTGACTTCGAATTCCAGCCCCCAGAATTCCTGTTTGCCGGTGAGATGCTGTGTGGGAACACCGGAAGAACGGCGGCCAAGAAGTGCAAAGTAAGCTTCGGCTACGGACTCGGGCAGTATTTCTTCAGGATGAGAATAGAGCCAGGTGCGGTTCTGGGATGTGACGTGGAGAAGCAGGAGTTCCGCCGCTAAGGTATGTGAGGGCACATTAGCGCCGCGCAGTTGATCGATTCCTTGCTTAAGCAAGGAGCGAACTGACCGATCCGTAGAGACAAGATTCATCCGACCAATTTTTCTTTCTGGCGCCCGCTCGCTTCCGCGGAGCCGTAGGCCACGCCGTGCCCAGCGTAGGCGTACTTGCCAATAGCCAGACCACCCAAAGCGGCATCACCAATCGCAAGGGCGCCAAGCGCCCGCCAACCAATGGCCAGACCACCGATAGCGACGAGCGCGATGCAACCGCCACCGAACGCCACAGCTCCGATGGCTAGCCCACCCAGTGCGACAACACCAATCGCCACACCGCCAACGGCGATCACCCCAACGGCTCGGCCGCCTATGGCGATGATGCCCTTGGCCGTGGCGCCGTAAGAAAGCAGCGGCAAGCCCGCCAGGTGGGTTAGGGAAGAGTAAGAGCGCTCGCCAGAAAAAACCACGGCGGTGGCTAGATGTGTCACGACCAGAATGGAAACCATGTACAAAACGAAAAACAGCCAGAACGGAACTCTCTGGCGCTGCTCGTTCGTTTCTACGGAATGTTCGCTGAAGTCCCGCATCCAGGCGGGACCGGGTTTGCTCCCCGGGCGGGTCAACATAAATCCCTCCTTGGTGGAGTTAAGCCTCGGCCAATTCCTGCTTAAGGCGCTCGGCCTCGTAATGGGTCACGAGGCCATCGACGAGGGGAGCGAGCTTGCCGTCCATCACTTCCGTGAGTTGGTGAACGGTCAAGCCAATGCGGTGGTCGGTGACACGGTTCTGGGGATAATTATACGTCCGAATTTTCTCGGAGCGGTCACCTGTTTTGATCTGGCCGCGGCGCTCGGCAATGATGGCGGCTTGTTGCTTTTCGAGTTCCATCTCGTAGAGGCGTGAACGAAGGACGCGCATGGCCTTGGCACGATTCTTGATTTGCGATTTTTCGTCCTGCTGCGAGACCACCAGGCCGCTGGGAATGTGGGTTATGCGCACTGCGGAGTAGGTGGTGTTCACGGACTGGCCACCGGGCCCGGAAGAGCAGAACGTATCGATACGCAAATCCTTGGGCTCTATCTTGATGTCGATTTCATCGGCTTCTGGCAGAACCGCGACGGTGGCGGCGGAAGTGTGAATCCGGCCTTGGGTTTCTGTTGCGGGCACGCGCTGCACACGATGGACGCCGCTTTCGTATTTGAGTTTGGAATACACCTTGTGGCCCTGGATGGCGGCAACAATTTCCTTCACCCCGCCCATCGACGCCGGGGAGCTTTCCATCACTTCGACTTTCCAGCCCTGCGACTCGGCATAGCGGGAATACATGCGGAACAAATCCCCGGCGAATATGCCGGCTTCGTCGCCACCGGTGCCGGCGCGGATTTCCACGATGACGTTCTTTTCGTCGTTGGGATCCTTGGGAATCAGCAGCAGCTTCAATTCGCGCTCAATCTGTTCCTTCTTTGTGGTGAGCTGCCGTTCCTCTTCCTGGGCCATGTGACGCATGTCGGCGTCTTCTGATTCGACAATCATTTGCCGCGTGCCCGCGAGGTCTTTTTCGACCTGCTTGAATTCGCGGTGCTTGTTGACGATTTCTTCCAGCTCGGCGTGCTGCTTAGCAAGCTTTTGGAAACGCGCGGAATCGGAGACCACCTCGGAAGTGGAGAGCTCCTGGGTCATTTGCTGATAACGAACGTCGAGCTGATCGAGCTTTTCGGTAAGAGTGAGAACGGACATTGTAAAGACCTTTCTGTTACATAGGGCATCGCCCGTAGAAGAGCGGATTGGCAATAACGATGGGCAAAGGGGAACTGGCGCTCCGGGGGAGCGAGGCATGGACAGCTAATAGAACGCTATATACATTAATGTTGATTATACTACAGTCGCGAGGAGGCTTGGCGATTTTGCAAGCCAGCCGATCAAGCATGAGTGAAAGTACGCAAACCGCATTGGAGAATCTGGCGGTCCCCGTCGCGCAAGACGGCCCGGTGCCGGACCTGGGATTTTTGTGGGATTTCTGGTATCCGGCGATGCGCAGCGACGAGATTTATGGGCGGAATCTGGCGACTGCAACGCTGTTGGAAGTGCCGCTCGTGATTGGGCGCACCTGCGAAGGGAAATCGTTCGCCATGCGCGATTCCTGCCCGCACCGGGGTATCCCACTTTCGTATGGGCATTTCGATGGCAAGAACGTGCAATGCAGCTATCACGGCTGGGAATTTGACGCCTGCAGCGGACAATGCCTGCTGATTCCCTCGTTAACGAGCCACGACAAATTGAAAGTGGAGCGGATTGTCGCCGGACACTTTCCGTGCGAAGAGCGCGACGGCTATGTGTGGGTATACATGAACGCGCCCGGAGCCAAATTGCCGGAAAAGCTGGCAGTCGCGCCAGAATTACCTAAATTTAGCGACAAATTCAAAATCACAAGGCTCGACTGCGAGCTACCCGCTCACATAGATCACGGAATCATCGGTTTGATGGACCCAGCGCATGGACCGTTCGTGCACCAGTCGTGGTTCTGGCGGAGCAAGAAAAGTATGCATGAGAAAGCCAAGCAATTCGAGCCGATTCCTAGTGGATTCCGGATGAGCAAGCACGCGCCATCAACGAACAGTTTGCCGTACCAATGGCTGAAAAAAATGACCGGCGAGCCGGTTACGACGACGATTGATTTCGTGTTGCCAAACATGCGATTCGAAGAAATTCACAGCGGAAAATTCTGGTTCTCCAGTCGGGCCACGGTTACGCCAGTGCGGCGAGACTGCTGCCGCATCGATTTCGTGGCCGCGTGGAACCTGCCGTTGCCCATTTCGGTGTTTCGTGCATTTGCGAAAGTATTTTTGCGGCAGGACCAGGAGACCATGATCCAGCAGTCTGAGGGATTAAAGCACAATCCGCGGCTGATGCTCATTGATGACGCAGACCGCCCGGCGAAGTGGTATTTCGCGCTGAAGCAAAACCTGATCGAAGAACGGCGCACCGGCATCGCGCAGCCGCACCCGATGAATGGGCCAGTGACCCTGCACTGGAATAGCTAAAATTTACCGCAGCGCGTAGAGATCGAAGTCGACCGCCACCGAATCACCCTCGGGTGGGTTGATGAGCACCTCCGCGGAATCCGTGGCGAAACCATCCGCGAGAAACTCCATTTGCACCGTAGCACCTATAGTGTGCAGTATTCCTATTGTAGCGCTTCGAGTCAGCTTGCCGACCGCATTGAACAAGAGAAATCGCCTGCTGAATAGGCCGTCACTGTTTACCATCGACGTTGCGCTGACCTGTAAGCCGCCGGCCAAAGTATCAGAGGCTGCAAAGGTCGGGCACTTCTGCGGATCGGATATCCGTGAAGTCCCGGGAGAGGTTCGCACGTGGTTTTAATGCACGCCCAGCGGGGTGACTATGTCTGGGCGTTTCATGATTCCGTAGAAATTGGTCCTAAGATGCTAGTGGAGAATCGCCAAGCATACCGGTTTGCAACCAGACGACCTGCAATTACTTTCCGAATTCATGTTGCGATAAGTGATGAGCGTCGATCAGATTCGACGTTGGATATTGGGGAAATCCAGCCAGACCTTCACGCCGCAGAAGTGTGAGCCTTCCGTGCAGATGGGCGTGGTGATGCCGGCCCTAAGATGACAGGGTGGACCGATGTAGCGGGCAAGCTCGGGGTGAACTTCGCGAACCTGGGAGATCTCGTCCATGGAGGAGTTGTAGATTTCTTCCTGTGCGTTAAAACAGGTGCGCATGGTCCATTTGTGGAGGAGATGGAGAAGCGAGCCGGTCTCCACCAGTCGGATGGACTTTGCATTAGGGAGCAAATACAGAGCAATTTCCGGAGGCACACCGCGATCAAGAAGCTGGTTTTTTGCAGCCCAGGCCTCCTGCATGGCGCGGTCGTAGACTTCTTTTGCGCGGGGATTCTCGCGCAGAAGCATGGGCGTGATGTAGTCCGGTTCGCGCGTATCCGCAAGAGTAAGCAGCGGACGTGAGCCGGGAACCATGCGATGACGTTGATCCTGACTGTCGGCGGTGTGGCTGATTTTCTTGGCAAACGTGTAGTTGGCGTGTTGCAACGTGCGCATCATCGGGGCGTGCACGCCGATGTTGATGGTCTCCAGGCGATAGAGATTGCGGGCGGGATTCAGAAGGCGGTCGATGGCCTCGGAATCGGAGCAGGCAGATTCGGGCAGGCCCACCACAGCGCGGTACGCCTCGGCCATTACCCGAACGGCGCTGTGAGAGTAATCGAGAAGGCGCGAGGTCTGACCCTGCAAGCCGAGCGTCGAATTCGCTGGCGAACGCATCGCCATATCGCTGAACAGGCGCGACTTCTTTCCATTCGGGAAGTTCTTCGAGGGGAACAGTTCCAAAGCGATCGAAGAATTGTGGATCCTGTTGACGAACGAGCGCGACCATTTCGCCGATGACCGCGCGCGCTTCGCTCGGCGTGTCCGAAGCCGCACACATGCGCCAGAGGCGATGAAGCACGATGCCCGACACGGTATGAACCATGGTGGTGAACGCCGCGATCGGCAGAACATAGCGGGCGATCTCGATGGCGCGCTTTTCGGCGGACCGCTCGATTTTCTGAATGCGCTTGGGATGCGACATTGGGCCGATGTGCCAAATATCGCTAAGGATAGTGCGAGCATCGTTGATGAGCAGCGCAGCAAGCTCGCGATAATAAAACCAAGCACGAACGATCGCAGCTTCGAAGATTTCCCGCGCCTGCACGTTGAAGTAAAGGTCGGTGGTCGGAATGTAAGCCTGCGCGCGCTCCATGCGGACATAGCGCTGGCTTTGCTGCTCAGAATTGTAGAAAGGATGCGCGTGAAGGAAGGACCAGACAAACTGCCGGCTCACGTGTTCCAAGCCGAATTCAAAATGCGCGTGCTGATATACGGTGTGGTGGCCGCTGTAGAAGGTGGCGGCACCGATATTCACGCGTTGTTTGTCGGTGATCTCCTCCGGTCCTATGAGACGCGAAGAGTAACACGTACGGGCCGCGGCGATCGCTGAATCGAATGGATGGGAAAAGGCATTGCGTAAGGTAACCCGCGGTGGGGCCGTTTCCACTCCATCAGGAGCGGGAACACCATCAAACATGCGGGATTGCGTTGCCACGTTGGAATTTGATTTTACACGGAGAGCACGTATTCGACAAAAGCCGAAAAAAAACGGACCGGGAAAACCGGCCCGTACATCGTCGGATTGAAGGAGGTGTTACCTCTTGCCGCGTGGGAGCGGGAACGTTCGCGTATTTCTTGTTAAAGCGTTCCACCCGTCCGGCGGTGTCTACTAGCTTCTGTTTGCCAGTGAAGAAAGGATGGCAACTGGAGCAAATTTCTACGCGCAGCATGTCGCCCTTCATGGTGGAACGAGTTTGGAACGTGTGTCCACAGGCGCAGTGGACGGTTACCGGGTGATAGTCGGGGTGAATACCGGGTTTCATGATTCTCCATTCTGTCGTGTCCGGTCTGCACGGCACCTTGATGCCCAAGGGACTACAGCCGCGTCGCTAGGTCACGAGACAAACAGTGATTATAGCGGAAGTCGCGTTTTCCGCAAAATTGAGCTCTCTTTGAGCGCTTACGGAATCTCGGACTGTACTGTTGCATCGGCATTAATCGGGTCTTTGCCGGCGAAGAGGCTATACTCTTCCCTCCGGCTCATCACTCGCAGTTGCGGGCAAAACATTCTGTGTGCTGGCTACGTTGATGGAGTGTTTACAGGCGTCTCGCAATTCCTGGCGAAGCTGATTGCCACCAGGATCTCCCTTGACGGGGTGAATAAGCAGATAACCTCGGTCTGCGACTTCTTCGGCGCATCCCGGCCCGAAAGCCGGGCGATACCTTATCAGCGCGGGAACGTCAGCTTTTTTTGGTTCGTTGATGTCGATCAACTTGTGTCCGACGAACTTCACACCCAAGGAAACCAGCGGGTCATCCGCTTTCAGGTAACAGGCTCCATCCTTGGGAATTGACCGCCAAAAGCCGATACGTCCCAGCCCTCGAAACGTGTCGCCATGCAGTATGTAAGCTGATCCAAGAACGTGTTCGCCGAAGCGATAACCGTGAGCGAGAGCGCGAGGAAGATAGCGGAGGTAGAAGGGAAAACCTAAGCGCCGGCTTTTCTTCTGCGCATCCCAGCCGATGAACCGAAGATCGCGATAGATGGACCTGCGATGGTAACTGTTGTCGCGAACTTCACCGGTGGGAGTGACGGTGTATGAGCCGATCATTCCTGGACCTTGAAGGGCAAATTTCCGGCGGGCCAACTCCAGCAAACCAGACCGAAGCACACAAGCGTCAGGGTCTACCTTAATGATGAGATCAAGGTCCGGATGCAAATTCCAGAGAGATTCGTAGGCATGGAACAATGACACCGGCAGGCCTAGATAGCCCCGTGGCTGGTAGTTGCGTTGCAGAATGATGCGCGGTGAGCGGTTTTCCGCGAATTGAGCGATTTGATCAAAGGTTCCGTCGGTTGTGGCGTCGTCCAGAACAAAACCGCAAGTGTTTGGATATAAATCAAGGCAGTGCGAAAGCGTATCGATGGCGATATTCGCTTCGCCTGGTCCTACGACCATCAGGAAGAAAACCATTAAAGCCTAGCCGGGGATTGGTAAGCGAGGGCCGACTCGCAGATGAGGGTGAGGAAGTATACAACGGATTCGAAAAAAAGGTCGATCCGGTGATGCCCTCAGTAGGAGTGCTATAGGCGATTGGCTACAAACAACCATATGACCAATGCGCCTGACTAGGGAATGACGGCGGTCACTTGATTCGAATAGGAGCTTTCCAGTCCGGCTGAATCCACCGAGGTTACGACGTAGTAGTAAGTGCTGCCAGCAGTGACGGAAGTATCAGAATAATTCAGCGCTGTGATGGCCGTGCCGTTCAGTGGACTGTAAGAGGATCCGGATGTCTCGCTCCGGTAAACTCGATAGCCGATCACCTGACTCGGACTGGCGCCCCACTTCAGAGCCACGGAATGTTGTGTGGCAGGCGGAGTGGGAGGAGGAGTGGGAGGCGGAGTCGACGAAGAAACGCCGTCGCCGGAAAGACTGACGGTGCCGGGTGAGCTCAGGTTCGCGCTTAGCAACGTAAGCGTCCCGGTAGCGGGTCCCGCTGATTTTGGGGAAAACCACACCTGAAAAGTGACCTTTTGGTTGGGGGCCAGTGCAAAGCCGGGCGAAAGGTCGGCATAACCAAAGCCCGTTCCGGAAACCGTAATGCCTTGCAATGAGAGATTAATGTCGCCCGTGTTTTGTAATGTAATGTTTTGAGTGCTCGTGGTTTTCAGGGCCAGGTTTCCGAAATTAATCACTGCGGGTGTGATCGCCAGGTTCGCAAATGGTTTTTGGCCGCTGCCCTTTAGAGGAACGCTTCTCCTGAACGAACTGGCGTCGGAGATACTGAGAGATGCTGTAGCAGCACCGGAAGTGGTCGGAGCGAACGTGACGGTGTACGCCAAAGTGTTCCCGGGAAGAATCGTTCGTGGAACCGATGGACCAGTGATGGAGAATTGATCGCTTGCCAGTGTAATCGCAGAGACCTGCACAGCGTTCTTACCGGAATTTGACAGCGTGAGATTTTGAGTTGATTTTTGCCCAACCACCACGTTCTGGAAATCAAACGATGAGGCTGAGAGCGACAGACTTGAACTCGTGCTCGAAGTGGACGCAGCGGGTTTGTACCCGGCGCAACCGATGGCCAACCAGCAAACGCAAGCGAGAGCACTGAATGAAGAAACCAGCCGAATAAAAGAAAAATGAAAATTACGTAAAACCACGAGATGAATCCCCCTTGAATCGGTTGAAGGTTCAAAATAAGCGCTCAAGGAGACCCTTCACAAGCTGTCCGACGGCCAGAAATGGGACAGGGGTTAACCTGCCCCAAGCTGTACCGCGGTCAGGAAGCCTTGCCGAATAGGCGATAACCTAGTGTTTGCGCAAGGAATTCCGGCGGATAGGTGCGGACGCCGCAGCTCGCGATAGGACGTTGACGGTGAGTCTTCGGGAAATGTGCTGAACTAGGAAATGAAGTGACAGCCAAACCGGAACGCACCCTCTTTGGTCATTCGAGACCAAACCGGGCGCAAAAACACCCGTACCGGGGGCAGAATTGGGACATGCAGCGTGGCCAGAAGACTCTCGGGTAGGTCCTCTGCCTGTTCGATTTCCAGCGCTACGCCGCCAAATCCCAAATCCAAGACACGTGCCCGGCGACTACCAGCTTCGCCAATGATGGCGTAAGCATTCGTGCCGGTCATAGATACCCGTTCCGCCTTCCTCTGCACCGGAAAGGACAGCGGGCGGGGTGCTTCTTTGGGGGACTGCTCGGATACCGATTCAGTTGCTTTAACGGAAGTAGCCGCGAATGCCGATGCGACCTTGTCCAGCGGATGTGGAGTAATCGGGATCGGTTCCGAAGGCTTGGCTGACTGCGCGGCGGAAGCAGGTTCTCCCGCACGAGCGTTCGCAGCGTGGCTGGCGTGCTTGAGTCGATACAGACGCTCATCGGCGGCGTGGATGAGTTGGTCAGATTGTTCGCCGTCCTGCGGGAACGTGGCCACACCATGATCCATGGTTACGGAGAATGCGAGTTGTAGTGGCCGGAGAATTTCGGCGAAAACGGTTTCAATGCGTCGACTCAGGGCCATAGCCTGAGCCGCATCAGTCTGCGGCAAGAGCAATGCGAATTCGTCGCCGCCGATGCGAAAAGCGGAGTCTGAAGTGCGGAGTGCTTTTTGCAGGGTTGTAGCAGCCGCACGAAGTACGTCGTCTCCACGCGGATGGCCATATCGGTCGTTCACTTCTTTGAAGCGATGGAGGTCCAGAATGACGATCCCGAGCGGAAGCCCATAGCGACGGGCGCGATTTAGTTCCTTCTCGAAAGACTCGGCAAACAGCCGTCGATTGTAGAGCCCGGTCAGCGGGTCTGTAACCGCACTCACCTGGAGCTTCTTGAAGTCGTCGTACTCCAGAATAATTGGGACGCGAATCAGGCCAGCGGACGAGAGCACGTCGATCAGAACAGTCTTGAGCGAAACGAGACGGCCCGAGGCGCTCCGAGAGTTCGCGGCGTCGGGTGAGCATTTCGTCCCAAAGCTGAAGACTCTGTGTCTCGCGCAGGTCGAGATGGGTGGTGGTACGAAAGTAGCGCTGGAGAAACTGACTGCGCGCAGGAACGTCCATTCCTTCCAGCGTGTCGGCCAGAAGTTCGAGATACGAGTCCTCAATAGGCAAGCGCGGGGCCGCAGGGGCTCCGGAGCTGGGCATGACCGGGATTCCCACAATCTGCCTACCCCGCGGGGTTTGGAGCAGGCTCACTCACACATAGCTTTGTCCTGTTTAGGGAGCAAGCCACGTGCCATTCGCGATAATTCCAGTCGAAGGAATATTTAAGCGTTAGGGACCACGGTATGTTATTACAACTTGAGCGGATATACGAGCGACATCAGCGCAGGGCCCTTACTCGAGGGCGCGGACAAACTCCAAGCCAAACACGCGCATTTCGCCTAAGACCTCTTGACGACGAACCCTCGCGGTAATGGGTGGAGTTTCGTTGGGTACCAAGCTGGAGGACGAGGCCGAAGGAGCGGGAATGGTGATATGGACGGTCTGGCCCAACGCGAAGCATATGCGTCGAGGCGATACACGCCCCTTTTGCGCTTATGTTGAGGGTTTTCGTAAGTTCGATGAACTCGGTACCGGTGGAGTCCAAAGCGCGAAGAAAAATGGGCACCTGAATTCCGATGCGCGAAGAGGCACGTGTTTGAGCATATTCCGCCCTGCGCCTGATCCTCCATATGTTGAAGCCCTAGATCCATTGTTTTAGTACTCAGGAACTAGTACAAACTAGTGCAGGTTGCAGTGCCAGTTTCTCATGTTCGAGCATGGAAAATATACTCGAACACATTGAGGCGATTACAAATGATTTTGGATTTCGAAGCCGCAAACCGCACGAATCTTGTCGGTATTTTCCTAGTTCATTTCCCAAAAAGTGCAAATGTAACGCATTTCCCATTGACACGCAGGAGAGGTGTCTGGAAGGATGAGCTACGGCTTAAATGGAAAACTTTTTCCACATGCCGGTGTACCAGATTGAAATCACTGCAAGTAACCACTCCGAACTCGTCGGTCGGTAAGACCGCCGGACCGGCCCAATATATCCTCTGGAGCAAGTGAGCTCTTTCCTGGACACGCTCGGATCAAGGCGTAGTTCTGTCCGATCGGGACGGCCGCGTTCTTACGGCTAATCGTTTGGCGCTGAAGAACCTGGAGGAGCTAGGCTTGGATGGCCAGCGTCCCCTGAATGTTCTCCGAGATCTGTTGCAGGTAGACGCGGGAGACGTGTCTGCAAAGGCTGCAGCAAGGCGAAGATGAAATCATTATCCGAGGCGCTCAGGCCGGGAAAGAACTATCAGGCGCGCTTACGTTGGATACGGGACTCGGATTGGTTAGCGATCGAGTGGTCTTGCCGAAGGAAACTCGCAGGCGCCGCCATTGGGAGCGCAACCAACCGTAGCGGAGCTGCTCCAGGAACGAGAGATTACCTACCGCAATCTGCTGGCTGCCTACTTGAAGCTGCAGGAAGTGAACCGCCAAAAGACCGTGTTTCTGGCTTCAGCGGCGCACGAATTCAAAACACCGCTGGCGGTAATCAAAGGTTACTACGATCTGCTGCTGACAGGATCCCTGGGTAAATTGACGGACAAGCAACGGGACATCTTGGAGGAATCGAAAGAAAGCTGCGAACGGCTGGTCCGACTGGTGTCGATGTTTCTGAATTATTCGGCTCTGGAGAGTGGCAAGCTCGTCCTGCAGCTGCGGGAAAACGATCTGCGGGATTGTCTGGATGAGATTGCCAGCCGATGGTCGGAAGGTTATCAACGCAAGGGAGTGAAGCTGGAAAGCCACTTGGATCCTTCCATTCCCACCTTTAAATTTGACTATCAGAAGGTGCAGCAGGTGATCGTTTAACCTGCTCGACAACGCATTGAAACACACGCCGTCCGGCGGAACTGTGACGTTGCGGGCCCGGCCGCACTTCTGGGAGCGGCGAGTCGCGCAAGTGACGCCCGCAGAAGAGCGCCGGAGATTCCGGCTTGCCGCGGCCTAACAGTGTCGAGGTCAGCGTCTCGGACTCTGGTGCGGGAATCGCTCCGGAGCATCATCAAGAAATTTTCGAAGATTTCATGCGCGTGGATAAGAACACGTCCGGCATGGGCTTGGGGTTGGCCATTGCCAAACGGCTGATCCAGGCGCATCGCGGCAAGATTTGGGTCGAGAGCGAATCGCAACGGGGCAGCACGTTTGCGTTTCTCCTGCCGATGGACCAAAGCTGAATTTGGGGTGAACGAGAGGAAAACAATGGCTGTGAAAGAAAAAATTCTGGTGGTGGACGACGAGCCGAGCATCCGCAAATACCTTCAGACCTTGCTGGAAGTGGACGGCTTTGACGTGGAGGCCGTGAGCTGCGGCCGAGAAGCCATATCCAAGATCAACGCGGGCGAGCGGCCGGACTTTATCATCCTGGACGTGCTGATGCCGGAGATGAACGGGCTCGACACGTTGCAAGAGCTGATGCATCTGGACCGCACGCTGAACGTGATCATGTTGTCTTGTTCGAACGAGGTGGGCACGGTTGTCGAAGCCATCCGGCTCGGTGCCCATGATTACCTGACCAAACCATTCGAAAAAACAGAGCTGGACGCGGCGATGCTGAAATCTCGCCAGAAGAAGCAATTCGCACAGGAAAACCAGGCGCTGAAAGATTATTGCGATCAGGTCACCGAGGATTTGAGCTTCCTGGCGGCCAGCCCGCAAATGGTGCGCATCCGGCAGCAGATCTTGCAAATCGCGCCTGTGGATGTTCCGGTTTTCGTTTGTGGCGAAAGTGGGGTGGGCAAAGAAGTTGTGGCGCGCATGATTCACTTGCGGTCGAAGCGAAGGAACCAAGCTTTCATCAAGGTGAATTGTGCGGCGTTGCCGGGAGAATTGCTGGAATCGGAACTCTTCGGATTCGAGCAGGGCGCGTTCACGGGAGCGTTCCGCGCCAAGCCCGGAAAATTCGAGCTGGCAAATAAGGGAACGATCTTCCTGGACGAGATTGCGGAAATGTCCGTGCACCTGCAGGCGAAACTGTTGCACGTGCTTGCAGGACCATCAGTATTCGCGTTTGGGTGGCCGGCATTTGGTGGAGACCGACGTGCGCGTTCTGGCGGCCACCAACGTGGATGTGCATGAAGCCATGAAGACGGGCCGGTTCCGCGAAGATCTGTATTACCGGCTAAATGTGCTCTCGATTAACGTCCCCCCCTTGCGCGAACGAACTTCGGAAATTCCCTTGCTTTTCCGGCATTTTCTCGACAAATACAGCGAGAAATTCGGCAAGGCCCCGCAGGCTCCTTCGAAGCATTTGCTGGATGCGGCGGTGAACTATCCTTGGCCGGGGAACCTGCGAGAACTGGAGAATTTCGTAAAGCGCTACGTGATCCTTGAGGATGACGAAGGTAGTTTGCGAGAGCTTGTGGAAATGTCTGCCACTCGGCAACGGATGTCGCCAAGGGCAGAACCCACGATACCGCGCGAGCAAGGGTTGAAAGCACTCGTCCGCGGCTTGAAGGATGAAGCTGAAATGGAAGCTATTGCGGACGCACTGGAGAAAACTCGCTGGTGCCGTAAGGATGCCGCGAAAATGTTAGGAATCAGTTATAAAGCGCTGCTGTATAAGATGAAGCAATTCAATTTGGATACGCCGCGGACACGGCGCTCAGCAGTCCCAAAGGTTGAGGAGAAGGCCGCGGTCGAGCCTTAGCCTTCTGGGTCGCGTTCTAGTACGCGCTCGTTTCTGCAGAGCAACGGTAACAAAACAACTCTTGCGGCGCGGTGCGTCCGCAGGTTATTGTGCGCTCCGAAGAAAGACGGTGCACCAATGCTCCTGCGGGTGCCCTGTTGTTGTGAGTCAGAACTCCAAGTCAAAGTGCAGTCAACCAGGAGTTTTCATGGGAATCTGAATCTGTTTCTCGGCGACTGCGTGTAGGTGTGGCGATGTGCGGCCTTGGTCCGCAAATCGGCCTGCACGACCCCGAGCCACAGATGGGGGCAAACGATGTCTGTAATGACAGAGCGCCGGACCGCGAGAAGGTATGATCTGACTCTCCCCGTGAGTATTCGTTCCGCGGCCGAGAGCCCCATCGCGCGCCAGGACGGCAAGACCAGGGACATCTCCACTCGTGGGTTGTACTTTATCGTGCGTCAGGACCTGGAGGCGGGTTCGGAACTCGATATCACCCTCACCTTGCCCGCAGAAATCACTCACGGAACAGACGTTTTGGTGCGCGCACAGGGAAAAGTGGTTCGTGTGGAACGCCGGTTAGAAGATGGGGAAAACCGGATGGGTGTTGCTGCGGTGATCCAGCGGTATGACATCATGCGCGGCGAAACCTCACGCTCCTAACATCCCGAGTTGCCCAAACCGTCGTTCTGGCGTATAACCTCGAGCCTAACTGGCGAGTCAGAGCCGCATTACCGTAATCCCAAATGTGAATTAACCTTCCTTTAACGCAGCCCAAGATTTCCCTTGGTTACTGATCAGCCTAGCGGGCCGGTTAGTTCTAGTACCGACCAAGGTAATCCGATCGCTAAGCTATTAACCCTTACATACCAACTAATTAATCGCTAACGTTGCGTGAGTCGATGCTAGCCGTTTTGGTTGACGATGTGCTGAACCTACCCCGGGACCAACATGCTGCCCAACGAGAGTTCAAGGAAGAAGAAGGTGTCCGGTTACCTCGGCACATGGAATCCCGTGCCTCCCGATGAGGTCCTGTTCGGCTCTTCTTCCGCGATGGTCGAGGTGCGTCATCGCGCGAGCAAAATCAGCCATACCAATATTCCGGTCTTATTGACTGGTGAGGGAGGAACTGGAAAGGAAGCAATCGGCGCGATGGATCCACGCCAATTCTGAGTATGGCAAAGGCGAATTTGTTAAAGTTAACTGCGCCGCCATTCCTGGAACCTTGCTGGAAAGTGAGCTGTTCGGATTCGAACGAGGGGCCTTCACCGGCGCGAACTTCAGCAAGCCAGGGCGAGTGGAGCTTGCTGAAGGAGGCACGCTCTTCCTCGATGAAATTGCGGATTTGGATCTGAACCTCCAGAGCAAGTTGCTCCATTTTCTGCAGGACGGCACATTTTCTCGGATCGGGGATCAAAGCGAACGCAAAATTGATGTTCGTCTGGTGTGTGCGACCAATAAGAACCTGCAAGCGGAGATTGACGCAGGGCGATTTCGACAGGATCTGTTCTACCGAATCCATGGGTTTCGTCTGAATCTTCCCTTGTTACGCCAACGGCGGGAAGACATCCCCAGCCTCGCAGAATACTTCCGGCAACATTTCCAGAGCACAATTCGGCACCATGGCGCAACCTTTAGCTGCAGAAATGATGGACTATTTGAGAAGTTTGGAGTGGCCGGGAAACATCCGTGAGCTCTCGAACGTGATAGCACGGTATGTTTTGATCGGCCCCGACTCGATGATTTATCCGATGGACGATCCCGCGAAGAGGCAGGGCACGGCTGGCTCGTTGACCAGAACGGAAACCATGTCACGCTGAAGAGGAATGGCAAAAGAGGCGGTGAAAGAGGTTGAACGCAACGTGATTCTGGAAACACTTCGCGCAAATCAGTGGAATCGCCGAAAAACCGCCCAAGAACTGAAAATCAGTTATCGTGCGCTCATCTACAAAATCCAGGATGCTGGTCTGGCGTCACGTCGTGGTGCTGCGCAACGACGCACGGAACCGCAGACGCCTCAGGGGAAGGTAGCGACAGACGAACGTCGGAAGTAAGGGCTGCTCCCAACGAGCGGTCTGCGCAAGTTTCATTCACATTGTCTTAACGGACAGGTTGAACAAAAGGGCAATATTCGCCTAGGCGCTCGAACAGTCAGTTCTGCTGTCCTTCTTTTGTTCCACTCACCAGTTATATGCGGGTTTCCCGCCACTCTAGTGTCTCTCTGGAAGCTAGTCCGGAGGGATGCTCAACATGAGATACGGTCAGGCGCAGACCGTCGGACCCAGACCAGTGGATTGCGCAGGTGCTAAAGAAGCTTGAGTTGGCTACTCCTAATCGCTTCAATTCTTCCTCTTTCCCTTACTGTTTAATGGATGCGCAGGTTTGGCAGCCAGCACGAAAACAAGTTCGTCAAGTAGCGCCTCCTTGCAAGTCAATCCCGCCAACGTCAATTTCGGCCAGGTGGTGATCGGCAAACAATCCACTCAAACCGTCTCCCTTACCAACACCGGCAATGTCGCGCTGAACATCACCCGAGTCACGCTCTCTAACTCGCAGTTTACTTTGGTGGGGATGAACATGCCGATGGCTGTATCTGCTGGCCAATCCGCCAGCTTTATTGTTGCTGTGAATGCCACTGCGTCCGGAGCGTTGACCAGTACTTTCACGTTCAGGGAGATGGAGGAAGCTCACCCGTGAGTATCAATTTGTCGGCAACCGCTTTGACGCTCAGGCTCAATTATCTCCGTAGCCCGGCCACGATGAATTTTGGAACGGTTTCTGTAGGCGTAAATCGACAAGTAATCTGCTGCTTGAACAATGCGGGAGCTTCCGATCTTGACAGTTTCCATGCTGACACTCACCGGATACGGATTTCGCATGACTGGAATCACAACGCCAAAGACCATCAGCGCTAATCAATCTGTTCCGATTACCATGACATTCGCACCCAGCAGCTGCCGGAAGCAGCACGGAACTCTGACGATTACCAGCAATGATAGCGCCAATCCGACGATTGTCGTCCCGCTGACCGGAAACGGAACATCCACAGCCACGGGACAGCTGAGTGCGGACCAGACGAGCGCCAGTTTCGGAACTGTAGCCGTTGACGGCTCGGCCCAGAAACAGATCATTTTCACCAATACGGTAATGCAACGGTGAAGATTTCCAATGTCAATGAATCCGGACAGGCTTCACTCTCAGCGGGTTGTCACGCCGGCTAGTTTGACCCCTCACAAACGCCACGCTGACAGCAACATTTGCGCCTGCGAGCGCGGCGAACTTACTGGAACGATTACCTTTGTTAGCGATGCGGCAAACTCGCCCTTGCAGATTGGTCTGACTGGCACGGGCGCGCAAGCGGGACTAACCGTTTCGCCTGCTAGCTTTGATTTTGGAAGCGTGGTCGACGGGCAGACAAAATCGCAGACCATATCGGTGACCAATACCGGATCAACTTGCCGCTGACGATCGCCCAGTTGTCTGTAACGGGGCCGGTACAGCGTCAGTGGGTTAGCGACACCCGCGACGATTGCCGGCGGCGGAAAACCACCTTTAATGCTGTGTTTGCTCCGACTACCGCTGGAGTCGAAACGGATTCGTCAGCATAATAAGCAACGCACCCAGTTCGCCGAACGTGTTGTCTCTTGAGCGGGACGGGACTGCCGCCACGGTGACGCTAACACCAATCCGAGCAGCATGAGCTTTCCCGGGTGTGAACGCGGGCAGTTCCAGCTTCGAAGAGCGTGACCATCACAAACGCGGCAATAGCGCCGATCACCATTTCGCAAATTACAGTGAATGCGAAAGATTTTAAAACCACGGGCATTGCCACACCGGCTACATTGGCGCCGGGCACAAACGCCACGATGACGGTTTCCTTCAATCCCAGGCGTCGGAGAACATCACGCGGCAATATCACGGTGGCCAGCACGCAAGGCGCGAGTGCCGTCATTCCCGTTACCGGCAGCGCGGTGCAACCGGGCCTGACCGTTACACCCTCTACCGCTAGTTTTGGGAACGTGACCGTCGGCTCCCCTGCAAGCCAGACGATTCAGCTTACGAACAGCGGCACGGGGACTCTGACCATGAGCCAGGTTAGCGTGGCTGGCACTGGATTCAGCGCGAGTGCCGTTTCCTTACCTATAACGCTGAGCGCGGGCCAGTCGACCAACTTTAACGTGCAGTTCGGGCCCATCTTCCGGCCGGAACGGATACTGGCAGTATCACCATTGTCAGCAACGCTCCAAATTCTCCCGCCGTGGTTGCGCTGAGCGGTACCGCAATCGCCGCCACGCAGGCTCTGGGATTCAGCAGCACCAGTCTTGGATTTGGAAGCGTGAATACTGGTTCGTCTGCAAGTCAAAGTGTCACGGTGACAAACAAAGGGAATGCCAGCGTGACCATTTCCCAGATTGCCGAGAGCGGAGCAGGCTTCACGTTGAGCGGCGCTGGAACGCCAGTTACTTTAAGTGCTGGTCAGACCCTCACGTTTGGAGTCACGTTTAATCCGACTGCTGCGGGGAGCGATGCAGGATCCGTAACCCTCGCAAGTAATGCGACCGGCTCTCCCACAACGATCAGTCTCTCTGGAACGGGAGTTCAGATACAACATTCTGTGATGCTGAGTTGGGCGGCGAGCACATCACAGTGTCTCAGGGTATAACGTCTATCGCAGCACCTCGAATGGGTCTGGATACGGCAAGATCAGTTCCGGCCTAGTTTCTGCGTTGACTATAGCGACACTACGGTGCAAAGCGGCACCACGTACTACTACGTCGTTACGGCAGTGGACGCCAGTGGAAACGAGAGCACGGACTCCAACCAAGCGACTGCGGTGATTCCGTAAGCTGCTTGGGACGGCTGATGTCAGGCTATTTTGCCCGAACGGCGGAGGTCGTCCAAATACACGGTAACAGCGTCTTTCCAGTGGCGTACGGAAATCCCATGTTTCTGTCAAACTCGCCGGCGACAACACCGAAAATGCAGGCCGCCGGGCAGGACGCACGAATTCCGCGCTCGAAACCGGACGCACGATGATGGAGTCGCGTCCCGCCTGATGCAGAACTTCAGAAGCAAACTCGAACCACGAACACGTGCCGGAATTTGTGATGTGAACAACGCCCCGCGCATCCAGACGCATTAACTCCAGAATCGCGCGTGCCAAATCGCGCGTGAATGTCGGCGAGCCGACCTGATCCGAGACTACGGTTAGTTCTTTGCGGGTTTCCGATGCGCGTAAAATTTTCTCCGGAAAACTCGATCCCGCCGCTCCAAACAACCACGACGTTCGCCCAATGCAAAAATTCGGAGCCAGTTCTTGAATGACTTTTTCGCCGGCCGCCTTCGATGCTCCATATACGTTTAGTGGGTGAATGGGATCAGCGGGCTCATACGCGCGAGAGGAAGTTCCGTCGAATACGTAATCGGTGCTGACATAAAAGATGCGAGCAGCGAACTCTGAGGCTACGCGGGCAACGTTACCTGCCCCATTGCAGTTAACGGCAAACGCCAGTTCCCGGTTGCTCTCGCTTCCGTCCACGTCGGTGTACGCTGCGGTTAATACGATCCAATCGGGGCGCACCTTCGAAACGAGGTTCCGAACCTGCGCAATGTCGCGTATGTCAGCCTCGGCTTTGTCCGCGGCGATAACCTCATCGGACTTCCAGTCTTGCAGCATGTCTGTGCCGAGCATTCCCTGGGCACCAATTACCAGTAAGCGCATGAGAGTCCTTACGAGAATGAATGTTGTATCGAGTTCGGCTCAGCCCGACGCGAGTTGGCTCATCGCCTGGCGCGCCTGGTCCGCAACAGAGGATTTTGGGTCCAGGCTCACGACCTTCTCCAATTCCGTTTTCGCTCGGGTCCGGTCTTGTAATTTTTGGTAGGTCAGACCCAGATGAAGATGGTAGGTCTGATCGTTCGGTTTGTCTTTCACGGCAGCCTCAAAAAGTGGCTGAGCGGCGGAATAGGCGCCCACGTGATAATAAGCCCAACCGAGGGTGTCTGCGGAGTTTGCCAGGTTCGGCAGACCCTTCCGCGCTGTTTGCGCCAGCGTCAATGCGACGTTTGCGTCTCCGCCATGTTGCAGAAGAATGTAGGCTAGATTGTTCGCGGCATATGGATCGTCAGGCTGAAGGTCATGAGCCTTCTGATAATTATCCCGCGCTGATTGCCAGTTCCCTTGGTTTTCATACAGACTGCCGAGCGCGACATACAAAGAAACATTCTGCGGAGCGAGTTCCAACGCCTGCTTGTAATCTTCTATGGCTTTGTTGGGCTGATTGAGTGCGATGTGCGAGTCTGCCAGCAGCGTAAGTGCGGAAGTATTCTTGCGGTCGAGTTCGAGACATTTTGAAAACGCGACTTGCGCAAGATCCGGTTGTTTGGAGCGGAGGTATAGCTCGCCCTGAAGCAGGTACAGACTCGGGGATTTGGGATTCTTTTCGATTTGCCTGGCGATCAAAGCCGCCCCTTCCGCCGACTTATTTTGCGCCAGGCTGATTTCAGCCAATCCGCGAATGGCGTCCAGTGAATTTGCGTCGTGTTCCAGAGCTTTTTTGTACAGCGATTCGGCGTCGTTCCAACGTTTTTGCGCCATCCGCAATTGCGCGAGCTTCACATAAGGCACCGGGCTCTCCGGAGCTTGCTTCAAAAGAGAATCCAGATCCGCTTCCGCCCCTGCGGGATCCCCTTGATTCATTCGCGCTGTAGCGTGATAAAGGTAGCCATCCGCTACGCGCGGTTGCGCTGATTTCAATTCGTTGCCGATGGATTCCAACCCGGGCCAGTCGGACTTTGATTCTGCCGCAGCGGCAAGGGCGCGCCAAGCTTGCAGGTTGGTTGGCTGCAGTTGTACGGTTTTGCGCCATTCTTGCGTAGCCAGAGACGTATCGCCTTTGCGCTTCCAACGCCGAAGCCATCAAAAAATGGGCGGCCGCGTTTTGTGGAGCGTTCTGCACAACTTGTTGAAGCGTAGAGATCGCATCGTCCCACTTGCGCTGCTGTAACTGGCCTTGTGCTTTTAGCAGGAGTCCCTCGATGTCTTTCGGAGCGGATTTTAGGATGCTTTGTACGAGCGGGTCCGCATCGGATGTGCGGTGGGCCGAAAGATATAGTTGCGCGAGAGTCTGTTTCACCTGAAGGTCGTTTGGATGCTCCTTGTTCAATGCCTCGAATTCCGCAACCGCCTTTTCGGGCTGATTCTGCGCGATATAGAAGTCCCCGAGCATCCGGTAGGCTGCAGGATCGTCCGGCAGTTGAGTTTTGGCATCCTCCAAAACTTTCCTCGCGAGATCCACCTGCCCTTGGCTGAGCCATAAAGACGCAAGCGCTCTACGGGGACGTGCGCTTTTCGGCGCAATCGAAATCGCCAGCTCAAATTGCCTTTGCGCATCAGCCCAGCGCTTTTGTAGTTGATAAACGCCTCCGAGCGCCAACACTGGATCCAAGGCGGCAGAGTCGAGGGAGTGAGCTTTCTGGAAGCTGCTCTCCGCTTCGGCTGACAACCCAGCCCGTTCCTGCTGCATTCCCAAATTCGTGTACACATCCGCGCGCTGAGGCGCGCGATTGACCGCTTCCTGCGCATCTTTCACAGCAGCGCTTTTGTCCCCAAGTGCAGCTTCGGCGTCCGAAAGCAGCATACGGGCTTCAACGTTGCCCGGCTCACTTTGTAGAATCAACTCCGCCTTTTGTTTGGCCTGACTCGCTCCCCCTCCGGAAAGATACAATTTGCCCAGATCGAGTTGAGCTGGCCAGTTATCGGGCTGAAGCTCTACAGTTCGCGAGAGAGACTGGAACGCCGACGGCCAGTTACCCATATGAAGCTGGCACTGTGCCGATTTGTAGTGGGCTTCCGCCAGGGCAGGGTCAATTTGTAAGGCGCGCGCGTAACTGATCAAGGCTTCCGGATACTCGGCCTTTTGAAAATAGGCGTCGCCCTTGTGTATGAAATTCATTTTGCGAACATTTGGATCGCGAGAACAGCCGGTGAGTAGCAACAGCCCTACGCACAAAAGAGCAGATCGCCAAAAATTGACTTTAAAAGTCCGCATAGTTAGTGAGGCCGTACATCCGGTCCGCCGAATTGAAGCGAGCGGAGTTAGTTTGACGCGAACGTATGCATCGATGCAAGCACCGACCGAGCTCTGCCTGTCCTTCGGTCCGGGCAGGCATTTATAACCCTTTTGTCTTCAATGGGATTGCTGGGAAAAACTCAGGCGTGTGAATGGCGACTCGCCTGAGGACACTCACCGGGAGATCAAATCACGGGTGAAAGAAAGGGATAATGTGGGTAGAATAGTTCCACCGGCGTGCTTACGCTAGCGTGAGGACGCCTGGGTTGCTGACCGTTCTGATGGTTACATCTCCTAACCCACGTTCCAAGAGTCGATTAGGGCCGGGTGGTAGCAATCCTCCGCTTGTTAGACATGGTATCGGGCGTGCAAATAATCCTGGGTTCGAGCAGCATGGGCTGCCTGTGTTTAATGCCGAGTTAGGCGGGCTTTCTTATGGTACGGAATGGCGAAATATCGGTGGCGGATGCGCGGCGGGTCTTCCGGCGGTATTGGTGGCTCGTTCCGATCTGTGTGGTGGCGTGCACGGCGATTGCGTTGGTCCTAACGAAGGTCCTGCCGAAGAAGTACACGTCCCAAACTACTGTTCTGGTCGACGAACCGACCGTGCCCCAGAAATATGTCGACCCGGTCGTGAACGACACGCTGGGCCAATTGGCTTCCATGCAGGAACAGATTCTGAGCCGCTCTCGTTTGGAACTCGTGATCGATAAGTTTGGTCTATACGGAGCCGATCGCGCTGGCGACGACAAGGCAGCACTCGCGGAGCGTCTGAAGAAAGCCATTACCGTGACGCCTCTGTCGGGGACACCCGGTACAACCAATCAACTCCCGGGATTCCAAGTTAGCGTGAAATTCGATAGTCCCCAGTTGGCCCATGACATTTGCGCCGAAGTTACGACCATGTTCTTGAACGAAAATGCAAAAATTCGGGAGAGAATCGGGAACGTTACGGCGAGCTTCGTGACTGAACAGCTCGATCAGGCCAAACAAGAGCTTGATCAGCAAGACGCGGCGCTTGCTGACTTCAAGAAAAAGCATATTGGCCTTTTGACAGAAGACACTCAGACCAATTTGCAGCTATTAGCGGGTCTGAACAGCCAATACGAAGCTATCACCCAGTCGATTAACCGCATCCAGCAGGACAAAGCGGTCAACCAGACCATTCTGAATCAGCAAGAAACCAACTGGAAGCAGATTAAAAGTGGGAGGCCGTCGGCTGACAGCCTGGAAGGGCAGCTTGAGAGCCTGCAGGAGCAACTCACCGCGATGCTGGTCAGGTACACGCCGGACCATCCCGACGTCATCAAGGTGAAGGCGGAGATTGAGGATCTGAAAAAACGAATTGCGGAAACACCGGATGACCCCAAGGTCACTGCCAAACAGCTAAGCCACGAACCTCTGCAAATGCAAGAGCTCCGGCTCAAACTTAAGCAGGAGGACGCGACCATTGCCGATCTCACCGCAAGACAGTCACGCATTGACGAGCAATCCCGCGTTATCGAGGGACGGATACAGGCCAGTCCTCTTGTCGAGCAAGAATTCAAGGAACTGACTCGAAACTACGAAACTGCCTCCGAAAACTATAAGGATCTTCTGAAAAAACAGGACGCTTCGAAAATGGGGAATGAGTTGGAGCACCAGCAGGAGGGTGAGCGATTCAGCATTATCGATCCGCCGAGCCTGCCAACCACACCGTCCTTCCCCAACGTACTCTTGTTCACAGGAGGCGGCATCGGAGCTGGTTTAGCCCTCAGCGCAGGTCTGATGTTCCTAATTGCCATGGCCGACAAATTCATGTACTCAGAACGAGATGTCGAGTCGACTCTGAAACTGCCGGTTTTGACGACCGTGCCGAACCTTGAACTCGTGTCAATCCACAAGGTTGTGAGACACCATAAGCCCACGAACGGTGCCGTCGTTTTCAAAGCATAGGACGGGACAAGGACTAATCGATAATGAGCCGGATCCACGAAGCACTGAAAAAGGCGGCGCAAGAGCGTAGTACCAAACGTCCTGAAAGCATCGGTCCCGATTTGGGGGATTTTCCACCGGCGGTTTTGCCCGCGGCCGGACCAGCGCCGACCGTATTAGCACCGAGCGCGTCAGGAAACTTGACGGGGCTGGGCGTTTCCGAATATCCAGCGGCCCGGGAATTTCTCGAGCGCTGTTCGCATCCCCTTTGGAACATCGATCCGAAGTTGAGCGTGTTTAGCGAGAGCTCGCCCTCAATTCAAGGCGCCGAGCGATTTCGCACTCTGCGCTCGCGGCTGTTGCAATTCTCGGCCGATCAACCTCTTCATCGAATCTTGATCACTAGCAGTGTTCCTCAGGAAGGGAAAACATTCGTCGCGGCGAACCTGGCGCAATCTTTTGTCTGCCAAGCTGAGCGTCGCGTGCTGTTAATCGATGCTGATATCCGCGCTCCCCGGCTACACATCCATTTTGGAGCCCCCGCCGGACCTGGCTTGTCTGACTATTTGAGCGGAGAGGCGGATGAGACGCAGATCCTACAGGTCGGAGCCGAGGGCAATCTTTGCTTGATACCGGGCGGACGCCAAGTCGCGAATGCAAGTGAACTTCTGCATAGCGATCAAATGAAGCACCTGCTCAAGCGAATGTCGGAGATGTTTGACCACGTCATTCTCGACTCGCCTCCCGCTCTGGCGGTCTATGACGCGAGTATCCTTGCTGATTATTGCGATGGCGTCCTTTTCGTAGTGCGCGCCGGTCACACTGATTTCGAAGTGGCCGAAAGAGCCTCCATGGAATTCCGCAATAAGAATTTACTCGGCGTAGTTTTGAACCGGGCGGATGAATCCGACACCTACGGCGGCTATTACGACCACTATTACGCGAAGCCGCAATCGAAGAACGGGACGCGGAAGGCCACTTAATCGGTCCAGCGCCCCGAAACGCAATTTCGCAAAGCAGCACCTACGGGGCACGAAGAGTGAAGAGCGCCGAGCCTCGCACGGGTCTCAGTCCCAAATCTGATACCGAATGATGCACCACAGCGCCTGCACGCCGTCTTTCCAGGTGATCTTTTTTCCTTCTTCGTAGGTGCGACCGGCGTAGCTGATCGGGACTTCATAGATGCGCCAATTGCCTTTGGAAATTTTCGCGGTAATTTCCGGCTCAAACCCAAAACGGTCGGACTTTATCTTGATGTCCTTCAGGACTTCGCTGCGGAAAACCTTGTAGCAGGTTTCCATGTCCGTGAGCTTGAGGTTGGTGAAAATGTCGGAAAGAAGTGTCAGGAACTTGTTGGCGACATAGTGACGGAAGTAGTGGACGCGCTGCGGGCCGCCGAGAAACCGCGAGCCAAAGACCACGTCGGCGCGGCCATCGAGGATGGGTTCAAGCAATTTGGAATAGTCGCGCGGGTCATATTCCAGGTCAGCATCCTGTACCAGGACAATATCCCCGGTTGTCGCAGCAAATCCGAGCCGCAATGCCGCACCCTTGCCCTGGTTGTATTCCTGAAAAAAGAACCGCAGATGCTCAAGTGGCACCGGGTCTCGCCCATCGGGTGCGGGGGCTTCAGAGCGTCCATCCGCCTGGATTTTAGCCAGGCCTTCCAATATTTGTCGCGTGCCATCTTTGGAGCAATCTTCCACCACTACGATTTCCTTGCGAATGTCGGTGTCCACCACTCGGCGCAAAATCTCGCAAATCGTATCTTTTTCGTTGTAAACCGGAATGACGATGGAGACCTTTGGATCGTTGAGGGCAGTGGGTGTCCGGCGCTCGTGGGCCATGTGAGTCCTAGCATTGTATTCGTAGCGGATTTTTACGTAAAGCTTTAATACCGTTTATGTCACACCTGGTGGGACTGGCGCAAACCGTTCGAAGATCCCACATTTAGATCATGTGCCGAATGAACGAAAAGAAGTAAGGAGCGAGGCTGCCCCCGAAGCGGGGATTGATCTCCAGGATATAGGGCTGTCCATTTGCCACCTTATAATTCACACAACACAAGCCCTGGAACTCAATGGCTTTCAGAATGCTCGAAAATAACTCAAGGTACGGACATCGGTGAATCATCAGGTACAGGCTTGGTGTTTGGCCCTTAATTGGGGTATCCTGCTCAAACTCGTACATAATATTTAGAGACTTGACAATCCTGTCGTTCACAAACAGGATATGCGTGGCAAATTCGATTGTGCCTTTTATGATCTCCTGGTAGAAAAACGCCGGATCATTGACCTGCTCAAGAAACGCGAACTCGTCTTCGCGGGTATGGATCATGTGGCAATCCCGCCCCCAGGCTCCGATTCGTTTTTTCAATATGTAGGGTGGGTCCATCCTGGCCCCCATCCGTGGGACATATCTGCCGAACCCGGCGTTTATGAGCGTCTCGTTAAATTTGTATTTGTCATCACAGAGCATCACAGACTGTTCAGACGGAATCGGAATGGGGTTCTTCGACAGCAAGGTCGAACATCGGCAAGCTTGCAATAAATCCCGAATGGTCAAGGGCACGACCAAATCAAACTCGCGAAAACTTTCGGGTGAGATAGCTCTGAACTGAACCTCGTGTCGGGTTCGCGCAAATCCTTGCGTTATACCTTCGCGCCATTCCGGCTTCTCAGACATCAGCACCCGAAGACCTCTTCTTCGAGAGACGGCTGCAATCAAGCGCTCATACTTGGAGTAAAGCCCGTTTCTAAAGGGGGCGAATGCTGTCCTTGCTCGCTGGGTAAGTGAAAGCGCGTGCAAGGAATCGGAATGCGTACGGCGACGCCAGGCTATCCCGAACATACCCGTCGGAGTTTGAGAGGAGAAATTGCGCCATGCATAAGTATTTAATGATTAAATGGCAGCTATTCCTATTCTAGGACATGTCCGCTAGCGCTAATCGTTCACGTCGTTGTGTTTGTTGAGACGGTTACTGGTGATGTTTGTGTTGTTGAGGCGTGTCCGGATCATCGGACTTGCTCCGCACGGGAGTTTCTGGGTGATTAACGATGGCTTAATCACCCATTCAATTGGGCGTGGCTCACTAGTAGTTGCTATCGCCGCCCGGCATAGCCTTAAGATTGTTGCTCCTATGTCCGCAGGGGACGAATTGAAAGCGATCATCCTCATCTTGGGTTTCACCTTACTGACGGGATGCAGCAGCCCATCGAGGCGCGCGGCAATCCTGGCTGAGGATGTTTCCGCGAATACGCATACAATTGCGGCGTCAATTTCAGCGGCCGCTCCAGCACCCAGTAGACCGAGCATTGACGCGCCCTGCATGTCAGAACTCCAGTGGTCGAGTTGCGATATCGCTTTGTCCGCACTGGGGACTTACTCGAATCCTTACATAGACGTGAGCATCAGCGCGAAGTTCACTGGGCCTTCGGGTGTCACAAAAAATATTCAAGGATATTGGGATGGCGGGAATGTTTTCAAGGTTAGGTTTACGCCGACCGTTGTGGGCACGTGGAGCTACTCCATTTCATCCTCGCCCGCGGACCCGGGTCTTAGCCAAAGTGGAACGATTAGCGTTGGCGCTCCTCAAACAGGAGATCACGGTTTTTTGAGGCGCGATCCGAACAATCCATATACGTTTGTGTTCGACGATCGAACCCGGTTCTTTGTCATGGGCCAAACCTATTACGGAATCATTCTCAACGCTCTTGACAATGGGTCGTGGCAAACCGCCGTCCTGAATTCAAAGAATTACGGTTTCACGAAAATACGGCTCTTGCTGTTCAATTGGCAGCCAGGCGCGGGCGCTTACTACGGCCATCCCTATGCTCAACCATTCACAACCGATCATGACCACATCAATCTGGCGTACTGGCAAGAAATGGATCAGGTGATTTCCTACATGCAGTCGCAAGGAATGATCGCGGACTTGATCTTATTCGCCGACGACAAGACGAGTTGGGGAACACCGGCTCAGAACGATCGCTACTTAAGCTACGCCATCGCGCGGTACGCGGCTTATCCCAATCTCATCTGGTGCGTATCGAACGAATGGAATTACACCGACCAGCCACAAAAGGAGATCGATCATCTCGGAGCTATGATCGCCTCGCAAGATCCCTATATGTATGAAGGACAGGCACAGCGCCCCCTCTCCGTCCACCAGCAAACCAGAATTGATTTTCAGTTCTTCGGGTCTTCCTGGCCGGCTCACGCGATCATCCAGTATGGACCGAGAAACGGCGCCTCCTCTTACGGGGATAAGTGGGGTGAAGCGGGAATCGCCTACAACTGGGGGCACGACATGCCGGTCGTGAATGACGAATATGGTTACATTGATCCCTCGAATGAGTACCAACTCAGAAACGGCACGACGTTTTCAGAATCGCGCACAACCATTCGCAATGCCATCTGGGGAATAGCGATCGCCGGTGGCTACGGCACTCTGGGAGGGGACAACACCAAAATAACGTCGACGAACATGCCGATCTTTTCCGGAGACTGGTACGACCAGCCGGGTCCCTACGGCGACATTCGTGTTCTTTCCAACGTGATTCAGTCCGTGAATTACACGGGGATGGTTCCTCAGAACTTCATCGTTTCCGGAAATCGCGTATACGCACTTGGGATGAATGGCGATCACTTCATCTATGTGGCGACAGGGCAGACGTTCTCCGTCTCTTTACCAGGAGCGTGCAGCATTTCAAGGATTGATCCTAGGACCGGAGCCAGCACTTCCCTGGGATTTATAGGTGGTGGGACAAACGAAATTTCTACTCCGGACGGCCAAGATTATCTTTACCATCTGACGGGGAGTTCGTGCCAATGATCTCAAGCGGTCTGGCGTTGTTCCGGCGCTAGCGGCGGGGTTACTTCTCCCTGGCTGGTTTCCCCTCGCTTTAATAGCCAATAGATGGGCACCAGTAATAGCAAACCGATCAAAAAGAAGACTACTCCACCTTCGCGATGTAAGTTCCCATACAGAAATCCCGGATCACATAGTTCGCCAGCAAAGTGAGCGTGGCGATGCGGATGCCGTTCTTCACGATCATGATGAACAGGCCCGCGATTACAAAGACCGCCTTTTTCCAAAATCGACGAAACGAATAGTGCGATATCAGCAATGCCAAAACGAGCAGCGCCATGCTCGATCGGATGCCACTACACTCCGGTGCCACTTCGATGATTGCTCGAGGCAGCTGAAAATCCAGCCCTTCACGCAATACCGGGGCTCCGCTCACTACGAAGATGGCGTTTGAGATGTCCGCAGAGCCGTACTGCAGGTAAGAAATCACCGGCTGCAGAATGAAAGATGGCCACGGAACGACAAGAAAGAGCATTGCAAATGCAAAGAATCCACGGCGCAGCGTCTGGCGGCCAAATACGAACGCGAAGATCGCAATGCAGGCGAGCACGAGTGCGAGAATGTAGAAGGAGAGTGCGTTGGGCGATTGAAGAATCGCTCCTAAGTAATATCCCCAGAACGATGAGATCACTGCCCCCACTGCGAATAGGGATCCAGCCAAGGAGATCGGGAGACGGTTCACTGAAGATCCGCTTTCGTTCGGAATAGAGTAGCCAAGCGGAGATCAACGGGATGAGCGGGACATGCGACACGTTCTCGTCGGAAAGGGTGAGGCGCATGAGAGCGATCAGCGGCTTATAGAAAACGGCCAGAACGGCAATCACCGAGAAAATCACGACAATCCAAACCCGATTCCGATTTTTGGTAATCTGCCTTCATAGAAGAAACACTCTTTGGAGTGTTCAAAATCAGCGGCTGAACGTCTCGTCTCGTCGGGTGTAGTGGCGATCGTAATATTTGCGATATTCGCCCGATCGTGTGTTCTGCAACCATGAGATATTTGAGGCGTACCAATCAATCGTCCTTCGAATACCTTCATCGAAGCTGACTTGCGGCGACCAGCCCAGGTCCCTTTGAATTTTCGAGCTGTCGAGGGCGTATCTACGATCATGGCCGGGGCGGTCCTGAACATACTGTATGAGGCTGTCTGATTTGCCAAGATGGCGCAGAATAGCTCGTACAACCGTGAGATTCTTCTGGGGGGCGCCTGCCGAAACGTTGTACACCGAGCCGGGAGCCGCCTTTTCGACGGCAACGACGATGGCGCGGCAATAATCTTCTACAAAGAGCCAGTCGCGTTCCTGCATTCCGTCGCCGTAGACAGGCAAAGGCTTGTCCTCCTGAGCATTCGCAATCATCAGCGGAATCAGCTTCTCAGGAAATTGAAACGGCCCGTAGTTGTTGGTGCAACGCAGAATCACTGTCGAGACACCATAGGTGTTCGCATACGCCGCCACAAAATGGTCGGCGGCGGCTTTGCTCGCGGCGTACGGGCTGCGGGGATCGAGAGGCGTTTGCTCCGTAAAGTTTTCGCCGGCTGGCGCGCTGCCATAAACCTCGTCCGTACTGATCTGCACGAAACGCTTAAGATGAGTGCGCCGTGCAGCTTCGAGGAGGCAATGCGTGCCGAGGATGTTCGTCTGAAGGAAGGGAGAAGCGTCTTCGATGCTGCGATCCACATGCGTTTCTGCCGCAAAATTCACCAATGCATCGAATCGCACAGCGGACAGGATTTCGTTTACTATTTCGCGGTCGGAGATGTCGCCACGAACAAATTGGTACCTTTTGATCCGCAGTGATATCGGCTAAGCTCTCCGTATTGCCAGCATAGGTGAGTTTATCGAAATTGATGATTTCCACATCGGGCGGTGTCAGAAGACAGTGGCGAACGAAGTTCGAGCCAATGAACCCGGCCCCACCGGTTACGAGCAGTCTCAAGTTCGTTCTCGTACTACTACCCACCGACGGCGCCTTGTACGAAGCGTGCCCGCGATGGGAATGATGGTCGCGCGGCTCCACGCAATCGATCCCCGAATTCAGCGATCCACGTGTGATCAATTCGAGCTGCGCCCACCGTCGTATCCCCAACGTCATTACGGCTTCTGTTCTCCGGGGAAAAAATAGGCAGTCTGTTCCTCGCGGAAAATGATCTGCCAGCCTTCCCGGGGGTACCTCGACATCGTCGTAAGTAATAACCTGGTCTTTCGGAATGTCGCGTTTGACCCGGCATCCCTCTGCGAGACCAATCGGCAGCAAGCGCTGGGCGAGCGACTCTTTGACATTTTCGCACTGACCGTAGGTGAGGTAGTGGCCGATGCCGTCCAGAATCTGACCGCTTTTGATCTCGGTCTTCGCTGTGGCGACGACATCCACTGTGGGAGCGCCCAGAGGAGTAATGGTCGCATCCTGAAAAAGCACAGCACGGGCCACAGTGTTGTGGACCTCGAAATGGCAAAGATGATACGGCGTGTAGAAGACGTACAGCGGACCAGGGCCAAGTTTGTAAAGATTCAAAAAATGCTGCTGGGTCGGGTTCGGGTGAGTGCCGAGAACGAAAACTCCCGGGTTCGGCGCGGCTCCCACAACGTAATCCACAATGCCGGGGCCATTCAGAAGATCTTCCAAGGGATACCAATTCACGGCTTCGCTAATGGAGTGTTCCAGGAGCAACTGTTGGTCCGTGCATGCCCCGTTTGGCAATTCTCATCCCTGTGGCATTTGCGACAACGGCCTGCTCGAACGAAATTTTGGTGCCGTCAGCGAAGGAGGTGACCATAGCCGGATCGAGTCCCCACTTCTTGGCGAATCCTTCCTGAGTCGTGGGGTTCCGCGGTATGGGTCATGCAGACCCTTAATGTTTCCGCATAAAACCGGGGTGACCGTCAATCCTTTCGCGAATCTGTACACGTTCATGACGACACCGGGCTGATCCCCGTCGGAATTGGTGACCACGACGCCTGCACGATCCGCATAAACCTTGAGAATGGGCCCGACTGTTCCATCGAGTTCCGCATTCATCAGGATCAAGTGCTTGCGATTCCGAATCGCTGCCATAGCTACATGGCTGCTGAACTCGACGTGACCGGTAACTTCGACGATAGCGTCGATGCCCTCCGCCTCGCATAAAAGCATTGGGTTTTGGGTAATGGAGTATTTGCCGCGCGATATCGCTTCGTCGAGCTGCGCCACAGTCTCGACTGTCTCGAACTCATCGACACCAGCTTTGTTATATGCCGACTTCGCGTTGTCGATTGTGCGGTTGGAAATTGCCACGACTCTCATGCCCGGGACCGCGCCGGTAATCTGCATCGCGATGCCGTGCGCCATGGCTCCGGCGCCAACCATACCCACCCGGACGTACTTGCCCTGTGAGCTAGTTTTTTAACGCTTTATCAACGATGATCATAGCTTGTAATCTGGCCAGCTCCTGTCCTTTTCTGAAATGACGCTTACTTCAACCGGCCACGGACTCCAAACGCCGGATCGTTATATCGAACGCCTTCCTCGGCGCCTGGGACGTAGAATTCAGAGACCAAATAAGCGACTTCCGAGTCGTCCCTCAACGTCTGGTATCCAACGGCAAATCCCCCTGGCACAAAAAGGGACTTGTGGTTTTCTTCTGCCAATTCAAATCCCTCCCACTTCCCAAAGGTCGGAGAGTCACGGCGCAAATCGAGCATCACATCGTAGATCGCCCCCCGAGTGCAACGGATCAATTTGCTTTCTTCATAAGGCGCCACCTGACGATGCATACCGCGAAGCGTGCCCTTGCGTTCGTTCCAGGACAGGTTACATTGTACAAACTGCGAAACCAGGTTCTGCGCCTGAAACTCTTTTTGACACCACGCCCAGCAAAGAATCCTCGCTCATCGGCCTTCTTCTCGAGCTCCACCAGATAAGCGCCTTTCAACTTCGTTTCCGTGAGTATCATGGTATGGGCAATAGGGCCGGCGAGATCCGCCTGCAACCCCTTCCGAGTGGCTCCCTTCAATCTATAAACGGCAACATTACTTGCGAACCCTGTGTTTCATAGCTGATCGGGACTTCTCTCAGATCGTGCAGGGCCTGACGGACCGCGTCCTGGCATTCGGTTTTGGCCAGAATCAAAAGAAAACCACCCCCGCCAGCGCCACAGATCTTCCCGCCGCACGCGCCGGCATTCATGGCGCGCCCGTACCTATTCATCGATTTTCTGATTACTGATCGTGTGAGCCAACTGCCGCTTTAGCTGCCAGGTTTCATCCAGCACCGCACCGAAGGCTTCCAGGTCAAAATGGCCATTGCAAACAAGAGAATGGATGCGGTGAGCATGTTCACGCATCCGAGAAAGATGATCCATTTTGCTGGCCGTATTCGCCTTTTGTTCACTCAGCACGTGGCTGGTGTCGCGTT
>CAVUNS010000003.1:0-580046 GCA_963742905.1 Candidatus Acidiferrales bacterium | reverse complement strand
TCGACGCGCGCACCAACGCGATACTCGCGAAGCGGCGCCAATTGCTCGCCGAGGGAGCAGTGTTGTGACGCCGGCGCGCGCAGGGACTGCTGCTCGCCGCACCGGCGCTCGGCGCGATTGCCGTGTTTTTTTCGTTCCGTCGCCGTGGCGCTCGCGCTCAGCCTCACCGATTTCGACCTCTACGCGCTCGCCGACCTCGCGAACCTGCGCTTCGTCGGCTTGCGCAACTAGTCGAGCTGTTGCGCACGCCGCTGTTCTGGCAGGCGCTGGGCAACACGCTGTACTTCGTCGGCGTCGGCGTACCGCTGTCGATCGGCGCCTCGCTCGGCGCCGCCCTGCTGCTGCATTCGCGGCTCGCGCGCGCGCGCGGCTTCTCCGCACCGCGCTGTTCGCGCCGGTGGTCACCACGCTCGTCGCGGTCGCGGTGATCTGGCGCTACCTGCTGCATACCCGCTACGGCCTGATCAACTACGGGCTGGGCCAGCTCGGCATCGCACCGATCGACTGGCTCGGCGATCCGCACTGGGCGATGCCGGCGATCATCCTGTTCGCGGTCTGGAAGAACTTCGGCTACAACATGATCATCCTTCTTGCCGCGCTGCAGGCCATTCCGGGACGCTCTACGAGGCCGCGCGCATCGACGGCGCCGCGCCGGCGCAGACTGCGCCACGTCACCTTGCCGATGCTCGGCCCGCGCTGCTGCTCGTCGAGCATCCTCACCGTATGCGGGCTACTTCCAGCTGTTCGCCGAACCTTACGTGATGACCCAGGGCGGTCCCGCTGCAGAGCACCGTCAGCGTGCTGTACTTCATGTACGAGGAAGGATTCAAGTGGTGGAACCTCGGCCTCGCCTCGGCGATCGCGTTCCTGCTGTTCCTGTCATCTTCGCCGCGACGATGCTGCTGCTGCGCGTGCGCGCGCAAGTGGCGCCGCCATGAAGCCCGGCCTGCCAGCGCTCGCGTCAACGGCCTGCTCATCGCCGCGCGGCGCTCGCGCTGTTCCCGCTGGTGTGGATGCTGTCGGTATCGTTCATGCCGCCGGGCGAGGCGAGCGCGTTTCCGCCGCCGCTGCTGCCGCGACAGCCGACGCTCGCCAACTATCGCGAACTGTTCGTGCGCGCCGGCATGGGCCGCTTCTTCAACAGCCTCGGCATCGCCGGCGCGACCACGCTGCTGTCGCTGACGTTCAATCTCAGCGCCGGCTACGCATTCGCGAAACTGCGCTTCCCGGTCGCCGAGCGCTTTTCCGTCTGCTCGGCGCGCTGGTGATTCCCGGCGCAGGTCGCGATGATCCCGCTGTTCCTGCATGATGAAGACCATCGGCTCGTCGAACAGCTACGGCCGGCGTGGTCGTGCCGGCGCTCGCCAGCGTGTTCGGCATCTTCCTCGTGCGCCAGTACGCCGCGCCCGATCCCCGACGAACTGCTGGAGGCCGCAAGCGCATCGACGGCGCCGGCGAGTTGCGGATCTTCTGCCACGATCGTGCTGCCGCTGCTCAAGCCCGATCGTCGTCACGCTCGCGATCTTCACTTTCCTGGGCACCTGGAACGACTTCATGTGGCCGCTGATCGTGCTGGCGACAGGCGAGCTGTACCGCGCCGGTCGCGCTGGCCATCGCTGTCGCGCGAGCACGTGCAGGACAACGAACTGATGATGGCCGGCTCGGTCGTCACCGTGCTGCCGGTGCTGCTGCTGTTCCTCGTGCTGCAACGCTTCTATCTGCAGGGCATTACCAGTGGCGCCGTCAAGGGTTGAGCCGAGCGCCGCGCGCCGGATGCGGATCCCGGTACCCGCGGCGGCCGCGATCGCGGCCGCCGTGCTCGTGATCTCATGGGACGGCGCATCGGTCGCAGCAGCATCGGCGTCCGATGTTGCGGCGCCCGCTGTCGCGGCGTCCGCCGCCGCAGCGCCGGTTATGCTCGACGACATGTCGGCGCCGCAGCGATGGCCTGCAATCGGCTCGGACGGTGTCGTGGCGGCGATCGAACCGGTCGCGGACGGGGGCGCCGCGATCGCGCTGCGCTTTGATTTTCAGCACCACGCGGGCTATGCGGTCGCGGAGCGGGCGCTCGGCTGGGACCCGCCCGACAATTTCGAGATCGACGTCGATCTTTCCGGCGCGATGCCGCCCAACAAGCTCGAGATCAAATTCATCGATGCCTCGGGCGACAACGTCTGGTGGTACCGGCGCGCCAATCTGTCGATTCAAGGACAAACCCAGCACCTGCGGATTCGCCGCCGCGAGATCGAATTCGCCTGGGGCCCGACCGCGGATCACCGCCTGCCGCGAATCGAACGGCTGCAGTTCGTGGTCAGTGCCGGCAGCGGCGGCGCGGGATCGCTCACGATAAGTCCGATCCGATTAACGCCGCGGCGGCTTCCGGATCGGGAATGCCGTGCAGAGCGATCGACATGAGCGTACTGACTCTGCCAAGCCCTGTCCCAAGCCGATGACCGCCAGTGGGCCGATCAGCGCGGTCGCGGTGGGCGTACGGCCCCGAAGTCCGGCTGCCAGTATCAGCGCGAGCATCCCGGCGGCGGTGACCGCGTAGCCCAGAGCCAGCACGGCGTGATGATGGCGGGGTGGCAGGCGCGGGGCCCACAGCCCCCGGCGGTGACCCCCAGCGCTATCGGAGTAAACATCAGCCCGGAGGCTAGCGGGGTGTAGCCCAGTCCTTCCTGAAGGTAGAAGGCCAACAGGATGAACAACCCGCCGTTGCTGGCAAAAAATGCCAGGGCGATTCCCAGCCCAACGGCGAACTCCCGCCGACGAAACAGTCAATTAGTCGATCAGCGGGGAGCGCCGCTTTGCGGCGCCGCTCATAGACCACGAAAACCGCCAACACAAACGGCGAGGCGGCCATGGCCACCAGCATCCATGTCGGCCAGTCCGCGTCGCGACCCATAATCAGCGGGTAGACGAGCAACGACAGGCCGATCATCAGTAACCCGGCGCCGGGTAGGTCGAGGCGTCCAGGATGCTCAGCGTGGGTCTCGGGTAACCAACGCAGCGCCGCGACGAGGGTAAGCAACCCGATTGGAACGTTGACCAGAAACACCGGTCGCCAACTCAGTCCCGCAATATCCGCGGTGGTCAGTAACCCGCCAATGAGTTGCCCGGTATCATCGCGAGGCCGATGGTGAAACCGAACAATCCGAACGCCCGGTCCCGCTCACTGCCGACGAAGTTGGTCTGCAACGTGGCCAACGCCTGTGGATACAGCAGACCGGCGCCGACGGCTTGAACAAAACGAGCGCCGATCAGGACCCCGGGACCGGGGGCGAGGGCGCACGCCCCCGAGGCGACGGTGAACACGACCAGGCCCACAAGGAACATCCGCTTTCGCCCGTACAGCTCACCCAGGCGCCCACCGGTCGCCAGAACCATGCCATAGACGAACACATAGCCACCGACGACGAGAGCGATCTGTCCAACCGTCGTGCCCAGATCCGCTCGAATCTTTGGTGCCACGACAGTAGCGATGAACGCATCCACAAGCGCCATGAATGCAGCGCTCAGCACCACACCCAGCCCCAACCACCGTCGCGGGTCCTTTCGCCCGGGATCGTGAGCGGCGCCGTCGTCAAGCCCAGAGCCCGCCTGGTCGGCCACTGGCGGGGCTGGGTCTTGCTGGTCTTCGATCCCCCGTGCGGCAGGAAAGTCGATCGGTCGCCAGCGGGTGGGTCACCAGCCATAGCGGCGCACGCCCTTCGCCAGCACCTGGATCATGAACTCCCGACCGCTTGTGAGCGCTGGGTAGAGCGTCCGGTCAGGAACGGACAGCTCGGGGAATACTGTACCGGGTGCGCCCGACGCCGTTGTGGTACTGACCGTTCGGGACGAACGACGACCTCGGTGATATTCGAGATCAGCTCCCGCGAGACTCTGGCACCATAAGCCAATCGGCTTGCCCGTCTCCCGGACGATCCGGACCGCGCTGAACTCTCGACCGGAACACCTGCGTCACGGGCCAAGTGAAAGCCGACTGGTATCGAATCAACGCTGGACTCGGGCGTTCGTCGACGGTAGAAGTGACGTGTGGCACGCGCGACCGACCAACAGCGGCTCAAGACGCTTCACGATGAGTTGGAGACGTGGTACCAGCGAGCGAAGGCAGAGTTAAATCGGCTTTGCGAGCTTGACTCGGCGGACGACGAGGAGTTCGCGAAAGTCAAAGAGGCGTATGACCAGTACTTTGAACAGGTCCAAAAGGTGGTGTGGGAAATCCACCTATTGCTGTTCCCGGAGCGCTACGAGGAGGACGTCGCCGAGCCTGACGATGTCTGAAACCGCGCAGCACGGCGGCGTTCGTCGTTCCACCGAGAATGCAGATAGACCGTTGACAAGCTGGTGGATGCCCTGACAAGCGACGCGGTAGGATCCGGCGATGATGACGCCGGCCGGCTTCTTCGGCCTGGTGGTTGACCGAGTTCATCACCACGACCCCGAGCACGACGCGTTGCGGCATGCCATCCGGGCGGCGATCGTCCTTCCGGCCGTGGCGGGGATCAGCTTCGCAGTCGGCAACTCCGAGCAGCTTTTGACGATCTTAGGGTCGTACGCGTTGCTTGTGTTGGTCGACTTTCCCGGCGATCGGCCCGCGCGGGCACTCGCCTATGCCGGCCGGGGCTCAACGGTGCTGTCCTGATCACCCTTGGCACGCTCGCTGCGCCGGTTGCGTGGCTCGGGGTCGCCCTGATGTTCGCCATCGGCGTGGCCATCTCTTCTCCGGTGTAGTCAGCGCGACCTTTGCCGCGGGCCAACGGGCCACCTTGTGGACCCTCGCCCTGCCGCTGTGTACGCCCGCCGGCCCGATCGGCGATCGGTTGTTCGCGTGGCTGATCGCGCTGCTGGTAAGCGTGCCCGCGGCGTTGTTCGTGTTCCCGCCGCGGCACCACGACGCGCTGCGCAGGCACGCGGCCCAGATGTGCACGGTGCTGGCCGACCGGCTAGAGGGCGCCGCTTCGTCCCGAGACGTCACCACCGCGATGGACGCCTTACAGGCCAACTTCCTCGGGACCAGTTCCGGCCTGTCGGGCTGAGCGCCGGCAGTCGTGCGTTGGTCCGCGTGGTCGACGACCTGGAGTGGCTCAGCGACCGGATTAACCAGAACACGGGGCGGCTGCTGTCGGTGATGGAACCGCCGGCCGTGCGGGTGCTGCGCGCGTCCGCGCGGGTGCTGGAGGTCCCCGCGCCGCCGACCTGGCAGCCGGCTGCGCGGAACTCAGTGCCGCCGTTCACGATCTGCGCTCGGCGTCAATCGGAAGCGACCACGACAACATCATCGAGTTGTTCGGCGCGGCCAGCGACGACGCCGCGATGGAGGTCCGGCGCAAGCTGCTCTATCGCCGCACAATCGCGGCGACCATCGGTGTGACCGGGCAAGTCATCGGCGCCGCCGCCGCCGCTGATGCCCGTCCGGTGTGGGCGCGAGTGCTGGGCCGCCAACTTCCGGAGACCCGGTCCGCCGACCGGGTGCTGTCCGAATCGCTGCGGCAGCGGTGAGCACGACGGGCTTTTGGGCCGTCCATTCGGTGATCGCGCGTAACAGCTTGCGCACCGGGCTCGGCCTCGCGTTGGCGGTGGCCATCACCCATCTGGTTCCGGTGCAACACGGGTTCTGGGTGGTGCTCGGCGTGCTCTCGGTGTTAAGCAGCAGCGCGCTAACCACCGGCGCCAACGTCTTGCGGGCTGTTGCCGGACCGCGATCGGCATCGTGCTCGGGACCGCGGTGATCATAGTTGTCGGTTTCGATCCGATGGTGCTGTGGATTCTGTTGCCCGTGGCCACCTTCGGGTCGGCCTATATCGCCAAGGTCGCGTCGTTCGCCGCCGGCCAGGCCGCATTCACGATGCTGCTGCTTATCACCTTCAATCTGATCGCGCCGACCGGTTGGCGGGTCGGGTTGGTTCGGATCGAGGACGTGGTGGTCGGCTGCCTGGCATGCATAGTCGTCTCACTGCTGCTGTGGCCGCGGGGCGCCCGGCGGCGGTGTCCGCCGCGATCACAGCAGGCTGTGAGGTGTGCGCACGCTATCTGCTGGCCGCCGTCCTCGGTGTCACTCGCGGCGCTACGGAAGGGAACCACCATCGCGTCATCATGCTGAGCCATCAAGCCTTGGCGGCGTCGCGGACGGTGGATGACGCTGTGCGGCAATACCTGTCGGAGAGCGGAGGCGAGACGTACGCTCGTGCTGCGGTAATTCGGGCGTCAATCAGGTCGTCCGGTTGTGGAGCGTAGCCGACGTGATCGCCGACGTCACGACTATGTCGCCAGTTTCGGCCTACCCGCGGGCCCGCGCCGTGTTAGAGACACGTGCGGAGTGGATTTGTGAGCGCCCGGTTCCCGTCGTCGACGACGACGAAACGCGGGCACGGCTCCGTGACGAGTTCGTGCCGCGCTGCGCGCCGAAACCACCGGAACCGAGCTGGACCTGGCCGCGGCGGTGCCGCTGGTGACCGTCGCCGGCTACCTTGCTGAGCTGGAGTTGATCTACCCGAAACAGGCGACAGCGATCCCGGTGCGCAATCGACGCACCGCAGGTAAAGGCGTTCCCGCGCAACGACTGGTCCGATAGTGATTGCTGAGTCGCGACTCGCGGGGCGATGTGGTGCTTATCGTCGCAATCTTCGCCCGAACAGGACACCGGGGAAAGCCAGCCGGCAGTGGGAGGGTCGGACCACCCGAGTTGAATGCCTGCGCGCCAGCCAAACGACTCACACGGCGCCACACACGATGCTACCGTCGCGCGTATCGCGCGAGGTCTACGCGTTTCGCGCGTGCGGAGCCGAAGCTTCAATCGGGGAGTGCACCGAGATGCCTCGACACACATCAAGGGAACCACCATGAAGGTGCCAGATGACCAGTGGGACCTCCGCCACCTCCATCGCCACTTTCAAGCCGCCACCGACCTGGAAATTTGGACTATTCCCTACTACATGGCGGCGATGTTCTCGATCGTCGACCGCTCGAGCGACGCGTACCAGCTGATCCAATCGGTGGTCCACCAAGAGATGCTGCACCTCCAGTTGGTGTGCAACGTCGCCAATGCCTACGGCTACACGCCGGTTTTTCACTCCAACCCGTTTCCGTACAAGGGCGCGAGGATCCCACATCTCAATTTCGCACTGGGTATCTCTGCAGAACCCGCCCGAGCTGTTCACTCCGTACAGCGCCGAGATCGGACCGCTCGACGAGCTACCGGATCAACGGAATGTGCCTTCTCGAGTACCCGGAATGGGAGACGGGAAGTGCGCTCGACTACCGGGACACCGTCGACGACTACCCACACATCGGCCAGTTCTACGATGCCCTCGAATACGGCGCGAAGCAACTGGGGCCATCCGACATCGTCGGGGGCCGGAGTCAGGTCGATTTGTTCTCGGCCTTCTACCGCAAGCTGCCACGATGACGGTGGACTCGAGCGGTACGGAGGGTCTCGCCCAGGTCCTGATGCTGCTGGACGTCATTCGCGACCAAGGCGAGGCAGCGAAGGCGGATGAGCCACGTCGCCATGGCCGCATGGAACACCGCCGACGACCGACTCCGGATTCCAGCCACTACGACAAGTTCTGCCAGATCCGCAAGCCGAAGCCTCTTCCCGACACCTATCGAGACATTCCGGTCAAGGATCCTGCCGCCTACCGCCCCGACGAACACCCGCTCGAGCAGATCCTGATCGGCAACTTCGAGAAGTTCATCGATGTGCTCAACGGGCTGTTCGCCGGCAACAACCCCGACGACTTGTTCCCCTCATGGTGACGATCGGCGCCAACATGCTCGCCTGCTGGAAAAACGGCGTGACCCCGAAGTTCACCTCGGCAATGCACTTGAGGACAAGGTCAATGGCGCAGCCACAAAGGAATTTCTATGCCGTCTAAGGCCAAAACGGTTTTCAGGCTTCATCCGGCGATCAACTTCGCCCGCATTGGAACCAGTGACGACTACTACCTGTCTCCGGAGACGAGCGCCGGGCTGCCCACATCAGGCAGCACAACCGTCGGTGGTTTGCCGATCAACCATGGCACCGAGAAGGCCATCACCAGCGAGGATCTGCGAGACCGCGACGGCTACCTAAAACGCCAAGCCGCGCGGTACCGCATCTTTGCCTACACGTTCGACGAGCCGGACGCCCCGGACACCTACCCCAACGGGGGCGGCAAAGAGATCCTGCCGGGCAGAACGCTCGACGACGGCCGGAGGGTGAAGGATGTCGTATGGACCGTGCACCTGGCTAACAAGAAAGCCAACGCCTACATCGTGGTGAACGCCCAAGGGCTGCAGGCCTACGCCGACGAAAACGTTCCCCAGCTCCGCAACCCGGAGGTGTACGGCGACGCCAGCTTGCTCGACCCGCAGAAAAAAGATGCCAGCTTGCTCGACCCGCAGACACGGATGAGGAAACTGGTGATCGATCCCGGGCCCCGAGCCATAATGTCCAGCCAGCGTCGCGCGAGGGTCTCGTTCTCGTTCGACACATCGACGCCGGCTCAGTACTCCGATCAACACGGCGGTATCAGTACGCAGTCACATTATCCGAAGTCCTACCCGCAGCAGCCTTCCAGGACGACCCGCTGTTCCAACCCAGCGGACCACTTGAGACCCTGGGCGAGCTCAGGATCGACAAAGACGGGCGCCTGCTGGTGCTGCCCGGCAAGGGCCGGACGGCGGCCTGGTACGACGAATACGGCAAGCCGATGCCGCTCACCGGCGACTTGAACAACGGAGGCTGGTTCGACGACGCCGCCGACGGCCCCGTATCGGCGACGATCGTGTTCGAGGACGGTGACGGCCCACCCGAGGAAGCCGTCGGCGCCTGGGTTGTCTGCACCGACCCTGCCTATGCACCCCAAATCCGCAACGTGGTGTCGGTCTGGGACGACGTCTACGACGCCTGGGTGCGCGAGCTCGACCTGCAGCCGGAAATCTATCAACACGGCGAAAACGGCGGTTACCGGGACGACTACCGTCCGTCGTTCGACGCAGACATCCACCCGATCTTCCGCGCCGCCGTCCCTGCAGAGGTGGACCGCGAATCTGCCTGACCTGGCCATCAAGGCGCACCACGCGGTAGAGCAGATCACCGCCGACGCCAAGCCGGACGAAACGATCATGGCCGGGCTGGCCTACATCCGGAACCCGAACGAGCCAGCCGAACTCAACGTGGGTGTCCCGTTGATGCCGCTGTCGCTGGGCGATGCCGGGAAGGCCTTCCTCACGGTGAGCCAGACCCAGTACTTCTTCCTCGAGCAGTGGAGCAAAGGCAACTGCGGCGCAGCCGCGCACACCGAGCTGGGACCGGCGAATACCTCGACATGGCGGCGTTGTCCAACTGCCTCGGCGGGCGCTACGTCCCGGGCATCGAGGTCAGCCATCCGATCCGGCGACCCGAGCTGTACCACCAGGATTGGCGGACCTCGCATTGCGGGCCCTTCCGGATCAAATACACCTATGACCCGCAGAGATACGAACAACTTCAGCCGGATGCGAACGGGCCCGAAGCCGGTCCTGACCGTCGGATGGCTCCCTTTCCGCGATAACGAACCGCTAGAACCCGGCGACATCTGCAAATTCATGGCGATCCCGTGGCAGACCGATTACAACTCCTGCTCGATCCATCAGACGAAGATCAACACCGCCGGCGTCAACAACACCAACGGCAACGCGCTGACCCTCTACTGGTCGTGGCCGTCGCAGCGGCCCGACGCCGTCTACCCGGCGACAGATGTGGTCGCCGGCGTGCTGCCCGATCGGTCTGGTCAATCCGCGGCCCGGGCACGCTGACCACCGATCCCAAGACCACGGCCACCTTTCAGGATCCATTGGATTCAGTGAAAAACTGGGATCGGATCGGCATCGTTTTGCAGGGGACGGCGATCGGCGACGAGGACGAATATCCCGCGGACTTCTACCTCGAGGTGCAAAGCCGCCTACCAACCGCGGGCAGTCGGTCAATGTGGTGCCCGACTGGCCGTTCAACGCCGACGAGCCCTCTGCCGGCGCAGGCTCGGGCCAAGGGCTGCCTTATCGCCCCCCGGTGTGACGTTCTGGTCATCGGTGGGGGACCGGCCGGGTTGGCCGCGCGATCGGCCTTCGACTAACGACTGGACTTGACGTCGTCGTCACCGAGGCCGGTGCCGAGCCGGTGGAACGCTTCGGGGAGAGCGTGCCGCCCGACATCCTGCTTGCGCTGCACCGTCTCGGTCTGTCCGACGTCTTTCGTGCCGATGGGCATTGCCGCTGCCCCGGGCAGCATGTCGCTGGGGGCGGAAACAAGCCCGGGTACAACGATTTCATCCTCAACCCCATCGGGCCGGCGTGGCATATCGACCGTCCCGCGATTCGAGATGATGCTGCGGACGCGGGCGCCGCGACCGGAGCATCGATATGGACCGCCACCCGACGCCGCCGCCGTCCGGCGCCGATGACGGGTTCACGTGACTGCTGCAGCACCGGTCGCGACGGCCTCCGGCGGATTCGGCGCCGCCTGGGTCCTCGACGCAACGGGTGCGCCGCCTGGTTCGCCCGCCGGCACGGCGCGACCCGCCGCACGCACGACCGCATGGTCGCGATCGTCCGCCTCGCGGACCATCGGCTCCGGGACATTCACCGCGCAGACCCTCCTCGAGGCCACGCCCGAGGGATGGTGGTACTGCGCGCGACTTCCGCGCGATCGCATCGTGACGGTGCTGGTCACCGACCGGCGCCGAGGCGCGGGCGCTGCCGGTCGACGACCACGCGCGGTGGCGCGAGCTGCTCGCCCACCACGCTGCTGGCGCCGCGCCTGCCGGTGCCGACTCGACGAGCAACGTTTCCGGCACCTCCCGGTACCTCCGCCATGCTCGACCGCGTGGAGGGGACCGCTGGCTCGCGTCGGCGACGCCGCATCCGGGCTGGACCCGATTGTCTCGCAAGGCATTTACAAGGCGTTGGTCGACGCTGCCGATGCCACTCGAGGTATCGCTGCCGCGGCCGGCCGGCGCGCGCCGCCGCCGTGGCGCTACACGCGAGCGGGTCACCGCCCGGTTCGAGGATTACCTCGCCAACCGCGCGTATCTTTACGCGCTGGAACAGCGCTGGGCAGTGCCCCGTTTTGGCGTCACCGCGCGCACGTCTCCAAGGGTGCGATCGCAGTATCCGCCACGAAGGTTCCTGCGTTTGATTCATCGCCTTTTTTACGACGACGACGTCGCAGAAGCACAGCAGCTCCCACGTCGGCTTGAAGTGCTGTTCCGCCGAGCACAGGTGCAGCGTGCGGTGTGTCGAAGTGGACAACGCCAGCCACATGTATCTGGCGAGCAACGCCATGATTCCCACTCATAACTCCACCCTGGGGCTGGACTTCATGCGGTCGTGTTCGATCAAGCACCGCATGCCAGCGTCATCTTTTCGCTGGAGATGAGCAAGTCCGAGATCGTGATGCGGCTGCTGTCGGCGGAGGCGAAAATCAAGCTCGCCGATATGCGTTCGGGCCGGATGAACGACGACGACTGGACGCGGCTGGCGCGGCGAATGAGCGAAATCAGTGAGGCCCCGCTGTATATCGACGACTCGCCCAACCTGACGATGATGGAGATCCGCGCCAAGGCGCGCCGGCTGCGGCAGAAGGCCAACCTGCGGTTAGTCGTGATCGACTACATGCAGCTGATGACGTCGGGCAAGAAGTTCGAATCGCGTCAGGTGGAGGTGTCGGAGTTCTCTCGCCATCTCAAGCTTTTGGCCAAGGAGCTCGGGGTTCCGGTGGTGGCGATCAGCCAGCTCAACCGCGGTCCCGAGCAGCGCACCGACAAGAAGCCGATGCTGTCCGACCTACGCGAGTCGGGATCGCTGGAGCAGGATGCCGACATCGTGATCCTGCTGCACCGGCCGACGCGTTCGAACGCGACGATCCGCGTGGGGAGAGGCGGATTTCATTCTCGCCAAACACCGTAACGGCCCGACGAAGACCGTCACCGTCGCGCATCAACTGCACCTGTCGCGCTTCGCCAACATGGCGAGGTAACTGTAGGTTCTCATCCAACATGGCGAAATTCCCATCTTCGTGACATCACAATGGCGGATCCGCTATAAAGATGTCAGAATCTGGTTAGTCGGCCTAAGCGTTAAGCGTCCCTTTGGGCTGTGACCGCTCACTCTTGGGACTAAGCTGTTGGACCCGCGAATTACGTTCTGCATCAGGGACATTGGCGGTCCGCGACTGTGGATCGTATGCGTCATGCCTGGTTTACCGCAGCGCTCGACCTCCGTCCTTCCTTGGGTGGCCCCTCTAGGTTCATCGCGGCCCTCCTCAGACGATCCGGTAGCCGATTTCGGCGGCTGCGGCTTGTGCGAGCGACCAGACCAACGGTTGGGTGAGAGGGCGGGAGAACGACGGCGACGCGGGCATGGCGTCGGCCGCAGCGGTCCACAGAACCACGTTGATGAGCCCTGTCATCGTGGAGGGCGCTTGCAGGCCGTCGAGTTCAGGCCAGGTTGCGTAAATCGCGCGGGCCCAGCGTCGGCAAGTGGATCGCGGAGCGGCGAGCAGTGCCGCGGAAGCTGCATTGCGCAGCAGCCAGGTCCCGGACAAGTCCAGCAACTGTAGGGGCCGCGTTGGCTCCCACGCGGTGAGCCTCGGCGCGCCGGCGCGGTTCGATCACCCGTGTCGATTGGTAAATTTCGGCAAGGCTGGTGGCGACGTCGGACGCGGCGTACAGGACGCCGTCGGGATGGTCGGCGGGTTGGGGACCTGGATGGGGGTCCCAGCGCATCGACGGCAGTGGGCCGAAGGTGCGTAACTCGTTCCACGGCCGCACGTGTTCGCCTGTGGTGCGGTGGACTCGCCACAATATGCCCGTGTAGTCAACGATGTCGGCCGGTTCTTTGGTGAGCCGGTCGGGCGGTGTTCGCGGGACTTTCGGCTTGGGCCGACTCACCAGCGGGCGAGATCCGATACGAAGTCTGCGATCACGTGGGATCACCGCCGGCGGCGAGATGTTCGATCGGTGTGCGGTCGCCGAAATCTGGCTGCGGCGTTTTCATGAAAGCTTCCACGGCGGCGGGGGTTGCGTCGCGCTGTATGGCGGGCACGATCACGTCTAGACCAGGAAGCAGCCCGTGGCCGAGGAACTGCCAGCGAGGAATGCGGCGGCTTCCATTGATGTCGAACGCCCACAATCCTCTTCCGGTGATGCGCCGAGACACGCGGGACCGGTCGATTTGCAGCAGCGCGGCGGCCTCCTTGATGCTCATCGACCCAGAGAGGGTGTCACCGAGTTCCCGTACGGCCGAGCGCGCGCGGGCCTGGCGTTCCTGTTCGCCAGACCAGTTGTCGATTACCGCCGTGGCACCAGCGCCGGCGTGCGCGCGAAGAAATTGCACTTCATCCGTTGAGAGAGGCGCTGCGCCCGCACCGGGGATTGTCGCGAACGCGGAGTCCAGCTGGTCTAAGACCTCTTCGCTGCTCATGTCCAGCTGATGCCTTTCTAGCAGCTCATCCAGCCTACGGAATCCCGATCCACCCATAACGCATAGTCTAGCATGGCGATGCTCCTACGTGCGTTTGGTCGAATCGGAAGTACGCCACCACGTCGGCCACATGGCGCTACTCCGGAGAAATCGGTTCCGCTCGCCGAAAGAGATCTGTCTGTGGCCAAAACCGCCGGCACTGCACGTATTCGCATTGGCACAACGGGCCTGCGGCCGGACCGACCGCATTCCATCAGGAGGCCGCAGAGAGCTACGCTGAGCGACGTTCGGGCTCTTTCACCACAGCAGCCCCACCGAAGCCTCTTTCGCGCCACCGCTTCGGGAACATCTACAACATCGCCCGGCCGGTACACGTGGCATTCCTCGGCAGACGCACCGGTTCAATCCGCGGTTGATGCGTCCAACTGGCGCACTGACTCGGCTTCTGAGACGATCTCGACGATGTCCGAATTGCCGATCTCGGATTCCCGGCTGCGGGGGCTGATCGGCGAGGCATTGGGTCAGCTGACCGAACTAGAGGTGCCGGTCGCGCCGCTCGCAGAGCAGCCCGATGTGCTCGGGTTCGAGATCGCCGGGGTCGATGGACGTGCGCTGTCGCAGGGGATCGTGTTCCAGGGAAGGATCCTGACGACGCTCGTGTTCGTCGTCGCAGTATCGACAGCGTAGAGCTCAGTCCGGTGCGGCGGCTGAAAGAGAACGCGACCGCCGCCCTCGCGTGGTTCACGGATCGACAGGGCCGGTGGGGGCTGCGTGACGGAATCTGCGGCGACCCTTTGGATTCTCTCGACCTCAGCGCCCGAGTGGAGGCGGCGCTCACCCTGATCGGACCGCGGCCACTCCCGGCCGACGGGCCCGGCGACCGGGATCGCATCGAGGACCTCTGGCTCGAGCTCAATCGCGTCGGCATACCGGATGTCGTGAGGCTGCCCGACGCGATCCGGTTCTCGACGCCGGGCGGCACCGTCGAGGCACGCGCAATCGACGGGCCCGGCGGGTCAGGGCTTGTGCTCTGGGTCGAGGTCGGCCGTTTTGAGCGTGACGACCTTGCGACGCTGCTGCTGAGTCGTAATGCCGAGCTCAGCGAGGGCGCTCGTGCGCTCACCCCCGGCGGGATGGTTGTCGTCCGCTGCTGGACCGCCGCAACTCGACTTCCGTTCGACCGGCTCGCGCGGCTGCTCGCGCCGGCGCTCACCTCGGCCGTCGAGCTGCGTCCCCCTCCTCTAGGCGGGCGGCGTGTGCCATGAGCCTGCGCTTGGCTGACCACAATGCGACGGTGCATGCAGGGTGCCTGCGAGTTCCGCGCGGGGCGGGGCGATGACTATGGATCCGCGTCCGCCGGGCTCGGCACGCCGCGGCGCGGCATACTGAGCGGGTGAAGGATCTGCTCGCGTTGTGCGCGGACCTGCCACTTCGGTCCTGGCAGCCTGGTGAGGTCTTGATCGAGTTCGGCCAGATTGCCTCAAACATGTATGTATTGGCCTCGGGATCGGTCACCATCGAGCGCGACGGCACCGTTTTTTCTCATATCGAGACTCCAGGCGCGATCTTCGGGGAGATGTCGAATCGTGCTCGGAAGCCCCCCAACGGCGGCGGTGCGGGCGGCTTCGGAAGGTGGTCTGCCACGTCGTCGAAGACCCCGCGACTTTTCTCTCCCAGCGGCCGGCCGCGGCGCTGGCCGTGCTCCGGGTGACCGCATCGCGCCTGGACCGCATGACCAAGTACCTGATCGATGTCAAACAACAACTTGCCGGCGAAGAAGGTCACCTCGGCATGCTCGGCATGATCATCGACACCCTCGAGCATCACCAGGCCACGGTTCAACCAGGTTCCACGCGACCCGGACGGCTGAGTTAGCGCTAGCGCAGCGAGATCGACTCGCTCTCGAACACGCCAAACCAGTCGGCGGTTCCGGTGCTGGTGTCGACGCGGATGTGCGCGGGTATCGCCCCGATCTGGTGACCGGCGTTGAAAACCCGAGTGTCGCCGAGCCTGTCATGCCACGAACCGCCCTCGGTCCAGGGCGCCTGGTGGATGTGACCGGTCAGGACGATGTCGGGCTGGTGCCGGGCGATCCAGTTCGACGAGATCCTGATCGGGAAAGTCGCGCCGACCGTCGTGGCAGAGCACCGTGCCCGCTGGCGGCGCGTGGTAAAGCCACACCCACTGCTCAGGACAATCGACTGCCGCAAGCTCGAGCTGCGCATCCACGGCTTGCCGAGTGATCGGTCCGTCCCACCACGGGCACATCGTGAACCGGCACCCATCGAGGTCGACGCTCGCGCCGTCGCTGTGCACCGGACCGTGGAATGGCCGGCGAAGCCACGAGGCAACCTGCTCGCCATGCGCCGCCGGACCGTCCAAATCGTGGTTGCCGGATACGGCGAGCACGTCGCTGACTTGGCGAGCATTTCGAGATAGCGCTCGATGACGACGATCTGGACGGACGATTCTCTCACGCGTCATCTCCACTAATCGCAGCGCGTCTAATTGACTCATACTCTTCTATCCGTAATGCCCTCGCGAGCAGAGATGCCGAAATAAAGGCTCTGCCCTTACTGAGTTCGCCAACCTCGCGGAGGATCCGCTCGTTTCTTTTGTACACCGATTCTCTGTTGTCGAGGTAATCTCCGAAAGCCACCATCATTTGATCCAAACTTGCAGGATTTGACTGCACTAGTGACGCGACCTCCTGGGTTAGCATCCGCAGAGCCTCATCACACCATTGAATTGTGGCTGTGGAGGAAACCCTTAACAGCTGCGTTAGCACTTGGAATACGGGTGCATTGGCCTTCGACCGAAGTTTTGCCTTTGCCAAACCATACGAAAGCGAAGGGAAATATTTCCGCCGTTGAGGACATGAGAGCGATGAACTGTTCGAGCGAACCATCTGCGCTGATCCCCGTCACTTCTGTTGCGATTCGTTCCAACCGATCCTCTCGACTCTCTTTGTAATTCTATTAGGAACCACCGCAAAACGAGATCTGCCCCCGGTCGGATTGGCGGAAATGTAGGTCATTCTGCTCACAGGTGCATCCAACCGCGAGCGAACGCTAACGGTGCCTTAAACACTGCCCGCTGCATTTGATTTTCTAATGCGAGACTAAAAACGGGAGTTTTGAGCCACCGCAATAAACTGAAGGTCGCAGCCAGGCTCCTCTAGTGCGTTACTGACCAGCTGCAAGTCTATGTGCGAACCCAAGCAGGCACCATCGTACTCGATCGCGATAGCTGAAATGGCGCCAGGGTTGGGAAAGCTCCAAATGTTGTTCGCCGATTCTGAAACTATGCCGTCTCCGCAAACGATCTTTGCCATTTCGTTGAGCAACCGCCACGAACGAATGCGATGCTTTGTGCTGGGTTCAATTGGATTTGTGAGCCACACCTTGTGAATCGGCTTCCCGAAAAGTTCTTTAACATACACTGCAACACAGCCGCGATCGTCGACTCAATCTACGAGGATAGTGTTTAGTCCCGGTCTGTTTTTATTGACAACGGCCAACCCCAACCGTACAGGTCTCTAAAGTCAATACTTCTGGCAGTCGTTTTGCTTATTAATTTTGGCCCCTCAAAGACCTGTGAATGGCGTACAGGTGCAAACAGTTTCGCTCGGCCTGCCCCACCCGCCAGGTTCAATGGCCAGCTCCGATCCAGCAAGCGCCAGCTGTAGACCGCCTCCCAGCGGAACGGCTCACATCGATGCCGGCGATCCCGCGCAATCGCAACCGAATCTTTGGCGCAACAGTCCGAGACGCAGCACCGCAAGCAAACTTTATTCGAATTCGCTCTTCGCCTAACGCAAGCCCAAGACTTACAGGTACGGAAATATTCGTAATCCAAACCATTTCCTCACTAAGGCCTCTTGTAAGCTCATATCGAACACTTCCTATAACCAATAAAGCGGCGTCGGTGCAGGGCGGGGCAAACCAACGACTTGTAAACGGATTGAGCGGCCGATCTCAACAACAGAATCTTCTTGAGCAACCACCAAGACTTGTGGCGCTTCTTGAATTGCCTTGAAATAGACATTTGGTTGCCAATAAATGGAGCCTTCCGATATTACTCTTACGTGAGGCAAGACCGTAGCCCTCAGGTAGAACGCTCCGCAACCTGATAGCGACAGAAAATGTTGCGCGCCTTCGACGGTCAAATCAGAATCGCAGACCAAAGCGTAGTCCTTCTGAGTTTCAAGGCGCTGTTCAGGAGTTATGGGGTTCCCGTTCTGTAGGTCAAATAGCAATAGCGGCTCACCGATCCCAATTCTTCCCGAAGGTCAACTTCAAGTAAGGGCTCCCCTTGGTCCGTAGTTGCCGAAAGAAGCTTTTGTGGCTTTAGATTAGGTCGTTCCTTCATATTGTCCGGTTCAGAGAGGATGCCCGAGGACCAGCCCACGTACCCTAGACTGTGCAGTCCAGCGCGCGACAACTCTGCCGTCGACCGCGAATACGACGGTGTCGGCATCGTTGAACTGCTTGAGAAGTAAATCTTCATTCAAACGCAAAAATAGTCGGGGCTTCGAGGGATACTGCCATCGAAGCATCAGCTAGCAAACAGCCTCAACGGCTCGAGCTTCAGTTTCGACGGAGTCTGACGGGCCGGTATTGCGTCGAGGGCTGTTAACGACAAGGCCAATAAGTTCGTCAAGCCAATCTGGGCGGATCCAAGGTGAACCCTGAAGCACTTCAACGGCGATTGGTACAGAAATGCGTCCCTTGCGAAGTTCAGAAAAGGCCGACCATGTGGACTTAAAGGAATCTGACCCTAAATCGACGAATTGTTGGGTTGGCCGACCTGAGAATACTCACAGCAATCGGTGTTGGAAGGCCGTCTAGCCAGTCAACGAGGCGGCTTCTGGCACCCTTTAACGTAAACCCGAATTGGAGTTTTTAGCGTGTCGAAGTATTCCTGAGTTCCACTGCGATCGATCAGATTTCGCAGTCGAAGCCGGCGGGCTCCAGCAGCCATCGCAGCTTACAAAGCTCAGTCGGCTGACCCGCGACAAATAACTTCGAAAAAGAGACACGGTCCGCTTTTTAATACATCAACGACCGCGGGCCATACCGAGTCCTCGGAACTCTTATCACGGCAAATCTCAGCAGCAAGAAGATGAGAAAAAGCCCGCCGAACATTTCCCGGCTCGATGCCGTCTGGCCGTCAATCAGAGACTCTTGCCAATCTCGCGACACCAATTTCTCGGCTTTCCGTAGAGTGCGGAGAACCAACGACACAAAGATTGCAAGTCTTGGTCGGATATCCGAGCTTCGGCTATCGACCTTGAATCGCCCAGATGTTCGAATTTGGAGGAAAAGTATACGAATACCTCCTGCAATTCGATGGGATCACCGGGGCGAGACAACGTGAATGGGCTGGTACGCTCCATTGATCCTGCCTCGTAGTACCAGAATCGCAGCTTATCGGGGAACAAAAGTTGTCTAAATGTGGGTACGTGCCGGTATTATAAATGGCGTTTGAGATTTCTGCCTTTCTTAAAAATTATAAATAGTTCGTGTGTTGGACCCGATTCCATTGAGAGAGCGCTTCTCGTCTTGCCGACTTTTCTGCGCCTCTTCGCCTTGAGCTTCTTGTTTTTTTCTGCGGGCCCGTTCGATGCCCATTTGTCCGCAGAATGCGTTATGCCTTTCTCGAAAATTACGTCTACTTCGTTGTTTGCTATCGCGATACCAATCGTATGGTTGAGCGTCTACAGATGTTGATTGTTTTCGCTAAATGAGGATGAAACAAGGCTTCTACTTGGGCACGGCTAACCGCGCATTCAAGTTGGACTGATGTGTCGTCGTCAGCGATACAAACAAATTCTTCAGGAAGGTCGAATCCTTGGTCGTTCGAAAGGGCAACCCACGTCCTCTTTGCACAGAATCCAGACGCCAGAGTGTCGAGAGGCCGCGAAAGCCTAGCCCGCCCATGGGCCGCATGCGTAACGCGGTTGCCAGGCCTCGCTAACAACAGACTCTCTTTGATCTTCGCCGCCTTGTCCAGCCCAACCCCGGGTAGTGCCCTGAAGGTTTGTGCTATGTGGCCACTCGCAAGGTGTCCGTAATATCGCTCGACCATTTTCGTATCAACGTGCCCCAGTTGTTCAGCGACAACTTTCAACGAAACACCCAAAGTGATCCATCGGCTTGCGGCGCTGTGTCTCAATTGATGGAATCCAAATCGCTGAATTCTTGCCAGCGCACATCCGCGTCGCATCGGTTTCTTCTGGCTGTCTTTGGCCCAGGGCTCGCCACTTTCGCGTAAGAACATCGTCTCGCCCGGATCGCGATTGGCGCACACCTCCCGGAAAAAACGCATCGCCTCCAAGTCGAGATGGATATACCTCTGTTGACCGGCTTTGGACTTTGCGATGAAAAGGGTACCAGCCGAAGAATTGAAATCGCCGACGCTTAAACGACCCAATTCGCCGTATCTGGCACCCGTGTACAGGGCAGCCCGAACAAGACGCTGGAAGTCCTTCTCCTTTGCGCACGCTTTGACGAAAGACTCGTTGTTCCTTCTCACCGAGAAAGACTGCCCGCGCGACTTCGACATTCTCAAAAGGCGAAACCCTCCAAGCCATCGGATTCGCATTAACACGCCCCTCTGTGAGGCCAAATTTAACGCCGCTTGCAGACGCCGCATGATTCTGTTTGCGGTCGCTCGCCGCTTTCTGAGATCCTCTTCGCTTTGGATGTGCACCTCTTGTTCTTGCTCGTGTTTCCGATTCGTTCGGCGCGGGCTGGCGGCAATATCTGCGCGCCACTGTTCAAGCTTTGGGCGGTTCAGCTTCGCGACTTGCAAAGTGCGGAGCTTGGGGATCACATAGGCGTCCAAATCGTATTTTGTATGACGATGATCGGGAGCGCCACGGCGCTCCAAATGGTTCAAATAATCAAGACAGCATTGATCCACCGTGTAGCCGCCCGGCTGACTAACGTGCTGTCCAGTCGCCATCGCCGTCGCTGTCAAAAACCAGGTTCGGGCTTTTTCTTGCGCTTGCGCGAAGTCCAACACCTGCGACACCTTCGGCATCCAGAATGTCGTCAGCCAATCCGAGTTTCTCCTCCTTCCGGAAACCCCGGCTTCATAATAGCGGGCCAGCCATCTCCCCCTTTGCTTCCTTTCCTATAGCCAAGCGTCCGCCCCGCGACAACCGCAACCAGACTCTCGCACCAGATGGCAGTCGCTCTTCGCGCCGTCCTGCTTGCAAGTTCCTTGCTGCTTACGGTTCGTGCCATAGCGTGTCCTCCCATCCTGTAAGCCGGCATCGATTGACCTGATTATCTGCCACTTTTGCCAACAATTTGCCAAAAATCCGGGCAAAAAAAGCACCTCATGTGCAGGGTCGTGCATGACCACGCATCCCCGACGTATAATATTCTTAATACAGCACTTAGATCGTATCTTTAGGCGTTGAAATTGAAAGACTTAAATTGCGCTGACGCGCCCCTGATAAGGGCGAGGTCGGTGGTTCAAGTCCACCCAGGCCCACCATTCATTTCAGGTCCAGCCCGGACACCTGGGTTCCACACCGTACCTACGAACTTCAATGTGCCGCGTTAGCTCCCGGCACCACCAGTAGCCACTTGCCAATCTCGATGACAAGCCAAACCGTCATTGGGCCGCCCAACGCAAACAAAAATATCCAGAGCAAATCACGGAATCGGATTTTCACCGTGCACCTTATGAGAAATACTGCTACAGACGATCACGGACAAGTGAGGACTGAGGGTTAATGGCGGATAGCCTATCGCAATACGCTCCGCTTGTCTAAGGTTTCTGATGAAAAATCCCCTTCAGCATGCAAGGCGTGCTCGGCCTTGTGCCGTTCCGCGGGAACACCTTTATCTAAAAAGAACCTCGCGATAACTAAGTTCGTAAATGGCGGACACTCTGCTTTTACAATGTTTTTGTGACCAGGCACCGCATTCTATTTGTAGGTCTCGACGGGTTCGATATCGTCCTCGCCGAACGCTTCGCGAAGGAAGGACTGCTCCCAAACTTCACGCGTTTTCAGGTTCAGGGCGCCCGTTTCGACCTCGATCACGGCCGCGATAAATATTCCGGCCTCGCCTGGGAGCATCTCAGTTCGGGCGTTCGCCCGAGTGACGGCGGGCGCTGGTCTGCCGTCACCTTTAATCGGCGAACTTATGGAGCTACCCAAGACCACACCGTCGTACGCCCATTTCTCGCTGACATCCCCGCTAAAACTGTCATCTTCGACTTTCCTTATTTTGATCTTTCTCTCGCCCCTAATGTTCGCGGTATTACCGGGTGGGGTGCTCACGATCCCGGCGTCGCTCCGGCATCGCGGCCCGATAGCCTTCTCCAGGAGATGACTGAGCGGTTTGGCCCGTATCCGGCGACGGAATGGATTTATGGATTCTGCTGGCCTTCAGCAAAGAAAACTCAAACTGCGGGGGAAGCTCTGACGAGCGCCACGGAGGTACGCTCGCAAGCTTCGCGGTGGCTGCTTAATGAGCGTCTCCCGGATTGGGATCTCGGTGTAGTCGTAATCAGCGAGTGTCATTCAGCGATTGAGCCGCTGTGGCACGGAGTTGATGATCGGCATCCGCTCCACTCCTTGGAGTCGGCTCCGATTGCAGCCGCTGGGTTGCGCAAGGTCTACGCTGCCATTGATTGTTTTATCGGCGATCTTCACCAAACATTCCCCGAGGCCACGCTGGTACTAACGGCGATGCATGGGATGGGAGCCAACGACAGTGATGTTGCAGCTATGGTGCTCCTGCCGGAACTGCTCTACCGCTTTTCTTTCGGCTCGTCCTACCTGATCCCGCTCGAATTTCCGGCGTTGTTGCCTGATGGCACTCCATTGCTTGGCGAAAATACAAACTGGGGCGAGGCTCTTAACCAGGCAGTTCCGTCTATTCCCGTCAAATTCCACCGACGGGTTGCCAGAGGCATTAAGCGCAAAATAGGTCTCACGAACCACGGCGTTGACCTGGCATGGATGCCAGCCGCCCGTTATTCGCAGTTTTGGCCGAAGATGCCGGCGTTTGCCTTACCTTCTTTCTACGATGGACGCGTCCGCATCAACGTTGTTGGACGCGAAGCACGCGGCTGCGTCCCCGCCGCTGAATATAGAAACGCTTGCCGTCAGGTCTGTGCGCTTCTGTCGGAATGTCGGAACATCTTGAACGGCAAGCCTGTCACTTCTGAAATCTACTGCCCCAAGCAAAATCCACACGACGTCGGCCCGAGCGAAGCGGATGTCTATATCGTCTGGCAAGACGCTCCTCTCGGCTTCTCTCATCCTCGTCTAGGCAAGATCGGTCCCATGCCTTATCTGCGCACCGGGGGACATACCGGCAAACACGGTTTCCTCCAAGTAGTGGACCGAGATATCGCGCCAGGCCATTACGGTCTCGCGAGTTCGTTTGACGTTGTGCCCACGATTATCGAACTTCTCGGATGCGACCATTTACCTGGAGTAAGCGGCACGTCTCTTGTTTCACAGTTTCTGGGACCTCGGCACCAGTGACCGATAGCAATGTGGGCGCAAACGGAAGCGTTGGCACTTTATGAGCCAAGCCCGCGAAGTCGTTCCAGTACTCATAGCCTGTTTTTCCCCTTGCGAAGAGTAGCCTTCCCGACGTAAGTAGTTAGCCCCCAGTCTGACTCCGCCGGCCCTCACGAAAGGGACAATATGCACAAGTCGATTCTTATGGTGTTGCTGCTGTCGCTCTTCGCTGTCCCAGTTCGGGCCGATAACGTGAGCTTTACGTTTCAAATGCAAAACGCGCCAGGAGGGATCGGCGATTTCTCCTGGACTATAACGATGCCCACTCTAGGAATGAGTCTGGACACCGCGTCGTGGAATGCCGTGTCGAACCCGAGCATGGGCGGCGGCTGCAAAATCGATGACATCCTTGTGATGGCCGAGGCTCAGGCGTACAGCTTCACAACCTTTTTTTCACCGTTATGTGGTGGACTCTACGATAGCGAGACGAGTGGCATTTCGGTGTCGCCCGGTCAGTTTGGTACGTATACGTGGTCGGGCACAAATCCTGACAACACGCACAATTTCGAGACCTTGACGATCTTTCAATCCGATTTGCCGGTAACCACTCCGGAACCTTCTGTTTGCGCGTTGCTGCTTGTCGGTCTGGCGCTGCTGTCCAAGAGGTTCACGGTAGATGCTAGCCGGTTGCGCGAACCATAAGGATGTAATTCGACTATCCCGGCTTTTCGTGCTCAGGTCAATTTGGAAACCTACACGATCCTTAGAACCAACCAGGCGCGAATTTGCCTATAGTCATGATATGATGACTATGGACAGGTGAAATAACCTATGAAATGCATAGCCGCAGGCGCATTCAAGGCTCGCTGCCTCGCTGTGATGAAAATTGTCCAGACGACTGGCGAGCCCGTTATTGTAACCAAACGCGGAGCGCCGCTTGTCAAGATCATACCCGTGAATCCCGAAAAAAAGGATATCTTCGGATTCATGACCGGAAAAGTCAAAATTATCGGAGATATCGAGTCGCCGATCCCTGAGCAATGGCAGGTCTTCAAAAAATGATCCTGCTCGACACCCACGTACTCGTTTGGCTCGCCAGCGAACCGGCAAAGCTCTCCAAACCAGCCAACTCTGCGATCCGCAGGGCGAATCGAACGGGGGGAATCGCTATCTCCGCCATCACGCTGTGGGAATTGGCGTGGCTGGCCACGCATGGCCGGTTGCAGATTTCAGGGACCGTAGAAAGTTATCTCGAGGAGATTTCTTCGCGTGTTGCGGTTCGCCCCATTACCGCAAAGGTTGCTGCTCTGGCAAATCAGTTCCCTTCGGACTACTCAAACGATCCGTGTGACCGTCTGATTGGTGCGACCGCGTTAGCCGACGGCATGACTCTTATTACGAGAGACGAAAACATTCGTGAGTGCAAACAGCTCCAAACCATTTGGTAATCCGTATCCGAGCGAAATCAGTGCAGCTGAGAGCGCGTCGTTCCAAAATGACAAGGCAAAACTAAATCGAAACTGACCGCCCCGTTTGCTAACCGGTTTCTTACACAAACACAGTCATTTAGCTCCCTACGCGCGCGGCCGCCCCACGGCCTCCCACGTGCCCTGAATCCTCGGGGACTTTGCCGGTGACTGGACATTCTGATCATCCCGATATCCACCGAATGATCTTGGAGGCGCTGCCCATCGGCGTGTACGCCGTCAATCGCGAAGGCAAAGTGATTCTCTGGAGCGCTGGGGCAGAAAAGTTGACCGGGTATTTCCGCCAAGACGTTTTGGGCCGCTTGAGCGAAGCGGATCTGCTGGACCAAGGCAACCAAAACGCCCTCGGCCAGGAAGCACGTGAGCAAACCGCGCAGGCATCTTTTCAGGGCTTAGCTCCGATCACCCAGGTTTCCGTGCGCTGCAAAAGCGGGCATCACCTCGTAGCCCAGATGCAAAGTGTTTTCCTCCGCGATGATTTGGGCAAGATGCTCGGGACCATCCGGGTTTTTGCCTCGAATTCTCCAGCGGAAATCCTGAACCGACGACAAGACAAGCTGGGCGCCTACGGCTGCCTCGATCCCACCACCGGCGTTCTCAATCACAGCATGATTCAAGCACGGCTGAAGGAGAGCCTGGACCTCCACGCGCTGTATCCCGTGCCCTTCGCGGTGCTTTGCTATCAAATTGACACGTTGAAGAACATCGGCGAGCGCTGTGGACACGCCGCCGTTGATGCCGTGCTACGCATGGGCGCCAACGCAATGGAAAACGGCTTGCGTCCCACAGATTTCCTGGGCCGTTGGCAAGAACAAGAATTTCTGGCCATTCTCCCGGAATGCGGTGAAGGCGACTTGCTGAAAGTAGCGGATCGATTAAGAAAGCTCGTGGAGAAAGCCGGGGTCGTTTGGTGGGGAGACACCCTCCACGCGACTGTCTCCATCGGAGCAACAGTCGTCCGTGACAACGACACTGTGAGCTCTCTCGTAGGCCGCGCCGTGGAAGGCTATCGCCAGGCCAGCAAGGCGGGAGGCAATCGCGTCATCGTGATTGGCTCCGACAATTCGGAAGCGTTTGAGGCTTAGACCAGCATGTTCGTGATCATCGGAATCGTCATCGTAATCGCCGCCATCATGGGCGGCTATCTGATGGAACACGGCAACATTAAGGTTCTCGTCCAACCCGCAGAATTACTCATTATCGGCGGAGCCGCCATTGGTACGGTTTTGATCGCCAACCCCATACACATTTTGAAAAAAATCGTCGGTGGTGTAACTGGAGCGTTGAAAGGCTCGCCGTACGGAAAAAGCAAGTATCTGGAATCCATGAAAATGCTGTTCGAACTGTTTTCTCGCGCCCGCAAAGACGGCTTGATGGCTCTGGAATCGGATAGCGACAATCCCGAGCAGAGCCCCGTATTTAGCAAGTACCCGGCATTCTTGAAAGATCACCACGTACAGCAGTTTGTGTGTGACACCGTGCGTATGGCAGCCGGCGGAGGTATTGAACCCTTCGACGTGGACCAGATGATGGAGCTGGATATGGACGTCCACCATCACGAAGAAGCGTTGCCGGTTGCCGCGCTCTCGACTATGGCCGATTCACTTCCGGGCCTCGGTATCGTTGCTGCTGTTCTTGGCGTAGTTATCACTATGGGCGCCCTCGGCGGTCCACCGGAAGAAATCGGACATAAGGTCGGGGCGGCGCTGGTTGGAACCTTCTTGGGCATTCTGTTGTGTTATGGATTTGTGGGTCCCGTGGCTGCCAACATGGCTAAAAACACGGAAGAGGAACACGCGTATTATCACGTGTTACGCGTGATCATCGTCAGCTTCATCAAGGGTTCGCCGCCCTCCATCGCCGTGGAGTTCGGACGTCGCGCGATTCCTGGGCATCATCGGCCCACTTTCCAGGAAATGGAAAAGTTCATTAAAGATAAGGGAGACGCACCGCCACCTGCAGCTGCTGCGTAGCCCAAAGATCTGTTATGCCTTCGCCTCCTCCCATCATCATCAAAAAAAAAGTGAATCATGGCGGACATCATGGCGGCGCCTGGAAGGTAGCCTACGCCGACTTCGTCACCGCGATGATGGCCCTCTTCATCGTGTTATGGCTCATGAACAGCAGCAAACAAATCCAGGCAGCCGTCGGAGGTTACTTCAAGGATCCCACCGGGAACTCCAAGATGGTTGGCAGCGACATGAAAGGTTCCGGCGAAAATTTCACCATCACCAAAGACAACATGAAAGAGCTGAAGGAACAGCTGCAAAAATCCATTCGAGAAATTCCCAAGTTCGACGAATTACAAAATCACATCGATATGACCGTCACCAATGAGGGTCTGCGGATCGAACTGACCGAGTCCGCCACCGGTATGTTCTTTGACAGCGGCAGCGACCGCATGAGCGGTAGTGGCAGCGAGTTTGTCAAGATGCTCGCCGAGGAACTCGGCAAATTGCCCAACAAAATAGCAATCGAAGGTCATACCGATTCGAAACCCTACCCACCGGGTGCGGTGTACACCAATTGGGAGCTTTCGGCCGATCGTGCAAATTCAACTCGACGACTGATGCAGGCCAGTGGATTGCAACCCGACCAAGTCACGCAAGTGCGCGGTTTCGCCGATCAGCGATTGCGAAAGGCTGACGACCCACTCGATCCCTCAAATCGCCGAATTTCTTTAATCGTCCAATATCAGCAGAAGCCTGTCGATGACACCGGCGATAGCGTGGAAGGAAAGCACAAGCCCGCGCCGGCGGGTCCACCAGAACATGACGAACGTGCGCCTTCTCAGCCTGCGCAATCCGCCCCCGCCGGCCCATCACCCAAAAAGTAGCCGTTCCCTTAACCGCATAGCAGCAAAAAAAGGCATATTTCCTATTTTCAATGTTTTCGAGCGGTTCTTGAGGAGGGATCGTAGTCGCTAAGCCGTACCGGTGGTCCCGTCGTCCGGTTAAGAGCACATCAAAAACATCGCCGTGCTCTCAAGGAAACTTTTCTCCTGACTCCGTGTTTTTATCGAGGAGCGGAATCGAAGCTCGCTGTCATACTGTAGAAATTCTACGGGCTGAGTGTCAAGCCACGCCAGCCATTGATCCTATTCAAGGATTCAGGGTGATGGGAGCAATTTCATCGAGTGGTCCCAAAGGAGAATTCAGTTCATGAAGATCCGCACGTTTTGGTTCGCCGCGGCCGTTGTGTTTCTGCTCGCGGCTATTCCTGCTCATGCCCAAGGACGTTTCGAAATTGATCCTTTCGTCGGCTACGAAACCAGCGCCTCCTATCCCGTTTCCCTCAACGGCAGCCCTGCCGGCTCGGATCCCATTGACCGCCTGCGCGTGAACGGCGCCACCGCCTGGGGCACTTTTTTGGATTACAGGCTCACCGAAAATTTCGAACCGGAATTCATGTGGAACCGCAACAATACTTCCTATGATGCCCACGATCTGCTGACGAGCTCGTACATCCCTGCATATCATTCGGTGATCGATCAATTTCAGTTCGGCGGGATTTACATGTTCCGCAACAGCGAAGTGAAACTGCGGCCTTACGTCGCTGCCAGCCTGGGCTTCACGCACGACTCCAATGGAGACAGCACTCCGAATCGAACGGAGTTTTCTTATAGCCTCGGTGGAGGCGTGAAGTATTACGTCACCCGTCATATCGGGTTCCGCGCCGACGCGCGCTACTTGCCCACCTACGGTAGTTCCTCGAATGCGCTGTACTGCTATTTCGGCTGCTATTATGCGAGTGTTTCCCACTATCTAAATCGTGGCAGCTTCACAGGTGGTCTCGTTTTCAGCTTCTAAGAAATTCGGGCAATCTCGCGCGAGGGTCACGCATCCGTAGCGCTGGTATCTCTTTTTTATCCTGCTCGGAGCCGCTTCTATTTCGCAGGTTTTTCGGCGGGTGGTTTTTCGCTTGGGGCTTCGAACAATTGCGGATCAATGGGCACATTGTCCTGCACCTGCTCCACGCTAATCGTGAAACTCCCATTCGGGCGCGTCAGTGTCCAACGATAAGGAATCTTCACGCCATCGGTTTCCCGGTAATCCGCATAATCCACCTGCGTCGGATTTCGTCCTAATGGCGTTTCCGTAAGCCGCAACTGCCTCAGCAATAACCCGGACTGCTGATCAAAGTACAGGCGCAGATAGGACGGTCCGGCTCCTTTGCCATCAAAATATACGTGGAATGGCCGGCGATCTCCTCGCCAGGGCGCACGCTGCATTTCCTGATACATATCTTTCAAATTAAGCGGCAAGTACAGCTGCGAATCGATGCGCGCCGCCTCTCGCTCCGGTCCGGTCATCAGGTGCACGCCATTCGGAATCGTTAACCAACCGGCTTGGCCATTGAATGCCGTGATGCTCGAACCATTCTGAAGATGAGAAATCGACACGCGCTTGTCCGGCGCCTCTGAATACACATCGATCGGAAATTTTGTTCCCGGCGACATCGATGGTGCCCTTCTGCAACGCGCGATTTGATTTTCTGCAGCGCATCCGCGCCACCAACTGCGGCCAGATATTTCTCGATAACTTGATCCACGGAAGGCAAAGTGGCCTTGCTCCTCGGCAGCTTCTTCATGCCCTGCCGCGGCATGGCGGGTTTTGGCGCTTCGGCGGAGAGAATGGGCGTGCCCATGGGGTGGGCGAGCCCGCGATGGCAGGTATAGCACGTCACCTCGATCTCATTGTTGAAGTGGGTCTTGTTGATCGCCAACTCCATCGCAATCATTTTGCGCGCCGTCTGTTTCTCTTTCTTGTCATCCTTTCCATTTCGTGATTGACGTGGCAAAAATCGCACTCGACTCCCAAAGAAGCGGAGATGAACTGCATGGTCGGGATCAACTGTTCCGCCGGAATGTCTTTCAGCACCTGAATATTTTTGAACTGCTGCTCGGCTGTCTTCTTGGGCTTCCGCCTTGGCGTTCGCTTGCGATTGTGCAAGACCCGCTGCTTTCCAGACGAACGGACCAGAAATGCCGTTCACAGCCAGACACCAATAGACAATTTCCTTTCCATGCAGTTTTGCATCTGCCGTTTCTCCAGGGATTTCGTTTGTAATGCCCCTGACAGCGAAGCACTGCGCTAGCCGCGAATCTCCCCCCGTTTGGCCAATTCGGTGATGCGATCCGCGGCACGGAAGGCCAACGCTTGAATGGTCATGGTGGGCTGGCCGCGGCCGGAAGTAACCAGGCTGCTGCCGTCGCACAAAAACAGATTCGGAACATCGTGGGTACGGTGATCTGCGTTAATCACTGACTCTTCGGCATCTTTGCCCATGCGGCACGTGCCCAGTAGATGCACCGCGAATTCCTGCTCCTCGATCGGCGCGTGCCATTTTGTTTTCGCGCCCGCGGCATCCAGCATTTCCATCGCGCGGTCCTTCATCCACTCCATCATTTTCAAGTCATTGGGATGGTCGCGGAAGGTCATCCGCAAAGCCGGCAAGCCCCAGGCATCCTTAACATCCGGGTCAAGGGAAAAGCTGTTGGACTCCACCGGAAGCGAGGTGGCGTGGCAAAAATCTCCAGCGTGCGCGGGAAATTCTGACGCAGCGCTTTCTTGTACTCCTTGCCCCATTTCGGCGATCCCGGCGGCAAGTCCGCCCATCGCAAACGCCGCTGGCGTTAAGTCAAACCGCGCATCCAACCCCCCGCCCCCGTAAAATCCTACCTTCTCGTGGTCGAGTTCGTAAAAATCATGCAGAACGCGGCTGACGGCAAATCCTTTGTAATCGTTGAGCGGCTCATCAAACACACCGAATGCCATGGCGCCGCTATTGGGCATCAGATTCTTGCCAACCATCCCGCTGGAATTGGCCAGCCCGTTGGGAAATTGCGAACGATGCCGAAAGCAGCAGTAACCTCGGTGTTTCCGCGCCATTGGCGCAGACCAATACAGCTTTGGCCTTCTGCAGATACGCATTGCGCTTTGCATCGAAATATTCCACGCCCGTGGCGCGCCCGCTCTTGTCCGCAGAAATGCGGTGTACATACGAGTTCGGGCGAATTTCACAACGCCCCGTCGCTTCCGCCAGCGGGATCATCGCAGAAAGTGAAGTAGATTTTGCGCCAACTTCACATCCAAAACCTAGACAAAACCCACAAGCCACGCATGAGTCGCGCCCCGGACGCGGCTGAGACAGAATCGCCATGGGTGCGGGAAACGGGTGATACCCGAGCTTCCATGCGGCCCGTTCAAACAACACGCCCGAACCTTTCACCGGCAATGGCGGCATGGGATATGGCTTCGAGCGCGGCGGATCAAACGGACTCGCGCCCGCCAACCCGGAAACGCCTACTTCCCATTCCACCTTTGTGTAATACGGCTCCAGATCGTCGTAAGTGATCGGCCAATCGACCAGCGTGGCTCCCGGAATGTCCCCCACCTTACTGTGCTCGATGAAATCGATCTCGTGGAATCGCCAGAAATTTGCGGTGAAATGCACGCTGCTCCCACCCACGCAGCGTCCGTACATCACGCTGGGCTGAAGCTTGCCTTTTTCTTGCTGAGTTTTGCGAAAGGTGACCGGCTGGAGCTTCGGATTGTTTGTCAGCTGGTGCGCAACGAAAACTTTGATCTTCATCGTGCGAAAAATCGTTGGGAGTCAGGTACGGACCCTGCTCCAAGACCACCACGCGAAAACCATTTGCTGACAGCTCTTTCGCAAGCACTCCACCCGCTGCGCCCGAGCCGACGATCACGAAATCCACCTCGTCGGACGGCTTATATTTAACTCTTGCCTGGCTCATTTCTTTTCCATTTCGGTCTTTACCGCCTGCCAGCCCGGGTAGTTCTTGTCGTAATACCCGAAAGGAGGAGAAAACGTGAATGCAGGATCGCGCCCGATGACTTTCCACCCTGCATAATCCTTGTTGCCGCCCGCGGACGGGTCGGCCAGAAAACCAAAGATTGTATGCATGCGGATGGTTTCGAAGAAATCGTTGGAGCTTTGGACCGATTCTGGTCCGGCCTTCACGAGTTACGCTGTTTCGCTGTCAATTCCACCAGCACCGTCTCCTGCTGTTCGAGGGTAGCATCCGCAAAAGTTTTCACTCCTGGATATTTTGTGCTGGTGAGCTGATTCAATCCGCACCAGCCCCTTGTCGTAAGTCGGTTTAGTCTCGCTCGCGAAAGTCTTTAGTGCACGGTCGATGAAATAGACCACGCCCGCTTCCCGCGCACCTGGGATATCATCGCTAGGAATGATCTGAGAAGCTATTGCTTCCACTTGCCGCGCCTGTTCCGCTGTGAGCACTTCGAATTTACCGGGCGTGCTGGCAACTGCCTTGTGCGCATGTTGCGCCGCCGCCACGATCGTCGGCCATAGCGCGCTGATCCAGGCTGCGCCCGCTGCTCCGCGACCTGGAACAAAAACTCTCGTCGTTCGCCGTCCTGGATTTCATTAGGTTCCTTTGCGTCTTGAGCAATCTACGGGCAGATTGCTCAACGTCAAGTCCGCGTGTCAGAGCCGCTTGGCCATTTGGTTCCCTTGTGCGCCCTTGCAGTATCATCACAACTTGGCATAAACAATGGGAACTTTCACAGGCGCAATCGGCACCGGTGCGAAATGGGCCATTGACCGCATCGTCGCCGCCCTTGCGGCCACCGGGATCAATCCAAACCTGCTCACGTTTCTGGGCTTGGTCGTGAATTTTGCGGCAGCCGGCAATTTTGCGGTCGGCAATTTTCGCACTGGCGCGATCATTGTCTTTATCGCTGGTTTTCTGGACATGCTCGATGGGCAAGTAGCCCGGCGGCAAAATCGCGTTACGGCGTTCGGCGCCTTCTACGATTCCACGCTTGACCGCTACGCGGACATGGCCTTATACATGGGCCTGCTCGTCTATTACTCCGTCAGTGGGCGCACGCCGTACGTTGTCCTGGCGGCCGTCGCCACCGCAGGTTCCGTGATGGTCAGCTATACCCGCGCCCGTGCCGAATCGCTCATTCCCTTGTGCAAAGTGGGATTTATGGAGCGGCCGGAACGCCTGGTTCTGCTGATCATTGGCGGTTTTTCAATCGCATGGCGCAAGTACTTTGGGTTATCGCGATCGTTTCCACTCTCACCGTGATCCATCGCATTGTGTATACTTGGCAGGAAACCAAAGCCGGGCGCATTTTGCCGAACCTAAAGGCGCCAGTCTCCTCAGTCCTTCAGTGTAACGCCGTCTCTGATACCGCGCTCTCGCAGCTCGTCCGCAGATTGGCTTCAACCCTGCTTCCACCGACTTGCTTCGATGATCTGCTTTACTCGCGCTTTCAAAGCCGGCACATCTTCCTTGCGCATTCCTTTTGTCTCGATGGTGTCGTGCAGAATCACCCGGATCGTCGTCGGCCGAGAATCCAATCCTCTGTTCGCAAATGGTGAAATGAACCGACCAGACTCACGGGAACGATGGGCACGCCCAATTGTTGCGCCAAGCCGGAATCCCCCATCCTCAAACTCATTCAAGTGGCCGTCACGTGTGCGCTTCGCCTCCGGGAAAATGATGAGGCTCACGCCCTGTATCAATGGCCTCCTGCGTCAGCCGCCACAAGTCGTTTCAGATCCTTCGGACTGCGCACATCCGGCACGGGCACGTTGCCGAAACGTCTTCATCAGCCAGCCATAAATCGGAATCCGGAAATGCGATTCCAGCTCCCATCCGCGCACCAATTGCGGAATCGCGCAGTACAGCATGAAAGGATCGAGCAAATTCACGTGGTTGACCATGAAAATCGAAGTGCGCTTTTCGTCGAACCCGGGCACTTCTCCGCCACCACTTTCGCACCGGAAAAGAATGCAATTCTCCGGCAGAGCGCGCGCTGTAGCCAATCATGCTCGTGAGGGTCCAACACCACCGCTAATGCAATCAGCACTGGCACGACGATCAGAAAATGTAACCAACTCGCCGTCCATAAAAATAAGCTGCGAATCACGTCCCAGGTGCGCGTCATATGTAGACGTCCATCGCCCCAGGCACGATCTCCAGAATCTGGCATTGCACGGTGACGATCTCTCCATCAATCATCACATCCACCGGCGATTCCAGGTCAAACTCAACGCGTTTGACCGAGCGGCGCGAGGCCAACGGATGTTCGATGTGCGTTCCGTCATAAAATTTGGGCAGCATGCGGATCAATCCCAGTCTCCCGATCGGTCCCCAGCGGACATACTCGATCAGCCATCGCTGGGATTTGCGTCGGGCGCGATCAACATAGTGCCGCCCGTGTATTTGCTATTGTTGAAACTCAGAAACAAGCAACGCCGTTCGTCCCAGTCCTTATCGTCATCGCACCGCATTTTGAATCCGCGGCGGTTCAACTGCACCAGCTTGACGAACACTCCCATCAGGTACCCCAAGTGGCCGAATGGCTTGAACACGCGGTTAGTGATGGCGCCCACGTCTGCCGTAAAGCCGACGCTCAGCAAATTGAAACGAATAGATCGTTCCGCTGGAGTGATACAGGCGAATCAGGTCTACGCGCCGCTTCCGGCCCGCTTCCAGAGCTGCCAATGATGATTCCGCTCCATTGGTCGTAAAATCGCGTAGGAATGAATTTCCGGTGCCCAGCGGAAGGAATCCCAGTTCAATCCGTTGCACCGCCGCCGAACACGACCGAAAATCCCATTGATAATCTCGTGAGTGGTTCCATCTCCACCCACCGCCAAAAACTTGCGGTAACCTTGCTCGTAAGCCTCGCGCGCGAGTTCCGAAGCATGCCCCGGGCCCATCGAGGCAATCGTATCGATGCGCAGTCCGCGCTGTTTCAGCCGTGCTAGTTCGTTCCCGGCAAGCTTCGCCGAACGCCCGCCACCCGCGGCAGGATTCACTATGGCGATGAACTTTTCGTCCACTTGAGTTCGAACATTAATCCTGCATCGAAATTTTACCCTGTTTTGCAGGCATTCGTTCTCGGACTATATCGGAAGGATTACCTGCTCTCGGTTAGCTTTCCCAATCTCTCGGCGAGAGTCACGCGAATAATCTTCAATGACGCGGTAAGCGGAAAATCCTCGGGATAAACCACCACACCATGAATCCGCTTGTAATTGATCAGGCGGCGATTGCGTGTCGGCAATTTCCTGTTTCAATTCCTCCGTGAATGACTTGACCGGGCTCCAGGTGAACCACCAGCAACAATTGCTCGCCAACCATCGACCGGCTCGGCCAGATATAATTCGCCGCAAACACGCAATACTCCTTCACTGGCAAGCCTTCGAACACCTGCTCCACATCTTCCGCGTAAACGTTCTTGCCTTCCTCCGTGACAATCATGTTTTTCTTGCGCCCGAACAGCTGCAAATGCCCAGCCGCGTCAAACCGTCCCATGTCGCCAGTCATCAGCCAGCCGTCCACGATCGTTTGCGCGGTCAGTTCCGGTTCGTTCAAATACCCGGCCATCACCGTCTTGCTCCTCACCGCCACCTGCCCGATTCCATCCGCGTCCGCATCGATGATCCGCACTTCCATACCCGGCAACGGCTTGCCTACGGTATCCGCGCGGAACGGCCGAAGATCGTTCACGGTAACCGCGGTGCCCGCTTCCGTTAGCCCATAACCATTTGCAACCGGAACGCCCAGGTCATAAAAAAATTGCAGCGCCTGAGGTTCCGTAAACGCTCCACCAACAATGATGGCCTCTAGCTTGCCGCCGAACGCGGCGTGGACTTGTTTCAGCAGCAAACGGCTGAGTGGCAAAATCGGGCGGCTCTGCGTCACGGTCTTATTGATTGCTCGCAGCCGTTCGAACATCGCTTCTTGTTTCGGCGGTAATTCGTCAAAACGCGTTTGTAATCCCTTCTGCAGATTTTTTAGCACCAACGGCACCAGGCTCACATAGGTGATCTGGTATTTCGTGAACGCCTCGCGCACGTACTCCGGACGCAGCGTCCGAAGATGCACCACCGCAGCGCCACAAATGAATGGCCCGAAAAATCCCACCATGAAATCGATCGCGTGATTTGTTGGCAAGATACTCAGATATTTCACGCCGGGCCAGAACGGGTACAACGAAGTCAGCGCGACACACTGCTCCAGATAATTTCCGTGGGTCATCATGCATCCCTTCGGCGTGCCTCCCGTTCCCGAAGAGTACACGATGCACGCCAAATCCGTGCGTTTGCGCGGCTCGAATGCTCGGTCGCCCCTCACCTTTCGCGCATTCCCACCGAGTTGCTCCCGCCAAATCGGCCCTCTCCGGCGCCTCCGTGACCAGTACGGTTTGCAGGTTTGCCGCCTCCCTTCGCCCCGCGGACGCTGACAACTGGCGCCAAATGGGATATTCGGTAATCAGCACGCTCGTGCCCGAATGCTTTAACAGCGTCCATTGCTCTTCCGGCTTCAGCTTGTAATCCAGGGGCACCAACGTCCCGCCACAATAAAAAATCGCATATGCGGAAATCAGCCATTTGGACTGATTGGTCATGATGATCGAAGCGCGGCTCCCGGCGTGAAATCCCGCAGTCCTGCAACCATTTCGCTAACGGCAGAGCGCGCTGTTTAAATTCGCGATAAGTTATCCGCTCTTTCTCCTCGCCGCGATCCGATTCGTACAGACACACTTCGCGCGGCCAAGTTTCCAGCGCGTCGCGCACGGCTTCCCCAATGGAAGAATATTTAGAAAGATCGAGCATTACAGGCGGGCTTGCACCCGTTCCGCCAGCGTTTTGAAGTCGCTGACGCCTTGCACTTCATAATCCGGCAACTCGATCTGAAAATGATTCTCCAGCCGGGAAAGAAGCTCCAGAGCTTGCAGACTATCGATTCCGAGCTTCTTGTAAAAGTCGTCGCCCGCGTTTAAAGAGCCCGGTGCAGCTTTGAAATGCTTGGTGGCGAGTTCCAGGATTTCCTGAGTGGTCTGCTCTAAGGTCCGCATAGCACATCAATTTATCATTCCTGACGCGGAGAAGGAAAACACAGCCTTCAGGCCGGGCAGCTGCCTCAGACCAGGATCAGGCCGCGCCGCATCGCCAGGGACACCGCTTCGGTGCGACTGGATGCCCCGAGCTTCCCCAGAATCGAAGCTACGTGGAATTTCGCGGTGTGCTCGGAAATTTTCAGCCGCACGCCGATTTCTTTATTCCCCAAGCCTTCGGAAAGCATTTGCAGAACTTGCTTCTCTCGAACGGTCAACGGTTCAGTCAGCTCCAACGACTCGCCGCCACCCGTGTTCCCTGCTCGGGCGGCGACTTCCCGGGGATGAATCACCACCAAGCCGCTGGACACCGCAGTCAGCGCTGCCGACAATTCCTCCTCCCTGATTCCCAACGGTAACACTCCGCGAATACCGGCACGGACCGCGCGGTTCAACCAGTTCAGCGAGGGAACATGTTCCACAATCAGCACAACCGGCGTTTCGCGCAACGCTGGCGCTTCTTGCACTGACTCCAACAAATCTTCGTCTGCTTCGCCCGCGGAACTTATGATCACGATTTGCGCCTCCGCCGCAAGCTCCTCGTCAACACCTTCCAAGGCATCGGCCCAGCCCATAATCGCAGCATCGGAAGACTCAACCAGTTCTTCCAGCCTTTCCTTGAGTGCGCCGCGCGCGACCATGAAGACTGGAATCACGCCGCAATCGAGCTCCTCGCCCCTGTAGCTAGCGTTACCGTGACCCGCCGCACTTTGTTGTAATCTCCCCGGAGAAACTTCAACCTGACATTTCCCGATGAGTTGTTGTGCAAAACTTCCGCCAGACTTTGTGGCGAGCTGAAAGTCAGTTCCTCTGTGCCGATTAGAATGTCACCCGGCAGCAACGATGCCAGTGCGGCTGGGCTGCCCGGTTCGATTCCCAGCACCACCAGGCCAAAGCGGCTTTCACTCGGTTTCGAGATTCGCACCGGACTTACATTCACTCCCAGCCAATGCCCGCCGGTTTCCCCCATCAGGAATTGCGCGACCTCGTTGCTTGGAATCGCTAACGCAAGTCGTCCTGCAATCATCGTGTTGATGCCCGATCACCCGGCCATGCACGTCGGCCAGCGGCCCGCCGGAATTCCCCGGCGCGAGTCGTACGTCCGCCTGCACCCACTTTCTCCCGCCAAGCCCGCGCAGTGGCGCCACAGCGTGAACCACCCCCATGGTCATCGCGCCCAGAAACCCGAACGGGTTGCCGACCGCAATGGCCACTTCTCCAGCCCGAACTCGCGAAGAATCCGCGGCTACGGCGCAGTCGAAGTTCGAACTGGGAATTCGCAAGGCTGCCAAATCACGCCGGGAATCGCGGGCGCTCACCTGCGCCGTGAATTCCCTGCCGTCCCACAGAGTAACTTCCACTCGCGAGCCGCGCGCCACGTGAGCATTCGTGATGATGGTTCCATCGCTATTCCAAATGACTCCCGAACCGCTACCACGGCCGCCAGGCTGCACCAATACCGTGTAACGGCGCACTCGCTCCGCAACTTCTCCCAATCCCGCAATCGCCATTTCAATTCCCCTCCGTTGGCCGTTCGCCTACCACGATGCGAACTTCCTGGCGCACTCCGCCGCGCAGAATCTCGGCGTGCAGCGCCTTGCCGATCGCTTCACTAAGAAGATGCGCGTGCACATCTTCCAGGCGCATCACCGGCTTTCCATTCAAGCCGATCAGAATGTCCCCAATCAGCAAGCCCGCTTTTTGTGCCGGACCCTCCGGCTCCACTTCCAAAACAATCACGCCGGTTTTTTCGCTCCGTTGCAGAGTGGCGCGCAACGTTTCCGGCAACCGAACTGGTTGTAGCCCGACGCCCAAATAACCTCGGGGAATATGTCCTTTTGCAAGCAGCGCGTCCACCACCCGATTGACGGTCGCGGTTGAAATGGCCACCGCACCGGCGGGCGCAAATTTCGGCGTAGCGATGCCCATGATCTTTCCGTTCGCATCAACAACCGCGCCGCCCGCTGCGGTTCGCTGCAAACCCACGTCGAGTCGCACATAAGGAGAAATGTTCGCGCCACCCCACATGCGGCGTTCGCCTGCAACGAGACTCACACACGCCAGCGCCGCCACCGGCCCGCTAACACGCGTCCTGCCAACGACGAGTGCGAGTTGTCCTGGTTTCAATTCGCGATGTTTCGCCAAGATCGCTACTTGCGCCGCCGGCTTCATCGCTCTTTAGCAGCGCGAGATCGGTCGACGGGTCCCGCCCTTGAAGTTTCGCCCCCACTACTTTGCCATCTGGCAAAGTGACCTGAATCTCTTCGCCGCGCCGCAATGCATATTCCGCTGTAACGATCAACCCGGTACGCCAGATGACCCCGCTGGATGATCCTCTCTGTTCCGTGTGTACTGCCACGATGTGCGCCGCGCTATTGCTGTGGCGTCGGCCAGCGCATTTGAAATTGCTATCCATTCTGCTGACATTGCTGTTGCCTCCATGCGCAGAATGCGCCAACGGCACACACCGCGCACATCCGCCGATTGGCTAGGTTCCTAGAATATTCGTATCGCGCTTCAGCCGTGTCGAATGACTCTGTGTCTTGGGTGGCAGTGTCTTGGCTGCGAAGTCGCGGATCTTCAGACTCGTGCCTTCCCAGAAATTTGTAGGGGTACAGCACTGCGGTACCCCGTGTCCGCACGATCCCACTACTGTCGTTGGCTGTGCTCTTGGGCTCCGCTCCCGTGGTGCCGCGTCTAATGCCCTAACTTCTGATCGAAGAACTTCGCCATCAAATCCAGGCACTCACGCGTTTCCGGCAACTGGAAGTGGTACCAAAACGCGTGCGGCAACGCTTCATAAACCACCAATTGCGCGTCATTCCCCGCGCGAAGCAGTGCACGATGGAAAATCGTCGTGCTACTCAGCAACAGGTCCCGCGTGCTGGTCACCAGCAAAGTCGGCGGCAGACCGTGCAAATCCGCGTACAGCGGTGACAGCACCGGATCCTTTGGGTCCGTATTCGGCGCGTATTCATTCCCTTGACGCGTTCCCGCATGTTGTGGCTCCAGATTCCCAGGGAATCCGTTCAACGTAAACAGGCTGGCCGAATCGCCGCCGATTGCCGAAATCGCCCAGCATCGTGAACAATCCCAGCGCGCCCGGCAGCGGCAATCCAGCTTGTTTCAGCTTCACGGCCGCCTCTGCCGTCAAAATCCCGCCAGCTGAAGTGCCAAAGATTCCGATATTCTGCGGCCTGTGGTCCTTCAACAATTCCTGGTACACGGCCAAAACATCGTCCACCGCGGCCGGAAACGGATTCTCGGGAGCCAGCCGGTAATACACCGACACCACCGGCATCTTCGCCAGATTGCAGATCGGCACGCCTTCAATCAGCGAACCCGAATCGGAGTTGAATCCTCCTCCGTGCAAATTAATCAGCACGCGTCCGCGGTTTGCTTCCGGCGTTTCCAGCGGCGTAATTACATCCGTTCGAACACCACGAATGGTCTTCTCTTCGATTTTCACCGGGAATAATTTCTCGGCCTCCGCCGAATCTTCCGCTCTCCATTTGTCCGTCGATGCGCGTCGCTCGGCCAGTGTCTGTGGGCCGTACTTCTCCCGCGCTAGAGAGTCCAGCCACTTCTGAGCTTCCGGACTGATCGTCGCGGGCATGGGCACAACGCGCGTCACGTGCGCCGTTCCGTCGTCATCAAAGGTCGCCGAATCGCCCGTGGCTTGGTGCGAGCAAGACCACAACAGCAAAACTGGCGAAACCAGCAACGCGACTGCAATGCTCGTGCGTGCCCCCGCTATTCCGCTCATCTTTGTCTCCTCGATCACGCAGACTACGAACTCTTCGCTGTCACCGGCAGATGCTTCATCGGATCATCCGTTTCCACAAAGCGCCGCAAACTGTCCATCACCACGGGCCGATTGAACAGCTTGCAAAACAGCTCGATTTCCTTGCGCAACTCCGCGCGTGGAATCGGCTTGATGAATCTTTTCGCGGCAGCCCGCGTCTCCGCATCGAACTTCGTCACCTGCGTGGCCATTGAACGTGCTACTTGGAGCGCGTAGCCTTCGCCCGCCAGATGCGCTACGAGACCCGCCTGATGCGCGCTTTCCGCCTTCACCGTGCGGCCCGTGAACAGTAAATCGCGAATAAAACTATTCCCAACGTCGCGGCGCAACCGTGGTATTCCACCAAATCCAGGAATCAATCCCAGCCGCAATTCCGGAAAACCAAAACGCGCCATCTTGTCCGCGACAATCTGGTCGCAAACCAGCCCCAGTTCCAACCCTCCGCCCATGCACAGCCCGTGAACCGCGGCGAACGTGACAAACGGCGCCTCATCGATCGCGTTGAGGACACCGTGAATGCGTTTTAGAAATTTGCGCACGCCTGCCGCCCGCTTTTGTTGGGGCAATGGCAGCGCTCCTTCGTACAATTCCTTCAGGTCCGCGCCTGCGCAGAACCCGCCAGGCCGCGCGCTGGTAATCACGCATGCGCTGGTCTGGCGCGCCAAGGCTGGGATAGCATCGGCAAATTTCTCCAGATCCCCAAGCATGACCGTGCCGATTTCATTCAGGGGCTCGCGATCCAGAGTCAATTCCACGACGCCGTCGCGCCACTCCCATTTCAGCGCGCTTCCGTGAAACTCCTTCATGACGCGACACCGCCAGCGGCAGCCGCATGCTTCGCATACATTTGTTCGATCTCATCACGAAATCGCCCGCTGATCGCCTCACGCCGCAGCTTTCCATTTGCCGTCAGTAAACCACTCTCTGGCGTAAATCCTTCCTTCAGGACTGTGAAATTCCGCACCTGTCGGTAATGCGGAAAATCGCAATTCACCTGGTCTATGGCAGTCTGCACTGAATTCGCTTCCACCTCGCCGGTCACCAGCGCGCAAAGATAGCCTCGTCCATTCCCAACCACGACCACCTGCTGAGCCCCAGGCACCTTTTGCGTGATTTTCTCTTCGATGGGTTCCGGAGCGATATTATGGCCCGGAATTCAGAATGATCAGATTCTTGATGCGTCCGCTGATCCGCCAATTCCCTTTCGAATTTACCTCACCCTGATCACCCGTGTGGAACACTCCGCCCTGCAGCGCGTGCGCGGTTTCTTCCGGCCGATTCCAGTAGCCCGGGAAAACGTTTGGACCGCGCACCACGATTTCGTCATTCTCCCCAACCATCAAGTCGATCCCCGGAATCGCCTGCCCCACTCGCCCCGGTTCGCTGGCAATTCGCGGGTCGTCCATCGTGCAGATCCCGCACGTTTCGGTCAGACCGTACACCTGCCAGATCGGAATGCCCAGCATCGCGAAATAATCCTGCGTTTCCGGCGCAAGCGGAGCTGAACCGCAAACGAGGCCCCGAAGATTGCCGCCAAATCGCGAACGGATATTTCCGAAGATCAGCAGCCTCGCCAGGAATAACGAAAATCCGCCGCCTCTTTCGCCGTCCTGCTGCCTGCGCCAGCCGTTCACCCCGTTTCGATAAATTCGCGGGATCCCCGCTCCTCGTTTCGATAATGCCTCTTCGACTCCGCGTCGCACCCGTTCCAACAATGTTGGCACGTTGAAAAAATAATGTGGCGCCGATACCCGAATCTCGTCGGCCAGCTTATTCAGCTCCGTCGAAAGGGTCAGCACGGTGTTTTTCGACAGGCAGGACAGCATTACGATCCAGGAAGCCGCAAAATTGAACGGCAAGTATTGAAACACCTGGATCGGCTCCGAACTCGTCCAGTCCAACCGCTCCATCCAACCCGTGGTGCAGCCTACGATGTGGTTCAGATTCCCAACATTGAGGCAAACACCCTTGGGTTCCCCCGATGTTCCGGAAGTGTAAATAATGGTGACCAGGTCTTCATCGGCTCGCACAGCCAGCGCGTCCGTCCCCGCCGTTCCATTTCCCGTGCTTGCGGTCGCCTCAGAGAACAACATGCGCGCAGGTGCTTCTGTCCAGACCTGCGCGACGTTGTTTCCCAGTTCCGCATCGCTGACGAAGAAAAATCGCGGGCCGCAATCCTTCATCATTCCCGCCAGTTCCGAAGCCGCTTGCCGCGCATACAACGGAACCACCACGGCGCCTTCGGCCATCAGCGCTAAATCCAGCGCCACCCAGTCAATCGAGTTGTTGCCTAGCAGCGCGCACCTGTCACCCCGCTGTAAGCCGCACTTCCGCAAGAATCCCCGCGCACCGCCCACGCTGCTCCAGCAACTCCGCTCCCGTGGCACTGGTGAATCGTTCACCATGAATTTCCCGCAGGATAACCTGCCCCGAAGCCTTCTGCAGCTGCGCTAAGTACATTTTCCAGGAAATTTGGCATATGCGCCCTCAGCGCCCGATGGCCACAGCCCTCGTGGCCGTGTCGTACTGTTCCACCAGCCCATTCAGTTCTTTCGACAATACAGGCAGGTTGTCTTCCCAACTCATCACACCTTTTCGCAACGGGAATTCCGGATATGTCTTCCGCACTTCTTCTTCCAGGAAAGTCGCCATGCGCGACATTCCTTTCAAATTGCTGACCACCGTGCGCCCGATGCTCTCGCGAATCGCCTCCGCTTCCACCACCAATCGTTCCATGACTTCCGCCAGCTTGGGTCCCAGGTCAGGATCGTCCATGGTGAGCAGTAGATGCTGGTGGCCTCGTTCGCGCATTAGATTGCGAATCCTCTCGTCCATTGTTACGCCCGCGGAGACCACTCCGGCCGGCATGCACGTGACAATCCCGTGATACCGCGAAGAAACCATATATGTGCACGCCCGCAGAATCGATACCAGCTGAAACATGTCGTAATCGTCTGAGGTAAATATCGGCGTGCCCGGCATTTCTTTCTGCGATCGCTCGGCATGCCACCGCGTCCAACCGTTCCATAGCGACCAGAATCGGAAACACACGGTGCCTCTGCACAAATGCCTTCGCCGCTTCCGCGTATCCATCGATGTAATGCTGGAATTTCCGATCCACTTCCGGCCCGGACTCGAAGAAATACACTGTGCGGTATTGGCTGTCCCTGTAAGCCCCCGTGGCGACCCGCGCCAGATATTTCGCGATCGATGCGCTCACGGGCCACACGAATGGGTGAATCGGGCAAAGCACAAGAATGGGTGTTTTTTCGTCCCATCCCGCCGCACGTAACACCTGGCGCCCGTATTCGGGCGGATGCGGCTCGAACGTCCACGCCGTGTCAGCTCCCAATTCGTTGGGCACGTCCATAGTGCTCAGCAGTTGCTGTGATTCCAGGCTGCGCGTAATCACCAACGATTCTTTCGTGTATCGCGCGCACATCCATTTCAACAGATCATCCATGTGCCCGGCGTCGCCACCGTAGGCCACTGACAATTTATTCTCCGCCGACGCCAGGCCCAGCGAGCCGATCATCATCGTCGTCAACGCATTCGCGAATTTGCTCTTGAACATCGAGCCCTCGCACGCGATCACCCCGTGGTTGGCATGCACCTCGCGCCACAAGAACGGCGGGTAAACATCCGGCAAATGAACTTGTCGCGAACCTTCGAAATAGCCTTTGGTCAGCTCGAAATTCTGTGTCATCACGCTGAAATCGACATTGTTCGCCCCTAGCACGTGTTGGATTTGCCGGATCATTTCCTGAACGCGTACATCGCTCCCGGTGTTACGTGTTCCGTTATAGCCCGCGAAAAGCAATTTCAGCTTTTCCCCGGCCTTCCAGCGCTGGCCCAAACCAAACATCCATCCAAAGCGCCGTATCTCAATCAGCGCGCTCACCCACATCACCAGAAGAAAATCTGTCATGCTACAGCGCTCCCCGCAGGTCTTTCCACCGGCGCTGGCGCGTTCGCGGGCCAGGGCTGCACGGGATACTTGAAGTGATGCGCTCGACTAAACTGCAGCAACGGATACGCATAGCTGGAAAACTTCGCCGGAGTTTCCTCCATTTCCTGAACCACGCGCGAATTGTCGAACACAGTATTCCAGTCCAGATAGGGCCAGAAAACCTTCAGCAACGATGCTCCATAACCTACAGCTCCGCGCTTGAACGCCAGCCAGTTCACCGTTTTCGAAAACGGTCCGCCAAGCCAGGGCTGATAGCTCGGCCGGCCCCAGCCACCCGCGGCAGCCAGCGAATCAGTAATTTCCTTGTAGGTCTGGGAGCCATTGCCCGCGGAAAGATGATAAATCCCGTAACTCGGCTGTTCCATTTGATGGATTTTCACAATCGCCGCTCCCACATAATCGGCCGGAACAATGTCGATTCGATCGTCGGGACGTAGCGGAAGCACTGGCAGACGTGCCAGTGTGTCGAACGCCTGCACCATATCGAACTGCGTCGTTTCTGGCCTGCGGCTGTCGCCCATCACGATGGCAGGCCGAAATATCGTATGCGGCACGTCGGCCAGCAACTGGTGAACCATGTGCTCGCAAAATTTCTTTGTTCGCGCATACGGATCGTAGTCGGACCGCGCCCAATCGATCGACTGATCTTCCAACACGACTTCGTTCTGCCGCTTGCCGGCCACCGCTACCGTCGACACGTGCGAATACCGCCGCAATCCGTGATGATTCTGGGCGCGCCGCGCCAACTGAATCACTTCCAGCGATCCCCGCAAATTCACGTTTAAGCATTGCTTTTCCGATTTGCGATTTAGCGAAGCCGCGCAATGCAGGATGGAATCCGTGCTGTCCACCAAAGCTTGATACTCCTCATCACTCAGCCCGAATCGGTCGCTCGTCAGATCGCCGCGAAAAATCCGCACTCTTGCATTCAGGTAATCCTGAAACTCCGGAAATTCGAAATGTAGCTGCAGCGATTGCCACAGCCGTTCCTGGGCTTCCTGTTCCGTTTTCGCGCGTACCAGCAGGTTCAGCCGCTCCTGATGTTTCGTGAACAACCGCGCCACCAGGTAGCTTCCCAAATATCCAGTCGAGCCCGTTAGGAATATCGCCATAGAAGAATGTTGTGCCGTTTAACGCGTGGCCGCCGAAGCACCCTCGGGCGGCGCCGACCAATTCAACACTCGCGCTTCGCGCGCCTCGAGTGGCCGACCCTCCATCAGCGGGTAGCACCACCGCCGCAGCGCCGGTATGTGGATGTTAATCCAGTAATCCCACCAGTCAATCTTTTCCGGCGCGAAGTCAAACAGCGCCTTCTCTTCTTCGCACAGTGCGGCCGAAAGCAGCCGTGCATTCTCGCATTCGAACACGTGCTGGTTGTGCAGAATGAACGGCTCATACAGATCAATCAACTTTTCCGCCCGCATCAGCTCGCGTTCCGCTTTCGCGAGTGGCGGTTTGCTCATGTGCAACGTAGTCGCTGCCTTGTTGATGCGCGACACCACCGCCTTCTGCATGGGAATGGATAGCCGCTCGTAGCGCTGTTTCGAAACCGGAATTGTTTCCAGTTTCACCTTCAACCAGTGCTCGATTCCCTGCTGCGCGCGGTAATGTTTCCGGTGCGCCAATCCTGTCAGCTCGATCGACCGTCCCATATTCACGGGATTAATCGCCGAAGTTGCCAGCTGATACAGTCGCGCGTGCTGCCGCCGGATCAAAGCGGCCGCAATCAGCGTCATCCCGCGCGTGACCATGTCCACTGGAATCACGTCGAGGCACTTCCGCTCATTCGAAGGCAATTGCCGGAAATTCGTCCCCAACAAATAAGAGAGCGGGCCCGAAGTGTTAATGCCCTCATTCCATCCGGTGAACGGTGTGCGCTCGGAACTTTCCACAATGGATGGGCGCACAATCGCAATCGGCAAATCGCGTCCCTCTCGCGCCAGAATCGATTCTCCCAGGCTTTTCGTAAACGTGTACGTGTTCGGCCAGCCCAGATGGTTCGCTCGCTTCATCCCGGCCCGCACCAGCCGGTTCTTCACCCAACGCGCACGGTTGCGTTTCAACACTCCACTCAGTTCGTCGGCCTTTACTTGCGACTCATCCCCGCCGCGTCCCAATGCCTGCCGCCGCAAAGCTTTGCTGATATCTTCGGTTTCCGACCGCTCTTCGATGCGCCGCACCATTTCCCGCAGCGACGCAATCTCCTTCTCGGAATCAAACTCTGCGTGATTCGCCGGATTGTAGTTGGGGTGCAATTCTTCCGTCACCCGTCCGTCGCGCATTCCCACCACATAGCACGTAGACAAGTGCATCAACGCAGCGTGATTGCATCGCTTCTGGTATTCCACCAGGTGCGTCACGGAATCGATGTTCGACGAAATCGCGTCTCGCAGATCGGGATTGAAATCCGTCAACCCCGCGCTGCTCACAATCACGTCTAAGTGTCCGCGCCACGCGAGATTGTGTTTCCGGATCGAGTCCCAGACCCGGCAGGCTCACATCACCTTCCACTACTTCCACCTTGTCTCGCAGGAACGACGCCAGGTTGGCGCCGTGAATAGCATGAAGCCCATCGAATGCCGGCGACTCCTCCACGATCTTCTCAAACCGCCGCTGCGCCGAGGTGGTGCGATTCCGCCGGATCAGCAGTGTGATCCTGCCGATATCCGGAATTTTCTCCAGCAAATCCACCAACCACACTTTGCCGATAAAACCTGTCACCCCGATCAGCATCAGGTGTTTCCCGGCCAGCGTTTCGCGCACCGGTAACTGCGACACACGCGGCGTGGCGCTCACTAACTGTACTGGCCAGTCCACGTTCACCCGTGGCCTTGTCACCGCCTGCACTGATGTTTCCAGCAGCTCTGGCTGCTTCTGCCAGTCTAACTGCCACAACAACTTCTTCGTGGACATCCGACCATCGGCCGACCCGCTGGCCAGCCACGCAAATGGCCCTCGCGGGCGGATCACCGGCCCTTCCAGCCTGCCCGTGGCCACGCCGTCGCGAAATTCCAGCCGATTCGCGACGAAGCCATCCACGCCGAAAAACTCCGCCAGCGGCCGCATGATGTGCTCCAACATTTGCCCAACGAGCACCACCCGCTCTCCACTACGCACCGCCTCCGCCAGCTTCTCGGCAGCCTCGCGACGCATCCGCGGTTTCAAATCATATTGAAAATACTCTTCCCCGAGCAGGTCCAGCCGGTCGCGGGTGATTCCTCGCAGGACACTATGGAGCGCGCGGGTGGCAAACGTTCGGCTGATCAAGTAGTAAGGCGGGCGAAGCAATGCTAACCCGAGCATCCCGCCCCGTCGTACCCAACGCTCCAGGAAACTCTGGCTGTTCCAGTTGAAGAAGCCGATGCTCCGCAGCGCGCTTAGCTCAAACAGCGAGCCTTCCACGCGCCAATAGCTGACGCCAGACACACTCTCGGCTATGGCGCGATTCGATTTAGAGGAAATGTCAGGCATCTCTTCTGATGAACTCGTTGACTACAGGAAAGTACCCCTGCTCAGCCGACCCGGGCGTTCGGTCTTGTGTACAACTCTTTTCGGGAGAGTCGGTTGGCCCGGCCGCCAACACAGATTTACAAAATTATCACCCCAGAGCGCTTCCCGCAACTGCCTCCCAGCACGAATCCCGTGACCCACCAGAACCTCGGAGGACTCGTGCGCATCAAGCGGGGCTTGCTATTTCACCCGCTGGTGTCGTCTTACAATAACCAAACAACTCGTACAACTGAGAATCAAATCCTTGAAGACAGGTTGTAGCCCCATTTGAGGCGTTACCATTTCAGTCAAACTATCGTCGGGACGGGTGGTCGCACGTCAATGAAAACCTCTGCTACATAACGCGGCATCCGCCCTCTCAAACCGAGAGCCTCGTGCAGCACTGCTAGCGCAGCTTCCCACTCTCGCCGAGAGCATGGTCCGCTCATGTCGGTATCGCCAATGAAATGCACGAATGAGAGCCGCAAGCTCACTCCGTTAACATGAGCGAGAAACCAGGCATGAGCCAACCGATTGGCATACTGATAGAAGCGCTGGGACCAATCCAAGCCCGGCGATGCATGCAGTCCTTCCGCCGCCTCCAACAAAGAACGCCGGATAAGTTCGGCACTGTCACCCGTGGCCCGAGTGGGCGGCGATAACAACTCCGCGATGTGGGCCTTGGCTTCTACGAGAACGATCTCCCCTGACAACGCGACGCCGAGTGCATCCCACTGAGGGCCACCGGAAGGCCGGAAATCCTCAAGCCGCCGTTTCGGAAGAATAAGTCCCAGCCGCTCAAGGAAGGCATGGTCTCGGTATTCGGCGAATCCATCGTCTGCACGCGGGGAGCGCCACTCCACAGGACCAATACCGATGGACTCATTCAGCACGTCGGCGTGCTGATTGACGAGATGTTGAATCCAGCGAAGGCTTCCCTTCGCTCCTTGCGGTTGCGGAAATCGACCCACAAGAACCTCCATCTACTCTGAATTTGACCCGTATCGATCAGTTACTGTGTTGAGGATTATGCATTCGTCAGCATTGACGCCAACAGGCTCAGACAAACTCTTCTTGGATTGAACTCCATCTCGTGTGCGACCCGATCCGGCACAAGGTTAGGAACCAACAGGCTCCAGCGTTTGCGCCTTGACCACCCTCGCTCCTGGATATTCCTTGGCGTGCACCTCACTCGAAAGCAGCAGCGGCTGGTCCGGCAAGACGCGTCTCAGGGCTTCCAGTTCCGGTTCGCCCGCTCCCAACGGCAACGCGATCTGCCCTCGCTGCACCACGGACCGCAGCATCGCCATCGTGATCTCGAATCCTGCGTAGGCGGATTCGCCATTGCACGGGTGAACGCACTTGTCGTTATCCAGCCAGCGCGCCATATCTTCCACGTACGGTGGCATCTCCAATTCGTAGTTCATGCACCCTGGACCGGAAATTTCGCCTTGATCCCGCGTGACCGCGCTCCAGCCGCCCCCGGTCAGCACCTCCGCGAATCCCTCCGTCCCATACACAGCGATTTTGTTCTTGCGCCACCAATAATCCACTTCCGGCACATCGGGCGCGCCGCCGCCGCATTCAATGATGCCACGCACGCCGTTCTCAAACTGGATGAACCCGGCGATATAGTCGGGCGAGGGATGGTTGTCGGATAGCTTGCCTCGTCCCGCAGCTTGCCCCATCACCCACTCGGCACCCGCGTAATCGTTGTACCAGCGCATGTACTCGATCAAGTGCGTGAACAGATGCAAAAACCATCCGCTGGAATGCGCGTGAATCGTTCGAATCTGTCCAACTGCCCCTCGTGCCACAATCTCCTTTACCTTTTGATAGTGTTGGCCATAGCGATGCTGGTGCGACACCACGGTTTTTACCCGTGCCGCATTCACCGCCTTTCGAATTTCCATGCCCTCGTTCATGCTCAGCGCCATCGGTTTTTCGTAGGCGATCAGTTTCGCCCCTGACGCAATCCCGGCACGAATCAATTCCAGCCGGATGGTGGGCGGCGTGCAGAAACAAAACACGTCGGGCTGAAGATCTTTCGCCAACGCGGCAGCGTCAACGGAAGTCTTTTGGATTCCCAGTTCCGCAGCAGCTTTCGCCAACTGTGCCGCACTGGAATCCGCAATTCCCACCACTTCAAAACGAGGATTGTTCTTAAACGCGATGACGTGGTGCTTACCACGTTTACCCACACCCACAACAACCACTTTGTAGATCTTTTGGGAGTTCACGTGTTTTCTCCTGATTGTAGCGGCGGGTTTATCCCGCCGCTCGGCTGCCCGCTCTCTCTACCACCCGAATTTCCCGTCCCACTCCTTCAGCACCGAAATTGTGTAATCAACTTCTTCGGCGGTCAGTTCTGGAAACATCGGCAACGAGACGCACTGCGCCGCATTGCGTTCGGCATTCGGCACCCGCGGATGTGGATCGGCTAGCTTGCCCCACGGATACCCTTCCTGCTGGTGAATCGCGATGGGATAGTGCTGCTTCGCGTCAATCCCATGGTCGTTCAGGAACTGGCTCAGGTGCTCGCGTTTGTGGTGCTCGATCACGTAGAGGTGGTACACATGCCGATAACCAGCAACTTCCTTGGGCAGCTTGAAGCTGGTCCCCTTCAGTCCATCGCTATAGCGTTTGGCCCACGCGCGACGCTGGTCCGTCCACTTTGTGATGTGCTTCAGCTTCACGCTCAAGAACGCCGCGTGCAGATCATCCAGCCGGCTGTTGAATCCATACGAATGCACCGAGCGCTTCAACGAGCCGTGGTTGCGCATCCGCCGCACAGCCTGGTCGACGTCATCTCGATTTGTAACCAGTGCGCCGCCGTCGCCAAACGTGCCAAGGTTCTTCTGAATGATGAAGCTGGTGCAAACCGCGTCGCTCAGCTCACCTTGCTTGAATCCGTCCCCGTGAGCATCGATGGATTGCGCGTTATCCTCCACTACCCACAGCTTGTGTTTCTTGGCGATCGCGCTTACCGCACTTCATATCGGCGCAGTGCCCATAGAGGTGCACCGGCACGATACCAACCGTCCGCGCCGTGATCGCCGCTTCAATTTTGTTTGGATCGATGTTGTTCGTCGCGGGATCGGAGTCCACGAAAACCACTTTCCCGCCGGCAATCCAGATTGCTTCCGCAGTAGCGAAAAATGTATTCGCCGTGGTGATCACTTCGTCGCCAGGTTTGATTCCCAACGCAAAAAACGCCAGCCATAGCGCGTCTGTGCCGGAGTTCACTCCCACCGCATGCTTCATTCCAAAATATTGCGCCAGCTCTTTTTCGAATCGTGCAAGAGTCGGCCCCATCACATAGGCCTCGCTCTCCATCACCGTGTGGAAAGCGTCGTCGATTTCGCGCTTGATGCTGTGGTATTGCCGGGCATGACCGTAGAACGGAACTTTCAGTTTCGGAGTTGTTGTAGCTGCTGGCATGACTTCCTCCTCCATCTTGGCGGAGGCTGTGGCTCCGCTGTTCGGATGCCAGGCAACGCGAATTTCAGGTGGTCTGATGTGGTTCCTGAGGATTCGAAACCCGGCCCCATTCCCTGTCTCAGCACGTGTTTGCGCAATTTCCTCTGGATATAATCCGGCTGCGACAGGTAGAGCCTGTCATACCTCTATTGAAACGTTTTAGCGGTGACCCTGGTCACACCAAGCAGCACGGGTACGCGCGTCATTCTCGCAACGTTGTGTCTTTGTAGGGGGCGCCCTCCGAGGCGGGCCGTTGTTTTCTCGCACGAATGGCGCGGGTGTCGTACTCGACAGAACAGAGTCCGCGCAGTGAAGGCAGGCTTTGCCATCGCGCCCGCCTCTTGCGATGAATCTCTCTTTGAGTGGTGCCCCACGCCGTACTTGCATGTGGCATCTTGGTAGACCGAACGGTGCGTTTACACGCCCCAGCCGTATTTTTCCGCGTGTTCGAACGTGCGCTGCATCTCCAAATCCAGCAGTTCGAGGAAACCAGTCGTTCCCACCGGATTTGTACCGGCTTCGCTGATATCGCCCGTGCGGAATCCCGCGCCACAGCACACGTCCGAGCGATTGCTCCACCCAGTCCGCTTCCAGTCCCAGTCCAAAGGTGTCGCGGAGCATCATCGTCGCGCTCAGAATCGATCCAATCGGATTCGCCGCATCTTTTCCCGCCAGGGTTGGAGCCGAACCATGAATCGGTTCGAACAATGGCGCACTCGTTCCGAAACTCGCCGACGGAATCAGCCCAATCGATCCCACCAGCGCCGCAGCCGCATCGCTGAGAATATCTCCGAACATATTCGTGCTCAGGATTACGTCAAACTGCGTCGGCCGCAGCGTCAACTGCATCGCCGCATTGTCCACGTACATGTGCTCCAGCTTTACCGCGGGGAATGACGCACCGACCGACGTGACCGTGCGGCGCCACAGCTGCGAACTGGTCAGCACGTTCGCCTTGTCCACGGAGCAAAGCCGCCGTGAGCGGCTCTCCGCCCTGCGAAACGCAAAAGTCGCGATGCGTTCGATTTCCGGTGTTGAGTACGACTCCGTATCGAAAGCCCGCTCGGCTCCGCCTTCCACCACGTTCCCGCGCTCGCCGAAATACATTCCCACCGGCCAACTCGCGCACAATTTCTATATCCAGATCGCCCAGCCGCTCCGGCCGCAGCGGCGAAATTCCGCGTAGTGGTTCCAGCAGCCGCACCGGTCGCAAATTCACGTAAAGCCCCAGCCCCTTGCGCAATGCCAGCAGCCCCGTCTCCGGCCGTTTACCTACCGGCAGCGCATCCCATTTGGGCCCACCCACCGCCCCAAGAAAAACCGCATCGGCTTTACGACACGCCTCCAGCGTCTCGCTGGGCAATGGCTCGCCCGCCTTATCAATCGCCGCGCCGCCCACCGGCATTTCGGTCATATCGAACTGGTGACCAAATTCCCGCGCACACTCCTGCAACACGTGAACAGCGGCCCGGGCAACTTCCGGGCCAATGCCGTCCCCCGGCAGAATCACAATTTTTTTCTTCAACTTCATGGGCGTTTCCTGAAACTCGATCTCGCTTACGCTGCTGGTGACGCCGCAGTGCTGGTCACCACGTTGCGCCGGATCACTTCATGAGCAATGGTCATCAAATCTCGCGGCCGGACATTCTTGGAAGTATCCGCGAACGCCGTCACCCGGCGATAGCATTCCGCCAGCTGCTCATCACTTGGCTCGTACCCCAATTCGCGCAGCGACTCGCGCAACGCATGCCGTCCCGAGTGCTTTCCCAGCACCAGCGAACGCGAGGCACGCCCACAGTTTCCGGCGAAATAATTTCGTAGGTCAACGGATTCTTGATGATTCCGTCCTGGTGAATTCCTGCTTCGTGCGCGAATGCATTCGCGCCGACTACTGCCTTATTCGGCGCCACCGCCGCACCGGTAATTTCCGTCAGCAGCTTGCTGGATTTGTACAGTTCATTCAGTTTCAGTTTCGTGGCCACGCCAAAGCTTTCTTTGCGGACCGCCAGCGCCACCGCCACCTCTTCCAGAGCCGCATTACCGGCGCGTTCCCCAATGCCATTTATGGTACATTCGATCTGGCGCACCCCCGCCTTCACCGCCGCCAAGGAATTTGCCACCGCCAATCCCAGGTCGTCGTGGCAATGCGCGCTCAATATGATGTGCTCGGGATCGCCCAGATGGTCTCGCACTTTCCGGAACATTTCGCCATACTCTTCCGGCACCGCGTAGCCCACAGTATCCGGCAGGTTCAGAACCGTCGCCCCGCCACGCACCGCCGCCTCGCACGCCTCGCAAAGATAATTCAATATCCGTGCGGCCCGCATCTTCTGCGGAAAACTCCACTTCTTCCACGAAATTCTTCGCCAACCTGACCATTGATTCGATGGCCTCCAGAGCCTGTTCCCGCGTCATATGCAGCTTCACCTGCAGGTGCAGGTCGCTAGTCGCCAGAAACACGTGCATCCGCGGTGTCTTCGCGGGTTTCAACGCTTCGGCCGCCGCCAGAATATCGTCTCTCCTCGCGCGCGCCAGCGCGGCCACCGGCACGTCCCGCACTTCCCGCGCTACCGCATCGACGGCCTCAAGGTCGCCCCTAGAGGCAATCGGAAATCCCGCTTCGATGGTGTCCACTCCCAGCGCCGCAAGCTGACGCGCCATCCGGATCTTTTCCTGCGTGTTCATCGAAAACCCGGGTGACTGCTCCCCGTCGCGCAGCGTAGTGTCAAATATGCGTACGTGGCTCATGCGCATGCCTCCAACTCAGGCTCCAGTTACGCATACATCTCGCCTTCTAGTCCAATTTATCTTCATTCTGTAATTGATAATTTTGCCTTATACTGTCTCCAGAGTTCCAGGACCCTCCCGGGCAGGTACAACTCAGGTTCTCTTGCTGAACTCGGAAAATTTGGGGCTTTTTGCATGGATTTAGCCGAATTGCAGGTTTTTCTTACCGTTGCCAAGGAAGGCAGCTTCTCTCGTGCTGCTGAACGCCTCTATCGCACCCAACCTGCCGTCAGTCTGGCCATCCGCAAACTGGAGGACTCCCTCGGACAACCCCTCTTCGTTCGCGGCGCGCGACCCGTGCGCCTCACCGACGCGGGCGTACTCCTTCGTGAATACGCGGATCGCCTGATGAATCTGCGCGATGAAGTAAAAAAGGGCCTGATGGAACTCGAGGGCTTGAAACGTGGTGAACTAGCCCTGGGCGTCAACGAGAGTTCCATTCATGCGCTGCTTCCCGGCATTGGCGAAATTCCGCGAAGCCCATCCCGGCGTCCAGGTGCGCCTGCATCGCATGTTTTCCCGGGATATTCCCCATGAAGTCGTCAATTATCGTCTGGATCTTGGCGCTGTTTCCTTCGTTCCCCGCGACGCGCAATTGTAGGCCACCGAAATTCTCAAAGACGAGCTCACGTTTGTCGTGCCGCCGAAACATGCTTTGGCCAAGCGCCGCGAAGTCGACGTCGAGGAACTCGGCAAAGAAAATTTCGTCGCCCATATTGTGGAATCGCCGTTCCGTCGCCAGCGTCATTGAACTTTTCGCGAAACATCGCACTCCTTTGAATATGCCACTGGAAATGCCCACCATCGAAAGCATCAAGCGCTTCGTGCAAATGGGCATGGGCGTCGCCATCGTGCCACGCATGTGCGTCAACTGGGAGGTCGAACACGGCTGGCTCAAAGAAGTTAAAATCCGCCAGCTCAATATGCCCCGCCACCTCTACATCATCTCCCGCCGAGGTGCCCGCCTGCCGCACGCCGCCGCCGAATTCATGCGCCTGCTCAAATCCGAGTAGTTGACAGCCACCAATTTCAACTGACTGCTTACCGGCGATGACTCTGCGCTGCTGTGTTCGACCTCGTTTGCTAAAATCTCATTAGCATCGATCGCGCGCTTGCGGTTTCACCCGCTCCGCGCCCTCGGTCACAATGTAAACCGATACCGAGGAATATCCTTCGGGTTTCCAGCCCGCGCTCATGCTTACCTACCTCGCGCGTATCGCACCATCGCAAAAATTTCGGCGGAATCCCCAAACCACTCGGGAACTCCGCCCAATTTGATCCCGCTACTGCTTCTCGTACACGCTTTCTGTGCTGTATTCCTTCCCGTCTACCGTTTTCCCTTTGCCTTTCACCGTCGCTACTTTTCCATCCTTCGAAACTTCCGCAGTTACCTTGCCTACTTCTTTTCCGCCCTTCCACAGGGTTCCTTCAATCTTGTACGGATTGGTCCGCTTGAGGTTGATGGCGTCCGCGCCCGCTGGCGTTCCGGTGCCGGTTATGGCCGCATTCGTCTTGTCGTAATAACTGACGAAGCTGAACGCGTACGGCGTACCATTCGCACTCACTCCTTCGAAGCTGTATTTCACGCCATTCCCTTGCGTAGTGATCGTCCGCGTCTGGCTCTTTGGAGCCGGCACCCCCACATATTTCGATTTTTCCACGTTCAGTTTCCAGGTTCCCAGGAACGGATTGTCTTCAGCCAACAGCGGAGTAGCAGCAACCGTAAGAACAAACAGAGCGAGCAAAACAAGACCACGTTTCATTCAAGATCTCCTTTTTTCGCTTTGGCCCCTGGTTCCGTTATGCCTTAGCGGTGCGCGGATTATGGGCTGTTTCACTCCGAATTGGCAACGTTTGTTCTCGCACGCGTCGGCCGCACGCCCGTGCCTGCATTAGCGAACAGAAGGTCTCGCCTCCCACGTACCATCTCAGCTATGCTGTAGCGGTACCACTTGGCTCCTATGATCAGCGGATTCGCCATTCTCGCCATCGGCTTCTTCCTCGGCATGCGCCATGCCACCGATCCCGATCACGTCATCGCGGTTTCCACAATCGTCAGTCGCGAGCGCTCGCTTTCCAAAGCCGCCTTGATCGGCGCTCTCTGGGGACTCGGGCACACCATCACCATCGTGCTCGTGGGCGCCGCCATCATTTTCTTCAATATCGTGATTCCTCCGCGCGTTGGCCTCACCATGGAATTTGCCGTGGGACTCATGCTCATTCTCCTCGGCCTTTTGAATCTCTCCGGAATTTCTCAATGGCTCAGTGAAAAGTTTTCCCCGGCGCATCCTCGCGTCACTGGCGAACACGCTCATCTGCACGAGCATGACTCTCGAGTCCATTACCATTGGCATTCCCACGCGCCCGCCAAAGAGCACCATGCCGATTCGCTACCCGCTCCCAAGTGGCTTAATCCGGTTTCGCACCTCGGGTTATTCCATTCGCTGCGTCCGCTGTTCATCGGCATTGTCCACGGACTGGCGGGCTCTGCGGCCGTAGCCCTTCTCGTCCTCAGCACCATTCGCGATCCGCGCTGGGGCGTGTTCTACCTCGCCATTTTCGGTTTGGGCACGATCGCGGGCATGATGCTCATCACCGCGGCTTTGGCTTTGCCCTTTTCTTATGCAGGCATGCGCTTTCGCTGGTTGAATCGAGGGCTGATTGTAGGCTCAGGCGTGGTTAGTCTTTCTTTCGGATTGTATATCGCTTATCACATCGGCTTCGTCGAAGGCTTGTTTACCAGTCACCCGAACTGGACGCCGACGTGACCGCAGGCTAATCGAACACTTACGGCTTCTTAGCTGCTGCTTCTTCCACCGTTTTGTAAATCGGCAACAAATTCTGAAGTCCCGCTACCGTCACCACCGCCGAGCTTTGTGGAGACAGCGCCGCCAACGCCAACACCTTCCCCTGATTTCGCCGGCTCACGAATAACGACACCAGTGCCCCTACTCCCGCGGAATCCAGAAAGCTCACTCCGCTCAAATCCATCACCACGTACGAAGCGGTTTCCGCTCTCATCTTGGGGATGAATTCGCTTACGGTTTCCAGGCTGAGTTTTCCGCTCGCCTTATAAATTGTCAGAGAATCATTGCTGGACGGCAGCTTTTCTAAATCAAGTTTGAATGGTGGCATAAGCTGTCTAGGCTACTCGAATCCAAACCATCGTCACATTAACAAGCGTTAACATTCGCCCAGCCCCGTTTTTGGCTCCGTACTGTTCCAAAATGGAACGGTTCCTATCTGATTAGTTGTCTCTTATCTTATTCTTGTTGACTCGTTCCCTCCCCCACGCTACCTTCCGATTTAGCTTTTCTCTCTTTTCAAAATATTGCTGAAGCGTTCCCTTCGGCCAAGGAAGTCCTCATGAGTGCGCGTTGCCTTCGTTCGTTCAAGGGACGCATTGCTCCCTTTTCTTTTCTGATTAGCTTCCTCTTATTTCTTATTCCGGCACCACGCTGCGCTGCGCAAACCACGCAACCCTTTCTGTTCGCGGGCACCTACGACAGCAGCACACACTCGACAGGTGTGGTTACGTTCCTTCGCAACAGTTCCACGGGAGTGCTCTCGTTCGTCCCAAACAGCGCGGTGACCTTCAAGGATGCCTGTGCTCCCAGCGCAATTGATCCCACAGGACGTTTTCTCTTCGGTATCTGCGGTGATGGCCTTTCCATGTACACGCTTGATCCCGCCACCGGCATTGTCGCGGAAACGGCCAGTTCACCTTACTCCGTGTCCGCTACACCCACCGAAAGTGGGGTGGTAGTCGTCGCGGAGACCACTGGCCAATACGTTTATCTTTTGAAAGTAGGATTCACACAATCGCCCAACCCGTCCACCTTCACCCTGGACACGTTTCAGATTGACCCCACGACGCCCGCGCTCGTTCCCGTCACCAGCCAGTCGCTTCCATTCAACGCCACTTGGGTCGATTCCGCCGCCGATCCTAATCATCGCGGTCTCGTCGTCTATGGCAATCAGGAGCAATCCGAAGGCTCGCCCATCGGCCTCCTTTTCGCGATTCCGTTCGACCTCGCTACCGGCGAAGCGTCGATTCCGTCCGCCGGGTTGACCATCGGAAATAATGCGCGCAGCCTTGTGATCAGTCCCAGTGGAGGCTACCTGGCATTAGGCTGGGGAGACACCATGGGATCCCTCACAGTATTTCAAATTTCGTCCTCCGGTTTCAGCATGGCAGAAGTGGGCAGCGCAACTCTTGGTTTGGAAGATGGCGTCTACGGCTCTTATACCTTCCCCGATTCTCTCTTCTTCAGTCCCGGTGGCAACCTGCTCTACGTGCAAGCTCCTTCGCCCAATTTCTCAGGGGCAGGATTGCCTTACCTCATTTTTGACCCGTCCACGGCAACTCCGGTTGCCACGCCACCCATCGCATTATCCGATGCGTATTTCCTTAACGGTCTCGCCGATCCTCAAGCGCCGTTCACGTATGTTTCGAACAGCGCACCAAACACATTCGGAATCTCTGTTTACCAGATCGACCTTGCCGCCGGTACGGCGAGCCAACCCGCGCCCATCAGTTCGCCCTTCTTGCCGCAAACACAATTGACGCCCCTTCTGGTCACCGTCGAGCAAGGCGGACAAGGGATCCAAGGTCCTACACTGGGCGCCACACCCAGCGGGCTCACCTTCACCTCCGTGACCGCGGGACAAACCAGCAACCCCCAAAATATCGTCTTGAAAAGTTTGGGCGCTCAATCCGTCAGTCTCTCCACAATCCAAATCTCCGGACCCAACGCCTCGGACTTCCGCGAGACCGACAACTGCATTGCTTCTCCCGTTCTCCCCACAAACCACACCTGCACCATCTCGATCACCTACGCTCCCACTGCCCTGGGCGCCAGTCAGGCCAATCTCTTCGTCACCGATAATGCCGCTGGTAGTCCCCAGGCCATCCCTCTTTCCGGAACCGCCGTTGCCCCTCCTCCCGCGGCCCCAAATGTCACTCTCAATCCCGCGTCCTCGCTAAGTTTTCCCGGCACAGCCACGCAAGGCATTTCCACCACTCCGCAGAATGTAACTGTCACCAATTCCGGAGACGCACCTCTCCAAATTCTCAGCGCTGTCCTGAGTGGGTTTAATTCCTCGGACTTCAGCATTTCGTCCGATTCGTGCAGCGGTTCCATCGCCGCAAAGGCGTCCTGCACAATTTCAATGGTGTTCTCGCCACAAGCCGCTGGAGTCCGCACATCCACGTTGACCATCACTGACAACGCCGCGAACTCCCCGCAATCGCTCACGCTGACGGGAACCGCTGGCTCGGCGGCCACCATCACCACCACAGGCTCCACCACCGCCACTCTCACCGCGGGGCAAACGGCCCAATTCAATCTGCAGGCTACGCCCGGAAGCGGCTTCAGCGGCACACTATCGTTTAGCTGCTCTGGCGCACCCTTTGGCGCAAACTGCACGGTCCCCGGCACTCTCCCGATTTCCAACGGCACTCCTGTGTCCTTCACCGTTTCGGTCAGCACCCTCGGTGCATCCCAGGTTCTTCCCGTTGCGCGGATTCCCATCAGTCCAGTTCGCCCTGTAGCACAGTGGCTCCCATTCTTCTCTCTTTGCGCGTTGGCGTTGCTGATTCTCTTCTTCGAATCCAAACGCTACACCTTCAAACTCGCGCGCATCGCCGCCTTCTCCCTATCCATCCTTCTGGTTTTTTCGGGAATTGGATGTGGTGGAGGATCTGGCTCCGTTCAAACGCCGTCTTCCCCCGCCTCGCAAACTGTCGCCACACCTGCGATTCAACCTGCCGCGGGTACCTACTCGGCTACGCAATCAATCTCGATCACCGACGCCACTGCGGGCGCCACGGTTTACTACACAACGGACGGCACCACGCCCACTTCCGCATCGCCTACGTACTCGGCCCCACTCGCGGTCAGTTCCGCCACAACCGTCCAGGCCGTTGCCACTCTCACTGGCTACACCAACAGCACCGTCACCACCGCCGCTTACAAATTCCGTACTCCCGCTGCGACATATCCCATCAACTTGGCGATCACCGCGACGCCCTCCGGCTCCGGTAAGCCATTGCAACTGACACCCATCACGCTCACTCTCGTCGTAAATTGAAAAACAAACGGCCGCGTTGCGTTCGCGGCCCTCTTCAATCTTAAGTGCTTGGAATTTATTTCCCGTACCGCACTCGATACACCACACCCGCTCCATCATCGCTGACCAGTAGCGAACCATCCGGCGTCACCGCTACGCCCACGGGTCTGCCATCCACATTTTTGCCCTTAGGATCCGGCACAAAACCTGTAAGGAACGGAGCGGGATTCACGTCCGCCTTGCCATCCTTGAACCCAACGAACACCACCTGGTACCCGTTGCGCACCGAGCGGTTCCAGGAGCCATGCTCGGCGATGAACGCTCCGCCGTGATACTGCTCCGGGAATTGCTGGCCAGTGTAAAACGCAAATTGCAGCGGAGCCACATGCGCCCCCAGCAGCACATCCGGGATAATCGCTTTGGCTACCAGGTCCGGCCGTTGCGGCTTCACACGCGGGTCCACGTTCGAGCCGATATAGCTGTACGGCCATCCATAAAATCCGCCATCTTTGATCGACGTGAAGTAATCCGGTGGCAGATTGTCACCCAATTCATCGCGTTCATTTACACTCACCCAAACATCCCCGGTCACCGGTTCGATTCCCAGGCCGACTGCGTTTCGCAGTCCCGAAGCGTAAATACGCGAATTCTTCCCGTCAGGATCGCTGACCAAAACCGCCGCTCTTCGGTTGTCCTTCTCGATATCGATGTTCGAAGAAGAACCCACACTGATATACAGCTTGCTGCCGTCCTTGCTGAACGCCACCGTGCGTGTGAAATGACCCCCACCGGCCGGAAGATCCAAGATTTTTTCTTCGTCGCCGGTGCGCTTCGACGTCTGCCTGTCGTACTTGAACCGCACCACCGCATTCGTATTGCCCACGTACACATAATCGTCGTGAAACGCGATCCCGAACGGACGATTTAACTTATCCGCGAATACTTCTTTCTGCGGAGTCCCCGCTCCGTGTTGCGGGTCGCGCAGAATTACCACCTGCCCCGCGCCCGTGTCCGCTACAAAAACATCCCCGTCCGGCGCAACCGCCATGAATCGCGGGTGGCTAAAATCATTCGCGTACACACTGACCTCAAATCCCTCTGGTGCCTTGGGCAGAAACCCCGCCGGCGGTTTGTCCTGGTCGGGCCCGTTGCCCGCGCTTTTTGATGCAAACGGCGCCGGCAGATTCGGCTTCTTTCCGTAGGTCACTTCCCCGTAGTTCACTTGCGCAACAGCGGGCAGTGCAGAGGCAATCGTGGCACCCAGCACAGCGGCTGCGAACACCGAAATTCGCCTCATTCAATCCCCCATTTCAAACTATTTTCCTTACCTGTCATAAGACGCACCGCAATCCCGCCTGGTTTCCAGTAGCTCACGCTTCAGCCGGTGTTCTTCGGCCGCTCCGTTACCGCCTTACCTCCGGCTCCGGGCAGCCTCGTCTTGCCAGCACCAGTTTCCAGGTCGCTTAACAAATGTTCCAGGTCGCTATAAGCATAAATCGTTGGCGCATGATTCTGCATCAGTCCACCAGTATCCGCGGTTGGCCCATAGTTGCTGTGAAGTTCGCGTCCCAGCATGCGCAGCATCGCCATTTGCTGTCCCCGGTGATGCGCTGTATGCGCAATACGTCGCGTCATTACCCAAGCCATCGAGCGCTTCACATCAAAAAACGTCGTCTCCGATTCCCACCACTCCTCCGGCTTGGTTTGCAACGCGCTCAGTCGCTTCCAACTGTCCTGCGCATATCGCCGGATAAACTCCCCGCGCGTTTCCTTCTCTGGCAGCGGCGGTGCTCCCACATCAATCTCGAGCATCGTGCGAAACCACAGGTCCTCGCTCACGCACTGGTGCACCATCTGTTCATGTACGCTCCGGCCTCTCGGGTCATCCTCCCGCGGCCGGAATTCCAGCTCATTGTCCCGAAACTCGCTCCACACACTCACAACTTTTAGACGTTCCGTCGCATACGTCTCAATTAAAAACTCATAGCGCATTGTTCACTCCTTCCTGTGTGTGCAGTTCGACTCGGCTCTACCCTCCTCCGTTACAATTTCGCTCTTGACGCCGCCTCCTCGGCGCGGTATCAAAGATATCCGCGCAGATTAGTTCTCGCGTTTCCCTTCCTGGTTCCCTTGCCTGCTGCGCGCACATTCCACTCTTTCGAGGAGGATCTATGTCTGCAGTCCGTGCTATTCCAGAGGGCTTTCACTCTCTGACTCCGGCAATCGTCTGCAAGGGCGCTGCCCGGGCCATCGAATTCTACAAGGAAGTCTTCCATGCCAAAGAAATCATGCGCATGCCGGGCCCGGGCGGTTCCATCGGCCACGCCGAACTCCAGATCGGTGATTCCAAGCTGATGCTCAGTGATGAATTTCCCGGCATGGCCAGCGCTCCCGGTCCCACGCCGAACACCTCGTATTCCCTGTTCCTTTACACCGACAACGTCGACTCGATGTTTGAGCGCGCGGTGAAAGCTGGTGCAAAGGTCGAAATGCCCTTGCAAAACCAGTTCTGGGGTGATCGCTATGGCAAGATTCGCGATCCCTTCGGCCATCAATGGGGACTCTCCCAGCATGTCGAAGACGTTGCTCCGGCGGAAATCGAACGGCGCTCCAAGGAATGGATGGCTCAACAAACCGGCAAAGCTGCGGGTGGCCACGACACAAAAGCAGCCGGCGGCGGCCACGATTAATTAACAACTGCAGTCACGCGGGGGCTCTGGCCGCACGCCAGAGCCCCTCCCACCCCTGGTCGGCATCGTGCCGGCTCTCGAGTTACTCGTGCGTGTAGTAGCGGGTCTTTTAAGACCCGTGCCTTCACTCTTGTAGTTATTTGCCACCCAAAGGCCAAAGCCACGCCGCGCCCCGCACTCCGCTGGAGTCTCCGTGCTTGGCCACCTTCACGGGCGTATCCGCTTCCCGCCCGAAAACATATTTCTTCAACCGTTGTGGCACGTTTTGGTAAAGCCTCGGCACTTGCGACACGCCCCCGCCTAAGACGATTACGTCTGGATCCAATATGTTCACCATCTGCGCCAGACTCCGCGTCAGCCGATCCTCGTATCGCTCCAGACTCGCCAGCGCGTCCGCCTCGCCCGTGTCGCAGCGCGCAATAATCTCCTTACCCCGCAGTTTCATTTTCGTTGCCCGCGCGTAGTCTGCTTCCAGGCCTGTACCAGATATCCACGTCTCGATACATCCGCGGTATCCGCAATAGCATTCCGGCCCGGGATATTCTTCAGGACGCATCCACGGTAATGTGGTGTGCCCCCATTCGCCCGCTACTCCATTTCGACCGTTGTGCACGCGCCCATCGACAGCGATTCCCCCGCCGCAACCAGTCCCGAGTACCACCGCAAACACCACCCGCTTCCCCGCCCCTGCTCCGTCGGTTGCTTCTGATACCGCCAGGCAGTTCGCGTCATTCGCGCAGCGCACTTCACGATGTAGCGCTTCGCCCAAATCCCGGTCGAATGCCCTCCCATTCATCCACGTAGAGTTCGCGTTTTTTACCGTGTGAGTGATTTGTGAAATCGTGCCAGGAATGCCCACGCCAACGGTTGCGCGACCGATGCAGCGACACCTCGATCTTTTCTACGCCTTCTTTGATCGCGCGCACCGTGGCATCGTAATCGCCACGCGGCGTTGCCACTCGATGGCGATGGAGTTCGACCCCATCGCCATCGAGCGCGATAAATTCGATTTTTGTTCCGCCTAAATCAATGCCAATTCGAAGTTTGCCGCTGGCACTATCACCGGGCACCGTAGACATGACCCGATCATTCTATACACAACCGCAACTCGAAGTCGTGGGCATACAAACAAGCGCCCCACTGGATAAATTGCCTCGTGGGGCGCCCTCCCGTATTGGCCACGAACGGCTCATTCCGTGACGACGCTCGAAAACACTTGCCATTCCGAGCGAAGCGAGGAACGGGTTTGCATCGCGTCTTTCGCGATGAATCTCTCTTTGATGTCAACACCGCCATCGTACTTAAAAGTGAAACCCCAACTCCACAGTCTCTGTTCGCGGCGTCACATAGTGTGTCCCGCTAAATGTCGACAGGAAGTTGTACAGTGCGGTCTTGTCCGTCAGGTTAATCACCGTAAATCTCAAACTCCACCGGTACTTGTCGCCATTAAACAAGTTATCCTGCCCTACGGCGATGTCGAATAAATGCCGTGGCTGGAGTGCGCGGTGGATTGTGATCATCATTCTCTGTGCCCGGCTTCGGGATTTGCACCAACTTCGAGCCATATAGATTCCCCGGACAGCTCGTCAGCGGCGAAGAATACGTCGGGAAAACGTTGCCGCAGAACAATCCCGCCTGGATTTGCTGGTCCGCCGTCAAGCCGGTCAAGTCCACCTGGTACCCGGGGTCCGAAGGATCCGCGCTGGTCGCAAACGGCACAGCGCCAGCGACCAGCCCGCTGTCATAACGCCAGTTCCCCCCGATCCATGGCCCCTTCTTCCAAGGTTGATACTGCACGTGCGTCGTCTGATTGAACAACTCATCATGGTCTATGCGGAAAACTCCCGTCCCGCCTTGCCCCGCGGGCGTTACTCCGATTCCGCTCACCTGAGGTTGGAAGAATCGCGCGGCCACGCTGGACGCCACGAAATACGCCGACAATCCGTGGATAATTCGGCACCGTCGCCCTCAACATGTACCCCGGAATCTTCGATCTATCCCACTCAATCGGATAAGTTACCGGGGTATTACCAAACACGCTGAAGTCATACGCCAGGTGCGTGTACTTCCAGATGTACTCCGCCCTCCACCATAAAATACTTTCCGAATGCTTGTTGGAAGCCGGCGTGGAATTCGTTGCGCCAACCCGGACTCAGAGGATTGGTGATGCACGGATAACCCTGAATTGCGGCCTGTAGTGCATTTACGACTGCGTCGCTGCAACCTACGCTGGACAGCACCAGGTTCTCATTGAACGGAGTCTCCAGCGTCCGTGCGTACGAAACGCGCAGCACCGTGTTTGTCGGTTTGATGTTATACGCCACCCCTAGCCGCGGCTCCGCCTGGGTTGAGTGCGAGATTCCACTGTAAATGTCTCCCCGGATTCCAACATTGAACGCCCAGTTGTGCAAAGAGATCGAGTCTTGCACATACAGAGCCAATTCCTTCACGTCTGTATGACCAGGCCAGTAGTAGTAATTGCCTCCCTGGGTGAAGTCGTAGGGAGCCAGCGTCGTGCACGGCGCTGCAATGTTAATTCCGTTGACTTGACACAGATTCCCGTTCACATCCTTCAGCGATGGCACCAGACCCTGATCGACGATTCCGAACGAGTCGTGTTCCGTCAGAAACGTCTGCTCGTAGGTGATTCCCGCCTTGATATTGTGGATTCCATGCACATACGAAATGTCTGAGCGCACACCAGTGTTCGTCAACCGCCGCTGCTGCGCGATGCTGTCGCTTTGCAAACCTGGTGTTAAATCTGCAAATGGATCCTTGCTGGGATAGTAGCTGAATTGATCCTGGCGAAAAAAGGCGCCAATCGTCCACACCGCATTGCTGCCAATCAAATGCACAAAGTTCGGGGCAATGTTGATGGTCCCGATCTTCGAGCGCTGGTCTTGTGGACCCACCGTTTGTCCATCGAACCCCAATCCACCGCACCCCACTGTTTGCGGGGGCACGCACGGCGCTGACCATCCCGTCGCGAATTGCGAGTCATACGAATTCGGCGTTTGAAACCATGACCGGGTGTACTGCAGGTTCAGTTGTGCCGAATTGATTTCAGAAAACTTATAGTCCACGCGGTCGAATATGTTTTCCTCGTTGCCTTTGTCATGAAATGTGTTGCTTTCCGGTGGATCAAGGAACCTGCCCGACTGCAGGCCGCTGATCGCCAAGAAATCTCCCCAGTTCTGGCCGCCATACGCTACGTCCCCGGCGATGCTCGGTGTCCCGAAACTTCCATAAGACGTCGTGATGTTTCCGTGCGCTGGGTTCACTCCCAACCCTGAGCGCGTGGTCACCTTAATCACCAGGCTCGTTTTGTCTCCGAACTCCGCCGGCGGCGCTCCGGAAATTACTTCCATGGACTGAATCGAATCCGCGGGAATTTGATTCGAAAACACTTTGCTCTGCTGGTCCGTGATCGGCTGGCCATCCACCGAAAACGAGTTCTGCGCGTGGTCTCCCAAACCGTGAAACAGTCCGTTGGAATCCGCCGCCACCCCAGGAGTCGTCAGCGTCACCAGCGAACTCACCGATGACGACTGGCTTTCCAGCGGCACATTCTTGAACAACTCGCGATCCACGTCCGTATGGAATGTTGGCTCATTCTCAATCAAATCGCCGCCGGTCACTGTCACATTAACGGTGGTTGCCTCCGTTCCCAGCTTCAATGTCACCGGTGTGTTCACCGCCACGGCGGACCGTACCTCTACGTCTTGCACGTACGTCGCGAATCCCTTCGCCGCCACGGTCATGTGGTATGGATTGAACGGTACGTTGGTGAACCGAAATGTTCCATCTGACCCGGTTTTGGCTGTACGAATATATCCGCTCACTGCGTAGGTAATTTCGACGGTTGCCCCGGTTACCGCCGCACCTGAGGGATCCTTCACCGTTCCTTCAATCGACCCGGAATTGCCCACCTGCGCCGGGGCGCTCATAGCAAACATAAACACCAGGAACACTGCCACAGCCAAAAAACGAAAACTGAATCGCATCCAATCCTCCAAGCCCCGCTGGGAGCGTTTTTTCTGTTCGTTGTTAGGCCCGCTGGGAAAAAGCGGTCGCGCGGCTGAAAGTGCCGGCGTTAATCAGGTCTAAAGTGTGAGACTAAAGCAGTGCTTGTGCGGGCGGGGCACGCGGGTCCGCGTGGGTTAAAACACTGTCGCTTGTCGTCCCAATGTATGGTAAGCAGACTTCATCGACAGCAAAGAGCGGAACCGTGATGACAATCGCCGAAACTACCGGTGTCGCACTGACGTGGGCTGCCTGGCAAATCGGGCAAGTTGCTTCATCGCCGCCATTGGCGTGCTCGTGCGGCACCAGTTGCAATAGGAAAACAAAACACAGCAGCGCAATCGCGAACGCACCTACCCTTGCCATTCGCCATTTCTGTCGACAAGACACCACGCGCCACATCCCCTAGTGAAACTCGGACTTGGCCCAGGATCCCCAGATCCCGAGATGCACCAAACAGCGCACCAATTATCAACTTAGGATGTAACTTTGCGCAAGAAGGTTACCCTAAATAGTACCAGCATGCCCCGCGATGCCTTCGTCAGCCTTGCACCCTCCCAATCATCCCGCGGTCCTTCCAGCCGGTTCCCTAAAGAAAAGAACCGGATCGGTTTGGCACCCTCCGGTTCTTTGAACATCCAGTTGAACTTCGCTTACTTGTGGTTCCTATTCGCCGCCTCAGCCGCCAGCTTTAGCTGCTGGTTGACTTGATCGAGCAGTTCCTTGGCCTTGGCAGCGTGCCCGTCCATGTCCCATTCATTTGCTACCTGTGCTGCGCCAATCTTCTCCCACGCTTCTTGAGACAGCCTCTGCGCTGCCGCAAGATTCGGGTGCCTTCTACCGCTCACGTTGTCTGCCGGCTTTTGCGCTACAGCCACGCCGCCACCGACCAGTGCCACCGCGAGTACTGCGCCAACCAAACCCTTCGAAACTCTCATCCCTGTTTCTCCTTTACTTGCAGGCTAGGCCCTCCGACAGACTCAACCCTGTATTGTTGGAGGAAGTTGCACAACCATGTTCACTGGGGAAAAGGCGGAGATACAAATAAATCGCCAGGTTCTCGCTTCCAAACGATTACCTGTACTTCCAGGCCGATTGTTTCGTTTATCCAGCCGACGCCGTCAGCATTTCGTACTGCACTGGCAGCTCGATTCCAAACTGCTTCATCAACCCGAGTCCATCCCAAATCACTGTTGATTCCAGAATCTTCCCAGAGCCAATCAGGTTGATGGTAATCCCGCTGAAACTAACTCTTTTGTTTGTCGCTGGCACTCCCAGAAACTCACCACGGTGCGTTCCCGTGATCGTCCAGTACACCACCATCTTGTCTCCTTCGCTGATCGTCTCATCCACCGTGAACTTCAGGTCCGGCAACCCGTTCAGGAACCGCTCCACCTGCTTGCGGAACGCCGATGGTCCCACTCCTCTTCCAGAAACCGTCGGATCACCCAAAGCGTGCGTCTCCGCAATCACTTGCTCGATATATTCAAGCCTCCGCTCGTTCCACACGCTGTGATACAACCGCCCGAACAGGATCTTATGCTCTGGCGCCACGGACATGAGGGCTTCCTCCCCCGGATTGGGTTCCGGGCACCGCATCCGTCTTGAGCTCAAAACCGCTATGCGGCACAGGGCGGAATTCTTGCCCGACAGCCTACTCTCAATCTGCGCAGCTTGCAATGTAGCTACGGTTACATTCTTAGATGGCTTGACAGGTGTAATGACCGGTCCTTTAGACCAGTTCTTTTTCTTGGGTTGAATCTCGCGGACTGGTGTGAAGCTCTTGGGTTGATTCCACTCCTACACCTGGGTGCCCAACATGCCGCTTTTGTATGTGGGTTCCTGTATTAGTAGGCCTCTGCAAACTCGCCAATGACCGCACTAATTCTGCTGCTAGTTCTTGGACGTATACCACGCGAATCACGTTTCTACAGGTCTCCATTCACGCGCTTACACCAACGCTCCACCAAACTTCTGTATTCCAGAAAGGTACTTAAGCATCTAACAAAATGAAAGGCAACATCACGATGAACCCAATGAAGACGATCTACAAATCCGCACTGTTTCGCACCGCGATATTCTGTTTTCTCAGCACCATGCTTTCTTTTCCGGTCCTCGCGCAGTATTCCCAAAACCAGACGACCGAGCAGGCGCCCCCAAATCAGAATGCCAGGACGGCACAGATTGGCGCCATCAACTATGTGGAAGGCCAAGCTTCGATTAGTGGCCAGGAACTCAGTCCAAAATCCGTCGGCTCTGCCGTCCTCGAAGGTGGCCAGGTTCTCACGACCGAGTCGGGCAGAGTCGAAATCTTGCTCACGCCCGGCGTCTTCTTCAGAGTCGACCACAACAGCGCCGTAAAGATGGTCGCGCCTGATCTGGCCGATACCCAGGTCGCATTGCTCAAGGGCCGTGCCATGGTGGAAGTCACCGACATCAGCAAAAACAACAACATCCGCGTGGATGAAAACGACGCCTCAGTCCAACTCTTAAAACGCGGCTTATACGATTTCGACGCCGATCATTATCAGGTTCGCGTGTTTAAGGGCAACGCCGAAGTTTTCGCCAACGATCACAAAATCGGTTTGGGCGAACATCACGAACTCACGTTGAATACCGGCGAAAAGCTCAAACCCAAAGATTTCAATGACAAGCTCTATGCCGACGACTTCTTCCGCTGGTCTGGCCTGCGCTCCGGCTATCTCGCCGAAGCCGATGCGGACACTGCCCGGCTGTACGTGAATGGCGGCCCAGGTTGGCTCGGTGCCGGATGGTATTGGAGCCCGTGGTATGACGCCTACACCTTTATCCCTGGTGACGGCATCTTCTACAGCCCGTTCGGCTGGGGCTTCTACTCCCCCTTTGCCGTGTACGGTTCACCTTTCTTTTATGGGGGTTGGGGCGGCTATGGCCACTATCACCACTTCAACGAAATGCACGGCCCTTACGGCCACGGCTTCGAGCCTCGCGGCGGCTTCCACGGCGCAGTGGGTGGGTTCCACGGCTCGGTTGGGGGTGGCTTCCACGGTGGTGGTGGATTCGGCGGCGGTGGCTTCCATGGTGGAGGTGGAGGCGGTCACCACTAATTAGCACAGCCAACCTCTGGCATTGCATGCAGTCCTTCGCGCTGGCTCTCTAAATCGGACCGCGAAGGACTGCTTTTCTTTTGATCTGGCGAACTCCAGTTCATGCCGAATGAAGGTCCGCCGGAGTGTCCATGCCTGAGCGAGCCTTCCACCACTGCGCCGTGTAAAAGCTAGTTCGCTGCCATCGCAAACGCCGGCGATTCCGGAACCACCGGAAACGTCGCCGCAATCAGCGTTCCACCGCCATTCGACCGCACTTCGAGTACCCCGTCGCGTTCCCGCACGCGTTCCCTGATACCCGCCAATCCTACCCCTACATCCGTCCCGTCGGACTCAAACTTCTGCAGCATGCCGGGTGGAAGTCCCACTCCTTGGTCCCAAATCTTCAGCGTCACCGTTTTTCCCTGGATTCGAAACTGCACGTCCGCGCTCGGACTTTTCGAATGCCGTTGAATGTTCGTCAGCGCTTCCTGCAGCACACGAAACAATGTCAGTTCCAAGTCACGCGGCAATCGCTCTCCGTCTTCTCCAAAGTCGCAATTCACCTTGATCCCCGTCCGGCTCGAAAATCCTTCCAGATACGAGCGCGCTGCGGACACAAATCCAAGCTCGTCCACCAGCGGTGGATGCAATAGATGCGAAATCGACCGCGTCGACGACACCGCATCCTGCAAGATTCCGCTCAACTCCGCGATTCTCTTCTGGTCTGTTGGTCGATTTTGCAACGTATCCGTGATCATCTTTGCCGCCACCAGACTCTGTCCCAACCCGTCGTGCAGGTCCCGAGCGATTTTTCGCCGCTCTTGATCCTGCGCCCGAAGCAGTTGTGCGCTCAAATTCAGGGCATTGTTTTCCGCGCGTTTTCGCTGTCCCAACTCGTGTGTCAGGCTGCGATAGTGATCCCATAAAAGATAAAGCGCCAAAAAATACGTAAGCGCCATAATGATGATGACAGCCGTAAACAGCGACTTGGTTATCACCTGCCGGCGTTTCAGCAGGTTCGCCTCCGTTTCCTGCATCGTGCGAATGATTCCCGAAGTCTGTTCCGACCACCGGACCAGTTCTTGCGTATAAGCATTTTGCGCATCCAGCGTGGACTTCCCGGATTGAAACAGTTTCAGCGACTCTTCGAACGTCTCAAAACGACCTTTCGCCGCACGCTCCAAACTCTCGCTCGAGTCCTCCTCATCCGGATTATCGTGCACCATCGTCCTCAGTTCCGCGATCTTCTCGAACAATTCAGCGCGCTTTTCCGCGATCTCCCGCAGATACTGCTGCCCCCCCGTCTCCAGATACGTCTGCCTCACCCGCCCGGTGCGGTTCAAGTCCGATTCAATCTCAGCAATCAGGAGTTGCACGTTATACGTGTGCCGGACCCACTCTTCTCCCTGATAGATTCGGTACAGCATCCAGGCGAGAGTGCCGCCACACACCAGCAGCAGGAACATCGCGGACGCAAAGGTCAGCTTATGGTCGAAACGCGGCAGCAACACACAGCTCCCAGCAGGTCCAACAGTTGAAAGCGGTTATCTTAGCTTAATCGCAAGGGCTCGCAAACACACTTTGCCGCTACCGGGTTTTTACCGTATAGCTTTCTTCGTTCACCAATGCTATACAGATAATCCTTCAGGTTGGGGGAAAGTCCTAGTGCCGATCCGTTCTAATTTATTTGTTGTGTGTTTGTCCGCCGCTTTGCTTGCAACTGCCTTCTGGATGCTTTCTTGCGCCTCCAGTTCGAACCCGGACCATCTCGCCGTTCATATCCCGCCCCGTTGCCCCAATCTTCTTCATGTCGATACCTGTGTTGCGGGTGCGCCCCATCAGGACGTCACGGTCGATGAGCAGGGGCACGGTAAAACCTCATTGTGCCCAGGCGTTGACCACAGCGTCGAAATCGAGGTCATTGGAATTGGCCGGCATTACAAGCTCGTCTCGCCCGAAGTCCACATTCGCAGAACCGGAGACGGCATGGCCACCAGCCTTGAAGCCGAGCTACCCCAGTAGAACCGTTCTCTCAACTTTACAAATCAATCCAGCGAAATTTCCGTATCCTCGTTCGCGTCATCCAGGATCGCCGGACGCCGCTTCTCCAAAATCTCTCGAATCACCACCGCCTGTTCGCGCAGTTGTCTGCATTCGTCCAGCAGTTGCTCGCGCCGGCCCCCCACTCGTCGCTCCGCCATATATTCAGACAAATCCGCTCCTTCTTCGAGCGATACGAGCGCTTCGTACAGCTTGCGTTCTCGTGTCTCCGCCCCTTCGCTCGCCAGCGTCTCCACCGGGAACACGTGCCCCACACGGCACCGAAATTCCTCGGGCTGTTGCCGATATTCATACAGCGGGCCACGACACTCGGGGCACGTGAATCCCGTGAACTTTTTCGGCAACGTACCTGGATTCGCACTTTTCTTGTTCATCGCGTGAAGATCGCTGTCGTGAACGAGTTTCAGCAACAGTGGCGCAATTTCTTTTGCGTCCAGTGAATAATCGATTGGCACATCTTGCAGCGCGCTCAGCGGCATTGATGGAAACGGCGCTTCTTCCGGGTTTTGGATAATCGTGATTCCATTCCCAGCCGCAATATCCCACAAACCCGATGCACCGTCGTCCAGCATCCCGGACAGTAGCACTCCCACCACTCGCTCCCGGTACACCTTGGCCGCAGACCGGAACGTGACGTTGATCGACGGACGATGCAATCCTTCCTTCGGTCCGCGGCTCAAATGAATGTGATCTTCCGCAATTACCAGATGCCGGTCCGGAGGAGCTACATAGATCCTCCCCTTGTGAATTCGCTCCCCATTTTCGGCGTGCCGGACTGGAACCCCGTGAACCTTGCTCAATATATCAGGCAGAACGCTTGCCGCTCGCGGCAGCAGATGAACCACCACAAATACCGCCGCCGGCGTATTTTCCGGCAATTCGTGAATTACCGTTTTTAAACCGCTGTGACTTCCCGCTGATCCACCAATCACAATAATGTCGTGTGCCATGAATTTCCTCTACGCTTCCTGAGTCGTGGCTGCGCCCTTGTGAAAATAGCTGCCCCCCCGCAAAAGCTCACGCGCCGCCTGCACCAATTCTTCGCTGGCATCCTGCTTCAGTACGTATCCGTCGCAACCCGCTGCTTGCAGTGTCTTTTCGATTCCCGGAAACGAATGCGTCGTGAATACCAGGATTGCCGATTTCAAACCGCCTCGTCGAAGCTGGTTGGCAACATTCAGCCCACCCGCCTGCGGCATAATCAAGTCCAGAACGATCAGATCCGGTTGCAGACCAAAGGCCTTCGTGATCGCGTCCAAACCGTTCGCCGCCTCGCCACAAACCTCGAAATCCTTTTGTTCTGACAGCAGCGCTCGTATTCCTCTCCGGGTCACCTCGTGATCGTCTGCGATTAGAATTCGCTTCATGTCCGTGGACCTTACCTGGTTGGCCGGAGCTGTCGGCTTGGGTTCCACCTTGATCGCCGGTACCTCCTCCATTCCCTCACCGATTGGCGCGCTGGCTGTCACCATCGTGCCGTGTCCCGTCGGAGCCACTTGCAACCGGCCTCCCAGCTGCCTCAAACGTTGATCCATCCCTGCGATTCCCACGCCTTCATTCAACCCTCGTCCTGCAAGCGATAGTTGCTCCGGACTTATTCCTCGTCCGTTATCCTCCACGGTCAGCTGCAGTCCTCGCTCGTTCACCGTGGCCCGTACCCACACTTCGGTCGCCTCCGCGTGACGTATCACGTTCGTCAGGCTCTCCTGGATCACCCGGAACAACGCGATTTCCCGGTCTCGCGTTAGCCGCGGCAGCTTGAAATTAAATTCTGCATGCACGTGCAGCCCCACGCGTTTTTCCAGACCCTGCACGTACCACTGCAATGCTGCGCTCAAACCAGACTCGTCCAACAACGGCGGGTGCAATAGATACGACAGCGTCCGAATCTCGTTCTCCACCTTGCGCAATATATCCGTCGCTTCCTTCAGCCGTTCGCGGACACTCGCATCTCCATTCAAGCGAGATGACACCGAGCCCAGCGTCATCAGCACTACAGCAAGTTCCTGACCGGTCACGTCGTGCAGGTCTCGTGCGATTCGCCTCCGTTCGTTGTCCCGTAATTGCAAAATCCTCGCCGACAGCGATTGCACCTCGGCTTGTGATTGATTGAGCGCCTTGCTGGTCTCCACCAGTTCCGTTCTCTCGGTGGCCACTACGCGGATTGTCCTCGGCTCGGACTTTTCCAGCGGCGTCAGATTTAACCTCACGAAATGCGTCCGGCCTTCCGCTTCGATGCGCAGTTCCCCTTCTATTGGCCGGCTCCTCGCCTCCATCAGTGCTTGTATCACCTCAGGCCACGACTCCGGCGTGAGCGTATAGCGTAGATCGTGGCCAATCAATTCAGTTTGCCAGGGTAAAAACAACGCTTTGCGAAAACGGTCGTTGCAGTACAGCACTTTCCCTGACGGCAACACGTTCGCGATTCCAACATCCAGCCCGTCTAACAGCTCTTCGAACACACCCACAGCGTCAGACTGGCGAGAAGGCCCTCTGCGTTTAGACCGTTTGTCCGAACCTGATTTCGGCACTACGGCCTCCGGGCAATGGCGAGCTTCCAGAGTGTACCCGCCGCAAGCGCAGGGGAATGGGGCAAAGCCTGTAGTTTAGCCGCTAACTCGCGGTTTTTAGCTCGATTACCGTGATGACCGCACCCTCGTTCTTATTCTGCAACGGCCCGTATGGCAGAATTCGCAATTGATAGTCCCTTCCCTGTGCGTCCGTTATTTTCTTTTCCACCGAACGGAAATTGCTCACGACCTCCAGCACCATCGCCTGAAAATCGGGAATCTCGATGGCCGGATTGATATTCAACAACGGTCGCCCCACATCCGCTGCAATCAGCCCGAAGAATTTCTGCGCTTGCGGGGTGAACCGTCGAATGGTCAGGTCGCTCCCGATCATCACCACGGCAATCTCGATGCTGTTCAGCAGGTTCGTCAAGTCGCTGTTAATCTGCGTGATTTCCAGGTTCCGGCTGCGCAACTCATCGTTCACCGTACTCAGCTCTTCGTTCGCTGATTGCAGCTCTTCCTTGGCCGTCTCCAATTCCTCGTTGGTGCTCTGCAATTCTTCATTCGAAGACAAAATCTCTTCGTTCGCAGACTGTAATTCCTCGTTCGTTGCCTCTTGCGTTTCGATCACCGCCTGCAGATACTCCTTCGTCGCTGCCAATTCCTGCTCCAGCTTCGCAATCCTTCCAGAAGCCGCTTGCGATTCTTTTTTCGCCGCTTGTTTCGAAGATTCTCGCTTCCTCTGCGTCGCTCGCAGTGCGTCTCGAAACACAATCATGAAGTACTTCTCTTTAAGATTGCCGATGTTCACTGGTACCACTTCAAAATCCACCAGTCGCATCTCCGAATTGTGACCGAACTCCCCGCTTTCCGGCTTGTACTGAACCTGCCGTTTTGGCACCGGCACGTTCTCCTTCTTTGCCTTGCTGATGGCGTTGCGCAGATCCAGCAAAATGCCTTCCCGCGCCATCTTCAAAATATTCAAACTGGCTCGCCCCGATGCCAGCTTCAAATAACGATTCACGTTTCCCCGCGTGTGAATAATCTCCAGGTCATCGTTGATGAATGCTGTCGCCGGAGAGAACTGCGTCAATAATCGCCGGTCAAATTCCTTCTGCGCTTCCACATAGTTCCAATTGGAGTCCGTTTGCCGCACCGGCATTCGCACCGCTCCTGGCTCGCTCTCCTCTTTTTGCGGGTTTAGCGAGAACGTAACCATCTGCCGCGCCGCCGTGGTTTTCTTCCTGAATATCTTGCACTCGCGATTCTCCAGTGCAAAAAGGTTCGTCACCGAACCTACTCCTTCCGATGTCCCCAGCAATAGATACCCCTCCGGCCGCGCGGCGTAATGAAACAGTGAAATCACTTTGTTCTGCAGCACAGGTTCCAGGTAGATCAGCAGATTCCGGCAGGAAATCAGGTCCATTTGCGAAAATGGCGGGTCATTCAGCAGATTGTGCTGCGCGAAAATGCACATATCTCGAATCGTTTTGCTGATCCGGTATCCCCCTTCCACTCTCGAGAAGAATCTCCTCAGCCGCTCCAGCGACACATCCCCCTGGATATTCTCCGGATAAATCCCGCTGCGCGCCCTGACGATGCTCGTCTCACTGACATCCGTGCCGAAAATCTGAATGGGAATTTGCGGAGCCTTCTCTCCCAGATATTCCAGCAGCACGATGGCCAGCGAATACGCCTCTTCACCCGATGCGCATGCGGGAATCCACACGCGTATGCTCTGTTCCGCTGAGTGCTGTTTCACGATCTGAGGAAACACTTCCGCCTTCAGCTCTTCAAATACCTTCGGATTGCGGAAGAAGCTGGTCGCGTTGATGAGCATGTCTTGGTACAGCGCCTTGATTTCCGGGGTACTGCCCTGGAGATAACGCACATAATCGGACAAGCGCTCCAGTTTGTGTACCAACATCCTGCGCTGGATTCGCCGCAAAATCGTCGTCTGCCGGTAATGCGTGAAGTCCACTCCCGTGTTGCGGCGTAACATTTGGAAGATTGCGTCCATGCCGCTCTCGGACGATTCCAGTTGCGTCAAGTCCGGCAAGTCCGGCCGCGCCACAAACGGATGCTTGGCAATCCGCGATAACTCCCGCGCGATCGCTTTGGGAGCCAGAATGTAGTCGGCGCAACCTGTCGCGATTACGCTGTGGGGCATCCCGTCGTACCGCGCGGTCGCTTCATCTTGAACGAATGTCATCCCACCTTGCGCCTGAATCTCCGCCATTCCCAGCGTTCCATCCGAACCCGCCCCCGACAGAATCACCCCGATCGCTCGATTTCCCTTGGCCTCCGCCAGTGACCGCATGAACCGGTCCACGGACATGTGCACTCCGTGTGAATCCTCCCGTGGCGTCAGCTCCAGAGTATTCCTGGAAATGGACATCGACGCATTTGGCGGAATGATGAAGATGTGATTCGGCAGAACGTGCTGACCATTAGTCACCTCGGAAACTGGCATGCTCGTTTCTTTCCCCACCAGTTCCGCCAGAATGCTTGGGTGCGTCGGGTCTAAGTGCTGTATGAACACAAACGCGAACCCCGTGTCCGTTGGCAGATTCCGCACAAATTCCGTGAATGCCTCAATCCCTCCCGCGGACGCGCCGATCGCCACGACCGTCAGAGCCTCTAATTGGTTTCCTCTTGAGTTTGGCTTGCGATTTGCCGGAGGCTTTGCTTTCAATAGCTTTTTCATTGTTCCCTCAGGGGAGCCGTAGCGCAGCCAGCGCTGCCAGGCGGGCCTAGGCATTTGCGCAACGGTGCTCTGTATTTTACTCCCAACTGAGCCCGGCAAAACCCGCATTTAGCGACAATCGCGCATCGAAACCGCGCTACTATTTCCCTTCCTCAGCTCGCGCCTTCGCCCCATCGGCCATAATCTTCTCAATCTCGTCCGTCGATCGCGGTAGTCTCTGGCTCAGAACTTCCGACCCGGTATTCGTGATCAACACGTCGTCTTCGATCCGCACTCCAAGACTCTCTTCCGGTATATAGATCCCCGGCTCAATCGTAATCACCAGCCCGGGCACGAATGGTTTGCACAAATCCCCGGGATCGTGAACATTCAGCCCGATGCTGTGGCCTAGTCCATGAATAAAGTATTGCCCCAGCGGCTTACCATTCTGATCTTTGCCATGCGAGTTGATGTAGTCGTACGCGATTTTATAAACGCTCTTGTCCCCCTTCCGGCACATGTCCATCCCCGGTTTCAGCGCGTGGATTGCCGCGTTCTGCGCTCCCAACACAATGTCGTAGATTTCTTTTTGCCGCGGCGTGAATTTCCCATTTGCCGGAATGGTCCTCGTGATGTCCGCGGCGTACCCCGAATATTGCGCCGCCACATCCATCACCACGATGTCGCCATCCTGAATCTTCCGCGACAGCTTGTCATAGTGCAGCGTAGTGGAATTCGGCCCTGCTCCCACGATGGGCGCGTACGCTTCGGCCTCAGATCCGCTCATTGCGTGCACTTCCATCATTTTCGCCGCCACCTGGTACTCCCAAAGCCCAGGCCGCATCATTTTCATCGCCGCAAAGTGCGCATCCAGCGACATATCAATCGCCTGACGCAGCAGCGCCAACTCCGTCGGTGACTTGATCAATCGCAGGTCCGCGATGCTGGATCGAATGTCCTTCACGGTCACTTCCGGCGCTGCCTGCTTCAGCCAGTCCACCGTCTCTTTTTCGTGCGGATATCCACCCAATTCGTGCTGGTACGGAAGAATCGTGTAAAACGTCGGGTAAATGCGCGCCAGTCTTTCCACCGTGGCTCGCAATTCGGGGAACGGTTTCACCACCGTAAATCCCGTACGCAGTTCGATTCCGGGATCCCCGGGGGCCATGCGCGGACCGTTCCACTTCTCTTTGCGCGCATCCTTCGGCGGCAGAAAGAACATTTCTCTCGCCGGCCAGTCGTCGTTCTTCGCCTTATGCGCCTCGTTCGGCAACAGAATCAGTGCCGACTCCTCTTCGTTGTGCCCCGTCAAATAATAAAAATTCTCTTCCTGCGCAAAAATGTAGGTCTGCGCTTCTTCTTCTTTTCCCGTATAGCCCATCAGAATGATCGGTCCGTCGATGTTCGAAGAGAGCTTCGCCCGCCGCGAAGCGTACACCGAGTTCGGCTCGCGCTCCCGCCGCTGCTGCGCAACCGCTAGTCCCGCACACGCCAGAGCAACCAGAACCGCCACAAATATCCGCTTACCGGCGTAAGCGCTTTGCCCACAACCATACCCGCCGGTCCCTGCGTGACCACTCATTCTGTCACCTCGTTTTAGTGCTGCGATGTCTTCGTTCCTCCGATCATGAAGCAAACGCCTCATTCTAGCGCAACGCCTCAATCACCCGCCAATCGCCCATAAAAACCTAAGTACACCTTGTTCACCCATAGTCATTTAGTAATGTCCCAGTTAATAGCGGCAGCGAAGGTTCCTGCCCAAAATATTCTCTTGCGCCAAACCCTCCATCTATTATGGAAAAAAGTGAACTTCGGCCGTCCGGAGGCGGTATGAACAGGGAACGGCGTCGCACGCCCAGGTACATCTTCATCGCCAGTGCCGAGCTGTATGAGGAGCGCAGCGATTTGCGCATAGCCTCCCGTGTCAGCGAGCTAAGTCTGAACGGCTGCTACTTGGACATGATGAATCCATTTCCCACCGGCACTCTCGTGCTGCTCAAAATCTTTGCTGGAGAGATGACCTTCCAAGCTAAGGCCAAAATTGTGTACGCCACGCCCAATGTCGGCGCTGGTGTCGCTTTTCTCGAAGTCGAACCTAAATACGGCTATGTCCTGAATCACTGGCTGGAAGAAGCCGCAAAAACCGGCTGAAAACAGGCACGCGCAGTACCTCTCGCGAAAAACGAAACCCCGCTCCCCAGTTTTTCATCTCATAAATGTACGTCTTGTAGTGGCGGGTCTTAGACCCGTTCTCGTTGAGCACTTGAGCCTCACACGGTGCCGAGGAGGTTCAGTATGGACGCAACACCCGTTCTCGCCCATTTTCGAAAGCAAAGTTTGGCCGTTGTTCTGTCGGCCGGATTGCTCTTGGTGACCTCGCCCGTGAATTTGAGCGCCCAGCAGGAATCTCAAACGCCACCCCCGGCGCAGGCGCCTGTTCCTGAGCAGGGTCCACAGTACACACCCCAAACTCCACAGCAGTTGCAAGATTTGGTCGCGCCCATCGCCTTGTATCCCGATTCCCTGGTGGCACAAATCTTGGCCGCCGCTACTTTTCCGGAGGAGGTTGTCGAGGCCGATCGTTGGGTTCAGGACCATCCGGATCTAAAAGGCGAAGCGCTGGCGAACGCTGTCAACAACATGCCTTGGGATCCTAGCGTCAAAGCGCTCACCGCGTTTCCGTCTGTCCTCGGCAACATGGACAAGAACCTTTCCTGGACCTCCACGCTGGGCGACGCCTATTACAACCAGCAGCAAGACGTCATGGACGCCATTCAAGTCATGCGTCAAAAGGCCGAGCAAGCCGGCAACTTGAAATCCACTCCGCAACAAACCGTCAGCAATCAAGGCTCGACTGTCGTCATTCAGCCCGCGTCTCCCGATGTTGTCTACGTACCTGCCTACAACCCGTGGCTTGTCTACGGGCCCGGCATCGCGCCGTGGCCTGGCTGGTATCCCTATCCTGGCATCTGGTTTGGCGGACCCTATCTCTCATTCGGCGTTGGTTTCGGCGTTGGATTTTTCGGGGGTTTTGGTTGGGGTTGGCCGCACTGGGGCTTTGACTGGCACAATCACTGGGTCGTTCACAACAACTACCGCTACTATTCGCATAGCCGAACCTTCTATAACCGTAACGCCTATTTCCGTGGTGAACATGGAGCACCGGGACGCGGCTTTGGCGGACACGGTGACGAGCACGGATTCGCGGGCGGACGCGGTGGAGTTTACAACCGGCCCGGCGCATCACCCAGGCCCTTCGAAGGCAACAGTCGTGCCGCTCGTGGTTTTGCAGAGCAGCCCCACGGCTCGGTCAATGCTCCCAGAACCTATTCTGCGCCTCATGCGCAAAGCGGTATGCGCTCCGGCGCCTTCAGCAACTACGATCACGGCGGCGAATCTCGCAGCTACTCCGCACGCGGTAGTTCCAGCTTCCACGGTGGTGGCGGCGGCTTCCATGGCGGTAGCGGCGGTTCCCACGGCGGCGGTGGCGGGCACGGTGGTGGTGGCCACCACTAGTCTGAATCCGGAAATCACGAAAGAGGAGAAGAACGCATGCGCGCATTCCGGCAATTTACACTTCCCAGATTCTCGATTTGCAAGCTAGCGGCCATCACTTCTCTGTCCGCCTTGGTGCTTTCTGCGCCAGCGCTGGCCCAGCAGCAGGGTCAAAAAACTTTTGCCACCGCACAACAGGCCAGCGACGCCCTATATGCGGCGGCGAAAGCCAATGACAAACAAGCCTTGCTGCAGTTGCTCGGCCCTGACGGCAAATCCATCATTTCCTCAGGCGATCAGGCCCAGGACCAAGCTTCCCGAGAAAACTTTGCCAAACACTATGACGAAATGCATCGTCTGGTGAAGGAGCCCAACGGCAGCGTCACCTTGTACATTGGAACTTACAACTGGCCTTGTCCCATTCCCATCGTCAATAAAGACAACCGTTGGTATTTCGATACTGACGCCGGCAGGCAGGACATTCTTTTCCGCAGAATCGGCCGCAATGAAATGTCTGCCATGCGCGTGTGCGAAGAACTGGTCGCGGCACAAAAAGAATATTCCGCCAAACACGACAACACCTATGCCCAAAAGCTGCTGAGCGATCCAGGTAAGCAGGACGGCTTATACTGGCAGGCCAGCGGTAACGAACCGCAAAGCCCTATAGGCCCGTTGGTCGCCGAAGCTACCCCGAATGGGAATGGCAACAGCGCACCCACTCCGTATCACGGTTACTATTTCCAAATTTTGACGCAGCAAGGCAAGTCTGCTCCTGGCGGCGCGAAAAACTATCTCGCTGACGGCAAGATGACCGGGTTCGCTTTCATCGCCTATCCCGCGGAATACCGCTCCTCGGGAGTTATGACCCTCCTCATCGGAGACGATGGCGTGCTGTACGAAAAAGATCTGGGCAAGAACACGGCAACCGCAGCGAAATCCATAAAGGAATACGACCCGGGTCGCGGCTGGCACAAGGTCGAAAATGAGCCACAAGAAACGGCCGGCGCCGACTCCACGAAATAATTTCGCTCCCCGCGCCTACTGGTGAGCCAAAACCGTTCTCAACACCGCCACGTAATGGCACGCACTGCCACTCAGCACGAACACATGCCAGATCGCGTGACTGTACGGCAGCCTTTTCCACGCATAGAACACTACTCCCGCCGAATACAAAATCCCGCCCGCCAGAATCCAAACCAGCGTCAACCTGGGCACCGTCGCCAGAATCGGGTGTGCCGCGATCACGATCAGCCAGCCCATCGCCAGATAAACCACCGTCGAGATATGTGGGAAGTGGTCCACGAACCACAACTTGAACAGAATTCCCGCAAACGCTAATCCCCAAATCACCCCGAACAGCGACCATCCCCACGCTCCACGCAAGTACACCAGCAAAAATGGCGTGTACGTTCCCGCGATCAGCAAATAAATTGCCGAATGATCGAATACCTTCAGCGCTCGTTTCACCCGCGGCGATACCACCGCGTGATACAACGTGGATGCCAGGTACAGGCTCACTAGTGTGGCGCCGTAGATCGAACACGCCACAATATAAATCGCTCCTCCGTGCAGAATCGCGAACACCAGAAGCACCGCGAACCCGGCAATACTCAGCACAAGACCGCAACCGTGGGTAATGGTGTTGGCAAGTTCCTCGAGATTGAACCGGGCGCGACTCACTGAAGTTCCGTCAACACCATTTTCAAGCGCCGTTCGCTGAAGTACAAGCAAGAAAACACCAGCCGCATTCATCGCATCTCTTATTGCGCGATGTCGCAGCAAACGTCGAGTATACTTTGCATATTCAACGCGAACCGCAGGATGGGAAACATGCTTCGCCGCGCTTGGCTCGGAACATTTATTCGCTCGCTTTGCTTGCTATCAGTTCTCTTGACGGCCTTGCATTTCACCTTAGAAGCCCAAACAGCCGACCGCATTTCCGAGGTGAAGCGCATTGCGGTGGACTGGTCCGATAACAGCAAATTGTCCACTGCCGTCCGCGATCGCCTGGAGCACAAACTAAAGGACTCCGGAAAACTCGAGCTTGTAAACGCCCCTGCGCAGGCCGATGCCCTGCTTCACGGTTCTGCGGTGATTTGGATCACCGGCTACATCTCCACAAGCCCCCGTTCCAATGCTGCGCAAACGCCAACCTATGAAGGCTACGCTTCCGTCGAATTAAGCGGCAAAGCTGGCAAGACACTTTGGTCCTATCTCGCCACCCCTCGCCACACAGGTTGGAAAAGCATCAGTGATGATTTGGCAGATCAACTGGCCAACGCGTTTTTCGCAGCACTTGGAAGAAAGGAAGCTCCCGACACTCACTCTTCGGCTACTCCCGGCGCGCCGGAAAGCGCCTCAATTCCCGCCATCGAACTGCACGGCGCCGGCGCCACCTTTCCAGCTCCCATCTATCAAAAATGGTTCGAAGCGTTTTCCCACTCGCGTCCAGACATTCACGTCACCTACGACGCCGTGGGCTCGGAACAAGGAATCCGCCTGATGCGTTCCGCTGAAATCGATTTCGGCGCATCGGACATGCCGCTGAGCCCGGAACAACTCGACGAACCACCCAAGCTGCGTCAGTTTGCCACCGTCCTCGGCGCGGTCGTCCCCATTTATAACGTCAAGGGCGCTCCCGATGGGCTAAACCTCTCGGCCGAAGTGTTGGTGGGCATCTTCCTTGGAAAAATTCAATCCTGGAACGCGCCAGAAATTCGCGAAATCAATAAACACGTTCGCCTTCCCGACCAAAAAATTGTCGTGGTGCACCGTTCCGATGGCAGCGGCACCACCTTCGCCTGGACGGATTTTCTTTCCAAAGTAAGCCCCGATTGGAAAAACTCCGTAGGGTCCGGCACCAGCGTTTCGTGGCCCGTCGGTATCGGCGCGGAACGAAACCAAGGCGTCGCAGACACCGTCTACAAAACGCCGAATTCCATCGGCTACGTCGAGTTCATCTACGCCCTTCAGCATCAATTAGACTTCGCTGCCGTCCGCAATCGTTCCGGCGAATATGTCAAAGCAGATTTGGACAGCGTGACCGCGGCAGCCAAATCGGCCGCCCTTAGCGCCGGTTCCGCATTCCAGAGTTCCATCACGGACGCCACCGGCAAGCACACTTATCCCATCGCGTCCTTTACTTGGGTTTTGCTTCCCGCCCAATCCACGGATGCAACAAAACAGCGCGCGCTCACGGAACTTCTTCGCTGGATGCTCACCAGCGGCCAAAAGCAGTGTCAATCGTTAGGCTATGCGCCATTGCCGCCTGATATTGCAGCTAAGGAATTGCAAGCACTGGGATCCGTCAAATAGCCCCGCCGCAAACCTCACCACTAAAATCCCGGTGCGCCTGTAGACGCTGCCCGCATTTCCGGCGCGTTCACACCAAAACGCAGATGCGCAAACCAGGATTGACTGAGCGACATAAACCCCGTGTACAGATATCCCCACACGAACAGAAAAAGAAACGGCACCGTCGCGTAATTTTCGTTGCGAATCGCATAAATCACCGTAAACGCGAAATACAGTCCCAGAGCAATCTCGAAGTACGGCATCCAGCCCGATTTATTCTTGTACTTCTTCGCTGCAAACGTCCCGGACTTCCCTTCAATCTTGAACTTCGGCGTGCGCGCAAACTCGCTTTCTTTCCCAAAAATCGCTTCCAGCACTCCTTGCGCGTTGCGGACACTCAGGCCGATTCCGGTGGCCATCACGAACGGCATGTACAAAAAAGTCTTCTCCCATGTTTTCGGTCGCAATTCCATTTGCGCCACCAGGTAGAAACTGGAAATCGAGCACGTTGACGCTAAAAATAGAGGCAAATCGATCACCAGCATCTGAAACCATCCTTGATAGAACCTCACGATCATCGCCGGCAGCAGCATCGTCGAAAGCAAAACCATCAGCGGGTAAGAAATGTTCGCGGTCAGATGAAAGAACGCTTCCACCTTCACCCGCGCCGGTACATCCGCTCGAAACACTTTCGGCAGAATCTTTTTCGCCGTTTGCATCAGTCCCTTCGCCCATCGGGCCTGCTGCGCTTTGAACCCGTTCATATCCACGGGCAACTCCGACGGGCACGCAATATCCGGCAGGTACACAAATTTCCACCCCTTCAGCTGCGCGCGATACGAAAGATCCGTATCCTCTGTCAACGTGTCATGCTCCCAACCGCCAGCGGCGTCGATCGCTGCTCGCCGCCATACTCCCGCTGTTCCGTTGAAATTGAAAAACACTCCTCGCCGCGACCGCCCTCCATGCTCGATCACAAAGTGCCCGTCCAGCAGAATCGTCTCCACACGCGTCAGCAGCGAATAATCCCCGTTTAGATACGTCCACCGGGTTTGCACCATTCCAATCCGGTCCCCGCCTTCCGGGTTCAAAAAATGCGGAATCGTGCGCCGCAAAAAATCGGCGGGCGGGATAAAGTCTGCGTCAAAAATCGCAACAAACTCGCCTTGCGCCGTCTTCAGTCCATTCTCCAGCGCCCCCGCCTTATATCCCTCCCGGTTACTTCGATGGACGTAAAAAATCGGCAGTCCTGCTGCCGCGTGCCGCTCCACGCAAGACCTCGCCACCTCCCGCGTCTCATCCGTCGAATCGTCCAGAACCTGTATATCCAGCAACTCCCGTGGATAATCGAATTGCGCCACCGCGTCCACCAACCGTTCAATCACGTATCGTTCGTTGAAGATCGGAAGCTGTATGGTAACCTTTGGCCAATGCTCGACCGCCGGCGGGCACGCTGGAACATTTTTGCGAAACACAAAATAGTCGTACAGCAGCGCGTAACGATGCATTCCGTACGCCGCCAGAATGAAAAGCACAATGAAATACGGAACCATCATGGCCAGGTCGAACGCATTGGCATGATAGACCCCGCTAAACGTCCGGTCGGTGAGCTTGTGCCAGTATTGGCTGAGCGGGTTCTGTCGTACCGCCAGCAGCATTAGAGCGAGAGTCGACAACTGAACATTCTCCGGATGCCTTCTGAACTTAATCGCGCTCGATGGAACTCCATTTGGCTGCTCCTCGCAGGAGTCGCACTCGAAGCCTTCTTCCTGCGAATGCGCAGCCTCTACTTCCTCAAAAATCACGCCATTGGCTTTATCGAGCTGGGACTTACTGCTGGTTGCGTCTACCTACTTGCGTTGTACGGCTTCACTCGAACCCACGCCAGCCGCACCTCCACCATTTTACTGGTTTTTGCCGCGATTGTGTTCCGCGCAACACTTTGGCCCATGCTCCCCACATTGTCCGACGATCTACAGCGTTACCGGTGGGAAGCTAAGGTTCAGGCGCATGGCTGGAATCCCTATGCCATCGCTCCCAATGACCCACGGCTGAAATCCCTTCGCGATCAATACTACGAAGTTATGCCCGGGCCAGAGCTTCCCGCGATCTATCCCCCAGCCACTGAATTGCTCTTTCGCGCTACTTGGAAGTTCTTCCCCGGCCCCATCGCATTCAAAACGCCCTTCGCCGCAGCCGACGTGCTCGTGATCCTTTTGCTGGCGTGGATTTTCCGTCGCGACCCTCATCGCGATCTTCGCCTAGCCATCTACGCGTGGAACCCTCTCGTCATCGTCGAATTCGCTGCCAGCGGCCACAATGACGTCCTTGCTGTTCTTGGAATTGTCGCGGGACTCGCCCTCATTAAGAATCGCCCGTCGTGGGCCAGCGTACCAATCGCTTTGGCTGCCATGGCCAAAGTTTTTCCGGCGCTCTTGCTGCCAGTTTGGATTCGCCGTGCGGGTTGGCCCGCCAGGAAAATCGGATGGTGGGCGGCGGGCCTCGCCGTTCTCGCTGCTTTCCTCGTTCTCGCGCCGTATTGGCACGCCTTCGGCATGCTCCCCGCAAACTTGTCCTATTACGAAGCTACCTGGAAGAATTACAACGCCAGTTTGTATACAGTGATCGATTGGCTCACCGGCGGAAACACCAAAATTCCTGCACTCATCGGCGTCGTCGCCACCTGGGGACTCGCGTTTTGGCTGGCGTGGAAGAAAGCTGAACCCGCGCGTGCCGCATATCTGCTCATCGGCACGCTTTTGGTCTTCAGCCCTAACGGCTATTCCTGGTATTTCACGTGGATCGTTCCGTTGCTTTGCTATTTTCCCAATCCCGCGTGGCTGATGCTCACCGTACTGCAATTCCTGTCCTACAACGTCTTGATTGGCTATGGCATTTTGGGTGTTTTCAAATTCGACCCACTCATGCAGTGGCTGGTCTACGCACCCTTCTATTTACTCTTGATTGCCCTCTGGTGGCACGGCCGGAAGAACCCGCACGTCTTACCGAAACTCTACATTAGTGAAACCGAGGCTGTGTAACAGCGCCGACAGCGTGGACCGCGCATTATCGTCCGCGGTTTTTAATATATTCCCTTGCAGTGCCGCATCCGTCAGTTGTTTCTCCGCTTCCTGGCGAACTTCGCTTTCCAGATTCGGGTCAGGCGATGAGAATAGTCCCGTATCCCGCGAATATACGCGCGTTTTCGAATTGTCGATCCGCGTCACAAGAATTTCCGATTTCGGAATGCGCAACGAAATATTTTTGCCCTCGAGGCTCACGTCTTGCGGCCGCAATTGACCCAGATCCACCCCCGCAATCACGTCTCCGTGTACCACCAGCAGCAGCCGGTCGCTCACCAGAAATTTCGGCAGATACGGATTGTCATGCTCCCCGGAAATAATTTTGTCCATCGAGAAGCTCACGGTTTCCAGCCGTTGCAATTGCTGGATCTGGCGCACGACCGTTGGCTGATCGATACGAAACAGCGTTCCACTCGCTGCTCCTCGCAGCAGATGAAGGAATCCGCTTCCCGTGATCGCCCACAAAACCACCGCAATCGCCACGATCGTCGTGACAATTCCCGCGATCAGCCCTCTCGTCCAAGCCGCCGATTGCTGCGGCCGAACGCGTTCATCATCTATCGTAGTCATAACGGGATCACAACAATCCTTGTAGGCGCCTTCCGCCGCCGGCCGTTGCCGCGCTGTCCTGCGCCACTTGCCTATGGTAAACCATCAACGTCCGGTTTGACCCATGCCCGAAACCACCACCATCCGAGAACAGTCCCGCCTCTGGGAAATCACCAAGGAATTCCTGCGCCTCGGCTTCGTTGCCTTCGGCGGCCCGCCCGTTCACTTCGCCATGATGGAGGAGCGCTTTGTTCGCAAGCTGCAATGGCTGTCTCGCGAACGCTTCCTCGATCTCATCGGCGCTGTCAGTCTCTTGCCCGGTCCCAGTTCCACGGAACTCACCATCTATCTCGGAGAACTTCGCGGTGGCTGGCCTGGCCTTCTTTTGGCTGGTGCATCCTTCATCTTGCCGGCTGCGGTGATGGTCGCCGCTCTCGCCTGGGCTTATGAAAACTACGGCAAGCTCCCACAAGTAGCGGGACTGCTGTTCGGCATCAAGCCCGTCGTTGTGGCGCTGATCATTCCGGCCCTCTGGAACCTGGGCAAAACTGCCCTGAAAAACGCTGGCCTCGTCGCTCTCGCCATCGCCGTCGTCTTGTTAGCCGCGCTCGGCTGGAACGTCATCACCCTCCTGATCTGCGCTGGACTTTTCTGGATGCTGCTGCGCCAGGCGCGCACTTTGCTGAATTTCAATTCCCTGCTGGCGCTAGTCCTTCCAGCCGGCGCGCCTGCCTCTATCGGCTTGCTCCCAGTTTTCCTTTATTTCTTGAAAATCGGCGCCGTCGTTTTCGGAAGCGGCTTCGTTCTGCTCGCCGTCCTTCGCGCAGACTTGGTCGTGCGCTTGCATTGGCTCACCGACTCCCAGTTGCTCGATGCCATCGCCGTGAGCCAGGCTACGCCCGGCCCATTCTTCACGGTTTCTACTTTTATTGGGTATCTGCTCGGGGGCTGGAAAGGTGCAGCGCTCGCCACCGTCGGCATGTTCTTCCCTGCGCTGTCGCCTTAATGGCCACAGTAAGTTTTCAGTTCGCTCGCGCCGCAGTCGTGAACATACCCGCGGCAATCCTCAGCCTCGTCAGCCTGCTTCTCGTGTTTCGCTACAAAATAAATTCGGCGTGGATTGTCCTGGGCGGAGCGCTAACCGGTATCGCCCTAGCCGCCCTGGGCCGCATCTAGCCCACTGTAGGCCCCGACTTCCGAAGCGCCCTGTGGCAAGGGTGGGGGGTGCCCCACGTGCCGTTTTCGCACGTGGGGTCTTCGGGTTCTGCTGATTCGTGTGCGATGACTCTTGATTCCCGTAGGGGCGCAGGACTCCTGCGCCCCATGTCCGCACGCGCACAAAAATCAGTGATGGTGTCAACGACGCCGCTCTCGCTGGATTCCAATGACCTACGGAATCAGCGCGATCTTCCCATACGCTCCCGGCGCCAGCACATCTTTGTGCGCTTGCGCCGCATCCTTCAGCGGCATTTCCTTCCCGACGATCGGCCGCAGCGTTCCGTTCTCCAGTCCTGCCGCGATTCCCGCATGAATCTCCGCCAGTTCCACTTCTGTCGCCGCCCACAACGTGAATCCCCGCGCAGACGCTCTGCGGCTCATCAAGTCCCGCGCGTTGACTGTAATTTCGCCGCGATTCCCAATCACAATCACTCGTCCATTCATTGCCAGCAGCTTCAGATCCATTGCCAGATTCAAGTGCGCCGCCATTTCCAGAATTACATCCACTCCTCGCCCGCCCGTGAATTTCATGATTTCCTCGGCGTGCTCCGGCTTCGAGTGGTCGAACGCGTGGTGCGCGCCCTCTTTCAGCACCAGTTCCATCCCTCGCTGCGTTCCCGCCGTGCCCAACACCGTCATCCCCATGGCCCGGCCATATTGAATCGCCGCGGTTCCCACCCCGCCGCTCGCTCCGTGAACCAACAACGTCTCGCTGGCGTGCGCGTGCGCATGATGATGCAGCGCGGTGTACGCCGTTCCATACGGCACCCAAAGACCGGCTCCCTGCGAAAAAGAAATTTTCTCCGGCAATGGGTACACCTGCGATTCATCCGCCAATGCATATTCCGCGTAAGCGCCGGTAATCGTCTTGGCGGTGTACACGCGCTCGCCAACTTTTACCTTCTTCACCCCGTCTCCGACCGCCTCGACCGTGCCCGCCGCATCCGAGCCCGGTATGTACGGCAACTGTGGCTTGATCGCATACGTTCCGTTGCGCATGTAGGTATCGTAAGGATTCACGCCCGCCGCGCGAACGTGCACCAGAATTTGGCCCGCGCCCGGCTTGGGCGTGGGAACATCGCGGTACTCCAGCACTTCCGGCCCGCCGAACTGCTGAACCTGAATCGCTTTCATGTCTCTTCTCTCCGCAAAGCACCAGCTCGTTGCATCAAAAGTGGTCGTCCTGAACCAGCGATATCGCCTCGGTTCCGTCCGTCGACTTCACTCCCGCGGTCCGCGCCCACGCCGTGGTTTGCCAATTGTCCTTCCCTTTATGCTCGGGAATCCACGACGGCAATGTTTGGTTCAGGTGAGTCGCAAGCGCATACGCGTAAGGTTCGTACATCCGCCGCAACTCCAACAATTTTTCATCGGCTTCCCTTGTTGCGGTCAGTACAGTGCCATGCTCCGCAAGCTTCGCGCGTATTTTCGCCAGCATTTCCGTGGGTAGCCGGTCTGTTTGCGGCCCGCGTGGCGTGGCGCCGAACACCTGACACAGGTCCACCACCGCATGCCGCGCAATGGCAAACGTCAGTTCCGCCTGTTTTCCGCAGGCACCCTCAATACCCGCGATCGTCAACGCACACGCGTCAAGAATAGCCGTCAGAGAACCGATCCAGGACTGGTTGTCGTGCTGCGATCGAAAGTACGCAAGTACCGGATACGAAAGGTGGGATTCCAGAAGCTCCGCCGACCAGCGCTCCCACTCTTTGAACAAATCGAACAGCGCCTCTTGCCCCGTCGGGTAACTGTGCCGCCTCAGAAGCTCTCCCGCTGTCGGTGGAGTCCCCGCTCGTGCATCCAGCAGGACAATATTCGTTTCCCGGCTGCCGAACGCGCCATAAATAAACGGTAGATACCCAATCACCGCCGCAAGGAAGCCAAATCCGAATCCAGCTTCCGCGACCACCAGAAATCGCGCCAGTCCAGACCGCGGTACCACGTCTCCCAACCCCAGTGTGAAAAACGTTGTCCCGCTCAAATAAATGTCCGTCCAGAAACTCGGATTCGCCCCAGCCGCACTCAGGTTCACCGCGGACCCGGAGCCGAATTGCATCATCCCAAACGCCAGCACTAGTCCGATCGCCCACACCCCGATCAGAAATAGCAACGACATCGGCCCGTAGAAACCCAAAAACGCTTCACGCGCTTTCTTTGCCGTGATCAGTCGCGCGTGAAACTTCCAGGTCTTCCAGGTGAACAGGTAATAGAAGCGGGTCAGGCGAAATTTGCGAGTCACACGCCGCGGCAGAATAATCGACTCGAAAGCGTCCCACGCCACAATCAGGAAAACAGCCACACCCGCAATGAAGACGCCCGGAACCGGGATCATGCGCAGCACTGTACTCGGGTGTACCGTCAACACTTCGATTAAGCGGATTTCGAGCTCACCAGTTCCGAACTCACGCTGATTTCCGCCTTGAATAGTCTCGACACCGGGCAGCCCGTTTCCGCCGCTTTCACCGCCGCGTCGAACTTCGCCTTATCCGCCCCAGGAATATGCGCCACCAGATCCAGGTGACTCTTCGTGATCGAAAATCCTTCGCCCACTTTTTCCAGGGAAATCGTGCACGTCGTTTCCAGTTTCGTCGCTGTCAGCCCTGCGCCGCCAAGCTGCGCGGAGAGCGCCATCGTGAAGCACCCCGCATGCGCCGCCGCCAACAGCTCTTCCGGATTTGTCCCCACTCCATTTTCAAAGCGCGTGCTGAACGAATACTGTGCATTCTTCAACGTGCCGCTATCGGTCGAAATGTTCCCTTTCCCGGATTTCAAGTCGCCTTGCCATACTGCGGAAGCTTTGCGTTGCATAGGTGTTCTCCTCGCTCTTTTCGAATTCGCCCGCTCGGCGGAGCACGGATTGGATTCGCTACTGGATGGGCGGGTTACGTAAACGAGGCATGATTCTATCACCGAAGCGGCGCACACGACCGCGCCTGGCAGGAAATCAACGCCAACTTATATGTTCAGGGAAACCAGCCCCGGCGGCGTGGCAGCCACTATCGGCGGAAGCTTGCTGCGATCAATGCGATTGTAGAGCGTGTCCCGCTCCACCGGAACGCGACCTGCCGCGCGGATCAGCCGTTCCAGTTCCGCGCGTGGGGTAAACTCCGCGGTCGTCGCCCCGGCATCGTGATAAATCTTTTCTTCCGCCACTGTCCCGTCCATATCATTCGCGCCAAATCGCAAAGCTATTTGCGCGATGCTCGGCGTAAGCATGATCCAGTACGCCTTGATGTGTTCAAAATTATCCAGCATCAGCCGCGACACAGCGATCGTCCGCAAATCGTCGTACCCCGTGGGCTTGGGAATGTGCGACAGCGGCGTATTGTCCGGGTGAAACGCCAAAGGAATAAACGCCACAAAACCGTGCGTCTCGTCCTGCGCTTCTCTCAGCAGCACTAAATGATCCACGCGCTCTTCCACCTCCTCTACATGGCCGTACAGCATCGTTGCGTTCGAACGCAATCCGATTCGATGCGCCTTCTTCGCCATGCTCAGCCACATGCGCCCGCTGACTTTGTGATCGCAAATGATTCGCCGTACACGCGGGTGAAAAATCTCCGCCCCGCCGCCCGGGCACGAATCCACTCCGGCTTCTTTCATCTTCAGCAGTGTCTCGTCCACTGTCAGCTTGGCGATGCGCGCAAAATAGTGCACCTCCACCATCGTGAACGCCTTCAAATGCACATGCGGGTGCCGCTGCTTCAACCCGCGAATCAGTTCCAGAAAATAATCGAATGGCAAATCCGGATGCAAACCGCCCACAATATGAAATTCCGTGGCGCCTTCCCGCACTCCTTGTGCGGCCCGCTCGTAAATCTCCTCCAGCGCATACGTGTACGCGCCCGGCGCTCCCGGATCGCGCCCAAACGCGCAAAGTTTGCAATGCGCTACACACACGTTCGTGGGATTGATGTGCCGGTTCACGTTATAGTACGCGATATTTCCGTGCCGCTTTTCTCGCACATAGTTCGCCAGCCATCCTACCGCCAGCAGATCGGGCGTCTTGAACAGTGCCACGCCATCATCAAACGACAGGCGCTCGCCCGCGAATACCTTATCCGCTATGGGTTTCAGCGTTGCGTCGTTAAGCTTCAGGTCAGCCACGTTCTCTCTGCTCCTTCTTCTCCTGAGAGTCTCGCAAATTCTCTGCGCGCCTCTGCGGATCTCTGCGCCTCTGCATTATCCGTTTGTCCCTGAACTTAGGATGCCGGTCCGCCACCGGAAGCCACACCTTCTCAAATTTTGAACAATTCAAACCCGCCAAACCGCTACCGCAGCGCCCCAGAACACCAGAAACAACATACTAATATAGCCGTTCACCGCGAAAAACGCAGCGTTTAGCTTGCTCAAATCGTTTGCCTTCACCAAGGAATGTTCGTACGCCAGCAACCCCGCCACCACCACGATTCCCGCCCACGCTGGCCACGGCAAACCAAAACTCCATGCCAGCCAACTCAACAGAACAACCACACCCACATGCATCATCCGTGCAATCAGCAGCGCTTTCGCTATCCCGAATCGCTTCGGTACAGAATACAGCCCCGCTTCCTCATCAAATTGCACATCCTGGCAAGCGTACAGCACGTCAAACCCGCCAACCCACAGTGTCACCGCCGCACATAAAATCAACATCCGCCAGTCCAGGCTTCCCGTGATCGCGATCCACGCCGCCGCTGGTGAAATCCCCAACGCGAATCCCAAAAACAGGTGTGACCAGTTCGTGAATCGTTTCGTATACGAATAGAAGAACAAAATCCCCAGCGCCACTGGCGCCAGTTTCAGCGCTAACAAGTTCAGTTGCCATGCAGCCACGAGAAATATCGCTACCGCCGCAATCGTAAACGTCCACGCAAACGAAACCGATAATGCGCCGGTTGCCAGCGCTCGCATTTTCGTCCGCGGATTCTCTTTGTCATACCGCAAGTCCACAATGCGATTGATTGTCATCGCCGCTGAACGCGCCGCCACCATCGCCACCACGATCCAAATCACCTGCCGCACCGTCGGCCAGCCATGAGTCTTGAATCGCGCCGCCAGCAGCGCCCCAACCAGCGCAAACGGCAACGCAAACACTGAGTGCTCAAACTTGATCATTTCCAGCACAGTGCGGATGCGGCTCGTCATCGACTACAGCTCCGCCCGGCCCGTTCCGCCGCTGCCCGCCCACCGAAACATTTTTTCTTGCGGCAGTCCCGCCTGCGCCAGCACCCGACACACATACTGCGTCACGATCTCCTCAATCGATTTCGGTTTGAAGTAAAACGCCGGCACCACCGGCATGATCACCGCGCCCGCTTCTTGCGCCCGCAACATATTTTCCAGGTGGATACGATTGAACGGCGTATCTCGCACGCAAAGGATCAGCTTGCGCTTTTCCTTCAACATGACGTCCGCCGCGCGCGCCACCAGGTCGTCGCTCATTCCACCCGCGATCGATCCCAATGCCCCCATCGTGCAGGGTATCACCACCATCGCGTCTACTTCGTAACTGCCCGAAGCAATCGCTGCTCCCACATCTTTGTTCGCAACTGTTTGGATCTTTTTCGGCGCGCGCCCCAGTATCCGCGCTGGCAGCTTCTTCAAATCGCCTGAAGTAATTTCCAGCTCTTCCGAAAATAACCGCTGTCCGGTTTCGCTGATCACCAGGTGGATTCGCGAAACACGCTCGTCTTCCTCGAGCAATAGCAAAATTCTTTGCGCCAGGATGGCGCCACTGGCCCCAGTCACACCAATTGTAATGGTTCGTCCCTGTGCGGTTGCCATGGTTTCGCGCAAATAACGTCAGTCTCGCAGTGCCAGTACACCAAGTCAAGACAACCGCCCTCCCGCTCGCGTACCCGCCAAACTTTTAGATCGCCTGAGCCTTTGCCTTTGTTCCTTGTGTTAAACTTCCTAGATTCCACGGAGCCTTTTATGAGTCATCCGGAACCCATCGCGGTTGTTCTCGCGTTCTTGGAGGCTATCAACGCGCGAGATGTGGACAAACTCTGCTCGTTGATGACCGATGACCACGTCTTCGTGGATGCCCTCGGCAACAAAGTGCACGGCCGCGAATCCATGCGCAAAGCCTGGGCCGGATATTTTCAGTGGTTCCCCGACTACCGCGTTTCCCACGAAGAAATCCTCTCCGACGGGCAAACCGTGGCCGCGTTTGGCACCGCCGAGGGAACCTACGCCCCCAAAGGAGCCCTCGCCAAAGAGAATCACTGGAACACCCCGGCTGCATGGCGTGGTATCGTTCGCGATGGCTTGCTCCAGGAATGGCGTGTTTACGCGGATAATCAGCCTGCTCGAAAAATTATGGGCTGGCCGAACCCCTGATCTTCACACGGACACCCTTCATGAAAGAATCCGAAATTCGTGGATTGCTGGAAGCAGTCAGTGCGGGAAAGCTTGCGCCCGATGCGGCTCTCGAGCGCTTGAAACATCTTCCCTTCGAAGACCTCGATTTCGCCAAAGTCGATCATCATCGCGCCTTGCGCCAGGGCTACGCCGAAGTTGTCTTCGGAAAAGGAAAAACTCCGGTGCAGGTGGCCGAAATCGTCCGCGCCATGATTCGCCACAAACATTCTCGGCACAACATTCTGATCACCCGCGCCGACGCAAAAACCTTCGCCGCCGTGAAACGCATCGCGCGTGCTAGCAAGTTCTACCCGCTCTCCGGGGTGATCACCGTCGAACGCAGCAAAGAAATCACCGGCAAAGGCACGATCCTCGTCGTCTCCGCGGGCACCAGCGATATTCCTGTCGCCGAGGAGTCCCTGCTCACCGCCCGCATGATGGGCAATCGTGCCGAGCACCTTTACGATGTCGGTGTTGCCGGCATTCATCGTTTGCTCGATCATCGCGGCATGCTTACCGACGCTCGCGTCATCATTTGCATCGCCGGCATGGAAGGCGCTCTCCCCAGCGTTGTTGGCGGCCTCGTCGGAGTCCCGGTCATCGCCGTGCCCACCAGCACTGGTTACGGCGCCAGTTTCGGCGGCGTTGCCGCGCTTCTCGGCATGCTGAATTCCTGCGCCTCCAACGTCACCGTAGTCAACATCGACAACGGTTTCGGAGCCGCCTGCGTAGCCTCCTGCATCAATCGCCTCTAACTGCCTCAGCCATTCCTCAGCAAAACCTTCATCACGCTCTGCTCCTGCGCAAACACAATCGCCTCCGCCGCATCCTTCATCGCATATGTCCGCGTGATCAGCGACCGCGGATCAATTTTCCCCGACCGCAGCAATACAATCGCCTGATCAAACGGCCCGCACCGCGACCCAACAACCGTAATTTCTTTCACCACAATCGGCCACATTTCCACGGGCGCTGCGCCGTGAAATGTGGATTTCAGCACCAGCGTTCCCCGCGGTTCGGTAATTTGCTGCGCCAAACCCAACCCCGTAGGCGAACCCGTCGCCTCCACCACCAGCCGATATTGCTCGCGAACACTCTTCAGGTCCGTATCATCGCCGCGCACTCGTTTCGTTTGAACCCCCGCTCGTTTCAGCAATTTCAATTTCGCATCGTGCTTCCCGTAGACCGTCACCTTCTCGCCCGCCGCCCGCAGCACCTGGCCAATCAATTGCCCTAATTTGCCGTCGCCAACCACCGCTGCACTCGGAAACCGTCGCACCTCCACTTGCTCCAAAATCTCGCACGCCGCCGCCAACGGTTCTACAAAAACAGCCTGCTCATCCGCCACGCCAGCAGGTATCACGTGCAGGTTTTCCAGAGGCAGCGACAGATATTCGGCAAACGCCCCGTCATGCGCAACGATTCCCAGTACAGTGCGTCTCGCGCAATGCGTCTTCAACCCGCGCCGGCAAAACTCGCACACCGGCTTATATCCGTATGCCGAGCAGTGCACATTAATTTCGCCCGCCACCCGTTTGCCAATCCAACGCTTCTTCATCGCAGCAGAAACCCTGGCCACTTCCACCACTTCGCCAACAAACTCATGTCCCGGCACACCACGAAATTCATGGTAACCGCGCAGAATCTCAATATCCGTGTTGCAGATTCCCGCCATGCGCACGCGAATCAGCGCCCAACCCGGACGCAATTTCGGTATCGGCCGATCGCGCTGCGCCAGCTTTCCACCCTCCACCACAAAGCTCAGCATCGGCAAACCCTCAAGCCACCGCCGCGCACACTGCCTCCGCGAGCGCTCGTTCCTGCTCCGGAAACACCGTGCGCAAATCCAGCACCAGCCGGTCGTCCTCAATCCGTGCAACAACCGGCATCCCCGTCAGCCCTTCCCGCAAACGCGATTCCAACTCACCCGCGGAAAGCCGCTGACTCTTCACGCGAATGACTTTCGTAGCCAATGACTGCGCAGGTGTCGACCCGCCTCCCACCAGCGAGTGCCCGTCAACAATCTCAACCTCCGCGGAATGTTGCGCCAGCACAGGTCGCAGCATCTCCAACAACTTCTCGGCTCGCGCAGTGATTTCCTCCACTGAACTCCGAATCATCCGTTGCGCCGGTATCTCCTTCCATTCCGCCCGCAGATATGCCCGCAATGTCGCTCCCATAGCCGCAATCGTCAGCTTATCCACGCGCAACGCGCGAAACAGCGGATGCCGTCGTACTTTCGTCACCAGTTCTTTCTTCCCGGCGATCACTCCCGCTTGCGGACCTCCCAACAGCTTGTCTCCGCTGAACAGCACCAGCGAGAAACCCGCCTCCACGCTTTCCCGCACGGTGGGCTCGTGGATCGCCGCTTCCGACAGATCCACCAGGCAACCAGAGCCGAGATCCTCCACCACCGGCAGGCCACTGCGCGCGCCCAACGCAATCAGTTGATTCACCTCCGGCTTTTCCGTGAACCCGCTCACCGTGAAATTCGAGGGATGCACCCGCAGCAGCAATCGCGTTTTCTCCGTAATCGCATTCTCGTAATCCGACAACCGCGTCCGGTTCGTCGTTCCCACTTCCCGCAACACCGCCCCGCTCTGCTCCATAATTTCCGGTATTCGAAACCCATCCCCAATCTCAATCAGCTCCCCGCGAGACACGATGACTTCCCCGCCTCGCGCCAGCGCCGCCAATGTCAACAGCACCGCCGCCGCACAATTGTTCACCACAATCGCAGCCTCCGCTCCGCTCATGCGCTCAATCAGCCGAGACAGATGCACATCGCGTTTCCCGCGCGCCCCCGCTGCCAAGTCGTATTCAAGATTCGAATACTGCGTTGCCGATTGCCGCAATTCTTCCATCGCTGCCATCGTAAGCGGCGCGCGCCCAAGGTTTGTATGCAGGATCACTCCCGATGCGTTGATCACCGCATGTAACGACGGCGCAAGCTCCTGTTCCACAACGCCAACAATCCGCTCCTCCAATTCCTTCGGAGCAATCGCACTCTCTCCCGTTAACACCTCGGAGATAATGTCCCGCCTCACCTGCGCCAAAACCTCCCGCACCGTCGCCACCGCATACCCTCTCTCCACCGACTGGCACAACGCAGCGATTCGTGGCCGCAGCAGCATTTCATCAACCGACGGCAATCGCCGGAGCAATACGGTCTGATCGGACGACGGCACCCGCTTTGCCGGAATCGACATGTCGTCATTTCATCACAGCGGCCCCACACCTGCAATTCACACATCCGCCGTCTGGCCCTTCGTACAGCCTTGCTGCCCTTTCGCTCCATTATTCACTCTGCCGACCAACGCGCCTTCCCCGTTGACGTCAGCCCCCGAACCCCTCCTACGATGTGGGGTCGAGGCTATCTACGCCATGCCCACGATCGATGAAGAACTGGCGCAAATGGAACGCGACATCCGCCAGTTGAAAATCGAATACGACATGTACTTCGGCGGCGGCAGGAAACGCCCTCCCACCGAAGTCGAGTGGCGCATCGATTTGCTCGTCAAGCGCTACGCCGAGCGCGCTGGCGACATGAAATTCGCTCAGCGCTTCCGCTACAACAACCTCACGCAAACTTACGCCAAGTACAAAGACATGTTCCGCAAGCGTACGGCTCAGCGCGAAGAAGGCAAGGTTGACCGGCACTTCGGCGCCGCAGCCAAAGCCATTGCGGAGGAACGCGCGCGTGCCCAAGCTGCTGCCCGGGGAACGCAACCTGTTTCGCCTTCCACCACTGCATCCAAGGGCTTTCGTATGGTCTGTTCCGAACCCGACCGCGAAGCAGACAAGGTCGATCAGCTCTATCACGCGTTCCTCGAGGCCAAACAGCAGGCCGGGGAAGAAACCAGCAAGCTCACTCGCGACGGTTTCAACGAATTCGTTCGCAAAAAAACTAAGGATCTGCAAACCAGCAAAAACTGCCGCGATGTCGAATACATCGTCGAGACCATCGATGGTCAGGTCAAACTCAAGGCCCTCGTCAAAACTTGATTCTTGCTTTCATTTTTTCCCACAGCTCCGTGCTTTGGAAACTTCCTCTCTCCGCGTAAACTAGAAAGTTCAATTTATCTTCGGAGGGGCACATGGCCGTGGAGCGCGCGCTGCTCAGCGTGTCCGATAAGACCGGAATCGTCGAATTCGCACGAAAGCTGTCCGCACTTGGCATCCAGATTCTCTCCACCGGTGGCACCGGCAAACTGTTGCGCGAAGAAGGCGTGCTCGTCACCGACGTCTCTGAATTTACGGGTTGGCCCGAAATGCTCGGCGGCCGCGTAAAAACCCTCCATCCCAAAGTCCACGGAGGCTTGCTCTTCCGCCGCAAACACCCCGAAGACGAGAAGCAGGCCAGGGAACACGGCATCGCCCCCATCGATCTCGTCGTCGTCAATCTCTATCCCTTCGAAGAAACCGCCGCCAAATCCTATCTGCCCCCCGAAGAGCTCATTGAAAACATCGATATCGGTGGTCCCACCATGCTGCGATCCGCTGCCAAAAATTTTGAAAGTGTCACCGTGCTCTGCGATCCCGCCGATTACCCCCGCGTCGCCGCCGAACTCGAAGCTAACCGCGACACCTCCCTGGCCTTGCGTCTGGAACTCGCCCGCAAAGTCTTCGCCACCACTTCCCGCTACGACGGCCTTATCACCATGAATCTCGAGCGTCTCAATTTCCACGAGGACCGCCTCGAAGTGCAGCACAAGCCGGTGCTCCCCGAACGCGTCCACCTCGCCCTTCGCCGCAAACAGGAATTGCGTTATGGCGAAAATCCCCACCAATCGGGCGCCCTCTACGTTCCCCAGGGTCACGCGCCAGAAGGTTTAGCCGCTGCCAAACAGCTTCAGGGCAAAGAGCTTTCCTACAATAATTATGTTGATCTTGAGTCCGCTCGCAGCACGGTCGCTGAATTCGATGGGCCAGCCGCAGTCATCATCAAGCACAACAACCCTTGCGGCGCCGCGGAACAAGACTCTTTGCTCGACGCCTACACCAAAGCGTTTGCCTGCGACCCCTTATCCGCTTTCGGCGGAGTGCTCGCCTTCAACCACATCGTCGACGCCGTCACCGCCGAAGCCGTCTCCAAATTGTTTGTTGAGTGTATCGTCGCCCCAGGCTTTGCCGATCGTGCTCAGGAAATTTTCGCCGCCAAGAAAAACCTCCGCCTGCTCATTCTTCCGCACGGTGGCCTCGATCTCGACAAGGAACTGCAACTCAAGCGCATCCTTGGCGGCGTTCTCGTTCAACAACCCGACCTCGGCAATCTTCAAGGAGCGGAATTACGCGTCGTCACCAAGCGCGAGCCCTCGCCGTCCGAATGGCAGGATCTCAAGTTCGCGTGGAAAGTCTGCAAGCACGTCAAATCCAACGCAATCGTATTTGCCAAGGATGGCGCAACCCTGGCCGTCGGTGCCGGCCAGATGAGCCGCGTCGATTCCGTCAAAATCGCGGTCGCCAAGGCGCAAAATTCCCTGCACGGCACCGCCGTCGCCTCCGACGCCTTCTTCCCCTTCCCTGACGGGGTCGAAGAAGCCGCTCGCGCGGGCGCCACTTCCTTCATCCAACCAGGCGGTTCCGTGCGCGATCCCGATGTCATCGCGACCGCCGATCGCCTGGGCGCCGCCATGGTCTTCACCGGCATGCGCCACTTCCTCCACTAACCAGTCGCACAGGTTCAGCCGTGTCTCGGGGCGCCGTTCCATCGTCTTTGCGGCCGCTTCCTGCACAAATGAACTACGTGGATTTGAGCTCCAGTTCTTCCGTTGGACTTGCCGCGAACCAGTGCCGCGTCCGGTTGCACATGCTGCACACCGATAGCATCACCGGAACTTCGATCAGCACTCCTACGACTGTCGCCAGCGCCGCTCCGGAGCCGGCTCCAAACAGCGCGATAGACGTAGCGACCGCCAATTCGAAGAAGTTGCTGGCCCCGATCAGCGCGCCAGGCGCGGCTACCCGATACTCCACCCGGAATATCCGCATCAACACATACGCAAGCGCCGAATTGAAGTACACCTGAATCAGGATTGGTACCGCGATCAGCAAAACGTGCAGCCATTTCCCGGTCAGGTTCTGCGACTGGAACGCAAAAATGAGTACCAGCGTCGCCAGCAATGCCAGAATCGTTACCGGCGCAAATTTTGGCAGCAGCTCCGCTTCGAACCATTCTTTCCCATGGCGATGAATCAGAGTAGTTCGCAAAATCGTTCCAATTGCCAGTGGAATCACAATGAATGCAACGACGGACAGAAACAGCACAAAAAACGGAACAGAAAGCGAAGATGCTCCGCGCACAAGAAATCTCACAATCGGCGCGAACAGCACCAGCATGATGAGATCATTCAAAGAAACCTGCACCAGCGTGTATGCCGGATCTCCATCCGTCAGATAGCTCCAGACGAATACCATCGCGGTGCATGGCGCCGCCGCCAGAATGATCGTGCCTGCGATGTACTGACTGGCCTCCCCCGGCGAGATCCAGGCGGAAAAAACGTGTCGGAAGAAAAACCACGAAATCAACGCCATCGAGAATGGCTTGACCATCCAATTCACAAACAGCGTGATCAACAGCCCCTTCGGTTTTCGCCCAACTTTCCGAATCGCCGTGAAATCCACCTTCATCATCATCGGGATGATCATCAGCCAGATGAGCACGGCAATCGGTAGATTGATCTGACTCCCTGTTCCGAATTCCATGCCGCGTAGCCCGCTCACAACCGAAGGCAAAAACTTTCCAATCAGGACTCCGGCCACCATGCACAGCGCGACCCATAAACTCAGGTACCGCTCGAAAATATTTAATTTTGCAGGACCTTGCGTCATCCCGGGCGAATCGCTCATGCGATACCACCGATACGCTCAGCTTCCTTTTTGATTTGCAGCTGATCCAGACTCGAAAGCGGTAGGTTCAGAAACAGGCTGATTCTGCGCTCCAGCATCAGGAATGCCTCGCGAAACGCGCGCTCGATGTTCTCTTTTGACCCCACTACGCTCGCGGGATCGGGAACTCCCCAATGCGCCGTGATTGGCTGGCCCGGCCAAATCGGGCAAACCTCGTTTGCGGCATTGTCGCAAACAGTAAACACAAAATTCATGCGCGGAGCCCCCTGTTTGGCAAACTCGTCCCAGCTTTTACTGCGCAACCCAGCTGTCGGCAATTTCGCCGATTCCAGTTGCTGAATCGCATGAGGATTCACCCGCCCCGTGGGATGACTGCCTGCGCTGAACGCATGAAAATTCGGCCTGCCTCTAAAGTTCATGATCGACTCGGCCAAAATTGATCGCGCTGAATTCCCGGTACAAAGAAACAACACGTTGAACGGTGGTTGCATGGCTGTTCCTCTAATTACAGCAAGGCAGATCCACACAACCTGGCGCGCATTCGCATGCCGCCGCAACCGGCTTCTTCGCCCGCACAAACGCGCTCATGAACTTATCTTTGATCTGCGGTCCAACGACATCCGCGTCCAGACCCGCCGCGCTCAGGAAATCGCGCGCCTCCTCAACCTGGTAAATCCGCGTCGGCTCCACGTCAACAGTTTCAAATCCCGCGCTTCGCAGTTTTTCGCTGTATTCCGACTCTTCCAGCGCTCCCGCAATGCAGCCCACCCAAAGCTCCATGCTTCGCCGCACTTCCGCCGGCACCTCCCCGCGAATCACCACATCGGAAATCGCCAATCGCCCGCCCGGCTTCAATACGCGGAATGCCTCGCGCATCACTCGATCCTTATCCCCGGACAAATTAATGACGCAATTTGAAATGATCACGTCCACGCTGCTGTCCGGCAGCGGGATGTTTTCGATCGTCCCTTTCAAAAATTCCACATTTTCCACGCCAGCCTTCTTCTGATTCTCCCGGGCCAGCGCCAGCATCTCGTCGGTCATATCCAGCCCGTACGCCCTGCCACCCGGAGCCACTCGCCGCGCCGAAAGCAACACATCGATCCCGCCGCCCGATCCCAGGTCCAACACGATTTCCCCGGGTTTCAGTTCCGCCAACGCCGTAGGATTCCCGCAGCCTAGCGAAGCCGCCACCGCCTCCTTGGGCAAGCCATTCTTTTCCGCGGCATCGTACAAATTCCGCGTGATCGGGTCGCATCCGCTAAGTCCACCGCCTCCCCCGCAGCACGCCGCCTTTCCCTCCGTCACTTGCCGCGCCGCCGCTCCATACTTTTCCTGCACCGCCTTCTGCACATTTCCTTCGCTCATGACTGCTCCTTATTGCTACGTTTCCGTACCGCTACGATTTCGAGAGTTGTACGATCGCCTCTGCCGGCACTACCCGATTGCGCGTGCAGCATTCCTCATACAAAAAGCCAAGTACCTCTTGCAGCGCTGCCGTGTTCGCCGTGTACCAAAGAAAAGTTCCCGCCCGCCGAACCTCCACCAGTCCCACGTGCCGCAATTTCTCTAAGTGATGCGAGAGCGTCGACCCCGGAATCCCCAACTCTTCCTGAATTTCCCCCGCCACCATTCCTGTCGGATGCGCGGAGAGCAGCAATCTCATGATCTGCAACCGCGGCTCAGCCCCCAATGCCGCGAATCGATCGCTGGAACGAGTCACCAGAAGTGGATCAGCCTTGCGCATATTTCGATAATGCTAGAAACATGGTCGAATTGCAACCGCTTCTTTCTTCCGAAACCGTTCCTCCACTCCCCACATCTCATAACTTGGGACCCGGTCTCATGCCTTCCCCCGAACTTCCTGCGGATTTGCCTTTTGACCGCCTCCACCGTGCATGGGATACTTTTAGTTTCTGGACCTTTATGACGCTAAAACCCTTCACCCTTGCGCTTTCTCTAGCCGCTTTCGCGGTCCTTCCTGTTTTTGGCCAGGCCGCTTCCGGAGATTCGTCGCCCGACAAGAAAATGACTCCGCGGGCGGACGCCTATTACAACTTCACGATGGGCCATCTCTACGAACTCGAGTACGAGCAGACCAGCCAGCCCGACTTCGCCTCCAAAGCGATCGACGCCTACAAAAAAGCTTACGCACTCGATCCGCAGTCTCCCATCATCGGTGAGCACCTCGCCGAAATGTATTGGAAGGCCCAGCGCCAGCGCGAAGCCGTTAACGAAGCCAACGAAATTCTCAAGCACAATCCCGACGATTTACCGACGCATCGTCTTCTCGGCCGCATTTATCTTCGTAGTCTTGGGCGACATCAACGGAGCGTCCGGTGTCCAAACCGAAATGGTTGCCAAAGCCATATCGGAGTACTCCGAAGTTCATCGCCTCGATCCTTCCGATCAGGACGCTTCGCTGTGGCTAGCCCGTCTGTATCGTCTGCACAATGAACCGGACAAGGCCGAGCAAGTTCTTCGAAAAATGTTGCAGGACGATCCCGGCAACGAACCCGCAATCGAGCAACTCACCCAACTCCTGCTCGATGGCAACAAAGCGGACCAAGCCATTCAATTGCTCGAAGGTATGACCGCGCATTCTTCCTCGCCCACCCTCTTGGATCTTCTCGGTGACGCCTACACGCAAAATCACGAGTATTCCAAAGCCGAAGCCGCTTATCGCAAGGCTGTCGATTTGGATCCTAGCGAGCTCAGCCATTTGCGCGGCCTCGGCCAAACCCTCCTTTCCGAAGAAAAATATAACGACGCCCTCTCCGTCTATCAGAAGCTCACTGACCTGATGCCCGACGATTACGGACAATTACCTGCGTCTCGCCGAGATTTACCGCGAACTTCATCAGCTCGACAAAGCCGAAGAAAGTCTCGTCAAGGCCCGCCAGTACAATCCGGGCAGCCTCGAAGTTCTCTACAACGAGGCCATGATCTACGAAGCGCAGGGCCGCTACGACGACGCCATCCGTGTTGTTTCTGATGCCATCACCGGCGTCAAGTCCCAGTCCACCGTTCTACCCTTCGCGCCGCCGCTATCTCGCCATTCTTTATCAGCAACTCGGCATGCTTTACCGCGATACTCAGAACTATCAAGCCGCCATCTACACCTTCCAGGAACTTGGCCACCTCGGCGACGAAGAAGATCATCGTTCGCGCATGCTGATCATGGACACTTACCGCCTCGCCAAAGACATGCCGAAAGCTCTACAGACTGGACGCGAAGCCCTGGCCAAGTATCCGAATGATCCCGCCATTCGTTCCAGCGTCGCATTGCTCCTTGGAGAAAATCAGCAGACGGATGAAGCCGTAAAGCTCCTGCAGAGCGGCTTGAAGGGTACTCCCGCCGACCGCGACATCTATTTGAATCTGTCGCAAGTCTACGAACGCGGCCGCCGCTACGCCGACGCCGAAGAAGCCGCACGCAAGGCCGAATCTTTTGCCTCCGAGCCCAACGATAATGAAATGGCTTGGCTGCTCCTCGGCGCCGTCTACGAAAAGCAAAAGCAGTACGACAAAGCCGAAGACCAATTCAAGAAAGCCCTCAACGTTAATCCCAAGAATGCCCAAGTGCTCAACTATTACGGCTATATGCTCGCCGATCGTGGCATCCGCCTCGACGAAGCTCAGGATTTCATCCAACGCGCCGTCGACCAGGAACCCTTCAACGGCGCTTATCTCGACAGCCTCGGCTGGGTCTACTTCAAGCAGAACAAACTTGACGAAGCCGAAAGCATGTTGCGCAAAGCTGTTGAACATGAGCCCCACGATCCCACCATTCGCCTCCACCTCGGTGATGTTTACGCCAAGCAGGGCCGCATGGATCTTGCCGCCACCGAATGGGAAAAGTCTCTCAATGAGTGGCACCGGTCCTTGCCTGCCGACCTCGAAAGCGATAAAGTCGCCGAAGTCGAAAAGAAGCTCAACCAGGTGAAGCACCGCGTGGCTCAGAAGACTCCCACCACCGACGCCAAACCCTGACTCAGTGCATGCGCGAAATTCGAATCCCCGCCTTTGCGAAAATAAACCTGCGTCTCGACGTCCTCGGCAGGCGTCCCGATGGCTTTCATGAAGTTCGCAACGTTCTCCAGACCGTAACTCTTCACGATATCCTGCGCTTTCGTCCGGCACGCGGAAACGCAATTGAACTTCAGATTCAAGGCAACGAACAACTCTCCCGCGAAGGCGGCCGAGAAGAATCTCGTCTATCGCGCAGTCGCTGCGCTTCGCCGCAAACTGAAAATCTCTTCCGGCGTTCACATCCTACTAAAGAAAACCATTCCTGCCGGGCGTGGCCTTGGTGGAGGCTCCAGTGACGCGGCCGCCGCGCTCATGGGCTACCTCCAGTTCGTGCGCAAGAAACCCGATCCCTCCAGCCTCCTGCAAATCGCCGCCAGCCTGGGTGCTGATGTTCCTTTCTTCCTGCTCGGTGGCCGCGGTTTGGGCATCGGCAAAGGCGACGAAATCTACCCTCTCCCTGATATTCGAACCCTCTCGCTCCTCATCGTTTCCCCCCACGACATTCACGTTCCCACTCCCGATGCTTATCGCTGGCTTCAAGCTCCCGCGTTCGATTCGTTGACAAAAGGCTCCGCGAACCATAAACTATTTGAGTTCTGTGCTCTGTGCTGGAATGCGCAGGGAGAGCGTCTCTCGAACGATTTCGAGCCGGCGGTCTTCCGGCAACATCCGCGGTTGGATCAGATCCGCCGCGAATTGCTCCAGAGAGGGGCGTCAGAAGCCTTGCTGGCTGGTAGCGGTTCGGCGGTGTTTGGTGTTTTCCCGAGCCCAGCAAAGGCGCGCCGAGCCGTTGTCGGGTTCCCGCACGATCAGACCTTCGTCTGCGATACAATTTCGCGGAGCAGGTATGCGCGCAGAATGAAAAGCGCGTTCGCTGTGTGACCTCGTCGACGTCCTCCGCTTTTCTGACCCTTTCGTAATCAGCAAAGTCCAGACCATCGGCCCTTTTCGTGTTTCCTGTCATCGCAGAGCGGTGACACCTGTGAGAGCGTCGTGAACGACGAGCGTTTCAAAATTTTTAGCGGCACCGCGAACCCGGCCCTCGCCGAGTCCATCTGCAAGCATTTGGACGTTCCACTCGGCAAATGTTTGCTGGGTCGTTTCAGCGATGGCGAGATTTATTTCCAGATTCTCGAGAACGTCCGTGGCGCTGACGTCTTCGTCGTGCAGCCCTGCTCCTATCCCGTCGACAACCATCTCCTCGAGCTGCTTTTAATGATTGACGCTTTCAAGCGCGCTTCCGCCTGGCGCATCACCGCCGTTCTCCCTTACTACTGCTATGCCCGCCAGGATCGCAAAGACAAGCCTCGCGTCCCAATATCCGCCAAGCTCGTCGCCGACTTGCTCGAAACCGCCGGCGCCAGCCGCGCTCTCACTCTGGACTTGCACGCGCCCCAGATTCAAGGCTATTTCGACGTTCCCGTGGACCATCTTTATGGCTCCCCTGTCCTCGTCGATTACTTCCGCCACAAGAAGTTGCCCAACCTCGTTGTCGTTTCGCCAGATGCTGGCGGCGTGGAACGGGCCCGCGCTTTTGCAAAGAAACTCGATGCCCCCTTGGCTATCGTAGACAAGCGCCGCGTCGATCTCGATGTCACTGAAGTCATGAACCTCATCGGTGACGTCAAAGGCCGTACCGCTCTCATCGTCGACGACATCATTGATACCGCCGGCACCCTGGTCAAAACCGCCGACGCCCTGATCCGCGAAGGTGCCGTCCAGGTCTTCGCCGCGTGTACCCACGCGATTTTTTCCGGCCCCGCCGTCGAACGGATCGAGAATTCGAAAATCACCGAAGTCGTCGCCACCGATTCTGTCCCCGTTTCCGATGCGGCTCGGAACATGAAAAAAGTCAAAATTTTGAGTGTCGCGGATTTGCTCGCGCGCGGCATTCGTTCCATTCACGAGGAAACCTCGATTAGCGAGCTTTTTATCTAAGAATTTGTCCTGCGGAATTTTCGCCGGACAGAGATTTCAGGGAAGGAAAGAAAGCTATGGCTCAGATCATCGTACAAGGCGCCCCGCGCACCCTGCGGGGCAAAAATGAAGCCCGGCGTTTGCGGGTGACCGGAAATGTTCCCGCGACGCTCTATGGCGGAAAAGGCGAGGCTCTATCCCTCGCCGTGAACACCAAGCAGGTCACCGCCATTCTCCGCTCCGAAACCGGCCACAACACGTTGTTCCAGGTCGAATTCGCCGGTAAGCAGGAACCTGCCATCGTCAAAGATTGGCAAGTTGACCCCGTCTCCGGCCGTCTTCTCCACGTCGACCTTTTGCGCGTGGCCATGGACGTTCGCATGCGCGTCAAAGTTCCCGTGCACACCTTCGGTGATCCTTCCGGCGTGAAGGTCCAGGGAGGCGTATTCGAAGTCGTCGCCCGCGAAGTCGAAGTGGAATGCTTGCCTGCGGACATTCCGACCGAATTCAAGGTCGACGTCAGCGGTTTGGCCCTCAACCAGAGCTTGCGCGCCGGCGATCTGCCCATTGATAAGAACAAGATTAAGTTGCTCACTGATCCTCGCCGCGGTAGTCGCCCACGTTGTCGCCCTCCGCGTCGAAGAAGAAAAGCCGGTGGAAGCTGTGGCTCCGGGTGCTGTTCCCGCCGAGCCCGAAGTCATCAAGAAGGGCAAAAAGGAAGTGGAAGGCGAGGAAGGCGCCGAGCCTGCCGAAAAGCAGGAAAAGAAGAAGTAATTCGTCTTTGCGCGGCGTTCTCTGCAATTCTATGCGGCTCATTGTTGGTCTCGGCAATCCGGGCCCGGAGTATCAGTGGACGCCGCATAATCTCGGCTTCCTGGCGATCGATGAACTCGCGAATCGTAATTCCATTCGCGTGGAACGCCCGGAAGCGCAGGCTTTAGTTGGACTCGGGAAGGTGGCGGGGCACGATGTTATCCTCGCCAAGCCTCAGACGTACATGAACCTCAGCGGCAATTCCGTTGGCCGCTTGATGGACAAGTACGAAGTGGACCCCGCGGAGTTGCTGGTTTTGTTTGATGAGCGCGATCTGCCTTGGGGCATGATTCGCATCGGCGAGCGCGGCAGCCCCGGCACTCATAATGGGGCCAAGTCGGTTACCAGCGCGGTTGGCACGCAAGAATTTGCCCGCCTGCGCTTGGGATGCGGTCCCGATCATCCGGTTGGCGATTTAGCCGCTTACGTGCTTCGGCCCATGAAAAAGGCCGAACTGGAAGTGGCCGGCGAAATGGTGGCAACCAGTGGCGATGCGGTCGAGTTGATTCTCACTTCCGGCATCCAGGTGGCCATGAACAAATTCAATCGCCGCGCACCGCAAGTGTAGTGGCCGACCTTCAGGTCGATGCTTTTAACGATTTCCCGGGCTAATCCCCCGGAGCAGGTAGAGAGGAAAACGAGGTCATCATGGAAGAGCGTTTGTACGATTTGGTCTTCATCATTCGCCCGGCCACCCCGGAAGACGAAATCAAAAAAGTTTTGTCCGCCATCGAGCACACCTGCTCGGAAAAGGGCGCAAAAATCGAAAAGGCCGAGACCTGGGGCACCCGCAAGCTCGCCTACAAGGTCATGAAGCACCGCGAAGGTATCTACTTCTATCAGCAGGTGCGCACCTCTCATGGCGAACTGGTTCACGAACTCGAACGCCGCTTGGGCGTTCTTGACGCCGTGATCAAATATCAGACCGTCCGCCTCGACGAAGATTTGAAGCGCCAGAAGAAGCTGGTGCACAAGCGTGAGCAGCGTGCTGCGCGGCGTCCTCGTCGCACACCGCCGCCTCCTGCGCCTTCGGCAGCCCCCGCTGCGGAACAGCAGGCCTGATTTAGTGGCACAGCCACTCTCGGTTGTGCTTGCACCTGTATTGGCCGGTCTCTAGGCCGGCGAACGCTCCGTGTTCACTCCGGAGCGATATCGGAAAGGTAGGAAGGTATGTCAGAGGAACAGAAACAGCCGCAAGCTCCCGCTCCAGCACGCTCAAAGCGATGCGGCTCCTAGTGCTCCCAGCGCAGCTCCAACTAGCACTCCCAGCGGCGCTCCAAGCGGGCAGGGAGGGCAAGGCGGTCAAGGTAGTCAAGGCGGTCACAGTGGCCAAGGTGGTCAGGGCGGCCATGGTGGCCAGGGCGGCGGAGGTCCTCGTCGCGAAGGCGGGCATTCCGCAGGCGGCCGTCGTGAAGGTGGCCCCGGAGGCGGTGGTGGACGCCGTGAAGGCGGTCCAGGCGGTGGTCCCGGAGGTCCTGGCGGACCACGGCGCGGCAAGCGTCAATATTTCCGCAAAAAGAAAGTCTGCAAGTTCTGCGTCGAGAAGATGGATTTCATCGACTACAAGCGTGCCGACATTCTTTCGCAGTTTGTGCAGGAGCGCGGCAAAATTCTGCCTCGCCGCATGACCGGAGTTTGCTCGCGTCACCAGCGTTGGCTCGGTGTGGCCATCAAGCGCGCGCGCAACATCGCTCTTTTGCCCTTCGCAGGCAGCGCCGCGGGAACGCAAGCCCCCCGCGCAGTAGAAGCCCCGAAGGCGTAGCGGCGGGTTTATCCCGCTGCTGCTTCTTCATCTTGTACCGGCCGGTCTTTAGACCGGTGCTTTTGCGGTCCGGGTTGCGGCAGGGCCCGGCACACAGAGCCGTCATTCCGAACGGAGTCCGCGAAGTGAGGAATCTCTCTTCGACTTCGACTATGGCTCTCACCCGCAACAGGTTCGACCAAGGTTTTAGCGGCCCTTTACCCTGAGCAACACCAGGGGCAAAGCCGCGAATAAGAATTAGGAGACACTGATGCAGATCATTCTTCAAGAAGACGTGGAAAAACTCGGCAATCGCGGCGATGTAGTCACCGTCAAACCCGGCTACGCTCGCAATTTCCTTCTGCCCAATAAGCTCGCCGTCGAGGCCACTCCCGGCAACATGAAGGCGCTCGAGCGCATTCGCGGCGCGCTCGCCAAGAAAACCGCCACCGAACTCGACGCCGCCAGCCAGCAAGCCGAATTGCTGAAAGGCGTCTCGCTCAAATTCACCCGCAAAACCGGCGAGAACGATCAGATGTTCGGCTCCGTCACTACCGGCGACATTGCCGACGGCCTCAAAGCCCAGGGCTTTTCCATCGACAAGCGCCAGGTCCAGCTTCCCGAACCGCTCAAAACTCTCGGCGAGTTCCCCGTCACCATCAAAGTCTTTCGCGACGTCACCGCCGAAATCAAAGTCCTCATCGAAAAAGAATCGTAATTTCCGATTCCACTCGGAATTGTTGTGGGCTGGCTTCCTCAAGCGGAAACCCGTTTACGAATGCACATATCGGGGTCACAATGCCGATTGCGGTACTCGGATAGCATGAGTGCGTGCGGCAACGATACAGCGTCCTACGGTTAAGAGCGCCTCTCAGGCGCGTTCCCGCGATCTTTCTATTGACTATCTACGTACGACGCTGACCCTGCTTGTACTTGCGCATCATAGTTCATTGGCCTACACCGGTTTTGCTTACTTCGATAGCCACAATCCGGTTCGTTCCACCGCTCCCATCGTCGACCTCACTCGTTGGAAATTCTTCGACTATGCCGAGAACTTCAACGACGTGTTCTTCATGTCGCTGATGTTTTTCATTTCGGCCCTGTTCGTGTACCCGGGTCTGCGACGCCATGGAACCCCCCGGTTTATCAGAGACCGCCTGCTTCGGCTTGGCGTTCCGTTTGTTTTCGCGGTGGTTTTCCTCATGCCCATCGCGTACTACGCATCGTGGCAACTCACTCCAATGAACGCAGGGTTTTGGGATTTTTACGCACGTTTGGCTAAAGCCGGATTTCTGGCCGGTCCTCCATGGTTTATTTGGTTATTGTGCTTTTTCGACGTGGTTTTGGCGTTGTTGCTCTTGCCATTCAAGCACAGCATCGCTCAGCTTGGGCGTTTTATGCAGCGCCTGCAACACCGTCCCGTCGCGACGTTCTGCTGCCTTCTGGCGCTCAGCGCTCTCTTGTACATCCCGCTGTTGTTTCGGTTTGGATTTGGCGCCTGGGCCAACTTCATAACCCCTCCTTTCTCATTTCAGGTTTGCCGTATCGGTCTCTATGCACTCTGGATGACATTCGGCGTATTCGTGGGAGTTCCGGGTTTCGCTAATGGTCTCTTATCGCCCCAAGGCGATTTGGCTCGGCGCTGGCCCCTTTGGATTCTGGGTTGCCTCGTAGCTTATAATGCCCTGTGGTTCCTTCCTCGCTGGTCCCTGATTCATCAGGTTTCTGGTTCAAGCCACCGATTGTTCGAGGCAATTTTGTGGGTGGCAAGCTGTGTCGCCAGTTGTTTCGGCTTTTTGGCGCTCTTCCGGGGCGTGAAGATGCAGTCGTCTGCTTGGATGAACTCACTATCCAGAAGTGCCTATGTAATGTATCTGGTGCATTATGTTTTCATCACTTGGACTCAGCGGATAATGCTGAACAGGCCCATCCACGCCGGGCTCAAATTTCTTTTTGTTTTTCTCAGCACAGCCTTCCTGAGTTGGCTCGCTGCCGTCCTGGTGCTGCGAATCCCGAAACTGAAGACCATCCTGTGAAACGCAGTCCGGCCCTCAGCCGCTAGGCCGTGCTATTTCAACTTCTGGACCTCGCCAAATTTCTCCGCCACCGCTTCCACCTCTTCCTTCTTCCATGTTCCTCCCGAAAGATTCGTCACCAACGCCACCACCACATGACTCTCCGGGTACACGATCAATTGCGACGTCCCACCAACCGACCCGCCCGAATGTTCGTACACCAATTTCCCCGTATGCGATTTGTGCACGAACCATCCAATCCCGTATTCGATTGGCTCGCCCGCTTTCGTTTTCTGGGGCGTGAACATCGTCTGCAACGTCTCCTCCTTCAAAAACCCAGGCTGCAGCATGCTCGACCCGAACCGCACCAAGTCCTCCGCCGTCGACAAAAATCCTCCCCCCGCCCATTTGTAGCTGTTGTCCACGTACGGCGCATTTTCTTCCTGTCCAGTTTTTGCCAATTCATAGAATCGCGAGCGCTGCTCAATGATTTTCGTATTCTGGTCCGCCGTCGCATGCACCAGGCCCAACGGCGTAAATACGTGTTCCTGCATATAGGTTAAAAACGGCTCGCCCGCCGCTGATTCAATCACCGCGCTTAGCAGGTTGTACCCGTAACTCGAGTAGCTGAATTTCGTTCCCGGCGGCGCTACTAACGGATCGTTTTCGAAAATCTTCAGCGACTCCAGTACATTTTCGTAGTGCTGCTTTATGTAAAACTCGTCTCCGTTGTAGTGCCGGATGCCCGCCAAATGTCCCGCCACCATGCGCACCGTAATCGGCACCTCCTTCTCTGGAAACGAAGGCACGTATTTCTGCACTGGCGCATCCAGATCCACCTTTCCCGCTTCCACAAGTTGCATCAGCGCCGTTGCCGTAAGCGGCTTGGAAATGCTGCCAATCCGGAATTTCGTGGTGGGCCACGCCGGAACGCGTTCCTCCAGATCCGCAAAACCGAATCCCTCCGAGTAAACGATCTTCCCATCCACGCCTACCGCGAGTGCCAATCCCGGAGTTCCTCGCGATAGCCATTCCTTCGCCTGCAGGTTCGCGTTCTCATACGCCGCAGCATACGGCCCAACCGGCGCAATCGTCGCCGCGCCATGTCTCTGCTTCCCCACGGCCGGCGCAAAAACCAAACCTGCACAACACAGCGCCACTGCCAAGCTGCCCAGCGCTCTCGCTCTGCTCCGAAACCAGATCGCTCGCATCCTTCCTCCCACTCACCTTGAAATTTCGTCGAGCATCTTCCCACATCCCCAACAAAGTTATTCAACGTTTTCCTTCGCGATTCACAACCACTCCCGTTGACGCTCTCGCCTTTTTCCTTCAATCTACTTTCATGCTTTTCATCTGAGCATCCGAAGTTTCACCCGCTGTGCCCAGGGGCATTGCGGCTCTGTTAGGGGTGTGTTATTACTATATTCGGTAGCGAAACTAAGGCGAATCTTAATGCCCGCTGACGCCACTCTCGAACGTCCGCTTCCCAGTAACCTCGACGCCGAACGCTCCATCCTCGGCGCTATTCTCCTCGACAACAACACCCTCAACACCGCCATCGAGACACTCAAAGCCGACGATTTCTTCCTTCCTCAGCACCGCCACGTTTTTCAGCAGATGATCTCGCTCGGCGAATCCCAGCACGCCATCGATCTCGTTACCCTCACCGAGGAACTGCACCGTCGCGGAGAATTGGAAGCCTCGGGTGGCGCTCCTTATCTCGCCAGCTTGACCGACGGCGTTCCCCGCGTCTCCAACGTCGAGCACTACGCCCGCATCGTCAAAGAAAAAGCGATGCTTCGTAATCTCATCCACACCACCCACAATATCCAGCAACAAGCCTTCGAAGGCGAATCGGGTGCCGACGTTATCCTCGACGCCGCCGAATCCAAAATCTTCGAGCTCGCCGAGGATCGCGTCAAAGCTGGCCTGATCCCCATCAAAGAAATCGTCCACGAAAATTTCGATCGCCTCGAAAAAATCTTCCGCGAAGGCAAAAGTATCACCGGCATTTCCACCGGATACGGCGAACTGGACAAGCTGCTCTCGGGTCTGCAGCCCTCCGAACTCATCATTCTCGCTGGTCGGCCTTCGCAAGGGAAAACCGCCCTCGCGCTGAATCTTGCCGAGAACATCGCCATCCGGGGCGGCCTGCCCGTCGCCGTCTTCAGCCTCGAAATGTCCAAGGAATCCCTGCTTCAGCGTCTGGTCGCCTCCGTCGCTCAAGTCGACGCCCACAAATTTCGCTCCGGCCATTTGAGCCGCGAGGACTGGAAGCGCATGGCCGAAGGCCTCGGCACCATTGCTTCCGCTCCCCTGTGGGTCGACGATGCCGGCTCCACCAGCGTCCTCGAAATTGGCGCCAAAGCCCGCCGCCTCAAGCGCGACAAGGGTTTGTCCCTCCTCGTCGTCGACTACCTTCAGCTCATCTCCGGTCGCGGCCGCTTCAATTCCCGCCAGGAAGAAGTCGCCAGCATCTCCCGTGGCTTGAAGGGCCTCGCTAAGGAACTGCAAATCCCCGTTCTCGTCCTCAGCCAGCTCACCCGCGCACCAGAACGCGATGAACGCGGTCCGCAGCTCTCCGATCTTCGCGAGTCTGGCGCCATCGAACAGGATGCCGACGTCGTCATTTTCATCTATCGCCCCAATTTCTTTAACCTTAACGCCACTCCCGAAGAGCGCGACATGGCCGACATTCTCATCGCCAAACAGCGCAATGGCCCTACCGACAAAGTGAAGTTTGTTTTTCGCAGCCGTCTCACCCGCTTCGAAGAAGCCGCCCCCGATGCCTTTTCCCAATTCGCCGGCGGAGACGAGATGTAATCGCACACACACCGCGTCATCATTGCCACACAGAAACTCCGCGATTACCCGGCAACGGACGCCATCGCTAGCTCCGCTATCCGATTGCCCCAAGTCCCGTGGAATGTACTGGATTCGAGATCCGCGGCGCTCACGGAACGCCACATCCACGGCGCCCGCTCTCTCCCCCAGCGGCTCTCAACGTGCTCTCCCCCTGTTGTCATTCGCGTCGCCGCGGCTTCAACCTTTTTTGCCGCTCCTCGCGAATGCCGTACACTAGAACTTTCCGGAAATTCCATGTCCCGAACGAAAAAAAATCCCGTTGATTTTGTCGGTCGCCCCGTATGGGCCGAAGTTTCTCTTAACGCCCTTCGCGACAATCTCCACGCCATCCGCGATTACGTCAATCCTCCCTCCGAACGCCGCGAAACTCCTCGCAAAGTCCTATGCATTGTCAAAGGAAACGGCTACGGCCACGGTGGCCCTGAGGTTTCCAAAGCCCTCGAAAAGTTCGGCGCGGACTGGTTCGGCGTCGCTTCCGCCGGTGAAGGTATGGAACTGCGCAAAGCTGGTGTGCGCAAACCCGTCTTGGTTCTCGGTGGTTTCTGGCCTGGCGAAGAAAATAATCTCATTCAGCACAATCTCACACCCGCCATCCATCGTTGCGAACACCTTGCACTCTTCGACGCAGCCGCCGCCAAAGCCCGCAAACGCCTCGTGCCCATCCACCTGAAAATCGATACCGGCATGAATCGCCTCGGCCTCGCTCCCTCAGACATGGATTGCTTCGCCAATCAGCTCGCGAAGTGCAAGCACCTCGAACTCACCGGCACGTTCACCCATTTGGCTTCGTCTGAAGTTCTCACGGACACGCCTATCGGCCATCAGACCGAGGAGCAGATGCAGCGTTTCTGTGGCGCTGTCGACCGCCTCCGCAAACTCCGCGTGCAACCCGGAATCGTACACATTGCCAACAGCGCCGCCATTGCCGCGCGTCCCGAAACCTGGGCGAACATGGTTCGCCCCGGCGCGCTCCTTTATGGCTATCATCCCGGTTTCGATCCCATGGAGCGCCGTTTCGAATTCGAAACCAAGCTCGCCACTCCGCCCGGTCATGAGTCTTCGCGCGCGTCTTCTCAATGTTCGTTCGATCCCGCCCGGCGTGAGCGTCGGCTACAACGCCAGCTGGGTTGCCAAGCGCCCGTCCCATGTCGCGATTCTCGCCGCGGGCTACGGCGACGGCATCCACCGTTCCCTCGGCAATCGCGGCTCCGTCTCCATTCGTGGCTACAACGCGCCCATCATCGGTATTGTCTCCATGGACGTTACGATGCTCGATGTAACCGACGTTCCGGATGTTGCCATCGGCGATATCGCCACCGTCTATGGCACCGACGGCGATCGCGTCTATCCCGCCAACGTTGTCGCTCGCAGTATCGGCACCGTCACTTCCGACCTCATCTCCGGCGTCAGCCGCCGCGTACCACGCTTCTATATTCCCTAAACATCTGCATTTCTTCCGCGTAACTCCTCGCGACTTTCTTTTCCTTGACGAAACCATATCGTCGGAAGGTATACAGTTCACCACGCTAACCGCCCGACGACTTTGAAGATTTTCAATTTAGCGCGAGCACGATCCTGTGACGGGCCAATCTGCTGAATCTGCGAGGTCACGTGGGGCAACTCAAGTTCGCATCGCCACCGCATTGCCACCCCGACATTACGACCGCAACGCCCAAGCGATACCTGCTCGCACTCACACAAACTCGTCGCGCGCGTTGCTCAGCCACGGCTGGGATTTCTGGGCCATTCGGCTCGCCCTGAGTCAGCGCCAGCACGATCCTCTGCTACACTCTTCGTCCTTTCGGAGTTCGCGGCTTGCCCGCCGCCGGGCTCGGCTTCTTCGTCGCCTTGATCATTCTTCTCGCAGAACTGCGCCTCCGTCGCGCCGAAATCAGCGGACTTGTGGGCGGAACCTGCGGTGCCGTCCTCGGCCTTCTCGCTTCCCTGCTCTTCACCCTCGTCATCTCCCGCACCGCCGAACCTGAACCCACCAAGTCCTTCCTCGAATTCACCTCACTCTTTGCTTTCGCTTATCTCGGACTCGCCATCGGCTCCTCGCAAGGAAACGCTCTTCGCCATCTTCCCTTGCCTCACTCCGTCACTCTTCCGGCTCCCACTCTCCAGCCCATGAAGCTTCTCGATACCAGCACCTTGATCGACGGTCGCATCTGCGATGTTTGTGAAACTCATTTCCTCGATGGCCCCCTCGCTGTTCCCCGATTTGTCTTGCACGAGCTTCAGCAGGTTGCCGATTCTCCCGGACAATCTGAAGCGCCAACGCGGCCGTCGTGGCCTCGAAGTCGTTGAACGCCTGCAGAAAATGTCTTGGCTCGATCTCCGCATCCTCGACGAAGATTTTCCAGGCAGCTTGGCTGTCGATCAAAAATTCGTCGAACTGGCCCGCTCCTCCAATTCCAAAATTGTCACCAACGATTTCAATCTGAATAAAGTGGCCCGCGTTCAGGGCATCTCCATCCTCAATGTCAATGAACTTGCCAATGCCATGAAGGCTGCGGTTCTTCCCGGCGAGGCTATGCGCGTTCTGATTCTTCGCGAAGGCAAGGAATCTACGCAGGGTGTCGCCTATCTCGATGACGGCACCATGGTCGTCGTCGACGGCGCACGCCGCCACATCAATCGCACCATCGATATCGTTGTCACCTCCACCCATCAAACCCCCGCCGGCAAAATGATTTTCGCTCGCGTCGAAGAACGCCCGGACGCTTCATCCTCTCGCGTTGCCGCCGGCACCGGCGCAGCGCCCGCCACCGGCCCTGGTGCCGCCGATCTCCCAATCGGCTCTTCCTACCGCGCCAACCTCCAGCCGCCACCCGCCACCGAATCCCTTTACCACTTCCGCACTACCCGACGATCTCCTGATCGGCTCTTCGCATCGCGCGAATCTCCCCTCCGAAGTACTCAAAAATTATCTGCTCGATTTCTCTTTCACCCTCCCCTTGCGGTACACTCTCCTTTCTGCAACCCGCGCTTAAGCCCCCAGCACTCCGCTTAGCCGGTCTGCTTTTACCTATGAGTCATATCGCTGCGATTCTTCCCGCTGCAGGTCTCGGCACGCGCATGGGTCACGAGACCCCAAAACAATTCCTCGAACTCGACGGCGTGCCCATCGTCATCCACACCATCAAGCGCATTGCCGCTTGTCCCTTGATCACCCACATCATTGTCGCCACCCGTGCGGATGTCATGGATCGCCTCGACGCTCGCATTCGCCAGGAACAATTCAGGCAGCCTGTCCTGGTCGTAAAAGGTGCCGACTCACGCCAGGGTTCCGTCAGCCACGCCCTCAAATTCATTCCCGAAGACACCGAGCTGGTCGTCGTCCACGATGCGGTGCGCCCCTTCGTCACCGTCGAGCAGATTACCCGCGTCATCGAAGAAGCGCGTCGCTGCAAGGCAGCCATCCTCGCCATCCCCGCAATGGATACGGTCAAAGAAGTGAAACGCGCCAGTCTCCCCGAAGATGTTGCGCTCATCACCGCCACTGTTCCCCGGGAACGTGTCGTGCTCGCGCAAACTCCCCAGGTCTTCGAAACCCATCTTCTCCAACAAGCCTTCTCCGATGCTGAAACCGATGGCGTAAACGCCTCCGACGAAGCAGGACTCGTGGAACGCCTCGGCCACGAAGTTCACGTCGTCCAAGGCTCGGAGCGCAACATCAAAATCACCAAGCCCTCCGACATGGACCTCGCGCGTTTCTATCTTCACTCTGAGTTCAAGAAATCATGAGTATTCGCTGTGGCATTGGCTACGACCTGCACCGCCTCGCCGACGGCCGCAAACTCATGATTGGGGGCATCGAGGTTCCCTTCGACAAAGGACCCGTCGGCCATTCCGATGGCGACGTCCTCGCTCACGCTCTTTGCGACGCGCTCTTCGGCGCAGCCGCCCTCGGCGATATCGGCAAGCATTTCCCAGACAGCGACCCGCAGTGGAAGGGCGCGAACAGCCTAATGTTCCTCGAACACGCCCGTAGACTCCTCGACGAGGCTCGCTTTTCGAATCGAGTTCATCGATGCCGTCATCATTCTCGAGCGTCCCAAACTCGGTCCACATTTCCCCAAAATGCGTGATGCTCTCGCAAAATCCTTGGGCGTTCCTTCCGAAAAAATTCACCTCAAAGCCAAGACCAACGAAGGCGTGGATGCCGTCGGGCGTGGCGAAGCCATCGCCTGCCACGTAGTCGCCACCTTAAGTTTCTAGCTTCCTTGCTCTCTGCCTCCTCTTCCGGTTAAACTTCTTCCATGTCCGCTCCCGGCCACGTCCAGCCGCATCCGTCACGCGAAAATTTATTCACCATAACGATGTGCTCTCTATCCTGCGGCATCGCGCCTGGCTTACCAAGACCCACTCCCGATCAACTCGCGTTCTGCGAACACGCCGCCGCTCTCCTCGGTACCCATGCCGCGGATCTCGCTGGACTCCAGGAACTCGCTCGCCCTTATCTTCCATTACGATGCCACGCAAATCCTGCAAACCACCGACGCACATGCAGTCCTTTCGCGTTATGGCGCGCGCGATGTCCTTCGCGAATTGGCCTTATTCCTGCTCGACCCCACGCCGTTCGATTCCGATCGCTTCAAACAAGCTGTCACGCTGCTCAAAGCGCAAGCTCGAATTGCGCGGCCGCGATCTCTTCTATCCTTTGCGTCTAGCCCTGGCAGGCCGTCCCGGCGAAGGCGAACTCGATCGCGTCATTCTCCTCCTCGACGAAGCCGCCTCCCTCCCCTTCGCCATCCCAGTCAAATCCACCCGCACCCGCATCGTCCAATTCTGCTCTGCCCTGGACTGAGCGGCAAAATGTACTCGCCCGAACTCGCCATCGGCGGATCCAAATACTCGTAGGGGCGTAGCACTGCTACGCCCCATGTCCGCACGATCGATGGAATCTAGAGAGCCAAAAAACCTCTCCTCATCCCGCGGGTGCCCCAGGTGCCGCGGTTGCAACTGGGATCATGGGTTTAACTCTGAGACCCTCTCCTGAGTCCTCGAACGGACCTCTACCACAATCCTCACCGCAATTTTAATTTTCGATTCTGAACCTTGAACTGGCGCCCAACTTCCAACTATCACCATTCAACGATAAACTGCCCCCATGGACCGCCTCACTGGCATTCACGCCGTCCGCGAAGCCCTCGAAGCCGGCAGCGCCTTCGACCGCATCGTCATCACCAAGGGCCGCCAAGACACTCGCATCGAAGAAATCGTGCAACTCGCTCGCTCTCGCGGCATCGCCGTTCGTTTTGAAGATCGCGGCCAACTCGATCGCCTCGCCAACACCCGCGAGCACCAGGGCGTCGTCGCGATCGCCGCCGTGCGCGCAGCCGCTACCCTCGAAGACATCATCGATAACGCAAATAAATCCAAAAACCACCTAGGTCTGATTGTTCTCCTCGATGGCGTCGAAGATCCGCACAATCTTGGCGCCATCATTCGCACAGCGCTTGCAGCCGGCGCTCATGGCGTAGTCATTCCCGAACGCCGCGCCGCTGGTCTCACGGACACGGTCGCGCGCGCCTCCGCCGGAGCATTGGCGCATTTGCCGGTAGCGAAAGTCACCAATCTCGTGCGCGCCATGGAAGATCTAAAGGAAGCTGGCTACTGGCTGGTTGGCCTCGATGAAACTGCGGAAAAAATCTACACGGAAGTGGACTACACCACTCCTACCGGCATTATCATGGGCGGCGAAGGCAACGGCTTGCACGAACTCACTCGCAAGCGCTGCGATTTCGTCGTCTCCCTTCCCACCACCGGCCCCGTCAAATCCCTGAACGTCTCCGTCGCCACCGGCGTCGTCCTCTTCGAAGCCCTGCGCCAGCGCCATGCTCCGAAGCGTTAGCCGAACCCCTCCTAGGGTGCCCCACATGCCCTTTTTGCATGTGGGTCTTCGCACCTACGCATTGGCAACTACTTGTCGTACTGAATCAACGAGAACACATCCAACCCCGGCAACTTTTGCCGCCCATGCAGAAACGTCAACTCCACCGCGAACGCCGCACCCTCCACAATCCCGCCCAGCGATCGAATCAACTGCACCGCAGCCGCCGCGGTTCCCCCGGTCGCCAGCAAATCATCGCACAGCAACACCCTCTGACCCTTTTGCACCGCGTCCTCGTGAATCTCCAGCGCATCGGTACCGTACTCCAACGCATAAGAAACCTTCGCCGCTTTTGCTGGCAACTTCTTCGGCTTTCTTACCGGCACAAATCCCGCGTTCAATCGATACGCCAACGCCGGCGCCAGAATAAATCCTCGCGCCTCGATCCCCACCACCAGATCAATCTTGTGCCCATCATAATGCCCGCAAAGCCGGTCAATCAGCGCGCGAAACCCATCCTTATCCTTCATCAACGTCGTCAAGTCATAAAACAAAATTCCCGGTTTCGGATAGTCCTGCACTTCGCGGATCAATTTCTTCAATTCATTCATTCCCTCGAGCTCCTCGTTTATTCGGTGACTTCAATCACGAATTGGCCGAAATACCTGTTGTCCGGACGCTCCGGCTCCTCCCGAACCTCGCTCACCCGCGAAAGTGCCGGCCCCTTCTCCAGCGCACGTCCGCAACTGTTTCAACGATTCCGGCGAGCCAATCGCGAATACTTCCACGCTTCCGTCACGCCGATTCCGGACGTACCCATGAATTCCCAGTTTTTCGGCGACATGCTCGACGTAGTTGCGAAAACCGACCCCTTGCACTCGTCCTGAGACAATGTACCGCCGAGCGAGGACATCTTGTCTCACAGTTCTTTCAGTGTAACAAACGCTCCCTCGTTTCCGCCGCCAATTTCTCCCATCCGTTGCACACGCTTCAGCCTATATCTTGCGCTTAACAAATTCCGACGGTGCCGGCGGGCCGGTTCTGCACGTGAGCTCTGTCCTGCGTGTAGAATAGCCGTGACAAGGCCGTGAGTCTTTGCGACGCAGCTCCTGCCTGTACAATAATTGTTATAAGGCGGCCTGCCCACCGCCGAAACGCATCCAATTCAATATGCTCGATAGCCTCGCCACCCATCGTCTCGCTTCCTTCCCCTGTCGTCAGCGGCTCTACTCTTCTTCCAAGCCATCCCACTCCACGCGCAAGAAAACGCGCCTGGCCCGCTCGCTCCTCCGCCCGAACATCACGTCACCCGCATCGAAGGCGTCGAGGCCGCTGCGCCACCTTCCTCCCCCTCCGGAACAAATCATTCAAGCTTTCGCCAAAAAAGAAGAACTGTATTTTTCCACTCGCCCGCAATTCGCTTATCGCAAAACCATTCGCATTCAGGAATTCGGTCCCGACGGCCAGCCCTCCGGCGAGTACATTGCCACCTATGACGCCGTTCGTTCCGGCGACGGCAAGCTCTACGAGAAAGCCATCACCGCCCCGCAAACTTCTCTGCAATATCTTTCGTTCGAGCCCGAAGATGCTCAAGCTCTCACGCGTATCCCCGCATTTCCCGTTACCATCGACCAGCTTTCCAAATACAACGTCAAATATCTCAACACCGAAAAAGTGGACGAGGTCGATTGCTTCATTTTCCAGGTTTCCCCGAAAACCCTGGAGCGTCAGCACGCCTTTTTCGATGGCGTCGTTTGGGTCGATCAGAAATATTTGGAAGTCGTCGAAACCTACGGCCGTTGGATGAATGACCTCGGCGAAGTCCATCCGCCGTCTCTACCGTTCACCATGTTCGAAACCTATCGCGAAAATGTCGAAGGCAAATACTGGTTCCCCGATTATTCACGCTCCGATGGAATCTACAAAATGAAGGATCGCGATATTCCCATTCGCGTCACCATCAAGTGGACCAACTTCAAGCCCTTCCCGGCCACCCAGGTCAACCCAGATCCTCCAGCACCGCCTGCCCAGCCTCCGGCAAGCTCCAAACCTCGCTAGCACAATTTCCGCCTGTGTCTCAAGCCGTTGGCGGGCCCGCCTTCCGACGCCGGCCGTCTGGTTTTACTCTCCACAATCCGACGCACCACCACCGAGCTTCTCCAAAAAACCCGGCAAATCCCGCAATCGTTTCAACAAAAATTCCGGTTTCGCGGCCCGCAGCCGCGCCTCGGTCGGAAACGGTCCCAGCACCGCAATCGATCGCATCCCAACCGCGCGCGCCATCTCCAAGTCCTCCGGCGTATCCCCTACATACACGCACTCCTCAGCCTTCAACTGCACCTGCTCCAGCGCCATCAGCAGCGGTGCCGGGTGCGGCTTCTTCTCCAGAGTGTCGCCTCCGCAAACTTGTGCGCCAAACGTTCGCGTCAAATCGAATTCCCTCAATTGCCGGCACACTCGCTCGCGATCCCCGCTGGTCACCAATCCCAACACGTGCCGCCGTCCCAACATTCGCAAAACTTGCCGCGCTCCGGTCACCAGCTTCGAGGGATGCTTCGCATAATTCTCGCGCCACAGGCTGTCCGCCTGATCCCAATGTTCCTTCGGGATCCCCGCCGCCCGGTACACCGTGTACCAGTCCGGCGAATAGTGCAGCTCTAGTTCCTTCAGTCCCCATCCCAGCCCCATCTCCCGGAACATCGCCAGATACGCCTGGGAATCCGCGTGATAAGAATCGATCAGCGTGCCGTCCCAATCGAACAGCACGCCCGCCAGCGGTTTTTTCGCGCCCACAGTCACCGCTGTTCAGATTAGCAGAATTGCGCAACTGGTGATCTTGCACATGGAATTTACGGGTAAGGTTCAGTTTCCCATCCAGGTCCAGGCCATGCCTGAGTCGTCCCGATCTGAACCTCTTCCTCAACTGCTTCGTCGCCCTTGTCTACTGACGTGTCCACCTGCGTCATAGTTTCGCGATTCAGGGGCTTCGGTAACTCGGGTATCACTCTCACCTGTATCCGTTATTATATTTTTCATACAAGGCCGACAACGCGCCTATTATCCCCGTGTAGCAGGAAGGGGTGTTTTCCCGTGGAAATTACCTTGGACAGAATTCTCGCGATTCTCGGCATTGTTTTTGGAATTGTTTTGGTGGTTCTCGACAAGGCGGGGAAATTGAAAGGGCAAGTTCTTTATTTATTGCTCGGCATTGCCGTCGCAATGCTACTTCCTCTGGCATTGGGAAATTCTTGGGTTGCTCATTCGTCGGGAATGCGCAGATTTAGTAAGGGAATGTTGATGGTCTGCCTAGTTCGCGGAATTTACGCGATATTGGCAATATGGATTTCCCCACTTGGTGACAAACATACGGAAGATGATTCACGCGCAACACCGGCACATCCAGAGACCTATTTGCAGTTCGCTCGGACAGCATTCCAAATTCCTGCGAATGGTCACAGAATATTTGTCGCTGGCCATACCGCGACCGTAACGATGGTAGTACAAAACGCTGCGTCAGTTGGCGTAGCTAGAGACGCTGTTATAGCGGGAGGATTAGCATTCATCGCACCCGGAGAGGGGCTTGGCACAAAGGAGGAGGATAAGATCAACCAATTCCGCAGTGCTTGGCTGTCCCAATTACCCAAAATGAAGGGCGATGAAATTGGTGCTGGAGACAATCGAGTACGCGATATTGCCACTAAGCCACTACAAAAAGAGCTTGTCAGTGGATTAGAAAATGAACAGGTCTATCTCTATTTTTTCGGAATAATTAAATGGATGGATGAAACGGGGACATGGGAGACACAGTCCTGTTCACACTTATTAGTCAAGAGAAGTGATCTCAAAAGCGGGAACGCTGTATGGAAACAATGCGAATCGGGCGCACTCCACAATTTTATTAGGCACCCCTTTTTGCCCTAACTTTAGGCCACGTCCTCTATTTTGGCAGTGAGTTGTTTGTATTCTAGAATAGGCGAATCGATAGGTTTATGCATGGTATCGCGGAAAAGAAGTCCGGGTGGATTTGCTAGTATAAGATGAACGAAACTGGCTATGCCGCAACAAACCAAGTCAACCATCCGCTTCAGCGCCAAATTGTCCAGGCCTATGGCCAACGAAAAAACTGGATCGTGGACCCTAACCCTGCCCAAGAACGCCAGTGCCAAGCTTCCATCACGTGGCAGGACGATGGTGGAGGGAATGATCAATAGCTTCCCTTTTCGTGCCGCTCTCGAACCAAACGGCAAAGGAAGTCACTGGCTCAGCGTTGACAAAACCATGCGCGCTGCCGCAGGCTCAGAGGCTCTCGACACCGTAACGGTGGAGATCACCCGGGCCGGAGAAGAACCGGAGACCAGGGTGCCCACAGACCTGCGCAAAGCCATGGCATCCGTCCCGCCGGCCCAGGCGGGCTGGGACGACATCACTCCCATGGCCCGCCGCGACTGGATTTTCTCGATAACCTCAGCCAAGCAACCGGAAACGCGCCGCCGCCGGATCGCGAAAGCGAGCGACATGCTTGCCTCGGGAAAGCGCCGGTTATGTTGTTTTCCCGGTATAAAGTGGCTGATGAAAGAAAACGCAACATCATGCGGTATGTGGCTTCCCGTAACGAACTCCCAAAGTCGTTCCTCGCCCAGATCGAAGCCCCGAATATCCGCTAACCCGTAAACCGGCTGCTAACGGCAAGACAGCGACCAATTCGACAGGCCGTGATAGACAGTCGGGCCACCAGCTACGCTAGAGACCGCATCATATCCGACCAGTTTCGTTGAAGCGCCCCATAGCAGGTTTAGAGGTGCCCTGATGAAATCCGCATGCACCGCATTGCTTTTAGTAGTTTTATTCCCCAGCGCGTCTCGTTCGCAAAGCCTGTTCGACGGCACTTGGGTTATTGATACCGACAAAAATCGAAACTTCGCGGCCGAAAAACCGATCACGCTTTCGCTCGCCGATGGAATTTTTCGGGATGGCGACAGGGTGCTCAAGGCCGATGGTAAAGACCAGAAAGTGCCGGTCACGGGCTATTGGGATACAGTCAGCGTCCGCATCGTGGACGAACATATTGTCGAAATCACGTCAAAAAAAGCTGGGAAACCAACGTACACGGAAACGGACACTGTTTCTTCCGACGGCAACACTTTGACCCAACTGATGAAAGATACGACAGAAGCAGAGGCTGTTACGTTTGAGACTGGGTTTAGGCGGATTGCACCCGCGCCTCCCGGTGCACACGTTCTCTCTGGCTCGTGGCAAATTTTCAAGCAGAGCCGCTCGGCGAACAGCACAATCATCACATACAAGTGCACATCGCAAGGATTCAGTGCCGAGACTCCTCTGGGAGAAAAGTTTGATGCGAAATTCGACGGCAAATTTTATCTGATAGAAGATGACCCAGGCCACACCATGGTCGCCGTGAAACGAATTGACGCCAATACGGTGGAAATGACCAATCAGCGTGACGGAAAGATTGTGTTCGTAGTGCGTTTGGAGGTTACGCCCGACGGGAAAGCCATTCACGCATCCTCGGAAAGCAAGGAAGACGGAAGCGTAAAAACTTGGGGACTACACAAAAAGGCTAATTAGCTGTCCTGTGAAACTCGATTTACTCCAACACAAGAAACAGCCTCCGCTAAGTTCAGCTTTTGTACACCAAGCCCTCCTCCTCGACCTATCCATTCAAACTTACCAGGCACTCAGGTCGTTCGAGTTCACGCCAGAGTCGCACGCTGAGGCAAACCCATGCAGCGCCAGATACAACGATTGGTCATTCGGTGCCAACAACCGCTCTCTTGGAATGTAAACTCCGGTACAATTTCCATCGAGCATTTCCGAAACGAGTTGTGCAAGAACGCAGTAACCTAGCTGAACGCTAACGCCATCGTTCATAAAGTCAACAGAGTAGCAGGCTGCGTGCTGCACCCACGCTTCCCGTTGAGTCGCGTGCGGAAGCCACTCAATGTTCGATTTTGGGTCCTCGACATAAGGGGCCGCGTAATAGAAGAAGCTCAGCAGGTAAGGTCCCGCCTTCATGAGGGTCACGGAACCCTCTTGAACGACGCAGTATTTGGACTCTTTGTCCTCATGAGAAAAAGACGTGTGCCAAGCCCTCTCGGCGGCGTTGCGAAGTTCAGCCGCGTGGAACGAATGCGGCTTCCGTAAGAGCATTACCATCGAAAGTGGTTCACCCTTGCTAGTCCGCTGCCATTGCAGAGGAATCAAACTTCTGAGGCGGTAGGGCAGATTCATGGGCGGCTATCGGTCTGGTCCGTAAGTGACACTTATAAGAATTATAGAAGCAATCGACGTGACGCAGTGCCCGGTCGCTGTAGGGTGAACACCGAACAGTCTACTCCTCGGCTCGTTGTGAGGCCGACCTCGTTACGACATCAACCGCCGAAGTGGGGTCTAGTACCGCGATGTCCGACTTAAATCGGGCAGTACTCCAAGCAGTGGGGAACGCTTACGAAAAAAGGAGAATGCACATCTGAGGATGGGGCTGCTTGAGTACGAGCGGTACACAGAAAAGATCGCTACGCGGATCCGGGTGCGGGTGAGCCATTACATCGGCGACGGTGACGAGGCGCATCTGCTCAGCGTGTTCGGCAACGATTCGGACATCGGGGCGATCACGGCCGCTGTCTACGAGCAGGCGCGATTCCGGCTTACGTTTCCAGATGGAGAAATTCAGGAGGTCGCGCTGGGCGAAGGGGCGATCTGTTGTCGCGGAAGTGTCTGCATTCCCGGCCGGAAGCAGTCCGTGCGGCACATGATTGCGCTCTCCGAGGAGTTGCGCGGGATGAAATCGCTGTCGCGGACCTATGTGCTGCGGCCCGAGCCGCATGAGGTATGGACGGCGCTCGTTCATCGGTTTGGATTGCCGGGGTTACCGGAATGGGCAGAAGTCATGATGCAGGTGCTTCGGAAGGAAAAGCGCATCGTGCCGGTGGACGGCATTGGGTGCTCGGCCGCCGTGATTACCGCAACCTGCGAGGAAGTGCTCGGCTGGATGGAAGTTTCGGTTGGACGAGGTGAACTTTCATTTCCCGACTCGAATGGTCCCGTGCGATGGTCGAAGGGAATACTCGCGGAGGCTTTGCGACCCGAATCGGAGTCGATGCAAGAGGCTGCTTGATCGCGGAAAAGGCTGGTTCAGGGTGTCAAAGAGTGACTCGGTCTGAAATCGACACTTGAAACCAGGATTGGTAAACAGATCTTTCGCGAGGTCAGCAGTGCATTCACCGCCTTCGAACGACAAGCTCCTGGCGTGCGTGTTCGAGAAATGTCTGTGCAGTTCCTGGCGATTCTGTATCGAGGCGGACCCAGCCTTTGCCCATAGGGACATCGCTATTAAGCGGCAAAGCCTCTCCGTACAAAATCAGCAACTCCGTTCGATGATCGGCCGACGGAAAATTTACCATTCGGACCAGAACAGACTTATGCGGAAGAGAAAGGTTGTGTTTTGCAAGCAAACGTTCCAATGCTGCACCATCTGAGGCCTGATCTTCCGCCAGAGTGGCCGGAAGATCAGAGAAGCTTTTCACGTCATAGATGAATTGCAGGTCGCCTATTTGCGTCGTCTGCATGGAGTCGTACTTGTAAGTGAGGTTGTTCGTCGGCAGAAAATGCTCAAACTGCAGCAGGTAGAACTTTTCTGCAGTATTGCCAGCGCCCGAACGCACAAATACATACTGTTCTGCTTCCGCATTTCCATAAAGATTTATTTGTTGATCGCCAATGAACCGGAACCCTTTCGAAATGCGCAGCTCTGCCCTGGGTGATTCTTCTGAGATGATCGTTCTGCCTTTGACGTGGCGTGTTGCTTTAACGTCCTCTCCGTGGCTCGCGTGAGCAGACATCGCAATGCCCAGCAGTAAACACATCATTCCGACCACCATGGCGCTCCCGCTCGACAAGACTTGTCTTTTCGTTGGGTCCATTTCGCAATCCTCGTTCATCCCTGAAAGATACGTTCGAGAGAAGTTAAAGTTCCCTTTCAATGGTCGGCAAGCCTGTGGGTGATAAATCGCCGAAGCGCTCACTGAGCGGCTTGCCAAATCCTTGAGTGGGTCGGGCTGTTGGCACAAGTTGACAGTCCGCGGTGCTGGTGAGACCTGGAACCTTTGGCGCATTCTTTGCGTACTATTTGGCCAGGAGGGACCTCATGAAGAACCTCTTTCGCTTAATTGCAGTGTCTTTATTGTTCGCGTCCGTGGCGTTCTGTCAGACCTCGAATGAAACCACCAAACTCCCACCTCAAGGATTCGAGACGGACTTGGCCGGTGGAATGAACCTTCGTTTGAACCTGCACGATGGGGACTTCCGTGTTATAGGCAGCGATTCGGACAAGCTTTCCATACACGTAGAGGGCAAGAACGTGGAGCAGGCGAAGAATATTAAGATCCAATTGAAGCATTCGGGCACAACCGTGGATCTCAAACTCTCGCACGTCCCCAAAAAAGAGCTACAGGTCACCATCGAAATCCCCAAATCCACAAACTTATATGCCCGCATGCATGGCGGCGATCTCTCTGTACAGGACGTTGCGGGAGACAAGGACCTTGAACTCACTGGCGGCGATTTGACTATCCAGGTAGGAAGTCCGGAAAATTACTCCCACGTGGATCTCTCCGTGAGGTTCGGAGACATTCGTGGTACTCAGTTTGGCGATCCAAAAGGCTGGATCGGAAATTCTCTCCAGAAAGATGGCAATGGAAAATATAAGCTTCACGCCCATGTCATGGCGGGCGATCTGGTGCTCAAGTGACGCGGTAGGGACGATCATCACTGATCGCCCCCCGCACAGAACCGTACGGGCGCTTCTACGCATACGGCTCCCACCGTGGATGAGTAGCGCGGAAGCGAGCTGTAGGATAAGGATGCAAAACGCGTGGAGCTGGAAGCCACCGGGTGTAGATCGGTAGGAGCTGATCCCACCGCGCAGGTCGCTGACTGCGGCGGCGTAGACTGTGCCACCACAAGCGCCGCAACCGTTGCCCGAAGACACTCAACCGGTCGATGTTTCCCGGGACCGCATGGTATCGGTGATAACCGTTCACAACCTTTCGCAGCCATGCACCGACATTGGCAACCGGCTCGTGCATTCGAAGGCGCAGCTCAGCCTTAATGGCTTTAAGCTTCGCCACCATGCGCTTCTTCGCCGTTTTCCGCCAGACGGTGAATGTTCCGTTGCTCCTTCGCTTCCCGCAGTAATGCGTGAAGCCCAGGAACGTAAAGGTCTCCGGCTTCCCTTCACCACGCTTCTCCCGATCTCGGGCGGCGAACCGCCCAAACTCGATCAGTCGTGTTTTCTCCGGATGTAGTTCCAGCCCGAACTTTGCCAATCGTTCCCGAAATGCTTCCAGGAATCGCTCGGCCTCCGTTCGGTTTTCGAAACCCACCACCAGATCATCAGCATAACGGACGACGATCACATCGCCCGTGGCTACTTTCTGGCGCCAAGCTTCGATCCACAGATCGAATACGTAATGCAGGTACACATTGGCTAGCAGTGGTGAAACCACTGCTCCTTGCGGTGTTCCCACCTTACTCTCCGACCACTGGCCGTCTTCCGACACCCCCGCCTTCAGCCATTTCTGGATCAGGCGCAGGATCCGGCGATCAGCCACGCGGTGCTCCACAAATTTCATCGTCCATTCGTGGCTCATGTTGTCAAAGAAACCCCGAATGTCGGCGTCGAGCACCCAGTTCACGTGCTTCCTTTGGATACCCACCGTCAGCGCGTCTAGCGCTTGGTGTGGGTTGCGACCGGGACGAAACCCGTACGAGAATCCTTTGAAGTCCACCTCATAAATCTGGTTGAGGATGGTCACCACGGCTTGCTGTACGACCTTGTCTTCCAGCGCCGCTATGCCCAACGGACGTTGCCGTCCGTCGGCCTTCGGTATATAGACTCTTCGTGAAGGCTGCGCCCGATACGCTCCACGGTGTATCCGATTGTGCAGATCGGCAAGCCGACCTTCCAATCCGGTTTCATACTCCTGCCATGTCACGCCATCTACTCCCGGTGCTGCGTGCCGCTTTAAGGCGTAGTAGCTGTCCCGGAGTAAATCCACGTGCACATGGTGAAGCAAAGCCGTGAACCGTTCTTGTCTCCTTTCCTTTGCTGCTTCTCGCACACCGCTCAATCCCTGGGACACTTGTTCCCCGCTCTGTGTCGGGTTGGTGTTGGATGGAACGATGTTCTCCTTGGCCCGCGCCCTTTTCTCCCCAGGCTCCGCCGAAGATCGCTCCTCTTTGTTCGTCTGGTTCATCGATAGTATGGCGCGGTCCGACTCCTCCAAAGCGTGCGCGTCTGCCTTGTGGCTTTGCACCTTCGCAGACCGGCCTCGTTCCCTTTCGGGTCGAGGCGCTCTAGAGGTCTCCCGGTTCTCGTACATGTTGTTTCTCAGCGTGCGCGGGTTCTAAGACTACGCAGGACCGACTGCTCGCTCGCGATATCGCGATGCAGCCGTGGTGCCTTCCTCCATCAGGAAAGAGTCGGCGTCCTGGTTTTGCGTTTTTCGAAGCTCAATAGCCCGGCCCACCGATACCCCTGTCTACGCTTCAAGCGACATCTCGCGATGTCTCCTGCAAGACTGAGGGCCAAGATGGAGTCGCTGTCTCCTTCCTTGTAGGACTCTTTCATTCCTTACAACATGCCGGTTTAACCCGGCGCACCCTGATTGACGCCGAAACCGTCCATATGGCTCATAGTACCCGCATGATTCCATGGTTTTGATGGTTTAGAAATGAGCATGAATGGCAACTCGCGTCATAGTCGGAATTGTTGCGCTCGCGACCTACTACAGAAATTTCAGTCGGCGGCCAGCCAGTTGTTCCGACAGAAGGAAATCTGAATTAAGAAGATTTGGAACTATTTTTCTAGCTAAGGAGGGTATGTATTAAATTAAGAGAAGTCCTTTCGGGGACAACGTCTTGACCCACGACCGCGAGCACTTTCGCAACTCTTACGCCGGCAGCCCGCCCTGGGACATTGGCAAGCCTCAGCCTGGGTTCCAGGCCGCTGCCCATAAGGTCGTCGGCTCGGTTCTCGATGCGGGCTGTGGCACCGGCGAACACGCTCTGTTCTTCGCCGCACGCGGCCACGACGTCACCGGCTTCGACTTCCTCGAGGAGCCCATCGCTGCGGCCCGGCGCAAGGCCGCCGAGCGCACTCTCAACGTCAAGTTCCTGGTCAAAGATGCCCTAAAACTGGAGGACTGGACCGAACGCTTCGATAACGTGCTCGACTCCGGCCTGTTTCACGTTTTTTCCGACGCCGACCGCATTCGCTACGTGCGCGGACTCAAGACCGTCCTCGATCCCGGGGGACGTGTGTTCCTGCTTTGTTTCAGCGACGCCACTCCGGGAACGCAAGGACCGCGACGCGTCTCGCAGCCCGAGTTGCGCGATGCCTTTGCCGATGGCTGGGAAATCGAATCGCTCGAGCCCGTGCGCCTCGAAATCCGCACTGAGTACAAACCAGGAGCCTTCAGCGAAGACCCGCACGGCTGGTTCCTAATCGCCCGCCGCCTGCCTTAGCCTTCATCCTTGTGAAAATAAATCGGGCGAAATCTAGTCCCAAGGCACTCCAATAAACCCCTGTTGTCGCCCGCTCACAGGCTAGGTTGAGCACAACTCCTCGTTAACGTGCTTTCTCTAACGAGGTCGGTTGTCAAGAGCGGGTCAGTTTCAGTCGGCAGGTAGCCACGTGGGAATCAAATCGTCTCGATCAAACGCAAAATCATCAAAGCTCGCTGCTATCCCGTACCATCCCGGCATATTCGCCGCTTCCGTCCGACGCACGCTCGCCCGCGACGATACCACCACATTTCCATACCCCAGCGGCCGGCTCACCAACACAATATCCAGCTCAATTTCCGTCCCCGCACCCAACTGCTTAGGACACAGAAAAAACACTCCCGACGAGCTGATATCCCGCGTAACCAGCGTGATCGGAAACTCTTCCCTCACGCCCGCCACGCTCCGCAATTTCAGCGGTAGCTTCAGTGCCGCGCGCGGCCGTTCCCGCTGCTCCATATGCACGCCAACCGCATGGGTGGGAACGCGAACGAATCGCCGCGGCTGCGGTTCGCGCAGCAATGGTACAACTCGTAGTTTCGGCGCAGGAGATACCACCGGTGGCAGTACGCTGGGTTTTTCGGGAAGCACAGGCGCGGGCGCCGCAGCTTGCGTCGTCGGTCCTTGTTGCCGTGCTAAATTGTCCCAAACAATTGCGCGGTTCGCGGCGCTCATCTCGCCCTCAGTAGAGAGATGAAAAACAGACAAAAAAACCACTGCCGTGGTTCTATTACTTATCTAAGTAAAATGTCCCGGAAGAACTTGGGTGCCACGATGCCATTCCTGAGACAAACTGTCAACCTGTGGAAAATGTTCGAAGTGTCCTAAAACGAAACACTTCCTCATAGTACTTCCCATTTCCTTTTTCTTCGCTACCTCGTCTCTTCCCTTTTTACCTTCCATAATGGTTCTGTCCCTGCAGAAATCTCCATGACAAACTCCTATATGGCCACCAAAGCTGCTGACAACCCCGCGAACAACGTCTCTGCCACGTCGCAGCCTTCGCATCCCACTCGCGTTCTGATCTGCTTCGCCATTGTCTACATCGTTTGGGGCTCAACCTATTACGCGATCCGCATCGGAATCCAGTCCTTCCCGCCTCATTTACTCGCTGGACTCCGCTATCTCTTCATCGGCCTGTTCTTCTATCCTACGTTTCGCATCCTCACCCGCGAAAAGCCTACCTTCGCGCAATGGAGAACTACCTTCATCTCCGGCTGCTTGCTCTTCGCCGCCGGCAACGGCACCGTCTCCTGGGCGGAACTCAGAGTCCCCTCCGGCATCGCCGCGCTTCTCGTCGCCACCGTTTCCCTCTGGATGGTCCTCATCGACTGGCTCCGTCCCGGCGGCTCGCGCCCTCCTCCCCGTGTGCTGCTCGGCTTTGTACTCGGGTTCGCGGGCATGACCCTGCTCGTCGGGCCCAAACATCTCGGCCACTCCGGACGCATCGACCCGTACGGCGCATTCGCGCTCATCGCCGCTTCTTTCGCTTGGGCCTCCGGTTCCATCTATATGCGACACCATCCTTTGCCCCGAGCCCCGCTTCTCGGAGTCGGCATGCAGAGCCTCTGCGGCGGCATCGTGCTGTGCTTAACATCCGTTGTCATCGGTGAGACTCGCCATTTCCATTTTGCCGACGTCACCTTGCGCGGCTGGACCGCCATCGCCTATTTGGCCGTTTTCGGTTCCGGCGTTGGCTTCAGCGCTTATGCCTACTTACTCAAGCACAGCACCGCCACTCGCGTCGCGACCTACGCCTTCGTTAATCCCGTGGTCGCGCTCTTCCTGGGCTGGCTGCTCGCCGCCGAACCTCTTACCCTGCGCACCGGCCTCGCCAGCGGCATCATTCTCACCGCCGTCTTGCTCGTCATCACCGCTCCCCACAAAACCGCGATGGAAGCCGAAGAGGCTATCCCCGCGCCCGGTGAAGCCTGATCCCACAATCCTCATAACCAAGTAACTAAAATTTGCTGTCCGAAATCGGATAGATTGCCTTCGAACACCGCGTTACTCTACGGCCATGAACACGCAGCACCAAAACCTCCCATCCTCCGCCATCACCCCGCAGGCCGCCGAGCGCTTCTGGGAAGCCACCTTGCACCGCGACGCTCGCGCCGACGGCACGTTCTTTTTCGCCGTGCGTTCCACCCAAGTCTATTGCCGTCCCTCGTGCCCTGCTCGTCGCCCCCAGCGCCAAAACACCCTCTTCTTCCGCACCACTCAAGATGCCGAAAATCAGGGGTTCCGTCCGTGCCGCCGCTGCCGCCCGAAACAGCAGGATTCCGCTATCGCTCTCGTGCAAAGGGTCGCGGCCGTCCTGGCCACAACAAACGACGAAGCGCCCCGCCTTGGCAATCTTGCCGCTCAGGTCCATTCTTCTCCCGCACAACTCCGCCGCGCTTTTCGCCGCGCCACCGGAGTATCGCCCAAAGAGTTCGAACAGGCCTTCCGCCTCGCTCGTTTTAAAAAATTTCTGCGAGACGGCAGCAGCGTCACCGACGCGCTGTACGCCTGCGGCTACGGCTCATCCAGCCGCCTGTATGAAAAAACCAATCGGCAACTCGGCATGACCCCAGCTTCATACCGCAAAGGAGGAGAAGGTATGCAAATCACCTACACCATCGCGACTACTTCACTTGGCAAGGTTCTTGTCGCCAGCACCGAACGCGGCATCTCCGCCGTCTATCTCGGCGAAAATGAACGCAACCTCGCCCACGAATTGCGCAAGGAATATCCCAAAGCCGATATCGTCCGCTCCGCTGAAGGCCATGAGCGCTGGCTGAAGGAAATCGTTCACCGCATCGAAGGCAATCCCCCCAGCGTGGAACTTCCTTTGGACGTGCAGGCCACCGCATTTCAACGAAGAGTCTGGCAGGAACTGCAGAAAATCCCCCGTGGCGCCACCCGCACATACACGCAGGTCGCAAAATCTCTGGGACAACCGCGCTCCGTTCGCGCCGTAGCCCGTGCCTGCGCCACGAATCCGGTTTCCATCGTAGTGCCTTGCCACCGCGTGATTCGCAGTGATGGCGCCCTGGCCGGTTATCGTTGGGGATTGTCTCGCAAAGAGAAACTGCTCGCAAAGGAATCCGCTTCCGCCTGACCGGGCCTACCCGCGCGGCTTCTCCACTTTCGTGCCCTTCGGCCAGTCTGGCTTGAACTTCCCATCGCCCAGCTTCAGATTCTTCATCACTTTGGTATAGCGCGTCAGCACGTAATCCCCCGTGCCCGCCTCAATAAACTTTTCCTGAATCGGCAACCACGACGATTCGTCAACCCACATCACCACCTTCGAAATCTGCTTTCGCTGTTCTTCCGAACGTGGCGTCAACTCCAACACCGCAGCCTTGTGCCCGTCGAGTTCGTCTTCCCCAGTCAGCGCAACGTCGTAATTTTTCTTGAGCGAGTCCGTGCGCGTACCAAAACCTAGCGCCAGGTACTGTTCCACCAACGCCCGGTTCTTCCCGATGTTGTACTCCTCCACACGATTGATTCGTGGCGTATAGATATAAAAATTGTCGCCGTTCCGCAGGATTGTCCGCGGATCAGGAGACTGAAAATCAATGCGCACTTTGCCATCTTTGCGCATAAATATTTCGCCAGACTCCGTGGATGTGTCCTTCACCACCGCCGTGTATTTCACGTGCTCAATCGCCGCCGTTAACGACCGGAAATCCTGCGCCGCATGGTCCATCATCGACAGCACGTAATCCAGCGTGAGCTTCCCCGGAACTTGGGTCGCCCCTGCGTGCATCCCCGCGGTCGCCCCGCACACAAATATCGCCATTAAGATTGCTTGGAATCTCTTCAAATCTACCCCTCACGCCGATCCTTTAGCCTTTTTTTTACCAAACGAATCGTAACACACTGATAATCCCACAACTCTATCGGGATTCTCATTGACAAGCCGCGTCCTCCACAAACTGTCTGGCGGCCGCCATCGCCGACAGCGACTGTCCGCAAGTCACAATGCTTTGCTCCAATGGATCCGATTGCAGCGAGTTTGGCGCGAAATATGTAAGTGACTTAGCCAGCGCCATGTATTTGTCCTCCAGATTCTTCACTTTGTTGAACGCCTGCGTGATCACCGGAAAAGCATTCCGGTCAGAATCCGTGCTGATCGCCACCGACGCCAGGTTCAGCCCCTCCATCGCTTGCCTTTGATACGCATCCAGCCAGCCCGTCGTGAGCGGCACCCCACGCTCGATCGCCGTTCTCAGCGCCGAGTGCCATTCCCGTATTCGCGCCCCCGATTCCACCGCTGCGGTCAGGAACTCCTTAGAAAATCCCTTCGGCTGCGCCGCCGCGGCACTCGCACCCCCGCCCGTTGGTCCCCCAGGCAGGGTCAGCACGATTTGCTCCCCCTTGAAGCTGATGGACCCGTTCGTCAGTCGTACCAACCCATCGACATCCACATAGTTGTGCCCCTGTACCTGAACCACTTTCGCGGTCCCGTGCTGCCCATTAACTACCAGAGATGTCGTGTCCTGAGCCATCAACGCCACCACCAGCACACCCGACGCGAACAGCCCCACAACTGTCCACTGCGTTGGCCTTGTTTTGCGGATTGTTTCCATCATCCATTCCTCCGGGCCGAGTCTTCCGTCGGTCGGCCGTCCGTCCTGACCCAAGGCCTCCGACTCCGCGCATGATAGCAGACCGTACACCATTGGTCTCGGCTAGCTCTCCTGCGTCGAAGTCTGCTGCACTGATCGCGTCGATTCCACTGGCTCCCGGTGCCGGTCGAACCACCATGCCCATGCCACCAGCACCCCCATTGCAACAATCCCGGCAATCGCGTCTTCCCTCATGTTTTTCGGTGGCTCGCTGAACCGGTCTCCCACATACAAAATCAGAAGCACCGCTACATATGCCCAAAATCCGTAACGCCCCACGCGATCCCGTCCTCGTGTGCTTCGAACGTACAACCACAAACCCGCAACAAATATCAGCATCTCCACGATCAGCGTCCCCGGAATCGAGTTCCACAGCCCTACTCCATATTTTGGCCCATTCGGATATATCGGCATGTCCGGCCGGTGCGTCAGCCAGTCCAGCACCCAATGGCTAACTACCCCAACCCCGATCGCTACCGCCCCCGCCACATAATCGCGAAATGCCCGATACACTATCCCTAGCGTGATCCCCCACAGCACCATAAACAATAAGCTGTGCGACCACGGATAATCGTACAGATCAACCGGTGTAAACCGCGTGTCTCCCACCGCAACCCGCGCGTGTTCCCACCCCAGCAACAGAAAAATCGTCCACAGAATATCTGCCCATATCGTCGCCGCAATCAGCCAGGCCACGGACGTTTGCGGTGCCCAGCGCTTCAGCCCGAATCCCACGCCAAAATGTCCTATGAACATTCGCCCACCCCTTGGTACCGCCAGCTCGCCCTGAGCCAGCGAAGGGTCCACCCTAGTGCAACGCATCCGACCGTTTCTTCAAGATGGATTAACCCGCCATCCAGCGGCGGAATTCGCTGCCAAGTGTTCGACGGCACCGCACAGAACCCCGTTTCAGCTTTTCCTGGAAACCACCAACCGCCATTGCTCAACTCTGATTCTTGTAGGGGCGCAGCACGCTGCGCCCCAGGTCCGCAGGATCGCCAAGCCTTGTGGTTTTGTTGGTTTTTTGGGTTTTGTGGTTCGAAGGTTTTATGGTTCGAGGGCTTCTTTTATTAGCCCGCGAGGGCAACGCTCGACAAGATCTCGCGTCGCAAAAACTATCTTAGTGGCTGATCTCCACCCGGTACGCAACCACCGTCCCCGATTCATCCCGGATCGCCTCTATTTTCCCGATAGAGAATCTTCCGTCCCTCAGCGCCGCACTGGCGCCCTGCAGCGCATTGTGCAGATCATTTTGCAGTGCTGGGGTCCGCTCAGGTGGCGCCAGAATCCGCGCATCCACTCGATACACTTCGCGGTCCCCCGTCTTCGAGATCAGTTCTACTTGCGTGGCATTCACCGATGGACCCACTTGCGGCTGATCGTGATACCAGCGCGTCGGCGTCAGCAACACAAACACCAATATCAATCCGACGGCCACGTCGTATTGCCACGTGCCTCGTTCGTACGACCAAAAAAATATCCGGTTGAGGATATGACCGGGACCTGGCATATTTCTTCAATCCGCGGGTACGCCGTCGACAATCACTCCATCTCTCATATGCACCACCCGGTCGAAGTACACCGTGGCTTCGGGGTTGTGCGTGATCATCACAATCGTTTGCCCCAGGTCCTTATTCAACCGCCTCAGCATCTCCAACACAACTTCGGAGTTCTGCGTGTCCAGGTTTCCTGTGGGCTCATCCGCCAACAAAATTTTGGGCTCATTGATAATCGCCCGCGCAATCGCCACCCGCTGCTGCTCTCCTCCGGACATCTCCGATGGCCGGTGATGCAGCCGTCCTTCCAGGCCCAGCATCTTGGTCACAACGGCAAAGCGGTGCGGGTCAAAACCATCCCCATGAATGTATTGCGCAATCGCGATGTTCCCCTGCGCCGAAAGCGCCGGCAGCAGATTAAACCGCTGGAACACGAATCCGATCTTATGCCGCCGAAGCTTGGTTCGGTCTGCGTCTGACATCGTCGACAAGTCGTTTCCGTCCACCAGCACTTTTCCGCGAGACGCCTGCGCCAGCCCTCCGATAACGTACAGCAGCGTCGATTTCCCGCATCCCGACGGCCCCATCACCGCCACCGACTCTCCCGGCAGCACCTCGAAATTCACGCCCCGCAGCGCGGGAACTTCCACTTTCCCCGCGTGATACATCTTCCACAGGTTCTCGGTCTTCAGGATCGGCTCTAAGGTCATTAGCTCGGCGTCGCTCGAACTATTCGGCTGCGAGTGTATTCTAAACGTGATTGACATGGGTAGCTAGGCTGCCAAACTCCTTTTAATCATACGAAAGTGCCTGTACGGCATCCTTACGGCTGGCCAGCCACGCCGGGTAGCTCGCTCCAAAAAGAGCTCCGGCAAGCGCTATTAGCCCTGCCCGCAGAATCCATCCCGGGGTGATCAGTATCGAAAGGGTCGGAAAAATTGCGAGAAACCCTGCGCGGACAAGGTAACTCAGTCCCACCCCCGCGGCAATACCCAGAAAACACAGGAGCGCCGTTTCCGTAAGCAGCGCCCGCACGATCAGCAGTTTGCTCGCTCCCAGCGATTTCAGCACCCCAATGTCCCTCGTGCGTTCCAGCACCGTCGTGTACATCGTTAGAAAAATTACCAGCAATCCAATCGCTACTGCCAGTGCGATCATCGCGTTAATGAAAGTCTGCAGCCCCGGAATATTCGTCGACGTCATCAAGCTCGTGAAATCCTTCAGCGGCCGGACCGGATGGTTCGGCAGCAGTTGCTCGATCTCCTGAATCGCATCTTCTGTATGCTCAGGTCTCGTGCATTTCACCAGGAAAATCGAAGCCTTATCGCGCGCGCCCACCAGGTCCTGCAACGTCGTGATCGGCACGAAGAGCCGCGCGCCCTTCCCGTGCTCCACAATCCCCGCCACGTTCCAGTCGTGGTTGAACAACTTGAACGTCGTCCCCACCTTGATGTGCTTCGCCTTGGCCTGCCAGTCATCCACCAGCAAATCGTCCGGGCCTTGCATGTCGTGCCCCGCCAGGAACACAAATCCGCCGGAAACCGCCCGGAACGATTCCGGGTCGATTCCGTACACCACTTCCACTCCGCCCGACGAATTGAATTGCAGCAGCACCGGCGCAACCGCCTGTACATACTTCAAATCCTCGATCTTGTCCGCGATCTTGATCGGCATCGGCGACCCGCTGAATCCAATCAGTATTTGCGCCGCGGGAGCCTGCACCATGATGTCAGCCCCGATTCCTTCGATCCGCTTGGCCGTTTCCTGCAGCATGCCGGAGGTCAGCCCCACGATCACCACTACCAGCATAATTTCCACCGCAATCGCCAGCACCCCGATAAACGTCCTCACCGGACGATGGAACAAGTTGCGCAATACCAACTGCCCCATCATGGCTGTTTGTCCTCGTCCGTTAGATGCACCACTTCCGCGCCCGGTGGTGGCTGCAACACGAACCGGTCCGCCGCCATCGCTTCATTGATCACAATCTTGGTCACCGCCAGGTCCAGCCGGTACTCATCGTGTGGCCGGTCAATTCGTATCGAACGCGGATACTCCGCCAGCGCTGGCGCTGGATTGTCGGGAGCTTGCCAGTTCGCATAGCGCACGTCCGACAGCAGGATCCCCTTCGGCCCGTACGTTTCCAGCCGCACATATTTCAGATCGCTCCGGTCAAACCAGATCTTCCGTAGAATTTCCGTCTGGTAGCCGCCTCGCAAAACCGTAATCACGTAATATCGCCCAGCCTCATCATTGAATTCTTCGAACAGCGTCACTTCCTCCTTGCGCACCTCGGGCCACAACAGCGCATTTACCAGGTGTTGCGGTCGCAGGTTTTCAATCGGCTTCGCGCTTGGCCGCGTCAGCGAAACCGGCCCAACCAGAAATTTATTCCGCGGCGGTATCGACACCTCAAATTCCTTCCCGTCGCTCGCCATATCAAAAACCGTTCCACCGGCAATCGGCACTTGCCCGATCATCCGTATGTTGTACGGCCGTGACGCCAGAATAAACGCCTTCACTTCGTGATACTCGCTGATCACTCCCGCATACGCGGATCCGGCGTACGGCTTCAGTTCCACCGTGGCATCCACCGATTTCAGGCTCCGCACCATCTGGTTATAGCGATCCAGTAATTGCTCTTTTGTCGCTTCCAGAGCCACCGGCCGAGCCGTCGGCGGTACTGTCGTGGTTTTCGTGACACCCGTCTGCCGTCCACAACCGCAGGCCACGGCTGACAACGTCAGAAAAACCATACAATTCCGCGCACGATTCATCGAGAATTCAGGGTCCCCGGCTCTTACTTAGGCAAATACGCGGCCAATGGAAACGCGCCAGACGGCGCAACTCAGAGCCTTTATGTCGCGATTCGGGCGAGAGACGCGCGTTCTTTATTGCCCAGCCGCGCTCGCAGGATCAATTCTGCGCATCTCGATCCGCATAGCCCCCGTAGGCTCTTCACTCATTATTTTAGCGTATTTCCCGGATTTCGCGAATTACTGCGGGCGCGCGATGTACACGTCATACGGCTGAACCGCGGACCTGATTCGTCGAATTAATTCCGTAGGCCACAGCGTTTCGCTCAGCACCGTTACCCACCCGTCGCTCGGCTCGCAAATCGCGCAACACGTATACCGCGCATACGCCGCTTGGTACGCATCCAGCCCTCGCTTCGACAGTTCCCCTTCCAGCGCGTGATCTTCGTCCGCAGCGGTTGCTCCCACTCGCATTCCAAACGTTTCCGCCTCGAACCGCTCCATCAACAGCCGCAGCAGTTCCGCCGACGGTTGCGGAATCACCAGGCAACGCGAGGCCGCCTCCCGGAACGCAATGCCGTGCGCGGCGCAGAACTCCCTCACTCGCTCCAAATGACTGAAAAAATCCACCACCCATGGCTCTTTCCCCGCCAATGCCACCACCGTCTCCGACCAGATCGCCGCTGCCTCCGCCCCTCGCAGCGGTTCCCGGCTCTCCGTTTCGATCAGTTCCAGCCCAACCGCCTTTACTCCCGGACCTAGATCCATCGCTTGCACGTCCAGCGAATACGGCGGCAAATCAGGTGCGGGGTTTTCAGCGTGCATGGCTAGGCTTCTTCAGAATCCAGGTCAATATCCCCGAATTTCTGGCGAAAATCCGGCGACGCTTTTCGCACTTCCAGCCAATCGAAAAATGAATTTGGAGTTTCCAGCCAGATTCGGAACCATTCCGCGATTTCCTTCTTTTCTTCTCGTTTCGGCGCTTCCACTTTGCGATTGTGCGAAATCATTTCCGCGCGCCGTTTTCCCAGTCTAGCGATTTCTAGACACGCGGTCCGTTGCCGCCTTTTCTCCGTGCGTCTGGAAACGCCGATACAGTTCATCCAGCCGCGTCAGGCTCACTTCCGCATCCTGCAGCGTTTTGAAGTGCAGGATGTCCTCGAATTCTTCTTCGAACCGCTCTTCCGCTTCTTCCCGTTCAGACACCTGCACCTTCCATCCCATCGACTCCAGCACCTCGGAAATATATTCGTTCGACGATTTCCCCGCCTCCCCGTGATCCGCGATCAGTTTCCGCCGAAGCTGATCGATTTCCGCTGTGCTCCACCGTTGCAAACCCAATTCTCGGGCTGCTTCTACAATCATTGTCTTTTTTCGTTTGCGGCCCTTCCGTCATCGTTTGCCTTTAGGGGCCGAGCCGGCGGTGTGAGTTTCGCGACGTCTCAGGAACCGCGGGCTCGGCGGATGCGCCGTTGAGGAGTCGGTGATATTTGGCCACATTTTGGTTATGTTCCGCCAGTGTCGCCGCAAAAAAATGGCCGCCCTGTGTATTCGCCACAAAATACAAATACTCCGTGGTTGCCGGCGCCAGTGCCGCGCGTATCGAAGTCTCTCCCGGATTCCCTATCGGTCCCGGCGGCAATCCGAAATGCACGTAAGTGTTGTACGGCGACGCGTAGCTCAGATCTTTCAGCAGCAGCGGCGGCTTGTACTTATCCACCTGCTTCAGCGCGTAAATCACCGTCGGATCGCATTGCAGCAACATGTTCATCCGCAAGCGATTCGTGTATACCCCCGCCACCAATGGCCGCTCCTCCGGTTTCGGCGTCTCCGATTCCACCAGCGAAGCCAGCGTAATCACCGATAACAGCGGTGTGCCCGGCGTTTGCGGGTCCAGCCGCTCCGGCGCAATCTGTTGCAGCGCTTCTCGAAACTTGCGCACCATCATCGTGGTCAGCGCGTCCCCCGGCGCCTTTCGCGGCAAATTATAAGTTGCCGGGTACAAGAATCCTTCCAGCGTCTTCGCTCCCGGCGCGATGTCCTGGATCTGCGAAGCGTCCCGCGCCGCTGCTAGAAATTCCTCTGCACTGATGTACTTTGCCGCTTCGAAATTATGCGCAATATCGTACATCGTGTCGCCCTCTTTTACCGTGAAGGGCTGCTCGTAGATCTCTCCATTCGCCAGCTTCCAATACACTTGCTTCCCGCTCAGCGGGTGGTCGAAGAAATATTCGCCTGCCTCCAGTGAACGGCGCGGATGCTGCCGCGCATACAGTTCAAATGCCATCGCGCTCCGAATCACCCCTTTGCTTTTCAGTAAACGCGACACTGCGCGTTGCGACGCCCCGTGCGGCACGTCGACAAACACCCCTTCCGCAGGAATCACCCCGTACGGCTTTTCCAACGCGTACCAGAAATACCCCGCGGCCGCCGCGGCCCCCAGCACCATCAGCACCACAATCGCCCGCAACGTTTTCACCCTAGGCCAGCCTCCTCGTCGCTGGTTGTGCGCGCCAGGTACTCCCGCAAAATCACCATCGCCGCTACCGCGTCCACCGTGTACTTGCTATCCAAATTGCGCGTCGTCTTCTTCCGGCCGTCCCGCGTCTCCACATGTGTGATGCGCCGGCCCAGCTCTTCTTCTAAGATCCGCTCGGCTTCCCAGCTCGTCAGCCGCTCATCCACCAGCTCCACCGGCAATCCCAGCTGTTTGCGCATCCGCTCCGCGAACCGACTTTGCTTCCTCCGCCATCTCGCCCGCCGTCCCATCCAATCGCAATGGGTGCCCCACCAAAATCTGTTTCACCTGATGCTCGCGCGCAAATTCCCGCAATCGCCGCATATCCTCATTGCGATTGATTCGCTCCATCGTCGTCCAGGGCTCCGCCAGCCGCGCCTCAAAATCGGCCAGCGCCAGCCCCATCTTCTTTCGCCCATAATCAATTGCCAGAATTTTTGTGCGCGCAAGCGCAGTTGCGGAAAGGGTTTTTGTCGGCGCAACCGTGCCTGCGGAATCTCCGCCACCAGGAACTTTGCGATTTTGCGTCACACTCTCAGTATATCTCCAACCCTCGCCATAGGGCGCAGCTGCTGCGACTCATGGCCGCACAATGCAACCTAGCTCCGTCATTCCGAACGGAGTCCGCGCAGTGAGGAATCCCTCCCCTTTCCTTCGTACCACCGGCATCCTGCGGCTTCCTATGGCCGCAAATCTTCAACGCTGCCGCCCCCGCGCCCCGGACTCAAAGTCCTTCCACATATCCAAACTCTGCAACTCCTTGTCCAGTCCCGTTTCCTTCATCAACTCTTCCAACTCACCGCGCGTTTGCCTCTTTCCAATGGGCTCCACGCGATCCGCAATCCCCCACGCGGTCACCGCCGCCAGCACCGTGTTCAGCTTCAACTCGCGAATATCCACCTTGTCGAACGTGTCCGAAGCCGCGTGATAATTCTGCAGATAGTTCGCTACTTCCTGGTTCGCCACCAGCGTCGGCACTCCTTCCAGCAGAAAATCCAGATGGTCCGTACCTGTCTGCGCGTCCAGTGTTTGCGTATCCACGCCCCAGCCCGCAAATGGCTTCAGAATGTCTTGCACCGCCGCCTCGATGTCGTGCCGTCCACCCAACGAATATCCTGTCACCCGTCCAATCCCTGAATCGAAAATTACCGCGCCTCGATACTTATCCATTTCTGCGCGATGCGCCCGCACGTACGCCCACGACCCCAGCAGCCCCTCCTCTTCCCCCGAAAACAAAATGAAGCGAATCGTTCGCCGTGGCAGCAGCCCGCTGGCTTTCAACGCTCGCGCCGCCTCAATCACCAGCGCTGCGTTGCAACCGTTGTCCAGCGCGCCGGTTCCCAATTCCCACGAATCCAAATGCGCTCCCAGCACCACAATTTCGTCCGGCTTCTCGTATCCGTGAATCTCTCCGATGACGTTCTGTTGTTCCACCGGCCCGCCAATCTGATTCGGCATCGTCAGCTTCACGCGCACTTTTCCCGGATATGCCGTCGCCGTTCGTTCCAGCCGTAGCCCGTCCTCTCTCGCCAGAATCGCTTGGGGCAGCGCCTCCAATCTTCCGTCCGGCGAATTCGTATGCCGGTACAGCAGTTTCCGTTCGCGCTCCCCTGTCCACAAAATCGCCGCCGCGCCCGCCTTAACTGTCCGTTCGATAATTGGAGGTGGAATGTCATATTCGCGAAAAAGATCGGCCCACGTGTAACTCACTTCTGTGTGTACCAGCAGAATCGCGCCCTTCAGCGAACCACCGGCGCGCGCGAAATCCGCTTCCGTCCCCGTTCCAACGAACACCACCGGCGCTTCAATTCCGCCTGCGGGAGTTGCGGGCGACAATCCCACCGATACCAACGATACGGGAAAGCTCACCGGCCCCAGCACTTCCAGTCGCGTTGCGCCCTCCTTCCACGTATGCGGCAGCGTGTACGATTCCGTGTGTACCTCCACGCCACCGGCGCGAAATGCCGCAATCGCCCAATCCACCGCCTTCGCCATTTCTGGCGAACCCGTCACTCGCCCACCAATATCGTCAGTCAGCCGCCGCAGGTTGTCCTCCAGCGGAGATTCCCCCATCACAATGGGTGTAACCTTCGCGGCAGCCTGCGCGCACGATGACGGCTCCGTGGCCGAGCATGCTCCCGCGCCTTGCACCGCCTGCCCCAGCTTCACCGGACTCGTATTCACCGGCGGCAGTTGCGCCGAAACCGTCTCAACACAGACCACGCACAAGACCAAAATAAAAAATTCGCGAATTCGAATCATGGGAGTTCCTGAAAAATTGAACGAACAGTGTGATTGCCCACGCAGTATAACGCACGCCCGAATCACATTGAAATTCGCCTGAATCGGGATATATTTGCCACACACGGATACACAGGGAGCCTCCCATGGTCGGAACCGAGCAAGTTCGGCCCAGTTCGCTGGTATTACCTGCTCGCTGTTTTGTTCTTCGCAGCCGGCATTGCCTTTACCGCTTACTTTTTCTTCGTTGACATCCGAACGATTCGCGCGTCGATGGAGCGAATGGATCTTCCCGGCCAGATGGACTTGGAATTGAACCACCGCGAAACCTACACAGTCTTCGCGGAATATCCAGCCTTGCAATCAGGCCCGGTTTCGGTGCAACAGGCGCGCGGCTTGCTCGTCAACTGTCAAGTTCACGCACTCCCATACGGAGAGCCGGTGAGTGCCAAGGACACCACGGGCGCGTCTACCTACAGTTATGGAACCCGCAAGGGTGTTTCGGTTCTGGAGTTTCAGGTTCCGAAAGATGGCACGTACACACTCGGATGCCAGGGACCTTCCGAGATTTCAGGACAAAACGTGCAAGTTGCCATCGGCGGCGGAGCCTCCAAAGCGCTCAGTGCCGTCATCGGAAGAAGCTTTCTCGTGCTGACTGGCGGCATCGTGATTGGTGCGTTGGTTTTTGTGCGCGTCGCGATGCTCCGTCTGGCATCGCGCAAAGATATTCGCGAACGAGGCCTTCGCCCCATTTAACCCACCGCCTACTACGCGCTTAACACCGCGTCTGAAACCCGCGCCACTTGCGCCATTTCCCGCACGTCATGCACCCGCACGATATGCACACCATGCAAAATGCTCGCGGTCACCGTAGCCGCTGTGCCCCATATCCGCTGCTCCGCCGGCAACGCTTTCCCGTTCTGCGCCAGCGTACGCCCGATGAACCCCTTGCGCGAACTCCCGACCAGCAGGGGATAGCCCAATTTAGCCAGTTCCCCAAGTCCACGAATCAATTCGTAATTCTGTGCGAACGATTTCCCGAACCCGATTCCAGGATCGACAATGATCTGCGATTTCGCCACGCTCGCGCCTCGCGCTACAGCAATCGACCGGCGCACTCCCACCTTCACATCTCGCATCACATTCTTCGCGAACGGCCCTTTTTGCATCATTCGCGGCGTTCCCCGCATGTGCATCAACACGATTGGCACTTTATATTCCGCCGCAACCTCCGCCAGCCGCGCATCGTTCTTCAGCCCGGAAATGTCGTTCACCATCTCCGCGCCCGCGCCGATCGCAATCTCCGCAACCATCGATTTTTGCGTATCCACCGAAATGGGAATTTTCAATCGCCCGCGCAACGCCTCCAACACAGGCAACAAACGCGTCAACTCCTCCGCCCCTGAAATTCCCTCAGACCCCGGCCGGGTCGATTCCGCCCCAATATCCAGAATGTCCGCTCCGTCCCGCTCCATCGCCAGCGCAGCTTCTACCGCCTTGTTCAACGTGAAAAATTTCCCGCCATCCGAAAAACTATCCGGCGTTACATTCAGCACGCCCATAATCAGCGTGCGCTCCCCCAACACCAGCGTCCCCGACCGCAACCGCATCTTGAAAATTTTGCGCGCAATCATGCCCAGCAGTGTACCCCGCCCGAGCGCAGCGAGGAACGTAGTGGCCGGTCTTCAAGACCCATGCCTTTTCGTCGGTTCTCTTCCTTGCGTGGCACACGCACTTTTGCCTGTGCGCATTCCCGTAGGGGTGCAGCGCGCTGCACCCCATCTCGGCACAATCTCACCAGTTACCACACACTCTTTAGACTGGCGCATTTCTCTTCTCTGCTCTGCTCGCACGAACGCACACGTGCCCTGCTGAGCGAAGCGAAGCATCATCTCAACTTTCATGCATCACCAAATTTTTGTGGGGTCACAACGCGCGATCACAAACCCGCTTCAATCCAAATCTAAATCTCGAATCGGCTTACCCGCCGGCGCATCCTTGGCCTTCTTCATCGCCTCTTCGAACTTCTTCGCCAGAATGTCTTCCTTGTGCGTCTCCTGGAAAAACGAATCCGCGAATTTATCCTCGCGTTGCTTCTTCTGGTTCTCCAGAATGTCCGAAGCCTTGGTCAAATCCACATCGGGCCCTGGCTTCACCGGAGCCGTGTGCGACAGCACCGCGCCAAACACAGGATCGATCACCAGCTTCGCCTGGCAGCACGGGCAAGTCACATTCAAGTTTTCGCCGTCTTTCAGTCCCATAACACTTCTATTCTACGTCATTTCGGGTGGCAGGGGATTCCCGGCCAGATTCGCATCCATGGGCCGGTTGTCGGGATGAATGCGATGCTGCCCGTAAAGCAGTTTGCGCAGAATTGCAGTCGGCCGCACATGCCAACTGGCCCACGACAGTGGTGACTCGCCGTTCATATCCTTCGCATCAAGCTTCGCCCCGGCGTCCAGCAAAAGCTGAATCGCTTCCTCATCGCCGAACGCCGCCGCCCGGTGCAGTGGCGTTTCGCCCTTCGTGCGGCAGTCGCGCATAAACCCGCCTGTCTCCATGTTTGGTTTCGTCGCGCAATTCGGATCCGCCTTGTGAGCCAGCAGAACCTTCATCACTCGGTTGCGGTATAGCCGATCCGTTGAGCATAGCGCCGCATGCAACGGCACTTCGCCAGTCTCCGGCGACGCATAGTTCGGGTCCGCGCCACGTTCCAGCAGAAACTGGCATAGCCTCCAATGCCCATGAAACGCTGCGCCATTCAAATCCAGGTTGTCCCCCAGCAATTCCAGCTTCGCTCCGCGGCTCAGCAGAAACTTCATCGCGCTCACGTCTCCGTAATACGCGCACCATTGCAGCAACGACACTCCCTGCTCATCCTTCGCATCCGCCGCGTGTCCCTCGCCAACATACTCGAACACCAGCTCGGTCCGCCCCTCCCGTATCTGCTCCAACATACTCATGCCCGCGCATTCTACCACCTACCCCAGGCCCCAAGTCCGTCTTCGTACAGCGCCGGAGGCGCGCAACAAATATACGGTAGGGGACATGTCTGACACTTCAGACCGGGCACATTCCTGACAATTTCGTTTCCGGCTCTTCGAGGGGACGGGGTGCAGGGGAAGGGGAATCTTCCTCTTCTCCTGCAGCAGCTCTAAAGAAGGGCGCGGGTTTACTTGCATCCGTACACAGCTAATGCACGAGATTTTCGGCGCGCCACTCGAAACGCAGGAATTCCGCGAGCTTGGCAAAGTCCCGCGCATTCGCGGTAATCACGGTAATTCCCAGGCGTCCAGCGCTTGCCGCGAGCAACGTATCGTTCGTCAATCTTCCACGTCCGATCTGTTCATAATCGTACTTCGCCGCCAAGCGTGCCAGCGCCTTGCCGGTTTGCGTCCAGTCACTGAGACTCGGAACCAGCAGGCGCCTGAGGCGCTCGAAGTCGCGCTCCAATCTTTCCAAAACTTTCCGGCCTTTGGCGCCCGCGCCCGCGTAGAGCTCCTCCAGCACCACGGCGCTCAACCACACTGGGCCGCCCGCCGCCATCGCCCTCAAGCGCAGCGCCGCATCTTCCTTGCTTCGCAGAATTGTGATGTAAACCGAAGTGTCGAACAGCACCGGCTGCACTTACGGCTCCAGTTTGCCGTACACGTCCTTGACGGCAATGCGGCTGGCCGCGAATCGCTCGTTCGCTTCCACCGCCAGCCGGTTCCGGCGATGTTCGGAAAGCACCAGGTCCAAAGCTCGTTCGATGGCTTCGGTTTCCGTGGGGACGCGCAACACCTTCTGCGCCCGCCGGATTTTCGCCGGGTCCAGGCGGAAATGCTTGTGGGCTCGCGCGCCGTTTGCCATGGTCACTCTCCCTGCGAGCAGTATACTCCAGCGATGTACACAAACCTATCTTTTATGTACATGCAAACGCGAGGAGGCGACGTGAACGCGGCGTAAGTCCCGGGCCTTACAATCGAGGTGACTTCCGGAGTAACGCCATGCCTGCCAAATCCAAAGTAATGTTCCTTGGGCTGCTCACGGCTCTGGTGCAATTTGCGCTCGCCACCCTGGGCTGGGGCGGTTGGCGGCCCTTCTTTTCTCATCCCGCGCTGATCGCCCTTGCCGCCGTGACCGTCGCTTTCCTGATCGTCGCGCCGTTGACCAGCGGCAATGTCAGTTCTGGCGAACAGGAAGACCGCAGCAACCGCTGGGTGCTCCTGGCGTTCAGCCTGATCGCCCTGGTGAACGCGTACATTCCGGCGTACACCGACCGCAACGGCATCTGGATTCTCGATGGCGACACGATCCGCTGGCTCGGCGTCTTGCTGTACGCGGGCGGCGGCGTGCTCCGCCTGTGGCCGGTGTTCGTCCTTGGCAGGCGCTTCAGCGGGCTCGTGGCCATCCAGCCTGGACACACGCTGGAAACGCACGGCATCTACGCGCACATCCGCAATCCAAGCTACCTGGGGATGATCACGATGATGTTGGGATGGGCGCTGGCCTTTCGCGCTGGAGCCGGAATCGTGCTCGCGGTGCTGCTGCTTCTCCCGCTGATCGCGCGAATCCGGGCGGAGGAGCGTCTGTTGCGCGCGCACTTCGGCGCCGAGTACGACAACTACTGTGCGCATACCTGGCGGCTCCTTCCCGGAGTGTATTAACTGAAACCGCAGCCGGGCTGTTGCGCAGCGCGGGCTCTCTTTGTTGTGTGGCCCACCTGACTGAACTGGGGCGAGATACCCCTTGACGATCTACAATGCTTGGTGTAGATAGTCATAGTATGGGTAAACCAAGCGATCTTGTACAAGGCACGCTGGACCTGCTGATCCTGAAAACCATTGCGCTGGAGCCGAAACACGGCTGGGCGATAGCCAAGCGCATCCAACAAATTTCCCGCGAAGTGCTGCAAGTGCAGCAAGGCTCGCTGTATCCCGCATTGCATCGCCTGGAACAAAAAGGCTGGATCAGAGGCAAACACGCTGAAACGGAGACGGGGCGCGACGCGAAATTCTACTCGTTGACGGCTGCGGGCCGGGTGCAGCTGGAAAAAGAAGAAGCGAACTGGAACCGATTATCCGCGGCAATCAATCTGGTAATGCAGAAGTCGTAGGAGGCGAATATGTCCTGGATCGACAGCCTCAGGATGCGGTGGCAAGCGCTGTTCGGGCGCGAGCGGCTGGTAAAGGAACTGGATGACGAGATTCGCTTTCACCTGGAGCAGCAGATTGCGGAGAACGTCGCCGCGGGAATGAGCGAAGAAGAAGCGCGGCGGGCTGCCGTGAAAGCTTTTGGCAACGGCACCACGGTAAAGGAAGAAACCTGGGACGCATGGGGCTGGGTGTGGCTGGAGCAGACGAGCCAGGACGTGCGGTACGCGCTGCGGCAACTGAGGAAAACGCCGGGGTTCACGGCAACGGCGGTGCTGACGCTGGCCTTGGGAATTGGCGCAAACGCGGCGATTTTCACGCTGGTCAACGCAGTGATCATGAAGAACCTGCCGGTGGTGGACCCGCAAACGCTCATCCGCGTGGGCAACAATAACAATTGCTGCGTGAATTCGGGCGCGCTGGAAGACGGCAACTACGCGCTGTTTTCCACGGAGATGTACGAGCGCATCAAGAAGAACGTTTCGGAATTCATGGATGTAGCCGCGATGCAAGCTGGGTTTGAGTTTCGTCCGGTGGTTGCGCGTCGCGAGGGAGCGAAGCAAACGCCGCAATCGATACCGGCCGAATTTGTTTCCGGGAATTATTTCCGCACCTTTGGGCTGCAGCCGGAAGCAGGGAGATTGATCGGCGATTCCGACGATGTGCAGGGCGCGCCGATGGTCGCGGTGGTGAGTTACGACGCGTGGAAAAACAAATACGCCGGCGATCCAACTATTATTGGCAGCACGTTCTGGGTGAACACGAAGGCGATCACCATCGCGGGAATCGCGCCGCGCGGATTTTTTGGCGATCGGCTGTCCAGCGCGCCGCCCGAATTGTATCTGCCTATCGAATCGATGCCGGTGATAGCGAGTGCGCCGTACGTCCACGATCCCGACGCGAGTTGGCTGTACATCATCGGGCGCGTCAAGCCGGGAGTAAGCCTTCCCGCGCTGCAAGACAAGGTGAGCGCGCTGGTGAAAAACTCGCTTGCGGAGACGAGCGCGTTCAAGGGGGACAACCGCAAGTATCTGGAGCGCGCGCACGTGGTGCTGAGTCCGGGCGGCGCGGGCGTTCAAGAGTTGCGCGACCAGTACGAATCGAACCTGCGGCTGCTGATGGCGGTATCTGGCCTGGTGCTGCTGATTGCGTGCGCGAACATTGCGAATCTGCTGCTGGTGCGGGGGATGCGGCGGAAAATCGAAATGTCGGTGCGCACTGCGTTGGGGGCGGCACGAAGCAGAATTGTGCGTCAACTGCTGACGGAAAGCCTGGTGCTATCCATCCTGGGGGGAATCGCGGGACTGGCTGTTGCCTATGCCGGAACGCAGATGCTGCTATCGCTGGCATTTCCCGATGCGAAAGGAATCCCGATTCATGCGCAGCCGTCGCTGGCGGTACTGGGATTTGCGTTTGGCTTATCGCTGCTGACGGGAATTCTTTTTGGCGTGGCGCCCGCATGGATTGCGGCAAGGAGCGAAGCCGCGGATGCGCTGCGAAGCGGTACGCGGGGATCGATCATGGGCGCGTCGCTATTGCAGCGAGGATTAGTGGTGCTGCAGGCGGCGATCTCGCTGGTGCTGCTGGTGACGGCCGGATTATTTTCGCAAAGCCTGGCGAAGCTGAAATCGACAGACTTGAAGCTGGAATCGAAGAATCGCTACATCGTGCACATCGATCCGCAAGCCGCGGGTTACACGCAACTGCAGTTGGAACCGCTGTATCGCACGATGGAGCAACGTTTCCACGCGCTTCCGGGAGTAAAGAACGTAGGGCTCAGCTCGTACACTCCCATGGAAGACAACAACTGGAGCAATGGGGTGCAGGTGCAAGGGCAGCCGTATACCGATAACGGCGCGTCGGTCTTGCGGGTCAGCCCGGAATATTTCGATTCGGTGGGAACACGGGTGGTGATGGGACGCGGAATCGGCTTGCAAGATGTCGCCACGGCCCCGAAAGTTGCGGTGGTGAACGAAACGTTTGTAAAGGGTTTCATTCCCAAGGGCAGAAATCCGATTGGCATGCGTTTCGGGTCGCCGGGGCCGGATTCGAGCGGCGATTTTGAGATTGTGGGCGTGGTGCAAGATACGGTTTATACCAGCGCGCGTTGGAAAGATCACCGCATGTATTTCTTGCCGATGCTGCAGCGGCCGGCGAGCGCTAAATCGCCTATCGAAGAGGACAACTCTTTATACGCGGGAGCGCTTGTGCTGGAGACGCAAGGCCCGATGGGCAATGTGGAAGCGTTGGCGCGCAAAACGCTGGCGGAAATTAATCCGAACCTTGCGGTCGTGAAATTCCAGACATTTGACGAGCAGATTGCCGATCGTTTCAACGAAGATCGCATGGTAGCGCGGTTGACACTGCTGTTTGGCGGGTTGGCGTTGCTGCTGGCGACCATTGGACTGTACGGGGTCACGGCGTACACGGTGGCGCGGCGGACGTCGGAGATTGGCATTCGCATGGCGCTGGGTGCGCAGCGTTCGGGCGTGATGGCGATGATTTTGCGGGGCGCGATGAGTCAAACCGTGCTCGGGCTCGGCATTGGGATACCCGCAACGCTGCTGTGCGCGCGATTCGTGGAATCGCAACTGTATGAAGTGAAGGGCATCGATCCGTTCGTGGTGTCGCTGGCAATTCTCACGCTGGCGGCTGCTTCGGCGCTCGCGGGAATCATTCCCGCGCAACGCGCCGCGTCCACCGATCCCGCGCAAACCCTGCGCACAGAGTAAACCGACTATCGCAGGAAATCCGATGGGGAGAGCTCTTGCTGGGGTTTCTGCCGTGCGCATCGTTTTGGGCGACACTTGGCTGCCGCACCCAACAAACACAGCTGCAAATGCCATGAGAGATTCCTGACTCCGCGGACTCCGTTCGGAATGACGAGCTTTTGGCGATGAGCAAAAAAATAAAGGTGGGCGACGCACCTGTTTTAGGAACGGCTACTTAGCTTGGTGAGCAAGGTGGTGCGACGTTAAAGGTGATTGTATAGACGAGGGGCGCGACAGCTTGTACAATCCGTGGCCATTCCAGATACGGAGACACCGCATGAGCACCGGCCCCCTGCGCTTCGAACCTGAAGGCGACGATCCCGCCATGGAACTTGCGCAATTCCTTATTCGGCGAACCGAGCTTGGGTTCCTTCAGTGGCAGACGCATGCCAATGGATTCACGGCGACATTGCGTAAGGCGTTAGTGGCGGACTTCGTGACCCTGCGCGACAACACGGGCGAGCGGCTTTGGCGGCTTTTCACATTGCGCGACAGAGAAATGGAGCTGATCCGAATCGCACCTCACCTAGATCCCGGCCAAAATAACCCGCTGGCGAACGCACTCGATACGCTGTACCGCACGGTCACGAAGCCCGGCCCCAGACGCATCCATTAAATCCTCATCAGTAGATTGGCGAATTCTCCGTGGCGGTGAGCTGGTGTGCAGGGAACTGCCGTGGCTTGTCCCGAAACTCCGTGGAAGGGGTACACCGTTCACGGTAGGGGCGCAACGTACTCAGCATTGTATGTTCCTTGCGAGGAGAAACATGCTGAGAATCCTACTGATCGTAGTCCTGGTTCTTTTGCTTCTGGGAGCGCTGCCGACCTGGCCGTACAGCACGGGATGGGGCTATTATCCCAGCGGCGGGCTAGGATTGATTCTGATCATCGTGCTGATTTTGGTGTTCGCGAAGCGAATTTAGGGCACAGCGTTACGCTGGCTGGGAGTGAGCTTGCGCAGAACGAACTCCTCGAGCACGTTGATGGCGGCGGTGGAGGCGATGCCGATCGCGGCATTCTCAAACGTCAAAGCGGCGCCATTACGATCTTCCGGGGCGTAATACAGATTCGAGATGCCGCCTGCGGCGAGATCGCCGAGGATGCTGGAATAGTTAGGCTGCCACTTCATATTGTCGCCTTTGCAGATGAAGGCATTGGCGACCGCGTAGAAGAAGCGTGAGCGTTTGGTGCCGGTGCCCTTGTAGAAGTAGCGCGGATCCTGTTTGAGGATGGATGGCAGGATCGCGTCTCCGATGTAGATTCCCGATAAAAGATTGCCGTAGGACGCGCCATAGCGCTTGGCGTAGCCTTGCGCACCTTGGCCATAGCCGTTGAAACGGCCGGCGGCCTGATCGACTCCAGCGATAACGCCGACGGAAAGAAAGCTGACCGGGTCAGTGGTGGCTTTCCAGGCGAGCTGGAATTTCTGCTTGGAAGTGAGCGGGACGGGGTTCTTCGCGTAGCTTACATAAAAGTTGGGAATCAAGCCGAGAACGCGTTGTTGCTCCTGAGCCTTAACTTGTTCCTGGGCGATCTCAAAGGTGGAAAGCGAGACGTGCACTTCGGTGACTTCCGTCGCGAGCGGCAAGGTGATTTGGGGTACGACGAAGTCCTGGCCGGAAATGAGGATGCCGGAAAATGTCTGGGTCGCGAAACCCTGACCAGAGACGGTGATTTGAAATGGACCGGGAGCGATATTGTGAAAGGAAAAGCGGCCATCCTCGTCGGTGTCGGCGCTGGCGGCGAGGGGCTTGCCGTCACGAAGAAGGGTGACATGAGCGTCGACAACCACGGAGCCGTTCTTGTCGATGATTCTGCCGGAGATGGAATCGGAGGGTGGTGGGGATTGGGCGTAACAAGGGGCTACGAAAAGGACGACGAGCAAAAGTATCGCCGAGATTCGGCAGATTGCTGGTGGAGTATTGGATGAGAAGGAAACATGGGCAATCACCGGCGAGATTCTTAATGGCATTCGTGAAAGGAGTGCCTCCAAGGGAGTGGATGCGCCAGGGCGTGACGAAGTTGTCGAAGGATTGTAAAGTTTTGATTATGGCGTGGAAATGGCGATTGGAGTGTTCTCAAGACGCGTTGATCGTGCGGACATGGGGCGCAGCAATGCTGTCGCCCCTACGGGAATGAGGACAAAGAACCCACGTGGAAAAGCGCCACCTTGGGCACCCACAACGCCACAACCGGGACCAAACCACGCGATCCGCGTTAGGTGGTTTTGGGTTGGGGGGTGGACTGCATTTCGCCTAGTAGCGTAATGGCGTGGTCCTGGACAGACTTGGGTAGACGGGCGTAATCGAGACCTTCGGAAATGTTCTGGCCATCGGTGATGATGTACTGGGTGAAATCGCGAATGGCCTGGCGCTCCACTGCGTCGGAGCCATCCTTGGTGATGAGGAAAAAACTGAGGCCGGAGATGGGATAAGCCTCTTTAGCGGAGGCGGGAGGATCGACGATGGAGGAACGCACGTCGTGATTCAGTTCCTGCTCGAAGGCCTGAACGGCAGAGGTGGTGCTGGCGGCACTCGGCGCGACAAAAGCGCCGGCGCGATTCTGGACGGACGCTACGGGCAAGTGCGCCTCGGCAGCGTAGTTCAACTCCGCGTAACCGATCGTGCCGACATTCTGCTTCACAAAGTCGAGAACTCCGGAGCTGCCTTGTTCCGCAATGCCGACGGGCCACTGCACGGTAAGACCGCTGCCGACGCGCTTGGACCAGTCCGGACTGACTTTCGTGAGATAAGAGCTGAAGATGCTGGTGGTGCCGCTGCCTTCGGAACGATGCACGACAATGATTGCGGCGTGGGGGAGTGAAACGCCGGGATTGTCGTGGGCAATCGCGGGATCCTGCCAACTGATAATGTTCCCGAGGAAAATGCCCGCGAGCGTGGACGAGCTGAAGCGCAGCGGGGTCTTGAGTGTGGGGAGATTGTAGACGGCACAAACCGCGCCAGCGGTGACGGGAACCTGAATGACTGGGACCATGGACTTGAGTTGCTCATCGTTGAGAGGCATGTCGCTGGCGGCGATTTCGGTGGTGCTTTGCCGGAGACTTTCAATGCCGGCGCCGCTGCCTACCGGGCGATAATTGACGAGCGTGCCGGGATGCGACTGCTCGTAGGCGGCGATCCATTTGGTCATGATGGGATGGACAAAGGTGCTGCCAGCCGCGCCGATCGCAGTTTTCACGGAGGTGTTTACGGCAAAATCTTTTTCTTTCACAGGTTCTTCGCCACCGTAATTGCACGCGGAGAGGAGACCGGCAGCAAGAAGAGCGGCGGCTGCAAGGATGGCGACAGACGAACGACGATGAAACATGAGGGACCTCCGGAACAGACAAGCTGTATGGATCAGTGAGGGGTAATGCTACTGCGGAAGGGGTTGTGGGATGTTAATGTTGTGTTACAGGGATGTGGAGATGGATTGAACGGTTGAGTGGTGGAATCACGGAGAAAAGCACCGGCCTGAAGATCGGCCACTACACGAGGGAACTGCACACCGGAGAACGCAAGAACCCAGGTGCAACAGCGGCACCCCGGGGCACCCACTGCCGAAAGATAAGGTCGGCAGGATAAACCCGCGGGTACGAAGAATGGAACGAAGAATACTATCCGAAACTGCTATTGCAGCATCTCAGAGCCTATGCCACGATTGGATGAGCACTCCGGCTTCGCTCCCAGCGAGTCCGGCCTGGACCTGGGCCGGTAAACTATGCGGAAAAACTTAAACCTCTACCTTATTAAGCCTTCGCAATACGACGATGATGGATACGTGGTGCGTCACTGGCGCGGGGTGCTGCCCAGCAACACGCTGGCGTGCCTGGCGGGACTCACCGAAGACGTGGTGAAGCAGAACCGCTTGGGCGATGCGTGGAACGTGAAGGTGCATCTGTTTGACGAGACCGTCGACAAAGTTCCGGTAAAACGAATCTGCCGTTCGCAATATTGGGGATTGGCAAAGACGATCGTGTGCCTGGTGGGAGTGCAAACCAATCAGTTTCCACGGGCATGCGATCTGGCGCAGCAGTTTCGTAAAGCAGGATTGACGGTGCTGATTGGCGGGTTCCACGTCAGCGGATATTTGGCGCTGTTGCCGGATATCCCCGCGGATATTCAGGCGTTGATGGATGCGGGAGTGAGCATCGTGAAGGGCGAGGTGGAAGAGACCTGGGGCGATTTGCTGCAGGATGCCGTAAATGGCCGGCTGAAGCCGATGTACGATTTTCTGAACGCGAAGCCGGACCTGTATACGAAGCCGATTCCAGCGATTCGGAAGAAGTATCTGCGCAAATTTATCGCGTCGAATTTCGGGACGCTGGATTGCGGGCGGGGCTGCCCGTTTGAGTGCACGTTCTGCACTATTATTAATGTGCAGGGACGGAAAATGCGATTCCGCTCGGCGGAGCACATTGCCAAAGCAATCCGCCACAATTATTACGAAAATGGAATTACGTTTTATTTTTTCACGGACGATAACTTCGCGCGCAACAAGAACTGGGAAGGAATTTTTGATGTACTGATCAAGTTGCGCGAGGAAGAGAAGATTCCGGTCGAGTTCATGATGCAGGTGGACGTGCTGTCCTGGAAAATCAAGAATTTCGTGAAGAAGGCGCGCCAGGCCGGCTGCATCAATGTGTTTATCGGGATGGAGAGCGTCGATCCAGGGAATCTGGCAGCTGCGGGGAAGAAGCAGAACCAAGTGAATGAGTACCGCCAGCTGATCCAAGTCCTATCGTGATTCGGATATTTCATCGCACGTGGGATATATATCTGGGATTCCCGTTCGATACCGTGGATTCGATCCGGCGTGATTTGAAATTTCTGATGAACGAAGTGCAGCCGGACCATGCTTCGTTTTTCATTCTTAATGCCGCTGCCAGGGTCGATGGATCATCTGCACATGCTGCGGCGCGGCGAGTGGATGCATCCGGATTTCAATTTGTACGATTCGCAGCACGAAGTGACGCACCATCCTTACTTGAAGGATGGCTCGTGGAAAGAGACGTACTTCGAGGCGTGGCGCACGTTTTACAGCCTGGAGAATATGAAAGCGATCTTACAGCGCGGATCGCGGGCGAACTACTGGAATAATTTCCTGCGGTTCCTGTGGTACAAGAATTCGATTCAGACCGAAGGGCGCCATCCGATGATGTGCGGGTATTTTCGGCTGAAGGGGCGGAAAGCGCGGCGACCGGGATATCCGGTGCTTTCGCCGTGGGAGTACTACACGAATCGGGTGCGGGAAGTGCGCGACGATTTGCGGGGCATGTGGCGGATCCTGGCGGAGATGGAAGAGTTGTGGCTGCAGACGCGGCATCCCTCGGCAGCGGAACAGCGCGTGGCGGAAGAGTTTGTGAAGCTGCGCGAAAAGTACAGCCAATTTACGATTGAGGATTTGCAGGCGGCGTATGTGCGGGCGAAGGAACACTTCCCGACGTTGCATGTGCCTTCGAAGGTGGCGCTGTTCTGGGCCAAGTGGAGTCCGCTGATCGCGCAGCACGGAATTTACACGCGAGCGGATTTGCATGCATTTTGGGGACACGTTGGGAAACGCTGGCGGGAGCAGCATTGGTTCCGGATCCCGGTGCATAAGGTGCCGCTGAATTTATTGCGGGATGTGCAGCTTTCGGTGCTGTTTTTGTTGCATATGAGCCGGGAGCTGTAAGAAAGCCGCGATTCGCATACTCCATTCTTGGTCCATTCCTCCTCGACCTGCTCATTGAAGGTTGTTACGATACCCGCTGAAACGCGAGGCGTTGGGTCAGCCAGGCAAAGCGGCAGCCGGACTGCCGCACTCCCGTCGGAAACGTTGAGCTATGAAAAGAATTAGTGGAAAGAGCACGGGTCTAAAGACCCGCCACTACAGCCACCGCTCTGCGGGTGAGAAGCTGACTTCGTTGGAGATTCGCGTATTGCAGGAGTTTAAGATGGCGAAGTGGGTGGCTCCGGGGCAACGCGTTGGGGTGGCGGTGTCGGGCGGCGCGGATTCGGTGGCGTTGCTGCGATTGCTGCTGAGATTGCGGCAGAGGCTGGGAATGGTTGTTTCGGTTGTGCATTTCAATCATAAGCTGCGTGGGCGAGCGTCCGATGCGGACGAGAAGTTTGTGGCGACACTGGCGGCAGAGTACGACGTGCCGTTTTTTGTGGAGCGACAAAACATTTCCGAGAAGTCCAAACGCGAAGGAAGCAACCTGGAAGATGCGGGGCGGCGGGCGCGTTACGGGTTTTTCGAACGGCTGGTGGAGGAAGGCAAAGTGGACAAGGTAGCGGTGGCGCACACGGCGGACGATCAGGCGGAAACGGTGGTCGCGCATATCCTGCGAGGGACGGGCCTGACCGGGCTGGGCGGGATTCATCCGGAAGTGGGATGCGTGTTCCGGCCGCTGCTGGAATTTCGGCGCGTGGAGCTTCGCGATTACCTGCGCGCGGGACGGCAGAGCTGGCGCGAGGACGCGACCAACCGTGATACCAAACGCATGCGCGCGCGCATTCGTCTAAAGCTCATGCCGTTATTGGAAAAGGAATTCCAGCCGGCGGTGGTCGAGCATCTTTGCCAACTGGCGGAAATGGCGCGAGAAGACGAGGCGTGGCTGGAAAGTTCGGCGGAACTGCGGCTGTTTTTGAATGCGCGGGAAAAGAATGGGGAGTGGAGCATCGCGTTGAAAGACCTGGTAACGGCGCAGTGGGAGTGGGAGCACGGCAAAGAAATGGAGCGGATCTGGAGGCGCAGGCGCCCGAGGCGATGAGTAAACGGATGATTCGGCTGCTGGTAAAACGGGTGAAACCGCAGAGCGGGCAGTTGAGTTCAGTGCATGTGGATGCGGTGATGCGCCTGGCGCGGCAGGCGGACAGCGGGAAGTACTTGCGGCTTCCGGGGGGCGTGGAGGTGCGACATTCACGGGAGTGGCTGGTGTTTCGCGCGGCGATAGCTCAGGGCGAACGCAGGATGAGGTGGAGGCAAAACGGTTCGAATACCCGGTGGCTTTGCGCGATGGGGTGGCGGATGTGCCGCTCTTGGAACAATCGTTGTGCCTGCGCTTTACGGTGATTGACTGGCCTGCGGAAGGGCGAGAAACTAGGAAGACAGGGGCAGTTTTGGACCGCGAACGGATCAGTCTACCCCTCGTGGTGCGAAATTGGCGGCCAGGCGATTGCATGCAACTGGTTGGTCATCAAAAACAACACCGGTTATCGCGGCTGTTGAATGAGCTAGGCGTAAGCCGATGGGAGAAGAGCGGCTGGCCGGTATTGTTATGCGGCAAGCGGATCGCGTGGACGCGAGGATTGCCGGCCGCGGTTGAGTTTGCGGCAGACAGTTCGACACGAAAGGGAATTGTGATTACTGAGGTGCGAGTTTCGTAGCCATGGCGAAGGTGACCACAGTCTCCGCGGGAAGAATTGCCAATCGCGTGAAAGGCATTGGGGCGGCAGATTTCGAGGATGCGCGGGGACGCCGGCTGGATATTGTGGTGACGATGGATCGATCATTTATGTTCGCGGCCGACTTGATTCGGGCGATTGACGGCCCGGTCGTGGTGCACTTCGTGGGCGAGGATGTGCGGGACGTGGAACTGGGAGGGAAGGCGCGGCGGGAAGTCTTTTTTGGGAATCGCGCGGCGCGGGACATCGAAAGAATCGAGCGAATTGAAGGGGCGGGATGTCCTGCTGGTGGACTCGGTGTCTGGACAGCGGAGTGACCCAGGACTTTTTGCTGCGGCGGCTGGGAGAAAATAAGCCGCGGTCTCTGCGGTTAGCTGTGCTGCTCGACAAGACGTCGCGGAGAAGGGTAGCGCTGGAACCCGATTACTTTGGCTTTCGGATTGCATCTAACGTATTGTGGACTGGATACGGTCTGGCGGCATCTAATGGAACAGGGCGAAACCGCAGGAACTTGGTGGCAGGTTCCTCCGGTGAACGGAACAGGCAAATCCGACACGTCGAAAAAGCGAAAGAGCGCCAAGCGGCTGAAATGCGCGAAGAATTTGGCTTTCCGGGTATTTTGAGAGGTAAACGTGAATTCCAGTTCTACAGCGAAAACGATTCTCTTCTGGATATCGATCGTCTTCCTCGGGGTGATGCTCTGGAAGCTCGTATCGAGTAACGGCCAGGCGGCCCGGGAGAGACAGCCCGAGCTACAGCGAATTCATAGCCAAGGTTGATGAGGGAGACGTGAAGGAAGTCACGATGTACCTCTCGCCGAACAGCTATGAGATGCAGGGTGAATACAATCATCCGCCGAATCGAAGTTCCACGTGACGATTCCGAAGGAAAACTCGCCGGAAATCACCAAGGCGCTGCGGGACAAAGCTGTGCAATCTGAACGTGAAAGAAGTGCGCAGCGGGGATTGGGTTCTGATTCTGCTGAATGCGCTGCCGCTGTTGCTGCTGGCTGGGTTTGTGTTCTTCCTGATGCGGCAAATGCAAGCAGGAGGCAACAAGGCGCTGAGCTTCGGGAAGTCTCGCGCGCGATTGCTTTCCGCGCAACAGAAGAAGGCGACATTTAAGGATGTGGCCGGAAGCGATGAAGCCAAGGAAGAGCTGCAGGAAATTATCGAATTTTTGAAGGACCCGCAGAAATTCCAGAAGTTGGGTGGACGCATCCCGAAGGGCGTGCTGCTGGTGGGACCTCCGGGAACGGGCAAGACCCTGCTGGCGCGGGCCATCGCGGGCGAAGCGAATGTGCCGTTCTTCTCGATTTCCGGGTCGGACTTCGTGGAAATGTTTGTTGGCGTAGGCGCGAGCCGCGTGCGTGACCTGTTTGAGCAAGGCAAGAAGAATGCGCCTTGCATCATCTTCATCGACGAAATTGACGCGGTCGGACGTCATCGTGGCGCCGGACTTGGGGGCGGGCATGATGAGCGTGAACAGACCTTGAATGCATTGCTGGTCGAGATGGATGGGTTCGAATCGAATGAAGGAGTGATCCTGATTGCGGCGACGAACCGGCCGGATGTGCTAGACCCAGCGCTGCTGCGGCCGGGACGCTTTGATCGGCGGGTGGTGGTGGCGCGTCCTGATGTGAAGGGCCGCGAAGAAATTCTGCGGGTACACACGAGGAAAGTGCCGCTGTCCGATGATGTGGAGATGTCCATTATTGCGCGAGGAACGCCGGGATTTTCCGGCGCGGACTTGGCCAACCTGGTGAACGAGGCGGCGCTTGTGGGCGGCGCGGCAGAACCGGAAATTCGTCACCATGGCGGATTTCGAAATGTCCAAGGACAAAGTGCTGATGGGCGTTGAGCGCAAGTCCATGATCCTGACGGACGAAGAGAAGAAAAACACCGCGTATCACGAGGCGGGGCACGCGTTGATTGCGGCGATGACGCCGGGCGCGGATCCAGTGCATAAAGTGACGATTATCCCTCGCGGGATGGCGTTGGGCTTGACGATGCAGTTGCCCGAGGCCGACAAGCACACGTACACCAAGGAATATCTGGAAGGAATGCTGGCTGTGCTGATGGGCGGCCGGACTGCCGAAGAGATTTTCCTGGGGCACATCACCACGGGCGCGGGGAACGATATCGAACGCGCCACGGACATCGCGCGGAACATGGTTTGCGAGTGGGGCATGAGCAACATGGGCCCACTGGCGTATGGGAAAAAGGAAGAGGCCATCTTCCTGGGCCGGGAAATCGCGCAACACCGCGACTTCAGCGAAGATACGGCGCTGCAGATCGACCAGGAAGTGAAGCGCATCGTGAGCGAAGCTTACGAAAAGGCGCGGAGCATCGTGGAAGCGAACCGCAACACGCTGGAGAGCATTGCGCTGGCGTTGCTGGAGCGGGAAGTGCTCGATGCAAATGAAGTGAAGATGCTGATGGAAGGTAAGACGCTACCGGAAAAACCGCGCACGCCTCCCACTCCACCGCCGCAGGGTTCGCCGAGCGCGGACCCGAAGGTAGTACGGCCGGAGTTGCGGCCTGCGCCAGGGTTTACGCGGGGGGATTCGCCGGCCAAAGCGTAGGAAGTTTTAGTTTTGGTGAGAGGGGCTCGCGTTTGCGGGCCCTTTTGCTTTTTGGGGGCGGTGCCCGGCCTAAACTGTCAGACATGTCCCCTACCGTATACTATGCCGCACCAACGGTGCTCCCGTCGGGATACGTGCGCGCGCCGCGATTGCCCATGGATGCTCGGTATAGGCAAGAAGTGCCGTAGGCACGACAGAAGTTAGCCAGCCCGTAGGGCTGGGACAGAAAATCGCGATAAGGGGAGCGCCATAGGCGCGCCACCCACAATACGGCAAAGTGCAAAACGAGTGCCGGAGGCACGGCAGAGGTTAGCGCAGCCCGTAGGGCTGGGGTCACCATAGCGCGGTGTGTCACGAGCGCCGTAGGCGCGGCACTCGCTGAGAATGGGCAATTGGCCGGGGGGTACCCCCCTACCAATTCTCGTAAGTGTGGGAAACACGCCGGTTACGGGAGAATTGGCTGGATCTGTGGGAAACACAGGAGTTGGGTGAGGATGGGGCCATGGTTAGACAATCGGAAGAGATTCGCCGGTTGAGGCGTCGAGGAGGGATGGAGGAGTGGGGCGAGAAATTTCGGGCGCGGGAGGCTGAGCAGGAGTGGAGGGCCTGCGAGTCTCGGGCGAGATCGCGGCGGCCGGTTGGGCAGAAGGTGCAGGGGCGGGCGCGGCAGGTTTTGGTTTGGGGGCGGGATGGTTCGGGAGGTTTTTGGGATATTTGAGTTCCAGGAGTTTGCGGAAGGCGGAGTAGTGGACTTCCGAAGGAGTGGCCTCGTCCTTGGCACCCGCCTGATTTTGCATCAGGAGAGCAGCGATGTACGCGAGGGAAGTGGCGCGACGGTCGGAGATGCGGTTGGCGACGAGTGCTGCAAAGAGCTTGCCGAGGACATGGTTGATGTCGATGTTGGTGACGTAATCGCCGGCGAGACTGGCAAGTTCGGCGGAATTGGTGCGACAGGGTAGAGCACCCAAGGATGCGCTTCCCACTGCCATTACTGGATGCCTGCTTCGTGGTACATACTTTCCGGTAACTGAACTCCACGGGCTCTCGCATCCTTTAGTATTTCAATTTCTGCTTTCGCAATTTTATCTTCCTCATCCCTGGCTGGTTGGATGTTAGCTCTATAAAAGAGAGGGGCGTCTTCAGATGGCGGAAGATCCGCAAGCTGTTTTGCGTACTTAACCTCTTTTCGGTAAGCTTTCGCCAATTCCATATCTTTGTCGAACACGCTCTTTAAGACTGTCACCGAAGGAATCAGTTTGGCGTACCCGTCGTCGGCCCTTAAGTATTGAAGCTCTTCTTGTGTTTCAGCAGGCGACTACCTTCCTGGAGCTGCGGCTCGTACTCGTTGAGCGCGGCTTCTAATTCCTGACTCCTCTGGATGTATTCGGCCATAGTCGGCGTTTCCCGGCGAGCCGCTTGGATGAACCGCTGTTTGGCTTGCACACCGTTGACGCCAAAGTCGCTGAACCGCTTTGAGAGTAATCCAAGTATTGCAAGATGCTTGGCTCGCACACCAAAATAACTTCCGACTAAGGCAGCCACAACTAGAAACAAGAGGAGCAAATCACAACGCCTGCCCTCAGTGTAAAAGAGCGATGTTTTTGACGAAAGCAGTCGTCCGCTTCAATCTCAATGATCTCAGACCACTTACGTCGTACCCATATTGCTAAGCCAATGGTCGCTGCTAGCCACGCGCCGTCTGTCCTCAACCTGTCGAAGGCATTAGGTGTGCCCATGGCTGTGGCGAATGCAAGTGAAAATGCTGGAGGCACAAGGCATAAAATGAGGACCATTACGAGAAGGTGAAAGTTTTGTAAGGGGCAGGCTTTGCAATTGTATTGGTCGGCGGTTGATTTGAGTCCATGTTTACTATCATGGCCCAGCCGAAACGGGATGAAAACCTCTTTGTCGGTTTTTTTGAACTGCGGGGACTGTCTCCGCGTTCCACCCGCCGCCTACTGTAAGCCGAGTCTTTTCTCGATGTAAGACTGGAGAACGTGAAGTCCAACGTCCCCGATTTTCTTCCCTGTCGCCCAAAGAAATTCCTTCAGTTTTTGCGCCGATACAAGCCTCGTGGCTGGTGGAACCCCGCCATCAGAGAGTTGATGGACGGCCGAATTGAGCTCGACACTTTTGGCCCCGCCGTGCTCATTTATGAGCTCAAGCAACTTCTCGTCCTCGTTTGTTAGGGTCACGTTACCGAGGATTTGCTCCGCCACAACACCCCTTACGGTGTTAATGATCTGAGGGTCTATGTTGATTGTCGACGCCCCAAGCGCGAGTATCCTAGTGGTTGGCTGCTGGCCAATTTCTAGTACACGCGAAAAGTTAAGCCTCTCTGAATCTGGAAATACCGTTGCAACGAGCGCATCGAGATCTGCCCATGCGATATCTGGAGGCAACGTTTCAGCCAATTCGTTTTCCAGTCTGTGGCGGATCCCAAGGAGTTTTCGCTCTCTATCCTGCTTGAGATCCACCTGCAGTCGCCGTGCCTCTTTAGAATAACGCGTCAATATCTCCGAGATTTCCATTGGTGCCACGTTTTTTTTCCGAAGAAGCGCTTCAGCTTCGGATGGGACTGTCAGGCACAGGTCGAGGAATTCGGAGAAGTCGGAGAAATCGCTAGCCAACGAAATTTGGAGCGATTCGTCGCTGTCGTGAAATTCGTACGAGATTCCCAAATCGGTTCGGACTTGATCTAAGCGTATCCCTTTTCGCCCAGTCTTCAGGAGGTAGTCACGAAATAGTTGGAGGATGCGATCAATCTCATTTGCCCATAGCCTGCCTTGAGGGACATATATCCGAAAAAGTAAGTGTTCGAGAGCATCTCTCAAGAAATCTGTGGCCATGACGGTCAAATCTGCATTTCTCCTGTAGGGCATGAGATTGAGGCTAAAGCCGCGAAGAAAGGTGTTCACTTCAAGCGTTATTTCTGGTGGAATCTTCCGAAAGGATTGAAATTCTTCACGGTCTAACGCTTCAGGGCTATTTGCAATCGGGTGATGCCTATTCTCTGAGTCTTCTGTTCCTCGCTCCGATCTATCCGAAAGCAGGTCTTCGTAAACGAAAACGACGTGCCGGCTTGCTGCAATCCTCTGCATCAGGTGATTGCGGACCACAACGTAGCGTGGGTCGAGGAGGAGTCTGTACACGTCGGAGTTTAGCTTTGCGACAGATGCCCGGACACTGCCGGAATCGAACAGCGCAATAATTGTTTGCCAGTTTTCTGGCTTCGATGCGAGGATCTTTTTTCTGTACTCCTCCCCGCCAGCTTTTAGCGCGTCTGTAATGCCCTGGTGATCCACGTTGCCGAGAAGCAAGACAACCCTAGTGCCAGCACCCGGTTGCGGCTCCTCGTTTGGAACTTCACTTCCATCAAATTGCAACTGTCCCATGTAAAGCAACCTCGGAGCAATAGTATCTCCAACGACAAGTCATTCGCCATGCTGTCTTGGAACCCGGAAACCCGGGACAAACGGGACGTTCCTCCAACGGATCGCTCCCACCTGATATCCATACGCCTTTTCTGTTGACAATCCACTCATTTTACTGTATAGTATCTGAAGCGGAGGTGGAAAGGGTGTCTCTACACCTTGCCTCCTCACGTACGTTTCCACCTAGCTGACCTCTCAGCTTCCCCACAACTCTGCCGCACCCTTGGTGTAAATGCCGCCGTATTTCTTCCCTCACACTTTCCCTCATCTTCCCTTCTTCGTCCCGTATTTCGCCGTACGTACCGTACACTCCTTCTCCTCAACCCCTTTCTCATCAGCACTTCCGCGTACCGTACTGCAATACAGACGGGGGAGGGGGGTTGGCCGCTTTCTCTCGCCACTCGCCACTCATCACTCGCCACTGTCTTTCCCAACACCACCGCTGCCCCACGTTTGGAGGGAGTGGCTCTTCTCTCGCCACTCGCCACTGCCTTTCTCAAGCACCAACGCTGCCCCGACGTTTTGGAGGGGGTCGCTTTTCTCTCGCCACTCGCCACTCATCACTCGCCACTGTTTCTCAAAGGAGCTATGAAATGCCATCGCTAAAGTCATCATCTCTCTCGAATCTTAAGGAGCCTCTCACTCCCACTCCACCGCTGCGTCAGCGCTGCCCTCACGTCTCGCGCAACGGCCGCCGCTGCCGCTATCTTGCCGCTTCCCCCGTGGAACCCCACTGCAAGTACCACCTTCCCGAGAACAGTTCCGTGGTCTTCTCCGATCTTCTGGAAAAAATGGCGCACAACTTCGACACGCCCGAAGGCGTCAACGATGTCCTCTACGCCATCTTCTTCTGGCTCGCCGACGGCTACATCTCCGAACGCAAAGCCGGAGTCCTCACGTACATTGCGCAAACCGTCCTCAATTCCCAGCGCACCAATCTTCAACTTCAGAAACTCCTCGCCGAATCCGAGCGCTGCGGCCTGCGCCTCGAAAATCCCTACGAGAACTCCTACGACGAAGAACCCGATGAGGCCGCTACCGCCAAATCGCCTTCTTCTCCGGCAGCGCCACTTTCCAAAGCGGCTAGCGAGGTTCCTCAGCAATCGTCCAGTGTTCATCCCAATTCTCCCGCGCCCGAAGCGTCAGCCGATGCTGTTCCGCCAGCGGCAACTTCCGCGCCCGTGGATCCGCCAACCACTCCGCCAACTCCTCCGCCAAAAATCCCAACTCCTCCTCCCCCGCCTCCACTCGATCTCAACCATTTCTATCCTCGCGATCCCACTCTCTCGCCCCATATCCAGGACCCGCGCACTTACACACCGGCTGCGCCGTCCAACCGTCGCAACTTCGCACGACCCAATCGTCCTCGTTCCTCCGACGACGACTGGAAAATCATCAATGGCCGCTAACTCATTTCCACGCACGCGCCAAAAAAAGTGGGCTGTTGAAAGGTGTGGAAAACAAAAATGGGTTGTTAAGGGGTGTTGACAAATAGGGTAGGTCTGCTAATCTTACTGAGTTCGTTGGTAGCCACTCTGCAGGACAGGGAGGCAGAACAAACGCTCTTTGACAACCGATACGATGTGCCAGAATCTGTTCGACCCCATTTGCTGTTCGAGCTGCAAATGGGAATTTGAGTGAATTTGAGCGACTAACAATTTTGCTTAGCAGGCTGGCCCGGGGCAACCCGGGTTTTTTTGTCTCTGAATGAGACGAAGCCCCCGCAAGGGGGTAAACGCTAAGCGACAGGCTTCAAACGAGAGTTTGATCCTGGCTCAGAACGAACGCTGGCGGCGTGCTTAACACATGCAAGTCGCGTGCGCAGTTTTCTGTAGCAATACAGGAGATGGGCGCACGGCGCACGGGTGCGTAACACGTGGGCAATCTGCCCTCCGATGGGGAATAACCCCGCGAAAGCGGGGCTAATACCGCATAACATTCCTTGGACGATGGTTCGAGGATTCAAAGCAGTGATGCGTCGGAGGAGGAGCCCGCGCCCGATTAGGTAGTTGGTGAGGTAACGGCTCACCAAGCCAATGATCGGTAGCTGGTCTGAGAGGATGATCAGCCACACTGGAACTGAGACACGGTCCAGACTCCTACGGGAGGCAGCAGTGGGGAATCTTGCACAATGGGCGAAAGCCTGATGCAGCGACGCCGCGTGGGGGATGAAGCTTTTCGGAGTGTAAACCCCTTTCGCCTGGGACGAATGCCCGCAAGGGAGTGACGGTACCAGGATAAGAAGCCCCGGCTAACTACGTGCCAGCAGCCGCGGTAAGACGTAGGGGGCCAGCGTTGTTCGGAATTACTGGGTGTAAAGGGTTCGTAGGCGGTGTGGCAAGTTGGGAGTGAAATCTCTGGGCTCAACCCAGAGGCTGCTTCCAAAACTGCTGTGCTTGAGTGTGAGAGAGGCTCGTGGAATTGCAGGTGTAGCGGTGAAATGCGTAGATATCTGCAGGAACACCCGTGGCGAAAGCGGCGAGCTGGATCACTACTGACGCTGAGGAACGAAAGCTAGGGGAGCAAACAGGATTAGATACCCTGGTAGTCCTAGCCCTAAACGATCAGGACTTGGGGTGCCACCCGTTCGGGTGTCGTCCCGGAGCTAACGCGTTAAGTCCTGCACCTGGGGAGTACGGTCGCAAGACTGAAACTCAAAGGAATTGACGGGGGCCCGCACAAGCGGTGGAACATGTGGTTCAATTCGACGCTACGCGAGGAACCTTACCTGGGCTCGAAATGCTTAGGACCAGCTGTAGAAATACGGCCTTCCCGCAAGGGACCTGAGTATAGGCGCTGCATGGCTGTCGTCAGCTCGTGCCGTGAGGTGTTGGGTTAAGTCCCGCAACGAGCGCAACCCCTGCACACAGTTACTACTCGCAAGAGAGGACTCTGTGTGGACTGCTCCGGATAACGGAGAGGAAGGTGGGGATGACGTCAAGTCCGCATGGCCTTTATGTCCAGGGCTACACACGTGTTACAATGCAGGGTACAAACCGTTGCCAACCCGCGAGGGGGAGCTAATCGGAAAAAACTCTGCTCAGTTCGGATTGCAGTCTGCAACTCGACTGCATGAAGCCGGAATCGCTAGTAATGGCGTATCAGATCGACGCCGTGAATACGTTCCCGGGCCTTGTACACACCGCCCGTCACATCACGAAAGTGAGCTGTACTAGAAGTCGCCACGCTAACCGCAAGGAGGCAGGCGCCCAAGGTATGACTCATGATTGGGGTGAAGTCGTAACAAGGTAGCCGTAGGAGAACCTGCGGCTGGATCACCTCCTTTCTAAATAGAAAGAAACCTACTGCGCTATGGTGTGCGTAGGATGGTTTCAACGCGAAGGGCAGCTCTCACGGGCTTGCCAGTTCGCTAGACTCAAGTAACTCAAAACCTTTTGGGCTCCAACCCAAGAGGCGGACAGATTCTGACAGATCGTAATCGGTTGGCTCGAAGAGCAAATCAACGAATTGAAGGGCCGCTGCATAAGCTGCGGCCCTTTTTCTTTTTGTGCCCCTTTTTTTTTGCGCGAGCAACAGCGATTTAGCGGACAAGCAAATGTCTCCGCGAGCGGCGCTTACTGATTTCTACAGTTCTGCCGTTGAGGGCACTGTGATCGGATCGAACTGAGCAACTGGGGGCTGTCGCACTCCGTTACACTTGGGGAGTTTTGGGTTGCCCGGGGACGGTGGGAATGGGCTATCGCCGCGTGCTGGTTCGTGCTCTTGACAGGCCTGGGTGCCGTAGCGTTCTCAGTGCGATGATCAACGGTTTGGCGAAAAGGTACGCGCGCGATGTGCGGGTGTACTACCGGAACGGGATGTGGATGCATGAGGAAGGCGACGTGACCTTCGTGGATTCGCCAAAAATGGAATATCACCCGGCGATTTTCCCGCCGTGGAACGAAGTGGGAAACTTGAACGCAGATGTCGCGGACCTCTGGTTCTATGTATACAAACCGCGAGCGGGCGATGTGATTGTCGACGCAGGAGCGGGCAAAGGAGAAGATACGATTGGTTTTTCGCGGGCGGTGGGGGCGTCGGGGAGAGTGCTGTCGATCGAAGCGCATCCGCTGACATTCCGGTGTCTGAGGATGTTTTGCGAGCTGAATGGACTGGACAATGTGACGGCGTTGAATGTCGCACTGATCGACGATGACAGACAAGTGGCCATCGAGAACCTGGAAGGATGGCAAGCGAACCGTATTGTGGAGGGTGAGACGAAGGATTCCATTGCTATTGCGGGGCTGCGGTTGGATGAAGTGGTAGAACAGGAGAAAGTGAAGCGCATCGATTTTCTGAAAATGAATATCGAAGGCGCGGAAGCGATGGCCATCCGGGGAATGGAGCAGACGCTGCGAATCACGCGCGCGCTGTGCATTGGATGCCATGACTTTCGGGCGGATGCAGGCGAAGGAGAATTCTTCCGCACCAAGAAGTTGATCGAAGGCTACATTGAGAAGGCGGGCTTCCGGACTGTATCGCGCGAATCGGATGCGCGGCCGGCTATTGCGTGCCAAGTGAATGCGATTCGGGAATAAGGCGGGTGTGGGTAGAGGAAGCAACGGGCAGTGTTGTCACGAATGCGAAAGAGGGTTTGCCTTGAGCGCTCATTATCATTATCGATTGGGGCTTATCGTCTGCGCCTTCGCTACTTCCCTTTCGTTTGCAACGGTGTTGGGGGCGCAATCGGGCATTACGAGCGACGGGAACGGCGCTTACAAGACGCATATTTACCGTGACCTGTTCGCGGAACAGGGTCACGCGCCGACCGAAACTCACGCGAAGATCGAGAAAGCGTTTCAACAGCTGTTTCATGGCGACGGCCAGGAAGAGCGGCTGTACTTTGAAACGGGGGCGAATGACAACGGCCCGCTCGGGTACATCACAGACTGGGCCAACAACGATGCACGAACGGAAGGCATGAGCTACGGAATGATGATTGCGGTGCAGATGAACAAAAAGCGCGAATTCGACGCGCTGTGGAACTGGGCAAATACGTACATGCGCATCACCGACCCGAACAATCCATCGGTGGGATACTTCGCGTGGTCGATGAACACCGATGGCACGCCGCGGGCAACCGGGGCCGCGCCGGACGGCGAAGAATATTTCGTTATGTCGCTGTACTTCGCCGCGCACCGGTGGGGGAATGGAAACGGAATTTACAATTACCAGGCGGAAGCGGACAAGTTGCTGCACCTGATGCGCCACCATTCGGTGCTTACCGGCACTAGCCCGTTCCGCATCCATCCCGGGGATGCGCCCTTTGTCCCCCCGGATCACCGGTGGCCCAGCCCGAACAACAAGGCACTGGAGAGAGCCGCGGCTGCAAAAGGGGAAACTCTTCCGCCGCCACGAGTCTGGAAAAGTCCGGGAATGGTGGCGGTTGGTCCCATGGTGGACGAAAGTCATTTCATGATCCGTTTTGTGCCGGAGGTGGAACTGGCGTTCACCGACACTTCGTATCATCTCCCTGCGTTTTACGAATTGTGGGCGCGCTGGGGTCCGGGGGAAGACCGCGCGTTCTGGGCCAAAGCCGCGGAGGTAAGCCGCGATTTCTTCAACAAGGTAACGGGGCCAAAGACAGGGCTGACTCCCGAACGCAGTCACTTCGATGGCACGCCAATTCTGGAACGTGACGGCACTGCTACGCCGTTTAGCTATGATTCTTGGCGCAGCGTGAGCAACTGGTCGGTGGATTACTCTTGGTGGCAAAAGGATGCGCGCGAGACAGTTCTGAGCGATCGCATACAAAAGTTTCTGAACAGTCAGGGCATCAGCGCGTTTGCGGATCAGTACACGTTGGATGGCAAGCCGCTTTCTACGCGCCATTCCACGGGCATGTTAGCGACGACCGCGGTGGGTAGCCTGGCGGCTACATCGGGGCCGATCTCAAAAGCGTTCGTCGAAGAACTCTGGAAGACGCCGATTCCATCCGGGGAGCAGCGTTACTACGACGGCATGCTTTACCTGATGAGCCTGCTGCACGCCAGCGGGAATTTCCGGATCATCGAAGGTAAGGAAAAAGAATGAGCGCGGTGATCCCAACAATTCAAGAGGAGCCACGTAGCTCGTTGGTTGCCGAGATGGGGCGCAGCATGCGGCGCCCCTACGCTTCATTGCTTCCAGGCAATACTACTTGAACTAGTGCGCGCCACTATAAGATAGGGCCTATGCTGCAATGGCTGGTGGTGGGGATCGGGGATATTGCAAGGAAGCGGGTGATCCCGGCAATTCAAGGGGAGCAGCGGAGTTCGCTTGCCGGAGTGGTTACTCGGGATCCCAAGAAAGGCGCGACGTATAACGTTGCCGCGTTTTCCAGCCTGGAAGACGCGTTGAGGAATGGCGTGTTCGATGCGGTGTATATCGCCACGCCTGTGTTTCTGCACGCGCCGCAAAGCATGGAAGCTTTGCATGCGGGGAAACACGTTTTGTGCGAAAAGCCGATGGCAATGAACTACGCCGAAGCGCTGAAGATGGTGGAGACCGCGAAACAAAACAGGCGCTGCTTCGGTGTGGCGTACTACCGGCGTTGTTATCCGAAGATACAGCGCGCTGTGGAATTGATCCGGGAGGGGGCAATCGGGAGGCCGCTGCTGGCGTTTGCTACGTGCCATAGCCAACCGCCAGAGGAGCATCGTTCCTGGCTGCTGGACCCGGCGCAAGCGGGAGGCGGACCGCTTTACGATATAGGTTCGCATCGCATTGACCTGATGAACTACTTGTTTGGCGAGCCCGTGGGAGTGCAAGGCTGTTTGTCCAACGTTGTCCACCATTTCGCGGTGGAAGATTCCGCGACCGTTCTAATCAAATATGCTAGCGGCGTGCATGCAGTAGTGGACGTGCGGTGGAATTCGCAGGTTGCGCGCGATGAGTTTCGGATCGAAGGCAGTGTGGGGATGTTGGAGCTCACGCCGCTGAACGGACCGCGATTGGTTTCTCCTGCCGGTGAGGAAAATTTGCCGGCCCACGCCAATCTGCACTACCCGTGCATCGAGAATTTCGTGGACGCAGTGCTGGAGCATCGGCCGTTGCTGTCCAGCGGAGCCACGGCGACAAGTACAGATTGGGTGACGGAAAGAGCGATCAGGCGCTAACGCTGCGTCGATTTGCAATCGAGATGGCAGGCGCGTCGTGTGGCGCTACCAGAGGAGCTTCAAACCGAACTGGATCTGGCGGGCAGTGGTGGAAGTGCTGGTGATGGCGCCGGCGGTGCCGGAGACTCCCGTGGGATTTGTGGCTGTGGGCGGCGTAAAGGCTATCAAGTTTGGAGTATTGAAATTGGCGCGATTGAGGAGATTGAAAATCTCCGCGCGGAATTGCAGGCGGAGGCGCTCACGAATGGTGGTGTCTTTCAGCACAGAAAAGTCCCAAGTGGCTAAGCCTGGGCCAGCGAAAATGTCTCTACCCGCATTCCCATAAAAACCGCTGGTGGAAGGCGGAGCGATAAAGGCGGCGGGATTAAACCATTGCTTGGGATTGCCGAGAACCACAGAGCCGGTGAAGTTCGGATCGAGGAATGGGCGGACAGGATTGCGGGTGTCGCCGTTGTTCGATGGGTTGTAGCTGAGTTGCGGAGTTAAGGGAAAGCCAGTCTGAAGGGTGACGATGCTGGAGAGCGACCAACCGCTGATCAAAGCTGCCTTCCACCCTTGGTAGCCGCTTGCGTACATTTGGCCATGGCCGAAGGGGAGCGCATACATGGCGTTGATCACGCCAACGTGAGTGGCATTGAAGGTGGCGAGGCCTTTGTCTGCTCGCAAATTATAGGGATTAGAAGCGAGCCCGGGAGCGTTTCCTGCGGTGGTTTGATTCAGGGAATCGCCGTCATCCAATGATTTCGAGTAGGTGTAAACGCCGCGGAACGAAAGTCCGTGGCTGAAGCGGCGGGTTAGGTCGACCTGAAGAGCGTGGTAAGAACTGGTGCCCGCGGAGAACCATGTCCAAGTGTTGGCGAGAGCGGGATTCGCTTTGGGGGTTTCCGCCGGAATGTAGTAAGTGCCTGCGGGGACGGGCGCGCCAGCTAGAGGAGAACCCAGAGGGAAGCCAGTGTTGGGTGAATTCGTAGGACTGGTGGGCTGACTTGGGTCCCAAGTCGGAAAAACCGCGGGGCAGGGTGAAGCGGGACAGACCACGGGGATTGGTTCGTTGGCATCGACACCGATGAGTTCGTCATAGCCGTGAGAGCCAACGTAGCCGACGGTGAGCAGCGTGTTGGGAGAGAGTTCCCTTTGCACGCGCAAGGACCAAGAGATCAAGGTGGGCGTCTGCATATTGGGTTGAACGCCGCCGGGGACCAGCTTTCCTGCGGCCGGGACAGGCGCAGTGGGATCGATGGGGAAATTCGAAACGTTGTAGTTGGCAATGCTGTAGGTGGGATTGAACGGGGCATTTTGATCCGCGCGATAACCGAGGGCGTCCTGCAGGTCGTTATACATGCCAAATCCGGCGCGCAAAACGGTTTTGGGGCCGAGAGGACTCCAAGCGAGAGCGACGCGTGGTTGCGGGAGAAATGTGGCGTTGTTGGTGGTGAACAGCGAATCGCCAATGCGCGGTGTGGAGGAAATAACGTCGTCGGTGAAGGTGTAGTTGGCGGCGCGGCCGTGCGCTTCGTTCCATCCGGTGGAGAATTCGGCGCGAAAGCCGAGGGAAACGGTGAGGCTGGGACTGAAGCGAATCACGTCTTGCGCATAGAAGGCGCTGAAGAGCGAGCGCCACTTCAAACTGGTGGGAGCAGGATCGTACAGGAAGGAACCGGTCAGGCCGGTGTTGATGAACTGCGCGAGGCTGGGAAATGTGGCCTGGCCATACTGGCTGAGCGCTAATTCTTCATTGGACTGGAACTGCTGAAACCAAGCGCCGAAGCTCAGTTCGTGATGGCCGCGGGTGAGCGTGAGGTGATCTTCATAGGTGAAGATATTTCGTTTGATGGGCAGGTTGCTGCCGTTGTTGCTTCCGGCCAAGCCGATCTGTGCTTGAGGATTCGAGGCTGCACTGCCACCGACGACTACGGCACCTACGGGCAATCCGGAAAGAAACGAAGGGACGCTGGCCGCGGGAGTGCCAGGAGTGGGTTCACCGGCAAAATAGTAGGCGGCGCGGGAGTAGCCAAAGCGGGCGGTGTTCAAAAGCGAGGGAGAGAAGATGTGGGTCTCTTCCAGGCTGAGGACTTGCTCGCGGAGGTTGAGTATATCCGTGCTGTAGGGATTCACCGGGGTGGCGGTGACATCGCCACCATCGTCGATGGTGTAGACGGCAGCGAGAGAATCCGCGGAAGAAAAAGTGTGATCGAGGCGCAGTGTGCCGAAATCTTCGCGAATGGTCTGAAGGGGGCTGCTGGAAATTTGCGAAATGCCAAAGGTCTGCCCGGGAACGTTAAGCTCCGGCGTGCCTGCGGGTGGCGTTGGCCAGAGATTCAAAAGCGGCTGCACGCTGGGGGAAGCGGCTGCGCGCGCGTTCAATCCCGGGACAAAGGCAATCGAGGTCTGGTTCAAATCCTGGCGAAAGCCTTCGTAATTTCCGAATAGGAAAGTTTTATCTTTACGAAGCGCACCGCCGGAAGACGCTCCGAACTGATTGCGTTGAAATGGGGGAGGGCCGCCGGGAGCATCGAAATAGTTTGCGGCGTCCAAGGCGTTGTTGCGCACGAATTCGTAGAGGGAACCGTGCCAGTCGTTGCTGCCCGACTGAGTGACAATGACGACTTGCCCACCAGGATGCTTGCCGAATTCGGCGCCGTAAGTGTCGCGCTCGACATTGAATTCGCGGACGGCGTCAACACCGAGCAGCATGCCGCTCGGTCCACCAGGTTGCATGTTGTTCTCGGCCGCGCCGGTGTATTCGACTCCGTTGAGTAAGAACATATTCTGCTGTGGACGATTTCCGGAAACAGCGAAATTGTTGGCGGTGGTGGAATTGGAAATGCCGGTTCCACCGGTTTTCTGGGAGGTGAAGTTGACTACGCCGGGATTTAAGGTGAGGAGGAGATCGTAGCTGCGTCCATTGAGGGGAAGCTGTTTGATTTCACGGGCGCCGACCAGGCCAGAAACATCGCGCGTGGTGGTGTTGACGATTGGGGCATCCTCGGAAACGGAGACGGCTTGCTTGACGGAACGAAGTGGGAGGCGGAGATTGATGGTCACTTCCTGATTGACGTTGAGATGGATGCCGCTGCGCCTGGAATCCTGGAATCCGGATTTTGATGCGGTGACTTCATAGACGCCGACAGGCAATGCAAGAAACAAATAGGCGCCGTTGGATTCGGTGAGGGCGGTGCGGGAGACGCCGGTCTCGGTATTTTTTACGGTGAGGGTGGCTGAAGGAACGGCGGCGCCCGATTGATCTGTGACCGTGCCTTTTATTTGGCCGCTTACTTGAGCGTGCGCAGACGCGGCGAAGATAAGGCAGAGGGCCAAACGGGTTGCGCGAAAATTCTTTTGGCACAGCCACTTCAGCACAGGCAAGAGCGCCTGCGTCATGTGAAGCGAGTTGGCAGACTTCCCGCATGTGCGAAGCATCACGTTCCCCTTGCAGGTATCCGTCGTTACCTGTTCGACCCGGTGGCACCGTAAAGGTAGTTAATTCAATACGGTTCGTAACGTTAAGTCAAACCGGATTAATTCGAATGAGGGATAGGCGATTTTGGACGGATCTTGTCGGTGGGAATCGTATACGTGAAAGGATTCACAAATGAGTTGCTCTGACCCAAGACCCAGGTGCAACAACGGCACCTGGGGCACCCGCAGAGGGCGGGGCCGCAATCGTGCGGACATGGGCGTAGCCATAGAAGGGGGTACTTTGGCAATCTTGCGGACATGGGGCGCAGCATGCTGCGACCCTACGGATGTTTAACGGCTGGTGGATGCCGCTGAGGCTGCGGGACTGTTTGCGCGAATTAGAATCGGCCAGCGGGGGAAGGCGTAATTTCCGGCGACGTCGTCAATCACGTTGATCTGGCAGGTGTAAAAGCCGGGCTTGAGGGAATCGAGGGGAATCTCCATCTGGAAGACGACGGCTTTGCGATCAGGCGCGGTGATTTCCTGGGCGAGCACCGGCTTGGTCTCGTAGACTTTCAGATCGCCCTGGAGGAATTCGATGCTGGTCAAGACGCGCACGGTCTGGTGCTCGTTCTTGGACTGGCCCCCGGCTTCCGCTTTGGCTTTGGCGGAATCATAGACTTCATACTGCAAATACAATTTTTGATCCTGCTGAAAGACGTGGGTGACGCTGGGTACGAGTTCGGTTTGCTCGGTGATCAACGGCTGGAACTTTGATTTTTTGCCGGTGATCGGCACGCGCTGGCTGCTGAGGACCACGGTGCTCATACGGAGCGGCACTTTGCGCAAGTCTGGAATGCGCACATCGGTTTCGAACGAGCCCATGCGGCCGGTGCTGTTTTCGCGGATCACGAATTTGAGGTGATAATTTCCGGGCGCAAGGACAAATCCGGTGTTGTACTGCACGTTTTTGCGGCGGACCTGCTGGGAGCTGTCGACGGCGAGTTTCACGGTGTCTCGCAAGCGTCCCACCGGGAATTTTCCGCCTTCCAGGACCTGGCCGATGATGTCGATGGTGGCGTTGTCCTTATCTTTTGCCTGAACAAAGGGAATTTGCGAACCGGGAACGACGAGGGACACCGCCAGATAATAATGAGAATCGTCCTGGCGGAAATAGGCGGCGCCTGCGTATACGGCGACATCGGTTTGCGGCAATTCCGCAGCGAGTTCGTCGTCCAACTGCTCTTCGCGGTCGGTTTGCTTCATGTGCAGGTAATCGCGGCCGGCGTAATATCCAGCGCGATATTCCAGCTTCACGTCCGGCCGATTCAACTGGACTTTCAAGCGGCGGTAGCGGCCATCTTTCAGGTGATTCGAACTGGTGTAGCCCAGGACGTAGTACGCAGAAGTATCTCTCTGCACGACGTTGAACACGCCACTCAAATCGTTGGTGTCCATGAAGGCTTTTCCGCCGGTATCGGCGGCCAAGGTGTACAAGGTTTCCTGCGATGCGTCGTTTCCGTTCAAATCGTTGAGCACCGACGCGCCACTGTAGGCGGATTGGCCGTGTAAGCTGGCGGCTTGGGCCTGGCCTCCGGGAGGAAAGGCGCTGAGGCCGCGCACGTCCACAGGATAAATGGAGACGTTGGCACGGACGGCAGCGGCGGTGGCGGCGCGCAAAGCAGATTGATTGTCGACGCCGGATTGGGAGATGCCATTGCTGAAGTAAATCAAACTTTTCTTTTGTGGGATTTTGCCCATGGCCTGCATGACCGACTGGAGGGCGAGCAATTTGCGATCAGCGCTGAAGGTGTTGTAATCCGTGTCATCCGGGGTATACGAGCCGCTGGTTTCGGATCCGCCTTCGGAGCTTCCGGTGGATCCGTTTTCGAAACCCTGGCCCTCACTGTTGTTGTAGGAGGAAAGCTTAGCGAGAATCTTGTCTTTGTCGTCGGTAAAATCGAGGTCCAGCTGAAGATTGGTGGACAGAGACATGAGCGCGACCATATCCGCAGGCTGCATTTTGCCCTGAACATATTTTTTGCCGGCATCGACGGCGCGATCGATATCGTCAGGCTCCATGGCGGAAAAATCGAAGAACATGAGCATCAGGCGGCGATCGCGTGCGTCCAAGCGCTTTTGGACTTTGGAATTGAGCAGGCCGCCTGCTCCGGCTGAGCCAGTTACTGTGGCGCTCGCCGCGCCAGCCATGACCATTTCATCGACCTTTTCGAAATCGAAGCTGGCGATGTCTTGTTTCTTTCCGTCTTCGAAGACGGTGAAATCGCTCTGCTTCAAATCGCGAATCAAATTGCCGTGTTTGTCGCGGGCCACGACGTTAACCAGCACGATTTCGATGGTTACTTTCAGACGCGCCGGGGCTTGCACCGGAGCTTGCGGCTGCTGTTGAGCCGCTGAGTTCGTGACAGCTGCCCAGACGAGCAGGAGCGCGGTGGCGATTCGGCCGAATTGGGATTGCCGGATCATCATTGGTGCTAAAAGCGGAACCGCATGATCATAGAAACGCGCCGCATATTGCTGACAACGGTAACTTGTCCGAAGGTCGAGGAATTTACGGTGGTGTTGATGCTGGAAAAATACGGCGTGTTGAAAATATTGTTGGCCTGCAAGCGCAACTCTAGGGAACGCGACTCGCGAATGGTGATGGTTTTATTCAGCGCGGAATCGAAGGTGAACTGCGAGGGCCCTTCGATGATGTCGCGTCCGGCGTTCCCGTAAACGGCTGGTCCGGAACAGTTTGCAGAACCGGTGACGCAGAAAGCGGCGGTGTTGAACCATTGGCCAGTGGTTGGATTCGCGATGCTGATGGGCTGTCCGGTGACGTTCGTGCGTAACGAACCGCTGACGCCGCGGCTGATGTCCAGCGAGGCGCCCAGAATGTTTGGCGTGTAATACAGGCCCGAAGCGATGGTGAAATCGCCGCTCCACTGCCATCCACCGAAGATGTGGGAGAGCGGACCTTTGGTCACAAAGCGACGTCCATCGCCAACCGGCAAATCGTAAATCCAGTTTCCGGTGAATTTGTGGGTGCGATCAAAACTGGAAAGGCCGCGTTCGGCGGGAAGATCAAAAGGATTCTGGGCGACGACGACGCCACCGCCACCGATGGACGAGGCATCGTCGAGCGATTTGGAAAAGACGTAAACGGCGCTGAAGCCCAGGCCCTTGGACATGCGTTTTCGAACACGGACGGTTGCGGCGTGCAGGATCGAATTCCCTTCCGACGATTCGAAGATGAAGGGTGCGGAAGCTTCGTTGGGTGCGCAATCGTTTAAGGTTTCGCAGGTGGGAATGAGGGCGCGTTGGGTGTCGAGGCGGGTGCCTTTGGCTCCGTTGTAACCGAGGTTGAGCTGAATGTTCCAAGGGAGTTGGCGCTGAATATCGAGATTCCAGATCTGCACATAGCCAAGCCGGTAGTTGGGATCGAGCGAATAATTATTGGTGACGGCGGTTGGCGCATTTCCGGGGAACCCATTTTCGAGAGTGAGGAAATTGCCATACTGACTGACGTTGGTGGCGGTGGTGGCAAACGGAGGCTGAAAGGCGAAGTTGCGAATGAAAGTGCCATATTGCGCGAGATTGTAATTTATTCCGTAACCGGCGCGCACTACGGTGCCTTTGCCAAGCCGCCATGCAAGGCCAATGCGCGGCGCCCAATTGTTTCTGTCCGGCCGCACAAGCGAGCCCGGATAGGACCCGAAAAAGGGACCACTCTGATTCGGGAGGACCTGATAGGCGGTGGCGGCGGTGGGATTGAAGTCCACATCAAGATTGGCGATACGATTTTCGATTTCACTGAAGGGGCTGACGTATTCATAACGCAAGCCGGCGTTTATGGATAGATTCCGCAGGACGCGCCAATCATCCTGCACGAAGGCATCGTAGGAGTTTGCGCGAAATTCGTAATCCGTGGTTCCCGACTGCAAGGCAGTCTGCGCGGGAAGTCCGAGAAGAAAATCGGCGAAATCATATCCGGTGCCGGGCGCCGGCTGAGTGCTGCCCGGCAGAAATTCCGAGGTGGCAAAGCCGGTGAAGATGAAGCTGCCTTCGGCATTGCGCGCGGAGCGAAAGTCCTGGAGGATGCGGCGGTAATCTCCGCCGAAGCGCACGTTGTGCTTACCATGATTCCAGATGACGTTTTCGGAAATGGTATAGGTCTGATCGAGTTCGCGACTGGGAATGGGGCCGTTAAAACCCGTGAAGCTGTTGAAGGAAATTCCCGGCAAGCCCCAGTCAAAAGGATCGGTGGAAATTCCAGTGATGCCGGCGTTTCCGGCAACGTCGATGACGCCAGAATACAAATTGGTGGTGGCCGCGCGATTGTGGTTATAGGTGAAGCCGAGAGAATTGGTGATTTTTCCTTTGCCGTAGGTCCAGCGGGTATTGCCGTTCCAGCCTTGGGTATTGGTGTTCCCTGCCAAGGAGGGAAAGGGATTTACTAGGTTCGTTTTCGCGCGCGACCAGTTGAAGCCGATCGCCAGATTGTTTCTGGGACCGCGCCTTCCTCCGCGGCCACCGCCTGGGCCAATTGCGATTGGGCCGAACGCCGGGCCGCCACCGGCGATGAAGTTGTGGATCAAGCGCAAACTGAAACTGTCCGTGTCGCTTTCGTCCGAAGTGATGTAATGAAAATTTTGGGTATTGCCGGGCAGATTGGGTAGCGGGATGTAGTTGAGCAAGGCGGTGGCCGCCGAACTGAATTGCGCGGGATTGATGACATTGCCGGGAAATGGCTGACCCGTAGTGGGATCGAAAATCGTAATGGGATTTCCTTGCGCGTCAGCCAGGCCGGCGAAATTGCCGCTTCGTTCCTCGGCGGTGGGCACGGTGCTGAAGGCGTCGTAGGGGGTGCTGCCGCGCATGCCGTTCCAGCCCACAGCGAAGAACGTGGACTTGCTCCAATCAAAAAGGCCAGGAATTTTTAATGGTCCACCGACAAAGGCGCCGAATCGCAGCTGATTGTAGCTAGCCTTTTGCGATTGCCCACCGGAGAGAGAATAAGGTTGCGCGTCCAGACCGGAATTATCGTCCTGCAGATATAAGAAACCGTGTGGCTGGTTGATGTTGAAATTGCGCCCGAAGCGACCCATCGCAATCGGCCCTGCGCCGCCGCCGAATCCGCCTGGGCCTCCACCAGATCCGCCGCCGGGACCACCCGCTACGGTGCCGAACGCGGTGTTTCCTTCACGCTGCGCGCGCTCGCGAAATTCCTGAATACGTTGCTGCAGGTCCTCTTCGCTGCCTCCGCCAAATTCCTGGCTGCGTCCCTGATTGCCTGCGACGTTTACAGACTCAGTCGATAAATCGGCACCGGCGCCGCTCATCGGCAAACTGGAAAGTTCTCCGGCGGTGACATTTCCGTTTCCGGCACCGTTTCCATTTTCACCGAGATTGGAAAGCGCGCCGTCGATCGCCAGGCTTTGAAAGCCTCGACCGGCAGCGGCGGCCGCAGCGGCAATGTTCGCGCGATTGGCCTGGTCCTCTTGCTGTTGCCGCGAGGCGAGGACCATCGACGCTTCCACTTTGCCGGCAGGATTTTCGGGGTTGAGGACAACTTCCTGGGTCTGCGAGGCGAAGCCCATGAACTCGACTTTGACAACGTAGCGGCCGCGCGGCAGACCTTTTATCAGGAATGAGCCGTCGAGCGCGGTGGCGGCGCTAGACTTTTTGCCCGTTAACGTGTTTGCCGCCGTAACGGTGACGCCAGGGAGGGGAGTTTTGCCGTTTTTCACCGTGCCAGAAATTTGGAAGGTGGGTGGGGGAGGCGGTGGTGGGGTTTCCTGCGCGAACGCGAGGCACACCAGCAAAACCGCGCAAATCAGTGCCACGCAAACAAGCACGAGCGCGCGGCGCAAGAGACGTTTCAATGCGGCTACTCCTGCTGTTTGGGAGGAGCAGGCTCCTGCCCGGCGGGCTTGTTGGCCGCGCCGTTGCCGCCTTGCTGCGACATCATTTGCTGCATGCGTTGCCACTGTTCGGGGCTCATGACCATCACGCCCTTGGGCACGAATACATCGTTCTCTAATGCGCCACGGGAAATGACGTGATCGCCAGGCTTAATGTCAGCCATGGTAATGCTTTCGCGGCCGCGGCGCAGTGAAGTTTGTTCGTTGAGTTCTATGGTTTGCGTGACGTTGTCCGTGCGCAACACCGTCAGCTTGGGCGGGTCGACCGACTTTACTTCGCCAGCGACGTAATCCTTGCCGAGGGTTCCGTCGCCGGTCCACATGCCGCCCCCGGGCCTGCCGCCTTGACCGTTGGCGGACATTCCACCGGTGCGCGTGCCAATCATTCTTGCGGTTACGGTGTGCTCGTCAGCCTGATCGCCGCGGACCATCACCATGTCACCGACTTTAAAATCCGCGACTTTGGCCGGCTCGCGATCTTTGCGAAATTCGGTCTGGGGCGTGAGCTTGACGGTGAGCGCCTTGCCATCGGGAGTTTTGAGTTCGATTGAATCGTCGTGAATCGCGGTGATTTGCCCGAAGGTGGGCCGGCCGCCTTCGTGACCGCCGGGGCGTGCTTGCCCTTGCTGCTGAGTGGCAGGAGGAGATGGTTGATCCTGGGCGCTCGCGGACGTAGCGATGAGCGCGAAAACACCAAGGAAGAGAAACATTCGAATTTTGGGATACACGTTCACACCTCGTAGTTCTTAAGCTGACCGGTAACGCTAGCTTCTTAGACGCGCGCGGCTCGTTTCGCGTAACTCAGGCGCAGAAAAATGGCGGCTACCTCGTCTATTGTTCCCGAAATGGGGGAAGAAGGTTCCCGTAGGGAGAGGATGACGAAGAAAGATTCATTGCGAAAGGCGGGATGGAAAATCGTACGTCACTTTGCGGAGTTCGTTCGGAATCACGGTTTCTGGTTCGGAGATGCAGTGGAATAAGACCATTGGGCTGCCTCGGGAGGCGGATCCTACAACGGCTATCCCAAGAGCCCACATGCAAAAGCGGCATGTGGGGCACCCCCAAAGAAGAGAGATTCCTCACTACGCGGACTCCGTTCGGAATGACGGGACGTTTTTCCGCGGGAATCACTCAAGACGCAGCGATTGTGCGGACATGGGGCGCAGTAGTGCTGCGACCTACGGGATGGAAGGCGGGCGCTACAAAAGGTGTTTGGAAACCTAGGGGGTGAGTTCGGATTCGCCTACGCTGAAGTAGGTGCAATCGGGATGATGGAAGGCTAGCGCGCTGACGCTGGCTTCGGGATCCATCATGAAACCTTCGGTAAGCTGCACGCCGATGTCTTCGGGGCGCAGCAACTTCCACAGGCCGGCTTGATCTTCCAGGTCGGGACACGCGGGATAGCCAAAGCTGTAGCGTTTGCCGCGATAACGCGAGGTGAAACGCTGGGCCATGGTCATGTCCGGGGGATCGGGGAAGCCCCAATCCTCGCGAATGCGGCGATGCAGCCATTCGGCACAGGCCTCGGCAGTTTCAATCGCGAGCGCTTGCAGGCCATGGGATTTGAAGTAATAGCCTTGCTGCTTGGCATTTTCCGCACGTTCGCGGATGCCTTCGCCGGCAGTAACGACGAAAGTAGCGAGATGGTCGCGTTTGCCGTTCTGTGGCGGCAGCACATAATCGCTGAGGCACAACTGATCGCCGGATTTCTGGCGTTTGAAATTCCAGGTGTGCACCGGGGTGGCAGCTCCGGGCGCGAACAAGTGCAAGGCATCTCCGTCGGGCTCGGCTTCGAAGAATTGCCAGACGGCGCGAATCTTCATGAAGCTGAGCGCTTCGTTCTTCACTTCTTCCATTTCATTGAAGAGTTCGACGGATTTCGCTACGCGCGCGGCCAAATCTTTTTCGAAATTGCCGCGATAGCCCATGTGCCGACCGTAGAGCATGAACGGATTGATGTAGCTCCACACTTCGCGCAGATCGGGAACGATGCGGACTTTGCGGTCGAGCGAGGCAACCTCGGGGATCGGCAAATCAGTGCGTACCTTCGGCGAATGCGTGACCGGAGGCTTTTCCACGAGCTTCACGGTGGTGGTGACGCTCACGCCGTTACCGGAAGCGGCATGCTGGGCCAGGACACGTTCGCGGGACGCAGGGTCGGTAAGTTCATTCATGAGCCGCAAGCCGGTCATGGCGTCCTTGGCGTAACAGACCGCGCCGCCGTAGCTGGGGGCAATTTTTTGCTCGGTGAATTTGGCGCTGAGCGCAGCGCCGCCCACCAGCAAGGGCACACCGATGCCGGCATCCTTGAGGTCGTTCGCGGTAATCACCATTTGTTGCGCGCTTTTCACCAGCAAGCCAGAAAGCCCGATGGCATCCGGTTGATGCGACTGGTACGCCTTGATCAAATCTTCCGGGGGAACCTTGATGCCAAGATTCACCACGTCGAATCCGTTGTTCTTGAGGATAATTTCGACGAGATTTTTGCCGATGTCGTGGACATCGCCTTTCACCGTGGCCAGAAGCACCTTGCCGCGCTTGGCGGTGTCGGCCTTCTCCATGAACTGTTCCAGGTGGTTGACAGCGGCTTTCATGGCCTCGGCGGATTGCAGGACTTCCGCGACGATCAATTCATTGGCGTTGAACAGCCGGCCGACTTCGGCCATGCCTTGCATGAGCGGACCATTAATAATGTCCAGCGGAGCGGTGCCTTCGGCGCGTTTACGCTCGAGGTCATCTACGAGGCCGTCGCGGGTACCTTCGATGATGTAGTTGGCGAGGCGCTGATCCAGCGGCTGATCTTCTTTGCGAATTTTTTCCTTTTTCACCGCAGTGCGGAAATGCTCGGCAATGGCGGCGATGTGGAACTGATTCACGGCGGCTTTCTGCTCTTTGCTTTGCTGGCGCCAGTCGGCTGGCACGTTCTTCAGCAGTTCGGATTGAGGATAACCCGCGGGAACGTCTTTGGGGGGATGCTGAAACAACAAATCTTCCGCCAGGCGCCGCTCATGCTCAGGGATGGAGGCAAAGCGCTCCAGTTTCTCCGCATTCACGATGGCAAGATCCAAGCCGGCTTTGGTGCAGTAATAAAGGAAGACGGAATTGACCACTTCGCGAGCGCCGGCGGGCAATCCAAACGAAACATTCGAAATACCGAGAATCGTGCGGGTATCCGGCAGGGCCTGCTTGATCAGCCGGATGCCTTCCATAGTTTCTACGGCGCCGCCAATATAGTTTTCGTCGCCGGTGGCGCAGGGGAACACGAGGGGATCGAAGACAATGTCTTCCGGGGCGATTTCGTACTTTTTGGTGAGCAGGTCGTAGGAACGCTGGGCGATGGCCAGCTTGCGTTCGCGTGTGAAGGCCTGGGCCTGAACGGGATCTTCGTCAATACAGCCGACCACAATCGCGGCGCCGTATTCGTGCGCGATGGGCACTACTTTTTCGAACTTTTCTTCGCCATCTTCCAAATTGATGGAATTGATGATGGCTTTTCCCTGGCAGTAGGTGAGCGCGAGTTGGACAGCCGAGGGATCGGTGGTGTCGATCATGACCGGGGTCTTGATCTTGCGAATGAGCTTGTCGTAGAAGACGGGAATATCTTTCTTTTCGTCGCGTTCGGTGCTCTGCAGGCAAACATCGACGATATGCGCCCCGCCTTTCACCTGACGGCGGGCAATCTCCGTGGCTTCTTCCCACTTTTCCTCGGCGACGAGATTTTTGAAGAGGCGCGAACCAATGACATTGGTGCGCTCGCCGACGAGCAGCGGACGGGTCTGGTCGTCTGCTTCGATGGTTTCGATTCCCGAATAGATGGCGCGATGGGCTTCGGCGGGTTTCGGGCGCGGCTTTTTGCCCTCGACCATTTGGGCAATGGCGCGAATGTGTTTTTCAGTCGTGCCGCAACAGCCGCCCACCAGATTCAGCCAACCGTGGTTGACGAATTTTTCGAGCTGCGCGGCAAGCGTTGTGGGCGTTTCCAGATATTTGCCCTCTTCATCAGGCAATCCGGCATTCGGATAACAGGAGACGAATTCGCCGGTGAGGGCGCTCAACGTGCGGATGTGATCGGTCATGAATTCCGGGCCAGTGGCGCAATTCATGCCAAAGGCCAACGGATGCGTGTGCCGTAGGGACGCCCACATGGCTTCGACGGTTTGCCCCGCGAGCATGGTGCCCATGGGCTCGACGGTGACCGAAATGACGTACGGAACCGGCGCGCCGATTTCTTCGGATAATTTGTGAATGGCGAGAATAGCCGCCTTGATGTTGCGGGTGTCCTGGCTGGTTTCCACCAGCAGCAGGTCCGAACCGCCGTCGATCAGGCCCTTCGCCTGGACATAGTAGGAATCACGCAGACCATCGAAGGTGACGCCTCCGGTGACCGTGATGGCTTTGGTTGTGGGTCCCATGGAGCCGGCAACGAAACGCGGCTTGACAGCGGTTGAAGATTCATCGGCGGCTTGCCGGGCCAATTCCGCGGCGCGGCGGTTCAGTTCGTGGGCATCCGATTGAAGGCCATACTCGGCCAAGACCAAGGGAGTGCCGCCAAAACTGTTGGTCTCAACGATGTCGGCGCCGGCTTCAAAGTATTTGCGGTGAATGTCGAGGATGACGTCAGGGCGGGTGCGCACCAAATTTTCATTACAGCCTTCTAAGAAGGACCCGCCAAAATCGGCCGCAGAAAGGTTGCGTTGCTGGAGCATTGTGCCCATGGCACCATCCAGCACCAGGATGCGTTGCGCCAGCAACTCGCGAAGAGCCTTCTCCGATTGTCGTAAATCCCTCATTGCGCTGTGTTCCTCAAAAACGACTGGCCGCTCCGAGCTAAGAAGGAAGAGAGATTCCTCACTTCGCAGACTCCGTTCGGAATGACGGAGTTTAGGTTCGGCGATGCTACAGATGACATAGGCAATCCGTATGACAGCCACTTCAAGAGAGATTCATCGCGTTGCAAACCATCCCTCTTTTCGCAGACTCCGTTCGGAATGACGGAGGGTGGAGTCGGAAGTAAGTGCAGACGACTTCACCCGGCAATTCTGGGCCATACCAATAAGCTTCACCTAGCCTAGTACCACCTTATTTTACGTGGCTTTTGTCTGCGAATCGAATCCATTGGCCGAGCAGATTCCGGGGCTGAATGGCGGTGTTTGCTGGTCAACGGAGGTTCCGTGGCGGCCCAAGCCCCTGAAAACACTTCTTATCCGTCAGTAACAATTCGTGAACATTGGTGGCCAAGGTCCTTGCCCCTGAGCCTGGGTTTCACTACCCTCAAGTACAGTGAGTACTGTGGCGACCATTGTGGCGACGAAACGAATGTCCTCTAAACTTACAGTTTGTCTATTGTCCCCGCACCCCCTGGTGCTGAGCGAATTTGAGCGCCTGCTGTCCAAGGCATCTCATTTCAAGGTGATCCCGAAGCAGCTGGAGTCAACCCTGGCGCCGGACCTGCGGAGCCTGGAGCCACCCAAGGCGCAGGTGTATGTAATTGATGCGCATGCAGCGCGGCAGGCTACAGGGGCGTTGCTGACGAATATACTGGAACGCTATCCCGATGCGCGGCTGATCGTGGTGGGCGATTCCGTGAGCGATGCCACGAGCTTTTCGCTGTTGCGCTTGGGCGTGAAGGGCATCCTGACCTATGCGGAGGCGCGCGACCAGCTTTCCCGAGCGTTGCCACTGGTTTCGGCTGGTGGGTTCTGGGTACCACGCTCGGTGCTCTCGGGGTTCGTAGATTCGATTCTCACCAGCCAGGGACGGCGTTTGAAAACGGATGCGGTTACCAACCTGAGCAGGCGCGAGCAGGAAGTGTTGGACTCGCTGCTGGAGAACCTGTCGAATAAGGAAATTGCCAGCAAACTGAATATTGCCGAACGCACGGTAAAGTTTCACGTTTCGAATTTGCTGAATAAATTTGGAGTGCGGCGGCGTGCGGATTTGATCCTGCTAACGTTTCAGCGCCGGTTGGCGTCGCAGACCTGACGCCAAGTTCACTGGGAAAACTAGAGGACAGAGAGATTCCTCACTCCGCAGACTCCGTTCGGAATGACGGAGCTACACCTTGCTCGAATGGAGCAAGAAAGATTCATCGCAAAGAGCGCGATGGAAAGTCGTACCTCACTCCGCAGACTCCGTTCGCAATGACGGACTTGTGTATTATTTGTGGTAATCGGGACAACCACGATTCGCGACGACTACACACACATTCGGGTTAATGTTGGGCGCTGCGAGGCTGCGGTGGCGCAGTGTGGTTAAATAGCAGGTGGATGCTCTGGAAGTTTGTGGCTGTGTTGAGATGAAATTTTTCATCGAACAATTCGGGTGCCGGGCGACGCAGGCCGATGGCGCGGCGATCGAACGGCAACTGCGGGAACAAGGCTGCGTGGGCGCGGATGACGCGGGGGCGGCTGATTTCGTGGTTCTGAACACCTGCACGGTAACGGCAGCGGCAGACGCGCAGGCACGCGATGCCATTCGAAAGATTCATGCCGCGAATCCTGGGACGCGCATCATTGTGACCGGTTGCTATGCGCAACGCGCTCCCGAGGAAATTGCCGTGTTGCCGGGCGTGGCGCACGTGGTAGGCAATTCGCACAAACCGCAAATACCCGCGCTGCTGAAGACAATTTCGGCGCAGCCATTGTTCGAAGAGCGTGAACAAAGTGCGCCGTATCATTTCGCACCGATTCTAAACGGCGACATTTTCGCTGTTTCGGATGTTCTGGTGGCTCCGGTGCTGGGCGGCGAAGGGAATCACACCCGGCCGACACTCAAAATTCAGGATGGCTGTAACTCGCGATGCTCGTTTTGCGTGATTCCATTTGTGCGCGGGCGTTCGCGGAGTCTTCCAGTCGGGACGGTATTGTCGGAAATCCAGCGTCTGAGCGATTCCGGGTTCAAGGAAATTGTGCTGAGTGGAATTAACCTGGGTACCTACGGGCGAGACCTTGCGCCGCGCGTGGAATTTTTGGAGTTGCTGCGGCGAGTCCTGGGTGAAACGGGTGTGCAGCGGCTGCGCGTCAGCTCGATCGAGCCGCTGGACGTGACTCAGGATTTGATCGAGTTTTTCGCGATGAACGAACGGATGGCGCCGCACTTTCATATGCCGTTACAATCTGCGGTTAATCGCGTGTTGGGGGCGATGCACCGATGGTATCGCGCCGAGCACTATGCGCGGCGTGTGGAATTGATTCGGGAACGGCTGAACGATGCGGCCATCGGCGCTGACGTGATTGCCGGTTTTCCGGGCGAAAGCGATGCGGAGCACGAAGAAACGTTGCGATTCATCGACGAACGCCCCTTTACGTACCTGCACGTTTTCTCCTATTCGGTGCGCCCGGGGACGAAAGCCGCTGCGCTTGCTGGGCATATTTCCGGCGAGGTGATCCAGCGCAGGGCACGGGAACTGCGGGCGATGGGTGAACGCAAAGCGGAAGCGTTTCGCAAGTCGCAAACGGGCAGAACGTTGCGGGTGCTGACTCTGCATCGCGATTCGAAAGCAAACCCGTTACATACACCCGCGCTCTCTGGCAATTATCTTTCCGTGATGATTCCCGCGCGTTTGCCGCATAATCAGTGGCATGACGTTAGCGTCGAGCGCGTGGAGGGCAAGTATCTGGTGGCCACGCCGCTGGAAAACGTTGGCGTCCCTGCGGGAGAAATGATTTAAGCGCGCTCATGCACATACTCGGCATCTCCACCTTAGGACGAAGTTCAGCGGTGGCCCTGATCGACGAGCATTCTGTTTTGTTCGCCATCGAAGAAGAGAAATTGAGCCGGCAGGAATCGCCGGACATTCCGCGGTTGGGGCTGGAGCGCTGCCTGAACGAAAACCATTTAAAGGTGTCGGACCTGCGAGCGATCGCACTGGCGGAACGGTCGGTGGGATCCGCGCGATCGGGCAACCGGCGTAAACGGCCGGAGCGTTCGGTGTTGCAGCAGCAACTGTTCAATTTGCTGCGAGGAGGGCCGCGACCGGCTCACTTCGAGCATCACCTTTGCCATGCGGCGAGCGCTTATTACACCTCCGGGTACGATCGCGCGCTGATTTTATCTCTTGATGAAGGCAGGAATTCCCTGGCGGGAATGGTGCTGACTGGTGATGGCGACGAAATCCGTCCGCTGCACAAAATGAAATTTCCGGATTCGTTTGGATGGTTTTACACCCGGGTGACGGAGCTGGCGGGGCTGCGTCCGCACAAAGACGAACACAAAATTCAGTGGCTGAGCAAGGATGGCGAGCCGGAATATCTTCCTGTGTTTCGAAAACTATTCAACTGGAAAGCGAATGGCTTACCGGCGCTAAATCGCCGATATTTCGATACTGGGCCGGATGGTCGCGGGATATTTGCTCCGCAGTTGTATCGCGAGTTGGGACTGTCTTCGCGAGAACCCGCGCCAAACGCGGTTGTGCGGGCAAATCTGGCCCGAAGCGCGCAGGACTACCTGGAAGAACTGGTTCTGCAACTCGCGGCCAATTTTCAGGAAGAAACGGGTACGCATTCCCTGTGCGTTGCCGGGGGCGTATTTCAAAACGTGTTTCTTGTGCGCGCGCTGGAAACTCGCAGCGCGTTCGCGCATGTCTACGTGCAGCCGGTGGCCGGAAACGCGGGAACGGCATTGGGCGCTGCGTATCTGTCGCGCAAAAAGATCAAAGGCCATTCGGGGCGCGCGCCACTGGCGACGTTGGCGCTGGGGATGCAGGCGGACTCCCAGGAAATCAAAGCGGTGCTGGATAATTGCAAAATCACGTATCGCTATTTGTCCGGCGAAGAGCAGGTGGTGGACGAGGCGATCCAGTTGCTGCAGCGCGACAAAATTGTGGCATGGTGCCAGGGTCGCAGCGAATTTGGTCATCGCGCGTTGGGGAATCGCAGCCTGCTGGCTTCGCCGTTTTCCGAATATGTGGTGGAAAACGTGAACCAGTTCATCAAGCACCGTGAAGGCTTTCATCCTTTTGCGCTTTCTGTGCCCGCCGAGCGCGCCGGGGATTTTTTCGACGCGTCGCCGAATTGCCGGTTCATGGCATCGTTGGGCACGCTGAAGCGGCCGGTGGCGGGACTTGAACGCTTTGCGTTTTTGGGCAATTTGGTCCGGGTGCACACGGTGGAGCAGCACGACAATCCGCTGTTCTGGAAGCTGCTGCACAAATTCGGGGAGTCCGCGCCGGCGCCTATCCTGGTGAACACGTCATTTAATTTGTTCGGGGAGCCGCTAGTCACCGATCCACGTGGTGCGGTGCGCAGCTTTTATTGTGCGGGTGTGGATGCGCTGGCGTTAGGCCCGTTCCTGCTGGTGAAGTGAATGAACCCCAAGGACCGCGACCTTGTCGACAAATTCGTAGCAACTTTTACGAAATTGGATGACTCAAGAGCGAATGAGGTGTTGGCCCCGATTGGGTGGCAGTTCGCTATTGGTGAGCCCGATGAATTTGGGCAGAAAATCTGGCGGCCTATCAAACAGGAGACCGACCGCGTTCATCTCGATGCTGTTTATTCTATTCTCCCGGCCCGTTTTCCTCCCTTGTATGAAGAGTTGGTTTTGAGTTATCGGTGGCCGGATGTTGACCTTCGGTTGTTCACGTTGTTTGCGAATCCTCTCGGCGCGGACCTAAGGCAATTCCAAAAGCGCATGTCTGCCGACAAATATATGTACGATTTCCTGATCCGCTCGGGATACATACCCTTCGGAAGGGGTACGGATATCGATCACGATCATGTTTGCTTCGAACTGAAATCACGCCGGCAAAACGCAGAATTCCGCGTAGTCAAAATAGACCATGAGGAGATTCTCTGTTTTGATCGGCTCAAAGTGGTTGGCGAACTAGCGCCGACTTTTAGGCAACTGATGATCACAACCATAGAACTCGCGGATAAATCCAATGGCTAGCTTTCGAAGATGACTTGGGCGAAGGCTTGCTCGGAGGTGTGGGTGATGCTGACGGCGATGTGCTTGACGCCGAGGGCGTCGGCAATATTTTTGGCTTCGCCTTTGAGGGAGAGGGTCGGGCGGCCGCCACGCTGGCGCACCACTTCCAGGTCCACCCAGCGGACACCGCGGCTCCAGCCGGTGCCCAACGCTTTCATGGCCGCTTCCTTGACGGCGAACCGGCCGGCGTAGCGTTCATAGCGATTCTTGAACTGTTCGCAATAGGCGACTTCATCGAGGGTGTAGACACGGCGGAGGAATCGCTCTTTTTGCGATTCGATCACATCGGCAATTCGCTTCACTTCGGCAATATCAATACCCATACCGACAATCATGATTCACCTGTGGCACAACTGGAGGTGTGTGGCGAGTTTCAGCGTGGCCACCTGCTGCGATTATACTGGTTGGATTGTGGCCACTTCGAGAACATCAGCAAGGGCGAGCCGGACTCGTCAACGATCGCAACAGCGGGGGTTGCCGCGAAGCGTGCGGGCGCCTTGGAGGCTTCGAAAATCGGGGAAGTTGCAGGTTCTGCAGCTTGCGGCGTTCACGAAGCTGCCGTGGCTGGTGCACGGATTCAGTACGCGCGGCGGTGGAACGAGCACGCTGGATGGCAAGAACGCGCTGAATCTCAGCTTTGTGGAGTGGGATGGCCGGGAAAACGTGACGGCGAACCGGCGCTTGTTGCAAAAGGCTGTGGGGGCGGAAGATTTTTCGCTGGTGGTACTGAAGCAGATTCATTCCGACGTAGTTCATCCATTCTCTGAGGCGCCAGCGGAGGCGTGTAAGGGCGACGCTTCAATCACAGCGACCGCGAAGCTTCTTCTTGGGACGCAAACGGCCGACTGCGCGCCGATCTTGCTGGTCGATCCGAAGAAGAAAGTGGTTGCTGCAGTCCACGCGGGGTGGCGCGGCACGCTGGCGCGGGTCGCGCAGAAAACGGCCGGGCGGATGCATCAGGAATTCGGGTGCAAACCTGCGGATTTGCTGGCGGCTATCGGACCATCCATCGGGGTGTGCTGTTACGAAGTGGGGGCGGAGTTTGTGAGCAAATTTGCGGCGCAATTCGAAAATGCGGAGACTTATTTTGATGAAGCGCGCACCGGTGAGGAGCCGAATCCGTTGCAATGGCTGAATATGGCGCCCCCGGGACACCAGCCGCCGCCGAAAAACGTACATCTCGATTTGCGCAAGGCCAATGAGTCGCAACTGCTGGAGGCTGGGCTGCGCGCGAAGAATATCTTTGTGAGCGATTTGTGCACCGCGTGCCGTGGCGATTTATTTTTCAGCTACCGGAAAGAAGGCGGACAGTCAGGAAGAATGCTGTCGGTCATCGGAATCCGCGGAAAATAAGAAGGACCAGGCGGGTCAGCGGTGTGAAGCGCTGCTCTGTTGCCCAAATAATTCCTGTTCGACAATTTCCGACAGGATGTGCCCGATCAAGGCATGGCACTCCTGAATGCGCGGGGTCTCTTCGGAAGGCACGCAGATGCAGTCCTTTACTAGGGTGCGGAGTTTGCCGCCGGACCGCCCGGTAAGGCCGATGGTAAGAAGGTCGGCTTTGTTGGCGGTCGCGACTCCGTGAAGAACATTGGGAGAATTTCCACTGGTGGAAATGGCGATGGCCACATCTCCCGGACGCCCGAGGGCTTCGATTTGACGCGAGAAAACCTGTTCGAATCCGTGATCGTTGGAAATGGCGGTGACGGAAGAAATGCTTTCCGCGAGGGAAAGGGCGGGCAGCGCCGGACGATCAAACGCGAAACGCCCAACGAATTCCGTGGCAAGGTGCTGCGCGTCGTTGGCGCTGCCACCGTTGCCAAACAGCAGGACTTTGTTGCCCTGGCGAAACGCGTGCAGCAGCGAATGCGCAATGTTTGCCAGCGTTGAGAGCAACGCGGCATCCGAGCGCAGCAATTCCATGGTGGCAATCGCTGAGTCCACGGAACTGCGCACGCGAGCATCGAAAGAGAAAGGCTGGCTCATTCGGTTCGTAGTCTATCACGGCAAGAGAATTCGACTGGGAAGACGCTATCATCGGCACGCCTGGAAGGCGGTCCTACAAGGGCCGGGCGAGGAACTAGCGCAGAACTGGCAGGGGTGATGCTTGAATTTCCTGAAGCGCGAGCTGGCCGCAGGCGGCCATTACGTCGCGACCTCGCGAATAGCGGACAAAAGCGGGTACGCCGCGGTCGGTGAGGATACGTCGAAATTCCTCAATCGCGGGTTCCTTGGACTCCTGAAATGGCAATTCGCCGGGATTCCACGGAATCAGGTTCACTTTTACGCGGGTCAACGGAGCGAGTAGTTTCACGACCCGCCGTGCATCTTCCGGAGTGTCATTCACTCCGCCGAGCATCACGTATTCGAAGGTAATGTGCTCCCAATTCCTGAGCGGGTAGCGCCGGCAAGCCGCGATGAGGTCCTTGAGCGGATACTTTTTGTTGACGGGCATCAGGCGGTCGCGCTGCTGATCGTTCGAAGCGTTCAAGGAGATGGCCAGCTTGGGGCGGATCGGTTCCTGGGCCATGCGTTCGATTCCCGGAATAATGCCGCTGGTCGAAAGGGTGACATGTTTTGGCGAGAGGCCAACGCCGTCTTTGTCCAGAAGTATGCGCAAAGCAGCAAACGTGTTTTCGAAATTGAGCAGGGGTTCGCCTTGTCCCATGAGAACTACGTTGGTGCGGGCAGCAAGTGAGTTTTCGGTATCTTCGTTCTCCCTATTTTTGTTTTGTGGCTGCGGGTCGGGCAGCGGGGTAAACCCGCTGCTACTCAGGGGGAGCAAGACCTGGGCCAGAATCTCGCCTGGGGTGAGATTGCGAATCAATCCCAACTGGGCCGTCAGGCAGAACTGGCAATCCACCGCGCATCCGGCCTGCGTGGAAATGCAAATAGTCTGGCGACCTTCACTGGGCATAAACACAGCTTCGACGGCGGCGTTTTTCGTTCGCGTGTGCTCGGCCGGAGGAGGCAGCGCGAACAAATACCGGACCGAGCCATCGGAAGACGAATAGCGTTGTTTTACGGAAGGGAGCGTGAGAGTAGCGGCGGAAGAAAGTTTAGCCCGCAGGGTGGCGGGCAGATTGCTCATGGCGGAAAGGTCCAGCTTCTTTTCCACGTACAGGGCGTGATAAAGCTGTGCACCGCGGTAAGCCGGTTCACCGAGCGACTGGCAAAACGCTCGCAACTCCTGTTTGCTTTTGCCCAACAGCTCCATTAGGCGCGTCCTTACATCGGTTGTTATTCTCTCATTAATGAGAGGGGAAGGAATTTCGGGGTAGAGCGATCGGGGACGGAGTAGGGAGCGCTAGGGCAAATACTTGATAAGAAAGCTGTTGTACTTTGTTGGTGAGCTGTCAGACTCCTATCGCCACACTTGCCGCCGTATGTAAGAATAGCTTATGGTCTCTAACGCGCGCGATATTCATCGTCACGTTCTCTCCAACGGCTTGGTCGTTATTACTGAGACGATGCAACACGTCCGCTCCGTATCCGTGGGCATTTGGGTTCGCAACGGCTCGCGGCGCGAAGTGCTCGCCGAAAATGGCCTGGCCCACTTTCTGGAGCATATGGTGTTCAAAGGCACGGAGCGCCGGTCGGCGGAAAACATTGCCCGGGAAATGGACTCAGTGGGCGGGATGCTGGACGCGTTCACTTCCAAGGAACAAATCTGCTTTAACGCGAAAGTGCTGGACGAGCATCTGCCCATCGCATTCGATGTGCTGGCTGACCTGGTGCTGCGGCCGAAACTGGACTCCGGCGACGTGAAGAAGGAACGGCAGGTGGTGCTGGAAGAAATCAAGATGGATCTGGACAATCCGGAGTACCTGCTGCATGACCTGTTCACCCGCGGATTCTGGCCGGACCACTCATTGGGACGGCCGATTCTGGGCACTCCAGATACGGTGCGGAAGTTCGATGGTGAGGCGTTGCGGCGGCGATTCAAGAATTGGTTCGCCCCGGACCATATTGTGGTGACCGCGGCCGGGAACATAACGCATGAGCAGGTGCTGAGCCTGGTGGAGAAAGAATTTGGGCAGTTGAAGGCGCGGCATGTGCGCGACGAAGATCCTGTGCCGACGACGGCGGCGCCCATTCGCGTGGAGGGGAAACGCGATTTGGAACAGGTGCACTTGTGTCTCGGGGTGCCATCGTTCCCCATCGCGCACGAACGGCGCTTCGGGATTGCGGTGCTGAATAATCTACTCGGTGGCGGCATGTCTTCGCGGTTGTTCCAAAACATTCGTGAGAAGCAAGGGTTGGCCTACGCTGTGTTCAGCGAACTGACTCCGTATTCAGACGCAGGAATGCTGAGCGTATATGCGGGAACCGCCAAGGAGACCGTGGGGCAGGTTCTGGACATGACGATTGCGGAATTTCGCGCGATGAAAGAATCGCCGGTATCCGAGGAAGAACTACTGCGTGCTAAGAACCACCTGAAGGGCTCGCTGATGCTGTCTCTGGAATCGACCAGTTCGCGGATGTCTAACCTGGCGCGCCAGGAATTGTATTTCCACCGCTTCTCGTCGCTGGACGAGATTCTTGCGAGCATCGAGGCAGTGAGCCGCGAAGAAGTGCAATCGCTGGCGCGGGAGTTCTTTCAGCCGGAACGCATTGCTGCGACGGTGCTCGGGCCTGTTAATGGATTCACGGTTGATCGGGAACGGCTCGCCTGCTAATCGCGGATTCTGCGATTCCCTGCTGCATCAAGTCCGCTAAGAAAAAACACGAGGCTGAGATTGTGCCGAGATGGGGTCCAGCGTGCTGGAACTCTACAGGGAAAGCGCACAGGCGGGAGTATATGGGTGGCGTTGAGATGAAGAGAGATTCCTCACTACGCAGACTCCGTTCGGAATGACGGGTCGACAACAATTCCAAGAAAAGGCACGGGTCTGCAAGACCCGCCACTACCAGGAGCGACAGCAACCCGTCGCACCTCCAAAAAGCGTGAAACGCAGGATGCCGATGGCTTGGATTGTTCTGCTAAAATCGGTCGGCGCAATACGCGCGCGCGACTATGAAGTGTACTCAGTGTTCGAAAATCATTCCTGACGGTTTCGCGGATTGTCCGTGGTGCGGAGCCGTATCGGCGCGAGTGGGTTCCGTGGTGACGGGCGGCGTTCCTGGAGCTGAAAAGACTACTTCCGCGGCACACGATCTGGTCATTGCCAGTTCCACGGTAACTTGCGGTTTGCTTTTTGCGTTTCTGAACTACTTCGCGACGACCCGAAGCGTGGGCCCACTCACGGTGGAAAATTCAGCATATTTTCTTGGACGTTGCGCGGGAATTTTCGTGGTGGCCGGGGCGCTGGTGTTCGGGTATTGCAAGATCCGCCGTACAAAACTGCGGACACCGATTCTGCTGCTGGTTACGCTGACGCTTTCTTCCCTGCTCACACTCGGAACTCTGGCTCTCCCGGCGCGCCCGCACATCGCCGGCATCGATCCCGCGACGGTGCGGCGTTATAGCGATGAGGGAACAGGAGCAGCCGAATCGCGTGTAATTGTGCGCACCAAATGGGATCCCGCAAAAAATTCGTTGTTGAAGGATCTGAACGCACGCAATCAGCAATACGTTGCGGAAATTTCCGCGCTGGACGAAACGGCAAAGCCGCTGTACACACCCGAATCGTTTCGCGATGCCGCCACCATGCAACAAATGATCGAGCAGTTGAAAACGCGGCTGCGCGTCGCTGATAAATACACGGACTGGCGCTCAGTGTTTTCGAAAATGCCGCAGTATGTGGCCGCGGTAAATGCAAGTGAAGACGAGAAACGCAAATTTCTTGAGATGTTTGAGGCCACGCTTCCGAAAACGTTGGCGGCCTGCAAGGTGATTGCGGATAAAGAGCACGAGTGGCTGCAAGCTTCGCTGGACCTGTACCAGTTCGCGCTCGCCAAGCAGGATACGTTCGTTTGGCAAAACGGGAATATGGTGTTTCGAAAGCGCGGCGATTCGAACGCGTTCGGGAAGAAATTCTTCAAAGCTCGCGCGCTCAACACGGAATTCCTGAAGGCCTACTGGCAGGTGCGCCGCGCGCAGGAAATGCTGATCGCACAACTGGGAGCGCCGGAGGCGGCCGAGTAGCTAGGACGCGGAAAGAAGCGCTAACACAGATGAGTTAGCCGATCTGAAGTTCGGCCACTACACAGGCAAAGAGAGATTCCTCGCTGCGCTCGGAATAACGTTTCGTACCGCGGACCAGTTGGGAATTGGTTGTGACCTCGAAAGCGGGAGTTGGCTCCCGCACTCCACAAAAAAATTCCACAGCGTGCCAAATAAATTCGGCAATTTCGGCGCCGAAATCGTTGACGCACAGTTCCGGCTCTGCCATTATCTTCACAGTTTGTTCTACTTAGCGGGTTTGGGAGACATTCGATCGGACTGCGCGTTTCCATACTAGCGTCCGGCAGTTCGGGCAATCTGACGCTGCTCGAAAGCGAACGCACCCGCATCCTCATAGACGCTGGTTTGGGAAAACGAGAGACGCTGGCGCGGCTCGCAGCTGTCGGCGTTGAGTTTGAGCATCTCGACGGCATCCTGATCACTCACGAACATGCGGACCACTGCAACGGCCTGCCGCAAATGTTGGGGCTGTGGAAGGCGCCGCTATACGTAACCGGGGCAACGATGGACGCGTTGCAACGGATCCTGCCAGAGACTTTTCGCAAGAGATTGCAACGAGCGGAAACGATCCATGCGGGCCAGTGCTTCGCGATCGGCGATATTGACGTACACGCTTTCGCCATTCCGCACGACGCCGCCGATCCCATCGGGTTCACGTTTCGAACGAATGGCAGCAAGGTTGGAATTTGCACAGACCTGGGCTACATGCCGGAACTGGTGAAGGTGCACCTGCGGGAAACGGATTGCCTGATTCTGGAGTCCAATCACGATCTTGACATGCTGAAGGTGGGACCGTATCCGTGGGTGGTGAAGCAGCGGGTGCTGTCGCGGACGGGGCATCTTTCGAATCATGCGGTCAGCGAATTTCTGAGCGATCCCGATGGATTCGATTCGCGCGCACGGTATCTCGTGTTGGCGCACATTTCGCAGGAGAATAACAATCCAGACCTGGCGAAGATTTCCGCCGAAGAGGCATTAGGGCGGCGGCCGATGGAAGCAGCCTTCGCCGGGGAGCTTCTGGTGGCCTCGCAACAAGTCCCACTGAAACCGCTGGAGCTATAGACGCTGCTTACACGATGTTACGAATTCTAAGGTTCAGGATAAGCGCAGCTTATCGCTTCAATTCTTGACATAAAGCCGTGATTGGCTAAAAATCTTTCCCAACCAAACAGAGTGAGAATCGGTGTCCGTCGGGGACGCAGGATGCGAGTCTCCGTGAGTCGCGGCGGTTTTTCTATCCGTGATTTACGGTGAGCCGTTCGCTGCGATGGGTCTGCCGTTTCTATCTCGTTCAAAGTGTCGGCCGCTCGAACGAATTCGCCGAACAGTTCAATACGCGTGCGGTGCGCAAATGCGGTGGAACCCGGTGTCCTTCCAGCAGGGAGCCGGCAGGTCGGGAAATTCAAATAGAGGGACGTGTCTGTGAACTTTTCATCTCGATCGAAGTGGCTGGCTTTATTTGTTCTATTGCTTTCGTTATGGGCAGCATCCGCTGCATGGGGCCAAGACGCGACAGGGCGCATCATCGGAAACGTGACCGACCCGAGTGGGTCCGCGATACCGGGAGCCCAAGTGACGGTGACCAACGTTGGGACGAAAATCGTGCAGACGACAACCACGGACGCCAGTGGTTTTTACCAGGTACTGTCGCTGCCGATTGGCGAGTACGAAGTGACGGTGGAAGCCGGGGGATTCCGGAAGGAACAGTTTGAGCATCAGAAGCTGCAGATCAGCCAATCGCTACGTCTGGATGCTAAGTTGTCGATCGGTCAGGCGAGTGAATCGGTGGAAGTGACAACGCAGGCGGCAAACGTTGAAACCGTGAACCAAACCGTCGGGGCTACGGTCATTGGGGAAACGATTCTGCGCGCTCCTCTGAATGGCCGCAATGTTCTGGATCTGGCGGCATTGCAACCGGGAGTTACAGAAACGAATCCCGATTCCGGCGCAGCAGGAAATTACAGCATCGCGGGAGGCCGGAGCGATTCGGTCACGTATCTTCTGGACGGAGCGATGAACAACGACCTGCTGAACAATGGCGTGGTCTACAATCCCAATCCTGATACCATCGCCGAATTTCGGATTATGGAGAGCGATTATTCGGCGGAATACGGGCGCAATGGCGGGGGCATCATCAGCGTAGTCACGAAATCCGGGACCAACGAGTGGCACGGAAGCGCGTTCGAATTCCTGCGCAACGACGCGTTTAACGCCAACACGTTTTTCAACAAAGTCCAGGATCTTCCTCGCGACGTGCTGAAGCGCAATCAGTACGGCGCCACGTTCGGAGGCCCAATCCTGAAGGACAAGTTCTTTTTCTTCGTCGGGTATCAGGGGCAGCGCCTGTCGCAACAGGAAATCTCGGGCCAGAGCCCGGTATTTACTCCGGCGGAGATTCAAGGTGATTTCTCTCAGGCGATCTCACAAGGGCAGCAGCTCGGGTCCGAGACCGATTCGAGTGGAAACCCGATTCTCTGCCAACTGCCGGGCGGTTGTCCGGACCCCGGAGTGGTGCAGTTTCTCAAGGACAATCCGTATTTCGCGTTGAACGCGGCCCAGGGGATTATCGACCCAACCAAGATCAATTCGATCTCCCAAAAATATATTTCTGCTGGATGGTTTCCGACGAATCCGAACGGTGTAGCGAACTACCAGGGCGCGCATACCGACAACAACAATGAAATCACGGGCAAGCTTGATTTCCTGCTTTCGCAAAAAGACAAACTGTCGGTGACCCTCGGCGGATTTCGAAATCCTACGCTCAATCCATTTCAATACGCGACGGTTCCAGGTTTTCCGAATAACAGCCAGGCGAATCACTACATTTTGAACGGCGATTACTACCACAATTTCACGCCCAATGTGGTGAATGAGTTCCGCGCCTATACGCAACGGACTTACCAGCTCCAAGACAAGGTTGGCACGAAACTTCCCACGGCCGCGGATTTGGGTTTCGGAGTAACCCCCGATAATCCTACCGGGCCGCCAAATATGTGGTTCGACACCGGCTTGCAGGTGGGCTTTAGCGAAGTTGGCCCGACCACGTTCGCGAATAATACATTCGGATTCCTCGACACAATTAGCTGGATTCGTGGACGGCACAATTTCAAATTCGGTGGTGGACTGTCTGCGTATCAGAACAACACCGTATACGATTACTACGTCAACGGCGAGTTTGATTTTTATTCGTATAGCTACGGTCAAGGCCCGGCGACCGGAAACGTGTTAGCGGATTTCCTGCTTGGGGCTCCCAGCCAATTGTTCCAGTATCCGGCTGCCCCTTCGAATATCCGCAGCAAAGCGTTTGCGGGATTCTTCCAGGATGAATGGCGAATCCTGAAAAACTTTTCGCTGAACCTGGGCATTCGTTACGAATATAACCAGCCCAAATTGGATACGCAGGGGCGTTCCTTCTCCATTATTCCGGGACTTCAGTCCACCGTATTTCCCAACGCGCCGGTAGGAATGGTATTCCCAGGGGATAAGGGTGCTCCCGTTGGAACGAATTTCCCGGACAAGAACGACTGGGCACCGCGCATCGGTTTTGCGTGGGATCCGAAAGGCGACGGCAAGACCAGCGTGCGCGGGGGATTCGGTATTTTTTACGATGTGCTGAAGGGCGAAGACAACCTGCAGTTCAATGGGCAGCCTCCCTTCTTCGCTTCCACAGCGCCGATTTTCCCGAACGTCGGTCCCGGCCAATCCTCGGAAATTCCATTTTTTTCGGATCCGTTCGGATCCGCCGGCGTGCCCAATCCCTTTCCCTCGAAGCCGCCGGCTTCCAACATCAATTTTCTGGATGCCGGATTCTTGCCCATCAACGCAGCGGGTGCCGTGTATGTGGTGGACCCGCATCTGCGAACCCCGTACACCTACCAATACAATCTGAGCGTGCAACGGGAGATCGCGCACAACACGGTGTGGGAAGTGAGCTATGTAGGCAGCAGTTCCCACGGTTTGACGGGCCTGGTGGACGTGAATCCGTTTACGCTCGGGACAACCGACCGCGTTCTGAACCTGACGCCGGGGAACACCACGTGCTTCGATTCGATTGGGTACACCACGTCGAATGCGGACCCTTCGGCGACTTGCAGTTTCGGGAGTTTGCCGGAGTTTAAGAACGTAACCAAGGCGAGTTACAACAGCCTGCAAACCAGCGTGACTCGCCAGATTTCCAACACGCCTTGGATCGGCCGCACTTATTTCACGTTCGCCTACACGTTCGCGCACAGCATCGATAACGTGTCCGGGTTCCGCCAGCGGAACTCCAGCGTGCCCAGCTACGAGCCCAATTTATTCCGCGCCTCCAGCGACCAGGACATCCGGCACCGCATTACTTTGAGTGGCGGCTGGGACCTTCCTTTCGATCGCATGTGGGCGTCTGGACCGAAGCGGCTGACCCAAGGATGGAGTCTGTTCCCGATCTTCACGTGGCACAGCGGTTTGCCGTACGACGTGTTCGCAAACCTGCCGGACCGCTACTACCCGGGAGCAGAAGGGCCTTCGGGTGCGGGCGATCCAGGAAACGTTCATGCGAACATCACCGGTTCGTTGTCGCAACTGAATCCGCGAACGGCCCAGGACTTGGGCTATGGTGTCGCGAATTACTGGTTCAATCCGAATAGCTTGAGCAATGCTCAGTGTCCGGAACCCGATTTTGTGAATCCTCCTCCGGTTTGCACTCCGGGACCGACCATGCTGCCTTCGAATTATCAGGTGGTGCAGGATCCTTCGTTGGCTACTTACGGTACGCTGCCGAGAAATTACCTGCGTGGTCCCGGCTACATTAATTTCGATATGGCGTTCTCAAAGACCACGGCGATTACCGAGCGTTTTAAGCTGGAATTTCGCGCCGAATTCTTCAACCTTTTCAACCACGCCAACTTCCTGAATCCAGGAGTGACCAACAATGGGAATGGCGTATTCACCGGGTATGGCGGCGGGACTAACCCGAATAGTTCTCTGTTTGGGCAAATTACGTCCACGTACGATCCGCGGATTATTCAGTTGGCGCTGCGGCTGTCGTTCTAAACGACGCGAGCGATTTCTTTGTTGCCGGGGGACGAAGGTCTCCCGGCATTTTCCTTTTTATGTGCTGCGCCGTTGTGGACCCTGTTCTTTCGGTCGTTGACAGCACAGCGGTTTTCCTCTACCTTGGTGAGACCTTGGTAGAGGTGCGGCGGCCATGAGTAGCCGAGCTTATATTTCCGATCAGCATCGGAGGCTCGGTGAAAGGGGTCCGGCCCAAAGGTCAGGTCAGTGAAATGATACTGATCGCCGCCGAAACCGCAGCGATGCTGAAATCGCGGTGGTTGGGGTTCCGGTCTAAGGCCGGTTCACTGTCATCCCTTGCGGGATGGAGCGCTATCGAGAGGCAGCCACTGCGCATGTCTGTGCACGCTTTCCTTTCGTTCCGCGTTCCCTCTCAACTCTCCCAAGACAATAGAATATGGACTGCTTCAGCTTAACCCGCGCGCTTGTGGACATTGAGTCCACGACCGGTTGCGAAAAACCGGTTGTGGACTTTTTGCATGCGCATCTTTCGAAATTGGCGGCGCAGCACAATGGCCGTTTGGAGCGCATGAACGCCGCGCCCGAGCGGGATAATCTGCTGCTGACGTTTGGGGAGCCGGTGGTCACCTTATCCACGCACATGGACACGGTGCCGCCCTATTTCCCTTCGAGCGAAGATGCCACGCACATCCGCGGACGTGGCGCGTGCGATGCGAAGGGAATCATCGCGGCGATGATTACAGCCGCTGAATCGCTGCTGGAATCGGGTACGCGCAATTTTGGGCTGCTTTTCGTAGTGGGCGAAGAACGCGACAGCATTGGTGCTCACGTGGCTGCCGCTTCCCCGCGCGGTTCGCAATTCCTGATTAATGGGGAGCCGACGGAAAATCGACTTGCGCTGGGGTCCAAAGGCGCATTGCGTTTCGAAATTATCGCGCACGGAAAGCTGGCGCACTCGGCATATCCCGAACTGGGGCATTCCGCGATTCATTCCCTGCTGGACGCGCTTAGCGATGTTCGTAAAATTCCGTTGCCTTCCGATCCTGTGCTTGGCGGCGCGACACTGAATATTGGGACGATCCACGGAGGTCGCGCGCCGAACGTTGTGGCCGATGAAGCGCAGGCTGAAATCATGTTCCGAATCGTGGGTGATGCCGCGGCACTGCGCGCGCAAGTTGCGCGTGTGGCTGCCGAACAGAACGTGGAAGCACGGGAAGTATTCCATTGCGCAGCCGTTCGTCTTGAGTCAATGGAAGATTTGCCGACGACGGTCGTGGCTTTCACCACGGATATTCCCACGTTCAACGGCACATGGGGCAAACCATTTCTGATTGGACCGGGAAGCATTCACGACGCACACACGGCAGAAGAGCGCGTGGACAAGAAGGAATTGATGGACGCGGTAGAAATTTATGCGCAAATGGTGCGGCAGTTGCTGACCACAGGAGTCGCTGCCCGATGAGTACGCCGCTGGCGATAGTCGGTTGCGGGAAAATGGGGCGTTTGGTCGAGGAACTTGCGCCCGAATATGGTTTTGCTGTGTGCGCCCGGTTCTCGCAGTCGAACGTGGCCACGTTATCGCGGGAAACTCTGCGGGGCGCCGAAGTTGCCATCGAGTTCACCACGCCGGCAGCGGCGGGCGAAAACCTGCGGCGCCTGGCGGCGCTGGGTGTGAACACCGTTTGCGGCACCACCGGTTGGTACGAATCGCTGGCGCAAATTCGTCAAGCCGTTAGCGAATCGGAGACAGCTCTGGTGTATGGCGCAAACTTCTCCGTCGGCATGAATCTGTTTTTCGAAATTGTCGCTCGCGCGGCATCGTTATTCGCGCAACATCCGGAGTACGAAGCGTGGGGCTGGGAAATACACCACTCCGCGAAGAAGGATGCTCTTTCCGGGACGCTGAAGAAATTAGCGGAAGAAATGCGGAATGCGGGATTCGATGGGCCGCTGACGCTCAGCTCTAATCGCGCGGGCGCGCACGTCGGCACGCACGAAATCGGGTTCGATGCGGCGTCGGATACGATCACGCTGCGGCACACCGCGCGGAGCCGCGAAGGCTATGCACGCGGAGCGTTGCAAGCCGCGCATTGGATTATCGGAAAAAAGGGCGTGTTTGAATTTCGAGAGATTTTGAGCGAGTTGCGGGCGGCGGCCACCGTGGGCCAATAAGACACGGAGCGCTCAGGAGTTTCACGAAGTTGTGGAAGATTCGGTGATATTTGGAGAAGGAGCAACAACATGTTTACAGGTACGGGAACAGCGCTGGTCACTCCCTTTCGACGCGATGGTTCGCTGGACGAACCAACAGTGCGCGCGCTGGTGCAGCGCCAGATCGCGGCAGGAATTGATTTTCTGGTGCCGTGCGGCACTACCGGCGAAAGCCCGACGCTCAGCGAAGAAGAGCATCGCCGGGTGGTGGAAATCACGGTAGAAGTGGCGAAGGGCAAAGTGCCGGTGCTGGCGGGCGCTGGAGGTTACAACACTTGCGAAGTAATCGAACGCGCGCGGGAGTTGGCGCGGCTTGATGTCAGCGGCATCTTGTCAGTGACGCCTTATTACAACAAGCCAACGCAGGAAGGTCTGTATCAACATTTCAAGGCCATTGCCGAAGCCGTCGATCTGCCGATCATCCTTTACAGCGTGCAGGGGCGCACCGGGGTGAACATTGAACCTGGTACTGTTCACCGGCTGTCGCAGATTCCTAACATAGTGGGAATCAAAGAAGCGTCGGGGAACGTGGGACAAATGGCTACGATTCTGAACTGCGTACCCGAAGAGTTCCTGGTGCTCTCGGGTGATGACGCGCTGACGTTGCCGCTGATGGCGATTGGAGGGCGCGGCGTGATTTCCGTAGTGTCCAACGAGATTCCCGCGGAGATGAAGCGTCTGACGGAGTTGGCGCTGGCTGGAGATTTCGAAGGCGCTCGCCGGATCCACCGGCGGTATCACGCGCTGATGGAAATCAATTTTGTGGAATCGAATCCGATTCCCGTGAAAACGGCGATGGCGGAAATGGGCCTGCTGCAACCGTGTTGGCGACTGCCGCTGGTTGCGCCGAAGCCGGAGAATAAGGCGAAGATTCTCGCGGTGCTGGAGTGCCTGAAACTGGCCGAGAAGGCTCATGCTGCAATCTCAAATTGAAGCGCTGTTCGAAGCGCCTCCGGCGACTTATCGAGAAGAACATTTCGAGTTGTTCAAAGCATTCAAGAGCGCGTTGAATCGTGGAGAAGTGCGTGCCGCGGAGCCGGATCCTGGTTGCGCGACGGGCTGGCGCGTGAACACCTGGGTGAAGAAAGGAATTTTGCTGGGCTTTCGCATGGGCGCCATAGTAGATATGTCCATCGACCCGCGACGCCAACCGTTTATGGATAAATCGACGTACCCGGTCCGCAGTGTGTCTATCGCGGAAGGCGTTCGCATTGTACCCGGCGGTTCGAGCATTCGCGATGGAGCTACGTTGGACGCGGGGTGGTTTGCATGCCGCCGATGTTCGTGAATGTGGGCGCGTACGTAGGCGAAGGAACGATGATCGATTCGCATGCGCTGGTGGGGTCATGCGCGCAGATTGGCACGGACTGCCACATTTCCGCGGCGGCACAAATTGGAGGAGTGCTGGAGCCGGTGGGGGCTTTGCCGGTGATCATTGAAGATAATGTGATGATTGGCGGGAATTCTGGAGTGTATGAAGGCACGGTGGTGAAAAGAGGCGCGGTGCTGGGTACGGGCACGATTCTAAATCGATCGATCCCCGTTTACGATGTGGCGCGCGATGTGGTGCATTCCGCGAAGGACGAGCAGCCGCTGGTTGTGCCTGAAGGTGCCGTAGTGGTACCGGGTTCGCGCGCTGTATCGCATGGGGCCGGGGCGAAGTGGGGCTTATCACTGCAATGCGCTGTGATTGTGAAGTATCGCGACAAAAAAACCGGCTCACGCGTGCAACTTGAAGATTTGCTGCGTTGAGGGCGGCGCCGGGTGTTCGTGGTCGGGCGCTACTGACTGAGAATTTTTTCGAAGAAAGCCAGGGCGCGCGGATCTTGCGATTGCCCGAGCCAGAACATCGCTTGCTTTCGCACTTCTGGATTCTTGTTCGATTGGGCCACTTCAATGAGTTTAGGAACGCCCTCGTCTTTGGGCATCTGCGTTAATGCGAACACCGCCTTTTTCTTTACCTCGGTGTCTGGGTCGTTCTGAATCGCTGCGGTGATCGCGTTGGAGGCTTTCTGGCCGGCTTTTTGCCCGAGCCAGAACAGCGCCTGGCCACGCACGCGCGCGTCGGTGTCATCCTTGGCCATGCGAATCAAATCTTCTACGGCTTGTGGTTCCTGGCTGACGAACAGCGCGAACGTAACCTTTTCCCGCATATCCGGGCTGGGATCCGTTTTGGCCATTTTTTCTAAGAGCGCCAGGCCGGACTTTCCGCGCGCCGCACCTAGCCAGAATGCTGCTTTCCCGCGGACTTCGATTGGCTGGTCGGGCGCAACGAATCCCGCATAAGCGCGATCGGCGGATGCATCGGCGTGCTGGGCGATGGCCATGAGCGCTTGATTGCGAAGATCGTCCCCGGCATCGCGTCCCGGGGTTTTCGAAAGCACGAAGCGTGTGAGCAATGCCACGCTTTCGTCTGCCCGCACGCCTGTAAGCCACACAACGCGGAGACCACCGGCATCCAGCTTGCAATTTGAAGAAGCCGAACGAATGCGCATAAACTGCTTTTGATCCGCACGTAGAAGAATGGCGACCTGATCAGCTTTCTCGAGTTCCACGGTTTTCGTTTCATTTCGCAGAATGTGTACGCCGCTGTGCTGACCTTCCAAGCTGCAGACTCCACAAAGTGCCTGTGCTCCCTCGCCGTAATGTTGATCACAGCAAGTCGAATCCTTGCGTGTTACCGATTCGACTTCGTACGCGATCCACACAGGGTCACGCGATTCGTTCGCGATGCGGTCCACGCTGTTGGTCAAATGGTCACCGGCAGTGCGGGTCTCCACCTTGGCGTCGATGAATTGGGATTGGCCGGCGTTCGCCGGTACCGCCATCATTAGCCCACATGACAGGAGCGTGACAATCACCGGGAATCGCATCGCGTTCGTGTTGCGCGTTAGTTTCATGGCCCACCTCACTTCAGCAGTTCCATCAGGTACTCGTTGCCTTCTTTCGAATTCATGAGCGACAATTTGCTGACAGCCGCTTTCTTCAATTCGGGATCCTTCTCCGTTTTTGCTACACTGATCAGCCCGCTGGCATTGCCGCCAATGAAGTAGGCGTTGAGGACTTCCTCCTTTACGCTGCGGTCCGTCTCTTTCGCATAAATCGCCTGCAACGAAGGATCTTTCGCTCCCATCATGCCCAAGCTGCGAATCGCGGCCTTGCGCAATTCTGGATTTTTTTCGGAGAGCGCCAATTGGGAGAGCCGCGCTGAATCGCCTGCCATAAACAGCGACTGCAGAATTTCCTTCTTAACCTCCAGCGAAGATTCGGATTGATAGAGGCTCTGCAAGTCCGCTTGATCCCCCATCATTCCCAATTGCCGGATGGCCTCACGCTTCAGGGATTCATCGGTTTCCTTTTTGGCAACCGCAAAAAGATTTTCGCGATCGCCGGACATCATGTAGCCACTCAACACCTTGCGCTTCACATCGGGATCCGAGGTGCTGGAATAAATCTCGCTTAGCAATTTGCCGGAATTCTTGCCGCCGGTCATTCCCAGGTATTCCACGGCATTGCGCTGCAGTTCGGGATTGCTTTGTCCTCGTGCAATCTTCGCCAGAGTCTCCTGAGCTTGTGGGGAGCCGCTCTGGACCAGGAGAAATAACGCCTTTTTCTTGTCTTTTGGACTGGCAGTGCCGCTGAGATATTTCTCGACCATGGGAATGCCCTTGGAAGGATCATTGTTCATGATTCCCTGCAGCGCCAAGATTTTCAGGTCGTCGTCATTCTGCGAATCGGGATTTACCGGATGCCCGGTGCTTTGGCGCATCTCAATCTCGAGAGCTTCGGCGTCCTTGCGCCAGCGGCTCTGGGGGAATCGCTTCTTGAAATCGGCAATGGTTGCGAACGCCAGATCGCGTTTGCCCAGTTTGTTGTATGCGTAGGCTTGCCAATAGAGAGCGGCATCCGTTTGAGGGCCGGCCATTTTCGCCAGCTCGCTGAATTTTTTCGCCGCATCGTTATAATTGCCGTCGTCCAGAGAGCCGCGTCCGTCGTTGTATAAGTCCTGCATCGCGTCCAGACGCGCTTGCTCCTGATCTCGCTTGGCTTGTTCGCGGTCACGGCGGGCCTGCTCCTGGTCGCGTTGCGCTTGAGCGCGATCTTGTTGCGACTGGGCGTCCTGCGAACCGGCCGAGTCGCCGGGATTTTGTGCAACAACAACCGCGGATTCCTGCGCATTGCGCGCTGACTGCCATTCCGCGCTGAGCGCGCGGGAAGACATGGTCGCGAATCCCAGCGCCACCGTAAAAACAATATGCGCTGCGATTTGTATCCTGGGCTGCTTCGTCTGCCTGTTCATGCTTTGTTCCTTTCCTTCGTCTCTGTGTCACCCTGAGCCGGCGCAGGCTTGGCAGTGCCTGCGCGGTCACGTAAATCCTGATCCACCACGCGAATCTTCAGAAGAATTCCCTTCGCGGCAATACGCTTTTGAATGGCTTCGAACTGCGAGGGGGTAATCTCGTCGGGACTATTGGCAATGTCCAGAAGAATGGGCTCGAGTTCGTCGAGGGTGCTGGCCATCAACTTGTCGCCATCGCGAACCGCGGTTTGGCGGTACAGCCGGTTTTCCTCCAGCAGATCTTCGGCGCGTTTCTGCTCGGCGGAAATGTTCATGAGCTTCTGGCCTTTTGTGGGCTCGGCATTCGCCAATTCCATCAAGACCATTTCCGAGCGTCCGAGGTGATTGCCGACGGCAACGACCAAAATCCGTTCGCGGGTCTTCCCGGCGTCCGCAGTGTCTACGCCGGGCTGGTGCGCGGTGTGGCGGCCAACAAAAAACGCCAGCACAATCACGGCGGCCATGGCAGCAAACGCCAGAATCCGCCGAGGCTCAAATAATGCGTGCCACCATCGCGCGCGCTTCTCTTCCAAGCGTGGCGAAATGCGCTGCCACACGCGATCGGCAAAATCGGCGCCCGGATCAGGAACGGGCATGGCATCCAGGGCGGCAAAGAACGCATTCAGCCGCGCCAGTTCATGCTGGCATTCCGCGCAGTCATTCAGATGGTCCACGAAGTTCTCGCGACCACGGGTTTCCCCGTCGCGATACGCAATCAGTTGTTCTTCAGTCATATGGTTCATGATTCCGTTCCCATGGCACGGGCCGTGTCTCGAAATTCCGAAAACGGCTCGAGCGCCTTGCGAAGCTTGGCCACCGCGCGAAAGACCGTGTTTTTGGTCGCATTCGAATTCGATTTCAATACGGCGGCGATTTCCTCGATCGCGCAGCCTTCCCAGTGCCGCATGACAATTGCGGTGCGCTCCGCAGGAGTGAGCGCGTCCAGGGCCTGTTTCATTTTGGCCGCCAATTCCGCGCTGCTGGCCAGCCGTTCGGGAGACGCTGACGGATCTTTTACCAGCGCGACCGGCTCGACCTCCGGCCCGTCTTCACCCATCCGCGTCGGAGGCGCTTGTCTCGCTTCCTCGACATTGCGCTGGCGGATGCGATCGATAGCGTAGTTGGCGGCGATGCGATACACCCAGGTTCCAAAATTCGAATTGCCAGCAAACTGCGACAATTTTTGGTACGCGCGCAAAAAGGCCTCCTGCACCACTTCCTCGGCATCATGCGAATTGCCGGTCATGCGATACGCCAACCGGAACAGGTAGAGGCTGTAGCGATCGACGAGGACACGGAAGGCATCGCGGTCACCGGCGAGTGTGCGCTCGACGGCGAGAGCGTCCGTGACGGCCACCGATTGAGTCGCTGCGGTGCTCACGTTCATTCTCACAATTAGACAGGAAGTGCCCTTCGCGGTTAGGTTTGGCGCTTGCTCGGCGCTGTTCCCGAACCCCCGGAATACCGTATCATTACAAAGGATTTGGGAGAGGGCAGAAGTGATTCCACGGTACACGCGCGAAGAAATGGGCCGGGTGTGGAGCGAGGCCAACCGCTACCAGAAGTGGCTGGAGGTGGAGTTGGCCGCCGCCGACACGCTGGCCGAAACCGGCGAGGTTCCCAAAGAGGTCGCGGCGCTGCTGCGGGCGCGGGCCAAGGTGAACGTTGCACGGATCAACGAAATCGAAGCACGAGTAAAGCACGACGTGATCGCCTTCACCATGGCGGTGGGCGAATCGATTGGCGATCCGGAGGCCGCGCGATGGCTGCACTATGGGATGACGTCCAACGACGTGGTTGACACCGCGCAAGCGCTGCTGCTGCGGGAAGCCTCGCATATTATTGAGCGCGAGCTGATCGTGTTTGGCGAGGTTCTGGATGTGCGCGCGCACGAATTTCAGCACACGCCACAAATTGGCCGAACTCATGGGATTCATGCCGAGCCTATTACGTTTGGGCTGAAAATCGCGAACTGGTTTGCGGAAAATCAACGCAACATTGCGCGGTTCCGTGAAGCGGCGCGCGGACTTGCGTTTGGCAAAATTTCCGGTGCGGTGGGGAATGCGTCACATTTGGGGCCGGAAGTGGAAGAGAAGATTTGCCAGCGCCTGGGGCTGCAGGTGACACCAGTCGCTTCGCAGGTGATCCAGCGGGACCGGCATGCGCATTACCTGAGCGTGCTTGCGCTGATTGCCGCGATGTTGGAAAAAATCGCGATGGAGATTCGGCACTTGCAGCGCACCGAAGTGCGCGAAGCCGAAGAGCACTTCAGCGGAGAGCAACGCGGCAGTTCCGCGATGCCGCACAAACGCAATCCGGTCACCTGCGAACAGGTCGCCGGGCTAGCCAGGTTGGTACGCAGCAACATGCTGGCTGCGCACGAAAACATAGCGTTGTGGCACGAACGGGATATTTCGCACTCTTCGGTTGAGCGCGTGATTCTGCCGGACTCCACGATTCTGATCGACTATATGCTTTCGAAAATGAGCGCGATCGTCGGGGAAATGCGCGTGTTTCCGCAACGAATGCTGCGCAATCTTGAGTCTACGCGAGGGCTGGTTTTCTCTGGCCAATTGCTGCAGGATCTGGTGGAAAAAGGAATGCCGCGCGACGATGCGTATAAAGCGGTGCAGGAAAATGCGATGGCGGCGTGGGAATCGGAGGGAAATTTTCGCGAGCGCGTGGCGCAAGACCAGCGGATTACGAAATACCTGACGGGGAAAGAATTGGAACACACGTTCGACCTGAATCGTCAATTGCGGTATATCGATCAGCTGTTTGCGCGGGTGTTCGGGGCGCATCCGGCGGGGGAACGCGGGGCTGCCAGCAACGCGGATTGATTGGGTGCGGACTTGAGGCGCAGCATGCTGCGCCCCTACGTGGATAGCGGGAGTTGCTGCGCTCCCGAGTTACTCAATGCGCTGGACGTAGCGGGCTTCCGAAGTGTCGACGCGAATCTTATCGCCTTCGTTGACGAAGGGGGGCACGTTGACGACCAGGCCGGTTTCCAGTGTCGCCGGCTTCATGACCGAACTCGCCGTAGCCTTCTGGAGGGTGGGCTCGGTCTGCACGACCTTCAGATCCATCGTGTCCGGCAGGCTGACGCCAATGGCCTTTTCGTCGTGAAATTCAATGTTCACGATGGTATTCGGGATCAGGTAATACACGGTTTCGCCCAATTCTTGGGCGCTCATCTGCATCTGCTCGTAGGATTCCGTGTTCATGAAGTGAAACGCGTCGCCCTCTTTGTAGAGGTACTCGAATTCCACTTCGTCCAGAATCGCGCGTTCCACAAATTCTTCGGCGCGGAACCGGTAATCGATGATGGCGCCGGTGCGCAGATTCTTCATGCGCGTCTGCATGGAACCGCGCTTATTGCCGGGCGTGCGGTGTTCCGTGCTGTGCACGGTGAACAGGTCGCCTTCGTGCTGAATCACCATGCCAGGCCGGAGAAGTGTCGCTTTCACGCTGCTCATAGATTCACGAGGCCGAATGGACGGCCCCAAACTCCCTTTCGAGATGAATGGCAATGCGGAAATTCCAGACGACGACGCGATTCGGAGCCGACGCGCGGAATGACCCACCTGCCGCCGGCAGGCGCGAGGCGCGCAGAGAGAATCACTCCCAACGCGGAAAATCAGTATAAAGGGCGGTCGGAGAAGGGTCAATCGCCGGCGGGGTAGGCGGATATGGACGAAAAAAGGCGACCACCTTGCGTGGTTGCGAAGTCCGGTATGAACGCATTCCTCGCGCAGTGGTCAATCACAATTTAGGGATAGCGGATAGGAGCGAGTGAAACTGCCCTCGGGCGCAAACTCCCGCGCGCGCTCCTCAATTTTGGTGACCGGCCGCCAGAGTGCCCAATATCTTCTTTGCACGCCTATGCTATCGCTTACGCTGCACTCACTTTTGTCGGGCCGAGAGCGAGCTCAAAATGGCGTAAATCGATTGGTATTTGATGCATCCGTACTTCTCCGGTAACCCGTTAAGCGGGAAGTTGAGAAAATCCGGCGCTCGGAAGATGGGGCCAGGAGTTAATGTGCCCTTACTGCACTTTCTCAGCCGGTATCGGCTTCATGTTTGGCGGGGCTCCCTTCGGGTGTATTTCGGCATGTGTCTCGTCCTTCAGGGTTACGATGAATTCGACGGGCTCGTTCCCGTCCCCCACTGTGACGTGCAGTGCAGAGCCTTCCAGCTTCGCCTTGGTGATCGGGGACGGCCTGTTGTCTTCGGACGGGTCAGCCAACCTTAATCCTCCGTCATCATTCAGCGCAATTCGCGAGGGGGTGACGGATCCGGAAAAGCGCGATCCGTCCCGAACCAGGATCATAGTGGCGAAACTCTTTCCGTTGAACATCCAGTGCCAGGTTCCGGCGAACTTTTCTGCCGTGTTAGAAGGAGCAGAGCTTGCTTGCAGGCTCATCGCATGTGCGAGAATTGCGCCCGCGCAAAAAGTAATGCTCGTTGCCAAAGCCAGCCCAATTAGACTGGCGCGTGATAGCGAGAGTCTTTTATTCGTTAGCATCATGATTCGAGCCTCCAGGTTTTCACCATCGAAAATACCCAGCCCTACTGCGTTGGCACGAGGAGTGTGCAAGCACAGTGAAGCCAGGCGTAAGAGCGTGCGAGCATACAAACGGCGCTTCCCAAGACGAATAGCGGCATAGTCATCGCAAGCAAGCTCACGCGTTTGCGAAATTTTCGACATCAGGTAACGAATGCCGGGGTGCCAGGCCACTGGCAGAGAGATCAACTCACATAGGATGTGTGCCAGAAAGTCTCTGCGACGGATGTGGCCATATTCGTGCGCAAGAACTGCCGAGAGTTCTAGTTCGCCAAGATCTGGCAGCACTTTACTGGGCAGCAAAATAGCGGGATGAAACACACCAACGGTTACAGGATCGTCGATGGCTGTAGATTCAAGGAGGGGGACCCGGTGCTTGGCCTCGATGATCAGGCTAGCCATGCTGGCTTTGGCAGGAGAAAGTACCGTGGCAGCTTTCCGCAGCCGATGAACTCGAAGAACACCGCGGCTGAAGTGAACCAGCCGATACAGAACAAGCATCCCCCACATGGCAACGATCCAGCTTTGGGCTTCAGGCCCCAGCGTGAACTGCTCATGTTGCTCAGAATGATCCTGCCAGCCCCAGAAACGGTGACTAAGCCGTCCAGCCCCCGGTAGAACCTGCTGCAAAGATTTCCCTGCGCCCGCAATCGGATGCGTTTGCCAAACGGTGTTGATCACAGGAGTCGCCAAACAGAAGAGGAACACTGCGAGATAGAAAACATGTTGATACTTTGCTCTCGCTTTCGCGACCAGAGGCGAGAAGACCGCCGCCACGATGGCAAAGAGTCCAATCTGCAGGGACGCATTCAACACGAAATCGAATACGGTCTCTCGAATTAGGCTCATTCCGGTTCCTCCTCGGCGTTCTCACTGGCTTGTAACTTCGCTTGTAACTCAGCAAGTTTTCGCGCGTCGAGCTGCTTGCTCCGGACCAAAGATAGGAGAAGGTCGTCCACTGACCCTCGAAAAACCTTCTGCAGGACATCCCTGACAGCATGTGAGTCGGCTGCCTCTTGAGAAACGATGGCGCTGTACTCGTATGCACGTCCAACGAGCTTTCTCTTCACTTTCCCTTTGCGTTGCAGGACATTCAACGTGGTCTGCACAGTGGTATAGGCAAGCTGAGGCTCACCCGTCAGCCCCTGCAGGACCTTCTGGACGTTTCCTGCTCCACCATCCCAGAGCACGCGCATAATTCGTCGTTCTAAAGGGGTCAGGACTCTGGCTTTCTTCGGCATCGATTCAGTCCTCGCGCACGCTCCTATACGTATAGGAGGTCAGCGCATTTGTCAACTATAATTATAGGAGATGTGGCGAGGTCTCTCCCGCCACACGGTTTCGCAGAGGCTCTTGCGCAAGGAGTTGGGTTACACCCACCGGAGGAACTCAAGTCCTGATCTGTTTGAATGAATAGGTCAAGGGAGGAGCGTTTGGTGTAGAAAAGCTGAACTCAGCGGACGCGCTGATTCAGAACACCAAGGAGGCTCCCCCATGGAACCTATGTATTACATTGGGCTAGATGTACACAAGCTGAAGATCAGTTATTGCGTGAAAGATAGTAGCGGCAAGTTATTTGGCGAAGGATGGATTCCCGCCACCCGCCACGATCTGGACTGTTGGATGAAAAACTTACCTCAGCCGTGGAGTGCGGCGATGGAAGCCACCATGTTCACGGGTTGGATCTACGATCACCTGAAACCCCATGCTGCCGCGCTGAAAGTGGCGCATCCGTTGATGCTGCGGGCCATTGCCGCCGCGAAAAAGAAGAACGACCGTATCGATGCCAGCAAAATCTGCGACTGCCTGCGCTGCGATTTTCTGCCCGAGTCTTATATGGCTCCGACGGCCATTCGCGAACGGCGTCGCACGTTGCCGTACCGGAACCTGCTGGTGCGCCAGATGGTGCAGGTGAAAATTAAAATCAGCACACTGCTGATGGAAGCCGGGGTCAGCTACAACAAGCAGAAGCTCCACAAGGCCGGCTATTTCCGCGAACTGTTGGCCAGCATCCCAGACATGGATCCGGGGCTGCGCTCGCTGTTGCGCCAGTGCCGCGAGATGGTAGTGCGGCTGGGGAAAATGGAGACTGCTCTGATCCGCTCCTTGCAGCAGGATCGCTTGCTGGCCGAACGCGTGGAGCGGTTGATGAGCATTCCGGGGATTGGGCCGATCACGGCGCTGACCTGGGCGCTGGAGATTGGCGAGGTACAGCGGTTTTCATCGATTAAGAAAGCCGTCAGCTATTGCGGACTGTGCGGCGCGGAAAAGAGTTCCGGCAACACGGTGCAACGCACGCCGCTATCCAAGCAGCGCAACAAGCATCTGCAGACCACGTTGATCGAAGCGGCTAAGATGGCGCCGCGCTACAGCCCGACGCTGGCGCTGCTGTACGACCGCGAGAAGCAGCGAGGGAATGCCAATCGCGCCACCCTGGCGGTGGCCCGGAAACTGGTGGGCTATCTGATGGCCGTGGACCGTGGGCAGACTCATTTCCTGGTGCTGGACCGGGACACCTGCGCCGCCGCGTAGGCCTTCGGGGACAGCGAAATTTTCAGCGCGAGGCCTGCCAGGTCTTGCCTTTAAACCGACTGAGCGCGAGAACGCAAGCTCCCGATGCTCCCGTTGATTTGTTTCGAGACTGGCAGGAACACACAAACTCAATCTTGCTGGGCAGCCAGACGAGCTGCGCCTGCCAATGGATGTCTGGTTCTATCCGAGAATAGAAACCACGGCCGAGAGGCCAACACGCGCGCTGAATTAAAAAAGAATTACACCCGCGCTCCTCCCGAGCGCCTCAGGAAAGCTTTTTGCCTCTTGACGCAGACCTATCATGGATGTCGGGATACCACACAAGTTCGGCCCACCACCCAGATGGATAATTACCGTGTTCATCGGGACTTGGGCGACACTTCTGTTTTGCTGGCCGGACACGAAGTGGGTTGGCCTAGTTCGGTGCACGCAATGCGATTTGTCGCCAAGGGTTGCGTGTGCGGGTAGAATGTTGCCTGTGACTCGAGAACGGTGGGCGCAAATAGGAATCACGGTTCAATTCCTCATCGTAGTGAGGACACTGGGCGAGTTCTTCCGGCTCAGGCACGTCGATGGCACGAACTTCTCGGCTGCGGTCGCTGCGCCGTATATTGGGGGCGCCTTAATCGCTGTATGCTTCTGCTGGGCCGGGGTGACCCTGTACTTCTTCAGACGGTACACGCTGTCCGCATGGGTCGCTCTGGCGTCCGTAGCCGTTCTGCTCGTGTACAAAATTGCTGTGATTGGCAGCCCGTGACGCAATGATGGATGGTGGTTCTAAGACGTAACAAAAATGCAGGGCCCACCTGGAAGGCGAGCCCTACAAAAGTGGGGGCGAACTATTTTCGCCCCGGTTGAACAGCGGGATGTTTGACGAGTTTATTGTTTCGCCAGCCAGTCCACATAAGTGGCGAGAATGTTGGCCTGGGTGACGAGATCGCGTTCGCGGCCTTCGCTGATGCGGTGGCCGTTGAGTTCAGCAGCATTCAACTCCGCAGCCATTTGTTGAGCAAGGCCATTGCGCCAGCCGGTGATTACCCCGATCTGCCATTCCAGTCCGGCGTAGGTCTTGGGATCGCCTTCCAACGCTTTGGTGGAGATATTCAGAATCGCGAGGCCGAGCTCACCGGTGGGAGCGTTGATGCGCTTGTAAGCGGCAGCAAGCTCGGTGAACTCGTTTCCGCTCTCGCGAACGCCTTCGGGCATAGCCCAATCATTGAGCACTTCCGCGATCGTGCGGCCCTGGCTCTGGTAGTCGTCCTTCAGGCCCACCAGACTGAGGATCGTCGGGCGGGTGTCCACATGATCGGTGAATATGGCTCCGGTGGCGCCGAGAGTTTTTACGCCGGGGCCAACGATACCCAGAAAGGTGGTGTTGATTTTGGGATCGACTCCACCATGATTCCAGGCAAATCCGTCATTCACGGCCAAGTCCGCACCGTAGGTCTGAAAGTAATAATACGGATTGCCGAACATGACGAAGGTCGGGGTCCGCAGCGGGTCGCCAGTGACCATGTGCAGGAAGCGCATTCCCGGAGTGTCCACGAGATAGCGGGTAAGCTGATCGGTGTTGCCGGTAATGGGGTTCACAGCGGTCAGCTTTGCGGCATCGAGTTCGAATTGCCGGGCGATTGGCGAGCCGGTGGCGGGTTGTCCGCTGATGTAAAAGGCGGGCGCCATATCAAAGTGAATATCAAACGGGGTGTTGGTGAAGTTGAGTGTTGGATCCACCTGCCCGAGCAGCGACTGGATATTGGTGTCAATCTCTCCAATGGAGTTGGCGTTGGGCGCCTTGTTGTTTGTGTTGTAGGTGCAGTAGTTTCCAGGGGTGCCGTTGCACGCGGGATTGATGGGCACGCCGCCAGCAAAGAAATCACCCTCATCGGCGGTGACGATAAAAAGCGTGTTGGCCGGAGTGATGTTGTCATTCGCAAGGCGGGTGAAGAATTCCCCGAAGGCCGCGTCGTAGGACTGGAGCTGCTGGACGTAGCCTTGCTCGCCCGGTCCGAAGGCGCGGTACGGGTAGGAATGGCTGTCGTGCGCGTCGGAAATGTAGGAATAGACCACGGGCACGCCATTTTCGAGCATGGCCGCAACATAAGCCAGTGATTGCGACGCGGTAATCCCGCCGAAGCCCGGGAACCCCGTGATGGGATTGCCGGACAGATCATTGAGTCCACCGGGAGCGATGACCGGCACGACATATTTGTGGCCGTAGAGCGCGTTGTAGCCGGTATAGCCGTAGGGTTCGTCGGGCAGCACGTCGGACTTGGCGTTCGACGTGTTGCAAACGGAACTTCCCGCCGCGCAGTGAATCGCAATGCCGACGAAATCGGAGGTGGCCTTGCTGGAGCTGCTGGCCGCCTCCTGGGCCTCCGGGGAATTGGGGCCAAAAACGTTGGTAATGTCGTTGCCGGTGTTTTCCAGTTCCATGTTAGCGATGGAAACCGCGCCAACGTTGCAACCCGCGCGCGTGAATGGCACCCAGGGCGCCGGTGCGTTTTTTCCATCTTGCGTCAGCATACTGAAAGTTGGATCCGCGCTCGGTGTGCTGGGGTCCACGATATCGGTCCAATAGGTAAAAGAAGTGGTGTACGTGGAACCCAGTCCATCGGAAGAGTTGGGGTTGAAGTAGTTAAAGCTGTTGGAGACGGCTTGGCCATGACGCTCTGGATAGACTCCCGTGAGTGAGGTGAGAATGTCATCGGCGGTATGGGCGATGAGGGGAGTATGGTGATTGGTGAGCAGGGTGCCATTGTTCTGGAGGAAGTTGAGGAGGTTGGGCATCTGCTCAAGGTCGGACGGCACGTTGGGGTTGTCGCGCGTCAAATGCACGTTATCGAACTGGATGTAGACGACATGCTGGATTTCGCCGTTCGCCGAACTCAAACGGCAGCCTCCGGTGGAAGCAGGAGGAAACGCGGGAGGAACCGGTTGAGCTGCGGCGCGGCCCGGAAAAGCGACAGGCGCGACAGGAGCCATGAGAAAGGCAACCGAGACCAACAAAGACATGCCACGCCGGGTGGCAGCGACCAGATTCGTGCGGTAGCGCTGGAATCGGGTAAACCTTGAGACGGAGCGAGACTTCATAGGCAGTTTCTACCTCCTTGGAATTTGAACTGCAGTACGGGAGGACTACTTCTAGTCTGTGCAGAAGACGAACTGGTTACGAGTTGGGTAATTTCGTGTGAATCGAAGGTAAGGTTGAGGAAAAAAGCTGCGGAGTATTCCCGTTGGTTTGGGTTTACGGGGCCCTATAAAACTTGGCAGGAGCACTTACGGATGGGAGTAGAGGGGGCTGTCAGGGGCGGGGGGATCGTAATCCTGGCCGTACTTGTTCTTGTGGGCTTGTAACGTGCTGGCCTGCTCGGGGACTCGGAGAACGCCGAAGGAAGACGCAGGGCCGGTAATGGTTACTTTTCGCGTAAGGGCATTGAGCGCTTCCGGGGAAGCGCGTTCGTGCCAGACGTGCAGTTCGTAAACGCCGGGGATAACGTTGGCAAGGTTGATGTCGCCTCTGCGATCGGAGATGGCATAGTACGGAGTGTTCAAGACCACGATGACCGCGCTCATTTCGGAATGGATGTTGCAAAAGATGTAGCAGATTCCGACGCGATCAAAGACCAGGGTGCGGCTGCTGCCGGATTCATACAAACCGAGGTCAAAACGTTTCCCTTCGAAGAGGGAAAACACATTGTGAAAGAAGGGATCGCGATTGGGGAATTCGACGGATGAGCCAACCTGCACAATCAACAAGTGGGGCGAAAAACTTTTGTGGTGCTGAACCAGTTGCTGCAAGTGACGAGGGGCAGCAGGGACCTTGTCCCTGGTCTCACCCACGGGAGTCAACCAAACCACGCCACCCGAAAAATCGCGGCTCGCGGGGCCGGCGGTTCCGGTGAGTTCAATGCGTCCGGTGACACCGGATTGTTGAGTGAAACTGACCGGCGGACAGGCGAGGAGCAGGGCGATGGCCAGGCAACACAGGAAGGCAACTACGATTCTTGACAAAAGGCACTCTCCCGAAAAAAGCACCGACCTAAAGGTCGGCCACTACGCGCGGGGCTAAAAAAGAATACCCATTCCCACATCGACATGATCCGCGGTTTGCGACGTACCCTGGATCATGAAGGTGCGCAGGTGCAGGTACTCCACCGAAAAGACCAGGTCCGAACGCGGCCGGTAAATAAAGTTGAACATGGAGCCGCGATTTCTGGCTACTGATGGATATAGATACCCGTCGGGGACATAAGGATACCCATGCAAATCGGCGGCAAAAGTATTGTCCTGGCCAAAGGCGCCGTTCCATTCCAATTTGTCGGTTTGGCGAAACTTTAACTGGGCCCAACCGCCTGTGGCGTTTAGCGGCTGAATCTCAGTGCTGGCGCTGTAGATGGAGCCATCGGCCACGACGCTGCGCCCGAGCGCTCCGCCTAATCCCCCAATGGCTCGGCCGCGATAGAACTCACCGGAAAGCTCCCAGCGGTTGGTTAAGGGAAAGAGCCAATCGGCGGTGCCCGCCCAGCCGTCCGCGTGGCGGTCGTATCGCCAATCCTGGCGGGTGTAGTAGCCGCCCGCGCCAATTGTGAAATCGCGGTTGAACACGTTGTAGGTCCAGGCGACACGGGTGGCGAACGCCGGAATGCGCGTGGTTTCACCGGGGCCAGGTGTGCGTACCGTTTGGTTCGGAGGCACCTCTCCCGCGAGCGGATCGAGGATGCCACCTTGCACAGTGATTCTGGAGGTTTCCGAAACGTCGAAGCGATGTTCGACGCGGACTTGCGGCGTCCAGGTCCACAGATTGCCGGAATAAGAGAACTCCGGCAATGCGCTGGACACAAAGGAACTGGGGGAAAGAGGGGAGAAAAAGAGAATGTCCTGGCCAGCGACCAAGTCCGTTTTCGAACCGGCGATGCGAATGACGCCAGTGCGCAGGCGGGGCAGGCCGAGCACCGCACCGTTCTCGGTATCCTGGAAACCACCGGCGAAATCAAACTGCACATTTCCGCTGACACGGGCGTTGCCGAGTGTAGGTCCAAACACATCCAAGCCGATCAGTGATTGGCGGAGACTCATGCCAAAGCTGCCGTTTGCGCCGTAGCCCATGCCGGTGGTGGCCAGAGATGGAAAATCCAAGTTGTCCACGGAACCAACATTGTTGATTACGTCGAAGATGACCGCGCCAGAAAGACGCACATGGAATTTGGAGGCGCTCTCAACTTTCGTCTGATGCTGTTCGGCGATTGCGGCTTTCTGCAAATCCAACTGCTCTTCCAGGCGCAGGATGCGCTGGTCTTGATCGGAAGCGGGATTCTGCTGCGGCGCCGTAGCCTGCGTTTGGGCGTTGAGAACGGGTTCGGGTAGCTGGGCAGCGGGTTCAATGCGGGCAATCTGTTGACGCATCGCGTCCAATTGTTCGCGGAGTTGCTGGGTTTCCTCGCGGGAGCGGGTCATTTCGGCGTTCATGTTCAGCAAAATCTGTTTCAGTTCGCCGATTTGGGACTGGAGTTCGCGGATATTCGCGGAGTTCGCATCAGCATTGGAAGGGGCAGGCGAAGCTGTTGCGGTTGGCGTTTGGGCGTGCACCGAAGAAGGACAGTTTAAGAGCACGGCGAGCGCTAGAGCGCCCAACAGATATCTGAGTCTGCGGAGAGACAAAAAGAGCGTCATGAGACCTCCTGCATTGCGCGGTGATGCCCTGGGCCCGTAGCGATAGCTTCTGAGGCTGAGCAACAGAAAAAGACCTTACGCCAGTTCGCGAGCGCTTTGCGTCGCAAACATTGTTGGCACAATTCGAATGTCTTATGCCGAAAACACCCCATCCGTCGATACCAGCAAAGGAAGAGTCAAACGGAATACGGTTTTTCCCGCTTCGCTGCTCTCTAAACGGGCGTCGCCACCATGATCCTGGAAAATTTTCTGGCAGATGGCCAACCCTAATCCAATGCCGTTTTGTTTGCCATAGCTGATGAAGGGCTGAAACAGCTTTTCGCGGATGGCTTCGGCTACGCCCGGACCATTGTCGGTGATGCGAATCTCGATTTCGTTTTTGCCCTCGCGAAGGTCGACACTCACGGAGCCAGTGTCTTTGCTGACCGCTTCGCAGGCGTTGAGCAGGATATTGGCGAGCACGCGTTCGACTTTCTTTTCGTCGAACCAAGTTTCGCAACGGCCATCGCGCACAATGAAAATCTTGATATTCCGGAATTCGGAACGTGCGCGCACCATTTGAATGGCGCGAGTCGCGGCGTCCTCGACGCGGCCAAACACGCGATGAAGGGACTCGCGGGCTTGCGCGAATTCCAGAAGGGAGTCGACAAGATCAGTCATTTGATTCACGGCATTGCGAATTTCGCGATAGAGTTCCTCACGTTGATAAGAATCCAGGCCAGTGCTGCACAGGAACTCCGCGTTGGCCATCACGGCGGTCAGCGGATGGCGCATGTCGTGGGAAATGGAGCTGGCCATGCGGCCGATGGTTGCCAGACGCTCGGCTTCGATCAGTTCCTTTTGCGTTTGCGCGAGGCTGGAGCGCATTTTATCGAACGCGTTGGTCACTTCGCCAACTTCATCGTTGCTGGTGCTGGAAAGTGGATAGGCGAAGTCTCCCTTCTCCAACGCACGGACACCGGCAACAAGACTGGCCAAGGGCCTGGTAAACGTGGTGGAGAGGAAGAAAACGAGAAGGCTGCCAGCGACAATGGCCAAGACGCCTAATCCCAGTAAGAGCCGATTCAGATGCTCGAGATAAACGGCAGCCCGATCATAGGATTTGAGCACGCTCATGCGGACGTAGGGGGGAACGTCCGGCGAGAGGGTGACGGTGGAAGCCAGAAATTGCTCGTCTCCAAGGTAGACTTCCCTGGCTTGCTCGCCGGAGAGTTGTTCCGGGTCGGGATAACGATTCTTGAGCTCGAATTCCTGCGCTGGCTGCAATGTGCTGACGATCAGCTTGGAACCGTAATAAAAAGCGACCTGGCTGGATGCGACGCGGGCACGTTCCACTGCGAATTGCGAGGAAATTTCGTGTCCGAGGCATAACACCCCGAGCACGACGTCATTTTGCGCCGGTCCCGAATAAATGGGCTTCAGCAACACCTGATAGAGATGACCGTCGCCATACCACCAATAACTTTGCTGGTCCCTCGCCAGTGAATCGGCTAAGAGGGATTCCGCGAGGCTACGGGTGATGCCGGGCGTGGTGGTGTGAATGGCGACAATTTTTCCCGATGGCTTGGCTAACACGAACACATCGCTGGGCGCGAGCCTCCAGATTTCCGCGGACGCATCTTGAATGGTCAATGCGTCCGGAGCGTGCATCTGGGCTTTAAGGAGAGGCAGGCTGGCTAGTAGATCGGCGGACTGCTCCAGACTGATCTCTTTTTGGCGTTGATAATCGCGGAAGACGCTGATGGAGTTCAGCAGGTCTCCAGCGATTTCGCTGCGCAGTTGGATGCGAACGGCGCGACGCACCATCCACAAAGTGGCGATGGTCAAGCACGTGGTGACCAGCAATAAAGAAAGCAGGAATTTAGTGCGCAGTCTCAGTTGAACCGCTCCTCGTTATAGATCGGGTCACCTTTGCGCGGGTTCGATACCGAAGATCTATGGAACAAACTTATACCCTGCTCCATGCACGGTGAGGAAGTGTCCTGGATTGGAAGGCTCGCGCTCCAGTTTGAGGCGCAGCTTCCAGACATGATTGTCGACCGTACGGGTGGAAGGGTAATTTTCATAACCCCAGACCGCGTCGAGAAGCTCGGAACGCGAAATTACGCGTTCGGGATTGCGCGCAAAGTATTTCAGCAGCTTGAACTCCTGCGCGGTGACGGTAACCGGCTTATCTCCACGCGTCAATTCCATCTTCGCGAAGTCGACGGAAACGTCGTCAAAGGCGAAGAGCTCGGAAGGGTCAGTTTGGGTGTTGCGGCGAACCGCAGCGCGTACGCGGGCCAGTAACTCGCGCGGGCTGAAGGGCTTGGTGACGTAATCGTCGGCCCCGATCTCCAGGAGGAGCACTTTGTCCGCAACATTTGTCTTGGCGCTCAAGACAATCACCGGCACGGAAGGCGCAGTCTTTTTAAATTCGCGACAAATGTCGTTTCCCGGTAATCCAGGAAGCCGCAGATCCAGCACCACCGCGGACGGAGGGGCTGAACGAAACGCTTCAATTGCTGAAGGGCCGTCGGCCTTAATCTCCACTGCGTAATTCTCGGTCTCAAAGAGCCGCTTCAGGGCCCGTTGTACCGCCTGGTCGTCTTCTACGATAAGCATCTTGTCCATCGTTGACACCTTTCCCATTTCCATCGACATTCGTAAAAGACCAACTCGCTGAGTACCCTAACGCTACCAAAAGCGTGTTTCGGAACCAATGATCTTCCGCGGTCTTGGGCGGCAAAACCCGTAAAATCTGACAGATGAACGGGAGACAATCTGGAGACAAGTTCAGCATGGATTTGCCGGCTGGCCCTGAACATCGGTAGGTGCGGCCAACCGTTTGGTGGACTGTTTGGTGGCCACGAGCGGCGGTCTTCCCAACAGCACCCACAGCGCAATTGCCGCCAGAATGGCAACGCCGGCGGTAGCGGTCAGGACCGCTGGGTAGCCAAAGCGAGAGAAGGACGCGCCGGTAGCGGAGACAGCGACCGCTTGCACCAGCGACGCCACAAAAAAGTTCAGTGCGGATGCGCCGGCCTGTTCACTGGGATGAACGCGGTCCATCAAAAGCGAGAGCAGACCCGGCTGGCTCATCCACAAGAACCCGGTATAGCCGACGTAGATGGCGGCCGCGGGCATGGCATGCGTTGTTGTGGCGAGAAGAATTAATAAGGTTGCGGTCGCCAGTTGTGTCGCCGCAATTCCGGAAATCAGACCCATGCGACGGAAAATAATTGGCGCAGCCAGTACCCCCAAAACCTGACAGAGATTTGACAACGAAAAAACAACACCCATGCGTTCGAGGGGCATGCGCAGGTATTGCGAAAAATAAACATTGGACAATGGGCTTAAGGAGCCAGTCACCACGCTCCAGATGCCGATGCCAAACAGAAAGCGCAATACGAAGGGACTGCGCGGGTAGAGCTTTCGCTGGGTAAGGTCGATTGGGGCTGTAGCGAAACGAACACGGGAGAGCGGGAGGAGTCCGCAGACGACGATAGCGCTGGCGACGAGTAATGCGATTTGTTTGGCCTGGGCACTGAGCAACGCTGGGCGCAGGTGCATAAACCAGCCTGGCAAGCGGCTACCGGCGAGGTTCGCCAAGACGCCCACGCCAATGCCGGAAGAAAAGATAATGCTGAAGCCATATGGGCGGCTGCGCTCGTCGGTGAGCCGGGCGATTGCGGGGGAAATTGCGACGGCCCAGATGGTGGTGACAAGTCCAGCGAGGAATGCCAGCACCAACAGAGCGGACCGTGCGGTGAACAGTGTGCGCGCTACAGAAACGCTGACGACCAGAACGATGCACAGCATCATGGATTTGCGCGGGCCTAATCGCTGCACCAGCGCTCCCGCGGGAATAGTGCAAATCAGGCTGCCGACGCTCATCACGCCCATGAGGTAGCCGAGAAAATCTTCGCGATAACCCCGATCGAGGAGATAGAGGTTATAAAGGAAGAAAAACATGGTCATGCCGAGATCGAAAAAAAACGTGCCCGCGAGAAAGATCCAGAATTGACGGCTCAAATTTCGAGTGGAGAGCCAGTAGCCTAGACCGCGCGAAAGCGCAGGAAGCAGCGCGGTCGAGTGTGAGGCAACGCGCTTAACGCACCAACTGATGTACCGAAATGAGTGATCGCCAAGGCTCAAAACTTTGCTGGAGAGAGTCTCAGGCGTTTTCACCGGGTGTAGGTGTTCCGGAACGACCGAGGCAATGGCTGGTACGCGCGGAGGCAAGGGTGCTAATCGGTCGGCCAGGACGGCGATTTTATCTCGCGTGGAGCGCACTAGCTGCAAATGCAGCCAGAGGCTGTCTTTTCTGCGAGTGGACGCGGGACCGCTGAGCAAGGATTGTGGGAAATACTGAAACCACTGTCGCACGCCAGGCGCTAGCTGCTGAATTTCATCTTGTACTTCGCCGGCCAAATTGCAATCGAAGCAAGTGGCAGCCGCCAGGAAGGCGACCGACGCCAGTCGCCGCACGGAATCGCTGTGCAGCGTACGCCAGGTTTGCCAAAAATCGCGATCTTCGGCGGTGGTATGCAAGAAACGCGCTAATCCGTACACCTGTTCCGCAGCGATCCATCCGTGCAGCAAATCGCGCAACAAATTCAGCGCAGCGTAGCCGAGATTATCGGCGGGCGCGAGGCCAGGAAAAACCATGCCATCGAGACGGCGCTGAATTCTTCGATCCCAAAACTGATCCAACCCTTGCGGATCGATGCGAGTCAGCGTGGTATCCCAAAAACGAAAATGGATTTCGAAACCAACGGGGATTTCCGGATCGAAAAAATTGCCCCGCCATTCCCATGGCGTGTTGGGAACCATGGGGGGCAGATGATCCTGGGGAAGATGATCATTTACGTGAGATGGCACGTAACCTAAAGCGGCGAGTGCATCGCGAGCGCGTCCGGCTGATTCCGGAGGACAATACACATCAATATCGGACTGGGCGCGAAAGCGCGGATGGTCCACATAGCCGGGCGAGAGCGAGAAGCCTTTGATGACGACGTGCTCCGCGTGAGCAGCGCGAAATGCGCCGGCAGCTTGCGCGTACACCTGCTTGATGCGTTCGGATCGGTGAATATTATTTGCTACGTGAACATCGAGCTTTTCGCGCACCCACTGCGGCAAATATTCGGCACACGTTAACCGGAGTGGGAGAGTCAAACGCACGACACGCCAACTGGAAAGAACCGCGCGCCACTGCGAATCCGGAACACTCCGCAAGTTTTCGGGGTGTGCGTGCCGGAATCGTAACGCCTCGATGAGAAACGTAGGGACCTTATCCATTCCCCGAGGCTCCCGCGGTGACGAGGCATTCTTTGGCAACGCGTCGGCCATTTCTTACCAGGCCTCGCAGGAGAGACAAAGCGGAATCAAGGTGCGTGTAGCGCATTTCGAAGATGTCCGCGGTCACCAGATGGCGCAGTGCCGCGCGGTGTTCTTTGCGTACGGATTCCTCGCCGTAACAGACGGTCTGTTCCAGCCACTTCAGGGCTTTGTGTCGTGGATATTCGAACAGGCCTTCGGGTTCGGGTTGAGTTCGATTGAGGAACACGAGGTAGTCGACATCGCATTCCGAAATCACGTTAAGGCCAGAGGCGCTGAGCGTAGGCAGTTCAATGCAAAAATCACCCGAGAGCCGCTGCGAAACAGGCTGTTTCTTCAGTTCGGGAAACAGCGCTGTGGCCGACTGTCGAAAACGCATCTGATAAGGATTACCGGTAAGCAACCGTCCGCCACGTTTCCTGAGCAGCACGCTGGAATCGTCGGTGAGGAAATTCCAACCATTGCGGGCACACGCGTACGCGAGCGACGATTTTCCCGCTCCACTGTCGCCGCAGAGCAGGACGCCGTGCCCGTCCAACTGCACACAGGCGGCGTGAACCGGAGTGAGATAGAGGGCATCGAGCAGGCACCAAACTGTGCCTTCTATGAAGTGATAACGCAAGTAAGCGCGGTTTCGCACCGCAGCTTCGGTGAGCCAGCCGAAGGCGAAGCCCTGGCGCATGTCCATGGCGATATAGTTTTCGCCATCAGCAACGTTGGTCAGCAGGTTGCGTTGGCCGCGGCAGGTTGGCGTGGGCGGACACTCGTTGGAACTGCCCGGGAGAACACCGATGCGGATTTGCAGGGGTGGTACGGAATGCAGCTTTTGAAACATGCCCCAGCTTTCCTCGGCGGCGGTCAGTACCTCCTCGCAATTGGTTTTAATTCCCACGGGAAAACCGAGTGGGTAAAACATGCGGTGGAATGGCAGATCGTAGTCCCACAACAGCGGATCATTCGGCAATGGCTCCAGTGACATTCAAGGTTCTCTCTCTCTTTTTGAACACGTTCACGTCGTTTTCAAAATTTGTATGTCAAAATTTGTACTTCAGGGCGATTTGCAAAATTCGGGGATTTCCCGCGCTGGAGGAAATCACGCCGAATGCTGGGCCGGCGGCGAAGTCGTTCACGGGCAGGCCAAACTTTGGCGTGTTGGTGAGGTTGAAGACTTCAACGCGGAAATCCAAGGAATGCGTCTCGTTGAGAGGAAATGTGCGCTGAACGCCGAGGTCCAGATTTCGCTGATCGGGTCCACGAAGAATGCCTACGCCACAACTGCCGAAACCGGTGCCGTCGCCAATCACGGGCGGCGGCGCGAACGCGGCGGTGTTGAAGTAGTGGTTCAGGCGCGAGGTTAAGGAACCCGAGGACGCGGGATTCGCTCCCGTGCATTGGGCTCGCGTATCGCCGACGAGGTTTCCATAAACGGAACCCGCGGTGCTGTCGATAGCGGTGATAGGCAGGCCCGATTGGAGGACAAGCACGCCGGACAATTGCCAGTGCGAGAAGATGCGCTGTACAAATTCGGGACCGGACTTAAGCGCCGGTGGTTGATACAAGAAGCTGGTTACGAAACGGTGCTTGCGATCGAAATCGGAAAGTCCGCGAGATTGGCGGGGCTGAGTTTGATCGTTGCCGAGGAAATCCAGGTCGAGTGAATCAAGTCCACCGGTGCCGCTGGTGTAATCGAGCGTCTTCGAAAATGTGTAGCTGGCCAGAAAATCCAGGCCATGGCTCATGCGTTTGGTGACGCTGGCTTGCAGTGAGTTGTAGTTGGCGTCGAAGGAGGTCTGGCAGATGTACGAGCCGCCCGCCAGTCCCTGAAACGGAACACGTTGGCCGATGTTCTCGTTGGTGGTGGTGGTTTGGCCGTTGACGGGATTTTGGGGAGTGGCGATCAGGGCCTGATTGAACTGAACGCAACCGGCCAGGTGCGTGGTCTTCGAACCGACATAGCCCACCTGCAACAGGAAATCGCGCGCAAATTCGTATTGCACGTTGAGATTGTATTGCTGCGTGTAGGGGCTCTGAATGTTTTGCGCGATGGCTCCCTGAGCCAAGGCGCTGGTTGGCGTACGGGGAATAAAAATGGGATACGCAGAATTTGGGGGCAGTGGAGGTACAAACGGTTGCTGCAGCGTGGCTGCGGAATTCAGTGAGCCCAGGAGCGATTGTGTGAGCGAGAAGGGCAACTGCCCCACATCGAGGAGAACCAGTTCACCCGACAAGCGCTCGTAAAAGATTCCGTATCCGCCGCGCAGCACGAGATTTTTGGTATCCGATAAGCGATACGCAAAACCAATTCTCGGGCCTATGTCTTTATAATCCGGATTCCAGAAGCTGGACCCGGGAGTTCGCGTGACCCCATCGGGAACGGTTCCCTGATAATTTCCGGCGATGACATATCCGGAGAAGCTTCCCGAGGCTGGAACTTGCGACGCGGCAATTGCGGGATTGAAGCTGGACAAAAAACCGTGAGTCTCCGAAGGCGGCCCGAAGAATTCGTAGCGCAAACCTGTGTTGACGGTCAGCCGCGAAGTGACGCGCACGTCGTCCTGCACGAATCCGGCGAAATCCGCGTAGCGTTCGTCTTTGCGAAACAGCCCCGAAGCGCCGGTGCTTTGGAAAATATTGCTTTGCCCGCTGCCGTTTTGAGCAGCACTTTGGCCAAGCAGGAAATCGGGGAAACTTTGAATCAATAAGAAACCGGCGGTGGTGAACGGCACATTCAGTACGAGCTGGTAATGCTTGGCTTCTCCGCCGACGCGGACGCTGTGGCGCCCATGGGTAAATGAGAGCGTGTCTTGCCACACAAAAGAATTTGTGTTTTGAAAATAAAATGGTTCGCCGACCGAGCCGATGGTGAACAGACCTGGTAGATCGATTCCGGGCAGCTCCGGAAGGCCTGTGGGAGTCGCCATGCCTACTGCGGAAGCATTGACGGCGTTCTGCGAGGTTTGCAAGCCGTTGAAGCGCAGGTAACCGAAGCGCGCGAGATTGGTGATGTTTGGCGCAATCGTATGTGCATCGGCTAAGGTGAAGACCACGTTCTGCGCTGTAAAGTCGGTGCCCCAACCGGGAACCGTGGCGCCAAAGGGACTAAACGGCTGGTTGGTGGAGTCCTGCGAGTAGAAGAATCGGGCGGAAAGCTGATTGGCGCTCGAGAGATTCTGATCGAGATTGGCAGTGCCCTGGTCTTCGCGATATTTCCCGGGGAAAGAGTACGTGGATTCGCCAATACCGCTCGGCAAAATCGTCTGTGGCGTGGGGATGGCATAAGTACCGTCGGGAAGCTTGTAGTTCAAGAGCGCGAGCGCAACCGGATTGATATTCGAACCGTCCGGCGCTACGGGAACACCACCGAACGCACCCGATTGGCCGCCGAACAGTTGACCAAGAGCGGCTGGGGAGCGGTCGTTCGTTAACGGGGGAAGAATCGCGCTTTCCAACGCGCCGGGAGCCTGTCCGTTGGTTTGAATGCTGCCCTGGTACGCAACAAAGAAGAATGTTTTGTCTTTGCGAATCGGCCCACCAAATGTGCCGCCGAACTGATTTTGCTTCAGGACCGGACGTGGCTGGCCATTTTGATTCAGGAAGAAGTCATTCGCGTTGAGCGCGTCGTTACGAAAAAACTCCCACGCATCGCCGTGAAATTGGTTCGAACCCCTTTTGCTGACGATGTCGACATTCGCGCCGGAGCTGCGGCCGTAACCGGCATCGTACATACCGGTCTGCACCTTGAACTCAGCGATGGTGTCAGGAGCGGGAACGGCGATGCCCGCTTCCGGTGCGAAGCCCGATGCGGAATTCTCCGAGAGATTGTTGCCATCGATTCCATCGAACTGGAAGTTGTTCGCGGTAGTTTTAGCGCCGTTCACGGATACGTTCTGAGTGTTTTTGCCAAAGCCACCAGCGTCGGGGACGGCAACAATCACGCCAGGAGAAAGCGCAAGAATTTGCGAGAAATTCCGGTTGGCTAGGGGCAAGGCGAGGATGGTTTTCTCGTCGGTGGTTCTTCCCAGCGCGGAGCTTTGCGTTTGCGCCATGTCCACGGCTTCGGTGACTTGCACCGTGGTGTTGTTGGGTCCAAGCAACAGCTTGAAGCTGACGATGGTGGTGTCACTGGCGAGCACACGAACTGCGGGAAGAGTCTGATTGCCAAAACCAGTTGCTTCCACAGTGAGCAAATAGTTGCCGGGAGGCAGCAGGGTCGCTCGAAATGCGCCGTCGGAAGCAGTCGCCGCCGCTCGAGTGAAGTGAGTCTCCTCGTTCGTTATGGTGACTTTTGCGTTTGGGACTCCGGCGGCTGATGGATCCAGGACTTCCCCCGCAATTGCTCCGGTGCCGGGAGTTTGTGGGGTCGCGACGGTAACCGCTGACAGAAATATAAGGAAAGCGAAAAACATTCGAGGGGCGATTACCCTCGCGAAGCTGAACGTGTGCTGTTGTGTTTCAATAGCGGCTGATTTGTTTGCAGTCTTTTGCTTTTGTTCCATTTCCCCTCGCCCTCAGCTTTCGAAATGTGCAAAAGCGACGGTAAATGGAACAGCCAGTCGATTTGTCAGAGAAATGTCACGGGTTTGCAAACCTTCTGTTGGGCAGCGCGCGTGGGATGCGTCGAATTCGAGAAGCAAATTGCAAGAATCAAACGATGACACGCTGGTGACTTCGTGATGACAACCCGACTGCGGGGCCGGCTTAGCTTGGATCGTGGCTCCGCAGCAACCACGAACGATTCGTCACCTTTGCTCGGAAGCCGCGAAGTTAATCGCTAAAAGGGAACGGATGTTCATGGTTAGAAACTTTTTGCAGTTTTCTTTTCTGTGTCTTTCGGTTTTGGGATGCACGTTTGTCAACGCTCAAGACAATGTACCGATCGTCTCCGGGGGCGCTGGTTTCCTGGGTTCGAATCAGGGCGGCGCGAACGTATTTCAACCTGTAATCGCTCCGGTCATCGCGTTGCCGTTGGGAGACCGGTGGCTGATTGAATCCAGAGCCGACCTGCGCGAAGTGGTTTTTCGGCAAGACGGCACGAGTGGACCTTATCAATCGCAATTTTTTGGAACGCTGGAATATCTCCAGCTTGATTTCAACGCGAATTCGCATTTAACCATCACGGCCGGGCGGTTTCTAACGCCGTTTGGGATTTTCAACGAGCGGCTGAGCGCCATTTGGATCAACAAATTCCAGGACGCGCCGATCATCGCTCCCATCGGCAGCGGCCAGGGCTATAGCGACGGATTCATGGCACGTGGTGCGCTGATTTCGAACGGCAGGTACGTTGTGAACTACGAAGCGTACTTTTCCACGCTGAGCACCGTCAGCAATCTGCAATCGGAACGCGGTGCCGGGGGACGGGTGGGTTTGTTTTTGCCGGGAAAACGGCTGGAGGTTGGAGCTTCGTATCGCCGCAATCTGCAGGACCCGCGGATGAATTCCCAAGGGCTGGATCTTTCCTGGGAGCCTTACGGCATTCCGCTCGAGGTGAAAGGCGAATGGGCGCACTCGTTGAGTGGTAATGGTTACTGGATTCAAGGGGCTTACCGTTTGAGCCGGTTCGGCGGGTCAGATTCGGCGTTGGGCAGGCTGGAGCCGGTATTTCGAATGCAACAGTTCTTCCGCTCGGAGCTGATCGCGGGAGATTCGCTTCCGGGTAGCGATACGACGCGTCCGGAATTTGCGCTCAACTATTACCTTCCTCACGAGATCCGGCTGAACGCGAGCTATGGCCGCGAATCGTTCGCGCGCTCGACGGATCGCAACGTGTGGGAGTTTGGAGTCACTTACCGATTCTTGTTTCCGATGTGGCCAGGAGAATCCCGATGAAACGGTTGTTGTTCGGCGCACTTATATTGTCGTTTATTTTTGTGCTCTGCGTGTTTGCTGGCCAACAACAGTTAAAACCTCAGCCGAATTCCGCGGTTAATAAGGCGAATATACAATCGGGCACAACCAGCGAAGGCGAGAAGCGTTTTCGCATCAATTGCGGCCGCTGCCACAATCCACCTGAAGATATTTCTCCGCGAGAAGCACGAGCGGTGGTTCGGCAAATGCGCGTGCGCGCCATGCTGAGCGCCGACGACGAGAAGTTCATTCTCGAATACCTGGCCCCGTAATTTTTTCCGCGCAATCCCATACACAGGAGCTGAATGCATGCTGATTAAGAAGCTTTTGGTCTCATCTCTCGCTACGTTGCTATTCTGCGCAGCGCTGTTCGCCGGCCCGGAAACGGCAGCGCGCAGAATCGAGATTACGGCTCGAAAATATTCGTACACACCGAACCAGATCACGCTAAAGAAGGGGGAACCGGTTGTGTTGGTGTTTCACACCGTCGATGTAACCCACGGTTTCAAATTGCCGGAGATGAACGTCAAGTCCGACATCAAGAAGGGCAAAGATACGGAGGTGGCATTCACTCCGACAGAGGTGGGTCACTTTGTGGGAAAGTGCGCGCATTTCTGCGGCAAGGGACACGGCTCGATGACACTCGATATTAATGTGGTTGAGTAAGCAGTCGGGAGAACTGTCGTGGCAAAAATAACGTTGGGATTCATTGCGGGTCTGATCGTGGTGGGTCTGCTGGGGGCGGTGTTTGTGATGGCTCACGGCATAGCCGCGAAGCCACCTGGGAAAATGGAATCGCGCGTGATTACTGGAGCCAAGCATTGGCTGCTGGTCGGCGGTAAAAACGCGAAAAATCCGATGCAAAGCACACGGGAGAATATTGAGGAAGGGCGGCAGAACTTTTCGCATTACTGCTACGCGTGTCACGGACTCGACGGTCAAGCCACGGGCGTTCCGTTTTCCGATTCCATGTCGCCCCCAGTTCCTTCGCTGGCGTCGCGAAGTGTTCAGTCTTACAGCGACGGGCAGCTCTACTGGGTGATTAACAACGGGCTGTGGCCCTCGGGCATGCCGGCGGCAAAGGGGATTCTCACGGACGACGAAATGTGGTCGATCGTTCTGTACATTCGCCACCTGCCGCCTGCGGGCAGCCTGGGAGAGCCGCAAGCGTACTCCGGGGAAGGAAGCGCTCCGGCTTCGGAACAGTAGGGCTGAATCCGAAGGGCCAATGTACCAGAGCGATTATTTGTTCAGCGAGCGTTAACGATCAGCCGCGGAACAGAACTTTCGTGAAGAGGAGACGGTTCGACGATTTGCGGAAACAGCAGCCGGCAAAGTTCGGGCGGACAAACCAGCTGTCCTTGACTGACCATTCGAATGGCTTCGAGAACTCCCCAAGCGCCTGCGTCGTTGAGGACGTAGCCGGTCACGCCCCAAAGAAGTGTCTCGACAAATAAGCGTCGATCTCGGGACATGCCAAACAGGATGACCTGGCGGCCGGCGTGCGCGCGCAACGCTTTCCGAACGAATTCCAGGGTCGAAGGATCGGTGGTTTGCGCATCGACCAGCAGAATGCGCGAGAGCGGGTGAGCCACATGCCCCATTTTCGAAGAAAGCAAATGATCAGCGGGGTAGATTTCGGCCGGCAGTTTACGAGCGAGAAAGCGCGCGAGCGACTCGCGCAACAGCCGATTTTCCGTCACGATTGCAATCTGCGTTCTGCTCATAAGCTCACCCGTGAGTTTCTCTGAAGAACTTCGAAACCGACAGTAAGCGAGAAGAAAGAGGCGTTTGTCACGGTGTTGTCATGGAGCGGTAATTTTTTTTGTACTTGGGACTACACTGCAGGAACAATTCTGTAACAGGTTTGGCGCACCAGGTCATTGCGCGTTCTTACCTTTCGAAATTCACGTACTGATGACAAATGGTGGACAACGGCCTGACACGATGGCCCGCCGTTTCCAGTAGTTTCTTTCTGGGGATGGACACGAATGAAGACTGCGATGGAAAATTCGGCTCTGATGAGCGGTCCTGCTCGCGGAGTGATCCTTTTAGACGACGCGGCCAACACTCTCGACCTCCTCCACTAGCCTCGCAGTTCCTATCACCCAGGCCGCCCAGTCGCGAGCAACGGAAATTGCTCCGGCGGGGCGGCTTCCTCCCTTATCGTGCAATCTGAAAGCGAACTGCGTTTGGAATCGCGCAGTATGGCAACGCTAGCACTCAACGTGGCATCGAGAAGGTCAGACGCGGAAGCAGGTGTTCGCGCGACATAAGGTTTTCGGACCTCTGCTCAGGGCACCGTGACGGCTACTTCGTTCGAGGGCTGCTCGACGTAGCTCTCGTTCAAGGCGGTGACAACATAGAAGTATTCGGTGTTGCTCAGCGTGTTGGTGTCTTTGAGGGGCAATGCCCCTCCACCAGGCTTGCGGCACGTTCCCGGGCTGATCCTGAGGGGCGGAGTGTATGCCTCCTCTGTTGGAGGCCCTGAATCATACCGAATTCGGCAGTCTAGTTTCAGGGGGGGCACTACATTCTTGGTGAAAAACGGAGTTTGAGCGCGGCAGTTTGGGTTCGTTTGGTAATCTTGGCTTACTAAGCTCCTGTATCAGTCAAGTGACTCTAAGATGGCCTATTCTCCGCCTGTGAGCAACCATTCCAGCGACTTGCCAAATTCTCGGATCGCGAGCAGGACTTCCGCTCCGACTTCGTTGTGCGTTGACTCGATGTCGGCAAAACCGTATGCCAGCGCAACATTAATAATTAGGGTCCTGCCCCCTTTAACAGGGAAAAAATCAGGGAATGGTCCCGTGCCTGGTGGGCTTGGCTTACTCAAACCGGTAGCCGGCTTGGATTTCCCTCAAACGGAGTTTCTTTGTGCCCGACTTATCAGGCAATAACAGGGAAATTACAGCTAGCCATGAGAACGTCAGCTTGGGGGATGCCACGGCAGAAGGCTTGGAATGACCGTTCACTTCAATGCGCTAGAACTTGGATCATGGGAATTCTTGATGACCATGGAGGACGGCTTGGACCCGTTTTCGCACTTGTAGAGTCATCAATTTAACGAAGCAGTGTAAAGCTGGTTTTTGGGCCTGCCTGGCGGCAGCAAAATGTCCACACCAGTTGAACCTGTCGAAAAACCCGACTTGAGCAGATTCTATTTGGGTTGATTAGCCGGTTGGCGTCCCGAGGATGTTATGCTCATCGCCATTTTCCGAATCGACCATAACTTCTGCTGAAACTCGACGTGCGAGCAGCATACTGTGTCCGAGACATGCCGTTGGTCGCTGGGCGCGGCCCATTCCCGATCGGACGTTGCTATTCACAATCGTCGCACCGTTCCCAGCCACAGGGAATTATTCGCCACCTGTGTACATGATCCGGCTTTTCGTCCAAGATCGGTAGACCATTGTTTGCGGAACAGTCATTGCAGTGAACGACAGGTCCCGTGCGGCCGCCGATGAGAATAGTATTCGACGAGCTGCACTCGGGACGTGGACATGGCGGCGCTTTGCCTTCCTTCACCCACTTCTTCCAGTCGTCTACGGTCACCTGAGCCTGACCGGCGATCTTGGCCTGGTCCTTCTCGGAGGCCACCCATGTATCAATGAACCCGTCCCAACCCTTCTTAGACAATTCGAGAACACCGTAGCCACCACTGTCTTCACGGAAATGATTCAACGCCTGTGTCGTCGAATCCACTGCATCGTCATGCGCACCCACTGGGAAAGCCAGGAGCTCATCTATGTAAGCGTCGACCCACGGCGCCGATTCTGGGACGAAAATCCTGCCGGCCTCAAACAAAGGTGTGACCGCTTCCGCGCGTGCACGCTTGTCGCTATCGATCTTGACCGGTAGAATGGGGAACCTGGTCGCTAGCTTCAGCTCTTGTACGAGAGACTGCCCGCTGGCCTTGTCCTCGATCAAGATGGCGTGAGATTTCCATTGTTCGGCCTGAGAGGCTACTTGGCGCTTGAGTTCGGGAAATTCCACTCTCCCGCGCCAAAGCGAAACCAAGAAATAACCGTTTTCCGTAACTCCCCAGGTGGTTATTACTGAGTAGTCGTTTTCCGCGCCAGTCTTAAACGCGGTGTCGCACGATTGAACGATCTTTTGAAATGAGCTAGGCAGATCATGGTACGTGCGTATCCAGTCGCGCTTGAAGATCGTGCCTTCTGCTGCCGCTGGGCGTTGTTGATACAGAGCAGCCCACGCCGCCGATCCTACGCTCTGGCGGATGCGCTGCAGATCCAGCAACGGGAACCTCTCCGGCCACAACGGTTCTCCCGCACGGCGGAAGGACTCATCCACCTCGGCGATGGCCGGAAGGGATACCACGACCCAATTCTCATTTGCGTGCTCATTGAGGAGTCGACCTGCTAAGTCGTCTTCGTGCCAACGAGTCGCGATGAGAACGATGGCGGCTCCGGGTTGCAGACGTGTGTAGGCTACGTGTGCGTACCACTCGCGCAAACTTCGACGGATCGCCTCTGATTGTGCTTCCTCGCGGTCCTTTAACAAGTCATCGAGGATCAGCAGGTGGGCGCCACGGCCGGTGATCGGGCCGCCACGACCCACAGCGTAATGAGAACCGCCGGCCAGAGTATTGAATCTTCGCATCGAGGCGGCATCGTCCGCCAACTGACAGGTTGGGAACACAGTCCGGTGTACCGGACTGCTGATTAGATTGCGCACCTTCCGGCCAAAGTCGTCGGCGAGGTCTTGCCCGTAGGATGCAGAAATCACAAACCGGTCGGGATGGCGCCCCAGATACCAGGCCGGGTACAGTTGGGTGGCCAACAAACTCTTGCCGTGCCGCGGCGGCATGAAGATCATCAGCCGATGGATCTCGCCGCGCTCGACCGCCTCCAGTTTGTCGACGATGATTCTGTGATGCGCCGCAAGCTCGAAAGCCGGCCATTGAGCAATCGAGTAACAGGCTAGATCGGCCCGGGCCAAAGCTAGGACACTTGATCGTGACTCCCGAGATCAATCGACGGCGGGCCGTGTTCGTGCTCGGCAGGATCGACGGGATCTTGTGTTGGGAGAAGACCAAGGAACAGGAAAAGGATGTTCGCTTTGTGGAGTTGGGGGAATACCTGTGTGAAGTGCGCGCCAAGCAGTATTGGAGACTTGAGAATTTGAAGTCGTTTGATGAATTCTTGGAAAAGCGGTTCGTCGACTCCCGGCGGAAGGCTTATTATCTCATGGCTATTCACGAGAATCTCACGAAGATCCCGAAGCACGATCTGCAGCAGGTCGGCTGGAGTAAGGCAACAGAACTGGTCAAGGTCGCGCGCAGGGATGGAGAACAGTTCGATTGTGCAACCTGGTTGCACAAAGCCAAGGAAATGCCGAAGGACGGATTCAAGGTCGCGGTGGAAAGGCACCTCACCGGTAAAGAGACTGAGCCCTGGGAGATTATTTACTTCAAGCTTTATAAGAGTCAGTTGCCAGTGGTTGAGAAGGCCCTCGAAACGGCTGGCCTGATGCTCGGGACAGACAAGTCGAGGGGCTATTGCCTCGAAATGATCTGCGCCGATTTTCTGGCAGGAGCAAACGTTCGAGAGGAAGAGTCTTAGAGCGGCAATGCGGACACTTCGCCAGAGACGACCTCGACGAAAGCTCGCCGTCGAGGACTACGACCTACTACGCCGTCGCGTGTTCGAACGGGATGGGTGGCGCTGTCAGAATTGTGGTTCACCAAGAAACCTACAGGCACATCATGTTGCGACGCGAAGCAAACTCGGCGACGATACGCTCGACAACCTAATTACCCTATGTATGACGTGCCATCGAAAGGCTCACCGACCATTGCAAGCAATGTGTCCCCAATTCACAATGATCCGGAAGGGTGGATATCGCTAAGTCCTTCCTTAACTCTTCAGGTTGGTCGAGCGAAAATAATTTGAAACTTGCCTACTCCTTTGAGCAACCGTACCCGGCAGCCGACTTCGACGGCTTCGTTGTCCACACGAATGCGCTGATGAACTTGTCTTGGACTTTGGGTGCCACGGAATCCGCAATCGATGCCGGCAGCTGCAAGGAACTCCCGAGCATCGTCGATTTTGTAAACGCGTGTCGCTTCTATGTCGATAGACTAAAACCTGTGGTAGCGAGCTTTTCTTGGTAGTCCGTGTCGGCAAGGGCACCGGCCACACATCCGACCTAGGGCTCCATGCTCTTTCGAATTTCCTCAGGGACCTCGCCTCGCACGAGCACATCCGAAATGGCAAAACGGCCACCTGGCTTGAGGACGCGGAACGCTTCGCGCAGTACGGGGTCCTTGTCTCCGGAAAGATTGATCACGCAGTTTGAGACGATCACATCGACGCTGTTGTCTGGCAATGGAATGTTCCCTATTTCACCTTTGAGAAATTCGATGTTTGTGAGTCCCGACTTGCGCTTATTTTCCTCGGCCAAAGGCCAACATTTCATCAGTCACGTTGAGGCCGTACGCCTTGCCCATTGGGCCAACGCGGCGAGCCGAAAGCAGCACTTCGATTCCCCCTCCAGAACCGAGGTCAAGGACAATCTCTCCCGGCTCCCGTTTTGCAAACGCCGTAGGATTGCCACAGCCCGGCGAAGCGCGCAAAGCCGCTCCGAGCACGGAACCGGCCTCACCTTCGCCGTAAAGGTTGGATGTGATCGGGTCATACCGTTCGATGGCAGAAGGGGGGCTCGTGACGCAGCAGGCAGTACCGCTTCCCGACTCAGCGCTCTTGGCCGCGCCATACTTTTCTTGGACAACTGTTTTGATGTCTTCCGAACTTATGGAATTCTCCTTTATTTCGAAATCGAAACAATATCCTTTGGGGCGATCACCCGGTTGCGGGTGCAGCACTCGGTATACAGGAAACTGAGAAGTTCTTTTAGCGTGTTCGCGTTCGCGCGATACCAAAGAAAGGGCCCCTCGCGGCGTACCGTCACCAGGTTTTCGTTTTTCAGTTTGTCGAGGTGGTGCGACAGCGTCGAATTAGGAATGTCCAGTTCCGACTGGACGGCGCCGACCACCACCATGCCCTCGGGTTCTGCCTAATCAAGAGCTGCATGATGCGCAGCCGCGGCTCTGTTCCCATGGCGGGAACATACCGGCTTAGCGGGCTCAGTTTGTTGCTCGGCATTTCCAATACTGGCATGAAGATGTCAAGGGCTTTTTCAGCCCCTTCGGATGTACCTGCTCGTTACGTTTGCACGCGACGGCCAATTTTCGTAACCGTTGGCTGCCCACGGAAGCTTCTGTCTGCCAGGGAATTAACGCGACGCGGTTCGCTAACTTTTCGCTCACTTCAGAAATGTAGCGCGCTCCAAGCCGTCCGCGTTCTGCCAATACGGGGTCCTTCGTGTTCGTGGCGCAGAGACTTTGGTTGATCATCCAGGCATAGGGGTGAATGTCCGCGCTTCAAATCCTCGTGCAAGCGCGCCGCCTCATGTACAGGTGTCGCCTCGGGCAAAGTCACGATGAGAATTCTCGTGAAGTCCGGGTCTCGGAGTTGCGGCAGCAATACAACTCAGTGTTGGATCAAGTAGCGTGTGACGAAGCCAATTCGTTCGTAGCGTGAAACGCGACGTTCTTCGCGCGCATAAAAGCGATGTTAACCGCAGGTTCTGATTCGCTGAGATAAAAACACGCACAGGAGAAATTCGTTAACTAAGAACGCACATATCGACAGCTGTTTTACAAAGTTCATTCTCATTTCAGACGAAGTTCATTCGCAGAACACACTAGACGCGCAAGCTGCGCAATTGGGGCAAGCCTGTAATTTCCAGTCTGGAAACCCGAGGTCGTTTCAATCCGTAAAAAAAACGAAAGGGGCGTGTGCAATGAATTGTGGTGAAATCCGCAGAATGCTGCCGGTAGCGCTGATAGTGCTGTTGTTCGCGATGCCAACCTGGTCCAACACTCCAAATGCCGTTCCAGTGCTGTATCCGTTGTCACCATCGGCGACTCTTCCGGGAGCATCCAGTTATACGTTGACGGTGCGAGGCGCTGGTTTCGTGTCCGGCTCAACGGTAACTTGGAATGGCGCCAGCCTCACAACGACGTTCGTGAGCAGTTCCCAGCTCACCGCGACGGTGCCGGCACCCGATCTAGCTGTACCCAACACTGCAACAATCACCGTAGTTAGTCCTGGTCCCGGAGGCGGTACTTCAAATTTCCAATACTTCGTGGTGGAAGATTCCGTGACGGTGAATTACTTCAGCTCGTTGAGCATTACGGGGAATGTCAACCTGACCTCGCCCATCGTGGGCGGCGATTTCAACAATGACGGGAAACTGGATGTCATCGTAGCATCCGGTCCTAATGTGTACACGTTGGCCGGAAATGGAGATGGCACCTTCGGCACAGCACACGGCAGCAACGGTCCCACAAACTCCGTCGTCACTGGAATTCACGTGGCGGATGTCAACGGCGATGGAAAGCAGGATCTGATCATCAACGGCAAAATCGGCACAACCGGGTTTGTGGCCACCATGCTTGGAAATGGAGACGGCTCGTTCCAAGCGCCAATCGAGACCACGTTTACGGGCGGCGCTTCCTCTTCCGTAGTCGTGGGCGACTTCAATAACGATGGGATTCTCGATGTCGCTCTCATCAGCGCCGCATATGTAAGGACACTGTTGGGGAATGGCGACGGAACGTTCCGCCTCGGCACACCTTCCTTTTTCGCCACCTACGCTGGGCGCGATGGCATCGCTTGCGCCGATTTCAACCGCGACGGCAATCTCGACGTGGTCATCACTGCGTACGACCCATACTCTTCCACAGGCTACAACTTCGTAGCGTACCTGCAGGGGAATGGGGACGGAACTTTTCAGGATATGGCCCCAGTTGCGGGCTCGGGCGCCAACTACGCCGGTTCGATTACCGCCGCAATCGGCGACTTCAATGGAGACGGGAACCTCGACGTGGCCACCGCGATTCAAACCGCCGGAGCCACCATTCAGGGGCTGATTTACATTTCCACCGGGAATGGGGATGGAACGTTCAGCGTGGGCAGCAGTGTGCCAAACGTTCCGTCCGTTACCTCGCCGTTGCTGGTGGGCGACTTCAACGCCGATGGCAACCTCGATCTCGCGACCGGCGGCTACTTCTATTACGGTCAAGGAAATGGCGCGTTCCCCCTATTACAGGGCTCAGCAGGGGCTCCGACGTTCGTACTTGCGGGCGACGCGAACAACGACGGACTGCTCGATGTGATCGACGAAACGATCACCACAACGCACACCAACAGCGGCTCCACCACATTAGAAGCTGCTGGGATTGAACTGCAGGTCGGGCCACTCCCGGATTTCAAGGGTGTGGTCGGTCCGCTGACGACCAGCCTGGTGCCGGGCGGGAGCGTGACCTTTACGGTAACCTTGACACCGCTCTACGGCTGGACCGGCGACGTGACCATGGGCGCAACGAACCTGCCCAACGGAATCACGCCAAGCTATAACCCTGTGACTGTAAAAGGCGGCAACGGAACCACCACGGTTACTCTGACTGCTTCGAACAGTATGCCGCTGGGCAATTACACGTTCGAACTGTCCGGGAATTCTGGAGGTCTGACGCATACGACAACGCTCCCTATTACTGTGAACAACTCCGTCGGCGACTTTGGTGGCAGCATCAATCCGACAATCCAGAACATTGCCCAAGGCGGGTCAACTGTGTACCCCATCACTATCACTCCTAGCGGCGGATTCACTGGAAATGTGGTGTTGAGCGTCTCTGGTTTGCCAGCTGGCGCCAACGCGTCCTTCAGCCAGAATCCGATCACCGGAGGATCCGGCACATCCAACCTGACGGTTACGACCACGGGGAGCACGCCGAGTCCTTCGGTCACGACGATAACGGTTACCGCCAGCAGCGGCACTTTGCTGCATAGCCACACGGTGTATTTGGGTGTTGCACCGGTAGCGGAATCCATCACCGGGAGCATCACGCCTTCCAACTTCATTTCCAGTGCAAGCGGAGGCACTGCCAATTACGTGCTGAACCTGGCGACCTCGAATAACAGCGCCCTAGCGGACATGACCCTGGCTGTAGATGGAGTGCCTGCGGGCGCTACGGCCAGCTTCGTTCCGCCGACGATCAACACTGGCACGGGAAGTTCCACGCTGCAAGTGACCGCCCCCGCGGGCGTGCTCGCACCCGGCAGCTACTCGTTAACCATCACGATGACGGAGGACGGTTCGGTGGCTCAACAGACCGTCGTCTTGAACGTCACGCCTTAACCAACGAACAGCGGTAGATTCGATACAAATGACCGGTGGTTGCCGACTTGCCCCGGCAGCTACCGGTCATTCTTATTGTGGGCTTATTGCGGGTGGTCTGAACGTGGCCTGTTGCGGCGGCTTGCGAAAGTGACTCACACTTGCTCACGAGAAAGCCACACCACTGTTAACCGCGCTTAAACTGGAAAATTCAAACTAGCGGGTGCCTTCCTTTTCTTGGAATTCTTTTATGCCATCAAGCGTCAGATTGCTGAACGTCCAGGTTTTGCGAGCTTACGGTGCGTTCGCGGTTGCCTTCTACCACACCGACTTCGTGTTCAACATAGGACTCGGCCGTCCGATCGGCAGCTTTGGCGTCGGCATATTTTTTGTAATCTCTGGCTTCATGATGGCCGTGATTTGCGACACCGATCCGCGGCACTTTTTGGCTCGCCGAATCGCCAGAATCGTGCCCCTGTATTGGCTCTTGACCATGGCGCTGTTCTTGTTCGGCACCGTGGCTCCTGGTTTACTGGGAGGCACAAGCGTCGACGCGGTGTACTTGGTTAAGAGCCTCTTCTTCATCCCTTATCTGAACCACGGAACCTACTTCCCGATTCTGTTTTTGGGTTGGAGCCTGAATTACGAGATGTATTTTTATATTTTGATCGCTATGGCGCTTGCCATCAGCAAACGAAACGCTCTGCTACTCGCCTCCGGTTGGATGATTGCCATTCTGCTGATATTGCAAATATGGCGCCCCAAGAATGCCCTGATGTTCTACGGGCACCCGATCATTTTGCTTTTTGTGATTGGAATTCTTTGCTATTTCATTTATCGCGCGGTGCCAGGTGAACGAATTCTCAAGAACCAGGGATTGCTGGTTGGCAGCGGGGTCGCCGCCACGCTCGTGATGCTGGTGGCCGCGATCACTCTGATCGGTCCCCCGAATGCCCTGATTGTAGGATTTACATCCAGTGTTCTCGTGTTGTCCGCCGTTCTTCTGGATAAAGTTGGGGCATCCATACGGTGGAAATTCCTGATTCTTTTAGGCGACGCGAGCTACGTCATGTATCTCATTCATCCCTACTGCGAGCAACCGCTTAACAAAATTGCAGCACGGGTATTCCCGTTACTAAACACCAAAACGTTGGTAGGCATGCCAGTGGGACTGGGCATTACAATCGTTGCATCGATTGTCTTATATCGTTGGTTGGACAATCCCCTGCACATTTTCTTTCGCAAATTACTGAGCAGATCGCCCAAGCTGCCTTCCGTATCTCCCGCTACGCAGCCAGCCAGTGATTAGGCGGAGCGAACCGGTCAGCGGACAGAACAATCGGAAGAAAAGAAAACAGCCCGTCAAGGCGGCCCTATAAACCCCTAAACGGCCGCATCCACGGGCTTCGGCCAGTAGTTGGTCAGAGTTTGACGATGAAGCAACGGGCGTGGGTTCCGTCGCCGAGTTGTTGCAGCTTTTCGGGCTTGTCGGCCAAGAACTGGTCGATGGCCTTCTGAGCGCCGGGATAGGCGGGTGCGGCGAGATCGTACTCATCAAAAACCATGTAACCACCGCGGAGCAGTCTCGGGTAAAGAAAATTCAGGCAGGTTACATAGGACTGATACAGATCGCAATCCAGGTGTACCAGGCTGAAACTCACGTGTCCAAGTTGTGGGAGCGTGTCATTGAAGAAGCCTTTCAAGAGCTTGATGTTTTGCGCATAGCCGAGCGCGGCAATCCGCGACGAAAGCGCTTCATAACTCGTATCGCTGTAGACGCCTTCCAGGGCTCGTTCGTGAAAGGTGCCATCCGTCAGCGCGTCTTCTTTCGTCGGAGCGGGAAACCCCCGGAACGAATCACACCCGATGAGTTTCACTTCGCGCCGACCCTGGAGGGCGAGACGATGGGCCATACCCAGCAACGTGCTGCCACGAAATACGCCGCACTCGATGATGTGTCCGTCCAAATTGGAAACTTTGTCCACGGCATTCGCAAGGGCCACAAAATTCGGGCGGTAAGAGGTATCCGCTATGCCCAAGACCTTGAGTGTGAAACTCGAGGCCTTGGAAGGGTTAGAGCGGTACTGCTTTACCAGGGTAGGCCAAACCGCAGCGCGAGCGCGCCGCCCAAGGGGCAGCATCAAGTTACGGAGTTGGTTGACCACTGAGACTCCCGATTTTTCTAAATTTCGGAATGCTGAGCGAACGCCAAACGCACTGGTCGCTCTAAGCTAATCGAGGAATGTAACCACAGTGCGACGGAACTTATAATGTTTGGCAACTCGGCTTTCAAAGCCCAGAACTGCGGGACTAGCTGCGGTGGGAATAGTTTGCGATCGCCGTTACGGCTTCTTGCTCGCTGTTGGACCGATTTTCGGCAACGGGTCAACTGCAGCGGGCGGATAAAAATGGATTCGTTCCGATTTGTCGAGTGCCATTTGCGGTTTGGCATCCGGCTGCAGTTGCGTGCGGAGCCAATCGAATAGTGCGCCACCGGAGGCATGAGGCACCAACGCGGCACTGTCTCCATACTGGTTAATGATCGCCCTTTGCGGAGCCACAGCTTCCAGACGCTCTTGCGATGCATCAGGCATGGGGCCCGACGCGCGCACATCCTGAATTCTCACGCTTCTGGCTTGAACTTTCGACAACCAGGTCAAGGGCTCAAGGCCAGCGATTTTTGCTTGAAACTCAGGGGATACGAACCTAGCGCGCTTGTCGGCGGCAACATATTTGGTTTGCGCAAAGAACGCCGGCCAGTCTCCCCACGGGGTCAGCACATCGAGCACCTTGATACGGGGATCGGCCGCTGAAGCCAAAATGGTAATGGTTCCCCCGGACCCTTGGCCGAACATGCCGACGCGGCTCATATCCATATCGTTCCGAGTAGCCAGATAATCCAAAATCAACTGTACGTCATGCACGCTGGCGCCTAGCGACTCCTGAAAATCAGTAAAGAACGTAGCTGCTGGCGGGCGCATGTCCAAACGATCTCCGGTGTAGGCCGACAGGAATCCCACAGCGGCAAAGCCGTTCGATGTAGCAGCGCCGCACCAATCATCGCTTTTGAAGCGGTCGGCCGTGCTCGGATAGGTATACAGAAAAAGAATGACAGGATACTCGGAACTGCCTCTTGGCTTACAAACAAACAACTCGATGGGATCAGCAGGCCGCCACATCAACTGCCAGCGTTCGCGAACGAAAGGCATGATGGGATTGTTATCAGTTGGCCCCAGAGCCGGTGGGAGGGGAAAAAACGCGCTGCCTTTCAGCGAAATGGAAGAGAAATCTTCGTGATACTCCGCGTCATCTTCGGTAGCTGCGACGTTTGCCGCCAAGGGCCTGGCGCTGGGATTAGGTTTTGGAACCGGGCCTTGCTGTGGCAACGCACGGGGAACGTTCGCACAGGCAATCACGAACAGCAAGAATAAACAAAATTTGCACGGCAATCGAGAAAACACTTTCTACCTCCTGACGGGTCCACCTGAATTGACTTGCCCGTATTCTTCGGGCTGGTTCGAAGGAAAAGGCAGGCGACCGACCGGCGCCGCCTGCCTCATCTTCTTGGTTAGATCAGAACGAGTCCTGGCCTACTCAATCTGAGTGAGCCACTCGCTTCCGGTGAGGTTGTAATAGGACACATCCGTGATGACCTGGAACGCCACGCCAGCCATATCGCCACCTTCCTCTATACAGTGGGGAGCAGTCTGGTCGGCCGCACAGAAGGCGCTTGGCCCGCTAGTTCCATTGTTGGCGTCATGGCCGCTGATGGGATAGTGGGAGCGGAACACCTTCAGGTCCTGTGGAGGAATGAAGTCCGCAATTGCCTTGATGACGCAGCTGCTGCAGGAAATGCCGCTGCTGGCGGGATTGGCAAGCGCGTAATGCGCCTGGTCCGTCGCGGCGGTAAGCAAGCTGCTGACGATGGTCGGAGCAGGGACGGCAGTGGCCCAGCGGTATGCGGACCATACGCGATAGTTCCCGTTGGCAACGTTGTTCATGCTCGGCAGTTTGGTGGTGCACTGGAAGGTGGAACCTCCAGAGGCGTTGATCGAGCCAGAGCAGGTGCCGAAAGCGCCGCCCGTGTCATAAGCGTTGTAAAGGCCGTCAACACCCTGAAGCGTCAGGTACCGGACGTTCGCGTTGGCTGCCGAGAAAAAGGTACCGAGACTATAGAAGGTATAGCCGATGCGGTCTGGGTTTGGAGGTGTTGCCGGAGCAGTTCCTCCATTAACGGCTTTCACCATCTCGCCCGTGCCGATGGCGCGATAGCGAACGGAGTTAAGACCGGAGCTGAGGTTCATGGGGTTAGTGCACGTCAGGGTTGTGGGGAACGCGACCGGTGGCGTAAAGCAGGCGCCAGAGGGTGGGTTGCCGACGATGGGGCTCATGCCACCGCCATTGATTTCCTGAGTGTCGCCGCTGTTGCCGTCGCGGGCATGAGGGATTTGGAATTCGAAAGTATTGTAGGTGCCGGAAGTAGGCTCGCGCTGGATCACGGAGAGAATCGCGTTGCAAACGCCGCTGCCGAACACAGATTGAGAGGAGCCAGCCTGGCCAGAGAAGAGCTTAGCTGTCGTCTTGGACAGAATGTTTGTCGGGAACGTACATCCAGAAGCGCCCATGTTTCCGTTGTTGTTGAGGAAGATGACCTCCGGCGCCGCGCCGAGTGTCAGCGTCTGGTAGGTCGGAATGGCAAGACCGGAAACTGGGTCGACGCCATCAACAGCGAAAGCGCATACCTGGGCATTGGTGGCGGTGAAGGAGCTCAGCACGGGGTTGGGACCGCAGGCAGCACCCGCAGTGTTGTAGCCGAAACCTCCGCTGGCGACCGAAGCGGAAGCGCGGGCGTTTGCATATTGCCCATCTTCCGGACGGACGTCAGTGAATGCTACGTTGAAGTGCTTTTCGTTGATCAAGGCTGCAACAGCTGAGGGCACTGTCGCATCGGTGTCGGTGAAGCCGGCGATCAAGTTGCTTGCCGCAGACCCAGTGGTGAAGCGAAGAACGCCGTTGCCCTGCACGCCGCCATTGTCACCATTCGTGCCCTGCGCGAAATAGAGACGCAAGCCGACCACGGAGTCAACCACGAAGTAGGCGCAAACCAGGCTCGGGCTTGTGCTGTTGTCCCAAGCGACCCAAATGTTTCCTGGTTCCAAGGGAGGAGTGAGTGGCGTTCCGGTCGCACGGGGATCGACGCCGACAATGGTCGCACCATTGGTGGCGTTCTTACCGGTCCAGAGGTGTGTACCGCACGGTGGTGCGGCGCTCGTAACCGGATCGGGAGAAACGGCAGCGATTCCCGCGGTTGGAAACTGCGCGGAGGAACCGGCACCGATTAGTACGGTCTGTGCGTTGGCGGTCGTGGCGAGCAAGCTAGCCGCGACGACGCCGAACGCCAGCATCGCGATTTTCTTACAATTCATTTTGGAGATTCTCCTCATAGAATTTTCCGTACATGGTTACGGGCAAAAACCTGCGGATCCAGAAGTTGCCCGGCGAGGGGGTTTCCTCAGTTGTTTGTGTCCATCTCCGTTTGGTTGAAAATACCGTTGCGTTATCCGACCCGTGCGCTCGACACCAGCGCTCCTATTTTGCGAACGAGGCCGACACTCGGGCCTTACATTTGGAGTGAGGTCGCGGATGTTGCGAGATCGGTTCAGGGCTGGATAACCGATTGCTCCATCCGCAGCGCGATAGAGTATTCAGCAACTTTATTAAGCGTGAATAAAGCGGCCGGTAATCCCGCATGAAACTCGGTATTTTGCAGTGGAAATTCACAAAGAAAAATGACGGCAGCATGACGGAAAAGTTCTGAAATGAATTTTACGAATGCGAAGCCAAATCTTGTCGTGCAGAAAATAAATAGGCAATTACGCATGTGTTCTCGAATCAAAACAGGAGTGCGCCGCGAAAAACTTCCACAGTTGCGGATGAACTCATCACAATCAGATTTGCCTTCATGGCGTTTTCGTTTTCGTGCGCGGATAGTTTCTAGCGGCTGGATGTTTCTGTTCCGGCTTCCAGAATATTCTCCAACAGCGAACGAATATTGTTCTTGAAGCGCTGCGGATGATGGTCGCTCGAGGCAATGAAGCAAACACCTTCCTGATTGAGTTTCAATTCGCCGCGCTGATGCTGCTGATGCAGCCCGCGAATTTGCGTGACGGCTTCATCCGCTGACCGAACATGAATGCAACCGGGAAATGGATAGCTCCACAACACGTGCCGGCCGTATCCGAGAGCCTCACATACCATCCAGGAGAGTCCGTCGTGCCGCGTTGGTCTCCAAACCACCGACGCGTTCTCGTAGAACTCCGCCAAATTCGGAATGCGTTTATGAAATCTGATGTTGCCGGGCGGATCGTTCACCGGCCCGTCTCGCAGCCCGACCAGTTCAAAGGGAATTTCCGGAATCTTGCGGGCCGCTTCTAAAATCATGTCGAGCCCGTACAAGTCCGAACTCTCCACCGAAGGCACGTACACAAGAACGGAAAAGTCTTTGGGCATGGGCGAAGGCCCGTACGGAATTCTGGCGGAAGGCAGCGGCACCAGCTTGCAGGAAATTCCCAGCGCCGACACTTCCTTGGTGATCCAGTCCGAATCTCCCCAATGATGAATGGTGTTCAGCACCCATGGATCTGATTTACCGGCGGCAAAGGCTTCGCGTTGTTCCAAAACGTCGCTGCCAATCCAGTGCATCACGATCCGTTTTTTGCCGAAGAGCTTCGCGACCCTCAGGAATTTGCCGATGTTAACTCTCCCGCCGATCTGATACACGAGATCGCACTGGCGGAGCGCGTTCGTCATGGCCGCAAGATTGCCCAGTCCATGATCCGGGTAATACCGGAAATCCCAGCCATCCCCGCTCATGAACTCGGCAAATACTTCGCCAAAATATACGAGACCGTGAACCACAATCCGTCGCGTCGTCGCCATATGCTCAGTGTGCGGGCCATCCGCTGTAAGGTTGTGAGTTGCCCTCTCGCTTCGCTATGAACACAGCTTCGCCCTCTGGCTTACGCGATGGATCAAGGAAAAATCACGCGCCGTGATCACGTCCCGCCCGCTTTTGACTCAATGATTGGGGAGCGCCAAATGAAACCGATTAAACTTACCGCATGGACCGTAAGCTTCACTTGTTAGAGCAAAATGACTGCGGGATGAATAGTGGCGTTCACAATTCACCCAAAGCTGCGCCGCAGCACGGGCACGGATTCCACTGCCCGCGCCGGCATCAGCCGGCATATTCTGTCTGCGCAGCTCGCCCCAATGCCCATCCACATCCAGGTAAACGCTACTAACGACGTATCGTAATATGTGCCCATCCCGATATTCATCACCAGCGCGGTCACGATCACAAGAAAGCCAAGACACATGCCCCAGTAGGTCGCTGGCCAGTATTGTTCCGCCTGCGGCCCTGCCCGACTCACATAGCGCATTCCCTTCCAGATCATGGCCAGGGGAACAAAGTAGTAGCTCAGATAAGGAAACAGGCCGACCACGCCGAACTGCTTCAAGACCTGCAGATATTCGCAGTCGGTGAACACGTCTGAGAATATGACTCTGGCCGGCCCATGACCGAACACCGGAGATTGCAGGAACTGACCACCAGCATCCAACCAGAGGCGGTCCAGGCGCGCACGCAGCGAATTCTCCTGGGTGGGCGTTCGCAGCATCTCGAATCGCTCCAAGGTAGCCCGGTTACTCGCAGCGACCACAAAAATCACCGCTAATAAAACCGGCAGAGCCAAAAGCAGCGTGCGCTGACGACTCTTCCGGCTCTTCTCCGTTGGCCCAGGCAACACGAAGATCAGGATCACTGCGAATATTGTGTCGACCAGTCCGTAGCGCGAACCGGTCATTGCCAGTGTTACCAGTGATGCGCAGAGCGCTGCAATATTCCAGAAGCGGCTGCGGACCCGAAACAGTGCGGCCATCGTAAATGCCGCGATGACCCACGTCATGAGAATTCCCAAGGTGTTGGGATTGCTGAGCGTAGAGTAAACTCGCCGGTAATGCGCCAACCCGCCTTCATCGTGAAGTCCGCCGGAGTACAAGGGTTGGAGGTAATACGTAAATCCAAGATTGAACCATTGTCCGTAGGCATAAAAGCAGATCAGCAGCACGGCGGGAATGAGCGCGGCGGCCAGAATTTTTAGCGACCGTTCGGATAAATCCGCCTCATAAGCCAAGGTGAAGAACAGAACAGGAAAAATCGTTTTGGGCAGTTCGAAAAAGTCTCGTGCCAGCAGTGGATGGCCGATAATCTGCGTACCGTAAATCAGAGACATGGTAATGCAGACACAAAATATTGGGGCGACTGCAAACATCGGATTCAGACGGATCGGCTGCGCAAGCCCGGCCAACAACATCCAGAGGTAAATCAGCGCCACAACAGGCAACAGGAGTTCGTCTGGTTTTAGCCAGAACACCGCGCTTACGCGGACCACCGGCGCCAGAATGCTGATCAACATCAGGAGAATCACCGTAAAACGCAGTAACTGCCGCCCTAGGTTTGGGCGGTCGCTGGTCAACGGTAGGGTAATGTTGAGGCCGGTAGCAAAAGCCATGCTTTGGACGAAGAAGCGCTCGTTTCGCAGATTGAAATCGAATGAAAGATAGTAGTCGGGCGAAGGTCAAAGAGGCGCGAATGGGAGATTGCAATCTGATAAAAGGAACAGACCGAACGTCGCATCTTTACGCAATGCGTATCACGGATCCAGGGCGAAATGGGTATCGCTCATCTTCCAACTGGAGGACTCCAGATATTCGGGATAGTCCTTGTGCACCATGACGGTTCGCGTCCTTGGCGCGCAAAGAAATCCAAGCTGTTTCAGGCGCCGTACGATATCTTCCGCAAGTTCGCCGTCCCGATAAACGGCCCAGCGAATTCCCATTGCCTTATCCGTGTGCGCTTGGTTCATCAGGGCATAAAACACGGAATTGACCGAATCGGCGGCGCTTAGGTGGTATTGGCAGACGCGGATATACCGGTCCGGTCGGCCATGTTTAGCAAAGAGGTAATCGTGCGGCGCGCCCTCAATTGCATATTGAAGATATTGGCCTGGTAAGTATCGCCAACGCGCCGATGCTTCTTCCTCATAAAAAGTGAGCCGGTCAGCGCACGGCCATGAGCTGCACGTACCCGTCGCCACCGGATGTACCCCATTTTTTCGAACCACGAAGTGTCGCCCGAACGTCCATAGACCACTTTGCGCCAATCCAGCCAGACCCAAAGCAATGCGGTCTTTGGTTGTAATGTTTGGAGTGTGACGAACTGCCAGCCTGGGCTTCAGGACTAACAGGCATTCCCACAGCGGAAATTCCGCCGGTCGAAGGCCAACCTTTCGCGTGAAGATCCGGTTTTTTTCATTCGTGGAAGCAAATATCGGTCCCCAGCCCTGCTTTTGACAGTGCTGAAACAACTCGCCCAACAGAATAATAAATGCGGGCCTGCTCACTTGCTCGTAGCCGCGTATTTTGTGCTTGCGAAAATCCTCATGCAGAAAAGAGTATTCAGAAAATCCGGTTACCATACTCGTTTCGCGATGCCTTGCCCGCAAAGGCAGCACCGAGGTATGTCCGACGACTCGATTCTCGTCGTTCCGCAAAACGCCGTGCCATGCAGGACCGTCTGGGGCTTCCTGGACCCAATGAACAAATTCTTGCATTGGGATTGCGGCGCCAGTCAGACGGTTGTACTCGGCCAGAATGGTTTGGTAATCCTCTGACGCAAGAGGCGCTCTCAGAATCTGCAGATTCAATACAGCAGGATTTGTGCTCATGAAAAAGGGACCGGATCAGCTCGAGTTGTCCACTTCGCACAGGCTGACGGTTTGCAACTGAGGTTAATTGGGACTGATTAAAATCGAATTACGCTCAAATAAAAAAGTAAACGTCACAGCCGCCAATCATTTTCGAACTAGCCTGCGAGAAAATTCTCTGCGATCAAACTGGACGACGCTCTGCATGACAGGTGACCACGGGACCAGGCGATCCTTTTCCCGGATCAGGCGAACGTAAGCAATCGATAACATCTGCTTGCTACAGGCTGCGGAATACCACAAATCATATTCGAACGGTTCTTCTCGTTTGCGAAGCGTCCCTCGGTACTGCGCGCTGGCCTCGAACTCGTATACTTGTTCGAAGAGGAAATCCTCTATGGTCCAGGAGTGCCCATGGTCATCGCTGTACGCGTAATGAAGTCGTGATTTGCTGCCGCCGGCATCGACGCAACTCACCAGCGCGGCGCTGAGCCGCGAGCTATCCTCGATCACGTCAATGTGCCACACATGTCTTGGACCTTTTAGGCCCGCCACTTCGCACCGTTGCGGCAAAGTCCATTCGAAACCGTCACGGCTGGACCGTTGCATGATGCGAAACTCGCCATCCTGGATTTCAATGGTCCACATCCGAAAAACGCTTCCATCGTGCACCACAGCCGGCGAGAACAATCCTGCCCCCGTATTTTCTCTCAGGATTTCTCGAGCTTCGCTCCAACGCATGCCGTCGGCGCTCTTCTTTACGCAGATTGTGTTTACCGCAGGCGTCCTGCTGCGGATCGTCTGCCTGTAAAAAAGCCATAGCTCGCGATTGTGTGACAGGACGTCCGGGTCGGAATTGTGATCCGGTAATTTCAAGGGCGGCACGATCGGATTTATTACGCCGGCGGGTATAATCCAGTTCACACCGTCAAAACTGGCAAACAGCTCGGGATTCTCGAACTGGGCATCGCGGTTCGGATACGGCGTGCAAACCATCCAGTAGGTCCATCGCTCAGTTCCGAATCCAGCAGGGATATAGGCAACGTCGGGATGGCAAGCCTGGCCGGATCCGTCAGACGTTTCCAGGTTGAGTAGAACAGGTCGATGCACGTTGTGGTGCACGAGCGCCAGCTTCTTGTAAGGTCCTCGATCTTCAGCAGGCCGCAGATACTCCAGAGTGAAGCCGATCCGGGACAGCAGCTTAAATAGGAGCGTTCTGGCATTAAGGTTGTAGCGAAAAGACAACGCGATAAAGCTCAACGTGCACGCGAGCAGTAGTCCTGCTATGAGCAGCAAGAGCAGCATTGGTTCTTTTCTTTCCGTCAGTACTTATTGAACGTAACCAGCTCTGAATAGAGGTTGTCCACTCTGCCCAAAGCTCCATCTTTCCATCGGTATTGCCGTTTCTTTTTTCGCTTGAGGGAAATCTGGGAAATGGCGCCGGGCAAGAGTCGCGTGTCATAGCAAATTGCCAAGAATCCCCTTTTCCACAAATGCTTTCGAATCCGAGCGAAATGCTTTACGAACAGCTCCGAACTACTGACATAACAAAAGTTCAACCATTTCTTTTTCAGCCAGCGTAATTTCCGGAAGGGTGCGGTGGTGGCAACGATGTAGCAATACTTTCCCGTAGTGTTTTCGCGAATGAGCAAGTGTTCGCACGCGAGGGTTGCGTGGTCGCGGCAGATTGTGCGGTCCTCGTCATTGAGATACTGCTCAATCTCTGCTGGCTCAAACATCACTAACGGCTCGCTCGCTTTGCTATTCCTGAATAAAATACCGGGAGCCACCGGGACCGCAATCTGTTCGTGATCCAGCAGCTTGAAACCCAATCGCTCCAGCACCGTCACCGTAAGCTCAGCCGGCGAGAGCGCGGTAATCAATACGTCTTCCATTTTGATGAACGGTCTCAGAATCTTGATGCCCAGCATTTGGGGCCGGTACTCTTCCAGGACGAACCAGGTGTTCATATTGCAGCAGATTCGAGGTTGGCCTTCGATGATGCGTTGCGAGAAGATTGTTCCCACGAAGGCCACGATTTTGTCCTGGTCCATGATTGCGTAGCCGTAAGGGAAATTTGGTAATTTCCAGGAATAATTGAACAATCCGGTCCAACCGTTCGCGTCTCGAAAACCCTCCCTGTCTGCCAGGAATTCCTTGATGGCGCTGATCATTTCTTCGTGGACTTCCCGAATCTCCATTGCCTCTCCATCCAAATATCGCCGCGCACCCTAAACTCACGATTCCGTCGGAACCGGCCACAGCCGCGAGCGCAAAGACGACCAAACCTTTCCGTACGCCCGTAGTTCCTCTCGTTTCGGTACCAGCAGAGTTTGCCAGGAGGTTTGCAGCTCGCGTCGAATTACGGACAAAAGATAAATCCCCGATCCAAGATACGCTACAGTCGACGCGAGCGCCGCCCCCCGGATCCCCATACGAGGAATCAACAGAAAATCCAAGATCAGCGTCAGCACCAGCCCGATAAACGCGGAAATTGGCAAATGATTGATCAATCCTCGCGCGGTTAGGTCGGCAGCGACTACTTTGCCAAGAGAAAGCGCGATGGTTCCGGGCAGAATCCACCAAATCACAGGAACACTCGGGGAGAAACGCGCTCCAAAAATAAGCGGAATTGCTAATGGACTGAGAATCGAGATCAACACTCCCGCGCTCACCGTGATCAGGGAAACCTGCCGCAATATCATGCACGTGAAGTCCTCAGCCCCAGCTCCTACAGTTCGCGCGGTGCGTGGAAACAGCGCCACCGCGACGACCGTGGGGAGTTGCCACAAAACTTCCGACACGATAACTCCCAGCGAATACAACCCGACTTGAGAGGCGTCCAGGAAATAGTTCACAACGAAGACGTCCAGCCGGTAGCTGAAAAAGGATGCCAAGGTGCCCGCTTGCCCTCGAATCCCAAACAGCATTAAGGGCACCAGTTCTTGCCGCGCGCTCATGATATTCCATGCGCTGCGAAAGAAGTGGCGCAGACAAACCGCAGCTACGGTCACTCCCACAATCAATCCCAAAAAATTGCCCAAGAGCGCTGTTTCCGAACGGCGCCCCAAAACGATCAGCCAGATAAAGAACCCAACCAGCCCCACCGTGCGATTTATCAATGCGATCAACGAGCGCAGTTGAAATCTTTCTTCACCGACCAGCATGGACATCAGCACACTGAACAATACTGACACCGGAATCGATATCAACACGAGCACTGCCAATCCGGGGGTGATTCCTTTTAAGAAAGCCGGCCGTGCCTTCCAGAACAGCAGGGCCCAGGCGCAAGCAGAAAACAGGGAGCCAACCGCCACCCAGACAACGACAGACGGAAACCATCGCTGGTGCTGTTCCCTGAATTTTGAAATCCAGACGACTACCGTCGCTTCACTCCCGAGGCTCCCCACCATCGCGCCAAAGGCGATGGCCATCATGCACAAGCTGATTAATCCCCGTGGGGCCGGACCGAGCAGTCGGGCAAAGAACAATTCGGTAATTGCCGCGATCGCAATACAGCCGAACTGCCCACCCGCGATCGTAAAAAGGTTGGAAACAAACGTCGGCACAGGTTTTGACTTGCGTGCGCGAGCTTCCTTGTCTTCGAGCACAACCAGCGGTAATTGCGCTTGAGCGGTATCGCCGTTCATGAATACCTGCGATTTTCCTCAATTTGCCTGACCGTAAGATCTGCAATAGCTTTTCGGCAACCCACACTAGCAACACCGTTTGCTCTCTGATGAGAATGAATCATTTCAGAATGGTTAAAACTTCTCCAGACCGGCAAGTTAATAAGTTTTAATCGCGCATTTATCACTCTTCCGAACGGGTTGTTCATAGTGACGGTTTGCTTCTCCCAACTATGCGCAGAAATCAAGGAAACAAACCCGCTCGCCCGCAAAGCGGCTATGCGTTACTTCTGATCATGTTCTTCCTGGCGGCGTTGACTGTATCGCTGCTTGCGGCTCGCGCAAACGTAATCACCGAAAACCGCAGGGAAAAAGAACAAGAAATGGTTTGGCGCGGTCGCCAATATGTTCGCGGGATTCGTCTCTATTATTCGAAAACGAATCACTTTCCGGCTCAACTCGAAGACCTGTATCAGCCAAAAACCGGTATACGTTTCATGCGACAGGCCTACAAGGACCCGATGAACACGGTCGACGGTTCTTGGCGCTTGATCTACGTCGGGCCGCACGGCGAAATCATTGGGAGCTCGAACCAGCCCCCGTTGCCTGCAATCGTCAACAACCCGATCGCGGCAAGCAATGGGCTTACCGGCGTGCTCGCTACTCCCCAGCAAACGCTGTTCGGTTCAACGAAGACTCCGTTTCCTAACCCCGGCACGAACAATAGCGTTTCCTTCTCAAGTTTTACGGCGAGTGGCTCTCAGGCTTCTTTCGCAAACCCGGGTGCCGCGGCTCCAAGGGCCCCAAACGCTGCGACAACGCCGCAGACTGCGCAAAGCGGTCCCCAAGACCCGGCCTCGGATTCGACCGATGGCCCATCGAACCCGGTTTTCGGAGGGAAAATTATCGGCGTGGGAAGTAAAGTCGACGAGGGCTCACTGATGTGGCTGGAAGGCGCGAAGAATTACAAGCATTTCGAATTTATCATGAAGCGCGTTACTATCAACCCCGAACTGGTCACACCCAACCCGTAGTCCGCCGGGGTCACAGTAATTCGATTTCCCGGCTGAACGCCTGAAATAGATCGTAGCCATCCCAAACTACGCTGAAATTCAATGCCGAGCCGATTGGCACAACACGATCGACTGCCCGAGAAGGAAGTTTCTCGGCGAGATTCAGAAGATCATCTCGATTGAATCCGAAATAGGACAATGTCTGATCGCGTTGCGTTACCAAACACCGAAGCTCATCGAGGTCAGGAATTTCGGCTTCAAAGAAGACGCCACCGCCGCATTCAAGGTCGCGGAATTCCGGTCCTGCGCCGGGTGTAAGGTGAACACGAGTGAGCAAACCCGTCGCGTTTGGCGCGACATAATCGGACAGCCCCAAACCCGCCGAAACGTACGCCGTCACTAATTTATTTATTCCAATGATTTCGCGATACTCCACGGACCGTTTGGCAATTTCTTCCTGCAGTTTGGGCCAGAAGCGCTGCTGTGCCGAGTCGCAACTGGATTTATCTCCTACCCAGACGACTAATCTGGGAGATGAGCAGGCGAGTTGGTCAAACCAGTAGGCGTCATTGAAAAAACGCCCCGCAAGAAGTGCGACTCCATCTGCATCCGCATGAAGAACTGCGGATGCTTTAATCACGGCGAGAGAGAAGCGGTTGGCAAAAACAATTTCGCTGCCCAGCGGATTCATCGGCACCCCCCGCAACTGGCGGACGCTCTCATCGCCTCCCCAGATAACCCGAACATGGCAGACACTCGAAAGGTTTTGAGTGATCTCGTCATCGTGATCATACGTGAGTACCAGATTTCGTTGCTGCATCGGTGCGAATCTATCCTGTCCCAGCGTTAGACCGACTTTCTTCAGAAGTAAATCAACTTGTTCTCCTCGATGCTGAGACAGCCGCACGATGTTAGCGTTGCCCACTAGCAATGAGAGAAACCACGAGTACAGGAAAATTGAGTCTACGTTCGAAGGAGCGAAATGGAGCACAATCCCGCGAGGCAGCCAGATCCGCCCACCGCGCCTCTCGTCGAACTGCTTTTTCAGTTCGCAAACATGCCCTTTCCGCATCCAATGCGCCACCGCGGCCATTTCCGGCATGCGGCACATTTCACTGTCCAGCAGTACGGCCTTGGACACGGAATCTATAAAGTCGATAACTAGCGGTTCGAATGGAGCGAATGCGGATGTGGAGTGCTCGATTAGCCGCGCCAACTGCACCTCATATCCGCAAGACGCTGCTGCTGTCATTACACTCATGATCGTGGCGCTTGGTGAGTATCGCTACAACCGCGCAGTTCAGCGCTCGGAAGGCGTCCTAGCACGCTGAAATACGTGCCCCTTCTGCCGCAACGACAGCCGTCAGCCCCGTGAATCACTCCCAAATCTTCTGTAAGCAGAATGTGGCCCGGATAGCTGCGCGGAATTGTGCTTAGAGTTTTAATGAGTCCGGCGGAGCCGGTTGCTTGCTCGACCAGAGTCCTGGGATGGAGCACTATCGCTTCCGAGTAATCCGCGGCATGAAAAAAGCCTTCTTCACATTCCATGTAGATCGAACCTGCCTGTTCGACCATGCCGTAATAATTATGAATTTCGCGGATTCCAAAAGTGCGACGCAGCCGTTCTTTAAATTCTTGATTCGAGACTCTCTGCTCTTCCATCTTCTTCCAACCGCCGCCGTGAATCAGGATGCTTTCGCCAAAGTTCATCTCGCGTTTGGCGTCCTCTGCCGCTCGTAGGCAGTGCTGCCAAATGATAAAGGTGAAGCCGAAGAGCAGAATCCGTATGCCACGATGGCGAGTCAGGAACGCTTCGATGCCATCCCAATTGGGAATCAGCGACTCTGATTGCAGCGCATAGGTGTGGTCTGACCCAAATTGAGAGAATCCGAGAATGCCCGCGGCGCGAGCCGAAAAACCATTTGTGCCCTGCAAAACCGCGGGATGATCGACGATCAGCATGGGCAAGCGCTTGTTGCCCAGGAATGAACGCGCAATTCGGACCAATGCGTGTGCCTGCGCTGTCGCGGTTTCTTTGTCCAAAAAGATTCGAGAGGGCCGCTGGCCGCTGGTTCCGCTGGAAGTGAGAGTCCGAACAACCTGGTCGGACCTGATGCTCAGCAAATCCATTTCCTTGAACAACCGAACAGGCATGATCGGAAAGCCGGCCAGCCGATCAAATTGCTTCCTTCCTCCATACGCAGCGGAGAGAATCCTGCCATACGCGGCACATGCTTCCGCGTGAAACGCGGTGAGTTCATTCATCTCCTTGACCAGTCGAGATATTTTCGCCGCCGGCGCTTCGGCGTACGGATCTTCTCGACCGATCAAAGTGGGAGATTCCAACTTCATGAGGGCAGGTCCAGGCTTGCCAGAGACTTGTAATCAATTTTGCTGTTCCCAAAGCGCGGCAAGGATGCAACTCGAATGATGCGATAAGCGTTGGAATTAAGTTTTAGCAAGCCTTCGAGAACTTGCTGTGCCGGTAGCTCTTGATCGGCTTCCTCGATCGCCACTCGCATATGGTCATCCATGCCGTAGCAGGCCACGGTTCCACAGCCGCTTCTCGTCATGAGCGACTCAATCTCGTCCAGGTTGAATCGCTTTCCATAAATCTTCAGGAACCGTTTTAGCCTTCCAGTAACATAATAAAATCCGTCTTCATCGCGAGTCGCAAGGTCGCCCGTTCGCAGCTGACCTCGCAATTCATCTCCCTTGGCGAGATCACTGCGGTTTTCTGCGTACCCGAGCATCACGTTCGGACCGGTATAGAGCAGCTCGCTCGACTCGTCGTCCAGAGAAAGCGTTCCTCCGGGTATTGCAATACCGATGGATCCTACTTTTTCCCGCAAACGCTCGGCAGGTACATACGAGATTCGTGCGGTCGCTTCGGTCTGCCCGTACATGACAAAAAACTTCCAGCCTCGGCGGAAACTCAATTGTTCAACCTGCAAAATGCGGTCGGGAGACAAGCGGCCTCCCGCCTGCGTCAGCGTGCGCATCGCGGGCAAGTCTCTTTCCAGCATTCGCATCTTTAACATCACCTCGAAATGATAGGGCACGCCTGCCAACGATGTGCACTGGTTCGCCGCAAAATCCCAGTAGTCTCGCTGCAAAAAGCTGCTAGTCATCAACAACAGTTGGGCGCCTGCCATCAAATGCGTATTCAAAACGGACAAGCCGTACGAATAGGACATCGGCAACGAGGTCAACGCGCGATCCTCAGCACTGATTTTTAAATAGCTGATAATCGCGCGCGCATTCTCTTGCAAATTCCGAAGCGATAGCCTCACAAGCTTAGGGCTTCCCGTTGACCCAGAGGTGGTCAGCAGGAGCGCCAGTTCTGGGTTAAGTTCCACAGCCGATGGAGCTGTCTTGATTCTATACAGGAAACCAGCGGATGAACTCACTCGAACATAATCCTCAAGTTCGCGTTCAGCAGGCGCGAACAGCCAATCGGGTTGATATGACTTCAGCAAACCAGCCAGCAATGTCGGCTGAATTTCGGAATCGAGAAGGCATGCTACCTGACCGCTGCGAAGCGCTCCAAGATAGGCCGCCAAACACTCCGTGCTGTTCCGGCAAAGTAGAAACCCTAACGTTCTTCGTCCATTCAATTGAAGAGATTCAGCAATGGCGTCACTTTTTGCTGCAAGTTCCCGATACGTGAGCGACGTCCCGTCTTGCGCTACGACAACCGTCGCGTTTGCCGGATGATCGAGGGTCCAAAATCCTACAGCCACATACCACCGTCCACGCCAATGACCTGGCCGGTAACATACGAAGTGTAGTCGGAAGCCAAGAGGCAAATTACCTTTGCAACTTCCTCGGGCTGTCCCACTCGTGCCATTTTTATGCTGTGCAGCAAGTTCTCCATTTTTCCCTCGGGGATATTTGCGATCATGTTGGTCGCAATCACTCCGGGGGCGACGGCATTTACGCGAATCCCCTGAGGCGCAAGCTCTCTCGCAGCCGATTTTGTGGCTCCGATAACGCCTGCTTTGCTAGCGCCGTAAACAACCTGTCCTTCATTGCCGTACCGGCCAATAATGGAAGCGACATTCACAATGCTGCCGGATTTCTGCGCCATCATCAGGCGAGCCGCGAACTGCATAATCTGTATCAACGAAACCAGATTGGTCTGCAGGACTTCTTGAATCTGTTTTGTCGAGATCATCCCCATCAGTGCGTCGCGCAGAATCCCGGCGTTGTTCACTAAAAAATCGAGCCTCTTCGAATGCCGCTGGATTTGCTGAACCGCTCCCTTTATCGCGACCTCATCAGACACATCGCAAACCACAATGTACGGCGGACATGCTCCCGCGGATACGACGAGTTCTGAAGTTTCTTCCAGACCCTCTTGCGAGCGGGACAGAAGAATCAGCTTCGCACCTTGCCTGCCCGCCTCGATCGCTGTTGCCCGGCCAATTCCTCTGGAGGCACCGGTGATCCAACCGACGCGGCCTTCCAGCAGCATCAGAACTGGACTCCATACTTCTGCAAAATCTCACGCGCTTTGGGGTAGGAAGAAAGGTCCAGGACGTCGTCCGTGTCCAGCATGACGTCAAACGCCGAGTCCAGGTTGGCGATCAGAGCCATGTGGGCTACCGAATCCCATCCCGGTGTACTCGCATACTGCAGCGTTTCGTCTACGCTCGCTTCGGAGATTTTTAACCCACTTGCGAACGCGCGTCGGAGTTTCAACTCACTCTCTGACAAACTTATCCTCCTCATTCCTGATGCAAAATGAATTGTGTATGGACTAAGGGCCTACAAAAATAACTCCGGCGTAAGGAGGTGTGGTTCCAAAACCGGAGAAGGCCAGCGGAGGCACCGGAACAGCCACGAGCTGGTTCGGCGCGACCATGTAGAAATAAGCCTGGTAGGCCGAGGAACCCTGGCCAAAGTCGCCGACCAGCGGAGGCGCGACCGTCAGAATTCCGTGCCCAATCGATAGATTCGCAGCATCCTGAAACGCGACTCTTCCCGAGTACTGGCCGTCGGGAATTTTGGCGCCTTGGGTCGCGATCGAAGTCAGATCGCCTACCCCCGTGTAACTTCCCGCGTTCTGCGTTCCCACGTCGGTTGGCGAAACGATATTCATACTTAACGCTACGTTGGGGACCAACGGCACGGATCCAGCGCCGAAACCACCCAGGAGATTCCCCGAAATATTTGATACTTGGAATGGCGCACCGGTTTGCGGCAAGCTCGTCCCCGACAAAGCGCGATTGGTAATGGAGTCCGGACCCGGCGAACCTGTCGTCGAGATGTCCTCTTCCACGAAGAACCCTTTACCCGTGTCGTACAAATACCACGCCCCTGCGTTCATGAAGTTTGTGGCAAATCCGTCCGGAGCAGTAATAGCTGCACGTCCGGTGGTCGGATCGAAAGTCAACGATCCACTCGAGCCATGGGCGATCAAAACGTTGCCGATATCGTTGATGTCGAATTGCAAGGTGAAGCTGTTACCGTTGGAAACGGTCATTAATCCGACGAGCACGACAGGCAGAATGCCATTGTTGTAGGGGTCAGCGTCCATACCATTCAACTGAATGACGTTGACGCCGTTGACGCTGCTCGCCGTCAGCGCGCTCTGACTCCGCGCGACCCCGGCGAACACCGTGCCAAAGACTTGGCCGTGGTCGATCTCAATCAGATAAAAGTGAGTAGCATCGACGACGTAGTACGCATATTGAACGGATTGCCCTTGCGCTGTCATGGTAAGAGTGCCGCGGCCGACCGCATCGGTTGCACTCTGTGTATCCGGGCTCAGTGGTTGCGCAACAAATGTTGGGGTGAGACCGGCCTGCACACTCTGATCTATCAATCCCCCGGTCACTCCGGCTGCGCCGAGCACAAGTTGACCTGCGGCAATGGTGCGTCCGCCAAATGGCGAATCCGAATCAACGCCAAACGCGAAATTCCCAGCGGGCTTCGTCCCTATGGCTGTGGTGTCCTGCAGTTCGACAGTTCCGGAGTTTAGGAACCAACCTTCATCGTACTCGATGATGCGTCCGTGACTGCCATCCGCGGACATGATGCAACGAAATCCTGGGTTCACCCCGGAACCAAATTGATAAGAACTGAGCGTGATCACCGCTTCCACCGCGCCGTTCGGCAACAGATTGACACTGTACGTTCCTGTCTGCGGCGTCGTTTCATTGGTTATGCCGCCGCTATTATTTACGTCGAATTCCGCATTGGTGATGTTTCCGTTTCCGTCCGCGGTAAATGTTCCCGCAAATGCCATAGGAACCTGCGCTGCCAGAGGAGGCTGTTGCGTCAAATCTCCGTTGTAGTAGCCGCGCAGCAGGAATGCATAACTGCCCTTGAAATACGTGGTCGTGTTAAGAATCGTGAAGTTGAACGAATCGGTGGCCGCAGTGTTGGTGACCGACGTGGCGGTAATCGTCGGATTGACGTTCGCACCCGTAGGAAATGTTGCTGGGGGAATGTAGGTCACGTCCAAGCTGGGACCGTTCGTCGAAAGAGTGCCGCAGGCAGGCGCGCAATTGCTGCCGCCAGCCGTAAGCGTCCAGGTGGCGCCTGCATTGGCGGGATCGTTCGTCACCGTGGCATTCACGGTCGCGGGCGCAGCACCGATCAAGATAGAAGTGAATTTATTTGTGATTTGAATGCTCGCCGGCGGATAAATGCTGAAGGTAAAAGCATACTCCTGCGTCTTCTCTGCCACCGCGACTGCCGAGATGGTGGCCTGCTGATTTAGCGGCGCATTCGCAGGAGGAGTATAGATGGCGGCGAAACTTGGAGATCCCTGCGCTAACAATGTGCCGCACTCAGGAGAGCACGCCACATTCGCATTCGTCAGCGACCACTTTACTCCGCGGTTGGATCCGTCATAGGCAACGGCAGCGTTGAGCGTCGTGGAATTCTGGCCGACCTGGGTGTACGCAAACGGATTGGTTACCGCCACCTGAACGTTCACTCCGGACGGATTCACACTGGCGCATCCCGCCAGACCAATGCTTGTCAAAATGATGATGAGTGCCGTAACACGAGACATAAGAGCCTTCGTTTTTTAAATTTCTGAACCTGATTCTTTTTTTGTCAGAACCTGGGCGAACCGCGCTCTCGCGCGCGCCTAAAACTAATCAACGAATGTAAATGGAATGAGACGCATGTGCGAATGTTTGACAACTCGGTGAAGTTCGCCGGAATTAAAAAGATTTTGTGACGCCAAGCGCTGCGAATGTGCGAATCAACATTAAGGCTTGATTGCTAAAAGGTTCTGAATACAAAACAATCAACAGCCTTCGCGTGCGTTGGCCGCCACTTTTGTTCTCATATTCCGCTGAATGTGAATCAACGATTACTGGTGAGTTCTGAAACAGAAATTTTCCGCATGATTTCCTCAATTCGCGTTTACCCGAAGCTCAAGATAATTTATTGATTAGATAGAAATTCTTAGCTCATCGAAACGTAACACTCGCAAGACAAACTGAGCGCCATCAATTCCAGATTGAGGTGAGCCTTGTGAGACGGAGAGCGGTCGGGTTTTTGGTCTTGCTGTTTGTGTGCTCCTTAGGAGCGATTCGCACATCGGCTCAGGCCGAAGTGCCTGCGGCGCCACAGGTTCCCGCGCCGGCAACTACCGATAAGGGCACAATCATCGGGACGGTCCTGGACACAACGGGCGCCGTGATTCCCGGCGCGACCATCACCTCCGTCGACGCCGCAGGTCAAACGGTTAGCGCCACCTCTGATGAAAAGGGGGACTTTCGCATTGATGGTCTGGCTCCCGGCATTTACAAGATGGTCGCCGAAGCCCCGGGCTTTGCGGATCTGACGAAAGAAGGCGTGACTTTAGCGGTAGGCGCTCCGCAACGTATCGATCTCAAGATGACCCCGGCTTCCGCCGCCGCCGAGAAAGTGGAAGTGACTGCAGGCGGAGCAGCCGCCGTTGAACAAGAAACCTCGCAACTCGCCGGCTCGATCACCAATAAAGAAGTAACCACGTACGCCCTGAACGGCCGCAATTTCACCCAGTTGATCGCCTTGGCTCCCGGTGTCAGCAACCAGACTGGCCAAGACGAAGCATTGGTGGGCGTCAAAGGTAGTGTGAACTATAGCGTTAACGGGGGCCGCGTCGAATACAACACATACGACGTGGATGGCGGAGATATTCTGAACGCGAGCATCAATCGTAGTCAAAGTACATTGATTGTTTACCCCAGCATCGACGCGATCAATGAACTGCAGGTTCTGACCTCAAACTACGGCGCTATGTATGGCCGCAGCGCTTCCGGAACAATTCTGGCTACAACCAAGTCCGGCGGAGCCGAATTTCATGGCGATGCTTACTTTTTCGCTCGCAATAATATTTTCAATGCCCGCAATTTCTTTGATCAGTCAAAAAGCGCGCCGTTGTATCAGAAGTACGAACCCGGTGGGACCATCGGCGGCCCCGTTTACATTCCTGGCGTTTACAACGAAAAAAAGGACAAAACCTTCTTCTTCTTCTCCGAGGAATATCGTCACGATAAGGAACCGGTGGAATTCAACCAGGCCGTGCCCTCGAATGGGCAAAGAAATTGCGCAAATAGCGGCGGCTTTTGGGTTGATCCCGTTACGAAAGCCAAGACTCCGATTAGCAGCAGCGCTTATTGTCAGAACGCCAGCAGCGCGGGACTCCTTCCAGCTGGCGCTGTGCGTTACGCAGATTTCAGTGATGTTTGCCCAACCACCAGCGCGCCCGGTACAAGTGGACAAACCGGCTATTTTGCCCTGACACCTGGAGTGCCGAGTCCAAACGGGGGAACACTTCCTGTATTCCCAGACTGCCCCACCGCCGGTCAAATCAATGCCGGCAGCCCCAACTCCCCATACCAGACCTATCCCGGAAATCTCGTGCCGATTACTGCGCAATCCGCAGCTATTCTTGATACGAACCTGATCTCTCTCCCTAATTCCACCACTGGGTGCAATTCCACAATTGGTTCGTGCTATGACGCCGCGGTTTCCCCGTTAACGACATGGCGCCAAGAATTGCTTCGCATCGATCAAAATTTTTCGAACACCCAGAAACTCTCCTTCCGCTACATCCACGACGCCTGGAGCACTGACGTTCCTTACGTGCAATGGGGCTACGTACACAACAGCTTCCCCACGGTCGAGAATCATTTCTCCGGGCCCGGTTTGAGTCTTGTAGCGCACTATACCAGTACGATCAAAAATCGTTTGGTGAACGACTTGGTAATGGCTTACACCAGCGACCACATTAACCTTACGGATTTTGCGGGACCCGGCGTCGCCAACAATTCCCTGGAAAGGCCGGCGCTGCTCAACAACGCGCCCTGCAATAACGCAAACAACTGTGGCGTGGGCTATATTTTTGACAACACTGCGACCAACTTTGAAAACAAAATTCCTGGCGTTGTCATCGGTGGCAACAACGCTGCCTACGGCGGAAACGGCTTCTCGATCGATCCGGGATATCTTCCCTGGCACCACTCGAACCCGACTTACAGCCCTCGCGACGACGCCACCCTGGCGCTTGGAAAGCACACTCTGCAATTCGGCGCGCTCTTCATCATTGCGCAGCGCAACGAAGTTAACCCCCCAGTGGGCGCCACCACCGGTGACATCCAGGGCTTGGCCACCTTCAGCAATCTGAACAACCGCAACTCCACCGGCAATGCTTACGCTGATTTTCTCGCCGGCAATATCCAGACCTTTACGCAAGACAGCAGCCAGTCCGTTTACCACAATAACTACAAAATCGCGGAGCCTTACATTCAGGACAACTGGAAAGTCCTGAGCAATTTGACTCTCAACCTCGGAGTACGTCTGAGTATTTTTGGACTCTACAACGAGAAGTACAACCAATCGTTTAACTGGGTTCCCTCGCAATTTAGTACGGGTGTCTCGTCGCAAGTGGTTGTGGACCAGGCCACGGGGCGGCTACTCACGTCGCAGGGCGCGTCCATCCCGATCGATCCCGCGAATCCCAGTTCGCTCCTCCTCAATGGAATTGTGCAGTGCGGTGTCGGCAGCTACGCAGACGGAAAGAAAGTTCCGGCAGGTTGCATGACGAATAACCTGGTGAATCCCGCGCCACGCATAGGAATCGCATGGGATCCGTTCAAAGACGGCAAGACTTCAATCCGGGCGGGTTATGGGATGTTCTACGAGCACGGTACAGGTAATGAAGCAAACACCGGCTCGCTGGAAGGCAGTTCCGGTCCGCAGGCCCAGGGTGGCGTGCTCAGCATGACTCAATACTACGCGCCAGGCTGGGGTTGTATCGGCGACCTTTTGAGCGGCTGCGCGTTCAATCCCAGTTTTCCTTGTTATATGGGAAACTGCACACGAAGCGCGTTTCCACTCAACGTAACGGCGATTCCCACGCAGTCCAAGTGGCCCTATGCGCAGCAGTGGAGCTTTAGCGTTCAGCGCCAATTGCCTTGGGATATGTTGGCCTCGGTCGCCTACGTAGGCAGCAAGGGTACCCACCTCACCACAGAACTGCAGGTCAACCAACTGCTGCCGCTCAATTCCGTGGACAATCCGTTTTTACCCGGCCAGCCGCTTACGAATTTTATATGCTTGGGTGAAGGGGCTCCCTTTTTCACAATCAACGGCAATAATTATGGTCCGGGCAGCGCTCCCTATCAGAACCTGCTGGCAGCGTGCTCTGGTATGAATCCGACCGCTCCCGCGGCAAACTCCATTCGTGTCCCGAATTATGCGATCGCACCGGGGCTTGGCCAAGTCTACTCGCTTCAGAATATTGCCAACTCGAATTACAACGCGATGCAGGTCACGGTGCGCCGCACTCGTGGGCCTTTGACACTCGGCGTTTCGTACACATATAGCCACTCGATCGATGATTCTTCCGATCGCTTCAGTCAAGTGTTTGTGAACGCCTATAACCTCGCGCAAAATCGCGCCAGTTCGGACTTTGACCAGCGCCACTTGCTGAACATCAGTTATATCTATGAACTGCCCTTAGAGAAGTGGTACCACCGAATCAATTTTGCCGATGACGACCCCACGAATAAAGTTGCTAGCCCAGCGCTCTCGGATAGAATGCAATCTTTCCTGCGCGGCTGGGAATGGGCGGGAATCACCATCTTCTCCACGGGAACGCCCTTCAGCGTGATTAACGGCGGCAGCCCCTCCGGAATATCTACCGACGACAATGCCGGGGTGCTCTCGGTAGTTGGTCCCGGATCCTACCCAGACTTGGCTTCACCGCTCGCGCACTTGCCCACGATCACGAGAAACAGCAGCAATTTGTTTGGTCCAATCCTTGGCAATCCCGGAGAATTCGTTGCGCCTCAGGGCCTGACGTATGGAAACGTGGGCCGCAACTACTTACGCAATCCCGGCCGGTTGAACTTTGATATGTCGCTGAGCAAGAGCTTCTTCTTCACAGAAAAACGCTCGCTGCAATTCCGCTTTGAAACTTTCAATGTCTTCAATCACACGCAATTCCGGGTCTACGATCCCACCAACCCTGGCAATCCCGGCAATAACGTCGTGAACTGTTACGGAGGCACATCGAACTCGGCCGGAGACAACGGGTGCCTGACGAACAGCTCGTTCCTCCATCCCGTTGATGCGCATCGTCCGCGCACCATCCAACTCGGCCTGAAATACCTGTTCTAAGTTCTGGCATGTTTCGAGAAGGGCGTTAGGGCACTACGGAGAGAAGCAGGTGGAATTCAAGGACCGAGATCAGCCGATGGAATTGCAAATTGTCTCGGAGAGAAGCTCAAACACACTCAAAGGACACTTGCGCGTACGAGCGAGTCGCTCCCAATAAATGGAAGCGCTTGCTTGTGCGCGCAAGCAATTCTTGAAAAGCTCGCAGCTCATTCTGCGGATCGCTGAATTCGTCAAAGTAGACAAACGTGCCGGGGCGAATGTACTCGGCCAGACAATTCAAAACAAAACTGGCTGACGAATACAGGTCGCAATCAATATTGATGATCAGGTTGTCGTGATCTGGCGGCGAATAGTCGGGAAGCGTTTCTTGGAAAAGGCCTTTAAAGAAGCGAACGCGCTTGTCGCTGATTTCTGGGGGATTCCCACCTGCGGAGTACGCGCCCTTGTTGTCTGCAAGCCGCCATTTCTCCGGTAGTCCTTCAAAAGTGTCGAACCCGTGAAGCGCGGATGTCGGATTCGAAAGCAGATTTGACCAGTAACGCAGCGACGTGCCCTTGGCTACGCCAAACTCGAGATAGAGAACCTTGGTATCGCCCACCCGGTCCGCGATCAGGTGAAACAACTCTCTTCTCTTTTGCACCGGATGCGTTGCCCGGAATCCGTGGGACTTCATCCAGTAGCCCACTTCTACATAATTCACTGCGGCGCTGAGCAGGTGCACTGCTTTTGCATTGCAATGACTCCCCACTGCCACCAGCGCCGCTTTCAGCGGTTCCATGCGGCGGTATTCCGGACCAGGATGGTTTATGTCGTTACCCAAGTTGATCGAGCTCCTACGTCATTACTAAAATTTACGACACTATTTTTGGGAATTGTTGCAGGATAGGAATGTCAGGATGAGCCGTTCACGTACATTGACGGGAATGCTTGGCTGGATTGCAATTAGCGCATCGAAACAAAAGAGTTCGTCGCGCCTATCCACCCAAACTCAAACTCGTCCGTTCGCCACGTACTCCTGCAAATGCCGCCATCACCTTCACGTCCAGATCGCTCTTCGCGTCTACGTTCCCGCGTTCCTTCAAATAAGAAACGTTGCTATAAAACGGATGACGGTAGTTCCGTACGCGTCCAGCCTCGAAAGCCTGACGAATCTCGGCGATGCCGTCCTCCACCGTATATTCCGCAGTAAATCCTAGGCAATCCCGAATCTTCGTGAACGACACTCGATAATTTCGCCGGTCGGTGTTGTCAACATACTCGACTCGCGTTTCGGGAATCTGCATGCGAATTTTTTCGGCGATCTCCGCCAGGGTGAAGTTGAGCCGATCGTCGCCTAGATTCAAGATTTCACCGCTGACCGTTTCGACGGGCGCAAGCAGTGTTTGCACCAAGCCTTCGGCAACGTCCTTGACGTGCACGAAGGGCCGCCACTGGCTGCCATTAAAGATCGTAATCACTCCCTCTTGAATCGCTTTGGCGGTCAGAAGATTGACCACCAGGTCAAAACGCGGCCTGGGTGCGAGTCCAAATACGGTTGCGAATCGAAGAATTGTAGGATGGAAACTGGTCGAGCGAGCCTCCAGTAACACTTGCTCGGAGGCCAGTTTCGTCTCAGCGTATAGAGACACCGGTACAGTCTGGGACTTTTCGTCCATCAGATCGTCTGAGGCGCCGTATACACTGCAGCTCGATGCAAAAATAAAGCGCTCGATGCCATTGCCCTTGGCAATCTCCAGCATCATCCGCGTTGCGGCGTAATTGATTTGATACGCGTTCTTGTCGTCTGCGGCGCAAGCTGGATCTCCTACGATGGCCGCCAAATGAACCACTCCGTTCACGCCATTCATCGCCCGAACCACATCCTGGATGTTGCGGCAATCTCCGCGCATAAAGTCCAGTTTAGGATCGTTCAGCAGCGGCTTAATGGACCCTTCTCCATACAGCAGATTGTCCAACAGGCGCACCGAATATCCACGGGACAACAACTTCTCCACCACAATGGCCCCGATATATCCCGCACCACCCACCACCAGAACAGTTTCCGGTTGCGCCATTGACGCCGCCTGCGCAGCCGCAACCCGCGCCTCAGATTCTCGATGAAAAAGCCAGTCCTTCAGCCAACGGACTCCTGTGGCCGCGCCCACAGCTAGTACGCCGAACACCAGCGACGTCAACCGAGGCAACGGTGAACGCAGCGTCAGGAAAATAATGAAGATCATCAACAGAGTCGCGACCGCCGCGCTGGCGGCCGCTCGGCGCAGCTTGTATTCAATGGTATAGCCGCGCAACCTGGTATACAGGCCGAAAAGGGAATGCATCAGCGGAAAAACTAACGAGAGAGGCAGCAACGTGTGGGTGTAGTAGTGAACGAGCGTTGCTTCATTCGGCGCGGTTTGCGAGGACAGGCCGAGCGCCGGAGCCATCGCCAACAGCACGAGAGAAGTGATGGCGGCAGCCTGTACCGCAACAAAATCGACCAGCGCGCGCGCCAAACGTTCCATCCAGAGATTGACCTGGGTCACGGACAGACCTCCGCGCATTTTGCGCTCGTTTCTTGTTGCCTGATTTGCTGTAGCTACAGCATGGGCGTTGCGTTTATCTGGCGCATCAACTCTGATTAAAAGTTTCGCGAAAGTACGAAACAGAATGTGCAAATCTGTGAAGAAAGACACGTTCTGCGAATAGTCGAAATCGGTCTCCAGCTTCGCCGGAAGCACCGTTTTCACATAGAACTCCTCCAGGTCCTGCTCGCAGCCCGCCAGCAATTTCTCTTCTTCGTAGATGATGCTGCGCCCAGTGATCCCGGGTCGCACATCCAGAACACGACGCTGCTTCTCGTTATACCCGGCGACGAATCTCGGCACCTCCGGACGTGGTCCAACCAGGCTCATGTTCCCGACAATCACATTGAACAACTGGGGAAGTTCGTCGACTTTTGTCCGCCGCAACCACGCCCCTAATGGCGTGATCCGTGGGTCGCCAGCGGCGGTCAAGGGTGAACCCGCCTCCGCTCTTTCTCTCATACTGCGAAACTTGAAGATCTTGAACTCGCGGCCGAACTGGCCCACCCGCGTTTGACGGAAGAACACCGGACCTCTACTGGAAAGCTCCACAAGAACCGCCACCACCGCGAAAAGTGGCGAAAGCAGAACTAGCCCCACGCTGGCCGCAGTCGCGTCCAACCAACGCTTTCCGGTGCGTTCATAAAATGATGGTTTCATTTTCGCCAACCCGTCTCGGCAATCGGCCACCTGTGAGAATCATCACTTCTTATGGGTCGCCGCGATTTCTCGCAGCGCCCCGATTACTCGGTCAACCTCCCCTTCCGTCATACCGGGAAAGATCGGCAGTGAAATCGCATGTTGGAAATGATTTTCTGCCTGCGGAAAATCACCTGGGCGATATCCGAGGCGCTTCTGATACAGCGAGTGCAAATGCAAGGGGATGAAGTGAACGGAGGTCCCGATGCCGCGAGCCTTCAGTTCTTCAATCACCTGATCCCGGCCGATTCGTAGCGTCGCCGTGTCGACGCGCAGAACATATAAATGCCACGCATGGCTTTCGTCATTTGGTTCGGGCGGCGCGTGAAACCCGTCAAGCATGACCAAGGCGCGCGAGTAACGTTTAGCGATGGCAGCTCGCCTCCGCCGCAACTCCTCCACTTTCGAAAGCTGTGCCAGCCCGATCGCCGCCTGCAAATCCGTCAGGTTGTACTTGAACCCCAGTTCCAGAATGTCGTAACGCCAACTGCCTTCCGCGGAATAACGGTTCCACGCATTGCGGCTAATTCCGTGAAGGCTCAGAATCCGTAACTGGTCGGCATACTCGGGATTCTCTGTGGTAATCATTCCGCCTTCGCCGGTAGTAATCGTTTTCGTCGCGTAAAACGAGAAGCAGGTGAAATCGCCCAGCGCCCCAATTCGCTTTCCCTTGTAACTGGACGGAAGCGCGTGCGCCGCGTCCTCAATCACTTTCAGACCGTGCCGATTTGCCAGTTCGAGTATCTCGTCCATCGGGCAAGGGTAGCCCGCATAGTGGACCGGAATGATTGCGCGAGTGCGCGGCGTAATAGCTCGCTCGATCTGCTCTACGTCAATGTGAAACGATGTTGCTCCGCTATCTATCAAAACCGGTCGCGCCTTCAAATACAGAACCGTCTCGCCGGTGGCAGCGAAGGTCATGGTTGGAATCAGGACCTCGTCGTCCTCGGCGATTCCCGCCGCCGCGAGAGAAAGGTGCAAAGCCGAAGTGCAGGAATTTACAGCGATGGCATGTCCAGCGCCAACTACACCTGCGAAAGCTGCCTCGAATTCTCTGACGCGCGGGCCCGATGTCAGCCAGCCTCCTTGCAGTACGGAGTGAACCGCATCAATCTCTTCTTGCTCGATCGACGCGCGGTGAAAAGGTAAAAACGAAGCAGCGGTCGCAGTTACAGACATGCAGTCGCTCCCATTGAATGTCTAAGAAATGTGATTGGCGGAACGGAAACTAATTCTGAATCGCTAGATAAAGGTGTACGAGCTTTTCGGCTTCCGTGTCCCAGTTGAAATGCTCGAGTACTGCCGCCTGCCCCCGGCGCCCCATTTCTTCCGCCTCTTCCGAGTGTGTCAGAACATGCTCAATGGCCTGGGCGATCGCGCGTGGGTTCAGTGGGTTAACAAAAAACCCGCAACCGGCGTCGCCGAGGATTTTCCTCCAAAAGGGAAAATCGGAAGCGATCACCGGAATGCCGGCTCCCATATATTCAAAAATCTTCTGCGGCATGGATTCCACCTGGTTGGGCTCGGGATGGTAAAGCACCAGCCCCGCGCGCACGTTCTGGAGAATTTGAAAGGTGCTCCGCTGATCGATGAATCCGTGATTGTGGACTCTTGCCCAACCGGGATGCTGGCGCAGCTCAGATAATTTCGCATCGTCCCGGATTTCCGGACCCGCCAGTTCCAACTTCGCGTCCAGCGACTCAGGAAGCAGCGCCATCGCTTCTATCATCTCCCGAATCGCACGTTGCAGTGTCAGGCCGCCCACGTAAGCGACCGATTGCCGCCGGTCCCGCCACGGAATCGTAATTCCTTCCCGCACGAGTTCCCGGACGTATGGATAATTGTGGACAGTCACAGTCCGGTCGTTAAACTTACCAAAACGCGCGGAGATGGATGGCGTGACCACTACCAGGCCAGAAAATCTCCTGCTCGCCGTCCCTTCAAGTTTGTCCACTGCCCACGATACGAGGGCCCGGCTCCATTCTGGCAAATACCGTTTCGAAAGAATTTCCTTGGGCATATCCTCGTGAATGTCGTAAATCACCCGTTTTCCGCTGGCTCTCAGAAGCAATCCAACCGGAATCAATTCCGGGTCATGAAAATGGTAAATGTCAGCGTCCTGCCGCCGCGCTTCCTGAAAAATTCCCCAAACGGTTCGAGTCATCCGCGCAATCCGTGAGCTTCCCTTAGGAATCGATTTCACGCGGACGTGATCCTTCTCTCCTTCTTGCCAGTTCGCGCCGATTACCGTCACCTGGAACCCCGCTCGCGCCAGTGACCGGCACTCCTTATGAAAAATTCTCGGGTCGAACGGAGTATGCACTGACGTCATGTGCACAACCCGCAGCGGTTGCACCCGGTCAAACGCTCCAGTCACACAAGCGGCTCGGCCGCTATTCTCAATGATGCCGGTCGGGTTCATTGCACGCTATTCGTGAGCAACTGATCGACAATTTTCGAGGCGGATTTTCCGTCTCCATACAGGGAAAGTGCGGACCAGTCCGAGTGGCAGTCTTCGCGCACGGCGTCTCGGATGGAATCCGGATCGACTCCTGCCACGCAATTCGCTCCACATTCCACCGTTTCCGGCCACTCCGTTTGTTCCCGCAACGTGACGCACGGGACGCCCAAATAGAAGGCTTCCTTCTGCACCCCGCCGGAATCGGTCAGAATCTTGCGGGCATTTTTCTCCATTGCCAGCATTTCCAGAAAACCCAGTGGGGGCACAGCGCGTATTTTCCCGTTCAACGAAATGCCCGTGGCCGCAAGTACTTGCTTAGTGCGCGGGTGAACCGGGAACAATACATTCATATCCAGGCTCCGGACAGTCCGCAAAATCGAAGCCAGGCGCCGCCGATTGTTGGTGTTCTCGGCTCGGTGCAGGGTCAACAAATAATATTCTTTGCTCTTTAGACCAAATTCGCGCAGCTTCGATTCCGTTCGTCGCTCCGCCAATGCCAAGTGCTGCAGCAAAGCGTCATACATTACATCGCCGACCAACAGCGTCCGGCGCTTCTGTGGATCGTTTTCTCCCCCAATTCCTTCCCGTGCCAGATTGGCCAGCGCTGCTCTTGAGGGAGCTAGCAGCAAATGGCTTAAGTGATCGGAGACGATTCGATTTTGTTCTTCAGGCTGAGCCAGATCGAAGCTACGGCATCCAGCCTCCACATGCGCGAGAGGAATCCGCAACCGGGAAGCGAGCAGTGCGCCCGCCAGCGTCGAATTTGTATCCCCGTACACGATGACCCAATTCACTCGTTCGGATTTCAGAATCGGCTCCATCCGCATCATCATGCGCGCCAGTTGTGCTCCGTGCGACGAGGAACCTACCGCCAGATTGCAGTCAGGGCGCGGGATGGCCATCTGTTCGAACAATAACTCCGCCACGTCCCGGTCGTAGTGCTGACCCGTGTGAATGATCCGATGATCGATCGGTTCCTCCCCGATCTTTGCGTTGTGGGCCTCGATCGCGCGGCAGACGGGAGCTAATTTCACAAATTGCGGACGGGCTCCGACAACACTGATCGCATGTGCGACCCGAGGAAGTTTCTTCAGGCTGCCAAGAGTCCATTATCAAGCTGCTCCCTTCACGTTGAGGTCGTTCGGTACACACCTCTGAATGTTCAAGTTAATTTTATTGCCCCTTCTGAGAACCAGTTGCAGCGCGGGCCTTACGGATCACCGCATCAAATCGAGGGGCGCTCGCCGGCGAAAATGCCAGGTAATTTCCTTCGGAAGTGCCGTAGAGCCAGTTGTACCGATACGTTTTGAGCAGCAGTTCGATATAGGGCTGAAGATCTTCAATGCCATTTGCGTCCGATGCTGCGCAAAAACCCTGCGTCAGCCAGTCCTTCTTGCTCGCGCGATCACTCCACAACGCCAGTGTTCCCCCAAGTTCCAGCACGCCCGAGTACCTTTGTAAATCGATAGCCAAGTCCGCCTGCCGTTTGGCAATTGCGTGGCGAAATTCGCCCAGCGAGTCGTGACAGTATCCGATGCTGCCCTCGCCCCCGGTTAGCACAGTTAGGGGCAACTTCTTACTGACAATTTCATCAAGCAAGCCAATCGAAATGTAAGTGGGCGAAGGATAAAAAGGAGTGCCGTCAAACTTCTTGTAACCCGGGTGCGTCAGTCCGGTGAACAGCATCCACAACGTAGCATGCGGGTAAGCTTCAGCCGCCGAGTCGGCCATCTGTGCGCCAATTGTTTTCAGCGCCGCCGCCGTCTGCGCGGGAGTTTTACCGGTCTGCTGCGCCAATTCCCCGATATCGTATTCTTTGTAGTAGTTGTAAAATTCCAGATCGCACACAATTCCAGGAACATCCGAATCGCGGGCCGCAGTCAGGGCATTTCGCCAGATCTGCAGAAAATCGGACAGCGCGCCTTTTTTGTCGTCCAGGTCGGCACCCACGATGGACCGAAAATAAGGCTGGTCGGAATGCGGGTTCTTTTCCGCCGGGCTCATCGCAAGGATACGGTTCACGTAAACCCAGGGCCAAATGTCTTTACTCGTGAATCGCTTCCAATTCGCAATTTGCTGATCGATTGCTGCTGATGTCGGAGGCGGTGACGTGTCGTACGCATGCAGGAATGCGACCGCGATCCCGTCATAAGCGGACTTGTCAAATTGCCGGAATTTCTCTTCGTTCATGAACTGCGCTACCGCCGTGTTCACCAGCATCAGGTAATGACTGCCAAGTTGACGCGGGCTGGATTTCTGCTTTGCCCCGGGCGTGCCGCTCTGGCCCGGCGTGAGATCCGCATGACGACGATCGGCGGTGCGCTCTTGCTGCGCCACGGACGCGCTCACTGCAAACAATTGCAAAAAGACGCAAATTAGCGCCAACCGTCGAATGAAGGTCTTTTTCATTCTCTATTCATCACTGGGAGCCGCTCAGTTTGCTGGAGGCTCTCCAACAAAGTGAGCTTCCGTCGCTCCAGCCCCACTCTCGATGAGCCGCTTCCATCGTGAAAGTACCCCCTCACGAATTTTCGCTCGCGTGAACCGCGCCGAAATGTACTCTGCCGCTTCACCATTAATTTCCAACTGATCTCGCTGGTGTAAATCGTAGAGTCTTTGAATTTCCGTGTATCCGGACACCGCGTCGCCCGCGACCGCCGCGCCGGTAAAAGGATAGGTCCACAAAACATGCCGACCATGCGCGAGCGCTTCCAAAGCTGCGAAGGAAAGTCCGTCATGCCGGGCTGGCCGCCAAAACACGGAAGTGTCGCGAAAAAACGGGCTCAAGGAGGGAACCCGCCCGTGTACCTTCACGTTGTCAGGCGCGCTCAGCGACTCGCCCGGCAAAATGCCAACGACGTGAAACTGCACGAAAGGCATCTTGCGCGCCACTGCAAACAAATGGTCGATTCCGTAAAGTTCAACCCGCGCTGCACTCGACAGGTGTGCCAGCACTGCGAATTTCCGCGGCATAGGTGGCAGCGTTTCCGGCACGTCAACCCAAGTCGCTGGTACGTACTCGCAAGGAAAGCCCATCGCGCGGACCTCTTCTGCTAACCACGGAGAACCCGCCCAGTGGATGCGGTTCGCCACCCAATCATCCACGCGGCCCGCATCGAAGTCGGCGCGCGCGGATAGCGTGTCGCTGCCGCACCAAAACATCACCAATTTATCTTTGCCCAAGAATCGAGAAACGGACAAAAATTTGCCGAGGGTCAGGCGTCCGCCCCAGGAGAACGACATATCGCTGCGCTGAAGATATGCCGCGGCAGGCAGTAATTCGGAAACCCGGTTTGGATCGAAATGCCGAAATTCCCAACCTGGGCTCGCCAGCACATCTGGAAACATGCGGCAAAAATAAACTAAGCCGTGAAGCAGCACGCGAAAGGAAATCTCTGCTTTCTGCATGGGGAAGAACAGGTCCGTACGTTAGAAACGCTCGTTAGTCCCCGTATGCGGCCTGCACTCTGGGAGCTTGCGCCGCATGAGGCTCGGAAAAGCCCGGCGCCGTGGGCACTTCGACGCTCTCCGGCGCGAGAGACGCATCTGCTTTCAAGGAATAACTTTTGCCGCAATCATCGCAAGTCGCGTGTGTACCCGCGAGTTCCAGGCGCGTTCCACAAGCGCACATCCAGCCAATCTGCCGTGCAGGCACACCCACCACCAGCGCATAGGCGGGAATGTCGCTGGTGACTACAGCGCCCGCACCGACAAACGCAAATTCCCCAACCGTAATACCGCATACAATCGTCGAATTTGCACCCAAGGAAGCGCCGCGCTTGACCAGCGTGCGCCGGTACTCGGATTTGCGGTTCACGTGGCTGCGCGGATTGATCACATTAGTGAACACCATCGAAGGACCGCAAAACACGTCGTCTTCCAACTCCACGCCGGTGTACAGCGAAACGTTGTTTTGGATTTTCACGTTTCGTCCGATGTGCACGCCGGACGCTACATTCACATTCTGCCCTAAGTTGCAGTTCTGCCCGATTTCGCAGCCGTGCATAACATGCGAGAAATGCCATATCTTCGTGCCATCGCCAATCTCGCAAGGCGCGTCGACGAACGCCGAGGGATGAACGAAATACCGCGGTGCGGCCACAGGTGCTTCGAATCCCACCGGCTTGCCATGCTCCTTCACCGACTCGCTTGCAGCGTGAAGCACGCGCAGAACACGCAGGCCATTTTCGCCATCGGTTTCCGGCCTTCTCCGTTCGCGAACGCAGTCCAGAAAATGCATGCACTCCGCGCGCAATGGCTCCTGTTTGCTCAAATTCACAACTTCCGCTTCCGCTCTGCGGGCCACGGGCATGCGGTTTACCCAGTCGATACGATGGGGGTAGAGCACCAATTTATTTTCGGACACTGTATCGTCAAATACGGCCATCTTGCGATTGCCCACGATCACGAGCTTTTGTTCCTTGAAGGGATGCAACCAGCTCACGAATATATGAGCCTTCACCCCGCTCTTGAATCCAAGAATCGTCAAGGTCACATCGGAGATCGGATGGTTCAGGTAGCTGGCTCCCTGCGCGGCCACGCTGGTGGGAGATTCACCGAGAAGGTGAAGCACCGCCGCGATATCATGCGGCGCGAAGCTCCACAGGATATCTTCCTCCGTTCGCAGCTTACCCAGATTCAGTCTCGACGAGCTGATGTACTCGACTCTGCCTAGCTCGCCAACTTCGATCAATCGCCGCAGTTCCACAATCGCTGGGTGATAATGCAGTAAGTGCCCAACCATCAGAACTCGCGAGTGTTTTCGCGCCAGCTTAACCAACTCGTTGCCCTCCTCCAGGTGCAACGCCAGCGGCTTTTCTACGAATACGTCTTTACCGCACAACAGCGCCTTCTTTGCCAATTCGAAATGAGCAGCAGCCGGTGCGGCAATCACCACCGCCTGCATTTCCGGCATGGCGAGCAGCTCATCGTAATGATTCGTTCCCTGAACGGAATGCGTTTGCCGCATCTTTTCGAGATTGCCTTCGTCGACGTCGCAAACCGCCGCGAGCGCTCCCAGTTCATGGAAATTGCGGACCAGATTACGGCCCCATGCCCCACAACCAACCACACCTACACGAACACCCTCAGCGATTCTCATAGTGATATCCCTCGACCTGGTGATGGATAACTTCTGGAAAAAACGCAAACCGGATTCTTGAATTTACCTATTTGTTTACGACGACCGACCCGACTAGAAGTTCGCTGTGCCGATCCGATAGCCAATCCCATAGATGGCTATTCCGTTGACCGTCGCCATGGCGACGTCGCCCATTACTTTCAGCGCTTTCTTTGCGCCGCTTTGGGGAATGTACAGAATATCGTTGGGCGCAAGGATCAAATCTGCATCCTTGCCATTCATCAGCTTTTCCACATCCACCGGAATCTCGCGCCTGCCCGTCTGGCTGGTAGATTGGCGGATGATCAACCCGCGGTGAGTGGCCGCCAACGGCGCGAAACCTTCCGCCAACGCCACGGCCTGTACCACCGATACTCCTGCGGAAGGATTCGACAGCGCAAATCCGCCCGGCTTGGTGACTGCGCCAACCACGTACACCACCTCCGCCGGCGACACACTCACCACATCCCCGTTCCGCACTTCAATGTTTGCGCTTGCATCGTCGCCGCGCGTGATGCGCGCCACATCCACGATTTGTACCGAGTTAACTGGCGTTCCGGTAGCTTCGGCGCTCGCCGGTCCACGTACGATAGTTACAGTGTTTCCGCCCCCCGGGAGCGCGCCACCCGCCAAAGACAGCGCTTCCAGAACGGTGGTTCGCTTCGTCAAGCTGTACACCGAAGGCTTGGTGACCGCGCCGATCACGGTGATCGTTCGTCCGTGATACTCGTCGATGAACACGTTCACCTTGGGATTACGAAGCTGCCTCGCGTCTGTCAATGCCTTTTCAATCACGCGCGACAATTCGATGGGCGCCAATCCTTCCGCTACCACCGGCTCTTTCACGCCCACAATTTGAATCACGCCGGTGTCGCTGACGCGAAACTTTCCCCCGAATTCCGGAGCGTCTGTGACCGTGATCGTCAACACATCGGCGGGGCCGATCTTATATTCCTCCATCACTGCTGGCTTCGCCGCATCTGTCTGAGCCGTATTCATCTGCCCTTTTGCACAGTCTGGATTTCCCAGTAACGCCGCTACCGCCACGGCACTGATCGCAAATTGCATCCAGCGCCTGCTTTCCGTCGCCGCTCTCTCAATCGTGTGGGTCATGACAACCGCTCCAACTCTTTCGTGTTTCGTCGACCACCCGCGGAAACTGCTCAGGCGTGTGCGCTCATTGCGCCTGGCTTTGCTCCCGTGTTCTTACTCGAACCGCCTTCGCCATTTCCTGAAGCTGGCGGCCCCAGCTTGAATCGCGTATTACTGTATCCGTACGAGTAATAGTGGTAATCGGGAGACGAGAAATCGATCGCGTTCAACACCACTCCGGCCACCGACGCATTCATTTCCTTCAACAGTTCCGCGCTTCGCTGAATCGCCCGCCGCGTGGTCACGCCATAGCGCCCGACCAACACCACCTCGTCCGCCAGTGCCGAGAGGAATCGAGCATCCGAAAATCGAATGATGGGCGGCGAGTCAATCACCACATAATCGAATTGATCTTTCAATGTGTTCAGCAAATAAGTCATCTGCGGCAAAGACAGCACATCCGCGGGGCTTTCAGGAATTGTTCCACACGAAAGCACGGTCAGGTTCTCAACCCACGGCACCGGCACAAGAGCATTCGCCAAAGGTATCGAGCCCTGGAGCACATCCGTCAGCCCGCCTTCGTGATGAATATCAAAGACTCGCGCAACCGAGGGTTGACGCAAATCCGCTTCCAATAAGCAAGTCTTCCCCAATTGCGCCAACGCCACTGCGAAATTAACGGCAACCGTCGTTTTCCCTTCTCCCTCCACCGAAGAAGAGATCAGAATCACGCTGGGAGTGTCGCGCATGTTGGCGTGCAGCAGCGATGTGCGCAAGTCGCGCATGGCCTCCGATTCCATCGTAGGAGGCCGCATGATTTCGACCATCTGCTGTTCTTGCTTTTGTTTCAGCTCTGAATGCAACAGACTTCCCAGATTGAAGCCACTTCCGTTCGTTCCAGACTCGAGAACTTTCGCGTTTGCTCCGCCCATAGCAGGAAGCAGCGCCAGCGAACGCATGCCCACCCAGGATTTCACGTCGTCAGGGGTCCTGACGGTATTGCGAAATCCCTCGCGCAGGAACACCAGTACGCCCGCAAACAGGCAACTCGCAAATGTACCAAGTGCGACCAGCAATGTGCGATGCGGACCCGTCGGCTTGCGGAGGTTGGTCGCCAGATCCACCACGCGAATATTGCTGGACCGCAGCCCGGCGTAAATGCCCGCCTCACGCAACCTGCCCTGGAGCGTGTTGTACAATTCCGCGTTTGCGCCCGCTTCGGACCGCAGCATGTGGTACGCGGTAAGTTGTGAGGTCATGTGGCCCATCTGCGCGCGGACTTTTTGGCGTTCTTGCAGCATCAATTCTTCGCGATGCTTGGCCGCCAGATATGTGGCGCGCGCTCGCGAAATCGCGCGTTTTCTCTCGGCGTCAATCTGGATCGATACTTCGGTAAGCTGATCCAGCAATTTCTTCACGTTAACATTTTCGTCGCCGTACACTGCTCGCGCCTGCGCCAACTGTCCCCGCAGGTCCGTGTATTTCCCCATCAAGTCCTGGTAGAGCTTGTCATCCCGCAACACCGGAACCGCATCGCCGTGACCTTCATCGATCATTCGGACGAAAGCCTCATTCTCAATCCGGCTGGCCTGCGCATCGCCCAATTGATGATTCACCTCACCCATCAACTGCGAGATAGGGACGTCGCGATCGTCCACTTCCACCAGTCCGGTCTTCTTCTGATAATCGGCGGCAGCTTGCGCGGACTGATCCACCTTCTTCCGCAAATCATTCAGTTGCGCGGAAAGCCACTCGGAAGCCTGCATTGTCGTGGTGTAGCGATTTTTATAATTTTGGTCGATAAATTTCACGACCAAAGTATTTGTGACCATCTGCGCGAGCTGCGGATCGTGGCTGGAAAACCTGATTTCCACCAGCCGGGTGTTGCGCACTGAGCTGACGCTCAATTTGCGACGAAATTGTTCCAGCGCAGCCGATTCCGCCGGAGTCAACGTGGCCAGGTCCAGTTGCTCGAGCAAAATCACCAGTTCGCCGGGCACCGCGCTGCGCGTCATCGAAGATGCTCCCACAGCTGACGTTTCGTTTATCGTTTTGTTGTTGACGAACTCCGGATTATTTTCCAGATGCAATTCTCGAATCACGCTTACCGCCAGCGCATCGCTCCCGAGGATTTGCACCTGCGTTTCTAAATAGTCCTGATTGTCCGAAACATTCGCTGATTCGATTTCATGCAGCGTGCTGATTCCCGTGTTCGGCGGCGAAATCTCCAAACGTGCGGTAGGGCTGTAGAAACTCTTTTGCATCATCGCATAAATCACGATCAGCGCCGAAAGGCTGCCCGCTACGAGCAAGGCAAATCGCACGTGCTTCCGCAGAACCCGCAGCACTTGCTCCCAGGTATAGTTGTGCTCCAGGAACGCGTAGCGCTCGACGGCTTGCCCGGGAATGATTTGAGAAATATCGCCGTTTCGCATTTTCCTTCGCCGCCGTTTTTACTATTTCGAATAAGACGTGGACGCGCGCGCAAAAGCCTTTTGCCCAGTTCTATTGATTGGCGCAGCGCCAGGATTGTTCTCGACTTTGGAGATTCGCTCTACATTGCTGGCATTCACTTCCACGGATACCGCTTTCTGCAATAGCCCGACAGCCAAAACCACTCGATATTGATTCTTGAACTGAGTAAGGATGCCCACAACTCCCGATAGCGGACCGCTGCGCACGCGCACTCGATCGCCTTCGGTTACGAACTCGTGCGGCTGTGCGGCTAGCCCAGCTTCCGTAACTCGCCGGATCGATTCGATCTCCTCGCGCGAGATCGGGCAGGCCCGTCCGCCATTCTCGACAATAAAAAACACCCCGGGTGTATTCAGAATGGCCAGCTTATCTTGTAAGTTGGTGTGCAGGAAAAGGTATCCCGGAAACAGAGGCAGGAATAATTCCTTGTTTCGGTCTTTCCAGTGGCGCATCACTTTTTGTTCGGGTAGGAAGGCTTCGATTCCCTTACGTTGCAGGAGGTCCGTAGCTTTGCGTTCGTGCTGATGCTTGACATACGCGGCGTACCACTGAACCGCGGGCAGATTTACTAGCCCGTCGGTCTTCTCCTTCGTCCACTGCATAGAGCTTCGCCCTCTGACTGCCGGGAGTTTCCGTAAGTCCAATACAATCGATGGACATGATACGTACCGGGATCGAGCGTTCCGGTTGGAAGAGCCTGCCCAAGCTGAAACTTGATGGGCTAACGCTATGCGGGGTTTGTTAGAGAAAAATGAGAGACGGATGAATAATGGTATTCACAATCGAGTTTCCACTACCTCGTTCGACTTATCCACAGTCGCACGAACTCGCAACCGCGAACGTCTTAAGGAAATCTTCGAACGACTGCGCTCAATGCAGGATGCCGTTTTGGTCCCGTTCTTAGGCCTCGGCCTTCCTGCGCTCACCCCAATTTATTTTCCTCAAAACACGCCGCAGTGAATCAACGTTCATGCCCGCTTCACTACCTTTTAATACGGCCATCGTATATTGCCCGCCATAGCAATTAAAACTACTCGAATTGCAAGGCTCACTTGGCGGAGTGTTTTTGATGTGTGGACTGGTCGGAATCGTTCATCGCAAAACGAAGCCTGTTCAACGCGAAACACTCGTCGATATGTTGACGGTCCTTCACCATCGCGGTCCTGACGATGAAGGTTTCATGATTGATGGCCCGGTCGGATTCGGGCACAAGAGGCTTTCCATTATTGACACCGTTTCCGGCGCTCAACCCATGGACGCTGACGGCTTGACCATTGTTTTTAACGGTGAAATCTACAATTACATCGAGCTTCGCAGCGAGCTTGTTCGTCTCGGACACGTTTTCCGCACCAAATCAGACACCGAAGTAATCCTTCGCATGTATCTCCAGTTCGGTGAGGACTGCGTCGCCAAGCTGAACGGAATGTTCGCCTTTCTGATCTATGACCGCACTCGCCAAACGGTCCTGGCTGCTCGAGATCACTTGGGTGTAAAGCCTCTTTACTACTATCGGGATTCCAACGCCATCGTGTTCGCTTCCGAGATTAAGGCTCTCCTGCGCTATCCCGGTTTCTCGACGGAGCCGGACCTTGACGCGGTTCGCGACTACGTTATCTTTCAATTCGTTACTGGCGCAGGAACGCTGTTCAAGGGTGTCTCGAAAGTCCTCCCCGGTCACTACCAGCTTATCGATCTATCCAGCTTAACGGTCCATTCTGTGCGCTATTGGGAGCCTCATTTCCAAGTCGATCTTGCGCACACCGAAAAATATTTTTTCGACAAGCTTCGTTTTCTGCTCGAGGACGCGGCCTCCATCCAGATGCGCAGTGACGTCCCTCTCGGCGCCTATCTGAGTGGCGGACTGGACTCTAGCATCGTTACCACCCTGGCCTCCCAAAGATCCGCTCAACCGATCAAAACGTTCACTGGCGCGTTCGCCGAAGGCGCGGCTTTCGATGAATCCTCCTACGCGCGGGAAGTAGCCAACGCCTGCAACGCCCTGTCTTTCGTTGTTTACCCCAATGAAGTCGATTTTGTGGAAGCGCTTCCGCTCCTGATCTGGCACATGGACGAGCCCGCCGCCGGCCCCGGCCTTTTTCCGCAATACATTCTGGCTCGCGCCGCACGCAAAGAAGTGAAGGTCGTGCTTGGCGGCCAGGGGGGCGACGAGATCTTCGGCGGATACGCTCGTTACGTCGTCGCCTATCTCGAACAAGCCATCAAAGGCGCCATCTTTGAAACCAACGAGGAAAAAGAACACATCGTCTCGCTTCATTCCATCCTTCCGAATCTGCCGGCCTTGCAGCAGTACACTCCCATGCTTCGCGCATTTTGGCAGGACGGCCCCTTCGAAGCGATGGACCGGCGCTATTTTCAACTGATCGATCGCAGCGGCGGCACACTGGAAATGTTCAGTGACGATTTTCGCCGCGAATTCGACCGTGAAGCTGCCTTCGGTCGCTTTCAGCAAGTCTTCAATCATCCGGACACCAAGTCCTACTACAACAAAATGACACATTTCGATATGGTCACGAGCCTTCCAGCGCTTCTCCATGTGGAAGACCGCGTCAGCATGGCTGCCTCATTGGAGTCTCGCGTTCCCCTTCTCGATTACCGCATCGTTGACGTGGTCACGTCGATGCCCGCCCCGCTAAAATTCAAGGGCGCGGAAATGAAGTACGCCTTGAAAAAGGCCATCGGCGACGTGCTGCCTCCCAGGATTTTGAATCGCAAAGACAAAATGGGATTCCCGGTACCGCTCCACCTGTGGGCCCGCGGCCAAGCCCGGCAATTTATGCGCGATACCCTGCTATCGAGCGCTTGCCGCACACGCGGCCTGTTCAACCCCACCGCGATCGAAACGCTCCTCGAGTCAGAGCAGCCTTTCGGCCGCAGGCTATGGGGGTTGCTGAATCTGGAGCTATGGTTTCAGCAGTTTGTTGACGCAGATCACAAATCAGAGAGGCAGGTCTATGCCGCTTACCATTGAAAACGGTTCCGCAAGAAATTGGCGGATTCACAAAATTGGCGTAATTGGTCCTGGCATTGTGGGCATGCCGATGGCGGCAATGCTCGCAGCCGCACACGTTAAGGAAGGAACGGATGCTCCAGCGAAAGTCATCGTTATTCAGCGAGACTCGCCGACTTCCGGGTGGAAAGTTGCTGCCATCATCGCGGGCCAGTCGTCCATTCGTGGAATTGAACCCGAACTCGACCGCATCGTTCGCAGTGCGGTTGACGCGGGCCTGCTGAGTGCCTCCTCTGATTATTCGGACTTGAGCGATGCCGACGTGGTACTGGTTTGCGTCCAGACCGACAAGAAAAACCTGGAGCCCGATTACGGCCCTTTGTTTTCTTCTCTGGAGGAACTCGCTCGCGCGCTGGAACACAAGCCACCGCAAAATATTCCACTCATCATTATTGAATCGACGCTTGCTCCCTCCACAATGAAAACTCTCATTCGCGACCACTTTGCCGCTCATGGTCTGCTCGATGGCCGCGACGTGCTGCTTGGCTTTAGCCCAAATCGCGTTATGCCCGGCCGCCTCGTCGACCGCGTTCGCACCTCCGATAAACTCGTTTCCGGCATGCTTCCGGTTACTCCTCAGCTTATTCGCAAGCTGTATTCGCGTATCGTCACTTCCGGCACTCTCTATGAGACGAATACGCTCACTGCCGAAATCGTGAAAACCACGGAAAACGCTTATCGCGACGTGCGCATTGCCTACGCCGCGGAAATCGCTCGTTTCTGCCAAGAGTCAGACATCAATTTTTTTGCATTGCGCGATGCGGTGAACAGCATTCTCCGCCAGTCGGATTCCGCTTCCGCAAACGCCACAGCCGTTCCCAGCGGCGGCCTTCTGGTACCCACGGTAGGTGTCGGCGGCCACTGCCTGCCCAAGGACGGAATTCTACTGTGGTGGCGGCGCATCGAGCGCGGCCAACGTTCTCCGAACAGCTTGATTGAGCAGGCGCGAAGGATCAATGATCAATCCCCTCGCTGGACCGTCGGTCTGGCGGAGGCGCTTTGCGGTGACTTGCGCGCCCGAAATATTGCCGTTTTAGGTGCGGCCTATCGCTTCAACTCAGAAGATACTCGCAACTCGCCATCGCTGGTTCTTGCGAAACAGCTTTTTGAGAAAGGCGCCAAACTCAAAATTCATGATCCTTTCGTTCACGGCACAGACCAAAATCTGGCCAGACTGAACCTTGCGCAATACTTCACCAACGATCTCTCCGCAGCTCTCGAAAATGCCGAAATTCTGATCGCATGTACCGCGCATCAGGAATATGGATCGGGTCGTGAAAGCATGATCGCCATGGCGCCGAAGCTCACCGCCATCGTGGATGGCTGCAATCTGTGGTCCCAGGAAAGTCTCCCTTCTACCGTTCGGTACGACGGAATCGGCAGAGGCAAACGCATGCCAGGGCAGCACCTCATCGACTTCGTGACCGAGGGCTTCCGGATCGTGGAGCACGGCTTCGCTCGCGAGGTGAATGAAACTGTGGAATTCCTGAACCAACACTACGCGGACGACCAATTCAACAAAGTTAGCTACCGTGAAGTTCAGCGTCTTGCAGGAACTTGCTCCACGGGCTGCCGTCTGGTCGATCCTATCTTCACAAATCCACTGCAGCCTTTCGAGGGTTTCCTGCCAACCCTGGTCGAATTTGCCTCTCCGAAAGTCGTCTCCGCCGGGGTTATGAGCAGGGTGCGCTAAATTGAAGTTTATTCTGCTCTCACACTATTACCCGCCGGAGGTTGGAGGCGCGCAGGTTCTCTTGGGCAGCTTGGCACAGGGGCTAAAGGCGCAAGGGCATGACGTACGCGCAGTGACCACGCTGCCGAGCTATCCCAAAGGCAGAATATTTGACGGCTACCGCAACCGCCTTTTCAAAACCGAAATCCGCGAAGGCGTTCCTGTTTTTCGCTCCTGGGTTTATCCTTCGCAATCCGCCAGCATGATCCCCAGGCTGGCAAATTACTTCAGCTTCTGCCTGAGCGCGTTCCTCGCTTTCTTCTGGATGGGCAAGCCCGATATTATTTTTGTCGACTCCCCGCCACTTTTTCTTGCATTCACGGCTTTGTTTCTGGCCCGCGCGAAGGGCGCACGATGGGTCATGAACGTTTCCGACCTTTGGCCCGATGCCGTTGAAGATAGCGGGCTTGTAAATTCCAGCTTGTTGCTGAAAATCGCACGCGGGATGGAACGCTTTTTATATCGTCATGCCGATTTTGTCGGCACGGTCACCGAAGGCATCGTAGCGATATTGCGAGATCAAAAAGATGTTCCCGCGGCGAAGATCCTCTTCTTGCCAATCGGGGTTGATACGGACCTTTTCAAGCCTAGGGCCCCGGATCAAGCTCTTCTCGATACCCATAGCCTGAAGGATAAATCCGTCTTTATCTACGCCGGCACCCTTGGACACGCGCAAGGGCTGCCTTTGCTTATCGACGCCGCCGATGCTCTTCGCGTCCGAGACGACATCGCCGTTGTGTTCGTGGGCGATGGACCAGTGAAGCGTCAATTGCAGGCTCGCACTAACGAGCGCCAACTACGGAGCATCGTTTTTGCCGATCCGATTCCTTTATCAGAAATGCCCCGTTGGTGGTCCGTGGCCAGGGGAGCGCTGGTTCCTTTGAAGGATCAACCGATTCACCTCAGCGCCAGGCCTTCCAAATCTCTTCCTGCACTTGCCAGCGGTGTGCCCGTTATTTTTTCCGGCCGCGGCGAAATGGCTCGCATCGTCTCTGAAGCTGAAGCGGGTTTCGTGGTACCTCCGGAGCAATTGCGGCCCCTTGTGGACTGCATGGTGCGTCTCGCCGATAACTGCGAACTCGCGCACAAACTCGGGGAAAATGGCCGTCGCTTGTGCGAGTCGGAATTCCGTTGGCAACGCGTGATCCAGCGATGGCTCGACGAACTGAATGCTCGTATCGCCGCCATTGCCAACTAATTCCACCGTTCTTATCGGCGTGTTTTTCAAAAGCAATCTCAGTTTGTTCGTACGTTCATGCGAATGTCCGCAAATTGCTTTTTGTGCAAGTCGTCCCGTCCTCAACTTGTAAGTTTTTTCGATTTCAAGTGATTTTAACTGCTCATCAATATCTCATCGTATTCCGTAAGGCATGCTATATCCGCAAGCCAGTCCATTTCAGAGTCGAGGCCCGTCCAATGCTTCGAAGTATTTTCATCGGTTCGCCCAACCGGTTTACGGAATTAATTGTTCATTGGCTGTCGAAGCATTCGCTTTTGGCCGGTGTTGTTTGGACCTATTCGTCCTACTGGCACAAGTCGCTTTCTGGCCAACTCAAATTTACGCAAAAGCGGCTCAATCGTTTTGGCGTGCTGAAGACGCTCGATGAAACGCTCTACTATCTCCTCTACCGGTTTTTCCTCAACGAGTCTGGCGAACCATTTCAAAGCCGCTTGTGCGATGCGTATTCCCACGAGTACGGCCAACCGGATTGGCATGGAGAGTCCATCGACACTCACGATATCAACTCCCCAGACGTGCTTCGTTTCGTCCGCGAGCGCTCACCAGACTTGATTATGTCCATGTGCATCAATGAGTTTTTCCGCTGTGAACTGCGCGAGATTCCTCGTCTCGGCGCATTCCTTTGGCATGAAGGGCTCGTTCCGGAGTACAAGGGCTTATATTCGCCGTTCTGGGCAATCCACAACGGACAACCGGAAATGTTGGGCTTCACCGTTCTGCGCATGAACGGTCGTTATGACGAAGGGGAAGTGTTTCTCCAGGGTCGTGTCTTGGACGTTGACCCGCGCAGCGACAGTCCGATTTACATCGGCCACAAAGCCATCCTCGAGAGTCTGCCTCACGTGGCGAATCTGTTTAGTGACTTGGAGCAGGGAACTACGACAACCATTTCCACACAGGGCCGCCAGCCTGGCTACTACACATATCCGGGATTGTCGGACTGGTTCTCGTTTCGCAGGGCGGTTCAGCTCCTTCGAAACAACCATGCCGGAAATCCAGAGTTAAATTCGGAATTGCGCACGGAGAGCGTGAGAGATCGCCCCTGATATTCGGTCGGAAAAAAACTTACCGAGATGATTTCCTCAGAGACGCGAATCCGATTGCTATTCGATGAACGTGTTCCTGCCGTCGTTCGTGCGCGCATGGACTACGCTTTTCGCGTATTCGCCGCGGTCTATGGCTATGAAGTCGTCTCTGGCTCGCACTATGAACCGGTTCGCTCGTTCTTGTACGGCGGACTTCCCTCAACTCAGGAATCGATTTCCGGTCATGTGCGGATTCCTGCCCGGTATACCGTGCCCAGGCGGGTCCACAATCAAACCTCGTCAAGGTTGACGAAGATTCGTCACTCCGGCGAAGATTTTCATCTGTTCCATGGTCTAGATCCGATCACGCGGCAGCCAGATTGGTTGGGCGAAATTTTCGAGTGGCTCTCTGGCGGCTGGGAATCGCGTATTTCCGCCCGGGATTCCGTCGGCAGGATCCCCGACGCGGAGATGATTTTCAGCCGCAGCGGCGTTCCACCATGGAAACCGCAGGCCGCGTTACAAATGGCGTGGCTCGATGGATACTCGCGAAACCGGAATAGACAAGATGCGCTCCTCTCAAGGGCGTCCTCGCCGGTTGGTGACGCTGACCACTTCGTGATCTGTTCTCACGACATCGATTTCTACTACACGGACCGGAAAAGCGCCTTGATTCGCTTGATGAAGAATTTAGCCATCTCTTGTTTGTTGTACCGGAGCACTAGCTATCTCAACGATAATCTGCTGATGTTTTTTGAGCTGTTGAAGGGCAATAGGGTCGGAGACTATCTGCCGCTTCTGATTTCACGCCTTGAACAGCTTGGCTGTCGCAGCAGTTTCTTCGTCGTGCCAGTCCATCAACATCGCCGTGATCCAAACTATTCCTTGTCGGAGTTGGACGTGCAACTTCGCCACGCCGCTTATCATTTATTTCCTGTTGAATTGCACGGCTCGTACACAAGCATCCTGGACAATCATTCGCTCGCAGCGGAAGCGCAAAAGCTTCGTGCGGTCACCGCGAAGCCCCCTTCCGGCAATCGGCAGCACTGGCTGCGCTTCAACGACCAGCAGATGCTGTTTCGGGCAGTCACCGATGGTGGCCTGCTGTTCGACTCCTCCTTGGGCTTCACCGATACTGTCGGGTTCCGCAGCGGCGCGAGTTTTGCTTTTCCCCCATACAATTTCGAAACAGAAAAGCCGTACGATTTCCTTGAGTTTCCACTGGCCATTATGGATGGCGGCCTCCTCGAACTCTGGCGAGAGACGGGTGAGCCGCCACAAGCCCTCGCGGACCGCGTCCTCGCACAAAGCCGAAAACTGGGATGGGGCGGAATTTCCATTCTGTGGCACAACCCCATCGATGCACTCTCCGTTCCTGCCGAGATCAACCGAGTGTTTTGGACCTGTGCTGCGCAACGCCAACACTTTCGTGAAGAATGGGTCAGCACTACGGATTTCCTGGAACTCTGTTTACCGCGATATCAGCGCGCTGGCCTGCTGACCAAGCATAAACCCAATACGGAGCCCGCCACTCGTGCGTTATCTGCTGCCGCCAGCGCCTATAACCGGCGAGACTCGTTCCCGGAATCAGCTTCTGTTTCCCGTCATTCGAAATTGAGTGTTCCTTAATCTCTGGGTAATGGCCCTTTCATATGCTGCGACGTCCCGTGAAACATGTCTTGCCCGCAAAAAAAAGTCGACCCATTTTTGCCAGGCGCCTTCCCAGTGAAAGAACGCGGCCCAATGGCCCCGCGGGTTTCGGCAACGATGCCTAGTCTCGCGCCCGGAACGCGGGACATTTCAGGTTGTCGAGTCCTGGTTTCTGATGAGCACTATAAACACACCCTGGCCATCGTTCGTCACTTGGGCCGCCAAGGTGTTCATGTCAGCGTCATCGGCAGTTCCGCAGGCTCGTTGGCATGCCGTTCGCGCTACTGCCGTCAGCGAATTCCGGTAGCGAATGGGGATCCGGACGCTGCTGTTGAGACTGCCCTGCAAGCTGTCAAGAGCGAGTGCTTCAACCTCGTGATGCCAGTAAGTTACCCCATGACTCGTGCTATTGCTCGTCGCCGCGAGGAGTTCACTCCTTTCGCTCACGTCGAACTTGTCGAAAGCGAAGCCATCGAACTTGCTGCGAACAAGGCAAAGATGATGCACCTGGCTGGCAACCTTGGTGTCCCCGCGCCCAAAACACTTGTTTTTCCAGAGATTCAGGACCGTGCCGAAGAACTCGATTTTCCCGTGGTCGTTAAACCACAAAAGGAAACCCCTGGCCGCCCTCCCATTCGCTACATACGCAATTTATCGGAGCTTGAACAGTTTGCCGAGGCGCAGTACGCCGCATGTCGCTCCCAGGCCGACGATCTTTTGGTCCAGGAGTTTATTCCCGGATTCGGCTGCGGATTTTTCGCAACTTATCAGTACGGCGTCTGTAAGCGCATCTTCATGCATCGGCGCGTTCGTGAATATCCCGCCAGTGGCGGAGTCAGTTCCTGCGCGGAAAGCCTCTACGATCCGCAACTGGAAGCGCATGGCCGGCGCATGCTCGATGCGCTGGAATGGCATGGCGTTGCGATGGTCGAGTTTCGCCGCGATTCTCGCGACCGCCAATACAAGTTAATGGAAATCAATCCCAAGTTTTGGGGCTCGCTCGATCTGGCTTTGGCTGCGGGCGCCGATTTTCCCGGGGACCTCTGCCGCATGGCTCTCGGCGATGACTTGCCATTCACGAATGTGTACCAGCGCGATTTGCGCTTTCAGTGGCCATTTTCCGGACATGGCGATTTGTTCCACCTGTGGACCCGTCCGCCATCCATTTTTCGCGTAGGGTGGGATTTTCTTGACCCGCGCGTGAAGTCCAATGTCTGGTTGGGCGATTTCGCGCCAAACAGACAGGAGTTACTCAGCTTGCCCGGCAAACTATTCGGACGCCGGAAGAGGTGACACGTGCCCTACCGCTGCCTCTTCCACGTCCACACGCGCCGCTCTTTCGATTCGCTTCTCTCTGCTCGCACGATTCTTTCCCGCTCTATACAGTCAGCGGTTCAGGTATTAATTATTACGGACCACAACACGATTCAGGGATCACTCGACGCGCAAGCACTCACAGAATCTGATGCCGTCCCTCTGGTCCTAACCGCGGCTGAATACCAAAGCGAAAAAGGCGACATTATCGGCATTTTTCTGAAGGAAGAAATCCAGTCGTGCCGCTCGTCGGAGATCATTTACCAAATTCACGCGCAAAACGGTCTGGTCATCCTTCCTCACCCATATAAGGGTCACAAATTGGATGACGAATTGCTCTCCGGAGTCGATCTGATCGAAACCTATAACGGCCGGTGTTCCGAAATCGACAATGCTAAAGCGCGCCAGCTTGCGGAAAAGTGGAATCTGCCATCAATTGCCGGTGCTGACGCCCATTGTTCCCTTGAACTGCATTCCGCCATGAACGAGTTTCCGCTCGATCTCCCGCGCAGCGCTTTGGAGTTCCGCGAACACCTGCTCAGTGCGCCCCGCGCGTTCGTAGTCAACCCCGCGCCGGTCGTATGTCGTCCGTACAGCCAAATGGTCAAAGCAGTTAAAACCAAAAACCCGCGCTTGTTCCTCTATCAACTAAAACGACTGGCGCTGACTCTCGCTCATGGTCAACAGTAACGCGCGCCGGAAGCAAGGCCTGTCATGATGCGAGTTTCCTCGCCTCCGCAAACTGCCTCCGCCACAGCAGAACGCCGCGAACAGCACACGATGCCACGTCTGCCAATCATCACGCCGGAAGCGAGACGCTACGCTGTAAAGGAGCTTGCACGTCGCTCCGGTGTTCCGCTTGACTTCTTCCGCAAATGGCAGATCGACGTTACTGTTGATAAAACCACAATCTCCTTCGGACCGGAGATACGCGGGAAAGTTCACTTTGCCCACAGCAGTCTTGAACACCAGGATCGCATCGCAGGACCAGCAATTCCGGTCGCACGCGCAAGCGTATCGAAACTCTCGCCCGTCCACGGTCTGATTCTTCCATTCTGCGAACCACAACCTTCTCCTCTCCAGCCGTTGTACCAGTTCGCGAATCCCGAAACGCTCGTCTGCCGCCTGGACGTTCTCCGCTCTTACCTGTTTACGTTGTCTCGCGTCGAAGAGATCCTCGGCAACACATTTGACGAACACGCCCGTTTCCCCGCATTGGCCAGCGTCGCGTGTTCTCACGAATTCCTGGAACGGCCGATTCTTGATGAGCACGGGCTTGCCTTCGAACAGGCGTTAGCTGCTCTGATTCCAGCGTGGCAGCCACAGCCACGCACGCTCACTGTCAAACTCACGCACGATATCGATGATGTCGGCATTCCGTTCCGGGTTCGAACCGCTCTCGCTCACAGTTTGAAACGCGGACAACCATTCGCCAGCCTCCGCGATCTTCTCTCTTCAGCCACTGCTCTTGAGCCCTCGGAGCTCGCTCAAGTTCGCCGTCTCGCGGAAATGTCGAAGAGTCGAGATTTGCATTCGGCCTTTTACTGGAAGGCCAGTCCGCCAGGTCCGCACGATTCCGGATACGACCCGAAACTCCGAAAAATTCAGTTTGTTATTCGATTCCTGAAAGATCTTGGCTTTGAGCTGGGCGTCCATCCGGGCTATGACACTTTTGGCGATTGTCCAAAACTCGCTGCGGAAATCGGCCGTCTCCGTGAGGTGCTGCAGACCGACGTCCGGGGCGGCCGACAGCACTACCTGCGTTGGAATCCGAACACCTGGCGGGATTGGGAATTTTGCGGACTGTCCTACGACTCATCTGTTGGTTTTGCGGACCGCTTCGGTTTCCGTGCCGGTACAGCTGTCCCCTATCGGCCTTGGTGCTTCGCAGAAAATCGTGAGTTGAACCTGATCGAATTGCCCCTGATTTTGATGGATTGCACACCGTTGAAGTATATGCGTCTCGGCAAAGCCGACGGCCTTCAACGAATTCGCGCCTTGTTCCAGCGCATGGAGCACACCGGAGGCGTTTTCACTCTGCTGTGGCACAACACGCCGCTACTCGATCCCGACTACGATGGCTGGTACGAATCGATTCTGGACATCCTCTCGACCGCTAAACGATACGAATTTCCCTGCAGGCCGACAGAACTGTGGTGATTCTCCAAGTAGAATCACGAAAGGTACAAAACAGATTAGGATCCGGCTGCTTTCCCCGCATACTGCGATTTTCGCGCGGCATCGAGTTCCTGCCGTTTTGAAAGATAATTGTTAGTCGACCCGATGAACTCTTCGAACGCTTGCCGAATTCCCGCGCTGATTTCATCACTCGCTCTGTGATAGGTTTCCGCCATGTCCAGGTCACCGAAGGTCCAGGTCAATGGATGAATCAGCGCGTGAATGCGATCCTCCGTGCCCAGCAACTCCATCAATGTTTTGCCCCGCCATTTGAATCCGCTATCGGAGATGTAGCAAACGTTGTGCATCAAATCCTCGTTATACGCATCCACATAGAATTCGTTCAGCCGCTTCAGGAACGTGCCGGAAGCAGGCCGGTGTTGAGACACCGAGTGAATCTTCGTTTGCAGGATTTTTTCCAGCGCCGCAATGTCCCCCAGCACACCTTCGAGCGGATCCAATCCCCGTTGTTCGAAAAAGTCCGTCTCATAATGCAGGCCGACTTCGAATCCCAACTGAATAAGCTCTCGCAAGTCGTCCCAGTGCTGCGGCGCCGCGGGATTGTAGAACGGCGAGTGCATCAACACATAACACGACGAGCGAACGCCTAAACTGTGCTCCAGCCGCGCCATTTGCAGTGCATAGCGCGGTGACGTGTCGATATCGTGCCGTAATAACAGAAATTTCTCGAGCGTCCGAGTTCCGGCCTTCAGTTCGGACACCGTCGGAAAACTGTAGCCAATTCGTATGGCCTTCTCTAGCGTCTCCCCATAAAGTTCCAGCGAAAACGGATCGCTCTTGATTTCTCTAGAATGCGTGTTGCTCATGTGAGGATCACCGCTCCTTTGATCTGTTCCACTTATGGCAGTCTTCCTTCGTAACCGCGAATCACACAAAAAGCTTCCGCGTACGGAAACCCGCACTGCATCCCGTGATATTCCGCCAGCAGCCTCAATCCTTTTTCAGACCATGGATGAGGGAAACATTGCAGCTCGTTTTCATACAATGCGAATGCTTGAATCTTCCGGTCGATCTCCTTGCTGATATCCACATAAAAATTCGCGGGAAATGGCTGCCCGTTCCAGAAGCTGGTATTCGGAATTTCACAACCGAGTATGGACACCGGCTTCTTTTTCGGTCTTCCGACAATCTTGGCCACCTGCGCAGTGACCTTGTGATCGAAATTCAGGTCGGTTTCTGTATGCGTGATGATCAGGTCCGGTTGGTAACCCAGACTCAAAACAGCGTTAGCCGCATCCGCGATCGCGATCGTGTCAAACTTCTGATCCGGGAAACCGAGGAGTTTGGGCTCCGGAACTCCCAGCAGTTTGCACGCGGCCAGAGCTCCCGGCCGGTTGTCCTGGACCGAACTCCGGGTATCCAGAGTGGCGGTCGAAAGAATCGCCACGTGCACCTGCCAATCCTGCTTTATCAGCTTTTGAATTGTCCCGCCTGCTCCAAGCGTTTCATCGTCCGCGTGAGACACCAGGATAAGTGCTTCCAATCGTATCCACCCCTGTCCGTGAAATCTCTCTCTCCTTATCGCGCGGCAACGTCGGCCTTCAGATCAAACCCCCGCGGTAGCGCCAGGGCTGCGGCTTACAACGAATGCCTCTTTTTCGGAGAAATTCACGCGCGGAGTTCGAGAAGATGCCTCCGCGCCCTGAGACCTGCTTCGTTTTCAGGTCCATGACACTGCAATTGCCCATCATATCCGGTGAGTTCGCGTCCATCGTCCATACGACGATTTCGTCCGCGGGCTCCTCGGGAAACTTTGCGCCGCTCAACATCTCGACAAAATAAAACTGGAAATGCTTTCCAGGATACTCAAGCGAGAACCCGACATTCGGTGAGTTGACGAGCGGGCCGACCGCATGGCCTTTCAGCTTGAGAAGCTCATGAAACTCACGAATCATCCCTCGCACCAGCTGAAGCTGCCGCTCAGGCTCAACAGCCCGAATCGCATTCCGCACGACTCGTGCGGGAACGCCAATCGCAAGTTTCCCCTCGGGAATGGAACTGATCACATAGGAATTAGATCCGACAATCGCGCCACGGCCGATCACCGTCCCCGCGTACACGGTGCACTGCATTCCCACTTGCGAGTAGTCTCCCAAGACTACCGGTGCAAACCGATTCTCATACCCGTCCAGCAGTGAATGACCAATGTTGTGCGTCATAAGAATCGAGCGCTGCGTCAGGAACACTTCGGTACCAATCAAGATCGCGCGGCATATATTAATGTACAGGTCGTCCCCGAGATATGCGCTATCGCCGACGCTCAAGATGGACCATGGGTCGGCGTGTCCGCCTCCACCAATGCGGATATTTTGTCCTGCCCAGATGCCTTGGCCGATCACAACTGTACCGCCTCGCACGTTCAGGTTGCGTCCAAAGCTGGTCAGCGCACCGACACAGAAGCGCTCGCGGCAAACAATCGACGAATCCTGGTCCAAACGCGCTTCGGCCCCGATGACAATTTGAGGCGCTATGATGATCGTGCCCACACCGATTTCCGCTCGCTCGCCAATGTTCGCTCCGTGCTCCCGGTACATGCGGCACTTTTCAGCCGAAGGCAGCTTCGCAAATGGCCCTGGATTCGCGCGTAGTTCGTTGAGAAAATCCTGGTCGACAAAGCCACGCTTCGAATCGCTAAAAATCGCCGGAAATGTAATCTGGTCGACTGGAACACCTTTCAGACCGATGTGCAGGTTCGCGACGCCCTCTGTCGGCTCAATTGTCGTCAGGTATTCCTTCACATCCTGTTCGCGCACCAATCCGCGGCCTGCGAATTTCTCTACGGAGATGCCTGCCTGCTCGATCAGTTCCAATGCCTTTTTGCTGAATGTCGTGCCTTCAGGCGCAACAATCTCTTGACCGATTGTTCTCGATTCCATACGGGCAGAAACGGAGGTCTTGCTTTCCAAGTCGGACGGAGGCCGCGACCCATTATCGGTAATGAATGCAATCACCGACCCGACCCGCACCTCATCCCCGGCCTTTGCGCGCAACCACGCCCTTCCCGAAGCCGGAGCGATAATTTCCACGAGCGCCTTGCTCGTTTCCAGTTCCGCAAACAACTGACCTTCTTTGACCTCGTCGCCTTCTTTAACGAGCCACGCTGTCAGCTTCACGGTGTCATCGTTTACATTGTCGAGTGGAACGCGTATCTCGATCGCGTTAGACATGGTGGGCAAGCTCAACAATGGCGGCCAGTACTTTGCCCGCGCTTGGCAAAGTTTCGTTTTCCATCACTGCGCAAGACGGAATCGGATGTTCGCTTGTTCCCAAGCGTCTCACTGCCCGCACAAGCCCGGCGGAGCGCTCACAAATTTGCGCGATCAGCTCGGCTCCCAGTGCCGCAAAGCTGCACCCCTCTTCCACAATCAGCAATCGATGACTGCGCGCTACTGACTCGACAATCGGCGCTGCATTAAAAGGATAGAGTTGCGACGGGCAAATTATTTCCGCCACGATTTCATGTTCTTCGAATGCTGCTGCGATGGCCTCTTCGGCAATGGGCAGCATTCCTCCGTAGCAGAACACCGTCACGGCCGGCTCTTCCGCAGGTCGCAGTCGCACCGTCGGAAACTCCTCATCGCTATGTTCCAGCGCGAATCCCGCCTTGACCGGAGCATCCAATCGCGCTGCATACAGCAACTTATTTTCGATTACGATCGTGGGTCCTTCGATGTTTGCCAGTAATTCGTCGTACAGAACGCCGGGATCATATCGCTGGTTCAGCGCCAAAACTTTTACATCTGGCAATCCCAGAAAATGTTTTTCCAGAGATTGGCTGTGCGTCGGGCCGTACCCTCGTCGTCCTCCCATAGGCGTGCGCACCACCACCGGCACGCGCACCTGGTCGTTGTACATGTACCGGAACTTCGACGCGTGATTGATTAGTTGATCCGCGGCCAACGTAAGAAAGTCGCCAAACATAATTTCGCAAATGGGCAGCATCCCGGATAACGCCAACCCGTTTCCAAGGCCGACAATGGCCGCCTCGCTGATCGGAGTATTGCGCACGCGCCCAGGAAATTCGCAGCTCAGTCCTTTTGTTACCTTGAATGCACCGCCGTAGGGCGACTCGATGTCTTCACCCAGAAGTACAATGCGCGAATCTCGTTGCATGTTTCTTCTGAGCGATTCGCGAATGCTTGCTACAGCACGCTGGTCCGGCAATAGTAGCGCCGGTTTCCAGGCAACTTTTCCGGCCATTACGTTTCCCACAGTGATGCGCCCATCCCGCGCATAAGGCGCTTCAATCGCCCGCGCGACGGCCTCATCCACTTGCAGCTTCGCGTTCTCAATCAGGGGAGTTGCAGTTTCCGGATCTTCGCTCACGAACACTTCCACCGGATCCTTGGCCCAATACGATGCGATTTCTTCTCCGTTCCGATCGTCATCGCTTTTTGAATGCGCCATCAGTCGATAGGTATCCACTTGAAAGACCATCGGCCGGCACTGTTCCCGCACAAACCCGACGCACTCTTGGCCCCGCTCCATCAACGTTTCGGGCTGCCATGTCGAACCACGCCGGAACTCGATTCCAAAAGCTTCCGCGCGCGCAGCGATGTCGCCTGACAATGTCTGTGTCTGAGCCGTGCTCTGTGCGTAGCCATTGTTCTCGATCATCACGAGAAGCGGCAGTTCCCACCTGCTTGCGATGTTCAGTGTTTCGTATACCGCGCCTTCGCCGAGCGTGCCGTCCCCGATGAACACCACGGCAATATTTCCAGTTTTGCGTAAACGATGCGAAAACGCCAGGCCAGCCGCGACCGGAACGATTCCGCCCTGTATGCCGTTGCTAAAAAATCCGTGGTTTACGTCGCACAGATGTTGACTCCCGCCACGCCCGCCGCAAACGCCAGTCTCTTTGCCCATAATCTCCGCGATTAAACCGTCGACGTTCGCCGTCCGCGCCAGGAAATGACCATGGCACCGATGATTGCTGAAGATCTGATCGCCCGTTCGAAGCGCACCAGCGACCGCAATGCCCACGAATTCTTGCCCGATGCAGGTATGGATAGTTCCAAACAGCTTTCCTTCTGCAAATAGCTGCAGTAATCGCCGCTCGACTTCGCGAATTAACACAGCTGTCGCAAACATTTGCGCAGTCGGATTCTTCAGACCAATGCCAGGAGTCGACACGTTTATTAACCCTGATTGCTTGGAAGTCGAACTAAATTGAGCGGGAATTATAGCCAAGACAAACATTCCTGGGATTAAAGTATCGTGAACGCATGTTTTCTTTCTGGAGATTCTGTGCAGGCATCGAATCCGTCGAAACCGTTTCTCTTTTTTTGCCAGCACCGGTCCGTTCTGCCTGGCGTCTTTCATCGAGTTTTAACCACTTGTTGATTCCGTTCCTCTGCGTCTGATGGAAACTAGCCACAACTCGCTTGTCTTTCAGTTTTCTTGCAATGATTACGCGACGATCGGGAATATCGCGGACTGGGATTTGTGGGTTCGCCATTCCTGATATGTGAAAAGTCCGCAACACCAAACAAAAAGGCGCGCCATGACTACACAGTCCACAAAAATGGAACTCCACAAACCACCCGCGTTGCTTTTCGACTTTTTGGATCTGAAGGCGCAATTCGCCACCATCCGCGACGAAGTCATGTCGGCGGTCACCCGCGTTATGGAATCACAGCACTTCATCCTGGGGCCAGAAGTGAAGTCACTCGAGGAAGAGCTTGCCACTGCACTTAACGTCAAGCACGCCGTTGCCTGTGCGTCCGGCACGGATGCGCTCATCCTGTCGCTCATGGCGGCGGGGATCGGTCCCGGAGATGAAGTCATCACCACACCATTCAGCTTCATCGCTACTGCTGGATCGATCGCGCACGTAGGCGCAAACCCGGTTTTCGTCGATATCGACCCGGTCAGTTTCAACATTGATCCCAATAAGATTCAAACAGTGATCACTCCCAAGACTCGCGCGGTCATGCCGGTCCACCTTTTTGGCCGCCCGGCGGATATGCACCCGATTCTCGATCTCGCGCACGAAAACCACCTCACCGTTATTGAAGATTCAGCGCAAGCGATCGGTGCGCGCTATCACGACCAGAGCGTTGGCTCATTTGGCGATTTTGGGTGCTTCAGTTTTTTCCCGTCGAAGAATCTCGGCGGTGCGGGAGACGGCGGCTTAATCACGACGAACAGCGATGTACATGCCGAGCGACTGCGCATGCTTCGCGTTCACGGCAGCAAAAAAAAGTATGACCACGACATTCTGGGCACGAACAGCAGACTTGATGCTCTGCAGGCTGCGATTCTTCGAGTTAAACTGCGACACCTGGATACTTGGACTGCCGGGCGCCAGAACCGCGCTGCTCGTTATCAAAACTCATTTGACGAACTTCACCTCTCTTCCTTCATTCGCTATCCGGAACCTTCCGCGAACGGTAATCGCCACGTCTACAATCAATTCACTATTTGCTCTCTATTCCGCGATGGGCTGAAAAGCTTTCTTCAGCAGGATGGCATACCCACTGAGATCTACTACCCCTTGTGTCTCCATCTTCAACGCGCATTCTCCAAGCTGTGCTACGAGCCCGGAGATTTCCCCCTTGCAGAAAAAGCCAGCACTGAGGCGCTATCTTTGCCAGTGTATCCGGAACTGACGGATGAGCAGCAGGACCGCATCATTACTTCCATTGCCAACTTTTGCGCGCAAGAAGCGTAGCGTGCTATCGGGCAAGCTCGGCGAACCTGTCAGCTCATCTTCGGTGGCCTCCGATAAATGAATAGACCAAGCTGATCGACTCTCGCAAGCTATAGGTCGATTTCAGGGCCGCTGCTTGATCAAAGAACGTCGTACGCACATATTCGGCGCCGATGCGCACCGACACGCTCCGGGTAATCGTGTACTGCCCTCCGCCACCAAACGACCAGGCCGGTCTCACGACGTAACCGGAAGAATACCCGCCATATTTCGAAATATTTACACCCGTCAATCTTGCACCACCCAGAAGCGCATCCGCATACAGATCCAGTCGCTTAGTACGCAGCACGTGCAACACTGGCCCACCTAAATACGTAAACGCATCATTGTGGTGATCTGAGCCGAAAGCCGTTTGCGAACGCATATAGGCCAAATCCGCCCTGGCCCCGATGTGAGGGAAAAAATCTCCGGTGATGACCAAGTTCGGTCCGCCCATTCCAACCGAGTTGGAACCCGGCACATTCATTTGCGAATAGGTGTAGCCAAGACTCGCGTCAAAGAATGCCGACTTGCCCGCGGCACGGGGTAGTTGCGCGTTTGCCGGCAAAACGGTGACCGACAACCCTGCTAGTCCGAAAACGAGCTTCGCCCAGTATCTGAAAAACCTCACCGTCCCCAAGAAGATGCCCGCCTGTGATTTTGAGTGATAGTGCACCTGGCTGGAGCAAGACCGAACTCCTGCCCTTATGGCTGGCATTGTAAATCTTCGTGAAGCCCTCCAGATTACGGCTCGATGGCAGCCGCGTGACGATCTTCTGAAAACGCCCCGAACTTCAGATCGGCCATTCACGATAATAATTGGATATTGCCGAATCCGTCGAGGAACCGTGGCTCACCCTTGGCGTCTTTTTGGTTGTCTCTTAGAGCGCAAACATTGGTTTCTGATTGTCGAAAATACTTGTCAGTAAACTGTCCTTTGGGACAGGTCGCCTGTAGAACTTCCCGCCTGTACGGACCTTAGCACGACATTGGCCCTCCAGGTCAGTAGATACGGCCTATTCCCCCACCCCACACTGTCATAGTCATGAATATGCACCATAAATCCAGCGTACAAATACGCCTCACAGTGATCAACCTGAACCACCGTACAGTTAACTCGATTGTAACATTTCTGTTACCACTCATTCTTTTTGCTGCCGCCCCATCCGCCAAAGCACAGGCGTATCTCTCCGCCGCTCCAGCCGGCGTAAACTTTGGCAATGTCCTGCTCGGTCAATCAAATACAGTCGCCGTCCAGCTCCAGAATACAGGTAACACCACCCTGCAAGTTTCCAGTGGTTCATTGACCGGCAATGGTTACGCCGCCACCGGAATATTTCTGCCATTACAATTGGCGCCGGGGCAGGCCATCACCTTTTCTATCAGATTTTCACCCGCGGTTGCGGGCACCGCTCCAGGCGCCATCGTCCTGAAAACGAACGCGCAAAACTCGCAGCTGGCCATCCCCCTGACCGGAGTGGGAAATGGGTTGCTGCAAACTATCCCGACCGGAGCAGGATTTGGAAATGTACCAATCGGTATTCAGAACACCGCGACTATCGCAGTTGTAAATACTACCGGCAGAATCGTGGAAATCACGCAAGTAGCGGCACACGGAACTGGCTTTGTCGCCGGCGATATCGACTTGCCAACGTGGATGAATCCGGGGGACATCGCTTATTTCCTTGTGGCCTTTCAGCCGGCTTCCACTGGAAATTACAGCGGTTCTGTAACCGTAACTTCCACCGCGCCGAATACCTCGGTCACAATTCCGCTCGTCGGCATTGGAGTCGCACCAACGCGAATCCTGTCGATCTATCCTTCGAATCTGCAATTTTACAATGTTGATGTGAACGCTTCGGTGGTCCAGGAAATCCAGCTTCAAAATTTGGGCAATTCGTATCTGACCATCTCGGCCGATAGCCTCAAAGGAACGGGTTATGCCGCGAACGTATTGAATGGCGTGACCCTTGCTCCTTGGGAAAGTACTACGGTGTCCGTGCAGTTCACACCGCCAGCCACCGGAACTTCCAACGGCGCGCTGACAATCACGAGTAACGCGACGAATGGTTCCAGCGTTGTCGTGCCTCTCACAGGAACTGGAATTGCCGGCCACGCAGTGACTTTGCGTTGGCAACCCAGCAACTCGCCGGGGGTGATTGGGTATTACGTCTATCGCGCCAATGCGTCAGACGGTTCGTTCCAGCGGCTCGGCGGTACACAACTGGCAAGTTTCTCGGATACCAGCACATTCAGCAAGACCGAATACTTCTACGTTGTTACCGCGTTGAATGAGACCTACGTCGAAAGCAGCCCCTCGAACGAAGTAGCCGTCACGGTGCCCTGACGATCTACATTCGAGAGAAAGGGAAAACATGGCGGGTCCGTGTTGCAGATTACCGCGCGAGAGCGAAGGCGCTTGACAGCGCTCTTAGGCTGCGGGGAGCCTACGCGGCGAATCTTAAGCTCGCCAGGCCAATGGGCGATGATACCGATGTTATTGATATGCCCACTCGGCGCGCGGGGATCCATATCATCGACATTCCTTCACCTCGCAAGAGAGATACATGACGAGCATCTAAAACCCCTGCAAAGTTCCGCCATCCCTCGCCGGCTAGCTGGCAAGCAGAACTTGCGGTTAACATCGCTTTCATGCGCACAAAAAATCTCGCGATCCGCTGTCAACGAATCAGCACTCCCATATGCGTCTTGGTTCAAAACTGTTTTGTATTCGCAATCGAAGGCTAAAGGGACGCTCTCCCACTGTACGGAGCCCTCGGCCTGCAAAAAAAATCGCGTTACCGACGGCGAAGGGGTGATCGCCTTTGTAGGGCGCTCCTTCTGTGGCAGTGGCGCTGCGCATGCGGTGTTGTGCAATCCGTTGAATCGCGGTGTAGCTTCGAACAAACATCGTGTGAAAATCGCCGCGAGTGCATGGGCAAAAATTGCAATGCTGGTACCGTCTGCCAAGCTGTGCTAGTCTTACGCATGTGCGCAAAACGCCCCGTTTTGCGCCTCTGTCGGGGCGTGGCTCAGCCTGGCTAGAGCGCCTGGTTCGGGACCAGGAGGTCGGTGGTTCAAATCCACTCGCCCCGACCACTTTCAAGCTTTCCGTTTATTAGTTTGAGCCGCCTTCACAATTGAAACTGCAACCGGTGCGAGTGTCTCGTCTGCCAGCCTGTCGACACTCAAACCCAAGTCCAACGCGTCTCGTCCAATCCTGGTGGCATGCATTTATTCGTGTGAGTGAGTCAGACTCAAAGCTTCCGTTATTGTTTCTGCAACCACTCTGCCCAAAAATCGGCGACCTACTCACAAACAAAAAACAAAATGGGATGGCCGAAGCCATCCCATTTTGCGCATTAAAAGTAAGTTGTGAGTTTAGAAGTAGTACTTCACGCCCATCTCGATAATACGGTGACCTTGCTTCTGCGTGGTGTAGCCGAACGTCGAGTTCGACTGCGTTAGCTTGCCTGTCGCGTCCTGAGTGAAGCTCAGGCCGAGATTGCTTCCGTTGAACGACCACAGCGGATGGTTCATCCAGTTGTAGAAGTTAAACCGGAACTGCAGCTTCTGGCGCTCGGTGATGGAAAAGTTCTTAAATAGGCCCATGTCCCAATTGAAATAAGAGGGTCCGTAAATGGGCGGCAGGATGGTCGGGCCGTTCTGACCGGGGGTCGTCGGTGCGGCGAAGCAATTCCCGTTGATCCATTGATGCGAAGCCAAATGGCTCGTTGGGCTGCAAGTCAAGATCGGGTTGAGCTGGAAATCTGGCGTGCCCAGGATCGAGAGATTGCTGATGGCGAATTTGGTGCCCGGAATAGTCGCACCATTGAGGTTCATGCCAAAGTTTTGGTTCTGGTAGCCGGTCAGGTTGGGACCGCTGTCAAATTGCAGGAGTCCCGTAACCTGCCAGCCATTCGTGACGCCATTCACCCACCTGTTGATATGGGCGTTGGGCAGCTCAACGGAGTACGCAGCGTTGAAGAGATGCTTGCGGCTATTGGGCTGCACACCATAGTTGTTATTTACGTTGAACTGGTCAATCAGGTTTGAACCATTTCCAACGATGCCCATGGCTTTGCTAAACGTGTAGTTCAGGTTGATGGTGTAACGGCCCTTCGTGCGCGCCCACACCGCCTGCAAGCCGTTGTAATTGGAATGCCCGTTATGAGTGACCACGTACAGGTCCGAGTAGCCCTTTATGGGACGGAAGCTATCGGCGTTCAGCGTAGCAGGATCAACCCCGCCATTGTTGGACGACAACATGGCCCCCACGGGCACCAAGTTGATGTTCAAAGTATTGAGGCCAACACTGCCTCCGTTGCCTTGGCTAGGGAGATCTCTCGACCGGTTGCCGATGTAGGAGACCTCAAGAATGCTGGACCATGGCAATTGGCGCGAAACAGTGACGTTCCAGTTGTCCGTATAGGCTTGATTGTCGTCTTTGCCGTCCACGGCGGCGGGACCTGACGCCACCGCGCTGAAATTGACGGTGTCGATCCCGGCATTTCCACTCGCTGTGTTCCACGGAGCTGCGGATGCCAAATCTGCTGGCAAGGAATTGACCAGAATAGGCTGGCTAGTTGTTGCTCCCGTGGAAATCTTGCCATCGAAGCCTTTCGACAGGACTCCAGCGGAGGCATCCAGGCCACCCGTAAACTGACCAGTATGGAAGTAGTAACGGCCCCATCCTCCGCGGATTACGGTCTTGCCGTCTCCAAAGAGGTCATACGCGGCACCCAGACGCGGCTGGTAGAACAACGAGCGTGTCGGGAAGCCGCGCCAGAGGAACGGAGGAATCTTTTGAGTTCCACTCGTATCCACAGTACGTCGGCCCGCTGGCACACGCTGCGCCGCCGCCCGCATTGTAGGCGTTGATGTCGAAGATCGCGAACCCAAAATTCTTCCGGTCATACCAAGGCTGGATGTGACTAAAACGGAGACCCAAGTTGAGGGTCAACCGCTTCGTCAATTTCCAGTCATCCTGTAGGAAGAATTCATAGGTGTTGTAAGCAATGTCATTGATACGGTTCAGAGAAGCTTCGTCGTAATGGCTGGCGACACCCAGGACTTCGTCGGCATAGGAATCGCCGGTGGTATACAGCGTATTGTTCGAAGACTGAAACTGCCACTGGCCGTTGGTATCGTTGTTGGCAGGCTGGGCGTTGCGTATCCATTCCCAGAAGAACCCCGCCTTGATCGTGTGCGTGCCCCATACTTTGCTAACCGTATCGCTCACGCTGGGCATGTACTTGTTGGCATATAGACCTTGCGAAGGTCCGCCGGCTTCGAAACCGCCCGGATTGAATACGAGGGCCGCTTCATTGCCGAAGCTTCCGAAGGAGGGAATCTGTGCCACGCCGTTCCTGAACAGTCCCTGGATGTTGTAGCCCACATTTGCGCGGTCTACTTTCGAAGGATCGCTAAAGACGTTCGGGAACAACACTTCGGTATACGCGACGACCAATTCGTTTGTCATCGTCGGGCTGAATACGTGCGTCAGTGATCCCGATATAGATTTGGAACGGTTCTTGCCTTCTACCGACGTCGGATAGGGAACCTGCGCACCGTTGCGCCACCACAAGCCGACCGGGAAGAGCTGGGTCTCGCGCTGATAGTTGTAGCGGACGAACAGCTTGGTGTTGTCGCTGATGTTGTAGTCCACGCGGGTGACAAACTGCTGGTTGTTCTGGTTAAAGACTTCCGACTGAACGTAATTGTAACCTTGGGTCAGGCTGGGATCGGCGTTGGGGGCGGGATACAGCTTCATCAGGGCGAGCATGTTGGCGTTAAGATCCGCCGTTGGAATGATGCCGCCCGGATATACAGCCAGGGCCGCAGAGTTGAGACATGGGAGATAGTTGCCGTCCTTTACGCTCGTTCCTGCGCAGGCCGTACCCACAGGATTGCCGGAAGCTGTGTTGTAGTTGTGCGTTGGATCGCCGATCTTCTGCAACTCGGAGGTTGAGAAATTCCCTTGCAGCATCCCCGGCGTGGGAACCGTGGCTCGGAGCAAGCCGGTATCCAACACCTGATAAAAGTATTCATAGCCGGCGAAAAAGAACAATTTGGTCCTGCTCTGGTTAAAGTTCGTTCCCGGAATAATCACGGGGCCGCCGATGGAAGCGCCCGGGTAATAATACTTGTTCTGCGGGTTTCGGAGATTTGTCCGCGTTAAATAGCGCGTCATTGGCGTTTAGCTGATAATTGCGGGCAGAGAAAAAGCCGCTGCCGTGAAACTCCTGGCCACCAGACTTCGTTACTGAGGTGATGACGATCGGCCCTTTCTGGTTCTCGGCGCTGAAGTTCGAGGCCAGCACCCTGAACTCCTGCAGGAAATCGGAGTTGGGATTGACCGGCGTGTCGCAGTTGCAACCCGGGTCGGACACGTGAGCGCCATCCGCCGTGATGTCCAGCGAGTTGCTGGGCAGGCCGTTGTAGCTATAGGCGTTGTTTAGCGGGCTCTGGCTGCCGGCATCACCGTTCGCGTTGATGCCGATAACTTCGCCTGTGTAGTTCGCCTTGTTCTGCGTGCCGTTTTGAACCGCAAACCCCGGCATGATCTTGATATACTCGGCCGCATCGCTGCCCACCTGAATCAGGTTCTGCAATTCCTTTGATTCCAGCGTATACGACTTTTCCGCCGAGTCTGTCGTCACCAGCGGCGTTTCTGCGGCGTTAACCTCGACCGTTTGGCTTGCGGCGCCAACGACGAGACCAATGTTCATGTTGCGCTTTTCAGCGCCGCCCAGGGCGATGCCATCTGCCCTGTAAGTTTGGAAGCCTTTTGCTTCGACCGTCAGGCTGTAGGTTCCTACAGGCACGGACGCGAACGTAAAATATCCATCACCGTTCGTCACCGAATCGCGTTCGGAACCCGATCCAGTATCCTTCAATATAATTTTTGCGTCAGCCACCACCGCTCCCGAGGGGTCAGACACAACCCCAGTGAGCGTGGCAAAAATCCCCTGGCCGACCAGTGGCACTCCAGCCAGAAGAAGCAGACAACACAACACTGCGAAGAAATTGAATAGATTTTTTTTCAAGGAGACACCCCCGTCGAGAATAACGTTATTCTAAAAGAGCCGAACCTGGAGTACAGAGCGACAACCCTTGCACCAGATCTTTTTTAGGGATGACCTTAGGGGAGCGAAACCTAGGAGGAGCGATAATTTGAATCTAGTAATGCAAAAATACTAGATAGGCAGGGGAAGTCAAGAAGAAAAATTGCCCACCAGGGCGGTCCAGATCGCCCCTACCGATAAACATACCGATTATCAATCACTTAGGGACAGTGGCAAATCCGCCATAATTCTCCCATTTTGGCTAAAACAGAGTTTTTGCATGCTCACGGTCGAAATAATTGATAGATGAGAGAACGTACTTCAATACATGAGAAGGGATTAAATCTCCGGTGACCGGTCGAATCGGATGCGACGCTAGTGGGATTCAGGACCTGCCGCAGGCATATCCTGCTGAGATTCGAAAATAACGATTTTGTTCCGCAGGTCCTGAGCGAGTCCTTCATCATTCTGACTCGTGGCGACCGCCAAGGCTCGGCGCTCCGTTTGCGCCGCGTCTGAAAAACGGCCCACCTCCGCATACATCGCGGCCAGCATTTGCAGACTCTGCAGTTCGTTGCCCCCCGAGAGTTCGACAGCTTTCTCAAACTGCACGATAGCTTCGGTAAAACTGTGCCGGGCGGCAAGTACGCGACCAAGATTGAATCGAAACTCAATAGAATCCGGGGTAAGAGAAACGGCCTTTTCTAAATGGGCGACTGCTTCGTCGAGCTTCCCCTCGCGCGCAAGAATAATCCCGAGCATACTATGCGCGTCGTCGAAGTTTGGATCGAGTTCCAATGCCTTCTGAATGTGAGCGACCGCTTCGTCCGTTTGCCCGGTTTCCAACAAGCTCGCTGCGAGGTTGCCTTGCGTCAGCACATCATTGGGATTGAGCGCCAGAGCCTGCTTGGCAGCCACAATGGACTCGGGGAGATTGCCGGATTGAGCGAGCGCGACCGACAGACTGGAATAGGCAGCCGCGTTTGAGCCGTCCAGCTCAACGGACTTGCGATACTGGGCGATCGCTTGGTCGAACTGGCCCTGTTTTTCGAGCGCGTAAGCGAGATGATAGCGAGCCTTGCCGTCCGCCGGATCAAGTTCTACAGCCTTGCTCCATTCGATGGCAGCTGCGGGATAATCGCCTTTGCGCGCCAGTTCCCCGGCAACATCGCTAAGGCGGTAAAACTCCGTGGCCGGCGCATCCATTTCCGTCATTCCATCGGGAGGAATATTGACGAACTCGGGAATGTTTACGCCGCGATTCGCCGCTGTGGCGTTCTCCACGAGAATGGCTGGAGAGTCTTTGCCATCCTCGTCGATGTGCGTAAGAAAAAGCTGCGTGTAGAGCGAGCGGCCTTTCGAGGAAAAAGCGAGCCAGCGGCCATTGGGAGAAAACGTGTGCCAGGAATTCATTCGCGGCAAATTGCAATCGAGCCGCCGGGCAGTCCCACCTTTGAACGGCACGATATAGAGATTGCTGTCTGGACGCATGAGCAAGCCGTTGCGGTTCTGAACAAAAATGATCCAGCGGCCATCGGGTGAAACTTTTGGAAAATTGTTACTCATGCCGTTCTGCGAAGCGCCCTCGACCCGCTCCGGAGGTCCGCCGGCACCGTTGTTGAACGGGATGCGATAAAGATCATATTGAATTTGCGTTTCGTCGGGGGAATTGGCGTACTCGGCGACTTTCTGTCCCTCGTAATAAGGTTCCTTGGCCACAGCTCGCGAGAACACCAGATATTTGCCGTCGGGACTCCAGAACGCAGAAGCCTGAACGAAAGCGGGATCATCTGCTCCCGGCAAAGGTTTCAGTTTGCCGCTTGCTTTGCTGTACCAAGCGAGAATGCCCTTCGTGGGATAGAAAACCTGGCCAAAGCCGTAGTCGCGATAGAAACCGTTATAAAAGCGGCTGTCAAAATTTTTGGTATGCGAGCCGGGATTTTCGATGGACGTGATCACGTACTGTCCATCAGGAGAAATCTGTGACATGAAACCGAAGCGCTTACTGGCGCGCTCTTCGGCGAAAGAACTCCAACGCAGGACGTTCTCATTCTCAATCGAGGTTTTTTTCTTGACCGGTACCAGACCGTAAAGCCCTTTATCGTTGCCGGGCCCGTCGACGTCAAGGCCCAGGGATTTTCCGTCCCGAGAGAAAGAGTGGCAGTTGATGCACGTGGGCAGGCCTTGCATCATCAGCCTGCTCTGTGTTTCGCCTACGTAGCGAAGCCGCCAGGCGATGAACGGGATAGCGGCAGTGGGGATAGGCATAATCACGCCTTTTTCCCCGATGGGAACGGAGATGAGCGGCACATCGCGAAAGAAAATGGGAGCTCCGACAGGATCCCGCGATGTCTGGATCGTGACTTGTCCCCGCGAGGAAAGTTGGGACAACTGCTCATCGCGAAAACCAGTGATGGTGATGATCGCGGGCTGTTTCACGGAGTGCCGCAGAATGGCCTGCCAGGTAGCGGAATCGGGTTTCCACGAATGGCCGGCGGCTTCTTCCGGAGTGAGGGTAGGTGCCACCGCGCCGGCTTTTGCGCAACGTTCGTCAATCAGACCGATCTGCAATCGCTCACCCTTGGCATTGACCTGAACGGCGGGAGATTTGTCTCCAAACGACACATCGATCCGCCACACCTTGGCGCCGGGATCCGCATCTCGCCATAGAAATGTTGGAGGGGCAAAGTCAGGAGGGAAAAGCGTGTGGTCGGCCGGATAGTCAATCGTGATAGCGGCAGGAGCTAAGGTCGAGTTGTCGTCAGCGGAATGGTTGGCGCTCAGGGTTCCTGTAAGGCCAAACGAAATCAGGAGATAAACGAAAGTGCTCAGGACGGCAGTTTTCACGCAGATCAACCCAGATGTTCGCTGAGGTAACACCCGGCCAGAATGGCAGAGCCGGGTTCAGGAGCGCTGTGCTGCAGCGCACAGTGGAGCTTCCCTAGTGGGTCGGTTCCTCTACGGCCAGGATCTGATCTGCAGCCACGTCGTTTAGCACCTGGTGGATGCCACTGGGCCATCGAATGTCAATTTCGCGAATTGTTTTTGAGGCGCCCAACCCAAAATGCACGCGCGAGTCACTGGCGCACGCATAACCGACAGCGGTGGTCGCCTCGTTGTACTGCGATTTCCCGTCCTCGGTGGTAACGCGGATTTGTGCGCCAAGGCCCATGCGGTTGCTCTTCTTGCCGGTCAGTTTCAGCAGAATCCAATGGTTACCGTTCTTTGACACGTTATGGAAATATTTCAGCGGACCGTTCAATACGGTGACCACCGCGTCAATTCGCCCATCGTTATCAATGTCGCCGAAAGCGACTCCCCGATGTGCCGCGGCCTTCTGGAAATCGGTGCCTGCTTCGCCGCTCACATCCTGAAATTTACCGTTCCCCAGGTTCCGAAACACGCTGTTGGGTTCCTCATAGCGTACGATTGGAAAACTGCGCGATATTATCCAGAACATTGCTGCGCGCCACGAAGAGATCTTTCCAGCCGTCATTGTCAAAATCGAAAATACCATTCCCCCATCCGGACATGGCGCGCGTCCCCACCAGGCCCACTTGAACCGTTTTCTCCTGGAACTGGCCGTCTCCGGCATTTTGAAAAAAGGGAAACGACTCGTTCTCGACCGCGGTGTGCCAAATGTCCGGACGGCCATCGTTGTCCGTATCCTTGAAATCGGCGCCCATGCCTGAAATTGCACTTCCGTTCTGAGCGTAGGCAACACCGGCTTCCAGCGCGACCTCCTCGAACTTCTTGCCACCCAAATTGTGGAACAGAAAGTTGGGACGGTTGTCGTTGGCTACGAAAATATCCATAAACCCGTCGCCGTCGTAGTCTGCTATGGCCACGCCCATGCCCTTACCAAAATGCTGAGCGATGCCGGTTTCCGCGGAAACATCGGTAAACGTACCGTCGCCGTTATTGCGGTATAGAGTGTTGGGAAGATTCGCATAATTGTTGGGATGACAGTAGGCCCGCAGTTTTGGAGTTGGGTCCGCAATACGGGTCCTTGTTGACCTCCCATTTGCAGTAGTTCGAGACAAACAGGTCGAGCAGGCCGTCATTGTTGTAGTCCACCCACGCAGCGGAAACCGACCACATTTTCTTCCCGTCGAGCATGCCTCCGCCAACACCCGCCTTGTCTGTGACGTCGGTAAATGTGCCGTCGCCATTGTTATGGAAGAGCTGATTCTTTCCGGTGTTGACGACGTAGATGTCGGGCCATCCGTCGTTGTCGTAATCGCCGATAGCCACGCCCATGCCGTAGCCGACACCGGCAACGCCGGCTTTTTCTGTTACATCGGTGAACGTGCCGTCATGGTTGTTGTGGTACAGACGATTCCAGTACTTGGGGCTTTCTTTCTGGAGTGATGGAATCGCGGCGCCGTTTACCACGTACACGTCCAGATAGCCATCATTGTCATAATCGAACAGCGCCACGCCAGCCACCATGGTCTCAGGCTGATTCTTGTTGGGGGTAGGGCTGCTGTCTGAAACGAAAGTCAGTCCCGAGCGTTGCGCAATCTCCTCGAAAACGATAGGGCCGCTGGCGGGCCCGGCGAGCAGACTGCCGACTCCGAGTAGAATAAGAAGAATAAAGGTGAAAGCTTTCATGCGCAGAAGCCTCAGTCTAACATCTGGTTCGCGCTGGTTCTGGCCGTTTCCTTTGGCGGCGCCTGTTTATGCCTGTCTCTGTGGTCCCCAGCGATCGCGCCGGCCACGAAACGGCCCGGTTTTGTAGATGTCGCACCACACTCGAAAATCTCCTACATCAGCAATAACAGCGAGGGAAGCCGCAAGTATTTCCCGCAACCGATGTGCGGCGGAGTGGCCATCTTCGATTTCGACAACGATGGCAAGATGGACATTTTCTTTACCAACGGCGCGCAGTTGCCGGAAATGAAGAAGACGAATCCCTCCTACTACAATTGCCTGCTGAAGCAACGGACCGACGGGACTTTTGAGGACGTTACCGCCAAGGCCGGCTTGCTGGCGAGCATCTGGACTTCAACTTCGGCGTCGCGGTAGGCGATTACGATAACGATGGCTTATGAGGATCTGTTCATCTGCGCCGCCGGCAGAAACACTCTGTACCACAACAATGGAGACGGCACCTTCACCGATGTGACGGAAGCCTCGGGTATCGGCACCAAACCGGCCGAATACGCTGAGCGTGGCGGCCGCCTGGTTCGATTACGACAATGATGGCCTGCTCGACCTTATTGTCTCCAACTACACGCTTCTGGACTCCGCAGACGGACCTGCGCTGCAGTATGGACAGCAAAGATTATTATTGCGATCCGCGGCGCTACAAAAGCGTGCCGCACCGGCTTTACCACAACCTCGGCAACGGCAAATTCGAAGATGTCACCGAAAAGTCGGGATTGGCGAAGTACCCGGGTAAAGGGATGGGCATTTCGATTGCCGATTTCAATGACGACGGCTTGCAAGACGTGTTCATCGCCAATGACACCGAGCCCAATTCGCTGTTCATCAACATGGGCAATGGCACATTCGAGGAACGAGGGCTGGAACTTGGCGTCGCCTACGACGACAACGCGCGCTCCGGTTCGTCCATGGGCTCGGACGCTAAGGATTTCGACAACGACGGCAAGGTGGACATCTTCTATAACAACCTGAGGGACAGGTCTGGCAGCTGTCTGAGAAACGACGGGAAATTGTTCACGTTTCCGTACGGGTCCAAGATCCAGACGCATGAGCCTGCCCTTACTCCGGTTGGAGCAACGGATTCATCGATTACAACAACGATGGCTGGAAGGATATTTACTCTGCCAATGGCGACGTCGATCAAGTGAATGAAACCTCGCCCCAGCACGACACCATGTTCGAGAACGTCGACGGCAAGACTTTCATGGATGTTCGCGAGGAGATGGGCAAGGATTTCCTGCGCAAAGGCTACCAACGCGGATCGGCCTTCGGCGATCTCAACAACGACGGTTCCCTGGATATCGTGGTCACTTCGCTGAACGAAAAGCCGCGCATTCTGATGAATACCGCCGATAGCGGCAATCATTGGCTGGTGCTGAGCTCTGATCGGGCACAAGAGTGCGCGCGATGCCATCGGCGCGAAAGTGAAGCTGACCACAGCTTCCGGCCGCATCCTTTATAATCACGTGGCCATCAGTGCGGGCTTTATGTCCTCCAGCGACAAACGGGTACATTTCGGGCTGGGCAAGGAAACCAGCATCGCCTCGGTTGAAATCCGCTGGCCAAGCGGAATGCAACAAGTGCTGAAAGACATTGCGGCGGACCAGTTTCTGAAAGTCGACGAGCCTAAATAACTCACACGCCGCTGCACAAATTCAGGGCGCGCAGCGACTTGACGCCTCACTTTACTTCGCCCTTGGACTGTTGCTGCTTGGCATCCTGTTCCGCCTTCAACTGTGCAACCACCGCCCGCTCGCGGTCGCCGTCCGCCTTGCGCTTTAAACGGTAATAGACTTGGGCGAGCGAAACGTGCGCTTCCAGGAATTGCGGCGACTGTTTCACCACCTGCTCCAAAGTAGCGCAAGCGCGATCCATGTCACCTGCGGCAAGATAAGTCGAGCCCACCTGATAGAGCGCCCCCGGGTCGCCGGGACGAACCTGCAGCGCCCGCGCCAAAAGTTTATGCGCACGATCGTAATCACCGTCCTGCTTCAACAGCACCGCAAGCCGCAGGTTCGACTCGAAGTCGTTGGGGTTCCGCGCCAACTCCTTCTCGAACGCCTGGCGCGCGGCAGCCATATCGCCGCTCTCCATCTGCGCCTGGCCTAGATAGGAATAAATGTCGGGAAGATCGGGATCCATCTCCGCAGCTTTCGAAGATCCGCGATGGCGGCGGGATACTCCAGGGCTTCGAATCGGGCCATGCCCATCAGCAGATGAGCTTCGGCGGAGTCGCCGTTGCGAAGGATGCGATCGATCAGCACTTCTCCGCGCTCAAGTTGCTTGTCTCGGAGATAGGCAGTACCGAGCAGATAAACCACGGAAAGATCGTCAGGACGAGTTTTCTCGAGAGGTTCCAGAACACGAATGCTGTCCTTGTATCGGCCCAGTTGGACATAACAATCTCCCAACAAGAGCGTGGCCTGGTAATTATCCGGATCGGTTTTGTGCAATTTTGCCAATAGAGTCGAGGCTTCTTCGATCCGGCCCATTTTGTAGTAAGCGAGTGCCAGATTGAGAGAAACTGCTGGAGTCGAAGGCGAGAGTTTCAGCGCAATCTTGTATTCTTTGATGGCTTCTTCATAGAGTCCCAGCCCCGCAAGCGCCGCCCCGAGATTTGCTCGGATGGGGGCCACGTCTGGGTGAGCTTTTTAAAAATTCCTTGTACTCGCGAATCGCTCCTTCCAGATCGCCGGCTTTTTGTTTGTTGATAGCGTCCTGGACGAGGGCTTCCGGGTTTCCAGTCTGCGCAGCGGCGAGGCCGCCGAACAGCAAAGCGATGAAGAGTGTGAATGCCCGCATACGAGATGAACCTCAGTCAGCTTAACCGATTGCTGAACGAAATGAGAAGGCACGGCAGCCTAAGGGGCGGATCCCGCCAGCAACTTTGAAAACAAGCTGATCGTCTTGGGGCCATTGCCCGCATAATGATTGTTGGCGTAGGTGTAGACCTTCACATGTTTTGCAATGAACTGCCGTAATAGCTCAGCCCACTTCGTCAAATCGTCTGTTCTATCGACGACGAGCTTGTCCCAGGTTCTCGTTAATTCCTCGATTCCTTTCCGGTTGCCAAGCCAGCGAATATAGGTGAAATCTGCCGTAATCAGATCGAACTTCTCTTTGTACTCCCACGGGCGGGGCATAAACGATGTGTCGGTGAGCGCAAGGGCGACTTTGCATTCACCGAGCAGGTCGGTCAGGCTGGAACTGAGCCAGGTCTCGTTTCGAATCTCTACAGCAAACCTGATGCTGGACATTCCGCTCGCTCGTTTGAGAAATAATCGCAATCGATGCAAGAATTCGTCTGGTCCATTGAACTCATATTTATTGAAGTGCGGAAATTGCAACAGCAGCGGCCCTAACTTTTCCTTCAGCAGGCCCATGGTCTCGACGAATTCATCAAACTCCGGTTCGCAGTTGACCAAAGCTTTCTCGTGCGTAACCACCTGCGGAATTTTGGCGGCAAAGATGAAATCTTGAGGAGTTTTCCGATACCAACTCTCCACTGTCGAAGGTGCGGGCGTCCCGTAATACGTGGAATCAATCTCCACGGTCCTGAATTTCGAAGCGTAATAGCCGAGATATTCGGACGACTTCATGCCGGCGGGATAAAAGCTGCCGGGCCAGCCGCTGGCGGTGAATGCTGATGTTCCAATCAGAATATCGAGTTCATCGAAAGAGCGCTCCGGTTCTATCTTCGCCGCGGGCGCTGCTTCACTGTTTTCGAACAGCGATGGCTGGCAGCTTGTCTCGGCTTTTGAGCGTTTAGCCATTCAGCGTGATCGGATGTGCGCAGCAGCGGTTCGCCTCATCCCAAATGAATCAGCTTCGCTTCCGTGATTGCTGCGTGTTCGCGGATCGGTCCCAGAATGTCTTCGGACACTTTCCCATCCAGGCGCACCAGCGACACAGCTTCCGCGCCAACGGTTGCTTCGCGACGGCCTAACGCAAACGTGGCGATATTCACCCCGTGCTTGCCGAGCGTGGTGCCGACGTGGCCAATCACGCCGGGCTTGTCGTTGTTGCGCAGATACAACATGGTGCCGTCGAGCTGCGCCTCCAGTGCGATCCCATCAATATTAATGACCCGCGGAGTCCCATCGTGCAGCACGGTTCCTTCCGCGCTCAATCCTTTCGCATCCGGTTGTTCCGGCAAAGCCGCCACTTCCAACGTGTGCGGGAAACCGTGCTCGCGGCGCCGGGTTTCTTCTTCGACGGTCAAACCTCGGGCCGCGGCAATAGCGGGCGCATTCACCACATTCACTTTTTCGTCGAGCACGGTATTCAGCATTCCCGCCAAGACCGCGCTGCGCAGCAGGTGCGTCCCTACTTCGGTCACCTCGCCGGCATACCGAATTTTGATTCGTGCGGGCCGAGACGCGGCAGCCTGTGACACCAGCGATCCCAATTGTTGCGCAAGCGCCAGATACGGACGCACCCGGCGATATTGTTCGGGCGAAAGGGCCGGCAAATTGACCGCATTACGAATCACGCCTTCGGCCAGATAATCGCGCACCTGCACCGCCACCTGGTTGCCCAACTCTTCCTGCGCTTCCGCGGTCGATCCTGCCACGTGCGGAGTGCAAACCACATTGGGCAAACCCACCAGCGGCGAATTTTTCGGCGGCTCTTCCGCGAACACATCCAGAGCCGCGCCCGCCACATGCCCGCTCTTCAACGCAGCAGCCAAATCTTCTTCGTTGATCAACTCGCCCCGCGCCGCGTTGATAATGCGCACGCCTTTTTTCATCATGCCGATGGATTGCGCATTGATCATGTTCTTCGTCAGCGGGCTCACTGCGGTGTGCAGCGAAATAAAATCGCTCTCGGCCAGCAGTTCCTCCAGAGTCACCAACTCCACTGAATATTCTTTGGCAGCCGCTTCGCTGATGTACGGATCAAACGCCAGAACGCGTATGTCGAAGGCTCTCGCGCGAATCGCCACCTCTCCGCCAATGCGGCCCAATCCGATGAGCCCCATGGTTTTTCCGCGCACTTCCGCGCCCGACGACGATTTTTCCCACTTCCCTTCGCGCATCGAGGCATCGAACTTCGGAACTTGCCGCACCAGAGACAACAGCAGCGCAAAGGTGTGTTCCGCCACGCTGACGGAGCTTCCTCCAGGCGTGCTCATCACCAAAATCCCGCGCTTGGTGGCCTCATCCAGATCGATGTTGTCGACGCCCACACCCGCGCGCCCTACCACGCGCAACTTCGGAGCCTTGTCCATCAACTCCGGCGTAACCTTTGTGGCGCTGCGCACGATCAACGCATCCGTATCCGCCAACTCTCCCGCGAGCGTCTCTTTGGTGGTCTGAACAATTGTCCAGCCCGTTTGTTTCAGCAGTTCTATCCCGCGCTCGCTGATCTTGTCCGCTACAATGACTTTCATCTCGCCTCATTTCGGGGTAAAAGCCGCTGCACACCACGGTCTCTTCCCAGATTCTGAAAACATTCCAAACTATTGTGCCTGTTGCGGTGTGTCAATGCACGCGCAGGACTGCTCTGTTATAGTTTTCTTCAGGGGAGCCCTTCATGACTTTGTCGGAGCAGATTCAAAAAGACATTGTGTCCGCGATGAAAGCCAAGGAGGAACAGCGGCTCAGCGTCTTGAGGATGATTAAGTCCGCGTTTCAATTGAAAGAAGTGGAAAAAATGCGCCCGCTCGACGCCACTGAATCCATTCAGTTGCTGCAAACGTTGGCCAAGCAGCGCAAGGAATCGATCGACCAATTCGCGAAAGGCGGCCGGCAGGATCTTGTCGACAAGGAAACCAATGAATTAAAAATTTTGGAAACGTATCTTCCCGCGGGCGCTTCCGAAGCGGAAATGGACGCGGCCATCAGCAAAGCCATAACCGATCTGGGCGCTACCTCCATCAAACGAATGGGCGCGGTCGTCAAAGCCGCGAAAGAAGCTCTCACGGGCAAGGCCGTGGATGGCAAGGCGCTCAGCGATCGCGTGCGCGACAAGCTTTCCAAGCTCTCCTGACCCGCGGTGGCGGGTCTTCGCGACCCGCGCTTTTCCCGATTCGTGACCTCTGCCCGGCGCCAAACTCATGCCGCTACCGCAACAAATTCCTATTCGCTATTCCGAAGACGACGCCGGTTACGTAACCATGCGTCCCGTGGTGAAACAGACTTTTCGCCTCGCCGACCTCGCGGACATGGTCGTCAGCGTAGTAGGCAAAAATCCCGCCCGTGTGCAGCAAATCTTCAAGACTGGAACGGTGGTTTATAACGGCTATCATTATTGGTGGGATCCCATCATCGCGGAACTCCCGGAGATCGAAACCCTGGTTTCGGTTTTTCCCGATGACGATCCGGCGCGGCCGTTCGATTCCAGCAAAGTCACAGCGGTTCTGCTCGAAAGCGGGGGCGGCACGCAGCGCAGCCTGGTCGAAATCACCGCGGCGGAAGCCAATCACAAGAAAATGTTTGCCAAATCCTCGGCGTGGAGCGTGCTCACGAAGTTCGCTGCTGCAAACGCGCCGCGTTACGACAAATATTCGCACCAACGGCGCGCCGATCTGTATCGCCTGACGCTGCCCTTCGATCAAGCGCAACAACTGCTCAGCGCTATGCTCGAATCCGCCCCGCACAATCTCCGCCATCGCTGGAGCACCTTGCGCCCTCCCGCAGCGCTCACGTTCGTTCAGCCTCGCTAAGTCGCTTGACGCTGGTAAACAAAACGGACTACAAACTGACTAGCTCCGCACTCTGCGAACAAAACTTGTTGTTGTGCGTTCTCAAGGCAAACTATGCGATTGTCTTCCGTTGCTCCTCTTTTGGCCATTCTGATCACACCTGTGCCGATCCTTCGCGCCCAGCAGCCTCCGCGATCACCTGAGTACGACGCTGTGCAGAAGCGGCTCGCCTCTGGCTGGAACACGTGGGATGTCCACAGCGTAACCACTCATGTGCTTCTGCCGGCCGGACTCGCGATTCGTATCGGGCTGCACTACAAAACCACGCTCTACAGTGAAGCATTCCTTTCTGATGCGCTGATCGGGCGGCAAGGCCAAAACGACGAAAAAGTTTTTCCCGGCGCGCATGCCTGGAACGGAAGTTACACGAATCTCCGGCTTGCCTGGCACGGTCTGGATTTGCAGGTACAAAGCGCGCACGTCGGCGAGGATTTGGTTCTGCTTGTAACGCCGTTGCCCGCAAATCATTCGGGGCATGTTCCCGCCCGTGTCATCTTCTCGGCTGCTTATCTTTGGAACCGGCCCGGCACAGTGGCTCGCGTCGGAGATAAAATCGAGGCGCGAGGGCCGTCTGCTGCCGTGAACATTTATTTAGCCTCTCCCGAAGCGCCGTTTAGCAACGAACCAGTGGTTGGGCCTTATTTCGACTCTGAACTGGCTGGCCCTGTTGGACTGAGCACGGGCAAGGCACGTACCCTGGACGAAATTCGCCAAGCAATCGACGCGCAGCGCATGGCGTATGAACATTCTCTTGGTAACGCTCGTTCCGCCACAGTGGATGCGATTCAATCCACGCTGGGATGGGACACCATCTATGAGCCCGAGCGCAGCCGGGTGATTTCTCCCGTGAGTCGGCTGTGGAGCGTCGGCTGGGGCGGCTACGTGCTCTTTGATTGGGACACTTTTTTCGCCGCAACTCTGGCGGGCATCGGAGATCGCGATCTCGCCTATGCCAATGCCATCGAGATTCTTCGTGAGACTACTCCCGCGGGATTTGTACCCAATTACGCGCGCGCAGGTAACTGGAAAAGCTTCGATCGGTCCGAGCCGCCGGTTGGAGCCATCACGGTGCTTGGGCTGTACAACAAATTCCACGACCGCTGGTTTCTCGAAGACACGTTCGCGCCGCTGCTCACCTGGAATCGCTGGTGGCAGCGGAATCGGCGGGCTGGCGATTATCTGGTGTGGGGCAGCGACGGCGAAAATCCGCCAGGCAATCCGGATGACGATGCGCGCGGCACTCGCGCGGGCGCCATCCTCGAATCCGGGCTGGACAACAGCCCGATGTATGACGACGCGACGTTCGACGAGAAAACTCGCCATTTGCAAATGGCTGACGTGGGGCTGATGAGCCTCTATGTGGCCGACTGCGATGCGCTCGCGGAGATTGCCGCTGCGCTTCACAAGCCTGCGGAAGAAAAGGAACTGCGGGAACGCGCTGACTTCTATCGCAAATCATTGGGTTCGCTGTGGGACGACAAAACCGGCATGTTCCTGAACAAGGATTTGCACACCGGCGAACTCAGCCCGCGCACTTCGCCCACAAATTTTTATCCGCTGCTCGCGCGCGCCGCCACTGCGCAGCAAGCGCAACGCATGATTCTCGAGCATCTGCTCAATCCCGGCGAATTTGGGGGAGACTGGATGATTCCCGCGACTCCGCGCAACGACCCCGCGTTCAAGGATCAAAATTATTGGCGTGGACGCATTTGGGGCCCCATGAATTTCCTGGTTTATCTCGGTTTGCGCAACTACGATCAGCCGCAGGTTCGCTCCGAACTGGCTCGCAAATCCCTCGCGCTTTTCCAAGTTGAGTGGACCGGCAATCACCATGTCCACGAAAATTACAATGCCGTCACCGGGTCGGGAGATGATGTGTCGTCCAGCGACCGTTTTTATCATTGGGGCGCGCTCCTCGCACTGATCGACTACATGGAATCCAACGACAAGCCATCTCCGGAGCACCACGTTCATTGAGGCCATGGGGATCGGGAAGCGAGGCGTGCGAGGGCGGGATTGCATGGACCATAGGAAAATGTCGGCGCGCCGACATTCCTGATGAATGATATAGCTCGATGGTAACTACCCCCTCCCCCCGGGCGGTTTCTGCAGTACAGGTGATAAGTCTTGAGATGCATGGGAGTTAGCGGGGAACCCAGTATGGTTTTGTACCGTACAGTATCGGCGCGCAGAGGTAGAGGTGGGGGATACCACCGATTCTTGTAAGTGTGGGAATCAAGGAGCTTACAGGAGAATGCCCTGCATGTGTGGGATGCGAAGGAGTTAGCAGAATTTGGACCGTGGCTGGAAGCGTGGGGAGCAGCGCATCGGCGTACAGGCAGCGTCCTTTAAGCATGACTGACCAAGCATAGCGTATTGTTTACCGAATGTAAATATAAATTATAAAGTACTTCGGTTCGAATGGGCGGAAGGTCGGAAAATGGAAATTGGGAGATGGAGAATCGCGTCTTTAGACAAAACAAGGCGTGCCGCACCCAGCTGTTGTAATGGTTGAAACAAGGAGCCCCAAGACCCACCCTCACAACCCGAGGGATGGGGCACCCAAATTCATCTTGCGGGTCGAGCCTGGGCCACCCGGCCGAAGGCGGCGTTCGCCTTTCAGGTTCCAAGATTCACGGACTCGTCAGTGCCCTAGTTCTCCTTATAACCGTGGAATGTGCCTAGGATAATGGCATTAGGGTTTGCTCGCGTCCTTGCGATCATGTCTTCCATTTGCTCGTCATCCTACTCTTCATTGTCGACAACTAGACGTACATCTTCGATGGAGATTACGTGCCATTTAAATCGCTCGATGTACTTGGCAAGCTTGTCCCTAGCTGACTGAGCGGACTCTGCCCAGGTGGTGACATTCATGAACCCTTTTGTGAGGCCTGATGGCATGTCTCCTGGCTCCACCTGAACTTCAACGACGAGTTTCCAAATCCGCTCCATTTGACCCCTATTCCGGATAGTTGTGACACGTGCTATTCGGCTTCTTGCTCCCCCTGTTTATCACCAGGATGGGAACCCGGGGACAGACGGAACGTTTTTTGACATTTTTCGCTTTGTGACGAAAATGGTGGTGAACGTCCCGTCTGTCCCCCGCGGGTGGCGCACCCTTTGCCGGGAGTTCTTTCTAGCATTATCGATGTGAGGATATCACTGAAGAACATAACGGTAGAGTGATAAAACGAGGGTGGCCTACCCTTTGCGGTGTTGCTGTTGGCAAAGGGTGGGACGCTCTTGGTTGGCGATGTGTTTATGCCAAAGAATCTGAAACGCTGGGTGTGCCGTGACGATCTGCATTTCATCACCTTCACATGCTATCAACGCAGACAATTCCTGGGGAATGCACGGGCTCGAAATCTGGCATCCGCGAGATTGGGTTTGGAGCAGTTGGACGTTCTATGAGCGCGGGGAAGGATTGCTGTCGATGGACAAGTGGAATTGAAGAAAGAGAAAGAGCGTCCCACCCTTTGCGGAAAACGCAAAGGGTAGGCCACCCCAAAGCTTCTTGGAATCGAAGGGTGCGCCACCCGCGAGATTGGGTTTGGAGCAGTTGGACGTTCTATGAGCGTGGGGAAGGATTGCTGGCGGTGGACAAGTGGAATTGAAGAAAGAGAAAGAGCGTCCCACCCTTTGCGGAAAACGCAAAGGGTAGGCCACCCAAAGCTTCTTGGAATCGAAGGGTGCGCCACCCGCGAAGGGTGCGCCACCCGCGAAGGGTGCGCCACCCGCGAAGGGTGCGCCACCCGCGATACCGCGCTTCGGCTTGCGTCTCAGGACGAGATAGAAAAACAAGATAATGGCAGCCAGGATGATCCAAGTCACACGTCCATTCTCGCGACGCACCTCGTAAATTGGCAAGGACGGCGATCACCAAACAGTTTATCAATCGCAAGTAGTTAGACATTCCGGCAGCCCTGGACTTACACTTCGGAAGGTGGGAAATCCTCTACGTTCATTAGACGGGCCTAGAAGTGAAAATTTCGGCATGCCGAGCGGGCATGGCTTAGTGGCCGGCGGGCTTGAGGACGACGGTGCCGCGCTCGTCATTTCCGATGATGCGGTAGAACTTCTTTAGATCTTCGGCTTGGGTCACGGGGACACTTAGCTGTTTGATCTCATAGGTGCGCGTGTACTTCAGCACGTTGCCCTGCGCTTCGGTTTTACTGTGGTAGCTTCCAAAGGAATAGTCAACATCCGTGGGAGGAGGCAGCTCATCGATCTCGTATCCGGCCGGCAAAGTAATCTCGACGGTATCTTGATCGCGGCGCGGTCCCTCAAATTCAACGGCATACTTGCGCGGCTCCTTGGTTTCCAACAACCCACTGGTCTCGACGCCCAGAACGCGCGGCCGCACCAGGAGCAGATTGCCCGCGGACTTGGCGTACTCGGGCGCCACAAAGGTCCACTTGAAACCAAACGGCTGGTCGTAATCATGCAAGTTGGTCATGCTCGCTTTGGTGATTTGAAAGCTGGACACGGACCCGGCCATCATTCGCTCCACCGGCTTGATGCGGTCGCTGTCCTTGGACACAGTAAGCAACTCACCTCTGACATGCGAAGCGGAATCGCCCAGGCGCTGCTCATCCACGTCGCCGCGCAACACGCCTTGGCTGTCGAGGTTCAACTTGGCCGTTCTCCAGATGCCATTGGAAATCGTCGGAAGCTCGGGCATTTGCACCAGCTCGCCACCGTCGGGCATAACCAGCAAACCGTAGCTCGATTGCAAGTCGCCGCGCAGCGCGCCGAATGGGGTGATCTCATCTGTCGGATCGAAAATCAGCAGCTTGCCCAGCTTGGGATGCTGAATCGTGGCCCGCAATCGCACATCACTCACGTCGTCTGGCAAACGAATGGCGATGATCATGTGATCGAACGCCCCTACGTGCGGCGGAGTTGCGGGCGTAACACCACCTCGCTCGGTGTGAATCACCACGTAGTAGGAATCAATTCCCACTTCCTTGAACATCGCCGAGAGCAGCGTCACTTTATCCTTGCAATCGCCGTAGCGATTCGAAAACACGTCGCGCGCGGGATGCGGCTGCACTCCTCCAATGCCCAGCGCAATTTCCACATAGCGGATGTCTTTTTGCATGAACTCCGATAGTGCCAACATTTGTGCCATTGGCGTTTTCGCCTGGGCCGTAAGCTCTGCCACTTTCTGTTTCATTTCTGGCGACGGATCGCGGCGGCCCTGAACAAGCCCGGCATACCATGACCCCATTTCCGACCAAGTCAGGAATCCATGATTCGCTCCGCCCGGCGGCACCAGCGAAACAATCATCAAACCGGCCACGGCTTTCCAGGGAGGCATCCGCCACTCCGGCTGGATCTCCGGTATATCTTTTAGCTGCCACTGCCACTGATTGTTCCCGACCGAAATGGGCGCAACCTCTGGATGATTCACCCACACCGCCTTGTATTCCCATCCCGAGGGCAGTTGCAGGGTGTAACGAGTATCCGCCACAGGCATCGTCTTTTGAAAAAACCACTCATCCTGCAAAATGTAAGGGCGTCCTTCTCCCTCCACTTCGTAGCCAATGAGGTTTCCTGGGTCAGCGGCGGGGATTTCCACGGATTTCATTTTGGCGTCCGAATATAAGATTCCGTCTTCGGTGCCCACCAATCCGCTTTCCGCGACGTCCTTGTCCTTTACTTCATAGTCTTTTCCTTGTGCGGGAATACACCACCCATGGATATGGTTGATGCGCTGATCGTTGTTTACGTACAAATGGAGCTTCGCGACGTGCCTGCCGCCGGGCCGCAGAATTTTGTACACGGCGCGGTCTGTTTCCTTCAATTTGCCATTCGGCTGCACGCTGAGAATCTCTTCGGAGTACAACAGCACGGCGTCGGTTTTTTCGTCATGCTTCGGCAGTGGGGCGTTCACCAGCGCGTGCATCCACGCAGGCGCATCACCGGCCTCGGCCTTCGGGCTTGCCACGAATATTCCGGCAATCAAAATCGCCGAGGATATTCCCGCTTCAATGAGCGGCCGCAACCGCGGACGGTTGCAGCACAATCTGTTGGTCATCTCCATTCCTCACCGCCTGAAAGAACCCACGCAACGCCACATAGTTTGCCTGCGGTACCAGGAAAAGATCGCTGCGCACCGATCGGGCAATATGGATCTCGGTCTTTTTGTCATCCACTTTCAATATGTACTCGGCGGCTTTGGCATCGCGGTCTGTCGGCTGGGGTACACTTGAGACCGTCCAACCACTCGGCAGTGCGATCGTGACGTCGTCTCTCTTCTGATAGGGATAGTCGAAGCAAATCGCGAAAACCCGGTCCGCGTGAGTGAAAATCCCCTTCTCCGGCGCCCCGAAAATGCCCACCGGAAATAGAGCGCGGCGGCCTGCTCCGGAAACCCAACCCGGAATGTTCACGTGGAATTCCGCCGTCAGCGGCGGCTCCGTGCTTTTCCAATCGGGCTGATTGGTCAGTTCCACATCCATAGCCACTGGCACATAGCTTTTCAGTTCTTCCTCCAGCGCTTTCTTGCGCGCCTCATCGTCTTCGTTGCGCTCGCGAACGCGGCGGGACCACCCTTCGAGGCCAGTAAATGTCAGCTTCACCGTTCCGTCCAGCGTGCCCTCATCGTTCAGTTTCAAATTCGCAGTCCGTTGAATCTGCGAAGCGCCACTGTCACCCAGCGCGGTTTGAATCCAGGCGCCCCCATCTTTATCAAGCTTCATTCCGCGCACACCCGCTTCCTCCCAGGGCAGCAGGCCATAGGGTACGAACTTGGCGCCAGGATCGAAGTAAAGATCTTTGCCGTTGACTTTCACCAGCACCGCATTGGAATCCAATTCCTGCTTGTTCATTCGTTTTTCATCAAAGAAATATTCATTGCGGCGGGAAATCATCAAGCCGTAGGCTTCCAGTCCGGCGGCGCGGGCCAGGCCCAGAAAGGTCCAGGTAATCTGGTAACCGGTTCCGTAACCGAGCTTCATCACTTCGGCGGCATTTTCCGGGAATTTCAGCTTGTCGCGTTTTTCTTCTTCTTCGGTTTTTTGGGTTTCGAAACTCAAGTTGCGCAACTGCTCCATTCGCGTATAGATCTTTTGCAGCTTCAGTTCCGGGGTATCCGCGGGAGAGACGATCTGGGCGACATCGGCTTCGAGTTCCTTCTTTTTGTTGACGAAGCTTTCCATGCGGTCATATTCTTTTTTGTCGAACTTGCGCCAAAACTTGGCTGGATCGCTTTCGAAATCCTCGTCACTGTAAATAAAGATGACCCGGAATTTCAGTTCATTGGGCGGCGGCATAAAATCTTCAGTTTGGAAGGCTGGTACGTCAGTCGCCGTCATTCTCACCACTTTATCCGGGCCTATTTTTGGCTGCGTCGCTCCAACAGGCAGCCCCGCGGGCCATACCCAGCGCATGGCGAAGCGGCTGTAAGGAACCAGGGAGAAGTCCGCCTTTTTGGTGAACAGGTCGTCGCTGATACTCCAGTAAGAGTCGAACACCCAGCCATCGTCGAAGTTATAGTTGAAGTGATATTCGACGATGCTGCCCACTTGGACATCGGGAACCGTGAACACCTTCGCTTTGATCTTGATGCCCTTGGTTTTCTCAACGATCTTGTCGTAGACCTTGCCATCAAAATTGACAATGGAACCGTCCGGGTGGACAGTTCTGGCGCGGACTCCATCAATGCGGGTCTTATCACTGTAGTATGGGATGATCACATTTGCGGCTTCACGTCCTTCTTCTTTCAGGATCTTAATGCGCACATAGTTGTACTCGGTATTGGCTCGCCCGGCGTCTTTGCGGTCTACCTCGCGGTACAGATAAATGGCGTTGGCGCCAGGAGCTTTCGGCTCGCTGGTCATTTTCAATTCGGCGGGATCGATAGGCTTCCATTCGTCCGCTGCGGCTTTCAGTGGGGCAAAACTCAATGCGCAGGCAATGACGGCGAGGGGCATGGCGGTTCGTCGGTCGGACACGGTAACTCTCCCAAACTGCGGAACTGCGTTCCGCCACGGGTTCCGGTCGAAGCAGACGCGCAGGCACAACGCTGCGACTGGGGGCGCGGCGATTTTCTCTGTTGTCAAGCTGAATACGTGCTGCCGATGAAGTTACGAACGAATCGGCTCGTTGTCAAGAGTACTTGTTATGGGTTGTTTTCGTTCACGAATTACTTCCCAGGTGCTCATGGCTGGGTCATAATCCCTTCACATCAGTTTCATTTGAATGCTCCAAGCATCGAACCGGGAGGCAACGGTGAACGACCGTCCATGGAATTCCACGGCAACTGCCACAGAATTTCAAAGCTATGTGCCGGCTGAGCAGAACCTGAAAGAGTTTACGTTTCGCGCGGTGGTGCTTGGCGGCATCTTTGGACTGCTGTTCGGCGCCGTTTCCGTGTACGTGGGCTTGCGCGCGGGACTCACCGTTTCCGCATCGATTCCCATTGCCGTGCTCTCGATCAGCATTCTTCGAGCATTTGGCCGCTCGACGATTCTGGAAAACAACATCGTGCAAACCACTGGCTCGGCGGGCGAATCTCTTGCCGCTGGCGTGATGTTCACGTTACCCGCGCTGATTTTCCTGGGCTACGGTTCGGAGTTTACCTTCTGGCGCATTTTTCCGATGGCGCTGCTGGGCGGCTGGCTCGGCGTGCTGTTCATGATTCCACTGCGGCGGCAACTTATCGTGAAGGAGCACGGCAATCTCACGTTTCCGGAAGGTACGGCGTGCGCTGACGTTCTGGTCGCGGGAGAAAAGGGCGGATCGTTTGCGGGGCGCGTTTTCTGGGGATTGGGACTCGGCGGCGTGTACACCTTCCTGATGAAAACGTTTTTGCTGTGGACGGAACAGCCGGAAGGGCGCCCTGCCTGGTATCCCGGGTCCAGCTTTCGCGCGGACATTACCACCGAATATCTCGGCGTCGGCTACATCATTGGGCCGCGTGTTTCAGGCATTCTGTTCGCCGGCGGGATCGTGTCCTGGCTGGTGATCATGCCAGCGATCAAGTTCTATGGACAACTGGCGGGTAGTAACCCGCTTTATCCATCCACCATACCGATTCCGCAAATGACGCCCGATGATATGTGGCGCAGTTACATTCGCCCGATGGGCGCGGGCGCTGTGGCGGCGGCGGGGTTGATCACTTTGCTTCGAACACTGCCAACCATCATCGGTGCGCTGCGTGCCGGGTTGAAGGACGTGGGCGCACAAAATGCCGGCGAAGCTCCCGCGACCACGCGAACCGAACGTGACACGCCGATGCGCTGGGTGATTCTCGGGTCGGCGCTGATCGTGGTGATGATGTGGATCCTACTCACGTTTCATCCCATGAAGGGAGCGCAGACGCAGTGGTATCAGAATTTGTTTGCCGGCGTTTTCGTGGTGGTATTTGGTTTCTTGTTTGTGACCGTGGCCAGCCGCATCAGCGGGCTGCTGGGCAATTCCTCGAATCCCATCAGCGGGATGAGCATTGCTACGTTGATGGCGACCTGCGCAATTTTTCTTCTGGCCGGCTGGACCGCTCCGAACTACGCGGTCCTAGCGTTGATGATTGGCGGCGTGGTCTGCATTGCTTCCGCGATTGCGGGCGCCACTTCGCAGGATTTGAAGACCGGCTTTCTGGTGGGCTCGACTCCGTTCTGGCAGCAGATGGGCCTGCTCATCGGCGTGACCGTTTCCACTGTGGCCATCGGCGGGACGCTGAATCTGATGAACCGCGGGCTGGAAAAATATCTGCCCATGGAAATTCCCGTGAACATTTCTTCTCTTCCCACGGGCGCGAAAGTGGAACGTCAGTCGTTCACGTACAAAGACAAGAACTATGTGCTGATCAATTCTCTGGGTTCCAGCGTGATTCCCGACGGCGAGTATCTCTACAATTCCGGCACGCAAAAGATCGAATACCAGTGGGCACAGGGCATCGGTGGTGATAAGGCTCCGGCGCCGCAGGCCCGTCTGATGGCCACGGTGATCAGCGGCATTCTGACGCAGCGACTCCCTTGGCGTTTGGTGCTGATGGGCGTGGCCATGGTGATTGCCATTGAGATTCTAGGAGTGCGCTCGCTCGCGTTTGCCACCGGTCTCTACATTTCTGTGGCAACCACCGCGACCATGTTCGCAGGAGGCTTGATCGCCTGGGCGGTGGAAGCCTCACTCAAAGAAAAGCAGGAAGGCAGCAGCGAGGCGAGTCCCGGGGCCCTTTATTCCAGCGGACTGATTGCGGCCGGCGGTGTTTTCGGCCTGCTGGGCATTGGGATTAACCTGCTGCAAGACCCGGAAATCGCGAATCGCGTGCCGCACTGGTTTGCCTCCGCGTTGCATTTGCCTTGGCGCGCCGATCTTTTCTCCTTCGGCCCGAAGCTGATGGGTTCGTTTGCCACGAGCAATCTCTTCGCTGTGTTTATGTTCCTGTTGCTCGCGGCTTCTCTCTTTTATTTCGCGCGCAAGAAGCTCGACTAGCTCAGTCAGGCGATACCGGGCCACTATTCGCATTTATAAATTCAGTGGTATGCTCTGCGTCTAACCGCGGCGTCGCCCCGCCCGGCCGGTTATTCTCACGTTCAAACACTTCCATTCGTTTTGATGTTCAGCTCAACCTTCTTGGTGCGAGGCGTTCATGCGAGGAATACAGGGTTCGATGGCGTGGCTGTCAGCGTTTTTAATGGTTACGGTGAATATAGGATGGGAAGGCTGCAGCGCGAAAGAGAGTTCGCCAGCGCCGATGGTCCAGCAAGATCCCGGCAACGGAGCAGCCACGAATGCGGCGGCTGCAACTGCTCCGGCTCAGCAAGCAGATCAAGCTTCGACACAGCTTCCCGAGGTGAACTTGACCGCGGATGGCTTGGACGAATTACTCGCGCCCATCGCGCTATACCCTGACCCGGTGCTTGCGGTGATGCTGCAAGCGGCCACAGACCCGCAAGAGGTGATGGACGGCGGCAACTGGCTGGTTCTGGACCAAAATCAAAACCTGAAAGAGGCGGCGCTGGACCAAGCTTCCCAAAAAGCCGGGTTCACACCAGTGATGCAAGCCCTGCTTCACTATCCCACCGTGGTTGATTTGATGTGCACGCAGTTTGATTGGACCAAGCAACTTGGCGCGGCGTACCAAGCCAGTCCGAAAGCCGTGCTCGATTCGGTACAGCGGTTGCGCGCTCAGGCAGTTGACAACGGTGCGCTGAAGAGTTCGTCGCAGATGAAGGTAGACGTGACTCAGTCGAATGGCCAGCAGGTTGTCGAGTTGAAGCCGGCCGATCCCAAGGTTGTTTACGTGCCGCAATACAATCCCGATCAGGTTTTTCAAACCACGACTACCACCACGCGCCCGGACGGCACTACAACGACCACCACGACCACCTCAGGACCAGCGACTGGCAACTACAGTTCCAATACAAACACCAACACCACCACGGTGGTGAAAGAAAAAGAAGGTGTGAGCACCGGCACCGCGGTTCTCATTGGCCTGCTCTCCTTCGGCGCGGGGGTCGCGGTGGGCAGCGCCATCAGCAGTAACAATTATTATTATCCGGCGTGGGGTTATGGAGGCGTTTGGTACGGTCCGCGGCCGTATTATCCTCCTCCGTACCGTCCGATCTACTATCCGGGCTGGGGACCCGCATATGGCTACCATCGCCCCGTGCACTACGGAAATACGAACATCTACATAAACAACAACTACTACTACAATCGCTTCAACAACAACAATAATCTGAACCCGAATTACAAACCGCGCCCGGTCCCGTACAACACCAGCACGAATAGCAATTATTCCCGGAATATGGGCAGCCAGCCCGGCGCCAAGCAAGGTGTGAATTATCGTCCCGCGACTGCAAATAACGTGAACCCGAGACCCGCGCCCGGCAATGTTCCCAACCGTCCAAGCGGAGGCAATGCCGGAAATACTCCTGGAGCAACGCCACGCCCTGCCACCGGAAGCAACCCCAACAACAACTGGAAGGGTCAAACGGCGTATCAAGGCAATAAAGGCGGAGCCGCTGGAAACAATCGCGTGAACGCGGCAACTCCTCCTTCGCGCAATCCTTCCGGTGACCGCGGATTTGCGCAAAACGGCGGAGCACGGCCCAGTCCGGCGACTCAGCCGAACCGGCCAAACACCGGCAACGCGACTTACAACCGGCCGAACGCGGGAAATACAAATACTCCGGCGACACGACCTGCAACAGGGAACACTCCCGGAGCAAGGCCCACGCCTTCAACCCAGCCCAGCGCGCGTCCTGCCGCGGGCAATCAACCCACAGCACGACCTGCTCAACCGCAAACGCAGAATAGGCCGCAATCCTCGGGTGGCGGAGCGTTGAACGGCGCCAGCAATGCCAAAGCCGATCGCGCAGCCAGCAATCGCGGACACGCCAGCATGGGCGCACCGGCACCACGCACGAATTCAGCCGGTGGCGCGGCCAAAAAGAGGTAAGCCATGAAAACAAAAATGTATTTTCGAGGGAATATTACAATGCGACTCTCGCGCTTACTTTTTACCCCGTTCGTAGCGTTCCTGCTGGTCGCCGGAATTTGTAAAGCCGCTGACCAACAAACGTTCGCAACTCCCGCCGAAGCTGTCCGGGCGCTCGTGAAAGCGGCCGAAGACGGAAATCAGGAAGAAATGGTCAGCGTCCTTGGGGACGAAGGAAAAGACTTGGTCTACTCCGGGGATCCCGTTCAGGACAAGTCCGGGATGGAAGGGTTCGTAAAAGCTTACAAAACGAAACATGCCATCGTGAGGCAAGACGAGAAAACCCGCATTCTCCAAGTCGGTGCCAACAACTGGGCCATGCCCATTCCTATCGTCAACGACGATGGCAAATGGCGGTTCGATACCGCGGCAGGCAAGGAAGAGCTTCTGTATCGGCGCATCGGTCACAATGAACTTGGCGCCATCGCTGCCTGCCGAGGCTACATTGATGCGCAAAAAGATTATGCGGCCGTAGGTCATGACGGATTGCCTGCGGGAATTTATGCGCGAAGGTTTATGAGCTCACCCGGCAAGCAGGATGGCCTGTACTGGGAAACCGCGGAGGACGAGCCAGCGAGTCCGGCGGGACCGCTGCTGGCCAGTGCCAGCGCGGAAGGTTACGGGTCCGGTGAAAAGGGTCAGCCGTACCACGGTTACTTGTACCGAGTTTTGAAAGCGCAAGGGCCTGCTGCAAAGGGCGGAGCAAAAAGCTATTTGAAGGATGGCCAATTGACCGGAGGAGTGGCGCTGATCGCGTTCCCGGCACAATATAAGGTCAGCGGCGTGATGACCTTCATCATCAACCAGAATGGAGTGGTCTACCAGAAAGACTTGGGCGAGAATACCGCCGAACAAGCCGCCGCTATCACCGAATACAATCCGGACAAGACCTGGAAAAAAGTGACCGACTGAGCTAGCTCGGGACCACTCACCTCAGCCGCACAACATTGGCCAACTCACAGTGCGGCACCCCCGGGTAAGAAAAAAGAACAAGAGGCGGGTCTGAAAGACCGCCTCTCCACAGAACACCACGCACCTCCAACATAACTCGAAGCCGCACCGCCGTTGTAGCTTGCTGCAATCGCCGCAAAGGTGCTCGTCCGCGCCGACATTCTCGCGAGTATCATAGGAAGACTCCGATTTTCTTGTCGCGGATTTTGCCTGTTTCCGCATGCCTGGGGAAACAGTTGGGCGGGGCCAAGGACGAATGCTGCGCGTTTCCCATAGCTTTCTCGTTGTAAAGCAATGTTGGGCGCTGGCCGTGCTGCTCGTTCTCACTTTTTCCGCTTCAGCGCAAAGTCTAGATTCCAAACTCATGGATGCCGTGGGTACCCGCGATAATGCGGTGGTGCAGCAACTTCTCGCTCAGGGTGCGGATGCGAACGCCAGCAGCAAAAATGGCCGTACCCCCTTGATCGAGGCGGCCTCGGCCGGATATACGGACACCGCCCGCATTCTGCTCGAGCACGGGGCGGACGTAAACACGAAGGACAGTGTCGGCTGGACCGCCTTATTCTGGGCCTCATTTTCCCGCCACACCGATACGATTCGCCTGCTGATCGCCAAAGGCGCCGACGTGAACGCACGCGACAATGAGGGACGCACTGCCTTGTTCTGGTCCAGTTTCTACGGACAAGCGGATATTATCCGTGTTCTGTTGGACCACGGTGCGCACATCAATGCGCGCGATAACTATGGCTGGACTGCACTGATGAGCGCGGTCAACCTCGGCCATGCTGATGCCGCAAAAGTTTTGCTCGACCAACACGCTGACGTTCAGGTACGTGCAAATGACGGAAGCACCGCGCTGCGATTGGCGGAGAAATATAAGTACGACAATCTCGTCACCCTTCTTCGTGATGCTTCGCGCGTCATTCCGGGCAAGCCTGGCGCTGCTGCGAAATCCGGGACGGCTGTAACGTCGAACGCGAATACCTCTCCCGCGGCATCCTCGAAGCCCGAGCCGGACAATTCTCTGGTTGCCGTGCCAGCAACAGCTTCCAAGCCCTCCGCCTCGCTTTCGAAAAGCGACCTGCTCAATGAAAACCTGCTGCAATCCGCGGAAGCTGGTGATACCGCCCAAGTGCTAGAACTGATTCGCGAAGGCGCCGGCGTGAATGCTCGTGGAGCGACCTATGGCAACACCCCGTTGATGGCGGCCGCCTCGCGAGGTCACACGGACCTGGTGCGCACGCTGATCGAAAAGGGCGGGGACGTGGATGCCACGGACAACGCCGGCCGCACGGCGCTCATGGAAGCTGCGTTCGAAGGCTACACGAACACGGTGCGCGTCCTTCTCGAAAAAGGCGCCGGAATCAACGCGCAGGATAAAGATGGGTGGACTCCGCTGTTTTGGGCGGCGTTCTCGCGCCGTACCGATACCGTCCGCTTTCTTCTCGCCAGCGGCGCAAACGTCAACGCCAAAAATAAATACCAGGACACCGCATTGATTCATGCGGCGTATAGCGGTGATACCGACACCGTCGCGGTCCTGCTCGAAAACCATGCGGACATGAACGCCCAGGACGATATGGGCCGGACCGCATTGCTCGAAGCAGCGCGCCAGGGACACCTGGACACCGTCCGCGAGTTGCTGAGGCACGGAGCTTCGGAATCCGTGCAGGCCAATGACGGCAGCACCGCCCTTTCCATGGCGGAAAAACTCCATTTTGCTGAGATTGCCGCGCTGCTGAAAAATCCGCCGACCGCCGCTGAAAACGCGAACCCTGCCCCGGTCAATCCGCCCGCGCCCCAGTCCCTCGAGCCGAAAGTCCCAGAAACTCACGCTACGATAGAGCCGCGTGCTCCCGAAGCTTCGACGGTTCTCCACAACACGGAGCCGGCCGCCGAGCCTCCCTCAGAATCGAACCCGCTCGCCGTCGCTACACAAGCGTTAGAGAAAAAATCCAGAGCTCAGGCGTTCTATCGCATAGGTTTGAGCATGCGCCTGCTGGAAGAATACTGGCCGCAAAACGGCCGCATCGGCGAACGCGCCGCCGCGAGCATCCTGGGCGACCTGACCAAGATTGGCGCTCCAGACGATTTGGTCAGTCTTGCGCAGCAGGCTTCTACGCGGCTGGCGGTTCCCCCGGAAGAACGCAAAGGCTCTTTATCCGACATGATCAGCGATCTTCACGATCGCCTGAATAAGTTCTGCTACAGTCCGGCAGGCCAGAAGTTTTTCTACTCCGCCGGAGTATTCACGTACGATATCAATCTTCTCGGCCAGGAACTTCGACTAGCGCGCCCATCTGAAGACCAAAATGAGCAAGCTCGCAAAAATCTTTCGCCCTTGGCCGCAAACCTCGTGCAGCAATGCTCCGGGATTACCACCTGCAAAGTTCGTGCGCTCTCCTACATCTCCGATTCGGCCAGTCTGCTGCAGCAATCGCCCCTTCATGCCGGTGACGGGGATACGCTAAAAAAACTGAGCGACCAGATCAGTATTGCGCTCGGGACCGACGAACCGCTGACCGCTTATTGACCAGCTTGCCATGGTACGTTAGCGTGCGCTGCGACAATGGCGAATGCGATGTGCGGCGGAGTGTCAATTCTCGTGATGTCTGGAACCGGGTACAATAAAACTGTAGTTCCCGGCTTTTCCCTCCTTAGCATTCACGGAGCCTGCCATGATGCCTGCGCTCGCCGCTTTGGAACCGCAGCCGGTCTGGAAACATTTCGACCGCCTCGCGGCGATCCCCCGCGCCTCCACAAAAGAAGCCGCCGCTCGCGAGTACATTCGCGGTGTCGCCGAAAGCTTGGGGCTGGAAACCATTCAAGATTCCGCCGGCAACCTGATCGTGCGTAAGCCGGCGCGCCCTGGACGCGAACACGCCCCTATGGCGCTGCTGCAAGGCCATCTGGACATGGTCTGCGAAAAGAATGAAGGTACCGCGCACAACTTCGATAGCGACCCTATCAAAATTGTTCGAAATGGCGATTGGCTAAAAGCGGATGGCACCACGCTCGGCGCAGATAATGGCGTGGGTGTCGCTGCCGCTCTCGCCGTGATGGAAAGCGACGATATTTCGCACGGCCCGTTGGAATTTGCTTTCACCATCGACGAGGAAACCGGCCTGACCGGCGCTTCGCAATTTCAGCCAGGGTTGTTGCGTTCGAAATATTTTCTGAATCTCGACACCGAAGAAGAAGGCCATCTCTGCATCGGGTGTGCGGGCGGGGTGAACACAATCCTCCGCCGTAAATTGAAAATAGCGCCTCCCACCGGCGGCTCCGCCTTCCGCGTGAAAGTGTTCGGGCTGCATGGCGGCCATTCCGGTGTCAACATTCATGAAGGTCGCGGGAACGCGTTGCGGATCATGGGTGGGGTGCTGCAGGACCTGCTCGAGAAGATTCCCATGCAACTCGCGGAGGTGAAGGGCGGAAGCGCGCACAATGCCATCCCACGCGAAAGCATCGCGGTGATTGTTGCCGATGCTTCTTACGAGAGCGAACTCAAGTCCATCGTCTCGGCGGCCGAATCGGCATACAAGTCGGAGTTCGGCTCGTTCGAACCCGATTTGCGGATTACCCTTGGGGAAACAGACCGCCCCGCTGCCGTGATGTCGGCTGACGACGCAAAGAACATCGCCGCTGTGCTGGAAGTTCTGCCGCATGGAGTTCTCGCGATGAGCCCGGATGTACCGGGCCTGGTGCAAACTTCCACGAACCTTGCGACTATCACGACGACCGGCGATGCGGTTGAAATTGTCACCAGCCAACGCAGCGCGATTGATGTTGGCAAACGGTCGGCCGCTCGCAGCGTGGCAACGATTCCCCGGCTGGCCGGATTCGAAGTCGAGCACAACGGCGATTATCCCGGCTGGAAGCCCGAACCTAACTCCGAACTGGTGCGTAAGCTGCAGGAAGTCCACGAAAAGGTTTTTGGGCGACCCGCCACATTGTTCGCCATGCACGCGGGACTGGAATGCGGGGTTATCGGCGAAAAATATCCCGATATGCAACTGATTTCGTTTGGTCCGACGATTCTGAATCCGCACAGCCCTAACGAACGCGTGCAGATTTCTTCGGTCGCCCATTTCTGGACCTACCTGGAGCAGGTTCTCGAAAGCCTCTAGGCGTTCGAGGGGACTCGCCGCAACTAGAATTTGAACTTGCTGGTCAGTTCCTTGAGCTCGTTCGTTGAGCGTGCCAGAGATTGCGCGGCTTTTTGCGAGTCGGCGGCTCCATGCGAGGTGCTTTGTGCCGCGTCCGCGACTCCGGCAATGTTCTTGCTGATTTCGCCGGAACCGCGCGCCGCGTCGCTCACGTTGCGAGTCATTTCATTCGTCGTGGCGTTCTGCTCTTCCACCGCGGACGCAATCGTCGCGGAAATATCGTTGATCTGATTGATGATTCCGCTGATGGTGCCAATCGCCTCCACGGACTCTTTCGTATCTGTCTGAATGGTTTCAATCTTGCGGCTGATATCTTCGGTAGCTTTCGCGGTTTCTTTGGCCAGTTCCTTCACTTCATTCGCGACCACCGCGAAGCCCTTTCCCGCTTCACCCGCGCGGGCCGCCTCGATGGTGGCGTTCAGTGCCAGCAGGTTCGTTTGTTGTGCGATGGAAGTAATCACCTTGATGACTTCGCCGATTTCCGCGCTCGATTGACCCAGCTTGGTCACCGTCTGGTTGGTCTTATTTGCCACACCCACGGCTGAGTTGGAAACTTTGGCGGCCTCCGACGCGTTCTTAGCGATATCCTTGATGCTCGCGCCCATTTCTTCCGTAGCGGTCGCCACGGTCTGTAGATTTTTGTTTACGTCTTCAGCGGCGGCCGTCACCACGTTGGCTTGACTGGAGGTTTCTTCGGCGTTTGCGCTCATTTGCTGGCTCGTTGCCGTCAATTCCTCGGCGGCGGACACCAGTGAGTTGGTGGTATTGGCAATCTGCAGGATCGCCGCGTGAACTTGCGTGCTCAGTTTGTTCACTGCTTCACCCAGCTGTTCGAACTCGCCCGCATAACGGTTCGTGATCTTCGCGGTCAGGTCGCCTTCCGCCAATTTACCGATCGTGTCCGCTACTTCGCGCATCGGCCCGATCACCGCGTCCAACGTGGCATTCACGCCTTCGACCACCTTGCGGTAATCGCCCTGGTGTTTCGTGGCATCGGCACGCGTCGCCAATTTGCCTTCGACCGCAGCCTTCGACAGCAATACTGCGTCCGATACCAAGGCATTCACCGCGTCGATGCAGGTATTCAGATTGTTCTTGATGGTATTGAAATCGCCGTTGTAGTTGTCCGTGATCTTCGCTGGGATTTGCCCCTTGCTGATCTTATCCACGTAGTCCGCCGACACATTCAACGGCCCGATCACCGCGTCCAACGTGGCATTCACGCCTTCGACCACCTTGCGGTAATCGCCCTGGTGTTTCGTGGCATCGGCCCGCGTCGCCAATTTGCCTTCAACCGCAGCCTTCGACAGCAATCCCGCATCCGATACCAACGCATTCACCGCGTCGATGCACGTATTCAGATTGTTCTTGATGGTGTTGAAATCGCCGTTGTAGTTGTCCGTGATCTTCGCAGGGATTTCCCCTTTGCTGATCTTATCCACGTAGTCCGCCGACACATTCAAAGGCCCGATCACCGCGTCAAGTGTGGCATTCACGCCTTCCACCACTTTTCGGTAATCGCCGTGATGCTTACTTGCGTCCGCCCTCGTGGTCAGTTTGCCTTCAATCGCAGCGGTCGACAGCATGGCTGCGTCCGCCATCATGGCGTTCACTGCTTCCTTTTGCTCGGTGATGTCCGTCGCGTATTTCACGACCTTGCCGGGCTTACCACTCACGTCGAGAATTGGGTTGTAGGACGCCTGGATCCAGACTTCCTTGCCGCCCTTGCCGATACGCTTGAACACGTCGGCAACGTACTCGCCACGGTTTAGCTTCGCCCAGAATTCCTTATACTCATAGCTCTGCCGATAAACTTCATCCACAAACATGCTGTGGTGTCTACCTTTGATCTCGTCGAGCGTGTAGCCCAGCGCCTTCAAGAAATTATCGTTTGCGTCAAGGACGCTCCCGTCCATCTTGAACTCAATCACGGCGAGCACTTTCCGGATCGCCGCGATTTGGCCTTCATAGTCAGCGTTCTTCAGTTTCTGCTCGGTAGCGTCGGTGGCATACTTGACCACCTTGAATGGCTTGCCTTGCATATCCAGGATTGGGTTGTAGGCACCCTGAATCCAAACTTGCTTGCCGCCTTTTCCGATGCGTTTGAATTCGTCTATGACCCATTCTCCGCGGTTCAACTTTGCCCAGAACTCCTTGTACTCATAGCTTCGCTGGTACGCTTCATCGATGAAGAGGCTATGGTGCTTACCCTTGATTTCTTCCAGGGAGTAGCCCATCAATTTCAAGAAGTTATCGTTGGCGGTGAGAATCGTGCCGTCCATCTGAAACTCGATCACCGCGCGCGACCTGCCGATGGCCGCAATTTGCCCGGCGTAGTCGTTGTTCTGCGTTTCGAGGAGGAGTTTCTCGGTCACCACATCCCAGGTAACCATGGTGCCAACATATCTTTGCTGCCCGTCATAGAGGGCAGTGACGAGAAGACTCAGCGTTTCTGGTCCCAACTGGATATTCGCATGATGAGGCAGATTCTTGGGGTCGCTGAGCATTTTTCGCTGATAGGAAGGATTTTTGTGGAAGATATCGATGGAGGTGCCCACCATCTGTTCCACCTTGCAGGGCATCAGGTGCTCGATTTTCTTTAGAGTGTTTTTTGATGCGGCATTCATGTAGCGGATCACCAAGTCAGTGTCCGCGCGCATCACGTTGATGGGAGAGTTTTCGATCATCTGCCGGAACATCAGCGCCTCTTTGTTGTCCGCGGCCAGAGAGTCTTCATCGGTTTGTGTGTTCACGATGTCGCGGGCGTATGACTGAAGCACCGCTACGATTTCGTTGATGGCGCTGTCGCCGACGCGCTGAGCTTTCAGGCTCGCCACCAGATGCTGGGTCATACGGTCGAAATGACGCTGTTCAATCGGCATGCGCGCATGAAGCTCCCGCATGCCCGGTCCCTTGTAGCGCTGCGGCCCACCCAGTGCCTGCGCCAGGAACACGACTTGCTGATCTTTGACCCGCTTCATGTCCACGCCGGCAAAGAACGGACCAAGTACAACATCTCCCAAAATACGAACGTACAGTCCATCGACGACCGCGCGGACCGCGCTTTCGCCGCCAATTTCGTCATAAATCGTTGCGACTGCCGTGCTGCCATGGTGTCCATTCCGCTTGCTTTTCATCGCCTATCTCCCTTTATGTGCGAACTTCGCTTCAGACTTCCCGCTAGTCGCCAAAATTCGTCTATTTTCCGCGAGCGCTTATCTCTGTTCCGTTCACGGTGCGCTCGGTGTCCAATACCAGCAGCAGCTGACCTTTTAGCTTGTACACACCTTGCAACAGCTCGCGTGTTTCCGCGCGCAAGGTTTCTGGTGGCTGTTCGGCGCAATCCTCTTCGACTTCAATGACGTCTCCGATTTCGTCCACCAGGAAACTCACCGTCTCGCCGTCCGCGCGCACTACCACATTCATCGGCTTTTGGTTTTCCGGGCGGTCCGGGTAACCCAGGCGTTTCCGCAAATCGTAAGCAATCACAATTTGGCCGCGAAGATTGATCAATCCCCGAATAACTGGAGGAACCAGCGGCACACGCGTCATTTCCTGATAGCGAATCACTTCCTGGACCTGTTGCACCGGCACGGCAAAAAACTGCTTGTCGATAAAAAACGTGCAAAACTGTTGTGCGTTCGCCAAAGTCATTGCTCCTGATGCGTCTGCTGGGCTTCATAAAAACTGGGAATCGCCTTGCGAATCAAACTGTGTACATCCAACAGGTCCGTCACTCGCTGTTGAATCACCGCCGAACCGAATAGCCCTTCCCGTTTCGAAGGCTGCTGTGGGACAAACGACTCCTCGACAATGTCCAGAATGCGGTCCACCACCAAGCCCACGCTTCGCCCTTCTTCCGAATACACCACCACCTGCGTCATTCCTGAATGATTCTGTGCGCCCGCGCTTTGCGGCAACCGCAGCACATCCGAAATGCGGATCAGCGGCATGATTTTCCCGCGGTATTGCACTACTTGCTGCTCGCCCGCTTTCTCAATGTTCTCCGGCTTGAATTCCTCCAGCCGTGCTACCAGCTCCAGGTCCATGGCCATTCGTCCATCGGCGCCGCACTGCAGCAACAACATCGTTTGCTTCTCATTGCCGTGCTGGGCCGCAGCTCCTTCTTTACCGGTTCGCGGATGTTCGCGGTTTTCGCCCACCACGTTCGCGGACTGCGCCAGTCCCAGCACATCCAGAATCAGAGCCACCCGCCCATCACCCATAATCGTTGACCCGGCGAACGTCTTAACACCTTTTAGCTGCTTGCCCAGCGGCTTCACCACGATTTCTTCGGTGTCGTTGATTTCATCTACAACCAACCCGAACTGCCGTTCGTCCGCCTGTAAGACCACGATGTTTACCACTGCCGATTGATGCGCTTGATCCAGCGGCGCATCCGGCCGCAGTTGCCGGTCGAGATACACCAGCGGCAGCAGCCGCCCTCTCAGCCGGTACACGGGAGCGCCCTGCACGGATTCAATGCGCTTCCTGGCGTCTTCGCCTTCCAGGCGCACCAATTCCAGCAGGCTGATTTGTGGGATCGCGTAACGATCGCCGCGATCGGTCACAATCAACGCGGGGATGATCGCCAGGGTCAACGGAATCTTCATGCGCACGGTGGTGCCAGTGCCAAGTTTTGACTGCACATCCACGGAGCCGCCGATTTTGTCGATGTTCGTTCTCACCACGTCCATGCCCACGCCGCGGCCAGACACATTGGTGACCTTTTCCGCGGTGGACAAACCGGGCAAGAAAATCAAGTTGGCCGTTTCGCGTTCGCTCATCCGCGCGGCATATTCGGCGGTGATAGCGCCTTTCTCCACAGCTTTTCTGCGAATTTTTTCCAAATCCAAACCGGCGCCATCGTCAGCAATCTCGATATTCACCTGCCCGCCTTCGTGATAGGCGCGCAGCAGCAATCGCCCTTCGGCGGATTTTCCTGCCGCCAAGCGCTTTTCGGGCGTTTCAATTCCGTGGTCCACGGAATTGCGCACGATGTGTGTCAACGGGTCCTTAATGGCCTCGATGATGGTTTTATCGAGTTCGGTTTCCTTGCCTTCCATCTCGATGCGCACTTTTTTGCCGCACGATGTAGCCACGTCCCGCACCGTCCGCGGAAACTTGCTCCAGACATTCTCGATAGGCTGCATGCGCGTCTTCATCACGCCTTCCTGCAGCTCGGTGGTGAGCAGGTTTAGTCGCTGGCTGGTCGCGAGCAGTCCACTATCTTCGGTGGAATTGCTGAACTGGAGAATCTGGTTGCGCAACAGCACTAATTCGCCGACTCGGTTCATCAGCCGGTCGAGTTGGCTGACCTCGACGCGAATGGTGCTATCGCTGGTGCTCCCTGTGCGTGCCTGCTGTTGAGCAGTCGCGCTTTCCTGCGCCTCTTGAGGCTTTGCCGAGGTTGTTTCCCCCAGCACTTCTTCACGGTTCCGCGGCTCCGCGCCGCTCTGCTGGTGACCTACAGGTTCCCCAGCATCAATCGGGCTATCCCGCTCTGGCTGCACTTGCGGTTTCGTTGACTCCGGCTTCCCCTCTGTTTTTGCTTCCTCTCTCTTGGTGTCTTCTGTCGCCGAATTTTCTGGGTGGAGCAGCCGTGTCAGCGTGGCGATCAGTTCACGGTCGTCGCGTTCGCCCTCGTTGCCGCTGGTGTCGATGCTACCCAGCATTTGGCGCACTGCATCTACCATCGTCAGCAATGCAGTAGTGATTTCGGAATTCAGGACCAGGTGACCATCGCGCAGCAACGAGAGCAGGTTTTCGCCGGCATGCGCCAGCGTCTCCAGTTTGGAAAACCCCAAAAACCCGCATGTGCCTTTAATCGTATGGATGGTGCGGAAGATGCCCTTCAGCAGTTCCAAATTGGTGGGTTCACTTTCGAGCTTGACGAATTCCTGGTCCAAACGGTCCAGATTCTCGTAACTTTCCAGCAGAAATTCACGTGTGAGGTCGTCCATAGTCAGTCAGAGTTTAGGCTCCGCTCGCGGAATAACAGCGTTGCAATCGGTACGCCACGGACCGCAAACGATTTTTTCGGGACTTTCGATCCTCAGAGGCCAATGCATGGACGGTCTCGTCCGTGGTGTTCCGCTAACAATCCAGTCCGGCAATCACGGGTTAAACCGCGTTCACCTTAGGATTTGCGGGGATCGCAGGCGTCCAGAATTCCAACCGTCTCGTTGGAACCTTCCCGTAGTGTTGAACGGCTGCTGCTAAACCAGTCATTCCTCGAGCTGGTAAGGGAGCCGGTTCAAACTCGAATGGCCGTACCGCATCGGTTCAGCACATCCCCGGATCTCTTCTCCGGTGTGCAACCCGCTGAATTCCTGTTTTGACTGCTCGCCTCGCACCGCCGTACACTTTTCCTATGTCCACAAGGTTTGGCGCGCCCCGCATTCGGTTCGACTGGCGCAGTTTCATCACGCCTGGCGTGAAACTGCTGGTTTTGATCTGCACCGGGGTTTTCTTGTTTCAAACCTTGTTTGAGCTTCTGTTCGGACCGCGTGCCGCCTACCGTTGGATTACCTTATGGTTTGGGTTAATTCCCAGCGGAGTAGTACCGGGCCTGCGTATTTGGCAGCCGGTAACCTACCTTTTCCTGCACGGCGGCCTGTGGCACTTGCTGATCAACATGTTGATGCTTTGGATGTTTGGCCGTGAGCTGGAACTCGTCTGGGGCAAAAAGCGTTTTCTCAACTACTTTTTTCTTTGTGGAGTGGGCGCCGGGCTTCTTACCGTTGTCATCAAATATGTCCCGCTGTTCTGGGGCCATCGTCCCTCGGACGTTCCCACGATCGGCGCGTCCGGCGCGATTTTCGGCATCCTGATGGCCAATGCGATTCTCTTTCCGGACCGTCAAATTTGGCTATTTCCATTGCCGATTATGATCCCGATGCGACCTTTCGTGGGCGTCATGGCGGCCATCGAGTTTTTCTCTACTCTGGGATCTGGCGGAGATAACGTTGCCCATTTGTGCCATCTCAGCGGCATGCTGATTGGCTGGCTTTACCTGCGCCGCGGCTCGTTCTTGTTTCGTGTGCGCAATGAAATGGCGGATTGGAAATACCAGCGCAATCGTAAACGCTTCGAAGTGTTTATGAAGAAGAATAAAAGCGAGGGCGAGCCACCATCGCGCCCCGACCATTGGGTCAATTAAAACAGAACTCCTGATTCGAAACTGACCCGGTCATTTTCCAGGATTGCCGATCACGTGGAACTTCATGGTGTTCGTGGTTCCCCGGACGCCCATCGGCGTCCCCGCGACCAATGCGATCACATCGCCTTTGCGCACCAGACGCTCTTCCAGCAGGCGCTTCTCCGCAATCCCCGGCAGCGCATCAATTTTCTTGATATCCGCGATGCTTCGCGGGGTTACTCCCCAGAACAGCGCCATTCTCCGGCGCGTTTCGGCTTCCGGCGAAAACGCAATAATAGGCACCAAGGGACGGTAGCGCGAGACCAATCGCGCGGTGAATCCGCTGTGCGTGAACACCGCGATCACTTTCATATGCAATTCGCGTGAGGCGTGACAGACGAGCTCCGCCACGGTTTCCGCAATCTTCAGTTTCTCCGAGCCGGCGGGCCGGGGAAATTCGTGAATGCTCGATTCCGCTTCTTGAATGATCGCCGCCATCATGGCGACGGTTTCCACCGGATACTTGCCGGTTGCGGTTTCGGCGCTCAACATCACCGCATCCGACCCGTCGAAAATTGCATTGGCCACATCGGAAGCTTCGGCGCGCGTGGGACGTGGGTTCTCGGTCATGGATTCCAGCATCTGCGTGGCGGTAATAACGGGGCGGCGGCATTCCCGCGCTCGCGCAATAATATTTTTTTGCACCACCGGCACGCGCTCCGGATTCATTTCCACGCCCAGGTCACCGCGCGCCACCATCACTCCATCGGACATTCGCAAAATTTCGTCCAGGTTCTCAATGGCTTCCGGCTTTTCCAACTTGGCGATCACCGGAGTATTTTTGCCCGCGCGCTTCACCAGCGCCTTGGCCAGAGCCACATCTTCCGGCTGGCGCACGAAACTCACCGCAATGTAATCCGCGCCACGAGAAAGAGCGAAGCGCAGGTCGGTGCGATCCTTGTCCGTCAACGCGGGCACGTGCAACTTCACGCCCGGCAAATTAATGCCTTTGTGCTCGCCGAGGAATCCCCCGTTGGCCACCTGACAAATCACTTCCGTGTGATTCGTAGATTCCACGCGCAGTTCAATCAATCCATCACTCAGCAGGATTCGATCGCCTTTGCCAACTTCCCGCGGCATCGGCAGAAATGTGGTGTTGACCCGTGTGGAATCTCCCAAAATCCTCGCGGTTGTGATCACAAAACGCTGGCCAGCACGCAACAATACCGTCCCCCCGCCAGCCAGTGCGCCGGTGCGGATTTTCGGGCCCTGTAGATCGGCCAGAATCGCGATAGGCTTTTTTTGTGCCATGGCCACTTCGCGCAGGATGGCGATGCTTTGCGCGTGTTCTTCGTGAGTGCCATGGGAGAAATTCAGCCGCGCCACATCCATTCCCGCTTGCATCAGCTTGCGGATCATGCGTGTCGAGCGCGTGGCCGGTCCGATTGTGCAGACAATTTTAGAATGCCGCGAAATCATCGCTGGGTTCCTTGCGCGATTATCAGTCGCTTTCTTTGTATACCAGAGTTCCCGCTAACGCGAGACCGAAAACTCCGTCACGATGTGGGTCATCACGTCCACGCCCTTCGCAAAAGACGCCAAAGGCATGCGTTCGTCGTCGCCGTGGACGCGCGCCCGATCTTCTTGCGTTAGCGGAAATGGCCGCAAGCCATAGGCCTGCACGTTATGCAATCGCAATTGCGCCGAATCCGTTGCGCCCGGCGAAAGCAACGGCAGCACCGGCGCCCCGCCAAATTCCCGCGCGCACACTTTGGTGATCAGGCCATAAAACTCCGTTTCCATCGATGAATTGGGAGCCGCCAATCCTGCGTCCGGCATCACGTCCAGCTTCACCGAAGGATCGTTCACCACCTTGTTCAACTCATTCAGCAACACATCGATGGTATCGCCGGGCAACAGACGAACATTCACCACCGCGTGGGCATCCGAGGGAATTACGTTTGCCCGCACACCCGCTTGCAAAATCGTGGGCGCAAGCGTATCGCGCATCATGGAATTCCACATCGGGTTCATGTCGGAGAGCACGCGCTGTGCGTGTTCACCACGATCCGGAGTGTCGATCACCCGCATCCATTTCGCGGTTTCGTCCTCTTCAATCCCCGACAAGCCTTCGAAGTACCGCCTGACAATCGAGGTCAGGCGCACCGGCGCGGTATAGTTCCCAATCTTCTCCACCGCTGCGGCCACGTGAACGACGGGATTGTCCTTAGTCGGCATCGCCGCATGACCGCCTTTGCCCTTTGCGGTCACTGAAATGTTTACGGGAACTTTTCCGCGACTTGCACGCCGACGTACTGCACTTTGCCGTTCTTCAGCACAGCTTCGCCGCCCTCGTTGAGTGCGAAGCCGGCGGCCAGCTTGTCCCAATATTTCGCGATCAGGATTTTTATGCTGGACTCGCCGAACTGCTCCTCATCCGCCGTGGCCAGGAAAATCACATCGCGATTCAGATGGACGTTCCCGCGCTTCAAGGCGATGAACGCCGCCAGATTCGCCGCCAGCATGCTCTTGTCGTCGATCGAGCCGCGCCCATACAGGTAGCCGTCCTTGATCACGCCACCAAATGGGTCGACGGACCACTTGCTCTTGTCCACTCCGACGACATCCATGTGCGCCACAAGCAACAGCGCTTTCGATGGATCCGGTACGGCACTGCTGCGCAACCGGGCTACCACAGCGCTTCGGCCGGGCGTTATGTCCAGAATCTCAGGAGTAATTCCCTCTTTGGTGAGAATTCCGGCAATGTACTTGGCAGCTTGTTGCTCATTTCCGGGAGGATTCGTGGTATTGATCTTGACCAGCTCCAACGAGCCAGTCTTGCGCCTCGCGCGCCAGAGCCCTCGTATCCTCAGCCCTAGACGGCCCTTGGGGAATGCCCATCGCGGGCGGATTCTGCTGAGCTTGTGCGGCTACAGCGCCGCCCCAAAGCGCCAACACACAGGGGATTAAGAAGCCCAAGCGCTTCCTATTCACGAATTCACCCTCCAGTCTGATTCGGTTGTGCACCAGCTAAATTCCATACTAACATGCGGTTTCGCGGCTCCCGTTGGGGGGCACCCCGCGTGCGTGCCCAATGTGCACCCGCGGGGCGTGCCAGGGTGGACGACACCGGGAGCGGGTACCCGCATCTTAATTAGGACGCGTCTAAGTCGTAGAAGATTGGGAGCTGAAATGGATCCTCGGTTTACCTCTTTGGTGCATAAAATTGTCTCCGCGGTTGCGCTCAGCACGTTCGTCTGCGTTTCGGCGTTTGCGCAAGCGCCCGCTGGCCCGCAAGGCACGCCGCCAGCGCAGTCGTCTCCCGTTCCTCCCCCTGCTGCTCCCAGGCAAGAGCCTGCCCAGGAAAAGCCGCAAGAACCGGGCACAACCATCTCCGTAGAAGTTCCGGTCGTCACGCTCGATGTAATCGCCACGACCCAGCATGGCGACCTTCTTACCGGATTGAAAAAGGAAAATTTCCGCGTCCTGGAAGACGGACAGCCGCAGCCCATTACGAACGCCGGCCCTTCAGACGCGCCCATTACTATGGTGGTCCTGATGGAATTCAGCGCCCGCTATTATGGCTGGTTTTCTTATCAGGCGAAGTATTGGGCGGACGCGCTCTTCCCCAATCTTAAGCAGAAGGATTGGGTGGCGCTGGTCACGTTCGACATGAAGCCGCGCACGGAAGTCGACTTCACGCAGAATAAAAATGAAGTTCGCCAGGCGCTGTACAGCCTGTACTTTCCCGGCTTCAGCGAGTCGAACGTATTCGACGCGATTCTGGATACGGTGGACCGCCTGAAAGATGTGAAAGGCAAGAAATCCATTCTCGTTTTGGCCAGCGGGGTTGACACCTTCTCCAAGCACACCCTCGATCAAACCATGAAGGGACTCCGCGGGACCGATGTGACGATTTTTTCCGTTGGCGTGGACAAGCCGATCATGAATTGGCTGCAACTGCAGGGCCAGCTTGGGCCGATGCGCGAACTGAATTATCTGCAAGCGGAAAATCAATTGAAAACCTTCTCGCAGATGACTGGCGGGTTTGCGTGGTTCCCGCAATTCGATGGCGAACTACCCGGCGTGATGCGTGACGTGACGGAATTCCTCCGCCACCAGTACACCATCACGTATACGCCGACGAACCACGCCACCGATGGCAAGTACCGCAAGATTAAAGTGGAATTGGTCGCGCCGGATGGCGGCCCGCTCACCGTGACCGACCAGAAGGGCAAGAAGCAAAAATGGGTGGTCTACGCCAAGGAAGGCTACACCGCGCCTAAGGGCGGAGTCGGCGACTGAACCGCTCGTCCGACTGGATCGGCTGCAAGCGAGCGCTGTCACCCCTGAGGAGCGCCGTTTGCGAACGAAGGATTTCAACTGACCCCCGTTGCGGAATTACGATTTGCCAATCAGCCGCAAGTCGCGCCCAGTCATGTCCGCTGGCGCGGGCTCGCCCAAGATTCCCAACATGGTCGGCGCAATATCGCGAAGCGCTCCACCGGGGCTTAGCTTCAACGCGTCGTTGTCAGTCACACAAATGAACGGCACGGGATTCGTGGTGTGATAAGTGTGCGGGCCGCCAGTCGTGGGATCGATCATTGTTTCCGCGTTGCCATGATCCGCGGTGATGATCCACGACGCGCCGCGCGGCTTCAATGCCTGATAAATCCGCCCAAGACCCACATCCACCGCTTCGACCGCCTTAATCGCGGCTTCCAGTTTCCCGGAGTGCCCGACCATGTCCGCATTCGCAAAATTCATGATGATCGCGTCGAATTCCCCCTTCTCAATCGCGTTCACCACCGTGTCCGTGATTCCGCCCGCGGACATTTCCGGTTTTAAATCATAGGTCGCCACTTTTGGCGAGGGCACCAGGATGCGCTCCTCGCCCCCGAACGGCTTTTCCACGCCGCCGTTAAAAAAGTACGTCACGTGCGCGTATTTCTCCGTCTCCGCGCAGCGCAGATTTTTGTACTGCAGCTCCTGGAACACTTGCGCGAGGATGTGTTCGAGTTTCTCAGGCGTGAGCACGCACTTCAGCCACGGCCAGTTTTTGTCGTACTTGGTCATGCCCACGAAAAAGAGATTCTTGGGCCGCTTTGGATCAGAGAACTTGTCGAAGTCCGGGCCTTCCAGCGCGTAGGTGATTTGCCGTGCGCGGTCGGCGCGGAAATTGTAGAAGATCACCGCATCATCATCATGAATCAGACCGACTGGCTGAGCAGCAGGTCCGGTGCCGCGTGTAATCACGACGGGCTTAACAAACTCGTCCGTGACGCCCTGCTCGTAACTCGCTTGCAGCGCCGCTACCGGATCGTTGCTCTTGTGTTCGGCTTCACCGTGGACCAGGGCGCGATAGGCTAGTTCGATGCGCTCCCAACGATTGTCGCGGTCCATGGCGTAATAGCGGCCGACAACCGTGGCAATTTCGCCCACGCCCAGTTCGCGCATTTTCTGCTGCAATTGGCGCACGAAATCACGGCCGCTATTTGGCGGAGTGTCGCGGCCATCCATGAAGCAGTGCACGAACACCTTTTCCACCTTTTGCTTTTTCGCCATTTCCAGCAAGGCAAACAGGTGCTGGATGTGGGAGTGCACGCCGCCGTTGCTGAGCAGTCCCAGAAAATGCAACTGCCGCTGCCGCCCACGTTCCATCGCTTCCTGGAACAACGGAACCTGCTCCAACTGATTATTGGCAATCAGCAAGTCGATTCGCGTGATGTCCATGTGCACGATGCGCCCCGCGCCGATATTCATGTGGCCCACTTCGCTGTTGCCCATCTGCCCCTCGGGCAAGCCCACGAACGGCCCCGAAGTTTGGATCAAGGTATTAGGGAATTTGCGCAGCAGTTCGTCGTAATTGGGCTTGCGCGCCATCGCGATGGCGTTCCCGTTAGTCTCCGCTCGGTATCCCCATCCATCCAACACAGTCAACACAATCGGTTTCGGTCGTTTGCTCATGGCTCCTCGTAGAAAGTTGAACTTATAGGCAATCTATCCAGTTCGGGAGCGATCCAAATGGAGAAAATTATGAGATGGCCTTCAACTTCGGCCGGTTTCTTCCATACAGACTGCGTTCATTCGAAAGCGCCGTGATCTCAAAATGTTTGTAGAGAAACTCATGATCAACAGTTTGCTCATACTTTCCCTGCTCATTTACCAGCCAGATGCAGTCAAAACCATCTCGCTTACTGTAATAGCCAATCCGAAAGTGCCGGCCAATGTTCTCCCGCCAGGATTTGCATGGAGATCTCTTCGCAACAACAACGGTGCCCGGTCGGATGGGAGTAGGAAACGGGTATTTCTTTTTGGGAGCCAGACTGAGGGGAATCACAGCCGTTTTGTCTCGACGTTTCTTCATGATCGTCACGAAGCCTACAGCCTTCACCGGATGGCCAATTCGCGCAACGCGCTCAGCAGGCGTTCCACTTCTTCCAGGGTGTTGTAGTGCACCAAGCCGATACGCAACAGCCCGCCTTGCGATTCCACGCCCAGGCGTTCCGTCAGGTTCAACGCGTAATAGTTGCCATCCCAGGTGAAGATTCCGCGATCGCCCAGGAATGATGCGATGGCGGTCGGATTATGGCTCCCGATGCGCAACGAGAGCGTCGAGCAGCGCTCGTCGGAACGCTTCGCGTCAGTGATTCCGTAGATGTGTACGCCTGGTATCGTCTGCAGTCCTTCGATCAAGCGCGAAATCAGCCGTCGTTCATACGCGACCGTCGTGCGGTAAGCCGCCTCTATTGCCTCTCGGCGTGTTGCGACCGACGAATCAACGTGCCGGCCGACCCCCGCGATGTACTCAACCGCTGCACCAATTCCGGCGATCAATTCGTGCACTTGCGTGCCAGTCTCCCAGCGCTCCGGGACCTGGTCCGAGCACGGCCGCACCTTGTACGGACGAAATCGTTGCAAGTGCTGTCGCTTGCCGTACAGCGTACCCATGTGCGGCCCGAAGAATTTGTAAGGCGAGCACACCAGAAAATCGCAGTCGAGTTCCTTCACATCGATCAGCCCGTGCGGCGCGTAGTGCACAGCGTCCACGTAGACCAGCGCCCCCACAACATGCGCCAGGCGAATAATCTCAGGCACGGGATTGATGGTTCCCACTGCGTTCGACGCGTAGCCTACCGCAACGACTTTGGTCCGATCGTTCAATTTGCTTTTCAAATCGTCCAGGTTCAGCGTGCAATCTTCTTCGCGAATGTCAACCTGGCGAATGACCACACCTTTTTCTTCCAGCGCTTTCCACGGCGAGAAATTCGCGTCGTGATCCAGCGTGGTCAGCAATATTTCGTCCCCGGGATTCAATTCGCGGCCAATTGCGCGAGAAATCGAGAAAGTAATGGTGGTCATGTTTTGCCCAAAGACCACCTCATCGCGTTCGCAATGAAAGAAATCGGCCATGGCCGCGCGCGTGGCGGCAATCATATCGTCGCTGCGGCGGCTGGTCAGGAACGCGCCTCCAGTGTTGGCATTCGCGCCCATAAGGTAGCCCTGGATCGCGTGCATCACCTGAGTGGGCACTTGTGTGCCCGCGGGGCCATCCAGAAATGCCGCGGGTTGCCCGTTCACCTGCGTCTGCAAGGATGGAAATTGCCCCCGTACCCACGCGACATCCAGCGCCTCAACGACACTTCGGTCCAATCCGGGTGTACCCATGGTTCCTGTGCTCACGAATGAATTTTATCCAGCAGTTCAGTTTCTCACAGAGACGCTGCGCCGTGTTAGCATTACGGATTGTTTCCCACTCATGCTGCTGCGGCGCCGGCTATCAACTTCGCGCTGCGTATCACCATTGAGGTTTTCGATGCAGGAAGCATTTCCGGTCACCGAGCGCAACCGGGTTGTGCGCGAGGCAAATCGCGCTGTGTATGATCGTGAGACCATCTACCAAATTCTCGACGAAGCGTTTGTGTGCCACGTGGGTTTCGCCATGGATGGACAACCGTACGTCATCCCCACAATGTTCGCGCGCGTTGGCGACAACCTTTATTTTCACGGCTCGGCCGCCAGCCGCATGCTTCGTGGAGTCAGCGCAGGGTTGCCGGTGTGCATCACGGTGACGCTGATCGACGGAATGGTGCTGGCCCGTTCGGTGTTCAATCACTCGATGAACTATCGTTCGGTGGTGTCGCTTGGCCACGCTACGCTCATTGCCGATCCAAGTGAGAAGTTGCAGGCGCTGCAGTCCTTCACGGAGAAGCTGCTTCCCGGGCGATGGAATGAAGCGCGCCAGCCAAACGAAAAAGAACTGAAGGCTACCAGCATCCTCAAACTGCCACTCACCGAAGTTTCCGCGAAGGTACGCACCGGCGGGGTGGAAGATGATGCCGAAGACTACGGCTTTCCTGTTTGGGCTGGAATCATTCCGATGCGACTCGGGGCTGAGGCGCCGGTCCGCGACCATCGTTGCGATCCGACTATCCCTACTCCCCCTTACGCATCAAATTTCAAGAGGTAGACAATGGACGATTTCACTCCTGCTCCGGTCAAACCTACGGTCCATTTCAGTGCGCTGGAAGCTCTCGACGTTCGTGTCGGCACAATTGAGCGTGTTGAAGAAGTCCCTCGTTCGCATAAGTTGATGCGGCTTACGGTGAATTTCGGCGATCACACCCGCGCGGTGCTCGCGGGAATACGCAGGGAACGCGAAAATCCTCAGGAAATTGTGGGCAAGCAGGCATTGTTTGTAGTGAATCTGGAACCGCGAACCATCGCGGGCGAATTGTCGGAAGGCATGCTGTTTGACTTAGGCTACCCGGATGGCATCACGCCGGTGCTGGCGATGCCGGAGTCCCCGGTTCCGAATGGGACGCGGGCCGGCTGATGCGTGGGCGATTCAGCTCTGGGCGACGCGAAGAAAGTCCGCCAGCAAACCATACGCGGTCGCTTCTAATCCGGGATTGTGCTCGACCATCGACAGGCCAAACACGTCCATTTCAAAACGAATCGCGGAACTGGTGCCCTCCAGTCCCGCCATCGGGTCAGACACCAGCAGCAACTCCGGCGCAACCCGGCACTCCACGCCATCGCCGCGGCGTTCTGCACGGCAGACCAGCTTGTAGCGCATCCCCGCGGCTCGCACGGAGCGAATTTTTTCTTCAGTGAGTTCTCGAATGCCGGTGCGCTGCACTTGATTGATGTGCGTGGGAACGCCCATCAGCACGGTGGTAATCGCCGCCACTTTCACGGCCGAATCCCAGCCATCAATATCCTGGGACGGGTCCGTTTCCGCGATGCCCAGGGCCTGCGCACGTTTGACGGCTTCGTCGAACGAGCGCCCGCGCTCTATTTCCGTGAGCACCACGTTGGTGGTGGAATTGAGCACGCCCGAAAAGGCGCGCAGTTCCGTGGCGGGCAGCCCGCCGGAAAACAGCGAAAAAATGGGCACGCCATCCATGACCGTGGATTCAAAGAGAAATAGACGCTTCTTTTCTTTAGCCAGTGTGGTCAGCTCTTGATAGCCATGCACCAGCGGACCTTTGTTTGCCGTAATCGCATGGGCGCCCGATTCGAGCGCCGCGATCAAATGTTCGATGGCCGGCTGGCCTGTGGGCGCATTCAGTGAAGTAATTTCGAACAGAACATCCACCCTGCCGTGCTCCAGCCATTCGCGGACGTTGCGGGGAGCGGGCGTCACGATTGGGAAATGACCGGCCAACGCGGCCAAGGGATTCATGCCGTCGGGATTCGCAATCCAGCCGATGCGGCGGGACGCGACACCGGTAAGGCGCCAGCGCACGTCATATTTGCGGCGAAGCTCGGTCTCCTTGGAGACCAGCATGCGCAAGAGGGCGCGCGCTACGTCCCCGAATCCCAGGAGTGCAAGGTTATAAGATGGAATTAGCGTCTCTCCTGAAGGTCAAAATCATAATTCATTTCGATGCGTTCGCAAATTAACGTTGCTGGAAGAAAGCCTCACCCCTAAAAGGGGGAGCTACAGATTACATTTTATTTTCCAGTTGCTGATAGCTTTGCGGCTGCGGTGTTGATCAGCGCGCTTTCGTTCTCCAGTACCTGGGCCACCCGCGCGGCAGCCTGTTCTGCTTCTTTCCACTTTTTTTGTTCCAGATTTTCGCGAACCGCTGGAATCGCCTTGGCGGCGTATCCGGTGTATGCACCGGGGGCATAGAGCTGATGCTTATACCAGAATCGTCCCGGCAAGCCTTCGGGCGTAGTCAACTTGCGTTCGCTCTGGATGAGCAGTCCATTAACTTCCTGAATGGACGCGCTGGCAAGTAGCGCTCCCCCGTTCGCGCTCACGCGCTCCAGCACCTTTTGATATTCCGCGGCGCTGCGACCCAGATCCTCCACGGCGTTGTCCAGCGGAGCGAAATTCAAATGCGGCGGAACCTCCTCCTTTTTTGGCGTCACCCAAGTCTGGCGGGGATCGGCCGTGGCTTCGTACACCCCTTCCTGGATTTTCAAATTGCGTTCCTGGATTTCATCGCGCTGCTGGCCTGCGAACTTCTCCACTTCGCGAACGTACATCCGCACGTCATCGGCAAAGCTTGCAAACTGAAACGGCAGCAGATCCGCATCGGCCATGCGCATCATCGCGGTTCCCGCGGTTTGGCAGAGCGCTCGTCCATACACGAAATCGAAATCGCTGAAATGCGTATACCAGTAGAAATCGTCATAAACGGAATGGTAGATGCCCCCGTGATCTTCCCCGGCGTACTCAATCCCGAGCGAGGCAATTCCGGCGAAATTGATGAAGGGCGCATGGTCGGATCCGCCGCCTAACATATCGATGCGCATATCGTGGCGTTCGCTCAATTCGCGGCGCTCATCGGCTGAAGTGGCGTCCGCAATGTGCTTCAATTGAGCACGCTTCCAGACGGAGAGCTTGGTCTCTGGGTCCTGGATATCGCGCGCCACATCATTAATAAAATGTTCGAGTGTGTGCGAGCCTTCCACTTCCAAAAAGCCGCGACTGTTGCTGTCGGAGTTGATGTACATGACCGCGTGTTTTTTGAGCTCGTCGACGTGCGTCTCAACCCACTCCGTCGAACCCAGCAGCCCGGGCTCCTCGCCATCCCACGCGCAGTAGATCATCGTGCGCTTTGGTTTCCAACCCTGCTTCACCAGGTGGCCCATGGCCCGCGCTTCTTCCAGCACCGTGACCATTCCCGAAATTGGATCTTCCGCGCCATTCACCCACGCGTCGTGGTGATTCCCGCGAATCACCCACTCGTCGGGATAGGTGGAGCCGGGAATCTTCGCGATCACGTCATACAGCGGCTTCATATCCCAGTTCGAAAACACCTTGAGATGCACTTTGGCAGGACCCGGGCCCAAGCGATAGGTGATGGGCAAGCCGCCACGCCACTCTGGCGGAGCGACGGGCCCGGCGATTGCCGCGAGCAGCGGTTGCGCGTCGGCATAGGAAATGGGCAGAACGGGAATTTTCGTCAATGTTTGTGCTTCCTTCAGCGGCACGCGTTTGGCATCGGCGGTCGCGCCAATCCCCGGCGTCAGCGGATCGCCCATAAACACGGCGCTATCTTGGACGCTGCCTCGTTGCACACCGTCTTTGGGACGCCACGGACCGTTCGGGAACGTAGGTCCGCCGGAGTAGCCGTCGTCGCGCGGGTCGGAATAGATGATGCATCCGACCGCGCCGTGTTGCGCGCCCATAAGCGGCTTGATGCCACGCCACGTGCGCCCGTAACGGGCAATCACGATGGCGCCCTTAACCGAAATTCCGCGGCGCTCCAGCACTTCGTAATCTTCGGGCATTCCGTAATTCACATAGACTAGCGGCGCGGTCACATCGCCATCAATGGAGTACGCGTTGTAAGTCGGCAACTGCTCCGCGGTTTGATTGGAAGTGGGATCTTCGGGCACCGGGGGCTCCTGCAGCTTGGCCGTAAAATGTGGACCACCGTCGACCAGTTCGACCAGCCGCTCTTTGGGCGTGGGAAACAAAACGGTGAAGGTTTCGATGTGCGCGTCCAGGCCGAACTCCTTGAAGTTGCCAAGAAGCCATTCAGCATTGTTCTTGTCGTACTCCGAACCGACATTGTGCGGATGCGCGCTGAGCCGTTGCATGTAATCGCGGAGATTCTTCGGATCGGGAATCGCGCGGAACTTCTCTTCCCATTGGCGTTCGGTGCGCGAGGAATCCGCCGAATAGCCATAGAGCGGCAAGTCATCGGCAGTCACGCGGGATTTGAACGGAACTACCGAAAGGAACGCAAAAAACACCACGGCAACCGGAACGGCGCGGAATGATAGTTTCACAAATTGACCCCTAGAGAATCAGGCAGAGATTATTTCCTGAATAAGGGAGTCATGCAAGCAGCGGGTCTGCGCTCAGACAAGCTAGTGCCGGCCAAAAAGGCCCATCCAGAAAATCTTACCGGCAGGCAAAGTGCATCGGGTTTCATAGGTGAGCCGCAGACCGCGAGATTCCAGTGTGCGGCTGAGCCATTGCGGATCAACGAAAGCGAAGTGGGATTTCAGATTCTGCATCGACGGGATGCCGGTTGGCGCGACGCTTTCTGCGAGCTGCGAGGGCAACTGCAACACAACTGAGAGCGTGCCATTGGCGGCGACCAGCCTTAACGCGTTGTCGAGACAACGGTCCGTTCCCGCGTGTTCGAACACCAGCGCTGCGTGAACCAGATGCACCGGCTCCAACTGCAAAATGTCGGTGGCCAAATCGACGCAATGCAGTTCGAGGCCGGCAATTCCGGCATACCGTTGGCGCGCCGCATTCAAGTAATCGGGGTTCACATCCAGACCGACCACGCGTCCGGTGACGCTGCTGTCAATGCGGTCCAGACCGTTGCCTCCGGCAATTCCAAGAATCGCAACTGAAGGCGGCGAAAACCCTGACAGCAAATCCGAAGATTGGCGGTGCTGGCTGCAACGGGCGAGGGCTTCGGCAAACAAATCCGCCAGAGCGCCAAGTTGCTGGACCTCCGGCAGACTCATGTGCTGTTCGTAATCGGAGAGCGGAATGCTGAGCCACGGGTTCGACATTATTTTATAGCGCCTATTTTGCGGAGGATTTCGTCGACCATTTGCTCAGGCGTTTCTGAAATGTCCACGACAACTGCATCGTGCGGCTCTTCGAGCACCGCGAACTGGTCGTCAAGGATCGGCACACCCGCAAAGTGATTCATGCGTTTCGCTAACCGCGTGGCGATCAGTTCACGAGAGCCACGGAGGTAAATCAGCTTCACATCCAGACCGGCCATCAGCCGTTCCCGATACTCCTGGCGAAGCGCAGAGCAGGCGAGAACCACGCCTTTTCCTTGCGCCGCCTCCGCCTGTAACGCCGCGTGCATCGCGTCCAGCCAGGGAATACGATCCGCTTCCGTGAGCGGGATACCCTGGTGCATCTTCTCTTTGTTCGAAGGAGAATGAAAATCGTCGGCGTCCAGGTACACCCAACCGAGCCGCTCGGCCAGCATGCGCCCGACGGTGGTCTTGCCGGAACCAGTGACGCCCATGATGAGCAGGATCATTTGAGTCGCTCTTTGCGAATGTCCCAAGGAGCCGGCAAGATGCCGGCGCTACCACTGGGCAGATACGGCACAGCACGCAAAAGTAGGATATCATCCGCAGTTTTAGCGTGGTGCGATGACGGAGCAGAGTTGAATCAAATCAGGCCGGCAGTCAAAAAAGCGGGGCTGCTGTATTTCGTGTTCGTAATGTTTGCCTATACCACCGGCGGACCATTCGGGCTGGAGGAAATGGTCAGCACCAGCGGCCCGGGCATGACGTTGATTTACCTGCTGATCATTCCGCTGTTCTGGAGCATTCCGGTATCGCTGGTATCGGCTGAGCTTACGACCGCGATTCCCGTCGAGGGTGGTTTTTATCGTTGGGTGCGCGCCAGCCACGGGGATTTTTGGGGATTCTTGACCGGCTGGTGGAATTGGAGCGCGTCGTGGCTGCTGGGCGCAAGCTATGCGGTATTGTTTACAGATTATCTGGGCTACTTTTTCCCGGGTTTGGTGGGGTGGAAGCATTACGTAATCTCACTCGCGTTGATTGCGCTGTTCGCTTATATCAACATCCGCGGGATTCAGATGGTGGGAGTGGTTGCCACAGTTCTCGGGATTTGCATTCTGGTGCCGGTGGCGGTCGAGTCCGCAATCGCCGCCACCCAGTGGCATCACAATCCGTTCCATCCTGTGACTCCGCCGCACGGGCCGCCATTCCAGATTTTTGGCGTGGGACTCGCTCTGGGTCTATGGCTTTACTCCGGGTACGAGCAATGCTCCAGCGTGGCGGAAGAAATTCAGAATCCGCAGAAGAGCTATCCGCGTGCATTGGCGATTGTCGTTCCCATGGCGGTGGCCACATATTTTCTTCCCGCGTGTCTTTCGTTGGCGGCGCTGGGCAACTGGCAAGATTGGACCACCACGTATCTGACAACGGCGGCAAAGCTGGTCGGCGGTAGCTGGCTGGGATCTTTCATGGCCGTGGCGGCCGTCCTGTGTTCGATATCGCTGCTGAATGCGACGATGCTCACGAGTACGCGCATGCCATCCACCATGTCCGAGGATGGGTATTTGCCTCCCATATTTGCCAACAAACATCCCAGATACGGCACACCCTGGATTGCGATTCTGATCTCTTCCACAATTTACGCGCTGCTGGCGTTCCAAACGATGGCGCAGCTTCTGACCATATATATCTGGCTACGCATTCTGGTGACGCAGTTAACGGTGTTGGCCGCCTGGCGGTTGCGGCGCACCCAGCCAGAACTGAACCGTCCGTTTGTGATTCCGTGGGGAAAGGCGGGACTCATTTATGTGGTGTTTGCGCCTCTCGTAATGAGTGCGGTGGCGCTAATCGGTAGCGACAAGTTCGCGCTTAAGTGGGGACCTATTCCGGTGGTGTTGGGAGTTGTGGCATATTTTGTTTTTCCAAGGATCAAAGCGGCAGTCGAGCGCTCAGCTTGAAGGTTGATCCTGCGGACCCAGGCGCGCGGCACTGCTGCGCCCCATCGAAAACTATGTGAAGTGGTCCAGGACGCGATAGTACAATCCCGCCAGTGGAAGCGCCCAGCTTTGGCCGCTGCGCAGGCCGATCGGTGCGCTCGGAAACGGGATTGTCGAGAACGGGTTGTCATCCGCGTCTCCACAAATCACTGCGGCAAGCTTGGCGCCCATCCAGGTGGCGGCCGCGACACCGTGTCCCGCAAAACCAACGGCAAAATGCATGCCGTCGAGCTTGCCGGAGTGCGGCATCACGTCAAAAGTAAAATCGAGCGTGCCACCCCAGACGAACTCCACGTTGGTCTCGCGCAGTTGTGGATACACCTGAATCATTCCCTGGCGGAGCAGTTCCGCGCTTTCGCGCACCGTGGTTTCGGATTCGGGAAAGAATGCCGCGCGACCGCCGAACAGCATGCGATTATCGGGGGTCAGACGATAGTAGTACAGGAAATGCTTGGAATCGTAGATCATGCGATTGCGCGGGCTCAATTCGTGGGCCAGATCGGCTGGGAGAACCTCAGTAGCAATGATGTACGAACCGATAGGAATCACTTTCTTGCGAAGATTGGGAGTGGCGGAAGCGGTGTAAGCGCCACTGGCGAGGAGCACTTCCTTGGCGAACAGCGAGCCTCGCGAAGTTGAGAGGCGGAAACATCGGTTGCCATTTGAAGTTTCGGGTTTCACATCCAAAACCCGGGCATGCTCGTACAAACACGCTCCCGCACGTTGCGCGGCTTTCGCCAGCCCGTTGACATACTGAGCAGGGTTCACACCTGCGCTGGTTTCATCGACGAGTCCGCCGAAGTAAATGTCTGAGCCGATCTCGTAACGCAATTCCTCCTTGGGCACAATCCTGAGCGAGTGGTCGAATTCCTGCTGAATCCGGGCAGCGGATTCGGCGTAACCGGCAAAGTGTGCCGGCTTGCACGCAACCTCCAGATGGCCGCAGCGCGAGAACGCGCATTCGATTTTTTCTTCTTTCACGATTTGCTCGACGAGATCGATGGATTCCAGCGACGCGGCATACATCTTCTGGACGGTCTCGCGCCCATAGTGCGCGATTAGCGTCGGGACGGGAAGTTTCATGCCCGTCAGCACCATACCTCCATTGCGGCAACTGGCGCCCCAGCCAAGCGTTTCCGCTTCCAGAACGGCTACGTGAACACCGCGTTTTGCCAGCACGCGGGCTGCGGAGAGCCCACAAAATCCGGCGCCCACAATCGCAACATCGGCGCTATCGGGCAGGGGTCCGGCAACGCCCTGCACGGGGTCTCGGACGGTTTCCAGCCAATAATTCGTTTCGCGAATATTCATGGAAAGCGTGCGGCAATTCTAGAACGGGATGTGAGCCGATGCAATTTCGCCTGCACAGACAGAAGTGTCTGGGTCACAAAGAGCGGGAAGTCTTACGCGCGACGAAGAACGATGTGGGTGATTTCCGGCGGAGCCCCAAGCCGCACAGGAGCCCCTACGGTGCCGATACCGCGGTTCACATAAAGAGCCGAGAGGCCCTTGGGGGCGTTTGGCATCAGCTTGATCGTTTCGCCCATGCGCCGGGGCACATCCGGCATAAGCAGCGGGCGATGATACAAACCCGCAACGTAGTCGGTGATGAAACGAGCCGGGCTCAAGCTTACGTCCAGGATTTCCACCTGCACCTGTCCGCCGTGGGTATGTCCGGCAAGCGAAAGCTCGATGCCAAGTTCCGCGGCGCGGTTGAACGAATTCGGATTATGAGAAAGGAGAATATTGGGCATGTCGCGGCGCACGAGCGGCTCGACATTCGCAAGCATCTGCATCTTGCGGCCACTGGGCATGCGTTCACGCTGGTAATCCACGCCGATCAGATTCAACTGAGCGCCGCGGTAGGGGATAATCACGTTTTCCCGGCGAAGCAGCTTCATCCCCGCTTGCTGGTACAAACGCTCCGCGAGGTCTTCCGCGCGGGCATAGATTTCGTGATTGCCGTTGCAGCCGTAAACGCCCAGAGGCGCTCGAAGGTGGCGAATTTCGTCCACACAATCGGCAACGGAATCGTGCACACCCGTTATCAGGTCGCCGGTGACCACCGCGAGGTCCGCGCCCACATCGTTGGCCATGTCGACCACCCGCCGCACCGATTCGCGTTTCATGTAGGTACTAAGGTGGATGTCGGAAATTTGCACAATTTCCATGCCATCGAGTTCCGAGGGCAGATTGGTCAGCGGAATCTCCACGCGGTTCACTTCATAGCGCAGCCGTTCCCCGGCATACCCGTACATAACTCCCAGGAACGGAGCAGCGCCAGCAACCACGCTGGCAGTACGGAAGAAAGTACGGCGCGAAGGATCGGGAACAAAATCCAGATTGATGGCAGGTTTTGTCAGGGATTTACTCAGCTCGGGTGCCCTGTGTTTATGGACGCGGCGCCAGATCCATTCGATCGCGTGAACGAGCTTCACGCACGCATAGCCGCCCAAAGTGCTGGCAAACCAAAGTCCGATAAACACCGTAAATCCCGAATGAGCCAGGACCACTCGGCCATGGTCTGGACGTAAGCCGTCGGCAATCGTCAGAACCATCAAAAGCAGGCCAGCAAGGTACAGTAGGCGGACACCCATGCGCAGCCACACGCGACCCCAATTGGAGGTGACGCGCCAAAGCCCCCGGTACCAGAACCGCTGGGAAAGGTACAGAACAGCCAGCACCGCAAACGCCAGGCTGCCTCGAAGCAGGAGGTAACCCCAACTCAATAGACAGGCCCCCTCAGCCTGAACTAGTAGGATACCATGCTCCGCGGTTGGACAACCGTTTGTGGGCCTGTTTGCAGCGGAGGAGTAATGCGCCGGGCAGCAAGCAGCCCAGCGCGCTCCAGGAGGTGATCCGGGGTATGATGTGCGCGCCACGGGGCCGTATCGCCCTGGCTACCTGAAACTTCCGTCGCACGTTAGCGTCTGATGGGAAGCTTCCCGCCCGGGGAGCTAAAGGAGAGAGGACATGAGAAAGCTGAGTGTGTTCGCGGCCCTGCTGGTGCTAGTTTTCTGCGGAGCCAAGCCGGTGTTGGCCCAGGATGCGCAGAAAGCCCAACCTAAGCCTGCGCCCGGTATGGCGGACCTGGTGCTGGAACAGTGGAACGATATTGGACGCAAGCTGGTGGCCATGGCCGAGGATTTCCCGGAAGACAAATACAACTTTAAACCGGCACCGGAATCGCGGACCTTTGGTGCGATGATGCTGCACGTCACCGCTTCAATGTATTACTTCACGGATATCGCGGAGGGCAAAAAGCCCAGGTATCCGGACGATCCGAAGGAAGCGAACCTGAAGACCAAGGCGCAAATTGTGGCATTCGCGAAGCAGTGCGTGGCCGATGGCGCCGATGAAATCAAAAAACTGGGGGACGAGGGGCTCAAAAAAGTCGTGAATGACGGCGGGCCGCACCTTGATCCGCTCTATAACCTAGCTTATGGGCTGGTCGAACATTCCGGCGAACACTACGGCGCACTGGTGGTCTATTACCGCGTCAATGGAATGGTGCCGCCGGAATCGCGGCCGAAGAAGTAAGAATTGAATTGCTGGGCGGGGCTGGACCTCTCTGGCCCGGCCCCCTTTTTGTGCACACCTGGACAAACCGGCGACACTGCCCCCAAAATCCAAACGCGATTATCCCGCAGCAGTTCCGGCGATTCCCTTCTGCAAAATGCGCGTTAGCTCCTCTGGATCGCTCGTCGGTGGAAGGCAAGTCGTACCCGAGCAGACGAGCGCTTGCGCCTTGTCTTTGGGTAAATGGGGCAGGGTCTGCCGCAGCGCAACGGGCAGGTTAATCAGCGAAGCGTCTGGCCTGATCCTTAGTGCCGCTTTGCCGAAACGAAAAACGCGATTGGCGGCTTGTTCCAGCTTATCGGCGCCAGCATCGCCTGCCGGTCCTGTGATCACCACCTGTGTAGGATGGAATGCGAATAAAGTGGCTGCAAGGCCGTAGGTGGCCGCGAACAGCCCATACTGAGACGCTACACCGGCGAAGGCTTCGAGTGTTTTTCTGGCCCATCCTGATATTTGGAATCGTCGGTGAAGGCGTGCATTCGGGTGAGCGCCATCGCTGCCACGGAATTGGCGCTGGGCGTTGGGGAGTCTTGGAATGGTTTGCGGCGGACGTCCAAGCCACCCATAGCCGGGGCATCGGAAGCGCGATCGAAAAAGCCGCCAGCCTCGCCTGTCTCCATATTTTTCAATGGTGATATCCATGGTGCGCCGAGCCGCCTGAAAATATTTGGCATCCAGCGTAGCCTCGTAAGCGTCGAGCAACGCGATTACGCCGAACACCTGATCATCCAGCGAGCCGCGCAATGCAGGGCCGCCGATGCGATGCGCGAAGCCTTCGCTCTCGGTCCAAACTTCACTCAGCATGCGGTCCAAAGTTTTCAGTGCGAAGTTCTGACAATCCAGGTCTGGCGATTCTTCGAGAACGCGATTCGCGTCTAAATACGCGGTGACGAACATCCCGTTCCAACTAACGTACATCGTCTTATCGACGAAAGGTGTGGGCCTCTGTTGACGCGCCGCCATCATTTTTTGTTTTGCGACCGCCTGTAAAGCCAACTTGCTTCCGTCCCGATGTCGACGTTGAGAACTTTCGCGATGTCGCCTAGTCACGTGCCACCCACAGGACATTTTTGGCGGGATTGTGGTGCATTTCGCCATCCGGTTCGACATCGTAGTACAGCTCGATGACCCGCGATTCTTCCGGATTAAGAGCCGAGCGAACCTCTTCGAGAGTCCACGTGAAATAATCGCCATCATCATCGAGGGAATAGTCCGCGTCCTGACTGGCATAAAAACCGCCATTTCCCTGTCGGATAACATTCATTCACCCACGCCACGATGCCCTCTGCTGTTTGCGTATTCGCAGCTGTCACTCACTTGAGAACCATGGAGATAATTCTTGAGGAGCTCGGAATTGTCGTAGCTCATTTTCTCGAAGTGCGGAACCAGCCAGCGCTCGTCGACGGAATAGCGATGAAAGCCGCCGGCGAGCTGATCGTACACACCGCCCTTGGCCATTTTCTCGAGCGTGGTTTCCGCCATCGCGAGAGATGTGTCCTTTTCGCCGGTCTGGCGGTAACGCTCCAGCACCAAATCCATGGCCGAGGCGTGCGGGAACTTTGGCGCCTGGCCGAACCCGCCATGGCTAATATCGAAGAGCTGGGTCATGGAGCTAATCTGCGCGTCCACCACGCCCAGATCGAAGTCCGCGTGCGCGCCGCTGAACACTTCCGCTTTGGCCACGGCTTCGGCCATGCGTCTGCCGCCTTCGAGTTCATCGCGCTTGTTCTTGTAGGCGTCGGCTACGGCGAGGAGCACGCGGCGAAAACTGGACGTCCTTTTGATCCTCAGGCGGGAAATACGTTCCGCCATAGAACGGCCTGCCATCAGGCATGAGAAAACCAGTTAGCGGCCAGCCGCCTTGGCCGGAGAGGCGCTGATCGCAGATTGGTAACGCGAGTCCACGTCCGGGCGTTCGTCGCGATCCACCTTCACGGGCACGAAATGCTCGTTGATGATTTTGGCGATCTGCGCGTCTTCGTAGCTTTCGCGGTCGATTACATGGCACCAGTGGCACCAGACCGCGCCGATGTCCAGAAGCATGCGGCTTGTCTTCATTTGCGCGCGCGGGCAAACGCATTTTCGCCCCATTCGTACCAGTCGATGGGCTGATGCGCGGCCGAACGCAGATAGGGGCTGGCGGAATCCTTCAATCGATTTTCGGTCATGGTTGCCCGGCTCCCATTCAGGCGTAAGGTTCGGTTGGACTGTGATTCTTGATGGCGACTTGCGGCTACAGGCTATTGCACCTGATCGCCGGGTCCCAAATCGCGTGGGTCCAGAGGCTTTCGTCCTGCATAGCCTTCATCCTGCCGGTGGTAGTAGCGGATGCGATCTTCGCCTAATTTCCAGCAAAGGTAGACTTCTTCATTGTTGACGATCGCTGGAAAGTCGAGCAGGCCGATTTCCAGGTCTTTGATTACACAGCCGGTGGCAAGTATTTTTTCCAGGTTGCTTTTCATTACTTCGGCGAGACTCTGATGCTCCATGCGCTTTTCCGCCAGCTTGGAATAAGGAACAAGCACGCCGCCCATCATCATGATGCGGGTGGATACGGCAGTGAGGTCCTGCTCCAGGGCATTCAGGCGCTTGCGAACGCCGATGGCCTCAATCAGGAACGGCTCCAATTCGCGGCGAGTGCTCTCGGCCTCCGTCAGAGTGAAAATGCGTTGCGGCGGTTCAGGTAACTCGTCTTGATCTTCGTCTTCGTCAGCCATTCTGTCTCCGCGCGATTCGAACTCACCTGATCGGCCGAAAAGAAAGTGCATTGCTCGATTAGATGAATTGTGGCGGTTTTTGTTTCAGATTGCCAGCCAAACGAGCAAATCGGCTGCTGCCCTGAGTAACGTAAGCGACTAGCCGCCAATAAACACCATGGTGCGGGAGGGAGGTACAAACCCGGGCTCGTTGATGCGGTGCCCCGGTTCTTTCTCGTTCACAACGCTGCGAATCCACTCAACGATCTCAGCATCGCCGGCGTTCCCGCGAAGCAGGCCGCGCAGGTCGCGGTCCTCTTTGCTGAACAGGCAGGTACGCAGTTTGCCGTCGGCGGTCAGACGAATGCGCGAGCAGTGTCCACAGAAAGACTGCGTGACCGGAGCGATGAGGCCGATTTCGCCGGGCGCACCATCCACGAAGCGATACTTTTTGGCGGTTTCACTCTTTTCGTTGGGAATCTGCACCAGCGGCCATTGCGCGTGAATGCGTTCGTAAACTTCAGCGGCGGGCACCATCACTTCGCGGGACCAGTGGCGATCCGCGTCCAACGGCATGAATTCGATGTAACGCATGATCAGGCCACGTTCGCGCGCAAAGGCTGCGAACGCTTCCACTTCGTCTTCATTGAATCCGCGCACCAGAACCGCATTCACTTTCACCGGGGCAAACGCGGTGGACTGGGCCTTATCAATACTGCGCATCACGGCGTCATAAGATCGGGTGCGGGTGATTTTTTCGAACTTCATCGGATCGAGCGAGTCCAGGCTGATGTTGATGCGATGCAAACCCGCGGTGAGCAAGGCGTCGCAGCGCTCGGCCAGCAAATGGCCATTGGTCGTCATGGACAAATCCTGTACCCCGAGGCTCTTGAGGTATGCGATGTAGTTCACCAGGCCATCGCGCACGAGAGGCTCGCCACCGGTGAGCCGCACCTTGCGAATGCCAAGGCTGACGAAGATGCGCGCCAGACGCTCCAGCTCCGGCCAGGACAGAATCTGATCGTGTTCGCGGTAATTCTCCGGGTCGGCGGAGCGGCAATACACACAACGGAAATTGCAGCGGTCGGTGACCGAAATGCGCAGGTCTGTGATTTGCCGGCCGAAACTGTCGAAGAGGCTCATGAGCGTTCGCCTAAAATGAAAAAACCCGATTCGCACATGGGATCGGGCTTCGCGCCGGAAATATCCACATTTCCGGCTGACTTGCTCCTTTCCAAGTACGGGAGGCTGGGGCGTTTCCACCCAAACCCTCGGCAGCCGTCACGGGCCGCCTCGCCCCGCTGCCATGGGATGTCTCTCCAGGAGGTCAACAGGGTCGGAGTCTATAGGTTAGATGCTACGCCTCTCAAGAAAGACACGCAATCCGTGGTTTGCCTCACGATGGTTTCCGACTTAAGCGGCGCGCGCAAGCACGGAATCAAAGTGTCGGACAAGATTACGGCGTTGACGCCACCGGAACAGGATGAAGAGATTTTATAGCGCGGCAGGCCAGCAGCGAGAAATTCCAACTTAACGGCTACGCTCAGGATAAGCGCAGCCGCCCTTCTTACAGCGGTGAAGTGAGACCGGCGTGCGCCGGTCCTGAAATGAGTCTACTCCCTGCATGCGGGGCGCGCCAAGACGCTTGATAAGCCACCGAAAGATGATCAGCAGCAGCGGTTGGGCCGCGAATATTTCTTGTGGAGTTGCTCAACGTAGAATTCTGCGGCGGACAAAACGGGTTGGCCGGCTCGGTCAGCGCGTCTTCGATAAGTTTCGTAAGCGGCGTCACCGGACCATTGCCGCAGTCCCTCCCAGAAACTAAGCGCTGCATCTCGTATCGCATGTTTCAGGGCAGACATCAGTCGCCCTCCGCCCATTGCGTGGCTACGTACGGTGTTTCGTGAAGAACCGGCTCTTTGCCGCGGCTCAGGATACTGTGCCACTGCAAAATGGCTTCGACCAGAAGCACCAGAATCATGAACGCTAACGCCGCCGTAACCACCGCGTCCAGCCGCTGGTTGAAAATCACGCGTTGCGTCTCGACAATTTTTGCCGCCGGGACCGTGCCAGCGGCCATTTGGGCGGCGAGGGCGTTCGCAAAAGACAGGAAGCCGATGCGCGGGTTGGGGCTGAAGATTTTCTGGTAACTGGCGGTCATGGTGATCACCACAATCCACACCATGGGCAGGAGCGTGACCCAAATCCATTTGAGCCGGCCCATTTTCAGGAGAATCGTTGTGGCCACAACCAGAGCGACAGCAGCCAATAATTGGTTGGCAATGCCGAATAAGGGCCAGAGCGAATTGATGCCGCCGAGGGGATCCTTCACGCCTTGGTAAAGAAAATAGCCCCACGCGCCTACGATCAGAGCGCTGGAGAGCAGTATCGCGGGATACCAGTTCATTCGGCCGAACGGCTTCCACACACGGCCGCCCAGTTCCTGAATCATGAAGCGGCCAACACGCGTGCCGGCATCCAGCACGGTGAGAATGAAGAGCGCTTCGAACATAATGGCAAAGTGATACCAGATGCTGAGCAGGCGTTCTCCGCCGATGGTGGTAGAGAAAATTTGCGCCATGCCGACGGCCAAGGAAGGCGCTCCACCGGCACGATTCCATAACGTTTGTTCGCCGACGGAATGAGCGAGATTCGCCATGGTTCCCGCGGAGAGCGGGTAGCCCCAATTGGAAATGGTTTGCGCTGCCGTTTCCGGCGCCGCGCCGACTATCTGCGCAGGACTGTTGATGGCGAAATACACGCCAGGGGGCATGGCACACGCGGCGACCATGGCCATTACGCCGACGAAAGACTCCAGCAACATGGCTCCGTAGCCAATGAAGCGCGCGTGCTGTTCACGTTGTATCATTTTGGGGGTTGTGCCGCTGGAAATAAGCGAGTGGAACCCACTGATCGCGCCGCAGGCAATGGTAATGAAGCAGAACGGGAAAATTTTGCCCGCGAACACGGGACCGTTGCCGTCAACAAAGCGCGTGAGTGGCGGCATCAGGACGTGAGGACGCATGAGGAGAATCCCCGCGGCGAGAGAAAAAGATGGCGCCAGCCTTGATGAAGGCGCTTAGATAATCGCGTGGGGCCAGAAGCAGCCAGACCGGGAGAGCGGACGCAGCGAAACCATAAGTAATGATGGCGAAAGTGAGCGCGACTCCACTCAGCGTGAAAACCCGCGCCCATGCGGGTGAATCGGCCACCCACTGCCCCGCTACCACAGCGAACAGCACCAACGCCACACCTACGAGAGACGCTTCAAGGACGCGGCCAGGCCGGATGTACCGCAGATATACGCCCAGGAGCAAAGCGATCGGAATCGTCGTCGCCAACGTAAATGTAGCCCACGGGGAACTCTTCAGCGCATTCACGATGACCAGCGCCACAACCCCCAGCAAGATAATCATGATGGCCAGGACGGCCAATTGCGCGATAAAGCCGCCGCGCTTGCTTACTTCTTCACGCGCCATTTCGCCGATAGTCTTGCCATCGCGTCGTATGGAACAGAACAGAATGACAAAATCCTGAACGCAACCCGCAAAGGCGGCGCCCACAATCAGCCATAACGTGCCCGGGAGGTAGCCGAATTGTGCAGCCAGGGTGGGGCCAACGAGAGGACCGGGACCAGCGATTGCCGCGAAATGATGGCCGAACAGAACCCATTTGTTAGTGGGGACAAAATCGCGGCCGTCATCGCGTCGTTCCGCGGGAGTGGCACGGCTGTTGTCGAGCACGAGCAGTTTCGCGGCGATGAAGGCGGAGTACAGACGATAGGCAACCAGATACGAACACGCCGCGGCGAGGACAAACCATGTCGCACTGATGGCTTCGCCACGATGCAGCGCAATCGTAGCCAAAGCAGTGGCCGCTACGATAGCGAGGGCGGTCCAAATGACGATTTGCAGTGCGCGCTTCATTTCGCTGCGGCTCTGTGACTCACGTGAAGCATCGCGAAATCGTATGCGAGCACAGGTCGGGCGTCAACGCTGGTGCCAGGCGATGTGCGTTAGCCGGGAATAGCGGTGAATTTCAGAAGCGGGTAAAGGTCTTTGAATGCCTTTAAAATTTGAGCGCGAAAGTCCGTTCGAACCGCGTGCGCGGGCTTCAACTTTTTGCGTACAATCCATGCCCGGATGCGCTTCCAATCTTCGGGCGCGGTTGGCCAGCTCTGATGCTTGGTCCATTCGCCCTTCACCGTGGAGTACCAGTAGCTTTCGTAAGTGCGGCTGAGGCGTTTCTTCTGCCGCGCAACCCATTTGGGATTTGCAAGCACACGAGGCTCGGCAATAAGCGCCAGAGCGGAAGTTCTGCGCTTCTCGCCGGAATAGATGCGAAAACCGATGGTCACGACGTCATGAGAAAGGCCGAGATAGAGCTGCCCAGTTTCGGTGTTATCCGCTCGAGGGCATTGAATTTTGACGTACATGTGAGTTTTGTAGACAGTTTTGTCCTTGGCAAACCGGATGTCCCGATTGATGCGCGAGAAATTCACGCCGGTCTTGCCGGTGAGGTCGAACTCGGGATTGAGCCGCAGAAGATCGGGGGCCAGGTCTTCCAGGAAACAGCGGCAGGGTTTCACGATGCATTCGCGATAGCGGTCGCGATTTTCGTCCATCCACAGCTTGTGATTGTTGCGGCGCAATTCACGGAAGAATCGAAATGTCTGGACGGTGAAAGCTGAGGTCCTGGCCGGCATGGGGTCTCCTGGCGAGTAGAGAGAGTACAGTAGTTTTCCATTGTGCAACAATTGCACTATTCTTTTGGCTCGTTACAAGGAACATGAGGAATTGAATGGCGAAACTCTATGTATTTTAACCGGCTGTGCGTTTCTCTCGCGATCGTGCTGGCGATCGGCTCGCTTTCATATGCTGATGAGCCTGGGACCTCCTCCAAAACAGCTCCATGGAAGGCCGAGGATGTTGTGTATGTGGAGACGCTAAATGACATGTCGCTTTCGCCGGATGGGCGATCAGTGGCGTGGATCAAAGGAGAGGGCGACAAAGAAAAGGATGAGCGCGTTTCCAATCTGTTTTTGACGAATCTGACAGAAGACCGCACGGTGCAGTTGACCCGGGGGAACAGCAACGTGTCGCTGCCGCACTGGTCCCCCGATGGCGAGTGGATCGCGTTTCTAAGTTCGCGGCCAAGGCCAGGAGCCAAGCCGGACACGGCGGGGACGCAAATCTGGTTGATCAGCGTGCACGGAGGCGAGCCGTATGTGCTCACGGAATTGGAGCGGGCTCCGCGGCAGGTGCAATGGCTGGATAAAGACACGCTGATTTTCAGCGCGGCGGAAGACCCCAGCGCGTACGAGCAGGCCCAAAAGAAACGCAAGGACGATTCCGAGGTGGTGGACGACGCGGACCACGAGCCTCCGGTGCGGCTGTTCAAAATTGCGGTGAAAGACAAAAAGATTACGCGGCTGACCACCAACACCGACTGGATTGAGCACTGGAGCGCGTCAAAGGATGGGAAATATGCGGTGGCGGTGCACGCCCGCAGTTTGCATTACACCTTCGATCAGAAGGTTCCCCCGGTCACATTTCTTCACAACCTGACCGACGGCAGCGAGAAACAGATTTTCACCGAAGGACGCGTGTATCCGAATCTACTGGATTGGGCGCCCGACAATTCGGGTTTTTATGCCAGCGCTTCGTATTCCAATGATCCGAAATTTCTGACCGCGACGATTCAGCGCGTTTATTTTTATGATTTGGCGAGCGCGAAAAGCGTGCTGGTGCCCTTGGATTGGGAGAATGGCGTCGGGCACGATTTGCATACGACGCAAGATGGGTTCGTGACGTTATTGGCCGCCGGTGCGCACTTTGACGTGGCGCACTACATACGACAAAAATCCCAGGATCAGTGGGAGTGGAAGCGAGTCACTCTGGACGGTGAAAACGCCAAGAACATTCAGTATTTCGTTGTGACTGAAGACGCAAAAACGCTTGTGTATTACAGCTCGTCGGCGAGCCGCATGCCGCAACTTTTTCGCGCTCAATTGGACGGGAAGGACCTCGCGGGCTCGCAGCAATTCTCGAAATTGAACGCTAATTTGACCAAGTCCCGCGTGTTTTCCAAGGCGGAGGTGATTCGATGGAAAGGCGCGAACGGCGAAGAAGTTGAAGGCATTCTGCGTTACCCCGCGAATTATGAAGCCGGCAAAAAGTATCCGGTAATCACGGCGATTCACGGCGGACCCACGGGAACCGATATGGATGCCTGGACCGATCGCTGGGCTTATCCGTACGAATTGTTGACGCAGCGCGGTGCATTTGTGCTGAGTCCGAATTATCACGGCAGCGGCAACTACGGCCTCAAGTGGGTGGAATCGATCTGTTGCGGAAATTACTACGATCTGGAAACACCGGACATCAACGCGGGCGTGGATTACTTGATTGAGAGAGGCCTCGTCGATGCCGATCGAGTGGCGACCATGGGATGGTCGAACGGGTCAATTCTATCAACCAGCCTGATCACCACGTACCCATCGCGCTACAAAGTAGCGAGTGTGGGAGCGGGCGACGTGGAATGGATCAGCGATTGGGGCAACGTGGTGTTTGGCGATTCGTTTGACTCTTACTATTTTGGCAAATCGCCGATGCAGGATCCCCAACTGTACATTCGCAAGTCGCCTTTCTTCAAATTGGATAAGGTGCAGGCGCCGGTCCTGATATTTCACGGAACCGCGGACACCAACGTCCCGCCTTCGCAAAGCTGGTCGTACTTCCGCGCGCTGCAATACTACGGCAAGGTCCCGGTGAAGTTCGTGGTGTTTCCAGGCGAGCCGCACGGGCCACGCAAGCTGACGCATCAAATACGCAAGATCGACGAAGAAATGGCGTGGTTCGACAAATATTTCTTCAAGACCTCGCCGCCGGAAAATGAAGCGGTGAAGGCAGGCTCGCCCCTGGATACGGCGTTGCGAACGAAGACGGCTGCACGGGCGGGAGAGGTATTCGGGTCAACGTTCACGAGCAAAGGTAAACCCATGCTGATTCCCGAGGTGGTGACGCGCTGGAATTTGGAAGTGGGGCGCTTTGAAGTAACTCGAGCGCAATTTTCCACGTTCGACAAGAATTATAAAGTGGAGCGCGGGACCGAGAACTACCCAGCGAGTGGAATCACGCTGGAACAGGCGAAAGCTTACGCAGAGTGGCTGAGTAAGCTAATGGGACAAGCTTGGCGGGTGCCCAGCGAATCCGAAATGAGCGGGAAATATGACAAGAAGGAGGGAGAAAACACGCTGGATTATTGGGCGGGCTATGCCCCGAATCCTGACGACACGCTGCGCATACGCGAAAAGTTGAAGGAGTTGCCGGGAACCGCGCCGCTGCTGAAACCGGTGGGAAGTTTTGCCGGGGAGGGACAGGAGAAGGAAGAATTGATATTCGATTTGGGCGGCAATGTGGCGGAATGGGTGCTGACACGGGATGGCAAAGGGAAAGTAGTGGGCGGGAGCGCCGACTGTCCTGCCGACACGCGTTCCACGTGCGCGCCGGGCTCGGAGTACATCGGGTTCCGGGTGGTGCGGGGTGCAGCCGCTGCGGAACCATCCGATAGTCCGAAGGAGTAGGATGGCTACATGCGACCGATCTGGCATATCTCGGGAGTCCTGCTGATTGCGCTATTCGTGGCGCAAGGAATCGCGTCGGGAACCGGGCTGACCAAGGACGATATCGACTTTCGCAAGGACGTGTACACCAGCAAAAACAAACAGGAATTGCCGTACCGTTTATTCGTGCCGCTTGGGTATGACGCTAGCCGCAAATACCCGCTGGTCTTATGGCTGCATGGTAGCGACGGCCGCGGCCATGATAATGTGAAGCAACTTACTCGCGAAAATCAGTTGGGCAGTCACTTCTGGATTTCGGGCGACATTCAGCGGAAGTTCCCAATGTTCGTCATGGCGCCGCAGTGCCCTTCCGGGCAGAACTGGGCCGACCCGGAATTTAATCAGCCGAGCAAATGGCTGACCATGGCTATGGAGGCGCTGGCAAAAGTACAGAAACAGTTTTCGATTGATCCGGACCGAGTGTACCTTGCCGGGCAATCGATGGGCGGCGTCGCCGTATGGTCGTTGCTGCAGAACTATCGCGGGAAATGGGCGGGAGCCCTGGTTATTTCCGCCTACGATACGTTTTCGAACGTACCAGCGATCGCCGAGGTGCCGCTGTGGGTGTTTCAAGGCGATGAAGATCCCGCAGTGCCAACGGCGATGGTTCGGTCCATGATGGCGCAACTGAAAAAGGCGCATGCCAATGTGCGCTATACCGAATATCACAAGCTGGAACGTGATGTGTGGACGAAGGCGTTTGCGGAACCCGACCTCTTTCTATGGCTCTCCGGCCAGAAGCGCAGTTCCGCCGCGGAAGGCCAAGTTGGCTCTGGCGGGGCTCCGGCTTCCCGATAGAATGTGGAGATGAGCGACTTCCAGCCTACCCCCCGGACACAGGTAAAACGCCTGCCAAAACGCGGCCATTATGAGCGCGAAACCGTGCATGAAATCCTCGACAGCGCATTCGTGTGCCACGTCGGATTTTCCGTTGATGGCCAGCCGTACGTGATTCCCACAAACTATGGGCGCGCCGGAGACACGCTGTACCTTCACGGAAGCGCCGCAAGCCGCATGTTGAAGACGTTAAGCAGCGGAGTGCCAGTTTGCGTCACCGTGACCCACGTAGATGGAGTGGTGCTGGCTCGCGCAGCGTTTCATCACTCCGTGAATTACCGTTCCGTGGTGATTCTGGGCACAGCGCGGCTAGTGGAGGATCCCGCCGAAAAGATGGAAGCGCTGCGAGTGTTCACAGAACATGTGATGAAGGGCCGTTGGGATGATGTGCGCCCCCCCAATGAGCAGGAGATGAAAGCGACCACGGTGCTGGCACTGCCGTTGGAAGAAGTGAGCGCAAAGGTGCGCACCGGCGGGCCCATCGATGATGAAGAGGATTATGGTTTGCCGGTGTGGGCTGGGGTGTTGCCGTTAGAGACGATTGCGAAACGACCGGTACCGGACGCTCAGCGGAAAAATGATCCGCCCCTGCCGGAGTATCTGAAGAAGTACTCGCGATAGACCTGCCACGGCGCGACACTCGGCTGCCGCACTCCAAGAAAAGTGAACGGGGCTCGCTGAGGGGACAGACACGAGCCCCGTGGGCTGGAACTCCGGTTTGCGGGGACCACCGTTACAAACGACGCGCTCGTAGGAGCGCAGCTTAGTTCTTGTATTGCTGAGAACTGACGATCTGTTCCAGCATGTCGTCGTACGAGCGCATCGCTTCCTCGACCATGGGCTTCGCCGTAGCCAACGACATCTTTAAGTTGGTCCTATACTGAGCGATTTCCTCGGGATCCTCAAAAATCGTGGTGCGCATCGCGGCCACGTCGGCCATTACCGCGCCTACACTGGCGTGAAGAGACTTGACACAACCCAGTAGGGCTTCCAGGTAGGTAAAGAGTTCCATTCTTTCGTCAGCGTCCATCGGCAGTTTAGACATTCGCGATCCTTTCTGATGCAGACAAAGCGCTCGGGCGGGTCGCCCGAGCTAGTCGAGACAAAGGTCTAAAAAGCACGTCAGGAAGGGGTGAGAGTGGAGCGGAAAACGAATGTAACGTGCAGCGTGGAGTGTGAAGTTAGGAGGCAGGCGGGGCTGTGAGGTGAGTCACCGGCGCTTGTGATTTTCGTCACATCAATGTTAACGACTTGAGTAATACCCAATCCCGAGCAGAATCGCCCCAAAAAGAACGCAGATGAATGCGATTGAGAAGACCAAAACACCGGCGGAGAGCAGGTCGGTATAGACGATGCTGGCTGCCGCAACTCTGAGATGGGGGCGCGCAACAGCGAGCGCCGTGGCTGCCAGAGTGAACGACACTTGCAAGGTGTAAGGTTGTCCTGCTTTGCCTTGGAACTCTCCGATGACCCGGCTGTCGCTATGGACTGGATCGGCGGTTGCGTGCGGCTCAGCCGAAGTGCCACGCTTCAGTTCGCGTCCGCCACTGGAAAGAATCCACGTAGCCACCGGGCCATCCGGAATATCCTGGCAACGCGATGACTCTGTCTCCGTACCCAGAAAACATGAAATGTCCGCGCCGGAAGAACTGGGGTTCACGGCCTGAATCTCGATGAGATAGAGGGCGTCGAAATTGGGAGTGAACTGCGCAGACGTGGTTTGGTTCGTGCCAAAAGCAATGGGTATATCGACCGGAGCGAGATTCCGGGTCTCCGTCCACCAGCGCCACGCGAAAAAGATGCCGAAGCCGATAAGCAACAGAACGAGTCCCGCTTTGGTTTTCAATTGCACGATGCGCTCAGAAGGTGTTGCCCCACTCCGGGAACGCATGAAGAGCATCCATGTAATTGTGAATTACGTCCGTATGGGCATCTTCCTGCCATCCGCCGAGATTCGGGCTCTTGAACAAATCGCGCGGGCGTCCCTGCTCGTCAATGGAATACAAGGTGAAATTCAGGGCCTGGCGTGCTTCGGTTGCAAGACTCTCCGAACCAGTGGCCTTGGCAAACAAGGCAAGCACCGCGCCATAAGTTGAATTCACGCCGCCCCAGGCGTCCTTGTCTTCGTCTTGTTCGTGACAGACGGTCACGCCAAATTCTTTGTGAGTGAAATTCTCACGTACGAACTCGATGAGGGTTTGTGCATCCGCCCGCCATTGAGGATCGAGCGCTTCCCTCTCCTCCAGCAGGTAACGGGCAAGGTTCAAAGGGGCCCACGCGTTGCGATTCGTAGGCGTGTCGTGGTCCTCGAAGAATTGTGCGAACAATGCGCCATCGACGGCGGCGCTTGGGATTTGATAGTTTTTAATCCAGTGCCAAAGCGCTGCGCGTGGCATGGCAAATTCCTTATACCCATTGGCGAGCAATGCGTCATAGAGGCGCAGGATGTAGGTCATGTTGCCGGAAACTGGGCCACGAAGTTCGCCGCTGCGGTAGTCGGCGCGGAAAGGCCAGGGAGAGTGCAGCGCGTCGCCCAGGACTTGGTTGGTGGCAAGAACGCGGGCATTCTGTAGTGCCTGATCGAGGTATTTTCGTTGGCCGCTGGCCTTGAACAACTCCATCAGCGCGTAGCCCGCCACGCCGCCCTTGTCTGGCTCGATTTCATAGGAATGGTCAGCTTGCGAGCCGCAGTCTGGAGGTTGCGGGAACTTTCCACGCATGCCTGTGGAACGAGTGAACCGCGGGTATTTCCCTGAATCTGGCGTGAGCGTTTCGTCCACAAGATAGTCGCCCATCGCTCGGGCTATTTTCAGAAAGGCGTCGTCGCCTTTGCCACGAAATTCGTAGAATTTGAGGTAGGAAAGGATGCCCATCCCATTTTGCGTGGCGGGAATTGTGTCTATGCGATCAGGCTGGGGATTCCAGTTCCCATCGAGGAAGGTCATGGATGCAAATCGGGGATAGCCGTGATCCGCCGGACACTGTTGGTAGAAATGCATTTCCCGCTCCAATGCTGTGTTCCACGCTGTCCATGGCAGAAGGTGACCATCACTGTCGAATCGCACTTCATGCCCGCCAATGCGGGTTGGCGGAACAGCTTGCGGGAGGAACAGTAACGGAAGCAGGAAAACGAGACTCGCCACAACGGGACGGCTCAGGTTCATGTTGTAGCGGCCTGGCTACGAAATAACAATCCGGCGTTGCAGACTAGTGGCAGGAACAGCCACCACCGCAGCAGCCACCGCCGCTCGAGAAGCCACCGGAAGGAGTGGAAGAGCCGGAGCCCGCTGTGGCAAAGACCGAAAGCTGAATGGTGGCTTTCTTGCTCGAACATTTGGGGCAGGTAATCTCAGCCTGTTTGTTGATTACGATCTTCTCGAAACGCTCGTTACAGCTGTCGCAGACATATTCGTAGATAGGCATGTGGAACGTTCTCCAAAATGCGCCAGGAAATCAACTTGCGGCGCGAACAGTTATTATACCGCAGGAATATCAGGTCATGTACCAGCCGCCGTTTGGGCTGATGGTTTGGCCGGTAATGAAGTCGCTTTCGGCGAGAAGAACGGCGATTCGGGCGATTTCGTCGGGTGCGCCGAAGTGGCCCAAAGGAAGGCGAGCCGGCGACGCATTTGGATTTGAGGTGATCATGTCCGTCTCGATGAGGGCCGGAGCGATGGCGTTCGCCGTGATTCCTTCTTTGGCAAGCAATGACGCGTAGGAGTGGGTCAGCCCGATTAGCCCGGCCTTGGAGGCGGCGTAGTGCGGGCCGATGACGCCCCCCGTTTGTGCTGCAACTGAAGAAAGATTGATAATGCGTCCCCATCTGCGGGAGCGCATGCCTGGAAGAACGCGCTGAGTGACCAGGAAAGCGGATTTGAGATTAACGTCAAGGAGTTCGTCCCAGTCAGCCTCGACGAGATCAGTAAATGGTTTGATCTGGGAGATACCCGCGTTGTTCACGAGGATTTCGATTGGGCCGAGTTCGCGATCGACGGTAGTAATGAGGCGCTCGACATCACGAGCGAAGTCAGGGCCGTTTGTAAGAATTGTGATGGAGCCAGTGCGATTAGTCGCCGGCGACAGCTTCAGCGGCGGCCTCGTGAGCCTTGGCCGCACCGTTACCATTCGAATGGCCGTTGCCAGTCGCTGGAGCGATGGTGACAGGTTTGCCCTCGTTGGAGAAATTCGCGGGGACAGCCTTGGCGATATCGGTGAGGCTGCCAATCTGAACCACCGCCTGCTGCGGCTTCTTCAGGACTAATTCTTCGTAGATCGCGCGAACCTTGGCCTGCTCTTCCAGCGCCTTCTTACGGCGGAGGCGGTTTTCTTCGGCCGCGGTCACCGGAATGTCATGCTCAATGTGCCGCACGCGGGCGGCGTCTTCCGCGTCAATCACGAGCGAGTGCTCGTAAGATCTGAAGGCTGACGCTTTTGCCCTTGGCATAAATTTCGTGCTTGCCGTGCTGTTTATACCATTCAGCAACGGTCGCGTTTTTGTGCATGTTCTCAATGATGTTGCGCCAGCCGATACCCGTATTGTACGCGCAGAAGCTGATCTCCCCCTGCTGCGTACCGTACGGAATGATGCACATCTCGGTGCGGCGGAAATCGTAGTTGAAAAGGTCCTGGAACCACATGCCGGCGATAAACAGGAAGTTCCACGGATCCTGCTGCCGGCGTTTGATGGCATCTTCGTACGTGCGGTCCGGCGAACTCTTGCCGTACCTGCCGGCCGCGCCTTTGGTGAGCGCCCACGTCTTGTCAAACTTCTTGAAGAGATCCCACAGTTTCAGACCCTTTGGTCCTTGGAACGGTTGATAGTTCTTCAGGAGCGCCATGGCCATCATAAAGTTGGAGAAATTTTTCCCGCGGGCAGCGTCGGTGATGGCAGTAATGTCCTTGGTAAGTTTCTGCGCGTCCAGGAACCGCGGTACCGGAGCCCATTCCTTGGTCTCCTTGTTGATCATGATGGCGGTGCCCACGCCGCAATTGGGGTGGCAACCGCAGGAGAGCGAACCCCACTGGGATTCGTTGCCCTTCACCATGTCCGCGAATCCGGCAAACGTGCTGATGAAGGAGATGGGAAACCAGTCGCGCGTCGGTTCGATCTTTCCGACCTGCTGGCTGACGTCCTTCGCGAGGTGCGAGAGGGTGTAGCGCTGGCGCAGGCGGCGCTCCGGAGTAATGTCTTCGTCGCGCCCGGTAAACGAAACCGGCTGAAAGGAAATGAACGCGATCTTCTTGGGATTTTCCATCGCGAACTTGACGACCGAGCCGACCTGATCGTTATTCACGTTGTTGACGATGGTCACCACCAGCACGATCTCGATTCCGGCTTCGTGCATGTTCTCAATGGCACGGAGCTTCACATCGAAGAGGTTGCCGATTTGGCGATGGCTGTTGGCGTCGTTGCCGATGCCGTCGAACTGGAGGTAGGCGTAGCGCAGACCGGCTTCGAATGCCTTGCGCGCAAACTCTTTGCTTTTGGCAAATTCGATACCGTTGGTCGCGGCCTGAACGGAGTTGTAGCCCACTTTGCGCGCGTAACGAATCGCATCGAAGAAATGTGGGCTCATGGTGGGCTCGCCACCGCTGAACTGCACGGACATTTGGCGGCGCGGCTTGATCTTCACCGCGTTATCCAGGATTTCCTGAACTTCTTCCCAGGAGAGTTCGTGGACATAGCCGACCTGGTTGGCATCCATGAAGCAGGGATCGCACATCATGTTGCAACGATTGGTGAGGTCGACAGTCAGCACGGAGCCGCGGCCATACCGAACATTCGAAGAGCCGTGCTTGTGCAGGCCTTCGTCGTTGTGCGCGGGGATATCGCGGCCGGGAAACTGGCTCTCAATCCACTTCAAAAAGGTAGAGTCGACGGCCATAAGATCTTCGTAGTGGCCGTGCTGCGGGCAATCCTTCACCATCCAAACTTGACCATCGCGCTCGACGATCTGGGCTTTAATCTCCCCGACCTTTTCGTGCATCAGGTCGCGCCAATCTTTGTTGCCCTCAATGATCGCTTTGCGAGCTTCCTGAACGCAGGCGGGGCACAGCGAGTCCGTCTGACGAGGGAACCCGAGGGTGGGCTTGGTCTTTTCCCAAGATTTGAGCAGCGGCTTATCAGACCACTGTGGAGTTGGCGAAGGATTGGGGTTTCGCTTGTTGAAATACTGAATGGTATCAAAGGTGATACCTGCCGTCTTGCAGAGTACCCAGTCCAGGGACCGGACGACTTGCGTAGAAATAGAATTGGGCATAACTGCGGCTGCCTCACTTTCAAAAGTGCGATTCACTTTGAAACCCTAAGAACGCCAAAGCCAGCCTGAAATCGACTTGCCCCCAAGGCTGAAATTCAGGGTAACACGCGGCGAGGCGGACCCTAAATCATTGGACAGGTATAGTTTGCAAGCGGTCCGGAAGATACGCCAGAAGGATACGGCGAACGGCGAAAAATGGCGGTTGAACGGCGCGAAAGAACACTAAACGGTGCTAAGTGCAAGAGGCGAAAGGGGTTTACTGATTGGATGCACAGCTTTGTGTTTTTCCATTTTGAGACGCACACGCATCATTCGTTTAATGCCGGACGCAGCACCGCCACCAGAAAATGCGCGAAGTGCGCCGCGTCTTCATCCATCTGCAACCAGCGAACCACGCAATGCTCGCCCAGGTACTTACTGACCTTCGCTTCCGGTATTCCCAGATAATCCGCGAGACGCGGGCGAATGGATTCGCCTTTGCGACTCGACCCACCGCGAAACAGATTTGGAATCGCGACCCGCAAAGTTTGGCAGGGCTCAACGTAATAGTAGGTCGTCAGGTCCGAATCGGTAAGCAACCAAACTCCGGGACCAGCGGGCGCTTTGTCGGCTGCGTCGAGGCTTGTAGGGGCGGACGCAAGCAAGCGACGGAAATTCATCTCCAGTTGCGTGAGGCGCGACGAAAGGCCGGGATCACCGTAGCGACCGCGAAGACTGGGCGCGCTGGAGAGATCAGGTCCACTGGCTGGAGCCGCAGCTTCCGCGGAAGGAGATGACACTGGTTGCGACGTGCTGCGAGCCGACTCAACCGAAACTTCATTCTTAATTGTCGAACGCTGAGATTCGCGACGAGCGGGCCGCGATTCTCTTCCACCGCGGCGGCCGCGACGCTGCCGATTCGAATCACCCGCTGGTTTTGTCGGTGTTGCTGGAGCAGGAGGTTCGGCGTGCTCGGCAATTTCGACGGCTGCGGTTTCATTTGCGGCGGCGGTGAGTTCCTCGGCGGTTTCGGTTTCCTTGGCGGAAGGCTGCTCCGCAGGTTTCGAAGATGAAGTGGGCGCGGGAACTTCAGCGGGTTCGGTGGCGCCAAGGCGCGCGGCACTTTCTTGCGCTTTAGTTTTCCAGTCGGCACGCCGGAACCGCTCGGCGGCGGTGAGATACCATCTGCCGGCATCCGCGGTGTTGCCACTGGTTTCAAAATAACGGGCGAGTTCGAAGGCGACCATCGCATCGCGAGTCTTCGAGAATAAGTTAGTGAGTTGTCCCGCGGGATCCTTGCCGGTGCGAGCGCGGCGAATGCGCGCGGTGATTTGCTTCCAGTCCGCCATATCGTGAATGGATTCTAACAGCGAAACGGGAGATTCCGCCAGCGGGGAACGGGTGGCCGGGACGAGAGAAGCTTGTGGATCGATTCCGTTTATTGATTGACGCCCGAGCGAGGGAGGAAGTATGCTTTTGGCGTTCCGCCCGGGAGGTAAACATGCAGCGTCTGCGCGTGTTGAGTGCAGCCGTATTGAGCTTGGGACTCGTCTGCAGCGCATGGGGTGCTGCCACTCCCTCTGTTCCTCCGCTGGGTACCGTGATTGCCGCGGATCGCGCCCACGTTGGCGAAGCTATCGCAGATGTAGGCACGACGGTGTATGGTGGCGACCGAATTAGCACCGATCTGCAAGGAAGCGTGCAGGTACGTGCTGGCGCAGCGCGTCTGCTGCTTTTGAGTGCATCCGCAGCGATCGTGAACGACGGCAACGGGGCGCCTTCCGCAAAGCTAATGACCGGCACGGCGACGTTCTCAACGGGCAATGCCCATGCATTTACGCTATTCGCGTCAACCGCGGCGATACGGCCGCAGAGCGATGTTCCGACGATAGGCCAGGTGACCCGACTGAATGATAAGGAGCTGCTAGTTGCGGCGCGCCGTGGAGCGCTCACAGTTACGGTCGATGATGAAACGCAAGTGGTGAAGGAAGGCGAATCGTTCAGGGTGCTGCTCGATCCCGATGCCGCTGCAGCGCAACAACCAGCCGGCGCGGGGTCTGGGAGCCAGGGACCGAGGGGAAGTGGCGGCGGGCCACTGAAGGCCGGGCGCAGCCGATTCCTAATTGTGGCTACCATCCTGACCGCTGCGGGCACGGGCGTGGCGATTTACGAAGCAATGGAGAGTCCGAGCCACCCCTAGCTTACATACTCGTGTCGCATTTCGTGGCCATCGCCTCTGGGCGGTGGCCATTTTGTTTTTTGGATGAGTGGTCTTTGATAGCAGATCAGGGAACGAGTTCCGGCCCGGACAAAATTAGAGGGAAGCGATCAGGTCGATTTCGACGAGCGCGTCTTTGGGAAGACGCGCAGCTTGCACCGTGGAGCGCGCCGGAGGCGCGGCGGTGAAGTACCGGGCATACACTTCGTTCATTGCCACAAAGTCATTCATGTCTTTGAGGAACACCGTGGTTTTTACCACGTGATGAAAGGAAGCTCCGGCAGCTTCCACGATCGCTTTGAGATTTTCCAGAACCCGTTCCGTCTGTTGACGGACGTCCATGCCCACAAATTCTCCGGACTGTGGATCGAGCGCGACCTGACCGGAAACAAACAGCAAACCGTTGCACTTGATGGCCTGCGAATAGGGACCGATGGGTTTGGGACCACGCGCGGTGAGGACGACGTCTTTCATCAGCATGCTCTCCTGGGTGACGAAGAAGAAGAATACCAGATGCGGAGGATTAATCGAGACAGTCAGCGCCTGCGGCCGCGCACGCGAACGAAACCGGTGTTGGAGTGGTTGCGAACCGCCTCACGCTTGGCAATGAGCGTTTCAGCCTGTTGGTCCGACAGGCCTTGATTTACGATTTCGAGGATCTGCTTTTCGGACATTCCCGTATTCTTGAGGCGGCCGATTTGTTCGCTGGTGAGCGTGGGAAGGCCCTGAATGCGACGTTGAATGATGTCTTGAACCGTGGGATTCGACAGTCCGATCAACTTCAGAGTTACCGCGTCGCCGCTCAGGATCTCCATCTGGTCAGATTGCGCCATCGCCAGAATTTGTGCATCGGTGTAGCCCGCGCGGGACAAGTCCATAGCCGAATCCCCATTCGAAAATTCGTGGTTGTGTGCACGTGCGGCGTTCAGCAGCGCGAGGCAGAGATCATCGGACGCTCCGGCATGCTTCAGCTTCGTGAGCTGCGTGATTTCCAGATCGCTGGGCTTGAGCGCTTTTACTTCGTCGAGAGTCGAGGACCACATCCCGGATTGGTCGAGCGCGGTGTAGTCGGTTTGGACGTGCTTCTGGCAGCCCGAAAGAACAACAGCAGCGACACCAAGGAGCAGGAGCGAGTTCCTCATAACTCCATTGTGAGAGGCGCGAAGCGATTAGGGGGCGGGTGTGCTTGTGTGGGTACTGAACGAAAGGACAGGTGCAGGAATTATTCGCGGTCCAGCGCTTCGTCGATGCCCGCGACAAGCTCGTTGTATTCGAACCCGCCATCGTAACGTTTGCCGTTGATGAAAAAAGTGGGAGTGCCGTTCACGCCGCTCCGCACCCCGCCGCTGAAATCGGCTTTCACGCGTTCCAAATAAGCCCGGTTCTCGACAGCTTCTCGAAGCTCTTGCGGAGACAAGCCAAACTGCTGGGCCAGCTTTAAATAAAGAGCGCCGCCCAATTGATCCTGGTTTTCGAACAGGCCGTCGTGCATTTCCCAGAATTTTTTGTGCGCTCCCGCATATTCGGCCGTTTCGGCAGCGGATTCGGCCTGAGGGTGCATCTCCGCGAGCGGGAAATTGCGAAACACGAAGCGGAGTTTTTTCCCGAAATGCTTCTGAATTCTTTTGACGATGGGATGTGCGCGGCCGCAATGAGGACACTCGTAATCACCGTATTCGACAAGGGTGCATTCCGCGTCGTGATTCCCTTGAATGTGGTCCTGTTCACTGACAGGAACTCGCAGGCTCATCTGTGTCTCCTATTTGGGAAGTTTTTCCAGTGCGTCCAGAATCCCTTCGGCGCCTGGGTTTACAGCGACGGGCGAAAGGTAGCTCCAGGCGATTTTGCCGTCCTTGTCGATGACAAACAGGGCTCGTTCCGAATAGCCATCCTCCGGCCGATAAGCGCCATACATTTTTGAAACGGCGCCTTTGGGCTCAAAATCCGCGAGCAAGGGGAAATGAAGGTGACGAGCCTGTGCGAACGCCTCGTGGCACCAGGCGCCATCCACGGAAATGCCAAGAAGTTCGGCGCCGAATTTGCGAAACTCGGGAAGGATTTCGTTGAACAGAGCCATTTCGTCGCCGCACACCGGACTCCAGTCTGCCGGATAGAACGCAAGAATCACGGGGCGACCGCGGAGTTCTTTGAGCGAAAGTTTTTGATCCGGAGTAACGTGCAGACTGAAATCCGGGGCGACCGTGCCTGGAGCTAGAATCTGATCCATTCTGTTTATCCCTCGCGGCGTTCTAGCGGTTAGATTCGGGGCAATTCGATAGGGATACAAAAACGCAAAGGCTGAAGAGCGAGTCCCGGGGCAGGCTTGAGAATTAGAGCTTCAGACTTGGAAAATGCGTTCCACGCCGTAAACGCCCTGAATGCGGCGGATGTTCGCAAGAATGGATTCGAGCTGCCGTTTATCGGTAATCTCCAGGCTGGCTTCCACGCGAGCATTCTGCTTATCGGGCCGGCTTTCCAGGGCTCGGATGTTGGAACCTGCACCGCTGATCACCGCGGTCACTTCCGCCAGTAACCCTGGGCGATCTTTGGCGCGAATCAACAATTCCACAGGGAACGTGGTGACATTGCTCCCGCCCCACTCGACGGCAATCCGGCGCTCGGTCTGATACAGCAGATTTTGCACGTTGGGACACGCGCGCGTGTGCACAGCTACACCGCGGCCGCGCGTGACATACCCGACGATATCGTCGCCCGGGATGGGATTGCAGCATTTAGCTCGGAAGACCAGCAGATCATCTTGCCCCTTGACGATCAGCGGCGCTTCGCCAAAACCGAGCATGCGCTTTACGGCTTTGACGAGCGTGGGCTTGGCATCTTCCTCCGGCTTTTCGGCTTCTTTACTGGGCTCGCCAAAGTAGCGGGATAACACCTGACGCGCCGAGAATTTTCCAAATCCCACGGCCGCGAATAAATCTTCCGGGCGAGACAGCCCGTACTCCTCGCTGAGCTTCTGGAGATCTTCGGCAGGAATCCTCTTCAAACCTTTGGGGAAGTTGCGCGACTCATTTTCGAGCAGCCGCCGGCCCATTTCCGTGGCTTCTTCACGTTCCTGGGTATTGATGAAATGGCGAATTTTGCTTTTCGCGTGCGAGGATTTGACGAAGCTGAGCCAGTCTCTGCTGGGTTTATGGCCTTTCTGCGTGAGGATTTCCACCACATCGCCGGAAACAACTTCGTGCCGCAGCGTGACCATCTGCCCGTTCACCTTCGCGCCCACGCATTGATGGCCAACTTCGGTGTGCACGGAATACGCAAAATCGACGGGAGTGGCTCCCTTGGGCAGTTCGAGAACACGGCCCTTCGGCGTGAACGCATAAACCTCGACCGGAGCCAGATCCACTTTCAACGTGGACAAGAACTCACCGGGCTCTTGAAGTTCCTGCGACCATTCGATCAGTTGCCGCATCCAGGCGATGCGCTGATCGTCGTCATTGGAAACCGGGCGGCCGTCCTTGTATTTCCAGTGCGCGGCCACACCTTCTTCGGCGATCCGGTGCATTTCCTGGGTGCGAATCTGAATTTCGAATGGCTGCCCGCCGTGAATCACCGTGGTGTGCAGCGACTGGTAAAGATTCGGTCGCGGCATGGCGATGTAATCTTTGAATCGACCGGGAACGGGACGCCAGATGTGGTGAACCACGCCCAACGCGGCATAACAATTTCGTTCCGTGTCGGTAATCACCCGCACGGCCAGCAAATCGTAAATCTGCTCGAGACTGCGCTCCTGGCGAATGATCTTGCGGTGCAACGAGTACAAGCCTTTGACTCGAGCTTCCAGTTCCGCAGGAATGCTGTTTTCCACCAGCTTGCCGCGAATGGAGTTCTGCACTTCCTCGAGGAACCGCTTGTGAATTGGAGCCTTGTCCGTGACCTCTTTCTGCAGGGACAGGAAAGCATCCGGCTCCAGGTACCGGAAGGAAAGGTCTTCCAGTTCGCCTTTGATCAGCGCCATGCCCAAGCGGTGCGCAATCGGCGCGTAAATGTCCATGGTTTCCCGCGCGATGCGTTGCTGTTTGGCCGAAGCAAGGAATTCCAACGTACGCATATTGTGGAGACGATCGGCAAGTTTGACGAGCACCACCCGGACGTCATTCACCATCGCCAACAGCATCTTGCGGACGTTTTCCGCCTGGCGCGTTTCCGGGGCCATCATATTGAGGCGGCCGATTTTTGTGACCCCTTCGACTAAGTGCGCGACCTCAGCGCCAAATCGTTCTTCTAAACGGGAAACGGGATATTCCGTATCCTCGATCGCGTCATGGAGGAGAGCCGCGGCGAGAGTCGTGGCATCGAGCTTCATGTCCGCGAGGATGTGCGCCACTTCCAGGAGATGCGTGATGTAAGGATCGCCGGAACTGCGGAACTGGTCGCGATGACGCTCAGCGGCGATGTCGTAGGCGCGACGAACCAGCCAAGGGTCCTCGGACGGGCGATTGATGCGCAGTTTCTGGAGCAGTTCTTCGAGACGGGCGTCCAGTTGACGCTCGGTGCGGTCCCGGTGGAAGTTCAGCGGCAGGTTGGCACGAGAACCCATAGCTTAGTTTACGCTGGTCAGGACTAGACGTGAAGAGTACTCGATTGTCGGGAAAAACCCCAAAACCCCACACGCCAAATCCGGCATGTGGGGTCCTTGTAGCGGCGGGTCTTCAGACCCGTGCCTTTAAGCTTACGAAGCGGGTTGCGGTTGTTCCGCGCGCTTCTGCTTGATCTCTTTCACCTTGTCGAGCAGATCATCAGCCATCTTGGTGTATTGGTCGCGTTCCTGAGTGGACTCAACCATGTCAGCCTTGCGGCGATAGAGGAGGTTCAGGTAAGTCATGGCGTCGTCGTAGTCGGGTTTTAGCTCGACGGCCTTCTTGAGCGCGGCAATTCCATCGTCAACCATGGCCTGATACTTTTCCGTATATTGTTTGCGGACATCGGGCGGCAGAGGATCGGTATCTTTGACCTGCTTATTGATATGAGCCTTGTTGTAATCGGCGCGCATCTCGGTATTGCCGCGGTAGGCCAGCGCCCAATCGATTACGCCAATGGAGTAGTAAGGCTGAGGATCCTGCGGACGCAGCGCGATGTGCTTCTCGTGATACGCCTTGGACTCTTCGAATTTCTTCTCGTCAAAGGGCTGGCCCGCCATCTGGTAGAGAATAGAGGCAAGGCCATCGATGGCGCTGAGGTTGTTGGGATCCTTCTCCAGGACATCCTTATATTCCGTGATCGCCTCTTGCCCGTGCCGCATGTTTTCATCGGAAGGAGCGCCTGGAATATATTGACTGGCATAAGCGGTAGCGAGATACAGACGAGCATTGATGAGGTCGGGGTCGAGTTCCTTGGCGCGCTTGAAATCTTCGACGGCCGTATCAAATTGCGCATTCTTAAACGAGGCTACACCTTTATTCAGAAGGTCGCGGGCACGAAGCTTATTGCATCCAGAGATGCCGACGACGAGTGTGAACAGCACTGCCAAGGACAACAATTGACAGGCAACGCGGGAGAAGCGCGAGGACGTCCCCCGTCCAACCGTTACTTGAGTCATGGAATCTTCCATCCCTGAGTTGCGCTGCCCCGATGCATTGGAGCGAGGCGCGTGAATTCACTTTCGCCCACTGGGGCCATTCCATCACGTTCAGCGATTTTTTTCCAGTTCCGCCGTCACTAGACCGATGGGGGAAGCGCCCGCTAAATGCATGACGTTCAGAACTTCAGCAACCGCATGAAACTCGAGAGAACAGTCACCCTGAAGAAAAGCAACTCGATGAGCGCGCAGAGCAAAGACCTGTTCCAGACGACTGCGCAATTCACCGGGCCGTACCACCAATCCGTTCAACCGAATCGTACCATCCGACGCGACCTGCACGACAAGATTTTCTGGATGGTCGATGGGAACCGGAGCGCTCGCTGGCTGCGGCGAACTCGCCGGGAATCCCATCAGTTGGTGATGACCAAAAGCACCAGCAGAATGTCGATCAGCGGAACCACATTCATGTCCGATACGATTCCGCGTTTTCCCGCACAGAAAGAACCCATGAGCCACCTCGCAAGCCGAAATACACCCGGCGAGGAGGACCCTCACAACCCGCGAAAACAGGAAAACGACTTACTGGCCAGCTTCCAGCTTGGCGGTGATCAGGCCGACCCGGTCGATGCCCGCCTGCTTCATTAGATCGATGGCCCTGGCAACATCCATGAACTGAACGTCGTTATCACCCTTGACGAAGGCGACCTTTTCCGCGCGATCCTTGAAGATCTGTTCCATGCGCGGTTCGAGGCTGTCCCAGGTGGTGTCTTCATTATTGATCTTCAGCTTGCCACCCATCATCACCTGAACGACGACAGTTTTATTTTCAAGTTCCTGGTTCTGCTGCTGATTGGGAGAGGGTTGCGGAACAAGCGCATCCAGTCCCTTGGGGGTCAGCGGAGTGATGACCATGAAAATAATAATGAGCACCAGCAAAATATCGATCAACGGCACGATATTCGGCGTGGCCATTGCCCCTGAGCTGCTTCCAACATCCATGCCCATTGCGAATTCTCCTATTGGTCCGAGTCGTCCTGTTGCGGAGGAGTTGGCCCGCGCCGGGTGGGAACCGGCGCGGAACCATCACATCAGCAAACGAATGGCGACAACGGCATACTACGAACTAAACGGACCTCAGCTGCCACCGGCGGGCTTTTGAGCCGCAGGGGTCGAAGGGCCACCGAGCGCTTTGGTCTTCTCGGTCAGCAGACCAAGAGAATCGACGCCAGCGGAACGAATCTCGTCCACGATCGCGACCACGTCACCATACTTGGCGCGCGCATCGCTCTTCACATAGACGGTTTTGTCCAGCTTATTGGCAATCTGATCTTTGATCTGACCGGTAATGTCTTCTTTTTTGGTTTTGGTATTCCCCAGATAGATGCTGCCGTCGCGAGTGACCGCCACGACGATAGCATCATCTTTATCCGCATCCTTCATATCGCGGGGATCGCTGACCGCGGCCAAGTCCACCTGATGCGTCTTCTGCAACATGGGCGTGACCACCATGAAGATGATCAGCAACACGAGCATAATGTCCGCCATCGGGATGACGTTTGGCGCCGCCATCTGAGCTCCGGCCTGTGGTTTATAGGCCATGGTCTACCTCTTTCCCGGTTACTTCTTTGCGCCGCGGCGCAGGATGAAGTAGTTGATCAACTCCATGGAAGAGTTGTCCATCTCGACGTCGAAAGCTTCGACGCGGTTGGTGAAATAGTTGTACGCCCACACCGCCGGGACGGCCACAAGCAGACCGAACGCAGTGGTGACCAGGGCTTCAGCGATACCGCCAGCGACCGCCGACAACCCGGTAGCCTTCTGCGATTCAATGCCCTTAAACGCGTTCAAGATGCCGACCACCGTGCCGAACAGCCCGACGAACGGAGCCGTAGAACCTATCGTTGCGAGGGCGGAAAGTCCGCGCTTCATCTCCGCGTGAACGATGGCGACCGAGCGCTCGAGACCGCGCTTGGCGGCTTCGATCACTTCGGCGTCCGATACTTGTTGAGAAGCGGATTGAAATTCAGATAAGCCTGTGGCGACTACCTTGGCAATGTGACTCTTCTTATTGCGCTCAGCGATGGCGATCGCTTCATCGAGTTTGCCATCCTTCAGCGCGCCCGCCACCTGCTGCACGAACAGACGCGACTGCTTCCGCGCGTTGTTGTACATCAAGAAACGGTCGATCATCACGCCGAACGAGTACACCGACAGAATGAACAAAATCACTACGACGATCTTCGCGAGAAGACCCATGTTGCCCCACATGGAACGGAGATCCCATGAGGTAGTAGCGGCTTCCTGAAGCCAGGCCGCGTAGACGAACAGAGTTGCTAACATTCGTTTGCTCCTTATTCCTAGTGGCCCCCGCGGGGCAGGAACCGACCTTAGTAAGTTGACCGCATACTCAGAACGGCAGCGGGCTCCCACGCAACCCGCACCGCTCCGTGGACTACTGTGCGAGAGAGAAGATCACATCAATTTCGGTGTCGACGTCGACCGGTTCGCCGTTCAGCAATGTCGGCTGATACCGCCACTGCCTGACGGCGTCAAGGGCCGCTTGCACCAACAACGGGTGGCCAGAGACAACCTGCAACTGTTCCACGTTTCCGCCTTTGCCGATAATGGCGTGCAATTTCACCGTACCGCTGATGCGCGTCTGACGCGCGAGCGGCGGGTACACCGGCTGAACGCGATTGATCAGCTTGGCGTTCTGCACCGCTCCGCCAACGCGGACACGGGAGACGTTCGGCTTCGGAGGAGGAGGGGGGGCGGCCGAACCTGCGCCACCAATTACGCCACCAATTACGCCGCCCATAGAGCCACCAGCGACTCCACCTGGTACGCCGCCAGCGATTCCAGCGCCCATGTCAGGAGGCTGTTCTTCTTCCTTAATAATCTTGACGTCCTTCGGGATCACCTTCGGGGCCACCAATTTGCCCGCTTCCATCAAGTGAACCTGCGGCTTCACGTGCACGACCGCCACAGGTGCTGGCGGAGGCGGTGGAGGCGGAGGCGGTGGAGGCGCCAGGAGAATCGAGGACATCAGAGTCTTCGGCAGCGCTTCGGTATAAATCAGAGGAATAAGGATGAGAACAGAAAGAAAGGCAACCTGGAACAGCATGGAAACAATGACTGTCCAAGGCTTGTTCGTCTTCTTGTTCTTCGCATTGGAAACAACCATTTCTTCAAACATAGGTGACCACTACCTCCTGCCCGCAGGAGCAAGGCGCGCTGTGCCGCCTTCGTTCCCGCGAGTTTTATTGCCGGCTGCGGTTCCGGTGCCTGCTGCAACGCTGTGTCCTCGCCACCGATTCCAAGCGACGACCAGCGGTGCCGCGATTCCAAAACTGGAGTACGTTCCTACCACAATCCCCACCACCAGGGCAAAAGCAAATGCGCGAAGGACCTGGCCGCCCATCAAAAACAGAACGAGCACGGTGAGAAAAGTCAGGCCGCTGGTGAGGATGGTTCGCGAAAGCGTCTGATTGATCGACTTGTTGACGACTTCAGCGAACGGCTCCTTCCTCAGCAACCGATTGTTTTCGCGGATGCGGTCGAAGATGACGATGGTATCGTTCATGGAATAACCAACCAAAGTCAGCAATGCCGCGATGACGGTCAGCGAAATTTCAAATCCAAAAATTTTAAAGAGACCCAGAGTAATCAGGACGTCGTGAAACACCGCCAGGACCGCCGCCACACCGAATATGATGCGATCAATGAAGCGAAGGACTAGTCCCACAGCGCCCTTGGACGACCAACCAGTGAAACCGCCAATCTGCCCGCCGTAAAACCGGAACGCAATATACACCAGCATGCCCAGCAAAGCCCAGAGGGTAACCCGTATGGCCTGGTTGCGAAGCTCGGCGCCGACTTTAGGACCCACAATCTCGGTGTTGCGAATGGCGAAAGGCGCCAAAGCGTAATGATTCTGAATAGCGGAAATGACCGCTGGAGTTACGCCGTTTACCTGCGAGAGGTCGGAGAAGTTCGTGATGACTCCGTTCTTGTCTTTGTCGCGGTACGCCAACAGGTTCTTGGCGAGGACCTGATACTTGTCACCGGCGTTGACGGAGAGCGCAAGAGGATCCTGCTGAGCGAGAAAATTGGCAAGGGCGGATGAGGTGACGGAGTTGAAATCGGGCTTAGACGAACTGGTCACGCCATAAGTGGTGTCGAGGGCGTTAATAACTTTGGCCTTGCTCTCGTCGAGCGCCTGATCACTTTGCCCAGCCTGCTCCACAAAGATCAAAACCTCGTTGGACTTGGAGGTGGAGAGCGCGCTGGAGCTGATACTTTGAATCTCGCTGTTGTTCAGACCTTGGGCACGAAGTCCGGCGCGAAGCTTATCGATGTTCGGCGGCTGAGCGAAGATAACATCCACGTTTGTGCCGCCCTTAAAGTCGATACCGTACTTGATGCCACCCCGGAGGAAGATCGCCGACCAGCCGATAATCAGCAATAGGCCGCTTAAGGCGAAGAAATACTTGGCCTTGCCCATCCAATCGATATTGGGCTGTTTGAAAAGCTCAATCATGCCGTTTAATGCTTCCCTTCTTTAGACTCCAGGGTGTTTCCATTTGTTCCCGGCGAACCTTATTTATACAATTTATACAGGGCACCCGGTACCAGAACCCTAGACCCAAATTAAATGCTGAGTTCCGCCTGCCGGTCCATCTTGGTCAGGTGGTACTGGAAAATCGTCTTGGAGACATAGATTGCCGTGAACACGTTGGCTATCAAACCGATGGTCAAGGTGATGGCAAAACCGCGAATTGGGCCCGTCCCAAAGATGAATAGGAACACGGCAGAAACCACCGTGGTCACGTGGGTATCGATGATGGTTAGAAAAGCTTTGTCGAAACCGGCTTCCACGGCTGCCGAGGCGGATTTTCCGTTGCGGATTTCCTCGCGAATGCGTTCGAACACCAGGACGTTGGAGTCCACGCCCATACCGATCGTCAGGATCACACCGGCGATACCGGGCAAAGTGAGCACCGCGCCGAACGTGGCCAGAGCAGCCAGCAGAATGATCAGGTTCAGGATCAACGCCAACACCGCGTTTACGCCCGATAACCGGTAGTAGAACACCATGAAAATCATAACCACCAGCAAGCTGATCACTGAGGCTTGCACACCGTGTCGAATGGAGTCGGCGCCGAGAGATGGGCCGACCGTGCGCTCTTCCAGATATTTAATCGAAGCGGGGAGCGCGCCGGCGCGCAGAATCTGGGCCAGTTCGTGAGCGCTTTCCTGGCTGAAGTTACCATCGATCCGGCCAGTGTCTTCGATCCTGCTCTGAATGGTTGGCGCTGAATAAACTTTCTTTTCCAGCACGATGGCCATTTGCCGGCCGATGTTCTGTTCCGTGAAACGCCCGAACCGTCGGCCAGCATCGCTGGAGAGGGTGAAGTTGATTTGCCATTGGCCGGGCATTTCAGTGTTGCGGCTCTCGGTAGCCCCACGCAAATCGCGGCCAGTTACCACCGGAGTACGTTCCAGCAGGTACCACGCTTCCGCGTTGGGATTCTGGGCAGCGCGGCCTTCACTGCTGCCTTGCACTAGTTCTGTTCCGGCAGGCAGGACGCCACCCTTCGCAGCCAAAGCCGCGGCTTCCGAAGGATACGTTTGGGGATCAGCGACAAGTTTGAGTTCCAGTTGGCCGCCAGCCTGAATGACGCGCTTTGCCGCAGCCGGATCGCCTTCGCCCGGCAATTGCACGAGAATCTCGTTGTCCTGACCGACGCGCCCATGCGGCTGAATGGTGGGTTCCGTAAGGCCGAGAGCATTGATGCGGCGCTCGATGGTCTCGAGCGTTTGGCTCATCGTGCTTTCTTCGATGCCAGCCTTGGTGGTCGGACGCATGGAGAGCAGCGTGGCATTGGCTTCGCCGGGAGCGGTGCCGACGGTCCAGTTATTTTCGAACTGGTCGTGGAGTAGGTTACGAAACGCAGTGAATTGGTCGGGGGGAACACCGCGAACAATGATGTGCTCATCGTCCATGCGCCGCACTTCATCGTAGTGAATATTTTTTTGGCGCATGGAGGTGGTCAGACGGTCGACCGTCTGGTCTGTTTCCTGCGCCACCGCTTCTTGAACCTGCACCTGGAGAATCAGGTGCGTGCCGCCTTGCAGGTCAAGGCCGAGCTTGATTTGGTGCTCGAAATTGTCCTTCACCTGCGCAGCCGACGTCGGGAAGCTCGGCAAGCCAAAAATGAAATAGAGGCAGAGGAGAACTACTGCCAGGATGAAAATCACTTTCCACTTCAGATTGGGATTCATGGTTAAAAAATTGGGCGCGAGGGGCAAACTCGGGCTGGGTTACTTGGCATCTTCCGGTGCCTCCACCTGAGCGATAGCCGCTCGCGCGACGCGAATTTTGACGTTATCAGCAACCTTCAGAATAAAAGTGTCGCCGTCAATACCGTTGATGGTGCCGTAGATGCCCGAGGTGGTGATGACCTTGTCGCCGTTTTTGACGGCGCCGAGCATCTCTTGCATCTTTTTGCGCTGCCGCTGCTGCGGCATAATCACCAGGAAATACATGATGCCGAACATCAGCATCAAGGGGAGCAGGAACCCACCAAGTCCGCCGATCCCGCCTGCCTGCCAAACGAAAAAAGCTGCCGAGGTCATTGCGTCGCGTCCTACCGTATCCTTTCGAAACTTCCCTACATCTTTAATCTTAGGCCAAAACCATTCAGGTTGCTTGTAAGGGAAGAAAAAAACACCGCGAACGGGAAATTCCCGCTTTGACCTGCCCGCCCGATTCTCACCAATGAGAGTCGAAGTACCGCGGGTTGCCACGGGCCGCGGACCTGTTTCGCGCACCCGGCGTTTTGCTTCAGGCTGGGCCCGCCGCATAGCGAGCGCACAGCTCTGAAGCGAAATTCTTTAGGTGTCCAAAAGTGATAGCCTCTCGAATTTGCCGCATTATGTCAAGGTAAAACCGCACATTGTGGTGGGTCGCGAGAATCGCCGCGCTAATTTCACCAGCGGCAAAAAGGTGCCGAAGATACGCGCGCGTGTAGCGGAGACAAACACTGCACTTACAGTTCGGATCGATGGGGCGCTGGTCCTCTATATACCGCTTATTCTTGATCAGCACGCGACCTTCGCTGGTGTACAGACACGCGTGCCGGGCGGCCCTCGTCGGCAACACGCAATCCATCATGTCGATGCCCCGCGCAACATACTCGGCCAGTTGTTCCGGCCGGCCCACCCCCATCAGGTAACGCGGCCGGTCCGTGGGAAGTAAGGCCGTTACTTCCGCGGTCATCGCGCAGGTAACTTCGTGAGGTTCGCCAACAGCGAGTCCGCCGACGGCGTAGCCGGGAAAATCAAGTTCGATGAGCTGGCACGCACTTTCGCGGCGCAGGTCTGCAAACGTTGCACCTTGCACAATTCCGAATTGCCATTGTGGTGGATTGCCGTTGCGGTTCGCGCAATCCAGAAAATAGCTGCGCGCGCGGCTGGCCCACTGCGTGGTGCGCTTCAGTGCAGCTTCGGCAATCTCGCGTGGAGCCGGCGTTTCGATGCACTCGTCCAACACCATGGCGATATCGGAGCCCAGCGCAAGCTGAATCTCTGCCGCCTTTTCGGGCGTGAGCATGTGTTCCGAGCCGTCCAGATGGGAACGAAAGCGCACGCCCTCATCGCTGATCTTGCGAAGCTCGGAAAGGCTGAAAACCTGGTAACCCCCGGAGTCCGTGAGGATGGCGTTGCGCCAGGACATAAATTGGTGCAAGCCGCCGAGTTTCCGGATCAATTCGTGCCCCGGACGCAGGTAGAGGTGATACGTATTGGCGAGAATGATGCTCGCGCCCAGTTCTTCGAGCGCCTCCTGCGTCAGAGCCTTTACCGACGCGGCAGTCCCCACCGGCATGAATACGGGCGTTTCGATTACCCCGTGCGGCGTCGTCAGCTTTCCGCTGCGCGCACCCGTAGGATCAGTTTGAAGAACCTCAAAGGAGAAACTCACTCCCGCAGTGTATCAGGAGAAAATAAACGCCCAGAGCGTCTTGACCACCACCAGCGCGCCCCAGATCGAAAACACAATGACGTAGGGCTTAGCGCCTTTCAGTTTTCTGGGGTTCACCGCCGCGAAACCAATCGCGATCAGAATCAGAGTCCAAATCGTAAAAATGTCGATCGATTTACACAGCGCTAGCAGCCATTTCGCTGAGTCCTCCGGTAAGAACGCAGCCAAATTCGTAGCCACAGGATTCTCTGGATCAATCGTTCCTTTGGGACGCAACAACAGCACCAGCAGGAAAATAGGCGCGCTGATAATGCCGACCATCAGCGAATGTGCGGCGATCGCTATCGATTGTGAATAGCTCGCACCAGCACCGGATAACAGGTTATAGGCGAGCATCATGATTCCGCCAACAATCACCGTGAACAGAACTGACCCGAGCACACCGACTCCATAAACGACATAGGTAGTTATTTTCGTCGAAATGTCCAACTGCCTGGCTTTCTGTTCCGGAGTCATTTGCGCAGCCTGCGGGTTTTTCTCGATCTGCTGCGAAATGTAATCGCGCCAGTCGACACGCTGGTTCATCACGGTCACGATCACCAGGCTGATAATCGTGGAAATCACCACAGGCAGTATCCAGTTGGGCTTTCTTGCGATGTCTTCAAAGGTTGGTTTCGGTGAGAAAAGAACACCGAAAATTCGGCCCAATGGGGAAATCTTGGCTACGGGTTCCGCTACCGGCGTGGCAGATGGCATCGGCTCAGTCGCCATTGGAGGACTCCTTCACCACAGGATTGCTGGGACCGCTTCTGGGGGATAGTACGCAAAAGCTGGTCAGAAAATATCACACTTGACGGGCGTGCGGTATCTCGGGCACCGCGGCCAGCAGCTCTCGCGTGTAGGCGTGCGAGGGGCGTTGGAGGATCAGGTTCGCCGGACCGTACTCAATGAGCTGCCCGTACCGCATGACGCCAATGTGCGTAGCGAGCTGCGCAACGACTGGGAGGCTGTGCGAGATGAAAAGGTAGGTCAGGTGAAACTCCTTCTGCAACTCCTGCAACAACAGCAGCACCTGCGCGCCTACGGACACATCGAGCGCGGAAACGGGTTCGTCCGCGACCACCAGCTTGGGCCGTAGAATCAGCGCACGCGCAATGCCGATGCGTTGGCGCTGGCCCCCGGAAAATTCGTGCGGGTAACGCTTCAGAGCGGAGCCATCCAGACCCACCCGCAGCAGCATTTCTTTTGCGCGGTTCTCGCGTTCGCCGGCCGAAACGCGGGGCTCATGGATGGCTAATGGCTCGGCGACTATTTCGCCGACGCGCATGCGTGGGTTCAGGGACGCGAAGGGGTCCTGGAAAATCATCTGCATCTGACGGCGTTGCACGCGCAGTTCTTCGCCAGTGAGTCGCAGCAGGTCGCGTTCTTCGAAGAGCAGGGCGCCACTATCGGGATCGATCAGGCGCAGGATCATGCGTGCCAGGGTGGTCTTGCCGCACCCACTTTCCCCTACGATGGCGAACGTTTCTCCGGGCGCAACCTCGAAACTCACGTCGTCCACCGCAACAAAGCGCTCTGCTTTGCGAGCATCGGCGAACATGCCCCCACCGCGCACGAACGTTTTTCGTAGGTTGCGCACTTCCAGCACATAGCTCATAGCAAGATGCAGCGCGCGCCGTGATCCGGTTCGGGGCGGCGAAATTCGGGAACGGCCTGGTCGCATTGCTCACGGTGGAACAAGCAACGGGGCGCGAACGCACAGCCCGGCGGCAGATCGGTCAGTTGCGGAACCGTGCCCGGAATCGGGGTAAGCGCTTTTCGTTCGAGTGTGGGAGAAGCGGCGAGTAATCCTTGCGTGTACGGGTGCTGCGGCGACGTGAGCACCTTGTCGACGGCGCCAGACTCAACGATCCGGCCGGCGTACATAACGGCGATGCGATCCGCCACTTTGCCGACCACGCCCAAATCGTGAGTGATAAACAGGAGTGAGAGTTCCAATTCGCGCCGCAGGCGGTCGAGCAGTAGCAGGATCTGCTGTTGCACGGTAACGTCGAGCGCCGTGGTGGGTTCGTCGGCAATCAGCAGCTTTGGGCGCGGCGCGAGCGCCATGGCAATCATCGCGCGCTGCCGCAATCCGCCAGAAATTTGATGCGGAAATTGTTGTAGGCGAACTTCCGGTTCGGGAATCGAGGCGTGTTCCATGGCATTCAGCAACCGGCGATGAAGAAGCTCTTTTTTCAGATTTGGCTCGTGCGCCAGGATTGCTTCTTCAATCTGCTCGCCAATGCGCATCACCGGGTTCAGCGAGGTCATGGGCTCTTGAAAGATCATGGCGATTTCCGAGCCGCGGACACGCCGCCAGCTTTCTGCCGTCAGCGAGTTGAGTTGTGTGACGCTTCCATTCGCGGAGGAAAGCTGCGCTCGGCCGGTGACCCGTGCGCCCGTTGGCAGCAGGCCCATAAGGGCAAGGGAAAGCATGGTCTTCCCGCTGCCCGATTCGCCGACAAGTCCGAGGGACTCACCTGGAGCGATTTGTAGCGAGATTTCGTTGACGGGTTTTATCCATCCCGAGGGAGTCGGAAGATGAACCGTCAAATCCTGCAGCTCTAACAGAGCGTTCACACCACGATGATATCCGGAACGAATCCCGGGCTAGAAATAATTCGGCTCAGCTGTGTCTTGGAGATTCCGCCATTCATGCCCTACCCCGGCTTTACTGGGCCAGCTTTTTCTTTGCGCACTTGAGCCAGGACCAGACGGATTTCGTCGTAGCTGACTTCCGGTGGCAGGGCATCCTTGATCGGCTTCATCCATTCCGTGCCTGCACGCAGGCACGCTTCGCGGATTTGTTCGCAGCGCGGCGACGAAACCCAGGTGGACTGGAATTCGATTTCTCCTTTCTCCACCAGGTCGGCTACTAACGTGATCACCGAGCCTACTTTTCTGCCACGGATTTGCGCGATCTGCTCGAACGAGTGGCCCTGTTTAAGCAAGTCCAGAGTTTCTCGTGATGGGCTGGACGGCTTCACGCTGGAGCGCTTGGTGGCGCGCGCCCCTTTTTCGAAGCGCGGAAAGAGCGCGAGAATCTGCGCTCCATACATTTCGCACTTTTTCTCGCCCATGCCGGAGATGCGGCGAAGTTCCTGGATTGTTCTCGGGCGCTTCTGGCAAAGCTCGTCCAGCACGGTGTCGTGCATCACGATAAACGCCGCGATCATCTTTTCCTGCGCGGTCTTCCGGCGCCACTCCCGAAGAAATTCTCTCAGCTCTTCATCAACCGAAGCCGCCGGCGCGGGTTCGAAGGCCACCTGCTCGATGGCACGCCTTGTTGTGCTTTTCAACTTAAGCTGCTTGGAACCCACTGTTTGTGAACCCATCCACGAGGGCAGCCCGGCGCACACATCGCACACGCTGCACTTTCCCCATTTCGCGGTTTCGCCGAAATATTCACAGATATGCTTTTGCCGGCATTCTGGGGCGCTCACGAAAGCTTGCATCAGGTGGTAGCGGCGCCAGGCGCGCTCTCGTTCGGCCGGATCTCCGATCTGCTGAATGAAATGCGCACGGAGGCCATTGTCCCTCTTCTCCCATAAGAGGTAGCAATCCGCGGGAAGGCCGTCGCGTCCGGCGCGCCCAGTTTCCTGATACAGCTGTTCGATACTGTCCGGCAAACCGAGTCGCACCACCGCGCGGACATTGGGCTTGTTGATGCCGAGACCAAACGCGATCGTTCCAACGAGCACCGGCGCTTCCTCGGTCATCCACTTTTCCTGATTGGCGCAACGCGTGGCAGCTTCCATTTGGCCGTGATACCCGACCGCTGAGATTCCGTTTTCGCCAAGCAGATCAATCATCTCCCCAACGCGAGCGATCGTCGGCGAGTACACAATGACGTTGCCATTTTTCACGCTGCCGACGGCTTGCAGCAGGAAATCTTCCTGCATACCGCCTTTGCATTCCCGAATGATGTAACGTAGATTCTCGCGGCGGAAACTGGAAACCGACTTCATGGGATCGCGCAGGCACAATTGTTCAACGATGTCGTGTCGGACTTGACGAGTCGCACTGGCAGTGAATGCCGCAATCGGCTGTTCGGGGAATAATGCGCGAAGTTTGCTGAGCTGACGGTACTCGGGCCGAAAGTCATGGCCCCATTGCGAAATGCAGTGGGCTTCATCGATAGCGAAAAAAGAAATGGGCACTTGTTTCAGCCAATCCGCGGTTCCGTCCATTAACACGCGCTCGGGGGAGACATACAGCAGGCGGTATTCGCCGGCAACCGCCTTTTTCTTCACTTCCTGGCGGTCAGCCGTGGCCAGAGCGCTATTCAGGAATACCGCGGGGATTCCCATTTGCCGGAGTTGCGCGACCTGGTCTTGCATCAAAGCGATCAGCGGAGAAATGACCACGGCGGTCCGGTTCGCTTGGAGGACAGCGGGCAACTGGTAGCAAAGCGATTTCCCGCCACCTGTGGGCATGACCACGCAAACATCGCGCCCCGCCGCGAGACCACGAACGATTTCCTCTTGGCGAGGACGAAAGCTGTCGTAACCCCAATATTGCTTGAGGACAGCGGAGAATCGGTCAGCTGAGCCGGTCGATCGAACTGCGTCTGGAGCCATTGAGATTAAGCATTCGGAAAGAGGTGTTCGCGAACGCGCTTCTCTATTCAACTGATGTTCGCCAAAAACCGCAAGCACAAGATCGTAATGGATCGGCAATGAAACGGCCCCCCTTGGAACGCGCGCGCCCTACAACCGCAAAGATCGCGTGCAAACCTGCTTCGCCCCGCTCGCAATTGCGCCCTCGGTTTCACGGACGTAGCGTCCAACGTACAGGAATATACCGGTCGTGAATGGCTTCAGACGTACAGGAACGCGTAAGGCTCGATAACAGAATGTCCGTATTTAGGGTGAGTTCCTTCGGATAAATTATTTATTAGAGGTGATTTGGACATGAAGCCCTTGCGAGATGTACAGCGCAAGAAAGCATAGGAGGTTACTGGAAGGAGGAAAAATGGCTAATACGGTAGGAATACGCATTGACGGGAATGAAACGGAGGTCGTGCCCGCTCAAATTTATCTGCAACCGATTGCCGCGCCGTCGGTTCTTGGTCTTTTTGGATTTGCCGGCGCCACCTTCATCGTAGCAGCGCACATGACTCACTGGTACGGAGGCGCAAACACAGACCTATATTTAGCGTCGTTTGCGGCCACGTTCGGCGGCCTGGCGCAGTTCGCGGCGGGAATGTGGGCCTTCAAAGCGCGCGATGCAGTCGCCACGGCAATGCACGGGATGTGGGGTGCATTCTGGATCGCTTATGGAATCCTGGAGTATCAATTCCTATCCGGCGCACTGCATCGGCCGACCGGCGCGTTTCCAGCGCTAGGGTACTGGTTCATCGTGCTGGCAGCCATCACCTGGATGGGCGCATGGGCAGCATCGGCGGAGAACCGGCTGGTCGCCACGGTGCTGTTGTTTTTGGCAGCTGGCTCGACCGTTGCCGCCATCGGAGAACTGACCGGCTCAGATCCGGCACAGGTGATCGCAGGTTACCTGTTCATCATTTCCGCAATCCTGGCGTGGTACGCGGCGAGCAGCATGATGCTGGAAGCGGCGTTCCATCGTAACGTCCTGGGCAGCGGTAAGACGGCGAAACATGAAGCTGAGTTGACCCCGGGAGTAGGCGAGCCCGGAGTCATACGCGGACAGTAATCAGTAAAAACAGTGAAACTCAGAGATGCCCGGATTCCCGGAAACGTGGATCCGGGCATTTTTTCTGCTTCGACGAAAAAGGCGGCGGGATAAACTGCCCCTACGCTATCGTGTTGCGGCCCTCGAAGAGAGCGGCCAACGTGGAAAGTAGTTCTGTGGTGTTCACCGGTTTGGTGAGGACCGCGTGGAATCCCAGCTTGTCGGCCTTCCCCTGGTCATCTGGATTGATGTAGCCGGACGTGAGGATGACGGGTAAATCGGCACGCAACTCGTGAATCTCAGCCGCGAGTTGCAGACCCGAAATGCCAGGCATGGAAAGATCGGTGATCACCACATCGTAGTTGGCATTTTGTTGCAGTTCCTCAAGAGCAGCTTCGCCGCTGGGCATACCGGTAACCTTGTAACCGTTCTGCTCCAGGGTCATGGTGCCGATAAAGAGAAGAACACCTTCATCGTCGACGAACAGAATGCGCTCACCACGGCCAAGCGGGATCTGGCGATCCGGCGGACGGGCCGGCGCGCTAGCGTTGTTGACAGCGGGAAAATAGATGTGAAACGTGGTTCCCTTTTCCGGCTCGCTGTAGACCTTCAATATCCCATGATGGGCCGTCACGATTCCGTGCACCACGGACAGACCGAGGCCGGTGCCGACCCCCGTGGGCTTCGTCGAAAAGAACGGATCGAAAATGCGCTGGAGAGTCGGCGCGTCCATGCCACAACCATTGTCGCTGACGGACAAACGCGTGTAATGTCCCGCCGGAACATCGGAATAGAGGAGAATTTCCTGCTCTCCGATGGTGCGTTCGTCGAGTTTGACTTGAATCAAGCCGGGTTTATCGCCGATGGCGTGAGCCGCATTTGTGGCTAAGTTCACAATAATTTGATACACCTGCGTGGAATCTACGCGCGTCTTCGGCACACCGCTGGCAAACTCACTGCGAATTTCCACGCGAGCGGGAAGCGTGGAGCGCACCAGCTTCAGGGCTTCCACCACAATGGGCTCGAGAGCTTGTACCTGCATGTTCTGTTCTTGCGGACGACTGAACGTCAGGATGCGACGGACCAGATCGGCAGCACGTCGTCCGGCCTTTTCGATCGCGGCAAGACAGGTTTGAGCAGGGTGATCAACCGGCAACTGAGATACGGCGATCGCAGCGCTGCCGTTAATTGCCGTAAGCACATTATTGAAATCGTGCGCAATGCCACCGGCGAGAGTACCCAGGGCTTCCAGTTTTTGGGAACGAATTTGCAACGCTTCGGCGCGTTTCACTGCAGTGATGTCCCGCGCAATTTTAGAGGCGCCGATGACACGGCCGGAACTGTCGCGAAGGGGAGAAACGGTCAGGGCGATGTCGAGCTGTTTCCCGTCTTTGCGCATCCTGCGCGTTTCGTAATGTTCAATCTTTTCGCCTTTAGCGACGCGGTCGAGGATACTTTCTTCTTCATGAGCGAGCTCGCGAGGAACGATGAGAAGGATCGGTTTGCCCACAGCTTCGGCGCTGGTATAGCCGAACAGCCTTTCCGCAGCCGGATTCCAACTAAGGATGGTGCCGTCGAGAGTTTTGCTGATAATCGCGTCGGTGCTGGACTCCACGATCGCAGCTAACCGCGTGCTGGATTCCCAAGCCTTGGCGGCCTCCGAGACATCGCGAACGATCGCGGTGTAGAGCTTGCTTCCGTTGATCTCGACCTCAGAGATGGAGGCCTCAATGGGAAATTCCTCGCCATTGGCGCGCAGCCCAGCCAGCGGGCGGAACCCTCCCATGGAACGGCGGGTTGCTGAGTTCAAATCGAAGGTGCGCATGTGGCCAGCGTGAGCCTGGCGAAAGCGCTCGGGAATGAAACGCTCCAACGAAGTGCCAATGGCTTCACCTGCCGGGCATGCGAACATCTTCTCTGCCGCGGGATTGAACATCGTGATGCGCTGCTGATCATCGATGGTAATGATTGCGTCCAGAGCAGACTCAATTATACGGAACAGACGCTCTTCGCCCGCGCGAACAGCGGCTCCGGTCTTTATTAATTCCGCGGTTCGCTCCTGAACACCCTGCTCCAAACTGTTGCGGGCTTGGCGTAGGTCTTCTTCGGCGCCACGGCTGCGCTCGAACCCTTGACGAACAACGAGGAACGCAGCGACCACCAGCAACAGCGCCAACAGCGCGCCAGCGGCAACGGCGGCTCTGGTCAGCAAGCTGCTAAATTCGGTCTGCTGCTCACGCTGCTGGAGCAGCTGATTTTCTTGGTCCTCCATATTGCCAATGAGTTTCAGGATGCTTTCCCGAACGTTGTTGCCCTGTGCGGCGGCATAGCCACCTTGTGCGGCAGCTGAGCCCTGAGCACCACGAATCTCCATGTGGCTGTGCAACAGGGCTAGACGGTCTGCGATGAGGGGAGCCAACGCGTCCAGATTGTGCTGTTGCGTGGAATTGTCGTGGGTGAATTCGCGTATGTGAGCGAATTGCTGGTTGATGCTGTCTGCGGCCGCATCGTACGTCTGGCGGAAGGTCTCGTCGTTCGTAAGCAGGAAACCGCGCTGGCTGGATTCGGCGGCGGTCAAATCGTTTCGCAATTTAGACAGGGCATTCAAAACCTGATGGGTGTGATCGACTTGGCGGGCATCGGCGCTAAAACGAACCACGCTTATGAAAGCAAGCACACCGATAAGCAACAGTACGGCGGCCGCAAGAGCGAACCCGAGAAGAACATTGCGCTCCAGCGAGCGGAGCCCCAGAGATTGTCCATTTTCTTGCTTAAAGCCCACGGCTTCTCCCGGAAAATCTCTGGAGTATTCTCGAACAAGAGTGCCGGAGGAAAAAGAGAGAAAACCAGAGTGCGACGGAAGGGGTTACCAGTATCGCTCGTAACGAAAATAAGTCAACTTCTTTGTCCACACGCCCAAGCCCGCAGCGAATCTTTGACAGTACCTGCCATTCTCAATATCCTCGATGGGCTGGTTCAGGCGTTTGTTTAGCATGATTGGCCAGACGATCTCGCATTATCAGGTCCTACAGAAGCTTGGCGGCGGGGGCATGGGTGTCGTGTATTCGGCCCGCGATACCGTGCTGGACCGCTGCGTGGCCCTGAAGTTTCTTTCCGCCGAAGCGTTGCGAGACAAGCTGTCGCTCGATCGCTTTTTGCGTGAAGCGCGCGCCGCGGCTTCCCTGAATCATTCCAGCATCTGCACGGTTCACGAAATCGGGCAAACCTCGGATGGCCACCCTTTCATCGTGATGGAATTTCTGGAAGGCGAGACCCTGAAGCACCTGATTTCCGGCAAAGCTTTAAAAACCGACAGGCTTCTCGATCTTGCCGCGCAAGTGGCTGATGGACTGGAGCACGCTCATGCGCGAGGGATTATCCATCGAGACGTAAAGCCCGCAAATATTTTTGTCACTGGCGGTGGACACGCCAAGGTTTTGGACTTCGGGCTCGCCAAGCTGTCCCCCGTGCTTACCGTATCTGGTGAAACCGAACCATCCGATTCGACCCACAAGAGCCGGCCCGTTCACCAAGATACGCTGACGAACGCGGGGACCTCCATGGGCACCATCGCGTATATGTCCCCGGAACAGGCGCGAGGAGACGCCCTGGATGCGCGTTCGGACCTGTTTTCGTTTGGAACCGTGCTTTACGAGATGGCTACCGGCCAGCAGCCGTTCCGCGGGCAAACTTCCGCGGTGATTTTCGACGCGATTTTTAACAGCAATCCGGTGCCACCCAGTTCGCTAAATCTCGACGTTCCCGAATCTTTAGATGCGATTGTCTTCAAAGCACTGGAGAAAGACCGCGACCTGCGGTATCAATCGGCTGCGGAAATCCGCGCCGACTTGAAGCGGCTGAAACGAGATCTGGATTCTGGGAAAAATCTGTCGAGCCGCACGGCATCGTACATTGCATCCACTCCTGCACCAGGCGAGCGAGTCCAGAACTCGGTCGCGGTGCTTTATTTCGAAAACCTGAGCAGCGCCAAGGAAGATGAGTATCTGCGCGATGGAATGACCGAAGACATCATCACCGAACTGGCGAACATAAAAAATTTAAAGGTGTTTCCGCGCCCCGCACTGCTTCCCTATCGCGATAAGCCGGTAACTGCCCCGCAAGTTGGGCGCGAATTGAATGCTTCGTATGTACTGGGCGGTAGCCTCCGGCGCTCAGGGAACCGTTTGCGCATCACCGTGCAATTGGTGGAAACGCGAACTGGGCACGCCTTGTGGGCACAGCGCTTCGACCGCGAGATGGATGACGTGTTTGAAGTCCAGGACGAAATCGCTAGAAGCATCGCGCAGGCGTTTCGAATCAACCTTTCGCCCCAAGAAGAGGAAAAAATTGCGTCCAAGCCCACGCAAAACTCCGTGGCCTACGATTATTACCTGCGCGGACGAAGCTACGCACGCCGCGAAAGCCTGGAATTCGCATTACAAATGTATGAGCAGGCCACCAAGTTGGATCCCAGCTTTGCCTTGGCCCATGCGGGGATTGCTTACATCTGCGGCTTCATTTACGAATTGCGAGAACACCATGCGAAATGGGTGGAGCGAGGCGATGCCGCTTGCAACCGGGCGCTTGAGTTAGATCCAAACTTGGCCGAAGCGCTGGTTGCGCGTGCGCGAATTTCCTACTCACAACACAAACACGACGAAGCGATCCAGTTTGCCCGCCGCGCGATCTCTTTGAAACCGGATTGCGAAGGTGTTTACAACGTGCTCGGCCGGGCATATTTCGCGTCGGGAAGATTCCAGGAAGCGGCGATCATCACCGATAAGGCCATTGAGGCCAATGGCGACGACTACAACGTATTTGTTCCCTTCGTGAATGCGCTGGAACGCCTTGGCCACACGGACGAACTGAAGCGATACCGCGAGATGGAGATGCGTACATTGGAGCGGCAATTGGAACTGGTGCCGGAAGATGTGCGAGCGCGCAGCTTGTTGGCCGCCGATTACGCGAACATGGGACACTCCGATGACGCCACACGGCACTTGGAAATGGCTGTAGCTCTGCGCCCACACGATTCGAATGTGCTGTATAACGCCGCGTGCACTTATGCGGTTTTGGGAAAGAAGACCGAGACGCTGGAGTTGCTCCGTCGGGCATTGGCCTCCGGCTACTCGAATGCCGATTGGCCGCGACAGGATCCCGATTTGCGGCTGGTGCATGACGATACAGAATTTGTGAAGTTATTCCCGCCTAAGTAACTTCTTTACTTTCTAGCAGACTGCTGAAATAGTTTAACTTCGTCATTCCGAACGGAGTCCGCGAAGTGAGAAATCTCTCTTTTTCTTGACTTTTCGACCACAGAGGGATTCCTCGCTACGCTCGGAATGACGGATAACGCCTTTTTTCAGCGGCCTGCTAAGCAAGACGACTCTTCGTGTGACGCGCGCCACAGTGCCCTGTGGCGCGTCACACTATCCTGATACTGTCGTGTGACCAATCCGACGTTACCGCTGATTGCGTCCCCTTTCGCTCCCGCCGCGTTCGGTCACTGCTCGCGCGCTAAATGAGCACGTTTGCCCAAACCGAAACCCTCACTGCGAACGACTTTACCCGCCCTGGAGTGAACCCTTGGCTGATCGCCTTCACGGTGATGCTGGCGACATTCATGGAGGTGCTGGACACCAGCATCGCCAACGTTGCGCTGCCTCATATTGCGGGAAGCCTGTCGGCCGGAGTGGATGAAAGCACCTGGGTGCTGACGTCTTATCTGGTTTCGAATGCGATTGTCTTGCCGCTGACGGGTTGGTTCTCCAAGCTGTTCGGACGCAAAAGCTTCTACATGGGCTGCGTAGTTATCTTCATTGCCAGTTCCTTCCTTTGCGGCATTGCCACCAGCTTGCCGCTTCTGGTGTTCTTTCGCGTGCTGCAGGGTGCTGGAGGAGGCGGGCTCCAGCCTGTGTCGCAGGCAATCCTCGTGGAGAGTTTCCCGCGCGCGAAACAGGGCATGGCCATGGCGGTATACGGAATGGGCGTGGTGGTGGCTCCGATTATCGGCCCCACATTAGGTGGTTGGCTCACGGATAGCTACTCCTGGCGATGGATTTTCTTCATCAACATTCCTGTCGGGCTCCTCTCCATCTTTATGACCTCCGCACTGATTCACGATCCGGCGCACGTGGCACGCAATGAGAATGGACAACGTGTACGCATCGATTACATTGGCCTTGGACTGCTTAGTGTAGGTTTGGGCTTCCTCCAGGTAGTTTTGGATAAGGGGCAGCGCGATGATTGGTTTGGGTCGCACTTCATCGTGTGGTGCACGGTGGTATGCGCCACCGGGTTAATCGGCGCAATTTTTTGGGAACTGCGGCAGAAAGACCCGGTGATTGAGCTGCACCTCTTCAACGACCGCAACTACGCGACAGCCACTTTCTTGATGTTTCTCTTGGGCGTGGTGTTGTATGGCAGCACCGTGCTGCTTCCCGTGATGCTTCAGACGCTGGTGGGCTACACAGCGCTACTCAGCGGCCTGGTGCTTTCCCCGGGCGCCATTGTGACGCTGGTGTCGTTGCCCATGGTGGGCTGGCTTTTGGCGCGCTACCAGGCGCGATGGCTGGTCATTTTTGGATTGACCGTTTTGTCCGCCGGGATGTTCCAGCTTGCCTATATCAACCTGACCACCGGCTTTTGGACGTTCGTGTATTTGTGGATGGTTTCCCGCGGCGGATTGGGATTCCTGTTTGTACCCATCAATGTGGTGGCGTTTTCGTTTGTGCCGAAACAGCGCATGAACAGCGCCACGGGAATGATCAACCTGGCCCGAAATATAGGCGGGAGCGTCGGGATTTCGCTGGTCACAACGATTCAGGCCCGGCTCATGCAAAAGCACCAAAGCGATCTGGTGGGCAACATGACGCCACTGAACCCGCGATATATGGCCGCAATGCATGGATTGACCTCGCAGCTTCAGGCCAAGGGTTCCGACGCGATGGGCGCGGCGCATCAGGCCGGCGCACTTTTGTACGGCGAACTTCAGCGGCAAGCTGCGATGCTGGCATTCATTGACGTGTTCTGGATCCTGGGCGCGGTTTGTTTGTGGATGATTCCGTGCATGTTCCTGATCAAGACCGGCCATCATCACGATGGCGAAAATATTCCCGCACATTAAACCCGTGAATTAAAGAAGGAAATTGTTCGGTAGCTTCGTTCAGGGTAGTTCTACGTAGGACGGGTAGGAGTGAGGCGCGGGGAGAACTTCGCCACATTCCCGGAGACTCTCCAGATGCGAGACCAGCGCACGCCCTAAATTCTTTTCCGCTTCCTTGCGCGTCGCACCACACGACACGCAACCAGGCATGTCCGGTGAATAGGCCAGATAGCCGGATCCGGTTTCCTCAATGACAATAAGATATTTTTTCATGCCGTCGATCACCTGTGACCGCTCGAACCCAAACCTCAACCCGCGCCAAGCGGCACTCACAAACAAACATAGGCCGGCCAATCACGGAAAGGGTGAAATCGGGAATGGCTGAGTCGCGGTCCGGAGCGGAACCAAAGAAGCTATTCTTTACGATAGCCCTCCGGATGTGCGACGTCAACGATTTCACAATGTTTTTTTCAATCCAGCGACGAGAAGCTTCGGGGACCGTGTAGTGAATATCTCACGCAAATCTGTACTCAGGAAGTGCTTGCGTTTTGCGAACCAATCGCCCAGATTGGGGGCAATCCCAGCCAAACTGACGATAGGATGAGAAGCGATAAATCCATATGAAACGCAGACAACTAATCGCCGCGATCGTAATCGTGCTGCTGGCGGGAATTACAATATATACATTTTGGGCCACGCGCCCGGCTCTTTCAGTTCCCTCCAGCGACGAACATCCGAGCAGCAACTCCACACAACCGCCATTGGTGGACCAGAGTCCGTTGAAAACGGCACAGCAATTGGCGCAACTCGCCACCACCCACGAGGAACGAATCTTGGCCCAAGAAGCATTGCGCTTGGCGGATTTTGATGTGGACCAGGCATTTGACAATGCCTTGCGTCGTGCTCGCTTGCATCCACCCGCGTTGTCGCCCGCGGCCAAAGAGGCTCAAGCGCAGCTGCAAAAATCGGAAAAGCTGCTGGAGACGGACCAGGGTCGAGTAAAGCAGCTGACCGAAGAAGTTGCCAAAGCGAATGAGAGCAAGAAAGACGCGCTGCAGGCGGACCTGATCCAGGCGCAGGCCGATGTGGAGCTCGACCAGGACGAAGTGGACGACGCCAAGCAAGATTTGATTCGCGCGGGCGGTGATCTGATTGATCGCATCGAGGCGCTAAAAAAAGAACACGAAGAAACATCGCACAATACACAGAACGCAATCCCTAATGGCCCCGAGCCGGCCGATCAGGTCGGCTTGATTCACCGGATTCTCCAGTGGCGGCAGCTTCACCAGAAACAAATGCAATTGTGGAACGTGAAAGCCAACACCGAAGCTGCTATCGCCACGCTTTCGGTGAAACACAGCGCGCTGGAGGCTCAGCTCGAGGCCGAAAAAGCGGCGGTGCCGGAGTTGGCGCATCACGCAAAGAAGGCTAATGCGGAAACCGCCGCATCCAACGTTTCCCCCGCTAATAAGAGCCAGGAACACGCGGCGGACTTGTTGAACCGAACACAACAGATGGCGCGTACCCAGAGAATTCTTTCCGCGTACGACCAGCGCATCGAAACCAAAAAAGACCTGGTAGACGTTTACCAACAGTGGATTGGCGTGGTGGCCGCGCACCAGCGCGCCGCGCTGCACCAAGGGACAATCGGGATCGCCATCATTCTTGGCATCGCGCTGATCGGATTGTTTTTCAGTTCCTGGATGGACTCGCTGGTCAAACAGCTGACCATGGATCGCCGGCAGATCGAGTCACTGCGGACGGTCGCCCGCGTGTCATTGCAGATTCTGTCGCTGTTCCTGATTCTGCTGGTGTTTTTTGGGCCGCCCAGCCAGTTGGGAACCTTCTTGGGACTTGCCGGCGCGGGCCTCACAGTGGCCTTGAAGGATTTCATTGTCGGTTTCATCGGCTGGTTTGTGCTGATGGGCAAGAACGGAATGCGCCTGGGCGATTGGGTAGAAATTAATGGAGTAACCGGCGAGGTGGTGGAAATCGGCCCGTTTCACACCGTGCTGCTGGAAACGGGCAACTGGACGGACAGCGGACACCCGACCGGCCGGCGCGTTACGTTCACCAACAGTTTTGCCATTGAGGGCCACTACTTCAATTTCTCCACCACCGGCCAATGGTTGTGGGACGAGTTGCAGGTGGTGTTGCCCCCGGGGCAGGATCCCTATCCGATGGTCGACGCGATTCATAAGAAGGTGCTGGAGGCCACACGCGAAACGGTGCAGCAGGCGGAGCAAGAATGGAAGACCGCGACCACTTCCCGGGAGCTCAGCGCCCTGTCCGCGGCTCCGGCCATTAGCGTGAAACCGGTGATTGGCGGAATTGAGGTAGCAGTGCGCTACGTTACCCGGGCCAACGACCGCTACACCCTGCGCACCAAGCTCAATCAAGCTGCCGTGGAAATCCTGGGACGCAAACCCGAGCCCGTGGCGACCGCTTAACCTTTTCCGCGAGTGCGGACCTCTCACAATCTTTAGGAGTTGACGATTTATACCGGCGAGGCGTGCAGGAGTTTGCGGGCCCGGCTGGCCGTTATCGTTGCGCCGAAATAGAGCCCAGCCAGCAAAAAGAATCCAATCGCGATTGTGAACCGCTCGGCAATCCAGCCTAGCGAAAAGCTCATGGCCAGTTGAAGAACAGTCGCGAAAATGGCGAACGACGATTGTGTGCGTCCCATGAATTCTTTAGGGACGATGGCCATCAGCGAAGACTGCGCAACAATGCCGGCGAGTGCACGGAAAAAACCGAAGCAAGTCTGCAGCAGCACCGCGCCCACTAAGAACGCAACAAATGGCACAGCAACATGTCCGAGTGCCATCCCAGCGACCGCCGCTACGTACAGCGGCAAACGCAAACGTTGCGGCAATTGGCTGGTGACCAGTCCACCAATGATTGCGCCAATCGCCCAGCCCGCCTCAATGAAACCAAAACCTCGCGCGCCCGAGTGCAAAATCTCGTCGGCTAATGCGACGACAACCACATTCGAACTGACGATGCTGGCCATCAGCATGGCATGGGTGATACCCAGCGCGACCACCACCGGCTGCTGCCGCAAATAGCCGAACCCCGCTTTCATATCCGCTAAAATTTCCAGCGATAATCCGGCTTCGGCGATTTCCGGATTCTCCCCACTCTCCAACGCCTGAGCGGTGCCTTCTGCTGACTCCGAAAATTCGCGAGGGTATTGCCGGTGCATCAGCGGGGACACGTAGCCGGTGCGCAGCGAGTACAAACAATACGCTGATACGAAATACGTCAGGCCGTCGATGCACAAAATTCCGGCGATGCCCACGTGATCGTAAATAAAACCTACGAATGTGCCGGCCAGCAGCATGCCCGTCTGCACACCCACAAGCACGGTGGCATTCGCTCCCGTGAACTGGCTCGGCGGGATGACTTCTTGCACCAACGCGTTCACATTCGCCCAATACATGGCGGAACCGGTGCCGGTGATCAGCGTCATCAAATAGAGGTGCCAGAGATGCAGGTCACGACGCCAGGCGATATAGGAAATCGCCAGCACGGCAATGCCGCGCGCCAGGTCCAGCAGCACGCCGAGATAGCGGCGATCATAGCGGTCGATCAGCACGCCGCCGAGAAATGGAACCACCAGTCCGGGCAGCGTAACTACGATGACTTGCCAGCTCACCGCTACTGTGGAGTGCGTGGCGGACATGATGTACCAACTCACGCCGATGAAGTTCATTCCGCTGCCAAAGAGCGAGATAAACATTGCCGTGAAAAAGAAGCGGAAGGCGCGCTGCCCCAGGAGCATGCGCCAATCCACACGATGAGTTGCCGCGGTGGCCATGGAAGCAATAGTTTACTATCGCGATGATTCTTGTTAATGAAGCCTGTTCAAATCGGCTACGGCTCTAGGGTGTACCCCGCCCGGCTCCGCACGCGCCAGAAGGTACAGCAGATTGCTACATTTCTGGAGATGTCATTCGGATCATAGAACACGACCACTCGCATTTTGACATTGTAGGATTTGGTCAAATCCCACCCTTGCCCAGTCATTGGCCGGTGGCCTCCCACGGGAAACTCGTAGAAGATCCTGCTGCGCTTGTGGCGGCCACCTCCCATCATTTTCTGAGAAATAATGGTTCCGAGGCAGCACTTGCCTGTCTTTAGCACTGCGCGATCGCGCAAGGATGCAGAAACGAATTTCCCGAGGATTACGAGAACCACCGACGACACGAGGACCACAAACAAAAGTGCGCTCGGTTCTGAGTCTCTACTCTCGGGTATGAGGCTGACCAGACTCGACGTTGAAAGAAAGAGGACAACTGCACACACCGAGACAGTAATCTTGGCTAGCCAGGCCAGTTCCAGTTCCCTGGGTACGCTCTCCACTTGCAGGATGTCTTGGCCGAGGGACCGAGATCTAGCCGTCGAGTCCTGCTCGTCGTGAATCTGATGAAAAAGAGAAAACATGACAACGAAGTGTACAGCATTAAATTTACAATTTTATAAAATATGCGGGTCTCCGGCATTCATGGAGTAGCGCCCATTGAACAAACACCGCGCTATTGAAGAGCGGCGTGGCCGTTGAATCTGGCGGCGTGGCCTAGCTCTTCTTCGATGCGGAGAAGCTGGTTGTATTTTGCGATGCGGTCGGTGCGCGATGCCGAACCGGTTTTGATCTGACCGGCAGCGGTGGCCACGGCGAGATCGGCGATGAAGGTATCTTCGGATTCACCGGAGCGGTGGGAAATGACGGACTTGTATCCGGCCTTGCGGGCCAACTCGATGGCGTCGATGGTTTCTGTCACCGTGCCGATTTGATTGAGTTTGATCAGAATCGAGTTGGCGATGCCCTCGTTGATTCCTCGAGAGAGGCGCTCGGTATTGGTTACGAAAAGATCGTCCCCCACAAGCTGAATTTTTTTCTTCGAGGATTTGGAACCGACGGATTGCGTGAGGGCTTTCCAGCCGGACCAATCATCTTCCGCCATGCCATCTTCCAGCGACACGATGGGATACTTCTCGACCCACTTGGTCCAATAGTCGGAAAGTTCCAGGGAAGAATGCGTGGACTTATCCGATTTCTTGAAAACGTACTTGCCGCTCGCCTTATCGTAGAATTCGCTGGCGGCGGGATCGAGCGCGATGGCAACCTGTTCTCCCGGTTTGTAGCCCGCGGCGGTGATGGCCTCCAGAACAATCTGAATGGCTTCTTCGTTGGATTTGCAGCTTGGGGCAAAGCCGCCCTCGTCGCCCACGGCAGTGGAATAACCGTGTTTCTTTAGCGCGGACTTCAATGAGTGGAATACTTCGACGCCCCAACGAAGCGCTTCGGAAAATGTCGGAGCGCCTATGGGCATGGCCATAAATTCCTGGAAATCCACGGAACTGTCGGCGTGCGCGCCGCCATTGAGGATGTTCATCATCGGAACTGGTAGCAGGTTCGCGGAGTGATCGGTGGAATACCGCGCCAGATATTTGTACAGCGGCTCTTTTGCCGCGATTGCGGCAGCGCGGGCAGCAGCCATGGATACAGCAAGGATCGCATTGGCGCCGAGGCGGGATTTGGTGGGGGTGCCATCGAGAGAAATCATTTTGTGGTCGAGGGCGCGCTGGTCTGCGGCGTCGCTACCGATTACGGCTTTGGCGATTTCGGAATTAGCGTTAGCGACTGCCTTGAGTGTGCCTTTGCCCAGATACTTCGATTTGTCCCCGTCGCGCAGTTCGAGCGCTTCATGTTCGCCGGTGGAAGCACCAGAGGGAACGATGGCTCGTCCAAAGGCTCCAGACTCGAGTGTGACTTCGGCTTCAACGGTGGGATTGCCGCGCGAGTCGAGGACCTGACGGGCGTGAACGCGGGTGATCTTAGTGGACATAACAGTGGATTCTCCTGTGTAGTTTACAGAAGGAAAATTGTAGCAGAGGGGCAAGGATCGCGGAGTGACGCGCGACCACGGCCCGAAGTAGTGGCGAGTGGTGAGTGGAGAGAACATGCGAGACCCCCTCCCCCCGAGTGTATTTGCCGTACGGTACGCAGAAGTGTTGAAGCGAAAGAGCTTGGAGAGACGGAGTGTACGGTACCGTACGGCGGAATACCGAAAGTTGTGATAGGAAACGGGGAAGCGCCAGCACGGTACACGATTTGTGGGGAGAGCGCCGAGGGATCAGCGATGAAGGAAGATTCGCGTGGAGGAACCAAGGTGCACACACACCCTTTCCACCTCCACATCTAGTACTATACATTAACGTAGTCGTATTGGCAATATAGATGTACGCTGATTGAACGGTCACATCGGATGGGGACAAAATCCGCACAGCCTTAAACCTGCGAAGGGTGCACATTAGAGACCAGTGGATGTCGACGAGTCCGAGCGATTTATTTATTTTTCCGTTTTTTCTTATCTCTGCCGAATTTGTTTAATTCCCTGATATCCCAAATTCCGTTTGGAGACAACCGAGCGACGAATGGGCGCTTCCGGGAAAGCATCGTTGACCGAATCTGGGCCCAATTCTCAATAATGATGGTGGCCCACATGACAGGATTTTTGTTGTTATGGGGAAGGAATAACACCCGTCCTTCATTCGCGCCAATAGCAAGCATGCTCTTAGGGTCTTTTAGGATTCGTTGATCGGGTGTTATAGCGATCCAAGACCTCTGTCCGCAGGAGGCCAACCAAGCTTCATCGGTTTCATCAGGTTTGAAGTGCTGGTCGTGTACACGTACTGAGAGGCCTTCTTTCTCGAGAGCCTCAGCCAGCTGTTTGCTTCCTAAATTGCGATCCAGGAAGAATATGAACTGCTCAGGCTGCTCGGGCGTAGCGAATCACCTCTTCGACTTGGGCTACCTCTAAGCCGTAGTCATCCGCTATGCTGCTAATTCCCTCACCCGTGTTGAACCGACCGACGATAATCTCCGCCATCACACCGGTGCCATTGACAACTGGCCTGCCTGAGGAAACCTCCGGGTCAATCACCACGACCCGAGGCGGATCCTGATTTGGCTCACCCGGCCAGTTCATCCTTATCGGGAAAAGCCGAACGGGCCATCCGTTCTTGTCGCGTTCGATCCGGCGCAGGTATAAATCAAGAATCGGCGCTAGTCCAAGCTGTCCCCAACTCGAGACATTTATAGTTTGTTCCTCACCCGTTGCACGAAGAATCTTTTTCACGAACAAATCCTTGCCATCCGTCAAGAAGCTTTCTGTAAGCAAAGGATGGGACGATGGATATGTCTTGCGAACATAATCCAAAGCCCTACGAATCGCAGGCATTTCAACCAAATGCTTTTTACGAGTAGAAAGAAGGATATGCGCCTCGACAAGATTGTAAAAGGAGAGACGTCCTGGACAGGCAAGATCAATCAAAGCCTTAAAGATCTTCGTACCTGCGTTTGTTGGGTATTTCCGACCGTTTACCCAAGATTCTAAAGTTGCAGCAGACATTCCCAGTGTACGAGCCGCTTCCGTGATGCCGTAACGGGGATCCTCGCGCCGATCAATCACAGTGTCGGTTTTTGTTCTCACCGTGGCTCTGCCTCACGAATATTTATATCACTTTGGGGTCGATCCGTGCTCGATTTGGTTAGGGGTGTGCTCGCACGGTTGTCGCTCGTCAGGGGCCTATTTCGGTGTGGAATTTGCGGGCAGGGCGAAGGCTACGTACACACCGCCCGAGTTGCCCACGAAATCCCTGCCGCCGCCGGCGGCGATGACCACGTACTGGCGGCCATTTACGGAATAGGTTGCGGGAGTGGCATGGCCGGCGAAGGGGAGAACGGATTCCCAGAGCAGTGCGCCAGTGGATTTGTCGAAGGCACGAATCTTCTTGTCATAGTTTGTGGCGGCGATGAACAGCAACCCTCCCGCAGTCACAACGGGCCCGCCATAACTTTGCGAGCCGGTGTTTTTCATCCCCTGGGCTACTAATTCCGGATATTCACCGAACGGGATTTTCCAGACGTACTCGCCGGTGTTCAGGTCAATGGCGTTTAGCGTGCCCCAAGGAGGCTCTACCGCGGGATAGCCGTCCGGGTCAAAAAAGCGGCGGTACCCGGTCAGGTGATATTTCATCGCAGGAAGAGACGGCGTGGTCGCGGTGAGGTCGGCATCTTTTCCCGAAATCAGGAAATCAATCAGCGCATCGATTTGTTCCGGCGAGAGATTTGGGAAACCAGGCATGCGGCCCTTGCCTTCCATGACTGTGGTGGAAATCTTCTGGTAGGACAAGCGATCACCCACTCCGACCAGCGAAGGAATTGCGGGTGGCGAACCGGCGTGGTTTTCACCATGGCACATACCGCACTGGGCCAGGTAGACGCCCTTGGCGCTTTTCTGGGCGGTGGTTTCCCCAAGCGAACCAGTCCAAACGATGTCATTGGCGTTCACATAGAAAATGCCAGTGTCCGGATCGGCCGCGGAGCCGCCCCATTCCGCGCCGCCATCAAATCCAGGGAAAACGACGGTATCTTGCCCGATGCTCAATGGAACGAACAGGCCGTCGTTGCGAAACGTCTTGTATTTCTCCAACGCCCACTTGTGCGCTTCGGGAGTGCGTTTGGTCAACATCTCTTCGGTGAAGACCTGGCGCGAGTATGGCGCCGGTTTGATGGGCAGGCCCTGCTGAACGGCAGTTACTTCGCCAGGAAGAGAACTTTTGGGATAGTCGCGATATTCGATGGGAAACAGCGGCTGACCGGTTAAGCGATCGAACAGAAAGACATAACCCTGCTTGGAAGGCTGAGCCACAGCGTCAACGGATTTGCCATCGTGATGAACCGTGAGGAGCACGGGAGGCGCAGGAAAATCGCGATCCCAAAGATCGTGTCGTACACCCTGGAAGTGCCAGATACGCTGTCCGGTTTGGGCGTTCAGCGCGATGAGGCAGTCTGCGAAAAGATCGTCGCCCGTACGATCCGGTCCATAAAAGTCGAAAGCCGCTGATCCTGTGGGCACGTAAAGAATGCCGCGGGCGACATCGATAGACATGCCGGCCCAATTGTTTGCGGCGCCACTGGTTTTCCACGCGTCTTTGGGCCAGGTGTCATATCCAAATTCGCCGGGATGCGGGATGGTATGAAAGACCCAGCGGAGTTTGCCAGAATGCACATCGAAGGCGCGAATATCACCGGGAGGCGCGGGAAGCGATTCGGGGTTGCGTCCACCAACGATGAAAAGATCCTTGTAGACGATGGGGGGACTTGTGAGCGCGACAAACTGTTCGGAAGCCGGCTCGCGACCCAAACCTTCGCGCAAATCGATCCTTCCGTTTTGGCCGAAGGTGGGAATGGGCTTGCCGGTGGCGGGATCGAGCGCATAAACGAAGTGCATCACGCCGACGATGATGCGCTTGTCGTGGCCGTCGCTCCAGTAGGCCAGCCCGCGGTCGGGTTGCGTGCCGCGAATCCCGGATTCGAATTTCCAGAGCAGCTTGCCCGTGGCGGCATTGAGGGCAAAGATTTTTTGCGTCGGGGTAATGCCATAGAGGACGCCGTCGATGATGAGCGGATTGGTTTGAAGACCTCCGGTTTCACCGGAATCGAAGGTCCAGGCGACTTGCAGGTTTTTTACGTTACTGCGATTGATTTGGGTCAATGTTGAGTAATGCGTGCTGGCGGCCGAACCTCCATAAACGGGCCAGTCGTGATTTTCCTGGGCCGACGCGGTTTGGAAGAACAAGAGCAGGAGAGAAGCGCAAACGATCGAGAGGCAGGCCACACGAAAACTATGAAGAGCCCGCAGGGGCTGAAGCCTGCGCGTTGACGATCGAAACTGCGCTGGGAGGTGCGCCGGCAAGCGATGAGGTGTCACTGAGATTCGGGCTCTTCGATCAGGGATTCTTGCCGCACAACGACGACAATGCCGGATGGGGTGACGTGGAAACGACGACGGTCCTCTTCTATATCGAAGCCAATCTCGGTGTGCTCGGGTAGATTCACGTGACGATCGATGATGGCGCGGCAAATGCGGGAATGGCGACCGATGTTTACGTGATTGTAGATGATCGAGGCGCTCACTTCGCAGAAGCTGTTGACGCGAACATCGTAGCCAATCACGCAATTTTGGACACGTCCGCCGGAGAGAATCGAGCCACCGCCCACGATGGAATCGAGCGCGATACCCTTGCGATCTTCGTCGGCGAATACGAATTTGGCGGGTGGATATTGCTGCTGCCAGGTGCGCAGCGGCCAATGCTTGTCGTACAAGTTGAACACGGGCGATACGCTCACCAGGTCCATGTTGGCTTCGTAGTAGGCATCGATGGTGCCGACGTCACGCCAATAGAGAGATTCTTTGCTGTTTTCGTCAACGAAGTTGTAGGCGAAAACGCGGTGCTTGCCGATGATGCGCGGCAGGATATCCTTGCCGAAATCGTGGGCGGATTTCGGATTTTCGGAATCGGCCAGGAGAATGGGAATCATGAGCTGCGTGTTGAAAATGTATACGCCCATGGAGGCGTTGCAGTGCGTGGGCTTGACCGGGGAAGTCTTAGGGGCGGATGGCTTTTCCTCGAAGCCGTGAATGCGCCACTCCTTATCGGTCTCGATGACACCGAACTGCTTGGCGGCTTCGGCGACGGGAACTTCGATGGTGGCAACGGTGACATCGGCGGCGGAATCCAGATGCTGCTGGAGCATCTTGGCGTAATTCATTTTGTAGATGTGATCGCCGGAGAGAATAAAGGTGAACTTGGAACGTTCGTTTCCAATCGAATAAATATTCTGGTACACGGCGTCGGCGGTGCCCTGATACCACTGTTGAGAGACGCGCATCTGCGGCGGAAGCACTTCGATAAATTCGCCGAGTCCCATTAAAGTGGACCAGCCGGCCCGCACATGACGGGTGAGGCTGAGGGCTTTGTACTGGGTGAGCGTGAACACGCGCCGCAAACCAGAATTGACGCAATTGGAAAGAGTGATATCGATGATGCGATAGAGAGCGCCGAAGGGAACCGCGGGCTTGGCGCGATCACGGGTGAGTGGCCAAAGACGCTCACCTTGTCCACCGGCAAGTAACACTCCAATGGCATCGCGCATATCGGGCATAAGAGTTCGGCTCCCGGGCGGTTGTTGTAAGCCAACAGTCTACCAGCAGATGCAAGCGAAAGGGCGAACGCGAGATGAATGAGCGTCGCGGAGGTGTATACGGCGGTTACGAGTAACTTGGATGCAAACGAAAGTACGGACAAAATCGGAATCCTCGAAAGAGTACTTGACTTGCTATAGGGGAATTGACTACAAGAAGCCATCAACCTCGTGAGATACTTTAGCCAGGGGTAGTGCTGACGTGGCGGTAAGCACTACAGTCAATTCATCCGAACCGGAATAGAGGTGAAGTTCATTGGCAGAGGTAATCATTCAAGAGAATGAGTCCCTTGAGAATGCACTGCGTCGTTTTAAGCGCAAAGTGCAGCAGGAAGACATCATCAAGGAGATCAAGAAGCACAGCTTCTACATGAAACCCGGCGAGAAGCGCCGGGCCAAAGAAGCGCTTTCGCGGAAGCGACTGCGCAAGAAGCAGCGTCGCGAGCAGGACTAAAACTGCGCGAGACGCGGCTCGGCGCCGCACTTCCGGGATCAGGCCCCAGTCAGGCAGAGTGATGTTGGGAATTCGTTCAGGTTCTTCGCCCGCCGGCCCAAGCGAACCGTGCCCGCAGTCCCCGATGCACGGAGCTAGCGTTTTGTCCAGGCCCATGGTGAAAGACGAGCCACTCCCCACTGCCCGAAGGGGCCGAGGGGAGCCTGGCCATGGAATTCCACGATAAGGTCCTGAAGTGTTCGGAGTGCAGCGCCGAGTTTGTGTTTACGGCGGGCGAACAGATGTTCTTCGCCGACAAGGGATTCAAAAACGAACCAAAGCGATGCAAAGCTTGCAAAGCGAAGCGCGCGGAACCCGGCGGCGGAGGCGGCAGTGGGGCGCCGATGCGATCGGAAACGAAGACGACCTGTTCGCAATGCGGCAAGGAAACCACAGTTCCGTTCAAGCCCACGCAGGGCCGGCCAGTGTTTTGCCGCGAATGCTTCCAGGCCAGAAGGTCGATGGGAGCAGCGTAATTTAGTATCGCTGTAGATCCCCAAGAACAACAAATTGAAAAGGGCTGCCGAGTCGGGTGGCCCTTTTTCTATTTTGCTGCGGGCACGGTCGTAAGCCAAGACTCTAGGTGCGCAAGCGCTTCCGGCATATTGAGGCGGCCGTAGCCGAAGCGAATGTATTGGGGTTGGTCGTAAACCGTGCCGGGAAGAAGAAGGACACCAGCGTCGCGAACGAGTTGCTCGCAGAAGCTCTGGACATCGTCGCGCAGTTTGAAACGCGCGAAGCCGATGGTGCTGGCATTGGGAGCCACCCAATCGAACAGGTCATTATGGCGGGCGAAAAACGCGGAAAGCTGGCGCAAGTTGCGCAGCACGATTTGGAGATTACGTTCGATGAACTTGTGGCGATGGCGAAAGGCCAGGGCGGTGAGGAATTCGCTGGGAGCGCTGGCACAAATCGTTGTGTAGTGCTTAAACGAAATGATTTTCTCCAGCAGTTGTGGGTCGCGACTCGCAAGCCAGCCCAAACGTAAACCCGGAAGGCCATAGGTTTTGCTTACCGAACCGAGACTGATGGCGCGTTCATACAGGTCGCATGCGGCCGGGAGGCGCATGGCAGGATCGTGCTCGAGTTCGCGGTAGACTTCATCGCAAAAAACGTAAACACCGTGAGCGGCGGCAAGCTCTAAAACGCCGCGATAGACCTGGGAATCCATCAGCAGGCCGGTGGGATTGTGAGGCGTGTTGATGTAAATGGCCCGCGTATTTGGGCGAATCAGCTTTTTCAACTCGTCGACATCGTGCGCCCAGCCATTCTCCGCCTTGCGGCGCCATTCGCTTACTGCCGCGCCCGTGCTTTTGGGGAGGGTGAGCGCGCTCTCATAGCAAGGAGTTTCGACAATAACGTGGTCCTGCGCGGTCAGCAGCGCATGGTAAAAGACGAAGATCGCTTCCTCGGCGGCAGAGGCAACCACAAGTTGGTCGGGCTGAATACGGTCGTAAATTTTGGCGAGCACTTCGCGCAACCAGGGGGCGCCGGGAGATTCCGTGTAGCCGCACCAGTGCTTCAGAAAAGCATCGTGCGCGCCGGGTTCCAGCGCAAGCAGGTCCGCAATTGTTTGCGATTCGGCGTCCGATGATGAAAGCAAGTACTTCGCGGAATACTCGTACTTGCCCATGTACTCTTCGATGCGGAAGGGGGGAATTTGCATGCGAAGGAGTGTGCCAACGCGCCGGAGCAGCGTCTAGAACCAAATTGAGCGGAAGGATGAGGTAGAATGCGCGGGTTGTCCTGAGGTGAACGCGTGAAGAAGTGGGCGGTAGCAATTGGCAGCATTGCTGGTGTACTGGCGGCGACGGTGTGGCTGGCGCGCGCCGGCGAAAATACGCCGTCACAGTACTGGGTGAAACTGGTGTGCGAATCGTCGGATCGAATCGCCACGGTCAGTTTTGGACCAAATGGCGGCAAGTTGGAGAAAACCACGGAAACCCGGATTCTGCAGAGCGACATCAGCGGGCCGCATGGAATTGCCATTTCACCAGACAAGAAAAATTTCTACATTTCGATTGGTCATGGGCGGCCGTATGGCACGGCCGTGAAATATACGGCAGCGGACGACAAAGTGGTGGGCCAAGTGGGACTGGGGCTGTTTCCCGCGACGGCGGATGTTTCCCCGGACGGCAATTTCCTGTACGTCGTGAACTTCAACTTGCACGGAGATATGGTGCCGAGCAGCGTATCGGTGGTGGATACTGCGCAGATGCTGGAAGTTGCGCGCATCCCGACTTGCATCATGCCGCATGGCTCTCGTGTCAGCCGGGATGGCAAACGGCAATACTCGGCGTGCATGATGGACGACTTGCTGGTGGAAATTGACGCGGAACGCATGAAAGTTACGCGGACGTTTCGGTTGAGCGCGGGTAACGAGCAGGGATTTACGGGCATGGCGCCGAGGACAGAGTCGGCATCCATGTCCACTGGACACGCTGGAATGAATATGAGCCATGCGACCTGCCAGCCGACCTGGGCGCAGCCAACCGTGGATGGAAAATTTGTTTTTGCGGCGTGCAACAAATCCAACGAAATTGTGGAAGTTGATGCGGCGAGTTGGACGCTGGTGAAACGGATTCCCGCGGGGAATGGGGTGTATAACCTGGGTGTAACGCCGGATGGCAAATTGCTGATTGCAACGAACAAGCGAGACGCTTCCGCTTCGATTCTTGATATCGCCAGCGGAAACGAATTGGCGAAAATTCCTACCAAGCGGAAAGTGGTACACGGCGTGGCGGTTTCGCCGGATAGTCGTTATGCGTTCGTTACCGTGGAAGGCGTGGGTGAAGAGCCGGGGACGGTGGAAATCATCGATTTAGAGGAACGAAAGAACGTGGCGAGCGTAGATACGCCGCCGCAAGCCGCAGGAATTGATTTCTGGAAAGTGGAGTAAAGAGTTTCACCACAGGGGACACAGAGAGCACAGAGGAGAACGGGATTTGAAGGAACATCCGGAGCGGACGAACCCAAGATCGATCCGAACACGATGAACCTCAAGACTCACCCTGATAATACGCGGGTGCCCTGCGGAGAAGCTACATCGCCGTTGGCGCGGAAGGCGGCGCATTGGGCGGGTCAGTGGTTAGCGTGTAGGGTTTGTGCTTACCCAATTTTGTGATCCACAGGCCGCTGTGCACATCATTAATGTAGATGTTCCCTTTGTACGGAAACACGCCCCACGCGAAGGGTAGATTGGTGCGGAAGCCTTGGGCATCGCCAGTCCAGAAATGGGCAATTTCCCTGCCCTGATCGTAAAGTTCGCCGCGTAGTTCGCCGGAAACGTCTACGACCCGGGCGCCCCCGTTGTAATAGCCGATGTACATGACGTCATCGACAACCCAGATGTTGTGCGAACCCGCTTCGGGCACGCTGTAGGTGGCAACTTCCCGCGGATGAGCCAGGTCGCTGACGTCGAGAATGTGAGCAATCCCGCGAACCGGAATGCGCTCACGGGAAACCAGGCTGAAGGAAGCGGGAAACACTTCATCGCCCACGAAGACATAGTTTTTATAACGGTACACGGCGTGCGCGCCGGCCAGCCAACCCGACCCGTAAAGCTCGTCATAGTTGAAGTGGTACTGCGAGACAAATTGCGGGTGCTCGGGGCTGCCACCTTTTATGCCATTGCCGACGTCGAGGATGACCACTCCATCGCGCCAATAGGCGAGATACGCGAGGCCGTCGACAACCTGATCATCGTGGAGATAGCGACCCGCCATGGTGAAGCCGCCGCCTTCGTCCGTGGGAATGGCAACCTTCACTCCTTGCTGGCCGGAATTCTCCACCTGCCAGCGCGCGACTTCCTTGGGATTCTTCACATCGGCAAAATCGATGACCCGCAGGGAGCCGGTCGCGTCATCGGTGAGATAGACGTAGTGCGAATTGACATAGGCACTATGCACGCCGCCGGTGACCGTAGCGGTGTACTCGGAAATCTTTTTCGGGTGCATGGGATCGGAGGTGTCCAGGAAAACGATTCCGTTTTTGCGGTTGGAAGCGCCTTCGCGGGTGATCACGCCGATTTTCCCGTCGGAAGTTACGCTGACATCGTTGACCAGGCGAGCATCCACTTTGAAGGGATCGGCAGCTTGCGGGTGGGCGGGATCGGCGATGTCGAAGACGTACACTTTGTCGCTGATTGAGGAGAGATATGCATAGTGGTCCCAGATCCATTCCTCAGCGAATTGCTCGTCTTTCGGCATGGCGTGGCTGACCACATCGAGTTGTCGCGCAATATCACGTGGCGCGACCACCACGCTCGCGGAGGCAACGCGATCACCCACCGAAGCCAGCACGGTATATGTTCCGGGACGGCTGGCGACGAACCCGCCGTCTGGCCAGATTTGCGCTCCACTCTCGCGGATTGACCAGGCAATTTCGACGGGAATCGCAACTCCGTTTTTGCCATTGGCCGAAAAGTGGAGCACGTCGCCCGTTTTGGCCGTGGAGTTGGCTGGGCTGATGGAGAGCGAGGAAACGGGATTTTTGACGACGTTCACGGTAATCTCGCCCGTGGTGCCTTCGCCAGCAGCCCGAATGATGGCCTTACCCGGTTTGAGAGCACGGACCAGGCCCGCAGAGTCAATGGAAGCGATATTGGGATTTTGCGAGGACCACGTCAGCGCAATATCCGTGCGCGGATCGCCATTTTGGTTTCGGGGAATCGCGGTCATGCGATGACTGGAACCTGCCGCGAGAGGGGATGCCAGAGCCGCTACGTCGATGGAAGCGATATGCGGCTTACCAACGGTCACGTGCGCATAGCCAATTTTTTTGCCGACAACCGCACCCACGGTAACCTCGCCCGGCTGAACGAAGGAAACCTCGCCATTCTCGTCCGCACTCGCGCCATCAAACGGAGCGGCAAACCAAAACTTAACCTTATCGGGCAGAGGCTGGCCGGCAGAATCCTTGGCGACCGCCTGGAATTTTAGTTTGGACCCTATGGCAGCATCGGATTGCGAAGGGGTGACCTCGACGGTCGCGACTTTGGAAACCTCCTCGGCCTTCTTGTCCTTGCTAAGCGGGTCTTGAGCAAATGCCGACGCCGCAAACGTGCCTAAGCCACTGAGTACTAAGGCAACAGAAAGCCGGGACCGGCTGGAGGGACGAATCAAGTGCATAAGGCTCCTAAATGTGCGCGGTGGACGAGTTCGGATTCAGGACACAACGAGCGGGGAGTGTAGGCCATAGGAGAAAACCTGTCAATTCGCGGGTCAATTTATGGAAGACGTCGTGGCTAAAACGCCATGGCTAAAATGATGATGGCGGAAGCAGGTGTGTTTTCAAGGATGGCGGAGTATGATACTCACTCCGTAGAAGTTCTTCCGTAGCGAACCTGCGATCCGGAGGGCCGCTCATGGCTCACCGCTTCACCATCGGTGTCGAAGAGGAATTCCAAATCATTGATCCAGAGACGTTGGAGTTGCGCTCGCACGTGGTGCAATTGCTTTCGGCAGCGGCGTCGCGCGGGCTTGGCGACCAGGTGAAGCAGGAAATGCACCAGTCCATTGTGGAAACCGGAACGAAAATATGCGAAAACGTGAGCGAATTGCGACTCGAAATGCATCGCACGCGAAGCGAATTAGTTTCGGTCGCGGAGAGTACCGGCTTGCAGGTGGCCGCTGCCGGAACGCATCCATTTTCCAGCTGGATCGACCAGGTGATATCGCCGGGCGAACGGTATCAGAATATCGTGGAGGAAATGGGGCAGTTGGCGCGGTCGCTGCTGATTTTCGGCATGCACATTCATGTCGCGATGCCCGATAAGCAGACCACCATCGACCTGATGAACATGGTGCGGTATTTCGTGCCGCACCTGCTGGCGCTATCGACAAGTTCCCCGTTTTGGATGGGGCGGAATACGGGGCTGAAATCTTTCCGGACCACGGTGTTTCGCCGGTTTCCCCGAACCGGCATTCCCGAGCAGTTCGACTCTTGGAGCGCGTACGAACACTATGTGAACCTGCTGGTCCGGCTGAATTGCATCGATAATGGCAAAAAGATCTGGTGGGACGTGCGTCCGCATCCGACCTATGGAACGTTGGAATTCCGCATGTTCGACACCCCGACGAGAGTAGAAGAAGGTGTGGCGATTGCGGCGCTGACGCAGGCCATTGTCGTAAAGCTGCATCGTTTGTACACCGGGAATATGGCCTGGCGGACATACCACCGCGCTCTGATTGAAGAAAACAAGTGGCGGGCGGCGCGTTACGGAATTGAAGGAAAAATGATCGATTTCGGGAAAGAAGCAGAAGTGTCAATGCGCGAATTGATTCCCGAATTGCTGGAACTTGTCGACGATGTTCTGGATGATCTCGGGAGCCGCGGCGCCGTCGAGTATATTCACACCATACTGAACGAAGGAACCAGCGCAGAACGCCAGATACGTGTTTACCAGCAAACCGGCGATCTGAAAGAAGTGGTCCGGCACCTGGTCAGAGAGACACGCGCGAGCGCGATGGACACGCAGTCCAGTTCCGCAGGCACCATTCATTAGCGCGTTTCGCGGATCGCAAATGGAAAAAGGAGGAGAACCATGGTGAAGGTGGGATTGTTATGCGGGCGGGAATTCAGTTTTCCTCCGGCGTTCCTGGAGCAGGTAAACCGGCTCGGGCAGAAAGACGGCGTGACCGCGGAGTTCGTCAAACTTGGCGGAACAAAAATGGGCGAAGCGGCGGAATACCGTGTGATCGTGGACCGGATTTCGCACGAGGTGGATTACTACCGCGGTTACCTGAAACATGCTGCGTTGCAAGGAACCTACGTTATCAATAATCCGTTCTGGTGGACGGCGGACGACAAGTATTTCAATTACGCCCTAGGCGCAAAACTGGGCCTGGCGATTCCAAAAACCGTGTTGCTGCCGCAAAAAGGGTATCCCGAGAGCGTGGACATTAACGCGGAGTCTTTGCGTAATCTGAAATATCCGATGGATTGGGTGGCGCTGTTGGATTATGTGGGACGCCCGGCGATCTTGAAACCATTTTCCGGCGGCGGGTGGAAACACGTCTACAAAATCAATAATGAAGAGGAACTGCTGCAGGCTTACGACCAGACTTCGCCGTATTGCATGACGCTGCAGGAATTCATCGATTTCGAGCAGTATGTACGCTGTTTCACATTTGGCAAGACGGATATTTTGCCGGTAGCCTACGACCCCAAAGAGCGACGCTACCTGGTGGAACACAATTACCTGAAACCGGAGCTGGGCGCACGAGTCGTGAAAGACGCGCAAACCATCAACCTCGCGTTGGGATACGAAATGAACACGATCGAGTTTGCCATCAAAGATGGCGTGCCTTACGCGATCGACTTTCTGAATCCCGCTCCCGATTTCGAAAAGGACCGCATCACGGAATTTTATTTTCAGCACGTTGTCGAGAAGATGGCGCGATTGGCGATCGACCGCGCACTGCATGGCAACGCCGCGAATTCCTGGCCGCGGTGGGAAGAGATGCTGGGCATCGGAGCGCCAGCTGGCTTTACGGGGTCGCCCCGTACGGTGCAAAGCGCGCAAGCAGCGCCACACGCGCCTTCCACATCCGTGCGGCCATGAGAACCGCGAAACCGCGAGTAACCGGAAACCCGGACCCGGTGGAATACTGGGACAAATTGTTGCGCGCAGCGCTGAAGAAATCCCCCGAAGTGCCAAAACAGTTTCTGGACCAACTGCGGACCGCGAATCTTACTTTTGGTAAACGGGTGCACTGCCCTTTTCTCAGGCCGGTATTTTTGTCGCCGCAAGACGAGGAGCGCGTCCGGGGAGTTGCGGAAGTCATCGCGAGTATTGCTGAGCGGCTGACCCTCGCGGCCCTGGAAGACCGCGCGCTTTTCGAACAATTCCATCTGCGTCCTGAGGAAGAACGGCTGGTCCGTCTGAAGGGCGGGTATCAACCGGCGAGCGTGGCTTCGCGGCTGGACGCTTTTTTGCTGCCGGAATCGCTGAAGTTCACGGAATACAACGGTGAATCCCCGGCGGGTCCGGGCTACTCGGAATCGTTGTCGGATATTTTCGGCGACTTGCCGTTGATGGATGAATTCAAGCAACGGTTCGAAGTTCACAGCTACCCGCTGTCGGCGAAGCTGCTGGATGCGCTGGTGGGTGCGTATGTGGATTGGGGCGGCAAGAACAAACGTCCACAGATGGCGATTGTGGACTGGAAAGAAGTGCCGACATGGAGTGAATTCGAAATTCTAAAAGTCCGCTTTGAGCGACTGGGGATTCCGGTGGTTCTGGCGGATCCCAAGGAACTGGAATTCGATGGCAAACGGCTGGTGGCGCACGGGAAAGAGATTGAATTGTTGTACCGGCGCGTGCTGATCAATGACATTGTGGCTCGTCCCGCGGAGTGCGCAGCAATGGTGAAGGCTTATGAGGCGGGAGCCGTATGCGTGGCGAATAATTTTCGCTGCAAGATTCCGCATGTGAAAGCGTTCTTTGCCGTGCTGACGGACGAAAAGAATGCGCGCTATTTTTCAGCGGACGAGATGGAACTGATTCACCGGCACGTACCGTGGACGCGGGTGGTTGGCGACGTGAAGACCGAATATGACGGTGAAGCGGTGGAACTACTGGAATTCATGCGCAAGAACCGCAAAAATTTGGTTCTTAAACCCAGCGATGAGTATGGGGGGAAAGGGGTCACGCTGGGATGGGAAGTAGAAAAGAACGAATGGGAATCCGCGATACAGCAAATTGTCACCAGCGCTGCATCCGATGCCGAGCACGGGTGCTGGATCGTGCAGGAACGCATCCCGATGCGCCGAGGCGTTTTCCCGTATATCGGCAAAGGGAACAAAGTAGAGTTCAAGAATATGCTCGTGGATTTCGCCCCGTATCTTTTCGGGGGCAAAGTCGCAGGATATTTGACGCGCTTGAGCAGCACGAGTCTGGCAAACGTGACCAGCGGCGGAGGGCAAATTCCGTCGTTCCGCGTCGAAGCGAAGAGAGCCGAACGGCGGGCCGCCGCGGGAACATCCTAATTTCCCGGTAATTGGCAGAACATCAAAATTCGGTAAAATGGGAGGATGACTTTCGGAACCGCACCAACTGAGCTGATGGCCGGGGCCAGGAATGCCGTCGACGTGTGTTTGGGAGTGCAACCGGATGAGAAGGTCCTGGTCATCGCCGACGCCATCAGCCGAGCCGTTGCCGCGAGTTTGGAAAAGGCGCTGGAAGAATGCGGGGCGAATTTCACTGGGCAATTACTGGAAGACTTCGGCGCACGGCCGATGAACGAAGCGCCGGAACCGGTTCTTAGCGCGCTGGAAACTGCGGATGTGGGCGTGCTCTGCATGACCCCACAACCTGGCGAACTGAGCGCGCGCATGGCCATTGTCCGCGTCGTAGAACGGCGGCAGATTCGTTATGCGCACATGATTGGCGTGACTCCGGAAATTATGCAGCAGGGCATGCGCGCGGATTACCGCAAAGTGGACGAACTGAGTGACCGCTTGCGCGAACGCATGGTGCGGGCGGAAACACTTACGGTGAAGACCGAGGCTGGCACATCGTTCAAGGCACACTTTAACGCCAACCTGGATTGGGTGAAGACCAGCGGCTTGATCAGCCCGCGCTATTGGTCGAATCTGCCCGCCGGCGAAGTTTTCACCACGCCCGCGACGGTGGACGGAACGTTTGTGTGCGACGCTACCGCCGGCGATTACTTCAACGGCAAATATGGCGATTTGCAGGATACGCCGCTGGTCATGGAAATCGCGGAGGGCAGGCTGAAGCGTGTGGAATGCCCGCGAAAAGATCTGGAAGACGAGTTTTGGGAGTATTGCCATACCGATGAAAATAGCGACCGCGTTGGGGAGTTGGCGTTTGGAACCAACCTCGGTCTGTCACGCATGATCGGAATCCTGTTGCAAGACGAAAAATTTCCCGGGGTGCACATTGCGTTTGGCGACCCGTACGGCAGCCAGACTCACGCGAACTGGAAATCGCGAACGCATGTCGATGTATTGACGCGGAATTGCGATGTTTGGATTGATGAAGACCAGGTCCTCGAGAAAGGGCGATACCAACTCGATCACCTCGGCCTGGCCTGAACGAAATCAGAACAGCTTCGAAATATATTCGCGCATCTCCGCTTTCCAGAAGGGCCAATCGTGTCCGCCCTGTGGCCCCCAATCATCCACTGAGTGGCGAATGCCTTTACCGGACAGCACGTCCGACATTCGGTAAGTGGGTCCGCTTCGCTCCCACGGACCCGTGCCGGTAATCAGGTGAATGTCGCAGGTCGCGAGTTGTTCGTAATACCAGGGGTCCGACAGATTTGCCATGTAGTCCACGGGATTGTTGAAGTAGAAGTTATCGTCATACATCCCGTCCATGAAGCTCCTCAAGTCATACAGCCCGGACATTGCGAAGCAGCGTTTAAAAACATCGGGATGCTTGAACAGCGAGTTCGCCGCGTGATATGCGCCAAACGATGAACCCATTGTGGAGATGGCAACTCGGGATTGACAATCGCTCCAGATGAACGGAACCACTTCCTCGCGAAGGTAAGAATCGAACACAGATTGAACGTAGCTGCGATGAAACGGGTGCGCGCCCTGGTTATAAAAGCTGAGCCCGTTGATGGAGTTGACCGAATAGAGCTTGATGCGACCGGCATCGATGAAATCGGCGAGCGCGCCAACCATGCTCTGATTTTCCAGTTCCCATTCGTCACCGGCGCTGGTCGGAAACCCGAGTAGCGGCGGTCCCCAGTGTCCGTAAACGACGACACCGAGTTCCATGCCCAAGCGACTGGAATACCAGCGATGATAGTCACGCTTCATAAAACCTTTCGCAACCGCGGCAGAGCAGTATGCCAGCGGAAACTGCGCAGGGCAAACCAGTTTGCATTCGCCGAGGAGGACGGCTAGCTTAGAGTGGCGCGACCAGCGCGATTTTTTTCAAGGAGCCACACGCTCATGGCCACTACTTCCAGTTCACGGCGGCCTTCGCCGGAACATATTTTCCAGACACTGAATGCGCATCAACAAACGGCTGCGCTCAAAACCGCGATTGAATTGGATTTGTTTACGGCGATTGACGAGGGCAATCACAAAACCGAAGAACTCGCCAAAAGGGTGCAAGCCTCCGAACGAGGCGTGCGCATACTCAGCGATTACCTGACGATTCTGGGTTTTTTGAAGAAAGAAGAAGGACGGTACACACTTTCCGAAGACGGCGCGCTGTTTCTGAGCCGCCGCTCACCCCACTATATGGGCACCATCGCGGAATTTTTGGCCAGCGATCACCATTATCAGAATGTCGCGAGGTTAGCCGAAGCCGTGAAGCGCGGCGGAACGGCGAACCAGGGAGGCAATAATCGCGAGCCGAATGATGCGCTGTGGGTGTCGTTTGCGCGCTCGATGGCGCCGCTGACCGTTCCGGCGGCAATGTTTATCGCGCAACTGGTTGGGGCGCAGGAAGGACAGCCTTTGGAGGTATTGGACATCGCCGCAGGGCATGGTATGTACGGCATTACGATTGCCAAACAAAACGCAAACGCGCAGATCACCGCTGTCGATTGGCCTGCGGTGCTCGAAGTAGCCAAAGAGAATGCCGCGAAGGCGGGCGTCGCAGCGCGCTATACCGCCAAGCCTGGCAGCGCGTTCGAAGCGGATCTCGGATCTGGATACGATTTGGTGCTGCTCACGAACATCTTCCACCATTTCGACAAAGACACGTGTGTACAGTTGATGCGCCGCACGTTCGATGCGCTAAAACCGGATGGCCGGGCGATCACGCTGGAATTCGTACCGAACGAAGATCGCGTGAGCCCACCCACGGAAGCTGCTTTCAGCTTGCAGATGCTCTTAGGCACCGATGCGGGCGACGCCTACACGTTCTCCGAGTATGAAGAAATGTTCCGCAAAGCGGGTTTCCGGGGAACTACTTTGCAACCCATACCCGCGATGCCACAGGAAGTGTTGATCTCCAGAAAATAAAAAGAGAGATTGCTCACTCCGGCGACTCCGTTCGGAATGACGGTTGTTTTGTACCGGGTAAAGCCGACCTGAAAATCTAGTTCGGGGTTCGCTGGCAGGGCTTGCAGGAAGCCCGAATGTGGGTAGGATAGAGGGCAGTTCTATACGGATTTGAAGGGATTCCCGTACCGCAGGTGACCATATGATGCAAATCGAAAATGTGAGCCGTCGTGGCTTTTTGAAGGGCGTGGTTGGCGCGGGCGCGCTCGTTCTGGGCGCAAGACTGATTCCGACAAACCTACTGGCAGCAACCGCAGGCGCAGCCGACAATCCGATGGCCAAGGCCGCATTGCAGCCTAACGTGTATGTGGCCGTCGATACCGACGGAACGGTGTACATCGTCTGTCATCGCTCGGAAATGGGCAGCGGCAACCGTACCGGCCTCCCGCGAATTGTGGCAGACGAGCTAGATGCGGACTGGAATCGGGTAAAAGTGGTGCAAGCCACGGGGGACGCGAAATACGGGGACCAGGACACCGACGGTTCGCATTCCGTGGTGAGCTTCTTCGAACCGCTGCGCGAAGCCGGCGCGAGCGCGCGCCTCATGCTGGTGAGAGCCGCGGCACAGACCTGGAACGTGCCGGAAGCAGAATGCACCACGGATTCAAGTTGCGTGCTGCACAAATCGAGCGGAAAGAAGGCCGGTTACGGGGAGTTAGCTTCGGCAGCGGCGAAATTACCCGTGCCGAAGAAAGAAGAATTACACCTCAAGACGCGGAATGAATGGCGTTACATCGGAAAGCCCGCGTCAACCTACGATTTGAAGGACATGGTGAGCGGCAAAGCCGTTTATGGGCAGGATACTCACGCGGAAGGAATGTTGTTCGCGTCGGTGGTGCACCCGCCGGTATTCGGCAGCGCAGTGAAGAACGTGGATGACTCCGCGGCGTTGAAGGTGCCCGGAGTAAAACAAACGATCACTCTCGAGGCGTTTAAGCCACCGGTAAATATGCAGGCGTTAGGTGGCGTGGCGGTGATTGCGGACAACACGTTCGCGGCATTTCAGGGCAAGAAAAAAGTAAAAGTGGAGTGGACCAAGAGCGAGCACGAGGTGTGGAATTCGGATGCGTTCCGGAAGGAGTTGGAGGCGACGGCTCGCAAGCCATGCAAAGTGGTGCGGGAAAACGGAAATGTGGACGAGGCGTTTGCCAAGGGCGGCAAAATCGTTGAAGCGGAATACTACGCACCCATGCTGGCGCACGCCGCCATGGAACCTCCCGCGGCACTTGCGTCGGTTCGCGACGGAAAAGTGGAAGTCTGGGCTCCCACGCAGAACCCGCAAGGCGCACAGGAGGCCATCGCCGCCGCCGTAGGAGTAAAAAAGGAAGATGTGACCGTGTATGTGACGCTGCTGGGCGGCGCTTTCGGCAGAAAATCATTTCCAGATTTCGCAATCGAAGCGGCGGTGCTTTCGAAGCAAACGGGCAAACCAGTCAAGGTGGTTTGGAGCCGCGAAGACGACATCAAGTTCGACACGTTCCATTCCGTTGCCGCAATGTATTTCAAGGCATCCCTGGGCCCGGATGGAAAACCCACAGCGTGGCTGCAGCGCAGCGTATTCCCTCCCATTGGCACCACTTTTGATCCCGAGGCGCAATATGCGGACGCGGGCGAAATCGGCTTGGGTTTCAGCGATATTCCCTTTGCCTTGGCGAATCACCGCGCGGAAAACGGTCCGGCTCCCGCGCACACGCGCATCGGATGGCTGCGATCCGTCGCGAATATTTATCACGCGTATGGAGTGCATTCGTTCGTTGGCGAACTGGCGCACGCCGCGAACAAGGACCAGGTGGAATATTTGCTTGCGCTCCTCGGTCCCGACCGCATCCTGCCGAAATCCGAACTGCCAAAGGATTACACCAACTACGATGGCGATTACGAGAAATACCCCATCGATATCGCGCGGTTCCGGCGCGTGGTGCAGATTGCTGCGGAAAAGTCCGGCTGGGGCAAAAAGCAACTGGGCAACGGATTCGGCATGGGCATCGCCACGCACCGGAGCTTTCTGACGTATGTGGCAACGGTGGTGCAAGCCGAAGTGAAGGACAATGAAGTGATCCTGCATCGTGTGGATTCCGCAATCGACGCAGGAACCGTGGTGAATCCCACGATCGTAAAACAGCAAGTAGAAGGCGCGGCAGTGATGGGCGCGAGCATCGCTTTCTACGGCGAAATCTCCGCGACGGATGGGGTGATCAATCAATCCAATTTCGACTCGTTCCAGGTGGCGCGCATAAAAGCGGCGCCGAAAGAAACGAACGTCTACATCGTGGACAGCGAAGCTCCTCCGGCCGGCGTGGGGGAACCAGGATTGCCACCGGTTGCGCCGGCAATTTACAATGCAATTTTCGCCGCGACTGGCAAGCGCATTCGCGAAATGCCCCTGACGAAGGCGGGACTTGCGTAATTTCGATGCGATCCGGATAACGCTAACTCCATATGAACATCGACGGTAGGCGCAGCCGCAAGCTGCGCCTGTTTCTTTTTTGGCGTAGCATCGTGGCCTGAGGAGAGAAATGTTGCGAAGAATCTTGGCGATGCTGGCAATCGGTTGCGTGTGCTTCGGTGCGCCGGCAAGAGCACAGAGACGGCCAATATTGCCGCAGATTGATGAGCCGCATCCTTATTACTATCGCGAGCTGTATCTTCCGCAGTTAACGAGCGGGCCCAGCAGTTTGAGCTGGGGGCCGGACTCGCAGGAACTGGTTTATTCGATGGCCGGCTCGCTATGGCGACAGAAGCTGAATTCGAAGCAGGCGATCCAACTGACGAGCGCGTTGGGGTACGACTATCAACCGGACTGGTCGCCAGATGGAAAAAGTGTCGTATATGCGTCGTATCAGAAGGACGCGATCGAACTCTGGCTTCTGGACGTGGCCACCGGAAACAGCAAGCAACTGACGAACCGCGGGGCAGTGAATGTGGAGCCACGATGGTCTCCGGACGGGAAGAAAATTGTGTGGGTCTCGACGCAGGACAACAAACGCTTTCACGTTTTTATGGCCGACTTCGCTGGCGGCGAGTTGAAAAACATCGTGCGCTTGACCGGTGAATCGAAGAGTTCCCTGCCTCGCTACTACTACAGCGCCTACGACATGGAGATCAATCCATTGTGGAGCCGCGATGGCCAGGAGATTCTGTTTGTTTCGAATAAGGGTCACATCTATGGCACCGGCGGATTCTGGCGCATGAAGGCCGCACCGGGCGCCGAACCGACGGAAATCCATTACGAAGAAACGAACTGGAATGCGCGGCCGGATTTTTCCCCGGATGGCACGCGCATGGTTTACAGCTCGTACCTGGGCAGACAGTGGCACAATTTGTGGCTGATGCCCGCGAAGGGCGGAGACGCGTTTCCGATTTCCTATGGCGATTGGGACCAAACCAATCCACGATGGTCACCGGACGGCAAAAAGATTGGATATATTTCGAATTTCACAGGCAGCACGGCGATCGAGGTTCAAGAATTCGGCACTGGCAATATTCAACAAATCACCGGCTTTGATGCCGCAAATCTGAAATTTCTCAGGCCCACAGCCACCGTTCGCGTTTCGCTGGAAGACGAAAATGGACAGCCTACCGTGGCGAGAGTCTCCTTGGAAGATGAGGCCGGGCGATTCTGCTGGCAGGCGGGAACGTTGCACGCCGACGACGGCTTTGATCGCAACGAACGGCAATTCGAACGGCATTACGTGTACGTGGACGGCAGCAATGAATTCTTGGGTCCGCCCGGACGGCTAATACTCGAGATCAGTAAAGGTCCAGAGTACAAGCTGGAAAAGCAGCAGGTGGAGATTGCCGCAGGGGAAACCAGGGAAATTCGCATTCGCCTTCAGCCGATCCCATTTCCGTGGAACGCCACCGAACGTTGGACCAGCGCAGACCTGCATGTACACATGAACTATGGGGGCATTTACCAAAACGACCCCGGCTGGCTGCATGTCATCGCGGACGGCGAGGGAGTGCAATACGTACACAACTTGGCGGTGAACAAGGAACAGCGATTCCCGGACATTGGGTTTGTGGATTTCGAAGACGATTCTGGAGACGAAACCAATTCTCACATCGTCCAGGGCCAGGAGTTTCATACCAGTTATTGGGGCCATCGTGGAATTCTGAAGTTAAAGGAACATTTGTTGCTGCCCGGATATGCGGGGTATCCCGGTACGGCTGCGGCCAGTTTGTTTCCCATGAACGCGGATGTGTATGACATGGCACACGCGCAAGGCGCGCTGGTGGGAGCTGTGCACCCGTTCGATGCAGTGCCCGACCCATTCGCTAGTCCCGAGCAGAGAATCACCGACGAACTGCCCGTGGATGTGGCCTTAGCCAAATTGGACTATATGGAAATTGTAGGCTTCAGCGATCACAAATCGAGCGCTGCGGTCTGGTACAAATTACTGAACCTGGGATTCAAGATCCCTGCCGGTGGTGGAACAGACGCCACCACCAACTACGCTGCGCCGATTCGCGGACAAGTGGGATTTGATCGCGTATACGTGTCGACCGGTGAGTGGCCTGTGAATCTGGAAACATGGCTGAACGAATTCAAATTAGGGCGCTCGTTTGCCACGAATGGTCCGTTGATCAATTTTCAACTGAATGGCGAACCCGTCGGCAGTGAAGTGAAATTCGATGCCGCGCAACCGTCGGTTCCCTTCACCGCCAGACTGCGATCCAATGTTCCCGTCGATCATTTCGAGATTGTGTGCAACGGCAAAGTCGCGCAGACGTTGGCGCTCGAAGGCACGCGTGATTCCGCCAATGTATCAGGGACGATTCCACTCGACGAGAGTGGTTGGTGCGTGCTGCGCACCTGGAGCGACAAACCGGCATATCCGGTGATGGATAATTACGCCTACGCCACAACAAGTCCGGTGTACGTGACCATTGCCGAAAAACGCGCCTATTCGAAAGCGGACGCGGACTATTTCAAGGCATGGATTGACCGCACCATCGAAATCACCGGCCAATATCCCGACTGGAATTCCGCGGACGAAAAGCAGAAAGTCATGAACAGGCTGCGCGACGCCCGCGTGGCATTCGACGCGCTTCCATAGCCGCTCAGCTGACCCCGCTTGTGGCCAACCCGACAATGAGGATAGAATTCCCGGGTCCTTCAGGGAATCGCTCGGCATGCAGAGTGTTTGAAAGCATGGCTGCCTTGGTTGCTCCGAAGAGGGGTCCTTCGCTCCGCCCTCACTTCCGAAAGCGCATGATCAGGATGATTCAGAAAAAAGGCGACAGCGCGTCTGAACGGATGGGAGCAGCGCGAGCGGAGATTCTTTTGCGCGAAGAATCCACAGAGCGAACAAAATGAATCAGGAAGGAGGGTACATGATTGTAGGTGTGCCCAAAGAAATTTACCCAAACGAGCGAAGAGTCGGTCTTGTGCCGGCCGTAATTCCAAATTTAAAAAAATCGGGCATCGATGTGATGGTGGAGGCGGGAGCCGGTATCGAAGCTGGGTACGCCGACCGCGAGTACGTCGACAAGGGCGCGCGACTTGTCCAGAACCGCGCAGAAGTGTTCCAGACCGCGGACATCATTGTGCAGTTCCTGTGCTATGGAGCGAACGACAAAACGGGAGCCGCGGATCTTCCAATGATGAGGAAAGGGCAATTGCTGGTGGGATTTTTGCGGCCGCTTGGCACGATGAAAACTCTGCAAGAAATTGCGGATCGCGGCGTGATGTCCTTTTCCGTGGAGTTGATGCCGCGCACCACCCGCGCACAAAGCATGGACGCGTTATCGTCGATGGCCACGATCTGTGGATACAAAGCAGTGGTGCTTGCGGCGGATACTTTGCCGCGTATGTTTCCCATGTTGACGACGGCTGCCGGCACCATTGCTCCCGCTCGCGTATTGATCATCGGCGCGGGTGTGGCCGGTTTACAAGCGATCGCCACGGCGCGCCGGTTGGGTGCGGTCGCTTCCGCTTACGACATGCGTCCAGCGGCGAAAGAACAAGTACAAAGCTTAGGTGGACGTTTCGTAGAGCTGGCGATCGAGGCGAAAGATGCACAGGACGCACGCGGGTATGGCAAAGCCCAGGACGAAACGTTCTACCAGAAGCAACGGGAATTGCTGGGAAAAACGATAGCGGAAAGCGATGTGGTGATTACCGCCGCGGTTATACCGGGGAAGAAGTCACCGGTGCTGGTGACCAAGGAGATGGTGGAGAAAATGGCCCCGGGCTCAGTGATCGTGGACCTGGCGGCGGAACGCGGCGGCAATTGCGAATTAACCAAGCCGGATGAAATCGTGGTGGAGCACAACGTGACGATTATCGGCGAGTTTAATCTAGGAGGCGCGGTGCCGTATCACGCCAGCGCCCTGTACGCCAGAAACGTAAGCGCATTTCTGCAGCACCTGGTGAAGGAAGGGAAATTACAACTCGACCTCAAGGACGAAATCATGAGGGAAACGTTGGTCACACAAGATGGTGAAGTGGTGAATGCGCGAGTAAGAGAGTTTTTTGGTCTGCCCGCGCTTGCGGTAAAGGTTTGAGGAGGAAAGCATGCCGGCGGATTTCATTTCGAGTCTGTTTGTTTTTATTTTGGCGGCGTTTTTAGGCTTCGAACTCATCCAGCGAGTGTCGCCGCTGTTGCATACACCGCTCATGTCGTTGACAAACGCGTTGGATGCGATTGTGGTGGTGGCGGCGATCATCATCGCTGGCCGTCACGAAACCAAATTCGCCACGATTCTTGGCCTGATCGCCGTAGCCGCCTCGTTCAGCAACATGGTTGGCGGGTTTCTGATCACGGACCGCATGTTGCATATGTTCAAAACGGCGAAGGCCAAGAAACCATGAGCCCTGCCTCGCTGCAGCAGCTTATTGATTTCAGCTACATTGCCGCGGTCATTGGGTTCATTCTTGCGCTCAAATGGCTGAATTCGCCCGCATCCGCGATGCGCGGCGTGCTCATCGGCGAAATTGCTTCGGCGGTGGCGGTGGTTGCGACGCTCTTTGATCCCCAGGTGACCCACTACAAATGGATCATCATCGCGCTGATTATTGGCGCGGGCGTTGGCGTTCCACTTGGCATGGTGAAGATGACTGCGGTGCCGCAACGAACGGCATTGAGTCACGCCTTCGGCGCCATGTCCGCCGCGCTGATCGGCATCGCCGAATATTTTGTCGGGACGCCGCACATTTCGAAATTCCAGATGGGGGAAATTGGACTGGAAGTGCTGATTGGCTCGCTTACGTTTACGGGCAGCATTATCGCGGCGGGCAAGCTGCAGGAAATTCTGCCGCAACGGCCCATCACGTACAAAGGCCAGAATATCGTCAGCCTTTCCACGTTAGCCGCGGCGGTTGTGATTATCGGGATTCTGGTGTTGCACCCGGGGTACACGCATCTGTTCGAAGCCATGGTGGTGGTGGCGCTGATTTTTGGGATCATGCTGGTAACGCCAATCGGGGGCGCGGATATGCCCACGGTGATTTCTCTTTTGAATTCGTACGCCGGGTTTTCCGCATCGCTGTTGGGTTTCGTACTAAACAGCAAGGTGCTTGTGGTGGCCGGCGCACTGGATGGCGCTTCCGGGTTCATTCTGTCGGTCATCATGTGCAAGGCCATGAACCGCTCGTTCACCAACGTTTTGTTCGGCGCGTTCGGCCAGGTGCAAGCTTCCGCTGCAAAGAGTGAGGAGGCCAGACCGGTGCGCAGCGCTTCCCCGGAGGACGCAGCGGGTATTCTCGCAGCCGCCAATCGAGTCATCATTGTCCCAGGGTATGGCATGGCCGTCGCGCAAGCGCAGCATAAAGTTCGCGAGCTCTACGACGCACTCACGAAACGCGGTGTGGACGTCAAGTTTGCGATCCATCCGGTAGCGGGCCGCATGCCGGGGCACATGAACGTGCTGCTTGCGGAAGCGGACATTCCGTATGACAAGCTCGTGGAAATGGATGAAATCAATGGAGACTTCCCGCAAACGGACGTGGCGCTGATCATCGGAGCCAACGACGTGACGAATCCAGCCGCACGAGAAGATAAGACCAGTCCAATTTACGGCATGCCGATTTTGGACGTCGACAAAGCGCACACCGTGATGGTGATCAAACGCAGCATGGCCGCGGGATTCGCGGGAATCGATAATCCCTTGTACTACATGGATAAAACGCTGATGCTATTTGGCGACGCAAAAAACGTTGTGGGATCCATCGTAAGGGAAATCTCCGGCAGCCACGGATAAGACAGGCGCGAACCGCTGTTCCCGAGGATTGACGCGGAAAAACTCAGGGACAATCCGGGCTCTCTACCGATTTCCAAATAGCGACCCCACTACCGACTCCGATCATCGTGCTTGCGACCAGAAGAAAGTGGCTGTGCGCTGGAGGAAGTGGAGGCTTGCCCTTGACCATATCGACGGGAGCACAGGGACGATGATCGTGATAGCGGTGATAATCGTCGTCATCCGGTGAGAGATATTTGTGATAGCTGATTTCGTTTTCAGCACGGACGCGATAGGCTTTGCCTTCTTCCACGGTGCGATTCTCCGAGCCAACCCGCACAGTGGCCTGCCCGCGTTGACTGTACACAGTAATTTGGCAGGGATCGTCCAAGCTGACCCGCCCAAAATCCGGAGCGGAAATAAGAGGAGTGACTCGAACATCGGAAGCGACAATGACGAGATTTTGCGGGCCACCGGGCGTGGTATACAACACGGCTCCGCGGTTGAGCTCGACTACCGCTCCGTAAGGTGCGCGATAAATGTGAACGCCCGTGGACGCCTGCAATTCCAGGGACAGCGATCCCATACGAATCAGAAGCGAGCCGTTGTCAGAAGTAGACAGGTAATCACCAGAATAGATCGAAGAACCCGCAGAAACGGCGGCATTGCCAATTTGCGCGTTCGTAGCCGTCGCAACCAGTCCTAATGCGGCGGATTCAGGCGCGGATTGCGCACGGAGCGCAACAGCAAACCCGAAGGACAACAATACGAGTACACCTGAAAGGCGGAGGAATTTCATGTTATTCCGTCTCCTTAGGACAAGCGATCGGCCGCGGGCAGTGGGAAGAAACAGCCCTTGATGGTCCGGAATGGCGAACCAGCGTAGAAGCCGGAGTCGCTGAAGAATTAGTGGTGAAATGAAATTTCATGGACGGATCGCCGAAGAGTGTCCAGGTGCGGCGGACATCGTTATCGGTCGTGCCGTTCTTCGCGCGAAGAATTAACAATCCAAGCGGGTCGTGTGGGTAAGTGGCCAATTGGTTGAGAAACGCGAGGTTCATCGACGCTTGTGGCGGCTGTTCGGTAAATCCGGAAGAGGCCCACACCGCGACGGCACCGCCGTTTGGCGCCAGGATCAGCGATTTGGCAAGCGCTTCCGCATAAACATCCTGGTACAAGCCGTTGAGGCAATTCATCAGCAGGTAGACAGGCAGCCGATTGCCGTTGGTGAGAGCCGCGGCATCGTTTTGGTCGAAAAAGTCTTCGAAAGACCACTGCTGTTCAGCACCGTGGCCTTGGTAGTCGACGAGCAGCGCACCGCTATTCAGCGCGGAAATAATCTGTGAGCGCACCGTAGCGGCATCTACGCCGTCCGCAAGAATCTGCGAGACGTGCAAAGAGGAAGGCAAGCTGGCAGAAGCGGAGACGGTGGCGTTGGTGAAATTCGAATCGACATTTTGATCGCCAACCAGAAGCGCTTCCGCGTTCCAGGAGCCGGCGTCAGCGCCCTGCTCATAATTCACAATTTTGGAAACAATGAGGTCGACATCCGGCGCGGTGCGCACGGGTAAGCGGCCGGTCGGAATCGTTGCGTAGCCCGTTTGCTGGAAGTCGGTGAACCAATCATCCGAGCCAGTCTTGAAAGCCGCGGTTTCGATGATGCGCGTCGGAACAAAATCGAAATCGCCAAAACCCAGATAATTGCGGGGATCCATGGAGGCATCGCCGACCAGCAGAACCGTTTGAGGTTTGCGCTGCCAGTGCGTCGCCGCGTCTTGCAAGAAGCTGCGAATGGCGAACGGACTGCGCTCGCCAAAATTGTAATCGTCGAAGATCTGCTCGGTAGTCACGAGCGATACCTTGTGCCCTTGGGACTCGCGGAGTTGCACGAGCGGGGTGAGATGCGAGGCAAAATCGGGATAGGCGACGATCACAATGTCCGCGCCGGCACGCTGCTGCTTCAGCGGTGCTGGAACGTGCTGCTCCAGAGCTACCGGTGAAGCCAGCGTGCCTGGTGCCAAGGCAAGCAGAGTGCGCTGCTTCACTGGCGATTGCGGCAGCGCTACGTTGATTTCATACGATCCCGAGACCTGCGCGACTTTGCCGTTGAGTTCAAAAGCATTCAGAGGATCGGTGACATCGAACACACGAATCTGAGAATTCGAGAAGCCGGAGATCTGCACGTCCGTGCCGGCCTGAGCGGTGGCGCGCAGCCAATCAGAATCTGCTGTATAGGTGTGCAGGTATTGCAACTGAATGGATTGCACCACACTGATGTCGTTGTCACCGTTCAGCGCGGTAAGAGTAACGGTGTTCGTGCCATCCAGAACGAGAGACGGATCAACAGAGAACGATTGGCTGGCCAGAATCTGGCCATAGCAATTGAATGTGCCGATGGATGAGCCGTTGAACTGGACGGAGACCGAGTGCTGTTGAGCATCGGTCGCGCCTTGCAGAGTAACCGTCAACGTAAGCGGCTGGAGCGACGAGGTGTCTCGGTGCAGGACCGTGAGCGTCTCGTCCGTGGGATCAGATGTAATCGCGTCCCCAAAGAAATTGTCGTTGTTCTCGCCGTTAAGCAGGGCGGCGATGTAGACGGTGCGGTCCTCTCGCATAGTGATGAACGGGAAGCTTGCTGCAGACGGCGAGTTGGAAATTGTGCCGGAGACTGGAAGGACTCGTTTGCCGGGAACACTTTGGGCCGCGAGCCAGTAGACGCGGTCCGCGGAAAACGGCGTGTCGATGCCGGTACCGTAGAACTCAAGGGCATCCGAAGGAGCGGCTATGCCGGCCGTGTGACCGACGAGCAGAATGGGTTGTTCGATTCCTTCGGCATAGAGGTGCAACGAGCGAAGGTCCGTGTCTGGGCTCAGGCCGGCGGCAAATAATTGGGAAAACGGAAGGTGATACCAGCCTTCCTGCTCGACCGAAATTTTAATGGCCACATGATCCGCAGCGTCGAAAAGGGCTACGCCAGTTGGCGGTCTGGGCAATACGGGATGCGGAGTCACCGGGCGAGGCGTACCGCTGGACGGTCGCGGATTCGAATAGAATCGCGACAGTGAGGGAGAGACCGTCACCGCATCGGCGGTTTGTATCGGCCCTGCCGCGCGCGATGGATCAGCGACACCCTGTTGCGCATAGACGGGACCATGAGCGGTGCGCGTACCGTTGATGTCCACATCTTCCAGCCAGTACGCGGCGTTTGCCGTGGGTTGCGGATCGATCGCGGCATACGTCTTCGCGGCGTGCTGTGGTCTGGAACCGCGAAGGATTAGAGCAGAGCCGGCAATTAACGCTGGGTCGATGCGATGACGACCGGAAGCATCCTCGCGGTACACGTGGAAACCGAGATTCCGTGATTCCTCCAGCGTTCGCCAAACGAGACGCACGGTACCGTCTGGCTGCCCGTAAGCATTGAACGAGGCTAAGTCAACGGCTGTGGACGTCTGGATCGTCGAGCTCCAGGTGGAAGAGTTGTTGCTGGAGTTGGGATCCGATGTGGATGAACTTACGGTTGCGATGTTCACCGCATAAGAGCTGGAACTAAAAACGGCAGCATTCACGTTGATGGTGATGACGGCGGTGCTTCCCACGCTCAAGCTGCCGAGGCTGCACGACACGGTAGTGGTCGCGGCGGTGTAGGCGCAGCTGCCAGCGGTTGTGAGCGACGAGGTGTAGGTCACCTGCGATGGGAGTACATCGGTGACAACAACGTTCTGGGCAATCGCCGGACCAGCATTTTTGACCGTCAGCGTATAAGTGAGATTGGTGCCCATATTCACAGGTTCCGGCGAACCCATTTTCGTGATGCTCACGTCGGCCTGACTCGGCGATACCACTAGAGTCTGTACAGTGGCGGTGTTGTTCGCCGTATTTGGATCAGTAACCGTGCTGGTGATATTCGGGGAATTGGTGATGGTCGTGCCCGGCGGCGTTGAAACACCCACCTTCACAACCAGCGGGAAATTGACGATGGCGCCGACGCCCAGAATTTGACCGGAGTTCAGCGTACACGTGACGGTACCAGTGCTGCCGACTGCGGTGTTCGTGCAGGTCCAGTTCGAGGGAGCGGTAAACGAGGCCAGGGTGGTGTTCGCGGGAATGGGATCGGTAAAAGTGACTGTCGTGGTTGTGCCCGAAGCCGTAATCGCAACGGGTCCGTTGTTGGTGATCGACTGGGTATAACTAATGTTGTTGCCCGGAGTGACAGGGTTCGGCGAACCGGAACTGGTCACTGCCAGATCCGCCTGTCCGGCCGTCGCCACCGTGATGCTGGCGCTGCTGGTGTTGTTCCCGGTGTTTGGATCGGGAGTAGAAGACGTGATGTACGCGTAACCCGTAAGCACCGTGCCGACGGGGGCGGAAGCGGGAACTTGCATCACGATCGGGAAAGTGGCAGTCCCGTTCAGCGCCAGGGATGGCGCCGTGCACGTGATGGTTCCCGTGCCGCCGACGGAAGGCGTAGTGCAAGACCAGCCCGTCGGGGCCGCCAAAGAAACGAAAGTCGCGTTGACGGTTGCCGCGGAATTGCTTGCGGTCGACTCCGAAAACACGAGCGCCGTAGCGGCGGCCGGACCAAGGTTGGTCACGACGGCGGTCATGGTGAAATTCGAGCCAGGCGCCGCGGTCGGGGCCGATGCGGTATTGGTCACGGCAAGATCGGCTTGAGTCGCGGTGCTGACGGTGGTGATCGCGATGGCACTGTTGTTGGAAAGATTGGGGTCGTTCGTGCCGGAGGTAACGCTGTCGATATCGACGATTTGGGTTCCGCTGGTGGTGCCGTTTCCGACTTGAACGGTAACCGTGAACGTGACCGAGCCGCCATTCGCGAAATCGGGATTACTGCAGGAAATGTTGCCTGTGCCGCCGACAGCAGGAGTCGTGCAGGTCCAACCTGCAACCGAATTGATGGATTGAAAGGTAGTGTTCGCCGGGATGCCTTCGCTGAACACTGTATTCAGAGCATCGAAAGGTCCGTTGTTGGTGACCGTTTGCGTATAGGTGATCGTACCGCCTGGCAGAACAATCGCGGGCGAACCGGAGTTGGTCACCGCGAGGTCGGCGCCGGCACAATACGCACCGGGCTGGGTGCCGGGAGTTTCCGTAAGAATATGGGTGGTCGCGACAATTCCGGGTTGGCCCGGAGTTGCGCCGTAAGAATCCTGCACTGTGTCGGTGTAGCCGTTGCTACCACCGGTAACGCTGCTGGAAGCTGGCGAAGCGGATAGGAATATGACGCCGCCGCCACCGCCACCGCCGGGGCCATGTCGTGCGCCAGGGAAACCGCCCGGCACCGTTTCGGGCCAAGCGTCGCCCGCACTGCCACCATTCGCACTGACCGAGAGTCCGCTGAGATTTCCGGTATTTGCAAACAGAAGAATGGAGCCGCCGGCGCCGCCGCCACCAGTGCTGTCATTGTCTGTACTTAGGGTGGACTGCCCGTTCGCGGTGATTGTGCCGCTGCCGGAGACTGAGCCGGTATGAATGATGACGATTCCGCCACCCGCACCGCCGCTGCTGTAAATGCCAGTGCAATTCGTGCCGCAATTCGCGTTGTGATTGGAAGCGGAGATGAAATAGGAACCGTTATTCGTGGTTCCCGCACCACCGCCACCACCCATCACCAGAGCGCTGGTGGACGCTGGAAATACAGCACCTCCGAAGCCACCATCGGTCGAATTGAGTGCGGTAAAACTGTTCCAGCCGTATCCGCCGAGACCGCCCGCGCCTCCGTTACCTCCCGCGCCACCACCGGAATTGTAATCGTTGTTTACGGGATCGCCATCTGTGCCGCCGCCGCCTGCGTTACCCGGTGCGCCGCGAGCATAGCTGCCGTTAGGAAACCCTTCTACCGTGGTATCGGTAGCTGTGGTGGTGATCGAAATGGTCGCGGGAGCCAGGTATCGTGGGGTACCCGCAATGCCTTCACCCTTGGAACCGTTTGCGGCGTTGGTCGCGAGCGTCACATAATCGGTACTCGTTCCCGTGCCGCCAGCTAAGCTTCTGCCGCCGCCGCCGCGAAAACCCATGGAATCGGCAGCTACCGTACCGCCCAGCGTGAGTTGGGACGACACATCGATTGCTAAAACACCACCGACGGTGCCGGTCCAAGCTAGGGGCACCAACCCGGAACTCAGCGTCGCGGATGTGTACTGGGGGACGCGAATTACTTGATATTTCTGCTGACCCTGGGTGGCAGAGTAGGGGTTATTAACATAGCTGTTCAGCAGGCCGCCGTTCGCGCCAGATCCCGTGAATTGCAAAGTGCCGCCGGTCGTGGCCACCGCCTTGGTCGCGGTAATAAACTCAAAAAGCCCGGAACTCCCTAGATTGGTCGAACCTGAGCCGGGATCGCCGGGAATGCCGTCTCCGTACGAGCCAGAGTCGGTTGAATTGATCGCGGCCGCTTGCATTTGAATGATAAGCAGCAGGTCTCCCGCAGCGATCGCTTGGGAAGCTCCAGAAGACGTACCCAACGCAACCGAAGTGGAACCGGTGGCGAGAGTGCCGGTATTTGACGGCGGATAGTAGGCATTCACTATTCCGCTGAGCGTTCCGCCCGCGCCATCCTTTCCAGGCGTGGCGCAAACCAGCGGCTGAACTACGGTGTAAACGGTGGCGGAGTTATTGGCGGAATTGGGGTCGCCCGCCAGAGAAATGGTCGCGCTATTCGTCAGTGTGCCAGCCGATGAAGGAGCGGTTACCGTGATCGCGATCGTGGCCGTAGCGCCCATCGCCATTGGAGATGTGATGGAGCAAGAAATTGTGCTGGTGCCGGAGCAAGACCAACCGGCGGACGGCGTAACCGAGACAAAGGTGACTGTCGCGGGCAAGGTGTCCGTCAACACGTTCGAACTAACGGGAGCGGTGAGTTGCCCCAGGTTGCGCACCTGAAGGTTGTAGGTGAGATTGGAAGAGATGAACACCGGCGTAGGAGATACCGACATGGAAAAGGCCATGTCCGCGCTGGTTGTGGGTTCCACGACGATCGAGGAGATACTCGTATTGTTCGCGGGTGCCGGGTCGACAGTGGTGGAATTCGTTACCGATGCGGAGCTAAGAATCGTTGTGCCCGCGGCGGTTCCGGCAGCGACCTGCATGGTGAGAGTCAGTGTGCTGGCATTCGCGCCGCTGGCGAGCAGCGCATTATAGGTACAGATAATCGGGCCGGTTCCATTCACGGCAGGCGTGGTGCAACTCCAGTTAGTGCCCGAATAAGCCTGATACGTGGTGTTCGCAGGCGTTTGCAAATAAACCGTGGTGGTTCCCGAAGCGACGAAGGTCGGTCCATTGTTGGTGACGACTTCGGTGTAGGTGTAATTGGTGCTCACCGCGACGGCAGAAACGGAAGCCGCTTGCGTGAGTTGCAGGTCGGCAAGGCCAACCGTAACGGTGCTTGAGGTGGTGTTGTTCGCGGGAACCGGGTCTGTGCCGGTCTCGCTGACCGAGGCCGAATTCGTGATGCTGGTGCCGCCAGCCACACCCGCGTTCACGGCTACCACGATCGTGAAGTTGGGCGTCGTGCTGCCGGAGGTCAATGCCGCCGCCGCAGTGCACGTAATCGTGCCGGTTCCTCCAACTGCCGGAACTGTTGGGCAAGTCCATCCCGTTGGCGGAGTGGCCGAAACGAAGGTGGTGTTGGCCGGAGTGCTCTGCGTCAGGGTCGCGCCGTAAGAAGAAGTCGTGCCGTTGTTGGTGACCGTTTCGGTGTAGGTGATGTTCCCGCCGGCGGTCACGGGGTTCGGAGAAGCCGTTTGTGCCATGGAGAGATCCGCGGCTGCGACCGTAACCGAGACGCTACCGGTGTTATTAGCAGTGTTGGGATCCGCAGTGGTCGAAGTGATGTTTGCAGATTGAGCAAGGCCGCCGTTCGGGGCCGCTCCAGTTACGGTAACGATATACGTGAATGTTGTGGTGTTTCCGTTGTTCATCGTGGTGGTGCGGGTGCAGGTACTCGTGCCACTCGAGCCGGCCGTGGGATTTACGCAGTTCCAGGTCCCGCCGGCCGCGGCGATAGAAACAAAAGTGGTGTTCGATGGAGTGCTGATCGTGAAGACGGGTGCGTTAGCGTTGTTTGGCCCGCTGTTGTGAGCGACGATGGTGTAGGTGATCGTAGCGCCTGGGGGTACTGTCGTCGGGTTCGCAGTATCGGAAGTGATGGCCAGATCGGCGCTTTGTGCACGTGAATTCGGGGCACCCGCTGTGAAACACACAAACAAAAAGACCAGGACAGCAGGTGTCAGCAAGCCTAGCCTGCGAAGGCGCTGCTTCGCCGCAGTGCCAACACGCCGAACCTTATTGCGAAATGGATGAACAATTCTCGTTCGGAATCGAGTAAAAACCGTTGTTCCCTCGGCGGTCGTTTGTGCAACGACTTTCCCCAAGACGATTGAGACCGGCGGGTCGCACTCGTGCGCTGTATCGCTGCGCAGAACGACACTGCACGATTTGGAATCCAGTGCGTCAATCCGGTGCACGCGCAGACCGTCGCGATTCTTGGCAAGCACTACATCGCCGCGGCGAACTTCTCCGTGTTTTGCCGGTTCGACCAGAACATCCGCGCCATCCGCCAAATTCGGTCGCATGCTTTCGCCGTTTACACGGAACCTCACGGCATTTCCGCGCCGCAGCAATGCCGCGCAAAGCTCTTCGAACAGACGGGAATCCTTGCGAACTTGTGGCTCAGACACGCGCATAGCGAACCGCCTCCACTGCGCCTGAGGTTGGCGTGAAGCGCAGGATGGAACAGGGCACGGAGCGAGTGAGCTGGTCCAGAAAATCTAAAGTGAAATGAATGCCGCTTCGTTGGTAATACGGAAGAAATGCACGAGCGAGAAGCTCAGCGGCGGCTTGCGCTGCTGGTAGTCCCGCAACTTGATTCGTGGGCGCCTGCTCCAGCAAGAAAATGGCGGAGAGCGGCGCGCGTCCCGGAGAGGCCACCCCGGCGTCGCCATGCCACGGAGTGCCGTACATCCAGAACTTACCGTCCTGCTTGCGAATGATGATGCGGTCATCACTCAGTAGCTGAACGCCCGGTTCGGCCAACCATAACCGTGCGGTCGTGCTTTTCCCCGCGCCCGAATGCCCCAGGAAAAGGTAGCCGCTTCTATCCTGATCGGCTAAGCCCAGCGCGTGGACTTCCACGCCTTCGCCAAGCGCCAGACGATGCATCATGGCCAGTTCGTCCAGGGGATATTCGAGTGGATAGATGGCGGCATCCCCCGAAAATGCCGAGCGATTCAAAACCACGTGCCCGCGTTCGAACGCCGGGTCAAACCACGCGGCCTTGTAAGGCCGGGGACCCAGCGCACTGCTGACAAAATGAAATTGCGTTCCGGTGTCCGAAACATATGCGGACCACAGCCCGCCGGAGGAAAACGATGGTTTACGAGCAGGCTGGATTACCTCTTCCGCCCAGGAAATATCCAATTCGAAGTCGCAGCCTTGCGTGGTATCAGCAGGAAGCAGAAACGGTTCATGCTCCGGGTCCAGCGCCGCGGCTATATCGCCGGAACACCACATACCAAAGGAGAGCCCGCCGATGGAGACCGCGAGTCGCGTGTCTTTCGCGTGAGTTGTTGGCACCTTGTGCATGAAATCCGGCATGCTGTTCCTCGATCAGGATCCAAACGTGTTGCAGCGAACTACCTGGCGGCAGCCTGAGGCGACGGCGCCCGCGATTCCTGGAACTTTGCAATGCCCAAGAACGGCTTCTTCGGGACGAAGAATCACGCGCACCACCTGAGGCGCCTGGTAGGTGCGTTTGCTGTTGCTTTCGGACGTGGGACTTTCCTTCATGCGCGTTCTTTCCTATTCGCTATGGGTGCTTGCCGCAGGACGAGCAGCCTCCGGAAACACAGCCTCCGGCGGAGTCCAGAACAGGAAGTAGAGAGTTGGAGGGAGGCGGCGTGAAAGGCGTAATCGAAATAACCGGATCTTGATTGATGCGCTCTGCTGATTTCATCAAAGACGGATATTGGCGGCCACCTTCACAGCAAGCGCAATCACCGTGCTTGGGAACGTCAATGCCCAGGGCATACGCACGAAGGTGTGCCACCTGGCATAGAAAATCGACTGGAGTTTCCGCGTCTCCGCTCTCCAGTTCGCCAGTGGCGGCGCACATGCTGCACAGGGAACGAATTCGGCAATTTGTGCAGATGGTCTCGCGCGTGTTGTCGATAGCTCGAATTTCTTTCAGCCGGCCATCCCAGCCTTCGCGGAAGCTGCCGGATCGCAGGTTATAACCATCCTGGTGAGACAGAACGCAGATGGTCATTTTGCCCTTGGGATCTACGGCGCATCCGTTTTGCCCGCCGCCGCAGGTGTAGCGTTTTGCAGCGCGCGGGACATTCGCGGCGCGCTCGGACTCAGCAATCTCTTGATATGCGGCGCGACGGGCAGAATCGCGGAATTCCAAAGCGACCGCTTGCTCCGGCGATAAGCGCACAGCTAACGGACTTTGGGAGCAGTCCGTGCGCGGATTGACAAGCGGGTCGAACTTGAACTCCACCCCCAGATCCTGTTCGGCAAACCGTTTCATTTCGTAAACTTCGTGAACGTTCAAAGACGTGGGAACGGTTTTGAGCTTCAGGGGCAAGCCGCGTTCCATCAGCAATGCGATTCCCCGCATACAACGATCGAAGGAACCGGGAATGCGCGTTAACGCTTCGTAGCTTTCGCGAGTTGCTCCGTACAAGGTGATTTCAATGTTGAACGGCCGATACTTGGCCAGATGATCCGCCACGCGAGGAGTGATCATCGTGCCGTTCGTAAATAATGTGATCAGGAAACCGCGTTTCTTGGCTTCCGTGTAAATGTCCAAAAAATCCTTGCGGGCAAAAATCTCGCCGCCGGTATACAGCAGCCAAAGGCAACCAACATCGACCAACTCGTCGAGTAAGCGAACATGCTCTTCGAAGGTCAACTCCTCCTTGCGAGCGTTGGCATCGCTCATCGGAAGGTTGTTGTAACAGTGCTGGCATTCCAGCGGGCAACGGTGCGTCACCTCAATCGACACCTCCACCGGAACACGGCGATTCTGGAACCGCTCGTGAAGCATGCTGGAGAAGTCGCTGTATGTTGCCGTCTGAACCACCGGATTCCTTTCCGTTGCGTTAGTGAGCTACGGACAGAACGAGCTTTTCTTCCAGGAGCGAGTCCAAGAAGGCTTCGATGTCCTGCTGGGCTTGTGTGTTGGTGACTTCAAATTCGCCGCAGATCCGCTGAACCATCTCCGGTACGGTGTGGCCCTCCACCATGAAGTCCCACAGAGCCGAACCCACTGGGTTGAGGGTGTACAGGGAATTCAGATCGCCAACATTGTTGCGAATGGGAACGATGATAAGTTCGCCGTCAATCTTGCGACAGACGACCTCCTGGTTGCGGATGAAACGAGCGTGGCTCGAAAGCATAAAATGCTAACCTCGTCAGACGTGGAAAAGGCGAATGACCCTAAGGAAAGTCTGCAGTACTATTACTCGGCTGTCATGAAGTGAAACAGGGGGTGTACCGTATCGGTATCGAGTGACGGATAGGGCATATCCATCCGGCCAGACCACCGTATGTTGCTGTAAATAGGTTACTTGGCAGGATTACCGCAGGCCGCGCTGTTTAGCTCGTTACGTTGCTTCGAAAATACACCTGGCCCATCGGGCTGTTTCAAAACCGCACTTCAGCGCTAGTTTTGCGCCGCTTTGGCCAAACGTACGGTGTCCACAAACGCCTTGGCCATATCGATAATCTTGTTCGCTTCATTCCTGCGGATCGCGCCCAAATCCACCAAATCGGCTCCCACCCCAAGCGCAAACGCTCCGGCTGCGAAATATTGGCCGGCGTTCTCCAAATTGACGCCGCCAGTCGGAATCAGGCGCGTATCTGGAAATGGAGCTTTCAGAGCCTTAATGTGCTTGGGGCCGCCGGCACTCCCGCAAGGGAAAATCTTGATCAATTTTGCTCCGGCTTCCAGAGCAGCCATCAGTTCAGTGGGCGTAAGCGCGCCGGGTATGGCAAGAATTCCCCGTTGGGCCGCAGCTTTTAGAACGGGAACGGACAAGCCGGGGCTGACCAGAAACTGCGCGCCCGCATCCAGACAAATCTCCGCCTGGGCAGCCGTCGTGACCGTCCCTGCGCCAGTCAGCACCGTGTCTCCGTAGTGGCGAACGAGTTCCTGAATGATCGCCGGGGCATTGGGCACCGTCATAGTCACCTCAATAATCGGAATGCCCCCGCTATGAATTGCGTCGATGACCCGCCGTGCTTCGTCCACATTCGCAGCCCGCACTACCGGAACAATGCCAATTTTCTGAATTTTTTGGATCGCGTGCTCGATACTCATACCGGGGCTCCTGAATTGCGGAAACAGCAACGACCTTGAACCTATTTTTGAGTGAACTGAGCCGCATGTCACGAGGAACTTTGAGGGAAGCGCTCCAGGTTCCTTGCGGGATCGACCGCCAGCCATGCCAGCGCACCGAGAGCGCTCAGTGCGGCGGCAACGATAAAAGGATACGTCCAGCCCAGGTGCATGGCGATCACCGGAGTGAGAACGGCGGTTACGCCGCCCCCAAGCTGTGCACCCATGTTCATAAAGCCGGAAGTAGAACCTGCGCGCGAGCCGGCAATGTCCGCGGTCACCGACCAGTAACTGCTTTGCGCCAGATACAGAGCGCCCGCGCCGCCCGCAAGCACCAGGCTGGCCACCTGTGCACTGACCGAATGAGCGCCCAGAACCAGGAGCAGCGCCGTCAGAAACAACGCGAACGCCGCGATGCCGCAACGGCCCACCCGTTTGCCGCGAGCCCTCGTCAGCTTATCGTTAATGACTCCGCCCAGAAGGCTACACGCCACCATCGCCAACGGGGGCAACGTGCTGTAGAACGCGCTGCTCTTTAAATCCAAACCGCGCACTTTGAACAGATAGCGATGGAACCAACTGAAGAAAATCCACGCCACATACCCAAAGCAAAAATAACTGAGGGTGACGAGCCATACATCCTTGCTGCGCAGGATGACACTCCAAGGCAGAGTATCGGGTTTCGAATCGCGATGGTCTTTATTCAAGGGCTGCGCGTCCGTCAAGGCAGGATTCGTTGTTAGTCCTGCTTCGATATGCTGCAGTTCGGCGGGCGAGACGCGCGGATGCAGCTCTGGCGTGTCTCGGGCGGTGAGATACCACACGATTCCAACCAGCAATCCGAGCAGCGAGCTCAGCCAAAACGACCAGCGCCAGCCATAGTGCATCATGATAAAGGTCACGATAGCGGGGGCTGACCCCGCACCCGCGCCAACTCCCGCGAAAATCAATCCGTTGGCAAATCCGCGTTCCTGCGAAGGAATCCATCGGGAAACAAATTGATTCGAAGCGGGAAAAATGATCGCTTCGCCGGCACCCAGGAGAAATCGAACAGAAACGAAAAAGAAAACCGCGCCGGTAAGCGCCGGCGAAACGGCAGCGGTCAACGCAGTGAAAATACCCCACCACACCACACCGGCGGTCAGAACGCGGCGCGGACCCAGGCGGTCTGCGAGCCAGCCTCCGAAGGTCTGGAATAACGCGTAACCCCACAGAAACGCACTGAAGACCCAGCCCAATTGCACGTCGGTTAGCCGATATTCGGTAGCAATGGCGCTGGCGGCGACGGAAATGTTGACACGGTCGAGAAATGAAACCGCGCTGAGAATGAATAGCCAAAAGACGAGGAACCAACGCACATTGCTGCGCGTGGGGTCAGACATGGATCTTCCTTCTGGCTACGCCGGATGCGCGGGAACTCATGCTGAGTGCGCTTTTAATACTTGATACAGCCGGTCCGCAATAATCGCGTCTTCGCCGGGCTGCAGCATAAACGAATTCATGGAGAGCGCGTCTCGCCGCTCGCCCGTCGCGAGCACGATCGAAGGTGTTCCGTGGCGCAAGGCCGCATTGGCCTCCCCGGGGGTGAGTTTAATGCGCTGTGGGTCCCATTTAATTTCCATGTGTGGAACGTGATTCGCCATGTCGGGCACAAAATAGGTGGTAGTCACGGAAGGCAGCGCGCAGATTTTCGCGGAGATCAGTTGCAAACGCTGCTGCCACTCTTTATTCAACGCGTCATGATCTTCCTTCAGATACACTTCCAAGGCTTTGACCATTCCGACGATTTCTTCTTTCCCTACTTTCTGACTACGGCCAATCGTGTCTTCGTGCGGACTATTATTCAACAGAGCGTAGCTGACCAGGTCCTTCCGCCCAAGCAACAGACCGGCACACTGCGGACCGCGCAACGCTTTGCCCCCGCTGAAGGCGATCAGGTCATAACCCATATTGGCGTAGTCCCACAGGTGTGAAACCGGCGGAGTATCTGCGGCAGCATCAATAAATGTGGGAATCTTGAACTCCTTGCCGAACTTTACCCACTCCTCCACTTTGATCTGTCCGTCTTCGTTGGCAAAATTCGAAAAGTGCATCATTGCCGTATTCGGGTTCACCGCTTTGCGCAATTCCTCGCGCGTTTCAATCACCACGAGCTTCACGCCGGTATTGCGAAGCTGGTGATCGAACGCGTTGCGATGCGTTTTCTGGATGATTACTTCCGACTTCATGCCAGTAAGATCCGGAATCTGTTCGATGAACTTGGGATTGTCACCGGTGAGGATTCCGGCCAGCCCGGACTGCATCGCCGCTGCGGCGCCGGAGGTCACAATCGCGGAATAGCCGTCGGGCAACTTCAGTATTTCGGCAATACGCTTGCCCGCCGCCACCTCCAAATCCGGGATGCTGACGAAATGTTTCCCGGCAAGGGCCATCACCGCCTCAACTTCCGGCCGCATCAGCGAGCCGCCCAGCACCGTCATGGTGCCTTGCCCATTGATGACCGGAGTGACGCCGAGTTCGTCGTAGACATTTCCGGTTGAGCCGAGTCCGATAATGGTGGGTGCGGGAGCGGGCGCCAAGGAAGGAGAGGAGAGCAGTTTCCGGGGATTGGCCATTGCCGCCGTGAGTGCGCCGAGACTACCCATAAATGCCCGGCGCGTCCATTTCAAATTCAGTCCCATAACTGTTCTCCTTTTCCTCGCGTTTCCTCTACTTCTTCACTACCGCGGCGATGCAATTAATCTCCACCAGCGACTTGCCGGGAAGAGAAGCTACCGCAACACAAGTTCTGGTGGGCCCGCCATTCGGGAAATACGTCTTGAACACGCTGTTCATCGCGTCGTAGAAATCGATATCGGCGAGGTACACGTTAAGTTGAAGGATGCTGTCCATGGTGCCGCCGCCCCGCTCCACGAGCGTTTTCACGTTTTCCATAACGCGCTTCGTGTGAGTTTCAACGTCCATGGGGAACTCGCTGGAATCGTGGGAGTGCGCGCCCTGCCCGGAAATGTAGATGGTTCCATTATGGACGATGAGCGGCGTGATGAAGCCGTTGCCCGCGGTTTTTCCGTCATAGTCCAGCTTCTGCACGCCACTGGGCGCTTGAGCCGCGGCAGGCGTGGCTTTGGAAAGCAAGCTTACCGCGCCAACGCCCGTGAATAATGAAGCGAGCCGGGCGGCAAAGCTCCTGCGAGAACTGACATTCGAAATCATCAACATATCTCCTTTGCGTGGATTAAACGAAACTCTTCGATCTTTGTGCTGACATCCTATCCCCGGACACGCTCGTTTCGGCATACACAGAGATTGCGCAGTCAGATCACTTGCAACGAATTGATGCGTCGGCGCCAGAACTACAGGCGCCCAAACTTTTTTACACCTTCTACAATCGATTTCAACTTCTCAATGTACGCATACATGGAGTGCTCTTTGAAATCCATGTCTTGCGCCACTGCGAGCACTTTCGCCGCATCGCTTCGCGGCACCACAACCACGCCATCCTGGTCGGCCGTGATAATGTCGCCGGCCTTCACGGCAACCCCGTCGCAAACCACAGGAATGTTTGCGCCGCTAAACCGGTAATGGTGCACCGAGGTGGACGGCACAATTCCCAGCGCGTAAACCGGGAATCCTATCTTCTTCAGATAAGCAACATCGCGCACGCCCCCGTCAATCACCGCCCCGGCATATTCGCGCGAATACATCGCGGTTCCCATCAATCCGCCCATTCCGGCAATATCGGCGCCATCTTCCACCACCATGACATACACGGAATCCTTCGTGCCTTCGTCGATAGCCGTAAGCATTCCGTTCAGCGCATTCGGATCGTCATTCTGTTCTTTCTTCAGCAGCACGGTTACGGCAAACCCAGCGAATTTTGTCGGGAAGATCGGGCGCATGTGATGCGTCATATACATCTTGTGACCGGACAATTGCTCGATGGCGTCGGAAACTGAAGCCACTTCCACGTGGCGATAGCCTTCCAGCAACGCTGCCGGATTGTCACCGGAGGCAGCCTGAGCACGCGTTCGCGCCAGCGGAGACGTGATAAGCCAAAACGCTGCGGCCAGGACAATTACGGCCGCAATTCCAGTTTTCTTTACGAGACCACGGCGGCCCGAGACGGGGCGTATCTTCATAACTCCTCCTGATGATCTGATTTGAGAGGACTTTATCACTTCACGAGCGATAGCGCGAACTGCTTTTGAAACGATTTAAGTCCACATTTGCGCCGCGGGTCTTGCAAATTTCTGCCAAGTTCTTATTCTAATGGCTTCGCCTTTCGCAATTGCATGATATAAACATGCCGGCGTGGAGGATCGCGCATTCCATGAATTTCCTTACTCTGTCGTTACGCCCGGCTGTTATCTTTGCGTTGGCATTCCTGCTTTTTGGCTTCTCCGGTGGGAAGCCATGGAGTCGCGCAGTGGCAGACTCGCTACCTGCTCATGCACGTCAGGCGAATGCTGAAGGCCGCCAGACTTTCGAAGCCGTTTGCGCGGGCTGCCATGGTTTGGATGGCCGGAGCGGCGAGCGGGGACCAGACATTGCCACGAGACAGCAAGTGGTTCAGCTTTCCGACGCTGAAATTATGGACGTACTGCGCGGCGGAAGGCCGACGGCAGGAATGCCTCCCTTTAATTCCCTGGGTCCTGACAAGCTGAATGCGCTGCTCGAATACCTTCGCGTGCTGCAGGGCAAACGTGGCACGGTAGCGCTTCCCGGTGATCCTCATGCTGGCAAGACACTGTTCTTTGGGAAAGCACGCTGCTCCGAATGCCATATGCTCCAGGGCGCTGGTGGCTTCCTGGGACGCGATCTTTCTACTTATGGCGCTACTTTATCGCCAGACGAAGTTCACTCGAACATCGTGCGCGGCGGCGACGTTAAGAACAAAGCAAATAAAATCGCGAACATCACGTTACGTGACGGGCAAAAACTCACGGGCGTGATTCGCAATGAAGACAATTTTTCCGTTCAATTACAATCGAACGACGGTGCGTTCCATTTCCTGACCAAATCTGACATCGAGCAACTGCAATTCCAGTCCGGTTCCATCATGCCCTCAAATTATGGAACCACTCTATCAGCTTCGGAATTGAACGATCTCGTCAGCTATCTCATCAGCATTGCCAAGCGTGAAACCAAGAAAGAACACTCCGAGGAGGATCAAGAAGATTGAGCGCTCAACATCCTGCGGCACCACGCCTTTTCGTCCTCATGGCAACCGTTCTGGCCATCGTTCTGTTTTCACCTGTCACTCCGGCCCAACAAGCGAAACGCGAGTTTCAATTGCGGGCAGAATCTCCGGATTTTTGGAAGCTGTTTGCTCATGACGCCAAACTCGAGCAGCTTGCCACTGGCTTTGGCTTTACCGAAGGGCCGGTGTGGGATCCTGCCGGTTTTGTTTACGTCAGCGATGAGGAAATCAATAAGATTTTTCGCGTGTATCCGGATGGCCACCGCGAAGAGCTGATTGCGCTTGGAGACCCGGATGGAAACACGTACGATCAGAAACAACAACTACTGGACTGCGCGAGTGTGCTTCGCGCGATCATACGGATCGCACCGGACGGCAAGTATGAGGTTCTGGCGGACCATTTCGAGGGCAAAAAGTTAAACAGTCCCAATGATGTAGTGCTCGGTCCTGACGGCGCCATCTACTTTACCGACCCGACGCTGGACCTACCAGCCGGGGAAAAACAGGAAATTCCATTTCAAGGTGTGTACCGCTTGGATGCCGCAGGGAAGGTTACTCTGCTGACAAAAGAGCTGACGCAACCGAATGGCCTGGCATTCTCTCCAGACGCCAAGAAATTCTATGTCGACGATAGCGAGCAGCGGAATATCCGCGTGTACGATTTCAATCCCGATGGAACCCTGAGTAACGGCCGCATCTTCGGCAGCGAAGCCGGACCCAAGAAGGGCGGCGTTCCCGACGGCATGAAGTTCGATATGGCTGGCAACTTGTACGTGACGGGTCCGGAAGGAATTTGGGTGTGGGATTCCGAAGGCCATCATTTGGGAACCATCGTCATGCCCGAGCAACCCGCGAATCTTGCCTGGGGCGACCCCGATTACGCCACCCTCTATATCACCGCAACAAAATCCGTGTACAAACTGAGAACCACAACGAAAGGTTTCGTCCCCTATCGTCAAACCTCCAAGTGACGGATTTTCGCTGATCGTGGTGGACCGTTATTGCACCAAGTCCGAGGCCTTCTGGTAGTGAAATGCTTGGACGCTGAGAGTGAGAGTCTCATAGAATTGCGCTATCTCCTCAGGCTGGGAGAAGTGTGCGTTTTCAGGTTGCCAAGCACGCTGGGGGTTGACGAGCAATGTCGATTGCGTGGGTGATGGATGAACGGGATGGTATTGGCCGGACATCACGGATGATCCATTATTTTGTGCACATCTCACTGCCGCGTAGCCTGTCCGCGATGCTGTTGGCACTATTGCCACTGGGGATCGCGACGATTGCCCAGAGCGGCCCGCTCACCATTAACCGGGATGGTCGGGTGATTTCGCTCGAGCCCTATGCACGCAACATTCTGCGGGTAACTATGAGTAATGACAGCGCCGCAGCGAAAAGCGCTCCGGGCTATGGTTTTGTGGCTAAGCCGTCCGCGGAGGGATGGACGCACGAGCGCGACGCGGAAGGCGGCGACGTTTTTCGATCGGCCAGAATGGTGGTGCGTTTGGCGCCAGGAGATCTTCCAGCTGAGAAACTGCCGCAGCCGATGCCGCTGGATGCGCTGAATCGTCAACTGCGCGAGCAGCTACTTTGGCGGAGGCGGCGGGCATGGTCCGTACGACGATGCGCTTGCTGGTGACAACGCCGGAAGGCAAGATGCTGCTGCACATGCGCACCTGGACGATGGACGCCGGAACGCGCGGACGTCGCGCGAGCAGGACGCAGGAGGCGAAGGGCTACTCGGTTGCGGCCACGTTCGACTCGCCCGCGGACGAGCACTACTACGGCCTGGGGCAGCAGCAGAAGGGCTGGATGGACCTGCGCGATCACGAGATCCGCTGCTGGCATGACTACGGCGGCGATTGGCGGCGAGGACGTGTGCGTGCCGTTCATGGTCTCAAGCCGCGGCTACGGGCTGGTGTGGGATAACCCTTCCAAAACGACCGTGCTCCTCGGGTTCAATGGACGGAATACGTGGTCCTCGGAGGTTGGAGATCGTGTTTCCTATTTCGTGATCGCGGGGGATACGCAGCGACGAGATTTACGAGGGCTACCGCCTGCTGACCGGCGTGACGCACATGCTGCCGAAGGCCGGCGTACGGATACATCCAGAGCAAGGCGATCTATCCAACGCAGGAGCAACTTCTGGATGTGGCCAAGGAGTATCGTCAGAAAAAGTTGCCGCTGGATGTGATCGTGGTGGACTTCCTGAACATGACGAAGCAGGGGGAACTGGATCTGGACCCGAAGCGCTGGCCGGACCCGGCAGGGATGAATCGTGAGCTGCATGCGATGGGTGTGAATACGCTGTTGAGCGTGTGGCCGCACTTTTCGCGCGGCACTCAGTTCTACGACATGCTGCAGAAAAACGGCTGGCTGATCCATACGCCGCGACGGAAAACCGGATTCAGGATGGACCAAGGAAGCCATCGGACCGAATCTCGACACCACGAACCCTGAGGCGGCGAAGTGGTTCTGGGAGAAGATTCGCGACCGCTACGTGAAACCTTACGGATTCGATTATCTCTGGCTGGATGAAACAGAGCCGGATATCGATCCAGCCGGAGATGTGTTCTCGGTCGGGTCGGGCATACGTTTCTACAACGTCTATCCGCTGTTTCACACGGCCTCGGTCTACGAAGGCTTCCGCCGGGATTTCGGAGACAGCAGAAGAGTGATGATCCTGGCGCGAGCGGCGTACCTGGGCGCGCAGCGCAACGGCACGGTGTTCTGGTCGAGCGATATTGTCTCAACGTGGGACATGCTGAAGCGTTCGATTCCCGCGGGCCTGAACTTTGCGGCCACAGGCCTACCTTATTGGGATACGGATATCGCAGGATTCTTTTCGCCGCAGATTCCGGCAGACTACCGCGCCGGAGCACAAGCCGCTGATCGATGGATCGGATGCACGCGACACGATTGCGAACTATGCAGATTATCCCGAGCTGTTTGTGCGGTGGTTCGAATGGGGCGCGTTTCAGCCGGTGATGCGCGCGCATGGAGAGAGAACTCACAACGAGGTTTGGTCGTACGGCAAGCAGGCGGAGCCGATTCTGGCGAAGTATCTGAAGCTGCGCTACCAGCTTCTGCCCTACACGTACTCGCCGGCGTATCGCAGTTACCAGACTGGTGCTCCGTACATGCGGGCGCTGTTCATGGACTTCCCGGCTGATCCGAAGGTTGCAGACATTCCAGATGAATATATGTATGGACCGGCGTTCCTGGTCGCTCCGGTCACCGAGCAGGGCGCAACGCAACGGACGGTGTATCTGCCGGCAGGTTGTGACTGGTACAACTACTGGACGAATGAGCGATTGCACGGCGGCCAGACCATTGTGGCGGACGCACCCATCGATACGATGCCGCTGTTCGTGAGGGCGGGAAGCATTGTGCCGCTCGGGTCTGAGGTGCAGAGCACGCAGCAGCCGCAGACGATCGCTTCAGTGCGCGTGTATCCGGGAGCGAATGGCAGCTTTACGTTGTTTCAGGATGACGGAAAGACCTACGCGTACGAGACGGACGGCGGCTCGGTCACAAAATTGACCTGGGACGATGCAGCGCATCAGCTGAAACATGAGGGCGCTCCGGCATGGCCCGGTCTGGATACCGCGCCCGTCGTGGTGGTGGGCAGATAAGCACACCATGTTCTGTCTTCAAAGACAGCCAACACGATCCATTTAAGCTGCTGGAACCATTGGTGGGCCCGCCAGGATTTGAACCTGGGACCAACGGATTATGAGTCCGCTGCTCTAACCGCTGAGCTACGAGCCCGTGCTACAAACATACCATAGCCCCCAGCGCGGCTGTGCAATCCACGCAGCGCAAATGGCTACGAAACTCTTTCCACCTCACGCAGAGCGGGATAGAGTTTGCGATACTGCGCGTGTTGGCTCTTCATTTATGCGGCAATTTACATCCAATGGTATATCTGTCAACTATACTTTAACAATGGCTAACAACGACTTCTTTGCGGAGTCGAGGGAGCAATCTCAGGTCAAAGCCCGAATTGTGACTAAGTACTTCTGGGCTTGGGCAAAAGTCATGTTGCCTACAGCGAAGGTGTATTCAAAGAGAATTGCTTACATCGATCTATTTTCTGGACCGGGAAGGTATGATGACGGCACCGTATCTACCCCTTTGATGGTCTTAGAGAAGGCCATCGCCGACCCGCAAATGTGCAACATGCTCGTAACGCTCTTCAATGACAGGGATGCTGACAACGTCGGCAAACTCAAAGCCACAATTGAATCTCTTCCCGGAATCGAGAAGCTAAAGTACAAGCCGGAGATTACCAACGAAACTCTGGGCGAAGAACTTGCCAAGAAGTGGGCGAATGTGAGATTCGTCCCAACATTTTTCTTTATCGACCCGTGGGGATACGCAGGGCTGTCTTCTGGGCTTATCAAAGCAGTAATCCAGAGTTGGGGGTGCGATTGTATTTTCTTCTTCAACTACAACCGCATAAATATGGGCATTGCCAACGACAAAGTCCAAGCACACATGGACGCCCTATTCGGGGCAGAGTGTGCAAACGAATTAAAGCGAATTCTTCCGACGTTAGAACCAGCCGATCGAGAAAGCCTCATAATCGAGACACTCGCTCAAGCCATGCAAGACCTCGGCGCGCCTTTTTGTTCTGCCCTTCGGATTTAAGGATGACAAGGGCAATCGGACCAAGCATCACTTGATATTCGTAACGAAAAAGTTCAAGGGCTACGACATCATGAAAGACATCATGGCTAAAGAAAGCTCGGAGCGGAGTCAAGGTGTGGCAACCTTCGAGTTCTCTCCGGCTGCCGAGCGTTTCCCGTTGCTATTTGAGCTCACACGCCCACTGGAAGAACTTGGTGAGATGCTGCTCAATCAATTCGCCGGGGAAACGTTGACGATGCATCAGATTTATGAACGTCACTCCGTTGGGCGGCCCTACACCAGCAGCAACTACAAGGACGCACTGAAGGCACTTGAACAAGAACAGCAGATCAAGGCGATTCCCCCTGCCGAGGACCGTAAGAAGGGCACCTTCGCCGATCAGGTCCACGTTTCGTTTCCGAAGCAAATTCCTTAGTTATTTGTTCGCCTTTTATTCGCCTAAATGTTAGGCTACCGCCCAGGTACGGCCAAGTCACCGCATAATCTTGGCAAGTCTTCTCTTCTCTCGTACCATGTTTAACTCTAAGCATGAGCGATCATTCCAAAATCGAGTGGACCGAGGCTACGTGGAACCCTGTCCGTGGCTGCTCAAAAATCAGCCCCGGTTGCAAACACTGTTACGCCGAGACTTTTGCCGAGCGGTTTCGAGGCGTTCCCGGTCATCCTTATGAGAATGGGTTCGATCTCAGGCTCGTTCCAGCAAAACTCAAAGAGCCGCTTCTGTGGTCTAGCTCGAAAGTTGTCTTCGTCAATTCGATGAGCGATCTTTTCACGATTCCGTTCCTGTCGAATATATCCGCTTGGTTGCCGAAGTGATGAAGACAGCCTCTTGGCACACTTTCCAAGTGTTGACGAAACGTTCGGAAGAGGATGAGTCAACTTCTTCGAGGTGAACTGCGATTTGCGGCTGAACTCGAAAACGTATGGTGGGGCGTCAGCGTGGAGAATCGGATACATGGATTGCCACGAATCCAGCATCTTCGAAAAATTGATTGTTCTGTCAGGTTTCTGTCAATTGAGCCATTGCTGGAAGACATTGGTGAGATCGATCTCAGTCGGATAGATTGGGTGATTGTCGGTGGTGAAAGCGGACCGGGCGCTCGAAAGATGCAGGCAAATTGGGTCGAGGGTATCCGCAAACAATGCCATCATGCCAAAGTCCCTTTCTTCTTCAAACAATGGGGCGGCTTCCAGAAGAAAAGGTTTGGACGCAAGTTGCATGGCAGAACCTATGATAGTATGCCGCCCAGGAAAGCTAAGTTTGTTCCTTCCAAGAAAGAGAGAGTTGCCAGTTCTGAGAAGCTACCGCAATTCTTTCCGCTAGCAGGGTTGACAGCGTTTTAGAAGAAACAACCGCAATGCCACAGTAACTCCCCCCGTGCGGCTGTGCAATCCACGCAACGCAAGTCGTGCTACGAAACTCTTTGCACTTCGCGCAGAGCGGGATAGAGCTTCCGATACTGCGCGTATTGGCGCGCCATTTGTGCGGCAACTTTTGGATTGGGTTGAATGATTTTGGCCACGCGTACCGCTGCTTCACAAGCCACTTCGACGGATGGCCAGTGGCCTGTCCCCACGCCCGCCAGCAGCGCCGCTCCATACGCCGGACCTTCGTCCGCTTCCGTCAGTTCCACGGGCATTTCATAAATATCCGCCTGGATCTGCTGCCATAGCGCGGAGCGCGCTCCTCCTCCACTCAATCGAATGGATTCGATCGGCACGCCAATCTCTTTGAATAAGGTGAGCGAGTCTTTCAAGCTGAACGCGACTCCCTCCAGAATTGCGCGAATCACGTGCCCGCGCGTATGTTGCGCCGTGATTCCCACTAACGCGCCCCGCGCATTCGGGTCGAGATGTGGTGTGCGTTCGCCCATAAGGTACGGAGCCCACAATAGTCCATCGGACCCCGGCGGAGCTTTCGCGGCTTCCTCAGCGAGACGAACATAAGGATCACGTCCATCCTCCGAACCCGCCCCGAACTGATCGCGGAACCATCGCAGCGATAGCCCCGCGCCCTGCGTCACACCCATCACGTGCCAGCGATTGGGAATCGCGTGACAAAATGTGTGGATGCGTCCGTGGGGCTCCAGCACTGGCGCGCTGGTCGCCGCAAACACCACACCGGATGTGCCGATGGTCGCGCTGACGGCGCCAGGTTTGACGATTCCCATGCCCACCGCGCCAGCGGCCTGGTCTCCCGCGCCCGCCACGACCGGAATGCCCGTGCGCAATCCCGATTGTTTCGCGCCTTCCGGATGCACGCGCCCGCTGATTTCCGGCGATTCGAATACTTTCGGCAGCAATGACTCTTCCACCTGCGAGATTTCCAGCATCGCCTTCGACCATCGCCTGTGCACCACGTCGAACATCAACGTCCCAGAAGCATCCGCAACATCGATGGCCCGCTCGCCAGTCAATCGGAAACGGATATAGTCTTTCGGGAGCATCAACGAACGAACCCGCGCCCACAGCTCCGGCTCGTGCCGGCGCACCCACCAGATTTTTGGCAAGGTAAAACCCGTCAATGCAGGATTTGCAGTTAGCTCAATCAGCCGCTGAGCGCCCACTTGTTTCGTGATTTCCCGGCATTCTTCTTCGGTACGCTGGTCGCACCAGATAATCGCGGGCCGCACCACTTGATCATGTTCGTCCAGCAGAACCAGACCATGCATCTGGCCAGTTAGCCCGATCGCAGTTACATTTTCCGGCGAAGGAGCTTTTGCCAGGCAAGCTTTGACCGCTTCACACGCAGCTCGCCACCAATCTTCGGGAGACTGCTCCGCCCAGCCAATTTGTGGGCAACTCATCGGAGCATGTTCGGCCGTGGCAGAACAGATCACGCGTCCGGCAGAGTCAATCAACACTGCGCGCGTCCCGCCTGTGCCGACATCGATGCCCAGGAAACTCATCCTAAAGTGCGGCCTTTCCGGGATTTTTTCCCGCTTAACGGGTGGTGAATCGAAACACGGTCATGGAATGGAATTGCTGGCCGGGGTTCAGTGTGGTGGTTGGAAATTTCGGATGATTTGGCGAATCCGGGAAATGCTGCGTCTCCAGGCACAGCGCCGCGTTCTTCGGATACGCAATTCCGCCCTTGCCCTTGATCGAGCCATCCAGGAAATTCGCCGAATAGAATTGCACGCCCGGTTCCGTAGTCAGCACCGTCAGCACTCGCCCACTGGAGGGATCATAGACTTCCGCAGCTTCCGTTAATTTCTTTCCGCCGCCATCGATCACAAAGTTGTGGTCATATCCGTCGTGAGCCAGCTTGAGTTGTTCATCGTTGGCGTTAATGCGCTCGCCCACCGCGTGCGGCTTCACAAAATCAAAAGAGGTGCCGGCGACGGGCTTCAACTCGCCGGTAGGGATCAAATTGGAATCCACGGGAGTAAATCGCGATGCGTTCAGCTTGAGCTGATCATTCAGAATCGTGCCATTCCCCTGTCCGGAGAGATTGAAATAAGAATGGTTCGTCAGGTTTAACACGGTGGGCTTATCCGTGGTCGCCGCGTAGTCGATCTTCAACTCGTTTCCGCTCAAAGTATATTTCACGGTCGTAGACAGATTCCCCGGAAAACCTTCTTCGCCGTCTTTGCTGACGTACTTCAACTCCACGCCATCGGGAATCACCTGCCCTGTCCACAGGTGGTTGTGGAATCCATCCGGCCCGCCGTGCAGTGTGTTGCCGTGATCGTTCGGCGGAGTGTGATATTCCTTTCCATCCAATGTGAACTTCGCGTGCGCGATGCGGTTTGCGTAGCGCCCGACGATCGGTCCAAAAAACGGATTGCCCTGGCCATGATTCGCCGCGTAATATCCGCCGGGCTCGTCAAACCCGAGCACCACGTCGGCAACCTTGCCCGATTTGTCCGGCACCTTGATGGACAGCACGTATCCGCCGTAGTTCATCACTTGCACTTCAATCTTGTCGCTCTTCAGCGTGTAAATCTCAACCGCTGACCCATCCGGCAGTTTTCCGCCGCTACGCTGCGTAACTTCTGTTTTTCCCATCACCGTACCCGCCATTCCTGCGCACAGAATCAGCACAGCCACAACTGCTTTGAAATGTTTCATGAACCCTCGCTTGCACACATTCTATGGCCACCTTCAAGGCCACACAACTTTTTCCTGCCTGGTGCATTCGCAAATTTTATTTCGCGGCCTGTTGCTTGGGCATCATTTCCATGGTCCAAATCGCGGCGGGACGCATGTACATCGAAGCGCGATAATCGCCGGAAATGTCCCAAGCCTCGGGAGTGCGGAACCAATAACCTTTCGTTTCGTAGCTGGTGTGATACACGCCCCACAGCGTGCGATAAGCTTGATCCGTCATTCCGTCGCTCAGCATCAGCCCGGCCAACCCCATCGTTGTTCCCGTCCACACTTCCCGCACCTGCTGATTGTCTTTGACCACGATAAGCTTGCCATCCGGACTTATGCCGTTCACGGCTCCCATGTTGCCATCGGCAAATTTCATCACGTTATAGTCGAAAATTTTCTGCAAAGCACTGCGTTGCATTGCCGGTGGCACAAGATCGCCAAGCCCCGTCAGGTTGGCATACCACTGGCCCGCCAGTTGGTCCGCTTGAATGTTGTCTTTGTAATCGCTGAGGGTGTCATAACGAAAGTACTCGCCATTCCACAATTTTTTGACGTAACTCGCTTGCGCTTTCAAGAACATCGCGTGGTACTCATTTTCAGCTTTGCTGTCGCCCAGTCTACGGGCCATCTCTTCGGCCGCCCTCAGCGACGCCAGCCACAAACCGCCGGAATACGCGCTTTCCCCGCGGACCACCCATTCGTCATAGGTCTGGTCCGGATAGCCCTGGTTCTCCGGAATTCCATCGCCGTCGGTGTCAAATTTTCCAAGGTAGCTGATCGAGTCGCGGACCGCAGGCCACGTGTACTTCAGAAACGCGATATCACTGCCGCCGGAGAGCGCGAAATCCCTGTACACCAGCAAAACAAATTTGGGATTGAGGTCTTTCCATCCGTTGGTGTCCTGCCAGCTGAATTGGTTGATCTGTTTAAAGGGATCCTCCGCCGGCACGCCCAAATCGTGAGGAACCGCCCCCTTGGCCTTGCGGATGCGATACTGCGCCACTCCTGTTTCCTGAGTCTTCCAGAGCCAGGCCATGCGCTCGTCCGACTCCTGCGGCACGGTATCGGCGATTTCCTTCATCACGCCTTTTTCGATCTCCGGCCAGAACTTGATCAGCGGCATCGACCCGTAAAATCGCACGTCCAGCGTTTCGTAAAACGGGTAGTCGAAGCACTCCATAAACGAGTAGGTCGGAGCTTCCTTCGCGCTCGCATTGATAGGCCGCCCCCAAAATGTCCCGCCGTCGGCCAATGGATACAATTCGTTGAACAACATGCCGCGATACCACAGCGGCTTGCTCTCATCATTCACATAGGGAGCCTGCCACGCGTCGATCGCCGCGCTCCAGTCATTGGCATTCTTCAACGCGTCCTTGGCAATGCTCCACGCATTCAATCCACTGGTACCATAAAAATCCGTGTACCGCCGGTACCACTTTCGCCCTGAACCGAATTCCACCACCGGCAGATCCCACGCGATCACCATCGGCACAATTTTCTTTTCTCCGGGAGCCAAGGTGAACCGCACCGCGATGGCGCCGGCAATGCGCTCACCGCTGCTCGTCCAAGACGCACTGTCGTTTGCCAACTTCCCGTCTTTTGCAAACGGCTTCCACACTTCTTCGCCAGACCCGTCCGGGCTGAACGTCGTCTGATACGTAATCTCTACATTGGGATCGGAAACGCTCGCGATGACGAATTGTCCGTCCCATTCCTCTGTAATCTTCCCGATATGATTGCGATCCAACACGATGCCTTGCATGTTCTGATTCGGACCCAGCGGCTCGCTCTTCAGGCGATTGAGATTCCCTTCATTCATCACGTCGCTCAGATCGTGGCGATACGTTCGAAACCAGCCAATCATGTTTTCCCACGACAGCAGCACGGACACGGTCACTCGTTTATTCGTGGGATTTTCCGCGTGCCAGCGGTACACCGCTACTGGATAACTGGTTTCTTTGTAATTGTTGGGCAGAATCGGCGAGAACTGTTCCAGCACCACGTGCGCCGGGAATTTCTCCGATCGATAATCGAACCAGGATTTGGGATAGAGCGCATAGTAATCGCCCGCTCCTACCGGATAATCCCATTGCCAGGAACTCAGTACATTCTGCTTGGGCCGGCCATTCATCAGTACCGTCGCGAAACCGGTGGCATCTCCTTCCGATTTTTGGAACATCGCGAACTGATCGCCGGCAACGGCTTCATATTTATGCACACCCGCTTTGATATGCCAGCGCACGAAATCGCCGCGGTAGCTTCTCGAAAAAGTTCCAGCTCCGAAGCCCCCAACGGGCGCGCCCTGCCAGTAGCCATCGTCGACGTGCTCGGCGTCCAACTGCGCTTTCTTTTTACCGGGATTTTCCAGCGTGGCGCCTAACGGTCGTTTCCATGCCGCCTTGGGGATATCGTCGTTTCCGTGTACCTGTGGCGCAGCACACACTGCGAACAAAAAAATTGCGAGGACGACACACTTTTTTGAATGCAACATGGTACCCCCGACTCTTTGTGACCGGCTTGGGTGCACCCCCAAGCCTTCGCTATGTATAACGAAACATTAGTACAATATCGATTTTCTGTAAAGGAATCCTGTTCGCGTGGAAAACCCTCGGCCCTGGCCTGCAAATGCCGAGGCCGGATTGGCCTTCAGGCGGCCACCGCTGCGGTCCGTTGGCTGTTTGGTTTTGACCCGCTCAATGCAAAGAACAGAATGTATAGGTAGCAAATCACCGGCAGAAAGAACGCGTGGTGAATACCGATTCTGTCGGCAATCCAGCCCTGCGCCAAGGGAATGATCGCTCCTCCGACAATCGCCATAATCATGACCCCAGAACCGTCGCCCGTGAGTGGCCCCAACTCCGCTACGCCCAAGGTGAAAATGCTCGGGAACATGATGGAATTGAAGAATCCGACCAGGATGATGCTCCACATGGCAATATGGCCGGTCGTGAGCATCGAAATCGCAACTAAAACACTCGTCGAAATCGCGCAAATTCCAAGTAGCATCCCGGTGGGGGCAGTCGCCTTTCCACCGTTCAACGAAGCAACTACGGCGATCGCCGCTGCTGCGATCGCAACCAGAACGAAGAGCGGCCTCCCCGCAAACACCAACCACGCCAGCCACATCAGATCCGGCACTCCTGGTTGATATCCGGCAGGTATGTGATTCGCTATGGGATACGAAAGCAAGATGAGCCCAATGCTTAGCGCTGCAGCTATCCACATATATTTTGCCTTTGCGCCACCCAGGAAATTTGAACCAATGAATCGACCTAACATTGCGCCACCCCAGTAGAACGCCACAAAGCTAGCCGCGACCTTTTCTGCCAACCCACCAATGTTCGATTCATGGAAGTAATTCACGAGGAAGCTCCCGATGGAAACTTCGGCTCCCACATAAACAAATATGGCGATCGCGCCGAAAATCAGGTTCGGATGATTCCAGATGGAATCGTTCACCTTTTCGCCGACCTTGTGTTGTGCATGTTCGATCGTCGGCAACTTAAACACCCCGATGGCAATCGCCAGCAGGACCAAAGCGATACCTAACCCCACGTAAGGTGTCTTTACCGTGGCAGCTTCATGGATTCGATAAGCTTGCAACGCGTCCGGCATCAATTTGCGAATTTCGTCCATGCTTTTCGGGGCTGCGCTCAAAATCAATAAACCACCGAAGAACGGCGCAAGAAACGTGCCCAGCGAATTGAATGCCTGCGTCAGGTTAAGCCGACTCGATGCGGTTTCCGGTTTGCCCAGTACAGTTACATAGGGATTGGCCGCAACTTGCAAACACGTGATTCCCGCGGCCAACACAATCAATGCGCCCAGGAATAGAGGATAGGATGGCGCGCTCGCCGCGGGTACAAACAAAAAGGCCCCCACTCCCATCGTCAGCAGGCCCACTACCATCGAACGCTGGTACCCGATCCAATCGATGAGTTTTGCGGAAGGAATCGAAAACACAAAATAAGATCCGAAAAACGCAAACTGGATCAGCATCGTCTGCGCGTAATTCAAATCGAAAATTGATTTCAGGTGGGGAATCAAAATGTCATTCAGGCAGGTCAGAAAACCCCACATGAAGAACAATGTGGTCACAACGGCCAGCGGGCCTCCGTAACTCCTTTGCGCACCCGCCACCGCCCTGCTCTCGACCGCAGCACTCCCTGTGCTTATGTTCGGCATCGTGAATCCTTTTCTCCGCTACTTCGCGGCCCCTGATCCGTCCTAGATACTGACACAGACCTGGCTTACTCAAAAGGTATCTTGTCACAAGGGCGTGGCGGGAAAAATGGTATAAGTGTGTGCCGTATCGTTATTGTTCAAACCTTCTGAGGAATCCCCTATGCGTTCGGTGTCCGTTGTGATTTTGTTGGTCTCCTTTATGCTCCTGGTAGGCCCGACCTTCGTTTACGCGCAGCAGTCCACTGACACGATTGTCTGGTCAGAGCCGACCTTGCCTTCCGCGGATACGGCCGTAGCCACTTCGGCGCAACTGAACCAGATTTTTCCTGGGGCTCGCATAGTCGCCACCGATCACCTCGCCGCGGCACTCACCGATTCTCAAACGCGCCTGCTCATCCTGCCCCAAGGCTCCGTGCTTCCCGAAGCGGCCTGGACCGCAATATCGGATTTCCTGCATCGCGGCGGTAATTTACTCGCTCTCGGCGGCCGCCCTTTCACTCGCTCGGCTTATCGCGACGCTTCGGGATGGCATCTCCGCGAATACAGCACCCGCTTCTGTCGGCTCATGCAGATCGATCAGTACCAAAATACGCCTGGCTCAGCCGGAGCTGTCTTTAGTCCCAATCCCGACATTCCGATGGACATTCCCGCGTTCTCGTGGAAACAGGCCTTCAGCCCCATTATTCGCCTTAGCACCACCGACCTTTATAACCGTGGTGGCTCGGCTGGCTCGCTGGATATCAAGCTGGACACATTAGTATGGGGCGTGAATAACGGCCGCCGCCTCTCCGCACCGCTCCTCCAGATTGATCACTTTTCTTCGGGCTTTGACGGCGGCCGCTGGATTTTCCTCTCCGCCGACCTTCCCGCCGAGTTCTACTCCTCGGCCGATTCCGCAAAGCTCCTTCGCGAACTCGCGGATCGCGCACTGCAGGGCGCAATGGAATTCTCAGTACGACCGGCGCTTCCTTTATATTTGCCGGGTGAGCCGATCGAACTCGAAACCATTTTCCACGACTTTCATCCCACTGATCACGCCACGGTCAAGGTCTTTTGCTATCCCGCTGAACCAGAAAAAAGGCCCAAACAGCTCCAACCAACAATCATTGATTTCCCCGGTTCCGACACAACCCTACTCCCCGCGCCCACCGGCAAGGGTCTTTACGTTATCGAAGCGACGTTGTTTGAAGCTACGATTCGCCGAGCTGTTTACCATTCCGCGTTCTGGATTCGCGATGAAGCCTACCTTCGTTCCGGCCCGAAACTTGCCGTGAACTCGGATTTTTTCACCGTCGATGCGAAGCCGCTGGCGGTGGTAGGCACCACGTACATGTCCAGCGAAGTACAGCGCCTGTTCTTCGATCACCCCAACGTGTATGTCTGGAACGACGACCTCTCCCTGATTCACAGCGCCGGACTGAACATGATTCGCACCGGTTGGTGGACCGGCTGGGACAAGCTGTGCGACGAGACTGGCCGCCCGTACGAGCGCACCCTCCGCACGCTCGAAGCCTACTTAATGACCGCGCGCAAATATAATTTGCCCGTTCAGTTCAACTTCTTTGCCTTTCTGCCCGAGGTACTTGGCGGCATAAATCCTTACCTCGATCCGGAAGCCGTGCGCAAACAGCAAAATTTAATCAGCTCGGTTGCCGCGCGATTTTCTGACGTGCCGTTTCTGGCGTGGGACCTCATCAATGAGCCGAGCTTTTCCAAGCAACTTTGGAAGATGCGTCCCAACTATGATTCCATCGAGCTGGCCGTATGGAACGCCTGGCTAGCGAAAAAATATCCCGACCGCGCCACACTCGCCGCTGCCTGGAATGTTCCTCCGTCCGCCGTGGAAGGAACCATCTCGCTTCCTAAAGAAGAGGAATTCGCGCCGCGAGCAATGTATGTCGGCATCAACTCTCTCCGTGTATACGATTACTTCCTCTTTGCCCAGGAAGAATTCGCCGGCTGGGTGCGCGGTATGCGCGAAGCGATTCACAACGCTGGCTCTCGTCAACCCATTACCGTTGGTCAGGACGAAGGCGGCTATCTCGACCGCCTCAACCCCGCATTCTTCTCCGATTCCATCGATTTCACGACTAACCATTCGTGGTGGCAGAACGATACCCTGCTCTGGGATTCGCTCGTCGCCAAACAACCCGGCAAAGCCATGCTCATTCAGGAGACCGGTCTGCAACGCGAGCTCACCATGGACGAAATCGCGCGTCGCACTCCCGAACAGGAAGCTATGCTCTTCGAACGCAAATTCGCCCTTTCGTTCGTCGGGGGATCCGGCGCAATCGAATGGCTATGGAATTCCAACTCTTACATGACCGAAAGCAACGAGACACCCATCGGCGCTCTTCATGCCGATGGCACCGAAAAACCTGAAGCTACGGTGCTGCGCGATATGGCCAAGTTCGCTGCCGCTGCGTCTCCTTATCTCGCCAACCCCAAGCCGGCCGCCATTGCGATTGTCACGTCGCAAGCAGCGCAATATTCCGTCCAGGCGGACCTGCAAATCGCCGCCCAGCAGGATGCCGTCCGGGCTCTCGGCTACGGCCTGCACCGACCGTGCTACGTAATCGCCGAAAACCAGATCGACAAGCTCGGTACGCCGAAACTCGTAATTCTTCCCTCCGCTCAGTCCCTGCGCGAATCCACTTGGCAAGCCTTGCTCACCTACGTCCGTAACGGCGGCAATCTCCTCGTCACCGGGCCTGTTTCCCGAGACGAACACTGGCACCTCGTCGACCGCTACACTCCTCTCGGCATCAAGGCCACCACGGAACCGCTCACATTTCATTATGCTTCCAGCGGCAATCAGCCCCTCGGCTATTCCTTCGCTCAAGACCGCCAGCAAACACTCGAGTATCTCGTGTTTGACAATGGCGCCCTGACCAAAGAAATCTCTCTTGGTAATGGGAAACTCACTTTTTTCGCTCTGCCCATCGAGTTAGCCGAAGGAGCCCGCCCTGCCGCTCACGTATATGAGCAAATCGTCCAACCTCTCGCATTACCCGCCTCATTTACTGCGAGCAGTCCAATCTCCGATGGAATCCTCGTGTATCCCATTGAACTTCAGAACACGGTCCTCTATGTTTTCGAGTCCGAATCCAACCAGGACGCGAATCTAAACCTGAAGGACGCGACGACCGGCGCTAACGTGGATGTCCATCTGCCGAATCAGCGCGCAGCACTCGCCATCATCGACAAAAATACCAAACAAACCGTCGCCAAATATGGCTTCTAGTCCCTTCCGTGTAGGGTCGCAGCACTACTGCGCGCTATGTCCGCGCCATCCATGTCGTCATGCGAATGCCACGGCTCACGCGCGTTCCCAAGCGCAGGCTTTCGCTTTGACGTTCTCTCCGAAATAACGCCGCAGCCAGCTCTCACATCCATATTTGCATGGAGGGCCTACCATGCCCCGTTCGCAAGGCGTTCAGGACAATCAAGCGGGCTTACTGACGCGCATCCTCTTCTGGTTCGCGAAACGCAAAATCGGCCGCGTACCTCTCACCATGCGGGTCCGGGCACTCGATCCAAAATTCCTTCGCAATGCCGTTCGCATGGATTGGTACGGCGCGTCCAAGGGCACTGTTCCAATGCACCTCAAAGAATTAGCCCAACTCAAAGCCGCCCTGATGGTCGGCTGCCCATTTTGAATCGACATTCATTCTGCCGTGGGCAGAAAATCCGGAATTACCGAGGGTCAGTTGCGGGAGATTGCACAATTCGAATCCAGTATCCATTTCAACGATCAGGAAAAGCTCGTACTTCGTCTCGCTGTAGCCATGACCTGCACGCCTTCGACAATTTCCGACGAACTCTACTCCGCGCTGCGCCAACATTTCTCCGATCGCCAACTCGTCGAACTCTCCGCGGTCATTTGTTGGGAGAACGCGCGCGCCCGCTTCAACCGCACCTTCGCGATTGCTGCCGAAGGTTTCTCCGAAGGCCAATTCTGCCCGGTTCCAGAGCATTTAGTTCCCAGCAAATGAACTCTCAATTGCCGGCCGCATACCTACTGTTACTTTCCCTTCTGCTCGCCATTAGCGGAACTAGCACCCTTCTCCGCGCAAAACCCATCTATAATCCGCGGACCCGTTGGTTCGGGAGTGGAGGCTAAGCATGCCGATCATCGCCCCGGCAGCCGAGTGGAATACTTTGTTCCGCAATTTGCGTACAGCAGTTCCAGAGGCGTTTGACTCCGAAGGCCGGGTCCTGAATCTGCTCGACGGCGAGTGGAAACTCCCGGGTTTCGGCCGCCATTACGAGTCCGCTATCGATGGCCGCAGCCTGGGCCGCATTCCTATGCTCGATCTGGACTCCGCGTTGGCCGCCGTGAAGTTTGCCAAATCGGAGTCTCACTCCTGGTCGCGGGTCGATCTCGACGAGCGCCGCCGCCGCGTCACCGATTGTCTGGCAGGACTCCAGCAACACCGTGAACTCATCGCCCTGCTGCTTATGTGGGAGATCGGCAAACCTTACGCCCAGGCGCTGACGGACATCGACCGTTGCGTCTCGGGCGTTGCGTGGTATGTGGAAAATATTCCTGCGATGCTCACCGGCCGTGCTCCCTTGGGACTCATCTCCAATATCGCCTCATGGAACTACCCCATGTCGGTGCTGATGCATGCAGTCTTGGTTCAAGTGCTCGCCGGCAACGCTGCCATTTCGAAGACGCCCACCGATGGCGGGCTTCACGCTCTCACGCTTGCCCATGCCATCGCTCGCCGCTCCGGCCTTCCCGTTTCTCTCGTCAGCGGTTCCGGTGGACAGCTCAGCGAAGCTCTCGTTCGCAACGAATTTGTCGATTGCCTCGCCTTCGTGGGCGGCAAAACCAACGGCGGTGTGATTGCCTCCACGCTTTACGACGAAAAGAAGCGCTACATGCTGGAAATGGAAGGGGTCAACACCTATGGCGTGTGGCAATTTTCCAATTGGCCGCTTCTTGCCGAACAGCTCCGTAAAGGATTCGATTACGGCAAACAACGCTGCACCGCGTACGTCCGGTTCGTTGTCCAGCGCGAATTGTTCCCGCAATTTCTGGAAATGTATCTTCCGGTGCTTCGCTCTCTGCGCTTCGGTAATCCTGTTCTTGTCGAATCGCCCGGCGATCCCTTTCCCAAACTCAATTTTGGCCCGCTCATCAACAGCAAGAAGGTAGAAGAACTACGGGTTCTCTACGTGGATGCACTGGGGAAAGGTGCCATCAGTCTTTACGAAGCGACCGTCTCCGACAGTATGATCTTTCCCAATCAGGATACTTCCGCTTACGTTGGACCCGCTGCGCTTCTCAATATCCCGCGGAATTGCCGTCTTTATCACGCCGAACCTTTCGGGCCTCTCGATACCATTGTCGTCGTCGATCACCTGGACGAACTCGTTTCTGAAATGAACGTGTCCAATGGCGCGCTGGTTTCTTCTATCGCTTGCGACGATCCCAAAATCGCTCGCCGAGTCGCATCTGAACTTCGTGCTTTCAAAGTCGGCGTCAACTCGGTGCGTTCGCGCGGTGACCGCGAAGAGGTCTTCGGCGGCATCGGTCAATCCTGGAAGGGCTGCTTTGTGGGCGGACGGTATCTAGTACTGGCGGTCACGTCCGGCCCTTTGAACGAAAAACTGTTCGGAAATTTTCCAGACTACACGCAACTCCCGGAAGAGGCTTCGCCTAAAGCGTTCGCTACGGTGAGCTGACCCTGGCTAGCCTCAGAAACTGCCGTCAAAAAAGAAAATTAACAAAACTGAATGAGCTCATGCTCACGCGTGCGAAACCACGGCGTGCTTCTTCTCGATGATGTGCGCCAGCCCAGCTTCAATCACGTCCAGTCCTTCGTCGAATTGCTCATCCGTGACCACCAGCGGAACCAGAATGCGCATGATGTTGTTCTTCGTTCCCGCGGTGATGGTCATCAACCCGTGCTCGTAGCAAAATGTGCCCAACTCCTTGGTCTCCGTATCGGCTGGCTGTCTTGTCGCGCGGTCCCGCACCAGCTCAATCGCGCACATTCCACCCAGCCCGCGCACGTCTCCAATCAACTCCCACTTCTTCTGCCAAGCCTGCGCGCGCTCTTCAAACCGTTTACCAATCGCGGTCGAGCGCGCCAACAATCCGTCCTTCTCAATCGTTTCTAGCCCCGCAAGCGCGGCAGCGCACGACAACGGATTCCCCGCGAACGTGCTGCCCAGCCCGCCAGGCTGCGGCGCATCCATGATTTCTGCGCGGCCGGTTACAGCGGCAAGAGGCAGTCCTCCTCCCAGCGATTTTGCCGTGGTGATCAGATCCGGCTCCACACCGTAATGCTCGATGGCAAACATCTTCCCCGTCCGCCCGATTCCAGATTGCACCTCATCCGCGATAAAAACGATCCCGTACTTCTTACAAATGTCCTTCACAATCGGGAAAAATTCCTTCGGAGGCGCAACGAATCCTCCTTCTCCTAACACTGGTTCCGCGATCACCGCCGCGACCGATTCCGGCGCAACCACTCGTTTAAATGTATCCTCCAGGTGGTGCGCGCAAAACAGCTTGCAGGATGGGTAGGTCAGGTTATACGAGCAGCGATAGCAGTACGCATACGGAATCCGGTAAATGTCGCTGGCAAATGGCGCGAACCCCACCTTGTACGGATTTGTCTTGCTGGTCAGCGACATGGTCATCCACGTCCGCCCATGGAACGCATCTTCAAAGCAAATTACCGCCGGTCGCTTGGTATATGAGCGCGCGATTTTCACCGCGTTTTCCACGCATTCCGCGCCTGTATTGACGAAAAATGTTTTTTTCGGGCCGCTGATGGGCGCTAACGCATTCAGTTTTTCCGCCAGCGCGATGTAAGACTCATAGGGCGTCACCCCAAAACACAGGTGCAGAAATCTTCCAATCTGCTCACGCAGCGCGGCTTCCACTCGTGCCGGCCGGTGCCCGCTATTCAGGCAGCCGATGCCGCCGGCGAAATCAAGGTAGCGGTTTCCGTCCACGTCTTCGATGCACGCGCCTTCGGATTTCGCCGCAAAGATCGGGGACACCAGATGCGGCCCCCGCGGGATCGCTGCTTCACGGCGCCCCAGCAGCGCTTTCGACTTTGGTCCGGGAATTTCCGTGCGTAATTGAATCGTCTTCATTTTCGTATTTCCTCTTCCAGAATCCGTTACAAATCGCAAACCCTCTCAGTACCACGCTATCGGCGCTTCATCAAGGTTCACAAAAACCTGCTTGGTTTCCAAATACTCTTCCAAACCCCACGGCCCAAGTTCCCGCCCGAATCCGGACTGCTTGTAACCGCCCCACGGCGCCTCCACATACGTCGGCTGCATGTGATTGACCCAGATAATCCCGGCGCGCATCGACTTTACGATACGGAACGCCTTGAAGATGTCCCTGGTCCACACCGCTCCCGCTAGTCCATACGGCGTGTCGTTTGCAATTTTGATTGCGTCGGCTTCGTTTTCGAATGGGATCACCGAAGCCACCGGCCCGAAAATTTCTTCCCGCGAAATGCGCGCGCTGTTGTCCACGTCGTAGAAGATCGTAGGCTCAACGTAGTAGCCTTTCGCGAAAGCTTTCGCACGTCCCCCACCAGTCGCGGTTTTCGCTTCCTTCTTGCCCAATTCCAGATAGGAATTCACGCGATCGTACTGCTCTTTGCTCACCAGCGGCCCCATTTTCGTTTCCCGTTCCAGCGGCGGACCCAATTTGATGCGCTTGGCCTTCTCCGTCATGGCTTCGACAAATTTCGAATAGATTTTTTTCTCGACCAAAATGCGGCTGCCTGCGCTGCACACCTCTCCCTGATTGATGAACACGCCAAACAACGCGCCATCCACCGCAGCTTCCCAATCGGCATCCGCAAAAAACACGTTGGGTGATTTTCCGCCCAACTCCAGAGTGACCCGTTTCAGCGTGTCCGCCGCGCTTTTTACGATGATTCTTCCCACCGCCGCGCTTCCCGTGAACGCAATCTTGTCTACCCCCGGATTTGCGACCAGCGCCGCACCGGTCACTTCGCCTACGCCATTAATAATGTTCACGACTCCCGGAGGCAAACCCGCATCCTCCAGATAGTTCGCGAACTCCATCGCGGTCAGCGGGGTCTGTTCTGCTGGTTTCAGCACGCAGGTGCACCCCGCGGCAATCGCGGGCGCCAGTTTCCATGCCGCCATCAACAGCGGAAAATTCCACGGAATGATTTGTCCTGCTACGCCCACAGGCTCGCGTAACGTAAAACTAAGCGCATTCGCGGGCACGGGCATCACGTTTCCAGTCACTTTGTTGGCCAGTCCGCCGTAATACTCGAAACAGGTGGCCACGTCCGAAATGTCAAACTCCGCCTCGACAATCGGCTTTCCGCAATTCCGCGCTTCAATTTCCGCCAAGGTCGCCGCGTTCTTACGCACCTTTTCCGCGAGCTTGAAAAGTATCCGTCCGCGGTCTTGCGCGCTGGTTTGCGGCCAAGGCCCGGACTCGAATGCTCCTCGCGCCGCTTTGACGGCCTTGTCCACATCCGCAGCGTTCGCGGAAGCCACCTGCGCGATTACCTCTTCCGTCGAAGGGTCGTAGACGGGAAACGTTTCGCTTGAGGAACCGCTCACCCATTCTCCATTCACATAATTCTGATAAGTTTTCGCCGTTGGCTTCGCTGTGGTCGACATCGCTCGCCTCTCAATCTAATGTCCATGGCACGGCATCTGCCGTAGCCAAATCCGCGCTTGCTGCCTTCCCATATCCTCTGTGCGTCTCAGACCGCCGATCTCGCCTCCAGCTTTCGCGCAGCCTTCCGGCCTCCGTACACGTAGAAGAAAAATGCCGCGAGCCCGATAAACAGAAGAGTCCCGCCAATCATCCACATTTCGTAGCGGAACACGGAACTGATCTGCTGCGCGGGGAAGAACGCCACCACCATCGCTATCGCCGTGGTTGCCAGCCCGCTGATTCCAGCTGCTATCAGCGTCGCCCGCGAATACTGCTGCCGCTCGAATCCCGGATCCAATGCGATTTTCAGCAGCGCACCAAACACATACAGGAACGGTATCAACTGCAGCACCACCGCAAGCGACAGCAGTGACTGAAAACTCGCTTGCACGTTGCCGGTAGACAAAAAGTTAATCGCGACCAAAATCAGTGAAACACTGGCGTGCACAATCAACGCGGCATACGGCGTCGCGTACTTCGGATGAATCTTGCCCAACCACGCGGGCATGTAAGAATCCAGGCCCGCAACAAACGGAATGCGCGCCGAGCCTCCCAGCCATGCCGACCCGATACCCGCAATCGACATACTCAATAAGAATGCGAACGGCGCCACCATCCAGCCCACGCCTACCCGCGCCGCCATATGGCTGACCGCCTGCACGATTCCCTGCAACACGCTGATGCTGTTCTTATCCACGGCGACCAGCAGCGTCAGCGTGGCGCCAATATAAAGGAAGCCTGACAGCACGCCACCCCACGCCACCGCCCCTGGCAGAATCTTACGTGGGTTTTCAATCTCGTCGCCCATGATCGACGCCAGTTCCAGCCCCACCAGGCCAAAACAAATCACCCCAAACGAATTCAAAACAACTTTTGGATTCGCCGGCACCTGGAAATCCGACCACTGGATGTTGGTTCCAAATTTGGCGCAGACCACCACGCCCAGTCCCATCAGCAAAAAAGCCGCAATAAAGGTCCCGATTCCACCGAGATTATTGATCCACTTCCCCACGCCAAGACCCACCACATTCAGGACCACCAGCAGCGTCAGCAGCACCACCGAAGCAATCATCGCGAATGCTCGATTGTCCGCCAGTCCTTCGTGTCCTGCACCCAGCACAAACACCGACACTCCCACGAAATACAACATCACCGTCGGTACGTACATCATGTTATTCGTCCAATAGCACCAACCCGATAAGAATCCGTGGAAGTCCCCGAATACTTCCTTGGCCCACAGATAAACTCCACCTTCTCCCGGATAACGGCGGGCCAGTTCGATGACGGCAATCCCTTGCGGCCAAAAAAACAAAATCAAGGCGATCAGCCATAGCCAAATCGTCACACCGCCATTCGTCGCGATCGATGGCAGTACGTTCAGATTAAAAACCGCTACTACAAACAGCAGCACGAGGTCACGCCGCCCAAGCACCCGCTTCAGATGCGGCTGCTCAGGTGCGGAAGCGGCGGCAATCGCCGTTTCCTTCGTAACCTCGCTGCTCAATGTGTTTTCTCCCTAGTGTCCCGCGGCGCCGACGAACGTCAGGCCTCGTTCTTTTTGCGTCTTCGCCAGTCCCGGCGCCACTTCTTCGAATACCGCCAGATGCTTATCGATATCCGCGTCGGTGTGCTGCACGGAAATGGTCCACTGCTCGTCCCACCAATACGGCATCGCCAGCACCCCGCGATTCACCATCGCGAACCAGAACTGCCGCCATAGATCCACATCAATTTTTATCCAGTCGCGATAGTTGCGGATTTCCTGCGGGTACAGCATCAGCGCGCCATTCACTCCGGCTTGCGCCACATACGCTTCCAATCCCGCCCTCTTCAGAATCGTGCGATAGCCATCGGCCAGTTTCTTCCCGAGCTTGTCGACGTGGGCGTAGTTCTCGCGCGTCAACACTTCCCGGAACGTTGCCAATCCAGCCGCCATCGCCAGCCGGTTCGTGTTGTACGTGCCGCCATGGAAAACTTTGTGCTGCGTAATCAGATCCATCACCTCGCGGCTGGCCCCAAATGCCGCCAGCGGCACGCCCCCGCCGATGGACTTAGCCAGCGTGATAATGTCCGGCTTCACGCCGAAATACTCGCTCGCGCCGCCCCAGCCAAGCTTTGCACCGGTTTTCACTTCATCGAAAATCAGCAGCGCGCCGTTTTTCGTGCAGATTTCCCGCAGCCCTTGCAAAAATCCCGGCTGCGGCATGCAGATGCCGACATTCATCATGATGGGCTCGAGAATGATCGCGGCAATCTGGCCTGGAAATTGTGCGAAGCGGTGCTCCACGCTCGCCAGATCGTTGAACGTGGCAACCGTCACATTGTCCAGCACCGCCTGAATCACGCCAAGGCCGCCAGGAACCGAATTCGGCGCGTGAATGTCGCCGAAGTCTTCTTCCTTTGGCTTGACGCTCACCAGCGCGGTATCGTGCAGCCCGTGATAGCAGCCTTCGAATCGCAGAATTTTGTCGCGTCCCGTAGCCGCCCGTGCAATTCGGCAAGCGTGCATCGTGGCTTCCGTGCCGCTGGAACCGAAGCGCACCATTTCCACCGGATACCGGGCGCAAATTTCGTCCGCGAGTTCCAGTTCCATGCCGTGCGGCATACCGAAAGTTGTACCGTTGGCCAGCGCCCATTGCGCGGCCTTCACCACCGCGGGATGTCCATGCCCAGCCATCAGCGTGCCAAAGCACAGGTTGTGGTCGATGTATTCGTTTCCGTCGATGTCCTTGATTTTGCTGCCGTGTCCTTCCGCTACAAACAGCGGATAAGGATCGTACGCGCGGTAATTGCTTGCCACGCCGAGCGGTATTCGTTTCTCCGCCTTCTTGTGGGCTTCCGCGGATTTGGGCGTGCGCTTCTCATACAACGCGATTTCTTTCTGTAGTGCTTCGTGCATTTTGCTACTCCGTCAGGTGGGCCTTCCGGATCACCTGTGGCAGGTCTATTCCCTGCGGTCAGTGTAGGGGCGGTTTGACGCCGCCTCTCTCAGCGAGGAAACTTCGTGGGTTCTGGGGCAAACTGCCCCACCATCTTACGCCTTTTGCCCTCTGTCGAGAGAGCGTCCAGCACGCGACTGGACCCTCGTCCTGAAACTGTGTTCAGTTTTCCTAGAACAGGAACTTCAGCGCAAACTGAACCTGTCGCGGATCGCGCACTTTCTGCGCCAGTCCGAAGGTCGGTCCATCCGAAATGTTTCCGTCCACGCTGTAGAATTGCGCATGGTTCCAGATGTTGTACAGTTCCGCCCGGAATTCCATGCGCAGTTGCTCCTTCAGTTGGAAACCCTTGAAGAACCCCGTGTCCCAGTTCGCGATCCCCGGTTGGCAGCAGATGGAACGAGGCGCGTTACCAATCGTACCCGGCGTCACCGTATCGTTTGTGAACTGCGTCGGGTCGAACGCCAGCCCACCGTGCTTTCGCGGATCCCACGTCGCCAGACTTCCCGGTGTCGAAGTCGCCGACCAGTTCGGTTCCCCCGGCGCTTCGAAGAACGTGCTGTAGAATTCTTCAACGTCATCGGATGAGGTAAGTCTCACGGGGAATCCGGTCTGGTACGTCACGATTCCCGAAATTTGCCAGCCATTCAGCAATTGCCCTTTGAACCCGTCGTATTTCGGCACCGGCAATTCCCAAACGTAGCTGAATACGAAACGGTGCCGGGCATCGAATAATGACGGCCCGTACGTAGCATTCAGGTTGATGGGGTTCAGCGTGCTCTCGAAGCTCGACGCGTTATCCAGCGATTTGCTGTACGTATACGCACCTGAGAATTGCAGCCCATGCGAATAGTGCTTTTCCACCAGCACCTGCAGCGAGTTGTAATTCGATTTCGCCACCGTATTCTCCGTAAAGATATTGGAGAACACCGGAATTCCGTCCACCGGGCAACCCGCACCCGTTAACGGCTGGCACAGTGGAGACGAATACGGGCGAAGGCCCACGAGCGTGATCCCGCTTGGTCCCACGACGGTTCCCGCTGGAATTTGGGTTCCACCCGTTCCGGCGTTATACGGCAAAATCAACCCGTTGAAGCCTGGCGTGTAGATATTCGAGATGTTCGGGATCACCGTTCCCGGCGGGATGTAGTACGAATTGTCTGCTGATTGCGGCCCGCAAACGCTCGGACTTCCGCCCGGACCATCCAGTACTCCCGGAATTGCTGCCAATCCGTTGCAGGCGTCGGGATTCCCGTGATTTAAATCGTACGAAGCCAGCAGCCGGTGCCCCTGCGATCCCACGTACCCGATTTGGAAAAGCAGATTCCCCGGCAATTCCCGCTTGATGGTCAAGTTGTATTGCGCGGAATATTGCGTCCGCAAATTGCGTGGAAATTGTCCATAAAGAAGGATGGAACGGAAATTTGACCAGTCGATAGGCTGATTCCGCGGTGGATTTAAAATTCCATTAAACGGGTTCGGATTGACTCCCCCAGCTTGCGTCACGAACGGAGCTTGAAAGGTCGGATCGCTGATGAAGTTGCTTCCCCCGAATGGCGGTTCGGCGCTGAACTGTTCCAGCACCAACTGCTCGATCGGATTGTAGAAGAGTCCCCACCCGCCGCTTATCGTGCTCTTGTTTGGACCTCCAGTCAGCGACTTCAACACACCATCGTTCCACCCGGGACTCCAATTAAATCCAAGTCTGGGTGCAAACGCTTTGTAATATGTATCCGTCAGACCGTTCGGTACTCCTTTATCTCCCGGAAACACCAGCCCCACTGGCGTCAGTCCTCCGCTTTGGCATCCCCCATCCGCTTGCGACGGATCGTACAGCGGATTGCTTGGATCCAGTGCGCACGGATAAATCGTGGATACTTGTCCCGGCCGGTACGTCTGAACTTTCTTTCCGATGTCTGTCAGCGGCGTGTTCATTTCCCACCGCAACCCATAATTCAGCGTCAGATTCGGCCTTATCTTCCAGCTATCTTGCGCGTACAGGTACACCGATGTGCTTCTTACCAATTCCGCTTGCGCCGATCCCTGGCTGTACGAATTCGGCAACCCGAGCAGATAATTTGCGTAGCTGTCTCCCGTATCATTCGCTCCCCCGGGTCCGAAGTTAATTGACCCGTTCACGTTGTAATAGAGCGTCTGATCGAATTTTTGATAGCGGATATCCACGCCAAATTTTGGGCTGTGCGTCCCCATGATCTTGCTGAAATTGTCGGCAAACTGATACGTGTTCCCGGTTTGCGGCAATTGCCCTTCGAAGTTGTTGCCCAGCGAAAAGCCTCCGTTTACGCTGATGAACGGCAGCCCCTCCTTGGACGCACCCAGGTTCGGGTAAATCCCGTAAGCCTTATTGGGCGCCAGCACGTTTCCGTTACTGTCCACCAGCGGCTGATCGGTCGTGCCGGTAAAGCAATATGCCGTTGCGGATGATCCGCACGACGCCTGCACCTCGCTCGTTACCGACGGAGCGTTAAATTTGCCCTGGCCTTCCCGGAAATAAGAAAACCGGAATTCATTCACGGAGGTCGCGCCGATGGTCCACGTGTGCGTCAGGTTTACCTGTTGCGTTCGCGTATCAAACACCCCGGGGAAGTTCCCCAGGTTCCCGCCGGCCGCCTGGAATTTTGCAAACGGGTCCGTCAGTCCGTCGTCGTCAAAGTAGTAGTACACGGCCAGCTTTTGGTTCTTCGTCAGGTCGTGATCCACCTTGATTGTGAACTGGTCGCCATTGTCAATTTTGTTCGGCGAAGCTTGAAAGGCTCCGTCTGATGTGGCATGGACATACTGGTTGTAAATGCTCGTGGAAAGTGGGTCGTAGCAACCCGTGGGGATCACCCCATTCGGAAAAATGATTCCGTAATTTCCGGCAGTTGGCGTGCCGCCAGCGGCGATGTTCGAAAGTTCCGTGTTAGCGGCCGGCGTTAACTGTGTGCCACAACGTCCCTGCAGCACGCTCGCCGTCGGCGCGGTCGTCAAAGTCCCTGTCAGGTCCCCAAAGTTTCCGTTGTTTAATTGATCCGCGGTGGGCAGCGGCACAGGATTCGAGAGGATACCCTGCTTGATTCGGCGTCCTTCATACGACGCAAAGAAGAACGTCTTGTCTTTCTTGATTGGCCCCCCTAACGTCGCGCCAAACTGGTTTTGCTGAAAATCCGGCTTAGCGGAAGGGCTAAACGTGAACGGCCGCGCATCCAGTACCGTATTCCGGAAAAATTCAAATACGCTCCCGTGAAAGCTGTTGGTCCCGGATTTGGTGACTACGTTCACCACCGAACCGGAATTGCGCCCGTATTCGGCATCAAATGAGTTCGTGATTACGCGAAACTCTTCAATCGTGTCCGGGGAAGGCTGCACCGCAGGCAAATTCGCAAACAGATCGTTTCCGTCGCCGCCATTCACGCTGTAATTGTTCGACCGGCCTCGTCCCCCGTTTACCGTGACCACGCCCGGCTTATCCGAACCGTAAAACAAATCATTCCCCAACTGTGATTGCACCCCGGGCTGCAATTGCAAGAGCTGATAGGTGTCGCGCGTATTCAATGGCAGTTCCGTCACCTCACGCGAACCCACCACCGCGCCCAATTGCGTTGTGGTTGTGTCGATCACCGGTGGCTCGCCCGTCACTTCGACGGTTTCCGTGGACCCTCCGATCGTAAGCGCGATATCTATACTCACCACCGCGTTCAGATCCACCACAACATCTTTACGAATAAACCTCTTGAATCCCGCCTGGTTCACATCGATTTGGTACGTGCCCACGGGTACTTCCAGGAACAGATACTCGCCCGTGGAGCTGGTGACCGCTTCGCGATTCACATTCGTGGCGACATTCGTCAGGGCCACTTTCACCCCGGCGATCGCTGCTCCGCTTGCGTCGGTAACCGTCCCCCGAACACGTCCCGCGGTACTCTGCGCAAAACTGGAATTGCAAACCAGCAGGCCCACCATCGTTAGACACAAGATGGATAAAGATGCCAGAAAACACTTCGCCCGCCATTGGCGGCATACTCCTGAATTCATTTGACTCACCCCTGTTCCTCGAAGCAACGATTCCCCCACGAACCGATTCTTCGGGGTTGTACCCGACCAGAAACCTTACTATAATCCCGCAAACTTAGAGAAAGACGAGAGCCGTGTCAAGCAGAAAGAATTTGTCCAACGCATCGGATTCTTTGCCAGCCCAACGTCTGCTCCGCATCTCAGAGGTCGCGGGACGTCTCGGCATTTCCTCCTCTGCCTTGCGCGCGTGGGAGGCCCTCGGGCTGATCACCCCGCAACGCACTGCCAGCCGTTATCGTATGTACACGGAAGTGGATGTGCGCTTGCTTCAGCGCGCGCTCTTTCTGCGTCGCGCGCGCGGCCTTAACCCTGCCGCCGTCGTGCACGTTCTGAAGAAACAGGGTGTCGTCTCGGCCCCCGCGGATGCCCGGCAATCCCCGGGACATCGCTTCCGCCGTTTGCGCATGAACAAAGGTTTGTCTCTCGCGCATGTCGCCCGGGCTACCAACGTGTCCGTAGGATTTCTGAGCGCGCTGGAACGGGGGCAGATGCGCTCTTCGGTGGCCACCCTCCAGCGCATCGCTCGTTTTTACAAGACCAACATTCTTTCGATGTTTGAAACTAATGGCGATGCGCCCTCTCTGGTTCGTCCCTCTCAACGCAAAGTGCTTGAACCCAGCCCCAAGGTCCGCATGGAGCTGCTCGCCTGGGGCAGCACGGCTATGGAACCGCATCTTTTTCGCGTCAAACCCGGTGGCGGAAGCGGTGAGTCCTACGCGCACGAGGGCGAGGAATTTCTTCACGTTTTACGCGGCGAATTCGAAATTTGGCTGCACAATCAGGGGCACTACTGTTTAAAGGCCGGCGACAGTCTCTATTTCGAAAGCTCCACCCCTCATCGCTGGAAAAATCCCGGACGTTCGGAAGCTTGGATCCTATGGGTGAATACTCCGCCAACCTTCTAACCTTTTACGTGAGCGGATGCATCGCTCGAGAGGCTTGAGTGTCTGATCGATCTTGGGTTGTTGCAGCTCTTGCGTGTGTCGCTCTGCTCTTCAGCGCAATTCCTTTGCCCGCGCAACGCTCCAAACGTATAGCTCCCGCGGAAATCCTGATCGTGCATGCCAAAATCTATACCGCTGACGAGAAGAAACCCTGGGCGGAAAGTTTGGCCATTCGCAAAGGCAAGATTGTCGCCGTGGGAACCAACGAGCAGCTTGAACCTATGCGTGGCATTGGCACGAAAATGATCGACGCTGGCGGCAAGCTCGTGCTCCCCGCTTTCACCGATTCGCACGTCCATATGATGTATGGCGGACTCAGCCTCAGTCGCGTCAACCTCGAAGACGCGAATGATCTCCAAGAGATCGAGAGCCGCTTGCGCAAATACGCCGATCAGCATCCCGACGATAAATGGATTCTTGGCCGTGGATGGGATTACCCCGTCTTCGCGCCCGAAATTCTCCCGAACAAGAAGTTTCTCGACAAGCTGTTCCCAGTCATCGCCGTTTTCCTGGATTCCGCCGACGGTCACACCTTCTGGGCCAATTCCAAAGCCTTGGCGTTAGCCGGGATCAGCAAAGCCACTCCGAATCCACTGAACGGTGAGATTGTCCGCGATCCCAATACCGGCGAACCGACCGGGGCGCTGAAAGAATCGGCGGGCGATCTTGTTCGTAAAGTCATTCCGAAACCTGAATATGTGCAGCAATTGAACGCTCTACGTTCCGCAATGAAATTGGCTAACAAAAATGGAATCGCGCGGGTACACAGCGCCGGCGGCGATTTTGACGCTCTCGACCTTCTTCAGGAATTGCGCGCGGACAAACAACTCTCGGTTCGTTTTCATGTCGCGTATCTGGCCAATCCCCCGGAACTCCTGCCCCAAGATCTGGAAAAACTGGAAGCCGCTCGAAAAAAGTTCCACGATGACTGGATCGACGTGAACACGGTGAAGTTTTATATGGACGGTGTCGTGGAAACGCACACTGCCGCTTTTCTCGAACCCTACTCCGACGATCCCTCAAAAAAAGGCTCTCTTTTCTGGGATCCGGAAAAATACCAAACAGCCGTCGCGGAACTGGACAAAAAAGGATTCCAGATTTATACCCACGCGATCGGTGAGTATGCGGTCCGCACCGCGCTGGACGGCTACGAGTTTGCCGAAAAAACCAATCACACAAAAAACCGCCGCAACCGCGTTGAGCATATTGAAACAATCTCGGCTCAGGACATTCCGCGGTTCGCGAAACTTGGTGTGATCGCCAGCATGCAGCCCCTGCATTCCTATCCGGACGACGACACCCTGAACGTCTGGGCGCGCAACATTGGACCCGAACGCGCCTCGCGTGCCTGGGCGTGGAAAAGCATCGCGGAACATGGAGCCCATTACACCTTTGGCAGCGATTGGCCGATTGTTACCATGAACCCCTGGGAAGGCATTCAAACCGCCATCACACGCCAAACGAAAGAAGGCAAACCGCACGGAGGCTTTGTTCCTTCACAAAGACTTACCGTCGCGCAGGCCGTCGAAGGTTACACCATCGAAGCTGCGTATGCCGGTCACCGCGAGAAAACCGAAGGATCGCTGGAAACTGGAAAAGTTGCGGATGTCATCATGATCGACCGCAATATCTTCGAAATCGACCCGCACACCATTGATCAAACAAAAGTCGTTCTCACGATTGTGGGAGGGAAAATCGTCTATGAACCCGACGCTCCCTAGTTCTTTCACGATATTCTCCTGGTCAAGCGTGGCCATCGCGCGGCGCGGAAAGGAATCTCACTCGCATGTCTCATTCGCGTCGTGACTTCATCAAGTTTGTCGTCGCCGGCTCCATCGCTTCGGGATGTCCCGTAAACCACGCTCTTTTACGTGCTGATGACGATGACCTACGTGTCCCAGCAAAAATCGAAGGGGAACACTTTGCGGTCTGCCATCAGGTTCGCGACGGGCATTCCTTCTCGAAGCCGGACGCAACGCGAAAAGTGGATGTTGCGATCGTGGGTGGTGGCATGGCCGGACTTTCCGCGGCTTACTTCCTCGGTGGAAAGGACTGGCTGCTCCTCGAAAAAGAAGACCACTTTGGTGGCAACGCCTACCAGGAGGAATTCGCGGGTCAACCTTACTCCACGGCGGCCGCGTACGATTTTCGCGGCAGTTACAGCGATCACCTCGCCAAGGAAATTGGCCTCAACCTTCTGCCCATCGATATGCCCGATCCCACCATCGACAACGGAGTCTATACACCAGACACCTGGCGCAGCGGCCTTTCGCAATTGCCTTATTCGAAGCAAACAGTCGCCAGCTTTAAAAAGTTCGCCGAAGACATTCTCAACATGGATCCGCGCACAGACATCCTGGAACTCGATTCCAAACCATTCACCAACATCACCACTGCCTATGCGCCCGAAGTTACAAAATGGTGGGACGCCTACGGCCCTTCGAATTGGGGGGCGCTCACAAAAGACACCACCGCGTTCATCGGAATCGTCGATGCGCAATATTTGATCAAGGGCGAGGACAGCACGCGCGTGATTCTACCCGGCGGCCTGGGCTGTATTACTCACAAGCTTGTCGAAGTCATGCAGCCAAAGTATGGCGAACGCATGCTGGGTGGCGCCACCGTCGTGGCCGTCGTTCCCGATCATAACGAAGTTCGCGTCACCTACATGCACCAGGACAAACTCACCACCGTTGCGGCCAAAGTCGTCCTGATGTGCTGCCCGAAATTCATAACCTCGCGTCTTGTCCTTGGCCTTCCTCACGATCAGCAGCAGGCCATGCAGCGCATCCGCTATGCGCCCGTGCCTTTGATCAACATGATTTTCGACAAGCCCGTCTATCACAAAGGCTACGACAATTGGTGCCCCGGCAATTCTTTCACCGATTTCATCGTCGCCGATTGGACCATTCGCAATCAGCCTGGCTATCAACCCAAGTACGAAATCCTTACATTCTATTCAACGCTTCGTGAATCGGAGCGTTCGCTTCTCTTCGAAGAAGAAGATTGCAAGGAATTTGCCGGAAAAGTTTTGAAGGATTTTCAGGGTCTGTTGCCGGAGTTCAAGGTGGACCCCATCGAAATTCACCTGTACCGCCGGGGCCACGCCATGATGATGGCCGTTCCCGGCCAATACACACGCAACCGCATGATCGCGTCTCGTCCGATGGACCGCATTTTCTTCGGTAACTCCGATTCGGGTGGTCCCGAGTCGCTCTCCACGGGAAGCGGTTCGCATTTCGCAAGCCGCGGTGGAATGGGCCAACCTGGTGCTCGCGGGAAAGCCCGGTGCCGCCGAACTTGCCCACAAAGCGCTAACGGCTGTCACCTTCTAGACCTTCATCTGCGTTCACGCATGTAACTCATCGTCTACCGATCGCCTCAACTGCCGAAACGATGCGCTAGAATCAGACTCGCTCGCTCATCTACCGGTGAGCGCCCATCGCGTCTGGAGAGTTCAGTTGATCATCCGCCCTAAGTTGCTGGCATTTCCCCTGCTGTTCATTATTTTTGCCTCAACACTCTCGTCTGGGCATTCTCAGCAGAACTCACCCTCCTACCTTATCGTGAACGCGTTGCTAGCCGACGGCACCGGCGCTCCCCTCCGCAAAGCGAACGTGCGTGTCGCAGTCAATCACATCGTTGGTATTGGCGAGCTCACGCGGGAAAAGGACGAACCCACCATCGACGCCAAGGGCTTGGTGCTCGCCCCTGGTTTCATTGACATTCACAACCATTCCACCGGAGGCCTTCTCACAGACCCGCTTGCCGAATCCCAGATCGCTCAGGGCATAACTTCGCTTGTCGTGGGTGCGGATGGCGAGTCCCCATGGCCGTTGATCCAGTGGGTGCGCTCCATTCAGCAAACGCACACCGCGCCAAACGTGAGCGTGTTCGCGGGACACGCCACCATCCGCGAACAAGTTATGGGAAAGGATTACAAGCGCGCAGCCACTCCGCAGGAAATCCTGAATATGCAGCAACTGCTCAGCCAAGCGATGAATCAGCAAGCCATCGGACTCTCCTCTGGCCTCGAATACGAAATCGGCAGCTACTCGAACACTGACGAATTGATCGCGCTCGTCAAAGTGGCCGCGCAAAGCGGCGGCATCTACATGACTCACATCCGCGATGAAGCCGACAAATCCTTCGAAGCGTTACAAGAGGAACTGACGATTGCAGAGCGCGCCCACATTCCCGTGGAGCATTCGCACATTAAACTGGGCACCGTCGGCGTCCAGGGTAAAGCAGCCGAATACATCAAAGTCATCAACGATGCGCGCAACCGCGGCGTGGATTTTTTGGCGGATTGCTACCCCTACGACGCGTGGCATTCCAATCTCAAGGTTCTTGTTCCAGACAAGCAGTACGAAAATCCAAAAAGTGTCGCTAAGGCTCTGGCGGATGTCGGCGGACCCTCGCACATCACCATCGCCGAATTTAAGCGGAATCCCGGTTACACCCACCACACACTCGCGGATTTGGCGAAGGCCGCTCATCGATCCGACGTCGATATGTTCATTCGCTTGGTTCATGAAGGCGACGCCGCGAATACCGAAGCCATGGTCATCGTCCAATCAATGATTGACTCAGACATCCGCGCCTTCTACCAGCAGCCGTGGGTGATGGTCGCCAGTGATGGGGGCATCGGCTCAGATCATCCGCGTGGAGCCGGCACATTTCCGCGCGTGCTTGGCGTCTACGTGCGCGAAAAACACTGGCTCTCCTTGCCCGAAGCCATTCGCAAAATGACTTCACTTCCCGCGCAGCGCCTCGGCTGGAAAGATCGCGGCGTAATCCGCGAAGGCGCGTTTGCCGACCTCGTTCTGTTGAATCCCGAAACCGTCATCGACCGCTCCACCTTCTCTGATCCCACTGCCCTGCCCACCGGCATTGAAAAAGTGTTCGTGAACGGCGTTCTCGTATGGGAAGCCGGCAAACCCACATCCGCGCGTCCCGGACTGTTTCTAGGCCTCCACGGCGTTCCCATTGAGATTCTCAACTGATTCCGTCACTCGTACGAACTCACAATCGCCTCTTCCCAGTACTCTTCCCGGTCATCTTGCAGACGCCACGATGTCATCTCTTCGGCAATCCCTGCCCGCACACTCACAATGATGTAGCTGTACCATGGCCAGGCGTTCTCGCGATCATAATGGCTGGGCCGCGCCGCATGATCCGGATGCGAGTGGTACCAGCCCACAACCATCCACCCGCGTGCATTCGCCGCTCGCTCCGTCTCGATGATGTCTCTTGCACTAATCGAGAAGCGATTCTGCGGTGAGTCCGTCCTCAGGTTCGCCGCCGGTAATGCCTCGAAGACCCGCCGCGGCTGTGCAATCGCCCCTTCCTCCAATTCCTCATCAAGCCCCAGCAAAGCCCCGCAGCACTCGTTGGGATATGTCTCCTGGCCATGAGCCCGAATGGCTTGGGCGCACGCTGAGCTAATCCAGACAATCGCATCTTTTCTGCTGTTCACAAGCGCTCCGAAATCTGTCAGCTACGCGCTACCACGTAACATTTACAGCAAAAAATGTATCGACCGTGAAAACTTTCTCCGTTTCGAACGGTGTTTTCACTTTGTCTCCAAGTCAAAGCCAAATTTTTCCATCATTTAACGAATTGGTTCCTCACGTGCTCCTACGCGAAGGCGATGGACGGGACGGCTCATTTATCGGCATCGGTTTCGCGAGCTTCGACCCCTCAAATCGGCCCATGCACAGAGCACCAAAGGCTCGTGTGCGCGTGCGATGAAGCGTCAGAACGCTGGCGAACTCGCCTTCATCTGGCCATGTTGCTGGGTTTCGCCAACAACGAAGGGTTGGATGAACTGGTGCGTCTCAAGAACGATTTTTGGTACGCTTATTCCCGTCTGGAGGCTCACGACGATAGCTGTGCAATATGCCGCTCTGCCATTTTTAAGTGCGGCGAGTGACTTGATCCAGCATCCGGTTTTTGTTACGTCTGCCGAAGAACTTGACCCGCGCGGTCGCCCACCAAAGCAACGGAAGAGTCCACCCAGCAAGCGAGCATTGAGTCTGCTTCTGTCACCTTTGGAGGAATCGCCTTGAAGCATTCGCTCGAAATTCTCAATTTCATTGCATTTCTGCTGGGCGCGCCGAGTCACGCCCAGATCTGCTCGGAACAGCCCACGCAAGCGCAGTTGACCCGTGTCCCGGTGAAAACTGATCTTCCGGTAAGAACACGTCGTTCCTTTCGGCCAGTCAAGTAGACCCGCAGGACTCGCCACGCCCTCCGGGCACTTTCCCCGGCCGATTAGCCGTCCTGAAAACCGTTGTAACTTGCCTGCAATCCCGGTATGACAGCATCTCTTCGACGCCGAAGATGTTTTGCCGCCAATCTCGCACATCCAACGGAACTTCCAGGCATCCAATCTCTCGGCCGTCGAAAGCTACCAAGCAAGGAGTTGTTTATGAGCACGGAAAGCCTGCCGGTCGTTTCCAAACACGCCGACAATCCCGCTATGGCCAGGATCAAACGCCAATATGGGCTGGAATGGAGCCCTTTCGCCAACGCCCTTCACGCCCTCTATGAGCGCCACCTTCTCTTCGATAACGGCGTGGATCCCACGGTCACCAATGCCCGAGAACATTACGAGGCCTTTGCCCGCTCTGTTCGCGACATCCTGGCTCAGCGCTGGGTTCTGACCAGCCGCACCTACCACGCTGCGAATCCCAAACGCGTTTACTACCTTTCCATGGAATTCCTCATCGGGCGCTCCCTCGCCAACAATGTCACCAACTTAATGCTGGATCCGCTGCTCGAAGACGTTATTGATCAGAAAGATGTGGACTGGGTGGCCCTGCTCCAAAAAGAGCCAGACGCAGGCTTGGGCAACGGCGGCTTGGGCAGGCTGGCTGCATGTTTCTTGGATTCCATGGCCACCATGCAACTTCCTGCCGTGGGATACGGCCTTCGCTATGAGTATGGGATGTTCAAGCAGAAGATTCAGGACGGTTGGCAGCACGAAGTTCCGGATAATTGGCTGCGCCACCCCGATCCTTGGGAAGTAGCACGACCGTACGCCCGTGTAGCCATCAACCTGAATTGCTCTTTTATCATGCGCGACGGAGCCTTGCGGGCAATCGCCGGTCGCGATTCCGTCCTTTATGGCATGCCCTACGACCGTCCAGTTGTTGGGTATGGCGGCAAAAACATCAACACCTTGCGCCTGTGGGCCGCTTCCGCTTCCGATTATTTCGATTTCCAGGAATTCAGCAGCGGCGATTTCGTCGGGGCCCTCGCGGAAACGCTCGCGGCGGAATCCATTACTCGTGTGCTGTATCCCGACGATTCCACCAGCATGGGCCAGGCGTTGCGCTTCGTCCAGGAATATTTCCTCGTTGCTGCTCGCTCGCGGACCTGGTTCGCCGCTTCCGCCACATGAACAACGACTGGTACCGCCTTTCCGGACAAAGTCGCCATCCAACTCAACGACACGCACCCGACCATGGCCGTCCCCGAGTTGATGCGAATTCTGCTGGATGAAGCGCATCTTGGCTGGGATCAGGCCTGGGACATTACCCAGCGAACCCTGGCCTACACCAATCACACGCTGCTTCCCGAAGCCCTCGAAAAATGGCCGGTGGAGTGGTTCGCTACCGTGGCGCCGCGCCTTCTGGAGATTATTTATGAGATCAATCGCCGCTTGCTCAATGACGTGCGCAAACAGCATCCCGGCGACGAGGGTATCGTTTCGCCGCGTGAGCCTTATTGAAGAAGGCAGCGCCCGCAAGGTGCGCATGGCCAACATGGCCATCGTGGGTTCGCATAGCACCAATGGCGTCGCTGCGATTCACTCCGACCTTCTGCGCAAAACCACCGTCAAAGACCTGGCCGAACTGTTTCCCGAACGGTTTAACAACAAGACCAACGGCGTTACCCCGCGGCGCTGGTTACTGCTCTGCGAACTCCGCCTGGCGCAAACGATCACCGACGCCATCGGGGACCAGTGGATCACGGACCTCATCATCTGGCGAGCTTAAGCCGCTCGCCGACGATCCGGCCTTTCGCGACGCTTTCCTGAAAGCCAAGAGCGAGTGCAAAAGGCAGTTCGCTGACTGGCTTGAAGTCGACCTCCGGCCACGAACATCGATCCCGACACAATTTTCGATTGCGCAGGTCAAACGTATCCACGAATACAAACGTCAACTGCTCAATGCCTGCGCATCGTGGTCCTTTACAATCGCTTGCGCGAGAACCCGAACATGGACATGCCGCCGCGCACGTTCTTTTTCTCCGGCAAAGCTGCACCCGCCTATCACCTCGCCAAGCTCATCATCAAGTTCATCAACAATCTGGCCGGCACCATCGATGGCGACCCGCTTGTAAGCGGGCGCCTGAAGGTTCTGTTCCTGCCCGACTACCGCGTCACCCTTGCCGAGCACCTGATTCCCGCCAGCGACGTTTCCAATCAGATTTCCACCGCGGGTTACGAGGCCAGCGGCACCAGCAATATGAAATTCATGATGAATGGCGCGCTTACCATCGGCACCCGCGATGGCGCCACCATCGAGATGGCCGAGGCCGCGGGTGAGGAGAATTTCTTCCTGTTCGGTCTTACCGCCGAACAGGTTGCCGACAGCCGAAGCTGGTACAATCCTCACTGGCATTACGACCATGAGCCGGAAACCCGCAGGGCTCTGGACCTGATCTTTTCCGATTATTTCAGCCGCAATGAACCTGGCGTCTTCGAGCCTTTGCGCGACATGCTCCTTACGCATGGAGACTTCTACATGCACCTGGCGGACTTGAAGTCCTACCTCGAAGCCGACAGGCATCTGCGATCTGTATGCACGAATCGCGACGCGTGGGCGCGCAAATGCATCCTGAACGTGGCCAGCTTCCGGAAACTTTTCCAGCGACCGGACGATCTCCGAGTACGCTTCCGAAATCTGGAATGCGGAGCCTTGTGCCCGGTGCCATAACGCGGGAGCACATCTATGCCGCATGAAGCACTCAAACGAACAACGTTTCACCACTCGCGGGAAAACCCGCCACCAAAGACATGCTCATCGATGTGGCAAGCTCGAACGCGACTATTTCGAAGCGCCAGCCCAGACACGAACGATCCGAACCAACTCGTCAGCTTCGGCACCAGTGGCCATCGCGGCTCGCCGCTTGCACGGCACGTTCACCGAAGCTCACATCCTCGCCATCACGCAGGCCATTTGCGATTACCGGCGCGGCAATGGCATCGACGGCCCGCTGTACATGGGCAAGGACACGCACGCGCTTTCCGGCCCGCGCAACGCACCGCGCTGGAAGTGCTCGCGGCCAACGAACATCGAAACCATCATCCAGAAGCAATGACGGCGTGACTCCGACGCCGGTGATTTCGCGCGCCATCCTTGTTTACAACCGCGGGCCGCAAAGACCATTTTGCCGACGGCATCGTCATCACGCCCTCGCACAATCCGCCGGATGATGGCGGCTTCAAATACAACCCGCCGAATGGCGGTCCGGCTGACACGGACGTGACCAAGTGGATCGCAGGACCGCGCGAACGATCTGTTGCGCAGGGCAATAATGCGAGCGTGAAACGGATTCCATTCTGCCGTCCGCGATGAAAGCCGCGACCACGCATCAGCAAGATTTTATTCTGCCTTATGTCGAAGACCTGCGAACGTCGTGGACATGGACGCCGATTCGGGCCGCCAGCTTGAAACTCGGCGTCGATCCGCTTGGCGGCGCCGCGCTGCCCTATTGGGAGCCGATCAATTCTGATCTACAATCTGAACATCAACGTCGTCAACCCGAAACATCGATCCGCAGTTTTCCTTCATGACAGTGGATCACGACGGAGAAATTCGCATGGACTGCTCCAGCCCTTATGCGATGGCCCGTCTGGTCGGCCTCAAAGACAAATATCCGCCTCGCCTTCGCCAATGATCCCGGACGCCGACCGTCACGGCATTGTCACGCCGTCCGCGGGATTGATGAATCCGAATCATTATCTCGCGGTGGCCATCGGCTATCTGCTCACCCATCGGCCGCAGTGGCCGACGGATGCGTCGTCGGCAAGACGCTCGTCAGCAGCAGCATGATCGACCGCGTGGTGAAGAACTCGGCCGCCAGCTTTCCGAAGTTCCGGTGGTTTCAAATGGTTCGCGCCCGGGTCTGTTCGACGGCTCGTTCTGTTTTGGCGGCGAAGAAAGCGCCGGTGCAAGTTTCTTGCGGCTCGACGGAACTGTTTGGACGACCGACAAGGACGGCCCGATCATGGATCTGCTCGCGGCGGAAATCACGGCCGTGCACCGGCAAAGATCCGGGCGAACATTTCCGCGAACTGACCGCCGAGTTTGGCATGCCTTATTACACGCGCATTGACGCGCCGGCCACGCCGGAACAAAAAGCGAAATTGCAAAGGCTCTCTGCCCGAAGACGTGAAAGAATCCGAATCTGGCAGGCGAACCGATTACCGCTAAGCTGACCACGGCGCCCGGAAATGGCGCTGCCATTGGCGGACTGAAAGTCGTCACCGAGACGGCTGGTTCGCTGCCCGCCCGTCGGGGACCGAGAACATCTACAAGATTTACGCGGAAAGCTTCAAAGACGCAGCGCATCTCAACGAGATTGTCAGTGAAGCCCAACTAATCGTAAACAACGCGTTACGGTAATTGCCCGCGTCCCGGCTACCTTGACACCCGCGACGCTGAGGCGTACATCTTCCTCAAAGCCTCATGTTCTTGTTCCTTCACGGAGGTCGCTATGCCTCGTTACGAGTTCTACTGCGAAGATTGTAAAAAGCCCTTCGAAGCAATCCTCACCCTTGCGGAATATAACAAAGGCAAAGTGAAATGCCCGAAGTGCAGCCGCGAGCACGTACATCAGGAAGTTGCTGCGTTTTTCGCGGTCACGTCGAAGAAAAGCTGACCCGGTGATAGCGTTGGCGTCCCGCCGGCTCGTCCTCGCCTGTCTACAATAGGTCCGCCTGTTGGCTCGCCGTGGCTCTCCGCTTCAGTACTATTTGTGCGCCTAAAGCGATGATGATTGGAAAACAGACGAGCACGTAGCGTGGCTCCGGTGTCTCCAACGTGGTCAGAAACGCGGTGCGCACCACAATGTACAGCCACAGCACCACCACTGCGGGACGCGCCGTTCTGCAGCGCCAAACCTTCCAGGTCCCCCAAAACGCCAACGCAACGTAAAACAGATTCACCAGAAAAAATAAAATCGTCATCCGCTGGTCCACCGGATCCTCTTCGTGTTGATACGCCAGCGGAAACACGTGCCCGGAAATCGGCAGGAGCTCGATCCGTGGAGTGAACCAGATGCGTTCCGCGCGCCGCAACGGGATCCATAAATAGGTGCGTAATGGGTGACGCGCCGTTCGCTCGCAAGCCAATTGCGCGAACACCGCATCTTCCGCTGCGGTCCACGTAATCTCGTCGTTATACTGCTCCAGAACTGCCGCTACCCGCTCCCGCTCTTCCGCAGTATCGAATGCGGAGTTCGGAATATCCTCCATGTGAATTTCTTCATCGTTGAGTTTCCACGCCACCAGGTAATTGTCCCCGACGCGATACAACCACGTCCGTTCCCAAGCCATGAAGCCCTTGGGGTCGACTTCACTCGGTAGCGTCGTGTCCTTCGGCGCGAGTGGCTGGAATTCGTGCAAAGTAATGGCGTTCCGGATGGTCCACGGAATTAGCGGTACTGCACAGCTGAATCCCATCAATGCGCACAACGCCACCCACTTTTTGAGCTCGCCGCGCGGAATCATCCAAAACGCCAAAGCCACAAACGTCGTGATCAGGATTAGCGGTGTTTCTGGGCGCATCAGCGCGCCCACGCCCACAACGAATCCGGCCAGCGCGGCGATCTTCCACGCGGATCTCTCCGATAGTTCCCTGCCGCTCGCGACCGAAACGCTCCCGCCGGTCACGCGAGTCGCAACCGCAACCAGCAGCAAAAATGCCAAGCCCGTCAGGAACACCGCCCAGACCTCGGTAAGCGGCACCGCCACATAATTCGCGGTAAACGGGCAAAGGGCCGCCAGCCACAAGGCCACCACAAACCCTAGCTTCTCTTTCCCCGCATTACCGCAAACACGAACGAGCAGCGCCGCGAGCGCGGCAATCACCACGCACGTGGCCAGGTCCACAAACACTTGCGCCAGCATCACGCCGAATCGGCCAGCCTCGCCGCTCCGCCCGGTAATCGCGTACACAATGGCCAGAAACGCCGGATAGCCCGGCATGCGTAGGTCCACCGGCGTGGGCTGGCCGTTGATGTCCATCGCGAACTTCCCCAGCTTCAGCCAGTTCGTGGCAAACTGCTCGTACAGCACGGTGTCCCCGGTAGCCACGGGATACTTGAGCACAAAGTACAGTCGGAGGCATGCCCCGGCCAGCAGCGCCCATGCGGGATTGGAGAAAAAACGTTTCATTCGCTTTCCCGCATCTTACAATAGAGAGGTTCAGTTACCTTCGACGGAGTGCTGCTAGCCTACACGGTGCGCCCCAGCCACCAGGCATACACGCTGCATGAAAGAACGTAAGCCCATCTTTTACGATGCGGAAAAGGTCCGTTGGCGCCGGACCCGCCGCATCATCGAGGTCAGCGGTGTCTTGCTGACACTGCTGCTGGTGTATTTCTTCATAACCGTGGCCGGCAGCGTCGAATTGCCCTCCGCTCTTCTTCCAGACACGCGCCCCACTTACCATTCCGCGAAAAAGAAAAATGTGAAGCTGGTGAATGTGCGCGAGGGACGCCACCGCCGCGTCGCGCGTATCGGCCAAATTCCTGAAGGTTACGATCCTCTGCGCGCCGCCTTCTTCGTCAGCTGGGATTCGAACAGCCTGGCCACGCTAAAAAAGCATTACAAAGACCTGGACTTGCTCATGCCTGAGCAGCTTCACTCCGTCACCGCCGACGGCGCGCTCTCCATCGTGGATTATGAGCGCGGCAGCGAACGCGTGAAGGCTACGCCAGCCCAGGCCATCACCATCCTCAAGCAGGACAAGTTGCACCAGTGGATGCGCTCGCTTAATCCACCGGTTGAGCTCCCCATGATGGGCCTGCTGAATAATTACGACGGCTCCGTCTGGCGCGTTTCGGAAATGGCGGACATGCTGGCGAATCCGGCCGCCCGCCAGCATTTGGTTCACGACGTGGTGGAGTACGCCGTGCAAGCCAAGCAGGCTGGCATCGTGGTCGATTTCGAAGAAGTTCCCATCAAGAGCCAGCCCAATTTCCGGCAATTCATTGCGGAACTTGGCCCCGGTCTGCACGCGGCTGGATTGAAACTCATGATCGCCCTTCCCGCCCGCGACGACGATTATGACTACGCCTTCTTCGGACGCGAAACCGACGCGATTATCTTGATGAACTACGATCAGCACTGGCTGACCTCCCCGCCAGGGCCCATCGCTGCCCAAGACTGGTTCATGGAAAACCTCCGCCAGATCCGCGAGGTGGTGCCGGCGCAGAAAATTGTCGTGGGTATAGCGAACTATGCTTACGACTGGACCGAAGCCCCCAAAAAATCCAAAGCGGGTCAGCAGTATGCCCAGGAGTTCAGCGTCCAGGAAGCGCTGCTCCATGCCCACGAATCCGAAACCGACATCGATTTCGATTCCGCTTCCCTGAATCCCCACTATTCCTACGACGATGAACAGAACCAGACTCACCAAGTCTGGCTGCTCGACGCCGTCAGCGCTTACAACCAGTTGCGGGCATCGGAACGCTTGGGTGTTCAGGGTACTGCCCTTTGGAGGCTTGGTACGTCCGACACCTCCCTCTGGCCAATTTGGGATGCCGTCCACGCCGACGATGCCACCCGAGACAAACTCACCGACCTGCCCCCTGGTCCCGATCTCATTCTCGAAGGCGCTGGCGACATTTGGCACATCATTGACGTACCGAAGCCGGGACGCCGGACGTTCACCTATGACAGCGCCAGCGACCTGGTCACCAGCGAAAAATACGACGCCATTCCGCTTTCCTACGATATCGACCAGATCGGCGACGCAAAAAACAAAATCGTCCTTTCCTTTGATGATGGTCCCGATCCCCGCTGGACTCCCAGGATTCTGGATATTCTGAAAGCCAAGCATGTCCCGGCGGTGTTCTTCGTTGTCGGCGAACAAGCCAACTCCGCTCCCGACTTGCTGCGCCGGGAATACAACGAAGGCCATGAAATCGGCAATCACACCTTCACGCACCCGCAGTTCGATGAAATTTCGCACACTCAGTTGAAGTGGGAACTCAACCTCACCCAACGCCTCATCGAGAGCACCCTCGGCGTCAAATCCATTTTGTTCCGGCCCCCCTATGGCATCGACCATCAGCCGGAATACGCCGAAGAAGTTGCGCAACTGCCTTACCCGCAGGATTTGGGCTACATCATCGTGGGCCAGCGCGTGGATCCCGACGATTGGCGCATGACCGAGGAAAAACGTCAGCGGCCCGCCCAAGAAATCGCCGATGATGTGTTGAAGCAAGCCAAGAACGGCAACATCGTTTTGTTGCATGACGGAGGAGGTCAACGCGACCAGACTGTCGCCGCTCTTCCTCTCATCATCGACCGTTTGCGCGCCAACGGCTATCAACTCACTTCGGTGTCTGACCTCCTCGGAGAGACGCGTGCCAGCGTAATGGTGCCGCTCACTTTCCGCGAACGCGTCATCGCTCGTGCCGACGGCGTGATTTTCGGAATGTTCCAGTGGGCCCGCTTCGGTATCGCCACGGTCTTTATTCTTGGAATCGTGTTGGTCAGCGGGCGCGCCTTGATCATTGGAATCCTTGCGATCATCGAAAAGTTACGCCCGGATTCGCCCGACCTGGACAGTTCGCCGCCCGCGGTCACCGTCTTGATTCCGGCGCACAACGAAGAATCGGTCATCGTGCAGACCGTCACTTCCGTCCTGCTGTCCGACGTAACGGATATTCAAGTCATCGTGGTGGACGATGGCTCCGCCGACAAAACACTCGAACTGCTGCACAGCCACTTTGGCAGAAACGAAGCGGTACAAATCATTCACCAGGTGAATCGCGGAAAAGCCGCGGCCCTGAACAACGCTCTGTCTCACGCCCGAACCGAAATCGTCGTCACCATTGACGCCGACACCGAAGTCGAACCGGATGCGATTCGCAAGTTGTTGCGCCATTTCACCGATCCCACCATTGGCGCGGTGGCCGGCAACGTCAAGGTTGGAAACCGTTCGCGCTGGCTTACACGTTGGCAGGCGCTCGAATATGTCACCAGCCAAAATATGGAGAAGCGCGCTTTCGATCTTCTGAATTGCATCACGGTCGTCCCCGGAGCGCTCGGCGCATGGCGTCGTCAAGCCATTGAAGACGCCGGAGGAATTACCGCCGAGACCGTCGCGGAGGATGCCGACCTGACCATCGCCATTCGTAGGCTGGGCTGGCGCATCACCTACGACGAAGAAGCTATTGCATGGACAGAAGCGCCGGAGACTCCCAGCATGCTCATCCGTCAGCGCTTCCGCTGGACCTTCGGAACCCTGCAGTCGTTCTGGAAACACAGTGGCACTTTATTCCGGCCAAAATACGGAACGTTGGGATTTATCGCGCTGCCCAATATTCTGGTCTTCCAGATTATTTTGCCGCTGATTTCGCCGCTGCTGGACCTGCTCTTTTTTGGCAGCTTGCTTCTCTGGGGCCTCGCGCAACTGCACATTACGCAAATTCCGCAATTGTGGACGACCGCCGATGTACAAAGGTCCGTTGTGTTTTTCCTGGCCTTCTTGATTATTGACGTGCTCACCTGCGTCATCGCCTTTGCTCTCGAGCGCCATGAAGATTGGACCTTGTTGATCCCCGTGCTGCTGCAGCGCTTCTACTATCGCCAACTCATGTACATCGTTCTCTTCCGCTCGGTGAAAGAAGCCGTCAGTGGCCGTGCCGTGGGCTGGAGAGGTGTGGAACACGAACCGCCGAGGCCCACGCCCGAACCCGCCGCTCCCGTCGTATAGCGCTGCTCGAACTCCCACAGCTCGCAAGTCTTTTAGGCCAGCAAAAATTCCTATTCCGCCCGAGGCGCGGCTCTGATGATCGCCGCAGGTTCCCGCCGAGGAGGAACGAAGAACTCGCGAGGCGCGGCCCAGAATCGCCGCCAAAGTGCCCGCAATATTTCGGCGTTCTCCTTACCCGAAATATCCTGCGCGCGCAGCGCCAGCCGCAAAGCCAGGTAGAAGCTCACACCCAGGTTCATCACGAATGTCACGGCAATTCCAATCGACGCCCAGATCAGCGCGCCGCGTCCCAGCACCTCTGGTCCTCGCGAAGTAATCCCAAGCGCAAGCGTACCCGTGGACAGCGTGACGTGCCGCACATCCAGGGGCAGTCCAAAGAAATGTCCAACCGAGGGTGTCATGCCCAACATGAACCCCAAAACAATCGAACTTCCCCAAGGCGCTATGTTTCGCGCGAACGCCTGCGACACTCGCTCCAAAGTTTCCGGTTTGAACGCGGCGCCCAGCCGGTGCTCCGCAATCGCACGGGGCAGCTGGTGATATACCGCCCAGTTCTCAATCCACCCGCCGGCCAAACTGGAAAGCCAGAGAATCACTCCCGTGAGGATCGCGTAAAATAACGTACCGCTGTGAATCGGGTTCATCGACTTCACCGCATACTCCGCGGTGTCCACGTTCAGGAACGGCGCGCCGAAGGTCATCCTCCAGACCATGCTGAAAAACACAGCTCCCGCGCCGACGGCGATAATATTCCCGAACGCCGCAGCCAGTTGTGATCGCACGATCCGCTGCACATACGTCACGAGCTCGTCAATCTGCGAAGTGTCTTCGTAACGTTGCAGAATGCTCGCCAGCGCCGCTGCCGTCATCGACGGCTGCTTGGTCGCCAGCGCCAGATGAAACACGTACATCAGCACGAAGCTCACCGCGTAATTCAGTCCCGCCAGAAAGCCTTCCACGAACGGCGGCAGCCCGCGATGTGTCACCATCAATTTAATCGCCGCGGTTCCCACGGTCAGCAGTCCCCCGCCAAATGCCGCAAACCACATCTGCCGGTACTCTTCCCGGTTGTTGGTGACGTAGTGTTCGCCCGTTTTGCCCGCCCACTCCACGATTTTCTTGGCAAGCAGCCGGAAGCTGTTCTGCGCAAGCCCTACCATGCTGCGGTCGTGCAGCCGCCCGCGAATCACGTCGCGCAGCAAACGCAAGGACGTGACCATCTTCGGTGCACCCGCCTGCGCCACCAGCACCCCGCCGATCAATTCCATGCGTTTCAAACTTTGCTCGATCACGTCCATCGCATACACCACGTCCAGGTTCACCCCTCGCGTATCCAGGTGATTTACGATGGTCTGCAGTTCTGCGCGGCAATCCGTTACCGCGGCTTTCCAATTCAGCGCAGCTTCCGCGGCTCCTTCTCCGGATTGCGCCGACTCCAGAAAAGCATTCGTTGTGAACATCAGCCGGTGAAACGGGGAATTGCGCACGGGTCCCCCCTGCCCGCGAATCCTTAAATTTTCGGAAAGTCCCAGCCCCTGCGCGCGGGCCGCAAGCAGATAGAATGCGTCTCGCAATGCCGCGCCCGGACGATCCCAAGCCTCGGGAATTCCCACTGGCGCGATTTGCGCTGCCAACTCTTTCAGCTGCTCCGGCGTCTGACTGAAAAAACGATCCGCTTCTTTCTGTGTAGGAAACAAACGGGTCAGAAGCTTGGCGAGCTCCTTCTCTTCCCGTGGTGCCGGCAGGACGATATTAAAAAAGCGGTCGAACGTTTCGGACATCAGCCCGCGGTCAGTAGGCAGACCCGCTTGCGCGAACAGGGAAATGCCATCCGTTTCATCGAGAATCGCCGCGATTGCCGCGTGATACCGATCGCGCAGTTCCGGCGACGTCTCCAGGATTGACAACCACACCCGTTCCCGCCGCCACTCCGGCCCAGTTCCTGCGAAAGAGCCCGCTGCGGCGCGCAGTTCCGGCAATCGGTCGTCGCTGCGCCGCAACCAGGAGTACAAAGCCACCAGAGCATCCAACCGCGCGTGCAATGTTCCCGCACGCGTCAGATCTTCCAACAGGCTCGCCAAGCTTTGCAGCGAGCGGTTGGTATGCTCACCGGGAGGGAATAACGAGAGCAGCAAGTCGCGGGTTGAGTCCACCCTGATTACCTCGTTCGGCTGGCGGAACGCCGGCATGGCTCATAGCACGGGCGCGAAGCACGGTAATGGTAGCAGGTGTAAACCCGTTGTACACCCCCACCCAGGAACTCACGCCGCACTTAGTAGCGGGTCTTCAGACCCGTGCCTTTTCGTGGGTCTTCTTCCTTGCCGTAGCACGGGCCTATGCGCATCCGCGTAGGGGCCCAGCACGCTGGACCCCATCTCGGCGCAATCGAATCAGCGCCACTCATAACAAAGACACGGTCATTCCGGGCGAACTCCGCGAACTGAGCTACGATTTTCCATCGCGCCTTTCGCGATGAATCTCTCCTGCTCTCGGCGAATTGCTTCCCGAGTTCTCTCACGGACTCTTCAGACCCGTGCCTTTCCTGGGTTTCCCTCATGCTACTGCCGGCCCTTGCCTTTTCTTGCGTTTCGCTCATGGTACTGCGGCCCGCTCCTTTTTCTCAGCCACAGCTGTCCCCACCCGCTTCCCAGCGCCGGAGATTCTCTGTTGGAGGTCAAGAGCATTTTTGCGTCAGGGCAAGATGGTTCGCAGTCGCTTTGAGTTGGAATACGAGTTGGCCCTGGTAGACGCAGTTGGTGCGGAACATTCCGTAGATGGCGTGTAGTAGCTTGCGCGCCACCGCCATCAGCGCTTGTTTTTTTCGTTTGCCGCGTTGCACCAGGTGTTCGTAAAAACCACGCAGATGCGGCTCCCAGCGAATCGCCGTCAGCGCTGGCATATATAATGCTCGCCGTAAGTGCCGATTGCCGCTGCGGCTCAGGCGCGCAGGCCTCCGCACCGACGTACCGGATTGATGCTCGCTCGGATCCAACCCCGCATAGGCCACCCATTGCCGAATGTCCCGATCTGCTGGCAACATCGCTAACTCTCCCAAGATTTGTAGCGCGCTATTTTCCGCGATACCCGGGACACTAACCAGCAGCTGGTATTCCTGTCGCAGCTGGGCTTCCTGCTCCAGGCATTTCTGCGCTTCCTGCCGCAGCTTTTTTATGGCCTGCTGTTGGACCCGCAAATTCCGCACGATGTCCCGCCGCACACAGCCCGGCGTGGATTGCGATATTCCCGCCGCATGCTGGCGATTTTTCTCCGCGCGGCATTGCTCGTTTAGCGCTTGGATCCGACGGGTGATACTCCACAGCGCCAATCGATTCTGGCTTGGCCTCTGCCACGCCCGAAAGGGCATCCGTGTCGCAAATTCTCTCAGCACCACCGCATCCAACGGATCGTTCTTGCTGCGCTGCATCATGGCTTTGGCAAAATCCCGCACTGCACGCGGATTCGCCACCATCACTTCCACTTTCTCCGCTGCGCTCAACAGCAGCGCCACATCCAGCCCATACATTCCGGTCGCTTCTAAAACCACTCTCACGCGCCGCCCCCCGCGCGTGAGAGCTTCCAGCAACTTCCGATGCCCGGCAGCGGTATTCGCATACCGCTGCACCCGTTGGTCTTCCAACGCCACCACCAACTCTCGGGCACTGACCTCTAATCCACACCCTATGATCTTGTCCATTCCCGCTCCTCGGAGTAGGCTTTGCCCTGGCTCCCCGACCCTGCGCTGTTTCCAACTGACCTTGTATGCAGGCTCTACCGCCTGTGATTCTCTTCAGTTTTTGGAAACTAGGGCGGGGGGCCCGATCTCCGGACAGGCTCGATGCAATTCTCCTCGGCCTCGGCGCGACCCGGCCTCCTCCGCCAGAGCAACTCGCTGCACTCCTGCAGACAAGTCTCTCTCCAAAGTCAACATACAAGGCGCGAAAGAAGTTAGCCCAGCCAGCAAGGGCTGGGTCCCCCACAGCACGCTGTTCCGCGAGCGCCAGAGGCGCGACACTCCGATTTCCCAAACAACTCAATCTTCTCGGGCCGAATACCGCAAGGCCATTTTTGCTCACCAAAATCGGTCATTCCGAGAACGCGAGATACGTCACTGTGGTGGCGGGTTTTCAGACCCGTCCCTTGTCCTTGCTGAACGGCTGCATCTGATCGTTTTCACGCCCACCCAATCCTCTATTTTTCGTATATTTCCGTTAACCCATCCCTTGGTGTAGGATATTTTTCCCCACCCGAGGAGGCGAACATGGCCGTTACTTTTGTGTTGAACGGAGAATCCACCAGCGTTGACGTCGACCCGCAAACCCCTCTCCTTTGGGTCCTCCGCGACACCTTGAATATGACCGGCACGAAATTTGGCTGCGGCATGGCCTTGTGCGGCGCCTGTACCGTACATATCAATGGCCAGGCTTCGCGCTCATGCATCACTCCGGTTTCGAGCGTAGCTGGAAAGAAAATCACCACCATCGAAGGACTCTCGAGCGATGCTTCGCATCCCGTCCAGCGCGCCTGGATTGAAGAAGATGTCCCGCAGTGCGGTTATTGCCAGTCCGGGCAGATCATGTCGGCCGTCGCCTTGCTCCAAACGAAACCGAATCCTACCGACGCTGATATCGACGACGCGATGAGCGGGAATATTTGCCGCTGCGGCACCTACCAGCGCATTCGCAAAGCCATTCATCGCGCCGCTTCCCTGCAAGCTGCCAAATAACTTTGCGGCTCCCAAAACTTCCGGCAAAGTAGCAGTGTGCATCACGTTCCGCTCATCTTTTGTGTCCTCGCTCTCCTGATCTGGATCGCACTTACATTCCTTCGAGGCAACTTTTGGCAGCTCCATCCCTTTGACGGAGACCCGCAAGCCAACATCTCGGTGCCAGCGTGGCCGCGCGTGGTTGCAGTGGTGCCCGCACGAAACGAAGCGGAAACCATCGCGCAATGCGTTGCCTCGCTGGTCGCCCAAAATTATCCCGGTGCGCTTCACATTTTTGTCGTGGACGATCACAGTGAGGATGGCACCGCGCAGCTTGCGTACTCCGCTGCACAACGTGCTGGTGCTGCGGATCGTGTCAGCGTAGTCGAAGCGGGCGCGCTAGCCCCGGGCTGGACCGGCAAGCTCTGGGCCCTCCAACAAGGCGTGAAGGCCGCCGCCACCTTCGCTCCCGAACATTTTTGGTTCACCGATGCCGACATTGTCCATTCCCCAGACACGCTGCTCCGCCTCGTCACTCGCGCGCAAAACCAGCACCTCGATCTCACCTCGTTCATGGTCCTGTTGCAGGCCAGGACGATTCCCGAGCGCTTCCTGATTCCCGCGTTCCTATACTTCTTTCTTATGCTCTACCCGCCCAAGTGGATCGCTTCGCGCAAATCGCACACTGCGGGCGCCGCCGGTGGCTGCATCCTACTGCGCAACAATGCGCTGGAGCGCATCGGCGGCCTCTCTACAATCCGCGCCGAAGTGATCGACGATTGCGCCCTCGCGCGCGCGGTAAAGCAGAGCGGCGGCAGCATCTGGATGGGACTCACCCGGAAAAGCGTCAGCCTCCGCGCGTATTTCACCTTCGCCGAGATACGCGACCTGATCGCTCGCACCGCCTTCACCCAACTCCGCTACTCCACACTTCTCCTGCTCGCCACCATCTTAGGTATGTTCGTCACCTATCTCGCGCCGGTGATTCTGACATTTCATGCGAATCCCCTGGTCTGGCGTTTGAGTTTGGCAACTTGGGCGCTTATGACCCTCGCGTATCTCCCGACAACACGTTTCTATCGACTCTCCCCGCTTTGGGCTTTGCTCCTACCGCTCGCAGCGCTTTTCTATTCCTACGCGACTTGCCTTTCCGCTGTGCGTTATTGGTTGGGACACGGCGGTCAGTGGAAAGGCCGATCGCAAGCACCCGCCCGGCCCTGATCCATTTCGTCTGCACGCGATCAACTCCGTGTGCTCATACTCGGAAGCGCCAGCGACCAACAATCACATTTGCTGGTGACCCGTATCACTTTTTGTTATAGTTAGGGTGTCTGGAATTGGGCTGTACCCCGGCGTCAAGGGGACGGCACCGGAGGCCGACATGAGTTTCCTGCCGAATTTGGGCAACGGGAAAATCACCGTGCCCGATCTGATGCAGCGAAAGAGCTTAGGCGCTGCAAATCCTTCGAACAAGAAAATCACCTGCCTGACCGCGTATGACTACCCGACTGCCCGGCTGATGGACGAAGCCGGCATAGACATCGTACTCGTGGGAGATTCCGTGGCCATGGTGGCGTTGGGCTACGACAGCACGTTGCCGCTCACGCTGGATGAAGCCCTGCATCACACCAAAGCTGTCTCGCGCGGCGTTCAGCGAGCGCTCCTGGTCGCGGATATGCCCTACGGTACCTACCATGGGGAACTGAACGAATCCCTGCGCAATGCCATGCGCTTCGTGAAGGAAGCTGGCGCGGAAGCCGTCAAAGTGGAAGGCGGCGAGCGCCGCCTGGAATTGATTGCCCGTTTGACCGACGCGGAAATCCCGGTGATGGGCCATGTTGGTCTAACGCCGCAATCGGTGAACGCCCTTGGTGGATACCGCGTGCAAGGCAAAACGCCGGCTACTGCGGAACAACTTTTGCGCGATGCCCGCTCGGTGGAATTGGCGGGCGCCTTCGCCATTGTTCTGGAAGCCATGCCCCGCGAATTGGCTGCGGAGATTACCCGCTCCGTGCGCATCCCGACCATCGGCATCGGCGCCGGACCAGACTGCGACGGCCAGGTGCTTGTGCTGCACGACATGCTCGGTTTGACGTTTCACGAGCCGCCGAAATTCGCTCGTCAATACGCCAACGTTGGCGAAATCATTTCGAACGCCGTGAAGTCCTACTGCGCCGACGTGCAGAGCGGGGAATTCCCGAGTGATGCCGAGTCTTACCATGCCCCGAGTGCCTTGAAGGCGCGCAAAACCATTCCCATTGCCCGTTAAGCGAGTGGAATGAAGTGCACGGGGGCGCCTTGCGCAGACCGGGGTGCCCCTGTAATTCTGTTCGAAAGGTCAAGCCATGAAACCTGCCGAGATGCGTGAACTCTTCGCCTTTAACGCCTGGGCCAATCGCCGCATCATTTCCGCGGTCGAGGCGCTTTCTCCCGAGCAATTCACAAAGGAGATGGCCTCCAGCTTCAGCTCCATTCGCGACACGCTGGTCCATATCTGGAGTGTGGAATGGATCTGGTTAGAACGACTCGAGGGCCGCTCTCCCACTTCATTTCCGAACGCTAAGGAATTTCCAGATCTTTCCAGTATAACTGGCCGGTGGTACGACATCGAGCACAAATGGCTCGAATATGCCAGCCGCCTCGATGAGACTGCGTTAGACGAAGAGGTGGACTACAAGACGATGAGTTTTGGCCCTTCGCGTAATCCCCGCTGGCAAATGATGCAGCACGTGGTGAATCACAGCACCTATCATCGCGGCCAAATCACCACAATGCTCCGGCAGCTCGGCGCAAAGGGCATCACCACCGATTTGATCTTCTTTTATCGCGAGAGGAGCGCGGCAGCTAAAGCGTAACCGTCTCGCATGGAAATCATTCGAACCATTTCCTGGATGAAAGAAAAAGCGCGGGAAGCGCGGCAAGATCAAAAAATCATTGGCCTGGTGCCAACCATGGGCGCCCTTCACCCCGGCCACATGGCTCTCGTAGAACGCGCACGGAAAGAATGCTCGCCCGTATATGCCTCGATTTTTCTGAATCCCACGCAGTTTGGTCCCAGCGAGGATTTGTCCAAATATCCCAGGCCGCTCGAGGCCGATCTCGAAAAGCTGACCAACGCTCGCGTCGATGGGCTGTTTCTACCGTCTGCCGACGAAATTTATCCGCCTGGGTTTTGTACTTACGTGCACGTGGAAGGCATCAGCGAGCGCCTCGAGGGTAAATCGCGGCCGGGACATTTTCGCGGCGTGGCCACCGTGGTCCTGAAGCTATTCGAAATCGTCCAGCCGCATTTCGCCTATTTCGGACGCAAAGATGCCCAACAGGTGCGCATCATTCAGAAAATGGTCCACGATTTGAATCTCGATGTGGAGCTGGTGATTTGCCCCACGGTACGCGAAGCCGATGGCTTGGCGCTTAGCTCGCGAAATGCATATCTCAATCCTGAGGAACGCCGCGCGGCCACTGTGCTTTATCGCGCCCTGCAGGCTGCGGAAATGGAATTATCCGCGGGCGTAGTGGACACGCTGGAATTGCAGCGCGCCATGCGAAAAAAATTGGAGTCTGAACCGTTAGCGCGCGTAGACTACGCGGAAATTGTCGACGCGCAAAGCTTTGAACCCGTGATCCGGGTGGCCCGCCCGAGTTATGCCCTGCTTGCGGTACGCATCGGCACTACCCGGCTGATCGACAATATGCTGATCGACCCAAAAGATGGCCATCTCACTATGGAGTTGTGAATCGAAACGTTGCAGCTTAGAACGCGATCACCCAGACACTCTGGCCAGCACTTCCGCCGCGTGTCCCTTGGCCTTCACTTCGTCCCAAATTTCTTCAACCTTGCCGTCCGCTCCAACCAGGTATGAGCTGCGAACGATGCCCTTGAACGTGCGGCCCATGAACTTCTTCGTACGCCAGGCCCCAAACGCTTCGATCATCTTGTGACTGGGGTCGCTCAGCAACGGATAGTTCAGTTTTTGCTTGGTTTTGAAGCTTTGCAGCGCTTTCACCGGATCGGCGCTGGCGCCCAAGATCACCACATCCTGCTTGTCAAACTTCGCTTTTGCGTCACGAAACTCGGACGCCTCAATCGTTCAACCAGAGGTGTTGGCCTTCGGAAAGAAGAAAATCAGCACGCGCTTGCCCTTGAAGTCGCGAAGCGAAACTTCTTTGCCTTCGTCCGAACTCAGCGTGAACTCTGGGGCCTTCTCACCGATTTTCAACATGGGCTCCTCACAAAAAACTCAGGATAGCAGTTTCCGAAGCGTATCGTTGATGACCTGCGGGCTCGCTTGCCCTTTCGTGGCCTTCATCACTTGGCCCACAAAAAACTTGAAGACCCCTTCGTTTCCAGCCTTGAACTTGGCCACATTATCGGGATTTCTCGCGATAACTTCGCGCGCCGCCTGCTCGATCGCATCGCTCGCCACTTGCGTACCCAAGCCTTCGGCCGCCACAATTTCTGCGGCGGGCCGTCCGCTATCGAACATGGTCGCAAACACTCTTTTCCCCACCGCGCCGGTAATCTTGCCGGAATCCACCAACAGCACCAGTTGCGCCAGCGCCGCCGGCGAAACCGGGCTGTCCTCGATTCCTTTGTTCGCGTCATTCAACCGCCGCAGCAACTCGGTTTGCATCCAGTTCGCCGCTGCTTTTCCCGGCGCTCCCGCTTTCACCGCGGCTTCAAAATAACTCGCCAGTGCCTGCGTGTCCGTCAATACCTCCGCATCGTAGGTGGTAATCCCATAGGCGGACACAAAACGCGCGCGCTTCGCGAACGGCAACTCCGGCAACGATGCGTGAATCTCTTCCTTCCAGGCCGCGCTGACGTGCACGGGAAGCAAATCAGGTTCGGGAAAATAACGGTAATCGTGCGCTTGCTCTTTCGAGCGCATCGTTTCTGTACGTCCCGCGGGTTGATTCCACAATCGAGTTTCCTGCGTGATGCGCCCGCCAGATTCCAGCACCGCGATGTGCCGCTCGATTTCGAACTCCAGTGCTTTGGCCAGATATCGAAAGGAGTTCAGATTCTTTACTTCCACCTTGGTGCCAAATTCGTTCGCACCGCGCAGGCGTACACTGACGTTCGCGTCGCAACGCAGCGACCCTTCCTCCATGTTGCAGTCGCTCACGCCGGTATAAAGCAAAATCTGACGCAGTGTCGTCAGGTACGCGTATGCTTCGTTCGGCGAACGCATGTCCGGCTCGGAAACGATTTCACTTAATGGCGTACCGCAGCGATTAAAGTCCACGTACGTTTTTTCGCCGGAATGCGGAAAGCCGTCGTGCAGCGACTTCCCCGCGTCTTCTTCCAAATGCAGCCGGGTGATCCCGATACGCTTGGTGCCGCCGTCATGCTCGATTTCCACCCAGCCGTCAGTCGCCAACGGCAGTTCGTATTGAGAGATTTGGTAGCCCTTGGGAAGGTCCGGGTAAAAATAATTCTTACGCGCAAACCGAGAATGCTCGTGTACCGTGCAATTCAGCGCCAGGGACGCGCGAATCCCCATTTCCACAGCGCGCTTGTTCAGCACCGGCAATGTGCCGGGCAATCCTAAACACACCGGGCACACGTTGGAATTCGGCGCATCCCCGAATCGCGTCGAACATCCGCAAAAAATCTTCGTCTTGGTCAGCAGTTGCGCGTGAACTTCCAGACCTATCACCGGCTCGTATTTGGCGAGCAGTTCCGGGGTTATCGCGGATTCCGTGGCAAATTTGGTCATGGGACAAAAACAAATTATAGCAGAGGCTGCGGCCAATCCAGCTCAGTCGCCGGCGTCGCGCGGAGCCGCCAGCCGGACACCCGGGCTAGCCCGCTCCACCAACCAGAATCCGCCAAATAGCAGCAGCGCGTACAGTCCGTCGCCCGCCAAAGTATTTCCGAACAGCGGCACTCCCGCGACATAACACGCGAGGAGCCCGCCGAACGTATGTGGATAACTGCTGAACACCGCCCAAGACCCGAAATTCGTAATCAGAAAAAACTGCGCTGCTCCCACAAAAGTTGCTAACGACAGTGGCCCAAACGATTGCCGCCGCCGGAAAGCAATCCCAATCAGCACGCTCAGGCAAAAGCTGAAATACACGACCGGCATCAGCCGGTGAAATCCCACAAACAAATCGCCGCAGAACAGCGCGCCCAACGGAAACAGGAACGCCTTCCACGACCGGCCGAATTTTGCCCCGCCGAACAAAGCCATCGCGCCCACGGGAGTGAAATTCCACGGATGTGGCAGAATGCGTACGACCGCGGCAAACACCAGAAAGCAAAGCACGAGGAAGCTTCGGTAAATCCAGAAATGTTCCTGCGCATTCGAATTTGTATCCATCATTGTGCTGCTCCTTGTGCCTCTGGCATCAGGTCGCAAAACACAAACGAATCGCGTTCCACGACCGGGCCGACCCGCACCGGAATCGCAGAACGGAAAATGGGTCCGTCAAACACAAATGTATGGCACTCGCCATTTTCTCCACACGAATCAACATCCGGTGGCAAATCGCCGAAGAATTCCTCATTCAATTCCCTGCCCGCAAAAGATGATGCGAGTTTCTTTGGATCGACGCAGACGGTAATGGCACGGAACTTATCCCTCACAAAGCGCTCCGCCAGTTCTCGCGTGTCCACTTTCCAGATCGGAAACAGTGCGACCATATCGGCTTGCAGCAATTTCGTCTCCCGATAGGTCCGCAGGTCCTCCAGAAAAATATCTCCAAACGCAACGTGCCGTATGCCCTCTTCACGAAGCCGGTGAATCGTCTCGCCCATGCGTGCTTCGTAAATGGCATTGGAACATTGCGGTGGAATGCGCACCTCTTCGAGCCGTAATCCAATCGAGTCTGCTTGTGCGCGGAGCAACTCGCGGCGCACTCCGTGCATGCTGATGCGCTCGAAACCCTCGGTAACCGTGGTCAACAGAAGCTCGACCTTGTATTCGGGATGGTGCTGGAGGGAATGCAACGCCATCGCGCTGTCCTTCCCTCCACTCCACGAAAAGGCAACAGGAGCGACCATCTCGGCTAATCGCGTCCCGAGAATTGGTAACGCAGGCCGATGATTGCGTCACGGCCAAGAGCCGGATAACCCAAAGCATCCTGATAGCTTTTGTCGAAAAGGTTGATCACCCGCGTATAAAGAGACAGGTTGCGGTAGAACAGGTAACTCGCGGACAAATCGAACCGCGCATAGCCTGGATTTCGCGTATACCCCAGCCCCAGGAAGTCGCTGTCCGTCCGTTCGCCGCTGAAATATCCGGAAAAGGAAGCATTGAATCGCCGAAACGTCCCGATGAACGAGAGCGACCCGGAATTCAGTGGCCGCCGCGCCAGTCGGTTCCCCGGAACCAGAGAAGGATCCGTCGCGTTCGGTGATTTCAGGATCAGGCTGTCGTCATACGTGTAGTTGCCCGTGATCAACAACCACTTCACCGGGCGCGTTTCCGCTGCGATGTGCGTGCCGCGCGCGCGCGCCAAATCCGTGTTGAAGTAAGTGCCATAGCCGAATGGACAGTTCGGTGGTGGTGCTACGGGGCAGGTCTCCCCAGGCGCGCAAAATGTGAAGCTGACAATGTCGTAGAAGCGATTCGAGAAATAATCCGCGGAAACCTTGACGCGATCGCCCGCGAGTTTCTGCTCAAACCCAGTACTCCACGTTTTGCTGGACTCAGGCTTCAGATTTAGATTGCCCGGATCGCACGGGTCGGTGCCATAAGTTTGATCGAAGCGCGGCTCCTTGATTCCTTCGCCGTAAAAAGCGTGATAGCGCGTGTCCCCCCAAAAGCCTTTCCCGTAGTGAAGCGCAAAAGACCCGCCCACTCGAGGAACCACCCGCGTTCCGAAATACGCGTTCGCTTCGGCGCGCACCGCCGCATCCAGAGACAGACGCGAGATTGGCGAATAGCGAACATCCAGAAATCCGCCTTGATTGTTGCGCCGCTCGTGTCCTTGTTCCAGAAAGCTGAGATAGGCGTTCTCGACTTCGTACTGAAAGCCTGCCGTAGCCGTGAACGTCCGCGCCACGTAGCTGGTTTGCGCAATGAATCCCGCGCGGTTGTAGTTGTACAACGAATCGTACGTGTAGTCGCAGAATTCAGCGGTTGGCGCCGCCGTTGGATTCAGTTGCGGGCAGAAGGCATTCGGATCAGTGGCATAAAAACTCTGCTGCGGATTGAAGCTGTGCTGATGCGTGTAGGATTCCGTCCCCGAAATTTCGTAATGCCAGTGCTGGCCCGAAGTGAAATCCCACCGCGCATTTGCGCTGAATAGCTGCTGGTTGTAGCGCTGGTATAACGATGGCGGTGTGAACACCGTCTGCCCAGGAATACCGGCATCGCTTGTATTGTTGCGTACCGTCACGCGAAATTGGTTATTTTCGGAAAAGGTGTATCCGAAATTTCCAGACAATGTGCGGTTGATGAAATTGTCGTTCGGTCCCTGTCCGTCTGCACTGAAATAGGACCCAGCGCCGGAATAATCGAATTTGCCAATCACTCCACTGATTTGTGCTCCGCCCCTTCCGCTGGCAAAACTGCCGCCTTCCGAAAATACCGTGAACGCCGGAACCTCCGTGGAACCGCGATGCGAGAACAGTTGCACCACGCCAGAAACCGCGTCCGTGCCGTAAAACGCAGACTCGGCCCCGTGCACGATCTCCACTTTGTCGATGTTGTCCGTCGTGAGCACGGAAAAATCCACCGCGCCGCCGGGTGGATTGATGGGCGTGCCGTCCACCAAAACCTTGGTGAAACTCGAATTGCCTCCGTCGAGAAATAACGATGCGGTGCCGCCCATTGCTCCCGTGCGGCCAAACGCGACTCCCGGTGAATACTGCAAAACATCCGGGATGGACACTGCCTCCCGAATCGCGATCTCCTGTCGCGTGATGACATCGACCGGTGCAGCCGTTTGCGCTTCACTTGTGGGCAACGGTTGCGCCGTCACGACCACGCTGGAAGACATCGGAGCCAGTTCCAGGCGGAAGTTCAGCGAGACGGTCTCACCGGGCGGAAGCGTCACTTCGCTTTCACGCGCAACGAATGGATCTTGGCTGATGGTCACGCGGTACCGCCCCGGCGCAAGCGTTAGCGCATAAGCTCCGGAGGCCGATGATGTCGTCGTGAGCGGCGAGGCCGTGCTTCCAATTTGCTGCGCGGAGACCTGCGCCCCGGCAACGGCAGCGCCAGAGGGATCCGTCAAACTGCCGGTAAGCACTGAATTGGATGATTGATTCTGAGACACCGCAGGGGGGACAAAAACGAAACTGCACAAGGCCAGCAGGCCCAAAGTAGCCGAAAGGTTTTTCATGGTTCCTCCGCTCCCTCACGCGCGGGAGAGTAAAGGTTGGCCAACGCGAAAAGATCGCGCGCTGGCTGCAGACTTCGCCGGTCTCCTGGCTTGGCGACAATTCGCTGGCCGCGAAAAATCATTCGCAGCTCAGCAGCTTCCGGCCTTCCCGCAGCGAATTCCTGCAGTGGCTCGCAAGCGAAACAATCGCCTTACAGTCGCGCGGCGGCGACGGCATTGCACCGTCTTCCCGAGCACGAGGTCTGCGGTTGAGGTGGAGGGGCGGGGCCCCTGAGAGGTGACAAGTGTGAGAGGCGCGAAGCCTCCGGTTCGAGTTGCTCAGCAGCTTTATTTGTTAAACAGTGTGACGCGCGGCCGTCCGGAAGATGTCATCTCCACGGTCAGCGGCGCTTCAAACACATGTTCCAGCAGATCGCGTTGAAACACCGTCGCCGGCGCTCCCACGCGAAGACATTTTCCTTTTTGCAACAGCACAACCTGGTCTGCAAATTCTCCGGTGAGGTTCAACTCGTGCGTGACCACCACCACCGTGTAGCGGTTTTCCGCCGCAAGCCGTCGCAACGATTCCAACAGATCCACCTGCGCTCCGATGTCCAGATGCAATGTCGGCTCGTCCAACAAAAGCAATAGCGGTTGCTGCGACAATGCCCGCGCCAGAATCACCCGCTGTTTTTCCCCGCCGGATATTTTGTCCATCCAACGATCGATCAGGTGCAACGCCCCCACTTGGGCCAGCGCGTTTTTGGCCACTGCAAGGTCGTCCTCGGATTCGAAACGAACCCCTCGCCCATGCGCATGCCGCCCTTGCAGCACGAACTCCCACACCCGCGAAGGAAACAGCAGTTTGCTCTCCTGTTGCACCATCGCGATGCGTTGCGCGCGTGCTTTCGGCTCCAGCGCGTGCGTTGGAAATCCATTCAGGAACACTCGCCCGGAAAGCGGCTCCAGTGCCCCGGAGATCAGCCGCAGGAGTGTGGATTTTCCGCTGGCATTGGGCCCCAGGATCGCAACAATCTCGCCGGCCTTTGCCTGGAAGCTCATCGCCTCCAACGTAAATAACGGCGCCTGCGACGGATTCGCCGCGTACGCGTAGCTGGCTTGTTCCACGCTTAGCCGAACGTCGGGATTCCCACGCGGCTGATCCGACGCCGAAGTGGGCAACGGGGAACGCAGCGGCGAACTCATGCCAGCCTCTTACGCAGTAAATAAATAAAAAACGGCGCACCCACAATCGCGGTTACCGCACCCACTTGCAGTTCGGAGGGAGCAACGATCGTCCTCGCAATCGTGTCCGCAACCACCAGCGCAATCGCTCCGCCGAACGCCGACGCGGGCAGAAGCATTCGATGATCTGACCCGAACATCATGCGCATCGCGTGGGGAACCAGTAACCCGACATAGCCGATCGGTCCACTTACCGAAACCGCGAAGCCCGTCAGCAGCGACGCCGCAACATACACAACAATCCGCACGCGCCGTACATCCACGCCCAGATGCATCGCTTCCTTCTCTCCCGCTAACAGCAGATTCAGATCCGACGACGTGGTGTAGATCGCCGCTGCGGCAATCAGCGAGCCGATTCCCACCAGATATAGAAGATTCCTCGGAGGCAAGCTGGAGAGACTGCCCATCATCCAGTACGAAGCTCCGCGCAAGTTGCCGCCAGCGGATGTCGACATCAGAAACATAATAATTGCCTGGAGGAACGACGCGGTGATGATTCCTCCCAGCAACAGCGTGGTGCTGTCGATCTGTCCCTCACGCCGGCCCAGCACATACACTCCCGCAATGGTGATCCCAGCGCCAAGGAACGCAAACAGCGGTGTGATGAATCCGGCAAATTCCGGCGAAATGGCCAACTGATTTTCGAAGATCAGCGCGAGCACCGCGCCGACCGACGCGCCACCCGAAATACCCAACACATAAGGATCCGCGAGCGGATTGCGCAACAGCGCCTGAAAGCTGGTGCCCGCCACAGAAAGCGCAGCCCCTACAATGACCGCCAAAATGATCCGTGGCAGGCGAATGTCCACCACGATCATGCCGTAGTCCGTGGAAATGCGCGCGCTTCGGTGCAGCAGCACGCGAATCAAATCGCGTCCGAGCCCGTAAAGAGACACCTGCACCGCGCCCAGTTTCAAGGCAATCACCACCACAACAAAAAGAATCACCGCAAGTACGCTACAGCGCAAAAGCAAACGACCCAGCGTCAACGGGCGCATGGCATCTCCGCAGTGCAGTCGCTCGCAGAACGCGATGCCCTCGGCTTGGATTGAAATGGGCCCGGCAGCGGCATCGTGGCTGGCGGCGGTTTCTGCGTTCCTGGCTTTTCCAGGAATATTTCGGGATGTAACTGACGCGCGAGGTCCTCAATCACGGAGACAATCCGCGGCGCTGGCCGAATAATGGCATCACTGACCACCGCGTATCGTCGATTCCGTACCGCATCAAGAATCTCAAATCCCGGGCGCCTGGCCATCGCCTCGAACTCATTCCCCGCTGGCCCCGCGTGAGCAGCCACAAACACCAGGTATTCAGGCTGCAACCGCGCCACCTCCTCCAAGCTGACCTGCGGCCAGTCCTGATTCGAATCAATAATGGAAACTGCGCCGGCCCGCCGAAGAGCGTCAGCCACGAAGGTATTTTTCCCTACGGACATAAGCGGCTCTGGCCACACGACAAAAAGCACTCTGCGCGGCGGCACAGCATTCAGCTTGCTTTGCAGCGTCGCCAACTCCTGCGCTAATTCATCGCTCAGGGCTTTTCCCTTCGCTGGTACGTTCAACACATCGGCGAGTTTCTGCGTGGACGCGAGGATCTGCTCGATGCTGCGCGCATCCGTGGCGTAATTCGGAATGCCAAGTGTGTCCAGCGCGCGAACCGTGTCCAATTGATTCCCTTCCTTGGAGAGCAGCACAAGATCCGGATGAAGCGCGGCAATCTCTTCGAGATTAGGATTCACCACGCCGCCGACCTTGGTCTTCTTCTGCGCATCCGGCGGATAATCGCAATAATCCGTATCCCCAACCAGGCGATCTTCTACGCCCAGTGCGTAAACCGTTTCCGTCAAACTCGGGGCCAGTGAGATGATTCGCGTAGGATTGACGGGGATGCGAACCGTCCGTCCGTATCCATCGGTCACCTCGTGCAATGCCGACGTCGCGTTCGATTCGGAGCTGGCCTGCGCCGCGAACTCCGGGCTGCCGAACAAAAACAGAACAGCGCAAACAGCAACCGCCCACCTCAATAGTTTGGAGCCCGCGTTGGACACGAATCTCCCCTGACGAGAGTCCGCGAGAATGCCAATAAAAAAGCCCCTGGCGAACCTGGGGCAATTTCGGACCGTGTTCTCTCGCACGAAGCACACGCGGCCGCTGCAGCTTGGAAGGGTAGCCTGGCTTACGGCGATTTGCCGATCACAGTGGCGGGACCGCGGCCGGTTTTCACGGCACTTCCCCACTTCCCGAGCTTGCAAATTGTAAATTCAGTGTACGGTGGCCGTGCATGGGTGTCAATGAAAGTGCCAAAACCATTGTCAACGTTAGCGATTCTTCCAGTTTGGCTTGCGCTTTTCCACCAGCGCCCGTAAACCTTCTTGTGAATCTTCCAGACGATAGAGTTCGTTCAGGAAAATGTTCATGGAATTTTTCAGCCCGTCGCGCAGCGAGAGTCCCATCCCACCGAGAATCGCTTTTTTTGCCATTGTGAGTACCGGCCCGGAATGACCGGTGATTCGCGTAATCAGGTCGTTCACCGTCGATTCCAATTGCGCCTCGGGAACCAGCCGGTTGATCAATCCGAGTTCCAAAGCTTTCTCGGCGCTCACCGGCTCACCCAGCAGCACCAACTCCAACGCAACTTTAGGCCCCACGAGAAATGGCAGAATCGTGGTTGCGAGCGGCGGGAACACTCCGATGGTAATTTCTGGTTGCGCGAATCGCGCTTTCGGCGTGGCCACGACCAGGTCGCCAAATGCGGCAAGTTCCGCTCCGCCTCCGATCGCCGGTCCGTTTACCACGGTCATCACCGGTTTGGAAGTTGCCAGAATCCCCGCGAACACCCCGTGAAACGCATCCACCATCTGAAAGACGCGTTCAGATGTATATTCCCCCACATCGATGCCACCGCAAAATACTTTGCAAGACGAATCCATTACAATCAGCTTCACGTCATCCCGCTCAGCCACAAAGGAAATGCCGTCCGATAGTTCCCGCAGCATGCCTTCGTTCAGCAGGTTGTGCTCCGGACGATTCAGGGTCATGCGCGCGACTCCGGATTCAATCCGGTGCCGAACGAACTGAAATTCTTCCGGATGGCGGCGCTTGGGTTCGGTCCTAACTTCTACGGATGAGCGGCCTGGCACGTGGATTCTCCTTCTCAAAAAACCAATGTGGCTCGAATTCGATGCTAGCACGCGGGTACGAAAGGTCCCGCTTCACCTTCAGTAGACGTGACCAATCAGTTCGCTGGCGGAATGACGCGTCTCGCGCTGCTCTTCCTTCTCTAATTTCGTTGCTGGGGTGTCGGACTCGCTTACACGCCCTCTGAGCATCACATGGTATGCTGCTTTGCAACCGCTGGTGTTTAAGCGCTCACGTCATTCCGAGCGAAGCGAGGAATCTCTCTTGGATCGATCGAAATATGCAGGCAGAGTTGACCGTCTCGCCGCAGGTCTTTTTCTTTCTTATGTTTTGTGGGTGAGCTTCGCGGCAGCGCTGAATTACACTATCTGGACAATGAATCCAGTCCATGCTTCGGAGCGCGCCGCTCTGCCAACCGCTTATGCCGTTCGCCTCAATGCGCCGCTCGATCAGGATGGTCTTCCGTCCGCCTCGGCATGGGATAAGGCGCCGGCGCTGCACTTTGACCAGGACTGGAAGGCTGAGAACGCCGACCCACAACGGGCTACCGAAGTTCGCCTACTGTGGACGCCCGACACCTTGTTCCTTCGCTTTCATTGCAATTACAAAACGATCTTCGTTTTTCCCGATGCCCGTCCTGACGGCTGGCGCTACGAATTGTGGAATCGCGATGTAGCGGAAACTTTCTTGCAGCCCGATTCTACCGACCCCATGGTCTATCGCGAGTTCGAAGTGAGTCCGAATGGCTATTGGATTGACCTGGCGGTCTCTCACGGAAAAATTGAAGAACTGCACAGCGGGCTGAAGCGCCGCGTGGTCATGGATGAAAAAGCCAAAACATGGACCGCGGAACTGGCCATTCCCATGAAGTACCTCACCACCCAGTTCGATCCAAAACATCCCTGGCGCGCGAATTTCTATCGGATCGAAGGCGAAACGGAACCCAGATTCTATTCTGCGTGGAGCCCAACGTTCACTGCCAAGCCCAGTTTTCACGTTCCGTCCGCTTTTGGCAGCTTGGAATTTCGCGAATCCCAGTGACATTGCCGCCAACCGATACGACGCTGTTCTGTTAAGCTCGACATCTGATGCCCATGCCGGTGAATTTGCGTAATGCCAAAAAATATCTCCGCCACTCAGCACACGCGCTACTCGTCCTCTTTCTGCTGTCCTGTGCGGCGGCTGGTTTATCCGCGCAAACCGCCAAGGATCCGGATGCGCCGGTCGTAACCAAGGTAGAACCACCCAGTTGGTGGGTCGGATTGACCGACAATGTATTGGTTCTGCTTTCCGGAAAAAACCTGCAGGCCACCCATGCCCAGTGCAATCTCCCTGAAGTTCTCGTCAACCGCACGCAATCCAGCGCCAATGGTGACTATCTTTTCGTCTGGCTGGCCTTCGCGCCGGAATTGAAAAGCGGCACTGCGATTTGCCGGCTCACCACACCACGTGGTGACACGTCCTTTGAATTCCCAATCGCCACCAGAAAGCAAATCCTCGGCAGAAATCAGGGACTCTCTCCGGACGATGTGATCTACCTGATGATGCCGGACCGTTTTGCGGATGGTGATCCCACGAACGACGAACCGGCTGAATTTCCCGGCTCCTACGATCGCGCGAAACCCCGCGCATACCATGGCGGTGACTTGAAAGGCATCAAGGCCCACGTTCCTTATTTAAAAGATTTGGGAATTACTACCCTGTGGCTCACGCCCATTGTGAAAAATGGATCGGCGGCCAGTTATCACGGATATAGCGCCGTCGATCTTTACGCGGTTGATCCGCACTTGGGAACACTGCGGGATTATCAGGATCTAGTGGAGACCGCTCACCAGCAGCACATGAAAATCTTCTTCGATATTGTGCCGAACCATGTCGGTCCACTTCATCCGTGGGTCAAGGATCCACCGGCGCCCGACTGGTTCCACGGAACCGCGGACCGGCATTTGACTTCTCATGCCCCGTTGCAGGGCGGGTTCTACGCGAAGACAGATAAGAAAGAGCCGAACGAGCCGGGCATTGATCTGTTTGAAGCCTTAGTGGATCCGCACACACCTCCGCAGATGCGAGCGAATCTCACGGATGGCTGGTTCTTTGGCGTGCTGCCGGACATGAACACGGAAAATCCGCTCACGGAACAATATCTGATGCAAAACAGCATCTGGTGGGCGGAAACTTCCGGGCTCGATGGCTATCGAATCGACACCTTCCCCTATGTTTCGCGGGCTTTCTGGGCGCAATGGCACCAGCAACTGAGGCGTATCTACCCGCGTCTTTCCACCATTGGCGAGGTGTTTCATTCGGATCCTACCGTTACGTCGTTCTTCGCTGGCGGGCGCAAGGGTTGGGATGGAATCGATACGCAGTTGACCACGCTGTTCGATTTTCCGCTTTATTTTGCTCTGCGCGATGTTCTGTTGCACGGCGCACCGGCCGGGCGAATCACCAACGTGCTTCGGCAGGATTCCTTATATCCGCATCCGGATTTTCTGGTCCCGTTTTTTGCCAATCACGATACCACTCGTTTTGCTGGCGCCTCTGGTGCTACCCCTGAAAAGCTGAAGTTGGCCTTCGGCTTGACGCTCACCATGCGCGGAATACCGGAAATTTATTACGGAGACGAAATTGGCATGGGCGGAGGAGGCGATCCCGACAATCGCCGGGATTTTCCCGGAGGCTGGCCGGCCGATGAGCACAATGCTTTCACTCGAGAAGGCCGAACCCCAGAACAGCAACAAATCTTCGACTACGTGCAATCGCTTTTGAAATTGCGCCGGGAACACGAGGCTCTGCGCAGTGGCAAACTCTGGCACTTGGCTGCGGACGACGACAGTTATGTTTTCCTGCGTGAAAGCGACGAAGAGAAACTTGTGATTGCATTTCACAACGGCTCCTCTCCCAAAACGATGGAACTTTCGCTTCAGGGAACTCCGGCGCAACCTGCGGCTGGAATTACCACGCTGTTTGGGGCTGGCCAAGCCGATCTGGCAGGTCAGAAGTTGAAGCTGATTTTGTCTCCTGAAAGCATCTCGATATTTTCTCTGGAGTAGGTCTATAGTGATAGGCCTCACGAATCCGGTTGATGGGGAGGCCGTCAATGAAAAAACTGTTTGTGCTGGTAGCACTTCTGGGGATAAGCGCGATGGCGGCGGAAAAAACCGTCTATGACTTTACATTGAATTCGATCGATGGCCAGCCAACTCCGCTATCCAACTTCAAGGGCAAGGTGGTCATGCTGGTCAACGTGGCGAGCCGTTGCGGCTTTACGCCGCAATACTCGGGACTCGAAGCGCTCTACGAGAAGTACAAGGATCGCGGGTTCATAATTGTAGGCTTTCCCGCGAATAACTTCGGCGGACAGGAACCGGGAACGAACCAGGAAATCAAGACGTTCTGCACCGCGAAGTATCATGTGAGTTTTCCGATGATGGCCAAGGTCTCCGTTAAGGGAGACGACATCACTCCGCTTTATGCATTTCTCACCGACAAGAATGCCCATCCAGAAACCGGCGGCGACATCGGCTGGAATTTCACCAAATTCCTGATTGGCCCCGATGGAAAGGTGATTGCGAGATTCGACTCGAAGGTCGAGCCGGAATCCCCGGAGGTTACTTCGGCGGTGGAAAAGGCATTGGCCGGGCTGAAGAAATAGTTCGGTTGCGGCCAGTTCGCCCGCAGTGCACCATTCTGCTGTGGCGAACATCCAATAACGAGAGACGGAACTCGCGCCTACCGCTGCTCTATCCTTGATCGAGAGCGAATTCACAGTTCATGCCGATTCTTTCCCTGCAGGGTGTAAGCAAAAGCTATTTGAATAATGGCCAGAGTATTCCCGCTCTGCACAACATTAATTTGGAAATCCAGGCGGGCGAGTTTGTGGCCCTGGTTGGACGCAGCGGCTGCGGCAAGTCCACCTTGCTGAATCTCGCGGGCGCAATGGATTTTCCCACCGCCGGTACCGTGCTCATCGACGGCGTCTCCACCGCCGGCCTCGGCGACGCCGGACAAACGAAATTGCGGCGCGACAAAGTTGGCTTCGTTTTCCAATCCTTTCAACTCCTGCATACTTTGACCGCCGTCGAAAATGTGGAATTACCCTTGCTGCTGGCGGGAAACGCCAAAGCAAGAGCGCAGGCTCGCGAGCACTTGCGGTGGGTTGAACTGGACGCTTTGGAGAATCGCTTCCCGTATCAACTCTCGGGTGGACAGATGCAGCGCGTGGCTATAGCCCGCGCGCTGGTGCATTCACCGAAACTGCTTCTCGCCGATGAGCCTACTGGAAATCTCGACAGCACAACCGGTGCGCTCATTCTTGATCTGCTCAAACGGCTGACACGCGAACAGCAAACTGCCACCGTGATGGCCACCCACAGCATGGAAGCCGCGGAGGTTTGCGACACGCTGGTGCGCCTGCGCGACGGGCACATCGAAGAAATCATCCGGCGTTGAATATGGGAAGATTGAAACTCTTTTATCGCTTGATTGTGCGCCCGATGTGGCGAGAACCCGTGCGCATGGGGTTGACCATTCTGGCGGTGGCGATCGGTGTGGCGGTTGTCCTCGCCATTGACTTGGCAGGAAACGCGGCAGCGGGCTCGTTCCATTCTTCGATGGAGACCCTCGCGGGAAATTACACGCTGGAAATTGTCGGCGTGGGCGGCGTAGCGGATTCGATTGTGGCCATGCTGGCGGCTCAGCCGGTTCCGCTGGAATATTCGGCACGAATCGAAGATTACGCCACGGTGGTTGCGACCAAAGAAACTGTGCCGTTGATCGGCATCGATATGATTGCCGAAGGAAATCAATATTGGCGAGGTCATCCAGACGAAAACGCAAGCGGCGCTGCGACAGGTGAACAGGCAATCACACAGTTGGAGAATCCCGCAAGCATTTGGGTGAATAGCGGACTGAACAAACAACCCGGCGCCCCGCTGGAACTGCTGATCAACGACCGCGTGGAAAACTGTATTGTTCGCGGAGTATATCCGGACTCCGCCGGCAACGAGAATGCCATTCTGATGGATCTTGCAGGAGCCACGCGGGCGTTGCATCGCGCGGGTCGCGTGGATCGGATCCTGTTGAAGTTCCCGGAAACAGTTGACGCGAACGAATGGCAAAGACGCATCGCTTCGTTGCTTCCCGCGGGCGTTGAACTCCGCGCTCAGGGAACCGGAACGGATGAAAATCGCAAGATGCTTGCGGCGTTCCGGTGGAATTTACGGCTGCTGAGTTACATCGCACTGGTTGTTGGCGCATTCCTGATCTACAACACCATCTCGATTTCGGTGGTTCGGCGGCGCGCGGAAATCGGCATTGTGCGCGCGCTGGGCGCCAGTCGCCACGATGTGCTCTTGGCATTCCTGGGCGAGGCCGCTGGTATCGGCTTATTCGGAGCGCTCATCGGAATTCCTTTTGGCCGCATCCTCGCTACTGGCGCGGTGACGCTAATGGGCACAACGGTGAACATGCTTTATGTCAGCAGCCGCCCAGGAACGATTGCGCTCAGTGCGTCTTCGTTTGCGGTTGCATTGCTGATTGGATTGGGCGTATCGATAGCTTCGGCGTTCGGACCGGCGCGAGAAGCCATGCGAGTTGCGCCTGTCGATGCGATGGCGCGTGGACGACGCCAATATGATTCGCGTTTGCACAGCGGGCGTGATCTGGCCATTGCTCTCTTTCTGGCGATTGCGGCTGCGGTACTTTCGCGATTGCCAGCGGTCGGCGGCAAACCGCTTTTCGGGTACATCGCGACACTGCTGCTGATTGGGGCAGCCGCGTATGCGATTCCCGCGATGGTGAATTTCGTAGCGGCAGCAACGACGAACCTGCTGCGAAAATTGTTGGGCGTGGAAGCAATGCTGGCGTCGCGGAGTTTGGTGGCATCGCTTGGGCGCACTTCGGTGCTGGTTGGCGCGCTGGCAACGTCAGTAGCGATGATGACCTCCGTTGGAATTATGGTGGGAAGCTTCCGGCAAACGGTGGTGAGTTGGATGGATCACCAGTTGCCAGCCGATTTGTACTTGCGTCCCGCGGGAAACGAATCGGCGGACTGGCATCCGACGATGTCGCTGGAACTGGCGGACAAGATTGCCAAGTTGCCCGGAGTTGCAGCGATTGATCGTTTGCGGGCGTACGAAATCAGCTACCAGGGATTTCCCGCAACGCTGGCGTCGATGGACGCGCAAGTGCTCGGACCTTATGACCGGTCAAACTTCTTCTCTGGACGGCCGGCGCAAAAAGTGATTGAAGAACTGCGGGGAGCAAACAACATTCTGGTGAGCGAGCCGTTCACGTATAAGCATCGCGTAAAAGCGGGAGATGCGATCGAGCTGGCGTTGGGCGACCAGCGCGAACAGTTTCGCATCATCGATGTTTATTACGATTATTCGAGCGAACGCGGAACGATTCTGATGGATCGCGAGACGCTGCTGAAGTATCTGCCTGATCCCGCGCCCTCGAATGTAGCGGTGTTCCTGACGCCGGGAGGAAAACCGGAACAAGTGCGCCGGGACATTCTGGATGCCGCAGCGGGCCATCGGATTCTGGTATTCAGCGACCACGATCTGCGCACCGAAGCGGTCCGAATCTTCGATCGCACGTTTGCGATTACGTATGCGCTAGAAGCTGTGGCAGTTTTGGTGGCAGTGATGGGAATCGCAGGAGCATTGCTGGCGCTGGTGATTGATCGACGGCGTGAATTGGGGCTGCTGCGTTTTCTGGGCGCATCATCGGGACAGATTCGCAAATTAATTTTAGTGGAAGCGGGACTGCTTGGATTGCTGGCGAATTTCGCCGGAATCATTTTGGGATATTTTCTCTCGCTGATTCTGGTGTTTGTCATAAATAAACAGTCGTTTGGATGGACCATCCGGTTTCATTGGCCGGTTGCGGTGTTGTGCGGCGCGTTGACTCTGGTGTACGCAGCAACGGTGCTGGCGGGATTGTATCCGGCGCAAGTAGCGGTGAAGGTGAACCCGCTCGAGGTTGTGCATGAGGAGTAGCGCGTCGGTATTGGCGGTGCTGCTGGTCGTGGCGGCGGCCCAGAATCCGTACAAGTTGGCGCTTCCGGGTTATCGCTACGAATTTCCACGGGACAACTTCAATCATCCGGAATTTCAGACGGAGTGGTGGTATTACACGGGAAATTTGACGGCGAGCGACGGGCATCGCTTTGGCTTCGAGTTGACATTTTTCCGCCAGGGAGTCAGCCGCGATGCCTCGCACCCGGAGACGTGGGATTTGCGCGACGTGTATCTGGCGCATCTGGCTCTGAGCGATCTGGACGGGAAAAATTTCTATCACAAGGAAAGAACGAATCGAGCGGGACCAGGAATTGCGGGTGTGGATGCGAAGGCGGGACGCATCTGGAACGGAAATTGGAATGTGACCTGGCACGGCGAGGATCAAACGTTGCAAGGAGTGGAGGAAAAGTTTGCGTTCACGCTGAATCTGCATCCGGAAAAGCCGCCGGTGATTCAAGGAGAAAACGGAGTGAGCCAAAAGTCGGCGGGCGCGGGACACGCGTCGCATTACATTTCGATGACGCGCTTGAAGACCAGCGGAAAGGTGCAGCTGAATGGAAAGAGTTACGAGGTTGCGGGTGTGTCGTGGATGGACCACGAGTTTTTCACGCATCAACTGAATCAGGACCAAGTGGGATGGGACTGGTTCAGCGTACAACTCGCGGACAACACGGAATTGATGTTTTACCGGATGCGGAGTAAGGATGGGTCGGTCGATCCTTGTTCTTCCGGGACCTATGTGGACGCGAGTGGACGCGCTACGCATTTGCGCCTGGAGGATTTTGAACTGAAGCCCGTTGGGGAAACGTGGAAGAGTCCGGTGACCGGAGCGGTGTATCCGGTGCATTGGCGAATTGCGGTGCCGAAGCTGGAACTTGTGCTGGATCTGAGTACTCCGCTGGAATCGCAGGAGTTGGCGGGACACTCGGATGTGATTCCAAGTTATTGGGAAGGCGCGGTGGGGCTGAATGGGACGCGCGGGAAAACGGAATTGCGCGGAGTGGGCTATCTGGAGATGACGGGATACGACCGCGCAGTGGAACTGCACTGAAGCCGAGGATTTGTGACGCGGCGTCACAAATGTCGGCGCGCCGACATTCCTCATGAATGATGTGGCTCGATGGTAACTGCCCCCCTCCCCCTGGTCGTTTCTGCAGTACAAGTGATAAGTCTTGGGATGCATGGAAGTTAGCGGGGAACGTGGTACGGTTTTGTACCGTACAGTATGGGCGTGGGGGGGGCAGGGGTACCCACCAATTCTCGTATGTGTGGGAAACAAGCAGCTTACAGGAGAATGCCGTGCATATGTGGGAAGCAAAGGAGTTAGCAGAATTTGCGCGCTGAGCGGCAGGGTGGGGAGGAGTGAATCGGCACAGAGGCAGCGTCCCTCTAGCATAACAGAGGGAGGATAGCATATTGTTTACCCAATGTAAATAGTTAGTTGCGAGTACTTCTATTTGAATGAACGGAAGGTCGGAAAATGGAAATTAGAAGATGGAGAATCGCGTCCTTAGAGGCGTGCGGTACCGAGCTGCCGTAGCGGTGGAAACAAGAAGCCTCAAGACCCACCCTCACAATCCGAGGATGGGGCACCCAAATTCATCTTGCGGGTCGAGCCTGGGCCACCCGCCCGAACAACTTTCAGATGGCGTCGTAGGCATATTGAGACGCACCGTACCGCCGCCGTTGGTCGCAGACGATAGACCGCGCAAACTGACTCCTGGCGTTCATTTCAGGACAGTGACCTTGATCTCGTTGGATGAGATCGTCTCTCCACTGTTAATTTCAAGCTGTACTTGAACGCTATATTCTCCGGGCGGGACGGTCTTCGCGAACTCTTGAGACGGCCACACTGAGGACTTGGTAGGTGCCCAGAGCAGTCGCCCTGGGACCAAGCGAACGGACGGGGCGGGATTTAGTTTTTGGTTGTTTTTCGTGCTTGCCCCACTAGGAATCGCAAAAGGTGCCCAGTATTCGGTCTGATCTAGACCCTGCTTCTTCGGGAGCGCGATCATATGCAGCGACGGCATTGCGGACATGTCGGTAGGTGCCTGACATTGGAATTCCACGACTGCCGCATCCACACTTTTCAAGTGCCAACTGACATCATTTGTCCTGATCCCGCACCTAATCGTCGGGGTCTGCTCTTGCCCCTTGGCTTGTCGCAAGTCGCTGTCAGAATAATCGCTCATGCCGTTGCTCCAAGCACCCTGATTCGTGAGCAGGATCAGAACTAGGATAGCTGATCGGAAGAGCATTCGTTCACCTCACTGTTGGATGTACTGAATATCCGGGCTCTTCGGCAAAGCTGTGGGCGGCACCACGGGGCATGACCAGCACGTTGCCTTGGTCTTGCCCTTTGGCTTGTAGACATCGGCATAATCCGCGTCCGGGTCGTCAATGTGGTCAAAGAGCGGACCCTGCCCGTACTTACTCGTCCACCCCTTATCGCAGGTCTGTCGTTCCACGTGCCAGTTATGCGGGTCGCCCGAGTCTTCAAAAACCTTCACCTTCGAGCGCGCTTGGCAGTTGACGTCTTTATTGCAGTCGATCTTCTTGCAACCAAACTGCGGCATGATGCTGTTCGGAGAAGTTCCGTCCGCAGGTTGCACCCAAACCCAATTTAGGCCTAGGCCCCACGCAAGGCAGTTATATTTCTTTGTCGGCGGCCCGATTTGCTGTCGGTTCAGGCCACTGGGGTCCGAGAAGTTTGTCGGTTGATTTCCAACATAAGGATAAAAACTGATCCCCCCTCCGAACCGAATGGGATCTTCGCTAATGAATCTCCCCGTGCTCGGGTCGTAGTATCGTGCCCTTGAGAATTGCAGGTTGGTTTCGGTATCGAACTCCAGAGCGGTATAGCGGAAAGGATTAGTAAGCGAACCAGAGGACGCCGTTTGGCTGCCGAATGAATCGAATGTGTAAGTTTGCGCCAACGCTCCTGCTGCGTTGCTCAAGGAAGTCACCGAACCAAGCCCGTCGGCCTGGTAGTAGCTCGTGACCCCGCTGCGCAACATCGCCAGAGGTTCGTCAATCAAACCGCTCTGGGTGTAGCGGGCGATGGCCGCGCCCGAAGAATTCGTCTCTTCCACCAGAGTATCGAAGTCGTAAGCGTAGATGCTCGTGCCCGAAGACGAGGACTTGTAGATGCGGCGTCCCATTGGGTCATAGCGGTACGACACGCTCCCGCCCGATCCGGGCAACGTCACGCTAGTCAGCCGGTTTTCATAGTCCCAGGAGTAGTTTGTCGTACCGGTGGAATCGACTTTGGTGGTGGTGTTGCCGTTCGCGTCGAACGTGAGCTCAACGGCAGCAACTTTCATTGGGTTGTTAAGTTCCAGACGAGACCTGATAGCAAGTCTCCTTTTCTCCTGGTTTGCAGAGAAATTCAACAGATCGTTTCGCTTCAGACTCGGTGGGGGGCACTTGTGTTTGAGCGAACAGGTTCACCCACGGATAGTGGGCATCGAATATGAACCATTCATCTTCGCGAAGATGTACCTCGATTCTCGATGTCCCAACCAATAGAAGGAGTGATCTGGCAAGTTTTGACGCTTCTGACGAACTGACTCTGCTGCCAACGGTGCAATAGAAATGTGCCACCAAGCGCTTGCCTTTGCCAAAACCCTCATTAACAAAACTTACATGCTGGAGATGCATGGGCAGTTTGTCCAGGTTCGGTTGAAAAGTGTTTGCACCTGAAATGATAATTTCTTCGATTTGGCCATTTGGATAGCGGACCTTCAATGTTGCAGAGGATCCATACTTGAGCAGCACAGCGGCACATACGGTATGTTCCGTTAGGCGATTCTCTACTTGCGTCTTCCAAACGCTGAACGTGGTATCGAAGACGTTCTTGCCCATAAAGTCGTGTGCTACATTCTCTGCTGTGAAAATTCCGACCTGCAGCAACTGCACTTCGGCATTTGTCGTCATGTACTTGTTCGCCAGCTTAAGCAAGTCTGCCTTCTTGAAGGTTCCCTCAGGCACGATGAGTATGTATGAGGCAAGTCCGCCTTCTTTTTGTTCGGAGACTATACGAGGGTTAACGGTTGCAGAGGCCGGAAAGGGGCATACAATTAGCCACAACAAGCACAACGACAAACCAACATTCCTCATGGTGTTCCCTTTGCCTTGGGAGGGCAGCCCTTCTTTATCCAGTCACTGAATTCAGATGTTGGATGTGGCCATTTTTGGAATTCTGTGTCAGGAAGCCCGTACTTGTTGAACAAGTCGAAAATTGCCGCGTCGTTCAGCAAAGTCAAGGCGTGAACTTCCTCGTGAATCAAATCCGCTATCCGTTGGTCTAGCGGTTCGTTGAGATAGCCTGGTCCCAGCACTATGGCAGGCTGCTTGCCATTTGTGAGGGTGTAGGCGTCAGGCGTCGGCCATACGTGAAAGAAGTTAAAGCCGAGAGTTTCAGAGCTGCCATTTCCGCTAACCTCATCCTCGGTCTTGCTCGCATTCGGACTCTTTTCCGAAGGGACTGTATAAATTGGTATCTTTGAAGCCGCTTCATTGAACGCATTTGCGAAATCATCAGCGCAAAGTCCCGTTTTAAGCGCTTTCGCAAAGACCTTCGCGCAGCGGGAATTGGGGTTCAGTCGCGCGTAATTTCCCCTAGGATCAACGAGCATTGTTGGCGAGTTCCCAACGTATGAATAGAAGTTGGTCCCTGCGTTAAATCCGACTGGATCTTCACTGAGGAACCGACCGGACGTTGGATCGTAGTATCGGGCACGGTAATAATACAGGCTAGTTTCGGTGTCGAATTCGCGCCCGGTGTACTGGAACGGGTTGGTGAGCGAACCAGTCGAGGCAATCTGGTTTCCGAACGAATCGCGAGTGTAGGTCTGGGCCAGACTTCCAGACACATTACTGAGCGACGTCACTGACCCTAAGCCGTCTGCCTGGTAATAGCTGGTAGCCCCACTACGCGACATCGCCAGAGGCTCGTCGATTCTGAGACTGTCCGTGTAACGCGCAACCGCTACGCCGCTCGCGTTTGTTTCCTCGATCAAGCTTTCTTGATCGTAGGCGAAAATGCTTGTCCCGGCGGTCGACACCTTCTTGATCCGGCGACCGAATAGATCGTATGCGTACGACACGCTTCCGCCGCTGCCGGGCAACGTCACACTCGTGAGCCTGTTGTCGTAATCCCAGGTATAGTTTGTCGTACCGGTGGAATCGGTTTTGGAGGTGGTGTTGCCGTTCGCGTCGTACGTGACTCCTGGGCGCGCGGTAAGCTCGTTGGACGAGTTGTTGCTCCAGCCAGAGCTGGAAACATTGCTGAGGCGGTTGCCCACGGGATCGTAGGTATAGCTTTCCGTCGTGGTGCTACCCTGCATTGCGTTCAGCAGCTCGTAGATGTTGTCGTACCCGTAATTGGTGGTCACACCGGCGTACAGATCAGTCTTGGCGGTGCGATTTCCTGCGTTGTCCAAGCCGTAGCTTGCGCCGTCCAGGGTCACTCCACTGTTTGCATGCGTGACCGACAGCAGGCGTGAGAGATTGTCGTAGCCGTAAGTGGTGGTCACGTTGTTAGGCCGGGTCAAGCTCGTGCGGCGGCTCAGCGCGTCGTAGCCGAACCCGAAATTGCCTCCGCTGAATACCGCCGGTGGCGTCAGCGTCTGCAAGCGATTCAGCGTGTCGTAAACGTAGCTGGTAGATCCATTCTCCGGGTCGGTGAACCCCGTTCGGTTCGACGCCGCATCGTAGCTGTAGCTGGTGGTGAAATTCCTGGCGGACAAAAACGCGTAAGCGGTCGTCGTGCCCGTGAGCCGTCCCATGTTGTCGAAGGTGAACTGATACGTACCAGAGGGATCGGTCACCTGGGTTAGGCGCGAATCGTTGTCGTAAGTGTAATTCACCGTGGAACTGTCAGGATAAGTCTTGGAGGTCAAGCGATTCAACTGGTCGTAAGTGTAGGTGATTTGCTGGTTCTTGCGGTCGGTTTTGCTGGTCAGATTACCCACGTTGTCGTAGCCATACGTCTCGACATAGCCAGACGGGAAGTTCGCCTTCGTCACGCGGCCAAAAGCATCATAGGAAAAGTTTGTTGTATTGTGATTGGCGTCCTGAATGCTCGTCAAATTACTTTCCGTATCGTAACCGTAGGTAGTCACGTTGTTTGCCAAGTCGGTAACCGCGAATAACCCGTCGGCCCAACTGTAGGCCGAGCCACGCGCCTTGGCTTGCGTCGAAGAAGCAAGAGAGATTCCTCACTTTGTTCGGAATGACGATGGTGGCTGCGCCCGTACGCTGAGAGGCCAATGGGAGGCGGGAGAAAAGCACCGATCTGACGATCGGCCAATACACAAACGGGTTAATTGCTGACTATGGCTTCGAGGCCTTGTTTATTTTTGATGATCAGGGTGGAGCCCATGACCTGGAGGATTTGTTTTTTGCGGAAGTCGGCAAGGAGGCGGGTGACGGTTTCGCGGGAGGAGCCAATCATCTGGGCGATTTCTTCGTGAGTGAGGGTGAGCTTGATGCGCACCTGGCCTTTTTCTTCGGGATAGTTGGAGGCCCATTCGAGCAGGAAGCGGGCAAGTTTTTCACCGGCGGAATGAGAGAGACCGATGGTGCGCATTTCAGAAATGGCGGAGTGATAGGTTTCGCCAAGCTGTTGAGCGACGCGGAGCGCGGCTTCCCCGTTATCTTTGAGGAAGTTCAAGAACTCGGTGCGGGGGATGAAATTGGCCTGTGCGGGCTCGATGACATCGGCGGTGAGCTCGTAACACGTGCCTGTGACGGTGGCCGGGAGGCCGAGGACTTCGCCGGGCTCGGCGATGCGGAGGATCAAGGTTTTGCCGTCCGCGGATGAGGTAGAGAGTTTGACGCGACCACTGCAGAGGATAAAAACGCCGCGGGCGGGCTGACCTTCGACGAAAAGAGTGGCGCCTTTGGGATAGGCGGCGGAAGAGGTGATGGCGGTCATGGCCTTGACAGCGGCGTCGGAAAGATTGCAAAAGAGGCGCTCCTGGCGGTGTGGACAAGCCAGACAGTTTTCAATAATTTCCAAGCCGTAGGGCGTGCGAGTGTTGGAAGAGTCTGGAAGCAAGCCATCCACCTTGGTTACGAACTGGAAGCGATTACCGTTGCGGCGCCAACCATTAAGCATGAAATCACCTGCATAAGTGATTGTGGGCAGGAGGAGATGCGGGAGCGCGTGATACTCGTCACGGTCAAAAGTGAGGTGCGTCACCGACATTGCGGGAAGGTTGTGGGAAACGTAGGGTGGGGAGCTACACCCATGCAGGACAAAAATCGACTGGTGGCGATCCTGAAATCTGAACTAGCCTTCCTAGAACAAGGAGGATACCGGCGAGGGCCGCGGTATCCCTGGCGACCGAATTTTGTGTTCGAAGATTCACCGACGTGCATCAATTACGCAGACAAACAAGAACGGCAGCCGTGTGCGGAATGTCCTTTAATGGATTTGGTGCCGCCGGAACGCCGGGAGACGCGATTTCCCTGCCGGCATATCCACTTGACGGAACGCGGGGAAACGGTGAACTCGTTTTACGAATGGGGAACAGAAGAAGAGTTGGAAGGTGCGCTACGAGGGTGGCTGCAGCGGACCATCCGGGAGTTAGAACCTGAGGAACAGGCGCGAGCGCAGAGTGCGTGAGGTCCGATTCACCAGCCCACCTGGATGGTTCATCAAGAAAAGCAAATAATTTGAGGCTATTTTTGTCCGTAGTAGGCGCTATTGCCGTGCTTACGGAAGAAGTGTTTTTCGTGAAGGACTTTGGAAATGGGGCGCGCCTTGGGATTGGCAGTTAGGGTTTGCAAGGCCATGGTGGCAATTTCCTCGACGAGGACGGCGTTGTGCGCAGCGTCCGAGGGAGTAGCGCCCCAACAAAACGGGGCGTGACCGGCAACGAGAACGCCAGGAATGTGCAGCGGGTCCTTTTTGGCGATGCAGCGAACGATAGCGAGGCCGGTATTGCGTTCGTAGTCTTCGCGGACCTGGGCAGGGGTGAGCGATTTGGTGACGGGAACGGAGCCATGGAAGTAGTCGGCGTGGGTGGTGCCGAAACAGGGGATTTCGCGTTGCGCTTGAGCCCAGGAAGTGGCGGAACGCGAGTGCGTGTGGGCGACTCCGCCGATGGTGGGAAAAGAGTTGTAAAGGACGAGGTGGGTGGGGAGATCCGAGGAGGGTCGAAGGGCGCCTTCGACGGGATTGCCGTCGAGGTCGGTGATGACGAGGTCTTGCGGTTTCATGGTGTCGTAAGGAACGCCGCTGGGTTTGATGACGACGAGGCCATCGTTGCGGAGATGCCGCTGGCGTTGCCAAAGGTGAAGAGGACGAGGCCGCGGCGAACGAGTTCGAGATTGGCTTCGAGGACTTGTTCGCGAAGAGATTTTAGTTTCATGGCTGTGTTCGAGTGGAGCAAGTAAAGATTAAAGCTAAGAGTCAGCGGAAGCCGACGCCAGCAAGCTCAGTGTATACGTTAATGATTAGCTCCGCTTGCGGCTGATTATTGGTCGGGTGTTTTGCCCGGGCGGTATGTGATGCAATAGACCGCACCGAGTATGGCGAGAATAGCTCCCCACCAGATGCCCGCGTGGAGATTGAAGAGAACCAATTCGTGTTGCGGCGGATGAATGAGCTGATAAACACCCGCACCGAAGATGAGCACGCCGTTCACGAGCAGCGAAATGCCGATAAAGAACCAGATGGAGATGCGAGCCGCCGCGTTTCATAAAACCTCACCAGAAAATAATTTGCAGGGCGATGAAAATGACTCCCACGACAGTGGCCCAGAACCACGGCCGATGCAAAGTGGAAGCGTACCCTTCGGAGGGAATTTCCGTGACTCCGTAGACCAGCCCTTTGAGTTCGGAATCAGGCTTGGGTTGGGTGGCAAGACTGACGACCACGGTGACGACCACGCAGATGATCCAGGACCACAAGGCGCGGTACATATTCTCCGCCATGTCCCGCGCGTTAGGAGAAAGAGCGACGTAGCGCAGGCGCCGAGGGATCGAGTTTCACCCAGGCCCACATGCCGATCGAAGACGCAGTGCCCGCAAGCAAGCCCCAGAAGCCGCCGGCGGGGGTGGCGCGCTTCCACAGCATGCCGAGCAGCACGGTGCCGAAGAGCGGCGCGATGAAGAAGCTGAACAGCGCCTGGACGTAATCCATGATGCTCTGGAATTGCATGACCAGGTAGGCGGTGCCGATGCTGACCAGCACGCCGACGATCGTGCACCAGCGGCCCATGCTGACGTAGTGCGCATCGGTGGCGTCTTTGTTGATGAGGGCGCGGTAGATGTCGTAGGTCCAGACCGTGGCGAAGGCGCTGACGTTGCCCGCCATGCCCGACATGAAGCCGGCGATCAGCGCGGTGATGCCGAGACCGAGCAGGCCGGGGCCGCAGTAGCGCGCCAGCATCAGGGGCAGCACTTCGTTGTAGCTGTGACCGCCGGTGGCCATGCCACGCGCTTTCCGGCACCAGCTTGCATCGGGCAAGCAGCGGCGAGGCCGAGCAGGCCGGGCAGAATCACGATGAACGGCACGAACATCTTGAAAGCCGCGCCGATGATGGGCGCCATCTTGGCGGCGCGCAGATCCTTGGCGGAGAGCACGCGCTGCACCACCAGGAAGTCGGTGGTCCAGTAGCCGAAGGAAATGACCAAGCCGAGACCGAAGACGATGCCGGTCCAGTGCATGCCCATGGGGTTGTCGTGGAAGTTGCCCAGGGTGCGCCACAGGTGCGTGTAATCGCCGGATTGGCGATATCGTGGTGGATGCGAGCCTTAGCATGCATGCCCGTTCCAGCCGCCGGTTTCGATCAGGCCGAGGATGGGGATGAGCAGCGCGCCGAGCCAGATCAGCACGAACTGCAGCACCTCGTTGAAAATGGCGGAGAGCAGGCCGCCGAGGACGACGTAAACCGCGACGGTGATCGGAAGAGACCCAGATGCTGAAATTGATGTCCCAGCCGAGCACCACCTTCATCACCAGGGCCATGGAGTACATGTTGATGCCGCTCATCAGCACGGTCATGAAGGCGAAGAGACGGCGGAGAGCGGCGCGCGGCCTTCGCCGAAGCGCAGCTTGCAGATAGCCGGGCACGGAGTGGGTTTTGCGAGATGTAGTAGAACGGCATCATCACCAGTGCCGAGGAAGAGCATGGCCGGAATGGCGCCGATCCAATACCAGTGCGCGGCCAGGATGCCGTATTGATAGGCGGCGCCGGCCCAGCCCATCAGTTCCAGCGAGCCCAGGTTGGCGGAGAGGAAGCTCAGGCCGGCGATCCAGGCGGTCATTTCGCGGCCGGCCAGGAAGAAATCTTCGCCGGTGTTGGCGTGTTCTTTTAGGTAAAAGCCGATGCCGAGCACCAGAGCGAAATAGAAGATGATGATGACCAGATCGACGGTGGAGAGATGCACGAGGCGCTGGGCCTGAAGGAAGACGAGGGATGCACTCGATGATTGAGTTGGGAGGACTCCTCTCTTGCGGGCGAGGATACTTGCGTTAGGCCGGGAAGTCGACAATAGAACCTGGAAGAGGATACCAAAAGATAAGAAAGCGCATTGAAAGTGGGGAGGACTGAGGATACAATCTAGGCGGTTATTTTGGCGCAACCGCTGGGAATATGAGTGATTTCGAGACATTCAAAGGCATTCCCGGCGGAAACGTCGTTAATTCCACAAAGCGCTTTGACGGGCGGTCTGGAGTTTACGGCAAGAGCCGGCAGCGATGCCGGGAGCTACCGGAAAGCCGCGAGCGTTTTCCTAAGGAGTGTCTCATGAGTTCCCGGCCGAATGTGGTGCATTCGAAGGCTCTGTGCGATGGGGTATCGGGCGAGCTGCTGAATTTCTCGCGGGAGAGCGTGGGCTGGGAATGGATGAGCATGGTGGTGCGGCGGCTGAATGCCGGTGAGAGTTACGAGACGGAGACGAACGGGGAGGAGGGGGCGTTTGTCATTTTGGGTGGACGCTGCCTGGCGGACTGGGGCAAAGGGGAGCGCAGTATCGGTGAGCGAAAAAACGTGTTCGATGGATTTCCGTACTGCTTGTACCTGCCGGATGGCAACAAAGTGAAATGGAAGGGCGAGACGGTGTGCGAGATTGCCGAATGCCGGGTGCCGTCGACGGCGAGACTGGAACCACGGTTGGTGACGCCGAAGGAAGTAGCGACGAGTTTGCGGGGCGGGGGAAACGCGTCGCGACAGATTGTCGATATTGTGCGGCCGGATTTTCCAGCGGACAAACTGGTGGTCATTGAGGTGTATACCCCTGGGGGAAACTGGTCGAGCTACCCGCCGCATAAACACGATGTACACAATCCACCCACGGAAGTGGACCTGGACGAAATTTATTACTACCGAATCGAGCATCCGCGCGAGGGCTTTGCGCTGCAACGGTTGTACTCTCCCGACAAGAAAGAGGATGTGACGGTGCGGGCGGAAGATGGCGATGCGGTGCTGGTGCGTTCCGGGTACCATCCGGTGGTGGCGGGACCCGGGTATAGCGTGTACTACCTGAATTTTCTGGCGGGAAGTTCGCGAACACTGCACGTGACGGAAGACCCGCAGCATGTGTGGCTAAAGGATACGTGGAAAGAGATCGACCCGCGATTGCCGCTGGTGAAATAGCGGAAGGCTGCGCAGCGAAGTGTGAGATGGTACGGTTCGCATCGAAGTGAACAAGATTGAGGAGAAGAGTTGCATGACACGGCGGATGACCATGGCACAGGCGCTGGTGGCCTACCTGCAGAAACAGTATTCGGGGCGGGATGGGAAGGAACACCGTTTGTTCGAAGGGATTTTCGGAATCTTCGGACATGGAAACGTGGCGGGGATGGGGCAGGCGCTGGAGCAGGACCCTGGATTGAAGTATCACCTGTGCCGCAACGAGCAGGCGATGGTGCATACGGCGGCAGCATTCGCAAAGGCGAGTTTTCGGATGCGCACGCTGGCGTGCACGACATCGATTGGTCCTGGGGCGACGAACATGGTGACTGGCGCGGCGGTGGCGACGGTGAACCGTTTACCCGTGTTGCTGTTGCCGGGGGATATTTTTGCGCGACGGAATGTGGCTCCGGTGTTGCAACAACTGGAGGCGAGCAATTCTCAAGATATTTCCGTGAACGACTGCTTTAAGCCAGTTTCGAAATATTGGGACCGGATTCAACGGCCGGAACAGTTACTGACGGCGTTGCCAGAGGCGATGCGAGTGTTGACGTCTCCGGCGGAGACCGGCGCGGTGACGCTCAGCCTGCCGCAGGATGTGCAAACGGAGGCGTTCGATTATCCCAAGGAATTTTTTGAGAAACGCGTGTGGGTGATTCCACGGAGCCGCTGCGACATGGGTTTGTCGAAGCAAGCAGCGGAATGGATACGCGGCGCGAAGAAGCCGCTGATTATCGCGGGCGGCGGGGTGCTGTACTCGGAGGCGAGCGAGGCACTGGCGAAATTCGCGGAGACGACTGGAATACCGGTCTGCGAGACGCAGGCGGGGAAGGGCGCGCTTCCGTACGATCACCCTCAGGAGGTTGGGGCGGTCGGAGTAACGGGGACACCGGGGGCAAATATTCTGGCGCGCGAAGCGGACCTGGTGATTGGCATCGGCACACGGTACAGCGATTTCACGAGCGCCTCGAAAACGGCGTTTCAAAACCCGGCGGTAAAGTTCATCAATATAAATGTAGCGGAGTTCGATGCGTATAAACACGCGGGGCTGCCACTGACGGGAGACGCGCGCGCGACCCTGGACGAGCTGTTGAAATTGGTGTCTGGCTGCAAGGTGGAAGAAAGCTACCGGGTGAAAATTGCGGATTTCCGCGCGCATTGGGAGAAGGAAGTCGACCGGATTTATGGGATGCGGAAGGAACGACCGATCAGCCAGGGAGAAATTATTGGGCTGGTGAACGCGAGCATGCAGGCGGAAGACACGATGGTGTGCGCGGCCGGGAGTTTGCCTGGAGATTTGCATAAGTTGTGGCGAACGAACAAGCCGGGCGGATACCACATGGAGTATGGGTATTCGTGCATGGGATATGAGATTGGCGGCGGGCTGGGCGTGAAGATGGCGCATCCGAAGCGCGAAGTGTACGTGCTAGTAGGAGACGGGTCGTATTTGATGATGGCGCAGGAAATTGTGACTTCGGTGCAAGAAGGCTACAAGCTGAACATTGTGCTGCTGGATAATCACGGATTTTCGAGCATCGGCGGGTTGAGCCGTAGCTGCGGAAATGAGGGTATGGGAACGAATTACCGTTACCGGCGGGGAGATAAATACGATGGTGAATTTCTGCCGGTGGATTTCGTGGCGAATGCAGCGAGTTTAGGAGCGTGGGCTACACGGGCGAAGACACGGGATGAACTTGCCGCGGCGCTGGCGGAAGGGCGGAGGCAACCGCGGACTAGCGTGGTGGTCATCGAAACTGCGTATGACGAGCGGGTGCCGGGGTATGAATCGTGGTGGGACGTGGCTATTGCGGAAGTGGCGGAACGGGAATCGGTGAAGGCGGCGAGGAAGAGAGTACGAAGAGGCGCGGAAGAAGGAGAGGATGTTTTTTTAGTGGGGAGGAGTGGTTGACATCGAAGAGAGATTCCTCGCTTTGCTCGGGATGACGCAGACAGTTTTGGTTAGGGGCCAGGGTGGAGACTACCGGGACGGTACAGGCGGGAACGGCGGAACAGCCGCATCTGAAGCGGGTGCTCCATCTTTGGGACCTCATTTATTACGGAATCATCCTGACATCACCGATTGCGGCAGTGCCCTTGTTTGGAGAAGCGCAGGTGTTGTCACACGGGCACACGGTGGCGACGCTGTTGCTGGCGATGGTGGCGATGTCGGTGACCGCGGTGAGTTTCGGGCGGATGGCGAACGTGTACCCGTCGTCAGGATCGGTCTATACATATATTAGTTGCGGACTGAATCCACATTTGGGATTCGTGGTGGGCTGGGCGATGTTTCTAGAATATTTATTCCAGCCGATTCAAAACGCGCTGTATGCAGTGTTGGCGATTCAAAGGATGGTGCCGCTGCCGTTCTGGCTGCTGGCGGCGATGGCGGTGGGACTGATTACGTGGATGACGGTGCAGGGGATCAGGTTCACAGCGCGAACGAACGAAGTGCTGCTGGGCTTCATGGTGCTGGTGACGTTGGCATTTCTGGTGCAGGCGTTCCGTTACATAGTGCTGCACGAAAGCTATCGTGGGCTGATTTCGCTGCAACCCATCTATAATCCGGCGACATTCAATTTGCGCGCGCTGGCGGCGGGAACTTCTCTGGCGGCGCTGGTGTTCATCGGGTTTGACGGCGTGTCCATTCTTGCGGAAGAGGTGAAGAATCCGAAGCGCAATGTGCTGCTGGCTTCGGTGTTGGTGTGCGTGTTTACGGGATTGTTCAGCGGCCTGCAGGTTTATCTGGCGCAGCGAGTGTGGCCGGATCACACCACGTTTTTGAATCCAGAGACGGCATTTATGGACGTGGCGCGGCAGGCGGGCGGGGTGTTTTTGTTTACGGCGTATGGCGTGATGCTGCTGGTATCGAGCATTGCCTGCGGCCTTGCCGGGCATGTGGGAGCGGCGCGGTTACTGTACAGCATGGGGCGCGACGATGTGCTGCCGAAGAAAATTTTTGGGCACTTGAACGCCAAGAAGGGCAATCCGATTTACAACGTGTGGATTGTGGGCGCACTGGCATATGTGGGGGTGTTGACGATTCCGTGGGAGCATGCGGCGGAACTGGTTACGTTTGGGGCGCTTCTGGCGTTCATGGGAGTGAATCTGGCGGCGCTCCGGCATTTCTGGTTTTCGAAAGAAGCGATGGGAAAGCGGCGATTTTTTGTGGATGCGTTTGTGCCGGGATTTGGATTTGTGTTTTGCTTTGGATTGCTGCTGAGCTTGCAGTCGTGGACGAAGTACGCGGGGCTGGCGTGGCTGGCCGTGGGGATCGTGTACGCGGCGTACAAGACGAAATGGTTCACGTTGCGGCCGAAATTGTTTGATTTTAGCGAGACGTGAGGGAGTGGGGCACCTGAACCCGCAAGAGCAGGGCACAGCCCAAGGAACGCGGCACAACCAAAGAGAAAGGCACCGGTCTAAAAGACCGGCCACTACCGGAGTTAGTTTGCGGATTTGGCCATGTTGTCGATTACGGTGTTCAGGTACTTCATGCTTTCGGCTACGCTGACTTTAGGTGGAATTTCCGTTGCGCCAAATTTCACGTCTTGTTCGATAACCGACCAGCCGGAATAGCCATTATTCAGCAGAGTGCGGAAGAAGGCCGGGAAATCAATATTGCCTTTGCCGATGATGGTAAAGACCTTGTGTTCGATAGCTCCTTCGAAGGTCCACTTATGGCGGCGAGCCTGCTGCAAAACGTTGTTGTCGCAATCCTTGACATGCACGAAGCGAAGCTTGGTTTTGAATTTATCGGCTTCTTTGACGGGATCGCCGTGACCGTAGAGGCAATGGCCAGTGTCGAGACACAGACCCACATTGGTGTGGGAGCTCACGTCGAAGAAACGCTCGCACTCTTCCGGTGATTCGACGTAGGTGGCAACGTGAGGATGAAAGACGAGGTCGAGGCCAAATTCGTTGGCGACTTTTTCGGCGTCAGCGACAATTTGGCCCACGTGTTTCCATTGATGCGAGCTGAGCGTCGGCAACCGGGGTCAGAAACCCGGCCGGAATAGGCGTTGCGTTCGGGAGACTGATCGTCAGCCATAACCAGGAAGGGCGCTTTTAGGGCGGCGAGAAGGTGGCCGACTTTGCGAATGCGATCCATAACCGCTGCACCGGCGGAAGGATCGGTCATTTTTACGGGAACGAAGGAACCGAGGAGTTTGAGGTGGCGTTTTTCGAGTTGCGGGCGAAGCACGACCGGATCGGTGGGAAAGAAACCGTAGGGTCCGAGTTCGGTGCCCGTGTAGCCCGCTTCCACCATTTCATCCAGCATTTTTTTGTAGGATTGCTCCCAGGATGGGCCGGGATAATCGAGGACTCCCCAGCTATCTGGCGCACAGGCAAACAAGAAACGCTCTTTGATTCCGCTCATGATTCCCTCGTCGAAGATAAAGTGACCACATAAACTCGTTGCCCGGTCAGCTCCAGGGCTCGAATACGACTTTCATGGATTCGGGCGCAATGGCGGCTTTGACGGCAGTGTCCACATCGCGCAATGGGAAGCGATGGGTGACAAACTCGCGCAGCGGATAATGCTTCATGTAGCGAGCCATCTGACGCATTCCCGGGCCGTAGGCGGCGGGTTCTTCACCGCTGACACCGAGGATGCGGACGTTTTTGGCACACAAATGACGGTGGGGGCTGAGCGAGATTTCACCGAGGTCGGAGAAATTGCCGGCCTCAACGAGCAGGCCGCTGACGCGAAGCATCTCAAGGCCTTCGATCACAGCTTGGGGAACTCCAGCGCATTCGATGACCATATCGGCGCCACGGCCGTGGGTCAGATCTTTGACGATTTGCAGGCGATCGAATTTCGAACTGTTGGTGGCGTTGATGATGTGGTCGGCGCCGAGACGCTTTGCAAAGTTGAGGCGGTAGTCGGAGAGATCGACAGCGACGATGGTACCGGCGCCGAGCATGCGGGCTTTCATAAGAAAGCACATGCCGAGCGGGCCGACACCGAGAACGACGACGGTATCGTCGAAGCGGAAGGACTCGTTGGGAAAAGCGGACATTTGCTTGGCGCGATCGAGCCCAACCGAGACCGCAAAAATTTCTGTGAGGACGGCGATTTCGGAGGGAAGATCGTCGGGAACTTTGACAAGAAAACTTCCCGGAATGACATAGAGGTATTGCGCCCATCCGCCGAAAAGATGGGGAGGATTTTTGGCGCTGAGGAGATTGCCGTAGTCGAGGGTGTTCTCGCAGCAGCAGTAGGGAAAATCGTGACGGCAGTAGTAGCAGTGGCCGCAGGAAACATTCGCGCCAACGACAACGCGATCGCCAACCTGCAGGGGAAGGCCTTCGAAATCGAGATATTTGCCGTCGCCACCGATAGCGGCGATTGTGCCGACGTTTTCGTGTCCCTGGATCAGCGGAAACTCGAGCTTGCGTTCACCGTATTGGGTGGTGAAACCCTGAAAGGTGTGCTTATCGGTGCCGCAGATTCCGGACATTTGCATTTTGACCAAGACGCAGCCAGGCGCCGGTTCGGGCAGCGGGAATTCGCGGATTTCGTAGCGACCGGGTTGGACCAAGGTTGCAGCGATAACCGAATTAGCGCTCATGAGGGAATTCCCTGGTAATGAATCGGCAGCGGGTGATGCGCGCGCGCGGACTCGTAGATGGCCTGGAGTATGAGCATATCGCGATGGCCCTGGACGCCGTCGGGTTCGATGGGCTTTTTCTTCAGAATGGCATTAGAGAAGGCGTCGAGTTCGCGGGCAAATTCGTCGAGAGGCTTGAAGCGGCGATCAATTTCGCGCCCGGCGATGCTGCCGGTAACGCGGCGAACGTGTTCGTAGGTGAAGGCGGGAGAAAGCGAGAGCCAGCCTTTACTGCCCTGGATAAAAATGAAGGACGAGACGGCCGCGGAGTAAGTGGAACTACCTTGAACAAGCAAGCCGCTGGGGAAGCGCAGGCGAAATGAAACACCCTCTTCGACGCGTTCGAAACGCTGGGCATCGCGGCACCAAGAGTGGGCTACGGCTTCGACAGGATCTTCGCCGGCGAGCCAACGTGTGGTGTTCACGCAGTAGACACCGAGGTCCATCATGGGGCCGCCGCCCGCGAGCTGCGGATCGAGAAGCCAGCTTGGAGCGACGGTGAAATTGTAAAGTTCGCTGAAGGCCGTGTGAATCACGTCAAGGCGGCCAAGGGTGCCGCTGGCGATCAGGGATTTCACGTAAACACTGGCTGGTTCGAAATATTTTCTGTAGGCGGTCATGAGGAGCACGCCATTTTTGTGGCAGGCTTCGACCATGCGCGCGGACTGTGCGGCGGTAGCTGCGAGCGGCTTCTCGCATAGAACATGTTTGCCGGCTTCGGCAGCGCGCACGGTGAATTCTTCGTGGAGCGCGGGAGGAGTGACGACGTAGACGGCAGAAACTTCAGGATTGATGAGGCAATCGCGGTAGTCCGAGGTGCTATACACGGCAGCGGCTTTGTATTTTTTCCGGAGTTGCGTGGACTTGTGAGCGTCTCGGCTGACGAGGGCAAGCAGCTTTGACTTTTTGGCGTGAACAAAGGCAGGCAGAATCGCGTTGCGCGTGAGATTGCCGAGGCCGACCACGGCGTATCCGATTTTCGCTGCCATTGCCATGTGAGAAACAACTCCTGCGTTGCGGTCCCGGGCTGAATCCGCGAGGGACTGTGGCCCGAAGAGACGTGGACGTGATCAGCTTTCGCGGTCAGCGCGACCGAGTTTCTGGTTACGGATCGCTTTGTGGTCCAAACCTCGAAGCTCTTCCAGATTTTGCAAGACTTTATGGATGGCGTTCACGATGTCGTCGGCATCTTCAGTGCTGCCGAGGAAATTCTGATGCGGGAACCACACGGCTTCGTGGTACGCGGCGCGTTCTGATTGCGGGCAGGAAAACATGGTGCGCAAGTCGAGGGGTTTGTCACGGCCCCAGCTCAAAGCGGGAAAATCGGCGGAATTTACGGGAAACAGCGAGCTTTTATACACCGGTTCGTAGAACAGGCCGTCGCAAGGAATGCCTTCGAGTTGCAGAGCCGCGACGAAGGATGCGCGCGGAATATCCTTCAACGTTGCAGCGAAATATTTAATAACGTAACCGTAAGGAGCGATTCGGGTGATGCGCGGGTCGGGCTTGAGCAGGCCGATGCCGCAAGTGTTTTGCATGCGCTTTTCGAAATACTCCATGTTGCGGGAACGAATGGCGGATTGCGCGGGGAGACGATCGATTTGGGGGCCAAGGACGGCAGCTTGAAATTCACCCATTCTGTAATTAAAGCCGATGATGCGATGGCGGTATTGGTCGGTAAGACTGGCGCGGCCCGCGTTGATATAGCTCTGGACAATTTCCAAGTATTCGAGATTGTTGGTGATGACCGCGCCGCCCTCGCCAGAGGTGATGAGCTTGCTGGATTGGAAACTGAAAGCGCCGAGGTCGCCCATGGAGCCGGCACCTTGGCCCTTCCACATGCCACCGTGGGCGTGGGCACAATCTTCGATCACTTTGAGTTTGTGCTTGGCGGCGATGCGGAGAATTTCATCCATATCGGCAAAACGCATACCGAGATGGACGGGGAGAATGGCTTTCGTTTTTGGGGTGATCGCTTTCTCGATGAGATTGGCGTCGAGGCAATAGGTTTCTGGATCGACATCAACGAAGATGGGGACGGCGTTCACGAGAAGAACGGGACCGACAGTGCCTTCCCAGGTGTAAGCAGGAACAATCACTTCGTCGCCGGGCTGAATGCCGATGGCTATGAGGGAAGCTTGAATGGCCACGGTGCCGGTGTTCACGCACTGGGCGTACTTGACGGTGTGAAGTTCCGCGAACTTTTTCTGGAACGCGACGGAGTGTTTGCCGGGAAAAGGCTGGCCGCCCCATTTGGCGCTGGCGAGGACGTCTTCGAGCGCGTGCAGTTCTTCTTTGGTGGAGGTGGGCCAAGCCGGGAATGGAGTTTTGCGGAGCGGCTCACCACCGGTGATTGCGAGGTTTCCCACGACAGAGTTCTCCCGTTTGATGATCTCAATTGCGGTTGACAGAGACAAACGTCCGGGAGGGTGTAAGACCTCCCGGAAGAATCAGCGGAGCTAAAAGTTGAGCTTCAGCGAAAGCTGGCCGATGCGAGGCGGTTGCGTTGCGGTGACGATGCCCGCGCTGTTGCCGGAGGTTACCGAGCAAGTGGAAGTATCAGTTTGATTGCCGCAGGTGAAAGAGAGCAGGCCGTTGGGCGTGAGGAATTGAGCATGGTTGAAGACGTTGAAGAGTTCGGCACGAAATTGCAGGTTGAGCCGCTCAGTGAGCTGGGTATTCTTGAGCAAGGCCATATCCCAGTTGTTAATGCCAGGGCCGTGGAAGAAGCGACGATTCGAAGTGCCTTCCTGTCCGAGTACATCCGCACCAAAGGCGGAAGAGCTGAAATACATTCCGTTGGTTTTTCGAGGATCAAATTTCTGCACGGGCCCAAGGAGATTGGGAGTGTCAACGGGCAGAACGATAGGACCGCCGAACGAGGTGCCCAGCAGGGAGCGATCGTCAGTTTCGATAATGGTGACGGGGAGACCGGTGGCGAAACGAGTGATGCCGCTGATCTGCCAACCGTTGGTGAGTTTCTTAGGTCCATCGAGCTTGTCGAAGGGCAAAGTGTAGGCATAGCTGATGACGAAATTGTGAGTGCTGTCGAAGGCGGAGAGTCCGCGGCTGAGCCGGGGATTGATGGGATTGTATTGCTCACCATAACCGGAGGAATTGTCGAGAGACTTGCTGAAGGTGTAGCCGAGGAGGAGTTGAGAACGGCGGCTGGAATGTTTCCAGCTGACTTGTGCGGAATTGTACGAAGAGTAGGCGCCGGTGATGAAGTACGAATCGTTGCCGAAGGGAACGATGTAGTTTCCGTTGACGGGCGTGTTGCGATAGGGAGCGCTGAACGGGCCACGAGTGCCGGCTGTGGTGACACCGTTCAGGGTGTAAATATTGTTTTCACCACCGGGCCCGCAACCCGCTGCGAGCAGGGACAAACAGAGGGCAGGAATACCGGGATTCGCGGATTCAGAGGCGAGCAGGCGATGGCCCTGAGTGCCGACGTAACTGACCGTAAGAATATCCGTGCTGGTGATCTGGCGTTCGATGGACAGTTCGTAATTTTCCGCGTAAGGCAGACGGTTTTTGCTGTAAAAAGCCGGGGAACTGCCGATGGTGCCGAAGGCGTTGTAGAAATCGGTCAAATTGTCGTAAGGAAAGCCAGTGGCCGGATTTTTGGCGGAAAAGTTTTTGGGCGGTGGCGCAACCGGGAACAGATTGGTGATGGAAGTTCCACTGGCGCGATTCGTGAACGGAGCCGCAAAAGTGGATTCGTTCTGTCCGGTGTAATTGCCGAAGGGAGCGTCGCCGATTTCATTGAAGTCGGTGGCGCCTTCGAAGGCGGTGTAGAACATGCCCCAGCCCCCACGAATGCTGGTGGTGCCGGGCTTGCCAACGATTTTACCGAGAACGCCGTCGTGGCCGCCGAAGGAGTAAGCCAAGCCAAGTCGCGGAGCGAAATTGTTCCAGCGGGTGGGTGCGAGGGAACTGGGAATCCCCGGATCGCCGGGGAAAACCCATCCAATGGGCGAGCCGGGGAAAACGGCAGATTGCAAACCGGGGACCAAGGTTTGAATCTCGTTGAATTTTTCATGCCACGGCGCACTGACATCGTAGCGCAGCCCGTAATTGAAGGTGAGGTTGGATTTCACACGCCAACTGTCTTGGGCGTAAAGACCAAAATAAAAATTGCGGCCATAGGAGGGATAGGACTGACCTTGCACGTAGGAAGAGGGTGCGCCGACTAGGAAGTCCACAAAATCGCTGCCGGTTTCGCTGGGTTGACCGCTAAAGTTGCTGCCGAAGAAAAAGTTTCCGTTGGCAACGTTGGAAAGGTTTTCTTCCAACTGGTTGTAATGATATTGGCCGCCGAACTTCAGCGTGTGGGTGCCCACAACTCGACTATAGTTGTCGAGGACCTGATAAATATTTTCGACGAGCTGATTAGGACGGCTGGGAACGCCGATCACGAAATTGTTGAAGTCCACTTCCGGAATGCCTTCCACGCTGGGAGTACCAACGTAAATGCCGGGAGCGCCACCTGCGCCGGAAGCAAAGCCGAGATCGGCGAGGGTGGTTCCCTTTCCGCCTTGGGGCTGGTTGAATTTGGTATCGAGGCGGAAATACCCGATGCGGAATTCGTTGACAGAGGCGGAGCCAAAAGTTTTAGTGTCGCCCAGGTTGATGTTGTGGGTTTGACCGTTGCTGTCGACGCTGAAGCCGGGGTAGAGGGGGGCATTGGATTGCCAGTAAGGATCGATGCGGTTGAAGCGGTCGAAATAATAATAACCGCTGAGCAGGCCCCAGCTGGTATTGGCATCGAGGCGGCCGCTGAACTTATTGTCGGTGAGATCGATTTTACCGGCGTTGGTGGAATAGCTGCCAGTGCCATTGGCGCCGACCGGGCCGTTGGACGGAAGAATAAAAGGAAGAAGTTTGGCGGCGATAGGAGAGAAGGCGGAGGTTGGCAACTGCGCATTTGGAAAAACACACTGTGCGTAACTGGTGCAACCGGGCGCGTAGTATGGCTCGCCTGCCGTAACCGTTTGGCCGAGTTGAGTGGAGAGTTGCTGAGCCCACGCAGCTCCGTTCACGGTACCGGTTAGATTCTGGGAAATACCGCTTAGATCGCCGGATTCCGTAGCCGCGGAAGGCGCACCAGGAACAACCTGAGTGACCGCCTGGACAAGGCGGTTGCCCTGATAATCCGCGAAGAAGAAGATGCGGTCACGGACAACGGGTCCGCCGAAGGTTCCACCGAATTGATTCTGGTGATAACTGCCACGCTGACCTTGGGCGAAATAGTTGGCAGCGTCGAGATTCGTGTTGCGGAAAAATTCGAAGGCGTTGCCGTGCCAGTCGTTGGTACCGGATTTTGTGACCACGTTGATCTGGCCACCACTGTAGTTTCCGTACTCGGCGTCGAAATTGTTGGTGAGGATTCGAAACTCCGCGATGGAATCGAGATTGGGAATCGCGCCCGCGCCGGAAAAACCGGTTTCCTGGACGAGGATGCCGTTCAAAATAAAACCATTAGCGGCTTCGCGCATTCCGTTTACGGAGAGCGCGCCGGCATTCAAACTGCCGGAAACGAGCGGCGGGGAGAAACCAGCGGAGGTGAAAGTGCCACCCAAGGCTCCGTTCATACCGGAAGAGTTGGCAACCACACCAGGCTGAAGAGCGAGCAAGTCCGTGTAGCTGCGAGTGACGAGGGGAACTTCGGTCATCCGCTGGCCTTCAATGACTTCGCCCATCTGAGTGCTGGCGGTATCGACGTGCAATGCCGAACTGGAAACTTCCACAGTTTCGCTGGCTTGCCCAAGTTGGAGAGCGACATCGACGACCAGGGCGGAATTTACGTCCACGACCAAGCCGGTTTGCCGGTAGACTTTGAATCCTTTTTGCTCAACGGAAATGGTGTAGGTGCCGAGAGGGAGGGACTGGAACGAATAAAAGCCTTGCGCATTGGTTTGCTGGCTGACGGCAACGCCGGTGCCGCTGTTAGTGGCGGTGACGGTGGCGCCGACGATGGCAGCTCCCGAAGAATCTGTAACCGTACCGGAGATGCTGGTGGTTACGGCGTACACGACGCCTACCGTGGCCAAAATAAGCAAAGCCAAGGCGAGGAGTTGCGGACCGAAGATCCGCCGAGCGATGTTGGCGCTGACCTGGACAGGTTTCCGCGCGCGAGAAATTCCATTCATGCTTCTTCTCCCTGTAATCCGGACCAAGATACGAGCTAAACCCCCATCTGGATGAGCGTTTCCCAGAGGATTCCACCCCTACAGGTGAAGTTGCACCGGCGCTCGCCAGCACTCCATGTTTTTGGATAAAGCGGCGTTGGTAACCGCCCGGAGAGTCCGTCGCACCCCGAACACGCCCCAGCTGCTAAGCGCTTTTTAGTGCATGGAGAGCAGCTTTGTCAAGCAGTTTCTAACAGTGTTATCGACGAATTCAATAGCGGTTTGAGGAAAGAATAGAGAGCAGCAGTTTTTTGGATTTTACGAAAGTCAGGCGCCAAGGGAAGGAAGTCGCGTGTGGCGAATGGAAGTCAGCTGAGCGTTGGACGTTGGACCGTAACGGAAAAAGCAATCAACCAGACTTATCGGCAGTAGAGACCACTTGCTGTTTAAACCCACAGGACTCTCGAACGCGCAGCTCCGGTTGCAATTTCTTGAGTATGCCCGGACCTTCTTTGCCGCCTATACGGTCCAGCAGGAGTTCGACCGCTTCCTGGCCCAGTTGGTACTTGGGAAGTTCGACGGTGGTGAGTTTGGGATGGAAAATGCCAAGCCAGGGATAATCGTCGAAGCTCACGAGACCAAAATCTTCGGGGCAACGTAAGCCCATTTCTTCGGCGGCCTTGAGCAGGCCGACGGTCATGAGAAAATTTGCCACGTACACGGCGTCAGGACGATGCGAAAGAAGAAGATTGCCGGCGCGGTAACCGGATTCGACGCGGTAGTCGCCTTCAATGATGAGCGCGGGATCGGAGGCGAGGCCATTGGCCTTGAGGGCATCCTGAAAACCTTCCCAACGCGCTTTGCCGTTGCTGACCTTGCGCGGCCCGCCAATCAGGCCAATGCGTTTTCTACCAGAGCGGGCGAGATGACATACCGCCTCGTAGGCGCCGCGATAGTCATCGGTGATCACCGCGTCTTTGGAAATTTTTGGCGAGGTGCGCATAACCAGCACGATAGGCACCTTCATTTCCTGCATCATTTGCAACAGCGGAGGGCTAAGATCGCAAACCGCTTTGGTCAGCAGAATCCCATCAACGCGTTTTGAGAGCAGCAGTTCGAGAGCATTTTCTTCTTTTTCTTGAGTGTCGTCGCTGTTGCAGAGAAGCAGATTGTAACCACGTTTTTGTGCGGCGTCTTCGGCGCCGCGAACGACCATGGGGAAAAAGGGATTGGCGATGTCTGGAACGATCATTCCGATGGTGTGGGTTTTCTGTTTCGCTAGACTACGCGCGAGGAGGTTTGGACGATAGTTCAGCTTGCGAATCGCCACTTCCACTCGTTCGCGCAATTTCTTGCCGACATGGCTTTTTTGATTGACGACCGCAGAGACGGTGAAGACGGAGACACGAGCTTCTTTGGCGACGTCATAGATGCTCGCGGCTTTTCCGGCGGTGGGTAATTTTTTCTTTCGTAACATAATGTAGATTGGGGTGAGTGTACCTTACTGGCAGGACAATCTCCAATGATTGCGGCTAAGCGCTTATGCAGACTGCGTTTGAAGAGGGTGGCGATTCCGGCGAATGTCCAGCAGCTTTCGCGCGCCCGGACGTTTCCAAACTGGCCAATCGTATGCTCTTTCGAAGGCAGGCAAGCCGCTTGGCCCCATTGTTTTCAAAAGAAAACGCGGGCAGTAGCTTCACGGGGAGGGCAAGGCGGTCACAATTCACTCCAACGATGATGGCTCGCTTAAATTCATAATTTTGTTTGCATTTTCGCCTCAAACCGCTAAGATTCCGCGAGAGGTTTGCAGATGCGGAAGCTTGGGATAGGGATCATCGGAGTGGGTGAAATGGGCAAGCGGCACACCGAGAATTTACGGCGGCTAGTGCCGGAAGCGCGCGTTGTGGCAATCGCGGACGTGGCGGTGCAACGCGCGAAACAGGTAGCCGAAGAATTGGAGATCGAGCGGACCTACCCGAGCATTGAAAAGTTGGTGCAGGACAAAGAGATTGAGGCGGTGGTGATTGCGGTGCCGGACAAGTTTCACGCCGCGTCGATTCGCGTGGCGGCCGCGGCAGGCAAAGACATTTTATGCGAGAAGCCACTGGCATTAGCGCTCGAAGACGCACACGCTGCACTCGGCGAAGTATCACGCACCGGAGTACGCTTGCAGATTGGATTCATGCGCCGTTACGATCCGGCATACAGCGCCGCCAAAACGCGAATCGAGGCCGGCGAAATCGGCACGCCGGTGATTTTCAAATCGCTTGGGCGCGACAAGGACGAGCCCCCTCTGTCGGCATACCAGTCCAATATCAACGGGACGCTGTTCTACAACAACACCATTCACGATTTCGACTTAGCGCGATGGCTGATGCAGGACGAAGTTGCGGAGGTTCAGGCGTACTCAACCACGACAATCCGGCCGGAAGTGGCGAACTATGGAGACATTGTGGCGGGGGTTGTGAACTTGAAGTATGCCCATGGGGCGATCGGCAACATCGAGTCTTACGTTCAGGCGATTTATGGATATGACGTGCGCACGGAGATTGTGGGTTCGAAGGGATCGATTTTCGTGGGCACGCTGCAGAAAACGCCAGTGACATTTTTGACCGGCCAGGGCCGCAGTATGAATGCCGCGGATCACTTTTTGTCGCAATTTGCCGACGCTTATTTGACGGAAGTGCGCGACTTTGTGCAGACGATGCGATCCGATCGAATGCCGCGGGTAACTGGCGAGGACGGATTGCGGGCCCTGGAGATTGCGGTCGCAGCGGACCATTCGAACCGGCAAGGAAAGCCAATCGCGATTTCGCAGGGAATGGCAGCGCGTTAGCCGCAGATTGCGAGCGGGAGGCAGATATGGGCCAGACAGCGCCGAGCACGTCGTACAAGAGTCCGTTGCACAAAATGACACAGACCACACGAACATGTTTGTGGAACGATTCCGCGTCGATTCAGGAGCTGAGCTATTCGATTGAACATGGCGCCGTGGGCGCTACGTGCAACCCGGTGATTGTTCTTGGCGTGCTGAAGAAGGAAATGGCACAGTGGAAGAGCCGTGTTCAGGCGCTGCTTCAGGAACGGCCGAAAGCGACGGAAGACGAGATCGCGTGGCAACTCGTGCGAGAGATTTCCGCAAACAGCGCGGCATTGTTGAAACCGATTTTCGAGGCGCAACACGGGCGGAACGGGCGACTATCGATCCAAACAGATCCACGGTTGTACCGCGACAGCGAAGCAATCGTGCGACAAGCGGAAGAGTTCAGCAAGGTGGCGCCGAACATGATTGTGAAGATTCCCGTGACGCGCGCGGGAATACCGGCGATCGAAGAAGCTACTTATCGCGGAATCAGTATTAATGCCACGGTGTGCTTCACATTACCGCAATGTGTGGCGGTGGCGGAAGCGGTGGAGCGGGGACTGAAGCTGAGAGAGCAGGAAGGCAAAGACATCGCCGACATGGGTCCAGTGTGCACGATTATGGTGGGCCGCCTGGATGACTGGCTAAAGGTGGCGGCGGAGAATGAAAATATTTCGATTGACCCGGGATATCTGGAATGGGCAGGGGTCGCGGTATTCAAAAAGACCTATGAGCTGTTTCAGAAACGGGGCTATCGGATTCGATTATTGTCGGCGGCGTTTCGGAACCACATGCACTGGAGCGAGTTTATTGGCGGAGATGTAGTGATTTCGCCTCCCTATGCGTGGCAAGTGCGGTTCAACGCAAGCGACGTTGCGGTGCTTTCGCGAATTGACAAGCCGGTGCGGCCGGAAATCGTGGAGGAGCTGCAGAGGAAATTTTTGGACTTCCGTCGCGCGTATGAGGAAGGCGGACTCGCCGTGGAGGAATTCGACGCGTTTCCGCCGACGCGGCGAACGCTGCGGCAATTTATCAGCGCGTGCCACGATCTGGACGGAGTGGTACGAGACATTATGATTCCGAACCCAGACGCTTGAGTTTGGACGCGGGTTCGAAGACCACACGCCGTAAAAGGACGCGCTAGTGGGAGGCGATAAACACTTCGCGAACGACGCCGGCGTCGCCGCGTTCGCGGGCGAGATACTGGTCGTAAATCCAGCGATAGGTTTTTTCCATGCCAACGCGAAGCGGCGTGTTGGGCTCCCAATGGAGCAGCTTTTCAATCAGCGTGTTGTCACTGTTTCGGCCGTTTACACCTTTCGGTGCGCTGAGATCATATTTGCGATGCAGTTTGACACCGGCGATTTCCTCAGTGATGTCAACGAGTTGATTGATGGTGACGGATTCGCGGGAACCTACGTTTAGGGGTTCAGTGACGTCGGAGTGCATGAGGAGATCGATTCCTTTGATGCAGTCGTCGATGTACATGAAGCTGCGAGTCTGTTCTCCACTACCCCAAATCTCGATTTCGTGCTTGCCTTTCAGTTTTGCCTCGATCACCTTGCGGCAGATCGCCGCCGGAGCTTTCTCGCGTCCACCATACCAGGTGCCCCAAGGACCATAAACATTGTGGAAACGCGCGACTCGGGTGCGTACGGCAAAATCTTCGCGGAAGTGACGGCACATGCGCTCGGAGAAGAGTTTCTCCCAACCGTAGCCATCTTCGGGCATTGCGGGATAGGCATCTTCTTCTTTCAATGAGGGGGCTTCGAAAGTTTTCTGCTTATCGGCGTTGTAGACGCAAGCGGAGGAAGAATAAAAGTAGCTCGGCACCTTGTGAAGAGCAGCGGCTTGCAGCATGTGAGTATTGATGAGAACCGAGAGCATGCACAGGGCTTTGTTATTTTCGATAAAGCCCATGCCGCCCATGTTGGCGGCAAGATTGTAAATTTCGTGGGCGCCGCGCGCTGCAACTTCGCAATTTTCTCGGCGGTTCAAATCCAGGGACAAGTTTTCGACGTCGTCGAAGCGCTGATACCAGTCCGGTAGCGCTTTGATGTCAATGGCACGAACATGTTTGTGGCCGCGGGAACGAAGCGCGGAAACCAAATGGCCGCCGATGAACCCGCCTGCCCCAGTGACTACGATGAGATTCTCTTCGTTATCCGGCACAAAACCTCCATTCGCTTCGGGCTATGGCGGGCGACAGCTACTTCCGGGCGGGCCTGAGAATGCCGGACAGCAGCTGCTCAGTCGTTAGAATAACGCGGGGAACGCATGAGGCCAAGCAGTTCACGCTGCTACAATGCATTGGGAACAAGCGGCGAGCAAAGGGCCGCCAAGGAATGGTGGCGCTTGCAGTGGTGGCGTTCGATTTTGCGGGCGTGACTTTGCGGGAGAATCCGATGCGTCTTGTAAATTACGAAGGAACTGATGGAAGCGTCCGGCTAGGAGCGTTGACGGACAGAGGCGTGGTGGATCTGGAGCATGCGGCCCGGAGCAAGAATGTGGCCGTGGAAATTTACGCCAATACAATTTCGCTGCTGAGCGGCGGCGAGTTTGCGCTGAAGCAGGCTGAGCAACTCGTGAAGGATGCGCCACAAGAGGCGTTAGTGCCCATTTTTAATGTGATATTGCGCGCTCCGGTTCCGCGGCCAGGGAAGATTATTGCGGTGGGATTGAATTATCGCGATCATTCGATTGAAGCCGGCGCGAAGCAGTTGCCGGCAAATCCCATAATTTTTGCGAAGTTCACGACGAGCATTTGCGGACCAGGAGATCCGATCATGATACCGCCGAGCGACCCTCAAGTGGACTACGAGGCGGAATTGGCCGTGGTGATTGGGCGAAAGGGGAAGGCGATCGCGGCGGGGGATGCGATGCAGTATGTAGCGGGCTATATGCCGCTGAACGACGTGTCGGCGCGGGCGTGGCAGTTTTCAGATAAGCAATGGGTGCGCGGGAAATCGTGCGACACGTTCTGCCCCATCGGTCCGGCACTGACGACCCGGGATGAGGTTCCTGATCCGCACGCGCTGGGGATCTGTGCACGAGTGAACGGCACAACACTGCAGGATTCCAATACTTCGAAAATGATTTTCCGCGTCCCGGAATTGATTCAATTCATTTCGGAAGGAATGACGCTTGAACCCGGCGACATTATTGCGACGGGAACACCGGAGGGAGTGGGCGTGTTTCGCACGCCGCCCGTGTTTTTGAAAGCGGGAGACATTGTAGAAGTGGAGATTGAAAAATTGGGAGTACTGCGGAACCCGGTGGTCGCAGTAAATAGCCAGGCCAAACCCAATTGAATTTCTGAGTGCGTTGAATATTTGGGAGCGCCGGCATACTGCCCGGGGTGGCAAATAGAAGGCGTGCTTTTGAGGCTTTTTGCGGGTATCGGCGGGAGTGGCGAGGTTGGCGCCGTCAGAATCAGAGAACAATTTCGCCGTGCTGTGCGCTAGGGGCGCGAACAAGTCTTCTGGTTTGCCAGCATCGAACCAAAGCTCTGTAGCGGACGAACTTCCGGCGGTCTTCAACTTGGTACGCATGGGATGCTCCGCCATTATTCTGTTTAGTTCAGCTACGGTGGAGTGATGAACTACACCGCTGTGTTCCCAGGCGAGTATCTCCCTCCTCAGCGTCTCCCTCAATCGACGCATGGCCTCTACCGTCCGCTGAGCTCGAATGGATTTCCCCCACTTTCGCTGAAGGTAGGCTACGTCACGAGCGCTTATTAGCTCAGCTGCCTGAAACCAACCCAAGAGCGCATTAAAATCAGGGAGCAACTCCTCGGGCTCCCTGTTCTGGGCAGGTCGCGTGTTTAGGAAATCAAGAGCCAACTGGTTGCCAACGAACAGAAAGCAGCCTTCCCCATCAGGAGTGTGAATTGTCTTAGCCGAGGCCATTATAAGCTTCGTAGAATTATATACCGTTAATGAAACTTTTTATCGGTTATGCAATCTGATGCTAAGAACGTGCAAGTGTTTGCCTGAAACGGTGCCAATGCAAGCTTTAACGGTTCGGGGCCGTTTGTGGTCCAGCCAAGGCAATCGACTCCGGGAGCGTCCGGATTAACGACTCGAAGGAGGAGTAAAAATCAATGAAATCAGCGTTGAGATGCGGTCTTGGAATAGGAGTTCTTATCATGACTGCTTTAACGGCCTCGGCTTTTCCCAGCGACACCAGTAACGATACGACCCGGGTGCGCTATAAGACTCAACGGGTTGACGCCCTCAACATCTTTTACCGGGAAGCGGGATCGCCGGTGCAGCCGACCATTGTTCTTTTGCACGGCTTTCCTTCGTCTTCTCATATGTATCGCGACCTAATTCCGAAACTCGCCGTGAACTACCACGTGGTCGCGGCCGACATGCCGGGCTTTGGTTATAGCGATCAGCCCACCGTCGAGGAGTTCGATTACACCTTTGACCACCTGGCCAACGTGATGGATCACTTCCTGGATTCCATTGGTCTAACCCGATACAGCATCTACATTCAGGACTACGGATCGCCAGTGGGCTTTCGGCTTTTTCTAAAGCATTCGGAGCGGATTCAGGCCATCATCAGCCAAAACGGCAACGCCTACGAAGAGGGCTTGAGCCCGTTCTGGGCCGAATCGATCGCGCCCTATTGGAAGGAGAAGAACCCGGAGACGGAAAAGAAGATCCGCGGTTTGCTCACTCTCGAGACCACGAAGTTCCAGTACACTCAGGGGTTCCGCAATCCCGAGGACGTCAGTCCGGACAGCTACACTTTTGATCAGATGACACTGGACCGGCCGGGGAATGCTCAGATCCAGCTTGCCCTTTTCTACGATTACCAGAACAACGTGAAGCAGTACCCCCAGTGGCACGAGATGTTGCGGAGAGTGCATCCACCTGTTCTCGCGGTCTGGGGCAAGAATGACCCTATTTTCCTGCCGGCGGGCGCCGACGCATTCAAGAAGGACGTGCCCGATGCAGAGATTCACTTCGTCGACAGCGGTCACTTTGCCTTGGAAGAGGATGTAGACCCAATTGCGAACTACATCCTCGCTTTCCTTCCAAAGCACGTTCGCTGAAGGGGAGCCAAGGTGCGCAAGCCGAGGAGATCCTCATGAGCGATGGCGGGGTCCGGGAGTCGGAGTGGAGGTCGGGATAATGCAGGTGGTATCGGTGAACGCCGGGTTGCCGCGAGAAGTGACGTGGAGGGGTCGGCTTGTAAATACCGCGATTTTCAAGACGCCGGTCGACGGAGCGATAGCGGTCCGCAGGCTGAATCTGGACGGTGACCGTCAGGCTGACCTCACCGTCCATGGCGGACCGGACAAGGCAGTCTATGCGTATCCGATCGAGCACTATGAGTATTGGCGAACACGAGTTCCTGAGACTCCGGCGACGTTGGGTGCGTTTGGCGAAAATCTGACGACGCGGGACCTGCTGGAGAACGATCTTCATATTGGCGACCAGGTGCGCGTGGGCACGGCGTTGTTGCAGGTCGCGCAGCCACGGATGCCCTGCTACAAGCTGCAAGTGCGGTTCGACCGCGCCGATATGACCAAGCTCTTCACGTTAAGCGGGCGTAGCGGGGTTTATTTCTCCGTGCTTGAGGAAGGGGAAGTGAAGGCTGGGGATGCGATAAAAGTGGTGAACCGTGATGAGCACAAGGTATCAATCGCGGACGTGTATGAGTTGTACTTTGGCAGAACGATTGATCCAGAGCTGTTAAAGAGGGCATTGGAAACGCCAGCGCTCACACAGGAGTCGCGATCCATGCTGCTCAGCCGCAGCGAGGAAGTTACGCGTTCGCTAAGTTGAACTGCGAAGCATGAAAACGGGCGCAGGCTGTAACTGTTCTTCGACGCTCACAGTCTCATTGGAAAAAGCAAGCTTGAAATGCCCACAAAGGAGGAAGCCCAAATGCAAGAAGAGAAATCGATGCTGCCCATCTCTTCCCCAAGTCGGGCCAAGGTAGCCGCGTTCGTGGTGACGAGCTCCGCGGAGCCTCGTGAAGCCTCTACTCTGCGACAGATGATCTACTCTGGGCCGTCTTCCGGCTCATCGCTCCGAATCTGAACGACAGCTGCCGTTCTCGGAATGATTCCATTCGGATTGCCGTTCGGGTTGCGCCAAACGATCTTCATCATGTCTTTTCCCCACCAGTGGCTGTGTGTGCTGCATTGTTGATCATCTGCATCTTGAAGGAGAGCTAACGGCCGACGCCTCAGGAGATTGATAGTTTTTTGCTGCTACTTTCGATCGAGGAGAACATACGTAGATGGAGATAAGCTTTCTTTCTCTTTCTCCGTCGTCTTCACGCGCCAATTTCGTATCAGCACGCCTGCGCGGGATTCATTGGCGAAGAAAGCAGGTCAGAATACGGCCATAGACTTACAGAAGCATTCTGGAAATATTTTCCCGCTCGTCTCTTCCTCCACGGCGGCAAGGTGCTCCTTGTAACCTTTGTCGCACGAATGTATCCACTGAGAGACCGGCAATACGAAACCATAGGAGGATACGATGTCAAGATTGTCAGCGATTCAACCTGAAACAGCCACGGGCAAGGCCAAGCAACTCCTGGACGCTGTCCAGGCCAAACTCAAAATCACGCCCAATATGACGCGGGTGATGGCAAACTCCCCCGCCGTATTGGAAGCATACCTTTCATTCAGTGGAGCACTTGCAGGCGGAGCTTTGCCTGCCAAACTGCGTGAGGAGATCGCGCTGGAGGTGGGAGAGCAAAATGCGTGCCAGTACTGCGTCTCGGCCCACACGGCGATCGGCAAAATGACAGGGCTGTCGGACTTCGACATCGATGCCGCTCGCAATGCCAAGTCTGGGTCATCGAAAAATGCGGCCGCCTTGAAGTTCGCTCGTGAGATCGTCAGCAAGAAAGGTTTGACGACCGACGCTGACTTGCAGGCCGTTCGAGCGGCTGGATTCACCGACGGCGAAATCGCCGAGATTATCGGGCACGTTGCCCTGAATATTTTCACCAACTATTTCAACAATGTGGCGCAAGTCGAAGTCGATTTTCCGAAGATCGAGCTTCGTCAGACCGCCTAAACCATGAACGATTGTCAGGGAGATTAGCTCACCTTCAGTACCGGGTTAGCAGGGGAGGTTTTAATGAGCGATAACACGGTGCCAGTCCTCGAATCAAAGAATCAAGGAAGTATTGGGGCGGCACGTCCTCCCCTGCCTCCATTTACGCGTGAGACTGCGACCTTGAAAGTTCGGCTCGCGGAAGACGGTTGGAATTCTCGCGATCCGGAAAGAGTCGCGCTGGCCTACACGACAGATTCCCGCTGGCGAAACCGTGCGGAATTTGTGAATGGACGGCAGGAAATTGTGTCTTTTCTGAAGCGCAAGTGGGCAAGAGAGCTCGACTACCGGTTGATCAAGGAGCTCTGGGCTTTCGAGGGCAACCGGATTGCCGTCCGTTTTGCCTACGAATTCCACGATGACTCAGGGAACTGGTTCCGTGCCTACGGCAATGAGAACTGGGAGTTTGACGAACAGGGCCTGATGCGCTTACGCTTCGCATGTATTAACGATCTGCCGATCAGGGAATCAGAGCGTAAGTATGGTTGGCCCCTGGGACGCCGCCCGGAGGGGCATCCAGGATTGAGCGGTCTCGGTCTGTAAGTGAGGACAGACGCGGCAAGCTAAAAAAAGAGGGGTGGAGAAGGAGTTATGTTAAAATTATTTTATCTGTCCTACATTTCCTGCATCTTCTGCGGCCAGTTTCCATCCTACCAATGACTGCGCGCGGACTACAGCCGCGGTTGGATCGTCGGTGGCTTTTACACGCGAAAATACTCCGGGTTGAAGCGATCATTGGGCAAGCGCAAGCATTGTGGAGGCTGGCACAAACGATGAAACTTCAGCGCGCCACTTTTCTCCGTTTCTCGCTCTTTTTCCTTTTGCGAACGCAGCCAACAATCGCGCGTTGCATTTTACTGTTTTCGATTTTCTATTGTTTTTCCGCGGGCTGGGCTGTCGCTCTCGGCCCAGCTCGACACATCTCACAATACGGGCACACCGCGTGGAGAATACAAGACGGGGTCTTTGCCGGCGCTCCGAACGCAATTGCTCAGACCGCCGATGGTTATTTGTGGATTGGAACGCAAAACGGACTCGTGCGCTTCGATGGCGTTCGTTTTGTCCCATGGGTTCCACCAGATGGAAAGCGCTTATCCACTAGTGTCTTTTCACTTTTAGCAGCAAGTGATGGAACCCTTTGGATCGGAACGGGGACCAATTTAGCTCATTTGAAAGACGGCGAACTGATCAACTATGTGGACGGCCTCGGGCGCATCAATGCCATTCTCGAAGATCGCGATGGAACGGTCTGGATCGCGCGTTCGCGAGTTCATGATGCAGCGGGACCTCTCTGCCAGGTCGTGGGTGCAAAGCTGCGTTGCCATGGAGAGGCAGAAGGAATCAAGTCTCCATATGCGGAAACGTTGGTTAACGACTCCGACGGAAATCTCTGGATCGGGAGTTCGGACGTTCTCATACGTTGGCGGTCCAGGTCATCCACCACGTACGTCAACTCCGCATTGAAATCGGCCCAAGGGCTAAGCGGCGTGCAAGCTCTCGCGGCCACTCCAGAAGGCTCCCTATGGGTCGGAATCGGTCGCCGTGGGGCGGGGTTGGGATTACTGCAATTCGCGCAAGGGGCCTGGAAGCCTTTCCTGACACCGAAATTGAGTGGCAGCACCCTTGAGGTTACGGCGTTGTTCTTGGACCGCGAGAACTCGCTTTGGATTGGGACGGCAGACCAAGGTGTTTACCGTCTTTACGACGGAAAGGTAGATCGGTTTTCCAGCGCGGATGGCCTGTCCAGTAACTCGGTGAGTGGTTTCTACGAGGATCGCGAGGGCAACCTATGGGTAGCGACGTCGGAAGGCATTGATTGCTTTCGCAACATTCCCGTGGTCAGTGTTTCTACTCGTGAAGGACTGAGTGCCAACTTGGTCGAGTCGGTGCTCGCCGATCGAGATGGCAACGTCTGGATCGGAAACCACGGTGCTCTTGACTCCCTTCATGATGGCAATCTGACTTCAATTCAGGACAGGAATGGCTTGCCAGGGGTGCGAGTGACATCGATGCTCGAAGACCATGCTGGTCAACTTTGGGTCGGTGTTGATAGCGGACTCACGGTCTATGAAGGGGGGAACTTCAGCCCGATCAAACGTCGTGACGGCGCTCCGATCGGCACGATCATCGCGATAACCGAGGATCGGGATGACAACATCTGGGCTGAGGCCATAGGGAACCCTGCAAGACTCATCCGCATTCATGATCGCGCAGTGCGCGAAGAAATTCCGACGCCGCAAATGCCGTTAGTCGTCTCCCTTGCCGCCGATCCTCAAGATGGTATCTGGTTAGGTCTGGCCAGTGGCGATCTGGCTCGATATCGGCACGGCAAACTGGAGACCTTTTCTGTCAGCCACGGCCAAAACCCTAAGGTGAGTCAGGTTCTTGTAAATCCAGACGGTTCTGTATTAGGAGCTACGTCAGCAGGGCTGATCGGATGGCAGAACGGTAAGCTGCGGACTCTTACGGTCCAGAATGGCCTTCCCTGTGACGGAGCGTATGCTCTAATTCCCGACAAAGATCAAGCGCTCTGGTTATACATGGAGTGTGGTCTGGTTAAAGTTGTAAAGCCAGAAATGCAAAAATGGTGGGAACATGCTGACGCTGTCGTGCAGGTCAGAGTTTTCGGTGTGTTTGACGGCGCCCGTCCGTCGGCCGCTTCCTTTGAACCGCGTGTATCCCGTTCCCCTGACGGACGCTTGTGGTTTGCGAATGAAAGCGTGCTGCAAATGGTCGATCCGGCTCATATGGCAGGGAATGGTGTGGCGCCCCCGGTACATATTGAAGGTATTGTGGCAGATCGAAAGGGCTACTCGCTGCATGAAGCGCTTCGCCTTCCTCCCCTGACGCACGATCTTGAGATCGACTACACGGCACTCAGTTTCTCGGTGCCGCAAAAAGTCCTTTTTCGCTACAAACTGGAAGGAGCGGACAAGGATTGGCAAGACGTAGGGACACGTCGCGAAGCCTTTTACACCAACCTGCGGCCGGGACATTATCGGTTCCACGTGATCGCCTGCAACAACGACGGAGTTTGGAATGAGCAGGGCGCCGCGCTGGGATTCAGCATCCTTCCTGCGTTTTACCAGACCAAATGGTTCCTTCTGTTGTGTGTCACTGCGGCCGGGTTGTTAGCATGGGCGGCTTATCGGTGGCGAGTGCGTCAAGTGACAGCTCGCCTGGATCTGCAATTCCGGGAGCGCCTGTCGGAACGGACACGGGTGGCGCAGGACTTGCACGACACCTTGTTGCAAGATGTTCTCAGCGCTTCCCTGCAGCTTCAGGTTGCCGAGGCACACTTGCCCGCCGATTCAACGGCGAAACCCATCGTAGGCGAGGTTCTGAATCTGATGGGAAGCGCGATTGAAGGTGGTAGAAAAGCGGTTCGAGGCCTGCGCTCGTGGCAGGAAGAAACGGGCGATCTCACTCAGGCATTCTCCCGGATTCAGCAGGAACTCGCCATGCAGCAAGAGGTGGGTTATCGCGTGACAGTGGAAGGACAACCCCGGCCATTACACCCGCTGGTGCGGGATGAGGTCTACCGGATCGGGCACGAAGCGTTGGTCAACGCCTTTCGCCACTCTGGAGCGAGGAGCATCGAAGTGGAACTGCACTATGCCACGGACCAGTTGCGGATTCTTGTCTCTGACGACGGTTGCGGCATCGACCCGCAGGTGCAGCGTGCGGGACGCGAAGGACACTGGGGACCCTCGGGCATGCGCGAGCGGGCGGAAAGAATCGGAGCCAAACTCAAAGTGTTGAGCCGCCCCGCTGGCGGAACGGAAGTTGAACTGTCCGTGCCGAACGATGTGGCTTTTCGGTCTTACTCTCGAGATCGGTTTGGATGGCTAGCCAGACGGCATCGACGCAAGGCAGAGCCCAGCATCCACGAGCAGCCCAACGAGCGAAAATCATGAGCAAAAGCACAACGCATCCGCGTCTTTAGCGTGGATGACCATCAACTGATACGCAAGGGAATTGTGATGGTCATCAATGATCAGCCTGACATGCAGGTGGTGGGCGAGGCCTCGAACGGACGCGAAGCCATTCAATGGTTTCGGGAACACCAGCCCGATGTTACTCTCATGGACCTCAGACTTCCTGATATGAGCGGCATCGACGCCATGATTGCCATCCGAACGGAAGTTCCCGAAGCTCGAGTCATCATGTTGACAACCTTTGAAGGAGACGTGGAGATCCACCGGGCCCTCGAAGCTGGAGCCCGTGCTTATGTGCTGAAAAGTATGCCTGCCACGGAATTGGTGGAAGTGATCCGGCAGGTCCATGCAGGGAAAAAACGGGTTCTGCCCGAAATTGCGGCTCATCTAGCCAACCATTACAGTGACGATGCTCTCACCGCTCGCGAGGTTGAGGTTCTCCAACAGATCGCAGGCGGCAACGGCAATCGTGACATCGCCGAGAAACTCTTCATTTCGGAAGGAACCGTTAAGGTTCACATCCAACACATCATGGAGAAGCTGGGCGCCAGCGATCGCACCCAGGCGGTCGCCATCGGAGTGCGCCGTGGGATTATCCAACTCTGAAGGTGCGTCGGCCTGCCGGCCAATCCTCAGAAAGTAGTATGAAAACATTCCACAACCTACAGATGCGTTCTTAAATCGTAGAAGCTACTCTAGCCACGGACTCGTTTGGTCATTGCAAACGAATACCCCGGAGGCCAAGACTGCGAAGGATATTCTCAACTTTTCCCGGGGGTGGACCCGGCCTTGGCTTGCTGGTCTTGCGAGCTGCCATTGGCTTCACACTGGTCAGTCAAGGGATCCTCTACCTATCGGACTCGCATACTCCAAGTCTCGCGATGTGGGCAGTTGCTCTGCTGATGGTCGCGAGTGGCACCTTGGCCCTGATCGGTTATATGACGCCTCTCGCTGCCATTGTTGGGGGCCTCCTTACCGTAGCCACTTGGACGCCGTGGTTTCATTCGCACGCTCCAAGTCTGTTCCTCACAAGGCTCGCAACTTTCCTGGCCGCCGCGATCGCAATCGCCATCGTCTGCCTCGGCCCAGGAGCGTTTTCACTTGATGCGCGCCTGTTCGGACGCCGCGAGATCGTCATTCGCAAGCCTTCATCTTCGCGGAAATCCTGAGCCGTGCTAGTCATCTCCGATCACTTTGCTTCACGCGTTCGCAGGGAAGCTTTCGGCAACCCCAAAAGTGTTACCAACCAGCAAGTCTATAGTATTAGCACAAAAACTCCATATCTCCTGATGTGTTCTTGATTCGCAATCGCGCAGAGTTAACCACAAGAACACAAGGTGCACACCGTCTACCGAGGAGGGCTTATGCAGAACAACCACTCGCCCCATGGAGAAAAAGAGAATCTTCAAACGGGAGCCCCACCGGGGTCTTCGGCCACGACCAGCGTCGTTCTCATTAAACGATCGGGGGCTGCGTCCGAGGCTGAAGTCGTGTCGACGGGATCAGCCAAGCCAAACTTTGATACAACAGAGTCGGAGCTGATCCAGCGCGTCTGTCAGGGCGACAAGGAAGCTTTCTATAGCCTTGTACGACCTTGTGAACGCGGTGTCTTTACCGCCGCCATGTCGATTCTCAATAATCCCGCAGACGCTGAAGAAGTGGCACAAGAAGCTGTTCTTAAGGCGTTCTCAGCCCTACCCCGATTCCGCGGGGAGGCCAAATTCAGCACTTGGCTGATTCAAATCACCATCAATGAAGCCCGGCTAAAGCTCCGCAAGGACCGCAGACACCTCTATGAGTCCGTTGACCAACACCAGACGGACGATCAGGGGGACTATTTTCCCAAAGACTATGCCGACTGGCGGGAAATCCCATCCGAAACACTCCATCGGGAGGAGTTACGTGAGGCGTTGAAGAGAGCCTTAAACTCCCTACTCCCGAAATACAGAGAAGTGCTTATACTAAGGGACGTCCAGCACCTCAGTGTCCAGGAAACTGCTCAGGTCCTGGGAATTACAGAAGGGAGTGTGAAGACCAGGCTTCTCCGGGCGCGCTTAAAGATGCGGGATGCTCTGGCACCGGGTATTGACGGAAGCTGGAGCTCCGGCAAGCAAGAATTCGAGAAAGTTCGACCGTGGTAGGTAAGCTTGCGCCGGGCAGCATGAAACTAAAAGGGACCCTCGGAATCCTATGAAGGTGATTGAAATAAGCTGCCTTGAGGTCTGGCGGGAGATCTCCAATTACTTGGACGGAGATGTTGACCCGGAGATGCGCGGCCGTATGGAAGCGCATTTCAGGGCCTGCGCCCACTGCACAGCCATCCTCGATGGGACCAAGAACGTCGTGAAACTCGTAGCTGATGGTGTTGAGTACCAGATGCCCGAAGGTTTTAGCAAGCGCCTGTACGCCAAAATCAAGAATAAGTAGCACGTCACACTACAGACTGCCGGCGCACCCGCTGCCAAACAGCACATCCGATCCTCAATTTAACTGCGCCGGGCCTGTCTCCTCGCCCATGAACCAGTGGCTTGTGCAACCACCTAACTCCTCTCATACATCTTCATTATTGATATGAAGTGAGATTTTCCAATCTCGCGATTCCGTCCTTGGTCCACAACTCAAAATAGCGCTGCCGCTTTCGAATCGGCGGTCCGCCACATTTTGGCGTCAGAATGAACTCATGCCAGCCGTAATCATAGGCGGTGTCGCCGAGAACGGTGACTCTGTTCACGATAGGAAAGAACTTCACCAGATATTCTTTGAAGAGTTCCGATAGCTTGACGCGTAAATTCAGTTTGGCGTCCTCGCGGTACTTGTTGGGTCCGCCCTCGGACATGTCCGTAAAGCCCCAGGGCGCATAAATGGCGAGAAGCCGATCTACATCTCCCGTGTTATAGGCTTCTCGAAGTTCGGTCTTGGCAGCATTGATTTCGCGAACGTCGTCCATGGGAGCGAGCCTCCTGGCATTCCTTAGTCAAATCCGATGCTACCGAACTCCTTCCGGATTCAGGGAATCAGGGGACAATTCAGGGTAACCCAGCTTAAGGGAGGGGTGAAATTGCGGATGGCTCTGTTTCGAGGAATAAGGTGTCCCCTGTCTGGGTGACCGTCCCACGAATGCGAACTGGTTGGGCTACTCGGCCTAGAAATGCTTCCTTGGGCAGGGGAGCTTTGCTGTGATCAGTGAGGATAAGGATCGCGGGACGGCCATCGAAATCGTTGGTCGCAAACACAGGTGGGATGCCCCCGCTAAGGCAACGCACCGCGCAATCACGGTGCACTTTGCCGTTGCCCGGGTTCATCACTCCCAAGTAACACTTGCTGTCTACAATCTCACCAGTTAGCTCGAAATTTCCTAATTCCTTGCTTGTCTGCCGAGGTTGCTTCGAGTCACCCATCACCGATATCGAACCGGTCACGACTTCAATCATCGTCTGGTTATCGCGATAGATCTTCGTGCCGCGGAGTTGCACGGTCTTTCCAGTAAACGCAGCCACTTGGCTATCGGCGCCATGCTTGCCTTCCGCGACCAGCAAATAACGCAAAACCTTAGGCTCTGGCGAACTCGGCCCCGTCACAATCAGGATTGGATACGGGTTCGTTTCAATGGTGCCTTCAAAGGTAGCTACTTTGCCGTATTCGAAAACCGACGGAGCGAATGTGCGTTGGACTCTAGCAAACACTATCGCCGCGATCGCCGCGAAAATAAACAGCAGCACCACTACGGTCCGGATTCGGCGTGCGATCCCAACAGGTGCTTTTGGAAGATACCCGACCCGACATAGAATTCGTTCATGCCTGCACCCCTGCGTCCGGAATTCTGGCTGGTTCGACGGGGGTACCCGGCGGGTTCGGTTTTGGGTCGATCCAAACGCGTCCGTTTACGATTCGGGTATGGAAGGTTGAGACCTTTTCGGTAAACGGCGGTGGCGAAGCTCCTGTCTCCGGCAAGTACTGATAGCCATGCCACGGGCAAGTCACGCATCCAGTGAGAACTGATTCGGCCGGCGTTTGCGCAGCCGCATCAACGCTTCATTAGCAGCGATTCGTACGAGCCATGTATAGAACCGAGAATCACCGTGGAAATCTTGGAGGTGTAGGTAAGCCTTCAGAAAAGCCTCCTGCATCGCATCTTCGGCATCCTCACGATTTCCAGTGATGCATCTTGTGAGACTCTTCGCCTTGTTAGTAAGTTGGAGAACGAAGAGAGGCAAAAGTTTCAAAAGTTTAAAAGAAAGTACTCGCCACTTATGAACCCCTCTACATCTTACAAAGCTCGGGTAAAGCGCACGCTTCCGATTTTTCCGAAACGAATAAGCTGATTCGATTTTTTTACTGCAACTTTCTACGGTCGCCCTCATCTCATTGGCATGGTTACAAGAACACTTCCGATAACCGCGGTGAGTTTTGAAAAGGTTTTCCTGCGGAATGCCATTAACGGGACTATGTGCCACCGCGAACATCGAAACGCGGATAAATTCATGCTGAAAACCGCGAAGTGGTATCAGGGTTTGGTGGACTGGCGCGAGATTGCCTGTAGGGCCTTTGAGAAGAAAGAATTGGGTGACGCGCTTTGGAGAGCAATTGTGAGTCTGCCCATGAAATACAGGGAAGTGCTCTTCCTTGGGGACGTCAAGAATCTCAATACATCGGAGACCGCATGGATCTTGAACATTACAACTGGAGCCGCACGAGCTCGGTTGCTACGGGCGAGGTTGCAGGTTTACAGCGCGCTGTCATCTTCTCTTTATCTCAGAGCCTGCAACAGAATCCTTCGTAATATCTACCGCTCGTTTCGGGGCAGAGAGTCGGAGATCGGCGCAATCCCCTGGTAAAGGCGCGCACTGAATCCCTCTTGCAGTTCTATGATTTCTGTCGTGTTGATCAATCGTTTGACTTTGCGCAGGTCATTGTAGGTGACACCCCGCAACTTGCGAGCAGTTCATCATTTCGCATTTCAAATGAAACTAATCCGAACTTCCCACATCATACAAAGTCTAGAGAGGAAAATGAGGTACCCGAAGATGAGCTCCCTGGCTAAGGTAGAAACTTTACGCAAAGCGCCCTCAAATGGATGGATTGCCTTCTCTGAAGATGAAGAGCAACTTATTGCTTACGGCGCGACTTACGACGAGGTAGTAGCGAACGCTGAAAAGCGAGGTGTGGCTAATCTCGTTGTTGTGAAAGTGCCAGAAACTTGGATTTATCGGGTGCGTCAGAGCTGAGGTATCCATGTAGAGTCTGGCCTGCCTCACATCATGCGGTCTTCCCAGAAGAAGCGTTCCATTGGGTCGCTATGGTGAAATTGCTGGCCTACTTGGAGGGCATGGAACTCAACCAGCGAGAGGCTAGCCGCAGTGGGCGCACCGATGACGCCCGCAGGGCGCGGCTGCTGTTGTTGCTGGAGGCAGGCCATATCTGGGTCGCGATTCGTGACAAGTTGGACTGTAATGACGCGTTTATCGATCGCTGCAACAAGCGATTTCGGGAAGAGCGGCTGGCAGGGCTGTTCAGCAGGCACGCCGGGCAAGAGGCCATCAGCACTTCACCCCGACCTATTCCTCCTGGCTCAACCAGATTGAACTCTGGTTCGCCAAGATCGAACGCGACGTCATTGCGCGCGGCGTGTTCAACCTCTTCCACGAAGAGCTTCCTGTACCCCTCCTGCATTCGGCAGGATGGGGTCAAGAACAACATTTGAAATCGGGATTTGCGGAAGGATGTAATGCTGAGCAATTCCTTCCAGGGGTCTGCACAATACAGCAGTCCACTGTGGGGTTGGGCGTCAAGTCTGTTCTGGACTCAAGGCGTGGTGCGTAAACAGAAACAGGTCACTTGGGACCTCGGGGGTCAGTTCAAAAGCGGCCAACTGGGGTCATTTCAAAACCGGCCAACGGAAGTGGCCCGGAACTGTTAGAAGTTGTACCCGATCGTGAACTCTCCAAGCAAGGTAAATCAGTTTTTTTCCCTCAAAGCTCCCCAAAAAACGCATTCAGAAGTCCGCAGCCGCGTTTTCTCGAGGTCCCCCATGTTTCTAGTCATGGCTTTTCCGGCGCCGAGGGGTCGGTCTGTGACTTGGTCCTCCAGCTCCGTGGTCCACATTTGAGGATATGACCATGGTGCAGGAGGCGGTCCAGCATGGCGGTGACAGCCGCGATGTCGCCGAGCAGTTTTCCCCAGTCCTCGACGGGCCGGTTGGAAGTCACCAAGGTGCTGGCTCGTTGATAGCGGCGCATAACGATCTCCAGCAGCTCTTCTGCTGCTGTGGGCCCTAACTTGCGCATCCCCAAGTCATCGATGATCAGCAGCGGCACGGTGGCCAACACTTCCATGAGTTCTTTGCGGGTCCCGTCGAGAGCGGCTTCCGCGATTTCCTCCAGCAGGACATGCGCCTCACGGTAGATCACGCGATAGCCTTGGCTGATGACCGCTTTCCCGATGGCTTGCGCCAAGTGACTTTTGCCGGTGCCAGGTGGCCCCAAAAATAACGCATCATCATGACGAGCGACGAACGCTGCGGTGGCCAGATCGAAGACTAAGCTGCGATTCATCTTCTTGTTGAAGTCGAAATCGAAGTTGTCGAAGCTCGCCTGCGGATCGCGAAATTGTGCTTGTTTCCGGCGTCGTTCCAGTAGTCGGTCGCCGCGACGAGTCAGTTCGTCAGACACCAGACAGGAGAGGAAGTCGATGGGCACCATGGGTTCTGCTTGGGCCTGCTGCAGGCGCGTTTCCAACACCGCGGCCATACCACCGAGGCGTAGTTGACGCAAAGCACGATTCAACTCGATTAGATTCATTCTGCTTGCTCCTTAGTTTTGAGATTGATGAAGTCGCGATACTCGGTGAGCTGGCGGATCAACGGATCAATCTGTCGTAAAAACATTTGCGGGTGCGGACGGCGTTCCAGATAGCGGCGCACGAAGCGGTATTCATGGACGCCGATGTCCATCGCGGTGGCGCAGGCATCTTCGACTGCCGCGGCCCCGTATTTTTTCATCAGGGAAAGCACCCCGAGGATGCGGCGGATGCCCATCTCTCCTTGTTGTTGGTAGATCAGTTGGCAGAACTTGCCGATGGGGGCTCCCGCATGTTCGGCGCGACGCAACAGTTGCGCTGTGCTGAGCGGCATTTTCTTGGGGTGATCTTCTTCCTCGATGCGATATCCACCACGTTTCTGGCGCAGATGCTCACGAAGAAGTTGGCTCGTGTGCGGATGCAGGATGCGCACGTGTAACTCATCCCATTGCACTTTGACCAGCCGCCCGATCCATCCCGGCGGCAAGCTGTAGTAGGCGGCCTCCACTTCCACGCAACCATCCAGATGCACCACGCGTTCTCCGTATTGGTAATAGCGGAACGGTTCCAGAGGTAGTGGCAGCAAGTGCGGTTTTTCTTCGGCGAACATGGCTGCCACTTGTCGTTTCGTCGTGCCATGGATGCGCGTGTCCGCCCAGCGCTCCTCCCAGCGGTCTAAATACGCTTGCGCTTCCTCCAGGCTCTCGAAACGCATCCCTTTGAGCGGCGTTTTCTTGGCGTGGCCGACCCCTGACTCTACTTTCCCTTTGCGATCCGCATCCCGGATCCGGCAAGGCAGGGCCACTACTCCTCGGACGCAAAAGATAACTTCTGTTTTGAGCGCGCGCTGAGGTATCGATAGATGTGCCCAAAGAGGTACTTGCGGCATGTCATATACGGTTGTGTAGTTGTGACTTATGAGGCGAGCTACTGCACCGGAAAAAGCCGAGCGCCTCAATCGCGCGCGCACCCTGCTGCAACAATTCGATTATTTGCCGGACGCTGTTGCTCGGATGGTGAAACTCGCTGGCATCTCTCCACGACAAGCGTATCGCTATTTGCAGCAGGCACAGTTCCTGGCAAAGCCGGTTCCCGTCGGCGATCGCAAGGTTGCTTTCACTGTAAAACTCTCTCGAGAACTGGTTCAGCGCCTGCGCGCTTTTGCGAATCGCACCGATTTGTCATTGAGCGAGATCGTGAGCCGGGCATTGCATGCAGCCTTGCCGCAGAGAAGAAGGCGTGGCTAGGCGTCCTGCACCCGACGCCCGCTTGCTTCAATTCGAATATCGTTTCGATCGTTTGCTCCCGCAAAAACTCGAGCAAGTCTACGAAGTCCTTGTACCTCCCGTACGTCGACCGATTGGATCTGTGGAACTTGATTCGCCGCAGGAGACATTCAATGAACAAACCAGCTGCAATTTATGCACGGGTTTCCTCCGACCGTCAGAAGCAGGACCATACCATCGCCAGTCAGACAACGGCCCTGGTGGAATATGCGAAGACAAACGGCTACGTGGTGCCGCCGGACTGGGTCTTTCAAGACGAAGGGTATAGTGGTGCGAATTTGCAGCGGCCGGGTCTAGAAGCGCTTCGTGACTTGGCGGCACAAGGGCAGATGACCACGGTATTGATCTACTCGCCCGATCGGCTCAGCCGTAAGTACGCTTATCAAGTGCTGCTAGCGGAAGAATTAGCGCGGTGTGGAGTGGACATTGTTTTTCTGAAGTCGCCTTCCGGAGGCAGTCCGGAGGATCAATTAGTCGTGCAGTTTCAGGGAATGATTGCAGAATACGAGCGGGCGCAGATCGCGGAACGGAGCAGAAGAGGAAAACGGCACAAAGCGCAGCAGGGAGTGGTGAATATACTCTCCGGAGCTCCGTACGGCTATCGCTACGTGAGGAAGACGGACACTTCAGCCGCTTACTATGAAGTTGTGGAAAGCCAAGCCAGCGTGGTTCGCACGGTATTCGAGACGTATACCAAACAACAGCTCAGTATCGGAGCGATTGCGCGCTTGTTGAACCAGCGTGGAATTCCAACTAGAACAGGGAAAACACGATGGGAGCGATCGACGGTATGGGGCATTCTACACAATCCGGCGTACCAGGGAACGGCCTGCTACGGAAAGACCGAACTGCGGCCGCGGCAACGCATCACACGGCCGATGCGCCAGAGGAATGGCGTACCGAATCACAATAGCGCGAATCACCAGCGTCCTCGATCGGAGTGGATTACCGTACCCGTTCCGGCGTTGGTGAGTGAACAGACCTTTGCCTTGGCGCAAGAACAGTTGGAGAGAAACAAGCATCACGCACAGCGTAGGACGATAGAGCCGACCTTGTTGCAAGGGATGCTAGTCTGTCAACGGTGTGGCTATGCTCTGTATCGTTGTTCTGGGCGCACATCCCGACAAAGGCTGTACTACTATCGGTGTATCGGCTCCGATGCTCACCGTCATCTCAAAGGCACGTTGTGCACGAACCGACCGATCCGGCAAGATTACCTGGATCCATTTGTATGGAATCAGATCATCCGTTTGCTAGAGGACGACAAGCTGCTGCAAGCCGAAATAGATCGACGAAAAGAGGCTATAAGAAACACGGATCCTCGACGGCAACGTCAAGAGACACTAAGACACGAACAAGTGCGACTCGGAAAGAACATCGAACGACTGATTTCAGCTTATCAGGAAGGCTTGCTCAGTTTGTCGCAATTGCGTGAAAGAATGCCGGAGTTGAACAAGAGAGCAAAAACAGTGCAAGCAGAAATGCAATCAATCGAGGCCGGAGCAATGGACGAAGTGAAATACCTGCAGCTTGCTGAAAATCTGAGCGCATTCCGGGAAAAACTGCAGGCACGCGCGAAGACGTTGGATGTTCGTGAACGTCAACAAATTCTGCGGTTGCTGGTTAAAGAAATTCTGGTCGATACTCAAAGCATTACCATTCGCCACTCCATCCCGATTTCTCACATAGGAAAGAGTCCTGTTCCGAGTGGAACGCCAACGTCCCAACCTATTCCTCCTGGTAGCTATCAACAACCAAGTTATCTTTTGCGTACGAGGAGTAACCA
>CAVUNS010000002.1:0-1181893 GCA_963742905.1 Candidatus Acidiferrales bacterium | reverse complement strand
TCTTCATGTTTCTGCCGCAACACGTATTGCTGGCGCTCGGGAGGAGCGCGGGTGAGCCCTGAGATTCGCAGCAATACCGACAACCCAATTCTCGTGCTTTTGTAGGGATGCAATTGCGGATGCCCGGTATCTATATTTTACCCAAAAGCAGTTTCGCAATGAATTTCGCGGTTATCGATGCTGGACTCATGGTGAAGCTGCTTCTGCTTCTGCTGATCGGTATGGGTCCCAAGGTCGCCCTGGTGCCGTTCCTCGAGAAGACCAAGCAACTCGATGCGGAGACGCAGCGGGCTGTCGGCCGGCGGATGGTCGTGACAGCCGTGGTCACAGCCATCGTGCTGTTCGCCACTGGTTGGTTTCTTTTGCGCCTGCTCCACATCAGCGGCGGCGCCGTTGCGATGGGCGGCGCGATCGTGCTTGGATCCTCGCCATCAACATGGCCACCGAGCCGACCAAGAAGGTCGAGGCGGTGGTAGATCCCAGAGGATCCGATGCAGATCGCGGTTTACCCGCTCGCGGTCCCCTATCTGCTGAACCCGGTCGGCATCACGATCCTGGTCCATTGCATCCGGCGAGATCGTCTCGGTCGCGAGCGCCGCCTTGGTCCTGGGACTCGTCATGCTGGTCGGCGCGGTCGATTACCTGATCTTCGCCAACATCGACAAGCTGTCCAAGCGCCTGAACCCCGTCGCCCTGGGCATCTCCGAAATCGTGTTCGGGATCCTGCTTACCGCAGTTGCTGTCCAACTGATGGTGTATGGGCTGTTTTGCGCTCGGCATCATACAGGCGGCCACTCACTAGCAACGGCGAGCCGTTGGCCTTCGTGTGTGTCACCCTCGCGCTCGGCTCTGTGTCGCGTCCATCGTTTCGGTGCTGCCTACCAACAATCTCTTCGCTCACGGCGGAGCATGATGACTTATGCGAACTCCCTTCAGCGAAGGGAAGCGGGTAATCCTAGGACGCGTAAGGCGCGAGTCAAGGCGGGGGTAGCGACAAGACGACGGCGAAGAAGAACTGATGACGGGAATCACTCTAACGCCGGAAATTCACGGTCTGGGTAGTCAGCCCGGTACCAACTGAGACTCACTCCGCTTGCAGCTCAAGGAGAACCGGGAGTATAAACAAGCACTGCTTGTTATGTTTTGGGACGGAGGTGAATGTATGGGCACCTATGCACCCGAATGGGCTGATGCCAACTGTCGAGCCGTGCTCGAAGCCGCCCCCGATGCCATGCTAGTGGTCAATCGGAAGGGAGAAATTGTTGCCGTCAATCAGGAAGCAGCGAAGCTCCACGGATACAGTCGTGAGCACTTGATCGGAAGCGTGGTCGAATCGCTGATCCCGGCTAGGCTTCGCGGCCGCCATCGGCAGCATCGCGAACACTTCTTCGCCAATCCAGAAATGCAAACTATGCAAGTAATTGAAATCTTCGCCCTCCGTGGCGATGCCAGCGAAGTTCCCGTCGATGTCAGCCTCAGACTATTAACGATCGGGACTGAGACCTTCGCGATCAGCGTAGTTCGTGACGCTACTGCGCGGGTTCGAGCGGAAGAACTGAAGAGGTCGGAAACAAACTTGCGCGAAAGTGAAGAACGCTTTCGCTTGGTGGCGGAATACCGCCCCCGTCCTAATCTGGATGTCGGGAACCGACAAACTCTGCATTTACTTCAATAAGCCCTGGCTGGAGTTCACTGGGCGATCATTGGAACAGGAATTGGGGAATGGCTGGGCGGAAGGTGTACACCCGGATGACTTGCAGCGGTGTCTCGACACCTATACGCAATCCTTTGAACGGCGAGCGAAATTCAGCATGGAGTATTGGCTACGGCGGCACGACGGAGAGTACCGCTGGATTCTGGATGTTGGTGTGCCGAGATTCAATCAGGATGGATCGTTTGCAGGTTACATCGGGATTGGTGTTGATGTCACCGAGCGCAAACGGACGGAAGAGGCACTGCATGACCGAGAGAGGGAATTGACAGAAGCCCAGCGGTTGGCAGGAGTAGGAAGCTGGCAGTGGGAGCCACGGACAGATACGGTGATTTGGTCGAAGGAGCTTTACCACCTTATGGGCATCGATCCAACCGTGCCCGCGCCCTCCTACAAGGAGCATGCCCGGCTATTCGCTGCTGAAAGTTGGGAACGGCTACAGCGCGCCGTTCAGGGAGCCTTACAAACCGGAACATCATACGAGCTTGATCTGGAGGTTGTGAGGTCCGAGTCCATCGCCAAATGGGAGATTGCACGAGGCGAGCCAGTGCGAGATAAAAGCGGACAAATCATCGGACTCCGCGGCACAGTTCAAGACATCACCGAACGGAAGCAGACAGAACAATCACGGCGCGAAAGTGAGGACAAACTTCGACTTCTTCTCGACTCGACTGCCGAAGGCATTTATGGGATTGATCTGGAACACCGATGCACCTTCTGTAACCCTGCCTGCCTCCTCACTTTGGGATACGAGCACATTGATCAAGTGCTCGGCAAGAATATGCATGATCTGTTGCATCACAGTCGTAGGGATGGAACAGTGTTCCCCGTCGAGGAGTGTCGAGTTCACCGGGTATCACGAACTGGGGAAGGAGTCCACGTTGAGGACGAGGTGTTTTGGAGGGCGAATGGAACAAGTTTCCCGGCTGAATATTGGTCGCATCCCCAGCGGAGGAGGGACGAGGTTGTCGGAGCCGTGGTCGCGTTTGTCGACATCACCGAGCGCAAGCTGACGGAAACTGCGCTCGCAGACGTGACCCGCAGGTTGATCGACGCACAGGAGCAGGAACGTGCCCGGATCGGCAGAGAGCTTCACGACGACATCGGTCAACGTCTCGCCCTGTTGGCTCTCCAGTTGCAGCAACTCGAGGAAGACACTCTCATTTTGCCTGAGGTCCGCAGCCGCATGGGCGAATGCCAGAAGCAGATTTCGGAGATAGCGACCGATATTCAATCCTTATCACACGAGTTGCACTCGGGAAAACTGCAATATTTGGGTATTGCCGGAGCCATGAGAGGTTTCTGCCAAGAATTCGCCCAGCAGCAAAAGGTGGAGATTGACTTCAAAGCCCACGATGTGCCCAGCCCCTTGTCGCCGGACATTTCTCTGTGCCTCTTCAGAGTTCTGCAAGAAGCCCTCCACAATTCCGCGAAACACAGTGGAGTACGGCAGTTCGAAGTACGCTTGTTGGGAATGTCCGATGGGATTCATCTCACGGTTAAGGATTCCGGCGCGGGCTTTGACCGCGATGCAGCAAAGGAGAGCCGAGGTCTTGGTCTCGTCAGTATGCAGGAGCGTCTCAGGTTAGTCAGTGGAGAGCTTTCAATCGACTCGCAACTAAAGAGCGGCACCACCGTCCACGCTCGCGTACCTCTCAATTCGGGGAGCGCTTCCATGCGGGCGGCAGGGTAGGAACCACGGGCTTCCCACAGGGTTCACCAAAGACTCTCCCTGCAAGTAAATGGCTGAATGCTCTGCACAGATTCACCAGATTCGCGTCGTAAAAACCCCGATTAGCGGCACGCCTGTATGTTGACGGTGAGTTGCTCCGGCGTCCACTGCTCGTCGTCGCTACCGTGGATGGAAAAAAGCTCTCGGGACAAATCCCCGATTACGGCGCGTCAAAAGATGTAGTCGATGCTAATCGATGTGTCCTAACATAAGAATGGCTCCTGCCTTTCGGAAGGAGCCATCTATTTGCGATTCCGCCCTGCCGATTCACCTGCGCAGTGAATCGCATCGCAAATTCTTTCCCAACCTTTTTGGACTTAACTAGGTCGCCACGCAACTGGGGGAATCCCTAGCAGGACAATTGCCGGGGACATTCAAGGATTCATCAACTTGGCTGCCGTCGTTGCCTGCACGCAACCTTGGGATTGCTCTAGCGCAATTGGCATCTCGGTTCGTTAACAGGCTAGGTCGATGCTGGGAGCCAAGCTACCGATTCGCGGACTTACCAGGATTCGACCAATCACCCAGAGCACTAGTTAGAATAGAGTCTCGTAAATCAGCGGGGGCCATGGCTTGTAATTCATGTGGGTCAGTTAATCAGAGAAAATTTACTTCCCGAGTCTTTCGTATGTAGGTTACTACGAGCAACCTTCTTCATTTGCGGTGCCGGCTCAGATGGGATGATTCCCCGCGAAAACTGATCTGTTTCCCTGTGCTCGATCAAAACCTGGCCCGGCGTGGAGTTCCGCCGATCGAACCATAGCAAGGGATTTTAGCTTTTGTTATCACTGCTAGTAGAGTTCGAGCTCAGTGTTGCGTCGACCCATTGAGACCACCGCACTTATCGGGACCTTAAGCGATTTTCGCTAGGCAATTTTAAGTTCCGCTCGATTTTAACCTGTTGCGTTCCTCTTGGCGTACGGCGGCCAGTTTGTAGGCGACGTAATACTTGTAGATATTGTCTACGTACATCACCGTCTCCTCTCCGATGTCCCTGGCCACCTCCAGTTCCACATTGCCAAACCATTTGTTCGGATTCAGACCGTCTGTGACTGCCTGTTTGCGCAAGCGAATAATCCGGTTCGGCCCTGCGTTGTAGGCAGCGAAGGTGAACAAAGTCCGGTTCACTTCATCTATCGCAGGATCCTCGAAGTAGTTCGTAACAATGTTATTCAACATGCGAACTCCCGCAAGAATATTCCTGTCGGCCTTGCTTACATCAGGAACATTGATGGGGGGCGCTGACGCATACTTCGGAATGAGCTGCATGATGCCGACGGCCCCTGCTGGGCTCCTTTTCTGTTGGTCCAACAATGACTCCTGGTAGCCCTGTGCCATCAGCATCAGGTAGTCGAAACTATATTGTGACCCATACTTCTTGAAGTACCCCACGTACTCAGAGAACTTCTTCATTTCCCGCGCGGAAGTCGAGTTTTTCACCCACTTGGTGTTTTTCAAATATCGCCGTAACAGGACATTTCCGAAAGTGGTCCCTTCTCCATGTTTTTCAATGAACTCATCCAGCAACTTCTTCAGCTCAGGGTTGTTCTTGCGCACCACCCAAGCCAATTCGCCATCGTTCGCTACGATCATCTGCGGATGCAACTTGATCTTCGGCAGGACCTGCGCCCACAACTTGATCTTCGGCAGGACCTGCGCCCACAACTCCGCTCTGTGCTGCATAGCGACGGTGGCGGGGATCAGTCCGCCATTCACCATCTCGACCAGATCATCTTCGAGGAGGTTCCTATCAGCTGGCTTCACTGACAGAGCTGGCTTTCCAGCTTTCGCGCGTTCCTTATTGGTTTTCATCAAGGAGTCATACGCAGCTGTCAGCGGGTTCACATAAATGTCTACGCCAATGAGATCATCGAATGTTCGCGCACTCGCCAGTCCCGTTCCGGTTACGATGATGTGATCAACATTGTTCTTGGTGGGAGTGGTGAACGCGAAATTCCGCTGTCGTCCCGGCGTGATCACGACGCCTTGCGCGATTACGTCGCCGATGCCCTCTCGAAGCGCCGGTCCGAGTTCGTCCGGACGCAATGGAATGAAAGTAACTTTGACGCCGAGTGTGCCGGTCTTGAGCTTTTTGTTCAGGTAGGTTTGCAACTGCTCGACCATTTCGTACGTCATGCCTTTCGGCTTGCCGTGGGAATAGAAGAAACCTATCGGGTTGATGACCACGAGCGCCCGGATTCTGCGCTCCTTGAGCATTTCATCCAAATCTCCAGTTCGGCGTCCGAAGTTCGTAGGAAGCACCAGGGGACCCGAGTTCGCATCCTCTACGGTTTCGCTTGAAATGTCCTCTGGCGGAACGAGGTCGGATCCCATCTCATCCGCTGCCGTTTGCTCCGACAGGGCATTGGCAGACTGCTGCGCTGGCCCGGTCCTAGTCGGGGGCTGTGTTGTGGAGGGCGACTGTTCCCGCTTGTTACACGAAATTGAGAGGAGCGATAGGGCGAGTAATGGTGGAAGAGTAATGTGAATGTACTTCAAGGTTTACCTTCAGTTTAGATTGCACACCATGAGCGTGAAAGGGGACCGCTCCTTCAGCAATATCGTCCGATCTAGTGCCGTGCTGTCTGTGAAATAACCCACAAAGCCCAGATTCAATTGACGGAGACCTAAGGCGATTTTTCTACAACAATGCTGAGTTAGGGCTGCGGAGAGTTTTTCGCAACATCTTCTTTGGCCCATTGTTGTTTTTTCGCAGCGATGGCGTCTGGGGAGGGTTGGTAGGCTTTGAAGGCTTTTTTGATGCCGCTATCGGCGGACTTCCAGATCTTGTCCGGGTCGGTGTGGTAGATTTTCTCGGTGGCGTACATGCGCCAGGCCAGGCCCTTGGTATTGGTGTCAATCAATTCGATTCCTATGGTGCCTTGGTTGGCGGTGTGGGTGTGCATGGAGATGTACTGGACGGACCAGTGGCCAGTCCAGTAGGTGCCGTAGATGCCCCAACTGGCACCGTAACCTACACCAGCTTCGCTCTGCGTCTCGATCCAATACCGTACAACTAGATCCGGGTGGCTTTCCGATTGCACTTCGCGAAGACCTTTTGCCGTAAGTTCACGAACGACGGAGCGGTGAATCTGGTTGTTGAGCTGGTCGGGATTCAACTGCATGCGGAGGAGCTTTTCGGTGCCGCCGAGGTAGGCGAACGTTTTGTAGTTTGAAAAGTCGAGAGTGGGGTCGAAATCGGTGGCCACTTTGGCGTTTGTTGGCGGGGCGATGAGAAGGAGGAAGAGAAAAGCCACTAGCGAGAGAATTTTAGTTTCTTGTGACATCTGCAAGGTTTGTATCACGTTTGGGGAGAGCGAGCAAACGAGAGCGGCGGTGGCTCGTGCTATGCAGCTTCACCTTAACGCCTCGGGCGTTTGGTGAGCCTAGAGTTAGTTCCGCTACTTCAGACCGACCCTCCCCGATCAAACGAGCCAAGCTCCATTCTCAATTCCCGGTAAACGTTGCCGGCTCAGATGGTCGATGCAACACCATCCAAAGCATTGCTTTGACAATGGGTTCCCCGCGAGAACTGATCTGTTTCCCTGTGCTCGATCAAAACCTAGCCCGGCGTGGAGTACCGCTGATACGTGGACAAGCATCCGCAGCGCATGGAGGTTCCGATCAATGACCTCGACGATATCGCTGCCGTATGCGTGCGGCAACATTCCCACTGCCGTGAATGCGAGGACGCCAGCCAAGGATGAGAAGATGAAGGTGCGACGGTTCACTTACTCAACCTCCGAACTGCCTGCTCGATCAATTCACTCACGCTTTCATCGGGGACTTCGATCAAGTGACAGCGATGCCCGTCACTACGCACACGCTGCGTGTGCAATTGACCTGAGCGCAGAGCCACCTGCGTCAACGTCTCCACGTGCTTATGAAAACGCTGTTCGTGGTGCTCTGAGTAAACTTGCGGCGTGGCTGGCGTCGGGGGTGTGACGGGAGAAGGCGTTGGGGAGTTGTTGCGGATTCGCTCAAAGTGACATGCCTGCGCGAGCTCAGTCAGTTGCTGGCGTGACCGGCAGAATGGATTAAAAGCCCCTGCCCGCACTGCTTGCTTAGGACTTGCTGAATCTTGCTCCATCCGATCTCTGCCTCGGTAAGGCAGAGGTCGTTTCATGGTCCATCTATGGTCCGATAAAGAATTCCCGAGGGTTACTATGGGCGGTTTTGGTAGCCATCCGCGCCGCCTATTTTCAATCAGTTACCAGATAAATGGGTGCTGTCACGGCAGAGGTCGCGAGTTCGAGTCTCGTCCCCGCCATCATCCTGCCACCGTTTTTTCTCCAAGAAGAAGACAGCAACGCGTATCATGGCGGAGCCGATACCCACCATCCGGTAAAATAGCGGAGACCTGAAGGCAGCACGTCCCTAGGGGCTCACAGGCACGACGACAGAATGCGGATCAAGCAACTAGATGTTCTGAGGTGTATCGCTGTTTTGTTGGTTCTCGTCGCCCACAGCGAACTCCCGTGGCGCATTACGGGCTCCGGCTATATTGGAGTCGACCTGTTCTTCGTGCTTAGCGGGTTTTTGATTTCGGGTCTTCTTTTCGACGAATATAAGAAGCGCTCCGCGATCAACTTCTGGCGGTTTTTCATCCGGCGTTCCCTGAAAATCTACCCGTCTTTTTACCTTCTCATTCTGGCGACGTTTATTTACCAAGCTCGATATCACCAATTAGCGTCGCTTCGGCGATACGTGGGTGAAATCTTTTATGTACAAAATTACACGCTAGGATTATGGGGACACGAATGGTCGCTCGCCGTCGAAGAACATTTCTATATTGTCCTTCCCGTAGTTCTCTTGTTGCTGATGCGTTGGTCGTCGCGACGCGCCAATCCGTTCCAGGCAATCCCGTGGATGTTTGTGGCAGTGGCAACGATCTGCCTAGCCTTTCGTACGGGATTGGCGTCAAGATTCTCGACCGCGGAATTACAACTATGGAGGAACTACGATTCGATTTACAACCCAACTCAATGCCGCATGGACGGCTTGTTTTTTGGCGTGCTCTTAGGTTACGTTCAGCACTTTCGTCTCGACATTCTGAGTAGGTTGCTTGCGCGCAGGAGCATTGTCGTATTCGCGGCGATCCTCTCGGTAATGCTGCTCTCCCCGGCGCTGTTTCTACCCCAAAGAAACAAACTCATGGTGACTGCCGGCCTCACGGCCGTGTATCTCGGTTTTGGCATCATCTTGATGTTATCCCTGCACGTTCGCGGGATTCTTCCGAGAATCGTAGCGCAACCCTGCGCGAGGATTGGCAACATTTGCGCTTCTGTCGGAGTGTATTCCTATTCGATCTATTTATGGCATTGGCCTATCCGGTCGTGGGCGTTCGCCTTGACTCAGAAACTTCTTCACATTCAGCTTGGCCCCTTGTCTGGTTTCGTCGTCTTCGCCTCTGCCAGCATTTCGTTCGGCATATTGATGTCGCGCCTTGTGGAATATCCGATTCTCAAGGTGCGCGACCATATTTTCCCGTCGGCCGCGCAGGCCTCAAGACCGATAACGCAAAACGAAACAGACGCACAACTGGTTACCCGCTAATTGCCGCGCCTCCTGGATGGCGAAGCACACAAGCGATGGACTTGTTTTCGGGCTTGACATCGCGAGATTATATGCGTAATCTTTCCGTGCTTGCAGCCTTGGCGCCGGAGATTTCCCGCCAGCCGCTCGCCGTGCGCAAACGGATCAACCAGGCGATGCTCGCCTATCGCGAACGCATGATTCCGTACATTCCGGGCGCTATCTCGAGGAGAAGCGCGCCCGTTTCCCTATCTTAATCCCTCGATGGCGGGAGTGTTGGCCACCGTCCGCGCGATTGCCGACCCAAAAGGAAAAAGAGCGGAGGCTAGCCAGCGCAAGAGCGTTCTTCACGAACACTTTTGCCGGTGACAACTCAATGTAATTTTTTTTTGTAACGATAGATTACCTGCGTCATCTTATCAGCAGGCATTGCAAACCATTCAGAAGGAGATTATCTATGGCCACAACCACAGTTACGAACAGACCGAGTTTTGAACCCAAGACCACCGGAGTTCTCGTGGTGCTTACGGCAAAACCGGGCGTGACGCGCGAGCAGATCATGAAAATCATTCCTGCGGAAATTCGCGCGACCGTGCGGCTATATCTCGATGGCACGGTCAACAATGGTATTCGCGTAGCGACGGCAAAGGCGTCGTCCTTTTCTTCAACTGCTCCGACGTGGCTCAGGCTCACGCCGTAATGGATGGATTGCCGCTCTCCAAGGAGAATCTTATGGATCACGAGTTCATCCCCATCGGTCCCCTCATGCCACTTGGCATTCTGCTCGACGCCGCGGCGCAACAAAAGTAAGTAGCACACGAAGTTGATATTTCGAGCCCGCGGAAAATGATTGAGTTTGGAAACTTTGCTTCTTGATTTGCTTCTTGAAAGGAGTCTGAAATGAATGCTGTTCCGTATCTCTGGGTCTATATCCTGTTCGTGATAGTCACGGTCACGTCTCTCATCTTATTTGGAATTGCGCGGTATTCGAAATACGCCGGAATACCGGAGCAACGCACTCGCCGAATCGTTTTATCAGCGGCGACGCTGTTATTCAGCTGGATGGGGTTAAGCATGCTTCTCGGATGGCTCGGCGTGTTTCAAGGCGGCCCGAATCAAAAGGTGCCCTTTATCGCTTTCGCGATACTCATTCCGATCATCATCGGAATGTGGGTGATTCGCCGATCCGCAACCGTGCGCGAGATTCTTCGTGCGGTCCCACAGACTTCACTGGTTGGGGTCCAGTGTTATCGAGGTGTCGGCGCGATCTTCCTCATTCTCTATGGCCAAAGGCTACTGCCGGCAGCCTTTGCACTGGCAGCCGGCTTTGGCGATGTTGCCGTCGGTTTTGCCGCCCTCCTTGTAGCCACAATATACGCCCGCGGTTCCTCCGGCCGAGGCTGGTTGGTGGCCGCTTGGAATGCTTTGGGCATCACAGATTTTGTCATTGCAATAACTCTTGGCTTCCTGAGTTCTCCTGGCCCTTTGCAAAAAATTGCATTTAACGAGCCTGCCACCTTAATTGGCGCGTTCCCGCTGGTTTTGATTCCGATCTTCGCCGTACCTCTTTTCATGTTCCTGCACGTCGGCTCGCTAACAAAGCTTAGTTGGGGTGAGGAGAAGAAAACTCTGTCCACCTCCTCAGGTGATTGGCGGCAGGCTTTGTCCCGTGCTGCGGGCGATTAAATCTGAAATCAGCAACGGCTGTCCCTTAAGGCTTCACAGTTACCGTTGTCTTCAACTTAATGTCAGCGGAGGAGCTGCCGATCATGATCTTGATTTGGTCGGGCTCGATTTCCCAAGCGCCTTTCTCCACGCTCCAATAGGCAAGATCCTCGGCCTTCAAAGGAAGCTTTACCGTTGCTTTCTTCCCTGGCGCCAGGCTGACTCGCCGAAAGCCTCTCAGCTCCTGGATCGGCCGTTGGACCTTCGATCCTTCGTGAGCAACATACATCTGCACAACTTCGTCGCCAGCCCGTGAACCGCTGTTGCGTACGTCCAGACTGACCGTGATCGCGCCATTTTGTCCTAGTTGGTTTGCGCTTGTTTTCAAATTTGAGTATTGGAACGACGTGTAGCTCAGCCCATATCCGAACGGATAAAGTGGCTTCGCTTTGAAGTACAGGTAAGTGCGCCCGTGGCGTATGTCGTAGTCCATCATGGGAGGCAACTGGTCCAGAGACATGGGCCACGTCGTCACCAGCCGCCCGCCGGGGTTGTAATCGCCAAATAGTGCGTCCGCTAAGGCGTTCCCTTCCTCCTGACTGTTGTGCGCCATATGTACTATGGCGGGGACATGCTCTTGCGTCCACTGAATCGCGAACGGAAAACTCGGCGATCAGCACGACCACGGTGCGAGGATTGACTGCGTACACCTGCTTCACCAGCTCTTCTTGCTCCAGCGTAATCGATTGCCGGTCGATCGCTTCCTTTCCGTCGCTTGGCAGCGGACACTTCGCCCATCCCGCGTTACAAGTCGGATGATTCCCCACCACCACGATAGCCACATCCGCGTCGCGAGCAATTTTCCGCGCGCCATCGTCTGTATTGTCGCGAGCGAATTTCACATTCACGCTGCTGCCCAGCTTGTGTTTGAGCCCGTCCACCGCGCTCACCGCGTATCCCGGAGTACCGCTGTACCAATCCAGCGCGACAATATCCGCATATGGCCCGATGATCGCGACAGACTTTAGTTTGGTCCTATCCAGCGGCAGAAAGTGGTCGGCGTTTTTCAGGAGCACGATGGACTCCAGCGTAGCTTTCCGGGCCAACGCCTTATGCTCAGGGTTATCCCACACCGGGGCGTCGCCCTTAATTTTGTTATACGGCACCATATCCGCGGGATCGAGCAGGCCCAACCGGATCATCACGCGATAAACGCCGCGCAAGTTGTCGTCAATTTCTGCCAGGTTCACAAGTTTCTTGTCGAGCGCGCCCATCACGCCCTCTCGGTAACGGTCGAGAAACTGGTTGATTCCGGCGTGAATTGCTCCGGCGGACGCTTCATCCACGTCCGGAAAATATTTGTGCCTGGTCACCAGGTTGGTGAGCGCGCCTGCATCGGTACAAATGATGCCATCCTGACCCCACTCGCGCATGGTTATATCTTTCAGCATGGGATTTACGGTCATCGGGATTCCGTTACGTGCGTTGTACGACGCCATGTACGCGCGCGACCCACCCACCAGGACACCCATGCGAAATGGGACCGAGTAGTATTCGCGCAGGAGCCGGTCGTCAAAATCGGAAGACGTCTCGTCGCGGCCGTTCTCATTGCTGTTGGCCAGGAAATGCTTCATCAACGACGCGGATAACCAGTACCGGGAATCATCCCCTTGTAGCCCTTTCGCAAACGCCGCGGTCATCGTGCCGGTCAAGTATGGATCTTCGCCGAACGACTCTTCACTTCGTCCCCATCGTGGGTCTCGCGCCAGGTCCGCGTTGGGGGCGCGGATCACGATGCCGACCCGGCGGTGTTTGTCGCCGCGTTGATTGACGGTGAACTGCGTATCGGTGTTGAACGTGTAGCGCGCTTCGTATCCTTCAATGGCCGCGACTTGCCGCAGCAACTCTGGATCCCAGGTCTCACCTAATCCTACGGATTGAGGAAACTGCGTGGTGGGTAACGGTTGCAGACCGCGACCGCCCCATCCACCAGGACCGCCGAGCGCGACGCCGTGCAGGCCCTCAATGTGAGAAGAGCCCTGAATACCGAGCCTGGGGACGCTAGGATCGGTACTGAGCGCGGCGATTTTTTCGTCGACGGTCATCAACAATAGAATATTGTTGACGCGCTGTTCGATCGGCAAATCAGGATTCTGGAACGGATACTTGTATTGCTGGGCCAGCCCACTCACAGCGCCAAACAAGCACACGAAAACAGCTAAGAAATGTTTTGTATGCACGACCACTCCGGAAAACCCGATTCGTTGTCCACAACAGGTTCTTACCACACGGCCGTGCACAAGTTAAAGCCGATTCCGAAGAAACCTGCACAACAAAACTTATTCGGCCACTAGAAAATTTTCGGCGAAGGGCCATTCCTTGTCGATCCACTGGGCCTCGCAACGGAATCCTGCTTCATGCGCAAGTTGGAACACCTCGTCGGCCAAAAATTTATGACTGCTCTCGGTCCAGATGGTTTCGCCCTTTTCGAATTCCACCGTAACGCCCGCGGCCCCAATGCGCACGGCCTGCCGTCGCTTGGAACGTAAATGCATTTCCACGCTGCGCGCCTGACAATTAATGATCGCCTCATGCGCGAACTGCGTTAAGTCGAAGTCCGCGTCCAGTTCGCGATTGATGCGCGCCAAAAGATTCAGATTAAATGCGGCGGTCACACCGAGCTCATCGTCATACGCGGGCAACAACTGCGCACTGGGCTTCAGCAGGTCCGTTCCAAGCAGCAACGCATCCGCAGGCTGCAGGACCCGGCGCACGTCCGCCAGAAAGTTTATTCCGGCATCGCGATCGAAATTGCCAATGGTGCTGCCGAGAAACAGAACCAGCAAGCGCTCCCCCTCGTTACGCTGTGCCACAACCTCGCGCAATCCGTCCAGGTACTCGCGTTGGAAACCCACGACGTTAAGACCATCGACGTCGCCGAGTTCGTGTTCGCAGGTCGCCAAGGCGGAAGCAGAAATCTCAATCGGGTAGTAGAAAGTCCGTTGACGCCGGCACAGCGCCTCGAGCAACCAGCGAGTCTTCTTGCCGCTGCCGCTGCCCAGTTCCGCCACTGCCACCGGAAGCGTCAGGCGGTCGACGATGTCGCGCGAGTGCTGCCGCAGCAACCGTTCGTCAGCCCGGGTCAGCCCATATTCCGGCAACCGGCTGATCACTTCGAACAGAGCCGAGCCCACATCGTCGTAGAGGTATTTGCAGGCGAGACGCTTTTGCCCAGGGCTGGTAAGGCCCGCGCGCACATCGCTGGCGAATTCGTAAACCGCTTCCGTCGTAATCGCTTGAACAGGCATTCTCGCTCCTTCAACGGCGTACGCAGCGGAAACCTGCGTACACGTATTGGTAATGCGGCTGGAACCAGTTGCGAAAGGTGGGACGCAGCATGCAAGCGGCAGTGCGCGCGGAGCCGCCCTTCATCACAAAATGCTGCCCGTCAAAAAAATTCGCCGAATATCCGGGATAAAACGGGAATGCCTGGAATCCCGGAAACGGCGCAAAAACCGTGGACGTCCACTCCCACCCGTTGCCCAACATTCCGTGTACGCCAAAGGCGCTACGCCCATCAGGAGAGCCATTCACCGGCTCGGGATCCCAACGCTGAAAATCGAAGTTGCCAAAGCGCGCTTCCGGCTGCGTATCGCCCCAGGGGTACGTTCTGGCGCGTTCATCCGCGCTTCCGTACGCGGCGCGATGCCACTCCGCTTCTGTGGGAAGATCTTTCCCTGCCCACCGAGAGTAGGCCAGCGCTTCGGCGTGGCTCACGTAAACCGGCCAATCGAGAGGCAATGCCACCTCGTCGAACATGCCGCGATAGACCCAGCTATCCCCCGCTCTCTTCCAGAACACCGGATGCGACACCCTGTGCATCGTTTTCCAATTCCAGTCGTCATCATTCCAATAAGCGCGCGAATCATACCCGCCCGCAGCCATGAACTCGAGATACTGGCCATTGGTCACCATGAACTGATCCATTTCGAATGGAGCCACGGAAACGTCATGCGCTTCATACTCGTTGTCCCACCCAAACGTTCCGTTATCGCGAGAAAGACCCAGCTTTGCGACCCCACCCGGAATCTGCATCATCCGAGGAGTCACGGGAGAAGTGAGTTGACTCGACGGGGTAATCTGGCGAATTTTCTTCTCGGCCGGAAGTTGATGGAGCATGTACGCGAGGGTTTCCAGATGCATCAATCGATGCTCGATGGCAACGTGCAGCAAAGTGCTCAACGAAAATGTGCCAGCTGTTGCGCGTGTGTCCACCATTTCGTCGCTCAACTTTTCGTCGAGCGTCCTTCGAATCTTCGCGACATAGCACCTCACGGCCTCCATAGCTGGCCAGTCCTGAGGCTGGTCCGAGGGCAAACCTCCATCGACGGGGTCGATGCCAAAAGCAAACAGCCGGTCCATTCCGGGATCAAAGCTGGCTATGCCAAGCCGTTCGCGCAGAAGGTTCCAATCAAACGCTTCCAGATGCCCCACATAGAAGATGAACCGGTGGCGCTCAGGAATAGTCCGCTCGTAGAGCGAGTCCGGTCGCACAAGTTTGAAAAGCGAGTCGCTTTTCGAGCGCGCGTCCGAAAAACGTTCCAACAGTTGGTGCCGGACTGACAGACGCCGTTGCGCGGTACTCATGGACCCTCCACGGATGTTCTTTGGATTACGATTCGCATCGAGTGAGGGATTCTAATTGGGTACGAAACCTTTTGGGGAAATTTCTCCGGGCTCGAGTTCATCCACATAGCACCAAACCCAAGCTTCGCCTGGCTCGATGGATCGGATGAGCGGGTGCTTGGTTCCGCGAAAGTGCTTGGTGGCGTGCTTGTTCTTGGATGAGTCGCAACAGCCCACATGACCGCATTCCAGGCACAGGCGGAGGTGCACCCAGGTGTCTCCGGTTTTGATGCACTCTTCACAAACGTGTTTGGAGGTACCGGTAACCCTAATTTGATTAAGATGGCTGCATTGAGGCATATTTGTCTCCGCCAACGGCAGCGGGTTAAGCCCGCTGCTTCCTTTGCAGCCTCGAGCTTGGCTCGGGACAGCCAAACGTCCAAGGCGCCAATGAACACAAACCATCACCGGCGGCCAGGATCTTTCCCAGGTTGCCGGAAACAACCCATTCGATGCCGCGAGCGGCGAAACGGTCTCGGTTAGAGATGCAATTCATGGTACGAAATACAGGGTTGACGGTAGGGCGAATATGCGGATTTATATGTTAAAGAAACCATAGAACCTTAGCTTTGATTTATGAACAAAACCGGAACGAAAGAACCAATACTGGCAGCTTTTTCCTCGCCTTCCATATCCAGCGACATAACGTTTCGGCTGTTAGTCGACCAAATCACCGACTATGCGATTTTTCTGTTGACGCCGGCCGGAGAAGTCGCGACCTGGAACCCCGGGGCCCAACGGATCAAGGGGTTTAAGCCACACGAAATCATCGGCAAGCACTTCCGTACCTTCTATTCGCCAGAAGCACAGGCAGCGCGCATACCGGAGGAAGAGCTGCGCGTTGCCGCCGCTACCGGGCGTTTCGAGGATGAAGGTTGGCGCATCCGCCGCGACGGATCGCGCTTTTGGGCCAACGTCATCATCACCGCCATCCGCAACGATAGAGGTGATCTCATCGCGTTTGGTAAAGTAACTCGCGATTTGACGGAGCGAAAGCGCGCCGAGGAACAACAGCGGGAGCTTTCCCACTCCTTGCTCAAGACGCAAGATCAGGAACGTGGCAGACTGGGACGGGAATTGCACGACACCGTAGGCCAATACCTGGTCGCCACAAAAATGGCTCTCGACGCTCTGGCCTCCGAAGAAAATTGGAACGAAGACGAGGTCCGCCAACGTCTGGACGAATGTATTCCCCTCGTCGAACGAGCCATTCGCGAAGTTCGAACACTTTCTTATCTTCTATACCCTCCCATGCTGGAGGAATTGGGTCTGCCTTCGGCTATCCGCTGGCATCTGGAGGGCTTTGCCAAACGTAGCGGTATTGAAACCACCTGCGAAGTGGACGGCAACGTGCGTCTGCCCAAGGACGCGGAGCTGGCCCTCTTCCGCATATTTCAGGAAAGCTTGACTAACGTTCATCGCCACTCACAGTCCAAGACCGCTCAAATTCGCTTCATCGTCGAAGGCGATGCCGCGGTTCTGGAAATAAAAGATCGCGGCACCGGATTGCCTCCCGAGCTGTGCAATTTGAACGCGGCGGCATTGAGCAAACTCGGCGTGGGAGTCCGCGGTATGTACGAACGGATACACCAACTTGGTGGCGAGCTTTCCATCACTTCGGAGAGTGAAGGAACAACGGTCAGAGCAACTTTACCAGTGCAGGTTTCGTTAGAAGCACCCCGAAACGTCCCGCAATAAACCTCATGCGAAAGGCTCATGCTCCATGTCCGTGACCATTCTCATCGTCGACGACCACGAGGTGCTCCGCGAAGGAATACGCTCGATTCTCCGCAGAGCCCGGCCACAATGGGAAATCTGTGGCGAAGCCGCTAGTGGCCCGGAAGGCATCGAAGCGGCAACCCGGTTCAAACCCGATGTCATTCTGCTGGATATCACCATGCCCGGCATGAGCGGATTGCAAGCCGCGTCGCACATCTCGGCGTTGAATTTGCCTAGCAAGATTCTGATCTTCACCATGCACGACTCCGGGGAGCTCGCCAATGATGCCCGGCGCGCTGGAGCTAGCGGCTACGTCACCAAAGCGGATGCGTCGCGCCAACTGGTCCTCGCGATTGAGACTTTGCTTTCGGGCGGCACCTTTTTTGGCAGCCCGCAGAAAAGCTCATCAGGACCTACCGCCGAAGGGGCTCCCAACACGGGCATGATCTTGTTCCGGACACATCGTGCGGACATGTGGCGCAGCATTGCTGCGCCGCTACTTTTTTTCAGCAGCTAGGCAGTCATTACAGATGCCGCCGACTTCAGTGCGCGAGACGGTCACCCGAATATCGCAATCCCGCGCGATCTGCTCTTTCAGCTGCTCATAAAGCCGCGATTCGAATTCCCGAACCTTCCCGCACCGCAGGCACGCCACATGAATATGATCGCGCGGGCCATGCGTCTCGTAATAGTGGCGGTCTCCGCGCAGGTGCAGCAAATCGAGTTCGTCAATCAATCCTTGGCGCTTCAGCAGGTCGATGGTCCGATACACCGTGACCAGGTGCACTTCCGGATCGATTTTTTGCGCGCGATCGAGAATCTGGTCCACATCGAGATGCTGCTCAGCGGAGTCCATCACCTGAAGAATCACACGCCGCTGTCGGGTCAGACGGATTCCGCGTTGCCGCAGCGCGTCCTGGAGATGGCCCGAGGACTCGGCGGCGTTGATGCGTTCCCCGGAAGAGACGCGACGGGATGGAGTGGCTGACATAAACCAAGATTCCAGGCGGCTAGTTTATCAGGCTGAGTAAAAGATAGGAAAGGCTCCCGCACGGCACGAAGCCATCATTCCGAACGGAGTCCGCGAAGTGAGGACCCCTGCCTCTTTCCTCGTCTTCTGCGGAAAGAATCTCTCTTCGATCGCTCCGCCCTGCCACCGCCTAAGAATGCCGCATGATCATGCGCGCTACATCGTTGTACATCACATACGCGATGAGCACGAGAAGGAAAACCAGCCCCACCTGGATCAGCCGTTCTTTGAATGCCAGACTGAAATCCCGCCGCCGCAATCCTTCCAGGCTGAGCAGGACGATGTGCCCACCGTCAAGAATCGGAATGGGCAGAAGATTGAGAATCCCGAGGTTCACGCTGATGAGCGCCATAAATTCGATGATGGCGAACCAGCCTTGCTGGACTGCCTGCCCAGCAGTACGCGAGATCCCCACGACGCTTTGCAACTGTTTGACGGAAACGCGTCCCGAAATCAGCTTCCCAACCACGCCGACGGTTTGCGTGACCAGCGAGCCAGTTTGCAGCGTAGCGGCCTTAACCGACTGCAATACACCCACGCGTTGGTACGTGAGCGCAAACTCGCGCTGAATCCCAATCTGATAATAATTCTCCGCGCCGTCCGTAATTCCTTTTTGCGGCGTCACCGAAAGCTGTACATCCTTCCCTTTGCGATCCACGTCGAGTTGTAGCGGCTTGCCACCGGAATTGCGAACTAAATCCACAAACTGGTCCCAATACTGAATTTTCTGGCCGTCCACCGCGCGGACAAGATCACCTGCACGAAGCCCTGCGCGATCCGCGGGTGTACCGATAGCAACCTCGCCGATAACCGGCGGAATCGGCGAATAGCCGAATGTACGCGCGTACGGATTATTGCTGGCGGGCAGATTGACTTCGCGCTTGGCCCCATCCCTGGAAACTTGCACCTTCAGCGTGCTGCCCGGAGAGGCTTGCATCGACAAGGTAAGAGCTTGTTCCCAAGTGGGATTTTTCGTGCCGTTGATCGAAACAACTTTGTCGCCGACCTGCAGTCCATTATCGGATTGAGCGGCAGGAAGCGCGTCGATCACGATCGGCTTGGACAGCGCGTTATCGCTGGGAAGGCCAACGGCGATGTAGTAGACGCCAAGCAACACCAGCGGGAAAATCAGATTTACGGCCGGTCCCGCGAACGAAATTAAGGCGCGCTGCCAACGTTTTTTCGAAAGCAGTTCGTCGGGAGCGCCCGTGGGTTTGGACTCCCCAGAATCGATATCAGTAATGTCTTGGCCCGCCATGCGCACATACCCGCCGAGCGGGAGCGCGCTGAAACGCCAATCGGTGTCCCCGCGCTTGATCCCGAACAGTCGCGGCCCAAAGCCGATGGAAAAAACGTCCACCCGAACGCCAAACAAGCGTGCGACGATGAAATGTCCCCATTCGTGAACAAGGATGATTACACCGAGGACCACAAGACCGATAAGAATGTCCATTAGAGCGAGCAACTCCGTCTGATCATCGAGATCACTTTATTGTAGCAAATGCTGGACACCGCAGGGCGGCGTGACATGGAGCTGTGCCGGGAATTGCACGACGCCACTATTTAGATGCGAGCCAGTAGCAAACGGTAGCGACCCCGGAGTGCGACAGCCCAGCTGTCGCTTTCGCCTAAGTTGCCGCTGCGCTTAACCGATCGGCGGGAGCCCTGCTCCCGCTGTCACAAGCCATACCGCAAGCGCCGTGCTCCTCTTAATCTCCAGCGCCAAGCCAGCGGGAACACGGGTAAACGCGCAGCACCCATTCCGTAAGATATCCGCTATTTCGCTCTCATAGAAGCTTGGCCCTGCAGGATTAAGCCGACACGGAATGAGAAGCAAACCGCTGCACAGCTTCGCGAGCCTGCCGCCGAGCTTCCGCATCAGCCGCCAGCACGTCGGCGATTGTCGCGAACTTGGTTCGCGGCGTCTTGCTGAGCACTTCCTCCACAACTTCGGGTATCCCCAAAAAGGGCAGCCGGTGATCCAGAAACGCACCCACCGCAACTTCGTCCGCAGCATTGAGCGCCGCAGGCAAAGCCCCGCCTTTCTTCATCGCTTCGCGCGCCAGCCGCAAACAGGGGAAGCGGCGCGTAGACGCTTTCTCGAAATCCAGCCGCCGCAGCGTGGACCAGTCAAGCTGCACTTGCTGCGAGGGAACGCGCTCGGGATAAGTGAGCGCGTACTGGATAGGCATGCGCATATCCGGCGGCGCCAGTTGCGCCAGCACCGCGCCATCCACGAATTCCACGAACGAATGAATCACCGATTGCGGGTGAATGATCACGTCAATCTGATCGGGACGCATCCCGAATAGCCAGCGCGCCTCGATGATTTCAAAACCCTTGTTCATCATCGTCGCCGAATCGATGGTAATCCGGTTGCCCATTTTCCAGTTGGGATGCGCAAGCGCCTGATCGATGGTAACGTTCGCGAGTTGATTCAGAGGCGTGCGCCGGAACGGACCACCCGACGCGGTCAGCACGATCCGCCGCACCTCAGGGTATAGCGGAACCGCCGATGATCTGTCATTCCGAGCGAGGTCCTCGAGCCGAGGAACCTCTCTTTCCGTTTCCGCGGGTTTCTCAACTGCCAGTGCTGCACCTGGGGTCTTGGAGCCCCCTTCCAGAGAGCACCGTCGGCTAGCCCGCAGGCACTGATGAACCGCGTTGTGTTCCGAATCCACGGGAAGCAATTCCCTACCCGCGGCATGCGCGGCAGCCATCACCAATTCGCCAGCCGCCACCAGCACTTCCTTATTCGAAAGAGCCACTGTCCGCCCCAGCTTTACGGCTTCATAAGTGGCTTCCAGGCCGACAACACCGACAGCAGCAGACAGAACGATGTCAGCATCCGGATGCGTGGCCACCGCAAGCATGCCTTCCGCCCCGTGATGGATGTGCGGGAGCTTCGGGGCATTTTTGGCGTTCAATTTTCGTGTCAGCTCCGCCGCCAGTTCAGGCGTAGCAACGGAAACGACTTCGGGATGATGCCGTTCAATTTGCGGCAGCAGTTCGCCAAGATTAGTGCCGGCGGCAAGAGCCACGATTTCGAATCGCTCGGGAAGAGACTCCACCACATTGAGCGTTTGCCGCCCAATCGACCCAGTGCAACCAAGAATGGAAAGCCTTTTCAAGGACATAAGACCCGCATTTCATTCTAGAGGATGTTGCCAACCCGCGAAAGCGCAAGCAAATCTTCCGCACATTCAGACGTGTCCCGTAAACCACCGACTATGGCGAACGCCTATAGCTCACCCCTCCAGGGGTGAGGCCTTTCTCTTGGTTCTCTCTCTTCACAACCCACCAATCAGCGGGTTGACCAAAACCAGGTAATACCAAATCACCGGAATGCACAAAATCAGCGCATCAATGCGGTCAAGCACCCCGCCATGTCCCGGGAGCAGTGAACCCGAATCCTTCACGCCTGCGCTCCGTTTGCACGCAGATTCCAGCAGGTCGCCCATCTGTCCAGCGATGTTGCCCAGGGTAGCCATCGCGAGAAGATGTGGAACAGGAATCGGCAGCCAAAAGTGGAAACCGTATGCAACGAGAAGTGAGCCCGCGATGCTCCCAATGGAACCTTCCCAAGTCTTTTTCGGCGAGATATGTGGCGCCAGCGGATGCTTGCCAATGGCCCGGCCAACAAAGTAAGCGGTAGTGTCCGCCGCCCAAGTAATGACTAAAGCGAAAAGGAGCCACATCGGCCCGGAGAGTGGTATGGCGCCCAAGCGAACAGCAAATGAAAGTGGAAACGCAACCAGGAGCAGTGCACTTGCACTAATTCCGGCCGACGGAAGTGCCTCAACTAGAGGGCGGCGAGTCCAAAGGGTAAGTGCGGCAAGTCCGAGAACGAAAATGAACAAAATCGAGAGCGGCGAGAATTCAGTGAGTAACAGGTACGTGCGCCAGTCAATCGTTTCAGATCGGTATTCGCCAAAAAAACGGAATTCACGGGCCGCAGTTAACCACTGGAAGCCGATAACTCCTAGCGAGCAAAAGATCGTCCAAATCCGATAGGCGCGGTGGCCGATGGCGTTGCCCAAGGCAAAAAATTCGCGAAGAGCAAGAATCGTAATGAGCGCGGTGGCAATAGCCACAGCCCACGTTGGAGTAAAGAGCACGATCGCGATGACAACGGGGATAAGAATGAGGGCAGTAACAACGCGCGTGAGGGTCATGGAGTGGAATCAGATTCCTGTCGGGGAGTAAGGATACCAGATTGCGCGCCGAGAAAACGGATCGGACCTGGCGTCCGTGGCACAGACACTCCGGCTTGCCCGGAACTGAAATTGAGAAGGGGCTGTGCTTTTGAGTTTATAAGCAGAACTCAGCGCGCCGCAGATGCCGCAGGCGCAATCGCGCCATACCGCCGTTCACGTTTTTGGTAATCAAGCAGCGCCTCCAGCAGGCGCGCCCGATTGAAGTCGGGCCACAGCGTCTCGGTAACAAAAATTTCCGCGTACGCAATTTGCCAAAGCAGGAAGTTGGACACGCGCATCTCACCCGAGGTACGGATCAGCAGATCGGGATCGGGAAGGTCGCCGGTATACAGATGCCGCGCCAGATCCTCTTCCGTGATCGGCTTGGGCAGCGGATGGCCATTGCCATTGGTCTGCACCAACCGCGCCGCCAGAATGGAATTCATCGCATCAACAATCTCGGCGCGACCACCGTAATTCAGCGCGATGTTCAGAACCATCCCCGTGTTCTTTGAAAGCGCTTCGGTTGCTTCGCGCGTGTCGTTCTGCACGGCTTCGGGCAATTCATCGGGCCGCCCCAGAAACCGCATGCGGATATTATTTTTCTGCAGCAGCGGCATTTCCTTGCGGATGTATTCGCGCAACAGCGACATCAGAAACTCAATCTCGGTTTTCGGGCGGCGCCAATTTTCGACGGAGAACGCATACAGCGTAAGCGCCTCAATATGCAGGCGAGCGCAGGTCTCAATCGTAATCCGCGCGGATTGCGTGCCGGCGCGGTGCCCGGCGACGCGGGGAAGATGCCGCTTCTGCGCCCACCGGCCGTTGCCGTCCATGATGATGGCTATGTGCCGGGGCAGGCGCGAGAAATCAATCTTGTCGAGGAGCTGCGATTCCTCGGCAGTCACAGGGCCGAGCGTTTCCAGATGGGTACGGGAGTGCGACACGATCAGTTCCGGGTGAATCTTCTTTACGGCGCAAAGTTAACACGAGCGGGGCAGCCAGCGCAATTACGAAGGTGGTTAGAGTGACAAGAGCGTAAAGGGCGCACTACGCCCGGAGCAGCCTCTCGTGTGCATCCCTAAGTGGCCGGCGCATGAAACGCCTGATAAATGCCCTGGAACACCAGCACGAACGTCAGAAGGATCATCGCGATCGCGGTAATCCACGCAACCATGTTGAACAGGAACCCATTCGTGTGTTCACCCATCAGATCTTTGCGGTTCACCAGAAGCAGGATAAAAATTGTAACGACAGGCAGCCACACGCCGTTGCCCACTTGCGAAAAGATGAAAATCTTCCATAGCGGGGCGTTGGGCAGAAGAACGATGCCGGCGCCAATCACGATGAGCAGCGTATACAGCCAGTAAAACGCCGGGGCTTCGCGGAATTTATTGTCGAGCCCGGCTTCGAAACCCAGGCCTTCACAAATGACATGAGCGGTCGACAGCGGCAGAATCGTGGCAGCAAAAAGCGAAGCATTAAGAAGACCAAACGCGAAAGTAAGCGCGGCCCACTTCCCTGCCAGAGGCACGAGCGCCTTGGCGGCTTCTCCAGCGTCGGTGATATTGGTTTGCCCGTTCGCGTGAAGCGTGGCCGCGGTGCAAATAATAATAAAGAACACGATAACCATGCACGAGATGGACCCGAGCAGCACGTCGAGCTTCGCCTGCGGATATTGACGCGGCCCAACCTTCTTCTCGACAAACCCCGCCTGCAAATAAAAAAACTGCCACGGCGCGATGGTCGTGCCAATCAGCGCGGTCAGAGTGACGAGATAGCCGGTATCGAAGTGAATGCTGGGGACAACGGTCATGCGCGCTGCCAGCAGCCAGTCGGGACGGGAGAACAGGGCAGAAAACAGATACGTCAGATAGAACACGCAAGCAACCAGGAATACCACTTCGACTTGACGGTAACTTCCCTTCAGCACGAGCACCCATACGAACAAAGCAGCAATCGGTACCGCGATGTATTTGCTGACTCCGAAAATCTGCATCGATGCGGCTACACCGGCGAATTCAGCCACCACATTCCCCAAATCGACCAGGAAGCCCACAATCATCACGAAAAAGGTGGACCGAAAGCCGAATTCCTCGCGGATCAAGTCGGACAATCCTTTGCCCGTGATAACCCCCAGCCGAGCGCACATTTCCATAGTCACGTACAACGCAATCGTCATGGGAACCAGCGACCAAAGCAGGGTGTAGCCGTAAGCGGAACCGGCTTGCGTGTAGGTGGCGATGCCGCCGGCGTCGTTGTCGACGTTCGAGGTGATGATTCCCGGACCGATCACGGCCAGAAACAGGAAGACACGGTGCCGCCACGCGTTGGTGCGTGCGAACACTCGAAACACCGAGGCGCGCACACGGTCGATTTGCGCATTGAGAGACGAGAGCGTCATGGCGAGCATCGACAGTCGTCAGTTGACAACTCACAGTTCCCGATCGCGCAAGAACTGGCACCGGTCATTCCGAACGGAGTCCACAAGGTGAGGAATCTCTCTTTCACGCCTGGGAGCAGGGTCATGCGTTCACCAGGCGCGACACTACGTCGTCAACCGTGACCACGCCAATCGGGTGATTGTGCTCATCCAGCACTGTCAGCATGCGGAGATTGTATTTGTCGAAGAGGTCGAACACATCTTTTTCGCTGGAATCGGCGGTAATCGACACCAACGGGTCCGTTCTTAGTTCTCGCATGAGCTGTTCCGCAGCCGCAAGCAGAATGCGCGCAATCGGGACGGTTCCCGCGAAATGCCCCAGCTTATCTAGAATCACGATCGTGTCCAGTTGCTCCAGGTTGAATTCCTGCTTCCGCAGCCACTCTAAGACTTCATCGCGTGTGCTGGACTCGCTGACGAACGCAAATTCCGTGTTCATCATGCCGCCCGCCGTCGACGGATCGAACGCCAGCAGTTCGCGCACTTCGCTGGCTTCGCGATTGGGCATTTCCTCTAGAAGTTCCTCGGAAGTCTCCTTGGAAAGGTCGGCCAGCAGGTCGGCGGCAGCGTCGGGAGCCATCTCCTCGATAATGTCGGCCGCCTTCTCGGGGTCCAGTTTTTCGACGATCTGCGTAGTCAGCCGCTCGTCCAGCTCAGCCAGCACCGCAGCGGCAGTCTCTTCATCGAGCGAAGCAATGATGCCCTGGCGCTCCGCGGCGGATAGCTCTTCCATCATCTCGGCTAGGTCGGCGGGGTGCAGATCTTCCAATTTTTCGTGAGTAATGCGTAGTTTGACGCGCCGCAGAGGGTCGGGCTCAATCAGGTTCACGAACTCCCAACGGATGGAGCGCTGGGGAAGCTTGGATTGCAGCTTGCGAACCAGGCTGGCCGGCGCGATGCCCTGAAGGAGCCGCCGGACAGCACCGGGCACGCCAACATCGACCTGTGCAAGGCGCAGTTCTACGTGTTCGTTGGTCCGGAACTCGCTCAGGTCGACATCGTTCACGCGCACAACTTTCCGGCCCTCGGTATCGATGATCTGCTGGTCCAGAAGGTCCTTTTGCACCGCCAGCCACCCCTCGTTCGGCTGATAAGCATCCAAGGCCCGCTCGGTTACGTTCAGGTCGATCCGGCCGGCGACCGCTTTCGCAACCTGATTGTAGCGAGCCACCAGCGGCTGAAAGCGTCCACGGGAGATTAGGAAGTGAGAGACGCGGTTCGGGGCATCCGCAGGCTCGATGAAGAATTCGCGGACACGGCCGACGTAGTGCGATTGGGAATCGTATGCGGCGGCGCCCATCAATTCGGTAGCGTAGATCATGTCGGCATTTCTCCTTTCTGCCAGCGGGCGCGACTAACTGGCGTATGCTCTTCCGGTTCACATAACAACGGCCACACCCGGAATCCGGAGCACGAATCGTGCCACGGCCCAAGCGGAATAACACATAATCCTGGTAAGAGACCGGTGACAACCTTAGGCACCGCCCGAGTCAGCGCGCAGACATCTTGTTCAGCCATTCAAAATCGCGCTGAACCAAGCCTTTACGCCCGCCCAAATAAAAAACCCGCGAGCGGTGCTGACCGACGCGGGTAGACGATCCGAAGATGAAAAATGTGCTACCCGGGAGCACATTCACTGGCGGCAAATGATCGGGAACGCCTCCGTAGGGAGGTGTGGCCGAGCGTTAGCCGGACGAGAAGCGTCGAAGCCGATAAGAAAACCGGCCAAGCACGCGAGAGGCGGACCGTCACCGTGCGGAAACTAGGGTGAGGTTCGAGTTCGCTGGACGCGCTCATCACAGAAAAATGCACTCCAAAAGTAGGAATAAACCTCGCTGCGCAGAGTTGTCAAGAACAAATCGGTATGAAAGTGTAAAATTCTCGCCATTTCAGAAAAATCCTGCGGGTGCCCCCGGGCGGGTTTCGCCAGTGGGATCTTCCAGTCAGCAATAACCAATCACCGTGAAGCAGGAAACAGCATGTGGGAAGGCGGAACGTTCTGCCGCTTACAATCGTCGAGATACAGCACGAGATAATTCTTGGTGATGAAATCGCGCGGATGAAACCCAAGCAGCGTAGCCGCCTGGTCGATGGCTGCGTGAGGTCCTTCCAGCTCGATAAACGTCCCAATCGGGGTTTCGTCGTAATCGATCAGCAGGCCCTTGGCCCAGGCATACCGGGCGGGCAGTTTGTATGCGGTGCGGAACTTCTCGTAGCGGAACCACCCGCGCAGCCCCAAACCCTCGAAAATCTTCTGCAGCGTGCTGGGGTCCGGCAGCACGGTCTCGAGTTCCTCGCGAACTTTGTGCCGCCGGTCCGAGGGAGATGCGGCAGGCCCGATGGCCAACTGGTCCGGAGGAGACTTGAACGTAAGGAGGTGCCGGATCGCGCCAGGCTTCTCGAGTCGCCTCTTCCCTTTCCCTTTAGCCTTTCCGTCTACCGCCGGAGTCTCAGTGCGGATGCGTAGGAGTTGCCCGTGCTTCGCGAGCCCACCGTCCGGAGTGTCGAACAGCAGATTCTGTTCGTGGACACGACCCGAGACAGGCTTGGCGCCGACCTTCGCGAGGGTACGCAGGAAAGCTTTTGAATTCTGGATGCGCAGCTTGATTTCAATCTCAGGCGGCATGGGCTTGAAAAAAGCATACCAGATGCCCGCAATTAGTCACGTGACCGCATGCCGACTCCGCGTGTCCACAAGCGCCGCCGCTCCTCGTCCCGGGATTTCCTCAGGAATCTCAATTGGGGAGCGACCGCCGGATAGGGTACGATAGGCGACTACGGGGTTGCCGCGGTGCAGGCGGAAAATCCCGGGTCCAAGCAGGACGGCGGATCGACAGAATCAGTTGGTTCACGACCACTAGCGCAGATTCCGACCATTTAAGGTGGGTAAACGATTTGACAATCGCGAGGGTAGGCTATTCCTTGGCTTAGGGGAAGCAACATGGTGAAACTGGGAGATGACGTGACCGGCGGGCCTGGGAATCTGAGGGGTGCAGCCGTGGGCAGCGCAGGGGGAACCAGTATGCAGGCCCCGTTGGCGGATCGGGAGCCCGTCGAGCATGTGATTCATCGCGACCGTCGCGTCGACCACTACGCCTGGATGAAGAACAAGAAGGACCCGCGCGTGCGAGCTTACCTGGACGCGGAAAATGCCTATGCCGATGGGCAGATGCGCGGTACCGAAGAGATGCAAGAAAAGCTGTACCAGGAGATGCTTGGCAGAATTCTGCAAACCGATTTGAGCGTGCCGTACGTGCTGCGTGGCTACGAGTATTACACCCGCACCGAAGAGGGCAAGCAGTATCCGATCTATTGCCGGCGCAAGCTGCCAGAGAAATCCGATGAAGCCCTCCTCACTATGCCAACTTCGGCGCCTGCCAGCGGCAAACGGGACAGTCAGTTAATGTCCGAGTTGCGTGAAGAACTGCGGCGGCAGTTCGGCGTTGCAAAAGCCGATGACCTCCCGAGGAGCGAACTGGAACCCAAGTCTGTTCCCGAACCAGCAGCTTTGGGGGCTGCGCCAGTTGTAAACGAACAGGTGCTGCTCGACCTCAATCAGCTCGCCATCGGACGTACCTTCATGGCCTTGGGGATCTTTGAGGTAAGTGACGATAATCGCTTGCTCGCCTACGCTACGGACCGTACCGGTTACCGGCGATATATCTTAGAAGTGAAAGACCTGGAGACCGGAACGTTGGTCGATGCAAAGGGCCTCAGCGCGAACGTCGAGGAAACGCCAGACTTCGCGCCTTTTCAAGTGGACCGTATAACCAGCGTCGCCTGGGCTGCCGATGCGCGCACCCTTTTCTACGTTACCGAAGATGAGGTGACCAAACGTTCGAACCAACTCTGGCGCCACCGATTCGCTTCACTTGGTAGCGCCGGCTTCCAGCCGGCTCAGGTGCAGGCTCCGCTCGGTAACCCAGATGAACTAATTTACGAAGAAAAAGACGAGCGCTTCCGCATGGACGTGGAGCGCAGCCGCAGCGGCGCGTATTTATTTTTGGTCATCAACAGTCACACCACCAGCGAAGTCCGCTATCTCCGCGCGGATATGCCCCACCGGGAGTTCCGCTTAGTGGCCGAGCGCGAGGACGACCACGAATATTACCTCGATCATCATCCGGGGAGCGCCAAAGACCCGACCGGCGGCGTCTTTTTTATTCGAACCAACAGTGGTGGCAGGACCTACCGCCTGGTCACCGCTCCCGTGGAGAATCCGGACCGCGCGCGCTGGCATGAAGTCATGGCGAATCGGCCGGGGGTGATGCTGGCGGGCTTGGAGGCTTTTCGAACGCATCTGGTGATTACGGAACGCGAGGATGGCCTGCCGCATTTGCGCATCGTGGATTTGGTGCGCGAAGCGCGTAGCGCCTTGGACGCTTCGCAGCGCCTGATCTTTTTTGAGCCGGCTTATAACGCGATGCTGGGCACAAATCCGGAGTTCGATAGCGAAACGGTGCGCTTCCAATATGAGTCGATGGTGACTCCCCGCTCGGTGTACGACTACGAAGTAAAAACCGGACGCTGGATCTTGCGCAAGCAGCAGCCGGTTTTGGGTGATTTTGATTCGGCGAATTATGTGAGCGAGCGGCTGCACGCCAAGGCTCCCGATGGCACCGCGATTCCAATTTCGCTGGTACGCCGAAAGACCACACCGCGAGATGGCAACGCGCCCCTGCTCCTCTATGGCTATGGCAGCTACGGATTCTCGATGCCTGCGATTTTCAGTTCGAATCGATTGAGCCTGCTCGATCGAGGAATGATCTACGCGATTGCGCACATTCGCGGCGGCGGTGAACTGGGCAAGCCTTGGCACGATGCCGGGCGCATGCACCACAAGATGAACACCTTTACGGATTTTATTGCCTGCGCGGACTATCTGGTCGCGAAACGCTATACCTCCCCGGAACGTACCGTCATTGAAGGCGGGAGCGCCGGAGGATTGCTGGTGGGCGCCGTCACAAACATGGCGCCGCAAAAGTTTTATGCAGTGGTGAGCCATGTTCCGTTTGTGGACGTGTTGAATACCATGCTGGACCCGTCGTTGCCCCTCACCATTGGTGAGTATGAGGAGTGGGGAAATCCCGAGATCGAAGCGGACTATTTTTATATGAAGCAATATTGTCCGTATACGAATGTGGACCGCAAAGCCTATCCGTGCATGCTGGTGAAGACCGCCTGGAACGATAGTCAGGTGATGTATTGGGAAGCTGCGAAATATGTGGCGAAGTTGCGCACCATGAAAACGGACGGCAACGCGCTCCTATTGAAGACGAATATGGGCGCGGGGCACGGTGGCGCCAGCGGGAGATACGACTTCTTGCGAGAGATTGCGTTTGATTATGCGTTTATGTTGCGAGAATTGGGCGTAGAAGAGTGAGCGAAAGCCAGCAACAGCTTCACCAGAGAGAATACAGGCATTCCCAACCTGAAATGATATGAGCGAAGCGACCACACCACTAATGCAGCAGTACAACGCCGTTAAGGGCCGCTACCCGCACGCGCTGCTGCTCTTTCGCTTAGGCGATTTTTACGAATTGTTCTACGAAGACGCGATGATCGCTTCGCGCGAGTTGCGCATTACCCTCACTTCCCGCAATCGCGAAAAGGGCCAGCCCATCCCCATGTGCGGCGTGCCTTATCACGCTGCGGACGGATACATTGCGCGCCTGATTCGCGCCGGATTCAAGGTAGCCATTTGCGAGCAGATGGAGCAGCCCGGCCCAGGGAAAAAATTGGTGCGGCGCGAAGTGTCCCGCGTCATCACTCCGGGCACGGCAACAGACGTAGCGGTATTGGATGCTCGTGAAAATAATTTCCTCGCCGCAGTCGCGCAGGAAGCGTCGTCAGGCCGCAAGGGCCGGGTTATCGGATTAGCGCTGGTGGATTTATCCACTGGGGAGTTTCTGGCCACCGAGTTTGAAGGCGAGCGAGCCGAAGAAGAATTGCGCGATGAACTGCAATTGCTACGACCTCGCGAAACGTTACTTCCCCGTCCCGCTCAACTGTTCGAAACCGCGAAGAACACTTTACTGGATGGGGCCGGAGGCGTAGAAACTCGTCTCGAAGACTGGATTTTTCAACGCGATTACGCCGAACGGATCTTGCGCGAACAGTTTGGCGTGGCGGAGTTGACGGGTTTCGGCTTGGATTCCCGCCTGCAAGCCATGTGCGCCGCGGGAGCCGTAATCCATTATTTGCGCGAGAATGCCGCGCGCGGCGACGATGCGCCCAGCGTGGAAGCGCTGCAGCATCTGGACCGCATCCGCTATTACCAGCAGCAGGATGCGTTGGTCCTCGATCCCGTGTCGGTGAGGAATTTGGAGTTGTTGACGCCAATCTTTACGGAGGAAGCCAAAGCCAGCGGGCCGACCACCTTGATTGCCGCCCTGGACGCTACCGTAACCGGTATGGGCGCTCGGCTACTGCGTTCCTGGATTTTACGGCCCTTAATCGATGTGGATGCAATAGACGCTCGGCTCGATGCCGTGGAGCATCTGCTGAAGCAGACCGTCGTGCGCGGCGAGATTCGCAAAGAGCTGCGCGGGATTCAGGATCTCGAGCGACTGACCAGCCGGATTACCTTGGGACTGGCGACTCCGCGGGAACTGGTAGCGCTCCGGAAATCCTTGGCGCAGTTGCCCGTCATTCGCGAGTTCACGGTTGACAGCTTGCCAATGAAAGTTTCAGAGAAGAAAGATGACCCAGGTGCACGCGCCAACGCACAGGAGTTGCGTACCGGCGTGTTGGGAGACTTGCACGAACAAATTGACGAACTCGTGGATGTGCGCGAGTTGCTGGAACGTGCCATTTCCGATGACCCGCCAGCCGTTGCCAGTGAGCCGGGAGTGATTCGAGCTGGCTACAACGCCGAATTGGATGAACTCCGCAATCTCAGCTCGGGCAGCAAACAGATTATTGCCTCGATGGAAGAACGCGAAAGAAAGCGCACCGCTATAGGCTCGCTGAAGATTCGTTACAACCAGGTCTTTGGCTATTACATTGAAATCTCCAAGCCGAATCTGCATTTAGCCCCAGCGGATTATGAGCGGAAACAGACGCTGGTGAACGCGGAGCGATTCACTTCACCGGAGCTGAAAGAGTATGAGCGCAAGATTCTCGCGGCAGACGAACGCATCGCGGAGATTGAGCGGCAACTTTTTGTGGACGTTCGTTCGAACGTTGCGGGCAAAGCGTCGCGGCTGAGGAAAACCGCGGCGGCCATCGCCAAGCTGGATGTGTTGGCGGCGTTTGCCAAGTTGGCCGCGGACCGTAATTACGTTCGTCCGGAATTCAACGCTGCGGGCGAGTTGCTCATCATCGGTGGGCGCCATCCGGTTATCGAGGAACTGCTGAAGCAAAAGGGCGAACGCTTTGTGCCCAATGATTTGTGCTTCGAGCCAGGTCGCCAGCAATTATTGCTGATTACCGGCCCGAATATGGGAGGTAAATCCACGTACCTGCGGCAAACCGCGTTGCTCGTCTTGATGGCGCAGATGGGTTGCTACGTTGCCGCGCGCCAGGCAAAATTGCCGATTACCGACCGCATTTTTACCCGCATTGGCGCTAGCGACAATCTGGCTCGCGGGCGCTCCACCTTTTTAGTGGAGATGAGCGAAGTAGCCGGCATTTTAAATCATGCGACTCCGTCCAGCCTGGTGCTGCTCGACGAAGTGGGACGCGGCACCGCGACCTTCGATGGCCTGTCGATCGCCTGGGCCGTGGTCGAGCATTTACAAAAGCACACACGCGCGCGCACGCTGTTCGCAACTCATTACCACGAGCTAACGGAATTGGCGGACTTGCTGCCTGCCGTAAAGAATGTCCATGTAAGCGTGAAAGAGACCCCCAGCGAAATCATTTTCTTGCGCAAAGTTGAGCCGGGCAGCGCGGACAAAAGTTACGGAATCGAAGTGGCGCGCCTGGCAGGATTACCAAGAACCGTCATTGAACGCGCTCGCGAAGTGTTGAAGCGCCACGAGCAAAGCGAGCACGAATTGAGCGAAACCCTTACCCCGGGAGCAGCCACGGGCACAAATGGCAATGGCGCACAATCCGTCATGTTTACGGCCCTCGATCGCGCCGTAATCGAACGCCTCAAAGCCGCCGACCTCGATGAACTAAAGCCCATCGAAGCGTTGAACCTGCTCGCGGAGCTAAAGAAACAAGTTTCCTGAGACTCGGGTCGTTCTACCTTCGAGGTGAGGTGTTATTGTCCTCGCCCAATTTTTGTCTTGTGATTACGACACTGAGCCAGCCTGCTTTTTCTTTGATGAGCGCACGCGCGGTGCTGATGGTGATGTCCATGTCGTCGGCCGACGCTCGTTTGGAATAACGAACGAGCACAACGATGGTGTTAGGCGCATTGGTCGCGTAGTCGAGGCTAAAGTTCGTGTCCGAGGTGAAATCAACGTTGTGGTAACTCTCAAGATCGAGGGACAGAAAATCGAGAGAGGTTGCGGCGCACGGCTGTGGCACTACCAGACTTGTACGCGAAGGGTTCGCGCCAACCGGGATGGCGCTGAAGAGCAGCGTGATAAGCGTGAGTACTGCGGCGAATTCGGACGCCTGGCGTTCCACGAAACACTTCCAAGTTAAGTCTTTTTGAACTGACCAAGTGGGATGAATATACACCGCCGGCGTATGCAGTGCTATGCGGTGCTCTGAATCTGTGAAGAAAGAATAAAGCAAGTCGCCGCACGGCCAACCGTTTATGCCTGTGCTCTCGGGTTTTGCCGATGTACTTGCGGGTCTTCAGACCCGTGCCGTTTCCTGGGTTCTCCTCAGGGCGCCCCACGACATGCCAAAAGCCCTCAGCTCAGTTCGAGTTAGTCCGCACCCAGATTCGCGTCGTGGCGGTTTTTCCGAGATGGATCGTGCGATTAGCAACACGCAGCGTGAGCGTCTCATCGTACCCGCGCTGCAGCACTTCGAGTTTGCTCGAGGGGAGCAGGTGCAGACTGTCGAGAAAATCCAGGAACCCTTCATCTTTTTCGTAGACGCAAAGCACTTCCGCGGAAGCGCCGGGATGCAGTTCGGAGAGCAGAACGCCACCGTGTTTGCGCAGTTGGGAAACACCGCCACTGATGGGAACGCCGTGAGGGCAAGTTTTGCGCCCTGCGAAGCGCTTCACGAGCAGCGCTTCGATTGTGGGAGAAATAGCATGCTCCAGACGTTCCGCTTCCGCGTGGGACTTGGCCCATGGCACGCCGATCACTTCGGTTAACAGCATTTCCGCAAGCTGATGGCGGAGCATAAGGTGTTGCGCGACTTTCCGCCCCTTTGCAGTGAGCAGAATTTCGCCTCCGCGCCGAACCTTGACGTGTCCATCGCGGGCCATGCGTTTCACGGCGGCGGTAACCGCGGGAGGAGTCACGTCCAGTTCTTCGGCCAGGCGAGCCGAGATGGGAATCTGGCTCTCCTCGTGCATCTCCCAAATGGCTTTGAGGTAATCTTCCTGCGAGACGCTGGTTTTATCGCGACGCAAAGAAACTCCGGTGAAATCACGCGTGAGCGGCGCGCTGTTTGGCGCGCAGCCGCCTGGCGAGCAACAGGACCCTGCCTTCAACCTCTAAAAGAATTTTCTGATAAGTGGCCGGTTGTTCGCCATAGGGATCTTTGATATTCCACGTTTCCATTCTTTGCAAAGAGAAAGGCCGGCTGTGAAAACCGAGGACACCGTCGAGCGATTGCCCGGACATATTCACGATCACGTCGGCGCGCATGAGCGCGTCGTACCGGAGCATCTTAGAGTATAGCCCGTCCAGCGTATAGCCGCTGCCAATAAGGGTCTTTTTGGTGAGTTCTGGAATGCTGCCAAGCGGGCACAGTCCAGCACTCGATGGTTCGATGATGTCCGAAGCCAACTGACGCGCGATGGATTCGGCCATCAGGCTGCGACAGGCGTTGCCACGACAAACGAAAAGCACGCGACGTTTTTTGTTGGCCGCCATAGGGGAATTGTAGCGCGATGCACCAGGGTTCATGAAAACACAGGGTGCAGGAATGGCGCGCAAGAGTTAAGGAAGCGCTCGTCGTCCATGGTGAAGGCGTTCAGGCAATCGCTTTCCACGTCGATCAGGCCAATGACGCGAGACTCAACGGCGCTGAAAATCGGCACGATGATTTCAGACCGCGTGGTGCCAAACGTCGTGAGCCAGCGAGGATCCTCCTGCACATTACCGACGTTGACGACCGAGCGCGTTGCCACCGCGGAACCGCAAAGGCCTTTGCTGACTGGGAATCGCGGGAAAGCGGGCGGCGTGGCTCCGGTGCACGCAATCATGCCGATTTCCGTGGGCGTGACTTCGTACAGCCCAACCCAGCGGTAATCGCGCTCGGCGGCGATGGCTTCGGCGATGCGCTTGGCTGTCAGTGCGCGGTCGGGAGCGTCATGAATGAGCTGAGCGATTTTCGAGGGGAAGCTTTGTTGCGACATGCACTGGACCTCGCGAGCGTCTCAAGTTAGCGATGCGGCTTTTTGGTTTTGGGCGGGTGGCCGTTAGAGGCTAACTTCAGAAAATACTCGTGGACCGTGGTGTCGTCGGTGAGTTCGGGGTGGAACGTTGCGGCAAGGATGTGGTCCTTCTGCACGAGCGTGGGCTTACCATCGTGTTCGGCAAGTACTTTAATGCCGGGAGCTATCTTTTCGATGATGGGCCCGCGAATGAATACCATTTCAAGCGGCTCTTTCTTGAGTTTCGAATCTCCGAAGAAAACGTCGCTGGCCAGTTGGCGTCCGTAACCGTTGCGGAGAATGGTCATGTCCAGGAGCTTCAGGGAATCCTGAACGGGATTTTTGACCTGATCTGCGAGAAGAATCGCTCCCGCACAAGTGCCGAAGACAGCTTTATCCTGATTCGCGAATTTGCGAATGGCGTCGTACAGACCTTCCTCCCGCAGGAATTGCAGTTGCGTGGTACTTTCGCCCCCGGGCAGCACCAGGCCGTCAATACCGGCGAGATCGCCGACCGTGCGCACTTCGACCGTTTCCGCGCCGAGTTTGTGTAGCATTTCGGCGTGAGCCTCGAAGTCACCTTGAATCGCTAGAATGCCAATTTTCATGAATCAATCGTTCTTCTTCTCGGCGCTCGGCGCTTCGATAGTCTAGCGGCGGGTCTTTTTAAGGGCGTCTAAAAACGCGTCACAGTCTGAACCCTGTGCTGCTGGGTCTACCAGCCGCGCGTCGCCAGCAAATCCTTTGCTTCCATCTGCCGCACATCCAGCCCGGGCATCGCTTCACCCAGTTGTTCGTGAGCCTCAAGCACGATTTTTGCATCCTCAAAGTGCGTAGTAGCCTTCACGATGGCTTTGGCGCGAGCTTCGGGATCGCTGCTCTTGAAAATGCCGGAGCCTACAAACACCGCTTCGGCGCCCAATTTGCGAACCAGCGCCGCGTCCGCGGGGGTGGCGATACCGCCGGCAGAAAAATTCGGCACCGGCAGCTTGCCAAGCCGCGCAATTTCGCGAATCAAATCGAGCGGTGCGCCATGTTCCTTGGCTTTGCGCATCAGTTCATCTTCACGCATCGTGGTGAGCGCGCGCATTTCGCTCATGATCGTCCGCATGTGGCGCACGGCTTCCACGACATTACCGGAACCCGCCTCGCCCTTGGTGCGAATCATCGCCGCGCCTTCGGCAATGCGCCGCAGGGCTTCGCCAAGATTGCGCGCGCCGCAAACAAACGGCACCCGAAAATCGTGCTTCCACACGTGATTCTCCTCGTCAGCGGGCGTGAGCACTTCGCTCTCGTCGATGAAATCCACTTCCAGCGCCTGGAGCACTTCCGCTTCCACGAAATGGCCGATGCGGACTTTGGCCATCACCGGGATGGTGACGGTCTTCATAATTTCACGAATCACCTTGATGGAGGCCATCCGCGCCACGCCGCCTTCCTTGCGAATGTCCGAAGGAACGCGCTCCAGCGCCATGACCGCGCAGGCACCCGCCTGTTCGGCGATACGCGCCTGCTCAGCATTCGTGACGTCCATGATGACGCCGCCCTTGAGCATCTCGGCCAGGCCCACTTTGACGCGCCATTCGTTCGAACCTTTGGCGCCGTTGCTGTGCGCACTTCCATTTGTTTTCTTGTTTGTTGCCATTTCGCCTTCTCCTTCTTGAATTCGAATCTCCTGAATCTTCTCCGTAGCAGCGACTCTATTTCGCTGTGTAGTGCCGCGTCTTTAGCCAGATGCCTTTACCCCCGGCGCATTGACCCGGGCAAAATGTTCCGCATCGACAACCACGAACCGGCCTTTACCGCGAACGAGCAGATTGCCTTTCGGATCGCGAATCTCCGCCACGCGAAACCGGTTTCTTCCCTTCTCTTCTTCCTGCCAGCCTTCCACGATGATGGGCTGATCGACAGGAACGGGCTTGCGATACTCAATGTTCATGTCGGCGGTCACGGCCTTTTCGTCGGTGAGTCGCGACAGTTTGCCCATAGCTTCGTCGAGAACCACAGCGATGATGCCACCATGAGCGAACCCACCGCCACCGGCGTAATTAGGGCCGAGCGTAAACGAGCCACGGGTGCGCCGCGCGTCCAAATCGAGCTCGAAGATCAGCTTCATACCCGCAGGATTCGCCGCGCCACAACCGAAGCAGCGGTTCGTCGGCTTAGGATCGAGTTTCAGAACGTTGCTCATTTTGCCTTTGTTCAGCCACTACCATTCCTAAGAACACGGCTAAAGCCTGTGCTACAAACTCATACCAAGGCAACGTGCGCGCGTTCGGCGCGACGCGTACCCCTCTGGCGCTTGCGCATTTCAACGCGCAAAAGATCGGCTAACGTATTCATGCCCCTCGCGATCTGCTTTTCATTGAGGCTCGCAAAACCGAGCCGCAACGTGTTCGGCAGCGGCGACTGCACATAGAAATAACGCCCCGGTGCAAACAGCACGCCACGCTCGCGCGCGTGCATCATCAACTCACTCGCGTCGAACCCGGGAGGAAGCTCGAGCCATAGGCACATGCCGCCCTCAGGACGCGTCCAGCGAACCCCGTCCGGCATGAATTTCCGAAGCGCTTCGTCGAGCGCGTTCAGGCGTTCGGAGTAAATCTTGCGCATGCGCGCAAGGTGTTTGTGGAACAGTCCGCGCTTCAGAAACTCTGCAAGAGTAGCTTGCGCGAGTTGGTCGGTGTGCAAATCGGTCATTTGCTTCACCAGACGCAAACGCTCGATGGCCGCGGGCGGCGCAACGATCCAGCCGACGCGCAAACCAGGAAAAGCGACCTTGGCGAAACTGTCGATATGTATGACGAGATTCGACCGATCGAGTTGCTTCAGCGAAGGCGGCCGCTCGTCGTGCGCGTGCAGACGCGCGTAGATGTGGTCTTCAACGACGGGCACTTGATACCGCGCGGCAAGTTCCAGCACACGGCGGCGCGAACTGACCGGCATGGAAGTGCCGGTGGGATTATGAAAATCGGGAGTCAGCAAGAGTAGCTTGACGCGATTGTTGGCGAGCGTGGATTCGAGCACTTCCAGATCAATGCCCAACGGGCTACCAGGTTCCGCGTGCGTGCGCACAGGAACGCCCAGACAGCGCGCGTGTCCACCATTGAATACTGCCGATGCCCCGGGATACGTCGGATTCTCGAGGACCACGGTGTCGCCGGAACGAACAAAGGCTTTGGCGATCAGGTCCAGCGCTTGCTGGCACCCGTCGGTGATCAGCAGCGATTCATCTTTAACCGCAAACCCGTCAGTGCGCAGCATCTCCAGCAGCGCTTCCTTGAGTGGCGCATAGCCATCGGAGGCGCCCAGATTCAGAATTTCCTGGCCTTCCCGGCGAAGCGCGGCTTGCGCACAGGATTGCAGTTCTTCGATGGGGAAAAATTCCTCAGCGGGACGCGCCATTACGAAAGAAAGCGCGCTGTCCGGGGCAGACGCGGTCAGACGCGTGAGGATTTCCTCGCTGCGCTCGTCGGCGAACAGCAACTCCCACCTAAGGCCCTCGGAATTGCCATTGAGGGCCGGAGGAGCGGGCGGAGTGATTTTCAAGCCGTTACCATTGTTACGAATGAAGGTGCCGCGCCCGACGTGGCCCTGAATGAGCCCCTCGGATTCCAGTTCGGCATACGCGTTGGCCACCGTGGTGCGGTGCACGCCAAGAATCTGCGCCAGTTCGCGGCTGGCAGGTATGCGATCGCCGGGACGCAAGTCACCAGCATGCACAAGGGAACGGAGCTGGTCGCGAAGTTGGATATACAGCGGGATATGGCTTTCGGGTTGAAGGTGTAATGGCAGCATTGTCTCTCACCCGTATGATATTTTAGCAGAAATTGGCCTATAGCAAGAGCCAATATGGCGATCTGCCGGAAGGACAAATCAGCGATCAGATCTCAGCGATCAGCGACCAGAAACAGACCGCGACCGCAGTTTCACGCTACGGATTCTGCGAGAAGAATGGATTGGTGATAGGGTGATACCCCAACCGCCCGTTCTTTTCATCAGCGGCTAAGTCCCGGATACACACGCGGGTGAGGTCCTTGGCTTCGCACTGGTAGATCTGCTTGAGCGGAAGGTCCTCGTCTTGGACATCGTAAGTGCCCGATTGCATGTCTTCGCTGTCGTCAACCGAAGCAGTCACCACGGGACTTCCCTGCTGAACGCGAATGCGGAATTGGTGCGTCGACGGTTCGTAATTGGAAAACAGAAAGCAGTGCCCAATGCAGGCGCGGTCCGGGATGTGTAGATAAATGGTGCGATAGTCGTTGGGCGCGAAAATCGTAGAAAGAGTGCGGGTGCCAAACGGGAGTTGTTCCGTGAGGCGGCGGGTGTTTGCCTCCATGCAGTTCAGCAAGCCGGTGTCTTGATACAGAAAAGCAAAAAACACGCCAGCGCAGGCGGCGCAATAAACGAGCTGCCAAGTGCGCTGCGGAAGCGACGCCAGCCAACACATGCCAATGATCGCGCTGACCAGCGTAAGTCGCGTTACCAGCGCGCCAATCCAGCCACCGGTTGGATCGGTGTGTAGATTTTCTGGAAGCAGCGCGGTGGTGGCGAACGAAACGATGTACAGCTCCAGGATCAACCGCCGTTCTTTCATGAAGGTACGGCGAGATGTATCGACAACCAGCGCAAGAACTGTAGCGAGCAGAACGAAAACGGCAACGGCAATGGTGAAGACGGTATAGCGTTCTCCGAATACGTGGAACTGATCGGCGCCATTCAGTTGCCAAATGGGAGACTCCCGCCATTCGACCTCATACCCGTGATGGTGAGAGACAAAAAGCCTCGCGGCGATGACCACCAGCACCGCGCCGACGGGCAGAATCCACTTTGTGTGGCCGGGAAAATTCAGCCACAGCAGGCGATACGCTGCCACGCCGCAAAACCATAGCAGCCCGAGGGGATGAGCGAAGAGCATGAATGGCGCAAGGATGGCGGCTCCAATCAGTCCATTTTTGCGAACTGGCCAGACGAGCGCCAGTCCAATGCACGCAAGCCCAATCGACAAATAGTAGTTCATGAAACCCATGTGGAAGATATACCCGTACGACAGCATGGCGATGAGCGGAACCAGGAGCCACGGCGGGCGCCCAGAAACGGAGCGCATGAACGCGAAAACTCCCCAGAAGAAAATCAGCACGCAAAACGACGTGGCGATGCGCTCGGCAGCGACAAGGCCGAAAGCTTTCGCGGTGTATAGCAGCAGAAAATCGAAGAAAACATTGTCCCATTGCCAGACAGTGTAGAGCCCTGGGGCTTTGCCCTGTTGAATGAGTTCGGCGAGCCAGGCGTTATAGACATGGCTGCCGAGGTCGCCGGCTTCAATGTGCTGGTGCCAGAAGCACGGGATGAGGAGGAGAACCGAGATGAGGAGGCACAGAAGAAGATGGCGATGAGTTGGGGGCGGAGACGAGGGCTGCGACACTAAGCTTTTTGCGTTCGAAGGAGCGGCCATTTTCGAGTATTCTAGCGCGCGTTGGCGCCGGCTGCGAGCCAACACTCAACATGCGCATTTCACCACAGAGGACCCCGAGGGCACTGACAGCGAGACATAAGGAAGCAAACTCTTATCATTCCCCGCGGCAGCGACCTCAAAATCTGTCATTCCGAACGGAGTCCGCGGAGTGAGGAAACTCTCTTCTCTTGGTTAGGAGACTGAAATGATAAAGCGGCTGAGCTTGATCGTGTGCGCGCTGGCTATGTTGGGACTGACCTCGCTCGCCCGCGCGCAGAGTTGCCCTCCGAAAACGCGGGTGGACAATGTGGAGGATCACTACGGCAAAACGGTAGTTGCGGATCCGTACCGCTGGCTGGAGGATCAGCAAAGTAAGGAAACTCGCGCGTGGATTGAAGCGCAGGATCAATGTACGGACGCAGCGCTGAAGAAATTGCCAGGTCGCGAAGCGATCACCAAACGGCTGACCGCGCTTTATCAGGTGGACTTTTATGGATTGCCAGAGGAACACGGCGGCCACTATTTCTTCATGAAGCGCAAGGCGGAAGCGGATCTGCGGCAGATCTGCATGAGGCGTGGAGCTAAGGGCGCCGACGAAGTGCTGGTGGACCCGACACCGTGGTCCGCGGACCACTCCGTGAGCGCAGTGATTGAGAAGGTCAGCAAAGACGGGAAATTTTTGTATTACGGGCGGCGCGAGGGCGGCCAGGACGAAGTGACCGTACACGTATTGGACATCGATGCGCACAAGGATTTGCCGGACGTACTGCCGTCGGCGGATTACGGTTCGGTGGAACCGACCAAAGATCACACCGGGATTTATTACGCGAAGGCTACGGCCGATGGGCCACGCGCGTACTACCACGCCATGGGCACAGACCCCGCTAAGGACAGATTGTTATTCGGCGAAAAATTGGACAAGGAAAAAGAGCTGGCGCTTGAGCTTTCCGAAAGCGACTCCTACATCGATTACCTGGTGATTTATGGCGCAGGTTCGGAAAAAACCGAAGTGTATCTGCAGAATTTGAAGGAGCCGAGCGCCATTGTGCCGGTGGTGAATGACTTGAATTCGCTGTTCTGGACCGCGTGGGCCGGCGATATCTTGCTGATGCAAACGAATTGGAAGGCGCCGCAATGGCACGCGTATGCAGTGGATCCCAAGGATATAGCTCGGGACAAATGGCGCGAAGTGGTGCCCGAGTCGGACATCAAGCTCGATGCGTTAACCCCGGCGGGCGGAAAATTGGTGGCAACCTATCTGCGAAACGCGTCCACGGAATTGAAGGTGTTTAACTGGGCGGGAAAAGATCCGGAAACGGTTCCCTTGCCGGGACTGGGAACGGTGGAAGTTTCGGGACGCTGGAGCTCGCCGGAAATTCATTACGCATACACGAGCTTCAATTATGCGCCGACGATTTTTACCTATGACGTGAACACCAAGCAGTCGTCGGTGTGGGCTAAGAGCGATGTGCCGCTGAACTCAGGTGAATTCCAGGTGCAGCAGGTGGTCTATAAGTCGAAAGATGGAACGAAAGTACCCATGTTTTTATTTTCGAAGGAGGGGGTGAAGCGCAACGGGCAGAATCCCGTGCTCCTGAACGCCTATGGCGGATTTGATGTGAACATCACGCCAGAGTTTCGGGAATCGGCGATTGTGTGGGCGGAACGCGGGGGAATTTTGGCGGTTCCGAATTTACGCGGCGGCGGAGAGTTTGGCGAGGAATGGCATCGCGCGGGAATGCTGGAGAAGAAGCAAAACGTGTTCGACGATTTCATTGCTGCCGCCGAGTACTTAATCGCCGAAAAATATACCAGCCCGGATAAGTTGGCGATCGAAGGTGGAAGCAATGGCGGGCTACTGGTAGGAGCGGTGCTGACGCAACGACCGGAGTTGTATCAGGCGGTGGTCTGCGCCTATCCGCTCGAGGATATGTTGCGCTTCCAGAAATTTCTGGAGGGGCCATATTGGGTGGCGGAGTATGGCAGCGCAGAAAATGAGGCGCAGTTTGCATATTTGTATGCGTATTCGCCCTATCAGCACGTAAAGCTGGGAGTGAAGTATCCCGCGGTGCTGTTTATTACCGGCGATGGAGATACGCGAGTTGCACCGTTGCACGCGCGGAAGATGGCAGCACGTTTACAAGCGGCTTCGGCGTCCCAGCGGCCGATTCTGTTGTTGTACGACACCAAATCCGGGCATTCCGGGGGACGGCCGTTGAATAAGCAGATTGAGGAGCAGACGGACATGTTGAGTTTCTTGTTCTGGCAGCTCAAAGTCGAAGAGCGTTCGCATTGATGGGCAGCGGATCGCTCTAGAAATTAAAGAGAGGTTCCTCACTCGCGGACTCCGTTCGGAATGACGAAGTAGACAGGGATGTCGGCGCTGCGAGTCCGGGTGTATTGGTGTGAGTTAGCGGGCCGCTTGCGCTTCGCCCAGGCGCTTCAGGCGGTCGCGCAGTTTACGTTGCAGCGGCGTGGGCGTATTGGGATTGAACGCGACCAGGTACCACAGCGGCTGCGTTTTATCTTTGCTGAGCAGCGTAAGAGTGTTGGCGTCCGCATTGGGATGACGCGCGACGTTTTCGCGAATCGCGCCGTAAGGATGACGCGCGAGGCGCTGCAGTGTTTTGGCGTTGGCCCGGGGATGCTCGCTGATCAGCCGGAGCAGGTAAAAATCTTCCTTGGGCGCTTGCTTCGAAAGCTTTTCGAGCATTTCCGGCTTAGCTTCCGCGCTGAGAACCAGGCCAATTTTTTCATCCCAGGCCGTGTTAATTTGATTCAACTCGCGAGTGCGCGCGTGGATCAACTCTTCAAGCATGCGGCGTTCCTGCTGCATGCGCGCGATCGGCAAGCTGGTGCCTTCCAGCGAATCCAGCACTCGAAGCAAGTGTTGCCGTTCGCCAAACACGATTTGCGAGGTGCGGTCAATTCTGCCGTCTTCTTTTTCTTTATATTGCACTAGATCAGAACGTCGCATGGTTCGGTGCTCCCAATTCCCTTCGGGTATGCTGCCAAATGGGACGTAGTCACTCGCCGACTGTGGAAGACTCATAGGGCATCGCTTTCTGAGGAAAGCTTCTGGGAAAGCTCAAGTGGATTATGGAAGGTGGGATGGGTTAGCGTAAAGTTTTGCGCCGGAACCCTGTGCCCGATGTGCAACCGGCCAGAAATGCAGTGCGGTGGGAACCGGGAAAGAAGGGCGTATGAGCGCGTTCGAAGAGCTTCAGGAAGAACTGGAACGCTATGAGCAGATGTTTGGGAAGGAGCGTGGAAGGCTCGCAGTATCGCTGGACCGCATTACGAATGCGCTGGTGTTGACGGGCCAACACGGCGTGTACTGCACCAGCCAACGGAATCCGACCGTTCCGGCCATGGATTTGCGGATGATCTCGCAGGAGCTGACGCACGCGAAGGAACTGATCCAGTCCGTCATGGAAGAAATGCGCAAGGCCCGGCAGAATGCATGCTGAGCAAGCGCGGCGTTTGTAGGACCCGCCTTCTGAGGTGGGCTTCGCGCAAAGATGGCGCTTAGGATGACAGAACGAGAAAGACAAATCCGATACTTGGATGACGTGGAGAAACCGCAGAGAGATTCCGCACTTCGCGGACTCCGTTCGGAATGACGGATTTCCGGTTCGCAGCGCTACTTGAGGAACGGGTTGGTCTCGCGTTCGTGACCTATGGTCGTGCTGGGCCCGTGGCCGGGGTGGACAATGGTGGAATCGGGGAGCTGCATGAGCTTGTCTTTTAGTGACGCGATGATCTCATCGAACGAGCCACCCCAAAGATCGGTGCGACCAATGCTGCCGGCAAACAGCGTGTCGCCGGAAAAGAGCTGAGGATGACTGAGCGTCGTGTTGGAGCCGTTGGTAGGAAGATGGAGCGAGACGCTGCCGGGCGAGTGCCCCGGTGTGTGCAGAACATTGGCGAGAAAATCGCCCCACTGCAATGTGTCGCCGTCCTTCAGCAACTGGTGAACCTCCACAAGTTCCGGTGGACGCACGCCCAGGAACGCCGCCTGCACTTCCATCCCGCGATACAGGGGAAGGTCGTCACTGTGCATCATCACCGGCGCGCCAGTGTACTGGTAGAGTCTGGCGAGCCCACCGACGTGATCGATGTGCGCGTGCGTACTGACAATAGCTTTGACCTGAAGCTTGTAGCGGCTGAGCAGTCCGAGGAGTCGCTCCACTTCGTCGCCGGGGTCGACGACGATAGCTTCAAGAGTGCGCGGATCCCCAATAATGGAGCAGTTGCACTGCAGCATGCCCACGGGAATCTTGAGATAGATCATCTCCGCGTTGGTCGCGTCGGGCATGCGGTAAGTGGCTGGATGCTCGGTCACAAGAGAAGTATATCATCGCGGTTTTAATGCATCATGAAGGGTATGGCAAATAACTCCAACCATAAGCACCCACGTCATTCCGAACGGAGTCCGCGGAGTGAGGAATCTCTCTTTAGTGTTGGCGCATCCGGGGGGGAATGGGCGAGGTGCATTTGAATCCTACGGCGTCAGCGTTAAGCGAATGGCACCGGAAGCACGGAGCCGTAATGGGGCAGTGGTTCGGATGCGAATTGCCGGACAGCTTTGGGGACTGGGAGACCGAATACCGCGCGCTGCACCACAGTGTGGGTTTACTGGACAAGAGTTATCGGGCTTATCTGGAATTTAGCGGGCCAGATCGCGTGCGATATCTCAATGCAATTCTGACCAACAATATTAAGGAGCTAGCGCCGAATCATGGCACGGTGTCTTTGTTTCTCAGTCCGCAAGGACACATTCAGGCGGAAATCGAAACATACGCGCAAGGCGAGACGCTGTTTTGCATTTCTTACGCCATGATACGCGACCGGCTGATTCCCGCGATGGACAAGTACATCATCATGGATGACGTAACGCTAACAGACCGCACCGATGAGTTTGCAACATTCGCGGTGGAAGGGCCGAAGGCCGTTGCGGTGGCGCACGCGGTGACTGGCGTGAAATTGGAATTGATGGACGAGTTGGAGATGCGCGATGCAAAAGTGGGCATCGTGGAGTGCCGCATAACGAAGCGGTCGCCCGGCGGAGTGCCCGGAGCAGAATTCTTAGTGGCGCGCGATAAGGCGGGAGAGTTGTGGAACAGTTTAGAGGACGCAGTACGGCGCGAAGGTGGAACACCGGCCGGGTATCAAGCGCTGAACACAGTGCGCTTGGAGCTGGGAATTCCGTGGTTTGGCTACGATTTTGGGGAAAAGCAAATTCCGCACGAGGCCGGCTTGCAGGACACGCATATTTCGTACACGAAGGGATGCTACACAGGACAGGAAATTGTGGAACGGGTGCGCTCGCGCGGCCAAGTGAATCGCGTACGGGTCAGTCTGAAATTTGAAGGCGTCACCCAAGCGCCGCAGGCGAATAGTCCGCTGCTGGCGGAAGGCAAAGAGATTGGGTATGTGACGCGAAGCGCATTTTCGCCAGCGGTGAACGCGTGGATTGGCATGGGCTATGTACGGCGCGAGAAGTCGGCGGTAGGTACAGTGCTGGACATTCCCAACGGTCGCGCAACGGTTGTTTCGGTGCCGATTGTCTGAAGCGCGACTAGCGGCAGCCCGGTTGCCGCCGTTGCACGTGAGGCCGCGGCTCGACCCCAAGAGAGATTCCTCACTACGTTCGGAATGACGTGTTTTGATGTTGAGTGCGGCTACCCAGCTGCGCTTTGACAAATCAACACCGGACCCCAAGAACCCACGAACTAAGAGGCGAGCAGCGCGTCCATTTGCTGGAAGAGGCGGGCACGGTCGGTGGGATCCATGGCGATGAATTGCACAGCCATTCCGCGCCCCTGAATGACGCGCCGAACGATGGCGCGGGCGCGCACCTGACCTACTGGTAGATCGAGAAGAATCTGCACAAGACAGCGGAGCGGCACTAACTCTTTGGTACGGACAAAGAGGCCGCCGATGGCGAAACTGTCGACGAACGACACCCCACGTTGCGTGCCGGCTTGCCAAGCGGCAACAACCGACTTCGGAGGCTTTACGCGAGGGTAACGGCGTTGATCCGGAGCGTTGTTCATCAGCGCATCTTGCCAGGCAGAGAGTGTAGTGAGATGGTGCGGGTGGGTCCAGTGAATATTCGAAATCAGTCAAATTCGAATTTTGGCGAGGGCTGATCTTTGCCGACGCGCCCAGGAGAAATTTCCGCCTTGAAATAATTCTCGCCGCGAATGGGAGCGCCGGAAATGCGCCGAAGTATCGCGAGTTGGCCGACATGGTTGAGCGCATCGGCAATCGGGCCCTGGAACAATTTGTCCGGCGAAGCATGTAGCGGCTCGGAACTGGCGAGGTAGTCGTCGAAACGTTTGAGCGACTCGAAGAAGCGCTGCACCTCATCGGGCCAGGGAAGTGGCGCAGCATCATGCCAGGCGGGCTGACCTTTGGAAATAGCCAGCGCCCAATCGAAGAGATCGCCGATATGCGCGAGAATCTGCAGGGGGGTGCGGGTTGTCTCGGTGGCCTTGAACTCCACGTAGCCCTGAGGCGCATCGCGAACGATTTTGCCCGCGCGATAAGCGATTGTGGCAACCGAGTGGCGGAGCAGATCGCGGCCGGAGATCGCATCAGGGAGCATGGGGAGGATACGCTAGCAGGTTGGACGTGCGGATGGAAAGTACTTTCGTGAGAGAAACAGTCAATGGTCGACGCGTGGACTTTCGATTTGGCTACCGGCCACCAACTACTGACTCGCTCTTAGGCCAAATTCAGGGCGCGTTTGAAGGAGCCCTTTTCCGCATCAATCTTTTTTTGCAGTTGGAGAATAGCGAACAGCACGGCTTCCGGGCGCGGTGGGCAGCCGGGTACATAAACGTCAACCGGAATCACCTGATTGCAACCCTGAACGATGGCGTAATTGTTAAAGACTCCGCCGGAAGTGGCGCACGCGCCCATGGAAATGACCCACTTGGGTTCCGGCATTTGATCGTAGAGCTGCCGAATCACCGGCGCCATTTTTTGCGACAAGCGCCCGGCGACAATCATCAGGTCGGCCTGGCGGGGAGAGGGACGAAACACTTCGGCGCCGAAGCGGGCAACGTCAAAGCGCGATGCGGCCATGGACATCATTTCGATGGCGCAGCAGGCCAGCCCGAAGCCGAGAGGCCAAATGGAGCTTTTGCGCGCCCAGTTCACGGCCTTATCGAGCTGCGTGAAGATGATGCCTTCGTCTTGCAGCAGCTTGCCGAAATCGTCGGGTTTGGTGAGCGTGACGCTTTTGCCGAGAGTGGTTTCCATAAGTCCTCAACAATATTTTGGCATACGAAGACGGGCGAAACAAATGAGTTGTCAGCGAGCAAATCAGATGACAAATATCAGGTCGCTGATCGCGCCGCTTCACCTCACGGCACCGTCAAAACGACCTTGCCAAACTGCTTGGCTTTCTCCAGGTATGAGTGCGCCGCGATCGCATCATGCAGTGGCCAGACCTTATCGACGATGGGCTTGAGCCGGCGTTGCGCAACAAGTTTCAGCACAGTGCGCAGTTCGTCTTTGTTGCCCATGTACGAGCCGAGAATGGAGAGCTGCCGCGTGAAGAGGAAGCGCAAATCGATTTTGCCATCGTAACCGGTGGTCGCTCCGCAGGTAACCAGCCGCCCGCCATTCGCCAGACTTTTGACACTGTGGTCCCAAGTGGCAGTGCCGACGTGTTCGAACACGACATCGACCCCGCGATTGTTGGTGAGCCGCCGAACCTCCTTGGAAATAGGCATCACGCCGTGGTGAATCACTTCATCGGCGCCAATCTCTTTGGCTTTGGCAATCTTCTCGTCGGTGCCCGCAGTGGCGATCACGTAAGCGCCAAAGAATTTCGCAATCTGGATGGCGGCGCTCCCGACACCGCTGCCGGCGGCGAGAATCAAAACAGTTTCGCCCGGCTGCAGTTGCGCGCGATGGATAAGCATGTGCCACGCGGTTTGAAACACCAGGGGAACCGCGGCGGCATGCGCCCAGTCAAGGTCATCAGGGTAAGGAAAGCAGTTCACGTCCGGGCAGCGGACATATTCGGCGCAGCCGCCATCGAGCATGTAGCCGAGATTAGTGAAGTTCGGGCAAAGATTGTCGTTCCCCGACAGGCACGCCGGACATTTGCCGCAACTGACGCCCGGGGCCAGGACAACTTTTTCGCCGACATAGACGGATTGCGCTTCCGGGCCAATTTTTTCGACCACTCCAGCAATGTCGCTGCCGGGAATGTGCGGAAGAGGAATGGGAACGCCGGGCAAGCCGCGGCGAACCCACAGGTCGAGATGATTGAGCGCACAAGCGTGCACTCGGACGAGCACTTCATTGTGACGAAGATGCGGCTCGGGAACATCGGTGTAGTGGAGAACGCTGGGGTCGCCGTGGTGATGAAAGACAATGGCTTTCATAACAGACCTCCCGGGTACGAGCGCAGATTGACAAAGAGCAACGGGCAGATATATCGTATCACGATATGTTTGCGAGCGTCTGCCTGGGACTATCCTTTAGAGGAACGTTACTCCGGCGCGGAAGCGCTGTCCAGCGCGCGAGAATTGACAGCGGCAGGGGCGCGTCTTAGGCTGAAACCATGGACCTGTTCGAGGAAATCGTGCGAATGCGGCGCGCGGGCGAACGCGGGGCGCTGGCCACGATCGTGCACACCAACGGCTCGATTCCCAGCTTCGAAAGCTCGCGCATGCTGGTGCGGGAAGACGGCTCGAGCGCAGGAACTATCGGCGGCGGGTGCGTGGAAGCGGATGTGTGGGCGGCCGCCAAGGAAGTGATGCAGAAGGAAGCGCCGCGAAAATTGGTATTTCACCTGAACAATGAAGCGACTTACGACAACGGACTGATTTGCGGCGGAACGGTGGAAATTTTCGTGGAACCGATCCTGCCGCAGCCCGTGCTGTATTTGTTCGGCGGCGGACACATTGCCGTGGCCCTGGCCAAGGCCGCGCATGCGGTGGGATTTGGCGTGAACGTCGTAGACGACCGCGAAGCGTTCGCAAATGCGACCCGATTTCCTATGGCCCAGGAGATTTTCACGAGCTTTACGGATGCGTTCGAAAAAGTGCAGCCGAACGCGTCGAGTTATTTGGTAATCGTGACTCGTGGGCACAAAGAAGATATGCGCGTGCTGGGCTGGGCGGTGCGGACGCGAGCGCGGTATGTGGGGATGATCGGGAGCCGTCGAAAAGTGTTGAGTGTGTACAAGGCGCTGGAAACCGAAGGCTACCGTGCGCAGGAGTTCGAGCGCGTCTATGCGCCGATGGGATTGGAGATTGGGGCGCTATCGCCGGAAGAGATTGCCATTAGCATTGCGGCGGAGTTAGTGGCGGTGCGGCGAAACGCGGAGAGCACCGCGCACAAGAAATTAAAGCTGGAGACGGACAGCGTTGTCGAGAAGTAGCATGCGAAGCAAGGATTGATCTCATGCTGGCCGCAGTCATACTTTCCGGTGGTGCTTCCCGCCGGATGGGCTCGCCCAAGGCGTTGCTACCCTTCCAGGGACGGCCGTTCCTGGAACATTTGTTGGACATTACCAAACATCCGAAGATTGGAGCACGACGCGTAGTATTGGGTGCGCATGCCGAGGATATCGCGCGCGGAGTGCCGCTCCAGGCGGACGAAGTGGTGGTGAACGATCGCTGGGAGGAAGGACAGTTGGGTTCAATCCAAGCCGGTTTGAAGAGCTTACCTGCGGAAACAGAAGGCATGGTGCTTTGCTTGATCGATCATCCGTTGATCAGTCGGGCGCTGGTGGACGGATTGATTGGGCAATTTTACTTAACGCGGGCACCGGTGGTGCTACCGGTGTTCGAAGGGAAACGCGGGCACCCCGTGATTTTCTCTTCGGCGGTGTTCGGAGAATTGCAGAGAGCCTCGGCGAACTTGGGCGCACGTAGCGTGGTGTGGGCGCATAAGAATCAGGTAGTGGAATTCATGACCGCAGAAGAGGGATGCGTGCTGAATCTGAATGATCCAGAAGGGTATGCGCGGATCAGCGGAGGAGGTCCGAGTCGGTAGTCCGTAAGCACTGCTCCGCCCCAAGTACGTACTATTTCATGTGCAGCGGCGTTAAGCCGCTGCTACTTTGACCTGTCACTTTGGTGCCGCGCTCAGGAGAGCTTGCACCGCGTCGTGGGCTAATTGGGCGGCGTGATACGACGCTGGGGGTAAGCCGCCTAACGACGCAGCGAGAGACTCTGGCGTGATCGATTGCGCATAGCGGAGTTCCCTCCCCTGGAGGGATTCCGCGAGCAGCGAGGCGCAGGCAATGGAAGCGGTGCATCCGCGGCACAGGAAGCGAACTTCGCGAATGGTGTCGTGTTCGATGATGGCGGCGAGTTGAAGAACGTCTCCACAGACGGGATTGCTGACCTCAATTTTGGTATTGGCATTCGGGAGTTCACCGGCATTGCGCGGATGCTGGAAGTGGTCGAGGAGTGTGTCGGTGAACATGGGTATGCTGAGGTGGAATGCGAAACATGGATTATACTCACGCGGCCAAGGAAGCTACAGTGAAACGCGTGGTGGGAGCAGTAATTGAGCGTCAAGACCGGCGATTGCTGATCGGGCAGCGACGGCGGGGCGATACTTCTCCTTTGAAATGGGAATTTCCCGGCGGGAAAGTGCGCGAAGGAGAAGGGCTGGAAGAGGCGCTGGCGCGAGAACTGCTGGAAGAGTTAGGCGCAACGGTGGTGAAGAGCCGGGAAATTGCACAGGCGCGGCATCAATATGCGAATTATCCGGAGGAGTTGGAGATTCATTTCTTTGCGGTCGAGATTGCGCAGGAAGAGTTGACGCCACGGTGTTTCGAGCAGGTAACTTGGGTGCTGCCGAAAGAATTGGGGCAGTACGATTTTCTGGCGGCAAACCGGGAATTGATCGCGCAGCTAGCCACAGGAAAGATTAAAGCAGCAGAAGCGCTGCGGAGCGGGTAACGTCAAAGCGCAAGAAAGAATATTCACCACAGAGGGCACAGAGCGCACAGAGAAGAAGTGTCTGCACCACGAATCGCTAAGAGCCGGCTGGAAGCCGACGCCCGAAAAACGTAAAGTGTTTCGCTTTTTCGTAAAGATTAAGTAGGCACTTTAGCGCTGCGTCAGAAAGCCCTTACAAGACTACCCGCTATCTGTCCAATGAAGGTGCGGATGACAACGCATTTTCTTTATAAGCTTTCTGAATTTTGCCCTCAACTCTCGCACTTTTCGTAGAGTTATCGCATCACGTTTTTTGTCAGAATCGTCATACGAACTCGGCTCATAAATAGTCGTAACGAAAGCCTGTTTAGCTGAATCGTCATATTGCTCGAATAGCTGCTCAGCTTCTTTGATCAATTCCACTGGAATATGCTGCGTCACTCTTCCAACACTTACAATCTCCGACTCTTTCCCACATCCGCTTACATTTTGCTTTACTTTTTGGAGGGTATAGATGGCAAGAAGTGCGTACATGGATAGCGGCCCCTCCCATTGATGCCCATCAAGAATGGTTTTTGCATGCTCTGCACCTAAGCCAATCGCGGCATGGACCGGCACCCGCGCCAGTGCTCCACTTTCAGAAATCCATAAATGGGACATCGCCTCATCGTAAAGAATCCCGCCGATTATCAAAGAGAAGTCGTAATCCTCCCTTTCTTCTCTTGTCGGCCATGATAAAACCGAAGCGTTGTAATAATTCCTGATAGCCTCCCGAAGATGTGCCTCCAAGTCCTGCATGGCCGTGGTATGCCTGCCAAAATATTCCAACAACTGCTCACTTATATCTTCTATGTAAGGCGCAGGACCAGCGCCCCCAATGACTAGCGCCCCCTTTTCTAATTTCTTATACGAAAGTAGCTTCGGAACTGATCGCTTCAATGTCGGGCCCGTCTCTTCCGTATCAGCTCCCATGATTAAGCCATATTCATGGCGCTTCCCAATGATGATGGTCATATATCTCCTGACACGTCGCTGGCGTATGTGTAGAAAACGCGGGAGTTAGCGGAAACGAGGTTTGTAAGTGAAGATTTTGCAAGGGTTACAAATCATTTGTTTTGATAATGGTGTGCAAGTGCAGAATCCAAAGGACTTGCAGAGGTAGAAGTTCGCAGGTGCACATCCTAAAGTACTTAGCGCTGCGGTTGCTCTGGGCGAAGGTGAATTTGATCCACGAGGCAAGGTGCGCGGCACAGCTATCCACAAACACATTCTCGGTTATAATCTAGGCTATTGTCAAGTAACTAATTGCGCGCGCCCGACCCGCAATGCTAAACGTGGGAACGGATGAGGCCCACCACCGGGATAGACCGACCCAAGAGCCGATCAGGCGCTCGGCGATTCCCGCGATTGCTGCCGCTAGCTGGTGACGGGATTTGGCTTTTCGGGGTTGATGCTTAGTTCTTTGATGGCGTTTTGTACGGTCGCTTCGCCTACCAGGCCATCCTGGGCTAGTTCGTGCAAAGTGGCTACGGTGATGAAGCGCGAGTCCACTTCGAAGAAGTCGCGCAAGGATTCGCGTCCTTCACTGCGGCCGAAACCATCGGTGCCGAGCGACGGCAATGCGCCGTGGAACCCACTTGTGAAATACTCGCGGAAGAGTCTTCAGGTAATCGGAGCGGCGACGAACACGCCTTGCTCTTCCTGCAAGCATTGGCGACGTAAGGGACGCGCGGAGTTTCATCGGGATGCAGACGGTTCCAGCGCTCCGTCTCGACGGCATCGCGTGTAGAGGCATTTGTAGCTGGTGACGCTCCAGACATCGGCGGCCACGCCGTAGCTCTTTGCCAGGATCTGCTGCGGCTTGTAAGGCTTCGTTGAGAATCGCGCCGCTGCCGAAAAGTTGCGCGCGGAGTTTGCGATTTTTTATTGGCGGCCGCGCTGTACCTGTACATGCCTTTGAGAATGCCCTGCTCGACGTCCCTTGGGCATGGCGGGCATGGCGTACGGCTCGTTCATCACGGTGATGTAGTAGAAGATGTTTTCGCCGTTCCTTGTACATGCGGCGAATGCCGTCCTGAACGATGACGGCAATTTCGTAGGCATACGCGGGATCGTAGGCGCAGGAGGTTGGGAACGGGCAGCGCCAGCACGTGGCTGTTGCCGTCCTGGTGCTGCAGGCCTTCGCCGGCAAGCGTGGTGCGGCCGGCAGTGCCGCCGAGCAAGAATCCGCTGCGCGCGCATGTCGGCGGCGGCCCAGATGAAATCGGCGATGCGCTGGAATCCAAACATCGAATAATAAATGAAGAACGGGAATCGTGTTGATGCCGTGACTGGCGTAGGCGGTGCCCGCGGCGATGAAGGAAGCCATCGATCCCGCTTCGGTAATTCCCTCCTCCAGAATCTGGCCGTCTTTGGCTTCCTTGTAATAGAGCAAGCGTTTCACATCGACGGGTTCGTAATGCTGGCCGACGCTGGAATAAATACCGACCGTGCGGAAGAGCGATTCCATGCCGAAGGTGCGCGCTTCATCCGGAACGATCGGCACGATGAGTTTGCCGATTTCGGGATCGCTGCAGCATTTTGCGCAGCATGGCGACGAAGGCCATCGTGGTGGAAACTTCGCGGCCGTCGCTGCCGGCGAGAAATTCCTTGAAGAGTTCTTCGTGATGGCCAGCGTCGAGCGGCTTGGCGCGCACGCTGCGCTGCGGCACGTAGCCGCCGAGTGCTTCGCGACGCGCACGCAGATACCGGATCTCTTCGCTGCTCGTCCGGCGGGCGATAGAACGGAACTTCAGTGATTGGTCGTCGCTGAGCGGAATCTCGAATCGCGAGCGGAATTCGCGCAGCTCTTCTTCGTTGAGCTTCTTCTGCTGGTGCGTGATGTTCTTGCCTTCGCCCGCTTCGCCGAGGCCATAGCCTTTGATGGTGTGCGCGAGAATGACCGTGGGCCCGCCCTTGTGCTCGACCGCGGCTTTGTAGGCCGCGTAAACCTTGCGCGGATCGTGGCCGCCGCAGCCGCAGCCGGCGGAGCTGCTCGTCGCGTAAGAGGCTCAACCAGCTTCAGCAGCTGCGGATCGTTGCCGAAGAAATGTTGCGCGGATGTAGCGCCGGAGGAAACGACGAGCTTCTGGTATTCGCCGTCGACCATTTCGCCCATGCGTTTGACCAGCAGGCCTTCGGTGTCGCGCTCGAGAATGGCGTCCCACTCGGTGCCCCAGATAACCTTGATGACGTTCCAGCCGCGCGCCGCGGAATGCGGATTCGAGTTCCTGAATGATCTTGCCGTTGCCGCGCACCGGACCGTCGAGACGCTGCAGGTTGCAGTTGATGACGAAAATCAGGTTGTCGAGTTTCTCGCGCGCGGCGAGGGTGATCGCGCCGAGCGATTCCGGCTCATCCGTTTCGCCGTCGCCGAGGAACGCCCAGACCTTGGCGTCCGTGACGCGGCTTGAGTCCGCGATTCTCCAGGTAGCGGTTGAAACGCGCCTGGTAAATCGCCATCAGCGGGCCGAGGCCCATGGAAACGGTGGGAAACTCCCAGAAATCGGGCATCAGCCAGGGATGCGGGTAGGAGGAAAGCCCGCCGCCCGGTTTCAATTCACGGCGAAAGTTCTCGAGTTGCTGCTTGCGTCAGGCGGCCTTCGAGAAACGCGCGCGCATAAATTCCGGGGCGGCGTGGCCCTGGAAGTAAATCAGTGTCGCCCTCGAAATTCCGGGAGCGGGCGCGGAAGAAATGGTTGAAGCCGACTTCGTACAGGGTGGCGGCAGAGGCATATGTGGAGATGTGGCCGCCGATGTTGTGTTCCGTGCGATTGGCGCGCACCACCATGGCCATCGCGTTCCAGCGCATGAGGCTCTTGATCCGGCGCTCCAGTTGCTGGTCGCCAGGGAAAAGCGGTTCGCAGGCGGACGGGAATGGTGTTGGCGTAAGGAGTGTTTGCGGTGAATGGAAGATCGATGCCGACTGACGGTGGCGTGCGCGCGCAGGCGCTCCAGAATTTCACAGCGCCACGTCGGTGCCGCTGGAGTGCAGCACGGAGTCCAGGGATTCCAGCCATTCCTGGATTTCGACGTCCTCGACGTGATGCGGAGCGAATGTTTCCTGATCCATAAAAACGATAGCCTTCCTTTATCCAGGCGCCGGAAGCACGGTCAAGAAGCGGCGCGGGTGCGTGGGATACGCACAATCTATAAGAGTACAACGTTGTGAGGAAGAGCGCATAACGTGGCTGAGAAATTTTTGTTGATGAGGCGCAATAGGAATTTGAGTGCAGGTGGTAGGTGCAGGCGAGACTCGAGTGCGCGATGATCGAAGAGAGATTCCTCGCTTCGAAGATTCCGCTCGGAATGACGAAGTTTCTGTTGAGTTGACGAATCAGCGGACCTTTCTAAGGCGGGACTAACCCAAGACCCAGATGCAAAATCGGTATTTCGTGCACCGGCATTGAACCCTACATTGGAGGCTACAGCGAGCGGCCACCATCGAGAATTAGGGTTTGGCCGCTAAGAAACTCCGCGGTGATAAGGTACATGATCGCATCGGCAATTTCGTCGGGGCGGCCGGAACGGCGAAGCGGGGCATTGCGCGTAAACTCCGCCTGCCACTCTGGGGGATCGCCGGGCATGGTGATGGTGCCGGGAGCGATGGCGTTGACGCGGATGGAAGGGGCAAGTTCCTTGGCGAGAATACGAGTCATATGGATGACTCCCGCTTTCGAAACAGAGTGCGGCAGAAATTCGCTCCAGCCCGTGATGCCGCCAAGATCGGCGAAATTAATAATCACTCCGTTGCCGGATTTTGCGAGATGAGGAGCGGCGGCTTGGGAAAGGAAGAACGGCGCTTTGAGATTGGTGTCGAACGAGGTGTCCCAAGTTTGTTCGGTGGTTTGGCCGAACTTGGTTTCAAGGAAAGTGGCCGCAGTATTGACGAGGATATCCAGACGGCCGAAATGAGTGACCGCATCGGAGACAAGTTTTTGGATCGCGGGAACGCTGGTGAGTTCGGCGGGAAACGCGGAGGCGCGGCGCCCGAGTTGTTCAATTTCTGTGATCAAGTGTTGCGCATCGTTCGCTGACTGGCCGTAGTGAACGGCGATGTCGGCGCCTTCCTGGGCGAGGCGCAGCGCGATGGCGTGGCCGAGACGTTTGGCTGCGCCGGTGATCAGTGCGACCCGCGAGTAGAGCTTCGGTTGGTCAGTCATGCGAAAAAGGTAACAGAGTTTCACCACAGAGGGCACAGAGAACACAGAGAACAGCGGACCAAAGAAAAGCCAGAGAAAAAGATAACGCAGAGTGCGCCGAGGCGCTGAGGCAGCCAGGGAAACTTGGCGGCAAGCTGGTGTTACAATCGGCGGCTTGATGTTGCGAGGAGCGCGATGAAATTGGATCTGCTGGCGATTGCGGCACACCCCGACGACGTGGAACTGACGTGCGGGGGCACGCTGTTGAAGATGGCCCAGAAGGGCTACACCACAGGCATTCTGGACCTAACCGAAGGCGAAATGGGGACGCGGGGAACCCCGGAAATTCGCGCGAAGGAATCCGCCGAGGCGGCGAAGATTTTGAAAGTATCGTGGCGTGGGAATCTCGGTGTGCCCGATTCCGACGTGCAACCGGCGCGGCCACATAAGCTGCGGCTGGCTTCCATGATTCGCGAACTGCGGCCGCACACCGTAATGCTTCCGTATTGGGAGGCGCGGCACCCGGATCATTATCATGCGTCGACGCTGGCATACGAAGGCTGCTTTTTGGCTGGCTTGAAGCAATTGCCGATCGACGGCGAGCCGTTCCGGCCGTTCAAAATTTTGTACGTCACTTCGTTCGAAGGCATGCCGCCGACGTTCATCGTGGACATTACCAAGCAGTACGAAACGCGCCGAAAAGCGATTCTGGCGTACCAGTCGCAATTCCGTCCAGCGAAAAGTGAACGGAAGCAGAGAGTGTTTCTGGCGATTGATGAACTGGATGCGCGCATGGATCTGCTGGCCAGGCACTATGGGCAGTTGATTGGGGCGAGGTACGGCGAGCCATTTTTGCAGAAGGAGGTCATGGCGGTTGAAGATGTGGTGACGCTCCCGGTGCGGTCGATTTGAGGTGCGGAGAAGAGAAGAGTTTCACACAGAGAGCACAGAGGACACAGAGAAGAGCGAGAGACCGGAGTAACTCTAAACTTACATGCGGAACCGGGATGTGGAGCACCGCAGGCACGTAAAATCAAGATTCCGCCTCAGAAGGCAGGCCTACAGCGAATCGTCTTCCATGGCTGGAGCGAAGCCGGGGATATTCTGGCCATTGGGAGTGCGTTCGACCTTGATGCGCAATTGGCTTTCCTCTTCCGCACCGGATTTGCGAAGGATGACAATGGTGCTGAGGGCTTCCGTGTAGACACGAGTGACCAGAAAGGTGTCTCCGCTTTCTAAATTCTTCCAGAGTTGACCGATTTGAATTTTCCGTGCAGCCATTGTTGTATCTGACTGTAGAGAGAGAGGAAAGAAGTGTCAACTGTCCCTTGTGGAAGGAGATACGTTGTGGAAAAGAGCAGGAGGAAGAGTCTCAGAGCAAGAGTTTCACCACAGAGGGCACAGAGAAGACAAGGAGTGGGAAGATAATTCCAAAGATTACGGCCAAGCCCACGCAGTAAAAGCGGCTACTTTGGGGGCCAACCAAGGCCCAAACCCATGAGCACAGTCAGAAATGGCTGTACCACGGTTAGTTAGCCTTGCGCCATCCCGATAATGGGAAAACCTTTGCTGGGGGCACCACATCCTATTTGCAGAAGCGCGCGTCAGACGCGTAGAACGGGTGTATACTCCGGTTGGTATGGGGGCAGTATGATACGACACTCACGCTATGCCATGGGGCTGCTGATCATCAGTACCTTAGCGATTTGGCCAGTTGTTAGTCGAGCCCAAGATTCCGGGAGCCCCGCCCCGGTCCGAGAACAACCGAAGGATCCTTGCGCCCAACCACCTGCGCAGAACACCCAGACTCAAAATACGCAACCGCAGACGCCACCGCGACCCAGCGATTGTCCGGATACGACCGCCCCGGCAAATGGCCAGCAACAGACTCAGCCAGCCGCGAAAACGACGCAGACGAATGGAACGCCCGGGAGCGATCAGCCGATCCAACAGCAGCAAACCGTGCACCCCAAGAATTCCTTAGAGGATGTAGACGCTATCGGCAACCGCAATCCAGGCAAGGGACTGGACTTCTACTCGCTGGAAAAAGAAATTGCGCTGGGCAAATCGTTGGCGCAAGAAGTGGAACGCAGTTCGAAGCTGATTGATGACCCAGTGGTTACGGAATATGTGAACCGCGTGGGACAAAACCTGGTGCGAAACTCCGACGCGCGTGTGCCTTTTACCATCAAAGTCATCGACTCTGACGAAGTGAACGCGTTCGCCCTGCCGGGTGGGTTTTTCTACGTGAATAGCGGGCTGATCTTGCGGGCTCAGGAAGAATCGGAGCTCGCCGGCGTCATGGCTCACGAGATGTCGCACGTGATTTGCCGGCACGGTACCAAACAGGCCACCAAGGCGGAACTTATCCAGATCGGCGCCATGGCGGCAATGATTTTTGTCCCTTATGGGTGGGCCGGATACGGCATTTATGAAGGCATGAACCTGGCCATTCCATTGACGTTCTTGAAGTTCTCGCGCGATGCCGAGCGCGAGGCGGATTTTCTCGGCATTCAGTACATGTACAAAGCGGGATACGATCCTAACTCGTATGTGACCTTCTTCGAACGCATCCAGGCCGATGAAAAGCGTCGCCCGGGAACCGTTTCAAAGGTGTTTGCCACCCACCCCCCCACCGGGGATCGAATTGCCGCGGCACAGAAGGAAATCGCGCGGCTTTTGCCGGAGAAGGACGAATACATCGTCACGACTTCCGAGTTTGATTCCGTGAAGGCGCGCCTCCGCAATGTGATGTTCGCGCGCAAGGTGCAGGACAATGGTCCCGGGAAGCCGACCCTGCGCACGAAGACGGAACAGTCCAGCAAACAAGGACAAGGCGCGGGACAAACTGACCCGAATAGTGGAGATGATGACCGGCCGACCTTGAAGCGCCGGCCTGATGATGGGACGCCGTGATTTTAGGAGTCCGTTTTCGGCTCTAGGTTTGAGTTTGCAGTGAAAAAGGGCGGCCAATGGCCGCCCTTTAGTTTTGAAGTGCGTGAGCCAAGCTGCCGCTTTTGGGAGGACTGCTACACAAAGCAGCAGTCGGGAACCAGCAGTTAGGCGGCAGGGGTGCCGGCGCTACGCTACTAACTTGAGAAGGATTGTACGCTAGCGGTGGCCGGCTTTTTGATGTTCTTCGGGGGCGGCGGAAATGCCCTGGCGGCGAAGTTCCTCGGAATAATATTTGCGGAAAAGGACGTCCCACTCCTCGCTGCCTTCCAGAATTTCCTTCTTCTGCGAGGTGATGCGCTTGCGAACTTCCACCTCGATCTTTTCTTCTTCGCGCAGGATGTTGGAGATGGTTTGCACCATGTGCTGGCGGATGGTATCGCGATCCTCAATAAATTCCACGTCGTTGCTCTGCACCAGAAGATCGATAATCTGGTGGGAAATGCGCACAATTTTCTCACGGCTCAATCGCATAGTTGGATGTAGTGTCTGCTCCTGTGGCAATTCCCTTCCCTAACGCAGGATGAGTTTGCGGTCACGGGCAATCTGGCCTTTCACTTTTTTGAACATTTCCTGGTAAGAAACGCCAGTACGGCGCATTTCGTCTTGATATTGCGTAAGGATGTTGCGAACTTCTTCGTTCACCTTATCTTCAATGGTGATTTCTTCGAGCATGCGATGACGGACGCGGGTGATCACCGGCTCCTGATCTTTTTCCTTGATTTCGACCAATTTGTCTTCGACAAGCTTCTTGACCACTTCGGAGGCCATGTGGCCGACGTAGTCGCGGTTCAGGAGCATAACAGTGGTGGTCCCTCGATTCCGTGTGAACTATTGAGTGTACTTGGTGAGTAGGAGATTCGCAAGGAAACGCGGTGATAACAGATACCGAATATCAGCGAACGGCGAACAGCGATCAGTTCACGCCAGGAATGGCTGTGCCGGTGGCGCCGGAAACCCATCAAGACCACTCGCATGGTTACTCAACGGGTCCCGGCAGGCGGATGGTATTACTGGCGAGGCGGTTTGTACAAGGGCGAAGCACCGGGCCAGAACCGTTGGATAACGTTGTCAATCGGGAACGACTGAATGAGTACCCGGTACCAGAACTCGTTGGGACTGCCTCCGCTAGCACGTGATGAACATTTAACTTGACGCCCGGTCGGCATAGGGGTATCAGCTGACATGCAAGGAGAGGCCCATGACGAAACTTACTGGGAATCGTAGACGCGCCCTGTATATGACCGGGTTCGTGATCTGTGCCTTATTTATCATTGGATTGGCACCGTCCGCGGTGGCAGATACGGTGTATACCTACAGCGGGCAGCCCTTCACCACTTTCAGCGGTGTCGACTCGTGCATCAATGGCGTCGGTGAGTGCCACCTTTCTGGGTTTTTTACTGTCGCTTCACCGATCATCGGTGCCGTCGGTGTGACCCCTCTGTCTTTTTCTTTCACGGATGGGGTGCATACGATTACGAAAGCGGATGCCAATTCATTTGCGTTTGAAATCGCCACGGGGACAAATGGCACCGTTTTCTTCTGGGACTTTTCCATTTCGTCGAGCGGTATCTCCTTTAGCTCTCGCGGTGGAGACACAGATGTCGTCTTCGACAGTACGATGTCTCCGAATGGAGCTGCTAGCAATTCCCGTCGCGGGGGACAGTGGACCTCATCGGTAGCCGCGCCAGAGCCGGCCAGTTCGCTTCTTTTGGGGACGGGTCTTATCGGTGTGCTATTTGCCCTACGAAGAAGATCACTCAGCTGAAAGATCCGAGAATAGGCCCACCATAATAGTTGCGACACGCTTATCAAAGGAAACACGCTCGCAGCCGGTGCCGTCGTTTGAGATAACGTGGTAAGCCGTAAAGTGATCGCGTGGAAAGACCGCGACTGCTTAGGTAGGAAAATCCGCGAATTCGACGGTGATAGCCGATGCGCAAATGCGCTAGAATCTAAGAACAAAGTGGGCGGTTAGCTCAGTTGGTTAGAGCGCCTGCCTTACAATTTTAGGGTAATTTAATTTATAGCCACTCTCCGAAAAAAATTCAGCCCCCTTCTTCTTACGAAGTTGGGGGCTTTTTCTTTAAGGGTGAAATTCTACAACGAGACCCTTGGCTCTGATTACCGCCGTCTTGACTTGAGGCCATGTTTCATTTTCACTTCGCGCCATCATTGAAAAAGGTTCATTCGGGATGATTGTGTGAAGGTCAAACATACCGACTGCCTTGGTGCCGGACTTGGTGCCCTCATTGAATAGCGTACATTTTGCGAATTCCGAGCCTAGCGGAAACGTGAATGGGCTTATTACTACGGTCTGGTCGTAGTTGAGTTCCACTGAATACGGCGGCTTGATTGAAAAGTTGCAAAATATCGTAGCAAGTCCCCAATGTGCGGTGGGTTAAGAAAGCCGGAGACGAATAGTTCTTAATCCAGCATTGAGGCTTTATCTCTGGTGCGGCTCTAACGATTGTGAGTTGAGGGGGCGAAGGGTACACGATTTTATAAACTGGCGGCTCGGGGCGCTCGTCTTATTCCTTTTGTTCTGGATAATTGACTTGGTCGATAAGGTCAGTACTCTTCGGGAGTACGCACCTTGGCTGGTTTCTATCGCGGAGCACAAGAGATGGCACGCTGTTGTCTTGCTGGTCTGCTTGATGTTTTTATGCTTCGATGCGTATGACCTTTATCTCAAAGAGATTCCAGAGGTACCTTAATGCTACAATCCGGCCCGTGAACTGACCTTTTGGAAATCGTCTTTGGCGCACGAAACAGACCCTCCATCGCCTTCTCGTAAGTCTCCCGAGCATTCGGGCCTTCTTCATATGCTTTTGGGCGCTTTTTGTGCCGTTCTCCTGTTTTCAAAAAGACACACTCCCGTCCGTCAATCTACTAACACCACAAGCACACAAGATAATCCCGACCAAAATCGAAACACTGGCCCACACCGGGATGGTCCCGTTAGGGTAAGCGTAGAGTCTCTTCCACCATCCGAGACCTCAAAAGATGAAAGGAAAGCTGAGAAGAAGCGGGACCGAAGGCCACAATGGTGGTTATTCGGAGTCAACGTGCTGACGCTCATAGCCCTCATTATTTATGCCTTTTTCACTCGCGGAATCCTTCTCGAAACCAGAAAGTCTGCCGATGCCGCCGCACTCGTTGCCCGAGCCACCAAAGAGCAGGTTGACTTGCAGCACATGCAATTGCAAGGAACGATTGGGGCAATAATAAAGGTCTTTCCCGATTTTCATGGTGCGGGACCCAAATTGACCAATATCGTATCCTTTCGCGTTGACCACGGCGGTCAAGTTCGTTCTCCAATCGTGACTATAGATTTCTCCGCCACGAAGGTAACGATTCCTGACTTGAAACCCATTGCAACGATGAGTCCCTTTAGACAGACTTTCTATCAAGTTGGAAGCGATACCGCGGGTAGTTTTAACGGTAATTATCCAGTGCCATTCAAATTACAAGACGACCTCTTTCATCAGAAATTCACGGTTCAATTTGAAGGAACGTATAGTTATGACGATGGGTTCGGGAAAATGCTGACCGAGAAATCGTGCTGGATATTTACTGGCCAGTACAATATCAAGACGGAGGAAGGCATAGCCGATGCTGGTGGAGCGGGTTTCACCCCTTGTTCGAGCACTTTGGCATTTAAACTTGACCGGGCACTCCGATACGCACATCAGACAGCACAATAGCTCTGTCACGGTGAGCGCAAAAAGCCCCTTCTCTTGAGGTAATCATGCAGACGGAAGAAGAGATTCTCCGAGAGACTCTACAAACAACCACCTGCTTAGGACTCATGCTTCGTGAAGGATTGGATTGCGTCGAAGCTACGCTTAAGGGAACTTACCCGCCGGGGGCAGCAATCTGCCCCCGTTGCAGAGTGAAGGTGCGTCTAATTCAATTGCTCTTTACCAAGGCCAAGGAATCGGAAAAGAAAGAGTAGTGAGTTGGGGGCCTCCTACGACAGCAACGCGCTCCCGAGGACCTTCTGAGGTTCTGGATGGGACATTCCTCTGGTTCGGTTACGGACATGTATAGTAAGCTCAAAGAGGGCATTTCCTTGAGACAAGAGGTCAGTGCAAAAGTAGGGCTTGGTTTTGATTTAAACTCTTAATAAGTGGGCGGTTAGCTCAGTTGGTTAGAGCGCCTGCCTTACAAGCAGGAGGTCGCAGGTTCGAGCCCTGCACTGCCCACCATTTTCACGTAACTAACTTAACTTAATCTTGAAAACTCAGTGGCCGATATGGCGGCGTCCCCGCCGTCACTTGCATCGTCCGGTTTGGGAACATTTAGCACGACGGGCCACTTTGCCCTTGATCTTAGTTTGGCTTCAATCCGTAAACATCTAGTTCACCTGGCACGCTGGTCGAGGAATCGGTACCGCCAATATTATTCCCTCGTGTGCCGACATACACCTTCCCGTTGGCAATCGTGGGCACGGTGAATTTAACTGCGTTCCCTGCTGCGTCGCCACTGGCCGTCGATGAGTTCCAAATCTCATGGCTAACATTGGTGGCATCGTTCGCATGCAGAACAGCAGGTCCGCAAGACTGCGACTCGCTGGTGCAGTACGACCCAGTGACTAATGTCCAGACGATTCCGTTGCTTGCGCTACCGGTGGCGGATACGGAGGGTGTCGCACCCGGAAACCCATAGGTCGTCGTCGACTGGAAAGTAGTAGTGCCAAACATTTTGCTGTTTGGATCGAAGGGGTACGAAATCAGATTGCCCCTTCCCGCTATGTAATAGGTGTTGTTCCAAAAAGCGCCCGTAGCAAAAATGTTGCTTCCGATACTAAAGGATTGTCTGGCGTTCGTGTCTCCGGAGCCACCCATGGTGTCGCCGTTCAGTAAATAAAGAGTTCCGTCTTTGCCGCCCCCTACCAATAAGTGCTTAGGCGACGCCGACGGGTCATCTACGATCAGTGTCGCGCCGCCGGACCCGAAGTCATGGTCCACGGCGTTATCCGTCGCTTGATCAGACGGCGTGAAGTACGAATTGATGTTTAGAGTGGGAGATAACTGCAGAGCGGTGTCGCCATAGTCGTTGTTTGGAGCACTGGCATCCGTCACATCGAATATAGCGTTTCCCGTAATGACATACAAATTCCCGCTACTGTCGGCCGCCGGCGCACCTCCCGACATCCAAATGCCACCGTACTGCACATTGGGACTCAGGTTCAGCACGTTCTTGACTGCCAGCGTCGTGGCATCAAAGGACACAATCCAACCGTAGTACGGCAGGATATCTCCATGAGAAGCCCAGGATACGTAAACCGTCCCGTTCACGAGCGCAAGACCGCTTCTCTGATTTTGGTAGTGGGTGCTGAACGCGACCGTCGCGCCGCCGTCGCCTGTTCCTGGGTAGGTGATGTTCGAGCCGATATTGGCTGGTCCCGCAAACTTCTCGTTGCCGGTCGTGATGTCGATGGCGTGCAGTCGTTGAAAAACGGCGCCACTCGCGTTGGACGATTTGCTGACAACGTATAGAGTATTTGTGGATGGATCGATCACCGGAGTGCCGATCACGCCTATCTCTGGGGTAATATCGCTTCCTCCCGGACCTACGTTTTGCACCAGGCTATCAGGCACGGCGGTTTCCCCAGAGGTACCACCGTGATTGGCGTCGATCAGATTGGCGCTCCACAACTGCACACAAGGGTTCGCATCGGCATCGAAGGCAAACAACCCGTTGTGCGCTGTCGCAACGTAGACCACATTGTGTTTTGCGCCACCAATGGTCACGTTTGCCACCCACAAAGGCTGCGCATAGATCGCTCCGTCGGCTTTACACGAAAAGAGCTTGCCAAATGCGGCGCTGCCGACAACTGCCGGCGTAAGCGCGTATTCCTGCGTATTGGCGCCATTCCGTTCGAGATTATTGTGATAGGTATAGACTCCCGTCAGATCTGTCACGGCAATGGTGATGGAATCGCTCTTGGTCACATCGGTGACGCTCGTCGCCGTGACGGTGTAAACGCCCGCGGTCGCAGGCGCTGTCAGTGTAACGTTTGCCCCAGAAGCGCTACTGGTTGGCGCGAAGTTGCCACCCGCCGAACTTATACTCCAAGTTACCCCTTGGTTCGAACTGTCGTTGGTGACCGTTGCATTTAGGTTCCCGAGTGTTTGTCCAATGGTGAGTGCTGCGCGTCTCGGCGAAATCGATACCCCGATGGAAGAACCTCCGCCTCCGCCACCACCGCCACTCCCACCCGCGAACGTGGCCATCAGCCCAGTCCAACCGAAACTGCCATTTTGTGTGAAGTTCGCTGAATATGTTCCTGCGGCTGAGACAATCATGTCCTCGGACATGTTGCCCCCTGCCGTCTGCCGCACAGAAAAGCCGGAAGCCCCACTCTGAACAAAGTGGTCCACCGAGGCATAGCCAAAAATCAGTTCATTGCCTTGCGTTGTGGTCTTGGCTCCGGAAGTCACCGCCGTCCCCGTGCCGGTCTGTGATGAGATTTGATCCAGCGGATTCGCGGCCAAGCCGGAATATTCGTGAATGTAAATCACGCCAAATACACTGCCGGATGCAAAGGTTGCAGTGACTGCGTCGGATCCACCTGTGATGTTGCTGGCGTACCAGATGGCATTAGGTCCGTTGGCCACCGCCTGCACATAGATATTTCCCTGTGTGTCGGAAACGGAGGTGATGGCTGGACCAATTGTGGAAGCGCTCACCACGATGGTATTGCCAGCTGTCGTATTACTTGTAAACGAGGACGAAATCGCGCTCACTGTAGTCCAAGATACGCTGCTATTGGATTGAATGTATTTAATTGGGTTGTTCGGCGCTGCCTCGAACGTGGCCATCAGTCCAGTCCAGCCGAAACTGCCATTTTGAGTGAAGTTCGCAGAATAGGTGCCTGCGGCCGAGACAATCATGTCTTCGGACATGTTGCCGCCTGCGGTCTGCCGCACAGAGAAACCGTTACCCCCGCTCTGAACGAAATGGTCCACCGATGCATAACCGAAAACCAGTTCGTTGGCTTGCGTGATGGTCTTGGCTCCGGAACTCACCGCGGTTCCAGTGCCAATCTGCGATGAGGTTTGGTCCAGAGGATTCGCGGCCAACCCAGAATATTCGTGGATGTAGATGATGCTGAATCCCGTGCTGGATGCAAAGTGGGCTGTAACTGTATCAGTTCCGGCCTTGACGTTCGTGGCATACCAGATGCCATCTGGTCCATTGGCCACCGCCTGCACGTAGGTGTTCCCCTGCGTATCGGAAATGGAGCTAAACGCTGGACCAATTGTGGAAGCAGCGACGACGATGGTGTTGCCGGCAGTGGTGTTGGATGTAAACGAGGCCGAAAGTTGACTTGTATTGCTAGACGAGACGTTATTCGCCGACTGAATATAACGAATCTGAGCAAAGAGCCGAGGCTGGCAAAATAGCATCAACCCAGCAACTACACTTAGCCGAAGAAGTCCTCTGCGCATAGACACACCTCTGAATTTGACTGCGCTCTGGGGCAACCATCAGGCCAAACGAGCCGACTACGCTTTGGCCCTTTTTCGACTACTCTGGAATTAGGATCTATCTCGCGGGCTGGGTTTGCGAGGTTATACATCCAACTGATATTTGGGACGTGGTAGTGTCCTGTACTGACGACGCCATGTCAAGTAAGAAGGCAAAGCGAAGATAACGTCGGAGCTTGCTGGCACTCCAAATCAATTTAGTGCAAAGGCATTCACTAGAGCTAGTCCTGAACGCGTTCGCTGAGCAATCTAGTCATCAACGGAGTGGACATCCGCTCTACCCGGAAACAATTTCCTTTTCTTTCATCACCTGTTGATATGCGGAAAACAATCCCCAAAAATACAGCGCGAGCAACACCATGAGGCAGACTGTCGCCAGCCGAAGATAACGGTCGATCAACTGCGGAACCGACCATCCGTACATTTCGGTCAGCAGGCTGGGGTCTGAAAGGTTCACACCCTCGATCTCTCCGAACGGAAGATCTTCTATTGGTCCGGACCAGGTGCGAAAGACGTGCATGAAGGTCAGCGCTCCGATGGCCAGCAATCCCCAGCGCAGGCCCAAATTCCTATAGAGCGCGCTCTCGCGGGGAGCATAAAACGTCCCCATCAGGATTGTAGCCAAGACCAATGCGCCGCCGTCTCCGCCAAACACGATCAGAGCTCCGGCATGCGGCGAGCTTAGGAAAATAAGTTGCACGAGCAGCACCGCGGCAGCGGCACAAAGCCATCCCCACCGCTGCGTCTTCCACGCCAGAAATCCCGCAAAGGAGATCGTGAACGTCAGAATCAGAACGACAGACCAGGACCGTTCTTCGCCATGCATCGTGACCCAAAGCAAGGGCACTGCCCAGCGGCCCGTCAGCCAGGCAGTGAGGGCGTGCCCGCTTTCATGCAGCACCATGGCGAGCATGCTTACCGGCATGCGCAGACCAGTGCTGACGACGCCGCGTGCCACAAGCAATGCCAAAGGAAGCGCGAGTAACCGGCACTTTAATTCCCTGCGGGCTTCATTTGGGATGGCGATCGGCGCAGTTGGTGACAGAGGCGGAGCCTGGATCATTGGCACGGCGAGAGCGGGCTGTCTCGCGGCCGCGTCCAGCGCCGCCTCGTAGCGCGCGAACACGATTCCACACTTCAGACACTCGGCGGTCTGCAGTTCATGATCGAATCCGCATTTTGGGCAGCGCATCCCACATTGGAGCCGCGAAGGCTCCCGCTCCGAGAGTGGAAGGGTTTACAGTGAATCGCTGTAACAGCTATACAATTATGTACAAAGAACGGTCGCAGTTGGCCGTATCCGCCCGGTGAGCGCGCTTATCGGTAACGCGGAATGGTGCCATCGCCGTCTCTCAATGCATACGCCAATCAGGCGATCGGCTCCTCGCTAAGAACCTATTTTGATTTGGACCTTCTCCGCGCGTATTTCAAGCTGATGAGTCCTTGCGAGTACGTTTTGTTCTCGATCAGTGCGAATTTGCGTTCGGGAAAGCCACTGAGAAACAGAGGAACTCCATCGCCAATCAGGACCGGAACAACGCCGAGATGAATCTCCTCGATCAGATCGTCTTTCAAGAATTCGCGCGCGAGTTCACCACCACCCATATGCCATATGTTTTTTCCTTTACGTTTGCGAAGGGATGCGACAAACGATTTCGGTGAGTCGTTGACGATGGTGGCGCCATTGCGTTCCCCCGCAGGCAACGTGCGGGAGAAGACATAGCTGGTGATCCCGGGCGTTGCGATGGTATCGGTTTTGCCGAGGCGGAGGCCAGCTTCGAGCGTTTTGCGGCCCATGATGGCTGTGTCCACGGTTTTGAAGAATGGGGCCATCGAGTAATCCTTGGGCGCGAAAAGAAAATCGACGGAGCCATCCGGGCGGGCAATGTAGAAGTCCAGGGAGATGCCAACAGCGAGGATGATTTTGCGCATCCGCGGATTCTATGGTGATTGCATGCCAAACGGGAAGAGAAGAAATGAGAAGGGCCACAGGCTAAAGCCTGTGCTACTTCAGAAGATCGCGGGCGATGATGGTGCGCTGAATTTCGCTGGTGCCTTCGTAAATGGAGAGGACGCGCGCATCGCGGTACATGCGTTCGACTTCCGATTCGCGTGAGTAGCCGAGCGATCCATGAATCTGAACAGCTTTGTAGACCACGCGGTTCACCATTTCGCTGGCATACAGTTTCGCGCGCGACGCGGCCGAGCCCATTCTCGCGTCGGAATCTTTCAGGAACGCGGCTTGGTACACTAGGCCGCGAGCAGCCTCGATTTCCGTGTGCATGTCGGCAAGCATCCACTGGATAGCCTGGAATTCAGCAATGGATTTGTTGAAGGCTTTGCGGGCTTTGGCGTATTTCACGGATTCGTCAAGCGCGCCTTGCGCTAGGCCAACCGCTTGCGCCGCAATGCCGATGCGACCGCCATCGAGAGCGGAGAGCGCAATCTTTAGACCGGCGCCTTCGTCGCCAAGACGATTTTCCACGGGAACAACACAATCGTTTAACAGGAGTTCCACCGAAGGCGAACTGCGCTGTCCCATTTTGTCTTCGTGCCGTCCGATGATGAAGCCGGGAGTATTGGGCTCGACAAGGAACGCGGTAATTCCCTTCCCGACGGCTGCGGGATTTGTTTTTGCGAAGATCGATATAGACGCCAGCAGCGGAACCGTTCGTCACCCAGGTTTTGGTGCCGTTCAGAACATAGGAGGTAGAGGGAGTGGAGGAGATTGAGGACTTCGCGAGCGGCGGTGGACTGGATGCCGGCGGCGTCGGAGCCTGCGGCGGGTTCGGTCAAGCAAAAAGCGCCAAGAATTTCGCCGGACGCTAGGCGGCGGAGGTAGCTTTCTTTTTGGCCTGCGTGCCATGAGCGAGAAGCGGGAGTTGCACTGCGGAATTGGTTACTGCGACCGCGGTACACATCGCTGTATGCACCTTGGCTACTTCTTCTAACATCAACACGTACGAAATGGTGTCGAGTCCCGGCCCGCCCCATTCTTCTGGCATCAGCATGCCGCAACAGCCGAGCGCACCCAACTTGCGAATCACCTCAAGCGGGAAATAGTCCGTGCGTTCCCACTCTTTCACGTGAGGACGCACTTCTGTCCTCATGAATTCGCGAACGGTGTCGCGGATGAGCAGTTGGTGGTCGGAGAGGGAAAAGTACATGGCAGGATGGAATTTAGCATGGGAGGAAGGGCCAAGTGGCGAGTGGTTAGTGGCGAGTGGCGAGCGAAGACGGAAGATACACGAGCGTGCACAGATAAGCATGAGGTTGAAATTAAAATCGCCCCTAAAAACGAAGTGTGCGGCACCCCCACACCGGGGGGCGCGGCACTCGACCTTAGTCGAACTGAAGTATGTAAATGAATTGGAACACGAAATACATTGATAATGACCACACTATCATCAAGATGCGGGCCGTTCGTTTCGCAAAAAAACCCAGCGCAGTGGCGGCGACGAAAGACCAAACCAGAAAGGGTCCAAGTTTTTGCCAGAGTCCTGGCCCCGCTCCCATGCCGTGAGGGCTGCCGCCTTTCTTGAGCCAAGAAAAATTCCAAGCCATGCTCAAGATGGTGGAGGCAACGGCCACGAGCAACGCTGCAGAGAATAGGAATCGGCGCCAGAGCGGCAACTGTAGGGTGAGTTTGGCGCAATGGAACGTTAGCCAAGAAAAGAGCAACAGTAACGAGGGCAGCAAAAATAAAATCGCGGACATGACGTATATATAGTTTGAATCCGTCGAGGACATTGGCAAGCTCGGTTCAGCTTATAACACGTTCACGTATAGAATCAGGAGAAATACAAAAAAAGCCGGCACCCTGAAAGGCACAGGATGAAGCCTAAAGGTTGAAGAGTTCGCGAAGGCGCTTCGTTTGCTGGCGGCTTACGGGGATTTCGGATTGCTTTTTGTCGTTCATTTTCAGCATGAAGCTGGATTTGAACCAGGGCACCACTTCCTTGATGTGATGAATGTTGACGAGATAGGAGCGATGCGGACGCCAAAACGAATCGGAATCGAGCGCGTCCAATAGCTCCTCGAGCGTGCGATAGTTGGACGCACCTTCCGCGTCTTTGGCAAAAATGGAAATGAGCCCGCCTTCGATGGATGCGTAGATCAGGTCGCTGGAGTCCACAAGCAGCATGCGCTGTTGCGAACGGATGAGCACCTTGGCAGGCTGCGACGAATTGGATTTGGGCGCGGCGAGCTGATTCATCAGCTGTTCCAGGCGCTCCGCGGGGCTTGTTGCCGTTTCGATTTCGCGTTTTACTTTTTGAATCGCTTTCGAGAGCCGCGTCTTGTCGAACGGTTTTAGGACATAATCAACAGCGTTCACATCAAACGCCTGTACGGCATAGTGGTCAAAAGCCGTCGCAAAGACCACGTGAGGGACCTTCAGTTTGCGTTCGACAAGCTTTTGCAAAACGCCGAAGCCGTCCAGCCCAGGCATCTGGACATCGAGAAAAACCAGGTCGGGGTTGTGCTCCTTAATGAGATTGACGGCGTCCAAACCGTTTTTGCCGGTGGCGAGCAGATTGATCTCCGGAAACGCCTTCAGCAGGAACGCGAGTTCTTCGCGGGCCGGCTTTTCATCGTCGACGATGATGGTATTGATGGGCATGGATTCGAGGTTGCCTTGAGTATAGCGCGTATGAAATACGCAGATAACAGATATCAGCAATCAGATAGCAGCGAGCAGATGTCCGGCGCGGCTGAACGGTTGAGCTACGCCAGCGAATTGACCGACGACTTTGTATGGACGTTGAAGGCGGACATCAGCCAAACTCAAACGAAGCAGTTCTGGTGCAGACTTTTCAGACACGTGCGGTTCCGAGGGTAAAGGATGAGCAAAACGAAAATGATGGGGAAGGCCAAAGTCTTGAAAAGCACAATGGTGTATCGGGGAAAGGTGTTTGGGGTCAAGCAGGATCAGGTGGAAGAGCCCAGCGGAGTACGGGCCACCCGCGAAGTGATCACGCACTCGGGATCGGTGGTGGTGATGCCGGTGTTCGAAGACGGCCATATTTTGATGATCCGCCAATACCGCCATGCCGCGCGACAGTACTTATGGGAACTGGTAGCCGGCCGAATGGACCCAGGCGAATCGGTGAAGAAAGCCGCAGCCCGCGAACTGAAGGAGGAAACCGGGTACCGGGCGAAACGACTATCCGAGTTTCTGGACTTTTATCCCAGTCCGGGATTCCTGGAAGAGCGGATGCATATCCTGTTAGCCGAGGGTTTGACCGCCGGCGAAGCGGAGCCGGAAGCGGATGAGAAAATAATTTCCCATGCGTATACGGTCGACGAGCTGAAACAAATGATAAAGACCGGCGAGTTATGCGACGCCAAATCGATTGCCGGCATTTTATACTACCTTACTTTCCTGCGGTAAGGTTCGAGGCGCTCTGCCTTAGTACGACCTATCGTTAAAACGGTTTTCTTGCATAAAAATACACAGCGGCTCATTTTTTTGGTACAGGTGTATTGAAACTGGGAAAACCATTTTGATACACTCCCGGCAATTCGTGCTCATGGCGGCGATTGGTTTCTGAACCGCCCCAAGAGTAAGAGATAGTCACCTGCCAAAGGAGACACGAAGTGCTAGGAACTGTGAAATGGTTCAATAATTCCAAAGGTTACGGATTCATCGGGAGAGATGACGGGCCCGATGTATTCGTACATTACTCAGCGATCGTCGGAGATGGATACCGGACGTTGCAGGAAGGAGATCCGGTCGAGTTTGAGATTGTGCAAGGTCCGAAAGGGCCCCAAGCCGCAAACGTATCCAAACCGCCGTCCTAAAGAGTTTGGAGTGAAAGGTCCGGCGGAGGCGAAAGCTTCCGCCGGTTTTGTTTTTGGGAACGAGAGGACGAGCCGGTGAGATGTGGATTTCGCTCTCGAGCGGTAGATCCTTCGTCTCGAAGAAGGAGAGATTCCTCACGTCGCGGACTCCGTTCGGAATGACGTGGGGGATGAGGGATCGATCTTCCTTTGTGGGCTCCGGTTGGAAGATGTGGGGTGGATGACGGATCGATCTTGCGGACTTGGGGCGCAGCAATGCTGACGCCCCTACGGCGCTTGACGTACCAGTGATTCCTAGGCGCAGACACGGGGCATGGCTGATATCTGATATCTGTCATCATAGCTCGAATCTCACAACGCGATATAATCCGGCTCATGGACAACAAACAGATTGCACGGATTCTGCGCGAAACGGCGCAATTGCTGGAGATTGATGGTGCCATCATCGGGCGCTATCGCACCTATGAAAAAGCCGCGGAGTTGATTGAGGCGCTGCCGCAGCCTGTCGAGCAGATGGTGGCTACGCCGGAAAAGCTGCTGGAGTTGCCCGGCATCGGCCAGGGTATGGTCGATCACCTGACGGAAATCGTGAAGACCGGCGATTACTCGCTGCGCCAAAAGCTGCTGAAGAAATTTCCTCCAACGCTGCTCGAAGTGTTGACGCTGCAATCATTGGGACCGAAGAAAGTGCTGTTTCTGTGGAAGCAGTTCAAGTGCGCCACGGTTGCGGATGTCGAAAAGTTGGCGCGCGAAGGAAAATTGCGCGATCTGGCGGGCTTCGGCGAAAAAAGCGAGCAGAACATCCTGAAAGCTGTGGAGACCTTCAAGAAGGGCTCGGGACGGTTCATGATCACAACCGTTGAACTGGCCGCAGCGGAAATCGCCGACCATATCAAGAAAGCAGGAAAAATGGTGGAGAGCGTGACTCCCGCAGGTTCGCTGCGACGCGGCCGCGAGACCGTCGGTGATCTCGATTTACTGGTGACCATGGCGGAAGACAAGAAAGGCAAAAACGCGAATCGCCAGGAAATCATTGATGAAGTGGCCAAGCACATATTGAAGTATCCGCGCATTGAGCAGGTCCTGGCGCACGGCGAGAATAAAGTGAGTTTCACGTTGTCCAACGGATTGCAGGTAGATGTGCGCTTGCTGGAAAAAGATAATTTTGGCGCAGCGCTGATGTATTTCACGGGCTCGAAGGAACACAACGTGCGCTTGCGGGGGCGCGCGAATGATATGGGCTGGACGTTGAACGAGTATGAGATGGCGACGTTAGGAGAGGAAGAAAAGGAACGAATTGAATCGGACGAAGAGGATGAGAAGCGGAAAAGTGCGGGAGCCAAAGTGAGTGTCTCGCTGGGCACACCCGCAAAAGCTGTCGCAAAGAAACCCAAGAAGAATCAGGAGCCAACTTCCACCGCCGAGCAAACAGCGAACCCCAAGAGCCGGCTGGAAGCCGGCGCTACCAAGGGCGCGAGAGTGGCGGGCCGGACCGAGGAAGAAATTTACGAGAAGCTAAAGCTGCAATATGTTCCGCCGGAGTTGCGCGAGAATTGCGGGGAGATTGAAGCGGCGGAAAAGTTCGCGTTACCTAAATTGGTGGAATTGCGAGACATCAAGGGCGATTTACAAATGCACACGACCGCCAGCGATGGGAAAAACTCCATCGAGGAAATGGCCGCGGCGGCCAAAGCATTGGGACACGAGTACATCGCGATCACGGATCACTCGAAAGCCGTGACCGTTGCCAATGGGCTGGACGAAAAGCGCGTGCTGCAGCACATCAAGAACTTGAAAGCTGCCGACGCGAAGGGGTTAGGCATTCGCGTGCTGGTCGGCGCAGAAGTCGACATTTTGAAAGACGGGAAGCTGGATTATTCAGATGAAATTCTGGCGGAGCTGCAGGTGGTCGTTTGCTCCATCCACTCGTATTTTAATTTGGAACGGGAGGAGATGACCGAGCGCATGCTGGCAGCCATCGAAAATCCGTATGCGCAAATCATCGGGCATCCCACGGGACGAATTATATTGCGCCGCGATGAACTGGCTTACGACATGGAAAAGATTCTGGACGCATGCGCCAAGCATGGCGTGGCCATGGAGTGCAATTCGTATCCGGACCGGCTGGACCTGAAGGACGTGTACCTACGTATGTGCAAGGAGCGCGGTGTGAAAGTGGTGATTTCCACGGACGCGCACAGCACCAAGCATTTGGAGTTTATTCGCCATGGGGTGACCATGGCGCGGCGCGGTTGGCTAGAAAAGACAAACGTAATCAATACACTTACTGTGGACCAGTTTCTGACCAGTCTGCGAAAGAAGGATGGCACCATTGCCAAAGTGGCAGGATGAGTGCCCGGGCCGCATCCCTTTGCACCCAGGCACCAAGGGAACATTTTTGGGCTTACCTGCGTTTCTGGTTATAGGACTTGGACGAGGTCCTAGGGAGATGCGTATGAGGATTGCTGGAGTGGGTAGTTCCCTGCCTGTGGGTTGGAAGGTTGCTGGAAGCGCCCTGATCGCCGGGGCGTTAGCGCTGGCGGCTGCGACGGCGGTCCGCGCTGACGAGGTGGACAAGACTTTCCCGGTCACGGGACATGCCCGGGTTCAAGTGCAAACGGACGATGGCGCGGTACGCGTCAGTACCGGCGACATCAAGCAAGTAGAAATTCGTGTAGTGTTCACCGGCTACAAGTTGGACCGAGACCTGCGCGTGACCACCGAGCAGAACGGCGACTCCGTGAATATTGTGGCGAAGAGTATCAGCGGCAGTTTCTGGAATTGGGGAGCGCGCCACAGCAGTTTGCGGGTAGAAGTGCACATGCCCAAAGACGCGGACCTGACCGTGCACAGCGGCGACGGCTCCGTGGAGGCGGATTCGCTCAACGGGAATATCGATGTGACCACCGGGGACGGCAGCATCACCGTGCAGGGAGCCAGGGGCAACATTCATTTTCACAGCGGCGACGGGCACATTGAGGCACGCGGGTTGGACGGCACTGTGGACGCATCCAGCGGGGATGGCCACATCAGCCTGGAAGGACGATTCGACGGATTGAGCATTAAGACCGGTGACGGTAGCGTGACGGCGCGGGCCATGGCGGGCTCGAAGGTCGCCACAGGCTGGAACATTCGCACCGGGGACGGCAGCGTGGATCTGGAAGTTCCGGGCGATCTTCAGGCCAACGTGGACGCGAGCACGCACGACGGGCACATCAGCATGGGCCTGCAGGTTGTGGTCGAAGGGACCTTCAGTTCATCCAGTATTCGCGGAAAGCTGAATGGCGGCGGGCAGACGTTGTCGATTCACACCGGAGATGGCTCGATTCACTTGAGCAAAACTTAGGAACTCGACAGTTCACAGTTGGCGCTCCACAGTCGGAAAAACACCCTGGCTAAGCAGAGGTAGCAAAGGGGTGCAGGTTTGGGACGACAGTTTGATTCTCTTCCGTACAGATAAGCGCGGACATGTCTCCTAAGTCATTGAAACTACAGCGGTGAGGAAGTGGAACCTCCCTTGCACATCATTAACGTGCAGGGGAGGAATTGGTGATCGTAATTATCCTAGCCGTAGCGGTACTCACACTTTTCGTAGTTTCGATAATGAGTTCGTTCCTGGAAAACCGGCGTCGCGGCGCGTAGTCCCGTCCTGAAGTAATTCCCGAAAACCAACGAGGCCAGCAGACCTACCTAAAACCCACGTGCAAAAACGGCCCGCGCGGCACCCTCAAAAGATCAGCGCGGCGTTTGTGATTGAGCCTACGTTTTCACGACGTGCGGGGAATGCGCGTCCACCGAATCGAGGGCGCGAAGAGAATAGATCAGCGCGGCACCGGCATTCATCGCCATGGCTACGCCTAGCGCTTCCGCGATTTCCTGCTTGGTGGCGCCGGCTTTCAGGGCGGCATCGGTGTGAAAGGTGATGCAACCGTCGCAACGAGTGGTAACCGCGACCGCAAGCGAAATGAGCTGGCGGACTTTTTCGCCAAGAAGCGAATTTTTGGCGTTGGCGGCGGAAAGAGTTTGATAACCCTTGAGCGAATCGGGAGAGAGCCTAGCGAATTCGGGAAGGGATTTGGTAAGTTCCGCTTGATAGTTGTTCCAGTCAAAAAGCACGTGTTTCCTCCTGAAGTAAAGATAAGCGTTGCAGTATATAACAGCAGGGATGGGACTGTTGCCTGCCGTTGGGGACAAGTGGGCGCATGAAGACCCGCCACTGCGCTGGTCGCCGGTCATTTCGAAGATGAGCAGTGCTGTGGTAGAGTTTTTGGTTCGCTAGTGCTCCGCGAATGTAGTCTTGCGCGTTCGAGACATTCTCCTGCAGACAAGCCGAAAGAAGTTGGCCGCTGGGGAAGGCGGTCGTTATAACAACGCCGCGCGCAGCGGAATCAGGGTCAGGGGGAAACGGGACATGAAGAGTGTGTACAACGGTGTGGCAGTGCCCGCAGAAGGCAAGGCCATTGGTTATGCGAACGGCGTGCTGCAAGTGCCGGATCATCCGGTGATCCCGTTCATCGAGGGGGATGGAACCGGGCGCGACATTTGGAAGGCTTCGCGGCGGGTGTTCGATGCGGCAGTCGAGAAGGCCTATGGGGAAAAGCGGAGTGTGGCGTGGTTCGAAGTGTTCGCTGGGGAGAAAGCGTTCAACACCTTCAAGCAGTGGCTGCCGGATGAGACTGTGGAAGCGGCGCGGGATTTTCGCGTGTCCATCAAAGGGCCACTGACTACGCCGGTGGGCGGGGGGATTCGTTCGCTGAACGTGGCGCTGCGGCAGATTCTGGACCTGTACGCCTGCGTGCGGCCAGTGCGCTATTTCACGGGAGTTCCCTCTCCAGTGCGCGAGCCGGAAAAAATGGACGTGGTGATTTTCCGCGAGAACACGGAAGACGTATACATCGGGATCGAGTGGAAGAGCGGCACGCCAGAAGTGAAAAAGCTGCTGGATTTCCTGAATAAGGAAATGCTGAAGGACGGGAAAAAGCAGATCCGGTGGGATTCCGGCGTTGGCATCAAGCCGATTTCGCCTACTGGAACGAAGCGATTGATGCGCAGGGCGATTCAATACGCGCTGGATAACGGACGGCCCAGCGTGACCATAGTCCACAAAGGCAACATTCAGAAATTCACGGAAGGCGCGTTTCGCGATTGGGGCTATGACCTGGCGAGAGAAGAGTTCCGAGGACAAACTGTGACCGAACGCGAGAGTTGGATTCTGGACAATGTGGACCGCAATCCCGGAATCAGCGTGGAGCAGAACGCGGCGATGATTGAGCCGGGCTTGGAGCAGGCCACCGACGATTTCAAGAAAACGGTGTATGCGGAAGTGAAAGGCGTGCTGGATGCCATAGGCGGGTCGCACGGCAAAGGCCAGTGGAAGAAAAAACTAATGATCAACGACCGCATCGCCGATTCCGTGTTCCAACAGATGCTGTTGCGGCCGAATGAGTACAGCGTGCTGGCCACTCCGAATCTGAATGGAGATTATTTGAGCGATGCGTGCGCGGCGCAGGTCGGCGGATTGGGAATCGCGCCGGGTTCGAATATTGGCGACGGCTATGGCGTATTCGAAGCGACCCACGGTACGGCTCCCAAATATGCGGACAAGGACGTGATCAACCCCAGCTCTGTGATGCTCAGTGGCGCCATGATGTTCGAATTTTTGGGTTGGAACGAGGCGGCAAAATTGATCGAGAACGGAATTGCCAAGACCATTCAGCAGAAGCGCGTGACGTACGACTTGGAACGATTGATGACAGGTGCAACGAAGCTGGGAACGAGCGCGTTCGCGAGTGCGATCATAGAAAATATGGGATGAGGACGATGTTTGGAGAAGAGATATCCGATTTTCGCTCAAACAGGAGACACACACGATGAGCCGGAAGAAAGTAACTGTAGTGGGTGGTGGGTTCGTAGGGTCAACGACGGCGCAGCGCATTGTCGATATGGAGCTCGCGGACGTGGTGTTGACCGATATTCTGGATGGGCCACCGGCCGGGAAAGCGTTGGATATGGTGGAGAGTGGGCCAATCACGCGAACGGATTCGTTGGCAACGGGAATTTCCACCGCGAATGGCGATTACAGCGCTACGGCAGGCAGCGATGTGGTGGTGATTACCGCCGGATTCCCGCGCAAGCCCGGGATGAGCCGCGACGATTTGTTGAAGGCGAATTATGATGTGGTGAAGGGCGTGGTGGAATCCATCGTGAAGCACTCGCCCAATTGCATTCTGGTGATGGTGACGAATCCGCTGGACGCCATGGCGCAGGCGGCCTTGAAAATCAGTGGCTTCCCGAAGAACCGCGTTTTGGGAATGGCAGGCGTGTTGGATTCGGCGCGTATGAGTGCGTTTGTGGCTATGGAGTGCAAAGTGAGCGTGGAGAACGTGCACTCCTTTGTGCTTGGTGGACACGGCGACGACATGGTGCCGCTGCCACGATATTCCACCGTCGCGGGCATTCCGCTGCCGGATCTGCTGCCTGCCGAAAAAATTGAAGCCATTGTGACCCGCACGCGCAAGGGCGGGGCCGAAATTGTGAATCTATTGAAGACCGGGTCGGCATACTATGCGCCTTCGGCGGCTGCGGTGGAAATGGTGGAAGCGATCCTCAAGGATAAGAAGAAGATTCTGCCCTGCGCGGTCTATCTGGAGGGTGAATACGGGATCAAGGGATTGTTCGTGGGCGTTCCGGTGAAGTTAGGAGCAGGGGGCGCGGAAGAAATCATTCAGATCAAGTTGACCGCGAAAGAAAATGCAGCGCTGCAGAAGAGCGCGGCAAGCGTAAAGGAACTGGTGACGGTGTTGGGAATTTGAAAGCAGTCGGGAGTCTGTAATCGAGAGTCTGAAATGGGCACGCGGTATGATAGCGCGCCTTTTCTTTTGCAGAGTGAGACAAATCGTTCAAGAGACCCGGTCGAAGAAGGCGAATTGCGTGGGGCCGGCTTTTCCGTTTTCGAAGAGTACGAAAGTGATGGAAAGCGATTGGTGATTTGGCGAAAGCTGGACGGATTCCTCGAGGGTGATCTTGCCGGCGGTTCTGCCGATTCCGGTGAGCAAGAGTTCGCCGGTGCGCGTGTATGCCATGGTATCCGCCACAGGAGAGCCAGAGATGGGATGGTCGTTGCCGTCGAGTTTCGCGGAAACGCGAACGAGAAGCGGTGAACCGTCCGGTCTGGTGATCTCTTCGCGAATGGTCAACGTACCGCCGTCGCACTCGATGAATTGGGTCCAGGATTGCGGAAGCGCGTAGGTGAGGCGCGAACGCGCGGGGTCCACGAGCCGGTGAATGCGGAAGACATAAGGGTAAAGTGTACGCAGGAAACCGGTTCAATGGTATCGGGCGAAAACCAGAGCCAGGACCTCCAAGAGCCCTGCAGCTACTAGAAGCCGAAGAAGCGGCCGGCGGCTATTACCAAGGCCAACGTGAATAGCGCTATGGCGATTTCGCCGATGAACCCTACGGCGAAGGGCCGCAAGCCTTGATTTTTCATCTGGCGAAAATTCGTGCGCAGGCCGACTCCGGCAAAAGTAAGCAGAAAGGCCCAGCGGGAAAGATTGGCAATGGCGGTGTTTTGTTCCTTGGTGAAGAAGCCCACTGTGGCCAGGAGCGAGACCAAAAGAAAACCGAGAACGAACTTGGGGAATTTCTGCCAGAGGAACGCGGCTTTGTTGGTGACGTTTTGCGCTTGGCCCTTGCTGGCCCAGTAGATGGCGTAAGCGAGGACGACGAAGCCGATGAGCGCGTTGCGCGTCGTCTTGGTGAGCACGGCGAGCTTGGCGGCGGAGTCGGAGTACAGTGCGCCAGCGGCGGTGGCTTCGGCGGTGTTGTCAACCGCGAGACCCGCCCAGATGCCGTAGGCGTGATCCGAAAGATGCAGGCTATGGCCGATCAGCGGAAACGTGAAGAGCGCAATTGCGCCCAGAGCCAGAATTGCGGCGATCGCGAATGAAGAGTCTTCCTCGTCAGCATCGATGGCGCCTTGCGTGGCAATGATCGCGCTGACGCCACAAACCGCGGAGCCAACGGCGAGCAGCGTGGTTAGCTTCGGCCGAAGGCCAAACAGGCGCCCAAGCCACGTCATAAATGCGAGCGACCCCGCAATCTCCACGGCGACCAGCAGCAGGCTGACCCCGCCAAGGTGGGCCACGTCGCCCAACAGGAACCGCGAGCCGAGCAGCACGATGCCCGCTTTCAGCCAGAATTCGTAGGTGGCAACTCCGGGTTTGAAAACTTCCGCGAGGCCGAAGACGTTCGAAATCACCAAGCCGATCAGAATGGCCCAGAGGACGTACTCGATGTTGGGAAACGGGAAATGGTGAGCTTTCGCGTAACCGTTAATGTTTTTCTCGAGCAGTTTGCCCGCGAAACCAATCGCGGCTAGCAGCGCGACTCCCGGGAGCAGGCGCAGAAATTTGCTGCTGAGAGAGATGGATGGATTTTGGGGCAGTGCGATTGCGTCAGCCATGGAGATTGTCCTCAGTTTCAGTTTTGGTTTTTAGTTGCCAGTTTTCAGTTTGTCAGTTGAAGCTCGTTGAGAATGGGCCAGAGAGTAAGAGAGATTCCTCGTTCCGCAGACTCCGTTCGGAATGACGTGTCGTGCCGGGCGTGTGCCTCGTAGCCACTGGGCTGCTGCGGGAGTCGTATCGCTTCTTCGCAGACTCCGTGCGGAATCGCATGCGCTTCATGAATCGGGTCACCACGGGACATGGGGGATGGCTCCGAAGCGGACCAGGGCTACCGCGAGCAGGGCCAGCAGAACGGCCCATGTGTCGAGAGAAAGTTTCGGTAGCTTAGAGCCGGGTTGGGATTCGTCGTGCATTGGTTGTCCTTTCGTCTGACGATGGAACTTACTATGAGATTGAAATTTTCTCGTGTGACGGCACGGAAGATTGCTCAAACCAACTTTGAGGGACGTCGCAGGTCGCAGAGCGCGCCGCCACGCGTCCGACGATGAGCAACGTTGGCGCTGGAAGCGGAGCTTGGGTTGCGAGCGCGGCGACGGTAGTTTCCTGGATCGATTGCGCCTGCTGGGATGCCTTCGAAATGGCCAGCGCCGGAGTTTCGGGCGCGAGGCCGGAATCGAGGAGCCAGCGGGAAACTTCGGCGTAGTCGGGTCCAGGCATGTACACAACCAGCGTGGTGTCCGGCGCGATGGGCACGCCGGCGTAGGAGCGCGCATCTTCCGAGCGGGAAAATGTGGTGAACAGCACGCGCGAGGCGAGCCGGCGGTCGGTAAGGGAAACCTGCGCGGCGGCAGCGGAAGCGAAGGCTGCAGAAATGCCCGGGACAATTTCGAAGGCGATGTCGTGGGCGCGCAGTGTGTCGATTTCTTCGGCGGCGCGGCCGAAGAGTAGCGAGTCGCCGCCTTTTAGGCGCACCACGATTTGGTGTTTACTCGCAGCGTCGACGAGGAGCGAGTTGATTTCGTCCTGCGTGAGCAGGCGATGGCCGGCGCGCTTGCCCACATCGACACGATGGGCAGCACGCGGGATGAGCGCAAGGATTTCGGGCGAAACGAGTGAATCATGCAGCACAATTTGCGCGGATTGAAGGATGCTCAGGGCTTTCACTGTGAGAAGGTCGGGATCGCCGGGGCCGGCGCCGATTAGGAAGACTTTCGCGGGATGCGGCGGTGGTTGCATTTGCTGGGATCGAAGAGAGATTCTTTCCACAAAAGACGCGGAAAGAACTAGAGGTCCTCGCTCCGAAGACTCCGCTCGGAATGACGTGTCTCTATTTGTGGGCGAGGACGGATTTACATGCGAGGTGTCGCGTAGGAATAGCTGGTAGCTTTGGCGCGAGGCGAGTTGATGGAGTTGCTGTTTCGTGGCTTCGGGATCCGTGGAAGCGGACCGAAGACCATCGCGCGCGGCTCCGAGATGCTCGAGCCATGCGGCGTACTCAGGACCAAATTGCTGTTCCAATTCTTTGCGAAGACGCTGCGCAAGCGCTGGACTCTTGCCATTGGTGGAAATGGCGATTTGCAAAGCACCGCGCTGAACGATGGAACCGTAATAAAAGTGGCAGTGATCGATGTCGTCTACCGCATTGCACAGGACTTGCCGCGCTTCAGCTGCTTCGAACACCGCGGCATTAACTTCGGGAATGGAGGTGGCCGCAATGACCAGAAATTTCCCATCGAGGTCGCTCGGTTCGAAAGGTTTCGATAGCCAGGTAAATTCGTGATTGTGTAGCCGCTCGGTTAGTTCGGAGTTTAGTACGGGAGAAACTACCGTGAGTTGCGCTGCAGCTTCGAAAAGGCTGGGAATTTTGGAAGCTGCGATGGCTCCACCGCCCACCACCAGCACCCGCCGGTTTCGTAACTTCAGAAATGCGGGGAAGAGCGTCATCGATCCTCCACCGAGTGAGGCGTGGTGGCGGTTGCCAAATCCCGTTCGGCAATTTCGGTGGGACCACCGGCCAGGACAGCGCGCAATGTTTCGGTGTTGTGGCGAGCCAGGAATTTCTGAAGTGGTTCACTTGGCTCACGCTGGTCGTGGAAGTACTCCAGCAGGCGCGTGATCGCGTCGGGGACCTCGTCGGCGGGGCAACGATAGCCAACTGGCCGCGCAATGGAAGCGATTTGCCCGACGCTGCCCCCCACGCAGAAATAGTAAGCGTCGATCATTTTGCCGTTAGATTTAATTTTCTTGCCCTCTATGCCAATATCGGCAATCCAGTGCTGTCCGCAGGAGTTGGGGCAGCCGGTGATGTGCAGCCGCAAATCCTGCTGGTAATTGGGGAAACGCTCGTCGAGCTGTTCCGTAAGCCAGCGCGCATAAGACTTTGTTTCGGTGAGAGCGAGTTTGCAAAACTCAGAACCGGTGCAAGCAACCGTTCCGCGCACGAACGAGGAAGTTTCCACGGGAAGGCCGGCAGCCCGGAGTTCCGCGATCACCGTGGGCACGTTAAGGCCGCCGATATTGACGAGCAGAAGGTTCTGCATGGGCGTGTTGCGCACATGTCCGTCGCCATAGCGCTCGGCAAGATCGGCGGCCAGATGGAGTTGCGCAGGAGTAATGCGGCCGCGAATGACGGAGGCGCCAATGGAGAAGAGGCTCGGCTGCTTCTGCAGAGTAACGCCGAGATGGTCGCGATGAATTTGTGCAGGTGGTACGGACGGCGCGGCAGGCTCCAGCGCGTAACCAAGCCGCTCTTCAATGGCGGCAAGGAATGAGTCGGCCGTCCAGTTATGTTCCAGAAAAAGATATTTGAGCCGGGCTTTGTCGCGCGACTGGCGAAGAACGGTGGATTCGCGAAAGACTTCGGTGATGGCGCGTACTACGGGAATGGCTTGCTCGTAGTGCACGAAGGCGTTCAGGGGCACGGCGAGATGAGGCTGTGTGGAGAGGCCGCCGGCGACGCGAAGAGAGAAACCCACCTCGGAATCGGCGGTTAATTGAGACGAAGAAAGGAGAGATTCCTCGCTTTGCTTGGAATGACGGTTCTCGGTGGAAGTGCCCGAATGGTGCTGCGTGGAAGTACGCGGGCGGCGCGTGGCAATCAAAGCGATGTCGTTGATCTCTGGGTAAGAGCACCAGTCGGGGCACGCGGTCACCGTAATTTTGAATTTGCGCGGAAGATTGTAGAACTCCGGATTGCCACCGAGTTCTTTGTCCAAGGCTTGAATCAGCGGACGCACGTCGGCGAGTTCGTGGGAATGAACTCCAGCCAGCGGGCATCCCGTGATGTTACGCGCCACGTCACCGCATGCACCGGTGGTGGTGAGCCCGACGGCATAGAGGCGTTCGAGAATCTCGGGAATCGATTCGATTCTGATCCAGTGGAGCTGAATGTTCTGGCGGACGGTGATGTCCGCGACACCATTGCCGTGTTCGCTGGAGAGGTTCGCGATGGTGTGGAGCTGGTCACTGGTTAAGAGCCCGTTGGGGATGCGGATTCGCATCATGAAATAGGGCGTCGCTTTCCCTTCTCCGCCCGCTCCGCCGACTACGCCGTTGCCGTCTCCTTGGGTGTAAATGCCCCAAGTCCGGAAATAGGTCGAGAGCCATTCGGCGGGAATGGAGTCGTGCCCCTGGCGCGCAAAGGCGCGAATCTCGTCGAGGTGATCCCAGGCGTTTTTTTCGCGTTTAAGACGTTCGACGCGTTGAGCTTTGGTTTCCTTGGTTACGGACATTGTGTCGTGATCCCTTTTTTTCGAAGACACAGGCTGAAGCCTGTGCTGCTGAGCCGGCGCTAAAAACAAAAAAGCCCACCGCCGGAAAATCTGGCAAGTGGGCTTCGAAAGTCGTTGCGTCGAGCTAGTTACATACAGAAGCACCTGTTGCCAGATTGGGCAGGCCGACAACAACAGCAGCAACAGATGGCTTGCGCGGAGACATTCTGGCAATGGAGCGACATATCCTTAAGAGGCTAAGCACGGATGAGGATGGCGTCAACCGGTACCTAGCCGCAAACATTCGATGCGGTGTATCGGGGGTTTGGATACATGCGTTTGGAACCTTTGCGAACGCACCCCAAGAGCCGGCTGGAAGCTCGGCGCTACCCTACTGAGGCTTGGGTTTAGGCGTGGCGGCGGGCTTGCTGGTTGTGGTGGAGCTGACGCCGCCTACAATGGTGGCCGACTTGATGGTATCGAGCTTCGGGAACTTGGTGGCAATGTACTGTTCGCCGCCCTTTTCCATGGCGGGTTGTTCGCCAGCTCCCGCGGGATCGGGGTACTGATCGTAGAACATCTCGACAACGTTGATGCCCTTGTCGTCGACTACGGCAAAGGGCGCAAAACCCTGCGAGTCGAGGCCGGTGTTGTCCTTCAGATTAATGAAGATTTCGGTGGTGCGGGAATTGGGCTGAGAGGTTTTCGCGAAGGTGAGGGTGCCCCTGAGGTTTTTCTGCGTGACGGGATCATCCTTAATGGTAGCTTTCGCCCAGGCGGCGTTTACCGGTGGATGCGCGTTGATGCCGAATTGCGCCACGAAGTTCGGAATCACGCGGTAAATGCGCGCTCCATCGTAGTAGTGATGCTTGACGAGGTTGTAGAAACGATCCGCTCCGTTGGGCGCCCAATCTCGATGAACGGTGACGGTGAACTCGCCGCGGGTCGTGTCGAATTTCACCTGGTACGTGGCGGGGGCGGTCTCTTTTAGGAGCGTTGGCTTCAGGAGCGTGCGGTCGTAGGCCGACGCGGTGGATTTGTGGGCCGTGGTCGAGGTAGAAGATTTTGGTTTCGCGGGAGTGGTGGACGTCTGAGCAAAGCTGCGGGCGGCAAAAAGAAGAACGGCGGAACAAACGAACAGACCGGTAAAACGCATGGCGGTATGGCCCTCCGAATGACATGATGACGGATTGCTGAGCATAGTTTAGCGCAAGAGCGGAAGCGTTCACAGGAATGAGTAGAACGGATCACCTCCACATGCAGGAATCGATAAAGGTAGCTGTGGTACGCCCGGTGCTGGCAGCGGCGTAAAGCCGCTGCTACTTGTTCAATTCGCGGGAAACATGTTGGACTTCGGTTAGGACGCGGAGCGTGTTTTCGCCGAGAATTTTGCGAATGTCGGCGTCGGAGTATCCGCGTTTCATCAGCGCGTCCGTGATTTGCGGCAGATGCGTGGCGTCTTCCATGCCCAGCGGCATCACCGCGCCATCGAAATCGGAGCCCAGGCCGACGTGGTCAATCCCGCCAACCTTCACGGCGTGATCGATGTGATCGACGATGGTCGTCCACTCGACTTTGGGAAGTTTGCCCTGCTTCATCATCTCCCGCACAATCTGATCGCCGGCGGTTAGGTCGCAGCCTTGGTTGGTGCCGCAGCGCTTTTGTACTTCATCATGAATTTCTTTTTCGGCCTCGGGTGGGCGGCTTCGTAATCGCGGAATTCCTGGCTGAGAAAGCCAACGTGATAATTGATCTGCATCACCCCGCCGTGTTTGGCCAAGTCGCGAATCATGTCATCGGTCATGTTACGCGCGGCATTGCACAGAGCGCGGCAGGACGAATGCGACGCAAAGATGGGGGCTTTGCTCACTTCCAGGGCGTCGTAGAAGGTCTTGTCAGAAACGTGCGAGATATCGACGATCATGCCCAGGCGATTCATTTCGCGCACAACATTTTTGCCGAAATCGGTGAGCCCGTTGTGTTCCGGCTTGGCGGTGGAAGAGTCTGCCCACTCATTGTTCACCATGTGCGTCAGGGTCATGTAGCGCACGCCGAGAGCGGCGAAGGTGCGCAGGACGGAAAGGTCGTTGCCGATCATGTGCCCGCCTTCGACACCCATGAGCGCGGCGATTTTGTGCTGCTTTTTGGCTTCGCGAACATCGTCGGCGGAAGTGGCGAGAATGAAATCGTTGGGATGCTTGCGGACCATTTCGCGGACGGCGTCGATTTGATCGAGCGCTTGCTTGACGGCTTCGGGGCCCATGATTTTGCCGTCGATCCAGATGGAGAAGAAGATGGCGGTCAGGCCACCATCGCGCATGCGCGGAAGGTCGATGTTGCCGTCGGTGTGCGGGACGGTGATGTCAAAATGGGGATCGAGGAGGCGTTGCGTGGTGTCGTCGTGGGTATCAACGACGATCGACGAAAAATGCAGCTTTTTGGCCTTCTCGGAGACGTTTTCCGATTGTGCGGTTACCAGCATCGCAGTGGCTCCCAAGAGGCAGACGCATAGGAATAGCAGTGAGCGGAACATCTGAGCTCCTGATGTGGTTTTTGTGGCGTTGCTAGAGTAGCAGAAAAGCAGATACGAGTGGGTTGCGGGGACGGAGCGGCGGGCAAATCTGAGATTCGCTGGCCCGGCTTAGCCTGCGCCGGCTAGTTCGGATTCGGGGCGGTCGGTGAGTGCGGCTTTGATGTAGTCGTGATTGGTGAAGGCGATTACTTCCAGCTTGATCTGCTTAGGGCACGCCGCTTCGCATTCGCCAATATTCGTGCAGTTGGCGAAACCTTCCACGTTCATCTGCTGGACCATGGATAGAGCGCGGCGGTCGCGTTCGATCTGGCCCTGCGGCAAGTGGCCAAGGTGCGCGATTTTTGCGCCGACGAACAGCGCGGCGGCAGCATTGGGACAAGCGGCTACGCAAGCGCCACATCCGATACAAGCGGCCGCGTCCATGGCGAGATCGGCTTCGCGTTTGGGAACCGGGATGGCATTGCCATCAGGGGCGCTGCCGGTTGGGGCGGTAATGAAACCGCCGGAAGCGATGATGCGGTCGAACGCGGTGCGATTGACGGCGAGATCCTTGATGACCGGGAATGCTTTCGCGCGCCAAGGCTCAAGGTAAAGTTCGTCGCCATCTTTAAAGTGACGCATGTGCAGTTGGCAAACCGTGGTGCCCTTGAATCCGCCGTGGGCTTTGCCGTTAATCATGAAGCCGCACATACCGCAGATGCCTTCGCGGCAATCGTGATCGAAGGCGACGGGCTCTTCGCCTTTGGCGATGAGGGATTCGTTCAGAACATCGAGCATTTCGAGGAAGGACATGTGCTCGTTGGCGTCGGGGACTTCGTAGCGGACCATGCGGCCTTTGTCGGTCGGATTCTTTTGGCGCCAGATGTGGAGGATTAGTTTCATGTTAAATGTGGCTCCCATGCAGGGCCGGCCAAGCCGGAAGACACGGAGGGATTCCTCGCTGCACTCGGAATGACGGCGTTGCTTGATAGGGGAAATCTTGCGGACATGGGGCGCAGCAGTGCTGCGCCCCTACGAGGAACGGAGTTGGCGCAAAGAATGAAGGTGGGCCAAGGAGCAGCGGGGTCATTTGTAGCTCCGTTGCGAGGGGTGAACGTAGTTGAAGGTTAGCGGCTCTTTGGACAGCGAGGGACTGCAGTTTTCACCTTGATATTCCCAGGCGGCCACGTAGGAATAGTGCTCGTCGTCGCGAAGAGCTTCCCCTTCCGGAGTCTGAAATTCTTCGCGGAAATGGCCGCCGCACGATTCATTGCGCTTCAGAGCGTCACGACACATCAGTTCGGCAAGTTCGAAGAAGTCGGCAACGCGTCCAGCTTTCTCCAGCGATTGGTTGAAATCCTCGTTAGCACCGATGACGCGAACGTTTTTCCAAAAATCTTCTCGCAACGCAGGAATTAATTGCAAAGCCTTCTTCAGGCCAGCCTCGTTGCGCGCCATGCCGCAGTACTCCCAAACAATTTTGCCGAGCTCGCGGTGGAAGGAATCCACGGTGCGAGTGCCATTGGCATTGAGCAGCTTTTTCGTAATGGCGGTGACATTCGCGACTGCTTCTTTCGCGGCAGGCACGTCAGTGGAAATCTTGGCGGGCTTGGCATTCGCCAGGTAGTCGCCAATCGTATAGGGAATGACGAAGTAGCCGTCCGCCAGCCCCTGCATGAGCGCGCTGGCGCCCAGACGATTGGCACCGTGGTCGGAAAAGTTGGCTTCGCCGAGGACGAAACAGCCGGGAATGGTGGACATCAAGTTGTAATCGACCCAGAGTCCCCCCATGGTGTAGTGCGTGGCGGGATAAATGCGCATGGGAACTTCGTACGGGTTTTCGCCGGTGATGCGCTCGTACATTTCGAACAGGTTGCCATAGCGTTCGGCAATTTTGTGCTTGCCCAGACGCTTGATAGCATCGGAGAAATCGAGATAGACGCCGAGGCCACTGGGGCCAACGCCGTGCCCAGAATCGCATTCCGCTTTGGCGGCACGAGAGGCGATGTCGCGAGGAACGAGATTGCCGAAACTCGGGTAGCGGCGCTCCAGATAGTAGTCGCGCTCATCTTCGGGAATCTGATTGGGCGCACGCTTGTCGCCGGGCGTTTTGGGAACCCAGATGCGACCATCATTGCGCAGCGATTCCGACATGAGTGTGAGTTTCGATTGATACTCGCCCGCAACCGGAATGCACGTGGGGTGAATCTGCGTGAAGCAGGGATTGGCAAAGAGTGCGCCGCGTTTGTAAGCGCGCCAAATCGCCGTGGTATTGCAACCTTTGGCATTCGTCGAGAGATAGAACACGTTGCCGTAGCCGCCGGTGGCCAGGATAACCGCGTCCCCCACGTGCACATCGATTTTGCCGTCATACAAACTGCGCGTGACAATGCCGCGGGCGTGCCCGTCGACCACGATCAGGTCGAGCATCTCCATGCGCGGGTACATTTTTACCGTGCCTAGACCGACTTGGCGTTCCAGCGCTTGATAGGCCCCGAGAAGCAGTTGCTGGCCCGTCTGGCCGCGCGCATAAAACGTGCGGGAGACTTGCGCGCCGCCGAACGAGCGGTTGTCGAGCAAGCCGCCATATTCGCGTGCAAAGGGCACGCCTTGGGCCACGCATTGATCGATGATGTTTACGCTGACTTGCGCAAGCCGATAGACATTCGATTCGCGGGCGCGAAAATCGCCGCCTTTTACAGTGTCGTAGAAGAGGCGAAAAACGCTGTCGCCATCGTTGTGATAATTTTTCGCGGCGTTGATGCCACCTTGGGCAGCGATGGAGTGCGCACGGCGCGGGCTGTCCTGGAAGCAGAAGCACTGCACGTTATAACCGAGTTCACCGAGACTGGCCGCGGCCGCGCCACCGGCAAGGCCGGAGCCGACCACGATGATGTTGTATTTGCGCTTGTTGGCCGGATTGATGAGCTTGAGTTCGAATTTATGTCTTTCCCAGGACTGCTCAATCGGACCGGTCGGGGCATGGGAAATTAATTCCATACCTTCGCCCCCGATAACATCTTGCGATTGCAGCGGAACGCAGAAAGATTGGTCACTTCGCGGACTCCGTTCGGAACAACGAATTGGAATTGAGTTTGCATGCGCTAAACCGGCTTGAGAAAGCCAGCCAGAACGGCGACTGGGATCGAGATGTAACCCACGGCTAAAATAATCGCGACAACCTGGGCGCCGCGCTGCAGCCACGGCGTATACACCGGGTGGCTGAAGCCCAAGGATTGAAACATGCTCCACAAGCCGTGATACAGGTGATAGCAAAGCATGGTCATCGCAATGATGTAGAAGAGCGAAACGGGCCAGACCTGAAAACCGTACACTACATTGTTGTAAACGTTTAGTTCGTCAAATGGCGCGCCGGGGTGCACCGCCCCGAAGGTGAATTGCGCAAGATGCCAGAGCACGAACACGAGGATAATCGGACCGCTCCACATCATGGTGCGAGAAGCGTACGTGGAATGAATGTTGGCCTTCTTGACGTACTTGACCGGGCGCGCTTCGCGCTGCAGCAGCCACAGTTGGAAAGACGACCAGATGTGCAGCGTAACGGAAATCAAAAGAATGATGCGAGCGCTCCAGAGCAGCGCGGGAACGGATTTTAAGAACGCGGCATAATGATTGAGTTTTTCAGGCGATTCGAAAACCTGGAGATTGCCGGCAAGATGGCCAACGACAAAGCCAAACAGAATCACTCCGGTCACGGCCATAATCGCTTTTTTGCCTACTGTGGTCTGCCAGAATCGCAAACTTCCGAGGGTTAGATTTGCTGCGGTTGCGCTCATTGAACGGGCCAATCCCTTTTGCGGAGATAAACGCTAGGGATGAAGGAAAGCTGTTGCAGGTCGGTTTCGTCTGGGGTTGTCGTGGAAGACATGCCCTCTCCGCCGCCAGAGTCCCGCGAAATTGTGTGGAGCGTTTACGACCGGAGCGCGCTGGGAGGCGGCTAATTCAGTATACGGGGGATGGAACGAGCGATGCAAGCGAAGCTGTCGTTGCGAACGGCACAAAGCGTTCGAATATTTCTTGCCTGATGCCATATAAGGGCCGAACATGAAGATAAGGAATCCGAGTTCGCCCGCAATTCCCTTCCGCGGGGACGGAGATCAGGTGTATGTATGGCAACAACTTTGGTGTCGGAACTGGAAGAATTTGCGAACGCGCTCGAAGCCGACGACGGGAGCGCCGGGACGATGTCGTTGCCAACGCTCGCGGAAAAAATTGCCAAGGAATTGCGGGTGAAAGTAGACGAAGTGGCGATTCTGGCGGTGTCCAAGCGCTGGAGGCATTTGCATTTCCTCGTTCCCGCCGCGCTGAAAAATGTGGGATTCGTTCCGCTTACGAGCAACTCGGCGCTGGCGTCACGAACGGCGCGAGAAAGCCGCCCGGAGATTAACAATAATTTCTCCGCGGTGCGGCACGCGACCGTGTTTGAGGGAGTCAAAGCCGCGACCACCTCGGGCGAATCCATTCATAAAATCATCAGCGCTCCTATTCTGTATGAAGGCAAAGTGGTAGGCGTGATGCAGGTCAGCCGCAAAGGCGAGACCGCCGGCGGCGCGGGACCGGATTTTACCTCCGAGGATTTAGGCAAGGTGCTGGCCATCTGCCAGCCGCTGGGAAGAGTTGTGAGTCACCTTGCAGGCGAGTGAATTGATCACTGCGACGAACTCCTGCACGCCCGCGAAGCCACGATAAATCCGAGCGGAAAAATCCAAACAGCACATTCGAGAACGCGAACGCAGCGAGCGCGTCAAGCGCATTGACACTAGGAGACAAGATTGTTACTTTTCCAATGGCGCAGCAGAATTTGCACGAAAAAAATCTACTTGGACGGTGACCCTGCACAATGGCGTTCGTAGCGAAGAAAATTTTCCTGACCAAGGGCGTGGGGAAACATCGCGAGAGGCTCTCGAGCTTCGAATTAGCACTACGGAACGCCGGAATCGCCGCATGCAACATCGTGCGGGTCAGTTCGATTTTCCCCCCGAACTGCAAATTGATTTCGCGCAGCGAGGGACTGAAGCTGATCAAGCCGGGACAAGTGGCGTTCACGGTGATGAGCGAGAATTCCACGAAAGAGCCGCACCGCTTGATTGCCGCAAGCATTGGCCTGGCTTTGCCCAGCGAGCGTCCGATGTACGGATACTTGAGCGAGCACCATTCTTTTGGCGAAACGGAAGAAGTGGCCGGAGAGTATGCGGAAGAATTAGCCGCGGAAATGCTGGCGACAACGTTAAATGTGGAATTCGATCCGGATTTGTCGTGGGACGAGAAGAAGGAAGTCTACCGGATTTCGAACAAGATCGTGCGGACGATGAATATCACGCAGTCCGCCGTTGGCGATAAGCGCGGGTTGTGGACTACGGTGTTGACGGCGGCAGTTCTGCACGCGGACGATTGAAGCAGTCAGGAGTTCGTAGTCGGGAGTTCAGGCGCGTCGGATCATCGATGCGCCTCTTTTTTCGTCCGCTAACTCGCGTTCTCGAACAAATCCAAGAGGCCCAGCGCAAAAGACGCGCTGCGGCGGAGCCACGGGTCTCAAGACCCGCCACTACATGTTTGGCAGCGTGTAGGTGAAATCGTAGGAGTGGGCGCCACCGGCAGCGATGATGATGTTCATGGTGCCACTCAAGCCGGTAAGTTGACCTGTCGCGGTGCCGGGAACAACGATGATGTTGAGCTGTGGCGTGCCGTTGATCATGGTAGCGTTGTGCTGTAGATAAAACGTACCTTGGCGGCCGTGCAATGTTCCGGAGACGCGTTCGATGGCCACATACCCGCCGGAAGTTCTGGGGTTGCCGGCATAGAGCATTTCGCCTTTGCTGCTGGCTTCCAGGTCACCATGAAATTGCTTGTCGATGGACATGCGGCCCATGGAGTTGTCGTCCGGTTTGAATGCCGGATCGAGCGGCGCGAGTTTTACTTCGAAAGGTCCGGTAGCGTGTTGCGTCATGGTCGATTCCTTTTACAGCGCGATCGGAGTGCCGCACAAAAGCGGACAAATTCAGAAGGCTTGGCAAAAGACGCGCTGCGGCAGAGACACGGGTCTCAAAACCCGCCTCTACATCGCTACTATTTGGTTTTGAGATAGCCAATGCGTTGGAGGACGGCGCCTACCACTAATGGCAACGCCACCGTAGCATCTTCCAGGACTTCGGCGAATTTGCCCCCTTCTTCGGGGGGAACGAATTTCCCCCAGCTGACCGCTTCCGTGTAGGTGCTGCCGCTGAGCCCGCCCCAATGCACCGGCTCAGGGCAGATGCGCACGCCATAGTTGTAGCGCTTAAGCGGAAGATCTTCGTAGCCGCGACGCGCCATGAGTTCGGCGTAAACTCCGAATTGCTGCGACCAGTTTCGCGGAACGCCGCCGCCAATGGTAAAGATGCCCATTTTTTTGGTGGCCATCATGGTAGTGGCGAAGGCCTCAAAATCTTCGAAGGGATCGAAGCGGAGCCGCGGGCGCTTATCTTTTTTCCGCGCATATTGATTGAGCGCGAAATCGAGGCCAAGCTCGGAATCGGAAAAGGCTGGAACGAACACCGGGACTTTGTACTCGAAGGCTGATCTGAGAATGCCGCGCCCCTTGGTGTTTTTGGTGAGAAATTCGCCGATGCGTTGATGAAGTCTCCAGCTGCAAACGACTTCCTCGGGATCCCACTTGTCGAGAATGCCGTCAACGACCTGTTCGACGTGATCGAGATTCGTTTCCGGCTCGAGCGAATCGTAAACGCGATTGTAGCCGGCCAGGAACAGTTCCTCGTCGTTCATTTTGCTGGGATCGTAGCGGAAGTGAGAGAGACCGGTAGCTTCGACGAGTCCGTGGGCCATGAGCGCGCCAGTGGAGACGATAGCTTTGACAATACCGGATTCGATGAGATCGCAGAAGACCAGGCCCATTTTGCCGACCGTCAGCGCTCCGGCCAGCGTCATGACCACGAAGCAATCCTTATCGCGAGCCATAGCTTCGAGCACATCGGCAGCATCGCCGATTTGCCGGGCGGTGTAGGCAGTGTCGCCCATGGCGCGCACCAGGTCGTCGATTGTTCTGATTTTCGAGAGATCGAGCGGAAAGATGGGGCGGAGTTTGTCTTTGACCGGGTCGTGAAGAACGCGTCCGGTGACGGTTTTGCTGGAAGATTTAGCCATCGCAACTCCTCAAAACAAAATATGAACGGCCTGTAATGAACATCCTGACCAAAAATTTCTGGTGCGGAGCGGAAGAATTGTAAAGCTAACAGAATTGATAGTACAAACGGAGTGAGAAGGAAAGTAGAATCGTTGGGGATAAGGCGGTCAGCGATCGCGTTGCGAAACTCGTGGTTCGGAGAACAGGCAACGGATGTTGGCGAACAGATTGTGGACGCCTTCGGCGTTTTCGCGGCAGAGCGTCGCTCAACGGTTTCTGGCGAGAGCGATTTAACGCAATCGGGATGAAGCTAATCAAATATCTGATGTCTGCTGACGAATAACCGAGAGCTGATGGCGGTATCTGATGTCTGATGTCTGTTGTCTGATCGCTGACCAAGGAAGGGCAAAGGATGGCAAAGAAGTTTACCGTTGGGCTGGTGCAGATGAAATGCACCACAAATAAGGAAGAGAATCTGACGCGCGCGGAAGAAAAGATTCGCGAGGCGGCCACGCGAGGCGCGCAAATTGTATGCCTGCACGAATTATTTGCGGGCGAGTATTTCTGCCGCACCGAGGATGCGGACCTGTTCAACCTGGCGGAAGCGGTGCCTGGGCCTACGACAGAACGATTGAGCGCCGTGGCGAAAGAGAAAAAGGTGGCGCTGGTGGTGTCGTTATTCGAACGGCGCGCCGCCGGCGTTTATCACAACACTTGCGCGATTCTGGATGCAGACGGATCGTATCTGGGAAAATACCGCAAAATGCATATCCCGGATGACCCGCTGTACTACGAGAAATTTTATTTCACGCCCGGGGACCTGGGTTTTCTGAATTTCGATACCAAGTATGCGCGAGTAGGTGTGCAGATCTGCTGGGACCAGTGGTATCCCGAAGGTTCACGGATCACCGCCATGCTCGGCGCACAGGTGATTTTTTATCCGACGAGTATTGGCTGGCATCCCCACGAGAAGGCTCAGTTTGGAGCCGCGCAACTGGATTCGTGGAAGACCATTCAGCGCGCCCACGCCGTAGCCAATGGCATGTACGTCGCGGTGGTGAATCGTGTCGGATTCGAAGGTAAACCCGAGAAGGGCGATCCGGGAATCGAGTTTTGGGGCAATTCGTTTGTCGCGGACCCTTCGGGGCAAATCATCAGTGAAGCCTCGAATGACAAGGAAGAAATCCTGGTCGTGGAGTGCGATCCCGCAAAGAGCGAGGATACGCGGCGGAATTGGCCGTTCTTCCGGGATCGCAGGATTGATGCGTTTGGGCCATTGATGGAGCGTTGGATTGAGAAGTAGAGAGGTTCACCACAGGGGGCGCTGAGGGGCGCGGAGTCGGCCGCACATCGATCATGACAAAGAACAAAGGTGAGAAGACGCCAGCGGAATTGGGATTTCGAATGCCCGCTGAGTGGGAGAAGCATGAGGCCACATGGTTGGGTTGGCCGCACGAACTGACGGATTGGCCGGGAAAATTTGCACCGATTCCGTGGGCTTTCGCGGAAATGGTGCGCCTCCTGTCGCGGGTTGAACGCGTGTTTTTGTTGGTGGAAGATGGCTCGGCGGAAAAACGCGCGCGTGTGATTCTTAAAAAAGCCGGGGCGAAACTGGCTTCGGTGGAATTTTTTCGGGTGCCCACGGACCGCGGGTGGATGCGCGATTCGGGACCGATCTGTGTGAAAAATGCAGCCGGTGACGTGGCGTACAACCATTTTGTGTTTAATGGATGGGCGAAATACGCCAATCACAAAAAAGATGCGGCAGCGGTGGCGCGAGCGAATGCGCGATTGAAGCGGCGCGTGTTTTTGCCGATGCGCAATGGGAAACGCGTGGTGCTGGAAGGTGGATCGATTGACGTGAATGGTCGCGGCACGCTATTGACCACGGAGGAGTGTTTGCAGAGCAAAGTACAGGAACGGAATCCGGGATTCACGAAGGAAGACTACGCCGAACTGTTTCGAAATTATCTGGGCGTGACCAACGTCTTGTGGTTAGGCAATGGCATTGCCGGCGACGATACGCACGGGCACGTGGACGATTTGGCCCGATTCGTGAATGAAACCACGGTTATCACGGTCGTGGAAGAAGATCGCGGCGACCTGAATTACACTGCGCTGCAGGAGAATTTAGCGCGGCTGAAATCAATGAAGGATCAGGATGGGCGCGCTTTGCAGGTTGAAACCCTTCCCATGCCCAAGCCGGTAGAGTTCGATGGACAGCGGTTGCCCGCAAGCTACGCGAATTTCTATATCGCGAATGAGTTGGTGATTGTGCCGACGTTTAATGATGCAAATGATCGGGCCGCGCTGAATACTTTGGCAAGATTGTTTCCGGGACGGGAAGTGGTTGGGATCCATTGCCGGGACCTGGTGTTGGGACTTGGAACTTTGCATTGCATGACGCAGCAGGAGCCGGCGGCTGGAATTTAGAAAAAGACCCTTCACCCGTGAATGGATTCAGAATGACAACGTGGGCCTTGGACGCAATATCGAGTCGAGTGAAGGAGAAGAGATGACCGTGCTGAGTGCGCTGTGGGTGGTGCAGGAGCGTGTGGTGGTAGTGGAGTGGCGTCGCGGGCTGCTGGGTTGGCTGTTGATCGGGTTGCTGGCGGGATGGTTGGCGGGGAAATTGGCGCGTGGGCGCGGATTTGGGTGCATCGGAGACATTGTGCTTGGGCTGATTGGGTCTGTCATTGGCGGATGGATTTTTACGAAGCTGGGGATTGTGCACACGGATACATTTTTATTTTCACTCGCGGCCGCTACGGTCGGGGCGGTCATCCTGGTATCGATTGCGCATTTGTTCTTTGGTGGGAAAAGCGAGTAGGGATACTTGGAATTACGAAACAAACCCAGGACCCACCCTCAAAAAACGAGGATGGGGCACCCCCGAAAAAAGAAGGCATGCGTCTGAAGACCCGCCACTACACTGCCAGTACAAGCAAGAGTGAGTCAGGACTACAGGCAAGAGTGACTGTCCCACGCTGAGGGCGGACGGCACCGCGCAGAGCAGTGTGATACGATTTGATGTTCGGTGGTGGAGAAATTATTGAATTGAGCAAGCCAACACAGACGCTGACCGCAATCCCTCTTGGTGGCCTCGGCGAATTTGGAATGAATATGATGGTGTTTCGCTTCGGCGAGGACATCATCGTCGTAGACGCCGGAATGATGTTCCCGGAATCGGAGTTGCTGGGTGTGGACCTGGTGATTCCAGATATCACTTACCTGAAGCAAAATCAGGAACACGTCAAAGCCATCGTGCTCACCCACGGGCACGAAGACCACATCGGCGCGCTGCAATATATTTTGCGCGACCTGAATGTACCCATTTACGGCACGCGCTTCACTCTGGCCCTGGTGAAAAAACGCCTGGAAGAAGCAGGACTGCTGGAATCGGCAAAGTTGTTCGAAGTGACGCCGGGCCGGCTCGTGGAAATTGGGCCGTACGAAATCGAGTTTATTCCGGTAACGCACAGCACCGTGGATTGCGTGGCGCTGGCGATCCGGACGCCCATCGGGGTGGTCATTCACACCGGTGATTTCAAGATCGATCAGACCCCCGTGGATGGCGCTCCTTTTGATTTGCACGCGTTTGCGCGATACGGGAACGAAGGCGTGCTGGCGCTGTTCAGCGATTCGACCAACGTGGAGCGGCCGGGGTTTACGCCATCGGAACGAGTGGTGGTACCACGCATCGAGGAGTTGACACGGCTGGCGCCGCGGCGGGTGGTGCTGTCGTGCTTCGCGTCCTCCATTCATCGCATTCAGCAAGTGATTGATATTGGCGAGCGCGTGGGACGCAAGATCGGCTTCGTTGGCCGCAGCATGGTGGACAACGTGGAAATTGCGCACGATTTGGGATTGTTGCGCATACCCGATGGCATGGTGGTGCGTCCGCAGGATATTCGCGGGTTCGATCCAAAGAAATTGCTGCTACTGGTCAGCGGGTCGCAGGCGGAGCCCATGTCGTCCATGTCGCGCATTGCCGTGGACAATCACCGGCTCGTGAGCATCGACGAAAACGACACGGTTATTTTGTCGGCGCGCATTATTCCCGGGAATGAAAAAGCGATTTTCCGGATGCTGGACCATATGTTCCGCCGGCGCGCGTTGGTTTATTACGACAATGCCAACGGGCCGATCCACGTTAGCGGGCACGCTAGCCAGGAAGAACAGAAATTGTTGCTACGTTTGGTGAAACCGAAATACTTTATTCCGGTACACGGGGAATACCGGCACTTGTTCCGGCACGCAGCCTTGGCACACCAGTTGGGATGTGTGAGCGAAGAAATCATGCTGCTGGAAAATGGCAAAGTGATTGAGTTCACCGAGGATGGCGCGTATCGACGCGACCCCGTGACCACCGGACGCGTGCTGGTGGATTCAGGTTCGCTGGAAGAAATCGAAGAAATGGTGGTGCGCGACCGCAAGCACCTGTCGGAAGAAGGAGTGGTGATTCCGATTATCGCGATTGATAAGCATACCGGACAGGTGGAATCGGCGCCGGAAATCGTGACGCGCGGATTGATGAGCGAGAATGGCAACGACTTTTTGGCTGGAGCGCGGGATGTGGTGTCGCGCACGGTAGAATCGTCGAATCTGGAAGAGCGCGCGGATTGGTCGGTGATCAAGGAAAAGATTCGCGTGGACTTGAAGCGCTATATCAATAAGCAGACGCAGAAACGGCCGCTGATTTTGCCGGTGATTTTGGAAGTGTAGTCTAGGGCGCGATATCAGATAGCGGATATCGGATCACAGCGATCAGCGGTCAGACAGAAAAGAGAGATTCCTCACTTCGCAGACTCCGTTCGGAATGACGGAGTCTTTTTCTTTTGGTTCTGCCGCGGGGCAAACGTAACTACGGCAGGTGGCGTACACGGCGCAAAACCAACGGGATACCTCAAAAGGCCGGCCCCACAAAATCAACAGGAGAGAGATTCCTCTCTTCGCGGACTCCGTTCGGAATGACGGGTTCTTTCTGTGTGACTCCAGCTAGTACAATCTAGGGCGCATGGTTCTTCTTGTGCGACTCCTGCTAGTACAATCTAGGGCGCATGGCCGATATCGAGAGCACTAACACTCCGAAAAAACAGTTCCCTTCCTCAGCGAACGCGCGAGATGGCGCGACTACGGATGGGCAGGTTCCTCGTCCAGGTGGTCCCGCGGGCGCTCGCGCGGCGATGGCCTTTATCATCGTGACGGTGATGCTGGATTTTCTGGCATTCGGCATCATCGCGCCGGTGTTGCCGGACCTGATTAAGACGTTCGAAGGCGGGAGTATTGCACGAGCGTCGGACATGGTTGGGTATTTCGGCTTGGTATGGAACCTGATGCAATTCTTGTTTTTGCCGGTGCTGGGCGCGTGGAGCGACCGGTTCGGGCGCCGACCCGTGATTCTGATTTCGTGCTTAGGGCTGGGGCTGGATTACATTTTCATGGCTCTCGCGCCATCGCTGAAATGGCTGTTTGTGGGGCGATTGATTTCCGGGATTACGGCGTCGAACGTGTCCACCGCGTTTGCGTACATCACGGACATCTCCGCTCCGGCGGAACGCGCAAAACGGTTCGGAATGCTAGGAGCAGCGTTTGGCGTGGGTTTTGTCGTGGGTCCGGCAGTGGGCGGGTTACTGGGGCAACACAATTTGCGCGCGCCCTTCTGGGCAGCGGCGGCGTTGAGTTTGGCGAACTTCTTGTACGGTGCGTTTGTGCTGCCGGAATCGCTACCAAAAGCGAAGCGAGCGAAGACCGCGTGGCATATGGCGAATCCGCTGGGATCCTTGACGCTGCTGCGATCGCATCCTGAACTGACCGGGCTGTCGTTAGTTGTGATTCTGTTCTACCTGGCGCACCAGGCGCTGCAAAGCGTGTGGGTACTGTACACGGAATATAGATATGGGTGGGATCAACGAAGTATCGGATTGTCGCTGGCGGTGGTCGGGGTGTGCGCCGCGATTGTATCTGGCGGGCTGGTCGGGCCATACGTGAAGAAATTCGGGGAACGGTTGAGCCTGACCAGCGGATTGTTTTATGGCGTGCTGGGATTCGTGGGATTTGGTACAGCGTGGCGAGGATGGGAAGCATTGGCGGCGATCCCGTTTATCGCATTGTGGGGCGTGGCGGGTCCAGCGATGCAGTCGCTCATGTCCCAGCGGGTGGATGCAAGTTCACAGGGAAAATTACAAGGCGCGATTAATTCGTTGCGGGCGTTGACGGGAATGGTGGGGCCAGTGCTGTTCACACAAGTTTTTTCCGCGACGATTCGCAAGGATGCGCGGTGGCATTTGCCGGGGGCGGCGTGGTACGTGGCGGCTGGATTGTTAATGGCAGCGATGATGACGGCGATCGTGGTTGCCAGAAAACATGAGGAGTTTGGCGGAAAATCGAAAAATGGAAATAGCTAACGCAAGACCAACCCTCGTACCACCGGGGTTAGGGTACCGGCACAGGAGTGGTCGCCCACGGTAAGAGAGATTTCTCACTTCGCGGACTCCGTTCGAAATGACGTGTGATTAGGGATTGGCTGTGCTACAACACGCTGCCAAAACAGTGATTATGTGATTCGGAATTGTTGATTCTTGGTGCCTGGGGGTGTAGCCTGTGCGAACCCGGCGAGGAGGATAGCGATGGCGACTGCGACGAGCGTAATTGAACCCAAGGTGAAGGTGAACGCGACCAAACTGCTAATCAATGGAAAATGGGTGGATGCGGCTTCCGGAAAAACGTTTCCGACAATTAATCCGTCGACCGGCGAAGTGATTGCTCAAGTCGCGGAAGCGGATGCGGCCGATGTGGACAAGGCGGTGGCGGCAGCGCGTGCGGCGTTCGATCGCGGGCCCTGGCGGAAGAAACTGAGCGCATCAGCGCGCGGCGTATTAATGAACAAGCTGGCGGACTTGATCGAGAAGAATAAGGAAGAGTTGGCGGAATTGGAGTCACTCGATAATGGCAAGCCATACCAGGTGGCGCTCGCTGCCGATTTGCCGTTGACGATTGCGTGTTACCGCTATTACGCGGGTTGGGCTGATAAAATCCAGGGAAAAACCATCCCGGTTCAAGGCAGGTATTTCAGCTATACGAAACACGAACCGGTGGGCGTGGTTGGGCAGATCATTCCCTGGAATTTCCCGCTGCTGATGCAGGCGTGGAAGCTTGGCCCGGCACTTGCCGCGGGTTGCACCGTCGTGTTGAAACCGGCGGAGCAGACGCCGCTGACCGCGTTGCGCGTGGGCGAATTGATTCTGGAAGCGGGTTTCCCGGAGGGCGTAGTTAACCTTCTGCCGGGCTACGGACCGACGGCGGGCGGGGCGCTTGCGCGACACATGGATGTAGATAAGGTGGCGTTCACCGGCTCGACGGAAGTGGGCCACTTGATTATGAAAGCCGCGGCGGAAACGAACTTGAAGCGGGTCACGCTGGAACTTGGCGGCAAGAGCCCGAACATTGTCTTCGCCGATGCGGACATGGATCAGGCCATCGAAGGCGCGCACTTTGCGCTGTTCTTCAACCAGGGCCAGTGCTGCTGCGCGGGATCGCGGCTTTTCGTGGAAGAAAAGTGCTACGACGATTTCGTGGCCAAGAGCGTGGAGCGCGCGAAGAAGCGTACCGTGGGCAATCCATTTGACAAGAAAACGGAACAAGGGCCGCAGGTGGACCAGGATCAATTTAATAAGGTGATGAGTTACATCGAGAGCGGCAAACAGGAAAAAGCCAACTTGCTCACTGGCGGAAATCGCGTTGGCGACAAGGGATATTTTATTGAGCCGACCGTATTCGCCGATGTGCAAGACAATATGAAAATCGCGCAAGAGGAAATTTTTGGGCCGGTGATGTCGATCCTCAAGTTCAAGGACATCAACGAGGTGGTGGAACGCGCGAATAAATCGCTGTATGGGTTAGCGGCGGCGGTTTGGACCAAAGACATTACCAAGGCGCATGCGATAGCCGATGGAGTGCGGGCGGGAACCGTGTGGGTGAACTGCTATGACGTGTTTGACGCGGCGGCTCCGTTTGGCGGGTTCAAACAGTCGGGCATCGGACGCGAACTCGGCGAGTATGGCTTGGCCAATTACACGGAAGTGAAGACGGTCACGGTGAAATTGTAGAGCTCGCGAGGAGCATTTCGAGAAGCGGAGTCAGCCGCGCGACGGACGACCGAAGAGAGATTCCTCGCTTAGCGGACTCCGCTCGGAATGACGGCGGTGGTTACGTTCGAAAATCGTACGTGGGGCACCGGGCGTAAAACCAACGGCCCGCCTTAGAAGGCGGGCCCTACAACATCAGGGCCGTGTTAGTTGAATCGCGATGAAGTGGAGATCAAGCGGTTGAGATCTTTCTTCGCGGAAGACCTTAGGATGACAACTGCATGGACGTTGTGGTGAGATGGGGCTCACGATGCTGCGCCCCATTTTTTTCATTGCTAGTTCAATCGTAGGAACACAGGCAGCAATAGCTATCCAATGGGCGTGGCGGATCGGATGAATTCATGGACCCTGATTTGCCGCAGCGGAGCTATGCACGGCCGAGCATGGCCAGCGTTGTTGCTCGAATGCTTCTCGGAGTTCTGATCATTCTAATTTCCAGCAGTTCCCTGCTGCCGCAAGACAACACGCTGGCCTTTCACCGCGCGGAACGGCTGAAGCACGGAATCAACTTGAGTCACTGGTTTGCACAGGCGTATATGGCCCCGGGGTACACGAAAGAACATTTCGACACCTACGACACCGCGCAGGACATGGCTCTGATCAAGCAGATGGGCTTCGATCATGTGCGGTTTACATTAAACGCAGAACCGATGTTCCGGCGTGGCGAGGCCGACCGCATTCCCGCGGATTATCTGGCGATGGTGGACAGCGCGGTAAAAATAATAATGGATCAGGGGCTGGCGATCATCATCGATATTCACCCAGAAAGTGATTTCAAGGCGAAACTGGCCGCCGACGACAATTTTGTGGAGCAGTTCGAGGATTATTGGCGCGCTTTGGCCAAACATTATTCCACGCTCGATCCGGAGCGCGTCTTTTTTGAAGTTTTGAATGAGCCGGAATTCAAGGATCGCTACAGGTGGATGGGCGTGCAGTCGCAATTAGTGCGTGCCATCCGCGAAGGGGCCCCGAACCACACGATTATCCTGGCTGGCGCGAACTGGTCTTCAACTACCGAACTGCTGTTTCTGGAACCACTCAAGGATGCCAACCTGATTTATAACTTTCACTTTTACGACCCGCACATTTTCACGCATCAGGGTGCAACGTGGAGCACGAATTTCCAGCACTACCTGACCAAGTTGCCGTATCCCTCGACGCCGGAGAACGTTCAGAGCGCAGTGGCACAAGCGCCCGACGCCGTGAATCAAATGGCGATTGTGCGCTATGGGTTGGACCGGTGGAACCAGCAACGCATTGAGGCCGAGATTGGCGTTGCGGCGGAATGGGCTAAGCGCTGGCACGTGCCGCTGACCTGCAATGAATTTGGCGTGTATCGCCAGGCCGCCCGGCCCGAAGATCGTGCCGCTTGGATTCACGATGTCCGTGTGGCGCTGGAAAAATATGGGATTGGCTGGACGATGTGGGACTATGCGGGAGGATTCAGCGTGGTGGTCAGTCAGAATGGCACGCGGGTCGTGGACCAGGACACGCTGCGGGCGTTGGGACTGGGCAAGTAACGCGAAACGCTTTTCGAGAGCGCGCGTTACGCGAATGCTTCAGCCGGAATTCTCGAACCTCCTCGAAGTGGTAGGATGGGCGCGCCATGGCGGACCCGATCATACGCCCTTACGAAACCCGCGATTTTGGCGCACTCTATAAACTGGACCAAGCCTGTTTCCCGCCGGGGATTTCCTACAGCAAGTGGTCTCTGCAATATTTTCTGAACCTGCCGGCGGCGGATTGCCTGGTTGCGGAAGAGGGCAAAAAGATCGTGGGATTTATTCTGGGGGAGAAGAATCCGCCGTTGGCGCATATCATCACGTTGGATGTGGCTGCTGAGAAACGGCGAAGCGGATTGGGTTCCAGATTGCTCGACGAGATCGCGAAACATTTTCGATTCTCTGAAGTGAAATCGGTACTGCTGGAAACGGCAGTAGACAATCAAAGCGCCATTGCGTTCTGGGAACATCATGGATATCGTACAGAAGCAGTATTGAAACGGTATTATCTCGGAAAAGTTGACGCGTTTGAGATGAGGAAACGGCTGTGAGCCGGGAACACGGCTTGACACCGAATACCTGAAGCCGAGCGACGAAGCATTCCGCTCGCAAGTTGAATCACCTACCCGCGTGAGCAGTCTTGCTACCAGGAACACAGGCTGAAGCCTGTGCTACAGGAGAAATCGTGAACGACTATTTGCTCAGTGTGATTTTGGGAATCGTGGAGGGACTGACCGAGTTTATTCCCGTAAGTTCAACCGCGCATCTGCGACTTTCAGAGTGGCTCCTGCACGTGGATTTGGGCAGCGGGTACTGGAAAATGTACACGATTGTGATTCAGTTGGGAGCGATTCTCACGTTGCCGATTTATTTTCGCGAGAGAATTGCAAAATTTATATCGACATTTCCGCGGGGCGAGCGCGGCGATCGAACTATCTGGACTCACCCGTTAAGCCTGGTGATGATCGCCTTCGTGGTCACCGCAATTCCAGCGTTCCTGCTGACGAAAGTCGTGGGCAAGAATCTTGAGAATCCTTACGTCATGGGGGGAGCGCTGCTGGTGGGCGGCATCGTGATGTGGTTCGTGGACGCGCGCAACGCAAAGTCTGAAACCGCGGGGCGAGGCGCGCCCGGCGGTTTGATTCACACCTGGCACATGGAGACGATGAGTCTGGCGCAGGCGGTGTGGATTGGGGCGTGCCAGATTTTGTCGGCGGTGTTCCCGGGAACGTCGCGCTCGATGTCCACGATTGCGGCGGGGCAGGTTGCGGGAATGTCGCGTGCCTCGGCACTGGAATTTTCGTTTTTCTTGTCGATGCCGACCATGGCCATGGCTACGCTGTACACGTTGTACAAATCAATTCATGGCACGAAAAGCGAGAATCCGATTGGCGTATCGAGCATCGACGCGCATGGCTGGATCGTGTTGGCGATTGGATTCGTGGTTTCGTTTATCGTGGCGTATGGAAGCGTGGCGTGGTTTATGGCCTGGGTGCGCAAGCGGGGATTCGGGCCGTTCGCGATTTACCGGATCATTGTGGGAATTGCGGTGCTATTTTTCGCTTCGAAGTTAGCGCGATGACGGAGTCTTCCAGGATCCTCCCGGTGCCAGGCGTGGAAACGAGGGGAGAAGATGCGCTTGTGTGCGGTGGCACGGGTGGTATGATTTCGATGTTCCTCCACCGAGGGGCGCAACAGCGCCGCGCCCCTGGAGAATCGCCACGGACGCGAACTGCGTGCGTGTGTACTCAGCCTTCCCCCATCGCCAAAGAGCGGCCGCCTCGGACGGCGGTCCCTACAACGGCCAGAGCTGAGGAGAGATTTTGTGCGCTTTCTGACACCAACTGAGAATAAGCGGCTGAACGAACTGATCGGCTTTGTGTGTATCTTGACGGCCGTGCTGTTAGCCCTGTCTTTGATTTCCTATTCCCCGCATGATGTCGCGTTCAACGTGAGTGCCGCGTCAGCCGGCGATAATGCCGTACGCAACTGGATTGGCCCAGTGGGCTCGTATACTGCGGACTTGAGTTTCCAGGTGTTTGGCTTCGCGGGATTTTTGTTGCCGGTGGCGATTGGCATTCTGGGGTATCGCTGGCTGCGGAGCCGCCCGGTGGATTCGCAATGGGCAACGATTGTGGGTTACGTGCTGTTGCTGTTGTCGCTCCCTTCCCTGCTGTCCATGATTCACTTCCCGGATGTACGAGGAGCGATTCCGGCCGGAGGATTGCTGGGCGGAGCCGTGTCCCACGGTTTGCAAAGTGGATTTAATTTTTGGGGTGGGATGCTCGTTGCGATCGGCATTTTGATCGTTGCGCTCTTCCTGACCACCAGCTTCAGTTTTAGCGGAGCGCATGCGTGGGCCAGCAGTTCCAAAGGTCCGTTGGGGAAAATGGGGAAGCTGGGAATTTTGGAGCGGGCCAAGGCGCGTTGGGAGGAATGGCGGGACACGCGGGAAGAAGCCCGGATGCGGCGCGCGGTCGAGGAACGCAAGCTAAGCGGACGTAAACCGGTAGCGCCGCAGATCGTAGGTCGCGGAGAGGCGGCCGAGACGACCAAGACCATTCATCTGGAAGATAAAGGCGATATTTTCAAGGCGAAAAAAGCGGCCCTGGAAGAAGACGACGAGGACGACAAGCCAGCTCAGGATGACGGACACAAGGCGCCGGTAGTGATGCTGGGTCCGGATCGCACGGAAAAGCCAAAGAAGCTGGAACCCAAGCCTGCAAAAACAACTGCGAATTACCGCTTGCCATCCGTTCAGTTGCTGCGCCAAGGGGAAGGCTCTCAGAAGCTGGATGAAGACGAATTGAAGATGCGCGCGCGCGCGATTGAAGCCAAATGCCACGAATTCGGCGTAGAAGGACGCGTCACGCAGATCAATCCCGGTCCGGTGGTAACGACTTTCGAATTCAAGCCTGAGGCAGGCATCAAGTACAGCCGCATTATCGGCTTGACCGAGGATTTGTGTCTGGCGCTTCAGGCAGAATCAATTCTGATCGAGCGGATCCCTGGAAAATCGACTGTCGGCATTGAGGTGCCGAACGATCGCCGCCAGACCATTGCGCTGCGGGAAATCATCGAATCGACTGAGTTCGCGAACTCGCCGAGCAAGTTGACGCTGGCCATGGGACGCGACCTGCACGGACGCATCCGCGTCACCGACCTGGCTTCCATGCCGCACTTGTTGATTGCCGGCTCCACGGGCACCGGAAAGAGTGTGTTCATCAACTCGCTGATGATGTCCATTTTGTATAAGGCCACACCCGAGGACGTGAAAATGGTGCTGGTCGATCCCAAGCGCCTGGAACTCAGTTTGTACGGCGACATTCCGCACTTACTGGCGCCCGTAGTGACGGATCCAAAGGTTGCTTCGAACGTGCTGCGCAATGCCACGCGCGAAATGGAGAACCGGCTGAAGTTGCTGGCGCAGCGCGGTGTGCGGAATATCGATCAGTACAATCGCACATTCCAGAAGCAGCAGTCTCTCTCGCTATTCGAAAATGTTGAGGAGAGCGAACACAAACCGCTTCCCTACCTGGTGATCATCATCGATGAGTTGGCGGACTTGATGATGGTGGACACGAATAATGTGGAGGAATCCATTACGCGTTTGGCGCAGATGGCGCGCGCCGTGGGCATTCACTTAATTTTGGCGACGCAACGGCCTTCGGTGGACGTCATCACCGGTCTGATTAAGGCGAACTTCCCTGCTCGTATCTCGTTCCGCGTAGCCAGCAAAGTGGACTCGCGCACGATTCTGGATTCGAATGGCTCGGAATCGCTGCTGGGACGAGGCGATATGTTGTACTTGCCGGCGGGTTCAGCTCGTTTGCATCGCATCCATGGGCCGCTTGTGAGTGAAGATGAAATCAGTAACGTTTGCGAGTTTTGGCGCGCGCAGGCAGAGGCAAAATATAACGAAGCCTTGCTGGAGCCTCCAAAAGAAGAGAATGGCAAGGAGCCCGCGAAGGGCGGTAAAGCAGCCGCGCGAAGCTATGAGGATGCTGAAGGTGGCGCCGGCGGTGACGAGGATGTGGACGACGAGCTCTATCATGATGCGGTGCGCATCTGCTGCGAAATGGGCCGCGCTTCTACTTCCACGCTGCAGCGACGTTTGCGCATCGGGTATGGCCGCGCTGCGCATTTGATCGATTTGATGGAAAAAGACGGGATCGTCGGGCCACCCGACGGAACACGTCCCCGCGAAGTGCTGAAGGGCAGCGACTGGATGCGCGAGTTTGACGATCGCGAGAAGTAAACGGCCGAGGCCGAAAACTCCACACTACTTACTTCTAAGAGCAGCGGCGTAAAGCCCCCCTACGAACACCGCCGATTACCGCATGGGGCCCGTGTCGGCGCGCAAGTGTGGAAGGAGCGGATCAAGGATGCTGCTCGATGAATTTACCCACGAGACTGGCGGCGTGTTCACACAGCTTGCGGTCATCAGGGCCGAACGCGGCCAGAAAATGTGAGTCGATATCGAGCTCGCCAACAACTTTGCCATGAGCAAAAATCGGAACGACAATTTCCGACTTGGTCTCCAATGAACACGCCAGGTAGCGCGAATCGGCATTTACATCGTCCACTACAATGGTTTTGCCGGAAGAAGCCGCGGCCCCGCAGATTCCTTGATTGAGCGGGATGCGCGTGTGCGGGGTCATCGTGCCCTTAAAGGGGCCGAGGGCCAGCATGTCTGCTTCCTTTTCAAGCATGTAGAAGCCGACCCAGTTGTAGCGCGTAAGCTTCTCATGCAGCAGTGCAACGATACTTTTCATCAGCTCATTCGCGTTTGCAGCAGAAGCCGCCAGGCGATCGAGAGTGGGAATCCAATCGGTAACCTTGGCTTGTGTTGTGCTCATGCAGAGTAGTCGACCATAACTGCGGGCGCGGAACACCTCCCACGTTGCGTTGGTTTGCCGCGAACGAAACGAGCAAAATGCCGCCAGTGAATTGACACCGTGGGTAGTGGCCTCTACACTAAATGAGTTGTGCCGGGGTAGCTCACCGGTAGAGCGCCGCCCTGAAAAGGCGGGCGTAGCCAGTTCGATTCTGGCCCCCGGCACCATCCATGCTGCCACACACCTAGTACATTCCAAGTCCCAGAAGCGACGTACGTGCGCCCATCAGGTGTGAGCGTGATTTTCTGAACATGTTTTGAGATCTCGGCGCGCACCGTCGCGGCATCACCAGCAAAAACCGCCTGCAAATCCTTTAATCTCTCTTTAGCAAATCGGCGCGCATCACGCATCTTCACAGCGATCGCCTCTGGCAGGGAGGCGGCCGCTCTCAGCCGGATCTCTGTGAGCTCCGCTTCCAATCGGGTAAGATCCGCAAGGATGGCCGACGATTTGAAGCCATCAGCCAGGGCAGCCGTAAGGTTCGAAATCTTCTTTTCGATCGCGGCTTCCTGCCGGCGTGATGCCTCTATGTCGCCACGGTGCCGATCGATAGCGCGCTTTAACTCTGATTCAAAGCGATCGAGAGTGTACGCCATAACATCGGGATCAAGAACCTGTGCCTGCAGGCCGGCGAGGAGTTGCTCCTCAATCGCGCGTCTCGGAATCAGGAGCGTGTTCGGACAGGCGCCGCGGCCGCGGTTGTAGTGCATAGAGCAACCGTAGCGGACGTCTCGCCGCTTCCGGGAATAGCCGGAAACGATCGTGATGCTCGCGCCACAGAGGGCACACTTCAGCAATCCCGAGAATACGTATGGCGAACTCGCGGCACGAGCTCGCAGGATTCCAGGTCGACGCGCTTCGAGTGCATAGAGTTCATTCACGGCTTGCATCCGCTGCTGCACCGCATTCCAAAGCTCGTCGGAGATGATTCGCTGCTCCGGAATTTCTCGCCGGCGCCAGTCACTTTGTGGCTTTCTCCGATAGATTCGCTTTCCGCTTTCGGATCGTATTTTCTGAGTTCTACCCCAGAAGATCACGCCGCGATAGCGTTCGTTGTGCAGAATATGCCGCACCGATGACGGACACCAGCTACGCGCGATTCTTCCCTTCTGCGGTTGCGGAGAAAGAATGCGATCGTGATTTAGATCAATCGCGATCCGTTTAAGCGAGTGGCCGGCCATATAGCGCTCAAAAATTCTGCGCACTGTCCGCGCCTGGTCTGGATCCACCGCGAGCCTCACGCCCTCGATTTTCGGACGGTCGTAAGTGTCCCGCTCAATCGCGCTCTCGATCGGCACGCGGCGATATCCAAACACGCGGCCGCCTGTGTGCAATCCGTTGAGGGCGAGCTGCTCGACACCGCGAAAAGTCTTTTTCGCGAGTTCCTCAAGATAGAGGGAATCCACTAGGCCGTGAACGGTGAGCAGCGTTTGCGACTGTGGAGCGCTGGTATCGAAGCCCTGGCTCACGAACACGACGCGAATCCCAGCAAACTTCAACCGCTTCATAATTCCGAGCGAGTGCTCCAAATCGCGACTCATTCGACTGGTGTCGTCCACGAGCACCACGTCAAATGCCCGCGGCCTTTCCATCGCTGCGGCTAAAAGCCTCTTCAGGCCTGTGCGGTCGTCTGTCGCTCCTGAGATCGCCTCGTCGGCGTAGATATGCGGATCCAAAACGCGCAGGGTGTGGCTGCCGGCAAATTCCCGGCACTTCCGGACTTGCTGATCTATGGTTAGAGAGTTCTGCTTCTCGTTGGAGTAGCGAGCGTAGATTGCGCAGCGTGAAGATTCGGTCACGGTCTCACTTTCCTTGGTTTGGTGCGGCCGTGTGGCTTCTGAGAGTGTGACGCATCGCGAGCGGTTTTCGCAAGTTCCATCATTTCTATGTACTGCTTGACCAGGACTGGAACGATCGCGCGATCAATGAAATCACGCAACTCTGGCGTTAGAGGGGACACCTTGGGTGCTGTCCTGCGATCTGGCAGGCATTGCAACCGAGACGCGCTCATCGCGATCCCCGCAGTTTTCCCCTACCGAGTGGAGCTCCTGGATCAGTGGCCTCGTCGCCGGCGCCGGCGCCGGTGGTAGGGGACGAACGCGGCGCTTTGCCTAAGTAGAAATTCCGCACACGCTTTCCCTCGCGCCATGCCAAATACACATACCCGCTCTTGTTTCGGATATGAGCGCGAGAGAAATCATGCGCGTAATAGGGTTCAGGACTGGTGCAGACGAAGATCCTAGGCGGAGGCATTGCCCTACGTTCGTTACTGTTATCGTGCGCGGCAGGCTTGGATCCCCCCCATCGCATTTTGTAGGGCAATGTGTCATAGACGCTTTGCAATCTGCCGTTCGCTTCTGAAGAAATCCCCTTGTAAACAAATTTGCGCTCGCTCTCAACATAAAATCGCCTTTCCCACGACAAGGCGTTTCCAAAGCGGCCGAAACCACATAAATACCGGATTTTTGAGAGTTTCTTGAAGGTAGTTGGGAAAAATGCCGCTAGCTAAAAAAACTCTGGTGTATTAGATAAGGCAAGTTAACCGCTATGTGGCAAACGAAGCGTAAATATAGGCCAATATTCGGAGGTTTTGAAAACTGAGTTTGGAAAAAATGCTTGCGTAGCTGCAGAGAATCAGTGTATTGGGGGAGACAAGGAGACAAGCTTGCAGTTAGCAAGCGTCTTTGACGCTTTACCCAGAATGGAGGCTCCTTTCAACCCATGGAGAACGATTCTGTGTTTTGAAGCACTCGTATCTGCGGACGAACTGAAAGGCATTCTTCAGCAGCACCATTGGAGCCAAAAGGCCGTATCTGAAGTGATGGGGATCGGCCGAGGAACCCTTAAGGACTGGATGAATGGGAAAGTTCCACGGAACGTCGTTCACATGGCCCTACGTTACCTGGTGCAGCAGCAGTCGGGCATAAGTTCCACCTACCAAATAATCCCAAAAAAGAAAAAGGGTCGACCGCTGAGTGATGAAGGCTTCCCGCTCGAAAAAGCAAAATGCCCCTGCCCCGGTTGCCAGGCTGGAAATCGGCAAATGCACAAGGCGCGCAAGGAGCCTTACGATCACGTAATTCTGGGTAAAGTCCAACCGGTCTTCTGTGTTGGAACCCATGCCCATCCGCATCCTCGCGTCACCCGATGGCTCGATAGCCGCAGGGGGAGATTGTGGGACGCAAGCGATTGGCCGATTCGAAAAAAATTGGTCGCGTTTGAATCCAAACGGATCAAAGAAGCATTGGATGTGATGGGTGACGATCCTGATCCTGAAAGCGTTCTGAACTGCTTGGCGAAATGCACTGATTCACCTGACGGGAAGAAGGGTTGCGGGGGATTTCTCGCAAACGAAGGCCCTCACCACGTGATAAAAGCGCTTACGATCTTTGTGTGTTCTCGCGAAGCTTGCGAGCTCCAATGGCGACAGAGGTACTTCGACGCTTCAGGCCAAGAAATACGCCCCTTTAACCGGCGCCTTTTGCCTCGGAAACGTAGCTTAGCAATTCCACCTGGTGCGAGGAACTGTCCTGTTTGCGCCGCAAAGCTAAACTCTCCCAAGGAAGTTTCTATAGTGGGTGGAGAAACGTATTCGCCGCCATTGCTTAAGTTCTGGTGCCCGAATCCACAAAACATCAGTCACAGGTCTGAACACCGTTCGCGTAAAGGACAATCGTTTTATTACGACAAAAAGCGAAGTAGGTTCGTCCAGGTCTACACACGCGCACGCGTGCAGCGTGGACCGGAATTTTCAAAACCGTGCAGAAAGCACGGAAGAATGGACAGGACGACGATTAACTCAATTGATAGAACGCCGCGACGGATCCGCGAACATTTCGACATGGAGAAGGCTCTGCTTCCGTTCTACCGTGATTATTGTCCCTGCACCGAGGTGTGGTTAACAAGCGATGGGCAAAAAACACCTCGCCTGGAAAATCACTGGAAAACTGCTCGGCCGTTTCGCGCTGTTCGGCCTGCCAGTTCAGGAAAACACGCTGTATTGACGGATACACCATTTTGCTAGGATCAAAAATATTTTTCCCATGCACCGTTGACCCAGAGCTGCAAAATCCCAGCTATTTATGCTACCGCGGAGTCCTCTTCCGAGGAAAACGTGGGAATGGTCATTTTGTTGTGGAGTTGGGTCCAGGTCTTCCAGAAAATCCCGCTTAACGGAATGCATCCCTCCGGCGGCCACGCTGGAGTCGTTGTGTTCCAGCCCTGGGGCTACGCCGCTTCGCCTGACAGCTCGGCGGCTAGCCCCCGAAACATGCTTATCGATGCGCCAACAGTTTTGCAAGGAGTGCTCTAGATGGCATCGCAAGTTCCGTTTAATTCGTCTCGCCGTTATCCCTGGCATCGCAAGTTCCAACAAAAGATGAGGATCAACCCAATGTCCCGGCAGACCCTTATTGGTGAAATTTCGCGTGTGACCGCACTCCCACGGTCGACCGTACGCGCGATACGCGCATTAGCCACGAGGAACGCTGGGTCCGAGCCCCACAGTCGAACCCTCCGGAGGCACTCACTGGAAGTTCTCCTCACCTGGTGTGACACAGATGCCAAGTACGGAGCATGTCAGCAATGAGCAGCCGGCCGCAGCCCTCACCCGTCTCGTTCTCAAAGCAACGCAAAGTTTCACTGCCAGTCGACCTCGCAGAAAAGCTTCCGTGTAATCTCGACGCGGAGCGCAGTGTGCTTGGCGCGATCCTCCTGGACAACACTGCGCTCGGCGCGCCCACCGAATATTTGTTAGCGCAGGATTTTTTCATCCCGCAACATCAGATCATCTATTTGAAAATGATGGAAGTGTACATGGATTGCCAGGCAATCGACCTGGTGACGCTGACGGAGCGCCTGCACGCCGAAGGAAAATTGGAGCAAGTTGGTGGCGCGGGATATCTTGCGAGCTTGACCGACGGAGTGCCGCGCGTTTCCAACGCAAAGCATTACGCGAACATTGTGAAAGAGAAATCCCGCCTGCGGCAGATCATCCACAAAGCGCACGCGATTCAGGAGAAGGCATTCGAAGGCGATGGCAAAGCCGACGAGATACTCGCCGGAGCTGCCGTTTCGTTAAGAGAAGTGCAAGCGCCGACTCACGACGAAAATCCGTTAGTCGTTGTGCCCTACAACGAGTTGCTCACATTGGAACTTCCGAAAGCGGACCCGTTGATCGATCCCATCGTCACAAAGTGTGGAACGTTCATGCTGTATTCCTGGAGCGGCTGGGGAAAAAGTTGGATCGCCACAGAGTTGGCGTTTCGCGTTGCTTTGGGAATCAACTCGATTTTTGATGGCCACTCTGGTCCCGGTGGACACTGGCCCATTTATGGTCCAGTCCGCACGTTGTATCTTTACGGCGAAATGCACGGCGAACGCATCCGACACCGTCTTAAATTGATCGCAAAATCGCATGATACAAGTCCGGAGTTCGCTGGTCTGGGAATCGCCTCGAAAGACTACCAACGGATCGGCCGCGCCCCAAGATCGGCGCACACCTGGCGTCCCAGCATCGCCACCGCCGCAGATCGCAAAGCGGTCGAAGCTCGCTTGTTCGATGAAGGGTACCAATTTCTCGTTCTCGACAATGTTTCGACGCTCTGGTCAGAAGCGATCAAGGACCAGTCGAAACAGGTTGCGACCTTGAAGGACTGGTACATCGATCTGAACACGAAAGGCGTCACGGTTTTTTTCCTGCAGCATGCCGGCAAAGGTGGGGACTTTCTCGGCGACTCCGCGCAGGTGCACATCCTGGACTCTTACATCCAGTTGGAGCACGCGCCAGACTACCGGAACAAAGAGGGATTACGAGTCAACGTCATCGTCAAGAAGTTGCGGGAATTCGGCGATCCGCGCTGGGGTGTACCGTTCGAAGCAAAAATGATTACCGATGAAAACATGGGCGTGCAGTGGCTCACCAGGCCGGCGATGGCGGCACAGAAAAAATCAGCCTTCGAGCTGTTTTCGAACGGCGCGCCACCGACTGAAGTTCTGAAAGAGTTTCACGGCACTGTAGGCCGCTCCACTCTCTACTACTGGCACAGTCTGTGGAAACAGAACCGTTCCGCGAGCGAAGAGGACGACGAGTAAAGTCCCAGCCCAGTCCGAAAATCCCAGAAAAGTCCAAAATTCCCCAAAGAGTCCAATACGCCAAAACCCTTGGACTTTTTGTAAGTATTTGTGTTTGCAACGTGTAAATGTCCAAAAGCGCCGAAAAGTCCATGGGTACCTCCTTTGGACAAGATTTCACGTCAGACCACCACGCGGTGACGGTAGGTGTCTTAGCCCCTACCCATAGACAAAAAATAGAGAAACTCTTTCTTTCTCTTAGAGATAGTGAATCATTGAAAATTCTTGATTGGACAAACATTGCATAAGTACCTTATTTTCAGTATATGAGTTGGACAGATACGGTGGACAGTGTTGGACACCCAGTCTTTATGCGGCGTTCTCGGGTTTCGGCGATCAAAAAGTGTGTCCTAAACGCAAAAATCCGCCTACCTGTACGTTCCGATGCACGACTCTTTCGGTGCATACCTGCTAACGTGTCCTCTGGTTATGAATGAAAGCGTTCCTGACGCTGGTTTCCCGTGACTTCGTGGCTTGATGGATACCGCTTGGAAAGATGGTGCCGACCAGGGCGGACTACTGACGGTCGAGCCACTGATTGATGCGACTCCCAGGGGCCGGGCTCGGAAGCGTCAAGACGCTACTTTAACGGTAGATCGGCTGTCTAGCCGTACGGTTGCCGCTGTGATTGGAAATGTGATATAGGTCTATGTATGAGAGGGCGCTTCTCAACGCGTGAAGCGGCTGGAAAGTTGGGCGTTACGCTTCTAACCTTACAGCGTCATGTGTCCGCCAGAAGAGTCGAGGCACCGCCGCTGCAAAAAATAGGAGGGGTGACCGTTCGACTCTGGACGCCACGCGATATTGAGAGGGTTCGGAAAGTCCTGGCAGGCATTAAGCCTGGACGAAAGAAAAAGGCTTAAAGCGGGGAGTGGCGGTGCGTCAACACCGACACTCCCCTAAATACCAAAGGAGGGATCAACTCCCATGGCATCTTCACCGCACGTTATTTTATTCCCACCATTTCCGCAATCTGCGACAGATAGGGCAGAGACTCCGGTCCGGCCATCGACAGAGGTTTCGGAGGACGTATGCGTAAATCATTAAAACGTGATTCACTCGCTCTGGATCTGCCACTAGACGCTCGTCTGGCAAGTAAATTAGATCAAATGGCCAGAAGTGACCGATTGAGACGCTCAGACTTCTTGTGTTCATTGATTGACCGGGAGTGGGCCCGTAGGCAGGTAAGAGCGCGCAATGACCGACGCACCGACTAGTGTAGTCCGCCCTTATCCCTACGAGCGCCGGATATTTACCAATTTCCAGCTCATCGAGCGATTCGCAATCTGGTTGCAGGCCTGTGGCCATGCTCAGAGCACGGTCCACGGCTATACGCGAACTGTCCGCAAGCTCGTGGCTGGGCTGAACGGCCGCTCGCTGACAGCTGTAACGCCCAGCGAGATCCGCGCGTTTCTTGCGCGTCAATTGGAACAAGGAGCCTGCCGATTTACAGTTAATGGGGCACTCTTCAATCTAAGGTCCTTCTATCGCTTTGTTCGCCTGGGTGGCTTGGTCTGTAACGATCCCACACGCGAGATCAGAACCGGTAAAACACCAAGGCGACTACCGGTGATCTTGAGCGTTGCCCAAGTCGGACAGCTCATCTGTGCAACAAAGACGAACCGTAACCGGAAGCGTGATGCTAGGGACGGCGCAATCGCCGTACTACTCTACGCCACAGGTTGTCGACGCAATGAACTCACAAACCTACGCGTCGAAGATGTCGACTTCAATAGTCAGACCATCATGGTCCGCCGAGGAAAGGGAGGCAAAGATCGTATTGTTTTTTTTGGCGACCCAGCCGCTGCTGCTTTAAAGCAGCACTTAGGTACTCGTCAGCGCGGCCGGATATTTAACCTTAGCTCACAAATTCTGTGGAGGGTTATTCGGAGAGCATCCTTGCGGGCAAATCTTCCCCCAGTTCACCCCCACACCCTCCGTCACAGCTTCGCGACTCACCTGCTCGAAAGTGGAGCAGATCTCCGCGCTATTCAGGAACTCCTCGGACATTCTTCTCTGGGGACGACGCAGAATTACACCCATCTCCAAACCGCATCGCTGCGGAAAACCTTAGAGCGCTGTCATCCCCGAGGTTAAATCCCCTATGGACACCAGGAACTCAACCATCGAAGTGTTACGCGCACCCGAACGCAAGGTCGACGACCTATTCATCTTTGACGCCTCTTTTCTTGACCCTGCTACACGGTACGAGCTCCAGCGAATTGTTCCGCAACTCGTACACATTCGCAGGGCGCGAAAGGCTCACTTCCAGGAACATGGTTGTCTGGTTTGTCGAGGATCCGATTCAGCTCTCGCCGAGATTGCCAGAAAACTGCATCGGCGCGGCCTAGGATGGGCTGAAATCTGCGCGATCACCGGCTCAATCGGTCTTACTACTGCGGAGCGCCGCCAGTTACTAAGGCTACCGCCAGATTGGACCATCCGCGATCTGCAGGTAGCTCTCGGCCCTCAAAGGACTAACGCGAAAGGACATCTAAAAAAGCTCCTTGCGGCCGGCATCGTCGAGGAAGTTAGTAAGGCGAAGCCTGGTCGACGGGGCGTGTCGGCGCGATACAGACTTGAACGAACGATTTATTCAAAGATGTTTGATGAGAACATCGCTGGACTGTCGCATCGGTACGGCGCCGGCGGTCTATGTGACCGGTGCTACCTGATGATTCGACGGGAATTGTCAAATACTCTAGAAAAGATGCACAAGGGCAGAGATGCTGAAGCGGAGACGTCAGCCCTCACACATAGATTCGACGTAGCGCGATGGTTGCTAGGCGATGGCAACGAATCGAAAATACCTACCCGATTCAGGGCCGCTGTCGTGGAACATCTGGAAGAAATGGGCCGTCATAAGCCTGCGATTTAAGGTTGAAATAAAAATAAGTCGCTCCAAGGGAAGTGCCAGCCATCATCGGCTTGACTCTTCCGACGATGATCCACCTGGGGTATCCCTGATAGGGGATGGCCCTTTCGTTCGGGAAAACCTGTACTTTTTTTCCGATTTGCGCGAGAGACTGCATGGCCTGTGGGTCGTACAAGAGCGTCACTTGTTCCAGATTTCTCAGCGCCTCTTCGTTGTTTCTGTTGACAGAGCTAATCACCTGCTGGCTGAGATTACTCGCAGCACGACTCGAAAGGTCCATTGCATTTCTTTGTTGCTGGATGACCTTTTGATCTTCATCTAGAGCTTGGTTGAATTTCGGAATCACCACTAAGCCAAATATGGCGGCGGTAGCAATCGCACCAATCGCCAACCCGAGAAGCAGGAAAAGCGTGCATTTTGCCTTGACACTCATTTTACCGTGCCCTCCTTCTCGCGGGAATTCCCTTGGATTATTCCTGTTCAGGTTTCAACCGTCCAGTGACGCTCCCCACATACGTTCCCGCTGCTCTTGTAAGGCCTTAACGTTCTCTCAGCTCCTCTCAGCTTCCCCTCTCAGCTTCCCCTCTCAGCTTCCCAATTCGGAATCGACGATTTCTCGGCTGATTTTCGATACCTGGTCGTACGTCTCATCGCCCGCTATCCTGTCGCGAAGCCCGCGCTCGACGGCCGCCAGCAATACCGCGTCGTCGACCTCGATAGTTTCGTAGTCCTCTCCATCGGCGGGTTCTTCCTGGCACCGAACCAAATAAAGCAAAGCCATCGTCATTCCGTGTCGAACCAGATCCTCGATTTTATTGCCCTGCTGCTGTCTACCGAAATCGTCTTTCCACTTTGCGAACGCCTCAGCGTTTTTATTCGCGTTTGCCTCGGCTTCAGCCCGCCGGCAGGCCTCTGCCCGTTCCCACCGCTGTCTGATTTCTTGGTTCAGCTCGGAGACCGCATTCTCGGCCACGGCTTGTTCTTCCATCTCTCTACGAGAGAGGGGAAGGAGATCCAATGCTTCGCGAATCAAACGTGCCGCGATCGTTTTCTCGGCCGGCGTTACCCCTACCGGCATCCTCCACATGGTCGATTGCAGTACTCGCTCTCGGCGTTCAGCAATCTGCCGTTCTACTCTTGATTGCTCGGCGAAGCGGGTCACAGCGTCCCGCAATCGTTTTCGTGTTCTTTCGAAATCATCAACCCCGAACGTGTCGACCAGGGCTTTTAGATCACCGATACACTGTTGGTGCTCCTCATCGGACAACCAAGTTGGCAGTAGGTCTTCCGCCTCTGTCAGCAATGTCGCGCGTAAACGCCGTTCCTCGGCCTCTCGTCGCTGTTGCTCAAGTCTCGCTTGCTGAGCCTCACGCTCTCTCCTGGCGCTCTTCTGCTTTCGCCTGGCGCTTGATTTCCGCGATCCGCTGTTCATGCCTACTCTGCCTCTGTTTAGCGTCCAGCTCTGCCCGGATGCGCTCCTCTTCGTTGGTCAACCGGAGTTCCTCGATCTGAAGTTTCTTCTCCTCGACGCGTTCGCGACGGATCCCGAGAGGACTAGATGTCGCAGTCCTGGAGGAAACAGGCTGATCGTGGCTAACATCCCCTGACCGACTCGGCGGAAACCCGCAGATGGCCTCCAGGCGTTCGGAAAGATGTCAATTGGCCGCTGTTGCAAAGTCCCTTCAGGGTTGGGATTGAAATACCCAGCAAAGCGGCCGCCTTAGACGCACAATACGATGTCTGCTCCGGGCTTTGGATTTTATAGGTTTTGTTGACGGATTTTGACGGTTTCCGTTTTCGATTTTTATCGTTTCGCAGAAGGCTCGTCCTTGCCATTGTTGTTCTAGGTTCGCGATTCAGCACTCGTTTCATTACCTTACCCCACACGGGAAATCCAACCCGCGACTTCGGCAAACCGGTGCTTCACTCTCGCGAAAAGACTGCAGGGAAAACCGAGCTGCACTCTGTAGTGAGGGTGGACAGATTCAAAAAAGTGGACTAAGTCACCGTGGGAAGCATTCGCGTTAGGGACAGAAACGCCCGGCAGGAGAACGTATTTGACAGGCATGGCTGGGTTTAAAGTTGGGCCCTGCAGAACAAACGCATCAAAATGACGACAACAAACTTGTTTCCAGGTGTCCGGTAACACGTGCTTCGCTGGGGATTTGCACCCTGATCCATCTTGGCAAGTAAACCGCATGCCTTCTTTTATTTCCTCGATTGCTTGTACGCCGACTCACAGAATTACGCAACGGTCAAATCGCACAGTAAATCCTGCGCTCTTTGTTCGCAGTAGTTCGCTGCCCTAAAGGATCTTTCTTACCAACGTGGGCAGCACGGCTACTCCTAACAGAACTGCCGCGACGGTACCCCAATTCATGAACAAACCATGTCGTGAGATCTGATGTTCCTGATGGGTTCGGCACCGTCCCTGGCATCACGGACCCACCTCCGACCAGGATGGAGGAAACGACCTGGCGACCCGCTTGTGCTACAGCTCCGTCGCAAATCGATTTCACGTCCGCGACTTGCGCAAAAGCAATCGTTGTCTGAATGACGATTGTGAAGCCAGTCCAGCCTGGCCGACGATCGTCGAAGGAATTGACGAATTAACTATGTTGATGTTGTGCTGCTGAAGAATGCTGTTCACCGTCGCGAGAATCTGAGACGGGCCGCTCAAATTCAAAAGAGACGTCGCCCATTGAACGGTGTAAGTAAAAATCGTCCCGGAAGGCACGGCCGGGATTGAGGCTGGAGAAGTTGCAGTTACAGGTGAAGCCGGCGGAACAACTGACGGCGCCAAGACGGGGGAGGTTCCTGGCGAGATCGTCCCGCCGGCTGCCCCACCAGTGAGTTGCGCCAATAGAGCATTCGCAGCCGTAGCAAATTCCGGAGTCCCCGCGCCATAATTGTCGTAGAGGTTCTGAAGTTGTGCATCACTCACATTGTTATCGGCGAGCGTCGTGATCATGCTGATGTCATAGCCATCAGCAATCATTTGGAGGGCCAAATCGTCGGGAGCTCCACCGAACGTGTACACACGACGCACGCCGATTAGGTTGGATTCAAACGTTGGTGCTATTGCGTAGCTCATGTCTATTTCACTTCCTCTTTTTTTTCACTTTATCGTCAAAGACGCCGCCGATGATTCCCAGGAAGCAGAACGATCGCGGTTCCTCCCAAGAGGATTGGCAGGATACCGACTTCGATCTCTACCGAGGTACTCGAGCTCGACGGTTGTGGCGGTGCTGTTGTTGTAAGTGAAGGAAAAACTGGAGTACCGATGGAAAAAGTAGGCGGAGCAGGAATAGTTGGTACAGGAAGGCTCGGCAAGACAGGTGGAGCATTCGCACCACCAAACAAATCGGTTGGTGGAGCAGGCGTTGCAGGTGCAGTCTGCCAATCAGGCAATCCCGAGTCATCCTGGCCAAGACCGCTGAGCAACACCGCGATAGGAGTAGGACGCCAAACACGACTCATTTTGCTTTTCCGTTATTTATTACCTGGAACGTTGATGCGATCGCGTAACTCATTCTTACTCTTTCACTTTTTTCCCCAGCATTTTGGGCAGGGGTTTATTTAATCGTCGTCTTGGTTGTCGTCCGAATCGTCGTCATCCAAGTCTTCAACGTCATCGGCTGCAGCGAGGTCAAGAATATCGTTCAACTTGCCTGCCAGGTCGTCGAAGTCTTCATCCGGATCGTCGCAACTCGCCAAATCCGCAATCCTGTCCAACTTGTCCTGATAGTCGTCGTTCTGTCGCTGGAGTTCAAAGTTCTGCTGCTGAAGGTCCAACAGGGTAGAGACTGTTGGATTAGTGGTGGTCCCATTTCCACTGGGAACTGGTGTTGCCCCTTGAGTTCCGACCGCTTTTGCGATACTCCGTGCGGTCGCGGCATTCCCGTTCCCCGACTTTGGATTAGGCTGCCGCGCTCCCTGGGCGGTCGCCGGCTGCGTTCTCGGATTCCAAATTCTGACTTTTCCCATTGCATTTCCTCCTCTGGAATTCACCAGCCGGATATTCCGCCTGGATACGTAGCTTCGTAGACTTTCTGCATCTATCTCTGCCGCGCGAGCGGGATCCAGCAGTACGTGCCGACAAAACGCACAGCTTTGTCTTTGCGCTGCTGAGCCTGTTCGCGAGTCAGCTCCATATCGCAGACGCTAGACTGTCCGACATTCATCAGTAAAGAGAAACAATCTAAAGGGGGATTTGTTGCTGGCGTTTCTTGTGCTTCCTTCTGTTATGCCGTGCCCGAATTGCCGCGCGGAGATTCGCTTTGGTCACGGCGTCTGCATCCATCGGTAGGCATCGGGAGTATATAACTCTGATTCAAAGCGATCGAGAGTGTACGCCATAACATCGGGATGAAGAACCTTTGCCTGCAGGCCGGCGAGGAGTTGCTCCTCAATCGCGCGTCTCGGAATCAGGAGCGTGTTCGGACAGGCGCCGCGGCCGCGGAGCATTTTGTTCATGCAGACGGCTCCTTTAGGGCCGGAAAATCACTACGCTTAGAAAGCCTCGAAGAATCGTGGATCCGGTGGGTGCGTTGTTATTCAGGTAAATCGCGGGCAAAAGCGTGCCGCTAAGCGTGTACGTGGCATTGTTATCGCCGCCGCCAGGGTTTCCGCTGCCACCGTTGGTGAAGGTAACCGCGCAGGCCGAGGGACATCCTCCACCGCCAGTGTTCACGGTACCGTGGAGCACTCCGCCGGAACTGTCAAAGCCAGCAGAGTTGAATCCTTCACAGCGCGCATCGGCTCCGCCCGAGGTTCCATTGAACACGATGCGGTACTCGCGGCTTTCGTCGGCGCTTCCGGCCCCTGCCGAGATGTTGAACGAATCGCAAGAGGTGGGTGCCACCACCGTGGATCCGAGTTGGGCCTGGATCAAAACCACGCCGCTGTTCTGCGCCGTTGCGCCGCAGCCCGCGCTCGTGGAGGTGCAAACTTCGCCGTTGTACCACATCCACACAATGTCGCCGCTTTGAATAAAGTTCGCGGGAATTGGCGAAGGACAAGCCACCAATTGCGTGCCAGTCGTCGGAGATGGCGACGTGTACAAGCCCACGTAGCCCGTGCACGTCCAGATGGCGTTGTGCATCAGCGCCGCCATCGTCGCCACTTTGGTGGTGGTGTCGTATTGCGGCGGCGTCGTGTTCACCGTGGTGCCGGTGGGCAGTACGGTGCAATCCTTCAGCGCAGTGCCTAGCGCGTTGTTCCAGCACGCTAGATCGTTGGCGGTGGAAGATCCCGGCCCGGTGACCGTGCCGCCGGAGGACGAGGACCAGCGGCCGGCATGGTAATTCGCATTGTCGGAAGTGATGTCCGCGCACTGGGCTGTGGCCAGCGTCATCGACGCGCCAGCAGGGGTGTACGTCCCGGCTCCGAAATCGATATAGCTGATGGTCGACGTTGCCGGCGTGATCGTCACCGTACCGGCGCCGATGTTACAGCCGCGCAGAAAATAATTCTGATCGTAGTTGGCGCTGCCGGCTTGCGGCAGCGTGACCGCGCACGCGCTCGCTTTGTTGAATTCCACCCAGCCGCCGCGATCGCCAATCCCGAAGTTGTACGTGCTCGCGCAGGTTTGCACCGCATAGACCCATCCGGGGATTCCGTAGCCCACCGTCGACGTGCACTCTGCCAGGCGTGGTGACCGTCGGGGTTTGTGGCACGGTGAGATAACCGGTCAGCGGCGTGACCGCTTGCGCAGCTCCGGCCGCTCCGCCGCCAATCACCTGGCCCTGGCTGGTCATCGGATTTACGAAGTTGGGGCAACCGACGGTTGTGAGTCCGCCACCCGCATCACTGCACACCGGATTACTGCCGGCGGCGATCGTGGACGCGCTGGGACAGATTCGCATCCGTTCCTAAAATCGCGGTGGTCCTCGGGATGTTCGCTCCGGAGCCGATGAGCGGAATCGAGGAAGTGATCGTGGTGGAACTGCCGGCGACGCCCACCTGGCCGCCAATTAATCCGCTGATGCCGGTGCCGCCGCTAAACGAGCCATTCGTGAGTTTTGGAACCAGCGGGCTAATGTTGCTGGTGATGTTCACCGAAGCTCCGGTGATCACGGTGGAATCCAGCAACAGCGTAAAATTCTGCGAGCCGGTACCGAACGGAGGCAAAACCCCAGGAGAAATCGAGATCGTGAATTGCCATTTCACGCCCACCGGCGTAATCGCCGAAAGACTTGCCAGCGTCATGGTGAACGTTCCGGTAGCATCCGCGTTGCCGCGCTGAAACGCGCTGCACAACGCACGGCACCGCGCTTTGCCCGTTGCATGGCGGAGGAACCTGCGGCGTCACGTTCACCGGAATCATCTGCGCCTGGATGGTCGCGCCCTGCCACGGGATCCCGTTGGGATCGGTGATCGTACCCGTCACCACGGTAGAGTTTTGCGCCGCCGCGGGCAGCGCCAGGAGAGCCAGAAACAAAGCCAGCCAGTACGCGCGCCTCGTCATCACTGCACCCTGCCTTTGCGCTGCTGCGCCTGTTCGCGAGTCAGCTCCATATCGCGGACGCTAGACTGTCCCGACATTCATCAGTAAAGAGAAACAATCTAAAGGGGGATTTGTTGCTGGCGTTTTCTTGTGCTTCCTTCTGTTATGCCGTGCCCGAATTGCCGCGCGGAGATTCGCTTTGGTCACGGCGTCTGCATCCATCGGTAGGCATCGGGAGTATATCTCGGGCCACGGCAGGCCTTCTTTGTGGAGAGCCTCCCCGGATGTAACACTCAACTCACAAGATCTGCCGGCATGGGGAGGCAGTTCGCTCTTCAATAGCAACACTACAAGCTTTTTAAATCCTCTCGCATCACCTAGGATCTCTGAACGAAAATGCCTGCGCAAACGGAGGGCAAATTTCCGTACGATTGTGCGGAGATCCTGAGGCGGAATCATGGATGTTTTTCTGGCGTCCTGACGGACTTCTGGCGGGTTTTCTTGCTGCTTCGGGCTGATTACATCATTGACGCTGCCATTCCGGCGGAAGCGCCTCGATACTGCTCACGCCGCAATCTTGATTTCGAAAGGAATTGCAGGATTCAGGTTTATGACACCATGGTGTGAATCGGGCCCCCGGCACCACCCGTTCGCGCCACCAGTTCATCCCCGAAGAAATCTGCTTTTCCATGAGCAAGATAGACAGGTTCCCCCTCATGAATCGTGGGTTCGAGCGTGAATGTGCCGAAGTGTTCGGCCAGTACCGCACGAGCAAGGTCAATACTCTCGGGGTGCGAAATGAGTTCACGAATCTTGGCCAAACGGGTGATCGCAAACTCACGGAAGACTTCTAGTGTGGCTTGCAAAGAGTCAGGTCCCAGCTCAAGCAACTTGTTTGTAATCTCGCGCACTTCGGCTTCTCGCTCCGTAATTGCCTTCATAAGAGTTTGAGACTGCTGTCCCTTAGCGATCGCATTCGCAAGCCGCGTGAGTTCGGCTTCCAATTGCAGCTTCCTTTCACGCATTCGCGCAAGCTCGGCATTGAGTTTTTCGTGCCCTTTCTTGAGCGCCTCCTGCATGCGAGCAACGGCGTAGTCAATGACTTCAACACGCGGACGTTGTCCGCAGTCCCTTGAGAAGGCTTTTTTCTAGTTCGTCTCTGCGAACCAATAGTGCGTTCTCGCATATAGAATTGCCACGCTGATAATGCACGGAGCAGCCATAGCGATCCGCCCCATGGCGTCCGCGCCCAGAGACGAGAGCGATGCTTCCGCCGCAGACAGAACATTTCAGCAGTCCGGCAACTGAAACGCCAGAGCCTGCCAGTTTTCTACTGTTCGGCACGGGGCTACTCGGCATTGGATTCATCGCGCACAAAAAGCTAATTCGTTAGGACGCGCGAAACACAGAGTTGCTGAAGATGTTGATCCACCGTTTTACTCTGCAAGGCGCGGGAACGCCGTTACATTCGCCCCAAAAAGACAACGCTGTTGCCTGTCACAGATCTCGACCAGTTTCAGCAGCAACACACGGGCCATCGACGACTGTCTTCGATTGCTGGATTGAAGCGATCGAGTGACCTAGTTGACCGAACGATCCTTCGACAGTTCTTTTGGCTCGCACTTTTCTCCGTTTACAGCGTGGTAGACTGCAGACATTGCAAACATTCCTCCAAGTACCAGGATGAAGGGACATGCATGCACCATGGAATACTTAAAAGACATCGCTGTGTTCCTTTGGGCCGTTATTAACAATTGGGCTGGCTACACTACAGGAGGTTTAGTTGTGGCAGTCGTTGGGTTGTGGTCCACGGTGAAGAAGATAACCGTACCGCGCAAATACGGAATCGCGCTCGCGTTGGGTTTCTTGTTTTTCGCATTTTTCAACGCATGGAGAGATCAGTATCTAAAAACGATTCCGCGTTTGACTCTGCACATCGAGGATACTTACATAGGGGGATATCCCAACGACCCGGATGACACGGCCTTTCTTCTGCTTGTGTCGGTGACGAACGCGTACGGACCACCGAGCATTGCTGATAATTGGAAAATGCAAATTAAAATTCCGGGTTACAACAGTCCCATCGATGCAATTGGGGGGCAACCATTTGACCCAAATCTCCCTGTGACCGCAGAACTGAACAACGGACAGCGCGGCGTCTATTCAGCGTCAGACGATTTACGCGAAAAATTAATACAGACACCGATTGCTCAGGGCGCTCGCGTAGTAGGAATCATTCCGTTCGTGGTCAAGAATACGAAAAAGAGCGAAATCTACAAGCCACAAACAATTCTGACGCTTTCCTGCAAGGACGTTGCGGGCAATGAAATCAAGGGTTCCCACATCCTGAAAGGTAGAGGTGAGCCGTTACAGTGGTATCCCGGATTGAAGCGTTAGTCCAAGGGCAACAATGCTACTGACCGCTATACGTGGAATGGCTGAAACCGGCTCGGAACCCGAAGGTCGTCAGTTCAAATCTGCCCCCGCAGCCAATTTGAGATGTGCGAGGCCGGAAAGCCCAGAACCATCCTCACAAACGAGGGTGGGACACCCTGATGGAGACAAGACGCGATGATCGAAGAGAGATTCTTTCCGCAAAGGACGCGGAAAGAGGCAGAGGTCCTCGCTTCGCAGACTCCGCTCGGAATGACGGGAGCTTTTTTTTGTATGAATTAGCTGACAGGAGCCCGGGATTCCGGCCCTTTTTGTTTTTGGGTGGCAAGGTAGAGGGAAAACCCGCACCCTTCGAAAATCGCGAAGGATGCGGCACCCGGTTATGTCTTATTAGTATCGTCCCGTCTGTCCCGAACTCTCCACTTTCTTTTTCTCCTAACAGTAAATTGAACTAAGATTCAAAGCATGAACATCTACAAAGCCGTCCAACAAAGGGTGAAGCAACAGGCCGGCTTCGTCCCGAAGACCTGCTGGATTGCTCACGTCCTTGAATTGAACGGAAAGAGATTACCACCTGCTCACAACCGAAAAGACCAGAGCACACGCCAAGTTCCTTGCCCACCGGACAAGAGAGCACCGGTTGAGCGCGTGCTACGCGAATTGAAGAGAATTTAGAAAAAAGGACACAATCAGCGGGTTCAGTCAGTCGCTTCTGCCGCGTCTCTGAGCAATCGCAATGCTGTTGCACGGTAAGCTTTGTGCGTGTCCATGTGGCTTCTGTTGGATGCGAGTCGGTTCATTGCTCGTTACCAGACGGGCACTATAACTACACTAGACTGAAACGTTGAATGCTTGCGTGATGGTACGTTGACATCAGAGGGAGTGCCGAACCTGTGCGGAAATTGAAGGTTATCGCACGCTTCATTCAGCGGTTCGGAACGCGGGTCAATTAGTTTCGGAGAGCTGAGATGATTTTTTGGCTGTGGTTCATGGAAAGAGTCCGAAAATATTACGGGAACCCTCCGATGCCACAGGCTGTTCAAGACCATAGAATGCGAATTGTGTATTGGACAGGTGGCATATGCATTGCTTTCTTTGCTCTGATATGGTTGTTGAGTAGCTTGTGAGCGGTGAACCCATGACACAAGCTACCTGTACGTGTACCGCGCCTGTCTGTGGCCATCCGAACGGTGAGCGGTGCGGCAACCCCGTAGAAAATCCAGTTGGGTATGCACGTGACATGTTAGACGACGAGCGGTTGGGGCCGGAACTTCCGATTGGATTGTGTGAGGAGTGCTGGAATAGAGTGAAACCCGAAAACAAAAAGTAGCCCGTCTTCCAGCCTCTTCACATCCAGCACCATGGTGCCGTTCGCACTGAATCTCATTGGGTTTGAGATGTGCGAGGCCGGAACCCAGGATTCCGGCTTTTTTGTTTTCGATCGCTATGTTTTATTGGTATCGTCACGTCTGTCCCGAAGTCTTCGTCCCTGTTCGTTTCCTCTCCAGAGCCTTCTTTTTCTTTGCTTTCTCCTTCATGTACTTTTTGGCCAAGGCGTAGCCATCCTTCACCATTTGTTTGAGGGTCGGGCCGAAGACCTCTTTTACCAAATAAAGTTTGACAAAGACCACCAATGGATATCCCGGTTCAGTGGGATTCTTCATCACCAGCCGGACACTTTTTACGGGATACCTCTTGGCTAGCTCCTTCTGGATCATCGCCGTGTTCGGCCAAGTATCCTCTGACCGAATAACAAGGCGAAAACTAGGTGGGTCTGGAGCCACAGCCATAAGGCCTCCTTTCTCGACCGGGAAGAATCAAAGGCTACTGCAAATAGGTCAGCGTCGCTTGTATCTGTACAGCCTTCGGCGTCAAAAGTGAAAAACTGTTATCGAGCACGATGTGGTAGGTTGCAGGGGCGTTGGGGAACGCGGCTGCAATTCCCGCTTGTGTGACTTGTCCACTATTGAAGTACGTCCGAGCCGGGTGTCCATTCTTGAAATTCACAAAACCGTCGTCGTCCAGCACATAGCAGATGATGTCGTTGCCGGAACCCCCGGTTGCCGTGAAGTGCCCCGACAACGCGACGATGGTTGCATTGGGTGGGACTGTGAACGTATACCACAGATAGGAATGTGCGTTTATGGCGGCAGCGGAGTTCACGATGGTGACAGAGCGTGGCTGCGGGGTATAGATCGTATCGCTATAATGCTTCAGCTTAGACGGCGGCGTCATTATCCGATTCTTGTTCGATGCTAGACGACGACAAGAGTCAAAATGCCCAGGAGCGCCAAGGCTCCCGGCCAAGCTGCCTTTTTGGAACGTGTAATGGTTTTGGCGTGGTCTGTCAGTGCTTCACCGCACTGGGGACAGAACTGAACGCCATTGGCTGATTGAGTCTTACACTTAGGGCAGTCCACACTGCACCCCCACGTATGTCAATGTTCGTCCAGCCAGAGGAAGCATTCCAGTTTGTTGATAATGCCAGTACTCTGAGAGGCAACAAGGGGCGGGGACTCTGGACTAGTTAACTTTTGATGACTCGCTCAGTAGGGCTGGGAACTTATGATTCTAGAAACGTGCCAAACTCCCTCTTGAGGTGGGTCATCGTCGAGATTCTCAATCGGAAGAAAGCGTGCACCAGTTTCGCCGCAGTCCTCGTGGCTGCGCTGGTGCCTTTGAGCCTAACCAGCCAACAACGTCCGGCCCGACCAACTTGGCCGAAGCAATCGGGTGCGTATATCGCAGCCTCAAGCGAAACCATCCCTGCTTTTCCGCGTGAACTCAGCGGGTTTCGTTCCGAAGATGGGAAGGATTTCTGGGGTAAACCATTTTCAGTCACTGGCACGATGCGGATTTTCCAAGGCAACGGATGGCTGGGGATACCCAGATTTCCGAGTACGATGAATGGCTGCTCGTCCGGCTTCTTCATGATTCGCTGGCGGTCTGATTCACCAGATATTCCCGTTCAGTCGAGTGTGCGTTTTTCCGCCGCTGTCGCGGGTCGCGGGGCCATAAAGACCGGAGGTTTCGGATATATGTCTGGAACCAACTGCGAGCAACCGATGTTCAATTTTGGAAGCAACCCCAATCGCAGCAATGGCGCAACCCTCACCGATGTCCATTACGAATTGAAGTTCTGGCAGGCAGCACCGTAGTCAATCTTGCCATCCAGTTAAGCAACTGCAGGAGAATCTCAACACTTGAGACGGCGAACGGAATTGGAATTAGGATGACGTTGTTGTGCGCTTGGTGGAGGAGATTTGGCGGGCGCGGACTATGAAGCGTTTTGGGGCGGAGCCTACGTAAAAGAAGGGGTAACAGGTGATGAGGGTGAGAGTGGGTTCGGCTGTGTTTTGGAGAACTTCGGTGTGGGTTGGGGAAACGATTTGGATGGAATCTACGCGGTAGTCGATGGTGCTGTCCGCGGTGGTCATGCGGATAAAGTCATCTTTTCGAATGAAGCGCAGTGGACGGAAAAAAGTGTCGCGGTGGGCAGCAACGACGAAGTTTCCGGATTGACCGGGCCATGCGCTGCCGGAAACGCGGCCGGGGCCTCGCTGCAAAGTGCGATGGGCATCGCCCTCCAGCACGACGACGGACAGGCCGAGGCGAGGAATCTCGAGGCGACCGATGGGGGAACCAGGCTCTACAACAGCAATAGCACAATTCCGGGAATCGGCCTGAGAGACGGTTGAAGACAAAGAACCGAAACGGCGGCTTTGGGCCGCTTGATAAAGATTGGCGTCGAGCAAAATGTAAGCGCAATACACGAGCAGCGCACTACCAGCGAGCAAACAAAAGAACGAGAGGCATCGAACGAAGGTGTGCCATCGAGACACTTGTTGCGTACTTCGCATCATTGGGTTCTGGCGCATCATTGGGTCTCGTTCTGTTGAGCAGTAGATTGGGCACCCTGGGCGGGCACGAAGTATCCTGCACGCGTACGCACGTAGACTTTTCGGTGCTGAGGATCGTTGACCTTGACGTGTATTTTGCGATAGCCGCTGCGACCGGGATTCGGGGGATTATAGCCAAGAGTGTATTGATGGCGAATGTCGGCGGCAATCTCCTGGCAAACTTGGATGACTTGCTGGTGCGATGTGGGGAGGTAGGATTCTCCGCCGGTTTCACTGGCGAGCTTTTTGAGCACTTGAGGATTTTCATCCGCGCTGTGTTCATCGAACAGGCCGATCGTATAAATGAGGACGTTTGTGGCGGCGGCCGTGTGCAGGATGTCGGAGAGCGAGTGCCGGCTGGCGTTATCCCCGCCATCGCTGATGAGTAGAATGACCTTTTTTTCACTCTGAACCTGTTGCAGGTGATGCAGGGCCGCAGCGACCGCATCGTAAAGAGCCGTTTTTCCGCTTGCGGAGACGGTCGAAAGGGCGACTTTCAAGGCATCGATGTTGTTGGTGAAGGGCGTGTTGGGAGGGAGGCCGAAACTGGGCACGCTGCTAAAGTTGATGACAAATTCTTTGTCGAGTGCATTGCTTGCCTGAACAAAGGCTTCCGCACCTTCGATGACTTCGAATTGCTTGGCTGCCATGCTTCCACTGTGATCTACCACGAGGCCTACGGTTACGGGAACGTCTTCGTTGCGGAACAAGCTAATTTCCTGACGATTTCCGTTTTCATAGACCTGAAAATTCGACTGCTGCAGGCCGGGCACAAAATGGCCCTGACGATCCCGCACCGAGACTGGGAGAATGACCAGGTTCACATCTTCGCGGATGACGGGAGGACTGGGATTTTGCTGAGCGTGAACTGCGAAAAGGGTAAGAAGCAAGAGAAAGGGGCTGGTTACTAATAGAAGCAGAGCTGCCCGCCACGTGGGGCAACGGCCGGCAGCCCTGCTTTCTGTAGCTGACATACCATGTGCCTGTTCTATGCAAGGAGCGTTTCCAGCCAAGTGGTTCAGGTGGTCCGCCTGTAGCAAAGGCCACCCAGGAACATCCCTGCGGCGAGGAGCATAAGGCCGAGCAGTGCAAAGAGAGGCAGCGGGCTGGCGGTCTTGGGCATTTCGTGAGTGGACGCGAGGTCCGAGTTGACGTTGTGCTTGGAGGGATGAAACGAGGTATCGCTAGCGGGAGGCTGCGCGACCATAAACACCTCGGCGACCTCGACCTGCTTGCCGCTGGGTTGTTCGGCTTGGAGTGGAGTGTTCTTCATGGCGGTCACGCTGGCGTCGGAAGTTGAGTTTGCTGGCTTTGAAATATTTGAGGCAGACTCGTTGGACATAGAAGGAACGGGCTGATTGGAAGCCTTGGCGAGTTCAACCGCACGCTTCTGCGGGTAGACGAATTCCTGACCATAGAGATCGCCAGGATAGAACCACTCCTTGATTGCGCGAGGCGCACCGTTGGCGGTTTCTGAAAATTTGATGATGGTTTTATCGCTGGGCTGGGGACGATAGTCTGGAACGGTAAGAACGGTAGCCAGCAATCGGTTGTCCTTGTCAAAGATTTGCACGATATTGCGGTCTGACATGCTGTCCAGCAATTTGAAGGTGTAGGTGCCGGCGGGAAGAACTCTGGGCGGGTTACCAGGAATCTCCACCGGGGCACTAAATGTGAAGACGGTCTTTTTGTCGTATAGGTCCGCAGTTGCCGGGGAAACAAAAATCGCCGCCAGCACAGCGGCGAAACAAACGCATACCAACAATTTCAACGCTGCCATTGCTCATGCCTCCTGATTCATTGTGTTCTGCCGAAACACGCGCGCAGGAGATGAGGAGCACGCTCCATTCCATCAGCGTGGCGAGATATGCGGTGGTGTGTACGCCAGTTGCAAGCAAGTGATTACAAGGGCTTTCGATCTGATGGGGAAAATGTTCCCGTCACTTGGGAAAGCGGAAACGAGTCGGTAGTCCGACAGCGGCCCGGCAGCACAGAAGGTCGAGGACAGAACACAATACGAAGTGAACGTCAGGCTGCTGGATTGAAGATTGTATGTCGGGATCGTGTCGATATACCGGCGTTCGTAGCAGAGCTGAGCCGCGCGAAACGGCGCGCGACTGATGCTAAATCTATCGCCCCCAAAGCGATAGAAACAGGTGCCGGCACGAGATGTTGCTGGAAGCGCAGGTGCACGCGGTAAGTGTGTTGAAGCGGAGTTTGCCACCACGCGCCTAAACGTGAAGGGCGAGAAGGTGGCACAAGTTTCGCGGCAGCAAATTATTTCGAAAGGGCTAACCATGGCAAATCTAGTGAGGAGAGGAAGTACGTTCAACGAGTTGTTCGATTTCCGCAACAGTTTTGAGCAGCTGTTCAATCGTGTTCTGGCTAATTCGGGCGCGGGTAATCAAACGTCGGACCGTTTGCTGTTCGCTGTTCCGCCGATCGAGGTTTGGGTGGACAACAAGCAGAAGGAATATCACCTGAGCATCGCGTTGCCTGGTGTCGATCCGAAGGAGATTCAGGTCAACCTGCACGGGAACCAGTTGACCGTGGAAGGCGAGCACCAGAATTCTGCGAACAAGAACAAGAAGGATGCGAATTATATTGACCAGGAATTTTCGTATCGACGCTTTCAACGGACGATTGTGCTTCCGGAGAGTGTAGATGCCGAGAAGCTTACTGCCGAGTACGAAAACGGCGTGCTCGAAATCAGCGCGCCTCTGAAGCAATCGGCGCTCGCCAAGGAGATCGAAGTGAAAAGCGCGACGGCGGCAAAAGCCAGCGACGAAAAAGGAAAAACGACCGACGAGAAAGCGAAGGGCGCTGCGGCAACCAAGTAACGCCCTGCTGGCAGGCGCAGGGTTCATCAGCTTCAGGCGAACCGCGCCATTGCTTACGCGGCTTCTGCCGGTTGAATCGGCAGCATCGGTCCGAGTTCCAGGAAAGACCGGAATGGGGTTGCGGAAATGAGGATAACTGGGCGCATTTTAAGGCGCTTTGCTTGCGTGCTGGTCCCCCTGGTGATCGCTGGACAGGCCGGCAGCCAAACAGCGCCGCAGCAGCAGGAGGGTACGATCGTCGTGCCAGCGCGGCCTGGGGAAGCGCGGTTCCGAGGAGACGCTGGAGCGCAACATTCGGAAATCCAATTTGTGCCGGTGTCCCGCAAAGTCACCATGAAGATCCACGTAGAAGACCCCAACGGATACTTCATACCCAACATTCGGCGGGACGATTTCGTAGTGTACGAGGATGGTGTCCGGCAGAAGGACGTCGATGTTGAGATTGAGCATGCCTCCGTAACCATCGCTTTGATCTTCGAGTATGGAGGGAGATTCCACGAACTCAACAAAGCACTGGCTATGGAGGTGCCAACCATCGGCGGTTCCTTTGGAGAGTTTCTGAAAAAGGAAGACAAGGTGGCCGTTTTCAAGTATGCCGACAAACTTCAACCTGTTTTGGACTTCACCCCAGGTAAGAGCCAACTGGAAGCAGCTTTTGAGAAATTAGGGGAGCCGAAGGATTCGGAAGTCAATCTGTATGACGCTCTCGTGGATGCATTGAATCGGATGCGCGATGTGCAGGGTCGCAAAGCGATTGTTCTCATTTCGACAGGGATGGATACGTTCAGCAAAACTACATTTCAACAGGCGGAAGAGGCCGCGCGGAATTCGGGCATTCCAATTTATGCCATCGGGCTCGAAGGACTAACGCGACGTGAAGCGGCAATTTACGGGCCGACTGCGCCTTTTGCTCGCATTGACTGGACGGCAGCCACCCGTAATTTAGAAACACTGGCGAGAGTGTCTGACGGCAGGGCGTATGAGCTGGGAACGGAATCAGAAGCTGCTGGGATCTACGACGACGTCATGGAGAACCTGCGCATACGTTATGTGATCACCTATGTTTCTTCGAACCCGGCGACCACGGGTCCAGCGAGAAATATTCGAGTTGAGCTAGTGGATCCGAGTACGGGACAGCCGCTGAAAATTCGTGACGCTACGGGCAAAGTAGTCGCCGCAAAGGTTTTTGTGCAGGCGAGCTACTTGCCCGTGGCTACGGCGGGTGGATGAGCATTGCGTACCAAGAGCAGGAGGAGGGAGTCATGCGACAACAGGGACGGCGAGGGCTCCAGTTAGGAGTTTTGTTTTTATTCGTGGTGGGAGCGGTGCTGTTTTGCTTGTTCTACGTGAGTCCGCACTCGTCTCAGGAATATGTGAGGGCAGCGAGCACGAAGCTTGATGGCCCCGAGATCGAACTGTTGCAGAGGCAGAACCAGGCTTACGAACGAATCATCGATGCCACGGCGCCTGCGATCGTATATGTCCGCACCGAGCAAATTATCAAGGCGGAGATGTCTCCATTCAACATGGATCCGTTGTTCCGCAATTTCTTTGGGGGACCTGGGCCACAAATGCCGAAGGATCAGAAGGAACATGCACTCGGTACAGGGGTAATTTTTCAGCAGGACGGATACATCGTTACGAACAACCACGTGGTGGATCGCGCCAATTCTGTCGAGGTGATGACCACCGACAAAAAGATGTTCAAAGCGAAAGTGGTCGGCACGGATCCCGACATGGATGTGGCGGTCATAAAAATTGACGCGAGGGGCTTGCCGGTGGTTCCGCTCGGTGATTCCTCGACGCTAAAGGTTGGGGATACGGTGCTGGCATTCGGAAACCCATTCGGTTTGAGCTTCACGGTAACACGTGGCTCGGTCAGCGCTCTGGGCCGCTCTGAATTCAATATCGAACCGCTTCAGGATTTCATTCAGACGGACGCAGCCATTAATCCGGGCAATTCCGGGGGAGCGCTGATGGACGTGAGCGGACAAATGATTGGCATTAATACCGCTATTCTCAGCAACGGTTCTGAGGGTACCGGCGGTTCCATTGGTATCGGCTTCGCCATTCCGATCAACATGGCAAAGCGATCCATCGACTCACTGATGAAGACGGGGAAAGTAACGCGCGGTTATTTGGGCGTGGCCATTGCCCCGGTCACAGAGGAGCTTGCTCACCAGTTCAAATCCCCGGACACCGCCGGCGCACTCGTACAGGACGTGACCAAGGGAGGTCCCGCAGATAAGGCCGGCCTCAAGCCCGGGGACATCATTCGCAAGTTCGAGGGACGAACGATCAGGGACTCCAGTGATTTGTTAGCCGCAGTGGCGAGCACCAACCCGGGTTCAACCGCGACGCTCGAAATTCTGCGGGACGGCCATCCGATGACCATAAAAGCAAATGTGGAACAGCGCCCGTCGGATCTGGGCTTCACTGCGGGCAGCCGGAAATCGTCCGCCGAAGGCCCGTTGCGCGGAATCACCGTACAACCTCTGTCACCGGAACTCCGGAAACAGCTCAGCGTTCCGGCAGACGTTCAGGGCGTTGTTGTAACCGATGTCGACCCGGATGCTCCCGCAGGCCAATACCTGCAGCAAGGTGACGTAATCATGAGCATCAATCGCCAACCTGTCAATTCTGTTGCGGACTTCCGCAAACTTGCTTCGGAAGCAAAGGGGGAGACCCTGCTCAGGGTTATGCATCAAGGTGAGTCAGCTTTCGTGGTAATCCCCGCGGAACCCAGTGGAGGCGAGAACCAGTGAGACCGGTGGGTTTTGTCGCGGCTTTAATTTCGAATCTTGAGAAAAAGAGGAGTTGATATGAGTACCGTTCCAGTGACCGTTCCGGTGATCATGAAAAAGACACTCGGGTGGACCATCGCATTAAGTGCGTTGATGATTCTTGCCGGGTTCATTGCCATCGTTCTTCCGCCCGTAGCAGGCTTCGGCGTCACGATCGTGGTTGGGTGGCTACTGATTTTCAGCGGGATCATGCACTTGGTGTTCGCCTGGCAGACGCGGGGTGTTTGGGCGATTCTCTGGGAAATATTAGTCGGCGCTGTGTACACCATTGTTGGCGTCTATATTCTGATTAATCCCCTGCTAGGAATGGTGTCGCTGACGCTGGCACTGGCCGCGTATTTGCTGGCGGAAGCGGTGTTCGAGTTCATTTTGGCAGTTCGGCTTCGCCCCAGGCCGGGATCGGGTTGGTTGTTTGTGGACAGCTTGATCACGCTGGTCCTCGCTATCCTGATATGGAGAAGCTGGCCGACGAGCAGCGCCTGGGCGATCGGGCTTCTTGTGGGCATCAGCATGGTGTTCAGCGGCACGGCCCGTTTGATGATCTCACTGGCAGCGCGCAAGGTTGCCAGCGGATTGGCTTGAGCTTCTTGTCATGTTTTGGGCTTGCGGCCCGACACGAGAGCTAACTTCCTCGACGCTGTCGGAAGCATGTCGGAGTTCCGACGTGATTCGAGGTTCCAGGAACGCGAGTTTGCCAGCAAACGGTACACGACAGCGCTAATCGCCTCATATAAGTAAAGATGCAGGCCGTGCAAATCAACGAAACACCTGGAACAAGAGATGCTCATCTTTCAAATGTGGTTTTCGAAATCACAAAGGAGTTAAGGCAATGACAGATCTAGAACTGAAAAAGAGTGTGGAAGAGGAACTCAATTGGGAACCGAGCGTGAATCCCGCGCACATAGCGGTAGCCGCGAAAGACGGCATCGTGACTCTTGCTGGGCGCGTTGAGAGTTATATCGAAAAGATAAATGCGGAACGCGCTGCGGCAAGGATCTCCGGGGTGAAAGCGGTGGTCAATGAGATCGAAGTGCGCCTACCGAACTCGAGCGAACGCACTGACGAAGACATTGCGCGCGCAGCAGTGAATGCCCTGAACTGGTCCATTTCCGTGCCTGCTAACCGAATTAAGGTCAAGGTATCCGGCGGTTGGGTCACCTTGGAAGGCGGTGTGGATTGGCAGTTCCAGAGGAAAGCGGCGGAAAACGCAGTGCGGGGCCTGATTGGGGTGAAGGGAGTCAGCAATCTGATTGAAGTGAAGCCGCAGGTCAGCAAGACCGTTGTGAAGACTGCGATCGAATCCGCATTGAAGCGCACGGTGGAGGCGGACGCAAATCGCATTAGCGTTGAGACCGACGGCGATAAGGTGATCCTGCGCGGCAATGTCCGTTCGTGGTTTGAACGAGAGGAAGCGGAGCGGGCTGCGTGGTCGGCGCCAGGTGTGCGGACCGTTGATAACCGCATCACAGTCGGACTGACGGCAGCGGCTGCGTAGCTTCGACGATTGAATCCTGGTCTCCGCGGGGCTGTTGCCAGCATGCAACGTTGCACATGGAATACAAGGACAGTTCGCGTGAACCGAGAGTTGGGCAGCCTCGCGGAGACAAGGTGAGGAAGAATTAGGTTTTGAGGGGGCTTTATGAACATCGTACGCAAACTTTTCTCAATCTTGGCGATCAGCGCTCTCATGCTGCTGATTGGATGCAATCACAAAACCGAGGCGTCTTCGAAAAATATGAAGGCAACTGCGGATTCCGGCGGGAGTCATGCCGCTACCGCCGCCGTGACTGGACCGGTGGAGGTGACTTGCGTTAGTGCTACGGATGACAGTGGGAGTGCAACGCCGCCCGCCTGCGTCGTTAGCGGCCCGGGCACGGACGCGGTGGTGGATATTGGGCATAAGGTGGCCATCGCGGGCGCGGGTAACGTGCAACTGACCTGCCAGGGAAAAGGCACGCTCACATGCGACGCGCGGATTGATGAGTAGAGCTGACCACAGTCTCCCTGGCTGCGAACAATGCGGACAGGTCTGTGAGGACGACCACATGCAAAAGCGGAACGCAAGTGCACTTGAGCCAGTTCATGACGTGAAACCTTATAAGCACGTCCAGGGCATTCAGCAAATCGAAAGATTTTTTCGAGAGGCAGCGAGCCTGGACGTGGACAAGGAAGACATCCGGCGTTACTACGAGTTTGTCGATCAACAAATAGCAGATTTACTTCTGGTTGCGCAGCATACGGCGAAAGCCAACGAGCACGTGAGCGTGGAATTGCGCGACCTTCCAATTACCAAAGGGCTGCAGGAGAGCATTCACGCGTTTGAGACGTTGGATCTGGATATTGGGCTCGAGCGTATTTTGGACCAAAGCGTCCCGGAGCCACAGACCGATTTGCCTATCAGTGACGAGACCGAAGCTCGTTTACCGGCGATCGCGGGTGGACTAAGCGTGGCCCTCGCGCGCACCTTCAAACTCATCGACCCTCAGACGAAGCATCCGGCAACCGAACAGTGGGAACGCGCGTTTCGCATCTTCAATTTGCTGCTGTAAATGTTGCGAACCTTGTAGCATCTAACCACTGATATAAAGTTGTGTTGCTGGGAGGTTTGGCATGCCTGTAATCCGTGCTTGCAGCCACTGTGGGCAGAAAAATCGTGTCCCCGCGAAATATCTGGCCAGCACGGGCTGCTGCGGAAATTGCAAATCACCGTTGCCGCCCATCGCCGAGCCTCTTACCGTGGACGATCAGTTGTTCGATGAAGTCATTCGTGACGCTCCTGTTCCCGTGCTCGTGGATTTCTGGGCGGAATGGTGTGGGCCGTGTCACATGGCCGCGCCCGAAGTGGCGCGAACGGCGGCGGACATGGCAGGGAAAGCTGTGGTGGTTAAAGTGGACACGGAGAAATACCCCCAGCTTGCAGCGCGCTACAACGTTCGTGGGATACCCAACTTCATCGTGTTCTTCGGCGGCCGGGTGGTGCTGCAGCAGGCCGGGGTGGTCAATCATAATCAAATGGAACAATGGCTGAGCGCCGCCACGGGTGTTTCGGCGTAAGGGTTTGACGATCGGTTGGCGAAGCGAAACTAGCCTGCTGCCAGATAGCGGTGCACGAGCATGACGGCCATCGCTCCTTCACCGACAGCAGAAGCGAAGCGTTTTACGGAAGCGTGGCGAACGTCTCCCGCGGCGAAGAGGCCAGGAACGTTGGTTTCCAAGTAGTAGGGGGCGCGATCAAGCGGCCATGCTTCAACTGACTTTCCATTGCGGCGGAGATCCACGCCAGTTAGCAGATAACCAGCCTCGTCCCGCTGGATTCCGGCAGCGATTGCCCAATCGGTTCTGGGGACACCTCCGATGCAAACAAACAACCAGCGCGTCGGAAACGTTTGCGATTGTGAGGTAATGCAGTTGGAGAGCGTGATGGAGCGCAGACAGGCATCACCATCCAGAGCGGTGACCACGGTGTTGGGAATCACCTCGATCCGCTTGTTGGAATAGATCCGATCGATCAGATAGGACGAGACGGTCGCCTTCAGGTTCGGCTCCCGAACAACCAAACACACCTTGCTGGCAATCGACGCGAAATGCAGCGAAGCTTGGGCACCGGAGTTACCGCCGCCGACAAGGAACACGGATTCGCCATGACAGAGCATGGCCTCGCTGGCGCCCGCTCCATAATAGACGCCGGCCCCGATGAACTTTTCTTCGTTCGGCAAACCGAGGCGGCGGTAATCTACTCCGGTTGCGCAAATGATGGCGCGTGCCATGATCTTAGTTCCATCTTCGAGATAGCCCACGCGCTTGCCGTCGGAAAAGTCGCCCCTTACTCCTGTGCGTGCAAGAAGGATTTCCGCGCCAAAGTGCAAGGCTTGTTTTCGCGCACGTTCGGCAAGTTCCGCACCACTAATACCAGAAGGAAAGCCGAGGTAGTTTTCGATTTTGGGACTAGAGGCAGCTTGCCCGCCCACGGCCCATCGTTCGATCACCACGGTCCTCAATCCTTCCGACGCTCCATACACGGCAGCGCTCAGACCCGCGGGACCAGCTCCATAAATCGCCAGGTCGTAGTCCGAGCTTGCCGGATCTCGGTACCATCCGAGTTTCTCGATGATTTGGCGTATGGTGGGCTTCTCCATTCGCGTGCCATCCCAGAAGACGCAAACCGGGAGCCGAGGATCTTCTGTACCTTGCAATCCCAACTGTTGCGCCACTTGAACGCGATCCACCTCGACCCAGTTGAAGGGAATATCGCAGCGATGGAGAAAATCACGAATCGCGTAGGCGAGAGGGGATCCGGTTCTGCCGTAGATGGTTACGCGAGATTCTGAACTGGATGACAGCTGATCAGCCACACGCTTGCCTTTGGGGCGGAACACAGCGGCATAATCCGCCGCTGCGATGCGCAGTTATAGAAACCGGTTTGGAGAATGCCCAGCTGCTGCGTTCACGTGCTACGCTGTCGCGCCTTTGGACTTTCCGCTTGTGTTGACCGCAATCTGCTTGGGAGGCGCAGATTCTTTCAGTGGCGCGGTAATTTCGAGTACGCCGTTGTTGTACTCAGCGGAGACCTTTTGAGTGTCGATGGCCTCTGGTAATTCGATGGTGCGCTGAAAACGCTCGAAGGAAAACTCCCGTTCCAAATAGTTCGCGTTCTTCTTTCGATCGGACTGCTGGTGCTCACCTTCGATGGTCAGCTCGGTGCCCTGCAGCCGCACCTGCACTTCGTTCGGGTCCACGCCGGGCAGCGCGACGCTGACGTGATACTCCTTCGTTGATGGGTCAACCCAGGACTCAATCGGCGGAATAGCAGATAGGATCGCGGACGACTCCTGGTCAGCGGGCACGGCGGTGGACAAGAAGCGATTAAATAACTGATCGAAGGTTTGCCTGAGATCGAAGAGCTGGTTGAACTGTGGTTCGCGTTTCGCCAGATTTGCCATATGTATTTCTCCTAAGTTTCGAGGTGTTCCAGGTACGACCGAGATTCTGAACTTGGCCAAGCTCAAGCCGCAGCGGCTGCTGCGTTCTCTACCGTGATGTGGTTTTCGACCCTGTGGACGCCGGGCGCCGACCAGGCCGCGCGTTCAGCTTCCTGACGTTCTGCCCAGGCGCGAACGGTGCCGCGAAGAATGACCTTGTCGCCATCGGTTTCCACGGTGATGCGGCTGGCGTCGACTTCAGCGCTGCGCTTTAACGCCGCTTCGATTGCCACTTTTATTTCGGTTGTGCTTGCGCGCGCTTTTACTTCGATCAGGTTGATCACGCCACGCACGCCTAACAGATTCTGAACGGATTTTTCTGCTTCGATTTTTTGGTAGCGCCAATCGACGGAACCTTCCAGCGAGACCCAACCGTTGGAAACTTTGACCTTGATACGGTCGGACGGCACGGAAACATTCCAGCTCAGAGCATTCAGGGCGGCCCGGGCAATATCTTCGTCTGTGCGCTCGCTGTTCACCGGTAGACGTACCTCGAGGTCATTGGGACCGCTTTCACCCCAGCGACGCGGCTGGCTGCACGTTCGGCGGAAATCTTTTGCCAGTAACTGGTCACCCATCCTGTCAGCGTGACAATGCCGTCGTTCACCGCAACACCGATTTCCGCAGGATTCAGACTGGGTTCAAAGGCCATCTCACTCTCTACGGTCTTCCTTAATTCAAGATCTTTCATGAGTTCCTCTGTACCTATCGCAGTGTTCAGCGTTTCGAAGTGCAAGCAGCTCAACGGCGCTGCCGTGGACTTCACCTTGCGTCAGGGAGCAAGTTGTGGCCCACAAACCTGCCAAGACGCGGAGCCACCAGGGCCGTGAAATGTTGGGGTTAGAGCGTCACTGCCCTTTACGCTCGCGCAATCTCCACGTACGTGACGACTGACCGACAACCACCCGTCACGGAGGACCGCGCATTCTTTGCCGGGGCAATGTGTTCCCGAAGCTTTTGGATGAGCGTAATGAAGAGGCTGGCAGTCAGTTCGACGGGGCTCGTTCGGATGCTGTTGTCAACATACCGACGAAATTTGCATTACTCCCGACACAATGTGTAAGAGACTTTAGAACACTTGCCGAGAGTGATGTCAGGAATGTCGTCTCCGACCACGGCTGAGGGCGGAACGGATGGCAGCGAGGAGAGTTTCCCCATGGAAGGGCTTACCCAACACGGCGACCGCGCCGAGTTCGAGCGCTTTGCTTCGTACCCGGTCCGCGTAAGCGCTGATCATGATGATGGGGATCGTGTAGCCGACATCTCTCAAGTGGTGTTGTAGATCCAGGCCGTTCGCGCCCGGCAGTCTAAAATCGAGGATCACACAGTCGAGACTCTGAAAAGTGCAGTCGTCTAGAAACACTTCCGCGGAACGGTAAGCCTGGCAGAGATAGCCGCCGGACTTCAGGAGACTGGTAATCGAACTCTGGACAGCCTCATCGTCGTCGACGATGGCGATTGTCGGAGCCTGGTCCTGCAATCTCATCCAACAACCCTGGGAACGTTTTTGCAACCGTGGTTCATCCGCCAAGAACCACAATGGTTCTCGCAATTCTACCACCACCGCGCCAGTGTGTAGATCACACGAAGGTATCGTGGATATGTACTAAAGTATTGTGGCGTACTATAAAAGCGGGTGGTACTAGTGAGGAAGGGTCCTGTATCCGTCCAGAAAGATTCTCCTCAGTTTTGGCTCGTTCGATTGGCTTAGCTGCCTTAGATAGAAAAGAGAAGTGGTGATGTACATTCGCGGCTGAACCGCTTGAATCCGTTCAGCGTGATTGTTCGTCAGTAGGCTTTTCTGAGCGAGATTCACGAAGCTCACCGTCGAATAACAGCGCTTCCGAAGAACGCCAAGAAAATGACGAAGGAGAATGACTCAAAATCGAATGCCGTTGAACGCGTGACTGGATTTGATGCCCGAGACACGCTGCAGTACCACAGTTTGTTCGAGTCGACCGATGAAGGATTTTGCGTCATCGAAGTGCTGTTCGGCGAGAATCAAAGAGCCACTGACTATCGCTTCCTGGAAGTCAATCCAGCGTTTGAGAAACAGACGGGAATCCAAGGCGCCCGTGGTCGACGAGTGCGGGAGCTCATTCCACAACTCGAGGAGCACTGGTTTGAGTTTTACGGCAAGGTAGCGTTGAGTGGGGAACCCAACCGCATCGCCAACTACGTAGCTCAACTCAATCGGTGGTACGAAGTTTATGCCTTTTGCATTGGCAACCCTGGCGATCGGATCCTGGGCGTACTTTTCCGAGACGTTTCCGACCGCAGGCGAACCGAGGAGGCCCTGAGAGAAAGTGAGGAACGATTCCGGCGTTACTTTGAACTGGGACTCGTCGGGATGGCGATGACCTCTCCAAGCAAAGGAATCCTTGAGGTGAACGACGAGTTGTGCCGCATCCTGGGCTATGAGCGCGACGAGTTGCTGAAGAAGACCTGGGCAGAAATAACGCATCCTGACGATTTGGCCGGCGACTTCAGCCAGTTCAACCGGGTGCTTAACGGGGAGATCGATGGCTACACGCTCGACAAACGTTGGATTCGAAAAGATGGGTCGGTGATTTACACGATCATGTCGGCGAAATGTCTGCGGCGCGCGGACGGTTCCGTAGATTACTTCGTCGGACTGGTTCAAGACATCACGGAGCGCAAGCAGGCTGAAGAAGAACAACGGAAGCTTGTGGCGCTGGTGGAGAACAGTCCTTATTTCATCGGCATCGCGTCTCTGGACGGTCGCGCGCAGATCGTAAATCCTGCTGGCCGCGCCATGGTCGGATTGGATAGTCCTGCTCAGGTGCAGAACACGCATGTGCACGACTACATTATCGAAGAAGATCAGGAACGATTTCAGCAGGAGGTCTTGCCAACTGTGCTGCGCGAGGGCCAATGGGAAGGCGAAACGCGTTTCAGACATTTCAAAACCGGCGCGATTATTCCCACACAACAGCGCATCTTCCTGGTGAGGGAGCCGGGAACGGGCCGGGCCATGGCCATGGCAACCTTCGTCACCGACGTTACCGAGAAAAAAAGGGCCGAGGAGGCGTTGCGGTCCGCACAAGCCCAACTGGCGCAAATCGCGCGGGTAAACACCATGGGGGAGATGGCTGCATCCATCGCACACGAAATGAATCAGCCCCTGGCTGCAGTGGTTACCAATGGCGACGCAGCGCTGCGCTGGCTCAGCCTAAATCCACCGAACGTGGCGGAAACCCAGGCGGCGGTAATGGAAACCGTCAAGCAAGGAGTTAGAGCCAGCGACGTGATTACACGAATTCGCGGTCTTATCGGGAAGAGTCCTGCACATCTTGACGCAGTGAATTTGAACCAAGTGATTGAGGAAGTACTGGTCTTAACTCATTTTCAGATTGTTGAACATGGGATGAAAATCCAGACGCAGTTCGAGGAAGGGCTCCCACTTGTAACCGGCGATTTCGTGCAACTGCAGCAAGTTTTGGTGAACCTGCTACTGAACGCGATTGATGCCATCGGCGCAAGCAACGACGGGGCGCGGGACATCTTGCTGACAACGGAACACCGGGGAACAGAGGAAGTATTGATTGGGGTTCATGATTCGGGAACTGGAATCGATCCTCGGCACGCCGACCAACTGTTCCACCCTTTCTTCACAACCAAGGCAACAGGCATGGGGATGGGTTTGGCGATCAGCCGTTCGATTGTCGAAGCTCACGGGGGGCGGCTGTGGGCAACCTCGAACGAGAGGCGTGGTGCGACCTTCCAGTTCTCTTTGCCAGTACGAAGAGCTGACTGAGCATGTCCGAAGCAGAGGCAATCGTATACATCGTGGACGACGACTCCGCGGTGCTAAAAGCAATGGACAGCCTCATTCGGTCCATTGGGTTAAAAGTTCGCACGTTTGCGTCCGCGGATGAATTTCTGCGTGCGGATCTGCAGAACGCGCCAGGTTGCGTCATTCTTGATGTGAGAATGCCAGGGTTGAGTGGGCTCGACCTGCAAAATGAATTGCTCAGACGCCAGAATCCCATACCGATTATTTTTATTACCGGACATGGAGACATTCCCATGGCGGTGCGGGTGATGAAGGCAGGAGCGGTGGAGTTTCTCACTAAGCCGTTCCGGGATCAGGACCTGATCGACGCGATACAACAGGCACTAGGCCGCGACCGTGTGACACGGAACGAGCAAGCGGAGCTTACGAATCTACGTGAACGTTTTTCCGCATTGACTCGCCGTGAACGAGACGTGATGCGGTTGGTGGTTACCGGTTTGCTCAACAAGCAGATTGCCGGTGAACTTGGTACCAGCGAAACAACCATCAAAATGCAGCGGGGCCGTGTCATGCAAAAGATGAGGGCTGACTCTGTTCCGGAACTCGTTCGCATGGCAGCGAAACTGGGCTTCGTGCAGTGAGAAGGCGTTGGAACCGCTGATCTAGCGGTTGGTCGAACTCCAGGGTAACCTCGTCGATGTAACACCAACCCCACGTTTCTCCAGGCTCAAACGAACGCATGATCGGGTGATCCGTTTCGTGGAAATGCTTGGTGGCATATTTGTTCTTTGAACTGTCGCAACAGCCCACATGGCCGCAAGTCATGCATAAGCGCAGATGCACCCACGTATCTCCGATCTTCAGGCATTCTTCACACCCTTTTGTGTGCGGCTTCACTGGGCGAATCGCATCGAGGTGCGTGCAGCTTTCCTGTGAGTCCGGGAGAAAGGCACCGTAAGAGACACTCATAAGTCCTCCAAGATCTGGATTGTGGATCAGCATCAAATTGCGGATCGCTTCCCGAAACTGAACAATTGCCTTTCGCGTCGTTTGATCCTCGGAATACGCTTCTTGGCTGCTGACGCTCATGGGAACCACCTTCGCGTTACAACATCGGAAGTTCGCGGGGGCGTGGGCCAAGCGGAAATGCCTGTTCGATTCGCGCGACTTCGCTTAGGGTCAGATGGAAGCTCCCAGCATGGGCATTCTCAGCAACATGTTGAACTGAAGATGCCTTGGGTATAGTGAATACCGATGCGCGGCGCACCAGAAAACGTAGAGCTACCTGCCGGGGCGTCGCTCCATGAGCGTCGGCAATTTCACTGAGCACGCGACCCTGAGGTGATTGGGGTGCCGGGAATCGTCCGTGGCCAAATGGGCTGTATCCCACCACGGCAATATCGTGTTTCTCGCACCACGGCAAGACCTGGTGTTCAATCGCTCGTTCTTCCAAATGGTAGAGAACCTGGTTGCAAGCAGGCCCACGCTCCGTGATTCTTCGAAGATCCTCCAGATCCGGCACATCGAAATTGCTGACGCCCCAGGAATCGATTTTTCCGTCGATGATGAGCTGTTCGAAGGCGTCAATGGTTTCGTCGAGCGGATGCGAGCCACGCCAGTGCAACAGGTAACAATCCAAGTGTTCGACATTGAGTCGTGTGAGCGACCTCTCGCAAGCTGCAATGGTCCCGCGTCGCGTCGCGTTTTCGGGCAACACCTTAGACACAAGAAAAACTTCGTCGCGCCGTCCTTTGATGGCTTCTCCAACGATTTTTTCCGCCGCACCGTCGCCGTAGAGTTCCGCCGTGTCGATATGAGTCATGCCCAGGTCCAGTCCATGGCGCAACGCTATGACGGGCGCGCGGTTTCGTGTGTCAATGAACCATGTACCTTGGCCAATCACCGGGACTTGTTGCCTGGTGGGGCCAAATTTCCGCAGTTCCATGCTTATCCGTTTCGTTGCGATCGCCATTGTTCCCAGCCTTTCTCGTCATACATAGTTCGAAGACGCTCCAGACAGTGCCTTCGCGGCTCAACTGCGAACGGGACATGTGGGGGAGGCGGCGGAGTCCGCGTATTGTTGAATACCATTCTCATCGCGTTATTCGCGTACTTTCGAAGGCCAACAGAAGGAACTTTTTCATCGACTGATTCCACGAGCCGCAGTCGACTCCGCAATTGTTGCACTTCCCTTTGTAATGTTTCGATACGCTCACGCATATCCAGAACCGCGGCTATGCCCGGTAGATTGATTCCCAGATCGCGTCGCAGCCGAGCGATACGTTGCAAACGTTCCAGCGCCGATCGCGCAAACAGAGGACCTGCCATCGTGCGCGCCGCCGGCTCAATCAGGCCAAATCCGATGATTGCCTCCACGCGCTCTGTGTCGAGGGAAGCTGCTTTTGCCAACTCGTCAACCGAGAGCAGTGAATTCTCCTTACGCCAGAGAAGGACGGAATGGGCTCGATCGACCATTGCGCACCGCTTTCCCAAATTTGCCGCCTTGGAACCTTTCTGCTCAGTATGGACATGCAGACTTGTCATCGGCTTCTCTCATTCCGCGTCAGGGTCATCATTCGAACGCGTTCGCCCTGCGAACTGACCGCGAATACGAATCAGCTCACCGAACAGAGCACTTGCAGGCATCCTTGGTTCCAAAGATTTGTTTGATAGCGAGCGGTATCGACTTGTTTGAGACGCAAGCAATTAGGCCCGTTTGGTATCTCACCTGTTTCGCGCCCGCGATAAAAACGCCGCGTATTCGTCAAGATGCCGACAGACGCCCGTCAGCCTTGTGGGCGTGAAATCCCGAGGCGACGCATTTTGTCAAGCAGAGTCGTGCGCTTCACCCCCAGCAACGCGGACGCCCCGTGGGGACCTCCGACCACCCATTCCGTTTCTCGCAGTGTTTCCAGGATGTGTTCGCGCTCGGCATCGGCAAGTGTCCGCACACCGTGCTTCGCGGCAGCTCTTTCGCGATTCAATTCATGGATGGGCAGATCCAGCACGGCGTCGGTCGACAAGATCACCGAGCGCTCGATGAAGTTCTGCAGTTCGCGAATATTGCCGGGCCAGGAATATTCCGTGAGCGCATCCAAATCTTCCGGCCGGATCTTTTCGATTCGTTTGCCCATACGCTCTGCATATTTTTTTGTGAAATGCCACGCCAGTAGCGGAATGTCAGAGGAGCGATGGCGCAAGGCAGGCATTTGGATAGGAAATACGTTGAGCCGATAGTAAAGATCGCGGCGAAATCTGCCATCTTCCACCATCTGAGCGAGGTTCCGGTTGGTGGCGGCTACCAGGCGAAAGTCCACGTGAATGGTTCGCCCGGCTCCGAGCCTCTCAAACTCCTGCTCCTGCAGCACGCGCAGTAGCTTTGGCTGCAGCTCCATCGGAAAATCGCCGATTTCGTCGAGAAACAGAGTCCCCCGGTCCGCCCCTTCAATCCGCCCGATATTTCGCGCGTAAGCTCCGGTGAACGCACCTCGTTCATATCCGAACAGTTCGCTTTCGAGCAGGTTCCCGGGAATAGAAGAGCAATTCAAGCCCACGAAACTGCGGTCGCAGCGGGAACTAAGTTGGTGTATGGCTTTGGCTATCAGTTCTTTTCCAGTTCCGGTTTCACCCAGAATCAACACGATCGAATCGGTGGCTGCCACAATCTCCGTCTGCTTCAAGGCGCCCCTCAGGTTCAAACTTTCTCCGATGAAATCCAACGGTGATGTACTCTCTCCTGATATCCCCCGCCTCGACGTAGTCGTTGTTCCCGGCATGCCTCCCCCATTCATGATCGCTCTCGTAGCGCTGCACATTTCACCCTCACTTTTTCGACCCGGCGAATTTCGTTCTGCCGATTGCAATATCGACACCAGTGCGACGAACCGTGAAACGGTTCCGTTACTTATCTATTTAGCTTTCTCTTGAATCCTTCAAGGTAGCGACTGGAACTTCGATTCGCCTACCTTAAAGCCATGGGTACCGCGTTCAAAAAAGGAGGGATTTCTATAATAACAACGCGTCCCAAGCTGTGGCATTCCGTCCACACAGTATTCCCTGACGTCTCCGCCATTCGGGGCTTACCCATTCAGATGGCACTGCTGGATAATGTAATACCGGCACAATCCGGCGGCAATTATCCACACGGACGCTTCCGTAGTACTTTCGATAACACGTACTAGCTAAAAAAACTAATTTCCACTGTGCTCTACAGTGTCTTTTCTACGCTCTACAAGAGCTTCGCGACTCGGCAGTTTGTGCCGCTCAGCGAATCTAGCCAAAATCCCACGACCAACGCTCTGAGCTCAACACGATACGTCGGTATTCTGTCGGTATTTCGGCGTTTCCGTGGGCCATTCCGCGCAATTCTCGATCACTCCACGCTTAATCCATTCGCGATGATGGAGATGCGCGGAAGGGTGCATGACGGGGTTGTGGTCACGCAGTTGCCTTCCCTAACAAAGCGGGCTTGCAAGGAGAGGGAAAATGAAAACGCGAATCGCAAAAATGCTTATCGGTCTGCTTTTTCTGCTGTCGATTGCTGGAGTCGCAGTAGCTGCGAAAATCATGAGCGATTTCGACCCGAATGCAAATTTCTCGCAGTACAAGACATTCATGTGGATCAGGAAGCCACACATGCAGGATCCACTTATGGACGACCGCATCGTGAACGCCATTAATGCCGAACTCACCGCGAAAGGGTGGACGATGGTTGACGACGGCGCAGACGTCGGGGTAGCTGCTCACGTGGCCACGAAGAAAGACCATACGTTGGAAACGTTCTACAACGGGTTTGGCGGATGGGGCTGGCACTACTGGGGTGCCGTGGACAGTTACACCGTAGGGACTTTGGTCGTCGATCTTTTTGACTCACGCACGAAACAGCTCATCTGGCGTGGGTGGGCCAGCGATGCTTTGCCGGACAATCCGGAGAAGGAATCAAAGAAACTGAATAAGGATATCGAGAAGCTATTTAAGAATTTTCCACCTAAGTAGACCGTTCGGGCCATGGCCCTCGCACACGCGGAGTCTTGGTCTACGGCGTCATCACGGGTAAGCAGAACTCGTAGGAGCGAACACTCTGGTGGGAAATCCGTGATGTCCAGGGCAGGGGGAGCATGCAATGCCCGAGACAAAGGGTCAAATCGGAAATTACAGCTTAGAGGGGGAACAGTATGACATCGCCCAAGTATCGCGCGCCCGCAAATGACGCCGTCGCGAATCGCGCGCGCTTTATTACCCGTACCAAAATTCACTGCAATTCGATTGGCACAATTCCATTCGCGAAGCTCTTCCTACTCCTCTTGCTCACGGCGCTTCTCGTATTTCGAGCGACGGCGCAGAACCCGCCGCCCCCGCCTCCTCCACCAGCGCCGGCCGCTGCCGAGCCTGCGCCGCCTGGCCCGCCGCTCACCGAGAAGCAATTGGAAAATCTCGTTAGCCGCATCGCGCTGTATCCCGATCCGCTGCTTGCACAAATCCTGACGGCATCCACCTATTGGAACGAAATTCCCGAGGCCGCCGCGTGGGCCGACGAGCACAGCAACCTCAAAGGCGAAGCGCTAGCCGACGCGATTCGTGAAGATAATTTGCAGTGGGACCCGAGCGTACTCGCGTTGATCCCGTTTCCGTCGGTGCTTGACATGATGGCGAGAGATCCGGCGTGGACCGAGCAGCTCGGCAACGCCGTGCTCGTGGAGCGCGGGGAGGTCATGGACGCCGTGCAGCGTCTGCGCAAACAGGCGCGCAAGTATGGCTACTTGCAGACGAATCCGTACTGCAACGTCGTCGAAACCGACGGCTATGTGGAAATCTTGCCGGTCAATCCGGCGTACATCTATGTGCCCTATTACGACCCGCTCGTGGTGTTTGGTCCGCCCGCCCCGGGATTTTTCGTTGGCGGAGCGATCCGGTGGGGGCATGCGGTGGTCATCACCGCGGGATTTTTCCCGTTTGGATGGGTGCATCCGTATTTTCTGTGGGGCGCGCACACCATCTATTTCGATCGCACCCCGTGGAGCCGTGTTTGGGTGAATCGCGGCTACTACCGTCAACCGTACGCACATCCGTGGGTCCCACGGCCAGGGCCTCGCGTCGAAGTGCACCATCGCGTCCACGTGAGATAGATCGCCACGCGTTCGGCAATTAGAAGGCTTTTGCCCGCAAGATGCGCGCCTGCGGCCAAACATGCTCGTGCCCTTGCTCCCGCAGCCTGACCGGACCTTGGCGCAGCTGAGCCTGAGGCATGCCGGCCGGAAAAAAAAATGATTATGCTGTGCCGCTCGATGCGGAACTCGAGAGCGTCTCTCGTTTTCTGCGCTTTACTCAGGTGACCATCCAGGCATGGAACGATTATGTAGTTGAGACCATCGCCGCCAAGCTCGATCTTGTATGTGGTTCTTCTGCCTTTCCCAGCGTACGCGACTTCCGACGCTTGCTCTCGGCGTTCTTCTTAGCCCTCATGTTCACTCCGAAGCTCTCGACACCCAAAGTCCTCCATCTCCGCAAGGAGGGCATGTGCTCTCCAGCTAAACGGTTACGTACCGGCGGCGTTTTATCATTCTGACTGTTTGTTCGATACATACCGTATCCAACGGAGTGTTGTGCTAGCTTGAAGAGCGGCCGTCTTTTGCATTATTTATTCTGTCGTTATATTAAACTTAGTACATCACATGGCGTTCCGCATATTGCTCGCCTACTCATGTGTTCTTGGTGGTCTCATCGCGTGCTGTCAGCAACTCGAAAATAACTTCACCAGCCTTGAGAGTAATAGACCCACGCTGCCTTCGGAGGGAGTCACAAATCAGCGTCCAACTGGCGTCAAATTGCGTCCAAAACTCCAAACACCGCATGACCCAGTTGAGCAGCGACTCACTTTCCGTCTTCGCTGATCACATGCGTGTAAATCCCGCCGTGCTCTTGTTGCTTTCCCCGCTCGCCGACAGAGCGCCTGCTCCGCTTTGTTGCTTGCGCACTTCTTTGGTGGCCCTCTTGATTGCTTTTTTGAAGCGCGAAATCATCAGCAGCACAAACGGAGTGATGGCGACGGCGATCAAGGTGAAATCCCAGCTCAGCCAGAACATGATGATCAGCATTGCGCCGATGGTCAGCAGATCCACAACCAATTCAGCTGAGACCGAGTCGGTCAGGAATGGCTTGGCGAGAAGCTAATCACCAGACGTGAATGGCGCTGATGTGCGGTGGACCGGAGCGGCCTTGGATCACCTGGGTTTCGAGGACGATTTCGAGATTCTTTTTTTTCCAGTTGGTTGGTACGTGAGGCAGCATCTCTTCCATGTGATGGCCGTCGACCAGGAATTCGCCTGCAGCGACGGTGCCACCCCGGCCAATACCCGCCGCGACGACCGCGTACTGATCTGTATTCGGATCAATGAGGCGCGCGACAATCGCATAGTCCTTGTAAATTCCCGTTTGCAATTGCTGCGTGCGGTCCAGTATCCACTCGCGCTTGTTCGGCGCATTCCGGTCCTCAATCCAGAATTGCGTCATTTGCGGATCGTTGGCGAAATGAAAGCGCAGCGGTCCGGTGAGGCGCAACGTCCAGCTATTGTCGAACGCGCCGATGAACACGGAGGGGCCACGCCGTAGGTCGGTCAACGTGGTGGTGGAGTCGCCGAGCACGCGATACGTCTTGCCGTAAGTGCGCAGCATACCCGCCACATTCACCAGCGGATTTACGTCGTCAATGATGATGGTGTCCATGGTGTCGGAAAGTGTTGTAATGCGTTGAGGGTCCGCCGCGTCACGTAGCCGAATGGTGGAGTATTGGTTCTGGTCGGCAATGCAGAAGAGTACCGGCTCCGGAGATTTCACGAAGGGGTCCCAAAACTGTTTCAGCACGGTGGGACGAAAAGCGTAGGCAATTGCGACCGACGCCACCACGACAGCCAGCAACGTAAACGCCGCGGCAATCGTCCAGCGATTCCGTACGCGGGTTTTCGTGTGGGTCCGTTCTTCGGGGAGATTGGGTACAGTGCCTGCGTGAGCGTGAATGTCATTTGGTTCCGTGGCATTGGCCGGGAATTCCAGGGGTACGGTAATCGTGGTTGCCGGGTGGCCGGGCCAGGAAAACTGGGGGGCGTACGAGCCAGAAGGCAGATATAACCGAATCTCCTGGCTGTGTTTGGGATCTTGATAGTACTGCTCGATGCGTTTGCGGATTTCCGCTGCAGTGACACGGACGATCGGGTCGATATTGGTGTCATAATCAGCGGGCCTGCCGAAGATCTCAACACCAAGGATGCGTTCTTTCAGCTGGTCGGTCTGGCCGGCCAAAACGCGTGCGACGACATGGCGAAGAAAGCTCGGATAACGCTTGCTGGAATTGAATAGGTGAGTGGCCAGTAGCTTTTCGAGTTGTTGTTGAACGGCTACCTTTTCGACTTCGCTAGAAGGCGTCCAGGTTTCGGTTGCCTGCTCTGGTAGCAAGGTTTCCCCACGGCTTTACCCGAGTGACGAGTGTCGCTGCACCGCGAAACAGAGCACGGGTACGATTCAAAACATCGATATGAGAGTCTGTTTACCGAGATAGTAGCGTGCAGCGGGGTGTGGTGCAAGGTAAAACGCGGGATGAGGGTGCTCTTATCTGCGGTACAACCACACCGTAACTAGCTGAAAACATGCGCGATGTTTGTGTTTTTTACTCTTTTCTTTCTTATCGTGCGTCCTTAACAGGCAAAGCCTTGCCACGATGCAAGCATGTTTTCTATATCTGGTGACAGTTATTTCGATTGTGTTCTCAGGCTCTGCGGAATTTTCAGGGGTAGTTCGCGCAGGGATGAAATAGCTGAAATCTTTTTGGGGTGGCTTTTTCTCTAGTTGTGTCCAGGAGGTATATCCGTATGTCTCGTTGTGAGCGTTCTTGGAGATTTCCAGTTCTATTCTGCACACTCGCTCTTCTGTTTTTAGGTACTTTAGGTACCATCCAACTTTTCGGCCAGTCCCAGGCATTTAATGCAACACTTAGCGGGTCTGTGCTCGATCCTACCGGTGAGTCCATCAGTGGAGCCAAACTTACGCTTACCAATCCTGAGCGTGGCTTCATTCGCACCTATACGACGGACGATACTGGCCTTTACTCCTTCGCCTTGCTTCCCCCGGCTTCTTATAATCTGGAGGTCGAGGCGTCTGGATTCAAACACTACCGGCAAGCCGGAATCACATTGGCGGCGGGCCAAGTGGCGGAACAGCGGGTGGTGCTCGCGATCGGGGCGGTGACCGAGAACATCGAGGTTACCTCGCAGGCTCCCCTTCTCAACTCGGACAATGCCAATATCTCGTCAGACGTATCGGCTTCCCAAGTGGTCGCGTTGCCTCTCAACCTGCGAAATATCATCGGACTTGCGAATCTCAGTTCCTCGGTCAGCAACGCCGCGGAAGAGCAGATTGTTGGCGCGCCGGGAATTTCCGGGAGCGCGGATCAGGACGTCTCGTTCCTCAACTTTGGGGGAACCTTTTTCAACACCGCCGAATACCTTCTGGATGGCACCTGGGACACTCGCTTGGATTGGGGTGGCGTGATCTACGTACCCTCGGTCGACGATGTTCAGGAATTCAAGATTCAGACCAATGCGTTCACCGCGCAGTACGGATTCAGCAGCGGCAACGTCATCAACGTAGTCACGAAGTCGGGCTCTAACGAATTCCATGGCGATGCCTACGAGTTCTATCGCAACAGCGGCGCCGACGCGCGCTATTTTTTCAATGACGGAAAGCAGCCGGAGTTTACCCGCAACCAGTTTGGCGCCACCATCGGCGGCCCCATCCGCAAAAACAAGACGTACTTTTTCGGCTACTTTGAAGGTCTGCGTCAATCCACGCCGGCTACGTTTGTCGGCACTATGCCCACATCGGCAGAGCGCACGGGAGACTTTTCCGAACTCCTGGGCGGTCCGACCGGGCAACTCGACGCGCTCGGCAGAGCGATACTCTCTGGTTCGATCTACAATCCGTTCAGCACTCGCCAAATCACCGCCGGACAAGTTGACCCGAGCACCGGGCTTATCGCCACCCAAACGGGTTACATCCGCGATCCTTTTCCCGGCAATATCATTCCCCCCGGAGTGCTCGACACGATTGCCGAAAAAATCGCCACCGGTAACTATTGGCCGACTCCAACGAATGCCGGCCTCGTGAACAATTTCCTGGCGGCTTCTGCAGCGGAAGCTCATTCGAACGAATATTCGGTGCGCATCGATCAGAATATTACCGACAGTGACCGGCTGAATGTTCGTTGGTCGCAGAAATTCCAATCCAAGGTTAACTACCCGACCTATTACGGTGCCGACGATCCGGGGGGTCCCGGTGTAGTTGCGCCTAACAATCGCTACAGCATCAACGCGGGATACAACCACATTTTCAACCCGACATTTGCCATGAGCGTGAACTTCGGTGTGAATCGCCACGTGGAGCAGTCTGTGACGCAGAGTTTCGGCTACAATTCGTCCAGCCTCGGCCTGCCGAATTTTATTGATTCCATCGCGCCGTCGTTCCCGCTCGTCCAGCCGCAGAGCTATTCATACCTCGGCGCACAGGCGGGTCTCGACAATTACATAGTGCCTCAGACGATTTGGACGAGTTCCGTGGACTTCACGAAAAATATCGGAAGGCACACATTGGGTTTCGGTTTTATGGACGTGTGGGCGCGCATCGATGGCGGGCACTACGCGAACACCAATTTAACCTTCCAGACCACTTCGACAGCCGGGCCAGATCCGCAACTCGAAACTCCTGGAACCGGTAACGGCTTTGCTTCTTTCCTCATTGGAGTGGGCAGCGGGCTGAACCAGACCGGCGTGAATGCGTTCCCAGCGACGGACAAGCATTTGCTCGGTTGGTATCTCCAGGATGACTGGAAACTGACGCGCCGACTGACGCTGAACCTCGGACTGCGCTATGAAATTCAAACGGCGCCCACCGAAAGATATGACAAACAACAATATTTTGACTTCAATGCCGTGAATCCCATCAGCTCCGATGTCGGTTTCAGTGTGCCCGGCATGCTGGTATTTAATTCCAGCGGGAACAGCGGTCTTTATAATACCTCGTACAAGAACTTTGCTCCGCGTATCGGCGCTGCGTACCAACTGCGCGACAAACTTGTGCTGCGCGGCGGCTATGGCATCTTCTATGTGCCTAGCTACTACGGCCAAGGACCGAACATTGGCTACTCTCAATCCACGCCTTGGGTCACTAGCCTGAACGGCGGCTTGAATCCTTCCTCGACGCTCAGCGGCAACGCGGCGTTGGGTTTGCCTAGCGCCTTTCCGAATGGCCAGGTCCCAGCCACGGGAAGTGCGTTGGCCGGCCTGACCGATGTCGGCTACGGGTTGAACCCCGTTGTCGATCCCATCCGCGATTCTCCTTATGTGCAGCAGTGGATGGTTGGCGGACAGTATTCGTTCACCAACAACGATCTGCTGGACCTTACTTATGTTGGGAATCACGGTGTGCACGTTCTTGCACAATATTTGGAATGGAATGAAATCCCGGCGAGCGATCAGGCGTTGGGCAATCAGTTGACCCAGATGGTGCCGAATCCGTTCTACGGTCACATCACTTCAAGTGGGTGCGGTTTGGATCAGCCGACGATTGTGTACGGCCAATTGCTCCGCCGCTTCCCCGAATATTGCAGCGTTACGGAAGCGCCACCAGCCGTCGGCGGTTCCACTTACAACGCCCTTCAGGCTACCTATACGCACCGGTGGCACTCCGGACTGCAGCTCAACGTGTCCTATACTTATTCGAAATTTATGGACAACGTGCAGGGCGCATCGGGCTGGGCTTTCCCCGGCAGCGGAAGTTCCGTGCGCAATTCTTACAATTTGGCGGCGGAGCGCTCCGTGGACGCCACTGACCTGACCCATAGCATGGTCACCAACTACAGCTACGAATTGCCCTTCGGCAGAGGCAAGCATTTCGGCAACGACTGGAACAAGCCAATGGACGCGGTCCTCGGCGGTTGGGAGTGGAGCGGGATCTTGAGCGCCCACACCGGACTGCCTCTCTCGATCAGCCCCGCGTCAAACAACACGGCTGGGTTCGGTTTCAATCAACGGCCGAACATCGTTTCCGGCGTCAGCCCGGTTCCACAAAACCAGTCCATCAACAACTGGATCAATCCTGCGGCTTTTGCCCAGCCTGCGCCATTCACCTTCGGCGACGCTCCGCGATTCCTTTCGAATCTGCGCGCGCCCGGCTTCGTCAACTGGGACATGGGACTGCAGAAGTGGTGGAAGTTCACCGAGACCAAGCGGCTGCAATTCCGCTTTGAACTATTCAACGCCTTCAACCATCCCAATTTCTTTACCCCCGACACCAACCTGGGCGACGCGAATTTCGGCACCATCACGTCCGCCTATCCGGCGCGCAGCTTGCAGTTCGCCGGCAAATTCTACTTCTAACCTGAATCCGCCTTTCCCCCCAACACCCTGGGAGGAGCGAGTGCCTGGCAGGCGACGTGAACAGTTTCCAAGTCGAGGAACGTCCGCAGCTTGTCAGGCATTTCGCACATGTGGTTCCGGAGAAAAACACAGCCGAGAAGTGAACACGGGACTCGCCGCTGGCCGCTGCAGTGCTGCTCAATGGTCGCAACTCCGAATGCCCGTGGCCCAGGCGGAAGCTGCGGATAGTCTGCTCGATGAAACGGAACCAAGGTGGCTAGGCTGTGACGCAGCGCCGGTGCACAAAAATGAAAACTCTTACTAAATTGAGAACAGTGTTGTTCCGCAGTGGACTAATTATGGTGATGGGCCTCTTCACATTGGTTGGCGGACGGTCCGGGTCCATTTGGGGTGCCAACAAGCATCACGGAAATTCGCCGCGGAACACGGCCAAATCTCTGCGTGCCGGTAAGGTGTTGCCCAACGGAATTGAAGTGCGAGACGGCAAAACGATTCTAACGATTGTGGCACTGCGCGACGATGTCTTGCGGATCCGCGAGAGCCTCACTGGCGAGTTGCCGGAAGATGCGTCGTGGGCTGTTCCGCAGACGATCCGCCAGCAAAGCATTTCTGTGACTCCGGAAAATGGCACCGATACGTTTGGTTTCCAGACCAAGGTGCTCGTCGTACGTGTTGACCGTGAAAACTTGCGGCTGTCCATTTCCGATTTGCAAGGACATGTCCTGCAGGAGGATGCGCCGGGATGGCCGGTGGAATCGCACGGGGCGGAGTTTCGAATCTACAAAAAACTGCCGGACGATGAACATTATTTCGGCATGGGGGACAAGGCAGGTCCTCTGGACCGTCGTGGTCAGTCGTTTCGGTTGTGGAATACGGACGCATTTCGGTTTCAGGAGTCCACGGATCCCATCTACAAGAGCATTCCATTCTTTCTCACGATGCGGGGCGGCCGCTCGATGGGTTTTCTTCTGGACAACACCTGGTCCAGCAGTTTCGATTTCGGCAGAAGCGAACGTCACCTGTATTCGTTTGGCGCGGACGGTGGACCGATCGACTACTACGTCTTGTATGGCCCAGACCCGAAGCAGGTTGTCAGGACATACGCCTGGCTGACAGGAGCGCCGCCGCTGCCACCGCTGTGGGCGCTTGGATTTCAGCAGTCGCGCTTTAGCTACGAATCGGAATCCCGGTTATCGGCAATCGCGTCTCGATTGCGGGCGGACAAGATTCCAGCGGACGTGTTGTACCTTGATATCGATTTTCAAAACAAAAATCGTCCGTTCACCGTGAATGCGGACCGATTTCCACATTTTGAACAGATGTTATGCGATCTGCGCGATCAGAACTTTCACGTAGTGGTGATCACAGATCTGCACATTGCCAAACTTCCAGAGGCAGGTTACTCGCCGTACGACTCCGGAGTCGCTGGCGATCACTTCGTTAAGAATCCGGATGGTTCAACGTACGTGGGAACCGTGTGGCCGGGCCCGTCGGTGTTTCCGGATTTTACGCAGCAGAAGACCAGGGATTGGTGGGGCTCGTTATACAAGGATTTTGTCTCGGAAGGCGTCGCGGGATTCTGGAATGACATGAACGAGCCTTCCGTATTTCAGACCCCAATCCTTACCATGCCGGACGACACCCAACATCGTATTGATGAGCCGGGCTTTCAAAAACGAACCGCGACCCATCTGGAGATTCATAACGTTTACGGCATGGAGAATTCCCGCGCCACGTTCGACGGCTTGCTGAAGCTGAATCCCGATGTTCGACCATTCGTTCTCACGCGCGCCAGTTATGCGGGTGGCCAGCGCTATGCCGCCACCTGGACCGGCGACAACACCAGTTCCTGGAACCATCTGCGCCTTAGCACCCCCATGCTTTTGAATTTGGGCTTGAGTGGATTCGGACTCTCCGGTGCGGATGTGGGAGGCTTTATTGGCACGCCCAGGCCGGAACTCCTGACGCTCTGGACTGAACTGGCGACTTTTCAGCCCATCGACCGCAACCACACCAACAAGGGTTCCGGCGACAAAGAAGTGTGGGTCCATGGTCCGGAACAAGAATCCATTCGGCGGCGTTACATCGAAGAGCGTTATCGCCTGATGCCGTATCTCTATACCGTCGTTGAGGAACTCTCTCGCACAGGCATGCCGGTCGTACGCCCACTCTTTTTGGAATTTCCTGACGCGACTCCTGACGGTCATCCATTGGACCTGGACGCCGGGAATGAATTCTTATTCGGACCTGACTTGCTGGTTGCTCCTCCGCCATTTCCGGAGCAGCCCGACAATTACGAAGTCAAGCTCCCCGCTGGGGCTTGGTACGACTATTGGACCGGCGAGAAAGTGGAAGCCGCAACGCCCAGTGGGAGTTCGCATGCTCCCGTAATGGTGCAGCCAAGACTAGATACTTTGCCCGTGTATGTGCGAGAGGGAGCGATTATTCCGATGGAACCTCTGACTCAGAGCACCGAGGAAACTCCCAAGGGACCATTGACTGTGCGGGTGTATCCGGGAAGAAACTGCCACGGCTCACTTTACGAGGATGACGGCAAGACGCTGGCTTACACCCGCGGCCAATTTCTGCGCGTGCAATTTTCATGTGAAGTTACGCAACGAGGCGTAACGGTGCACGTTGGTGAGCACCAGAGCCCATATCATCCCTGGTGGAACCACATTCATTTCGAGATTTACGGGTGGACTGCTGGGAACGCACGAGTCGCTCTGAAAAACGTCGCCGCGGCGCCTGCCGCTTCGGTGGACGGCTCACAGCACATGCTGAGTTTCGATGTTCCTGATGAAACACACGCGACTGACATAGAAATCCTCAGCGCAAACTGAGAAACTAGCTGGGCACAGGAAGTCTCCTCGAAAAAATCACCCACGTGCGTCATGCGCTGTAGGGAAAGGATTCTGGGTTGTTACGGGTGCAAAGAGCCAAACCCGGATTGGTTTTTCTCCTTTGCGCGGTCACCGTGCTTGCGCAAACACCCAGTCCAAAATCCGATGCGATGTTCCAGGTGCTCCCTCTCAAGGGTGTCGATTTTGTGCTCCGCAATTCGCCTACCGACCTGAAGTACCTCATCGAGACCATGCCCGGCGGCGTGGCTCTTCTTGACTATAACAATGATGGGCTGCTGGACATTTTTCTGGTGAACGGAGGGCACGTGCGCAGTCCTATGCGGCCGCCATACAGCTTCGATCGCCACGATCCCCCTTACTGGAACCGGCTGTATCGCCAGAATAAGGACGGCACGTTTACCGACGTTACCGAACAAGCCGGTCTGGCCGATGCGGGTGATACAAACTACGGAATGGGCGTAGCCGTGGGAGATTACGACAACGATGGTTTTCCGGACATTTACGTCACGAATTACGGGAAGAATATCCTGTACCACAACAATGGCGATGGCACGTTCACGGATGTGACCGCGAAGGCCGGAGTGGCCGCGGGCGGCTGGTCCGTTTCCGCGGGTTTCCTGGATTACGATAACGACGGCAAGCTGGATTTGTTTGTGACCCGTTATCTGGAGTGGAGCGTCGAGAAAAGTAAAACCTGCGGTGCTGTAAAGCCGACGTATTGCCCGCCCGGCGAGTTTCCGGCGATCTCCAACATCCTCTATCACAACCGCGGTGATGGGACGTTTGAAGATGTGAGCGTCCACTCCGGGATTGGCGCATTGAAGGGACACGGGCTTGGCGTGGCATTCGCGGATTACGATGGCGATGGGTACACCGATATTTTTGTTTCGAACGACGTGACGAATCAATTTCTCTTTCACAACAACGGCAACGGGACATTCACCGAGTCCGCATTGGATTCCGGCGCGGCGCTCACCGACGACGGAAAGATGCTATCGGGCATGGGCGTTGCATTTCAGGACTACGATAACGACGGGCTTCCTGATTTGCTGGTGACGCAATTGCCACACCAACCGTATGTTGTCTTCCATAACGACGGCAAAGGTGGCTTCAGTCCTCAGGAACTCGAAACCGGTTTCGGTGCGCTCTCCGGAAAATCATCCGGCTGGGGTGTGGGCCTGGAGGATTTCGACAACGATGGGTGGAAGGACGCGTTTATCATGCAGGGCCATGTTTTCGACAATGTGGAAATGTACGACAGTTCGCTGCGCTATAAAGAGCCGCCCTTGCTGGCCATGAATCGCAACGGACATTTCGTTCGAGCCAACGCCGGTTCCGATGTGCCGGTGGCGGGCCGCGGCGCTGCGTTTGGCGACTTGAACAATGATGGCTGGATCGACGTGATGACCGTTGCGCTCGAGGAGCGCGCGCAGGCGTATATGAATCGTGGCGGCAAATCGCACTGGCTAACCATTCTTTTGCGGGGAAAGCGCAGCAATCGGGACGGTTACGGCGCCCGGGTGCAAGTGAATGGGCAAGTACGGTTCTGCTCTGCGACGGGCAGTTACCTGTCATCGAATGACAAACGCGTTCATTTCGGGCTAGGGTCCGCCGAGACTGCCGATATCGAAGTTAAATGGCCGTCGGGAGTCAAGCAGACCCTGAAGGGTGTGAAGGCGGATCAGTTCCTCACGGTCGAAGAAACGGTGCAACCATGATGCACGCCGTGCTTTGGATTAGTTTGCTGCTGCAGACGCAGTCGACGAGGCCCAGCGAGCCTCCCGAAGCTCTGGCATTGGTGCAATCGGGCGAGCAAGCGGAGAACGCCCACGATCTTGATGCCGCAATCGCGGACTTTCGTAAGGCCGCGGATTTGGCCCCTTCCTCTGCGGTCGTGCTGTTCCGGTTGGGCGACGCGTATATGAGGAAAGGCGACTACTCCTCTGCGGTTCCCCCGCTAAAGCGCGCCGCTGAATTGGATCCGGACTCGGCGCCTTTGCAACAAATGTTAGGCTTTGCATTGCTCGCTGCGGGCTATGCGTCGGAGGCGGTTCCGCATTTCGAAAAAGTGCACGAATTCGCAGCACTCGGCATCGCGCAATTGCAAATGGGCCAACCACTCGAAGCAATTGCCAATTTGCAGACAGCGCTCGCAAAGAATCCTAATGATCCCGACCTGCTGTTTTATCTAAGCAGGGGCGGTGCGCTGCTCTCTTCCCAATCGCTGGACAAACTACTTGGGAATTTTCCTAACTCTCCCCGGGCGCATCAAGCGAAGGGACAAACGCTGTTCGAGATGAAACTTTACGCCGATTCCATCAAGGAATATCAGCAGGCGCTGGCATTACAGCCCGGTCTGCCCGGAGCGCGGCTGGAGCTTGGCCAGGTATACGCGGCGAATTCTGATTGGCCGAAGGCCGAGGAGCAGTTCCAAATCGAGGCAAAATCGCAGCCCGGGAATGCCGAAGCCGCTTACCGTTTGGGCGATGCGCTATTGCAGGAGGGCAAGATGAAGGAGGCCGCCGAAGCTTTGCGGCGTTCGAATACCTTGCATCCCGACATGCCGGAGACGTTGTACGCGCTGGGCCGGGCGTTGGTCAATTCTAACCCGCAGGAGGCGGAACAAGCATTTTCGCGTGTAGCCGAAGTGGAAAAGGAAACGCCTCTCGCTGGGCAGGCGTACCTTGCTCTTGCAGGTGTTCATCGGAAACAAGGTAAGACACAGGAGGCAGCGCAAGATATGCAGGAGTTTCGGCGCATTCAAGCGCTGACGGCGCCTGGTTCCAACGGTACACAACCTTAACAGCCTGCGGAATCGGCGCGTCGTGAACGTCGCCTGCCACAAAGTGCTTCAGGCGCAACGTCCAGCTAGCCACGGAGATGTTTTCGATATCGCCTGTGCAGATGATATGCGGGCCGATAGCCAGGAGCCCAGGACCTAAATCATGGCTTTTCCAAGGCGGATGCCTTTCCCGCAGGGCGCTTTATGCTCACGTTTCATTGCGCGCAGCACCTCGGCCGTATACGTTACTTCGTCCCGGTCGATCAAGTCAGCGTGGTCGGCACAAACCCAAATGGCGTTGTCGATGCTGGCGCGCTCCTCCGGTGTCATAGAAGCGTCGTAGCGTCGGCTCCCACGACCCGACGCAGCCGCACAAATATGCGCTGCCTTGCCGATCACTGTCACGGCCTCCGAAATTAAGAACTTGTAGGCGCGCGCAGAAAGAATACGGCCTTTGTTTGTCAGCTGCTATGGACCCTCAGACTGGTCGAATCCGAGGCGTTAGAACTTAGGATTGAGAAGAAATCGGCAATAAACATACAGGAACGTAGAAGGTGATTTATGTCTGTCAGGAGAGGCGGAGGGTGGTGCGTTTAGCCAGCAGGGCCAAACGCTGCTCGTGGTCCATGTCCTCCCAGGGAACGAGTTTCTCGGCGAGCACATCCATTCTGCGAAAGAGGGTTAGCTCGCAGAACAGTCCAAAGAAATCCAGGTCGCGAAACACCAGCGAGTGCGCCTCTTTCATGCGGTCACGAAGGCGTTCAAGATGCGCGGGCATTTCCGTCCAGTGCAGGGCGGAACGGTGGTGATGGCACAGGTGGTATCCCTCGTTCATGAAATTCACTTCATCCACCACCGTGACGCTATTGGCAAAATAATCATGGGGTCGTTCCGGATCCGAAAAAGCATGCTGGACCCAAGCAGTGATGCTGTTCACGAAATTCATACAGAGCAGAGGAACCAGGACAAACAGCAGCCCAATCCTCCAGTCGTAAATAAATACGGCAGCGAAGTAGATGTAATAGCGAGCCATGCCCCACAACATGCGTTTTTGATTCTTTTCGTCGCCGTGAGCTTTGAAATAAAGATAGGGAACAATGCCCAGCACCGTCCACATGTTCTCGGCGAGATACCAGAAGAAATCGAGCCGGCTGGTGCGATCGTAAAGCATGCTGTTGCGCGTGTCGTCGGGCCCGCTGTTCTCTTTATGATGAAGACATACGTGCGCGGTGCGACCCAACTCCGGCGCGTTCCCATAGAAATAGCCAAGGAAGAATTCGAGGTAGCGGCCAAAGACCTTATCGTACTTGTCTGAAAAATAGCCGTGGCGGCGGTGCGCCTCCAAATGGCTGGCGCTGAACATTCTGATAAAACGCTGAAACTTCAGACCGTAAAGAGCAAGGTAGAAAGCGATGACCAGGAGAAGCCGGGGCTTCCCCAAGATGAGTTGAATAACGAAAATCGGCACGATGGTGACGGTAAGGGAGACCATCACGCGTAGCGCAGGAGTATCCCGGGGGTCGCGCAGAACGTTTTGGCCGAGCCGCTCGAGCACCCGGTCGTACCCTCGCGAGACAAATTCATACGCATCGCGCAGCGGAGCAATCATCCCGAGGACCACGGCCACTCGGTAAGCTCCGAAAGAAAGTGCGGCCATGGGCAAGGCGGCAGCTATGCTCGCCAATCCCACAATCACTGCGCACCCACGCGACAGGAATTGGAGCCTCGGTTTCGCTCCAAAACTCATCACCAGGGACGCGGCGCCAATCTCGGGCTTGTCCATTTCCATGTCGGCCAGTACCGTCGCGGAACGATTTGGTTAATGCGCCGGAGCGTTCATCTTAGGACGCATCAGGAAAGCAAGTCAACGCAATGCACGCTCTCGCTTATGCAAATACGAAAGATGCGGCGATCCAAGAGGGTTCTCAGTTCACGGACTCCCCTCGGAATGATTCTTTTGATTACCAACCATTGAACAGACTTTCATGCGCCATTTTTGAATTTCGTATTTACTCTGCTAACCAATCGTGGTCCGCGCGCCATTCACATTGGTGAGACACACGAAAAGGAGAATACCCCAATGCATCTGCGCAAGAATTTCTGGCTGGGTTTCCTGCTGATTGCCGTTGTCGCGTTGTCACCCGGGCGAGCGTTTGCCCAGGGCGATGCGCCGTCCGGTATCGCCAAGGTGCAGCACATCATTGTGTTAATGCAGGAGAATCATTCCTTTGACAATTACTTTGGCGCGCTGCCCTACGCTCCCCATAGCCCGTATCATCCCGCCTTTTTTGGGTGCGACCCGGAAGACCACGGCTGTGTCGACGGCCTGACCTGCTTGGTAGACGCTTCGGGTGAACCCCGTTGCTTTAACGCAAATCTCGATTCCAACGGGCATCTGATCTTCGCATTTCACGATCCTCGCCGCTGCGTGGTGCCGGATCTAAACCATTCCTGGTTCCCCACGCATCAGGAAGCAAATTTTCTGCATCCGCGACTGACCCTCTTCGATACGGACAGCAACGGCTTTGTACGCGTGAATCAGGCCACTGAGCAGATGAACAATCTCGACGACACCATGGGCTTTTATACGCAGAACGACATTCCCTTCTACTACAACCTTGCTGAAACTTTTGCCGTGAACGATCGGTACTTTTCCTCGGTGCTCGGTCCCACGTTTCCGAACCGTTCTTATTTCATGGCCGCAACTTCCTTCGGCCATCTGACCACTAGCGATACGTTCCCACCGCCAGGTGGCTACAAGCCCATTACTGGCACCATTTTTGATCTGCTCGACAAGAACGGAATCACCTGGAACGATTATTTCCAGGATGCTCCGCAGGGCGGCAGCTTCCGCTTGTTCGGCACAACCGGCGTTGATCCGCACTTCCTGCCCCTGCCCGTGTTTCTCGCCCAGGTCGCGGGCGCTCCCGGCGTGCCACCGTTGCCGCAAGTTGCCTTCGTCGATCCGAATTTCGGTTTGACTGGGCTGGCGGCGGAAAATGACGAGCACCCGCCTACGGATATTCAGCGCGGTCAGGCCTACGTTTCACAGGTAATTAACGCGATTCGCAACGGCCCGTACTGGCAAAACTCCGTCATCTTTATTACCTACGACGAACACGGTGGGTTTTACGACCACGTTCCGCCACCGCCGGCTCGCCAAGGTTTCAATCGCACGCCGGACGGCATTTCCCCGGGCCAGTGCGCGGACCTTTCCAATCCGCCTGGCAGCGAAGCGCCTGGCGGTGGCGCGGAATGCAGCGCGAATCCGTTAAGCACAACCGACACGAGCGTGCTCGACGCGGAATTGCTGTGCCCAGAACTGACCGCCAATCCTACAGGACCGTATCCGTTTAATTGCCCGAGCTTCGATCAGTACGGCTTCCGCGTGCCGTTCCTGGCAATCTCCCCGTTCTCAAAGCGGCACTACGTTTCGCATACCGTGGGCGACCACACGTCGTTGTTAGCCTTCATTGAGAAGCGTTTCCTGAGTACCGGAAATGGGCAACATCAATTCCTGACGGAGCGCGACAAGAATGCCAACACGCTTGAGGACCTGTTCGATTTCCAGACGGCGCCTTCGCTGAACACGCCCGTTGGGCAACCGGCCGCGCCTCCAGCAACGGACTGCACGCCCGTGGGTCCGGCGCAATCAACCAACTAGAGAAGAACCGACCGTCCCGGTCACTGCCTGCTCGAGTCAAAGCGTGCAGTGACAAGAGGCTGAGCGCGTCCCCGTCGAAGGTTAAACCGCTGCGCGGAACGGCTTCAGCGACTCCAGGGGAGGAAACGGCTCAGACAGTGTGTAAGTGTGCTCTGGGGGCTGAGTTCTTGATTGCAGTGCGCGGGTCATGAGTCCGATCGCCTTGCCGCAACTGGGAGGAACTACGACGGTAGCAGAGAGATCGCCAGTGCGCACCCACGCTTGGCCGGTGGTGGGAACGCCGTCACAACCGATGACGGGCATACTGGACAAAAAATCACGTTCCATATCGCTGGCCAGTTCTTTCACGGCTTTTTTTGCTCCAATAGCCATCGCGTCATTTTGACCGCAGATCAAATCGATACGAGTCTTCTGCGCTCTCATCAGCTTCATCCAGGAAGAGACGCTGTTATACGCGCTTTCCTCTGTCCATTTCCCTTTCAGATTCACAATCTGGAAACTCGGATGCAGCGTCTCCCGCAGCCCGTCCAAACGCTGTTGCGAAACGGAGCTTACGGAAGGGCCTTGAATATAGAGGATGGTTCCATCGCGCGACAGTAAAGCAGCAATTTGTTTGGCCTGAATTCTTCCGATCTCTACCTGGTCTGAACTCACCGAGAAAACGGGAGTAGAAAATGCCTGACGAAGCTGAGGGTTATAATCCGGCTCACGGTTGATCACCGCCCAACCAATTCCGGCACTGGCCGCGGCGGAGGCCACCTTGGGAAATGGCGTGGCGCCGAGGGGCTCGACAATGATGGCGCTTGGACGCAGCGAAGGTTCGGCTTGAATGGCCTTGAGTAGCTGCGTGCTTTGTGTGATGGCGTCGTTTTCGGCGTACACGATTTCGACATCCACGCCGAACTCAGCGGCCGCGGTCTTGGCGGACGCGGCCTGTTCCCGCTGATAGTCGTTGTCCTTGGTGATGAGAGAAACGAGGCACCGTAATCGAGCCATGGGGATTTCCTCCCCGAAGCGTCCGCAGTCGTGCAAACGCTTTCTTGTAGTCTGAAGCTATACGAGGAGCGATTGGGTATCAACCGCAAAGTACGAGGCTGCGGCGCGACAGGCACTATTCGTCATTACAACGCCCAGACACTAGCCGGCAGAATGTCCGCCGTGAGCCAGTTTCATCAGCGTGGGCAGAATACGTCCAAACGTTCCGTCGTCAGGGCGCCCGAACGAGAAATAAACTTTGTGATAGAGAGGGTAAAGCGATTCGTATGCTTTCTGCGCCTCTGGATCGGGAGTAAACACAGTGTGCTGCGGACAAATCTTGTCCTGCGCCTCTTCGACGGTCTTGAAAGTTCCAGCGGCAAGAAATGCAAAAATGGCCGACCCGAGACTAATCACACTCTTGCTGGGCACCAGCACCGGTATCCCCAGAACATTCGCGTAAACTTGATTCAGCACATTATTCTTCTGCGGTATGCCGCCGGCATTGATGACTCGCTTGATCTCCACGCCGTGTTCCGCCATACGATCCAGAATGATTCGTGTGTGGAACGCGGTGCCTTCAATGGCCGCAAAGAGTTCGTCTTGAGCGGTACTTTGCAAATTCCATCCCAATGTGATTCCGCGCAGATTCGGATTCACCAGCACGGTGCGGTCGCCGTTATCCCAAGTCATGCGAAGAAGTCCGGTCTGGCCTGCCCGATATTTCTCAAGGCCTTGGCTTAGCGTGGCAACATCGGTTCCAGCGCGTTTGGCGATGGCGCTAAAAATGTCCCCAACCGCGGAAAGTCCCGCTTCGATTCCCGTGCGTTGCGGATGCACACTTCCATGGACAACGCCACAAACTCCGGGAACCAGGTTGACGGAGGGCGTGATGCCAATGATGCAGGTCGAAGTGCCGATGACGTTCACCATGTCATCGGTCCGGCAGCCGGCTCCAATCGCGTCCCAATGCGCATCGAACGCACCGACCGGTATCGGGATGCCCGCCTTCAATCCCAGTTTCTCCGCCCAGTAAGAGGAAAGCTCGCCCGCGATATGATCGGAAGTGACATATTCGCCCTGCAGTTTCTCTCTGACGCCCTGGAACAGGGGATCGACCTTGACGAGGAACTCTTCGGAAGGCAGGCCTCCCAGTTCCGCATTCCAAAGCCACTTGTGGCCCATGGCGCAAACGCTGCGCTTTACTTGGCCCGCTTCGCGGATACCGCAAAGTGTGGCGGAGGCCATATCACAGTGTTCGAAGGCGGAAACGAACTGATCGCGCTTCTTCGGATTGTGACGCAGCCAGTGCAGCAATTTCGAGAAGCCCCACTCCGACGAATACACGCCGCCACACCACTGAATGGCCTGCAGCCCCTCGCGATGGGCCGCGTCGGTTATTTCTGCCGCCTCGCCCTTCGCGCGGTGATCACACCAAAGATAATATTCATCGAGCGGCTTCAGGTCTTCGCCTACAGGGATTACCGACGAGCCTGTCGTGTCGACTGCCAGCGCTTGTACTTTGTCGCCGGAGATGCCGGCTTTTTTCGTTGCCTCGCGCATGGCAGTCGCTAACGCGAGCATCTGGTCGTCGTGTGATTGGGTGGCGTATTCCGGGTCTTCCCGTTTACGGTGCAGGGGATATTCCGCGAGCGCAGTCGCAAGCAGGCCGCGGTCGCTGTCTACAATCGAAACTCGAACGCTTAACGTCCCAAAATCAACTCCCGCAACAATTGCCATCGGATTCCACTCTCCGTCGAACAACATCGTAGCCGGGTTTCTACAGGACCTGAACCGCTTTTTTCCGCCGACCGCGTTTCTCACACTCAGAATAACGAGGCTTCGCGGCCCACGCCGAGACGTGCCGCAAAAAATCAATCTGTTAAGTAAGTTGGGTAATTCTTGGCTCGTGGTTTGCCAAGGATTGGTGGGTGAGATCCCTGCGAAGACTCAGGGCAAGCGCTTCGTTGCGGAAAACGTTCCTCAGGATGACAGGTTTAGTTCGCGATGAAATTATGCGTCGGCGGGTCGGGGAGTCCAGCGCTTGGGCTTCTCCGTTCGCGACGCTCGAAACGCAACGAGCTCGGCGGAAGTAATCACGTACTGTAATTCCGTTGGATGGTTGGCGTGTGCTGCCAGTTCGGCCTGCAGCCTCTTCGAGCAAATTGCCGGCGCATCCTGATACTGCACCTGGTGCGAGAGAAAAGCCTCATTGGCAATCTGTAAAGTGAATTCCCGATCTGCGCCAGCTTCGCGCACCTGGAAAGTGTATTCGCGAACAAGCGTCTTGGCCTGAAACCCAAGGTACTGCACGATGATCGTGTCGCTCACTTGGCGCCCGGCACAAACACGCGAGGAGCAAGCACTGGAGCTGGGGCTGCCGCTTTTACGCGCTTGGCGCGGCGGCGACGCTTGGGAGGCTCGCCTTCCGCAGGTTCCACAACCATCAGGTTGGTGACAAACAGCTTGGTTCCGTGAGTGTCGAAATCAATCGTGGTGCGCTCTTGATTGCAGTGCGTAATCACTCCGCATCCGTATTGAAAATGTTTGATGTATTGCCCGACTTCAGGAATCGCCAAAGTTCCTCCTCGTTCGAATCACCAATAGTGTTCACCAGTGTTCACCGCAATTTCCGTAGCGCGGCAATCGCGAAACGCAGCTAGTAATTGCGACGCCCGCCACCGCCACCGCCGCGTCCGCCTGAATATCCGCCTCTGCCACCACCACCGCCGCCGAAGCGATTTCCGCCGCCCCCGCGAGATTCCTGCTCGCGCGCTTCATTAACCTGCAGAGCACGCCCGCCCACATCCAATCCATTCATTTCCCCGATAGCCTTCACAGCCTCATTGTCCTCACCGAGTTCGACGAATCCGAAGCCGCGGGACCGGCCCGTCTCGCGATCGGTAATGATGCGAGCCGAGCTAACTTTGTATCCCTTGTCGGCAAACAGCTGTAACAAGCTTTCGTCCGTCATTCCAAAGGTGAGATTCCCAACGTACAGTTTCTTCATTTCCTACCCCCAGCTAACTTTAGTTCTTGACCGCAGTTTATCTGGCACAGGCACTTCTGCCCGTGCCGAAGCTCTCCAGTAACACAACGCGCAAGCCGGGAGTGACTCTGCCACGGACTTCTCCCACCATGTGCAGCGGGACAATTTTCATTTTTCATTTTCGATGAACTGACCAACGGCATCCGCCTTGAAACGGACGGAAACTTTGCGAGCGAACATGCAGCTCTCCTTGGAGAGACCAAGGGAGTCGTCAGGTGCTACGACTGGACGGGACAGCCTGAAAGGCGGCCTTGATCGCAAAACAAGCTACTTGAATAAGTTACATGACTTTACCGTCGTTGTCAACTCACGCTGCATCGTATACTGTGTGGTTTACAAATTCAGTTAATCGAAGGGGATGGCATGGACGTTTGCCTTGTGATTCAGCAGCGACTTAAGCAGCTTGGTCTGGAGCAGCGCGACCTCGCCGCCGCCGCTCAGGTGACCGAATCCTACGTATCCCAATTGCTTACCCGGAAAAAAGCCCCGCCCGCGGCCAATAGAACCGACATCTACGAGAAGATGAACGCTTTCCTGAAATTGCCCAAGGGCCAGTTGGCGACCCTTGCGGAAACTCAGCGGCAGGACGAATTGAAGAAGAAACTGGCCGACCCGCCAACCCCACTTTGCCAGGAAGTACGTGAACTGATCATCCGGAAATGCCAGGCGGAGAGACAACGGCAGGTGCGGGAAATATTCGAAAAGCAATCGTTCGGCGAACTGGAGCGGCTGATCACGCAGAAACTTCTGGACGTGGTGAAAAGGGTCGCGCGCGAAGAATTGGAAAATGAACACTGGCTGCGCAGCGTGGCCAAACTGCGGCACCAGTCCTACGAAGAAGCGCGCACCATCATTCTTGATTTTCTCGACACCGAAGTTTTCAGTGTTTCTATGGGTCACTGCGCGTCGTTTCTGACTCCTATGATCGATTCCTGGGACATCGAGTTGACCAGTTTTGCAATCGAAATTCACTTGAACCGGCTGCTCTCTTCCAAGCAGGCCGTACATTTCCAATTCGTGGAACACGAACAAAATGGAATGGAGCCCGAGGCGGGTTTTCAGGAGTTTCTGAGCCTGACGGATTTGAGCGGCGATGCCAGCGAAGAGGAAATCCAGTTTCTTCGCGGATTGCGATTCCAACACCAGCGACCTACCGCCATGTATTACTACCGCGAACTGCAGAATTTACGCGATCCCCTGCACTTCCAGAACAGCGCCATGCACAAACGCCGCGAAGGAGATGACGCGGAGAAGCGCAAGCAGATTGACTCAAGAAAAAGCGCCATCCGCCGCTGGACCAAAAACGCCAGAAGATCCAAACCCAAAGACAACAACTAGAGGAAATTGCGCTTCAGACACTTCGTACACCAGATGGAGTCTGTTGCCTAATCAAGCACGCTGAACCTATCGAACTCAAGTAATTCCCGCGAGAATCAAACCTGTGCTATACTACGTCTGCGCTTAACTCATCGGTTGTGCTGTGCGGCTCCTCTAGCGTTTCGATTTCACCTGAGCATCCCGCCCTTCGTTTCCTCCGTTCGTTTTCAGCGTAATTAAAATAAGACTGGCAATTCTGATTGCTGTAATCGCCGCAATGTGCGCGCGTTTACACCTATCTGGCCAGCAAGAAAGCAAAATGCAAAGTTTTTCAGAACTCTCGATCTCTCCTTCTTTGAAGGACAGACTCAAAACCTCAGGATTCGCCACGCCCACTCCGGTACAGGCCGCGGCTATCCCTCAGGCGCTAGAAGGAAAAGATGTGATTGCCGCGGCCCAGACCGGAACCGGCAAAACACTGGCTTTTCTGATTCCTGTGATGGAAAAACTGTCCACACAGAAAGGGCCGGGAATCGCCGCGCTGGTCCTTGTACCTACCCGCGAACTGGCCATGCAAGTGGTCGCCCAGTATGACGCGTTGCGTGGCAATCACGCGCAACCCGCCGCTTTGGTCGTTGGCGGACTGCCGGAACGCAAGCAACTCGACGCCATTCGTCGTGGTGCACGGCTGGTTGTAGCCACTCCGGGCCGCCTGGAAGATTACATGGATCGGCGACTCGTCTCTCTCACGAGTGTAAATACGCTCGTACTCGATGAAGCCGACCGCATGCTGGATATGGGATTCCTTCCCGCCATCCGGCGCATCGTCGGGAATCTTCCCAAAGAACGGCAGACCCTTTGTTTCTCGGCCACCATGGAAGGCGCGGTCACTCAGTTAGTGCGTGACTACACCAGAAATCCGGCTCGCCTGACCTTCGGCTCGACGCTGAAGCCCTCCGAAAATGTGCGCCTTCAGGCCTTTGAAGTGGCCGATGGCGAAAAGTCTGATCTGCTCTACCGGCTGCTCAACAATGACACCGGCCGCTGCCTGGTTTTCTCTCGCACCAAGCGCGGCACTGAGCGAATCGCCAAAAACCTGAATCGTCAGGGCATCGAAGCAGCGATGATTCACGGCGATCGTTCGCAATCACAGCGTACTGCGGCACTTCGCGGGTTTCAGCATGGAAAATACCGCGTGCTCGTCGCCACCGATGTGGCCGCTCGCGGAATTCACGTACAGGATATCGCGCACGTCATCAACTATGATTTGCCCGACGTGGCCGAGAACTTCGTCCATCGCGTTGGCCGTACTGGCCGCGCCGGTGAGCAAGGTGTCGCGTCCACACTCTTCCTGAAGGAGCAACGGTCGGAACTGTTCCAATTGGAGCGCACGCTTGGTGTGCGCATCGAGCGCATGTCTGCGGCCCGCGAGGGCTCGAGGAAGTCAGAACATGCGGGCTCGCAGACTCACCCTGGCCCATCTAAAGTGCGGCCATTACACAACTCTGACGTTCTTCCTGCGCACGCTGCAGCAGCGGATACCGCGAGCGGAGCGTTTCGTCCTACGTTAATTCGCCTGCCTGGCGAAGTTTTGCGAGCACAAATGGAGAACTAAGCCGCGATCCAGGTCGCGCGTTTTTCCCGCGCTGCCCCAACTCTGCCGAAGCGGAGACTGGGCCAGCGTGGAACTGAGCTGCGAGGCTCTCACGCGGTGGAGTGTCACTCAGTGTTACAATGGACTGCGACCCATAAAATTGTCTTCCCCGCCAATCGTTCGGCGGCCGCAGAGATGTGCGGCGACGCCTGGCCTAGCGGAAGGCTCTGGCCATCTCATCATTGGCGGCATTCGAAGGGAATACATTGACTTTGACCCAGGAAAACAACACTCGTATTCAGGAGCTTCTGACGTTAGCGAGACAGCGCGGCTATTTGCTCATTGAGGAAATGAACCAGCATTTATCCGCTTCGGAGGAATCCAACCACGAGATCGATGAGCTGTTCGCGGACCTGGAGCGCGACGGCGTGGAAATTCTCCGCGACGCCAGCGAACTCAAGGCCGCGGAACCGCATTTTACCGCCGCGCCAGAAATGAGATTGGATCTCGAAGACAATTCCTCGCACGTTGCCACAGAAACGTTCGAGCCCCTTCGCGATATTCAGAATGACCCGGTACGAACCTACTTGCGTGAAATGGGCTCGGTTCCACTGCTGACCCGCGAGACCGAAGTTGTGATTGCCAAGCAGATGGAGCGCGGCCACAAGTTGGTGCTCAAAACCGTTTCGCGCTCCCCGCTGGTGATCGACAAATTAATTGCTACCGGAGCCGAGATACGCAACGGCACCAAGCCGATCAAGGCATTTCTTCGCTTCGATGAAGACGAATTAACCGAAAGCCGGATCGAAGAAAAAACGCAGCAGACGCTCCGCGTGATCGACAGCATTTACAGGCTGCGCGAAGCGGAAGCGAAACATGCGCAGCAAATTAAGCAGCGTTCGAAGACGAACGGGCGGCACCGCGTCCGGGGACGCAGCCGTCTGGCGCGGATTCGCGTGAAAGCCTCGCGCCTGGTGCGCTCGATTGATTTTCATGAACGCGAGAAGAAAGAGTTCATCGATCTGCTCCGCCAGACCGCCAAGCGAGTGCGTTCCCTGGAGACGGAAATCGCGCACCTGAAACGGCGGACCACTTCTGCGGATGAGCTAACCGCTGGCGATGCGCGAAAAGAATTGCGGGCGCGGCGCGCGCAACTGAATCAAATCTGGGAAGCCACCGAAGCGGACTGGGCCAGTCTGAAGCGGATGCTGACGCGCATCTCCAAGGGTGAAGCCCAAGCCGAAGAAGCAAAACGTCAACTTACCGTCGCCAATCTTCGCCTAGTGGTATCGATTGCCAAGAAATATACCAACCGCGGCCTGCATTTTCTGGACTTAATTCAGGAAGGCAACATCGGCTTGATGCGCGGGACGGACAAGTTCGAATGGAGGCGTGGTTACAAATTTTCCACCTACGCCACCTGGTGGATTCGCCAAGCGATTACGCGCGCGATCGCCGATCAGGCCAGAACCATTCGCGTGCCGGTTCATATGATTGAGGCGATCAACAAGCAAATGCGCGTGAGCCGTCAGTTGGTGCAGGAACTGGGCCGCGAGCCTACCGTCGAAGAGATTGCCAAGCGCTGCGATATGCCCGTGGACATGATCCGCAAGGCCAAGAAAATCGCGCAACTGCCCGTCTCGCTGGAAACTCCCGTTGGTGAAGAAGACGAAACCCACCTCGGCGATTTCGTGGAAGACAAAGCTTTGATTTCACCTTCCGACGCGGCTATTCAGCTGAATATGAAAGAGCAGTTGGACAGTGTGCTGAAGACCCTCACACCGAGGGAAGAAAAAATCATCCGCATGCGCTTTGGTATGGAAGACGGCAGCGAGCACACGCTCGAGGAAGTTGGCCAGACGTTCTCGGTTACCCGCGAGCGTATCCGGCAAATCGAAGCCAAAGCCCTGCGCAAGCTCCGGCATCCGTCGCGCTCCGGAAAATTCAGGGTGTTTGTCCAAAGTAGCTATTGAGCGCCCAGGTAGGGGCCACCTTGCTTGCAAGGCGGCCGTCGGAAAATAGCTGTATCGATTTCGAGGAGGAGGCCATATGACCATTACTTTTCAGAAGCGCCAAAAGGAAATGAAGCGGCTCGAAAAGCAGCGCATGAAGGAAGCCCGTCGCGCCCAGAAAAAACTCGAAAAGCGCGCCAAAGAAGAAGAGGCCGCCAACCCAACGCCCGCCGTCGTTCCTCCCGACTCGGAAGAAGCTCCATCGTAGCGTAACGTGCAGATCGAATCCTGCGCAAACGCACGCAAATAGCACAAACGCACTACGCGGTGGTGGACGCTTTGGCTTGTGGCTTTACCGCGTAGGGTACGTACACCGGTTCCCAAATATTAGCTTGTACCTCGCGGGCCAACTCCCCTTCAGTGGCTACTTGCGCTTGCCCATCCTGGATCGCCTGCTTGCCTACCGCCATTCCGATCAGGCGCGCAAGATCCCGTGCCGAGGAAAGCGGCGGAAGCAAACTGGCCTGCTTGTCTTTTTGCGTGGGCAGATGACGCACCAATTCCTGCGCCGCGGCTTTCACCATAGTATCGGTGACGTGTTTCGCTCTGGACGCGATGATCCCGAGCGCCAGACCCGGGAATATGTACGAATTGTTGGTCTGCGCGATGTGCACTTCCCTGCCCCCTACATTTACCGGTGGAAACTCCGTTCCTGTTCCAATTAAGGCGCGGCCTTCCGTCCACGTCATCAGGTCCCGCGGAGTAGCTTCACTGCGCGACGTGGGATTCGAAAGCGGGAAAATCACTGGCCGCGGCGTGTGCTTGGCCATTTCGCGCACAGCCTGTTCGGTGAACGCGCCGGCCTGACCCGACACCCCGATAAGCACCGTGGGCTTCACGTTGCGCACCACATCGAGCAGCGTAATTTCGCCGGTCCCCTGCCGCCAGCTTTGCACTTCCTGATCCTTGCGTGCATAGTCCCGCTGTTCCGGCCGCAGGTCTTTGGTGCTTTCGGTGATTAAGCCGTAGCGGTCGATCGGGTAGAAATGGCTGCGAGCCTCCTGCTGCGAGAGACCGTGGTCCTGCATGAATTGCGCCAGAAGATTGGTGATTCCGATTCCCGCGCTTCCAAAACCAACGACCACGATTTTTTGCTGCTCGAGTGGAACACCGGTCACGTTAATCGCGGATCTTAATGTGGCAGCGGCGATTGCGGCCGTTCCTTGAATGTCGTCGTTGAAGGTGCAAAGTTGATTGCGATAGCGGGCCAGGAACCGCGCGGCATTCGAACCCGCGAAATCTTCCCACTGCAGCAAAACGTGCGGCCAGCGTTTTTTCACGGCCTGCACAAACACGTCGACGAACGCGTCGTACTCTTCGCCACGCACTCGATTGTGCCGCCAGCCGATGTAGATCGGACTCTTCAACCGCTCCTCGTTATCCGTGCCCACGTCGAGCAGAATCGGCAAGCAATGTTCCGGGTGAATGCCGCCTAGCGCGGTGTACAACGCCATTTTGCCAATGGGAATGCCCATTCCTCCGGCGCCCTGGTCGCCAAGCCCCAGGATTCGTTCCCCATCGCTGACAACGATGCACCTGATCCCGTCGTAGTGCGGATTACTGAGAATCTGCTCAATGCGGCTCTTATTCGGGTAGCTGAGAAACACTCCGCGCGGCTTTCGCCAGATTTCGCTGAAGCGCTGGCAGCCTTCGCCCACGGTCGGAGTGTAGACCAACGGCAGCATCTGCTCGACGTTGCGAACCATCAACGCGTAGAACAGCGTTTCATTCGTGTCTTGCAGATCGCGCAGGAAGCTGTATTTGTTGAAAGTTGTGGGCTGCGCGTTCAGCGCCTGCAAACGTCGGGCAAGCTGATCTTCCAAAGTGCCGATGTGTGGAGGCAGCAGTCCGTGAAGATGGAAAATGTCGCGCTCGTGATCGGTGAAGGCAGTGCCCTTGTTCCATCGCGGAGAATTGATCAGGTCATAGCCGGAAAGAGAAATAAGTTGCTCATTCATCTTGATACCTCCGAATCGACCGCTCTGAAGTCTTAGTGGAATCTGCGGGCAACGGCGTATAGCCGCTGCTACGCCCAATCCGAGCTCAGTGTGTTAGCGGAACAGATTCACCTCCGCAAGATCGACGATTTCATCACCGTGCCCGCTCAGCACCGCCTTCAATGCAAACAGGCTGAACCCTTTCATCTGCTCGATCGTGATCGTCGGCGGCATCGAAAGCTCCTGCCGGCTCACCGGAATTTCCACCAACGCCGGCCCATCGTACGCCAATGCTTGTGTGAGCATCGGCCGAACCTGGTCAGCCGTGCCTGCGGTCAGTCCCAGCAGACCAACCGATTCCGCCATTTTCGCAAAGTCTGGATTATGCAGATCGGTGCCGAAATCGACGATCCCTGCTGCCTTCATCTCCAACTCCACGAACGCCAGCGAATTATTCTTGAACAGCACAATCTTTACCGGCAGGTCCAATTGCCGCAGCGATAGCAAGTCGCCCATCATCATGGCAAACCCACCGTCCCCCGACAGCGTCACCACTTGCCGCCCGGGATGGCTACTCTGCACGCCGATTGCTTGCGGTAAAGCGTTGGCCATTGAGCCGTGATTAAAGGATCCGAGCAGCCGCCGCTTGCCGTTCATGGTGAGATAGCGCGCTGACCAGATTGTCGGCGTGCCTACATCGCAGGTGAAAATCGCGTCGTCGGCGGCAATTTCATCCAGCATTCTCACCACGTACTGCGGATGAATCGCTTCGTGTTCGCGCCCGGAAGTGGCGAGCGCGTCCAGTTCCTTGCGCGCCCTTTTGTAATGTTCGACGGAACTCTTCAGGTGCTCCGGGTAGCCATTCTGATCGAGTTTCGGCAACAGCGCCTGCAGCGTCGCTCGTATGTCCCCGATCAATCCGCAATCCACTTTGGTGCGCCGCCCCAACTGCTCGCCACGAACATCAATCTGCACGATCTTCGCATTTCGCGGAAAGAACTGCTGATATGGAAAATCCGTACCAAGCATCAGCAGAAGATCGCAATTCATCATGGCGTGATAACCGGACGAAAATCCTAATAAGCCGGTCATGCCCACATCGTATGGATTGTCGTACTCAATAAATTCCTTACCTCGGCGGGCGTGAACGATGGGCGCATTCAGCTTTCCGGCCAGCGCCACCAATTCGGAATGAGCTCCGGCGCAACCCGCGCCTCCGAGAATGGTGATCTTTCTTGTTTTATTCAGCAGGGCCGCAAGCGATTCGATCTCCTCCGCCGAAGGCACGATCGTGGGATTGGGAACAGGGAAATTCAAGCGCGGGCCGTCCACCACGGCTGGTTGCAAGGCGACATCGCCGGGAACGCTTACGACAGCTACGCCGCGTCGCGATATCGCGGTCTGCATCGCGATTTCCAACACGCGCGGCATCTGCTCCGGGTGCGAAACCAGCTCGCAATAATGGCTGCACTGGCCAAACAGGTACTCGGGATGCGTCTCCTGAAAATAATTGCTGCCGATTTCCTGGCTCGGTATTTGTGCCGCGATGGCCAGCACTGGAACGCGGCTGCGATGGCAGTCATACAAACCGTTGATCAAATGCAAATTGCCGGGCCCGCAACTTCCGGCGCATACTGCCAATTTCCCGGTGAGATGCGCCTCTGCACCCGCCGCAAAAGCCGCGGCTTCCTCATGCCGTACGTGAACCCACTCGATTTTCTTTTGTGTGCGAATGGCGTCGGTGATTCCGTTCAGCGAATCCCCAGACACGCCATACACTCTCTGCACTCCCGCGTTCGCGAGAGTTTCAACCATGAGTTCCGCGACTCTCTTGGCCATGGTGCAACTCCAATTGTGATGAATCCGGCGTCAGCTGTGATGAACCGGAAAAGGGGTGGGTTGCAAAAAATCTCAAGGATTATCGAATTGCATCGGGTCTGCATGCACGTGCAGGCGCTCGATAATCGGCCACGGAGTGTAGGGCAAATTTAAGGTCAGCGCCTCAACAACTAAGTTTTATGAGACTTCCCATTTGGCTCGGTACCCGAAAGATTCGATCGGCACATCGGTGGTCCCACCAACGGTTCAACCGGTGTTGCTGGCACAGTCACTCTTGTTGCCTGACGGCAACACACACGGTCTAGAGTGACTGTGTGCCACAGTGCTTATACCGAAGCGGTAGCTGCCGATGATCCTTTGAAGAAAGCCAGCAGGTCTTTGTTAATCACGTCAGCGTGTGTGGTAAACGCACCGTGCGGGTATCCCGCATACACCTTCAACGTCGCATGTTTGAGGATCTTCGCCGACTGTAAGCCCGCGGCGCCGATGGGCACGATCTGATCATCATCGCCGTGCAGCACCAGCACCGGGATGTCGATCTTCTTCAAATCCTCGGTGAAGTCCGTTTCCGAGAACGCCTTGATGCAATCGTAGTGCGGCTTGATACCGCCCAGCATGGCTTGCAGCCACCAATGCTCGCGAATGCCTTCCGACACCTGCGCGCCTGGCCGGTTATACCCGTAAAATGGCAGTGTCAGGTCCTTGTAGAATTGTGGCCGGTTGTTTGCAACTCCCGCGCGAATCCCATCGAACACGGAAATCGGTAGGCCGCCAGGGTTTTTGTCGGTTTTCAGCATGAGCGGAGGCACCGCGCTGATCAGCACCGCTTTCGCTGCTCGTTTTGTTCCGTGGCGCCCGAGATAACGTGCCACTTCCCCGCCTCCCGTGGAGTGGCCCACGTGGATCGCGTCGTGCAAATCAAGCTTCTCGACCAACTGCGCCAGGTCGTCGGCATATGTATCCATGTCATTGCCATCCCAGGTTTGCGTGGAACGGCCATGTCCCCGGCGGTCGTGCGCAATCACCCGGAACCCGTGCTGCCCAAAGAACAACATCTGCGTATCCCAATCGTCGGCACTCAGCGGCCATCCGTGACTGAACACGATCGGTTGCCCTTTGCCCCAGTCCTTGTAATAAATCGTCGTCCCGTCTTTCGTGGTAATCGTAGCCATGCGTTTACTCTCCTTTATTGACCAATTTGCGCGTAAAACTCGATTTTTTTATGCTGCGGGTTCTTTCTTTCCTTTGGCGATTGCCCGCAGCGCCACCGATCTCCGCAATGCGGCACGTGCGTGAAAGAATCGCCCTTTCGCCGCGGCCACGGAAATGTCCAGGATTCTCGCAGTCTCTTGCATGGGGAGTTCCTGGAACTGCCCGATCTCGACAACCGCGCGAATGCGCGGGCGCAGATTCTTCACGGCTTTGCGCAGGATTCTGTTCCGCTCCCGCAAAACATAGGACTGCTCAGGATTTGGCGCGGCATCCGGGATTTGCAGCGTCAAGCCAGTTTCGCCGGACTGGCCAGGATCATCGGCGGAGACCTGGCGCGCATTGCGGTGTTTGCGGCGAATCATCAGCGCGGAATTGATGACAATTCGCGTGAGCCAGGTGGAGAAGCTGGAGTTCCCCTGGAAGTCTTTGATGTGCATGAACGCGCGCATCAGCGAGTCTTGTAGTGCGTCTTCCGCGTCTTCACGATTGCGAGTGATGTGCAGCGCGGCTTTTAACAGCCTCGGTGTCAGCGGCTCGCAAAGCATTTGGAACGCTTCCGAGCGCCCGCTCTTGGCGTCTCTTAATAACCGGGTCTCAGGAATCCGGTTCTCTGCCAGGTTGAGTTGCTGAGTTTGGTTCGACGGATTTGGATGATTTGCCTGCAAATTCATTGTTGCTTCCCCCATGCTCGAATTCAGCCTCGAAAATTTCTATTCGAGAATCGTCGATCATAAGCTCGCAAATCCATGGGAAGGGCGCATCCCAACATCGAAGGGTTTTTCGCTACCCCGGGCGGGGGGAGGAAGCATACCACCATTGGTGTAGAGTTGGTGATTTTCATTCGCGGGCGCACTGGTGGCAGACGGTAGCTCATCGGGTCGGATTCAAGAAGCATCAGGCGGCCCCGGCGGAATCACGATCTCGCGCCGGCCAAACAGGTACCCATCCAGAGAGAACGCCCCGGGGCCAAGCAAGGAAACGCCAACCGCCGCGATGACGATGAGCAGTGCGCTCAACTTCGCACACAATCCCGCTGACGGCGGCTGGGGAAGAAACGAAAAGGTGATCCCGAGAATGCACAGGGCCACCAACACACTGGCCACGGGGGTCATAAAACCAACCATCAACCCGCTACCGCTGGCCAGCAGCACCACACCCATAACCCATACGACGCTGGTGCGTTCAATCAGCCCTGACAAATACAAAATGCCAAATGCCAGCGCCACGAACCCCAGCGCTACGCGCAGTAATAACAGCCCGAAACCGGGTCTGCCGGCCGGAAATGTGGAAAAAAGTGTTTGCAGCGGCGGTCTCCGCTCGGTCGCTCAGTGAGCGCACGGTAACCCAAGTTAAGATTTAGCGGGCGTGCCGGAAACCCCTCATCGCAGTATTTTTTGTTACCTCTTTTGTGGTACCAGTTTAGTTGCAGAGCCGCCCATTCACTCCAAAACTCATCATGCGTACGGAAGCAACGGCCCGCCTCGGAAGGCAGACCCTACAAAAACCTGCTTTTTAGAGGTGAATGATGCCCCGGCGTATTCCGATGGCTACGGCCTGAGTGCGATCACTCGCGCCCAGCTTTTCCATGATGTGTTTGATATGAACCTTGACGGTTTCCTCGGTGATGAACAGCTTTTCGGCGATGTCGCGATTGCGGTTCCCGCCGGCAATTTGCCCGAGTACCTGGATTTCCCGCGCGGTCAGACTCTCGTCACTTAAATGTTCCGCCAGGCGCGCCGCCACCTGGGAAGGTATGCGCTTCTTGCCCGCGTGAACCTGCTCGATCACTTCCACCAATTCCTTCGGCGGCATATTTTTCAGAATATAAGCGCGAGCGCCCGCTTCCAACGCGCGTTGAATCTCCGCGTCGCCCTCGAAGGTCGTCAACACGATCACCCGCGCTTCTGGAAATTCTCCCCGGATGGCGCGCATGGCCTCGATCCCGCTCTTGTCAGGCAACCGCAAATCCATCAGCGTCACATCCGGCTGGTGCTTTCGAAACTGAGCAACGCCCTCCTCGGCCGTGCACGCCTGCGCCACCAATACCATTCCCGGCTGGCTATTGATGATCGCGGCCAGACCTTCGCGCAACAACGGATGGTCGTCCACGGACATGACGCGAATGCGTTCGTCCCTATCCATCGCTCAGGCTCCTCACAGATCGGTGGACCACTTCTTCCCTTTCGAAACCCATGCCTTCATCCTTTTGGATAAGCCCTTCGCAGGTTCCGGTGCATACGCAACCTGACTGGGTACGCTGACTTCGACCTCGGTGCCCGCGGCGGGCCGGCTCAAAACCCTAAGCCTCGCGCCAATGCGCTTCGCTCGTTCCCGCATGCCCGACAATCCCCAGTGCCCTTCTCTCCCCGTTTTTAGTACCAGCGGATCGATTCCGCAACCGTCGTCACCAACAATAACGCGGAGCTGATCTGGACCATATTCCAATTGCACTTCGATGTTTGCGGCGCGCGAGTGACGGAACGCGTTCACAATGGCCTCGCGAACGATGTTATACACCTCTTCACGTATGGGAGCACGCAGCAGCTTGGTGTGGCCCTGCACCAGAACGCGAAATTCTTTTCCTTCGCGATGAACGAACTCCTCCGGTATTTGCGAAAATGCCGCCTCCAGGTCCTGTGCCGTGTCCGCGGACGATCGAAGGCCGTGCACCGTGTTTCGCCCCTCTTCGGTCACTTGCGCCATCAATTGCAAAATGCGCTGCAACGAGGAGCGCGCCGGTGAGTCTTGCGGTAAAGTCTCTGTCGCGACGTGCAGCTGCATCGACGCGCTGATCACTCCTTGCAACAACGTATCATGCAGTTCACGGGCAATCCTCGTGCGTTCGCTCAATCGCTCTTCGAATCGCATATTCAACTGGCGAGAGATGCGCAGTGTCCGCAATTGGATCAACAGCAGCATCATAATCGCCAGCGCCGTCACCGCAGAAACGCGAAACCACCAGCGTTCCCACAACAACGGCTGAATTTCCAGGCGCACTTCCGGTTCTGCGCTGTTCCAGATCCCGTCACTGTTCGAAGCCATTACATGGAATCGATAAGAGCCTGAGTCCAGGTTCGTGTAAGTCACTTCCCGGGAATCCGTCGGCTCGCTCCACTTTTGATCGAAGCTATCGAGCATGTATTTGAATCGAACGCGCTCGGGCACCGCTAAGCTCAATCCGGCGAACCGGATGGTCACGCGATGGTGCGGGGCAGGAATTCCCAATTTGTCGTTCAGCGGCAGGACCTCACCGTCCGAAGAGACTTGCTCAATGTGAACGAGAGCCGGTGGCGCGGTCGCGCGCTCGCGAGCCGGATCGACAAAGGAAAGGCCCCGACTTGTCGAGACCCAGATCCGGTGTGCGGAATCGCTGAGCAGCGACACGGAACGCTTCACGCCTTCCGTGCTGCGCAATCCATCGGCCACTCCGTATTCGCGAATGTCGCTTGCTTCCAGGCGCCCAGCGAGAAGCTTTTCGCGATTCACGCGCACGACGTGATTCGAAGTGGAGAGCCACAGCGATCCGCTTTGATCCTCCGCCACGCCCAGAACCGCTTCGTGCAGCACATCGGGAATCTTAGCCGGAATGACTACCCGGCCGGATTGGATCGTGGCCAGCCCCAACGCAGTGCCAACCCACAGCACACCATGGGAATCTGCAAATAAGCAATTCACCTCGCCGATTGAGGGATCTGATTTGGCGCCGTAACTCGCCCATTGCTCGTGTGAAAGCGAATTCACCCCGCGAGGCGTCCCGAACCACATGGTTCCGTCGCCGCTCTGCACGATCGCCGTAATCGTGTTCGACAGCAGGCCATCGAACGTCGTGTACGTCGTGAACCGGCCATCGCGAAGTCGGCTCACGCCACCGCTCAACGTGCCCGCCCAGACCGTTCGGTCCGGACTCTCATAAACCGCATACACGCTGTTCTGGGCTAGCCCGTTTGCTTGCGTGTAGGTCTTGGATTCGCTCCATTCACCGTTGTACGGGATTCGTGTCAAGCCTCCACTCTGCCGCCCGATCCAGATCCCATCGTTTCCTCCGGCAATCGAGTAAATGATTTCCTTTTCGAGTCCGGCATTCTTAACCTCGCCGAATCTCCCGTCCTTCTCCCAATACAATCCTTCTTCGGAACTCGCAAACCAGATGCGCCCATCCGAGTCCGCGTAAATCGCGCCGCTACTGGCCGAAGGAAATCCCTGTGCCTGGGAGTACGTTGTGAATGTTCCTTGCCGCAGTTGCAGCAGGTCATTCGAACTGCCGGACCAAATGTTTCCCTCGCGATCTTCGAAAATCGCGGTTACCGGAACGTTTGGAAGGCGCTCCGGACGGTCATGAGATACGGCGCCCTTCGCATCAATGCGAAACAATCCGTTCGCTGTGCCAACCCACATATTAGAATTTCGGTCGCGCGCCATCGTCAAAATCTGTTCGTGCTGCAACGAGGCCGGCACCACGGAGTTATCCAGCGCGCTTCCGTTCCAATGCGCCAGGCCATTGTCCGTGCCAATCCACAAGTCGTTCTCTTTTGCGAGCAGGCAATTCACTTTTCGGTCGTGCAGCGCTGCCGGCCCAGGCGCGATTTCACCGTGAACCAGTTGATACAAACCGGTGTCGCGCGTGCCCAGCCAGATCGTGCCATCCTCCGTTTGCGCCAGAGAAATGATCAGGAAGTTCGGCATATGCGGCATGCGGCTCACGCGTTCGAATCGGCCATCGCGGCATCTCACCACTCCGTTGTGCAGCCCCGCCAAAAGCAAGGACCCGTGACCACCCCGCGCAATCGCGCTAACCACCGTTTCCGTGCGCTCCAAAACCGGGCGATCAAATTTCCCGTCGCGGTAGCGCAGTAAACCGGCACCCTGCAGGCGTACCCACAAATTTCCTTGAGCGTCCGTGGTCAAACCGAGCACCGGTCCCAAAGGCGCGCTGGAACTGTCGGCGTGTTGAAAAAGCTGAAAGTTCAAACCATCGAATCGAAGCAAGCCCTTTTCCGCCCCAATCCACAGATACCCATCGTTGGTTTGCGCGATGGCATATACGGGACCGCCGGAATATCCGTTCTCGGTTCCCAGCGTTTTATGAATGTATTCGGAAATTGGGGTGGGCACATCGTCGGCTGAACTCCCCAGCAGCACTGCACTCAACCCCAGGCACACCATCGCCGATGCCAGCATTCGCCAGCAGTTCTTGATTGAGTTATGGGAGATACTCGAATTTGTCAACGACAACCTCGGATTTATCACCAACCGGGTCCTGAGCGTTCCCATAAACGTAGAACGCCATGTGAACCGCCTCTTCCCCCGGTGATGGCACCCCGGAGGTGAACACGTGCTTTGCCACCGGCCGCCCTTGCTTTCTATCTTTGGAATCCTGAACGGTGCGGAAGGATACTTTACCTGGCTCCCAGCGAAACGAATGCGTGAGTAATCCAGCAGGGGCAGAAAACCGCTCCACGTTCGCGGCCACGTAATATGGCTGCACCACGTACTGCGCATCCTTGCTCCGCGGGTCACCCCACCGGGAAATCTCCACGTCGAGTTCACGATGATTGGGGTCTGCGCCGGAATCATCCCAAGTAAATAAATCCAACGCGACCGCCGGTTCCAGCGCGAAAGTGTTTTGCAACGTGAACCGATACAAACCGTAGCCGAGACTTCGCGCGAGAGTCACTTCGGCACAGGACCACTCGTTGCCCTTTTTTGTGATACGCAGGTGCAAAGCCCCGTTCGCATCGATCCATGCATTATCCGGCGAATAAAAATTGACTCGCCCGCCGCGCTCACTGGCGGTCCCACGCACACTCCAGTCATAGCCGCTGAAATGAACTGTTCGCGCCAGTTCTGGCGGCGCCGGTTCGCCTTTGACTGTGGAGATCAGAACGACGCCATCACCAACATTCGGTAGCGTCAGGATTTTGGGAGCCACATGATATCCCGGTTGAACCAGCATTGCCGCGTATTCCGTGCCCAGATGGGTGGAATTGCTCCAGCGCGAATCTGCTCCGATGGCGGTTACCGCTTTGTCCACAAAAGGCTGCACCCACCACATGCCGCTCTTCGCGTACAGCACGATTCCCTGCCCCGGCCGCGCACCTTCGACGCGGCCTTCAATGGTGGCCAGTTTGTCGGGACCTCCGGACGACGCAGGCGGAACTTTCGTGAATTCGATCGTTGGTCCGGAGGAATACGAGGAATGGCAGCCAGTCAATACGAGAGCACAAACGAGCGCAAGCTGCGCGAATGCTACACGGTTCCGGCGATTTACGAAGATGGCGGACAACTCGCGTTTCTGCGGATTCCACGAGTCAATCAACAGACGGCGGGAATGCTTGAGGTGGGGAGCGAAGTGATCCACCTTGTGCCCTTTGCGCTGCGGAGCTTGCGCCAGAAATGAATGGGGAAGACGCATGCGCCGCGGGAAATGCCACTCATCATACCGATGTCCACGCGCATTTGCCAATTCACGCGTAAGTGTCCGAACTTTGGATCCGACACCGAGTCCCCGAGCTCGCAAAACGTGGTACAGCCATTCCCGCGTGTGCTCTTCGGTTTAGCTCTCACCGCCGTGTTGCTGACATTGCAAAAAATGGCAGCCGAAACCGGGCAGATCAACGTACAAGCCTGACCGCAACAAGTCTCCACCTTCCCGATGATATTCAATGCCGGAAAATACGTCGTTCAGCAGCCAATTTCCAGCGCTTAGGTCGGGCCAGCCCAGAAAAACGCGTCCCTGAGCCGGCTGATCACTCAAATTTACAGCGATCACTGCGCGCTCCCCATCTTTGTGCCAACTCCACGCCAGAATATTCTGGCAACTGTGATTGTCTGGCCAACCGGCGAGAGCGCAAAGGCTCCATTCGCCATCTCGAAACATCGGTGTATTGATGCCGCGTAGCAGCGACGAATAAAACGCGCGCAACGCATCGTCGATTGGCTCGTCCGGCGGACGTCGCAGAAAAACCGGCAAGCGCACTTTGCGTCCCTCGAATTGCCCCTCATGAAAAAGCCGGGCCCCGGGCAACGTATACGTGAGCACCGCCGCGGCTTTTTCCTTTGCACCGGCGAAAGCTGTCGCCGCGCGCGGCTCATCATGATTCTCCAGGAAACGCAGCAACTTGGCCTGGTACGCCAGGTCGGCAGAAAGGTGCAGCCGGACATTTTCGGGAGTGCCGTGCTCCAGCCGGTCGTAAAGCCGCTTGTCGTAGCAGAAATCGAATCCCTGCTGCTGGAGTTCCCATTCCAAGTCCCAATACGCTTCGGCGATAAACAGAAAATCGGGATGGAACAGTTTGATCGCCGGAATCACCTGCCGCCAGTAGTCCGTTTGCGGTGGTTGCCCGGCACGTTCGCCCCAGGTTCGCTGAAAAACGGAATTGAGCAGTAGCATGGCCATGTCGCAACGAACACCATCGGCCTGCGCGGCGATTGTGGCCAGCGTGTCGATCGCGGCGCGCCGCAATCCTGGATGAAAAGCATTAAGCTGCAAAACATCTTGCCACGCTGGAAAATACGGATCACGGCCGTTCGCAAAAACATGCTCGCCAACCTTCACGAAGTATGCGGGCTGATTTTGCAGATCTTCCACGCTGCCCGGCACAAAAAATTCGGGGTGTTCGGTTGTCCACGGATGATCGGCAGCGACGTGATTCGGCACGAAATCGAGAATCAGTTTCATCCCGCGCCTGGCCAGTTCGCGCCGGGCTTGCGCCAGCCCCTGCGGCCCGCCCAGGTGCCAATCGACAACATACCGGCGTACACAATAAGGAGAGCCGACGTTGTCTTCCAGTTGGAAATCCGGAAGCGCGCGCCGGAAGTCCTCAAGATTTTGCGCGTTCTGATTGGAGATGGTGATTCCCGCAGGACTGCGTTCCCAAACACCCATGAACCAAACCGCATCGAAGCCGCCCGCCGCGATGGCATCCCATTCCGACGCTGGTACGGAGCGAAGATCAATATTCGAGCCATGTTTTGAACGAAGTTCGGTGAGCCAAACCCACGTATTAATTTCATACAACGAAGGATAGCGAGGCCAATGAGACATTCCGCTCACCCCTTTCGTTTACAGAACTGTGATAACACCAATGCACTGGCGTGGAAAGGGCGGGAATCACTCTTGCATCATGCCGGCTTCGCAACCGGCACACATGAACGGTCAGCAAGCATCGGCAGCCGCACAGGATTAGTGAGTTGGCGGATTTGGGTTCGTTTCCTCGCCACTCTTTTCGTTTCCGTTGGATCGATGGTCGAATTCGTCCATTAACTTGGCGGCAGACTCCGTGCTTAGGTATCCAGCGCGCACGGCCGCCTCAATCGAGTTCTGTTCCGCAGCGGCCAGACGCATGCGCGCGGTCTTACGCTCGGATTCAGCGCGCGTGGGATCGCCGCGATAGAGATCAGCAATCTGAGACTGCAGCGTCGTTGCTTGCTCTTCCAACTCATTTCGAAAACGGTCATACACCGGCTGGGAGATGGTTCCGGTGTGCAGGAGCGTATCCAACTCGGTTCGCTGAGCGGATACCGCGACTTGGCGTACTCTCGCAAGAGAGTACTTGTCTTCCGTATCGCTCGTTGACAAACCCAGCCATCGGACGAACGGTCCGATGGTCAGGCCTTGTACAATGATAGACAATGCGACCACGCCGAAGGTCAATGCGAGTATTCGGTCGCGTTCCGGAAAATCACTTCGCAGGCTCAAGGCCAGCGCAAGAGAAAGTGAGCCGTGCAGTCCGCCCCACACAAGAGTGTGCTGCCAGCGCCCGGGGATCTTTTCCCGGAACAAATTAGCCACGGCAGAGAGGCCATACACCGCAGCGGCACGCCCCACGAGCACAGCAACAACCGCAAGCAGAACCAACGACCACACCGCGATGAGTTGCCGGACGCGCACCTCCATTCCAATCAGTAGAAACAGCAGCGAATTGATGACGAACGTGGCGTACTCCCAGAAGGACCACAGGGCCAGTTTGGTTCGCGGGCTCATGCCCTCCCTGGCCCCGACGTTCCCAACGACGATTCCGCTCAGCACTGTCGCGATCACTCCCGAGAGATGAAAATGATGCGCCAGCAGGTACGAGCCATAGGCGAGGATGGTTGTCAGGGTGATCTCGATTTGTGGGTCGTCCAGTCGTTGAGTGATTTTGCTTACCAACAGACCGAACACGAGTCCTATCAGCGCTCCACCAATCACAGACTGAACGAACGACGCGACGCCGCTGACGACACTGAGATTGCCGGTGAGAATCGCGGCCAGCAGCACCTGAAACAACGCCACTGCGGTTCCGTCATTGAACAGGCTTTCTCCTTCGACAATGATGGACAGCCGCTTCGGTACCGCCAATTCCTTGAAGACCGCTAGCACCGAGATGGGATCGGTAGCGGCAATGATCGCACCGAACAAAAGCGCGGTCGCCAATGGCAGTCCAATTTCCCAATGTAGGATATAGCCGGTTATCAAGGTGGCCGCGAGTACACCCAAAGTGGCGAGAAGTAGAATGGGCCCCAGGTTCAATCGCAACTGGCGGAAGTTCAATTTCAAACTGCCTTCGAAGAGCAACGGCGGAAGAAAAAGGATCAACACCACTTCGGGAGTCAGCCACTCGGGATGATTACTTTGATAAATTCTTTGTACGATCGGCAGATGAATGCTGCCGATCGCGAGTCCGCCCAGTACCAAAGCCACTGTGTATGGAGTGCGAAAGCGTTCCGCGAGTACCGCAATGATGGACGCCGCAATCAAAAGCCACATCAAGAATTCGATCGCCGAGGTAGGAGTCATGCGAATCCCGAAGTCAAATAGGGCGTATGTCGAATATAGCACTCGCGTCGAACGCTAACGGAAAAATCGCCACGCAGGCACGGCACTTCCAAAACTACTCTAGTTGCTTTATTCCTGCATCACGCCGTAGTGGAAGCGTGGCTTCAGATTCGCTCCATACAGCTCGATCATGCTCAGTGTCAGAGCTTGCGGCACCAGCATGGACGTTATCGCTTCCCACGGTTCAGGCACCGCCGCGATCTTGACCGGCAGCAACTTATCGGTGGCTGGGTGATCTTCCGTGGAAACCAGCAACACTTTACCGCCGCGTGCGTTGCAATCGTGCGCCAACTTGACGCCCAGTTGGGCGGCCCGCCCCAGCGCGAAAATGATCGCAAGGTGCGTTTCGTTCACGTCCAGCAATGGGCCATGACGAAATCCCGCGCCAGAATGACCGAAGGCGCGCTTCCCTGCCATTTCTCGAATGCACAACGAACCCATAATGGCGGATCCATATCCTGGGCCGCGGCCGATCAGTTCGAAATTCGCGGCGCCACGACAGAAGTGCTCCAGATCTCCCCGCAAACGGAAAATACGATCCAGGTTCGTGGAGTAGGTTTCAAGAATTCGCGTGGAATCCGCTTGCCAGCGATAACCCGCGAGATGAGCCGCGATCAGGATGCATGCGCCTGTAGCGTTGGTATAGGTTTTGGTGGCGTTGCCGTACTCGGGTCCAGCGAGCATCGGAAAATGATGCCGCGTCAGCGACCAGCACGGGCTTTTTGCGTTATTGCAGACCAGCATGAGCCTCTGGAGCGCCCGCGGACTGCTCGCGCTTTTGCGGCACAGCTCAACCAGTTCGGCGCTTTCTCCCGAAGCGGTCACCAGAATCGTACCCGCAACCTCATCCCAAACGGGCAGCGCATAGTGCAACCACTCGCCCGCGTCCGCAAAAAAAGACGAGCGTCCCTGTGATTGCAGCCACTCCGAAGCGGCAATCGAAGAACAATACGAAGCGCCCATGCCCATAAACAGAATCGGCCCCGGAGCGCCGGCGATCTGACGCAGCGAGTGCAATTCCGCAAGGATCGATTCCTGCTCCGCATAGGCCCCGAAAAGATCCGCCAGACGCGCCGGCTGTTCTCGGCATTCGCGCTCAAAAATCTGCGTCATGCTCATCGACAGCACTTCCGCCGGTGGTTTTACCCCGGCAATCCAGTTAGGTTCTTTCGTGGCGCTTTCGTCCATGGATATCCTTTAAAGTAATTCGTGCTGCGGTTTCTCCCGAATCATAACAAACCTTGCGCTATCATGACTCCAGGTCAATTCATGACGGACTCCTCCCCGGTTCACAAACCAAACGTTAATCACGGATTTTTAGCCAGGATTTCCTTCATCGCCGCACTCGGCGGGGTCCTCTATGGCTACGATATGGGCATCATCGCGGCCGCCGTCATCTTTGTGCGGCACAGCTTCGCTCTTTCCACGCTGATGGAGGAATTGGTCGTCAGCATCGTGTTAGTCGGAGCCATGGCCGGTGCGATGGTCGGTGGTGCCGTCGCTGACCGCATCGGCCGGCGCGCCACTCTGGTATGGGCAGGAGCGATTTTCATCGCCGGCTCGGTGCTCGCGCCGCTGTCCCCCAATGTGGCGACCCTGATCGTCGCGCGCGCGATTCTCGGCGTAGGCATAGGCTTCACCTCCGTGACCGCGCCCGTTTACGTTTCGGAGTTAGCGCCGCCGCAATCACGCGGCATGTTGATTGGCCTGTACCAATTTGCGCTAACCATCGGCATTGCCCTTGCCGATCTGGTCGGCTACTGGCTCGCGGCGCAGGAAGCCTGGCGCCTGATGTTCGCCATAGCCGCGGTGCCCACGTTATTTTTTCTTGGAGTCATCCTCACCGTGCCAGAAAGCCCGCGTTGGCTTTTCGCGCACGGACGCGAAGCGGATGCGGAAAAAGTGCTGCTGAGCTACACGGACGCCCAGGGCGCGCGGGAATTTCTCGCTGATATTCAGGAAGGCTTGAAGACCAAGATCGAGCAGAGTTGGACGGCACTGTTCACTCCAGCCGTGCGGGGCTCCGTTTTCATCGCCGCGGGCATGACCGTTTTGCAGCAGGTAACCGGAATTAACACCATCATCTATTACGGCCCGCAGATTTTCGAGGCCGCTGGATTCGCCACCCACACGAATTCTATCCTTGCAACGCTGCTCGTCGCGGTCGTGAATGTGATCTTCACTGTCGTCGGCATTATGCTCGTGGATCGCGTGGGGCGTAAACCGCTGCTGTATGTGGGAGTAGGCGGCATGACCGTCGCCCTCTTTGCCCTGGCGTTCAGCTTCAACTTCCAGGTGAGACTGGGTCACTCGTTGGGACTCATCGCCGTAATGTGCCTGGTCCTCTATATCGCGTGTTTTGCCTTCAGCCTGGGCGCGATTGCGTGGATTCTCGTGTCCGAGGTATTTCCGCTGCGGGTCCGCGGACGCGGCGTAGCAGTGGCCACACTGTTTTCCGGCATTTCGAACTTCATAGTGTCATTAACCTTTTTATCGCTGATTAAAACCGTCGGCAGCGGCAACACCTTCGCCATATACGGCGTGCTCAGCATTGTCACGCTGATTTTCATACGCTTCGCGGTGCCGGAGACCTGCGGGCGCGAGTTGGAAAGCATCAGCGTGGAACAAGCCAGCGTGACCAGCGCTTCTAGGTAGCCTTCGTGGCACAGCCACTCCTGCCTGCGCTGAAATGATTGAAATTAGCTAACGGCACACAATCAGGCGTTCTGCCGCAGGACGCTAACTTCCCGCTTTGTCCAGCGCCAGCCGAATTGCTCCAATGAGCTGGGCATCCGCACCCAGCGTGGTCGTCACAATCTTCGGCCGAACTGGTTGCGTATACGGTTTCAGGATTCGCTGCGTCGCTTGCAGCAGTGCTTCGCTCGTACCGACGCCGCCGCCCAAAACAAATAGCTCGCAATTCAAAACTGTAGAAATATTGTAAATCGCATACGCGAAGATTCGTGCCGAGCGCTCGAGCACAGCCGCCGCGAGACGGTCTCCATTACTCGCACGCTCGAAGACGGCTGTGGCAGTCATGTCGCTGGCCCTCTGCGAAGACTGAGTGTGCACCAAACGCGTCCACTGCTGCCGGATGCCTTCCCCGCCGATCACACTTTCCAGTGAACCTGGCGTTCGCGGTTTCGCCGCCGCTTCCGGCGTCCCCGGAACAATCATGTAACCCACTTCGCCAGCGACCCAATCACGGCCGTTGACCAATTCCCCATTTACAAAAATGCCCGCCGCTATCCCGGTGCCGATCGCCAAAAACGCGAAATCGCGCAAACCGCGAGCGGCGCCAAGCCATCGTTCGCCAACCGCGGCCAACTTCACATCGTTTTCGACCACCGTAGGCAGCCGCAGTTCTGATTGCAGCAACCGGGCTAGCCGCACGTCTTTCCACCCTTTCAAGTAGGAAGTCGCAAACACGATTCCGGCATCGCGATTTGTCACGCCCGGCGCTCCGGCAGCGATGGCGCGCAACGAGCGATGCGCAATTCCCGTTTGCTGAACTAACTCCTCCACGCCTCGACGTATTTGGCCCACCACCATCTCCGGCGACGATGTTCGTTTTGTGGACGCGTTCCATCTTCCTCGAATCGTTCCTTTCGCGTCCGCGAGTGCGACGCGCAGATTGCTCCCGCCGATGTCCACGCCGATTACATATATTTGATCGTTGCGGGTGCGAGAGGATTTGGATTTTCCGGGTGGCACAATGGGCTTGGGCATATGGGGTCGAATGGAAAATCATACCAACTTATTTGCTCAAGCCAAGCCCGTCAACGCGGTAGGCACAAAGAAAACTAATGAATCAGCAGCAGCAAGGCCCCGTACACAGCGATACCAAACGCCAGCCACGCTACGTAGTCGCCGACGCGTCCGCTTTGCAACGGGCGGATCTCCTCCAGCGGCTTGGTGAAAATGAATTCCATCCACCTGGAGAGCCTCGCTTTGCGCGGCAACGGAAACAAACCGAGAGCTGCTAACCCGATCGTGCCAAGCGCCACGACAATGCGCTCCCACCACACAGTCGCGTGGTGCAGATTCGCCGGCGCTGCCGGTGCAGGAATCTGGATAGTGCTGTCCTGGAGAACCGCCTTCGCATAGACCTGTGGATTCTGGAATTGCGCGGCAAAATAGTCCGCCCCGTGGTGCAGCGGTCTGCCCACAAACATGGCTAAAATCAGCAAACCAGCCATGGGCGCCCACATAAACGCGGGCACGTGCGAACGCGTCCCTTTCGTTTCCGGCTCCATGTGAATATGTGGAGCGCCACGCGAAGCCATGGAGCGCCGCCGCCCCAGGCCGAAGAAGACGCGTCCGCTGAATCGCAGCACCGCCGCAGCCGTCAGCACTTCCGCAAAGATCACCACCACGGGAAACCAAATCAGGTGCTGCTTGCCCGCAATGCGTTCGATTTCATCCCCTCCCGAAAACGTTGCGAACGGAGGAAGGCCCGCCAGGCCCCACGCGCCTACCACCATCATCACGCCGATGGGAGCGATCTGCCGCGCCATTTTCCTGATGTCGTATTCGTCGACGCTGCGAAAACGATGCAGCAAAATTCCTGCCCCAATAAACAAACTGCCTTTGATCATTCCGTGCCCCAGGACATACAGAGCCGTTCCAGACAACGCGGTTGGATCCAAAAGAGCGAAGCCAAGAACCATCATTCCGATGTGGCTGATCGTGGAAAACGCCAATAACCGTTTTAAATGCCTTTGCCCGTAGCAAAACATCGCGCCAATCACCGCGGTTGCCGCGCCCATCGCCAGGAACACGGCGCGCACACCGCCGATGGCTTCCTGCGAACTGCTGGCGAAAACCGTCCAATAGATTCGTGCAATCGCATAAAGTCCAACCTCCACCATCACGCCGGAGAACAGAATACATACCGGCGTGGGCGCCACAGCATGCGCGTCCGCAAGCCAGAAATGAAACGGAAACGCCGCGGATTTTACGAGAAAACCCGCGATCACGAACAGAAATGCCACCGCGAGGAAGTGACGACCGGGAGGATTGGACGCGAGTGTTGCGCCGACCTCCATCATGTTGAGTGAACCCGTAGCCGCGTAAAGCAAAGCAACACCGGTGAGCGACAGAAACGCGCCGATCGTATTCGCCACGGCGAAGTTCAGCGCGCCTTGTAACGGCTGGCTCTCTTCGGATTTGTAACCGCAGAGTGCCACCGCTGTTGCGGTCATCAGCTCAAACCACACGAACAGGTTGAAGAGATCGCCGCTTAAGCTGAGTCCGCACATCGCCGCGAGAAACACCAGCATCAGCGTGTGATAAAGCGACTTGACGGATTCGAAATAACTCCATGAAAACGTGAATGCCGCCAAAACCAGCAGGGCGATCAACGCCGCTAATCCGGCCCCGATCGGATCGATCATGAAGCAAATGCCCACCGGGAAATGCGAATGCGGAGCGGGCTGCCATCCGCCAAACCAATAAATGATTACGCCCTTTGCCGACGTCCGCATCAGAGAAATGCATGCCGCCAGAACCACCGCGGAAGTGCCCAGCGAAATCGTGTCGAGCGCGCGGCGATGCAGGTGACCGCTCAGTGCCGCCAATATCGCAGCGACCATCAGCGGAATAACTACCGGAAGAGAAGGCATGTGCATCGCATTTACCCGCGCATGATGTCGACCCGGTTTGGATCCGCGGTTCCCGTTTTGCGATGAATGCGAACCGTGATGGCCAGCAGGAGCGCGACCACCGTAGCTTCCACCACCACGTCCGTCAGCATCAGCGCTTGCACCACCGGATCAACCGCCGCCATTCCAGGCTTAACCCCATCCGTAAAGACCGGAGCGGGCAGGCCGTGGCGATACCCGATCACGGTCAGCAGCACGTACGTCGATGCCTGCACAATCGTGAGCGATAGGCAGAGATGGACCAAATGCCGGCTGCTGATCACCCCATACAGCCCGATCAGGAACAACCACGCTGCGGCAATGTATCCCGCGTACACAATCGCGTGTTCCATCTATTGCTCGCCTCGTCGCGTCAGGTTTTCCTGAAGAAACGCATACAGCAGCAGCACGAATCCTCCGGCCACTTCCAATCCCGTCGCGATGCTGATCAGAGGCATGGTGCCCCCGCTGGTCAATTCATGCGCTTTGCCGAGGGGGAGAACATTCGTGAGAAATGGTTTGTGATAGAACCACGCAAGCATCCCAATCAGCACGAAGCCACCTGCGCCGACCGCTTCCGCCACTTCGATCGCAGTATGCGATAGGACCGCACGAAACTCACCAAAGCCTTCGCCGACGTAGAGCACCAGCACCGCCGTCGCCAAAATCACGCCACCTTGAAATCCTCCGCCGGGTGTGAGCTGTCCGTGCGTCACGATATAAATGCCAAAAACCAGTTTTGGCGCAATCATCACCAGAATCCAGAGCCGCATGGCATCGCTGGCTTTCAAGTCGCGTTGCGGAGATAACGCATCCAGCAGAATTTCGTCTTCCCGTTCCTCGGTCATGCGCAACAAAACCAACGAGCCAAGCACGGAAACGAACAAAATGAACTCCTCGCCAACGGTATCGAACCCGCGATAGTCAAAATTCACCGCGCTTACCGCGTCGGTCACATTGCGTTCTGCAAATGCACGCGAGTTGATTTGCTGCGCATAACGGTTGCGGATGTCCTGCGGATGCCGCATGGGTGTGGAGGCAAAAGTGTACAAAAGCGCAATGCCCGCGGCTCCAGCCAGAAAAAGCGCCATGCGCCAACCGTAATTCACGCGCGCTCCTTACCTTCATTTTCCCGCTGCTCTTTCAGGATCTGCGCATCGCGTCGTAGTTTCGCAATCGCCAATAGAACCATCAGCGGCAGACCGACGGCGCCCACAACAATTTGCGACAAGGCCACATCCGGAGCTTGAAAAATGAAAAACATGAGCGCCAGGATCAGCCCGAACAGACTCACCACAATCGGCTGGCTGGCTTCATCACGTATGAACACAACCACAGTTCCACCGATGGCAACCAGAATCAGCACTCCAATTTGCAGGAACGCCATGGCTCCGCTTAGTCCCCTACCCCGGTGGGATTTTGCTTTGTCATGTGCATGATGCGTTCATCGCTGCGCGGCTCGAATTGTCCGTTTTCCAACACGCGAATGGCGCGCGCAGTAGCGTGGCTCAGGATCGAGTTCATGAAAAAGAGAATCACCGCGATCAGGCTCATCTTGATTCTGGGCTGCCAAGACGAATCGTCCAGCCACACCGCAGCGGTAATCAAGCCGACACAAACCGAAGTCACTACCGCCGGGAAATGCAGTCGTCCCAAAGCGTCTTTCATCAGCGCAATGCCGAGCGAGCAGGCGATCACGACTGCACTGGCAACTCCCACGAGAATGCGGGCGAGCACCGGGAAATGCATCACAGCCACCGCTGCACGAATCGCGCAAAGACCATCCCGCCCCCGAACGACAGCAACGCCAGCGTTAGCGGCAGGTCGTAAAATGACGGCCGGTGGTAGCCTTCCGAGAGCAGCACCATTTGCAACGTGACGACGCAACTGGCAAATTCCAGCGCCACCAAGCGGTCCTGGGCCGATTTGGACGCGGCAACATATAGGCATGGCACAAGCGCAAACATTAAGGCGAACGCGGACCAAAGCCAGTAATTCATGGTTTAGCCCTTTTCGGCGTATCGAGGGTCGCACCCATTTTAAATGCGAATTTGGGTAGTTCCTGCGGAAGCACTGTGTGAAACAACAGTTTTTGTTCTTTCCTGAGAAATCCGAACACCAAGGTATTCGGCGTAAGCGTCAGAAACGTGGTCGCCAGCGCTCGTCGTCCCGCTGATTTGGGACTATCTCCGCCGGTTTTGAAATGTGCGGATACAATCCTCCCGGGCACTTCTGCCCCGTCAAACGCAGAGCCACTACTCGCATCAGTAACCAGCTTTCGAACAGCACCAGTTGCGGCGTCTGAAATATCTGAGACACATCTCGCGCACTCAGGTGGAAATGGTCCTTGGATTGTTGCCGGAATCGCGCAACGCCCCAGATCGAAATTGCGGATGCCACCGCGCCGGTAAGGACTTCCCGATAGCCCGCATTACTCGCGAAAAACACCCACAGCAGCCATTGCGACAGCCACCCAACAAAGAATATGAGGTGCTTGCTGCTCATCGTTCCGCAGAGTCGTCGGCCTGCGGGGTTCCAGCCCGATTCTGAGGTGAGTAGAAGCCTGCGGGAATCCGCTTATTCCCCGACCCAAGTTCAGAATAGCTGGTAGGAAGCACGATTCACCGGCCGGCATCCTCTAGCGGCCCCTTAGCAGGCTGCTGAAAAGGTCTAACTTCGTCATTCCGAACAGAGTCCGCGCAGTGAGGAATCTCTCTTTTTCTTGACTTCCGACCACAGAGGGATTCCTCGCTACGCTCGGAATGACGGATATACGCCTTTTTTCAGCAGCCTGTTAGACTCTGCGTTTTGTGATGGCGCTTACATCGTCTACCGGACGTAATAAGTAATAATAGGAGGAGGGCTCAATCGATATGGCTCATCGCGTATGCCCGTGGTGGATCGGCTATCTTGCTGCTGTTACCGTTGCGTCGGTTCGCACAGAATCCGCGGGCCATCCTTGCGCCCTATGTTCACGAAGGGCAAACCGTGCTGGAGCCGGGCCCGGGCATGGGATTCTTCACCTTGGAAGCAGCGCGTCTTGTAGGCCGGAGCGGCCGCGTTGTTGCCGTGGATATTCAGCCAAAAATGCTGGAGCGTTTGAAGGCCCGCGCAAACCAAGCTGAGTTGCTCGATCGCATTGACCTTCGTCTCGCGACTGCGGATTCACTGAATATTCCAGATTTGGCTGCTTCCGTTGATTTCACTCTGGCGTTTGCTGTGGTGCACGAACTCCCGGACATCGAGCGGTTCTTTCAAGATGTTGCGACAGCTTCGAAGCCTGGCGCGCAACTGCTTCTCGCCGAACCCAGAGGTCACGTAAAAGAGGCTGATTTTGCTGCCGAACTCGAACTTGCCGCTCAAGCTGGTTTCGAAACAGAGAGCCGGCCGGCGATCAGCCGAAGCTCCACAGCCGTACTGAGAATGAAGACGCATACCGCGCCGAATCACGCTCCGCCACGTTCGCATTCGTAGAGAGCACCCAAAAATGTCTCGGGGCTGCCTCTCTCCCGTCCCTTGCATCTCGATTCGAATGCCCCAAGCCTCGCACCTCAACCAGCTCATTCGAATAGAATTACCTTACGATAATCATTGACATGCAGTAGCTCTACTGTTATCATGCCCTGTGATACGTCGGGATCATCATCGCCGCGCATACGAGAAGTATAGGAGGGAGCCTGCTCTGGAACACTTCCAGCCAAGTTGTTTCTTTTCTGCACTTACAAAAACGGGGGGGGTAGGGTAACTATATAGTTACGTCAGAGCTCACATAATGTCGGCGCGCCGACCAAGCACGTAGGAATTGCCCAAAGGCGGGTAACCTCAGCGCTTGCGCAGGCGCTTCGCGCTGGCCTACTCTAACCCGTGGGAGCACCGTACCGGGGGTCTCATGTTCTGCAGCGCGTGCGGAAACCAACTTCAACCTCAGTCCAGCGCCTGCTCCAATTGTGGGCGCCCCGTTCCTGGTACTTTCACGATAACGCTGCCCGGCCAAATCGAACGGCACCTGCACATTCTCGGAATTCTGTGGATCGTAGCCGGAGCGCTCTTCCTGATCCCTGGGTTTGTGCTGATGACCATCGGCGGTATCGTCCGCGTCAGCATCCCCGCAACGGAAACGATTGGACGATTCGTTGCACCGTTGGTGTTATCGCTCGTCGGGGGATCGCTCTTCCTGGTGGCCGCTGGGGGCATTCTGACTGGTTGGGGATTGCTGAACCATCGGCCTTGGGCGCGCATGCTGGCTATCGTGCTCGGTGTCATATCACTGCTACATCCACCGTTTGGCACCGCCCTCGGTATCTACACACTTTGGATATTGCTTTCCGATCAGGGCGGCGCCGAGTACGACCGCTTAGCCCGGACGGCCTGAGAAAGCCGCCCGCAATAGAATGATGAGGGGAAGCAGGGTACAAAGATTCTGTACCCTGCCTGCGGACTGGACCTGCAAGGAACTTTTTAGTCGAGCGCTGGCACCGCGGTTTGCTCGCGTCTCCGTCGGCGCAGGTAATGCATGGCGATGTTCAAGTACACTTCACCGCACGGAGTTTCGATACACAGCACCATCGCTTCAGTATCGACGCTGCCCGCCAATCCTTCTTCGCTCATGTGAATTTCCGGCGGAAATACTTTGAAACGGAAACCCTGATCGTTCAGCAGCGTCACCGAATTTCCAATCACCATGTTCGCCAGTTCGCACACGGTTTCGCGCACCACCTGTTCGCTTTCCGGCATCGGGCTGCCCGCCAAATGGCCGGCAACGCGCATCGCCACTTCCGGCGATAGATCCAGAATCACGCGGCCTTCAATGTCTCCCTTGATCAGGATCAGCGCAGCCACGCCTTTCCGCCGATACGTATTCTCATCCATGGACAGGTCCACAATCTTCGTCGGTGCCTGCAGCGATTCCGCAAACACGGCGTCCGCTGCATTGATGAACGGCTGGATTAGTTCCATTCTCATGCCTGATGCTCCCCGGCCAGCGCCACGGGCGCGCCAGCGCCGTTTGGATCGTCTCCCAAAACGTAACGAAGAATTTCATACAACACTTCCGGCTTCACCGGTTTCTGCACGAAATGCTTGGCGCCCTTTTGCAGCGCCGCCAGAATATTTTCCTGGTAGCCCACCGAAGACACCATGACGATGCGCGCGTCCGGATGCTGCCGCACGATGCGCTCCACCGCTTCGATCCCTTCCATTTGCGGCATGGTGATGTCCATGAGCACAATGTCCGGCTTGCTGCGGTTGTACTCCGCGATAGCGGTGAGCCCATCGCCAGCTTCACCCGCGACTTCCCCGCCGAACTGCTCGATCATTTTGATCAGGTTTTTCCTGGCGAACACGGAATCGTCCACCACCAGGTAGCGCACCGGCTGCTGGTCTTTCCGTAGTAGCGCTGAAAACTGTTGCATAACCTTCTCCTTTGCTCCGCGGTCCCACTCAGACGCGCGGAGTTGAAACTGGTACCCTTTCGTTTTTCTCGTGCTTCTCGGCCTTTTCCGAAGAATCCGTTTTCTCGGCCATGTACTGCACGCCACCGCCGTACTGGCTGATCAAGTAATTGGCCAGACCATCCAGCGGGAGCACTTTCGTCGCATAGCCCTTCAGAATTGCTGCGCGCGGCATTCCGCTCACCACGCAAGTGTCTTCGCTTTGCGCGATGGTCACTCCGCCTGCTGCCTTGATCGCTCCCAGGCCTTCGGAGCCGTCGTCGCCCATGCCGGTCATCAAGACGCCCACGGCGGTCAACGCGAACTCCTGTGCCACAGAATGAAACAGCACATCCACGGACGGCCGGTGCCCGTTGATCGTCGGTCCATCCGACAGCACAACGATTTCTCCACGGGGCATGCGCCGCACCATCATGTGGCGATTCCCCGGACAGATCAGCACTCGTCCCGCCAGCAACAGGTCGCCCGATTTCGCTTCCTGCACTTCCAGCGCGCAACACTCGTCCAACCGCCGCGCGAACATGTCGGTGAATCCTTCCGGCATGTGTTGCACAATCACAATGCTCGCTGGAAAATCTCCGGGGATTTGCGATAGCACGTACTGCAGAGCGTTCGGCCCGCCTGTTGAAATTCCAATGGCGATAATGCGGTTTGGCGCAATCGCTGCGCGCGAGCGGTTCTTCGGCGGCAATGGCGTTTGCGCTTCAGGTAATTTCGGTAAACCCTTCGCTCCGCTTGCTCGTTTTGCCACCTTGATTTTTTCTGCCAGTTGGTGCGCCACCGGGTCGAGGTTGCCGGCCGCCGCATCCTTGGGCTTGGCCATGAAATCAATCGCGCCCAGTGCTAAAGCCTTGAACGTCGAATACGCGCCTTCTTTCGAATGCGTGCTGAACACAATCACCGGTAACGGCACGTTCTTCATGATCGTGCGCAGCGTCTCAATCCCATCCATCCGCGGCATTTCCAAATCCAGGGTCACCACGTCCGGCTGCAATTCCGCGATCTTTTTCAGCGCGAACGCCCCGTCCATCGCCGTCCCGATCACTTCAATATCGGGGTCCCGCTCCAAAATCAGCGGTATGAGCTTCCGCATCAGCGCGGAATCGTCGACCACCAACACTCGAACCCGCTCTTTCATGCAATGGCTCCCAGGGGTAATGACCGCGACAACCGGGTCAGGATTGTCGGAACGTTCAGAATCAGCACGACTGTTCCGTCTCCTAGGATCGACGCGCCGCTTACCAGATCGCTGGACACGATCTCGCCCGGCAGCGCTTTGATCACGAGTTCTTCCTCACCCACCATGCTATCCACCACTAAACCGAACCGCTTCTCTGCTTGACCAATCACCACCACGAAACTTTTCTTCTTTTTCTCTTCATGCTCATCCACAGCGTGAATCCGGCTCAGCTTGTTCAAGCGCACCAGCGTCAGCACCTGCTCGCGAAGCCGCAACACTTCGCGCTGATCCACACGATGAATCTCTTGCTCGCTGATACGGGTGATCTCCACCACGGACGAGAGAGGCACGGCGAACAGCCGCCCAGACACGCGGAACAGCAGGGTCTGAATGCTTGCGAGCGTCAACGGCATGCGCAACTGAATGGTCGTGCCCTTGCCCTTCTCCGTGGTGATTTGCACCGTGCCCTTCAGCCGGTCGAGCACCGTCCGCACTACGTCCATGCCCACGCCGCGCCCGGAAATTTCTGTAATTTCCGTGGCGGTGCTGAACCCCGGTTCGAAAACCAAATTCAGGATGTCTTGTTCCAGCAATCTTTTCGCGTCATCGGCTTTCACCAGCCCATTTTTCACGGCGTGATCGCGCACCATATCCAGATCGATGCCGCGTCCATCGTCGCGAATTTCCAGAACCACCTGCGTGCCTTGGTGAAACGCGTTCAGCGAAACTGTTCCGCGCGCCGGTTTGCCCGAGGCCAAACGGTCGTCGACGGGCTCAATGCCGTGGTCCACCGCATTGCGCACAATGTGCGTAAGTGGCTCGGCCAGCGCATCCAATATGCCTTTGTCCAGATCGGTGTGTTCCCCGGTAATTTCCAGGGCCACATCTTTGCCGCACAATTTCGCCACATCCCTCACCACGCGCGGGAACCTGCGGAACAATTGCTCCACCGGCACCATGCGAATCTTCAGCACGCATTTGTGCAATTCGTCCAGCACCCGCGACTGAAACGCCAGCGCTTCCGCAAACTTCACGCGCATCGGGTCCTTCGCGTGTTTGCGATCGAATTCCAGGAGTGTCCGGTGCAGCATCGATTTCCCGATGATCAGCTCGCCCACCAGATTCATCACCGCCTCGATGCGCGCCGCGTCCACACGCAACGAACTCTCCGCCACCGCGGCGACCGCCGAAGCTCCTGCCGTTTGCTTCGCGTTCGGTCCGTCGTGCCCAGTTTCCGGGTGCGAAGTAATGTGTGCCGCCTGCGCCTCCAGTAACTCGCCCAGCATCTGGTGCTCTGCGGCATCGGCCTGAGCGGCTTGTTCGATGCGCAGATCGGAAACGACCGCGGGAATCCGGCAGCGGTGCGCGATGTGTTCCACCGGATGGGTGCTCGCCAGCGCCGCTTCCACAATTTCCACCGAGGCTGCCGCCAAATTGTCTTCAGGCCGCAGTGCGATCACCGTTCCGCATGCGTGCAGAACATTGCGCACCAACTGAAATGCCGCCGCACGCATCGCGCTGTTCGGATCGATGCGCAGGGCAATGTTGTAGACCGTCTCGCCGCGCAGCACCGCCTCGGAAATCATCAGACCTTCGTATTCATTCCAGCGAAAGCTCGCCGGAATGTTGGACGCGGTTTCGGTCGGTTGTCCGGTTCTGGGCGCCCGCAATAACCGTTGAATCATCGCGCGAAATGCGTCGACCGATGGCGGCGCCAGTTGCTTTTGGTACGCGCCGAGCATGCTTTCGAACAAATCCACTGCGGAGAGCACCACTTCCGCCAATGCTGGCCCATGGGTCTGCGCCACTTGCAGCGTCAGAATATCTTCCAATTCGTGACTGATCTCGCTCAGCTTGCTGAATCCGCATGCCGCGGAATCGCCTTTTAATGTGTGCACCGCGCGCCGCACGCTTCGAATCAACTCTTCGTCCGCCGGGCGCTTCTCCAGTTGCAGGCACGCGTCGTTGATGGTCTGCAGCACTTCCGCCGCGGTTTCGAAAAACAGCGCGCGAAGCTCGGCTCCCCGGTCTTCGGGCAAGAAGCTCAACCGGTCACCTCAATCCGCTTGTATGCGGTGCCATTGTTCTCGTGGACCATGCGGAATTTTTGGGTTAAGCCGAACAGGCTTTCGGCGTGCCCCACAAACAGATACCCGCCGGGATTCAAGCAGTGCCAGAACTTGTCGATCAAGCGCTTCTGTTCCGCCTCGTCGAAATAGATCATGACGTTACGACACAAGATGATGTCGTTCCGTCGCGGCAGGAATTCGGTTTTCAGGTTATGGAAGTCGAACTGAACCAGCTCTTTCAGCTGTGGTTTCACCGCATACTTATCGCTGGTTTTCTCGAAATAGCGCAGCCGTGTGGTGTAATCCACCGGCTCCATTTGCACTTCGGTGTACAAGCCTTCCTGGCCCGAGCGTAAACTCGCATAACTGATGTCCGACGCGACGATTTCCAGTTTCCACGGTGGCGGAATCAGCGGTTTGGGCGACGGCATATCGAACGGCAACGGATTCCGCAGGTAGTAATAGGCCAGTGCATCGCAAATCAGAATCGCTACCGAATAGGGCTCCTGACCGGCCGAACATCCCGCGCTCCACACTCGCAAATTCCAATCGCGCCGCTCCTGCTTGTGATGGAGAATTTCCTCCAGCACCGATTTTTGCAGCAGGTCGAGCTGGGGGCGGTTCCGGAAGAAGCTGGTTTCGTTGACGGTCAAATTCTCCAGCAGCAGCGCCAGTTCGTTGCGGCCTTCGCGGCTTGTCAACAGCCGGTAGTAGCTGTAAAACGATTCCAGGTTGCACGCCTTCAGCCGGCGCTGCAGGCGGTCCTTCAAAAAATGGCTGCGGCGCTCGTCGAAGTACATCCCGCATTCCTGATAAACCAGGGTCTGCAGGAGCTTGAGTTCCGCTTCCGTCAGCTGAATCTGCGCAGTGATCGTTCCCATGCTGTGATGACGGCCTTCGGTAAGCCAGCAGCGCGCTCGCACTTCGCGCGGCTTTATCTGGCGCTGCCGACCGGCTCCGCCGCCTCCTCAAGCTTTTTGTATTCCGGTTGGCGCAACAGCCGGGCGATATCCAGCAGGATGACCAGGCGCCCTTTCAGCTTTCCCACTCCGGTTACGTAACTCGATTCGCCTTCGGCAAACACCGCCCCTGGGGGCTCGATTTCCGACGGTGGAATCTTCAGGACTTCGGACGCGGAGCTCACAATCAGCCCGAGCAGCCGGTTTTCCAAATCCACCACAAGAATGCGATTCTTTTTGTCAGGCTGCGTGGCGGAATTTCCAAACCGTTTTCTCAAGTCCATCACCGGAATAATTTTCCCGCGCAAATTAATGACGCCTTCGATCATTTCCGGCGCGTTCGGCACCGCCGTAATTTCGGGAACGCGTACGATTTCACGCACAGAGCCGATCTGCACTCCGTACGTCTCTTCGCCGATGCGAAATCCTACAAGCTGGCAGTCTTTCTGCATGCTCGCGCTCCGTCAGGAACGGCTCACTTCCGCTAACTCGTATTCCCGCGACTCTTGGTGCCCAGGCGAACGGCGGGTGGCCATTCCTTCCCGTCGATGCCGCGTCTGGGTGGCGCGATCGATCACGAAGCGGTCCATGTTATCCAGCAAATTGCGCGAGAGCTTCAGCATCTGCTCGGCGGCTGCCGAAAGCTCCGTCGAACTGGACGCCGATTGCTGCACCAGTTCGCGCATCTTGTCCATCGCGCGCACCACCGCCTGCGCTCCGGACGCCTGCTCTTCGACCGCGGAATTGATTTCCTGCGTGATTTCGGTCAGCCGGTTGGTGGCCTTCGCGATTTGCGAAGAACCCACCGACTGCTCATTGGTCGCCGCGCCGATTTCCTGCGAGAACTTGTAGACTTCGGTCACGACGTCGGAAATCTTGTGCAGCGCGGTGCCCAAATCGTTCCCCAGGCTCAGCCCTTCTTCGACAATGCGCGTGCTGTGCTCCATGTTTTCCACGGCTTGCCGCGCTTCCCGTTGAATGCTCTGGATCAGATCCGCGATTTCCTTGGTCGATTGCGTGGATTTCTCGGCCAGTTTGCGCACTTCGTCGGCAACCACTGCGAAGCCGAGTCCGTGTTCGCCCGCGCGTGCCGCCTCAATCGCCGCGTTCAACGCCAGCAAGTTGGTCTGCTCGGCAAGATCGTCGATGACTTCGATGATCTTCCCGATATCGTCCGCGCGATGGCCCAGGATATTGATGATTTCCGCCGAGGACTGAATGGCCCGGTTCGTGCGATTCAGCCCGTCGGTGGTTTTCTCCATCGTCTGGATGCCCATCACCACTTCTTCGCGCGAACGGTTGGCGATATCCAGCAGCACTTTCGCGGTGTCTGCGACGCGTTGAATTGACGTCACCATCTGATCGATCGACGCCGAAGTTTCCGCCACGCTGGAAGCTTGCACCTGCGTGTTCTTCACCACGTTTTGCACGTTGATGCTCATCTCGTGCATCGTGCTGGTCACTTCTTCAATCGCCGAGGACGCCTGCACGCTGACCTTCGCGCTTTCGTCCGCCGCTCCCGCCACCTGGTTCGATCCCGCCGACACTTGCGAAGCGCCATCACGGGTCGCCTTCACAATTTCCTGCAAGCCGTGCGACATGCGCTGGAACGCATTTCCCAACGTGTCGCGCTTCGAGCGCGGTGTCACTTCCATGGTCAGGTCGCCTTCCGCGACCGCCATGGAAACTGCCGCCATCTCTTTCAGGTACGCCACCATGTTATTGAAGGTCGTGGCTAACGCACCGATTTCGTCGTTCCGGTGAATGTCGATGTTCTGGTCCAGGTCTCCCGAGTCGCCGATCTCGCGCGCCACGGTAATCAAATGTTGGAGAGGATCGGTGATGGACTTCGCCGTCCGGTACGCGCCCAAAATGCCCATTCCGATCGCAAACAGCGTTCCTACCACGATCACGAATCCGGCGACCAGACTCGCCCGCCGCGCCACATCCTGCGAATCCTGCAGCGCTTTACTGATGTCCGTGTTCGCCTGGTCCAGCACTTGCGACGACTTGGTCAACCAGGACGCTGGGTCCTTCTGCAAATAGAAAATCTGCAAATCCGAAACAGTGGCGTCGCCAGAATCGACCTGGTGCCGCTTGGCCAGCAACGGTTTGGCGAAATTGTCCGCCCAGCTCGCTTCCGTGCTTTCCACCTGGATCAACGCTGTCTTCAATATGTCGTTCGTGGTTTGCGATTGTCCGCGGTGGATCATGTCGTTCAGATCGGTCAGCCCACGATTCACTTTGTCTTCATCGCGAGGATCGCCGCTCAGCAGAAAGTTGTTCAGGTTCAGACGGTTCTGCATGATCTGAAACCGTACGTCTCCCGCCATGCGCACGCTGGCCAGTGTCATCGCGGCTTCGTTGCTTGCCGACCTCGCCTTCCACAATGCCCCCAAGTCCACGAAAAGCAGAAGCGCGAGTATCGCTAGAACTACTGCAAATCCTCTGTATAGTTGCCTTCCAATCGTCATCGCGTTACTTCCTCCACTTCCCCCGAACGCACAAAAACATCCTCAGACCGCCGCAGGCCATGGTTACGGATGAAAATCGAACTCGACGATCTGCGTGGTCTCTTCCGGACCCGGCTCGAATTTCCAGTCCCGGACTACGTCCATGCAGGACTGCACCAGCAGGGGATGCCCACCCAAGGCACGCGCATTCTTCACGTGGCCATCGGGCGCAATCACCAGCTCGATTTTCACTTTGCCAGAGAGATTCATCCGCCGTGCCAGATCGGTATACTGCGGATTCACTTTCGACTTGATCTTGCGTTTGCTATCTTCGGTCGACCATTGTTGCGGAGCGGCCACACTCGCCGCCAAAACACACATCCCCACCACTGCAAGCAAACGATTTCCCCACGACATGACCATTGACACAACTCCTCCCAAGGCGGGAATCAGAACCCCACGGAAAAGAAGGCAAGTGGAGGGCCAGTGGAATCAATGCGATTTGCGAATGTCCAGATTCCTGCATCGCGGTCGTAAGCTGCTGATGCATTGGAACATGCGCAGTTTGGCAGCATCACGCGATTTCCTTCGCACGCATCGCATCGTCTCATTCGCTGCGCTCAACCGAGGTCTGCGGTCTCAGCCTGAGATTCGTCTCTTGACTGGCCGTCGGTACAGGTAACGGATGCGTCTCACGTTTTGCAACCCAAGTTGACTCAGTTTGAGATTGCTCAGTAGCGTGGTGGTGCACAACATTCTTATTTTGAGACACGCTACACCCTTTCACCCGATGCGTGACCGTAAGCCCATTTCGAAACGCCGCTCCTCGAGCCCTCGCTCGCACCCGCACTCTGCCCGCTCTCCTCTCGACATCTCGCACGAGTTCATGGACCTTGCCTTGGAGGCCGCAAGCTGCCGGGAACTGCCCACGTTTCTCGCCGGGTTTGCCGGTCGCGTCGCGGATCTGTTGAAAGCGGACTGGGGCGCGGTGGCGGAAATCCACGGTAATAAGGTTGAGTTGCATCGCCGCAATTTCAGCATCCCGGCGGATGAACACGATATGAGCTGGCTGGCGGGAAAAGTGAAAGTGCGCCGGCCTCGCCTTGACGTCATTCCCTGGGAGGGCCGCGATTCCTTTTGCGTCCTTCATCCGATTTATGCCAGCGACCAGGAATTGATGGGCGCACTCTGCCTTCAGCGCACAACTCAGGAAATGGCCGGCGAAGACGAGCGCCTTTTGGCTGCCTTGGCTAGCTATGCGGCCCTGGTGATGGAAAAGGTTCGCCGCTTCTCGCAATTAGAGCGTTCGAAAAAGCAGTGGGTGGAAGATATCGACGCCATCAGCGACTATATCGTCGTCCACGATCAATCCTGGAACATCGTTCGCACCAACCGCTCGCTGGCTTCCCACATCGGCATTCCCCCGGTTGCGCTAGTTGGCGAAGCAATGGGCAGCTTGCGCCACATTGCCGAAACCGGCAGTGCGCTTCCCTGCCCCTTCTGCCAGAACACTTCAGAGTCTCGCGAAGAGTACATCGCTACCGGCCAGGGCCGCACGTTCCTTGTATCTACATCGCGCACCCGGGGCGCCAACGACGAAGAAGGCCGCACGATTCACGTGCTCAAAGACATCAGCGATCGCCGCGAAGCGGAACGCCGCTATCGCGAACTGTTCGACAATATTCAGGAAGGGCTTTTCTTCGCGACGCCCGAGGGCCAGTTCATTGACGTCAACGACGCCATGGTCCGCATGCTGGGCTACGAGTCGCGCGAAGAGCTGTTGCGCGCCGATGTAAGCGCGCACCTCTATCCCACCCGCGCAGCCAAGGAGCGCCTGGTTCGGACCATCACCGCGCAAGGCACGCTGCGCAATTACGAAGAACTGCTGCGCCGCAAAGATGGCAGCCTGCTGCACACGTTACAGAACATCAGCGCGGTGCGCGACCCTCAGGGCCGCATCGTGCAGATTCGCGGACTGATGCTCGATGTCACCGAGCAGAAGATGTTTCAGTCGCAGCTCCAGCGCGAGCGCGATTTCAACCAGAGAATTTTAAACACCACGCAAAGCATGATTCTCGTGCTGGACACCGCCGGCCTGATCAGTTACGCGAATCGCCGTTGCTTCGAAGCCGGTTACCGCCAGGAAGAGTTGATCGGGCAGCGCCTCGTTCGTCTGGTCGAGAATTCGCATCGCCAGGATTTCGAAGGGGCGCTGCAAACCACTGCGCACGGTCATCAAGTGGAAAATCTGGAACTTCGTGTGAAACGCAGTGACGGCTCCATGGGCCACTTTTCCGTCAGTCTGAGTCCCAGCCGCGATGAATCCAACCAAGTGAATAGCGTTGTCGTGGTCATGACCGATATCACCGACGCGGTTCTGCTTCAGGCCAAGCTTGCGCACGCTGAAAAAATGGCGACCATCGGCCGTCTGGTTTCCGGTGTCGCTCACGAAGTGAACAATCCGCTCGCCGCGATCCTCGGCTTTACCGACTTGCTTCTCGAGGATCCAAGTGTTCCCGAATCCGCGCGAGAGGAACTGCAAATCATTCTTCGCGAAACGCAACGCACCAAGGAAATCGTTCAGGGGCTTCTCAGTTTCGCGCGCCAGCGGCCTGCGCAACGCGAACCCATGCAGGTCAACTCCATCCTTCGCCAGACGATTCGCCTCCGCAGCTACGATTTTTCCAGCCATGGCGTGGAAGTCACCGAGGAGTTCAACGAGAATCTTCAGCTTGCCATGGGCGACCCGCAGCAACTGCAGCAGGTGTTCCTGAATATACTCAACAATGCCTATGACGCCATCCAGGAATCCGGCAATCACGGCAAAATCCGCATTCGTACGCGGCAAACCACCGATTTCATCGAAGTAGCTTTCATCGATAACGGCACCGGTGTCAGCGAGCCTGAGCGCATCTTCGATCCGTTTTTCACCACCAAGCCCGCCGGCAAAGGCACCGGCCTTGGCCTCAGCATTTGCTACGGTATCGTTCGCGCGCACGGGGGCGAGATTCTTTGCTGGAACAATGAGGACGACACCGGCAGCACTTTTGTTGTTCGCCTCCCTATCGCCACGGAAACCGCTCTCGCTGCTGCTGCCAAGGAGGTCGGACGATGATGACCACGGCTCCATCCAATCGAGCCATTGCGCCCATTCTGCTGATCGAAGACGAACCCGCCGTGAGCGCCTTCGTTCGCACCGCCCTCGAGCGCAAAGGCTATCGCGTCGTGCAAGCCTCTACGGGCGCGGAAGGCCTGCATCAGCTCTCAACGGCAACCTATGCCGGCGTTATCTCCGATATTCGTATGCCGGGTGATGTGAACGGCGCCGACGTTCATCACTGGATCCAGCAGAACCGCCCGGAACTCGGCGATCGCATCATCTTAATCAGCGGAGATACCGCCAACAGCGAAACTCAATCGCTGCTCTCCGGCAGTTCTACGCCGTGCATTGAAAAACCTTTTCGCGTTCAGCAACTTATTTCTACCGTGGAAAAGACTTTTGGAAGGCCATGAGCCATGACTGACGATCTGAAGATTAAGCTATTGGTAGTTGACGACGAGCAAAGCATTCGCCGCCTGTGCATGACCATTGGCACGTCGCTCGGCTTTATCTGCGATGAAGCGGAAAGCGCGGAGACTGCCGCAACTCGCCTGGAAACCGGTCCACCCGACGTGGTGCTCACGGATTTCAAGCTGCCGAATCAATCCGGCGTGGAATTGCTCAAGCAAATTAAGGGCGTGTTGCCGCGCACCGAAGTCGCCATTATGACCGGGCACGGCTCGATCGAATCCGCCGTCGATGCTATGAAGCTCGGCGCTTACGATTACATCGAGAAACCCTTCCGGGTTGAAAAAATGCGCCTGTTGCTGCAGCGCATGGCGGAAAAAGTTCGCCTGGTCAACGAAAATGCATTCCTGCGCGAAAAAGTGAATACCGACGAGAATCTCGACGGCATCATCGGCACCTCCGCCGGCCTGCAAGATGTTCTGCGCATGATTTCGCGGCTGAAAGATACGCGCACGCCCGTGCTGATCTCCGGCGAAAGCGGCACCGGTAAGGAACTGGTCGCGCGCGCCATTCATTTTCGTGGTGCGCTCGCCAAATCCAATTTCGTGGCCGTCGACTGCGGCGCGCTCGTCCCGACCTTAATGGAAAGCGAACTGTTCGGTTACGAAAAGGGCGCGTTTACCGGCGCCACAAAAACCAAAGCTGGCTTGTTCCAGGCTGCCAATGGCGGCACTATTTTCCTTGATGAAATCGGCGAACTCCCCCTGGAGATGCAGGCGAAGCTCCTTCGCGTGCTTCAAGAAAAAGAAGTTCGTCCGGTGGGCAGCAACGAAAAAATCGATGTAGACGTTCGTGTTATCGCCGCCACCAACCGCGACCTCGAAGCCGCTTACCGCGGGGGCACCTTCCGCAAGGATTTATATTTCCGCCTCAATGTCGTTACCGTGCACATTCCGCCTCTTCGCGAGCGCCGCTCAGACATTCCTATGCTCGTGCACCATTTCCTGAACCGCTACACGCCCGGCATGCACCTGCAAGTGACCGCCGCGGCGATGAAAAGCCTTCTGCAATACGACTGGCCCGGCAATGTTCGCGAACTCGAGAATTGCATCGCGCGCGCCGTCACTTTGGGCGATCATCGCACCATTGATGTTCAGGATCTTCCACCCGCCATTCGCACGGAGCAGCCTGTCACGCATGACCTCACGCCGCAGGACGCCTCTTCCCTTTCCACCACCGCGTTAGCAGAAATGGAGCGTATGACCATTCTTCGGGTCTTCGAACAAGCCCACGGCGACAAGGCCCTCGCCGGCAAAATGCTGGGTATAAGCCGAGCCACGTTGTACCGCAAGCTGAAGCGTTACAACATTGCCCTGCGCGGCGCCCTCGAGAAGCAACCTCAAGAAGTCGAAGCCCACGCTGCCGGCCGTTAGCACGCAGTGGCCTTGAGAGTGCGTGTGCCACCTGAAGGCAGCCTTCAGGTGGCAAAGATGGCCTTGGGTATTCGGCCGAGAAGTTTGAGTTGTTTGGGAAATTGGAGTGTCGCCCTGTCGCCCCTCCGGGGCTCGCGAGACACCGCTATGGGGACCCAGCCCTCGCAGGCTGGGCTAACTTCTTTCGCGCCTCCGGCGCTTGGGCTGCAGAAAAAGTGCAGCACCCTAACGAACCCAGCAAAGGGCAGGAGCCACAGTGCCATGAGCGAGATCCAGAACAGGCACGTGCATGCGAATTATTGCTGAGCTTGCATCTACCCGAATCACGACTCGCGAATCTAATCAAATGGGTGGTGATTATGAGCTTTATATGTAGGATGGCCGGCGCTGATGCAAAGGGGCAGCGCTATAATCAATTCACCGATTATGGAGGGCAACAGGTTTTGAGTCTTCAAATCGCAATCCGCGAATGCGGCGAGGTCAGCATATTAGACCTTCGCGGACGGTCCACCATTGGCGGCGAAAGTGAGTCTTTAAGCAAGCAATTACGCGATCTGGTCGCCACTGGCGCCCGCAAGCTGTTGCTGAACCTCGCCGGCTTGACCAAAATCGATAGTTCCGGCGTCAGCGTCATTATCGAGACTCACGCGGCGCTCAAACGGCTCGGTGGCACATTGGAGTTGCTTGCTCCATCTGGGCAAGTGCTCGAGGTATTCACCGTGTTTCGCCTGCATGACATCATTCCCAGTTTCGACAATGAAGCTCAGGCCTTAGCGAGCCTCGGGTCCAACGGCTGCTCCGCGGGCGCCTGAGTGGCTGCCGCTCTCATGTTTGTATTGGTTCTCAAGACACAAGAATCGAAGAGAGATTGCTCACTGCGAAGACTCCGTTCGGAATGACGTAGGCTACAAATGATCAGAGCCTCGGTGAGGGCGGTGAGAGTTCAACTGAGACGCCCTCCAACGGCTGCTCCGCGAGCGCCTGAGTGGCTGCCGCTCTCATGTTTGTATGGGTTCTCAAGACACAAGAATCGAAGAGAGATTCCTCACTGCGAAGACTCCGTTCGGAATGACGTGGCCTAGAAGAGAGGTTGCTCGCTTCGAAGACTCCGTTCGGAATGACGTAAGCTACAAGAGAGATTGCTCACTGCGAAGACTCCGTTCGGAATGACGTAGGAAACAAATGAGGGCGTCTCAGTTGAACGCTCTGCGCCCCTCAGCGAGCTCCGCGGTTCTCTGCGCTATTCTTCCCGCCGCCTGCGTCGTCTCAGCACCTGCCCGAACGGCCACGCGCAGAGCTGAGACGAACTGTTTCACGCTGAGACATTCCCGGGCGCAAAATTCCAAAGGAAATTCCTAAGCCTCGCCATTCCAGCAGCTTCGCACCGCCTCCCACGCCGCTCCGTTTTGGCTTCTCGCGTGCTTTTCCTTTCTCGGGACATTGCGCCCGTGGGTTCATCGGTGTGTACCTACACTCGTTGACCCGCCGGCTCGCAACCTGGCGCATTCCCTTGGCCCTGGGGATTCAACGAATGACGCTGATTGCTGACGAACGGGAATGTGCCGAACAGCTGGCTCGATTTTTTCCGAAGTTGCCGGCGGTGCGCATTCCCGTGCGCATTTCCACACTGCGGCCCGGGGTGCTTCGCGCGCAGGAACCCACAGTGGTGGAATTCGGCACCGGAGAGTACGCGATCTTTTTATCGAAACTGGCCCTGGAATTCGATGACCGTGTCCGCATTGTTCGAGATGGAGGAGGACATCCCGCGGAGGCGCACGTGATTGCATTGCAATACCACGCAGGCGGTAAAGCAGTCGCCGTGCGATTTCTCGAGCGTCCTTGCGAATGGATGGTTTGCCCGTGAACAAAATGTTTACAACGTTGAATCTGCCCGCCCCGCCCAAGCCTGAAGGTGTGAAACTCGCGCAATGGGAAGAAACTCGTTCCGTTTTTCCCATTTATCTTGCGATTGCCAAACACCTCCAGATTGAAATTCCCTTCCCACAGAACAAGCGCGTTCTGGAGGAAAAGCCCAACAACGAGTTCTCGAAACAGGTGCAACTCTGGCTGGACGCGATGGACACGCGGGTGCAAGTGCACCAGTTGCGCCAACTCCTGCAAACCACCACCTTGAATGCCAGCGAAAGCGGCCTGCGCGCGCTGATCATGCGCCACCTCCGCAAACCATCCAAAACCAATATCGATCGCGACAAAATCGACTTTCTCCTGGTTCAATATTTCGCGCTCTGTGCGCCCGCGAAGATTTACCACAAACAGATTGAGCTGAGCGACGTTGCGCAGGTGATGAAGCCGGTGCTCGGCGAAGTGGACTGCACTCCCCTCAGCTGGTGCGAGCCGCTGGAAAAAATGATTATCGCGTTGCGCGGTTTTAAAAGCCTTCGCGACATCCTCAAAACCAATTTCATCGAGCAGGGCCGCCGCGTCAAAGAAGGCGCGGGAGGCATGTTCTACGATCCTTCCGCGATGATCGCTTTCGTTCGTTTTAATTTTCTACTTCGCCGCACGCTCATCGAACTCATGCATGCGGACCTCATCTACATTCGTTCCGGGATCAATCATCTGGAAAGCGCCGGAGCAAAAACCATCGCTTGCCAGGCCTTTGGCCTTTCCTCCACGGAGCCTATCAACAAAATCCGCCAGCTTGCCGATGAGTGGAGGCAGCCGTTTCAGAAGGAATACAACGAACGCACTGTAAATCAAGCATTTGAGAAGCTTCTTTCGCTGCGCGCGGATATTGAACGCACCATCGAACGCGTTCTTGGCAAGCCGTTGGAAGCCGCCGCCGTTCCGCCGCTTGCTGAATCGAAATCGCCGGTCGCCAGCTCCGCCCCATCGCCAATCGCCGCCGTTCTGCAAGGTGACAAGCCGTCGGCCGCGAATGGGAAACCAGCAAACGCGAGTACCGAAACAGTCCTCGATTTCGAAACTTGCATGGAACAAGTTTGGGAGCAGCTCATTTCCGCACCGCCGTCGCGTGGCCGTTCGATGACCACCGTGCGCGTCGGCGCCGCCCGATTGCTCATGTCTTCCTGGGAAGTTGCCGCGTTCGTCAGCGAAGACGGGCCCGTCGCCGAAGACCTTCGCCGCGCCGTAGTCGCGCGCGCCCTGGTCACCGCCGCGATGGAGCAAGCCAAAGAGCAAGGCGTCGCCACGCCGCTCGATCGCGTCCTGCCGATTGCGCGCATGGAAGTTTCGCGTTTGCAGGAGCGAGTGGAAGTGGCCAAGCAAGCCAAAGACACCGAAGCGGCCGTGAATCTGGGCATCAGCACCAAGCGCTTGCTGTCGGCGCTCGACGAAGCAGAAAAGCTTTGATTCCCTGCTGTGGTTTTCGGGCAGGCTGAAAACAGTCAGGGAGCGGACTTCCTTTGCGAACGACCAACGCACTGATTCTCACCGATGACGGGGAATTTGCACGTTTGCTCTCGTCTTGCTGGCAGACCGAGCGCCAGTTGCCCGGGCTCTCGGTGGTCACCAGCGATTTGTGGCAAAACAGTGATCCCGTTAGCTGCGATCTCATCGTCATTGGCCCATTGAGAACGCAGCGTCCTGCGGACCTGCTTTCCTCGATCGCGCCAAGCTCTGCCGTAATTCTCTGCGCGCCCTCCGACCCGAAGGAACTCGCTCATCTTCGCCAGCGTTACCCGCGCCTCTTGCACGTACCACTTCGCGAAGACTGGGCCCAAGTGGTTCTCCTCGTTGCCGGCGAATCTTTGCGACGTACAGAAGCTCTGCGTCTGGCCCAGCAAGCGGAACAGCGCGCAACACAAAATGCCAACGATGCAGTCCTTGGCCGGTACATGACGGACATGAAGCACAGCGTCAACAATGCCATGACCTCCTTGCTCGGCAACGCGGAACTACTGCTCCTCGAACCGGGCGAACTGTCCGCGCAGTCTCTCGCGCAAATTAAGACCATTCACACAATGGCCCTGCGGATCAACGAGATCATGCAGCGATTCTCATCGCTCGCTTCGGAGATGCGGGACCTTGAGACACCTTCTCAAGCTGAGACAGACGAAGCGGACGCGTCCCTTTTTCCGCGCCGCTAAACGTGCGCCTCCGGTTGCTATCCTGCTTGTTTGCAGATACTTAAAAATATAGACACGCTCCCCGCCGATTCTCCCATCCTGGCCGCTGACGTGCATTTTTCCTCTTCGGAGAACTACGCGGAGCCCACTTTTGTGCAGAAAAAAGTTTTGATCGTCGATGATTCACCGGCCCAGGTAAAACTCATCCAGGGCCTGCTCGAACCGGAGGGCTACTGGCCCGTCGGTTTGAGCGACCCAAAGCGCGTCGAAGAGGCCATTGCCGTCGAGAAGCCCAACGTCATTCTGCTCGACGTCGTGATGCCCGAACGCAACGGTTTTCAGGTGTGCCGCGAGCTCAAGAGCAACATCAAGTTCAACGCGATCCCGGTCATCCTGGTCACTTCCAAGGACACCGCCAGCGATCGTTACTGGGGACAGCAGCAAGGCGCGGATGGCTACGTCACCAAGCCGTTTACTCGCGATGAGCTTTTGCGCGCGGTTCGCCGTTTCGTCTGATGCACCACAAGGATCACTTGGGAATGAGCGAAGACTTTCAACTGACTCCAATCCCCGCCGACGCCGAACTCGGCGAGCTGCTGGAAGCCATGGCTCCGGTTGTGGAACGCGCCCCGGAATCGCAGTTCGTGGTGTTCCGCAGCGGGCGCGAGCGCTTCTGCCTTCCGGTGCTGGACGTCGAAGAAGTGGTGGAGTGGCCGTTGGTCACCAAGATTCCGCTGTCTCCCGGATACATGATCGGCATTTTCAATCTGCGGGGTTCCATCGTTCCTTTGATCGACATCGCACTCACGGAAGGCCGCCGCGCCGGACTGTTGCCGAAGCATGTGGTGGTCGCGTCTGTTCGAGGCGATGCGCAGCATGACGACCTGCGCCTGGGCATTGCGGCAGATGAAGTAGTCGGCACCTATTCCGTTACCGATTCCGAAGATCTGTTGAATGAGGCTCCAGAAAATGTGCCGCATTGCGTGGCTATGCTGCGACACGACGACCGCCTGGCTCTTGTGATTGACCTGCGCCGGCTGTTGGAAGTTTATCCGGGACCGAGTATCTGATGACTTTCGAACGCGCTTGGGGAGGAAGTAATGAAATCGCGACTCAGTAGCACTATCTGGATGCTGACGATCATCAACGGCATCGCACTCTTCGTGGTCCTTGCTCTGGCCTACAACGCCGGGCGACAGGCCGCCGCCAACACGACCGGTTTTGATCTTTCCACGGTGATCATCCCAGGTGTCGTGGCTCTGGCCATGACCATCATTTTGGCGTGGCGGCTTGGCGGTGGCATCCTTTCTCCCGTCAACGAACTCGCTGCCTTCTCTGAGCGGCTCGCCGCGGGTGACGGAAAGGCTCGCGCCGAAGTCACGTCAAACGACGAGTTCGGCTTCATCGCTGAGAACCTGAATCGCGCCGTCGCCAAAGTTTCTAAGGCTTCTTTGAACCAGGAAGCTAGCGAATCGCTGCAGCGCAGCATCACGGACCTGCTCGCCGTCATCAATCAGGTCGCGCGCGGCGATTTGACCCTGCGCGGCAAGGTCACGAACGACGCCCTTGGCAACGTGTCCGACTCCATCAACTACATGCTCGACAATTTCACCAAGGTTCTCGAGCGCGTTCGCAAAGCCGCCATGGAAGTCACCACCTGCTCCAACAATATTCTTGTCGCCGCCGACGAAATGCAGGCTGGCGCCACGCAGCAGGACCAGGAAATCACCAATACGTCCAGCGCCGTGGAAGAACTCACGGTGTCTATGAAACAGGTTTCCAACAACGCCGAAGCCAGCGCGGAAGCCGCTCGCCGCGCCCTGGACGCCGCCGAACAGGGCAACCGCGCCGTGCGCGACACCCTCGAAGGCATGCAGCGTATTCGCTCTTCCGTGCAGGCTACCGCGAAGAAGATCAAGTCCCTGGGCGATCGCTCCTTGGAAATTTCTGAAATCATCAACGTGATTAACGACATCACCGAACAAACCAACTTGCTCGCCCTTAACGCCGCCATTGAAGCTGCGCGCGCCGGTGAAGCGGGCCGTGGTTTCGCAGTCGTTGCCGACGAAGTCCGTAAGCTTGCCGAACACTCCCGCAGCGCCACGAAAGACATTGCGGCCCTCATCAAGGCGATCCAGGCGGAGACGAACGAAGCCGTGGTGGTCATGGAAGACGGCACGAAGGAAGTGGAATCCGGCGCCACCCTCGCCGACCAGGCGGGACGCGCGCTTGACGCCATCTCCAGCGTGGTTCGCCAGTCTGCCGAACTCGTGCAGGAAATTTCTCTCGCGTCCAAACAGCAGGTGCGCGGCACCGAAGGTGTTGCTCACGCCATGCAGATCATTTCCAACATCACGCGCCAGACCTCGCAAGGTACGCGCAGCACCGTAACCACCGTCAGCCAGCTCGTCAAACTTTCTGACCAGCTTAACGAAGCCCTTGCCCAGTTCCGTGCCAACGCCAAAGGCGCATCGGCAGAGGACACGGACCACCGTATGGCCCCGGTGGGCGCAATCGCCAGCCGGTGAGCAAACTTCGCCCCCTCCACGCAGCGGGGCAGCAACGGGATAATCCATGAGTGAGCGCCACGGCCCGGAACACGGTTTGAGTGAACACGAATTGAGCGAGATCCGCATGCTGATTGAAGAGCGGACAGGCATTCATTTCGATGCTTCGCGCGAGCGATTTTTCTCCTCGCGTGTGCACCAGCATTTGCGTGAACGCGGGTTTACCCGTGGGACTGAACTGCTTCGTGCCGCGCGCAAAACCAACGTCGAGTACGAATCGCTCCTCGAAAAGCTGCTCACCCAAGAAACTTCGTTCTTCCGCTATCCGGCGGTCTTTGAAGCTTTCGAAAAGCATGTTCTTCCCGAGCTGCACGTGAAAAAGTTCTGGCGCAACCCCCGGACTCTTCGCATCTGGAGCGCGGGCTGCTCCACCGGCGAGGAACCCTACTCGGTGGCGATCACGGTTCTCGACACGTTGTCCTTTGCCGATGCCTGGGAGGTGGAAATCCTGGCCACCGATGTCGGCCGTCAGGCTCTGAAGATCGCGGAGCGCGGGATCTACTCCGGCCGCAGCATCGCCAGCGTGAACGAACGCCAGCTCGCCAGTCATTTTTCGCCGGTGAAAGGCGGCCATCAGGTAAAACCGCGGCTCCGCAAAATGGTGAGCTTCGCCCAGATGAATCTTGCTTCGCCCGTCTACGTCGGCCGCATGGACCTTATTTTTTGCATGAACGTTTTAATTTATTTTTCCGAGGAACGTCGCCGCACCCTCGTTCAGCGTTTCTATGACGCGCTCGAACCCGGTGGTTATCTCTTCCTTGGTCACTCCGAATCGATTTCCAAAATGCCTGTGAAGTTCCAGGCCATCGTTCTCGGCGATTGCATCATGTACCGCAAACCTACCGCGGAAGAATTGCAAAAGCCCGAGCTCGTTACGGAGGGACGCGCGTGAGCACGCCCGATCGCGAAGCCGTCGAGCTATTCCTTCAGGAAGCCTCGGAGCACCTGCAATATTTGCGGGAGTACGTTGGCGTCTTGCAAGAGATTGCGCCACGCCGCGAAGACCTCGAGCGCTTGTACATCGCCGCGCACACGCTCAAGGGCACGTCCGCCAGCTACGGTTTCCCGCGCTTCTCCGAAATTGCCGGCAAACTCGCTCACGTTTTCCAGTACGCCTTAAACGCCCCGCTCGGCGACGATCTCCACGGTCCACTCACGGAATTTTTGTCCGACGGAATCTCGCTGCTCGAAACCAGCCTCATCGAAGTCGCCGATACCGGCCAGGAAAATCGCGAAGACATTTCCGCCTTCAAGGAACGCTACCGTTTCGCGTTTCCACCGGAGCCTCCTCCGCTGAATCTCAGCATGACTGAGCCGTTGCCGCCGGAACCGTCCACCATAATCGATTCAGCCGCGCTCGAACCGGCTGCTTTGCAAACCGGATTGACCGGTTCGTATTTCGACGCGTTGCCTTCAGACGACGATGTTCCCGACGAGATCCTGGAGTTCTTCCAGCCCGAGGCGGAAGAGCATCTGCAGATTGTCAGCGATTGCCTGCTCTCCCTCGAAGGCAACAACAATCCGGAGGAAATCAATCGCCTGTTCCGGGCCATTCACACCGTGAAAGGTTCCGCGGCGCAAGTGGGCTTGCGTCGCCTCGGCGCCATCGCTCATCGGGTCGAAGATCTGATTGGCCGGCTGCGCGAAAATGAAATCGAGCCTTCCCCGACCTGGTCGACATTTGCCTCGAATCTGTCGACATTCTTCGCACAACGCTCCGCCGCGAATGGTCCAGCGAAGTTGATATGCGCGCGGGGGTCGATTCCCTGCTAGGCCGCATTGCGCAATACGCACCATTGGAAGCGGAGGAGGAACCGGCGGTCGCGCAAACCATCCAGGCCGACGACGGGGCACAGGAAGGTCGCACCGCAAACGAAAAGCCTGCAGCCAAGCCCGCCGCGCCCGCTCAACGAATCGCCGCTGCGACGAAATCCGTCCGCATTGCGTTGGGCCGCCTCGATCGCATGATGAACACCGTCGGTGAACTCGTCATCAGCCGCACCAAGATGGTTGGGCGCGTGGCGGAACTCGAGAAGATGATCGACACTCTGTCCTTTTCGAAAGAGCGCTTGCACGGCAAGGTCAACGAATTCCAGGAGAAATACGAATACAACCGCATTCGTTCGCAGATTGGCATGCCCTGGGCCAACAACCAGCGCCAGAAATTGTTAACCAGCGCGGCGGCCGGCGAAGGCGGGTTCCTGGACGAGTTCAGCGAACTCGAAATGGATCGCTACGACGACTTCAACATCCTTTCGCGTTCCATGACCGAAATTTCCGCTGACGTGAACGAGGTCCTTTCGCAACTCGAAGGCTACGTCAATCGCGTCGAAGGCGATATCGACGAGTTCACCAAACTCGCTCACCATCTCCAGGACGAAATCACCGCGGCTCGTATGGTGCCCATCGGCACTTTGCATTCTCTGCTTTCTCGCGCCGTTCGCGACGCCGCCAAGTCTTCGAAGAAAAATGTCGAACTCGACCTTTCCGGCAGTGAAACCGAACTGGACAACAATATCATCCAGCAGATTTCCGATCCTCTCGTGCATCTCGTGCGCAATTCTGTCGCTCACGGCATCGAAGCCCCCGCGGATCGTCTCGCCGTAGGCAAAGCCGAACAGGGCCACGTGATTCTCCGTGCTTACCATCGCGGCAACCACATCTACATCGAAGTGGAAGACGACGGACGCGGCATCGATTACGCGCGTGTGCGGCAAGCGGCCATCGACTGCGGCTTGGTTTCGACGGAAACTGCCGACCGCCTCACCGAGCGCGACCTGCGCGAGATGCTTTTCCATCCCGGCTTCTCGACCGCCACGGTAAAAACCGAGTTGGCGGGACGGGGCGTGGGCCTGGACGTGGTTCGTTCCAATCTCAACGCGCTCAACGGCGAAATCGAAGTGCTGAGCGAACCCGGTCAGGGTACGAAGTTCACCCTCAAAGTTCCTCTCACCCTTATCATTTCCCCCGCGCTGTTTGTGCGCTGCGGCTCGAATCATTTCGCCCTGCCGCTCGCGGTGGTCGAGGAAATTCGTCGCTTACGCTCCGATGAAATCGAAGACGTTGGCGGCAAGCTGCTTACTAAGGTTCGTGACATTGTCACCGAAGTGGTGCGGCTGGATTCTTATCTCGGCCTGCCTCCGCTGGAACCCATCAACGGCTACTTCCGTATGGTTGTCGCCAATGCGGGCAATCGCCAGGTCGGCATCGTCGTCGAAGAAGTCCTCGGCAAAGACGAAATCGTCATCAAGAATCTTGGCGAATATCTGCGCCGCGTCAAACTTTTCCCCGGCACCACCATCGCGCCCGACGGCAGCCTGATTCTTCTCATCGACCTGAACCGCATGGTCGCTTCCGAGCCCAATGAACGCCGCGCCGTCCAGGCCAGCGCGAGCGCCGCTCGTGTCTTCGCTCCCGGCTCCGCCGCGATTGCCGGTGGCACCATTCCCACGGCGGCGATCGATCGCGTCGAACAGGAACGCGTCATCGTGGTGGCCGACGACTCCATTAGCGTTCGCAAATTCGTCGCGCGCATGCTGGAAAAGAACGGCTACCGCGCCAAGCTGGCCGCCGACGGTCTGGAAGCCGCCGAACTCATTTCCCAAATCGGCTGCCACCTGGTCATCACCGACCTGGAAATGCCGCGCATGACCGGCTACGAATTGATGGCGCAGCTTCGCCAAAGCCCGTCCACGAAACGCATCCCCGTCCTGGTGGTGACTTCGCGCGCTGGCGCAAAACATCGCGATCGCGCCATGAAAGAAGGCGCTTCCGCGTTCCTCACCAAACCTGTGCAGGAAGATCAGCTGCTTGCGGCCGTCGAACAACTCATGGGAACGGAGGCGGCACGGCCTATCGTGCCGGTTGGTTGAGCGATGGTGAGCGCTGCCACGAAAAAGTTTCGCGTGCTCGTTGTGGACGACTCTGCCTTCATGTGCAAAGTCCTGGAAAGCATTTTCAACGCTGACAGCCAACTCCAAGTCGTCGGTCGTGCCAAAGACGGTCGTGAGGCTATCGCGCTGGCCGAATCGCTCAAGCCCGACGTCATCACCATGGACCTGAATATGCCGCACATGGACGGGCTGCAAGCCACCGCCAGCATCATGACAACCAATCCGCGGCCCATCGTCGTCGTCAGCTCTGAAAGCAAAGAAGGCGCTGCCAGCACGTTGAAAGCGCTCGAACTCGGCGCCATCGATTTTGTCACTAAGCCCAGCGCCGGAATTGATCTGGACATGCAAAGCGTCAAGGAAGAACTGCTGCGCAAAGTGCGCGTGGCCGCAAAAGTTCGCGTCGTGCGCACCGCGTCGCGACTGGTCAACGCCATCCAAACGCCGCAACCTGCTAGCGTGAGTAGCCCTGCCGGCCTTCCGCGGCAGGATGTGGCCCGCCCCGCGCGGCCGACCTCCTCCGATTCATCCGACATTCGCTTCCCGATCGTCGTGCTCGGCGCTTCCACCGGTGGTCCCGCCACAGTGATGCGTCTCGCTCCGGGCTTCACTCGCGATTTTCCCGCAGCGGTCATTCTGGTGCAGCACATGCCCGCTGCGTTCACCACCCAATACGCCTTGCAGCTCACCGAGTTCACCAGTATTCGCGTTAAAGAAGCGGAGCCGAACGAATCCATTCAGCCCGGCACGCTTTACATCTGCCCCGGCGCCCAACACCTTCGCATCTCTGGCACCGGCCGCGTCGAACTCGATGCCACTTCCGGACGCATCGAAGGTTATCTCCCCAACATCGACGTCACCATGGAATCCGTTGCCTCTTTCGCCGGCCCCATGAGCATCGGCGTTATCCTCACCGGCATGGGCTGTGACGGAGCGCGTGGCGCTCGCGCAATCAAAAATTCCAATGGTTTCGTGATTGCCCAGGACGAAGCGTCCTCTGTGATTTTCGGCATGCCTGCCGAAGCCATCAAAGCGGGCGTTGTCGATCATGTCCTCGGCATCGACGAAATTTACTCGGCCATCGAGAAACGCGTCCTCGGGCTCAGCAAAACCGCCCCGGTCGGAGCACGCTAATGCGCCTGGCCACTCCGCAGAAGACCCCACCCGCGCGCACGGAGCAAATCATTCTGTTTCGCGCCGGCAATCAGATTTTCGCCATCTCCTCGTCCTCCGTTCAGGAAGTTCGCAGCGTGGACAGTCTGGCGGGCGCCGCCATCGAAGTGAATGAACCCAGCGTGCCCAAAGTTCGCCATGCGATTCAACGCGGCGATCGCAACCTCTACGTCGTGAGCGCACCCCTCCATTTCGGCTTGCGCCCCACCCCAGCAGCTTTGATATTTCTCCTTCGCAAATCCCGCGTTGCGCTGCTCGTCGATGGCATCGAGAAAATGACCACCATGTCGCGTTTGCAAGCGCTTCCCGGCGCGTTCTGCCACGGAGAGAGTGTCTGGTATCGCGGACTTACCGTGCTCGATCAGAACGTTATTCCCGTTGTCAGTCCCGCGGGTTTCCTAACTGCTGACGAACTCGCGCTCCTCGACGCTCTCGCCACTCAGCAAACTTTAGCTGGCGCCGCTAGCGCCGCGCGCCCGGAACTCAACGCATGACCTGGACCGACCAACTCGATACCTGTTCCTGCGTACTTCTTCGCCTTGGGGATCGGCGCTTCGCTTTGGCCGCCGACCAGGTTGCCGAACTCGCCGCGCCCAGCCGCATTTTCCGTTTCGCGCACAAAACCCCGCAGATCGATGGCGTGATTCTTCGCCGCGGACGCGTCGTTCCCGTCTGCGATATCGCCGAGACACTGATCGGCAAGAAAATCGTTCAGCGCCGTTTTTATTTGATTGCGACGCGCCAGCAACGCGAAGGCCTCGACTGGATCGCGCTCCCCGTCAGCGGGGAATGCGAATTAATCCAAGCCGACCTCACGCCCGCCGGGTCTTCGGACTCGCCTCATGTCGCCGCATGGCTTTCGCACCAGGGCGAAGTCATCGAAGTTCTCAATCTTTACGCGCTCACTCCTGGCGCGGCCCCGAATCCCGCCGCGAACGCAGCAGCTCCATTGCCCGAGGTACAAGCATGATTGTCCCCGGCAAACCCGCGCGCATTTTGCTCATCGACAGCAATGTGCTCTTCTCCAAGCGCCTCGGTGATGCACTCAAACGCGAAGGCTTCGAGGTCAGCACCAGCACCCAGGCCACTTTCGCTCTCACCGCGATCGAATATGACGCGCCCACCGCCATCGTCTGCGCCACAAAAATGCGCGAAATGGGCGCGCTCGAAATCGCGCAAATCATTCACGCCGATCCCAAAAATGTGAATCTTCCCATCATCGCCACGGGCGACGGTTCTCAGGGCGCTCTCATGGAAGCGTTCCAGGCCGGCTGTGACGACTATATCGATCGTCACTTATCCCCGGGTACCATCGCCAATCACGTAAAAAACATTATCATCAGCAAAGTGGAAGGTTTTCAGCCCACCCAAATGCTCGGCCAGGCAGACACCAGTCTCAGCGGCAATCTCACCCATCATGATTTGACCGGCGTGATGCAGATGCTCGGGCAGGCGCGGCAAACTGGTGCGCTCACGATTAACGCGGGAGAAACAGACGCTGTTCTATTCTTCGATGCCGGCGAAATTGTTCATGCCGAATGCGGCTCGCTGTTTGGCGATGAAGCGGTTCTGGACATTCTGAAAAGCTGTGTGCGTCTCGGTTCCGGCGTTTATAAATTTGTCTACGGCGCCACCACCGCGCAACGTACGGTTTTGCGTTCCGCCACCGATCTCATGCTCGACGCCATGCGCAAATTCGACGAAGCTGCAAACGAACAATCCACCAGTCCCGATCCTTTTGCGGATCTCGCGGATAAGGAGGCCCTATGAGTGAAACCATCTCCGCGCCCCCGGTCAGTTCCACGGAAACGAAATCGGTGCCTACCGTGTACTTCATCGACGACAGCGCTACCATGCGCGAAGTCATCAAGATTGCGTTCCGGCGCGAGAATATTCACGTGATTACTTGCGCCGACGCCACTTCCGCACTCAACCAGTTCGAAGAGCATCCGCCTGACATCGTTATTACCGACGTGATCATGCCCGACCAGGATGGATACTCGGTTTGCAGTCAGATCAAGCAGAATCCGCAATTCGGCAAAACGCCCGTCATTCTCATGTCCGGCGTAGTGAACAAATCCGTTGCCGATCGCGCCGTCGCCGTGCAAGCCGACGAGCTTGTGCGCAAACCGTTTCAACCGCAGGAACTCATCGGCCGCGTCCGCAATCTACTGAACGCCTCAAAGCCCGCGCCCGAACCGCTGCACCTGGAGCAGCCATCCGCTTCCGCAGCTCTGGACAGCCTGTTCGCGCCGCCTGCGCCGCGGATTCCACCCGCTGCTACGATGCATCCGCCGCATGCACCCGCAGCTATCCCACCAGCATTCCAAGTCGAGCCACGCCCGACCGATTCAGCGTGGCCACGCGCTCTCGCCGACGCCTTCCACCAGCAACCCAGCGCCATCGTGCAGCACGCTCCGGCGCCAGCCGCGCCAGCGCTTCACCGGCCACCCGCCACGGCCTCCGACCTTCACAAACTTCGCGTCGAAATCTCGCGCCTCGAACTGCTTGTCAAAAAACTACAAACCGAACTCCAGATCGAACGCCAATACAATCAAGCCCTGGAACTCCACGTCCGCACCCTGACCCAAATCGAGTAGCGGCGCGTTTATCCTGCGGCCCGTAGCGCAAGCTTCACCCTGTGTCTTGTCACCGAAGAACGTGACCCATGAACTCGCCAGGTCACGGTTTCAACCATGCCGTCAACACCGCAAATTCAATGCGGCTTTAGCCGCTGAGGCACCCTGTAGCGGTGGCTTTACGCCGCCGTCCGTGCTGTAGTGCCGAGCTCATGTATCCCGGATTTCGAAAACGCAACGCTAGTAAATCTTCTTTTATTTTCGTGTGGATGCCCCACCCTCCGGTCTTGGAGGGTGGGTCTTAGGTTCACGGTTAGCAATTTTCTGCACTTGCGACCAGTTGAACCGGCCGACCCAGAAGCCCTATCCTGATACCACCACGGTGAGCCCCATTCGTCCCGAAGTATTCACGAGGGAAACCACAATTCCATTGGTAGCCAACGACATGACCGGGAACGCGAAGAATCGTTTCAGAGCACGTGTTGTGCTGCTGGGAATGTGCATTGCAGCGAGTGCGCTTCTTCAGGGGTGCGGCGACAGGGAAGAATATTCCTACGCCACGCTTGCCGATGCGGCGAAGGCGGGCGAGATCAGTCGTGGTTGGATCCCGGATTACGTGCCCACGAGTTCTCATGCAATCCACATAGTCTATGATCCATCTTCACCGAGGACTTGGTGTGCCTTTGAGTTTTCTCCGGCTGACTCCCAGAGCCTCAAAAAGAACCTCACGAGCGTTGATGCCTTGCCACAACGGTTGAAACGTGCAGACAGCCCTGGTGCGTCATGGTGGCCAGATTTTCTGAAGGGCGACCTGGACGTTGCACGGTTTCACGGGAATGGCTTCGAGGCTTATGTGGCGGAAGAGCCTGACGTTCAGTCCAATACCGATCTCGTTCTCTTCGCGATTGACTGGACCAAGGGGCGGGCGTTCTTTTATCGCACGGCGGGCGGTGCAAAGGCTACAGGACCAGCCGGTGGGGGTGGTCGCCCGTGAGTCTGGTTAAGAAGCGCGGTTGATCGGGCGGGTGGCCGACGGACAGGGGGACCGACGGGCCGTTCTCTTATTCCTGCCTCATTTGGCTCCCTTTACCCAGCATGCGCCAATAGTTCCGACCCGCGCCCAGCCTCCTCCACCACCACACCATCCCGGAAACTGACAAACCCCCGCGAATTCGCCGCCACCTTTTCGCCTGGAACGATAATTCCCGCCAGATTCAACGGATCCGCCGCCGACACGGTAACAATTTCACCATTCCCCGGCTCCGTCCGCGATGCCCGCAAAGACTCCACCGCGACAGGCAGCGCAAACTGTTCGCCCACGAATCCACTCACAAATCGGCCGCCGCGAATTTCTCCTCGATCTTCCAACCGCCGCAGGGTAATCAACACTTCGCGCCACCGCGGCAAAATCGATTCGCGCGTCAGCACTTCCCGAAACACTACGCCATACCTCCGCAGCAGCATCCAACAAATCGATTCCATTTCCGCGGGCTCAGCTTCACCAGCATACAGAACCGACCAGCGCCCCACGCTGTCTCGTGGCCGCGTGGTTTTCCCGTGACCCTGGCCCGCGCGCCGTTTTGGATCGATCAGCGCGCGCAAATTGTCGAAGCCATCCGCGGTAATGAACCCGACCGCCACCAATTCCCACAATGCGCTTTCCACTTCCGCCTTTAACTTTCGCGTGCCGCGCACAATATCGGCGAAAAACGACGCCCCATGCGTCTTCAGGAATTGCAGCACCTCGCGTCCTGCCGGACTTAGGCCGGGATGCTCGCCGCCATTCCATTCTTTTCTCGCGTGCGAAACCCAATCTGCATCTTCGCGCACGAAAAAGGTAATCGGCGCCACACTGCTCGGTGTCACGCGGCGCCCGCGCTCCGCGGCATCGTTCACAATCGCCGGGTGCGGCGAAAATCTTCCCCATCCCACCGCGCCGCTTAGGCACAACTGATCCAGATTCTTCGGGTCGTACCCAATCACTCGGCGCGCCAGGATCTGGTGCTCCCAGGTATTCGCAGGCGCTTCGTACCCTTGCAATTGCCGCAGCACTTCCAGAGTCCCACGCTCTCCGGTCATTTGCGCGCCGTGTGCCACATGCTGCCAACGGAACAGCCAGCGCATGTACTGCGCCGCCGTGACCGGCTGAATTTCCTGCCGTAGTCTCCCCAATGTCATGCGATGTATGCGCGCCAGCAGTCGCCGCCCGCACCATTCCGTCTCCGACACCACGGGATCCGTGAACTTGCCTCGCAACACTGCGCCACTGCTCTCGAGTGTCAATAGGGCGCCATCGATCTCCGCGATTGTCAGCCCGAGCACTTCCGCCAGTGAACGTGCAGTTACTGGGCCGCAATGTTCCATCCACCCGCCCACTAGCAAGCGCAGCGCCTCATCTCGCGCTGGAACTTCTCGTTGCACATCCGCGAGCTCGGCAGCGAATTGCGCGTTGGGGAAAATTTCAGCGAAGCTCTTCGCTCGTTCCGCGGCCAGCCAATACCATCGATCCGCAACTTCGGCCAATCCCGCTCGGTCTTGCGCTCTCAGTTGTTCGAAGAACTCTCGCCACTCAGCAACCGACCTCGCCACCTGATTCGTCACCGGCTCACTCAGCACGCCTTCGGGCACCGCGATCGCCGGCAGGGCAGTCAGCGTTTGCAGCACGTCATGTAGTTCATCTGCATCCCGTGCATCTGGCCAAGCCTCTGCCCGCACTTCCGCGATTGCCTCCGGATCAAGCTTCCCCACTTCTGAGAGCACGGTTTCCGGCAGCATGCGCCGCATCTCCACCGCGCGTGCCCGCCGCTCCTCGAGTGGCGCGTCGTCCAGATAGGCGAACGGATTCGCATTCAGAATTTCATGCGAAAACTGCGAAGGAATCGGCGTGTCTACCGCAATGCACTGAATGCTGCCATTCGCTATTCGTTCTAGCACCAGCTTCAGCCCTTCTATATCCATCGCCTCCGTCAAGGCATCCTTCATCACTTCCTTCACCAGCGGATGATCCGGGACTTCCGGTTGCGCATCCAGATTTTCCGGACACGCCGCCGCATCCGGAAACACGGACGCGAGCAAATCGTCCGCGCGCATTCGCTGAATTTGTGGCGGGACCTTCTTTCCGCTCTGGAATCGCTGCAGGACCAGCGCCCTTTGCGCGTCCCATCTCCAACGCGCCGTGAATATCGGTGAAGCCAGCACGGCCTGCTCGAGCACTTCGTGCAACGACGCGGGATGCAAGAACCGGAACACGTCCGCCAGCGGAAAGCTGTGCTGCTCGGAAAGAGCAATGTTGATGCCGTCGTCCGTCGCAGAAGCTTGCAGCTCCAAATTAAATGACCGGCAAAACCGTTTTCGGAGCGCCAGTCCCCAGGCCTTATTCACACGCCCGCCGAACGGCGCATGAATCACCAACTGCATCCCGCCGCTTTCGTCGAAGAATCGCTCGGCAATCACCGTCGTTTGCGTCGGTACCACGCCCAGCACCGCACGTCCCGCGACGATGTGCTCAATCAACTGTTCCGCGCCCGCGCGATCCAGGCAGCACTCCGCGTTCAGCCATTCCACCGCTTCCAGCGCCTGCGGCACGCTGCGCAGATCTGCCCCGACGCCAACACCGCGCGTTAGTTCGTCCACCTTTGCGCGCAACTCCGCAACGTGTTCAGACAATTCCGGTGTTCGCGCCGGCGCTTCCCCTCGCCAAAATGGAATGGTTGGTGCGGCTCCTTTGGCGTCCTCGACAATCACGCGCCCAGCCGAAACTCGCCGAATCTTCCAGGAAGTGTTCCCCAGCAGCATGACGTCGCCGGCCAAACTTTCTACGGCGAAGTCCTCGTCCACCGTACCCACCAGCGTTCCCTCGGGCTCCGCCACCACCGCATACAACGAATTGTCGGGAATGGCTCCGCCGTTGGTAATCGCGGTCAGCCGGCTCCCTCGTCTTCCATGCAATCTTCCGTTCACGCGGTCCCGCAATAGGTACGCACCATAACGCCCGCGTCGCGCGTTGATTCCCTCCGACAGCATCTCGATGATCGTTTCGAATTTCGCCCGTTCCAACTCGCGATACGGGTAAGCACGCCGCAGGGCCGCAAACAACTCTTCCTCTCCCCAATCCTCGCAGGCGCACATGGCCACAATTTGTTGTGCTAGCACATCCATCGGGGCATCCGGGACCTCAATTTTGTCCAGGTCTCCTTGACGCATGGCCCGCACCAGCGCCGCGTTCTCCACTAATTCATCTCGCGTCGTTGCGAAAATCCGCCCCTTGGGGATGGCGCCGTGCCAGTGCCCTGCGCGTCCAATGCGCTGCCAAGCCACCGCAATCGCGCGCGTCGAACCCACCTGGCACACTAATTCCACCGCGCCGATATCGATTCCCAATTCCAGGGAAGCCGTTGCGACCAGCGCCTGAATTTCCCCGGCCTTCAGTTTCTTTTCCGCCGCCAGCCGCAATTTCCGAGACAAACTTCCATGATGTGTGGCGACCGCTTCTTCCCCCAATCGTTCCGCCAAGTGATGCGCCACCCGTTCTGCCAATCGCCGTGTATTGACGAACACCAGCGTGGATTTATGCTGCTTCACCAGCTCCGCGATGCGGTCATAAATCTCGCCCCACATCTCATGTGTTGCCACCGGCCCCAGTTCGCTGCCGGGCACTTCCACGGCCAAGTCCACGCGCCGCTGGTGGCCAATCTGTACAATCACGGGGTCTGGGCGTCCGCTGCCGGTCAGAAAATGCGCAATCGTCTCAATTGGCTTTTGCGTGGCAGACAAGCCGATTCTCAGGGGTGGACGTTCCGTCAGCGCTTCCAACCGTTCCAGTGAAAGTGCCAAGTGCGACCCGCGCTTATCGTCCGCGACCGCGTGAATCTCATCGACAATCACCGTGTCCACCGACTTCAGAATTTCGCGGCTCTTCTGCGCGGTCAGCAAAATGTACAGCGATTCCGGCGTCGTCACCAGAATGTGTGGAGGACGCTTCAGCATCGCTCGCCGCTCGTGCATCAGCGTGTCCCCGGTGCGCACCGCCGCGCGAATTTCTGGCATCAGGAGCCCGCGTTCAATCGCCAGTTGCTGAATCTCCCCTAGCGGCACTTCGAGGTTGACCTTGATGTCGTTGCTCAGCGCCTTCAATGGTGAAACGTAGAGCACTTCGGTGCGGTCCCGCAGTTCGCCTGACAAAGCCTGGCGCACCAGCCGATCGATGCACGCCAAAAACGCAGCCAGCGTTTTGCCCGACCCTGTGGGCGCTGAAATCAGCGTGGTCGTTCGCCGCAGGATATGCGGCCAGCCCTGCTCCTGTGGCTCCGTTGGCGCGCCGAGCTTGCCGAGGAACCACTCCCGGACCAGCGGGTGCGCCCAATCCAGCGCACCTGGAGATACATAATTAAGGTTGGAATTGCCCATAAAAGTGAGATGCCTCTCTCACGGGAAAATGTATCTGAGGGTAGAGGAGCTACGCGGAAACCTTAGTTTACCGCAATTAACGCTAGGCCGGAACTTTCTACGAGCAAACCTATCCCAACGTCCAGTTGACGCCTTCGGCCGGATTGGATAGCCTCGCTGTGGTTTGCTCCACCGCCACAAATTCAGGGGATCACCATGAATAAGAAAAGTGGCTCCTTGCTGTCCCGTCGCCAATTTGCTCGCCGCGCCGCCGTTTTCTCCGCAACCGCCACGATTGCTCCGACAGCCCTCACAAATTCCCCGTTCCTCCTCGGCGTCCACGCAGAGTGAATCAGGTTCATCGCAACTCTCGCCCGAAGGCCAGCACGAAGCTGATTCTCGCTACCAGCAAATTCTAAGCCTGTATGGCGACCGCCTCGACGACGCACAGAAAGCCAACATCAAGAAAATGTGCGCTGATCTTCAGCCCACACTCGAGAAAATTCGTAAATTCAAACTGGATAATGGGAACGCGCCTGCCCTCTATTTGAAGCCGCTAGTGGAACGCGACAAAAAATCACAATCGGCCGCACCCGCAAGGAAGGGCTGACGGAACCCCGAATGCTCAAAGAATCGGTCCTTTACTCCTCGGTTAGCGAACTCGCCAAACAGATTGCCGCCAAGCAACTCTCCCCCGTCGAACTCACCGAAAGCTATCTCGAACGCAGCCAGAAGCTCGGCCCCAGGCTTAACGCTTACGCCCGCATCACCGAAACTCTCGCGATGGAGGAAGCCCAAGCCGCCGAAAAAGAAATCCATCGCGGCCATTATCGCGGTCCGCTTCACGGCATTCCTTACGCCGCCAAAGACCTGCTCGCCGTTAAGGATATCCCCACAACCTGGGGCGCGAAACCTTTCGCCGATCAAGTCTTCGACTACAACGCCACCGTGATCGATCACCTGAATCACGTGGGCGCCATCCTGATCGGCAAAGCGGCGATGATCGAACTCGCCGGCGGCTTCGGCTATCAATTCGCTTCCGCTTCCCTGCAAGGCGAAACCCACAATCCTTGGGATACGTCCTGCTGGACTTGTGGCTCTTCTTCCGGTTCGGGCGCAATTGTCGCTGCGGCGCTCGCCGCCTTCGCGATCGGCACGGAAACCTGGGGCTCCATCATTTGTCCATCGGCGTTTTGCGGGCTCAGCGGATTTCGTCCCACCTACGGCCGCGTCAGCCGTCATGGCGCTATGGCACTCTCTTATTCGATGGACAAAATCGGTCCGCTGCGCGCGCTCCGCCGAAGATTGTACTCGTATCTTCGCCGCCATGGCCGGCCACGATCCCCTTGATCGCAGCACGCTGCCCATTGACAAAGCGGCTTTCACCTTTTCGCCAGCGGCCGAACTGAAGCCTCGCGGCCTTCGCCTGGGGTGGCTCACCAACGCGTTCCAAGAAAAAGACCTGAATCCCTCCGTCGCAAGAGTGATCGATGCCGTCGCACAAATCTTTGCCGCGCCATTTTGCTTCGGTTAAACCTGCCATTCTTCCCGACGGCCCTTGGGAAGACGCCGCGAACGTTGTTCTCTCCTGCGAAGCTGGCTCTGCGTTCTCCTCCTTCATTCGCTCGGGAAAATGCAGCGAGTTGACAGACCCGCTCGGCAAGATCGGCGGCTACGTCAACCTCACCGTTTCTGGAGCTGACTATAACTCCGCTCTTCGGATCCGGGAAATTCTTCAGGAAAAAATGGCTGACCTGTTCGAACAATTCGACGTTCTTGCGGCGGCTTCCCTTCCTGTTCCTGCGACGCCGCTGACCACTGATCTTTCCAAAGATCTTTCCTACTCCGACCCGCTCGGCGCGATTGGCAATCTCTGCGGGCTTCCCGCGCTCTCCGTGCCCTGCGGCTTCACCGATAAGAAGCTACCCGTCGGCATGCAATTCGTAGCCCGCGCCGGTGATGACGCCGCTGTGCTTCAGGCGGGACGCACGTATCAGCAATTCACCGATTGGCACCGTAAGCATCCGCAATTGTCGTGAGGAAGCATTCGGTTATTCGCTGGAGAGTTATCCGCTATTTCTTTTCTGATCGCTGATCGCTGCTCGCCGCTAGCTATCTCCTGGCACCCAAAATCTCTCCCACCGTCCGCAGAATTGCCGCCCTGCTAAACGGCTTCGTCAGCAATCGCACACTTGGATCCGCATCCGCCATCTCTGTCGCGGCATGCTCGCTATATCCCGACATGAACACGACGCACAATCCCGGATGCTCGGACTGCAAACGCACTCCTAATTCCTGGCCTGTCATTCCCGGCATCACCATATCCGTCACAAGTAATTGAATGTTCCCCCGGTGTTGCGCGGCCAACTCGATCGCTTCCGCGCCATCCTTCGCCTCGATCACCCGGTACCCGCCCGATTCCAAAAATTCCCGCGCAATCTCGCGTACGTCCTGCTCATCCTCGGCGAGCAGCACCGTTTCCGACCCCATGGGCAATTCCTTATTGTTGTGCGGCGCGTTGACGTGTTCTTCCGCCTGGTCCAGCCGCGGCAAATAAATCTTGAACGACGTACCCTTGCCCAATTCGCTGTACACCCAAATGAATCCACCACTCTGCTTCACAATGCCGTACACCGTCGCAAGTCCCAGCCCGGTCCCCTTGCCTTTTTCCTTGGTGGTGAAAAATGGTTCGAAAATATGCGCCTGGGTTTCCGCATCCATTCCGGTTCCGCTGTCGGTCACCACCAACTGAATGTACGGTCCTGCTTTCATCAGCGGATGCGTTGTCAAATACCCGTGGTCCAACTCCGCGTTTGCGGTCTCAATCACCAATTTCCCGCCGTTCGGCATGGCATCGCGGGCATTCACCGCGAGATTCATAATCACCTGTTCCATTTGACTGGCGTCAGCACGCACTGTCCCCAGATCCGCATCGGTGCGAATCAGCAGTTCGATATCTTCGCCAATCAATCTTGGCAAAAGCTTCCCCATCTCCTCGATGATCGTATTCAGATTGATGATTTGCGGCTGCAACACCTGCATGCGGCTGAACGCCAGCAATTGCCGCGTCAAGGCCGCCGCGCGATCCGCCGACTTGTCGATCTGCTCGATCTTCCGGGTAATCTGCTCCGCCGGCTCCAGCACGTTCAACAGGAGTTCCGTGTGCCCCTTGATGACCATCAGCAGGTTGTTGAAATCGTGCGCTACTCCACCCGCCAACCGCCCCACCGCTTCCATTTTCTGCGCCTGGCGCAACTGCCCTTCCAATTGACGCCGCTCGCTAATATCCTGGGCCACCACCAGCCGCACACGTTTCCCCGCATACTTCAACTCGTGCGAGATCGTCTCGACTTCGAACGTCCGGCCGTCTTTCGCGCGATGCAGCCAAAACTCGTGCTCTTCCGCATCCGCTTCCAATTCCTTTAAATACGACAAGGCCTTCGCCCGCTGTTCTTCTGGCCGGATGTCCAACACGGTCATTTCGGAAAATTCTTGGCCGCTATACCCATACAGCTCCGTAGCCGCCTGATTCACTCGCAAGAATTTTAGTGACTCGATTTCATACAGCCAGGTTGGCAAGGGGTTGTGTTCGAAGAGCAGCCGCAGCATCGACTCGTTCTTGCGCAACTCTTCTTCCGCGCGACGCCGCTCGATGGCCAGCGCGATGTGGCCACCCACGGATTCCAGAAATTCCAAGTCCCGCTGCTCGTAGGCATTTTCGTTCTGATAGTGCTGCACCACCAGCACGCCGATCGTTGCGGTCGGTATCTTCAGTGGCACCCCAAGCCACGCCGGTGAAGGTGAACCCACCAACTCCACTTCCCCGCTCGCCGCCAAGTGGTCAAATTCCCTCTGAGGTATTAAGCTCGCCCGCCCGGTTCGAAACACATACGCCGTGCAGCTTCTTCCCACTTTCTGGGGAGGGGGTACGGAATCGAATTCATCCACCAGGAATGGAAAATAAAATGTGTCATCGTCGGGATTGTGCAACGCTACAAAGCAATTCTCAGCCGGCAAAATACGTTTCAACGATCCATGGATACGCGTCAATAATTGGTCCAGGTTCGCGGTTTCATTCAGCGCATGCACAATTTCCGAGTTCACCGCGCGCTCCGACTCCATGCGGTGCAATCCGGTCACATCGTTGCCGTGGAATAATAGGCCTTCGAAATTCGCGTCATCCAGCCGGTTGCGGCAAGTGAACTCGATCCATCTCCACAGCCCGTCCCGGCACAGGAAGCGGCACCGCAGTGTCGTACTCACTCCAGGGACCGCCACCACTTTCTTCAACTCTTCCCGCATTCCCGCCACATCATAGGCGTGCACGATGGCGTGCAGGCTCCGCCCCAGCAGCTCGTCGAGCCGGTACCCGAGCACACTCTGAAATGTGGCATTGGCAAACTGGACGGTCCCATCCGCGCCCAGGATAGCGATCAATTCCCGCGTGGCATCCAGCAAGGTCGCAAGTTGTTGAGCCCCAAGAGCCAGGCTGGGCTCACTTACGCTTCGTTGTGTCATGAAAATTGCGCTTCGCACCGGGCGGCCGTGCAAAGTTCCGCCTTGCAGACGTTCGGAAGCCTCCCTGAACTATTTTGCTTTTTCCACCCTAGCGGCCAGCTACAAAGAACCTCACCTAACAGTAGTGAAATCTGCTCCCCTCGTAAATCCTCACTGCCACCGCGGTTGTCTAAACATGACTGTCCTCTCGTACAGGTCCTCGCCCCGCCTGCACTTTCGGCCTTGCCTCGCTCGTGCGTTACTCGCTTGTCCTCTGCACTCTCCCGGCGGATTCGCTCTGCGTTAATGCGGTCTTTCTTCTTTCCCCTCATCCCAACAAATACCCACTAGCCGTCACCAGCAATCCCAGCACGCCCAAAGCAATTCCCGATAACCAGAAAATCCTCTTCTTGGTTAGCAAGGTCAACGAACACACGATTAGGGCGATCTCCAGGATCACTTCTCCCGCGTCGAACCGGTCTCCCCGCTTTCCCACCACCTCCCGCTCCGCCTCCAATTTCTTCGCTTCCTCGCTCGCTTCGTCCTTCTCCTTGCTGTATCGCTCCACCTCCGAGAGGTATTTCTCCCGCATCGCCACCGCTTTTTCCTTCTCGGCTACCGTGAACGTATCAAACATATCCGCCGCCACTTGCATTTCGTGCAGCCGGATATTCCGCGCTTGAAACAACTCCCAGTGGTCCGCCGCTTGCGATTGCAGCAGTACTTCTTCGGTGCTCGCCCGATGTCCCAGCAATGTTGCAATTGCCACCAGCACCGCCAGAATCGACAAAGTCACCGCCACCGGCATCATCATCGGATTCTCGCCGTGCTCACTCGCTTCGTGCGCTTCCATCACCTCATGCATGCGCTCTTCTCCTCAGTACACCTTTTGGTCTTCGTAGGGGCGCAGGATTCCTGCATCCCGTGTACGCAACTCACATTCCGAGGGCGCAGTTTGCCCGAGGAAGCCGCATTCTGCAACTCGAAAACACGTGGATTCATCGTAACCGCAACCTTGGTGTTTTTGGTTTTTGTTAGATTATGCGGTTAAAGAGAGATTTCTCACTTCGCGGACTTCGCTCGAAATGACGTTTTGTTTTGAAGTCGGATACCACACCACTTGGCACAGTCAACTCTGAGCGTGCTGACCGGCAATCGCCTTCAACGTGTCCGTCGCCGCAACGATCGTCCGATCAATGTCCCCACTCGTATGCGCCGCGGATACGAACGCCGCCTCAAATTGCGATGGCGCCAGAAAAATTCCCCGATTCAGCATCTCCCTGAAGAATCGCGCATACATCTTGGTATCCGATTTTTTCGCATCGCCGTAATTCGTCACCGCGTCGGGCGTAAAGAAAATAGTTGAGAGCGATCCAATGCTGTTCACCTGAGCAGCAATCCCGGCATCTGCAATCGCACGGCGCAGCCCCGCCACGAACTTATTCGCCAGCTCGTCGATTCTTTCGTACACTCCCGGCTTGCTCAACTCCCTCAACGTGGCAATACCCGCGCGCATCGCCAACGGATTCCCCGCCAGCGTTCCCGCCTGATACACCGGACCCAGTGGCGCCACGTGGTTCATCAATTCCGCGCGCCCGCCATATGCCGCCACCGGCACGCCTCCGCCAATAATTTTCCCCATGGTGGTCAGGTCAGCCTCCACGCCAAACAGGTCCTGCGCCGACCCATACTTCAGCCGAAATCCCGTAATCACTTCATCGATAATCAGCAGCGCTCCATTCTTGCTCGTCACTTCCCGCAAACCAGGCAAAAATCCTTCCTTCGGCAGCACCACTCCCATGTTCGCAGCCACCGGCTCCACAATCACGGCCGCGATTTTTCCTTTATGTTCGGCGAACAGCCGTTCCACCCCATCCAGATCGTTATACGGCACATTCAACGTCAGCGCCGCTAATGCCTGCGGCACTCCTGGACATTCCGCAATTCCCAGCGTCGCCAGTCCCGAACCCGCCTGCGACAAAAAGCTATCCGCGTGCCCGTGATACCCGCCTTCGAACTTCACGATCAGGTCCCGCTTCGTTGCGCCACGCGCCAACCTTACCGCGCTCATCGTCGCTTCCGTGCCACTCGACACAAACCGGATCTTCTCCAAAAACGGAATCGCCCTAGTGATCAAGGTCGCCAGCTGCAATTCCAATTCCGTGGTCACTCCAAAGCTCGTGCCCTTCTGCGCCTGTTCCGCAATGGCCGCCGTCACCGCGGGATGCGCGTGCCCCAGCAGCATCGCGCCCCACGAACACACGTAGTCCAGCAGCATGTTTCCATCGGCGTCATACAAATGTTGGCCGCTACCCTTCTCGATGATCAACGGCTCGCCGCCCACCGATCGGAATGCCCGCACCGGGCTGTTTACTCCGCCCACCAACACCTTCTCCGCCTGCTCAAATATTTCCCGCGAACGCTTGCGCTCCGGCATAACGATCCTCGCAACCTGACTCGTGTCCACACCCAATGCGTAGGCGCGCAGGACTCAATGCGCGCCAAGTCCGCTAGATCACAAAACTGAATTCCCTTTGTGTGCCGGCTCCGAACTACAAACGACCAACTACCGGCTACGAACTCCTGATCCACTCCGCCACATTCTTCGCGTGATACGTCAAAATAATTTCCGCGCCAGCCCGCTGAATTCCCGTCAGAATCTCCAGCACCACCCGCTTCTCATCGATCCAACCCCTTTCCGCCGCCGCCTTCACCATCGAATATTCCCCGCTCACGTTGTACGCCGCCACCGGTACCTGGAAATTCTCGCGCACCCGCCGGATCACATCCAGATACGCCAGCGCCGGCTTGACCATTACGATGTCCGCGCCTTCTTCCAAATCCAGCGCCACTTCCTTCAACGCTTCATCTCCATTGGCCGGATCCATCTGGTAACTCCGGCGATCCCCAAACTGTGGCGCTGACTGCGCTGCTTCGCGAAATGGTCCATAAAACCCCGAACAGTATTTCGCCGAGTACGCCATGATCGGCACATTCTCAAATTTGTTTTCGTCCAGCTTTTTCCGGATCGCTCCCACGCGGCCGTCCATCATGTCCGAAGGAGCCACCAGATCCGCTCCCGCGCGCGCGTGAGACAGCGCCTGTTCGCTCAAAATCTCCAGCGTCTCGTCGTTCACTACCTCCCCATGCTCGATCACTCCACAATGGCCGTGGTCCGTGTACTCGCACAGACACACATCCGTAACCACCAGCAAATCCAGCTTGGCCTTCTTGATGGCCTCGATCGCTCGCTGCACCACACCATTATTCCTCAGCGAACTCGCTCCTCGCGGATCCTTGCTTTCCGGCAAACCAAACAGAATCACCCCAGAAATTCCAAGTGATTCCACCTCCCGGCATTCCTCCACAATCTGATCCCCCGATTGCTGGTACACTCCGGGCATCGCTCCAATCTCGTTCCGCACTTTCGTTCCGGGACAAACGAACATCGGATAAATAAATCCCGCCGCGCTCAACCGGTGTTCCTGCACCAACCGGCGCAATTTTTCCGTTCGCCGCAAACGTCTCGGCCTGTGCAATGGAAAACTCACTCTAGTTCGCTCCCGCTGGCAGTTTCGTCGCCGTAAAATAATTCGCCAGAACAGTCAACGCGGCATCTACTGTTGTGTCGTGCGCCATCACCACACGGTCCACCTTCGCGCTTCGTAGCGCTGTTTCCGTCACCGGTCCGATCGCCGCAAACACCACTTGCCGCCCCAATTCCCCGAATCGCTGCTCACCTAGCAAATCCCGCAAATGACGCACCGCCGAAGGGCTGAAGAACATCACTGCGTCCACGCCCTCGCTCACCATCTGCTCTATCTTCACGGCGCTGGACTCATCCGGTCGCACCGTTTTGTACGCGACCACATCTTTCACCTGGGCACCCAACTCCTTCAACTTTTTCACCAACTCGGCATTCGCGCGATCGCTTCGTGGCAAAAATATACGCTTTCCACGCACTCTTTCTCCCAACTCTTCCGCCAACTCCATCCCGCGGTGTTTCACCGCCACATACTCCACGCGCAAACCTAAGTGGTTCACCGCTTCTGCCGTTGCCGGTCCTACTACCGCAATGCGCGTTGCGCCGATTGTCGCCGCCAGTTCGATTCCCACCAATTCCGCGCGTTCCTGCAATGCCCGCACCGCATTCTGGCTGGTCAAAAGTGTCCAATCGTAATTCCCAGCTTCGCGAATCGCCTCATCCACGGCACCCGGATCATCCGGGATTCCGAACGCCACCATGGGCACGACCACCGGCACCGCGCCTGCATCGCTCAACGCCTTGATCAAGGTTTCGCTCTGCTCCAACGCGCGGGTAATTACCACCCGCTTGCCACGCAACGCCTTTGCCGCAGCTTCATCCACGCGCGCGGTTCACCTCATCCAGAATCGTTCGCGCGCCGCCTTCAATCAGGAGTTGCGCCATACGCTGTCCCAGTTCGGCCGCCTCGCTTGGCGGCGCCGTGGCTTTCTGCCGCACATACTGCACGCCATCCACAGAACACACCACCGCCTCCATCACCAATTCTCCGCGCTCCACCCGCGCCCACGCGCCCAGCGGCACCTGGCATCCGCCTTGCATCGCGGAGAGCAGCGCGCGTTCCGCAATAATCACCGTGCGCGTCTCTTCATCGTCCAGCTTGCCCAGGATTTCCGCTGCTTCCTGATCCTTCACGCGCGATTCAATCGCGATCGCTCCCTGCCCCACTGCCGGCAGCGAAATGTCCGTCGACAGCGGCTCGGTAATTTTTCCGCTCCAGCCCAAGCGATCCAGTCCCGCCTTGGAAAGCACAATCGCGTCGTACTCCCCGCTTTCCACTTTTCTCAGCCGCGTATCCACATTCCCGCGCAAATCGCGTATATCCAGGTCCGGCCGGTAATGCCGCAACTGCGCTTGCCTTCGCAAACTGCTCGTTCCCACACGCGCGCCCTGCTTCAGGTTCGCCAGCACGGTTCCATGATTCGAAACCAGGCAATCGCGCACATCATCTCTGCGGCACACCGCCGGGAAAAACAGCCGGCTCGGCGTTTCCGTTGGAATATCCTTCACGCTGTGCACCGCCAGGTCCACGCTCTCCTCGATCAGCGCTTCTTCCAATTCCTTGATGAAAATTCCTTTCCCGCCAATCTGCGTCAACGGAGCCTGCTGCATTTTATCGCCTGAGGTCTTGATAATTACGATTTCCGCTTCCACGCCGCTGATTTGAAACAACTGCTTGCGCACGAATTCCGCTTGCCATCGCGCCAAAATACTTCCCCGGCTGCCAATCCGCAATGGCCTCACGGCTTCTCCCTGTCGGACAAGTACAATTCGCGAATCGCTTCCACGCTTTGTATCTTCTTGCGAAACTCTTTCTCCGCCCGCAACCGTTCCGCCGGCGCAATCAACACCTGCTCAATCAACTCGTCCATCATTCTTCCCAGATGCTCGCGATCCTCAGCGCTCCACTTTTCCATGCCATTCAGCTTTTCTTTCAAAAACGCCGCGCGCCTTTCCTTCAACCTCTCGCGTAACGTATCCAGCACCCCAATCAATTCCACGCTGGCTTGCCATGAAATGAATTTCCCCACGTGCTCTTCCACCAGGGCTTCCGCTTTTGGCACTTCGCTCTGCCGCGCGTCGCGATTTTGTTGCACAATCTCCGTCAGATCCTCCATGGAGTAAAGATACGCGTTATACAGTTCGCCCACCGCGGGTGCAATATTCCGCGGCATGCCCAAATCCATCAGGAACAGCGCCTTGTTCCCGCGCGCGGCCATGGCCTTCTCGATCAGCGGCTTCGTCAACAGCGGTTCCTGCACTCCCACAGCCGACACGATCACGTCCGGCACTTTCAGCGCGGCGTCCCATTCGCCCCACTCAATCACTTTGCCGTTGTACTGCTGCGCGAACTCCAACGCCTTTTCCCGCGAGCGATTCGTCACATACAGATTGCCGATGTTCCGGTCGCGTAACTGCGAAACCACTTGCTCGCTGATCGTGCCCGCCCCTAGAACCAACGCGCTGCGCTTATCCAGCTTCCCGAATATTCGTTCCGCCAATTTCATCCCGGCAGACGCCACGCCCATTGGCCGCGTCCCCAATTCCGTTTCCGCCCGTACCCGCTTGCCAATTTCCAGCGCCGCTTGGAATAGTCGGTTCAGTACCGGTCCCGTGGCGTGTCCATCGTGCGCCCGCAAATACGCCTCGCGCACCTGTCCCAGAATTTCCGCTTCCCCAAGCAGCATCGATTCCAGTCCCGCCGACACGCGAAACAAATGCCGTACCACGTCGTGATCATAGTGGTGGTATAGCGAAGGATTCAGCACTTCCGGTTTCAGCGCATGGAACTTGCACAAATACGACGACAACGCCCCCGCCGTTTCCCTCGTTCCATTCGGATTCACTCCGTATACTTCGCTTCGATTACATGTCGAGAGGACCAGCGTCTCTTCCAGTATTCCGCTGGTTCGCAGCTCTTCCGACGCACGCAACGCCTGCTCTTGCGAAAACGACAGCTTCTCCCGCACTTCCAGGGGTGCCGTCCGGAAATTCAGGCCAACCAGTACAATCTCCATGCCGCGTTTTGCATGCTCCTAAAAAGCTGCTCGAAATTCTTTCAACCGCGAAGGTACAATCTGACCCGTACGGGCGCAGGACTGCTGCTCCCCATGTTCCCGAGTCGCCACGTAAGGCCGCAAGCCCATCCTGCTTTATCCAATGAGGGACCGTGCCAATCCTGACCGCAACCAAATCCCCTAAAAATACCGGTGGTGCTGCGACAAAAACAGATTCACGACCGTGAAACTCAATACCACCAGAACAAAATTAAACACACACAACTTCGACGCCCGCGCCCCTCGCCACGCGGTCGTGCGCGCCAACTGAAAATACGCCAGGTACAATCCCAGCACCACCAACGTCACCACATACTTCGGATCGAAGTACGCCGGATGTCCCGGCTGCCGGTCCACCACCAAAAATCCCAGCGCCGTTCCAACCGCAATTGTGATCAACCCCAGCAACACGCTGGTGTGGCTCATTCGTTCGAGCAACTCCAGAGGCGGCAGTCTCCACACAACCTCGCTCATCTTGTGCGTCTTCAAGAACCGTTCCTCCGCCAAGTACATCAGGCTTAACACACAGGAAAGCGCAAAGGCGGCGTACGCCAGAATGCTCAGTGTCACGTGTAGCGCAAACGCCACTCCATGCGGAGTACTGGGCGGGCTGGGATGATCCGGCACCACATACGCCGTGAAGAAAAAGGCCAGTATCACCGGTAGAACGAACGCTCCTACGGTTCGCTGCCGGTGGTAAATCTCGAGACACAAATAGGTCACCGCCAGCAGCCAGCCAAACAGCGACATCGACCCTTGGAGATCGTGATACGGCACCGTATGGGTCCCCTTAGCGCGCATCAGCAGCGCCAGATAGTGCACCACTAAACCCAAAAACATCAATGTGGTAGCGAGTTGTCCGGTAGTCTCTTTGCCGGTGTTCAGAAAGCGCAGGTACAGCCCCATGCTCGCCAGGTACGCCAAAACCGTTAGGATTACAAAGGTATTCGTCATTCGCTATGTCCACGCCCCGGCGAGGTATTCTCCCTGCCTTCGCCCAGATTGCGCGTTTCTGGGCCGAGTATACCGCACAACTCTCTCTTCTCGCTGTGCGTTGCCCCATTGACAACCATTCACACTGTCCCATGGTCGTGCCAGTCTGTAGCTCACCCTTCAGGGCAAGGCTTCCCTGTCCCTTACCCGGCCTCTTCTCACCGTCAGCCCCTCGATCCCTTCAGTGCGTTGGCGCACAGGCAAGATTCCGCTCGATTTGCTATTCTGCTTCTACAATTATGAGTTCCCAGGCCCCTACCATCACCCGCAAAGAGCTCTTCGTCCGCGCCTGCCGCTGCGAGCCAGTTCCGCGCGTACCCGTGTGGATGATGCGCCAAGCCGGCCGTTACCTCCCCGAATATCGTGAAATCCGCGCCAAACACTCGTTTCTGGAAGTCTGCAAAACTCCCGATTTGGCACTCGAAGTCTCCGTCCAGCCTTTCCGCCGTCTTGGCGTTGACGCCATCATCATCTTTTCCGACATTCTGATCCCCGCCGAAGCCATGGGCCTGCCGCTGGAACTCAATGACAAAGGTCCCAATCTTCCCGAACCGGTTCGCTCCGAAGCCGATGTAAAGAAACTCCGCATCTTCGACCCCGAACAGGAAACCGGCTTCCTCATGGAAGCCCTCCGGCGCACCGTGCGCTATGCCGGGCCTGATATTCCCGTCCTCGGCTTTGCCGCTTCACCCTGGACCCTTGCCTGCTACATGGTGGAAGGTCGCACAAAAGAAGGTTTCGCCACTGTCAAAAATTTCCTCTACGAAAACCCCAAAGTGTTCCGCGAACTGCTCCACAAGATAGCGAAAGCCACTATTCTTTATCTCAAAGCCCAAATCGGAACTGGCGTTACCGCTGTTCAAATTTTTGATACCTGGTGTGGAGAACTTAATCTCCACGACTACTCCGAATTTGTTCTCCCTGCTGTTCAAGAAGTCATCTCCGGCCTCGCTCACTCCGTTCCCGTCATTTATTACACCAAGGCATCCCACCACCTGCTACCCGCCGTCGTCAAAGCGGGTGCCGACGTCCTCAGCGTCGATTGGCGCGTTCCTCTTCCGGAAATCCGAGCCCTGGCAGGCCCGCGCGTTGCTCTTCAAGGCAATCTCGATCCGGCCATTCTCTTCGGCCCGCAAGAAAAAATCCGTAAGTCCACGCTGGATATCGTCGCCGAGCTCAGCGGCCACGGGCACATTCTCAATTTGGGCCATGGCATCCTGCAACACACGCCCGTGGAAAATGCCCAGCTCTTCATCACGACCGGCCAACAAGCTGTCTTAGGCGATGCCAAGCCCGCAGTCCCTGCGCATCTATAATCGAATGAGTACAAACCACAAACCCGTCATTTCGAACGAAGTCCGCGAAGTGAGAAATCTCTCTTCGATTGATCCCGCTCGGCAGCCGAACGCTCGCATGCCGTATAACACGCACAGGAGGTAACCGTGCCAACCTTGAATCCCTCCCTCCACGAAATGCAGCAGGAACTCTCCGTCGGCGAAGATTTCGTCAACCGCTATAACCGGCCTGGCCCGCGCTACACCAGCTATCCCACGGCACCCGTCTGGACGGACTCTTTCGGCCCCGGGGAGTACGAATCCGCCATCGAAGATGCCGATCGCAAGGGTTCGCCCGTGTCCCTGTACATGCATCTTCCCTTCTGCGAGAGCCTGTGCCTGTTCTGCGCCTGCAACGTGATCATCCAAAAAGATAAAAGCGTCACGCCTCCTTATCTCGCAACACTCAAGAAGGAAATCGATCGCATCGCTCGCGGCGTGTCCCGCAATCGCGAGGTCACTCAATTCCACTGGGGTGGCGGCACGCCAACGTATCTTTCTCCCGAACAAATTGAAGAACTCTTCACCTACACCCGCGATCGCTTCACCTTTGCGCCCGATGCCGAAATCGGTGTGGAAGTCGATCCTCGCGTCACCTCCACGGCGCACCTGGAAACGCTTCGCCGCATGGGTTTCAATCGCCTGTCCATGGGCATTCAGGATTTCAAGCCGGAAGTGCAGAAGGCCGTTCACCGCATCCAGTCCTACGAAGCCACCTCCGACATCATCTCCACCGCGCGCCAGCTCGGTTTCGACAGCATCAACGTCGACCTTATCTACGGCCTTCCTTATCAGACCGGCGAAAGCTTCGCGCATACCGTCGAGCAAATGGTCAGCCTCTCTCCCGACCGCATCGCCATGTTCAGCTACGCGCACGTGCCCTGGTTGAAAAAGCAGCAAGGCTCGTTCGTCAAGTTCCTTCCCGAAGGCATGCAGAAGTTCGACATTTTCCGCAATGGCCTGATGAAATTTCTCGAAGCCGGTTACCTCTACATCGGCATGGACCACTTCGCCAAGGAAAACGACGAGCTCGCGGTCTCGCAGCGCAATCGCACGCTCCACCGCAATTTTCAGGGTTACACCACCAAAGCCGGCGCGGATCTTTACGGCATGGGCATCACCGCCATCAGCGGCATTCAGGACGTCTACGCCCAGAATCATCGCGACATTCCCAATTGGGAGAAGGCCGTAAACGATCGCGGCATCGCCACCATGCGCGGCTATCGCCTCTCGCAAGACGACATCATTCGCCGCGAAGTCATCAGCCGCCTGCTCTGCCACACCGTCATTGTCAAAGATGAAATTTCCCGGCAGTTCGCCATCGACTTCGACGAATACTTCGCTCCGGAACTCCAGCGCCTCAAGATGCCTCAGGAAGATGGGCTGGTTGTCATCAACGACAAAGAAGTTCGCACCGCCTGGCTGGGTCGCATTTTCATCCGCAACCTCGCCATGGTCTTTGACCCCTACTTAGAGAAGCAGCAATTAGCCAGCCGGCCACTTTTCTCCAAAACGCTCTAATGCGTCCTGAGCGCGCGAAGGGCTCACCTTGAGTTCTGAACCGAACCGCGCCCACTTCTTTTCCGACTCCCAAAACTGATAACGTATAACGGAGAATTGTTTAATCCCTATGCCCAGCCAGGTCCAAGCGCTTGTTGTCGGCGCAGGTATCTCCGGTCTCACCACCGCTTATGCGCTGCAAAAAGCGGGTATCTCCACGGTAATCCTCGAAGCTTCCCCTCGCCCCGGCGGCGTCATTCAATCGCTCCAGCGCGAAGGCTTCCTCATCGAATGCGGGCCGCAAAGTTTCTCGGGCAACGCCAGCATCACTTCCCTCTGCAGCGATCTCGGCATTCTCGATCAACGTATCCTCGCCGATCCGAAAGCTCCGCGCTTCGTCCTGATCGACGGCAAGCTGCAAAACGTGCCGATGAGCGCAGGCATTATCGTCTCGCCATTTTTCTCCGGTGGTACGCGCTGGGCTCTCCTGCGTGATCTTTTCGGCTCCACTCGCCCTCCGGAACCGGACGAATCCATCGCCCAGTTCGCGCGCCGCAAATTGTCTCCAACTTTCCTGGAACGTCTGCTCGCTCCGTTCGTCTCCGGTATCTATGCGGGCGATCCAGAAAAACTCAGCCTGCGTGCGGCGTTTCCCATTCTTCACGAAGCGGAAACCGCAAAGGGCAGCCTGATCCGCGGCGCGTTCGCGGTGATGAAGGATCGCAAGGCCAAACGCGGCAACACCCCGCGCGAAAAGCCTACATTACAAACCTTCCGCGAAGGCAATCACACCCTGATTCGCGCTCTTGCCAATGAATTGGAGGATCGCCTGGTCTGCGATTCGGAAGTGACGGAGGTGCATGCCATCGATTGCGGCCATGAGGCCAAAGCGCCGCGATTCCGAATCACCGTGCGCACCTCGCGCAGCGAAGAGCGCATCGAGGCCGAACGCCTGGTCCTGGCGAATTCCCCGCTTGGCGCAGGCCGCGTTCTTGCAGCCCTCAATCCCGAATTCGCCACCCAACTCAACACTATCGAGTACGCCGCTGTTGCCGTCATTTCACTCGGCTATCGCCAATCGGATGTGGGGCACAGTCTCGCCGGTTTCGGTTTTCTCATTCCTCGTTCTTCCGGCTTGAACGCACTCGGCAGTGTGTGGAATTCCTCGCTCTTCGCCGGCCGCGCACCCGAAGGCTACGCGCTGCTCACCAGCTTTCTGGGCGGTGCCACGAATCCGGCGATCATCCAAAAATCCCAGGACGAACTCGCCTCACTGGTTCACCGCGAGATCGCTCCGATTCTCTCCATTCGAAACCAACCAATTTTTTCGAACGTCACGATTTGGACCCGCGCCCTTCCTCAATACAACCTGGGCCACACCGCACGTCTTGCCAGCATTGAGAAACTCCGCACAGCCTACCCGGGCCTCCATCTCGCCGGCAATTACCTCAACGGTCCTGCCATCGGCACGTGCATCGAGCAAGCCTTGAAGGTAGCCGACGAAATCCGCATCTCCTTCGCCAATTAGGTTATTTTCACAACATTTCGCACTGTAGGACCGCCTTACCGGTTCTTCTCCGCACTACCGCCTCTCATTCACCCGGTGCGCCAACCGAATCTCCCGGCGTTTCGCCGCCTCTTTCCAACGCCGCTTCTCTTCCGCGGTCTTCAGAATCAGCGGAGGCACCGGCTTCGGCTTCCTGGTATTTTCGTCAATCGCCACAAACGTCACAAACGCCGTCGTCGTGTGCTTCCTCTCACCGGTCAGAATATCCTCGGAGAATACGTCCACCCCAACTTCCAACGACGTGCGGAACACCCGATTCACGTGTGACTTCAAAATCACAATCTCGCCAAGGTTCACCGGGTTCCGGAAATCGATATAGTCCACCGACGCGGTCACCATATAACTGTTCGCGTGCCGGCTCGCCGCCATGGCCGCGACGATGTCCACCAGATGCATCACGTGCCCGCCCAACAATTTCCCCAACGCGTTCGTTTGCGCCGGCAGCACCACTTCCGCCATTTCCGATGCCGACGCGCTGACCGGCTTCCCCTTCATCGGCTCTTCGCGGAACTTCCCCGTCATCTCTTTGCCATATCGCGGCATTGCTCTTCCTTTCGACTTCGCTTTGGCTGCTTTGTTCCCACACGTATAATACGAGACGTTGCCATGACCGACCAAAAGAAAACCCGCCGCCAAAAGCTCGAAGAATTTCTTGCGCAGAATCCCAGCGATGCGTTCACGCTCTACGGCCTCGCGCTGGAGTGCATCAACAGCGGCGATCCCGCATCCGCAGAGTCTTACTTCCGCAAGCTCCTGCAAGCGAATCCCGAATACGTTCCCGGCTATCAGATGTACGCGCAAACGCTTGCGCAAGCCAATCGTGCGGACGAAGCCAAATCCATCCTCACGCAAGGCATTCAAGCCGCCACCCGCGCCGGCAATCAACACGCCCGCTCGGAAATGGAAGCCCTCCTCTGTGATCTTTCCTGATCCGTCCGGTTCGTAACGCGGTTGCACTCCAGCGAATCTTCCCGTTGTGCTATCGTTTTCACCAACACCAATGACCGCCCCTGCCGTCCTCAATCAGCAAACCGAACAAGCACACGCGGCCAACACGCGCCTCGCCTGGGCCATCGGCGCTCTTGGCTTTCTCCTTCAAATGGCCTTCAACGGCCGCTACGGCTACTTCCGCGACGAACTCTATTACATCGCTTGCAGCAACCACCTCGCCTTCGGTTACGTGGACATGGCCCCACTTCTTCCCTGGCTCGCACGCATCTTCCGCATGGTTTTCGGCGATTCTCTTCACGCCATTCGCCTCATTCCTTCCCTGGCCTTCGGTGCAGAAATCGCGCTCAGCGGTTTCATCACGCGCGAATTGGGCGGCAGACGCTGGGCCATCTTCCTCGCCTGCATCTCGGTTCTTCTTGCTCCTGTCATTCTCGGCAATGGCACGCGACTGGCTATGAATCCCGTCGAGCCGCTCTTCTGGATGGGCTGCGTCTACGTCCTGCTCCTCGCCATCAATCGCGATGAACCGAAACTGCTACTCTGGTGTGGCGTTTTGCTTGGTTTCGGTCTGCTCAACAAGCACTCCACAATTTTCTTCATTGCCGCACTCGTCAGTGGTCTCTTGCTCTCGCCGCAGCGCCGTCTTCTCGCCACCAAATGGTTCTTCCTCGCCGCGCTCATCGCCTTCTGCATCGCGCTACCTAATGTCACCTGGCAATACGTGAATCACTTTCCAACCCTTGAAGACCTGCGCAATGTCAAAGCCACTCACAAAAATATCGAACTTCCTCCACTCGCGTTTCTTCACCAGCAAATCGCCATGCTCAATCCCTGCAGTTCTTTCGTCTGGATTGGCGGACTCTTTTATCTTCTCTTGCATCCGAGCGCTCGGCGCTATCGCTTTCTCGCGTACACCTATTTCGCCTTTCTGGCCGTCATGATGGCCTTGCACGGCAAAGATTATTACCTCGCCCCCATCTACCCGATGCTCTTCGCCGCTGGTGCTGTGTTATGGGAAATCGTAATCGCATCCTACTCAGCTCTTCGCTGGCTGCGTCGTGCCATCCCAGCGGTAGTGATCGCGGCGGGAATCTTGGCCGCGCCGCTCGCCATGCCGATTCTTCCTCTAGAGAAAATTCCCGCGTACATGAACGCACTCGGCGTTAAGATGACGCGCACCGAAAACGGCATGATCAGTCCGTTGCCGCAGCATTTCGCTGACGAATTCGGCTGGCCTGAAATGGTCGCCAAGCTTGCCGAAGTCTACAATTCCCTTCCGCCAGAGCGGCGCGCGAAAACCGCAATTCTCGCCGGCAATTACGGCGGTGCAGGCGCCATCGACTTTTTCGGCCCGCGTTACGGCCTGCCCAAAGCCATCAGCGCCCATCAGAATTATTATTTCTGGGGACCCCGCGACTACACCGGCGAAAGCATCATCCTGCTGGAATGGAGCCTGAAAGATGCCCAATTCTGGTGCGGCAGCGTCGACATTGGACCGCGTAACGACCCGCCCCTCGGCATGGGTTGGGAACACTACAACATTTTGCTCTGCCACAATTTCAGACTTTCCTTGCCGGAAGCCTGGCCGAAACTCAAAAACTGGAATTGAACCCGTCCCCATACATCCAACCCGGAAATTCGTACCTCTCAGTTGTTATTATGAGTAGCGACTCTTTGTTGCAGACCGTATGAGTGGCGATTCCATATCGATGGCGCTGCCGTTCTCGCGCTTGAAGACCGGCGCGTGCGAGGTAAACACTCTGTATCGTGAACTGCGCGAACCGTTGCTGCGTTATCTGATCTGCCTCGGTCTTTCGCACGACGAAGCCCAAGATGTGGTTCAGGATACGTTTCTCAGTTTGCATCGCCATCTCTGCGCGGGTGGCGCTCAGGATAATATCCGAGGCTGGGTTTTTCGCGTCGCGCACAACCAGGCTCGCAATCGACAAGGGAGCTATCATCGCCGCTTTGGCGAGTCGCTCGACGTCGACACGGAAATCATCCGCGATGAAACCACTCCGGAGCAGGTTGTGATCGAGAAAGAAAAATTGCGCCGCCTGAGCAAAGCGATCGCTTCGCTCTCGCAATCCGAACGAGAATGTTTGTTGTTGCGCTCCGCCGGATTGCGTTACCGCGAAATCGGCGAAACTCTTGGTATTGCGATATCCACGGTGGGCGACACGGTGGAAAGGGCTATTCGGAAGTTAACGGAGATTTGCAATGTGTGAGCATTCAACAAAGCTAATGGCCTGGCTCGACCGCGAGTTGGACGACGCCGAAATGGCCATGGTCGAACTTCATGTGCAGGGATGTACCGATTGCCGCGAAAGAGCCGCTGCATATACGCGCGTGAGCAGTGCGTTCGACGAATACTGCAAAATGCAGGCCGCGCCGCGCCTGGGTAGTGGGCAAACTCTAGCTCGCCTCGTAGAGAAGGATCGGCCAGCCGCAAATGTACACAGCACATCTTCGTCGTGGGTTCCCGCCATTTCGGCGATTGCGGCTGCGGCTGTGATCGCGTTGCTGCTTTGGATCTCGTTTCGTCCACGGGTCAACCGCATAGCGCCTGAACTTGCACCCGCCATAGCAACGGTTCACCCGCAACCTGCTCCCAATGAAATCGTTTCGCCCGCAGCACGAAAGAAGCCGGCGCATACTCGGCATGCGGTTTCGCGTCAGCCCACGTCACAACAAACGGCAAGCTGGCTTCCTCCGGAACCCGCAATTCAGGTGGCGATTCCGGCGGAGTCCATGTTCCCGCCGGGGGCGATTCCGGACGGCGTGAATTTCATTGCGGATGTAAGCCTGGGCGCCGATGGCTTGCCGCAACAGATTCGTTTGCAGCCACAATTGATGCGATTCGAAAGGAGAACGATGCAACCATGAGATACGCACTTCTGTTTGGGGTTGGAATTTTCGCGGCGTGTTCCGCGCTCGCGCAGGATAGTCAGAAAACGACGGTGCTCTACCAGACCGCGGGGTCCGCTGCGGCCGGCCCAGTGGTCGCCGCCGCAGTCTCCGGCAAAATGTTTGTCTCGCTCGTCCAGGGCGCGCCTTATTCCGCTACCATCACCAACGAATCGGTGCAGACCCTGGCCGATGGCAATCGCATCGTGCAAACCAGCACGGGCTCTACCGCGCGCGATTCCCAAGGGCGCACGCGCCAGGATACCGCTCTGCCCGCGATCGGCAATCTCTCCGCCGCCGATCCGCCGCACATCGTGTTCATTCTCGATCCCGTGGCCAAAGTGTCGTACACGTTGAACCTGACCGATAAAACCGCGCAAAAAATTTCCATGCCGCCGGGGGAGTCTGGCAGCGTAAGCTCCAGCGGTGGTCGCCAGATTTTCATCAGCCAATTTTCGGCGGGTTCCCCAGGCGGCCCTCCACCGCCCCCAGCAGGGCCGCCAGTTATGGCCGTAAAAGCATTCGCCATGGACGATCAGTCCGATGTGGCCACTGAAGATCTTGGCACTCAAACCATGGAAGGCTTGCTGGTCACTGGCACGCGCACCACTCACACCATTCCCGCGGGCGAAATTGGAAACGAGAAGGCGATTACGGTTGTAACCGAAGTGTGGACATCACCCGATCTCAAGACTGTGGTGTACAGCAAGCGCACCGATCCGCGCATGGGCGAGCAAACCTTCAAGCTGACTAACGTGGTGCGCTCCGAGCCTGATCCCGCGCTCTTCACCGTGCCAGCCGATTTCAAGCTCACCGATGGCCCGCAAAACGTGATCTACCGCACGAATCACTAATTCGCGCATTTCAAAATGTGCCGCGGCGCACCGTGCGGGCCCGCTTCCGAGACGGGTCGCACGGCGTTTCACATGTGAGGCTAAGGAGAATTGGTGCGGGAGAGAGGATTTGAACCTCCATGAGTGTTACCCCACAAGATTTTCTGGTTTTTCCTTGTACGGCGGGGGACGTGAGCAGGCTTTTCGGGCCGAATCAAGAACGGACCCCAACATACACTCATTAGGAAAAAATGACGGGGCCGTTGCTCGGTCCCCGTCGAGATTCGTCGGCACGTCTCAACAGCCAGTTGGTGGGGTCTGAAATCCCCCGCCCGTGCTGTTACACCATTGTAGGATGCTGCCGCCCCCAACATACACCCCATTGCTGTTATAATACGAATCGATCGCTGTAACACCGTCCATGAAATAGTTCTGACCATAGAGCTTAGTAAGACCAAGCTTGACGTTTGCCGAGGTCGATAATAGTACCGGATTCTTGCAATTCACTGCATATGCTGAGGCAGAACACCCAACCACAACGCCGTTGTGACAAACTCCCGCAATGCTGGTCGTTACCGAGGCAATACCACCAAATACTGCTAACTGATTAGAGCAGTCGGATGGGTCGCAACCCCAAGACTGCAGTGTAAACCAGTTTGCAGGCGGCGGGATGACCGTGTCTGGAGAAACTTGAGCGATTATTCGCGTCGCCGACATGGCAAACACCAGCGCCAACAAACAATATTTTAAAATATGATTCTTCACGACTTTCCTCCATTCGTCTTTCTAAAGAACTTTGGGGGCATTGGTGGGTTCTCCAAGTCGGAGAGCTGTACGTCGAAAATCGGAGCCTCAAGAAGCCGATGCGCATACTGGAGCGTCCACTGGGCCACAAAATCCGTCTCGGAAAAAGTTTGAGCCTTAAGGATTTCCTGAAGCAGAGGTTTTGGATCCTCTCCTCTGGCTTGAGCCTCTCGAACCTGACTGGCAAGCTGTTCAGCCGCGATCGTCCGACTTTGGATTTCCGTGTCGTAGTGAGATTCGTTCGGACCCACTAGCTCCCCATCTTCGAAGATTACGGTATCGATCGTGGCGCTTATCTCGGAGACGGTAGCCAAACCAGGCTCTGCTGATCGACCTAACGCTCCCAAAGACGGGCCAGTGTGAGCAGCAAATAGCAGAGATTCCGGAAGAAACGCTCTCGGAACGATCAATAACCTTTCGTGGGGCGGCACTACAGCTACAGATTTTATCATTGCAAAACTGTCGCTCCTGTGAATGTAGCGTCCCACGTTGCCCGTCTGGTCTGTGTACACCCATTTGACTGCCAACCCGACGATTGCCTTGTCGGATAGATTACTTAATATGAACATCGCCGGGTGAAGGTCAGCGATCACGGCAGCATCGAGCCCTTGGATATCCCCCACCGCGACAAGCTTAAGGGCTACATCTGTCGTGGGGCTCGCAGCTAATTCTACTTTCGGCACCTTAGGTCCTCCTTGGGCATTGGCAACAATAGCAGACATGAAGATGCCGACGCACAGGGTCAGAAGTACGCTTTTGATTCTCATCATCCTCCTCCGTTGGACAGTTAACGTTCGCACCGCCGACTGGTCGTCTTTCCCGGCCGCTTAGCGTTTCGAAGTTTCATTTGTCCGGTTCTTCTAAAACTCTCCGTCCCATCGCCCCCGAGTCGCGCGCCTCCCGGATGAGGTCCCTAAGCTGATCGAGCGACTGCAGGTCACCTGCTCGCACGCCATTCACGAATAGTGTGGGTGTGGTGTTTACTTGAAACTCCTTCGCGAGTTGCATGTCTCGAACGATGTTTGCATTAGCGGCAGAGCCATGCAGACAATTCTGGAGAAGAACAGGACTAATCCCGGGCAAGCGGGATACGTATTTCGCCGCCCGCTCTTGAAGATTAGCAGCGTTGAGGCTCGTCTGATTGTCGAAGTAGAAATCATGTAGTTGCCAAAATGCACCACTTGCTTGGGACTCTGCACAAATAGCTATCGCTGCAGCGTCGTGTGCCCAATTGTGGCCCTGTAACGGCAAATGCTTGAATACAACTCGCACATCCAGCTCGTTTTCTGAGGCGAGAACTCGAAACCAGTCGTTCATTCTTGCGCAGTAAGGACACTGAAAATCAGCGAATTCGACAATCGTGACTGCAGCTGTCGAGGGGCCTCGGCTCGGAGACATATCTGACAACAGCAGCTTCTTCACCTCTTCTTTCAGTTGTTCGCGTCCCCTCTTGGGATCGCTCATCGTATCCAACAGATCGCCACTCGCGAATCGCTGGTCCTCAGAGAGGAAAAAGGAGCGACGGCCCAGAGTTCGAGTTCTCACTGATAACCTTCGGTAGCACGTACCGGGAATAATGTCCTCTCGGTCAATCGAAAGCGTTTCTGTCGCAGGCAGGCTGAACCATTTGGCGAGATATTCTAGAATTCGCGCCCTTGTTGCCGCCGTAAGGGGTGGGCACTGGTTAGCGCGGGCCGCCGATCCATAAAGGGTTGTGAGCAACAACATAAGAACGGTCGAGATCGATTTGAGCCGGTGCATGGCCCATCCTGCTTACTGCAGCATACTAGGCTCCTGTGTAATATGTTTGTCACTCGCAAATATCATTTATAAATAGATATTTACTTGTCTAGATGCTTTAATCCAAAAGAGGTCGCCATGGCGTCATCTAAATGTCATTAAATCGACTAAGGGGCTGAGAACAAAACAACATCATGGTCTGCGACAATTTGCAGACAATCTTGCAGCAAGCCTAGCCCATGATCAAAAACGTGAAATTAAATAGGCAGGTTTTTTTTCAATGGTGCGGGAGAGAGGACTTGAACCTCCACGGGTGTTACCCCACAAGATCCTAAGTCTTGCGCGTCTGCCAGTTCCGCCACTCCCGCACCGCAACTGCCGTATCGTATTAGTTTACACGTAATCGCGAATCGATTGTATTTGCGCGTGAATCACGCGGCCAGGGTTCCTAGGGTTTCCGCAAGGACGCCAACTCCGCGCTGAATATCTTCGATGGAAGCGTACTCATCCGGCCGATGGCTGTATCCGTTTCGGCATGGGATAAACAGCATGGCGACGGGTGCGATCCGCGCCATGAACAGCGAATCATGATAGGCGCGGCTAACCATCCGCATAAATGCTTGTTGCTGCTTTTGAGCTGACTGGATCAGCGTTTCCACAATCGCCGGATCACATTGCGCGGGCGGATCGGCATTCACCAATTCCGACTGAATCTTCACCAACCGTTTCCGCGCAAGATCACGGCTCGCATCCTCAATCGCTCTTAGTGTAGCGTCGCGCCGTTCGATGCTCGTGTCGCGAACGTCCAGGCTCAGCTTCACACGGCTGGGAATGCTATTGACCGCGCCGGGAAAAACGTCGCACATGCCCACTGTCGCCACGGTGTCGACTGCACCGCTGGTTCGCGCGGCATTTTCAATGGCCAGGATCAGTTCCGCGGCTGCGCACAGCGCGTCTCTACGATCGGGCATGAGCACTCCGCCAGCGTGCCCTCCCGCGCCTTCAATGCTGATTCGCAAACTCGCGGGCGCCGCGATTTGCGTGACAATGCCAAGTGGGACCTTCTCCCGTTCCAGCAACGGCCCCTGCTCGATGTGCAATTCCACAAAGGCCTTGTAATAGCGCTCGGGCAATTTCACCTCTTCCAACGCGCCCTGCAAGCCCGCATTCCTTCGCACGTCCTCCAACGATTCGCCACTGCTGTCCACAAGTTGCCGGGCCGCTTCCGGAGAAAGCACTCCCGACAACAGCCGGCTCCCGAGGCATCCGATGCCGAACCGGGTTGGCTCCTCGGACGTAAACATCAGCAACTCGAGCGAGTGTCGCGGCCTGAAGCCGCTGCGCTGCAACGCGCGAATCGCCTCCAAGCCTCCAAGAACGCCAACGACCCCATCATATTTTCCGGCGTTCGGTATCGCATCGATATGCGAACCTGTGCCCACCGCGGGCGCGTTTGGCTCCGCTGCCAGCCCAGCGCGCAAAAATATTGCCAATCGCGTCCTGCCGAACCGCCAAGCCAGCTTTTTCGCATTTCGCAATCAGCCACGCCCTCGCCTTCAGATCCGCTGGGGTGAAAACAATTCTGGTGACCGCTGGCGCTTCCGCGTCAGATGTCAAAGCCAACTCTTCGATTTCCGCTGCGAGTTGCCGCGCGCCCACCTCGATATTCATTTTCGCGAACTCGCCAGCGGGTGCCGGTTCCAGTCTTTATAGATCAAATATTTCGCGGGGACTTTTCCGATCGCGCCAAACCACTGCGGACACCACGGACCCATCCAAATAAAATCGCCAGCCGTCACGGGATACCAGCAGTCGCCCAGCCGATAAATTCCGCCGCCCTCCAGCATCAAAAGTCCGTGTTCCATCACGTGCATTTCCACCATGCTCAGCGCCGCGCCCGGCTGATACGTCATGGTGTTCACCGCAAGATCAAAATTCAACGTGTCCGGAAGCAGGCACTTCACCTGCAAATCGGGATCGCCCCCGAGAGCTTGCGACGGCACAGTATCTTCGCAGGAAACAATTAGGGTTGGCTGTTCCACGGACGCGAGCTTCTCGTAAACTTTTTCGATCACCGCAACGCGACTGGCTGCAATGGCCTTCACTCGATGTGCGGTGCCTTCCGGAAGGTAAGCGTAACCGCGTGCCGCGAGCTCATGCTGTTTCCCGCTCACTTCGATCACCAATTTGCCGTCCAGTACATAAATGAATCGCTGCGCCAGGCTATCTCCGAGTTCACCCGCAGCTTCAAATTCAGCGCTGTATTGCGTGAATCTAGCGCCCGTCGCGGGGGCGGTGTGTACAATCGCCACGCATTTTTTCATTCCCGGCAATGCCGCGCGGACGAATGTGTCCGCGGTCAAGAGCAGATGATTGTGCCGCTGGCTGCTTCGAGTTTGCCCAAGGTTATGCACGACACATCCTTTTCAGGAATTCCGGAGATTCCGCAAGTTGATCCAGCAGGAGCGCTCCGCACTCCAGCGCTTTTGACACATCGTTCACTTCCACAGTTTCCTCCGGGGCGTGGCTAATCCCTCCCGGACTCCGCACAAAAATCATCGCGGCAGGAACCTTTTCAGCGAGGATCATCGCATCATGCCCGGCGCCGCTGACCATGCGATGCGGTTCGCATCCCACGCCCCGAATCGCCTGCTCGACATGGCGGCTCAGCACATCATCCATTCTGATTGCCTTTTGTCTTGACAGTTCGTTGCGGTGCACTTCTAATCCACGGCGCGCGGCGATTCCCTGCGCCTCACGCGACAATTGGGCTGCTGCCTGCGCACATATTTCGTCAGAACCATGGCGAACATCCAACGTCACGCGAACAGTGCCTGCAATCGCATTGATTGCTCCGGGCTTGGCTTCAATCTGCCCAATTGTTGCCACAAGACCAGGAATATTTTTCGCCGTTCGTTCCACGGCGACGATCCACTCCGCTGCTCCTGCCATTGCGTCACGGCGCAGGTGCATCGGCGTTGTGCCGGCGTGATTGGTTCGTCCCTCGAAACCAAACTCCATGCGTATCTGCGCCGCAATCGCTTCCACCACTCCGAGCGGTTTTTGAAGCGACGCCAACACCGGTCCCTGTTCGATATGAAATTCCAAATACCCCAAAACTCCGTCACGCAGTGCCGCCTGCGGAATTTCTTCAGGATTCAACCCAAATTCCTTGATGGCCGCGCGTACGCTGATCCCTTTCGCATCTCGCCGGTTCAGCAGTTCCTCATCCAACCGGCCGATCAGCGCGCGGCTACCGATAAACGGCGTGCTGAATCGCACTCCCTCCTCCTCGGAAAATCCAACCACTTCAATTCCAAATGGCAACCTGCGGCCTTGCAACGATTCAACAAGAGCGATCGCCACCATGGCACCGAGGACGCCGTCATATGCCCCGGCATTCGGAACGGTATCCAAATGCGAACCAATTAACACGCGCGACGCACCGCGCTCCTCGCTTGCGTAATATGCCCGCAAGTTCCCGGCTGCGTCCACTTTTACTTCCGCTCCCGCGTCGCTCAACCAACCGGCAATTTCTCGGTGGCAATCGCGCATTGGCAAAGATAGGAAAGTTCTACGCGTGCTACCCGCATCCTCAGAAAAAGAGGCCAGCCGTTTGCACCGGGCGATTATTTCTTGCGCGCGAATCAGCGCTTCTTCTGGTGATAGTGACAAAGTGTCAACCTTGCCGTTGCAGCCGCGCCTCGATGGTTCCGTGCGGCTCATCGATGGGCACAAAAATCTCGTTGGGATTGTCTTGCCCAAAACGCGACAGGTCCACCAGCAGGCAATGTTTGTTCGGCATGGTCAACCGAATTTCCTCGATTTCCGGCACCTGATTCAGCACCGCTTCACCCATCGCGTACAAAGTATGTTGAACCGACTTGCTGTGATGGTCGGCGAAGACTTTCAGCAAAATCCCTCGAATGTTGCAGCGTAGATCAGCAAAACGAAGATCGGAGGATGAATACTTCCATCGCGCACTCACGGCCGTGCCAAAAAGTCGGTCCGTTGCTTCGGGAAGCGTGGTCAACGAATCCTTGATGAATCCGACAAATTCCGATCCGGCGGTTTTTAAAATGACGAGGTCCTCTAATCCCGCTCGAATCGTTGCTTCTTCGCCTCTCACTCCCACCACTTCCGCCACCTGTTGCTCGCCACTGGACTGCACAAAAGTTGTAGGGTGCGGCTTGCCGCCAATATCCGCGTGTTCCCACGCTTTTTCCTTCAATGTGACGCTCGCGGCATTCACCTGCGGATTCCGCTTCAGAAAAAAAGTGACCAGTTCCCTGCCAAAATCCTCCAAACAATCCGCGCGAGACGTTCGCGCCAGCGAGTACACGGTATTCTTCATCGTGTCCGTGGGAAGTATTTTGCTGTTGTTCCCTTCCACAAAGCACGTGTCGAATTCGCCTTCAAGCAAAATGTCAATCGTACATTCGCGAAAATCATGATGGTCGGCATGCCGCTTTACCTTCACCAGCCGGACCCGCGATTTCCCATATCGGTTTTCCCGCAGCAGGCTCATCGCTTCACGTTCCTCTATAAGTTGTATAGCCATGCGGGCTCAACAAAAGTGGAATGTGGAAATGGGAATCGCCTTCACCCACTTGAAACGTGATCTCAACAATTGGATACAGTCCATGAACATTGGTCGAGAGATAGTAACTCGCGGTATCGAACGCCAATCGGTACAGGCCCGCTCGCAATCCGTCGCCCTCCGGAAGCAACTGGCCGCAGCGTCCCTCCGCGTCGGTCCGAGACGAACTCAAGCGAACCCATTCGCCGGCAAGCTCTCGTCGATCCAGCCGCACAGGCACGTCCTTCGCCGGCTTTCCCTGAGCAATGTCAAGCACGTGTGTCGAGATTCGTTTCATGAGCTCAGCCATTTCTTCAGGCGCAAATGTGTAATCTGCCGCTGCTGTTCGGCTGCTTCCAGAAATTCCATGTGAGGGTCGTTGGCCAGCCGTCGTTGCAGAATCATGACAATTTCCGAAGCCGGTTTGCCAGCAGCGCAAATAATGAAAATTCGATGGAACCGTTCTTCGTACTCTCGATTCCCTTCCGCAACCGCGCGCTTCACTTTTTCTTCCGCCGATACAACGCTGCGCTGTTCTTCTCCGGACCATGAAGCCGACCTGCCCGGCACCGGCGCCTGAGCATGCGATTCACCAATACGGGGATGGCTTTGAAAAGCTTCGTCCCAATCGGAATCCGCCAAACTCGCGCACACCGCGTCGCAGGCCTCCAGCAAATCGACTTCACTGTGGATTGGTCTTCGCTCCGCCATTTCGTGAGCCCAATTCCTCGATCCGCAGCACGGTAAAATGTCCTTCGCCGCTGCTTCGGAACTCAATGCATTCCATCGTTCCAGCACGCCATTCATTTCTTCTGTTCGGCAGCCCTGAATTGCTGCAGAAATTCGCACACCAGATTTTCCCCCACCGTTGCGCGATATCGAGCGGTCGAGCGAATGTCGTCAATCGGTCGCACTTCCGCAGCAACGCAGGCTCGCACGTCCTCCAGAAGTTTCGCGTCTACCGCGCTTCCCTTGATGACGCTCTCCGTCTCAAATAAACGAAGCGGAATCGGCGCAACACTGCCCATCGCCAAACGAACACCCTCGACGATTCCATCCTCCATTTTTCCCAGCGCTGCCAAGCACACCTTGGAAATCGCTTGAGCGTTGCGCGGGCCCACTTTTCGCGCATGCGCATAATATCCTGAATACGTTCGTTTCAGGCAGATCGTGTGGATCAGCTCATCCGCCGCGAGTTGCGTCTGTCGATAGCCGACGTGGAACTCGCGGTACGGTACCCTGCGCTGCCCCCGAGCCGACACAAGAATCAACTCCGCCTCATACACCAGCAATGCCGGAAGCGAATCCCCCGAGGGAGACGCATTCACGATATTTCCGCCAAGGGTCCCGCGATTCTGATTTGCGATGCCTCCGGTCCAACTCGCCGCATTCGCCAGCAAACTAAATTCCCGCCGCATCAGCTCCGACTTGCGTAGATCCGTATACGTGCACCCGGCTCCGATTTGAATTTCTTCCGCCGTAACTTCGATTCGGCGCAATTCCGGCAGATTCCACACGCTAACCAATTTTCGTTTGCCCAGCGTGCCTGCAGCGTACTGCACCATCACATCGGTGCCGCCAGCAATCGGCAGCCAAGCGCCCGGTTGCTCAGCCAAGAGTGCCAGCACGGCCTGTAAATCGCGCGGCGCCACCAGCGCGTATTCCGCCGGGTTCGCTCTCATACGCCAAACTCCCGCTGCCCCGCCTCGGCAATGGCCTCGAAAATCTGCGCATACCCCGTGCAGCGGCAGAGATTGCCGGAAAGTCCTTCGCGAACATCCTCTAACGAAGGCTTTGGCGTTTTCATTAGCAATTGGTGAGCCGCGAGCAGCATGCCAGGTGTGCAAATTCCACATTGCGCGGCGCCACACGCAAGAAAGGCTTCCTGCAACGCGCACAAGCGACCATCTCGCGCGAGCCCCTCAACGGTCACCACATCTGCCCCCTCGGCTTGCAACGCGGGAACCAGGCAGCTATTCACCAATTCGCCATTCATCAAAATCGAGCAGGAGCCGCATTCGCCTTCACCGCAGCCTTCCTTAGTCCCCGTCAGCCCCAGCTCTTTGTCGCAGCACATCCAAAAGCCGCTCCATCGCGAACACATTCACAATCACGCATTGGCCGTTTACGGTCAACGAAATCTCGCACTTCTCGCGCGCTGGTCCCGCTACCGTCATTCCATTCCTCTGGCGGGCGCAACATGTTCTAGTGCCGACTTGGTCGAGAGCACGTTAAAAATATCTTCCGGCAATAAAGGAATCGAATTGAACGGCGTTCCGAGAGCATCGACAATCGCATTGACAATCGCCGGCGCTGGACCGTCCATCGGCAATTCGCCTATCCCCTTAGCGCCGTACGCCCCGTGCTCGTTCCCTATTTCCTGAAAATAGACTCGGATGACCGGCAGATCGGCGGACGTTGGCATGATGTAGTTGGTCATCTGGCCATTCTGCATTCTCCCCGTTCCCAGACCACTTTTTCGTACAGAGCAAAACCGATGCCCTGCGCCACTCCTCCCACGACCTGGCCCTTCGCCAGAATCGGGTGCAACACCTTTCCAACTTCCTGGAGCGCGACAAAATCGTCCACGGTCACGCTGTACGTATTCAGATCCACCGAAACTTCCGCCACATACACGGCCCAGGAAAACGCGGCATATGCCGACCCTTGATATCTCTCTTCGTCCCATACCACGCCTTCCGGAGCTTCATATTGCGCTGTACTTCGAAACACTCCATGTTTCGCGACGTACGCACGACACGCGGCACGAAATTCTTCCGCGGAGTACGGCACGGAAAGTAAGCCGGAAGCGACGAGTGTCTTCTTGATCGCGTCCGCAGCGGATTGCACCAATTTGCCTACAACCATCACGGTGCGTGAAGCCACGGTCGGGCCGCTATTCGGCACCTTCTGCGTATCAGGCTTCAGCGATTCCCACATCTTCATAGCGCAAGTTCAACGCTTCCGCGGCAATCTGACACAGCACCGTGTTTGTGCCTTGGCCAAATTCCGTGCTGGAAACAAGCACCCGCACGCTGCCGTCCGCACATGCTTCCACACCAACAACAGACCCGAGAAAGCGTTCGCCGGAACCAGTGAATCCCGCGCCATGAAAAAACGTAGAGATTCCAATGCCCTTCTTCCGACTCCCGCTCCGGTTTTCTTGCGCAAATCTCTTTTTCTTTTCGTGATAGCCCGATAGTTCCAGCCCATCGCTCCAAAAGCTTACCCAAGTCGATCTGCTCTTTAATGGTCTGCCCGGTTATGGTGGTCTCGCCCACCTTCAGAAAATTCCTCCGGCGAATCTCGATTGGCGACAAACCAACCGTCTGCGCAATCTGGTCCATGTGCCGTTCCAGGGCAAACAGCGATTGCGGCGCGCCGAACCCTCGAAACGCGCCCTGCGGGGGAGTATTCGTGGCCACCGCTTTGGCGCGAATGCGCACGTTCGGCCAGTAATAAGGACCCCCGGAATGGATTGCGCCTCGCGAAAGCACCACAGGCGACAACGTTTTGTACGCGCCGCCGTCAATGGTGAACTCAATCTCCCCGCCCAGAATTTTGCCCTCGTTGTTCACGGCGGTGCGTAACCTGCTGCGCGAGGGGTGTCGTTTTGTGGTAGCCACCATATCTTCCATGCGGTCATATATCATCTTTACCAGTTTGCCAGACTTCATCGCCAGCAACGCCGCATGCGCTGCGATCACCGACGGATAGTCTTCCTTGCCGCCGAACGCGCCACCCGTCTCCGTCTGCACCACGCGCACTTTCTCCACAGGCAAATCGAAAAGTTTCACCAGCGCTTTGTGAACATAATAAGGACACTGCAACGAACCCCACACCGTAACGCAACCATCCGCCGCAACTTCCGCGATCATTCCGTTGTTCTCGATATAGAGTTGTTCCTGTGCTCCGGTCATGTATTCGCCTTCGACAATGTGCTCAGCGCGATCCCATATGGAATCAACATTCCCTTTTTCGATCAGATAGCTTTTGAAAACATTGTCCGCTCCCCAAATGATTTCAGCGCGTGCCTCGCTTTCTTCCATGGTGAATATGGCGGGAAGCGCTTCGTATTCAATCTCTACAGCGGCGACGGCTTTCGGAAGCAAATAGCGATTCGGGTGTGCAAGCAGAAGGATCGGTTCTTCGGGATGATTCACCACGCCATCGGCAAGGCATGGCTGATCGTCTTCAATGAACGTGATGCAGTTCTTTCCGGGAATGTCTTTCGCCGTGACGACCACAAACTCCTTCCAGTCGATCCCCGGGCCAAAGCTGATCCTTTTGATCTGCCCTCGCGGGACTCGGCTTCGAACCGTGGCGCCATGCAGCATATCGGGCAGTTCGATGTCGTCGATATATTTGGCTTCGCCAGTGACTTTCTCGCGGCCTTCGAAGCGCGGAACAGATGTGCCGACGATGCGTTCACTACTCATGCTTTTGCTCAACTTTAGTTTCGACCAACTGAAACTCCCGCCCTCGCGGTTGCCCGAGAAACCCGCCATTCTCGAATACCAATGCCCCACGCAGGTACGTCGCTTTTACCTGGCCACGCAGCGTTTCGCCCAAATACGGCGACACCGGATGCCGATAATACAAGCGATCGGCGGTTACCGCTAATTCAGTTTCGGTGTCGAAAACAACGAAATCCGCGTCGTACCCCGCGGCGATTTGGCCCTTGCGCTTGTCGCAACCGGCCAGTCTCGCGGGACCTTCAGCCATCCACCGCGCGATGTCGCGAAGCGAAAATCCCCGCTGCCTCGCCTCCGTATACATAATCGGCAAAGCCACCGAAAGACTCGCAATTCCGCCCCAGGCATTCTTGAAATTTCCTTCGGTCAGCCGCCTCATTTTCGGCGGACACGGCGAATGGTCCGTCACCACAAAATCTATGATTCCATCGTGGAGACCTTTCCACAATTGCTCCCGGTTTTCGTTGCGGCGAATGGGCGGAGCGCATTTAAATAGAGTTGCGCCATTCGGAATCTGCTCAGCGCTGAGGTGCAGATAATGCGGGCAAGTCTCCACGGTTACGGGCAGGCCTTCGGCCCGCGCGGCTCGCAGTTCGTCCAGTGCGCCACTGGCTGACAGATGCACGATGTGCAGTCGAAACCGGAATTCCCGGCATAACTGCAGGAGCATGCGAATCGCCGATAGTTCCGCTTCAGGCGGCCTCGATTTCAAATAGGTTTCGTACTGCGTCCAGTCGCTGCCTTCCAGAGTTTGGGTAGCTGCATCGATCGGGCCCGGGAGTTCCGCATGCACCAGTAAAGGCAAACCCGTGCGAACCACGTGACGAAGAGTACTTCGAAGCTGCGCTTCCGTAACCATGGTGAACCCGTTAATTCCCGGATGTACCAAAAAGCACTTAAATCCGGGAACGCCAGCTTGCGCCAATGGTTCAATCCACTGCGCATTGTCGTGAACCAGTCCGCCCCAAGTCATCCAGTCCACCCAACAGCGGCCGTGTGCGGCGTGGCGTTTGGCTTCGAGTGACGGCACATCCGTAGTCGCCGGAAGGCAGTTCAACGGCATGTCGACTAAAACGGTGCATCCGCCTGCTGCAGCGCTTTGCGTTGCGGTTTGAAATCCTTCCCAGTCCGCTCGACCGGGATCATTGATATGGACGTGAGAATCAACCAAGCCTGGCAGGATCGCCGCGTCTTCAAAATCGTGCACTTCGCTGATTTCGCATGGCAACTGAACGGGGTCAACTACACTGTGGATGCGCTCTCCCTCAACCAATACCGCTGCGGGTCGCACTCCGTCCTTTGTCACTACCCGGCGAGAGAGAAAGGCGCGCAAACTCATGATCGAACGCGGAAATCCTAAAGAAGCTCACGAAGAACGAGGCACGAGCGTAGCTGTATCTCTTTACTTTTTCAAGTCGCCATAATCGATAACTCCGCGAAGAAAATGTGCATGGCTTCTGTGTTCCGGCCTTATACTTTGTCCCCTGCGCACGCGCTTCGCCAGAACCCGCGGGAGCACCGGCTTGACCCGACTGCCTCTGTCGTGCGCTTGAAATCTCGCACATGAACAATCCTTTCATGGCCCGCGCGATTCATCTTTCCATCGAAGGGGTTCAGTCTGGCCATGGCGGCCCGTTTGGCGCGGTCATCGTCAAAAGCAACAAAATTGTCGCGGAAGGCGTCAATAAGGTGACATCGACGAATGATCCCACGGCGCATGCCGAGGTTGTAGCCATCCGCGCAGCCTGTGAAAAATTGCGCACGTTCGAACTGAAGGGCTGCGAGGTTTACACTTCTTGCGAGCCCTGCCCCATGTGCCTCGGCGCGATTTACTGGTCACGCTTGGATCGAATTTACTTCGCAAATACCGCCGACGATGCGGCGCAGATTGGGTTTGACGATGCTTTTATCTACGAAGAATTGAAACAGATTCACTCGCAGCGCCGCGTGCCCATGGTTCAAATGATGAGAGACGAGGCGCTGGAGGGATTTCGTGCCTGGTTAGCCAAGCCTGGCAAAATTCATTATTGAGATAACCGCCGCCGGTCGCACGCCGCTGCTTTTTCTCGATCAGCAGAAACACCATCCCTTCGATCCGAGCTGCACGGCATTGCTGTGTCGTGGCACTGGAAACAGGCCGCCTCTCTGTGGATAATGAGGGCACCCGGTCAGCATAGGGACCATAGGGCCAACTTTGATTCTTCAACAGACTGACCCCATCATCGTCGTTCGTCAGACCGACCACGCCTTTCTTGCCGGTTTTTTTGCGAGGGAATGGGGCAATGAGGTCTTCACCCGTCCAGAACCGTTCAGTTCCTTCTGTCTGGCCGCCGCCGAGCACGACAATGGCTGGCAGGAATGGGAACTGGCCCCGGGCGTGGACCCGCGCACCTTCGCTCCGTACAGCTTCATGACCGTCCCAACCGAGGAGCACATTTTCCTGTATCAGCGCGGAATCGATCGCATGGTGAAAGCCGACTTGTATGCCGGCTTGCTGGTGGTTTCTCACTGTATGGGCCTCTACGATCGCTCGCGCGCCACCATTCCCGGATACTCGGCAAAGTACGTGAAGTCTCAGGAGCAGCACGTGGCCAATGATTTTGTGCAGCGCCTGCGCCTCCAGCAATTGCGGATTAAAGTAGATTTGCGAAACGACCCGTCGACGAAACCGTTCACCGACGAGAAGCTCATCAAGGCCAACGTGCAGCGTCTGGAAGCTTTGGATCGCCTCTCGTTGTATTTCTGCCTTGGCGGCACCGAAGATGCCTCCATTGAAGGCGTGCCCGTGAACGACGACGGGAGTGAAGTGGATTGGGAAGTGCGCCCAGCCGGAACCGGGCAAGGCCAGTTTACGATGTACCCGTATCCATTCCGCCGCGATCCTCTCGCTTTCTCGATTCTGGCGCGCAGGATTCCGAAGCGGCGCTATTCGGACGATACCGAGTTGCAAGCGGTAGTCGCGGCGGCTCCTTTCTTCAACATTCAATACACAATCCGTTCCCGATCGGCATCCAACTCCAGCCATGCAGCAGGCGCCTAAGGTTTGTGGGAGAGCTTAGGTCAATTTTTTCTGGGTAAGTATACGCCTTGACCACAGCCCCATCTCCCTCTGGTATCATGGTCTGCCTGGCGGAACCATGCCGGATCGCATCTCGCTCTTCCCCCTGAACGTCGTTCTTTTTCCCGGAGAACTGTTGCCCCTGCACATCTTCGAACCCCGCTATCGCCGCATGGTGCGCGAGTGTCTGGACGCCAAAACGCCATTTGGAATGTTGCTGGCGCTCCCCAACGGTGTGGCTCACGTGGGCTGCAGCGCCGAGATTCTGGAAGTGACCAAGCGCTACAATGACGGCCGTATGGATATCGTCACCGTAGGCCGCCAACCTTACCGCGTCGTGGACCTGTTCACCGACGATCCTCTGCTCGAAGGCACGGTGGATTATTTAGAGGACCGCGAATCCCTGCCTGATTCGCAAATCCGAGAGAAGCTGATCGAGCTCTATGAAGTGTGCTATACCCTATTGTCCGCGGAAATGCCGCCGAACCTCTCACAGACCGCGCCTGCATCACTTTCCTTCGCGATTGCTGGCGCGCTCCCGCTGGATTTGCTTTGCAAGCAGCAACTCCTGGAGCTACGTTCAGAGGCCGAGCGCCAGGATCGCTTGCTTAGGTATCTCCGCGAGTGGGCTCTGCATCTACACAAAAGAGATGCCCAGAGCCGGCGCAGTGGTGGCAATGGCCAGGGTTTGAATTAGTTGACGGCGGGTCCCCCGACTCACCCGCAGATGAGGGGTTCCATGACAGTAGGTAATTCAGCGTATCCGGCAGGTCATTCCAAACCGCGCACGTTGGGCGAGTTGAAGCGCATACCGGATTTTGACGCGCGATCCAGTTCTTTACCGGTGAAGAGCGAGATTCGCAGGAACTTGCTGCGCGCCATCGAGCACGGAGAGCCACTATTCCCGGGTGTACACGGCTACGAAGACAGCGTAATCCCACAGATCGTGAATGCGGTATTGTCGCGGCACAATTTCATTCTGCTCGGATTGCGCGGGCAGGCAAAAAGCCGAATTTTGCGCGGATTGATTCAGCTTCTCGATCCGGAGATTCCCGTAATCGCGGGCTGCGAGATTAACGATAATCCGCTGCAGCCCATTTGCCGCTCTTGCCGCGAACTCCTCGCCGCCGAAGGCGACAATACCCCCATCGCCTGGCTCCCGCGCGATCAGCGTTACGTCGAAAAGCTTGCCACCCCGGACGTAACCGTCGCCGACATTATTGGCGACGTCGATCCCATTCGTGCCGCTCGAGGCGGCCGCGATCTCTCCGACGAGTTGACGATTCATTACGGTTTATTGCCTCGCGCCAATCGCGGAATCTTCGCCATCAACGAACTGCCGGACCTCGCCGGAAAAATCCAGGTCGGCCTGTTCAACATCATGCAGGAAGGCGATATCCAGATTAAGGGCTATCCGCTGCGCCTGCCTCTCGACGTTCTGCTGGTTTTTACGGCGAACCCCGAGGATTACACCGCGCGCGGCAAAATCATTACCCCGTTGAAAGACCGCATCGGCTCTGAAGTTCGCACCCATTATCCGACCACGATCGAAGAAGGAATGACCATCACTGACCAGGAAGCCTGGACCAAACGCGATTCCCACATCAAGGTTGAAGTCCCGGAGTACCTCCGCCAGGTCGTCGAGGAAATTGCCTTCCAGGCGCGCGAGGACAAGCGCGTTGACAGGCGTTCCGGCGTCAGCCAGCGCCTTCCTATCACTACACTGGAAAGCGTGGTCAGCAGCGCGGAACAACGTGCTGCGCGCACCGGTGAAGCTTGCGTGGTGGCCCGTGTTGCGGATGTGTATTCCGCGCTTCCTGCCATCACCGGGAAGTTGGAACTGGAATACGAAGGTGAACTCAAGGGCGCCGAATCAATCGCCCGCGAGCTGATCCGAACCGCCATCGGTCGCGTGTTTACAAAGTATTTTGGCGAAGTAAATTTCCAGCCGGTGATCCAATGGTTCGAGGCGGGCGGCGAATTGAAAATTCCCGATGAGCTGTCGACCAATCAGCGCTTCCAGCAGCTTTCGCGGGTACAGAGTCTGATGGACCACATCGGCAAGCTCGGCGTAACCAATCGCAAAGAAGAAGCCCCCGCCGCTTCTGCCGCGGAAATGATTCTGGAAGGCTTGTGGGCACATCGGCGGGTTGGACGCAGCGAAGAGCGTGGATTTTACGCGGAGAAGCCGCAGCGTATACCTGAACCGCGCGACCGGGAGAATCCGAATCGCCCGCGCCGCACCTACAACTAAACCGCCTGGCATTTCAGGACTGAGGATGAACGATGAAGATCGTCAAATACCGTAAATACACGGGAGAGGCCGCGGACGACGTGGACCTCGACGAACTGATGAAGCGGCTGGGCGATTTCCTGCTCCAGAGCGGATTCGAATCGCAGTATTATGGCTTGTCCGAATTCGATGCGGCGCAATCCATGGAAGCGCTGCGCGACGCCATTCTACGCGCCCTGCAAGAAGGCGATTTGCTGCCCGAAGATCTGATGAGCGATGAACTGCGTCAGATGCTGCAGGATCCCGGCGCGCTGAACAATCAGGATGTGCGAGACCTGATCGAAAAAATCATCCAGCGCCTCACCCAAGAGGGCTTCATCAATCCGCAGCAGCCGCCACAGGTCACTCCTCCGCCGCGGATCACTCCCGGCGGGCAATTGGGCCAGCCGTTGGAGCGCAATCCAGAAGCGCGTTTCGAAATCACCGATAAGGCCATCGATTTTCTCGGGTTTAAAACACTTCGCGATTTATTGGGTTCGCTGGGCCGCAGCAGCTTCGGCCGCCATGACACCCGCGATCTGTCTACCGGCGTCGAATCCGGCGGAGTGTCGCGGCCATACGAGTTCGGCGACGTGCTGAATCTGGACATCAGCCAGACGCTCTCGAACGCGATCCGTCGCGAAGGCGTAAAAGTGCCGATCGATATGCAGTATCGCGATTTGATGGTGCACCAGTGCGAGTATCAAAGCTCCTGCGCCACGGTGGTGCTGCTGGATTGCAGCCATAGCATGATTCTGTACGGCGAAGATCGTTTTACGCCGGCCAAGCGTGTGGCCCTCGCACTCTCGCATCTGATTCGCACGCAGTATCCGGGCGACACCCTCAGCCTGGTGCTGTTTCACGATTCCGCTGAAGAAGTTCCGATCGCGCAACTGGCGCGCGTGCAAGTGGGGCCTTACTACACGAATACTCGCGAGGGCCTGCGCATGGCCCAACGCATTCTTCTTCGGCAACGCAAAGACATGCGCCAAATCATCATGATCACAGATGGAAAGCCATCTGCCTTGACCCTCGAGGATGGCCGCATCTACAAAAACGCGTTTGGCTTGGACCCCTTCGTCGTCAGCGAAACCCTTGAGGAAGTGAATAAGTGTAAACGCGCAGGAATCATGATCAATACCTTCATGCTGGCGACGGACTACAGTCTCGTGCAGTTCGTTCAGAAAATTACGCAAATGTGCAAGGGCAAGGCGTACTTCACCACGCCATACACTCTGGGACAGTATCTGCTCATGGATTACATGCAGAGAAAAACGAAAACGATTCACTAGTCTGGCAACCGCTATAACTCCCCAACCGATGCGCGAATGCCCTCATTCGTTGTGCCAAATATCAAATCTTTCAACTCAGCATTTTCATTCCGCAGCTTCCGATTTCGCGTAACGTGCAATTCTGTCTCGACGTCTAAGTAGTAACAATGAAATGGAGAATTAATCCAAGGTTCTTGCCTGCGGTGTCCTGCTGGACGACGAACCTGGAAACTTTAAAGGAGCTTTAATGTCACTTTCGAAAATCTCAGTCACCGTTTTTGGCGCCGCTCTTCTGTTGGCTTCTAGCGCGTTCGCCGCCAAGGACGCAAATAAAACGAAACTCGACCTGAACCAAACGGTCAGTGTTGCTGGTCAGACGCTCACCCCGGGCACGTACACCGTCGAATGGGATGGCACCGGTCCAAACGTGCAGGTGAAATTAACTCAGCACAACAAAACCATCGCTACTTTCCCAGCAGCCGTGCAGGAGCAAGGTACGCAGAATCCGGCCAACGCGTACGGTTCGTCGACCGATGCGAACGGCACAAAGCAGCTAACCGCCATCTATCCTGGCGGGAAGCGCGAAGTCCTGCAGATCGGGAACAACCAGAATGCCCAGTCCCAATCGCAGTCGCAGCAATCAATGAACCCAAGTTCTAAGTAACTGGAAGAATTGGGCCCGCTCCTTCATTCCGAAGGGGCGGGCCTTTTTTGTGCGGCGTAGCGTTTACGGTAAAATCGGAGTTGGGCCGATTACTAACGGCCTTATGCCCCGTCCCGTTGCTACAGGAGGTTCACGTGACCAACATTGCTGTGGGCAAATCCGCTCCCGAATTTTCCCTGAAAGCCCTCGATGGCAAGCAGTATTCGTTGTCAGACCTGCTCCTCCGTGGTCCCGTGGTCGTGGCATTCTTCAAGATTTCCTGCCCGGTTTGCCAGTTCACCTTCCCTTTTCTGCAGCGCATCTTCGAACGGTTCGCGGGCAAAAACGCTTCGGTGATAGGGGTTTCCCAGGATGATGCGCGGAGCACCAGGGAATTCAATCAGGAATATGGCGTGACGTTTCCAACTCTGTTGGATATCAGCGGCTACCCTGCTTCCAACGCTTACGGGCTAACGAACGTGCCCACGGTCTTTTTAATCGCGCCGGATGGCCAAGTCAAAGTGAGTTCCATGGGATTTGATAAAGCCGGACTCGAACAGATTGCCAATGAACTAGCGCAAGCCGAAAAGATTGCCGCGGCACCGTTGTTCCGTCCGGACGAGATCGTGCCAGCTTTCAAACCGGGATGAGGTTCGAAAAACTAGGTCCGGTCGGGACCTAATCTTCCAACGCAAGGTCTTCCCGCACGAAATCCTTTTTGTGCTTCGGCGGCTTGTTTCGTTTGTCCGGGACGACGCGAGTAGTTGCCGGCGAAATGCCCGATTTTCGGGCCACGCGGCGAGCCTCCGTCCCTTTGTCCAAGATTTTCTTTTTGCGCCGCTTCATCTCAACTCTTCTTTACCTTGATTTCCTGCACGGCGCGATAACCCTGATCGATGGCTTCGTTCGTGTACGCGAATGCTCCCGCATCTGAGTTCGCAACATGGATATTGCCGCACGGCTTGCGGGCAATCTCGTTCGGCGCGTGCCCTGGTGGCCAAACTGGATCGTACAGCGAGTTGTATTCGTACGCGTAACCGTGCGGCCAGCGGTTCACCGTGATCGCTTCGATGTCGACCGCGGGATCAAATCCGGCGCTCCCGAGAATACGGCTCAACTGATCCCGAATGTTGCGTTCGAACGTCGCGAAATCCATAGTCAGCAGGCGCATTCGCCCGGTCCGCTGCTTTTCTCGCGCAGTTTCTCCGGGACCCACCGGGACATACTGCATGTGAATTACACAAGACTCCTCAGGTTTCTGAGTGAACTGATACCCGCCCATGCTGACCGGAAAATCCATTTCCACCCCTGAGAAAAATGCTCCCGGACAATGCACGCTGTGCGTTTTCAGCTTGTCGAATGCGCTCCAGTTCGTTAGCTGAACGTTGGTGTACACCAGCGGCACCTTCACTCCGTACGCCAGCGCCTCTTTCTGCGTTTGCGACATTTCCGGGCACATGTAAGGAATCACCACGTTCCAGCAGGCGAGAATGCACGCGGCAGATTTCACAACGTGGGCCTTCCCTCCCCTCACATAGGTCACACTGACGCCGCCGCTCTTTTCATTTGCAACGTGCACCACCGTCGAATTCAGCCGCACGCGCACGGGAGAACTTTGCTGGTCCAGTTTGCTGTAATCGAATTTCGCAAGCACCACATCTTCCATGGTATTTCCCGGCGCAACTGCCGGAATCATCGCGCGTACCAGCATTCTTGGCACCGATCCGATCCCGTCGGGAAAATGATAAATATAAGGTTCGTGATCCTGGCGCGTCACTTCCAGCCCTATGCCCGGGCCATCCGTATCTTCAATTCCCAAACCTTGGAAACCCGGCAAGTAGCCCAACCCGGCCATGTCTCCGGCAGGCACAGCATCGATACCCACCCCGTAGAGTCCATACATGGAACTAAAGAAAAATGGAATCACATCCGGAACGACTTTCACGTTCTTCAGCAAGTAATCCTGATAGCTGATCTTCGCCAAATATTGTTTTTTCTGTTCGACGGTCATTCCAGCCAGGTAATCGACTCTTTCGGAATGGAGCCGAATGATGTTCTTCTGCGCGGCCGGGGAAAGCGGGGTCTTTGTCAGAAATTCAGGCCAAGGCGTCTGATACGCGCCCGTCACCAGGCAGTCGCGGCCAAAGGTTTCCTTGTCGAAGAAAATGGCTTGGCCCATGCGCCGAGATTTATAAAAGTTCTGATCGTAGTAGGTCTCGAACCTTTTCACTTCAATGCCGAGAGCCGAAAACAACTGCTTGGCTTGCGGGCTGTAGAGGTTCGGACACGTAATGGTTTGCGTGCCGCCATAGCCGATAAGCAAGCGATCGCCGCTGTGAAATTCGTTGCGCTTGGCATGGCCGCCAAAGTCGTCGTGATTTTCCAGAATCAAAATCTTCGCCTTCGGCCCTATCTGCTGCCGGTAGAAGTAGGCCGCCGACAATCCGCTGATGCCCCCTCCCACAACGATAAGGTCATACGAATCGCCGTCGGGTTCCCCGCCTGGCCAGGTCTTGCCGTCACGCATTGCATGAGCGACTTCCCAGGATCCGTCGTGACTCCCCCGCATTCCTGTCTTCGCGGGAGGATAGTAGCCCGGGGCCTTCTCTGGCGCGAAAGAGTCGCCCGAATCCGCAAGAACCCGCGCCCAAAAGCCGTCGGGATTCAGCAAAGAGGCGCCGACCGCCACACTCATTCCGTTCAGAAAATCCCTGCGGGGGATTTCCCGATTCATACCTAGATCCCGATCTTCATCGTTGTTAGCCATGCGTTCCCCACAAACTCCGACAGCATTTTCACATAATTTCCAGGCAGTCGCAGACGCGAAATTCGTCTCGTTCAACCGAGACGCAGCAAGGACCTTTGCCGTTTGGCAGAGGCACTTCTTATTTTTCACGCGAATTTTTCGGTGCAGGCTTAGAAACTGAAGATAGCCTGGAGATCGATGCGGCGGTTCGCGCTCGGATCGCTGTAAGGGCGGCCCACCAAACCATTCGATTCGCCAAACAGCGGAGAGCCAAGATTCCCAATGGGCGGCAGAACGTTCACATTGTTAAACACGTTCCTCGCCATAACTCCAAGCGTCAAAGAGTAACGGCGGTTGCTGGTGCCGGAGTCGAAAAATCCACCGCGTCCACCACCTCCACCGCGCGTGGGACGACCGAAAGTTCCGCCGCCGGGACCGCCACCACCAGAGTTTCCCGCGCGTTCGATTTCAGGACCGAACCCGAAAGTTTTGCTCAGCCGAAGCATCAGCGCAAAACGGCCTGGTCCCTCCGCGGAGTAAATGGGAATGGGTGTATAGCTCAAAAACTGTGATGCTGCGGGCCCCGCGAAACACCCGTACTTGGTCTGGTACGTCGCCGTCCCGCATGGCGCGAATTCCGGCCGCACATTGAATGCAGAATCCTGGAAGGGATCGCTGCCGGTAGTGATGTTGAACGGGATCCCGGAACTGTAGATCATGAACGGACTCAAGCGGAACGCGTAAGGTAACCCAATCGTCCCGCCGAGAAAGACGCGGTTGCGAATATCGAAACTGGACCGGCCATAGTCCTTGGATGGATCGCCGGGAATGGAAATCAGCGTGCCCGGTGTGGAAACGTCGCTGTTCGCGTAGTTCAGTGTGTAATAGCCAAATAACGAGAGCTTTGCCCCCATACGAATACTGCCGTTCACGATGAACTGGTTTTGTTTGAATATACCTTCGGACTGATATTGATAAATTGGATTTTGCGGAGTGACCGGCGGATTAGCGGGATCGATCGGGTTAATGTTATCGGTGTAAAACTGGTGCGCCCCGCGCGAATTCAGATACGTGAACGCCATGTTGGCCACTTTTGTGAGTTGGCGCTCCAGAGTAATGCCGGTCTGGATAGTGTACGGCGCATGAAGATTGTTATTCGTCGCGTACTCGACCGTCTGGCTCCCCGAAAGGGAAGCGCTGCCGCAAGCGGGAGGAATCGGCACTGGCAGAGGCGGTATGCAATTGGGATTCCCGCTCAGGAAAAAAGTTGGATTGGGAATCTGGAATTGCTGCTGAAGCGGTCCCTCGACGTTGAACCGTTGCTGAGTTTCCAGAAGCCCGTAGGTGAAACGATCATAGAACATCCCGAAACCGGCGCGCAGCACGGTCTTCGGAGCATTCTTACCGTTGCCGCCAATTCCCCAAGCAATCCCAACGCGCGGAGCGAAATCGGCGTGGTCGCTAAAATTGTTCTGTGTCTCAAAACGCAGCCCGTAGCTCACCGTCAGGTTTGGCCGCACTTTCCAGTCATCCTGAACGAAAATGCCGGCATCCACGATATTCACCGAAATGGCAGGGATTCCGGCGTTCTGCGTGTAGTACGTAGCGCCTCCACCCAGCGCTTGGATCTGCGGAATCGTCAAACCGTTGGCAAGTCCTTGAGCGGTGATTTGATAAGCCGCGATCGGGGTGATATTGCAATTGTCGTTGCCGGAGCTCGGCACGCAGGTAGGATCGGGATTGGCCCGCGTACCGAACACGAACGAGCCGCTAAAACTTGCTTGCGAGCTATTCGAATTACCGGTAGAACGCAGCCGCCCGCCAATCTTCAACGCATGCTTGCTGAAGGTTTTGTACAGAATGTCTTGAAATTCATAGCGGTTCTCAATGTCGGAAATGGGTCCGCCGCCAGTGCCATAACCATTGAACGCGCCCCCGACGTTCAGGTTCGTGTTGGCGCTCACCGGCGTGGTGAGGGTGTTGTCGTGAATATATTGGAATCGAATCTCGTTAATCGTGCTGGGATTCACGGTTTGCGTGTCGGTGAGCTGAAACGTGTGCTCGGTTTCTAGAGAGTTGGTGCCGCCTTCCGGCAAGACGAATTGACCAACTTGCTCGTTCGTCTCCGAATCACGAAAATATTGGTAGCGCCCGGTCAAAGTGTTACTGGGAGACAGCTGGTAATCGATGCGTGGGCTTAAATTCGTACGCGTCTGAGGATTGGTAACCGCTTCGCTAAAGGGCTGGACAATGGTGTAGGCAGGCTGTCCTGTGGCACACGGTATCTGCAGAAACTGGTCGCCGCATAGCACCGTAGCGCTGACCACCCCCAAAGCGCCTATATCGCGGTGATCGATGTTAAAAAAGAACGACGCTTTTTTGCTCAACGGCCCGCCGATGTTCCCGCTGTACTGCTCGGAGTTGTAGCCCGGCGGCGAAACTCCCTCCGGCAAGATCTCGAATGGGTTGCGGGCGTTGAACGCCCGCGTGTTTCCGTCAACCAGCATCTGCCCATGGAACTTGTCGGTGCCCGGCTTGGTGAATATTTCCACTCGCCCGTAGCCCAGCTTGTCATATTCGGATGAAAACGGATTTTGGTTGATGCGTATCTCGCGAATGGAAGCTTTGGGCGGCAGCTGACCTCCCGTAAATCCATCGATGTAAATCTGCCCGCCATTTGGTCCGGCCGATGGCCCGGCCAGCGCAGTCAGTTCCGATTGTAGTTCGTCCGGATCATCGGACAGCGCTTCCAGGTCTTTGCCCTGCATCACAATGGTGTTCGCGTTATTCGCGGGATTTACGTCGACCTGCGCCGTGTTGCTGTTGACCTCCACTTTTTCCTGCTGCACTTCGAGTGTCAGAGCAATGTTCAGACGCGTGGGCTGTCCAACACTGATGACCACGTTCGGCTTCGTGAACAGCGCGAAACCTTGAGCCACCGCCTTCACTTCGTACTTACCAGGAGCCAGATCCTTAAACTCGTAATAACCATCCTTGTTTGTCGTGGTGTCCATCGACGCGCCCGACGGCGTGGTTAGCAACACCGAAGCACCGGCCACCGCCGCTCCGGAAGGATCGGTGAGCTGGCCCCGCAAGCTGCCCGTGTTCTGGGCCACCGCATAATTCGTGCTCATCACAATCAGACAGGCTACACACAACCCCTGCCAGAAAATTCTCCGGTAAGTTTTTTTCATCAACGCTTTCTTCCTGTCTCCGTAAGGGGATTTGAGCGCGTGACGCTTCTAAGGGGTGCCAGCATCGCCTCCGCCGCCTTGGCTCAGGCTCCATGGAGTGAGAATGGAAGAGGTCTGACCTTGCGAGGATTGTAGGATCGGTTCCACGCCACCCAAAAGAGTGATTACCGTTGAGGGGCCATCGGCCTGACCGGACGTTGCAACCACCATGACCGCGTCGCCTTTCTGAAAATCGCTGAGCGGGCTGACCGGAAGGCGACTCAGCACCTGCTGCAGATCACCACCGCCATTGCGCGGCGCACCAGCCGCTCCCGGCGACGCGCTGCCCGCTCCGGCACTCTGTCCAGCAGTTGCTGGCGGTGGGCCTCCGGGTTTGCTGGTTGCCGCAGCGGCGCCATTCGCGCCTGCCCCTTTGAGCCGAATGGCAATGCGTTGCGCCATGGGCTGCGGGAGTTTGCGCATTTGAGACTCGGCCGTAACCTTCAACTCGACTGGTTTTTTCGTCGTGAGATCCGTCAGCGTCAGTGTTCCAGCCGTCGCATTCACCCCAGTAATCACGCCCGCGATATTCCGAAACGAGCCAGACACTATTTCGTCCGCCGCAAACTCCGCTCCGTCCGCGCTCCGTTTTCCGCGCGCGCGCAACTGATCGCCGGGATGAATCTCCGTGATCGGCGCAACTTTGGCTTCATCGAAATTCACGGAACCGGGCGCGTAACGGCGCAGAATCGTATTGTTGCTCGCGTGCACCAGTACTTCCTTCGTCCCACTGGCGGTTAGCGTCTTAATGGTTGCCGTGTTCTGCGCAGGATCAACGGCGCTCACCAGACCACCGATGCCATGGCGCTGCCACTCCTCGCGGTCCTTCTCCTGTTTCACCGCGATGTCGGCCTTCTTCATCGCCACTATCGTGGTCGCCACGTACGAGGACCCGTCGTCACCGGGCTTGCCGCGAACCAGTATGCGGTCGCCGGGTTGCAGGTCACTGAGTTGGATGGGTGTTGCTTCTTTCAAATCCTTGGAACCCGGTGGCACGCGCAGGACCTTAAGCTCCGCGGGCAGCTGCACCTTGAGTTCCGCCCCGCTATCGGTAGCCAGCGTCAAAATATTTCCAGAAATCGAGCGTATTGTTCCGAGTGCGGGGGGCGTCTTTGTGGCCGGCGCGGTCTGCGCTGATTGCGCGCACGGCCCCGCAGCGCCGGTGCACAGCAGTAATGCCGCCAACACCACCATCCTTGGACGCTCCATGCCAACGAATGGACCGAGTGTGGTCCCTTGGTAAACTCGCATCAAATTCTCCGACAAACTCCGAATGTCGTCCGAAAGGTTGGACGCGCAAAACACTGAAAATGTGACCCGGACACAGAATTTGCGCTGGAGCGGACGTTCCACTGGCTTAGACGTAGAGAATGGAACAAAGCGTTACAGCAAAAGTTGCCAGCTCATTCCTTTACCAAGACGCTCTCGAATGGGTTGGGTCGCAAGAACGAGCTCGCAAAAGAACGCGCGGGGAATCGGCGCTGTCTCGCAGCGAGTAATTTATGCCGCCTGCCCCGGAGCATTGGGCGAAAACTTCAGAACCGTGAAAACCTCTCAAGTCAATCGTGTACGGGGGGAATACAGGACTATCATTATCGACCTCGCCAATCGCTACAGTTATCCTGAAACGTGTCCACAGGAATCCTCATTGTCGACGATAGCCCGGGAATCCGTTCGCTGATTCGCAAGTTCGTCGAGAGTAGCGGTTACAGTGTTTGCGGAGAGGCAGAAGATGGACTCCAGGCCATCGAGCGAGCCAAGCAACTGCGCCCCGATTTAGTGCTTCTCGATTTATCCATGCCGATGCTGAACGGAGCGGAAACCGCCTCCGTGCTCAAATCGACCATGCCTGGTCTTCCGGTAGTCCTTTTCACCATGTTTGAATTTGGGGAAACCCTGGCTGCCGCCGTGGGTGTAAACGTGGTTTTGTGCAAGGTAGATGGACTGACAAAACTCGCCGATTTCCTGAGACAGTATCTGGGAGATCAGAGCGCTGGCGATCCGCCCTGAATCCGCTGTCCTGTAGTGGCCGGTCTTTAGACCGGTGCTTTTCTCTCGTCTGCCCCTCAAAAATCGCGCCAGGGCCTCCACAACGGAACGCTAATGTAGTGAACGTTCGTCAGCCTGTCGAGCCACTCCATCAGCTTGTTCAGCCAGCGTGTCAACATAGCGAGTCTCCGGTGGAACACATCCATAAACACAACGTACGCTCACTGTGCCCGCGTCAACGGTACCGAGAGGGTGCCCCAAAGTCCGATTCTGCATCTGGAGCCTTGGGTTGAAACAGAGAAACTATACCGCTTTTTGCTTCGAGAACATTTCCGTCAGATTTGTGATCCGCAAAAGCTCCATAATCCGCGGCGTCAGATTGTCCAGTTCCAGCATGCAATAACCGTGATTGATCGCCGACACTTTCAAGCCGACTAGCGCTCCAAGCCCCGAACTATCCAACTGGCTTACGTCACCCAAATCCAGAATGATCCGGCCCCCTTGTTGAATGAGCGCTTTCACCGTGTCTTTCAATTCACCAGCAGTATCGCTGACCAATTTTCCGTGGCACTTCACGATCGTGACTTTGTTTCCTTGTTCGTCATTACTGGATTTTTCCACTTCACAGTGGAACGTATTTGTGGCCGCCATGGTCTGAAGCTCCCGGGTCTTTTTGGTTTTGCTCTGAAGCGCCGCAAATGTTAACACCTTCTTACGCATATCCTACAGCACTGTTTTCGTCATCTCAGAGTCTCCGACGCAGCGGCAGTTGTAGTGGCCGGTCTTCAGACCGCTGCTTTCTCTTCTCCGCTCTGCGTAGTGGCCCGTCTGGACTGCATCTTACAGTTCTCACTTACAGTTCTCACTTACAGTTCTCACTTACAGTTCTCACTTCTTCTTCTCCCAGCCGACTCCGTTCTTTGGGCAAGCGCAAAGGTCCACAGAGCGAAATGGGACGGCTCGGCCGTTTAGCGCCGAAATGGGACGAGTCATAACAATCGCCACGTTGTGTCGCGAAAGGCGAAGCGCCCTATCAGCGCGGCTCCGCCGCTAAGTCCCGATAAAACAGCTGTTTCCCCAACCGCGCCGCTGCTCGTTCAGAGCCCCGAAAACATCGCCTTGGCCGAAGGATTGCTCTCCCACCGAACAAGGAGACGCTAAATGAATTTCGTCATTACGACGGCCGGACAGCTCATCGGCTGCATGATTTTCGCGCTGTTGTTAGTACGCGGCGTAGTGGCTCTGGCCTACGACTTCACTGATTGGACCATGAAGAAAAATGGAATCGATCCCGACGCGTGACACCAGCTATTCTCGCGACCGTATCAACCCTCCGTCATTAGCTTTCCCATCCTCTGTTCCCTCTATGATGATTCCTCTTCCTTGCCAGGTGCGGTCAGCGTTGCTACAATTGTTATAACAACGCGCAGTCAGGAGGAAGGCGGCTTATGGTCGAACTAAAAGTTCGCAAAATTGGCAATTCGCTAGGCGTGGTTCTGCCGAGAGAGGCGGTCAGCCGGCTGCGCACCGACGAAGGTGAGCGCCTGTTTCTGATCGAAGGCCCGAACGGAACCTATCATTTGACTCCGTATGACCCAGCGTTCGAGAAGAAGATGAAGAAAGCGGACGAAATCATCGGGCGCTACCGCAATACGCTGCACGCGCTTTCCAAGTGACCGAACCTACGTGGATCGAAGAGCAGGAGGTTCTACTCCTGCACGAGCAGCTTCTTTCCCTCGACGGCGGTTCGCCGCGTGTACGCAGCGAAGCGCGCCTGCAATCCGCGCTGGCTCGCCCGAAACAGCTTCATGCGTATGGGGATGCGCCGGGAATTGTTGAAATAGCTGCCGTATATACAGCTGAAATTGTTCGCCATCACCCGTTTGTGGATGGCAATAAACGCACCGGATTTTTGGTCGGGATGCTGTTTTTGGAATTGAATGGCTATCGCTTCGTAGCAACGGAAGAAGATGCCACGCAAGCGATTTTGCAGCTCGCTGCCGGAAAATTGCAACAAACTGCATTCACGGATTGGCTGTGCGCAAACGCAAAACCCAGCAACCAGTAGCGTCCGCCCTCAGGTTATGGGCCCTCTACGTTTCTTATTCACTTTTCACCTCTGCCTTTTCCGGCCACCGCGCATCAATCTTGTCGAGAATGAATTTAGCCTGATCGATAGCCCGCTCCACGGTACAGATTTTTACCGGGCTGGGCCGATCCGATTCCAACTGCGCCAGTTTGCGCGCACAAAGCAGTGTAGCCGCGAACAAGATCGCGTGTTTCCGTTCCTCAGTCATGGAACACTCCAAGTGTGGGTTGCGGCAGAGGTGGGAACGACATTTTACAACATGGCAAGGAATTGTGGTGAGTGCACGGATTGCCGCGAACTCTCAACAGCTACGACCGACGCCTCTCTCTTCTCTGCTGGGCTCAGCCATGAAAATGGTTGCCGCCGATTTGGTACCCCACGCCCCGGATGGTGCGGATCAGCGGACGCTCGGAGCCAGCATCGATTTTTCGCCGCAGGTAATTGATATACACATCGACCACGTTCGTGATGGTGTCGCTCTGCATCTGCCAAACCTGTTCGATGATGGCATAGCGCGGAACCGGCTGCCCGGGATGGCGCAGCAGGAATTCGAGCAGCGAGTACTCTTTCGGGCTGAGCTCGATGGAGCGTCCGGCGCGGCGGACTTCATGCGAGACGCGATTCACCTGGAGATCTTCGAACGTGAACACGTCCTGCACAGGACGATTGCGACGGCGAAGCACCGCGTGCGTGCGCGCGATGAGTTCGGCGGCCACAAACGGCTTCACCAGAACATCGTCGGCGCCCCCGTTGAGTCCGCGGATGCGCTCTTCGACCGCAATTTCCGCAGAGAGCAGAATCAGCGGCGTATCCGGCCAACGCCGCAGGAACACCCGGAGCGGCTCGGTGGCGGAAAGGCCGGGAAGGTCCATGTCCAGCACCACGAGATCGAAGGAAGCCGACTCTGGAAAAGCGGCGATGCTATCGCAATGCGAAATCAATTGAACCGAGAAATTCTCCTGCTGGAAGCGTGATTTCAAAGATTCGGCCAGAGCGCTATCGACTTCGGCCACAAGGAGGCGCATGGGCGTTCACACATTTCTGGAAGGGCGACCAGTTTAGTATCGAAGCACGCTACCAAGCTGTCAATGTGAGCAGTGCGTTCGATACGGGGTTAGTCGATGTTACGCAAACCGTCCCTCAAGGGCTCACTGTTCATCGTTGTTCATCGTGGGCCCTTGGTCGGGCTCCGGGACTCGGTGTGGGTTGCGCGGAATCCAGGCTCGACAGCGGATTCACTGCCGGGCCCGGTGAGAGGATAGGAGAACGGTCGACTAATACGGGATTCAGAATGACGATGTCGATGCGGCGATTGTGCGAACGCCCTTCGGGCGTGGCATTGTCGGCGACCGGATGAAATTCGGCGTAGCCGGCCGCGGAAAGCCGCGAAGGCATCACGTGGTACCGGTAAATGAACAGTTGGACGAGTTCGGTGGCGCGCGCGGTGGAGAGTTCCCAGTTGGATGGGAAGTGCGCGTTGTGAATGGGCAGATTGTCGGTGTGACCTTCGATACGCAGAGTTTCGCCGCGCGGGACAATGACTGACGCGAGGCGATCGACGGCGTTCATCGCGGAAGGAAGCATGTTAGCGGAACCGCTTTCGAAGAAACCGATCTCGCGCAGGCTGACGATCACGCCTTCCCTGCGGACTTGAACGTCGACGGTACGATCCTTGATTTCGGGTGCGAGTGCTTTCTGCAAGGCGGCTTGCACATCGCTGAGAGAGGATTGCGAGGTGCTCGGCCCGAGAACGCCTTTCGTGGGATGGACGAAACGCTGCATGTCGCCGGTACGCTCAACGTTTTCGACGGCTTGCACGTTGGCGAAGGGAATGGGTTCGGTGTTGCTAAGGGGAACTTTAGTGTTGGATGTATCGAACACCCCGAGCTCCTGGAAAGCGACCTGAATGGCAAGGGCCAGGCGGCCGACTTTGCGCTTGTCGACTTGCGAAGAAGAGTAAAGTATGACGAAGAAGGCAAAGAGCAGGGTGATGAAATCGGCGTAAGAAACCACGATGACAATCGGAACGGGGAAACTTTTTTCGAGCGCGGGTAGAAGTATGCCGAGGGCGTTGGGACCCCCGGTCGAGGTACCAATGGCCACGACTTCGACACGATCGGGGAGGCCGATGCGCTTGGCAGGCAAGATGGGTTTAGGCGCAGGACGGGCAACGACAGATGGTTGCAGAGGCTCGCGATGGCGGCAGAGTCCTTTGACCTTAGGAATGAGATCGGTGCGGATGCGTGCTCTAGTCTCGTCAACATTTCCGCTTTGCTGCGGCTTTGTAACGCAATCGCTGGCGCCGAGGGAAAGCGCTTCCAAGGTTGTGGCAGCACCGCGTTCCGTGAGCGTGCTGAACATGATGACGGGGAGCTTGGGATAAAGCTTGCGGATGGCAACCAGGGTCTCCAGACCGGAAGGACCGGGCATTTCCACGTCCAAGGTGAGGAGATCGGGGTTTAGGAGAGGGATCTTGGAAAGTGCGATGCTGCCGTCAGCGGCAGTCCCCGCGACTTCAATTTCGGGGTCGGAGGAAAGCGCTTCTGAAAGTATTTTTCGGATGACTATGGAGTCATCCACAACAAGAACACGAATTCCGGCCATGTAGGAGTCTCGCGCAGGACGCACGGAGCGAGCGTCTGAGATGGCTGGAGCAAGTGGGATACCACGAGCAGACCCCGCCAATGGGAAGCATAGTGTTTCTGAATACAACGGCTTGCGAGGTGAATGGCGGGGAGAAGCCGAGAAACTGGGGGGAAAGCAATGTTCGTGTCGAGAGGCTATCGTCAGTTTGGAACACCAATCTGAGCGACAGGGCGGCGTCACAGACAGCGCAAGCCTGATCCTGATTGGATGGATCGGTGGAAGGCCAAACAGTTAGTGGGATATGGTGGTGGGCTAACGATTGTTTCCCGACACACAAGCTGCAAGTTAAGCATGGCAATCATGTTTTTTGGAGTCATAATGTCGAGCGCATGGAGGAATTCCTGAATGAACCCTAAAGATGAGGTGTCACGCCGTAGCTTTATTCGAAGTGCCGCGGTAACCGGTGCAGCGATTTCCATCGTCCCCCGCCACGTACTTGGAAGAGGATATACGCCGCCGAGCGACTTATTAAATATCGCGTGCGTCGGAGTGGGAGGGATGGGGCGCAGCAATTTAATTAATCTGGCGAGTCAGAATATCTGCGCGCTGTGCGATGTGGATTGGGGATATACGGATAAGAATCTGTCGCGGCTCGATACGGACGTGGCCAACCTGCAGGCCCACATCGATCATCCGGATGCTACACCCGCGACCGGAAAACCCACTCATGCATTCGATTCGGACAAGGCGAAAGCGCGGATGGCCAACATCCTGCATCTGAAGAACGACCTGATCCCGAAGGCCAAGCGTTACTCCGATTATCGAAAGATGCTGGACGAGTCCAAAGATATCGATGCCGTGGTAATCGCTACGCCGGATCACATGCACGCGCCAATCGCGCTGGCGTGCATGGATATGAAGAAGCATGTGTACGTGCAAAAGCCGCTGTGCTGGAGCGTCGATGAGGCCCGCCAACTGGCGAAGAAGGCTACGGAGACGAAGCTCGCTACACAGATGGGAAACCAAGGCAAATCGCTGGACGATGCGCGTACAGCCGTGGAATGGGTGTGGTCTGGCGCGATTGGAGACGTACGCGAGATTCACGTGTGGACCGACCGGCCGGTGGGCTTCTGGCCGCAAGGCGTGCCCCGTCCCAAAGCCGCGATCGAGCCGTTGGACACGCTGAAGTGGGATCAGGGAGGAGTGGACGAACGACTGGCGAATGCGATGGCGGGTAATTATCCGGTCCCGGAAACGCTCTCGTGGGATCTGTTCCTGGAGTGGGACCAAGCGTGCCGTACCATCCCATCTACCACCCCTTTAATTGGCGAGGCTGGACAGACTGGGGCTGCGGAGCCATTGGAGACATGGGCGCGCACCTGCTCGACGTTTCGATGTGGGCGCTGAATCTCGGAATGCCGACTTCGATTGAGACGGTGTCCACGCCGTTTAATCACGCATCCTTTCCATCCGCGGAACTGATCTTCTACGAATTCCCCGCGCGCGGTTCGATGCCACCAGTGAAATTGACATGGTATGACGGCGGACTCATGCCCCCGAAACCGGCGGAATTGGGTCCTGACGAGGAACTGATTAAGGAAGGTGGCGCGATTCTGATCGGCAGCAAGGGCAAGCTGATGCACAACACGTATGGAGCGCACCCACGGCTGCTTCCGCAATCGCTGCAGGATTCGGTGGGCAAACCGCCGGAGAAGCTGGCACGCATACCCAACGAAGAGCATGAACTGAATTGGGTGGATGCGGCCAAGGGGAAAACCCAGGCAGATTCGCCGTTCGAATATGCGGCAAAATTGACGGAAGTGATGCTTCTGGGCGTGGTAGCGCTCAAGGCCGGCCGGAAGATCAATTACGACGCTTCGAATATGAAGGTAACGAACGTTGCGGACGCCAATCAGTATTTGACCCGGCAATATCGGCAGGGTTGGTAGGTCTGTAGTTTATTTGTTCTGGCAAAACGCGCAGCCGCTTCCGACACCCGGGAGCGGCGGCGAATCATTTTTGGTTCTGCCCGCTTGCACGCGACAAAGATTCCTTTGTGGATTCCGCGCCGACTCCCGGGGCCACCACGGAATTCGTTCTCAGTGCTTCAACCGTTTGGAGGACCAGAGCGCGAATGCGCGGATCTCGCGTGACCGATTCGTGTCCGGCGCGAGCTACGGTAATATCCGCGATGAGTTTGGTACTTTTGGGATCTTCGAGCCGCAGATGTTTGGTGGTCATGAAGATCAACACATCCTTGGCGTGGAAAATGGCCGCGGCTTTCACGTTGCGAGGCACGGTGTAGTCGGTGATGCCGACACTATCCACTTGAATCGTAAGTTCCACGGGAATGTCCCGGCTGCGCAGCTCGCGCGCGACGCTCATCATGGCCCATCCACCCATACTATGCCCGAGCAAAATCACTTTTGGCGAGTTTGCGCTTTCTTCCGGTGTCAGTACGCCGGAGTGAGCGGGAAAATGTTCGAGTAGCCAGTCGCGACCGTCGCTCCAAGAGTAAGGCGAGAAAGATTTGGCGCAAACGTCGGAGTAGTCTTTGTGAAGTAGGTCGCGGATCTGAACGATGCCGGAGTGCTTATTGCCGGATGTTTCCAAAGCACCGACGAAGCCGAGATAGATAACATGGCATGCGGGGACCCGGCCATTATCGGAGGCGCGGACGGGAACACTCGCTGAATCGACTGGGTGGAAGGACTGCTGGGCTTGCACAAGTGTGGCCGCGAGGGCGCAAAGGGACAGCGCCAGCCTGGCAGTCCGCAGAGGGAGCAATTTTAGAGAACTGCCTCGCCCAATCTTATTCAATGTGAGAACCAGATGGTCAAGCCACCTTATACCGCGAAGCAGTGTGGGTCAAGGAGACTGTGATGAACCGCTACTTCTTTGTGGGTGGCGGATAGTTCTTGAGCAGCTTGGCGATCGCCTTGTCCAGATTTTTCTGGCGCTTTTCGGGCTTTGCGTTGGGATCAATGGTTTTCGAGACGGCGCCGCGCCAGACCAGGCGCTTGTTGGCCGAGTCGTACATATCCAAGTCCAGCTGACCGGTGTGAATGGTTTGCGAAGTTGCCGTGGCCATACCCCCGCCGCCCCAGCGCGGACCGTAACCCCATCCGTTGCTGTAACCGGTCCACTGCTTTTGCGAGCCGATGGCCGTCTGGTAGCCAATGTAGAGATCGGCGCTGTCGGAGTCTGTCTTGGTCAAACCTTTTTGTGCCAGGCCAGCTTCAATGGCGGCGGTAATCTGGCGGGCGGTGATGTCGTCCACCTGCTGGGCATTTTTGATGCTGACCCACTTGTAGGTTTTGAATCTCGAAAAATCGGTGCCTTGGTCGAAGTTGTACGTTACATCTTGAGCGGCGGCAGAGGTGACTCCCAAAATAATCAGGAAGAACAGAACGGCCGAAAGCTTTTTCATCGAGACGCTCCTTAAGAGAAAGGCACGGGACTGAACGACCGGCCGCTACGACATTTTGAGTCGCTCGAGTATACACGGAGGAGCAGCGGAATTTCACTGGAGTTCATCGAGCCGCTGGCGCGGTCAGAACAGTCCTGGAGTATCGAACGCTAGTCCAACATAGTTTTCGGCGAGTGTGGTCGAGGCCGCACGGGAACTGGTGACGTAGTCAAGTTCGGCGAGATGGATGTGGTGAGAGAAGCTGTCTTCGTTAGGGAAGCGATGAAGCATGGAAGTCATCCACCAGGAAAAGCGCTGAGTTTTCCAAACACGTTGCAGACAGCGCGTGGTGTATTCGAGCAGCGGTTCGCGCGCTCCGTGCTTGTAAAATTCCACTAGACCGCGGGTGAGGACGCGTACATCAGCGACCGCGAGGTTCAGTCCCTTGGCGCCGGTGGGCGGAACAATGTGGGCGGCATCTCCGAGCAAAAATATATTTCCAAACTGCATGGGGGAGACCACGAAACTGCGCATGGGCGTAATTCCCTTCTGCAAAATTGGACCGTCGTTCAGGACAAATCCGTCGCGGGTGGCCATGCGTGTGCGTAGTTCCTCCCAGATGCGGTCGTCCGGCCAATCTTCGATTTTTTCATCGGGGGCGCATTGGAGGTACAGCCGCGAAAGCTCTGGGGACCGCATGCTGAGCAGCGAGAAACCCCGTTCGTGATAGGTGTAGATGAGTTCGTGGGATGCGGGGGGAACTTGCGCGAGAATGCCCAGCCACGCGAAGGGGTAATGACGCTCGTGGATCTGCAAGCGATCGGCAGGAATGGCGCCCCGGCAGATGCCGTGAAAACCATCGCACCCTGCCAGGAAATCGCAGGTAATCTCGTGGGTGTCGCCATTATGCTGGTAGTGAATGGTTGGGTGCGCATCATAATTCGCGATGTGCAGGGCTTCTGCTTCGAAATAGAGTGGCGCTTGAGATTGAAGGCGAGCGGCGATGAGATCTTTCAGCACTTCCTGTTGAGCGTAGACGGTGATGGATTTGCCGACGAGATCCTGAAAATCGATACGATGGCCTTTTCCATCGAAGCGCAACTCGACCCCTTGGTGCTGCAATCCCTCGCGTTTGAGGCGCGCACCGACGCCGGAGTCGCAAAGCATATCGATCGTCCCTTGTTCGAGGACGCCGGCACGCACACGAGTTTCGACGTATTCGCGGGAATGGCGCTCGAGAACGATGGACTCGATTCCCTGGAGATGAAGAAGATGGGCAAGGGTGAGTCCGGCAGGACCGGCGCCGATGATTCCGATTTGTGTTCGAAGCTTGGCCATTTGCGAACAGGAGGGGCTACAAAAACTTGTCGATGACTTGTTTGGGAATGGGCTGACCTTTGGTCTGCGGTGGATCAGTGTTCAGGCGAACTGTCCAGACACGTTTTTCGAGACCTTCGACGGCGAGGGTGTCGCCTCGAAAAAGCTTGTGCTGGACAGTAAAGCTGGAGTTGCCCCAGGTGGTGACGCAGGAATTGACGTGAACAATGTCGCCGAAAGACGAAGGCACAAAGAAATTGCAACTGGCTTGAACGAGGGGTATGCCGGCGATGTTGTACTGGCGCAGCATTTCCGCTTTTTTGATTCCCAAGGCACGATGGAAAAGCGCATTGGTGCAGGCGTCGAAATATCCGAAATAACGGGGAAAAAAGACGATTCCGAAGGGATCGCAATCGCCCCACTCAATTTGGATTTCTTTGCGGTGAATAAGCATGGTCAATGAAGGGGTGTGGGCACAATGGCCCTCGCCGAGTCTACCGTAGTCGGCATGTGGTTGCATCGCAATTTGGTCTTGCCGTGTGGGTTTACGGTAGACTGAAGAAGAAAAAGGAGGCGGAGAAGCGCAGAGAAGATGACGATTGCTTATATTTGTGATGCGATCCGGACGCCCTTTGGCCGTTATGGTGGAGCGCTTTCGAGTGTAAGGACGGACGATCTGGCAGCAATTCCTATCAAGGCCCTGGTAGAACGCAATCCTACGGTGGATTGGAATGCGCTCGATGACGTCATTTATGGCTGCGCAAATCAAGCCGGCGAAGATAATCGCAACGTGGCACGCATGGCTCTGCTGCTGGCGGGCTTGCCCAAGGAAACTTCGGGCAGCACGGTGAATCGGCTGTGCGGGTCGAGCCTGGACGCGCTTGCGGTGGCATCGCGGGCAATCAAAAGTGGCGAACTGGACCTGGTGATTGCCGGCGGTGTGGAGAGCATGTCGCGCGCGCCGTTCGTGATGGGCAAAGCGGATAGCGCATTTTCGCGTGCAATGAAATTGGAGGATACGACCATTGGTTGGCGATTTGTGAATCCGGCAATGAAAGCGAAATATGGAACCGACGCTATGCCGGAGACCGCGGAAATTCTCGCGGAGGAATATAAGATTTCCCGCGCGGATCAGGATGCATTCGCACTGCGCAGCCAGCAACGCACGGCGCAAGCGATTAAGGCTGGACGGCTGGCGGAAGAAATCGTAAAGGTCAGTATTCCGCAGAAGAAAGGCGAGCCTGTGGTGGTATCGGTGGACGAACAGCCACGACCGGACTCCACGCTGGAAGGACTGGCCAAACTAAAGGGCATCGTAAAACCAGGCGGTACGGTGACAGCAGGAAACGCATCCGGAGTAAACGACGGGGCCTGTGCACTGTTGCTGGCATCGGAAGCTGCGGTGAGGCAGTACGGGTTAACACCAAAGGCGCGGGTGGTGGCGGCCGCTGCGGCTGGAGTGGCACCGCGGGTGATGGGAATAGGGCCGGTGCCGGCAAGTCGAAAAGTGCTGGCGAAGGCGGGCATGAAGATTGAGCAGATGGATTTGGTGGAGTTGAATGAGGCGTTTGCCGCACAGGCGCTTGCGGTGCTGCGCGAACTTGGATTGCCCGACGATGCCGCGCATGTGAATCCGAATGGGGGCGCCATTGCGATCGGCCATCCACTGGGCGCGAGTGGCGCGCGCTTGGCGACGACGGCAACGTATCAGTTGGAGAGAACGAAAGGCCGATTCGCATTGTGTACGATGTGTATTGGAGTAGGCCAAGGGATCTCGGTCATCCTGGAGCGCGTGTAGCCGAGGTGCAAAGCGTGAAGCCATTGCTGGGGTATCGTAAGCCATTGGAAAGAACCCAGCCGCCGTGTTTGCATCCACCTTATGTTTCCTGCCTGAAGCGCGCGCCGACGAAACCATTTGTTTGCTTGCCCGATACGTTGTCCGAGATCACCGGGCCGATTTTCCGCAAGGATATTGTGGATGTGAAAGCGTGCGACCTGACGCGCCGAGGCAAGGGCGAGCCGATTGGCGAGCGCATTGTGGTCAGCGGAACGGTGAGCGACGAGGATGGACGGCCTGTTCGCGAATCGTTGATTGAAATATGGCAGGCGAATGCTGCGGGACGATATCTGCATAAATGGGATCAGCACGACGCGCCGCTGGACCCGCATTTCGAGGGCGTGGGCCAGACATTTACGGATGAGCATGGCCAGTATCGCTTCGTGACGATCCGTCCTGGAGCGTATCCGTGGAGGAATCACCCCAACGCATGGCGTCCTCAGCACATTCATTTTTCGCTATTCGGTCCGGCGTTTGCCACGCGGTTGGTGACGCAAATGTATTTTCCAGGCGATCCGTTGCTGGAATTCGATCCGATTTTCAATAGTGTCGCCGATGAAGCCGCGAGAAATAGCCTAATTTCGAAATTCGACTGGCCAAGCACAACGCCCGAGACTGCCCTAGGGTTTCGATTCGATATTATCTTGCGCGGACGCAATGCCACGCCGATGGAAGGTCGATGAACGGAAGAACAACACCTTCGCAAACCGTGGGGCCGTTCTATGGAATTGGTTTTTCATGGCTGGAACGGACGGATTTGACGCAGGGGGCACAGAACGGAACACCCGTGTCCGTAAGCGGGAGGTTGCTGGACGGCGATGCTCAACCGGTGCCGGATGCGGTGCTGGAGATTTGGCAAGCCGACGCCGATGGGCGCTACGCGCACCCGGAAGATGCCTTCGAACGTATGAGCAGCGGGAGTTTTTTTGGCTTCGGGCGTGTGCCGGTGAACGAGGCCGGCGAATTTCGGTTCACGACGATCAAGCCGGGGTGTGTGCTTGGACCAAATGGCGAGGTGCAAGCACCGCACCTGGTGATTTCGATTTTCATGCGTGGCCTGCTGCGGCGCCTGATTACCAGAATGTATTTTCCCGGCGAGGCAGCGAATAAAGCTGACGTGGTGCTGGGAGTGGTTCCGGTTGAGCGGCGTCACACTTTAGTGGCACGGACGGAGGGAGACAACGAAAGTTCGCTTCGATGGGATATACACTTGCAAGGCGACAGCGAGACGGTTTTCTTTGAGTGTTGAAACGTTGAGCGCTCCCGAACTATGATCCTCTACGACGAACTTTTCTCCTACCAGGCGCTGGAAGAACTTCTGTCTGACGAATCAGTAGTGAAGGGGATGCTGCGCTTCGAAGCTGCATTGGCGAAAGCTGAGGCCAGGGCCGGTGTGATTCCGGCGGGCGCCGCAAATATTTTGGCGGAACGTTGTGCCACGATTCAAATCGATACCGCAACTCTTGCCAAAGATTCGGCGGCCGCAGGAAATGTGGTAATCCCGCTGGTGAAAAAAATAACGGAAGCGGTCGCGCAACAAAACAAAGAGGCAGCGCGGTTCGTGCACTGGGGAGCAACAAGCCAGGATGTAATCGACACGGGGTTAGTCTTACAGTTGCGCGATGTGCTCGAGTTGCTCGAAGAGGATCTGGAAAAGCTGAGCGGCTCGTTAGCAGACTTGGCACAGAAACATCGCAGCACAGAGATGGTAGCGCGGACGTGGATGCAGCAGGCGCTGCCGACAACCTTTGGATACGTGGTCGCCGGATGGCTGGATGCGATTTTGCGGCATCGAAGCAGGCTCGTGGAAATGCGCCCGCGAGTTTTGGTATTGCAATTTGGCGGAGCGGCCGGAACATTAGCGGCTCTGCACGGCGAAGGAGCAAAGGTGGCGAAAGCGCTTGCGGAAGAACTTGGCTTGGCGCTGCCGCCGGTCCCCTGGCATGCGCACCGCGACCGCGTTGGGGAGATCGCCGCATTTTTCGGGCTGCTCACGGGAACCCTGGGAAAAATTGCGCGGGATATCGCGTTGCACTCGCAAACAGAGATTGCCGAAGTATTCGAGCCCGCGGGCGAAGGGCGTGGCAGTTCATCGACAATGCCGCACAAGCGGAATCCCGTGACCTGTGCGGCTGTGTTGGCTGCGGCAACGCGAATGCCAGGCTTAGTGGCAACGGTCCTGTCTGCGATGCCGCAAGAGTACCAGCGTGGACTTGGGGGATGGCAGGCGGAATGGGAAACGCTGCCGGAAGTTTTGAGGCTCGGGGCCGGCTCATTGCATCGTGTGGCAGAGATGCTGCCGGGCCTGGAGGTTGATGCTGAACGGATGGGCCAGAACCTGGAAGCAACGCACGGATTGATTTTCGCCGAGGCGGTGACGATGGCGTTGGCGGATCGCATGGGGAAAATGCCGGCGCATTTGCTGGTGGAAAGCGCATGCCGAAAATCGCTGGCGACGAAGCGTCCTTTGAACGACGTGTTACGAGAAGAACCTGGGCTGCAGGGACATTTGGCTTCAGCGGATTTGGAGAGCTTATTCGAAGCCAGGAATTACCTGGGGAGCGCAAACGAATTTGTGGACAAAGTAATTACCGAGAACAAAGAAATGCCGCGAACCCAAGAGCCGGCTAAAAACCGGCGCTACAAAGAGTGAGAATCGATTATGTCGATGGCAAAGCTGCGGGATGTGGGAATTTATTATGAGTGGACGGGTGCCGAAGGTCTGCCTGTCCTGATTTTTTGCAATGGGCTGGGCACCAACGTTCACATGTGGGATTCGCAAATTGCGGCGTTTTCGAAGCACTTCCGCGTGCTTCGCTATGACACACGGGGACATGGACAATCCGAAGTGACGCCGGGGCCTTACACCATCGAACAACTTAGTTGGGATGTGGTGCGTTTGTTGGACGCGCTGCAACTGGAGCAGGTGAATTTTTGTGGCTTGTCCATGGGCGGATTAACAGGAATGTTCCTGGGGACGAATGCGGGAAACAGGTTCAAGAAACTGGTGCTGTGCAGCACGGCGGCAAAGATCGGAACCGATGAGGCGTGGAACACGAGAATCCGCACGGTGGAAAGTGGCGGGATGAAAGCCGTGGCAGATGCGGTGCTGGAACGCTGGTTTACCGCGGGATTTCGCGGGTCCGGTGCCCTGGAAGTGCGGCGTGTGCGAGAAATGCTGGAATCGACGAACCCACAGGGATATGCCGCGAATTGCGCGGCGGTCCGTGACAGCGACCAACGCGCCACGATCAGTTCCATTGCGGTGCCTAGCTTGATTGTGGTGGGGAAAGAAGATCCCGGCACGCCACCGGCGGAGGCGCAAATGCTCGCCAGGACAATCCCAGGCGCAAATTATGCCGAGTTGGCTGGTTCGCATCTGTGCAATATTGAATCGCGGGACGAATTTAATCGCGTAGTGTTGGAATTTCTGCTGGCGTAAGGAGCTGGCCATGGACGAGCGGAAGCGTCACGCGAAGGGCATGAGGGTGAGACGAGCGGTGCTCGGGGATGAACACGTTGACCGGTCCATCGCCAGCGAGAACACCTTCAATTCGGAATTTTTAGACCTGATTACCCGCTATGCCTGGGGAGAAATTTGGACGCGTCCAGGACTGCCGCGAAAAACGCGCAGCCTCATCACGATCGGCATGATGGTCGCGTTGAACCGGCCGGATGAATTAAGACTGCATGTGCGCGCCGCGGCGAACAACGGTGTAACACGAAGAGAGATTCAAGAAGTGCTCCTGCAGACAGCGATCTATTGCGGAGTACCCGCGGCAAATACGGCTTTTCATATTGCCGAAGAAGAGTTGGCTAAAGTAAAAAAGTAGAGTCTTCGATCAGACCAGCACCGGAGCCGTGGACAGAACTTCGGCGACCCAGCGCACAGAGCGCAAATACAAATCCGGAAGGTATTGCTCATGGAGACCGATGCGGCGGGCGGATTGCGCGAGGTCTTCCCAGGTGCCTGACTCGTAATCCAAGACAACTTCAAACGCGGGACGATAGCGGCTGGGCTTTCCCAAAAGGGCTTTCTTAATCTCGGTATCCACGGGAATTTCGGTAAGAACGTCGCTCATGCGCATATTGAGCAGCGCGTCTATCACGGAGAGTAAGCCGAGGAGGAAAAGTTCATTCGTCTCGCGAAACATGCCGATTTTTTGGGCGAGGAGTTCGCAAAACATCGCGCGCAACAAGGGAAGACGCAACAGACCATCGGCCACTTCATCGCCGAGACCGGCAACGCCAACCAGGGAAATCCATTTGCGCATGGCGTTCTCGCCCAGAAGCGTCAATGCGTGCGGAATCGAGTGGATTTCGCTGGAAAACGAGAATGCCGCGGAGTTCAAATAGCGCAGCAAACGATAACTGAGAGAAACGTCTCTGCGGAAGATGAGGGAAATTTCTTTCAGGTCGAACACAGGAGCGTTGGCGGCGCGAAGAAGTTCAATGTAAACGGTCTTGTTGGCGGGAACGCTGCGGCGGCGAACCACTTGAGGACGGCAAAAAAAGTAGCCCTGGAAATAATCGTAGCCGATCTCCGAACAGCGCCGGAACTGTTCGTCGGTCTCCACTTTTTCCGCGATGACGGGAATGCCTCGCGCGTGGCACGCCTTAACGAGGCGAGCTTGCTCGGAAAAACTGGTAAGCAAAACATCCACCTTGACGAAGTCTGCGACGTCCAGCAGGCGGTGAGCTTCCGGTACATCGCAAAAGTCGTCGAGCGCCAATCGATAGCCAAGCTTCTTCATGTGGGAGCAGGCGGCAAGGACTTGCGAATCCGGAGTTACGGTTTCCAAGATTTCACCAACGACAAGCTCCCTGGGCATGAGCGTGAGGTAGTCCTGCAGGAGGAAATCGCGGGTGCAGTTCATGAATGCGGGAAGACCTTCCGTGATGGTGCGGACACCCATGAGAAACAGCTCATCCATGGCCTTTTCGGCTACAGGACTGCCAGGAGCCGGACTGCAATAGTTTTCCGGACCGTAGCGAGACAGGATTTCGTAGGCAAAGAATTTACGATCCCGACTGAGGATGGGTTGGCGGGCGAGAAAACGATTGAAAGTCTCAGCCGTGGACATGAGGTGGTGCACGACATCGCGCACGCGAATACAACAAGGAGGGGAGCACGAGGAGTGCCAACGTGACGGGTGTCCATGAGCCGATGCGGGTCCGCATCATCCGTTTGTCGACACGTAACCCATTCACTGGAACAAGTTATTGATACTGAGCATTTCAGCGTGTCTACGAGGCACGCCAGCTCAAACGAGAGGTTTGCATCGAAACAGGAGCAGCGTTCCAGAAAGATACAGCTCCTTCCGCAGCGTTAACCCTAGTCGTTGAAGACATTCGCGCGCAGCGTGTATGAGCTAAGCACCTTCATATAATTGCCACGTTCGAACGCGCTGGGATCGGGGACCGCGGCATGACTCATGCTGCCACACATTTGCTGAACAGAAGTGTATTCGTTTTCCTCGAGCCAACGATCCAATTCGGTCAAAACGTGAGCGGCATGGTGAACGCCATTGCGCAATAACGCCGAGGTCATGAAGGCCACCTTGGCTCCAGCCAGAATACATTTGATGAGGTCGCGGGAAGTGTGTACGCCGCCAGTGATTCCGAGGTCGGCGCGGATGTGGCCACAAAGAATAGCGGCCCAGTGAAGACGAAGGAGCAGCTCCTCCGGCCGGCTTAAAGCGATGCTGGGAGAAATCTCCATATGCTCGATGTCAAAATCCGGCTGATAGAAGCGGTTGAACAAAACAATGGCATCAGCGCGAGCTTCATCCAGGCGAGCAGCCATGTTGGCGGGTGCGGTAAAAAAGGGCGAAAGCTTGACCGCGAGCGGGATTCCGATGCTGCGCTTCAGCTGGCGAACCAATTCGATATAGTTCTGCTCCAGTTCACTGCCGCTGAGACCTGGATCGGTAGCGATGGAATAAATATTTAGTTCAATTGCATCCGCCCCGGCTTCTTCCATCAAACGTGCGTATTGCAACCAGCCGCCTTTCGAGACTCCATTGAGGCTGGCAATGATGGGGATATCGATGCTTTCCTTGGCTTGGCGGATCAGTTCAAGGTAGCCGTCCGGTCCGAGATTATAAGTTTGCAGATCGGGAAGAAAATCGGTGGATTCCGGAAAGCTCTCGGAGCCGCGCGAAAGATCGGAATCCAGCCGGAGGCTTTCCAGTTGCAGCTGCTCTTCGAAGAGCGAGGGCAGCACGACCGCGCCAAGATTTTGATCTTCGAGTCGCCTGATGTTGTCGACGGACTCGCTGAGCGGAGAAGCCGACGCGAGCAACGGTGATTTCAGGCGCAGTCCAAGATATTTTGTGGAAATGTCGATCATTCGTCTTCCCCTCCTTTTTTGGCCGTTTCCAATCCGGATTCAGGGGCTTCGGGAGCGATATGCGGCGTTTCGGAACGACCAGCCATGGCGGCGCGATTGGAGTACACACGCCACTGGCGCTCCACATCGTCTTGAGCCAGTTTCAACAGTTCGCGAGCCGCTTCAGGATCACTGCGCACCAGCATGGTGTAGCGGGTTTCCTGGTACGCATATTGTTTCAGTGGAATGCTGGGCGCCTTGGAATCGAGGAGGAATGGGTTCTTGCCTTCGAGACGCAACGAAGGGTTGTAACGCATTAGTGGCCAGTAGCCACACTGGACGGCTTTTTTCTGCTGATCCAGACCGAGAACCATGTCATAGCCGTGGGCGATGCAGTGGGAGTAAGCGATGATCAATGACGGACCGTCGTGTGCCTCGGCTTCCAGAAAGGCCTTGACCGTGTGCGTATCATTCGCACCCATGGCGACTCGCGCGACGTACACGTACCCATAGCTGACCGCTTCCATGGCCAAATCTTTCTTGCCGGTATGCTTTCCGCCAGTGGCAAATTTGGCCACGGCTGCGCGAGGAGTCGCTTTGGACATTTGTCCACCGGTGTTGGAGTAGACCTCCGTGTCGAGCACGAGCACGTTGACATTGCGCCCGGAGCCGAGCACGTGATCGAGGCCTCCGAAGCCGATGTCGTACGCCCAGCCATCTCCTCCGACGAGCCAAACGCTTTTGCGCACGAGAGAGTCGGCGACAGATTGGAGGGCGAGGGCTTCGGGAACGTGCAGGTTCGCCAGCTTTTGTTTCAGTTCGACCACGCGCCGCCGCTGTTCTTCGATGCCGCTCTCTTTGGACTGATCCGCTTCCAGCAAGCCTTTGACGAGAACCTCACCAAGTTGGCCATTGAAACGACTGAGTAGTTCGCGCGCGTAGTGGTTCTGTTCATCCACAGCCAGGCGCATACCGAGCCCAAATTCGGCGTTGTCTTCGAAGAGCGAGTTGGACCACGTGGGACCGCGTCCATCTTTATTCTTGCTGTACGGGGTGGTGGGCAGATTGCCGCCATAGATCGAAGAACATCCGGTGGCGTTGCCAATCATCAGCCGGTCGCCAAACAGCTGGGTAAGCAGTTTGAGGTAAGGCGTTTCACCACAACCCGCACAGGCACCCGAGAATTCGAAAAGAGGCTCGAGCAGCTGAGAATCTTTTACTTGTGAATGAGAGATGCGTTGGCGATCGATTTCCGGAAGCGCGAGGAAAAAGTCCCAATTGACGCTTTCGGGATTACGCAGCGGAGCTTGCGCCTCCATGTTGATGGCTTTGTGCTTCACTTCCGTCTTGCTCTTTGCGGGGCAGATTTCCACGCACAGTTTGCAGCCGGTGCAGTCCTCTGGTGCAACCTGAAGGGTGTAGCGCAGCGATTCGAACTCGCGCCAACGCGGTTTGGCTGACTTGAACGTCTCGGGCCTGTGGCTGAGCAGCGAGGAATCGTAAACCTTGGCGCGAATCACAGCGTGCGGGCAAACCAGGACGCACTTGCCGCATTGGATGCACAGGTCTTCATCCCAAACGGGAATTTCCTTAGCGATATTCCGTTTTTCCCACATGGCGGTGCCCGTGGGAAACGTCCCATCGATGGGCATAGCACTGACGGGCAGCGAGTCGCCGTTCCCGGTGATGATGGTGCCGAGCACGTTGCGCACGAACTGCGGCGCTTGCGGCGACACGGCAGGGAGCATGTCGAACATAGCGGTAACTTTGTCCGGAACCTTTACTTCGTGGAGATGCGCGATAGCCTGATCCACAGCGGCATAATTCTTTTGCACCACGGCGTCGCCGCGCTTTCCATACGTATCGGCGATGGCTTTCTTGATGGCGGCAATAGCGGCATCGCGTGGGAGCACGCCGCTGATCGCGAAGAAGCAGGTCTGCATGATGGTGTTGATACGGCTGCCCATGCCGGCGGCGCGGGCAACGGTGTAGCCGTCAATTACGAAGAACCGCAGTTTCTTGGCAATGATGGTTTGTTGAACCTGTCGCGGGATGTGCTGCCAAATCTCCTCGGGCCCAAACGGGGAGTTGAGAAGGAAGGTGGCGCCAGGTTCCGCAGCGGCCAGGATATCGATGCGGTCGAGAAATTGGAACTGGTGACAGGCGACGAAATTAGCTTTGCTGATTAGGTAGGTGGAACGAATTGGATCGGGCCCAAAACGCAAGTGAGATACGGTGATCGCTCCGGCTTTCTTGGAGTCGTAGACGAAATAGCCCTGGGCGAAATTGTCTGTGCCCTTGCCGATGATCTTGATGGAATTCTTGTTGGCGCCCACGGTGCCGTCAGAGCCGAGCCCGTAGAAAAGTGCGCGAACCGTGCGGGGATCTTCGGTGGAGAAGTCCGGATCGTAAGTGAGGCTGGTGTGGGTGACGTCGTCAAGAATGCCCACGGTAAAATGATTTTTGGGCTCGGGCTTCTTCAACTCGTCGAAGACGGCCTTGACCATCGCAGGCGTGAATTCTTTCGAAGAAAGTCCATACCGGCCCCCGATGATTCGGGGAATGCCCGCGGAGGGATTGGCGGCGTAGCGTTCCATATAGGTGGTGAGCACATCCTGATAGAGCGGCTCGCCTGGCGCGCCGGGCTCCTTGGTGCGATCCAGAACCGCAATTGATTTCACGGTGGTCGGAATGGCTTTCAGGAAAGCATCCGCGGCAAAGGGGCGGAACAGCCGTACTTTCAGCAAGCCAACTTTCTCCCCGTTCTTCTGCAGCGCCTCAACCGCTTCTTCCGCGGCGCCTACGCCGGAACCCATCAGGATGATCAGGCGTTCGGCATCCGCCGGGCCGTAGTAATCGAATAAACGATATTTCCGGCCGGTGTGTTTGGCGAAACGGTCCATTGCGTCTTGCACAATCGTGGGGCAGGCGCGGTAGTAGGGATTGCAGGCTTCGCGGGCTTGAAAGAATACGTCAGGGTTTTGCGCGGTGCCGCGCAGAATTGGACGATCGGGCGTCATGGCGCGTTCGCGATGCTGACGGACAGCCTTGTCGTCAATCAGAGCGCGCAAGTCGTCGTCGCTGAGCGGGTCAATCATGTTGACTTCGTGCGAAGTGCGGAAGCCATCGAAGAAGTGGAGAAACGGGATGCGCGACTCGAGAGTAGCCATCTGGGCCACGCAGGCGAAGTCACTGGCTTCCTGAACGGAATTCGACGCGAGCAGGGCGAACCCTGCCGAGCGCGTGGACATTACGTCGCTGTGGTCACCGAAAATGGACAGGGCGTGAGTGGCCAGGGTGCGGGCGGCCACGTGAATGACGGCAGCGGTGAGTTCGCCGGCGATTTTGTACATGTTGGGAATCATCAGCAGCAGGCCCTGCGATGCTGTGAAGGTTGTGCCAAGGGCGCCCGCTTGCAGCGCACCGTGGAGGGCACCGGCGGCCCCGCCTTCACTCTGCATCTCGATTACGTCGGGAATGGCACCCCAGATGTTCTTTTTGTGCTCGGAATTCCACTGATCCGACCACTCGCCCATGGGGGAAGAAGGAGTGATGGGATAGATCGCGATGACCTCATTCAGGCGGTACGCGACCGCGGCGGCGGCTTCATTGCCGTCGACAATAGACATTTTTCGACTCATTGAGTTCTCCGTCGAACAGAAGGGCAGTCAAATGTTGGGCTGCTAGTTCGTCAAATGGTTACGAAAACAGGATAGAAGAGGGCGCAAGGGTGGCCTGTGACGTGGGTCACGTCGTTTCAGGTTGTTGCTGCAAATGGTTGACCGCTCAGGTTGATTCTTCCCAGTCCGAATCGGCTGGCGGCAAGCGATCGGTATCCCGAGCGAAGGTGACGTACAGAGTCGGAAGCAAATAGACGCTGAGCACCAAAGCTGCAAGAAGGCCGCCCACGATGACGATGGCAAAGGGACGTTGCGAGTCTGAACCAATTCCGCGGGACATGGCTGCGGGCAGCAAGCCGAGAATGGCGACCAGCATGGTCATCATAATGGGACGCAGCCGTAGGACCGCGCCTTGAACCGCAGCATCTTCGATGGAGCTGCCAGCCGCTCTCAAATGGTTGATGTATTCGACCATGATGACGCCGGTTTGAACCGAAACTCCAAACAAAGCGAGGAATCCAACACCGGAAGAGACACTGAAGTGCTCCCCGGTGATGAGCAAGGCGAGAAACCCGCCGAGAGGAGCCATGGCAACGTTGCCCAAGACCAGCAATGCCCATTTCGGCGAGCTGAACATCGTGTACAGAATCACATAGATCACCAGCAGGGTGATGGGCAGAACGAACATGAGCCGGCGCTCTGAACGTTTTTGGCTTTCATATTCCCCGGCCCAGTCCAGGGTGTAGCCTTCGGGCAGTTTGACCTGGCTGCGCACCTTGGCCATGGCTTCTTCCACCGTGCTGCCCAGGTCGCGGCCGCGCACACTGTATTTAATCGCGACATAGCGGGAGTTGGCTTCGCGATAGATTTCGGAAGCGCCGTCGAGAGTGTCGACATTGGTGACTTGAGACAGGGCGATGCGTTGGCCCAGGGGATTCACGATGCGAATATTCTCGATAGCCTCTTTGGTAGCGCGGTAAGGAGGCTGGTAGCGGACGACCAGGTCGAAAACCTGTTCACCCCGGAGAACCTGAGTGACCGCTTTTCCGCCGACCGCACTCTCGATCGCGTCCTGCACATCGCGATGCATTCAATCCATAGCGGGCCGCAGCTTTGCGGTCGACGTTGAAATTCAGGCTGGGCTGGCCGAGCACACGGAATAGACCAAGATCCTCAATGCCTTGAACACCGCGCATAATATTGACGATTTCTTCCGCTTTGGCTTCCAGGGTGCGCAGGTCACTGCCGTACATTTTTACTGCAAGCTCGCCTTTGACGCCGCTGACCGCTTCTTCCACGTTGTCGGAAATCGGTTGCGAAAAGTTCCACAAAATCCCGGGCATTTTGCTGACCTCTCGATCCATGGCTGAAATCAAAGCATCCTTGTCCTCATGGAAAACGGGGCGCCAGCGATCTTTGGGCCAAAGATCAACGAAGTATTCCGTGTTGAAAAAGCCGGTGGTGTCGGTGCCGTCGTCGGGGCGGCCGACTTGGGAGACGACCTGCTTGACTTCCGGGAAGGATGCGAAGATCAGCCGCGCACGGTCCATAACTTGCGTGCCCTCCGTGGGACCGGTGCTGGGGGCCAGCGTGCCACGAGCCCAAATCGCGCCTTCATCAAGATGCGGAAGAAACTCAGAGCCGATTATGCCGCTATACAGGATCGGAAAGCGATCAGCGGAACACACGCACCCAAGGCCAGGGTGAATTTCGGCTATGGTCGATGGCCCAGCGCAGGGAGTTCCGATAATGGTCGCGCAACAAATGTCATGACCGGGTTATGCCATTCTTTGACGCCTTTACGGAATAACACTTCCGCGAGCACGGGGGCAATGGTCATTGAGAAAATGAGCGCACCCAGAAGCGCGAATGCGACAGTCCAAGCCATGGGGCGGAACAGTTTGCCCTCGACGCTTTGCAAGGTATAGATGGGCATGTACGCGGTGATGATGATGGCGATGGCATAGAAGACGGGGCGCTGGATTTCGTGGGCCGCGTCGCGAATGCGTTCCAGGGGAGTTTTTTGCGCGGCACTGTGCAAGCCGAAATGACGGACTATATTTTCGATGACGACAACGGCACCATCGACGACCATACCGAAATCGAGTGCGCCGAGAGAGAGCAAGTTCGCGGGAATGTGATTCAAGTCCAAGCAAATGGATGCGAACAGCAGAGAAAATGGAATGGTAAACGCAACGATCAAAGCGCCACGCATATTACCGAGGAAGAAGAATAAAATAATGGACACCAGCAAAACGCCTTCACCGAGATTGTGAAGCACGGTGTGCGTGGTGTAGTGAACCAAATCGCTGCGATCCAGAAACGGCACAATCTTCACACCTTGGGGAGGATGTGATCGTTCAGCTCCTTGACCTTGGCGTGGATTCCTTCGAGCGTGGCGTCCGATTCCGCACCTTTTTGCAGAAGCACAATACCTTCCACAACGTCGTCGTCGTCGACGATGGTACCGTCGTCTCGGCGGATGGCTTTGCCGATTTTGCCGAGGCGAATCTTGGGACCCTGCGTGACCTCGGCGATATCCTTGATGTGAATGGCGGTGCCGTTCTGCGTTTTGAGCAAGGTCTGTTCGATGTCCTGCACGCTGGTAAACAGTCCGACCTCGCGAACGTTGATCTGCTGCGAGCCCGCTTCGATGAAGCTGCCTCCCGCGTTGACATTATTCGCCGCGAGTCTGCTGTTCGACCTGCGGAAGAGTCAGCCGTAAGCCACCAGCTTGTCGGGATTGACACGCACCTGGTATTCGCGGGTGATTCCGCCAAAACTCGATACGTCGACAACATTGGGGACCGACTTGAACTGCTTTTCCAGAACCCAGTCTTCCAGAGCCTTCAACTCCATCAAATCGTATTTGGGATTCGTGCTTCTTCAGCGTGTACCAGTAGATCTGCCCAACCGGACTGTAATCGGCGCCCATTTGCGGCTGAAGACCCGTGGGCAAGATTCACCATCGACAAACGCTCGAGCACTTTTTCGCGATTCCAGTCGTCGTTGGAAGAGTCGTCAAAGATAAGCATCACGCTGGACAGACCGAACAGCGACACGGAGCGCAGATGAGCAAGATGCGGCAACCCGTTCATCTGGACTTCGATCGGAATCGTGACTTGCTGCTCAACCTCTTCGGCGGCGCGCCCCGGCCATTGCGTGATGATTTGCACGTAATTGTTAGCAACGTCGGGATACGCTTCGACGGGCAAGTTATGGAAAGAAACCGCGCCCCAGACCAACAGGAGAGTGCCGATGGCGAGAACGATAAAGCGATTATCGAGAGCAAAATCGACAATCGCGCGAATCATCGAACGTTCCTTGCTGTGCGGTCACTCATGTAGCCCTATTGCTCCACCGTGTTTTGCATCACTAAAGCGCTCTTCACAACTTGCTGCCCGGGTTTAATGCCGTCGCGAATCTCCTGCATTTGTCGTGGCAACACTTCTCCAGCCCGTCACCTCCACCCGCCGGAATTTATTCCCGCCAGCGGGGATGTAGACCCAGTCGCGATCATGAAGATGGAGAATGGCGGAGGTGGGCACGGACGCGTATTCCACTTTTGTGCGCCCATGAAACGTGGCGGTGACAAACATGCCGACACGCATCAGGCCGTTGGGGTTGGCAACCTGAATACGCACTTTGGCGGTGCGGATGTTGGGGTCCAGAATCGGGCCAATATTGCTGATGATTCCGCTGTAGGTTCTGTCGGGATATGCGCTGGCAGACGATCTGGGCAGTTTCGCCGAGGTGCACGTTTCGCAGATCGTTCTCATAAACGTCGCAGACAATCCAGATGCTGGATAGATTCGAGATGGTGAAAGGGTTGGGTCCGGCGAGTGCCTGCACGCCCGCGGCGTTGGTGACCTGTTGATCGGTGATGACCCCGGAGACGGGTGCCTTGATTTCCACCACTCCGCTGGGATGATCCTTATCGACGCCGATCAGGCGAAGATGCTCGAGGGCCGTCTCCACATCGACCTTGGCTTTGTCTTCGGCATCTTGCGCGACCTGAAGATTGCCCAGGGAAATGGCGCCCTTGTCGTAGAGCAACTGGGCACGGTCCAATTGACGTTTGGCCAGCACTTCGTCGGCGAGTGCTTTGCGGTAGTCGGAGAAAGCGCCGGCAACATCGTTGCTCTGGACCAGCAAAAGAACTTGCCCTTTTTGTACAGTGTCCCCAAGACGGGCACGGATTTCCAGGACGCGGCCCGAGGCCAGCGAGATTACCGGTACGGTGCGGCTGATGTCCGGATTCACTGTGCCGGTTACGCTGAGTGCTGGTGCGGCAAAATAGCTGGCGGCTTGGACCAGAGGAAACTGCTCAGGATGATCGACGGACACGACACTTACGTCTTCCGCTTTTTCCACCTTCACGGGAGGGGGAGCGCCTGCGTTTCCAATATTTTCAGACTTGGCGCATGCCGCTAAACAGATGCTAGACAACAGGAGCAGAACCGCATGCAACGGCGGGTTGAGTTTCACTGGATCACCTCTTTGCCTACCGCCATGTTGAGTTGGGCAGCCGCGGTTAGATAGGAACCGATGAGGTTCAGGTAATTCAGTTCGGTGTCGCGATATTCTTTTTGGGCGTCAAGAAAATCGAGCAAAGAAGCTCCTCCGTGTTCGTAAGAAAATCGGATGGTGTCGCGAATGCGCTCAGCCTGGCCTAGGTATTTGGCCTTATAGGGACGCAGCAGGATCAAGTTGCTGTCTACCGTGGCGTACGCGGAATCCACATCGCTGAAGACCTGGGCTTGTGTGGCGCCCAGCAACTTCTGATTGCGATCGACATCCAGCTGAGTGCGGAGCTTCTCTCCTTGATTGCGATCGAAAATGCGCAGAGGAATGCTGAACCCAGCGCCGACGTACTCGCGCAACGAGGGCTGATAACTCAAGTAGGCTTGGGAAATGGCGGGGAAGCCGAAGTCGACGTTGATGGTGGGGTCGGTGGAACCATTGGCGACCGCGAGGTTGTGATCGGTTTTAGCTTTGTCAACGGATTGCAAGGCGGCCCGCAGGTCTGGACGATTATCGATTGCCGTTTGATGAAATTGATCCAGAGGAGCGAGTTGATCGTTGAACTCATACAGTCCCAGAACGTCGAATTGATCCACCGAGGTCTTGTCGTCGAGCAGCATGAGCAGTTGTATCTTGGCAGTGCGCAGGTTGACCGCGGCAGTCTGCAGATCGGATTCGTACTGAACACGTTGCAACTCCAAACGATCCAGGTCGATACGGGCAATGTCACCGGCGTCAAAACGGTCTGTGCTGATTTTTAATTCTTTGTCCCAATACTCCAAGTTTTCCTGAGCCAGTTTCAGAACGGCCTTGGCTTGCAACGTCCCCACGAAGGCGCTACGCAAAGTGAAGATCAGGTTGCGTTCCAAGTCCGCCTGGCTAGAGACGGCAATCCCAGTGGCTTTCTGCGCGCTTTCCAGGCGCAATTCGCGTTTATGCCGGCGTTCGTGCAAATAGCTCGCGGCGGCGGTAAGAGTAGAGGCGGAAAACGCACTGCCAGAACCCGTGTTGCCAATCTGATCCACTCCGAGCGAAGCTTGAGGGTTGGGACGAAGGTAGGCGGTGATCTCCTGCGCTTTGGATTCTTCGATACCGATCTGACCGGCGCTGAGCGTGGGATTGTTGGCTTCAAAACGTGCCCTGACTTCATCCCACGTCAGTGGTTTTTGCGCTTGCGCTTGGGCGGCAATCCCCGACACGAATGCGGTGGCGAGGAATACACCCCTGAGATGACGCCACATACTTTATCCTCACATCCTGGAGCTTGGTTAACGCGAGCGCTGAATGGCATCAACGCTCAAGTTGATTCAGAGGAGTAGCGCGCGAAGCGCCTTTCCCATCCATTCGGCATCCTGACGATGACCAAGTATGGTCCGAAGAATGTATAACAATCCGGTTTACAGTTGATTACGAAATTGCAACGGGGGAGAGCGGCCAGGGCGCAGCCGCGAAGCCTGTTCCAAAGGACGAGAGACTTCCGCACGACCCCAGGAGCCTGAAAAGCAGACCTGGTGGAGATAAGGACCGTCAACCGCGCCGTCGTCCGGAGGGCGAGTGGTAGACAATGTACTACGGTCCGCCTGATCCCCAGCGGGTGCTTCGAAGCTCTCATGATTTTCGACTTCAAGCTGGTCGTAATCGCCACGACCCGCGGGGGAGAAGTTGCCTCGCCCGTCGTTCAGAAGCACTTGAATGAAATGCACATCGAGATTCGAGGTGACAATCAGGTCCAGGTAATCGTCGCCATTCACGTCACGCGCCGCGACCCGCAAGCCTCCCATGGGACCATTCACGCCTACCGCAGATTCCGGACCGGCACTCAACTTGATGTGGATGGAATAGTTGGTCTTGGCCGACCGACGGCTTTGCGTTTCGATCAGCGCCAGGTCCGGCTTCTGGTCTCCATCTAAATCCGCGAAAACGAATCGAATGTCATTTTGGCGACCTTGCAGGATTAGCCGCGGCGATTGCTCGGTGGTACCGCGCAACGAAGACACAATGAATCCGGCACCGAGCCAGAGCAGGCATACCAGGCCGATTTGCCATAGCGGCGCAATTTTTCGAGTGCGACTCACAGCATTGCCTCGGAATCCTGTCTAAAGAGCGAATCGAACCTTGACAGGATACACGGGAAGGGCAGGAGTGGGAAGGCGTGCAGCAGTGTGTGACGTGGGTCACAAAGAGTTGTGATGCTTGGCGCGGCAGCGTGTTCGCTGTACCCCTAACCTCCTCATAGCCCTCGTTTGTTGTTTCGCGCCGCCTCAACCTAACGCGATGACACCGTGAGGCTTAGCAACAACCCCGCGAACGCCCGTGGTTCCGGGACAGGAGCCCGAACGCATGCCCAGTTCAGCCGAAGTCAATGCCCGTCGTGGAGAGGCCGGCTTACCGTCGAAGACGGTTTACGGGGTCGCTGCGATCTGTCTGGCCGTCGGCCTGCTCGCGGGTTATTTTCTGCTGGCAAACAAGGCGAGACCGAACGCGACAAGTGGAACTGCCAGCGCGCCGAGTGCGGCTGCCACTTATACCGGCGGTCACCCAAAGCTCACGTTGGAGCAAATGAAGCAAATGGCCGATGTGCAAGCGTCGACACTGGTGGAAAAATCGAAAGCCGATCCGAAGAATGCGGCTCTTCTGCTGCAGATCGCGTCGGTTTATCAGTCGTCCCATCAATTCAAGGAAGCGGCGGAATATTTTCAAAAGGGTTTGAAGCTCGATCCGAAGAATGTTGGAGCGCGCACCCAGCTGGCGAGCTGCTTGTACTATTCGGACGATATAGATGGCGCGCTGGCAGAGTTGAACCAGGCGCTGCGGTACGACCCTAAAGATGCCAACGCTCTTTTCAATCTCGGGATGATCAAATATCGCGGTAAGAAGGACAACAAGGGCGCGATTGCGGCATGGCAACAATTGCTGAAGAGCAACCCGAATCTCGACCGGAAATCATCGGTGGAGCAACTGATCGCCGAGGCACAAACGATCGTCTCGACAAAGAACTAAACTGGGCAAGGAGCAAGGAACGTGACCGAACTTAAAACCGTCAGCAGTAATTCCTGGAGCGTGGCACAGGCGCTTACGCTGGCAGCGTTTTCGCTTCTGCTGGGAACCTGCGGGGGATGGCTGATTCGCAGATCGACCGCGCCTGCCGTGGGAAATAACCCCAATGTCATGAGCGAGCCAGCAGTGACAGCTCCGACGCCGCCCGCCACACCGGCGAGTTTCAGCTCGGTTCCGGCAGTGCCGAGCGCGGCGGAGTTGAAGCAGGCGGCGGACACACAGGCAACCACGTTGCTCGAGCAGTTGAAAGCGGATCCGAATAATGCGGGATTGCTGGCACAAGTGGGTAACCTTTATTACGACGCGAAGCAATACCCGGAAGCGATCGGCTATTATGAACGCGCTTTGCACGCGCAGCCGGACAACACCTCAGTTCGCACCGACCTCGGCACCGCTTATTGGTATAACGGCGATGCCGATACCGCGATCAGAGAATTCGACAAAGCCCTGGCGGTGAATCCAACCAAAGCAGACACACTTTTCAATCTCGGTATTGTAAAGTGGCAGGGGAAGAAGGACGCCAAGGGGGCGATTGCCGCGTGGCAAAAATTGTTGGATAGCAACCTAGATTATCCAAACAAAGAAAATGTTCGCCAGCTGATCGCTCAGGTTCAGAACCACTGACGTAAACGAGAATTTCTTCTCGCCACGCCACGAATCCCGACTGGAGTATCTCACGTGAATCGACATCCTGGGTCTACCCACGCAGAAATCCGTCATTCCGAACGGAGTCCGCGAAGCGAGGAATCTCTCTCCCGTCGCTGAGAGATTGACAACAATGAGTGACCGCCAGCTAAAAGCGATCATTGTGGGAGCGGGCCCGGCGGGGCTGACGGCAGCGTATCAATTGAGTAAGGCCAATCAGCCGGTGGTGGTGCTCGAGAGCGACCCCGAGTATGTCGGAGGAATTTCCCGTACCGTGAATTATCGCGGATATAGGTTCGATATCGGCGGGCACCGCTTCTTCTCCAAATCTCAAGAGGTGGAAGACCTCTGGACGGAGATTCTGGGCGCGGAAATGCTCCAGCGGCCGCGTTCCTCGAAGATTTATTATGGCGGGCAGTTTTACACTTACCCACTCAAGCCGTTTGAAGCGCTCTCGAAGCTTGGCGTTTTCGAGTCCGCGCGATGCGTGTTGTCTTTCGCGGCCGCACGCATGCATCCGTTACCAAATCCCAAATCGTTCGAAGACTGGGTCGTGAATCAATTCGGACGGCGGTTGTTTGAAATCTTTTTCAAAACGTACACGGAAAAAGTCTGGGGAATGAGCTGCAAGGAAATTTCCGCCGATTGGGCAGCGCAACGGATCAAAGGGCTTTCTCTGGGTTCGGCGATCAAGAATGCAGTGATGCCAAAACGCACAGCGAAACGCCGCGGTCAGATGGTCAAGACGCTGATCGACACATTTCGGTATCCGCGATTGGGACCAGGAATGATGTGGGAAACCTGCGCCAGGAAAGTACGAAGCATGGGTGGCGAAGTGTTACTGGAAAGAAGCGTGGCGGGCTGTCGTTTGGAATCGACCAGTGGCGAATGGAGAGTGACCGCACGTAAGGCGGATGGAGCAGTCGAGGAATACCGCGCAGAGCACTTGATTTCCTCGATGCCGATTCGCCAGTTGGTGGCGGAACTTGAGCCAGGTCTTCCGGCAGACGCGCTGCGTGCCGCGGAATCGTTGCGCTATCGGGATTTTGTCACCGTGGGTCTGATTCTGCGAGAACGCAACCGCTTTCAGGACAATTGGATTTACATCCATGACCCCAATGTCAAAGTCGGACGCGTGCAGAATTACAAGTCATGGTCTCCAGAAATGGTCCCGGACGCGAATTATTGCAGTTACGGTCTGGAATATTTCTGCTTTGAAGGCGATGGACTCTGGGCTGCGCACGACGAGGAGTTAATCGCACTGGCGAAACGAGAACTGGAAATAGTGCAGCTTGCGGCGGCAGCGGACGTTGTGGATGGATGCGTGATTCGGCAGCCCAAGGCTTATCCGGTATACGACGATAACTACAAGCAGCACGTCCAGACCATCCGCAAAGCGCTGCAGGAGCGTTGTCCCAATCTGCACCTGGTCGGACGCAATGGTATGCATAAATACAACAATCAGGATCACGCGATGATGACCGCGATGCTCACGGCGCGAAATATTATGACTGGCGAAACCAAATACAACGTGTGGGCCGTGAATGAGGATGGTGAGTACCACGAATCGGGGGAGGCCGGCGCGGACTCTGCCAGCGAAATGACCCGGGTGGTGGCGACCACCGCAGGATGATGAGTTTCCTTCGCAATCGTTCAGTGCAGCTCGCGGCGCTGGCTGTTTTTCTGGGCGGAATCGGCGTCTACTCGATGCGAGAAAAGTACTGCATCACGGATTCCGATACCTGGTGGCATCTAAAGGTCGGCGATTGGATTGTGGAGAATGTAGCGCTGCCGCATTCGGGCATATTATCGCGCACCGCGGCGGAGCGGCCCTGGGTAGCGTACAGCTGGGGATATGAGCTTCTGCTGTCGAAAGCTTACGCGTGGTTTGGATTAGTTGGTATTGCAGCGTTCGGAACTTTGCTGACGGTGGGCGTTGCTGCTGCCAGTTACTGGATGTTGCGGAGGCTGTCGGGGCGATTTTGGGTTTCGTGTGTTTTAGCAGCGATTACATGCGCTGCTTTTTTATTTAATGGCGCGCCACGGCCGGTGTTCTTCTCGTACATTCTGTTTTGCGTGGTGCTTGCGCTGCTGTTCGAGTCGCAACGCTCCGGGCGAATACGGTTTTTGTACTGGTTGCCTCTGGTCTTTTTGTTGTGGGCGAATCTGCATATTCAATTCATTTATGGTCTTTTTACGCTGGGAGTGTTTGTCGCCGGGCAGATTGGGCTACACATCTTCTCAAGATTGGGTTGGAGCTCGGAATATTTGGCGCCACCTTCACTTCCGGCGGCACCGCTGCTTTTCGTATTCGCTGCTTGTGTTTGCGCCACTCTGCTCGGACCGAATCTCTATCATCCCTACCTCGTGGTGCTCGGGTATATGAAGGCGAAGTTCACTTACCAGGTCATTGTGGAGCTGCAGCCGTTACCGTTTCGGTTGTTAAGTAATTTTGTCGAGTTGTTTTTGGCTGCGGCTGGTTTTTATGCAGTAGGTTGGCGAAAAAGAATCGACCTGTTCAAACTGTCCCTTTTGGTTGCGGCCAGCGTTGTTTCGTTTCGCACCATGCGCGATGCCTGGTTCATTTCCTTAGTGGCTGCCGCGTGCATCGCGGACTTCCCTGCCGCGGAAGCGGAGCGCGATCGCAGAGAATCGTGGCAGGAACTGGCGATCGTGGCGGCTAGCGCCATTCTCATGATGATTGCCGCCGCACCGTTCACGAATTTTAACGCGCGCGACCTGGACCGTACGATCAGCGCCGATTATCCAGTGAATGCGGTCAACTACCTGCGCCGCAATTCCTTTTCCGGCCCACTGTACAACAATCTGAATTGGGGTGGCTTTCTGATGTGGTATCTGCCAGAACTCCCGGTAGCAATCGATGGACGAAATGATCTGTACGGTGACGATCTGGACTCGGTGTTCTATTACTCTGAATCCGCGTATCCATCCTACAAAACGGATCCGTACCTGAGCGAGTCTGGCCTGGTCGTATTGCAATCGAAACTACCGCTGGCGAAGGTTCTGACAATCGATCCACGGTTTCGTTTGCTGTATCGAGACGAAGTGGCGACGGTGTTTGGACGACAATGACACAGACGGTCGAAGTTTCATCCACAAGTAGACCCGTGCAAAGGGAAACGCCCGCAATGTGGCGCGTGTGGGTGCTCCGACTGGCGATGGCAGTCCTCCTCCCCATCCTTGTGCTGTTGCTGATGGAAGGAGCTTTGCGTGTATTTCACGTCGGATATTCCACGGACCTAATGGAGCCTTGCACCGTGCATGGGCGGGCGTCTTCGTGCTACAACCTGTTTTTCCCCGCGCCGTTCTTTCCCCCGGGGATCATCAAGACTCCGCAGTTCTTTTCAATTCCGGCAAGCAAGCCTAAAAACGCGTACCGGATTTTTGTGTTGGGTGAATCCGCGGCGATGGGCGACCCTGATCCGGCTTACGGCTTCAGTCGCTATCTGGAAGTGATGCTGCGGGCGCGATTCCCGAATATTAAATTCGAAGTGGCAAACACCGGAATGGTGGCCATCAATTCGCACGTGATTCGTGTGATTGCGCACGAGCTCTCGAGCTACCAGCCGGATTTGTTCATTGTGTACGCGGGAAGCAATGAAGTTGTTGGGCCGTATGGACCGGGTACCGTCCTTACTTCTTCGTCGATGAATCCTGCGCTCATTCGAAGCAGCATTTTCGTGCGTTCGTCGCGCGTGGGCCAACTGGTAACCACTATGGGAACGAAACGCGTGGAGTGGCGCGGCATGGAGATGTTCCTGGACAAACAGGTGCGCGCCGATTCCCCGCGCATGGCCCCTGCTTATCGAAATTTCGCGAGCAACCTGAATGACATTGTCGCAAGCGCGCGCGGATCCGGCGCGCACGTTCTACTGAGCACGGTCGCTTCCAATTTACGGGACTCCGCCCCGTTCGCGTCCTTGCATCGCCAAGGGCTAAACGCGGACGCATTGCAAACCTGGCAGGCTGAAATGCAAAAAGGAATCGCTGCGGAAACGGGCGGGTCGTTTGAAGAAGCGCTCAAGTTCTATTCGACCGCCTTGCTGATTGACGAACAATATGCCGATCTGCACTTTCGAATGGCTCGTTGCCTGTGGGATTTGGGACATTATGACGACGCCAAAGAACATTACGTTCGCGCACGCGATTTGGACACGTTGCGCTTTCGCGCGGACAGCCGCATTAACGGTGCCATTCGCGAGGTGGCTCGTTCTGCTGGTTCGACTGTGCAACTCCTGGATGCGGAATCGGTGTTTGCAACCAACAGCCGAAACGGCATTACGGGCGGCGAGTTGCTGTACGATCACGTACACTTCACGCCATTGGGCAGCTATCTGTTTGCGCGTGCTGCGTTCGAACGCATCGTGAATGCTCTTCCTTCGGATTTGCGGGGTTCCAATGCGGTCGAACCGCTATCGGAAGCCGATTGCGAACGGTTGCTGGCATTGACGGCACACGATCGAGCGCGCGTCGCTTCTGAAATGATTGATCGACTGCAGCGTCCACCTTTTACACAACAACTGAACCACGGAGAGCAGGTGCAGTCGCTGATGTTCCGGGCGGCTGGCGTTGCGGAAACTCCACAGCAAACGGCAGCGGAGTATCAGTGGGCGATCGCGCAGGCTCCAGACGACCTTACGTTGCATTACAAATTTGGGCTGTTCCTGTTTCCATATGATCGAAACGCAGCCGCTCAAGAACTGATCCTTGCGCGTCCAAACGACACGTTTCCGGTATTCCTGCCCGACGGAACGCAGATTCGCTAGCGCTTCTTAAGCACAAATCCAGACATTTAGAATTGAGAATAGATGAACTGCGCGTTGTTCGAATCGAAGAGCAGGAAAAGAAACAGGCAGAAGAGATACGCGAGGGGACGAACGACAACGCGCAGCGGCGAGACAGTCTCCGTGTCTGCTTGGTTTTCCATCTGGGTGAGATGACCCATTAACATTGGTTCTACGGCGCAGAACAACGCGATCGCAAGTGTGTAAAGGTAAGACGCACGGCCGTACGAAACTCCGGCTGAGAAGCGGTAAAACATCGCTGCCAGAATTGGCCACGCTGTTGTCAAATCGCTGGCGCGAAATACAACCCAGGCGACCAGAACAGCGACCAGCGTTCCCACTCGCCACAATGCTGCACTGGCGATGGACGCAGCTGCACCGGGACGCACGTTTTTCCAGCTCTCACACATTCGATAAATCACAAGATACGCGCCGTGGAGAAAGCCCCAAAGAACGAAATTCCAGCCAGCCCCGTGCCACAGTCCTACCAAAGCCATCACACCAAGAAGGCTGAGATAAAGCGGCAATGGCGCGCCTTTCCACCGGGCGTTGATGGGAAAGAAAAGATAATCGCGAATCCATCGCGACAAAGTCATGTGCCAGCGAGCCCAAAAATCCGGGGGATTAACCGCGTGGTAGGGATAACGAAAATTCTCCGGCAAACCGACACCGAGCAAGCGAGCGGTCCCGATCGCCATATTCGTATATCCAGCGAAGTCGAAATAGATTTGCAGTGCGAAAGCGACCGCCAGGAACCACGAATCCAGAGTCGAAGGAAATCTGGTTGAAGACGCGAATCCGCGGTCGACCCAAATCCCGAGCGTATTGGCGATAACGGTCTTTTGGACCAAGCCCCACAGCAGACGATCGCAGCCATCGAAAATAAATTGTGATTCGAAAGGCTTGCGAAACGTGAGCTGAGGGACGAGTTCACGGGCGCGGACAATTGGACCGGACAGAATGTTGGGCCAAAAGAAGAAGAATAAACAAAGATCGAGAAAGCTCGGCATTTTCACGCGGCCCTGTCGCACATCGATGAGATAGCCGATAGCTTCGAACGTGTAGAACGAAATGCCGATGGGAAACGCGATAGAAGCGACACGCGACAAACGATGCACGCCGATCCACGCCAACGCCCAACTGAAATTGGAGATGACGAAGCCGCGATACTTTAAAATAGCCAGCAAGGCTAGCAAGCAAACCGTCCCGAGCATGCTCCATAACTTAGCTTTGGGCGGCCGTGACTCAATTTGCTTGCCACACAGATAGACAATGGACGCGACCAGCAGCGGCAACCACACGAATACCATCCCCCACGAAGCGTAGAAGGCGAGACTCGCTACGAGAACGAACACACGGCGGGCGACGGGAGGCAAGAGCCAGAAGATCGCCACAGCCACGACCAGAAAGACCAAATACAGTGAGGAATTGAATTGCATTCGCAGAGCTTCCGTGTTGCTACCCTAGTGGCTTTCCAACTCGCTCGACGGTTTCTACGATCAAATCCACGTCATCGAAATCTTCCGGCTGAAGCGTTTCCGGCGGTATGGAGATACTGAGTTTTTTCTCCAGCAGCGAAATCAGCTTCAGAACGGAAAGCGAGTCGATCAAGCCAGACGAGACCAGCTTTTGCCCCGGTTTTATGGGCCGCCCCGCTATTTGCGATGCGGACTCCTGCGCCCCTTTTCGAATCGCTTCTCCATCCGGCATCATTGCGGACCTCCATTCATGCGCTCGCGTATAAACTTGTCGCGAGTTTCTGTGCGGGAAATTTTTCCTGCGGTACTCTTTACAATCCAACGTTGCGGGACTACCGCGACATACCGAGGAGCGGTGCCGGTCGCGGTCAACACGATCTTGCGGATGGAGGATTCAACGGCGTCCAATTCTTGCTCATCAAGACCAGACTTTACTTCGGCTACGACCGCAAGGCTCTGCGTGCCGTATTCCTGGTCTTCCACGCCGAAGGCAACCACGCGCCCGGGGCTTACCTCCGGAACAGTATTCACGACCGCTTCGACATCCTCAGGAAAAATGTTGTTGCCGCCAACGATGATGATGTCCTTGAAGCGGCCGATCACGAAAAGTTCACCATCCGCTATAAACCCATAGTCCTCGGTCGCGTGCCAGCCGTTTTGCAACGTGTGGGACTGGAACCCATCAGCGCTCCAATAACCTGAGAATAACGATGGCGTGCGTACGTAAATCCCGCCGCATTCGAGCTCAGCGCAAAGAGTGCCGTCAGGTCTGTGGATGTGAAGATCCGTACCAGAAAGCGGAATACCGGAAGAGACGTAGACGTCATCGAGCAGATCGTAAGACAGATTTCCGTTGTGATTCGTCCCGCGGAGCACTTGACTTCGAGGCATGGTGGACAGTCCCCTGCCCAACTCTGACTGCGTGATCGCAAAAACGGTTTCCGCCATTGCGTAACACGCCTGAATGCTCTGTGGTTGCACTCCGAAATCGGCAAATGTGTTTGCAAATTGAGTGATGGACCGCTGGCGCACCGGCTCCGAACAATTGATCCAGGCGCGCACGCTGTTCAAGTTGTACTGTCTGCGCATGAATTCGCGACGCTTGCTCAGGTACGAGAAAGAAAAGTTGGGAAGCCAGCACAGCGTGCCGCCCAACTCTTCGGTATAGCGGAAGAGCAACTCGGGATTGAGGACCCAATCGTTCGCAGCAATCTGCAAGGATTCCGCGCCACACCACAACGGGAGCCAGTAACAGGCGATCAGCCCCATGTCGTGGTACATGGGAAGCCACGAGACCACCGCGTCGTTTGCAGTGATTCGAAGCGCGCGGCTCAAATGGTCGAATTGGTGACACAGCATCCGCGATGTGACCACCACCGCTTTTTGTGCGCCCGTGGTTCCACCGGAGAATTGCAGGAACAGTGCGTCTTCGGGCAGCGTGGAAGCGGCGACTGAGGAGCGCTCTATATGAAGCTGCTCAGTCACAGTGCCAGCCGGAAACATTTTAGCGAAGGTAACGCCATTCTCGATAGGCAATCCGATCGCGCTGTAAGGAAGGCTGGGCGCAAGATTCTGTGCCAATTCCGGTAGCGTGAGCAGCAGGTCCGCGGGCAAGCGATTCAATTGATGAAGCAGGTTGCGCTGATATTTTTCTGCATCAACGCGCGTCGTTGGCCACGCGAGGATTGCCGGCGCGTGGCCATTCAGCACCAAGCCCACCTGCAGCAAAAACAGTTCCGGGCAGTGCGGCAAGAGAAGCAGGATGACCGCGCGGGTTTTTCCAGGCGGCAATGAGTTCAGCAGCGACGATGCGAGAGATTGCGCGCGTTGCAGAATCTGCTCGCCCGTGAATTCCATCGGATGATCAAAATTCGGTGAGACCGCGACGCGCAGCAGAGTTTTGTCCGAAGCTGCCTGGAGCCGCTGGCGTAAGTCATCGCAAAAATGGTCGCGCGTCGTCACGTTACGGTGTTGCCCCTTTCAGGGGCTCGGCCGTGGCTGGGCGAAGTGAAGTGCTGGCTTGGTCTTCGATGGGCGCAGCGCCCGCACACAACTGTGCTGCGATGGCTTCGGCGGCAACACGGTGCCCTGTGACATTCCAGTGGCCGGCGCCTAATGTGGTTTTGTTGAATCCGTTCAGATAGACATGATTGGAGAGCGCGAACGTGGAAAGGGCCCGGGCCAAAGCGATCACGGAAATATGCTCACGGTCGCAAAAGGTTTGAATGCGTCGGTCCGCGTAATTGAAATCGCTGATTCCCAATTTCCGCAGTAGCGCGTCGCGTTTTGTAATCTCGGGAATGAGTTGGGGTCTGGTGGGCAGGATCACGACCCGAAGTTGCGCGTTGTGCGCTTGCACTTCGTCGCGAACCGCAGTTAGCAAACCCTCGGTGATTTGCCAGGCCTGACTCCATCGCGGGATCGGATGGCGGCGCGTAGATGCTGTACTCCAAATTGTCGATACCAGTTTGCGCGGCTTTCTCTTTCATGGCAGCCATTGCGAATCGTGTTCTGGCAAGCCGCTGGAGCGCGCCGGTCGCCTGCAGCAAACGGACCCATTGATTCACTTGATAGCTCAGATGTTCCAGCGCGATGGCGTGGGGCTGAAGCACTGGGAGCGAGCGAAAGGAGTCATCCAGAATCAGCCTGTCGTCGCGGTAAAGAAAATAGGGAGACTGTTCGGGATTCACGGCGTTATTCAATGCGCGCACGTTGTTGGCAATGTCCCGCGCAGGATAAAGCGCCAGAAGCACGATATCGGGATCGTACTTCCACACCTCTTGTTGTAGAGTGAGTAGTTCTTGAGCGGTGGAATAACCGGCGACACCGAAATTCAGAACTTCCACGCGTTGTCCAGCAAAACAGCGATTGCTTGTAAGAGTCGTTTGCAGCACGGAGGTGTACGTCGCCTCCTGTGAAACTTGCAACGCTTCCGTCCAGGAATTTCCAAGGACCGCGATGCGCACCATGCCTTGCGGCTTTTCGTACAAATGTTCTACATCTCGGAATCCATGACTGTTGATGCGCACGAACTGGCGATTTTCTCCGGTGACCACACCGGTTAGATTGGCGCGCAGTTTCCAGCCGCGCGCGGGATCCGGGGCGTAAAGCTGCGGCTCTGCCGAATAGTGCGATACGCGCAGCGTCAATTCGGCGAGCCCCGGAATGGAGAGAAAGGCAACAATGGCGAGCAGCAATTCTTTTTTGGTTGCTGGCATGGGTCAACACACACGCGAGTACGAGATATCACTTCGTGAAGTGGTCTGGTAAGTTTCGGGGTCGGAGCCGGAGAGGTGAACCAGAACGTAAATCGCGGCGAGGAGCAGGAAAAAAATGATGAAAGGAAGCAGCCACCAGGCCTTGCGCTGCCAAAGCAACGACCGCGTTCCGGCCCCTTTGCTTGTTTGTTCTGTTCCCTGCCCCATCACTGCACTCCCGTCAATCGCGGCACCACAGCATGGTTTTCGTTATCGAGCGCCGCGCTGTCCGCCGTCGATCGACGAAAAATAAAGTAAGTCTCGCGCTCGAACACGCCCTCTTTATACAGGTAGTAGCCATCCGAAAAATGAACCAGGTCGTATCCGACCGCGGTCACCTCCCGCGCGCCGTACTGCATCATCGTCTGCGGATCATCTGAATAGGCCACGATGAATTCCGGCTTGACGCGATTCAACTCAGGAATGTCTAAGATCGTGGTGCTCAAAGGCAGTCCATGATGAAAATAGGCCTGAGGATTATTCGCAAAAATGTTGTGGTCAAAATAAGCCTGTATGGCGACGACTCCATGCAACAACCCGAACATTGGCCAGCGGTCTGCGCCCACGGCCCGCAGATATTTCACTGCGTCTTCGGCTCCGCTGTATGGATACTGCTGCTCATGTCTGATTGCCACCTGAGCGTCCCATAAATTGAAAACGCAAAGAACCAGCAACAGCGCACTCACTGCCTGCAACCCAGCTTTTTCATAAGCTGGGAGCAACGATTTTTCTTCAGAAGCGGGCCACGCAATCCACATTCCGGTAATCGCGGCCACGAATACCGTTCCGTGATGGTGCGCGGCCCCGTGCACCAGGCCATAGAACAAAATCAGTAAACCGACAGGCAGCACAAACGACAGCCATTTTCGCCGCCAGATACACCAGGTGGCAAGGCACACAATCAGGAGTATCGATGGAATCAACCAGTCGATGAAGGCACCGCATGTTACCGCCGTGAGCTTTTGCCCGAATGTCGGTAAGTGAAATACGGCAATCGTGGGAACCTGAATTGTTCCCCGCTTTCTGGCGATCTCCTCGACGTCGGGAGTGGGTTTGAGTATAGCGACGATGAAGATGAACACCAACGCCATCGCAGCGATGGAAGCGAAGTAGCGCTTTATTGTGTTCGCATCGAATTCGTCGCGATGAGCGAACGCTTCCACAAGATAGGCCAGCCCAAGACAGACCGCGAGAATCGTCCCGTGCAAGGTCAGCAGAGAAAGCAGGATGAGGACGATCGTCAACCTCTCTGGATGCCGTAGATCCTTGAAGAAAAGCGCGGCACAGAATGCAAGCAGAGGAAGAAGCGTGTACGGGCGGGCAATCACCGCGTATTGATAGACCATGACGTAAGTGAAGGCGAGAGGCCAACGAATGATTCGGGGAAACGGAGCAAGGAAGAGAAGAACGGCGGCGCCGGCGATGGCAAAAACGGCACCAATGTAACCGAGGGCCTCGTATTTAGCATGAAATACGTGTTGCGCAATCCACAATATCGTGTGCCACAGGCCTGGCGAGCCTTCATAGCGCAATTCGTGAAACCAAATCGTTTGCAGGTCGAGGTCCCGCGCGATAAGCCAGGCTTGCGCCTCATCCGCCCACTTCTCGTGATACTGCAGAGTCCACAGCACCACGCTGGAATATGCGACCAGCATCGCTGCGTCTCCCGCTCTCCACCCGTCGAATTTTTTCAGCTGCGATTCCATCATTCGTTTCGATCTAACGAGGTTGCCGCGAGCTGATTGCTCTGGCGCACCAACACGATCGCCAAATCATCCTCATACGCAACTTGAAATCCCGGCAGTTCACGAAAGGCTTGACCCATGACACTGCTCTTTTCCAGGAGCAGAGTTTGGGCGTCACTCATCGGCGGGAAGCTCTGATAAGGGATACCAGCTTTCATGACTTTGGCGTAGTCGGTTTCCTCGTCTTCGGAATACAGACCGCGCCGGCCGTCCAGTGCGACGGGATATTCAGGCAAATACCAAATGAGGAAACTACCCCAAGCGTGGGCGTTGAATAGAGGATGTGGCAAAGAATGCTGGCGAATGTAATCGCAGGCGCGCACCGGAAAATGCGCAGACACGCGGGCATTTAAATCCTGGTGAGTGATGAAAACTGGCACGGCCAGTGCCAAGCCGCTGACGGACAGCGCCAAAGTGGCGGCTGCCAACACGATTTGCGCTTGCCGCCAAGGGCTTTTTGCAGATTCAAGAGCGGATGTGGACCGAATTGCCTCACCGATCACCGCAAGCGAGGCGAGTGCGACCAGCCATCCGGCGCGTTCAGCACGAAACGCCAGCAACGTGGAGGAGGCCAGCAACAGCAGGAGAAATACGTCGAAGGATCGTCGTAGCCCGAGCGCCAGAAACGCTGCCATCGTCAGCAACAACAGGACGTAGTCCTGCGGACGGTGAAAGCTCATGGCCAGATAACCGGGCAGGTTTACGTTGATCGCATCGGATTGATCCGCGAAGAAAGCGACGTAGGGATGATAGCCATAAGGATTGACCAAGCTAGCGGCGACACACGTTAGGCCCACGAGAGTAGCGACAAATAAAAGCCGGTCCGGCGACCGGCGGTCCCACTGGATTGCGAGCGCCAGAAGAAAAAAGGCAAGGAGCGCCAAACCGTACACAAACCCTGAGTCGAGATTGGCCCACAGCACAAACAGCGCGGGCAAAATGTAAAGCAGCCGTACATTTCTCGTTCTGCGGACCTCGAGCAAAACAATCAGCTCTACGCCAAACAGCACAACCGAGAAAAAACGACCGTCCGGGCCCAGGGTCGCCAGCACATACTGCGCGATACATGAGAGGGCCACTGCGGGCCAGAATCGGCGAGTTCCGCCGGCAAGAAAGAAGGTGATGACGGCGAGCGCTGAACGGAACCAAATCAGTATGGCGGGAATGGCCCACAAACCGAGGACACGATATGCGATTGCGGCGAACACGTCGAATCCCCACTGAACGTCGCGCCATGGCAAATCGCCGGCCTGGGAAAATAATCCAGCACGTGGCCAGACGCGATTCGCCAAAATCCAATTCCCCACCGCCAAGTGCCGCCAGATTTCCTGGTCGCGCAACGAAGACAGCTTCACAGTTTCCAGAATGGCGGTCGCGGCAAAAAGGAAAGCAAGAATGAGGATTTGGGATACGTTGATCCCAAGCCGGTCGCGCCAGCCGCTGACAGAAGCGAGGTTTTGCATGTGCAGAGCTTTCCCAAATACTTGCGAAAATCGTAGTGCGGTTCGAACTGCGGCCCGCCTCAGAGGGCAGCTCTACAACCCAAAAGCACCGGCCACGACACGGCTAGCGTTTACGAATCGCTGAAGCCGCGGCGGGTGTGCCGGTCACGCTGCCATCCGGGTTGTGGACTGCGCCGTGACAAACCAGAGTGCAAGTGTTCGTCGCTGAGTTATAAGAGATGGGCGTTGTCTGGTTTTGCGCCACCACACCAAGATCAAAATTGATCAGGCTGTTGCCGGAAATGTTGCCGTTCACCGCGCCCAATCCGTGAGCGGTGTGACAAGTCGAACAGGAGAGCCCGTCTTGAGAAACGTGATTCGCGTGTTGCGGCCAGCTCGCGCTGGAGACCACGACGCTTAGGTTGTGACACTTGGCGCACATGGCGTACGGACCTTGCGACGACAAGTCCGGGGTGGGCATCGTATTGTTCACTGCGCCGCCAGGTGTCGCCGCCTGGCTGATGATGTAATTCCGCTCCAGAATGTGCGGGTACATGGAGCCGTGCGGGCCATTGGGACCGCTGCCACCAAATTCGCGATTGTCGTCGCTGTTGTGGCAGTCGCTACAGAAAATGCGCGTACCCATCAGCCGCGAAGATTGCGTGCCATTTTCGTTCAGCATGTACGTGAGCAAACTGGGCTGAGGCAGCGGGCTGTTGCTGTCGTGCGTCACCGGATGGCTCGACGTAGAGCTTGAGCTGAATTGCGGAATCAGGTTCAACGGGTCACCCGTGAACACAAGGCGAGTGGGCAGGTAGCCATACTTAAGGGGCAGGGTTTGCTTCCCGACGCTGGCACCATGGCAACGGAAACAAGTTTCGTACTGATTCACGGCCGGTGTGACCACCGTGACGCCGTCCAGAGCGCTGACACCAGTAACATTTGTTTGCGGCGGCCGTATCCCCGGCGGATTGGTGTAAGTGGTCAGCGGGTTGGTGGCGTGGGCATTGTGGCAGTCGACGCAGGTGGCGTGACGATTGTTGTTGAGCACCGCGGGTTCGGCTTCGTCGTGCACATTGAGTCCGGCTGGCAGAAGATGCGGCGCGGTCTTCGCAAATTCCGCGTAGACATTCGGAGCAGCCGGCGAAATGTTACCCGGGCCGGAATGGCACGTGATGCAATCCTGAGTGCTGGCGTCCACTCCGGGCGCGGCCGGTGTAGCCGGGCGCATCAGCCGAGCAGGTCCGCCAGCATTGTGTTCCATGTGGCAAGATGTGCAGGAATTCCCCGCCATGGTGGGATAAGAACCGACGTGCGCGCTGGTGGCGACCTGGTTGGTGGCCACGGCGTGGATGCTTCCCGTGTATCCGCTGAGTAAATTGGTTTGCCCAGTGACAACGCGATTCGGATCGTGGCAGGCGAGACACATCTGCCCATTCGAACTGTCGCGCACCAGGAAATTTTGCGCGACAAGATCGATCGATTGCACGTGAGGATTGTGGCAGCTGGTGCACTCCACGTTGCCGTTCACGAGCTTGACCGCCTGCTTGGGATCCGCGGTTACTCCTTGCGCCACGATTGCCGTAGCCAAGTTCGGCGAATCCTTGATGGGGAGAACCAGGCTGAAGGGATGCGAGCCGCTTAAGTTGGTCCCGAGTGTATCTTGAGGATTCAAATTGCCAGTGACGGGAATTTTTCCATACGCTGCTGTCTGTCCGATGGCGACAGTGCCGTCATGGCAGCTGAGACACAGACTGCTGGTTTTGCCCATCACCAGTTGCGAGTTGCCCTGCTGTTTGTAAGTGCTGCTGGTGTATGGCGTGTAATTTTGCGTAGAGAGCGTTTGGTTCCACAGAGGCGTGACGCCGCCGAGTCCGCTGTGCGGCGCGTGGCAGAAGGTGCAGCCGAGACTGCCCTGCGTGGTGACCGACGAGCCACTTCCAGGCGTGAGGTTGTGCATGCCGAGTGTGTCGGTCCCAACGGGAGGCGGCGTTTGCGCATTTGCCGCAACGCAGCAGAGTGACAGAGCGACCAGCACGAGGCTCGCGATTGTACGCGCGCGGCTCACGGCTTGCTCCCTTCTGCATCCGGTTGGCTGAGCGTCGCGGCGCCGTTGTTCGATACGGCCGGGCCGTTCGGCTGCGCTTGCGGTTTGCCGATTCCGTAGTAGTGATAGACCTGAACGCGACGATTGAACGAATCAACCACGTAGATCCGATCTTGCGCATCGATGCTCAACCCGGTCGGCAGTTGGAATGTGCCGGGCGTCGTTCCGAGTTGACCAAAGTAGTAAAGCAATTGGCCTTGGCTGTTGAACACTTGCACCACGCTCCACATGCCGTCCACCACGTAGAGATGGCCTTCGGAGTCAAAACCCACACCCTTCGGGCGGAACATCGCGCCGACATCGTCGCCAATTTTGCCAATGGCGTACTGGAATCCTCCGTCCTTGTTGAGGACCTGCACGCGGAAATTCATCGCGTCAACGACAGCGATTTGATCGCTGGTAACGCGGAGCTCGGTCGGATAGTGAAATTCGCCGTTGCCGGTGCCCGCTTTGCCGATGCGCTTCAGCACGCTCCCTTGCATATCCATGACGAAGATCTGATCGCGAAGCGTGTCGGTGACGTAAATTCGCTGGGCAACCGCATCGATAGCAATGCCGGTAGGGCGCTTGAAGTAGCCTTCCCCGTATTTCAGGCTGCCGATGGCGCGTTCGAATTTGCCGCCCGATTCGAATACGAAGATTTTTCCCGATTCCGAATCGGTGACATAAATCTTGTCTTGCGCATCGATGGCCACGCATTGTGGCGAAATCATGGGATTTTTGCCGGTGTCGATGCGCGAAAGGAATTTATATTTCTGCTTTTCGAAATCGAAGATATGGACGCCGTGGGCTCCGGGATCAGTGATGATGATGCGGCCCTTCGAATCCGTGGCGATGCTGTAAGGGCGGACCATGTTGCGGAATTCGGGAGCGCCAATCACCACGTCAACGACTTTCGTGAAGAAACCGCGCTTGGGCTTCACTTCATGCTCATTGCTGAACATGCGTTCAAACGAAAGCTTGCGCCCGCCATCCATCAGCAGGTCAGGAATCTGGTAGGTGGCAGGCGGTTTCTTTTTGTCCTTATTAGCAAAGGCCGGGGCTACGCCGAGCACAGCAGCCACACCCGCAGCCAGCAGCCTCACAGGGAGCGTACTGCGGCGGGAGCGAGTTAGAAGAAATTGAACGATCGCGTGACTCCGATGAAATAGGAATACTCGTTGGCCGCCGGAATGCCGCTGGCGCTGATCCCCTGCGAGAACTTCGTATATCCGGCAAGCAGACTGATTTGCCTGAGACGGTATTGCAATTGAGAGTAGAGAACCTCATTCCGGTTCTTCGAAAAGACGCTATTCGAGTTCGTGTTGTTGTTAGAGCGGGCGTAACTTCCACTTATGACTAGCCGAGGTAATGGAGTAATGGAAGCGCCGACACTGTAGCTGCTGCCGTCGTACACGATAATCCCTTCGGGAGGAAGACCCGGTGTGTTGATAGGTTGAATTCCCGAGGTGGTGAGTATTGCCTGGCCGCGGAACTGGGTGTAGTTTCCGTTTAGAGCCAAGCGGCGGAGCGCGAGACTCGTAGAGAAAGATTCACTGTGGTTCACAGTTCCAACGTCCTGCGAAAATCCGCTGTGACTACCACTGAATGCACCCGTCCATTGCATGCCGCGACCCAGACGACGGTGCAGGCTTGCATTGTAGTTGTAGTAGGAAGTCGTATACGTAATGAGCAGTGTTTGCACGTTCTGTGCGTAACTGAACGAGCCAGAAAATTCCCAGAGCCCAAAGCGGTGAAATGCATTGACATTTCCCACAAATCCGAGCGAATTGTCGGAAAATTTGTTCGAACTCTCAATGACCGACCCAGAGAATGTAAATGTGTCCAGAATGCGCTTCCCGTACCCAACTGTGCCTGAAACATAGCTCCCCTGGTAGCTCTGCCCCAGATAGTTCTGGTCGTAGTAGGTGATTTGCCCGGACCCGTATAGATTTCGGGTGAAGTTATAGCTCGCGCCACCACTCAGAGTTTCAGAATTCGAATGCGCTTCCGGCGCGCTGATGGGGAGTCCTCCACCGCCATTGATAATATTTTGATAAAAGAAGCCATCGAGATTGTCGATATAGGACTGGCTTAAGAACAGCGCCCAGCGGTTGCTGGGATGGAAATTAGCGTTGGCGGTTTCTTGGTTTGTGGTGTAGGTGGTTACCCCGGTGGGTTGATCGAATGTGCTGTAAGTACCGGAATAGTCCGAATGGATAAAGCCGAGCGCGAGAGAGCCATGCCACGGCAAATCATGATTCCCATTTATCCCTACATCGCTTCCGCTGTTACTGGTTATTTGATTCGACCAATTGCCGCTGAGGAAGAAAGGCACCGTCGTGTCAACTCCAAGGTGATCGTAATAGGCATTCAAGCGCCATCCAGCCCACTGGTAAGACGAGTGCACATTGAGAGTTTTCAAAGAGGAGTTTGATTTCTCGTTCGTTCCAAAGATCGAACCGGTTCCGGTTCCTTGGGAGTAACTGACCGATAGTGTGGGCCAATCGGGAAGTAATGCGCTCCAGCCAATGCCGAAACCCTGGCTATTTCCGATGGTTGTGAAATTCGGACTGTTTATTGCCCCAAATGATCCGGTGCTGTTCCGGTCATAGTGATAGCTTACGTTCCCAGGAAAGCGACTTCCAGTGAAGAGGTTCGCGGTACCGTCTATGCCAGTCGCGTTGGTCAGCGATTGGAAGCTCGAGTCTGCCCGCGATTGGTTATAGTAGGGAGTTACATTAAAGTTCAGGAAGTTAGCGTTGTAATAGTCACCGCTCAGTTGAGCGCTTCCGCCGAAATTCAGGCCGTGACTCGAGGGAATCGCATCCCCGTAGTCGGCCGAATAGCCTCCGGTGAGTAACCCATTCAGTCTCATGCTCAAGTCATCGCCGACCTGAACCTGAGCGCGTACAGCCGACGCCGAGGCAAGGATGATGGCGATCAGGATTGCGAATGTCTTTATGGACTTAGCCGAAGGATTCCTCATACTGCCCCAACCCAAGGCTTGTGACTGCACAACCCGTGCCAAGTGGCATGTGTCACAGAGAATTCTTATGTAACTGAATGGGTGATGGTTAGGGTCGATTTTGTCCAGTGCTTTTGCTCTGGATTGTGCTCCGCTGCGGCATATCACGCACTCGTTGGCTGAATTCCTCATCACCGATTCTGTGGCCAAAATCACAGCACAAGAGAGAATCCTCACTGCGCTCGGAATGACAAGCGGTGGAGAGTCGAGTGAGTTTTGATGCACCGACAGGGTCGAGAAGACCGCAACGCTGGCGCGTCGCATGGCCCGCTCTACAACAGTTCTACTTTCGCTTGGGCGCGTAGGCGTTTATCGAGGCCGATGCGTAACTTTTCGTACTTTTCTCTCTGCAGTTCGGGGCGCAATTGGCCTTTTACGTCCTCGAAGCTGCGCTTGCCCCCAGGATTGTGTGCGTTCAAACGAACTATGGTGTAAGCCTGCTCAATCTGAATCACGTCGCTGACTTGTCCAGGCTTTATCGTCGAAAATGCCTTAATTACTTGCGGGGGTAGTTTGCCCTTCTCCACCGCTTTGTGATCGCCCATGTTGACGCGGAAATCATCTTCGGAGATCTTCTCGGCCAGTAACCCAAACTCTTGGTAAGACTTCGTGCCTTTGGCTTGCTGCAAAGCCTCACTGGCCTTCTTCAGACCTTCCTTCTTCTGCTCCGGAGTAGCCGCCTGCGGCGGAATGATGGAGATCGACTGGAAGGTATACGACTCCGGTATCTGGAATATAGCCGGATTGTTGTCATAATACGCGCGCACCTGCGCTAGTGTCACCACCGACTTATCTTCGACGTCGCTCTTCAAAACTTGCTCAATCAACAGTGAGCGCTTAATCTTGTCGCGAACGGCCTGGTCCGACCCGCCCATTTCCACCGCGAGATACTGTGTGTATTCTTCGGCAGAATGAAACTGGCCTTTGAAGTCCGTTTCTGCTTTCTTCAATTCAGCCGGCGGCACCGTCAATTTCCGTCGTTGCGCGTCCTGATACACGAGTTCTTCGAAGATAATCATTTGCAGCGCGCCCTGGCGAATCGAGGCTTCTTGTTCCTTAGGGAATCCGTTGTGCTGGCGCGCATAAGGAAAAATCTGCAGCATTTCGCGGAGCAGATCGCGATCCGTCAAAACCGCGCCATTGACTCTTGCTACCGGCTTGTCACTCACGTTTAAAGAGGAACCCGCTGAGGGGGACTGCTTGGCAGCTCCGGTGGGAGTGTGGGACGAGACTTGCGCGTTTACCGCAACTGCGGCTCCGAGTAGTAGAGCGAAAACTACCAGAGACTTCATAACTCCTCCTGACCGAATTCCTACAAAAAAGGGAGAGAGGTTTTCTCTCTCCCCCGAGGGCTTAGGTCTACTGGAATTGCGTCTTGATGCCGGCCGTGTTGTTCATTTCGTTAGATTCGCCAAAGTGGCACTGACGGCAGAACTGAGTCGTGGAGGGTGCCGTCTTGCCGGTCGCATCCGGGCTGATCATCGGATTGTAGGGACCATTGACGAAGAAGTACGTGGCATACCACTTGCCGCCCCCATCATTATTAATTGGGCTGGCAGCACTGGAGGTGTACACGGTCATGACGTGCTGGTTGTGACAGGTCGTGCAAAGCACATAGGGTTTCCCGCCTGTAGTTAACCCGTACGGATTGCTCCACTTGCCTGGTGCGACCGCTGGCCAACCATAGTTGTTCACAAAAGTCGCATAGGGAGTGCCAGTGTTATAATTAAAGGTGTTGTTGGACCACACCACGCCGGAAGTAGCCGTCGGTCCTTGCATCGGATTCCCGCCCTTGTCGAGCATTGTGGCATTTTGACCCACAGGATGATCGTTGGTGTAGTTGTTGGCGCTCGTCCCATCATTGCCGAGCAAGGTAGGAATGTGCCCGGAGCCGTACGCGGTATTCGTCAGTAGACCAATCCTCTGTTCGTATGATTGGCCGTTCATCATGTTGGTCGGAGTGAAGTTTCCGTCATGGCAGCTGAGGCAAAGGAGGATGCCACCGATTTCCTGGGAACCTGCCCGAAATGCTCGACGGCAGCACTTCAACGTATGTTCCATTATCGCCAAATGCGATGCTCTTGCCGTAGAGTGGACTTGCGTCCTGGCCCCACAAAGCATAGCTGCCAGCGTCGGCCCCGCCGCCGTGTCCCGAACCGAATGATCCGCTATGCGGGGCGTGGCAGCCCGCGCAACCGCGTCCGTTGTTGTTGTGTGCGCCGAGCACGTCGACGGTGGAAGATCCAATTCTGCCCCATCGCCAAGCCGGCGCTGGCCAGAAGGAAAAGCCCTGCTAAAATCGCTTTCTTCATGTGTATTAAAAACCTCCAATAGGTGTCGCAACACTAAGTACACTTCGAATCGCCAGCGCCTGGAGCGGACGCAGCTTGTGCTGTACCGAACTGCACCTGGACTGCCGAATCGGCACAAGTGCGCGCGAATTCCACAGGCACGTACAAACGATTTATTTTGTTGGGAGTAGCCCCGGGTGCAGGAAACTGGAACCGAACAATAGGATCGTGATGGGGGACAGGTCGTTGGGTGATAAACCGCAATGTGATGCGAAATCACACATTGGAATGTTGTGAAAATAAGCGTGTTAGCCGTCACAGTGTGACTGGTTATTTGAACGTCGCCCGCTTTGTGAATGGAATGAAATGCCAGCTAGCGGACTAGATCGAGCAAGTTTCGCTCGGTCCCTCGAAATCGATGCTCGCGAATTTGTCGACCGCGACTTTTCTCGTTCAAGGCTTTGCGGGAGTTCCCGAGGGTACTTCAGGTCCCGCAGTGGTTTGCACCGGAGTTCCTCCGGTGTTTTCTGCAGCTCTCCTCTGACGTTCAGCGGCGCGTTTCTCACGTTCCGCATCGGCTTCGGCATCCGTTACATATTGAAACTCTTGGGCACGACCAGGAAAAATCTCTGTCGTGAACACACGATTCTTCTTGTCAATGGTGACGGAAACCAGCCCCTGGAACTGTCCCGGAAGCAGCCCGTGACCACCGAAAGCGATCAATAATTGCCCTTCTCTATTAAAGACATGGACCCGATCCTGCATGCCATCGGCCACCCAGATGTGGCCATCACTATCTACTGCTACGCCTTTGGGTCTCGCGAAATAACCGGGACCGTCACCGGACTTACCGAAAGTACTGATGAACTGGCCATCGGCATCGAAAATCTCGATGCGATTATTCATGGTATCAGCCGACGTAGAGATTTCCTTCGGCATCCACGGCAACTCCGCCCGGTTTCGAAAAGTCTCCCGGTGAAGTCAGTTCATGCTTGTGGCCCCGTGTTCCGATTTTACTCAGAACTTCAATGTGTCAGCGTCATAGACCAGGATCTGGTCCAAGATCGATGTCCGCCACATACAAAAAACGATTTCGGGTGTCGATCGCCAAGCCCGCCCGGTTCAGACATACCATCGGAAATGACGTCTTCGGGCTTTGTGATCCTTACTCGAATACCAACACATGCTTCAGGCCGGGATCAGAAACAAACAGCCGGTCATTATCATCCATCGCCAAACCGATGATACGCACGAAGTGCGCGTGTGTTCCATTTTTGATCAAGTCGACATTCTTAGTTTCGCCGGTCGAGAAGATGAAAGATAGCGCCCACTTTCTGGTCCGCGCATGTAAAGATTGCCTTGCGAGTCGACCGCTGATCCATATGGCTGGATTCAGCTCGAACGGCCGTTTAAACACCTCATCAGACGATTGCGTACCGGCCAATCGGTCCATCCAAGCCGATTTCTTCTGAACATTTCCCTTCATATTGCGAACTTCTTTATCCGACGAGTACCACATCTTATATTTAATTCGGGCGATGGCCGGAGGATTGGGCCAAACAATATTCGAATAGTCGATGGATTTGATCTTCGCTTCATTCGCCGCCGCAGCCTCGGCCTTTTTCTTCTTGTCGGCATGCAGCGCAAGAGGCAACGCCAGCGCCAGGCGCGCAAGCCAGTCCCGCAAAAATGAAATGCTGCCAGGTCCCGTTTGTATTCGTCATCACTCTGCGCATCACAGTCGCTCCCGTAAGTTACCTCACCGTGTGGCCAGATTCTTGTGGCAAGTTGCACAAAATGCCGTGTTGTTCTGCTGGTCGTTGACCAGCAAATCCGGATGAGCCGAGGCATGCGGCTGGTGGCACGTCAAACAATTAATCTTCTGCATTACCTTGCTTACGTCGGTGGGATCAGTCACGTCGGAGACAGGATGTCCCTCGATGGGATGCCCTTTGCCGTAGCGCAGCGGCAGAACCACAACCTTATTCTTGCGGAAGTAATCGTCCGGCAGGGCGACCTTTCCATCAAAAATCTTGAGAGTGCCGGCGGTCTTATCCTGTTGTGGCACGGAATCGGGGCCGTGACATTCGAGGCAAAGTTTGTTGCCATCGGCGCGGAGAAGTTTCGGCCGGTCCCCGCCGTGCGGCTCGTGGCAGGTGCCACAGCCTTGCCCGAAGGCGGGTTGATGATGAACCTGCTTTTTGGCGAGGTCGGCGATATCGGAGTGGCAGGCGAGGCAAATGTCGACGCCATTGGTCTTCGGCAGCCCAGGTTGCGTACTCGCGTGAGGATTATGGCAATCGGTGCAATCGCCTGCGGCGCCCGGGTGCTGCACTTTTGCGGTTTCAATCTGCTTGGCTTTTTCGTCGTGGCACGTGATGCAGATGGACTTGGCATCGGCCTGGGTGAGCACGACTTTTCCGTCTTTAGCCGCAGCGTGGCAAACTTCACACTGCTTATCAGCAAACGGCGGATGGGTGAACTTGGCCATCAACTTCGGCAAGGCTGACTGGTGCGGGTCGTGGCACTGCACGCAATTCGCGGTGGCGAAGGGCTGATTTTGGTGCGCCTTCTGGAGTGCTTCCTCTTTGGGGTCGTGGCAATCGATGCATAAAGCCGGAGGAGCTTTGGTCAAATGAAAATCGAACTCGATCTTTCCTGGCTCGCCGGTTTTGTGGGTGACATGGCAGGTGTCGCAACCCATGTCCAGCGCGGGGTGACGGCTTCCCTTCTCGGGAACATTAAGGCCCATGGTGTGGCAATTGAGGCACAGATTGTCTTTCTGCTCGCCGGAGGTGGGTTTCAGTAATTGATTCTTGTTGTCTGATTCGTGTGGATCATGGCACTTCAGGCAGTCGCGGACCGCAGGCGGATGGACAGTCCCTTTGATCTCCGCGGCATTCTTGTCGGCGTGACAGGTCAGGCAAAGACCATACGGAGTGGCGGTGATCAGTTTGACGCGGGTCACGTCTCGATTCACGCGAACTTCGTGGCAACTGGTGCAGCCGGTGGTAACCGCGGTGTGCACGAACTTGCCCTTGGCTTTCTCACCGTGGCACTCCAGGCATTTCGCCGTGTCGGCATTTTTATCCAGGGGGACAGGATGAATATCGGCGCAGAGAGGAGCTACGACGAACAGGGTAACAAGCAGGGCGAGGCCGAAAGCGCGCACATTCCTGGCACGGGCGATTGCATCAAGCATTGTTGGGCCCCGACAGGCAAACGTCGCTCAGTGTGGAGACGGTGTTCGTCTGTAGGGAGCTAGTCTTGTTTCCTTCCGGATTCCTCTCACCAGCCAATACCAGCGCGGTGGTCAGCGCCACGGCAAACAGCAGCAGCATGACTAAAAATGCGATCCGGTGGGAGCGATTGGTCGGTTTCACCGTCATAACCATTCTGGCCTCAGTCACGGGGCGGAATCCCGGTTGATGTAAAAGTGGGAGCAAGCCCCGAAATACGTGGTTGGGAATTGCATCCAGTGTACCGAAATAGTCCGGAGCCGCCGGATTTGAGGCACTCGTTTCAAGTTCTTAAGATTTCGGGACTTAACGCGAGGCAGAGATGTGATGGGAGGCACGTCGTGTAAGGTTGGGTGGACGTTTTCTGGGTGATTTAGCTCAAATGTGACGCCAAATCACACACGCGCCCTTCGCTACCTCATCACGTCCTATTTCGCGCCAGAGCGCTACAACGGTAGACTATTAGTTGTGTGTTGCGTAGCGCAGCCGGATTAGGGGATTGAAAATTTGGAGGCTAGTCGATTGACACGTACTGTCCCATTGCTGGTTTTTGTAGCGATCGTGGTCTTCGCTTCGGTAGGTGTGCATCGCGCGACCGTTCACGCGGACAATCCGGGGCCGCAGGAACATCGCTTGCGGCTTTATCACACGCACACTGGGGAGCGAATCGATATTGTGTATCGTCGCGGCGAGCGTTATCTGCCGGAGGCGGAAGCGCAGCTTGATTACTTTTTGCGCGATCATCGCACCGGAGATGTGAAGCATTATGATCCGCACGTCTTTGACATTTTGGCTGATGTAGCCGCGGCGGTTGGCCGACCAAACACCGAGATCGACATTATCTGTGGATACCGGACGCCGTGGAGCAATGATTTCCTGCGCGCTCGTTCGGCGGGCGTAGCGAAACATAGCCAACACATGCAGGCCCACGCGATCGATATTCGAATTCCTGGAGTCGATACGCTGGCGCTGCGAAACGCCGCGCTCGAACTGAAACGCGGCGGCGTGGGATACTACCCGCGTTCGGGATTCGTGCATGTCGATACCGGACGAGTTCGCACGTGGTGCTACGGCTGTTCATCGAGTCAACTCAATCCAGAGTGACACGCAGGGCGCAGTGAGCGCGCAAAATCAGGGCGCGGGTGCGTAGGCATTTTCAAACCGGTTGCCAAGTTCTTTATCGTACCCGTACAGGTCATCGAAGAAATAGATTTGCCCGTCTTCTTTAGCAATTGCAGTTCCATAGACGATCAGCACAGGGATCGCATTCGTCAGATTCACTTGTTGCTCTTTTTGCGCCTTGAACGCGGCTTCGATGCGATCCCGTGTCCATCCCGGATTATTGCGAAGCACCCATTCGGCGAGCGCTTGTGGATTCTCCACGCGAATGCAGCCATGACTGAAATCCCGGCGAGTCTGGCTAAACAGCGATTGGGAAGGAGTTGAGTGCAGATAGATGTTCTGGTCGTTAGGGAATATGAATTTGATGAGCCCGAGTGCATTTTTGGGCCCCGGCTTTTGCCGCACCATCAATTTGCCGGAGCGTAATTGAGCCAGGATTTCGTCGCTCACGACACCATCGCTGACGACTTGGCCTGAGTACGTCGCGACTTCGAACCCGTTCTTTTCAAGATAGCCGGGATCCTTGGTGATCTTTGGAATCATTTCGGCGCGCAAAATGCTCGGTGGAACATTCCAGTATGGCCAGAACACAACATATTTCATGTCCTCTTCCATCACCGGTGTTTGCGTGCGCATTGCTCGTCCAACGACCACGCGCATGGTGAGCGCGGGTTTGCCGGGTTGGTCGTATGCGCGCAACACAAATTCGGGGATGTTCACGATGATGGGGCGCTGAGTGAATTCGTGTGGCAACCAGCGCCAACGTTCCAGGGTGAGCCGCAGGGACTGCACCCGCACGGTCATCGAACGGTTTAATGCGTCAATCGTTTGCGGACCAAGCTTGCCGCCTGCTTCCAAGCCATGCCGAGCCTGAAACCGCTTCACACCTTCGACTAATTCGCCGGAGTAGCCGTGAGCATCTGGCAGCGATGCGGACGCTGGAAGATCACCGAGGAATTGCAGTCGCTTCGCCAGCTTTGCCGCCGCTTCATATGGTTCACCCGGTGCAACTGGCGTTTTCACTTGAGGCAACGGGTCGGCAACTTCCTGCTTGGCCAATTCCAGGTATTTCTGCAAAGCGATGAGCGTTCGTTGGTAGCCGGGGTATGGAGGCTCAATCGGCGCCAACACCTCTTTCACGCTGGACGCCGCAACCACCTTTTGCCACAAGAAAGCTCCCGCATTGTGTTTCGCACGATCTGGATCGAAGTCCTTGTGCAAGGTTTTTGGGTCTACTTTTCCAAGATGAAGATCGGTACCGTAGCGAATGGCGCAAACCGTCAGGGCCACATCGAATCGTACGAGGGCAGACTCCGATGCTGCTGGGCTTTGCAGCGAACTGACGCGTTGCGGCCATCGCGCGCCATCATAATCCTTCGCGTCCAGTCCTTTTTCGTCCGCATGCTCCAAAATGCCGATTGCTTCGAGTGCTTGCGGGGTGGGCCGGCCGCCGTGGGTCCAACCCAATCGGTATCCAGACTCTTCATAGAATTCCTTGACGGCATCACGTTGAGCGGAGAAGTTTGGCCATTGGAGATCCGCCAGCTTGGCACTCGCGATGATTCCGCGGAGTTCCTGATCCCCCGCTGCGCTCAGGTTTTCCGCCGGACTCGATTGCGGAGCTTTCGAGGAAGGTATCGGTCCAGCTTCATGCAGAATCGCGTGATTTGCAGCGGCGAGACACAATGCGGATACCAGAATCAATACACCGGTTTTCATCGAACGTTCCTTTTCAAGAGGGACCTGAGTTTCAGGATTTTACACGCAACACTGCCGCCCCAGAGATTGCGTCGCTCTTCAGGGCGTTTAATGCGCGGTTGGCGTCACTGAGCGGGTATACCTGAACATGAGTTTGAATCGGGATTTCCGCCGCAAGCTTCAGGAATTCAGTGCCATCCTGTCGCGTATTGTTGGCGACGCTGCGGATCATTCGTTCGCCATATAAGAGGTCATACGGGAAAGATGGAATATCGCTCATATGAATTCCGCCGAGAATCAGTCGTCCACCCTTCCGCAATACCTTGAGAGCTGCCGGGACGATCTCGCCGGCGGGAGCAAAAACAATCGCGGCATCCAACTCAACAGGCGGAGCGTCGAGTGTGCCACCCGCCCATTTCGCGCCCAATTCTCTGGCCAGTTCCTGATGGCGTTGATCACGAGTCGAAGCGTAGACGTCAACTCGCCAGTAACGCGCGACTTGGATGGCGACATGCGCGGCGGCGCCGAATCCATAAAATCCCAAGCCCGCTCCGCGGCCTACGTCAGCGAATCGCAAGCAGCGATAGCCAATGATGCCGGCACACAGCAGCGGAGCGGCATGTTCGTCCGCAAGCCCTTCCGGAATCGGATAGACAAAATCCTCGGGAGCGACGATCCACTCCGCGTAGCCGCCATCGACCGTATAGCCCGTAAAGAGCGGTGCATCACAAAGATTTTCTTCGTGTCGCCGGCAATATGCGCATGTGCCATCCACTTTGTGTAGCCAGGCGATCCCGACACGAGCGCCCTTCGCAAACCGCGTCGCGCCTTCGCCGGACTGCTCAACTCGCCCGACAACCTGGTGGCCGGGTATGACCGGAGATTTTTTAGGAGGCAATTCGCCTTCGACAACGTGCAGATCCGTGCGGCAGACACCACAAACATTCACACGCACAAGCACCTGACCCGGGCCGGCCTGTGGATCGGGAACTTCTTCGTACTTTAGCGGATTTTCCTGGACTCTTGCGGGCGTGCGCAGCAGACAGGCCTTCATATTTCAACCCCAACCTCTGTTGCTTCGCACACCCAAAAAGGCGGCCAACACACGCGTTGGTTGGTATGATACCGCGAAGGCACCCGTGACGGAAGGCTATTCACCGAAGCTTCGTCCACACTTGCTTTCCACGGCGCAAAATCCTAACCTGACTCACTTATGCCCAACTTCACGCCCCAGCTGCTGATCATCGGCTTCATCTATTACATCGTTTTTCTGTTCTCCACCACGTGCCATGAAGCGGCCCACGCACTTGTCGCCAAACTCGGCGGGGACAATACCGCGGAACTGGGCGGTCAAGTGTCGTTGAATCCTCTCCCACACATTCGCCGTTCGCCGTACGGCATGGTGGTGTTCCCGATCTTGAGTTTTTTTCTGATGAATGGAGGAATGATCGGGTTCGCCAGCGCACCCTATGATCCGAACTGGGCGCAACGGCATCCGCACCGCTCGGCTTTGATGGCCTTAGCGGGTCCGGCTACGAATTTCTCGCTGATGATCCTGGGTGCGGTCGGATTGCGCGTCGGAGCTGCGTTCCACCTGGTGGAATGGGGTCCCGGCGGCGTACCCCATGGATTCCCTGCGGTGATTTTGTTTGTACTGTTTTCTCTGAACCTACTTTTGGGAGTTTTTAATCTGTTGCCTGTGCCGCCCCTGGATGGCAGCTCGGTGATCATGCTGCTGATGAGCGAGGACCGCGCCCGTGCTTACCTCAATTGGATCCGCGGTGGGACTTTTGCTCTGCCGGGCATTCTCGTCAGCCTGGTCATTTTTCGTTACATTTTTCCGCCAGTGGAAACATTTGTCGAGTCCATCCTCCTCTAAGAAACTCCTCAGAGTTCAGAACCTTTTGACAAGCGACAAGCGAACAATGCGTAGCAATGCGCTTGCTTAGAACTTTCGCATGATTGCGAATCTGACTCACGACGGTACACGTCGAAGCGCCATCGTGTCTTTCCCGCACAAACACTGTCGAGGCGTTGCCGCCGCCAATTCATATCGCTAGTGTTTCCAGCGTTTGCGATGCCCTTGGCTGGCAAACCAAATGCTCCATTCATAGCGGGAGACGCTGATGATTTTGCCCGAAGCTTTGACGCAGTGCGACAGTTATCGCGTTGAAGTATCCGGGTGGGACGAGAATGAAGCGTTCTTCGTAGAAAAGTCCGACCTCGGCTGGGACGAGTTTGCGGGCAAGCACATCTCGCTCCAGCGCATGCTGCCGGACGGCGCTATGGTTTTTATCCGCACACTCCATCCTGAAGGTCGAGCGCAAGCGGCGCCCATCGTTTACAAGGTGGAGTTCATTGGGTGCGATCCGGACGGTCATCACCAGTTTCGGTTGAACGAGGTTCAGCCACGGTACAGCCAGAATCTCAACCCGGTGAATTAAAGAAGTGGTTCCCTCCCACATTGACACTTTGCACCGAATTGGAATGAATCGATGGCTCAGTCGATGCACGTTGCATCCAATCATTTATTGATTCGCATTTCTTTTCGACTCTTCGTTGATTTCTATCATCATGCTGCGATGCAAGTTAGAGGAACTGTATCGATTGTGTGCGGTTGACGAAGAAGATTTGCCGCGACGAAACAGCGTTTCGCGAATTTGGCACAGTGGTTGCCTTATGTTGTGGCATGACAACCGCCACTTATAAACCCATCGAAGTTTCTACTCCGCACACCACAATGACGCCGTGCATTTTCGACGACGATCCAGCCGAGCGCGACTTGCTCTCGACGCTCATTCTCGATATGGGATACGAGGCAATCTCCACAAGCGATCCCGAAGAGGCTTTGCGGTTGATTCGGGTGGGCCGCTGCCGGCTGGTGTTCGCCAGCATCCATCTGGATACTCATGATCCCTATGAATTTTTAGCGCGAGCGCTGCGCTGCGATCCCGGCATACACCTGATTCTGATGGCCGCGGAATACACGCTGGACGCCGCGCTGGAGGCAATTCGCCGCGGTGCGTCAGATTTTCTGCCCAGGCCGATTGACCCAATTCGCCTGAAGCGGACGCTCGACGATGTTGCTTCGCTCTACGATCAGCGCCGTCGCGTGCGCGCGCTCGAGGAACAACTGCTGAAAGACCTGGAATTCCACGGGATCATTGGCAAGAGTCCGGCGATGCTGGAAGTGTTCGACTTTGCACGCAAGGTTGCGCGCCACTACACCAACGTGCTTTTGGTTGGGCCGACTGGATCGGGAAAGGAACTGGTGGCGCGGGCCATCCATCAGATCAGCCCGGTCAGCCAGCAGCGGCTAGCGGTGTGCAACTGCTCGGCGATGGTCGACACGCTGCTCGAGAGCCAACTGTTTGGACACGTGCGAGGCGCGTTTACCGGAGCCACCGATACCCGCCCCGGCCTATTCGAATACGCGAATGGCGGAACGGTTTTCCTGGATGAAGTGGGCGAGACGTCGTTGCCGATGCAAGCCAAACTCCTAAGGGTCATTCAGAATCGCGAGATCCAGCGAGTCGGCTCTCCGGAGATTAAGCAGGTGACCGTTCGCCTGATCGCCGCAACCAATCGGGACCTTCGGGCGGAGGTGCTGTCCGGGCGCTTCCGGGAAGACCTTTTTTATCGACTGAGTTCCATTCAAATCCGAATTCCGTCGTTGGCCGAGCGCCTGGAAGACATTCCGCTGCTGGTGCAATTTTTCCTGAAGAAGTACAACGACGCTTATGGCAAAGACATTGCAGGGCTGACGCGCCGGGCGCAAACCGTATTGCTGCAACATCCCTGGCCGGGGAATGTTCGAGAACTGGAGAACGTAATTTCCACGGCGTGCATCACCGCGACAGGCGATTTCATCGATTTGAGCGATCTGCCGGAACAACTGCAACACCGTAATGCGCGGCTACCGGGAGATGAGGATTGGCAGCCGCTGTCGCTGGATGAGGTTCGCAAAGTACATATCCAGAAAGTGCTGCAGATGTGCAATGGGAATCGGCTGCGCGCGGCGCAGATTTTGGGAATCGGGCGCACGAGCTTGTATCGTTACCTGAAGCGCGACGGGAGCGACGGCCGTTCCAACGCTCACAGCAACGGGGCTGCCGCGTGAACCGTTCTAGGTGAACGGATCTACTGAAGGTGGGGCTTAGGTTAGAAGCCGCCTGGCCCTAGTGCCCGGTGATTCTGAACGATTCCTTGCAGCTCCGCTCCAGCAGAGATTTGGGCTCGTGGGGAATCGGCAACAGGCGCTGACACAGCCGATCGGAACCGGCTGCAAGCTGGCGTTACCAACCTTAAGGAGTCACTTGGATTCTTCGGCTGATTTCTGCACGCAGGATTTCAGGGCATCAGCCTCGGGGAGCTGCAAGGATGCGCCAATTTCGAGGTGCGTATAGTCCAGAATTTGCGGGTTGGCATTGGCGAGACAATGCCACGCGCTGCCTCGCCCCAAGTACTTCAGCGCCAGCGACCACATAGACTCGCCGCGGCCGACCCTCACTTGCGTTCGCGTTGACGGCGACGGCCAAGGCGATGGCAGAACTGTGGGCACAACTACGGTACTCCCAAGTTCTAAAACGTCAGACGATTCAGATAAATTTGCGTTCAACGCGCGCAGTTCGCGCCAACGCGCGCCGTTGCCCAGGTAAACTTGGGCAAGCTTCCACCAACTCTGCCCACGCTGAACCTGAACACGATGAAGCCCTTCGCCCGAGGGAGGTACCACGGACTTGACTCCGGACGGTGGAGCATCCGGCACTCGCGCGGAAACTGCGATCACAGGAGCGGCGGAGGCGGGCGAAACGGAAGGTGCGCCGTTGAGCGGCCGAGGCTGAAAGGGAGAGATTCTGGAATGCGAGGGTACAACCGGATGGCTCGAACGGAAAACGGGCGTCGAAACACGATGGACGGGCGGCACAGCGGAAGCGGGGACGGTCAGCGGTTCAACTGCTAGCTTCGGGGCAGCAAGAGCATTTACTGGCGACAAGTAGAGGAACGGAGTGATTTTTTTTTCGATCGCGAATTGGGCTTCGCGCGCCGCTTTTTCTTCGCGATAGCGTCGGGCGATCTCCCCGAGAGATTCCGAGAGCTCGTTGGGATCCGCAGGCTGTCTTTCAGCATTCTGCTGGGAAGGCGCAGGATTGTTATAAATACGATGCGCTTCCACTCTGGCGCGATCTTCCGGAGTGAGAATGATCGAGCGCTTCAGATCCTCGTCGGTGTAAACATGGCGTGAAGGTTGGGGTTCTGCGGTTTTGCGGGCTTTCTCTTGACGCGCGGCGTCCGCTACATCTTGCGCAGGAGAGCGAAACGCGCCAATAGACAAAAGCAGAAGACCGCAGCAAAACGCGCTAGGCCATTTGCAGTGGGATCCCTGGGCTGGGTCTGCAGATTGCATCCGCTCACTCACCTGACTGTGGACTGATCGGGGACGCCGGTCTATGTTTCGCTGATTCTCCCTCTTCCTAGTCGTGAATTGCAACAAATCTTTTCGTAGAAGATGGGACGCGCGAGTTCGGTTGGGTAGAGCGAGAACACAGCTGGTTTTCTTTGTAGCGACTTCAAGCCATCGTTTGTCAATTTTTGAAGACTACAGCGTTCTTCTCGTTGACTTCCTACCACAGTGTTTGCCACAATCTACCTCCTTGTCCCCGTATGGCTTCGGAAGGGCCATTACGGAAAATTTGGCGGTCGTGGGTGAAGACGGTGAGTTCGATGCAAGTTACAACCGGCCCCTCCCGCAGACGTACCTCTCGCATTCCAATCGCCGCGGATGTGTGGGTCTACTGGGAATCGACGTCGGGCCGTGATGTATCACGGGTGAAAGACCTAAGTCCTTCTGGACTGTTCATCGAGACGCGCGCGCCCAAGCGCGAAGGCGACCTGCTGAACTTGCATTTTTTGGTCCAGGAAGGTCAAATCCGCGCTGAAGCCGTAGTGAAACATGCCACCGGAGGGAAGGGACTGGGCATGAAGATTCGCTCCGTCCCCGCACAAGATGCTCCGCACCTCCATCGCCTACTTGTCCGGCTCCGTGAGTCGCCCAAACCTCTTCTGAAAGGTTGAGGGGAAACAAACTAAATAACAACGAAGGGTCACTTTTTGGACGCAATACCATTGACATGCGCGGAACACGGTACTACCTTTTTCCGTGGCCCTTCCTGCAGTCCATAATCCTACCGATTGAGGTTCTTATGTCCGCTTCGACCGTAGAAACACCAACGACGCTTTCCCACCAATTCGAAGAACGTTGGGCAAGAATGCGATCCCACAAACGCGCGGTGGCCAGCCTGCGGTTCCTTGTGGAATGGCAAGATGGAGAAAAAAGACGCAGCGCGAATGCAGTCACGGTGGACGTCAGCCACTCCGGTTGTATGGCCGTGGTCGGCGCCGATTTGCCGCTTCGGCATAAGGTTCGCGTGGTACTGCCTGAAGTTGGGCGCAGCGCGCAAGCTGAAGTTGTCTGGCGCGGGCACGAGGCGTGGGATATTGGCATCGCGCTCGACCAGCCGGATGACGGGTTCTGGGGCGTCAAGATCTAACGTCGTAATCGCGACCGCTTTCTCGCGTCCGTGAACGAGAATTCGACCCCGGTGGTCGTGTAATTTCGAAAATCCAACGGAAGTTAAAATTCCCAATTGCGAGTCTGTGCGCATTCGCAGAATCGCACTGCTCATCCAGGTCTTTCCACGTCCACAACCAAGGGCTGCTCATCCGAAAATCTGTTGGTGAAAAAATGTGCGTCACGTCACAGCGCACGGCGGTAGGACCAGTGAGAATCAACTCGTAGCCGCGAAAAGAAGGCGGAGAGCAGGCCCAAAGGTCCGGGACTCTGGAAAACTGTGATGAACCAAGACGATTTTCAAAAATGGCTCGGAGCCGTGAGGCGAAATGCACTGGAACGCAATGGCCGTTTGGATACGGGCGGTATTCCAGTTCGAGGAGCGAATGAAAATCGGTATCCTCGGTATGCCTCGCTCGAGGAACGGTTGACCGCAGCGGACCGGCAACTGCTGAGCGAGATGAAGATAGGGCTATAGCAACTCCGCCACCATAGCAAAGCGCTAACTCAAACGACCGAAGCAGATCTCAAGTGACGCGCAGCGCCTCTGCTCAAGAGCACTGCCAAGAGTGGCTACTGCCACTGCCGCCTATTTCACCGAGGCTTGCGACTTACCGCCTTCGGTAGAATCTGCGCTGAAAAGCGTGACCTCAACGCGACGATTCTGCTCGCGTTCCTGGCGCGTTTTTTCCTCATTCACTGGCTTGTCTTTGCCCAAGCCCACGATCTGGATGCGGTAGACCGGGATGTCGTGTTGCGCGACCAAATAGGTTTGGACCGCTTCCGCGCGACGCCGGCTTAGTTCCAAATTGTAATCTGTCGGGCCAGTCTTGTCGGTGAATCCCTGAATGGCAATGAAGTAACGCTTGGCGCTCGAGAGCGATCCGCTGACGATCTGATCGAGCTGCTGCTTGGCATCGTCAGAAAGCGTGGCGGAATTCCACTTGAAAAGAACGGTGACGGAATTACCAGCCTTGTAGTCATCCAAGTTGGCGATGCGCTCGTTCAATTCCGAATGCAATTGATCGCGCACCTGGTCGGACTTCTTGGAGGCGGCATCCGCTCGGTTGATGGCATCGGTGGCGCGATTGTCAGCCGAAGTGGCTTTCTCGTCCGCGGCACTGATGCGAGGTTCGGTTTCATCTAATTGCTTTTGAGTCTTCTGCTGGTTCTGGTCCACTTGATCGACTTTGGCGTTGACGGGATCGACGGTCTTCGCGACATATTTTTTCGTAGCGCATCCGCCCAGCAACACCAAACTGAACGCCAAGAAAATTCCAATTGGCCGTTTCATTTTGTTGTGTCTCCTCAGAGTTTGAATTAGCTGGGCGAACGTGTTTACACCAGGAATCGAGCGGCTGGGGAACCAACAAGGCTGGGAGGACGCGGAACTGCTTGCCCCTGGGCATGCAAAACCTCGTCCCTGGATAAAAGCTTATTCGGTTTCGCACTTTTGCGCCAGAGTTTACTGCTGGTCGAGGCGAGGAATTGGCGCGCGCTGAGTGATTTTCTGCGCGAAAAATACGGCATTTTCCCGGCGGACTTAGTGGAAAACCAGTAACAGTAGAAAGGCTCGGCGGCCGCGTGATGAGAACGGCTAAAGTCGGAGTAGACGAAAGCCCGAAGATCGAAAAGCGAGGCTTGCGAGGGCGGGATTGTATCGCAAGGGAAGAAAATGTCGGCGCGCCGACATTCCTGATGAATGACATAGCTCGATGATAACACCCTCCCCCGGGGTACTTTCTGCAGTACAGGTGATAAGTCTCGGGATGCATGGGAGTTAGTGGGGAGCGCCGTACGGTTTTGTACCGTACGATATCGGCGCGTTGGGGAGGGGGGTACCACCAATTCTTGTAAGTGTGGGAAGGAAAGGAGTTGCCGGAATTTGCGGTTGAGACGAGGGAGTGGGTTGGAGCGACGAGGCGCAGAACGAGGACCCAACCGGCATGACAGCAGGATTATAACATTGTAGTAATCAACATTCAAGAGAATAATAAGGTAAACTCAGTTCGAACGCGGATTGGGCTTTTGGCCCCAAGACCCACCCTCACAACCCGAGGGATGGGGCACCCAAATTCAGCTTGCGGGTCGAGCTTGGGCCACCCGCTGTAGGGGTTCACCCCGGTCTCACCCCGCTACGTGAGATTGCCACCACGTCGGTTTCTTAACGAATACAGTAATTTGACCGGGAAGAGATTTGAGAGTCTTGCTCACTTTGGTAGGACACCACATTCCGCCCGCCGCGCTCGGATTGCTTATAAATCCCAAAGCTGTTACCTCGTTAAGATTCGTATTCACGTCGTCGCCGCATTGCTCTTTCTTATTGGGCGGATAGACCGAAATCTCGATCTTCTGCTGGTCGTTGCAGACGTACGAAACTGTGGCGATTCCCTTATCGTTTGTGAATGCTGGTTTTCCCCAGGAATTTTTGGGAGACCCTACACACAGAGATTCAACCCTCACATTCGCTTGAGGCTTTCCATCCAACGCGTCCAGTACGAGCACCCTTAGGTCTTGAGCCATCATGCCGCGACTACAAAAAAGCACGCATACTAACAGAAACCAGAATGTGACTCCTAAAGATCGCATCCAAATTCCCCTTTTTCGATCAAGCTATTAATTACATGCCGCAGGATTACCCATAGCACATTGCCTTTGCATGTCATCCTGGATCGCACTGCTGCCACTCGCGGGTGGCCCGGGCATGATTTTGGTTCACTTCTTCCCTTGAATTAGAGAGAGTCTAACACCTATATAAATCCATGACGCATTACGAGGGGATGTTTAGGGAGCAGTTCGTCGAATTATGCGAAAGAGGGAGAGGGTATGATTCCGGTGGACCTGTTGTAGCGGTTAAACAAGGAAACAACCCCAAGACCCACCCTCACAACCCGAGGGATGGGGCACCCAAATTCGCCTTACAGCTCGAGGCTGGGCCACCCGCCCACCCAAAACCTTTCAGAATCTATGGGCGGGCCACCCGCCGATCTGTGGCCCACCCGGCTTTTCAATCGAGTGTCTCCACTTTATCTACTCGGTCAATGTAGTCGAAAGGAATGACCCATAAACCATCGGATCGTCGGCCCATCGCTTTGTACCTCTCAGGAATAGTTGTTGAGATTAGCTCGTGAACCAACTCGTGTCTTTCTCGTTCGATCCAAAGGACCTTGGCAAGAAAAACCTCGCCACCAACAGCGGTGATGCGCACTTTGGTGCCTGTGGCGTGGGAAAGTGTGCGGATGTCGTCCTCATTCATGGGTTTGCTCAGAAATTCACATGCAGGTTCGAACCCGTTAGTCTGTTCTCGAAATTATAGTGGGGCTGGAGGCGTTGGTGTCAAATCGCACCTGCTTAGTGCCGTCGGCGCTCACTCGACCGATTACCTGTCCGGCCCTGTTGCCATACTGCTGCCTGAGTTCGGTCGATCCTGGGCCACCCGCCAAAGAATGAAGAAAAGAGAAGAGGCCAGCGCAAACGACCCCACCCTTTGCAAAAAAACAAAAGCGCAAAGGATGGGCCACCCAAAACCTTTCAGAATCTACGGGTGGGCCACCCGCCGGATCATTCTGGCGCGCCGTGGGCATGGCCCCTCTTGGGCATGAATGTTGCAATGTCTTCAAGCGCGTCTGCCGCCGTCCCGCGACAATCAGGGTCATCCAGCAGTTTTGTTACCGCTGGGATCACAGTTTCCAAATTCAGGGACCGATGTAGCCGGGCTAGGTGCCCAATTGATTGCAGCGCGGCTATTCGGACTTCTTTTCTGCGGTCTCCGAGTGCTGACAGAGACTTCTGTTCAGCCCACCGACCGTCGCTTTCCCAAAGCGCCATACGGATTAACGCATCCGCGACTGTGGGAGCGTCACTGGAGACCAGCGCCTTTTCGAGTTGCTCGCGAGGAATTGGAGCAGGGTTTTCAAATCTGGGTTTCATCTGAAAATGTTGCCTCTCGCATCTGTCAACCCGGCATTCTTGAGAGCGTTTTGCATTTCTGAAGTTAACTCGCTCCACTCGCGTACATGCCCATGAAACGTGCCTGGGCTCGTCTGGTCTAGAACCACAATTTCATTGTTCGCCTTGTCTATACCAACCCGCCGTGGCGAGGCGGGTGGCGCACCCTTTGCTGGGAGTTCTTTCTAGCATTATCGATGTGAGGATATCACTGAAGAACATAACGGTAGAGTGATAAAACGAGGGTGGCCTACCCTTTGCGGTGTTGCTGTTGGCAAAGGGTGGGACGCTCTTGGTTGGCGATGTGTTTATGCCAAAGAATCTGAAACGCTGGGTGGGCCGTGGCGATCTGCATTTCATCACCTTCACATGCTATCAACGCAGACAATTCCTGGGGAATGTACGGGCTCGAAATCTGGCGGTGAAACTTCTGGGGGAAGTGCGAGCGCGGTACGGGTTTAAAGTGCTGGGCTATGTGGTGATGCCGGAGCATGTGCACCTGCTGATCAACGAACTGCCTACGGTTTCACCTGCGAAAATTGTTCAAGTGTTCAAGCAGCGGGTTTCGCGGCGAATGCGTGGAAAGAAACGTGCGCGAGCGGGGCAACTAGCACTTGGATTTCCTGAGGAAGCAGATGCAAGGCGATTCTGGCAGCGGCGGTATTACGATTTCAATGTGTATTCAGAGAAGAAGTTGCGGGAGAAACTGGATTACATACATATGAACCCGGTGAAAGAAAGATTAGTAGGGCATCCGCGAGATTGGGTTTGGAGCAGTTGGACGTTCTATGAGCGTGGGGAAGGATTGCTGGCGGTGGACAAGTGGAATTGAAGAAAGAGAAAGAGCGTCCCACCCTTTGCGGAAAACGCAAAGGGCAGGCCACCCAAAAGCTTCTTGGAATCGAAGGGTGCGCCACCCGCCTGTTCACCCAACCTTAAACTCTGTCAGGTTGGCCGGCCAAAGCGTCGTGTATTGCTCTGCGTGCAGCTCGCGATAAGCGACGCGAGCCTGCGCCCAAACAGGTTTGTTCCCAAGGATCGCTTTTAGGCGGGCAAAGGATTCCTGTGGGTCACTCGTTAGAATGAAAATGTTAAATTCACCGGATCCAGCGTCGTGACCATCGATCTCCTCGGCTGTCAGCTGGTCTATCAGCAAATCCTCAATCTGAACAAGAGAGTCGTACTCTCCTGCAGAACTTGCTGGAAATTGCAATATGAGCTGGTATCTCATGGTCAATGTGGGGAGGCTTCAGTCCTTTCAGGGCTTGCTGAATGATGGGGTAGATCTGCTTTAACTCAACTGCCCCCATGCGAGAGATTCCGTTCGGAATGACGATGGTTTGTGTTTAAACCTGGGCGGCGCGGCGGCGACGACCGCTGGCTAGATAGACGGAGGCGCGGGGATCGAGAAGCGGGTCTTGCGACGGGGCGATGCCATCGACGCGAGGCAGCGGATCGAAAATGATATGGCGCTGCTCAGCGTCGTTGTCGGGAACAACGGCGTTCAACTCGAGCGTGCCAAATTCTAGGATGGGACGATCCTGTGGCCATTGCACGGTGGAATCGTCGACGACGTCACCATCCGCGGCGATTTGCACCTGAATGCGTAGATTGACCGGGCGATTGGTTAACCTGGCCTTGATTTCATCGAAAAGGAAATTTGGATTCTGCTGGGCCGCGTTTCCGGCATCGAGATATTTGCTGCCTTCGACGGGGACGATGCGGTAGCGGCCGAATTTTGCCACATCGCTGGAGTTGGTGAACTGGTAAGCGCTGACGGAATAGAAGGACTCATTGGCGAAACTTGCGGGAATCGGTTTGGGCGCCAGAGCAAATGCCAGGGCCGCAGGGTGGGAGGCGAAAAAAGAATCGAGCGGGGTGGGCTTGGGCGACTCTGGAGTCGTGCCGTGGATCGCACGAAGAAACTGCAGAAAATCTTCGGCAGTGCGGGTGGGAAACGCGTTTACTGAATGCGCGACGATGTCGGTGTGAACATGTTCCGCAAGAAAGAAACGGATGGCGATGCCGCGTGGGCTGGCGTTGTCGTCGTAATCCGGAATGCCGGGAACGCCGGCGAAATCCGAGAATCGCACCACAACCGGAACGGAGGGCCTGGTCACATGAGGGGCTTTGGTGAGGGCCTTACCGGCCGGCGAAGAAGTGAACGAACCAGAGAGAAGGACGCCTTTGGCGTGCACGGGACGGAAACCCGGGTGCAAGCCAAACAGATCATCAAAAGCCTGGAGCAACTCACGGCTCGTGGAGTCAGGTTGCTCGCGCCCAGTTTGGGTTTTTGTCATTGCGATTCCTTTCGAAAAAGATTGAGGAACCCGGATTGGATTGCAGAGCGCAACGGGAAGATACAAAAAGTCGATCAGCAAAGCGGAAAAATGCAGTTCAGTTGGAGTCGTCGGCCGAATGCGACGGAGTAGAGCGCGAAGAAGAACTCACTGGGGATATTGCTTAATTATGGTGACACGTTCGCCGGTGAAGTGGACGAAGACGGTTCTGTCCGGGGGATGGCCGTAGATCCAATCTTCGGTGTCGTTACCCTGCGAGTCGCGCTCGCGGACCTTGCGGTCGGGTTTGCCGATCGCGGCAACGACTTCGTCGCGGTCCATACCGACGGTGGCGCGCCGCTCGGTAATGGCCTTCTTCATCTCGGGCGGCAAAGTATCGATCCAGTTCACAGAGGCGGAGTGGGCCTTGTTAAAATCCAGGAAAGGAGCAAGCAGGGCTTTCAACTCATCGGGGGTGAGATCGGGAACGGTTTTCGCAAACTGCAAAAAAATGGTGCCACCGCGACCTTGTTGGAATCCCGGGGGACCCTGGTCCGAACCATTGGCGGGAGTTGTCGTGGTGCTGGTTGAGGGCATGGTGCCGCCCATTCCAAACTGAATGTGATCGCGCCAATTTTTCTTTGGGCGGCCGCCACCATTTACGTCGATGATGATCGTCTTCTCGTGGAATTCGAGTTTTGTGACTTGAACATTATCGCCGGTGTTGACCGCGGCACCGTGAGCGCTCACAGCACGATTCAGGTTGTCTTCATCCAGGGGCTTATCGGCGTACAAAGTAAAACCATCTTTGCCACCCGGCAGCGGTTTTTTGGCTTTGGCAAATTCGCCAGAAACATAACGGATCAAAGAGAGCTTGGACATTTCCTGCAACGAATCACTTTTTGTCGCCGAGCCAGTGGGGGGCTTGTTCTGATCCTGAGCCCTGCCGGCTCCCAGGGATGGGTAGAGCGGGATACGATCGTCGGGCGTGAACGCGGCGGAGCTTGCCTGGGCAGTGGCCGAGGATGGAAGCAGATGAGGCGAATCCGGCACGTCCGCATAGACGTAAAGGAGAAGGCCTAACGGGATGGCAAATCGCAAAAACATATTCGTAGGTTGGCCGGGTCTCTCGAACTCTCTTATTCTATGATGCTGGCAGGAGCTTGAGTAGAGGGCAAATTCATTGGGCCAGTTTTATCCTTATTGGGCGACTACCTGGACCCCCTGACGATCGATATGCATGGGCAAGAGCTGGCCGCCCGCCTCGACCACGGATTTCTCCACACGTTCACGAGCATCTGGGTCAATCAGCAGGACAACGCAGCCTCCACCACCGGCACCACAGACCTTGCCGGCTAATGCGCCTTTGCGGCGGGATGAGTCGATGATGCGGTCGATGGTCTTGGTGGAAATGGTGGGAAGGTTGCGGCGGCGGAATTGCCATTCCGCATGCATCAATTTGCCGGTTTCTTTCCAATCGCCGGCGACCAAGGCATCTCTGAGTTTCTGGGCGATTTGGGAGATGCGCTCCAAATTGGTGACGACAGCCTTCTTATTGTCAATGTGGGCCTTGAACACGCCCCAATTGTTGATGGCGGATTGCCGGGGCTTGCCGGTGTAGCAGACGACCAGGCGGCGCTCGAGTTCGTCGAGATTGACGTTAATTTCGATACGACGTTCCCCACCGGGAATTAATTCGATGGCCGCAGCGCCGCCGAACGCGGGTGGGTAATGGTCCTGCATGCCAGTGGGAATGTGAATGACGATGGCTTCGGCATCCCGGCTGATGTGGACCCAGTCCACTTTACTGCGGCCCGCGCCGGTGAAGCGGTCCAAAGCCGCACAGATGGCAACGGCCATGGCGCTGGAGCCGCCAATTCCGGCTCCCGCAGGTGCCTCTGAATTGGTGGTGAGAGCAAAGCCGCCTTTGGGATGAAAAAACTTCACAATTTCCGCAAGCAGGGGCAAACGGTAATGTTTCGCTTTGAAGAGATGTTCGAGAGAAGCGAAAGATTCGGAGCGATTCGTGTCCAGTGACACGAGCTTGATTCGTTCATCTCCAGCAGGGTGGGTTTCGACGACACAGGATGCATAGCGAGAAATTGCGGCGTTGACGGTGACGGCGCCAGGATGAAAGAGATAGAGCGGCCAGATGTCGAGCGTGCTTCCGGCAAGGTCTACCCGCGTGGGTGCTTTGGATTCAATGCGCATACCTGTCCTTGTACGATTGAAATGGGGGTGCAGGTTCTGGAGCGAATTGTACTATTTTACAGTTGGCTATGCGCCGCCGGAAGCCGCGCGGTTGCGAGTCAGTACTTGGGGCCCGTTTTCCTTGCGGGCTTGAGCGGGATTGGGTTCAAAGCAACGGCGGCAACGAGCTTCATAAGCACCACTGGCGCCGACTACAATCAACTCGTCATTTTCGACCAGCCGCTGGGTGTGGACGGCGGGATTGCCACAACGGACGCAGATGGCGAGGAGTTTGGTGATCTCTTCGGCAACGGCGAGCAGGCGCGGCATGGGTTCGAAGGGACGGCCGCGAAAGTCGGTGTCCAGTCCGGCAACAATCACGCGTTTACCGAGATTTGCCAGCTTGGTGCATACATCCACGACTTCATCGCCGAGAAATTGCGCCTCATCGATACCCACGACTTCGGTACGCGGCTGAAGTTTCTCGAGGATGTCGGACGCTTTGCTGACGTTGTCGGAGGGTATCTCCAGCCCGGAGTGCGAGACGATTTCGTTGGCGGCGAAACGTGAGTCAATCGCCGGCTTGAAAATCTGCACGCGTTGCCGGGCGATTTCCGCGCGCCGGAGACGGCGAATCAGTTCCTCGCTTTTGCCTGAAAACATCGGGCCGACCACCACCTCGATCCAACCCATGTTGCCCTTCACAATGTCCACGAGTCATTTCCTCCGATGATTGGCACACTGCGGATACCGCTGATCCCAGAATACTCTTTTTCGCCGACTTTCTCATGAACCGGTGGCCGCAGCGGCCGAGCGATACATGGTTGGGTTGTAGAAGGGCGCAAACGCGGCTTCGACAGCACGGCGGAATGACTCCTGGCGGGAAATGAGGTTGCGCGAAAGCACGCCCCAAGCGCCTTGGCCATCGCGAATGCCGACGGCGCCGGCAAACTGGTCGATGGCCACCGAAAGCTCGGTGCCACGCAAAAGAACTTCATCGGCAAGGGCTTCGGGCAGTTCGATACTGCCGGAGCAGCCAAAGTGGGCACGGGTTCCGTCGGTCACATAAGCCCAGCTTTCCAGGAACACGCGTCTAATGCCGTTTTCGAGGATGACATTGAGTCCGCCTTCGAGACCGATAAAGAAATCGGCGGATCGCTGGTCGGCGCGGAAATTGGCTTGTAGCGTTTCCGCTCGTTGCCGCGCGCCGCGCATCAATTCTTCGCGGGAGACCGGGGTATGACTAACCCCGCTCTCGACCTCGTGTCCGGTTACGTCCAGGACGGTTGCGTCACCGAACAGCGGGGCGATGGAAACGGCTGCATCGCTCACGGCATTCAGTTTTGGCCGTCGGGTGCTGCCCACGGCCAGGTGGCGGGTTTTCATGGGATGGGAATGACCCTCTCGGCAAATTGTATCGGTATTTGTAAAAATAATTCAGCGCGATTGTTGGCGGGCTGAGGAAAAAGCTTTTTCGAATTTAGCAGCCAGCGATGAGAATGGATTTAGGTACAAAGGTCGATTAGAATGAAAAGCACCCCGGCCTTCGCTCTCCCCTTCAAGGAGTCGCCATGCCCAAGAAACCTAAAACGAAGAAGCCGGGCCTCGTCCGTAAACTCATCAAGCACCCACACGAACCGGAAAAGGCGGAAATCAGCATCGCCGGAGCGGACGATTTGTACAAAGAGATTCGCATCGAGAATACCCTGGAAAACGAGCAAGGCGAGAAAGTGAAGCTGAAGCAGGGCGCGCACGTTGAGGTGATTGTCGAAGCGGATGACAAGGACACCACCAGCAAGAACGAGTAGTGATTGCAGACAAACGAGCGTGTATAACGAAACCGGGATGCCTGTTGCAGTGCAACATCTACTTATGACGTATGGCTTCCGGCGATCGCTCTTCATCTGGCGGTAGAACCTGAAATTGCCAAGTGAGTGGCAACGAGGCCGGGGGATAGCAGATGGTCTGATCGCAGGCTTGGTATTTGAGTTCCCCCGAGACGAGTATTCGTTGGCCAGTCGTTCCGAGCCACTCGGTCATTGCTTTGCTCGCTACAATTTTTATGTCTTGCACGATACGGAATGTGCCCTCGAACACAGGCACTTGCTCCTTGATCGCATCAAGGTACAGCGTTTTCTCGCGGGGATACGTCGAGGACGCCAGCCTAATTACCAGTGAGGGACGCACCACCAGTTGAATGGGTTTGTAACCGTGAACGTTGGGCGCGTACACATGCACACCGGCGGGAAGTTGAACCTCAACCGTGAGACTGATGCGGTTGCCCGGTATAACGGTTCGGTCCGACTGTGCCAATTGTACTTGAAGGTGCGGGGCATCCAATTTCTGAGTCACTTCTACGGTCAGTTCGGGGAAGAGTTTGGCGATCACATTATTAGGCGTAAAGCGATCGGCGTAGCTTACCTCAAAATATTTCTCTCGAATCACACCCCCCGTATCGATATAAAAGAAACCGGGAAGCGCCATGCCCTTGTTGATCCCGATTGCTTTCTGATTTAGAACCTGGAATTTTCGAATGACTTTGGACTCAGGATCACTCAGGAGGGAATAGTCGATCTTCATTTTCCCTGCAAAGTCCGCCAGGATTGCGCGACTGTCATAGCTGATGGCGGCAAGCTTGATGCCTTGCGCTTCAAACCGGAGTTTGGCGTTTTGCAGCTGCACGAGCTGCGCTTTGCAGAACGGTCACAAGTCGGCGGAACGCACAAAGAGGAGGACGGTTCCGTTCGCTCCCTGGAGCGTTTCGTTCGATTGGTTTTGTCCGAACTGATCCTTCAGCTTGAATGCCGGAGCCCTTGTACCAATTGCGAGTCCCGGCGAGGCCGTATCGGTGACTTCCTGGGCTTGGGCCGTTGAAATCGTCAGCGGAGCAAAAATCGCACCGAGAACGAGAATGGTCAGGCAAGCATTCTTCATTTTTACACAACCTCTTTGACAGCTCCGTTGAACACATTACCCGATTCGATGTGCCATTTTCTGTGATCCAGCACAATTGTAAGCGGCGAGTTCAAGCCTCCGTCGATGGAGGGCACGCTTCCAGAGGACAAATGCAAAAGGGCGAAATTTGTTACAGTTGAATTCGGTCGCTAAATCTTGTCGGAGAATGTGTTTGTATTTTTTCGAAGCAGCCAGTAATCGATCCATTGAAAGGCGAAAGGCTAAGACCTAATGCGTAAGGAGATCGAAGAGGCTGTGGCTCTTCTCGAGAGAAATGAGCCGCAGGCGCTCGAACAAGCTCTCGAGCTGCTGCAGAGCACGGTCTACTCGTTCAGCATGAAGGTCTGCGGGCAACGCGAAGATGCCGAGGACACCATGCAAGAAGTGTTGGTGAAGGCGATGCCGTACCTGCCGAAATTCGAGAGCCCGCGCGCGCTACTTGTGTGGCTGTACAAAGTGGCGAAGAACCGCTGCTTGATGAGCCGGCGAAAAAGTAAATTCGCGCCAAAGGAAAATCTTTCGTTGGATGAATTGATGCCTGATCGCATTGAACTCGCGCGATTATCACGCGAAGCGCCCGTTAATCCAGAATCATTGGCCATCCGCGGGCAGCAAGCGAAGCGTTTGCGCGATGCCATACAGCAATTGCCGCCGGACTATCGCATTGTGCTTGTGCTGCGAGATATGGAAGGCCTGACTGATGAAGAAGTGGGCGACATTACAGGGCTGCGCGCCGGAACAGTGCGCGTGCGGCTTCATCGTGCGCGCCTGTATGTACGGAAAAAATTAGAGCAACAGAATCAGAGGTCGGGCGCTCGAAAGAGATTGCCTTCTCAGGCAGTGCCGCCGATTACCGACAAGCCTCAGACGCGGCCAGCTTCCTGCAAGGTTCTTTTTGCGCAACTGTCTGACTATCTGGACGAGGAGCTGGATGACTCGCTGTGCGAAAGGCTGGAAGTACATTTGGAAGGTTGCGAGCCATGTAAGGCCTTCCTCGCCAGCCTGGAAACTACAATTTCGAAACTGAGAAAACTTCCCCCTCAATCTTTGAGTAGAGCCATGGCTGCGAAGGTACGCGAAGAGGTTCTACGGCGCTACCCGTATCCAATGGAGATCGACAGCGGGAAGTGACCCATCGTTTGCTGAGGGTGGTTGCTTGCGCGCAGGTTGAGTGCGGTAGCCATTCCGCTGAGCGAGTTTGCTAAATGGGGAGTTTCTGCGCGTTGCGGATTTGACTGCGCAAAACGCAGTGAACGAGATGACAGGCCTGCTTGATTTCCGGAACCGCTAGGGAACAATGGACGCTTTTGCCTTGCTTGCGGGTTTCGACGATTCCCGCGCTGCGAAGAATGGCGATTTGGATCGAAACAGTGGGCAAAGGAATGCCGAGCTCTTTCTGCAGTTCAGAAACAGTGTGTTCCCGTTTGCCCAAAAGATCCATGATGTGCATGCGGCTGGGGTGCGCCAGGGCCTTGCAGATCCTCGCTTGCATTTCGTATACCTTATTGGTGACCGAATGATTTGACGGTTTGGGCGTTTTTGTTTGTCCCGTTCTGGTCTTTTTAGGCATGAATTGGACCTGGAGCTGTGCCCTTTCCGGAAGCTGGCCCGACGCCGTCGACGAGTCAGTTGGATTGCTTGTCTCGGATATCGTGTGATCCATTGTCGTACACTACGTATTTTCCGACAAGTTTCCTGACAAACCGTGGCTGTCGACACCCGCTTGGAAGACGGGAGCGGCTGGATCAACGGAGACCTGAGAAAGTTCTGCCGAAGAACTATGAGCGGGCGAGGACGGCAAAGCCCCAGAGCCGAAGATGATGGCGCGGAAAAGCGCGCCGGGCGTTGGCCCAGTCGTAGCTAAGTAGATATGTCCCACCAGGAAAGCTAAAAAGAGAAAAGCGCAGAGCGTATGCACTGGCCCGAGAACCCAGAAACCGCCAAGTTTGTGGAACAACTGCGGCCAGCGTTCGGCACCCCACAGCAGAATGCCGGTGAAAATCTGAAGGGGAAGAAGAATGTTGAGCAAAATGAGATAGGTGAACTTCTGAAGCGGATTCAGTTTCCGGCGAGGATCGGTTTCGAGGGGATGAGACTCGCCCTTGAAAATACCGTAAAGGTAGAAGCGCACCTGGCGCACGGCGGCTTCCGTGAAATCGTCAACGCGCGGAAGGAAATGGAGATATTTTTCGGCGGTGATGTGATAAAAGATGCCGAGAAAAGCGTTGATTGCGAGGGCCCAACCGATCCAGGAATGCCAGCGGAGGGCGCTGGCCATGCTGCCGAGGAAGCGGAAGCGGTCCGGATAATGAATCGCGAGGCCAGTGACGATCAAGAAGAGAATCGCGGCGGCTTGCAGCCAGTGCCAGAACCTCTCGTGAAAGGAATAGAGTGGAGAATTCATCGAGAGCCTCCGATCAGGCGCAGCGCGCCATGCAACAAACTGAAAAACGCTGCGGCGAGCACGACCAGCCATCCAAACCACTCAATCCAACCAATCCTGCTATACCCAACGATGTAAAACGGCTTGAGCAGAATGCGGTTATCGAAAGTCGGCTCTGGCTTTTGGAAACTGATCACGTCAACCCTATGGCCAGCGTAGAAAATGGGCGCGGATTTCGGCAGATCGGTATTCAAATCAACGGCGCGATGTAAGATATTTTTCTTGGCGTGGCACGCGGTGCATTCCTTGGTCGCTTGCTCCTTCCCTACGGTGCTGTGACTCATCGCCCACGGGGTGATGTCGATTCGCAATTCGGGGTCTTCGACGCCGCCATATTTTTGAAGAAGGCCGCGGACCAGCGCGATTTTTTCCGGCGTGTCGTACACCGCCTGTGGAATGTCGATGATCCCTTCCTTATCGGCAAATGTTTTCAGGATCTCGGGACGATAGGTCCAATCGCTGTCGGCAGGACGCTGTGCGAAGAACGCTTGCTGGACTTGCCAGGTGAACACCGGGCGTTGCCTGGTTTTGTCGAACCAGTAGACGCCGGTGATCAAGTTGGTGGGGTGAATTTGCGTACCACCGGACTTGGCAGCGGTCGGAATGTAGGCAGGCAGATAGCCGGTGATTTCAGAATCGGGATCCACAATGCTGCCGTTAATGCCGCGATAGGTGATGCGACTGGTGCCGGTGTCCATCAGGAAGCCCCAATCGTCGCTGCGGTAAGCCCAGAAATGCACGGCGGGGATGTGACAGGTCTGGCAGGCCAGTGCGGCAAAATGCGTTTTCTTGTAAGGAAGAAACGCGTGGGCTTTTTCGGCGTCGTGGCAATCCTGGCAGCCGCGCATGGTGTTGTGGCGGGTCAGGTTGACGGTTTCCGGAGGGATATTGCCGCGAGCAAAGTTGTGGTCGGGACGCCTCAGGTACACGGCAACATCTTCCCCGACAGGTTTGTAGCGGAGGTTTTTCTGAGGATCCTCATGGATCATGCGCCCCGGATTATTGGGGGAGAAATGGCAATCGATGCAGATGAGTCCTTTTGCCGCGTGAATGTCCCACGGGTAAGCCATTTTTTCCTTGCCAACGATGTTGGGCGCGACGGTGTCGCTGATCTTTGCGCCGTTGTAGATCCACCCGGATTTTTCCGTGCCGCGCAGGATATCGGCGTACTGAATCACCTTCAGGGTCGTGGCATTGCGAGCCGTAAAACCGTGACACATGGCGCAATTCTCAAGCGTTGGATCGGAGAGGTCGAGAAGCTCTCGTTTGACCGTGCCGTCCGCGTTGAATGCGGCGCGGTTGTAGGTAAACGTGCCCTGCTCAAGGCGTGTAACGATGCCGGTGTCCGCAAGAGTGGCATTGTTAGCCCAACGGAAATTTCCTGAGGTCATTTCTTTGCGGCGCGCGCCACGGCTCGCTTTGGGGACGTGGCACAGGAAGCAATCGCCTTCCGCCGTTCCGCTTTTCGCCCAGTCCCAGGGAATCACCTGACCCGAAGCACGATCGCGAATGGTGTAACTGGCATCGAGTGGACCTTCCGGTTTCGCATCCGCCGATAACAATCGCCGGCCGTGAAGGTCGTACTCGGAAATGCCGCCGCCGGTGTGACAACCGCCGCATTTCGTCAGCCACTCCGGCTGGCTCATATCCGCGTCGACGGCGTCAGTTATACCGATGTGGGTGAGTTGGCGGTTGGGAATCAGCGAGAATTTTCCGAACATGCCAGGCGAGGAATTGTAGGGCGCCACTCCGTTAGAAGTGAGCAGCGAGCGGTCCATTTCAGCCTTGCCCTGCTGAAAATGGAAGCTGTTGGTAATGAAGTCGTAGTCGTGACAATCGCCGCCGCACGTCTGTCGAGTGCTGACCGGCTTGCCAGTTTCGAGCACGTTTCGCCCGGAATCGTCCTTCAGGACGATTGCAGGGTGGGATAGCTTGACGGCAGGCGCTGGAGAGTTCAAAGCTTGGCCGGGCTGTTGCGTCTGAGCTGGAACACTGCTCACGCTTAGCAGGGTCAACGCAGCGATGCAGAGCAGACGCAGCCAGTTGCCGGTGCGATGCTCGGACGAAAGATTAGTTCCGTAACGAGAACAATCGATCATAGGGTTCTCCCAGCTTGCATTCACGAGACAGTCAGGCCGTGGAAGCGATGAACCGCGAGCCGTCCGAACTACTTGCCGCATGTTTCGGGTTGCGGGGAGTCCACGGCGTGGTTGTAAAGGAAAGCGAGAGCGTCGTTCAGTTGTTCCGGGGTCATGTACTTGGAAAGTTGTTCGGTGCCCTTAAGGTGCGTGCCCTTGGTGAAATAGGATTGCCATTGAGCCTGTGTCTTGCTCATGGGTGTAATCACTCCGCCCTTTTCGCCTGTCACATGACAAGGCTTGCAGGTCTGCTTGAAGTAGAACTTGCCCTTGGTTTCATTACCCTTCTGTCCCGCGGAAATTGACCCAAGCGGCACAAGGACCAGCATTGCCGTTAGAACAACACCGGCGACCACCAAGACTTCGCGCATGTTCTGAGTTCTGCCAGGATTCTCCATCACTTTCTCCTTCGTGAATTTCGTTCGTTTTCTGTGACTCGTTAGCCTTAGGGTGAAGGTGCGAGCCCGGAGATGAGAGCCTCAGCCCCGGGCTCCTCTGCGACTAGAACCGTGCCATCATCCCGATAGTTCCCATAAACGCCGATTTGTATGTGGGGAAGCCGAGAACCGGATTGGAATTGAGCGACATTGGCGCGCCCACGGACCATCCGGACCCGGAATAGTTGTACAGATAATCGATGAGACTGGCCTTGATGATAAAGCGGTCGTTGATGCGGTGGGTCAGGTAAGTCTCGTAAACGTCGCCGCGCGTGTTGGTCTTTGGCGCAATGATGTCGTCCTGAGCCTGCGCGAAGTTGAACCAATATTTGCTGCCATGGTTGAACTCGAAACCGATCTTGGTTCGTTCGTCGTTCCAGAACTTGTAACGAACCCCGGCCAGCAACATGTACCCGGTATGGCTTGTGGGAGTGTCGTAGGGACCGGACATCAAGCCGCCAAACGGACCGGTTTGACCGTTGGGATTAGTTCCAGAAAAATTGGCGCTGCCGTAAAGATCGAACGAGTTCATATTGCGCTCGAGGTTGACGCCAAAGAGATTAATGGCGCCGAGGTTGGCTGAAGGCGTGTAGCGCATCACCACGGGAGGAGTGGCCTCGCCGGTAATCGGGTTGTACGGCATGACTACCAGTCCGTTGAAGCCGTCGGTTACGTTGAAGGCGTGGGCGTAGGTGACTTGCACCAAGGTCTTGTCGGTGTTCCACAGGTCCAAGTTTGCGCCAATCAGTTGCGTGTCCTTCAAACGGTCCTGCGGCATTTGCAGCAGGCTCGCGTTGCCCCAACCGGACTCATAGCCAATGCCGTAGCACACCCGCCAGACCATGTTTTCGCTGAAGTTGTAGCCGACGGTGATCCCATCGAACTGGAAGTCGATGAGGGAACCCGATGGCGTGCCGCCACGCAATTCATCGTTTCGGAAATTCATTGGCGGCCCACCGGTCGACGGACGGCGGCCGACAGACAAATAGAATTTGGAGTCCGCAATGTGATTCCAACTGAAATAGGCGCGGTCGACGCGAATCTGGTCGGAGTTGGGGACGCCGTTGGTGGTGCCATCCATGCTCATGGAGCTAGGCTGGCCATTGAAGACCTGTACGCCGGTGGAATCGCCAAAGACCTTGTACATCGCCAGACGCGCGGAGAAGCTCACGTTGTCCGACACGTGGCCTCCAAAATCGAGGCGCAGGCGGTTGGTCAGGAGGTCCGCAGCATTGGCGTTGTATCCCGGAACATAGGTGGCGGGCATGATGACGCCCATCAATTGTTGCTGCATCGCGGGAGGAAAGCTGTTCATGGCCGCTTTGAGTTGGGCGAAGGAGAGATTGTTGGTGAATTGCAAGTAGTTGGCGTAATTGTTGGCAACGGTTTGATTGATCTGATTGACGCTGGTGGGCATGACCGCCGATGATGGGCATCGCAAACATGCTCCTGACCATCAGGTTCTGCAATTGCATGCCGTCGTAGTGGCCGGGCATGCGAGCCACGATGGTGTGGGCTTCAAAGCGGTAGTCGCCGGAGAAATTCAGGCGGTCGAGGGCATTCTTGACCTCGGACTTGGAAACTCGGCCATCCAGTTCGTCGAACTTGGCGGCCATGTCCTTACTAGAAGACTCGGCTTGTTGTTGCTGCTGCGCTTGCTGCTGTTCCTGCTGCTTTAAATTTTGAGCTTGTTGCTGTTGTTCGAGCTTCTGTTGCTGCTGTTGCTTTTCCTGAGCTTCGAGGCGCTCTTCGAGCGAGGCAAGCGTTTGCTTGAGTTGCTCGATTTCCTGCCGCATGGCGGCGGAGTCGTCCGTGGCGGCAGGAGCTTTGGCCGGCGCAGGAACGGGCGTTTTTGTGCCCGGGGCTTGCGACCACGCGCCCGTTACCACCAAAAACGAACAAAGCGTTAGAACGAGGACTTTCGACATGTAACCTCCGTCACACCCGGTGGGCCAAGACTACAGAACCGATCAGAGCCGGAGCGTAGCCTCCGATTGCGGCCAGTGTGCCCGGGGGAAGGAAGGATTGCAGTGCCGCTGGACAGGCATCGCCGTGACCGTCATCACTACAGTTTAATAGTTATAGACATTCATAACTATTGTTGTGTTGCAGCATGGAACAGAACCAAAAGGGGAAAGCCCGCGATTCAACCCGCCGCTGTCCGGCAGGGGAATGAGAGCCGCGAGAACGCGACGTAGCTAAACCAAGGGATCCACAGAGGAACGCGGCACGGGAGGCACGTGCTGCCACCCGTCGCGGGCTTCGGCTTGGGACGCAGCTACTCTGTCAGGCGGTCTTGGCGCCGACACCGAGCTTCCGAAGAATGTCTTCCATCAGACACCATTTTGTGAATCCCGATTGCAGGAGATTGGCACCGACGAACGCGGTGAACCAATACCAGTTGTGATTGACCCAGGTCCCGAGCGCCAGAGACACCAGCACAAAGGTCCCAGCGATAATGCGGATGTATTGCTCGAGTTTCATTGCTCACCTCGTTCGCTCATGTAGTAGAGAACCGGAACAGCCATACGGGAGAGCAGAGTGGAAGCCACTTCTCCCGCCATCAGGGAAATCGCCAAGCCTTGAAAAATCGGATCAAACAGGATGACGCCCGCACCCACAACCACCGCCGCCGCGGTCAACAACATCGGGCGGAACCGCACCGCCCCGGCATCGACGACGGCGTCTTCCAGCGCCATGCCCTGTTCGCGGCGCAGCTTGATGAAGTCCACGAGGATGATGGAATTGCGGACGATGATGCCTGCGCCGGCGATGAAACCGATCATCGAGGTTGCGGTGAAAATGCGCCCATGGCCGCATGCGCCGGCAGAATGCCCACGAGCGTTAAGGGAATGGGGGCCATGATTACCAGGGGCGTCTTGAACGATTGGAACCAGCCCACCACCAACACGTAAATGAGCACAAGCACCGCAGCGAAAGCCAAGCCCAAATCGCGGAAGACTTCGTAGGTGATGTGCCATTCGCCGTCCCACTTGATGGCGATTTTTTTCGCATCGGCGGCTGAATCGCGGCTGAACTGTTCGATCTTGTAACCCTCGGGCAAGTTCAGTGCTGTGATCTTGGCACCTAACTTGCCGATGGCGTACACGGGGCTCTCTTCAGCTCCCGCGACATCCGCGGTGACATAAACGACCTCACGTAGATTCTTGCGGTAGATATTTTTGTCGATGGAACTTTCTCGCACTCGGGCGAGTTCACCGAGGGGGACCATAGCGCCATCGGGCGCGTTCAGGTACAGTCCGCGCAGAGCATCCTCACTGGAGCGACTGGCGCGCGACAGTTGCACATGGATGGGCACGTCTTCCCGTTCGCTGGGTCGCGTGCATCAGTCCCACGTCTTTTCCAGCCAGCGAAATGGCCAAGGTTTCGGAGACGTCGTGCCGCGGTAATACCCCGAGCGCCGGCCTTGTCCTGCTCCGTCTGGAAATCGAGTATTTCTTCTGGTCTGCGACGACGTACCAATCGGCGTCCACAACCCCGGGAGTCTGCGTCGAAGATGTCCCGAATTTGGCGGGCGACTGGCGATTTGGCGCTTGTAGTCGGGGCCGTAGACTTCGGCGACCAACGTGGAAATAACCGGCGGACCGGGGGGAACTTCAGCCACCTTGATTCGGGCATTCCATTTTCTTCGCGATTTCCTGAAGGGCCCGCGCATTTGTTTGGCAAGGTCGTGGCTTTGCCGGCTGCGTTCATCCACGGAGCGGAGATTCACCTGGATGTCGCCTTGATTGGCGCCGCGGCGCAGATAGTAATGCCTTACCAAGCCGTTGAAATTGTACGGGCCGGAGATTCCTGCATAGACTTGATAATTGACCACCTCCGGCTGGGTGTGCAGATGCGCTCCGATCTCCTGTTCCACAGCGAAGGTGCGTTCCAGCGGAGTGCCTTCGGGCATGTCCACGATGACCTGAAACTCGCTCTTATTGTCGAAGGGAAGCATTTTGACTCGAACCAACTTGAAGGCGACCAACGAACAGGCCAACACGAAGCAGGACAACCACAGTGGCCAGGAACGCCCAGCGATTGAGAGCATTGCGGATCAGGCCGTTCATCACTTGCGCGATACAAACGGGTGGCCATTCCTTCCGGTTCACCCTCGGCATGCTCGCCGGCATGACCGCGCAACAAGCGCAGCGCGGCCCACGGGGACACGACGAACGCGATGATCAGAGAAAACATCATGGCGGCGGAAGCGCCGACGGGAATGGGGCGCATGTACGGTCCCATGAGACCGCGCACAAAGGCCATGGGGAGAATTGCCGCAATGACGGCGAAGGTTGCCAGTATGGTCGGATTGCCGACTTCGTCGACTGCTTCCACGGCCACGTCGCTCCAAAGGCGGCCTTGGTTCTGCGGCCAGACGAAAATGGCGCACGATGTTTTCCACGACGACGATGGCGTCGTCCACCAGGATGCCGATGGAAAAGATCAGAGCAAAGAGCGTGACGCGATTCAGCGTGTAGCCATAGGCGTAAAAGATGAACAAGGTGAGCGCTAAGGTGACCGGGATGGCCAGCAGAACCACACCGGATTCTCGCCAACCGAGGGCCAAGGCTACTAATAAGGTTACCGAGAGAGTGGCCAGGAAGAGATGCTTGAGCAGTTCATCGGACTTGTGTTTGGCGGTCTGCCCGTAATTCCGGGTCACGGTAAGTTGTACATCGGTTGGCAACACGTACCCGCGCAACGAATCGATCTTCGCCAAGACGGCCTTTGAGACATCGGTGGCGTTTGCTCCTTTGCGCTTGGCCACCGCGAGCGTAACGCCCGGGTAAGTCTCCGCCGAAGAGGCAACCGCGCCACCCGTCCCGAAGGAAACGTAGTCGGCGGCGTCCTCGGGACCGTCAACGACACTGGCCACATCGCGCAGGTAGATGGGGCGGCCGTTTTGCACACTGACGACGATGCTTCGCGCTTCTTCGGCACTGTTCAGGAAAGCGCCGCCCTCGACCGCGAACTCCTGATTGCCTTGGGCGAACGAGCCCGCCTGGGAGCGCTGATTGTTCAGTTCGAGGGCGCGGGCAATGCGCAGCGGGGTTGCATGAAACGCGGCCAGTTTCTGGGGATCGAGGGTGATCTTGAGTTCGCGCCGCTGCCCGCCGATAAGGGTGGTCTCCGAAACATTTTCCACTTGCTTCACGCCTTGTTGTACTTCGGCGGCAATGCGGCGCAGCGCGGATCCATCGTAGTTCTTGCCCCAAAACGTGACCGCAAGAACGGGGACATCGTCGATCGACCGCACCTTGATCAGCGGCTGGCTCGCGCCGAGTGGAATTTCGTCGAAGTTGGCGTAGAGCTTGTTGTAGGTGCGGACAATGGCGTCTTCTTCTTTGATCCCAACATAGAAGCGGACAATGACCAACGCGCCGCCTGGCTGGCTGGTTGAATAAAGATATTCCACACCCGGCACATCACGCAGCAGGCGCTCCATCGGAATGGTGACGCGCTGCTCCACTTCCTGCGCCGAAGCTCCGGGCATGCCGACATAAACATCCAGCATGGGCACAACGATCTGAGGCTCTTCTTCGCGCGGCGTCTGCAAAATACTGAAAAACCCCAGCAGCAGGGACGCCAGGATGACCAATGGTGTCAGGCGAGAGTCGATGAACGCATGCGCTATTTTTCCGGCGAGTCCACGTTTCACGGACGATTCTCCCTGGTTTGCGTGGTACCGGTGGCAATTCTTTTTCCATCGAGCTGCTGCGTGCCCGGATTCAAGGCTACGGAGTCGCCCTCATTGAGTCCTGACAGAACTTCGAGTTGATTGTTGCGTGTTTTCCCGACGGTCACGACGCGCCAGTGGACCACTCCGCTCGGAGTCCATCACATACAAGCCGTTTAGTTGGCCACGGGTGACCACCGCGTCAATCGGGACAGTCAGTGCGCGCGCTTCCCCCCGCGAGAAGAATGCGCGCCCGAACAAGCCGGATTGAACTCCTGGCTCCTTGGCCAAATCGATGCGCGCGATGGCGGTGTGCGACGCTGGGTCGGCACCGGCTTCGATCTCGGCAACTTTTCCTAAGATGGTCTTTCCTTCTACGGAATCGAGTTGCACCGGCGCGGCGCTTCCCTTCCGGACCTTCGCAAGCACATCCGTGGGCAGAGTCACTTGCAGTTGGTAGTGCGCTGTATCTTCGACGATGAAGAGTGGAATCCCCGGCGAGACCAGCGAACCAGGCTCGACCTGGCGGCGCACCACTCGGCCGTCGAAGGGGGCAACGACTCGCGCATAACTTGCGACACTTGAGGCAGCCTGAGTTTCGGACTTTGCCTGGTCCGCTCCCGCTGCCGCTTGATGCAAGGCGGCGATGGCTTGCTCCAGGCCGGCTTGCGCCGCCTGATATTTCGCGGCGACTTCGTCAAATTCCTGCGGACTGACGGACTTTTGCTCTTTGAGGTAGACGTAGCGGTCGTAGGTTTTCTTGGCAACATCGGCCTGCGCCTGCGCGGCCGCCACTGCGTTTGTGGCCTGATTGACTCCGGCGTTCGAGGCTTGCTCGGCTGCTTCGGCAGAACTCCGGCGGGCCGCCAGTTCCCGTGCGTCCAACTGCGCCAGCAATTGACCGCGCTTCACCAAGTCTCCTTCACGCACGGGCACCTGCAAAACTGTTCCCATGGTTCGAGCGGCGACTTGTGCGGTATTCACGGCGATCACCGTTCCTGGAGCTTCCATCTCGTCAGGGACCGTCTGCATCTCGATTTTCTGGGTGCGGATGCCTTGCACAGTTTCTACCTTCTGCACTGGCGCTTCGTTGGCACCGCCACATCCTGAGGCCAGCAAAATCAGTCCCATGGAAAGAATCCAGATGTGACGCCTCATCGTTTCTCCTGCGATCGGTATTTCGTTCATGGCTTCGCTGCTCCCGCGACCAGTTGCGACTCCGGCGTAAGCACGCCTGCCGCCCGTTCCAATTGCGCCCGCGCCACTTGCCAATCCTGCAGCGCCGACAAGTACGAGGTTATGGCTTCGAGTTGCGCGGTCTGCGCGCGAAAGAGTTCCGTGGCAGTGGTCGAATCCGGTTTCGTAGCGGTTCTGCACGATACGCAGACTTTTCTTTGGCCTGGTCTGAGGCATCTCGGGCAGCGGCCGCGCGTTGCGCCGCAGCGTTCGCGTCGAGATAGGCTTTGCGCACTTCCATCTGCACGCCGGAGCGAAACCATTCCACACCGTGCTTCGCCTTGCTAGCGTTTGCGGTGGCTTCCGCGAGCCTGGCTTTCTGCGCGCCACCGGCGAAAAGGTTGAATTGGAGCTGTGCTCCCGCGGTCCAATTGGTTCCCGACGGTCCGCCAAGAGTCATCGCGTCGCGCTCGGTGCTGCCAAATAAGCCGATCGTTGGTCCGAATTCCGCTTTGGCGGCTTTCCGTTCCTGGTCCATGGCGTCTTGTTGCAACTGCGCGGCGCGCAATGCAGGACGCTGCTCGAGCGCGGCCTGGGTCCATTCCTCAATTGTTTTTTGTAAGGCCCCGGGTTCCGTTAACGTTTCAGAAGGATCTGTGGCAGTGTCCACCGGCAGGCCCATTTCGCGGGCCAATTGCATGTTGGCGAGAGCGAGGTCATTTTGCGAGCGAATCTCCCGGTCCTTCATCTGCGCCAAGAACACCTTGGCGCTCAACAAATCGGAATCGACAATGAGGCCCGCATTGTGCATGGTTTCCATACGGTGCGCGCTCGCCTGCGCGGTCTTGACCGCTTGGTTGGCGGCTCGCACATTTTCGCGAAGCACCAGCACGCCGTAGTAGCTGCGAACCACCTCGAGAATGAGATCCTGCCGTGCCTGTTCGGTCTGAAAGTCCGCGGCCGTCACCAGCTTTTTGGCGCTGCGCTGGTGGAATAAGGTCTGCCCGGAATCGAACAATCGCCATCGGCCGTCAAACCTGGTTTGAAAGTTGTCCAGGGGCAACGGAGTATTCAGGTTGTTGAGCGCAAAATCCGCATTTGAGAACTGCCGCTGTGCCAGCTTCGTTCCGAACACATAGACGGGATTGTTACCGCGGGTAAAATCCTGATGGAAATCGAATCTGGGGAACCACCCAGCCTGGACCTGCTTGAGCCTGGCGCGCGCCGCGTCTGCTTCATCGTTGCTTTCTCGGAACGCTGGATTTTGATCCAGTGCGTTGCGCACCGCCTGCTGCAGAGTCAGCGTGTCGCTCTTGTGCGTTTCCTGTGCCAGAACCGGCCGAGGCTGCGCGACACTCCAGCACAGCGCAAGGGCTACGACAACGACCCAAATGTGGGGCATCTTCCTCGGCATGAACGCTCCTCAGGACACCTGGGTTTCCGCAGGCACGCCGGGGCGGAGCCACGCTGTGCTTTCTTCACGCACCTCGTATTGGGTGGCGAATTTTGCGCTCTTCTGAAGCATCGCTCCCACGCTGCAGTACTTCTCCTCCGACAATTGAATGGCCTGTCGCAACGCGGCCTTCTCGATTGCGTAGCCGGTCACGATGTGCCGAATGCGCACAGCGGTGAATACTTGGGGCGGACGATCCGCCTGGTCGGCTTCCACATGGACCTCGTAGCCGGTTACTTTCTGGTGGTATTTCTGACGAAGCATGGTGATGACGTCGAACGCCGTGCACCCCGCGAGAGCCACAGCCACAAGTTCTATCGGTTTGGCCCCAGTGGCTCCGGCGGCATCGTCCAGAATGAGGTGATGACTGCTGCCCGTTTCCGCAACAAACTGGCGCTGAACGTTCAGCGGTTGAGTGAGTTGAACCTTCGCAGTGATCATTTCGCGCTCCTTGTATTCCTGATCCTTTTCTTCCTGTGCCCGTTTTCCGTTTTGGGACCGCTTTGGTCCGGGTTCTCGCTCAGACACACCTGTTTATGGATACCGAACGCCGTCTAAACTTTTCAGTGACGTATCACACGGGTTAGCAGACGGTCTGTAGTGGCCGAAGCAAGCCTCTGGCCAATAAGCCAAAAATCACTAACGGCGTGGAGATCGCCATTTGCTTCCGAGTGTCGTGCTGACAGAACAAATGCGAATTCTGGGGGATTGTTACAAAGATTTTCGCGATTCGTTTTCACGCGCTGCGGCGCTATCGTCCGGCACCCATCTCGGAGACATTCCGCGCTTGAAAAAATCTGTAACAAAGGCCAACCGATTGCAATTTGTGGAGAGTAGGCGGCTGTGTGGAATCGCGGGCGTGTGACTGCGGTCATGGCAGCAGGGGAATTTCCGCTCATTGTGCTTTGAGCGCTTGCTCGTGGCCGACACTCTCATAAGATTCGTCTGCGGTTCGGCTGGTTTCTTGCTATTATCTCCCCACACCGCCTCGATTCCCGCCTTGGGAGAATGATATGAACGCACCGTCTCAAAAGAACGACGGCATGGGCAGCCTCTATTATTCCGGCGACGGCACCGCCCGCTTTCGCGTCTGGGCTCCCTTTGCCGCCCAGGTCGATGTCATCCTCGACCATCCTGTCGCCAACACCACCTTCGCGCTCGCCAACGAAGCAGGCACGCCCAACTGGTCAGCCGACGGTATACCAGCGCCGCCAAACACGCGCTACCAGTACCGCATTACCACCGCACCGGGGCAGGACAACGACACTTCGCAACCCCACATCCGCACCGACGCCCGAGCCCTCCAGGTCGAAGGGTCCGACGCGGCGTGCCAGGGCTATATCGTCGACCCCGGTCTCTTTAACGCAAACCGTACCCCCTTCACCACGCCCGCCTTTGAAGACTTCCTCATCTACCAACTCCATGTCGGCTCCTTCACCGGCCGCAACGATGGCGTCACAAATCCATATCCCACCTCGACCTTCGTTGACCTCAAGAATCGGCTGCCATACATCCGCAAGCTGGGCTTCAATGCCATCGAACTCCTGCCCATCTCGAACTTCCAGGCCGACACCGCGGGCGGAGCCGGCGAGGGCTACGGCCCCTCGGACATGTTTGCGTCCGAAAACCTGTACTCCACCGCCGCCAACCAGGCGGTCTCCGAACTCATCCAGTTGATCGATGCAGCGCACAGTTTGGGCCTCGCCGTGATCCTTGACGTCATCTACAATCACGCCGGCCAGCTCAACAACCGTTACTGGCAATACGACGGCAACTGCTCCGGCGATAACGGAATACCCGGCGGCATCTACCACGTCCACGGCCATCACACTCCCTGGGGTGAAGGCTTCGCAACGTGGCAGAGAGAGGTCAAAGACTTCCTTCTCGACAACGCCCGCATGTATCTGCGCGACTTCGGCGTCGACGGGCTCCGGTTCGACGCCGTACAAGCCATCGACCCCGCAGCCGTCTCCGAGATCGTCTGGTCCCTGCGTAACGACTTCCCCAGCAAATACCTCATAGCCGAATACAATCCCAACGATTCCGGAACGTCCGTCGCTCCCTGGCAAGACCCCTACGGAAGCCTGGGATTTTGCGCTATCTGGAACATGGACAGTCCTTGGAGAATGTATGACATTCTCAATGGCATCAACGTCGTTCAATTCCTCTGCGCGCGGATTGGCAACTTTTCCGATCCCAATCCGTGGCACCTCGTCAACTACCTGACCGGCTCGCACGATCAGATCTACAACGACGCGACGAACAGTGGCTACTATCTGGCCCAGCGCTTCGGCGGCCGGCTCAACGGCTATGCCCGCGCGAAGTGCCGTCTCGCCGCGGCCCTCAACGCCACACTTCCCGGCACACCGATGCTTTTCATGGGGACTGAGGGGCATATCGATGGCTTCTGGAATCCGTGGGTCGGTCCCGGCTACGACAACCGCCTCGACTGGCTGCGCATCGGTGACGATCTCGGCGCGCCGATGCAGCGCATGGTCACCGACGTGAACAATCTTCGTTGGAACCATCCGGCCCTGCGTTCTCCCGCCGGCGAGATCACACATACCGACTTCACCAATAACGTCGTCGCCTTCAAACGTTGGAACAATGCCGGCGACGTTCTCCTGATTGTGGTCAACGCAAGCGACGGGCAGTGGGACAACACTCAGTACGCTGTGGGCCTCGACGGAGACACAGGCACCTGGCGAGAAATCTTCAACTCCCAGGCGCCTCTCTATGGCGGCGTCAACACGGTCGGCAATCCGGGTTATGCTCTGGGCGCCACCAACGGACAGTTGTGGATTAGCCTCGCAAGCTGGTCGGTACACATATTTGCCAAAGGATAATCTCGGGATCCTAGGCTCCTATGAAACCTGCGGAGTTAGCTTGGTAACTGTGCGGTTGGCGTCGTAGGTCCTCACAAACGCGCTTGCGGTCAATTGAGTGTCGGCAACCTGGAAAGGACCTTTTGCCCGAGCGGACATATAATAAAAAGAGCGAGATTGACGAATTGGGAACCGGAAGCGCAATCCGCCGGTTTTTGGCGAACCTGCTTTTCGTCGTCGGAATCTGCTTCAATGTATTTCTCGTCGCTTTGTCTGTGAATCTGGCGTACCTGAGATACTGGCCCCAACACCTACACCTGGACCCTTACGCGTGCATTCCTCGCCCTTCATTCGTGCGTGGCCACCTTACGCTTCCCTATACGGACCAACACCCGGTAGCTTACGTGGCCAGCTACGACGAGGCACTCCAGGCGTTGTTACAGTTTCAATTCTTGTCCAGCCGCACAGGTTTGGACGGAGTTCGCTTGCTTCTCACAGCGATTCCTACTGAAGGCGGGCTGTCGTATCGCATTTTTGTTATCGGCCAGGATGATCTCCTCACCGATATCTCCCGGTTGGGACAGCTTGAGGGCCGCCGGCTGATTCCGCGTTCGGAAATGACAGTCTGGTCCGATGCCGAGTTGTCTTTGTACGAAAATCAAAGCCATCTTTTCGAGGTCGCAGACAACATCCCTGTCCAGCAAAAGCTCGAGACACTGGATTCTTCGAAGTTGCAGGCCGCCTTGGCCGATTTTCTAATGTTTAAGTCAGAGACGGACATTCGGGTGCTCCAGGACATGGATCCGAAACCTCAGCCGCTGACGCACGCCCAGGCAGAACAGTCTGCCGCAGACATCATCGCTGTCGCTCGTTTCTACGACTTGCCCCTCGATTACTTCCTTGGCGTGGGCGCTATGGAAAATGACTACATGGATGTCAACGGCGACTTGAAGCACGCGATTTGGAAAGCGCACGCGCAGACCGGCGACATCGTCCTTCAGCGCCGGCGGAAACGCGTGCTGGTCAGCGACTATTCCGTTGGCGCATGGCAAATCACTCGCGAAACGCTGCGCGCCGCCCATCGACTTTACCTGCGAGACAAGCGCGACTATGCCCTTCTGCCGGAACACCTGCGCCCCTCGCGCGAGCTTGATTTGAACACTTTGAACGGACCCGTCCTCACCACGTACGCCGGCCTGTTGCTACGTGAATTGCTCGATCACTACCACGATGACGTGCAGGAAGCCATTGGCGCGTACAACGGGGGCACCGTGGCACCCAATCTTCATTACGCGCTTGCGGTGACGGGCATCGCTGATTATGCGCGCCGCATCCTGGAGCACGCGCCTATCCTTCTGGCGGACGATCCCACCAAGCAGCCCGCCACCAATTCGCCCGCCCCTGCGGCCGTGGACGGCACGGTTGAAGATCTTCCCTTGCGCGTCCTTGACTTGGACCGCCTGGACCCGCCGAAACTCTAGCGTCTCGCGAGTCCCCCAGGAGACCCGGCCACGAAAGCTTGGACGCGGCCAAGAACTTGGTTGTCTTCATCAGACGGGACGCGCTTCCAATGCAGCGCGACAATGATTGAGCCGCCGGGAAACGGAAGCGCGCTTGGGGATGTTTTTCTGTCGCGTGTTGGATGTAATGAGCGAGCGAAAGTGCGAGACAATGTGTGACAGAGCTCAGGAATTCACTTCAGCGATTAGGGCGTTAACCAGGCACCGTGCTTCCTCACACGTGGAAACCCCGGGGACAAACCCGGGGATAGTCATCACCCAAAGCCAATTTCTTCACACGTTCCTGTCCCCGGATTCCCCTCGAACAAGGGGGAATCGCCGAGTACACCCTCTCGCCACGCGTGGAGTCTAGTTCGTCAATGCCATGCCGCGAAGGAGGCTTTGGAAACGAGGATCAGGACGCAGGCTATCAAGCTTCAAGTCAGATTTCAGCGACCAGGAAATCTCAAAGGACTTCTCCGAGTAAGCCTTCTCCAGAAACTCGAAGGCTTTGTCGTTTTCGCCGAGGCCGGCATAGATCGTGGCCATCGTGTACGGCGAAGCAGAAGTCTTTTTTAATTTGCGCTCCAAATCACAAAGAATCTTCTCCGCTTCGGCTTTTTTGCCCAGGGCCAAATAGCTATGTGCCAGCGCAACAGCGGCGTCCGCAGAACCATCTGACATTTTAACCGCCGTCTCGTACTCAGAGATGGCTTCCTGAACTTTGTCCGTACCTTCGTACCCGACACCGAGATTGTAATGTTGCCACCAATCTTTCGGGTCCAACAGTAGCGCTCGCTTGCTTGCTTCAATCAACCGGGGGTAATCCCGAAGCTGATTATACGTTGCGGATACTACACCAGCCGAAATGGAGCTATAGTCCAGCTGGTCAATTTTCGCGATCTCGGCCAGAGCTTCGTCGCGCCGGCCCATAAAGCCGAGAAACATGGCGCGGTCCTCATGCGCGCAGCTGTAGCTTGGCGCCAGAGCAATGGCACGGTTGAACTCGCGGTCGGCAGCAGCCCAGTCCCAATCAAAGCGCCAACTCAGCAGGCCGAGGGTGTCGTAGGCTTCGCCAATGCTGTCGTCCAGTTCCAGCGCCTTGGCTAATGCTTCCTTGGCAGACTGGTAGGCCTGATCTTTTTGCAAAGCTCCTGCAAACGCCGAGTAGACGTAAGAGTCTGCGAGTCCCGCGTAAGCAAGAGCGAAGTTTGGATCTTTCTGGATCGACTCTTGAAAGTAGCTTTGTGCCTTCTTGAGTGAATCAGGTTTGGTGAACTCGTTGACAAAATAAAGACGCCCTTTGAGATAGGCATCGTATGCGTCTGGGTTCACCGCCAAGGCCCGGCGAATCAGAGCCTGCTGCATGGGAGTGAGATGTGCGCGGACTTGCCCTGCTATGGCGTCCGCCACCTCACCTTGTAGCTTCAGGATATCGCCGAGATCGCGGTCGTATGTCTCTGCCCACAGGTGCTGGTCCGTTGGTGCTTGAACGAGCTGGGCGGTAACACGCACTCGTTTACCCGAACGGATCACCGAACCTTCAACGATGGCGTCGACGTTCAATTCGCGTGCAATTTCGGGCATGGCCTTTCTCGTGCCTTTGTATTGCATGACGGAAGTTCTCGAGATGACACGCAGGGAGCCGACCTTAGCGAGGTCAGTAATCAACTGGTCGGTCATGCCATCTACGAAGAATTCCTCTGAGGCATCGCCGGACAAATTCTCGAGGGGCAGAACGGCAATGGAATTTAAACGAGGAGCGGCACTTGTTAAATGGGTACGCGTGCGCACCAGCCAGACGGCAAAGCCTATGACCAGGAGCGCGACGATCGGGTAGGCCAGCGCTGTGCGAGTCTTGATTAGCCTTCGGTCCAGAGGTAGTTCGCCGGGCTGCTCAGTTTCGGCAGAACGAGATGGAGACGTAACCGCTCCTCCGTTCACCGGTCCGATAAATCTGTATCCGCGCCGCGGAAGTGTCTCAATGTAGCGCGGCGTCTCCGCTGAGTCGCCCAGCACCTCACGAAGGCGCGCAACGGCGTTGTGTAGGCTATGGTCGAAGTCGACGAAGGTATCGTCCGTCCAGATCTCCGCTCGAAGTTCGTCGCGCGTCACGACATCGCCCGCATGGTTCAGTAAGGTCGCAAGTACTCGGAGGGGTTGGCCCTGCAGGCGGAGTTTCACGCCGTTTTTGCGAAGCTCGCCCGCGCGGGTATCCAGTTCGAAGACGTCGAAGCAAAGTCGCCGCGAGGCTGGTGCAGTAGTAGCCATAGCGAGGCCCGCAAGTCCGGCAAGCCTATCACATTCCCATGTTGGTTAGCACAGGGTTTGGTTATAGCGAGAAGGCCTTTTTCTTCAATCGATTGAGGATGGAGATAACTTTGGGAAGGGATGGAGGTCGCAGGGATTGACTCCGTCCCGGACAGCAGGGACAGTGGCCATCCCTTCGCGCTCGCGAACCAGCGGATCTAGAACCCAGCGCTGACTTCCCGGGCGGATTGGCTAAGGAGAGTAAAACAATGACGAATGCACTCATGAAGCTCGGTTCAGTCGCCTGTTGTCTTCTATTTGCGGGAATGATGGGAGACGACGGCCACCATGCAACTCCGGCACAGGTCGTGGCGTTGGACGAATGCGATCCGGCCACCTTCAACGACCCGGCCGCAGTTGGCCCGGAATTCTGCAAGAACGTCGCGCTAGGCTACACCACGACGTTTTCCACATTACTCGCAGACGCCGCTGCTGGAAACCCCGACCGGAAGTGGGACTTCGAACCCGACACTCTCACAGTGGACGAAGGAACCCCGATTATCGCGGTGAACCAGGGCGGCGAGCCCCACACTTTCACGGAAGTTGCGCATTTTGGAGGCGGGTTCATACCGCCCCTCAATGGCGGAGAAACCGCGGTTCCCGAGTGCGCTGCGGGATTTTCAAGCGTTGCGGTCGCCAGAACGCGCATCCTTCAAGGCAGCCAGCTCCAATTTACCGGTCTTTCGAAGGGCGAACATCACTTTCAATGTTGCATCCATCCTTGGATGCGCATGACAGTCGTGGTGAAATAACCGCGACGGCAAACAAGCGCCCTGGGGTCCTTTCTTCGCCTTGTGCAAATCGCTGCGGAAGGATCCCGGCCAGCGTTCCCACTGCGGAAACCCGGGGAGTACCCGAGTTTCCGCCGCTACTATCTTTTACGCAATAGCTGATCTTCTGCTTCTGTACTGTTAGCCCGATGTAATGCATAGGTTCCATGGGGAGCCTCCGTGGTGTTCTGAATCAGCGCGTCCGCTGAGTTCAGCTTTTCTACGCCAAACGCTCCTCCCTTGACCTATTCATTCAAACAAATCAGGAGTTACGTTCCACTGTTCGTGCCTGCCACTGAATTAGGCAACCTAAATAACCTACAATGAATCGTTTCAGACTAGGTGGGCCGGGCATGATCCTCGATTCAAAAATCCGGGTTGCTGTCGTTTTGATTTCGGTTCTCTGTACGGAGCCACTTTTCGCGCAGGATCAGTCACAAGCCAGCGATAGAGATTTCAACCCAGTGGCGATAGGTATCGCTCCAGAGTCAAAGTACCGACCTTGTTTTGAACAACCGAATGGCGCAAAAGATGCGATTCGTCGGCTTCCTCCGAGCGCCCGTAATTGGTTGGCAGAAGATGCCATCTATATCATCACTCCGGAAGAACGTTGCGTGTTTCTGCACCTGAATAGCGACGAAGAGAGAGAGCAATTCATTGAGCAGTTTTGGTATCGCCGATCCGTCGATCCCATTTCGCTGGATTATGACTTCAAAACTGAGTTCTACCGCCGCATTATCGTCGCCAATGAAAAGTATGGGAGCAAACTACTCGCCGGACGGAACACGGACCGTGGAAGGCTCTATGTGATCTTCGGACCACCCGACTCTGTGGATGATTCGGCTGCGCCGCATTCAATAGAGACGTGGCACTATCACTACATCAACGGGATCGGCGAAAACGCACAAATCCACTTTGAGTACATCGCCCGTTACAACGATTATGTTCTCCCAGACGCGGATCGAGATTTGGTTGGTCAGGCCAAGCCGAATCCCGACCCGTTCCCACTGACGCCAGAAAATATAGATCTGCATATCGGCCCCGAACGGCCTCCCAAAATAAGGTTCAAAGATTTGGAGGCGCTGCTGGTTTCCCGGATGGTTCGAAATGAAGTGAAATTCAGGCGGCAAATCGACTACTCAGCAGCCACACATGCGACCACGTTGGCGCGAATCGACATTGAAATTCCTTGCACAACATGTACTCGTGATGGCCAAACCGCGGTCGAATACCCTCTGTTTGTCCGCGTGAGCAAACTGTCCGGTTGGGTGGTCGCAACGTCGGAGCTGGTCGCGGACGTTGCTATGCACGATAGGTCTGATTCCAAGCTGACCCTGACTGCTCATTTGGATGTTCCCGTCGCACCGGGTACGTATGAGCTTGCGATCGCGACCAAGAATGCGACCACAGGCGATGCAGGCGTACTCCGTACTCAGATTAACGTTCCCACCTATGACTCGCTGGGAACGCAAAACTGAAAAATCGCGCTTGATGCGCTCAGAGTCCTGGTAAACGTGCAAATCGTCTAAGTTCGTACTTTGCCCGAACAGAATTGCTTGGCAAATTGTTAAGTCGTGGCGCCGTTGTCGGCGAATCGTGCGAGTGCGGTTGCTGGATATCATTCCCCGGCTTACCGGGAGGAAGAGAAATCCGGCTAAGGCGCGCAAGTTGGATGAAAATCAGCTGAGCAAGGCCTGAAATCGGGGGTCAGAACGGAGGGCATCGAGATCAGAATCTTTCGCCGCCCAGTTCTTGTAGAAGGTGCCCTGCTTCATCACTTTTCCAAGACAGGAAATCGCTTCCTCGGTACGCCCCAACAGGGAATACACGCAAGCTACATTGTAGAGAATCGACGTTTCTTCCGGGTCGATTTCCAGGGCACGGCGGGCCCATTCGAAACCACGTTTTTGGTCGCCCATCCGTACGAGAATTCCAGCTCCCAAATACAACGCACGCGCGTCGTCGGGATGAATTTCGATGTGTTTTTCGGTAAGCCGCAGGGCGCGGCGTTCGGTCGATTCAGCCTCAGCCTCGCGGCCTAGTCCGTAATAGACAGCCACCAATAAGCTGACGGCCTGATAGTCATCAGGGTTCAAACGGGACGCTTGCTCGTACATGTCCGCAGCCCGTGTGAGATCTCCGCTCTGAAAGAGTGTGCGTGCATAAAAGTAATAAGCTTCATAGAGTTTTGGATCGAGTTGGATGGCGCGTTCATACTCCTTTTGCGCGTTGGCAAAATCCTTGCGGAGGGAAAAGGCCAAACCGCTCGCAGCATGGACTTCGGCCAACTCCGGATCCAGTTCCAGGGCCTTCTTGCTGGCAGCCTCAGCTTCGTTCAAGTTATCTTCAGTACTATCCCAATACATGTAGAGGAACGAGCAGCAATCGGCGACGCCGGCATACGCTCGCGCGTAGTTCGGGTCAATGACAATTGCGCGGGCAAACATCTGGCGGGCGAAATCGAAACCCTTTCGACGAAATTGATGAAAGAACTGACGACCGCGGAGATAGTAGTCGTACGCCTGGGCGTTTTCGGTCTGCTTGCGGGCAATCGCTTTTTCTTCCTGTGGTGAAAGTTTAATGCGCAGGGCTTGGCTGATACTGCGGGCTATTTCGTCCTGCACGTCAAAGACATCTTTGAGTTCCCGGTCGTATCGTTCGGCCCAAATGGAATGGCCGGTTTGCGTCTGAATGAGCTGAGCGGTGATGCGCAAGCGGTTGCCGGCTCGCCGGAGACTGCCGCTAAGGACGCAGGCGGCGTTAAGTTCGCGTCCCACCTGCGGACCGGTCACGACCTTGTCACGGTAGGCCAGAACAGCCGCACGCGGAAACACCTGGAGTTCTTTGATCTTGGAAAGCTCCGTGATGATGTCCTCGGTCATGCCATCGCGGAAATACTCATCATCCTTGCTGCCGCCCAGATTCTCGAAAAAAAGGACGGCAACAGATTTCTCGCTCGTGGACGCAGCCGTTTGCGTGGCAGCGGACTTCTGTTTGCCGGTGTCGGCCTGGCGACTGCCGGAATCGAGGTCACGCTTTAGGCGCTTAAGGTCAGTACGAATCTCGGAAGCGGTCTGGTAGCGGAGGTCGCGATCCTTTTCGAGAGCCTTGTGAATGATTCGTTCGAGTTCGCTGGGTAACGCGGCGTTGAGAGAGACCGGCGATCTTGGGGTGGAATGCAGAATGGAATCGTACATGGCGGCGGAAGTCTCACCAGAAAAGGGCAGTTTGCCGGTGGCCATCTCATAGAGCACAGCGCCGAGGGAGAAAAGGTCGGTCCGCGCATCGAGGTCTTCGCCAAGTGCCTGCTCCGGAGACATGTAAGCCAAAGTGCCGAGGGTGGTGCCCGGGCTGGTAAGGTCGACCACGGAAGACCCCAAGGTGAGGTGCGTCGACTGATCGAGACTGCTCGCCGGGCTAGGGGAAACCATCTTGGCCAATCCAAAATCAAGGATCTTCGACTGGCCGCGTTGCGTCACAAAAATATTGGCAGGCTTGATGTCACGGTGAACGATGCCGCGATTGTGAGCGGCAGTGAGCGCGTCCGTAATCTCGACGCCGAGGTCGAGAATGCGGCTGACGGCGAGCGGCTTGCCGTTGACCAAGTGCTTTAGCGTTTGCCCCAGGAGTAGCTCCATGACGATAAATGGGCCGTGATTGGCCTCGCCCACGTCATAGATGGTGCAAATATTGGGGTGATTCAACGCCGACGCAGCGCGGGCTTCGCGCTGAAACCGCTCAAGGGCCGAAGCGTCCGCAGGAATACTGTCCGGCAGGAATTTCAGCGCGACGGCGCGATCGAGGCGGGTGTCTTCGGCTTTGTACACGACACCCATGCCACCCCCGCCGAGCTTCTCAAGGATGTGATAGTGAGAGATGGTCTGGCCAAGAAGAGACTGAGAGTCAGACATGTGGCAGGTATCTTAGTTTGAGCTCGGGGGCAAGTCAACGCGAGCAGATGCATGCGAACATCGATAAGGATGGAAAGATCTCAAAATTAGGTCTTACTGGAAATCTTCGAGAGCTTTGCCGGCCCTGCGCTTAATATATTAGAAAGTGAGGGCGGGTGCGTAAGTGGTTGGAAAGAATGGAGCGGCCTATGAGAATCGAACTCACGCCTGAACCTTGGCAAGGTTCCGTACTACCATTATACTAAGGCCGCTTTTAGCCTTAAGTTTTATAGCACGGCTGCAGAGAAAAACCAAGTTACCGGGGTTTTGCTGAAGCGAAAAGCAAACGGTCAGGATACTTGGGTGACGCGCGCGGATTTCACGATGGGCGAGCGGCGCTGGCGTTCCGCGAATCGGGTAGCTTTGTCCTTGTCGGTGTAAACGCGACCGAAGGTCTCCCCGTCAGCATAGTTGACGGTTACCAAGAAGTGATGATGACGGCGGCGGCGATCTTTGCCGAATTCCGACTTCTCATCTCGCACGGTTTTTCGTGGAGATTTGCTAACTGTTTTTGCCACGGAAATTTCCCTCAAATCTTTGGACGGTCCCGAGTTGGTTACTATGTCAAGAATCACCAAACTGCGCAAGTGCCGAGCAAATAAATCCGTTTGAAATTTCGATAAAGATTCTGTTCCGATGGTTACTTTCTCCCAACCGAAACAGGTGATAACCAAAACATAATCAAAAGTTATGCGCTTGTCTACTGTCTAAAGGTATGTATTCTCAATCTGCGACAGTTGGAGTGTTCCGGCAGGTTCTGGCGATTGGCGCAGATTTCATGAAACATTTGGGCGAGTTTTACGTCTTTAGATATGAGCGTTTATTAAGCTGCTAGCGGCATAGAAGGAAATTCCTATGATGATCGTTGAAAAACAGCCGCCGTTGGTCGAAGATCTCCGGACACACAGCCCGGAGCAGATATCCGAGTTGCGCCTGCTTCTGCATGCGGGAATGACGGGCCGCCCAGATCTGCGCCGGCCAGGATTTTACGAAATCGACGGCACCGATAATGTGTATTACATTTTTCGTTACCCGAGCGGGCAGAAAGTGCTGTTAGTGGCCGCCTGGGAGAGGGGTTTCGATCCAGTAGCCGAACTGGTGGCGTACAGCCGGCCAGCGGCGTAATCGAAGAACGTTAAATGATTTATGGGTGAGGCGGGCGCTGCGGCGTCCGCCTTATTTTTTGTCCAGCTTCAACGCCGCGGAGTTGATGCAATAGCGCAAACCGGTCGGGCGCGGACCGTCGTCGAACACATGACCCAGGTGCGCTCCACAACGGCTGCAAGTGATCTCCGTCCTTAACATTCCATGGGAAGTGTCTTGAGTCTCTTCAACGGCTTCCGGATGAGCGGGATCATAGAAGCTGGGCCAGCCACATCCGGAATGGAACTTGTTCTCAGAGCGAAAGAGCTCCTGGCCACAACAGACACATTTGTAGGTACCGGGAGTGTCGGTCTTTTCGTATTCTCCGGTGAAGGGCGGCTCAGTTCCCTTCTGACGAGTGACATAGTACTGGTTCGGGGAAAGCAGCTCCTTCCATTCGGCATCGGCTTTCTGGATTTTGTCGGCCACGTAGCCCTCCTGTGCATTGCGCTAACTTCTTTATTAGTATCAGATTCAGCGCATGGCCTTGACGTTTCAACGGGCGAATTCAATGATGGTAGAGACCCACGTCTTGTGGAATTGAGTGGTTGTATGCCTGAGCAAACAGACGTCAAATTCGCACAACAACGGCGCAGCCGGCGAGCGAAGATCGCCAAGCCTCTGCGAGTACGGCCATCGGAACCGCGGGATGACCATTTCGAAGACCTGCCCACGAGCATAAACGCTTCAAAAGAAGGCATTTATTTTCACACTAGACGAAATAACTATTACAAAGGGATGCGTGTCTTCGTGACCTTTCCGTTCAGTTCCGCACACGACCCGATGAACTGCGAGTATGTTGCCGAGGTAGTGCGCGTCGAGAATCTCGCCAATGGACGTTTCGGCATAGCCCTGCATCTGAAGATGACCGTGAATTACAACGCCGGGGCCCCTCCAGGTTCCATTACCAGGGCGTGAGCTTCCGATTCATTCACACTTACGATTGGCAGGACCGGAAATTTAAATTGCAAGTTCCGGGTGGGTTCGTGTATGTTCGCATACTCATGAGCTCCAGGGCGCATCGACACCATCACCATCACGGCAACTCGCCGCGCCCGTTCCGGTCTGTCTAGCGCTTACTGAACTGCAAGCTCTACTTGACCCGCTGGCGCGAATCGCCCGGCGGGTTTTTCGTTTTTTAGGAGGGTGTTGTGGAATTGGCATTCGAAAAACTGGGTGGACTGATTCCGGGTATCGTGCAAGACCACCAGAGCGGGGATGTGCTGATGCTGGGGTACCTGAACGAAGAGGCGCTGGCAAAAACGCAGAGCACTGGTGAAGTTCACTTTTTCTCGCGCTCGCGCAACCGGCTGTGGAAGAAGGGCGAAACCAGTGGACACGTGCTGAAGGTCCGGGAAGTGCGCGTGGATTGTGACGGGGATGCGCTGCTTTTGGTGGTCGAGCAGATGGGCCCAGGGGTTTGTCACGAAGGGTACGAGAGCTGCTTTTTCCGGTCGCTGGAAGCAGACGGCAGCACGCTGGTGGTGGCGGAGCGCGTGTTTGTTCCCATGGACATCTATGGAAAAAAGGAAACGAAATGAGCGTGCTCAAACTGGGCATTCCCAAAGGCAGTCTGCAGGACGCAACCATCGACTTGTTAGCGCGGGCGGGTTGGAAGGTCACGATCAGTTCGCGGAGTTACGTACCTGCGATTGATGATCCGGAAATCGACTGTTTACTGATCCGGGCACAGGAGATGGCCCGCTATGTGGAAAACGGGGCGCTGGACGCTGGAATCACCGGCCACGACTGGGTGCAGGAGTCCGGAGCAGACGTGCTGGAGCTTGCAGAACTTGTGTATGCGAAACAGCGATTGGCGCGAGTGAAGTGGGTGCTGGCGGTGCCGGAAGACTCGGCGATTCGCACGCCGCGCGATTTGGAAGGCAAAGTGATTGCGACCGAAGTTGTGGGGATCACGCAACAATACCTTGAAAAGCACGGAGTGAAAGCGCGGGTGGAATTCTCGTGGGGCGCAACGGAAGTGAAAGTGCCGCGACTGGCGGACGCGATTGTGGAAGTGACCGAAACAGGGTCGTCGTTGCGCGCGAACCGGCTGCGGATTATGGACACAGTGCTGGAATCATCCACGGTGTTTATCATGAACCGGACATCCGCGGAAGAGGCCGCGAAACGAGAGAAGGCCGAGAATCTCATCTTGATGCTGCAAGGGGCCATCGCCGCGGCTACGCGTGTAGGCTTGATGTTGAATGTACGGCGCCAGGATCTGACGGCGGTGCTTGCAGCGCTGCCGGCATTGAAGAACCCGACAATTTCGGAGCTGAGTGATTCGGACTGGGTGGCGGTGAACACGATTATCGAAGAATCGGTGGTACGGCAGATACTGCCGCGATTAAAAGCGGCCAAAGCTCAGGGCATAGTCGAATATCCGCTGAATAAGATTGTGCTCTGATGCGCATACTCAAACTGACAGCACACACGGAAGCTGAAATGATGAGGCGCCGCGAAGGGCAAGACCGCGACGCGCAGCGAATTGCTGCTCGAATCGTGGCGGACGTGAAACGCCGGGGCGATACGGCACTCGACGAGTGGACACGGCGGCTGGATAAAGTCGACACGCGCGGGAAAGAACTGTGGGTCACCACGCAAGAAATCAGGGCCGCAAGGAAGCGAGCGAGTCGCAAATTTTTGCGGGCTGTGGAACATGCCGCTACGAACGTGAGGCGGATCGCTGAGAAACAACTGCCGCGCGAATGGACGATGGAAGTCGAGCGTGGGGTGAAGATTTCGCAGCTCATTCGTCCGATTGAGTCGATTGCCTGCTATATTCCCGGCGGGCGTTTCGCATTGTTTTCAACGATGGTGATGACGGTAGTGCCGGCCCAAGTAGCTGAAGTGAAGCGGATCGTGGTGGTCTGCCCTGGAGCGAATGACGAATTGCTGGCCGCGGCGGATTTGTTGGGAATCAAGAATCTGGCGCGAATTGGCGGGGCACAGGCAATCGCAGCGTTGGCATATGGCACTGGGCGCATTGCCCGGGTCGAGAAAATATTCGGTCCGGGAAATCAATATGTAACGGCGGCCAAGCAGATCGTCAGCTGCGATTGCGCGATTGATCTGCCCGCAGGACCAACGGAAGCGATCGTTCTGGCGCGTGGTGGAAATACACGGTGGATCGCAGCGGATTTGCTGGCTCAAGCGGAACATGCGCCTGATGCGGGAAGTTATTTGGTGACCACGTCGGAGCGTACCGCGAAACAAGTGCAGCGAGAGGTTGAAACACAATTGCAATCATTGCCGGCCACAAATCCTGCGCGCATTTCGATCGAGAAAACTGGCGCCATTTTCGTGGCGCAATCGTGGGGCGGTGCTATCGAATTCGTGAACCGGTTTGCGCCCGAACATCTTTCGTTGCCGGAAAGCTCGCCTGCGCTGCTAAGGAAGATTCGCGCGGCAGGCACTATTTTCGTGGGCCATCTGAGCGCTCAGCCGTTCGGGGATTATGCCAGCGGCAGCAATCATGTACTTCCCACAGGCGGGTGGGCACGGCGTCGAGGCGGCCTGTCGGCAAGCGATTTTGTGAAACAGATTTCGGTGCAAACGATCAGCGCGGCAGGTTACCGGTGCTTGGCTGACGACGTACAAATCATGGCACGAGCGGAAGGTTTGCTGGCACATGCGAACGCCGTCGAGGTGCGCAGATGAAAGTGAGGCTGCCGGTGCGCAAGGCAATTCTGCTGCGGCAAACTTACGAAGCGCCCGCGGAAGGACGCGCTGGGAAGGTTCGTCTCGATTTCAACGAAAACACTTCTGGGTGCAGCCCGGCAGCACGCAAAGCGCTGGCGCTCCTGACGGCGAAACAGATCGCGACCTATCCTGAATACGAGGTTGCGACGCGAAAAATTGCGCGTTATTTCCGTGTGGACCCCAGCGAACTCCTACTGACGAATGGCGGCGATGATGCCCTGCGGGTATTCTTCGACACGTTCGTGGAACCGAACACCGACGTATTGATTTGCGAACCTACTTTTCCGATGTACCGCTACTATGCGGAAATTGCGGGCGCGAATGTGAGGGTATTGCGCTATGGAGGCGAGATGGAGTTTCCGCTTGCGGAAGCTCTGGCTGCGCTACGCAAAAAGCCACGCCTCTTTTTCTGGCAAATCCCAACAATCCCACGGGCACGCTTGTTCCGCGCAGCGCTGTTCGCAAACTGCTGGGCAGCGCCAAACACACGGTGATGGTGCTGGACGAAGCTTATGCGGAATTTTCGCCAGAGTCGGCAGTGCCATGGATACGGCGCTATCCTCACGTATTCGTTGCGCGCACATTCTCGAAGGCGGAGGGAATGGCGGGGCTGCGGCTTGGCGCGGTGATTGGAAACCGCGATTCGCTGGCGTATGTGCGCCGGGCGATGCCTCCTTATCCGGTGAATCTGGCCGCACTGGTGGCTGGGGTGGCCGCGATTGAAGAACGCAAGACCATCGCAACTTATGTGCGCGACGTGAAACGCTTACGTGGTTGGCTAAGCCGCGAACTCGAAGCGCGAGGCGTGCGTGTTTTTCCGAGTGCCGCGAATTTTCTGCTGGCTGATTTCGGCAGCGACGGCCCAACTTTCTTCCAGAAGCTGGCACGGCAAAACATTCTGGTGCGCGAGCGAAAGCACGACATGGGTCCTGGTTATGCGCGAATCACCATCGGTACGCGTGCAGAACTGACGAAGCTGCTGAAAGTATTCGATCAACACGGATAAGGAATGGCGATGCCCAGAACCGCGCACGTGCTACGGCACACGAAAGAGACACAGATTGATTTGCGGCTGAATCTCGAAGGCCGCGGCCGATCGAAGATTGCTACGCGCATACCCTTTTTTGATCACATGCTCGATCTGGTCACACGGCATGGAGGGTTTGATTTGAAACTGGAGGCTACCGGTGATTTGGATGTCGACCAACACCACACGGTGGAAGACGTGGGCATCGCTTTTGGTGAAGCCGTGAACATCGCGCTTGGCAACAAACGGGGCATACTTCGCGCCGGTTATTTCTTAATGCCAATGGACGAAACTCTTGCGGCGGCGGCGATTGATTTTGGCGGACGCTCGTTTTGCGTGGTGAAAGCGAAATTCTCCGGGCGGACGGTTGGAGGCTTTCAGACCGAACTGGTCGAGGATTTTTTCCAGGGATTCGCGCAAGCTGCGCGCGCCAACGTTCATCTCCGGTTGCTGTACGGGCGTTCTTCGCACCATCAAGTTGAGGCAATATTCAAAGCATTCGCACGGGCGTTGCGGTTCGCGGTCTCTCGAGACAAACGGTTGCGCAACGTGCTGCCGAGCACCAAGGAACTGCTGTGATCGCCACGCTCATCGACTATGGCGCCGGAAATGTCACGTCGGTGGCTCGCGCATTGCGGCGCCTTGGGGCCGAGGTGCGAACGACCAATCAGCCTGAGGAACTTACCGAGGCAACGTGCCTGATTCTTCCTGGTGTCGGCCACTGCGCTGCACTGCTGAACTCGCTGGATGCTCATGGGCTGCGTCTGCCTCTACTCACCGCGATTTCCAGGGGCACTCCGTTTCTGGGGATTTGCCTGGGACTGCAAGCTCTGTATCAAAGCAGCGCCGAAGCTCCCGAACTTTGTGGCCTGGGCTTGCTGCACGGCCATGTAGAGCAACTGCCACGGAATGTGAAGCTGCCGCACATGGGCTGGAACCGGATACGACCAATTCGCGACAGCCGGCTGCTCGACGAAATTGCCGCGGATGAGTATTTCTACTTTGCGCACTCGTACGCAGCGCCCGCGGATGGGCCGGCGACGGCGGCGAGCTGCGAGCATGGCCGCGACTTCACCGCAGTGTTGGAAACGGAGCGAATATTTGGGGTGCAATTTCATCCGGAAAAGAGCGGAGCCGCGGGGGCCAAGCTGCTCGACAATTTTCTGAGGATCGCGGCATGAGCCTGGCGCACCGAATCATTCCTTGTCTCGATACCGACGGGTCGCGGGTGGTGAAAGGGGTGCACTTCGAAGGTTTGCGTGATGCCGGGGACCCAGTCGAGCTGGCAGCTCGTTACAACCAAGAAGGCGCGGATGAATTAGTGGTTCTGGATATCGCGGCGGCTCGGGACAATCGCCCCACGTTCCTGGAGACGATTCGCCGGGTGGCTGAACAGCTCAGCATCCCTCTTTCCGCGGGCGGTGGCATTCGCACGCTGGAAGACGCGAAATGCGTGGTGCGCGCCGGGTCGGATAAATTTACGGTGAACACCGCGGCGGTGGAACGTCCCGAGCTGATCAGCGAACTATCGCGGGAATTTGGAGCGCAGGCGGTGGTGTTGGCGATCGATGGTAAACGCGAACACGATATGTGGCAGGTGCGTGTGCGGGGAGGCCACGTAGCAACATCATGGAATGCGCTGGATTGGGCGCAGCGGGGAGTGGAACTTGGCGCGGGAGAAATTCTGTTGACCTCCGTGGATCGCGATGGCACGCAGTCCGGGTTCGACCTGGCGTTCACCGCGGCAATCAGCCGCGCGGTCAGTGTGCCGGTGATTGCGTCTGGAGGGGCAAAATTGCCGCTGCACTTTTTTGAAGTGTTCACCGAGGAGCGGCGGACGCCGCACTGGCAGCATCCATTTTTCACGATAATGTGCAGTCCATTCGCGGATTAAAAGAGTATTTGCAGACGAATGGAGTGGAAGTGAGACTTCCGTGCTGATTCCGTGTATCGATTTGCAGCGCGGACAGGCGGTACAACTGGTTCACGGACGGAATCGCGAACTGGCCGTGGCCGATGTGCTGGGGCTGCTGGAACGCTTTTCGCAATACGAGTGGCTGCACATTATCGACCTGGACGCAGCGATGGGCAAGGGGCACAACAACGTTCTTGTCCGGCAACTCTGTAGCGAAGCGCATCGCAAATATAAAATGAAGGTGCGCGTAGGCGGGGGATTCGCACGGTTCGGCGCGCTGAAGAGTTGACAGACCTTGGTGTGCGGCAGGTAATCATCGGCAGCGCAGCGTTCCGCGACAGGCGTCCAAATGTAATGTTTCTGAAGAAACTGGCGATGCGAATCGGGAGAAAACACGTGCTGGTTGCTTTGGATACGGAGAAAGGAAGAGTGGTGACGCATGGCTGGCGCAGGGCGCTTCGCATTGAACCTGTGGACGTCTTCGGTGCGATCGAGCCGTATTGCGGAGGCTTCCTTTGCACCGACGTAGACCGCGAAGGAACGATGAGTGGAGTAAATCTGAAATGGTTTCGGGCGCTAAGAGAAGCGACCCAGTTTCCGATTGTGGCGGCCGGGGGAATCTCCACGACCGCTGAGATTAGCGCGCTGGAGAAAATCGGCATGGATTCCGCGGTGGGCATGGCGCTGTACAAGAATCGCGTCGCATAGGCAGCATACGTTTTGCAAGGAGCGCCTGAAAGCACGCTGACACTTCTCGTTGCCGCACACCTGCAGTAGGATATTCGACAAAGTGAGGCGCTATGCTGGTTATGTTCCGCCCGTGCGGTCCCAAAGACCATAAAACGTTATTGAAACTGATCCTTGCGTATTATCGCTTCGACAAGATTCCGTATAGCTCGACTTCGCTAAGCCGCGGCCTGGACACCTTGTTGCGAAACCTTTCGCTCGGACAGGCGTGGCTCATGGAGGCTCACAAGAGGCCGGTGGGATACACGCTGCTGACCTACAACTTCGATCTGGAATATGGCGGGATTGAAGGAATGCTTGCGGAAGTGTACGTGGAAAAGAAATTTCGCAAGCGCGGCGTGGGCACGCTGGCGCTTTATGAGGTGGAAGATTTTTGCCGGGAACGCGGATCCGCAACGTGGAACTACAAGTGCTGAATCGCAACAAACACGCGGAGAAATTCTACCGGAAGGCGGGATTTGAGATTCTTCCGCGCAAGGTGATGCTGATGCAGGTGCGGGCGGAAGAGAAGCGTCCACCGCGGCCGCTTATCGCAAATATGCATCCGTGATGTACTGCTGCACCATGCGCTGGGTATTAAAGAAAGAGCCATTGATGGCAATGGCGTGCTGCATGATGGAAAGGTAGCGGTTGCGGTCCTCATAGAACATCGGGAGGATCACGCTTTCCAGTTTCGAATACAGGCTCTCCGCGTCCAGCGCATTATCCGCGACAGTTTCGGGCGATGGATCGCGGCGATGCGATTCTCCGATGGACCATCCGGTTACGCCTTCAATGTGGCCTTCCACCCACCAGCCATCCAAGATGCTCAAGCTCGGAACACCGTTCAGAGCCGCTTTCATGCCGCTGGTTCCGGAAGCTTCTAGCGGATATTGCGGAGTGTTCAGCCACAAGTCTCCGCCGGATGTGAGTTTTCCACCCAGGTCGAGATTGTAATTGTCCAAAAAGACGATATTCACGGCCTTCTTGAGGGCTTTTTTCGCGCGGAAAATATGCCGGATAATGTCTTTACCGCCGGAATCCTGGGGATGCGCTTTGCCCGCGAAAACGATCTGGAAACCGCCAACATTTTTGGCCATGCGCCGTAAGCGATCGAGATCGCTCAAAATCAGGTCAGCGCGTTTATAACCCGTGGCACGGCGGGCAAATCCGATGGTGAAGAGTTCCGGGTCCAGCCGCAAACCGGTTTTGCGCCGTACGGCTTCCAGCAAATCATGTTTCGCTAATAAATGACCCGCCCACACTTCTTCCGGGGTAAGCCGAGCGCCCCGCGCAGGCTGTAGTTATCTTCGCGCCACGATGGGATGTGGCGATCAAACAAGTCGCGAAACGGCTGAGATGTCCAAGTCGCCGCGTGGACTCCGTTGGTGATGGCTTCGATAGGAACATTGGGGAACATACGACGCGAAACTTCGCCATGCAGCTTGGCTACGCCGTTTATGTAGTTGCTGAGGCTCAGGGCCAGATAGGTCATATTGAGAGAAGCGCCCTTGCGAGCCGCTTCCAGCAAATTGGGATAATCCTTTTCGACTTGCAGGAAGCTCTTGACCAGTTCCGCGGAGGAGGGATCCTTCTCGTCAAAAATACGAATCTGCTCAGGATTGACGCGGGTGAGAAACTCCACGGGAAATTTGTCGTGTCCCGCAGGCACTGGGGTGTGAGTAGTGAAAACACACTTGCTGCGAACGCGTTCGATATCTTCGCCCTTGATGGAGGTGCGACCTGCGCGTTTGGCTTCTTCCTGCAGCAACTCGAGGGTGAGCAGCGCGGCGTGACCTTCATTCATGTGGTAGCGCATTAATTCCGTGTGGCCCAAGGCGCGCAACATACGAACGCCGCCGATGCCGAGGAGCATCTCCTGCGAAAGCCGATAATAGGGATCCCCGCCATAAAGCGAACCGGTCAATTCCCTATCGCGCGGATCGTTGTCTGGCAAATCCGCATCCAGAAAATAAATAGGTACTTCATAGCCGCGCACGCCTTTTACCGTGTAGCGCCAGGCGCGAAGTTTCACCTGGCGATCTTCGAGGCACACGGTCACCCGGGGAGCTTCTTCCACAAGGAATTTCTCTACGTTCCATTCCACGGGCTCTTCCGTTTGCGAACCGTCATCGGCGAGTCTTTGGGTGAAAAAACCTCTGCGATACAACAGCGAGACCGCCACCATCGGCAGACGAATGTCCGCCGCGGCGCGAATTGTGTCTCCCGCCAGGACGCCAAGACCGCCGCTGTAGCTGGGCATGGCATTTTCCAGAGCGATCTCCATCGAAAAATAGGCGACAAATCGTTTTGGTGGCTGTGCCAGAGTGGCCATTAATCGCGGATCTCCGTCCAACGCTTGATTCGTGCTTCCGGTTAAGCTTTCGTGTGGCTCCGTAAACTGTATATTGTCTGAGAACATCCTCTGGCAAGCAAGCTGAGTTGAGCGATGGAGTTCCTTGAGACAGCCGATGGTGATTTGGAAGGTGAGAGTTGAGAGTGGCGCGACCCGGCGACGTTTCGAGTTTAGTAACAAAAAAAGACCGGAATCGGGATGATTCCGGCCTTTCGCTCGAGTGGAGGTTACGACTACGGTTTCAGGACAACTTTGATACAGCTGTCCTGCTTGTTGAGGAACATCTCGAAGCCCTTGGGCGCGTCTTCGAGTGGCAGACGGTGCGAGACAACGAAGCTTGGATCGATTTCTCCACGTTCGATGCGCTCCAGTAATTTGTTCCAGTAGTGTTGCACGTGAGCCTGGCCCGTCCGCATGGTCAGGCTTCGATTCATGAACGAGCCCATGGGGAATTTGTCGATGAGGCCGCCGTACACGCCGATGACGGAAACGACGCCACCATTGCGGCAAGCCATAATCGCTTCGCGAAGTGCCACGGGACGGTCGCTCTCCAACATGAGCGATTGTTTGGCGCGATCGTAGGCGTAGGCAAAGCCGTGGAGTCCATGAGCGCCGTGCGCTTCTAATCCGACGGCATCAATGCAAGCGTCGGGGCCTCGGCCGCCGGTTTTTTCCATAAGCACGTCGAAAGCTGAGCCGACCTGCTCATAGTTGATGGTCTCGGCCTTGCCTTCTTTGGCGAGACGCAGACGTTCGGGGAAACGGTCGATGGCAAAGACGCGCTCCGCGCCGAGCAAGAAAGCGCTTCGAATCGCGAACTGCCCCACCGGGCCGCAACCCCAGACGGCAATGGTGTCGCCGGGTTTGATGTCGCACAGTTCAGCGCCCATGTAGCCGGTGGGGAAAATATCGGAAAGGAAGAGGACTTGCTCGTCCGAAAGGCCGCCGGGAACCTTAAGCGTGCCCACATCCGCGAAAGGCACGCGAGCATACTCGGCTTGGCCACCCGGATATCCTCCGGTCAGGTGCGAGTAGCCGAAGATTCCGGCAGGAGCATGGCCAAACATCTTCTCTGCCATCCAGGCATTCGGGTTGGTGTTCTCGCACAAGCTGAACAGTTCGCGCTTACAGAAGAAACATTCACCGCACGCGATGGGGAAAGCGACGACCACACGGTCGCCCACTTTCCGGTTCTTTACGTCGGGACCGACTTCCATGATTTCGCCCATGAATTCGTGGCCCATGATGTCGCCCTTTTCCATGGTGGGAATAAAACCATTGTAGAGATGGAGATCCGAACCGCAAATTGCCGTGGAACTAATTTTTACAATGGCATCGCGGCGATTCAGAATCTTCGGATCCGGCACCTGCTCCACCCGGATATCTTGTTTCCCATACCAGCAGTTAGCTCGCATAATTTCCCTCCATGCCTTGCGTTGACGTGGGCTGGCGGTCGCCGGTGCGCCTTCTGGACCGCGCCCTGGATCGCTCCTGTGTTTGCGTTCGGTCTCCCTCTGGTTGCGCTGGTCGTTGGGTAAGCAGGCCGTTATCGTACAAAGTTCCTTCGGAAACGATAATTTCACCCGTCTCCATAACCTGTTTGAAATGACGCAAGGCTTCCAAGGCTCTTTGCGCCGGATCATGCCCAAACAGTTTTGCCAAACTGGAACCGAATCGACCGCCGGGAAGGTTATATTGGAGATGTACTTTTACGATGGTGCCGCGGTCGCCGGGGGCGCGTTCGAAGTAAACCGCGCCGCTGTGGTCAACGTCTGAGCCGGGCAACGAGCGCCAGGCAATGTGTTCGTTGGGACGATCATTGGTGATGCGCGCATCCCATTCCACTCTGGCGCCGGCCGGACCTTTGGCGACCCAGTGCGAAGTGTCGCCTCCGGTGGTTTGCACGGACTCGAGATTGTTCAAGAAGCGTGGAAGGTTCTCGAAATTTCGCCACGCCTGGTAGAGTTCTTCGGGTGAACGATTGATGATGAGGCTCTTCACTTGAGTGCTGCCGGCATTTCGATAGCCACCGTTGGCACCATAAGTCAGATCCTTGGCGCACTTCACGTCTAAGGCGCTGACGGCCAATACATTCGCGGTAGCAAACGCCAGCTTGCCTTTGCGAGTGGAAGGAGAACCAAAGGCCATGCCCATCGTGGTTAGATCGAGAGCGTCGCCGGCCACTCGTGACCATACCGCTTTGGCTGGACGGTAGCCTCGAGCGCCTTGAGCGAAAATCGCAATGCCGCTGGCAATTTCGCGAAATCCAAAGAGGCGAATGAGTGTGGAGTTTGCCCGGCGGACGCCGATGAACTTGGCCAGTTTTCGCGGAATCAGAACCTCTGTTAATCCCAAGCCGATGCTGAACCAGGCGAGCCGTTTAGCCAGCTTTTCGGGTGTCATGCCTTGCGATGGGAACCGATTGTAGTTTCGGTTTTGCCAGCGGTTTGATCTATACGTCCCAGAGGAGGTCGATTCGGCGTCGCTGAGGATGGACTGCTCGGCTCCACTAACGTGTGACCCCGGATTCAACTGTGTTTCTTGGTTACTTTGTGACTGAGCGCTATCTTGTAGTTTTCTTCTGGTTCCTGTTGCCATATTTTTTCCCTTCTTAAACAACCCATCCACCGAGAGTAAGAGCCCGCCGCGATTCGCTCAATGAGGGATAAGCTGTAATTGAAGCGAAACAATTACATTTTGCGAATTCGCGGCGTGCTGTTAGCTCAGAAATGAAAATTGGACGGACCATACTCTGGGCACGAATCGGTCGTACGGTCCCTGTATATGCAACGTTTTGGGGATTTGATGATCGTTGGGCTCGAGCGATCAGTGGTCGCCTTTGTGACCAGCTCGCGCACTTCGGCCTTTTGGTGTAGACGCAGAGCTTGAGCCGGTGCTCCCTTCCTCGACCATGGCTTGAATTTCCTTGAAGGCTGGAGCTTCGACAACTTTCCAATCTCCCCCTTCATTCCAAGGGCCGCGGGAATTGGACTCGCCTTCATCGCCCACACCGGTAGAATCGTCCATATAGACGTTGACCCATTCGGGATCCGGCGGGATTTGACCGATTGTGAAGGGCGCCTTGCCGAGACTCTCCAGCGCTAGAGTGAACGCTTTCATATGCGTGATCTCGCGGGTCATCAGAAATTTCAGGGCTTCAATTGAGCCGGCGTCCTCTGTGAAGTTGATCAAGCGTTCATAAACGATTTTGGCTCGCGCTTCGGCGGCGATGTTGCTACGCAAATCCACATCCAGCTCGCCGGTAATCTTCAGATAATCGGCGGTCCAGGCGTCGCCCATGGAATTGAAGAGACCGACTCCGCCTCCACCCGCAATGGCAATCAGGGGATCGGTCTCAGCAGCTCGTCTGGCGTTGTGGCCGTTGCCGCTGTGCTTCCCTTTCATCGGCTTCAGGTGCATGCGCGCCAAAGTACCCACAATTTCCAAGTGGCTTAGTTCCTCGGTTCCGATATCCATGAGCAGGTCCTTGCGGGCAGCGTCTTCGCAATTCAGTCCCTGCACGGAATACTGCATGGCGGCAGCGAGTTCACCGTTGGCGCCCCCGAATTGTTCCAGCAACATGTTTCCGAATGCCGGGTCGGGGTTGTCTACTCTGACGGTGTACATAAGTTTCTTTACGTGGTGATACATCAACTCTCCTCTGGAACTGCTTCAAGTCGAAATCCACAACCGGGCGCCAATTTCTTGGCCTTAAGTTTTTGCCTTAAGTGGAATTGGGAAGGACCCCAAGGAAAAACAGTTCGCGTTTTGGTGTTCCTGGCTGGCGCAATTGCCAGCCAAGGCGGCCATTTAAATTCATTCGGTACCGGCTTAGACATACCGTTGAGGTGTTACGCGAAGCAGGGTATTCCTGTAGATCATGCGCGTACAGGATTTCTGTGGTTGCATTTGGGAGGCGAAGTAAATTCCGTTAGATTCGATATGATTGCTGTCCGGAAGAAACGAGGAGCAACATCGTTCCGTCCAATACGCGAGTCAGCTTGGAGCCTTGTTGTTTGTAGTTCGGGTCATTCAGCGACTGCGCCCGTTGTCGCTTCAAGATAGGGGAAAAACAGACGGTGGTTGAGCCATCGCTAGGTCACGTGCTGTTGATTGTGATTGTGGCCGTCAGCATCGTGCTGATGCTGGTGCGCCCCCGCAATGTCGCGGAAGTTTACTGGATTGGGGGCGGGGTGTTGTTGTTGCTTATTTTGCGGCTGGTTCCGCTGAGTTTGGCGGGACGCGCGGCCGCAAAAGGCACGGATGTGTGTCTGTTTCTCATTGGAATGATGTTGCTTTCCGAAGTCGCCAGAGAGCACGGAGTTTTCGATTGGTTGTCGTCGATCGCGATTCGCGGCGCGAGCAATTCGTATTCGCGATTATTCGTTCTCGTTTACGCGGTTGGGACGATGGTCACCATTTTCATGTCGAACGATGCAACCGCGGTCGTTTTGACTCCGGCGATTCTGGCCGCCGTTCGTAAAGCGCGCGTGCAGCCGCTGCCGTATTTGTTTGTGTGTGCCTTCATCGCGAATGCCGCGTCGTTTGTGCTGCCTATTTCCAACCCCGCGAACCTGGTAGTTTTCCGCGGCCAAATGCCAGCGCTGGGCCGATGGCTGCTTTGGTTCGGTGTACCGTCGGTTGTCTCCATCGTTGCGACGTTTTGGGTGTTGCGCTGGATATTTCGCCGGGAGCTGAACGGTGTCATCAAAGGTGAAGTTGAGGACTACGCCTTGAATCATCACGGAAAGCTTGTGCTCGGAGGATTGATGGCAACCGCGGTTGTGCTGCTGATCGCCTCCGGGTTGAGTTGGGACCTGGGGCTGCCGACCTGCCTCACCGCCATCGTGATTACTGCGATTGTGTCCGTGATGGCGCGCAGCAATCCAATGCCGCTGCTCCGAGAAATTAGTTGGAGCACCCTGGCGCTGGTCGCTGGTCTTTTTATCCTGGTAGATGCGGTCGATAGCATTGGCGCGATGGAATACACGAGAGCGTGGCTAAGTTGGGCTGAGTCGCTGGCTGGATGGATGGGCGCATTGCTGATCGCCTTTGTGGTAGGTGTAGCGAACAACCTCGTCAACAACCTTCCCCTTGGCTTGATTGCGGGTAGCACGCTGCAAGCAGCGCACGTACGAGGCTTGCTGGCAAGCGCGGTATTGATTGGCGTCGACTTGGGACCGAATCTCTCGATCACCGGATCGCTGGCCACCATTCTGTGGCTGATCGCGTTACGGCGAGAGCAGTTGAAAGTGAGTTTCTGGAAGTTTCTGAAGGTTGGAGCGGTGGCCATGCCCGTGGCGCTATTCCTGACAATGTGCAGCGCGATCGTGATGCATTGGTTGTTCGGGATTCAATGAATTCGGTTGGAGCTCAGCCAGGGAGAAACGGTATGAACGACACTCTGCGGCAATTATTTTTTGAACAGTGCGAGCGGGAAAGCGTCGGCCATCGCGCGATAGCCTGCAGGTGAAGGGTGAAGATGATCGCCTGAGTCGTACGCAGGAAGCAGCCGGGTGGGATCGCTTGGGTCAGCGATGATTTTGGCTAGATCGACGACGGCATCGAAATGGCCCGGTGCGCGGATCCATTCGTTTATTTTCTGGCGAGCGGCTTCGTCGGTGGGCGATGGATGATAGTAGTCGGAACCGACGTAGGGAAGAATGGTCGCGCCGATGACCGTGATGCCGTGAGCGCGGGCGCGACCCACGATTTGCTCATATGCACCGATCACGCGATGCACGAGCGCGTCATGCTGAGCGGGTGTTGTAGCTCGAGTGAGCGCCAGGGCACCCAGATCGTTGATTCCTTCCAGGACAATTACATATCGAACACCGGGCCGCGCCAGGACATCGCGGTCGAATCGCGCGAGAGCGTTGGGACCCAGGCCATCGGTGAGAAGGTGGTTTCCTCCTATACCCTGATTCACGATTCCAATTCTTCGAGTGGCGGAGTTGCCCTGAAGCCGCTGCGCGAGGAGGTCTGGCCAACGGTCGTTGCCATTCGTGGTGGAGCCGCGGCCATCGGTCATGGAATCGCCTAACGCTACGACAGAGAATGCTTTCGTGGGGGCGACTACGTCTACGCCGGAAATAAAATACCAGTGCTCGACGGTCTTTGCGCCTGTGAATTCGGGGGCGGAATCGGCGTGGGAAAGGTAACTGGTGGCGCGCGAGCCCGGATGGCTAGTCTGTTGTTCCGGTAATCCATCGATGTGCAATGTAATCGCGAGGTTCGAAAGAGGCGCCGCGAAAAATTCAACGGCATCCGAAATGTATTCCGCGCCCGGCGGGATCAGCACGTCGTCATTGCCAGAAAAGTGTAATGTGCGGTCAGTGGCTGGATCGATTGCACTGCCGGCTGCGCTAATTGGCCGGGCGATATGAACCGACGTGACGTGCAGGGCGGAGATGCCGAAAGCATTGGAAAGGTGTACGCGCAAGAGCTTGCCTCCGATCGAGAGGTGCACGATCTGGCGAAGGGTCGCATCGCGGAGATCGTCGGCGGGCAGCGCATTGGCAGGCTCGGGTATCTGCTGAGACGCGGCCCAACTGGCAACCCATTTTTGCGCTGGCGGAGATGCTTGCGAGGGCGAGGCGAAGGCCGTTGCGACAAAAAGGACGGAAATTACGCTAAGTGCGAGAAAGACGTTGGGGCGGACCATTGCCATGTCAGGCAGGCGCTTTGATGTAGCGGCTGGCAAAAATCAGGAAGGTGGACCAGTTGGGACCGGTGGTGTGACCGCCACTGTGCTGGCGGAAGGCGATATCTCCATCGATGAGTGCGGTTTCCATCGGAGGAAATTCCGTCGTGCCAAGATCCTTCTTGCCGAGGAGCAGGTAGACCGGACCAGCATCCACCGCGCCGAGAAACATACCTTTGGCGTCAACCCAGCCGCCTTCCACTTGCTGCGAACCGCTGCTGATGAATAGGGGACGAGGAGCGCACAACGCGATGAGTTCGTGGGCGTCCACCGGAAGATCGTTGACGGGCAGCGGGCCGGCGTACTTCAGGAAGTTACCGGCGAACCAGTGATATTCGCTGCTGGACGCAAGGTTTTCGACTTGTTCACCAAAGTTGCGGCGAAGAATTTTGGCTCCGCCAGCGCCGGACGAACCAATGAAGGCAATGGCGAAGCGCTGGTCGTAAGCCATGGCGACCAGAGCGGCTTTCCCGTAGCGGGACAATCCTTCGATGCCAACCTGTTTCGCATCCACGGCTTTGTCCGTCTCGAAATAGTCCAAGGCGCGGCTGGCTCCCCAAGCCCAGGCGCGTAGGGCGCCCCAGTCGTCGAGTTTGCGTGACTGGCCTTTGTTGACTAGGCCGATGATGCCTTCGGTGAGCCCGTCGCCGTTATCGGCTTGCACGCTGGTGGGAATGAGCGTGGCGTAGCCCCAGCCCTTGGCGAGAACTTGAGCTTGCCATGAGGGGCCCTTGCCGTTGAGTGCAGCGAGTTGCGCTTCCGATAAACGCTTTTTGATGGCGGCGAGCACTTCGGGGCTCAGACCAAACTCCATCATCACGGGGACCGGGCCTTTTGCCTTCGCGGGAGTTGTCAGGGTCAGGTCGATGTCGACTTTGACGGGTGGATACGAAGAATTGTCCACGTGGCCGATAAGTTTTTTCGCGGTGACGGGTACGCTTCCGTTCAGTTCCTCAACGGAGCTGACGATTTCCCAATTCACTTTGGGTGTGGTGAGTGGAACGCGGCCGTAGATTTCGTGGTCAAACAGTTCCACGAGTTCAGGACGGCGCTGCTTCCACCACATGTCCTGGGTGGTGACGGCGTTCCCGTTCTTCAAGACCAGAGGATTCGGCAGATTCAACTGGGAAGGAACTTTGGATTCATCAAAATTGGCGTGCCTGGGGGAATTGGGATCGCCATCGGGACCGCGGCGCAGTTCGGTAATGTGCAGGAGTTTCATGGTCCGCTGGTGATCCTGTTCGGCCGTGAGATGAACGGGCGGAGGAAGTTTTTCATTTTGCGGATTGGCGCAGAGTGCGAACAGAAGAAGGCCGCTTGCGGTCGCGAGGATTTTGAGAATTACGTGACGTGGGAAGATTCTCAAATTCAGTTCACCAATCGTGCAGCGCGCCATCGAGCTTGCGGTTGATGGGCAAATAAGCGCGCTGATAAGGATAATGCGCGGCCAGCGATTCGTCGATATCGACACCAAGACCGGGCGTTTCGCCGGGATGCATGTAGCCGCTTTGGAAGGAATAGGAATGCGGAAAGACCTTGTCGGTCTCCGGGGTGTGCGGCATGTGTTCCTGTATGCCGAAATTGTGGACGCTCAGATCGAAATGAAGCGCGGCCGCCAAGGATACCGGACTCAGATCGGTGGCGCCGTGGGATCCGGTTCGCACCTGATACAGCTCGGCGAGATTGGCGATTCTGCGCAAATGGGTAATGCCACCGGCGTGAACCACCGCGGTGCGAATGTAATCGATGAGCTGCTCCTGAATGAGGCGGTGAGCATCATAGATGCTGTTGAATACTTCGCCGACCGCCAAGGGAGTCGCGGTGTGCTGACGAATGATTCGAAAACTTTCTTGCAATTCGGCGGGAACGGGATCTTCGAGCCAGAACAGATGAGCAGGCTCAAGTTCTTTCCCCAGGCGCGCGGCTTCAATGGGTGTGAGGCGGTGATGCACATCGTGCAACAGGTGCAAATCGGGCCCGAATTCCTTGCGTAATCTGGCGAATAGCTGGGGCACAAAGTTCAGATAGAGTTCGGACGACCATTGATTTTCTGGCGGAGCATTTTTTTCGGCAGGCTCGTAGTGCCCCGGACCACGGCCCACGCCGTAGGTGGTGGTTAATCCGGGGATGCCCGACTGAGCGCGTATGGCTTTGTAACCGCGATCAACGTAGCTGGCGACAGCTTTGACGGTTTGCTCGATATCCGAGCCACTGGCGTGACCGTAGACCAGGACCGCGTCGCGCGAGGCTCCGCCTAATAATTGATAAAGAGGAACGCCAAGCATTTTGGCCTTAATGTCCCAAAGCGCGGTGTCTACCGCGGAGATCGCGCACATGGTCACAGGGCCGCGTCGCCAGTAAGCTCCTTTATAGAGGTATTGCCAAGTGTCTTCGATGCGCCGCGCATCACGGCCCAGCAGCAGGGGAATCACGTGGTCGGTCAGGTAGCTGGCGACGGCGAGTTCGCGTCCGTTCAAAGTGGCATCGCCGACGCCGTACACTCCATCTTCGGTGGTGATTTTCAAGGTGACGAAATTGCGTCCGGGACAGCAAATAATTACCTTGGCATCGACAATTCTCATGCGTGTTCTCTCCTGTCCCAGCGAAAGCAAACTGTACCACTGGACGGAAGCGAAACTGCTCTATGATTTATGGCGGTATGGCGAAAGCGCAGGCCAATAGCGGACGGAACCAGCGCGTCAAGAAAATACGCGCGCGATTCGCCACGGGAGTTCTCGGTGTGAAAGTTCTTAGGCGTACGGCGACATTGCTGGTTTGTTCGATTGCGCTTTGTCGCAGTGCCCACGGCCTCGGACAAGTTCGTTATGTGGAGGCGAGCGAGCATCCGGGCGATTTCGCCATTGTTCAGCACAAACAGGCCACAAAGCTGTATGTAGACGCTAACGATTATGAGGGCGTGGCACGCGCCGTGAACGACTTGCAGGCGGACATCCAGCGAGTGACTGGTTGCACCGCAGCCATCGAACATCAACGCGACAAGCTTGGTCCCACGGCGATTCTTATTGGAACGCTTGGAAAAAGTGCGGTGATCGATCAACTGGTGCGGGACCGAAAAATCGATGTCGGAGGAATTGCAGGAAGGTGGGAGGCGTTTGCGATACAAACGGTGACCAACCCTTTGCCAGGAATACACAGTGCGTTAGTGATCGTGGGCAGCGACAAGCGCGGCACGATTTACGGCATTTACGATCTCTCGGAGCAAATTGGAGTGTCTCCGTGGTATTGGTGGGCCGATGTTCCGGTGCATCACCAGGACGTGCTGGAGGTGAGGAAAGGAACGTACACGCAGGGACCGCCAGCGGTGAAGTATCGCGGCATTTTTCTGAATGATGAAGCGCCGGCGCTGACCGGCTGGGTAAAGCAGAAGTTCGGAAACTACAACCATGAGTTTTATGAAAAGGTGTTCGAACTGATTCTGCGGTTGAAGGGTAACTATCTTTGGCCGGCAATGTGGAACAACGCGTTTAATGAAGACGATCCACTGAATGCCAAGCTTGCGGATGAATATGGAATCGTCATGGGGACTTCGCATCATGAGCCGATGATGCGGGCGCAGAAGGAATGGACACGGCACGGGAGTGGGCCGTGGGATTATTCGAAAAATGGCGAGGTGCTACGCGAATTCTGGGAGCAGGGGCTGCGACGAAACAAAAATTTCGAGAATATTGTGACGCTGGGGATGCGTGGAGACGGGGATCTGCCCATGTCCGAAAGCGCCAATATCGCACTGTTGGAAAAGATCGTAGCGGATCAACGCAAAATCATCGCAAATGTTTATGGGCGAGACGCTGCGACAGTGCCGCAAGATTGGGCGCTGTATAAGGAGGTGCAGGAATATTACGAAAAGGGAATGCGAGTCCCTGACGACGTGACGCTGTTGTGGTGCGATGACAATTGGGGCAATATCCGGCGTTTGCCAACAGCTGAGGAGCGAAGACGCGCCGGGAGCGCGGGAATTTACTACCACTTCGATTATGTGGGCGATCCCCGGTCGTATAAGTGGATCAACACAAATCCAATTCCTAAGGTGTGGGAGCAGATGAATCTGGCGTTGCAGTACGGCGCTGACCGGGTTTGGATCGTGAACGTTGGGGATTTGAAGCCGATGGAATTCCCGATTGAATTTTTTCTCAGCATGGCCTGGAATCCCGCAAGATGGCCCAAGGAAAACATTGAAGAGTTTGGGAAGCTGTGGGCAACGCGGGAATTTGGTCCGCGTTATGCGTCAGACATTGCGGACATCGTGGCCAAATATACAAAATACAACGGAAGGCGAAAGCCAGAGCTACTCGAGCCAAGCACATATAACGTAGTGAATTATCGCGAGGCGGACACCGTTGCAGCAGATTTTCAGCAGATCGCGGACAAGGCGGAAGCGATTTACGCCAAGTTGCCTGAAGATGAAAAGGACGCGTTTTACGAGTTGGTGCTCTACCCTGCCAAAGCGTCGGCGGTGGTAACCGAATTGTACGTAACGGTTGGGAAGAACCAGCTCTACGCGCGCCAGGGCCGGGCAAGCGCGAATGAACTCGCGAAACGCGCAGAAGCATTGTTTCAACAGGATGCGGCACTGTCGGCGTATTACAACCACTCGCTGGCGGGCGGCAAATGGGATCACATGATGGATCAGACGCATATTGGATACACGTTTTGGAATGAGCCCCCCGTGAACACGATGCCCGAAGTGAAGAAGATCGAGCTCGTTGTTGAGCCAAAGATTGCGGTCGCGGTGGAAGGGTCGGAGAGTGCATGGCCCGGCAGTGGAGGTGAACCCAGTCTTCCGCAGTTCGATGTGTTCAACCGACAACGGTTTTATATTGATGTGTTCAATCGCGGCCAGTCTCCAGGTACATCCACGGCGACCGCGTCCGCACCATGGATCGTGCTCAGCGAATCGACCGGAAAAGTTGATCCGGAAGAACGCATTTGGGTCAGTGTGGATTGGAGTAAAACTCCCGAAGGTTCCGCGACCGGTTACGTAAAGATTGCCAGCAACGGAATTCAAGACATACCTATAAAAGTCGATGCCTTTCGTCCCGTCGAACCAGCGCGCGAACAATTGGATGGATTCGTCGAGAGCAACGGATACGTATCGATGGAAGCTGTCCACTTCACAAAAAAAGTGGACGGGAGTTCTGCGAAGTGGGAAAAGATTGATGACCTGGGCAGGACACTTTCCTCGATGACGCTATTCCCAGTGACCGCGGCCAGTTCCCTGCCCGGGACGCACTCGCCGCGACTCGAGTACAAGATGTATCTTTTTCATGCCGGGAAGGCCGAGGTAGAAGCGATTCTTAGTCCGACCTTGAATTTCGTTCCTGGCCGTGGCTTGCGTTATGGGGTGTCCTTTGACGGCGAGACTCCTCAGATCGTCGATGTGCTGGCTCATGATAACGCGGAGAAGTGGGCGACCTCGGTCAAAGAGAGCGTTCGAAAAGCGCGATCCACTCACGAAATCACAGGTCCGGGCTATCACACCTTGAAAATCTGGATGGTCGATCCCGGTGTGGTGCTGCAAAAGCTGGTCGTCAATCTCGGGGGAGTAAAGCCAAGCTACTTGGGTCCGCCTGAGAGCTACCGTGCGACCTCACAACCGTGAACCGAAACCCCGATGTGACGGAACTTTAATTCATTTTCAACATGACATTGCGCAAGGACAGCATATCGACCATTTAGTGTACTGGCACCCCGACCCTCAAAAGGATGAGAAATGGACAAGCAGACGGAACGAAGGGCGAGCTATCGCCACAACCTGGCGATCCCGCTGCGCGTATGTTTACAAGGTGCCGACGTGGCCGTGCATCGCGCGGAATCGGTTGATGTGTCCGAGGGGGGAGTGCTTTTGCGCACGGATTTGCCGCTGCAGATGGGGATGCAGCTGGAGCTGCAGCTGCAGTTGCCGGAGGAGAATACCGGCCAGCCGACGACGGAATGGCAATGCGGGGGGCGAGTGGTGCGCATCGTGCGGGATGGGTCGAACAGTCACGTGAAAGCGGCCGTGAATTTCGAGTGGGTGACCATGTCGAGGAATGGCCAAGGCTTGGCGGCGGAGAAGAAGTCGAGAGTCGCGAGCTAACAAAGTCTTCCTTACGCCGACTTGATCGAAACAATTTGCTGGAGAGCAAAGACACGACGCGATCACCGTCGGAAGCTGCCTGCGCGTACGTGTGTTTGCAGATGGCGGACTGATGAGGAATTCGGTGGGTTACAAACTGGCCTTGGTCGTGGTCCTGGCGTTGTCGTGTGCCGGGACAGTTTGGGCCGGCGAACTGGCTGTGTTGCGGAATGGATTTACCATCCGGCACAGTCGGCATGAGCAGCGAAACGATGTAACCCGGCTGTATCTTACCGCGGAAACAAACAATTTCGTGGATGTCCCCACTGGCGACATTGAGCGATTCGAAGAAGTGGAGGAACCACCGGCACTGGTAGCTCAGGCACCCGTGGCATCAGCGGCGGTTTTGGACGCAACCGTGCCGGGGGCGCTGTACGAAATGGTCCATGCCGCCAGCGACCGCAACAATCTGGACCGGGATTTGATTCTGAGCTTAATTCAGGTGGAAAGCGCGTTCAATCCGAGAGCGGTCTCGAAAAAGGGGGCGCAGGGACTGATGCAACTGATGCCGCAGACGGCGGCGCAGTTGGGAGTGGCCGATCCACTGGATCCGATGGCCAACGTGGAAGGCGGGACCCGGTATCTACGGGAATTGCTGGCCCGGTATAACGATAATCTGGTCATCGCGCTGGCAGCTTATAACGCGGGGCCACAATCGGTGGAGCAGTATCACGGCGTACCCCCGTTCCCGGAGACCCGGATGTACGTGCAGCGGATTATTCATGAGTTCAACTGCCGAAAGGCGGGACGGGACCGAGCGCCAGGACAGAACGCGTGTGGTACAAGAGTGGAAAACACTGCGAAGCCGTCTACCGCAACTCCAGCAAAGGCTCACGGCCCGAAGACGGCGCGCGCGGTTTCGCGGGACACTACGAAGAGCAGCAGGAGCTAAGAGGCGGCCACATTTGGCTTTACCGTAAACTCAACCGTGTTTGCGGTAGGTCAAGTACGAGCGTGGCGGGATGGTTTACGATTTGCAGTGGTTCCTCAGGGATTGGACCTTGAGGACCGAATGACAACTGCGCTCTGGGAAAAATTGGTTCACCGGGAAGCTGCCGTCATCAGCCGAGTTCGAGTGAAGCCCAGGAAAACCGCAGTGTGGGTCAACGCGGAGTCGTGCACCCTATGATGCTGATGCGGCTGCGAATCGTACTTGCAGCGATTTTGTGTTTCACACTAAACGTTCCGATCTATGCGGACGAAGCGAAAGCCGCATATCAACGCGGGGTAAAGGCGGAATCGGAGCAGCATTACGACGAAGCGTTTGAGGCGTTCAAACAGGCTTACGCGCTGAGGCCGAAAGAGCCAAAGTACGGCGCCGCGTTCCTGAACTCACGTACGGCAGCGGCGATTGCGCACATGAACAAGGCGCAAAAGCTGGTTGAGAATCACCAGTTGCAGGATGCGTTGAGCGAGTTTCAGCACGCGGCCGAGATCGATCCCACCAATTACGTAGCGGCGCAGGAAGTTCAGCACACGCTGATCCTGATCAAGCGTCAAGCGATGCCGCCCTCCGAGATCCCCAAAGAGGATGCCACGGCCACGAAAGTGATGGAGCAGGCGGAAGGTCCGGCGGACCTGCAGCCTTCGCCAAACACACCGATTACGCTGCGAATGACCACCACGGCGGACAACGTCTACCGCACCATTGGGCGGCTGGGCGGAATCAATGTGCTGTTTGACCTCGATTATAAGCCGCAAAAAATTTCCATCGAGTTGAACGAAGTGATGCTGCGCGAAGCACTGCGCATGGTGGCCATGGAGTCCAAGACGTTCTGGAGGCCGATTTCGTCGAATGCGATTTTTGTGGCGTCGGAAGGTAAACGCAAAGAACTGGAAGAGAACGTCATGAAGACGTTTTACCTGCGCAATACCTCCAATCAAGCCGAGGTTCAGGAAGTGGTCGGGACGTTAAAAGGCATCCTGGACATCAGCCGGATTCAGGTGAACCCAACGCACAGCTCGATTACCATGCGCGGCACTCCGGACCAGATGGCGCTGGCAGACAAGCTGATTGCGGATTTCGATAAGCCCAAATCGGAAGTGATCATCGATATCGCGGTCATGCAAGTCAGCCGGGACAAAATACGTAACCTGGGTACCACCCTGCCCACTTCTCAGACCGTGGGACCGTTGACGGCCACGGGAGCAACAGCGGGTTTGGTGAAGCTGGGATCCCTAGGTGGAACCTCCATTGTGACCGCGATTCCCGATGTGACGTTCACGTTCTTGCTGTCTGACAGCAACACCAAGGTGCTGCAGAAGCCGGAGCTACGCGCCCTGGACAATGAGAAGGCCACACTCAAGATTGGCGATCGTGTACCGGTGGCCACCGGCTCGTTTGCCGCGGCCGTTGGAGGGGGCGGTGTGAGCCCCCTGGTGAACACGCAATTCCAATATATCGATGTGGGCGTGAACATTGACATTACTCCGCATATTCATGCGAATAATGAAGTGACCCTGAAGATGGTGTTGGAAATTTCAACAGTTACGGGATCGCAGAACATCGGCGGAATCGAACAGCCCATCATCGGACAGCGTCGAATCGAACATGAAACGCGTTTGGCGGATGGCGAAGTGAACCTGATCGGCGGGATATTAGAAGATACTGAGACGCAATCAATCAGTGGATGGCCCTGGCTCGCCGAAATTCCCATTTTGAAATATATGTTCGGGCAAGAAAACAAAGAGCGCACCACGAACGAAATCGTCTTTGCAGTTACTCCGCATATCGTGCGCTCCGAAGACATCAATGAAAATAGCCAGCGCATGATTGACGTAGGGACGGGAAACACGATTGGATTGCGTTATAAAGAAGCCAAACCGGTGAAGACGGGCGAGCCCGGGGCGAACGGACAAACACCCGCTACGCAGAACCGGCGGAATGTGACGCCAGGACCTGGGAAGGCGACGAATCCTGCAGTGCCGGCGGCATCGACGAGCACGGCGGCAACGCCAGCTCACCTGTAAAATCAGACTGCCGAGTTAGCCAAGCGTACTAAATCGTTATTCTGCCAATGTACATAGATTGTGTAGTTTATCATTCAGGTATCGCTAACGGACTCCTCCGGTTTGAACAATGAGAAAAGTACATGCAAAAATTTTCCATCTTTGACCCAAGTCAATCCAAATAGTGCGTATTTTCCTGTATAAGCCCCGAGCAACTGCAAGGAGCAGTCGTTAAGGTTATTGTTATCAGGCTATTAAGGCCCCGAGACAGGCGGTTGTTTGGTACGTGGCTTGCCATAGAGTGACCAACGTCACTGAGTGTTGTATGACGGCAATGTTCGGTGATCTGACGGAGCCCGGTATGCCTCGATACTGGTTTTTGGTTCAGGTTCGGGGCACCCACACCTTCACGGAACAAGTTCTCTCGAGACTCGCGTATGTCAAGGGGGAATTCCTTGGTCTGAAGGTACATCCCGTCTGTTTTGCAGTGCGGTCGCTGTATAGGTGCACGTGGTGGGCATGCAGTCCCCGCATGTTGTGATGGTTGTAAAAGTATTCAAAACAGAGGGTGAAGATCGATGCCTGAAGAACAAGTGGGTGGTCCGGGTGTGTCTACACACTCTGGCCCATGGGGCCTTGTTGAAGAGAGCCAGGGGAAACGCCGGTTCGCAGTTGTTCACAACTCTTCGCTGTTTCTGAATCTTTCCCCGCAAGACTGCAAGGTAATCGTGTCGGCCGCGCGGGATCAGGAGTTCCAGCGCCGGCAGACCATTCATTTCGAAGGCGATCCGGTGCGAAATGTGGTGCTGCTGACGTCCGGGTGCGCGAAGACCATCCAGGTGGGCCAAAACGGAAGCGAAGTGATTCTGCGTCTGACCGGGCCGGGCGAAGTGGTGGGCACAGTGGGACTCTGCGGGCATGCGCGGCACTGCGCGATGGCCCAGGCGCTCCGGCCGTGCACCGCGTTGGTGTGGGAAGCTGCCGTATTCGAAACGCTTTCGCAGCGAGTCCCCATGCTGAGGCGGAACACCATTCAGATTCTGGGGAATCAATTGGAAGACATGCAGCAACGATTCCGGGAGATTTCGACGGAGAAGGTGGCCGCGCGGCTGAGCCGGCAATTGCTGCGTTTGTTGGATCAGGTGGGAAAGCAGGTAAACGACACGATCGAGATCAGCTTGTCGCGGGAAGAGCTAGCCCAGTTGATCGGGACGACGTTGTTCACGGTGAGCCGGCTGCTTTCGGACTGGGATACACGCGGGATTGTAACCGCGCGCAGAGAAGCAGTGGCAGTGCGGAATACGCAGGCGCTGGTGAAGATGTCGGAGAGCGACGAATAAGCTGAGATAACGGCGGGTGCCCATCGCAGCGGCTTACGCCGCCTCGGTTGCAGCACTTCCGTCGCGGCTGGGATTGGGAGAAGGGTCCAAGATGAGGTTCAAGCGCCAAACTGGGGAGCATATCGGAGTGGTTGCTGGTTTGGCCCTGGTGTTTGTGCTCGGAGCGTTGGTCTGCGGGAGAAGAACTGCCGCGCAGACAGCGGCGACCGTCCCGAAAACTACGGTACCGGTGGCAGTGGGTGCCGCGGAAGACGGACAGGCCGCTCCGACACCAGGCAAACCGGCTCAAATCACGTATGAAAATGGCCAACTGACAATCATCGCGGAAAACACACCCATTTCGGAAATTTTGACGAAGTTGCACACGCTGCTCGGCGTGGAAATCGATCTTTCCGCAGGATCAACAAGCGAACGCATGTGGGTTCGGCTGGGCCCGGGGCTGCCGCGAAAGATTGTGAGCGACATGTTGAGCACGACGGAACTGAACTATGTGATTCAAGGATCGGAACAGGATCCGGATGGGATTCAGAGCGTGTCGTTGAGCCCGCGAGATAAGAGCGGCGGGCTGGGCGCCACGCGTGACCCACAGGAACGCGCGGCGGCGTATCAGATGCCACGTGGCAATGGGCGAGCGGACGCAAACGCAGAGGTGGAGAACCCGAGTGCCGCGGTGGCTCCGGGGAGTGCTGCTGCCACGCCGGCTGCCACAAAGGATGGGGCTGCTGCCAGCGGTGACGGGAACGCGCAAACGACGGCGGCGGCTGATGCGGTTGCCACTCCGGATGCACCGGATGCGGAGTCCAGTAAGGGTTCGAACGGGAGATCGTCGGCACAGATGATTCAGCAGTTACAGTCCATGTATGAGCAGCGGAAGCAGATGCAGCAGAGTCAGCCAGCGGCTGCTAGTCAGTCGCAGTGACATCGTTGGTAGTCAGTAGGAGAGGGAGAATCGGGTGGGACTTGAGCGCGAGAAACGGATGAGGTGGAACGTGATTCAGCGTGTGATGCGTTGGCTGGACGCGATGCCCTTCCCTCCGCTCGCGATTGAAATTGCCGCAGAGCGAATTTCGGGAGTGCGGTGGTCACGCGCCGGCTCGGTGGAACAATTTGCGAGCGAGAGCCTGCCGACTGGAGTGATTGTGGCGTCCGCAGTAGACGCGAATGTGGTGGACGCGGAAAAAGCCAGCGAGGCGTTGTACCGTGTATGCAAGAAGCTGAATTCCATTGCTGACGAGGAAGCGGCGCTGCTGCTGCCCGACCCGGTCGTACGCGTGTTCGTGCAGCACTTCCAGGAGCTGCCCAAATCGCCACAAGAAACATTACCGATGCTGCGATGGAAGCTGAAGAAAAGTGTTCCGTTCGAGATGGACGAGACGGTGCTTTCGTATGTGAGGCAGCCGTCGAGGGCGGAAGGCGTTGATGTGGTTGCAGCGGTCGCGCGGCTGTCGATTGTGCGCGAGTACGAAACCCTGGCGCAAAGCGCGAATCTACTGGCTGGCGTGATTTCGAGTTCGTCAATGGCGGCACTGGCGCTGCTCGACGAGCAGCGGCCGACCCTGTTTGCGCGAATTGCCGGGAAGACGCTGACGACAGCGATCGTTCGAGATGGCGTGCTCTGCGGATATCGCTGCACGGACCTAGCTGCTACGGGCGACGAGTTGGCGCCCCAGATGTTGCTGGACGAAATCTTTCCAATTGCGGCGTACTACCAGGACAGTTGGCAGACGGGATTCGATTCGATGCGCATTGCTGGGTTGGGCGCGCGACTGCCGGAGTTTATGGCGCCCATCGAGAACGAATTTCATTTCAAGGTCCAGCCGCTGGTCAATACAGACTTGACAGAGCGCTGCACGCAAATGAACGCGGCGCCACTGGTGCGGGAAAACCTGGATGGGCTGGTCGGTTGGATGGTAAGCCGTGATTAAGAGCGGGCATAAATTACCGCGCGGTGTGCGGGCATGAGATTACCGATCAACCTGTCGACGAACGCGCTCGAGACGCACCGGCGTTTCCTGACGTTTTCTTATGTTGGCATTGTTGCAGCGGGAATTCTGCTGCTGGGATTGAGCTGGCACGTGATTGCCCAGCGGCGGGCGCAATCGGCGTATCGACGGCAGATGGACGCTTCGATGCAGGAGATTGCCGAGCTGGAACAACAGCGAACGCAATTGGAACATTTCTTCGCGCAGACGGACAACACCAGGCTGCACGATCGCGCAGCGTTTGTGAATTCGATCATCGATGCGCGGAGTTTCAATTGGACCCGCATGTTTCTGGACCTGGAACGGGTGATGCCGAATGGCGTGCGGGTATTGAGCATCGAGCCGAAACAGGTGAACGGGCACGCGGCAGTGAAACTCACCGTGGGTGCTGATAGTGAGGACGCGGAACGCGGGCTGTTGCAAGCGCTGGAGAAGTCCGAGGCGTTTTCGCACGTGGAGTTGAGCAGCGTGCACACACCGACGCAGGCCACCGGGGGAGACCAAGTGATCGTGGAATTAACGATGGAGTATTCGAGGGCCTGATGAGACCCCATTTTCGGCGCCGGAAAAATATCCTGGTTGCGACGCTGGCGGGCTTGCTGGCCGCCGATGCCGGATTGGCGCTTTATTCTGTGCGCATGGCCTCGGAAACAAAATCGCCGCAGCAGCAACTGAATGCGCAGACCGCGCAACTGCGGCTGTTGCGAGCGGATGTGAAGCGAGCGCGCGAGATCGAGCAAGATATGCCGAAGACCAAGAAGGATTGCGAACGTTTTGAGAGTTCCCTGCCCCGAGCCAGCGGCGGATATTCGGCGCTCTCTGAGGAACTGGAAACGGTGAGCCGAAAAGCGGGACTGCAGATTGTCTCATTGAATTTCCATCCAAAAGAAATCGCGGAGCGCGGTATAACCGAAGTAAGCGTAGACGCGACGGTGAATGGCGATTATCAGAACGTAGTGCTGTTCCTGAATGGCCTGCAGCGGTCGCCGAACTATTACATTGTGGATGATTTGACCCTGGTGACGAGCACGGGAGGAGAGCCGAGCGCGGGTGAGTTAAAAGTGAATCTGCATCTGCGGTCCTACTTCAAGGCTGGCGCATGAAGAAGAAAGCCAAAATCGAATTGGCGATGCTAGCGGGACTGGTGATGATTGCCGGCCTGGTGTGGCTGCACAGCGGAAGCGCGGACGCGGGATCGACACATGCGGCGCTTCTGGCGACGAAATATCAGCCGCTCGGCGTGGAGAATCCGCGAATTCATTGGGACCGGCTGACCGAAGTGCAATCGACGGAATATACGAATTCCGGGCGAAGTATTTTCAGCCGGGTGCTGCCCCCGCCACCTCCTGCTCCAGCGCCACCCCCCGAAACTGTGGGACCGATGATGCCGGCACCTCCGCCTCCTCCACCGCCGCCCAAATTGCCATTGAAGCTTTTTGGTTCGGGAGTGGTCGCAGAGGGCACGGGGGCGCGGGCGTTTTTGAGCGATGGAGAAACGGTGTTCGTGGTGGCGCAAGGAGATACGGTGCTAGGACACTACCGGATCACCCGGATTAGCACCGCAAGTATAGAGTTTGAGGACCTGGGAAGCGGGCGGCGGGCGAGCTTGCCCGTGGAGGATGCTGGGCCGGCGATGTGAGGGGGCGTGCAGAATTTGCGGTTCACAGTTAAGTCAAAGGAACAGGGACGAAACGCAGAGTTCGTGAAGAATGCTGAGTTCGTTGACAAGAGAAGCGAGTTTGGTACGTACTGAGCAAGAGCCTTCGCCCCTGAAGGGGTGAACTGTGGTGAGGAACGATGCGTAACACGGTGATAGTTTCCATGCTGTTGAGCTGCGCGGCGCCACTGGTCGCGCAAGTAACCCAGCATACCGGGCAGTCTGCGGCACAGCAGCGGAGTCCGGCGCGGCCCACGAGTGCAGCGGTGGCACCGGCGGGCGCGAATGTGCCGGCGGACGCGGTGGTAATCACATTGGATGGTGTGTGCGAGGCGTCGCGGAATAGCGTGAAAAAGACGCCGGCGGCGTGTAAGACCGTGATTACTCGCGCGCAACTGGATGCATTGGTTGACGAGATTATGCCGGGGGCATCGGAAGCGTCCCGCCGGCAATTTGCGACGAATTATCCGCGACTGCTGGCCGGGTCGGCGGAAGCGGAACGCAAGCATCTTGGCAAGGACCCAGCGGTGGCCAAATCACTCCAAATTAAGATGAATTTCCTGCGCATGCAGGTCATGACCGACGCGCTGTACAAGAATTTCGATCAGCTGGCGAGTGCCATTCCGCCATCGGAAATCCAGGAGTATTACAAGACGCATGCGGCGGATTATGAATCGGCCAATCTGGAGCGGGTGGCCATTCCGAAGAATGCGCGGGCTCTGAGCGGCGTGCCGTTACCGCAGGAGCAGGTGAAGGCCGAGGCGGAAACGATGCGGGCGCGAGCGGTAGCCGGAGAAGATTGCACGCACCTGCAAACGGTGGTGTACAAAGAGTTGAATCTGAATCCAGCAGGAATTCCGACAACGAAGCTGGACAACCTGCGGCGGTCGGGCTTGAGCGCGATGCAGTTGCGCATGTTCGATCTCCGGCCGGGCGAAGTCTCTGACCTACAGGAAACGATCGACAGTATCTATTTTTTGAAGATGGTGTCCAAGCAGACGGCTCCTCTGGAATCGGTAGAAGCGGAGATTCGAACGGCGTTGCGTCAGGAACGATTGCAGAAGCAGTTGGATGGCGCGGCGTCACAGGTGAAGGGCGAATTCGATCTGAGTTACCTCGGAGTGGCCACAGCGCCGGAGTTGTTCCCTGCTCCGGGGGCAAAGCAGATGGCCGGGCCGATAACCAGGCAGGATGATCCGCGTACGCGCACAATGAAACGGCGGCGAGTCCCGGTGCCCAGTGCGCCCGCGACGGGAACTGGCGCGACGGCACCGCAAGCAAGCACACCCGGAAACTGAGGCTAAACACAGGGTCATAAATAATTGCGCATTAGAGGGAAAGGTGTTCCTGGAATCATCAGACTTATTCCGGGTCAGGAACCCACGTTTACAATTTTCCCGACCCAGTTTGGTTCATCTGTCGCTGTACGAAGCAGGCAGTCGGCGCAATCGTCAAAGGAAAACCGAACGAGTGGCGCGACTTCACGATGATTCGGTTCGCGAGCGCCGATTCGGCGGTCAGGGCTGAGTTGGTAGCGGCGCGGGGAGCAGGGATTGGGTGCCGGCAGATTGCGCGGTGGATTCGGAAACGAAGCGGTAACGGTAGCGTTCGTAAATCGCGGGATAGACGAGCAACTCGAGTAGGAACGATGTGAAGATGCCCCCCACCATGGGCGCGGCGATGCGTTTCATCACGTCGGCTCCTGTGCCGGTCGCCCACAAAATGGGCAACAGTCCTATACAAGTAATGGCGAAGGTCATGAACTTGGGGCGAAGTCGTTTTGCGGCGCCCTGCACAATCGCTTCGCGAAGTTGCTCGAGTGTTTGGAGACGGCCTTGGCATTTGGCTTGTTCGAACGCCAGATCGAGATACAACAACATGAATACGCCTGTTTCCGCGTCAATGCCGAGCAGCGCGATCAGGCCGACCCACACGGCAACGCTCATGTTATAGCCTGCCAGGTAGAGAAACCAAATCGCGCCCACAGCGGAGAAAGGGACCGCGAGCAGTACGATCAACGTTTTTGGCACGGAGCGCGTGTTGCAGTAGAGCAAGAGGGCGATCAACAGCAGCGTGATAGGAACGACAAAGGTGAGCCGCTCGCTGGTACGCTGCATCGCTTCATATTGCCCGCTCCAGGATACGGAGTAGCCCGGCGGCAACTGCAAGCGATTTTGGAGGAGCAGCGTGGCCTCCTTGATATAGCTGCCGGGATCGCGCCCGGCGAGGTCGATGTAAACGTATCCGGTGAGCAAACCGTTTTCGTTACGAATCATCGCGGGCCCGCTGGTTACGCGAATCTGCGCGAGGTCGCTAACCGGGACCTGGCGCTGGCCATTGGCAATGGGAACGGGAATGCGAGAGAGCGCGCCGAGGTCACTGCGAAAATCGCGCTGGTATCGAACGTTCACCTGGTAACGCTCGGGTCCCAGCACGACGGTCGAGATATTGTCGCCGCCAATGGCGTTTTCGACGGTTTTCTGAGCTTCTTCAATACTGATGCCATAACGCGCGAGGGATTCGCGGTTCCACTGCAGATCCAGGAAGTGGCCTTCCGCCGTGCGTTCAGCCAGGACGGTGCGCGTGCCGTTAACCCGTTGCAGGAGTGACTCCACTTCGGAGCCGATTTGCTGAATCTGCTGCAAATCCGCTCCGGCAATTTTCAGCCCGACCGGGGTGCGAATGCCGCTGTGTGAGCATGTCGATGCGGCCGCGGATCGGCATGGTCCAGGCGTTGTTGACGCCCGGAATCTTCAGCGCGGCATTCAATTCGCTGACAAGTTCTTCGGTGGAGATTGTGTCCGGGGTGATGTGGCGGAAAATGCGCTTCGCCCATTCCGGGGCCCAGGACGAATACCAGGTGTCGACGTGGCGCCACTGGGAACGAGGCTTGAGGGTGATGATGGTCTCCAGCATGGAGAGCGGAGCGGGATCTGTGGCCGTCTCGGCGCGACCCGCTTTGCCCAGCACCTGGTCCACTTCCGGGAACTGTTGAATGACCCGGTCGGTGGCCTGGAGCAGTCGATGGGCCTGCTCGATCGAGATGCCGGGCAAGGTGGTGGGCATGTAGAGGATCGCGCCTTCATCGAGCGGCGGCATGAACTCCGAGCCCAGCTAAAGAACACGGGAATCGTGAGCGATGAGTAGAGCCGCGGCTGACGCGAGAACGAGCCATTTCCAGCGGAGGGTCCAGCGGACCGACGGGCTCGTACATGCGAATGAGCCGGCGGCTGAGCGGATGCTCTTCTTCGGGACGTATTTTGCCGATCAACACCGCATTGGCCATGCGGCACAGCCATTGCGGTTGAAAATCGAAGCGGTTGGCGCGCGTGAGGAGTATACGCAGAGCCGGGTCCAGGGTGATCGCCAGAACGGCGGCAACCAGCATCGTGAGAGTCTTTGTGTACGCAAGTGGCCGGAACATGCGGCCTTCCTGGGCCTGAAGCGTCAGGACCGGCAGGAAAGAAACCGCAATAACCAGCAACGCGAAGAACGTGGGGCCAGCCACTTCCTTGATCGCAGAGATTACCACGGCTCGCCGGTCACGCCACGCGTCCCACTCTTCTCCCAACTTTCGAGCTTCTTGTGCGTCTGTTCGGCAACCACGATAGAAGCATCCACCAGTTCGCTGAACGCAATGGCCACGCCAGCCAGCGACATGATGTTGGCGCTGATCCCGAGCAGCCGAAAGGGAATGAACGCGAGCAGCACGGCGATGGGCATGGTGATAATGGGAATAGCCGCGCTGGGAAAATGCCATAGGAAAACGATGATGATCAGAACAACCGTGATCACCACCTCGAAAATAGTCTGCTTTACCGTGTCGATCGATCGATGAATCAATTCCGAGCGGTCGTAGATGGGCACCAGTCTTGACCCCGGCAGGCAGACCGGGTGCAATTTCCTTAATTTTTGATTTGACGCGGTCGATCACCTCGAGCGCATTTTCGCCATTGCGCATGACCACGATGCCGGACACCACTTCGCCGTTGCCGTCGAGATCCGTCAGCCCGCGACGCAGATCCGGCCCGAGGACCACCTGGCCGACATCTTTAATGCGAATCTGCGAGCCGCTTTCGGAGACGCTCAGGGGGATATTGGCGAAATCCTCGAGGGTGCGCGCGTAACCGCGTCCACGCACCATGTATTCGGTGCCGCCGAATTCAAGTAAGCGCCCACTGGTTTCGTTATTGCCGGCGCGCACCGCTTCCACGACGCGACTGACTGGAATGCCATAAGCGCGGAGACGATTGGGATCAAGATTGACCTGGAATTGCCGCGTATACCCACCAACGGGAGCCACTTCCGCAACGCCGGGAACGGAGCGCAGGTAATAGCTCAAATACCAATCTTGATACGCCCGCAGATCGGACAAGCTGTGCTTACCGGAAGTATCCACCAACGCATATTGAAAGACCCAACCGAGAGCGGTGGCGTCAGGACCCAGTTCGGTCTTCACGCCTTCGGGAAGACGAGAGGTGACGCTGGACATGTACTCCATAACGCGCGAACGCGCCCAGTAAAGGTCGGTGCTGTCTTCGAATATGACATACACGTAGGAATAGCCGAAATCGGAATACGCCGCGGACGGTCTTGACTTTTGGCGCGCCAAGCATGGAAGTGACGATGGGATACGTCACCTGGTCTTCGACAAGATCAGGGCTGCGATCCCAGCGAGACAGAATGATCACCTGCGTGTCGCTGAGATCCGGCGTGGCGTCAATCGGAACAGTGATCAGCGCCCACCAGCCGCCAATGCACGCGATAGCGATGGTGGCAAGCACCGCCAACTTATGACGCACGGAAAAATGGATGATGCGGTTGATCATTTACCCGCTCCCGAACGCTTGCTGGCCCAGGCGGCGGGACTGTTCTGGAATTTATCTTTGCAGCGGGACGAACAGAAATAGTACGTGGCGCCGTTAAGCGAGACGGTGTTGCCCTCGGCCGCAGCTTTCGCTGGATCAACCCGCATGCCGCAACTGGGATCTTTTTGGGACTGCGATTCAGCCGCGGGCGAATTGGATTGCGCATTCGCAGACGACTGGTGCGTAGAACCCACGCTACTCGCTGCCAATACTGCGGGCGCGGATCCGCCGTCTTGCGCCGGATTCTTCAGCCTGCTTTCAGAATCGACGAGGAACGTTGCGGCGACCACTACGTGTTCGCCAGGCGCAAGCCCTTTCAAGATTTCGACGCGTTCAGCAGAACGCCAGCCGACTTCGACTTCGCGCGGTTCGAATACCCCTTCAGTTCGCTGCACGTACACGCGGACGTGCGAACCGGAGTCAACCAAAGCGTCGAGCGGAATGGTAACACCAGACGGAAGATGCGAAGGCAGCTCAACATCGACCAGCATCTCCGGGCGAAGAATGAATCTGGGATTATCGACCTCGAGGCGCAGCTTCACAGATCCGCCGCCAGCTTCCGATTGCGGCAAGCTGTCGGTGATGCGGGCGGCGAGATGCCGCCCCGAATCGTTCAAGACAATTTGCGCCTGACCACCGGGATGGAAGTAGCTCGCGTCCGATTCGGAAATTTCGGCAACGACCCAAACCCGCGCGAGATCGGCGATACGGTAAAACTCCATCGAATGATCGAAATGCAGTCCAGCCGAAACGTTGCGCGAAAGAATGAAGCCGTCGACGGGCGACACAACGTCGATATTTTCCGGAAGCTGGCGCGCATCGGCAATGCGCTTGATTTGCACATCGCTCATGCCCAGATTGCGAAGACGATCGGAGTAGCCCTGAAGACTGCTAACACCTTGCTTCGCGACCGTACCGGGAAATGGAACCGCGCGCGCGCCATCATTGCCATTCGCTCCCGGGACGCGTTCGCTTGCCGCAAGGAACCCGGAAGCCACGGCGAGAAAATCCGGGGAATAGTAGGTGGCGAGGGTCTGATCTTTTTTGACCTGCGTGCCGACGGAATCGTGGAAGGTTTCGCGGATGAAGCCGTCGACGCCGGAGTTGATGCGATAGATTCGCGTGTCTTCCGGGGCGACGCGGCCCACGGCGCGAACGATGTGCGTGGCATCCCCTTTTTCAACTGGGGCGACGCGAATGCCTAGCAGGTGTTGCGTGGATGCGTCGATAGAAACGGCGCCTGGGGGAAGCTGGAACTGCACTGCGCGGGCGATCGCCGCATGCGGGTTCGGCTCGTCGGCGTAGACGGGTTCCAGCGGCATACCACAGTCCGGAGCCACGCCAGGCTTATCCGAGATGTACGCGGGGTGCATGGGATCCACGTAGTAAAGGATTCGGTGCGCGGATTTGCCTTGGCCCGCTTGCGAATGGCGACCAAGCAAATAGGATGCGGCGAGTGCGACAACCACGGCGAAGACCAGAATGATGCGGCGGGACTGGGTCACGAACGCCACTTCCCTTCTGTCCCGGGTGCAGCTGGCGCGGGCACGGCTGCAGCCGAGCGGGGGCAACTCACCAGATGATCGACGGGACGGCGAACCACGTATCCATGGTGCTGGCCACGGAAGAAAATGTCTTTGCGCCGGGGCAAATGGGCAAGCCGAGCGAGGTGGTTACGACGCGCTCGGCAATGAGCGCTAGCGGCCTTGGCTGGCGGTGGGTTGCGGCTTTCGTGAGCCTGGACCCGGCGTTGGGGCAAGTTGCGGCTTGGCGAATAGCGCTTCGTCGAGTTTGGGATTGATTTGGACTTTTTCTATGCTGATGCGCTCGGCGGGAACCGGAGTGTCTTTCAGTCCGAGGGAATTTTGGCCGACGGAGAGCACTTTCGTTTCGAGCACAAACGGGATTTGCAGGCCGTTCACCGCCCGGTAATTGCGATAGTAAATTTCGACGGGATGCATGCTGCCATCCAGACGGCGGGGCTGGCCTTCCATTTTGGACTCAAGAAAGGTTTGCGCGTCGATCCACACATGAATGGACGAACCGTTCTTGAACGTGAGCTTGAGCTTGTAATTGTCGCGGCCTTCCACTTTTTCCATGCCGGCGAGTTCGATCTGCGTGCCTTTTGCGGCGTAATCCACGAGCGGCCCGTCGAGATCTTCCTGCATGGAAGCGCTCTTTACTTCTTCCGGGGAATACGGCTCGACATCGTGACGATTGAGGAAGGGACGGACTTTCCAGCCGTTGGAGCCGTCGAAAACCTGAAGGGCGGTTTGCCCGTTAAATTGCAATTCCAGGCGCATTTTGCGGACGCGCTTGAGTTCCATCACGAACGGTAACTGCGGCTCGTCGGTTGGACGGGAAGGAACGACTTTGTCCATCGATGCTTGGCCGGGAACCACAAGGGTGGCGCGCTGGTTCCCGCCTACGCCCATTTTGCCGGTGAAAGTCATGGTCTGGACATTACGCCACGCCTGCAAGCCACCACGTGCGGCAACGTTTCGATTGGCGATGTCCGAGGCAGAGAGTTGGGCCGCGCTGGGACTATTAGCGGTGGCGACCAGTGCTGCAGCAAGCATCAGGGGAAAGCAAAGACCCAGAGTCTTTCGAACCATCGGTGCGTCCTCGCGAAGAGATTTGTAAGCTAGAGGAATCGTACCGCGAACCGAAGTGGACGTATTTGCGGAGCGTCAATGTGGAGAAAATGGGCGTTTTTGCTGCTGGATTCATCGCAGAGAGGTTCCGCACTCCCGCGGACGCTGTTCGGAATCCGGTGGAAAATGGCGGGAATAGATCGGCACCGACAAGATGCACATGTTGAGATCCTTCACTTCTATTCTACAACCAAGTTGCGGGCGTGAAATTGACCGATGACGATGTCAACGTGATCGCCGCGCTTGACCATGCGGCCTTTATTCGAGAAGGCCATCCAGTAAGTCTTACCCTCGATGGGAGTGCTGCTCTGGCGAAGCGCGCCGACTTTTTCGAGCGAGGGCACGACGAGTTTCACGCCAACTTGGGGATCAAGGAGAGCAGGTTCAAATTTTTTGTCGTTGAGGGTTTTGGCGCGATCGGGATCAACGATGTGATACGAAAAGCGAATGATTTCGCCGGACTCCACCGATTTGACACTGAGATTTTGGATGCCCCACACCATTTCATAATAGAGCCCTTCCCTTCTCGGCACGCGGTTCGGCATGTAATGCGTGGGCGTGGCGGCAGGAGTGGCATAACTCGTGGACTGCTGCGCTGTTCCACTGTTCTGCGCGGGGGCCGGTTGTGGACTTTGAGCCCGCGCGGTAGAAGAGAACACTCCATACGCAAAGATTACCGCGACCAACACTGCTTTCAACAATGAGACGTTCCGCTTAAACATACGATTCTCCTCGTTGATATAACGCCAAATGCTCGCGAGGTTTCTCTCGCGAGCATCTGTGTCATTGGAGTTTCAGAGCCGCCTCACTGAGCGTTTCCTTTGATGATTACGGACTGAGTGCCAGCAGCGTCAGTGACCGAGACGGTAACTGTTTTGGTTCCTGCTGCTTCACTGGTCAGCGGTTGGAACTGGACTTCAATATTGCAAGTCGCGCCGGGAGCTAGTGTTATGTTGCTGCCGAGCTGGCCGTTACCGGCAGGACCGCAATTCGATAACAGTGGCCGCAAGGCATAATCAGCGGTATTCGGCCCGCTAAGCGAGCCCTGAGTGATACCGGTAAGAGTGACATTACCAGTGTTGGTCAGAGTGAACCCCTGAGCCGGGTCAGCCAGACAGGCAAGTCCGGGGCAGTTGCGGCTGTGAGCTGGCGTCCAAGTCGTCGGGGTGAGAGTGGCGCTGACGATGGAGGCTACGCCGGTACCGGTGAGGGCAACGGGCGATCCGCTAACGGTGACGTTAGCGGTGATGGTGACCGAGCCGGTGATTGGACCGACAGTGGTCGGGCTGAAGACGATGTTAATCGTGCAGGTTCCAGCCGCTGCAGTGAGCGTGGCGCCGCAAGTGCCGCCTGCCGTGCCCGTTGGACGAGAAAAGGGAGCGGCGACGACGATGTTGATGCCGGTGAGATCCGCGCCACCCGTGTTGCTGAGACTGAGTGTCTTGGCGGAGCCGGTTGTGCCGTCAGTCTGATTACCGAAGGCCAGTGAAGTTGGCGAAACGCTGCCAGCCGCCGGACCTGTGCCCTGGAACTCCACGGCACCGATGTCGATCGGGGTGCCAGGAGCGGACGGGCGCGGATTGTTGAAGTAATCCATCTTGGGCGCGAGCAAACCCGCCGCAGAGAGCGCCGGGATGTAGTTGATGGCCGGCGAACCCGCAGCCAACGAGTAATTGCCAAGGGTGGCCCCGGTGGTCGGGTTGGTTTCCGCGAGCGGCCCCCAACTGATATTGACCCAGTTGTTTCCTTCATCGACCGTCGCGTTTGGCGTGAGGTTGAAGATGGGGTTCGGTACGGTAGCGTCCGAAATTCCCGGAGGTACCTGGAATCCGCCGGAAGCGAATTCCGGAGGAGTGCGCGAGCCATCGCAATACTGACTGACGACTTGCGGGTTCGCGGCAGTGTTGTTGCCACCGCCATAGCTGGTGATATCCGAGAGCATGGAGTAGACCGGATTGAGGGTCAAACCGGAATGGTGGTCATTCGGGCCCTGATCGCCGCGGACGCCGATGTCCCAGTAACTGGTGCCGGTTACGCAAGCGCCGGTACCGCCAGTGACGATGACGCCGTTACCGTTGGGTGTAGTCGCGTCAGTGGATGGCTGGTTGGTCGCCGGAGTATCCACGAAGGAGTTGTAGAGCGACACGATGTTTTGCTGGTATTGAGCGCTCAACGAGCCAACGCCGATATAGAACGAGCGGTTTTGAGAAATGACGTCGTTATAAATCAGCGGAATCGAGAACGCGTTGCATGGCCCGTTCGGATTATTCAACAAGGTGGTGCTGCCGTGGCCCGGGGGACAGCTGATCTTTGTCGTACCCAGGGTCGATGTCAATTGCGGCGTGTTCTGCATGGTGACCAAACCCGCAGGCTGAGGCAAAGAAGTGGTGCCGTTGGTGGTCTGACCACCGAGGCCAGGACCTGGCGAGCTGGCCAGCGGAGCGCCAATGGTATTGAACAGCGGACCGGCGGAAGCGGTCGTGTCGTTGGACATGATGGTGTTGTTGACCAGGTTCACGACCAGCGCATCTTCCAGGGAAACTCCGGCGCCATCCCAACCGGCAACGTTGTTAACGATGATGTTGTTGGTCACATTGACGGAATTCCAGCGGCTGGGTTGGTTCGGAAAGAGTGTGACCTCTGTTCCGTTGACGTTCTGGAAGCGGATACCACCGCCACTGCCGCTCTCGGCCGCGTTGCCCATGAACAGGTTGGCATTGATAACCAAACCTGGACCGGTACCGTCGCTGAGACCGGGAGTGCAGTCGGCGTCTGCCGCAGTGCTGCCGCATTCGGTTCCGGCAGGAGCGCCGGCAGGAGTGCCGTCTGGCGGGGCGCCCATCACGATCAAGCCGCCACCGTTGGTGGGAACCGTGGGATTGGTGCTCTGGTTAAAGAGGATCTGATTGTGCTCGATGTCACCGTTCCAGGTGAATCCGAGATGGACGAGACCGCCACCGTCACCGGTGCTGAGGTTGCCGCAGACCCAGTTGTATTTGAACTGGTAGTAGTCCGCACCGGTGCAGATGGTGACGCCTCCCGCTCCGGCCGGCGTCGAAGAGTAGAGTTCGTCGCCGATCGAGGAGTTAAGCGTGACCTGGTTGTTATGAATGTTTACGTTTGTATCGAAGCAGTAGGGTAATTGCACGTTGGCGGGCAAGCCAAACCCGCTGCTGCAAGAGCCGGGGTCGGAGTCCGGTGTAGCGCCGACAAGGTACGCGTCGGGAGACTCGCCCTGGCCGATGGTGATGCCGCCCGTGAGCGTGCCCGCGTTGTTGTACACGCGGTTATTCGCAATCTGCAAGTTGTGACCCCAAGCATGGACGAAGATGCCGCCGCCACCTTGAGAGCTATCGGTGATGGAGAGACCGTCGATGCTGGAGGGGTTGCATTGGAAGTTGCTGGAATAGCCGTTGCAGTTAGCGTTCGTCAGAAGTGTGCTGCCCGTGGGGAAGGTTGCTTCCGCGCCACTGCCGAAGACATCGGTTGAACCTGCGGGGATGTTGACGCCTTTGCCGAGAACAGTGATGCCGGCTCCTTCATAGGCGCCCATGAGCGTGGGCTCTTGCAAGAGCTGAGCCAGGTTCCCATTGACGGTCGTGTCCCAACCGAGAATCCCTTCAAGAGGCAGCCGGTCAACCTGAGGATTGTTCGGTCCGCCCGTGAAATACTGCCAACCGTTCCCCGGGCAGGATTGCGCGCCCGTGGAGTCGAACGGATTCGTATTGGTGGCCGACACCTTGGAATTCGTACCGGAGGTGTAGGGCTGTCCGTTAAGCGCGAGACCGAACAGGCAATTCACCTGATAACGCCACGGGTCAAGTTTGCCCGCAGGATGCGCGTTGGCATTGATGATCGTGGAGGCAGCGGCAACACCTTGCAGGCGCACCGGCTTCCACATCAGGAGCATTTCGTTGTAGACGCCGGCAGGAACCATGATGAGGTCGCCGGGAGCGGCTGCGTCGATGGCGCTCTGAATCGTGCCGGTTACGTAAGTGGGAGCTTTGCCACCGATCGTGACGGTGACCGCGTCGATGGATTGCTTGCCGTTGCCCGCGGTGATCACGAGCTGGCCGCACTGAGCCTCCGAGCCGCCATATTGCGCTTGCTGCTGAACAGCGCATGGCGAAACGCCCTGAGGCACGGTGACGATAATCTGCGAGGTACCCCAGCTCTTGATCGCGGCAGTTTTCCCGTCGATGGTGACAGCGGACATGGTGTTGCATGTGGGGCTGCCAGCGGTCGGCGAGATGCACTGAGTGCCGAAGCTGTAATTACGAGTAACAGTCTTCTGGTTGAACGGAGCTGTGGTGGCCTGCGGCCCAGAGTATCCGTTGTTGATGACGTTCTGGTTGCCGAGGGCATTGATGGTGAGAATTTGAGAACTGGTACCGAGCGCTGCTGTGGCGGTGGCGCCTGAGCCGCGAGCACCAGTAATCGTCACGCCGGGCTTCGTGGTGTAGCCGGAGCCATCACCCGTGAGGTCGATGGTGTTGACGGCCATGGAAGCGGTAGCGGTGGCAGAGTTCAAACGGCCAGTCAGCGGTGAAGGCGCGATCGAGACTGTCGCAGCACTTGTGAACCCACTGCCCGGAGTCACGACGGTAATACCAGTGACGCTGCCATTCTTAATCGTGGCGGTGGCGGTTGCGCCAGTGCCGCCGGTGATCGTAACCGCAGGAGCGGAAGTGTAGCCGCGACCGCCATTCGTGACCGAGATGGAGAAGAGTTTCAGGTCGGACACCGAAGCAGTGGCGCGGGTTCCTCCTGCACCTGGGGCTGCTATCGTTACGCTCGGCAAACCGGTATAGCCGCTGCCGCCTGCCGTAAGAGTGACGGAGCCTACAGACGAAGTGCCGGCACCGACCCACGGGCCCTTGCCATCGCCGTCCACTTCGCTGACTGCGGGAGTGGCATCAGGATAGGCGCAATCGGGGTGGTTATAGCCTTCGGAGAAGGCGGAGGTCGGCACGACCGGGGTATCCAGATACTGGGTCTGACCCGGCATGAACGGCAGTTCGTAGCAGAACTGGCTGTAGCCTGGGTTGAAGAGCGGATCTGGCGTGGGACCGGTTGCCCGGATCGTTCATGCAGATGACCATCATGGTCGGCGAATAGCCGGTCGGGTTCGGCGGATTCACTTCCCAGGTCGAGTACGTCATGCCGTCGTAGGTGCCCCACTGGTCGGCGTACACGCGGCTGATTTCGGTGCCCGTCCAGTCCTTGATGGAGACGGGCAGGTCTGGGCGGCGCGAACTTCTCGCCGAACTGCGGAGAGAAGGGATCGAATTCAGAAGTGAAGTCGTCGGTGATGACGCCGGTGAACTTAGAGGCGATGTGCGTGGAGGTAAAGAGGTAGAACTTGGCGATGGCAGCGGATCTGGTCGCCCAGAGTGACTTCCTTGCGATCGCAGAGATTGCGAGTTGCGCCGGCAAACGGAGCCACCTGCTAGACTGCGGGAACAGGCTGATGTAGTCCGGCACGATGCGCGCTTCGCCGACGCAGGGCCAAGTAGGCTCTGGGACGAAAGCCGGGAACGATGCCGTTGTTCGGATTTGTGCCCAGACTCTGGGTAGGATTCTGCGGGTTGTTGGCGTTGTAAGTCGCCGGCAACCAGACGCCTGGTCGGGCAAGATGAAGATGTTGCCCAAGCCGCCGAACTGCTGCGTGACCGGCGCGATGTAGTTGTCGCCGATGAGGATGTTCTTGTCCTCTTCCTTGACCAGTTCGTAGCCCGGAGGCACGACCACCTCCACCACGTACTTGCCGGCGGGCAGCATGGGATGCTGCCGTACAGATCGGGCGTTGGAATCGGATGCAGATCGTGCAGTTGGTGCCACTGGCGACTTGCCGGTAGTGGGATCCATGGCGGTCACGCTGGGGAACTTGTACATGCCGTCGTACGGCGCAGGCTGGAGCTGGTTCCAGTTGTGCATGCCGTCGTAGCACTTGTACTGAGAGTTGTTCGGCAGCGGAGTAATCGGATCCCGCCATGCTGACGATTGTAGACATCGAGGTAGTTCGGCTGGTTGTAGAGCGAGAAGTAGAACAGGTCGGCGGTCGATCTGGCCGGGGCAGTTCATGTTCGGAGTCGCCGTCCGAACGGAAGCCCTGCGCCCAGTCATCCAAGCTGCTGGTCTGCGTGGTGTCGACCAGCGTGAGGGTTGGCGTGCCGTCGGCTGCAGTGCCTTCCTGATAGAGGTTGATGGTCACGTGCGGAACCAGCGGCTCCCACTGAGTCTGCACCAGCATTTGCGGATCGTCGAACGGGCGGGTGGAAGCATAGACACGTGGCCGTTGATACCGCCGTTTTCGCCCGGAGCGTAAGGATTCTTGCCGAACTCGAGGAAGTTGTTCTGGCCGGAGAAACCCTGCCAGCCCTCGACCCCGACCCAAGGAGGATCGATGCGGCCGGTGGAGCCGCCAGGGCCGGAGGAGCTGGAAGGATTGCTAGTAGAGGCTATTCTGAATGGATTGATTGGTGCAGTCGGCGTCGGCGCAGTAGACGGCGCCCGGCACGCGCAGGTTCGCGGGCAGCGGAATCGCTTCGTTGGTGTTGGCCAGGAAATTGCCGATGGTGGACGTGCCGCACTTGCGGATAGCTGGTGCCATCGCCACACGAAGCAGTGCCATCCGCGGGGCCGCCGGCGTCATACACGACGTGGGTGCCGGTGTTCTTGTAGCGGGTAATGTCGGTTTCCACCACGTACCAGTTGAACAGCGGGAAAGTCTCGTTGAAGTTGGCGGTGCCGGTGAAGTCGGTGACGAGATTGTTGGCGAGGCTGCCGTCGCGGTAACCGAACGTTGACGGGAATGAGCGGGATGCCAGCTTCAGTGGATTGCGAGACGCCGTCTTTGTTGTCGTCAATGAAGGTGCGGGTGTAGAGATTCGCCTGCCACTGGTTCATGGCGATGTCGCCCATGTTGATCGATGCTGCCCGCCGCTTGAGAGCATACCGGCGTCGAGAGTCCATCCACGAGCATGTCGTTCCACTGGTCGAACACGGTGACGCGCCAGTCTGCCGGCGGGAAGACCGGAGAGCGTGAAGGTGCCGTCGGCGTTGCACTTGGTGAAGGCAAAGTCTTCGCCATCGGGGTCGCCGAAGCTGACATAGCACTGGGTCCAAGTAGAAGGTATCGTGCGAGCCGCTGCTGTAGAGTCGCTCATCCGGCGTGCGGCTCATGCGCTCGGCGGTGACCTTACCTGTGACGTGTTGCTGGCAGTTCGAGCCGGTCGAGCAGTTGATGTCCGTGCCCGCGCAAACACCGGCAAGGCGGCCGTTGATGATCGTCGGGATTGGCGAAACCGATGCTGACGTGGTAGCCGGCGGGACCGTACTCCTGGAAGTAGCTGGGCTCGCCGATGCGGATGAAGGAGTCGTGCGCCTTCTGGCCGTCCAGGGTGTTGGTCTGCAGCCATTCTTCGCCGCGGGCGATGCGGTCCGCGCCGGGCGTAGCGACGACGCCGAATCGTCCGGGCATCAGGTTGGCGATCACCGCCTGGCCAGCCAGCGGCGAGAGTGTCTTGCCGTCGGATTCATACTTCGGGCAGGTCACGATCATGCCGGTGATGCCGGTCTGCGTGGGATCAGGTCATTTGTCCCGGATGCTGGGATCGGATGGTGCCGGTTCTGGAAATTGAAGAGACCGGGCAAGCGTCGATGCCGGTAGCGGGATCGATGGTTCCCGCCAGGCTGTTGGTCAGCGGCTGGTTGAACATGTCATAGGTCATCTGGCCGGTGAAATCGCCGTTGCCGCCCATGGCGTCCCAAAGATGAATTTGAAAGCCGCCGAGGCCGGGCTCGTTGGGAGCCAGAACGTCGACACCGCCGCCGGCATCCTGCTCGCCGTTGAGCGGGAAGTCGTCTTCGAAGACGAAGACGGAGAGTTTGCCCGGCGGAAGCGGCGAAGGCTCGACGATTACGTTGACGGCTAATTGGCCGGCAGCGATGGGAGCGCCACCCATGGTGTGCCCGCATTGGCTGGAACCAGCATTGCCGTTGGCGCAACTACCGGTGCTGTTGGGTGCGTAGAACGGGTTTGCGGCATCGCCGGGAAGAACGGAAATGTAATAGCGCTTGGTGGGATCAAGATGGACGGAACTGGGCAAAACCCAAGCTTGTCCGTTACCACTCTGATCTAGCCGGCAGGCGCCGTTGCCCAGATCGCAGACTGCGGGGATGTGCTGGCCGCTGCTTGGGTCGTAAACGGTCTGCCCAGCTTCGCAAGAAAGCGGGCCGGTGCAGCCTTGTGCGACGAACGGCATGTTGCTGGTATGGAAGTTCACGCCGTAGGTGGGCACCACGGTTGTGGGAGTGCTACCGCCACTATTGGTGGTTTTGGTCGGATCGACATAGAAGGTGCGATCTTCTTCTATGATCCAACGGTAATCCTGACCCGTCAGAGCAGTTCCCAATTTCCCATCGACCACCGAAACCTGGAGGTTGCTGGGTTGTGGGAAGACCAGCGTGACCGTGGCAGAGCTGACGCTTTGCGTGCCCTGAGCATTCTTCGCCTTGTACGTGAACGTGTAAGTTCCTGCCATTGCGACGGAAGCGGTAAAGCCGCCGGCTGCATCTATGTGGAGATTCAGACCAGTCACAGGTGAAACTGTGCTGAGATCCACGGTGAGTGGGAAACCTTTGCTGTCCGTATCGACCGACAAAACGCCGGGAGAAGGGATTTTGAGGAAGGTGGCAACGTTGGATGTGTAAGTGATGTTGTTGACATTAATGCCAGCAGCGCTTTCAGAGCAGGCAGAGCCTTGAACACACGGATTCAACGTAACTGTGGCAGTGAGGCTGGGATTGCCGTTGGCTTCATACGTGAAAGAATCGATCGCGCTGTTGGTGGCAGACCAACTGCCATCAGGCGTGAAGGTGAAAGTGCCGTTGGCATTGAATACGATCATGCCGCGCGCAGGTGGCGTAACCAGGGTTGCGCCATAGACATTTACGTCATTCGCGATAACACCCTGGGACGGATCGGAAACGTTGAGAGTATTTCCGGCAACCACAAAATACTTATCGGGATTGGCCTGAGCAGAGCCGAAGGGGCCGGAGCCGCCGCCGGTGGCGAGCATGCCGCCGTTCACGCCGACGTAGGCCAGCATGCCAGCATCGCGCGCGGTGGCGTTGGCGGACAAACTGAGTTCGCGATCATAGACCGGGATCGTGGTCGCGGTGGCGGGCGCGTTGATCATTACGTCGTAAGTCTTGCCGGCTGCCATAAAAACTTCGGACTGCACTCGGGGAACGCCGGGCAGGGGATTGCCGTCTTCGGCGATAAGCGAAAAGCCGCCTGCGGAGGTGGCGCCAGTTACGGTCCCAACGGCGGAAGGAACGTGCATGCGCAAACCGGCGTTGACGAGACGCAACAGGATGTTGCCGGTAAGCGGAGTCGTAGAACTGCCTGCAGGAGTCACGGAAAAGAGCGAAGCAGTTGGATTCGTTTTATCGAACGCGACGCCGTTAATAAGGTAGTACAACGGAGTGTAATTGACAGCGGGAGGATAGCAGCCGGAGCCGCCGCCGGTGCACAGATCGCCAGCCAGAGAAAGAGCGGCGATGGGCTGGGCGCCTGAGCCGGTGCTGCTGTTGATGGTTGCGGTTGGCACTGAGGTATAGCCCGAACCTGGGCTGTTCACCGTAAAGCCCGTGATTGCGCCCGAGGCGTCCACCTGAGAAACCGCAGCGGTTGCGCCGGTGCCACCGCCACCGGTAATCGTGACGGTATCTCCAACCACATAGCCAGATCCGGCGATTGGGTTGCCGGAAGAATCGTTGGCAAGGACCACATTACTGAGTGTGTCGCGCAGAGCGATGGTGTTGGTCTCGCTAAACCCTGCGGAAGTGACGGCGGTTTTTACGCCATTGTTCTGAACAGGATCGATTTCGCTAAAGAGGAGCGGAATTTCGCCGCTGTAGGTGACATTGGGATATGCAGTGCCGACTCCGCCGCTCGTGGGCGCGCTGGTAACCACAACGATGCCGTAGAGACCCATCGGACCTTGAATAGACGGATGCGTGCCGGATTCGAGCAGATAAGTGCCGGGACGGGGATTCTTCCAAAGGAGCGCAGTGGTGACACCATTGGTTACTTCTGTGGAGAACGACTGAACGCGCGGCCCTTGTGGGGGCGGAGTGAATGTTGCGCCGGTTGTGTCGCCGACAGTGGACCAAGTAACAGGCTGATCGGCGTGCGTTGGACTGGGCATATACTTCGCGCCGGTACCGAGACCGCCGCCCAGTTGCCCGACAATGGTGAGCGATGTCGGCACACCTGTGGGCAGAGCGTTGGTCAAATTGATCTGGAGATCCTGGCCAGTGGGAACCGTGACTATGACCGGTGACCAGTTGGCTCCAGCCAGAGGATTGAGCGCGGCGCAAGTCGCGGATGAGGTGACATTCGCGGCCAGCGCAGAGCACGAGTAGCCCCACATTGGAACCACAGTGCCGTTGGGCAGTGTGACAGTGCTCTGCCCCGCCACTAAGTTCACCTGTTGCTGCGCGAGCGTCACCACCGCGGCGAAAGGAAGAAGACAGAGAATTCGCGCGGCAAATTTCAGAATCGATTTAGCGTTATGGATTCGCATCTTTCTTCCTCGCACGTCAGTTGGATTCGTCAATTACAAATTCCCGGGAATCGACCAGCATCATCATCATCATTCCGCCAGGGAAAACGTTGTTGGTGGTGATCTCGCGCTCGTTGTGGGAGTGCCACATGAACGCGAAGCCCGCTTCGCTAGCCGGATTGGCTTGACGTGTTGGCAGGCTGGAACACACTGTTGGGACCGGTGGCGCGTGTGGTGGCGTCGGGTCCGAGGTAGGGACTGCCGCCGTACCAGGCGACCGTTGGTGAAGATGTTCGGATCCGGAAGAGTGGCCGGACCGCCGCCGGCGACATCGCCGAATGGGGCGACTTCCAGCGGCTTGTTGTGGTCCTGGCACCACTCGTAGTAGTTGATCGCCGTGGGCGCGCCGGTGTTGTAGCCGTTCGCATCGGGGTTGCACGGAAGCTCAGCGTTGGGATCGTTGGTGGGATTCGGATGGTGCGCGTACATGTCCCAGTTCAAGCCTCTGCCGGTGTAGTAGAAGATCCCGTCGATCGCCAGACCCGGGAGTGGTGGTGGTGGTGAACAGCAGCGGGCCGGCGAGGCTCAGTTCCGTCGGGACTGAGGATCAGGTTGCCGTCGCGCGCGAGGATGCGGACGTGGTTGGCGTGCTCGTGGAACGGATGCTGCCAGCGCCCCTGGCCGATGACGCGCATGAGAACTTGTTCGCCGGGATGCATGTGAGGATTGCCGTTGTACGGCTGGTGCGGGTACTCGCTTTCGTAGTTGGCGTCCATGTCGTCGGGCATGGAGCGGCCGTTGATCAGGAAGTACGCGGGATGGTAGGGCTCGGTCGGAACCTCCAGAGTGCAGGAACCGGTAGCGGCAGCGCACGCAGTAACCTGCGCGAGCGGCGGCTTTGTGAATGCTCGGGTCCATCTCGGAGAACTGGAAGAGATATTCGCGGTCGTAGCAGGTGTCTGGATGGTCGTAGGCGGCTTCCGAGAGCCGGAAATCGTGTTCGCCCCAGTGCGCGGCGGCCACACGATTCTGCGCGGCCAATCCCGTGGTGCACTTGGTAGGAACGTTCGCCGGAAGTACGATGAAAGCGCCGTACATACCCATTTCAATCTGCAGATCGCCTTGTGTACCGCTGTAGTAGGCGCGCGTGCCGGGCGAGGCGGCGGTGAAGGTATAGGTCACGCTGCAACCATTAGCGACTTCCGTTGTGAGGAGTCCCTGAGGCGCGGTCGCGCAAGCACCTGACTGGTTGGCCGCAGCGGTCGCGGTCACCTGGAAGCCCGGGAACAGGATGGACGTGTTGCCGGCTGAGGCCGGCAAGTTGTTGGTCAAAGTGACGGTGACGGTTGCCTTCCGTGACCATCAGCGTCGGACCGGGAACCTGCATGGAAGGGCAATTGGCGTTGGGCAGGTCGTGCCCCCGTCGATTTTGGGAACAAAGCCGCTGGGTGCGCCATTGCAGCCATAACCCCAGGAATAGACCGCGGCGCCGTCGGGCTGATTGAGATACGCCGGTTGCGCGGTCAGATTGAATGTAGGGCCGGTGATGCCAGGCGCCGCGGCGTGAGCCGGCGGACGCGAGCAGGAGCAACGGCCAAGGTGGCAAAAAAGCAATTTGGTGTTCCGCATGTTTTTCCTCGAGATGTTTGCGCGCATTGAGCCGGTCTCCTAGTTGATATGAATCTCGGTCATCAGACCGCCGAAGTTTTCGGCGTCGTTGGACAGGTGGTCGAGATTGGGTGTGTAGAGGTAGTAGACTTCGCCAGCGGTGTAAGCGGTGCCGTCTGGCTTAGGCACAGAAGTGTCGAGAATCACGTCGAGCGATTCGCCGCCGCCGAGGGTGATGGAGTTGGTGTTGTAGTACATGTTGTTGCCGGCTTGATCGCGCAGCAGCTTGGCGTTGAGAGCGATGACCTTCATCGGAATGCCGAGCGAGGCCAGCGTCTGGAATTCCGTGACGTCGAGATCGGAGAGGCGCAGAAGCGCCTTCTGGCCAGCCGGGATGTTGATGATGGAAGGCAGCGGCTGCGAGAAGTGCTGTCTGCCATCGGAGCTTTGCGTGTTCATCGGGCCGGTGGTAACGGTGTCTGGATAACTGCGGCCGTTCAGCAGGAAGTACTTGTCCTTCATGTCGGCGAACGCTTCCGGATTGAAGGTCATGCCGACGAAGTGGAAGTTGGGATCGAAACCGTGGATCTGGATGGGATATTCGACGTCGTAATGGGTGGAACCGTCGCCGTCGTTGTAGGCGTAATTGCCGGATGGTGCGCGGCTGGCGAGGACGACACTGGGTGAACGGGGCAGCGGATTGGTGCAGAGGATATCTACCGTGGAATCGCAGCGAGTGCGCAGATCCAATTGTTGTTTCTGCAGCGCGGCGTAGAGGCTGCCGCCTACGGGAACGCGATTCTGGCGCGGGCGAACATAGATCTGCCCGACCATGCCCATCTGCAAGTGTTCGGGAGGCGTGATGTGGCAGTGCCAGAAGTAGGTGCCGGCGTCCGGCGCGAGATAGTAGTAAGTGAAGCTGCCGCCGATGTTGATGGCCACCGAGGCGTCCGGCACGCCGTCATAGAACGAAGAAGCATTCGGATAACCGTGGAAGTGGACGGTGTGCTGCTCGAAGAGGTCGGGACGCATGATCATGCCGACGTTGGTGAGGGTGAGGAAGAACTCGTCGTCCTCATCCATGGCCATCAGCGGCGCGGGAATGTTGCCGTTCATTACGCCCACGTCCATGATCTGGCGCGGATCTACGTGTCCGTCGATGGCTCCGCCGTTATCGATATCGGGAACCAAGCCGACGGCGCCGTTCCAACCAAAAATGCCTTGACCGCCGAGATCGGTGGTGGCGGGATCACCGGGCTGAGGACCGGATTTCGGGAAACCTGGATACACGGTGTTGAAAATTGTCGGCGGTTCGCTGCCGGGCTGGCCGTTGGCAATATCAGCAAGGCCGGACAAAGGCCCGAACGAAAACATGAAGGTTTGCGTGCCGTCAGCCATGGTGGCGAAACCGTCACCACCGGAAATCTGTTGGCACTTGATCGCGCCGTTGATGTTGCCACTGGGCACAAGGTAGCCCCCAGATCCTTGGGTGAAGGTTGTAGGACCGGTGTACGCGGGCTCGTTATCGTTGTTGGTTGCCGGATGTGTGATCGTGCTGGTAGGACATTGCACTCTGAATGACTGTGCGGCTGCGGGCAGCGCCGCAACGCAGAACAGCATCAAGAGAGTGCCGAACCTTCTACTCGCCATGCGTCCTCCTTCTGAAACCGCCGCCAGTTCTTCGCAAGTACCGCCCCCCGAATACCGAAAAGACTTGTCCGCATCACCGGCTGGCCTATCGCCGAAAGCGGAGCGTGGTGCATTTGCTCATGAGCGGCAGTGAGAGTCTTTGCCCATACGCAAACATTTTCGAAATACCGGGAGTTCCCTGCGAGAGGCGAACTCCAAAGTGCGGACGTGCAATTGTTTTTTGCGCTGGAACAAAGAGAGAACAGCTCGTCCGTGATGGCGACTAGCACCACGGACCACGTCATCGGCGAATTTCGGGAACGCTACTTTCGAGGCGGCGGAATCCAGAACGAGTTCAAGAGGCGGTACAATCACCAACGGAGGCGCTTGTGCACACGCCTGAGTTCGTTTTTTTGAAACGGGGCATAAGTTGGGGCAAGGTCTTCACTGTCGGACACCAGAGCATCCGGATTACTGAGCGCCACTACTCGCCTTGGGTACGGGCCCGTAAAGAGCAGCTCGAGTAGGATTTGGAGCGCGCGCTTGGGAGCAGGTTAGGTTGGTAGGGGCGGTGGGGATCGAACCCACGACCTTCGGCTTAAAAGGCCGCTGCTCTACCACTGAGCTACGCCCCTAACTTGTTGGTGCTGCGATCTGCGCGTGTACGCAACGCGTGCCCTTGGAGTCCGGTCACCAAACATTCCGGCGATGCGCTGCATGTTTCAGCGGCACATGAAATGTACTTCATCCCTTGTGCGCGGAATGTACGGCGTCCAAGACTTTCAGTTTACCATGCCCGAGAGAGAAACCGCACGGCGCGCAGCCGCGGCTTCACACGCCCAGAATGATAGACAGACTCCGTGCCGCGTGCTAACGAGTGGTGGCCGCTTTGCTGAGTTCTTTTTTCTGGGCATCGGCTAAGTGGAAACCAGCGGCCGCGACATTTTCCTCGAGATGCTCCACTTTTGAGGTTCCGGGAATTGGCAGCATCACCTGAGACCGCGACAGCAACCACGCCAAAGCTACTTGCGAGGGAGTGGCATTCAATTCTTTCGCCGTTCGCGCGATGGGACTTTCCGCACCGGACAAACGTCCCGCCGCCAGTGGAAACCATGGGATAAAACCAATCTGTTGCTGCTCGCAATAATCCAGCACATCTTCCGATCCGCGATCCGTCACGCTATATCGATTCTGCACGCTGACCACTTCCACCATCGTCTGCGCATTCCGCAGTTGCTCCACGTTCACTTCAGATAATCCAATGTGCCGAATCTTTCCCTGATTCTGCAGTTCTTTTAGTGTCCCCAATTGGTCTTCGGCGGGAACCTTCGGATCGATGCGATGCAGTTGATACAGGTCAATTCTCTCCAGCCGCAAACGGCGTAAGCTACCCTCGCAAGCGGAAATGAGGTGCTCTGGCCGGCCGTTTTCGACCCAGCGGTCCGGCCCAGGCCGATCGAAGCCACCTTTCGTGGCAATGACCAGATCCGCAGGATAGGGGTGCAGCGCCTCCGCAATCAGTTCTTCGCTGACGCCAGGACCATAAGAATCGGCGGTATCAATGAAGTTGATGCCCAATTCAACTGCTCTTCGCAGAACGCGAATCGCTTCGTTGCGATCAGCCGGCGGACCCCAAATTCCTTTACCCGTCAAACGCATGGCGCCAAAGCCCAAGCGCACCACGCGAAGATCCTTGCCGATGGTGAACTCTCCCGCCTTGGAAGCTAATGTCGTCTCTTTGCGTTTTGTCGATTCCCCGCTCATGTGAACCTCTCCCACTGTGAAGATAATATCTCTACAAGGACGCCGCGATCACCCCAACAAATCACTGCTCGTAATTTTCGACAATCTTGGCAGGGCGAACCTTCGCCTTATCCGGGTCCTCACCAAACTCGCGCAATGCACGCCGCTGGCGCAACAAATCCCAACACTGGTCGAGTTGCACCTTCACTTCGGACAAGCGCTTCGTATCCTCGGCCGTAAGTTCGCCCCGTTCGTAGAACTGCTCCTCTTCCTTCACCAAGCTATCAATTTTGTTCAACACAGAATCGTCACTGTCTTTGACGGCCATTGCTGCCTCCGTTCGCGCTCAAGGGACCTTTTTTCCACCGACAAATTCGTAGACGTAGATTCACCACAACGAATTTAGATGCACGGCTCGTCGCAGAAGCAACAGATTTTCGAGACTATCCGGCCAATGCAGGTATTAACGGTTGGCAGTACTTGGTCCAGGCGCTTCCGAGCCAACCACGCCCTGCCCTTCTTTCAGTTTGTAAAAATGATCGGCGGGCAGGTTGGTAACCGTTTCGGTTTTTCCACTCGGCCACACAATTTCGGCTTTATCCAAGTGATCGTGCTTATCCAGTCCGAAATGAATTCGAAAATCGTGCTGAGAAAGGTAGCTGCCGCCGCTCAGCACTTGTCCAGTCTGTACCAGGTCTCCAGCCGTGGCTTTCACACGCGCATTCAACGCCAATCGATTGCTCTTCGTTCCTTGCAATTGAAAGCTGATCCAGTGGTTCGCCGGGATGCCTTGCGGCTGCAGGATCACCGGTTCACCCTTCAGCGTTTCCACTACGATCTCCATGCGACCGTCGTTGAACAAATCCCCGCACGCCACCCCACGACCGACTCGCGGCACCTGAATCGCCGGGCCAACCAGCTTGCTAATCTCCTTGAACGTACCGTCGCGATTGTTTTGAAACAGCAGCATCGGTTCCTTATATTTAGTCCCGATCTCCACCGTGTCCACCTGAGGATAAACGTGACCACTCACGAGGAACACGTCGGGCCATCCATTGTTCTGCCAATCGATGAACGCGTCTCCCCAACTTACGTACGGCGTGGTCTTCGCTGCGATCCCCGAGGCATAAGATTCGTCGGCGAAGTTCATATCGCCGTCGTTACGATACAGAACGGCGTACTCGTCGCTGAAATGCGTGATGAAAATGCTGAAGCGGCCCGTGTGCAGATAATCGCCCAGAGCAACGCCCATATTCGCCTGCTCGATGCCATCCTGACTCACCGCCACTCCCGCGGTGTAGGCCACATCCTTGAAGTGGCCCGTGCCATCATTTTGGTAAAGATAGTTGGGCTGACCGTCACTTGTAACGAACAGATCCAGGTGGCCGTCCTGATCGAAATCAGTCCACACTGTAGTCAGTCCGAAGCGCTTCTGCGGGTCTGACACGCCCGCAGCCTTGGAGACCTCCGTGAACGTACCATCGCCATTGTTGTGATACAGCGAATCAGGCAACCCCTTCAGTCCACGCGGCCCGCACTGCACATCGATGCCATGGTATTGACAGGTTTTGCTGGACCCGAACACAGGCAAATCTTCGAGGCTGATATCCACGTAATGAGAAACGAACAAGTCGGGCCAGCTATCGCCGTCGTAATCACCGAAAGTTGAACCCATGGACCAACCGCGGTCTGCGTTCAATCCCGTTTGCTTCGTGACATCCGTAAATGTGCCATCACCATTGTTTCGATACAGCACCACTCTGTCGAAACATGTGACCAGCAGATCCGGCCGGCCATCATTGTTGTAATCCCCCACGGACACGCCATTCGCCCAACAGGGATAGCCCACCCCAGCCTTATCGGTAACATCCGTAAACGTTCCATCGTGGTTGTTGTGAAACAGCGCGCTGCGCGCTTTGCTCCCGCTTTTGGCCATTTCCACGCTTTGGGCGTTCGTGAAATAAATATCTGGCCAGCCATCGCCGTCGTAATCGAGCAAAGCGACTCCGGCGCTCATTGATTCCATAATGTATCTTTGTTCGGGGCTGGAATTGTGTTCGAAATGAATACCGGTAGACGCAGTAATGTTGACGAGTTGTCCCTGGATGGAAGCTCCTGCGCCGGATGTCTTCGAGAATAACAAGCACACCGCGAGAAGACTCACAACCACCGGGGCAAATAATATTTTAGTCAGTCGCATGCGTATGAAGATGACTCACAGGAATTGCAGTCCGTGTTAGCGCCCAGCATTGCGCACGGAAGCGGAATATAAGGATGTGCGCGCCGCGATGAATAGTGTCTTGCGATCGGGCCCTCCAAACGCCAGCTGCGATGGACGTTCCGGCACATCAATTGTATCGATCAGTTTGCCCCCGGCGCTAAACACGTAAATCTGGCCGGCAGCGATGTACACATTGCCTTGACTGTCTTCCGCCACGCTTTCGCCACCGGCGTTCACGAATAATTGTGGATTCACCAGAGTCCCGTCCTGGTCCACTGTAGCTTTGTAGGTCTTTTGTTCTTCTTCGTCGCAAACGTAAAAAGTCTCTCCCAATTTTGCGGGTGCTAACCCGAACGCGCGAATCACATCGTGCATCTTGGAGCCATAGTAGAGCTCGCCCGTGACGAAATCTTCTCCGGCCGGAATGAACGTGCTGCGATCCAGCGACACAAATTGATACGGCCTCTTGCTCGTCACCGCTTCTCGAAAGTCATTGTGGTTGCGCCACTGGTCGACCGGCAAAACAGGCGTCATCCCGGGACGCGGCACGCTCGCTTGGGGCTGCAGAACCGTGAGCTGGTCAAAATCCGTGCCCGGCTTGAATGTATAAACTGTTCCATTCCCTTCATAAGAGATGACCATCAGATTGCCGGATTTATCGAAAGCAAGCTGCACCGGATCTAAGGGATTGTCGCGCACGATCGACAGTTGCTGGTTCGCCGTCGACCAGCGGTAAATCATCTGCCATTTCGAGTCGACAAAATAGAAATCGCCGGTAGCATCGATTGCGCCTCCGGAGATGTTGAAGAATCCCCCGGTTAACTTTTCTACTTTCGCGCCTTCGCTCAAAACCGTCGAATGCCTCGCTGGACGAGGTCTAGGGGCGTCACCAGAAACGTCCAGCCACGCAAACTCGCGCTGGCGAATTTCCACGTTATGCGTCTGGTCGAAGATTGCATTGTCAAAGGAAGCTTTGCTGTCGCTATAGCAGTGCACGTTTCGAAAACGAATATTCCTGGATTCGATGATCTTCACCGCGTACGGGAACGGCTGAAAACTGCTCACCACGCGATACATATGCAGATTCGCAATCGTAATATTGCTGGATTCACGAATTTCGAGCGGCAGCGCGAATCCTCCTTCGCCGCGCTCCTCTTCGGTCTGCAGCGCGTAAATCTCCCAGTTGGAGGCATTGTGCAGCACCACCTCATTCCGCACGTGATGTTCGCTGGACAGTTCATAAATCCGCCCGCTCGTCGCGGTGTTCGAAATGTAGACGCCGGCTTGCGCGAACGTGCTCGGTGTCCAAATGTCCACGAACGTGCCCCCGCCGCCGTCGGTCACCCACAGGCTCGGATACTGGCCGTCCCACCGCCGGTGGATATTCGAATCTGCGGTATGCGTGTTGTTGTAGATCTGTTCCCACATTTTCCGGTTTTGCGCCGGAGTGTCTCCTGGATTTACAGTGCCGTGCCCGCCCAGGAAACGCACGTCATCGACCATGGAATCTTTGCCCGCCATCCACTTCATGGCGACCGCGCGTGGATTGATGCCGTTCGTATAAAGTCCAATTCCAGTGATGATATTTGCTCCGCCCTTTGGCGCTTCTACCAACGGCTTTGGGCTGCCTACGCCTTGGAAGGCAGGCGTTCCGTCAGCAATCAGGATGCGGGTAATGCTCGGGTGCAAGCCGATCAGTACCGTGTCAGGTCGAAGCTCAATGGTATCCGTAACGCGATACTGCCCAGCCGGGAAATAGATGGTCTTGTGCTCGGCGATTGCTTTCTTCAGTGCCGCGGTGTCGTCGGTGGTGCCATCTCCAACGGCCCCGAGCGTTCGAATATTGCACCACGTATCCATGGCCGGCAATTCGCGAATATCGGATTTTGTGGGTAGCGGAAACGAGGACAACGGCGCAGCGTCGAAGGATGTCTGGATTTCCGGAGTGGCTCCGATATCGGCAAAATGCAGGCCATGGGAAAACGTCTTCACTTGATACGTTTTCTGTGGACCAGCAAGCTGCTTCCCGCTTTCGCGGAACAGCGCAAACTCCGGAACTTCATCGCAGACTGCGTTTTCTACATTGATTTCGGTGCGGACACTATTCTCATCGCTCACAATAATTGCGGGCCCGCTGACCTTTTCGAAGCGCGCATCCTTTACCCAAAGCTCATCAAAGTAGCCGGCATCAATGGAAATTGCCGTGGGCACGTTCTTGAACTGTGGACGAATCAGCGTCAACCCCGCTTCGTGTTCGCGAATGGCCGCTTCGCTCTGGCCTTCGAACGTGCTGTCGATGATGGTGAACTGCCAGCCCGGCGATGGTTTGCGAGTCCATATGCCATACTTCCCGCCGAAGAAGTGCAAATCCTGCGCAACATTTCCGCCGTCGTGAATGCCAGCAATCCCTGAAGCTAAGCGGAAATCCATGTGCGCCAGATAGCAGTGTTGTGCATAGTGCGCGCGAACTCCGACCGCACCGGGGTTACCCTCTTGAATTTCGATATCCACATTGCTCAGCGCCGAATAGAAGGTCCCAGGGCTGGCGTCGGGCGGGGTCGCTTTCGCCGAATCCTTACTCGCGCCCACGCTTGTACCGGTTGTACCCGGTCGACCACCCGTAAAGAAAATCATGTACGCGGGGCCGCTCTGAAATGCCGGCGTGTTCGCGCCAAGGACAATCACTGGGCGTGTTTTGCCGTAGCCGATTACCCGGATTCCCGGCCAGATATAAATCGTTCGCGACACGCGATAGCGGCCCGACGGCAGAAACACGATTCCTTGATTCGTGGTGTCCTGAACTTTGTCTATGGCCTGTTGCAGCGCATCCGAATCGTTGGCGCGTCCATCGGCGTGCACCGGGAAATGGTCAGCCGTCACGAACACCGCTTTCGGATCATCCAGTCGCTCGGTGTAATAAGAATTGGCCAGTACCTGAGTTGCGGAAATCATCAGGGCACCCAACGTGAAAACGATTCTCATAAGCCTCAGCACGTGACCGTAGCTGTGTGCGACGCGCCTGGCATCTGGCAAAAAAACAATGAATGGCGAAGTTTCTTGTGAGCACGAATTTGACGAATTAAGAAGGGCACCTCGAAAAAGCCTAGTTCCGCGCATCATCTTCCTGTTCTTTCTTATCCGGTTGCAGACGCATCTCGCGGTAGGTGTCGCGGAGCTTCTCCTTCATGGCCTTATATTTTTGGTATTCCGCCAATTCCTGATTGGCGTCGGCGGTGCGTCCCATCTTTCGATATACCGTGCTCAGGCGGTAGTGGGCCACTGCGTTTGTGGGATCCAACTTGGCGGCTTGCTCCAACAAGGGCAGCGCTTTTTCGGGCTGGTTCAGGGTAATGAAGGATTTGCCGAGTCCGAGCATCGCCTCTGGATCGTTGGGCTGAATCTTGAGTGCACGCTCGTAGTGTTCCGCGGCCGTTTTCTGATCGCCTCGAAGCGCGGCCAAGTCGCCCAGCCGGCATTCCGATTTTTCGTCCGAGGGGTCCAGGGCCAAAGCCGCCTGATATTCTTTCTCCGCTTCTTCACGTCCGCCCTGAATCGAAGAGTCGTTGAGCATCTCTGCTAATTCAAAGTGCAGACCGGAGACGTTTGGGTCGATCTTTATGGCTTCGCGATAGTTGGCAATCGCTTCCTCTCTATGACCCTGCCTTGCCAGTTCGTGCGCCATCATCTGGTGCACGCGCGCCGATTTAGGCCCGACAATCGTTAACGTCAGTCGAGCGTCGTCCAGCAAGTCGGAATAGATCCGATAAGCGGTATAGATGAGTTCAACGTTGGTCGGGTCCGTGTCGCGAAGGGCACTGATGATCGGCACGGCCTTTGCCATATCGCCAGTCCCGGAGTAGATATCAATCAGCTCCATGCCTGCTTCAACACGAATCTTTTCTTCCTTCAGTTTGGGGAAGGATTTTTCCAAATCGGCGAGCGCGCTATTCACGTCACCGGTGCGTTTTTCAGCCATGCCAAGCAGCGCCTGGATCTTCGCAATGTTCGGCTGGAGTTTCACCGTAGCGCGCAGATGCGGAATCGCATCGGCATAAGCTCCGTGAAAGTACAAAAGAACGCCGAGATTACCTTGTGCGTCGGCGTTCTTCGGGTCGAGTGCAACGATCGCCTTAAACTCATCCGCGGCAAGCTCTGGTTTGTTTTCGCTCAGATACACTTGCGCCTGTTTCATGTGTTTTTCGATTTGCTGTTGCCGAGTGGGCGAGGATTGAGAAGAAGCAGGAATCGCAGCAAGGAGGAATAGGGCGCACAGCAAAACGACAACTTCTATTTTGTTCATGAGTCTAGTATATGGCGGACCGAAGTAGCGCTGCCGAGCTGCTGATAACGAAAAAGAGAGGACGGCGGGGTGAGCCGTCCTCTCCCTCGACGAGTCGCAGCTTAGAATGAAAACACTGCACTCAATTGGCCGCTACGGGGCGCCACCGCCACGCCGCCATTTTGCGTTGAAGCATTTATCTGCCCGAAATTAGCCGTGCCCACGACCTGGTCCGGAAGGCCGAGGCTCGGATGATTCAGGGCGTTGACAAAGTCCGCGCGGAGTTCCAGATGGTATCGTTCCTTAAAGCTCACAGCTTTCGCCAGAGACAGGTTGAATACTGACAACCTTGGTCCCCTGAGCACATTTCTCCCCTCGTTCCCGAATTGAAATGGATTAATTGAGGGGGAAACAAATGCTGAGGTGTTAAACCACTCGGCGGTCGTCTTGGGTCCATTGACGCTGCCCACAACGTTCGGGAACCAATTGCAGCCGTTGTTGACGTCGCCGCCGGCGGCGGTACCGCCAACGCCGCAGCCCGTGATGGTCTGGTTCTTGTTGTCGTTCATGACCACGGTGAACGGGTTTCCGCTCTGGGCTATGAATGTACCGGCAAGGCGCCATCCGCCGACCAAGAGGTCCAGCGCCCGGCTTTGGTTAAGAAACTGCTTGCCTTGGCCAAACGGTAGGTCGTAAGAGGCATACGCCTTGAACGCGATGGGTATGTCGAAATTCGAATTACCGTAGTTGGCGCCGGGATTGTTCCCGATCTGCCAATATTGAGTTCCCCCGCGGCTGCCCCATCCACCCGAATCCTGGTCATCCAAAAAGTGCGACCAGACGAAGTTTGCGCTAAAGAGCAGTCCGTTGGAGTAGCGCTTCGTGATTTGTGCTTGAAGCGCATTGTAATTCGATATGGAGTTGTAGTTGTTGCCGGTGAGTGTTCCCCAAGCCGGAAACGGCCGATCTGCCTGAACGGCGCTTCCAGCGGCCGAGCTTGCCGCGAGACCAGCGGCGCTGGTTATTTGGTTGAGATCGGTCGGGAATTGTAGATTCGAGCCGTGGCTTCCCACATAGGCAATCGATGCCATGTAATTCCCAGCGAATTGATGCTCGACGCTGAGTTGCCATTGATTGATGCGACCCACTGGGACGTGATATGGAACGTAGGTCTGATTTGAGGGCGATGTAAGGTTCAGGTATGTATAAGGTACTCTCGCGTTCGGCGAGCCTACGACGTAATTGAGTACAGAGTCAGCCACCGACGCAGGCGAACTCAGGTAGATTAGCGGGTTCGGTCCAGTTCCCTGGCTCGGGTCCGAAGCACTACCGGTGCTTGTATACAGGGAGCCAGCTCCTATTCCAGCTCCGTAAACATCCTGGCTAAAGTTATAGGAATACATTCCGAAGCCGCCTCGCACCACAGTGTTGGGCATTAACGACCATGCAAAGCCCACGCGAGGCAGAAAGATGTCGTAAATAGGTTTCTGAGCTGAAGTTCGATTATCCTGGCCAGCGAACCACATCGAACCCAAGGTGCCGTTGTATGAGCAGTCTGTGACCGTGGCCGTTGGGCACGGGTAGTTAAGAGTGAGATTTGGATCAAAACCGCCGATGGAGTTATGGATCTCGGTAAAACCTGTTGTGGCCGTATAGCGCAGGCCCAGGTTGATTGTGAGATTGGGTTTAACCTTAAAGTCATCCTGAACAAACAGCTGCGGACTCTTCAGCCGGGCGTAGGACACGGCCTGATTGGTGGCGCTCCACTGCTGCACAGTGCCCAGCAGGAAATCAGCCAACCCGGCTCCCGTGCTCCCAGCAGGCGCGCCATTTTGCGCCGTATAGTTCCCGTTGAAGTTGAAATTGCCTGACTGCAGGTTGCCCCACGGCGTAGTATTTCCTTGGCCCATCAGCACCTCGACACCAAAGTGAAGAATGTGCTTCCCTTTAATCAGAGTAATGACGTCCGACGGGTCATAGAGATTCTCGATGTAAATTGCGTTTGTGCCGGGAGCAAGTTGTGCGCAGCAAAATCCCGCGCCGCCGATGTTAATGGTAGGAAGGATATCCGCCTTGGCATATTGCAAGCCGAGAGAGCTTTGCGCGTCGTACCCAGCCGTCTGGGGAATAAACCAATTCCCTTGTTTCGTATAGGCCATGCGGAATTCATTCACGAGCGTCGGACTGATCGTCCAAGTGTCGGTATACTGCACGTTGTACCCATCGATGTCCCCGGAAAAGCAATTGATCGGGCACGTGAGAGGTCCGTACTTATTGACGCCGGGGTTGTTCTTTGCGCTGATCGAGAAATTCATCGTATTCGATTGCGAAAAGGTATAATCGAGGCGTCCAAAATAGCGCAGATTCGGATTCGGAGTGGGCAGGATTGTGCTGAAGTTATTGCTAGTCGCTCCGGCCACTCCCACATTTGGCAGCGGATAAAGGTTCAGGATCTTAGCCGCCACAGGGTCTATGCGACCGGCCGGAATGGCATTCACACCAGCCAGCGCTCCCGTGTTCTCCGATGCAAATGACGCCCGTGTGCAACCGGGCGTGGAGCAACTCTGTGGGTCGTATAAGGTCGGAAGACCCGTGAAGTCGTAGGCCCCGGGATAGGTTGTTCCCATTCCCCTTTCGGCCAAGGTAGGAACCGTGCCGAGCGTCGAACCCGAGGCGCCATTGTTATAAATTTTGTCTACCGCGAAGAAGAAAAACAGCTTGCTCTTTATAATTGGGCCACCCACCGTCCCACCGTACTCGTCATACCGCAGATAACCCACCGGCTGGGGAGAATAGCCGCCCGTGCTGTTTGGAATCCAGAAGAAGGGTCTAGCGTTCAGAACCGAGTTTTGCCAGTATTCATATGCTGACCCATGGAAGTCGTTGGTTCCGCTCTTCGTAATCTGGTTGAAGACCGCGCCACCGACGCCGTACTGGGCCGAGAACGACGACGTTGTAATTTGCACCTCTTGCAACGCCGAGAACAATGTGTTGTCTACGTTGTTGCTTACCGGTAATTGAACCACTCCGCCATCTTGCAGGTAATTCGCATAATTCGGCAGGTTGCCGTTGATGGCAATCGCGTCGCCGGCATTATAAGCACCGCTGCCTTCCGAGCCAGGCGCGGTTGGAGAACCAGCGGCTCCGGGAAGGAGGATGTTGAAGTTAGCCCAGTCGTTGCCGGTGATGCCAGCCCCGATCTGCGGCAGCTTCGCCATCGTTTGCGCTTCCCGAATCGTTCCGAGCTGTGACGTTTCGGTCTGCAGTAAAGGCGCCCCGGATTCAACTACGGTCACCTCTTCCTGAATCTGCCCGACCGCCAGTGTGGCGTCGACCGTAATGGTCGAAACCTGTAGCACTATCGGCCCGTACGTTGATTTCTTGAACCCGGGCTTGGCGAAAGTCAGTTTGTAATTGCCAGGGCGAGTCGAAACTGTGTCATAGATGCCGCTGTCGTTGGTAACGAAGTCCTTCGTCTCGCCGGTATCAATGTTGACCAGAGTAACGGTCGCACCCGCGACCGCGGCTCCGCTGGGATCCGTCACCGTTCCGCGGATCTCACCTGAGTTGGTGCTTTGAGCGTTCGATAAATTAGCCGCGAATGCCAACAGACAGACGGCAATCGCGAACCGCAGTGCTGTCCTCATTCAATCCTCCAAATAGCAATCGAAAACGTCCTCGACAGGGAAACTGCGCTGCAACCTAGAACGGACTCCACAGGGCACCGCAAAAGGACGCACCCCAACCTAAACCTGCTATTCCGCGCAACGCGGGTAGCAAGCCCCTCGACAGGCATTTATTGTTTGGACACGTTCCTAATGCTTATGTACTACGCTGCCCTGCATTACAAACCTTCGCCGGAAACTTGTCAAGAAAAAAATGCGATTCATTTCATTTAGGCAATCGATTGTCTACGAGCTTGCATGGCTAGTTCGTATCTGCCGCCCGTATCCGGAAAATGGAAGGCGTACTCAGTTTATCGTAAGACAATCGTTTGTCTTTGAAAACATGAGCCTTACCGGACATGTGGAAGGATTATGAGTGAGACATGACTCGCCCAACCCTGGTTTTACAACGTTTGAAACCTGAACCACCCCGGCGTTCATTTAACTCCCCCTCCTTTTCGCTGTCAAGCCCAAAATACCGGTATTCTAAGCCACTGCACCTTAGAATACTGGTTTTCTAGCGCCTTTTTGCTGAGACCCAAAGAATAATGCTCCCACCTGGAGATAATTGGGGAGTAGAATCAGGCAACCGAATGTAACCGATCACTGCTGCCTTAAACCTGTGATAGCGGTTTTAGGAGTCAAAAGGTCCGGATGAAGACCAGGAACCAGAAAAAGAGCGGCCGCAAGCCGCTCCATCCTGTCACTTTACAGATGGTGGCAGACCATGTGGGACTCACCAAGGGAACCTGTTCCGCGGTACTGAATAATTCCGTCGCCTCTCGTTCCATTCCTCAGCAAACCAAAGAGCGAGTTCTACAAGCGGCGCGGAAGCTGAAGTACCGTCCCAGCTTTTATGCGCGAAACCTCGGTATTAAACGCACGTACATGGTCGGCGTGGTGACTCAGGAGATCGGCGATTTCTACAGTTCACCCATCATTAGCGGGATTGAACGGTTTCTACGCGAAAGAAACTATTTCTTCCTCACCGTTGCTTACCGGCACGAACCCAAATTGCTCGAGCGTTACGAGCACATTCTTTCGAATCGCGGCATTGAGGGATTCATCACCATCGACACGTTTTTGAACCACACCTTGGCTCTACCCACGGTTGCGATTGCCGGTCATTTCCCCATAAAGGCAGTGACAAATGTGGTGCTGGACCATCGAAAAGCAGCATGGTTGGCGCTAAATCACCTCATCGACTTAGGGCATCGCGATATCGCTTTCATGAGAGGTTCCAAGCTCAGTTCCGACTCGGAGGTCCGCTGGAACGCCATCTGTGAAGTTGCCGAGCAGCTTGGCGTGCGCATGCATCCCGATCTCGTCGTGCAACTCGAGGGCGATGATCCCAGTCCGCAGCTAGGTTATCCCTTTGCCAAAGAACTGCTGTGCCGGCGCCGGCCCTTCACTGCCCTTTTTGCATACAACGATATTTCCGCCATCGGCTCGATCCGCGCGTTTCAGGAAGCGGGACTGCGTGTGCCCGATGACGTCTCTGTGGTTGGTTTCGATGACATTCAAATCGCCGTCCACAATATGCCCGGGCTTACTACGGTAAAGCAGCCACTCCAAAAGATGGGAGAATTAGCGGCCCGAACCTTGTTGAACCGTATCGAGGCGAAAGGCGAGTTCATCACCGAAATTGCCGTGGAACCTGAATTCGTTGTGCGCCAATCCAGCGGCAAAGTGCCCAGCCTGCCATTTACGCTAAGAGACTGACAGCCATCGCCGTTACTGCCATTCCTGGCAGCGAGAAAAACCAAGGGGTAAAAAGGTCTGCGGCGCTGCTAAACCGTTTCAACTCGCGATAATTTCCGTCAATCCGTTTTTTTCTGTTGCGTTCCCCCAATCCACGGAGTTAGGCTCAGAACAATCGTTTGTCTCCACAGAGGCTTGCTGCGCGCTCCGAAGATACTGCTGTATTCCTGAATAAGGAAGGAGTTCCATGCCTGATAACACGCGCAGAGAATTTCTTCGATTTGCGGCGCTTTGCTCAATCGCGGCGGCAAATCCACGTTTTTTGCTTTCCGCGGCACCCTCACACTTTCAAGGATGGGTCACCTCCAAAGATCGCCGGCTTGAAGAAATCAAAATGCCGGAATGGCGGCCCGCTTCTTCTGCGGAGGGCGCAAACTGCCTGCTGATCGATGCCAGCAAGCGATACCAATCCATTCTTGGGTTTGGCGCTGCTTTCACCGATGCTTCTTGCTACCTCATTTCGCAACTGGATGCCGACAAGCAAAAGGCGCTCATGGCAGACCTGTTTGGCCCAGACGGGTTGCGCCTCTCGGTATGCCGCACGTGCATTGGTGGCAGCGACTACTCGCGTTTCGCCTATAGCTTTGATGACAGCACCGATCCCGACCCCGATCTGCTGCGTTTCAGCATCGATCACGATCGCGAATACATTCTGCCGACATTGCGAGCGGCACAAAAACTGAATCCCGATTTGTTCCTGTTCGCTTGTCCCTGGAGCCCGCCCGGATGGATGAAATCGAATGGCTCGCTCCTGGGCGGGGCCATGCGCAAGAGGTACCTCTCCAGCTATGCGCAATATTTCGTAAAGTTTCTCGTGGACTATGCCAAAGAAGGCGTCCCGATTCGCGCCATCACCGTGCAAAACGAGGTCGACACCGACCAGGACGGAAGGATGCCCGCTGCTCTCTGGGGACAGGAATATGAAATCGAGTTCGTCAAGAAGCACTTGGGCCCAGCGCTAGAGCAGGCGTCTCTCGACACAAAAATCTGGATTCTCGATCACAATTACAATCTGTGGGGTCGGGTCATGGATGAGCTTAACGATCCCGACTTCAATAGATATGTAGACGGGATTGCCTGGCATGCTTACGCCGGCACACCCGATGCCATGACCCGCGTGCACGAGGCGTTCCCCACGAAGAATACCTACTGGACCGAGGGCGGCCCCACTTACCGAAGCAGTGAGTACGCCACGGAATGGTCGAAATGGTCGCGGACGTTCTCCGGCATTTTGCGCAATTGGGCCGAGTGTATTGTGGGATGGAACCTCGCCCTGGACGAAGAGGGACGCCCCAATATCGGTCCTGCGTTCTGTGGAGGCTTGGTCACACTGAACTCGCAAACCCACGAAGTGGTGCGCAGCGGGCAATATTGGGCATTTGCACATTATTCCAAATTCGTGCAGCGCGGCGCACACGTACTCAACTCCACCTCAAAAATGACCGACATCGTCCACATCGCTTTCGAAAATCCGGACGGCAGCCACGTGCTGGTAGTCACCAATCCCGGTGCGGAACAGAAGATTTTGTGTCAATCGGGGAAGCAAGCGTTGGAATTAGCGCTTGACGCAGACTCCATCACCTCGTTGCGCTGGTAACGACCGCTTTGCAAAAGGAAACGGAATGAAGCTTGGCCTCGCGTTCGCTGTGCTTACTGGAGCTTTACTGCTTGCGGTCCCTGCTCGTGGACAAGGCAGTAAGGCGACGTTGTGGCTGACCAACTCTGACCGCTCTGCGCTATTCGAAAAACAGAAAACGACCTATCATTTTGCTTCGGCTTCGTCGCAACATCCCGCCATCGAAATTCTCGATCAGCAAACGCGGCAACCCATCGATGGGTTTGGATTCGCCCTCACATGGGGCAGCGCGCAGCATCTCTATCGCATGGATCCGGCGAAACGTAAGGCGCTCCTGAAGGAGCTTTTCGCCACCAACGGAAAAAACATCGGGATCAGCTACCTGCGCATCAGCATCGGGGCCTCCGATCTGAATGAATACGTTTACTCCTACGACGACGTTCCCGCCGGCCAAACCGATCCCGACCTTGCGAAATTCAACCTCAATGACGACCACAAGTATGTCATCCCGGTGTTGAAGGAAATTCTGGCGATCCGGCCCGATATCAAGATTCTCGGTTCTCCTTGGTCCGCTCCGGCGTGGATGAAGACCAACGAAAACGTCAAAGATGGGCGACTGAGACCCGAATACTACGACGCGTACGCCAGATACTTCGTCAAATACATCCAGGGTATGAAAGCCCAGGGCATTCGAATCGATGCCATAACGGTTCAGAACGAACCCTTAAACGAAAAGAACACCCCGAGCTTGCTGATGTCCGCGCAGGAGCAAGCTATGTTTATTCGAGACCACCTCGGACCCGCCTTCCAATCCGCCGGCATCACGACCAAAATTCTGCTCTTCGACCATAACTGCAATCATCCCGACTATCCGCTGGCGATTCTCAACGATCCCCAGTCGAGTAAGTTCGTCGATGGTTCAGCATTTCACCTCTACGAAGGCAAAATCACCGCCATGTCCACGGTGCACGATGCTTATCCCAACAAAAATTTGTACTTCACGGAGTTCATGGCGGTCGAACACTCCGACAAACCAAACATCCTGATTGCCAAACATGTATCCGGAACCATGATTGGCGCAATGCGCAACTGGAGTCGCAATGTTTTGCTCTGGAATCTAGCTGCTGACTCGAAATTTGAGCCGCACACCAATAACGGTGGCTGCCCGATGTGTCAGGGCGCGGTGACTATTGATGGCAATGAGGTCGCCCGCAATCTGGCGTACTACACCATCGCGCATTTTTCCAAATTTGCGCTGCCCGGCTCTATCCGCGTCGAATCAAGTTCTCCAGACGATCTGCCCAACGTCGCCTTCAAAACGCCAAAAAAAAAATTGTTCTGGTGGTCGCGAACACCTCCACTTCCGCGCAAACTTTCAACGTCGCGTTCCATGGGAAAGCTTTCCCCGCCATTTTGCAAAGCGGCTCAGTCGGTACTTTTATTTGGTGAATGCCGTGAATTTGAAATCACATCATCGAATCAAGAACGCGCGGCGCTTTCGCGAAATCAGTGAGTCTGAGCATGAATAAGACCAAAAAACACACACTGAAGAAATCTGGTAATGGCAGCAAGCCTATCGGCTTAAAAAAGCTTGCGGACTACCTCGGCCTCAATCCCACTACCGTCTCCGTGGTCCTCAATGACGTTCCGGGCCGCTCCATTCCTCAAGCCACCCGCGACCGCATCAAAGCCGCAGCCAAAAAACTCAATTATCAACCCAGCCTGCTGGCTCGCTCACTGCGCAATCGCCGAACCTCGACCATCGGAATCCTGGTTCCAGAATTGGGTGATGGCTACCACACCCAGGTGATGAGCGGCCTCGGCGACCACCTGATCGAAGCGGGATATTTTTATTTCACTGCCCACCATCGCCACCGCAAAGATCTCATCGAGAAATACACTCAGATGCTGTTGGGTCGTGGGGCGGAAGCTCTGATTGCCATCGATACCGCTCTCGATCACGATTTTTCCGTCCCCGTTGCCGCGGTTGCCGGCCACCGGCTTATCGACCGCGTCACCAACGTGATCCTTGATCATCGCTTCGCGGCGCAACTGACACTCACGCACTTGCACTCTCTGGGTCACCGCAATATCGCTTTCATTCGCGGGCAGTCGTTCAGCTCGGACTCTTCTGTCCGCTGGGACAGCATCGTGGCCGCTGCGAAGGACACCGGCGTTACCATTCATCCCGAACTCGTCGTGCAACTGGACCGCGACATCTCTTCGCCCGAACTCGGCTACCCCGTCGTTCAGCAACTTCTTTCCAGCGGAAAACAGTTCACCGCGATCGTCGCCTTCAATGACATGTCCGCGATTGGCTCAATCCGCGCTCTGCAGGACCTGGGGTTGCGCGTGCCCCAGGACGTGTCCGTCATTGGGTTCGACGACATCAAAGTCGCCGCCTTCAACAATCCGCGACTCACCACCATTCGCCAACCGCTTTCCAACATGGGGCGCATCGCGGCGCAGTGCGTTCTCAATCAGCTCAATAACTCAGAGCCGTTTCGAAAGTTAATCATGGTCGAACCCGAACTCGTGGTCCGCGAGTCCACCCGACTGGTCGATCAACCGCTGCCGTCCGACACCACAAAAACTCAGCACAGTCTGCAATCCCAAGGCCTATAGAATCTTTGTGAGAACTCGTTTTTGCCGCGACTAATTGAAAGAGGCATTCCGCTCTCCACAATTATTGTAGTCAAGGTATCGAAAAAAGTTAGTCATCGAGGACCAGAGATGCGCCACTGTGTTTGCCGCAGGACCTGAACACACAGACTCTTCAGACCCATGCCTTTCCTTCGGTTTCGCGTGGTTCTGCGCCCGCTCTTTCCCCTGGGCTGAATTATGGGTGCTGCACTCCGTCTTTCCTCTACAGCACAAGCGCCGTAGGCGCGAAAGAAGTTAGCCCAGCCCGTAGGGCTGGGTCCCCATAGCATGGGTCCCGCGAGCGCCGTAGGCGCGACACTCCTATTTCCCAAACAACGCAAACTTCTCGTAATCCTCGCGCGCGCGCTTGGGATGCTACATGCGAATCAAACCGCCCAATCAATATGAATTTTCCATGAATTGTGGCGCTGGACGTTGACCTTTCACCTCGACGGAACTACGTTGAACCCCTATGGACAAGCCAAATCTCGACGAACTACGCCTCGCTTATAAACGTGCTGTGGACGCCTGGGTCGATGCCATTCGTGCGGAAGAGGCTCTCGCCACGCCGGACCACTCGATGACCGCCATGGAAAAATGGGATGACGCGCGCTTCAAGGAGCAGGATGCGCAGCGAATTGCCGGGGAAGCGCGTGAAGCGTACAAGGACGGTCTGCGGGCGGCAAACTACGGAATCTAAGCGCACCGCGTAGACGCGTCAACAACCTTAGCTGGACCTTACAGCGAATACTCCATATAGAAAGTACAGGTTCTATCCCCCTCACCTAAGGTGACTTCTTGCCTTGACAGATTCAAACGCATGTTTTAAACATGTGTTTAATATGCCGCGCCGCCTTCATCGCAAATCAAGGTCTCCGACGGATTCGAATCCTTCTTCCTCCGCCGACACCCGCGAAAAACTGCTCGAAGCCGCTGCTCAGGTGTTTGCCGAACACGGGTTTTACAATTCCACGATCCGCGAGATTTGCCGCCGCGCCGGAGCAAACGTTGCCGCCGTCAACTACACCTTCGGCGACAAGGTCGGTCTATACACGGAAGTGTTGCGCCAAACGATACGCGCCCCGGAGACCGCTCGGCTGGTTACCGAACTCGACGCAGCCACCACCCCGGAAGAACTGATTCAAACCCTGATTCATCGGAGATTGCTTCACATTTGTGGACGGAAGCGTCCGGATCAGGCCTTCCGCATCATGATGCACGAATTTGCTCAACCCACTCCGGCCATGACTCGCGTGATTGACGAAGGCATGCGGCCAATTTACAAGCGTCTGCTCCACGCCGTCGGTGCACTGCTCGGTCTTCCGCCGGAGCATGAGAAGACCCGGTTATGCAACAACAGCATCGTCGGCCAGGTGCTCTTTTACGCGTTCTCTCAGCCGGTATTGTCTCGTTTGCAGCCGGACCTCAAACTCACGCCGCAACAGTTGGAACGAATCGCCAGACACATTACGGAATTCTCGCTGGCCTACTTGAAGCAGGCATCCGCCGACGGGAAATATGCCGAGCCTCACATCGACATTCCGCCGAAAACGAGCGCTTTGGTTTCACAGCATCGCCGCACGCGGCAACGGGCGCGAGCTTAGCGCTCACGCGCGCACAGGCAAGTGCCTGCGCCGCATTTAAGGAATTCAGGAGCAAACGCAATGAGCGACGCGCACACAATTACGGCGCCACCAGCAGATAAAACGCAACCCTCCGCAGATAAGCCTGCAGCCAACCCGACGCCGCCCGCGGAAGATCGTCCGCCACGCAGCCGTGTCGTTCGCATTCTCATGGTTGCCGGCGTGATCATGGCCGCGCTCTTGATCTGGAAGATTTTCTTCGCGAATCCCAGCCTCCCTGCGAGCATCGTGGCGTTGAGCGGCAGAATTGAAGGAGACGATTCCGCGGTATCGCCAAAAACAAGCGGGAAAATACTGGAAGTTACCGTGCGCGAGGGAGACACCGTGACCGCGGGCCAGGTGATCGCGCAACTTGACGACGCCCAGGTTCGCGCACAAGAACAAGCCGCGCGCGCAGCGCTGGTCGACGCCCAGGCCAAGGCCCAATCGGCGAACGATCAGATCGGCGTTCTTCGCGAGCAACTCAACCAGAATCGGCTGCAAACCGTGCAATCGAAAACCGACGCAGAGGGCCGCGTTCGCCAGGCGCAAGCCGATTTAACCGCCGCGGAGTCGGATCTCGCGCAGCAACAGGCCGCGCTCAAAATCGCCGAATTCAACCGCAATGCGTACATGCGCCTGGAGCAAACTGGGGCTGCTTCCCATCAGCAGGCGCTGCAAGCCGAAGCTACCGCAGACCAACAGCAAGCCGCAGTTGCCGCAGCGCAGCGGCATGTCGAATCGGTGCGTGGCGCGTTAACGACCGCGCAAGCCAATCTCGACAATCCGAAAATCCGCGACGTGCAGGTCGCCAGTACCCAACGGCAAATCATTGAGCAGGAAGCGCAGGTCGCCGCCGCGAAAGCAGAAACCCAGCAAGCCCAGGCACAATTAGCCGAAGCCGAAGCGAATCGTTCAGACTTAACCGTTGTTGCGCCATTCAACGGGACAGTCATCACGCGCGCTGCTGAACCCGGAGAGGTCGTGCAGGCAGGCACCGCCATCATCACGCTTCTGGACCTGAGCAAAGTTTACTTGCGTGGTTTTATTCCCGAGGGCGAAATCGGCAAAGTGAAAATCGGTCAACCCTGTCACATTTTTCTGGATTCCAACCCGAATCAGCCTCTCGACGGCTACGTCCTGCGTATCGATCCGCAAGCTACGTTCACTCCGGAGAATACCTATTTTCGCAATGATCGCGTGAAGCAGGTCGTGGGCGTGAAACTGCAACTGACCCAAGGCATCGGCTTTGCCAAGCCCGGCATGCCCGCGGATGGCGAGATTCTCGTCAGCGGCAATACTTGGCCAAAACACAGGCGTGTGCAATGAGCACGGCAGTCACACCGCGCAGCGAGATTGGCGCCGGCAATGGGTCCACGCAAACGCCGGCTATCGTTGTTCGCGATTTATGGAAACGCTACGGCTCTCTCGAAGCGGTGCTGGGTATCAGCTTCGAAGTCGAGCGTGGCGAAATCTTTGGCCTGATTGGCGCGGATGGCGCGGGCAAGACCACCACGTTTCAGATTCTTGCCGGTGTGATGCAGCAAACTTCAGGAACTGCCGAGATCTTCGGCAAAGCGGCCAGAGATGCTCGTTCGCAAACGGGTTACCTCACGCAAACTTTCAGCCTTTATCTCGACCTCAGCGTCATGGAGAACGTCCGCTACGTGGGCGAATTGCGCCACGTTTCCGAACAACAAATCAAGGAACGCGGCGGCCGCTACCTGCAAGCCTTCGACATGGATCGTTTCTCGACGCGCCTCGCTGGCCAACTCAGCGGAGGCATGAAGCAAAAGCTGTCGCTGGTGTGCGCACTGGTTGCGGAACCACACATCCTGTTGCTCGATGAGCCGACCACCGGCGTCGACCCTGTTTCGCGCCGCGAATTTTGGGACACCGTGGCTCACCTGGCGGGCGAAGGACTCACCGTGCTCGTGGCCACTCCCTACCTCGACGAAGCCGAGCGCTGCCATCGCATTGCCCTGATTCATCAGGGGCGCATTCAGCAAATCGGCACTCCCGAAGAGATTCGGGGCAGTCTGCATGCCAAGCGCATCGAAGTGCGCACACCAAAGCTGCAGGAAGCGCTGGGCGTGCTATCCCGGGTACCGGAAACCGAAACTGGCGTTTTCGATGCACAGCGCTTCGGCGACCGCCTCGATCTGCTCACGCACTCTCCTTCGAACACGGAAAACGCCGTGAAGCGCCTGATGAGTCAGAAGAACTTGCCGGTGGACGACATTCACGTGGACGAACCCACGCTGGAAAACACATTCGTGGCCAAACTGCGCGAATTGGGCGAGAGCACCACCGATGAGCCATTCCCCAGCCATCGCGAACACCGCAATGTCCGCGGCCAAGTGGCCATCGGCGCGAAAAATCTCACCAAACAGTTCGGCTCGTTTACAGCCGTGCACAACGTCAGCCTGCAAGTCGCTTACGGCGAAATCTACGGGCTTCTTGGCGCGAACGGAGCCGGCAAAACCACAACCATCAAAATGCTCTGCGGTTTGCTGGAGCCAACCCACGGCGTCATGCAGTTGGCCGGCGAGCAGTCCACGTTGCGCTCGGAACGCGTTCGCCAGCAGATCGGTTACATGTCTCAGAGATTCTCGCTGTATGACGATTTGACCATTGACGAAAACCTGCAGTTCTTCGCTGGCGTCTATGGCGTGCCGCGCGACGAACGCGAAGAGAAAGAACGTTGGGTGCTGCGTTTTTCTGGCCTGGAAGGCAAGCAGCATCAATTAACCGGCAGCCTTCCCGGCGGATGGAAGCAACGCGTCGCCTTTGGATCAGCCATTATGCATGAGCCCGGAATCGTGTTCCTGGACGAACCCACTTCGGGTGTCGATCCGCTGGCCCGTCGCGCGTTCTGGTCCATGATTAACCATTTGGCCGATTCGGGCACGGCCGTCCTCGTCACCACCCACTACCTCGAAGAGGCTGAGCAGTGTAACCGGCTTGGCCTGATGGTCGCGGGTGAATTGCTTCTCGAAGGTACGCCTACGGACATAAAAGCTCAGCAACAGGGCCACCTCCTCGAATTTCGCGTGGATCAAACGCAGCGCGGTGCCGATGTGCTCAAATCTCAGAACGAACGCTGGCGTGTTTCCATCTTTGGCAGTTCCCTGCACGTCATCAGTGATGATCCTGCGCAAAAAGCCATCTCCGACACTCGCGCCAGGTTGGAAGCCGCGGGTGTGCGTGTGCTGGACGCGCGCGAAGGACGCTTTTCGCTGGAGGATGTATTCATCAGTGTGGTCGAACACGCGCGACAGCAGGGCAAAGTCGGCGCGGATACGTAGCACAAGGAAAAGAATGCGGCGAATCCTCGCACAAGCTCGCAAGGAACTGGTTCAACTGCTCCGTGATCGGCTGGCGGTCGCGCTGGCGGCCCTCCTGCCAGTCATCCTGCTTGTGTTGCAGACCACGGCTATTTCCCTGACAGTTAGCGATCTTCCCATCGTGGTGCAGAATCTCGATTCTTCCATGGAATCTCAGAAACTGGTCGATGCGTTTCGCCATGCGCTCAGCTTCCACATCGTCGCGTGGCCCACCGACAAACAGCCGGAAGCAGCGTTCACCGCCAACAAAGCCCGAGGCGCAATCATCATCCCCGAAGATTTCGGGCGCCGCATCGCCCGCGGTGAACAGGCGCAAGTACAAATGCTGATCGATGCCTCCGATTCCAATACCGCCCAGATCGTCTCCGGCGATGCGGCTCAGATTGTTCGTGCCTTCAATTCGGAAAATGCCGGCGCGTCTCACCCAGCGCCGGTCACTGCTGCCATCCGTCTGTGGTACAACCCCAGCCGCAATTCGCAGATGTTTTATGGACCGGGCATTTTTGTGATGGCTATGTCCATCTTTCCGCCTCTGCTCGCAACCCTCGCGATGGCCAAGGAAGGCGAGCAGAAAACGATTTTGCAGGTCTACGTGGCGAACATTTCCGCGCACGAGTTCTTACTGGGCAAAATCCTGGCGTTCATGGTTGTGGCCACTGGCGAAGCCCTGATCATGCTGGTGATTTTATTTGCCGGATTTGGCCTGAGTTTCGCAGGCGATCCCACTCCCTTCATCGTTTCCACCGTCCTGTATATGTTTTGCGTAACCACCTTCGGCAACATGATCGGCGCCGCCATTCCCAGCCAGGTTGCCGCCGTTCAAGTCATCGCGCTCACCGGCTTCCTGCTCGTTTACATGTTCTCCGGCCTGCTCTTTCCCATTTCAAACATTCCCGCATCGATTCGCTGGCTCTCCAATTTTGTTTGGGGACGCTATTACATCGAGGTCGTGCGCGACGCCATGCTTGCTGGAGGCGGCTGGCCTTCCGTGTGGTGGAAAGTTTTGATCATCGGCGTGATTGGCGCGGTTTTTTACTTTTTCGCATGGCGCAACATGCGTCGCATGCAATTGAAGGACTAACGTATGAGGAAATTTCGTGCACTGATCAGTTCCCGAATGCACGCCTTGGTTTTTAAGGAGTTTCGTCAGATTCTGCGCGACCGGCGCCTGGCCATGTCGCTCATCGTTCCCCCAACCTTGCAGCTTCTGCTGTTTGGTTTCGCGTTGAATCCTACCGTCGCCAATCTGCACATGGGCGTGGTCGACGACAGCAAAACGCCAGAGAGCCGCGAACTTATTTCGCAAATGACCGAAAGCAAGAGTTTTCAGGCCAGTGGCACTTATCTTTCCCTCAACGAAATGTCCAAAGACCTGGCCAGCGGCAAGCTCGATGCCGGCCTGGTGATTCCCTATGATTTCGCGCGCGACCTGCAACGCGGCTGGCCGGTCACCGTGCAGATCCTGCTGAACGCGATGAATTCGAACACCGCAACCATTGGGCAGGGTTATGCCCAAGGCGTGATCGCCGCATACAATCAGGGTGTTGCAGGCCAGGGAATTCACGCACAATTCCACCAGATTGCCGCTCCGAATGTCACCCGTCGCGGTTTGATCTCAATCATCCCCACTTATCTTTACAACCCAGGCCTTCAGCCCACCTGGTTCATCGTCTCAGGAATCCTGGGTGTGCTGTTGATACTCAACGGTTCCCTGATTTCCGCGTCAGCGATCGTGAAAGAGCGAGAGACCGGAACACTCGAGCAACTTCTGATGTCGCCCGCTTCGACCACGCAGATCATCGTTGCCAAGCTTTTCCCGCTGTTCGCTCTTCTTTGCATGATGGGTGTCATGGCCATCGTGGTCATGCGCGTCGTTTTTGACATTCCCTTTCGCGGAAATATTTTCCTGGTTTTAGCCGCCGCCGCTCTGTGTCTGCTTTGCGGCATAAGCATCGGCACCTTCATCGCCACGTTCACCAAATCGGCGCGACAGGCTCAGCTCACCCTTTTCTTCGTCAATCCGCCGCTCACTTCCCTTTCCGGCGCGTTCACTCCCGTGGAAGCGATGCCCAAATGGCTGCAGCCGCTCGCGCAGTTCAATCCCATCCAACATTTTGGCCAAATCTCGCGCGGCGCCATGATCAAGGGTAGTGGCATCGCCACGCTGTGGCCGAATTTCCTGGCTCTTCTGGCCTTCACCGTTGTGCTCGTCGCACTCAGTGTATGGCGCTTTCGCAAACAACTCAGTTGAGCCGGTGTTAAGGAGCCTCATGTTCATGGCAACCAGAATGGAAGCCCAATTCCTTCCTCACAGCAAGTCGACCACGCGCATCCGGCCTTACCGTCTGGCCATGCTATTTGGCTTACTCCTCGCATTCGCGTCGCCCGCACTCTGCCAGATTGGGCCTCCCGCTCCACAGCCCAGCAGCCAGGCGGCGCAGTTGCCACTCTCCGGCCGCACCACGCAATCCAACGGCTCGGTCAAAGCCACCGAATCCCCAATTGCCGGCGTCACCACCAGCGTGAATACCCTGAACTCTACCGTGTCCGTTTCAGGGGCCTACGCAGGAAGCACTCCTGGCACTGCGAAAATGCCTTTCTCCGGAAAACTCGGCTTTCGCGACGCGCTCCTCCGCGCCTTGGCTTATAACCTCGGCCAGACCGACGCCACTCAGGCCGTCAGACAGGCCCAAGGCCAAGCCCACGCGATGCGCAGTAATCTCCTGCCCAATTTGAATGGCACCGCGCTTGAAAACGTAGAGACGGAGAATCTTCGCGCCTTCGGTTTTCGCTTTAATACTCCCGGTTTCAACATTCCAGAGGTGATCGGCCCGTTTAACTACATGGACATCCGCGCCCACCTGACCCAAACGGTTTTGGATTTCACCGCGCTGAACAATTATCGATCAATGAACGATGTGACCCGCGCAGCCCGTTTTACCGCGCAAGACGCACGCGACCTCATCGTACTTGCGGTCGGCGGGGCCTACCTGCAGGTGACCGCGGCCAAAGCACGCCTGGCCGCGGAACAATCCCAGGTCGAAGCCGCGAATGCGGTCTATCAACAAAGTGTCCAACAACTACAACAAGGGATCATCGCCAAGGTGGACGCGGACAAAAATCAGGTGCAACTCCTCACCGAACAGCAGCGGCTGCTCTCACTCCAAAATGATTACGCCAAGCAGAAAATCAATCTCGCTCGCATGATTGGCTTGCCTCCAACCAACCAATACGAAATCACCGACGAGATTCCTTACGCTCCCCTGATGCCGCTTACCGTGGAAGACGCCATTCAGCAAGCCTATGCGCAACGCGCCGACCTAAAATCCGCTGAGGCGCAGGTTCGAGCCGCGGAACGCTCCAAATCCGCTGCCCGTGCGGAACGCTATCCTTCGCTGGGAGTCAGCGCCGATGTCGGCGGCATTGGGGTCAATCCAGCACAACTGCAAACCACCTACACCGCCACCGCGAATCTGAAAATTCCGATCTGGCAGGGAGGCCGCGCCAGCGCTGATGTGGAACAAGCTGATGCCGCACTCAGCCAGCGCCGCGCCGAATACGAGGATCTAAAGGGACAAATTGAAAGTGACGTGCGCAGCGCCTTCCTGGATTTACAAGCTGCGGCCAGTCAGGTGGAGGTGGCGCAAAAGAATTTGCAGGTAACGCGCGAAGCCGCGGAGCTCACTCGCCAAAAATTGGAGGCTGGTGTCAGCACCACCGTCGATTACACCCAGGCGCAGGAGTCCGCCACCAACGCGCAATTCGATGTAATCAACGCCATCTTCGCGCACAATATCGCCAAAATCAGTTTGGCCCGCGCCATGGGTCGCGCCGCCAAAGCCTTGCCGGATTTCCTGAAAATGCCTTAGCAGGCTGCTGAAAAAGCCTAACTTCGTCATTCCGGACGGAGTCCGCGAAGTGAGGAATCTCTCTTTTTCTTGACTTTTCGACCACAGAGGGATTCCTCGCTACGCTCGGAATGACGGATAACGCTTTTTTCAGCAGCCTGCTAGGCCGCGGTTAGGCCTACGCTCAGGCGATCACACCTCCACAGGTCGCTTACGCTTCCATTCGTGCTCGCGTCGGAGCAGCGACTGGTGTTTCTTGATTTGCAGTTCGATTTCGCTGAAGGCCTTCTTGCAACCAGCCAAAACGTTTTTCCCATTTCCGGTCGCGTGTAACGTGCCCGTTGGCAGAGACAACGTCAGCGCCAGGGACTGTTCGTCCGTCCGTGCATTCTTCGAAAACACTCCTTTGATCTGCACCAAGTCCGGTTCATAACTTTTCAGCAAGCGATTTAACTTATCTAATCGACGGGTCACTTCCATTTCTACGGGTTTCTGCGAATCCAAATGCCGATAACTAATCGAAACGTTCATGGTTGCACCTGTAGGAATTGAATCAAGGAAGGAACGCGACGCAGTGTTGTTCTGCCCCGCATGACGATTTCAGCCTAACACTATGCCCTACCCCGCGCAATCCTTCGTAGTGGGTCTGTGTCCCGCTGGCGCGTCAATTGATCGCCAGATGAGCCAGGGCTAGCCGTGGCTATATCAATCAACAAAACAAGGGGTCATACTTACTCTGAGAGGTCTACAACCTATTGCTGATTGCAGAGGAGTGGAAGCAGAAACGAAAAGATCTGCGGAAGCAGCGTGCATTACTATGCGCCGAATTTGAGCAGCGTCCTAATGAATTGGTTCTTGCCTTGAAGCTCAAAGCGATTGACGACGAAATCGCAGAATGCACAGAACACTTGGTGAAGGACAGACGACTGAGTTTCGCAATCGCAAAAAAATAGAAGTACCGGAAGAAAACGAAATGGCACCTTCGCTAAAAAGCTTCTCAGATCGCTTTCGAGCCGCCTTCGCGCGAATCCTCGACTCTGTCAAGAAATTCCGCAGGCCAAAAACACGCCCGGAGAACCTCTCCTTTGCAGGAATCTGCCCATTTTGTGGGCTCCTCACCCCTCGAAAGGGCTCACGCTGTCTGGAGTGCGGAAAAACCGTCAACCTTGCCTAACAGCCGGCCTGCCCGTGAAAGGTCGGTTAAGGCTGCCTGATGCGTGATACTTTTCCGTCATGAGCCAAATCAATCGCCCGTGGATTACGGATCGTTTGAAGCAATCTCTCCAATTACTAGCGTGCCCGCCTGAAATTCAACTCGGAAAGTTTCCATCCCTCGTCCATGCGCCCGACGAAATGGCCCTGGATTTCGATAATTTCCGGTCGGCATTTGTCGGCAATTTTCGTGCGGAGCTGACGAGCGAGCAACTGCACTACCTCGACTTGATAGGCAAGACGTTTGACCAGATGAACAAGGATTGTTTCAGTCCCGAAGGTGTCATGAACTCTGGTGAATGGCGAACAATCCGCGAGTTGGCTTCCGTGGCATTGAAGGCATTCGGCTGGCCGCTGGATGAGCCTCCAAGACGCGACCATGAGTTCGTGCCAGCAGGGCCAAGAAAAAAGCATTCCTAGCTCCTCGTTCACGTCCGAGCGCAAGTACTATGAGCCACTTCTACGACAAGCGCGTTTATCGCCCACGTGCCGTGGCCACTATTGACGCAGTCGCGCTCTTGAGGCATCCTCCACTCGTTCTGCAACCACGACTGCATTCTTCCTGACGATGGAATACCAAATCAGATGATTACTCGCCGTACGGTGTCGCGGACATTGGTAACGTTGGGTTGCCTAGTGCTGCTTGTGGCTGCCACCGTGCATTGCCTCGCATATCTAAAGTTCTCCGCCCCGGCGGTGCAGGCGTCGAATCTGCCGATTGCTCTGCAATCTGTTTTCGAGGTTGCCTTTCTCTCGATGGCGTGGGGTTGGATCGTCCTTGCGCTCATTGTGCTGGTCGTCACGTTCGGGGAAGCGCGTTTGGGCAAGCCTATCGCCCTGATCTGTGGCTTCGCTGTGTTGATTCAGGCTGTATTCACTGTTCCGATGGTCGGGTTCTTCGTCGGAAACGAAATGATCGGTGCCGCATCCTTGCTAATCATTATCGGCTGCTTTTTGTTCCACGGTTCGAGGGTCGAGACCTGATAGCCGCGCGCCGGCTCCTCCCGATCCAAGGCATAAGCTGGGTACTGATACTTACTTGGACGGTTAGTCCATTTATCAGGAGTTGACCGTACCGTAGCGGTAGGGCGGCGGGATTCGATTTGACGCCTTGCCATCACAGATTTCTCCTCACGAATGGCGGAAAATACGTTGGGAGATGCTCTGCAGTGGACCCCACTTGAGAAGGAGGTTCCATGTCTGACTTTCTACCGAAGCGAGCACTGTTTTGGGCTCCGCGTATACTCTCGATGGCTTTTGTCGTATTTGTGAGTCTATTTGCGATGGATGTTTTTGAGGAGAACGTTGGTTTCTGGCCGACCCTTCAGGCACTCGTGATTCATCTAATCCCAACATTGGTCTTGCTTGTGGCCCTCATCCTTGCGTGGCGCCGTGAGTGGATAGGAGCGGTCGTCTACGCTGCAATGGGGGTGCTCTATATCGTCTGGGTAACGACCCTGCAACGTCCGGTTCCGTCAGCGACGCGACTTGGCTGGGTAATAATGATAGCCGGTCCAGCATTCCTCATCGCCGCCCTGTTTTTTGCGAATTGGCGGAAACACGACGAGTTGCGCACGTTGCGACATTAGGGCAAACCAGTTAACTCCCAATTAGCGTTAATCGGAAGCTACTGGCCTTCACCTGTCCAGTTTTTTTTTCGAGATTTTTCGGGCCGGTCGAATCTGCTCGTCTCGTTAGCTTTCAGTGTAGGACTTGTCCAGGGAGGTTTACTGAGCGCATGTCGCAAAGTAATTTAGTTGTTGTCCAGTCTTACGCCACTGAAGGCGAGGCCGAGGTTGCGAAGGGCGTCCTTGAATCCTCGGGCATTGATGCGATGATTCAGGCGGATACCGCTGGTCGCATGCGAGAGCATCTGGCCTGGAGCGGCCTGGGACATCGGGTACTTGTGCGCGAAGAGGATGAAGCCGCGGCGCGAAGGCTTCTTGCCTTGCCCCAAAGCGAGGAACTCGTGCTGCTTCAAAAGTCTGCGAGAGAGACCCAAGTGGATATTCTGCAAGGCGCGCTTTTGTCCGCAGGCATTTTCGCAACGGTCCGGGATGACGGCACGTATTATCAGCTGCTCGTGAATAAAGAGGATGCAGCGGCAGCACGCAAGGTGCTTGAGACGCTCCCGGAAGCGCGACCATAGCGACAAACTAAGGAGCGGAAGCGACGAGTAGTTGGTCGATGAGCGGACGTCTGCCATGATGTCAGACAAGTTTCAAATCCGCGAATCGGCGGCAGGCACATTGGAAGTCGTACCTGGCGTCGAGCCGGGGGAGGGTTAGCGATGAAACGAAGCTGGAACTGGGCAGTGTGGACCGGCGCGTCGCTGGTTTTCCTAGGAGTGGTTAGCTATCCGCTGTTCTTCGTTCGCTTCCCGGGGCTTCGCGATTTTCCGTGGGCGAACCTGCCGATGATCGCGCTCGGGTTAGTGCTGCTCGCCTTTGGGCTTGTGCGAGCATTCCGGCATCCGGATCTGTGTCGCGGCAAAATTTTCGGCAGCGTTCTCGCGGTGCTGGCATTGGCATTCAGCGGATTTTTCCTCTACACCATTTTCATCGGCGCGCGGCATGTGCTACCCGCTTCGCACGAAGCGCCGCGAGTGGGCCAGACGGCGCCAGATTTCACGCTGCCGGATTCGCAGAATCACCCAGTGAGTTTGACGGGTGCGTTGAATTCTCCGTTCACTCCAGAGAGTGCAAGCGGCGCCGAGAAGGGCGCGGCCCAAGCAGCCGGCGTGGTTTTGATTTTCTATCGTGGATATTGGTGACCGTTCTGCAACTCCGAGTTACGGAGTTTCCAGAAGGCGCTGCCGGAGTTCGATGCACGGAAGATTCGAGTGATTGCGATCAGTGTGGATTCTCCCGGGGATTCCGAAAATCTTCGTCGCTCGCAGGGTTATACGTTTCCGATTCTTTCGGACGCACATGAGGACGTGATCCGCAGGTGGGATCTGGTGCACGTGCACGGCGGACGCGACGGCGCGGACATCTCGCGACCAGCAGAATTCCTGATCGATTCGTCGGGGAAGGTGCGCTGGGTGAATCTTACCCAAGATTTCGTGGTCCGCGCCCGGCCAGAAGGGGCACTCGCAGCGTTTGACGCGATGAACAAATCATCGCACTCCGGAGAGTAGTGGCCGAGGCTTCGACTGCCAAATCCCAGAGTTCCGAAGTGCGTGCCGGTCAACTCCGGAGTAGTCGGGTTACCGCACAAATGTTTTCGCGCTGGCCCACTCGTCCGATTTGCGCGTTCATCAGTAGTCTTACGCAGTTCGGATTGGCGCCGACCGTGCTAATCGGTAACGTTGCTTCTAGCACGAACTTCCCCGGTTACGGCGTTTCCCAGGACTTGTCGGTCATACTTACTTCCTACGTGCCGAACCGTGGCCGCCGCCGCCGAAAAAGCAGGCGAGTCCGAACAGGTACCCGAAGTTGTACCAAGCTCCGTTGTTGTGGAGCTCGTAGATGTTAAGGTTGCTTTTGAAAAGCGAGACCACCAACACGAACGGCGCAATAAAGCCCTGCCAGAGCCCAAGCCAGAAACCCGCGACGACGTTGTGTTCGTTCGCCGTTCCTTTGAACTGGTTAGGTCCGGCAGCACATCCGGCCAGAATATTTAGCAACAGTAGGACCAGCACAAGTAACGTTAGAGAGGATTTCATCGCAAGCTCTCCTTACTTGTGAGTACGTTGGTCGGTGATGAAAAGTCTCAGAATGAACGCTAGACAGCAATTCCTGTTCGGGCTAGTACCCACATGATGATCTCGTTAGAGAAACCGCGTTCACCAGGACCTACCCGAACAATCACTCGGAACAGGCCGTCGATATTGAGCAGTGTTTGAAGAAATGGGTTTCCGAAATGCTGCTTATTTAGCCCTTCGTGCGATGCGGCTTATGTGAAGAACACACCGTTTTTCTCGTGACCCAGCACCGACACTAGGTTTCTACTCGGGTTCGCTGGCTCCGACTGAAACGCGAATCCATCCTGCTGAGCAGACCACTCAATTGTCGCTCCCGTGCTGAGGAACGTACCCTTGAAACCTTGCGTAGAGTTCTCGATTTGTGCGGTCGTTACGATGCCGCTCCATCTCACATCGAAGGACACCTTCGCACGCACGGGCACCACCGGCGCGATAGCCGGATACGGAAAACCCAAATCGCCTGGTAGCCCCAAACCTTGCGTGATTGAGTTGGCTATGTCATGGTCGTCGTAGACGTCCAGCCCGCGCACGTGCAGCCGAGCTTGTCCTGCATCGAAGTCAATCTCAACGGCATCATTGTCTACTTCAACCATCCAAAACACGTCGTTTGAATCGATGTGCACGTTGTAGTCGTGAATCTGTTGCGGCAGGGCGGCCGATCCGACCGGACCGGTATACAGGTCAAGTCAAACAAAGGCGAACGTACCCCAATGTTTGCGCCCGTCGATTCCGATGAACTTGCCTTGGCCGAACCCCATGTCCGCCTGGTACGCCAGAGACATTGTGGCAGCGGTGCTGGTGTCGGTACCGGTCCCGCCTCCTCGGATGTGCGTCAGTCCCACGAACCCGTCGAAGTCGGTGACCGCCGATGGGTCGCTAATGTCGGGCAGTGCCACAGCTGGATTAAGCGGATTATGGTGGACGGGGACTCCGAAGGGCTTGAATGGCACGACGCCTCCGGGAATTGGCTTCAGCAGAGGGCCCCGGCACCGCCCGCTATCCTCATCCCCGTGGTCGGCATAGGCAGGGTTTGGACGCAAAAGGGTAGTTCCCAAAGCTGTCCCAGCCACACCACGAATTAGACTGCGACGGCTCACCCATTTCTGCTGAGATCTCTGTTCGTTCATCGTCGTTCCTCCTTCGATTCATAGCAACGCACGCGAAGAGAAGGTGCTCACCGACTCAGCGATGATCCCGGGGGCCGGAAATACCAGGCAAGAAATCATGAGAGGAGCACAAGGAATAATGAGGGAAACCGCAGTAACTCTGCGCCGGCGGTGCGCGAATGTCAAGTCACAAATCAGTCATGAATCAGTGCCCAAACCTGACCGCAGTGTTTATTTAAGATGGCTGAAGGCGTAACTCGGGAGCCACCGATTAATCCTGGTTTATTTGAATGAACAGGTCGAGAGAGGAGCGCTTGGTGTAGTGCTGCTCCTACGCTGAGAGGTACGGCAGCATGTAGGACTTGGCCTGGGACATTAGTTCGTGGCCGAGGTCGCTGAGTTTGCCTTCCGCTTCGACCATTGCAAGGCCTTCACGGAAAGAGTTCACGTGGACGAGGCAGGCAGCGCGGGCTTCTTCCGTCTGAACGGGAGAGATGACGTTGGATGCGAGCAGGCGCGTAAGAGCGTAGTGCATTCGGGCGGATACATAAACGGCGTGGTAAATGCCGTCCATGGGCCGAGGATCAAAGCGAAGTGGGGATTTGTAGCGTTCGTCGTCGTCGTTCAGAACAAGAGGGCTGTCCAGTGCAGCGCCGAAAAGATGCATGTGCGAGCTCTCGTGCGCGAGCGTTTGCAGAACTTCCAAGGTGGTTTTATGGCCTTCCGCGTTCAAAATGACAGCGCCCCACAGACAAAATGAAGAAATACCGTGAAACGTGATCTTCTCGCCGGCGTCGCCTTTCGCGAAGACGACTTCCTCCAAGAGTGACCGGATTTCGCCGGACACTTCTGGAGCACCAGCATCGAGCAGCGAGAAAGCTTCGCGGGTGATTGCCGATACGCGCGTGAATTCTTCTATTGCAATGGCGTTCAGGTGAAGCGGATTCTCGTGGTCGTCGTCCGCCCAGCGCTTGTAAAGAGCCGAGTTACCGATCCCGAGGTCGTCGTCAGTCAGGTTGCGATAGGCGACACCGGAGGAAGGAGGGTCGATCTTGTTTAGCGTGGCAAACCAAGCTGCAACCGAGCCAACATCGTCACGGCTGATCGCGTCGAGGATACCGTAGTAGGTCGCGAAAAAGCGCGGAGAGACATGGCGTGCCCGCCTGAGCTGATCCAGAAAGCCGGCGTAGGCAGGCTCATCAATCTCCACAACGGCTCGGCTGGCTTGTGCGAGCTGGCGAAAGGTATCGGCAAGACGGTCTTTAATGATGCCATATAGTATTGCGCCCCGTTCCGGGTCTGGTGGGAACGCGACCAGGCGCTCTCTGGACATCGGTAAAGCTTCGATTGTTTCCATAAGCAGACCAACGCTGGCAGCGCCACTGCGCAGCCCAGGACGGCCGCGAGTGATCGAGACGCCAGAACTCGACAACGCTGGTACAAGCTTTTTAGCGAACGGCGCGAGGCTTGTTCAAAACGCCGACTTTGGTGGAGAGACCGATCTTGACGATCCCGCCAACCTTCGAATGTACCTTAAGATCGTCGGCGGCGTTACGGCCATAGGGCGAGAGCAGCTTGCAATTCGACAGGTCGATGCGGCGAGTTGCTGGAGCTTTCTGATCCTTCTGCATGAGACACCTCTTCTTTCAGAATGCGGGACAATTAAGGAGTCTTTTTTTATACTCGGCTGCGACCTCTGTCAAGTACTAATTCTTTACGGAAAGGTAAACTAAAGTCATGTTACGGTTCCTGACCACACGCGGTCACGAATATACAGTGAAAAACCTGGTAAACGGGACGATGGAGCGCGAAAAGGTGCCCCCTTGTACGGTGGAGAGCTATGACGCCTTTCTGCGGCGGAACGAGGTTGAGGCGGGGACCTATATCTTCACGGATATAGAGCGGCTGACACCGTGGGAACTGCGGGTAGCAGCCGAGGCTTATGGCGTGCTGGCAGGAGATGGCCGATGCCGGGTCCTCAATAATCCGGCCCGAGTTATGGCCCGGTTTGAGCTATTGCGGAGCCTACAGGCCGCCGGCATGAACGACTTCGAAGTAATCCGAGCGGACGAGCACCGCTGGCCAGAGAGGTATCCGGTGTTCGTTCGGCACGAGCAGGATCACGGCAGACCGCTGAGCACGGATTTGTGGAAGGACAAACAGGAACTCGAAGCGGCGTTGGCGCGGGCGCAATCTCAGCAGATTCCATTGCGCGGGCTGATGATTGTTGGGTATATGGCAGAGGCGTTCGATGGGCCGTGGTTCCGAAAGTTCAACACCTTTCGCATCGGAGACGCCGTGTTTGCGCACCACATCGTGATCGAGGACAACTGGGTGGTAAAGTACGGACAGGAGGGCGTGAAGTTTCCGGAGAGCTACAAGGCTTTTGAGCAGAAGTTTGTGGTGGAGAATTCGTGCGCGGACGCTTTGCGCGCCGCGTTTGCGATTGCCGCCATCGAGTACGGACGGGCAGATTTTGGGATTGTTGCCGGGCGGGCGCAAGTGTATGAGATCAACACCAATCCCGATATTTCTGCAGATCCGGGAAGTCAGAATCCTACTCGGCGAGCAACGCTGGCCATCTCCACAAAGAAATTGTGCGCGAGCCTGGCGGCGCTGGACGAGAATAGGCCAGCAGGCACCGTGCGCATGGCCGGGCCCCTTCTGAACGAGTGGAGAAAGAATCGGAAGTGGTATGAGAGGGCGGAGAGAAGGCCCTGATGTGGCGGGTTTGACGGCGGCTCATGTTAAGTCGACGGAAATGTCAACGAGCGATCTCTCAACTGTCGAGAGGGACCGGAGTCGGGGGATGCTCCAGTCGGCTAATCGGAAACTGATCACACCCATTCTGCGTCTCGTTGACGGTAGTAAATCAGGTCAATTTACTTCCGGGACGCGGGCGGCGAGTTGATCGCCACGCAAGCTTCAAGACTTCCAGAACGGAGAAGGGCCGACGAGTTCCATTTCGCATTTCTGGAAAAACTCCGGATCGCCGTTGAGCTTGGGATTCGCTCCGACACTTTGGAAAAACTGTTCCATTTTTCCCGCAGGGCAGAAAGCAATCAGCATGCGAGCAGGAGCTGCACCGATGGACGAAAACGTGTGAGGGATGCGGCGCGGAGCCAGCACGGATTCGCCCGAACGAAGATTTACCCGCTGCTCACCCACTTGGAAAGCCACTTCCCCTTCCATCACATAGAACCATTCCTCTTGATTGAAATGCAGGTGAAGCGGAGGGCCGCCGGGCTGGAGATGCGCGTGCTCAATGATAAAGAGCCCGCCGTTGGTGTCGCTGCCAGCAACTTTGAAAAGGAGCGAGGAGCTGAAGCCTAAGGTGTGGGGCTGGCCAAATCGGTCATTGCCAGCGTCGACGACGTGAACTCCGCGCGACGAGCGCGGTGCTGCGGACTGCGCTTCCACTTCGCGTGCAAGGATTTCCTGAAGACCAGCAGCAGGCACGACCGAAGAAATAGCTCGCAGAAAAGAACGTCGTTGCATGAGACTCCTTTGGTACCGCTGGCGCACCACGGCGATCCCGAGAGTCTACCACCCCCCCTCGTGGGCCAATTCCCGATTTGTCGGCTACTCCTTACCTTGGAATTACTTCCGCCTTGCTCGTATTTGCTCCCGGAACCTGCGGGATAGTAGATGGTTAAGAAAGTCCAGCTACAAATTCTCCAACTCCATGTTCTGCTTCGCAAGGGGTGGCAGGATGTGCGGGAAACCCTGATAGGCGGGAGACTTCATAATGGTATTGTGGCGCGGGCCAGGGCTGTAGGGGTCGTATACTGGAGCGCCTTTACATAACTGCTTGCCTTTAACAGTGGAATTATTTCGTCAGCTTGCCTTTTTCATTCTGAGCTGCAAGCCCATATCGTATTGCCGCTTCAAGCGTATCGATGTTTATATCCTTTAGAGCTTTAAACCGAATGCAGTATCCGGTCACGCTCGCCTTGCCTAGTTTTTTTCCATACGTTTTGGCTAAATACTTCTTATCTTTCAGTCCAAGAATATAGACCGAGATTCCGGTTTTGTTTCCGCTCACACCAATTTGAAAAAATTCTCTACTTTTTCCGTTGGCATATTTTATTGTGTGAAATCCATATCCAATCGTAGGGTTGGAAACAGTATGATTTTTGCTGTCTTTACCATCGAAGAACCATAATTTGCATTCTGGTGACATTTGAAGTGTGAGCCGATGCAACTCTCGCATGTCACTGCGTTTTGGCTCCGGTTGGCTGGTAATATACGTCTTGATTTGTTCTTGTACGTTCATATGTTCTGCTCCCCCGTTGCGCGCACGAGATTATACGACGTTTAATCCTTCTCCCCCTTCCTAGGGCGGGCAGCCCTGACGGTTGAGATCGCTCGACCGCGAGGCCCGCAAGCCGTTGTTGCGTGGGGGCTTTTCAGAATTCCCAAAGCTTGAAATGTGTGGAGCGCCGAGAAGCGGGCAGAGGGCTGGAGTACATGCACCCCAAGCCGAGTTCACATTTCGGACGAATTGTCGGCGACTCGGAAACTGACCCACCACCCGACCGTCCCGATGCTCAAAAGAACGACAAAAAAATCTGCCATACTCTTCAGCTCAACGTTCCTCACCCAGCCGGGTATTAGCACCGTTAGCCACTTGTACGATTAGCGCGTTCAATCAGGAGCTTGCCGAAAATTGAGTGCTGGTGTAATCATTTCCTGAAATGTTCTGCCCTGAATGCCGCGCTGAATATCGTTTCGGCTTTACGCACTGCACAGATTGCGACGTGGATTTAGTCGCCGAACTCCCTAACCCGGAGTCGGACGATTGCGTCCCATCCAGCCACGTGTGGACAGGTAAAGACCAAGGGCGATGCGTCGAGATTTGCAAGGACCTTAGAGCCGAGGGGATTCCATTCAAGGTGGAGCAGAGTCGTCACCAGGATCTGAAGGGTCTGGACGAAAAATATAGAATCTCAGTGCCAAGCGAGTTCTCTCAAAGGGCAAGGCGGGTAGTCAAGAATGGTCGATGAGTGGTAGTACTGGTACCCACTTCGGCGATAAGCGCGTTTACCAGGCCTTTGCCAGGAATGCCCGCGTTCAGATTGCTTAACCCCGTTGCGAACTAAACATTATTCGTAACGCAGTGCGATCATCGGATCGACGCGGGCGGCGCGGCGCGCGGGAATCCAGGCGGCAAAGAAAGTGACGGTCAGTAAAACCAGCAGCGCAGCGGTAAGCAGCACCGGATCGTGCGGGCGAACTTCAAAGAGAAGAGATTGCAGCAGGCGCGCGCAGAACCAGGAGCCGAGGATTCCGAGGATGGCTCCAGTCACGGCCCAACGCGCCACGTTGAACAGAACCATTTTCAAAATGCTGAGAGGCGTGGCGCCAAGCGCCATGCGTACGCCAATTTCCTGAGTGCGTTGGGATACGAAAAAACTGACCACGCCATAGATGCCGAGGGAAGCGAGCAAGACGGCGACTCCAGCAAAGAGAGAAAGCAGAGTGGCGTCGAATCGGGGGCGCTCGGTGAGTTTGCCGATTCGATCGGTCATTGTGGAAAACTCGACGGGGGTAGTGGGATCGATTGCCGCGATTTGAGAGCGAGCCCAAGGCACGACGGTCGCGGAACTGAGGGAAGTGAGAAAGGTGACATAGGAGCGGCGGACATAAGCTTGGGAATCATTCTTCCAAGGGATGTAGAACTCCGGATCGGCATCTGCGATCAGGCCATTATTCTTAACATCGGCCGCAACCCCGACGATGGTGCGCCAAAGGCTGGGGCTGTCGGAGGCGGCGCCAAAGCGCAGGGATTTGCCGAGGGGATCCTCGTTGGGAAACATCTTGTTTGCGAGCGCCTCGCTGAGGATGACGGGCTGCTCGGCGGTGAGCGTTTGGCAAGCCAATCTCTTACGCGTTGCACCCAAGGCTGCGCGCACGGCAAGCTCACGCTGTCGGCCAGCACCACGGACCAAGAGTAGATTCGCGACGTTGGTGCAGGCGAGAAGGAGAACCGCAATCACTGCACCTAGCAAGACCCAAGCACCCACGCGAGAATCTTCGACCTGACGGTCGCGGAGAGAACGGACGCAGAGGGAAACTTCCAAACGGAATTGCGGGGGCACAAAACGCAGCGAATCTTGGAACCAGGGCTGCAGGCCAGCGGTGGCTTGCGCGATGGTTACCGACGGTTTTAAACGTGCGAAAGTACGAAGAACAAGCTGAGGATGAGTGCGATCTTGCGCGGCTTCGTCAACGGCTTGGGGCAGGAGAATGTCCGCAGGGCCGAGGTTGGGCATTTCGAAACTGGCGGGAAGCGCACCAATAATCTCGACCGGCTTCCCATCCAGGGACATCATTTTGCCCGCGATTTTCGGATCGCCGGCGAAGCGGGCTTGCCACAGGCTGTAAGAGAGCAGCGCCACGCGCGGAGCCTTGGGCAAGTCGTCTTCCCGAGTGAAATCGCGGCCGACGATGGGATGGATTCCGAGAGTGGAGAGAAAGTTTCCTTCTACCAAAGCGCAGGAGAGGCGCACGGGACTTTGTTCGGTGATATCGCAATCAGCGCCGCCGGGTGTAAGCGAGGTCATGGACTCGAAGGGGCCGGGCTGGCGGCGCAATACAACGTACTCGGGCGCCAACATGAACTCTATGCCTTCAAAGGGCGCCTTCACGCCGAAGGAGACCAGGCGATCATCGCTAGGGTAGGGAAGGCTGCGGAATAAGACGCGATCAACAACGCTGAAGACGGCGGTAGCAGCACCAATGCCAAGCGCGAGGGTTAAGATGACGATGGCAGTGAACGCCGGGGTTTTGCAGAGCGTGCGAATGCCGAAGCGCACGTCTTGCAGAAGCGCTTCGAGCCAGAGCCATCCCCACACGGCGCGAGCGTCTTCCTTAACGCGGGTCACGTTCCCGAACTTACGCAAAGCGGAATAACGCGCTTCCTCGTGCGACATGCCGCGATCAATATTCTCCTGGGTCGCCATCGCAAGGTGGTCGCGGATCTCTTGGCCAAGATCCTGCAACACTCGCTTGCGACGCCACATGGGTTAACTCTCCTCGGTCGGCCTGAGAATTCGGGCGATCGCCCACGTAAGCTTGTCCCATTTGCTGGTTTCGAGCGCAAGCTGCTTCCGCCCTTTTGCCGTAAGTCGGTAAAACTTCGCCCGGCGGTTGTTTTCCGAGGTGCCCTCTTGGACTGAAACCAATCCGCGTTTGATGAGCTGGTGTAGCGACGGATACAACGACCCCTGCTCGACCTGGAGCACGTCGTCGGACCTGAATTCGATCGCCTTCGCAATGGCATGGCCATGAGTCGGTCCAAGGAGGAGCGTACGCAGAACCAGCAGGTCCAGCGTACCTTGCAGGAATTCGATGCGTTCCTTTTGTTCTTTGGTAGACATTCTAGGGGATGCTACAGGCCTTCCGGTAGAATGTCAATGTGAGCAAGACGCATCGGCTAAACGGTTAAGTCCTGGTTTGTAGGCTACTCGGAAACTGACCCACCACCCGATCCTGCGCGTTGACAGTAACGTCTCGACTCCTTAGTCTACGGTTCCGGACCAGCTTCCCCGCTCGCCGGCGCCTGCGCTCATGAAGAGACCCACATCTCCCGTAACCGCCTTGCCTCATCAACTCCGCATAGGCCCCGCCGGCTGGTCTTACACGGACTGGGCCAATTACGTGTATCCCTCGCGGCGGCCCAAAGGCTTTCATGAGGCCGCGTACCTCGCTGAATTCTTCGATACCATCGAGATTAACACTTCCTTTTATCAACCATTGCGCGCGGATCACGCCGCGCTCTGGCTCGAACGAGTCGCCTTCAATCCCTCCTTCCTGTTCACGGCGAAGCTCTGGCAGAAATTCACCCACGATCCCTCGGCCACCGCCGAAGAAGAACGCGCGGTTCGCGAAGGCTTCGATGTGTTGCGCAAAGCGGAAAAACTTGGTGCGGTCCTCGCGCAGTTCCCGTTCTCTTTCCATCACTCCACGGAAACCGTTGCCTTCCTGACTGGACTGCTCGCTCGTTTTTCCGATTATCCGCTGGTGGTCGAACTGCGCCACGCTTCCTGGCAGACGCCGCAGACCATGGAACTCCTTCGCGAGTATCAAGCCGGATTCTGCAACATCGATCAGCCCATCATTGGCCGTTCCCTTGAACCATCTGCGGAAACCACCTCTTCGGTGGCTTACGTCCGGCTCCATGGCCGCCGCTACGACACCTGGTTCAGCGACGATCCCGAAACTCCCAGCCACGAGCGCTACAACTATCTTTACTCCACCGAAGAGCTCAACCCCTGGGCCGAGCGCATCCGCACCATTCGCGCCAATGCGCGAAATACTTTCGTCGTCACCAACAATCACTATTTGGGAAAAGCGGTGGTTAACGCGCTGGAATTGCTCAGCATTTTAAAGGCAACAAAGGTCAAAGTTCCGGAACCGCTGCGCCAGCATTATCCGCAACTGGAGCGCATCGCCAGTGAAATGCCCGCGGAACCCACACTTTTTCCCTTGGGTTCACCACTGGCTCAACGACAATCGAAAAAAAGAAAACGGAAGGCTACTTCTTGAACAAATTTTCGAACGCCTGGCGGGCATCCAGCGGGCGTGAAGGGGTGGGAGCTTCGACAGGCACCTGCGCGGGCTGCATATACGTCGTAGGCGCCGTATCTTTCTCTACGGTTGTGCGGAACTCGTAAAAGCTGCAGTCGTTCCTCGTATCTTTGGGCGAAATTCTGGCAGGTATTTGCTGCGTACACTCAAACTGGGCGCCGCTGTCGAAGAACCGGCACTGTTTGCAGCAGTGCAGTTCAAAACCGCATTTCGGACACTTGCCCAGCGGATCGAATCCCGCCACCAGCACCGCGCCACAATTCGAGCAACGCGCTCGCGTTACCGTGCCCACCATTCGCGGCGTGCGTGGGCCAAGGTGATCGGTGGCTCCGCGCGGTCCGCCCTGCGGCGGTTTCCGCTCTCTGTCTCTTTTTTCGTGTTTTTCCTGCTTTTCGGCATCACGATAGCCGCGGTGACCGTACTTGCGATCCACAAACGCCTCCGTCCGTCAGTCGCAACGGACTGTAACTACAACTCTTCACACGACTGCTTCAAAATCTGTCTTTTCCCGATAGATATCCAATCGGAACGCTACAATCGCTCAGCACACCAGTCTTCCCCTTTGAAGTTTATTCTGGGATGCTGCTTCGCGAGAGCAGAAGATGGGACATCTATGTTTGTAATCCTCTGGGAGTTTGAAGTCAAGCCGGGAAGTGAAGACCGCTTTCAAAACGCCTATGGTCCCGAAGGCCAGTGGGTTCGTCTTTTTCAACGCGATCCTCATTTTCGTGGCACTCAACTCCAGCGGGATCCCTCCCGCCCTCTCTACTACTTCACCATCGACTTCTGGGATTCTGAATCCGCGTATAACCACTTCCTCGCGGCAAATCGCGCCGCCTATGAAGAGATCGAGCGAGTTGGCGACGCACTCACCGTTCATGAACGGCGCGTACTCGCCTTCACCATCGACAATTCAAGCTCTTCCTGAGTTCAGGTCAGCATTCTCACCAACCCGTCGGGCGGTAAATCGGGTTGGAGAATCTTTTTGGGTGTGCCCGCGACTCGCAACACTGCTTCGGCAGCCAGGTACCCGCTCCTCACTGCTCCTTCCATGGTCGCGGGCCAACCGGTGTCCGTCCAATCTCCTGCAAGAAACATACCTTTCAAGGAGGTCTCTTGCTTTGGACGCCAACGGTCGACTCCTGGTTGCGGCGAAAATGTGGCCGCGGCTTCTTTTATCACCGTTGCCTTCAATAGATTCGCGTCCTGCGCCGCTGGTAACGCGTGGCGCACTTCCTGCAGACAAATGTCAATAATCTCCTGGCGCGGTTTCTGCAGCAGCTCATACGACGCACTGATAACCAATTGCAGATATTGTCCCTTTTCTTTCCCACTTCCGTTCCGTCCGCCATAAAGTGCCGTCTTGTTGAAGATCCATTGCGTCGTCGTTTCCAGTAGCGTAACAAACGGCTCCTGCATCACCTCCCGGTCAAACCAGAAATGCACTCCGGTTATGGGTGACACCTTAATCTCGTCCAGGTGCGCCAGTGACGGCTCTTTTAACAGGACCTCCTGTGGCAGCAATTCCGCCAGGCCATTTTGCGGCACCGCAAATACGTAGGCGTCTCCGGATTCTTGACGCCCCCCGTCGAACTCTACGGCCTTCACCCCGCTGCCCTCGAACTGAATCGACCGAACTGGCATGCGCAGATTCACTTCCCCACCGCGTTTCTCGATCTCCTGCTTGCAGCCGTCATACAGCTCGGCCAGTGGCACCGTGGGAACTCCCATGCGGTAGCCACTGCGGTTCGACAAAAATCCTTTCCAGAACACGTCCACGCCAAATCGCGCATCCGTCCGGTCCAGCTCTTCATCCAGCGCACTCACCAGTACGACTCGCCAAAAACGCTCAATCGCCCCGGGCGTTTGATTTCTCCTCCGCAGCCATTCCAGCATCGAAATGCCGCCCGGTGTTTCGAGGTCGTCGGTATGTCCCTTCCCGCGCAGAATGTCCAGCAGCGCGCGAGCAATACTGGTTTTGTCTGCTCGGCTCAGCGGCGCAAATCCCAAAAACGATCCGGTCATGTGTAGCGGCGCCGGCAGGAATCCCGCTTGCATCGTTCCGGTGCGTCCCTGCGGATCCAGAAACAATAACCGGTCGAAGTATTTGATCTTGTTCTGTGCTCCAACGCGCCGGTAAAAATCCTCCAGATTCGTGCAGCAGCCCAGGGTTACATGCTGGCAATTGTCGACATGCTCGCCATCCGGCAGCACATACGAGGTCGCCCGGCCTCCCAGGAACGGCCGCTGTTCGAACAGCCGCACGCGCCAGCCCGCTTCAGCCAGCGATACGCCCGCCGACAGCCCGGCCAGCCCGCCGCCGATCACGATCACGTTTGGCAAGAATGTTCTCTTTCGTGTGGCGCCCGAAACGCGCCTTCGCCACTAATTTCAGTTTCTCTGCTTTGGTCAGCCCCACGCGTTGCCCAAAAACCGCGAAATCCATCGATTCTATGCGCGCCAGCAAACTGCTGTACGTATTCACCAGCAGCCACAAAGTTGCACGGCTATCCTCGTCCACCATCCCCAGAAGCTGCGCGCCTTCTTCGTACAGCTTCCACGCGCGATCCGCTTCGAACCGCAACAATTCGCGCACACCCAAACTTGCCTCATTCCGCCCCAGGTCTTCCTGCGTCACTCGATAGTGCTGCAAGTCTTCTTCCGGCAGATAGACCCGCCCCAACTGGTAATCTTCCTGCACGTCGCGAATGATGTTCGTCAACTGGAACGCCAATCCCAGCTTCTCCGCCAGTTCCAGCGCCCGAAAATCGTGGAATCCAAAAATGTGCGTGCACGTCAGCCCTACGGTCCCGGCAACTCGGTAACAATATTCTTTCAGCCGTTCGAATGAGGAATACGTCTGGATCGTCAGATCCATCTCCGCCCCGGAAATCAGATCATGCAAGTATCGGGTCGGCATCTTGTAGCGTTCAATCGTGTCCACCAATGCCGGCAAGATTTCCGCGGCGCCTTTCAAGCTGCCGAACGGCGAAGCCATGGCCGCCGATCCTTCCACGACCTGCTCCTGCTTGGTAATGGACTGATCCAACGCCGCACGCCATTTCGCCAATCCGCGCTGTTTTGCTGCCAAATCTGCGCCTTCATCGGACACGTCATCGATCAGCCGCATAAACGCATACAACGCCACGATGCCATCGCGCTTCGGCTTGGGTAGCAGGAAGAATGCAGGGTAAAAGCTACTGTGCGCTTCCCGCGCGATCCTATGGCACTCGTCGTAAGATTCAGGGACTCCCAATATTTCCACCTGCGCTGGGATTCCCGCATCGTATGGCCGGTGCGCCTTCGTAATCGGCGTCGGACTTCCACGCCACACGTGCGCCACCATTGCACGCCCCAGCAAGCGCACTTGCTTTCCTTTGCTTACCTCCGGCCGCCGGTTCAGAGTGTCGTAGCCGATAGACTCGATCGCATCCAGCACCGCCAGCCCCCCGCGGCTGAACATCGCCAAATCCACACTCAACTTGCCGTCGACCATGCCGGAAAGCGGCATACCATGTTGAAAAAGCGCCCTGGTATACGCAATCAAGTCCTTCATTAGCGCCACATAGCGCTGATCGAACTTCTTCCCAACGATCTCTTGCTCGCTCAATCCGTGTCCGGCCGCGCGATCCAACGGAATATAGATTCTTCCCTTCTCCAAATCCCGCGCCACGTCCTGCCAGAAATTCGCCAATTGCAGCGCCGTACAAGTAGCATCCGAAAGTTTTTGCCGCTCTTGGTCGCGATAGCCGCACAGGTATAAAACCAGGCGCCCCACAGGATTCGCGGAATACTCGCAATAACCGAGCACCGCATCCCAAGTGGGATAACGCTTCACGATTTGGTCCTGGCGAAACGCTTTCAACAAGTCCGCGAACGGCTGCTTGGGAACATCCTTCGCTGCTGTGGTTTCGCGCAGCGCCACAAACACGGGATGCGACGGCCTGCCTTCGTAGCACGCATCCAGCTCCGTCTCCCACCAGTTCAGCAGTTCCAGCGCGCGGTCCTTGTCGGGGATTTCGTCGCCCAGGTCGTCTGCCCAACGGCAGTACGCATATACGTTGTAGAAATGCTGGTGCAGTTCCTTGGGTAACAGCCAGGAGGCAACATTGAAATTTTCGTAATGATGGGTGGCCAGCCACTTCGTGTAACGCTGCGCCGCTTCCGGACTACACCCGCTCTCCGGCAGCTTCTCCATCAGCGGCAATTCGCCCGGGCGCAACATCAGTAGACGAGTTTCCTGTTCCTTTGCTTAATGTGAACTTGACCGTGAGAAGGTCCGGTCTTCACGAGTCACAAACCGCAAGCTACTAAACACAACAACTACGGGCGGACAGCCAGCTTAATTTCTCCGCTGCGCGACTTCATGCGCTCGAACGCCTGCGGCAAATCTTCCAACCGAATTTCTTCGGTGATGAATTCTTCCGCGGACACGTCGCCGCGTCGCACCGCTTCCAGCGCCTCTCGGATGAATCGCGGTGTGTGATGGAATGGCGAAATCATCTTGATCTCGGAATAGTGGATCGCCGCCGGCTCAATTTCTAGACGCGTCCCGGATGGCAAGCCGCTGAAAAAGTTCACCACGCCGCCGCGCCGAACCATCTTTAAAGCCTGCTGCCACGTCGCCGGATTCCCCGCGGCTTCCACCACCGAATCGGGCCCACGCCGTTCTTCTGTCAAATCTCTTACGGCCGCTACAACATCCGGAATTTCCGTCACATTGATAGTGACCGCCGCGCCCAATTTCCTGGCGACCGCGAGCGGCCCTTCGCGCCGCGCCAACGCGATCACCCGCACACCGCGCCGCGATAGCATGCGCACATACTTCAATCCAATCGGCCCGCATCCGATGACCACGGTCGTGTCGCCGGTGCGCACTTCCATTTCATGGATTCCACGCAGCACGCAAGCCAGCGGCTCCACAAACGCCGCGCTATGGTCATCCACCGAGTGGGGCACTTCCAGCATGTTCTCCCGCACAATTCGGCCCGGGATGCGCATGTACTCGGCGTACGCGCCATTATTGAACAGCAAATCGTCGCAAAGGTTTTCCTGCCCGCGGCGGCAATGATAACAGCGGAAACACGGCGCCGAGTTTGCCGCAATCACCCGCGTCCCCAACCGCCATCTCGGATCAACCCGCTTCCCCATAGCCGCAATTTCGCCCACCACTTCGTGGCCGAACACGGCCGGGGGCCGAATCATTTTGGCGTGGTAGCCGCGCTTCCAAACCTTCAAATCCGTGCCGTCCGTCAACGCTAATCGCACACGCAGCAACACCTCGTCCGCCGCGAGCGGAGGCACTTCGATCTGCTCAATCCGCAGATCTTCGCTGCCATACAACACTGCCGCGGTCATTTTCGATGGCACCGCGATCCTTGCAGGCGCCAGCACTTCTTCAACGCCCATTTCTGCCTTTTTTGTGGAGCTCACTCTCATTCGTGTGCAATCAAGACCTTCAGCGAGTCTTCCGTCGGTCGGTTCGCCAATTCCAGCGCTTCCTGGATTCTAGCCAATGGATACCTATGGGTGACTATTTCCATCACCGGCAGTTTCTTTTCCAGCACCAGTGCCGCTGCGTTTTCTTGGATGTCAACAGCCGCACTATAGCTGCCCAGGATTTCTTTCTCGTCAATCCCTACCGCTGCTGCAGGAAACTCTATTTTTGTCACTGGGTCGTTCGCAGCAAATAGCAGGACTCTTCCCCCGGGTCTCGCAGCCGCCAACGCTTCCACTACCACTGCCGGATGTGCCACGGCCACCAGAACCGCATCTGCGCCACGACCCTCCGTGCGGGCCCGTATTTCTTCCACCAGCTTACCACTTAATGGGTCAAATGACTCTACCGCACCAAGCGTCAGACTTTTGGCGCGTCGGGTTGCCATCGGATCACTGCTATAGATGCGTGAACCAACCGTTTGGGTAACCATTAACAACTGCAGACCGATGGGCCCACAGCCCACGATTAGCACAGTTTCCTCAGCCGCCACTCGCGCCTTCTGCACCGCTTTCACGATCGTGTTGATCGGCTCGATAAACGTGGCTTCCTCAAAACTCACTTCGTCCGGCAACGCTACAATTCCTCGCTCCGCCACCCACGGCATGGCCTTGACGTACTCTCCGAATCCCCCGCCGTTCGGCGTGAATCCGCCCGTCAATCCCGTGGTCTTGTATTGTTTGCATTGGGAAAACAGCCGGTTCTTGCAGTAGAAGCACTCAGCACATGGAATATGATGGAAACTCATCACCCGGTCGCCCAGCTTCCATTTCGTTACCCCGCGGCCAATCGCTACTACGGTTCCCGCCAGCTCGTGCCCCAGGATCTGCGGCGGCTCCACATACCGTTGAAAAATTTTCTTGATGTCGGTTCCGCAGATTCCACATGCCGCCACCTTGATGAGCACTTCCCCATCGGCCACCTCAGGCACCGGCACTTCCTCGACGCGCACCACGCCCTTGTCGCGGTACACTCCCGCCCGCATCGTCTTCGGTATGGGCCCCAGCCTCCGCACTTGCTCCACCACCGTCCCCGCCCCACTCATTGCGACGCCACTCCGTGCGAGAGACCAACATCGTGAGCAACAGGCAATTTTTGAACGTATCCATCGAGGAAGATCGCGAGCCGTTGTGCAGCAACCCGGCTTTGCCTGCCAAATCGCAATAGAGCGGGCAATACAAACGGATTCTTCGCAAGTTCCAGCACGACTTTGGGCAAACTGATTTCGTTTTTCTTCGACAATGTCAGATTGAAATTGATCGGCAGATCCTCGTCAGCCGTATCGCTGATTGCGCGAACGACCACCGCTCGTGCACCCCAGGCGCTTGCCTCTTTCACAATGTCGAAGCTTTCCATGTCCACAGATTGCGCTCTTGATGAGCAGCTGTCTTTGTGGCTTGCTTTCACAAATACGCGGTCCGTCGTGAACAGGCAGTCCGCAGGTAGTGCGCCAGCCGCCAGCGCTTGCTTCCTTAATTCCATGTCGACCTTTAGACGATCCGAGCGCAAATCCGCATGCTCAGCTTCGGCAATCAAATCCTGTGGGGCGATGATATCGCCCGGTACAAATCCTCTTTTCAGCGCACCGGCCAGGCCACTCGAAATACAAACTTCGAAGTATCGCTGGTCGTCCGCCATCTGCATCATCAGACCCATGGCTTGTGCGGCAGCTTGCGTACCGATGCCCGTGACAAGCACGGTGATTTCCAATTTACCAACATCGGTTCGCCACAAATTCAGCCCATCGTAGTCGATCCACCGGAATTTCCGCAATTTCCGCCACGGCGCAAATTCCGCGTCCACCGCAAATGTCACCAAAACGCGCATCTCTGCTTCCTTGCCTCTGCTTCTTTTCCTCACGCCGCCATTTTCATCTTCTTCGCTCTTCCCGCCTTCACATAGCCATTCGCCTGATACCAGCGTACCGCCCGCTCCAACGCCGCGGTTACCGACCCAGGCTGAAATCCCAATTCCCTTTGCGCCCGCGAGCAATCCACGAACATCTTGTGCTGCGCGATTTTCACTCCCTCGACGGGAATGCCAGGTTCCCTGCCAATCAGCCTTGAAAACGCGCTTTCCACATACGCGACACCCAACGCCACTCCGTGCGGAATCTTCATCACCGGCGCCGCCAGCCCGGTTATCTTCGCCAAAGTGTCCAGCAGTTCCTTCAACGTCAGATTCTCCGCGCCCAGCAAATAGCGTTCGCCCGTCTTGCCGCGTTCGGAAACCAGCAAATGCCCCGCCGCGCACTCTTCCACGCCCACGAAATTCAGCCCCGTCTCCACGTACCCGGGCATGTTGCCATTCAGAAAATCCAAAACAATTTTTCCCGTCGGTGTTGGTTTCCAGTCCCACGGCCCGACCGGCGTAGTCGGCATGGCTACAATCACTGGCAAACCCTCGCGCGCCTCCCGCAGCACTTCCTGCTCCGCCATCCATTTCGAACGCTTATAATGCCCGATCATTTCTTCCAGCTTCGAGTCCGTAGCCTCGTTCGGCAACTCTGGCCGGTCCACCGCAATCGTTGCCACGGTACTGGTATAAATCAGTTGTTCCACTCCAGCCGCTTTCGCCGCTGCCAGCAAATTTTTCGTTCCGCCCACATTCGAATCGTAAATTTCCTGCGGGTGCCTCGCCCACAAACGGTAATCCGCGGCCACGTGAAACACGCGCTTCACATCTTTCATCGCGCGTTCCAGCGAAGCCGCGTCCCGCAAATCCCCGGTTACATATTCCAACGATAAATCGCTGATCGCCCGGTTGTTGCTGGACGGCCGCATCAACACGCGAACACTCTCGCCCCGCGCCACCAATTGCCGCGTCACGTGACTCCCCAAAAATCCCGCCGCCCCTGTCACTAATGTCGTCACGGTTTCCGTCTACTTTCGCGCTTCTCGCCCAAGCTTCCCCGAAATTGCCATGCCAGCACCTTCCACAGGTCGCCGGCTTTGGCGTTCGACCCCAACAACGCGGCGGTGCCGTATCCTTCGGGACACTGGCAGTTTTCGCATCGCGGGTTCAATCCCCGCCCGTAATTCTCCCAGACGGTGTCCTCGAGTAAGGTCTCGTAGCTGTCCGCATAGCGCACATTCAGCAAACTGCACGGCCCAGCCCAACCCCGAGGACCAAAAACCGGCCCACCCCATACGCTGCAACCCAGTTCTCTTTCGCCACGCAAGTATTCCAGATAAATCGGCGACATCATCAGGTTGTAATCGGCCAATCTCGCGCTCGCTTCGCTGAACTTCTGGTGCATCTGCTGATGAAATTTCGCGCTGCCATCGCGGCACAATTTCTGTTCCGGGTAATGCGGAGAAAGCATGTACCCGTCAACATGCATTCCGTGCAGCCGCTCGTACAGTTCCTCTAAGTCGCGCATATCCGTGTCCGGATAAACGGTGCTGCTCACCACCACGAAAAAACCTGCGTTCTTCGCGGCCTTAATCCCGTCGAGCGCTTCCGTAAACAGCCCGGTGCGTTTCGCACGCCGGTCGTGCACCGATTGCGTTCCATCCAGCTTCACATTCCAGAAGAAATTCGTGTACGGCGGGATCATGTGCAGCCAGTGCCGAATCAGCCGGCCATCCGTGCTTAAGAATAAGTGGCAGCCACGTTCCAGTATCGCGCGCGTCAGCGTTGCGATCTCCGGATATTCCAGCGGTTCGTTCCCGCAGATCGCCACAATGGGTGCCTGGCACTGCTCCACCGCGGCCAGGCACATCTCCACCGTCAACTCCACCAGGATCTCTCCCGGCTTTCCGCCATTGCCGGAACCATTACCCGGTGCGTGGTGGCCTAACGGTTCTAGCGAGAGCATCACCGGAAATCTTCGCTCGCCACGCAGCCTTTTCCCTGCAATGTGTTTCGCGGAATCGAAAACCAGTCCCAAGGGGTACCGCATTTGGTTGCTAGGACGCCTGCTGCTCGCGAGATCTATATAGGCCGCTGCGAAGCCGAAACTCGCTTGGATTGAATTTCACAGCGCAATATTCCGCGGCTCGCCGCTCCTGATTGCGGTAGCGAGCCAGCGCGTAGACCGGGAACGAATTCTTGTACAAGTGGTACTTCAGATAAAACACGCCCGGAAATCCTGTCCCGGTAAAATCTTCTTCGCTCCAGGAGCCATTGGCATGCTGCTGGCCGACCAGATAAGCCGCGGCCTTGGCGATGGCCTGGTCGTTGGGGTCCGCGCCCGCCAGCAGCCCGATCAATCCCCAGGCCGTCTGCGAAGGCGTGCTGTTGCCTTGCCCCTTACTCGAGACAACTTCATAGCTGTTCAGCGATTCCCCAAAACTGCCATCCGCCTTCTGCACTTGCCGCAGCCAATTCACCGCGCGCAAGCAGTAATCCTGTGCGGTCATCGAAACAGTTTCGAACGCGCGCAGTACCCCGCTCGTGCCGTACACATAATTCACGCCCCAACGTCCGAACCATGACCCGTCCTTGCTCTGATCCTTGGCCAGGAATCCAGCTGCTTTCTGCACCACCGGGTGCTCCGCGGTCCATCCGAACCTTCCCAGGCACTCCAGCACACGCGCAGTCACGTCGGCGGTTGATGGATCAATCATTGCGTTATGATCCGCGAATGGGATATTGCACAGCAGCTGCCGGTCGTTATCCCTGTCGAATGCGCCCCAGCCTCCATCACGATTCTGCATGCTCAACAGCCACTGAATACCCCGGCGCATCGCACCTTCCATACGCTTCTCGTCGGGAAATTTCACGCGCTGCAGCGCCATCAACACAAACGCCGTGTCGTCCACGTCCGGATAAAAATCATTGCGAAACTCGAAAGCCCAGCCCCCTGGCTCGGCATCCTTATTCTTGATTTGCCAGTCGCCCCCACCCAGAATCTGCATCGAGAGCAGCCACTCCGCCGCCTTCAGCAGAGCTGGATGATCCGCCGGCAATCCTGCTTCTTCCAGCGCTACCATGGCGATGCACGTATCCCACACCGGCGAAACACACGGCTGCAACCGGATGGTGTCGTCATCTTCAATTTCAAATCGCGAAAATTCCTTGATTTCCCGGTTGGTTAAGGGATCGTCCGGCCCATGCCCCAGCGCGATCAACGCAAAAATCGAATTCATCATCGAGGGATAAATCGCTGCAAGCCCGTCCGTGCGTTCCAGGTGCTCCACCATCCACTGTTTGGCTTCGCGCAACGCTTTCTGGCGCAGCGGCTTCCACGGCAACTTCTCATACAGCTTCAGTCCCCGGTCGACCGCCAAAAACACGTTTTTCCAGGACAGGATCTGCTTGCTCCAGCTGAACGCCGCCGTTTTTTGCGACGGATCCTTGAACAATTCATCCACCCGCGCATGCTCTGGCAATCGAAATTCCGGACGCAGCGAAGACAGTATCGCCATCGGTATCACGATGCCGCGTGTCCACGACGACATTTCGTAAATGTTGAAATAAAACCAATTCGGAAGGAGCATCAGCTCCGGTGGAATTGCGGGCACCAACTCCCAACCCACGGCCCCCACCAACGCCAGATAAAATCGCACATACGAATTCGAGTGTTCCAGACCGCCCAGCCGGTGTACCGTCTCCCGCGCCGTGACCATATGCGGCGCATCGGGAGAATCCCCCGCCAATTTCAGTGCAAAATAGGCCTTAGCGGTCGCGTTTAGTTCCGAAGGACCCCCAGGATAAATGGGCCAACCGCCGCTGTCCAACTGCCGCCGGCGCACATAATTCGCCAACTTCGCGACCCGCCCCGGTTCGGCCTGGCCTAAAACGTACAGGTAATAAATATAGTCGGATTCGAGAGTGGTATCAGCTTCCAATTCTCCGAGCCAGAATCCATCCTCGGTTTGCAGCGAAAGCAGGTATTCGGCGCCATTCTTGACGGCGGTTTCGACGCGCTCGGCCCAATCTTCCTGCCGCCACGGCGCTGGTGCTGGCGCAACCGGCAGTTCCTCTCCGACTCGTACGAACGACGCCATTCAGGCTCCCTTTACGCCCGGCATTACCACCGGGCGTGAGTACACCTCAACTCGCCTATCCTGAAACCAGAGCTAACTTGCCTATTCCGTTAGACTTCCAAACGCGGCGAGCCGGTACCCCCGGGTACCTTTTCATTATCGCCGCAACTTACAAATTCGGTCAACGACTAAGATGCTCACTTGCTAACACTTCGTTGTCGCACTTCGCTAGATGCGCGACAGCGGTTCGCCTTCTAATATTCGATGCACCAGCGCTTGCAACGGTTCTGGCAGTCCTTCGCCTTCTCTTTGCAAAACCGACGGCTTCTCCCGCATCAGTTGCTCCGGCAAGCGCATCCACAACGGAGCCGGAGACGCGTCTGCCCCCAAGTCGCCTCGCAGCACCAGGGCGTGCGCGCGGTCCAGCGCCATCTTCGCCGAATCCTTGAAATCGTCTTTCATCGGATCGATCACCGCGAAATACAAACTTGGTTTGACGAACTGCATCACCGAATTACTCTCCACGATCACCGCGGTGGGTCGGTCAGTCGCGCGAGCAACTTGTTCCTGCGCCACTTCCTCAAGCCCCCTTCGCAACAGCGGCAGTCCCTCCGCAAGGTAACCTTGCTTCGTCCTCAGCCAGAACGATCGCTTCGCTCCCGCTTCCAAAAATCGCGAGCTATCAGTCCCGGTATCCGCGCGCAGTTCCCAATCCAGCGCGCAAACATGATCCGTCGGCGCACAATCGCAATTCTCCCCATTCTGCGCGCACACCCCGTTCCCGTACTGCGTGATCTTTCCCGCAATCCATTCCGCCCGAGGAAACGCGCGAATCACATCGCACACCAACTGGGTCTTCCCGATACTCCGGGTGTGTCCACCGATCACGATCAATCGCCACAATTTCTTTTCCGCAGCCACTGTATCCATCATTTGCCAACGGCTCCCCGTCCTCTGCGTCTTCTCTGCTATCCCTGCGTTAAGCTTTTCTCTTCCAGCTTTTTGATTCTTTCTCCCAGTTCCGGCAGCCGCGCAAACCACGCATACGCTTCCTTAAATTTGTCCAGTGGCCGCGCCGGCGTTCCCCAGACCGTCTGCCCGCTTCGAATCGTTTTTCCCGTTGGGATACCCGCTTGCGCCCCCGCAATCGACTGATCTTCCAACGTGCAATGGTCCGCAATTCCAACTTGCCCGCCGCATACGACGTGGCGCCCCAATTTGCTCGATCCCGAAATTCCCGTCTGCGCCGCAATCACGGTGTGCGCGCCAATCTGTACGTTATGTCCCACGTGTACCAGGTTATCAATTTTAACGCCTCCGCCGATTCTCGTATCGTCCAGCGAACCACGGTCCACGGTCGCGTTCGCGCCTATCTCGACGTTGTCTCCAATCTCCACAATCCCCGCCTGCGGAAACTTCCAATATCGTTCCCCATCGAACGCATATCCGAATCCGTCAGCGCCAATCACCGCCCCCGAGTGAATCTCCACTCCGTTGCCAATGCGTGTCCCCGCATACAGAGTGACTCGCGGATGAATCCTGCAATTCTCGCCAATCCAGCATCCCGCCCCAATTACGCAATGCGCGCCGATCTGCGTACCATCACCGATGTGCGCATCTTCTCCGATCACCACATACGCTCCAATTCCCACTTGCTGGCCGATGCGAGCCATGGGCGCGATGACAACCGTGGAATGCACGCCATTCGCAATCGGCGACTCGTCCAGCAACGCCGCTGCCGCTTTCGCGAACGCCACCTTTGGCTGCGCGCTACGCAACACCGTCTTGCCCGGCAGCAGCATCCCTTCGCCCGCAACCACACACAATGCCTTTGATTCCAGGGCGCGCTCCAGATGTTTCCCTGCTTCCACATAGATGAGATGCTTCGACCCTGCTTGTTCGGGCGCAGCCACACCCATTAATTCCACACTGCCGTCGCCTTCCAACTTCGCCCCAACTCGTTCCGCCACTTCCCGTGCTGTCAGTTTCATCGCCTGACCTCTTTCCGTTCCTCTGCGCGCTCTATGAACTCTGTGATGAAACCTAGTTCGCTTAAGATAGAAACTTGTACAACCGAGCCTCACCCTTTGGCCGGTTTTTCCACCGTGCATGAATCCACACCCACTGCTCAGGATATTTCCGAATGACAGCTTCCAGAACTTTCGCGAATCGCTGGGTGTTCTCGGTAACGTCCCTTTCGTTATCTCCGGTTCGCACCAACTCCACGGCAGGTTCGAAACGTAACCTATATTTCCCCAACTGTGCATCCCAATACGCGTACCCCGGCACTACTGCCGCATCCGTGTGCAACGCCACTCGTGCAATCCCGGTCGTCGTACAGGCAGGCACTCCGAAAAAATCCACAAACACCCCTTCGTCCGGCATCGTGTTCTGGTCCGCAAGAATCCCCACCGTTCCCGCCCCCTTCAGCACCCGCAACATCGACCGCGCCGCCTCATTTTTGTAGATGGGCTGGTTGCCCGAGCGTCCCCGATAACGATTCACGAGCGCATCCAGCGGGCGATTGTCGAGCGGTCGCGCCATATAGTGCAGCGGGAATCCATACAACGCGTGCGCGTAGGAAGAAAGCTCCCACGCGCCAATGTGTCCGGTCAGGTAGATGACGCCCTTCCCGCGTTCGTGCGCAGCAAGGAAATTTTCGTGACCGTCCAGCACAACCGAATACTCAATATTCTCCCGTGTGTATCGCGGCAAGCGTGCAAACTCGACTGCCATCCACGCCAGGTTCTGCGCCATCCCCTTCATAACCGCGCGCCTCTGCTCTTCCGCCCAATCCGGAAACGCTAATTTTAAATTGAATTCAGCGGTCTTTCTAAGTTTCGGCAAAAAGACCAGGAGTACCCGTGTAGCAAACGCAGCCGCACCGCGCGCCACAGGACGGGGAAGCACACCCAGCACTTTCACGAATGTCCACGCCACTGCATACTGCAGCCACTCAATCATCTCTTCCTTTGGAGTGCGGGAGCCTGGCTCCCGCTTTTTCGGTCAAACGTGATTCCCACGAATCGAGCCGACCCGACCAGCCTCCACAATACACTGACAATGCTAGACTCATCCTTCCGTGACGCAAACCACCAACTCTAGCGCGAACACGCACCCCACTCCGCTCGCATCACGCCTTGCGTGGACCATTCTCATCCTCGCCACGCTCTACATCTGCTACTTCCACAATCTTGGCGCCATCGGCCTGGTAGGGCCCGATGAACCTCGCTACGCGTGGATTGCCCGCGCCATGGCAGAAACCGGAGACTGGGTCACCCCGCGCCTTTACGGCAAACCCTGGTTCGAAAAGCCTGTCCTCTATTATTGGGGTGCCGCGCTAAGCTTCAAACTGTTTGGCGTAAGTGACGCTGCCGCCCGCCTTCCCAGCGCCTTCTCCGCGCTCCTCGCGACACTTGCGATGGCTTGGCTCGCACTCCGCGTCTACGGCGCCGAGACTGCACGCTGGCTCCTGCTCCTTCTTCCCACCACGGTCGGCATGATCGGCTTTTCCCACGCTGCCGCCACGGACATGCCCTTCGCCGCCATGCTCACGATTGCCATGGTTTTCGCTGCTCGCCTCCTCGGCCTTTTACCGGAATCGTCCTCGCCCGATTCTCATACTTCCTTCACCTCTTCCAATTCCTTCAATTCCTTAGCCCTCGGTTTCTTCCTCGGCTTAGCCGTCCTCGCCAAAGGACCCGCCGCGATCGTCCTCTCCGGCGGCGCTGTACTTCTCTGGGCAATTTTCACCAAGCGCTGGCGCGACGCGTTCCGTTGCCTTCACCCTCTCTCCATCGCCAGCTTCTGCGTCACAGCGCTTCCCTGGTACCTTCTCTGCGCCCGCCGCAACCCCGATTTCTTCCGTGTCTTCATCATCGAACACAATTTCAAGCGCTATCTCACCCCCGAGTTTCAGCACATCCAACCTGTTTGGTTTTATATCCCAGTGGTTCTTATCGCGTTTGTCCCTTGGACGCTGGTCTTGCTGTGGGGACTCGCAACGGGATTATCCATCTCGTTTTGGAACCGGCGCACGAGTTCGCCGGCGTTCTTCTTGCTCTCCTACGCTCTCTTCTGTCTCGTCTTCTTCTCGGCTTCCCAATCCAAGCTGCCGGGCTACATCCTTCCCGCAATCCCGCCAATCGGCCTGCTTCTGTCAAGAGCTTACGTTGTGCTCTCGAATCAACAGGAAAAATCGCTTCGTTGGATCCTCAACAGTTTTGCAATTCTCGCGCTGCCCGGCGCCATTCTCCTGATTGCATTAGGTAGACACTTCCGTGCGTCACGAACGAATGCCGGATCCTTCATTGCCATAGGCTGTGTTGTACTCGCGTTGGCCATGGCCAATCTGCTGCTCACGATGAAAGAGCGCAAGCAAGCATTCCCAATTGCCTATACCGCGGTTTTGCCGGTCTTATTCCTGCTCGTGGTATTTCATTTCATTTCTCGTCCCTGGCTGCGCTACGATCCATCCGGGAAAACTCTCGCAAGCGAAATCACTGCCGCACAAATTCCCGCCGATCAGCTCTATGTCGCGTCAATGAAACGGGGCCAACAATACAGTTTGAGTTTCTATCTTCATCGCGAAATTCCAATCTGGGATTCCGGCGAGCCGAAGCCGGGCTTTTTGTTGCTACCCTCAAAAAATTGCGCCGCCTATACGAACCCGCCTTTGGTCTGCGCAAGCGATCCCGTCCCACTGCAGAAAAGCGGTTGGTTCGCATATCGCATTCAATAAAGCAATTTAGTGAGCGGGCTTAATGACCTTGGCGGTTTTGACGGGCGCAACAGCGGCGGCGGGAACCGCGTTCACCGGCAGCCTCGTTAGGAAGAACGTTACCACGCGATTTTCGTACGTCCTCTTCTCTTCATCCGGCAAATTCACAAAATTTCCATGCGCAATAATCGCCTGCTCCCGAGGTTCCGGCGCCTTCAGGAACATATCGCGAGTAATCGCGCCCAACTCCGGATCATCCGTAGCCTGGATAAACAATGTCGGCACATCATCCAACGCTTTCAGTTTCGCCGATAACGGAGGATCGTCCTTGTATCCATAGTTCAGCCACTCAAACGTTGTTTGCGCGGATTTCACCATCATCGGAAATCCGCCGACGCCCGTTTTTTCCACGCCAATCCGGACCATTTGTTTCGGGTAGTCGTACACCGAATCCAGCACCAATGCCCGCACCCGCGGATCCCTCTGCGCCTCGCGCAGCGCCGCATACGCTCCCAGGTTATATCCCCACAAACCAAAGCGCGTCGGGTCCACATCGTTCCGTCTGGCAATCGTATCGATCGCCGCGCGCACTTCGTCCGATTCCCGGTAACCAAACGTGGTGGTTCCCGCATTCGATCCATGCGCCGCAAAATCAAACACGAACACGTTGTACTGGTGGTCCTGCAGTGCGGAAACCAGCGTGAGTAATTCCCCGCGGCTCGATTCGTATCCGTGGCACAAAATAATGGTCGGCGCGCCGCGCAATCCCGGGAAGTACCAACCCTTGCGGTCGCTCGGCTTCAACCCGCTCACCGTGAAATCTACCTCGTCCGGCCGTCCCGGGAAGCTCGCCATACTAATCTCAGAACTCGTCCGTTGCGGCTTAATGATCCAATACGTAAGCACCGCCGCAATGGCCGCCGTTGCCAGCGCCACGAAGAAGATTAGCGTCAGCACCACCACCGTTAGCTTGGTGTACCAACGCCTCGGATAACGCAGCTCATCCACTATGGACATGGGTTTGGGTTCTCATCTCGACGATTTAGGCCTCACACCGGCCAAGGTGTTCAGCTTCTCGCGTCGAAACTCTATTTAGCCTAGCACGCGATTTCCGCGGTGTTCCGGGCTTCTCCAGTCCATGTGCCCGAAATATATCGGCCTTTCCCGGGGAATTGGCAGGGTGTTGCTCGAATCGGCTATTATGGCATTTGGCTCAGGGGGCCGTTCAGAGCCGATCTATGAACATTATTGACCTTCGCCAGGCCACCGTTCGCCAGATCGAGCCGTTGCTGCACGAAGAGGCTAGCCACTGGCGCGAAGAACTCCACTGGGACTATCGCGGGGCCTTGGAGCTGATCAAGCGCTTCCTCGACGCTCATGCCCTTTCTGGGTGTGTCGCCCTCGAAGAAGGCGCGGCCGTGGGCTACTCCTTCTATGTCCTGGAAGATCATAAGGGCCTGATCGGCGGGATGTACGTATCGCCCAAACAGAACCAGGGCCCCATCGGCAAGCGGTTGCTCGAGGAAATGCTCTTCAGCATGCGCGCGCTTCCGCAAATGCAACGCATCGAAGCCCAGCTTATGCCTTTCGGCGGTCCCGTCGAGGACGCTTTGCGCGCCCAAGGTTTCCGCTTGCACACGCGTCAGTTCATGCTGCTTGACTTGTCCAAGCCTGCCGAACGTGGTCCCATGCTCAACTCCGGCTTGCGCCTGGATCGCTGGAATGACCGCTACTTTGAGCCTTGCGCCAAGTTGATTTACTTGGCCTACGCCAATCACATCGATGGCGACATCAACGACCAATACCGCTCACGCAACGGCGCCCTCAAATTCCTCAAGAACATTATCCTGTTGCCGGGCTGCGGCCAGTTTCAGCCGAGCGCTTCTTTTGTCCTCCGCCATCCGGGAAGCGAGGACTTGGTAGGCGCGGTGTTAACCAGCGAAGTCGCCGAAGGCGTAGGTCACACTACGCAAATCTGCGTTATGCCCGGCTTTCAGGGACACGGTCTGGGCCGCGCCCTCATGGAAACCGCCGCGAACGCCCTGCGCAGCCTGCGTTTCAAGGAATTGTCGCTCACCGTTACCGCGGAAAATCGCACGGCCGTGCACCTCTATGAGCGGCTCGGCTTTACCACCATCAAGTCCTTCACCGCCGGCGTCTGGCCCCGCTGATATTTCGCGGTTTCCTCTTCCGCCGTTTCGCACTTACCATCGCGTGGCGCAACAACAGATTAGCCTTTGTTTGATACCCCGGCCCGTAGGCCTTCAACCAATCGACGACGTCTTCATCCAGCCTCATGGTAACCGGTCGTTTTTTCGGTCGATAAAAACGCCCAATTTGCGCTCCGGTCCAATCCAGAACCTCAGGCATATCGCTGAAATCAATGTCCGCGTCTTTTTTGGCGGCGATCGCCGCGATGTCTCGACGCTGTTCTTTTGTGAGCCGTCTCATAAATGTACCTCTCCGGCGAAGTCGCTTCCGTTGCGCCTACCGCACGCCGGCGCTGCTCGTCCGCTGAGATTCGCTTGGATTCAGAATTACCCCTCCCGTTGGGACGAGGATGTGCAAAGCTCCCTTCACAATGTTTGTTTGTATCGGCTCTTCATCCGACAACTTGAACTCACAAGTCAGCGCAAAGTGCCGTTCCTGGCCGGCCTGAGCATCAAACTTCCATTTCGAAATGGCCGTCTTGGGAGATTCCGTTAACAACGGTGAGCCACTCAATGTTTCTATGTGGGCGACGGTGCCGTCGCTTGCGACCGAAACCTCAAAAACCACTGCGCCGGAGACGCGCGTCTGCCGAGCGAGTGGGGGATAAAGGATCTTCTCGAAAAGTACAAGATGCAGTTCAGGATGTCCGGCAAAAAGATCTTTCCCAATATTTTCGGCGTCACTCTTCTGGTGGGTTTTTTCAAACTCGTCCCCCGGCAACCACGTCGGAACGCTCGCCGCGCTCGCGGCCTTTTTCCCCAGTGCATATCCAAACTCCGCCATGAGTGCGTCCCCATGAAAATCCATATCCGGAGTGTATACGTCGGTCGGCTGATGGTACCGGTGCTCCACATAATCTTTCGCCTGCGCCAGTCCCCAAGCCTCATCGTGCCCTTGATACTTCATCCCTTCACTCACCGAAAATGCCGGAATGCCCACGCGCCCTAAGCTGAAATGATCGGACCGGTAGTAGTGCCCAGCTTCCGGGCGCGAGTCCGGCCGAATGGTCAGGTTGAACTCCTTCGCCGTCTGTTCCACCGCGGTATAGAAGGAAGTCCTCTCAGCGCCGACCACCTCAATGTCTTCCGGCACTCCAATCGGCGGCAAATCGTCGTAATTTAAATCGAGGATCGGCTCGACCGGAAGCTGCGCCGTGTGTTTGCCCAGATATTCCGACCCGAGCAGTCCCTGCTCTTCCGCGGTGACCGCAGCGAACAGCATCGAGCGCGGCGGTGCCGGCTTCGTAGCCGCCCACACCCGCCCCAGTTCCATCAGGATCCCGCATCCCGTCGCGTTGTCCGCGGCACCGTGATAAATGTTCGCGCCCGCCGGCTTGCTCTTGTCGATCCCGAAGTGATCGTAATGAGCGGTATACAGAACAGCTTGGTTCTTGCGCGCCGGGTCCGAGCCCTCCACCATCGCCAGCACATTTCGTGAAGTGAACGGCCGCACCGAACTCACCACATGCGCTTTCAGTTTCACCGGGAGCGGAATTGGCTTGAAGTCCCACGATTGCGCTTCCTCAAATAATTTCGCTAAATCCAGTCCCGCCATGGCCACCAATTTTCGCGCCACGTCCTCCTGCACCCACGAAGCCGCCGCCAGTTTCGGCGTACCGTCTAGTTGCAGAAACGATTTCTCGCCTCCCCAGGAGTTGCGCACCACCGTCCAGGGATAGCTCGCCAGGTCTTCGCGGTGAATAATCAGCGTGGCAATCGCGCCCCGTCTTGCGGTCTCTTCGAATTTATAGGTCCAGCGCCCGTAGTAGGTCAGCGCCTTGCCCTTGAAAAAATTCTCGTCGGTCGAAACGGGCTCATTCACAAACAGCAACGCCACTTTTCCCTTCAGGTCCACTCCCTTATAGTCGTCCCATTTGTATTCCGGCGCTGAAATCCCGTAGCCCACGAACACGATCGGCGCATCAATCTCCGCGGACTCCGTCTGCCTCTCATTCGTGGTTACATAATCATCTAGAGCCTTCAGCTCAATCGGCGCACTGGAACTGGGCACCAGCGCAAAAGTGGTCTCTGGCAGCGTTTTTACCGCGACCATCGGCACTTTTTGAAAATAGCTTCCGTTTTCCCCGGCAGGCTTCAGCCCGTAGCTCTTGAATTGTTGCGCGATATATTCGGCGGCCATGTCGCCGCCCTTCTGGTTCATTCCCCGGCCTTCGAGCTCGTCGCTGGCCAGATACTTCACGTGCGCGCGAATCTTTTCGGGATCCACTTTCGGCCCGCTATTCGTCGACGCAAAAACGGCCACACCCACAGCCACGATCACTGCAATCATCATGAGTCCGCGCATACCATCTCCTGCAAAAATGAAACGACCCGCTCAAGCGAAACTCTAGCACGGTTCTGAGAGGGCATGCGGCAGCGGGACTTTGCTACTCCGTGGCCACACGTTATCGCTGCAGTTCATTGCTCGAGGAAGCGCGAAATCCTCGTTGCATCGAACCCGTGGGCAGAATCGAAATCGACGGCTGGAGGCGCGTCGTTCTACTGCTGCGCCGCCTTCTTCTTCTCGATCATGTCGTGAATTTCCTGCTGGCGAATGGTTTGCCACTGCTCGTATTGCGCGGGAGTAAGAATCGCCTTCACTTTGGGGTCCGTTTCCTCATGAATCGCGCGAATCTTCTGCAACTTCTGAAGTCCTGTCGACGTCGTGTCCGCCTTCACCGCTTTGAGTTTCGGCGCTTCGTCCGCCAGCACCGGCAACAACTTCTCTTTTTGGTCGGCAGTGAGGTTCAGCTGTTTAGCCAACGCTTCCACTTTCTTTGCGGCTTGCTCCTTGGCCGTAGCGTCTTGTGCGGACGCTATCGATGAAACAAAAATGGACAGCCCCAGGCAGAACATAACTGCAATCGTCAGATGAATGCGTCGCTTCATATTTGCTCCTTTTGTATGCGAACTTCCTCCGGCCCATCGCCGGAGCGGCGGTTCCCTCGTTGCACGGCTCGAATTGCGACGGCGCAGGCGGGTACAACTCTCAAATACGACGCGGTCACCAGCTCATGCAGCGCGCCGGAGTATATAAGACCCGGCGAGCAATACAAAGCAACAAATGTGTACCCGACTTACTTGCGCGAATCGGGCACACAAATCGTTGCCGTCGCTCGCGGTAAACACTTCGCTCTGAGAACGGATTTTTGGTCGGCGCGCCGACTAGATAAGTTTCTTAAATAGTGAACTATCATTCGAATTAGAGGCTTTTCGTTCCAGAATGAGAACGCGGCGTGGAATGAGTGGCTTGCGGCCAGCGTATTCGAATAGAAACGCGCAACCTTTGCCAGCGATTTCGCAATGTCGGCGCGCCGACCAAAAATGGGACCGTCGACCCCTTGTCAGCCCTGCTACGAGCGCTGGCGGAGGCCACATCCTTACGGTCTGCGGTAAATCACTCCGCCCTTCATTACGAACGAAACCCGCGTTACCGCCGCAATATCTTCCAGCGGATTCCCAGGAACGGCAATCACGTCCGCGAAGTATCCCGGCTTCAACTCGCCAATTTCGTTCTGCCAGCCCAGCAATTTTGCGCCATTCAGCAGTCCCGCTTGCAAAGCCTCCACCGGTTTCATTCCATACTGCACCATCAACACATACTCGCGCGCCTGCGTTCCATGCGGAAATGGGCCCACGTCCGAACCCACCGCCATCGGCACTCCGGCCGCAAGCTGTTTCCGAAACTCACGCGCGTGCAAATCCTGCAGCGCGCGTTCCCGCTCTGCTCCCCGCGGCGTAGCAGCGTGTTCCGCAAAGTATTCCGTAATTGCAAAGGTCGGCACCGCAAAAATCTGTTTGTCCTTCATCAGTCGCATAGTTTCGTCGCTCAATTGATAGGCATGGTCCACCGACGCCACTCCTGCCTGAGCGGCATACAGCGCGCCTGGATCCCCGGTTGCGTGCACAGCCACGCGTTTCCCAACGCGAGCGGTTTCTTGCACCGCGGCGGCCAACTCGGCTTCGCTGAACTGGTATGGCGTGCACAGCCGGTTACCGCACAGCGTGTCTGGCCCGGTCTCATAGATCTTGGTGAAGTCCGCGCCCTCCTTCAGTTGCTCGCGGATCGCCGTCACCAACTCTTGTGCAGAATTGGCGTAGGTAGCATTCGAAAGCACGTGCTGCGCGGGGTTGAATCGATTCGCGTCTTCGTGCCCACCCAGAATGTCAATCGCATTGCCGCTGATTCGCAAGCGCGGTCCGGGAATGCGTCCCTCGTTGATGGCGTTGCGCACCGCGGTATCGGCTGAACCTGCGCCTTCCGTCCCCATGTCGCGCTCCGCGGTAAAGCCCGCCATCAAATCGTCGCGCGCTGCCAACGTCGCCGTAATCGTCCGCTGCGGAACCGATTCCTCTACCGTTTGCAAATCTTCCGCGCCAGGATGCAAGAACAGATGAACGTGCGCATCGATCAATCCGGGCAGCAGCGTCGTATCGCCCAGATCCAGCACCTGTGCGTCAGCTGGGTGCTTCACGGAAGCTCCCACCTCCACGATGCGCTCGCCGTCTACCAGCACCTCACCTGGCGTGATGATTTTCCCCGTACTAATTTCCAGCAATCGCGCGGCACGCAACACGATCGGCGATTTCGGAGCACTCGAAGATTGCGAAAGCGAAAACGATGGAGCGCACAGAATGAAGAGAATTACAGGCCACAACCGTAGTTTCATGTTCATGGCCGGAATCATACCACTCGCCCTGCAAGACTCGGATAGAATGGCGCAGCGGAGGAGATGATGCGTAGAACACGGCGAAAATTTCTGGCGGAGGCGTCCGTCAGCGTAGCAGGGAGCCTTCTCGCTGGTCGTATCGCGTCCGGGGCGGAGGTCACCCCGGAACAAGATCCAGGCCAGCAGCAGCCTGCGGGTGCTCCGCCAGCCTTTGGCACCGGTCCTGCCGTCGGGCCCGAAGTCGCTCCCAAAACTTTTGTCGAAGCCGAAAAACTGGTCCAGGTCGAAATGACCGGCGAGGAATGCGCGCAAGCGGCCAGCAGTTGGCGCGGCAACATGGCTTCGCTTTACGAACGCCGTACGGGTCCACGCAAAATCGCGCTAGAGTCTACGCTCGCGCCCTTCTCGCGTTACGAAAGCATTCTGCCGGGCCAACAAATCGCCTCAGGCGAAAATACATTTGTCCGCAGCAAGTCTGACCCCGGCCCACTGCCCTCCAATGACGAAGACATCGCCTTCGCTCCCGTCACGCGGCTGTCCCGCTGGATCGAGCAGAAGCAAATCACCTCCGAACGCCTCACGCAAATCTATCTATCGCGACTCGAACAGTACAACCCCAAGCTTCGTTGCGTCATAACCCTTACTCGCGATCTTGCGCTGCAGCAGGCCAAGCAGGCTGATGCCGAAATTGCAGCCGGCCATTATCGTGGACCGCTCCACGGTATTCCCTGGGGCGGAAAGGATTTGCTGGATACTGCCGGCATCCCCACAACTTACGGAGCCGAGCCGTATCGCAATCGCATTGCCAAAGATGACGCAGCGGTGGTGAAACGCCTGCACGCCGCGGGCGCTGTGCTGGTCGCTAAACTGAGTCTCGGCGCATTGGCGCTCAATGACATCTGGTTCGGCGGCCAGACCATGAATCCCTGGCTCATCGAAGAAGGCGCTTCCGGCTCCAGCGCCGGCCCGGGAGCTGCCACTGCTGCAGGCCTCGTCGGCTTTTCCATAGGCAGCGAAACTGGAGGAAGCATCGTCAGCCCCAGCATGCGTTGCGGAGTCACCGGGCTGCGTCCCACCTATGGGCGCGTCGCTCGCACCGGCGCCATGACGCTATGCTGGTCGCTCGATAAACTCGGCCCTATGGCCCGCAGCGTCGAAGACGCCCTGCTGGTCTTGAACGCCATCTCAGGTGCCGATCCCGGCGATTTATCCAGCGTCGACAGCAGCTTGCACTTCGATGCTAACACCAACACCAAAGGCTTGCGCGTTGGTTATTTCCCGAAGTGGATGAACGAAGCACCCGCCACCGACGTGGATCGCATGGCACTCGAAACCGTGAAGAAGATTGGCATGCAACCGGTGGAAGTCGCGCTTCCCGACTGGCCGTACGATTCACTCAATCTGATCCTCTTCGCGGAAGGCGCCGCGGCGTTCGAAGAGCTCGGCCTCAGCGGGGGTTTCCGCCAATTGCGCGAGCAGACTTACGATGCGTGGCCCAATATTTTCCGGCAGGCGCGCTTTCTCTCCGCTGTCGATTTCGTGCAAGCGGATCGTTTCCGCCGCAAGGTCTGCGAACAAATGGCCCGCGTGTTCGAAAGCGTCGACCTTCTTCTGGTTCCCTCTCTGCGCGACGAAATCCTCACCATCACCAACAATACCGGCCATCCTTCTCTGACCATGCGCGCTGGTTTCGTCGAAGTCTCAGAAGCTCGCACCGACTGGGCGCCCGATCCTTCCCGCCCGGTTCCCAAATTCTCCCCACCCCGCCGCGTTCCCCACGGCGTCACTTTAATTGGCAAGCTGTTCGATGAAGGTACCGTTGGCCAGGCGGGAATGGCACTAGAGCAAGCATTCAACGTAGTCAACGATCGTCCGCCTGGCTTCTAATCTCTCGTAAGGCGCAGCAAGCTGCGCCCCATGTCCGCACGGACGATGAATCTGGCGCTAAGTTTTGCCCGTTGACTTTTCCAATCCTTCAGCCAATTCCAACAGCTTAGTCACCGTGTTCCAGTTGCGTCCCGTATAGGGCATGCCGAGTATCTTGTCCACCCGCGCCCACGACAGTTTCGGCCGCCCCTGTCCATTCGGGAAATAGATGTAAATTTCTTGGTCTTGCACGCCCAATTCCTCGGGTGCAATGTCCATCTCGAGAAGCGCCTTACGGGCCTCGGCCCCAACCTCGCGCGCCAGGAAAAGAACCGCCAGCTTACCCGGTTCCAGGCCCGGCCGTTTCGCAAACGGATTGCGTGCAATGGCCGTGCGAAGCTCCGCGGCATCGCGAAGCACTACGCTCGGCCGAAATCCAAGCTTACGTTCGATGGCCGATTCCAAAACACTCGCCAGTTGCCCAGCACTTCGGCTATTGGTGCGAAACACCACGTTTCCACTCTGCAGATAGGTTTGCGCACACTCCAGCTTCGCTGCCGCGCAGAGTTCGCGCAGGACATCCATCTTGATTTTATTGTGGCCGCCGACATTCACACCGCGCAGCAGCGCAATCAGCACAGGCATAATTGTGAGTATAACTCCTCAAAATAGAATATCCGCTGGCCGATGACCGACTGCCTGTCACGTGCCACCTATCAGTTTCGCTTCGTGCGCGTCTATACTCGAAGGGTCACTCGCAAGGGGTGTGTGGTTTCTCAGGAGCTTTCCCATGAAACGAAAAGAAAAGTTCTCTGTCGTCGTCATGTGCGGCGGACTCGCTCTCGCGCTCTGCCCGGTCCTCTTTAGCGTACGCGCGCAAGAAACGGAAAAGCCGGAAACGCATGGCATCGCCATCGCCAATATGGATCCTGCGGTCAAGCCGGGCGACGACTTCTATCTGTACGCCAACGGTAACTGGATCAAACGCACGGAAATTCCCCCGGACCGCGCGCGCATCGGCGTCTTTACAAAGCTGGACGAAATCAGCAGCAAGCGCACCGCCGCGTTGATCGAAGAAGCGGCCAAGGGCAACGGCGCCGCTGGCTCGGGTTCCAAAAAGGTTGCGGACCTCTACAACTCCTACATGGACGAAACCGGAATCGAATCCAAGGGGCTTGCGCCCCTCACGCCTCATCTCGATGCCATCGCTGCCATCAAAGACAAGCGCGAACTGGCTTTCGCCCTGGGCAAAACCTTGCGCGCCGATGTCGATGCCTTGAACAATACAAACTTCCACACCGCAAATCTCTTCGGCTTGTGGGTCGCACCCGGATTCAACGACTCTGACCACTACGCCGCGTACTTACTGCAAGGTGGCTTGCAACTCCCCGATCGCGAATATTACCTGGCCAGCAGCGAACACATGAAGCAAATCCGCAGCGCCTATGAGACGCACGTCTCCGCCATGCTCAAGCTCGCCGGATTCACGGATACAGACGCACGCGCCAAGCGCATCATCGAACTCGAACACGCCATCGCCGAAAAGCACCTTACCCTCGCGGAGAACGAAGACATTCACAAAGCCAACAATACCTGGGCGCAAACGGATTTCACCAGCAAAGCCCCGGGGCTCGACTGGCCTGAATACTTTCGTGCCGCCGGGCTCGACTCAACAATCCAGCTTCATCGTATGGCAGCCGACCGCCTTCGTCGGCGAATCCGCGCTGGTCGCCTCCACTCCTCTCGATTCCTGGAAAGACTGGCTCGCCTATCACGAAATCGAGGCTTACGCGGGCATCCTGCCAAAGGCCCTTGCCGAGGAGCGCTTTGCTTTCTTTGGTAAGACGATGACCGGCGCGCCACAACAACGCCCTCGCTGGCAACGTGGAGTTGCGATTGTGAATGCTTTCCTCGGCGACGACGTCGGCAAAATTTATGCCCAGCGCTATTTCCCGCCGCAAGCCAAGGCACGGGCTGAAGCCATGGTTTCCAATCTCATCGCCGCTTTCCGCAAGCGTATCGACGCGCTCACCTGGATGGACCCCGCGACCAAGGCGGAAGCACAAGCCAAGCTCACGACTCTTTACGTCGGTGTCGGCTATCCCGAATCGTGGAAAGATTATTCCGCTTACGCGGTGAAGCCTGACGACATTTTCGGCAATATTTGGCGCGGCCGCATGTTCGACTACCAAAAAGATCTCGCGCGCCTGGGTAAGCCCGTCGACCGCAAGGAATGGTCCATGACGCCGCAAACCGTAAACGCGGTGAACCTGCCGCTGCAAATTGCCTTGAATTTCCCCGCCGCTATTCTACAGCCTCCCTTTTTCGATCCGGACGCTCCCGATGCAGCGAACTACGGCGCCATTGGCTCGATCATCGGACACGAAATTAGTCACACCTTCGACACGGAGGGTAGCGCCTTCGATTCGAAAGGCCGAGTGCGCAATTGGTGGACCGCCGCCGACCTCAAGCATTTCGACGAAGCCACCGCTCGGCTCGCCGCTCAGTACGACACCTACAAACCATTCCCCGACCTCTCGGTAAACGGTAAGCAAACGCTCGCAGAAAATATTGCCGATGTCGCCGGCCTTTCCGCCGCTTATGACGGGTACCACGCCGCTCTCAACGGGAAACCCGCTCCGGTGCAGGACAACTTCAGCGGCGATCAACAATTCTTTATCGCCTTCGCGCAGAACTGGGGCTCCAAATCCCGCGAAGCCGCCTTACGCCAGCAGGTCATGACCGATCCGCACGCACCGGCTCAATATCGGGCGGACACCGTCCGCAACATCGACGCCTGGTATCCCGCGTTCCACGTGCAGTCCGGCGAAAAGCTGTACTTAGCTCCGCCCGAGCGCGTCCGCATCTGGTGAGCAAGTTAGGTTGATATTGCTGGCGAATTCTGTTGCGTGAACTTCAACTGTTCGGCGGCGAGCAACCAGAAACGGACCTTACCTCTTAACCGCACGGTCCTTCAGCAGATTCTTCAACTCCGACATAAATTCCTGCACATCCTTGAAGTCCATGTATACGCTGGCGAAGCGCACGTACGCTACCTTATCCAGCTTTTTCAGCCGGTGCATGATCATTTCGCCGATTTCCGTGGTGGTCAGTTCGCGTTCGGTGGCTTCGTGCACCACTCCTTCGATTTCGTCGACGATGCCTTCCAGTTTCGGCGTGGGCACCGGACGCTTCTCGCACGCTTTCAGTAATCCCTGCAGGATTTTTTGGCGCTCGAATCGTTCGCGCCGTCCATCCTTCTTGATCACCATGTAAGGAATTTCGTCAATGCGTTCGTAGGTCGTGAAGCGGCGCGAGCATTTCAGGCATTCGCGGCGGCGGCGAATGGTGTCGCCAGTGCGGCCTTCGCGAGAGTCGATCACCTTATCGTCCACATGGGCGCAAAACGGACACTTCACTCGAGGAATTCTCCTGACGTGTAAGCAAGAGGATAGCAGAAACCGAGCAGCGCAACCTCATGAGCGGGCTGGTTACGTAGGCGTTGAGGGCGACGGAGGAGGATGGTCGAGCATCTCGGCGTCGATTTCCTGATCTTCTTGCGCGCGCATGCGACGCAATTCTCCCAGCGAGAATCCTTCTTTGAACAGCAAGGGCACTCCCACGATGCTGCACGCCGCAAAGGTCACTACCCACAACACCATCGCCGCAGCCACCGCCGGTTCCTGTTCCACTCCGTACAATCGCGTCAACGCCACAATGGATAGCGCCTGCGCGCCACCACCCACTCCGGGCAGCTGCACCGCCGAACCCACCATCGTGAATACCAAAATCACCATGCCATCCGTAAACGTCAACGTGCCCAGCCGTCCTCCGAAACTTTTCGTCACCAGGTAGTAGACCAGCACCACCAGAGTCCAATGGATCATTGACAGGAACACCGCCGCAAACACGTCCCCCCAAGTCTTTACCGTTTGCACTCCCCGCGAAAAGCCCAGCAGAATCCGCGCAACCTTGGCTCGCCATCCGTGCCGGGTGAGCCATCCTTCCATCCGCCGCTCCAGCACCGCGGACCCGTGCAGCCTTAAATAGATCAATCCCGCAATCGCCACAACCGCGCCTACGGAAAAAGCCGTTCCCGCGGTCTTCGCCGCTTTTTCGAATGCCGATCCCGTCCCTTGCTCCACCAGGTGTCCTGAGGACTCAAACACCAGCAAGCCAATGGCAGCCAGCACTGCGGTGGCCGCAGCGTCCAGAATTCGTTCGAGCGCGTACACCCCGAATGTGTCCGCGAGCGGGATTTTGTCTTTGCGGGAAATCAGCAGCGGGCGGACCGGCTCCGCTGCGCGCCCCAGCAGGAAGAGCGCGCTAAATCCTGCCAAATTCATTCCATAAATGTTCCAGAAGCTCGCCGGGCCCACGTGCGCCTGGAAGCGCTGCCAGCGCCATGCCCGAACCGCGTAACAGGCATAAATCGTGATGAGCGCCAGCAGCAGGTACAGATAATTTGCGCCGCGCACCGCGTCCCACAGCTTGGCTCCGCTGAAGTCGCTGAAGTGAAACAATCCCCGTGAACGATAGATGAGAAAGGCAACCGCCAGCGCCCCCAGCGCCAGCAGCCAAGACTTCCTCGACTTGAATGGCATATTCAGCGAGCGTACTGGGGATAATGCACTCGCGTCAAGCGCGGTAAGCAATTCAATTGCAAGACCTTGTTTCAGTCGCTATACCCGAGTAACATGCCGGATAGGTTGGTAGGTCGGGGTCGCCTGGGGCGGGGAACATTTTCGGGGCAATTTACGTTCCATTGTATGACAGGCCGGGTAGCCGTTGTAAGGGGTTATGCCTGAGCAGCTTACTGGAGATTGGGGCTAAGACAGCTTGGAGCAGGATGCCCAACTGGTCCAGCGATGCCTCCAGGGCGATGGCTCGGCCTGGGAGGAACTTGTGCGCCGTCATTCGCGCCGCATCTTTAATGTGTGCTACCGATTCGTCGGTAACCGCACCGAGGCGGAAGACATTTCGCAGGAAGTTTTTCTGCGCGTCTATCGCACCCTCGGCAGTTACCGTTCCGCACACGGCGGCTTTGCCACTTGGATGACCAGCGTGACGAGAAATTTGCTCATCGACCATTACCGCAGGACCAAGCGAGATCGTCAGACCGACTCGCTGGATGATGCTATGCCGGTGGTCGAGAACAAGGAATCCTCCGCTCGCCGTCCGGACCAGCAGGCGCTCCTGAATGAATTAGGCGGCCAGGTGCAATCCGCTCTCACCCGGCTCTCGCCCGAATTGCGGGAAGCGGTGATTTTGCGCGACCTCCAGCAGATGGAGTATGCGGAGATTCAACAGGTCCTGGCGATCCCGGAAGGCACGGTGAAATCCCGGATCAACCGCGGGCGCATCGAATTGGCGAAGATCTTGCAACAAATGGGCGTGAGGCCGTCATGAACGCGTGCGCACAAACTGGATTTTTTGTGAGTTTACGGGCAGAGTTTCCGCTGCCCTCGGGGGTCGTATCATGACCTGGACATGTGACCAAATCGAAGCGCAACTCAGCGATTATCTGGAAGGGCTGCTGCCGGCATCCGATCGAGCCGAATTCGAATCCCACGTTCATTCCTGCGCGGATTGTGCGCCCCTGCTCGCCAGCGTAAAAGATTTGATGACCGAGTTGCGGTCCATGGACGAAGTGGAGCTTCCGCCGCGGCTGGTCTATTCCATCCTCGATCGGACTCTCGGTCCACGGGAAACCGTCAGCGGCTGGCATGCAGTCCAGAAGTTCATCCGCGGGCTGGCCACTCCGAAATTCGCTTACGGCGTCGCCAGCGTGTTAGCCACGCTCCTCATCGTAGTCAGCACCTTCGGAATCTCGTGGCGCAAACCAAAGTTGGCCGATCTCCAACCCGCCACGGTGTATAACAACGTGAACCGCCAGGCTCACCTCAGTTATGCGCGTTTGGTCCGTAGTGTGATTGACTGGCGCGTCGTTTACGAAATTCAGTCTCGTTTGCGCCAGGGTGAAAACGAACTGCAAGCGCCATCCGACAATAACGAACCTGAATCCACGCCCGAAAATCACCCGGGCCAAAAAGATGATCACACTCGCACGCAACCCAAGCAGCAGAATCGCGCCAACGAAATCGGCCGTCAAATGGAGTTGCTGGCCGCGCAGTGCCCCGTGGTTTTTGAGAGGAGCTTTCGATGAAATGTGCGGTGCATCCAGATGTGGACGCATCGGGTTTTTGCCGGGACTGCGGGAAGCCGCTGTGTCCGGCGTGTGTACGGCCGGTTCGTGACGTTTATTATTGCGAGGATTGCCTGGCGAAAGTGGTGGGACTCGACAATTCTGTTCCCCCGGTTGCGGCAGAAGGTGTCAATGCGCCGGCGCTCACGTCTGCTCCTCCCATCGGCGTTCCTCCCGCTTCGCAAAAAGGCGCTCCCGTTCTCGCCTTCATCCTTGGCCTGGTTCCCGGCCTCGGCGCCATCTACAATGGCGAGTACAACAAGGCGCTGCTGCACATCGTAATTTTCGCGGGCATCATTCTCGGCATTAATCTCGATCTCGGCGATGGCGCGCAGGCGGTCCTCATTTGCGCCCTGATCGTCTTCCCGTTCTACATGGCCATTGATGCCGTACGCACGCTGAAATCCAAGCAGACTGGACAAAATTATCAGGATCCACTCGAGAACTGGACCAAGCAGAAGGCCCTCGGCCCCATCCTGTTGATCGGCCTCGGCGCCCTGTTCCTGCTCAGGAATTTTGGCGTCTTCGACATCTTCCGCGTTCGCGAATTGATTTTTCCGCTCATTCTGATCGGCCTCGGAGTCTGGCTGCTCCGCAACCGCATGGGCGGGCAGGTATAAGGGAAGGATGAGTATGAGTGGGCAATTTCGATGCCGGTGTCAGAGTTGCACCATCCGCGGAATGATGGGGCCAGCCATCCTAATCACTCTTGGTATTCTCTTTTTGCTGCATCAGGTGCAGGGAGGCCGCTTCGATTTTGGCAACACTTGGCCGCTCATCCTGGTGGTCATTGGCCTGATTCTGTTGGCCTCTTCCTTAGCGCCGCGCGAGGGCCACGTTGAGCCCGTTCGCCCGCCGGTTGTTCCCCCACCGCCGCCCACGCTGCCGCCACCGACTGTCCCTCCGCAAGCGCCTTACACCGGCCAGGGGCGATAACAAACTATGGCAGATACTCGATCGCGCAGCAGCGGTCTTTTCTCCGGTCTGGTTCTTATTTCCGTCGGCATTCTCCTTCTGCTGCACAACTACGGAAGCTTGAACCTGAGCTCGTTTTTCTCCCATTGGTGGCCGCTCCTCATCATTTTCTGGGGCGTTATCAAACTGTTCGAACGCACTGCTGGGCGGCGCTTTGGAAGTGGGGGCATTACCGGCGGCGAAGTGTTCCTTGTTCTCGGAATGCTGGTGCTTATGGGCATTGTAGTGGCCGTCGATCTGGGCAAAGAAAAACTTCCTGGCCTCATCGGCGATGTTTCCGGCGACAACTACGGATTCGATTTGGACGTTCCTCCTAAAACCATTCCCGCCAAAGCACCGGTCATCGTACGGACCGTGCGCGGCGATATCACGGTGCGGGCCTCCGAGGACGACAACGATATTCGCGTATCCGCGAAGAAAAATGTTCGAACCTGGAGCGAGAACGAAGCCGATCGCCTCGCCAAGCCTGTGGGCGTCGACATCACCAAAAACGGCGACAGTTTTGAAATTCACCCCACGGGTTACAACGCTTCCGACGCTCGTATCGGCGTCGATCTGGACGTAAGCGTCCCGCAAAAATCCCCGCTCACCGTGCGCACTGAGAAGGGCGATGTCAGCGTCTCCGACTTCCTGAATGATGTCAGCGTCGTTGACCAGAATGGCGACGTGGAAGTGCGCGGGACCACCGGCGAAGTATCCGCCGAGATGAAAAAAGGCGATGCCAAAATTTCCGACACCAATGGCAACGTGAAAATCTCTGGAAAAGGTGGCGACATTGAAGCCACGGATATCACCGGCGCCCTGACCATCGAAGGTGATTTCTACGGACCGATACGCGCGGACAAGGTCAGCAAAGGCGTGCGCCTGGTTTCCCCTCGCACCGACCTCACCGTTTCGGCTCTTGCCGGGCACCTGGAAGTGGGCAGTGGAAGTCTCGACCTGATTGACGCGCCGGGCAACGTCACGCTGCGCACGCGCGATACGGAGATCAATGTCGAGAATCCCGGGGGCAAAGTGAGCATCGACAATCGCAACGCGCAAACCACCGTGCGCTTCGGCAGCGCGCCGAAGGAAGACGTCACCCTCACGAATTCATCCTCTGGGATTTCACTCACTCTGCCGGGAGGTTCGAGCTTCGATATTGTGGCCGATTGCCACGATTGCGACATTGAATCCGAGTTCAACAGCCTCTCGCCTACGAAAAGCGAATCCGGCGATTCTCATTTAGCAGGTCACAACGGCTCAGGCAAAGGACCCAAAATCACGTTGCGCACCAGCTACGGCAACATTGAACTGCGCCGCAGCACCGTCGGGGTCCCAAGACCGCCCAACGTTCCCGCGCCACCCGCACCACCCGGGCCGCCATCGATACCCCCGTCAACCGAGCAGTGACTTCATCGCTGTTCGCCCGCTACTCCGCTAAGCGCCGCAACTCCGCAAAAAATCCGGGATACGACACTCCCGCACAATCCGCATCCAAAATCCGCGTTTCGCCAGACGCGCCCAAACCCGCCACCGCAAACGCCATAGCGATGCGATGATCGCCGCGCGGATCGATGTCAGCTCCGTGGAGCTTACCTGCCGAAGAACCCGCCACGCGCAAACCGTCCGGACGCTCTTCCACATCCACCCCGATTCGCCGCAAATTCTCCGCAAGGGCCGCAATCCGGTCGCTCTCCTTTACCCGCAATTCCGCCGCGTCTCGTATCTCAATTCCCTGTTCCGTATACGGCCCGAGCGCCGCGAGCATGGGCAACTCATCAATCAACAACGGCACAATCTCACCGGAAACCAGTCCGCCTTTCAACCGCGAGCCCTTCACCGAAAGATCGCCCACCAATTCGCCGTGTTTCGTCTGCAAGTTCAAAACCGAAATAGCCGCGCCCATTTGATTGAAGAAATCCAGGATCGCCGAGCGTGTCGGGTTCAACCCAACATTGCCAATGTACAAGTTCGATTCAGGAAGCAGCGAAGCCGCCGCAATGAAAAATACCGCCGATGACAGATCGCCGGGAATATCCGCGGATACCGGCCGTAGCGCAGCACTTCCATTCCCGCCGGCCGCCACTCCATGAATGGAAATGGTGCGTCCCTTCTTTCGTACCGCCGCGCCAAACTCTTCCAGCGCCAATTCCGTGTGGTCCCGCGTGGCGGCTGGTTCCGTGATCGAGGTTTCGCCCTGCGCGTACAATCCCGCCAGCAGTACCGCGGATTTCACCTGCGCGCTGGCCATGGGCATCTGGTAGTGGATGCCGTGCAGCTTGCCACCGCAAATTTCCAATGGCGGAAAATTCTCGTCGCGCCCGCGAATCTCTGCGCCCATCTCCCGCAGCGGCGTCATCACCCGTTTCATCGGACGCTTCTGCAGCGACGCATCGCCCGTAATTTTGGTGGTGAACGATTGCCCGCTCAAAATTCCCGACAGCAAACGGATCGTGGTGCCGGAGTTCTCCGCATCCAGTGTGCGCCACGAACTCTTCAGTCCCCGCAGGCCGTGCCCCACGATGCGCACCGTCGAGCCTTCCACTTGCACGCCCGCTCCCAACGATTTCATGCAACCCAACGTGCTGTGGCAATCCCGCGCCGCCGCGAAATTTCGAAGCTCGCTGGCACCGTCCGCCAGCGCCGCCAACATGGCATAACGATGCGAAATGGATTTGTCTCCGGGCAGTTCGAGCCCGCCGGAAAGCCCCTGAACCGCCTGAATCGTTTCAATTTTCACGATGCGTGTCAGTTTACCACGGGCGATTCATTCCTTCGGAGCACCTGCCCGCACCAATCCTGTCCCCCGGGACAGTTTTCTTTGGGAACTTCCCGGCAAATACTCCGTAAGTTATGTAGGGGCGGCTTCGTATTATGAAATGGAAGGTCCGCAACGACTCACAAATCCGAGGTTCCATGTTTGCCCGTAAGACGCTTCGCCAACTGTTCATCAATTTCGCTATCGGCATCGCAGCGCTCTGTGTGGTGGGCGTGCTGCTCGCCGCGATCCCCAGTCACCACACTCCGAACGTGGCCCTGACAACGCCGGAAACGCCCCAGGATTCGCAAAGCGCCGATCACTCCAGCATGCCGGGCATGTCCATGGACGCCGACGACGCCTCCGTCGGTGAACACAACGCCATGGTTGACATGGCGCACATGCATCACGGCGACACACCGCACATGCACATGACATCCTCGCGTCCCGTCACCGCCGCGGACCAGAAGCGTGCCAACGAGATTGTCGAGCAGCTCCGCGCTGGCATCGAGAAATACAAGGACTACCAGGTCGCGCTCAACGAGGGCTACAAAATCTTCATGCCCAACGTGCCGCAGCAGGAGTATCACTTCACCAATTACGAAAACGGATTCCTGGAAGCGTTTACCTTCGATCCCGCGCGTCCCACTTCCCTGCTGTACAAAAAAGTTTCCGGTGGCTATGAACTGGTCGGCGCCATGTACACGATGCCCAAGCGAGCCAGCGAAGATCAGCTCAACGAACGGGTCCCACTCAGCATCGCCACCTGGCACCTGCACACCAATCTGTGCATGCCCCCGAAAGGCGATCGGCGTCACGCGGACTGGATGAAATTCGGGCTACGCGGTTCCATCGCCACGCAAGCAGCTTGCGATGCCGCCGGTGGCACCTTCTACCCCGTGATTTTCGGCTGGATGGTCCACGTTTACCCGTACGAAGATTCCACGCCCAAAATCTTCGCCATGCACCACCACGATTAATCGTTCCGCAATTCGCGTTATCAAGGGCAGATGGAAAGCAGTAACGAACGGATCTCGTCTCGATAGAGGACTTCCACGCTGGCTATCTTTCCGTTCAGCACATCAAGAATAATCATGCCTCGCTCAGGTTCCAGCTCAAGGCAATGATGGGAGGGGCCATAAGCACCAGCGGGCTTCGGCTGTGTGTAGAACGTGGCACAAAAAGAATCTTCACATCGGCACCTGTCGATGATGACGAGGACCGACACTGCGGCTGCGAGTCCAGGTTCGTTTTGTCGGTGTAGTAATAATTCAAGCTCTTTGCACAATTCCGGCAGCGCAGATTTGAGCGGAATTGGAGTGCGAACCGGATGAGACATTGCAGTTCAGCCGTTCTGATCCTTGAGCTTCAGCCGGGGCTTGTTCTCTTCCAAGAACGCCCGCAAGTCGTTGGACACATCCAGCAGGCGTATCCACTGTTCGTAATACAGCGTCACCGGGAAACGCCCCAATCCATAAACGCTGACGCCGCCCTTTTCACCCACGCGGAATTCCAGGCTGCCCTTCTTCGGCCTCTCGCCCTTCTTTTCCAGTTCGGCAATGCGCGCCAACAATTCTTCACGACTCGGTTCAGACATGGATTTCTCCTGACAGGATGAGCCTATCCTCGCACATTCCCCGCCACCCACGCCACCACCCCATGTCCACACGATCGCACCATCGCGAAATCTTCCCGTCGCATGAAATGCCGACCCACTCACGACCATACCCCGGCCTAGGACTTCTAATCCTCGAAGGCATGCCGTACCGGCCAGTGGTTCAATTGCCGTCCTACCCTACGCCCGGTTATCATGCTGCCTTCCCTTTGGGGGTTACCTCTACCTGGCTATGCGCCAAACATTTCATGGTTTCATCCTTATCTCTTTAGCCGCTCTGGCCTTCGCGGTTGCGCCTCCTCCCGCCGCCCCGCAACAACCCGCGGACACCATTCCCGTCGACCAGATTCACGCCGGTATGACCGGCTATGCTTGCACGATCTTCTCTGGCGATCAGATCGAAAAATTCGACCTCGAAGTCCTCGGCGTTATGCCCAATTTCCTCGGCCCCCGGCAATCCATCATTCTCGTCGAACTCAAAGGCCCCAAGGTTGAGCACACCGGTGTTGTCGCCGGCATGAGCGGCAGCCCGGTCTACCTCGACGGCAAACTCGCGGGCGCGCTATCCCTGAAACTCGGTATTTTCACCAAGGAAGCGATCGCGGGCGTTACTCCCATCGCGGACGTCCTGCGTCCCCCGGTCGCGGGCAGCCCCACACAATCCACGGCGCAAACCTTTCAGTTGCCCCCAACGGCGGTCGCGCAAAATACCTTGCCCTCTGGTTCCGCACTTCAGCCTATCGAGACGCCTCTTGTCTTTTCCGGGTTTCAGACCGCCGCTATCCAGCAGTTCGCGTCCCAGCTTCAGAGTTTTGGCTTGGTGGCCACGCAAGGCGGCTCCGCCACGGATGAGAGAGATGACCCGCACGCGCACTTAGCTCCCGGCGATATGGCCGGTATGGTTTTCGTTCGTGGCGACATGTCCGTGAATTCCGCCTGCACCGTAACTGCGGTGCAAGGGGATCACGTGTTCCTCTGCGGCCATCCCTTGATGAACCTGGGCGACATTCAAATTCCCATGGCGCGCAGCGAAGTCGTCACCACGCTTTCCTCTTCGCTCGCCTCCACCAAAATTGTCAATATGGGCGGCACCATCGGTACGATCACTGGTGACCATCTCACCGCCGTCACCGGAAAACTGGGCGCACCGCCAGCAATGATCCCCATGGACCTGAGCTTCGTCACGGGTTCGAACGAGAAAAAGCTCCACGTCGAGATGATCAATCATCCAAAACTCACTCCCCTGCTGGTCGCCATGACCGCTTTCAACGGCGTCACGCAGAATGCGCTGTATGGCGAGGGCACCACGCTTCACCTCACCGGCGAAATCCAGCTGAAGGGGCATGTTCCGGTCAAGCTCGAAAACACCTTCGCGCCGACGGATTCCCTTTCCCCGGACGGCATGCCCATCGCGCTCGTTATGCAAAGCGTCTTCGCCCGCCTCTTCACCAACAATTACGAAATTCCAGAGGTCGAGCACGTCTCCATGCGCGTGGAGAGCCAAGCGGGGAGGAATTCTTATTCCATCGAAAGCGCCTGGCTGGAAGCCGGAGAAGCCGCCCCCGGTGAAAATCTGAAAGTCCGCGTGCTGCTCAGGCCCTATCGCGGCGAGGCGCGCATCGAAGAAACTACTGTCCACGTTCCCGACCAGATCGCCCGCGGTACCTCCCTTCGTGTTCTGGTCAGTGACGCCGAATGGATGAATCGCGCTTCCCGCGGATTCAGCTTTGCCGGTGCTGGCGGTGCTTCAGGTCCGGCTGGACTTGACCAATTAATCGCGCTCATCAATCGCGAGCGGCACAACGACCGCTTGTACGTCGGTGTCTTCGTTCCCGCTCCCACCATGGTCTGGGAAGACAAGGAACTACCCAACGTGCCGCTCTCGCAGATCAGCGTCGTCGATGGCCGTCCCGCTCCCGGCAGCGTCCAAGTCCTACGTGAATCGCTCTCCAGTGAATCGTCTGTGGCTTTAGGTGGACCCGTTTCTGGTCTCATTTCTTTGAATCTACAAATCCGGTGACCCCTTCTATGTCCAAACTTTGGAAACAGCTGTTCCTGCTGGCGCTGCTGCTGTTCGGAGTCGCCGGTTTTGCGTCTGCCGATCACACCCGCCGTTGGAAGCAATCCACCTACGATGAATTCCTGAAAGGCACGGCGAAAGGTGTGGCAGTGCGCAGCGATGGTCATCTTGAGCTCGCTCCCAAATTCACCTTGCTAGCCGATGCCGACGCTTCGTATCTCTGGTCTTTGCGGACGGCTCCCGACGGCACCCTTTACGCCGGTGGGGGCTCGCCCGCGAAAGTTTTCCGTTTCGATAGCAGCGGCAAACCGAAATCCGTGTTCGAGTCCACCGACCTGCTCGCGCAATGCATCGCGTTCGATTCCAAGGGCACTCTTTACGTAGGCACCTCGCCTGACGGCAAGGTCTACAAGGTCGCTGCCAATGGCGAGAAGACCGTCTTCTTCGAACCCAAAACCAAGTACATTTGGGATTTGGCCTTCGGGACCAACGGCGTTCTCTACGTCGCAACCGGCGATAAAGGTCAAATCTTCGCGGTCACGCCCGACGGCAAGGGCGAGCTCTACTACACGAGCGACGAAGCACACATTAAAGTCCTCGGCTTCGACTCCAAAGGCAATCTCGTGGCCGGCACCGAGCCGAACGGCCGAGTCCTGCGCATATCAGCCGTCGACAGCAGCGGCTCGAAACAACTTGCCTCCGGCGGAGCGCAGGGCTTCGTCATCTACGAAACCGCCAAACGCGAAATCACCTCTCTCGTCGTCGCCAATGATGGCAACATCTACGTCGCCGCCATCGGAGAGAAACAACATCCCACCGCTCCCGGCCAGCCTTCCATCATCTCCGTCCCCCAAGGCACCAACGCCATCGCAAACCCCGGCATCCAGGCCGGTGCGGTAGCCACTCCCTTTTTGGCTTTTCCTCCAGCGATCAGCAGCAGCATCTACCGCATCAGCACGAACGGTGTGCCCGAGGAAATTTGGTCTTCACGCGACGAAATTGTGTATTCCCTTGGCTTGAACTCTGATGGCCGCCTTCTGGCCGGCACCGGGAACAGCGGCTCGCTGCTGGTCATCGATGGCCGGGGCATCTACGCGCAACTGGCGAAATCCGGATCCGCGCAGATCACCGGCATTTCGAGCACGACAAACGGCAAAGTCTATCTGTGCACCGCGAATCCCGGAAAGGTCTTTTCGCTTGGCCCGGACTACGAACCGGAAGGCACTTTCGAATCGCAATCCTTCGACGCCAAACTCTATTCGCAGTGGGGACGCATCGAATGGTGGGGCCCTCCGGAAACCACCAGCAATTCAGCCAACACGAAAAACTCCAAAGGCCCTCGCCTGGAGATTTTTGTCCGCACTGGGAATACCGAAGATCCCGGCAAAGAATGGTCGCCCTGGTTTGGTCCTTACTCCTCGTCAGACGCTTCGATCCAGGCGCCGGCAGCTCGCTTTTTACAATGGAAAGCCGTGATTCATGACGGGCGTCCCGGCGACGGCGTCGATTGGGTTAGCGTCGCTTACCTTCCCAAAAATGTCGCGCCGGTCATCGACGGAATCGCGATTCAGGATCCCGGGATCCGCGCACAAGCGCCTCCGGGAATCACGGTGGCCGGGAATGTTGCCCTGAAGCAGCCGCCCGCACCGAACGCCAACCCGACGGGTGCGATGAACTCAAGTCCCCAAAATCCCGCGAAATTCGAAGCGCAGCCTCAGGCCAGCTTGCAAAAGGGCTATCAGACCGTCCTGTGGTCCGCGCATGACGACAACGACGATGAACTCAAGTATTCCGTCTATTTTCGAGGCGAGAATCAGCGCGACTGGCTGCTGCTCAAAGACAACCTCGATCAGAAATTTTATTCCTGGGACACCTCGTCGATGCCCGATGGCGCGTACTACCTTAAAATCGTCGCCACCGACGCCCCGTCGAATCCGCCGGATTCCACGTTAACCGCGGAGCGCGAAAGCGAGCGCTTTGAAGTGGACAACACCTCGCCGACGGTGAGCAATATCACCGCGAGCCCGACCGGCGCCAATGCCGATCGTTCTCATGGTGTTTCCTACGATTTTCAATTCACTGCCACTCATCCCACCAACAGCATCGAAAAAGCGCAGTACAGCGTCGATGGCGGCGACTGGACCAATGTTCGCCCCACCACCGGGATCACCGATTACAAGTCCGAAACGTTCGCCTTTACCGTGCGTGGCTTTTCTCCCGGCGAACACACCGTGGCGGTTCGTGCCTACGATCGCTTCGAAAACGTAGGAGCAGCCAAAACGACTATTGAGGTAACGGGCCCCGGCAAATCTCAGAAGTAGCCTGCAGTGCGTCGCCACGGGAACTCATGGTTGTGGGCCTGCGTTCCGTGGATAATCGTCGCATGGCCCAGCTAGAGAATTTCCGGCTCAAAGTGTTTCGTACCGTTGCCGAATACCTCAATTTCCGTAAAGCAGCCGAACAACTTTTCCTCACGCAACCTGCGGTCACGCTGCAAATCAAAGCGCTTGAGAACGATCTTGGCGTGCGCCTGTTCGACCGCACCGCCGGCCGTATCTCCCTGACGCGCCACGGTTCCATGTTGCTTGGGTACGCCAATCAGTTGGCTGCGACTGGTCTCGCAGGCTGAGCGCGAACTCGCCCCGCAAGACGGTGAGGTCTCGCGGAGAGCTGCCTTTGGGCGTCTCCACGACCATCGCGCAGTATGTTCTTCCTCGCCTGCTCGGCGCTTTCCTCAACGAACACCCTCGCATCCAGTTCTCGCTGTTCAGCGGCAACACCAGCGAAATCGTTCGCCTGCTTCTCGAAGGCAAAGTATCCATTGGACTGATCGAAGGTCCCGCTCGCGAACGAGGCGTTCGCATGGAACCGTTCATGGAGGATGAGCTGGTGCTGATTGCGCCGCAAAATTTCGCTGCGACCAGCTAAACCGCTCACAATTGCTGGCCTGTACCCTGCTGATGCGCGAACAAGGTTCCGGTTCCCGCCGCGTCGTGGAACTCGCATTGGAACATGCGGGCGTCAAGATGAAATCGTTCAAGAAGGTCTTGGACCTGGATTCCACTGAAGCAATTAAGTCAGCCGTCGAAGCCGGGCTCGGTATCGGTTTTGTGTCGCGCTGGGCCATTTCCAAGGAGCTGGAGTTGCACGCGCTGAAAATCGTGCCCGTCACCGGACTTCGCGTCACTCGCCATTTTTCGCTAATCTCCCGCACCGGCCCTTCCCCTCAGGGCCCTGCCGGCGCTCTCCGCACCTTTGCGCTTTCGCGTGCCAGCTTGCTTTCGAAAGCTTCCCGTACGCCCCGTCCTGCCGCCGCTGCGAAGCGATAAGTCCAGCTAATCGCCCATCAACATAACTGCTTGGACCGCCACGTCCCCGCCGGGCCACACTCTACCCGTGAACAAGAATCTTTTTTTCGTGGGACTGATTCTGGCGGCCAGCGGCCTATTATCCCCGCCCCTGGCGCTGCTCGCTGGCCTGATCTATGGATTCACTCTCGCTCATCCGTTTCACGTCGAAAGTAAGCACCTGGCCAAATTTCTGCTGCAAGCTTCTGTCGTCGCTCTCGGCTTTGGCATGAATCTTCACGAAGTGATTCACGCCGGGCGCTCCGGTTTCCTGTACACCGCGGCAAGCATCACCGTGGCCATGCTGCTTGGTTTAGCCTTGGGCTACCTCATTCGAGTGGGCAAAAAATCGGCGTTTCTGATCAGCGCCGGTACCGCCATTTGCGGTGGAAGCGCCATTGCCGCGGTTGGCCCGATTGCCGATGCCAATGAAGAGGAAATGGCCGTATCCCTTGGCACCGTGTTCATCCTCAATTCCGTTGCGCTCTTCTTATTCCCGTTTCTCGGCTATGCGCTGCATATGACCCAGGAGCAGTTTGGCCTGTGGTCCGCGCTGGCGATACACGACACGAGTTCCGTCGTAGGCGCCGCGGCCAAATACGGCGCAACCGCCCTGGCGATTGCCACTACGATCAAACTGGCACGCGCACTCTGGATCGTTCCGTTATCCTTCGTCACCGCGCTCACCCTGAAATCCAAAGCGCGCATCCAATGGCCCTGGTTCATTCTATTCTTCTGCCTTGCAGCCCTGCTGAACACCTTGTTGCCGTCGTTCACTGCAACGTTCGGCACGCTGAATCACCTCGGCAAAATTGGCCTCACCGTAACGCTTTTTCTGATTGGCACCGGGCTGAACAAGAAGACGCTCCAAAGCGTGGGATTCCGCCCGCTGCTTCAGGGACTTTCGCTGTGGATCATCGTGGGCAGCGGCACGCTCGCGTTGATTCTGCTGCACTGGCTTCACATCTAACAAACCGAAAGCTCACGCCCGTAGCTCCAGCGCTCGTCGCGGCATAAAAATAGTGTAGTGGCCGAACTTTAGATCGGCCAAACTCCACTAATTCGCACCACTGCGATAGCCTTCCAGGCTCCAGACGTCCTGAGCCTCGGTGTGCCGCAGCACGTACCGGTCGCCGTCCTCAACCCGCACGCGGAAATACGTCTCCCCGGGCGAATACCACTTGTCCTCGACCTCAACAATCTTTAGAGTCTGCTCCCGGAGTTTCAGGCGCATCGGCCTTTCATCCGCCCGGAATCCCGCATAGCTTTCCACTTGCACCTTTGCCACAGGTCACCTGCTTTTTGCCGCCGCCATCTCCGCGTTCCACGCCGCGCCCAGGAACACAATCACGGCCGAAATCTGCATCCAAATCAGCAAACCGATCACCGCAGCCAATCCGCCATACACCACGTTAGACGGCACCCGCCGCACATAGAATCCAAACAAAGCGTTCGTCAACCACCATAATAGGTTGCCACGGCGGCACCCGGCAATACGTGCCTCAGGTGCTTCTCCTTCGGCCGCGCCACCCAATAAATCACGGTCAGCGCCAACATGGCCAGCACCATCGCCGCCAGCGGGAAAAACACCAGCCACATTCCGTGGATTGGCGCGTTGGTCCACAATTGCTCGGTCAGCCAATGCCTCAGCGGCCTGCCGAACACTCCCAGAATGCCGGCCACCACAATCGGAGCCATGGTGATCAGCAGCAGCAACAGCCCGCGAACCTGCCGGTGCAGGAATCCGATGCGCTCCTCGTCCCCGTAGATCAGGTGGATCCCCTGCATCAACAACTTCATTACTTGAGTTCCACCGAACAGCGCGCCCGTGATTCCCGCCAGCGCGTATTTCCAGACATCCGGGCTGCGCCGGTTCAGAAATTCCGTGACAATCGCCTGGCTCCCCGGCGGCAAGAAGTCCGTGAAGTCCCGGATAGCGTCCAAGGTGGCAGTTTTGCTGCCAATCCAGGTGGAGGCAAATCCCACCGCAACCAGCAGCGTCGGGAAAAACGCCAGAAACACGTTGAACGCGATGGCTTGCGAAATCGTGCTGCACCGCGGGTACACTCGCCTCACCATGCTCCAGATTCGATTCACCAGTTCGCCCCCTCATCATTGCCCGCATATTGCCACTTCTTTTCTTAGGGTCTTTCCGGGTCCGCGACCGCCGCGCTTACCGTTCCATTCAATTAGTCTTCACTCCAGCATTCTACGCCTTCCTCCTAGTGCCCTTCACTACGACGGACCGGTTCCAGCAGTGATATCCTCCGATGCGCGGCAATTTCAACGTTTGAGACAACTCTATGAAAGCCCTTCGTTTCTCCTCTTTCGCCGAAAATTTGAAGAATCTCTCCGTCGAGCAACTTCCCGACCCTGTGCTCAAACCCGACGAGGCAAAGGTCAGAGTCATCGCTGCTTGCATCAATCCCAGCGACGTCAAAAACGTGCAAGGCAAAATGTCTTCGACGACTCTTCCGCGGGTTCCTGGCCGCGACTTTGCCGGCATTGTCGTCGATGGCCCTCCAAATCTTGTGAATACTGAGGTGTGGGGCAGCGGCGGCGATATTGGCTTCACCCGCGACGGCAGCCACGCAGAATTCCTGGTGATCCCTGCCGAGGCGGTTAGTTCCAAGCCCAAAAAACTTTCATTCGAACAGGCTGCCTGCGTTGGCGTTAATTTCCTTACTGCCTACCAGGGGTTGTTCCGCCGCGCGAATCTTCAACTGGGCGAAACCCTTTTAGTGACTGGAGCGCAAGGTGGCGTCGGCTCGGCCGTTTTGCAACTCGGTCACACCCGTGAACGCCAAATTGATCGCCGTGGATCGTAAACCGTTCGACACCGAAAGATTCTCCGGGCTTGACCTCCTCGGCTACGTTGACACCACCCAGTCCGATCTCAAGGAAGCCGTCCGCGAGATCACGAAAGGCAAGGGCGTCGATGTAACTTTCGATTGTGTCGGCGGCGAACTGTTTGAGCCGGTCCTCTCGACACTCGGAAAAGACGGCCGGCAAGTCGCCATCACGTCCGTGGGCACCCGCAGGGTCAGCTTCGACTTGCTCGATTTCTATCATCGCCGTCTGGCTCTGTTCGGTGTGGATTCCCTCGCCATCACCGTAGCTGATGGCGCGAAACTCCTCACTTCTCTTGCGCCCCTGTTCGAAACCGGCCAACTGCGGCCTTCGCCCATTGCCGAACGCGGCGCTCTCGAAGACGCCCTCCGCCTCTATTCCTATGTTTCTTCCGGTCACCCCGGCAAAGCCGTGTTCAGCCTTTAATTGCGCAGGCGGAGGCCCACGGGCCGGTGTGGCAGCGGCCGTCACCGCGCAACGGATCTTTTTTGCACAGCCGTGCACAGATTTGCACAGAAAATCTCCTCGACTCCTCTTGCCAAGCGAATTCTTAAGTTTTATCCTCACCCCAGATTGAGCCGGGGAGCCTTAAAAACTTCGCGGCGCAATTGAAAGAGGGCGCTGAGCCGCAAGGCTCCAGCGCCCTCGATTTTTCCGGCCAACTCTCCGCGATCACATCATTCGTTTCCAATCCCTTATAGCCTACCGGTATGCGGCGGGCATCTTCACAGTTTTCTCCCCTCTGGTGGATCAAGCTATTCCACACAGCCATTTGGGCGTTCTTCGTCGCATGTATCATCGGGTTACCTCTGGCGGCTTACCTCGGGCACTTCCGCCTCGCACTGCTCTTGAGCGGTGTCGTGTTGCTGGAATGCTTCATTCTTGCACTGAACCGGTTCCGGTGCCCGCTCACCGAACTCGCGTCCAGATACAGTCCTGAGACCACGCCAAACTTCGACATTTTTTTGCCTCGATGGCTCGCTCAGCACAACCAGTCAGTTTTTGGCATGCTCTATTTCGCAGGGGTCGTGTTCACTCTGTATTACTACTACCAGAGTCTGAATCGCTGACCCTTTCGTTTTCCACAGCATCCGCGGATTTGCACAGGAGATTTCCTGGTACTCCTCTTGCTGCCCGCAATCGAAAACCATATCCTCGCACCAGATTGCGCCGGGAAGCCCAAAGAACTTCGCGGCACAATCGAAAAGAGGGCGCAAGAATCAATCGATTCATGCGCCCCCATTTTTTCCACGTGCCATTTTCCATCCGCTGTCTGCTTTCCTTTGACCCCGAACCTGAGTAATATCGTTTTACCAACTAACAATCTCAGGCCGTCACAAAGTTATGATCGTACCTACCGATCGTGCGACTGGTTTGAATTGATGTTCGTAATCGTCAACCGGAGGTTTTGTGCCCTCGCTTCATGCGCAATTGCTGCAGTACGGCTTGGCTTATGCGGCCATTCTCATTGTCGGCCTGGGCGTGCTGTTCTACGTCTACCGTTATTACCGTGCATCCCAAGCTTTCAGTTCGCCCGCTTACAAGTTTTCGAAATGGGAAATCTCCCCGGATTCCCTCGGCGGACCTTCCTCTCGGGGTCTCGTGTTGGCAAGCGTTCTGGGACTTTTTCTTGAACTTCTCATGATTCGCTGGATCTCTTCGGAAATTCGCATGTTTGCTTATTTCAAGAACTTCGTCCTTATTGCCTGTTTTCTCGGCTTCGGCCTGGGCTGCTATTTGTGTCGCCGGCGTATCAACCTGTTTACCCTCGCCCTGCCTCTCTTGGCCCTGACTCTGCTCGTAAAGTTGCCGTGGGCGTCCCTTCGAGAAATGGTAGGCCACCTTCCGTCTTTTCTGGGCGTGTTCTCAGAGGCGACCTTCTGGAGCGTCGGTCAATATTCGCTAAGTACCTATTCCGTTGTGGGCGTGCTTGCCGCCACCGTAGTCATCGTCATCGTCTTTGCCCTCATCACTATGGTCTTCATTCCCGTGGGACAGTTCGTTGGTTGGTATTTAGAGAATTCCAAGAAAGGAATTTTCGCATATACCGTGAACGTCCTCGGCAGTCTTGCCGGCATACTCCTTTACACCCTTTTGTGCTTTCTGTATCTGCCGCCCGTGATCTGGCTTCTATTCGCAGGAGCCCTTTTTGTCCTGTTGCTTTGGCGGGCGTCCTGGCTGCGCCTCGCGACGGCGGTTGTATTCCTCGTTTGCGCAGGGCTCGCGGCAATTCCCACGGAAAAGAACGCCACCGTGTACTGGTCTCCTTATCAAGAACTCGCCATTTCGCCCGTCGTGAGAGACGGAGAAACTATCGCCTACAACTTGAAAACCAATGGCGATTGGTATCAGAAAATCTTCAACCTGTCCGACCGATTTGTTGAAGCTCATCCCGACTTGTTCAAGGACGTGGATCCCGCCTGGAACGCCTACAACCTTCCTTACCACTTTTATCCGCATCCTGATTCAGTCCTGGTTCTCGGCTCGGGAACCGGCAACGATGTGGCCGCCGCTGTACGCAACGGGGCGCAGCGCGTCGTCGCCGTGGAGATCGATCCCTTGATTCTCAAACTTGGCAAGCGCCTGCATTTTGAGCAGCCCTACAGCTCCCCTCGCGTGACTCCGGTGCTCAACGATGCCCGTAGTTATCTGCAGAACGGTTCCGAGCAATTTGATCTCATCATGTTCTCGCTCCTCGATTCCCATACCACTTCTTCGCACTTCACGAATATCCGCATCGATAATTACGTCTACACCAGGGAAGCGATGCAAGCGGCGCGCCGGCACTTAAAGCCGGACGGTTTGATGGTCGTTAAATTCTGGGTCGCTGCTCCGTGGATTGCCGGCAGACTCAACGGATTAATGGGCGACACTTTCGGCAGCCCGCCGCTGCAAGTCACGGTCGAGCAGCCGATCTACGCCACGGCGGGAACCTTTTACATTGCAGGCTCCCCGCAACGGCTGCAGCAGGCGCTCAACGATCCTTCGCTGGCGAAGTACGTCCACGACCATCCTGCGGGACGAACCGAGCGTGCCACTCTCACCACCGACGATTGGCCCTATCTTTACCAGCGCGAACCCGGACTCCCCTTGACCGTCGTTCTCATTTCCGCCGTGCTCATCGTATTGTGCTGGCTGTTTCTCCGGCAAGCTGGCGTCACTTCCGGGACTCTCCGCTGGCACTTCTTTTTTCTCGGTGCGGGGTTCCTGCTTTTGGAAGCTCAGATCGTCAGCAAAATGGCACTGCTGTTCGGGACTACCTGGGTCGTCAATTCCATCGTGATTGCCGGACTCCTTCTCTTCATCGTGGTTTCCAATATCGTGGTCGATTTCTTCTCGCGCATCCCGATTTCGGTCGGCTACGCCGGGATTTTCGCCACCATTGCGCTTTCTTACTTTACACCCCTCGAACGATTCTTCTTTCCCTCGCTCGCGGCCAAGATCACGGCGGCAACTCTCGTCTTGTGTTTACCGGTATTTTTCGCCGGAATCGTCTTCATCAAGAGCTTCGCCAAAGAGAATTTTAGCGGTCAGGCTCTCGGTTCAAATCTGTTCGGCGCTTTGCTGGGAGGTCTTCTGGAATCCCTGTCTTATTGGACCGGGATCCGCTTCCTTCTAGTGCTAGTCGCCCTATTCTATTTGGCCTCGCTGCTTTCCGTACGCCAGAAGTCGGGTCTCCAAGTTGAGTCGGAAAAATTAGTCCGCGTCCCAGCCGAAGTTTAAGATCAGAGCAACCTGTAGCGCCGGTTCACCCGGAGCCAGCGAAGAGCATCTTGCCTGCTTCATTGGCTGCGGATGTCGGGTGCCCTCTTCGCTGCAATTCCCGCTCTTGTCGTACACTTCTCTATGGTGCTGTAATGAGGTTTAACCTATGCCGTCGACCGCCTCCCCTGGTTCCAAGACGCCCAGCCTCGATTTCCGCAAAGCACTGCTGGAAACCTTCGCTGTCAACGAGAAGGCGAATCAACTGCTGCTCGGCAATATCGCTGACGAAGCTTGGCAGGCCCGACCCGCCTCCGGCAAGGGCCGCTCCATCGCAGCGATTGGCTCTCACATTCACAATGTTCGGCTCATGTGGCTTTCGGCCGCGGACAAAAATGGCAAGCATCCCGCCAAGCTCGATCCCGACAAGGCCACCCGGGCAGAAGTGCAAGCGGCCCTGAAGGCCAGCGCTGATTGCATTCACGCGTTGCTGGAGCAAGCGCTCGATGATGCCGCCGGCAAAGTTCCGCATTTCAAACCCAATGTCGTCGCGTTCGTCGGCTATTTGATCGCGCACGACTCTCACCACCGTGGACAAATCGCCATGTTGGCTCACCAGGTGGGGCATGCCCTTCCCGCGCAGACTGGCTTCGCACTGTGGGAATGGGGCAGTTTGTGGCGCGATTGCGGCTTCGGCAAATGACCATCGCCTCACGTCTTATGATCCGCGGTGCCGCCGCGCTTCTCCTTCTGCTCGCCTTCCAGTCCGCGGCTTATCCGCAAGCCCCGGCTCAACCAAGCGCCTCCGGCCGGCTCACCTGGCACACGCTGGAGTTCGCGATTGTGCGTTTCAACGACAACGCCCCAAATTCCTGGAATATTTATCATTCAGAGAAAAAAGGTGTGCTGCTGGTTCGGCTCTGGAAGCGCTACCTGCTCATCAATGTGGCCGATCAAGAGGTCTTCGACATCGACCCTGAAAAAATTAAAGTAACCGCAGACGCGGTGGAATGGTCCCTCGCCGACGTTCCGGAGAAGCCGATCGACACCCCGGACTTCGTCGAGCGCAACGTTGGTTCGATGGAGCGCATCCGCTTCCGTCTCGGCAAAAATGGCCACGTGCTGGAATTGCAGATCCCCCTCGGCCTCAACGGAAGGCCCATCTACTAACAGGCTGCTGAAAAAAGGGCGTTATCCGTCATTCCGAGCGTAGCGAGGAATCCCTCTGTGGTCGAAAAGTCAAGAAAAAGAGAGATTCCTCGCTTCGCGGACTCCGTTCGGAATGACGAAGTTAGAATTTTTCAGCAGCCTACTAAGGCCAACCTGGTAACGGCGGATTCTAGTCGATGTGCGCAGCTCACTTCGGCGCTGCCTCGTGCGGCGTCGCCTCAGGCTTAACTCCATTCATATGCGTTTCCGGCGGCATTTCGATGTTCGCGTGCCCCACACGATACACGCCATAAAACCACGGGATGCCCAACGCTCCGGGCTCCACGCCCACGTTGATGCGGTCGCCTTGGCGAAACCGGTCGAAATCGTCGGTATCCACGGCCAGCCGCTCGTATTTGCGCCCTTCTCTCCAGGAATAGACAAACAACCTTCGTGTGCCGCGCACGATCCCCTTCATTAAGTAACGCCCGGTAACGGTTGTCTGGTGATACTCCACATTTCGAGGCGAATCGAGTTTGCCATTGAGGAACAAGGCGAACGACAGAATGAACGGGAGCGGAATCAATCCCGTGAACAAATGGCGCAGAAGCTCAATATCTTTTCGAGCCCGCGCCTGCCGGTCCAGAAAAATTGCCACTGTGAGCGCCAGGAAAAACAGCAGGCCAAAAAACACCAGCATCGCGTCGACATCGAGCGGCGGATATACCTGGCTAATGTACGGGAAGAGCAGCGACCCTGCGAGGAAAACGGCCATCTGCTTCAGAAGGCGCCGGCGGAAGACCAATTCCGCTGCGGCGGACGTCAGCCCGCAATTCGGACACTGGTCGCTGACGCGCGGTGATCCACAATCCAAGCAACGTGTCATCGAATCTAGTATAAGGCTGGAGCGCTAGCCTGCTGCCAGCTTGGCGAGCAACTCTTGATAATTTTGCTGGCTCTGGTCTTCGCGAAGCTCAACGGTTACACCCATCCCCGCTCCGGGTTCCACCCGCTTGACAGAACAGTCCACCCACAGCGGGCGATCGACAGCAAGTCTTGCGCGGAAGCCTGCCCCCACCCAGAGCACATCGTCGGCTTCGATGAACATTCCGCTTTCGCTGATGTCGCGCGTGCGCGCCCGCAAACGCGCGGAGCCCCACTCAATTTCCAGCGTTGCCGCATAACGGTAGCGTGGCGAACGCCTCCGCTCCGGCTCGCGTGCTTCCGGTCCCCCCGTCTTCATAGGCGCGGCACCCTCTACAGGAAACATTGGCGCGCAGGAATCGAACCAGTGCAGCGTGCCTCTGCCATGAAGATACGACTGGATGAGCTATGATGTTTCAGACACCGTGAATGAGTGTTTTGTTCCCGCCATTTTCCAGTTAGACACACGATCGCCTGTCGCTGCTAACCTCAATCATCCGTCCGCATCGCATCTCAAACCTTCAGGGAAGCTGGCAATCTGCGATAGAATTCCCGCGTACTTCCATTTCTCGATTCACGCAGCCCGTGGGATCTCAATTGACCCTCCATACCAGCCTGCTCTCCCACCTGATTGCTGACCATTACACGCCGGAAAGTCTGACCAACATTAAAAGCGCGCTCAGCGAACACCGCACACATGAGATCGTCCCGGTTGCTCATGGGCTGTTTGCCGCCAGTTCCAGCCAAGCTCCCGACGCGCTCAGCGGCTATCAAAATGTTTGGGTCCGCGACAACGTCATGATTTCCGATTCCTTGCGCCGCCGCGGCCATCTCGCTCCAGCAATCGCCTGCATTCAAGGCTTAACGCGATTTTTCGCAACGCAAGCCCCGCGCTTCCGCGACATCATTCGCGAGCCCGCCTTGCGCGAGGATGTTAGCCGCCGCCCCCACATTCGTTTCACCGCGCAAACTCTTCAGGAACTCCCGGAAGTCTGGCCGCAAGCGCAGAATGACGCGCTCGGCCAAGCCCTGTGGTTCCGATTTACACTCGCTAATTCCGGCGCGCATACTCTTTCAGCATCCGACGCCGAGACCTACGGCTTTTTTCCCCGACTATTTCGAGGCTATCGAGTATTGGCGGGATCGCGACAGCGGCGCGTGGGAAGAAGGACGCAAAATCAACAACTCCAGTGTGGGCGCGGTCGTCGCTGGCCTGCAAGAACTGCTGAAATACAACGAGGCACAACGCGCTCCAACGAAAAATTTGCAACTGCTCATCGCGAAAGGCCGCGAACGTCTCGACGCGACCTTACCGTTCGAAGCTCCCCCGGAACGCCTGGTCGATTCTGCGCTCCTCCTCTTGATTCACCCGCTCGACGTAGTGCCCTCCCGCGCCGCGCAAGACGCCATCCTCAATCTTGTCCAAGCCAGGCTGAAGGGCGAGGCCGGGATCAAACGCTATGGCAGCGACTCTTACTTCTGCCAGGACTACGACGAATGGTTCGCACCCGGCGAGATGTCCGCCGATTTCAGCGACCGCCTCGATTTTCGCGATGCGCATCTTCAGCCCAACTGTGAAGCACAATGGTGCATCTTCGATCCCCTGCTTTCCATCATCTACGGCAAGCGTTACCTCGCGGATCGCTCAGATACCGTGAGCTTCCAAAAGCAAATCCACTACTTCAACCGTTCGCTCGCGCAGCTCACTCCCGCAGGTCAGTGTCCCGAGCTTTATTTCCTGAAGCATGGCAGCTATATTGCCAATGTTCATACACCGCTGGCATGGACCCAGGCGAACCAGGCTCTCGCTCTTTACCTGATGGAACAGTCCATAGGAGAAGATCGATGAAGAGAATTCGAATGTGCACTTCTGTGCTCGGTTTTGTTTTGTTCGCGCTTCTCACCGCAATTCCATCACCCGCGCAACTGCAACGTAACTCCCTCGCGCAGACTCCTCCCATGGGCTGGAACAGTTGGAATAAATTTGCCTGCAATGTTAGCGAAGACCTGATCAAATCCGTCGCGGATGCCATCGCGACCAACGGCATGAAAGACGCCGGCTATCAGTATGTGGTCATCGACGATTGTTGGCAGGTCAGCCGGGATGAAAACGGCTTCATCGTCGCAGACCTGCAGCACTTCCCTTCGGGCATCAAAGCATTGGCCGACTATGTGCATTCGAAAGGACTGAAATTCGGCCTTTACTCGGACGCTGGCACCAAAACCTGCGCAGGCCGCCCCGGCAGCCAGGGGCATGAGTATCAGGATGCGCTGCAGTACGCCCGTTGGGGCGTAGATTACTTGAAGTATGATTGGTGTAATACCGGCACACGCAACGCCGAGGAAGCCTACTCTACGATGAATAATGCACTGCTGGCGACCGGGCGGCCCATCGTCTTCAGCATGTGCGAATGGGGCACCGCCAAACCCTGGCTTTGGGCCAAAGGCATTGGCAATCTGTGGCGCGCCACCGGGGATATCAGCGATACGTGGAGCAGCATGAAAAAATGGCCTGATGGCTCGTGTTGTCAACTCGGAATGGTCAACATCGTCGACCTGCAAGTTGGACTCGACGCCTTTGCCGGGCCCGGCCACTGGAACGATCCGGACATGCTCGAAGTGGGCAACGGCGGGATGACCATCCCCGAATACCGCGCGCATTTCAGTTTTTGGGCTTTGCTCGCCGCTCCACTTATTGCTGGCAACGATGTTCGCTCCATGACTTCAGATATAAAAGACATTCTTACGAACAGCGAAGTGATCGCGGTGAACCAGGATAAGCTGGGCCGCGAAGGGCACCGCGTCGAGAAGAACGGTGATTTGGAAATCTGGTCCAAGCCTCTAAGCGACGGGAGCCGCGCCGTGATTCTTTTCAACCGCGGCGCTTCCGACAGCAACGTGAGTGTCGCTTGGGACCAGATTGGCTACCCCAATCACCTTCCCGCTAAAGTCCGCGACCTGTGGGCTCACAAGGATCTCGGCTCATTCAACGGCAGCTATTCCGCCAACGTGCCATCCCATTCCGTGGTCATGGTCAAAATCACGCCGTAGCGCGAGCCTCTTGCGTTCGCGGCTTCGTTCTCAGCACAACGGCGGACAGCTTCGCGTCATATCAGAAAAGGTTGCTGTGTCCTTTGTCTCTCGTGCGGTATCTAAACTTTAACAAGTAGCTGAAACGCGGCAACAGCGCTTACGGTAACGCTTCTGCCCTGGCCATAGGCGTCGTTCAGCCCAAGGAGGCCTTCATGTCTGCAACGCCAGCATCCGCGATCCCGGAGAACGGCATCGTGCGCATCGCCAGCCAGCACTCCGTTACGGATACCGTCGCAAAACTTGAATCCATTCTCCAGGCCAAAAATGTGAAGCTTTTCGCGGTTGTCGACCACAGCGGCGAAGCGGAAAAAGCCGGCCTGCATATGCCCAACACTAAACTGCTCATCTTCGGCAATCCCAAAGGAGGCACTCCGCTCATGCTGGCCTCTCCCAGCATCGCCCTCGATCTTCCACTGAAAATTCTCGTCGCCGAAGATTCCGCAGGCAAAGTTTGGATCTCCTACAACGCCCCGGCCTACTTGCAGCAACGCCACAATCTTCCCGCCGAGCTGTGCCCAACATCGCCGTGATCGATGTGCTCGCGGCCAACTCTGCACAATAACGCTAGCTGCTCTTTGGGGGAACGCGACTTAACCGCAGAGTCCTAAACGCCGCGCGCATTCGCGCAGTAATTCTTCTTCCCACGCAGGACGTTGCGAATTTTTCGCGTGCGTTCGGTTGCTTGGGATTCGCCGGTGAGGTGCAGAAAAATCGCCGCCGAGTGTTTATATGCCGGGACCGGTTCGCGAAACGCCATGTTGCCCAAGTACTGCAACGCATCCGACACCGCGAAATAGCCGCGGATCGGCTTTCTCCCACAACGCATCGCGCTCCGCAAATCTCTCCGGAGCAAATGTCGCCAGCCCGAGCAAATAATCAGACCCGTACTCAATCATATTGATTCCCAAATCGTTTCCCGGTGTAAATGCGGAACTCCGGCCGGTGCTTATCGCGCAATGCCAACCGCTCCAGTTCAACCAGCCGATCCAGCGACGAATGCTTGATGCCCGGGATCTCCGGAATCTCCATCAGGCGTAAAAACGTTTCGGAGTCGAAGATTTCGCCGTTGGGCGCGAACATCGGTCCGAATTCGAATGCCAACGCTCCGGGATATCCGTGGCACGCCGAGCGATACACTTCCGCTTTCTCTTTCGCGGGTTTGCCGTGAAGCTGCGCAGTCTGAAACAGAATGGGTGTCCCACCGACCTCGACAATCATGTCCATCTGCTTGCGATACAGCTCCACTGGATCGCCCGGACTCCCCTTCGATGTACGCTCCGGCCACGAACGGAACGGTTTCGCCTAGCGCCTGCCGCGTCCATCGCAACACGTCCAACTTCTCCGCTTCGACAGGAAATTCACGTAACCCGTATCCATATTCACGGCGTTCTGTAATCCGGCTTGTGTGTGACAACCAGTGTTTCTGAAACGCCTCGACGGCAACGCGCCCATCGCTTTCGAATGGCAGCAGCGCAGCCGCAATCCCCTCCACTTTGCGATGTCGTGCGAGCCCTTTCGAATGGTGAATCCGGTTCATGTGTGTCTCTCTTTTGCCAGTTTCAACTTTCCCGCCAGCTCTGAACGATTTGTAGTGTTCATCCAACGGATAGCAGCCAGATGGCAGTCCCTTTCGCGGCGCGGTCGTGCAATCGCTAAACGTACGGCACACTAGCCGGTGTTCCATCGTTCGTCCTTCCGCCGCATCCAGCAATAACCCCGGATAAGACAAAATCATGCGCCCCATTCCCACGAAGTCCATCCAGCTCTTCAGCGCACCGCCGCCTGCGCCACATACGGCAAAAAATCCTGCAAATAGCTGTACGCGCTCCGACGATCATCAGGCCCGGAAACTGCTTCTTCAATGAGCGGGTCATCCCCATCTGGCGCGCCACGCCAATCAGAGGATCTTCCGGCAGCTGATAACCATCCGACGGCGGATAAAATGCCGGCCGTTGTATGTGCGGATTGTAGTACGGGCTTCCCGCCGTGAAGTTCACGAGCCGAATCCCGAGCTCTTCCATCAGCGCCAAAAATGGCTCTCGCTTCGCTGAATCCATCTCCGTTGGGCACGATGGGTTCACGCCGAATCCCCAACGATAAGGAATCAAGTGTCGTGCTCCTCGGGAATCCCCGGTCCCATTTTTCCTGGCGACGATTTCGCAGGATCAGGCCGATAAGGCACGGTGTCAAACGCCGATACCCTCACTGCGATCTGCAATCCCGGCGCCAGCGCCCGAATCCCCTCACCACATCACGCAAGAACCGCGTGCGATTTTCGAACGATCCTCCATACCTTCCGCTCGCGCGTGTGCGCGCTTAAAAATTCGTGGCCCAAATAACCATGGCAATGCTTCACGTCCACAAAATCAAATCCCAGGTTCCAAGCCGCGGCGGCTGCCCGGTGAAACTCTTCGATGATCCTGTCGATCTCCTGGTCCGCGAGCAGGGGAAAATCCGCCGGCAATCCCATCCTTTCGATCCAATATCGGATGGTGATACAGAATCTTCGGCTCGGGCCGATCGTGCGCATTAGGACGGCAATAACGGCCCGAGTGTGTCAGTTGTAACCCGATCAACGGCGACCATCTCTCCCCGTCATCGCCTTATAAGTCTCAACAATCTGCACGCAGTTCGCCAGCCCGCATAAGTATGTGGCGCAATCACCAGTTGGCTCGGATTCGCCCGGCCTTCATGAGAAACAGCCACAGCTTCACCGCCCCAAATCAGACTCGCGCCGCTGCTTCCAAATCGCGCCCATCGCGTCGCACGTAAGCTCGCTCGGGTTCCCGTCCGACTCGCATCCCAGCCTTCCATCGGCTGCACCGCAATACGGTTGTGGAATTTGAACCCGCCACGATGTAGCGGCAATTGCAAAGCAGACACTCCGGCCCGGCGAGCACTTCGTGGTCGCACGGAATGTTCAGCCCCAAAGCACGCATATGATCCTTGAAGCGCTCTACATTCTTTACCGCCCCAAGGCGCAGAATGGGAATCGCGCTCATGCTCGCACCGGCCGCTTGGGCAAAAATGCTGCCACGACCGCGCCCAACAAGGAAATTCCGCTCAAGAACATGAATCCCTTCGAATAACTCCCGGTCACGTCACGAATATGCCCTACCATCCACGGCGCAACGGCTTCCGCAATCCCGCCCACCGTCAAAATAATCCCCAACAACCTGCCCAAGCAATTTCGTACCTCAAAATTTTCCGCCGCAATCAGGGGAACAATCATCCAGTCTCCGCCAAGCCCAATCCCAAACAATATCGCAAACGCGTACATCATCGCCGGCGAGCCGCTGGCAAACAGAAACGGAATCGCCGCCGCCACGATTACGTAAATCAGGACCATCACGTACTTCTTCGGCAGGCGGTCGGCCAGCCAGCCCATCAACAATCGTCCCACCATGCTCATCGCCAGCACCAGCGACAACGATGCGTGCTGCCGCGCCCTGCCCATAGTGCACGTCCATGGTCAAAAACAGTTTCAAATTCTGCTGCGTCCCGCTCACCGCTCCGATGGAAAGCATGCTCCCAGCGATAATCAACAAAATGGAGCGCTGGCGAACACCGCCTCTCCACGGAACTTTTCGCTGCACTCCTGCCGCTGGCCGAACCGCCGCACCTTCCTTCACAAAGAAAGCTAATGGAAATGCCACCACGATAATCAAAACCCCAAAAGCGCAGCGCCATTTGCCAACCGAATCGCTGCCACTCAGAAAATGCGAGATCCACGGCACCGCCGCGCCTCCCAATCCAATTCCCAAATACGCGATGCCCATGGCCTTGCCCCGCGCATTGTGAAACCATCGCGTCAACAGCACTTGGTTCGGCAACGGCCCGCCACATACGTATCCCAAGGCGTTGAAAAAATAAAAAAAGTAAAACATTCCCTGCGACGACACGCTGCCCAACCCCATCAGCGCGCCCCCCGCCATCAGAATCCCCGCCATCATCAACCGCCGCGGCCCGAATCGATCCACCAGCCATCCTGCCGCGAATCCAAACGCTGGTCCCACCACCAGTTTGCTCAGCGCATTTCCCGACGTAACCTGCGCACGGCTCCATCCGAACTGCTGCACCATGAAGTCGTAATAATAAGGAAGCCCCCAAAGCGCCAGGCCCACGATGCAAAACAGCAAGGTGAACGCCGTGCCTGTGGCTAGAATCGCTGGTCCACTCAGCTCCGACCGAAACGACGAACCCTCGCCAGACGATTTCGCGGAATAAGTAGGCGTGACGATGCCGGTCCTCGCTTCACCGCTAACGCCGGCTTCTAGCCGGCTTTCGTTTGCAAAACGGATTTTGCGCTCTTCAAGGTAAATCAATTTGCGCCCGGCCGGTCAAAATTCCACACTACCGCAAAAATCAGAGTTGCAGACCATCTCATCGTCGTGCTAGCCTGAGCGAAGAAAAGGCGAAATTTGGAGCAGCTATGCCCGATTCTCTTGCGGTTCGTTTAGCTTCGGTCACCCCCATCCACGCTCCTCGCAAGTCCACCGCGCTTGCTCCCGTGTCCCACATCCTCGACACCTTCGCCGAACGTGACCCCAACGGCGAAATCCTCACCGCTGTCCGCCATTACCCGGCGCGCGCCGCCCAATGGGCAGACTTTCCGTCCTGGATTCACGACGACCTTCGCGAGTCTTATCACGCCAAGGGCATCCATCAACTCTATACGCATCAGGCCGCAACAGCCGAAGCGGTCCACTCCGGCAAAAATATCGTCGTCGTCACGCCTACCGCCAGCGGTAAAACCTTGTGCTACAACCTGCCGGTTCTCCACGAAATTCTCACCGATACCGACACGCGCGCGCTGTACCTCTTCCCCACCAAAGCCCTGGCCCAGGATCAACTCGCGGAGTTATACGACCTGAACCAGCGCCTCGAGAACCGCTTTGGCGTGTTCACGTATGACGGCGATACTCCCAGTGACGCCCGCAAGTCCATTCGCGAAAAAGCCCACATCGTCCTCACCAATCCGGACATGCTACACACTGGCATCCTGCCCCATCACACTCGCTGGACGCGCCTGTTCGAAAATATGCGCTATATCGTCATCGACGAACTGCACACCTACCGCGGCGTATTTGGCAGCCATCTTTGCAACGTTCTTCGCCGCCTGCGTCGCATCGCGCAGTTCTACGGCAGCACACCTCAATTCATCTGCTGTTCCGCCACTATCGCCAATCCCGGCGAACTCGCGTCTCGCCTGATCGAAGCCGATGTGGAAGTGCAATCCGAAAATGGCGCGCCCGCTGGCGAAAAAACGTTCGTCTTCTACAATCCGCCCGTCGTGAACCGCGCGCTAGGCATCCGCCGCAGCTACATCAATGAAGCGTCGCGAGTCTCTCAGGAATTCCTCAAGCACGATTTGCAGACCATGGTGTTCGCCAATTCCCGCCTGCACACGGAACTCATCCTGACCTATCTTCGCCAGGCCAATCCACAACCACCCGGCAAACCTGACACCCTTCGCGGTTATCGCGGCGGCTATCTTCCCACCGAACGCCGTGAAATCGAACGCGGGCTGCGCGACGGGCGCATCCGTGGCGTGGTAAGCACTTCCGCGATGGAGCTGGGCATCGATGTAGGCTCGCTCGACGCCGTGGTCATGGCCGGCTATCCCGGAACCATCGCCGCCACATGGCAACGCGCCGGCCGCGCAGGTCGCCGCAGTGGAAGTTCCTGTGCCGTCCTCGTCGCGTCCTCGGCTCCACTGGATCAATACATCGTTCGCCATCCCGACTATTTCTTCGGCAACACTCCGGAGCACGCCTTCATCCAGCCCGACAATCTCGAAATCCTCATTAATCACCTGAAATGTGCGGCATTTGAACTGCCGATCGCTCCCAGACGAAAAATTCGGAGACGTGGACACGCAGGATTTGTGCGCTCGCCTTGCGGATGCTGGCTATCTCCACCGCGCCGGCGGCCATTATCATTGGACCAACGAAGCCTATCCCGCGGACACCATCAGCCTGCGTTCCGTCACCAGCGACAACTTCATCATCGTCGATATCACCGGCGCACCCCTCGTCATCGGCGAAGTCGATTTTGTCAGCGCGCTCACCACCGTACACGAAAAAGCCATCTATCTTCATGGCGCGCAGCAATATCACGTCGAGCATCTCGATTTCAAAGAGCGCAAAGCTTACGTCAAGCAAGTCGACGTGGATTACTACACCGACGCCATCCGCTACACCCAAGTCCGCGTTCTCGAAATCGCCGCCACAACTTCCAACGCCCACGCGCACGCCCACTCCCACGGCGATGTCCTCGTCCGTTCCCAGGTCGTCGGCTTCAAAAAAATTAAATTCTTCACCAACGAAAACATCGGCTCCGGCAAACTCGAACTCCCCGAAAACGAAATGCACACCACCTCGTACTGGATGACTCTGGAGCGCCCGCTCCTCGAACCGCTTCCGTATTCGATCAGCGAACGCCAGTCCGGCATGTATGGTCTCCTCCATGCCATGGAGACCGTCGCCACTCTCCTGTTGATGTGCGATGGCCGCGATCTAGGCACCGCCATCGGGGAGCGTCCGCCTGTCCCGGATTCGAATGAAGCCATGATCGTATCCAACGCGACTGAATTGCGCGGCAGCTGCTCCGAACCCTGGATGTCCGGCCAAAAAGAATTCTTCGAGCCCAACCTTTACCTTTACGACGCTTATCCCGGCGGCATCGGATTCTCCGAGCCGCTCTTTCGCGCCCACGAACTGCTGATTCACAAGACGCGTGAACTCATACAGGCTTGCCCCTGCGAAGGGGGCTGCCCATCCTGTGTAGGTCCCGCGGGCGATCTCGTTCCACGCGCCAAAGAAGCAGCGCTGGCCATTCTGGATCGTTTATGTGCATGAGAAAGCCATTCGAAAGCGAAAATGAGAAACATGGCCGCATCCGCTGACAAATTTTCCCGCTTATCCGCGCTGAAGCCAGTCGCCGCGCCGGCAAAGCCGCGCGCTTTACGCGCACCCGACGAAACCGATCCGATCAGCCTGCTACTCGGCGGTGGCATCGCCCGCAATCGTTTCGGCGATCATCTTGCCATTCGCAATTGGTTTTCGACCCCGGAATTCGCGCCGCCTTCCCCCGTAGCTGTTGAACTGCTCTCGCGCACGCGCGATGAAAAGCTCAGCCGCCGCACCCGCGCCGCTCTCGAAAATCCAGAAAAATGGCTCTTCCTCGACACCGAAACCACCGGACTCGCCGGCGGTACCGGCACCTACGCCTTTCTCGTCGGGCTCGCCTGGTGGGATTCTGGCGGCCTGCAGGTCGAACAACTGTTTCTCCGCGATCTCCACGAAGAATATTCGCTTTTGGAAGAACTCGCGGCGCGTCTGGCCGACCGCCCCGTGCTGGTCACCTTCAACGGCAAAACCTTCGATTGGCCGCTGCTCGAAAATCGTTTCACCATGACCCGCACCATTCGTGTTCCACAGCTCACCGCTCATCTCGATCTTCTCCATCCCGCCCGCGCGTTATGGCGCTTCCGATTGGGTTCCGTGCGCCTGGTGGAACTGGAGCGCCACGTTCTGGACCCAAGCCGGCTTGGTTGGCATCGCGAAGACGACGTGCCCTCCGCGATGATCCCTCAGTATTACTTCGAATATTTGCGTGGAGCCCCGGGACAGCCGCTCGCCGGCGTGGTGAAGCACAATCAAATGGACCTCCGCGGGCTTGCCGCTCTTTTTGCAAAAATCAATTCGCTGCTCGATTCGCAAGAAACCGGATTTGCGCAAACCGATTCGTTGGACCTCTTTGGCCTCTCGAAATTCCTTCATCGCAAAGGGGAAAAGGATTTGGCCCATTCAGCCTGTGCCTCCGCCCTCGACGCCGGTTTGCCCGAGGAATACCGCCCAGGAGCCACGCGAGAATTGGCGTTGATGGCGAAACGACGGGGCGAACGCGAACGGGCCGCGGCTCTATTCCATGAACTGGTCACCGACCCGCAGGAGACTATTTTTGCCTGTGAGCAACTGGCGACATATTACGAGCGGCATATTCGCGATTTTCCGCGTGCCCTCGAATTCGCGCAACTCGGATTGAAAATGCTGCGCTGCGGATTTTGCGGTTCGCGCTACCCCCACGGCAGCCGTCACCACGCCCGGCAACTGGAGCGGTCCATGTGCCGGGTCGAGCGTTTGCAGCATCGCATGAAGAGCGTCGCTGCGGCGGATGGCCCGTTGCTGGCAAAGTTGCCGCCTCTGGTACTCCCACTCGCCGTCCGTGCTGATTCCCAACCTCTGCGACCACGCCACAATTTGGAGGTATAAATCGGATGGATTTTTCAGCAACAGTCCCGCAACCTGAAAGTGGCACTGAACCTGACGCGGAGAAACCATGGCCACCACCGAAAACACCTATTTTCGAACTGAGTTGGAATTGCGTCGTGAACGATTGTTAGCCGCCACGCAAACGCCACCGATAGCGCGCTGGAACAATTATTGGCCAGCGTTGACGATGCCCTCGCGCGTATGGAAAATGGCACCTTCGGCATTTGCGAGCAATGTCATGACACCATTGAAGCTGACCGGCTGTTGTGCGACCCGCTGGTCCGCTTCTGTCTCGATCATCTCTCGAACGACGAACAACGCGCGCTCGAAAAAGATTTGGCGCTCGCCGCCGGAATTCAGAAAGCGCTATTGCCCAGCCAGGACTGGGCCGTCGATGGCTGGCGAGCGTGTTATCACTATCAGCCTGCGAATATCGTGAGTGGTGATTATTGCGACCTGATTGAAACTCAGGATGGTTTCTTGTTTTTGGTGGGAGACGTTTCAGGGAAAGGCGTCGCCGCCTCCATGCTGATGAGCCATCTTCACGCCACCTTCCGCTCACTCGCTGGTCAGAATCTGCCGTTGCAGAATATGGTGGAACACGCAAATCGTCTGTTCGCAGAGAGCACCGCTGCGGGACAATTCGCCACGATGGTCGTCGGCTAAGCCAAGGCAAATGGCGAAGTTGCCTACGTCAGCGCCGGACATTTGCCCGTGTTTCCACATTTCCGCGGTCGGGTGTGCGCGCGACGAGAAGCCACGGGCGTTCCGCTCGGCATGTTCTGCACGACGACATTTTCCCGTCTGCCATCTCACCCTCGCTCCAGGAGACAAACTGCTGCTGTATACCGATGGGCTCAACGGAAATTTTTAATGCAGCTGGGGACGAATTCGGCATCGCTCGCGTGCATTCGTTGGCCAAGCGTCATGGCGCGACGGAACCCCACGCGATCCTATCCGCATGTCTCGACGAAATTCACCGCTTCTCACAAACCACCAAGCAAACCGACGATCTAACGCTAATGGTCCTGCACCGCTCGCACTGATTACGAGCGTCGGGGCTCCAGCCCCTGAACTTTTTTGCTGAACAACGCGCGCGAAACCCGCGCGGCCATCCCAATTTCTTCGTCCACTCCGCGAATATTTTTTGGTCTCCGCCTTCGAACGTGACGCACTTCTTTTCCCGGCACTCGAAAAACGCGCTTCCCGAAGGGCTATCGAATCCAGTTCGTCTTCCGAATCCGAAACAATCGTCCGCTCCGGATACTTCTTTTTCCACGCATCGCGATAGGCCTCGAAGAAAGCGTCGGCATCCCCTAGGCGATCCAATCGTGTGCGAGTGAATAAGATCAGGCGCTTGCTGCTCTTCTCTTCGAATGTCGCGTAGTCGTCGCCATCCCACGTGGCGGCCACCTTCTTTGCGGCTCCTCATTCAAGAATTGTTTCAACACTTCGCGCCAGCCAAATTCGCCCATGGCATTTTCTTCCAGTTTGTTCCAATCCGACCCGGCGCGCCACCGGGCAAATCAACCTTTAACGGCGCGGGAACTTTGTTTTCCCGGTACAAGTTCGCGTGCATGATTTGCTGGGTGTTTGCCGGTGGCCGCGCAAACACCGCGTCGAATCCGCCCCAACCTCCCGTCTTCAGCACAAACATCGAGAATCGTAATCCATCCAAATACGGGAACATCAGCGAGTCCTTTATAAACGGCGGCGCTTTTTTCAGCATCGGAGTCTCGGTCAAATCGCCGATAAAAAAGGACGGATCCATGTCCGGAAGATCCTTCAACTTCAGTCCTTTGTCTCTCAACATGTATTCCAGCATTCCCGCCGTTGCGCTACCTTCAAGCACCGCATCGCGCGCCAACTCCGCGTCATCGTTGGGTTTCGCCGCGCGCGCCCAGCCATCAATATGAAAATATTGGTCCTGCAGCGCATGTGTAAGTTCATGAGACATCACCATCCGCTGCTCATCCGGCTGAATCCAATCCGCGATATAGAATTCATGCTTCTTGGGATCGTATAGCCCGGCGATCTGTTCCGTCAGCAGGTCCACCAGAAAGCTATCCAGATTGAAATTCTTTGGCAGCAGTCCGAACGCTTCCGCGGTCTTCTCCGACGCATACCGCTCCTTGGCATCCTTCTCGTCGTCCATCTCCGACACGATGTACTGGTGGATTTCCTCGCGAGTTCGAATCGATTTCTTCAGCGGAGATTTCAGCTTCCATCCGGTTATCTCGCTCATTTCGTTCATCACTTCGTCCGCGGTGGCAAGAAATTCTGGAGTGCTGTTGGAGGCGCTGGGCGGCGTGGCGGAACGGGATCCGCCTGTCGAGCATAGGCAGGAGCGCCCCAGGACAACCCCACTACGGTGCAGACAAACCCGAAACGAAACACATCCCGAAGCACTTCGCGTAAATGCATACGTCTCAGAATAGCAGATTCCTTGCAATCCCTCGGTTGTCCGCAGCTCCTGCGGAACTAACAGAAATTCCACAGGAGTTTTCATGTTCCGTCTTCGTAACATACTGGTAATTTCATATAATGTGCATTCCGAAGTTATTCCGTCAGCAAGGAGTCCTTATGCATCCTCCCGGCCTCCGTTTACGACAAACTCGCGAAGCTCTCGGCCTCACCTATCGTGATGTCGAGAAAGCCAGTTACCAAATCGCCGTCAATCGGGGCCGCCAAGACTTTATTCTGCATATCAGCCGCCTGGCCGACATCGAAAACCGAGGGGTCGTACCAAGCCTTCACAAGCTCTATTCTCTGGCGGCCATTTTGCATCTCGATCCCTTGGAAATCCCCATTGGTACGACGCTCCCTTCCGGCAGATCTTTCACGATGGGGCCTCGTTTCCTCCCCCTCGTACCTATCTCAGTCAAGCGCCCCTTCCCCCTGCTCTTTCGCAGTCCCTGAACGAGTCCAACGCCCCGGAAAATACGGAACTTCTTTCCCGAAAACCCGCCAATCTCGTTCCTATGCCACGCAACGAGAGTTCCCCTTCCGGCAAGCACCGCTATGGCTTCGTCGGACTCTCTGATCGGCGCATGGTTCCCTTACTCCGGCCCGGCTCTACCGTTCTCATTGACACGACATTGCGCGATTGAAGACGCGGAGTGGTCCAGTGAATATGATCGGCCATCTATTTTGTTGAAATTCGAAGCGGTTATCGTTGTGGTTGGTTTCAAAAAGACAAATCCCGCCTGATCATGCAGCCGCACACTCTATCGCGCTGCGCTCCGGAAGCATGGCGTACCCCCGACGACGCCGAAGTCATCGGTCAAGTGGTGCCATTAGTTATCTGGGCGAGCCGTGGACGTATCGTCCCGCAACAGCTCCAGAAGCACGTTCAGATTGGAATTGTAAAGCTCTTTGAGGTAGCTGGGTGCCAGCGGAGGAGCCCATGTCGCTGCCGTTGTTCAGGCTTGCCATCGCATTTCTCTCCGACGTGCCAGGCAAAGAGGCTAGGTACGTCCGCAAGTCATCTCGCTGGGCGTTCAGCGGCATTTCCAGCAAACGCTCGAATACCTCTTCGTGACACTGCGCGATTACTTTGTCTACCGCTGCCGCCCCATACAACATCTCCAACCCTTGATGGACATACCTTCCCGAACCGGCCTCCCGCAAGCTATGCAAGTACGCCAACCTCGATACGCACCGCGGAGAGGTTCCAGATAATTCGCCGTTAAGTCGAACAGAATCTGCTGGTGGGTCTGGAATTCTTCGAGCATCGGGATCTTGGACCTGGCTACCGTTCTGATAACAGAAATTTTTTCGAACCGAACCGCCAATCATCGGGGACCGAGCGACCCTGCTCGCATAGGAGGGTACTCATGAAAAATCGGTCCCTGATACAGTTTTTCGTTCTGTGTGTAGGTTTAATCCTACTTTCCGCGATACTCCCGGTCAATCCATCTTCGCTGTGCAGCAGCGCCACGGTTTTATCCCGGTTTGCGGATGGCGTGCCGCTCCTAGCCACCCGAGCCACGACACTTCACCAATCTTATCGACGGTATTCCACTACCGCCACCAGAACCTCCGCACATCACGATCGATGGCGTACCACTGCCTCCGCCCGAGCCCAGGCATATCGTCCCCGTACTTTCTTACCAGGGCTAGCGCGCATCACAGGCCCGCATCACACGCAAACGGCTGGGGTTTACTTCGCATCACGGTACCGTCGAGTTGACCCCTCCGCTCGCCACAAACATTATAATTTTCTCGCCTCTCCGATTGCAGCGAGCTCGTTTCCGGCAGGTATCCTTCATTTCCTTGCGAGTTACGTACTGATATCCTGCCTGAAATGCCTTCCCCGGTAATACTTCGAAATGTGTTCTGGGCACTCTTCTCGCTCCTGGAAGTCGTTCTTCTGTTCCTGTTCTCTTGCGCCGGAAGTTGTATCGCGTGTATCCAGCCTTTTTTATCTACATTTTCTGGCGGCTATTGTCCAGAGCGCCCTGCTCGCCTCGTGTTACCGATATTTCGGACCTGCCGGGCGCACCTCTTATTTCATGTCGGCTGGGGTACACAAGTCAGCGTTATCTGCGCCCGCTGGTTCGCGGTGATGGAACTTGCCAAAAAGGTGCTGGGAGACTATGGCCTCATCTGGGCCATGGCCAGCGGTATTCTGCTGGTTCTTGGCGCTGGTGTGCTGACCTACTCGATCCTTTCGGCGCGAAGTCGTTGGTCCCTGATCACTCTGAACGCCGATCGCGCGGTGGAATTGGCTATGGCCACCCTGATCGTCGCCATGTTGCTCTTCGTCCGCTATTACCGTGTCCCGATGAACCATCTGCAACGCATGCTGGCCATCAGCTTCTGTTTCTATTCCTGCTTTTTCGTCATTAATCATTCCATTTACGAGACGGTGCGCCTCACCTTTGAGGCTTTGTGGAATTACCTGGACATGCTGACCTTCACCGCTACCCTGCTTCTAGGGATCAGCGCGGTGTACCGTTCCGTGGAGGTCCAAGACTTGGCTTCTTCTACGGCGCTTGCGCCAGAACTGTATACGGATTTGTCCCAAAAATTGATCTCGTTTGCTCCTGCTCAACCACCGTTTAAACCACCTGTTCCGTTCTGAGGATTCACGTCCATGACCATATCCGTCATTCTCTTCATCGCCTTCGCAGTTATCCTCGTCCTTTTGCTGGCTTGGGCTGTTCGGCCAACCCAAAAAATACTCCTCTCGGTCGACGACGTGCTCAACGCACTCTCGGAAAAACGCCACTACGCCCGCCTTCCACAAATCCTGCAAGCCTTGCGGCACGAGGATACCGACTTCTTGTACGCGCGAGGACATGACGAACTTGGCACACGCCTGCGCCGCGAGCGCAAACGAATCGCGCTACGCTATCTCGACCATTTACGAAATGAATATCAGTTGCTCCTCGAAGCGTCCCGCATTCTCGCCAAGGTTGCTCCGGAGGTGTCCCCCATGGATGAGTTCGACCGCTTCCGTCTGAACGTTCGCTTCGCGCTCTGCTGCCGTTACCTGCGCTGGCGCTTGCGGCTGGGTCTGCAGCCCTGGGGCATTTTCGGGATTCTCTCAGACATGGAAGGGGATATGACCCTGGGGCTGGAGGTCACCGCCACGCGTATCGGCGAGCGTGCCGTCTTGCATCCGATCCCCGCTAGTCCTGGAGAATCGGCGGCACAATTCCGAAAAGGCTAGCTTCCACCGCCGCGTACAACTCGCCGGGTTGAAACGGCTTGCGCAGAATGGCCGAGTCCGCCGGCAGGAATCGTGAAGATTGTTCATCCGTGGAAACGGAAATTGTCCACAGCACACGTGGACCCAGACCATGTACCACTGGCATCCGGCTGGACCCCAGGACTTCCTGATACACCAAGTGCCAGTCTGCAATAACCAGGTCAAACTCTTTCGCCGCTATCCACTGGCGGGCTTCCCCCAGCGATTTCGAAGTCGTGACCGCGTGGTCGTTGCCGGAAAGCAGTTCCGCAATGGTCTCCGTTACGGATTCGTTCGCGTCCACCACCAGAATGCGCCCGCTTCGCATCGCCCGTGGTCCTTCCGCTTCCGTATCCAGTTTTCGCGGCAGTACAGAGCGCAATGGTAGCTCGATACGAAATGACGCGCCCCGTTGCGGCACATTCTTGACCCGAATGATGCCTCCATGTTCCGTGATAATGCCGTAACAAATGCTCAACCCCAGTCCCGTGCCTTTGCCTACCGGCTTCGTGGTGTAGAACGGATCGAACACGCGGCTTGCATCCTTTACCCCCGGGCCGCTGTCCTCGAATTCCACAAACGCTTGGTTTCGCTCCGCGCCGGTGCGCACCCAGAGATCGCCCTCGGCGCCCTTCTCCAGAATGGCGTCAACCGCGTTATTGATCAGGTTCAGAAACACCTGCTGCAGCTGGTGAGGGTCCGCGGGTACTTCTGGCAAATCCTCAGCAAGCTCCAAGTGCACGCGAATCTGGTTCATGCGCAAGTCATAGTCACGAAGAGCCAACGTATCTTCCAACACAGAATTCAGCCGCACTGGGACGCGTTCGGGTTTATGCTGGCGGGCGAAACTCAACAGGTTTTGCACGATGCGGTGTGTGCGCAAGGCCTGCTTGTAAAGCTTCTCGCTATAGCCCAGCGCTTGTGGTCCCGCTTCACCGCTGGCCGTCAGCAATTGGCTATATCCCAGAATCGCCGTGAGTGGATTGTTGAGTTCGTGCGCGACACCGGAAATGAGCTGTCCCACCGCCGCAAGTTTCTCGCTATGCACCAGTTGTTCCTGAGTCCGTCGCAGATTTTCATACGCCTGGCGCGTCTCTTCGTATAACCGGCTGTGATCCACCGCGCTGGCCACCTGGCTGCCGACCGCTGTAAGCAGACTTATGTCCGCCACAGAAAATTCCCGCACGCGCCGGCTTCCTACCACCAAGCCGCCGATAATTCTTTCCTTCGTCCACAGCGTCACCACATACGCGGACTCGATCCCTTCCTTCTTTTGCATCTCCCTAGCCAGCTGCGGCAACGGAATCCCTGTACGGACAGAAATGTGGCGTGTGTTGCGCGAAACTGTTGGATCAGCCCGGCGGGTAACCTTCATCACCGGAAAAGTCTTCGCCATTTCCGACCGGTGCCCCACCGCGGCCACGCGTCGGATCGTCACGTCATCCTTATCGAACAAATACAGCGATGCCGCGTCCAATTCGAACAAGTCCAGCATCTGACGCAACGTGCGATGTACGGATTCGCTGAGATCCAGGGTGTACGACAGTGTCTCCGCAATCGAATTGAGAATCATCAATTCGCGGTTTCTCCGCCGGATTTGTTGTTCCGCGTGCCGTCGCTCAGTCACGTCGAGCATAAACCCCTGGTACGCGATCACGTTCCCCGCCGAATCGCGCACCGACCAGGACGACTCGCTCACCGTGCGAATCTCTCCGTCCTTTCGACGTATATCAAACTCAAAATCATTCACCGCGCCATGTTCATTTAGCAGTTGATCAGCCGGTCATACTCCGCCGGGTTCACATACAATGCTCGGCGATATCGATGCCCAACAGTTCGTCCCGATTCTCGTGTCCGGTAATACGCAGAACGCCTCATTGAAATCGAGAAAATCGCCCGGTATGGTGGCGATGAATACGCCTTCCTGTACGCTTGCCACCAATGTGCGGTATTTCTCCTCGGCTTTTTTGCGCTCGGTGATATCTTTCAGCACGTGAATGGTGCCTAATTTGCATCCCGCAGGATCCGTAAATTGTGAATTCGATGCGAGGAAATAACCCCGCAGCCACGGGTCAGGCTCGTCCCCTTCTCCGGAAATGCCTTCGCAGTACGGACACACCCGAAATCCTTCGCCACTCGTTTTGAACAGATCTTTTACCGCTCGTCCAAAGATCGCCTGGGTTTTTTTACCCAGCAGGTCGGCCAGTCGCGTATTCGTCCGCAGGATTCGGCCGTCTTCGTCGTGCACCAGGATAGGATCGCCAATCGAATCGAACGTATAAACCCATTGCTGCTGCACGGACTTGATTTGCTCGAATAAATTTACGTTCTCGATCGTGGTTCCCAGGAAATTCGCCACGTTCACCAAATATCCCAGTTCATCGTCCTGGAATCGCTTGCCGGAAGACGCGCCTACACTCAACAATCCTACCGGACCTTCTTTCCCGCACAGCGGACCCGCAACCTGTTGGGTGATTCCCGCTTCGGCCATGCTCCGTCGCGTTTTGCTGTTCTTTTCATCTTCAAATCGTGTGATCGCCAGTTCTTGCTTAAGCGCCCCTTGAATCCACTCATCGCTCAATGCAATTCGTTCGCGCTGTTTCAGGTAATGCTCCGAATATCCCACCGACGCGCACGCTGTGAACTCTCCCGTATCTCCCTTGCCTTGACAAAGGTATACGAGTCCGTGACTGGCATTCACGCTACCGGTGATTTGTCGCAACACTTTTTGCAGCAGTTCGGACAACGACACAGACTGGCTGCTCGAAGCTGTCAGCATCGTGAATTGCCGCATCTTTTCGCTGATTTCTTCAGACCGTGTACGGGCCGATTCCAGCAGCATCACCATCATGCCAATACCTAAACCCGCGTTCAGAAAATGATCAAAGGCATATCGCAGCAGGTGAACTTCTTCCTGCGTCCACAAGGGCCGGTCCAGATTATTTAAGCCGAGCAATAGGAATGCCCCGGCCAACAGTCTGCTTCCATGGCTCGCGCCGCATCTCGACGCTCGCAAAAGAATCCACCCGGCGCTGAGGCAGATCGCACTGTACAGAATCGGCCAGTCTGCCCAACTGGTTTCTCCCCACCTTGGCATTCGGCCCTGATAATAGGTTACCGTAAACGCTAAGAAAATCGTCAGCCACCACATCGGCCAGTATAGACGATTCGGCGCCATCGCGTACTGCACCATCGCGGCCAAAAACAACGCTAGCGCCGCGCTACCCGTGCCGCCGCAAACATCGTTTGCAGAAACCGCGAAGGCTCATAAAACATTCCTAATTCTGTAAATGAGGAAATCGTCAGGCTGATCCAACCAAACAGCCACAAGTGGTAAAAGAGTCCGGGATTGCCCGCGCCTCAAATGCACAAACAATACCAGCAGGGTCAGGCAGACGGTCGCCTCGAAGAAGGCAATACCCTGGAGGCCCTGGTTCGCCACCACAGCTGACCCTCCGCAATTCGTCTTACGGGTTGAAAAATGATTGCGGGATTTTGCCTCTGCCATAGCCAATTCCTGGCAGAATCCGCGTTCCTCTGACGCTAACACGCTATTTTCTGACTGGGCAAGCGCCCCACATTCTTCGTGTGCCGTCCCTTATAATGCTGAATGGAGAAAGAACAACGTGCGAGCCGACCACATCCTGGTTGTCGACGACGAAGAAGCCATTCGCGAAGTAGTCTCCACCATGCTCGAGTCACGCGGCTATCAGTGCACCGCGGTGAGCAATGGCCGTTCTGCTCAGGAATATGTTCGCAAGCAAACGCCCGACCTCGTGCTCAGCGACATGATCATGCCCGAGATGGATGGCATCAAGCTGCTCGACTGGCTACATGGCTTTGATCCCGAAGTCCCGGTCATTATGGTCACCGCCATCCACGACATTTCCACCGCTCTCGAAGCCATTCGTCGCGGCGCCTACGATTACATTCTCAAACCTTTCGAAAAGGACCAGCTTTTCCATGGTGTCGAGCGCGCCTTACAGCATCGCCGCCTGATCATCGAAGTGCGCAATTATCAGGCCGATCTCGAACGCCGGGTGGAACAGCGCACCGCGGAACTCCGGGCCAAGCACCTGGAACTCGAGCAGTCCTACGACGACACCCTCGAAGCCCTCGGCAGCGCTTTGGACCTGAAGGACGCGGAAACCGAAGGCCATTGCCAACGGGTCACCGCCTTTACGATCTCCATCGCCAAAACTGTTCCGGTACCCATCACGTATTTGCCGATTCTCGCTCGTGCTGCTTTCCTTCACGACATCGGCAAAATGGCCATTCCCGATTCCATCCTCCGCAAGCCTGGCCCCCTCGATAACGACGAAAAACAGATCATGCGCACCCATTGCGAGATTGGCTACAACGTCCTCACTCGCATTCCTTTTCTTCGCGACGCCGCCGAAATCGTTCTCGCTCACCAGGAATTTTTTGATGGCACCGGCTATCCCCGCGGACTACGCGGAGAGCAGATTCCCCTCGGCGCGCGAATCTTTTCCATCGCTGACGCTTTGGATGCCATGATCAGCGACCGTCCTTATCGCAGAGCGCTGCCCATGGCCCACGCCCGTGAAGAGATTCGCCGTTGTGCCGGCACGCAATTCGATCCCAAAATCGTCGAAGTGTTTATGTCCATTCCGGAACAAAACTGGATTGAACTGCGCGAAAACTTGGGTTCGCCCTTCCGTCTCACGCAGTTGAAAAACCTGCCGCGCTGATGCTTTATTTCTATTCGTCCATGCCTCGCTGCGTGCTATGTTTCTCTTGAGAAACACCCATGGCCCTTATACCCATTAAAACCGCTTCCGAAACCGGCTATTGCGATTGCATTTGTGGCTGCTACGACCTTGCCAGCCAGCGTGATGAAGATACCGGCAAAGGTTACTGCGCCAATTGTGCCAAGGAGCATCTAGAGCGCAACTCCGGCGTCGGCGTCCCGCAGCCTGCTCCTGCGAAACTCGAACCCCACACTGCAGCCAATGGCATTAAGCCTCTTCCTCCGGGGGCCGATCCACCAGCCCGTCTTCGCTGATTACCTCATGTAGAGACCAACTCTTGTAGTAGGGATTAGCGCAGGTAATTGTCATTTTGAGCGAAGCGAGGATTCTGTGCGAAGCGGCCCGCCCTCGGAAGGCGGCCCCCCAATGGCAAACCCAAGAACCCACATGCAAAGACGGCATGTGGGGCACCCCAAGGCGCCGATATTGAAGACAAAGGATGCCAAATTCGTGCGGGTGCTCGGCGCCACAAACCCCGACTACCAACTGCTGGCCACGAGCCGCCTCATTTGCCCACATACATCAGCGCCACCAAAAACAGCCACAGCGCATCCATAAAATGCCAATAATACGAAGTTATTTCCGCCGCGACCGTCCGCGTAATCTTCGCCGCATCAAAATTACGTCGAGCCACAAAAACGAGCGCCGCCACTCCGCCCAGCAAATGCAGACCATGCGCGCCCGTAAAGATATAGAAAAAGCTGCTGGCCGGATTACTTGCTAGATAAATTCCTTGCTTCACGAGAATGCGCCACGCCACCACCTGCCCAATCAGGAAAACAACGCCGAGGATCGTCGTGATCAGCCAAAATCGCCGGAATCCCTGCACGTCTGTCTGCGCCAACTTCTTCCTCGCCAACTCCAAAGTCCCGCTGCTCACCACCAGCACAATCGTGTTCGCCCAAATCAACATGGGGATATGCACCGGTACCCAATCCGCCCCGCCCCGCCGCACCAGAAACGCGCTGGCCAGTGCCATAAAAAACATCAACACGGAAACAATGCCAATCGCAATCCCGGTGTAATACCGCATCGGCGAGGTCGGCCGGTTCGGGCGTTTCTTTCCATCGTCCCCGCCGCCTCCATCCCGCCCCGCTGGAGGCAGGTTCCCACCGCCTCCTCCGCCCTTCTTCTCAATGACTAGTTCGAGTTCTTCCGTTGTTGTGCCTGGCATTCTATTTCCTTCGTTCAACGTGCTTTCTGGGCCAGCAACTCCGGCGAGAGGTGCTGCGGCGCAAATTCATCCAATGCACTTCCCCTCAATTCATAGGCTCCGCGATAAACCACAGGTCCTTCCCCACCGAAATTGTCCAGCGGCGCGGGCGACGCAATAATCCATTCGAGTGTGGAAGCACGCCAAGGGTTATCCGGCGACCGCCGTTTCTGCCACAATAAGGTCCCGAAAAAATTCACCACAAACAGGAATTGCGCGCCGACGGTCCAGATCGTCGCCATCGTCACCAGCGTTCGCACTGATGTTCCCGCGGACGCCAGCGCCGCCCTCTGCGCATCGGGCAGCAACGTCGACTGCGTCAGCAACCCCATCCAGTGCATCGGCATGAAAATGCAGTACACCCCGGAAAATGTCAGCCAGAAATGAGCCTTCCCCAACAGCTCATTCATTTGGCGCCCGAACAGCTTCGGAAACCAGAAGAACAATCCTGCAAGGATCGCAAAGGTTGCCGCCACTCCCATCACCAGGTGGAAGTGGCCAATCACGAAATCTTCGCTCACCGCCGCTCGCGATAAGTCATGCCGCGCCAGAAAAATCCCCGATAGTCCTCCCGCGATGAATAATGAAATAAACCCAATCGCGAACAGCGCCGATGTCGTGAACTCGATGCGCGCATTCCACAGCGTCCCCAACCAGCTCGCCAACAGAAACGACGCTGGAATTCCCAACGATGAGGCCAGCACCGCGAACACCAGCGGAGCGTACGGGTTCATCCCCGTCGCGAACATGTGATAGCCCCACACGCAGAACCCAATCGCCCCCACTCCGCAGATCGCCAGCACCACCAGCCGTTCTTTCCACACCGGTTTCTTCGCAAACGTAGCCACCACATGGGTGACAATCCCAAAGCACGGCAGCATCGCCACATACACTTCCGCCTGCGCAAAATACCAGAACAGCCGCTGCCACAGCAGCGGCAAACTTCCTTGCCTCACCAGGTTTTCCGGTTGTTGCGCCAAAAATGCAGTCGTACTGAAAAAATTTGAACCAAGCACCCGGTCAGACAAAATCGCGGTGCACCCCGCCAAAAGCACGCTGAAGATCAACAGGCTCAGAATTGCATTCACGAACCATGCCCACACGGTCACCGGCATTCGCGGCAGGGTCATCCCTTTCGTGCGCAATTGAATCGTTGTTACGCAAAAGTTCAGCGCGCTCAGCAACGCACCTAACGCGAAAATCGCCGCGCTCGCCAGCCATAAATTAATTCCTTGGCTCAACGGCTGAAAAAATGAAATGGTCATGCCCGCAAGCGACGTAACCGTCAGCCACAAGGACACGCAATTCAGCGCTGGAAATGCCATCTCCTCCGCGCCGATTTGTAGCGGTAACAGAAAATTGCCGAAGCCAAGCTGCGGCGCCGCAGTCAGTACAAAAAACACCATTAATGAGCCGTGCAGTAACCGTACAGCCGCATACCGCTCCGGTGTTCCTTCAAACCCGCTCAAGAAAGGAATCGCTGTATCGGGCCACGACGTGTGCACCCGCAACAGTGTCGAAAGCACCATGCCGACCAGCACGCTAGCCAGCGATAGCCACAAATACTGCAGCCCAATTGTTTTATGTCGTGTGGAAAACACGCGAGAAAAGAGGCCGAAGCCCGTGGAAGAGGAGGCGTTTCCGCCTTCGTCGTGAGTCACCATGATCGCAGCAATATCGTCGTTTCGCCAAACGCCCCTGAACCCGTTTTGTATCTTACCCCCTAGCCTGAAAATTGCAACAAAACCGCCGTTTCCGCTACGCACACAAGCCTAAGGTGCTTTCCCTCAGCATCTGCCGCAATCCCCTGATTGTGGACTCGTTCTTCCCGCTAAGTTATATTGGCGATGAGTTCGAATCGCGATACCGGCGTTCGACAATACGCGGATTCGGATCAGTTTTGAGGACGAGATGAGCCCCATCGGTGGCACAGGTTGGAGCGCAAAAACCATCGCCAACTATTTCCTTGAGTTGGCCGCGCGCGACCACCTGTTCATCGATCCCCTGAAACTCCAAAAACTTGTCTATCTTGCCCACGGCTGGTCGCTCCTCTTCCTTCATCGTCCTCTCATCCGCGATCGCATCGAAGCGTGGCGCTACGGTCCTGTGGTCCCCGATCTTTACGATGAGTTCAAGAAATTCGGCGGTTCCCCCATCACTGAGCTTGCAACCGCGCCCAAAGGCGAAAATCCTGATGCCATTGACGCGCAAACCAAATCTCTTTTGGACTCCGTGTGGAATCGCTACCGAAATCTTTCTCCCATTCAACTTTCCATGCTCACTCACGAACCTGGTATGGCTTGGGACCTCGTCCAACGCGAAGGCGAAATTTCTCCCTGGGGCGGCCCAAGAATTCCCAACGAGCTGATCGCTGACGAATTCATTCGCAGGCAGCAGGAGCTACCTTAGTTTTTTAACGACATGGTTGATCAACCCCAACCAGAGCAGCACCCGGAATCCTTTGCCATCCCTCAACCTCGCGTTGAAAAACTCAACGTCTCCGCGGCAGACACCCTCTCGCTCGCTGCCGCCGCCCAGGAATACCGTGGCTATCTTTCCGGTAACAAAACCGCGCTCACCCGCTCCTGGTGGGACTGGATTCAAGTCCACTTGCTCAAATGGATTTTGTTCGCTTTCGTCATCTGGATCAATGTCTGGTGGACTCGCAACGTCTTGCGCATGGTCTGGCTCTCCGGATCGACGGGAAGTTATTTTCATCTCGACAATACTGTCCTGATCGCCCTCGTTTCCACCTCCATCGCCAATTTCCTGGCATTGGTTATCGTCGTTGCCAAAAATCTTTTTCCGGATTATCGGTAGTGCTCAGGAGAATCAAAATTTAATGACCGACAAATGGGCTAACCCGCAAAAAATGTGGGACGAGCGTTTCTCCCACCCGGAGCCCATCTACGGCGAAGCGCCCAACGCTTTCTTGGCCGAGCAAGTCAATTCCCGCCTGCGTCCTGGGATGAGGTTGCTCGTTCCCGCCGATGGCTACGGCCGCAACGGTATTTGGCTGGCCAAGCAGGGTTTCGATGTTCACACCGTTGACTTGTCCTCCGTAGGCGTAGAACGCGCGCGCAAAGCCGCTTCCGCCGCCGAGGTCGCCATGATCATCGAACAGGCCGATCTCTCCACCTGGCATTGGCCCGAAAACGAATTCGACGCTGTCGTCACTATTTTCCTGCACTTGCCGCCCGAGCAGTTCGCGCCAAAGTCCACGCTTCCATGCTGCGCGCCGTCAAGCCCGGAGGCCTGATCGTCTTCGAAGCCTTTTCCACGGCGCAACTGCAGCACTCTTCCGGCGGCCCCAAACAAATCGAACTGCTGTACACCGCAGAAATCGTGCGAAGCGATTTCGCTCCCGCCGAACCCCTGGAGCTAGCCGAAAAAGAAGTTCACCTCCAGGAGGGTCACATGCACAGCGGCCCCGCCGCGGTAGTCCAAGCCGTCTTCCGCAAATACTGATCGGAGCACCCAGTCACCGCGCAAAATCGGTACGTGGGGCACCCTGCGAAAAACCGAACTGGCGGCAGAGTCAACGCGCGGTGTTACGCAAGAGAGATTCCTCACTTCGCGGACTCCGTTCGGAATGACGGATTTGGCGGGTTGCCGTTACTGAAACTGCTTCTGAAACGCCGCAAACTGCTCCCGCAACGTCTCCAACTCCCGCCGCAACTGCCCAATTTCCTCTTCCAAACCGCAAATCCGCTCCGCATTAGCACTCGCCTGTGCTTCCGCATCATTGCTCGGCTCCGGCTTCCGCCAGCACATCCGGCGCCGCATCTCCCGAAAACAACTGTATGTATCGCGATTCTTTGGTCCCCGGTTGCCGCGGCAACACTTTCACCAGTGGCGGCTCGCGTCGCATCAACAGATTCAACGCGGCATGCACCGCATCCAAATCGTCGAACGCGTACATCCGCTCCGCGCGCGTACGCAATTCCCCGGGCGTCTGCGGCCCGCGCAAGAAGCAGCACGCACAGCACCGCCAACTCGTGCCGATGGAAGTTATATAGCTCGTTCAAGCGATGCTCGAATTTCGCCACCCGCGAATCCCCGCTCGCAGAACGCACCATAGCCCGCTCCGTCAACGAACGCACCGCCCCCCGCACCGTCTCCTCATCCAGATTCATTACCGGATCGCGGTTCGATTTCTGGTTGCATGCATTGATCAGCGCATTCAACGACAAAGGATAGTATTCTGGCGTGGTCGTCTCTTTCTCCACCAGCGCCCCTAATATCCGTGCTTCAACTGCAGACAGTTCCGGATTCATTCTGGAATAGTAACAGCTTCCCGCATTCCGCTGTGACAACCAACCGAATCAGTGGCATTCTACGCGCGAGCCGCCCGCCCAAGGAGTGTCTCATGAAAAAGCACTCACCTTGCTTGCCTTTTTGTTCCTTGGCGCTTTCGTCTGCCTCGCCGACCAGCAAGCCATGCGCGCCACCATCATTTCCCAAACTTCCGTCAGCTGCGGCACAAAAAAGAAGAACAAAAAAGAAACGACGGATATTATGTGCCAGCAATACACTGTCCGCACGCACACGACGGAGTATCAGATTCGTCAGCAAAAACCGGAAAACATGGAAATTCTGCAGCCCAACACGCCGATCGAGTTTAATCTGATAAGAACAAAATGAAGTTCAAGGCCAACGGCAAGAAATACGAATTCCTCGTCGTAGGCAGCTCGGCGATCAACGCGCAAATGCCCTGAATACGCTCCCGGCAATCCTATTGCGGGTTCGGACCCTTGCGTCACCTGTACCAGATCATCCGGCCGTACCCACTTCGCGAACGCCGCTTTCACCTGATCCGCGTTAGTTCCAGATAATGTCTGCGATGCAATCTCCGGCTCATCCAGTGGCAACCCAATCGCCGAACGGCCGATCCATCCCTCCGCAATACTGTCCACGCTGGCTTCCGACAGTGGCACCTGGCGCAACAACATGGCTTTTGCCTGGGTCAATTCGTCCGCACTCGCCGCAGTATTCTGCATATCCTTCAGGTCGCGCACGACGATACCCCGCGCCTTCGACACATTTTGCGGATCGCACGCATAATTCACGGTGTAAATTCCTCGTGTTTTGCCTATCTCAAATGACGAACCCACGAAGTACACCAACCCGGAATTTTCGCGCAAATCACGGTACAAACGGGTCGCGTAAAACCCGCCTCCCAGCACGTGATCCCCGAGTTCTAGCGGGTAGTAATCCGGATTGAACCGGTCCAGCCCTAAGGTTTCCGCCAGGTTTACGTTCACCTGTGCTCGGCTCTGGTCCGGCACGGCTGTCACCGCCGGCGGATTCGGTGGAACCGGAGGCAAGTCCGTTTGTGGCGGTGGGCCCGCCCGCCGTCCATCCGCCAAAATATTTCTCCACCATCGATTTCGCTTGTTCGGGCGTGATTTTTCCAATCACCACAATCGTCGTCATGTCTGGACGGAATACCTTCTTGTAGTATTCCTTCAGGCTCGCCAGCGTCACCGCAGAAACTGTTTGCGGTGTCGCCTCTCGCAGCGACGGATCATCCTTCGGGAAACAATGCCGCCTTCAATGCGCGCGACGCCAGATAGCTTGGCGACTCAATACGCCCCGCCAATTCCTGCGCAGTTTCCGTCTGCACTACCTTGAATCCCTCTTCCGGCAATGCTGGATGTAAAACGTTATCCGCAAGCAGCGCCATGCCGCTGATCGAAATGGTTCGCCAGCACCGCGATCGAAAAGTCCGTCCCTGCCGATTCTTGCGCGCCAATATCATCCAACGCAGTCTGGAACACGATGCGATCCAGCTTTTCCGTGCCATACGGGAAAAGCCCGTCCAGAACGCCTCCGATCCCTTTTTGCCCTTCCGGCGCCTCCAAATCCGGATTATTTTTCACGTGACCCGCCACCGTAACGGAATTGCTGATTGTCGCGGGCTGCACGATCAGCCGCACGACCATTTGGCAGCGTACTCACTACTGGATTCGTCGTGAGCTTCGGGACGGTCAATTTCGTCAAGTCTTTTGTCGCCCACACCGGCAGCGTTACCGGACCACTCGGCGTGCCCGCAAGCGATTCCGCACTTCCAAATGATTTATTCGAAACTGGTTTGCCGGAAGGCTGCGGCGTAAGCACCGCAATATACGCCTTGTTCCAATCCAGATACTTCCGCGCCACCGCGTTCACCTGCTCCACGGTCACTTTCTGGATCGCTGCGACATCCTGGTCCGGCGACTGCCGTCCTTCCACCGCCACCGCGTTGGACCATTCCATTGCCAAGCCCTTCGATGGAATTTTTCTGAAATTCCTGATTTGCGAGTTCGTGACGTTTCGCCGCGTCCACTAAATCCGCGGGCACACCCTTCTGCAGATCGTCCGCAATAATCTTTTTCATTTCCTCGATCAGAGCTCGCCCATCTGCTCCCTGAGGAAATGCCGCCATGGCGAAGGCGATACCCGATTGCGGCAGGGTGCTTAACGAAAACTCCGCATCCAGCGCTTTTCCCTGCCGGCACTAACCCGTACAAAGTCCCACGCTGGCTACTCAATACGTCGCTCAGCACCTGCAATGCGGCATAATCCTCGCTATCCGCACCGGCCACGCGATACGCCACCACCGCCAAGCCATACGGCAAATCTGTATCCAGCTTTAGGGTTTGCGTGGACACCGGACCCAGTTCCACTTTCGGCCGCTCCGGCAATTTCTTCTGCGGAATATCCCCGAAGAGTGCCTCGATTTTCGGCATCACTTTCGCAGGATCAATATCGCCGGCAATGACCAGAACCGCGTTATTCGGCGCATACCATTTCTGATAGAACTCGTGCAACATGGCCCGCTGGTCTTTTCGAACGATTCCTTGGTCCCCAACGCATCGTGCTCGTAAGGCGTGCCCTTGAACAATGTAGACAGCAACTTGGTGTAGAAAACGTATTGCGGATTCGAAAGATCCTGCGATACTTCCTGCTCGATCGCGCCACGTTCTTTGTCCCACAACGCATCGGTATCCAGAGCGCCTTTCATCCGCAGCGCTTCAATGTGCAGCGCCACGTCCAAATCTTCGGCCGGTACGGTGAAAAAATATTGCGTTACCGTCTGCTGCGTGTCCGCGTCGAAATCTCCGCCCATAGCCGCCGAAATTGCCGCAAGTTGATTCGCGGACAGGTCGGGGCTGCCCCGGAACATCATGTGTTCCTGAGCGTGGGCCATCCCAGGGAATCCCGGCGGCGCTTCATTCGAACCCACCAGATAATTGACCACCGAAGTGGCCACGGGAGCCAGCGTGTTCCGCACGATGATGACCTGCAAACCATTCGGCAGCGTTTTGCGAAACACTTCCGAGTTGCCCTCAGGAGGGACACCGCCGTTCGCCGCGGCGCTGTATCCAAATTGCAGCGCCAGCAGGGCCACCGCGATCAGTGGCAAAGATCCGAATCTTGTACCCGAATACTCCTGCACGAGCTGTCCGGTGATTTTTCATGAGCAATTTTCCAATAAAGTTGTGGATTTGAAATCGTGGACCGAAGTAGATAAGGCGGGCGTTTTCCCTGAATTATGTTTTCCCTGGATTAAATGGTGCGGTCGAGTGGATTCGAACCACCACGGTATTGCTACCGCCAGCCCCTCAAGCTGGTGCGTCTGCCAGTTCCGCCACGACCGCACTGAGGAAACCTAATTATTGTAGCCTCTGCGACCCGCCCTTGAAACCAGGAAACCGGAAACCGCGGGACCGTGAGTACGGCACTTGTGCCGCTTTGGCTGTTGCATCCGCAGGATCCTCGCTTACTTAGCTAGCTCGGTTCAGCGGTAGGCGCCGGCAAGCCGGGGCACTCCAAACGATTCTTCGGCGGCTGGTCGGGCTGCGCCGGGGCAGCGATTGGCGCGGGCGCCAGGCGCCGGACATAGACCGTCTGAGTCGGTATCGGTGCGGGCTTCGAATACTTCTGCAAGATCGATCCGCCGGATTCCACGCCACGATCCACGCGCACCACCAACGCCATTGCGCAAATCATGAACATCACCGCGCACCACGTGGTCGCCTGCGAAAGCACAGACGCGGCCCCTCGTGGTCCAAATGCAGTTTGGCTGCCTGCGCCCACCAAACGCACCCGCCAGATCCGCGGCCTTGCCGCTCTGCAGCAGCACCACGATGATCAGCACCAGGCAATTCAATATGAAAAATGCCGTGAGCAACCACGGCGCCCACCGAAACCCCACAATAATGATCGCGAAGCCAAGCAAGCAGTGCGAATGTCCATTTCATCCAAGCTGGCATTTCCTTACTCCTCTAATATCCACCCCGTTATCTGATATCCGACATAAAACTACCTGGCCCAATCCTTCACCAAGCTCGCAAACGACTTCGGATCCAGGCTCGCCCCGCCCACCAACGCGCCATCCAGCTCTTCCTGCGCCATCAACCCCTTTATATTGTCGGGTTTGACGCTTCCGCCATAAAGAATCCGCAACGCGGAAGCATGGCCTGCCGAAAACTGCGCTGCTGCGCACTGCCGCACGAACTGTGCACCGCCGCCGCGATTTCCGGTGTTGCGGTGCGGCCAGTGCCAATCGCCCAGACCGGTTCGTAAGCTATCAGGATACGAGAGAATTCCTCGGGGGTCAACGCGCCCACACTGCCCTTAAACTGCTCCTCAATCACCTTCTCGGTGTTGTCCGCTTCGCGATCCGCCAGCATTTCCCCAATGCACACAATGGGCGTAAGCGCCCCGCCAGAATCGCCTTGGTCTTCTTCAACACCGCCTCGTTGTTCTCGCCAAAAAACTGCCGCCGCTCCGAATGCCCAATGATAGCAGTACCCGCAACCCGCCTCCACCAGCATTCCCGGGGACACCTCACCCGTGAACGCGCCTTCCTTCTCCCAGTACACATCCTGCGCCGCTATCCCGATGGTCGTTCCTTTCGCGGCTTTCACCGCCGCGGGAATGTCCGTAAACGGAGGTGCGATCACCATGTCGCAATCCGTCACTTCCATCACCAAGGGTTTCAACGCTCGGAAAAATGCCCTGGTCTGCTTCTGGTTTTTATACATCTTCCAATTGCCGGCAATCACCCGGCGCCGTTTTTGTTCGCTCATTTGTTGCTCAATGCCTCCACGCCGGGCAACTTGCGTCCGCCAAGATACTCCAGTGACGCGCCACCACCCGTCGAAATATGAGAAATCTGCTTCGCTACGCCCGACTGGTGCACTGCGGCTACGGAATCGCCGCCACCAATAATCGAAGTGGCCCCTTTGCCGGTCGCCTCAGCCACAGCTTTGGCAATTTCCAGCGTGCCTTTCGCGAACGCCGGCATTTCAAACACGCCCATCGGCCCGTTCCACACGATGGTCTTGGCCTTCGCGATTTCCGTCTTGTACGCCTCCACCGTTTTTGGCCCGATATCCAGCCCCATTTCGTCCCCGGGCATGGATTTCGAATCCACCACTTTCGACGGCGCATCCGCCTTGAATTCCGGCGCCACTACGTTGTCCAACGGCAGCAGCAGCTTGAAATTCTTTTGCTTCGCATCCGCCAGGATTCGCTTCGCCAGCTCGATTTTGTCTGCTTCCACCAGCGATTTGCCGATCTCCAGGCCCTGCGCTTTCAGGAATGTGTACGCCATGCCTCCGCCAATCAGCATGGCATCGGCGATCTTCATTAAGTTCTCCACCACTTCAATTTTGTCGCTCACTTTTGCGCCGCCGAGAATCGCCACAAACGGCCGCGCCGGATTGCTTACCGCTTTTCCGATGTAGGCGATTTCCTTTTCCATCAGCAGACCCGCTGCGGCCTGCTTCACAAATTTCGTGATGCCCACAACGGAAGCGTGCGCCCGGTGTGCGGACCCAAACGCGTCGCACACAAACACGCCGTCACACAGCGCGGCCAACTGTTTTGAAAACGCCTCGTCATTCTTCTCTTCTTCCGGATGGAAGCGCACATTCTCCAGCACGAGCACGTCTCCATCCTTCAGCGCCTTGCTCTTGGACTCCGATTCCGCTCCCACGCAATCCGACGCGAACGCCACAGGCTTACCCAGAAGCTCTTCGAATTTTTTCGCCACCGGCTTCAACGAATACTTGGCATCCGGACCGCCTTTTGGCCTGCCGAGATGCGAGGCCAGCACCAACCGCCCACCCTTTTCCATGGCCAGCTTCAGTGTCGGCAGTGTCTCCCGTATCCGCGTGTCATCCGTGACCACGCCATCCTTGAGTGGCACATTGAAATCCACGCGGATGAACACACGCTTCCCGCGCAAATCCAGATCCTGAATCGTCAATTTGTTCATGGCTAGTCTGCCTTTTTGATCAGTTTGAGAGAATCAACGAACGGACACCAGCGATCAGTCTTACTTTGTAGGGGTTGTTCTTACTTGTTCTTCTCTGTGTCCTCTGTGACCTCTTTGGTGAAATCAGACCACCGCGCCCGCAGCCCGTGGTAACGGGCCACGGGACACGGCTCACTCACGAGATCAAAACTTCGACGCCAGCAGCTTAATGAGGTCTCGAACGCGGCAGGAGTAACCCCACTCATTGTCATACCAGGCGAGCACTTTCACGCACTTATCGCCGACCACCTTGGTATAACCGGCATCCACGATTGCCGAATGTGGGTTTCCACGGAAATCTATGGACACCAACTCTTCTTCGGTGTATCCCAGAATCCCCTTCATCGGCCCATGCGCCGCAGCCTTCAAGGCCGCATTCACGGTATCTTTGCTTGCGGGCTTCTCGACGAACACAACCAAGTCCACCACGCTCACATTGGGCGTGGGCACGCGCATCGAGTACCCGTCCAACTTGCCCTTCAATTCCGGGATCACCAGGTGCAGCGCCTTGGCCGCGCCCGTCGAACTGGGAATCATGCTCAACGCCGCTGCACGCGCGCGGCGCAGGTCCTTGTGCGGCAAATCCAGCAATCTTTGATCGTTGGTATAGGAGTGAATCGTCGTCATGGTTCCCGCAACGATCCCAAACGTATCGTGAATCACCTTGGCCACAGGCGCCAGGCAGTTCGTTGTACACGAAGCGTTCGAAACCACGTTGTGCTTCTTCGGGTCGTACTGCTTATCGTTCACGCCCAGCACAAACGTCGCGTCTGGATCCTCCGCCGGCGCCGAAATGATTACCTTCTTAACTGGCCCGCGCAGGTGCTTTTTCGCTTCCGGCCCCTTGGTGAACAAGCCCGTGGACTCAATGACGATATCGGCGCCCACGCTGGCCCAGTCGATTTCGGCAGGGTCCTTGGTCTTGAACACCTTGAAGCTCTTCCCATCCACGCTGATCGAGTCATCCGTATGGGTAATCGTATTTGGCAGGTTCCCGAGGACTGAGTCGTACTTCAACAGGTGCGCGAGGGTCTTTGCATCCGTGATGTCGTTCACGGCCACAAACTGGATATCCTTATCATCCAGCGCTGTGCGCACAATATTGCGACCGATTCGGCCGAAGCCGTTAATTCCAACCTTAATTGGCATTACTTCCTCCGATGCGGGGTGTAGTGTGCGGCGTCAGACAGAGCGGAACAGCGCCGCGAGTAGAACAGAAAATGCTATGGGTAGTGTAGCGAAAAGTCAACGAAACCCGGCGTGCGCTGCGTCACGCAGCTTTTGTCCACCCGTCCTAACCCCTGTTTACGCAGCATTTATGCTGTTCCAAAACGGTCCTGCCAGTTACTGTTCCGTCTTCCGCTTGCGTTCCAAAACAAAACCGGTGTCATAACCGTGCTTAGCTCTCTCGTTCCGACTTCTCACCCGTCATTCCGAACGGAGTCCGCGGAGTGAGAAATCTCTCTTCGATCGATCCAGAGAGATTCCTCGCTGCGCTCGGAATGACGTGTCGGTAGGAGCGTCGACGGACGTGTCGGTAGGGGCGTCGACGCGGACCACCGCACCGAACGCGTGGCTCAAATCTCGAGCCACGGGTCGGTGTAGTGTCCGGTGTTTAGACTGGGCTTTATGTTCGATACTTACTGCAAGGGCTGCTCAGGATGTGCCATCGCTTGCATGCGATACCGGAACTGCTGTCCCTGCGCCGCTCCCGGATAGAACCAATCCTTAACGGCTTCCGGCGAGTGCGGATTCAATCGTTCAAACGTCAGCTTCGTATTACCACCCACGTTCCCCTCAACGACTGGCTCGGTCAACTCAATACCGACCAGGTGCTGTTCATTTTTGGTTTCCACTTCCACGATGTTCCGGTCCGAATCGGAGTTCATCAACCTGAATACATACGTCCCCGGTAGCAGCACATGTCCGGGAATTTCCACTGGCTGTTTGAACGTCACAATCGTTTTTTGATTCCATTCGTTGGCCTGCGCCTGCGGGCTCAGCATTCCAAACAACAACATCGCGCAAAAGCCAACTCCAATCGCTGTCATAAACCGCATTGAACTTGCCTCCCATTTTCTATCACCGGCTGGGTCGGTGACGATTCTTCGTTACTGCAAACGTCCATTCGCGATAGAAATTGCGGGCGTAGGATACAGAAACTGTTGGCCCACATAATTGCCAGGGAAAAACCAGTCTTTGATCGCTTCCGGCGATTGCGCATTCAGCCGCTCAAACGTCAGCTTGGTGTGGTCGTAAGAACTCGCGTGGTACACCGGCGCCGTCCTCACCAACGCCACCACCTGCCCTGAATCCTGCGATTGGATTTGAACAAGGTTCCGGTCTGGCTGGTCCGCCTGCGTGCTGTACAGTTTGAACACGTACGATCCGGGAAGGAGAACATGCCCGGGTACTTCCACCGGTTGGTTGAACGTCACAATTGTTTTTTCGTTTGAAATATTCGCTTTAGCAACAGGGCTAAGCATTCCGCACAACAGAGCCGCGCACATGCCTACGCCCACCGCTGAAATCGTCCGCATTGAGGAAAACTTCCGCATGGAAACCTCCTAAGTATCACCGCTCGGTGGCTGGATCGAATGCCTCCTGCAAAGGCTCAAGCGGTATGGGGAAGAGAGCAGAATCGCAGGTACTTTCGTCATCATATTGTATCTCGTCCCACACTAAATTCGACGGGCAAGCCCGGTCGTCAGTTACGCCCGAAACCTACACTAACCAACGTATTTTCGTATACATTGCTACACACGCCCGCAAAGCAAAAAGCGCCGGAAGGCCAAAGCCTCCCGGCGCTGCCTGCGTTGTGTCAGCGTTCCTTTAGAACGTGAGCTTCACGCCAAATTCTGCCTGTCGCGGTACCGCGTACCAGTTCACGCCGGATGCAGCTCCGGGCGTGATCAAGTTGGCGCGCTCCTGTTTGGTCGTCCCATTTGCCGAGCCAGGAGTGCCATTCAGCACTCCGCTGAGCAGGTTACTGCTCGGGTCGTAGTTGTGGAAGTTAAACACGTTAAACAGCGCAGCCTGCGGTTCCAGGATCACGCGCTCCGGCAAAGCATGGAACGCTTTCGAGAGGCGCAATTCCCAGGAGACGTGCATGTCAAACGTGAATAGCGGCGAGATGCCGACCTGCCCAGTCGGTGCCAGGGCCAACGTTGGCGTCACTGCGCCGAGCTGCTGTCAGTTGCGATTGCGAGAACAGGTTTGCGGTGACCAGCGCTTGCCCTGCCGGCGTTAGTTGTCCCGCATAGTTGTTATTGTAGTTTGTGATGATCTGGTTGATGCCTCCGGCCTTCACGCTGCGGCCGAATGCCCCAACGTTCGTGCCCGGAACAGGGTCGCCCACCGTTCCATCGCCAGTCACGTCCGTTCGGAAGATCTCGCCCGGCGTCCCAGCTTGCGGCAGAGTCAATGTCTGGGGAACAGCCGAACCGTAATGCGCCGTCACACCTAAACGTGTGGCCAACGGCAAATCCATGACAGCGCCGACGCTGACCAGGTTGGTGCGGTCAAGTGCCGAAGGACCGTAATACCTGAGTGGATTATTCGAGTCCAAGGCAACGGTTACGAAGTCCTGGTCCGCTGCCGCAGAGTCAAACCGCGAAAGTGTGTACGACGCAATTAGATTCAGGTGCTTCATTCCAGGTAGTGGGTTGCTCGAGGTTAGCCTTCAACTCGAACAGCAGTCCGTTGTAAACTGAACGCCCCACCGGGAACAACATGACGTTCTGGCCCAGGTTAGAGTTGACGCCCCCGAACGCACATGTCGGGCAGGGAAACCCTCCCGTGACATTCACGCCAGAATCGAGTCCGTTTCCGGCATAGTCGGTGATTTGCGCCCCTGCCGCGATGGCGCAATCGATGGCTGCCGATGTCGTGCCTGTTCCACAACCAAAGGAATTGTTCGTTGTGGAGATTGCCGCCAGCGCCGCAGTCGTGTTCAGGAACCGCGCATCGCCCACCTTGTTCGTGTCCAACCCAAGCAGATAATGGGTGGCAACGTTTCGAACATAGTCCACGCTGAAGGTGGTGTTGTGGCCGACTTGCTGCTGCACTCCGATGTTCATCTGCACAGATCGTGGCGACACATAATTGGGAGCGAGCAGATTTTCAGCCCGGTGCTGGACACGCTATCGGCTAACGCGTTTCCGATGAAGTTGGGGTTTGATGCTGGACCTGCGGCTGCTGTCGCTGCCTGGAACGCCGTCTGATCCGCCGCGATCTGCCCCATGGCTGTTCCGATGGCTTCGCCACAATAACCCACCGCGTTTGCCGTTGTTCACGCCCATGACTGGACCGGTTGCTGAACCGCCGAAGCACGGGGCTGCTGTTCCCAGGAACAAACCCTGCGGCAAGCGGGCTGGACGATCAAACAGCACGTTGTTGAAGATTGCGTTCTCATAATAAAGACCAATGCCACCACGGATCACCGTCTTCCCCGTCTTCGCGGGATCCCACGCGAACCCGAGTTGTGGTCCGAAGTTAGAGTTTGGCTGGTTCACCCGCTTCTCCAGTCCGTTGTAAAACTGGTTATCAAACTGGGCCAGTGCCGGAATCGGTGCCAGTCGCTGTCCGTCCGGCCGGTGTCGCGTCCGTAATGCAATCCGAGAGTCAACGGTCAGATTGCTCATGCATTTTCCACTGGTCGCCCACGTAGAAGTCAAAGCGGTGATCATACTGTCCACCCGCAGGGCAAACCAAATCCCGGCTTCTCGGTCGAGTATCCTTGGCCATTCCCAATAATGATTGTGCTCACCGGCCAATTCAGCGGATTGCTGGCTCCGCCGGGGCCATAAGGATTAGTGCTGCAAACGCTCGCGCGAGTCCCGCAGGATCGTCCACGGACGACACTGCGGGTTGCAGTGCAAAGAACTTCGCGAAACCGCCGCCCAAAATCCCGTTGTAGCTCATCCCATACCGCAAGTGTGATGGCCGATCGTGCGCTCCCGTCATATTTGATCTGCCGGTCTTCCTGGATACGTCTGCTGTGGGCGCCAGAATGTTGGTACCGGAACAAAAGTCTTCGCCTCCATGCCAGACAATCAGAGTCGCTTCCGTTAGGCGTGATGTTCAAGTGAAATTCCTGGCGCGGGGTTCGGTGCGCCAGACAGCGCCACGCCATCCACGATCGAGTTCCGGAACTTTAGGAACTCGAACCGAATGCTAGTTGGTGGTCTTGCCAATCTGAAAGTCCGTTCCCGGCCACATACGTCGGCACGTAATCGACGTTTGCAAATGGCTGATACACGCCCGGGTTGAAACCGCGCACGCTGGAGTTCTGGTCATAGTTGAACCGGAAAAACGCTGTCCAATTGTTCCTGATGTTGTAATCCAAGCGCGCCAGGTATTCCCGCTCAGTAAATGGCGAATTATAGCTGCCAGAAAATTGCTGGAACGGGTTGCCAGAGCCGAAGTGTCACCGGGTTTTGCAGGCTCTGGTCGGTTCGCTCGAAATCCAGGAAGAAGAACAGCTTGTTCTTGACAGAAACGCCCCGCCAATGTTTCCGCCAAATTGTTTTCGCCGAATGGCAGGTCCGCTGGTTCAGTTCCGTGCCGGGTATGTCTGCGATCTTGGCCGAAATTTGATTGCTGCGGCCGTAGTAAAACGCTTGCGCCATGCCACTCGTTCTTACCCGACCTGGTCACCACGTTTACGGTTCCCGAAGAAGTCAACTCCGTGGACATATCCAGCGACGAAGACGCCACCTGGAATTCCTCAATCGCGCTCTGCGGGATGTTTTGCGTAGTTGTGCCGACCGTTTCATCGGAAATGTCTACGCCGTCAACTTCAATACGCGCCGTGCGTCCGTACCGTCCACCAAATGAGAGCGACGAGTAGCCATTTTTCGTTGGGTCGAAGGTCGAACCGTCTTGAATCTGTACACCAGGTTCCAGGGTCGCCAAGTCCAGGAAATTCCGTCCATTCACTGGCAATTGTTCGATGTCTTGCGCCGTCAGCACGTCCTGGACGGTCGCCTGCTCGGAATTTACGGTTAGGTTGGTGGTGGTTACTTCCACGAGCGTGCTGGGCGTACCCAACTCCAGCCGTGCGTTTGCGGTGGCCATCTGCCCTACCTGCACGGCAACCGTTGTCTGATAGCTCTTGAAATTCGGCGCCTCCACTCGAACGGTGTAATTGCCCGGCGAAAGCGCGCCGATCGTGAAATACCCGGCTGAACTCGACTGCAACGCCTGGTTCGTGCCGAGTTCCTTGTTCGAGATCGTAATCTTTGCCGCAGGGACCGCCGCTCCTTGCGGGTCGGTCACAGTTCCCGAAATACCTCCGGTCGACAGCGAAACCTGTCCGCGCGCCGGCGTCACCGCAAATACACTCACGACAATTCCTGAGAAGAAAAAACACCACCACAATCCGATCTTCTTAGACATGCGTCCCCCCACACGTGCAGCGATTGACCGAATCGAACAATTAATTTGTCGAGATAGAACCCAAAGCCGAGCCTCCCCCGGACTCTAGCTTTTGGCCAAACCACCACAGTTTGGTTGGCAGGTATTTAGCACGAACTGGTCCATTTCGAAACTGTTATTTTTTGCTGCAAACTATCTTTATTCTCAGTCCACCCGCGCGTCATGCCCACAATCGCGCTCTCGCAACATCTCACTTTTCGGAGAATCCTCCAATAATCTGGAGTCCGTGTGCAATGGGGGTTACGAGGGGACCGGCTTCTGCGGAGGCCGTTCAACGGCATAAAAAACAAAAACCCCACCCCGGCATCGCCGGAGTGGGGCCAAATCGAAATCTTGAATCGCTCTAGAATAAATTCCACAAAAACTGGTTGTACACCTCGTGGTGATACTGCACTTCCGGCGCCTTCACAAACGTCCCCAAATCCCGCGCGCAACGGTCCGCCGACGCCTTCTTCAAATCCGCGTAGCGTCCCTTTACATCCGCGCCCAGGAACTTGGTAGTCCACTCCGCCTTGTTGAAGTTTTCCAGCGCGGTATAAATGTTGTCCGGCAGATACCGCTCCGCCTGTCGCAGGTTCTTCACCTTTGACGTGTCGCCGTCGATGCCGGTCTTGAAGATCGAATACAGCGTCAGATATGGATTCGCGTCGGGCGCTACCGACCGCACTTCCACGCGCATGCTCTTCTCATTTCCGATCGGAATGCGAATCATCGACCCGCGATCAACCGGCGACGCCTTGATCTGATTCGGCGCCTCAAAGTGTGGATCGAGCCGTCGATACGCATTCACGCTGGGATTCAGGATCAGGCAAATGTCATTCCCGTGGGTCAGAATGCGGTCCAGGAACGACCAGCCCAGCTTGCTCAACTTCTCTTCGCCCTTGGGATCCCAGAAGAGGTTCTTGCCATCCTTGGATATGGAAACGTTCGTATGCATGCCGCTTCCATTCACGCCCACAACCGGCTTGGGCAAAAACGACGCGGTCAGCCCCAACTTGTTCGCCACTTGCCGGCAGATCAGCTTGTACAACTGGATCTGGTCTGCGGCGGCCACCACTTCTCCATATCCGTAGTTGATTTCAAACTGCGATGGGGCCACCTCAGGATGGTCCTTCTCGTTCTGGAAACCCATCGCGCGCTGCACTTCTGCCACGGTGTCGATGAACATCCGCAACGGATCGCCTGGCAACGAATGATAATACCCACCGGTATTCACATATTCGAACTTGCCATTCTCGTGATAATGCCGTTCCGCATCCGGCCCCCTGAACAGAAATCCTTCGATCTCGTTCGCGGCATTCAGCGTGTATCCTTCCTTCTTATACAATTCATCCGCATAATTCTTCAGCACGCCGCGAATGTCGCCGCTGTACGATGTGCCGTCCTTGTCGATCACCTCACCGAACACCAGTACCTTGCCGTTGCCAAAAATATCCGACGGGGCCCAGTAGAACGAACCCCAGTCCATTCCCAGCCGCAAGTCGCTCTCGCGCTGGGCGGTGAATCCGCGAATCGACGAGCCGTCAAACGTCAAATTGTCCCAGCTTTTGACCAAAAACTTCTTGTCGTAATCCAACATGTGCAGACGGCCTTCCAGATCGCTGAACAGGACCGTGACTGCCTTAATTCGCTTTTCGTCCGTGAGGTACTTCAGGCGTTCTTCTTGAATCTTCTGGATAGGCGTTCTTTTCTTGCGTTGTTCTTTTGATTTTAGATTCAGTTCTTCTAACTCGTCATAGGAGAGAGCCAGGAAATTACGTAACTCAGTCGACATGAATCTCCTCGAAAAATTGGGTTGGGAATTTTTTGTGGCGGATGCGGAAGCGGCATGCCTGACCTTTCGATAAGTAAAGTATCGCGCCGTTCCCGCAAGGGTCAAATGGAAAACAGTGGAAAACCCGCAGCGAAAAACGAATCAAATGCATAAAAAATCTGCATGGATGCGGGCGCGGAGTCAGCTGCGGATTTTGCGCATTCAAATCTGAACACGGAATTCACGACCGTGTCCCGAAATGGACCGATTCCCCATCGTGACCCAACCCTCTTCGCTACTCCTTACCCTAACTCCTCTCTTTCGTTAACTTTCTCTCGCGAACACGTTGGCACCCCACGTGCCCTCGTCTCTGCGACGTTTAAGAACAAGCGCGGATTCCAAAGTACCAATCTCATGCAGTAGGGCTCTGGAATTCGAGCGGTTGTTTCCCCCAGGATCCTACTGCGAGGCCCTGCCAGAACCCTCAACTGGCGCCGAGGTTCTAACCCCCAAGAGACCCTCGGCGCCTCCATCCTCCCAGACGACTTTGGTTTACTAGCGGCCTTGTGGGCCCGTTCCGTAGCCACGCATCGATTGAAGAGAGATTTCTCACTGCATTCGAAATGACAGTCTGGAAGGAATTTCCCTTAGAGCTTCGTCGCAGCGCTACGCCCTAACGCAGTCCTCACCGCCTCTCGTCCCGCAAAACGAAAACCGCCCGGCCAAGCCAGCACCGGGCGGCAATCACAAATCGCGAACGATGGTCTACTGCACTCCAGTTCCCGAGCCCGCGCTCGCGCTCGCCGCAAGCAACGGCACATTGATGGTGCTATCCACCCGTGTCAGCATTCCGCTGTTCGCCGGCAGGTCAATCTCCTTGCCTTTGCGTGCCACGACGTACGCGGCGCCCGCGGCAAAGCCAATCCCCAACCCGCGTCCCACGTTGCTGAAAATAAGTCCCACCAGCGAGCCACCTCCGCCACCGACCGCCACGCCAATCGCATCGCCCTTAAAGTCGTGCTTTTCTTCCAACACTTCGCCTTCGGTAATCTTCATGTCTTTGCGCGGCTTGCTGTAGCTGTCGATGCGCGGCTCGCCGATCGCCAGGATGCTCATCTGCACGGGAATCAACCGGCTATCCATCTCGATCGTCTTGAACGTCAGCGTCATGTACGCCTGCCCGCGAAAAATCGAAAATGCCTTGGCCTTCTGAATTGTGCCAATGACGCCATTCACGCGCGTCCCCGCCGGCAGAATGATACGGCTGTCGAACGCCACGGGCTGCGCCAGCACCGCTACAAACGGATCCCCTTCCCGCGAATGGGTCGAACTGATCGGCGTGAGTAACGTGAGATGAACTTCCGTGCCTTGCAAAACTTCGCGAGTGGGCGCGGCATACGTCAGCGGCGTGGCCGTGCACACCAAGATCATGGCGAGAATCAACGAAACTGCTATTTTCATTACTTCCTCCTGCTTGCACAGTGGTGCAGCGATTCTCCGTGTCGTGGAGTATTGGTACCTTCGTAGGACCAGCGCTGGCGCGCGGACCTTGCGTGGCTATTGCGGATAGCGGCAAGGCGGTTGGGGAGGAACTCCAACCGCAAGCTAGTGTAGGACGGAGGAGGATGAGTAGGTGGAGGGCGGCGGAAGGAATGTGTCCAGTTGAACACGGGGCGGGGTTTCGTGGGTATCGTGGTTCCAAAGTGGAACCCGACCCTGAGCTTTACTTTATTTTTGCTCGCCGGGTACCCCTCCCCCCTTTTTTTGTAACTGCAGATTCTATAGGAGTTACTGCTAGGCGCGAAGGGCTGATGCTGATTGTGGAGGACTTATTTTCGGCCTTTTCTGTGCTTCGCCGTAAGTGCTGAATCTAAATCTATTTAGCTGATTGAGCGTTTTAAGAGGCTGGGCCAGGGCGAAGCGCTCGTCCCAGCCAGCGCTGATTGACTATTTACGAACATAGTAGTTTACCATACATAAAGTCAAGCCATTTCCTGCTCAAATTCCGAACGTAGCCCTCGTTGTGGCGGCAGCCCTGCCGAATTGGACCTCCCCATTCGCTGTGCTAAACTTCTGTCAGCAGTCGCGCACCTCGCGACTGCGCACGTGGAACTTCGGGCTCCGTGCAACGAGGTCCCGCGAACCCCGCCAGGCCCGGAAGGGAGCAACGGTACCGGGTCAACCAAGTGTGCCGCGGAGACTCCGAAGTTCCTCGAACTGAAGCTAGCGATAAGCGAACAGTAATCAGACATCAGGGAACGTCACCGCAATCCTAAGCAGGGTTCACTGTCAAATTGGATTCAGCATTAGCTGTTTTGTGAACAGTTTGAATAATTCGGTTTAACTCTGCTTGAGTGATAGGCGCAATAGCTCCTGCTCCATCCTGAGTAACGTTGATTTCATACTCCGCATCTTCGGTGAACATGTCCAGGCACATTTTTTTTGGGCGCCGCGTCGGATTGCCCAATTGAAATCCCTTAGCGACTTTCGACTGGACGTGAAAGATCGCCCAATCCGTGGTGGTCGTCATTATAGCCTTCAGCATTAACACAACACCTAGTCCAGCGACCTTGTCGGACGGTGTCGCCAAAGTTATTTGGCTCGGTGTGGTCTTGTACACTGCGTCGTACAATGCGTAATCCGAATCCAAAACTTGAGGCCCATATACCTTGGCGAAAACGGCGGGATCTGGAGTCTTGTCCTTTTCCAGACCCTTTATAAACATGTCCGATGTCCCGACACAGAGCAAAATCGAACGGCCGGACCGGAAATATATGGCAATCCATTTCCCAACGATTCGAGTCTTCTGCTCGTCGAGGTCGTCCCACGGAACCTCAAACTCTGCTCCCTGAAAAGACAGCTTCTTGCCTCGGGCAGTGGAAACAGTTAGGTCTGTCAGATCGACAGGAACGCTCTTCACTATAGGCATTTGTCGCGCCCAGTGCCGCGTCTCCAGAGCGAAGAAAGTTTGGACGCCGAAGAACCAAGCGTAAACAACTATCACGACGACAAAGCCGCCAAGGAATGCGCTGCCCCATATCAATCTGCTCGTCCACTTTGACATATTGCTCGCCCGTTTGGTTGAGACTCCTACTGAGACCAGTCTATAGCTTGGAGATGCAGTAGAAAGCAGAAGCGGCGAGTGATGTTCATCGTGTGTAATCCTGCTCGTATGGACAGGATGTCGCGAAGAAAATTTGAATTGCGAAGCAAGTATAAGAAGGAGGGTCAGTTACATCGCAACAGAGGTTTTGACTTTTTCTTTGCGCGCGCCGAAAATGCATTACACGTATGGCCTACCAAGTAATCGCTCGCAAATGGCGCCCGCAAACTTTCGCGGACCTCGTCGGGCAGCAGCACGTCACGGATACTCTGCGGAACGCGATTGGAAATAATCGCGTCGCTCACGCCTACATCTTTTCCGGGGCGCGCGGCGTAGGAAAGACCACGGCGGCGCGCATCCTGGCGAAAGCATTGAATTGCGTACACGGTCCTACGGCCGAGCCTTGTGGGGTGTGCGATTCCTGCAAGGAAATTGCCACGGGAACTTCTCTGGATGTCATCGAAATTGACGCGGCTTCGAATCGCGGCATCGATCAAATCCGCGAACTGCGGGAAATGGTGCGCTACGCTCCCGCGGCGGCGCGCCACAAAGTGGTCATCCTTGACGAAGCGCACATGCTCACCGGCGAAGCTTCCAACGCTCTGCTCAAAACTCTGGAAGAGCCGCCCGACCGCGTTATCTTCGTGATGGCCACGACTGAGCCGGAGAATCTGGAAGACACGATCCGCTCTCGCTCGCAGCATTTCCATTTCCGCGCGCTTACCTTCGCCGAAATCACGGACCGGCTGAAGTACATCGCTGAAAAAGAAAATCTCAGCATTGATGACGGTGCGCTCAGCGTGATTGCCCGCATGGCTGAAGGCAGCATGCGCGATGCGCTCTCGCTGCTGGAACAAGCCCGGGCCTACTGCGGCGACGACATAAAAGATAAAGAAGTGCGCGGACTCCTCGGCGTTGTCCCCGAGGACGCGCTGCAGGAACTGGTGGAAGCCATCGCCGAAAAATCCGCCGAACGCGCGCTGGGCCTGGTGCATCGCTTTCAACGCGAAGGGCGCAACCTGCAACACTTCTGCCGCGAAGCCATTCGCCACATGCGCAATCTGCTGATCGCCCGTGTGTGCGGCGCGGACTCGGATTTAATTTCCGCGACGCCCGAGCAGCGTCCCGCACTCGCCAAAGCCGCCGCGCTGTTCACCGAAGAGGATCTGACCCGCTATTTCCAGATCCTTTTGCAAACTGACAATGACGTTCGCCGCGAAATGGATCCGCGCGTGCACCTCGAAATGGGCCTGCTGCGGCTCGTCAACTCCGCGCGCCTGGCTCCTCTTGAGGAATTGCTCGCCGAACTCGGCAATGGAACCGCGGGTAAAGCGGGCGGCGGCTCAACTCCTAAAACTTCAGTGCAAGCGCAAGCGGGCCGCAATTGCCTTCGCGCACCGCAAATGCCACCGCCAATTTCGTTACCGAGGAAATTGCGCGCCCTGCGGCGACAACTCCGCCGCAAACTGGCGCGTTCCCTTCCGTTGCGACGCGAACCACTCAGTCCCGTCTCCACCACCAGCAGTTTCAACGCGACGACCTCTACTGCCGCGGCGGTAGCTCCGGCACGGGAAAGCACGCCAATCAGCGAAGCCCCGAAAGAAATCGCGAAACCCGAAATCGCAGCGACCGGTCTTACCGCCGAGACAAGTCAACGAAATCAAGTCCGCCATTCAGTCGCAACAAAAATTCATCGGTGAATTGCTCGAACATGCTTCGCGCTGGGAACTCGAAGGCGCCGAATTGCGAATTTATTTTCCCGAGTGAAGAAAGCGCGTTCGCAGGATTGATTGAAGGGAGAGAAACTTTAGAAAAGATCCGTACCTCTTCGAGCAAGGTGCTGGGACGCTCGGTGCGCGTCTGTGCTAAGCTTGAAAGTGGAGCAGCAAACGGCGCGAACGCTTCGCGATTCGTCGAGCACGCAGGAAATGCGCGCTCAATTTGAAAATGATCCGATGGTGAAGTCGATGCTGCAAAGATTTGGCGGTCGGATTTCCGAAGTGCGGCGGCGCACTGGCGAGTAAGCAAGGGAGGCTCACAATGAACATGGAAGTCAGCGCTCTCCAACAGATGCTTTCGCGCCTGCGACAGGTTCAGGAAGACTTGCAACGTCAAGTGAACTCTGTCGCTGTGGAAGCCTCCGCCGGCGGCGGCATGGTCACCGTAAAGATGAACGGGCAGAAGCAAGTGCTGGACGTAAAAATCGAACCCGATGTGTTTGCCGGGAAAGACCACGAAATGTTGCAGGACTTGGTGCGCGCTGCGGTCAACGAAGCTTCCCGCCGCGTCGACGAAGAGCTCGCCAATCAAATGAAGAGCCTCGCCGGTGGTATTCCCGGTTTGTCCGGGCTGAAAATCCCAGGCATGTTCTAGCACTCGAACGACTTCGAGTTCACGGAGAAAAAATTGAATTTCCTCAGGCGCAAAATTGTGGCGTTTGCGTCGGTGATTCCGCTTGTGCTACACAAGGAACATGCCCGATTTTGCCGCCCCTGTCGAACGCCTGATTGACGAGCTGAAGCATCTGCCCGGCATTGGGCAAAAGACGGCGCAGCGCCTCGCCTTTCACCTTTTGCGCATTCCCACGGAGGATGCTCTGGGGCTTGCGGACGCCATTCGCGACGCCAAAGAAAAAATCAGGACCTGCTCCACGTGCCATAACATCACGGATACCGATCCCTGCCTCTATTGCGTTGGTCCGACTCGCAACAAGCGCACGATTTGCGTCGTCGAAGAGCCGCACAACATTCTCGCCATCGAAAAAACGCGCACGTACAGCGGCATGTATCACGTCATGGGCGGCTCGCTTTCGCCTCTGCAGGGCCGTGGCCCAGAGCAGCTGAACATCAAGACGCTTATCGAGCGTCTGAAGGCCGGCGGGGTAGAAGAAATCATCATCGCCACCAATCCCACTGCCGAAGGCGAAGCGACGGCGGTTTATCTTTCGAAATTGCTTAAACCACTGGGCGTGCGCGTTACCCGCATCGGTGTCGGCATTCCCGTGGGCGCAGACCTGGAGTACGCCGATGAAGTGACCATGCTGAAAGCCATGGAGGGCCGCCGCGATCTTTAATCCGCAGAAATCACACGGCCAGCAGGGCGAAACCAGGCGAAACACGAACGGGACTCGTGGGCAAAACGACCTAGTACGTACAGAATGATTGTCTCTCTAGGCAAAAACTATGATTCAGGTTAAAGTCCGATTCACGGTCGCGGTCCCCGCCAATCGTAGCCAGTCCACCGCAGGGCTGGAGTAGGAGGTGCGCTTTGTCGGGTTTAGCGCACTACATGAATCAGTACGACCACGAACACAGTTCGGGTTGGAACAAGCTGCTGCATGGCATCGGAATCCCGCTGATTTTTGCGGGTCTTATCCTTTTCTTGCTGCTGCGCTGGAAGGCAGGCCTGCTGTGTTTCGTCGGCGGGTGGATGCTGCTCTTTCTGGGCCACCGAATCGAAGGCAACAAACCCGCGTTTTTCCAAGGGCCAGTTTACCTGCTGGTCGGGCCAGTGTGGGTCGCCAAGGAACTGTGGTCGTTCCTGACCGGAACACATCGCGGACAGCACCCTGAGGGCGTGCCTCTGAAAAAATCGTAAAGGGGCGAACCTCCAGATCACACAAGCCAGACGCAAGGTACGGCGAAGATGCTGAATGAAGACGAGAGCCCCGACTTGGCGGACGAGAGTGCCGATATGTCAACCGAAGGTGCGGTAAACGCAGGCACAGAACTGCGTAAACGACGCAGTACGCGTATTGTTCAGGCTGTACCGCTGATGGTTACGGGCGTCGATGCACTGGGCCGGCCTTTTGCGGAACGCACTTCCACGCTCATTATTAATTGCCACGGCTGCCGCTATCAGTCCAAACATTACGTGCTGAAAAATATGTGGGTGAATCTGGAGATTCCTCACGCCGAGCCTGGGCAAGCTCCACGGCATGTGCGCGGGAAAGTGGCGTGGATCCAGCGGCCACGGACAGTTCGGCAATTATTTCAGGTAGCGCTCGAATTGGAAGCTCCCGGCAATATATGGGGCATCGGGTTTCCTCCTGAAGATTGGTTCCCGTTCCCGGAGGAGAGCCCGTTTTTGCCGAACGCTGTTGCTCCCGCCGATTTGATTGGTTCGCCGCTGCCGTCCAATCCGCCAGGCGCGCCTCTGCCGATTGAAGAAATCGAGCCCGGCGTCGCCACTCCGGATAATATTCGCGTGTTCCCGGCGCCCACCAGCACCACCGACGCTTCGCTCCAACTCGCACGCCAAGTGGCGCGTTTGCTGGCCGAAGCTCGTCAGCAAATTCACGCCGCGGCGCGCGAAGCCGCTGTGGAAGCCGTCGGCTCCGAACGCCGGGTCGCGTTCGAACAGTGGGAACAAAAATTCGCTAGTTTTCGCGATGATGTAGCGCGCGAAACCGCCCATGCCGTCGGGCTAATACACGAAGAAGCGGAAACGCGTGCGCGTAGTGCGCAATCCGCTGCCGCGGAAGCGCTCAAGAATGAACTGCCGCGCTGGCTGGCGCCTCAACTTGAACAGCTCACGCACGAACTGACCGCGCAACTGGCTCGCGAAGGCGCCACGCAACGGGACCAGCACGAAAAGCAGCTCTCCAGCGCCCACGACGTTTTGCAGACGCTTTGCGCCCAGGCCGACGAAGCCGCGGCCAAACTTCGCACACAGGCGGAACTGGCCGAGAGCCAGGTCTCAGCGCGCATTGAAGCAGTGGTTAACAATGCGCTGGAAGTCGCTCGGCAGCGCGACGAAGCGGTGGGCTCGTATCGTGAAACTCTCGGTGCCGCGATCACCGATATGAAGACCCAGGTCGCCAGTGCGCAAGCGGACGCGCAGAACGCGCTACGCGAGCAGCTTACGCAGGATGTGCAGGCAGCGCAAACCCGCTGGCAGGAACAGATCGAGCAGGGCTTGCAATCTGCTCAGGAACGCGCCAGTGAGAAGCTGAAGTCGCAAGCCCAGGAACTGCGCAAGGAACTTCGCGAAGAGGCTGAAAAACAACACAGTGCCTCCCGCGAATCCCTGGATTCCCAACTGAAACGCATCGAGGAAACTCTCGCGCAAGCCAAAGAAGCGACCGAACGCCTCGAACAGCTTCCCGCCCGCATCGAAACCGTCCAGCACCAGGCCGTCGCGGATTTCCAATCGCAACTTGACGACGTGCTCAGCCTTCATCGCAATGAACTGCACCGCAGGTCGGAAACGCTGTTCGAAGAAATTCACTCTCGCATTAGCGCCAGCTTCGAAGCCGCCAACAGCGCGACACTCGAAAAATTCGATCAACAGATTCAGTCCATGGTCGCGCCCCACATTCAGCAAACGGACGAGGCCATTCACCGGCTCGCTGGTGGCCGCTCTTTGCTGGATGCCGCATTGACGATGCAACAGGACCGCATCCGCAATTCCGCCGACGATGCGTTCGCCGAATCCCTGGCGCGCTTCCGTGAAAATCTTGGAAGCGTCGAGCAACTTCTGAACGAATCTTCCGCGACGATCACCACGCGGCATCTTGAGGACATGGAGAATAAGGTAGCGGACCTGAAGCACCAGTCCATCGAGGAGCTGTACAAATCCGCGGAGTGGTACGAGAAAAAGACGCAAACGCAATTGCAGAACCTTACGGAAAAGCTGGTGGACGATTCCACCAAGCAGTTGCGCGAGAAGGCCGGTGAAGTTTCCGGCGTGTTCGCCAACGAGTTGAACAATACCAGCCGCAGCTTCCTGGGCCAATCCCGCCAGCAACTCGAAGATGTGGTGCGCGAATCGTTTGAGCGCGTGCGCATGCTGTTCGCTGAAGCCGCCGATACTACTTCGGCCGCATTCACCGACGAAATTCAACGCAACGCGCGCCAGGAATTGGAAGGCTTCACCGAGCTGACCAATCGCTCACTGGAAGAATCCCGCGAACGCCTGGATAGCGCCCGCGTGGATTTCAGCCAGAAACTCAGCTCGCACCAGGAAGAATTCCTGCGGCGGTTCCAGACGGAAATGACCGAAGTGGTTGGTCGCGGCGTCACCGATGCTCGTGAGAAGGTCGAAGCCGGATTCTCTCAACTGTGGGATTCGTGGAAAAAGATGAACGAAGCGAACATGTCCGAGATGCAAAGAAACATGGGCAAGCTGAGCAACGAAGGCGCGGAACAGTATCGCGCGCGTCTGGAAAACATATCGAATTCGTGGATGGTGGCCACCGTGGCGACACTCGATCATCAATCCCGCGACGTTATTTCCAAAATTGCGGCCAATGCGGAAGAACGCCTCCGCGAAGCCACCACCGAGGTCTTCGCCCGTTTCGGCGATACGTTACGCGAGCGGCTCCAGCAAATCGCCTCCGGTTTCGATAAGCAATCCAAGTAGTGGCAGTTCCTGAGCTGCGCTACGGGTAGGGGAATCCCAATCCCACATGCGAGACCGGCATTGGGGTTGCCGCACTGCAAAGTCCGGTATACTGCTCCAGTCGATCTCATGGCCAACCGAGCGTACATGCGCGTTTGGACGCGTGATTTTTCCGAGCAGACCATGATCGCGGAATTCGCGCGGTTTCTCACCACCGCTCCTCTCACTGAGGGCAAAGGCAATTTCCAGCAACTGACGGTGCAAGCCGTGGATGCCACGGAAATTCCCGTCGATGACTGGGACCTCAAGGAAGGCACCTTCGGACCCGCTGAAGTCGCCGCCCTGGCCGCCCAGCATATCGACGCAGACACCGCATACATCGTCCAAGCGCGTTGGGACCTTTGGCACTTCGACATGGAAGCGCTTGGGTGGAAACTCGGCCCCGAACCCTTGGTCCTGATCTGTCAGGGCAGCGCGTATGACGGCGGCATCGCGGCCACCGAGGGTCAGTTCCACGCCGACCTCGGCTTCGAACACTTGTTCACCGGACACGCCGGCCTGCTGGCCCCCGGTGCCGCAAAGAATCCCTTCGAAAGCTCCGATCACCCGATCGAAAGGACCTTTCGCAACTGGATGACGATTCCCGACAATCTCAAGCAGTATCACCAGAAGACCCGCGAAAACATCCAAAAGCTATTCAATTGGGTGGAAGCGGTCGAAGCTGCCCTGCCGGTGGAGCGCACCGAACTATGGAGCGAAGGTGAAGACAATTTTGAGGCTCGCCTCGATGCCATCCTCGCGCAGCGCTGAATGGCCAGTCTTTCGTTGTCGTATGGTTGCCGCTTTATTACTGATGCCAGCACTCGCCTGCGCTCAGCCCAGCCAAAAGACTCCGCCAAAGAAGGTTTCGGCCCACCGTGCGAATGAATTCACCTTGGCCGGGTTACACCCCGGAAGAGACAGCCTTGCCAGGGCCGCTGGGCTTTACAAGAAGGCTGACGATGATGGCACCTCTGGAGACTCGCAGGTTTCTTGGACCGATCAATGCCGCAGACAACGTTTGATTTTGGACTACGACACCGGAAAGAAAGTGCAAGTAATTCGGGTAGTATACCTTCCATTTCGATCGACAGACGGTAGCGGAATGATCTCGGTCGGGGACTGTGGACCAGTGCCGCCAAGTCCGTGGAAAACGGGTCTAGGGCTGAGGTTGTGGGATGGGGTGGATCGGGTCGCCCAACTCTACGGTCCGCCCGACTCGAAGAGCCCTAGCACCCGCGACGGCCAGCCGTTAGAATTATGGTATTACGCCTTCGACTGGGCCGGGCCGGATGTCCCGCAGGTGATGGAAGTCTTGTGCACCCGGGGACAGAACGGGCAGGCAGGTCGGGTGGTCGAGATCACTTTGGCGGCGCCCAGCTTGTAATGCAGCAGGAGAATCGCTATTCGTCGATTAGGCGGCAGTCCCGTGCGTACTTTGAAAGGACCTGGATGATTCGCTCCCTTCGCTCCTCATTCTTCGCCACTTCGCGTTCCACTGGCGAGCGGCCGCGCTGCTGCACCTGGCGGGTCCCTCGTTCCAGTGCTCTGGCTGTCCTCGCCTTCGGCCTGATGGTCGCGGGCTGCGGTTCCGAACCTCCCAAGGCCTCGCCCGAAGCCGCCACGAAACCCGCCGAGCCCGCGGTTCCCCAAGATGTTCAAGACGCGGCCGACTCCTTGCTCGGCAGCGGCACCACAGTTCTGCTCTATGGCGATTTGGCGCACAACGGAACGCAACAAATGCTCGCGGCCAACGTCGTACCTAATACGCCTAAGAGCACCGTGGCTGGCACGGTGGTCACGCGCGCGGTGGTGGCCCAAAATGAGAACGGAAAGTGGACCGAACTATTTCGCGCTGACGAATATCTTAAGAATTCCAACGGGTACCTCGCTTTGACTCCCTTGCAGGCGGTCACTGGCTGGAAGCTTCAGTACGAGAACAGCCCCGAAAAGGGCATGTCGCTGTACTTCACCCCAGTGCGCCAGGGCGTTCCCAACAGCGAAAAGACGCTTCCCATCGCGGTGAAATGGAATCCTGAGAAAAAGCGCTACCAGTCCATGGACATGTCTTATCAACATTTCTTGAACGAATCGCCATCCATAGGGAGCCCCAGGTCCGCCTTGCGATGAGTTCACCCGTAACAACTCGCGCCGACAAAAAGCCTGCGAAGAAGAAAGTCTCCGCGGGAAAAAATCTTCGCGGCTTGTTGCCCTATCTCGGCCGCTACAAAGGGGCCATCGCGTTTGGGCTGCTCACCCTTATCTTCATGGGACTCATCGGCAGCATCGTCCCGCTGACCACGGGTGTCATTACGGACACGCTCGCGGGCAGCCAGCGTCCGTTCGAACGCGCGATGCACGGCGCCAACGACGTTGCGCCACTAAACTGGCTCTCGAATCTCGTCCCCTACTATCAGCCCAACAGCCGCCACACTCTGGCCGTTTATTGCCTGATCCTCATCGTTTGTATCAGCTTGAAAGGTGTGATGTCTTTCGCCACTCGTTGGATTCTGATCGGCATCTCGCGCGACATCGAATTCGACATTCGCAACGATCTTCTCGATCGGCTGCTGGTCATGGAGCCAGAATTTTACGTGCGGAATCGCACCGGCGAACTGATGTCCCGCGCCACCAACGACCTTAACTCCGTGCGCATGGTTCTCGGCCCCGGCATCATGTACAGCGGCACCACCATCATCACCATGGTCTCCTCCATCTCGGTGATGCTCATCCTTTCCAAATCTCTCACGCTGTGGGTGCTGCTTCCCGCGCCTATTGTCGCAGTCGTCGTTTGGTATTTCGGCAAAATCATTCACGAACTCTACGAAGTCATTCAGGCGGCGCTCGCCACTCTCTCCGCAAAAGTTCAGGAGAATCTCTCCGGTGTCCGCGTGATTCGCGCGTATGCCCAGGAAGAAGCTGAAATCAGGGGTTTCGACGAACCCAATCGCGATTACGTCGCCAAAAACGTCAAGCTCATCCGCACGTGGAGCATGTTCATGCCTTCGCTCCAGGCCATGATCGGCACCACGTTCCTGATTGTTCTCTGGCAGGGCGGTTATCGCTTCCTTAACGGGCAGATGTCGCTGGGCTCGCTCATCACCTTCAATACCTACCTCGGATTCCTGGTATGGCCGATGATCGCACTCGGCTGGGTCACCAACATCTTCCAGCGCGGCGCCGCGTCCATGGGCCGCCTGAATTACATTTTGAAGGCCAAGCCTCAAATCGACGATCGTTTCGCCACAATTCCTCAGGACACCGCTATCGACGGCGCGATCGAGTTCCGGAACCTGACTTTCAGCTATCCCACGACTATCTCGGGCAACGGCAACGCGCCTTCCAACGGAGACTCTTCGAATGCGCGCCCGGTGTTGCGCAACATCGATCTGAAGATCCCCGCTGGCTCGACCGTGGCCATCGTAGGTCCAACCGGTAGCGGCAAGACGACCCTTGCCTCGTTAATCGCCCGCCTCTGGGAAGCACCGGACGGTCAGATTCTCATCGACGGTCGGCCCATCCGCGAATGGCCGCTGGAAACTTTGCGGCGTGCCATCGGCTACGTGCCGCAGGACACCTACCTCTTCAGCGAAACCGTGGGCGAAAACATCGCCTTCGGTCTGGAGACTCACGGGGAACCGGAAATTTTCCAGGCTGCGCAAATTGCCAATCTTCACGGGGATGTTGAGAGCTTCGAACAGGGCTACCAGACCATGGTCGGAGAACGCGGCATCACCTTGTCCGGCGGGCAGAAGCAGCGTTCGGCGATCGCCCGCGCGGTGATTCGCGATCCCCGCATCCTGATCCTGGACGATTCCCTTTCCGCCGTGGATACCCAGACCGAAGAAAAAATTCTCGAGCGCCTCCGGGGCATCATGCACGGGCGCACCACGATCTTGATCGCCCATCGAACCTCCACGGTGCGTGATGCTGATCTGATCGTGGTCGTCAAGGACGGCTGCATCATCGAACGCGGTACCCATGACGAACTGCTGGCACGCGGCGGCTATTATGCCGACCTGTACCAGAAGCAGTTGCTGGAAGAAGAACTCGAGCGCGCATGAGCAACATTCACGAAGAAGAGGCACTCGGCAAGGCGTACGATTCGCGCCTGATGAAGCGCCTACTGCGCTACATGGGGCCGTACAAGTGGCGTGTGATTTTCGCGCTCGCTCTCGTCGCTGTGGTCACTCCTTTGGAGTTGGCTCCCCCTGCGCTGTTTGGGAAGGCCATCGACTGGTATTTGGTTCCGGTAACCGGCCACGCGATCGCGCTTTCGAAAGCCAAAATGGGGCTGGTGTGGATCAGTTTCGTCTACCTGGGCGTTTTGATCTTCGATTTCCTCGCCCAATACGTTCAGATCCGGATCATGCAGCGAGTGGGACAGCAGACCATGTACGACATGCGCGCCGAAATCTTCGGCCGGCTTCAGCGTCTGCCGATGACCTACTTCGACAGAAATCCCGTCGGCCGTCTGATGACCCGCGTGACCACCGACGTCGACGCCCTCAACGATCTATTCGCCGCCGGCGTGGTGACGATGATCAACGATTTTTTCCTGCTCGCGGTTATGGCAGTCTTACTCTTTACGATTGACGCCAGACTGGCGCTCGACACCCTCGTCGTCCTTCCCTTAATTTTCGTCGTGACCCTGATCTTTCGAAAGTATGTGCGCGATGCCAACCGCAAAATCCGCACCGCCATCGCGCGTATCAACGCTTTTTTGCAGGAATATATCTCGGGCATGAGCGTGGTTCAGCTGTTCAATCGCGAACGCAAAGCGCGCGCCGAGTTCACTCGCCGCAACAAAGACAACATGCTCGCCTGGCGCGATGCCATCCTGGCCTACGCGTTGTTCTATCCCGCGGTCGAGTTTCTCAACTTCGCTACCATCGCGTTGATCTACTGGGCTGGTGGCATTCGCATCCTGCACACCACGCTCAGCCTGGGCATTCTCACCGCCTTCACCATGTATGCTCAGCGCTTCTTCCGTCCGATCCAGGACCTCAGCGAAAAGTTCAACATCCTGCAGTCCGCCATGGCTGCCTCCGAACGCATCTTCAAGCTTCTCGACGAGCCAATCACGATTGAATCCAGCCCCAATTGCGAAGAACTTGTGTCTCCTCGCGGGGAAATCGAATTTCGCAACGTTTGGTTCAGCTACAAAGACGTTCCCGAACCATCCGAAGAAGACTGGGTCCTGCGCGACGTTTCCTTCCGGGTCTCCCCCGGCCAAACCTTCGCGATTGTCGGTCACACCGGCGCCGGCAAAACCACGCTGATTTCGCTGCTCCTTCGTTTCTACGACATTCAGCGCGGCCAGATTCTTCTCGACGGCGTCGACATTCGCCTCCTTGATCTGCAAGCGCTGCGCCGCGAGTTCGGTATCGTCCTGCAGGACCCTTTCCTCTTCTCCGGGACCATCGAGACCAACGTGCGGCTCGGCACTCCTGGCATCACCCGGCAAAACGTGGAGCAAGCGCTCGACGAAATCGGTCTCGGCGACTACATCCGTAGCCTACCCGAAGGCGTCGCCTCTGAAGTCAACGAGCGCGGTTCCACTTTGTCCGTGGGCCAGCGCCAGCTCATCAGCTTCGCTCGCGCACTCGCGCACAATCCTCGGTTCCTGATCCTCGACGAGGCCACTTCCAGCGTCGACACCAAGACCGAATTGCAGATTCGCGAAGCGCTCGGGCGCCTACTCTACGGTCGCACCGCGCTGGTCATCGCCCACCGTCTTAGCACCATTCAGCATGCTGACCGTATTCTGGTGTTCCACAAGGGGCGCCTGCGCGAACAGGGCGCTCACCAGGAACTTCTCGCCGAACGCGGGATTTATTTCCGCCTCTACCAGTTGCAATACAAGGAACAGGAATTGCACAATGGCAATGGCGTCCATCCTTCTGGTTCTTCGCCGTTGCCGGCTCCTTTGCCCGCAAGCGACTAGCTGAACGATTCATCCTAAATGCCGCCTCTCCCTCTACTTCTCTCGGCCGGTGAAGCCTCCGGCGACATGTACGCTGCGCAACTCGCTTCCGCCCTCCATTCCCGCATGGATTTACAGATCTTCGGCATGGGCGGCCCACACATGCAAGCCGCCGGGGTTGAAATCATCACCAACTACGAAGAGGTAGCGGTCGTGGGCATCACCGAAATCCTCAAACATCTTCCGTCCCTTGTGAAAGCCATGGATCGCATTGTCGGTGAAGCTGACAAACGTCACCCGGTCATGGCGGTCCTCACGGATTTTCCCGGGTTCCATCTGCGCTTAGCCCGGAAGCTGCATCCCAAGGGCATTCGCAATGTGTATTACATTTGCCCGCAATTCTGGGCCTGGCGTCCGTGGAGAGTGAACCTCATCCGCCGCCGCTTCGAAAAAGCGCTTTGCATCTTTCCGTTCGAAAAGGAGTTCTTCAGCAACGCTGGAGTTTCTACGGACTTCATCGGCCATCCCCTTGTAGGAACCGTTCAGGCCACAAAGGATCGCAAGCAATTCTGCGAGGAACATGGCATTCCCAGCAGTGGCCACATCGTCACCGTGCTTCCGGGCAGCCGTAGCGCCGAACTGGCTCACCATCTACCCGTTCTGCAGGAAGCTTGCGCGCGCATAAACGCGAAAATGCCGGCGCATTTCGTAATCGCCGCGGCAAATCCTCGCGATGTCGCGCTGCTGAAATCGGGCTGGCCGTCCAATCTCAAACTAATCGTCATCGAAGGGGAAACTTACAATGCGCTCGCCGCCGCGGACGCCGCGATTGTCTCTAGCGGCACTGCCACGGTGGAAGCTGCCCTCCTAGACGCGCCCATGGTGGTGGTCTACCGAGTGTCTCCGTTGACGGCGACTTTGGCCAAGCCCCTGGTGCGTACCCCGTTCTTCGCTATGGTTAATCTCATCGCCCAGCGAAAAGTGGTCCCCGAACTGGTCCAGGACGATTTCACCCCCGACCGGGTGGCAGCCGCCACGCTTCAGATTTTGCAGGATCCCAACACTCGCCGCACAATAAGGACTGGCCTAGCCGAAGTTCGGCAGCGTCTCGGCCCTCCCGGCGCCGTCGATCGCGCTGCCGATATCATCGTTTCCCTGCTCGGCCGTCGTGGAGATTGACCGAACCCGCCCTAAAGTGATCACGGTCTGTCGGACCGCGCGGAGGCGTCCTCGCGAGAGGGGTTTCCTGCCGGTTCCATGGAAACCACTTCATACGACCGCATCTTCTTGTCTCCCTCTGGATCTTTAAGCATCATGTGGTTTTTTTGTATTTTAAAGACGACCTCATGTCCAACGGGCAGAATTACCGCGTGTTTCAGGTCTAGCGGTCGAACTCGATAATCCATGTCGTCGGTTCGAAGCAGGTATTCGGGGCAGCGCTTCTCGTTCGTGTGCACGTCAGTGACCCCGAGAGAAGCCCAAAACGAGCCCAAACCCGAAAGTCCTTTCTGATTCGCTCCACACGGGACTGCCTCCATTTTTTCCAGCAGGGCCCGTTCCGGATCGTGCTTCTTTTTCCCTCCCGCGCTCAGTGGAACCGCACTCATCACCGCAATGGCTAAAACCATGCACCTTTTCACGTTCACAAATCCCTCCTTGCAGAAGGCTGGGTCTCGTGCGCGAATTTGAACGACATCATGCATGCCCCGGCTGGAAGGGCCGATTCCCTTCCAGCCGGACAACGTCCCTCCTTACTGCTTGGGTTTGCTTGGCGTCGTCGTTGGCGAAGCAGCCGGAGCAGGCGGAGTCTTCGCATTCGACTGCTGGGCGGACTTGACGAAATTCTGAGGGTCCGCCATTAACCGCTGCTGCACTTCAGGGTGCGCATTCAAATACTGCTGAAGTTCTGGATGGTTGCTCAAGTACTCCTGTCTCTTGACCAGCGATGGGTCCTTCGAGAGTTGTCGAGCAATCTCCGTGTGGCTTCCGAGGAATTCGTGGAAGCTGCTGTGCGCGAAATCCCGGTCGCCGCGATCATCGCGATTTACATCATTGTCGCGACGGTCGTAATCCTGGCGGGTGCGGTCGAAGTTGTCGTCGTTTCGACTGTAACGAGCTTCGTTCTCATGAGTGTCGTAGCGATTTTCCTGGTGCATGAAAGCATTTGGATTTTCCTTCAGCTCTTCACGCACCTGAGGGTGGTCCTGAAGGTATGCCTGCACCTGCGGGTGACTCTTCAAGAATTGCCCGTCGTTCACGAGCGCAGGATTCTTGCGCAGTTGCTCCGCTTCTTCGCGGTGGCTGTCGAGAAAACCGTTGAAGTCCGCGAGTTCGCGGCGGTTCGTGTCGCGGTCGCGGGTGTCTCGGTTCAGGTCATTGTCTCGGCGGGTGTTATCCTCACGGACTCGACTGTCCCGATCCGCATCGTTGTCAGTACGGTTGGTTCGCGCTTGGTCGTCCCGGTCGGTATTGCTGCGATCAGCCTGTGCTTGCTTGTCGCGATCTTCGTTCATTCGATTGTCGCGATAAGTGGTGTCAGTACTGCCGTTCGCACGGTCTCGATCATCGCGGTCTGTCGTGTTGTTGCGGCTCTCCATACGCGCATTTTCACTGCGATCGTACGAGTTTTCCTGCTGCATGAACGCGTTTGGATTGTCTCTTAACTCTTGACGCACCTCGGGGTGGTCCTGCAGATACGCATTTAGAGCCGGATGATCCTTCAGATATTGTGTGTCGTTGGCAAGCGAAGGATTTTTGCGCAGTTGGTTCGCCTCTTCGCGGTGACTATCCAGGAATCCATCGAAACTCGCGAATTCGCGCCTGTTTTCAGCATTATCGTAGCGGTTCTCCTGGTGCATAAACACATCGGGATTCCTCGTTAGATCCGCCCGGACTTCCGGGTTTTGCTGAAGCCAGGTCTGCAGAGCAGGATGGTCCTTCACGAATTGCTTGTTATTGACGAGCGATGGATCCTTCCGAACTTGTTCTGCAATCTCGCGATGGCTGTCGAGAAACTGATCGAAGCGCGCGAGTTCGTCGCGTCTCTGATCACGATCCTGAACCGACCTGCTGTCGCTTTCCTGTCGAACGTCTTGAGCGGGCATGGGACGAGCTGTTACCCCTGCTACTGTGCCGACCAATAGAAATGTCGATAGGACGGAAAAGGCCGGACACTTATACAGCGATTGCTTTGTTAACATGCCGCGATCCTCCTGTCGGTGCATGACCGACCCGGTCAGAGGGTGCAAGTGCCGTGCCGAACGACCATGTAAAAAAGGAAAGGTCCCCGGTCTCAAGAACTTAGAAGCGATTAAAAAGGGTGAGCTCTGCGACGCGGGTAGAATTTCTACATCTCAGGGAGAAAATCGCTATACGGAACAGACTCTAAAGCGAAAATGAGAACGCGAATCGCTAGGTGATATCGCGTAGCCGCGCTCTACATGTAACTTTCTGCGGTTTCGGTGTCGAGGTCACGTGTTTTCGGCTACCCTGCCGAGATGCTGAGTCTCTCTTTGTGGGTCGGAAAAAGACCAACGATAGACCAAACTCACTTGGGGCGCTGGCAACGATTCTTAAGCCCTTGTTATCCTATATAGGACTATTAGACTTGCCGGTTGAACGGATCTGGAAGGGATATCGATGATTTCTCGCCATCGCACTTGGGCCCTGCGCGCGACCGCCTTGTTGTGTGTCTGTCTGTTTTCCGTCGCCGCTAGTCCCGCCCAGGTTCAACAAGCGCCCGTTCAGGCGTACACACCGCCCGCGCCCAGCTTTCTTGCGGACAAGTATGAAGTGTCCGCGTACCTGGATACCGTAGCCCAAGGCGTCAACGCTATCGCTAAGGTTGAGTTTCGATCCCAGGAAGTCTCGCAGATTGTGCGCGTTGAGTTGCATGAGAACCTGGAAGTTCGCGAAGTAAAAAGCGCCGATGGCAAAACCCTTCCGTTCGAACGCGAGCCCGCAAATCCGCTGTACCTCTCCGTGACCCTCCGCTCGCCGGTTCCGGTGGGCCAGACCGTCTCGCTCACCTTCAGCTATGGTGGCTTGCTTGCCAACGAAGAAAACAGCCCGGTTCCCAATCTGCGCGTCGCTGCCGTCAACAAAGATTGGTCCTATTTGCTGCTGCCCTCGCGCTGGTTCCCGCTCACCAACTATCCTTCGAACCGCTACACCGGCACATTCAAATTGAATGTGCCGGAGACGGTTGTTGCCGTCGGCACCGGTAAGGCGGATGCGCCCCAACCTATGCCCATGCGCTCTGCCGCCGAAGGCAAGCGCCTGATGTACACGTTCCATTGCGATAAGCCGGAACCGTGGGGCTCCTTCGTCATTGGTCCACTGCAGCTGAATCCCAAGCAGGCCGAAGGTATCAACGTGGCGGTCTACGCGCCGCCGGCGCAGTCTGGGAAGGCCCAGGAGTTCGCCAACGAAGTGGCGCACCAGGAAATTATTTTCGCCGATCTGTTCGGTGAGCAGTCCGATCCGGACATGACCGTTGTGCAACTGCCTGACGGAACTGTTCGCGATTTTGCGGGACCCGGCGTGGCCATGCTCGCGCACCGCATTTGGGATCCGAAGACCAGCGATCGCACGCTCAGCCGGCTCGTGGCCTCACAGTGGTGGGGCATTGGTGTGCTTCCCGCCAGCACCGCCGACGTGTGGATCAGCGATGGTCTGGCTCGTTATTGCGAGGAACTCTACGCCGAGCAGGCGATTGGCAGGGAAGCTGGAATGCGAGCCGTTGACGAATTCGCGGTCGGGGCGCTGATGTTCGACAATTCCGCCCCGGTCGCGCAATCGGCTCGACTCATCCCCTACTCTCCCGAGTATCGCTCGGTGGTGATGAACAAAGGCGCAATGCTCTTCCACATGCTTAGAGCCCAACTCGGTGACTCGAACTTCAAATTGCTGCTTCACCAGTTCTACGCCAAGTATCAAGGCAAAACCGCCACGATCGCCGACTTCGAAGGTATGGCGACCGCGCAAGCCGTTGCCAGCACCAAGTCCGGCTCAGAACCGCCCAATCTCCAGGGCTTTTTCGCGGAATGGCTGAATTCCACGGGCATTCCTGAATTTAGCCTGGACTACGTCGTCTACCGCACCCGCAAAGGTTTCCGCATCCTCGGCAAGGTCAAACAGCCGATCGATACTTTCAGCATGCCCGTCCAGATGCGTATCGATACGGAAGGAAATCCCGAAACCAAGACCGTCGATGTTGTCGGCACTGAATCTGGATTCGTCGTCGAAACGTTTGGCCGTCCCAAACCAGGCGGCATTCACATTGATCCCAACAACACCGTCCTCAAGAGCACTCCCGGCCTTCGTGCTCGCGCGGCCATCGCTCGGGGTGAGGAACTCGCGGAGGTCGGCAAATATTACGATGCGGTCCAGCAATACCAGAAAGCTCTCAGCATCCAGCCCAATCGGTCGCTTGCCAACTTCCGCATGGGCGAAGCGTTCTTCTACGAAAAGAATTACCAAGCCTCCGCGAATGCTTTCCGCGAAGCCCTGAACACCGTCCCCGAACCCTCGGAAAAGTGGACGGAGGTCTGGGGGCACATTTATCTCGGCAAAATTTTCGACTTACTCGGCCAACGCGAACGCGCGCTTCACGAGTACGACAAAGCTCGCCAGACCAACGACAACACCGGAGGCGCACAGCAGTACGTCGAAGCTTTAATCAAGAAGCCGTATGCGGAAGGGCAAACGGTAGCGGTCAGCAGCCCCACAACTCAGACGCCCACCGAACCTGCCAACAACAAGAAGCGCGATGACATAGCTCCCAGCTCCGGCGACCGCCCCGTCCTAAAGAAACCCAATCCGTAAAGCGTAGCGGCGGCTTTAAGCCGCCGCTCATTACGCCGCTGTCTTACTGTAGGGCCGCCTACTGAGACGGGCCGTCGGCATTGCACCGCGGAACCTGCCTGCCCTTTGGTCGCAAACCATTGTCCCATTTACATCGTCTATATGGGCGCAGGCCTTGTCGCGGAACTATTCCCGCGCGTGGTCCGTACTTAAGCCAGGTGTACATGTGTGCCGCTGCATTTGAGGTGACTCGATGACTCGTTCTCGCGCTTCCTTTATCCTGCCACTCATCTGCGCCGCTTTGCTCTGCGTCTCTCTCCTGCCAGCGCAGACTCGTCCTCAAGCCGCGCCATTCAAGAAGCCCGACAACGCCACGATTACCGTACTGAACCAGCGCATTCCCGTTTTACTCAATGAAGCGACCATCCCCGGCATTTCCATCGCTCTGATCCAAGACGGAAAAACCTACTGGGTCCACTCCTTCGGAGTTCGCGACGAAAAAACGCAACAGCCCGTAACCGATCAGACCATCTTCGAAGCTGCGTCCCTCAGCAAGCCTGTCTTTGCATATGGGGTGCTGAAACTGGTCGACCAGGGCAAACTCAATCTTGACACCCCGCTGAGCACCTACTTGCCCAAGCCTTATCTCGAAGGCGATCCGCGCATCGACAAAATCACTGCTCGCATTGTCCTCAGCCACAGGACCGGCTTCCCGAACTGGCGCCCCAATGACAAGCTCGCCATCCATTTCACTCCCGGTGAACGCTTCAGCTATTCCGGCGAAGGCTTCGTCTATCTGCAAAAAGTGGTTGAGCAGATCACCGGCAAGCCTCTCAACGACTATATGAACGAAGCTGTCTTCCAGCCGCTCGGTATGACCAGCAGCAGCTACGTGTGGCGTCCGGACTACGATCAGCGCACCGCCACTCCTCACGGCGCTAGCGGGCAGCCTGAAGATAAGTTCAAACCAAAAGATGCTAACGCTGCTTCGAGCCTGCAGACGACTGCTCGAGACTACGCAATTTTCGTGGAGGCGCTCATTCGCGGCACGGGTCTGCGTCCGCAAACTTATCGCGACATGCTCACTCCACAAATCGCCGTCGATCCTGACTGCAGGAATTGCACAGATCGCGACGCGCCGAAGCAGCTTTCGAAAACGGTGTTCTGGGGGCTGGGTGTGGGAATTCAGCGAACCAAGGAAGGCGAATCGTTCTGGCACTGGGGAGACAATGGCTCCTTCAAGTGTTACATAGTCGCTTATCCCAAGCAGAAAGTTGGCTTGGTGATTTTCGCGAACGGCGAGAACGGATTGTCTATAGTGAATGAAATCGAGCGGCTGGCGATTGGCGGAGAGCAGCCCGCGTACACCTGGATCAAGTACGACTCCTACGATTCGCCCTCGTTCCAATTCGCGAAAACTTGCCGCGAAAAAGGAGCCGTGGCCGCGATCGAGCAGTTCCAGCCGGCGCTCACTCGCGGAGACGTATCCGAGCAGTCGATCAATTCCACGGGGTACGAATTGTTGAACGCGAAAAAAATCTCAGACGCGATTGCTGTCTTTCAAGTGAACGTCCAGTTACATCCCGGTTCCGCTAACGCCTATGACAGTCTCGGCGAAGCCTACATGAACAACGGCGAGAAAGAGCAAGCCATGGAAAATTACAAAAAGTCTCTGGACCTGAACCCCAAAAACAGCAACGCCACTGCCATGCTGAAAAAGCTTCAGGAAAACTCCAAGTAAAATCAGAACGCGCCCAAGCCCGTCAACCTTGCCGCTCCCTGGCCCTTCTGCTGCACCAAAACCTGAAACCGTTCTCCCATTCCCTCCGGGAAAATCAGCGTCTTCAACTGCAGGCGCGCCCGCACCCGTTCCGCCTCATCCATGCCGTCATCGTACAAATCCGCAAAATCATTCCCACGGCCCAACGCCAGCAGAAACGACGTTTGTGATACCAGGCCCAATGTCCGCAGACCCGCCCGCTCTCCCCACAACTGGAGCGCCGTAAGATTCACATGCGCGGTCAAATCCTGCTCCCCTGGAGCCGCATAGAATTCCTCGTTGGCGCGATGTCCCGCGTACGCAATCGTCGTCCCCGCCATATGACGCGCATTGAAAAGGTCCGCAGCCTCGTGCCCGTAGTCGATTGTCAGAACAAATCCGCGTTGCAGCCGCCGCCCGATCTCGGCAATCCAATCGCAAGCCTCCAGCCCCGCTTCCGCCTGCTGCCCTTCGCTCAACGCAATTCCTTGCTGCGCGAAGTACTCCGAAATCGCGCACGTCGATAGCGGCAGTCTCACTTCTTCAAACGCGGGGTCCGCCTTCCGAGGGGGGCCGTTTGTACTCGCAGTGTGAGGATCCTGCGCGCTGGCGTCAGCACGAGTCACAAAAATTTCCTTCAGCCCGCAGTCTTCTTGAACCACGCGATGGACCGGCAGCGCATCCAGCAATTCATTCGAAAAAACACAGCCAGCCTCGATTTTCGACGGCATTTCCATACTCACCGCGCATCGACCTTGCTCCACATGCCGCGCAAGCCGATTCGCCATCTGCTCGCAGCGCGCCGGCGAGCGTTCCACGGCAACGTACCGCAGCGCCTCATAAAATTCCGGTAGCTTCGCCTGACTGAAACCAAGTAGCGTTCCCGCCAGCCTTCCCCGTTCCGGCAGCTGCCTCCACCAAGTGGAACTCCTGCGGCTTCCCCAATCGATTCCACATTTCCGCAAATTGCCGCGCCAGCAGCCGCCCGAATATCGCATTCACATCCACGCTGGTGTAGTAATCTGCAAATCGCCGGGTTTCCGGCTGGCTGTAATATCCATGTATGGGGTGATACAGGCACTCGCGCATGTATTCCGCGAAGGTCATTGGGCCGTACTGGCGTATGCGTTCGGCAAGCAGCGCCGCAAGCGGGGTCACGCTCCGGCGGCTCCCGCGCCTGCTTTCTTCTGAAGTTTGTTCCAGGTGCGCTGGAAAATTTCGCGCGCGCGCTCATCGAACAGCACGAAGTACACTGTGTCTAACGATGTCTCTCCACTCAAGTGCTGCGCCGTTTCGGTCAACATGATTTGCGCGCACTCGTCCATCGGAAAACCCGAAACGCCTGTGCCCACCGCGGGAAACGCGATCGTTTTCAATCCTCGTTCGTTTGCCAGCCGCAATGCGTGCGCCGTAGCCGTCCGCAGCGACTTCGCCGTTGTTGGCACGTCTCCCAAACCCATGCTCGCCGCGTGAATCACATAGCGCGCCTTCAGATTTCCGGCGCCTGTAATCGCCGCATATCCCACGGGAATGCTTCCAATCTCATCGCACTCGCGTTGGATGGACTCTCCGCCTTTTCGAAGAATTGCCCCGGCCACTCCCGCGCCTAGCATCAAATCGTTGTTTGCGGCATTGACGATTGTGTCGACATCCGTATCGGTGATGTCGCCCTTTTGAACCACAATGCGTTCGCTCAGTGATTTCATATAAGTTTCCCGCCGCACTCGCCCTAGGACTTCTCGTGATGCGGTTCGTGATGGGCGTAATCATACACGCCCCGACCGCTTTTCCGCGCCCAGCCGTCCTTCCTCCACAAATTTCCGCAATAACGGGTTCGGCCGGTACTTCTCGCCCAGTGTCTCGTGCAGGTATTCCAAAATTTTCAGCCGCACATCCAGTCCAACCAAGTCCACCATTTCGAATGGCCCCATCGGATGATTCAGACCAAGCTTGATGGCCTTGTCGATGTCCGCGGCAGACGCCACGCCCGCTTCCAGCATGGCAAACGCCTCGTTGCCAATGAGCGCATTAATTCGCGAGGTGATGAATCCCGGCGCTTCCCTCACGACAACGGTTTCTTTCTGCATCCGGTGCGCAACCGCTACGCACGTGTCCACGGTCTCATCGGAAGTGTCCGGTGTCCGAATAATCTCGACCAGCCGCATCTTCGGCACCGGATTGAAAAAGTGCATTCCGATGCAGCGGTCTGGTCTCGCCATGCGATTCGTAAACTCAGCAATCGACAGCGACGATGTGTTGCTGGCTAGAATCGCCTCAGGCTTGGCGCACTGCTCCAGTTGCGCAAACAACTTGCGCTTCATTCCCAATTCTTCGGGAACCGCCTCAATGACAAACGCCGCATCGCGAACCGCTTCGTCCACCCCGTGACGCGTTGTAATTCGCCCAATCGCCTCGTCCCGAACTGCTGGCTCGAACTTCCCTCGCTGTACACCTTCTTCGAACGCCACGCGAATCCAATCGAAAGCTTTCGCCAACACCTCTTCGCTCACATCCTCCAGAATGGTCTGAAATCCGCCCAGCGCCGACGCGTAGGCAATCCCGCGGCCCATGGTTCCCGCGCCAATCACCGCGATGGTTTTCACTTCCAAATTTTCTTGCACGGATTTTATCTGCTCGACTTGCCGCGTCGCTTCTAATATCGCGGAACTTTTGGATCGATCTCCACCGACCAGCGATCAATTCCGCCTGCCATCGATCTGGCGGAGGCAACGCCCTGAGTGCGCAACCAGTTCGCCACGTCCATACTCCGCATTCCGTGATGGCAAAAACAGATCACGTCCTCGTCTGTATCCAGTTTCTGCAGATTCGCTGGAATCGTTCCCATCGGGATCAACACCGATCCTTCGATACGGCAAATCGCATGCTCATGCGGCTCCCGCACGTCCACCAACATTAGTTTTTCGCCGCGCTCCAGCCGCTGTTTCACCTCCAGCGGCAGAATCTCCAATTCACTCATGCCAATCTCCCCAAAATCGACTTGGCAGGGGCGCAGCTTGCTGTGCCCCAAGTCCGCACAATACAGCCCACACAAGAATTCCACGTCATCCCGAGCGCAATCTGCGCAGCGAGGGATCTCTCTTCGATCTCTCAATTTTCGCCATCGGCCGCCTTACTGCTTCCCCGATAACAATCCACTCAACACCGCCACCATCATGAACACCATCACCGCAATAACCAAACACCCGAGGATCAGACCGATCACCTTGCCTGCGCTTCTTGCCATGAATCCGTGAGCCTCTGGTGGGCGGCATCGCTCCGCAATGCGCACTCAAACAGAATCAAGCCGCCTACTGGATGGAACCTTTTGGCGAAATCCACTGCTGCTCCACGCTTTCGATTTCGTTCAGGAGCACCAGATCTTCCGCTTGCGGCAGCATTTCCTTCAGATGTTCTTCGTACGCGCTTTCGGTCAGCAATTCGCCAGTCACGCTGTACGGCTGATCCGCAAACTCGCCGATATGCCGGTTGAATTTCACGTCCGGAACGTACAGCTTCGGCTGCCCCGCGGGCACATGCTTGTTGATCTGCTCGATCAGCTTCTCGCACTCGAGATGATACAAGCTGGCGGTTGTGCTCGTTCATGTGGCCCAGGTTCGCTTCCTGCATGCGTCTGAGCTTCGTCGTAGCGTCCTTTCAATCCCCACACGTAAAACCAGTGCGCCGAGCTCGAGGATCCACGCCGAACAAGTCGTAGCTCACCGGAATCCACTTGTTGACGTATTTCTGCACCATGCTCAGCGGCACCACTCCGGCCTTCACGATTCGCTTCAAGTCCGTCCTGTCCCGTCCCAGGTGAAACGATTCTTCGCGCAGCATCGGATTCATCGACTGCGCCAGCGGCTCGAAACCCGAATAGCTCAACATCGTGAGCTGAAATTTCCCGTCGCGATCCACAAAATCCGTGTAGGTGAAAAAGTCGAGCCAGTTGTCCACGATCTGATTGAACGCGCCCAGCAGCCTTTTCTGATCGAACGCGCGCCGCTCCAGCATTTTCTGCGCTTCCACTTTGCCGCTGTAGCCAAAATGATTGATCAGCAGGTGGCACATCTGCCAGCCGTGACGCATCTCCTCGGTCACCACGCGGCACAGCGACTGCCGGTCGTGCTCGCTCGGCGAATTTCGAATAAGCCGCCGCTGCTGTTCCACGGACGCAAACTCCGTGTCCCCCTGGTACACGATCAAGTTCATCAGCGCGTCGCGCATTCTCTGGTCCGGAATCTGCAGCACCCGCTCGCCATTTCGGACGCCCTTTGAACGCGCCGAATTCAATTTCATTCGAACGCGTGGGCCCGAATTTCGCCTCAAATTTATAATTGTCGATCTCAGGATAGTTCACGCCGATGTCTTGTTGCCATACGCGGAACAAGTCCACCCAATCGTCAAAAGTGCCGATACCGTGCCGCAGGCATTCGGCAATCTCCTGGGAGCGAATATTTTCCTGTCGCGCCGACCTTCGCGCGGCACACAAGGCTATTTTCTTCAGCATCCTCGAAAATTGGCTTGCGCTTCTCGAGAAACGCGCGAATTCCTTCCATGAATCCTGTGACTGGAAACAATTGAGTCTGATGCTCCAATTCCCTTTCCAGTGCCTCCGCCAAAGCTTCTTCGTCGCGCGCGAATATCGTGTGTTTCACGTCGCGGATCGCCACGTGCGGGCCGCGGCGATTACTCCGCGACTTTTCACTTCCTGGCGAATTCGTCCGCCGGATACACATGGTTCACGATTCCCAGTCCCAGCGCGTCCTCGGCGCTAGATCATTTCCGCCGTGTAAAACAGCTCCGCTGCTTGCGCCGGCCCCATGATTCGCGGCAGAAAATAAGTCCCGCCATAATCCGGATATAGCCCCACCTTTGTGAAGATTCGGCGAACCCCGCCTGTTCCGACGCCATCCGCATATCGGCCGCAAGCGCCAGATTCATTCCCGCGCCTGCCGCCGGTCCATTCACCGCCGCAATCACGGGTTTCGGCATCGTGCGCAATCTCAGGCACGCTTTCTTTCCCGCCGCGCAGAATGGTCTTCAATCTCGGTATCGTCTCCTGCGCTGCCCTTTCGGAGGTCCAGGATTACGGCCAAATCGCCACCCGCGCAAAACGCGCGCCCGCACCCGTTAAGACCACCGCCCGCACCGATTTGTCCATGTGCCACCCGCGTGCAGCGCGTGGACCAGCGCCGTCGACCAAGTTCGATTGTCAAGGCGTTCAGCTTGCTCCGGGCGGTTCAGTCGTGAAGGTCACGACCGACCCTTGCGCTCTTCCACGCACCATCGTGCGGCAGCCGCCGATTTCTGGTTGCGTCACGGCTTCCTTGCGGCCTCCCTCAAACCCTCTGCGGTTACTCTAGTTGTCCGCTGAGCTTTCAGACTCTTCAGCAGCGCTGCCAGCTGCTTGAAATACTTCAGTCGATTTCACGGCGCGCTCGGTTCCGGCGTTCTGGCGGCTTGTTGAGGGCAGAACGAACACTTGCGCGCCGTACAGTTTTTCTTTCTGCAGGCCGAACTTGCACGGGCGCCCGGCAAATTTCTCGTACACATCTTGCCGTTGAACGCGATTACGCGCGGCCGATCTCTTCTAGCTTTTGCGCGAGAGCACGCGCCCTTCCGCGAATTCCTGCCGCTTCGATCTCCTCGATCCGCTGCGTCGGGCGCTTCACCAGATCCGTCATGCCAATCCCGAATTCGATGATTCGCCGGTCATCCTGATATCCAATCGGCTCCGGCACCACGCCGGTTTCGTACAGTGTCGGCCAGAATTGATTGTTCCTGCCGGCGTAGTAATGTCCCGCGCGCACCGACGATCTGCTGGATTACGCCCCACAATCATCAGCTTCATTCCTTTGCGAAGATAATCAGGTAGTGTTCTCATTCGCCCCTTGTGAACTCGGCTCGCCATCGCATTTCCCGCCCGATTGCTACCCTTGCAGTTTACTTCCCTTTGAAATTCGGCTGCCGCTTTTCGACGTATGCCTTCAATCCTTCCTTGGCGTCTTCGCTCGTGAATAAAAGCTGCTGCAGTTCCCGCTCGATTCCCAACGCTTCCGCCAAACCGAACTCCGATCCGGTGACCACCGCCCGCTTGATGCGTCCCCACCGCCCGCGAAGCTTTATTTGGTGGGCAGAACTGCCGCGCGTATGTCATCACCTCGTCCCAGAACGTTTCGCGCTCGTAGATGTAATGAATCAGCCCCATTCCAGCGCTTCTTCGAAGCTGAACGTCCGGCCCGTAGCCATCAATTCAATCGCGCGAGCCCGGCCCGACCGCCCGCGCGAACCGCTGCGTCCCGCCCGTGCCCGGTAAAACGCCGAGGTTCACCTCCGGCAGCCCGATCTTTCCGCCTTCTTTTTTGGCGATGCGAATGTCGCAAGCCATCGCAATTTCCAAGGCCGCCGCCCACTGTGTGCCCGTTCAATGCCGCAATCACCAGCTTCGGCGTCTGCTCCAACCGGCGACAGCGTCTCATTCGCATGCAGGCAGAAATAATATTTAAACTGCGGGTCCACCTTCGCCAGCATCGGGATGCTCGCCCCGCCGAGAAAAATTTTTCGCCGCCTCCGCGAATCACGATCACGTGCACGTTCTCGTCCATCCGCGCGTCCAAGATCGCCGTGTCCAGTTGCTGCATCATCTCGTAGGTGTAAGTGTTCGCTGGCGGATCATTCATCTCGAGAATCGCCACGCCTTCTTCCACGCGGTATTTCACCAGCTCCTTTGTCGCCACGCTGCTCGTCGCCATGCTCTCGTCCTCCCTACTCGTAATCCGGGCCTGCGCAGCAGCGAGTTTACGTCGCTGCCGCTTGTCGCCTAATCTCTAATCGTCTCCGTCGCTGTCTCTGCGGCAGATAGCTCCCCTGCCCCAGCCGTGGCCTTCCTCACCCCGTGCAGGAAGATCCCGAGAATCGCGTCCGTCAGTTGCTCCGCATCCGGGTCCAGCTCCGGCTTATGCCACTTGTAGACCCAGTTCATCATTCCGAACAGGCTCAAGACCGCTACTCGGGCATTCAGCCCCTCCGCAACTCCCTGTTCCGCCATCTCGTCAAAGATTTTGCGCGCGAGGAGATAGTAACGCCTCTTAATCGCCGCAACCTCCGCAAAGTACGGCTCGGCGAGCACCTCCTCTTCGTGCGCCAGCACTTTCATTTCATTTGGGTGCGAGAGGAAATACTCGATGTGATTCTGAACCAGCACGCGCAACCGGGTCTCCGGGTCGTTCACGCCCTCCAGACGAGACTCCAGCCGCTTTATGATGTATGTAAATGTCGTATTTTGTATGAGATAGAGAAGCTTTTGCTTGCTTTCGAAGTAATAATACAACCCCGAAAGAGAAACTCCCGTTGCCCGGCTGATATCCCGAATCGATGCCCCTTCAAACCCCTGCCCGGCAAAAATCTGCGCCGAATGCCGTAAGATGTGCTGGAACTTGGCTTCGGAGTCGCGGGGTGTCGGGGTAGTGGGGTCCATGGGCTCTCGAACGTTCGTTCAGCTACTCTAGTTCTCGGCGTTTTCCGTGTCAACCGCGCAATCTGCGCCCTCAATTCCCATCTTGGAACAGCGGCAACTCCCTCCCCAATCCCTTCTCCTTGGCCAACCCATACATCTTTTCTGCCACCGCCAAATCCCACGACGCGATCCCATTCGACTTGAACAGCGTAATCTGCGCATCATTCGCGCGACCCGCCGCCTTCCCCGCCACCAGATCGCTCAATTCGCGCACACCGCTCCAGCGTTGCGGCTCTTTGCTGAACGGCACCACCAAATCACCCGCCTCCTGTTGTGACTGCGCCAGCGAGTCCACGAAGATCAGATTAGCCTTTACGACCGCAGCCTCGTCCAGTTCCTGTTTGTGAGCATGATTCGCGCCAATCGCGTTGATGTGAACTCCTGGCGCGAGGTCTTCCCCATGGAGCACGGGATGCGCCGAAGTCGTCGCCGTGCAAATAATCTCCGCGTTGCGCACCGCCGCGGACACCGACTCCACCGCGTACACGTTGATCCCCAACCGCTCCGACATTTCTTCGCTGAAGTGGTTGCGCCGCTTCTCGTCACGCCCATAGACATACACCGAGTCCAGCATGCGCACGTTGTGAATGGCTTCCAGTTGCGTGCGCGCCTGCCCGCCCGTACCGATAATCGCGGCTACCTTTGCCAGCTTGCGCGCCAGGTATTTCGTCGCTACTCCCGACGCCGCGCCAGTCCTCAGCCGCCCCAGGTAGTCCGCCTCGATGAGCGCCAGCAACTCCCCCGTGGTTGCCGAATACAGCGGCACCAGAAAGCACAGCTTTCCCTTCACATACGTGTACTGCTTCATGCCAACAAATCCCGCGGCATTATCCAGCGCGGCCATGTAATGAAAGAACCCGTGCCCGGGCAATTCGAATCGGCGTCTCGGATGCACCAGCACGCTACCGTCGGCTTGCTTACGCGAAACCTCTTCCACCGCCGCAATCGCCATTTGCATCGTCAACAGCTCGCGCACTTCCGCTTCATTAATGTGCAGCGTCATTCTTCTTGTCCTTCGATTCCGCTGTATCCGTGCCGGGATGAAATTCCACAAGCTGCAATTCCGTGTCCGCCACCGTTCCATGGTGATGATACTCGTAACTCACCAGACCGACTCCTTCCACAACTTCCATCGTGGTGTCATCCGGCAATGTGCGGTACTGCATCCGATAGACGGCCTGCTCTCCCGCTGGCCCACCTTTCACGTTTTCTAATTTCTTCTTCTTCGATTCGCCGACTACCCAGCAATACATCTCGTCTTCGCGTTTTTTCGCCTCTTCGTCGCAAAATTTTGCACCCGGCCGCAGCGGCCACTGTAAGAGCAAATTGTCCCCCACCTGAAATTTGTCGAACACGTGATCGTCGCCATTCAAGCGAGTCAAGTCGTACTCCGGCCCCAAATTCTCGTAATACACTTCGTGTTTTTCATTCTCGACAATAAGCCACGGCTTCGGCTCGGATTTTCCTCCGGACCAATCCAGATCCGCGGGGAATCCCGTCACCACCGCGGCGACCACATCTTTCTTGCGAATGACGCGTTCGACCGTCATCTTCCACGTGACGTCCGCGCTGCCCGGTTTCTCTTCCTCAGGATCTTCCCAGCGAACTGTCCCCTGATAGACCCAATAAGTTCCCGGCGTAAGCGCGAAGAATTTGCCCACGTCGGTAGCCTTCTGCTCCTGCAGGCCCATCGCTCCCGCAATGCACAGCGCTACCGCGCAAATCATTTTGTTCATCTGTGAGTCCTGTTTCGCCTTTCACACCTTCACCGCTCACCTCATGGTCGCTGTGGCCGGCAGAAACACGGGTCTCAAGACCCGCCACTACACGATTAATGGTTACGTTTCGCCTTTTTGCCCTTCGCAGCCGCACCCTTCACAGGCTCTTCGCGTTCTCGCCGCACCACCGTTTGCACCAGGTGATAGACGCGCAACTCCTTGGTGCCATCCATCTCATGAAACCGGAATTCCGGCTCGCCTTTGCTTCCTTTCCCAACTTGAATGGGCAGCGCTCCGCAAAAATCATTTTCGATAAACGCGGTTTCGTACCGGCTTTTTTTCGGATTCCACGTGTACACCCGCATGGTCGTAAAGTCGCACGGCTGGCCCTCCGCGCCACGCGTTCCGGCCACCAGATACTGCGGGTGCTCTCCGTCATCATCGGTGACGCGATTCAATTCAAACCAGGCAACCGGCCGCACATTCGCCGAACTCGTTCCTTCCCGCACCTGGTCCGGCAAGTCCAGTGCGATAAACCGCGAGACCACCCATCCCGCGATGGGCACGGTCTGATCTCCCGGTTGCGTCGTGGCCATCACCGCCGAATTTCGAACGACTCCTTCGCCCGGCGGACGGGTCGCTATCCCGCGCACCAGATACCAATCTTCTTTCTTGCTCGCCTCGGCTTCCGACGATTCTTTTTCGTCGGTAACTTGCACCCAATCCGCCACCGCTCGTCCGACAATCTCTACTTCCGTGCCGCGATTAAACTGATACAGCCGCGGTTCCGTTCGTCCCGGAGCAATCCGCAAATTCGTGGTGGTTTTTGTGCGGCCCCGCGCTTGCACCGGCATGTTTTTCGATTGTTCCAGGAGCTTTTCGCTGCGTTGCCACAATCCTGGGTCCATCAAGTATCTTCCATCGACCCAGCCCTCGGCGCCCGACGCCGTACGCACCTTCGCATAATCGTTCCGGTGCGCCAACAACTCCACCTGTTCGCCGTAATACAATACGCCGACCTGTTCGCGCACTTGGGCCATGCTGCTGAAGATCGTGACGCTTCGCTCGCTGACGTACGCGGCTCCCAGCGACTCATGTTTTGGCCGCAACCACCACGCCACCAGTCCCACCACGCACAGCAGTGGCACTGCAACCAGTAATTTTCGTTTCATTCCCAACACCCAGTCATTCCGAACGGAGTCCGCGCTCTCTCAGCCCCTGTATTGGCCGAAGTTTAAATCGGCCATCCGAAGGCGGCTACCAAGGTGTCCGCGGCATTGGAATCCCTCAATATCTCAGCATCTGCGTCGAGTTTCACCGGCTCCATTTTGCCAGTTTCTCCAGATTCCAAATTTTGCAAATTCTGTTCGCGTCCCAATCGGCAGCTATCCAACTCGCGCCTCCAGTATACGACACGCCCACAGCCCACTCACGATATGGCCTCACTGGACCTCACTCTATGCTTGACGCATAGTAGCTTCGGATTGGGAGACACTCTCGCGAATGAAATTCATGCGCAGTCTGGCGCCACTTGGTTTGCTGGTTTTACGTTTCGTGGCAGGACTGATCTTCCTGGTTCACGGCTATCCCAAACTCGTTCACCCCACTGCCGCCATGCACGAGTTCTTTATCGCTCACGGTCTGCCCGGCTATTTCGTTAATGTAGCGGCCATTCTGGAGTGTTTTGGAGCGATCCTGCTCTTTGCCGGACTCTTTACCCGCCCGACGGCTCTGCTCCTGTGCGGGGAAATGGCTGTCGCCATCTGGAAAGTACACAGCGCCCACGGAATCATGGCCGTGAAAGATTATGAATTTCCGTTGGTTTTAGCGGCGGCGTGTTTTGCTTTGGCAACCGTTGGACCCGGACTGATTTCCGGTGATCACCTGTTCTTTGGAGAAGGTGGCCACAAGCGTCGCGTCGCGAAGAGCAGCAGGGATTAGATTCCATCAAACGTGCGCGGTGGTTGCCGGCACGGTAATCGGCGCATCCAACGGCGCCAGCGGCAGCGCGATCCACAGAATCAGATACACCAGCACGCCGGTTCCTGCGAAGAAGATCGCCAGCAGCCACACGATGCGCACAATCGTCGGGTCCAAATCAAAATAGTCGGCCAGCCCGGCGCATACACCGCCAATTTTTTTGTCCCGGCTCGAGCGCATCAGGCGTTTCGGTGGTAACACGGTTGCCGGAGCCGCTGCTGGCACGCCCGCGGCCAGCTTGGCGCCGCAGTTGTAGCAAAAATTTGATCCGTCCGCGATTTCCTTTTGGCAGTTCGGGCAAAGCATGAAAGCACCTCCGCAAAGTCCGTCCTCACTCGCATTCTAACGGATGTACGAATCAACTCCACCAAAAGTTTCCTCGAGAAACCCGCGCGATCTAGGCTCAACCCAAAACCACAAACCCAAACCACATCCCAACCACAAACCCAAAACCACGTCATTCCGAACGCAGTCCGCGTAGTGAGGAATCTCTCTTGGGGTATAGCGAACTGCAATGTGCTACGATTGTACCCAGAGTAAATCCTTCGCGGTTAACCCGCGCTTAGGATGACAGGGTCTCAAGAACCGCCACTACGGCCGATCGGGTTCCAATTGCAATTTCCTGCAATTCCCACCCAGCACGCTAGTATTTCACCAGCTTCCGCACGGCCCCTACAATGTTCTCAGTCTGCGGCAAAATCGCATCCTCCAACTTCGGCTGGTACGCGCAAAACGTATCCGTCGCCGCTACCCGCTTCACCGGAGCATCCAACTCTTCGAACAATTCGTCAGCAATCCGCGCCGCGATTTCCGCACCATAGCCCCAGCTCAACATATCTTCGTACGCCACGATCACCCGGTGCGTCCTTCGAACCGTGGCACAAATCGCTTCCCAATCGTACGGTGACAACGACCGCAAATCGATAATCTCCACCGAGACTCCCTCGCGTTCCAGCGCCGCTGCGGCTACTTCCGCGCGTCGCACCACCGCGCCATACGTAATGATGCTCGCTTGGGTGCCCTCTTTCACCATGCGCGCTTTACCAAACGGAACCATGAAGTCGGGGCCCGGATACTCAGACCGGTTGTACGGCTGGCGGTACAGATGTTTGTGCTCCAGAAACATCACGGGATCATCGCAGCGAATCGCGGTGCGCAGCAAACCGGCCACGTCCAGCGCCGTGCTCGGCATGACCACGCGCAACCCTGGGCAATGCGTGAAAATCGATTCTCCACTCTGGCTGTGATACACCGCGCCGCCCGTCAGGTAGCCGCCAATCGCCACGCGCAGCACCGCAGGCGCCTTGAACACGCCATTCGAACGCCACCGCATCACGCAGAGTTCGTCCCGAATCTGCATCATCGCCGGCCAGATGTAATCGAAGAATTGAATCTCCGCCACGGGCTTCAACCCACGCGTGGCCATACCGATCGCGCGCCCCACGATGCTGGCCTCAGCCAGAGGCGTATTGAACACGCGGTCCGCGCCATACTTTCGCTGCAGCCCGGCGGTGGCCTTGAAGACTCCACCCTTCCCCTTTACCTCGCGCAAATTGTCTTCGCGGCTGGCGTCCGCTACGTCCTCCCCAAACACGGTAATGCGCTCATCGCGGCCCATCTCGTCGAACAGCGTTGCCGCAACCATTTCCACCATGGTCTTCGGCGCGCCGTGCGCCTGCGGTTCGGACGCAAACGCGCTCGACGTAGGATCCACCTGTGGCGAATACACGTTGACGTAGATCGAAGAAACTTCTGGCGGCTCCGCAGCCAGCGCCTGATCCGCGGCTTCCCGAATCTCGCGGTCCGCATCCGCCTCCAGAGATTCAATCTCCTTCTGATCCAGCAATCCTTCGCGAATCAAAAACAGTGAGAATTTCGAGATGGGATCACGGTGGGCTTCCGCCTCGCGCTCCTCCGGGGTCTTGTACAATTTTTCGTCATCGGACAACGAGTGCGAGTAGGGTCGGGTCACATGCGCATGCACCAGAGCCGGACCGCGCCGTTCGCGCACATATTGCACTGCTTGTTTGCAGGTTGCGTAGCTTTGGAGTGGATCCGTTCCATCGCATTCCGCCACATGCAAACCCGGAAAATCCTTCACCAGCTTGGAAATGCTGGCCCCAGCCGTTTGCACTTCAATCGGAACGGAAATGGCGTAGCCGTTATCCTCGATCAAATAAAACAGCGGCAATTTCTTGGCACACGCCGCGTTCAGCGATTCCCAAAACTCACCTTCGCTGGTCGCCCCATCCCCCGAAGACACGTACACAATTTCGTCCGGCTGGAAGCTGACATGCTCTCCGAGCGGCGCGGCCTTCGCCTGCTCCAAAGCATGCGGGTGATGTTGGTAATAGACGGTCGCTTCCGCCGCGCCCACCGCCTGCACGAATTGCGTTCCCGTGCACGATGACTTGCTCACGATATTCCATTTCGTATGCCCCCAGTGCGACGGCATCTGCCGCCCTCCGGAGCTCGGATCATCCTTGGCGCCCACTCCCTGGAGCAGCGTTTCCAGCGGCGTTACGCCCAGCATCAGGTTCAGCGCACGGTCGCGATAATATGGATAAATCCAGTCCACTCCCGGACGAAGAAGTAACCCCACAGCCGCGGTCACCGCTTCGTGTCCGGCACTCGAGATTTGAAAATAGATTTTATTTTGCCGCTTGAGTTGAATTTCCCGATCGTCCAGCCGTCGGGAAACATACATCGTGCGGTACAGTCGAATCAGCGTCTCGCGATCCAGCCCTTCGTACTTCGTCGCTTCCGCTTTCGCTGCTTTCACGCGCGTCTGCACTGCCATTCAGGAGTACCTCACCTTAGCGCAACTTGGTAGCGCCGGCTTCTAGCCGGCTCTGTTTCGGCGAAGTTCGCGGGCCGCGAACCTGGATTATACCCAATGGCCTGTTTTCCGCAGAACGGAACTTCCCTGTACTTTTTCGAAACGAAAGTACTAATCCAGATCTTCGAACTGCTTCTCCGTTTCTTCGAACTTCGCCTCACCCGGCTTTACTACCACTGGCGAAGCATCACGGAAGGGCTCCTCCGCGGGGATCCGTTGTAACCACCGTTCTTCCGACAGCTTTTCATGGCCTGAAAATCCCAATCGCACCAGCAAACGAATGTCTTCCGCGTCTTCCGCCTCTGTAGCTGTTGTTGTCGGCTCTTCCGTCTCGGTCTTTCCCTTCGCTGTAGACTTGCTCTTCACCTTCGTCGTAGTCGCCTTCTTTGGCTCCGCTTCGCGATCGGTGGCTTCGGTCGCCATTCGTTCGATCTTGTAGAGCAGCTTCTTATCCAGGCGGAAGGCCTGCTTCCACGTCTCCAGCTTGTGGCGCGCCTGTTGCGCTTTTTCCTCATCCTGGGCGAATGCAAACAGCATATAAATGTGGGCCATGGCCTCAGTTTGCTTGTGCCCCCGCGCCCAAGTCAAGGAATCCCAGTAGCTTCCCTGATAGACAATTTGGCAGGCGACGTCATTTCTTGCTCTCCCGTCTAGGCGCTCGAGCTGTGTCCGTTGTACAATCCGCTCTACATCACATGCGTCGCTCGCGTCGATTTCCTATCGCTCCGGGAAGAAAAATTGCCGCATGTGTGTGTCTGCTGGCCCTCGCTTTGCTTTGGTTTCCGGTGTTCGCGGCTGCGTGGCAATCCGCAGATATGAGCTGTTGCCCCGGCGGCATGTGTCCTGCGCACAGCCACCCATCTCAGGGTTCAGAAATTCCTGGCCATCGTGACCACCATAGCAGCTCCACCTGCTCAGTCTGCTCCATGTCCTGCTGTCACGACGCCACTCTGTCCATAAACCTCACCTCCACCTTCCTCCTGCCTCACCCTGCTTCCCTGCAGTACCAGACAGCCGCGTCATCCGCGATCCTGAGTGTTCGCCAATCGCCCTCGTCAGTGCCGTTTGCTCCTCCTTATCCCCCTCCTCGGGTCCTTCCCGCCTGGTTATAGCTCCACCACAACACATCCACACTAACCCTAATCCGCCGGATCAGTCACGATCCGCCGCGCCCGATTGCCTATGGAGAAAAGTTCATGTTCAAGCGCATTCTATGGAGTGCAGGAGCGCAGTTCCCGCTGTGGCACCACCAAAAATTCCAGCCACGCCCAGCAGCCTTGCTGCTGTTACTGGCAATATTTTCTTCTTCCGTCCTAGCCACACCATTCGGCACGGTCCGCGGCATCGTTCACGATCCCAAACATCGCCCCATTTCCGCCGCTCAAGTCGTTCTCAAGGCTGACGATTCCGATTACACACGATCCGTCACCACCAATGACACCGGTGACTTTGAGTTCGATTCCGTGCCAATCGGCCACTACACCATCACCGTTACCGTTGGCGGTTTCGCGTCTCAGCAACAGCGCATCACGGTGCTCTCCGGCACCGCCCCCATCCTCCACCTCGAACTGCAACTTGCCTCGCAAACCGAATCCATTACCGTGACCTCCGAAGCGCCTCCCGCGCAAACGGAATCCATCACTCCCACCACGCTCGTGGATCGCCAGCAAATTGCCAAAACTCCGGGCGCATTCAAATCCAATAGCTTGGCTATGATCACTGATTACGTCCCCGGCTCCTATTACACGCATGACCAACTCCATATCCGCGGCGGCCACCAGGTCAGCTGGCTCATCGACGGTGTTTCCATCCCCAACACCAATATCGCCAGCAATCTCGGCCCGCAAATCGATCCCAACGACATCGACATGCTGGAAGCGCAGCGCGGCAGCTACTCAGCCGATTACGGCGACCGCACCTACGGCATCTTCAACGTGGAGCCGCGCACCGGATTCGAACGCGACAATGAGGCTGAACTCATCCTTAGCGGCGGCAATTTCTACCAGACGGACGACCAGCTCAATTTCGGCGGCCACACCAATCGATTCGCTTATTACGGCAGCCTAAACGGCAATCGCACCAACCTCGGCTTGCAAACTCCCACTTCCGCCGTCATTCATGATCAGGCCAACGGTTTCGGCGGCTTTACTTCGCTCACTTATAATCTCGATGCCAAGGATCAGCTCCGGCTTGTTGGACAACTCCGCCAGGATTATTATCAGATCCCTTTCGATCCCAATGACCCTAACAACACGCCCGGCCAGTTCCTGAGCGATTCCAATAAGGAAAAAGACGGCTTCCTCCTCTTTTCCTGGGTCCGCACCATCGGCTCCGGCCTCGTCCTCACCATTTCGCCCTTCTATCACTACAACAGCGTCGCTTATAACAGCAGCCCCTTGGATATTCCCAGCTCCGCCACCGAGAATTTGTCCACGAAATATGAAGGCGGCCAGGCCAGCATCAGCTGGGTTATCGATCGAAACAATCTCCGTGCGGGTGTTTTTGGTTTCAGCGAGCAAAGCAATCAGCTGTTCGGGCTGATCTGCAACTCCCCGGGCCAATGCGAAAGCGTCAATCCCCCCGCCACTACAAGTCCCTCGGGCGGGCTCGCAGCGGTCTACCTCGAAGATCAATTCAAGCTCACTTCCTGGCTCTCGCTCAGCGCTGGCCTGCGCCAAACCCACTATTCCGGCCCGGTGGTCGAAAACGCCACCGACCCGCGGGTCGGCGGATCGCTACGCATCCCCAAAATCAACTGGGTCTTCCGCGCCTTCTACGGCCACTTCTATCAAGCTCCTCCGCTTCTCACCGTTTCCGGCCCGCTTCTCGACGCTGCTAACAACCAGAATCTCGGCTTTATTCCCCTCCACGGCGAACGCGACGAAGAGCATCAATTCGGCGTCACCATTCCCCTATGGGGCTGGACCATCGACGCCGACACTTTCCTTACCCTCGCCAAAAACTTTTTCGACCACAACAATTTCAACAATTCCAACCTCTTTTTCCCCATCACCATCCAGGGCGCACGCATCAATGCCTGGGAACTCACTTTGCACTCACCACGCATCTACAAACGCGCGCAACTCTATCTCACCTATTCGAATCAACTCGCGCTCGGCTTCGGCGACATCAACGGGGGCCTGACCGATTTTTCCTTCGGTGACGGCTACGGCTTGCTCGATCACGATCAGCGCAACACCCTCCACGTTGGCGGCTACTTCAATCTTCCCTGGCGCTCTTACGCCTCCACCGACGTTTATTACGGTTCCGGCTTCACCAACGGCAATTCCCCGCCGGATCCCAACTCCCATCTGCCCGGCCACACTACCTTTGACCTGACCCTTGGTAAAGACTTTGGAGAGCGCTTCGCCCTCTCCGTTACCGGACTGAACGTCGCCAACCGCCGGGTCCTTCTCGACAATAGTTTTACCTTTGGCGGCACACACTATATAAACCCGAGGGAAATTTTTGTGCAGGTGCGCTATCGCTTCCACTACTGAGAACATCCCATGCCCAAATACCTTCATCCAGTGAAACAAATCGCTCTGCTCATTTGCATCGTCTTGACGAGTGTCACGGTTGGCTGTCAATCCGCGCCAGAAAAGCACTACTCTTTGCAAGCGGAAGTCATCTCCGTCGACGTTCCCAGAGGCCTCATCGTCGTCAAACATGGCGAAATCCCAGATTTGATGCCCGCGATGACCATGCAATATGCGGTGGCCGACCCAAAGCAAATCGAAAGTCTCCAACCCGGCGACAAAATCACCGCCGACCTCGTCGTCAGCAAAAGTAAAGGCCGGCTGGAGAAGATCACTTTGGTCAGCAAAGGCAACGGCACTCCTTCTACAGCAACATCCCAGCAGATCCCGGAAAAAGGTGCCACGGTTCCGGACTTCGCACTCGTCAATCAGGACGGCAAGGCCATCCACATCCGCGATTTCCGCGGAAAAGTGCTCCTGGTAACGTTCATTTACACGCGCTGCCCGCTGCCCGATTTTTGCCCACGCATGAACAATAATTTTCGCGAAATCCAGAAGCTGCTGCTCGCGACTCCACAATCACAGACTCGCACCGCGTTTCTGAGCATCAGCTTTGATCCTGCTCACGACACTCCGGCAGTGTTGAAACATTACGCATCCATTTACAACCACCCGCCCGATCCCAAGAATCGCTTCAATTGGCAGTTCGCCGTTCCTCGAGCGAAAGATCTGCCGAGTATCGCCAGCTACTTCGGGCTGGTGCTGCAAACTGAGAATGCTCAAATCGTGCATTCTTTGAGTACCACTCTCATTGGCCCCGACGGCAAAATTGAAGAGTGGTACGACACGAACGACTGGCAACCAAACGAAGTCTCGCAATTGATCGTCCGGCTACTCAACCAAACCTGATGCGGCCTCATATCCAATGGGAATGTAAGAGAAATTTTCTTGCAGGTGCGCTATCGTTTTCGCTGAGGCCCCGGTCGATGAAGAAAATCTTGTTGCTGGCAAGTTTTGCTGTCGTGGCATTCTCCGCTGCTTGCCAGAAGCCGCCCGAAAAACGCTATCCGCTGCAAGCCGAAGTCATCTCCGTCGATGTTCCCAAAGGACTCATCATCATCAAGCACGGTGAAATTCCAGATTTGATGCCGGCCATGACCATGCAATACGCCGTCGCCAACCCAAAACAAATTGAATCCCTTAAGCCGGGAGACAAAATCACCGCCGAGCTGGTAGTCAGCCAAAACAAAGGCCGCCTGGAAAACATAAAACTCATCTCCAAATCCAGCTGAGTGTACTAGCCGCACTTTTGGGTCGGCCTGGCCCACTTCTCCGGCAATCCTCTTTGCTGCGTGTCATCCTGAGGAGCGTCTTTTGCGAGGAGGATCTCAATCTCCGCGTCTTGTCCGATTCCCCCCCAAAAACCCGTCATTCCGAGCGGAGTCCGCGAAGCGAGGAATCTCTCTTGAACTTCCAACCTTCAACTTTCACCTGTCGATATTCAACCATCTCCACCTTGCGATTCCTTCCCCTTCGCCGCTAAACTAATATCCAAATCCGGGCGATGGAGTTCGCCTTTAACCGCCTCGTCGCCACGACGAGGCTGATGACTCCTGGCTGCTTTGCCGCACCAGGAGTTTTTTTGTACTCGCGCAGCAGCCAGATAGGAGACACTTTGCGCTTCCTGCTCATTGCAATGTTCGGCGCGATTGGCACTCTCGCTCGCTTCGGCCTGCAAGGCGTGGTTCAAATCAAAATGGGTTCCACTTTCCCGTACGGAACGTTGGTCATTAATCTCACGGGCTGCTTTTTTCTGGGACTTATCGGTCAACTCACTCTCAATCGCGTTATCATGCCTGCAGAATGGCGCTTGGCCATTGCCGTCGGCTTCTTCGGCGGCTACACCACCTTTTCCAGCTTCGGTTGGGAATCTGCCAAAATGTTCGAAGCCGGCGAGTGGCTCCGCGCCTCTGCCTATGTTGTCGCCAGCGTTTTGCTCGGCCTGCTCCTCTCCGTGGCCGGTATCCGCCTAGCCAATCGCTTTTAGGAGGCTGTATGCCCCACGAGAAGTTCGAAGGTGAGCGCACCTTGATGCGCATTCATATCGGCGAATCCGATAAGTGGCATGGCAAGCCGCTGCATGAAGCGATCGTCACGTTGCTGCGCAAAGAAGGGTTTTCCGGCGCTACGGTGTTGCGCGGTGTCGGCGGTTACGGCGGCTCCAGCATCTACCACACCGATAAACTCCTGCGCCTCTCCCAGGATCTCCCGGTGATCGTCGAAGTGATCGAAACTCAGGAACGCATCGACCAGATTCTCCCGCGCCTGGACGAAATGGTCGAAGGCGGCCTGATCACTCTGGAAAAAGTCCGCGTAATCCTATACCGCGCCGCCAAACACTAAGGCGCCACGGCGTCATTCCGAGCGGAGTCTCCGAAGCGAGGAATCTCTCTTCCCATTGAGGAATGAAGGATCATCGCGTCGTGTTGCGGAGTTGGGCGACAGCGCTTCGAAGGTTCAGCCTCAACAGTGTGGCGTGATCTATAAACAGTGCGGAGTCATATGCAAAGTGTGCACTGTGCACGGCACACTCCAAACCTCCTGTAAACTGTCGGCTGGCTTTCACCATGTCTGAATCCACGCCATCGAAGCAACACTGGCTGAACCGCACCGTCCTCGGTGTTGGCCTCACTAGCCTGTTCAGCGACTGGTCCCACGAAATCGCCACCGCGGTGCTGCCCGCGTTCTTAGCCGCTATCGGCGCAGGGCCCGCATGGCTTGGCGCGATCGAAGGCATCGCCGATGGCCTTTCCAGTTTCACCAAACTCAGCGCCGGCTACTTCACGGACCAACTCAAGCGCCGCAAGCCCCTGGCTGTTTTCGGCTACGCCTTCACCGCGCTCTGCACCTCGTCATTCGCGTTCGCTACGCACGCCTACCAAATCCTGATCGCACGCTCCGCCGCCTGGCTCGGGCGCGGTGTTCGTTCCCCCGCGAAAAAAGCGCTCCTCGCCGCGGACGTTCCCGCATCGGCCTATGGCCGCGCCTTCGGCCTCGAGCGCCTGATGGACACCGTCGGGGCAATCGTCGGCCCACTTACAGCTTTGTGGCTGCTCAACGTCACCCACCACAATTATCGTTCCGTATTTTTGTGGACTCTGCTTCCCGGCATGATCGCCGTCGCCAGCTTCTGGCTGCTCGTTCGCGAACGCCCCATCGAAACGCGCAAAAAACAATCGTTCCTCACCGGACTCCGAGCCCTTCCCACGACGTTTCGCAATTTCCTTCTCGGCGTCGGCGTGTTCGGCTCCGGCGATTTTTCTCACACGCTGCTCATCCTGTACGCCACGCGCATGCTGTCTCCCTCGCACGGCACCGCCCGCGCCGCCAGTCTCGCGATCGGACTCTACACGGTGCACAATATTTTCTATGCGGGTTCCGCTTACGCCAGCGGCTGGATCAGCGACCACGTCTCGCACCGCAAAATCGTCCTCGCTGCCGGCTATGCTCTCGCCGGAGTCACCGCGGTCCTGCTCACCATGTCGCCGCACAGCCTTTGGCCGCTCGCCCTGATCTTCGTGCTCGCCGGTCTGTACGTGGGCACCGAAGAGGCGCTCGAAGATTCACTCGCCGCCGAACTTATCCCCCGCGAACAGCACGGCATGGCCTTCGGCACGCTCGCCGCCGTCAACGCCGCCGGTGATTTTCTCTCCAGCCTCATCGTGGGCTTCCTGTGGTCCGCCGTTTCGGTACGCGCCGCCTTCTCCTTCTCCGCCATCCTCTCGTTCCTGGGCGCCGCCATAGTCCTCCGTCTGCGCCGCTAGTGCCACAGGCACTCCTGCCCTGCGCTACACGGTTTGAGCGTGGGAGACAAGACGCCGTGGTTGAGTTCCTTCAGGATATAAGTTCGTCATTCCGAACGGAGTCTGCGCAGTGAGGAATCTCTCTTCGATCGCTGCGTCTTGCCACTCCCTGTCCGCGAACCTCCGCGCCATTTGTGGTGAATTCTTTTCTCGAACTCTTCAAGTCAAATCCGGCCCCGCCTTCTCTCGCGACGCAATCATCCGCCGCCGCACCTCCGCTAACAGATACTTCCGCAAATTTTCCGCAACGATCCCCGGTTCCGCCAACACCCGCAAATCATTCACCGTCAAGTGCGGCAAATATCCCAACACAATCGAAATGGGTGTCGACGCATTCCTGACAATCGCCAACCGCACGTTATACAAAAGCGACCATTTCCGGTGATTCGCAATCGCCTGCACCACCGGCACAGCCACCTTCTCTTTCCCCAACGCCTTCAGCACTTGCGCTTCCGTCAAGTACGGATTCTCCAGCGCTACCGGCAACACTTGTGGATGCCCTTCGGCGACCAGTGCGCCCGCTACCCGGCTCGGTCCCCGCCTTGCCAACGTAATCTTCTGCCCCAACGGCAATTGGGGCATTCGCCCCACAATCTGCTCCTCGGCATACCGTTTCAACTCCGCGGAAACTCCCGGGGCTAAGGTAAACTGCACCAAGTCCATCAAATAAAGGTCCTTCAGCAAACGCAGACAAATCAGCCGCGGCGTTCGAGGATGCAGCAGCAAGCTCTTCTTCACTCCATAATTTTTCAGGAACGCTTTCCGGCGGCCAATCTCTTCCAGAATTTCCGCAGGCAGGTCTTTCCGCGCCAGCAGCAGCGTCAACTTCGTTTCGTCCAGTCCCGGATTATCCAGCAGAGCCAGAAGAACCGCAGGGGCAGGGTGATAAATCAGCGCGTTCAGTTCGTCGCCGCTGGCCGTTTTCGCCAGCGCCATTTCGCCTTCCAACTCCGCCACGTCAACCACCTTCTGACGCGGGAGTCAGCAACAATCGCAATGCCAGTCGCGCCGCCGCTTCCGCCGCCGTTACCAGCAACTCCCCAAACTCCGCCTTCGGGGCGATCACCCGCAAACGCTCGTCGAGCAGCTTATCGAAGTACACCGACCGACCCATCATCCCGCCGCTCTTCACCAGCAAAAACTTTTCGTCTTCCAACTCCAGACGTTCCATCAAATCCCCAAGCAATCCCGCCAATTCGTCCGCTGCCCCTTTCAACAACTCCCGCGCTTCCCGGTCTCCTTCATCTGCTGCTGATGTGACAATCGGAAAGATCCGCGGGAACACTTCATCCGGCACGCGATACACCCGAAGTTGTAAATCTTCCCAGTCGGTGGCGCGCATCTCCCGCAAAATTCGTGCAGCCAGTGGCGAGTCAGTCTCGCCACGATCTGACGCGCGCAAAGCGGCAATCATGGCACGGCGCCCTACATCGTACGCGCTGCCTTCATCTCCCAGCAGGGGGCCATGCCCTCCCACGCGAATCGCTTGGCCGTTCAGATCCCGACCCACCGCAAACGTTCCAGTTCCCACGTTCAACACAATGGCTCGGCCTTCGCCGGTGGCTTCCAGCTTCAAATCCACATCCGTGCAGACCTCCACCACTTGTGTCGGGAATTCCTCGCTCAGCAATTTTTTCATTTTGCGTTGTGATTCTGGCTGAGCCGCTCCGGCCAGTCCGGCACATACCACGTGTATGTCGTTCGACGAAAGCTTCGCGTTGGAGATTGCGCTCCGTGCAGCTTCACAAGCCGCTACCAAAGCCCCGCCAAATCCCACCCGCATCGGATTCGATGGCCCGCTTCTTCCCTCCGCGCGCACCAGCCCCGCCTCATCCATCAACACGCATTCCGTCTTCGTTCCGCCGCCATCCATCCCGAGCACGTATCGCATATCCAAAGCATACGTTAGCCGGGTGTCCTCCGAGTAGTCTCGCGTGGCCAATAAAAATGCCTTCTCGCGTCCTTGACGCTCCCTCCATCCAACACTATCCTCATCCCTTCGCCGCGAACTTGTGCAATACCGCGAACCCGGAGCTTGATGCGCATTCATCCCCTCGATCTCATCATTGTCATTGCGTACCTTATCGGCGTCACTCTCCTCGGCCTGCGGTTTCGTCAACAACAGCACAGTGTCAAAGATTATTTCCTGGGTGGGCGCAGCACTCCATGGTGGGCGCTCGCTCTCTCCATCGTCGCCACGGAAACTTCCACCCTCACCATCATCGGCACTCCCGCCATCGCTTATGCCACCAACCTCACTTTCCTCCAACTCGTCTTCGGCTATATCGTTGGCCGTTTTCTCATTTCCGTTCTCTTTCTCCCCGGCTACTTCCGTGGCGAATACCTCACCGCCTACGCGCTCATCGAAAAACGTTTCGGCACGAAGATGCGCGCCGTCGCCGCGCTGACCTTCCTCGTCACGCGCACTCTCGCCGAAGGCGTCCGCGTCACCGCCATCGCTCTCGTCATCAGCGTGGCTCTCGGCACCTCGGAACGGCTCGCTGTCTTCATCGTGATCGCCCTCACTGTCCTCTACACGTTCGAAGGCGGCATGAAAGCGGTTATCTGGACCGATGTCGCGCAATTCCTCCTGTATCTCACTGGAAGCCTGTTCACGCTTGGTCTTCTGCTCCACAAAATTCCTGGCGGCTGGCCGGAAGTTGCACACGTCGCGGCCATCAATGGCCACAAACTCCAGTTCCTGGATTTCCATTGGAATCTTTCTTCGAACTACACCTTCTGGTCCGGCTTGATTGGCGGCGCTTTTCTCACCATGGCCACTCACGGCACAGACCAAACCATCGTGCAACGCCTGCTCGCCGCTCGCTCTCAAGCGGACAGCCGCCGCGCCATTCTCGCCAGCGGCTTCATCGTTCTTTTCCAGTTCGCCGTGTTTCTCGTGGTCGGTGTCCTGCTCTTCGTTTTCGCGCAACACACTCCTCTGCTTGCTCCCGGAGATCGCACTGACCGCATCCTCCCGCTCTTCCTGGTGCGCGAAATGCCCACCGGCCTCGCGGGCTTACTGCTTGCGTCCATTCTCGCGGTGGCCATGTCCAACGCCAGCGGATCGCTCAACTCCCTCGCCGCCTCCAGTGTCATGGACCTCAACGCCCTGCGCGGCCGTTCCATTGCTCCAGAAAAATTTCTCGCCATTTCGCGCCGCATGACCCTCGTCTGGGGCGTGGTGCTCATCTTCTTCGGCTTGGTTCGCTGGCGTCACTCGCTACTTGAAACCGGACTCGCCATCGCCTCCTTGCCGTTCGGCAGCCTCCTCGGGCTTTTCTTGCTCGGGACTCTCGACTCGCGCGCCAATTCCAAAGGTTCCCTCGCAGGCATGTTTGCGGGACTAGCCGCCGTCCTCACCGTCTACCTCGCCACAAACGTCGCCTACACCTGGTACGTCCTAATCGGCTCCGTCGTGACTTTCGCGGTAGGCGCCGCCATCAGCCGCGTCTTCCCTGATCCCGCGTAGCACAGCCACTCCTAACGGTGCTATTGGGTTTGTGTAGTGGCCGGTCTTAAGACCGGTTCTTTTTCTTGTTCTTGAGTTCTCTTTCTTAGGGTGCCCCACCCTCGTTTTTTGAGGGTGGGTCTTGTTCCTCTTTCGTTCCTTCTCTTCTCCACGTTCCTCTGTGTACTCTGCGTTATCCTTCCCGTCCTTCAAATCCAAAACCGAATACCGAAAAACCATTCCTGTTCTACACTCGTTCGCAATGAATCCGTCATCCTCCAGCACCACAAAACGCCTCGAACTCGTGCGCGGCCTGGGCCCGTGGGCTTCCGCAGCCATCGTCGTTGGTACCATGGTCGGCACCGGCATCTTCTTAAAACCTTCGGAAATGGCTCGCGAAGGACGTTTCGTCTCCATCGTTTTCGCGGCGTGGATTGTGGGAGCCATTCTTTCCATATTCGGCGCGCTCGCGTTCGCCGAACTTGGGTCCTCCATCCCGGAAGCTGGCGGCGAATACGCTTACCTGCGTCGCGGATTTGGCCCGGTATGGGGTTTTCTTTTTGGCTGGATGCATTCCATCGTCGGCCGCCCTTCCTCGGTTGCTTCCATCGCCGCCGGCTTGATGCGCTTTCTCAGTTTCTTTCTCCCGGCTGTTGCCGCCCCGCTCTTCACCGTGCATATCGCCGTTCCCGGTCTGACGCACTGGATTGCACCCTACAATTTCGTTTTCACCTGGGCGCAACCCCTCGCTGTTTTCTGGCTCGTCCTCATGACCGGCATCAATTACCTCGGCGTGCGCCTGGGCGGCGAAGTCCAGGTCTTCCTCACCAGCATAAAAATCGTGAGCGTACTCCTCATTATCGGGATCGCCTTTCTTCTTCCCGCCACAGGCGCGCATGCTCCCGATCCCGTCTGGCCCGTTGACGCCAGTTCCGGCTTGCTCACCGCGTTTCTCGCCGCGCTGGCTGCCGCGCTGTGGGCCTATGATGGTTGGGAAGACTTAAACCTTGTCGGCTCCGAAGTGAAAGATCCCCAACGTAATTTTCCGCGCGCCCTTGTTGGCGGAGTCTCGTTCGTCGCGCTCATCTATTTGCTCTTCAGCGCCGCGTGCCTGAAGGTTCTGCCGTTTGGGGCTGTTGCCAATTCACAACACGTCGCATCCGACGTGGTGGAACGCGTCATTGGCCACGGCGTTGCTTTCTGGATTACGCTCGCCATGGCTATCTCCGCGCTCGGCTCCATGAACTCTTCCGTCCTCAGTGGCGCGCGCGTTCCCTACGCCATGGCCCGCGACGGCATTTTCTTCAAAATTGCCGATGGCATTCATCCCAAGTACCGCACGCCCGGCCGAGCGCTTTGGTTCCAGTGCGTGCTCGCCAGCGTTATGGCGCTCTCCGGCACGTTCGAAGAACTCACCAATCTTTTCATTTTCGCCGGGTGGATATTCTACGGCCTCGCTGTCGTCGCCCTTTTCCGTTTGCGCAAAACCGAACCCGATATGCCTCGCCCCTACCGCTGCTGGGGCTATCCCTGGGTCCCTGCCCTGTTCGTTCTTGGCGCTCTCGTCCTCACCCTGAATCTCTGGCTCGTGCGTCCCGGCCGCTCCACCCTCGGCCTCCTGCTCATCCTCGCCGGCCTCCCGTTCTACCGCTACTGGACCCGCCATGCCGCCTCGCATCACAGCTCTACCGAACTGCCGTTCAAGGAGACGACACAAGAATGAGCCGTGAACCATCGAAATATCGAATCTGGCTGTACTTTGCTTTTTTCGCTGGAGCCATCGTTGTAGCGCTGTTCTCCTACGAATTTGTTCATCGCTATCCCGTTTGGACTCTGCGAGCTTTCAAAATCCCTTCCCGCTCTATGTGTCCTACGATCTGCAATGGCGAACGCATATTTGTCCAGATGCTATATGGCAGACCCTACATCCCAAAACGGGGTGACGTCGTTGTACTGGAATACGGGCCAGACCGGGCTCTCTTCGTCAAGAGGATCATCGGCCTTCCTGGCGACGTCATTGCTCCGGGTCCTCAGAACACGATTCTGATAAACAGCAAACCGTGGCAGCCTCCTGCCGTTTGCGCAAAATCGCTTCTCGCGCGCGACACGAACACAAACATGCCGCTAGAGGTTTTCGCAGGAACTAAAGTTCCTTCGGGTCAAGTCTTCGTAATTGGCGACAACTTGAACGACAGTCTCGACAGCCGTATCCGTCAGTTCGAGCCCATTACTGCTGATCAGGTCATCGGGCAGCCCGCCATGATCTACTGGTCTCCCGACAGCTCACGCATCGGCTGTCCCATCCACTGACGCTTGCTCGCGCTCCGTCCATCTTTCGCCACACCAGGGCGCGATTTTAGTCGTGCCGTAAACCCGGCCACCCAACGCGGCTTCAGCCGCTGAGGGGCCCCGCCAAAAAAAACACACATCATTCCGAACGCAGTGAGGAATCTCTCTTCGATTGTTTGAATTGACTCACAACCGCGTCCGCGCGACGCAGCCATTCTCTTCACGACACTCCAACGCCCGCCGACCGCCTCTCCATTCCATCCTCAATCGGCCGGAACGCCATTTCCGCTTTGGGCCGCACCCGCAATCCCGGGTGCATGGCCTTCGCCATTGCCTCAATCCCGGTAACCAATCTTCCCGCCGGACGCGACACAATTCCATTCGCATCCAACGCATACACGCGGCCATTCCGCACCGCAGGTATTTTCCCCCACTCCTCAGGAAACTTCATCGACACGTATTCCGACCGCGCCTTCTCCGCATCGTACCCGCACGGCCCTATAAACAGCACGTCCGGCGCGGCCGCCACAATCTCTTCTAGCGTTACGCGGTACGAAGGCGTCTTCGCCTTCCCCAACACATTCAAACCGCCCGCATGCGCAATCATTTCCGGCACCCAATGCCCGCCGACGTAAAACGGGCTCAGCCATTCCAGCAGCACCACCCGCGGCCGCGATTTCACGCGCGCCACCGCCGCATCGATTTGCGCCAGATGCGCGCCAATTTTCTCGATCAATTGCTGGGCCCGCTCCCGCCGTCCGGTCGCTTCGCCAATCCACAAAATGTCCCGCCACACATCTCCCATATCCAGCGGGTCCAGGCTCAACACTTCCGGCTGTTTGGACAGATGCGTCAGCGCCGCCGCCAATTCGCCCGGCGTGGCCGCGCACACGTGACACAAATCCTGGGTGATGATCAAATCTGGCGCCAGCGCCTCGAGCAGTTCGCGGTCCACCGCATAAATGGATTCCCCCCGTTCCACGTGTTGCCGCACCAGCCGGTCCGTCTCCGCCGGAGTCACATCTTTCGGCAGCCGCGAACGCACCACTACCGTTTTCGTTTTCGCTTGGGGAGGAAAATCACACTCGTGGCTTACACCTACGATTTCTTCATCGAAACCCAACGCAAACAGGGTTTCCGTAGCCGAGGGCAGCAATGACACAATGCGCATCCCCGGACTCTAGCACAATCCCCTGCCATAATCCTCCGTGAGATTGTGTAGGGCCAGCGCCCTCGAGCGGTGGGATAAACCCACGGCTACGGCGCAGAAAAGCACCGGTCTAAAGACCGGCCACTACAACTTGGTTACATGGTACGGACACGGGATGCACCACCGCGTTTATTTGTACAAACAATATTTCCGCCGCAGCGCATCAAACTCCGCCAAATGCGGCCCCCAGCCGGCAATGATCTGCTCCACCGGCATTCCCGCCTTCAACTGATCCACGGTGGCCTGATTCCCCAGCAACACCATCATCTTCGACACGTCAAAATGCTCCGCATATTTTTTCTGCAGCAACGCCGCAATCTCCAATCCCACTCGCATACTGCGCACCGCCGCGCGATCCGTCACGCGAATCCCTACGCCGCCACAACGTTGTCCCGCGTACAATCCCATCACGGGAATGTACGGCTGATTCGCAAAGCGCACCCCCGGCAGATTCAGCGCGTTCAATGCCGACGCCACGTCTTCCCCATTGATCCATGGCGCGCCAAACTCCTCAAACGGCGCTTCGGTGCCACGCCCCACAGACACACCGGCATCCTGCAGAATCTCCAGTCCTGGATACAGAATGGCGCCCTTCAAGGTCCGCAGATTCGGCGAAGGCGGAATCCACCGCATCCCCGTGCTCTCATAAAAATAATTGCGGTGCCAATTCTTCATCGCGATCACATGCAGATCGCAGTTCAATTCCTTTTCCCCGTTGTACAACTGGGCTAACTCCCCAATCGTCAGGCCATACCGCACCGGCACTGGGTAGTACGCCACAAACCCCGTCTTGTCCGCGTCCAGCATCGGCCCTTCCACAATTTCCCCATTGATGGGGTTCGGCCGGTCCAGCACATAAAAGGCGATCCCGTGTTTCGCCGCTTCCTCCATGCAATAGCCCATCGTCGTCGTGTACGTGTAAAACCGCACGCCCGCATCCTGCACATCGAACACCAGCGCGTCGATTCCCTGCAGCATCTCTTCGGTTGGACGCAGGTGCTCCCCATACAAACTGAAAATCGGCAGCCCCGTGGATGCGTCTTTCGACGACGCGATCTTCTCATCCGCATGTCCCGCAATCCCGTGCTCCGGGCTGAACAGCGCCACCAACTGCACACCCGGCGCGTGGGCCAGCAACTCAATCGTGGTTCTGCCTTCGAAATCCAATCCCGTATGGTTCGTGATCAGCCCAACGCGCTTGCCCTTCAGTGGCGCGAACTTCTCCGCCTCCAGCACGTCCAATCCCGCCTGTACTCTGCCGGCGCGCGCCCCCGCTTTGTGCTTCTTCCCACCATGCGCCTGTGCCGCTACGGTAATAGCGCCGATACTCACTGCCGCCGCCAGCAAACACACCTTCCCCAGCCGTATTCTGAATCTCGCCAATGGTTTCATAGTCCCCAATGATATTCTGGAACGTGCCGTTCGCACCTTCATTGTTCACCGTCCGTGCGCGTGCTATACACAGTTAGGGCGCAGGGCGAGCGGCCAGAGGAACCTCCAAAAAATGAACAGGCGCTCCGCCGCACTTTTGCTTTTGCCCATCCTTTTTCTGTCGATTATGACCGCTAAAGCTCGCACCAGCCGCGCTCGCTCCCGTAAATCCACCTCGCCCGCTCAGCAGCAATCCACTTCTCCCGCAACTCCCCTCACCGCCGCGCAGAACAAATGGGTGGAATCCTCCCTGCGGCAAATGTCCATCGAAGAAAAAGTCGGCCAACTTCTCTTCACCACGTATCACGGCAGCTTTACCGCCACCGATTCGGACACCTACGCGCAGATGATGCACGACATCAACGACCTGCACGTCGGCGGCTTCATCACCATTACGCACGGCTCGCCGATCGGCATCGTCAAGGATCAGGCGTATCCCACCGCCGTCCTCGCTAATCAACTTCAATCCAAGTCCAAGCTTCCGCTTCTCATCGGCGCTGATTACGAACGCGGCACGGCCATGCGCCAGGACGAAGGCACTTCCTTCCCCACCGCGATGGCTCTGGCCGCCGCCGGCAATCCCAAAGATGCCTACACCATGGGAAAAATCACCGCGCTCGAAGCCCGCGCCGTTGGCGTTCAGTGGATTTACGCGCCCGTGTGCGACGTGAACAACAATCCCAGCAATCCCATCATCAACACTCGCTCGTTCGGCGAAGATCCCGCCAAAGTCGCCGAATATGCCAGCGAATTCATTCGCGGCGTTGAAGACAACGGGGCGCTCGCCACCGCCAAGCATTTTCCCGGTCATGGGGACACCGCCGTGGATTCCCACATCGACCTTCCCACCATCAAAGCCGATCGCGCGCGACTCGAGCATCTGGAACTGGTTCCCTTCCGCGCCGCCATCGCCGCGGGTGTTGGCAGCATCATGACCGGCCACCTCAACGTTCCCGCCTTCGAACCCGATCCCAACGTGCCCGCTACGCTTTCCTCGAACATCCTCACCGATCTCCTGCGCAAGCAGCTTGGTTTCCAGGGACTAGTGATCACCGATGCGCTAGATATGGGCGGCATCACCGTGCGTTTTGCTCCCGGTGAAGCCGCGGTTCGCGCCTTTCTCGCTGGGGCCGATGCGCTCCTCATGCCCCCGGTTCCCGACGCCGCGTACGAGGCCGTGCTCGCCGCGGTAAAGTCCGGACGCATCCCGCAGGATCGCCTCGACGCCTCTTTGCGCCGAATTCTGCAAGCTAAGGCGCGACTCGGTCTCAACGAAAATCGCCTCGTCGACATTTCCGCGCTTAACGAAAAATTCGGCAAAGCCACTTGGCAGGAAACCGCTCAGGAAATTTCCGATCGCGGCGTCACCCTTCTTCGCGACAACCAGCATCTTCTCCCACTCGACGCCACCAAGCCCATCCGCGGCTTGCTCGTCAATCTTTACTCCGACCCCGAACCTTATCCGGGCGAAGACCTTGAGCCGCAACTGCGTTCCCGCTTTGATTCCCTGATCGCTCTTCGTGCCGACACCAAATTTTCTCGCGCGGACGCCCTCAAGCTTCCGCCATCTGACACTTATGATGTCGTCGTGCTGGCCTTGTTCGTTCGGGTCAGCGATCGCAAAGGCGACATCGATGTTCCCGCTGACCAAATTCCTGTGATCGATCAGATTTACAAATCGGGCAAGCCGGTCATCACTCTTGGCTTCGGCAGTCCCTATCTCATCGAGCGCTTCCCGCAAGCGAACACCTGGCTCTCCGCTTTCGGTATCAGCGACGTCGCGCAAATCTCCATGGCTCGCGCGCTATTCGGTGAAATCCCGGTCCGTGGGCATCTTCCGGTCACAATTCCGGGCGTCGATCTAAAAGCCGGTTTTGGCCTGGAACTTCCCGCTGATCCCATGAAGCTTCAACCCATGGATGTGCGCGGCGAAGCCCAACTCCAACCCGTTTTCACGGTCATCGAAAACGCCATCGCTGACAAAGCTTTTCCCGGCGCCACCATTGCCGTCGGCTATCGCGACAAAGTTTCCTACCACGCCTTCGGCCATCTCAGTTACGACAAGGATTCTCCCGCCGTAAAACTCGACACCATGTACGATCTAGCCTCGCTCACCAAAGTCGTCGTCACCACCACCCTCGTGGAAAAACTTGTCGAAGGCGATTTCCCGGTTCCGCTCGATCTCGATGCTCCCGTGGAACGCTATCTCCCCGAATGGGCCAACGGTCCTCAACCGGAATGGCGGCACAAAGTCACTGTTCGTCATCTCATGACGCACACCTCCGGTCTTCCGCCGTTCAAGGAATATTGGCGCACCTCCACCGGCAAGCAGGACACGCTGAATCACATTTTCGTGGAACCGCTGGAATACGAGCCCGGCACCAAGATGGTCTACTCCGACCTCGGCATTATCCTCATGGCGGAAATCATTCAGCGCCTCACCGGTCAGCCTCTCGACAAACTCGCCAACGAATACATCTTCCAGCCACTCGGCATGAAAGATTCCATGTACAACCCACCCAAGAAACTTTGGCCCGAAATTGCCCCCACTGAAATTGACGAGCGCTTCCGTCATCGTTTGATTCAGGGTGAAGTTCACGACGAAAACGCCTACGCCATCGGCGGCGTTTCCGGACACGCCGGAGTTTTCAGCACCTCGCCCGATCTCGCAGCGTTCTGCCAGATGTACCTAAATGGCGGGGTCTACGCGCACAACCGAATTGTGAAACGTGCCACCATCGCGGAATTCACTGCGCCTCAGCCGCTGGCCCAGAACACTCGCACTCTCGGGTGGGTTGTGCCCACCGAAGGCAGTTCCAGCGGACACTATTACTCAGCGCACAGCTTCGGTCACACCGGATTCACCGGCACTTCCATCTGGATCGACCCGGATCGCCAGGTCTTCGTCGTTCTCCTGACCAATCGCGTGAATCCCACCCGCGAAAACATGAAAATCGCCCAAGTGCGTCCCGCCGTCCACGATGCCGTAATGAAAGCCTTCGGCTACGCCACCCAAGTCGTCCATCCCTAACCAACAACACAATTCCGTCATTCCGAACGCAGTCTGCGAAGTGAGGACCTCTGCCTTTTTTCGCGTCTTTTGTGGAAAGAATCTCTCTTCGATCCCGAATGACGCACCTGTTTCTTGCTTGGGTTTTCCTTACTTGGGTTTTCTGCCTCTCCGTCCTCCGTGCTCTCTGTGTCCTCTGTGGTGAAATCTCTTCGATCCCAACTCACCGCGCTTCCCACTCCTGTTCCGCCGCCCGCACCTGCTCCAACTTCCCCAAATCCCGCCACAAATAACCATCCGCCCGAAATCCCTGCACGACTTCCCCCACCCCCGCCAAACGCAAATACACATCAATAATCGAAAACACTCCCCGTTCCCGCATCATCCCGATCATCCGCGGCGAGATCACATGAACGCCAGTAAACGCCAACGCCTGTAAATCCTCGCCGCCACGCACGACTTCGTCCTTCCCTGTCTTCACCATCCGTCGGCCGCACAATCGCAACGCACCATCGAACAACAAGAGCCGCGACGTTTCCCGCTTCTGCACCGCCAACGTCGCCAACGCCCGCGCGCGTTTGTGCGCCTTCACCATCTCCCCAAAATCAATGGTGCTGAGCACATCCACGTTGTGCAGCAAAAACGGCTCATCCCCGCCATCCTCCACAAAAAACCATCCTGCATTCTTCAGGCCCCCGCCCGTATCCAGCAACAACTCGTCTTCTCGCGAAAGCTCCACCCGCATCCCGAAATTGTCGTGCGCTTTCAGATACTCCGCGATCATCTCCGCAAAATGGTGCACGTTCACAATCACGTCGCGTATCCCAAATTCACGCAGCCGTGTCAGAGTGATTTCCAGCAGCGTTCTTCCCCCGATTTCAACCAACGCTTTGGGTCGTTCATCCGTTAAAGGCCGCAGCCGCGTTCCCAGTCCCGCCGCCAGCACCATCGCCTTCATAGGCCCATTTGCTCCAGCCCCAGGTGGTGTACCTCCACCTCCACGCCATTCCGCCCGCGCAACCGTTTCGCCAACTGTTCCGCCAGATACACCGACCGGTGCTGCCCGCCCGTGCACCCAAAGGACACCATTAAACTCTTGAATCCCCGCTGCTGAAAATTGCTGACGCTCGCATCGACCAGCGAAAGCACACTGGCCAGAAATTGGTGCACACTCTCCTGCTGATTCAGATACTCGATCACCGGCGCGTCTTTTCCCGTCAACATCTTGAATCGTTCTTCGCGCCCCGGATTCGGCAAACTCCGTCCATCAAATACAAATCCGCCGCCATTTCCGTTCTCATCCTTCGGCAGCCCTCGATGAAATGAAAAGCTGTACACCCGCACCACCAGGTTCTGCGCCTCCGACGCGATGCTCAGCAGCTTTTCCGACGCCAGCATGCTCCGGAACGCATCCATTAGCGTCGGCAATTCGATGGGTAACTTTACGTTGTGCTGCAGCCACCGCAGATTCTTCAGCGCGTACGGCACGCTTTGCAGAAAATGTACTTTGCGCTCGTAGAATCCTCGAAACCCGTACGCCCCCAGCGCCTGCAAAATCCTCGCGTACACGTATGCATAGTAATGATGCAGGAACGCTTCGCGGTCCAGGTCGATGTAGCTCTCCAGCGCGTCCAGATAGTCCTCGAGCAGCCCTTGGCGCACCTTCGGCGGCAGATCCGCCTTCCCGTCGTACAACAGCGACGCGATGTCATACTGCAGCGCGCCTTTTCGGCCGCCCTGGTAATCCACGAAATAAGGCTTGCCATCGCGCAGCATGATATTTCGCGATTGAAAATCGCGATACAGAAAGTAGTTGCCCGGCGCGGTCAGCAGAAAATCCGTCAGCCGCCCGAAATCGTCCTCAAGCGCTTGCTCGCTGAACGGAATCGCGGCAAGCCGCAAAAAGTAATATTTGAAATAGTTCAGATCCCATGAAATCGATTGCCGGTCGAAACTTCCTCGCGGGTAGCACACGCTGTAGTCCAGATCGCGCGCCGCTTGCACCTGGAATTTCGGCAACACTGCCACAGCCGTGCGATACGCCTCAATCACTTCCGGGGCAATCTTTTCCCCGGCGCGATTCTTCGACAGAAACTCAAACAGAGAAGTATCCCCCAGGTCCTCCTCTAAATACGCGCCCTCGTCCAGCGCCTCGCCGTAAATTTCCGGCACCGGCAATCCATGCTTTCGAAAGTGTCTCGAAAACGAAAGGAAGGCCACATTTTCTTCGCGCACCCCATACAAAATCCCAATCGCCGTGTTCTTTCCCGCCGCCAGCCGGATAATATTCCGCCCCGACGCGCTCAACTGCCCCTGCAGAGGCTGCACCTTCTCCACCGCCACATGAAAATGCTCCTCAAACAATCGTTTCAATATGTCCATCGATCTCTCTCACCTGAACGAAGCCCCGTAGTGGGCTGTCTATCGCTTGCCCTGACGAAGGAAGGCACCGGTCGATTCAGTTCTACCACACCTCCTCCACGGCAAAAGCTCCAGCACATCCGCAGTTGTCTTATCCGCTCTTTATTCCTAAGTCCCGCGCGCCGCAGCTATAATTTACAAATGCCCTCTTCCACTCGGCGCAGCACCACGGACAAACGTCGCACCGAACAACGCAACCAAGCCTCCAAAAATCTCGATCACATGTCTTCGCGCGAAATCGTTTCGCTGATGAGTCGCGAGGATCAGAAAGTCGCTCCCGCCGTTGCTCGCGAACTCCCCGCCATCGCGGATGCGGTCGATGGAATCGCTGCCCGCATGCAAGCCGGCGGCCGCCTCATCTATGTCGGCGCGGGCACGAGTGGCCGTCTCGGCGTTCTCGATGCTTCTGAGTGCCCTCCCACGTTCGGGGTCTCACCCGATCTCGTCATCGGTTTGATCGCCGGCGGACAAAAAGCCGTCACGCAACCCGTCGAAGGCGCCGAAGACAGCAAATCGCAAGCTCTCCGCGACCTCAAGAAATTTCACCTCACCCGCAACGATTCCATCGTCGGACTGGCCGCCAGCGGCACCACTCCTTACGTCCTCGCCGCGATTGCCTACGCGAAACGCCGAGGCGCCCTGACCATTTCCATTACCGCAAATCGCAAATCGCCTCTCGCACGCGCCGCGAACATCGCCATCACGCCCGACGTGGGCCCGGAAGTCCTCACCGGTTCCACCCGCCTGAAAGCCGGCACTGCCCAGAAAATGGTCCTCAATATGCTCTCTACCGCTACGATGGTGCGCCTCGGTCATGCTTACGAAAACCTCATGATCGACCTCACCAAAACAAATCGTAAGCTTAGGGATCGGGCCAAGCGGATTCTCATGGAAGCGACCGGCAAACCTGTGTCTGATGTCGAACACGCTTTGCGTCAAAGCAAACACAATCTCCGTGTCGCTTTAATCATTCTGAAACGCCGCATCTCCGCCGCCCGCGCCCTGAGAGAACTGGAAGCGGTCAATGGGGACTTGCGTCGCGCCCTGGGCGAATGAGCTAACCACGCAAATGGATAAATTTCGCATTCGCGGTGGCAAACCCCTTCACGGCACAGTTCACATTGCTGGCGCCAAGAATTCTGCTTTGCCCCTGATGGCCGCCGCTCTGCTCACTCCCGAACCCGTCACACTCCACAATATTCCCTTGGTACGCGACATCATCACCATGGCCAAGCTTCTTGCCTTCATGTCCGCGAAAGTTTCCGCGGCGGAAATTCCCGCGCACTGCTACACCATTCAATCCGAATCGCTCAACGATGCCGTGGCGCCGTACGAACTGGTCAAAACCATGCGCGCCTCCATCCTTACTCTCGGTCCCGCACTGGCGCGTTCCGGCGTTGCCCACGTTTCCCTTCCCGGAGGCTGCGCCATTGGCGCACGTCCCGTGGATCTCCACCTTGCGGCACTTGAGAAAATGGGCGCAGTCATCGCCACGGAGCACGGTTACATTCAAGCGCGGGTCCCGAACGGCGGCCGCCTCAAAGGCGCTCACATTGTCTTCGAAAAAATCACGGTCACCGGCACAGAAAACATTCTCATGGCCGCCACCCTCGCCGAAGGGCTGACGATTCTCGAAAATTGCGCTCGCGAACCCGAAGTCACCGACCTCATCCACCTTCTCCGCAAAATGGGCGCTCACATCGAAGGCGACGAAACTAGCACGCTGAAAATTCGCGGCGTTCCCAAACTCCACGGCGCCACTCACTGCGTCATTCCGGATCGCATCGAAGCTGGCACGTTCCTCGTCGCCGGCGCTATCACCAATGGCGATCTCACCATCGCCAATTGTGCCCCCGCTCATCTCGGCGCGATCATCGCCAAACTGCAATCCGCCGGCGTCCCCGTGCAAATTCTCGATTCGTCCACAATTCGCGTGCACGACGGCCACAAGCTCGTCGCCGCTGATCTCACCACGGAGGAATATCCCGGATTTGCCACCGATATGCAGGCTCAATACATGGCCCTGGCCACTCAGGCTCAGGGCACTTCCGTCATCACCGAATCCATTTTCGAAAATCGTTTCCTGCACGCCAGCGAAATGATGCGCATGGGCGCGCACATCACCATTGACGGACGCCGCGCCGTCGTCCGTGGTCCTGCCCCGCTCTCCGGCACCACCGTGCAAGCCTCCGACTTGCGTGCTAGCGCCGGCCTCGTCCTCGCCGCACTCATCGCCGCCGGCGAAACCATCATCGATCGCGTTTACCACATCGACCGCGGCTACGAGCAAATCGTCGAGAAGCTAGCCTCCCTGGGCGCGGCTATTGAGCGCGTGCACCTCAAGGAATAACCACTAGCGACGTCTTTTGCTTGCTCTCAGGAACGAAGGGAGGCGGTCCAGTCGCAACGACCGCCGTCCGTCTAAAGCTGTCCCGCCACTCCCTGCATCGTCCGAAACACTCGCGCTGTCGTCCGGTTAATGTAAATTGCCAACGCCATTACCCCATAGCAAATCGACACGACCACCGCAATAACCGCCCACACGATCAACTCCCGCACATCCGTGCTCGGCCGTCCCGACAAATGCCCTATCCACAATAAGCTGCCGACCGTCGCCAAAAACAGTGTCCCAAATGCAATCCACTGCCGCTGCCTCACCTTTTCAGTTTCCACCAACGATCTTTGCAGTATCGCGATCATTTCCTGAGACATAACTCACTTCTCCTTCCGTTTCTCGGCGCCACGCCACTCCGGAAATTGTAGGCCTCCCGAAACGCCGCTACAAGATTTCCTCGGTTTGTGACCGACAAATCCTCCCAAACTCTGGTACAATCCCGCAGTCTCAAACAGGTCATTGCGGCCGCTTTCCGCAGCGCCGCCCAGAAACTACCGGGAGGGACGAGTATGCCAAACACCCAACTTCTCGAAAAGATCGATGCCGCTATCGCTGAGAAAAGTCTTCTCAAGCACCCCTTCTACCAGGATTGGCAGATGGGCAAACTAACCCGCGAGGATCTCCAGCTCTACGCCTCACAGTATTATCGTCATGTCGAAGCGTTCCCCAAGCATCTGCGCGTTCTTGCCGCTCGTTCCGAAGGCCCCATTCGCGACATCATCCTCGAGAATCTCGCCGAAGAAGAAAATCCCGCGCGCCCTCATCCCAAACTCTGGCGCGATTTCGCCGCCACGCTCGGCGTCAATGAAGAGGATATTACCTGCTGCCCCGCTCTTCCCGGCACACAAGCGGTCGTCGAAACCTTCCGCGAAATTGTCGGTGATCGTCCTGTTGCGGAAGCAGTCGCGGCGCTTTACGCCTACGAAGCGCAAGTGCCCGAAATCGCCAGCACCAAAATCGATGGCCTGAAAAAGTTCTACGGCATTGATTCGAACAAAGGCTTGGCGTATTTCGCCGTCCACGAAGAAGCTGACAAGGCGCATCGCGCAGCCTGGCGCGCCTGGCTCGAACAACACGCCGAAGGCGACGAAGCCGAAATCCTGCAAACCACCAACGAAGCCCTGGATGCCCTCTGGGGCGCACTAGACGCAGTCCATTGCACCCACGCCTAGCGCAGGTCGTGTAGTGGCCGGTCTTTAGACCGGTTCCTTTTCTTGGTGCTGGAAGAGCCACAGAAGGGACGTGTGCCTCGTGCGCTCGCCTCTCTTCAACCACCGCGACTTGACTTCATCTCTCCGCGACCTCCACGGCACTCAGCGCCCTCGGCGTTAGTCCTTCTTTTTCTTCTACCAAATTCCAAGTTGTCGTCATTCCGAACGAAGTCCGCGAAGTGAGGAATCTCTCTTAACGCCTCGACGGTTGACTGAGGACTGACGAGGTCGTCTCTACTTCCCCTTCACCCTCGCAATAAACATCGCCAAAAACCGTTCCGCGTCCGACCCAACCGCGACCCGCGCATTCTTTCTCAACGGCTCATACCCCTCAATCTCGTAATGATCCCCATGCAGCACGTTCTTCTCGTTCCCTCCCATACGATTCGCCACCGTTTCTCCGCGCGTAAATTCGCCTCGCGTCTCCACGTCCACGTGCATCTCCTTCAACTCCACCAGGCTCGGGTCAATCACAGTCGCCACCGCTAGCGGATCGTACATAGCCGCGCCATGCCAACCGTTCTTCTCCGATCGTTCGATGTAGAACCGCGCAATCTTGGTCATCACATCATTCTCAGGACCATGCCCCGCCTCCAATTGCGTCAGGTGCTTCCGTTCCATCAACGTACGCTCTCCCACGTCCGAGCCCACCATCGTCACCACCCATCCCGCTTTGAACACGATATCCGCCGCTTCCGGATCGCCAAAAATATTCGCCTCCGCCGCGCCATCCACGTTCCCACCGGAAATCGAACCGCCCATGATGACAATGTCTTTCACCAGCCCCACAATCGAAGGATCCTTCGAAACCGCCAGCGCAATATTCGTCAACGGCCCAATTGGGATCAACGTGATTTCATGCGGGTATTTGTGTACCAGCTCAATAATCAAGTCCGGCGCAAATCGTGGGTCCACTTTGCACTTCGGCGCGGGCAACTCAATATCCGCCAGCCCGTTTTTCCCGTGCCAATACGTGGCCGTATAAGTCTTCTGCATCAGCGGATGCTGCGCCCCGGCCGCGACCGGAACATCGCATCGATCTGCCACGCTCACCAGCTTCAACGCATTCTCCAATCCCTGCTTGGCCACCACATTTCCCGGCACCACCGTGAACGCTTCCACCTTCAGCCCCGGCGAATTCAGCGCCAAATAAATCGCCATCGCGTCATCCGTCCCTGGATCCGTATCGATAATCACTCGTCGTTTTTCTTGCGCACGCCCACCCACGCTAAGCAACAACACAATTCCCACCGCCATGATTACGCGCATCAATTTCATCGTTGGATTCTCCGAAGCTCTGACCAAGCCTCTTCCATTAAAAACGCCACTTTCCCATCTTGCAAGTCTCCAGCTTTCACTCTGTGCTCTCTGTGTCCTCTGTGGTGAATTCTCTTCTCCGCGAACTCAGCGCTCCTGTGCACTCTCCGTTAGTCTTTCGTTCGCGCTGTCCGCAAAAAAAAAGGCCCCGAATTCTCGGGGCCTTTTCTCTCGAAATTGAACTCGGTCCTAGTTGCCTTCCGGCGTAGTCACCGGCGGAGCCGTTGTTTCCTTGCTCTTGGCCTGCTTCTCCCGTGCTTCCTTGATCAGAGCCTTCCGCGACAACCGAATCTTGTTCCCTTCGATCGCCAGCACTTTCACCAGCACCTGATCCCCCAACTTCAACTCATCGCGCACGTCGCGGATCCGGTGCTCGGAAATTTCGCTGATGTGCAGCAATCCATCGGTGCCCGGGAACAATTCCACAAACGCCCCGAACTCCGCCAGCCGCACGACCTTGCCAAGGTACGTCTTGCCCACCTCAGCGCTCGCTGTCACGTCGCGGACCATCTGCAACGCCTGATCGCCGCCTGCTCCGCTGGTTGAGAAGATATGCACCGTGCCGTCTTCCAGCACGTCAATCTTCACGCCAGTCTGCTCGATAATGGACTTGATCTTCTTCCCGCCCGGTCCGATCAAATCGCGGATCTTGTCGGTCGGGATGCTCAACTTGTACAATCGCGGTGCGTACGCCGAAATCGCCTCGCGGTGCGACGCCAGCGTCTTCTCCATGGTGTCCAGAATCTCCAGCCGTGCTTTCTTCGCCTGGCCGAGAGCTTCTCTCATCATGTCGATACTGATGCTCGTCACCTTGATATCCATCTGCAGCGCGGTAATGCCTTCGCGTGTTCCGGCCACCTTGAAATCCATGTCGCCGTAGTGATCTTCCGCGCCGGCAATGTCCGTCAGAATGGAATATTTCCCGTCATCGCTCACCACCAAGCCCATCGCGATGCCCGCGCATGGAGCCTTCATCGGCACACCCGCATCCATCAACGCCAGCGAGGCGCCGCACACGGTGGCCATCGAAGACGACCCATTCGACTCGAGAATGTCGCTCACCACGCGCATGGCGTATGGAAACTCCACTTCGGCTGGCAGCAAGTTCGCCAACGCGCGTTCCGCCAATGCTCCGTGCCCGATTTCGCGCCGGCCCGCCCCGCGCAGCGGTTTCACTTCGCCCACGCTGAACGGCGGGAAGTTGTAGTGCAGCATGAAGCGCTTGAACGTGTCCTGCTCAAACAGCAGATCCAGCCGCTGCATGTCTTCCTTGGTACCCAAGGTCAACGTTGCCAGCGCCTGCGTCTCGCCGCGGGTAAATAGCGCCGAACCATGCACGCGGGGCAGCAAGCCCACCTCGCATGTAATCTTCCGAATCTGGTCGAACGCACGGCCATCCGGACGCCGCTTCGCCTTCAGCACTTCGTCGCGGAAGAAATCCTCGCGCAGCCGTTCGAACGCCCGGTTCGTCAACGCGATCTTGTCTTCGTCGTCTTCCGGCACGCCTTTCAAAATTTCTTCGTGCAGCGCATCCACCAGGTTGTAGCTTTCCTTCTTCGGATGCTTCTGCGTGTCCAACGCATCCTTCAGCCGCGCGCCAAACGTCTTCTTCATGCTGTCGTAAATTGGCTGATCGAACGGGAACGGCTCAATTACGACCTTCGTCGGCTTGAGTTCCGAATGCAGCTGCTTGATGCCTGCCACGATCTTCTTGATCTGTTGGTGACCAAACTCCAGCGCTTCCGCTACTTTCTCTTCGGTCACCTCGAAGCTCCCGCCTCCACCATCACGATGCCCTTTTCCGTTCCCGCGACCACGATATTCAGCTTGCTGGTCTTCTGTTCCGCCACCGTGGGGTTTGCCACCAGATTCCCATCCAGCAGCCCCACACGCACCGCCGCAATGGGATCAGTAAACGGTAAATCCGAGCAGTACGCCGCAGCCGACGCTGCGGTCACCGCAATCACATCGGGATCGTTTGCGCTATCCGCGGACAGCACCATCGCAATGATCTGCGTTTCGTTCCGCAGCGAATCCGGAAACAACGGCCGCATCGGCCGGTCAATCAACCGCGAAACCAGAATCTCTTTTTCGGTCGGCCGTCCTTCTCTCTTAAAAAATCCTCCCGGGATTTTCCCGGCTGAATATGTGTTTTCCCGGTAGTCCACCGTCAACGGCAAAAAATCTCGATCGCTCGCCTTGGGAGCGATGCAGGCTGTGACCAACAGAACCGTGTCGCCATACCTGGCGGTTACCGCTCCATTCGCTTGTTTTGCGATTTTCCCGGTCTCCAAAAACAGCGTGCGTCCTCCGACCTCAATCGATACCTGGTGAGGCGCAGGAACATGATTATTCTCAGACATATAGTTCTTCCTTTGGCTCCTCTCCCGAGAAGCTCTTCCGATTCGCGGGTATTTTTTATGAAGAAAAAAGGAGGATTGCTGCGAAGGTCAACCACTTCGCCGACAGCTACACCCACAGTTTACGCCGCGCTGCTCTCCGTCACAGGCTGCGCCGCTTCACGTCCAACCCCTCTCAGGCTGGCGTACAGACTCCTCTGGGAATTTGTCCGTTCGTGAAATCGCAAGTTGTTCTGCGTACCCTTCCGCAGTCTTTTACTTGCGTAGGCTGAGGCGTTCAACAATCTGGTGATACCGATCCGGGTCTCGCCGGTTGAGATAGTCCAGCAATCGCCGCCGCTTATTCACCATCATGATCAACCCCCGGCGCGATGCATGGTCCTTGACATGACTCTTGAGATGCGTCGTCAAATAGTTGATGCGTTCGCTCAGAAGCGCGATCTGTACCTCTGGCGATCCCGTATCCTTTACATGTGTCCGGAATTGTTCGATCAACATTACTTTGGCGTCGCTCAAGTGCCCCCCACCGTCGTCCCTTGAATTTTCCTCTTTTCTTCGACTCTTCAAAACTATCACATTTTTGAATGAACTGTAAAGTACGCTCAGCACCTTTCTAAGGGCATTCAGCCCAACCATCTACAGGGTTCTCGCTACAGAGTTCTCGCGATGCTCCTGCATCGTAGTGGCGAATCTTTGACTCACTCTCACTGCGGGCCGGGCGCTCGGGCGAGCTTAAAGAGCCAGGTCATTTCCGAACGAAGTCCTCGAGGCGAGGAATCTCTCTGCTCCTTCTTTCTCCGAACTGGGCTGGCCGACCTAAAGCTCGGCCGCTACACCCTTCGCTTGCAACATCTTCCCAAATCTTGTTCAATGCTAGCGGTAAGCCCTCAGACTTGCCGGCACGCTCGCGCCTGTTCGAGCCGACTGCCACTCCAGGAGAACACTATGCGTAAAGTGATCGCGGCTGTCTCGGTTTTCTGTCTTGCCTTGGCTATCTTCGTTTTCGCTTCCCATGCGCGTCAGGATAAATCCCAACGACCCAGTCCACCCGCTAAGGCCACCCTCGACCTCGGCGGCGGCAAATCCGTCACCGTCGATTACTCTAGCCCTCGCGCCAAGGGCCGCAAAATTTTTGGCGAACTCGTTCCTTATGGCAAGGTTTGGCGCGCAGGGGCCAATGAAGCCACCACGTTGACTACCACTGCGGACATCACCATCGGCGGCACGGCCGTTCCCGCGGGCACGTACACCCTGTTCGCCATTCCCGAGCAGAACAAGTGGACCCTCGTCATCAGCAAGAAAACTGGCGAATGGGGCACGGCATATCCCGGGCCTTCCGACGATCTCGCTCGCGTTGACATGAAGGTTACGCCCCTCTCCACTCCCGTCGAGAATTTCACCATCTCCTTCGACAAATCTTCCAACGGCGGCACTATGAACATGGAATGGGAAACCACCAAAGCCTCGGTCCCGGTAGCCAAAAAGTAGCCAAGAAGTAACAGTCGCCCCAGGGTGCCCCATCCTTCGCATATTTTGCGAAGGGTGGGTCTTGGGTTTAGCTTGTGTAGTGGCCGAACTTTAGATCGGCCATTTCCAAATCGAACCACCACGCCATTCCGAGCGAAGTCCTCGTAGCGAGGAATCTCTCTTCGATCTTTGGATCTTGCGACTTCCCTCTCCGCCCACGAACCTTTGTTCCCTCTGCGGTGAACTCTTTGCTTCAACTCTTCGAGCGCCGTCGACGTCCTTCCCCCATGTCTCCAGCCTTTCCGCCCACCACCCGCTGTCCCGCGCCCATCGCGTAAATCACCGACTCCGAAATTCCATCAATCCTTAAGCTCTTTTCAATCTTTGTGTCGGCCAAGGCAATCGTGCAAAACGGCGCCAGCCCCAACCACGTCGCCGTCAGACAAAACGTCTGGCACAAATGTCCCGCTTCAATCAAAATCGCCCGGTAGGCCCGCGCGTAATCGTATTTCCACTGGTTGCGCGCAAACACCGCGGTAACAAACACCACAAACGCCGCGTCGCGAAACCACCACTGGCCCGCCAAATACCGCTGAATCTCCGCCGCCGTCATTCCCCCCCGAATCCGCTGCAGCCGGTGTCCTCCGGCATCGTAGTGATAAATTCCCGGCGCAACTCCCTCCACCCGTCTGGCCATCACGTACGCTTCCGACGGGTGCAGCGCGCCTCCCGATGGTGACGTCTTCTGCGCCAATCGCCCAATCGTCGGCACATTTTCCCAATCCTGAATCCCGAACGACAAATCCAGCAGCTTCCCTAAGCTCTCGCGCGTCACCGGTTGCTGCGAAAATTCTCTCCACGTCCGTCGCTCTCGCAGCACGCGCGCAAACTCTCCGTCCGTTTCGGCCGCCGGCAATGCAATCGTTCGCGCGCCAGGGTATCTCTTCAGCGGCGCCGCAACCGGATGCTCCTTCGCTAATTGCTCCACAAACGCAATCTCTTCCGGAGTCACTTCATCCGCGTAAATGTCCTTGGTGCTCAAATGAAAAAAGCTTGCCGCCGGATTCCATGCCCGCCATTTCCGCAGCGCCGTTACCCGGCCGTCCTCAGCTGCATTTTTTCGCCGAGCACCCTCGATCAGAGTTTCGCGGAGCATGCGGCTGACTGTGTTGAGCAACGATTCGGCGGAATATTCTGGCCAACGCGCAACGATAGCCTCGACGCTCTTCCAGTCGCCGAAAAAATCCAACACCTCCGCAACCGCCGGAGAAACTGCCGCTTTCTTCCGCGTCAGGTAATTTTCAAATATCAGTTGATTGCCTTGCCAGTAAGAAATCAGGAACGGCGCGCGGCGCAGGTAAACGGCTCGCTTGCCGCGCCTGCTTCTTCCGCGCAACTTCGTTTTCACTTCGCCAGCTCGAGCCATGTAGCCCGCAAGCCGCGAACCCCGTCGGAACTACTCGGCCGCGTACAGCTTCGACATTTTCGCCACGACCAGCTTGCATCCCGACATTTTCGGCTTGATCGCGCCGGGGGCGACACCAATCGCCGGATTCGTGCACACATTTTCCAGATAATTCAGCGACTTGATCTGCGCCGCGATCGCCGACTTCTGCCTTCCACCGACTTGCTTCTCGATTTTCCCCAACGCCTTCGCGGTCTTCCGAATTTCATTGACCAAGTCCTTGTAGTCCACCGTGAACACCTTTGCCTTCGGTTCCTTCGCCATCGCTTCCTCCATCCCGCCAAATCCTCGCACCCGTTCGTCGCACGTAATACGACACAAACGTCTCTTGGTCGTAACGAGCGCTTGCGAGTCTATGTCACGCTAACTTCTCAGGTCAAGAAAAGACTATCTGCATCGTTACCGTGTAATCCAACTTGTCTTGTTCAGAGTTCGAAGTTCGCAGTTGAAAGTTGCGCGCTTTTGCCGCCATTCTCGAAGCCAACATGACTTTTTCCGACGAGCCTGGCATCTACGTCCCCAACGAATTTGGCATCCGCTGCGAAGACTTGATGGCCATCACCCCGCAAGGCCCAGCCCAACTCCTGACTCCCAGCTTCCAACATTCCTAACCCAACCATTCGGGTGAATATAGACGCGTAGCGCTTCGGTTCATCAGGCTCCGCGGTTTCATCGGAGTGGCGCGGTCATTGCCTCCTCTTCTACAAACTCTACAATCCTCTCCTCCGCCCGAAAATCGCTCCTCACCCGCAAACCGCGACACAAACCCACAATGTCCTCCGTGTTCCGGCGCCACAAACCGCACTTGCGGATTCTCTTCCACGCGCGCCGCCAGAAACGACACAAACGGCACAAACGGATCATCCTGTGCCGTAATCAGCAGCAGCGGCACACGCACCTTCCCAATTACTTTCTTCGCCCCCGCCGCCTCGTAATACTCTTCCGCGTCGCGAAATCCAAAACACGGCGCGGTAATCGCATCATCAAACTCGCGCACTGTGCGGATTGGCCCAAATCCATTGCTCGGGTACCGCCACGGAAATAACTCACACTTCCTGCGGTACCGCTCCAGCAAGCCGCGTACAAAATGCCGCTGGTACAAATAGTTCTGCCGTTCTTCCAGCGCATCTGCGCACCGCGACAAATCCAGCGCCGGGCATACCACCGCCACTCCCCGTAATTCCTTCGGCGCGTTCTCTCCCAACTCCCCAGCCATCTTCGTCACCAAATTGCCGCCCATGGAATAGCCGGCGAAAAAATCTTTTCGAATCCCTCGCTCATCAGGTCCAGCAACACCGCGCGGTAATCGCCGCTCAATCCGCTGTTGTACAAGGTGGGTGTCAGCCGTTCCGTCCCTCCGCAATTCCTCTGGTTCATGCGAATGGCATGAAATCCCCGCGCCCAAGCCTTCGCCGCAATCCCTCGCGAGTAATTCGAATCGCACGACCCTTCCAGCCCATGCACAACCACAACCACCGGCAAATCCCGCCTCCGTCCGCCTCTATCCGTCATTTCCGAGCGGAGTCTGCGTAGCGAGGAATCTCTCTTCGTGTGGTGCGCGATGTTCAGATTGGCCCGAGCACGCGTCCTGTAGCGGCGTTTCTTTAGGCGGGTTCTGGCGAGTTCTGCGAACCCAACTCCTCGTCCCCCTGCCAATGGCACACGCCCTTCACCTGCGACTCCTCATCCACCCGAAACAGCCGTTCCTCGCCCGCCGGCAACACAAACGTCCGTCGCGCAAACGCCGCTCCAATCGTCTGCGCATGCCCACTCTTCAGCCACCGGTGCGGCTCAAACTCCCGTAGCAATTTTCCCATTCTTCTATTATCAACCACTCCCACTTCCGCGCCTTATAGACATGGCACAGCCATTTCCTGGCTGCGCTCACCCGAAGTTTGTTAACACCCTACCCTCTTCCCGCGTCTACACTCAGAGGCTCGCACCAGCGCAACCGTGGCCACTCAACTTGACCTGCGTACTTCATTCACCGGCAGCTTCGCCATGACCACCTCGACGCACGTCCACGCCACCGACGACACCCTCGTCCGGGCCGCACAGCAAGGCGATCGCGCCGCCTTCGGCATTCTCTATTCCCGCTACGCCCGCATGGTCCATGGCATTCTGCTCTCGCGCGTTCCTTACTCCGACGTCGACGACCTCCTCCAGGACGTTTTCCTTCAAGCCCCTCCCGCGGCTCGTCTCTCTCCGCGAAGTATCCAAATTTCCTGGTTGGCTCGCTTCTATCGCCCGCAACCGCGCCATCGACTTTCATCGCCGTGCCATGCCCACGGATGAACTCACTGACGAAACTGCGTGCCCCGATTCGCATTCTCACGCGCTTCCTGTTCCTCCTACCCCACACTCTTCCACCGAAGCCCACGCGGCACTCACGGCCATCCTCACTCTTCCCGAAGCCTATCGCGAAACCCTCATTCTTCGCCTGGTGGAAGGCATGACTGGTCCCGAAATCGCCGCCCGCACCGGCCTCACGCACGGCTCGGTTCGCGCGTCAATCTTCATCGCGGGATGCAACAACTCCGCGAAATCCTTACCCGCAAAACCACACCGCTCACCGGGGGTGAGCTATGACAAAACTTCCAATCGATCACTGACAATCGAAATGCCCACGCCCAATGATTATTTGTGGGATGGCTCGGGCACGCCCGATCCCGAAATCCAGCGTCTCGAATCGTTACTTGGCCAATTCCGCCACACCGATCGTCCGCTGACGCTTCCCGACGCAACCTCTCGCATCCCCGCAACAACCCGTTCCTCCGGTCAATCGTGGGCTCCGCGCCTGGCCGCCGCCGCTATCATCGTTCTCTCGCTTGTCACTGGCGTTCTCGTTTCCTTTCATCCAGCCATACAGCCCCCAACCGGCCCCGGTTGGACTGTCGCTGATCTCGAAGGGACGCCACAAATTGGCTCGCAACCCATTGCCAGCGATGGATCCGCGAAAAAACTCTACGTCGGCCAAACTCTGACCACAAACTCTTCTTCGCGTGCGGCGCTTTCCGATCGCGATCTCGGAGAAATTCAAATCGACCGCAATTCCCGTGTTCGTCTTCTCCGGGTCGATCCCGATCACAAACGCCTGCAACTCCAAGTGGGCACAATTCACGCATCCATCTGGGCTCCCCCGGCCAGTTCGTTGTGGACACACCCTCGGCTGTTGCTGTTGACCTCGGCTGTGCCTACACGCTTCACGTTGAGCCCGACGGCTCCGGCATCCTTCGCACGACGCTCGGCTGGGTCGGGTTCCACCTCAATGGCAGAGATTCCTTCATCCCCGCGGGTGCCATGTGTGCGACGCGTCCCAAAGTCGGGCCAGGCACTCCTTATTTCGAGGACGCTACCCCGGCGTTCCGAAACGCCCTGCATTTCTGGGATCTTGGCGATGAGTCACCCGATGCTCGTCCCTCGTTCCTCTTTCTCAATACCGTTCTCACCGAGGCGCGTCCGCGCGACGCCCTTACTCTGTGGCACCTCCTCTCCCGCACTACCGGGACCGATCGGGAAAAAGTTTATGCCACCTTGGCTCGCCTCGTTCCTCCTCCTCCCGGTACCACTCGCGCCGGCGTCCTCGCCCTCGATCCCCACATGCTCGATCTTTACTGGAACGCCCTGGACCTCGGCGACATCTCCCTCTGGCGCCTCTTCGAACAAAACTCACCCAGCCCCGCACCCGCAACCAAAAAATGCTCCTGAAGACAGTCGCTTCTCAGCAATCCCCCGGATCGCCATGTTTCGCAGCTCAGACCGGCGCTTCCGCTGTTAACGCATTGCGGGTGCCCCACGTCCGCCGTTGCGCGTGGTCTAGGGTCCTCGTCTCTCCTGCTTCGTTGTTCCTTGCTGTCGTCGCCTCGTTAACAGTTCCGCCCATCCCCCGCGTCTTCCCACTGAACGCCCACCTCACACAAAGGAGCCACCAATGAAATCTCCCGTCAAAAAATTATCCGCACCTTTCTTCTCGCTCTCTTCGTCTCACCCCGTCCGCCAAAGCCGGCCCGCCCCTCATCTGCCACTCCTTCGACATCGGCACCGCCAAATCTCTCCCCTGGATCTCCCACGACTGGAAGCTCACCGGCGCCGAGTCTTACAACGTCAACAACCTCGTCTCCGACACGATTTCCATTCTCAATTCCGACCCCACCGTCCTCGTGCACATGGAAACCCTTCGCCGCGCTGTGCTCTATTCCCAAAAAGATCCCGCACTCGCCAAGCATCTTCTCCTCGCCTTCGTCGCGCGCTCCGATAAAGCCACGAACACAGGGCCGGCCGCGCTCGCCGATTTCGACACTGGTTATCTGGCCGAAACTTTCAAGCAGTTCGAATGGATCAGCAAATCCACCAGTGACCCGGCCCACAATTTCGACGGTTACGCGCTCATCAAGAAAGCCCTCCAACTCCGCTCCAACGACCCGCAAATGGAATTCGCCGCCGCCCTAATCACCCTCGACGGCCCCGTCGCCGAACACACTGAGCACGCCCAGAAAGCCATCGCCGGCGCGCAATCCGACCCACTTCTCGCACGCAATCTCGCCACTCACTTCATGAGTCCGCAAACCGAGTCCATGGGAGCCATGATTTCCCGCAACTCGAACACAAAGGTAGCCCAGCAATGATCCGCACAGAAAAAGGAGCCGCCTCTACGCGGCTCCTTCCTCTTTTTTTTAGTTTTGTCCTCTCCAGTTTTATCGCCGCAGCAGCTCTGTTCGTACTCAGCCTTTCCCTGCACCGCGCCAGCGCAAAGCAATTCCCGCAGAACGATCTCATCGTTCATGAATGGGGCACCTTCACCTCCATCGCCGCACCCGACGGCCACGCCATCGACTGGCTCCCCCTCACTGGGTCCACCGATCTGCCCTCGTTCGTCGAACACTTTCGCGACGTAGCTTTTAAAGGGGGCCTGCGCGGCACCATTCGCATGGAAACTCCCGTTCTCTATTTCTACTCCCCGCGCGAGACCACCGTCTCCGTCAACGTCTCCTTCACCAAAGGCCTTATCACCGAGTGGTATCCCCACGCCACTTCTGCCAACCCCGCTCTCACCTCTCGCGATTACGCACTCGAGTTAATGAAATTTCCCGGCGCCATTTCCTGGAATTCCATTCACATCGATCCCCACGCCGCCAACGATTTCCCTTCAGACTCTTCCGACAACCATTACTATGCCGCCCGCCAAACCGCTTCCGCCCCGCTCGAACTTGTTACTTCTTCCGGGCCTCAGCGCGAAAAATTTCTTTTTTACCGCGGCGTCGCCTCCTTCCCGCCGCCCCTCATCGCGACGCTTTCGTCAGACAGCACCGTGCAGTTTCAGAATGACTCCGCCGAAACAATTCCCAACGTGATCCTCTTCGAACGTCGCGGAGCTCAACTCGGCTATCGCGTCCTTGGCCCGCTGCGCGATCAAGCTGCTCTCGCTGCCCCCACTCTCGATGGCTCCCTCGATTCCCTGTCCACCCATCTCGAAGGGGTCCTCATGTCCCAAGGACTCTTTCCTGACGAAGCTCACGCCATGCTCGAAACCTGGAAATCTTCCTGGTTCGAAGAAGGCTCCCGGCTCATCTACATCGTCCCGCGCGCGTTCGTCGATTCCGTTCTCCCGCTCAACATCAATCCCGCGCCATCCACCATCACTCGCGTCTTCGTTGGACGATTGGAACTCGTCACCCCCGCCACCCAGCAAGCCGTGGAATCCGCCTTCGCCTCGAACGATCGCGCCACCCTCGCCAAATACTCTCGCTTCCTCGCACCAATCCTCCGCACCATGATCCAACAAACCACCGACAAGCAACGCCGGAGCCAACTAGTCGCTTACCTGGAGGCCATGCCATAGCCACGTTTCCCAGGGTGCTCAGCGCCCTCAGCGTCTCTGCGCTCTCTCCGTTAGTCCTGTCTTTTCTTCTCGTTTTTTCTCTTTCCTTCTTTCTTCTACTTCCCAAAAAACAAACCGGAGCGCTACCTCGCGCTCCGGCTCGTCTCGCAGCAATCCTCCCGCGCTAACTACGCCTTAGAGTCACCGCCGCAGCACGATCCACCCACGCTTTTCGCCTTCTGCACCAGCAAACTTGCCGCGGGACCATCTGCGTAATAGTCCTGCTCGTACCGATCGTGGTGTCTCGCCCACGCCATCGGATGCGGCACCAGCCCTTCCTCATGCCGTCCGCGCGGAGTCAGGTCCAGGTAGCAATATACATTCATCAACTGTTCCAGCCCGCGCCCGTACACCGAGTAGGTGTGGAAAATTTCTCCCTTCTCATTCTTCGAGAACACGCTGGCCCCCGGTCTCTCGTCCGCCGGGAAATTCTGCATTTTGAAGTTGTAATATTGTTCGCCCGCCGCCATTTCTTCCTTGGTAACAGACACGTGGAAGTCTCGATTAAACTCGTTCCCAAACGACGACGCCCACTTAAATCTCCATCCCATCCGCTGCTTGAACGCCTGAATCTGCTCCAGCGTCGCGCGCGACACGGCCATCAACGTCACATCTCGGTTCGCCAGATGTGTCACGCTCCCGTCGAAATGATCCGCCAGGATCGAGCAGCTTGGGCACCCCTCTTTCCAGTCCGGCCCAAACATGAAGTGATACACAATCAACTGGCTCCGTCCTTCGAATAGGTCCGCCAGCTTCTTCTTCCCGCTCGGTGTATCAAACACGTAATCCTTCTCGACTTTTACCCATGGCAATTCCCGACGTTCCGCCGCCAACGCGTCGCTTTGCCGGGTCAACTGCTTCTCTTTCGCCAGCAGTTCCTTGCGAACTGCCAGCCACTCCTCCCGCGATACCACTTTCGGTCGTTCCACGCTAGTCTGTGTCATCACTGTTCTCCTTTTCCGCAAGTCTGCGAAATTTTCTTGCCCCGCTGTAAGGCAACCTAAGCTCCCAGCAAAACAAACTCCGCCAAATCCTCCGGCTGAATTTCCACAGGTTGAGATTCTTCGCTTGGCCCAGGAGGACAGCCGCTATTCGCTTCCGCCGCCACCGACACACCGTGCTCACTTCCCGCTGCGGTAATGTCCGGCGCTCCAGCGTGGCGTTTCCCAAGTGTCTTCGCAGCCAGCACCGTCACCCCTCCCGTGGACACCACTCCCGCCACAATCATCGATAGCGCTGCTAAACACGCCGGACACATAGCTCCTCGCTTTCTCCCGTGGGGGCGCGGCATGCTGCGCCCCACGTCCGCACAATCCCCGCGACTTGCTGGGTGCCCCACCTCGTTGTTAGAGGTGGTTCTTGGGTCACTCTTCTCTTCTGCTCTTCTGCTCTTCTGCTCTTCTGCTCTTCTGCTCTTCTCCCCTCTCTCTGCGCTGCTCCGCGCCTTTGCGTTAGCCTTTTCTTCCTTTGTTGAACGCGAATTCTGCGCCTGAGCAGAAAAGCCTCACTCCTGAAGGGGTGAGCTACACTCACTGCGTCCGCGTCCGCTCCGCCTGCGCCTGGATCCGTTCCATCATGCTCCCCCAACCCTTCGACACGCCCATCCGGTGCTGCTCGTCCATAAACCCAAACGCCGTGTGCCGAAACTTGATCAACGTTCCGCCCTTTTCCTCGCTCAGCCGGTACTGCACATTCGACACCAGCGGATACGACGCAAACAGCGGCCCGCACATTTCCAGCAGCGTCGGCCTCTTGATCGCCTGCACGGTCCCCCAATAATGTCCGTTGCCGTCCCCCAGGTCTCGATACCAACGCCCGCCCGGCCAAGCCTCCAGCTTCATGTGCATCGACACGCCCTCCGCGTTCTGGTTCAGCGGACCCACTTGATCCAGCACCGCCGCAAACGTCGCGTCGATTCCTGCTTTCACAAACGTTTCCAGCGCCACCGTCAAGGTGAAGTCCTCAATCGTCTGTGCCGTACTTTTCTGTGCTGTCCCCGCCATACTTCCTCCTTTAAGGAATGAGTCTTACAAATCGAATTTGACGAGCCATGTAGCTCAGCCTTACTGCTTCTTCGCTTCCGCCTGCTCCTTAATCCGCGCCAACTGATGCTTCCACATCCGCTCAAACGTTTGCGTCCACTCGTGCAGAGGCCGAATCCCTTCGGCATTCGTTCTGTACAGCATGTGCCGCCCTTCCCTTCGTACATCCACCAGCCCTACTTCGCGCAATACCCGCAGGTGCTTCGAAACCGACGGCTGCTCCAGCCCCAAACTTTCCACGATCTCGTTCACCGGACGCTCCTGCAGCGCCAGGAAGTTCAGAATCTCCCGTCGCCGCGGTTCCGCCACTGCATTGAACGCATCCGAGGTTGTTGCCGCCCGTGCCATGCCTTCAATATATGCCTATATGGGAATATGTCAAGCCCTTTTTTTATGTCCCTAAATCCTTCCAAATCCGTATGTGTGCGCTGTGTAGGTCAAACTTAAACCGGCGACCTTGTGCAGTGGCCGAACCTCAGCTCGCCCATTCGTACTGTCAGCCGTCGTTCACAGGCTGCGGAAGACGCCTGTCAATTGTCATTCCGAGCGCAGCGAGGAATCTCTCTTGAGTTCGCCGGTGCCCCTCGCTCGTGTTGTGAGGTGGGTCTTGGGTTTCTTCTCTTCTCCTCATCTTCTCCGCGCCAATCAATTTTCCCCTCCAACCCTTCCGGCAATCGCGCCATAATATGCCCCGAGGTCTACTTCGAACTCCGAATGCTTTCGTCCACTTTGTGGTTCATTGCTGTCGCAACCACACTCCTGATTCCCGCTCTACTCATATGGGGCTGGATACGCTGGGCGCAATATGACCTTCCACGTTCCCGCTCTTCCACATTTTCGTTGATCGGTTTTTCGCTCGCCACGGCTTCCGCAACCCTCGCGCTTCTCACCCATCTGTACGCGCGTTTCGTTCGCAATTTCCCCGTCTACGATCCAGTCCTGTTGCGGGTGATCGCGGCAGGTTCGCTCCTCTCCATCCTGGCCATCGCGTTCGCGGTCGCCGGCGCTGGTCGTCCCAATCCCGTCCGCTGGCTAGCCCCCATCTGCGCCGTGGGCACGCTCATGTTTTGGCTGCTAGCCATGACCAGCGAATAACACCGCCTCGTCAACACCGCCTGCCTCAGCTCATGAAAATGTACTTGACAAGGAATTGCCTGACTCGTACACTCTACCCGTAGATTATTGCGCCCGCGCATCCCGCGGGCGTTTCTCATTTACAACTCAATTCATTCTCAGGAGACTCCATGGCCAAACAATTCTCCGAAGACCCCGCGTCTTCGTGCGCTTTCACGTATTCCGATGGTCGCCACTGCCGTATGCTTCGTTTCACCAACACTTCCAACTACTGCATTCATCACGCGCGCAAACTCCGTCACCTCAACGACCTCGAAGACACCGCCTTCAATCTCGTCAAACCCATTCGTGGTAGCTTCGTCTCCGCCACCGCCCTCACCCGTTCGCTCACCCTTTTATTTGCCAATGTCGCAGAAGGACGCATCAACGCCAAAGACGCTGTCGCCATGGCCCGCGTCGCCAACACTCTCCTGAAAACCATTCCTCTCTCCAAACAGGAATTTCAGCACGTCTACAAAGAGGAATATTATTCCCAATTAGTCTGCGAGTCCTTCGTTGACCTTCCCCCTTACATTCCGGAAGACGAAGATGACGACGAGACCGGCGACGATGCGAATGATGAACCGGAAGATAAGCCTGCTAACGCGAGACCAGCCGGACGCTAAATCCTTCAGAACGTGCACTTGCAAGGATCACTGCTCGCAAGTCCCTTACCTTCTGCACTTGCACATCTTTATCAAAGCAATAGGCTTGCAACCCATCCAGATTCTGCACTTACAGACCTCGTTCCCGTTAACTCCCTTCTCTTCCGCACATACGCAAATATCACATTTCATTTTTCGTTCTCGCACAGCGAGTCTCAAACCCGCCGAAAGTAGCACCGGCTTAAGCCTGTCTTCCTAGCAGGCTGCTAAAAAAGTCCAACTTCGTCATTCCGAACGGAGTCCGCGAAGTGAGGAATCTCTCTTTTTCTTGACTTTTCGACCACAGAGGGATTCCTCGCTACGCTCGGAATGACGGATAACGCCTTTTTTCAGCTCGCATCATCTACGAGTGCATGGCGCTAGTGGCTGCGGCGATAGGGATGGGGATTTGCCGGTGTTTGGATTTTCCATTGCTGCGATGCGCGTCGAGGTAGGTGCTGCGCATTTTGTTCGTGACGTCCATGGCGCGATCGAATTTCTCCTCGGCGATTTTCTTCAGTTGCTGGACCAGCCCGGATTGCGCGCCATCTTCAAGCACGTCCGAGGCGATGGCCACGAGCTCTTCCCAATCGTGCCATTCGCCGATGGCGTCTTTCACTTCGCCCAGGGTATTGACGATTTCCGGCGTCCTTTCCATATCCGACAACTGCAGCACGTAGCGCAGTTCCTTCACCTTCAGGCGATACGGGTGAAGATTGCTCTTGTTGAGTTTGTTGGGCGTGCGAAGTTGATCGGCAAGGTCCATGGCCGTGGTGGTCTGTTGCCGGCCGGCGTCCGTGTTATCGGATTTGCCGGAGTCGGCGAGCTTGTCGATTTTCTTGGCCACGCGCGCGAGATTACGGCGGATCTCCGGCCCTTCCTTTTTGGCAAGGTCGCGCAATTTCCGCGCGTGCTTGGAACGCTGAGCGCCGAGATATTCCAGAAGCTGCACCAGACACTCTTTATCCGCGTCCTGGGCATCCACGGTCATGGCCAGGCCGGTGAGCACGTCCATGTCGCGGACTTTTCCGCAGCGTTTTCGAATGTCGGGCAAATCGCGAAGCAGGCGCTTGCCAGTTTTGCCCATTTTCAGAGTATTTAACGTGGACTCCAGCCGGCGCGTGCTGGTGCGCACATCGTGGATTTTTTCGGGTGTGGGATTTTTGGGCGCTTTCTTCAGAAATTTGCTGACGCGTTTAATGGACTTGTCGATGCGTTTTGTGTCCAGAGGCATGGCGGAGATTCTCCCAGTGAAAAATAAAATAGTCAAAGAAATCAGCCGGGAACTTTGCCTGATGAGGGCTCACGAGCGTCCCTTTTTCGAATTTGTCGAACGATGAGGATTGGCGGAATCCCGTTCTTTGTTTTGCGCAGCTTTTATGGCTTCGCGGGCGAGTCGAATGCCGCGGCGTGCGGGCGCGTAGGTGAGCGCCCGAAACTGTTTGCCTTGCGCTTCGTTGTACTTGGTGAAGAATTCGGTAATGGCGTACTGAAGAGTTTGATCGAAGGTCACTTCGGGGAGCATGGGCGATTCAGCAACCATGTCCCAAGGCGTGACAATTAAACGGTCGTTGCGTTCCTTCTTTTTGTTTCCATTTTTGCTTTCGACTTGCTCGGCTTCGAGCACGGAGATGATTTTCCCGACGACGATCGAGCCCGGGGGGAGTTCGTAGCCGCTCAAGATGAGGGCGTCCAGGGGATCGCCGTCACCCGCGATGGTGTTGGGGACAAAACCAAAATTAAAGGGAAACGTGAAGCCAACCGGGAGGGCTTTGTGGGCGCGAAACACTTGCGCGTCTTCATCGTATTTGAGTTTTACGGACATGCCCTTGGAGGTTTCCACCACCACGTTGAGCATGGTTGTGTTTTTGAAGAAGGCAGAGAGCTCGGAAATGGAGGTAGCGAGCATGGCGTCCGCGCAGAAAAATAGCGTGGACGCATTGAGTTTGCGCCGCAATACCGGATTTTGCGGAGGAGGAGGGGAGACACAAGAGTGAGCTACGGATTTGCGTGGCGAGCGGCAGAGGTACGGGATTCGACTTGGACAGGGACGCCGTGGCGGGGACGTAGGGTGACCGAGAAGAAGGGGACGACGGGAGGATCGGGGCGAAGCGTGAAACGATAGCGTTGGGCGATGGTGGCGAGGAGCAGAGTGGTTTCCATCATGGCGAAGCCTGCTCCGATGCAAACGCGGGGCCCGCCGCCAAAAGGGAAGTAGGCGAAACGGGGAATGCGGCCGGTGCGGACTGGATCGACGCGCCAGCGTTCCGGATCAAAACGAAGCGGATCGGGGAAGAAGCGCGGATCGCGGTGGACGAGCCACTGCATGATAAACACATTTGTGCCCGCGGGAATGCGGAAGCCCCGCAAATCGAAATCGTGTAGTGCGCGACGTCCAATGCCCCATGCCGGTGGGAAGAGGCGCAAGGATTCTTTAACGAGCATTTCGGTGTAAGGGAGCCGCGGAAGATCGGCGAGCGCGGGAGGGCGTCCGGCGAGGACGGAATCAAGTTCGACGTGGAGCGCGCGTTCGGCGTCGGGATTCTGCGCGAGGAGATACCAGGTCCAAGTGAGGGCATTGGCGGTGGTTTCATGGCCGGCGAGGAACAGGGTCATGATCTCGTCGCGAACTTGCATGATCGTCCATGTGGCCACCGTGTTCGTCATGCGCCATCAAAAGTGTTTGCAGGAGGTCGTCGGCGGGAGCAGTAGAAGCGCGGCGCTGTCGAATGATGGAAAAGATGACTTCGTTGAGGCGCCGACGGGAGCGCAGGAGCCGAGGGGATTTGGGAATCGGAAGACCTTCAGGAATGAGGAAGGAAAGCGCAGACTGGGCGAAGAAGCGTTCCATAATGGCGGCGACTTCGATGCCGATGGCGCGGGTGTCTTGGGAGAGGTAGAGCCAAAGAGAGACTTGGTGACGATGTCGAGGGTGAGGTGGGCCATTTCGTGATGAAGATCGCAGGCTTGCCCGTGGTGCCAGCGAGAGAGATGCGCAGCGGCGGCGGCAGCCATGATTTCCGCGTACGCGGCAATGTTTTCGTGACGAAATGCGGGCTGAATCAGTTGACGCTGGGATTGCCAAGAGCGGGTGTCGTTGGTGAGAAGACCATTACCCAGGATGAATTCGAGAGCGATGTAATCGCGGGATTTTTGGAAGTTGGGGGCCAGGCGAACGAGCACGGCTTCGATGTCGTCGGGATGGGTGAGTTGGCAGATGGGGGCGCGGAGGAAACGGTACAGGGAAATGTCGCCGTATTCCCGGGCGCACCCCGCAGAGAAGCCGATCCAATCGTTTACCAGATGGCGGAAGCTTCCGAGGAAGAAGTCACCGCGGGGGCCAGGAGGCGGGGAGATTGTTGCGGCGGTGGCCATAGAGAGATGGTACGGAAGAAAGTGGGGAGTGGCTAGTCGCCGGGATTCGAGTTGCACGTGGATGCCATGACGGGGGCGTAGGGTGATGGAGGCCAGGGGCGGATCGGATGACCTGGGACTAACGTGAAACGAAACCGCTGGGCGATGGTGGCTAGGACCAATTGCGCTTCCATCAAGGCGAAGGCATTGCCGATACATTGACGAGGTCCGTAGCCGAACGGAAAGTAGGCGAAACGCGGAATTCGCTTGAGGAGATCGCTTTGCCAACGCTCAGGGAGAAATTGTTCGGGATCGTCATACCAACGGGGATCCCGGTGAACGACCCAGGTGATGGCAGCTGACGCCGGTACCTTTGGCTAAGAGGTAATCGCCGAGGGCGTGATCTTCGATGGCGAGCCGCGCCATGGCCCACGCTGGAGGATACAGGCGCATGGATTCGGTGATGACGTGATTGGTGTAGGGAAGGTTGGGCAGATCATCGAGTGTAGGCGTGCGGCCGTGAAGGACAGTGGCGAGTTCGGCGTGGAGTTTTTGCTCGACGCGAGGATTTTGCGCCAGAAGCATCCAGGTCCAGGAGAGGGCGCTGGCCGTAGTTTCGTGTCCGGCAAGGAAAAGTGTCAGGGCTTCGTCGCGGAGTTGCTGGTGGTCATGCGCGAGCCATCTTCGTCCTGTGCGTTTATAAGCAGGGACAGAAGGTCGCCGGAGTCTTCGCGGGATTGCGCGGCGCTCTTGATGATGCGATCGATGATCACGGTAAGGTTGCGGACCGCGCGTTTGGCTTGGAGATTGCGGCGGAGTGGGGAGCCAGGACGGGCTCATGAGCAGGCGGCGGAAGTCGAGGTGAACTCCAGCAGAATATCCAGATTTTCGCGCACTTCGGGAGCGTCGCGTTCCACGTCGGCATGGAACAGGGTTTTGGCGACGATTTGCAGAGTGAGGCGCATCATCGCATCGTGAATATCGAGTTGCTGGCCGTCGCGCCAGGATTGCACGAGGCGCGTGGCGCAATCAGTCATCGTGGAGGAATAATTGGCGATGCGGTTGCGATGAAACGCGGGCTGCATCATGCGCCGTTGGCGCAGCCAAAATTCCCCTTCGCTGGTGAGAAGGCCGTTGCCGAACAGGAAGCGATTGGCGCGAAGGATCCGGCCTTTGATGAATTTTTTGGCGTTGTTGACGATCACGTCTTCGATGTGATCGGGGTGAAACAGAAGATACGTGCGCAGGTTGAAGAAGCGCAGGCACACGATGTCCCCGTATTCGCGAGCATTGCGAGTCATGAAGGTGAGCGGGTCGCGGCGGAGTTGGCTGCGCAGGCCGTCGAAGAAGCCCTGTTCGGGGCCAGGTGGATAGTGCACGCGCGCAAGAGAGGCCATGTGGAAATGGTACGGGAGTGCTTCGCGAATTGAAAATGTGGAGTGGCCGGTCTTTAGCTTGCCCTGACAAAGGATGGCCCTGCTGTCATCCTGACTACGCCTTTTTGTGCGAAGAGCTACCTCACTCGTCGAAGGAACCTCAGCACGCGTCTTTGCCTCAAGCTCAAGCCAAAGAAACCCTCAAATCCAACAACGCTCAAGCCCAACAAACTTCCAAGCCAAAGAAACACAACCGTCATCCCGAACGCAGTGAGGGATCTCTCTTCGATCCCGCGACGGCACAAACGCATCCGTCAACCTCGAATCGCCTAGTGCTTGCGCGCCAGGTCCGCGAATTTGATTTGCCCGCGCAGGACCGTTACGGAGCTGGCAGGCAATTCGAATTGGGTGGTGGCGTCGGCGTTGATGCTGGAGCTGGCAATAGGCCCATCCGGGTCGGCGGTCAGCGTTGAGGGATGCCACTGATATTGCGCTTTGCCGAAGGTCTTCATGGTGACGGGGCCGAAGAAATTACCTGCGCCCTGCGTGGCATCATCGAAAGCAATGTGCACAGTATGAGGATTTTCCTGATCTTTGTTGACGATCAGAAGAGACCACTCGCCATCGGGTCGATGGACGGCGTACGCGGTGACCAGCGTATTGTTCGCGCCGTCGGTGATATCGGAGCTGGCGTTAAACACTTTATGTTCACCGCTGCCAGGCTGTACCCATTCGAGCGTGATGAGCTGGCTGGAAAAATATTGCGAGAGCGGCTGAAGAATTTTCAAATCGTGATCGGCCGAAAACATCGCGAACGTGCCGCGCGAGCCGTTAATCCCATGACCGATCGGGGCGGGCATGTAATGGAAAGTGTAAACCGCCTGGCCACCGCCGTTCAGAAACGCGCCAATGTAATCGGCCAGCCAGAGCCCGCCGAAGATGTCCGGAAACGCTTCCGAATCGACCCAGGAAAGATTGCATTCGGTGATGAGCAGGGGAACGTTATTCGCGGGCACGCCGTCTTCGCGCCAGATTTTCATGATGCCGGTAACAAGTTTCGGTTCGTCGTAGAGATTGCTCCACTGAATGGTGCCGGGCTGGAAAGGATAGTGTTCGAAGGAAAAGAACGCGAGTTCGTTGATGCGCGTTGTGGGCCTTCAGATAATCGATGAAACGGCGGGTCCAGGAAGTTTGCCCGCTGCGCGTCAGGCCAGGTTTCGATGTCTTTGTTGACCCCGGTGAAGATGGGTCCGCCCAATTTGAGTTTCGGATCGACCTGGTGAAGCGCCTTGGCAAACTGGACGTAGAATGCGGCGTAATCTTCGGGATTCATGAAGTGCCCGTCGGGTTCTTCGCCCATTTCCACGTGAGATATCGGGTACCCGCGCTTTTCGAGATAGCTGATCTCGTTCGCGGCATCTTCCGGCGTGGCTGTAAATCATGGCGATGGGAATCATGGTGGGCAGGCCGCGGGTGTAGCCGCTGGGCTAAAGAAAAGATCGAAGCCCACCTGCTCGCCGGCGTGCTCGTCGAGATCGCCGGGCTCGTGCCAGGGATCGACGGAAGAGCAGTAGGTCATGGTTTGATCCTGGTCGGGCGTGTGGCGAATCAAATCGTGAAACTTGCCGTCGGCGGAAGTGGTGCCGAGATAAATTTCGCGAATGGCGTAGCCCAGGCAGTTGCGCTTGTCGGCGGACCCGTGCGTGTCGCAGGTATTCGAAGAGCGCGGTCATGAGCATGCGGATGTATTGCGCGCGGATGGGCGCGGTGGCCAGTTGCAACACGCCATTGCCGCCCTTGCCGTTGGTGATGGTGCCGCCGGGAAAAGCTTGCCACACGCCGGAAGTGGGTTTCTCGCACGCCGTCTTCGCCGGTGAAATATTGCACGACGAAATTTGTGGCGTAAGGCTCGGCCCAGTCGATCCGAATGGCGTGAAACTTCGCGGGGCTTGGCCAGATCGATGATGACCCACTGAGGATGAAGCGAATCGGATTCGTCGGTGAACGGCTCGCGCGAGATAGGGATTGCTCTTCCAGTAGGTGTCAGGGTTGCCGTCGGTCAGGCGCGAGTAGCCGACCGTATCCGTGCCGTCGTCGCGCGTGACGCCGCGGTGCGGCAGCGGATAGCCGTACGAATGGCGAATGGGTTCAGCGCCGGGCGTGGCTTGCCGACGAAATAGCCTTTCCCCGCCGGGTCGGACCATGTGCCATTGGGATTCCAGTGCCAGGCTTCCATGTGCAGTTCGGTGTTCTGGCGATAGGTGATCGTTTGCCAGCCGGCGGAAAGCACTTTCTGGATGGTCTCGGGAACGTAAAGTTTGTCCGCGGCGCCGTAGCCGAGACGGTCGATGCCGGCGCCTAGAGATTCCGTGGGCTTGATCGTGTTCGTGGAGTGCGAGAGCAGTGGCGTCGACGTGGATGGATTGTGCGCTGGCGAGGGAAGCGAAAACAAGCGCAAGCGGAAACGCGGCGAGACGGGCGGAGCTGCGGTTCATGGCTGGTCCTTTACACAGTGTAATTGATTTGGTTTAAAACGATTCAATACACCGCAAAGGTAGCGCCCGCGGCAGTGCTCGTCAACCGAAAAATAGACCAAAAAATTTCACCACGTGTGCAACGGTGCGGGGTTTTCTGTTACACCTGGGGCCGCGTCTGAATGTCCTTCTTCGGAATCCTTTCGACAACCTCTGTGCCTGCCTGTACCAAAGTTCAATTGGCCAGGTGGTCACAACGGCGGAACTTTAACAACGTGGGATGGCCTACCCGGGTACCCTGAGCGAGGGTATTTCCTCCTTCGCGAATCGTTCCTCAAAGAGGTGAAACCGTGCAGGCACCGCCAAAGGAGCTGCAAGCGTTCGGTGAATTACAAAGGAAACTGGCCGAGGGCATGATGGGCGCGATGGCCGCCGCGCTCAATCAGCCGTGGACGGCAGTGTGCTTTGAGGTGCGCTCGCGTCCCGGAGGGACGTCGCACCAGGTGAAGCTGCGGGTGAGTCTGGCGTCTGGTGCGGTGATGCCCCTGATGCCGACGACTGAATCGATGATCGCGCTTAAGGGTATCATGCAGATGCGCGAGACCTTATTTCAAGAGCCTTGGTTCGGGATGAAGCTGATCATCACTGGGGATGGGCAGTGCCGAGTGGAATTCAACTACGATCCGAAATGCGTGGACGATCCGGCGTTCCTGCGGGAGTAGACGACCCATTTGGCCGGGTGGGCCACAGATTGAGCGGTGAGAGAGTTTTGACCGGATGCCGCACCGCATAAGTGTTTAACTTAATTATAGGAATAGGCGGGTGGGCGGGTGGCCCAAGCTCGACCCGCAAGATGAATTTGGGTGCCCCACTCTCGGGTTACCGAGGATGGGGCACCCCCGCGTAACGCGTCATGGATTTATATAAGTGGTAGACTCTCTCTAATTCAAGGAAAGAAGTGAACCCAAAACTTTACCCGGGCCACCCGCCGACTTGGGTGGTCGTGCGGACGACAGAAATCTCAAGCGCGATTGCGATCAACCGACTCAGGTAGAAGCACGGCGACGTGCTCTGGGCAGAGCGACCTACTGAGGTTCTCTTTCGGGTCCTTTCGGACCAAGCGTTGCCACGTAGTCCATCAGAATCTTCTTCAGCCTATCGGCAGCGGCCTCGGTCTGTGCTGCTGCCCCTAGGTCGTAACGGTCCTGAGACTTCGCATACTTTTCCTTCAGCTCGACCATCTGCCGGCGAAGTTCTCTGAGCCACTTAACACACATGGCGTTGAGGTCCTTATTGTCATCGGAAATAGGTGCTGGCACTAGTGCTCTCATGAATTGTGATCTCCCGTTGTTAACCCGGCGGGTGGCCCAGGCTCGACCCGCAAGATGAATTTGGGTGCCCCATCCTCGGGTTGTGAGGGTGGGTCTTGGGGTTGATTCCCCCTTTTGACAGTTACAACAGGTCCACCGGAATCAGACCCTCTCCCTCTTTCGCATGATTCGACCAACTGCTCCATGGCCAGTCCTTCGGATGCTCCACCAAACCGCGCGTCACCGGATTCCCGTGCATATATTCCAGCTTTTCTCTCTTCTTCTTTTCTGTGAACACATTGAAATCATAAAATCGCGCCTGCCAAAACTGGTGTAACTCCTGCTCCGGTTCCGGAAACGTCAGCCGCAATTGCCGAGATGATCTTTCCCGGCGCTTCCTCCTCATGCTGCGCGAAACTCGCTGCTTCAGCATCTGCAACACCGTCGAAGGCGTACCGCGACGCGGCTCGCTGAGCAACAGGTGCACATGTTCAGGCATCACGACGTAGCCCACCAGCAGAAAACCGTATTCGCGGCGGACGCGCGCCACTTCTCGGACCACCACGGCTCGGGCGCCCGCCTTGACCAGCAGCGGCAGCCGCCGGTAACAACTGAAGGTCACAAAGTGCAGATCGCCTTGTCCGTAGCAGCGCTTCAGTCCTTGCGGCATCGCACACCCAAGACCCACCCTCCCAAACCGAGGATGGGGCACCCCCGCCTAACGCGTCATGGATTTATATAAGTGGTAGACTCTCTCTAATTCAAGGAAAGAAGTGAAACCAAATTATGCCCGGGCCACCCGCCCAATTTCTTCACACGTTCCTGTCCCCTGATTCCATTCCACTCCGGTGTCGCGGCGGTGCGGAGGAGACAACCCGCGGGATGCTTGTCAGCCGCCTCTCACAAAAATTCAAATTGGACCGTCTAAAGTCCTTGAGAAGCTCTTGGGCAGTGAGAATCAACTGAATTACCTCAATGCTTGTTAATATTCATTTATACATAAACTTCTACTTGACATTCGATTAAAGTAGGTACTTGAATAGCCACCCTAAGTACTGGAGCAAACTCATGAAGAACTTTCGCGCACTAACTTACGCCGCCCTCCTTACTGGGGTGAGTCTTTTCTCTTCCGCATCGGGACTGAACGCCACATGTAATGTTACCGGTTGCCGGCCCGAAGGCCACGGTTGCGATGTCTATGGATTATGTAACCCGTGTAATAGCTATGACGAGACGTATCTATGCGGCAATCATTTTGTTGTATGCGTGTACGGTTGCTGTACCTGTACATGACGAATGCTTTGGAGGTGAATTGTGAAGAAGGCAATAGAGTTTCTCGCGGCGATAGTCCTATTGAGCGTGTTTGGCATTGGCACCGTTCAGGGCACAGTTTTTGCCGGTGCAAGCAAAAATTCGCGAGACCCATGACTTGTTATTGTGTCTGGGAAGGTCGTCACGACGGACGTAAAGGAGGGAAAGTATTTCAGGTCCTCGGCCGGTTCGGTCCTAAAGCAGTGGCTCACTCGGAATGGGCAACAAGTTTGGGACGGGAGCTTGGACGACAACAAAGAGCTGGCCTATTTCCATCTCGATTACAGACAGCGCACCGCGTTCCGCAGTGCGGGTGGTCCGGCAGTCGCCGTGACTCCGGGAGATTTCGCGTCTATCACCAAGGATGTTGGCACTGACTCCGTAGAGAACCTAACGTGTCGTATTATTCCCGTAGATATCGGAGGCAAGAACTTACCGACCCAGAACGTCGGCAAAAGTTGCGTTTCGGTCCGGTATGATCTTATTCTTTGGACCGACATTACAATTTCGGGTCAAGACGGCAAAGCGCACCGCACAAGAACCGAGCTATCTAACATCACGATTGGGACTGAACCTGACCCGGCTCTGTTTAACATCAAGGCTAGCTTCAGGGTTTATGCTGAGCAACCCCATGAGCCAAATGGGCCTGGGAATCAGTAAACGTCCGACAACCACGCCAAGGCAGTACACGATGAATCGGAACTATTCCGCGTTTCTGGGCGACATGAGCCGTGCGACTTCCCATATGGTGCCGTTCAGCACGGAGGGACTTGGCGATGATTAGGGTGATGTCGTCGTGTTGTTCGTGGGGGCTGTGGTGCTGGACGGCGTTTACGATTGCGGATTGCAGGTCTTGACAGGACGAATGGCGATGCTGGTGCAGCGTGTCGATGAGGCGGGATTCGCCGAATTCTTCGCCAGAGGGGCTGAAGGATTCGGTGACGCCATCGGTGTAGAGGACCAGGGTGTCGCCGGGATAGAGTTGGCATTCGGCCAGCGAGCAGTCCCATTCTTTGAAGGCGCCCATGATGGTAGCGGTGGCGGCAAGGCGTTCGAGAGAATCATCAGCGCGCAGTAGAAGCGCGGGGAGATGGCCGCAGTTGGCGTAACGAAGACGGCGGGTGGCGTTGTCGTATTCGGCGAAGAAAAGCGTGGCGAAGGCGGCGTCAGCGGTGTTGTCGCAGAAGAGTTGATTCACCGAGCACAAGAGGCGATCGGGCTGATCGAGAGAGATGCCGCACTGGCTGCGGAAATTGGCCTGAAGATTGGCCATGAGCAAGGCGGCGGCGATGCCTTTGCCGGAAATGTCGCCGATGACGAGGCCGAGGCGTTCTCGTCCGAGCTGCAGAAAGTCGTAGTAATCACCGCCGACGTGGCGGGCCGGGAGGCAGTGACCAGAAAATTCCAGAGTGGAGACAGATGGCAGCGTTTGCGGGAAGAGACGCGACTGGACCTGTTTGGCGATTTCGAGTTCCTGGGCGGCGCGGCGTTCGGCTTCGAGTTTTTCGGCGAAGGCCCGGCGTTGCGATTCAATTTCGTGAGTGACTTCATCAAAGCTGACGAGCGAGAAAGAGTTGCCGTCAGGATCCTTGAAGCGAGCGAACGCGCCGCCCCAGATGGGGGCATGCTCCGTTTGGGGAGATGACGAATCGCGAGCGTGCACCTGGGCGCCGTGCTTGAGGCGGCGGAGTCGTGGGGCGACCTGGAAGGAAACGCCGCGGCGGCTCCAATCTCGGAACTTGGCGAGCAGATCTTCGGTGATGAAGGCGACGTGCGTGTTGTGGCCGATCAACTTGAATTGTTCGGAGGTGGGCGCGGGGGCGACCAGGGTGAGATTGGCGGTGCCGTCTGGGGGAGCAACGGTGACGAAGGGGCGGCCGGTTTCGACGCGGGCATCGAAGACGAGTTGGAAGCCGAGAAGGTTGACGTAGAAATCGACGCTGCGATCGAGATCGCGGACAAATACGGTGACCGATTGCAGACGGAGGTAAGGTTCCTGGCGGTCGAGGCGGACCGGGGAGTCGGGGAGCAAGTCGCGGGGAAGATTGCCCATGGGGAAGCATTATAACCAGGGGAGAGGAGCGAAGAAGGTTCGGAAGAGAGATTCATCACGGAAGACGCGATACAAAAAACCGTCGCCTCGCTTCGCGGACGGTGTTCGGAATGACGTGGTTTTGGGTGCGGGGCGCGGAAAGGCAGGCGGCGTAAAGCCGCTCCTACAGCTAGAGAGGTTAATCGGAGCGAGAGCGGAGGAAACGGCGGTAGACGAAGTAGAGGGCGAAGAGCGCGAAGAGCGCCCCGGTGGAATCGAGGAGCGAGTCCCATGGCGAAGGGCCGCGCGAGGGAACGAAGATTTGGTGAACTTCGTCGAGGACGGAATAGACCGCAGCGACGGCCAGGCGAGGAGCGCCCAGGACCATTGCCAGGCGCGGCCGCTGGCGTGAGAGACACGAATGCCGCGATACACCAGCAGACAGAAGATGAAGTATTCGGTGAAGTGCGCGGATTTGCGGATGAAATGATGGATGAGGTCGACCGTGTCCATCGGAATGGCGGGAATCAGCCAGCGAAGAAACGGCTCGATGACCAGCCGGTGTTCACGGAAGAGAAGGTGTCGGTCGAGAGTGCAGAGATGAAGATGCCCCAAACGATGGCAGGCCACCAGGCGCGCAGCCACAGGGGGATGGAGGATTTGGGAGAAGCGGGCGGACGTGACTGGTCCAGAGTAGTGTTGGGTGGGGAGGCGCGCCAGGATTCGGAAGAAGCCATGAAGAAATAGGTTCCTTTGTTATTGTAAACGAAGAATGAATGGAGGGCGGAGGAAAGTGCGAAAGAAGTCAGGTCGCGGAGTCGGTAGGGATCCTTCGCATCGCGCCTTATAAAGACTGCGATGTGCATCTCTCACTTCATCTTTCGACTCTCCAACCCTCATCTGTTTATATACGTGGGGGCAGTCTCATTGCGTGGCGGCTTTTTGGAGGGCGGCTGGGAGCTTGTGGACCTCGTCTTCGGTTAAGTCGGGAGCGCCCTTGATCAGCATGGAAAGGAAGGCCTTGACGTCGTCAGGCTCGGTGGGAAAGCCGATACTGGATTCGGCAGCGGGTTTTTTGACGGGCCGGTTGGAGTTAGCGAGCAGCCTGGCTTTCGCGTCCAGGATGGCGACGAAGGGGAGCGTGGTGTCGCCGCTTGGGGTGATCCCTCCGTATTTTTCGATTTGAGAGTCAGCGCCGGGAGTGTCCCAGTCTGCATGGCCCGCGGCGCCTTCGCCGAAGGTCAGTGTGACGACCACAAAATATTTATCGAAGATGGCGGCCACTTCGGGGAGATTGAGGAAGGCATCGAGTTGGTGGCAGGCGTCGCACCAGGACGCATCGAACTCCAAGAAGATGGACTTGTGGTCATCGAGAGCTTTCGCTTTGGCGGCTTTGAGGAGATCGTCCGCCTTGGGATTTTTTTGCGCGGCGGCGGACAGGCCGAGAAAAAAAAGGAGCAGAGTGGCGAGTAGGGCTTTGCACATGCTGGGTCTCCGGGGAATGCCTTCATTGTGTGGACGTAATAAGCCTGCGGGGGGTTGCGTGATGCGATTTGATTGGTGCTTGGTTGGTAATGGCTGGGACCCGGGTTGGCGGATTCACGTTTTGGTGGATGGCTTCGACCGTAAAGCGGCGCCAGGGCGCCGCACTCCATAAAAGGCAAACCCGTTTAGAGACAGATTGAAGCCCGTGCTACTCCATGCGGTAATTGGGAGCTTCTTTGGTGATGACTACGTCATGGACGTGGGATTCACGTAGGCCGGCGGCGGTGATGCGGATGAAGCGGGATTTTTCGGTGAGTTCTTTTAATGTGCGGGCGCCGACGTAACCCATGCCGGATTTCAGGCCGCCAACGAGTTGGTCGGTGAGGCCGGAGAGCGGGCCTTTGTAGGCTACGCGGCCTTCCACACCTTCGGGGACAGACTTGCCGCGCTCGGCGCCTTCCTGGGAATAGCGGTCGGCGGAGCCCGCTTCCATGGCGCCGGTAGAACCCATGCCGCGGTAAGACTTGAAGGTGCGGCCCTGATAGAGGATGGTTTCGCCGGGAGCTTCTTCGGTGCCGGCAAAGAGGCTGCCGATCATGACGGCGCTGGCACCGGCCGCGATGGCTTTAGTGATGTCGCCGGAATATTTTATGCCGCCATCGGCGATGATGGGGACGTTGGTGCCTTGCGCGGCGCGGGCGGCTTCCATGACGGCGGTAAGTTGCGGAACTCCAGCTCCGGTGACGACGCGAGTAGTGCAGATGGAACCGGGGCCGATACCGACCTTCAGGCCATCAATTCCCAGGGAGATCAATTCCTTGGCGCCTTCGTACGTGGCGACGTTTCCGGCGATGATTTGCATTTCGGGAAGACGATGGCGAATGGCGTTGATGGCTTCCATGACCCGTTCGGTGTGGCCATGAGCGGTGTCGATGGCCAGGACGTCGGCGCCAACTTTGGCCATTTCTATGGCGCGTTCTAGGAAATCGCCGGTAGCGCCCACGGCAGCGCCGACGCGCAGGCGGCCGTGATCATCTTTGGCGGAACGCGGATATTCGAGTTTTTTCTGAATATCTTTTACGGTGATGAGCCCTTTGAGATTGAAGTCCTGATCGACGACGAGAAGCTTTTCGATGCGATGTTTCTGCAGAATTTTTTCAGCCTGCTCGAGCGTGGTGCCGACGGGAACGGTGACGAGATTGTCTTTCGTCATCACCTGGCCGACGAGTTGGGCATGGTTTTTTTCGAAACGTAGATCGCGATTGGTGAGAATGCCGGTGAGCCGCGTACCGCGTGTGACCGGAAGGCCAGAGATGCGGTACTTGGTCATGATTTCGAGGGCCTGGCGAATGGTGATGTCCGGGGAAATCGTGACAGGGTCAACGATCATGCCAGACTCGGAGCGCTTGACGCGATCGACTTCTTCAGCCTTGGCGGTCGAAGATCATGTTGCGGTGAATGATGCCGATGCCGCCCTGGCGGGCGATGCCGATGGCGAGGCGGGATTCGGTGACGGTGTCCATGGCGGCGGAGGCGAGCGGAATGTTGATGGGAAGTTTGCGGGTGAAGCAGGTGGTGGTGTCGACCTCGGTGGGCAGGACGGAAGATCGGCCTGGCTGGAGAAGGACGTCGTCGAATGTAAGACCTTCGGAAATCGGGACCGTCAGTCATGAGAACCTCGCGAGGGAATGCGTGATGGGGGAGTATCGGCGAGCTTGGCTGGCCCGCGTTTCACAGTTTCAGACGCCTCCACCCATCCAAAATGACGCAGCCCAGCGGATAGACGCTGGGCGGGAGGTGGAATGCAACGGATCGAAAAATTGAGTCACGGTGAAACTTCTATTTTAGGGAGGGCGGGAGATGGGGTCAAGTTGACGAAGACGGCGTGGCGCTTGGGCTGATGTCGTGGTACCGGCCCCCAAAAAAAACACCAGTCTAAAACAGACTGCTGAAAAAAAGCGTTATCCGTCATTCCGAGCGTAGCGAGGAATCCCTCTGTGGTCGAAAAGTCAAGAAAAAGAGAGATTCCTCACTTCGCGGACTCCGTTCGGAATGACGAAGTTAGACTTTTTCAGCAGCCTATAAAAGACCGGCCACTACACTGCAAACATGAGTGGGATGACTGTGCTCACTGTGGATTCGAGCATTGCGAACATACGATCGTACTAGGAAAAAAGTCATAGAAAAGACTATTCCTGTTTGATACGGCCGGGGAATTCCCCGCGACCAGGCGTGTTGTTAATGTTTTCGAATGCGCCGGGCGCCATTGGCATCGTCCATCGATTTGTCCATCGCAGATGGAAGTCCCTCATCTCAGGTTACCCAAGCTCATATCCGGGACTGCAGTCACGCGAGGAACTGGAATCAATTCGCGACGCTATGGAAGGCAGTGGTGCACCGACCCGCGAGCAGACATTGATTCCCTGTTATCGCTGCGGATTGCCGGCCCCAAGCGTGGTGGGCCCTACGTGCGGATGGTTTATCGCGGGAACCAGCTGGAATGCCTGCTGGTGGGCCATCTGGAAGAGCGTTGTCGTGGAACAGAAACTCGGGTATGCAGTGTTATGGCGGTGCCAGGCGAAGGCGCTGTATTTTGCGCGGCGAGGCTTGCTCGGAAATGTCGTCCACGGAAAATTGCCGGCTGCTGGTGGCGGCGCATTTTGGAGTTTCTGGAGGCGGGAGGTGCGGATTGCGCGATATTTGCGAGACTTGCGGGCGGATTCTCCCCTGCGCGGTTCACTGAAGCGCGAGCCGGGAATTCTGTTCCGGCAAAACTATTTCGCGACGCAAAGACACAACGCGCTGCAATTTCCGCCGAATTTCGAAGATTATTTTCGAGTCTGTCTCGCAAAGACCGGCACGAACTGAGGCGGCACGAGAGGATGCTGGAACGGGACTTCCCGAATGCCGGTGCGCAGTCAAGTGCGTTCGGAAGGGCAAAGGTTGGGTACTTGCTCGGACTAGGTGGACCAGGTTGCGCGAAAAACGTATCAGCGCGCGTTGGGAACGGGATTCGAGAGAACTGCGGAGATCGAGGCACAGTACCGCGCGGCGGCGAGGGCTGGAACGCTACGTGGGTGCATCTTGTATATCCGCGAACGGCCCTGCGCTTTTTTTCTGGGGCGGCAATACAAATCCATATTTTTTGCGGAGTACACGGGATACGACCCGGAGTACAGCAAGTACTCTCACCGGGAATGTTTTTGCTGCTGCACAGTATTCGCGAATCGTTTGAACTCGCAACGGGCGCGGTGCAGTTCGATTTGGGATCGGGAGATCATGCGTACAAGCGGGTGGTGTGCAATGTAGGATGGGACGAAGGCATCGGCGTATTTGTATGCGCCAAACTGGCGGGGATTCGTGTTGAACGCGCAGATTACGGCGATCGCTTTCGCGAATGCTGTGCTGCGGAAAATGGCAAAACGGAATGGGCTCTTGAAGCAGGGCACGAAAGCAATGGCAGCAGTGCGCGGCGCGGACCTTTGCCGTAGACCGTGACACTCGGAGCGTGGCGGGGGATTAGTTGTAGGGCCCACCTTCCGAGGCGCGCCGTACTCCACGAAGAAAACACTCGTCTAAGAGACCGGCCACCACACAAGTAAAGGCTCGTTTGCAGAGTTGGCGTTTCGTGTCTCGTGCATTCGCTTGCGCGTGTCCGCCATCACCGGACACTGCATGCTTCCCATGTATAATCGGCGCGTCGAGGACACCATGCATCGATCGATGAAAAATATTGTGATTGTCTGCACATTTGCGCTGCTCGCTTCGCTGGCTCTCCCCGCTCGTGCCGACGAGCAACACGGCCCCGCGCCTCTTGCCATTGGTTCTCCCGCGCCCGATTTTTGCCTTCCTGGCATCGACGGCAAAACGCACTGCCTCTCCGAGTATGCCAGCGCGCCCGTCCTGGTGATCGCTTTCACCTGCAATCACTGCCCTACCGCGCAACTTTACGAGAGCCGCATCAAGCAACTGGCTGCGGATTACCAGGATCGCGGCGTGCTGCTTATCGCCATTCAACCCAACAATGCCATGGCCGTGCGACTCGACGAAATGGGCTACACCGACGTTGGCGATTCCTTTGATGAGATGAAAATCCGCGCCGCTTATCGCCACTTCAATTTCCCATACCTTTACGATGGCGAAGATCAGAAAGTTGCTCGCGCCTACGGCCCGGCGGCCACGCCGCATCTTTTCATCTTCGACGCGCAACGCAAGCTCCGCTACCAGGGCCGTGTTGACAACAATCCGCGAGAGAATCTCGTCACCCGCAAAGACGCGCGCGAAGCGATTGATGCGCTCCTCGCTGGCAAGCCTGTAGCCGTGGAAAAAACTCCTTCCGTGGGATGCTCCACAAAATGGATTTACAAAGAAGAAGGACGCAAAGCCGAACTCGCCGAAATCGAAAGTAAGCCCGTCACCATTACTCCGGCCTCCGCCGACGACTTCAAAGCCCTACGCAAAAACGCTTCCGGCAAATTGCGCCTGGTGAATTGCTGGGCCACTTGGTGCGCCCCGTGCGTTCAGGAAATGCCGGAAATTCAGAATATGTTGCGCATGTACGGGCACCGGCCATTTGAAGTGGTTACCGTCAGCATCAATTATCCCGACGAAAAGCCCGGAGCCCTCGCCGCTCTTCAGAAGTTGCACGCGACCAGCAACAATCTCATCCTCGGTTCCACCGATATTTACGCGCTGCTTGCGGCCTTCGATCCCGACTGGAACGCCGCCGTTCCCTACACCATGCTCATCAAGCCTAACGGTGAAATCGCCTACAAGAATCAGGGTCCGATCAATGCGCTCGAACTTCGGCGCATCATCATCGCCAACATTCCCGACGACGATTACATCGGCCAGCAAGCCTACTGGCAGTCGCACGAGTAACAGCGTCCCATCAGCCGTGCTACAGTAAATCCAGCGGCGGAGAATCTCGAGGACTTTCCCATCATGCAAGATACCTACGCACCGGAACGCGGCGGCACCACTCTGCTCGGTTTGCTCATCGCTCTCGGCTTGATCTTCGGCGGCTGGATTCTTGGCGTGCAAATCAAAAATACGCGCCTTGCCGACCGCTACGTCACCGTAAAAGGCCTGGTCGAACGCAACGTGAAATCCGATCTCGCCATTTGGCCCCTCAGCTACAAAGAAGCCGGCGACGACCTCACTTCCCTCTACGCCAAAACCGAAGCCGACAAAAAAGTCATCCTCGATTTTCTTCAGCAGCAATCCGTGCAGCCGAACGAAATTGAACTCGGCATCATTCGTGTGGTGGACACGCAGGCAAACGAATATGGTGGTGGCCAGCGCGCGCCGCATCGCTACATCGTGGAACAACAAATCACGGTGCGCACCCAACGCGTTGACGTCGTGGCCAGTGCCGCGCAGAAAACCATGCAACTGCTGCAGAAAGGCATCGTGCTTGGCGGCAATCCCGGCCAGGGCCTCGCGTACAAATTCACCGCGCTCAATTCCATCAAGCCGGACATGATTACGGAAGCCACGCGCAATGCCCGCGCCGCTGCTGATCGTTTTGCCTCCGATTCCGGAAGCAAGGTGGGCGCGATTCGCCAAGCGAATCAAGGCGTTTTTTCGATTCTCGCCGCAGATCAAGGCGCGGCTACCGGAGAATCCGGCGAAGGAGGAGAGATGGCCTTCGGCGCGGACTCGTGCCTCATGAAAACCGTCCGCGTGGTCACCACGGTTCAGTATTATCTGGATCGTTAGGCCTGTAGCTCACCCGCTGCTACGTTTAATCCATTGACACACGCGGACGGCGGCGGACTACTGCGTCGGCCATCAGGTCGGGCTTATTCGTCTTGTCTTTCCGCAAAAAATGAGAATCACTGATGCAACGCTCGCTGCTTCTGCTCGCGTTCGTGTGTTTTACGGCTTCCGCCCTACGTTCGACGAGCGGACGGCGGCACAAACGCTGCTCTACTCTGAGGTCTGGCGTTTTTGCAGTTCTGCGATTTGGGCGCGGACTTCATCTGCGTCTTTGCCATTTGGCGCCAGTTCCAGGAAGGTGCGCAGTTCGGAGATGGCGCTGGCGTAATTGTTTTTTCGTGCAAAAAGGTCGGCGAGCAAATAATGCAACTGCGGAGAACGGGTGCTCAGGTCCACATATTGTTCAGCCTTGAGCGCACTCTTTTCCGCTTCCGCGATGAGGTTGAGGTTGTAATTCGCAACCGCATTGTAGAAATACGCTTCCGCGGAATTCAACGAATCGAGATCCAGAATAGAAGCGGTGATTTCAGCGCGACTGAGTGGATCGAGCGCCAGGATGTGATTGGTGAAGTGGACCGCCTCGGTCCAATTTTGTGCTTCGATAGCCATTTCCGCGAGCGATAGATAAGGTGGGAGGAATTTCGAATCGCTGGTAGTGGCTTGCAGGAACGACGCGCGAGCCGCATCGTTCTGCTTCTGCTTCCGCAAAATGACGCCCAGCTGAAACGAAGCGCTGGCGTACTTGGGATAGAGCTGCAGGGCTTGTGCGAAATCTTTCTGGGCGTCGACAAGTCTGCCAGCCTTCTGAGCCTCCAGGCCTTTTTCATACGCTTTTCTGGCATCTTTTGGAATGGCAAAGGTCTTCGCGTTAACTGTCGTGCCTTTCACCTTCACGATACGCTCCAGAATAATCCGGCCAACGTCAATGGTGCTTCCAAAAGTCGTGAGTTCCACGAGGTTGACGGCGTTAGAGCGAAAGCCCGGAGCGGAGGCACGCAGTTCGCAAGTTATCAAGTCCTGTCGCGGAATGCCCATCTCGGAATTCGGAGTGTTTGCGCCGTAACTCGGACTACGATCGACGGTCGCGTCCACAAACGAATCGGCGCGAGATCCCAAGTGCATGTTGAAATTGCCATTGGTCGCCGCATACACCTGCTGACGCGTCTTCTCGTTGCAAATGCGCGCAATCATCACATCGTGAGGAATGGCGGAGCCGTCGCTGGTCGAAACACTTCCCATGAGATACATCACAAAATCCGTCCGATCCGGCTGGACCGGCTGAACGCTCGGCTGCCCCGTGGGAGACGGGGAGTTCGATGATGGGGAAGGCTGAGGTGCCGGCGCTGGCGAAGGAGCTGGACTGGGAGCCGGACCTGGCTTTTGCGCAAAGGCGAGCAGTGGGGTGAGGGCCATCCCGAGTACCAGCTTCGCGACCATGCGCATGCAAGGATTCACATAGTTTCTCAACGCGGGAAGGGCCGAGGCATGTGATGTTAGGGCGCGGCTGCGTTGAAGTCAAGGCGGCCGGCGAGGCAAGAATTCAGGTGGCCGCCATCGTGAGGGAGATTGATCGCCAAAGGGCGGGATGTAAAACGGTGGGTCAATGCATTCGAAAACGAAGGACCGAGACGAACGGCGGAGATTGTGCGGATAAGGGGCGCAGCATGCTGCGCCCCTTCGGCGGCGGGATAAACCCGCCGCTACAACGGAATCAGGCACCGGCGGATTTGGCGGCTGGGAGGGATTTCACTTCAATTTTGCGGGGCAGCGCGGCGGCGGCGATAGGAGCGGTAATTTCCAGAACGCCATTACGATATTCCGCGTTCACTTTATCTTTGTCCACACCTTCGGGAAGTTCGATGGTGCGCTGGAATGAGCCGTAGCTGATTTCGCGGTGGATATAATCCGCTTCTTTGACTTCGCGAGTGTTGGAACGCTCGCCGCTGATGGTCAACGTGTTGCCCAACACCTGGATGTTTACGTCTTTCGGATCAATGCCGGGGAGCATCACGTTGCAGTGGAACTTCTTTCCGTCTTTGTCGATGGAAGTTTCGACGGCAGGAATAAACCCTTCCGCCAAATTTTGTTCTTCTTGCTGCGGGGAACGCAGATTCAAAAAGCGATTGAACATCTGGTCGAAATCTCTGCGGACATCAAGGAATTCACGGAAAAGAGGATTGTGAGGAACAAGCGTTCTCATAAAAATCTCCTATGTAGTGGATTGAGCCGGGCAGGTGGGCTTGCAGGGCTGGAATTGAGGCGATACAAGCCAGCCGCAAGTCTTTTCTAACACCGGTAGGGACGAAGTCAAGGGCCAGTTGACATTTTCACTGCAAAATAACGTTTTCCACATGCCCGCTTGGTGATGCTGATGATGGTTCGTTTGGCTCAGCCAGGAAGGTTTTCGTATTCAGTGTGGAGGCGGCCTAGCTTGGGCGGCAGATCTTCCATCGGGCCCATCCACTGGAGTTCGCGGTCGATGTCGGAGTGGAGACGGTATTTTTTCTGGACGGACGCGATGGACGCTCCGATCACGTCGATTTTCGCCAAGTCATATTGGCCGAGTCCCATTTGCGCACAGTAGACGAGATAGCCGGGCCACTGGCTGTTGACGCTCATCGCTTCAAGACCGACGCGGTCGGCGGCGATGTAATCTGTGGAAGCGATGGCCAGGCGCGACGGAACCGGGGTGCCGGAAGTGGGGCCGTTGCCTTCCATGCCTTCGTAACCGTCGATGACGGTGGCGCCCCAGAACGGCCGCATTTTCTGCGCGGTGATCAGCATGTTGTACTGCATCTGGCGCACGCCGACGTGGTACTTCCGCTTGTCGCTCCAGCGGCTTTCGCCAGGCGCATTGTGCAACGGAGCGCCGAGGACCATATTTTTCACGGACAATGAAGCGACGGCGGCGTTGTGGGTCTTCAGGACCGCGCAGCAGATGATGTACGCATCGGGATCGAGCAGGCGCGCCGCGAGTCGAACGGGAGTAATGTGCAGGTCGAAGTCAATGAGCGCGTGGGTCTGATACTTGGCTTCGCGATTGAGATCGACGAGGCTGAGTTGGTGCGAGCGCCAGTCCTTTTCCAGGTGCCGATAATTAAGGTTGTCGTAGCCTTCGAGGGTGTCTCCCGCCGATGATTCCGCAATCATGATGGGACCGTGAAAACGCGGCGCAAGGTAGTCGAGGATGCCGTTGATAGCTTCAGAGTGTGTAGAGGCCAGCTGCTTTTCCGTGGAAACGTTGTTGGGTTTGATGATGACGTACTTTTTGCGCGCGAGGCCTGCTTGTATTTCGGAATCGATGGTCATGAGCGCGCCAAAAACATTTTTGCGGCGATCTTCGCCATGAATCAGGGCGACTTTGGAACGTTCCGCGTAGGGGAAAACCGCTGACGCGGTGGATTCGAGGGAAGGCGACGGTACTGCGGGTGAATCGGCGGAGAATAATAAGGACGATGCGTTTGGAGCTTTGGAAAGGGAGAGAACGCCTGCGGCACCGGCAACCTGGAAAAAATGTCTACGTGAGAAATCCACTGTGCCCTCCGTCACTGCAACCCTCAGCTACGAGGCTATCTTCAGTCTAGGTGTCTTGGCGGAGGGATTCCTATGACATACGACACATCACGGCGAGGATTTTTGTCTGCAGGGGTGGCCCTGCCGATAGCGGGGTTGGGAGCAAAAATAGGACTATTTCGGTCGGAGAAGGGCGCTCTGGATGGTTCGGGCCCCGTGAAACTCGACTACCGAACGCTGGGCAAAACCGGGTTGAAGGTCACAACCCTGGGATTTGGGTGCATGGTCACGTCCGACCCTAGCGTAATCACTCGCGCCGCCGACCTGGGAATCAACTATTTCGACACCGCCCGCGTGTACCAGCACGGGAACAACGAAAAAATGGTAGGCGCGGCATTGAAGGGCAAGCGCCAGCAAATCGTGCTGTCGACGAAGTCTCCTTCGCCCGATAAAACAACCGCATTGAAGGACCTGGATACGAGCCTGCACGAACTGGGTACCGACTACGTGGATATCTGGTACTTGCACTCCAAGACCGCTCCCGGTGACGTTCACGATGAACTGATCGAAGCACAACAAATTGCCAAGAAGCAGGGGAAGATTCGCTTTGCCGGGGTGAGCACGCACAGCGGACAAAAAGAGTTGCTGCCCTGGATGGCGCAAAAGGGCGCATGGGATGTGGTGCTGGTGGCGTACAACTTCACGATGGACAGCGGGATGGAGCAGGCGGTGGAAGCCGCGGCCAAAAGCAATTTGGGCGTCGTAGCCATGAAGGTGATGGCTGGGGGCTTCCGCAGCTTGAAGCCGCAGGATCCCGCGTACGAGAAGTTGCACCGCGAAGGCGCGATGCTCTCTGCGCTCAAGTGGACACTGAAAAATAAGAACGTGTCGACCACGATTCCGAGCATGACCGACATGGACCAGTTGGAAGAAAACCTGAAAGCGATGGCACAGCCGTTCGCGGGCGCCGACGAGCAATTGCTGGCGACGAAATTGGAAACGATCAAGCCACTGTATTGCCGGTTGTGCGGCGAATGCGAAGGCACATGCGCAAAAGGACTGGCAATCCAGGACACACTGAGGTTCCTGACGTACGCGGAGGGCTATGGGCAGTTCGCATTGGGCCGGGAACACTTCCAGGAATTGCCGGTCGCACAGAAGGCAGTGCGTTGTGGCGATTGCCAGGAATGCACCGTGAAGTGCCGTCACGGCGTGCATGTCGCGGCGCGAATGGGACGCGCGCAAGAGCTGTTTGGATGAGAATCGGGTTGGTTGTGCCTCTGCTGCTCTTCCTGGGCAGCTCGGTTGGCGCGCAGGAATACCTCAATTGCAAGCTGGTGCCCGGCTGGGAACAGTCCGGAAACAAACGCGAATACACCGCGGACACTCTGTACGAATACATGGATGGGAACGCGGAGAGTTATTTGCTGTATGGATTTGTGCGCATGCAGGGAATCACCTGCACCTCCGGCGAAAAGAAATTCGTGATTGATGCATCGGAAATGGAAGATTCCGATTTGGCCTACGGGATGTTTGCGTCGAATCGTGACCCAAACCAGGCAGTCGCGAATATTGCGATGGGCGGGCAAGTGCAGGCGCGACGAGCAAGTTTTGCGAAGGGCAACTATTACGTGGAAATCGCGGCGAGTCCTGAAGGCGATTACAGCGCGGCGTTGCAGGCGTTTGCGACGAAGATGGAGCCGCTGGTGGAAGGGCGAAGCACTCCACCAGATGCGTTGGAGTGGTTTCCCAAGGAAAACCTCACATCGCTGCGAATGGTTCCGGAGAGCGTGTTGGGACTACGGCAACTGAAACGCGGTTTTGTGGCGAAGTACGCGCAAGGCCAGGCGTTCATTATCGTAGAAGCTTCGGCGGAGTCGGCGGCGGAAGTGTTCAAGAAGGTTCAGGCACGTTTCGCCGAGGCGACGCCTGCGAATGTCGGTGATGAAGGTTTTCAGACCAAGACGCAATATCTGGACGGAATTTGCATTTTTCGCAAAGGACATTATGTGGGCGGGTACGCGAATTTGCCGGATGCACAACAAGCGGTGAAACTCGCCACAGTGCTTGCTGGCCGCATTCGTTGAGAGGCAGCCTCGGTCTGAAGATCCGTCGCTACACGCGACTCCGTTCGAAATCACGTGGAGTGGTCCTGGAAGACCGAGCGACACAGAATTTCAGACGGATGCCGGGGCCGGGCGATAGTCCGGACACTTGCAATTGGGAAAATAGCAAGGGTGCCGGAGCTTGCCTTTTTTATCGCGAACGACGCGGTGAATCGATTTACCGTGGGTGCACTTACAGGGCTGTTTCTTTTTTGGATTTGGCATGACCTGTTTACGCAGCATTGTAGCTGGATTTGTAAGATTGGGCGTGGAATATTTTGCGGGCGGCACTGGGGCAACTCTGATTAAAAACTAAACGCGGTGGCTGAGCAAGAGAAAACGCAGAGTAGCTGATCGGAATACTTGGTCGAGTTGGCTTATTCGCGCGGGGACGGCACGCGGTAGGAGTGTTTGCTGATGAACCCGCAGGATCAGCGGAACGCGCTACAAAATCTCGCGCGACTCGTGCGGAGACGCGGTTCTTGATTATAGAGAGGTGACGCTGGCCCGAGACGCAGGCTGTTCGCGCAAGGGCAAGATGGCGGTCACCAAGGTACCGCTGCTGTCGAAGCAATTTCGAGGGAGCCGCCAATCGGGCGGACGCGCTCGTGCACGCCGCGAAGGCCCACACCTGAACCCTTGCCGTGTTCAAAATTCTGCTGAACGAAGCTGTCCACACCACGGCCCTGATCGGCGATTTCCAAGATCCTGAAGCAACCTTCTTGGCTGTATGGCTTCACTCGTAGCGAAGCGCTTCCACGGGATCGAGTTTGGCGGCTTGCATGGCGGGGAGCCAGCCGCTGATTACGCCGACGACGATGAGGATCATGGTGGATAGGAACAGCGTGGTGGTGGATAGGGCCAGGTGAATATCCACTTTGCCGCTGTCATCCTCGTAGGCAGGTCCGAGAAATGGCAGGGTGCCGATCGCGGACGTCAAACACCAGGCAATGAGCATACCGACGGCACCGGCAACCAGGGTGAGCACCAGCGCTTCCATCAAAAATTGCCAGCGGATGTGCCATTTGCGGGCTCCCAAGGCGCGACGCAATCCGATTTCCCGCACCCGCTCTTCGACCGAAACTAACATGATATTCATGACGCCCACGCCGCCTATGCCCAGCGTCATGGCGCCAATCAGAAACAGCAGACCCTCGATTCCCAAGGTTATACCGTCGTAAATGGGCTTGAACTCCTGGCGGCCAAACATGGTGATGGCGCGTTTATCGTTGGGCGAAAAATGCTGGCGGTTGGCGATGGCGGTGCGAAATTGCTGCATTGCTGGCGCTTCGAACTGAGGAGCGACGGGCTCGAAAATCATCACGCTGGCGTAGCGAGCATCCCAGATTTCGGCAGCTGCGGTGTACGGAATGAACGCGGATTCGTCGTCACAATTGAAATAACAGCTGTCCGAGAATTTCATATCCATGGTGCCGATTACGGTGAAACGCACTCCGTTGATACGAACGGTTTCATCGACGGCGGGCTCCCCGCTGAACAGCTTTTTCTTGAGGCGTGCCCCAAGAAACACGACGCGGCGCCGCTCGGCCACATCCTCCGGGGAGATCCAACGGCCTTCGGAGGGAACCTCGTTGCGCATTTCCCCATATTCCGGGAACACGCCTCGGGTGGCGGATTCCGAAAGGCGCTCGTCATGAGAAATTCCTTCGAATTTAACGGTTTCCAGGGTGACGCGCTTGATCAGCGGCGATTGTGCTTTCACCCAATCGGCATCTTCTTGTTCAAAGTGCACTTCTTTCCCGGCGCGTTCGCCTCCGGCTTGCTCGCTGGTAGTTCCTGGCCAGCAAATGACAGCAGCCTTGCCAAATACTTCGAAGGTGTAAAGCAAGACGCTGCGAAATCCAGAACCATAGCTGAGCAGGAGGGTAACCGCTACGATTCCCCAGGATATTCCGGTCATTGTGAGCAAACTGCGAACGCGATTGCGGCCCAGAGCGACCCACGCTTCTTTGAAGACCTCGGTGAACATTAGCCACCTGCCTCGAAGCGCAGAGCCTCGATCGGATCTACCGAGGCTGCGCGATTCGCGGGGTACAACGCGGAAAGCACGGCGATCAAACCGAGGAGACTTATGGTGAGCACAGCTAATTGCCAGCTGGCATCCAAGCCGTCGAAGTACGGAAGCTTCGGCAACAGGTTCACCAGCGCGCAGAATCCGTAGGAGATGATCAGGCCTGCGCCTCCGCTGATGAACACCACGATGATGGTTTCCAGGAAGAATTGGCGGAGGATGGATTGCCGCGTCGCACCCAGCGCTTTACGAACACCAATCTCCCGGGTGCGCTCCCGCACGCTGACCAGCATCACGTTCATCACGCCCAAGCCGCCAAGGAAAATCGTAGCCACGCCGACAGCGCCCATAAATACTTCCATGCCGACAAAAATCATGCGATTGGCTTGGGCGTTCTTTACGGTGTCCCAGATGCTAGCGGCTTCTTCATCGCGAGGGTCGAAATTGTGCAGTCTTCCCAACGTTCGGCGGATCTGGCGGACGCAATCGGGATGCGTCTCCAGGGACCAGGGAGCGGCCAGGAGGCGGTCGACGGAATGTTCCGCAGCTGGCGGCTTATTGGGAAAATCCCGCTTCATGGAATCAAACGGGATGAAAATTTTGCGGATGTCCACGCCATCGTAACTGGAATTCTGGTCCTTGGTTTTCATTACGCCGATGACGGTATAGGGTATGCCATTCAATTCGATGGTCTGGCCCAGAGCTTCGCGGTCGGCAAACAGTTGTTTTTTCGCATCGCTGCCCAGGAAAGCGACGCGACGGCCTTCGTCGTTGTCTTCGTAGTTGTAAAACCGTCCTTGCGCCACAGTGATGCTGCGAATTTCCGTGAATGGCGGAAGCGAGCCGACGGTATCCAAATCGCCGCTGTTAAATGCGCTGTGGACCTTTACGTTGTTGCCCAACTCGGGCATCACGTATTTGCACGCCGGCGCCTCCCTGGCGACTTCTTTGTAATCGTCTTCCATCCAGTGCACCGCGCGACCGGACCGCGTGCCCCCCGCTTGCATGCTGGTGCGACCGGCAAACACGATCATCACGTCTTTGCCGAAATTTTCTTGCTGTTTCTGGATGCCACGACCCAGACCTTCTCCCGCCGCCACCATCAACGTGATGGAGATAATGCCCCAGGCAATACCGAACATCGTGAGCAGCGTGCGGCGCTTATGCGCCCACAAGGTTGCCAGGGTATCTCGCAAAAGGTCCCGAAAGGTCATGGCGGCTCCGCTATTGCAGAACGACCTGCTGCTTTTCCGTCAAACCGGAAATGATCTCGGTTTTCACGCCGTTCGAGATTCCCAATTGAACTGGAATTTTCTTGCGGCCATTTTCGGCCTTGGGATCGGGCAGTTCCACGGAAGCGTGGCGATCTTTGTCGTAAATCAGCGAAGATTCCGGCACCATCAACACGTTTTTCTTTTCTTCCAGAATAATTTCGGCGTTGGCGGTCATATTGGCTTTGAGTTCGCCAGTGGGATTGGAGATGGAGACGCGGACTTCGAAGGTGGTAACGTTGTCTTTCTCTTTGCCAAATGGGGAGATGCGCGTCACTTTGCCGGTGAACTTTTTATCTTTGAACGATTCTACGACGATGCGCGCGGGCTGTCCCAGATACACCTTACCGATATCGGCTTCGTCGACTTTGCCCTGCACGTAAACTTCGCTGATATCCCCCAGGGTCATAATTAACGTGGCTTGCGAGCCCAGAATGAGAATCGAACTGACTCCGTCGCCCACGCTGACATCGCGCGAAAGCACCAGGCCATTGATGGGACTCATGATCGTGGAATTGCGCAGGTCTTCTTCGGCGTTTTCGAGCGCAGCTTTCGATTGCGCCACTTGCGCCTCTGACTTCGCGATTTCCGCGCGTGAAACCAGCAGGTTGCGTTGTGCGCTCACCTGTTTGTTCAGCGCAAGCTGATAATTTTTTTCCGCATCCTCCACGAAGCTTTTGGACATTACGCCGTCTTTGTACATCTGCTGGGCGCGTTCCATGTTGAGCTTGAGGAATGGCACGTCCGGACCTTCGGCGTCGACTTTATTGCGCTCCAATTGCGCTTTCGAGGACTCCAATGAGGCTTGCGCCGCCTGATAGTTCGCCTGGGCTTCCCTGACGACCGCCTGGAGTTGCACCTTGTCCAACTCCATCAGCGTCTGGCCATCTTTGACGGTGTCGTCATAATCGACGTACAGCTTCTTGACCATGCCGCTGGCCTTGGATTTCACTTCGACTTTCGACTTTGGCTGAATTTTTCCCGTGGCGACCACCACGCGCGCCAGGTCACCGCGTTCGACTGCGGCCAGTTTCGAAGGATCAATGTCGTGGGTGGGACGCAAGGCAGCGTAGACGCCATAACCGCCACCGATGAGAACGACGAGTACGACAGCGGCAATAATGACGCGGCGGCGCCGTTTCTTCGCGGCTTTTCCATTTGTTAAACCATTTCCATTGCTGGCCATAACCGACCCCCGGGTAACTCTCGTTTTCCACACTCATCCATTGATACGAGAGAGTTTGCAACAAAGTTCCCGCCCTTCCTTATAGACGATGAAAGGCGCCGGAGGTCAGGTCGGTCAATGACGAAGATTACAAAGAAACTCGGCGCAGCCGGAGGGCGTTGGTGATGACCGACACCGAACTGAAGCTCATCGCAGCGCTGGCAATCATCGGACTCAGCAGCCAGCCAAAAATCGGGTAAAAAATACCCGCGGCAATCGGAATCCCTAGCAGATTGTAAACAAACGCGAATGCCAGGTTCTGCTTGATGTTGCCTACCGTAGCTTTCGCGAGCCGCGTGGCGCGCACTAAGCCGCGCAGATCACCTTGCAGCAGCGTGATCCCGGCGTTCTCAATGGCCACATCGGTTCCCGTGCCCATCGCGATGCCCACGTCGGCGGCGGCCAGAGCAGGCGCATCATTAATGCCGTCACCGGCCATGGCGACGACGTGGCCTTCATTGCGAAGCTTCTTGACGATTTCGCCTTTTTGTTGCGGCAAAACTTCTGCCTGAACTTCGTTGATCCCAAGCTCCTTGGCGATCTGCTGCGCAGCTTCCTGGCGATCTCCAGTCAGCATGACGATCCGCAAACCTTCCGCTTGTAGCGCGCGAATCGCCTCTGGAGCCGATGGCTTCACCTGATCGGAAAGAGAAACGACCCCGGCCATTTGATTATCGACAGCAATGAGAATCGTGGTGAGCGCTGCTGACGATTGAGAAGTGCTGAACGGAACGTCGGCGGAAATTCCCTGCTCGTGCAAAAAGCGGCTGGTGCCCCCGACGACCAGCTTTCCCAGAACGCGGCCTCGCACACCTCCGCCGGGGAAGGCTTGAAAATCCGTTACTGGTGCGAGTGGCAAGTTGCGTTGCTCGGCTGCGCGAACGATCGCGTGGGCGAGTGGGTGTTCGCTGGATCGTTCGACGCTGGCCGCGAGTGAGAGCAGTGCGTTCTCGGGCAATTTGGATTCGGGGGCGATCTGGATGTCATGCACCGAGGGCTTGCCTTCGGTCAACGTGCCTGTTTTGTCGATGACCAGCGTATCCACGCGAGCGAGTGTCTCGAGCGCTTCGGCATTTCGCACCAGCACACCCGCTTTGGCGCCGCGCCCAACGGCCACCATGATGGACATCGGCGTGGCCAATCCCAGCGCGCAGGGGCACGCGATGATCAGAACCGACACGGCCGCGAGCAAGGCGTGAGCAAACCGCGGCTCCGGTCCCCACACGGCCCATCCTACAAACGCGAGTGCCGCTACGATGACAACTCCAGGAACAAAGTAGCCGGCCACGCGATCGGCGAGCCTTTGCATGGGGGCGCGGCTGCGTTGCGCCTCACTCACTATTTTTACGATTTGCGCGAGCAAGGTATCGCTTCCCACGCGCTCCGCAACCATCACGAAACTGCCGTTGGAATTGAGGGTGCCGCCGGTGACTTGGTCGCCTGGATTTTTTTCGACGGGAAGCGGCTCCCCTGTGACCATGGATTCGTCCACAGCGCTCGCGCCCTCTCGCACGGTTCCGTCGCCCGGCACGCGCTCACCCGGGCGAACCCGCAGCAAATCGCCCTGTTGCACTTCGCTCAACGCAATTTCCTGTTCGCCATCGGCGGCAACGCGATGCGCGGTCTGTGGGGCCAGTTGAAGCAATTCGCGAATCGCTCCGCTGGTTCGCCGCCGTGCTCGCAATTCCAATACCTGGCCGAGCAGCACTAAGGTGGTGATAACGGCAGCGGCTTCGAAGTAGACCGCCACTCCACCATGCAGGTCGCGAAATGATGCGGGGAAAACTTGAGGGAACAAAGTGGCGGCAACGCTGTAAAGATATGCTGCGCCGGTTCCCAAGCCGATCAAGGTGAACATGTTGGGGCTGCGATTTAGCAGCGAATTCCAGAAGCGCTGGAAAAATGGCCAACCGCACCAGAGCACAACAGGAGTGGCGAGCAGGAATTCCACAGCATTTTTGGTGGAGGTGGCCCAACGCAGTCCCAGGGCATCTCCGAACATGGACAAAATCAGAATGGGAAGCGACAGCGCCGCACTTACCCAGAAGCGCTTGCGCATCGATTCGTACTCAGCATCAGGCTGTTCTTCCGCCGAAACGTCCATTGGCTCTAACGCCATGCCGCAAATGGGGCAAATTCCTGGTCCAATCTGCACAATCTGCGGGTCCATTGGACACGTGTAGCGAATCCCTTTCGCGTCCGGCGGAGTAGCCGTTTGCGGAGCGGCGGCTTTGTCAATGCCGGCGGTTCCGGGCGCGGCTAAGAATTTTTGCGGATCAGCCTGAAATCGTTCGGCGCATCGCGTGGAGCAGAAGTAATAAGTTTTGCCGGCGTGTTCCACTGTTCCAGCGGCATGTGCGGGATCCACGCGCATGCCGCATACCGGATCGATGACTTTGGGAGCTTCCGCTAAAACGGCCAATGCCACGGGAGCAGTTCTTGGGATCTGCGGCTTCGCGGCGACGGTTGTGTTTGCCGGAACATTGGCGTTGGCATGATATTTGGCGGGGTCATTCTGGAATTTTTGTGCGCAGCCTGCGCAGCAGAAATAATAGGTAGTTCCGTCGTGCTCGGCGCGCGACTTAGCCGTTTCTGGATTGACGGTCATTCCGCAAACAGGATCACGTGACACGATGCGCCTCGGTTCGATCCGCCAAGCGTGTTGCTTAGCGCAAATGGGTGTAAATCAATTCCAACAATTCGTCGTACATAGCCGCCGATTCTTTTGGGTTGCCGTCTTTGAGGGCTTTTGCAGTGCAGTGGCGCAAATGATTTTTCATGAGATTACGCGCCACACCGCGCAAAGCCTCTTGAACCGACGCCACTTGCACGATGATGTCCGCGCAATAGCGATCTTCCCCGACCATACGCTGCAAGCCGCGGATTTGCCCTTCTATGCGCCGCAAACGCTTCAAGTTGGCGGCTTTTAATTCCGGGTCGACTCCCGCCGCCTTGCGAATTTGCGAGTGCGTGCGCGAGGGAGTCAACCGCGTTGAGGAACTTTGGTCGGCTGTAAGACTGGCCATATACCCCCCACCCCTATATATACTCTTACCGCAGGCAGCAGTCAACCGGTGTGGGTCCGGCCACTGCTGCTATAATTCCGGCCATGACACTCCTTGAGATCACCTATGAGTTGCAATCGCCGTTGAGCTTGGAACAACTGAACCGGTTGGGCGAGTTCGCCAACACTTACGGCCTGCGCAAATTTCACGTCGACGAGCAGAAAACCCATCTCACGTTTGAGTACGACGCCTCGCGTTTGCGCGACACGCAAATTGCCCATGTGCTCGGGCAAGCCGGCATCGCGGTAACCCGCAAAGTAAACTGACACAGAATTGACCGGGAATCGGCCCGCGAGAACTGCTAGCAGCGAAATTCAAGGCACGTGGATTTGGAGAGTCAAAAAAACTGGGGCTCCCGCTTGGGACCGGGAGCCCCGGAAGGCGCGTCTCAAGCCAGTGTCGTTTTCACACTAGCGCGTGGGGTCATCCATCCAGCTTCCCTCTCAGAGGCAGGTTGGTTTACGGACTCCAGAAACCGCAAGCAAGCCCCTTCCCCCTCGCTTGCAATTCCCTAGAGCCCGCTACTGAAACGCGCCCACAGCGTGGATATAGCAAGAGCCGCGCCAAGTGCCCAAGCCAATCAATTGAAGTATAAACATCTGATAATTGGTGGCTTAAGAAAGCGATGCGACGGCAGTGTATGGACCAAATCAGTTCGCCTGATTCATTTCGGAACTCGGGGACGGGTCGAAGCCGGCGGCGCGCTGCGAGCGCCACGTTCAACGTTAACGTGCGACAACTCACTAGTACCATCAGGACCCGGGTAATGCCTATTTTTGAGAAGCGGGAGCTATCGGTTTACTGGCGTTTCCGGGCGAGACTTTGCGCATGCGAGTTCCCGTGTTGCCGCGAGTAAAACGCATTTGCCTTTGGCTAGCGCTTGACCTGGTGGTAGCCGCTTGTGCACTGGGTTTCGTCGCTTGGGCCGATACATCGGCAAAGCCGCACCAGGTTGTGGGCGGATGCTATTGCGGTTGCGGCATGTCGAAGACGGCAGCGGGTTGCAGCAAGATTTGCGACCGACCCAAATTTGCGGCGCGGAGGTGGGCCGTGACTTGCGCCAAGCCCCGCGTCAGCACTCCTGCGGAAACGCCGAGCGCGCATCCGCATCTGCACTACAATTCTCGTTCCGAACGCGCCAGCAACTAAGATCCGGCTGGCTGCGGGCCGAGCAACTTGGCAAAGATCTCAGGGATTTCGAAGATGGCGCGATTGTTGAGCTTTTCGGTGTTGCAGCGAAGCTCGGCGAGTTTTCCCGGCTGCAGCAGTTCTCTCACAGCATCAACAATCTGGCCGAAGTCGTGAAGAATCACGCCGACTTTCTTTTCCTTGACCCATTCTGTGTTGTATCGCTCCTGCGGCAACGTCCAGGAGTTGCATTCCAAGATCACGGGAAGCTTCCGAACCATGGCTTCCGCGACGCTGCCGGGCCCGGGTTTGCCAACCAGAAAATCAGCGGCGCGCATGAGCCGGTGAACTTCTTTGGTGAAACCCACGACATGAATGGGCATCTTCCAGGCGCGTGAACGGAATTTCTCCGCCAGCTTCTCGTTCCTGCCACAAATGACGATCAACTGCAAGCGCAATTCGGCTGCTTCCAACTGCTCCGCGATGTCATACATCGCCTTGGATCCAAACCCGCCAAACAAAAGCATGCCGGTAGGCAGATCCGGCTGGAGCTGCAGTTCGCTGCGCAGAGCGACGGGATCAGCGTTATCTTCCGCGTAGAAATCGGGCCGCAGGATCATCCCGGAAGTCGCGAAGACATGCGACGGGTCTTTACCGATCTCGCGAGCTTGCTGGACGGCTCTCTCACTCCCGCAAATCACATATTGTTCCTCGATCGGCTCGATCCAGAAGTGCGGTGGGTAATCAGCCAAATCGGTAATAATGGTGACGAACGGCCGACCGGGATAACACGCCTTCCAGGCCTCGGCGATCTGGCGGTTGAAATGCGGGATTACGGAGACCAGCAGGTCGGCTGGATGTTGCTGAAAATGGGTAATCAGAAGCTTGACCATGGGTCGATGAAATAGCCGGATGGTGGCTTGGAGCACGCGCAGTAACTGCTCGGAGCCAAGCGTCCATCCATTTCTCAGCAATGCGTTGTACTGCTCCTGGATGCGGATGCCCGTTAATTTGCGCAACACATCGAGCTGGTCCGTAAGCTCTTGAAACTGCACTACATCGACGTGCCAAGGGCGCTGCTGCTGGGCGACGACGGTCTGTAAGGCGACTGCGGCGTTGCGATGACCTCCTCCCGCGTCGTGGAACAGGATCTGAATTTTCCTCATTGGGGCATTCTCACGCAGGCAAACCGGGGCACCGTAAGAGCATCCAACATGCCATGTGGAAAACTGGAAAACTCATTTGTGCTCAATGAGTTCCACCTGTTTTTTCATTCACATTTCGCCCACTCTTCATGTTTTGTTCATATCCTCTACTTAAAATTTTTACATGCGATGCGACCTTCATGTACATACCACAGGCTCTGGGATGTGCAATACCCCGGGTCTGACACGCATTTGCCGCGAGTCCTACAACCAGCCTGAGGACGTGTATCACCGCTGCAAGCAGCGGGGCATGTCCGTCGTTACGGTGACAGATCACGACTCGATTGACGCCGCGGAAGTCCTTCGCAAATATCCCGACTTCTTTCTAAGCGAAGAAGTGACCGTACGGATGCCCAGTGGCACCGAAATGCACTTGGGCGTTTATGCCATCACCGAAAAAGACCATGTGGAAATTCAGCGCCGCCGGAACGATTTTATCGCATTGCTGGTGTACCTGACCGAGCGCAAACTGTTTTTTAGCGTGAATCACGTGTTCTCGGGACTGACCGGCAGACGCGAACTGGAAGACTTCAACTGGTTCGCTTCCTACGTTCCTGCCTTTGAAATTCGTAACGGGCAGATGCGCGGCGAGGCGAATCGCAACGCCAAACAGTTGGCCGAGAGGTTGGGCAAAATCGGCGTAGCTGGAAGCGATTCACACACCCTGTCCGGCGTAGCCCTGACCTACACCCAAGTGCCTCGTTCGCGCACGGTGGAAGAGTTCTTCACCGGATTGCGCGCGGGACGCGGTATTGTGCACGGCGAACACGGCTCTTACCTTAAGCTGACCCTGGACATCTGGCGATTTGCCGGCGGGCTGCTGAAAGAACAACCGTTGGCCGGGATTCTGATTCCCTTCACCATTTTTGTTCCGGCGATCACCGCAGGACACTGGCTGAACGAGATTCGTTTCTGCAAGAAATGGGCGGCGCCGCTGCTCGGGGAAACCCGTCAGCCACGCATGCTCTGGGACGTCGATTCAAGGTTCGAGGCCAACTGGGCGCAGTAACGCAGTAAGAGGTTGCCATGGCCGTGGCGAAAACAGTCTGGGGATTCATCGAGAACCGCGACCACCGTGTCATGCGGCGGATGAACAATTGGCGGGCCCCCCGGTGGATTCGTTTCTGGATGTTGACCGCTACGCGTATGGGCGATGGTTGGCTGTGGTACAGCCTTGGCGCGCTGCTGGTGGCGTTCGGCGGCTCACGTGGCTACGTCGCGTTCGGAGCTGCCGGTGCTGCGGCGATCCTGGGCATCCTGGTATTCAAGGCGCTGAAGAAGCTGAGCCACCGTCCGCGGCCCTGCGAGTACCAGCCACATTGCTGGGCCAAGGTTTTGCCTCCCGATAAGTTCTCGTTCCCATCCGGGCACACCATGACGGCGTTCTCGATCGCATTGGTGGTGAGTTTTTTCTATCCTTCGCTGGAAGGGCCGCTGTATTTTCTGGCGATCAGCATCGGGGTATCGCGCATTGTGCTGGGCATGCACTTCCTCAGTGACGTGCTGGCGGGCGCGATCATTGGTTCCGCGCTGGGGCTGGCGTCCATCGTTACCTTCGCCTCCTACGGACTGATGTAACTGCAAACGTTCGCCAGCTATGTCAATTTGTTAAAGACAAATGTCATTGTGGTGAATACGAACTAGATTACCGGCTTCGGATGTTCCGCCAGGGCTTTCTGGAACGCCGCGAGATTGCTGGAATCGATCACGGCGGTGCCGGTATCCACAAAAGTGGGCAAAGGAGCGGTTGGGGCGGTGGCCCAATCCTTAAATTCGTGGACAGCGTTGTGGTGTAGATCGTCGAGGAATCGCACGCCGTAAAACGCCATGACGTAGGGCTTCTGGACCACGGTAGCGGTAATCCACTTCTTATCGATAGCATCCAGGGTTTGCGGGTCTTTATCGAATGCAACGATCTTAATCTTCCCGGTCATGTCCATGCGGTGCAGCGCATCGGCAGCGCCTTCTCCCCCAGACGCTTCCAGGCCAATGATTCCATCGATTTTTTCTTTTTTCGCCAGCAGCGCGGAAATGGCATCGTTGGCCACGCGGGAGTCCCCTTTGTCGTCCACAGTTTGGACCACCTGGACTCCGGGGAATTTCTTCAGAGCTTCGTTTACGCCGCGAACGCGCTCTTCGCTATTGAACTGTCCAGCGACGGTGATGATGACAATGCGGCCCTGACCGCCGAGCAACGTGGCCATGCGTTTCCCGCTGTCCTGGCCGGCGCGGAAATTATCAGTGCCGATGAACAAGACGCGTTTCGAATCGGGCGCGTCGGCGTCGATGCAAATCACCGGTATTCCTTGCAGGATGGCATGGTCGATGGGATCGTTGAAGGTCTTCGGATCGGTAACGGAAACGAGAATCCCCGAGGGATGCTGCGCGACCACCTGCTGGAAGGCCGTCAGCTCGTCGCTGGGCGAAAAGCTATTCGGTCCAACCATCTCGACCTTCACTCCCGCGGTCTTTCCGATGTCGGTGAGACCTGCGGAGGCTTCTTGCCAATACGGCAAGTCCACGTTCGCGGTGACCAGCACGTAGCGCTCGTCAGGCTGATGATAAGGTTTCTGACATCCCGCGGCGATCAGCGCTAAAGCGGCAACGCCGATTCCGAAAAGCACTCTGTTCGCGTTCATTTCCGGTCTCCTTATTAGGACTCCCCGCTGAGGAACTTCCGGTGGAAGAGACCAATCTTAATGCCGCAAGCCTAACACATTCGCCGGGCCACGGGGTTCGGTCGGCTCGGCTTGCCGCCGCAGCGAACTCGCGCGGTTCTGGCAACCTTTCTTACCTGCCGTTACGTCGCAACTGGCAGTGTCGGGGGGGACATTATGAAGATTCTGGTCGGTAAGGCCTACCGTTCGGGAATTATCCTTTTCTTGATCTTTGGGGTTCACGCTGGCTCAGCTATTGTTCCTGTGGAGGCGCAGGCGGTTTCCCCAGCTTCCACACTTGCGTCCGATCGCAGCGTCTCTCTAAAGGAATTGCCCGGGAACATCGTCTCCGATCAGAAGGAAATCTGGATTTTTCCGGCCAAGCTGGTTCACGGCGAACACTGGTTGCCTACCATCGGAGTAATCGGCGCGACCTCGGTACTCATTGCCACCGACGCGCATAGTGCCCCGCCATTTCGAACGACAACAAACTTTAACGGCTTTAACAACGCGTTCAGCGGCACGAATTCCGCAGTGTACATCGCAGCGGTTCCGGCGGTTCTGTATGGAGTCGGCTGGCTGCACAAAGACTCTTACGCCGAAAACTCCGGTTTGCTCGCCGCCGAAGCTGTCGCGGATGGTTTTCTTTTGGACTTGCCGCTGAAAGCGATCACCGCGCGAAGGCAGCCATTGAGCTATATGGGCAATGGCCCATACTCAGGAAGTTTCTTCAACGGTTCCCACAATCCTTTTCACTCCGGCGGTTTTTATTCAAATCACGCAATGGCAGCCATGGCAGTCGCCACCGTACTCTCCCATCGTTACCGGCAGCATCGCTGGGTTCCGTTCGTGGCCTATGGCCTGGCGGCGACGATCAGTTTTTCTCGCATAACCACCAGCAACCACTTTCCTGCTGACGCGTTTTTTGGCGGAGCGATGGGCTTTGTCATCGCGAGATACGTGGTATTGCCGGCTCATTGACCGATGCCGTAAGGATTGCAACCTGCGCGAGCGCGGAGTATATAACTTCCTATACTCACTTCATCGAAAGGATTTCTTTGCCACCGCAAAGGCTTTTGGAGATTACTGTCGAGTCTCTCGATTCCGCACTGGCCGCTGAGCGCGGGGGCGCGGATCGCATCGAACTTTGCGCGGAATTAATCCATGGCGGCGTCACTCCTCCGTTGACCGCGTTGCGCACTTTTCATGAGGAACTGGAACTGCCAGTGTTCCCGATCATCCGTCCCCGAACCGGAGATTTCGTGTACAGCGACAAGGAATTTGCGCTGATGAAGCGCGACATCGCCGAGGCTCGTGACGCCGGCGCGGATGGCGTTGTGTTTGGACTGTTGCGCGAGGACCGCAGCGTCGATGTGCAGCGCACCACCGAGTTAGTGGAATGGGCGCGGCCGCTGGAGGTTACCTTTCATCGGGCGTTTGATGCGTGTGTGGATCTGCTCACTGCGATCGAGGATGTGATTGCGACGGGAGCAACGCGTCTTCTCACGTCGGGCGGCGCGGCCACCGCTCCTCAGGGCGTGAAGGTGTTACGAAAGCTCGTAGAAGTTGCTGCGGGCCGCATCGTGATTATGCCCGGGAGCGGCCTGGATGCAACGAACATCGCAAGGATGGCGGCCGAAACTGGCGCATCTGAATTTCATTCGGGATTGAGCAAAATCCTGCCCTATGGCTGCGGCAACTTCCAGAGGTTCGAACAAGAAATCCGCGCGATGAAGCGCTGCCTCCACTAGCACAGGCTTAAGAGCAGCGGCATAAAGCCGCTGCTACACGGCTGAAATTGCGGGGATGACGGTTAGGCCTTCTGGGCCTGGCGGCGCAGAAATGTCGGAACGTCCAGATCGTCCTTGGGTACTTCCTGGGTCACTTCCCGGACATTTTGCTTCACTTGATTGACGACATTCGGAGGAGTGACCTGCACCGACAGCTCAGGCTGATGTTCTGGAACTTCCCGGCCAGCTTTCCAGGTTCTCGGCAAGAAGGTCTGCTTTTGCTGGGCCTGCGCCTGTTGTCTGGCGGTTTCCTTGAAGCCGGCCGCAATCACGGTGATTTTCACCATGTCTTTCATGTTGTCGTCCATGACCGCGCCGAAAATGATGTTGGCGTTTTCGTGAGCGGCTTTCTGAATTACGCTGGAAGCTTCGTGGACTTCCTGCAACGAAAGACTCGAACTACCGCAAATATTGATGAGAATGCCCTGCGCGCCTTGAATGGAATTATCTTCCAGCAAGGGACTGGAAATGGCGCGATTCGCCGCATCGACAGCGCGGTTTGCGCCGCTGGCCACAGCCGTACCCATCACCGCATAGCCTTGTCCATGCATAATAGTTTTCACGTCGGCGAAGTCGCGGTTGATAATGCCGGGAACCGTGATAATGTCCGAAATTCCCTGCACGGCCTGGCGCAAGATATCGTCGGCAATGCGGAATGCATCGAAGAAGCTGGTACCGGGCTCGACCGTCTCCATCAGGCGCTCGTTAGGGATGACGATCACTGTATCAACGACGCCAACGAGTTCGTTGAGAGCGTGTTCGGCCTGCAGCATGCGCCGTTTGCCTTCGAACGCGAACGGCTTGGTGACCACCGCAACGCTAAGCGCACCGAGCTCGCTTGCCAATGACGCGACGACCGGAGCGGCTCCGCTTCCCGTACCGCCGCCCAACCCGGACGTGATGAAAATCATGTCCGAGCCTTCCAGCGCCTCGATAATTTTTTCGGTATCTTCCAGGGCTGCTTTGCGGCCAACCTCAGGATTGGCTCCGGCACCCAGTCCCTTGGTGAGCTTCGCGCCCAATTGTAGTTTCACAGGGGCTTGCGACATTTTGAGCGCCTGCAAATCGGTGTTCGCGGTGATGAACTCCACGCCCTCCACTTTGGCGCGAATCATGCGATTGACGGCGTTGCAGCCACCGCCGCCCACGCCAATCACCTTGAGCTTCGCGGGCTGTAACTCCTCGCTGAAGCTCATCCGGATACCTGCGTCTTTTGCTGTCATGCTTTCCCCCTGTCCGGCTGGTGAAATTCCTTTATAAATCTCGTGTAAATACGATTCCACTGGGAATAATTTTCACCTGTGGAAAACGCGCTGTTTTTCGCGGTTTTTGCCACGTTGTCTCCGCTACGCTCCCGCAAACATGGAACGCAGCTTCGAAACTAAACTCGCAGGCTTGGCCGGGCCAGCCCGTCTGGATTTCGCTGCGCACAGGACCAAACCAATCACGGTCGCGTATTCCGGCTGAGCCACTTGCTCCGGTAAATCCGGGATACCACGCGGGTAGCCCATCCGGACCGGCAGATGGAATGTGTTTTCGGCCAAATCGGGTAGCCCGTTGAGGCGCGCTCCGCCGCCAGCCAAAATAAAGCCCGCGGGAATTTGGCGATCCAAACCCGCGCGCCGCAAATCGTCTCCAATGAGAGCCAACAGTTCCTGTGCACGAGGTTCAACAATTTCCGTAAGCGCATGCGCAAAAATGGTGCGTGGAGGCCGGTCGCCTACGCTGGCGATTTCAATCGAGCCGTCGTCATGCAACAGGGAGGCTGCAGCGCAACCGTGATGGCGCTTGATGCGTTCCGCTTCGGGTATGGGAGTGCGCAATCCAACCGCGAGATCGTTGGTGAAGTGGTCGCCGCCGATTGCGACCACGCCGGTGTGCCGGACCACGCCTCCACCGTACACAACCAGCTCGGTGGTGCCTCCGCCGATATCCAGAAGGCAGCACCCGAGTTCCCGTTCATCCTGGGTCAGGCACGCTTCCGCGGAGGCCAGCGGTTCCAAAACCGTGTCGTTGATCAGGATTCCTGCTTTGTTCGCGGCGGTAACCAGATTTTGCGTCGCGGAACTGGATGCAGTCACGAGGTGGACGATGACTTCCAGACGATGACCAACCATACCAATCGGATCGCGAATGCCATCCTGCGCGTCCACGCGAAACTCATGCGGGAGAACATGAAGCACTTCGCGATCTTCGGGTAAGGAGATATTACGCGCGGTATCGATCGCGCGACGTACATCGTCTCGTTCGATATCGCGCGGACGTGCCCCTAGCGAAACGCCACCCTGGCTATTCACGCCTCGCACGTGATTGCCCGCTACCCCAATTACGGCGGACTCCACCGGGACGTTGGCGACGCCTTCGGCCTCTTCAACCGCGCGCCGGATGGAACTGACGGTGGAATCCAGATTGACGATCAGACCCTTGCGCAAGCCCTTGGATTCGGCTGCGCCGAGCGCCAGAAAACGAACCTGTTCGTCTTCCATTTCCGCCAGCAATACACACGTTTTTGTACTGCCGATATCCAAGCCCACAAGATATTTGTCTTTCTTCGCCAAAACGCCTCTCCTGCGAAATCGCTATTTATGTCTCGACGCGGTTGTGGTGGTGTCGGGGTTCACCACGACTTGGCGCGAGTACTGAAGATCAATGGAATGCACGGTGCCGGAATTCGCCTGCCACTGAGCAAAATTCTCGACGAGCATGCGATATTTTCCGGTGAAGTCGTTCTGCCCAAAGTGCACGGTGACGGCGCGATCGTCGCCATTCCCGCCGAGTCCGGTGAGCACAACTCGTAAATCGCGCGGATTACTCAAGTCCAGTTCGCTGATTCGATCGGAAGATCCCGGCCTGACGAGGTCGGTATCCTTCATGAATTCCTGGTAGGTCTGCATGCGCTTCTCGCGTTCGCCCCGGGGCAGGTTGTCTGATAAACCGGTGACGATGGGAAAATGAAAATCTTCGCCTTCGGGGCGATCGAGCAACACGCCGTGAGCGTCAACCAATGTGAGTTCCGTGCCATTGCGGAAAAAGGCGATGGGCGTGCGCTCGGTGATGAACACGCGAATGCGGTTCGGCAGGATGCGCTGAACGCTGGCGTCTTCGACCCACGGCAATTCTTCAATTTCGCGGCGCCGCTTATCCAGAGGAATTTTCAAGACACTCAGGTTGCGGTCGCGAATAAATAATCGCTGTACATCTTCCCGAGCGACAATGTGATTTCCGTTTACTTCGATTTGATCGGGCTTGAGCAACAGAACCTGCGGAGAGTAGAGCAAGTAGCGGACGGAAAATGTGCTCGCGCCAATAGCAGCGGCTCCCACCAGGGTCCATACAAAGGCGCGGCGGTAGTAATTTCCCGTTTTGCCGCTGAATTTCTTGCGGCGTATCTCGACGGGCTTCTGCCGGCGCAGATACCTGGGCTCTTCCTCAGCGATCAGCTCAGGACGGTACGGCTCAGAATCAGCTGCCGCCGCGGTGGCATTCCGTTGGATGGGCTTTACGCGTTCCAAACCACCACCTCGTTTTCGAGAGTCACACCGAAATTTTGTTGCACGCGATCACGCACTTGCGCAATCAATCCCAACATGTCCGCGGCGGATGCGCGACCGGAATTGACGAAGAAATTGGCATGCCGGTCGCTGACCCGAGCGTCGCCGACACAGAATCCCTTTAGCCCCAATTCATCGATCATTCGGCCAGCCGATGCTCCCGGAGGATTCTTGAAGATGCAGCCCGCACTTTTTTGGCCGAGCGGTTGGCTGGCTCGGCGCTTTTCGTTGCAGATACGAATGCCTTGGAGGATTTCACGGTACGGCTTGGAGGGTAATTCGAGCTTCACCGACAGCATCATATCATCGGGCGCAAAAGAAGTGTGCCGGTATTCGAACGAAATTTCACAGCCGGTCAGCTTTTCCAGCTTGCGCTCCGCCGCGCGATAGACATTCACCTCGCGTACATACGTTCCGATTTGTATGCCGTAGGCGCCAGCGTTCATGCGCAGGGCCCCACCCACGGTTCCGGGCACTCCGATCAGTCCTTCCATGCCGCCGAGATTATTTTTGGCGCAGAACGTGACCGTTTTGCCTAAATCCGCCGCGGCATCGACTGTGGTGAAGTTGCCGTGAATGACCACGTCGGGATCCGGCTGGGCCAGTTGAAGCACGACGAAGGGCAATTCTCCATCCATGACCAAAAGATTCGAGCCGCCGCCGAGGAATTTGTGCGGCACGCCGTTGCTGTCGAGGAGATTCAGCAATTCGGGAATTGAGTCGTGCCGCTGGATTTGCAGTAAATCGGTGGTGCCCCCAATGCCCAAGGACGTCAACTCGGCCAACGACACGCTCCGTTGATGCACCACGCCCAAGTCTGGCAGGGCTTCGAGGATTTTGGCGCTTTCAATGCGCATGCCGTGCTCCGTCGTCCAGGCGTAACTCTGTACCCAACAAAACCATCAGCTCATTGCTGGCCCGGCTGACATTCCCCGCGCCAATGGTCAGGATGGCGTCGCCGGGGCGCGCTTCCCGCAACAAGAATTCAATGGCATCCTGCATCGATGGGAAGTAGCTCACATTCTTGTGGCCGCCTTCGCGGATACTGTTCGCCAGGGCGTCGCTGGTTATACCCGGAATGGGATTTTCGCTCGCGGCATAAATGTCCATGAGCGCCAGCACGTCCGCCTGATTGAACGCGCGGGAGAATTCGTCCCACAAATGCTGCGTGCGCGTGTAACGGTGCGGCTGGAAAAGGACCAGGAGCCGGTTGAACTTGCAGCCCCGTGCCGCTTCCAAGGTTGCGCGAATCTCGGCGGGGTGATGGCCGTAATCATCGACGACGGTAATCTCGTTCACCATACCCTTGACGTCGAAACGGCGGCCAACGCCTGAGAACTTCACCAGTCCTTCCCTGATCAAATCGGAAGCGACATTCAGATACAGTGCGACTGCCGCTGCTGCGGCGGCGTTTCTTACATTATGAATTCCCGGGGGATGTGGTAACTCGAAAATCCCAAGGTCCTCGCCTTTATAGGTCAAGCGGAAGGAACTTCCCAATCCCTTCAGCTCAATGTCGGTGATGAGCAGGTCCGCCTGGCTGGACGTGCCGTAGGTAATAATCGGCCGCTTCACATTGGGAAGGATGGCTTGCACATTCGGTTCGTCCAGGCACAACACCGCTGCACCGTAAAACGGCACGCGATTCACAAATTGCAAAAACGCGCTTTGAATGTCTTCGAGCGAAGCGTATTGGTCCAGGTGCTCACGATCGATGGTGGTGACGACAGCGACGACCGGCGCGAACATCAAAAAACTACGGTCACTTTCGTCCGCTTCCACGACGAAGTATTCGCCTTTCCCCACGCGTGCGGTGGTGCCGGCCTGGTTTACTCGGCCACCCACCACAAACGTAGGATCCAGGTGAGCGGCCGCCAAAATCGAAGCTACCATGGAGGTGGTGGTGGTCTTGCCGTGCGCGCCGGCCACGGCAATGCCGTATTTCAAGCGCATCAATTCCGCCAACATCTCCGCGCGCGGAATCACGGGAATTTTGCGCTTATGCGCTTCCACAACTTCCGGATTATCGGGCCGGACGGCCGACGAAATCACTACCACGTGCGCGCTGTCGACGTTATTCGCTTGGTGGCCCTCGTACACTGTGGCGCCCAAATCTTGCAGCCGTTCGGTGATGGTGGAAGGTTTGGTATCCGAACCGGTTACGGAATAGCCCAAGGTGAGCAGCACTTCCGCGATGCCGCTCATGCCAATTCCGCCGATGCCAACCATGTGAATTCGCTGAAAATTGCGAAACGATACCATCACGTGCCTCGTTGCTCTTTCTGGCTGTCTCGCCCCGGCGCGCCAGCGGACCGCCGCTCGCCTGTCCCGGCCTTCGACGCGGCCTGCTCAATCAAATCGACGATGTCGCGCACTGCGTCAGGGTGGGCCAAGCTGCGCGCGTTCGTCGAAAGTTTTTCAATTTCTCCGGGCTGGTCCAGGAGTGAGAAAATTTCGTTCGTCAACCGCTCCGCGGTGAGTTCCGGCTCGGCGATCAACCGGCCGGCTCCCGCATTGGTCATCTCCTGCGCGTTACGCAGTTGATGACTGTCAGTCGCTTTTCCAAACGGAATGAAAATCGCGGCTCGGCCCGCGGCTGCTACTTCGGCAGCAGTAATCGCGCCTGCCCGGCAAACAATCAAATCGGCCCAGGCAAAACGCTCGGCCATGTTGCTCAAAAACGGCGCGACCTCGACCTGCATCGCTTGTCCCGAGTAGGCAGCCTGTACGTCATTATAAGCGCGCTCGCCGGTCTGATGCACAATCCGCAACTCCGATGCGCGTTTCGCCAGTAATGGCGCGGCTTCGATGAATGCACGATTGATTGGGAGCGCGCCCTGGCTGCCTCCCGTGATCAGCAGCTTCAGCGGTTTTTGCGGTTTGCTCGGTGGAATGGTGAAGAACTCCGGCCGCACAGGGCAGCCCGTCACCACGGCGCGATCACCCCAGGCGTGCGCGGACACGTCATAGCCCGTCGCGATTCTTTGTGCAAGACGCGCCAGCACTTTATTGGTCAGCCCGGGCTCGGCATTGGGCTCAAAAATGACATTCGGTATGCGGCGCAACCAGGTGGCCAGCAACATCGGTCCCGCCGCGTAGCCGCCGACACCAAACGCCACTTGCGGATGGTGCCGCTTCAGGACGCCGAACGCGTCCGCTAATCCCGTCCCGAGCATTCCCAGATTCTTCAGCAGCGTAGTGCCGCCCTTTCCTTTTAAACCCGCAACGCGAATGGTTTCCAGCGGCAGGCCAGCCACAGGCACCAACTTCATTTCGATTCCGCGTTGCGTGCCTACCAAAATCACTTCGCGCTCCTTGCCTCGCGCCAACCACTCTTGCGCGATGGCAATTGCTGGAAACACGTGCCCGCCGGTGCCGCCGCCGGCGATCAGCAGCTTCACGCTGGCCCTCTCACGCTTGCAGACCTGCGTTGCTGCTGCCCTGCTGTGCCACATTCAGGAGCACGCCGGTCGCCAGCAGCATCACCAGCAGACTCGACCCGCCGTAGCTCACAAAGGGCAGTGGAATTCCCTTGGTGGGCATCATCCCCAATACCACGGCAAAATTAATCAACGATTGGAACAGCACCATGGCGGTGGCGCCCAATGCCAGCATGCGTCCGAAGCCGTCCGGCGCGTTGAACGATGCGCGCAGCCCCCGCCAGGCATAAGCGGCGAATAACGCAATCACAATCGAGGCCCCGATGAAGCCAAGTTCCTCGCAAATCACGGCGTAAATAAAGTCGGTGTGCGCTTCCGGGAGGTAGAACAGCTTTTGTTTGCTCTCCATTAGACCAACACCGGTAAAGCCGCCAGATCCCACCGCAATCAGGGACTGCAGCAATTGGAAGCCGGCACCCTGAGGATCGCTCTCGGGATGCAGAAATGCCATTAGACGCGCCTGGCGATAGGAAACGTGCGTGATCAAAACGAACAACACGGGCATGGCGGCCACCGCGCCAACGGCAATCCACTTCCAGGAAAGCCCGGCGGCGAAAAGAATGGCTGTCATGATCAAGACAATGTCCACCGAGGTGCCCAGGTCTGGCTGAAGCACGATCAACGCGACGCACATAAAGACTGGGGCGACCGCAGGTAAAATCGTGTTCAGCAAGTCTTCCTTGCAGAATTTCAAGCTGGTTGCGCTGCGCCGCTTTAGATCGAGGAACCAGGCCAGATAAAGAATGACGGCGAGTTTGGTCAACTCCGAAGGCTGAATTTGTGCCGGCCCGAACTTAATCCAGCGGTGCGTGGCGTGCGACTTGTCCAGGAACAAGGTTCCCACCAGCATCACCAGCACCACGCAGACGACGGTGTACACGACCGCCGGTTCGCGTAATTTGTGATAATCGATTTTCATTAGCGCGAACATTCCCAGCAGGCCTGCCACCAGCCAGATGATTTGCCGCAATACGAAATGATAGGAGTGACCAAACTGCTGTTCCGCGGTGACTGCCGAGGCGCTGAAAATCATTACGGCGCCGAGCAAGCACAGCATCAACGTAACGCCGAACAGCCATCGGTCCGTATCTGAGCGTCTCACCACGTCGTTCCCTTCCCCGTCGCAGCGGCTTATACCGCCGCCGTTCCGTTCATTGCAAAACCAAAGTTAATTCCAAAACTCAAGGCGCTCCCTACAGCCTGTGCACAAGCTCCTTGAAAACACGTCCACGATGCTCGTAATTCTGGAATTGGTCGAAACTCGAGCACGCCGGAGCCAGCAGCACGATGTCCCCAGGTTTAGCCGCTTGCGACGCAATGGCCACCGCGTTCTCAAGCGTGCCAGCGCGTTCGATTGCTACACTCCCCGTGATTTGCGTCTCAATCTTGTCGGCCGCTGCACCGATCAGGAGCGCCAGGATGGCTTTTTCGCGCAAGGGTTTTTGGAGCACTGTGTAGTCGCTGCCTTTATCTTTACCGCCCAGAATAATCAGAATTCGTCCGGGGAACGCCTCCAGCGCCTTCAAAGTGGCGTCCACATTTGTCGCTTTCGAATCGTTGTAGTAGCGCACGCCAGCGACTTCGGAGACAAATTCCAGCCGGTGCTCCACCGCGGCAAAACTCTTGATGGCCCTGGCGATTTCTGACACGTCCACTCGCGCAAGGCGCGCGACAGTAGCGGCCGCCAGAACATTTTCGACGTTATGCGGTCCCGGCAGCGGAATCTCCGCCACTTTCATGACAAACTCTTCTTTACCGCTGTGCACGATGATCAAGTCTTCACCGCGCACGTACGCACCCTGGTCGATCTGCTTCTTTCGGCTGAACCAGAACCGTTCCGGTTTTTGGGGAGCCAGCGCGACCGTCGGCGCGTCGTCCGCGTTCAGCACTGCTGCGTCCAGTTCCGTCTGTTTTGCGAAGATCCGCGCCTTCGCTGCCGCGTACGCTTCCACAGTTTTGTGCCGGTCTAGATGATCCGGCGTGAGATTGAGAAAAACCGCGATGTTCGGCCTGAACTTGTCCGTCAGTTCCAACTGGAAGCTGCTTAACTCCACAACGGAAACCGTTCCCGGCTTCATCTGCTCTACGCAAGCAATCAGCGGAGTGCCTACGTTCCCGGCGAGAATGGCGTTGCAGCCCGCGCTAGTCAAAATGTGGTGAACCAGCGTGGTGGTGGTGGTCTTCCCGTTCGAACCGGTGATGCCGATCAATTCGCCTTCCATAAACCGATACGCCAATTCAAGCTCACTCCAGATGGTGATGCCCTTCGAACGCGCCTTCATCAACAACGGATTGTCCGCGGGAACGCCCGGGCTGGGGATAATCAAGTCCTGCGCCAGGTACGTCTTTTCCACATGGCCGCCGAGTTCCAGAGTCACGCCGGCCTCGCGCAGCTTAGCGGGCACATCTCCCAATTCGCTTTCCGGTCGAGCGTCCGTTGCGGTGACGATGGCATTGTGTTTAGCGCAAAACAGGGCGGTGGCCACTCCCGTCCGCGCCAGCCCGATGGCCAGCACGCGCATCTTCCGCAACTCAATCGATCCCGGCATCCTCGTAAGTGCTCATCCTTTGTCTCACCGCAATTTCAAAGTCGTCAGAGCGAATAAAGCAAACACCAAGGCGGCGATCCAGAACCGCACGATCACTTTGCTCTCGCTCCAGCCCAATAATTCAAAGTGATGATGGATGGGCGCCATGCGAAAAATACGCTTACCGCGCAATTTGAACGAGCCCACCTGCAAAATCACAGACAGTGCTTCCACCACGAAAATTCCACCTACAAAGACCAGCAACACTTCCTGCTTGATGATCACGGCGATGGTGCCGAGGGTGCCGCCCAGGGAAAGCGAACCTACATCGCCCATAAACACCTCGGCAGGATGCGCGTTGTACCAAAGAAAGCCCAAAGAAGCGCCCACCAGTGCGCCGCAAAATACGGTGAGTTCGCCAATGCGCGGGATGTACTGAATTTCCAGGTAATTGGCCCAACGAAAGTTGCTGCTGACGTAAGTCAGAATCGTCAGCGCACCTGCCGCAATCACAGTGCAGCCAATCGCGAGTCCGTCCAAGCCGTCGGTTAAATTCACGGCGTTCGAACTTCCCGTAATGACCAGGGCCACAAATGCTATGAAGGGAAGGAATGCCAGCGGCCACAAATTCCGGTAGTGCAGCAAACCGTGAATCACCAAATCCGGCCGGAACCTTTTTAGAAAGGGGACGATCAGTTGCGTGGAATAGGCGCTATGAGTGGCCAGCACCAGCAGTACGAAGGCCACAAACGAGCTGACTGCGATCTGCATGGTGATTTTTCGTTTTCCGGTCAATCCCAGATTGCGCCGCTTGGCCACTTTCGCGTAATCGTCAATGAATCCGATGGCGGCAAACGCCAGCAGCGCGAACAAGGACAACAGTACAAACGGGTTTTCCAGGTCCGCCCACAGCAACACCGGCACCGCGGTGGACAGCACAATCAGCACTCCTCCCATTGTCGGAGTGCCTGCTTTCTTTTTGTGTTCCTGCGGGCCTTCTTCGCGAATGTACTGTCCGATCTGCAGTTCGCGCAGTTTGCGAATTAGCCAGGGCCCAAACACGAGCGCCAGGAACATGGCCGTCAAACTCGCGTATACCGTCCGCACGGTGATGTAGCGAAACACATTCAGGGGGCTGAAATATTTCTGCAGCACGTGGTAGAGGAGGTAGTACAACATTTCAGTGCCCTCCTCCTGCCGGCATAGGCGCGTCCACAGGAGAAAACCGCCCGAGCAGCGCCTCTACGATGCGCTCCATCTTCACGCTGCGCGAGCCTTTCACCAGCAACAGGTCGTCAGGCCGGACAAACTCGCTCAGGAATCCCGCGGCGTGGTCGGGCGTGACAAAAAATTTCGTATGTTCGCGCGGGACGCCGGCTGAAATTGCCCCGTTGACAATCTGCGCCGCGTCTCCCTGCACGCCAATGATGAAGTCAACGTTTCCAGTTTTCCCCGCGTGCTCGCCGGCTTCTCTGTGCAGTACTGGCGAACTCGGCCCCAGCTCACGCATTTCGCCGGCCGCCAAAATGCGCCGCTGATAGCCCGGCGTGGCGACTAGCAAATCGATCATCGCGTGCAACGCCGCCGGACTCGAATTGTACGAATCGTTGATCAACGCGAAACCGTTTGTGAACCGGATCAACTCTCCGCGCATCGCGGGCGTCTTCAATCCACGCAAAGCAGTCTGAGATTCTTCCGTAGTGATGTTCCACACACTGGCCGCGGCAATCGCCGCCAACGCGTTCCACACCACATGGCGCCCCGGCAGCGGTAATTCCATGCGCGTGCGTCTTCCGCCGTGTATCAGCGTGAATGAGGTTCCCAGCACTCCACGATCTTCAATTTCCTCGGCGGCAAATTCCGCGGGCTTCTCAACACCGTAAAAAATCACGCGGCCCGGTGCGACTGCGGCCATCGCGGCCACACGCGGGTCGTCCGCATTTAAGACTGCAACCGAAGCGCGACCCCGCAATCCTTCAATCAACTCGCGTTTGGCCAGAGCGATTTCATCCACCGAAGAAAAATTCAAGAGGTGCGCCGGACTCACCCGCGTTTCAATCGCAACATCCGGCAAAGCAATGGCGGCCAGACGCTTCAACTCTCCCGGGAACGACATGCCCATTTCCAGGACAGCTACATCGTCCGTGTCTTCCAGGCGAAACAGCGTCAACGGCAGGCCGTACTCGTTATTGAAATTGCCGGCGGTTTTCAGCACCCGTAGCTTCGAACCAAGCAGTGCCGCCACGATCTCTTTCGTGGTGGTCTTACCGACAGACCCGGTGATCCCGCAGACTTTTTTGCCCCACTCTTTTCGAACCGCTCGCGCCAGGGCATGGAGCGCCTCGAGCGTGTCGGCGACGGTAATGCAGCGGTCCTGCACCCATCCCGGATAACGAGAGACGAGCGGCTCCGCCACAATGGCCGCCAGCGCTCCGCTTTCCATAGCTGCGGCCACGTGGTCGTGTCCATCGTGAGTCTGACCGTGAATAGCGATGAACAGTTCTCCGGAACGTATCGTGCGAGAATCAATCGAGACGCCGGCCAGCCGGGCCACGGGGTCGAGTCCGCCGCCGCGCTTGCCCGCCACCGCCTCAGCCACTTGTGCAACCGTCCACCGCATAATTTCCTCAGAAGGTTCGCTTTTTCCAGACCGCGGGCGAGCGATCGGTCTCGTCCGCACAACGGCAACTTCCTGTCGGTTCTCACCGGTTGAGGGTTCCTCCTTATCTGCGAGTCACTGCTCCGGCCCGCAGGCTCTCGTCTTTGTGGCAACGGGTTTATCCCGGTGCGTGCAGCGGCGTAAAGCCGCTGCTACAAAGACAAGCGCGCTACGTGCCAAACCCGTTCTTCGGTTCTGCCGCGTACCCTCTTTCGCCGAGTGCTTTGGCCGCCACTTCTCGATCGTCAAAGTGAATCGTGTGATCCGCAAAAATCTGATAATCCTCGTGGCCCTTGCCCGCCAGCAGGACAATGTCTCCCGCTCGCGCCTCGTCGATCGCCAAATGAATGGCTTTCGCGCGGTCCGCTTCGATGATGTACTTGCCTGCGGACTTCTGCGCGCCCACCACAATGTCGCTAATAATCTTCAGGGGATCCTCTTGCCGGGGATTGTCACTGGTGAGAATGGACAAGTCACTGAGCCGCCCGGAAATTTCGCCCATGATCGGGCGTTTCGTGCGGTCGCGCGAACCTCCACAGCCAAACACCGTGATAATCCTTCCCTTTGCGTTCAATTCTCGCGCGGTGCGAATCAGATTCTCGAGAGCATCGTCGGTATGTGCGTAATCGACAACCACCAGGAAGGGCTGGCCAAAATCCACGCGCTGGAACCTTCCCGCGACGGCATGGAGATTTCGAACGCCCGCTTCGATCACGTCATTCGGAAAGCCCATGCCGATGGCCGCCCCGATCGCAGCCAAAATGTTGTACACGTTGATGCGCCCTACCAGCGGCGATTCCACCTGAATGGGGCCGTTTGGAGTTTGCGCGGTGAAGTTCAGTCCCTTGAAGGTCAGCTGAAATTTCTTGGCCTTCAAATCAGCGCCGTTGAGCAAACCATACGTCAGCGTTTTCTTGCCCAATCCAACAAGCCTTTTCCCCCACTCGTCATCGCTGTTGATGACGGAAACGTCCGGAGCGCCCGCGCCAGTTCCTTCAAAGAGCCGGCGCTTGGCTGCGAAATAATTATCGAACGTCTTGTGGTAATCGATGTGATCCCGGGTGAGATTCGTGAATACAGCCACAGCAAAGTGGCAGCCCCACAGGCGATCCATGGCCAACGCGTGCGAGCTTGCTTCCAGGGTGGCAAAGGTTCCACCCGCGTCGCGAATTTCCGCGAAGAAGCTTTGCAGATCCAGAGATTCGGGCGTGGTGTTTGGAGCGGGATGCTCGCCGACTGGCGTGTGGTAGGCGATCGTTCCGAATAATCCAGTTTTCGCGCCCGACCCTCGCAGAATGGAATCGATCAGAGAGGTTGTGGTGGTCTTTCCGTTTGTGCCCGTCACTCCGACCAACTTCAACGCGTTCGCCGGTCTGCCGAAGAAATTTGCGGCGGCAATCGCGAGCGCCTTGCGGCCTTCGTCCACCTGAATCCAAGGTATTTCGGTGGGCCAGGCTGCCGGTTGGGGATCTTCGCTGACGATCGCGGCGGACCCGCGACTGGCCGCGTCTTTCGCGAATAGATTGCCGTCAGTAGCTACGCCGTGAATGGCGAAGAAGAGCGCCCCGGCTTGCACCTTGCGAGAATCATTGGCCACCTGAATAATCGGTAAGGGACCGGTAGGCAGGCCGGAACGCACCTGCACGCCCTCCAACAGGGCGCGAAGTTCCACAAAGGCGTTGTGTTCCCGGTCAGCCACAGTTTGTTCCCGATTCGCTGCTTTTGCCTGTTTGCTGCTCTTCTCTATCTCTGATGTATGGATCATTCCTGTCGGCATTTCGTTCCCTAAATCTTTTGCTTATCTCGATTTGCGCGAATGAGTTGGTGGATCGCCAAACTCCACCATCACTTTCGTGCCGCGGCGCACCCGCGCTCCCGGGTCCGGTGACTGTTGAATTGCAACGTTGGTGCCAACCAGCACCGGATTCAGGCCCAACCGGATGCAGTTCTCGCCCACGTCGCGCATGGTCTTGCCTGTAAAATCGGGCACTACAATGTCGCCGCCCTCATCGGCGGACATCACTACTTCCGGAGGTTGCTGAAGATTTGGTGCTTCCGTTTTTGGTTTTGCCGGAGATTCGCTGGTTTCGGGCGGCGCGTTAAAGTCGACTGCTGACAGATCGTCCAGTGAGTTGTCGTCCGTCTCCGTGTGTTTGTGATATGCGGTTTGCATCAGTTGCGGACTCGTCGGCAGGTCACGCGCTACATCCAGATACGGCAAAATCTGTTCCGCGATTTTCTGGAAGACCGGCGCGGCCACATCTCCCCCACCGTGGGGATAGCCTCCGGGCGAGTCGATGGAAACCAAAATCGTAACTGCAGGATTATTGATGGGAGCGAAACCGGTGAACGACGCGATCACGTTGTGAGGCGAATAGCGTCCCGTGTCGGGGTCGATCTTTTGCGCCGTGCCGGTTTTTCCGGCTACCGTCCAACCATCCAGGCGCGCTTTCTTCCCGGTACCGTGGAGAATCACGCCTTCCATCAGATGACGCATCATCGCGGCAGTTTCCGGACGGATGACGCGCTTCGGTTCCGTTAGTGCGGAAGGTCCATCCAGGGGCAAACCCACATCACCGCGCCGCATCTGTTCCACCACGTGTGGTTTGTAGAGCAAGCCTCCGTTGGCAATCGCCGAAACCGCGGTGATCATCTGCAGCGGCGTGACACCCACTTCCTGGCCCATCGATACCGAGGCAATGGAATAGGAGCCCCAGTGATCGAGCCGGTTCAACAGCCCACGGCTTTCGCTGGGAAGGTCTACTCCTGACGGCGTGCCAAATCCGAAGGCGCGGATGTATTCGTAGAACTTGGGGGAACCGAGCCGCAGCGCAATCTTGATAGCGCCCACATCGCTGGAATTGGCCAGAATGTCCGCGACTGTGAGCATGCCGTATTTTTTGTGGTCGTGAATCAAATGCCCTGCAACGGTGACGGCGCCATTTTCACAATTGAACACCTCATCGGCGTGAATCAGGTTCTGATCGAACGCGGCGGAAAGGGTAATGAGTTTGAACGTGGAACCCGGTTCGTAGATATCGCTGATGCCCCGATCAGTTCGTGCCTCAGTCGACGCTGCCGAAGCCGCGTTGGGATTAAACTTCGGCCAGTTCGCCAGAGCCAGAATTGCACCGGTGTTCGGATCCTGCACGATCACCGTACCTGCCGGCGCGTGGGTCTTTTCGATTGCTGCTTCCAGTTCGCGTTCGGCGACGTATTGAATTTTTTCGTCGATCGTGAGAACAACGTTCACTCCGCGATCGCTTTGCGCCTCGCTGGCGTCGAAGACGTGCTGGCGCGCGTCGGTCATCACCACGACTTTTTCTTCTTTGCCCCGGATCAGGTTGTCGTATTCGTGTTCAATGCCGCCCAGACCTTTTTCGTCGACGTCGACAAAGCCCAGTACATGCGCGGCAAGTTCGCGTTTCGGGTAATACCGTTGGTTCTCTTCCTGCAGGTAGATTCCCTTGAGATTGAGCGATTCGACAGCTTCGGATTTCGCGGGCGGCAGTTTGCGCTTGAGCCATACAAAGGTGCTGCCAGAGTCCATTTTGTCGCGAATTTCTTCGGCGGGCATTCCCAAAGCGCCCGCGAGCAGGCGCGCCGCCATGGCGCGGTCTTTCACTTCCGCAGGTACCGCAAAGGCCGATTGCACCGGGACGCTCATCGCAAGCGGGTGCATGTTGCGATCGAAGATCACTCCACGTTTGGGATAAATATCGATGGTGTGCCGCTGCTGGCGCGAGGCACGGGACATGTATTCGCTATGAAGGAATAACTGCAGGTAGGCCACGCGGGCGAAGATCGCGAACATCCAGAAGAGCACGAAGCCGGCAAGCAATAGCAGACGAACATGAACTTTTTCTTGCTCCATGATTCCCAGTTCCGGGCCGCGCTCCATGCGAATTTCCAGCTTGTTTCAGAACTCGTGCGCTACAGCGCTCAGGGAAGCAAGGGCGGCGCTTGGACGCGTAGCTAGGGGGCGTGATTGGGCCGCGTGTACTGCACGGCAGCGACTTCCGCTCCAGCGGTACTCATGTACTCCCGCAACTGATCCGCGGCGGGCTGCGTCAGTCCCAATTGACGGCGCGCAATCACGTCGATCCGATGGGGATCGCGCAAGTAGGCGATCTCCAGCTTCAGGTTGCCGTTCGACTTCTGAGCCTGTTGCGTTTTCGCCTTCAAATCTTCTAATTGGAAGCTCAGATCGATGCAGCGAAAGTGCTGGTACACGTAGAGCATGCAAAAGGCCGCGATAATCGAGCCGAGCCCAAGCGTTTTGTATAAATTGCGCATCTTGACCGGCTCAACGCGCCGGACCAGCCGCGAATTATCGATCCTCTTTACGGTGCAGAATTCCACCATGGCCGGCTTCTTTCGCCGGTTCACCGTGGCGATTGCCTGATTCGCAAAGCGCGAAACCGTGCGAGGCCGGGTCATCTCCGGTTTGCGCGCCGCTACTCCATCCAGAATCTCTTCGCTGCTCGGGCCACTCCATTGATACGCTGTCGCCATGTTCACACCTTTTCTGCGCACCTCAACTTCGCACTCCTCGACCGGGGGTTGCTTCTCTGCTCTTCTTCACTTGGCACGATTACGTGTTTGGTGAGCACCTTCAACGTTCCTTCCTTGTCGCCTTGCTGGAACGCGCGCTTCACCGGGCGGTCTTCCCGCGAGTGGTACGTCAGCACCACCCAGCGACCGCCGGAATGTAATGTGGCAGGGGTCCGGTAAAGAAACTGCCCGAGTTCCTCCAACTCTCGATTCACCGCTATCCGCAGCGCCAGAAACGTTTTTGTCGCGGGATGCAGTTTCTGCCTTCCCCACTGCTTCCGGGCGCCTGCCACAACCTTTGCCAGGTGGGCCGTGTCGCGTATCGGCCTTGCCTTCACAATTGCCCTGGCGATCCTTCTGGAATCGTGCTCTTCCGCCTCGCGGTAGAGCAGGTCGGCCACTTCCTTTTCCGGCCATCGATTCACAATTTCGTCCGCGGTGAGCGTGTCTTCTTCCGCCGCCCCGCCACTCATGCGCATGTCTAACGGCCCAGCTTCTCGGAACGAAAATCCACGCTCCGGACGATCAAGCTGCATGCTCGAAACTCCCAAGTCGGCCAAGACCCCGTCCACCGTCGCTATCCCCAACCCGTGCACGGCCTCCACAATCTGTGAGAACGGCGTCTGCACGAAGCTCACCTTGCTCTCGAACTCCTTGAGCCGCTCCCGCGCGATCTGCAGCGCTTGTCCGTCCCGGTCCAGGCTGATCAACCGGCCCGACGACAATCGGGCGGCGATGGCTTGCGAATGCCCTCCGGCTCCCAGTGTCGCGTCCACGTAAACTCCTTCCGGTTTTACTTGCAGCCATTCCAATACCTCGTTCAACATCACCGGCGTGTGGAATTCAGCCAATGCTGTTTGCCCGTTCGCGTAACTCGCCCAATTTGTCCCCTACGCCCGTATGCCCACTTCGACCGAAACTGCTGCCCAAATCCGTTAAATCCCCAGCGCGTCTTCGTCTTCGTCCGTGAATGGCTCGTTTTTCATCTGATCCACAACGCGCGCATCGTTCATCACTTCCAAGTAATTCGAAATGCCCAACACCGCCACGTCGCCCTTCAGGATCGCTTTCTCCCTCAAAATTGCCGGCAGCAGCACTCTTCCCTGTCCATCCAGCTCAGCTACCTGCCCGAAGTAGCTTGTGCGCATCAGGAACCGCCGCTTCTCCTTCGAGTTTGGCGAGCTCGCCAGCTTGTCCTCGATCTCGCTCCACACTTTTAGCGGATAGATTCGCGCTGACTCGCCCGACGTGCTGGTGATATAAAAAGCTGTGCCGTATTCCTTCAATTCGTCGAGAAACTGGGCGGGGATCTTGAGACGACCCTTTTCGTCCACCTTGGCCGGTGAATTTCCGCGCAATTTCATGTGCCCCGTCTCGTTGGAGGATCAGTATGCCCACAGAGACCACTGCCCCCTACAGCGTGCTACGTTGTACTACTGGCCCCTACTTCTTACCACTTTGCCCCACTTTTGACCACAATGTACCTTGATTCTGGCGCATGTCAAGAGAAATTCGTGTTTGATGTGGATAAATTGTTGAATTTGGTGCAGGGAAAGAACGACTGATTCACCTACGACGTAATGTGTCCCGCTGCGAACTTCGTGTCAATAGATTGTGCTCCGGTTCCTGTGGATTATTGGGATCACGGTCCCCATCGGAACATCTCCCAAGTTTTTCAAGCGCACCGTGATCGAGACAATTTGCTGGCACAATGGACTGGGTACAGAGGTCGCAGACGGAGGCGGCAATGATCAAACCGGAGTTGTCCGCATTGCCAAGGCTCGCTCCCGGCGTTCGAATCAACGAGAAGAACCAGCAGCCCAGAATGTTGTTGATGCCCGGACGGGAACTCCGGCTAAGCGGCCCGAGTCTGGAAATCGTGACGCTGTGCGACGGAAAGCACACCGTTGAGCAAATCGCCCAGAAGTTGCAAGGCTCGTACTCGAAAGCCGAACCGCAGCGGGTCATGCAGGACCTGCTGAATTATTTAGCCTTGTTACACGACCAAGGCGCTGTTGAGTACTGACGTACTGCCGAAACCTTTACTGCGAATATTCCACGACTTGTCATTCCGAACGGAGTCTGCGCAGTCTCTCTTCGACCGATCCAAGAGAGATTTCTCGCTGCGCTCGGAATGACGATTTTCCTGTGGTATTCAAAAGTAGAATCACGTCAACACCGGAGCCGGTTTCTCGCTCTTCACCTTCATCACCACGCGCGAAATAAAGAACAAACATCCGACCAGGACGGCCCCGCCAAATAGCAACATCGTATACGGCGCGCCGATGTGCTTGGCCGTAAATCCTGCGATGAGCGCGCCAATTGGCATGATACCCATGAACATGGTGGCGTACACGGCCATCAGGCGGCTGCGCATAGCGTCGGGTACGCGTTGCTGAATAATGGTATTGGTGGCGGCCATTTGCGAGGTAGCCGCAAAGCCAACCACGAAAAGTACTGCGGCACAAAGCCAGAATGTCTTGGCGAATGAAAACACCATCAAACCGATGGCACACGCCAGGCAGGTGGAAGCGATCCAGCGTGCCAAACCTTTATACTCGGTGCGCGCCGCAAATTGCAGCGCACCAAGAACCGCCCCCACTCCTGCGGCGCTCATGAGCAGCCCGAGGGTTCTCGCTCCACCGTGGAGAATGTCGCTGGCATAGATCGGCAGGAAAACGGAATACTGCAAGCCGAAAAAACTGAGCAAACTGAGCAACAGCAGCGCCGATCGAATCGGTACGTCGCTCATCGCAAACCCGAATCCCTGCACGAAACTTTGCACCGGAGATTCCGTCATTGGCTTTGACGTGGTTGCCGGAATGCGCATCATCAGCAACGCGATGATCACCGCCACAAAACTGAGACCATTCAGGAAAAAACACCAGCCCTCGCCCACCAGCACAATAGTGAACCCCGCAACGGCCGGCCCGATCACCCGCGCGCCATTGAAAATCGAGGAATTTAACGCAATCGCATTGGGCAAATCCTCTTCTCCCACCATGTGCACGAAAAAGGCTTGCCGGATGGGCACGTCGAACGCGTTTACGATGCCCACAAGGAATGCAATCACGATTAACTGCCAGGTGCGAATGAGATGGGTGAGCGTGAGGATCGCCAGCAGGAATGCCAGAATCATCGACAGCGTTTGCGTGGTGATGACCCCGCGGTGCCGGTTATAGCGATCGCCAACGTAGCCGCCCATCCACGCCAAACCCAACATTGGCACTTGGCTGGCGAATCCGAACACGCCGAGCAGCGCGGCCGATCCAGTCAGCTTGTACACCAACCATTGTTGGGCGGTGTTCTGCATCCATGTCCCGATCAACGAGATCAGTTGGCCGATCATGAATAATTGGAAGTTGCGGTGTTTTAGCGCGCGAAATCGTGTGGCCAAGTCGAAAATGGAAGTCACCCAATACCTTGGATGATTTTAGCCGGAATTCGTCGCGGCGTTGAGTCTTGCTCGTTCGTTGTTTTCTGGAACGACGGAGAACTGAGGGCTGAAAACTTCTTTCACTCTTCCGGACGATCAGGCGCGCCCACGTGAGTGTGGCTCAAATCCCGCAGCATGGATCTCTCGTCATCGCTCATGCCCCGAGTAAAATTCGGATCGTTCAACCGCTCATTGCGCGCCGATTCCGGCATGTTCTGCAGCACACCCAGCTTCTGCTTTAACACTTGCTGGCGATCCCAAGGCATCTGCCGCCATTTGGGAAGTACGTCGTTCTTGATGTAATCCCGCTGGCTCGGAGTCAATTCGCGCCACGTGCGCTCCTTTGCGCGCAGGTCCGCTTGCTGCATAGGAGTCATATGATCCCATTGCGAAAACTGTTGGCGAATTTTCGCCTGCTTGTCCGGCGAAAGATTCTGGAATGCGCGGCTACTCTGCAGCACCCGCTCTCGCTGAGAAGGCGTCAATCCCCGCATGGTATCGACCCAAGGACGCGCTGCGCCCACCCCCAATTGCTGGCGATTATTGAGATTCCCTGCATTGCCGTTCGGGCGGTACGAATTGCCATAGCTCGCCTGCGGGGCAACGTGCGATTGCCCTCCATTTTCGGAATTGGCCGGATGGTTCCCATTCGCCGGTGGCCGGTTGGCATCGTGATTTTGATTCTGCGGATGATTTTGCGTCTGCGGATGCGTCTGCGCCGGATGAGACTGCGGCGGACGGTCTGGGTGTGGTTTCTGCGCCCAAGCGTTACCGGCAGTCGCCACACAACCGGCCGCAGCCAGAATCACTATTCCGAATTGGAGGCCTGGGCTCCGCATCACTCTTTCCCGTTTTACTCCGTTACCGCTCGTTTACATCTGCTCCCGTGCATCCGAACCTTGGTCGCCCGCTTGTGCCGGTGGCGGCAATTCCTTCAACGGTTCAAAGTTCGAAAGCACGTCGTGATCTTCCAGGACCGGCAGGTCCTTCATCATCTGTTCATCGGCAACCTGGGAATCCTTCCAGGGCAAGGGCTGCGCAGGCGCGTGATAGAAACCCAGCCAGAGCGCCGCAAGCAGCAACATCGAAGCCGCAAATGCCACGCGCGGCGAAATACGCATCCACGCCCACCAGTTCTGCTTCACGGGTTCCGCAGCCACCAGCGCATGCACACGCGCATCGAACGCAGGCGAAGGTTCAATCACCGGAAGCTCATCGAGCAATCCGGACACCGCGCGGAATTCCTCAACGCGCAGTTGGCACGCGCCACAAGCGGCCAGATGCTTCTCGACATCCTGCCGTTCGCTTTGCTTCAGCCGGCCATCGAGGTAACTCAGTATCCGGCTTTCCATTCTTTCGCAACTCATAACCGTCCTGCTTTCCCTACCCGTTTTTCACCTGCTGCGCCACCAGTGGGGCTAGTTCCACTCGAAGCGCTTCGTATGCCCGAAAAAGCAGCGACTTTAACGCGCTTTCCGAACAACTGAGAATCTTCGCTATCTCCGCGTAATCCAACTCCTGGTACTTGTGGAGCAGGACTGCTGCGCGCTGCTTTTCCGGCAGCTTGTCGATGGCGTGGCGGATCATTGCCTTCCGCGCGTCTTCGACGAGATGCTGTTCGATATTCGGATGCTTTTCCGGAATATCCAACGGCCGCTCGTCTCCATCTTCCGAATCCACCGTGACCGGCGCATCAATGGAAACGTCCAATTTCTGATGGCGGTTGTCGCGCACCGAGTTGAGCGCCAGGTTCGTGGCGATCCGGAAGAGCCAAGTGGTAAACTTGGCGCTCGGCACATAGTCCTCGCGCGCGCGGTAAACACGCAGGAAGACGTCTTGGGCGAGATCTTCCGCCTGCTCCCTGTTGCGCACCATGCGATACAGGAAGTTGACGAGTGGAGTGCGATAGCGGTGCAATAGAAGCTCAAAAGAAGCTTCGTCACCAGCTTTCACGTCCAGCATCAGTTGGACGTCGGTTCTGGCCATAGCACCCACACTGTAGCAAACACATTTGTTCTCAGAAAGTTGCGGTTGAGCCGGCAGAAGCGTGGACGGCACGGCATCCGCTTGCAGCGTCTCAGAGGTGAAATAACACCTTTAAAATCAACATCGTAGCTACGCCGACAAAAACCAGCAGGGCCATCCTCCAACTGGGCTCCCGGTTCACTTCTGGCAACAAATCCGTGGCGGCCACGTACACCGTCACCCCGCCCGAGAGCGGCAACGCATATTTCAACTGGCCCTGAAGTTGGCTGGTCAGCAGCACGCCGGCCAGGGTCGCGGCGCCAAGCAGAGCCGCGGCCCGCACCGCGTTTCGTTTCCCTTGCCCGCTGGCCAGCACCACCGACGCAATCGTGAATCCCTCCGGCAATTTGTGCAAAAACACCGCGACGAAAATTACCGTGCCCAGCCAGGTGGAAACCAGGAACCCCGCCGCGATGGCCACGCCGTCGAAAAAAGTGTGAATGGCCATGCCCAGCAGAACCGTGCTTTGCGCATGATGGCTATGTACTTCAGCAACGTGCGTCTCTTCCCCGAAATGAAAATGCGGCGCAATGGTGTGTTCGAATAAATGAATCAAGAAGTAGCCAATGAGCACAAAGATCAGCGCATTCTCACCCGCCAGGTGCACTGACTCCGGGATCACTTCCACGAAGGCCACGCTGAGCATGTAGCCCGCGCCGAGTGCCAGAAAGTACTGCAGGTATTTGCGGGGCCATTCGCGGCGCACCACGAAGTAGCCACCCAGCACATTGCCGCCCGCAGCGATCAGCCCCAGCAGAGCCGCCAGCGCAATTCGAAATGAAAGTTCGTGAGTCAAGGCGGTGATCAGTTTTCAGTAATCTGAGACAAAACCAGTTCTTGGCTGTTCATTTTTTTGAGCTTTTTCTCGTCATTCCGAGCGAAAGCGAGGAATCTCTCTTCGATTGCGCCACGCAAGACAGAGTCCCCGCGCGACAGCCCTCCATTCGAATAGCGGTCCCGAACGCAACAACTCCTGTGAACTGAAAATTGATCACTGAGAACTGCTTCATCCACTATGGCGAAAGAGAATAACATCTCCTTCTTGTACGATGTAATCTTTCCCTTCCAGACGCACTTGAGCCTTTTCTTTGGCCGCGGCGATGCTTCCGGCCGCCAGCAAATCTTCGCAGCGCACTACCTCTGCTCGAATGAAGCCCTTTTCAATATCGCTATGAATTTCGCCGGCAGCCTTTACGGCGGTAGAACCCTTGCGAATGGTCCACGCGCGAACTTCCGGTTCTCCTGCGGTAAAAAACGGGAAAAGGCCCATTAAATCGTAAGTCGCGCGAATCAACCGGTTCAATCCCGGCTCTTTCAACCCGTAGGATGCGAGGAGCTCCGCCGCCTCCTTGTCGTCCATTTCCGCCAGTTCCGCTTCAAGCCGTCCACACACTGCGACCACTGCGGTATTGATGCGGCCCTGTAGCGGCGAGAGTTTGTGCTTCTCGATGGCCTTGTCCATCTCGGCGGCCTCGTTGTCGCCCAGGTTCAACACGTACAGCATCGGCCGTTGCGACAGAAACAGAAAACCGCTGATCGGTTTCCGCTCTTCCGGCGTCAGTTCCAGTTCGCGTAGCGGCTTCTCCGCTTCGAGATGTGCCTTGCACTTTTCCAACACCGTTTTTTCCAGCTCGAGATTGGGATTTTTCTGCTTCTTGAGATCCTTCTCCACGCGTTCGAGCCGCTTGGTGATCTGTTCGTGGTCAGAAAGAATCAATTCCAAATCCAGGTTGGTCGCGTCGCGCAGCGGATCAATCGCACCCTCCGAATGCGGCACGCTGGGATCGTCGAACACGCGAATCACGTGAGCGATAGCATCTACATCGCGCAGCGTCGCCAGACTTTCGCGCATCCTTTCTTTTTGCACTCCCGGCAGGTCAACGTACTGCACCGAAGCATATGTGATCTTCTTGGGGCTATAGAGCTTCGCCAATTCCGCCAATCGCGGTTCGGGAACTTTGGCAACGCCCACATGAGCCGCTTGCGCGCCCTTGGCGTCAACGTGCGCCTTGGTCAGTATTCGAAACAGCGTGGTTTTTCCCACCTGGGGCAATCCAATAATGCCTGTTTGCATGAATCGAGAGATCCTTCACTCAAAATGTGATGTCAGGTGAATGGTTCCTGCAAAGAACCAACGATGACAAGGCACAAAGGTTGACAGCTCAATCCAAGAATTTTAGCACATCGATCTCGGCGGCCATCGCACGCCCGGCGCTCGGTAGTGGGTCAGTTTCCGACTTGCCGAGGAGTTGCGAAGACCAAAGTCTTGCGAACGACCTAATGATCGTATCTACTGACCTCGTTACAAATCGCTCTATGGAGGCGATCGTGCCCAAGCCTGCTCTTGACCTGCGCTTCAAAGATAAGAAGGTAGGCTCGCTAGCATGGGCGTTGCTTGCAGCTGTTCTGTTGGCGCAGGCGCAGCCGGGATCGCCCCCAGTCTTGCGTTCTTTCGATCGCGTTCTGCTGCTTGAAGAGAAAGCCGAAACCTCGGCTGGCGTGAGCGTGGGCGACCTCAACGGAGACGGCCTACCGGACATCGTTCTTGGCAAAGGGCGGCATTGGCCGCTCTTCAATCGCGTGCTTTTGAACGATGGCCATGGCAGTTTCATCGCCAGTAACCTGGGGACGGCACCCGACCGCACCTATTCGGCGGCGCTGGCCGATGTCGATGGCGACGGCCACTTGGACATCGTGGTCAGCAACGATGCGCCTGATCGCAAACTTGTCTATCTGAATGACGGCAAGGGCCACTTCACTGAATTCGGCACGTTCGGCGATCCCAAATGGAGCACACGGTATGTGAACCTGGCGGACCTCAACGGTGACGGCTATCCAGACATTGTAGCCGCCAACCGCGGCGACTATCCGGACTTGGTGGACGGAAAACCCGGTAGAGGCCCTCAAATCCCCACTGCGAGTTACGTCTGCCTGAACGATGGCAAAGGGCATTTCCCGGCTTGCCAGCCACTGCCAACCGAATCAGCTACCTCGATCGTAGCGGCGGATTTCGACGGCGATGGCGCGCTCGACTTGTTCGTGCCCCATCGGGACGGCGGTCAGAGCATCGTACTTTGGAACGACGGCAAGGGGCACTTCCCGACCTCGACCAAGGTAGGGCCAGCCAAAGCCTGGATTCGCATGGGCGCGGCCGGCGACCTCGACGGCGACGGGCGGCCCGATCTCGCGATCATCGATGAACGCCTCAAGTCTACGTTCATCATCTTTAATCGCGGCGGACGCCAGTTCGGAGAACCAGTCAGGCTTCCCGGCCCCGAGCGGCCGCCGTACTGCGTGGCGATCGCCGACCTGAATCGCGACAAGCGGCCGGACATCATCGTGGGCTACGTGGAGCTACCCGGATCGGTATACTTCAACACCGGGCAGGGCCGCACGTTCCACGAGGTCTCTTGGAACGACGGCAAGGGCACCGTGTACGGCCTGGCCTTCGGCGACTTCGATGGAGACGGCTGGCCGGACATCGTGGCGGTGCGTTCCGATGCTCCCAGTGGCATCTGGTTCAACACGAAACCGGGAGGCGGGCGCTAACTCTATCTACTGACCACAAGAACAACCGCAAGCGTCGCAAGGTACATGTTTTGATCCCAGGCAGGGAGTTCGGCCTGGCGCCAGCGGCATCCCGATTGCTCCCAGATGACGTGCCAACCGAAAACAGACCCACTACCCAGTGCTTACCAACAAACTGAATTTATACTATGGTGGAGCGCCTGACATGACTGATGCGATCGCGCCCTTGGCCCTGCCGTTCGACCTTGAGGAAGCTGTGCGCCATTTGTGCGCCTGTGACGAGCAGATCAGAACTTTGGTGCCGCAAGTCCGCGCTTTTCAAATTGACTTGCACAACACGCACTCTCCTTACGAGGTGCTGGTGCGGTCCATTTGCTATCAGTCCATCTCCGGGAAAGCCGCGGCCACCATTTTCGGGCGCATTAAGGCGTTGGGAGAAGACGGCCACCCGCCGGCGCCGGAGAAGATGTTGAAGATTCCCGTGTCCAAGCTGCGCAAGGCCGGCCTGTCGGGCGCAAAAGCGGCATCGCTGAAGGACCTCGCGGCCAAAGCAGTCGCGGGAATCGTTCCCACTCACGAACAGGCGCTCACGATGTCTGACGAAGAACTGGTCGAACGCTTGGTGTCCGTCCGCGGAATCGGCGCATGGACCGTGGAGATGTTTTTAATTTTCCGCCTTGGGCGCCCGGACGTCCTGCCGATTCACGATTTGGGCGTGAAGAAGGGCTGGTCGGTGGCGTACGGCAAGAAGCATATGCCCACGCCCAAAGAATTGCTGAAATTCGGCGAGCGCTGGCGACCCTATCGAACCGTAGCCAGCTGGTACATGTGGCGCGCCTTCGAAAAAGCCGGATACAAAGTGACGAACAAGATTCGTCCAGCGCGGCTAAAGCGTCGCAACGTTAAGAAGGTGCCCAAGGGAAAACTCACACAGAAGCGCCGGAACGTTGGTCAGGGCCGGGCCACTGTCTCTCGCACCAGCAAAAACATCGCTGCCAAACCGAGGAGGAGCACTCCGCCTTCGTAGACCACGGACATGTGGTGCAGTCGGTTGAACTCCACGCGCCGGGGATCGGTTTCCGCGGTGTTCTGCACGGAAACCATTTGCTTCTTGAGGCGTGCCATCCGATTGCTTACCGTGAACTGAGACGCAGCAGTCAGCACTACCATGAGCACCACACAGAGCGCCGCGGCCGTCGTAAAGCTGCCAAAGTCGCGGGTGCGCAACAGCCGTGCCAGCAGGAAGATCAGTCCCAGAAAAATCCCCGCAAAGTGCAGACGCGCAAGAGAATAGCCCACCATCATTCCGGCCGCGTCGCGATTCCCCAGGATGGAAAATGCGCCCGGAGCCACCACGAAACTCAAAAACACGTCGCCACCCAGCCACAAACTCAGCGTCAGGAACTCGATCCCTCGAAGGAACGTCTGCATGCGGCCACTATACTTCACGCCTGCCCGGGCGGCCAAATAGCAACTAGGTCACAGAAAACCCACGATGGCCCGGCCATTGCGTCTAAGGATGTGGGAGAATTCAATGGTGGGCGATAAAGGATTTGAACCTTTGACCTCTCGCGTGTGAGGCGAGCGCTCTAACCGCTGAGCTAATCGCCCGTCTGAGAACGGGGAGGGTGCGGCGCCGGGACGAAACTCCGGAGCAACAGCCTTCATCTATTTGTAACAGGAAGACTAAGGGTTTTCAACCGATGGCGACCGTGACCTCTCAAGTGGTGACACAACTTCAACGCTCGATCGCGCGCGCTATTTTTGGCAAGGAAGAAGTGATTCAGTTGGCGCTGATTACGCTTTTGGCGCGTGGGCACCTGCTGATTGAAGATGTTCCCGGCGTTGGGAAAACAACGTTAGCGCAGGCGCTGGCGAAATCGTTTCACTGCTCGTTTCAACGCATTCAGTTCACTTCCGATCTTCTGCCCACCGATGTTCTCGGCGTGAGCGTGTACAATCCCGAGTCCCGCGATTTCGAGTTTCGTCCCGGTCCGATTTTTGCCAATGTCGTGCTGGCTGACGAAATCAACCGCACTACGCCACGCACGCAATCCGCGCTGCTGGAAGCGATGAATGAGACGCAGGTGACCGTGGACGGCCGCACTTTGCCCTTGCCTCAGCCATTCCTGGTAATTGCCACGCAAAACCCCGTGGAGCATCACGGAACGTACCCGCTGCCAGAATCGCAACTCGATCGTTTTCTGATGCGCATCAAGATGGGATATCCCTCACCGGAGACCGAACGGCAGATCCTGCGAAGCCGCACCGGCGCCGATTCCACCGGGAACCTGGAACCCATTGCGGATGTATCCGACGTTCTGGCCATGCAGGAAGCGGTAACGCGCATCAAGGTGGACAGCAGTTTGCACGATTACGCGCTGGAAATTGTGAATCGCACCCGCAACTCGGATCAACTGGCGTTGGGCGTGAGCCCGCGAGGGACCCTCATGCTCCAGCGCGCGGCGCAAGCGCGAGCCTTTCTGGACGGGCGCGAGTTCTGCCTGCCGGACGATTTCAAACAATTGGCGGTGGCCGTCTTCTCGCATCGCGTAGTGGCCAGTGCCCGCCACGCATCGCTGCAAAAAAGGTCGGAGACCACCGAAGTTGTGCTGCACGAAATTGTGGATTCTGTCCGCGTACCCCTGTGAACCTGAGAAATTTGCTCACGAACTTCCGGGACAAGGCTGACCTCCCCGGAGTCCGCGCGTTTTTCCTTTCGATTGCGGCGCTTTCCGTCGCCTTTGTTCTTGCCGTTTACTCTGGCGCGGCGGCACGCATCGGGAATCTCGCTTTGGCCAGTGCGACCGCCATGTCCGCGCTGCTGGTGGCGGGCTGGGTCGGGGTGACGCTCGTGCCCGTGCTGGCGAAAAGGACTCCACTGCGCTGGATTACGTATCGCATGGAGTACCGGCTCACCCGTGAAGGATGGATTTACATCGCGGGAATCGTTGCGGTGGCACTGGCGGCCATCAATACCGGCAACAACTTGTTGTTTCTCATCCTGGCTTGCCTGATCGCCAGCATCCTGATGTCCGGCATTCTTTCTTCCCTCACTCTGGCGGGAGTCGAACTGAATCTCCAGATCCCAGAGCACGTCTTCGCCGGTCAGACCGTACGCAGCGCGGTGGAACTGCGAAACGATAAACAAACGTTGCCCTCATTTTCTTTGCGCGTGGAAGGAGCGAAAAAGAAAAATGCCACTGCCTCGGCGGTATTGCCGACCCCAGTCTATTTTCCGTATGTGCCGCGCCACGAATCGGTAAAGCAGTCGGTGCCAATCACCTTTGGCCGCCGCGGGTTGTATCGTCAGGAAGCCTTTCGCATTGTGACGCGTTTCCCCTTTGGATTTTTGCAGAAGGTACGCCGAGTGGACATCACCTCAGAGGTACTGGTGTACCCCTCGGTTGAGGCGACTCCTGAATTCCTGGAGGTTTTACCGGGACTCCAAGGAACGATGGAAAGCTTCGCGAAAGGCCGCGGGCAGGATCTGTATGCACTTCGCGATTACCTTCCCACGGACAGTGCTCGCCATGTTCACTGGAAAGCTTCGGCGCGTTCTGGCTCGCTGATGGTCAGAGAGTTTGCGCGGGAAGAAGATACGCGTGTTTTGCTGGTGCTCGATCAGCAGAGCGATGCCGCGTTGGCAGGAGCGAGCGCCGCGGCGGTCGAGCGCTTCGAGCGCACTGTGGACTTATGCGCTGCAATCGCCTGGAGTTTTCACGAACGAGGAGGGTTGCTGGAATTTCGTAGTGCCTCAGCGGCAGTTCCCCTGGCCTCCGCGAAAGAAAACATTTTTGACGTGCTTCACCACTTGGCGCTCGTTCCACCGATTCCGGTGAATTCCCCTCAGGACCCGCTAACAGAAATCTCAGCGGATGCCGAATCGTTCAAAATCATTGTGACCTCGCGATCGCGCGGATCCATTCCGGCTGAGGTGTGGAATTCCTCGTACGTGGTATTCGCTGAAGAAGAACTCGCCGCCGCGCATTAGCCATGTTCTGAAAACGATCTGCCAGACGGGCACGCATCGTGGTGGTGTGCGAAACTATCCCGACGCCATGCTGACCGGACCGCCACTCTCTAAAGTTCGCGAACGCCTGCTCGCGTGGTTCACCACACAACAACGAGATTTGCCGTGGCGCCGTTCGAAAGATCCATATCGCATCTGGCTTTCGGAAATTATGCTGCAGCAGACTCGCGTGGCTGCCGCGCTTCCCTACTATGAGAAGTTTCTGAGACATTTCCCCAATGTGCAGGCGCTGGCCGAAGCCCCAGAGCAAGAAGTTCTGCGACATTGGGCCGGATTGGGCTACTACTCTCGCGCCCGAAACCTGCACGCGGCCGCGCGGCACATCGTGGCGCAACATGAATCGCAATTTCCAGACTCCGCGGACAGCGTACTGGCATTGCCGGGTATCGGGGCTTACACCGCAGCGGCCATTCTCAGCATTGCATTCGGACAAAAATTGGCGGTCCTTGATGGCAATGTGGCCCGCGTGATTGCCAGGTTTTTTGCGCTTCGCGGCGATCTACGAACCGGCCCGCGACGGAAGCACCTGCAGCAGACCGCTGACGCCCTGCTTGACCCGGCTTCTCCCGGCGACTGGAATCAAGCCATGATGGAATTGGGAGCTACGGTCTGCACGCCACGAGCTCCGCAATGTTTGCTTTGCCCGATTGCGGAATTTTGCGAAGCTCGCAAACTGGGCCTGACTGACGCAATTCCTGAGAAGCGCAGGAAACGTGATCCGGTTCAGGTCACGCTGGCTGCTCTGGTCTTTCTTGATTCTGCCGGACGCACCCTGCTCCTTCCGCCGCCCGCACCCGCGGACAACGGAACCGTCCAGCGCGGTGTCACCACGTTGCTGTCCCGAATGTGGCACTTCCCTACAATTCAATCCCGACGAAACACGCGGCGAGAACTTCTCGACTACGCGAAAACGTTGCTTCCACGCGGCTACAAGTGGCCCTCCAAACTTCAGCAGATGCGGAAAGTCCGCCACGTGGTGACTTACCGGCAAATCACCGCCATCCCTTTTCGAATGGAAGTGACAAAACTGCCCGCGCTGGCCGACGCCAAAGCTTTCCCTCTGGCGGATTTGTCTTCGATACCCATATCAAACTTAACGCGCAAAATAGCCCAAGCGATACTCGCGGGCCAGATCCACCAGAAAACGCATTCGAATATGCGGGCCGCGTCGCTTCGTTTCTGAACTGGCCCCTTTGGACATTAATCTTTTGGATTGCACCCGGCCAGCGACACGTTGCCGGGGTGCTATTCTGAATTGCGCGCATCATGGCTTCTTCCTTTGCCACTCCGGGTAATTCCCTTCCCGCGGACCGTTTCTACCGCACCGCACTCTTCTTCCTCGTCCTCACTTCGGTGGCGACCCTGGTGGGAACGGGAAAGCTCGACCTGGTCACCACGATTCTTGCGCCGGCACTGGTGGTGTACAAAGGCCTCCGCCTGTGGCGCGGTCAGCCGCCGGAACTGAGACATCCACTCGCCACGCGCCTGGTGGTTGCCTATGTTTTTGTGTTTCCGGTGGACCTGCTGTTCATCTCGCGTGCGTTGGCGGGCGACACGGCAAATCCGGGCTTGTATGCAGCCCTGCTCGCGGTGGTGCATTTTCTTTTGTTTGTCACGCTGGTGCGGCTGTACAGCGTCGCGAATGATCGTGACGCTTTATTCCTATCGATGCTGGCGTTCGCCGGCGTGCTCGCTTCGGCCATATTCACCGTAGACACTTCGTTCCTCATCTTTTTCGTGGTTTTCCTGTTTTTTGCCGTGGCCGTTTTCGTGGGACTCGAAATTCGCAAGGCCGCCAACGGCGCTGTGTTTCCACCGGCAGGTACGTGAACCGACGTCGCGAACGAAAGTTCAATCGCTCGCTTTCCTTGGCCGCTTTCAGCTTAGCGTTTGGCGCAGTGGTCATCGGTTCGATTTTGTTTTTTGTCTTTCCGCGATTCAGCGCAGGATATTTCGCGCGCACGGGACTGCAACCCTCGTTAATGAGCGGGTTCACCGACGATGTCGAGTTGGGACAAATCGGGGAAATCAAAAGAAGCAGCGCGGTGGTCATGCGGGTACAGACGGGATCGCCCGTCCATTATCCTCTGCTTCGCTGGCGCGGCATCGCGTTAACCACATTCGACGGGCATCGCTGGTATTCCAGGGAGTCGCGAAACAGACGCTTCGACCCGACCACCAACGGCTGGATTCCCATTTCCACACGCGCCGAACGCAAAACTGCCCTGCAACTGGAGTTCGTCGCCCTTCTGCAACCGTTGGCGAGCGATGCCTTGTTCGCTCCAGCGCAACTGATGGTCGTTCGCGGCAATTTCACCGGCGAGGGAGGGACCTACGATGGGGCCGCACGAAGAAGCTATCTGAGCGTCGACTCGACCGGATCCATCTTCAATCCGTTTCACAATTCTTCGCAGATCCGCTATGAAGGACTTTCGGTCCTGCCGGTCGCCCGGCCGTCCGAAGCGCGCTCTGCCGGCACCGATTATCCCCAAAACATTCGAGACACTTACTTGCAACTGCCCGAGCAGCTTGACCCAAGGATTCCCGCATTAGCGCACAAAATTACATCCTCGGCGAGCAATGCGTATGACCAGTCCGTGGCAATGGAAAGCTACCTGCGTAACAATTTCACTTATACGTTGAATCTGACCGGCAAACCTGGCGCTGACCCGCTGGCACATTTCTTATTCGAAACCAAAGCGGGGCACTGCGAATATTTCGCTACGGCGATGGCCGTCATGTTGCGCACGCTGGGCGTTCCCTCGCGCGAAGTGAACGGATTCCTGCCCGGCGAATTCAACGATGTCGGCGGCGACTACATCGTGCGCGCCAGTGATGCTCACAGTTGGGTGGAAGCTTATTTTCCCGGCAGCGGTTGGATCACCTTTGATCCCACACCTCCGAGCGACGAGGAAGCCGCCGGTCTGTTTTCCCGCCTGGGCTTTTATATTGACTGGTTTCAGCTCAACTGGAATGAGTGGGTGATTAACTACGATTTTTCGCATCAAATTTTGCTGGCCAGAAATGCTGGACAGGTTTCCACCGATTGGAAAGAGCGCTGGCATCGGAAAATTCAGCGTTTGCAGGATCGCATGATGGACCGTCTGACGTCCTGGCAGATTTCGCACGGGATCATGCGCGTGCTGCTTCCTGTTTTGCTGATCCTTTCGCTGGTGGTTCTGCGCTTAAACTGGGTGCGCTCGTTCTTCGGCTGGTTCCGGCTGACCTGGTTGTCCACTCTGCCCGCTGCCCAGCGCAGTCAACCCCAGATGGCCTCGCGGCTGTATCAGGAGCTGCTTCGCGTCCTTGCCAAACGCGGCTTCTCGCGCCAAGACACGCAGACGCCCCGCGAATTCGCTGCGTCCCTCGCGTCTCATCAGGGGGTCGCTCCGGCGGTTCAAGAATTCACGGATTTGTACGTGCAATCCCGGTTCGGCGGGCTACCCTGCGACGCGTTTCGCCTGCGCGCGCTTCTCGATCAGGTTCGCTCCGCACCGCGGTCTCATGCTGCCCCGCGCTAACTACGCCAAGCCAACTCCGAAGGGAATGGTAGCGCCGGCTTCCAGCCGGCTCTAGACGCTTCATTCCGAACGAAGCCTGCCAAGTTGAGCTATGACTTTTCGTTGCGCCTTTCGCGATGAATCTCCCTTCGCACATGCTAAAATTAGAAGGTTACGCCAAGGTAGCAGATCGCTCCATGCCAAAAGTTGGATTCATTTCTCTCGGTTGCCCGAAGAACCTCGTCGATAGCGAGGTGATGATGGGCATCCTCTCGCGCGAAGGCTACGAACTGACCCCACGTGCGGACGAAGCCGAAATTCTCGTCGTCAATACTTGCAGCTTCATTGAACCGGCTCAAAAAGAATCCGTGGACGCGATTCTTGAGATGGCGGAGCACAAGAAATTCGGCGCGGCCAAGCGCCTCATCGTGGCTGGCTGCCTGGTGGAACGCTATCGCGAACAAATTCTGGAGCAAGTCCCAGAAGTAGACGCGGTGGTGGGCACTGGCGAGGTGGAACGCATTCTGGAAGCAGTCGAAGGCGAACTCGAAGGTGCTTCCGCGCGGCCCCGCCCTCGTTCCTGTATCATGACCTGACTCCTCGCATCATCACCACGCCAAAGCACCAGGCCTACATCAAAATTGCCGAGGGCTGCGACCATCCCTGCTCGTTCTGCATCATCCCGCAATTGCGCGGTGCGTTCCGCAGCCGCCGTTTCGAATCGGTGGTGCGCGAAGCGGAAAATCTCGCGGCGTCCGGCACGCGGGAAATCACGTTGATTGGCCAGGACACCACCTCCTACGGCGAAGATCTCGGCCTGCGCGATGGCTTGGCCCAGTTGCTGGCTAAGCTTGCCGAAATCGATGAACTGCTGTGGGTGCGTTTTCTTTACGCCTACCCGAATCGCGTGACGCCAGAAATTACTGGACACTCTGGCAGCTCACCCGACGCTCGCCAAATATTTCGACATGCCCCTGCAACACGCCAGCCGCAAGTGTTCTGGCGCGCATGAAGCGCGGCTCGAATGGCGACGCTTTCCTGAAGCTGCTTGAGCGCATCCGCAAAACCATTCCCGGCGTGGCCTTCGCACCAGTTTCATTGTTGGCTTCCCCGGCGAAACGAAACAAGACTTCGAGGAGCTGTATCAATTCGTCGCGGCGGCCAGAACTCGATTGGATGGGCGTATTCGAATACTCCGATGTGGATAATGCCGCCAGCTACGCCCTCGACGAAAAAGTCGATCCCGAAACCATGGCGGAGCGGCGCACCGCATTAATGGCGCTGCAGCGCAAAATCTCCAAAGAGAAGCTTCGATCCTTCAAGGGGCGGGTGGAAACCGCGCTGATCGAAGGCCCCTCTAAGGACAATCCACTCGTATGGGAGGGCCGCCTGGAAGGAATGGCGCCCGATATCGACGGCAAGCTTTATCTTACCGACATCGAATTGCCCACTGGCGAAGTGGCTGAGCCCGGCGACGTGGCTAAAGTCCAAATCACCAAGACCGACGCTTATGACCTGATCGGCCGGGTAGTCGAAATTCTTCCCTGCCCAACTGCTCGGCCCATACAAGCGCAGCCCATACCTGCCATTCCAGCCGATAAGCTGACTCGCATTTCCACTGGCGCAGCCTTGCGGGTGCTCGGGTAAGCCTACAGCCTTTCGACGGTTTGCTCTCCCCGCTCTCTGTGGTACAACTCTTTCTTTACCATGAAACACACGTGCCCTATCTGCAAAAAAACCACGGATTCGGACAAAGATTCCGAATTTCCGTTCTGCTCTGAACGTTGCCGCCTGTTGGACCTGGGCGCATGGTCTGCCGAAAAGTACGTCGTCTCTGATCCCATTTTTGACGAAGAAGAAATTCCGGATACGGATCGGCGCGCTCTGCGCGAAGGCAAACGGAACAACGACGATGAAGCCATCCATTGAGAAAGCCGCAGTTCCCAGCGGCACGAAACCACGGTTCGCGTTCGCCTTGGCTACCGTCCTCGGCACAGGCTACCTCAAACCCGGTCCCGGCACCTGGGGTTCCCTGGCCGGACTGATCCTTGCCATTCTGTCGCATCCGTACACCTGGTTTGTCTTCCTCGGCAAAGGCATACAACTGAGCGTCGGGGCCAACGCGCCGCTACTCTCCGGGCAGTCCGGGCGCCCTCCTTCTGCTGGTGCCGTCGATCGTAGTCTGGCTCGTGGTGGCCTACCTGGGCGTTCGTTGCGGCGGGCAGGTTGCCGCGTTTGCGGGTGTCGAAAGATCCACAATATGTGGTCATCGATGAAGTGTCCGGTGTGCATCTGGCGCTTATCCTCGGTCTGGCGCCGGTCTGACTGCTCCCGCCACGTTTCTTCACCTGTCGGACGCCAGCACCTTCGCGCTGTATTCGGGCATGAGCCTGCTCAATTGGAAATATCTGCTTGCCGGGTTCATCCTGTTCCGCATCTTCGATATTGCGAAACCTTTTCCCTGCCGCCGTTTGGAGCGCCTGCCCGGCGGCTGGGGCATCATGGCCGATGACTGGATGGCCGGAGTGTACGCTGCCATTTGTTTGCGTCTCGCGTTACACTTTTATCTGTTATGAAGTTTGGGTTCGGAAGCACACCGGAAAAAAACGGAATACCGCGGATTGATCGCGTCTCGCCCTGCCGCTGCACTGCCCGGCGGAGAAATCACCATTTACGGAAGTTCCTTTACGTCCAAACGCGGCGCGCGGCCGGTGGTGCGATTTGGAGAAACAGAAGCCCCGTTGCGCTGGCCAGCAATAGCCGGCTGATTGCGCGCGTTCCGGAAAACGTCACCGCCAGAACCGTGCAGGTCGTAAATTCGCAGCATGAAAGCCAGCCATATCCCGTGGCTCTGGCCTATCAGATTGCCGATAATCTGCATCCGGTCGCGAATCCCGCGGTCGACGCGCAAGGCAACATCTACGTGACCTTTAGCGGCCCCCGCGGGCAACGCGTTCCCGTCTCGCTTTACAAGATCGGGGCAAACTATGCGGTGAAGCCCTACGTCACTTCGTTAATCAACCCAACGGGTTTGGCAGTTGGCCCCAGCGGCGACCTATTCGTGTCCTGCCGTCATGATGGCACCATCCATCGCGTCACTCCCGGCTGGCCAAACCGAAGAATGGATTGAAGGCATGGGCATTGCCACAGGGCTCGCATTTGATCGCACCGGCAATCTATTCGTTGGCGATCGTAGCGGCACCATCTTCAAGATCAGTCCTCAACGGGAGATTTTCGTGTTCGCCACGCTGGAACCTTCGGTCGCAGCCTATCACCTGGTGTTCCATCCCAGTGGGGACCTCTACGTCACCGGGCCGACCACCTCGAGCTACGACCGCGTCTACCGCATCAGCCAGGGCGGCGAAGTCCAAGTCTTCTATCGCGGATTGGGCCGGCCGCAAGGCATGGCTTTCGACCAGGATTTGAATCTGTACATCGCCGCGTCCTATGCCGGAAAGCGTGGAGTCATTCGCATCAACCCGCAAGGCCACGCGGAGCACGTGCTCAGCGGCCCCGCGCTGGTCGGCATGGCTCTGCTTCCCAGCGGACGCGCGATTCTCGCCGCGAATAACGCGCTGTTTACCTTGGATTGGAACGTGCGGGGTCTCCCGCTTCTCGCCTGATGATTGGTCCAGGCCTGACAGACTTGCTGTAGTCGCGGAGACTTGCTCAACAGCTGAGCTACAATATTGCACATGAAAGCGGAGATCATTGCAGTAGGCTCGGAACTTCTCACACCCGATCGCATCGACACGAATTCACTTTTTCTGACCGAAGAACTGAACAAACTTGGCATCGAAGTCCTGCGCAAAACCATCGTTGGCGATAATCGCGAACTGCTGGCGGAAGCGTTTCGCGATGCTCTGAATCGCGTGCCCGTGGTGATCGCAAGTGGCGGATTGGGTCCCACCGAAGACGATCTGACGCGGGAAACGGTCGCGGAACTTCTGGGTCGCCGTCTGCAGCGCAACGATGCGGTGGTGCGCGCCATTGAAGCACGCTTTCGCAGCTTCAAACGGGAAATGCCCGCCCTGAACCTTCGTCAAGCGATGGTGCCAGAGGGTGCGCAGATCCTGGAGAATCCAAGGGGCACTGCGCCCGGATTATGGCTAGAGGACAAGGGTCGAATGGTGGCCCTGATTGCCGGGGCCGCCACGCGAACTGAAACCGTTGTTCGTGGAACAAGTGCTGCCACGACTGCAGCGCCAAGCCGGCAACGTGCGCATGTATCACCGCGAATTGAGGGTTACCGGCCTGGGTGAATCGCACGTTGAAGAGCGCATACGACCCATCTACACGCGATACAAAGACGTGCACACGACGATTCTCGCCGCGCCTGGGGAAATCCAGATTCACTTGCGCCGCTGGAGCGAAGAACCCGTTGAGGTCAACAGCCAGTTAGACGAAATCGTGCGCAGTTTCGAATTGGCGCTTGGCGATCGCATCTTCGCGCATTCCGCCACTCCCCTGGAAGAAGTCGGTCGCAGAACTCTTGATCGATCATCGCGCCACTATTGCTGCCGCCGAAAGCTGCACGGGAGGCTTGCTGGCCGAGCGCCTCACTCGGATTCCCGGCAGTTCAAATTATTTTCTGGGTGGACTGGTCTGCTACAGCAACGAGATGAAGACGGCGTGGGCCGGCGTTCCCGCGGAACTGATTGCCGCGAAGGGCGCGGTGAGTAGCGAGGTGGCCATCGCTCTCGCCGAAGGTGTTCGCCGCAACGTCGGAAGCTCCCTGGGCGTTGGCATTACCGGGGTTGCCGGACCAAGCGGCGGAACGAAGAAAAGCCTGTCGGCACTGTGCATATTGCGGTGGCCGGGCAATCGGGCGTGAAAGAAAAACTGGTGCACCTCGCGGGGATCGCGAGGCCATCCGCTTCTACGCTTCGCAACTTGGCCTGGATATGGTTCGCATGCATTTCCTCTACAGCGCTGCCGCACAGCCCCGGCGCGTTTCAAACTCCTGAGCAGGCCGTCCCGTGCGCTTATTCATTGCAATCGCAATTCCTGACGAAGTTCGCTCAGCTCTAGCTGGCTTTGTGAATCAACTGCGCCCGACCGCGCCCCATGCGAAGTGGGTGCGCCCGGAGAACCTGCACGTCACCCTGAAATTCCTGGGACATACCGACGCCTCCAATTTGGGCAGCATCAAAGCCGCACTGCAAACAGTTCGCAGCGCCCAACCAGTCACGCTGGAATTCCGCGGTCTGGGTTTTTTCCCAAATGAAAAGCGTCCGCGGGTGTTCTGGGCCGGCATGGAGTCCTCCGGCAATTTGCCGTACTGGCTGCCGACATCGATCGCGCCATGCACGAGCTTGGGTTCCCTTTGGAGGATCGTCCACTCGCGCCTCATCTGACGCTCGCCCGTTTCGATCCTCCAGGCATGCCTGCCAATCTCGCCCAGCAAGTGAAGCAAAATCTCGGACGCAATTTTGGAGCGCTTACGGCCAGCGACTTTCACCTCATCGAAAGCAAGCTCAAATCCACGGGAGCGGAGTACACTACCGTGCAGTCGTTTCGTTTTGTGGCGGAGACATAGCAGGAAATGGCCGTATCTTCCTTAACAACATTGCTCCTGTCTCCTGGCGGCTTATCTGCTCGGCTCCATTCCTTTCGGTTGATTTTTGCTCGTATTTTGGCCGCAAAAGATTTGCGCGAACATGGCAGCGGGAATATAGGCGCCACCAACGTTCTCGCGTGGCCTGGCCCGGCAGCCGGAATTCTGACGCTGCTGTGGATGCCGCCAAAGGCGCTGCCGCCGTGTGGATCGCAGCACGCATAGCGGACCAATCTGCGAATGCCATGATGTTCGCCGGGCTTGGAGCGCTCCTGGGCCACTGCTTCCCGGTTTGGCTGAAGTTCAAAGGAGGGAAAGGCGTCGCCACCGCGCTTGGTGTCTATATCGTTTTGTGTCCGTCTAGCCGCGCTGGTGGCATGTCATTCTTGTTCCTGCTGGTCGTCTTGTTCTGGCGCTATGTCTCCCTTGGTTCGCTCTCTGCCACCGCCGCGATGCCGCTGCTGGTCTATTTCCTTTGGGCGCCCGGGCATGCGCCGCCTTTAGTCATTTCTCTGGGCACGGTCTTTGGCCGCCGTGCTCATTTTCTTAAGCACGATGCTAACCTGCAGCGACTGATCGACGGCACGGAACCGAAATATCGCGCTGGACAGACCGAAAGGCGACCATCAGTGAGCAGGATCGCCATTCTGGGCGGCGGTAGTTGGGGCACCGCGCTCATCCGTCGTTTTGTCGCGCAGCCGCCGAAAGCACGAAATCCGCATCTGGGTGCGCGAGGATTCCATCGTTCAGGCCATCCAGGAGAACCGCGAGAATCCAACGCGTATTTGCCGGGTATTCGAGATTCCCTCGCGCGTTCAGGCCTCCACCGATATTGCCGAAGTGTTAAGCGACGTGCAGATTCTGATCGGCGTTGTCCCCTCGGCGCACGCGCGCGAAGCTGTATATCTCAAAGCCGCTCCCTACCTGTCCTCTGACTGTGGCCGTGGTGAGCGCCACCAAGGGAATCGAACCCACCACCCACTCTGCGCATGAGCGAAGTGATCACTCAATCTTTCGCATTGCAGTTTATCCCGACGCCTTGCCGTTCTGTCCGGGCCGTCCTTTGCTTTGGAAGCGGCGCGAGGCGACCCTACCGCCGTCGTTCTGGCCTCGCAAGATCATGCGCTGGCCGGCTTACCTGCAAGAGGAGTTCGCGGGACCCACCTTCCGCCTTTACACCAATGAGGATGTATCTGGGTGTGGAATTAGCGGGAGCCATGAAAAATGTCATGGCCATTGCCGCGGGAGCATGCCAAGGATTGGGACTTGGGCGCCAATTCGCTGGCCGCGCTGATTACCCGGGGACTCGCGGAGATGACTCGCCTGATCGTTGCGCTGGGCGGCAATGTCTGACACTTTGAGCGGCCTTGCCGGACTGGGTGACTTGGTGTTGACGTGCCACGGAGCGCTCAGCCGTAATCGCCACGTCGGCTTCGAATTGGGTCGTGGACGTCCACTTAACGGAAATCTTGGCCGAAATGAACATGGTCGCGGAGGGCGTCGGCACCACCGGAGGCGTTACTGGGCCTGGCGCAGCGAACACCATCTCGACCTTCCGATCACCGAGCAGGTCTCACAGCATTCTGCACCTGGGCAATGACCCCAGGGAGGCCATTCGCGCGATCATGGAGCGTCCCCTGAAGCACGAGTAAGCTTGCCGTTGCCAGCCCTTAGACATCGGCTCCCAGTGCTATTTGCGCGTCCCCTGTCCTTTAGGCCAGCCGCACCGAAATAACCTCGTCCCCTAGAATTGTTACGATGGCGGTCTCACTCCCATCCCTGTTGACGCGCCTTCGTACCGGCCGGGTGCGCATCCTATGGCTCATGCTGGGTGCGCTGCTGCTCGTCAGTGCGCTACCCATTGGCTTGTATCACCGTCAAGTATTGGAGTTAAGCCAGGAAAAGCTGGTGGACATGGAGCGCGTGCAACAAACCGAATTGACGCGTTCCTTCGCCCAGGAAGTCCAATTTTTCGAATCGAACCTGACTCAACAATTGATCAGCCAACGGCAAATTCTCACCTTGACCGGGCTCATCAACAACGTCACAGACCCGGTTGCAGAACCAAAAGTCACGCTGCTGCTGGAAAACTTTGTCGACTCCAACCGCAATACCTTCATTTACGTGACCGCCATTGGGCCCGACGGCAAAGGCACAAGCGCGTCCCAGGGAAATTTTCGCGCCGAACAGGATCCCTTTGTTGCCAAAGCATTGCAACGCGCGTTTGTCAGCTGCATGCAATCCGTAAAATTCCGCAGTGATCCTTTAGCTTTAGCGCCGGATAATCGCCCGGCATTCGTGGTGGCCGTTCCGCTGGCGAATGCAGAGAACAACAAATTCACAGGAATGCTGGCCGCCGTCGTTTCGTTGGACCCAATTTTGCGCCGTCTGCAAGACGCTAGTGTCCGTGGTCGCACGGTTTTCGTCGTGGATCATTTCGGCCATATCGTCGCGCACCCGGAGACCAAGCATTTCGTGCCCGGCGAAGACCTCAGCGAAAAATCGCACCTTGTCCACCAAATCAAAGACCTGCCCAGAGAGCTGCGCACCACAGAAACCGTTCGCTTCACAGCAAAACGAAAATAAGCGTGATGTCGAGAGTCGTGGGAACCTACAGCACGTTCCCGGAAGTGAATTGGGCGGTAATTGCCGAGCGCAGCGTGAAAGAAGCGCGCGCGGACGCCGGTGTTACCGAATTGAACCGCAGGCCCTGGCATTTGTCAGCGTCGTGGTCCTGACCGCGATACTGTTCGGCTATTTCTTCGCCGTGGGGATTAGCGGACCGATTCGCAGCTCGGCCGCCTCCACGCGAGCTATCAGTCGTGGAGAATTCCATCAGCGCACCCCCGTTCGCGGCGCCGCCGAAATCAGCGAACTGGCCGAAAATTTCAATTTGATGGCCAGCGATATCGAGGAGTACATCGAGCGGCTGAAGGAAGCTGCCGAAGAGAATCGCGAGCTGTTCATCGGCTCCATTCGCATGCTTTCCGCGGCAATCGACGAAAAGGACCCGTACACCCGCGGCCACTCCGGCCGCGTTGCGAAATATTCGACCATCATCGCGCAGGAAATGAGCTCTCGCCTGAGGAACTCGACAAGCTGAAAATTTCCGCGCTGCTCCATGACGTGGGCAAAATCGGCGTCGACGATCGCGTACTGAAGAAGCCTGGTTCTCTGACACCGGAAGAATTCGAAATCATGAAAACGCACACCACCAAAGGCGCCAACATCATGCGACCAGTTTCGCAATTGAAGGACATGCTGCCCGGCATCGAATTGCACCACGAGCATCTCGACGGCCGCGGCTATCCCTACGGCTTGTCTGGGCCACAAATTCCCACGATGGCGCGCATCATCGCTGTTGCGGACACTCTAGACGCAATGACCACCAACCGCCCCTATCAGTCCGCTATGGATTTGGAATATGCCCTGGGCCGCATCAAGGCGCTGACTGGCTCGAAGTTCGATCAAACCGTCGTCAATGCGCTGGAATCCGCCGTGAAAGCTGGCAAATTGCGCCTATCCGCAGTCGAAGTTCACGTCTGACCCTGCTTCCTCCCCATCTGTTACACTTCTCTTTGCTGCGCTTCTGCAGTGCAACGAATTGTATGATTACCCTCTTTGGCAAACCCGAACCGACTCTGCTCGAGCGTCTGAAAGAATCCGTCAGCAAAACGAAAACGCCCTCGCGGACACGCTCGACAACGTCACCAAGGGTGGCCGCCAGATTGATCCATCCGTCTTGAAGGAAGTGGAAACTGCGCTTGCTCTCTGCTGACCTGGGCGTAAAAACCACGCGGGAAATTCTGGATTCGGTAAAAGAGCAAATTGCGCGCAACGCGCTTTCCGACGGGGATCAACTGAAACGCGAAATCAAAGCGCATGTCTTTCGCGCCCTGAACGTATACGGAAACACACCGAAATTGGCCGGGCCCGCAAATGGCAACGACCCGCGCGTCATCTTCATTGTGGGCGTAAATGGCGCAGGCAAAACCACCAGCATCGGCAAGCTCGCTAATCGTCTTCGTCACGATGGCCGCAGTGTAGTCTTGTGCGCGGCTGACACCTTTCGCGCCGCAGCCATTGAGCAGTTGGAGATTTGGGCGCAACGCAACGGCGTTGAAGTCATCAAGCAAAAGTCCGGCGCTGATCCCGCAGCGGTGGTCTACGATGCGATGGCCGCAGCCAAAGCCCGCAATGTGGACGCCGTGATTGTCGACACCGCAGGCCGTCTGCACACAAAATCCAACCTGATGATCGAATTGGAAAAAATGAAGCGCACCGCCGCCAAGGTCATTCCCGGCGCGCCCCACGACGTCCTTTTAGTTCTCGACGCCACAACAGGGCAAAACGGACTGGCACAAGCGCGAGAGTTCACCACCACCGTTGGTGTGACCGGCATCATTCTCACCAAGCTGGACGGCACTGCAAAGGGCGGCATCGTCGTGGCAATCTCCCGGGAACTGGGCCTGCCGATTCGATTCGTGGGCACCGGAGAGAAAATCAACGACCTGGTGCCGTTCGACGCGCAGACTTACGCGGATTCGCTGTTTAACTGAACACTGTGAACGATCACGATTTGCATTTCATGGAGCATGCGCTCGACCTCGCGCGCAAGGGTATCGGCCTGGCCAGCCCCAATCCTACGGTGGGCTGCGTTGTCGTGAAGGATGGCGCGATCGTCGGCGACGGTTTTCATCAATATGCGCGCCGCGACCATGCGGAAATCGTGGCTCTCAAGCAGGCCGGCGAAAAGGCACGGGGTGCCACCTTGTACCTCACTTTGGAGCCGTGCATTCACACTGGACGCACGGGTCCATGCACGGAAGCCATCATCGCCGCCGGAGTCTCGCGTGTCGTTGCGGCCATGGAAGATCCCAACCCCAAAACGCGTGGTAGCGGATTCACGCGACTCCGCGGCGCGGACATCGAGGTCGAAACAGGCTTGCTCGAAGCGGACGCGCAGAAACTGAACGAAGCGTTTGCGCACTGGATTACCACGCACAAACCATTCGTCACGCTGAAATCAGCTCTTACCCTCGATGGCCAACTCGCTCTACCACCAACCGGTCGCCAGAAAATACGCGAGTGGGTAAGCAGCGAGGAATCGCGTGCCGAGGTGCATCGTATGCGCCACGCCTGCGACGCTCTCCTCACCGGCATCGGCACCATTCTTACCGACGACCCACTGTTGACTGATCGCAGCGGTTTACCGCGTAACCGCCGCCTGATGCGCGTAATTTTGGACACTTACCTTCGCCTGCCCTCCAAAGCTCGCATCGTCGAAACAGCCGACCAAGACGTGCTCGTTTTCACGGCGGCGTCTCTGAAATCGGCCAAGGCCCATAGTTTACAAAAGTCTGGCGTCGAGCTGGTTCCTGTTAAGGCCAGCCGCGGCAAGACCGATCTCCGCGCGGTGATGCAAGAACTCGGGCGGCGCGACGTTCTAAGTGTGCTGCTCGAAGCGGGACCGCGCCTGAACGGTGCCGCGCTTGCCGCCGGCATTGTGCAAAGAATGGTGCTTTTCTATGCCCCGAAAGTGGCTGGAAAACTCGCTGTCCCGCTGGTTCACGACGGGCTGTCCGTCCTGCCGCCACTGCGTGTGCGCGCGGTCCAGCAGTTCGGCCCGGATGTCGCGATTGAGGCCATCATCGCCAATCCCTCTCGATAGCGTTCGCTTACACCTGCACCTGCACAGAAAGCACCAACAGCGAAGAAATACCTACTCATCCGAACGGTTCTTTGCGACCATTTTCCTTCGCATCGTAATGCCGCCCATTTCCACCTGGAGGACCCTCGAGCATGTCTGACGCTCCTCGTCCGTGGCGTCTCGGTTTTTGGAGCCTCATCGCCACGCAGTTCCAGGGCGCGTTCAACGACAACGGGCTGAAATTCCTCATCCTCTATCTCATCATTGGCACGAACCTTACCCCCGAACAGCAGGAGAATAAAGTTCTCCTCGTCGGCGCGCTCTTCGCGCTTCCCTTCATCCTGTTTTCCATGACCGGTGGTTACCTGGCCGACCGCTTCAGCAAGCGCACCGTCACCATCGGCACAAAATGGTTTGAAATTGGAGTAATGATTTTCGCCATCGCGGGATTCGCGGCGCACAGTATGCCCATGTCGCTCGCCGCTCTGTTCCTCGCCAGCACGCAAGGCGCACTGTTTGGGCCATCGAAATATGGCTTGCTCCCTGAAATACTTCCTGAAAACAAATTGTCATGGGGCAACGGCGTCATTGAACTGGGCACCTTCCTCGCCGCCATCGCCGGCACCGTTGTCGCCGGACAGCTTCCAATTCTCTTCGGCAATCACCAACAGTATTCGGGCGTGTTCTTCCTGGCCTGCTCTGCCGTCGGACTCTTTACTGCTTTCGGCATCAGTCGCGTGCCCGCCGCGGATCCCGCCAAGAAATTCCAGGTGAATTTTCTCGGCGACCTCTGGGAGAACGGCGCGCGAATCGCTCAGGACCGTACGCTGTGGCTCGCGGTGCTGGGAAACACCTACTTCTTTTTTCTGGGAGCGCTGCTTCAGTTCGACATTGTCTTTTACGGCCACGATGTTCTGGGCGTGCCCTCGTCGAAAGGCAGCTTACTGCAAGCCGCCATAGCCATTGGTATTGGTTTGGGCAGCTTGGCGGCGGGCTATCTCTCAGGCGGAAAAATCGAATATGGATTGATTCCGCTCGGCGCCGCCGGTATCACCACCTTCGGATTTTTGCTTTCCGCGCCGGGGCTTTCGTTCGCCGCCGTTCTCGTTTTCCTTGCACTTCTTGGATTCTTTGGCGGCTTCTTCATCGTTCCGATCAGTGCGTTGTTGCAACACCGCCCTGTAGAGCAACACCGCGGCGGCGTGTTGGCAAGCGCGAACCTTCTATCCTTCGTAGGGATCCTCGCGGCTTCCTTCGTCTACTATCTCTGCAAGCATTCCCTTCACCTCGGTCCCGCGGCAATTTTCTTCTGGGCTTCGCTGGGCACTCTCGCCGCGCTCATCTATGTAGTTTGGTTGCTGCCGGACTCCTTGCTTCGCCTGCTCCTGTGGATTGCCGCGCACACCATTTACAGGCTCGACCTGAAGGGCCAGGAATTCCTCCCGGCCCGGGGCGGCGCGTTGCTGACTCCGAATCATTCTTCCTGGGTCGATGCGATTCTTCTCATTGCCGCAACGGACCGTCCGATCCGCTTTCTCATGTTCAAGGGCGTTTACGACCATCCCGTCATCAAGCCCTTCGCAAAAATGTTGAAGATTATCCCCATCGCCTCCGACCAGGGCCCTCGGGAAATGATCCATTCGCTGCGCGCCGCCTCCGAAGCTCTGCGCGAGGGCGAACTCGTTTGTATTTTCCCCGAAGGCGAAATCACCCGCATCGGACAGATGCTGCCGTTTCGCCGCGGCTTCGAACGCATCATCAAAGGGATCGATGTTCCCATCATCCCCGTTCACATGGATGGTATCTGGGGGTCCATCTTCAGCTTTTCGGGCGGACGTTTTCTTTGGAAGTGGCCGCGCACGATTCCCTACCCCGTCCGCATCACCTTTGGCAAACCGCTCCCCCCGACCGCCACAGCCTCTGAAGTTCGCCAGGCTGTCCAGGAATTAGGCGTGGACGCCTTTCAGCGCCGGCGCGCCTATATGAAGCCTCTGGCCCGGTCCTTCATGCAGTCCGCGCGACGCCATCCTCGATTGTTCGCCATGGCTGATGGACGCACGCCCAAACTCACCTTCGGCGATTCCCTGATCAAAACCGTATTCCTCGCCCGGCGTCTTCGCCCGCTTTGGCGCGACCAGAAGATGGTCGGCATTCTGCTTCCTCCATCCATCCCGGGCGCGCTGGTGAATTGGGCAGCGCTCATGCTCGGTAAAGTGCCTATCAATCTGAACTACACCTCTTCGAACGAAGCCATCGCGTCCTGCGCGCAACAGTGCGACTTAAAGACCGTCGTAACCTCCCGGCAATTCCTCGAAAAAGTTCCTGTCCAGCCGCCCGGCGAACTAATTTACGCCGAAGATCTCGCGCTGAATCCGCGCTTTACCGAGAAAATTGCTGCGTTGCTCGCCGCCAAGTTCCTGCCCGCTCGCTTGCTCGAACTCTTCCTCGGCGTGTCCCGGCCACCGGCGCTCGACGATACCGCCACGGTCATTTTTTCCAGCGGTTCCACGGGAGAACCCAAAGGCGTGGGGCTATCGAATTTCAATCTCGCTTCCAATGTCGAACAACTCGCGCAAGTCTTCCATCTCCACGATCGTGACCGCATTCTTGGCATCCTTCCTTTCTTCCATTCCTTCGGTTTCACCGGGACACTCTGCCTCCCCCCGCTTGTGGGAATCGGCGTAGTTTTTCACGTGAGCCCGCTGGACGCGCAGGCGATCGGCGCTCTGGTCAGCAAATATTCCGTCACCATGCTGCTTTCCACGCCTACTTTTCTGAATACCTACGCGCGGCGCATCCCGCCGGAAGCATTTGGGAGCCTGCGAATCGTTATGGCCGGCGCGGAAAAACTCCCCGAACGCATTGCCCAGGGATTCGAAGATCACTTCGGCATTCGCCCGCTCGAAGGTTATGGCTGCACCGAATGCTCGCCGGTAGTCGCCGTGAACACCTACGACTTTCGCGCCGCCTATTTTCGCCAGGTCGGCGCCAAGCGCGGCACCATCGGTCATCCATTACCGGGAATCGCCGTCCGCATTATCGATCCTGAAACCGGAGAACCCTTGCCCGTAGACAAGCCCGGCCTGCTGCTCGTTCGCGGCCCGAACATTATGGTCGGCTATCTCAATCGTCCCGATAAGACTGCCGAAGTGCTCAAGGACGGCTGGTATAACACCGGCGACATCGCGACCGTCGACGAAGACGGTTTCCTGCGTATCACTGACCGGCTCAGCCGGTTCAGCAAAATTGGCGGCGAAATGGTGCCGCATATTCGTGTCGAGGAAAAGCTTCACGAATTGCTTGGCGCTGATGGTCAGGTCTTGGCGGTAACCGCAATCCCGGATGAGAAAAAAGGTGAGCGCTTGGTCGTGGTTCACACTTTGAAGGACGAAGTACTGAAGGAACTGCTCGACAAGCTGGCCAAAACGGATTTGCCCGCGCTTTGGAAACCGCGCCCCGATCAGTTTATCTATGTCGAAAAGCTGCCGTACTTGGGCACCGGAAAATTAGATTTGCGGAAACTCCGGGAGATTGCACAAACCGGAAATGTAGTCGCGTCGTAGCCACACTGGGCGGCGTTGCAGGACCCGCCTTCTGAGCCGGGGCGTTGGATCCTAACTCACTCAGCGGATTCGAAGTTCCGTAAGAGGCAGGTCATCGCGCACTTTACTTCCCCATTTGGCAGCAGCGAGCACTCCGCGATCGTCCACTCTGAATCTTCTCCCTGGACTTTGATCGCCGCGATCTGCGCGATTTTGTCCTTGTTCGGGCAGAGGACATTTCGGAATCGGAAGCTACAGCTCTCCAGGATGCGGTCCAGAATTTCCGGGTCGTTCATTCCCTTTCCTCCATCGAAAGTGTTTGCAAGCGGCCTGTTGCCTATCGCGCCTCGTCCCGTTCACTGCTGAACTTGACTCGCACGCGAACGCAGAAATCCCTTCCAGTTTTTTCGAGCGCCTCTCAACGCGCTTCCTAGTCTTCCGTCACCTTCGCTTGGGATAAGCAATCCATTCCACAGTGGACTGCCCCAGGCGGCAAAAGCGAACAATCAATCACTCGCCAACCGCTCCAGCCCTCTTCGCTAACGGGCCAGTTCGCCACGATAATGCGGGCGTCGCGGTTGTGTGCAGAACAAAAAACTTGTTGCGGGTAGGTTTTTGCTAATTCCGGATGCGGGTCGGTGAGTTTTGGGTCAAACACAAACCACCTCCGACCAGGAGCGTGGCCTGCCCACATCTTCTCGCCGCACCCTGTGCGCGTCAAGGGTCCCGCTCACGTTCTCTGGCCTCCACACTTGTAAGTCTCAGGACGCAAGTTTTAACTTAGAATTGTGTGTAGTGGCCGACCTTTGGGTCGGTGGGTGACAATCGCGCAAGAACGATCGCGGTTCCCTATCGAGGCTTCATGTTTACTGGAATTATCGAACATCTCGGCATCGTCCAGTCGATAGCGCTCGGCCCAGCAGGCGGCCGCCTGACCATCGACGCTCCCACCGTCGCGCCGCATCTCGCCATCGCCAACAGCATCGCGGTAAATGGCTGCTGCTTGACCGCGGTGGAAATCACCGGCACAAGCTTTTCCGCTGATCTTTCCGCCGAAACGGTTCGCAAAACTTCTATCGGCGAGTGGAAACCAGGAACGCACGTCAACCTGGAGCAGCCAATGACCGCAGGGAAAGAATTTGGCGGCCACTTTGTGTTGGGCCATGTGGACACAATCGGCCGCGTCACGCGCCTCGAACCCGAAGGCGAAAATTGGTGGTATGCCGTGGAAGTTCCGCAATCCTTCGCACAATCCATCGTGCCGCAAGGTTCCATAGCCATCGACGGCATCAGCTTGACCGTTGCCCGCTGGGATGGCCGGGTCGCGGAAATCGCCATCATCCCGTTCACCTACGAGCACACAAACATCAAGCAAAAGAAAATCGCGGACGCCGTAAATCTCGAAGGCGATGTTCTGGGCAAATACGTGGAACGGTATCTCGAAGCTCGCGCCAACGTTGTAGGGGCCACCTTCCCAGGCGCGCCGTCCTCCGCTAAACCTGCAAGCCGTCTCACTATCGAACAGCTCGTCAAACAAGGTTTTTAGGTTCGAGGCTCCGAGTCAGGACTTTACGAATAACAGGCGAACAATTGCGTACCAACACGCTCCACCAGCCATCATCACCAAAAGAGTCGCGATTGTAACGCCTTTTTCAAACGAGTAGCTTGGCTTGTAATTTTTCAATGAACGAAATAACAGAAAGCAAGAAACGCCCGAAACGAGCGAAACGGCGAGTGCTATTCGGTCATGTTTCAGAACAAACGAAGCCGAGCTTTGCAAAAATACGAATCCCAGCGAAGCTCCGACTAAGGGCAGGCGCTCTCGCACAAGTGCTATAGCCAAAATGGCCAAGAACCCTGCTTTTGCAACATCAAGGTATCCATGCTTCGGACTCAGCACACCGCTTATCGCCATAATGGTGAAAAGAAGAAATGGAACGAACAGGAAAATATCGCGAAAAAAGTTCTTATCGCGTGAGTCCAACGCGAACGCGTCTCCCACGATAATCTGCTTCCAGTTTGGCAAAGTTACTCCTGCCGAGCCGCTTAGTCTGTACTTCGCTCTACTCCGATCTTTTGGCGCGCCCCGCGCCAATACAACAGCAGTCCGATAAAGATCGAGCCTAGCGTCCCCGCGACAAGTTCCAACTCGAATCCCAATTTACTCGTCGCGTCTCCCGGTGGAACCAACGAAACCACAATTCCCACGAGCACCACTAAAAATCCCAAACCGCCCGCAATCCACACCCCAGGCAATCCCCCCGGTACCAAAACCGCGTGCGTGTTCTCGGCGCGGTCCTTTCGCCAATACAGTTTGATCACCGCAGCGAACATGTACAGAAACGGAATGAAATACAAGATAATCGCCGCGTCGATCAAAATCTGATACGCGCTCCGCGTGGATTGATTCACCTGACTGAGCAGCAGAATCGCCCCGGAAATTCCAGCTTGCACCAGAATTGAAATGTACGGCGTTTTCCACTTTGCATGAATTTTGCCAAACGCCGCGGGCAAATAACGATCGATCCCCACCACAAACGGCACGCGCGCAATTCCCGCCACGGTGCTCCCTACTCCACCAGCATTCCCGACAGAAACAAGCAGAGCTGCGAGGATGCCCAGAAAACCAACTTTGAGCACCAGTGACCCTGCCGTGATCGCATGAAACACTCCACTCTTGGGGTCCAGCTCCGCCGCCGGCACCAACGCCAGAATCGCAAACGTTCCCGCGATATACATGAACGCGATCATCGCACCCGCCCCAAACACCGCACGCGGAAGCGTCCGCCGCGGATCGCGCACCTCTTCACTCATCGCCGACACCAGTTCCAATCCCGTGAACGCAAACGCGATTTGCGACCAGAAATTCACCGTATCCCAATTCCACGTCGGCATCATGTTGGCCCACGTGAAGTGCGTCGCCGACCCCGCCTTGAAATAAACCAGCAACGCAATACCTGCGAGCATCAGCAGCGGCAGGTACGTGGCCACACCGCCTGCATTCTGCAACCATTTCCCAATATTCAGCCCGATAATGTTCAACACTACCGCCACCAGCAACAACGCCAGCGAAATGATCAGCAAGAAAGTTCGGTCCTGCGAATAGTACTCACCCTTGCCGCCCAGCACGTAGGCGCTCATCGAAGCGCTGGCCAGCAACAACCCGGGAAAATAAAAAACGGTATAAATCCAGTACGTCCAACCGGCAACGAAGCCGTGAAAATCCCCGAAGGCCTCCTTGGCCCAAACGTACAACCCGCCCTCATCAGGAAACCGCGAGGACAATTCGTTGATCACAAATGCGCCCGGCACAAAAAAGAAAACTGCCGCGATCACCCACAAGCTGATGGACGAAGTTCCGTTGTGACCCGCCGCTGCAATCCATCGCGGCCCAAGTACCGTGGCGATGTTGAACAGCAGCACATCCCAAAAACCCATGGTCTTTCGCAACTGTGCTTTTGGATCGCTCACCACCGGAGCAGAAATGGTCACAGGGTTACGTCCAGGGCTGGTATGAGTTCATCTTGCAGCAGGAAGTCGCGGAGAAACGGGTCGCTGGAGCCTTCGAATTCCGCCCACGATCCAAACACCTGCGTGCGCCCGTCTTGCAGGAACACCACGGTATCCGCCAGCCGTTTGGCCAAGTGCGTATCGTGGGTCACCACAATCGATGTCTTATGAAAAGTATTTTTCAACCGCAGAATCAAATCGCCCATGTGCCCAGCCATAATCGGGTCCACCATGGTGGTGGGTTCGTCATACAAGATGGCTTCCGGATTCTGTGCCAACGCTCGCGCAATGGCCACCGCCCGCTTCATGCCGGTGGAAAGCTCGCTGGGAAGCTTTTCCATCACTTCTTCCACTTCCAGCATTTTCGCCAATTTCAAAACGTACGCATCAATGTCCTCATCTGTTAACCCCGGCTGCCCTTCCAACGGGAATGCAATGTTTTCCCCGATCGTTAGCGAATCAAACAGCGCCCCCGACTGGAACACCATGGTCACTTTGCGGCGCATCTCCTCGAACTGCCGCTCCGTAAAATCCGTCACGTCCGTGCCATCGATGAACACTCGTCCGGAATCCGCATGCAGAAATCCCATGATGTGTTTGAGCGATACCGATTTGCCCACACCACTGCGCCCCATAATCACGCAGGTTTGGCCGCGCCGCACTTTAAAGCTGACCTTGTTCAGCACCACGCGATCGTCAAACGCCTTGCTAACCTCGCGGAATTCGAAATAATATTCCGACGCGTTCCCACCGGGGTTCGCCGCGGTTATGCCCACCTGATGGAACTCCTCGCTCATTTTCCCCCTCGCTCCAGTAACTGGCGGGCCTCTTCGTAATCTTCGGGAGTATTCATGTTCCAGAACAACCGATTCTCGCTATCAAATCGTTTCCAGGCCGACTCGTCAAGCACTTCCATGCGCAAGCGTTTCATAGCCTCGGTCACCTTGCGCACTCCCGCATCAAACGCACATTGCACTTCGTCTTCTGCACTGGTTCGCCAGCAGGCGCATAAGGGTTCCAGGCCGTTCACGGATTCCGGCACGACGACCTGCGCATTGCTGAGCGAGGCGCGTTCCACTAAAAACCGAAGAAAATCGCTCGTGAGGAAAGGCATGTCGCAACTCAAGATGAGGGCCCACCCAGCGTCCAGCGAGTTGCTCACCTGCTCCGTTTTCCCTACATATTGCAGCGCAGTAAGGATGCCGCCCAATGGCCCTTGCCCGGGCCAGCCGTCTGCAAGCGTCGGCCACGCAGCGTTGCCGTATTTTCCTGCCGGCGCGACCACCAATACTTCACGGCAAACCTCGCTGAGTAATTCCCCAGTTCGCTCCAGCATTGTCTTGCCTGCCAACTTCACGAGCGCTTTATCTGTTCCGAATCGTGTGCTCCCGCCTCCCGCTTGAACGAAGCCATTTGCAATCATCCTTCGTCATCCTCTTGGCTCAGTTCCTGTCCCGGTCGCCGCAGGCCCAACTCGCGCAAGCGCTCCTGCAAGCTTTGCCGATGGAGCCCAATCGTCGCCGCTGTACGCGAAATGTTCCAGCGATGTGCCGCAAGTTGACGCCGTAAATAGGCCACCTCGAATTTGCGCTTCGCTTCTCGAAAATCCTTCTCGCCCATTCCCAATTCCATGCCATCGTCCCCGCTTTTAGGCAGCGCTGGCGAGCCCTTCACCACTTCTTCCGGCAGATCGCTGACGTTCACTTCCTCTCCGCGTGACAGCACCATCGCGCGCTCAATCGCGTTCTTCAACTCCCGCACATTGCCCGGCCAGTCATAGTGTTCCAATGTGCTCAGCGCTTCCTTGCTGAGCCTTCCGGCGCGGCCTAGACGTGCCCCATGAATCTCTAAAAACGCCTGCGCTAGCGCAGCGATATCCTCCTTATGCGCGCGCAAGGGCGGCAGCTCAATCGTCACCACGCGTAGCCGGTAGAACAAATCTTCCCGAAATTTTCCGTCGCGAATCGCCAGTGGCAGATTCCGATGTGTCGCGCTAATCACACGCACATCCACCGCTATCGATTGCGTGCCGCCCAGACGCTCGACGGTGCGATTCTCCAGGGCTCGCAACACCTTCGATTGCGTCACTGGGTTCATGTCGCCGATTTCATCCAGAAACAACGTTCCACCATGCGCCTGCTCAAATCGCCCCTTTTTCTGTTGTGCCGCGCCGGTGAAGGCGCCGCGTTCGTAACCGAACAGCTCCGACTCAATCAATGTTTCCGGCAGCGCCGCGCAATTCACGGCAACATACGCCTTCCCGTTTCGCTGGCTTCTCGCGTGGATTTCCTGTGCCAACAAGTCTTTGCCCGTGCCGCTCTCGCCTAAAATCAGTACGGTGGAATCCGTCGCCGCCACGCGATCCGCCATTTCGAACGCCCGCCGCATTCCCGCTGACCGGCCGATCATCGGTCCAAACTGTCCTTCCGTGGCCAGCCGTCGCCGTAACAAATCGTTTTCTTGCTCGAGGGTTGCCAGCTTGAGAAGGTTCGCCACGCGCGTGCGCAGTTCCTCCAGTTCGAATCCTTTCACCAGGTAATCCGCCGCACCAAATTGCAGCGCTTCCACTGCGGGTTTCGCCGTATCCAGCGCAGAGACCATCAGCACGGGCTGCTCATGTCCTTCGCTGCGCAGCCACTTCAGAAACGCCAAGCCATCCTCCCCCGGCATAACAATGTCCAGAACCAGCAAATCCGGCATTGCAGAAGCCATCACCGCTCGCGCCGCTGCCGCGGAATCCGCCTCGATAATCTGGTAGCGGCCCTCCAACGCCCGTCGCAAACCGTAACGCGCCGCTGGCTCATCATCCACGATCAAAATCGTTTTCATGTTTGCGTATCCTTGGCGAGCGGCAGGGTCACACTGAACCGGCTGCCCCGCTCATTCCGAATAGGGCTTTCCACTTCCAGTGTTCCTCCCAACTCTTCCACGCGTCGCGCCACAATCGCCAATCCAAGCCCGGTACCGCGTGCCTTCGTGGTGAAAAATGGCCGGAGTATTTTTTCCTTCAATGCCGGCGGCACTCCTGCGCCATCATCTTCCACGGATACGCGACAACAGCCATTCGAAGGTCCAACGACCACGAAAACGTGCCCATGGCTGGGCGCCGCTTCCAGTGCATTCAGCAGCAAATTGGACACAATATCGTTGGTCACTTCCGGACCCGCCGCCACTTCCAACGGATGCTGTTCAATTTTCACCTCGAGAGCGACGCCTCGCTGTTCCGCCTCGTGCCGAAACACTCCCGCAACATTCTCCAGCCACGCCGCTGGCGTCGCAGTGACCCGGCGCACCAACCCGCACTCCAGGGCGGCTGAATTGCAGCAACTGGTTCAGCTTGCCGGAAAGCCGGTTGACTTCGTCGAGCACCATGTGCGTCTCGCCTCGCAACGATTCCGGTAACTCCGGGCTTTCCAGTTGTACCTGTAGTATGGTTTTGATCGACCCCAAAGGATTTTTCAAATTATGCGAGATGCTCGCCGCCATTTGCCCAACCAGCGCCAGTCGCTCGCGTTCGGCCAATTCCCTTTCCAGTTGCAGTTTTTCACCGATCAATCGGCACAAATCGAACGCGGCCGGTAGCTGCTCCGCCACAAATTCCAGAGCGGCAAAAGTCTCCCCGGAAATCATCGCGCCATGCGCACGAATTGCCAGCGACCCGAAATGTTGACGGCCATGCCGGATTTCGAACAGTTCCTCCGACGCAGCTCGGTGTTTTTTATGGAGTGACGGCACAACACCCTTTTCACTCAGCGTCAGATGCGCCTCTGCCAATTGCAACTGCTCGCCGATCCAGCGCTGCGCAAACTCCCGCAGACTCTCGATATCGCCCAGCCGCGCGACCTCATTAATCGGTCCCATCAGCTTTTGCGCGCGATCCACCTCCGACTGCGCAGTCTGGCGTAGCAGCCCACGGATCAATCGTTGCAGTGGTTCGAAAAACACCACCGGCAAAAACAGCAGCAGTGCCGCGGTCGCTTCCGGCGGTAAATACGGTTCCAGCCATTGGCCCGCGCGACGCACCAGGCTGAGGTAAAGCAGCGCCACGAACACGATGAACACCGCGTAAATTAAATTTCTTTGCCGGCCGATTTGCAGAAAATTGAATCGCTCGACGTTTTCGATCAGCAAAAATAGCGGCACCAGCGACACGATCATGAGCGCTGCCGACAACAAATTCCCTGCGTCCCGGCCCGAACACACGTTGCCGGATCACCATCGCCGCGAATACTCCCGAAAGCAAAAAAAGCATCGCAGCCAGTGTGCGTGGAATATTTTCTCCTCGTTGTTCGTGGCCACTGATTTGAATTCGCGTCTGCCATATTCCAGATACCAATAGGGAAAGCACCAGCCAGATCTGAAACGGCAGTCCGAGCAAATGTGTGGGACGTTGAAATCGAAATCCGGCGCGCGCAAAGCAATCCCAAACTATAAGCTCAAGATCACAGCTGGAGCCCACGCCACCGCCAACCATAAATTCTTATTTTGGCGTCTTGTCAATAGACCGCGCAGCGACGCATACTCCGCATGAAGATGCACGACCAGTGGAGGAATGAAATAAAGCCCCAAACACACGAAAATCCAGGCGAATCGCAGCAACGTCCACGCGGCGGACTGCTCCCATAAAATAATTCCGCGTTCAGGCCAACAGGCTGCTGCCGCAAAACGACGTTAGCGCCAGGCACAAAAAGAAAAAGATGCGTTCGAAATTGCGCTGCCGCCGGTGGCCCAGAATCACCACCATCCAGAAAAACGGCAGCAGCGTTCCAGCCGTTAAAACGATGAGGCGGAGATATAGCAAGCCATCCCATGGAAGCGTGCCGCGCCGCGAGTCTAACGCCGATTTGCAGAGCAGGGCAATCGCCAAGTGTAAGGAAAACACAGCACCTGCAAGTGTTTATAATACAGCTGCTTACAGCTGATCCCGCCGCGGGGTCTCCTCGCTTACCTCCGAGGCAATAAGTCAGGAAAACACTTGACTGCATGAGAAAAACTGCTATAGTTAGCACTCGGTGGCGAGGAGTGCTAAACAATCTTCAGCCCCCGCCTCCACAGTCTTCAGTCTCACCGAAAGTTCACCTAAATGGAGGTTTTTCCAAGATGGCAGTCAATCTGACACCGCTACATGACCGTGTCATCGTGCGGCGCATTGAAGAAAAGGAAACCGTGAAGGGCGGGATCATCATCCCCGACTCCGCGAAAGAGAAACCGCAAGAAGGCGAAGTCATTGCCGTCGGCGCGGGCAAGCGCGAGAAGGGCGAGCGGGTTCCCCTCGACGTCAACGTTGGCGATCGTGTGCTGTTCGGCAAGTACAGCGGCAGCGAAATCAAGATCGAAGGCGAAGAGCTCCTCATCCTTCGCGAAGAAGAAATTCTCGCAAAGCTGGGCGGAGCGGCAAAAGCAGCCAAGAAGTAAGTGCGCATATCGAATATCAGAAAAGCACCTTTAACCAATTCGAATAGGTAAACGAAATTCTCAACTGAATTAGCAGCAACGAACGAGCAAGGAATTCATCAGGAGGAACCAAGAAATGGCGAAGCAGATTGTTACCGGGGAAAATTCCCGCCAGTCGATTCTACGCGGCGTGAATGCCCTCGCGGATGCGGTAAAAATCACCCTCGGCCCCAAGGGCCGCAATGCGGTGATTGAAAAGAAGTTCGGCGCTCCGATCATCACCAAGGACGGCGTGACCGTTGCCAAAGAAATCGAACTGCGTGATCCCCTCGAGAATATGGGCGCACAGATGGTTCGCGAAGTCGCCAGCAAGACCAGCGACGTCGCCGGCGATGGCACCACCACCGCCACCGTTCTGGCTCAAGCCATCTTCCGCGAAGGCGTGAAGACGGTTGCAGCCGGCGCCAGCCCCACCGCTCTCAAGCGCGGTATCGACAAGGCCGTCGAAGTTGCCGTCGAAGAAATCAAGAAACTCCACAAAGACGTCAAGGGCGACATGATCGCTCAGGTCGGCACCATTTCCGCCAACAACGACAAGCAGATCGGCGGAATCATTGCCGAAGCCATGAAGAAGGTCGGCAAGGACGGCGTAATCACCGTGGAAGAGTCCAAGACCATGGACACCACCCTCGAAGTCGTGGAAGGCATGCAGTTCGACCGCGGCTATCTCTCCCCCTACTTCATCACCGATCCAGAGCGCATGGAGTGCGTGCTGGAAAACGCGCTGATCCTCATCCATGAGAAGAAGATCAGCTCGATGAAGGACCTGCTCCCATTGCTCGAGCAGATTGCTAAGCTCGGCAAGCCCCTGCTGATCATCGCGGAGGAAGTGGAAGGCGAAGCGCTTGCCACCCTCGTGGTGAACAAGCTGCGCGGCACGTTGCAGTGCGCTGCCGTCAAGGCTCCCGGCTTCGGCGATCGCCGCAAGGCTATGCTCGAAGATATCGCGGTGCTGACCGGCGGTAAGGCCGTCACCGAAGACCTCGGCATCAAGCTCGAGAACGTCAAGATCGAGGATCTCGGCAAAGCCAAGAAGGTCACCATCGACAAGGACAACACCACCATCGTCGAAGGCTCCGGCAAGGCAGGCGAAATCGAAGGCCGTGTGAAGCAGATCCGCCAGCAGATTGAAATCACCACCAGCGACTACGACCGCGAAAAGCTCCAGGAACGTCTGGCCAAGCTCGTCGGCGGCGTAGCCGTCATCAAGGTGGGCGCGGCGACCGAGACCGAGCTCAAGGAAAAGAAGGCTCGCGTTGAGGACGCCATGCACGCCACCCGTGCGGCCGTTGAGGAAGGCATCGTCGCCGGCGGCGGCACAGCTCTGCTGCGCTGCTTGAACGCCATCGACAAGCTAAAGCTGCATGAGGACGAAGCGGTCGGGGTCGGCATCGTGAAGCGTGCTCTCGAAGAGCCCGCGCGCCAGATCGCACATAACGCAGGCGCAGAAGGCGCCGTGGTCATCGGCAAGATCCGCGAATCCAAGGACGAGAACTACGGGTTCAACGCGGACACTGGCGAATACGGCGACATGGTTAAGATGGGCGTCATTGACCCCGCCAAGGTCACCCGTCTGGCGCTGCAGAACGCCGCGTCCATCGCGGGCTTGATGCTCACCACCGAAGCTCTCGTGGCTGAGCTCAAGGAAGACGACAAGAAGGCTGCTGCTGCCGGCGGTCCGGGTGGCCCGGGCGGCATGGGCGGCATGTACTAAGGCTTATCCAGCTAACCACAATCTCAATCAACCAAGGGCGGCTCTTCCCGAGCCGCCCTTTTCGATTTACAGGGTCGTGCAAACTGCCGAGTTGCCCGCCATTCCCACTTTCTACCCTAAGCAAAATTGTGAACTTTATAACCGCGCCAAGATCCGGCGGGCAATGTCCGCGCCTCGTGTTCGCGCGTCGGGAACATACAGCGTGTTCAAGCTAATCGCGGTGTTGGCTTTTAACGCGCAGAACGTGTGCCCAAATGAGCCGATCATCGCGTGGTCGCCTACTCCGTGTATCTCTTCGAATCCCGGGATGATCGCCATCGTCGCCCGCATACTGCTCCAGGTTTCACTCCCTGATCTGCGGTCCACGGTGAACGAGAACACCTGTCCATCCTCCGGTGGCTGTTGCATCCCCAGCGTCTTCACCATTCCTTCCATGTCTTTCGTGTGCTTAAGCAATTCGAGCGGATTGTCGATCTTTTCGCCCGGCTTCTGCTCTGCCGAAGCTCTTGCCGATTCCCGTTTCGTCTCTTCCACGGCCATTTCCCGCAACTGGGCGAACCCGTCCGAATTTGTGAAATAGGCGCAGCCCGGAGTATCGCCCTCGCTAATTTCTTCGGTCTTCTCGATCGGCACGCCGAGAACCTCTTGCAGCTCACTTTTGGACAACAACCTACAACTATTCCCGTGCGCCATCGTGACCTGATTCGGATTACTCCCTCCCGTAACCGCCGCGGAATAGCTCGCCACCTTTTTCTTCGCCCAATGCACCGCGTAAAACGCAGCGCCCACGCCCACCACGACAAACAGACCGAAGATCAGACCCACAATCAATAAAACTTTGCCCAACCCGCTACCTTTAGCAGGAGCGGGCACAGCGGCTGGTGCAACGGGAGCTGCGACAACAGGTGTGCTCGGCGCTTGCTCTGATAGCGCCGACGGTGCATCCGCCGGCTGTCCACATTTAACGCAAAAGGCACCGGTCAATGGCGCTCCACAATTTCTGCAAAATCCAGGCATTGTTCCCTCCTGAAAGCTGCCCCAAACGCGCGCACATTTTATCCCTCTACTCCACGTACTTCCACCAAACAAAAAACCAGCATATCTGTCGCTCTTTTCCACACACCAACCTCATCCTGTACCAAATCTGTACCGGGCCAGCGTTGACCCGTTTCCCTTTCGCGAATAAAGTCGCCCCCAATCTCCCCGGCAAGTTGTGGAATCGGCGGGTGGTTCCCAGGCCAGCCACTCGCGCCATCAGGTCCGTCCCAGCACAACTTGATTCAGCGTCCGGCAGCCTTCGATCCTCGACGAAGGAGGGCTTCAACAACACCAGGTCATTCTGATTGGGCTTGAACCCAATCTCTGTGTTTCATCCACAGGTACGCGATTCCCAGATTGACGTCCTTCCGTCTCGGCCCATCGATTAACCCCTGTCCAGCCGCAACTCGGGGTGTGCCCGCCCCAGGTCCATTGCTCAGGAGGAGCTTCGAAATGCAAACGGGAAGAATAGTCGTTGGAAGTCTCGCAACATCATTGCTTTTACTGCTCACAGTTCCGCTGCGCTCACAAACGCCCGCGGTTTCCAGCACCGCGAAAGATCCAGGGGTTCGTGCGGGCTCAGTGAACGCCGGCACGCCCATATCGACCCTCAGTTCCGCACAACTGGAATACTTTCAGGACGGCCAAAATCGCTTCCAGGAAGTAGACCAGGTAGCGAACGGTCTGGGACCGACCTTCAACTCCAACGGTTGCTCCAGTTGCCATTCGCAACCAGCCGTCGGTGGCACCAGCCCATCGTCCTCGCAATTTCCGAACATCGGTCCGAATCCCCAGATTGAAGCGGCCACCGCCAGCGGCGCTCGCAACTCCATCCCGCCCTTCATCACCGCCAACGGCCCGGTACGCGAAGCGCGCTTCCCCTTCGTGGTAGGTTCCAACGGCTCGTTGACGCGAACTCCCGATGGCGGCGTTCATGCGCTCTTCACTATCGCTGGCCGCACCGACGCGGCCGGCTGCTCACTTGCCCAACCCAATTTCGAGCAGATGCAGCAACTCGGCAATTTGATCTTTCGGATACCAACGCCGCTATTTGGCGCGGGTCTAATTGAGGCCATCACCGACGAGACCATCCTCGCGAACATGCAGGCCAATGCGTCCCTCAAACAGCAGCTCGGCATCTCTGGTCACACCAATAACAGCGGCAATGACAGCTCGGTCACCCGTTTTGGCTGGAAAGCTCAAAACAAATCCCTCGAGGTATTTTCCGGCGAAGCCTACAACGTGGAAGTCGGCGTAACCAACGAAATGTTCCCCAACGAACGCGGTGATCCGCCCGCTTCCTGCCTGCTGAACCCAACTCCCGAAAACGCCACCAACTTCACTCAATCCGGGGATCAGATCCCGAGCGACATAGTCGAGTTCTCCACCTTCATGCGCTTCCTCGCTCCTCCGACGCCTTCGTCTACCGGCATCCCAGGCAATCCGCCGGCTAGTTCCATTCAAAACGGACGCGCACTTTTCAGCCAGATTCATTGCGACACTTGCCACACCACTTCTCTAACTACGGGTGCTTCTAACTTCACACCTGGCCTAAGCAAGCAAACCCCCGCGCTTTTCTCGGACCTTCTCGTGCACAACATGGGTTCTGGTTTGGCGGATAACATCTCGCAAGGCAATGCCGGCCCCGACGAGTTTCGCACCGCTCCTTTGTGGGGTTTGGGACAGCGGATCTTCTTCTTGCACGATGGCCGTTCCGGTCCGAGCAATGGGGGCCTAATGAACGCGATTCAGCAACATTCCAGCAACGGCTCAGAAGCCAACACCGTAATCAACCTCTTCAACCGTCTTTCGCCACAACAGCAGCAGGATCTTCTGAACTTCCTGCGTTCGCTCTAAACATTCTGGGCGCGTGCGGACGACATCCCCGGCTGCACGCGCTCCACTTTTCCCGATTGCAACAAGCTTCGCATGCTGAAAATTGCCAAAACCGCTGCTACCACGAAATTTACCAGCGGACGAAAGTCCAGCACATTGCCGATTAGCTGGCCGAACCACGCTGCGCATCCCATCCATGCCAGACAACCACCCAGGCTGATCCATGCCAGTGCGCGGTCTGCCGGTCGCCCCGCGCGCAACAAGTTCACTCCAGCAAGCAGAAACACTGCGAGCGACGCGGACCAGGCCCATAGGAGAACCATATGATCGTTGCCGTAGGCCTTGTACGATCCTATTCCGTGGCCAATTCCTCCAAGCAACATCAAGCATCCAAATACGCGATCGAGTGTCCTCATCGTTCCCCCCAATGTGTTGATTTCACCGCAGCACAAGCAAAAACTTAGGCCCTTAACTGGCACTCTGGGCCATCTCGGCAAAAAGCTTCAAAATCGCGGGCCATCCGGCGTCCGAACCCACTTCCTGGCGCAACTTCTCCCAGCCAGCCCCGTGCCGCTCCAAATGACGATGTTCAAATTCCACGCGCGTCGCTTCCGGCCCCGCGGAAATAAATTCCAGAGCTACTTCGCTGGCCCTCGCCAGGTCCGGACTGAACTTCCAGTCCGGCTGTAGATGCCAGGACAACACCAACTTCCGCGGTGGGTCCCAGGCCAGCACAGTTCCCCATATGCATTCCTCGCCCTTGGCATTGATTTCATACCAGCGCCCACCCGCATGGGGATCCATCAAAATGTCTTTGAACGGCGTCCCTCCAATGTGATGAGACGATGGCCACCATGCGCCCATCTTTTCCGTCAATACACGGAACGCCTTCTCAATGGGTACTCGACGTGTAGCTTCTTTTGAACACTGCGTTTTTAACCGTCTCCGGTGTCATGCTGTTTCTCCTTTTTTGTTCTTCTTCTGCTGAACTTTCTGAGAAAGAGCGCCTGCTCCCAAAGCTCTGCGAAATGGTCTCGCAACAACGCAATGCCTTGAGGATCCAGTTCGTAGATGCGCCGTGCTCCTTCCCGGCGGTCCGCACCAATCTCGCGTGTTTCAACACGCGCAAGTGTTGCGATACCGCGGGCCGCGAAACAGGTAATCCCGCAGCCAATTCATGTACTGCGCGAGGAGCGCGCCCAACATTTCGAAGATAGCCAGGCGCGTCGGGTCGCCTAGCGCAGTCAGGCCTTGTTGTGTGTAAGTATCCACTTACGGTAAGTTAAGCTTACGATTCGTGTCAAGGCTTTTTTCTTCCGCTTCCTGCTTTGCTCCGAACATTTCAACTTTATTGAAGCTCGCCTCTCCGGGTGACCTGGCGCAGCGCCCGGCGAATCTATGTCCTTGCGCTGTTTTGCTTCTGCCCGTGATCCCGCCTTTGGCCGCCAGCACCTCGATCTTGTGAATCTTCGGATCCTTCGCCAACAATTCCTTCGCCTTTGCAAACAGGGCTTTCGCTATCTCTCCTGTAAGTGTGCCTCGCGGCCGCTCTCGGTGGCGAATGTATCGAATATTCCAAACCTCGAGGGCGAAATCTTCACCGCATACCAACTGAGAGTTCCTTCTTCCTGCTCCGCCAAAGGCTGCGCGGATTTCAGAACTCCTCAACCTCGTGCTCCTTGCCTGGCTTGCTTTCCAACTCCGCCCAAATCGCTAATTTTGCCATGAGTGAACCTCCACCGTATCCGATGCTCGCGTGCCGGACATAGTCCATTCGCCGTAGAACGCGCGAGACAAATGAGTAAGCAGACCTATGAGCGTGGCGCCGCATAACTGCCGATTTTTCATTGTCTTGGCGGGATTTACACGGGCATAGTACTGCCTAGTCCCAATACACTCATCCACGCAAATCACGAGCGTGTGGAAATACCGCTGAATGTATGTCATAGCAGTGGCCTTCACGACACATGCGAAACTCGTTTGTGAAATGTTTGGTCACCGGAAATGCTCTTCCTTACGCCCGACCAGCGCCAACCTGTTGTGATGGAAGCTGATGCGGATATGCAATCGACAAACGGCACACCAAACAGGATCACAGCGCTGCGAGCTACGTTTCTTTCTCGTAACTCTCGCGGCGCTTCTGCTGCTTAGTAACCACTATTGGTTTCGTGGTTTTCTTTGGCATTGGTAAATGGCTGGTCAGGCAAGATCCCCTGCAACAGTCCAAGGCCATCGCGGTGCTGAGTGGTGGCGTTCCAACACGGGCACTGGAAGCCGCGGCTCTTTATCACGAGGGCTTCGCGAAAGAAATTTGGCTGACCCACCCGGACATACACGGCAACGCGCTGAAGCAGCTTGGCATCAAAGTTCCGAGCGAGGACGACTTAGACATTCGCATACTGCGTCGCGCGGGCGTTCCCCGAAAGCCATTCACGTCTTGGACACTCCGATTGCCAATACCGAGGAAGAGCTCGCCGTGATTAGTTCTGCGCTACAGGCTAGCGGGGGCAAGCGCGTCATTATCGTTACCAACGGTTCGCATACGCGCCGCGTCCATATCTTGTGGACGAAATTCTATGGTTTGCGCGGAACTGCAATCGTCCATGCCGTTCCGGACGACGAGTATGTCGCGAATCGCTGGTGGAGAGACCCAGTAGCATGGCCCAGGTCTCGCATGAAGTTTTCGGTATCATCAATGCTTGGGCGGGACTCCCAGTTCGCCGTGCTCCGCATCCTGCACCCGAAGTTGTTGCCCAAGGTCCCGACACCGCCGCGCAGCCGCAGCCAGCCAACGCCGACTGAGCCTTTCACTTGGAGTGCGGCAGCCCGGCTGCCGCTTTCACGCACCCGTCGTGACGACAACTTGCTCAGCGGGAGCTCTGCTCCCGCCATTACGGCGTTAACTCTCAAACGTGATTTCCGAGCATATAATGGAGGCATGACGCTTCCAGCTACTTTCTGCACCGTAGAAGAAGCCATCGAAGAAATTCGCCAGGGCCGCATGATCGTCCTGGTCGACGATGAAGACCGCGAAAATGAAGGCGATCTCACGCTTGCCGCGGAAAAAATCACCCCAGACGCCATCAACTTCATGGCCAAGTTGGGCCGAGGGCTGATTTGTCTCGCGCTGACAGAACAACGCTGTGATGAACTGCAATTTACCGCTAATGTCGCCCATTAACACCTCCGTCCATGGCACTGCTTTTTGCGAAGCCATCGACGCCAAAGTTGGTGTCACCACGGGCATTAGCGCCTCCGATCGCGCCATCACCATCCTGACTGCGATTGACCCCAAGACCCGGCCCCAGGACCTCGCCCGTCCTGGCCACATGTTTCCTCTACGCGCCAGAAATGGCGGCGTGCTTGTCCGCGCCGGTCAAACCGAAGCGTCTGTGGACCTGGCGCGCATCGCGGGACTGAATCCCTCCGGCGTGATTTGCGAAATCATGAATGAAGACGGCACCATGGCGCGGGTGCCGCAACTGATGGAATTTTGCCGCGAGCACAACCTCAAAATGCTTACGGTGGCGGACTTGATCCGCTACCGCATGCAGCACGAACGCTACGTCCGACGTGTCGCGGAAGCCACGTCTACCCACCCTTTACGGCGATTTCCGCATGATCGCCTACTGCCAGCGATGTCGATCATGACCAGCATATTGCGCTCCTGCGCGGCGAACTCGAGGGACCTACTCCTCCGCTCGTGCGCGTCCATTCGCATTGCATTACCGGCGATGTGTTTGGGTCCGTGGCTTGCGACTGCAGCCAATTGGTCGCCAAGTCGCTGGCGAATTGATCGCTAAGGAAAATCGCGGCGTATTTTTGTATCTCCATCACACCGGACGTGGCTTCTACCATCGACATCGCCGGAAACTCCCGGGGCGCTGCCCAAATTCACTTCCACCAGCCGCGGCCAATTGGACCGCGAGGTAGCGCGCCAGCGGATGGTGCAGCACGAAAGCGGCACCGGCGCGCAAATCCTGATCGACCTGGGATTGAAAGATATTCGCGTGGTCACCAATCATCCGAAAAAAGTTGTAGCCCTGGAAGGCTACGGCATCCGCATCGCCGATCAGGTCCCGCTGGATCTCAGCTCGCCAAAAACCACTCACCAGTGTGTAGCTTCTTGACTGCCCGACGTCCGCTTTCCACATTCGCTCGAAATCATGACGAGCCGCTGACGCCCCTCCTAGGGCTCCTCTTCTTCTCTCGCTGCGGGCGGAGGTGAAGTCTTTGCTGCCGCTTGCGGCTTCGCTGCCGCCGTCTTTGCACGGAGGAGCTTTCGCTTGCGGCAGGGTATCCCACCGTACGGTATTTGCATCTTTGAGTTCTTAGGACCGGTGCTAGCCCACGGTTCAGCTTATATTTCCGCATTTTCGCTTGAGCTTTTTCGGCGGGCCGGGCCAATTCCTCACTAGTTCCGCCGCGGACGCGGTATTGAGGTTGGGGTGCAGGGGAGGCTTCTTCTTCGCACAAATTACCCGGCGTCGCCCAGAGCACAAGGATCGTGAGGAGAACACAGAAGTTCTGGCCGTATTCGTCCGGCACCCCGTCACGCCTTGATAATATTATGTGTAGATATCTAATACGATAACATTCGCGAACAAACGATGAGCGCTTCGCGTCAACCGTTACATTGAAGGTCGACGATAATCTGTTCAGACGTAGTTCATGTCTTTGGATTCATCCTTCCTCATTTAAGCAATATGCTTCCCCTGCGCATCGTACATCTCCACCTCGCCAAACAGTCGCGGCCTGCTCTTCGATTTGTGCCCGGTTACCCACCACCACGATTTGCATATTGGCGGAATCCAAGTACTTTCTTGCCGTCTCCAGAAGCTCGGCGGAAGTTAGCGCACGGACTTTGTCCCGGTAAGTCTCCAAATAATCTTCAGGCAATTCGTTCAACTCGACGGTTGAAAATTGCGACAGCAATCCTTCCTGTGTCGCCAGCCCATGGAGAATAAGCCGGTCAGATAATTCTGCGCGTCGGCAAGTTCCGCCGCGGGCACCGGCAACGACCGCAATTTGTCCAGCTCGTAAAATATCTCCGTCAGCGATGCCGCCACGACATCGTTTCGAACTGCCGCCGAAATCGAGAAGTAGCCGTGCTGCCGCAGCGGCGTGACTCCGCTGCGCGGACTGTAAGTATAGCCTTTGTCCTCGCGAATATTCATCACCAGCCGCGAATTAAACGCGCCGCCATACAAGCTGTTCGCCAATCCTAGACGGATCCAATCTGGATGCTTCCGTGTGATCGCGTGGCAGCCCACCACAATCTGCGTTTGCACGGAACCAGGATTGTGCACCAGGTACACTCGTCGTCCACTCGCCTTTGGCAATGCCGGATTCTCTTTCGCGGCAGGCTTCCTCCCTTCCCATTTGCCAAATGTTTGTTCCACCAGCTTCAGCATCCCGTTGCGAATCGAAATCGCCCACCAACACCAAAAGACCGTTTTCCGGCGTGTAAATCCCCCATAGACCTGCCGCAGGTCCTCGCGCTTGTATGCCGCCACCTGCTCTTCGCTCGGGGAAATCCTCGCATAGGGATGCGCGCCAAACAACACTTTGCGCAGCCGTTCCCCGGCCAAAAATCCCGGAGAGGTACGTTCCAGCTTCACTTCCTCCAATTTCTGCCGGCGCTCGCGCTCGAACTCAGGTTCGGGGAACGACGCCTCGCACGACAGTTCCCGAACCAAATGCAAAAGCGGTTCCGCGAATTCGCTCAGACCGGCGAAAGAAATGGCACTGGTGTCCTGCCCAGCGGAGCTTCCCAAATCCGCGCCCAGTCGCCGCAAGTCTTCTTCGATTTGCCGGCTGCTGCGTCTTGCCGTTCCCGTGCGCAGCACCGCCGACGTCATTTCCGCAAGCCCCACCGCGCGATCCGATACCAGTGCTTCGCCCGCGCGGAAAAACAGTTCGCCATGGAATTTCGGTATCGAGTGGGCTTCCGCCAGCACGACCTCGAGCCCATTCGAAAGCCGCGCGCTTCGTGGGCTTCGGCCAGGTAACCGGCCGTTCCGCCGTCAGCGCCGGTACAGTCGAGGGAACTTCCGCCGCTCGGGTTGCCATTACGCGGCCTCCTTTTCGGTCTTGCTCACGGGGGTACGGAACACGATGGCGCGATTCTCTTTCCGCAGATATTTCTTCGCCGCTTCCTGGATCCTCTCTCGCTTCACCGCAAGGAACTCGTCCAGGATGGTGTTCACCAGTTGCGGTTCCCCATCAAACAGCGTGAAGCACGCCAGCATATGCATCAGACCGTACCGCGGCATGTATCCCCCGCGCCCGCCCTCCAGCGTTGAGTAATAATCCGAGCGCCATTTCACCTTCAGCTGTTCCAACTCCTCCTCGCTGATTCCCTTCTCCTGCACTTCGCGCAGCACCTCATCGAATGCCGCCAACGTTTGCTCGGCGGTGTACTCCGGCTTATGCAGTATTCGCGTGGTCATCTGCGAAGGGCCGTTGGAACCGAATGCATCATCCACTCCGCCGTCCGCTTCCACGGCAATTTGCTTCTCCAGGACCAGTTCGCGATAAATGCGCCCAGCGCGGCCGCCGTGCAGCGCCTGATCCAGCAACGCCATGGCGTACCAATCCGGCGTTCGTCGTTTCGGCAGAACATAGGCAATCGCCATCGCCGGAAACGTCCCAAACTTCTCTTCCACGTATCCTCGCCGCTCTTCCGTCTGTGGCGGTTCGGTGGCATCCGCGAATGGCGGCGTCGCCCCCGCGGGAATTGGCGCGAAATATTTCTCCGCCATCGCAAAACCTTCCGGTGGATTCACGTCTCCTAGCAGCAACAGCACAGCATTATTCGGCACGTAGTAAGTGCGGAAGAATTTCTGCACGTCGGCCAGGCTGGCGGCATCCAGGTCGGCGAAGTCGCCATAAAAATTGTGCGCATTCGCCCAGTTTCGAAACGCCACCGGCGGCATGTCCAGCCAGGGAATCCCTCCGTACGGCTGGTTCAACACATTCACGCGCACCTCTTCCTTCACCACGTCGCGCTGATTGACCAGATTCTCTTCGTCCACCTTCAGCGCGCGCATGCGATCCGCTTCCAGCCATAGCACCCGTTCCAGCGCATTCGACGGCACCGCTTCGTAATAATTTGTTACGTCGTACATCGTCGAACCATTTAACACGCCACCGCTCGAATTGATCAGCTTGATGTGCTGCATTTTAGCCGCGTTCTCCGAGCCTTGGAACATCATGTGTTCAAACAGATGTGCAAACCCGCTGCGCCCCTGCGGTTCCAACCGGAATCCGATTTTGTAATACACGCCGACGGTCACTACTGGTGCGGTCGTATCCGGAGCGATCACCACGCGCAAACCATTCTTCAGCGTCTCGACTATGAATTGGAATTTGCAGTCGACTCACTCGTATCCCCCTTTGACTTTCGCAGCAGGTTTACCTTCTCTCGGGAATCTCGTCCAATTCGCTCAGCATCGCTGCCGGATCGTGCGCCAGCACTCGCGCGACCAACCGGCTTGACGCGCGATATGCATCCAAAAATTCCCCTGGCAGTTCGCTGAACGCGCGCTCATGCCTCGCCACCACGCCGTAGTCGCCGCGGGAAAGCGGTCCCGTCCACGCTTTTTGCGGACCCAATTTTTCGTAGTGCTCCAGCACCTGCCGGGTCAACGCCAGCAATGCGTTTTGCGCTTCCCGCCTTTTCAACCCCGCCGTCATCATGATCTGCACGCCGCCTTCTTCCAACGCCAGGCTCAATCCCGCGGCAAACGCGCCCGCTGCGTGGTACAACGGTTTTTTATCCGCGGCAATTCGCTACCGGCACGCCTCCCAAGTGATCGAGCGATGCGCCGAGCGACTCGCACCGCAGCCTCATCTCCCTCAATTGCAAAAACTCTACCTTCAAGCGGCGGTACATTCACGCCATTGAACGTCTGCAGTGGGTGCATCGAACCCACAGCCGCTCCGTATCCGCACACCGGCGCAAGAACGGACGCATTAACGGCGCCGCTCGTATGCAGCATGACTTTCCCCCGCAGATCCTCACCAGCGGCTTTGGCTAATTCCGCAGGCCACTGTTCCGATTTCATCGTCAGGCACCGCCAAAAAATGGTGGACGCTGCCGCAACAGTCGCAGGAAGACCCGCCACCGCGCGTCCGGCCCCAATGAATCGCGCTCCTCGTTTCGCGCTCCTTCCGAACGTGCCGCGACGATACGATCTGCCAGCCTGTTTCCTTCACCGGTCGCCCCAGCGCGCGTCCCACTCTCCCTGGACCCACGATGGAAAGGCTCTTGATCATCCATGCTAGGATACCCCGAGGCTGGGCTACGACTCCAATCAGCATGCATCTCCTGGGGATTTTTGTTTTTGGTATGGTTGCGTTTTTCTGGGCAACCTATGGCCTGAAAGTCGCCTTTGGCGCCATGCGTCTTCCCTGGCTTAAGGACTATCCTCCCGCGCCGACGCAAACTGCCCGAAAATCTCGATCATCTTTGCCGCCCGCGACGAACAGGAAAAACTTCCCGCCGCGTTGGCCACTCTCGTTGCCATCGACTGTCCCAACCTCGAAATCATCGCCGTCGACGACCGTTCCTCGGACTCTACCGGCCAAATCCTCGATGCTTTCGCGGCGAATCATCCTCAGCTGAAAGTTGTGCCATGTCCGCGATCTCCCGAATGGCTGGCTCGGCAAACCCCACGCTTTGTACTGTGGCTTCGCCGCTTCTGACGGCGAACTGTTGGTGTTCACCGATGCCGACGTGAAATTCCGACCGGATGCCTTGCGTCGTGTGATCACCCTTTTTCAACAACGCGGGCTCGACCACCTTAGTTTACTCGGCGACGTGGAACTCAGCGGCTTTTGGGACACCGTGCTCATCTCCTTCTTCGGGATGGGTTTTCAGCTTGCCACGGATCCACACAATGTCGGCAATGCAAATTCTCGCTACTTATGTTGGTGTCGGCGCATTTCAAATGCTCCGCCGAATTGCTTATGAATACAGTCGGCACGCATCGCCGGCTGGCTATGGAAGTGGTCGACGATATGAAGCTAGCCAAGCTTGTGAAGATGGCGGGATTTCGTTCCGGGTCGCGGTGGCTCAGCACTACGTCTCGGTGGCATGGCATCTGGGTCTGGCCAATTTGGTGCGCGGTGTGGAAAAGAATTTCTTTGCCGGGCGCGCAGTTCCGCGTCTCCGTCGCCGCCACCCAAATCCTCGCGCTTCTCGTCATGAATGTGCTCCCTTTTTGCGGCTTGATTTTCGGACATGGCTGGATTCGCCCCCTCGCCGCGATCTCCGTGCTCGTCGCTCATGTGCTTCCATATAGGTGTTGATTTCGTGATGCGCCATTCACCGTTCTACTGTCTGACTGTTCCTTTAGGCGCCATCATTTTCGCCTACATGGTATTTCGTTCCACCATGATCACGCTGCGACAAGGCGGCATCATTTGGCGCGGCACTTTTTATCCGCTGGAGGAATTGCGCCGCGGCCTGGTGTGAACTGCCGGCTCGGATTTCACGTGCTCGCCGGTGGCGCTTGCGCCGGCTCTTTCCCAAACATCCCTGCCAGGTCTTGCTGCTTCAGCGATTTGATGCGGTCGCGGAACTGCGCAGCCTTCTCGAATTCGAATTTCTTCGCCGCCTCGCGCATTTGATTTTCAAGTTGTGCAACAGTTCCGCCAATTGCTGTTCCGACTTAACGGAAGCCGCCGCGGCATCCAGTGCCACGGTATCCAGCGGCACGGTCACGTAATCCGCTTCCACGATGTGCGCCAATTCCATGTCTACGCCTTTGATGATCGATTGCGGCGTAATATTGTTCTCTTTGTTGTAGGCGAACTGTTTATCGCGCGCGGCGATTTGTTTCGCTGATTGCCTCGTGCATCGATTTCGTGCGCACGTCCGCGTACAGGATCGACCGCCCTTCCACATGTCGCGCGCAGCGGCCCATCGTTTGAATCAGGGAAGTCGTGCTGCGCAAATATCCTTCTTTATCCGCATCGAGAATCGCCACCAGCGACACTTCCGGCAGATCCAATCCTTCGCGCAACAGGTTGATCCCGATCAGCACGTCGAATTCGCCCTTGCGCAGGTCCCGCAGAATCTTGATGCGATCGAGCGTTTCAATCTCGGAATGCAAATAGCGGCAGCGCACGCCAATTTCACTGAAGTACTCGCTCAAATCCTCCGCCATGCGCTTTCGTCAACGTAGTCACCAGCACCCGCTCGTTTTTCTCCGGCTCGGATTCGAATCTCTTCCAGCAGATCGTCCACTTGCCCCTTTCACCGGACGAATCTCTACGTCCGGATCGATCAAGCCGGTGGGACGAATCACCTGCTCCACGAACAAGACCGCCCGATTTCGTCAACTCGTACGGACCGGGCGTTGCCGAAACATAAATTACCTGATTCATGCGATGTTCGAATTCCTCGAATGTCAATGGCCGATTATCCAGCGCTGATGGCATTCGGAATCCGTAATCCACCAGAGTCTGTTTGCGCGACCGGTCCCCATGGAACATCCCGCGCACTTGCGGGATGTCGCGTGCGATTCGTCCACAAACATCACAATAATCCTGCGGCACATAATCCAGCAACGTCGGTGGCGCTTCTCCCGGCAAACGTCCGCTCAAATGCCGTGAATAATTTTCGATTCCGTGGCAGTAGCCGATCGTGCGCATCATTTCAATGTCGAACATGGTGCGCTGCACCACGCGTTGCGCTTCCACGTATTTCCCCTGCTTCTCCAGTTCCCTCTTCCACCACCCCAACTCTTCTTGTATGCCAATAATCGCGCGGTCCCGTTGGTCCTGCGGCATTACGTAGTGCGTCTTCGGGTAGATGGGCACTGCGGGTCAGATCTTCCTGCCCGGACCGAATTTCTCCCGTAACCGGATCAATTTGCCGGATGGTATCGATCTGGTCGCCCCACATTTCGAAGCGATAGCCTTGATCTTCATACGTGGGATAAATCTCGATGATGTCGCCTCGCACGCGAAACGTTCCTCGCCGCAGGTCTTCACTGCGATCGTACTGAATATCCACGAAGCGCCGCAGCAGCGCTTCCCGCGAGGTCTGTTGGCCCTTTTCCACCATCACCAGCATGCCGTAGTACGCTTCCGGCGAGCCAATGCCATAAATGCACGACACCGACGCCACGACCACTACGTCGCGCCTTTCAAACAGCGACCGCGTCGCGCTCATGCGCAATTTGTCCAGCTCATCATTGATCGTCGCTTCTTTGTCGATATAAAGATCAGCCGAGGGGACGTATGCTTCGGGCTGGTAAAAATCGTAATAGCTCACGAAATATTCGACGGCGTTCTCCGGAAAGAACCCTTTGAACTCATGATAAAGCTGCGCCGCCAGCGTTTTGTTGTGAGCCAATACCAAAGCCGGCCGGTTCGCTTCCGCGATCACCTTGGCCATCGTGAAGGTTTTGCCGGAGCCGGTCACTCCCAGCAGTACTTGATGCTTGTCGCCCGCTTCCAAACCCCGGGTGAGTTGTTCAATCGCAGCGGGCTGGTCCCCGCGAGGTTGGTAGTTGCTGCGCAGTTTAAAATTCATTTGCCAGGTCTCCTGCGTCCTCGTCGGCCTGTGCCGAAACCTTCATTATAGCGCGCCTGGCAAATCGGATTGTCCGCTACGGACTCAGGGCGCGAACGGGGTGGTGCGCTGGGCACGAACACCGTCTCGAAGTGACTCTTCACCTCAACCAGATACTGCACCTGATTGCTGCCGTCAGCCTTTGCAATCGTGACGTCCATGGCTTGCTCAATGTCCTCGCTCGCCCTCAACAGCAGGCCCGTGTCCCGCGAAATGTAAATCGACCGTCTGATTTGTGCCCGTGGCGGTTCCTGACGTTTTCAATTCGTGCAGTTTGTAATCTTCTGGCGTGGCATTGTCCGGATTCGATTTTTGCCGCAACGTCGCATTGATTAGAAACACCGCGCATAGTTCATTCCGCAGAATTGGGCAGGCATCGTCCTGCACGTACGTGGCTTCGCGATCCCAGACCAGATCGGCGATCGGAGTAGGTGTTTGTTCCACCTCTACGGTTTTCCATTTTTCTCCGGGCCTTACACCCGCTGAAGGCAGCGTCCATCCAAACGCAAATTGAGCCAACCAGAACTGCCACGCCAGGCGCTGTTCCGGCTGCAAATCATCCAATCCATCCGCGTGCGTCAGGCCGCCGTCGCCGCCAATCGTAAAGTCCACTTTAAGAGGATGCTGACCGGCCGCAGCATCCGGCGCGTCGGTCGGAAGCAGTTGCGTCACTGCGGCCATCATTGGCCGGTGATCCAGCGAGTGGAAATCCTCCACAGCCAGTTGCAAATTCGTAGAAAAATCCACGTTCAGAGGCGCGGGTTCGAACATCGTGGCAACGTTGCTCTTCGTTTTCACGTATCGGCTGACCCGCGCGTGGCTCTCGTAACGCAGTGTGTCGCCACTCTGCAGCCTGGGTAGCAGCAGAATCCGTTCGTCAGTTTTGGAAGCCGCGCAGAGCAGCACGCATCCTGCTACAACGCCCAACATCAGAACCGCGTTGCCGGTACGTTTCGGCCAATCTTTCATTTCGCTGGCGGTCCTAATCGTCGATCCAGGAAATCACTGCTCGCCTGATAGGCCTTCAGCCAACTTCCATTCAGAAGGAAATCATGTACTTCGTCCGGAAAAACCAATTGTTCGATGGACACGCCCTGCGCCCGCAACCGCGCCACCAAATCCACGGTTTGGCTGAACATCACGTTGCGGTCATCGTCGCCATGGATGAACAGCACCGGCGATTTCCAGGTGTTTACCGCACTTACCGGGGACGAATCGTGAGCCAGTTTCACCAAGTCCGGCGGGATGTGCCTGCCTTCCCAATTGTCGGCCGGCCAATCATGCACTCCGTGAAAATCTACTCCGGCCTCAAATAAATCCGAATTGCGTCCCAGCCCCAGCGCGGTCAGATAACCGCCATAACTTCCGCCCCACAGCCCTATGCGCTTGCCATCGACATCGTTGCGGCTCTGCAGATATTTTCCTGCCGCTACAACGTCCTGATATTCGGAAGCGCCCCGGCCGGCGCGGCCCGGAGCTTCGCGAAACGCGCGCCCATACCCGATGCCGCTGCGATAATTGATCGCCAGCACGACATACCCACGATTCGCCAGAAACTGATTCATGGCATAGCTGTTCGCGTAGTAGTACATGTAATGCCAGCCCAACAGCATCTGTCGCATCGGGCCGCCATGCAGAAAAATCAGCGCCGCCCGTTTCTCCCCTGGCTTTAGATCCCGTGGCAAAAAGAGTTGCCCGTGAATCTCCAGTCCATCTGGCGAGTGAAACGTAACGCATTCTGGTGTGATCAATTGGCCGGAAGGAAACGACGGCTCCCAAGCCTTGGAAGATATTTCAGTTTCAGCATTGTTTTTCCCGCCCAAATTAAGGTGAAACACGCGCCCCGGATGGGTCGCGTCCGACCCAATGTAAAACAAGTCCTGCTGATCGCTACTCGTCGTGGGAGCCCATTCAATTCCCTCTCCATGCGTCACTTGCCGCAAACCCGTGCCATCAACTGCGACGCTCCACACGTGCCGCCGATCGATATCCCCGCAATTCGAATTAAAGAACACAGTCTTGTGGTCGTTGGTAAGCGACCACTCTTCCACTTCACAATCTCCAGGAGTCAATAACCTTGGAGCACCCCCGCCAGCTGCAATAGCGTACAGATGCTGCCAGCCATCGGCTTCGTTCGCAAATATCAAATGATCCCCATCGCTCCAATGCAGCACGCCTCCACCGGTTTCCTGCGCCATATAGGGATAGGAATCCTGCAGCGCAGTTCCGCTGTGCCACACTTCGCGCGCGCTTCCACTCTCCACGTCCGCAACCCAGATCGACCACGGATGTGCTCGGTCCGGCTCAATGAAATAACCGTCCGGCGTGTCTCGCGGCACCGCTGGTTGACGAACAAACGCTACCCGCTTCCCGTCGGGTGACCATGCCGGGTCGCCATCCGAGTCCACCGAAGGCGCGATGAACTTCACGATCTGCGCGTTCCCATCGTAAACGCCGATAAAGCTGTGATCCCCGCGATCCGATACGAACAGCAATCGCGTTCCGTCCGGCGACCATTGCACTGGTTGATTTTTCCCCCGCACTACGATTTGCTTGGGCTTTTCTTGCCCGTTCACTGGCGTCGCCCACATTTCCCCGCCGCGTTCGTACGCGACGCGGCCAGTGCTAGACACCGCTGATCGAATCTCCTGCATCAAGTTTCACCGGCGCTCCGCCGCTCCAGGCAATTGCCCAAACCGTTTGCTGCTCTCCCCCCGGATTACTCGTCGGGTTGGCGTACGCTCCCGCGGAATCTTTGCCCTCACCTCGGACATACACAATCGTGTTTCCGTCCGCACTAAATTTCAGCTGCGACAACTCGCCGCCATCGTCCAGCGCATACGCGGTCAACTGACGCGGCGCGAAATCCGGCCCTTCGGCAGCCCATATGTTCCGCTTGCCTTTTTCGTTAGATGTCCAAGCGACGCGATTGCCGCTGCGCGCAACCACCAGATTCCCATTGAATGGCGCGCTCAGAATCTGCTCCAAGGTGAACGATCGTTGCGCCCATGACCCGCGAGCGCAAAGCGCAATCAGCACCGCCGTCACCACGATCCATCGGCTTTTGTAATGTCGGGACTTCAGACCCGCGGTTTTCTGAGACCCACGCATCACGGCCGCGCCTCCTCAATCACTACAGGTTGCACTGCTACCGCGGGATTCTCCAACTGGCCACTGACGCGCAGCATCCGGGCCTGATACGTCGACGGCTCTCCCGTCGCCCGCGCGCTCGGAGTGAACGTCAAGTTGCCGTCCATACCAAACGAAATCGTGCCGGCAAGTTGCGTTCTTTGGTGGTTTCCATCCAGCCGGAATCCATCCAGTTGCACCTTCTGATCGCTCAACACGAATACCCCTTCTCCACTGGTCCAATGGGAGGCGCCGGTCGATGGCCCTCCGGATTCCGCGCTTAATTGCACATCCCATCCGCGAAATTCAATTTTGCTCAACTTCAAATCCCCCCGCCCAGCAAGTTGTTTCAGCAAGACCGTTTTGCCCACTCCGTTTGTGGTCAAGTGAACCTTCCCGGATGCCAATCCGCTCCAGCGCTCCGCCCACCGCGCGTTCCAGGGAAACTGCGCCATGCTGACATTCTCCAATTGCGCGTTCACCTCGTACTTCGGCACTGGCGTGAACGACGCCTGCAAATCGCCTTGCACCATTCCCGCGCCCCATTGCGCTTCTATGTTCTGCGCGTCCAATCGCAAGTTGCGCAGTGTGATTTTCGCGTGCGCCTTGCTCAGCTTGATTTTTTCCACCGTCAACACATCGGCGCTCAAATCTCCTTGCGCAGACACTCGTCGCAACAATTCACTGGCATGTGCGCTGCTCTTGTCCAGCAATAGCGCCGGCAACAAACGCTCTAACCAATTCGGCCGCGCACGCGGTCCGATCCAGCGGTCCAATTCCGCCGCGTCCACATGATCCGCATGCAATTGAAACCGCCACAGCGAAGGCTCCCCAAGTACATTTGCAGCAGCTTCCGTTATCGCGCCGGACCACGCCGCCCCGAACGCATCAGCTTTACTAATCAGGGCCGTTCGCAGCCCATCTTTCCAATCCAGGCGCGCATCCTCCAGCTTCAGCGATTCATTCAGCCCGGCTACGTGCAATTGCGCCTTCGTCAACTCCAGGGAGCCGCTCTTGTGTGCTTCCGTCAAAGGACGATCCCAACTCCACGCCAACGATCCGTTCACCGCGCCTTGGTATTCCCATCCTTTGTTCAATGCGTATCCGAATGCCTCGGCCACCTTGAACACAGGCGCTGGATCGGTCATATGGAAATTCAGCCGCAACGAACCTTGTCGCGCAGACAAATCTTGCGTCAAAGAAGTGTCGATGGTATTCGAACTGGGTTTCGCCTTTGCGACGACTTTCTCGTTTTTTGAAGTTACTTTCTTCACCGGAATCTCTACCGGAAACTCGAAATGCAGCGCGTCCAGACTGAACCTCGCGTTCCGAATCACGCCGCGAAATGGCTCAATCTGAGCTACCGTCTCTCCCGCGATCCGCAACGAACCCTCGCTCCCGCCAATCGCTCCGTCTCCCCACTTCAACGGCCATCCGCTAACGCTCAGAGTGCCCGTGATGAGATCGCTGACCACCACCTGTTCCGCCACGTTGGGTTGAAACGCGCGATACCACGCCAGCAGATCCGTCCCTTGCACCGCCATGGTTTGAAAACGCGCCTGCCAATCAGTTGACCCGGATGTGCGCATCTCCGCCGATCCCGTGAATTGCGACCGCGGCAGTTCTACGCGAACTTGCTCTGCTCGCGCCTCACCAGCCGCCACATCCCAAAGCCCATCCACGTTTACATTCACGCGCGGGTTGTCGTCGCGCTCGGTCAAGTCCCAGCGATGAATCTGTGTCGCTCGCGTCTTCAATGCAAATCGCCATACGCTCGCCGCGCTCTCCGGCCCACCCGCGCCAACGCTGGCATTTCCATCCAGAGCGAATGCCCCACGTACTCCAGAATCATTCCCGCTAATCAGCCGGAACAAATCGGCGAGCGATACTTTTTCCCAGTGCAGTTGAAGCTGCGCCGGCTGCAATCGCGCCGATGTTCCTGCTACATACCCTGCAACCTGGAGCGTGCCTGTGGATTGCAACGGCACTCCGCTACGCCACGGCGTAGCTTCCAATTGCAATTGCCAGCGTCCGCCAGAAATTTGTTCGACGCTCCCGGAAACATTGGTAAACGCAAACGGCCGTTTTTCGTTTCCCAACTTAAAACTGATGCGACCTTGGTCGAAATCGATCTTCTGCAAGTGATAGGTTGACTCCGCGCGCGGCTGCGCAGCAGCAACTGAAGAACTGTGTCCTGCTGCGGAAGGTGCGGGAGGCAGCCAGCGTTCCAGGTTCCAGTGCCCATCTTCGTTTCGCACCAGAATCAAACTGGGGCGCGTGAACGACATCGTGCCAAACTCGAAATGCCCGCGCAGCAGTCCCATCCATCGCAGTCCCGCGGCCATCTGCTCTGCGCGCAGAAAGTACTCATTGCCGAAGGACGGGTCTTCGCCAATTGTGACTTCCTCCGCATCCAATTCTGGTATCGGCACAACCTGCACGGAAAACCGTTTTACTTCCACGGGCCGCCCAAACGCTCGCTGCAGATGCCCTGTCAAATAACCCTTCATGCGATTCGTGCGCACCAGCAACGACACTCCGGCCTGAACGGCCACAAGGAGCACCAGCAGGCCCACGCCGATGATCAGATATTTTCGAAGGCGGCTCATTACGGTGGAGTCTCTCAGACTCGGTGGATAAAGTGTATCGCGGTGGCGACTGGCAAGCTTAGTGAACTGTGTGCAGCATCCGGTTCCAACGCGTGCGGGCCGGTAAGTGAATCAGGGTGTCGAAAATTCCCAAGATTCTTTGTGCAAAACTGCTATTCCCGTAATCGGCGCTGTTCGCGTCGATGGACCAGTAAATCAAAAATGGCCGACCCATAATCGCGTCGCGGTCCACAAATCCCCAATAGCGGCTGTCCAAACTGTGATCCCGATTATCCCCCATGGCGAAATACTTGCCGGGGGGCACTACCAGTTCGTCGCCTTGAATAAACTTCCGGATCTCGTGCGCCCATTCTGGCTGCAGCGATGATAAGTACATCTGGTTGCCAACCGGCGGAAAATTGTAATTGAGAGGGTCGCCGTAACCTGACGAAGGGTCATGGACAGCGTACGGTTCATTTAACGCTTTCCCGTTTACGTATACCTGCTGGTCCACGATTTTCAGATGATCGCCGGGCAAGCCGATCACCCGCTTCACGAAATGCGGATGGTCCTGAAACGGAAATTTGAAAACAATAATGTCGCCGCGTTCCAGTTCGCGGTAAGGCAACAGCTTGTCGTACCAGGCGCCTCGGCCGCCAAAAATAAACTTGTTCACCAGCAGGTGGTCGCCTACCAGCAACGTCTTTTCCATGGACTGCGAGGGAATCTTGAAGGCTTGCACCACGAAACTGGTGCCGAACAGGGCGAGAATTACCGTAACCAGCAGCGATTCCAGGTATTCGGAGACGGTAGTTTGACTGCCGGCGTAAACTTCTTTTTCCCCAGCGGCATCCTCCGCCGGGGGTTCCACCTGCGCGGGTGATTCCGCCGGCGTTACGTTTTCCGGTGCGAGTGCTTCATCCGGCATTCGGTCCAACCTCTTCCTTCGTCTTGGACTCCGCCTGCCGTAATTTCTCCAATGCCTGGCGTGCCGCTTTTTGTTCCGCTTCTTTTTTCGTACTCCCTTCGGCGCTGGACATGCACTCGCCTTTCACCCACACTTGCACCAAAAAAGTCTTCTGGTGATCCGGCCCACTTTCTCCTGCCAAACGGTACTCCGCCAATTGGCCGCCTCGGCCTTGCAGGAATTCCTGCAGCGCGCTTTTCCGGTCAGATTCGGAGATGCGTTCACCATCTTCGCTGGCCAGCAGTAGCACGGTTTTTTTCAGTAGCTCGCGAGCCGGATGCAATCCGCCGTCCAGGTAAATTGCCGCCACTACCGCCTCAAATGCATCGGCAAGCAGCGCTGGTTTGTCTCGTCCACCGGTCTTTTCTTCGCCTCGGCCCAAGCGCAGAAATGCGCCAATTCCCAGGGAACGCGCGGCAATTTCCAGCGAATGGGCGTTCACGATGCGGGCCCGGCTCTTGGAAAGCTGGCCCTCCGTCCACTCTGGAAAATGACTCAGCAGGAATTCGCTGGTGAGCAACTCCAGCACGGCGTCTCCTAGAAACTCCAGCCGTTCATTGTCTTGCACCGCCGACCCTGTAAACGCGATGTCCTCGCCGCGTGCCGCGCGCAGTTCCGGCACAGCCGAGCTATGGGTCAGGGCTCGATCCAGCAGCATTGGGTCACGAAATTGGTAACCCAATCTCTCCATCAGTTGTTCATCTTCACCGCGGACCATCTTCCGCTCCTCTCGTGCCGCGGCACGAATGATCATTTCGGTGCGCTGAGCTGCGTAGCGCCAAGCTTCTTCGCTTCGTCGATGTTCGTCTTGCAGGTGGCCTGCAATCCCCCGGGAATATCGGAACACTTGCTGAAATCGGTGACCGCTTCATCAAAGTGCGAAGTCTTCTCGTTACATACGCCCAGAAGGTAGAAATTCACCGGGTCTGGTTGCGGATCCAGTTGCACGGCCTTTTCAAAGTGAGGGATGGCATCGGCGAATTTGCCACGCCGGAATGCCACCAGGCCCAGCCCGCTGTAAGCCATCGCGGAGGTCAGGTTCTTCGCTTTCGTGAACGCCTCGTCGGTCATGTTGTCCGGCTTGGGATATGTGGGCAGCAAGTCCAACGCCTTCTGTGAATATTGCTCGGCTTTCGCCAATCGCTTTTGCGGTTCGGGAGTGCTCGCGTTCATGGCCCGGGGAAGTACCGACCCTACAATCGCCAGCGTCTGCGCGTCATTCGGAAACAGTGCGAGTTCCTTATCCGCCGATGCTTCCATTTTGTCGATCTGATTTTTGCTGTAGTAATACTTTACCTGCCAGCTATAAATCTGCGCGGCGTAGCGGCTCTGCGGATATTTCTCAACGAAATCGATTCCAGCCTGATCTTTCTTCGCCGGGTCCTCGTTGGGAGCCGCGTTGAACACCTTAAACGCGGCATCTTCTTCCGCGCTCACCGGCGGAGGTGCGGAGTCCAGGGTCAACGGCGCACTCTGCGGAGCGTTCGGCTTGTTATCCTGGCTTGGCGTGCTCGACGGCGACGGCGTGGATGGTGTGCTTGGCGCCTGCCCGAACACAAGTGCACCTCCCAGCAACGACGCTGCTAACGCCAAACTCATCTTCCACTGCTTCCCACTCTCTTTCATACCCCGCTCTCCTTTTCTCCACTCACGGCCGCTCCGACGGCTTCCTTAGATCCAACTCTCCCAATCCCTTCTGCGCAGCCTGCTGGGCCTGCGCAGGAGCCCCTTGCACCGTCAGCACCGCCTGGTATTCCGATTTTGCCCGTTCCAACTGACCTTCGTCCTCAAATATCCGGGCGAGGTAAACGTGCGACCATGCCATGACGAGCGGATCCTGCGACGCCGCATATTCCCCCGTGGTCAAACGCCCGAATACTTCCTTGGCCCGGTCCGCGTCATGGTCCAATACCGCCACCATGCCAAGTCCATACCATGCCCTTGGCTGGTTCGGATATTTCGCCAATACACTCTTGAAGGAAACCTCTGCCGCGCGCGCATTCTTCTCTGCCAACGCTTTTTCGCCATCCGTCAGCGCGGCAATCGCTTGCGCATCGTTTGGCAATGTAGTTACCCGCACGCGCCGCGCGACAGCCTCTTTTTCCAGTTCCTTCTTCTGCGACGCGTCCTGTGCCGGGGCAAACTGGATAGCCGCGACTCTGGGCTGCTCCGTTTTCATATCGATCGTACGGACCAGATCCGGAAAGTAATCGCGGAAGGAGGGCTCGGACTTCTCGTATTCCGTTAAGCCCATAAAAATCGGCCGAACCATTACGTATCCTTCGCTGTCATTACTTTGCAACACGGCTTCCCGCTCGCTGGGTGACATTTTCTTCAGCTTCACTTCCACAGCCCTGACGGTGCACTCGCCGAACCAGGACGGAAAGTCATCCTTTAAATCTGGCTCCAACCGCGGCGCCTTCGCCGCCGTTTCATACAGCGGCCGTTTCACCGCGATCACGTGGGGATACTGCAACGGCAGACCGTCCAGCAGGAAATGCAGATAGGCGTGGCGCACCACGTCGGATGGAATATCTTCGCTCCCGCTTAACACGATTGCGTAATGGTCCATGAAATTTCTGACGTTGGTGATCCGTCCGACCAGCGGCTCAACCACAATCGTAAATGTCTGCGGCTTTGAGGGGTCGACAACCGCTCGAAGGTACGTTGTGGCTTGGAACAGAATCTGGGAAACCGGGTCGTGCAATCGCTCAATTTCACGGTCATACAGTGGCTGGACTTCTCGGAACATTCGGCCGATGTTTTGCTCGGTATAGTAGTTCGAGAGAATTTCGCTGAAACCTTCGAGATCCAGGACGTCTGGGGGAAGTTCGTCCCTGCGCAGGACTGGCCGGAATTTTGGCGCGGGTCCCGCCACTAATCCAAACCAAACGAAACGCGAGAGCATAGCAGCGGGATCACGAAACTGGTGCCCGCGGTAAAACTCCTTCAAGGCATCGACCGCCGGACCTTGTTGCGCCCGCAAACGTTCCCGCATTTGCGAACGATACGCACCCCAGTTGTCCGCGCTGACATCGCCTTCGTAACCGGAGGCATAAAGGGCGCACATGGTCGCGAACATCGCCTCGTTCGTGTCGAGCGTGGCGGCGCTGGAAGGAGCAAGTCGGGGGTTCGTCCGCCGAACTGGTGCTTGCGCTGTGCTTACGGCTGCACACACCAACAGCAGGACAAGAACTACACCCATCTTTTCACTAGCTTTTTTTGCCATCTTTATCAGCTTGGCGCGGTCCCCTGGATCACGGTGCAGTTGGCCTGGGCAGGTTCATGAGGCTTGAATGACGGTATCCGCAAATGATACGGGCATTCAGGAATCACGGCCGCGTCCTTAAGCCAATCTACAAGGGCCTTTCACGTGAGTCAAGGAAGGGTAACTGTGACCTGTCTGTTCAACCGGGCGACCCGGAGCGCCCTGCCCCACTCTAATCAATGGATGAGGTCAGGCTGATTACCGTTGTCCAGACTCAACCGGCTTGCGTCGTGCTTGCCAGCCTTGCTCCATTTTGTTACGAATAGTACTCTGCCCCGCTGAGGAACCCACATGAAAACAAGAATCGCTTCACTCTATTTCCCATTTTATTTGGGGTTGTTCCTCGTTTTCGGATGTGCCCTCCAGTTGCACGCGCAGTCCGGCGATGCCTCCGCTCCCGTCGACGCCAAGGCCGCCGTCTCTTCCGCGCCTGCGACCAAACAAATTGTCTCCAAAACGTTCACGCTGGAAGGCGGTAAGGTCTGGACCGACACGGGAATCACGCTGGAACCGGGCCAGCGCGTGGTGTTCACTGCCGAAGGAAAACTGCAATACTCCGACGCCAAGGCCAACAACGGTCCGGAAGGATTGACCCGCGGCTTCAAGGACCTGATCCGCATCCTTCCTTACAACGATGCGGGACGCGGCGCCGTGATCGGCAGAATCGGCGATCCGGATTTTGCGCAGCCTTTTCTGATCGGCGCCAGCAAAGACTTGCTTGCCCCGGTAACCGGAAAGCTCTCCATTGCCATCAACCAGGCCAATTCCGACACGGGAGATGGCTCGTATACCGTCAAAGTCACGGTCTACGCTGCGGCACCGGGCTCTACATACGAAATCGCCAAACAAGTTCCAAAAGTCGCCGGCGTCGATGATTCCTTGTTCGCAAAAATTCCACGCCGCATCGGCGACAAGGAAGGCAATCCCGGAGACATGGTGAATTTCCTGATCATCGGCAGTGAAGACGACATGAAGAAAGTGTTCACTACAGCGGGTTGGGTCAAGGTGGACGCGGATGTGAAGACCACAGTTTTGGCTGGCGCTCTCGCCAGTTTCTCCAAAGAGTCTTATCTCACGATGCCTATGAGCCCGCTGTACCTCTTCGATCGCCCACAGGACTACGGTTGGGCGCACGCGGAGCCTATTACTGTCGTCGCGTCACGCAATCACCTCCGCGTCTGGAAAGCTCCGTTCACCGTGAATGGACAAACCTTGTGGGTCGGCGCCGCTACTCACGATATTGGGTTTGAGAAAGATCAACGCAACAATGGCTTAACCCACAAAATTGATCCGAACATCGATTTGGAGCGCGATTTCGTCGAGAAGACTCTTTCCAGCACAGGATTGGTCGCGCAGGTCTCGCACTTCTTGCCGAAAAACGCGCTGCGGGAAGCCAAAACCGCGACCGGAGGAAGTTTCCACTCCAACGGCCAAGTGCTGGTTTTAAAACTGGGAACTCCACTGGCACGTCCACCGCTTCCAATTAGACGCGGCTTATCCGTCCAGTTTTAATTCAGCTTTTGCTCTTCGTCGTTCGCGCAGGTTCCAGTGACTTGCGGCTCAACAATGCGGTCCGGCCATAGTGTTCGCCTTCCAGAACGCGCATTTCGCACCAGCCATTGATTTCGTCGATTTCCAGAAGGCGCACGGTTTTGCCCGCTTCCAATAGCAGTAATTGCCGCTCGGTGATCATCATGGAAATCCCGACATCGTCATTCAGTGCGCGCAACCGCTCCCATTCCTCATGCGCTTTTTTATTTACCGGCGCCAGCACGCATTCCGTGCCTCCCTCGGCAACCAGCCTGTAAACCTTTCCGACCAGTGGATTGGCGGCAACTTTCGTGACGGGTTTTCTCTCGCTCGCTTCGACGCGCGCGAGAAAGCGATAGCCTCGCCGCGGCAGCGTTTCCACAAATTTGGAATTGGTGGCGCGATCGCCGAGCCCCAGACGCAATTTCTTGATCGCTGTGTTCAGACTGTGCTCAAAGTCGACAAAGGTGTCCGCCGGCCAGATCCGCTGGCGCAGTTCTTCGCGCGTCACAGTTTGTTCGGGCTTTTCCAGCAGCGCCAGAAGAACCTGCATCGGCTGCTGCTGCAATTTGATCTTCTTGCCGCGTCGAAATAGCTCTCCTGCGCGCGGATCAACAAGAAAATCAGCAAATTTGAGCGTGACCGGCGAACTCATCCTTTGCCTGAGATGCGCGAAATATACCAGAACTTGGTCACTTTCTGGTAACAGATTCAATTCATTACGTCGGGCAGTTGTAGTCTCTCGCTCGTCCCGTTCCAATCATGTTCTTCCGAGTCCTGCCGAATTCACCTTGGGTCCACCGACGGTTCACCTCCGGTGCATTGTTGTGCTTCTCGCGTTCAGGCAAAGTGGCCGGCGTCTTCAGCAATTTCATTGCGAAGGACACCGTCAGCTTCTGAAGTTCGCTGCGGTTCGGAGCATTCCATGTCGAAGGTCATCATGTTCTCGGAAACCGATTGCTTCTCGCTTCCGGCTTGCGATCCGTTGAAGAAGCGGAATTCGCCACGGCTTGTCCACCGCGGATTACCGGCGTTTGCTTTGCGATTTGAAGAGCCGGCCCGCTTCGCAACGCGCCTTTTTGCGCAGACTTTTGGTTCGAGCGCTCGGCAGCAGCGCATCGACAGGTCTCCCCGTTACAACCCACGCTGTTCCTGACCCCGTAATTCCTTCCAAAAACTGACCCACCACCGGAGGTGGCGTGTAATCCCTGGCGCAACCTTCGGAACCCTGAACCAGACGAAGCCCGGGAGCAATCCCGGGCTTCCGTCTTTTTGCACGGCGAATAACGTAGCTACCCCCTCCCCCCCGGGTGTTTTCTGCAGTACAGGCGGTAAGCCTTTACATACATTATGGTTAGCATCGAACACCGTACGGTACGGTACGGTTCTGTGCAGTGGAATACGGGGTCATGCTGCATTCTCGTATTGCGGGGAAGCCTAAGGTGCGAGGCGCGGTGAGGAGAAGGGGCACAAGTGCGGAGTCCGCTCAGCATACGACAGATAAAGTAGCATACTATTTACTATATGTAAATAGATAACTGAGGAGTATTTGTATTCGAATGGGCCGATTCGGCGAGCAAGGCGGTGTGATAAAACCGCCCAAACCGAAGATCACAACAGAAGCAAGATGGAGTGATTGTGCGGACATGGGGTCCAGCGTGCTGGACCCCTACGCGAAGCGGAGAACCAAATACGGGATTTCGGCACGGGGTGAGGCGGGGCATCGAAGAGAGATCCCTTGATTCGCGGAGTTCGCTCGGGATGAGGACGCTCATCAGGTGAGCGACCAGCCCACCAGGGTCAACGCCAGGAAGATCATCAATATTCCGACACTGACCGCCGACAACACTTTGCCTTTGCCGAGGAGTAATTCGCGCGTCTCGGCTTTTATGCACAACACTACGGCCACCATCAGGATTGCGCCCCAAGATATGGCACACGGCAGCCCCGGATACCGCGCCAGTGCGGCCAAGGTCTTATCGGGCGGCTGACCCGCGGGAAGCCACCACGGAAGGATCGGGGCGAATCCCGCAGCCAGCACAAACGTGAGGATTTTGCGGCTCACCCACCTCTTGATTTTCGGTGCGGTTTTCTTCTTCCTGATTTTGCTCCAAACGAAAAATTCCCAGGCAAGCAGGGCGGCGGCCAGGGGCATCCATCCATACTGGGTGGTTTCCTGATCCATCCACAGCCAGGCGCGGAACAAGGAGTGGGAAGGATGCGTTGCCGCCAAACGCGGCAGCAGGAACCAACCCGCGAGAGAGTTGGCAACAATGGTCAGCAGAAGAATGGCGAGCGCAAAGAACTGTATGAACTCGTGGATCGGGGCTTTTCCGCACCGGGTACACACCGGCTTTTCTGGAAAAATCTGCAATCCGCAATTCTCGCAATACATCGAGCCTCACTTCTTCCCCGTGAGGACACCCTTCCCAAACGCCCCTACGGTAATTCAATGGCAAGGCCATTTCTACTGGCCCAAGGCACAGTTCCACTCACCGCGCGTTCAATGTCCGAATGGGTGATGGGAATCGCTCGAAGTCAGATTATTCTGCGAGTGAATTTGCAAGCAAGTGGTTGTTCGCCCTAACCCATGTGGGCTTTCTATTCACAACGTAGCGCAATCAGCGGATCGACGCGCATCGCTCGGCGCGCCGGAATGTAAGATGCCAAGAGCGCTACGCAGGCCAGTAATGCGGCTACGCCGATGAACGTCAGCGGATCGCCTGCGCCCACACCGTAAAGTAAAGTGGTCATCAGCCGCGCCAAAGCCACCGCGGCGGCAGCACCGATGGCCACGCCAATCCCCGCCAAGCGAAATCCCTGCCGCAGCACCATGCGCAAGACGTCTGCGCGTTGCGCGCCGAGCGCCAAACGAATACCAATTTCTCGTGTTCTTTGTGCGACGGAGTACGCCATGACCCCGTAGATCCCAATGCACGCCAGTACGAGAGCAACGGTCGCGAAGCAAGAAAGCAACAGCACCGTAAACCGCGAGCGCGCCAGCGAATTGCCTACCAGTTGGTCCATGGTGGCAATCTTTGCGATGGGCTGTTCTTTATCCAGTTGCGCCACAATCTCGCGAATCGGGCCAACCAGCGACTGCGGAGATGTGGCTGATCGCACCAGCACGGTCATCGCAGGATAACGGATCTCCGCATACGGCCAGTACGCGACAGGGAAGGGAGCGGCAGCCAGATCCGACAGGTGCACGTCACCGATGACGCCGATAATTTCGTCCGGGACATTTTTGTCTTTCATATCAATGATGAGTTTCTGACCGATGGGATTTTTCCCTGGAAAATATTTATCGGCTAGCGATTTGTTGATGATTACCACGTCCGACTGCTTTGCAAACTCGCGCTCAGTGAACGTGCGTCCGCTGAGCAACGGAATGCCCATGGTGTGGAAGTAATCCGGCTGGACCACGCGCACGCCGGTTCCATGAGCTTCGCCGATCGCTTGGGGCGCTTCGCCCACAATGGAAAAATCGGTGGCTGAGCCCACGCCGCTGAATGGAGGAGTCACGTCGGCGCTGGCCGAGAGCACGCCGGGAAGCGTGCGAATCTTCTCGAGCAGTTGCATGAAGAATGAACTGCGCGCCTGTTGGTCGTATGTTGTGCCGGGCAAGCTGATCTGGTAGGTCAGTAAATGCTGAGTCTGGAAACCGGTGTCCACGTTCATCAGCCGGAGAAAGCTCTGCATCAGGAGGCTTGCACCCGCGAGCAACACCAAGGCCAGACTGATTTCCGCGACAACTAAAACGCTTCGCACCAGCAAGGTTTTGCGGCCTGCTGAAGAATTACGCCCGCCTTCCGGCAGCTCCGACGCGGCTTCGCCCGCCGTGGCCAGGAAAGCGGGCACAAAGCCAGCGAGCAAACTGGCGGCCAGGGTAACCCCGGCGGCGAACGCCAGGATGCGCCCATTGACGGTAGTTTGCGCAAAATCGAGCAGAGTCGCAGGCGCCGTGTGCAGTAGCGCTCCCGTCGCCCAAAGCGCCAGAATCGTGCCCAAGGTTCCGCCAATGAACCCGAGCAAGATGCTTTCCGCGAGAAGTTGACGCGCGATGCGGTTGCGTGATGCGCCCAGACTGACGCGAATGGCAATTTCACGGCTGCGCCCGCTGGCGCGCGAAAGCAGCAGGCTGGAAATGTTGGCGGAGGCAATCAGTAGCACCAAGGCTACCGCGCCCAGCAGAATCAGCAGCGCTGGTCGAAACGATCCGGAAAGCTGCTCGCGTAGAGGCACCACCGCGATGCCCCAACCTTTGTCATACGCGGGATTACGCGCGGCAAGGTCCGCCGCCAGAGTGTCCATTTGCGCTTGCGCTTCCTGGATCGTTACGCCCGGCTTCAACCGGCCGATCACGCGCAAATACCGTCCAACTTTGCTGAAATCATGCCAACTGGGCTTCCAGCGGCGTCCAGAGTTTCGGCTGCTGGTTCGTGGACGAAAACTCGCTGATATACCAGTCGAAATCCGGGCCCGTCACGCCCACCACAGTGGTCCCTTGGCCGTTCAGTTGGATCGTTCTGCCAACGATATCTGGATCGCCCGCGAATTTCGATTTCCAGAGGGCATAGCTCAGCACCGCCACGTTGGCATTGCCTGGTTGATCCTCTCCGTCCACGAATCCGCGCCCCAGTGTGGGTTCGACGCCCAGAACCGAAAAGAAATTTGCCGAAACCTGTTCGACATCGATCTGCTCGGGCCGTCCTGCGCCAGTGAGATTCACAGGCTGGTCCAGGAATGCCGCCAAGCCGTTGAACGAGCGATTCTGCTGCTGCCAATCCAGGAAATTCGGCGGCGAAACGGTATTTCGCGCAATACTGTACGCGGGTAGCTTTTCCCAAACGATAGCCAGAGAGGCCGGATCAGCGAAGCGCAAAGGCTTAAGCAGCACGGCGTCGGCGACGGAGAAAACGGCGGTGTTGGCCCCAATGCCGAGCGCGAGCGTCAGGATAGCCACGAACGCGAAGCCGCGGGACTTGCGAAGCTGTCGAAAGGCAAATCGAATGTCCTGCAGCAGTTGTTCCGCCCAAACCACAGTCCACACTTCTCGGGCATCCCCTTTGGCTTGAGTTACGTTTCCAAACTTTCGCAATGCGGCACGGCGCGCTTCTTCGGGAGACATCCCCCGCTCGATATTCTCTTGCGTGGCCAATTCGAGATGCTCGCGGATCTCCTGGTCTAGATCGTTCAGTAGCCGCCTGGCGCGCCGGTTCATTCCCGCTCGCCCGTCGGCCGTAGAATCCGCGCAATCGCTCCCGCAAACTTCTCCCACTTGCTGGTTTCGACTGCCAATTGCTTCCGACCTTTTGCAGTTAAACAATAGAATTTTGCGCGCCGGTTGTTTTCGGAGGTGCCCTCCTCCACCGAAATCCAGCCCCGCTTGATCAGCCGGTGCAGTGCTGGGTAGAGCGATCCTTGCTCCACCTGTAACACTTCGTCTGAGCGGAACTCAATGGCTTTGGCGATCGCATGCCCGTGTGCCCGACCCAAGAGCAGGGTCCGCAAAATCAACAGGTCCAGCGTGCCCTGCAATAACTCGACGCGTTCTCTTGCCTCTGTAGTAGACATTCTAGGTGAATGCTAAACCCTCTCTGGTAGAATGTCAAGGGGAGCGAAATCCGAAAACCGGGAAGCCGAGAGTGAAGGAGAGAACCGGCACCTTGCACCTATAACAGACTCTCTCCTTCGATTACAGCTTCCTTCAACGAGCCGTGTAGAACTGAGAGCAAATCCCTACTGAATTTGGAGAGTGGTTCGTATGTGGCGAGAATCTCAACGACTGCCCTTTTCTCCGATTCTGGCCTCGTATCAGGCCATACCTCCGTTGCCATTCTGACTTGTATCCCCACATAGCCGCGTTGAGGGTTAGCCAAGTAGACTGAAATTCCTAGGTGTTCTTGGGACACTTTGCTGTGGTCTTCCTTCGTACCGAATCCGCTGGCAATCGAACGACGATGATCCTCCGTAGGAAGCGGAAACACTCGCAACGCCTCCGCGAACTCCTCAAGCTCTTCGACGTTGAAATACGCACCGCTTTGCCCCGAAAAACCGTCAGCGGCGGCCCAGGCCATCAATTTGCCGGTACCATCTCCATCATCTAGGAAGCGAAGTCGCAGATAGTTGCCCATGATTTTAGACGTGCTGTCTCCGCCTCGATTTTACGACAAGAACGGGCAACTCCCGACTGGCGCGTTTATCAGTAGCTAGGTCAACTCATTCAAAATAAAAAGACATGTTCGAGCCCAGTGCGGTCACCAAAAAAGTTACATCTTTTAATTTTTCCAGGTATCTGACTGATGATAAAAGAGGCCGATCGCCGCTGAAGGAGGACTTATGTCAAACGAGAAAACAGGAAGTGCCGCCGGTGCGAGTCGAGCGCTGCAACCCACGGAAGCAAATCCTCTCGATTTTGTGCCCGACAAAATTCCTTTCGACACCCCGTATGGGCCGCCGATATCACTCGAGCGCGCACAAGCTGCCATCAATGCCGCCGTGGCAGCGGCGAAGTCGCGGGATTGGAAGATGAACGTAGCCGTCGTCGATTCCGGCGGCAATCTCGTCGCCTTCCAGCGGATGGACGGCGCGATGCTTGCCTCCATTCAGATTGCCGAGCACAAGGCACGCGCAGCCACGACCTTCCGACGCCCAACCAAGATATTCGAAGACGGCATCAACCTCATGCATCTCAACTATCTGCTCGCGTTCGATGGAGTCATTGCGTCACGAGGCGGCATCCCACTGATTGAGAAAGGCTCGATCATTGGCGCAATCGGTGTTTCGGGGGGCACGGATTCTCAGGACGAGATCGTCAGCGAGGCAGGCGCGGCCTTAATCAACCAGCTCTCGTCAGATAAGAAATGATCCAGATTTCTCGCAAGCCTTGGAGGCAGTCATCCGGTTTTCGAGACTAGCAAATAGAAGGAGAATTCCATGACAAGTGTGAAAGCAGTTGCAAAACCCGCGCAGATTCGCGTCCAACGGCGGTCACCCGCCTATTGGCGCGTCACGATCGACAACCCACCGATCAACGTGATGGGCCCGGAAATGGTGCGGGAGTTCCAGGAGGTCATCGGCGCGCTGGAAGCCGACGAGCATGTGAGGGTGGTGGTGTTCGACAGTGCGGTCGAGGACTACTTCCTGAATCACTCCGATTTCACGGCGAAGCTCGAGGACTTGACCTCCATGCCGGCGGGGCCGACAGGCTTGCCGCCTTGGCCGGACTTTCTTGTGCGTCTTACCCATTTGCCAGTCGCGTCCATCGCTCTCATCCGCGGCCGTGCGACGGGCAACGGGAGTGAGATCACGCTCGCCTGCGACATGAGTTTCGCCAGCAGAGAAAAGGCCATCTTCTCACAGTGGGAGGTGGGTGTGGGAATGGTCGCCGGCGGCGGCCCCATGGCCCGCCTGCCCCAACTCATCGGACGAAACCGCGCCCTCGAGGTGCTCTTGAGTTCGGAAGACATCAGGGCTGAGCAGGCCGAGGCTTACGGCTACGTGAATCGCGCTCTGCCCGACGCGGATCTAGATGCGTACGTAGAGGCGCTCGCGACGCGGTTCGCCAAGTTCGACAAATGGGCGATCGCGAACACCAAGCGCCTCGTCAACACCAGCCTGCCGCCGGAAGTCGAGATCGGCGCCGGGTGGGATGCATGCATCGCGTCGCTCGGTCGTCCCGCCGCCCAGAATGCGATCAAAGCGCTGATGGAGCGCGGCTTCCACAAGCCCGGGGATGTCGAAAATCGGCTCGGATACTACGTGGGACAAATCCCGCACTAGGCTGGCGCCCGACGCCATTCTCAGCTCCGGGACGCTGAGGGGTCAATCTTGGCGGACATATTTCGAAAGACTGTGGCGATATTTTACATTTTCTGCGCGAAGGAGGTTTGTATGTCTCAGAAAGCCAGCGCCGTAAAGCCTGCTCAGCAAAGCGAAGTCCGCCCTCACCATCTCGGGCAGGAGATTTTCAAAACCATCTTGTCCGAAGATGTCGATTGGAAGCCGTTCCCGGCGTTCCCACCTTCCGTCCGGCTGGCGGTCGTCGTGGGTCAGCCCTCGGAGCCCGGTCCTTACACAATCAGGGTCAAAGCGCCCCACGGCGAGAAACTGATGCCTCACAAGCACCCGGAGGATCGAGTTTATACCGTGATTTCCGGCGTCTTTTATATCGGACTGGGCGATGAATTCGACGCGAGTAAGTTGGAAGCCTATCCGCCGGGCGCGGTTGTCATTCTTCCTGGCAACACACCCCATTTCCACTGGGCGAAATCCGGCGAATACATCACGCAAGTAACCGCGATGGGGCCGCTTGGACTGGAATACCTCAACGCGAAAGACGATCCGCGAAACAACAACTCGTAGGAGGATCTCCTGACAGCGAACTGCTATTGTGGTGCGGATCGAGGCATTCGAGAATGAATCGTCGTCGCACCTCTGGAGCCGTATTCGTGAGGAGCACTATATTGAAAGGAGTCGTCAATGAGCAACGTACAAGTAGAACAGAAGAGCTATGAGATGCCCCCGCAAGAGGGGATCAGCATCGCGTATTTTCTCACCGTCGCCGACGTCGAACGATCGGCTCGCTACTACGAAAAGGTCTTCGGCGCTCGCATTCTGACCATGGGTGACGGCAACGCCCCTCCGTACCTTCAGCTTGCGAATATCTGGATGATTCTGAACGTGGGGGGCGGGCCGACCCCGGATAAGCCGACGGTAACGCTCAGCGTTCCCGACCCGAATCACATCAACAGCTTTATGAACTTCCGAGTTGCGGATATTCAAGCGTGCTATGAATTGTGGAAAAGTCGGGGAGCCGAGTTCCTCACGGAACCGATGCCCAAGTACGGCGAGATTCGCTGCTACATCCGCGATCCTGACGGTTATATTATCGAGATCGGACAAAGCACCACCCTCAAGTACGGTTAGCCCTGGGAGCAGATAGGGTGCCGGCTCCGTTCAGAGTGCGGAGTGACGTTACATCAGTGACGAGTATCACTATCACCAGTTCTAGTGCTGTTTACTTTTGCCTCCCCATAAACTCACGCACTAGCGATGCAATCTGATCTCCCGCCGTGTCCAACGCGAAATGACCGCCATCAACAATGTGAACTTCCGCGTTGGGCACATCCCGGCGATAGGCTTCCGGCTCGGAGGGATCGAACGAACTCTCATACTTGCCCCAGATCACCAGCAAATGCGGCTGTTTCTCGCGCATCCACGCCTGCCACTTGGGATAGGCTTCGACGTTGGTTCGGTAGTCGTAGAAGAGGTCGCTTTGAATATCGGCCTGGCCTGGCTGGTTGAGGAAATAAAATTCATCCGTCCAGAGATCCGGGTTATGGCGTTCCACGTCGGGATCGTTGCCCGCATGGCGCGCCTTGGTGGTCTCAAGCGACAGGAGATTTTTCCGAAGGGCGCTTTCATTGGCGGAGCGATCGGCCCAAAAGGCGCGACGCGTTTTCCAATTCTCGCCGAGACCGGTGTTGTGCGCGACCGCGTCCTGGACGATCAGAGCCTGCGCCCGTTCTGGATGAGCCAGTACCATGCGAAAGCCCACCGGACCGCCGTAGTCCTGCATATAAAGGGTGTAGTGCAAGAGCCCAAGCGCTTCGGTGAAGTGATTCATGACCTCGGCAATGTGATCGAACGTATATGCAAATGTTTTCGGGTCTGGCCAGTCGCTGTGTCCGAAACCGGGGTAATCGGGCGCGATTAGGTGATAGCGATCAGAAAGCCGGGCGAAGAGCGGCTCGAACATTCGCGAGGAAGAGGGAAGTCCGTGCAAAAGTAGAAGCGTCGGGGCGTTTTTCGGGCCTGCCTCTCTGTAAAAGATCCACAGCCCATCAATTTTTATCGTGCGATAAGAGGTCGAGTGTTCCATGGGACGTTCCTGTTCTCTGGCTCGGATCGGTCCTTGAGCGTGCGTGGGCATCAGAAAAGCCGCCAACACCACGTGCGCAACACGCAGGGAACCCCAGTTGCAGCCAGCATTCAAAAAGCGCATGGTTTACCTCCGCTCAAGCGAACTATGGGGCATGAAGCGACTCCTTTGCTGCTTTGGTTACCAAGGCCCTCACGCCGGTTTTCGAGGCGTACGAGGAACAGGATGTCTCTTCGAAATTTTAATCGCGTGCAGGGGTTGGATGCTTTTCGAAGAAAAGACGGCTCGACAACCTTGGTCTCAAATTCTCCTGTAAATCCCGATTTGTTGGATGAATAGGTCAAGGGAGGAGCGCTTGGTGTAGAAAAGCTGAACTCAGCGGACGCGCTGATTCAGAGACACCCAGACGAGCTGCGCCTGCCACAGTCGACAGTCGGATGCATAGTGACTTGCGAATGGCCGGCGATTCGGAGCTTGTCGATCTATTGCGCGACTGCGGCTAGATCTTTGGTGCGGGCCAGATTCCAGAGCGCGATGTAGGGCTTCAGGTCTTCCATCATGCGGGCGAACTGGCCCAGTTCCAGGGATTGCGCGCCATCGCTGATGGCTTTTTCCGGGCGCGGGATGGACTTCGATGATCAGGCCGTCGGCGCCGATGGCGACGCCGGCGCGCGCCAGGGCGGGCACCAGGCTGCGCTTGCCGGTGGCGTGGCTGGGATCCAGAATGACGGGCAGGTGCGTCAGTTCGTTGAGCACCGGAATAGCGGAAATATCGCAGGTATTGCGCGTGGCGGTTTCAAAGGTGCGAATGCCGCGCTCGCACAGAATGACGTTCGGGATTGCCGTGGGCCATGATGTACTCCGCGCGACATCAGCAACTCTTTGATGGTGGAGCTCATCCCGCGCTTCAGCAGCACGGGCCGGCCGCATTTGCCCAGGGCCTTCAGCAGCGCGAAATTCTGCATGTTGCGCGCGCCCACCTGCATGACATCGGCGTATTCGCGCGACCAGGTCGACGTCGCGGTCGCTCATGACTTCGGTGACGATCGCCAGGCCGGTGGCCTTCTTGGCTTTCTGCAGCAGCTTGAGCCCTTCTTCCTCCATGCCCTGGAAATCGTAGGGCGAAGTGCGCGGCTTGAAGGCGCCGCCGCGCAGTAACTTCGCTCCGGCTTCGGCGACGCCTTCGGCCGCCTCCATGATCTGCTCTCTCACTCTCCACCGAACAGGGGCCGGCCATCACGACAAATTCGTCGCCGCCGATTTCCGCGCCATTCACCTTGATGCGTGTTTTGCCTTTGCGAAATTCCTTGCTGACGAACTTGTATGGGGCGGAAATGCGCACGCATTCTCAACCTGCGGCATGGCCTCCAGCGATTCCAGGCAAGCGGTGACATCGCCGACGCCGACGACACCGATGACGACACGCTCCTCGCCTTCAATCGAATGGACCTTATATCCAAAATGCTGACGATTCCGCAGACTTCGTCGATTTCGTCGCGCGTGGCATGCAGCTTCATGGAAATGATCATGTCCTTTTCCTTCTTCCCTCCCGGAATGAGCAGGCACAAAAATAAAAAAGCCCACTCTTTGCGAGTGGGCCGAATATCGCTGGATTCGACTAGCTTAGACGGCGGCCCCTCGCTGATGGCAGGTGCGGTACGTAAATCGCCAAGAATAGGAGTAAGCCGCGGAATGCATGGAATGGAGTGTACTTGGTCCTGTGGAAAAGGCAAATGGTATTTCCTTATGGCGGGCATTAGTCTTTGCGATGGGTTTGGCAGGTGGGGCGAGGAAAAACAAGAGAGATTCCTCGCTTCGCTCGGAATGACGTGGTTGGGTGCTGGAGATGGGAAACTGACACCAGAATCAAGACGCGGGGATCTTGCGGACATGAGGCGCAGCAGTGCTGCGCCCCTACGCGGAATGATTGCGGCAATCGGGGTGAACGATTGTACGCGGAATGGTTGCGGCGATAGAGGTAAACGATTGTGGGAGTGTGGGTCAGAGTTGGTCGAGACGGAGTCAGAAGAAGAGGATGGCTATGCGGAAACGGGCGAACTCGGAAGAGCCGGGGTCTTTACAGGCGCCGATTGAGGCGGAGTGAAATTTGCCGGAGTTTGCTTTCTGCAGGACCTCGTCGGGGAGCTTGGACAAATCGGAGATTTCGTAGCGCAGGACCGCGACAGGGCGGGTGCCAGACCAGCCGTTGTCCATGGCGCAGGTTTTTCGTGCGTCGGGCTGGCCGGTGACGACTTGCAAATTTCGACCGCTGAGTTGCTCGGCCACTTCCTTTTCCTGATCGCCCAAGGAGAGTGACGGAACTGTGGTGGCAAAATCCTGAACAGCGAAAAGGGTGTTGCCGGACTGAACGACGGAAATGCCGACAGCATTCAAGCTGGGATCGAGAAGGTTGGCGCGATGCGGAGCAGAGTTCATCCACTGCGTGTGCAAACCCATCACGGTTGGACCTTCCGCGACATTCTCCGCGATCATGCTGAAGCGCGCTCCGGCTTGGCGCGCACGGTCCTGCAATGATGGTTCGCCGGGAAATTGGTGCGAGAGTTGATTCATGTGGGCCATCTTCAACGCGTGTTGATGAGCGGCAGCGGCGAGCGCAGCGTCCCAATGCAACGGGGGCAAACCGGCGGCGGCGCGATCGTGATTGGCGGCGTTTAGTAGGGTTTGATCGGCAACGCTGGTTTGCGCGCGGAGATGCGCCGGCGTGAGCGACAAAAAGGTCAGGGTGATTGCGATCGTGAAGAAACGCGAAGCAGTAGACACGAATGGCTCCTGCTTCCATTGAACACTGAGGGAAGAAAAAAGGTGCGTGAAAATTTGGAGGGTGGTCGGTGGATAAGCTAGCTGGCCGTGGGGACAGGCGTGATGAAGGTGAGAGCCGTTCGACGACTCAAAGCTTCTATGTCAGTGCGTGCACGAACGGAGACATCGAAGAGAGATTCCTCGCTGCGCTCGGAATGACGGTATTTCTTTATTGGCGCGTAAAGACGCCGCGCGAGGCACGACTATTGGCAGTGCAAACACGGCATAAGCCGCGGCTATACGAATCAGCCGCGGACGTGGATTGCGCTGAAGTTCAGCACGACGTGGCCGCCGGATGTGGGGCGGCCGAAGCTGAGCATGGGGCGGAAGCGCGAGAAGAACAGCGTCTGATCGAGGCGGCGACGCACTTCGGGCGATGCGGAGCCGGAAAGAATATCGTAGGTGGTCATTTGGCCGTTGGCGTCCACGGTCACATCGACCAGCAAATCGTGATCCAACTCCAAATCGGGATGCTGCATTTCCGCAACAACCGCTTCCGGATAGTCGGAAAGCGAAATGAGTTCGGCGGGCTGCAACAAGCCTGTGGGAATATCGTTGGGATCGGCGCGGACGGTGATGCCGGGCAGGATCATGTGCAGCACAAAGAAGAAAATGATAAAGGCGGAGAACAGGCCGCCGGTTGCGGGAACCGTCAATGGACGAAAGACGTTGTCCAGGAGGATTTCCGCACGATCCTTGATGCGTTGCCAACGGTTTTCCCAACCCTGAGTTTCCTGGGCTTGGGCTGCGGCAACTTTGATGCGTACGGCGAGATCGGGCGGTGGAACCGCGCGGGGCATACGCGAGAGCAGCACGGACAGCTTACGATAACGCTGCAATTCCTCGCGGCAACCTTCGCAGTGCTCCAGATGCTGGCCAATTTCGCGGCGCTCCTCCAGTCCAGGAGCGCTCACTAAAGCATCATCGAGATAACCTGCGAGTCGAGTTCTAACACTCTTGCAACTCATGATAGGTCCTCTCGCGTCCGGTCAGAACGCAATTCTTCATCGCCGCGCGCACAGTCCGTGGCCCGCACATAGGCCAGTTCCAAGCCAACCTGCTCTCCAAAAGCCGCTCGAGGCTGCTCGCGTTTCGCTGGGCTGCGTCGGTCGCCGAGCAGTGGTTCCAGAATTTCTTTCAAGGCGCGGCGGCCACGCAGGATTCGCGACTTAACAGTGCCGACACTCAATTCCAAAACTTCCGCCACTTCTTCGTAGCTCAAACCTTCCAGATCCCGCAGGATTACCGCGCCGCGGAATACTTCGGGGACTTGCTGCAACGCGCTTTGCACCGCGACCTGAATTTCCTGAGCCGCCAACTGATCGAAAGGAGTGGCGCTTTCGTCCTCGACATCAATCTGCGCGAATCCTTCTTCCGGCTCCGCATCGATGGAAACATTCTTCTGCAGGTGGCGCTTGAACCAGCGGCGATGATTCAGGGCTTCGCGAATGGCGATACGGTACAGCCAAGTTTTCAAAGAGCTGCCCTGACGGAACTGGCGTATGCCTTTGAATGCCTTGAGAAAGACTTCCTGGGCGGCATCGGCGGAATCAGCGGTGTCACCGAGCATACTGAGGATCAGGTTGTAGACCGGGCCGTGGTAGTGGGTGACGAGCCAGTCGAATGCCGTTTCCGAGCCGGCTTGCAGCTCGGTGACAAGTTCGGCCTCATCCCTGCCCCAAGAGAGGGCGCTGGCCCAATCGGACACGGTCTACCTCGCAATTACTTCCGCCTTAGCAGAATCGGCTAGGACGGATGACTGCTGGTTCGGCTTGGCAAATTGCCCAAACCTTTGTCCGCTCTTAGTATTAGACACCGGGGAGAGCGGATGTGTTCCTGGCGGTGCCGGGCTAAAAGGGCCCAAAGAGCGATTGTGTCACCGGGGGTTGGGAAGTGCAATGGGTCGGAGGTAATGGGGGTGGGGGCGTATTCGGACGAGCCAGGCACCACTGGAAAACCAACGGCCCGCCTCCCCTCGTGCGTCGGAGCAAGCGGCAGGCGGGCCCTACACGAATCGTGAGGCATTTCGTGCCTTTCAAAGGCTAGGGTCGAAGCGCCCAGGCCAGGCCGTCAGGCTCGCCGCCCACGTCGATGGTGGTGGTGACTTGCAGGGTCTTGAGGTCCACAACGCTGACGTAGTTGTCGGGAGTGCAGGCTACGAACACACGTGCCCCGACGGGGTCCATGAGGATGCCGGCGGCACCGTGGCCGATGTGCACGCGTTGGTGTTCTTTTCGGGAGGCGGTCTCGTAGATGACGAGATCACCGTTGCGCAAGCTGGTGATGAAGACGAGTTTGCCATCGGGAGTGAACTTGAGCCGGTTGGAGCCAAAGATTTTGGCGTCTAGTGTAGCGGTCACCTTCTTGCTGGCCAGGTCGATAATGGAGAGCGAGCCGTCCTGCGCATTCGCGGTCCACAATTGACGGCCATCGGGGGAAACGTCGAAACCCTCGTCGCCTTTTCCGACTGGAATCACCGTCTGGTTCCAGTCCCTACGCCGTTGCTGAGGTGGCGGAGTTGCTGGCGCACCGGGCGGAGCCACGCCCGGCGGAGGTCCCATGGGCGGAAGCTCGATGTTTTCAAGAATGCTGACCGTGCCAGAGCTGACGTTCGTGGTGTAAATCCGATTCTGGTCTGATGTGACGTACAGCATATGGGTTCGATTTTGGCCTGTGCCCATAATCCAATCAATGCGAGCGGTTGCTGGATCGAATCGCGCAAGGGCTTTCGCGCCTTCGGCGGTGAACCACAGCTTGCCACCGACAAAGGCGAGTCCGTGTGGTCCGTTGAGGGCGCCAGTATCGATATCGGACAGGGCTTTCTGGGAAGTCAGGTCGAGGACGGAGATCGCGTGGTAGAGCCCTCCGCCATAGATCGAGACATAGGCGGTGCGGCCATCGGCAGAGGCAATGACCTCATGCGGGTCGGGTCCCACGGGAAGGCGCGCGATGACCTTAAGAGTGGCGGGGTCGACAATGGCCAAGGTGTGATTGCGTTTGGAGAGGGCGAGTAAACTGCGCTGGGACGTGGATTGTGCGGGCGCTGATTGCGGAATGCAGAAGAACACCGCGAGTACTGCTGCATATGACAATGGCGTGGTAAGTTTGCGTCGCATACTGTTGCGCCGTCCTTTCCTGTAGTTCGGATGCCAGCACATTAAGCCGGGGATTTGGAAAGAAAGACGCGCGAGCAGTGATACTCGTTTCAAAAGATTGCCAGGATCCGACGTGGCCTGGCACTGCACGGCAAGGATACTCGTGAGGACAGAACGATCGCGAACGTGAGCACATGGTTGTACCCGCTTGGATTAGGGACACGTCGAAGTTTCAGGTTCTCTCTCGTTTGTATGGGACAAGCGGGCAAGTCGCAAATACAATCTGAGCGACAAGGAGTACGACGGATGAAAAAGCCGCGGATTCTCGTCTTTGCAGGATTGGCCATTCTCGCGTTGAATGGGTCTCAAACAGCGGCACAGGGCAATCTTCGCGTGGGAGCAGCGCGAGTGGACATCACGCCTCCGGCGGACCCAGCAAACCCGCCATCGGGCAAGTACGACCACGAAAAGCTTTACGTGCGCGCGATCGTGCTTGATAACGGGTCGGCACGCGCGGCGCTGATCGCAGCAGACCAGGGCGGATTCTCAGATGGGATTTGGGATGCGGCATCCAAACAGGTGGCGGCTGATCTGAACTGCCCAGTGGCAAACATCGTGATGTCCGCAACGCACACGCACAGCGGCTGGGGCCCAGGCGGATTTCCGGGTATGCGTGCGCTGCAATCGGAGGGGAATGCGCCACCACCGCCGATTGTGGGGCAAATTGTGGAAGCGGTTCGGCAAGCTAAAGCGAATCTGCAACCGGCACGCGTGGGATTCGGCACGGGGAAGTCTTACCTGAACGTAAATCGCGACGCGGTGGATAGCGAAACGCATTTGTGGACGCAAGCCCCGAATCTGGATGGGCCTTCGGACAAGACGGTGGCCGTGGTGGAATTCCTGACACCCAAAGGCGTACCCATCGCGGTGTATATGGACTATGCGATGCATCCGGTGAACGGGTTCCTTGGAGGAATCACGAGCGCGGACTTCGCGGGAGCGGCGTCGCGACATGTCGAGAAGGCATTTGGTGACAAGACAGTGGCTGTGTTTGTTCAAGGCGCAAGCGGCGACCAGAATCCGTTGTATCTGCGCACGGGAACAAACGCCATGGCTTCGCAGAGTGGCACACCGATTACCGGATATGTGATGACTCGCGAACCGGTGGAGGCTCCGCTGCGCGATGGGAAAGTGAAAGCTGGGCCGCTGGACCCCAAAGTTCGCGATGATTTGGAACGGGTGATGGATAGCGAAGGGGTACTGCTGGGCGAGGAAGTGATTCGCGTGATGACCAACATCAAGAGATTGGACGCTGACCCAAAGATTGAGGCAGCTCAGAAAACCGTGACGTGCCCCGGGCGCAAGCGTACCGACAATGCGCGTGAAGGAACACCTGGGACCTATGAAGATGGCCCACCGGTGGATCTACGATTGGGAGTGATCCGCATCGGAAATATTGCGTTGACTTCCGTGGATGCCGAGATTTACAGCACGATCGCGCAGCGGCTGAAGCGAGAGTCGCCGCTGGCGGATACATTCATGGTGACGCTGGCAAACGGGAGGGCGGACTCGGGATACGTTCCCAACGATACGGCATTCGTCGCGCTTACGTTCCAGGTGCTGGGCTCACGGTTGAAGCCCGGCTGTGCAGAAACGGCGATTGTGAATGGTCTATTGGATCTGATTGCGAGCACCCAGAAATAATGAAACAGGACGACGGGGAACCTGAGGCGAGTTCGGGTGGTAACTGGCCCGTTGCAAGAGCGGGGCGAAGCGTTCAGGAGTTTCAAACGTGAGACGCACTTGGGTGATGATCGTATTCGTCCTAATTACGGCTCCGCACGCAGTTTCCGGAGAACCCAGCGTTACTCGGATCGCGTGGGGAAAAGATGCGCAAGGCAAGCCTGTCGAGCTTTTCACCATAACAGCGAAAAATATAGAGGTGAAACTGGTCAGCTATGGAGCACGCATCGTAAGTGTGCGCGTTCCGGATGGTAAAGGGCATATGGGAAATGTAGTGGTCGGCCCCGATTCACTGGCCGGATTTCTGGAGAATCGCAGTTCGGTGATGGGCGCAACCATCGGGCGGTATGCCAATCGCATTGGCGGCGGCGAATTTACGCTGAACGGGACGAAATACAGCATTCCTAAAAACAACGGCGGCAACGCTCTTCATGGAGGAACCGTCGGATTTGATCGAAAAACGTGGGACGCCGAAGTTATTCCTCATGGAGTAGAGATGTCTTTGACTTCACCGGATGGTGACATGGGATTCCCCGGGAATCTGGTGGTGCATGTCCGGTTCACGGTGAGCGAGCATCAGGGGAATCCTGCCCTGGTGATTGCGTATTCCGCGGAGACGGATAAGCCCACAGTAGTGAACTTAACGAACCACGCGTTCTTTAATTTGGGCGACGATCTCACGACTTCGGTCATGGGAGATACGGCGTTCATCAACGCAGATACGTACACGCCCGTGAATGAAACACTGGTTCCCACCGGTGCGCTGGAAGCTGTGGAGGGAACGCCGTACGATTTTCGAACGATGCACGGCATCGGGGAGAAAGCACCGGAACGTGGCTACGACATAAACTTCGTACTTCGTTCAAGCGCGATCGCGAATCTGGCAGCAGAGGTGGATGACCCTGCGAGTCGAAGAACATTGCAGGTTTATACGACCCAGCCCGGCTTGCAATTTTTTGTGCCACATTTGTCCGCTCCTCCGACAGGCGCTAACGGAGGGCAGCGCCGCGCATTGGCTGCATTCTGTCTGGAAACTCAGCATTTCCCCGACTCACCGAACCAGCCGGCATTTCCTACAACGGTGATCGTTCCGGGAAAACCGTTTCAATCGAGGACCGAGTATGTGTTTGGCGTAAAAATGCGTGTACACGACTAGCGCGAGATAATCCGAGCGCTGGCGCCAGAAGCGCAATGCGCGAACTCCATTCCACATGCGCTTGCTACCGCGCTGATTGGCATCAAATAGCCAATGTTAAAAACCCGCAACAATGTTGACGCCATTTTCATGCAACGGTAACAGGCGGCCCAAAATTGGGTAGAAAAGTAACAGCTAGATCGAAGGGGGATGCTCATGAGCCGGTGCCTGACGCGTGTTCACAAGTTTGGCTCCAGTGGGATTGAATCTCGATTGTTTCGCAGTGGAGTGTCGCTGCACAGCCACACCATGTACTCGAAGGAGCATCTGGGCCGACTGCCCCAATATATCGATAAGTTCCCCATCGGGGGCTACATCATTGAACGTGAACTCGGACGATTGCACCTATATCACAACTGGAATTTTGACTTCACGAAACTGTACTGGACACCTCCGCTTTCTCCTCGCGAAGCCTACGAACTTGAAAAGGGGCAAATCTGTAAAGAGTTACAGCTCGCAGGGCTGGTGTCGCTGACCGATCACGACAACATCGAAGCGGGGCTACACCTGCGGCTATTGCAAGAAACAGCGCTAACGCCGGTGTCGGTAGAGTGGACGGTTCCCTTCGAAAACACAGGATTTCACATCGGCGTGCATAACCTGCCACCCGCTTACGCGTCTGAATGGATGGCGCAATTTCGCGCTCTGACGGAGCATCAGAAGCGCAGCGACCTGGGAACGATCCTGAGCGAGCTTAGTCATGAGCCTCAGGTGCTGATCGTTTTGAATCATCCATACTGGGATAGTGAGAGCGTCGGCGCCGAGGCACATCGCGCGGCATTGAGCGGCTTTCTGCAGCAATACAAAGATCGCGTTCATGCGCTGGAGCTGAACGGGATGCGTTCGCGGCGAGAGAATCGCGAGGTTGTAACACTCGGAGAAGAGATTGGTCTGCCGGTTGTGGCCGGCGGGGACAGGCACGGATGCGCAGCGAACGTCGTACTTAACGTATCCGCAGCGGAGACCTTCGACGAATTTGTGGCGGAAATCCGGGAAGAGCACAAAAGCGAAATGGTGCTGATGCCACAGTATTTTGAGCCTTTGCAGTTACGGTTATTGGAAAATGCGTGGCATGCTCTGTCCGATGCTCCAGGGGAATTCGGCAGACAGCATTGGATGTCGCGTGTATTTTTGATTCAAAACGGCGAAGAAAAGCCGCTTTCCTGTTTCAATGGCACAAATTTTCACCGAGTGGTCGATAAGTTCCGATGGTTATTGCAGTTGGTGGTAAATCCAGCGATACGGCCGGCGGTGCGGCTGCCGTTCCTGAAGAATGAGGGGGGCGGATTGTGATGGATATGTGATTCGCGGATCGGAGCTGGCTGGCTAGGCTGCGGGGTGACGGTAGGCAGCTACCAATCTGGAGATCAGGACGGCGAGGTAGAGGACGCCGATGATCGCTTCGATGACACAGACATAACGAGCTTCACCGGAAACAGGGGTGATGCCAGCAGCTCCGAGACAGGACATGGTTGCGAAACTGAAGTAGACGAAATCGAGCCGGTCGGGAGTGGAGTGAAGATTGGTCAATGGATCGAGATAGAAAGAGTGCGGCTGGATGACGACGATCATTCCATAAACGCTGGCAAACGCGAATCCAATCAAAAGATAGATGCAAAGCGCGCCAAAAATGGTTTCCGAGTTGGGCTGTTTGGGAGCAAAGACGCGACGGAAGATAGTGACGACAATGAACAGGTCGAAAGTGAAGCTAAGCACAATGTTGAGTACGGAAAGAAAATCAGCGGTTACGCCTATGTTGAGAACCCGGTGAAGAAAGGCGGGGATGGCCATGAGAATGGCGAAAATCAGAAGGCCGCGGCGGAAACTGACCGCGTACACGCAAAACAAGATAATGGCGCTGGCGAGAACACGAAACGCGTAGTAACCGAATGTGGTGTTTTCCGCGTAGGGATAGATGATCAAAGACGACAGAAGGAGAAGGAAGAGCAGGAAGAACCTGCGATTAGCCAAAGAGTTCGCATGCTGGATGGAGATGGGTGTTGCCATGGGTCCGAGGCATTTACGGCCGTGCCGTTGCGCCGAGTGATACTAACGGGTGAGGGCGGGATGCCGCAAGCTGGAGCGTAGAGCAGGGCTACCATTGACGGGATTGGTTGCGCGTATCGGGTCGAGCTGGCTTACCACGAAGAAGCTTTCGGCATGGTTCTTCGACAAGAGAGTACGAAAGCAAAGAGGCGGCGACAGCGGCAAGGAAGGCAACGGCCGCGCGTAACGCCCACTGCAAAGGAGGTATATGGTCGTAAACCGCCGAGATCACCGTGGAATGCAAAAGGTAGAGGCTGTAGCTGGCGTCACCGAGCAAAACCAGCGCACCCATTTCCAGGAAGCTGGCCCATCGCGGGCGTAGCGCCAAACCGTAAATAATGGCTGCGAATGCCGGCGAGAGAATGCCGGCGGAAATCATTGGACGGGGAATCCGGTCCGCTACCAGAACTAGCGCTGACACGACCGCGACTCCGAGCACCACGAGGGGAGTTGCCAGTTTTTGGTTGTTCTTCGCTGCCAAAAACAGGCGGCCCGCAAACACGCCTACGAGGAATTCCGGCAAACGCAGCAGTGGATTAAAGCTGAGAATATTTTTCCAGAGCAGCGTAGTTTCCCCAGAGTTGATCTTGTCGATGCCGTTGGGATGCAAAAGGATATAGAGCACGGAAAACGAAAGGCTCACCAGTGACCAGAAGGCAATGGCCCAAAACAGGTTGCGCGCCGCAAATCCCCTGGTCCACACGAGGAGAATTGGAAACATTAAATAGAAAAACGCTTCGACCGATAAGCTCCAACAGACCGCGTTCCAAGTCAGGGCTGCCTGGGGAGCCCACGACTGCAGAAGAGTGAGAGTGAGCACGCATGCCGCGGCGAGGTGTTGCTTGCTCCACGCGAGGAACGGAATGTCCAGATGATGGACGGCGAAGAAGAAGAAAGGGGCGCTGAGGAGTAGCGACAGTGCGTAGGCCGGATAGATTCGCGCGAACCGTGCCCGCCAGAAGCGCAGAGGCGTGACGTTTGCCCCCGCGTAGGTGTAAACGAGAATGAAGCCCGATAAAACGAAAAACAGGTTCACGCCGATATAACCCACGGCAGCAAAATTCTCATACCACCACGGACCTGCAGGGAGCATACCAGTGATGCGCATATGAAATACGACCACATGCAACGCGGCGAAAAAACGCAGTGAGGTGAGCGCCTTTAATTTGGGTAGAGTGGTGGTTGACGCGGGCATGGCCAGTGTTTTACGTCAATAGAGACGCTGGGACAGGGGCATTGGTCTTATCGGAAGAGTAGCAGAGATCGCAACGGCCCCCGTCGGAAGGCGGCCATACAAATTCGTTATCGCGCGGTCCAGCCGCCGTCGATCAAGAGGGTTTCGCCGGTGATCAACGATGCCGCGGGCGATGCTAGAAACACCACTGCGCCGGACACTTCCACGGGTTCGCCAATGCGGTGCAGGGCCGCGATGCGCTCTACGGTGTCGTTGAGATGGCGCGGATCCGACAAGTAATCTTCCGTGCCTGGGGTACGAATGAATGTTGGCGCTACGGCGTTCACGGTGATTCCATACTTGCCCCATTCCACCGCCAAGCATTTGGTCAAATGCGCAATCGCGGCTTTGGTCACGCAATAAATCGATTCGGTGGGCAGCGCGGCAAATCCTGCCTGCGAACTCATATTGATGATCGTGCCCTTCTTTTGTTTGATCATGACGCGACCCGCTGCCTGACTGGCAAAAAAAGTGCCTTTCAGATTGACTTGCAAGGTGGCGTCGAAATCTTCTTCGCGCACATTTTCCGCCAGGTTTTCCGGCGCGATGCCGGCATTGTTCACGAGAATGTCGATGCGGCCAAACTCGTTCACCGTATCGTCGACAGCGCGAAAGATTTGATCCACGCGGCTGACGTCCATTTGCAGCGGAAACGCTTTTCGCCCCATTTTGCGAATGTCCGTGGTAATGCCGGAATCCGCGTTGATGTCGCGCAGGCCGAGCGCTACGTCCGCGCCGGCGTGCGCGAGAGCCAGTGAAATCGCGCGTCCCAATCCGCGGGCCGCGCCGGTTACCAGCGCGACCTTGCCACTCAAACTAAAATCCGGGTATTCCATTTCGCGCTCCTGTGAAGCTGACGCTACCAGATATCACGAAACATGTATTGTAGCTCGGGCGGAGAGTTGGTAGTTGGTCGTCGGTAGCCAAGAGGGATTCCTCACTTCGCGGACTCCGTTCGGAATGACGACACGAGTGTACGCAGCCGGAGCACCGGGGGAGTATTGGGCCAATGGCATTTCGCCTGCCGTGGTGAATCAGACTGTTGTATCCGTGGGCCCGACCGACACATCATAAGCAGCATGGACTACAGACAACTTGGCTATTCCGGTTTGAAAGTACCTGTTCTTTCCTTTGGCACCGGCACGTTCGGCGGCGGAACTGAATTCTTCAAGGCGTGGGGCAGCAGCGATGTTGCGGAAGCCACGCGCCTGGTGGATATCTGCCTGGACGCCGGGGTCAACCTCTTCGACACCGCTGACATTTATTCGCTCGGAAGCTCTGAAGAAATTCTGGGCAAAGCGATAGCGGGGAAGCGCAACCGCGTCCTGATTTCGACCAAAGCTACGTTTCGGATGGCCGATGGTCCGAACGAACTCGGCTCCTCGCGCTACCATTTGATGCAAGCCTGCGAGAACAGCCTGCGCCGCTTGGGCGTGGACACCATCGACATTTACCACATGCACGGCTTTGACGCGCTCACGCCCGTCGAGGAAACCATAAAGACTCTGGACACCTTGGTGCAAAGCGGGAAAGTCCGCTACATTGCGTGCTCGAATTTTTCCGGCTGGCATCTGATGAAGTCGCTCTCCGTGTCCGAGCGCTACGGTTGGGCTCGCTATGTTGGTCATCAGGTGTATTACTCACTGCTGAACCGCGAGTATGAGTGGGAGTTGATGCCGCTCGGCCTGGACCAAAAAGTTTCGGCGCTGGTTTGGAGCCCGTTGGGCTGGGGCCGATTGACTGGCAAGATTCGCCGCGGCTCGCCATTGCCGGCGGAGAGCCGCCTCCACAAAACCGCTGATTACGGGCCACCAGTGGACAACGAACATTTGTATAAAGTGGTGGATGCGTTGGATGAAGTGGCCAAAGAAACCGGCAAAACCATCCCGCAAATCGCGTTGAACTGGTTGTTGCAGCGTCCCACGGTGGCGAACGTTATTATTGGTGCGCGAAACGAGCAGCAACTGCGCCAGAACCTTGGGGCTGTGGGGTGGAACTTGACTGCGGAACAAGTTGCCAAGCTGGATGCAGCGAGTGACGTGACGCCGATTTACCCGTATTGGCATCAGCACCAGTTCGTTGAACGCAATCCGCTGCCGATCCCGGCAAATGCGCCTGCGCAAATCGTTGCGCGCGCCGGCCAGTGATAGTTATCAGATATCAGTGACCAAACATGGGAAAGCAGCGGGATAAACCCGCTGCTACGAATTGCTGCGGACTACAGGTAGGGGCGGCCCGTCTCAGAGGACGTACCCTACAGGACCCAACAAAAAACCCGCCGGGACTTTCGTCCTGGCGGGTTTCGTTTGCCTTTTGCGGAGGCGGGTGTTAACTCTTATCGCTCTTTGCGTCCACGGCTTCCTGCAGTTTGCTCTTCTCTTTCTTTTCCTTTTTCTTGAACTCGTAGCTGACCAGCTCAAGAATAGCCACCTTCGCGCCATCGCCAACGCGGTTTCCCGCGGAAATGATACGCGTATAGCCGCCGGCGCGATCAGCAAATTTCGGTGCGATCTCGCTGAAGAGCTTTTGTGTGACCGCCGGAGTCATGATGTACGCAGCGGCTTGGCGGCGCGCCTGCAGCGTGTCGCGCTTGCCGAGCGTGATCATTTTTTCGGCCACCGGACGCGTGGCCTTGGCGCGCGTCAAGGTGGTGGTGATCCGTCCGTGTTGCAGCAGATTGGTGACGAGGTTGCGCAATGTCGCGCGGCGATGCCACGGATTGCGTCCCAGTTTTGATCCTGACTTCAGATGGCGCATGTTTGTCGATCCTTAGAGTCCGATCATTTTCTTCCGAGCTCGGTGGCGCGGTTTGGCTCGGCAGCGGCGGCCAGATGATGCGGCCGTGCTCGTCGAACTTCATGCCCAAGCTGAGGCCCATCTTCACCAGTATATCTTTGATCTCGTTGAGCGATTTGCGGCCGAAGTTTTTGGTCTTCAGCATTTCGTTCTCGCTCTTCTGCACGAGTTCGCGGATGGTCTGAATGTTGGCGTTCTTCAAGCAGTTGTAGCTGCGCACGGAAAGCTCCAGCTCTTCCACGGAGCGGTCCAGGTGCTCGAGGCGCGGATCGTGCACGGTGTCCGTGGGAATTTCCACGTTCTCCACCGGCTCCTCGAAGTTGATGAAGATGCTCATGTGGTCCTTGACCAGTTTGGCGGCCAAGCCCACCGCATCCGAGGGCGTGATCGCGCCGTTGGTCCACACTTCCAGCATCAATTTTTCGTAATCGGTCATCTGCCCGAGACGAGCGGATTCCACGGCGAAGTTCACTTTGCGCACGGGCGAGTGCACGCTGTCCACCGGAATGTAGCCGATGGGCAGATCCTCGTCGTAGTTGCGGTCCGCCGCCACATAGCCACGGCCGTTCTTCACGCGCATCTCGATGCGCAACTTGCCGCCTTCACTGACGGTGGCGATGTACACGCTTTTATCGAGGACCGCGAAATCCGCATCTTCCTCGACTTCGCGCTAGTCACCACGCCGGGCTGTTCGACGTTGAGATAGATCGTCTTCGGCAGGTCGTTGTTCAACTTGATCGGCACCTGCTTCAGATTCAGGATGATGTCCGTGGCATCTTCCACCACGCCCGGAATCGAGGAGAATTCGTGCAACACTCCATCGATCTTGACTGCGGTGATGGCCGCTCCCTCGATGGAGCTGAGCAGCGCGCGCCGCAAGGCGTTGCCGACGGTTGTGCCCCAGCCGCGTTCAAACGGCTGAGCGGAAAACCGCCCGTACTTCTCAGTCAGCGATTCGAACTCTGGAGCAAGCCGCTTCGGTTTTTGAAATCCCTTCCACATCGTGTTCCTTCCTTCTGGGCTGCCCAAAACAGCCCCAAAACCATGCAAGCTATCAGCCGATAGCCGTCAGCCAACGCCTTAATCGTTCTTGCAACGGAAGCCGCCAGCGTTCGGCTGATCGCTAACGGCTCTCGCTGTCTTACTTCGAATACAACTCGACGATCAGTTGCTCGTTGATGGGCGGCGTCTGCACATCTTCGCGCTTGGGCAACGCCACTACACGGGCTTTGAACTGATCGCGCTCCTGCTCCAGCCATGGCACGGAACTCTGGCTCTGGGCCACGTTGCGGGCTTCGAGAACCATGGCGTTCTGGTGCATTTTTTCCTTCATGGCAATCTCGTCGCCCACGTTCACCTGGTAGGACGGAATGTTCACTTTTTTTCCGTTCACGCGCACGTGCCCGTGCAGCACGAGTTGCCGCGCCTGCGCCCGCGAGGACGCCAGGCCCGCCCGGTTCACCACGTTGTCGAGGCGACGTTCGAGCATGATGATCAGGTTTTCACCCGTGGGACCTTTGGAGCGCTCCGCCTTCTCGAAATAATTGCGGAATTGGCGTTCCAGCAGCCCGTAGGTGCGCTTCACTTTCTGCTTCTCGCGCAATTGCAGGCCGTAACCCGCGATTTTTGCGCGCCGCGACTGTCCGTGCTGACCCGGTACAAAGTTGCGCTTCTCAATCGCGCACTTGTCCGTGAAGCAACGCAGCCCTTTTAGGAACAGTTTCTGCCCTTCCCGGCGGCACAGGCGGCAGACTGCATCTCGATGTCTTGCCAACTTCTATTCTCCCTTCCCGAAATCGTTGTCAGTTTTCAGTTCTCAGCTTTCTGACTGAGAGACTTTCGACTGAATCTTCGTGTTCGAGCCTTGCTTTTTTTCTCGAACGAACTTTTTCTACTGCCCTAGTTACTCCCATCAACCAAGCCTATCCAACTCGCACAGTCAGGAGTGACAGTGCTACGCGTCAAACGCGGCGGCGCTTTGGCGGACGGCAACCGTTGTGCGGAATCGGGGTCACGTCGCGAATCACCACGATGTGCAATCCCGCAGCAGCCAAAGCGCGCACGGCGGATTCACGGCCGGAGCCCGGACCCTTGACGCGAACTTCCACGCTCTTCATGCCGAACTGGTCGCGTGCCGCGCTGGCCGCAGCCAAGGAGGCCTGCTGGGCGGCATACGGAGTACCTTTGCGCGAACCTTTGAAACCGATGGCGCCGGCTGACGAGTTGCAAACCACCCGGCCATCGGGGTCGGTGATGGTGATCTGGGTGTTGTTGAAGGATGCGGAGACGTGCACAAGCCCGTGCGGAACGGTGCGGCGCTCCTTCTTCTTCTTGAACTCTTTCTTCTTTTTAGATGCGGCGGCCGGTTTCGCCGGTGCTGCTGCGCCCGCGTCCGGTGCTGCCTTTTGCTGCTCTTTAGCCACGTTCTGCTCCTAAGATCAATCTCAACTATCCGATACGAGTAACTGCGATTAGCCCTTCTTACCCTTGATCTGCTTCTTGCCGGCAACGGCGCCGCGGCGCGGTCCTTTCCGCGTGCGTGCGTTTGTGTGCGTGCGCTGCCCGCGAACCGGGAGGTTGCGGCGGTGACGAATGCCGCGATAGGCCTGGACTTCAATGAGGCGGCGGATGTTCATCTGGATCTCCTTACGGAGATCACCTTCCACGCGGCCTTCCTGCTCGATGACCGTGCGGAGACGGTTCACTTCGTCCTCGGTGAGGTCGCGCACCTTCTTTGTGAAGTCCACATTGGCCTTTTCGGCAATGCTTTTCGCGCGCACTTGTCCGATGCCGTAGATGGAGGTCAACCCGACCCAAAGCCGCTTCTGTGGCGGAAGATCAACACCTGCGATACGTGCCATGGCTTCTCCTTGCTCCCTTTATCCCTGACGCTGCTTGTGCTTCGGATTGGTGCAAATTACCCGAACCACACCACGGCGGTGGATCACTTTGCATTTGTCGCAAATCTTTTTCACGCTAGCCCGAACCTTCATACTGCTCGCTCCTCATCCGACACCCGGACGAATGGCCCGGGGTCGCAAACTTTACTTGTAGCGATATACGATGCGCCCGCGGGTCAAATCGTACGGGGATAGCTCCACCGCAACTTTATCTCCCGCCAGAATCCGGATGAAGTTCTTACGCATTTTTCCGGAAACGTGCGCCAGCACTTTGTGCTTGTTCTCCAGTTCCACCCGGAACATTGCGTTGGGCAATGGCTCCAGCACCGTGGCCATTACTTCAATCGCGTCTTCCTTGGGATTGCCGGAGTCGCCCCTGTCGCTTTTCTTCTTGTCTTCAAACGGCTGCTTCGCCATAAGCTCCCAAATTCCTTACCACGATGGCCCGGTCATTTCCTTCGGCCGGGTCAAAATCCATGGGCCGTTCGCGGTGACGGCCACGGTGTGCTCGAAATGCGCCGAAGGACTGCCATCGGCGGTTTCCGCTACCCATTCTCCGCGCATCTGCACATCCGGCCGGCCGGCATTCACCATCGGTTCGACGGCAATGACCATGCCTTCCTGCAGCCGCGCGCCGCGTCCCGGCTCACCGTAATTCGGAAGATTGGGTTCATCGTGCATCTTGGTGCCGATGCCGTGACCCACAAACTCCCGCACTACCGAGAAACCGTGCTGCTCGACCCAACTCTGCACCGCGTACCCGACGTCACCCAAGCGATTGCCGGGGCGCATCTTGTCAATCGCGCGGTCCAGCGATTCGCGGGTCACATCCAGGAGTTTCTGCAACTCCGGCCGGATTTTCCCCACGGGCACGGTAACCGCCGAATCGCCGAAATATCCGTCGACCTCCATGCCAAAGTCGATGGAAACGATGTCGCCTTCGCGCAACTTGCGTTTCGGCGAGGGAATCCCGTGAACAATTTCGCTGTTCACCGAAGTGCACAGCACGCAGGGATACCCGCGATACCCTTTGAACGCCGCCTTGCCCGGGCGCTTGGCGATGATGCCCTCGGCGACTTGCTCGAGGTCCATCGTCGTCAGTCCCGGTTTTGACTTGCGCCTTCAGCGCGTTCAAAACCTCATGGACAACCTGGCCGGCGCGGTACATCTTTTCCAACTCAGCGGCGCTGCGTAATTGAATCGCCATCGTCAACGCGCTCCGCGCATGCTTGCCACGGCTTGCTCAATTTCCTGCTCTACCTCTTCCATGCTCTTGCTTGCATCAATCTCATGCAAGAAGCCGAGACGGCGGTAGTAGCTGACCAGCGGCTCAGTGAGCTTGTGATACGCATGCAGCCGCGGTTTAATCACTTCTTCGCGATCATCAGGCCGCTGAATCAACTCGCCGCCGTCGCGATCGCAAACCATATCCACTTTCGGCAGGCGCTCGTAAATATTGTAAATCTCGCCGCCTACCTTGCAGATCCTTCGGCCGGTAATGCGCCGGATGAGCAGCGCCGTGCCGATGATCATGTGGATCACGAACGGCTGCTGAAATCCCTGCCTTCTCAGCAACTCACCCAGATACTTCGCCTGGGTGCACCGTCCGCGGAAACCCGTCAAACACAAACCCGTGACTGCAATCCGGCCGCTCAATGCGCTCCGCGACCATCTTCAAAACCAGCGAGTCCGGCACCAACTCCCCGCGATCCATAATCGGCTTGGCTTTCAAGCCGAGAGGCGTCTGCTTGGCGATATGCTCGCGAAGCATGTCGCCCGTGGACAGGTGCGGCACCTGAAACTTCTCAGATAGCACCTTGGCCTGGGTTCCTTTCCCGGAACCCGGAGGTCCAAGAAAAATCACCGCGCGGTCGAGTTTTCCAACAGGACGCTGTTCCAGCGCCACGTTGTCGTCTCCCTTAGCTTAGCGACGGCCGCGCACTCTTCCTTTACGCGCAAAGCCTTCGTAATTACGCATGACGAGTTGTGCCTCCAACTGCTGCACAGTATCCATCGCCACACCCACCACGATCAGGAGCGAAGTGCCACCGAAATAGAACGTCACACCCAAGCCATGCAAAATCCAACTTGGGAAGTGCCGGTCAAACCAATCGCCGCCGAGCCAGAGGGGAAGATGATTCAACGCGATACCAGCAATCATCCATTCGGGAAGAATGCAAACCAGCGCCAAATAAATGGCCCCGATAAACGTCAACCGCTTCAGGATGATGCTGACATATTCCGAAGTACTGCGCCCAGGGCGGATGCCGGGAATAAACCCACCGTTCTTGCGCATGTTGTCGGCAAGCTTCGGTGGGATTAAAAACAATCCCGACGTAGAAAAACGCGAACACGATGATCATCACGACGTAGATCAAGGTGTAGAGAGGCTCGCCCCACTTCAGGTGGTCGGCGATGCCCTTGAGGAAGGGCCAGCGGGTGCCCAGCGCCAAAGCGGCAGTTGCCGGGAAGGCCAGCAGGGAGCTCGCAAAAATCGGCGGAATGACGCCGCCAGAATTGACGCGGAGCGGAAGGTACGTGGCTTGCCCACCCATCACGCGGCGGCCCACGACGCGCTTCGCATATTGCACCGGGATACGGCGTTGCGCGCCTTCCACGTAAACGATGAACGCCACAACGGCGATCATAAGTGCCAGGAGCAGCAGGACGGCCATGGGGGTAAACGCGCCCCACGCCTGCGTGCGGACCTTTTCATATAAATCGTAGATGGCGCGTGGCAGGCCGACGACGATACCGACAAAGATGATCAGCGACATGCCGTTGCCAATGCCGCGCTCGCTGATCTGCTCGCCCAACCACATGATGAATGCCGAACCGGTGGTGAGGGTGAGCACCGTCATAGCCAGAAACCCAGGCCCGGGTGATAAACCAGAGACTGACCGCCGTAGTTGCGTGCTTGCAAAGTGGTGGCGATGGTCGACGCCTGAATGATGCTGAGTACGATGGTCAGGTAACGTGTGTACTGGGTAATTTTCTGGCGCCCCAGTTCGCCTTCTTTCTGCAGCCGCTCGAGGTACGGGAAGACCACCTGCATCAATTGCAGAATGATCGATGCGGTGATGTACGGCATGATGCCGAGGGCGAAGATGGTCATCTGGCGAAAGGTACCGCCGGTGAACAAGTCGAAAATGCCCAACATGGAGTTCGAGGCTGTCTGCTTGAAGATGTCTTCAAGCAGACCGGTATTAATACCCGGCGTGGGGATGTGCGCACCGAGGCGATAGACGGCGAGCAACGCCAGCGTAAAGAACAGCCGGTTGCGCAGATCTTCGATCCGGAAGAGGTTCGTAAATGCTTGCCAAAAACGGTTCATACGATTTCCCTGGTTCTGCAACGTAAAGCTGTCGTATCGAGCGGGGCGACCCTCTGAAAGGCTGAGAACGAAGAAAGGTTCCTCACTTGGCGAACTCCGCTCGGAATGACGAATTTAAAGAGTGTGCCCATTGACGCGTTACGCTACCTTGACCACCTCAAACGTGCCGCCGGCCTTGGTAATCTTCTCCTTGGCGGAGGCGCTGAATGCATGGGCATGCACGGTGAGCTTATTCTTGAGCTCGCCATCACCCAAAATTTTGATGCCGCCGGTGGCGCGACGAACAAAGCCATGCGCGCGCAACAGTTCCGGCGTGACCGTCTCGCCCGCGGGGAACGCGTTCAGTTCCTCGAGATTGATGACGGAAAACTCCCGACTGAACGGATTGTGGAACCCGCGCTTCGGGATGCGGCGATGCAAGGGCATCTGCCCGCCTTCAAAGCCGCGACGACGCGAATAGCCGCGACGGGATTTTTGTCCCTTGTTGCCGGAGCCGGAAGTTCTCCCGAGCTTGGAGCCGATACCGCGGCCGACACGCACCTTTTTCTTGCGCGAGCCTTTCGCCGGTCCCAGAGTCGAGAGCGAAACCGTGTTGTGTTCCTTCTTCACTTTATCTGCCATCGCTTACTCCACCACTTTCACGAGATGACGCACCTTGTGAATCATGCCGCGCGTCTCTGGAGTGTCTTGACGCTCGACAACCTGGTGCATCCTGCGCAAACCGAGGCCACGAATGGTGGCGCGCATATCATCCGTGCAACTGATGGCGCTGACCACCCACTTGATTTTGACAGTGCCGCCGCTGTAGGCGGTTTTGTTCTCTGCTGCCATGATTTATTCCCCTGCGACCTTTTCTACCGGCTGCGGCTGTTCCTGCTTGGGAACTTTCGGTGGACGGCCAGTCATTTCTTCAACAGTTTTGGAACGGGTTTCCGCGACTTGCGCAGCGTCCTTTAATCCAAGTAGCGCCGCGAACGTGGCCTTAATCACGTTGTGCGGGTTCGAGGTGCCCAGCGATTTCGTCAACACGTTCTGAATTCCCGCTACCTGCATCACCTTGCGCACCGGACCGCCGGCAATCACGCCGGTACCTTCCGGGGCCGGCTTAAGGAGCACTTGCGCCGAACCGTACCAGCCAGTGACCTGGTGCGGAATGGTGGAACCCTTGAGGTTCAGTTTAATGAGATTTTTCTTGGCTTGCTCGATTCCCTTCTTAATGGCCATGGGGACTTCGCGTGCTTTGCCCATTCCGAAGCCCGCATGGCCGTGGCTATCGCCGACCACGACGAGAGCCGAAAAGCTGAGATTCTTGCCGCCCTTCACCACCTTGGTGACGCGGTTGATAGCGATAACGTCGTCCTTCAAATCGGAAGGATTCACGTCCAAGAGGCGACGCACAGACAGACTGTCACGCAAAATTTGCTTCGACATAAGTTAGAACTGTAACCCCGCTTCCCGCGCCGCATCCGCGAGCGCCTTGACGCGACCGTGATACTTGTATCCGCCGCGGTCGAACACTACCTTGGAAACACCGGCTCCCTTGGCGCGCTCGGCAATGAACTTGCCGACAGCCTTTGCGGAAGCGACGTTACCACCGCCCTTTAAATTCTTTTTCGATTCCTTGTCGACCGAGCTGGCGGAAACGATGGTTCGCCCGCTGCCGTCGTCAATAATCTGAGCGTAAATGTGCCCGAGCGAGCGGTATACGCAGAGGCGCGGGCGCTCCGGGGTGCCGGTTACGCGAGTGCGCACACGCGAATGAACGCGGCGGCGCTGCTCGTCCTTCGATAACTTTCGAACTGGTACCGATGCCACTGTCGTTTCTCCTTCGAAAACCGCTCATCCCAAGCCCGGATGCTTACAGGCCAAGGATCTAAACTTCGAAACCCTGCTGGCGGTTTATGTTGCCATCCCTGGTCGCAAGCTGCGCTCCTCAGGATGACAACCAGCCGCGAATCCTCCGGCCTAAAGACCGGCAAATACCTTACGCTGCTCCGGCCTTGGCGCCCGCCTTGCCCGCCTTCTTCTTCAGGCGCTCGCCGGTAATACGAATCCCCTTCTGCTTATACGGGTCGGGTGGACGCAGCGAACGAATGTCCGCAGCGACCTGGCCGACCTGCGCTTTGTCCGCGCCGCTCACAACGATATGCGTCTGCTTATCGACGGCGATCTGAATGCCCTCTGGTATAGCGAACTCGATCGGATGCGATTTGCCGAGCGCGAAGGCCACCGCTTTGCCCTTTACTTCGGCGCGATAGCCGACGCCGACAATGTCGAGTTCCTTCTTGAACCCCTGAGTGACGCCGTGAACGGCATTGGCGAGAAGGGCGCGGGCCAAGCCATGGAGTGCGCGATGCTCTTCGTTGTCGCGGATGGCGGTTAACACGCCGTCCTTCTGTTCGAGACGAATCTGTTGCGGCACGAGGACGTGCAGCTTGCCCTTGGGGCCTTGCACTTCGACCTTGCCGCCGGCGGAATTGATCTTCACACCCGCGGGCACTGGAATCGGTTTGCGACCAATACGTGACATTTGCCTAGCTTCCTTTTCTAATCAGTTCCGTTTTTCTTGCGCACTACCAAACTTCGCAAAGAATCTCGCCACCGACGTTGGCTTTGCGGGCGGCGCGGCCGGTCATCAGCCCCTTAGGCGTGGTCAGAATCGTGATACCAAGTCCGCCGACGACTGGGCGAATTTCCTGCGCAGCGCTGTAATTGCGCTGGCCAGGGCGCGAAATGCGCTTCAGGCCGGAGATGACACTGCGGCGATCCGGAGTGTACTTCAGGAAAATGCGCAGGGTCTTGCGCGCTTTGTTCTCCTCCACCATTTTGTAGGTCGAGATATAGCCCTCTTCTTTCAGAATGCGGGCAATCTCCGTCTTCAACTTGGAGACGGGCACGTCTACGCGCTGGTGCTTGGCCGCGGAGGCGTTGCGCACGCGAGTGAGAAAATCGGCAATCGGATCAGTCTGCATGGTTATCTTATTTCGCTCCTACCAACTGGATTTCACGACGCCGGGAATTTCACCCTTGAGCGCCATACCGCGGAAACAGATGCGGCACATTTGAAACTTGCGGATGTAACCGCGGGCGCGGCCGCAAACGCGGCAACGGTTGCGCACGCGAACCTTGAATTTCGGTTTCTTGAGGGTCTTAGCGATTTTTGCGGTGCGTGCCATTTATTGTGCTGCTCCTTTTTCGCGCAAGGGAACGCCAAGTCCCTTGAGCAGTTCGCGGCCTTCTTCGTCGTTGCGAGCAGAGGTGGTCAAGGTGATGTTCATGCCCTTGATTTTGTCCACGCGCGTGTAGTCAATTTCCGGAAACACCAACTGATCTTTCAGGCCCAGGGTGTAGTTGCCGCGGCCATCGAAGGCGTTCGACGGCAGTCCGCGAAAGTCGCGGACGCGGGGCAACACCACGTTGCACAGCCGGTCGAGGAATTCGTACATTTTCTCGCCACGCAGGGTGACTGCGCAGCCGATGGGCATGCCTTTGCGAATCTTGAAATTCGCAATGGACTTCTTGGCCCGGGTGATCATGGCTTTCTGGCCGGTGATCTGGCCGAGTTCCACGGCCGCGGTGTCCAGCAACTTGGCGTTCTGGCTGGCTTCGCCGAGGCCGATGTTCACGGTGATCTTCTTCAACTTGGGGACCGCCATGTGGTTGGTCCAGTTGAAGCGCTTCATCAGCGCGGGAACCGTTTGCTTGCTATAAGATTCGTGCAATCGACTCTTCATTGCCTTCTTGTTCCTTCCAATCCTTTACTTATCCAGCGTGGTGCCGCAACGTTTGCAGACCCGCACCTTGGTGCCATCGGGCAGAATATTGTTGCCGATGCGGGCGTGTTTGTTGCAATTGCTGCACACCACCAAAACATTGGAAACGTTGATGGGCGCTTCGCGTTCGACGATGCCGCCCTTGATGTTCTTCGAGGGATTCGGGCGCGTGTGACGCTTGATGATGTGCGCGTGTTCCACGATGACGGTGTTCTTGCGCGGATTCACGCTGAGCACGCGACCGGTCTTGCCAACATCGCGGCCGCCCATCACCCGCACGGTGTCGCCCTTGCGAATGCTGATGGTGTGGCGCTTGATTTCTTTCTGTGCCATGACTTACCAAACCTCCGGAGCCAGCGAAACAATCTTGGTGAACTTCTTTTCGCGCAACTCTCTAGCCACTGGACCAAAGACGCGGGTACCCACAGGCTCGCCCGCATCGTTGATTAAAACCGCGGCGTTATCGTCGAAGCGAATGTACGTGCCATCCTTGCGGCGAGATTCCTTGCGCATGCGGACGATCACGCACTTCACCACTTTCCCCTCTTTAATCTGGCTTTCCGGAGTGGCTTCCTTCACCGAAGCGGTGACAATATCGCCCAAACCGGCCTTTAATCCCGCATCGCCGCCGACCGGCAGGATGCACATGAGCTTGCGCGCTCCGGAATTATCGGCCACCGTCAGCCAGGTTCGCATCTGAATCATGATTCGCTCCCCTGTCCTTTACTTGGCCGACGCCTTGGGCGTCAGCACTTGCTTCAAGCGCCAGCGCTTGAGTCGCGAAAGAGGCCGGGAGGACACGATGCAAACGGTGTCGCCCTGCTTGGCTTCGCGCTTTTCGTCGTGCGCATAGAACTTTTTCGAAATGCGAACCACGCGGCGGTACTTGGGATGCTGCACCAGCCGCTGCACTTCGACCACAATGGTCTTTTCCATCTTGGCGCTGGTGACCTTGCCGATGAGCTCGTGGCGCTCACCGCGCTCGGCCTGCTGAGGCGCCGCTTGTGTTTCCGTTGCCATTACGCTTTACCTGCCTTCACCGGCTTCGCGCCGGCAGTCAATTCCTGTGCGCGAATCAGAGTCTTGACGCGCGCGAGATCTTTCTTGGCTTCGCGCAAGCGCTTCAACGCTTCCGCTTGTCCGGTGGTCAACTGGAAACGCAACCGGAAAATCTGTTCGGTTAAATCCTTTTCGCGAGCGGCCAGCTCCGTGGAACCTTCTTCGCGAATTTTTTCAATACGCCGAGCCATGGCTTACAGTCCTCCCGTGCGGCTGACGAATTTCGTCGGAATGGGCAGCTTGTGAGCGGCGAGTCCCAGGGCTTGGCGCGCTGTCGCTTCGTCCACACCCGCCATTTCGAACATGATGCGTCCGGGCTTGACTACAGCAACCCAACGTTCCGGAGCGCCTTTGCCCTTACCCATGCGGGTTTCCGCGGGCTTCTTGGTGTAAGGCTTGTCCGGGAAGATGCGGATCCACAGCTTGCCACCACGCTTGATGAAACGGGTGATTGCCACGCGCGACGCTTCAATCTGGCGGTCGGTGATCCACGCAACTTCCATCGCCTTCAATCCATATTCCCCGAACGACAAACTTCCTCCGCGCCAAGCCTTGCCTTTGCGGCGGCCGCGCTGCTGCTTTCTGTACTTCACCTTCTTGGGCATCAACATCGTTTTGTTCTCGCTTCTTCCAGTTTTCCGTTTTCAGTTCTCAGTGTTCCGTGAAGAACCTGATCAAAACCATCGGTCTAAAGACCGGCCAATGCAAAACCTTCTACACGCCTACTAGGGCAGGTTTGCCTTCCTCGAGCTTGACGCGACGAGGAATGTTCTCACCCTGGTAGATCCAGCACTTCACACCAATGACGCCGTAGGTGGTTTGCGCTTCCGCAGTGCCGTAATCGATATCCGCGCGAAGAGTTTGCAGAGGCAGACGGCCCTGCAAATACCATTCTTTACGGGCGATTTCCGCTCCGTTCAAGCGGCCGGCTACGCGAACCTTGATGCCCTTGCAGCCAAAGCGCAGCGCCGAATCCACGGCTTTGCGCATAGCGCGACGGAACGCCACGCGCTTTTCGAGTTGCAGGGCGATCGATTCCGCGACGAGTGTGGCGTCGAGTTCCGGGCGATGCACTTCCTGAATGTCGATGTGCACTTCGCGCTTGGTGCGCTTGGAAACTTCCTGCTTGAGCTTGTCGATTTCTGCGCCCTTGCGTCCGATGATGATCCCAGGACGCGCAGTGGCGATGCGCACGACGAGCTTGTTGGCCGCGCGCTCGATATCGATGGAGCTGACGCCGGCGCTCTTCAGGCGCTCTTTCAATTCGCGACGGAGTTTCACATCTTCGTGGAGCAGGTCCGCGTATTCGCGGTCCGCATACCAGCGCGATTTCCAGGGCTTGTTGTAGCCCAGGCGAAATCCGTACGGGTGTGTTTTCTGTCCCATATCTTATCCTTGAGCAGCGACCCTCAACGGGCCGGCTACTTCTTCCCCTTCTTTCCGGGAGCTTGTTTCCCGGTCAATGCTTTGCGAACGCGACGAGCGGTGCCACGAACACCCTTCTGGGCTTCCGCTTCGGCGAGGTTGGCGGCAACACGTTCCGCAGCGGCGACGTGATGTTCGGCAACGCCCACCCAAATGTGCGCAGTGCGCTTCTGGTAGCGGAAGGCCCGGCCCATGGGCGCGGGACGCAAGCGCTTCCAGCGGGCACCTTCGTTGACGAAGCACTTACTGACGAAGAGTTCATCGACATCGAGCGGCGCTCCGGAGTCCTCCGCCTTTTTCTCGGCGTTGGCAATGGCGCTGCGCAGCACTTTTTCAATGTGCTTGGCGGCGCGCTTTGGGGTGAAGCGCAAGGACTGCAAGGCATCCTGCGCTTTGCGCCCGCGGATCAAGTCGATCACCAGACGCGCCTTTTGCGGGGACATCCGCACGTGGCGAGCAATCGCGTGAGCTTCAATCAAAGCTGCTTGTGTCTGTACGTCAGCCATTGCTTATGCCTTCGGCGCTGCCGCTGCTGGTGCCGCGCCGCCTCCTGCGGGAGCCGCTCCGGCCGCCTTCTCCAAGGCAGCCTTGACGGCGTGGCCCTTGAAGGAGCGTGTCGGTGCGAACTCTCCCAGCTTGTGCCCGATCATCTGCTCGGTCACATACACGGGAATAAATTTTTTGCCGTTGTGGACCGCGATGGTATGTCCAATCATGTCCGGCACGATGGTGGACCGCCGCGACCACGTCTTCAGCACTTTTTTCTCGTTGCGCGCATTCAGGCCTTCGACCTTCACCCGCAGGTGAACGTCGACAAACGGCCCTTTTTTCAGTGAACGTGCCATTGCTTCCTTATTCCTCCACGCGGCGCAAACGGCCCCATTGGGCGCGCCGCATCTTTTTAAAACCACGCACCGGACCAGGTACACGGTGCGACTTCGGACAGAACGGGCAAACAAAGCGCGTGCCCAGCGCGTTCGGAATCCGTTCGACGATTACCGCCCAGCCGGGCTTGCACAGCTTGTAGAGCACCGGTTCGGGTGGCGCGACCACAGGTTTGGCCGCTGGTTTGGCAACGGGTTTCGCCGCCACTCGTTTTACTGACCGCTTCACGGGACGCGCACGGCGTCCGCTGGTTCGTGTTGTACGTGTCGCTCGCATAGTTATCGCTTCCTGCCAGCCGGAGTTACTTCCAGCCGGATTCTGCGGTTGTCTCTGTTCTACCCTGGGCGCTCTCGTTCAGGATCGCGCCCCGTCTTTCAGTTTTCGTTGCGGGTTTCCGTTTTGCTGTAAACCGAAAACCTGCAATTCGAAATTCTGGTTGTACTTCAGGTTGAGATCCTTCGTCGCAAACTACGCTCCTCAGGATGACAACCGCAAAACCTGCCGGTCCGTTCAATCACCGGAAAAAACAAGGACCGGAAAAAGCACGGGTCACTCGACCCGCCATTACAATTACTTACGACGCTCCACAATCATGCGATCGGTGCGCTTATTGTGGCGAGTCTTCTTGCCCAATGTGGGGAACGCCCACGGAGTTTGCGGGTGATTGCCCTTGACGCGGCCTTCACCACCACCGTGCGGGTGATCCACCGGATTCATAGCCACGCCGCGAACCGTCGGTTTCTTGCCGCGCCAACGGGTGCGACCCGCTTTGCCGAAAGTTTCATTCTCGTGGTCCAGGTTACCGACCTGGCCCACGGTCGCCTTGCAATCCACGGAAAACTTGCGAACTTCGCCCGAAGGCATTTTGATCAGCGCCAAATCGCCTTCTTTGCTGAGCAACTGCGCCGAAGCTCCGGCAGTGCGAACCGCCTGGCCACCACGGCCGGGATACAACTCGAGGTTGTGGACCATGGTGCCGGGAGGGATGTTGCGGATCTTCAGGCAATTGCCGGGAAGGATGTCCGCATTCTCTCCGGTAGAGACCGTAGCGCCAACTTGCAGGCCCACGGGATGAAGGATGTAGCGCTTCTCGCCGTCAGCATAATGAAGAAGCGCGATGTTGGAGCTGCGATTGGGGTCGTACTCGATCGCGGCCACTTTGGCGGTCACACCGTCTTTGTCGCGGCGGAAGTCGACCACGCGATACTGCTTTTTGTGGCCGCCACCGCGGTGCCAAATGACGATTTCGCCCTGATTGTTGCGGCCGCCCGAGCGCTTTTTCGGCTCGAGCAGGCTTTTTTCGGGTGTTTGCTTCGTGATTTCGCTTTTATCGAGCACGGTCATGAAGCGTCGCGACGCCGTATATGGATTAAAACTCTTGAGTCCCATCTCTGCCTCTTACCTTCTAAATCTTCCGCCAACTTGGCGGTGCATCAGCCCAGGTCGTGCTTACAAATTTTCTGAATACTCGATCATCTTCTCGCCTTCGGCGAGCTTGACGTACGCCTTCTTCCAATCGCGCCGGTAGCCGGTGTTCTGGCCGCGGCGACGCATCTTGCCTACGAAATTAGCGGTGCGCACCGCATCGACTTTCACGTTGAAGATTTGCTGAACCGCTTCCTTGATTTCGGTCTTGGTGGCGGCAGCAGCAACCTCAAAAACAACGGTGTGCTGCAATTCCTTCACGCCGAGTCCCTTCTCGGTGATGATCGGACGCCGAATAATCTGATAGTGCGGGGCTGCCATGGCTTACTCCTTGCCCTTCTTGGCGGCCGGTTTTTTCGCCGCGGCCGGTTTCTTGCCGGCGGACTTGGCCTCCGGTTTGGGTGCTGCTTGCTGCTTCGGAGCAGGCGCTGGTGCGATGGATTCAACCTGTGGCGCTTCCGAAGGTTCGTGATTGGGATCGAGGGTGCGAATCAGGCGCGCGACGGCGTCTTTCGAAACCACTACACGATCGTGACGAAGCACATCATAAGGCTGCAGCACATTGGAAGCGGAAAGCTTCACACCTTCCAAATTGCGGCTGGCGAGTTCGAGATTGCGATTTTCGCCATAGGCAACGAGCAAGGCGGTGTTGCCGGCGCTGAGGCTATTGAGCGCCAGCCGCAAGGTTTTGGTCTTGGGCGTTTCGAGCGACCAAGCGTCCACAATCGTGAGCTTCTGCTCCGCAAGTTTCGCGGAAAGGGCCGAACGCAGCGCGCCGAGCACCATCTTTTTGGGCAGGGCGTAGGCGTAGGAGCGCGGCTTGGGCCCATGAACGGTGCCGCCATGGCGCCACAGAGGCGAGCGAATCGAGCCAACGCGCGCGCGACCGGTACCCTTTTGCCGCCACAGCTTGCGGCCTGCGCCACTCACTTCGCTCTTGTCCTTGGTCTTGGCGGTGCCCCGACGCAATCCCGCGAGATACCAACGGGAGGCTTCGTGCAGAAGATTGGTATTGATCTCCGCACCAAAGACCGCGTCGGACAGATCGACCTGACCAACTTTCTTGCCATTCAGATTGACTACGTCTACGACCGGCATAATTTCGTTTCCTTCACTTGAACTCTTACTTGGCCTTCTTGGCTGCTTTTTTGGCCTTGTGGATGAAAATGTACGTTCCACTGGGGCCAGGAACCGAACCACGAACCAGCAGCAGGTTCTCGTCGGTATCCACTTTGACGACTTTCAGATTTTTCGCGGTGACCCGTTCGTTGCCCATGTGTCCCGGAAAATGCTGGTTTTTCCACACGCGCGACGGGAACGAACTGCCACCGATGCCGCCCGGGGCGCGATGAAACATCGAACCGTGGGTAGCGTCGCCACCGGCATAATGCCAGCGCTTAACGCCGCCTGCGAAGCCGCGACCCTTGCTTACGCCGGTCACATCGACCAGTTCGCCAGCCTTGAAACTCTCGACCAGCACGCGGTCGCCGACTTTGGTTTCGTCCTTCGATTCCGGGAGGCGCACTTCGCGAAGCACCTTGACCGGGGCCACATTAGCTTTCTTGAAGTGGCCAGTCGAAGGCTTGTTGATGCGCTGCGGCTTGACGAATTCGACGAGGCCGAGTTGCGCGGCGTCGTAGCCGTCTTTTTCTTTGGTGCGGCGCTGAACCACGACGCATGGACCCGCTTGGAGTACGGTGACTCCCACGAGGTTGCCGTCTTCGGCGAAGACCTGCGTCATGCCCAGCTTGATTCCTATGATTCCGTCGACTGCCATTTTCGTCTCGTCTCTCTTTTCGCAGCTTGCCGTTTCGGTATTGGCTGCGTTTTGGTGCTTCAGGAAACCAACTTCAACTGCATCGGTTTAAAGACCGCCCACTACTGAAAACTAGAACCAGATCCTTCGTCGCTTACTGCTCCCCAGGATGACGATCCTTATCGGATCGTCACTTCCCTGCGTGCCCGAAGGCCTTGATTTCCACGTCCACGCCGGGAGGAAGATCGAGCTTCATGAGCGCGTCCACCGTGTCCGGAGTGGGTTCGAGGATATCGATCAGGCGCTTGTGGGTGCGCATTTCGAACTGCTCGCGCGACTTTTTGTCCACGTGCGGCGACCGCAATACCGTCCAACGGTTAATCGTTGTGGGAAGAGGAATAGGGCCGGCAACATCCGCGCCGGTCCGTTTCGCGGTTTCCACAATTTCCCGAGTGGACTGATCGAGAATGCGGTGGTCGTAAGCCTTGAGGCGAATGCGAATTTTGTCTCCTTGTCTCATGGCGTTACTCGATGATGTCCGTGACGGCGCCGGCGCCTACGGTGTGGCCGCCTTCGCGAATCGCGAAGCGCAAGCCCTTTTCCAGCGCCACCGGAGTGATCAGCGTAACTTCGCAGCTCACGTTATCGCCGGGCATCACCATTTCCACGCCCTGCGGTAACTTCACGTCGCCGGTCACGTCCGTGGTGCGGAAGTAAAACTGTGGACGATAGCCGGTGAAAAACGGCGTGTGGCGTCCGCCTTCTTCCTTCGTCAGCACGTACGCTTCAGCTTTGAACTTGGTGTGCGGCGTGATCGAGCCCGGCTTGCAAACCACCTGGCCGCGCTCCACGTCATCTTTTTCCGTGCCGCGCAGCAGCAACCCAACGTTGTCGCCCGCAATGCCTTCATCGAGCAACTTGCGGAACATTTCCACGCCGGTGACTACTTTCTTCTGCGTCTGACGGAAGCCCACGATTTCGATTTCTTCGCCAACCTTCACCTTGCCGCGTTCCACACGGCCGGTTACCACCGTGCCGCGACCGGAGATCGAGAAAATGTCTTCGATGGGCATGGCGAAAGGCTTGTCCACGTCGCGAACCGGCAGCGGCACATTCTCGTCGACCGCCGCCATGAGTTCGAGAATCTTCTTTTCCCACTTTTCATCGCCGTTCAGCGCTTGCAATGCGGAACCACGAATCACGGGAACGGAATCGCCGGGGAACTGATAGCTCTTCAGCAACTCGCGAACTTCCAGTTCGACGAGTTCGAGCAGTTCCGGATCTTCCACCATGTCGCACTTGTTCAGGAACACCACGATGTAGGGCACGCCAACTTGACGAGCGAGCAGAATGTGCTCACGGGTCTGCGGCATCGGGCCGTCCGTGGCGGCTACAACGAGAATCGCGCCATCCATTTGCGCCGCGCCGGTGATCATGTTCTTGATGTAGTCGGCGTGGCCCGGGCAATCCATGTGCGCGTAGTGGCGGTTGGCGGTCTCATACTCGACGTGCGAAACCGCAATGGTAATGCCGCGCTCGCGCTCCTCAGGAGCGTTGTCGATGCTGTCGAACGCGCGGAAGGCTACCTTAGGGTTGTGCTTGCTCAACACCTTGGTGATCGCCGCCGTCAGCGTGGTTTTGCCGTGATCGATGTGACCAATGGTCCCAATGTTCACGTGTGGCTTACTGCGCTCAAATTTCTCTTTCGCCATTGCTTCTTCTGCTCCTCACTAAAAACGTACAAACCAAAAATCGTAATTCGTGGCCTTAACTGGGGCGCAGCAGTGCTGCGCCCCTACAAGCTAACGCGCGGCCCTGCCGGTGGCTTTGCTGACCACTTCTTCGGCTACGGATGCTGGGGCTTCCGCATAATGCGAAAAATGCATGGTGAAATTCGCGCGACCTTGCGAGCGGCTACGCAAATCGGTGGCATAGCCAAACATTTCCGAGAGCGGGACCTGCACGCGAATGACGTGGCTGCCCGCACGCGCTTCCGAACCCTGAATCTGGGCGCGGCGCGAATTGAGGTCACCAAACACACCGGCCATATATTCTTCCGGGGTGGTGACTTCGACGCGCATGATGGGCTCCAGCAAAACCGGCTTGGCTTTGTGGCAGGCTTCTTTAAAGCCGATGGAACCGGCAATTTTGAAGGCAATTTCGGAGCTGTCCACGTCATGGTAGCTGCCGTCAACGAGAACCGCGGCAACGTCAACCATCATGAAACCAGCGAGCGGACCGGCATCCATAGCTTCGCGGATGCCAGCTTCGATCGGCGGGATAAATTCCTTAGGAATGGAACCACCGAAAATCTTGTCGATGAACAGGAAGCGGTGCTCCTTGTCGAAACGCCATTTGCCACCGGCACCTGCGATGGACTTCGCCAGTGCGTCAAGTTCGTCGGTGGACATCTCGTGCATGTTCTCGTGGTCGGCACTGGGAAGCGGATGCACTTCCAATTTGCAGACGCCGTACTGACCTTTACCGCCGGACTGCTTGACGTGACGCCCTTCAGCTTCCGCTTTCCTGCGGATGGTTTCGCGGTAGGCAACCTGGGGACGGCCAACGTTGGCATCGACGCTGAATTCGCGCTTCATGCGGTCGACAATGATTTCCAGGTGAAGCTCACCCATACCGGAGATGATCGTCTGGCCGGTTTCCGTGTCGGTGTGAACACGGAAAGTAGGATCTTCCTGGGCGAGGCGGGCAAGGGCCTGGCCCATTTTGTCCTGGTCGGCTTTGGTCTTCGGTTCAACGGCAACGGAAATGACCGGCGCCGGGAAGTCCATCGCTTCAAGAATGACTTGCTTGTCTTCGTCGCACAGGGTGTCGCCAGTGGTGACGCTCTTCAGTCCGACACAGGCACAAATATCTCCCGCGTGTACGGATTCGATTTCTTCGCGCTTGTTGGCATGCATCTGGAGCAAGCGGCCGATGCGCTCGCGGCTGCCCTTAGTGGAGTTGTAGACGTAACTGCCGGCATTCAGCACGCCGGAGTAGACGCGGATGTAGGTGACATGTCCAACGAACGGGTCGGACATAATTTTGAAGGCAAGCGCGGCGAAAGGCTGATCGTCGGAAGCGCGGCGCAGCACGGTTTCTTCCGTTTCAGGATTGATGCCTTCGACGGGCGGAACATCCAGTGGAGAAGGCAGAAAATCGACAACCGCGTCGAGCAGCGGTTGAATGCCTTTGTTTTTGAAGGCGGAGCCAGCGAGCACCGGGACGATTTTCATCGCCAGGGTGGATTTGCGAATCGACTTGCGCATTTGCTCAAGGCTCAGCGTGCCTTCGGTGAGGTACGTGTCGAGAACTTCGTCATCGTGCTCGGCAATGTATTCGACAACTTTGGCGCGATGATCTTCGTAAAATTTCTTGTCGATAGCGGAGCCGCGTAAAGCGGCAGCGACATCGGGACGGCTGGAAACGAAAGCTGGATCCCAGAGCTTGGCGACTTCGAACACTTCGTACTTGGCGCCGAGAGTCTCTTCCAGCCACACAACGACTTTCTCTTCCAGGAAATCGATGCAGCCAATGAAATTGTCTTCGCGGCCGAGCGGGAACTGCAGCGGAACGGGATGAGCTCCCAAACGCTGGCGCATCGTGCGGATGACGTGATCGAAATCCGCGCCCATCTTGTCCATCTTGTTGACGAACGCAAGGCGAGGGACACGATACTTGTCCGCCTGACGCCATACAGTTTCCGATTGCGGCTGAACGCCAGCGACGCTGTCGAAAATGGCCACCGCGCCATCGAGGACGCGCAGGGAGCGCTCGACTTCGACTGTGAAATCCACGTGACCCGGCGTGTCAATGATATTGACGCGATACTTCTTGTCGTTGCGGACCCAGCTGGCGGTGGTGGCGGCGCTGGTAATGGTGATTCCGCGCTCGCGCTCCTGCTCCATCCAGTCCATGGTGGCGGTGCCTTCGTCGACGGAACCGATCTTGTAAGTCACACCCGTGTAGAACAGGATGCGCTCGGTCGATGTGGTCTTGCCGGCGTCAATGTGCGCCATGATCCCGATATTGCGCGTCTCTTCGAGTTTGAATGCTCTAGCCATGATCCCTTGTGCTGCTCTTTCTCCCCTGGTCCAAGTACAAACCTCAAAAGCACGGGTCTAACGACCCGTCACTACCTCAATTACCAGCGGTAGTGGGCGAAAGCCTTGTTGGCTTCGGCCATGCGGTGCACATCTTCCTTCTTTTTGATGGCGCCGCCGCGCGAATTGGACGCATCGATGAGCTCGTCGGCGAGCTTATCGACCATGGTCCTCCCTGCGCGTTCCCGCGAATACTGCAAGAGCCAGCGAATGGCCAGCGACTGACGGCGGAAGGGATTCACTTCCACCGGAACCTGGTAGTTAGCGCCGCCGACGCGTCGAGTTTTCACTTCGACGAGTGGCTTGAGGTTCTCGATAGCCTTCTTAAAGACCTTCAACGCATCGTCGTTGGTCTTCTTGGCAACCTGATCCATGGCGCCGTAGAACACGCGCTGCGCGGTGCTCTTCTTGCCTTCCCACATCATCGAGCAAATGAACTTCTCAACGATCGCTTCACCGTAAACCGGGTCGATCGCTTGCGTACGCCGGCTGACTAATCCTTTACGAGGCATTGCGTTTTGTCGCTCCTAAACAGTTCTCAGTTGGCCGTTTTCAGTTCTCGGTAAAGCTTGACTTCTGCATCCAACCACGAACTCAATCTTTCTGATTCAATCTCTTCCAGCTCTTCCGGAAAACTTCCTGCGAGATCCTTCGTCGCCAGAGGCGCTCCTCAGGATGACGATGCTCATCGGATCGTCACTTCGCTCCGGCGGCTCCGGCTTTCGGGCGCTTGGCGCCATATTTCGAACGGCCTTGCTTGCGATTTTCCACGCCAGCGGCGTCAAGCGTGCCACGCACGATGTGATAACGAACACCAGGCAGATCCTTCACACGGCCGCCGCGCACGAGCACGATGGAATGCTCCTGCAAATTGTGTCCGATGCCGGGAATGTACGTGGTGACTTCGACGGCATTGGTCAAACGCACGCGAGCGACTTTGCGCAGCGCAGAGTTCGGCTTCTTAGGGGTCTGGGTGTACACGCGAATGCACACACCGCGCTTTTCGGGACAGCCCATCAGCGCAGGCGACTTGGTCTTGGAGATGACCCCTTCTCTTCCCATGCGTACAAGTTGCGAAAACGTCGGCACAGTCTGTTCCTCTTTCGAGTGATCTGCTTTCAGTTGTCAGTAAACTCTTGCGAATTTCTGAAACCAAAAACCACTAACTGCTTGCTGCATTCTCGAGCGCTCTTTCGGCTGTGGGCTTCGCTCGCGTTTGCTGCTCGAAAAACTTCACCGGTCTAGCAACCCGGCATTACGAAAACTTCACAGAAAAAGCACCGGTCTAAAGACCGACCACTACAACTGCCCTGCTGCGCTTCTCAAAGCGCAACAAGCCACCTGCGCGCAGACAGGTTTACTGACTCTCGCAACACGCACACAGCAAAACGCGAGAGCACACTCAGACGCTGAAAGGTACTGCGAATCCGGAGAGAAGCAGCAAGAGACTCCGCACACAATCCAAGAGACAGAATCAGACTCTCGGTGTCGAATCGGAGAGGCTTACTCGGCTTTTCGGGGCTGGCGCCCCATTCCGGCCGCTCTTCCGTCCCATTCCATCGATCATTGTTCTGGGACCGAAGAATTTCCTTCCAACCAGCCAACCCCCACGAAGCGGAAGGCCGTACAACTTGGGGAAAATCCCCCTGACAAAACACAAAGTATAAAGAAGTTAGGGCATGGTGTCAAATAATCTTCGAAACTGGTCAGAGGGAAAAGGTGTGGAAAAGTGAGAAATGGCCCATCGGGCTGCTTGATAACCCAAGGCACAACGCGAAGACCCCACATGCAAAACACCGGTATGTGGTGCACCCACCCACTCGCCATCGAAATAAGCGTTGATAATTCATTAGTTGGAAGTGAGGCTGGGAATCCAGGCCGAGGTTGCCAAAGGTCCATAGGTTGAAGGATTTGAGCATGTCGTAATCGCCCTTTTGCCGGAGCATTTTCGCGGTTTGCTCGGGGGTCCAGGGCGAGGCGAACCGTTCGGGACGGTCGGCAATCCAAAATGCGGTGAGGGCCATGATGGTGGCGTCTTGTGTGAGGACTTCGGGCTTTACTTCCTCGAGCGAGTCAGCTGCTGAGTGGTGCGTATATTTGTACTCCGGGGAATCCTGCTCGAGATTAATTCCCGGCAGACCAGCGAGAATAAATGGGCCGGTATCCGTGCCGAATTCGCGCTTATCGTTCACGGGAATTTCGCGAATGTTGGCGAGTGAGTCCGCGAACGCTTTCATGGAGTCAATCAAATCGTTGCGGCCGCCGAGTTGGAATTCTTTCACCGGCCCCTGGCCATCGTCGAGAACGATGCACGCGAGATGGTTTTTCATTTCGGAGGCGTGCTGCTTGACGTACGCAAGTGAGCCGAGCAGCCCCTGCTCTTCTCCCGTGAACAAGACGAAGCGAATGGTGCGGCGAGGGCGCTGGCCACTCTTGACAATGGCTTCCGCGGCGGAGAGAACCGAGGTGGTGCCGGTGCCATTGTCGGTTGTGCCTTCACTTAAGATCCCAGGAATCGAGATGCGCGCCTACGACGACGATTTCCTCTGGATGCTCGCGCCCAACAATTTCGCCGACAACGTTTGCAGATTCCACCGGACCGCCGGTGAAGGAGTTTTGCACGTTGAGGCGAATGCGGACGGATTTGCCTGAGTTGAGAAAACGCTCGAGCTGATTTTCGTCTTCCATGGCCATGTCCACCACGGGAATGGCAAAATCCTCGGCAAAACCGAGGATTCCGGTGTGTGTAAGGTGCATGCCTTCGGCTTTAAACCCGCCTTGGCCACCGATAACGCCAACGGCGCCGGCTTTATGGAGCGCGTTGAGAAAATCTCCATATTGCGCGAAGAGCATCCAGAAATTTTTCTTGGGCACGCCTTCGGTGATCATCAGGACGATTTTGCCGCGGAAGCGAGATTTGTCGGTGAGTTCCGTATCCATGTCGAAAAGATTGGCGGTGACTACTTCGGCTTCGACTCCGGCGGGAGAGGTGGAACCGGTCCAGCCCATGGAGTCGATGGTCAGTGTGCGATGCAACGGTTCGAGCAATTCTGCCGAAGCGGTGCCGCGGGTCCAACCCTTCCACATCGACCATTTCTCGGCGTGAACGTTGGTCAAGCCGATCTCGTTCATTTTGGCGAGACCCCAGTCGATCGCTTTTTGGGCGGCGGGAGAACCGGTGACACGGCCGCCGACATCGTCGCTGAGTTCGGTGAGATAGGCGAACGCGTGGGAATTGTAGATGCCTTGTCCGGCGATGCTGGTGAGGGCAGGCTTAGTGCCGTCTTCGTCAGGGCCTTTGGGCTTGGCAACGTCGTTGGCCAAGGCGGTGCAAGCCGCCAAGCTGATTGCTATCGCCAGACGTGCGAACCGTTTGTTCATGCCGCTCCCCCTGCTGGAGTTTCGCTGAAAACGCAAACGTCTAATTTAACACGGTTAGACGGGGGGCCCGGGCGTTTGGGCATCCGGACAGACCAGCCGTCTGGATGCCGCACATACTTAGTCGGGGCCGAAGGTCCGTTGGATTTGCTGGGGAGAAGACTAGGGCGCGTCAGCCCAAGCGCGAGCAGCATCGTAGTATTCCGTGGTGGTCCAAATACTCGGCAACCGGGTATTCATGGCGGAAAAAGCTTCATGAGCGGAATATTTGTCATGAAATACGGTAGCGATAAGAGCGAAGCGGTTGGCAGCCAGATTCGAAGTGCCATAGAGGCGAGAGAGGGCCGAATAGCCATCGCGAAGCTTCGGATAGGAAGCGTGCGGAAGTTCCTCCATGTCCTCCCGACAGTAACAGCCAAACGTAGCACTGATGATTTGGAAGTAGGCGATTGAGCCGGTGGGTGCTGGCAGCTTTCCGGAGATCTGATCGGCGAAGGCCTGAACATCCCCCTCCTCTCCATACCACTGGGGCAAAAGGAAATGCGCGTAACTTATGTAGTAATGATAGTAGTCCGGCTCGAAGACGAGGGCTTGATCGAGCAATTCACGAGCCTGTGCTTGGCTCCAACCTTGATCGTGGGCGACCATCTGCATGACGAAATACCAATGCGCATCGCGTTCCTTCAATGTGGCGGCATCGAGCAGCGTTTTCTCGGCCAAAGTGACACGGTCGTTGAACTGCTGCCATTGCGAATCGCCCACGGAATTGGCGTAACCCGTGCCCCGGGCGAACCATGCGTAACCTTCGTAGAGCCGGGCAAGGGAGATTCGAGCGGCTGCGGATTCGGGGTACGCTGCGGACCATTTTTTCAGGATGGCCATGCGGTCGAGATAGCCCTGGTTGGTGTCCGCGGATGGGGACGACGTCGCGCTGAAGAATTCATAATTCTTCCAAAAACCGCCCAGGAGACGACCCTTTTCGGTACGATTTTGTGCGGCGATCTTTTCGAGTTGAGTGTAATCACCCTGCAGTAAAAGGCTGGCGAGGCGGTCGCGGTAGACATCGCCTTTCTCGTCGGCTTTCGCGAAGGCGCCAGGAGCGAGCATACCCGGGCTGTCGCTTCCGTACTCGCGAACTGTCTTCATTACGGCGTCGCCGGGCCCTTGAGAGCGAGAGGCGTTGGCGTGGCCACATGAACTCAAGATCAGGGCCAGCGCGAGGAACACAAACGAGCAGTTGATTCTGAAAGAAGACCGTCTGAATTGGTAGCGCATGGGGAAATGATGGCGAATTCAGGTATGAGAAGGATACTGTACTGATGGGCTATTGCCGCGAAGAGAAAAACACAGCGCGGAACGATCCGAACGAGTGTCTGCTATGAAACCTGGAACATACACAACTTTACCGCTGGGCGGTGCACGCCTAAACTGCCAAGGTGGCACTTTTGAGACGCGCGATTTTCTTTATCGCAGTGGTGATGTTTGGGGGAGGCGTGCCGGTTGCCGCTGCGCAAGCGCCGGAGCCCGCAGCGAAACGGCCTGCGTCAGGCAAACCGCAAGGAACGGCTGAAAAAGAAAAAGCCGTGGAGCCACAGCTGCCGTTTGTGGTGCAGTTGCTGGAAACGCAGGTGCGTTTTGAGGCGAATGGGGATTCGCGCAAGGAAGTACACACGATTGTTAAGATTGTGAATGTATTGGGGGCGCAGCAGTTCGCGCGAATTTCGTTCGATTACAACCGGTCGTTCCAGAAGATTGAAATACCCCTGGTGCGCGTTAGCCACGCTAACGGAGGGATATCGGAAGTGCTGCCCAGCGCGGTGACGGACGTGGCCAATCCCGCGGTGCAACAATTCCCCGTGTATCAGGATGTGCGGGTCAAGGCTGTGCGGATTTTAGGATTGCAAGAGGGCGAAACGGTGGAATATCGCGTGATCACCACTACGACTAAGCCCCCGATGGCGCCGAACTTCTGGCTGGAACATTCGTTTGACCGCTCGGGCCAGGTGCTGGAAGAACATTACGAAGTGGATTTGCCGGTAGCGCGGAAACTCGATATGCGCATAAGTCCAGATACTCCCGCGGCGACGAAAGAGACTGCGGGCAGCGGGGAGAACGCGTTCACGATTTACAAGTGGCGGCGGACGTATGCACCTGGTGAGCCAGCTAGTATTCCCGAGGGGTCGGGAGTGGCGGATGTGGGCGTGTCCACGCTGAATTGGGAACGGCTGTCGGCGCGATTGGCGGAACTGTTGTTACCGGGAGCGAAGCCGCTGGCGGAGATTACTGGGCGCGATGAAGTTGCGAAAGAGATGGCGCGGCGGCCGGAAGTTGGCGCGGCGGTGAAGGAAAAAGCGCTGGCGCTGACGAAGGGACTGAACAGCGACGTTGAAAAATTGAAAGCTGTGTATCAGTTCGTGGCCACGCAAATCAACACGGTGGATTTGCCGTTGGGTTCAACGGGGTTTCGGGCGCGGACTGCAGCGGACATTCTGAATTCCGGTTACGCGATTGGCGAAGACAAGTACGTGCTGCTGGCGGCCATGGCGGCGGGGAATGGTATGCGCGCGGATGCGGTGCTGACCGGCTATTGCGACAAGAACGCGCTGGCGGTCCCGACGGCGTTCAAACATTTGGTGGCGATTGGGTCAACAAAGGATCGGGAATATTGGATGGATCCGGCGATTGAAGTGGCGCCGTTTGGGATGATTGCGCCGTCGGATGCGAAATGCGCGTTGGAGTTGCGACGTGATACGGCGACTTTGAATGCCGCGGGACAAGAATGGGTGAACACGCCGAGCGCGCCGCCGTTTGCCGCGTTCCAGAAGGTCAGCGTGGATGCCGAGATCAGCGACAGCGGACAGTTGGCGGCGAAAGTGAAGTATGTGTTGCGCGGGGAGAATGAGTTGTTGCTGCGCGTGGCGTTCCATCAAGCACCGAAGGAAAAATGGAAGGACGTCGCGACGCTGCTGGCGATTTCGGACGGGTTTCGCGGGCAAGTGACGAGCGCGAAGGCATCGGATCCGATGGCGACGGAAGATCCGTTCACGGTGGAATATGAATTGACGCAGCTGAAATTCGTGGACTGGTCGAAAAAACCGGTGCGCATCCCGGCGCTGCTGCCGCAGATCGGATTGCCGGAGCTTCCACTGGCGCAGGGGAAAATGGCGCCGAAGATCGAGTTGGGCGTGCCGCTGGACGTGCAGACTGCGATGACGCTGAAGTTGCCAGATGGAACGACGGTACAGACGCCGGCGGGAACTTCGGTGGCGCGGGATTATGCGACGTATAGTTCGAAGTACTCGAGTAGCGGGAATACGGTGGTGGCCTCGCGCAGCATTAATTTTTTGAAACGCGAAATTGGCGGAGAGCGGGCTGCCGAGTACAACGCGTTTTTGCGTAGCGTGCAGAATGATCAGGCGCAGCGATTTGTGTTGGTGCCGGGGAAAAATTGGAGAATACGCCGAAGGCTCCGTCGAAATAGGACATGGGAAGCGCGCGAACGCGAGAATAAGGCAAATACGCGAACGTGCAAGGCTGCGATGAAAGATAAGAGAGATTCATCGCGAAAGCGCGATGGAAAATCGTACCTCACTTCGCGGACTCCGTTCGGAATGACGGACGTTTTGGAGCGAGAGCGAGACCCTTCTTCGTGACGCCGGGATTGTGCGGACATGGGGCGCAGGGGTCCTGTGCCCCTACGAAGAGAAGAACGGCCCGGCTCGGAAGGCGCCGTACATTTCGACTTTCGATTTTGAGCTTGTTAGCGGATTTCCATGACTTCTTTTTCTTTGGTGGCGCAAAGGTCTTCGACCTTTTTGGTTTCGGAGTGGGAAAGCTTGTCGAGTTCCTCGAGGGCACGCTTTTGTTCGTCCTGACTGATCTTTTTATCCTTCTCGAGCTTGTCGATAGCTTCTTTCAAATCGCGGCGGATATTGCGGATGGCGGTGCGGTGATTTTCGAGGGCCTTATGAATGTGCTTGACGAGTTCCTTGCGGCGCTCCTCGGTAGGCGAAGGAATGGGAATGCGGACGACCTTTCCATCGGTGGTGGGATTCAGGCCAAGATCGGAAGACCGAATGGCTTTGTCGATGAGAGGAACCACGCTGGGATCCCAGGGCGAGATCTGGAGCATGGTGGCATCGGGAACGGTGACGGTGCCGAGTTGATTCACGGGCATGGGCGTGCCGTGATAATCGACGCGGACCTGATCGAGAAGCGCGGCGTTGGCGCGTCCCGTGCGAACGGAGGCGAGTTCCTTACGAAAATCTTCTACAGCCTTTTCCATGCGAGTTTTTGCGGCGGCTTGTGCTTCTTTGGTATTGCTTATCGTAGTCATCGTTTCGATCCTCGACAAATCGGTTTTGATGCGTGTTAAAGAATTGAGGGTCAAAGTTCAAAGCACCGGTCTAAAAGACCCGGCCATTACACTAGCTTGGCAGCACTACCGAGCCTACGCGTTCGCCAAGGACCGCGCGGCGGATGTTGCCGGGCTTGTGCATATTAAATATGACGATGGGCATGCCATTGTCCATGCACAGGGAAATGGCAGTGGCGTCCATGACCTTTAAATTCTGATGCAAAACTTCGCGATAGGTGATTTCCGCAAGGAAATTGGCGCCAGTGACTTTTTCGGGGTCCGCATCGTAGATACCTTCGACGCGCGTGGCTTTCAGGATGACATCGGCCTTGATCTCCATAGCGCGAAGAGCTGCGGCGGTGTCGGTGGAAAAGTAGGGATTGCCCGTGCCCGCAGCGAAAATGACCACGCGACCTTTTTCGAGATGGCGGGTGGCGCGACGGCGAATGAAGGGTTCGCAGACTTGATGCATTTCGATGGCGGATTGCACGCGAGTGTGCACGCCAACTTTTTCGAGGGCGTCCTGGAGAGCCAAGGCATTGAGAACGGTGGCGAGCATGCCCATGTAATCGCCAGTGGCGCGATCGATTTCGAAACCTTTCTGGCGAGCGCCGCGAAAAATGTTGCCGCCGCCCACCATGATGGCGATCTGCACGCCGAGTTTGTGGACATCGCGTAATTCTTTGGCGATGGAGTAAACGGTTTGGCCGTCGATGCCAAAACCTTGAGTTCCCTGCAGGGATTCACCGGATAACTTGAGGAGTAAGCGGCGATAAGCGGGCTGTTTGTTTCCGGATTTGGTCAACGCTTTCGTTTTCGTCGGCATGTCTCTCCGTGTGTGGTGGCGAAACCCTGCAAATTGTAGCAAAGAATCGGGGAAGAACGTGTGTTAGGGGCCACAAACGCTGTCCAGGAGAGTGGGCCGACCGTGGAATGGCAAGGAATTGTGAAGATACACAGGTCGCCATATAGCGCCCGGAGCTTCGTCCGCCCACCGGTAGAAGAAAAGAGAGATTCCTCGCTTCGCTTACTCCGCTCGGAATGACGGAGGTTTCAGCGCGAATACCCACTACTCGGTGGGAGTTGGGGTGGGTTCTGGAGTGGCTGCCGTGGGTGGCGTGGTCGCGCTGGATTCGCCTACTTTGAATCTGGCGAAGCGGCGGATGGTGATATTTTCGCCAAGCTTGGCGATCGCTGCGTTGATCATTTCGCCGATGGTCTGTGTCTCGTCCTTGATGTAGTGCTGCTCGTAGAGGCAAGTTTCCTCGTAGAACTTTTCCATTTTGCCTTGGACGATTTTCTGGATGACCTGCTCGGGTTTCCCCGTGGCGCGGGCCTGCGCAGAGTAAATTTCGCGCTCGTGCTCAAGCATCTCGGGCGTGACATCTTCGCGGCGGACGTAGCGAGGGTCGACCGCGGCGATGTGCATGGCAAGATCGTGGCAAAGTTGCTGGAACGCCTCGGTGCGCGCGACGAAATCGCTTTCGCAATTGATTTCGACGATGACACCGATCTTCCCGCCAGCATGAATGTAGTGACCGATGAGGCCTTCGCTGGCTTCGCGGGTAGCCTTCTTGGCCGCGGCAGCCTGGCCCTTCTTGCGAAGAACGTCGATAGCCTTCTCGATGTCACCATTGGCTTCCACGAGCGCGGCACGGCAATCGCTGAAGCCGGCGTTGGTGCGTTCTCTAAGTTCTTTTACGAGCTTTGCGGGGATTTCCACGGCTGGTTTGCTTGTACTCATCCTTGTTCGTTCTCAGTTATCGGTTTTCAGTTCCGGTAAGAACCTTTGAAGTTTAGCTAAAAAGCCGAAAACTTGAAGTCCTTTCTGTTTACAGTAACGCTAAAATTTTGGCCGTCATTTTCAGAATCGCTCGCGGATCGATCTTCAGAGAGATTCCTCACTCCGCGGACTCCGTTCGGAATGACGGATTTTGAATTTCTCGCAAACGGCTTAAACTCGTTTGCGTACAGCTTCGAAAATTCGGCATGGACCACCTCAGAAGGCGGCCCCTGCAAAATTGTTAGCGCTTTGCCTCGTCGGGAGGGACGGTGGTTTCGGCAGCTTCGATGAACGCTTCCGAACCGTCGACGAAGTCGCCTTCTTGCTTTTCGTACTGCTCGTAAGCGCTGGTGTCGACGTATTCGACGCCGGGCTCGAGGGCCTGATCCGCAGCAGCCTTCTGATCGGCGACCTGGGACTGCTCATAGATGGTGCGGCCTTCGGCGACGGAGTCGGCGATCTTGGTGGTGAACAGGCGAATGGCGCGGAGGGCGTCGTCGTTGCCGGGAATGATCCAGTCCACCATGTCGGGGTCGCAGTTGGTGTCCACGACGCTGACCACCGGAATGCCCATGCGGCGAGCTTCCTTGACGGCAATTTCTTCGGAATTCGAATCGATGACGAAGAGGGCGTCAGGCAATTGAGCCATATTCTCGATGCCTTCGAGGTTCTGGAACAGGTGTTTCATTTCGCGGTCCAACCGCGCACGCTCTTTTTTGGAGAGCTGCTCCATGCGGCCGTCTTCGGTCATAGCCTTGAGGAGTTTCAGGCGCTTGATGGACTTTTGCAGCGTGGCCCAGTTGGTGAGGGTGCCCCCGAGCCAGCGGTGGTTCACGAAATAAGCGCCGGCACGCTTGGCTTCTTCGGCGATGGCTTCCTGAGCCTGACGCTTGGTGCCGACAAACAAAACTGTACGACCGTGACTGGAGATTTCGCTGACGAAGCGGCTGGCTTCGCGGAACATCTTCAGAGTTTTCTGCAGATCGATGATGTGAATACCGTTGCGCTCCCCGAAGATGTATTCCTTCATCTTGGGATTCCAACGGCGCGTCTGGTGACCGAAGTGAACGCCGGCCTCCAGCAGCTCCTTCATGGTGATTTCTACTGCCACTTTTCCTCCTAGGTAGATAGCTGCTTTTCGTGGTGCGAAGGGCGCCGGCGTAAAGCCGACGCTAAAACACCGGTCTGAGGACCGGCCACTCCCACCTCGCAGCAGCCTTCTTGCCGGCTTCTTGCCGGCCATGATCTTGGGGCGATGGCGCTGACTTAAATCAGCGTTACGCCCCAGAGCTCATAAAATATCGCCCAGCACTCGCGGCTGAGATCCTTCGGCGCAAAAACTGCGCGTCAGGATGACAACGCTTGCAGTGCCGAACCAAACTGCACGGCTAAAGACCCGCCACTACACTGGACTCGCCAAACGGCGATTGGCGGTTCCGGGCCGACGCGACAGGCGCTCACCACGCCAACAAGGCCGACAAAATGCCGGCGCTACGGTTAGCGCTTGGTGAACTGGAAGCGCTTGCGGGCGCCCTTTTGGCCGTACTTCTTGCGTTCCTTCATCCGGGAATCGCGAGTGAGAAAACCATTTTTACGGAGGCCCGGGCGCAGTTCCGGATTGAAGCGGCTGATTGCGCGCGACAAACCCATGCGCACGGCTCCCGACTGCCCACCGACGCCGCCACCTTTGGCGGTGCAGACAACATCGACCTGGTCCACCAAGCTGGTGAATTTGAGGGGCTCGGTGGCGTCGTGCTCCCAAGCATGGTTCGGGAAATACTCCTTGGCGGAGCGGCCGTTCACGGTGAATTTGCCGCTGCCAGCCCTCAAGAACACGCGGGCGATGGATTCTTTGCGACGGCCGGTGCCGTGGAACCACGTCTTGTTGCCCAATACGGGCGTTTCCGAAGTGCTCAAAACATCCTCCTGAAAATCCGACAAAATGACGAGACGAATCCACTAACTGGTGAACTTCACGCTCGGAAGGCTCCCTGCTAAGACACTACTTAGAAAGGAACGGCCAACGCGGAAACTCTCGTGCACTAGCAACCCGGCGGCGCCGGGGAACCTGTTAAAGCGCGACGTGCTGCGGCTTTTGGCCGGCGTGACGCGCGAGACCCGCGGCATCACGATAGACGCGCAACTTCTTGGCGCGACTGGCGCGCAACTTGTTCTTGGGCAGCATGCCGACAATGGCTTCGCGAACGAGCCATTCGGGTTTGGCTTCGCGAACGCGCTTGGCCGGAACTGCCTTTAAGCCACCGGGATACCCGCTATGGGAGTAGTAGACCTTCTGCTCCACCTTGTTCCCGGTCATTTTAATCTTGTCGGCATTAATCACGACGACGTGATCGCCAGAATCGAGATACGGAGTAAACGTCGGCTTATCTTTGCCGATCAGGATGCGGGCAGCTCTGGTCGCCAGACGGCCAAGCGCCTTGTCGGTAGCATCCAGAACAAACCACTGAGCGCCCACCTTGAGGGCTTCGGCTTCATCACCTTTGGCTACGTACGTCCTCATTGCAATCAGTCACACCTTTCCCTGTAAAGACAAAAATTAAGTTTAGAGGGTGAGGGTGGGTTTGTCAACGAAGTGATTCACGGTTTGGATGATTGGGGGAAATGGAAGGCTCGAAGTTGTTCGAGGTTTAACGTCCAAATTGAAAGTTGAAGACAGATTCCTGGCTCCGCGGACATCGGTTAAGTTTTCGCCTCCCAGCCTTTGGCGCGTGACAGCGCCTCAGTCCAACGCGCGCGAAGGAGGCCGGCCTGAGAACGAGGCATGCGCGGCTCGAAGCGTTTTTCCTCGACGGGCAGAGCGGCGACGGCGCTGGCGTCGCGCCAGAATGCTACCGCGATGCCAGCGAGGAAGGCCGCGCCAAGCGCAGTGGTCTCCATTACGACGGGTCGAACGACGGGGATGCCGAGAATGTCGGCTTGGAATCGCAGCAAGGTTTCGTCAACGGCCGCACCACCATCCACGCGCAATTCCGGTAACGAAACGCCGGAATCGCGTTGCATGGCATCGAGCAGGTCAGCAACCTGAAAAGCAATGCTTTCGAGCGCAGCACGAGCCAGATGGCCGGCGGTGGTAGCACGGGTCAGACCAAAGATCGAGCCACGCGCATACTGGTCCCAATGGGGGGCGCCGAGTCCGACAAATGCCGGCACGAGATAGACGCCGCCGTTATCGGGAACGGAGTTGGCCAACGCTTCGAATTCGTTGGTATTGCGAATCAGGCCCAGGCCGTCGCGCAGCCATTGCACTACGGCCCCGCCAATGAAGACACTGCCCTCCAGCGCGTATTCCACCGCATCGCCAATCTTCCACGCGACGGTTGTGACCAGGCGATTCGACGAGGGAACTGGACGGAGGCCAACGTTCTGCAACAGGAAACATCCGGTGCCGTAGGTATTTTTTGTGGCGCCGGGGGAAAGGCATCTTTGACCGAACAGCGAAGCTTGCTGATCGCCTGCGATTCCAGCGATCGGGATCGAGGCCAGGCCCAAGGTTGTGGTCACCTCACCGTAGACTTCGCTGGAAGGACGCACGGTTGGCAGCAGGGAGGCAGGAATATCAAAGAGTTTCAGAAGGTCTTGGTCCCATTGGCAAGTATGAATGTTGAAAAGCATTGTGCGCGAGGCATTACTGATGTCGGTCAGGTGCAGCCGGCCGCTAGTGAGTTTCCATGCCAGCCAGCTATCCACGGTGCCGAAAGCCAGACGGCCGGTGTCGGCGAGTCGACGCGCATCCGGGACATGGTCGAGAATCCAGCGAATCTTGCTGGCGGAAAAGTAGGAGTCGATGAGAAGACCGGTGCGCTGCTGGACCAGCGGTTCGTGGCCAGCGGCCTTGAGTTGATCACAAAAAGCAGCGGTGCGGCGGTCCTGCCAAACGATGGCGTTGTAGATGGGCTTACCGGTTTCGCGATCCCACACAATGGCGGTCTCGCGCTGGTTGGTAATGCCGACGGCTGCGATATCACGAGGCCTGATTTCGGCGCGGCTCAGGGCTTCAATGGCAACGCTGATCTGCGAGGCCCAAATCTCTTCCGGGTCATGTTCCACCCATCCCGGTTGTGGGAAGAGCTGTGCGAACTCGCGTTGCGCGATGGAACGGATGGCGCCGGTCTCGTCGAACAGGATGGCCCGCGAACTGGTTGTACCCTGGTCAAGCGCAAGCACGTATTTCATCGTGGAGACTCCGCAAATTTACGAGGCTAGCTGAAAGTGTCGCAGCGATTCGAAGTGCTGATGATACACGAGCAGGCTCGGTCGATGAGCGCCCGGCCATTTTCAGGGACAGATCGGGCGCGGAGGAAAGAGAGATTCCTCACTCCGCAGACTCCGTTCGGAATGACGGATGCTTTTGGAAGATCAGATTGGTGCGGAAATAGGACTGAGTTGCGTATGACTTGCTGTAGTCACCGGAAAACCGCGGTCGTGCCAAGCCTGCAGGCCGCCTGCCAACGGCCACACATGTTGAAAGCCGCTGCGGTGAAGCGCCAGGGCAACCCGCGCGCTGGTGATTTCACTTGGACAGGTACAAAAGACGACGACTTCACGATTGGTCTGGAGCTTCATCTCGCCCAGGGCGCTCACGTCGCGCTCAATATGATGCGGATCGATTCGTACCGCGCCGGGAATACTTACGAATGATTGCGTGGGCTTTCCGTTCCGGCGCACATCCAGGATTAAGATATTTTCGCCGGCGTTTAATCTGTTGAGGAGCTGGTCAGGAGTGATTCTCGCCAATCGGAATTGTCGGACGATTCGAAACCACAGAACGATTTTGCGAATGATAAAAAGGTTGATTCCTACGATGAACAGGATTGCCACCAGCGCGCCCAGCCTCGCGGAGTAGGTGGCAACGAGATCCAATTGTTCACTGAAAATATAGCCGAGCGCGGCATAAACGCCCGACCACAAAATGGCGCCCAGGGTGTCAAACCCAAGGAATTTCGAGCGCGTTGTGCCCGACGCTCCTGCCAACGGAGCCGCGAGGGCATCCAGTCCGGTCACGAACTTTGAAATTAGCAACGATTTCACACCGTGGCGCGCAAAAGACTCGTTTGCGCCGCGCACACACGATCCTGGATCTCCGGAGATCCCACAGACGAAATGCAGGATTCGTTTGCCCCACTTGCGGCCAGCCTCGAACCACACTAGATCGGCCGAGACCAGGCCGAGGATCGAAAGGACCAAGATGCCTGCAAGGTTCAGTTTCCCGGCGCCTGCCAGCGCGCCGGCCGCCAGCAGAATTAAGTTTGCAGGTACCGGCAAACAGGCTTGCCGCGCCAACACGGATACGAACAGCAACCAGTAACCGTGTAGCGCGAGGAAGTGGAGCATCTCCTTCATGCGGGAACCTTGGGTGGCGACATTGTTGTATCCCTGTGTTGTTCTCGGGCTTGCATTCTACACCGCGCGCGTTAAGAAATGACGCGGCCAATCTAAAGTTCGGCCAATACAGCGGGAAGGTCGAAAGCCAAGACGAACATGCAAAAACGTCAGGGGAGCCTAGCAACAGGGGTTATTAGAGTATGTTGACGGCGCGGGCGGCTAGTAGGGCGATGATGGTGAGGGAGATCAGGGATTGGAGCATGGTGGTGAGTTTGGCCCAGCGGGAGAGGACGGCGGTGTCGGTAGGGGAAAAGGCGGTACTGGTGTTGAAGGCGAGGAACAGGTAATCGATAAAGTGCGGCGTCCAGGATGGGTTTTGCGTTTCACGCATCATTTGGGGAAAGAGAAACGATGGATTGATCAAGGCGCCTTGGCGTTCGCGGACCAACGGCCCACCGGCGTCGAGTTTCCAGTACCAGAGGGCAAAAATTAAAATGTTCGCGACCCATAGAGCGACGGCGGAGCGAAGCAAAGATTTGGGACTCTCGAGATGCTGAGGAATACCCTGCACCAGAAGAATCAGCGAAGCGATCATTGCGAGGGTGATGATGGTATTGGCGGTGAAGGTGAGAATGCGCGTGACCTGATAATCGCCGCGGCGGTGGGAGATAACCGTCGGGATCATGAGCAAGACGATGATCATGAGCAAAAGCCAACTGGGGCCGACCGACAACGGCTCGGGCAGCGCGAGGTAGACGCCAGCAGCGGCGATCATGGCAATGAAGGCGGGCCAGCGAGGTTCGCGGATGATGGTTTTGGTCATTGGAGTCACGCAAATGAGCCGCGGGATAGACCCGCCGCTACGGGACGCGTGTTGCGCGAACAAGTCTAATACAGGCACGAGGCGGGTGCGCAGTTCTGGCCTTGCTAGTAGATGCTGGACACATAACCGGAAGAGTGCAGGGACGAAATCGTCCGTTGCCACGATCCCGCGCGTTCATTAAGATAACCGGCAGCTAGCAGGCAGGTCTCGAGTCCTCGAAATTTCGCAAAAAACCGCCTGCCGCAAGGAGCCCAGCCATGTCGCTCTCCCGGATCACCCGCACAGGTTTGCTCATTTTCGCCAGCGCGTTTGTTTGTGCGCAGGCCCCAGCCCAAGACGCGACCGCCCCACGCGGCGGCAGCGGCAACAGGTCCGAAGAGGCTCGTTACGGTGATGAATTTTGATTACGGAACAGTGCAAAGCTATGTTCAACAGATTTTTGGTTCCAATCAGGACATTGGCAAAGGTATTTCGGACATGTTGGTGGATAAATTATTGAAAGATGGCAAATACCGGCTGGTGGAACGCTCCGCACTGGATAAAATTCTGGCGGAACAGAATTTTTCAAACAGCGACCGCGCGGATTCCAATACCGCCGCGAAAATCGGCAAGGTACTTGGCGTGGACGCCATCATCATCGGGTCGATCACTCAATTTGGCCGCGACGACCAGCACACCAACGTGGGAGGCGGTGGTTATGGGCTCGGCCGTTTTGGACTTGGAGGCGTGGGCACCAGCAAAGCGAAAGCAGTGGTGGCGATCACCGCGCGAGTGATCAACGTTTCAACCGGCGAAATCCTGGCGTCCGTGCAGGGGCAAGGCGAATCCACGCGCTCCAGCACTTCCCTGCTGGGTGCAGGTGGCGGTTGGACCGGCGGCGGAGGCGGCAGCCTGGACATGGGCAGCAGCAACTTTGCCAATACGATTCTGGGCGAAGCCACGCACAAGGCCGTGGACGATGTCGGGACGAAGTTGGACGACGAAGCGGAGAAGATCCCGGCGCGCACGTTCGTGATTAATGGCGTGGTGGCGGATGCTACCGGGAACACGCTGATCGTCAATATAGGGAAAAAGGCCGGGGTAAAGGTTGGCGACCACCTGACGATCTCGCGGCAAGTACGGGTGGTAAAGGACCCGCACCAGAAAGGAAATGATTAAGTCCGTTGAAGATAAAGTAGGAGACGCGACGGTTACGGAAGTGGATGAAGACTCCGCGACGGCAACGTTCACAGGTTCAGGTCCGGCAAAGGTCGGGACGTCGTTAAGAATTAATGGCCGCTGCAGGCCGTGCGTGAGGTCTGTGCTCGCCGGTTAGGTTGAGATCCTTCGTCGCGAACGGCGCTCCTCAGGATGACAGTAGTTTTGGATGCGAGTGACCAGAAGATAGCTGCGCTCGCGGACTCGCGCTAGCCGATGTAAAGTTCGGCCACTACACGCACAAACCCCCGCACAAATCTGAGGAGAGGTTCACTTCGCAGACTCCGTTCGGAATTACGCGTGTATGTAGCAGAGGCAAGCACGGGGGCCGTACTGTGCGGGCTGGTTCTGTTTTGTGTATTGCCTTTGCTGTATGCTCGCAAGAATCGCGATGCACTCGCTGGAGGATCTATGACTGCCGAATTCGGGTTGGCCAGCATATTGGCGACTACGAAATTCTCTCCATCCTCGGTATGGGCGGCATGGGCAAGGTTTACAAGGTCCGCAACGTGATCTCGGACCGCGTGGAAGCGATGAAAATTCTGCTTCCTGACCTCAACAGCAACCAGAGTTTGGCGGATCGGTTTTTGCGGGAGATTCGGTTGCTGGCCACGCTGAATCATCCCAACATTGCGGCGCTGCGCACGGCGCTGACGTATGAGAACCAGTTGGCGATGATCATGGAATTTGTGGAAGGCGAAACGTTGGCCAACCGCGCGGCCCGCGCACCACTTTCCACCGCCGACGCAGTGAACTATTCCGACCAGGTGCTTTCCGCACTGAGTTACGCGCACAGGCAAAACATCATCCATCGCGACATCAAACCCGCAAACATGATGCTGACGCCACAAGGCGTGGTGAAGCTCATGGATTTCGGCATCGCGCGTTCGGCGACGGATGGGTCGCTGACTACCACCGGCACGACGCTTGGCTCGCTGAACTATATGCCACCGGAACAAGTGCGCGGAGAATCGGCGGACGCACGGTCGGACATTTATTCCTTTGGTGTTTCGCTGTACGAATTGTTACCGGGAAACTTCCCTTCAAGGGCGATTCGCAATACTCGCTCATGACCGCGCATCTGAATCAAACTCCACCCGAACCGATCACGCTGCGGTGAGACCTCCCTGCGGGGCTAAACGAAATCATCATGATGGCCATCGCCAAGGATCCGGCCAACCGCTTCCAGACCGCGGACGCATTTCGAGCGGCGCTCAGTACCATTGAAGTGAGCCAACTGCCGGCTTCGAGCACTACGGCGGTTACTCCTACGCCCAAGCCGTCTGGCGCGACAACCTTGGTAGATACGCCGCACATGGCGCGCATAGCGACGACACCAGCACCCCACGCACTCCGGCGCCGATCCAACACCTGCGCGTGCGGCCACCCCACGCCGCAAACGGCCCCGGCGGCTCCAGCAATTCCGGCCGCAGCGGCGGCACCGGCCGTCCCGCCGGCCCTGGTTGCGCGACCCAGTTCCAGCCGAGGAGTGTGGCTGGCGTTGGGGCAGTGTTGGGAGTTGGCGTATTGATCGCCGCGGGCATATATATCCCGCGGCATCTGAAGACTCATGCGGATCCCGATAAGGCGATGTTCCCTGCTGCACTGGAACGCGCACTCCGACGCACGCAAATGCTTCTGCACCGCCCGCGCGCAATGCGCCGGACGCGACGACACCTGCACGCCTTCGAATCCGTTGTTTCACTGCAAAGTGATCAAGGCAGCTTGAAGGTAGATGCCAACGGCAATGTGACCATGGAAAGTCCGCAAGGAAGTATGCACGTGGATGCGGCGACAGGTTCGGTGAAGATGTCAGGCAAAGGAAAGAACTTGTCGGCGGAAATCCTACTCCATCGCGGCAGGAAGCCGACCAGGCGGGACAGGCACCCGCACCGCCACCGGGCCATCTCCGGAAGAAATCGCCAAAGTGGAAGACGAAGCAGACAAGCTGAATGTGCGTGCGGAAACCGCAACGCAAAGCGTCGAGACACTGCGGCATCAGCAACAGGCGGCGGGCTATGATCTGCGCGCGGACATTGCATCCTCCGAAGAGCGCATGAAGTTGTACATGGAGCAAGGGAAACAATGCACTACAGGCGCATGACCTGAAGAATGCTCAGAAGTATTTTGATCTGGCGGAAGTGCGAATTGGCGAAGGTCGAAAAATTCTTGGGACATTAATGGAGTTGGCAGTCGACAGTTCACAGTCGAGAGTACCGGAGAAAAGAGAAAGATTTACGTAGAATGCGCGGAGCGCTCGCCGAGAATTCAGAGAGATTCCTCACTACGCAGACTCCGTTCGGAATGACGAAGTTGTCCTGTTTGATGAGTACATCGGTGATGCATCTCAAGAGTTGGTGCTCGTTTCGCCTTACGGGTGAAAAGAAATCGGGCAGCCGGCGAATCATTCGTCCCCATGACTTGACCGGCTGCCCGTGTCGCTCGCTTATTTTTTTATTTAGTCCAGTACGTGGATATTTTTCTTCGCACAGATCTCCTTGAGACATTTTGGGCCATACGCTGACGGTGACTTCGCCAAGATGGGCCTTGCGAAGAATCAGCATCATAGTACGCGATTGGCCGATGCCGCCGCCGATGCTCAGCGGGATTTCATTTTTCATGATCGCGTGGTGATACGGGAAACTTCAGGAAATCCAGTTGGCCGGAAAGTTCGAGTTGCTTGCGAAGGGTTTCCGGATTGACGCGGATGCCCATGGAGCTGAGTTCGTGCCGGCGTTTTGTGACATGGTTCCACACGAGAATGTCACCATTCAGCCCGTGGCACTGCCTTCCGTCGATGACTTTCGTGGGAGTCACCCAGTCGTCGTAATCGGCGGCACGCATTTCGTGGGGTAACCGTCTTCCAGCGGGTAGCCGATGCCAGTAATAAACAGAGCCGGACATTGTTGCAGAATCGGCCGTCTCGCGCTGCTTGCGCGGCAGATTGGGATACATGTGCAGCAGCTCTTCGGCATGAAGGAAAGGTGAGCTTTTCGGGTAAATTGGGATACTTCTTCGAACGAAGCTCCGGGAAACAGTTCCATGGCGTAGCGTTCCGCTTCCGTCAGCACCTTCCAGATCTTGTTGACGATCTCCTTGAGGAAATCGAGGTTGCGCTGATCGGCAGAAATGACGCGTTCCCAATCCCACTGGTCGACGTAGACACTGTGATCATGATCGAGGAAGTAGTCTTTGCGGACGGCGCGCATATCCGTGCATAGACCTTCGCCGAGGCGCATGCCGAACTCGCGAAGCGCGGTCCTCTTCCACTTGGTGGCCGCCTGGACGATTTGTGCGTCGATGGGATGCTTGTCGCGATCGTTGGAGATGTGGAACTGAATGGGAGTGCGGGAACCATCGCGATCGAGCATATCGTTGACGCCGCTCTCGATGTCAACGAGGAGCGGCACGGAAACCATCATCAGGTTCAGTTCTTTGCACAAGTTGTCTTCGATGAAGCGCTTGACCGCGAAAATGGCTTTTTGGGTTTCTCGTCGCGTAAGCAAACTGCTGTAGTCCTTCGGGAGGACTCTCTCGAGTTGGTGGTAATTGCCGATGCCTGGACCGGCGAGATCGGCGACTTTAGGATTGGTCATGGGGCGGACCTCCGCTGGGCCGAGGGTCTGCTTAAGGACACGGGAAGGAAGTGCAGTGGGCACACAGGTGTTGTGACTGGCAACCCGGCGCGATAACAATGCCACGTTCGAAGTTGTTGCGCCAGGGGGGGCGCGTATCATCATGAAAACAAAAGAAGTGCTGTCATGGCCATGAACCTTGTCTGATTACTGATAGTATCTATGTTTTTAGCATAACGGTTAACTACGATAGCCGAGCGGAAGCGGGTTCGAGGTGCACTAAGCAGTTTCACCTGATTGCGAGAGTGCCGCGCAGACCGTCAACTAACTACTTGCGGGAATCCGCAGGCAATCCGACGACACTCGTAAGGATAAGGTGAAGCATGAAGGCAGATCCTGTTATTTTGCTCGTTGGCGCAAATGGGCGCTTTGCAGGTTTGGTGGTGCCGGAGTTGGTGCGGCGAGGCGCAAGAGTGCGCGGAATGGTGCGCAAACCGGAGGCTGCGGAGAGGGCTAGTGTCCCATGGCGCGACGGAGATCGCAATTGCGGATTTACGCGACCCGGAAAGTCTGGATCGAGCGGTGCGTGGGGTGGATGGGGTATTTCACATCGCGCCGGCGTTCGAGGTTGACGAAAGCCAAATGGGTTTGAATATGTTACGGGCCGCTTGCGGAATGCAGGGGTGTGGCGGTTTGTGTTTTCTTCGTTGATTCATCCCACGCTTCACTTGGAAAACCATTATGCGAAAACTTCGGTGGAAGCGGCCGTGTATAGCTCGGGCATGGAATTTGTGGTGCTGCATCCGGCGACGTTTTACCAGAATCTGGAATTGGGATGGAAGAACGTGCTGGAGCATCACGTGATTGCGGAACCGTTCTCGAAGAAAGCACGGATCGTGAGAGTGGACTATCGCGACGTGGCGGAAGTGGCGGCGATCGGGCTCACGGAAGATCGGTTGAACTACGGGACGTTCGAACTGTGCGGAGAAGGATTACCGAACCGCGAGGATATCGCGCGGGTGATGAGCGAAATATTGAGAACAAAGGTGGAGGCGGCAGAGCCCTCGTTTGAGGAGTGGGCAGCCAAAGTGCATCTGCCTTATGACGAGCGGCAAAAGCGATTGCTGCGAAAGATGTATGAGTATTACGGGAAATATGGAGCGACGGGAAATAGTTTGACGCTGCAGGCTATTCTTGGGCGAGAGCCGCGGACACTGCACCAATACGTGCTTGCGCTCGCGGCGCAAGCCAACTCGATCGCGGCATGAAGAAGCTGAAGGTCCAAAGTTGAAGATTGAAGGTTTAGGGTTGAAAAAAGCGTCAACACCTCGCGCGCATCGCTTTTGTTTGTTCGTGGCTGAAGACGAGCCCACGGCCAAGGCGACCCAAGGGCCGGCCGGAGCCGACGCTACCATATAGCGGCCTGAGTCTGTATCGTTCTCGCGCCTGCAAAACAGCATAGAATAGAAACCCTTATGACAAACATGGTGCGTGGTTTGGCGCTGGCATTGTGTGTATTGGGACTGGCTGCAAGCAGCGAGGCGCAGGTTGCGCCGCTGATCGCAAATATAACGGGGGACGATCCTCGATTAGCCTGAATGGGCAATGGCAAGTGATCGTGGACCCGTACGACGTTGGGTATGTCGACTATCGCGCGCAGGCGATAAGAACAAGAACGCGTTTTACACCAACTACAAGCCGCAATCGAAATCGGATCTGGTGGAGTACGACTTTGACACTTCCGGGTCATCTGAATGTGCCAGGAGACTGGAATACGCAGCGGGAGTCGCTGCTGTTTTACGAAGGAAGCGTGTGGTACAAGCGGTCGTTTGATTACGCGAAGAAAGCGAAGACGCGGGTGTTTGTGCATTTTGGGGCAGCGAATTATCTTGCCAATGTGTATTTGAACGGCGAGGAACTCGGCACGCATCGTGGAGGCTTCACTCCGTTCGATTTCGAAATTACCGACCGCGTGAAGAGCGAGGGAAACTTCCTGGTCCTGCGTGTCAACGACACCCGGCACAAGGAAGAAGTGCCTACGGTGAATACGGATTGGTGGAATTACGGCGGAATCACGCGACCGGTAACGCTGGTAGAAGTACCGGAGACGTTTATTCAGGATTACGAGGTGCAACTTGAAAAAGGGCTCGACCAGCGAGATTCAGGGCTGGGTGCAATTGAATGGGCCGCAATTACAACAGAATGTGACCATTCGCATCCCGGAAGCCGGGTTCAGCAAAATGCTGCCAGACTGATGCCGAACGGCCGCGGCCAATTTTCGTTTCCCGCGAATTTGACGCTGTGGTCTGCCGACAATCCCAAGCTGTATACAGTGGAAGTGGTCGAGCGAGACGGACAAAATCACAGACCAAATAGGGTTCCGCTCCATCGGCGTTCGTGGAACCGACATTCTGCTGAACGGCAAACCTATTTTCCTCCGCGGAATCAATATCCATGAAGAAGCTCCGCTGCAGCCCGGGCGGAGTTGGAGCGAAGACGATGCGCGGGTGCTGTTGGGCTGGGCGAAGGAATTGGGGTGCAATTTTGTGCGGCTGGCGCATTATCCGCATAACGAAGCAATGTTGCGCATGGCCGATCGCATGGGCGTGTTGGTGTGGGAAGAAGTTCCGGTGTACTGGACGATCCAATGGGAAAATCCGGATACGCTGCAAAACGCCAAGAATCAGCTGGGCGAAGCCATCACGCGCGACCACAATCGCGCCGCATTGATCATTCTCTCCGTGGCGAATGAAACGCCCGATCGGCGAAGCGCGCAATCATTTTCTCGAGCGAGCTGATTCAAGAGGCGCACAGCGAATGATCCCACGCGTCTGGTCACCGCCGCACTGCAAGCCAGCGAAACCTCAGGATGCCAGCGGGCTGCATATTCGAATCGACGATCCAATTGCCAAGGAACTCGACGTCATGGGAAACAACGAATATATCGGCTGGTACGCGCACACCATTGCAGACCTGGATAAGACCGACTGGAGTTCCGACTACAATAAACCGCTGATCATGAGCGAATGGGGCGGCGACGCATTGTTCGGATATCACGGGGATGCAGAGACACGCTTCACCGAAGAGTTCAAGAAAAGCTCTACCAGCATCAGGTGGCCATGCTGAAGCGCATTGCATTTCTTCGCGGAACCACACCGTGGATTCTGAAGGATTTTCGCAGCCCGCGAAGGACCTTGCCGGGCATTGAGGACTACTTCAATCGGAAGGGCCTGGTGTCTGATCGTGGGGAGAAGAAGAAGGCGTTTTTTGTGCTACAGAGATTCTATGGGGAAATCGGAGCGGAGTCGAAAGTCGGTAGTTGGTAGTCAGTTGAAGGCAAACGATTGAGTTTTGGATAAGTCTAAGGTGAGATTCTTCGCTCATCCTAATCGAATGGGCTCAGGATGGCAGGCTTCGTGCTTAGGCGCTGAGCGATCGAAGAGAGATCCTCAGGTGCGCAGACTCCGTTCGGAATGACGTGTCGCTGGTTTGGAGATGCAGGAGGAACGAGACCTCGACATGCAGCCGGAGAACCAACTCGGAGATGCAGGCGGAAAACCAGCGGCCCGCCTCGGAAGGCGGGCCCTCGAAATCCTCGGAAACTTGAAGGCGCTGCCACGGGCGCCTCCGGGACAGCGAATTAGCCTTTGGTGCGGTCGGTGAAGCGGAAAAACAAGGATTGCTTGGCGACTGGGGCCGCCAGTTCATTGAGAGAAGCCATCTGCGGTTGGGAGAGCGGAGTAAAATCGCGGGCGATCTGTACATCTTCCTCGAGTTGGGCGATGGTGTCGCAGCCAACGATGATGGTGCTGACCGGATGCGTGAGCGTGAAATGCATCGCATCGCGCATGTTCATCACGCCGGGACGCGTAGCAATGGCCGAACCTTCCCACATGTGTTGTTGCTGTTCTACCGGCGGAGGAGTCCAGGAGGCAAGCAACCTGCCGCGCGAAGGCACCTTCATGCCGATGATGCCCATTTGCTTTTCAACCGCGAGATGGCAGGAGCTGTTCGGTGAAGCTGTGAATGTGAGTGTCCGCAGCATTGAGAGCCATGAGGATGGTGTCAAATGGATGGCGATTGATGGCGTCGATGAGGGCTTCGGGACGATAGTGCCCCGTTACGCCTAGGAAGCGGACGACTTTCTGCTGCTGCATTTCGAGCAACGCTTCCATGGCGCCGCCCTTGGCGAACACGGCGTTGACGTCTTCCGGTAAGCCGATGTCGTGCAATTGCCAGAGATCGACATGGTCGGTGTTCAGCAGGGTGAGAGACTTTTCGATCATGCGGAGCGAGCCATCACGGGTGCGCTCTTTTGTCTTGGTGGCGAGGAATGCCTGTTGGCGGCGCATCTTCATGACACGGCCGACGTATTGTTCGCTCCAGCGCTGCGGGCCGCCGTAGATGGAAGACGTGTCGATGTAGTTGATGCCGAAGTCGAGGGCGCGTTCGATGATGGGAACCGCGGTATCAAAATTGTCGGCTTTTCAAGAGCAGCCTGGCCTCCCAAGCTGAAAGATTCCCACTTTGTAGCCGGTCTTGCCGAGATTGCGGGTGGGCATGGCGGCTTGGGTGGCGGATTTGCGGGAAGCGGCGGCAAGAGGCGACCGAAGGAGAAGCGAGAGCAGCACCGTTGGCGAGCAGACTCGGCGGCGACGGCGCCGCTGGTCTTGAGGAAATTGCGACGATTTGAAGAGTTCAGTTGCTTCATGAAGGCCTTCCTGGAAACAGTTGTGCCACCTAACGGACCGGGGGAATGTTAGCACGCCAAGGCCGGACAGTGGCGGCGATGGCATTCAAGTGCCGTTAACGCGAAAATCATACGTAGCGAAAACACACGCAGGACCATGTGACGGCGGCACGAGAAGCATGTGACCTATGACGGACGAAACGTCCTGTTTTGACCGTAAGCACCCCTTTTTTTGAGGCGGAAATTGTCTTTGCGCTCCATCGCGGAGACAATTCGGCAATACACAAAGTCCCTGACGGAAAAGGTGAAAAAAGGCTAATTGGCTAGACCAGCTTGTAGGAGTACACTCCCCAACACAATATTGACTCCGTTGGCGGCCGCCTGAGCTTTCGGATTGAGGGGGTCAACCGTGAAGCGCTCTTTGTTGGTGTTCCTGCTCGCAGGTACCGGTGTACTCCAGGGTGCAGTTGCGGGACGAGCCGAAGCAAGTACAAATCCAAATTCAACAATTTCCAATGAGATGGATGGTGGCGCGGAGGGCGCGCAACCTTCCAAACGTTGTGAATGTGCCCGGACCGTTGCGCTCGTTTTTGCGGATGGCGGGGCTGAGCCAAGACATCTCTACGCCAGAAGTGTTGCCGATTCTGTCGCACACGGTGGTGTTGCAGGGCTACATGATGGGGCGGCCGACGGAATTTCTGGTGTTGTTGCGGCGTTATGTGAATCAGGCCAATGAGCTGACCACACTGGCGGGAGCGCAGAGCGAACTGCGCGTGAGCGGATGTAAGGACTCGGACTCTCTGCTGCGTGTGCTTGGATACAAAATCGACGGGCAATGCGGACAGAGCAGCATGGCGTTGATCACCGCGGATCCTGAGCGAGCATTTCTGACATGCGACTCCGGATTTCCATTGCTGGAACTGGAAGAGGCGCTGCAGCATGACAAAGCGTTCGAGTATTCATACAAAGGGGCCGCGGTGCCGGTCCTGTTCCGAGCGGAAGACTGGGTTTCGGCTGCGAATCAGAAGGGACAGGAGAGAAAAGACTTTCTGGAAAACATGCTGTACCGGACGATTTTGCGCGGCTGTACTGGGCGATGTCGCAAATCGAGCCACAAGCGCGACAGGTGTTGAAGAAGGATGTTGGGCTGGCGAGATTGCTCCCGCTGGCCCCGGTATTGGACTTGTATGGCAGTCAAATTTGTGTACGCGATGGGGCGGTGGTGCTGCCGGGAGGCAAAGAGGCGGAGAAACAATGGCAGGAGATGGTGGGAGTCAGCCCAAGTCTCCGGGAGAATTCGCGGTGCAACTGCTAACGAAGGAGCATGGCTGGTTGGGAGCATATTTCGACGCGATGGCAAGAACCAGTCAGGAGCAGCAAGCGCACTTTGCGCAGAACCAACGGATGAAACGGTTTTATGCGGCCTTTCGTTCGCCGGAAGCAAATCTCCGAGGCGGGAGCCCGTTTGCCATTCCGGCCCGCACCGGCATTGATGGTGCTGGTAACACGCATGCAGTGGGACGCGAATGGCGAACCGTACGTGCCTGGCAGACTGCCAGCGTGGAGCGAGATCCTGCGGGACAACGCCGACTCCAAATTTATCCGTCAGACCGGGAAGCATTCGGGGGCATGGCACAACGCGGACCAATTGGCAGAAGCCATGTTCGCGTTCTCACGGTTGGAAACCGATACTGGGCCGTTGCAAGCGTATCTGTGTTTGAGTGAATTAGATCGCCGGAGGGGAAGCGTACGGCGATTGGGGAGTTCGACGGTTGTTTTGCTGGCGCAGAAGTTTCACGAGTACGGCGATCAATATTTAGTGTTTTCGGAATTTCCGGAACTCACCGATGAGTCGATCACGCGTTTCTTAACTACCGCAGAAGCGCTGAACAAGATTTCGGATCACACGGTTCGCGGCAACGCCATGGGAATTTTCCAGGCCAATGTGGGCTTATGGCAAATCCTGGCAAGACAGGGCGAAATTGAACATGCGCAACTGAACTCAACGTGGCGGGAAGTCATTAAGCCGTTTTCGGGGGTGACGAGCGCCGCGGAACTGGTGACCGTGGGACGCAGTTCCGTGGATCAGTTGTTCCGAGCGACGACCGGGCGAGGGAGTGGCTCACAAGAAGAACTGCTGAATCTGCTGGCGGGGGGGCGTCAGGTTAGTCCCGAGGGCCAGCAAATGCATACGGAGCTGACGAACCGGCTTCGGCTGGTGATGGAAGATCAGCGGCTGGTTTCGATGGACACGCTGTTCGCGTTGGATGACGCGCTGAGAAATCCCGAGTTGCTGGCCAAGAAGAAGGAGCAGTACGCGGCACTTGCCGGGGAACTCCGGGAATTTGAAATGCCTCAGCCGATTTTTTCGAACAGCGAGCGAGACCGATGGGCTGCCGGAACTTATAACAACCGGCACACGGAACTCCAGATGAAGACCGATCTGGCAAAGGTGATACGCGGGTCCGCGAGCCCGAAGCAATTAGAAACTGCGCGGGGCCAATTGGCGACGTTCCTGCGCGACACGTTAGTGGGTGTGAATTACGCGTATTACGAACCACCGGATTCGCAGGTACTGCACAACAACCCGTTGTTTGTGCGCTCGCACGATTTTTCGGGCGACACGGTGATGGGCGTGGAACATTTGTGGCAAGCCCCGCAGTTATTCGGCGCAGGCTCTCCAGCGGGAGGCGGCGCACATCTGATTGGGTCGCTGGCGGATTTGCCTTACGTGCTGGCGGAGGTCGAGCAGGACTTCATCGCACCGGATCACGTGCAGGCGCTAATTTGGCAGCAATTTGTTCCCGGGCTGTTGAGCAATGCGGTGGTGCCACGGTGGTGGGACGTAAGCCGAGACGAGCTGCATGCGGTTGCGCTTTATCAACGAGCCGGAGAAGAACTGCTGCAGGAGAGCGGCAAAGACCAGGAATTGCGGAAAAAGGTTATGGCTATTCTGTCGGACCGCATGTTTCCGGAACGGCGGGCTTGGGTGGAGCAAGCCATGGGCAAAGGCGATGCAGATTTATTGCAGGGCCTGGCTCCAGCGGATACGTTTTATCTGGCAGAGGAGTTTCGGCGAAAGTTCCCCGACGAATTCAGCCGTGTGAGTACATCGGGCGCAGAATTGGAACAGTTGATGCGGAAAGATCCGGATGCGGTGAATTGGGACCGCTTGTCGCGGGATTTCGGAGTAATTCATCCGGTGTTCACGCAGACTTATGGACGGGAGTTCATCAACGTGAGACCGTTTCCCGCGTTGGGAGGAAATTACAACCGGCTGATGGGCGAATGCTGGGATTCCGGGAATTTGTACTGGGCGCGTTTGGCGGATGAAAAAGGATATGCGCCGGTTCTGCTAAATAAGATGGTGCCGGAACTGACTCATCGGATGGTGGAGCGGATTTCGGCCAGTGATCTGGAAGATTGGCCGGCAACTCTTCGGGCGTTGCGAGAAACGGGCGAGGAATTCCGGTCAGGAAAAATCTCGTTTGGCGCCGCAGCCACGGTGGCAAGCCGGAACTGCGATTCTACTGGGTGCGTTGGTACTCGTTAAGAATAGGAAGCCGTCATGGTGAAGAAGACGATTTATTCCGTTTTGTGTGCATGCCTGGTTATTTATTTTTGTGGAGTGGAGAATGTGACGGCGCAAGCCCCGGCGCAGTCGCAAACGCCGGTACCAGTGGACCCGCACATTCGTGTGGCGGTGGATTTGGTGCAATTAAACGTGGCGGTGACGGACGCGCACGGGAATTACGTCACCGGACTGCAACCCAGCGATTTTACGATCACGGAAGATGGAATTCCGGAAAAGATCGCCACTTTTGGTGAAGGCAATGAACCGACGCGGCGGTTGGCGGAGGCGCCGCCTTTGACGGCAAAGAACGAGGGAACTGGGAGAACGGAAATGCGAACTCCGCAACAGGAAGACGGTCACGAGCGGTTGTCCGCGGCGGACCTGAATTCAGCGATTGCCGGGGCCAACGTGTTTGTGTTGTTCGATACCAGCAATTATATGTATCGCGGATTTGTGTTCGCACAGGACGCGATTTCGGAATTCATACGGTCTTTGGACGGGGCGAGCCGTATTGCCTTTTATTCCTACAGCCGGGATTTGTCGCGAGCGGCTAAGCTGACTGCCGAGCGATCGCAAGTGCTTCGCGGGGTACGGACGACAGTGGCGGGCGACGACGCGGCGCTTTACAACTGCTTGTTGTTGACGGTGAAAGACGCGGCGCAATATTCGGGACGGAAGGTAATCGTGGTGTTTTCGAATGGCCCGGACAACGCCAGCATCGTTCCGCCGGAAGATGTGGCGGAGTTGGCGCAGTCCACGGGAACGGCGATTTATATGGTGAGCACCCATCAGGCGCAGTTGGAGCCGATTTCGACGGCGGTGTTCGAACGCATGACTGCGGCAACTGGCGGCAAAGCATATTTTGCGAAGACGTGGCGGGATGAGCAAAAGGCGTTCGCATCGATCCGCGATGATTTGGCGCATTTGTATTCGCTGAGCTATTATCCGCAGGCGAATCCGAATCGAGGATGGCGAACGATTACGGTGAAACTCACTTCGGAAAAGCTGAAAAAGTGCCACGTGCGAACGCGGAATGGATATCGACTGCAATCGTCGGGATTCACCAAAGTGGACACGGCATCGGTAGGAAGGGACTGAGGTTTGCGAAGAGTCCAAGACCCACTTTACAAACCAAGGTGAGGCACCCGCCGGTGAACTTATCGACTGATCGGGAAAGCACTACGAGCTAGCATATACATGGCGAGCAGGCCATAAGCCGTGACAATGGCCACCCGGAGCCAATGCGTCAGCATCAATTGGCGATAGAGAGCAAGGGACAAACCTGTTTCGGGCGTTGATAGACGTGCCATCAAAGGTCCCCACCAGATCGCGGTCCCCAGGTAGAGAAGTATCTGAAGACCTAAACCCCACCAGAGCAAAGAGTGCGGAACGGCTGGAGGAGGAAACCAAAACATCAGGATGGAGCCCAAGAAGACGAGCCCGGCGGGGATAAAGACGATGCCCCAGATGCTGTGCCACCAGGCCAAGTGGTAGGCGTGAAATTTATTTTTTCCAACGTACGGGAACAGGCGATAGCTGGAGAGCTGGACTAGCCAGATTTGACCAACTCCATAGAAACTCAAGGCTGCCGTGACTAGCAATAACCACTGATTTTTACTCATACAGCTATCCTTGCGGCCAAAAGCTAAGGAGCTTCCTGACCATTCGCGTTAGGAAAAGATCCAGCGGAGGGAGAAGGACGCCGATGCAGGATTTTTTCAAAGAAGAATTTCTTGTCGTCGGGGCCGAATTCCCGGCCCATGTTCACGCCCAGGTTGATGAGCAACATAATAGCCGTTCGTTCAAATCCACGTTCAACTCCATTCTGACTGCCGGGCAACCAACCATTGGGAGCGAAACCGCCCGCCGTAGCGCCGGCAATCAAGGCGAACGCAAGTCGCTCGCTGCCGTCATCCATGCGTGCAATGTATGTGTGCTTGAACACATATTTTGTACGCACCCAGGACCCGTGAAGGTTGGAAGAAAAATAGCGTGGATCTTCATGCAGAGCAGCTCCAACCCCGAACTGCGCCGCATTGGCAATTTGAAACTGGCCGCGGATTGAGCCCAGCCGGCCGCCAAATGCCTCGGTGTCTTGACCCAATTCCTTAGGCGAATTGCGAGCCTGATCGATGCCCGCAAAGAAAGCAGGCACTAGGAAACTCTGTGGCTCGTAGGCCTGTTTCAAGTAAATCTCGAATTTCTGGTGCAGGGCCAGGGGCGTGGGCAGTGTCTTTGACTGGGATGTGTGCGCGCCAGAACTGCTTGGTGCAGGGGTTGTTTGAGCACCCGCGTTGGAAATGCAGGTTAGGAGCGCGAGCACCAGGGTATAAGCACTGATTCGCGTCATTGCTTCTTCCCTTTACGAAGAACGCGACGAGGCTTGGTGCGGACGGATTGAAGGCCCAGGGCTGTGCTCTCCGGCGAACGGTTTGCTAACGGAGATTCCCCTAGGCCGGACGCTAACTGGGCCAACAATGTCCTTAAGTCAAGGCGCTGCTTGGCCGTCATGCGCAACAGGCTGCGTACCAAGATGCTGTCGGCGTCCATAGCCGAGAAATTTGCGAGGAGCTTTTTCCCTTTGACGGCAAGGGCGAGAGGCTGGCGCCGGCGATCACGAGTATCCTTAGCGCGAGTCACAAGGCATTTCGCGATGAGCCCGTCGATGACATAAACCAAGGTGGGAGGCCGAACCGCCATGAGGCGGCTAATCTCAGCCATGGTCTCGACTCCTTGAGCCATACGGCGCAGCACTCCGTGCTCGATGGCGCCGATACCTGCGTGCTGCTGGTCCAGACGCCGCTGAAGATCGTGCCTGGCAATTTTCGTAATCATGGCGCAAAGGCCACGAAGCTCATCCGCCAGGGTTGCTAATTCAGGAGAATTTGCCGTGGCAGTCCCCTCTCAGACAGGATGATAACGCAATAGTTCGATACTGAATAGTTCAATTTGAAATATATTTTTTTGTGGGGAGCACAACGTGCGGCACCCCTACGGTCTCAGTACTCGGAGTGTTGGCCGGACGATGCACCGAAGACTCAGGTTCGCGGACTTGGTTCGGAATGATGGATCAGTTTTGTGGCGTTTAGGGGAAGCCAAAATGGCTGGTGGGGGTGAGGGCACGGCATTACGTCGGAATATTCAGCAACAGGCCAAAGTGGTAGGTTAAGGGCGGGTTGCGAGTACGCGTCCAGGTGATTTATATCACGGCGAAACGTGGCCTGGTCCGTATCTAATCAATCTGCATTGCGCTCAGCCCCACCCGTCGGCTACATGGCGAGCAAAATCGTCATGCCATTCAATTCACAATTCCAATCAGGAGGATCAAATCATGGGTACACTTACGCATACTCCTCCGGCCCTTAAAGAGACCGGGGAGTATATCAAGGACGTCATAAATCTCGCGCGAGCAAAGAATCCCAGCAGAACCCGAATTTCTGCAGGCCGTCCAGGAAGTTCTCGAAAGTCTTGGCCCCGCCATCCAGAAGCATCCCGAATATCAAAGAGCGCGAATCCTGGAAAGAATGATCGAGCCGGAACGCGTACTGATGTTTCGTGTGCCGTGGCTCGATGATGCCGGACAAGTGCAGGTGAATCGCGGATTCCGGATTGAGATGAACAGCGCCATTGGACCTTACAAAGGCGGCCTGCGCTTTCATCCCTCGGTGAATCTGGGCATTTTGAAGTTTCTTGCGTTCGAACAAGTGTTGAAGAATTCGCTAACCACGCTGCCGATGGGCGGAGGAAAGGGCGGATGCGATTTCGATCCCAAGGGCAAGAGCGACAACGAAGTGATGCGCTTCTGCCAGAGCTTCATGACGGAACTGTATCGCCATATCGGCCCGGATACAGACGTTCCCGCGGGCGACATTGGAGTAGGCGGACGCGAAATTGGGTTCCTGTTCGGGCAGTACAAGCGGCTAGCGAATTAGCTTCACCGGAGTGTTGACGGGCAAGGGCCTGTATTGGGGCGGCTCGCTGATTCGTCCGGAGGCAACCGGCTATGGCTGCGTGTATTTTGCACAGGAAATGCTGAAGACCAAGAAGGATACATTCGAAGGCAAGCTGTGCCTGGTGAGCGGCAGTGGAAACGTGTCGCAATACACGATTGAAAAGCTGCTGGACCTTGGCGCGAAAGTCATCGCGATTTCCGATTCCAGCGGCATCATTCATGATCCGGAGGGACTGAACCGCGAGAAGCTGGCCTTCGTTCTGGAACTGAAGAACGTGAAGCGCGGCCGGATCAAGGAATACGCCGACAAGTTCAAAAGCGCGAAGTATATCCCGGTCGACGCAAGGTTGGACTACAACCCGCTTTGGGCGATCAAGGCCGACTGCGCATTCCCGAGCGCGACCCAGAACGAAATCAACGCGAAGGACGCCGCGACGCTGGTGATGAACGGATGCAAACTGGTCTCAGAAGGCGCGAATATGCCAAGCACGCTGGACGCGACCAAGCTGTTCCTGGAAGCGAAAATTCTGTATGGGCCCGCGAAGGCAGCGAATGCCGGCGGCGTGGCGACCAGCGGATTGGAAATGTGCCAGAACAGCATGAGGCTGAGCTGGACGCGGGAAGAAGTGGACGATCGTCTGCACAAGATCATGATCGCCATTCACAAGAACGCGTTCGAAACAGCGGCAAAGTATGGTCACCCGGGGAACCTGGTGTATGGCGCGAATATCGCCGGGTTCGTGAAGGTGGCGGACTCCATGCTGGATCAGGGGCTCGTCTGAGACGTTTGCTGAGGGATAAAACTACGGCGGGGTGGTCCGCAGCCACAGGCACCCCGCCTTTTCCATTGTATTTTCAAGTACTTAAGTGCTGAGATGTGCTGGGAAATTATGGTAAATTAGGGCAAGTTAGGGCAAAAAAGAGGCGGGTGGCGTCGAGCCAACCGCAAGAGGCCCGAGTCACGAACTGCGGTCTCTTCTCATTCTTATAATCGAGCTATGGCTACGAAAACCCCAAAGCAGCAATTCAAACCGGGCGACAAGATACAGGCGAATCTGCACGGCCGTATTATTGACGCAACAGTGCGCGCGGGCGTCGACCACACAGACGGTGTAAGGTTGCAGGTGGATTACCGGAACGACGAGACGGCGCTGATTCAGGCCTGGCAGGTCATGAATGCCTGAGTCCCCCTACCTATAGTATCCACAGCTTTATTACACAGGGATGGCCCGTAGAGTTATGAGGAACGAAACCAACCATTAGCCGATGCTGCGGGAAGAAAAGCGCGTGAAGGAAATAAAGCTCTGGTGAGGGCTGCTATTCTTGGCGCCGTGTTGCTGCTCAGTGTTTCCGTCGTATAGGCGCAGGCTTACGGGTCGCCAAAAGCACTACGGTAGTGAGCACCCCGCAGGCGAATCTGCACGAACGCTCGACCGTCCGGACATGTCCACTCGCATCGCGGTATCGCGGCTGATACACTCGACCCTGGCCGTACTTGCCTCTGCTCTTTTTCATTTTGGGTGGCCCTCCGTATCTGGTCTCAGATTGGGGCAAAATTAGGGCAAAGTGAAGCGTTTTATTGGAGAAACACATGTTTTTGAGGTGGTCCGCAGCCGCTCCGCCGTTTGCTGTGTGGGGTGATGTTAGAAGCGCAGAGGACGCTGAGGTTCGCAGAGTAGGAAAGGCGAGAAGCCTAAGAGCCGGCTGGAAGGCGGCGCTACCAAGTTTCTGGATTCGCTGATGAGGAAACACAGCAGGAGAACTGCACGGGTCTGAAGACCCGCCACTATAGGAGTGATGCCTAGTTCAAAGAGAGATTCCTCACTTCGCGGACTCCGTTCGGAATGACGGGTCGGCTGAAGACGGACGCGAAACCATGAGCGTGAAACAGCAGGCATTGGCGATTCCGTTTCCGGAGGTCGAAACGCAGTTTGAAGGTTTCGACAACCTGATGCCGTTTCGCGTGCAGAATATTCTGCTGGTATCGAGCCTGTACGATTCGTTCATCTTGCGTGAAGACGGACGATTGAATGAATTGCTGATCAGCGAATCGCAAGAATTACACTTGCAACAAATCCCGCGGATCACGCATGTAGCGAGTTGCCGGGAAGCGCTGGAACGCGCAAAGGCGGAGCCACAGTTCAATTTGATTTTGACGAATCTGGCTGTGGGCGAGATGAACGCAGCGCAATTGGCGCGCGAGATCAAGGCGGCGGGACTGCAGGTTCCGGTGGTGGTGCTCGCGTATGACTACCGGGAGATCAAGAAGTTTGTGGTGCGGAATCCGGTTACGGACATTGAACGGATTTTCCTGTTTCAGGGCACCCCGCGCGTGTTGATTGCGATCGTGAAGTACATCGAAGATAAGCGAAACGTGGAGCACGACGCTTCGATGATGGGCGTGCCGGTAGTGCTGGTGGTCGAAGACAATATCCGGTACTACTCGTCGTTTTTGCCACTGATGTACACGGAATTGATTTCACAGACGCGGCGCGTGATTCAGGAGGGCGTGAACCTGGCGCACAAACTGATGCGCATGCGAGCGCGGCCGAAAATTCTGCTGACTTCGAATTATGAAGACGCCTATGCGCTGGCGGTCAAATACCAGGAACATCTGCTCGGGGTCGTCAGCGACGTGGAATTTCCACATACCGGGAATTTGAGTGTTGAAGCGGGCTTCGATCTGGCGAAGAGCATTCGAGCGCTGGTTCAGGATGTGCCTATCGTGCTGCAGACGAGCCGGACAGCGTTTCGAGCGCGCGCATATCAAGAAGGATATTCGTTTCTGCGGAAGGGGTCGCCCGACGTTTTTGCGGGAGTTGCGCAAAGTGCTGATGCAACAGTTCGCATTTGGCGATTTCGTGTTTCGAACGCCCGACCGAGTGGAAGTGGCAAGGGCGACCGACCTGAATTCTCTGGAAGAGTGCCTGAGTAAAGTGCCGGCGGAGAGCATCGCATACCATGGGGAGCGGAATCACTTTTCGCACTGGCTGACGGCGCGAACGGAGTTTGCGCTGGCGCAGAAATTCCGGCCGCGCAAAGTCTCCGATTTCCCGACCGTCGATGATTTGCGGCGGAACTTGATCGACTCCATTGCGGAATACCGGCGTGAACAGAGCGATGTGCTCATTGGAGATTTCAAACCCGCGGCGTTTCAGAGCGGCGGCTCGTATTTCCTGCGAATTGGGTCAGGGTCGCTGGGAGGAAAGGCGCGGGGGTTGGCGTTTGTTCGGCACCTGTTACATAAGCAGCGATTCGCACGGCGATTTCCGAATGTGCAGGTGCGGGTGCCGCCAGCAGTGGTGGTGGCGACGGATGCGTTTGATCGATTTTTGGCAGAAAACAATCTGGTGGACTTTGCAATTCACTCCACGGACGACAGCGAGATTCAGCAGCGGTTTCTGGAGGCTACGCTACCGGCGGCATTAACGGAAGATTTGCGAGCGTATTTGGCGGAGGCGCGGTATCCGATCGCGGTACGTTCGTCGAGTTTGCTGGAAGATTCGCAGTACCAGCCATTCACCGGCGTGTACGAGACGTATATGCTCGGGAATCAGCACGAGGACTCGGGTTTCCGGCTGAATCAATTGAGCGAAGCAATCAAGTTAGTGTACGCGTCGACGTTCAGCAGGCATGCGAAGGCGTACGTGCGGGCGACCCCATTTCGGTTGGAAGAAGAAAAAATGGCGGTGATTTTGCAGCAGGTGGTGGGATCGTTTTTTGGTTTGCGATTTTATCCGGATTTTTCCGGGGTAGCGCGCTCGCGGAATTTTTATCCGGTGCCGCCGATGGCGTTCGAAGACGGAATTGCGGCGGTAGCGCTGGGCCTGGGGCGCACGGTTGTGGATGGGGGAAAATGCCTGGCGTTTTGCCCGCGGTATCCGACGAATCTGGTGCAGTTCTCTTCGGTGGAGGACTTTTTGTCGCAATCGCAAACGGATTTCTGGGCGCTTTCGTTGAACCATGTTGCGGGAGAGAGTGCGCAGCCGGGGCTGCGCGAGACGCGATTTAGCCTGGATGTGGCTGAAACCGATGGGACACTCGAGGCATTGGGATCAACGTACTCCGCAGACAATGACCGGATCACGGATGGACTGGGCCGCGCGGGAATGCGGATTGTCACGTTCGCGCCAGTCCTGAAGTATGGTCTGTTTCCGTTGGCGGCGCTGCTGGATGGATTGGTGAAGGAAGGGGAAGACGCTTTCGGACACCCGGTGGAGATTGAATTCGCGGTGAAACTAGCACGGCAAGCGGACGAGAGCGCGCAATTGGGGTTTCTGCAAATTCGTCCGTTGGTGCTCGCCCATGAGGCGGAAGAATTGCAGATTGAGGCGATGGATCGCAGTAAAGTAATGGCGCAAAGCACAAAGGTGCTGGGAAACGGGCGGGTGGGAAACTTATTCGATGTGGTGGTGGTGGATGCGCAGCGGTTTGAGCGAGCGCAGAGCCAGGAAGTGGCGGGCTATGTGGCGTACTTCAATGCGAAGTTGACCCAAGAAAACCGGCCATATCTGCTGGTGGGAGTCGGGCGCTGGGGTTCGAATGATCCGTGGCTGGGAATTCCGGTGGAGTGGGACGATATTTCGGGCGCTGCGGTGATTCTGGAAGCGGGCTTCCGAGACTTTCGCGTTACGCCGTCGCAAGGCAGCCATTTTTTTCAGAATCTTTCGGCATTTCAAGTGGGTTATTTCACAGTGAATCCGGATTTGGGAGAGGGGTCGGTAGATTGGGAGTGGCTGGCAGCACAGCCGGCGCAGGAAGAACGCGGGTGCGTGCGGCATTTGCGATTCGCGGAGCCGGCGACGGTGCTGATGAACGGGCGGGCGGGAGCCGGGGCGATTCTCAAGCCGGGGAATGCTGCGTAGCAGGTTAGTAGATTTGATGTGCTGGGGGACTGTGAGGTAATGCAGTTGAGGAGCGGCTATCGGTGAGACGAATACTATGGCTGGCAATCGTTGTCAGTGTATTTTGCGCTTACGCGAGGGCGCAGACACGAAAAGTAATTCTTGACCAGGACGGGCGGGGGCCGGCGACCACGGACCAGCAATCGATGTTAATGGTGTTGCAATCTCCTGAGATTGAGACGCTGGGGATCACCATCGTCAGCGGGGACCAATGGCGCGATGAAGAAGTGGCGCACACGCTGCGGATGCTGGAGCTGACGGGACACGAAAACATCAAGCGTATCCGGGAGCGGTATTTCCGCTGATCAACAGTAAAGAAGAAATTGCGCGGTGGGAGAAGCTGTACGGCAAAGTAACTTACCAGGGAGCCTGGAACGAAAGCAGAATCCGCTCCTCGACAGGCGCGGGACTGACCGGGCGCATGGAATTCCGGAGCATACCACGGGCCTTACGAGGTTCCGAATCCGTTGCCCGAAGGAAATCCGGTCCTGAAACCGCAGGCCGAAGATGCCGCACATTTTATGATTCGCATGGTGCACCAGTATCCGCATGAAGTGACTATTTACGCAGGTGGACCGCTGACGAATCTGGCGCAGGCTATCAGCATTGATCCCAAGTTTGCGGAGTTGGCGCAGGAACTGGTGGTGATGGGAGGAAGTATCGCGCCGGTGGAACCGATCAGCTCGGCACAGTCGAATCGTCGCGAATTCAATTTTTGGTGGGACCCAGAAGCGGTACATATCGTGTTGCGCGCACCATGGGCGAGGATCACCGTGACCACTGTGGACATTTCGGTGAAAACACGATTTACTAAGGACATGATCCAGGAGATCGCCAAAGCAGGGACGCCAGCGGCGAAGTACATCGGGAAATGGGCCGATGAAGAATATTTGTGGGACGAGTTGGCAGCTGCCGCGTGGATGGATCCGAGCATCATCACCAAAGAAGAGAACCTGTATATGGATATGGACATTTCTCATACGGCCGGATACGGGAACACGCTGGTGTGGACGGAAGGAAACCAGCCGGGCTTGGGGGAAAAGTTGGTGCACGTACAGACGGAGTTGGATGTAGCGAGATTCAACAAGCGGGTGATTGAGCTACTGTCGCGACCGCCAAAATAGCCGCGGAATCGCTCAAGAATTGGTCAATTGGCGCAAACGGGTGCGTGGAAGTTCGCTGTAGAGAAAATCAGCGGAAGCGCGGATTGATTCACTGTCCATAAGCTATTTACTTTCAACTAAAAATCTAGCGGCCGGATTGCCTGAGGTTTGGAGATACTCCTGCAATTTCTGTTAAGGGGTAGTCCGGCAGAAAGCCGGGCTGAGGAGGGAGCATGACGTTGAGCAACCTCATACTGGCAGCCATTCTAGTGGTGGTGATTGGGTGTGTCGTGTTCGGAATTACGGTGGCGACGCGAACGTATCTGCGTTATCGAGGGAAGCGGCTGGTGACCTGCCCGGAGACGAAGCAGGCGGCCGCGGTGCATGTGAACACGGTGAAGGCGGTGGCCGCAACGATCGCGGGGAAGCCGGAAGTGCGGCTGGACCAGTGCTCGCGCTGGCCGGAGCGGCAGGGCTGCGGGCATGATTGCCTGAGCCAGGTGAACGCCGACCCGGAACATTGCCTAGTGTGGAACATCGTGGCGGACTGGTACAAGGGAAAGACTTGCGCGTATTGTCAAAAGGCGTTTGCGGAGATGCACTGGCACGACCGTCACCCCGCATTGCTTTCGCCGGAGCGCGTGCCGAAGCAGTGGAATGAAGTGCCACCGGAACAACTGCCGGCGATCTTCGAAACGTATTTGCCGGTGTGCTGGAATTGTTATATCGCGGAAACCTTCCGGAAGCAGAATGTGGATCGGGTGACCAACCGTAACTGGGACCGCGGCGCTGGGGGAGAGTATGTGCCGAAGGAAGAGGAAGAAGCCGCGGCTCAGAAGCGAGCGGCGGGGTTATAGTCAGAAGTTCGGCCACAACACAGGCCAGACAGTCGCAGATTGCTCGCTGAGCTCAGAACGACCAGGGCGCTATAAGTAATTCGAGAAAAAAACAGAGTCTAACGACCCGCCACTGCCACGAGAGAGGGTGCGCCCTGCCCTGTCACTACATACTGCACTAATCCGAGCTTTGGGATGCGGCAGCGTGGCTGCCGCTTTACGGTGATTGCGTGCGCGTGCGCAAAAGCGGGAGCAGGGCTCCCGCACTCCATGGCTGCGAAGCTACGCGGAGAATGATAGAGTTTATGCCCGGCTGGTGAGGGCAATGGACGGAACAGAAAAGCTCGGGACCCATCAGAAAGCACTCTCGATCAATTTGGATGCGACGGTGTTCGGCTCGTTTGCAGAGATAGGAGCCGGCCAGGAAGTGGCGCGCTGGTTTCTGCGCGTGGGTGGCGCGTCGGGCACGGTTGCGAAAACCATATCGGCGTACGACAAGGAAGTGAGCGACGACTTATATGGCACGGGGACGCGCTATGTGTCTAAGCCACGCCTGCAAGCGATGCTGGATAATGAGTGGGCGCAACTTTTGAATCAATTGCATGCGAGCCGGGGAGCAACCACGAAGTTTTTCTCGTTTGTTGATACAGTTTCCGCTCGCAATTTCTCTGGAACCAATGATTGCCACGGCTGGATTGGATTGCGCTTTCAGCAGCAACCGGGAGGGCCGCCGAGCGACGTGGTTCTGCACGTAAATTTGCGAGATTCGACGAATTTGCGGCAGCAGGAAGCCGTGGGCATTCTCGGTGTGAATCTGCTGTACGCGTCGCAGCACGCGTTGGGTGGCGCAAATGAATTTCTGGCCAGCGTGTTCGAAGACTTGGGGTTGCAACGCTTGGAAATTGACTGCGTGGAGTTGAGCGGTCCGGCGTTCGACGGATGGGACCCAAGGGAACTGCAGGCGTTTTTGGTAGCCGGAGGATTCGCGGAAGCGGTCGTGTTCCCCGCGGGGGGCGAATTTGTGGCGCCCAACGAATTGCTCTACAAGCGAGCGATCGTTTTTGCCCCGGGCAGGTTCGATGACGTGAACCAACTCCACGGAGATTTTATCGCCGAAACCCTAGCCCAGTTGCCCAAGGAAGAACTGAAGGAGAGCAAGGGAGGGCTTGGGATGTTTTGCCTCTCGAGCTCGGGAACGGGTTTCGAAGAACGCAAGACACCGCCGGACGAAATTGTAACGCACGTAAACGAATTGCATAAACTGGGTTATGGCGTGATGGTGTTCCGCGCGCGGGAACTTTACACCATGAGCGCATACGTAAACCGCTACACCAAGTCGCGCGTACACTTCGCTATTGGACTTTCGGTGATGGTACGAGTTTTGATGGATAGCTACAAGAACCTGCCCGGGAGTTTGCTGGAGGGGATTGCGCGACTGTTTACCCAAAATGTGCGATTGAGTGTGTTTCCGATGAAGGTTGAGGATGCGGAACGGCGCGCAAAAATTGCCGGGTTGGCGGGCTGGAGTTGGGAACAAACGAACGGGCTGATCTATGCGGACAAATTCCATCCTGCGGAGCCGTTGGAGTACTTGTACAAATATTTATTGGCGACCGGGCTGATCTTGCCGTACAAAGGACCCCAAACCGTATCTGTGGAGTAAACGCAAACCCCGCGATGCTGGTGTCAGTGGCAAAATTCGCAGGCTCGGCCGACTGTGCCTAGACCCAGCAGTTCGATTTCGGGAGACAAGTGATCGGGTTTTGCGGGCTCGTCGTTCATGAGCGCGGTGCTGAGATATTTTTTGTTGTCGTCGCAGAATACGGTGGTTACCACGGCGTTCGCGGCGAGTTTCTCTTGCGCGCGCACAGCCGCCAAGAAATTGCAGCCTGACGAAATGCCCACAGCGAGGCCGAGAGTGGTGGCGAGCTTTTGAGCCATTTGGATGGCATCGCCATCGGAAATGCTTATCACCTCATCCAGATCCTTGAGTTGAACGATTTCGGGAATGAACTCGTCCGAGATGCCCTGAATGCGGTGATTGCCGACTTTGCAACCGGTAGTGAGCGTGGGCGATTCGGCAGGTTCGACTGGATGAATGCGAATGGAGGAATCCAGACGGCGAAGATATTTGCCGACACCCATGACGGTGCCGCCCGTGCCGACTCCGGCAACGAAGGCCTGGGGCCGCTTGCCTACGGAGAGAAGCTGGGACCAGATTTCCGGTCCGGTGGTCTCTTCGTGCGCTTCGCAATTCGCGGGATTCGAAAATTGCCGAGGCAAGAACACGTCATTGCGCGAAGCAGCGAATTCTTCACACATGCGAATCGCACCTGAGAACCCGCCATCCTCCCTGCTGACGGAGACAACTTCCGCGCCATAGCTGCGAATCAGGTGGACGCGTTCCTGGCTCATCCAATCGGGCATGAAGATTTTGACGGGATGCCCGAGCATGCGACCGATGGCAGCGAAGGAGATGCCGGTATTGCCGCTGGTGGCTTCGGCAATGGTGTGGCCGGGGGAAATTTTGCCTTCGGCATAAGCTTTTTGGAGGATGCGCACAGCCATGCGGTCTTTGATACTGCCGGTGAGGTTCAGATACTCGGACTTGGCGAACAGGATGCGGTGGGTGCCGTGGTAACGGAAGTGAATGGAGACCAAGGGCGTGTTGCCAACCAGCCTAGTGAGAGCCTTAAATTTGGAGGTGGGTAGTTCGAGTGTGGTAGTCATAACGATTAATTAGTGGCATGTTTGGGTGAATTCGGCAAGGGCTTGGCGCACGGAGCAGTACCAGAGTAGCGGCGTAAGTCCGCTGCTGTACCTGCCAAAGAAAGGCCAAACTCGGGAGGCGGGTCCCACGAAGATAACTGCGAATCAGGGCTTCGGTTGGCCTGATTCCTCACGGGAACAAACGGCGAAGATGTACCAGGCACCGTGGGGCAGCCACTGCTCTTGCCAGCGCCAGTCATTGTCGGCGCCGGTTTCTTTATAATGCAGGTTGTAGTCGATGCCGTCCTCGTCCTTGAATCCGGCAGTGATGCCGTTAGAAATGCCGCCGGGCGCGTTGGTAAATTCCCAGGAATCGAAAAACATGTACTGCGGATTATTGTGGCCCGACGCCATTCATCATGGAGGAATCGAAGGGATTGAGGCCGAGGATCCAGTTGAGCTGATTGGTGGCGAAAGAGCGAAGCTGTTTTTGGAATTCCGGAATCGTCGGGATATTGGCGGGCAGCGAGCCGAGCGGCAGTAGCAAGTGAACCGAGTCGAGCATTTTCTCCCTGCCACCAGGGAGCAACTTCGGTGTTGTGCGGGGAAAAAGAACGTCGACTCTGCGATTGCCGTCCTTATCTTGCGTAAGCTGGCGGGCGTAGCCAAATGGATTGTTGACGTCCTGATTCATGGCGAGCTGGAAGATTTGAGGGATCTTTTCACCGTGTCACGGAGTTTTTGCTGAACGTCCGGGCTAGCGATTTGCGCGTAATAAAGAAGGCTGACCACCGGGAAACCTGCATCTGAAGCGTGAAAGAACGGGCGGGTGGCATCGTCGGCGCGCCAATAATCGGTATAGGAAGCATTACTGATGAGCCGCGATACGAGGCTGGCAGCGCGTCTATCAGCGGCGGCCTTGTACACGTCTTTATGGGTGGCGCGATAAAGCTCTGTGGCGGCGACAAGCGCACAGTAATCGTCAACGATGTTTTCCTTACCGTCGTTCACCAATTTTAAATTGTTTTTTTCGATGAAGTCGAAGGCTATCCTCGGCGGCTTTCAGGTAATCCGCATTTGTGTATTCGCCGTGAAATGGATACGAGCTGGCGATCGCCGAGCGCCGCAATAGCCACACCGCCGCCGGAACGAAAACTGACTTCGTATTCGAGATCATTGTTGGCCTGTTCGAGCATGCCGCTGCGGGATTTATCCGCGGATTGATAGATTCCGAACCTTCTTCATTTCACCGGCGACTTTGCGGAGTTCCGGAACCTGTTTGGGTCCCCCGGTAGAAATGGAGCGATAAAAAGAGCCGCTGGGCACTTTCACGCGGACGAGATAATCGGCGCCAAACATAGCTTCGTCAAGCATGTGATCCTGATAGCGAATGACTTCGGGAATGGCGCGGGCGTTTAGGAGTTTATAACCCTTAAACATGGTGTAAACGACGAGCGGGATTTGCTGCGGGTTGAAATAAGTGGAGAAGGAAAGATGGGAAAGGTGTTTGCCATAATCGCCAGTGGCATCCCACCATCCGCCGTGGGCGTCGACGGTCCCGGCTTTCTTGCCGTCGAAAGGAAGGTGGCGATCGGCTTGATCCATGCGGCCACTGCTGCGTTCGTCCTTGAAATAATAAATGGCATCGGAGAGGGTGTTGCGTTCGAGCAGGAGGGGTTGAATGACGAACGGGTAGGAGTGAATGGAATGATCACCAGAGGCGCAGACGAGATAGTAATTGCCTTCGGTGGAGAAGGAATCGAAATTGAGAGTCCAGAAATCCCAATCGCGCCATTTCTTGACTGGACCGGCGTGCTGGATGGGAATATCGAGAACTTTGTGATGGTCGCGGGCATCGTTGAGCGTGCAACCGCTGAATTGGTCGTGGCTGCTGCCAAGAATTACGGCATGCTTCGGACCAGTGGTGTTGTAGCCCACGTGATTGGTGAGAATTTTGGCTTCATCGGCGCGAACAGACGGAAGGAATGACAAGGCGAAAACGGCAAACAGCAAATCTTTGTGAATGGACGCATTAGGCCCTCTGGGTTATTACGAATTTGTGTACAGGCAAGCATAAGCGGAAGTTCGCCGGAGCGCGAGTGATGGCGGACACTTCTGCAGGGCAGTTTAAAACGATTTAGTAAAGAACGCTACGTCGATTGACAGGGGCGGAAAGCGGTACCTACAATGGCGCGAGTTTCGATAAATCCGCTACAGATAGGCCGCCATGCGTTTTGTATTGTTCGCCCCGTTCGTGTTGTTCAGTATTCTTCCCGGTTGTCCTTGGTCAAGAGTGTCCGCGCAGAATTTCTCGGAAGTAAAGCCGAGTCCACAGCAAGTGGATTGGCAAGACCTAGAGATTGGGGTGATTTTTCACTTCGGGACCAACACGTTTCTGGATCGCGAATGGGGCGACGGAACGGCAGAGCCAAGTGTGTTCAATCCAAAGGAGGTGGACGCGGAGCAATGGATTAGCGCAGTGAAAGCGGGCGGCGCCAAGTATGTAGTCCTAGTGGCCAAACATCATGACGGGTTCTGCTTGTGGCCCAGTGAACTGACCAATTACAGCGTGAAAAGCAGTCCGTGGAGAGCGGGAAAGGGAGATTTGGTCCGGGAAGTGGCAGATGCCGCGCGGAAGAATGGGCTGAAATTTGGAATTTATCTGTCGCCGTGGGACCGCCATGATCCCCGGTACAACGATCCGGCTGCATATGACAAATATTATCTAGGGCAAGTGGATGAACTGAGCTCGCATTATGGGGATCTTGTGGAATGGTGGATGGATGGCGCACGCAGCGCGGGTCATGCGTATGACTTCGACCGAATCGTGCAGCAGTTGCGGATGTGGCAGCCGGACACCATGGTGTTTGCGGATGTGGCCCTATACAAGTATGCGGATTTGCGCTGGGTGGGAAACGAAGACGGCCACGTGAATTACGAAAACTGGAACGTGGTGGACCGCACCGGCTACTTGCGTTGGCGGCCGGTGGAGGCGGACACGCCGTTGCGGAAACTGCACTGGTTTTGGCATCCCAACGATGAAGCGAGTCTGAAGAGTTTGGCGGAATTGCTGGACGATTACGATCAGACCGTGGGACGTGGCGCGCAAATGATGATCGGGATTGCGCCGGACCGCAACGGGCGTGTGCCGGATGCGGATGCAGCGAGGCTGCGGGAATTTGGGGATGCCATTCGACAGCGCTATGGGCACAACCTAGTGACGGAAAAAGGTGGAAGCGGCGCGGCGACTGCGGCATTGGACGGCAATCCGGAAACATTTTGGTCGGCGGGGGCGGGATCGCATCATGCGGAGATCGAGGTGAACTTTAAGGAACGCGTGACGTTTGATACCGCGCTCACGATGGAATGGTTGAATGATGGGCAGCACGTGCAGAAGTATGCGATCGAAGTGTGGGACGGCGGAACCTGGAAACGCGTAGTGGAAGGGGAAGCCATAGGGCACAAGAAGATTGATCATTTTTCGACCGTGAGCGCGCAGCGGGTCCGGTTGAACTTGCTTGCGACTACAGCAGCGGCAGAGATTCGGGAGTTTCAGTTGTATGAGGTTGGGAAGAGTCACTAACGATATTTGGCCGGAGTGACAGGCGAGACGGACGGAGGATTCATCACTGACGGAACGACGGAGCCCTCGTTCAAAGTGCCCCTCAAAACTCGAGGCGATCTCTTCGAAGCTCAGGACAAGCAAGGGGCGAGCACCCAAAAACGGTACAATACGAAGGAACACTTTGTGATTTAGGAGTGGGACGGTGAATTGGTGATACATCGCTACGTTTATCACAACGATGAGTTGCGGCCGGTGGAAAAGACACGCTGGTCACCGGGCCAAGCAGGTTTGATCTGCGGCTGGGGACTGTTTACGACCGTACGCATCGTGCGGGGGGAGGCATTTGCATACGAAAGACACTGGCGGAGGCTGGAGAAGGATGCCGCGCTGACGCGTTTGCCGATGACCTATTCCGGGGCACGAGTGCGGGTGATGCTGCAGGAAGTGATTCGCGCGAATGACGTGAAGGAAGGCTGCGCAAGAATTTATCTGGTGTGGAACAAAGTCGGGGGCTGGAGAAGCGACGAGAAGATGCCGGAAGTGGACCTGGTGATTACCACGGCGGACCTGCCGCACTATCCGCTGATTGCGCGACTGGCAGTACGCGAACACGGCAGACACGCGGCCTCGCCGTTAGCGGGAGTGAAAACGATTTCATGGCTGGATAGCGTGTGGGCCGTGGCTGAAGCGCAGCGCGAGGGATTCGACGAAGTGGTGTTGCTGAACGAACGCGGTGAGGTGAGCGAGTGTACCGCGGCGAATATTTTCGCGGTGAAGGGCGATAAAGTCATCACCCCACCACTGACTTCGGGATGTCTGGAAGGCGTGACACGGGGAGTGTTGATGGAAATCGCCGGCGAGGCAGGCGTAAGTGTGGTGGAACAAACTATGCGGCTGGAGGATTTTTACGGGGCCGACGAGGTGTTCGTAACGTCGACGAACCGGAATGTCATCGGGGTAAAGGAAATTGCGGGACACGCAACTGGCGATGGAACCACAGGGCCCGTCACGCTGAAGCTGGATGAGGTATTCGAATCGTATATTCGGGATTACATCGAGCGACGGCTGGCGGCCAGTCACTAGGGGGAGCAATCTGATATTAGACAACAGAGAGCTGATCGCCAATCGCCACTTATCAGTGAAGTCCAGTCGTTGCCTCTACTGTGGCCGCGTCCGCGGTCTGGCCTAGGGTAGCGCGAAGCAGAATTGGGGCTAAAACCGTGGTGACCATGACGAGAAGGACCACTGCGGAAAATAGCCCTTCGTCGACCACTCCGATGCTCCTGCCGATCCCCGCGAAGATAAGACCGACCTCGCCGCGCGGCATCATGCCGAATCCTACGGCGAGACGATTCATGGTAGGGGGGCAGCCCGATCCGGCGGCGACTTTTCCGACGATGGCAACAACGGTGAGCGCGAGGCCGGCGATCAGCACATCCTTATTGGCCATGGTTTCGAGCTTCACTTGAATGCCCATCCAAACGAAAAACAAAGGTACAAGCAGCGATTCGATAGGCGAGAGCAATTCGTGCAGGGTAGCTCCTTCGACTTCGCGGTCGAAAAAACTGTTCAGAACCATCCCCGCGGCAAAAGCTCCCACGATCGTGGCAAGCTGAGCGACGTTCGCGAGCCAGGCCATGAGCAAGGCAAAACTGACGCCAAAGAGCAGCTTGAGGTTGCTGACGCCAAAGCTGCGAAGGCGGCGGACCAGTTTCGGAGTGAGCCAAATGCCGATGCCGAGCGAGGCGACCAGGAAAAGCGCGGCTTTGCCCGTGGTGATGGCGATGGAAGAAACATTAATGGAGCCGGTTAGGGCGAGGCCACTGACGACGGCTAAGACGATGAGGCAGAGCACGTCATCGATCACAGCGGCGCCGAGGATGATGCGGGCCTCTTCGGTGTGTTCGCGGCCGAGGTCGCGGAGCACCCGAGCGGTGATGCCTACACTGGTAGCGGTAAGAATCCCGCCGATGAAAAGATCGACGGCGAGCGTACTGTTAGGATGCAATATCTTCATCACGCCCATACCCAAAAACATGGGGATCACGATGCCGAGCACGGCCACGATGGTGGCGTACTTACCGACGCGCTTCATTTCCACCAAGCTGATTTCCAGGCCGACCATGAACAGGAGCACGAGAATGGCTAAGCGCGAAATTATATCAATAAAGCCGTAGACGGAGAGATAGGTTTGACCTTGCGGACCGGAGAGAAGTTGAGCCAAGTGCTCGGTATGCGGAGTGGGCGGCAAGATTTTGATAGTCGCTTCGCCAATGCTGTAGCGAGTGGTGAGTGCCACGGAAGCGACGCGGGACAGGTTGTCGCCCTCGCGGAGCACGGTCAGTGTGGGGTTGCCGAAGTAGTAGCCAAGATTGCCGGCGAGCAGGCCAACCAGCAGCTCGCCGAGGACGGCAGGCTGCTTGAACCACTTCATGAGATAGCCGCCGAGAGCCGCGCCGAGGGTGATGGCGATAGAGGCCACCAGGATAGGAACGATGGGATCGGAGTGGGAAACACCCGCATTGGCATAGCTAGATGCTGAAGGCCAGCGGCCCTGCGGCGTGGATGACATAAAGCGAACGCGAGCATTCAGAACTCCCGGGATTGCCTGCGGTAGGGCGCCGGAGAATGGCGGAGTTATTTTGGAGGGGAAGCAGAGTAGACGCAAGGGTTAAGGCATTGCACGGGCTTGCGTGTTACAATGCGCGGCTTAGTGGGAAAACAGGGGTCGAAAGCATGACGGAACCGCTGGCACAAGCGGAAGCAGTTTTGGAAGTTATTTCGCCGGATGGCGGACGCAAATATGTACGCGTCACGCAAACGCCATTTCTGATCGGGAGAGGGGCGGAAACCGGCAACCATTTGCAGTTAACGGACCGCCGGATTTCCCGGAATTGCGGAGCAATCGTCACCGAAGCGAACCGGTATTATCTGGAAGATCGCGGACAGCGCCGGGGAGTTTTCGTAAATGGCGAAAAAGTAGAAAGCCGCGCGCTGACGGATGGCGACGTGATTACGTTTGGCCTGGAAGATTCGTACCAGGTCATTTTTCGCGCTGCCACCGGCACGTCCGACGAATCTATTCCGCAGTTGTTGACGCGCATTGATCACATGACCAGTTCGGAGTCCACCGGCGAGGTGGACTGCGCAAACTGAATCTTTTATTGGAAGCGACTTCCCTGCTGCACTCGCAATTGCCGCTAGATTCGGTGCTGGCAAAAATGATCGACCACGCGGTGGCGGTGACGGACGCGGATCGCGGGTTGCTGGAAGAAGCGGTCGAGAATCCTTCACGTCGAGCCCGTCGGACCGCTTGAGGGTGCGATTGGCGCGACGTAGCGGCGGGCAACGATTGCCTCCCGAGAGCATGACGCCAAGCCAGACCGCAATTCAACTGGCGATGAAGAAGCAACTGCCGGTGATCACGGAAGATATCGAGCAGGCGGAAATGAATCTGCAAGCGGCGGCCAGCATTGTGGCGCAAGGATTACGCGCGGTGGTGGTAATTCCGTTATATGCCAGTTCGCGCGCCAGCAGCGAGTCCGCAACGAATGTGACGCGCGGCGAATTTCTCGGTGTGTTGTACCTGGATTCGAAACGGCCGACCGCGTTCTCTAAACTGGACCGGCAGATTTTGGATGCGCTGGCTGCTGACGCCGCGAGTATCCTGGACAATGCGCGGCTGGTAGAACGCGAACGCGAGCGGCAACGACTGGAACAGGAAATTGGGATTGCGCGCGACATTCAGCAAGCACTGCTGCCGAAGAACTTCCGGGACTTTCCGCATCTTGCCGTTGCGGGCGTGAATTTTCCCTGCTTGTCGGTCGGGGGAGACTATTTTGATGTGTTCCCGCTCGATGACCATCGGACCGCATTTTTGTTGGCAGATGTAAGCGGGAAGGGCTTGGGTGCGGCGCTGCTGACGACCATGCTGCAGGGTGCGCTTTCCGGGATGACCCTGGGAACGGATCCGGCGCGCGTATTCAACCATGTGAACCGTTTTTTGTGCGACCACGCGGAAGTGGGGCGGTACGCCACAATGTTTTTCGGGATTCTGGACGATGCAGGCAAACTGGAATACATCAACGCGGGACACCCTTCTCCAATTCTGATGCGCGCGGAAACCGCGGAAGAAGCGTTTACGGAAGGGCTCGTTTCCCGTGGGCCTGGTGCCGGAAGCAGAATTTTCGACGACTACGCTGCAGCTGGAGCCGAACGACACGCTGGTGTTGTACAGCGATGGGGTGACGGAAGCGATGGACCCGGATGAGCAGTTGTACGGGAACGGGCGGTTACGCGCGGTGTTGCTGGGTAAAAACGAGATGGCGCTCGATGAAATTCAGAAGACCGTACTGGAATCGGTAGAGAATTTTGCTCGCGGAGCGCGGCAGGCGGATGATTTGACGATGCTGCTGGTACGCTTTCGTGCCGTGGGCACGATGGTGACGGAGACGGATGTTTCGGGAACACGGAACGCTGCGGCGAACAATTGAGGAGCTAGTCCCCAAAACACAGATCTAATCCCAAACCCAGGTGCAACTTCGGCACCTGCGGCACCTGACGTAACCCACACACCCCTAGTAGGGCATGCACGCTGGGGCTTGCTGGGATGACGGCGTGAATGTGATGCTGGCGAGTCTTTCGTTTTGGAGCTGCTTGTTGAGTGCCGGTACAGTTTCGCTGGCGAGTTTGCTGGTGTCTTCCAGGTCCTTGCTGTAGGCCTCGCACGTCGATTGGTACAGCTTCTTTACGGAATCGGTCGGGGCAATGTCCGCAGCCTGGACCATTTCCAAGTAACGCGCGGCATTGCGATTAACGGTACCGAAACCGGGAGCCTCGTCACTCCCGGATTCCAGTGCGTCCACCTGCTTTTCTACGTTCGCAAGCGAGTCCGTGAGTTCCTTCGGAGCTGTGGCGGGCAGCGATTTTCTGTGCTCGGCGAGTTGCGCATCGAGTGGAGCGAATTGAACGAAGGATTTGGCGGAGGTATTCATCAGCTCCCAAAGCTGGCGAGAAAGCCCGAATTGCGCGGAATAATCTTCGGCGGAGATGTGCACGCGCGGGTCGGGAACAACTCGCAATTTCTGATGATAGGACTTTCCTTCGACGGTGAGAACCACTTCGTAGGTACCCGGGGATACAAACGGCCCGGGCGGCTGGAAACGCGGGGTCTCGCCGGGTACGGCATGATCCGGAAGCGTGTATTCCGTGTAGTCGAGGCGCTCTCCGAAAAAGCCGAAGGGCAGCGCGGTGGGATGCGGGTAGCGCAAATCCCATACGAAGCGATTGATTCCGGCAGCGGTGGGCAAGTGAGGGGCGGATAAAACCAATACTCCGGAACATTCGCGGGCGAAAGCGATTCCCTCTCTGGAATGCTGGAGAAATGACGAATGGGATGGCCTTGCTCGTCGAGGACATCGAGCGTGATTTCGCCCTTCGGGGCACGGACGCAAGTGAATAGTAAAGAATCGCGCCGTCGGGAGGATTTTGAGAAGCGGGCGTGTCGCGCTGGAGCGGCGTATCGGGATGATTATCCCAATGAGTGCGAATGGCGGTTTGGGGAGTAAAGAAATGCACGGGAGTTTTGCGCGCTGTGCCACTCAAGTCGCGCAGCGGCGAAATGTCGTCAAGTACCCACAGACCACGGCCAAAGGTGGCGGCAATCAGGTCGTCACCATGGATGGCGAGATCACGCACGGAACTGGTGGGCAAACCTAGTTGAAGCGGTTGCCAATGGTCGCCGCAATCGAAGGATATGTAGACACCGGTTTCGGTTCCGGCGAAGAGCATGCCTTTGCGAACGGGATCTTCCCGGACTACGCGTGCGATGCCGGCGCCGGGGAGACCGGTTATGATTTTGTCCCAGGTTTTGCCGCCGTCGCGGGTGCGAAAGAAATACGGGATGCGTGTCGCGGCGGGCGAAAACAGCGGTGAACGCGGTATTGGGATCGTGAGAGGATGCGTCGATCGAATTGACAGTGGCACGTTCAGGGAGGCCGGCAGGCGAAACCTCAGACCAGGTTGAGCCGTCATGCGTCACTTGAACGAGTCCGGTGGAAGTACCGACCCAGATCAACTTGGCATCGAGCGGCGATGGCGCGATCGTCTGAATGTAGCCACGATTTACCGGCGCTTGCGCATCATCATCTTCGTCATTATCCGCGAAAAATCCGGAATTTTCACCGTCATCCTTTGAGGGAATATGGCCGGAGGCATTGGATTTCGGAGCGGGCGAAGTCGGCGTTAGGCTTCAACCGTAAGGTCCGGACTGATCTCTTTCCAACTGAGGCCCTCGTCGGTGGTTTTCAACAGGAATTGTGAAGCATAAAAAAGGGTGTGGGGATCGCGACGGGAAAAGGTGATGGGCGTTTCCCAGCTGGCACGGTAATTGAAGGAGCGATAAATAACGTGGCGGTTTGGCCGGTGCTGCGGTCGAGGCGAATAATATTGCCGTACCATCCAAGCGAGTAGATGTATTCTGAATGCAAGGGATCGGGAGCAATGAAACTGCTTTCAAACGAGCCGCTAGAGAACCAGTCGCGATAAGTGATCAGGCCGAAATCGGTGCGATTTGGAACGACGATAGAGCCGGAGTCTTGCTGCGCCGCGTAGAGCCGATACGGGAAACCATTGTCGGTGGAAACGCGATAGAACTGCCCAGTGGGCTGATTGAACCAGGTGCTCCAGGTGTTGCCGCAATCGTAAGTGATGACCGCGCCCTGGTCGGTGCCTTCGATGATGTGATTCGTATCCTGCGGATCGATCCAAAGAACGTGATCGTCTTCACCACTGGGAGTTCCCTTCCAGGCAACGAAGTCGTGGCCGCCGTCCTGGGAACGGTACGTGGAGGTCTGCATGACATAGACCACGTTGGGATCCTTGGGATCAGAGAAAACTCGACCGAAATAGTTCGAACCCAAGATGCGAGGATCCGTGGTGATTTTCTGCCAGGTGGAACCCGCATCGTCGGAACGAAACAGCCCTTGCTTCATGAGTGCGAAGATACGCTTGCCGCCGGTAGCAGGAGCGATGGATAGGCCTACGCGCTGACGGTTTGCTGGGGGAAGACCCTGGTCGCCCATAAGCGTCCAGGTTTCGCCGGAATCGGTGGAGCGTAGTAGCTGCGAGTCGACGCTCTCGTCGGGCTTTTGGCCGGGAGCCGGTGGTAAGTGGCGAATGGCGGCAACAATGGTGTGAGAATCGCCGGGATCAAAATCGAGTTCGGTGGGGCTGGTGTGGTCGTCTTTGTAGTAGACCTTGCGCCAGGTCTTGCCACCGTCGGAGGACTTGAAGATGCCACGAGCTTCGCTGGGGGTGAATGTGCCGGCTACAGCGACATAGACGAGATTGGCATCGTGAGGATCGACAAGAAGCGAAGGAATGATTGGCGAATCCTGAAAGCCGATGTTGGTCCAAGTGGCTCCGGCATCCGAGGATTTCCAGACGCCGTTCCCGTTGGTTTGTTCGCCTGTGCCGACGTAAATGACATTGGGATCCGAAGGGGCCACGACGAGATCGCCAATGGAAGCTACATGAGCCTGATCGAAAATCGGAACCCAGGTGCGGCCCGCATTGATGGTCTTCCAAACACCACCACCGGGAGTGCCCATGTAATATGTCTTCGTGTTTCCCGCGATGCCGGCAACTGCGGTGACGCGCCCGCCGCGATGGGGACCAATGAGGCGCCAAGTCAGTCCGTGGAGAAGCTCAGGCGAGATTTGCTGGGCCGGAAGTGGGGATGCAAGAAACGGCGCCAGAAGAAAAGTTGCGACCAGAAAAAGATAGGAACGATGCAGGCGTGGTGTCAGGGCCGGGAGCGATCGACGCATGGAGACTCCTGTGAAACTGCAGTTTAACACGCAGGCCAAAGAATTTCTGATGACCGGAAACGCCAGAAATGCGGAGGACGGAATGATGAACCTGGACGAGGTGTATGAGTTCCTGAAGAGCGAACGGCTGGCGGTGCTTGCGACTGCGGATGAAAATGGCCGGCCCGAAGCGGCGTTGATGGGATTCGCGGTAAGTCCTGAGTTGGAAATCGTGTTCGATACCGTGAAGAGCTCGCGGAAGTATCCGAATCTGAAGAAGAACCCGCGCGTGGCCTGGGTGATTGGGTGCTCGACGGAAATTACCGTGCAGTATGAAGGGGTGGCGGAAGAATTGGAAGGGGAGGCGTTGGCACGATACAAGAGGATTTATTTTGAGGTGTTTCCTGACGGGCCAGCACGAGAGGAGTGGCCGGGAATTACGTATTTCGTGGTGCGTCCGAAGTGGGTGAGATATTGCGATTACAATCCTGCGAGGAGAAGGATTGAGGAGAAGGTGTTCGATTAGCGGGACGTTGTTTGAATGGCGGAGTCCTTGGGCGTCAGTCGAAGTAATTTCTTTGGTTGAGGATCCTTCGGCGATCCTCGTCGGATCGCCTCAGGAGGACAACGGTGCTGTGTTTGTAAGCGACGCGATAAGGGAGCGATGGAAGAGAGATTCCTCACGTCGCGGACTTCGTTCGGAATGACGGTACGCCGATCAGGGGACGAAGAGCAGCCTGATAACCCGCTGCTAGAGTTCGCGGAGGGCTACAGAGACGGGCTGAATGGCTGCGCGAATTGCAGGTAGCAGGCCACCCAGAACACCCATTACCAGGGCGAAGAGCAACGCCCTAGGATCAAGAGATCGAAAGTGATCTTGAAGGCGAAGGCTACGTTCGAAAAAGTCTGGAAGTTCATGGTGCTGGTGGTTAGTCCGTTGAGCGGGAGCACGGCGAGACAACCGATGATGCCACCAAGAAAAGAAATGAGGAGCGCTTCGAAGAGGAACGAGAGAATTACGTTCCAAGTGGAAAAACCAACAGCACGCATGGTGGCGATTTCGCGGCCACGTTCGGCGACGGCGGAATACATCGTGTTTAACGCGCCGAAAATCGCGCCAATGGCCATGATGGCCGCCACCAAGCCGCCGAGAACGGTGATCAGGCGGGTCATGGTGGTGGACTGTTTGGCGTAATAATCAATTTCGCGGTACACGTCGACGTTCATGCGCGGGTCTTTTGCGACCGCGTCCTTAAATTCCTGGAACGCGCCAGGCGAAGCAAGATGCACTGTGGCCGACTGGAAAATATTTGCCGGGCGCTTGAGGACCTGATTGAAAATCTGCGAATCGCACCACACTTCGGAATCGAACGCCGAGCCGCCTGCATCGAAAACACCAACGACTTGCCAGTGGCCGCCGGCAAAATCAATTTTGTTGCCGACGGTCAGGCCTTGATACGTTATCGATGCATTTTTGCCGACGACGAGTTCGTTCAAGCCGGATTGGAACATGCGGCCCTGTACGATCTTGACGAACTTTCGAACTTCCAAGACGTTGGGTGATACACCGCGCACCTGTACGTTGGCATCCGTGCCGGTGCTGATCAGCGGAACCGGAATGACTCCGACTACATCCTGAGTGAGGACAGGAGCACCGGAGGATCGCGAGCGATGCCAGGCGCGTCCTGAAGAACCTTGATGGAATCGAGGGTAATGCCGCCCATCATTTCGGAGGACGAGCCCGCGCGCATGACCAGCGCATTATCGGGAGAGCCAGAGGCCACCAGAGTGGCCTTGAAGCCGCGGGCTAGGGACAGCATGGCCACAAACACGCCAACGGTTCCAGCAATTCCGAGGATCGCGACGATCGTGGAAGTCCAGCGTGCGCGAATGCTGCGGAAATTGTAGGAAACCGGAACGGAGCCGATGAAAGGCGCGAAGCAATCCCGCGAGAATGCCAAAAACTACGACCAGGATGAGCGCGAGCGCAATGATGGCCGCGATGGTAATGAAAAAGAAAAATACGAGTTTGCCAGCCATGCTCAGACTCTCCGTAGGGCATTCACGATGCGCAACCGCATGGCACCCCATCCGGGCAGCAGGCCACTGAGAATTCCCGTGACGATGGCGACAATGAGTCCAAAGAGCAGCATCGGCGGAGCCAACACAATGCTCGGCAGCAACCCATTCAAAGCTTTCTGCCAAGCCTGGAACCGCAAGCATCGCAAGAGCCCATGCCCAATACACCGCCAATCAAAGCAATGGTGAGCGCTTCAGCGAGAACGAAAAAAAGAATGGCAAGGTCCGAGATAACCGATGGCTTTGAAGACCGCCAGTTCCGAGGTGCGTTCGCGGACGGAGATGGCCATGGTGTTGCCGGTGACCAGGAGCAGTGTAAAGAAAACGACAATGCCGATGCTGAGAATGAGGCGCTGGATGTTGCCAAACTGTTTCACCCAACCGGCGGCGAAGGCGGATTCCGTTTGCGTTTTGGTTTCGTAGGGAGAGTTCGCGAACTCATCGTCAATGGCCTTGGCGATGCGCGGAGAATCGTCCGGATTATCGACGCGGAGAACGTACCAGCCGATCTGACCCTTCACCGCTTCCGGGACTTTCTCCTCGAAATAGTCCCACTGGAACCAGAACTGCGTTTCATCGTCTTGCGGCCGTTTACCGTGATAGATACCGACCAAGATTGAATTCCCAGGCACCGCCGCCGTACAGGGTGGTTTTGATGGGGATGCGGTCGCCGATTTTCCAGTGGAACCGTTCGGCAGTTTGCGCGCCCGCGATCGCGCCCTGGCGGTCATTTAGGAAGGCATTCCACTGATCATCGGGAACAATGAGTTCCGGGAACACTTGCGCGCTGATTGTCGGGGTCGATTACGAATTGAGGGAAAAAGTTCTTTTCTTCGATATACGTGCCACCGAACCAGTTGTTGTGGGTGACGTTCTTGACGCCGCGGATCCGCAGGATTTTGTCGCGATAGGAGAGTGGAATGGTGTTGATGATGGAGGTGCGGTTGATGACCACCAGGCGGTCCGCGCCGGCGACATCCGCGCCGCGGTTGAAGGCGTCGCGCACCACGGCCAGAAAGACGAAGAGAAACAGGGCCACCGCGAACGAGCCGATCGTGAGCAACAAGCGCACTTTTTTGCGAATGAGATTGGCCCAGATGATGCGAGCGAATTTCATGCGACACCTCCCGCGGATACGCCGTGGGGCAGTTTCGACGCTTCCACCAGAACGCCTTTTTCGAGATGCAAGGTGGTTTGCGCGCGGGCAGCAACCACGGGATCGTGCGTAACCATCAGCACCGTTTTGTGATGCTTGCGCGACGAGTTGCTTCGAGCAAGGCCATGATTTCATCGGCGCTTTTGCGGTCCAGGTCGCCGGTGGGCTCGTCGCAGAGCAGGAAGGTCGGGATCGGAGACGATTGCGCGCGCGATGGTCACACGCTGCTCCTGCCCGCCGGAGAGCTGGCGAGGGAAATGATTCATGCGGTCGGAGAGCCCGACAATGGAGAGCGCGGTTTCCACGTGCTGAACGGCGCTCGGCTTTGGAGAGTTTGGTGAGCAAGCAGCGGCAACTCGACGTTTTGAAACGCGGTGAGCACCGGAATGAGGTTGTACATCTGAAAGATGAAGCCAACGTGGCGGGCGCGCCATTCCGTCAGCTTGCCCCGAGGACATGTGGGTGATTTCGTCACCAGCCACGGTGATGCTGCCGCGCGTGGGGACGTCGAGCCCACCGAGAAGATTGAGCAATGTGGTTTTGCCTGAGCCGCTGGGGCCCATGAAGGCCACAAATTCGCCCTGGCGAAACGTCCAGATTGAGGCCCTGTAAAACGTGAATGTCTTCGCCACCGCGGCGGTAGGTTTTATCCAGGTCGCGAACCTGGATGAGTCCGCCTGCACCACCATTGCCGGCAACATTGACCATAGGGAGCGCTCCTATTTTTGGATCTGGACGGACTGGCCGTCGCGAAGTGATTCCGGACCGCTCAACGACGACGGTAGCTTCCGGCTGAATGCCAGCGAGAATTTCCACGTCGGAGCCGCGAGCCTCACCGGTAGTGACGGCGCGACGTTCGATGGTGTCACCTTTGAGCACGAAAACGTACTTGGACGAGTTGTCCTCGGCGAATGGCCTTTTGAGGCACCAGAGCGACGGCGGGAGACGCTTCCTTTTTTGCACCGGCTTTTGGTTCGTTCTCCAGGAAATGTGACCTTTACGCCCATGTCCGGAAGGATGCGGGGATCCTTGGCAGGATCGAACAGTTTCTTGTGATCGGGCTCGGTCACCGAAATGCGAACCTTTACGGTAGCTTTTTGGCGGTCCGCCGTGGGAATTACGGTGCGAACTTTAGCGGGAATAGTCCAATCCGGGTAGGCATCCAGCACCGCGTTGACAGCCTGGCCGTCGGAGACCCTGCGCGATGTAAGATTCGCTGACGTCCACCTCGAACTCGTTGGAATGCAAGTCCACGATGGTGGCGATGCCGGTGCGCGTGAAACCGCCGCCCGCGGAGATGGGCGAGACCATTTCGCCGACCTGGGCGTCCTTGGAAACCACGATCCCGGCGAAAGGGGCACGAATAGTGCAATTGTCAACCGCTTGCTGCTGCTCGCGGATGCGCGCGTCGGAAGCGAGCACTTGTTGCTTTTGCCAAGGCGATCTTGGCGCGCAGGCTATCCGCCGTGGTGCGCGCGTTGTCCAGGAACTCCTGCGTTTGCACACCACCCTTGACCAATTGTTCGGCGCGACGCAGCTCAATTTCCGCGTTGCGGAGTTGGACTTCATAGTCGGCGATGGCCGCTTGCGAGGAATCGCGGTCGGCTTTCGCTGAATCCAGAGCACGTCGGGCATCGGAATCGTCCAGCGTGGCAAGAAGCTGGCCCTCGGTCACTCGGGTGCCCTCGTCGAAAAACACTCCGGTAACCCGGCCGGTGATTTTCGCGGCGATGGTGGCGCGGCGGCGAGGGGTTACGTAGCCGCTGGCATTGAGCACGCCGGCAGGACCCGTAGCCGGCTTCGTGGCAGTGGCGACCTCCACTTCCGCCTTACGGTTGCGGAAGGCGAAGGCGGCGGCGGAAGCCATGCCAAGAACAAGGATCGCCAGCAACGATCCACATCCAACGCTTGCTCGACCGGGGATTGGTGCGCTTGGTGTCGGAAATCCGGAGGGAAGACAAGTCGGGCTTCAGGGTATTGGGTGGCGTCGCCATGCGACCGCTGCTCCTTGGTTGTGCACAGGTTACCTGGTGTGGATACGTATACAACCAGCTGAAAGTATCGATTCCAGGTTCAAGGGAATCGGTACATGGATATTCTAGCAGCCGGAGGCAAAACTGGGAGCAAAATGCTGGGAGTAGAAGGGATTAAAGGTGCGCCGTACCGTGATAGAAGAAGCGGCCAAGTCCGATGGTGAAGATGAAGTTGCCGAACAGCGCATGGTCGATACAGGTGAGCAGCAATGAGTTGGATTGGTGGTAAGTGATGGCGAACAGCAGTCCGCCGATGGCGCAGAGTCCCATAGCCAGCCAATTGCCAAAGATCACATGCGCAAACCCGAAGGCACAGGCGCTAGCGAGAATCATGGTTGGACCCGAACCGAAGAGGAGTTTGTAGCGGTGAAAAAAGAAAACCCGGTAGAGAAGTTCCTGCGGGTAGACCGAGACCAGCGGGTAAAGAACCATGATGATCGCCCAAAAAACGGGGGAGCTTTTTATTAGAGAAAACAGAAGTTGGGGCGCGGAGATACGCACGGCCAAGCCGAGCAAGAGCATGAACGCGGCATCGCGCAGCAAGAGCCAGGGTAAATGCGCGGCCATACCGCGAGTGGAGAGCAACTGGTCGAAATCAAATGAGCGGTCGTAGCGCAACGCTAGCGTGCCCAGCAATGCGATCACAAGCAGGTACGGGATCGGAAGATTGGGCAACACACGATAGAAGATAAGAAGAGGAAGGCCGATGTAGAGAGCGATGAACTCGAGCGTCAAATAGATGGGTTTTGCCATGGGAAGGCGCAGGAGGAATGTATCAAACATGAGAGTTTTTATCGACGGGCAGCGGGGTTGCATTTTGACGAAGAGTGTTGCGGAGACTGCTGAGTGCAGCTTGGGTTGATGCACCCGCTGCTGAATGCGATGCGGAGCCTCCACCCGGAGCAGCAGACCGCTGTGCATCGTGGATCCAGATCCAGAAGCCTTGCCGGAGGACCGAAGTCCAGATGTACCCTTATTGTTGGGCATTTTTGCGAAGAGCTACAGGAGAAATCGCGGGAGTGTGCCGGGTCCGAAACTAGCTCTCTCGCGCCGGAAGACCAAGAGCACAGCCTTTTTCGAAGCTTAGGACAAGCAGCAATGGCTGTGCCACAGGATGTGAACGCGTTCGGGCGAGGGCGTGTCCCGTGCCCTTGCAAAAAACCGAAATTATTGGCCCACTTTGAGTATCGGGGACACGCTCGCCACCGACAACAAAAGATCACCCAACGAGGTTTTCATGGGAAATCACACCATCACGGAACCGGCTGTGGACAAATTGAGGGGACGCACCCCAGCCGAACAGTACGCGGCGAAACTGACGACGCCAGAAAGGGCAGTTGAGCACATCGAGAGCGGCAGTACCTTATGCCTGGCGCTTGGGGTGGGAATGCCGCAAGGGTTGGCCAAGGCGGTGGCGGATCGCATCTTGGCCGAAAACTTGAAAGACCTGAATCTGTATTATCAGCATTCCATGAAGTACAGCGCCGAAACGCTAATCCGCCCGGAGGTGTTATACAAGGTGGATTCCCGATGCTTCTTTATGGGCGACCCGGACCGCCACATGGTCGCTTACGGAATCGAGCATGGAAAGAAGAACCTGAGCTACGTGCCGATTAATTTTTCGAATATTCCGCGAGTGCTGACCGAGCACATTCACGTAAACACGTTTGTGGTTACCGTGTCTCCGATGGACAAGTCCGGGCACTTCAGCCTGGGAACAAACAATGATTATGCCTCCATCGTGCTGCGCCACTGTGATCATGTGATCGTGGAAGTAAACCCGAATATGCCGCGGGTATTTGGAGATTCGCTGGTGCATGTGTCGGAAGTCGACGCGATCGTGGAAAATAATGTACCGATGGTGCAAATTCCGTATAAAGAACCGGACCCGGACTCGCTAAAGATCGGCAAGTGCATTGCCGAGCAGATTCCAGACGGCGCAACTTTGCAGTTAGGAATCGGCAATTTACCGAATGCCGTGGCCATGTATCTTTCCAATCACAACGATTTGGGAATCCATTCGGAACTTTTCAGCCACGCGTTTGTACAGCTGGTGAAAAGCGGAGTGGCGAACGGGCGCAAAAAGACGCTGCACCCCCGGAAGCATGTTTTCACATTTTCGATTGGTGACGACGAGGTCTATGAGTTCATCAACGATAACCCGTCAATGGAGAGCTACGCGTCGTCTTATGTAAACGATATCCATATCATCGCGGAGCACGACCACATGATGAGCGTGAATACCGCGATTGAAGTGGACCTGTACGGGCAAGTGAACGCGGAATTCATTAACGGGCACCAATACAGCGGGTCCGGCGGGCAATTCGATTTTGTCAAGGGAGCATCCTTCTCCAAGGGCGGGAAATCCTTCATCGGGCTGAAATCCGCAGCGAAAAATGCCACGATTTCCGGGATCGTACCTCGCGTGCAGATGGCTACGGACACGCGCATGGACGTGGAGTACATCGTCACGGAATACGGCTGCGTGAACCTGCGGGGCAAATCCACTCGCGAACGGGCATTGGCGCTGATCAGCATTGCCCATCCGAATTTCCGGGATGAACTGATGGCACTATGCCAAATCCATTGTGTTGATTTAAATCCAAGATCGAATAACGTTACACCAACTTACAATCTAATCATTCCGGCCTTTCGGCTACTTTCCTGTATCTCGTTGGCGGGTTCGGGCGTCCATTACTTGACAGAACGCGCGTTAAGGAATAGAAAGGGTTTCGCGTCGACCGTTCCCATAACGGCTCAGGGGAGGACTATGGAAGCGTCACGCAGGGATTTTCTGAAGCTTGCTACAGTGGGCGGCGCTGCTGCTGCCGTTTTTGGTTTTGATCTACAGCCTGCCTACGCCGAACTCCGATCCTTAAAAATCGCGCAGAGCCAATGAGACTCGTTCTACGTGCCCCTACTGCTCGGTGAGTTGTGGCGTGATCATTTACACCATTGGGGATCGCGCCAAAAACGTCACCCCCCAAGTCGTGCATGTTGAAGGCGATCCCGATCATCCCATCAATCGGGGCACGCTTTGCCCCAAAGGGTCCTCTCTCGAACAGGACATCCTGAATGAACGCCGGATTGTAAAACCGCAGGTGCGCCGGCCCGGCGGCACGGATTGGGAAGAAATCTCCTGGGACCAGGCGCTTTCCGAGATCGCCCAAAAGGTCAAGCAAACCCGCGATAACACTTTCATCGAAACGGATCAAGACGGTCACCGGGTGAACCGCTGTGAGTCCATCGGCTGGACTGGCGGTTGCACCGACACCAACGAATTCAATTATCTGGTCGTGAAGTCCATGCGCGCCCTGGGGGTCGTGCACCTGGAAAACCAGGCCAGAGTTTGACACGGCCCTACGGTCTCAAGTTTGGGACCAACGTTCGGACGCGGGGCCATGACCAACGGCTGGGTCGACATCAAGAATGCCGACATGATGCTGGTCATGGGCGGGAATCCCGCGGAAAATCACCCCTGCGGCTTCAAGTGGGTGATTGAAGCCAAACGCAACCGCAACGCGAAGCTCATTGTTGTCGACCCGCGCTATACGCGCACGGCGGCCGTCTCCGACCTCTTTCTGCAAATTCGTGCAGGTGCAGATATCGCGTTCCTGGGCGGCTTCATCCGCTATGCGATTGAGAACAACCGTATCAACAGAGATTACCTGCTCAATTTCACGAACGCCGCTTTTATTGTGAAGGATGATTTCAAGTTACCGGAAGACGACGGGGTCTTCTCCGGTTTCGATGCGAAGACGCAGACTTACGATAAGTCCACCTGGAATTACGCGGGTCCCGGCGTTTCTCCTCCATCTTTGCCGCAAACTGTGCATTTTGATCTGACGCTGCAGAATCCCCGCTGCGTCTATCAACTGCTGCGCAAGCATTATTCCCGCTATACACCGGAAATGGTGGAGCGCATCACCGGCATCCCCAAGGACCAATATCTCAAGGCCGCCGACCTGTTCACCTCCATCCGCAAGGATGGCGACACAAGAAAGGTGGCCACCGTGATTTATGCGGTGGGCTGGACGCAACACAGCTTCGGCACACAAATTATTCGCACCGCTGCCATTCTGCAACTGATGATGGGCAATGTGGGTCGGGCAGGAGGCGGAGTGAATGCGCTGCGCGGCCATTCGAACATTCAGGGCGCTACGGATATGGCCGGCATTTTCGATAATCTGCCCGGCTACCTCAAAGTACCCACTCCGGCGGACGGCTCGCTGGCCGGCTGGATGAAGCGCATCACGCCCACGCCTTCGAAACCAAGCGATTGGCAATCCTTTAATTATTGGAGCAACACGCCAAAGTTCGCGGTCAGCCTGCTGAAGGGCTTCTATGGCGATGCCGCCACCAAGCAGAACGACTTCGCGTACGATTTTCTGCCCAAAGTCGACCGCAACTATTCGTGGACCTACCTCTGGGACAATATGTACAACGGCGTGGTAAAGGGCTTATTCGCGTTCGGCATGAACGGCGTGGCCATCGGCCCGGACACCAAGAAAAATATCGATGCGCTGAAACGAGCCGACTGGCTCGTCGTCGGTGAAATTTATCCCGACGAAACCAGCGAGTTCTGGCGCTCGCCCGGAATCACGCACAGACGAAATGAAGTCCATCCAAACTACTGTTTACCGCCTGCCGTGCGCTGGGTTCGCCGAGAAGGACGGCAGCTTCACCAATTCGGCGCGGTGGCTGCAATGGAAAAACGCGGCTCTCCCTACGCCGCTCGGCTGCCGCTTGGACCAAGCCATCGTGGCGCAAATTTTCCTGAAAGTGCGCGCGCTTCTATCAATCCGAAGGCGGCAAATTCCCGGATCCAATTTGAAATTGACCTGGAGCTACACCGACCCATTGAATCCTTCGCTTGCCGAAGTACTGAAGGAAATCAATGGCAAGACCTTTGTGGACGCGAAGATCCTGCCACCAAACAACAACTAAAAACGGGGCAACAACTGCCAGGCTTTGCCTGGCTGAAAGACGACGGCACCACGGCGTGCGGCAATTGGATCTACAGCGGCGCGTATACGGAAGCAGGAAACCTGACCATGCGCGTCGCGACCCAAGCGATCCCTCCGGCATGGGGGTACACCAGAATTGGGCATGGTCCTGGCCGGCCAATCGCCGCGTGCTTTACAACCGCGCTTCCTGCACTCCCGAAGGTAAGCCTTGGGATCCTTCGCGCAGGCAGGTGTGGTGGAGTGAGTCCGCACAAAAGTGGGTTGGCAATGATGTGCCGGATTTCAAAGCCGATTCGAAGCCCTCTGATCACATGGGCCCGTTCATCATGAATCCCGAAGGCGTGGGCCGCATATTTGCTCCGCTCGGCGCTTTTGCGGATGGACCGCTACCCGAATTTTACGAGCCGACGGAGAGTCCAGTAATGAATCTGTTCCACCCGCAACAGACGCACAACCCGGTTATCAAGCGCTTTAAAACGCCCGATGATAAATACAGCACTCCCGAAGAGGGCTACACGATTGTCTGCACCACCTACCGGTTGACCGAGCACTATCACTACTGGACCAAGAACAATCCGATGAATGTCCAACTTGTCCCCGAGCCGTTTGTGGAAATTCCCGAAGAACTGGCGAGCGAGCTGAGCATCGTCGGTGGAGACACAATAAAAGTTTCCAGTATTCGCGGCACGTATATCGCGAAAGCCATGGTGACGAAACGCATCAAGCCGATGATGATCGACGGAAAGAAAACCTACCAAGTCGGTTTTCCGATTCACTGGGGTTTCCGCGGCATCGCGGAAGACGAAGGCAAGACTGCGAAAACGTTGGCGAATCTGGTAACGCCGACGGTGGTCGATCCGAACGCCTACACGCCGGAATTCAAAGGATTCCTCGTGAAGGTAGAGAAAGCGTAGAGGAGCAGAGATGAGCCAGGCGACACTACGCGTTCAGAAAATCAGCGGCCATGCCGGCAGCGTTCCGGGACGAGACACGCAACGCGAATCGTTGGTGTGCAAACTCATTGATACTACCGACGTGCATCGGGTGCAAAGCATGCGAAGTCGCGTGCGTCGAATGGAACGACATGCCATTTTCCCCGACGAAGTTTGATAACACCTATCAGACAATGCCGGAGACGCGGTGGAATTATTGGAACTTAATTCTGTTCAACGAGCACGAGCGCGAAGATGGCTCGCTGCAATGGTTGATGCGCAAGCACCAATGCATGCATTGTGCGGAACCGGGCTGCCTGGAAGCCTGCCCTTCGGATGGCGCGATTGTGCAGTATTCGAATGGCGTGGTCGATTTCCAGCAGGACCACTGCATCGGTTGTGGCTACTGTATTACTGGTTGCCCGTTCAACATTCCGAAACTCAATAGCGTCACCAAACGCGTTTACAAATGCACGCTGTGCACGGACCGCGTCAGCGAGGGCCTGGAACCAGCCTGCATCAAGTCCTGCCCCACCGGCTGCCTGCATTTCGGCACCAAAGACGACATGAAGGATCTGGCGGAAGCACGTGCCAAACAACTTGAAGGATCATATGGCTTTGCCAATGCGGGCGTGTATGATCCTCCCGGGCGTCGGGCGGCACCGGCGTCATTTATGTACTGCACGACGTGACCAAGCCGGAGTTGTATGGCGGCTTACCCAAGAATCCCACCATTCCTCTTTCCGTCAGGCTGTGGAAGCATCCGCTGAAATGGATTGGCAATTTGGCGATGGCCGGCGGACTCATCGGATTGTTCGTCCATTTCCTGCGCTATGGACCGAAAGCGCGCGAAGAAGAGGACATTCGCCCGTTCGGAGGGCAGCCATGACGCATCCGGAACAAATCGTACCTCATGGCCACGTACTACGTTACGCATTTCGCGAACGGCTCACGCACTGGGTGGCGGCGTTTTCTTATCTGTATTTGCTGGCAACCGGCTTGGCGTTTTGGTCGCCGTGGTTTTGGTGGCTGGCGGTGATTCTGGGTGGCGGACAAATCTCGCGCATGGTGCATCCCTGGGTCGGACTGATTTTCGTCGGCTCCGTATTTTTCATGTTTGAGATGTGGGCGCGGCAGATGCGCTTTAAGCCAGTGGATAAGCAGTGGTGGAATTCGCTGCACTACTACATCACCAATCAGGACGACAAGATGCCGCCCGCCGGGCGCTATAACGCCGGACAAAAGCTGCTGTTCTGGACATTTTTCTTGGCAGGAATTGCGCTGCTGCTGAGCGGGTTGGTGCTGTGGTTTCCCGAATATATCTCGTGGAACCTGGCGTTGGCTGCGCTACCTTGCGGTTCTGTCCATCCGCTTGCGGCGCTCGTCACCATCGGCAATTTTCATGATTCACATTTACATGGGCGTGTTTGCGGAACGCGGTGCGTTTGGTTCCGTGATTCGCGGCGATGTTTCCATGGCCTTCGCGAAGCGCTATCATCCCGGCTGGTACGAGGAAATTGTCGGATCATCCGGCACCGAAAATGAGCTTCCTCGCCCTCGGTTAGAATCAATTATCGCGCGCGCTTGGATCGTGCGGACTCTTTTGGCTCAGCGGTATCCCTCTGCTCGTCAAGTTTCACATTTTACGGTCACATTGCGCGATTTCAATCGGACTTCTATGACCGCCTCCCAAATTGCTGGGGAGACGTCCTTCGCGGCCACGGCAATCCGCGTGCGGAGTTGAACTCTCGGTTCTGCTGGTGCGTTTTCCGGATTGCCTTTGTTGTTGAATCACACAGTCCCGGCTCCCTTTCGGCCCAATCACGGCTGTTGCAGGATCGCGGCGAGAAGCTGCGTGGCGAGCAGGTGCTCACGCAATTTTGGCAATCTGGCTTACTTGAGCCAACATCAGCCGATCCGATGACGGAATTTACAGCCAGGGCATTTTTGCAGCCTTATGCGGATTTCCTGGTCAGCGGGCAACTGCCGCTGGTGTTGCCCATGACCGTGTGCCGCTGCCCACGTTGCAATGCCCTACCGCTTCTGGGCGTGCTTCGGCCGGAAGGCGACGGAGGCAAACGATTTCTGCAATGTTCGTTCTGCTCTCAGGAATGGGAGTTTCGCAGGATTTTGTGCGCGCACTGCGGTGAGGAGCAAGAACAGAATTTACCCGTTTACGTCGCGGAGCAGTTTCCTCATGTACGAGTGGAGTGCTGCGAAACCTGCAGACATTTTTTGCGTACCGTCGACCTGACGAAAGACGGACATGCCGTGCCGGTGGTGGATGACCTGGCGGCGGTGTCGCTCAGCTTGTGGGCGGAAGAGAACGGGTACGCGAGGATTCAGACGAATCTGATAGGAAGTTGAGGAGCGTGAGAGGCGCTACAGTTTGCCGGAGAGATTCTTCCAGGCTCTGTGAAGCAGCCCGCGTAGTCCTTCGGCTTGTATTGCTGTCGCGACTGGAAGTATCTCAACCGCATGTCGTGGAGAAATGGCCAGAACTGCGGGTGCATTTTGCGCGACTTGGGCATGCAAATCTTCGTTGGTGCCGTACATAATTCTCGCAAGGCTTAGGTTCATGATCGGTGCTCCTCGCTTCCTACGGGAAGGGCTGGTGCGTTCGACTCATTGTGCGCTTTGGTGCGAAGAACGGAAGAACGGCGTTGGGCAAAGTAGCCAGAACGTCACTGGCCGACGTACAGGGTCTGATAGAATGCAGCCGCAGGCAAGGAGCGTTTCCATGGCAGAGAACAGAATTTTTCGAATCACGCGAAATTTGTGCCTACGTTTCACGCGTTCGTATTGCCAGTTTTGGTGCTGAATCTGGTGTGGGCGATTGTGCAAATTTTTCGCGCCCGTTTTACTGGGGACCGTTTGGTTCAGGCGCTGACGGCGCTGGCCTTGTTGTTTTTGGCGTTTCATGCGCGGCTGTTTGCGCTGAGAGTTCAGGATCGCATCATTCGCATGGAAGAGCGGCAGCGTTTCGGGAGACTGCTTCCGGATGATTTAAAGCCGCGCATTGGGGAATTTGCGCCGAGTCAGCTGATCGCGCTGCGGTTTGCGGGAGACGATGAATTGCCGGGACTGGCGAGGAAAGTGTTGGATGATAAAGTGACGGATCGTAAAGGCCATCAAGCAGATGGTGCAGCACTGGCGAGCGGACTATTTGCGGGCGTGAGGGTGGCACGCGCTGAAGCCGAAGCGAGATCCATCGCGAAAGGTGCGAGGGAAAATTGTCCTTCACTTCGCGGACTCCGTTCGGAATGACGGAACGCTTTTGCCAGCATGCCGGGACCGTTCAGACGGCACGAGTCTAAAGACCGGCCACTACTGTAATGCAAAAGCAGCATCCAGCGAAACGGATTCGCCGTCGGGATTTGTCAGCACGAGTTGCTGCGCGCCGGTGGAGAGCGCGGGAGTGGTAAGAATCGCGGTATTCACGTCTTGAAAGGCTAGTGTTGCGGACTTGCCGCCCAGAGTGGCTTTCATGCCATTTTGGAACCCGCTGCCACGGATTGTTACGACTGTTCCTCCCAATGAGGGGCCTGAGGACGGGGAGAGGGTCCCGATGCCGAGGGGAACATTCGCGAGTTGCACGACGGTGAGCCCGCTATTGGTGATTGCGAAAAGCCGCTGTCCATTCTCGTCGACGGTGAGGAAACCGCCGTGGAGCCCGTCGACATCGGTGTTCAGCATGGCAAAGGGTTCGGGAAGATAAACGCGCAGTCGAAGCACGCCGGAATGCGCATCACGAATATCAATGCCGCCACGGATTCCGATTGCGGGCAGAGCAGCGGGAGGGGGCCCATCCAGAAACGGTTCGTAGATGAGCGCGCCAGTGGGATGAAGTGCCATGCCGGGAACCGCGACGCGGCCTGGAATCGTTTCGAGTTCCGGCGCGGCAGGAATTGTAGAAAGGACCAGGTTGGCGGCGCGCAATTCCGTGGTGTTGTTGGAGCGCACTGCGAACGAGGTTCCATCCGCGGCAGTGGCGAGATCGGTAGCTATGTCGTGCGCGGTGGAAATCGAGAAGGCGTTCGGTGTAGCAGCATTCCACAGCGCGACTGGGCCGCCGGGCGAGGTGTCATAAGCAAGATAAGCAACATCTCCGGCAGCATCGGCTTGGAGCAACGGAGTGCCCATCAGCGAGCTCACTTCCGGCTGCGGTGCGGGTTCGAAGGCGGGCGGACTGGCGAGGATATTCAGCTGGCCGAGGCATCCACTGCATGGGCCTGTGGAGCCACCCTCGCCGCTCAGGCCGACGAAAATGGTCTGCGCACTGGTAGCCGTTACGCGAGCAGGACCGGAATTCAAAAAGCCGGAAACTCCGCCGACTGTGACAGCTTTCCCGTTGTATGCCGCGCCATCGGGATTGATGAGATACACGCTTTGCGCGCCAAAATCGGCAACAACGAGTTGCGAGAAATCCGGAGTAAGCGCCAGGCCGCGGAGTGCCGCATCGGGCGGCGGACCGTTTGATGGCGGCAGAATGGGGCCGACAAAGGATTGAGCGTTGAGATCGAACACGTCGACGTGGTCGGTAGCGGTGAGGAAGACGCGCTGGCGCGATTGGTCATATGCCGCAAATTTGTGCAGTCCGGCATTTGCAAAGGTTTTGCTAGACGCTAGGTATTGAAACGCTTTGGCTGCGGTGGTGCTGCCGGCGGGCGATTGAATCACGATGTCCGATTTGCCGGCGCTGCCTGCCGGGGTTTGGACGGTGATGCGTTCTAAAGCAAAAGGATAGGTTGCGTCCAATCCCAGGATGGCGGAGACAACTGGGAGAGCATCTACGCTTTGAATTATCGCGGCGTTTCCGCCGATTTTCACGGAAACACTCCCTGCCGCGGAGCCAAATCCGTAGCCAAGGATGGCAACGGAGTCGCCGCCCTGCGGTGTGCCCGTGTTGGGCAGGACGCGCGTAATCGTGGGACCGTAGCTGAACGCGTTAGGTGCAACAGCGAGCCAACCGTTCGAAAAGTAGGCGTTGAGGTTGACCGGGCCAGAGGTGACACTTGGTGGCGACGTGAGCTGAATTTGCGAACTATTCGATGAGTCGGCTGGCGTCGGGCTGGCCGCGCCGAAGCGGACTTGCGGAGTGGACGAAAAGTTTGCTCCCGTCAGCGTGAGTGATGTGCCCCCTGCCGCAGGCCCTTCCGCGGGTTGCGCCACAGGAACGACCGCGAACATTGGAGCAGATGTGGGTAGATTGGAAGGCTGAGAAGCGTCAAGAAAAGCGACGCCACGGTTATTCAGACCGACAAGATTCGATGACGCACCAATTTCTTCGATGCACGTTGGTGTGCCCTGGATCGTAACGTCCGAGATTTGCCCAAGTTTCTGCATCGTTGCGGTCGCAAGCACAGAAACGACGTTGGCATTTCCGAAAGGCTCGTCAACGTACAAGGATTGCCCGTCGGCCGAGAAGACCAGCCCGGCGGGTCCTTGCGGAGAATAAACGCCGAGCGTGTTGAGACTCGCGTCGAGCAAAAGAACCTGCGATGCACCGCCAGCAGACACAGCTACAGCGAACCGTGATCCGTCAGCGTTTGCTGCCGCAACCGAAATCGCTCCTGCTACTGGAGCGGCTGGTCCGGCAACTAGCGCTCCGTGAGTATCGAACACCGCCAACTGACCGCTGGAATCGTTCGCGGCAGCAAGGATGTGCGTGCGGTCCGACGATCGCGCCAGGACGCCAATACCATTCTGGAAGACGGCAGGAGCCAATGAGGTGAGATTCGTGAAGGTGTTCGAAGAGGAATCCCAGAGCGCGAGCAAAGATTGCGATGCGGCTGCTTGACGGAGGCGCACGAATAATGCGGAACCAGCGCCCGCGACGACTTCCGTGGGCCGAATGAAAATGACTCCTGGGATCGGAGCGAGCCCAGGGACGGGATAGCGCACGGTCACTTGCAGCAAGCGTGTGTCAATCGCCAGGATTTGTTCGACGGCCGTTCCAACCCACAGAGTGCGGCCGTCAGCGGAAAGGTCAACACTCGAGGCACCCGGGGCCGCGATGCTTGCTAAAATCGCAGGATTCGTGGCTGAAAAGACGTCAACACGATTCATCGCGGTATTAGCAACATAGAACCGTTGATTTGACGAGTCAAACACGATGTGACGATGGCGAGGTTCTCCTGTCGGTCGATCAAGCAGCGCAACAGAATCGTTCGAAACGTAAACGGTGTTGGGAAAATTTGTGAGCGCGAATGCCTGAATCGCGAGGGAGAGCTTTTCGGAGTGAGAAAGCGTGCCACTGGTTGCTTGCGCGGTGAGGTTAAATTGTCCGATGGACGCATTGGGAGCTGCGCCGAAAAGGACGGCAACACTTTGACCGGTGGCGATGGAGAAAGGACTCACGGGATTGGTGGTCACACCGCTTGGCAATCCGGAGAGAGATACTTGGACGCTGGCGCTAAACGCGTTTTGCGGCGTGATGGAAATGTTGACGGGCGAGCTGGTGGTCCCTTGAGAAAGCGTGATAGAGGAGGAAGAAAGCACGATGGAGAAATCCGGCTGGGAAGGAGGAGGCTGAACCCCACCGGTCCCTCCACCTCCTCCACAAGCCGCGGTGAAGAGCACAATGAGGACGAAAAGAAAAGAAGAAGTGCGGAACGCTCTCCGCATGGCTGACCCCGCGAGACGTGCGCCTTCGTCCGGAACCGCCTGCCGGCCAAGGGACGTTTTGAGAGCGGAGCGAAACTCTAATGGTCAAGGTAGCTATTGAAGGATGACTTGTCAACTTGTTAAATAGAGAAAGAGAGGAGTAGATAAAGAACGGCGCCCCGAACGAATCGGAGCGCCGTTTTGGGAGAACAGACTATGCGTCGAAAAATTTTAGATGGTCTTCGGGCCCACGCCGGCCGGAGCCGCGGTGCGAGAGAACGAAGCCGCGCCGGATTCCTTTTCCGCGCTCTTGTCGATCTCGATGGAGCCCTTGAAGTAGGCCCCGTCTTCGATCATGATGCGCGCGGTGGTCAGGTCGCCGTTGACCGAACCATCTTTCTTAATCTCGATGCGGTCCTTGGCGCGCAAATTCCCTTTCACGTTGCCATAGACCACCACTTCGCGGGCAATAACGTCGGCGGTCAGCTTGGCCGAGGCGCCGACAGTCAGTTTGCGCTCGTCCAGTTGAACTAATCCTTCCACCGACCCTTCGATCACCAGGTCTTCGTTGCCGGAGATTTCGCCTTTCACGTGCAGACTTGGACCGAGCCGGGCCATAGCACGGTCTGCGGTCGCTCCTAATGGACGCATAGCATCAGTACTCATTGCGGTAGTTCCCTCCCAAGTAGCCGCAGCAGGTTTGGCTGGTGGTGGCGGCGGCGGATTCACTGGAAAATTTTTGGTTTCCGGCTGCGCTGGTTGAGGCGTATCCGGTTTCTTATTCCCCCACATCGGTCCTCCCAAAGGGACAGCACACCCCACGCGATTTCCGGCCCGGGGTAAGCAAACAATAGTCCGCGGGAAGGCGTGTCGCAAACACAATAACGGAAATCTTTGCGTTAAGGTAACTAGACTCAAGGACAGGTAAGCACCTGTCCGAGCGGTAGGGTGAAATCCAGGCGAAAGGTGTAAGCCGACAAGATGCCAGGCACTACCAAGCAATTCGCTATTTGCGTCGCTTCAAACCCGCCATCGGTGGCAGCGAATCTAGTGAATTCCCTGTAATCGCCGGGACAGCGCGAACGTATAGAATAAGGCGCATGAGAATCCTACTGTTTAGCGGTAAGGGTGGGGTAGGCAAGACGAGTCTGGCAGCGGCGACCGGGATAAGGCTCGGCCGAATTAGGGTATCGCACGCTGGTCATGAGCATTGACCCGGCCCACAGCTTGGCGGACTCATTCGACCTGGAACTGGAATTTTTTCACACCCACACTTCGGACCCGTTGGAGGTTCGCGACGGACTTTCGATTTTCGAATTGAATATTCAAAAAGAGGTGAAGCGCCACTGGCAACAGATTTCGGCGTACGTGATTTCCGTGCTGCGCACGACCGGGATCAGCGACGTAGAAGCTGAAGAACTGGCCATTCTTCCGGGGATGGAAGAGCTGAGCGCGATGATGTACATCAACCAATACCGGAGCGAAAACCGCTATGACGTGATCGTGCTGGATGCTGCACCGACCGCAGAATCGATGCGCTTTATCAGCATGCCCACGACGCTGGACTGGTACATGAAGCACATCTTTCCATTTCAGACGAAACCTGCTGAAAGCGGTGCGGCCCATCGCGAATCGTGTGGCTCCCTTCGAATTGCCAACGGATAGCTACTTCGCGAACATTCGCGACCTATTCGAGAAGCTCGAGGGTGTCGACGAGATTATGGAGGACCCACAAGTCACTTCCGTGCGGCTGGTGACCAACCCGGAGAAAATGGTGCTGCGCGAGACGCAGCGCGCGTTCGTGTACTTCTCGCTGCACGGGTTGACGATTGACACGGTGATTGTGAATCGTGTGCTGCCCACGGAAGTGAAGGATACGTGGTTCAACGAATGGCACAATTCGCAGGAAAATGTGTTGCGCGAACTGGAAGAGTATTTTGCCCCGGTGCCGGTACATAAGGTGCCCTTGTTTGCCCACGAAGTATTGGGGCAACAACGGCTGCAAGATGTCGCAAAAGTGCTGTATGCTGAGGGCGAAGACCCGTCGGCGGTAACGCAAACGGAAAACCGTACACGCTTTGTGAAGCGCGACGGGCGTTACGAAGTGCAGCTTCGGTTGCCGTTCGCGACGAAGGGCGAAGTGGGGCTCTTCAAGAAGGGCGACGAGTTGGTCGTGGAGATCGGCACGTTGACGGCGCCACGTCGGCCTGCCCCGTTCCATGGCCATGCTCGTGCCTGCTCGGGCGCGACTGGAAAATCGAATTTTAACGGTCGAGATGAAGGAGGCACCATGAACGAACAACAGCCAGTCAAGAACGACTCGATTCCGTGCGCAGGAGCGTTGCCTGTGCCGGGAAATGGTGGATCAGTTTCGGGAGATGCCTAGGAGTATCTCCCGGAAGTACGCGAACACTTCGCGAACTCGCGGATAGAATTCCTTAAGGGTATTCGGGCGATCATTGATCGCCGCATCGCACATCTCTCGACTGCTGCTCAGCACGGAACCAAAATCGCTGTGGAGTGATTGCAGCTGTACGCCGGGCTCACCACGCAATGGGCTGAATAGCGGACACTCTCGTCTGTTCGTGCGCCGGCGCTTCGCTGGTATATTTCAGGAATGAAGGATTGCGTCGACATTTTCGGCCGCTTGTAAGACGTATCGACGGCCGCGGCGGCCAAGGTACCTGCACTGGCCTCATGTCGTGATAAGGGATTTGGCTTCAGCAGATGCGCGATGCAATTCAGCCGCGCTCGTTTCTTTGTGTCGGCATTGACTACGTACCACGGGCTTTTCTTGGTGTCCGTCTGCTCAAACATTTCGTTGCTCATACGTTTCTCGAACCGCCGTTCTTGTTCCTCGCCATTTACCGAAAACCAATACTTGACTCAAGATAATTCCGGCGCGGATCAGCATCTTTTCGAATACCGGCGCGGCCCATAGAAATTCGCGGTATTCCTCCTCGCTGCAGAAACCCATCAGTGCTCGATGCCCGCGCGCGGTTGTACCCACTGCCGTCAAACAACACGATTTCGTCGCGCGGCGGCAATTCCGCCACATAGCGCTGAAAGTACCATTGGCCCCGTTCGCGCGTTCGGTCGGCATGCTTCAAGCGCTACCACCCGGCAAAACCCGCAGATTCAGGCTTTGCGTGATGCGTTTGATCACCCCTCCTTGCCCAGCCGCGTCGCGCCCCTCAAACAAAACGCAAACGCGCAAGCCCTGCATGCGCACCCATTCCTGCAGCTTGATCAGCTCCAACTGCAAATGCGCCAATTCCTCCACGTAGTCATAGTTTGTTCGGAGGTTTACGCGGCTTCGCGCGCCCCAGCAAGCCAATACTGTTCAATTTGTGCCGTTTCTCACGCGAGTGCGCAACACTTCCCAACCGCCTCTCGCTCTTTGTGACCTTTGCCCGTAAGAATTTTCCTGGCCCGGCTCGTCCGGCGTTTTCCAACAGAAGAAGGCAGTGTCAAGCAGCTGTCATCGGCAAGAAGCTCTATAGTTGCATCGCAGTGGATATGATTCCGCTGGTTGTGCTTTCGCAAACTAGGAAGAGGGCTTTTCCGGCACCGGCTCACGCGCCAGGAAATCTACAGTAAACCGCTGGCGATACGCAGCCAGCAACTCTTCGATGCGGCGGTGAAGGCGACTTCAGCACGAATCCCGCATGGTGGTACTTCGTGATGCGTTCCACGATTTCCGGCTCCGCGTACGCCTGAAGTATCCGGTTCTTGCTGTCGAGCCAAGGACACGATCACACCGGAATAATCTTCGACGCGCCTGCGGAACTGGTACGGCATCTTGCCCGCCGCCACTTCCAGGTGCGCCCATTCCCGCCACAAATTAACTCCCGTGGCAGTCTCAATCATGTTCGAGATGTACGCACCACCCACGCGCGCAGCCACTTCGATGAAATAGAAACGATTGTCACTGTAAGCTTTTAGAAATTCCGCATGGGTCACGCCGCGCGCCAACCCTAAACCCTGGATCAACTTGTGATGAATCTCCTTCAGCGCCACGGCATCGGCCGAATCGCGAGCCACCGTGCGGGTGGTGAACACCCCCCCTGATGCGAAACGTCCAAAGGCGGCGTTCCGTAGGTATGCGCCTCGGCGAATAGGACCGCGCGATCCGAGACGATACCGTCGACGTGAAACACACTGCCAGGGATAAATTGTTCCAGTACATATTCCGACTGCTTGTCGCCCAATTGGTCCAGCCACGGCCACAACTCATCCGCGGTTTGGATCTTCTTCATCCCGATGCCGGAGGCTTGCGAACGAGGTTTCAGTAGCCACGGACCGGCGAGGTAAGCCATGAACTCGCGGAAATCGTCGTAATTCAGCACCGGCATGAATTCCGGGACGAGGATTCCCGATTCGCGGGCTTGCTGGCGCATCGCCAGCTTGTCGCGGAAATAGCGGATCGTCGTCAATCCCATTCCCGGCAGGCGCAGGTGCTCCCGCAAAGCCGCCACATTCTCCATGTCAAATTCGTCGAGCGCCACTACGCGATCGATGTGCCGGGTGCGAGCCGCATAGCTGACCGCGTGAATCAAATCGGTGAGCGGCAGGTCCTCCGGCATGAAGAACATTTCATCGATGGCCTCGCGGGGCCAATCGGCGTTGCGCAGCTTTTCCACTGTGAGCAGCAGCACCGTGCATCCCAGATTCTTACACGTGCGCAGAAATTCCTGCCCTTTTTCGTAGGAAGACACGCAGAGAATCGCGATGGGTCTGGCAGCCGTCATTGGCGCTGCGGATTATATACGGGTTAGCATTTCCTAGACACTGTTTTCCTTTTTAGAGCCCCCTGAGCTCACTTCGGCTCGCTACCTAGATGGCTATAATAGTACCGAAAGTAAGCGTCGGGATGCAAAAAACAGCTCCGAACTGAGTATCATGTGCCTAGTGGAAAAGGGTCACGTACCATCTGGCCGCGGAAGCTGGGGTGGACCTGTGGCGCTGTCGAGCCCAGAAAAGGCAGAAGCCGAAATTCGATACGCTTGAGGGCAAGAACATCTCAGGACCCCGATAGGTGGGAACCGACGACTGATGAAGCGGTCGACTATTTTCTTGAGGGTCGCTCCTAGTGCGGCTACTCTTGGACACCGTTACCCTTTTACTAGCTATTGAGTCTTCTCACCGCATAAGTCCAAATGCGATGTCCGCTCTGGCCGATCCGTCAAACATACGGGAGATCAGTGTCGTTTCGCTGGCAGAAATCGCCCTAAAGAAAGCGATCGGCAAATTAGCGCTTCCGAAAAGCGATTTAATGCCAGCGCTCCACGAGCTTTGCGTTACTGTTCTGCCTTATACACAAGACCATGCCCTTCGATTATTTGACTTGCCGCTGCATCATCGTGATCCGTTCGATAGGCAGATCATTGCGCAGGCGTTGGCGGAGTGCATTCCGGTAGTGACGTGTGATCAACAGTTCCGAACCTATAAAGGGTTATCCGTGATCTGGTGATTTCACCGCGCAGGAAAGAGAAATTGCAGGAAGGGGCCGACGCGCTGGGCCCAGGCGGCTTCGTTGTGCTCAGCGCCTTCTACCCGCTGGTAGTGCAGATTGTGATCGAGCTGCCAACCTTTACCAAGCAAAATGTCTCGGAACCGTTCGACGTCGTCCACGATTCGCGGTCCTTCGCGCGTGCCGATATCCAGCCAAATCCACGGCAAGGGTTTCACTGTTGTGGCTCGCGGCAAAACGCAGAATCACTCGTTCGTTCCACCACACCGAGGGTGACAACGCCGCGATTTTCCCGAAAATTTTTGGCCTGCGCAGACCCACGTACAAAGACACAAGTCCACCCAGCGATGAACCGCCAATTCCAGTATACTCCGGACCATCCTGCGCACGATACCGGCCAGCAATGAACGGCCGCACTTCTTCCAGCAGGAATTTTGAGTAACGATTCGCGCCGCCGCCGCCCAACTCGGTGCGCGCGTGGGCGTATATTCCCTAAACGCTGCTTGCCGGCATTGTAAATGCCCACGATAATCAACGGCTCAACGAGCCCTTCGCGGATGAAGTAATCCGCGGTTTGCCCCACGTGCCAGTCCATCCCCGGAATAAACGATGTGGCGCCATCGAAAAAGTTTTGGCCGTCATGCAAATAAAGCACCGGGAAATGGCGCTCGGGTGTCATCGTAGCCGGGAGGCAGGTAGACGATGAGGTCGCGCTGATTGCGCAGGTGCCGCGAAGCAAACTGCTCGTGCTTGATCAGGTGCGGTCCGTTCACGGATCGATGATGACCAGAAGATCTTTGGCTTCGACGTGTTGGCCCGGACTCACCAGCAGCTTGGTGATTTTGCCGCTGATCGGCGCATAGATGTTGGATTGCATCTTCATGGCTTCCAAGGTCAGCAGTTTAACACCGCGCTCTACGGGATGATTCGCGTGGACCGCGATGCTGCTGATCAGACCCGCCGTTGGCGCGCCAACCTGCCCAGGATTGGCGGGATCGGCTTTGGGATGGCTGCGTTCCACGACACGCAACGAACGGTCGCGCACGTTTACTTCGCGCGGCTGGCCATTCAATTCGAAAAACAAAGTGCGCGTGCCGTCAGGATGAGCGTCGCTGATTGTGAGGAACTTTACAATCATGGTTTTGCCATGCTCGATATCAACGGTGATTTCTTCTCCCGGCCTCAAACCGTAAAAGAATGCCGCGGTGGGTAGAACGCTCACATCCGAATACGCCTGGCGGAACGCATTGAATTTGAAATAAACCTCAGGATAGAGCAAATAACTGAGGAGCGCGTCTCGCTCCACGGGATGGGCGACTTTGTGTTCGAGTTCCGCCTGTGCCTCTTCGAAATTTACCGGGGGCAAGCTTGCGCTCCGGGACGGCCCTTTAGCGGAGCCTGCCCACGCAGAATAATATTTTGAATTTTTTCGGCCAGCCGCCGGGTGGGACGCCGAGCGCGCCGGAAAACATCTCAACTACAGAATTAGGCAACGACAAATCGTGATGTTCATCCAGGTTCAACAAATCGCCGGGCTTAATTTCGTTTGCAAGTAAGAACAGCGCCATGTCGCCAACCACCTTGCTGGACGGCGTAACTTTCACGATGTCGCCAAACAGCCGATTCACCTCGGCATAGGTATGTTCGACTTCGCGCCAACGGTGGCCCAAACCCATGGCTGCGGCTTGCTCGCGCAAATTCGTGAATTGACCCTCCGGGAATCTCGTGTTCGTACAGGCGGGCGGAGCCGGACTTTGGTCCCGAATCGAACGGCAGGTAATAGCCGCGAACCACTTCCCAGAAATCGGAGCACTCGTTGAGCGCGTCGATGTCGAGTTGTGTGTCGCGCGGCGTGTTGGCCAACGCCTCGACAACGGAATTGAGATTGGGTTGGCTGGTGCCGCCACTCATAGAGGCGATCGCGCCGTCCGAAACGTCCACGCCCGCGTCCGCGGCTTTCAGCAAAGATGCGGAATTAATCCCGCTGGTATCGTGGGTGTGGAAGTGAATCGGGATTTCGATTTCTTCGCGCAAGCGCTTTCACCAGCGTGTACGCGGCGTAAGGGCGGCAGAGGCCAGCCATGTCTTTGATCGCCAGAAAATGAGCGCCGAGTTTTTCCAGTTGCTTGGCCATCTTTACATAATACTTGAGCGAATATTTCGGTCGTGATTTGTCGAACAGATCGCCGGTGTAACAGATCGCAGGTTCGCAGAATCGCACCGGTCTTGAGAACTGCGTCGATGGACACGCGCATGTTTTCAATGGAATTGAGCGAATCGAAAATGCGGAAGATGTCGATGCCCTGTTCGTAGGCTTCGCGAACGAAATCGACAATCACGTTGTCGGGATATGACGTGTAACCGACGGCATTCGCGCCGCGCAGATAGCATCTGGAAACAAATATTGGGAATGCGATGGCGAAGTTCGCGAAGACGTTGCCACGGGTCTTCGTGAAGGAAACGCATGGAGGTGTCGAATGTCGCCCCGCCCCACATTTCCAGGCTGAACAGATTCGGCAGGCGTCGCGCGACGGCATCGGCGGTAGCAAGCAAATCGTAGGTGCGCACGCGGGTGGCCATAAGGATTGGTGGGCGTCGCGGAACGTGGTGTCCGTGAGCAACAGGCGTTTTTCTTTGCGCGCCCACGCGGCGAATTTTTTCGCACCAAGTTTCTGTCAGCAATTGCCGGGTGCCCGCACGGCGGCGCAGCACCGGGCACGGCGGGCAGCGGCGCTTTCTCAATGCTGGTGGGAATGGCCTTGCCCTTTACTTCAGGGTTGCCGTTCAGAATCACATCGCCCAAATACGACAGCAATTTGGTGGCGCGGTCGGCGCGTCCGCTGAAGCGAAACAGCTCCGGAGAGTCGTCCAGGAACGAAGTAGTGACTTCGCTGGCGCGGAAGCGCGGATGATTTACCACATTTTCGAGAAACGGGAATATTGGTTTTCACGCCGCGGATACGGAATTCGCGCAGCGCGCGATCCATACGCTGGCAAGCTTCGGGAAGATTCGTGCCCCAGGCAGTGACCTTAACCAGCAGCGAATCATAATAGGCAGCCAGCAGAGCACCGGCGTAGGCGGTGCCGCCATCCAGGCGAATGCCAAATCCTGCCGGTGACCGGTAGGTAGAGATGCGGCCGTAATCAGGCGCGAAATTCTTTTCGGGATCTTCGGTGGTGACGCGGCATTGCAGCGCGGCGCCGTACAAAGGAATGCGATCCTGCTTTGGCAAGGCCAGCGGATCTTCGTGAAGTTTATGGCCCTGCGCGACCAGAATCTGCGCGCGCACAATGTCGATGCCGGTCACCACTTCGGTGACGGTGTGCTCCACCTGAATGCGTGGATTCACTTCGATGAAATACCATTTTTGCGCGTCGACGTCGTAGAGGAACTCCACGGTACCGGCGTTTCTATAGTTCGCCTGGCGTGCAATCTTCAGCGCCGCATCGCAAATTTCCGCGCGAATGTGGTCGGGTAAATTAAGAGCAGGGGCAACCTCCACGACCTTCTGGTGACGCCGCTGAACGGAACAATCCCGTTCGTATAAGTGCAACAGATTACCGTGATGGTCGGCGAGAATCTGCACCTCAATGTGGCGGGCACGCGGGAGGAATTTCTCTAGGAAAACCGAAGCATCGCCGAACGCGGATTTCGCTTCGCCCTGCGCTTCTTCCAAGCGAGCCGCGAGTTGCGTGGGATCGTGCACCACGCGCATGCCGCGCCCGCCGCCTCCCATGGCGGCTTTCACAATCACCGGATAACCGATTTCGGCGGCAATTTTCTGGGCTTCTTCGGGAGACGAGACCGGATTTTCTGTACCGGGAAACACCGAAACCCCCGCGGAGGCAGCTGATCGGCGCGCGGCGGTTTTGTCCCCGAGCAATTCCAGCAATTCCGGTGTGGGGCCAACGAAAGCCAAACCAGCTTTCGCACAAGCGTGCGCGAGGGCAGGATTCTCCGAGAGGAAACCGTAACCGGGGTGAATGGCGTCAACGTCGTGAGCTTTCGCGATCGCGATGATGCCAGGAATATCGAGGTAGGCCTCAACCGGCCCTTTTCCGATACCGACCTGATAAGCTTCGTCCGCTTTGAAACGATGCAATGCCAGGCGGTCTTCCTGCGAGTAAATCGCCACGGTGCGCAAGCCCAGTTCGTTTGCGGCACGAAAAATACGGATGGCGATCTCACTACGGTTAGCGGCCAGCAGTTTGCGAATCGGTCGGGTTTTCTTCATGTGCAGGCGTGTGTCCGTCCTATAAAGCAATCCAAAATTCTACATTGTTTCACGACGGATGCCACACAGAGGACACGAATTTTGCATGGCGACAAGCAGGAAAACTGATACGGAGAGATCGCCTCCAATTAGTGCTTTAAGAGAGGAGAAGCGAAACGGATGGGCACGCCAAAATTGGAGCCGCCGAAGCCTTTCACCACCGCGAAGGTTACACCAATGACTCCCCCTTCCCGGTTGAGGAGTGGACCGCCCGAGCCGCCCGAAGTGGTCTGGGCGTCATACACGATTTTGTCGGTCAGCACATCACCGACATGGCCTTGGGTTACCAGCGGGCGAATCAGCTTGCGTTTGGCCAACTCCGCAAGAATCAGTTTGGGATCGCCTTCGCTGACCTTGACGATTTCTCGAACGGTTTCATCGCCGGCGCGAGCCAGAATGGCATCAATCCCGGTGGCGTAACCGAAGCTGATCAAAGCTTCCCCGCTTACCGCGGCTTCTTTCCTGGCGTCCAGTTTCAAGGCCGGCCGCTTGAGTTCCGACAAATCACCGTGAACCAGCGCCAAATCGGCATCCTGGGAAATTTGCGAAATGCCGACAGGAACGCCATTGGCCTCGCCGGGGAAATACGCAGTGATTTCCGCGAGCACTGGCTGCAGGCCCTGCTTTGTGGCTTCACTCAACTCGTCATTTCCCCACCAAGGCTGGACGACGTGATGATTGGTGAGGATTTTTCCTTCGCCGGCAATAAATCCGCTACCGAAGAAGTCGGCACGCACTTCGGGCGCGCGTCCTTCGGTGGTGTACACAGTGTTGCCATCACTGTCCTTGAGCGGCGAGCCGTCGCTGTTGATCCCGCCGTAGCGCAGGCGCTTCCCTGAGTCTTTCTCGTTGAAGGCGACAGAAACATGCAGAAGGCAAACGCTGGGCGCGAACTCGCGAATCACCGACTCGGCAGCCTGCGAACTGTCTTCCAGTTTCGTCAACCGATTGGTGGCCACGTCAAGCTGATGGCGCAGTTCGGTAACATCCTCACCATCTGGCGCGGAAATTTTCTTGCGCAACGCTTCGGTTTGCTGCTGCAACTGTTCTCGCTGTTGCAATATGTCCGCATTGGCCGGATCTTGGCGTAAACGGCGGGCAGAGGCGAGGAGTTGCTCTTCGTTTTGTGCGTTGTGTTCCAGTTGCGAAATGATCGTGTAGGCTCGCCGCGATTCCTTGTCCGCTTTGCGGGAAAAAACAAAAAAGATGCCGGCAATGGCTAACGCCAAGCCCAGCAGCGCTCCCACTCCGAACTTCAGGACCCGCTCCAGAGAGAATGCATCCCGGGTCATCTTCTCCGTGACTGCGAGCGCCTGAAACGCGGTTTGCGACGCCTGGTAGCTCTCTTCGGCGATGGTCAACCGGCGCTCGAGTTCACCAATGGCCCGCTTTTGCCGGAACTGAGCGCGCACCCGGGCCAACAATTCTTGTGCATCCCAGGGCACCGACAAAACATCGTCAACACCTTGATCGAGCCACTGCGCCCGTTGTGCTGAATCACTCTTGGTCAGCAGAAGCACCCGCGGCTTCGCGCCATTTACCGAGGAAGCGATGGATGCCAGCAGGCCGTTGACCGCGGTGTGATCGAAGGTATCGGCAGCGATGACGATTTGCGCGGTGTCACCGCCCCGCGCGATCCAGGCAGCGTTTTCGGCAGAGTCCGCGGGAGTGACAGCATATCCATCGCGCAGCAATATCTCGCGCACGGACTCGCCAACAGCCGGGTCACCCGCCACTAACAACACATTTTCCGAAGCAGGAGCCAACCCAGTTCCTCGAATGCTCCAACGGAACTTAATTCACCATCCGGTCGGGAGTCGGAAGTGTACCGAAACGATCAGACGCGTGCAACCAGAGCGGATGGCTACGAAAGGTTAGATGAAGTTTTTCGAGCGGCGGGATTCGAAAAAGAATCAGTACTTCCGGAGTACCCCAATGACCCGGCCTTGAACCTTCACATCGCCCGCGGGCAGAATGATGGGAGCCATTTCCGAATTGGCGGGCTGCAGCCGAATCTTTGCCGAACCTTCGCGATAAAACCTCTTCAATGTGGCTTCTTCATCGCCGACGAGGGCGACCACGATGTCGCCAGCATTGGCGACCTGGGTCTGCTCGCAAACGACAAAGTCTCCATCCATGATGTGATCTTCAATCATGGAATTGCCCTTTCACTTGGAGAACAAAGGAATTGCCGCCGCGGGCGAAATCCCCCAAGGAGATGGTCTCGCGTTCTTCCACAGCTTCCAGCGGCCGGCCTGCCGCGATACGCCCTACGAGCGGAAGTTCCTGCATGCGGCGCTCGATGATCTGCTCTTTCGGAGTTTTCGGCAACTGGACAATCTCAATTGACCGGCTCTGGTTATAGCCACGACGGATGAAACCTTTCTTCTCCAGCGTGCTGATGTGCTTGTGGACGGTGGCCAGCGACGTCAGCTTCAAACCCTTTCCGATTTCCTCGAAGCTGGAGCATATCCGTGGCGGGTCTCGAAGGAGACCAGGTAATCCAGAACTTCCTTTTGTCGCTTCGTGAGGGCCATGAATCGCCTCCGCAAGAAGTTGCTGCCGCGCGCGGTTCGTGTTCCCGCTGGCGGTACCTACCAGTTCCACCTTAGGCGAAAAGAAAGCGAATGTCAAGCCTGCTTTTTAGCTAGTTCCCCTCCCTTCCGTACTATTCACTCGCCGTGTTTGCTGGCATCTTGGGTTTTATGGCAACCCGCCTCCCCGCTCTGCTGGTGTCACCGCCGCAGCCACTTTGGCGCTCCTGGGCTGCGGAACCGCGTTTTTCTTTTGGGGCTATCTGCTGCTCATTTGATGAACGCAGTCCGGACGAGCATGGCAGGCGCTTTTACGAGCATTCACCGCCATTTTTTCGTGGCTTTCGCACTGGTCCCTTCGCGGTGATCGCGCTGGGTATCCGAACTGGCATTGGCCTGTTTCAGTTGCGCCCCTGGGCTCGCGTGAGTGCGCTGGTGTGGGCTTTGATTACTTTGGTCTTTTGTCTGTCTATATTGCGTTCCGTCCATTCGAAACGTTTTTTATTGCGGATCATTTCGTAAGTGAATTGCAGTCCTTTAAGCAGTTGATTTCCGTCGCGCTCATTATCCTTCTCCTTCCGTCAAGTGTGTGGTGGCTGTTTTTGTTTCGGGCAGAAGACGTGAAGAAGCAATTCGAGCCTCCGTGAGTGGAGGACCGCAGGGGAGGCCGTGGCGCGGTCACCACCCAAGCGTGATACTTCTGCGCGCGATTCGTCCAGATTTGAACATGCGTCTGTGCGCCTCGTCACAAGCTTCCGTTGTATTTCCAAGTCTTTTCCTTCTAGTACCGCTCCCCTACTCCGCTGGTCATTCCCGCTGTGATATTCTTACCAAACATGCTCCGTTATCGGTACGCCCTCGTGTTTTGCTCATCGCTCCGTGCCTTACGCTGAAGCCGCCGTTCTCCTCTGCTCACCGGTGAGGGGCCGCACAAGGATGGGGGTCTGATAAGCAAGATGTCTACCGTTACAGAAATTCCCACAAGTAAAATCAATCGCCAAGTTATCGATCAGGCGGTGATTCGCTTCGCCGGCGACTCCGGTGATGGAATGCAGGTCACCGGAAGCCAGTTTACGAATACCGTGGCGCTTTATGGCAACGACATCGCCACCTTCCCGGACTACCCCGCGGAAATTCGCGCCCCTGCGGGCACCGTGCCGGGCGTCAGCGGATTCCAATTGAATTTTTCTTCCGGCGAAGTGCACACGCCGGGCGATTCCGTCGACGTGTTGATTGCGATGAACCCCGCGGCGCTGAAAGTAAATATCGCGGACCTGAAGGCCAACGGCATCCTAATCGTCAATTCGGACAGCTTCAAAGAAGCGGATCTTCGCAAAGCGCACCTTACGACCAATCCGATGGAAGACCACTCGCTTGATAAGTTTCGTGTCTTCCCGGTGGAATTACAGCGCCTGACGCGCGCTTCCCTGCAACACCTGGGGCTGGATGCCAAGGCCATGGATCGCTGCAAAAACTTTTTCGCCCTGGGCATGTGCTACTGGCTGTACAACCGTTCCGATGGAGCCAACGGTTCGCTGGATTGAAGACAAGTTCAAGAAGAAGCCGCTGCTGGTGGAAGCCAACAAGCTGGCGTTGAAAGCCGGCTATTCCTACTGCGAAGCGACCGAAGCATTTCAGATCAGCTACGAAATTCCTCCGGCGCAATTGAGCCCGGGATTGTATCGCAACCTGAGCGGCAACCAGGCTCTGGCTATCGGCTTTATCACCGCGGCGCAAAAAGCCGGGCTGAAATTGTTCCTGGGGAGCTATCCCATCACGCCGGCTTCGGACATTCTCCATGAACTTTCGCATTACAAGGAATTTGGGGTGCTTGACCTTTCAGGCGGAAGACGAGATTGCGGCGATCACGTCGGCGATTGGCGCGTCCTACGCCGGATCGCTGGCGATCACCACGACTTCCGGTCCGGGCATGGCGCTGAAAACGGAAGCGCTGGGCTTAGCGGTCATGACCGAACTGCCGTTAGTGGTCTGCGATATTCAACGCGGCGGGCCGTCCACCGGCTTGCCGACCAAGACCGAACAAGCTGACCTTCTCCAAGCGCTTTTCGGACGCAATTCCGAAGCTCCGATTCCGGTGCTCGCCGCGTCCACCCCCGCCGATTGCTTCTGGATTGCGGTGGAAGCCAGCCGCATTGCCCTGAAGTACATGGTGCCGGTCATCGTGCTTTCCGACGGCTACCTCGCCAACGGCGCGGAACCCTGGCGCATTCCCAACCTCGATGACATTCCCGGCATTCCCGTGAAATTTGCGACAGAACCCGGAGGGTTTCCAACCTTACAAACGCGATGAGGATACGTTAGCGCGCCCTTGGGCCATTCCCGGCACGCCGGGACTCGAAGCATCGCATTGGCGGCCTGGAGAAGCAAGACGTGACCGGCAATGTGAACTATGAACCACTCAATCACGAGAACATGGTTCGCATTCGCGCCGCCAAAATCGACGCCATCGTGCAGGATGTCCCCAACGTGTTACCGAGCGGCGATGCCGAAGGCGATCTGCTGATTGTTTCTTGGGGCTCCACGTTTGGTTCCATCACGCAATCGTAAAGGCACAGCGCGAAAAGGGCCGCAAAATTGGCCATCTGCACCTGCGCTATCTCAATCCGTTGCCTGCGAATCTGAGCGATATTTTGAAGCGCTACAAAAAGGTTCTGGTGCCGGAACTGAACATGGGCCAACTGCTCTGGGTGCTTCGCGCCAAATATCTGGTCAATGCCGTCGGCCTCAACAAAATCCAGGGCCGTCCATTCAAGCAATCCGAACTCGATCAGAAGATCGAAGAAATGCTGGGGCTCTAGGAGACTGCGATGACCACAACCGCTCTTCCTCCACTGACCAAAAAAGATTTTCAGACCGATCAAGAAGTTCGTTGGTGCCCTGGCTGCGGCGATTACGCCATTCTAGCCGCGGTGCAAACCGTCTTTCCGGAGCTGGGAGTCCCTCGCGAAAATTTCGTAGTGGTCTCCGGCATCGGCTGCTCCAGCCGGTTTCCCTATTACATGAACACCTATGGATTCCACTCGCATCCACGGGCGCGCGCCGGCGGTTGCTACCGGAATCAAAATCGCTCACCCCGAATTGGAAGTGTGGGTCGCCACTGGCGATGGCGATTCGTTGGCGATCGGCGGGAATCACACCATTCACATGCTTCGCCGCAACGTGGGCATCAAAGTTCTGCTCTTCAACAACCGCATCTATGGACTGACGAAGGGCCAATATTCGCCGACTTCGGAATTTCACAAGATCACCAAGTCCACGCCTTACGGCTCCCCCGACCGACCTTTCAATCCTATTTCGCTGGCGATCGGCGCGGAAGCCACCTTTGTTGCCCGTTCCGTGGATATTTTCCAGGCGCATCTGAAGGACACGTTGAAAGCCGCTGCGGCGCATCGCGGCTCAGCATTCATTGAGATTCTTCAAAATTGCAACATCTTCAACGATGGCGCGTGGACTGGCTTAACCGAAAAAGATGCGCGCAGCGAGCACGTGATGCAACTCGAGCACGGCAAGCCGCTGGTGTTCGGCAAGAATCGCGATAAGGGCATCCGCCGCAAAGCCGATGGCGACATTGAAGTCGTGCAACTCGGCAACGGTGTCTCGGAATCCGATCTCGTGGTCCACGATGCGCATCATCACCGCGTCCGTCCTATGCCTTCCTGCTTTCCCATATGGAAGGCCGCCCTGGATTCCCGACGCCCATCGGCGTTTTGCGCGCCTGGGACGATCTGCCGCGGTATGAAGATGTGATCAACGATCAGGTCCAGGAAGTCATCCAGAAAAAAGGTCCCGGCGATCTCGGCAAGTTGCTGCGCGCCGGCGATACCTGGGAAGTAAAGTAGCTCTCATCAGTTAACCCACAAATGCTGCCGGGCGCCTCTCGGCCTGCAGATTATGTCCTTTCGGTCCTCCGTGGCCTTGGCCTTGCTGCGGAACCGAATTCCTCCGTTTCCATGAAACCAACTTTCCTGTTTCACATCCAATAGATGCAGTTAGACTCTTTCCCATGGATTCGATCCCAAATTTTATGCCGTTTTCGTTACTAGGCGATGCAGACCCCGTCCGAGGCCAATGTTTCTGTGGCACCGCCGGACCAAGGTCAAACGCTTTCGCTTCTTTACGAAATTAGCCATGAGTTGACCTCCATCCTCGACCGCGAGGAGCTTCTCCGCCAGATCGCCGAACGGGTCAAGAAACTGGTCGACTACCAAGTGTTCACCGTGATGCTGTGGAAAGAAGACGCGCAAATGCTGGAAAGTGTTTTCTCTCTGCGCTTTCAGAATGCCATTCCCTCGCGATTTCAGATGCCGCTGAATCAGGGCATCGCTGGGGCCGCAGCCGCGGAACGCCGCACCATTCGCGTTGTCGACGTGCGTCTGGATCCGCGCTACCTGCAATGCGGAAATGACGTCGAAGTGCGATCAGAACTGGTCGTGCCGCTGCTTGCGGCAAGATCGTTTGGTCGGGGTACTCGACCTGGAAAGCACGCAACCCCACGCATTCACCGCGGAACACGAGCGTCTGTTGAATATTCTGGGTTCATACATTGCCGTGGCCCTGGAAAATGCTCGGCTATTCGAGGAATCGCGCGAGAATCAAATGCGCCTGCAGAACGACCTCGAGACCGCGCGCGAAATTCAGCGCCAGCTTTTGCCTTCCGGAGCCCGCGAAATTCCGGGGCTGGATATCGCCACCGCGTATGTGCCCGCGCGCGAACTCGGCGGTGACTTCTACGATTTGCTGCCTTACGGAATGGGCCGCCTGGCCATCGCGAATGGTGACGTTTCCGGCAAAGGAACTGCGGCGGCGCTATTTGGTTCTCTCGCCATTGGCATCCTTGCGGGAATTGGTGCACGAAAGCGAATCCTCCGCCGCGGAAATGCTCGCAGCAGTTGAATAGTCGACTGCTTGCTGCGCGACTGGATGCACGCTTTATCGCCATGCAATTTGCCATCTACGATGCGGCGCTGCGGGAACTCAACATCGCCAATGCCGGCGGCACGCTTGCCTCTCCTGGTCCGCAACGGAGAAGTGACATGAAATCAATGTTACGGGCATGCCTCTTGGGCCTCATCGCCGAAGCGGAATTTGATGAGCAGACGCTCACCTTGATTCCCGGCGATATTGTGGTGTTTGCCTCGGACGGCATTCACGAATCGATGAACAAGGACCAGGAAGAATTTGGCGTGGATCGCCTGAAAGCCCTGCTCGCCACGGTGGTTCCCGACGATCCGGGCTACACCGTGGCGCAGCGCATTGTGAAAGCCACCGACGAGCATGCCGGCGTCGGCCGTCCGCCACATGACGACCGCACCCTGCTGATTCTGCGGGTCACCGAAGATTCCGAATCCGACTTCTCCAAGCTTCCCATCATTTACTAATCTGATTGCGTTCCGGAAACACGATTGCTTTCACGGCCCTTTCGCGCACTCTTGTGCGCTAGGATTTGCGGATTGCTTTGCAGGCCCGCAAGCTTGCGCATAGGAGGTTCCATGAATTTAGATCCGGCGGGTATCGCACCTTGGAGTTCCGACTGGTTGTGGAGCCTGCCTCTAAGCGTACTGACGGTCATGATTCATGTTATTGGTCTATACACCATCAAGCAACGATTTGACCGCTTGCTGGGCCACGCGCCGCGGCGAAGAATCAGAACAGTCGCTTTGTCATTTATGGGCGGCACCGCGGTTTCGGTTACGTTGCTTCACGGGCTGGAAGCCTTCGTTTGGGCGCTTGGATTCCGCTGGCTCCATGCCCTGCCGGATAAAGCGTCGGCCATGTTGTATTCGTTAAACGCCATGACCACCTTCGGCCATTCCGGTTTGATTCTAGAAGCCCATTGGCAGCTGATGGGCGCGCTGGAGGCGTTGAACGGGCTTATCCTGTTCGGGCTGACGACGGCGTTCCTGTACGCCATTATTCAAGAGGCTTGGACACGCCTCGATCTTCGGTCGCCCGGGAAAGCTCATGTGACCGTCGAAGTTACTTCTGTTTAAGGAATGTGCCCTTCTCCAAATCATGAAACGCTTCGCGCAATTGCTCCTGCGTGTTCATCACGATTGGACCGTACCACGCCACCGGTTCTTCCAGCGGCTTCCCAGAGACCAGCAGGAAGCGAATGCCATCATCACCAGCTTGCACCTGCAATTCATCACCGCGATCGAACAGCACGAGCGACCGATTATCCGCTTCTGCCGGCGGATTCGTGTCCAACCAGCGTACCGGCTCGGTCGGCACAGCAAGGGGATCGGAGGCGTTACAAAATTTGCCCGATCCCCCGAACACATACGCGAAGGCATGGCGCGTGGTTTCCACGGACAACACTTTGCGTTTTCCAGGCGGCACAGAAACGTCCAGGTAGACTGGATCAGCGGCAATCCCGTCCACCGGGCCCTTGGTGCCCCAGAATTCGCCGCATACCACTCGGACGTGAGTTCCGTCATCATCGGTGACCTCGGGAATATCCGGGGATTTCACTTCCTGATAACGCGGCACGGTCATTTTCAACGATGAGGGAAGATTGGCCCACAGTTGAAACCCGTGCATCCTGCCGGCTAGGTCGCCCTTTGGCATCTCCTGATGAATGATTCCGCTTCCGGCAGTCATCCACTGAATATCTCCAGAAGCGATGGTGCCGCGATTTCCCAGACTGTCGCCATGCTCGACCGTTCCAGTCAGTACATACGTGATGGTCTCAATGCCGCGATGCGGGTGCCAAGGGAAACCCGCCAGGTAATCCTCCGGCACATCGTTTCGAAAATCGTCTAGCAACAAAAACGGATCGAAATCGGAAGTGTTGCCGAACCCAAACGCGCGACGCAAATGCACGCCGGCGCCTTCACGTGTAGGTTTGGAACGAACCAGACGCTTCACAGGTCGCAAAGACATGGCCGAACCTCCAGGTTGGACAGTCTAGCGCGTTTGCTGATTACCTGTCGGCTGCTTGTGTAGGGCCCGCCTTCTGAGGCCGGGTTGTTCAGGGGCACGGGTAAAGCGGATACCCTAATTTCTTTTATTAAGTTATGCGGTATCATTAGTGCCCCTTATGGACGGCACTACGCCCCATCGCGTTGCAACCGGCTCGGTAGCCCGCCAGAGCCCTCCGAGCCGGTTTGTGCTGCTTGATCGCGCGGTTCTGGTCTTTGTCCGGCGGCTGATTGGACCTTTTGTCCTGTTCCTGCTTTTCATTCTACTTTGTGTGTTCGCGTACATGCGGTTGGAGCATCTCAGTTTCGTCAATGCGCTGTTCTGGGTTGCGCATCCGCACGCCATTGAATTCCGTCAAGTTCGCACGGTAACGAAGTACTTTTCGCTTTTTGTGGCAGTGGGTATCTTCGCGTTCGAAATTTTATTTGCGGAACGCATCCTGCTGACGTTCATCGGCCATCAAGGACGGGAGGTCTGGAAATCCATGATCAATGAAATGAATCTGGAACGAGTGCGCGACCATTTCATTATTTGCGGTTATGGCCAGGTGGGACGCACGGTCATAGATCAGCTGAATCGCTCGCGCATTCCTTACGTGCTGATCGAAACGAACGAGGGGCTTTACCGGCAATTGCTGCAAGAAGGCGCTCTTGTGCTGCACGGGGATGCCAAGCGGCACACCGTGCTGCAAGCGGCGGGGATCAGCCGGGCGCGTGGACTGTGCGTGGTAATCGACAACGATGCCGACAACCTGTACATCACGATTACAGCCAAGGCGCTCAATCCAAATCTTAAGATCATTACACGAGCCGGGCAGGAGCGTTATGCCGAAGCCATGCGCACTTCCGGCGCAGATGACGTGGTGATTCCCGAATTTGAAGGCGGGAAACTCGCGTGCCAGCTCATTCAAAAATATGCGTTGCCCGGCGCCTAGTGTCATCTGAAGCGCAAACGCGCGCTCCAAAATCCGCCGCGCCCTAAGGAGTTGGGATTGCCGCGGTGAATACGTACAAAAGTGGATCGCCGGAATTGGGAATGGCAAACACAACCGCTCCATTGGTGACAAACGGGAAATTACCGGAATCCAGACTCCCGGACCCGTCCGCATTGATGCTGATCGTTCCGGCGTGCGGAACATTCGAAAGCGAACCGGTGGTTAGGGGCGACGCGACCGTGTAGCTCCCTGAACCGTCGAACGCGAATACTCCGAGGAACGCGCCGTTAGAGCCGTCGACGTCTTCGGCAGTGCTCGCGGCATAGTTTCCAGTCACGCTCGCGACAGAATAAGTGGGCGAGGCGGTCGTTTGGTTGACCAACACACCTGAACTCGCGGTGTTCTCTGTGCCCACGAGAAACCCGACGATCTGGTCGTCCGTTGCTGCTCCCGCGGTGAGATAGAGAACTGGCGGAGAAGCTGTGAATCCCGCAAACGACACTCGCCCAGAGGCGGCTTCGACGGTGTAACTGCTTCCGGGGTACTGGTTGGTGGCATAGGTTCCAGCTGTATTCGAGTAGATCGTCGCAGTTGGAATGGTCCCGGCGCTGGTCGCATTGATGGTTCCTATCTCCGCCACATTTCCTGCGGCGGTACCAGCGTTGTCGAGCCCTTGAGATGCGAGCAGATAATAGCCATTCAGCGCCCCGCTTGCGTTGGATGCGTTCGAAGCCAACGCTCGGCCGGCTAACAAGGGATTGGTGCTGGTGCCGGTGGCAAGGTCCGTCGATAGCAAAAGCAGATCGGAGCTGTTGAGAACGTAAAACGCAAAATCGAACGTAAGATTGCCGGTGCTTGTGGTGACGAAGTAGCTTCCCGTGCCTCGTCCACTGGTTGCGTCAATCGTGGTGTTCAGCGCTCCATGGCCGCCGGTTAATTCGCCAGACGCCCCGTTGCCTGTAACTAAATCAGTGTAGCCATTCGATAGATTGCCAGCGGCATTTGTGAAGGTTCCGGCCATGGCGGTTCTTAAAATTGCGGGCGCCGTTACGGTCCAACCATCCACGCCGAAAGCATAATTGGGCTGTAGCGCCGAGAGTGAAAACGCGGCGGGAGACTGCACGTGGATCAATCCGGCAGCGTTGGTACCCGAGCCGTTGATATTGTCCGATTCAGTGATTCTGCCGGTGTGGTAAACGGTGCCATCAAATCCGCTGAGCGCGAAACTAAACTGAACGTTTGGTACCAATGTGCCGGTTGCCGCCGCTAAACTGGGCTTCCGTGAGTGACCTGAACGAGCGGGTTCAAAGGTGGATTTTCTGGCCGCGGATAGCCTTGCAGCAGAGGTGGGAGCCAGTCCGGAGAACGACAAATATAAGCAGCCTTGCCCAGACGGCCCCAAGGAATAGGAACTTGCGGCTAAATTTACTTGCAACGCCTGCGGGCCGGTCGTAAATCCGTTGTAATCCGCTGCCGCAGCGGTTATACCGCCAGTCCCGTTTGGCGTAAAGCTTCCAGCCACATCGATTGGATTTCCCTGGCCGTCGGTGCCTTTCAACAAGAATGCATAGGGATTCGCTACCGTCAGCAACGATTCATTGCCTTGTGGCGAGCAGACGGCGGTTGCTGCACCACTGACCGTGAGGGTTAAACTCGCAGACGCCGCGGTTGCGTTACTGGAATCCGTTACCGTGAACACATAAGGACCATATGTACCGGCGGTGGTCGGCGTGCCGGCGATAACTCCAGCGCTCGTGACTGGCGCAATCCCTGAGGGCAAGTCGCCGCCCGAAGTTTCCGTCCAGGTGTAAGGGGAACTTCCGCCAGACGCGGTGAGCGTGATGGAATACGCGCTGCCAACGACCCCATTCGGCAATGAGGTGGTGGTTACCGCCAAGGGACTGCCGGTGATCATAATGCTCAGACTCGTGGAAGCGGCTGTAGAATTAGCGGTATCCTTGACCGTGAAAACGTACGGACCGAATGTTCCAGGCGTGGTGGGAGTACCGGCGAATCTTCCGGAGGACCCGAGTGTTACCCCGCCCGGCATGTCGCCACCGGAACTCTGCGACCAAGCGTAGGGAGCCGTGCCCCCTGTCGCGGAGAGGGTTGCCGAATACGTTGTTCCGACGGTGCCGTTGGGCAGCGAAGTTGTCACCACACTTAACGGCTTGGTGCTGCTGCTGCTGCCGCCGCCGCAACCTACCATCTGGAGTAAAGCGAAAGCGGATACGAGCACTACAGCACAACTGTCTCGGCGATCCATTAAGCCTCCTCGGGCCTGATGCTGCAATTCTCGGTTAGCTATTTGACATCCCCAATTATCACTGAACGGAAGGACAACCGCTCAGCCTCGGACACACACGATTGGGATGGGCAACGCGTGGTATGCGTTGTCTCGCAAGCCGGTGTCGACCGGAACCAGTCGGACACGCGTTGATTCGAAATTCTCTCCAGATCTGGACAGAGTTTCCATCTTGTGAAGTTCAGTGTATTGCATCCTGGCGGCTAGATGCTATTTCCCGCTGGCAAATGACTGCGCGCTCTGCGACTGCAGGTGCTCAGGATCCTGCAAGATCGGCAGCCACTGCTCTCGTAAGAAGGCAAACTCCTGCCATAACTTTCTCTTGGCGACTGGCTCCGATGGCGGCAGTCCCAATCTCTCGAAATTCAGGAACTGGCCTCGTTGCGAAATTCGAAAATCAAGATGTGGTCCGGTGGCCAAGACCGGTCATGCCCACCAGTCCAATAATCTTACCGATTTCGACATGTTCGCCCAAGTACACGAAAACTTTGGATAGATGCAGGTACATAGTTTCGTATCCCTGGGAATGGGCGATCTTCATCATGTTGCCATCCCCGCCTTTGCGCCCGGCAAACTCCACGCGGCCCGCGCCAATGGTCTGTACCGGAGTGCCTATAGGCGCGCCATAATCCGTGCCCAGATGCGGCCGGAACGTTTTCAAGATGGGGTGGAAGCGCGCCTTGCTGAAGTGCGAGGTTACCGGCGCGGCGAATTTCAGCGGGGAGCGAAAAAAGCCTTCTGCAACGATTTACCTTCCGCAGTGTAGTATGCCGGATTTCCCTGGTCATCGTGGAACAGCAGCGCCTGATATTTCTTTACCGCCGTTGTCATACTCGGCCGCCAGGATCTTGCCGTATCCAGCGGTTTCCCCGTTCGTATACTTCTTTTTCTCGATGATGACTCGAACGTGTCTCCCTTGCGCGGGTCGGTATAAAAATCGAGGTCGTAGCCGAAAATCTGCACCATTCGCATCGCCACTTCCGCAGACTCGCCCGGCCTCCTCCACGGCGTTGAACAGCGAATCCTCGCAGTCGCCGCTTAACCGTACTGACTTCCACGCGCGACGGAATCTCTTGCACCTCTGCGGAAAATCCACCGGTAGCCGGCACGATGTGCAGCATGCGATTGGAGTCGATCTTGTAATTGATTTCGCGCAATTCGCCCGCGACGGATCGGCCGATTGTGAGGTCATTCCCCGCACGCAACTGGCGCAAGTTGAAAGCCAGTCTGGGCCGCTGCAGTGGCTTCGTCCGCTTGCTGGGAATTCAATCCGAATCGCTGCAGCGCCGACGCAAAGTTCTCGCCGGACGGCAACTTGGCGGTTGTGGGTAAGACGAGCTGCGCCTGGATGCGCGCGGCCTCCGCACGTGCTTCCGCTACTTGTTCCTGAAAACTAGTTTCTACGGCGACGCTGACGCAATGCGTAACCATCGACGGCAATACCAGCAGCCAAAACAAACGCCAAAACGATGACAAATCCCCGACTCAACACTTCCCCCAGGACATGTGTTCGAATTCCGAGGCCATCTCAGAATACCGCACGCTGTGTTTTGTCCCAAAATTCATGGTAATGGCGATCTCGCCGTGCACAAATTAGCTAGAGCAGTTCTGCGAAATTTGCTGCCGCGAATTCACGCAATGCGATCCGGTCTGGTCGCCGCAGACTAAGTCCAATCTCTTCAACATCTCTCTTGCGCCTATTTTGGCAACAGGTGTTGCCCTTTGCTCAATTCGGGGAGATTGCAATGGTTACTCTGGAAGTTCATCCCGCAGTGCATGCCCACGAAGTACAGCAACGCCCGGAATTCTCGACCTGCTACGAGTGCCACAGGAGTTTTCGCGCCAAGAACGAAGATCAGCTAGGCATGAGTCTGTGTGACCATTGCTTTGACGCCGCGCGGCACCTGACGGAGCCGGTCATTAGTATCCACGTGAAAGTCTTGCCGCGGCACACACCAATCTTCTGGCCTCGATCCGGAAAACGAGAACCTCGCCGGTCTAAAGACCGTACTAACTGATTCCATTGGGCTGCTTACTTGCCGGAAGTAAAGTTGGCGGCTGACGCCGTTTTTACGGGCTCGGAAAAGTAATTCTGTTCGCGCAACCGCCGATAAATGCCACCTGCAACTTGCGCTGCAGTCGGACCCTTCACGCGACGAGTGTTGCCGCGCAATAGCACCGCTAACGCAATCTTAGGGTGAGTTTCATCCGCATAGCTGACGAACCAGCCAATTCGCGATGGATTCGTGTGATCGTCGCACGTGCCCGTCTTGCCGAGGGGCGTCTCATCGCCACCCGCATCGTAGCTTAAGCGGCCAGTGCCATAGAGGACCGCGGCCAACATTCCCTCTCGCACCTCGGGAAGAGCGTTGGCGATATTCAAATCGCGTTTTACTTTAGGCTCGAAATTCTGCAATTCTTCCTGACTATGCGGATACTGCAAATAGTAGAGCGTGCCGCCGTTCGCAAGCGCTGCGGCAATTGCAGCCAATTGCAATGGCGTGATCTGAATACCTTCCCCGAAGCTGGACATTCTGGCCACTCCGCCGAACGCGGGAGGCTGTGTCGGGAACGCTCCCGGATGCTCGTCGGGCAGATTGTATCCAGAAAGTTCCCCGAGACCGAGGAGGCGTCCGTATTTGGACACTGTGTCGAAACCCATGCGGCGGCCTAGTTCTTCGAAGAACACATTATTCGAGTGGGCCAGGGCTTCGGTCAGGTTCATATATTTGCGGCGCCCGACCTTCAGCATGGTGTCGTTGGTAATGACGTTTTCTTCCAGCGCGGCAATCGCAATCGTGGGCTTGATGGTGGAGCAGGGAATGTATCCGTCGCTGAACGCGATGCGCTGATTGACCACGGTCAGGATACGTCCCGTATGCGGATCAACCGCGACCACAGAACCGTTGTACCGCCCAAGAGCATCAACTGCGGCTTGGCGAACGATGGGATCGTCGTAGGTTGGATCATCGCCACTTATAGAGTCAGCATAGGTCGGCGCGTAACCACTATACCGGGAAGGCGTGAGATGCTTTTTCGACTTCGCTTTCTTTTTGGAACTGCTGACAATCGGCTTGCCGGCAGCTGCACCGGCGGGTACTGGCACAGCGAGAACAGATGCCAGTAAACCTGCTGCAACAATTTTTCCCAAGTCCCTGATCATTAGGTCCTTAACTCGGTACACCTGTTCGTTTTTTGACAGCGCGCAACGAATGTACCTTAATCGCGAGCTGCAAAGCAATGCTTGTTCAAAGGATGCATTCTATGTTCCACATCTGTCGTCTGCACAATTCAAAGAAGTTAGCCTGTGTTCCACGCGACCAGTCTCATGCGACGCACAGCGCGTGTTCAAACCTGAGACAAAGTTTATGGATTTTCGATCTATCCTGACAATAGCTAAGTAGGCCCAGTACGCGGTTATGTGCTTTAGTTCGAACGACTGAACGGGGGTCCAGTTTTCCGCAAGGCCCTGTCCATTCGTGCTATTGAGTCCTGTGCATGGGTGCCATCCGAAGCCGAAAGTGGAACATGAGAACGGAGTTTGGCGCAAAAAGAAACGGGCGGGGTCACCCTTCCCCGCCCCGCCCGCTCTCTTCCTTCGAAGAAAATCGTAACGTTTCTACCGAGTCGGTCTGGCCTTATTGTCCGTTGCCGCAGCTGCAGCGACTTTCATCGGCGGCTTTTCGGCGGGAATATTGGCGTGACCGTTTGGCCCCGGCGTACTGGCCGTCGCAGTGGCGTTCTGACTACCTCCCGGAATCTCCATTTTCTTGCGCAGCGCCGCTTCGAGCTTTTCGCGAATGTCCTTGTTCTCCTTCAGGAACACGCGCGCGTTTTCGCGGCCTTGGCCCATGCGCTCGCCGCCAAAGCTCATCCAGGTCCCACTCTTCTCGATGACGCCCTTGTCGACGCCGAGATCGAGCAAATCACCTTCACGCGAAATTCCTTCGCCATAGAGGATGTCGAACTCCGCCTCGCGGAAAGGTGCGGCCACTTTGTTTTTCACGACCTTCGCACGGGTGCGCGAACCAATTACACGGTCGCCTTCCTTAATCGACTGGATACGACGAATGTCTACGCGCATGGAGGCATAAAATTTTAGCGCGCGGCCGCCTGTGGTGGTTTCGGGGTTGCCAAACATCACGCCAATTTTTTCGCGAATTTGATTGATGAAAATCAGGCAGGTCTTCGACTTCGAAACAATCGCGGTGAGCTTGCGCAGGGCCTGGGACATCAGCCGCGCCTGCAAACCCATTTGCGGCTCGCCCATTTCGCCTTCCAACTCCGCCTTGGGCACTAATGCCGCCACCGAGTCCACCACCACCACATCCACGCCGCCCGAGCGAATCAGCGTTTCCGCGATTTCCAGAGCCTGTTCGCCATGGTCTGGCTGCGACACCAGCAAGTTGTCCACATCCACGCCGAGCTTGCGCGCATACGAAGGATCCAGCGCATGCTCGGCATCGATGAATGCGGCCTGGCCACCCAGCTTCTGTGCTTCCGCTATGATGTGCAGCGTCATGGTGGTCTTACCGCCGGACTCGGGGCCATAAATCTCGATGACGCGCCCGCGGGGAAATCCACCTACGCCCAGCGCCGCGTCCAACGACAGGCAGCCAGAGGGAATTACACTCACCGGCACCAGCACGTCTTTACTACCTAAACGCATGATCGAGCCTTTGCCATAAGACTTCTCGATCTGCGAAATCGCCGCTTCCAGCAACTTTGCCCGTTCATCTGCCATTTCTCACCTCGGTACGAGGAAATTAGGAATTTGCGATTGGGCTTTCGGGCTCGCTCAAAACAGCGCCGGGACCTGCGCTGCTCCTCCGTACATTACGATATAAGCAATATAACATAACGTACTCGGAAAATGCCAGCTCTTTTTCCCTTTCGCACAAGAATTCAGTTTTCAGCGCCCGGCTCTTAGCCCGCTTCCTGGCCATCCGCGCTAGGATGCCGGACTGAAGCCCGCCGCTACAGTTTCTATAAGTCTTCAACTGCCGCAGCCGTGCTCCAGCTGGTGCTCCACCAGCCGCGACAGCGCCGCTCGCTCCCGCCGGTCCGCCCCTTCTGCTCCTGCCGCTGCAGCCACGAACCAGGTATTGGCCGCGCGCTGCGCAACTCCAGCAGTTCAAATGCGAGTCTCTCATGTTCGATGCAGGTTAGGACATGGAACCGTAAGTCGGTCATAGGGCACCTGTTGAAAACCGATGTACCCAGATAGTCCTATGGGCGAATAAAAAGCAAATATTATTTTCGCCTTGTATTCGCCTCGATTACCTCGCTACTCAATCAGCTCCGTTCATAGCTGTAGAAGCCACGACCGGTCTTGCGGCCCAGCCAACCTGCCGCAACGTACTGTTTCAATAGGGGGCACGCGCGATACTTGGGATCGCCCAGGCCATCCTGCAACACGTACATAATGTCCACGCAAACATCGAGGCCGATAAAGTCGGCGAGTTCGAGCGGGCCCATGGGGTGATTCATGCCCAGTTTCATGACCGCGTCGACGGCTTCCGGCGTTGCCACGCCCTCCAGTACGGCATAGGCCGCTTCGTTGATCAGCGGCATCAGCACGCGATTGGATACAAAGCCGGGTGCATCATTCACGGCGACGGGTGTCTTGCCCAGGTTTTTCGCCAACTCCATGGTAGTGGAAAACGCGTCGTCGCTAGTTTGCAAGGCGCGAATGACCTCGACTAGCAGCATGACTGGCACGGGATTCATGAAGTGCATGCCGACGAGGCGGTCTGGGCGTTTGGTCAATGCTGCCAAGGTGGTCACTGAAATGGACGAGGTGTTGCTCGTTAGAATTACCTCGGGCCGCAGCAGACGGTCGGCTTCGGTCAGCACCGCGCGTTTGATCTCCAGCTTTTCCGGCACCGCTTCCACTACGAAATCCGCGGCGGCAATCGCATTCATGTCGGTCATGGGTTTTAGCCGCGCCAGCACCGCGACCTTTTCGGACTCCGCCAACTTCCCTTTTTTCACTTCGCGATCCAGATTCTTGCCGATGGTATCCATGCCGCGCTGCAGGAAGCGTTCCTCCACGTCCCGGAGAATCACTTCATAACCTGCGCGAGCAAACACCTGCGCAATGCCGTTTCCCATGGTTCCGGCACCCAGCACCGCAACCATTTTTATACCGTCGATGGACACGAATCCTCCGAGCGTAAAGATTACCGGATGTTCCTTTTGCTGCGCTTTGTCAATGCGATCCACGCCGCCAGTGCGGCGCGCTTCTCGTCCTGCGACCACGGCGTGCCCAGTCCCCGTCCTAACTGCTTGGCGCGTTCAAGCAGCGCCAGGGGTGGTATCCCAAACAACTTAGCCGCTTCGGTTACCACGTCTTTCTCTTTCACTCGCAGGACGGGCAGCTTGCAACGCGTTGCCGCGTGTACCATCGCGTCTCGGAATAGTTCTCCGTCCGCAGTATGCAACAACGGATGGGACGCCATAATTTGTTCAAATGCTGGAATCGCCCGACCAGAGGCGACGAGCAGCGCGCACTTGCGCAACCGCACCTTGCGTTTGGCTAACTCCGCCTGCATTCGACGCAACTCCCGGTATGCCAAATCACCCGCGATTTGACGCATTTGGGCAACGAAGTCGCGGCCCTTCTCCCGCTCCATCTTCTCCGCCGTGTGATAAGGTTGCCGGAATTGATAATCGAAGATTTCCACCAATTGCAGCCGCTCGCGCAGCAACACCGCCGGCTTTTGGTCTTCCAACGTCAGAGCCACAACCACGCACCAACCCGAGTGCGCCCGGAATCCTACCGCAGCCGTGCTCATGGCGATTCTCCCGGCGGGGACACGTAATGCATTCTAAATGGCTTAGGCAGGAAATAGCCAACCGAATAATGTACTTCGGAGTTCCGTCTGGAGGGAAAGGACAAGACATGTTTTATTCGGGCGGTGTCCCGTCCACCACTTCTCTGATAATTTCCCGCGCGCGGACTTCATCTTCCGGCAGAACGAACAGTTCCGCGCGGCCGCCATTTTTATCCAGGCGGCAGCGAATGCTATTCTCGTGCAACGCTGCGACCAGAAAGTCGCTGGGCTCATCGTTCTTCGTCGACCACACGCGCACCGAAGCATCTTCGGGAAACCAGTCGGTGCCTTCGCCTGCATTCGGTGGACCCGGAATATTTTCTTCAGTGGTGGCGTCAATGTCTCGGGCAACTTGCGGATCGCTTAACCGGGCGGTCGGGAAGCAGTTGCACTTCCTGCGCGCCCACGTCGGTGACATCATCGATGCCAAACGCCACTTTCACGGCATTTTCTGCCTGTTCGTACAGGGAAAATGGCACGCCGACTTCATATGCTGCATAATTCCGCAAATTGAACAGATGATCGCGACGGAACACGGTGTTGTGCGGAATGCCCAGCCTCGTCCAGAACGCTGCACAGTTCCGCGTGCACCCGGGGATCGTCACCCTTCCAGAACGAGCAAAACGGGTCCTCGTTGGGATCGCCGGGTTCTCCCGCTACGCGATACTCGCCATTCTGGCCGATGCGGCGCATCTCCAAGGCGTTCTTTGGTAGTTCGTCGACGAGCTCCACATCGCAATCCGCGCAGCGTGTGAATCCGGGCCGATATTCCACCTTACACTCGGGACAAAACATCGCTCACCCTCAGCTGCGGCATGTCGCCGCCCGTTTTGCGATTGTGCATCCATCAAGCGTGTTTGTCCAAGCACCTGAATCCAGTGAAGCAATAAAGGGAATAACGTGAGCCCACGACTCTGTATAGTGGCGGGTTTTCAGACCCACGCCTTTCGGAACGACAGTTCGGCGGTTTGTAAGCAATAGGCAGCACGACGTTTATTCTCTTTATTCCCTGCCTCATTTGGCTTCGTTGCGTCTTTTTTCCCACATCATCCGTATCCACGTTAGTATGAACGCACAGACTCTCACGTTAACGGTTTCAAGGTCCCCGGTACTGTTTACCGGGCTCATGACTGACGAACGCCAAACCCTGGCTGCGGGCCTGCGCCGGCGCGATCCTGATGTGCTTGATCGCCTTATCGAGCAGTATCAGCAGCGGCTGTATCGCTATTTGCTCTTCCTGACTGGCAATCCTGCGCTCGCCGAAGATCTGTTCCAGGAAACGTGGGTTCGCGTGCTGGAACGTGGCCACCAGTACAACGCCAAGGCGAAATTCGAATCGTGGCTGTTCGCGATTGCGCGGCATCTGGTCATTGATGTGTCGCGGCGTAAAAAACTTTCCAGCTTGGAAGAACTGGGCGACCCGGAGTCGAATCAGCCGTACGAGCCGCATGACGAACATGCGCAGTCGATCTTGCAAATGTTAGTTGCGCGTGAAAACGAACAAGCGGTGCAGCTCTCGCTGCTGAAAATTCCGGCTTATTACCGCGAGGTCCTGTTGCTGCGTTTTCAGGAAGAGCTCGAGCTAGAGGAAATTGCCACCGTGCTGTCGACTCCGCTGTCCACCGTTAAATCACGTCTTTATCGCGGGCTGGAAGCGCTGAAGTCAGCGTTACCCGGAGGTGCCGCGTGAGCGACAACATGCACGAACGCGCGCAGCAGCTTTTCACGCAATCGCTGATCGAAGGGCTCGCGCCGCAAGAGCAGGCCTGGCTCGACGCGCATCTGCGCGAATGTGGAGATTGCGCCGGCGAACTGGCCTCCACCCGCGAACTGCTGCACGCGTTGCGCAACCTGCCGGTGACGGTTCCACGGGATCTGGCGGCTCGCACGCAGATGCGAGTTCGTTTGCGGGCGAACCAAACTGCGCAGGCTCCCGAAGGCGGGACGATTCTGTGGATTATCACCGGAGCCAGTTGGCTGCTTGGGATTTTCAGCGCTCCCTTTGTGTGGCGCGTGTTCGCCTGGATCGGGTTGCAGCTCAATCTGCCGAAGCCCGTGCTGGAGTTTGGTTTTCTGCTGTGGTGGACGGTGCCCGCTCTGGCAGGCGTCGCCGCGGTGCTCTATCAACGAGCACTCAGCAATGGCCATGGCGGCCGCGGGATCAGCGCCGAGGATAAATTGCGCTGAGCAACGCCATTTGAGTTTTGTTGGAGTAACGAGAGGAACTATGTCTGACGCATTCAATGAACGTCTTCGCCTGATTCGCTTCCGCCGCAAGCGCGAACGCTCCACGTTTAGCGAAGAGCTTCGCATTATCCCGCGATGGCTGGTTTGGCTGTGCACCTTGCTGTATGTAATCGCACTAATCATCGGCCTCGCGGTGAACATCCACGGGATCAAAACCGGTGGTGACATGTTTCCGGGCGATGAGAGCTTTCGCAATCAGCCTTTTCTGTCTTGCCTGGCATTGGCCGGAGTAATCACGGCTGTGGCTGCCGTAGTGTCTTGCTTGTTCTTCATGCTCGGCTACGTGTATCGCGACGCGAAGCGGCGGGGGATGCATCCGGCTCTTTGGACCCTGCTGGTTCTCATTCTCTCGGGCGGCTATTTCTTCATCGGCCTGATCATTTATCTGCTGGTCCGCGAACCGCTACCCTACAATTGTCCGCAGTGTGGTTCCACGGTGAACGCACGATTCAACTTCTGCCCGAACTGCAAATACAATCTCCATCCCGCATGCCCGGCATGCCAGCGTGAAGTCTCGGATGACGATAAGTTCTGCCCGTATTGCGCATCCGAACTGCACCACACACTCAAATCGCAAGCGGCCATCACTGCGGAGAGCGCCCCGCTGGCTGGGGATACGTAGCCAAGGGAACCGCTTTGAAGTTATTTCACCGGGAATCCCTGCGCCGCCGCGATGCGGCCCAATTCCTGCCACTTCTTAGTTTCGGGTTCAGTTGCGCTGGTTGCTGGGCGCGCTGAACCGCCGAACAGCCCACTACCAAACGTGGCGAAACACGGTTCCGGGAAGAACGGAACAGAAGGCTTGGGCAGCGTCGGCAACGCAGTTATACCCAGGCCGAAAGCGAGGGCGCTAGCGAGATTCCCGACATCGGTGCTCGCATCTCGTGGCGTCAGCGGAGCCAGCCCCCATCGCCACTCAATCAGCTTCAGAATCGATGTGTGGTCGAATACCACGTGGTTAACGAAAGGGGTAGTTTCGATTCCCCGCGTGAACGGTGAGGCGATCACCGCTGGCACACGTAGTCCCAACAGCGCTTTCCCATTCACCAGGTCGGTGTCCACGTTATTCGCTGCGGCAGCACGGGGGGGCGCGACATGCTCGAAAAAGCCCCCCCATTCGTCGAAGATAATGATTAAAACGGTGTTCGGCCATGCGGGACCGTTGGCGACAGCGGTGAACGTGTTGTACAGGAACAAATCGCCTTTGCGAATGTCCGCATGCGGGTGATCGTCGTTGCTCAAACCCTCGTCGAGCGTGGTGAAGAATGGGTCAACGTAAGAAACTGCCGGCAGCGTGCCATTCTTCGCTGCGCTCAGGAACTGATCGTATGTTTTCGTGATTCCCAGGTATTTAGCACCCCACAGCGAGAGGAACGGGATGTTGTTGAAGTAGTAGTTCGCGCTTACACCAGCCGCAGACAAACGATCCCAAATCGTGGGCAACGAAGTGAAACTAATCGAGTCATCCAAACGGTCGGTTTGCGCAGCATGGATAAAGAGGCGATTCGGGAAGGTTGGCCCGAGGATTGACGGGAAATACCGATCGCAGGTGGTGTAGCTTCGGGCCAACTGCGCCAGAAACGGAATGTCCTGTTCGCCATAATAGCCGATCGAGAACACATCGTTGCTCGTGTCGAGCAGAAAGCCATCCATTTTTCCGCCGTCATATTCGGTCCGAGCACCACTATAGGAATGGTCTGGGTCGGGATGTGGGCAGCCGGTGTAGTCGCCCGACAATGCATAGGTCGGATGGCTGACACCCGAAGGGTCGGGAAAACTCAATCCAGCTTGTTTGCCATCGGCATCCGGGAGCCACCCCAAAAAATGGTCGAAACTGCGATTTTCCATCGTGACGACGACGATGTGTTCGATACCGGAGGTTTGAGGATTCGGTAATGGAGGCGGGTCGATACGCGACGAACTTCGAAACGGCGAATCAAATCCGAGCAGCGCGATCCCGGATATCGCAATCGAACTTCTCAGCAAGTCCCGACGACTCATTTTCATAGGCCTCCACCCATGCGGACCGCCAGCCGCCGAGTTATGATCGCGTCCGCACGCATACTTAGGCGCTTACGACCATTTCATCCAATTGGGAGGTCGGGGTACATCAAGCAGGTTGCCTATCTAGCTGAAGCGAAGGATTGAGGATGCGCCGAAGCTCTACAGCCTTTCTACCGCAAGCGCTACAGCGTTTCCGCCCCCGAGGCATAACGCCGCGATGCCTCGCTTCAGATTCCGGCGCTGCAGTTCATAAAGCAGGGTAACAAGGACGCGGGCTCCCGATGCGCCGATCGGATGACCCAAGGCCACAGCGCCACCATTCACGTTGACTTTTTCCGGATTGAGTTTGAGCTGGCGAGTCACCGCAATCGCTGCCACGGCGAAGGCTTCGTTAATTCGACGAGATCCACATCTTTGTCGCGATCCCAGCCGATTTTCGCTAGCAATTTCTCCACCGCATCAACCGGCGCCATCATCACCCACTTGGGTTCCACGCCGCTCACGGCCTGCGCCACGATCCGCGCCATGGGCTGTTTACCCAAAGAACCCGCAACGCGTTCGCTGGTCACCACCACCGCTGCCGCGCCGTCATTCGTCCCTGGCGCGTTCCCTGCCGTAACCGTGCCGTCTTTCTTGAAGGCCGGCTTCAACTTGGCCAGAGCTTCGAGGGTGGTGTCATCGCGTGGCGATTCGTCATATTTGACGACCACCGGGTCACCTTTTCGCTGCGGCACTTCGATGGGCAAAATCTGCGCCTCAAAAAAGCAGGACTTCCGTGCGCGGACCGCTTTTTGATGGCTTTCCAGGGCGAATTTGTCCTGCTCTGTACGGGTAATCCCATACTTTTCCGCCACCAATTCGCCCGTCATGCCCATGTGGAAGTTTTCGTAGGCGTCCCACAGGCCGTCCCAGATCATGGAATCGATGACCTTTTGGTCCCCAATCCGGTAGCCAGTGCGAGCGTTAGGCAACAGGTATGGGCAGTTGGACATCGACTCCATCCCGCCAGCGACGACGATCTCACTTTCGCCCAATCGCACGGCTTGCGCCGCGAGCGCCACCGCTTTTAGCCCGGAGCCGCACACCTTGTTGATGGTCATTGCCGCGACGCGCGGATCGCACCCACCCCTTAACGCCGCCTGACGCGCGGGGTTCTGCCCTAATCCCGCCTGCACCACGTTACCCATGATCGCTTCGTCGATCTGTTTGCCATAAAGCCCTGCGCGCAGCACGGCCTCCGCGATCACTTTGGCTCCCAGTTCAGGGGCACTGAAACTTGACAAGCCGCCCTGGAATTTGCCAATGGGCGTTCGAACGGCAGAAAGAATGACGGGTGTATCCATCGAGGGCCTCCAAAACGGATGCAAAAGTCCCATTATACAACCGTGAGCGGAGAGGTACCGGCGAGGCGTAACGGAAGGGCGGAGTGGAGTCCGCCCCTCACATGAACAAAACTTCAGTTCGCTGCGGCTGCGGTAGGCGTCTGTTCGTCCGCGCTCGGGCCGTAGAGACCCGGTACCGGAATGCCCAGCAACCGGTAATACACAGTGAGCTGCGCGCGATGATGAATGATGTGGTTCAGCACCATTCCGCGGATGCACGCAACCCTCGGCATCGTGAAAATCGTCTGGCCACCAGCTTTCAACGTCCAATCCTTCATGAAGTCCGCGTCGCTTGCAGCCGCCAGCGCCGCGCGCGCTTCTTTCACATTTTTGTCGAACTCGGCCAGTAATTCCTGCCGGTTATCCATTTTCGGCGGTTGATAGGAGGGCCCATCCACCGGAGCGTAGTCAAGTTCTTCCGTTTGCAGGGTCATGCCGATCCAGCCTGGCATTGTGGCCACATGTCCCGCCAGCCATCCCACCGTGCCGGACTTTTCATGCGGCTTCCAACTCCACTTTTCGTCCGCTGCGCGCTCCAAAACCTTTCGTGTGTTCTGCATCTCCTGATCGAACTCTGGCAACATCGATTGTCCAATAGTCATTTTTTCTCCTTCGGTTCTTCTTGGCGGGGTTCCGAGCGCCGAAAATTGTAGGCGAAACTAAAGCGAAATGTCAATCCTTGACTCTCCGTTTCCCCTCGACCACAATTCCTGCTGGCGCGGTACACGTTCACCGCTGAACCTTAGCTTGCAGGGGTGGAAAAATCCAGCGGGAAGCACTCGCGGCAGTCTGGAAGGAGCGAAACCACGTGGCACACCGACTGACTACTTCTCACGTGAAAGACTCAATCGACTTGTTCCAGCATTACAAACGCCTTACGGAACGAGCCGTCGAACAGTGCCCCGATGCCGGGCTGTTCGAATGCATTGACGGTGAATCCAACTCGGTCGCCATGATCGTGAAACACATGGTGGGGAACATGCGCTCGCGCTGGACTGACTTTCTCACCACCGATGGCGAGAAGCCGGACCGTCACCGCGACACAGAATTTGAGGAGCCGCCGAAGACCCGCGCGGAACTGATGGCTCTGTGGGAGCGGGGTTGGAAAATCCTATTTGACGCGCTTATGCCACTGACGGACGATGACCTTTCCCGCACCGTTGTGATCCGCAGCGAACCTCATTCCGTGACGCAAGCGATTAACCGCCAAATCGCACACTACTCTTATCACCTTGGGCAAATTATTTTCCTTGCCAAACATTTCGCGGCCAAATCCGGCCAATGGACTGCGGTCACCATCCCGCGCAGGAAATCCGACGACTTCAATGCGAGAGTCGCTTCCGGCCAAGCCTCCCAGCAATAAATCTCAATATTCATTTATTTCCACATCGCTGTCGCACCCTAACTGTCAATGCCAGCGAAACTGGCTTATGCTTTTGGCGGATAGGTCTGTAAGTGCAAAAAACTCTATTCGATTTGGGTAAGCCGGAAACTGCGCAGAGTCCGCAGCTGAATGATGCGCAGCGGCGCGCCATTACCCATGGTGACGGGCCGCTTCTCGTGATTGCCGGAGCGGGCACAGGCAAAACCCGGGTGATTACTGAGCGCATTCGTTACCTGCTGGAATCCGATTCTTCCCTGCTCGGCGAAAATATTCTTGGTCTCACGTTCACCAACAAAGCTGCCGGTGAGATGAAGCATCGCGTGGTCAGTTCCGTGGGTGAACGTGGGAAAGAGGTGGTGCTCGCGACGTTTCACTCCTTTTGCGAAAGCCTTCTCAAGGAAGTTGATCCCAATCGCCTGGCGCTGGAGCAGGTCGATCATTGGATCCTCCTTCGCCGCAATCTTGCACGGCTCAAGCTGGAAAAATACCGTCGCCTCGCCGAGCCTGGGCAATTTCTCAGCGACTTCATTGCGTTCTTCTCGCGCTGCCAGGACGAATTAGTTTCCAGCGAGGACTACCAAGCCTTCGCCGACCAGCTTGCGCGCGAACTGCAAACCGACAAACCGCACCTTGACGAAGACACATACAAGGAACGGGCCGAGCATGTCGCACTGCAACAGGAGATTGCGCGAGCCTATCGCGCCAGCGAGGAAATCCTGCGCGATAAACGCGCCATTGCCATTAATGGGTCGATCGCCGAAGCGGTCGCGCTGCTCAAAAATGATACGAAGCGGCTCCGGCAATTGCGCGAACGGTATAAGCACATCCTGGTGGACGAATTTCAAGACACGAACATTGCGCAACTCGAGCTGTTGCACCTTCTCAGCCACGATTCGCGCAACATCGTCGTCGTCGGCGATAACGATCAGGCCATCTACCGTTTTCGCGGCGCTTCGTTCGGCAGTTTCAAACTATTTCTGGAGCGCTTTACCGACTGGAGCGAAGGCCGGGACTCGACGCCGTATCGCGTTTCGCTCACTGAGAATTATCGCTCCACTCCCAACATCCTTCGGGTGGCCACGCAAGCCATCGGCATGAACGAAGTCAGTCCCGAATTCCCGAAGAAGGTCCTTCAGCCCAGTCGCGCGGAGGGTGAAAAAATCCGCATCGTCGAACTCGACAGCCCGGAGTCCGAGGCAATCTGGGTAGCCGATGAATTGCAGCGTTTGCACAATGCCGGGCGCCGCTGGAAGGATTTCGCCGTCCTTTACCGGCAGCACGCCCACCGCGATTTTCTGGTGCAGGAGCTTTCGCAGCGCAAAATCTCATTCGTCATTAGCAAGCTGTCGATTCTCGAGCATCCCCTGGTCCGCGACCTCCTCGCATATCTCCGCCTCATCGCGTTTCCCTATGACGACATCGCATGCGCGCGCGTTCTCTCCGCCCCTGCCTGGCACCTGACCGCCCCGGACCTCGCCCGCATCGCCGAACGCGCCTCGAAAAAGCGCGGCACGTCCCTTCACGATGTGCTGCAAGCTCCCCAAGGCGAGCTACCCTTCGATCCTTCGCCGGCCGCCTGCAAAGAGCTTCTGGAATTCCTGGCCGAGCAGCGGAAGAGCGTGCGCCGACGCGCCGCCAGAGACATTCTCGGCGATCTGGGCGAGTGGCTGGAGATTCCACAACGCGTCAGCCCGCAGGACCGCAAATACCTGAACCAGTTCGCGCAATTCATGAAGGACTGGGAACCCAAGAGTGATACCCGGAAATTACCGGAATTTCTTGGAGTACCTCGACTATTTCGAACAAGCCAATGGCTGCATCAGCCTGGAAGATGATGCGCCCGGCGACGCGGTTCAACTCATGACCGTACATGGCGCAAAGGGACTGGAATTTCCCCATGTCTTCCTGATGCGCGTGAATTCCCATGCGTTCCCCTCGCGCAGCCGCGCCCCGCTTTTCGAATTTCCGGTGCGGCTGATGAAAGAAGAGCTGCCCCAAGGCGATTTTCACATTCAGGAAGAACGCCGGCTTTTTTACGTCGCCCTGACGCGTGCCCAGGAACGGCTGACCATCACCACGGTGACCGAGAAAAAGAACAAGGTGCCTGTGTTCATCGAAGATATCGTGATGGACCCGGCCATCAAGCGCCGCGATATCTCGCTGTTCGCGCCGAGAGTGAAGAAGAAGGAACCGCAGCAACCGGGTGACGCTGCCCCCTCCACCGAGCTGTTTCCGGCCAGTGAAGCACCTCCAAAAATCTTTGCCCGTATCGCGCAATGGGCGGAGTCGTTTCACCCCTCTGTGCCGGAACCCCTGAAGCTAAGCAGTTCCGCCGTTGAAAATTTCCGCAAATGCCCGCAACAGTATGCCTTCAGCTATTTGTGGTGCCTCAAGGAAGGTCCACGCGCCACGTTAACTTTCGGCAGCGTGATGCACACGACCGTAAAGCGCTTCCTGGAGCAGCTCAAAAAAGGCACGACCCTGCCATTCGAAGAAGTCCAGCGTATCTACGAAACAGAGTGGAACAGCGCCGGCTATGAAGACGAATATCAGGAAGCGGAATACAAGAAGGACGGCCTGGAGCAACTAAAAGCCTTCCATGCTTCGATCACTGCTGAGCCGCCGGACATCCTTGACCAGGAAAAGCCATTCGAACTACCGCTTGAAAATGACGTGATCCTGGCCGGCCGTATGGATCAGGTGAACTCGCTCGGCGGCAACAGAGTGGAAATCGTCGATTACAAAACCGGCAAGCCCCGGGCTGAAGCGGAGGCGCGCAAGAGCCTGCAATTGAGCATCTACGCCTTGGCCGCCAAAGAGATTTTCGAATGGGACCCGGTGCGCCTTGTGTTCCATTACCTACAAAACAATTCAAGATTGGAAACCGCTCGAGACGCCAAACAAATTGCCGATACGGAAAAGATTATCCAGGAGACCGCGGCGGACATTCGCGCCAAGCACTTCCCCGCCAAACCCGGATACGCCTGCCGCTCGTGCGCGTACAGCCTCATCTGCCCTGCGCATGAGGAATCGTTGCTATAGGGTCTGCCTTCTGAAGCGAGCCGTTTCGAAGCGCCAACAAAAAAGGCGCCTCGATCCATCCGAAGCGCCTTCCCAGCAAAATTCTTTTCCAGCCGGTTTACTTGGCCATTTTCTTGGTGGCTTTCTTAGCGGGTTTCTTCGCTTTCTTTGCCATTTACCTTTTCCTCCTCAGGTTTGTCGCTCGAGCGCGGCGTGCATTACCGCTAGCAAACCGCCCAGTAACATCCGTATACGGGTGCGCACGACCAGTGTCAAGAAGATTCCGCGATTCTCAGGTGTTCGCCGGATTATTTTTGCGCGAACGTTCCGCCGTAGTAGCCGTCGCGCGCCAGCACGGTTAAATCCGGCCGCCGCACGCGGACTTCAATCTTGTGGTAATCGACGGCATTCTCGCCTCGCGGAGAATAGGTCAACACATACTGATTGCGCGCTTCTTCCGTAATTCGCGAATAAAACTCCGAAAACGCATCTTCTGACGCGCCGAAGTAAACGTCGCCGCCGGTGTCATGCGCGTAGCTGGTCAATCTGGTCCACTTCCGGTTCAGATAATCCGAGCCTGTGGCCACACAATACACGGTAATGCCCTGGCGCAGCAGGTCCTCTTTCACCTCGTCGTACTTGTGAGTATTGAATTTTGCCCCGTTCTGGCCATCCGAAATCAGCAGGATAATCTTCCGGCGTTTCTTGCTGTCGCGATCCTTCAGCAACTGCGCAGCACCATACACGGCATCGTCGAGAGCCTTCGTAGGCTGTCCCTGAATGGCGCGCAAGGACGGATTCGCTGCTCCCGACAATTGAGCTCCCGGCGCTGGCGCGTTGTTGATCGTAGGTCCCCCGAATGGATCGCCAGAAGGCGGGGTAGACGTACGCGATGCCAGTTCGGTGCGCCGCAGCTCGGTGATTAATTTGTCCTGGTCCCGAGTGAAACCGCCTCCTGGATGAAAGAACTGATCGAAGCGGCAGACAAACGCTTCGTCGCTGGGGCTCATCCCGCCGACGATGGATGCCAGACTCGGCTCGACCTGCTTTTCATCATTTCTCTTCAGGTCGTTATCGATGAGCACCACTAAGGAAAGGGGAACGGGATCCGAAGTTACCCGCTGGATCTGTTGTTCGATGCCATCTTCGAAGACGCGGAACTCATCTCGTTTTAGATCGGCGACGAGGTTGCCAGTGCTCTTGTCTTTTACCGTGACGGGAACGACGACGATGGAAGTGACCGTGGAGATCGTTCCCTGACTTTTGCCGGAAGGTGGACTTTGAGTCTGTGCTGGTGCTGTTGTAGCTGGTTTCGTTGTAGGAGCTGCCGGAGGATTCTGCCCGAAACCTCGGGGCGCGCCCAAGCAGCAGAAGAAAGCCCAAGCCAACACCAGAATGGAGGTTTTTCGTAGACTTTTCATAATGATCGGGCCAAACTTCCCATCGCCTGAAATGGCGTCTCCATTCGGGTAGGATGATAAGACGCATCCCGTAAGGATGGTCATTGCATCGTACCAATGCATACCGCCCAACGGTATGAGACGCTATGCTCCATTAAGGATACCCAGAAACTGTGAGATTCGGGAACGCCAAGTTTGGATTCACAAAACATATCGCGATTCGCGCGCTGGCCGGCGTGGCCACGCTCAGCCTGATCCTTCCAAGTCTAGCGGTCCCGCAACAGGTTCAGGGGCAAGGGCAGACTCCGACGATTAAGGCGGAGGTCAGCCTGGTTAACCTGTTCGCTACGGTCCGAGACAAAAACAAGCGTATCGTCACGGACCTGACGCAAAACGATTTCAAGATTTTTGAGGATAACCACGAAGAGAATATTTCCTTCTTCTCTAAGGAAATGAATCTTCCGATCACCCTGGGACTCCTGCTGGACACCTCGGGCAGCGAACAATACATGCTCGGCGCCATCCAGGACGCCGGCGCCCGATTTTTGCATCGCGTCCTCCGCAAGGGTGACGAGGCCATGGTAATCTCTTTTGATTCGGACGTGGACCTGCTGGCCGATTTCACCGACGATCACGCCATCCTCACCCGAGCGATCAACAAGGCCCGTATCAATACGCCGGGTGGTGGGTACATTGCCGGGAACCCGGGGCCGGTCGGCGGACAGATCACCGGAACTGCGCTCTACGATGCCATTTATCTTGCCTGCGGTGACAAGCTGAACGGAGAAGCAGGACGTAAAGCAATTGTGATTGTTACGGACGCGGAAGACGAGGGCAGCAAGGTCAGATTGGAAGATGCCATCGAGTCTGCGCAAAAGACCGATACCGTGATCCACATCTTATTGGTTGCCGACCGGAGATTTGGAGGCGGCCGGCCCGACATCGGTCACAAACTCGCCGAAGAAACCGGGGGACGCATGATCGTGGTGAACTCCGAAAAGAACCTTGAGGGGGCCTTCGACCAAATCTCCGAGGAACTCCGCAGCCAATACACGCTGGGCTACTATCCCACCAACAACGCGAAAGACGGCAAGTTCCGGAAAATTCACGTTGACGTAAGCAATCACGAGTACAAAGTGCTCGCGCGTAAGGGTTATTACGCGCCCAGAGGGTCTCGAGGCTGATTGGTCCATACCCAGCGCGGTTCTCAATGGGTCGCCGTTCTTAGATTTCGAACTCGATTCGTAACACAATTTGACCATCCGCGACGCCTTGGCTAGTATCGCAAGGCACGGTATCTTCAGCCTCGCGCGCTTTATGGTCAACGAAACAATCGGTCATTATCGTATTCTGCGCCAGTTGGGCAGCGGCGGAATGGGTCTGGTTTACGAGGCCGAAGATACGAGACTGGGCCGTCGCGTGGCGCTGAAATTCCTGCAGGAAAGCAGCACCAAAGACCCAGCGGCGCTGGAGCGGTTCCTGCGCGAGGCGCGGTCCGCCTCCGCTCTCAATCATCCCGGCATCTGCACCATTCACGCCATCGAAGAAAACGAGGGCCAGACTTTTATCGCCATGGAATTGTTGGAGGGCGAGTCGCTGGAGAAAATCCTCGCGCGTGGCCCGTTGCGAGTTTCTCGAACCATTACCCTGGGCATTGAGGTCGCCGACGCACTCGATGCCGCGCACAAGAAAGGAATTATTCATCGCGACATCAAACCCGCCAATCTTTTCATCACCGATCGCGGCACCGCGAAGATTCTGGACTTTGGGCTAGCCAAACTCCTCGAGCCCGAAAATGCTTTTGAAGGGGATACCCTCACGATTGCCCCATCCGCGGAAGCACTGCTGACCAGTCCAGGCACGACCGTCGGCACCATCGCCTACATGTCGCCCGAGCAGGCGCGCGGCGAAGTCCTGGATGCGCGCAGCGATCTTTTCTCGCTCGGTTCCGTGCTCTACCAGGCGGTCACCGGGGCATTGCCATTTCCCGGCGGAACCAGTGCGGTAATCTTCGGCAATATTCTGCACAGCGCGCCCGTACCTCCTGTGCAGCTCAACAACACTGTTCCACCGGAATTCGAACGAATCCTGAACAAGTTGCTCGAAAAGGATAAAGACTTCCGTTACCAGGTTGCCGCGGAGGTGCGCGCGGACTTAAAGCGCCTTCTGCGCGAACTCGAGCCGGGACGCGTAAGCTCGGACTCCTCCGTAACCGCCACGCGCGCAACCAGCAGCACTGCTTCGCCAGCAGCCAGCGGTGCGCTAGACACGGCGACGCCACGGCGCGTTGTACCCGCGAGCGGCAAAGTTCTGGCGGAGGCTGCTCAGAAGAACAAAATCGGCACTGGCGCCATAGTTCTTGCTTTGCTGGTAGTTGGCGTGGCGGCCGTTTACGGCGTGTACCAGTTCGTGAAAATGGGACAGAAACCCAAGGCGCTGCCGTTCGAGAAGTTCTCCATCGAAAACGTTTCGAATAACGGTCACATCTCCCAGGTCGCTATTTCTCCCGACGGAAAGTATTTACTGCAAGCGTTGGAAGAGAGCGGCGAACAGTCGCTTTGGTTGCGCCACATCCCCTCGATGACCAACAAACAAGTACTGACGCCGGCGCGAACGCGTTATCAAGGGCTTGCATTCTCGCCAGACGGTAATTACATCTACTTTCTCCGGCGCGATGAGTCCAACGAGGCAGAGTCCCAGCTTTATAGCGCCTCCGTCCTCGGCGGTGCGCCTCGCGTGATTGTCGAGGACGTGGACAGCCCGGTTTCGTTCTCTCCCGATGGGCAGCACTTCGTTTTCCTGCGCGAACTGCACGATTCTCCGAACTGGGATTTGTGGCAGGCCAGGAGCGACGGCACCATTGAGAAAGCCATCTTTCGTAACCGGTCATTGTTGAGCGACAGTTACGTTCCGGCGTGGTCTCCGGACGGCAAAACCATCGTCATTCCCATTGTACAGCCGACACGCGACGCGCTCGGAGGCTTTCAAGCAGTCGATCCTGCCAACGGGGACGGCCATAACGCCGCCATCTCCGCCGACCGCATTTACCACGGCCCGGTGTGGATGCCGGATGGCAGTGGACTGCTCGCGACAAGCACGCAGATAGACGCCGAGCACATACAGGCGCAGATCGGGTACGTAAGTTATCCGGCGGGCGACTTTCGGGCCATTACCGCAGACACCAACGATTACAGCAGTGTCGGAATCGCTAGAGATGGCAAAACACTCGTAGCGCTTCAAAGCAAAGTTCATTTCGACCTGGGCATCGCTCCGGCAAGCGATCCGGACCAACTCCACGAGGTCTCCTTGCAATCACAACTGCCGCTGTGGCATTGGACATGGTTGCCGGATGGCCGGCTGCTGATTCCCCAGGGTGGCAGGCTGAAAGACGTTACCCCGAAGGGCGAGGAGACTGTTCTATACACTGATTACAAACACGTTCCGGACCAAGTCACCGTTTGCGGCGACGGCCGCTACATCGTGTTTCGGCAAGTCGGGCGTCCAGGCGACCCAGCGGCAGCGAATCTTTCGCGCATGGACTTGAGCGGCACCAATGTAAAGCAGCTAACGAACGGTCAGAACAATCAGCAGCCCACCTGCGCAAAAACCGGCAACTGGGTTTACTACGTGGACCCCGCCGATAACGGTTATGTGAAGCGAGTATCGATCGACGGGGGTTCACCGGAAACGGTGGTGAAGTACTCTGTGGGCGCGTATGGCCTTTCGCCGGACGGCAAAGAAGTCGCGTCGCTCGAAGTCCGCGAACTGGATCACAAGCTGATGCTGCGCATCGATAACGTGGAAACTCATCAACTCGCCTATCACGACATCGATCAGCGCGCCCTGCCGGCCCGGCCAACATTCACTCCTGATGGCAAAAACATCGTGTACATAGTGCGCGAGCGTGGCGTTGACAACCTGTGGCTGCAGCCTCTCGATGGCCAGCCGCACCATGAATTCACTCACTTCAAAAAAGACAAGATTTTCCGCTTTGTGTTCTCGCCCGACGGCTCGCAGATCGCCATCGAAACCGGCGACGCAGAATCGGACGCAGTCTTGCTGCACGACGAATCCAAGTAGCACTGGCACAGCCACTCCTGCCTGTGCTCTTGGGTCACCTTGCGTGTAGTGGCGGGTCTACACAGTCCCGTTCTCGTCATCCTGAACGAACTGAAGAAAGTCCCTCGAATAGAGAATTCGAGAGAGCTAGGGACGCTACTTGACCGCAGCGGCCGCCGGCTTGGCGTTCTGGTTATTCGGCTGGCTGTTTGGGCGCGCATAGTAGCCGCGGCGCGCGCGTACCTGGTAGCCCTTATGTTCTGGCGCCTCAATCTTGATCTTATGGTATCGGCCATCGACCGAGTGATTCGTCGGATTATAAGCGATGGAATACTGGTTGCGCAGTTCCTCGCCAATGTCCTGAAAGGATTGATCCAGATCATCGACGTGATAGGGATAGAACGAACGCCCGCCCGTCTCATCGGCAAGGTCCTGCAAAACCTTGTCGCCTTCGGTCAGGTGATATTTGCGATTCCCTGACCGCTCCTTGCTCGGGTCGTCCAGACTCACCCACTCCGTGCTGGTGCTGATGGTATATATCACAACGCTGGTGCGTTGCGCCATTTCGATGGCTTCACTCCGTGTGTGGTTTGAAAGGTTATCTTCGCCATCGCTGATCAAAATCATTACGCGTCGAACCACGTCGGGCTGGTCACCCGGTGGACGGGGCGGGTGACTCAGTTCGTTCACGCAAGCGTTGTAAATCGCATCGTACACGGCGGTACCACCGCCAGCACGCGTACGCAGAATATTGTCGCGCAGCAAGCCCGCATCCCCGGTGAATGCCTGAATAACCTGCGGCTCGTCGTCGAAGGTCATGACGAACGCTTCGTCTTTATTGTGCCGCAGCACGCTAAACAGGAAATTGTTTGCGGCGTCTTGCTCGAATTTCAGCCGGTCGCGAATACTGTTGGAAGTGTCCAGCAACATGCCAATGCGCAAAGGCAAATCGCTCTGCCTGCTGAAGTAACGAATGTCCTGGGGCACGTTGTCATCCAGCACCTTGAAATCCTGTTTATCCAGGGCCGGCACCAATTTGTTGCGGCGGTCCAACACCGTGAACAGCACGTCAACGAGGTTGACCGTGACAGGAATCGTGGTTTGGCTTTTTTGGACTTGCGGTTCGGCTGGCGGTGGTTCGGGCGGTTTGGCCGGCGGGTTCTGCGGTTGCTGAGCGAAAAAAGGCGCAACTCTGACCAGAAGCAAAAGAAACAACAACGCAAATGATCTGGTTCGCATCTGCCCCTGATTATAAGAAGCTGTTCAAGGCAGCGTCAATTAAGTCTTGAGTCTCGCCGGATGCGGCTCCCAGCTTCCCAAGGTACTCCTGCAATTCGACGGGCATTGACGCCTTTAGTTCAATCAGTTTGCCGCTGTGCGGCTGCGCGAAACCAATTCTTGCGGCGTAGAGAAAATTGCGGCCAAGGGAAGGCAAAGTCGTGCGTCCGACGTGCAACTGACCTGCCGCCCCATAGAGCGTGTCGCCAACAACAGGATGATGCAACGCGGAAAAGTGCACTCGGATTTGATGGGTTCGCCCGGTGTGGAGTTGTACCTCCAGCAAAGTGGTGGAATCAATTCGCGCCAGCACGCGCCAATCCGTGCGAGCCGGACGGGAATTGGGCAGCAACCCCGCGCGCCGAGCAGTCATGCGCGTGCGCCGGTTTGGGTCGCGGGCAATCGGCAACTCGATCCGGCCTTGCTCCTGCTCCATGGTTCCCTGCACCAACGCCACATAGATTTTGCGGATGGCGCGTTGTCGAAATGCTTCGGATAGTTTGGCATGGGCGAAATCGTTTTTCGCCACCAGCACGATTCCGGAGGTTTCCTTATCTAACCGGTGTACAATTCCCGGGCGCAGCGGATCTTCCGGGGTAGATAGCTGCTGTCCGCGTCCCAACAGTGCGTTCACCAGTGTTCCGTGAGAGTTTCCGGCTCCGGCATGCACGCTCATTCCGGCGGGCTTGTTTACGGCGATTACGTCATCATCTTCATACAGAATGTCGAGCGGGATGGGTTCGGGTTCCGCCAGCAGCGCGGGTCTTTCCTGCGGCACCACGTGGATCACGTCATCCGCGTGCACTTTGTGGGAATCCTTGGCCGGCTTGCCATTAAGCAGCACTAACCGTTGCCCAATCAGCTCCTGCACCCGCGTCCGTGAGAGCTCTGGAAAATGCGCCGCTACCACACGGTCAAGCCGCATGCCTGCGTCTTCTTCAGTGGTGACAAATTGAATTTGCGAGATTTCCGTCACGCCGTGAGTGTACCGCACCAGGCTACCTCAGCAACTACACGCAGCCCTGAAGCGTGATAAGGTCATGCGAGCTTGCCCGACGCCGCCAATCTTCCATACCAGTACCCGGACTCCTTAATGATGCGGCGCTGGTCGCGAAAATCCACGTACACCAGGCCAAACCGCTGCGCGTAGCCTTCCGCCCATTCGAAATTGTCCATCAGGCTCCAGTGATGGTACCCGCGCACATCACAGCCGTCCTTCATCGCGCGTCCCAAAGCACTCAAATACCCACGGGTAAACTCGATTCGCCGCTGGTCGGGAATCTTTCCACGGACATCAGGCGAGTCCAGGTACGAGCATCCATTCTCGGTGATTTCCAGCACCGGCTTGTTGTATTCCCGCGTGATGCGCATCAGCAATTCATAGAAGCTGTCCGGCCAAACTTCCCACGCAAACTGCGTGAGCGGACCTTCGAACGCGTCGCAATTGTGTACGCCAGTGGCGGCCTCGCCTGACCCGACGGGAATCGCGGAAACCATTTGCCGCCGATAGTAATTGATGCCCAGGAAATCAAATGGCGCCCTGCACAGTTCCAGGTCGCCCGGCTTCACGCCCATCATCTCGTACGGGTTCCCACCAGGAAATGCTTGCGGATATTCGCCTTTCAGCGCGGGATTCACGAACCAAATATTCCCCAGCGCGTGTGCCCGGTCCGCCGCGGCTTTATCTTCCGCGCTCGGGGTGGCCGGCTCGCAATCCGACATGCTGAACGCCGTACCGATCTTTAACTTCGGGTTCACCGCCTTGATCGCGCGGAACGCCTGGCCTTGCGCAATGTTCACCACGTGCGTAGCGCGCATGGTCGCGGGAAAATCCTTCAGGGCTGGGGCATGCGTGCCATACGCATATCCCAAAAATGTAAATACCCATGGCTCATTAAAGATGCACCAATCCGTGACGCGATCACCCAGCGCCTTCGTGACAATTCCGCAGTAGTCCGCGAATCGGCCCGCCAAGTCGCGATTCGGCCATCCTCCGCTATCCTGCAACGCTTGCGGCAAATCCCAGTGGTACAGAGTGGCCAGCGGACGGATATTCGCCTTGTGCAGTTCGTCAGCGACGCGCTTGTAGTAGTCTAATCCCTTTGGATTCGCCGCGCCGCTTCCGTTGGCCTGAATACGCGGCCAGGAAATCGAAAAACGATAGCTTTTCACGTTCAGCTTCTTCGCCAACTCCACATCTTCTTTGTAGCGGTGATATGAATCGCAAGCCACGTCCCCGGTGTCCGCACCTTTTACTTTGCCCACCGTATGCGTGAAACGGTCCCAGATGGATTCACCCTTGCCATCCGCGTCCCAGGCTCCCTCAATCTGGTAGGCCGCGGTCGCCACTCCCCAGAAAAAATCGTTTGGAAACTGATGGGGAACGAAAACGTTGTGCGTTTGAGGAACCGCGCCAATCATCCGTGCGGCGCCGGGCAAGGAACTGACCGCCACCGCGCCAATCATGCCACCCAAAAAATCTCTTCGGGAAAATCCATAGGTACGAGGAGCCATAGGCCTTCCTTCCAGCGGACCGCAGCTAATTCTAAGACAAACGTTTGACCACTATTGATTGACGGAGTGCTGCTGCCGAAATAATACATCAAAAATGATCAGCACGGCGCCGATTGTCACTGCGGAATCCGCTACGTTGAAGGTAGGCCATGGATTGAAGATATGCCACGGCAAGAAGCGCAGCCACACCTGAAGGAAATCCGTCACCGCGCCGTGAATCATCCGGTCCGTAACATTGCCGGTGGCACCCGCAAGAAGCAGCGCGAGCCCCGCTGCGCTCACGGAACTGAGATTGCGGCTGGCGACCAGCAGCCACGCAATAATGCCAATAATCACCACCGACCCAAAAATCAGCAGGTAGCGCGCCGCCGTGGATGTATCGTCAGCGAAGAAACTGAAGGCAATTCCGGGATTGTGCGACCGAATAATGGCAACAAACTGCGGGATTACCGTGTGCGGGAAAAAATCTTCCGGTCTGGAATCGATCCAGGCCTTCGACGCACGGTCTAAAAATACTACTCCCAACGTCAGCCACAGCCACCGCAAACGGCGTGGAATGATCATAGGCTAGAGGAAGCACAGGAAGTGAATGGCATTCATGAGATAAGCCAAATGATCCTCTCCTTTGCTTCCTCTACCTCCTTCGCGTCCTCTACTTCTTTTCGTCCGTTCGTTCTATTTCCGCAATCGCTTCGCTGCAGCGTTCGCAAATCGTCGGGTACCGCGGATTCTCCCCCACATGCGTTGAGTAGTTCCAGCAGCGCTCGCACTTCTTTCCATCGGCGCGATGAACAGTCACTTCTAGAGTCGGCACGGTATCCGTCTTGAACTCTCCCTGTCCCGCGTTCATGAGTTCAACTTGCGACACAATGAACAGTCCCGGAAGTTGCGCCAGATAATGCTTCAGCTTGGCCTTCAACTCCAGATCCCCATTCAGCAGTACCTTCGCTTCCAATCCGGAGTTGATCAGCTTCTTTTCGTTGCGCGCCACTTCCAGCGCCTTCAGCACTTCGCCTCTTACGCGCCCCAGCAATTCCCACGTGTCGATACGTGCGGGTGCGATTCCCGTACGCAATTCTGCTTCGGTCGGAAACAGGGCCATGTGCACGCTTCCAGATTCCGCCGTCGCTTTCGGGAAGTACTTCCATATTTCTTCCGCAGTGAATACCAAAATTGGCGTAGCAAGCCGCACAAGCGCGCTGGTGATTTTCCAGACGGCGGTTTGCGCGGAGCGGCGCGACCTATTATTGGGCGCCTTGGTATATAAGCGGTCCTTCAGCACGTCGTAGTAAAACGCGCTCAGGTCCACCACACAAAAATCGTGAATGGCATGATAAATCCGGTGGAATTCGTAAGCCGTGTACCACTCCCGGCAGCGCTTTACCAGATCGGCGGTGCGCTCGAGCATCCACTGATCCATCTCATCGAGTTGCTCCTTGGGCAGCGCATCGCGGCCAGGATCGAAGTCGTTCAGGTTTCCCAGCGCGAACCGAAAAGTGTTGCGGATTTTGCGGTACGCTTCGCTGAGCTGGGTCATCACCCGTTCGCTCATCTTCACATCCGCCTGATACTCCTGCGAGGCGACCCAAAGCCGGAGCAAGTCAGCTCCCCACTTATCGCAAATCTCCGTGGGAAGCACTACGTTTCCCAGCGACTTGGACATGGGCCGGCCTTGCTCGTCGAGGGTCCAGCCATGGGTCACCACTCCACGGTAGGGCGCCTTGTCTCGCACCCCAACGGCGATCAACAGTGAACTGTGAAACCATCCGCGATACTGGTCGGGACCTTCCAAGTAAATATCCGCAGGCCATTCCTTGCCCTTCAGCACTGCAAGATGGGACGACCCGGAATCGAACCACACGTCCAGAATGTCGTTTTCTTTACGCCATTTGGTCCCACCGCACTGGCACTTAGTCCCGGGCGGCAGCAGCTCCTTCGCGGAATGTTTGTACCATGCGTCCGCGCCTTCTTTTTCGAACCACTTCACTACGTTGCGCAGCGCATGAAAATCCTCAAGCCGCGTGCCGCACGCATCGCAATAAAACACGATGATGGGCGTGCCCCAGAAGCGTTGCCGGGACACACACCAGTCTGGCCGATTCTCGATCATTTCGTACATGCGGTCCTGGCCCCACGTTGGCAACCACTTCACTGTGGGAATCTGCGCCAGCGCTTCCTGGCGAAATGTCTCCGTAGCGCCATTTTTCGGCTGGTCCATCTTGATGAACCACTGCTCGGTGGCGCGAAAAATGACCGGATTGTGGCAGCGCCAGCAGTGCGGATACGTGTGCCTATAAGGATGGTTGGCCAGCAACGTTCGGTGATCCGCCAGTAATTTCACGATGATCGGATTGGCTTCGAACACGTTCTTGCCTTTATATTCCGGCAAGCCTTCCAGGTACACGCCGCGATCATCGAGTGGCGCGTATACCTCGAGTCCATACTTCTGCCCGGTGACGAAGTCTTCCGCACCATGCCCGGGAGCCGTGTGCACGATACCGCTGCCCTGATCCAGGGTCACATAATCGGCGAGAACGCCCGGAACCTGAAGCGGCAAGAACGGGTGCTCAAACTTCATGCCCTCGAAATCCTGGCCTTTGAAGCGAGCCAGTTCGTCCGCCTGCTTCAGTTCGCAATCGGCTTGCAACGCGGCCACGCGATCGGCCGCCAGCAGCAATTTCCCTTTTTCCGTTTGCACCACCACGTAGTCGTAATCAGGATGAAACGCCAGCGCGCGATTGTGCGGAATGGTCCAAGGCGTTGTGGTCCAAATCACTGCGGAAACATCGGAGCCGATTTTTGCGGTAGCTTCTCCCGTCCCGCCGCCCACCACTCGGAAGGTCACCCAAATCGAAGGGCTGGTGTGGTCTTCGTATTCCACTTCCGCTTCCGCTAACGCGGTGTTGTCGTGCATGCACCAGTACACCGGCTTGCGTCCCCGGTAAACGTAGCCCTTTTCCATGAAGTCCAGAAAAGCGCTCGCAATGGTGGCTTCGTATTCGTGACTCATCGTGAGATACGGATGATCCCACCGCCCAAAAACGCCCAGGCGTTTGAAATCGCGTTTGTGCTGCTCCACGTATTTTGTGGCGTACTCGCGGCAGCGCTTGCGAAACTCCGCTGGCGACACTTTTCCTTTTCCGCCCAATTCCTTTTCGACCTGGGTTTCAATGGGCAGGCCGTGGCAATCCCAGCCCGGCACGTATGGAGCATAGTGCCCCGCCATGCTCTTCGACTTCACGATCATGTCTTTCAGAATCTTGTTCAGACCCGTTCCCAGGTGAATGGTTCCTGTGGGATACGGCGGTCCGTCGTGTAAAACAAACAGGGGCTTACCTTCGCGAACCTCCAGAATCCGGTAATACAAGTTCATGTCTTGCCAAGCCGCCAGCTGTTTGGGTTCGTTCTGCGGCAGACTCGCCTTCATAGGAAAGTCCGTTTTCGGCAAGTTCAGGGTCTTCTTCAATTCCAATGGTTCGGCCATAACTGGACTTTTGGTATATCCCTTCTAACGCCGCCGCTCCCTTGCGGGGGAGCGGCAAAGGTCACGCGCCTCTGTTGTACGGCGGGAAAATGCGGAAAGCAGTGTAACCACGTATGTTACCTTACTCAGCCCGCAGAAGAAAACCGCGCCACGAACGCCTGTTTGTTACCGCCAGACATGTGTCGCGAGCAGAACACCCAGGAGTGAACGTCTGTGCCGCAGGGCGGAGGTCGAGTTGAGCCGCCTTTTCATCCGAACCGCCAAGCTCGTTTTATCAGCTCACTGAACTCATGTACCGCCGAGATCCATTGCCACCCTATTTCGCTCTTGCCAAGCCAGTCTGAAGCGGAGCCAACGGCTGCGCCTGTATCATCGGGCCCGCCGCGTGGGTCACACTCTTTCTTGTGACCCAGAACACACGGGACGACAACCCATAGAGCCAACTTCTGTTACAATGAGGATTGAAGTGGTGCCAGCCGTGGGGGGCGCACAACCTTTCCCAGTACGTGCGAATCATAACGGCTGTGCGAACTTTTGACGCTGCCTTAGCGTCTAAACGAGCAGAGGGGTAAAGGTGCCTGGATTCATTAACCTCCTTCCCGACGAAATAAGTAAGCCCAAGCGCACGGGGCCGGAAGAAGTCATTCCTGTGCCCAGTTCCGCACTCCCGGATTTCGGCACGCCCGAAATCCTGATTCCCGACAACTTTTGGTCGAACCTTAAACAGTTTTTGTTCGAACGTCCGGTCAAGGTCATTGAACGCCCCGGCGCCCCGTTCACCAAGAATGCGTTCGGCTCCAGCATGTCGGACAATTTGAAATTCTTCCTTTCGGCGCCGGCCGCTCCCAAAAATGTGGTCAACAAGCGGCTGGAAGTCGACTGGGGCGGTAATTTTGGCAGCTTCAAGGATCGCCTTCGCGACTTCTTCAATCCTCCCAAGCCCGCGCCTCTTCCTCCGGGCATTAAACCTGTAAACGTAAAAGATATCTGGTCCAAAGACGAGAATTTCGGCTGGACTCAGGCCATTGCGTTTGCCGTGCATGCCGGAGTCGTAGCGCTGCTCGTTACTCCGTTCATCATCAGCATGGCCAAGCCCATTAAAGCCGTAAATAAGCAGGTGGACGTCACGCCGCTGGACATTTCTCCTTACATTGCGAAATTGCCTGCGGGAGCGGATAAAGCAGGCGGGGGAGGCGGTGGGGGTGATCGCTCTCCTACGCCGGCAACGAAGGGCAAAGCGCCCCGTTTCAGCATGACTCAGTTCACTCCGCCGACGGCAGTGATTAAGAACCCGAATCCCAAGTTGGCGATGGATCCAACGCTATTGGGTCCGCCAGATTTGAAAGTAGCGAACCCGAATCTTTCGAACTTCGGTGATCCCATGGCTGCGGTGGTTAATATGTCCAATGGACCGGGCGGCGGCGGGGGTATAGGCTCCGGCGAAGGCGGCGGTATTGGTAGCGGCAGCGGTGGCGGCCTTGGTCCCGGGGAAGGCGGCGGCACCGGTGGCGGGATGTTTCACGCAGGCGTGAACGGCGTGGGCATGCCTAGCTGCTTCTATATGCCGAATCCGCCGTATTCCGAGGAAGCTCGCAAGGCGAAGTATTCCGGAATCGTGCTTGTGGAAGCGATCGTGAACCTCGACGGTCACCTTTCGAACCTCAAACTGATCAAGAGCCCGGGTCTCGGTCTCGACGAAAACACATTGACCACGCTGAAGACTTGGCGCTGCAAAGCGGCCACCGGAGCTTCCGGCAAGCCGGTGCCAACCATCGTCACCTTCGAAGTAAATTTCCGGCTGTATTAAACATTCCAAACTTTTGCGCGGCTCGCCAACCCGGGCGAGCCTTTGCATTTTTGCTTTCGTTGATTTCGTTAGGTTGGCGTGTCAGGCGAGATCGTTACTAGTTTTCCCTGGTCCGGGCCCATGAGGACCATGGTCTAGCACGATTGGACAAACGCAACGCGCTTTCCACCCGACCTGGCGAGACCGATCTGCTACGATGAGCGACATGCGACATGCTTTTCGGTTTATTTTGGCTCTGGCCGTGCTTGCGGGAATTCCCTTCTGCGCCGCGGCACAGGGCAGCGGCTCCGTTGATCTTTCCGCGCGAATCACTCCTACCGGCGCACGGCCCGAACCCGTTCGGCAGTTCGAATTTTATGTGCTGACCAAAAGCTACGCGGACGTCGTGAATGAAGTTGCCGGCCAGGACGTCCTGCCCACCCGCGATGAATTTATCAATAAACTGGACTGCTCGCCGGAATTGAAGGCTTGGCTGAAGCTTCACGGCATTCTCGACCTGACTTCGCCGGATTCGGATCAGCTGTTCACCGTTGCCGACATTATGAAAGTTCCGGAATTTTTCGCCGCGTATAACCGTTCAAACTCGGGCGGGGTTACCAAAGGCCTTCCACAACCGAAATACCGCGACGCTGACAAATCTGCGAACCCCGATAAATATCAAAAGCAAAAAGAAGAATATCTCGCGGCCATGCGCAAATTCATCGAAACTCATCCCTCCACAATCCAGGGGATGGAACTCGAACTGGCGGCCGTGAACCCCAAGTCCGCTTGGGACAGCCTGCATATCGAACACAAGCGCAAGATCGCGCAACTGGCTCCCGATACCGCGCAGGTGAAGTACCTGGCGGGAAAAGCGGAGACGGATCTGGACGGCCACGCTTTGATTACCGGGCTTCGTCCAGGAACTTACTGGGTGAGCACCTTGGGGATGGATGCCGCATCCGGCGACCGGCGCCTCTCGTGGGACGTACCCGTTACCGTTCAGGCTGGAGCGCCCGCGCGCGTCGAGTTGAGCAACTTGAACGCTGTCGATAGTCGCAAGTAGTCCTGGCTGTTGTTGCTTTTGCAGAGCGCGCCTTCCCGGGCGGTCCGTTGTTTTCAGCAAACAGGTCGCATGTTTTGGAGCAAACGGGCGGTCGTCCCTGCAAAAATAATCCCGCCGCTAAGCACCCACCAGTAGGGCATCCGCCAGACCTACGTTATCCTGCCAAGCATGGGTACACCCCTGCTGTGGGTCGGTTTCAATCTATTCATACTTCTCGCTTTGGCTCTGGACCTCGGTGTCTTCCATCGGAAAGCCCACAAAGTCAAAATCCGCGAAGCTGCGTTTTGGAGCATCGTTTGGATCGCACTCGCCATGTCCTTTGGCGTTTTTGTTTGGCACTGGCATGGCGGCCAGCGAGGACTGGAATACTTGACCGGCTACGTCATCGAAAAAGCCCTCAGCATCGATAACCTGTTTGTGTTTTTGGTGATTTTTCGCGCGTTTCAGGTGGACGAAACCGTACAGCACCGTGTGCTCGAGTGGGGCATCCTGGGCGCTCTGATCATGCGCGGCATCATGATCGCCGCGGGCTCCGTGCTCATCTCGCGATTCCACTGGATTCTCCCCGCGTTCGGCGTATTTCTCATCTACACCGGGCTGCACATGCTTTGGAAACGCGGTAAGCAGGTGCACTACGAGCGCAATCCGATTTTTCGTTTTGCGAGCACGCACCTGCGGGTAACGAAGCAGTATCACGGCCCCAAACTTTTCGTCCGCCAGGCCGGCCAACTCTTCGCCACTCCCTTGTTTCTGGTTCTATTGGTCATCGAAATCAGTGACGTCACCTTCGCGGTAGACTCCATCCCCGCGATTTTTGGGATCACGCGCGACCCGTTCATTGTGTTTAGTTCGAACGTATTCGCCATCCTCGGCCTGCGCGCTCTGTACTTTCTTCTTTCCGACTTGCTGCAATACTTGCGGTATCTTGGATATGGTCTGGCTGCGGTTCTCATGTTCATCGGAATAAAAATGGTCGTGGAACCTTGGTTCCACATTTCCGTGCATGTGTCGTTGGCGGCAGTTGGCTGTATCCTTCTGCTCGCGACCATTGCTTCCTTAATCGCCGGTCCCCGGAAAGGCGTCGAACTGAGCCAGGTCTAACGGCCCGTGCCGACACCGACGGCACAAACGTCACTTTTTCTTTTCTCCGAGCCAGCCGAAAGCAAAGTGCTCGTGGAACGCTACGAACCGGCGCCGCGACTGGACTGAAGCTTTCCTCCCGCCGGTGATGCTGCCGCACTCAAGATTTGCCACGTCCGCAGCACTTCGGCCACGGTCCAGGCCTGCGCGATTGCACCTGCTGGGGTAAACGGCGGATCGCCGGAAAATACTTCGCTGAGTGTTCCCAGTCCTCTGCTGCCGATAGTATCTACCAACGGCTCAAGAAAACTTTGCGAGCAGGGACATTCTTACTCTCCGCTTTGCTCCAGTAATTTCGCCACTAAACCCGTCCAGCCAGTCTGATGACTGGCGCCCAGGCCAGCGCCATCGTCCCCGTTGAAGTATTCATAAAACAAAATCAGGTCACGCCAGTGTGGATCGTTGTTGAATAAATCGTTATTGCCGGTAAACGGCCGCCTCCCGTTCTTATCCCTGAAAAACAATGCGCGTCAGCCGCCGCGAAATCTCCGCCGACACCTCCCACAGGTCCATCTCCTTCTTTGAATAGGTCGGGCACTCTACCTTGAAATCCTCACCATAATAATGATGGAACTTCTGCAACGATTCGATCAGCAAATAATTTAACGGAAACCACACTGGGCCGCGCCAGTTGGAATTTCCTCCGAATATTCCCGACGACTGATTCTGCTGGCTCATAGTCCACCCGGCTGAGGTGCCCGTCCACCTGCACTTCATACGGATGATCCAGGTGATACCGCGATAGCGCGCGAATGCCATGGGGCGACATAAATTCCGCTTCATCCAACATTCGCTTCAGGATACGCTTCAGTTGCTTCCGGTTCGCCAACGATAATTGCCTGCGCACCCCTCGCGGCGAGCGCTGGGTCATTTCGATGTGTTCCGGTACGTCCGGGTGATTCTCCATGAACCACTGCATCCGCCGCTTGAATCCCGGCAAACGGTCCACCACCTCCGGCTCCAGCGTTTCCACCGCAAACAGCGGAATCAGTCCCGACCATCGAGCGAATCTTCATGAAATGGTCTTCGCCGTTCGGCAAGTGCAGTAAATCGTAATAAAACCCGTCGGTGTCGTCCCATAGCGACCGGCTATCCGTTCCGATATCGTTCATGGCATGCGCAATATGCACAAAGTGTTCGAAAAACTTGCTGGCGACGTCTTCGTAGGCCATATCATCTTTTGCCAGTTCCAACGCAATCGCCAGCATATTCAGGCAGTACATGCCCATCCAGCTAGTCCCATCGGATTGCTCCAAATGCCCACCGGTGGGCAAAGGTGCGGACCGATCGAACACTCCGATATTGTCCAGGCCGAGGAACCCTCCCTGAAAAATGTTCAGTCCTTCCGGATCCTTGCGATTCACCCACCAGGTGAAGTTCAGCAGCAGCTTATGGAAGACGCGCTGCAGAAATTCGCGGTCCGCCACTCCCCGCATTCTTCGATCAATCTTGTAGATCCGCCACGCGGCCCACGCATGCACCGGTGGGTTCACGTCCCCGAACGCCCACTCATACGCGGGAAGCTGCCCATTCGGGTGCATGTACCACTCGCGCAGTAACAGGATCAGTTGCTCTTTTGCGAAATCGGAATCAACGATCGCTAACGGTATGCAGTGAAACGCCAGGTCCCACGCCGCATACCAGGGATACTCCCACTTGTCCGGCATAGACAGCACGTCATCGTTGTAAAGGTGCGCCCATTCCTTGTTTCGGCCCTTCAAGCGTTGTGCGGGTGGTTCAGGGCCCGCCGGATCGCCTTCCAGCCAGGTGGCCACGTCGTAGTGATAAAACTGCTTGGACCACAGCATCCCTGAATATGCCTGGCGCATCACCATTCGCGCATCCTGCGAAAGATGCTTCGGTATCCGAGAATCGTAGAACTCGTCCGCCTCTTTCATCCGTTGGCTGAATACGGCGTCAAAGTCATCCCCGAATTCTCCGGGCGCCAGCGCTGTACCGCGGAGTTGCCCCGGCGACGCGTCGCTTCCAGCCCAGGGCAGTTCCGGATCCATGCTTCCCAGTGGGTCCAGATCCGTAAGCCGCAATTTGACCGTTGCGCATTCTCCCGGCGCGAAATGAAATGCCCGATGCATCGCCATTTTCGTGCCCGTCAGCGCTCGGGTTTACCGCCTGCTTGTTGCCATGGACGACGTAATCGTGAAATGCGTCCTTTACATACGGCGACGCGCTCCCGGTAACTTGAACAGCTTCACATAATTCGTCTCGTTCTCGGTAAACAGTAATTCCGGTCGACCCGCCGCTATCAACCACCTTTTCCCGTATTGCCAATGCTCGATCTCCGCACAAACGCCTCCCGCCAAATCCGCAGCCCGCCGCGCCGCCGGACGCCGTAAATCCTTGCCCCAGGACCACGTATTGCGAAACCAAAGGGTGGGCAGCAGGTGCAGGTCCGCCGGCTCCGGACCGCGGTTGTAGGCGCTGATGCGAATCAATATATCTTCCCAGTCGCTCTTCGCGTACTCGATGAACACATCAAAATAGCGGTTTTCATTGAATATCCCTGTGTCCAGCAGCTCGAATTCCGGTTGCGCGCGGCCCCGCTTCGGTTCTCCTCCACTATCTGCTGGTACGGAAATTCCGCCATGCGGGTACTTGTAAAGCATCTTCATATAACTGTGTGTGGGCGCGGAGTCCAAATAGAAATACTGCTCTTTGACATCTTCCCCGTGATTGCCCTGGTATCCCGTCAGCCCAAACAGCCGCTCCTTTAAAATGGGGTCACGGCCGTTCCACATCGCTAGGGCGAAACAAATCAATTGGTGCCGGTCGCTGATGCCCCCGAACCCGTCTTCACCCCAGCGATACGTTCGTGCATGGGCGTGTTCGAACGGAAAAAACTCCCAGGCGTCTCCGTTCGCGCTGTAATCCTCCCGGACCGTGCCCCATTGGCGCTCGGACAGATAGGGTCCCCATCGCTTCCAATGTTTTTTGCGCAGCCTGGATTCTTCCAGTCGAAGGTCTTCAGTTGTAAAGGGTCTGGGCATAGCTGGTCCTCGTCGAAAAGGATTCTATCTTCGCATCATTTCTAATGGGAGAACCAGCGCCAACTGGCTCTTCATGCCGAATGGGTGAGGCCCGCGTCATCGTTGCGCGACGGGTCAGGCAGGATCTTCGCCACGCGGGAGGTGCGTCGTGCTGTTTATCATTAAATTAACCATAACGGAAAAGCTACTTTGCTGGTACTCCTAGATTCGAGTATCGTTCCCACGTACTGAGGCATCTTGGGGTCCGACGAGTAAGTTGGGTGTGGAACCTCGCCCGCTGATGCATCTTTACCGCCCTGTTAACTCAAGGTATCTATCTCGCGAGCTTGCCTCTGAGTACGAATTTGTCCGCTTTAACCACGCTGAGGAGGCGTCATGAAAAGAAAGCCCAGTGAATTGGCACTAGTGGCGGTATCACTGGTGTGCCTGGTCGTGCTGGCCGCGTGCAATTGCGCTCCCACTCTGAGATATATCACCATCGCTCCTACCACCGCTGTCGTCGCGGTCGGTACAACGCAGACCTTCACCGCCACGGGATATTACAGCAATGGCGCCATTACTCCGGGTATCAGTGCCAGTTGGTCATCCTCCAATACTTCCATCGCCACCATTGATCCCGTGGCGGGAGTAGCCACCGGAGTAGCCACTGGCTCTACCACAATCACCGCCACCGCCTTGGGCATCACCTCCAGCAGCGCTACCCTTACGGTTGCTCCCTTAGTTTCCATCGCGGTCACCCCGACGCCGCAAACCATTGCCATCGGCGGCACGCAACAATATGACGCGATGGGTACTTACAACACCTCCTCGGGGCCGGGGACCGTCGATGTAACCTCGGCAGCCACGTGGGCCGCGGCCAACTCTACGATCGCCAGCTTCAGCACCACGACGCCAGGTCTCGCCACCGGCCTTGCCGCAGGGACGACGAACGTCACAGCTACACTGAACGGTGTAGTGGGCACCGCAAGCCTCACCGTCACCAGCGGCACTACTCTCGTGATTACGCCCGCCAGCGCCTCCATCGGTGTGGGAAATTCAACAACGCTGATCGCTGAAGAGCAATACGCCGACATGTCCCTCCATCCGCCTGTCGGCCCGGTAACCTGGTCCTCCGACACACCCGCTGATGCGAACGTGGTGAGCACAGGCGCAGCATCCGCTACCGTGGCTGGATTCGCTGCGGGCATGGCCAAGATTTCGGCCACAGAAGGCACGCTCACGACTACCACGCCTGCCGCCATTACAGTTGTGACTGGCTCAACTCACTACGCGTTCGTCTCAAATATCAACAGCGGTACGATCCAGTCCTACACGGTTACCGCTGACACCGCACCTTACCTGACTTCATTAGCCACGACACCGCTAACCGAGCCGACCGCCACGTTCATTAATCCAAACGGCAAATATCTCTACGAGCTCGACGGAAACGGCCACATTTGGATCTACACCGTCACACCCGCGACGGGCGCTATCGCTCAAACCACGGGCGTCACACAGGGGCAGACTGCGGGCCAGGGCGGCTTCGAATACGGAGTCGTTGATCCCTACGGGCGCTTCGTTTACATCGTGGACGACGGAACCGGCAGTGGCGCCGCAAATCCGAACGGCACCATTTATGGCTTCACCATCAACCAGACCACCGGCGCGCTCACTCCTATCACTGGAGTCAATCCGTTCACGACCAACCTCCTTAACCCTGAAGACCTGATCATTGATCACACCGGCTCGTTCCTCTATGCCACCAACAACAACCTCAGTGGCGCTGGAACGGTGAGTGCCTACTCCATTGATCCGACCACCGGCGCCTTGACGCCGCTCTCCACGCCGACGTTCAATACCGGTGACGGGCCATGGTTAGCAACTTTGGACCCGACAGGAACCTACATGTACGTCGCCAACAATACCGCTGGAACGGTCTCGAGCTTCTCACTCAACGCCGATGGCACCCTCACTTCCCTGGGAGCCGACGCCACCGTGACGGGTGCGAGTTCGGTCTACAACCTCGCGGTGACGCCGAATGGCATGTACCTCTACGTCCTCGACCAAGGCAGCACCAACGGGCAAGTCTATGGCTACGCGCTAACCTCGGGCGTGCCGGCCACTACACCCATCACCGGTACTCCTATTGCTACCGGTGCACTCCCGTATGGTATGGCGATTGATCCGACTGGCGTGCTCCTGGCTGTCGATAATGCCGGAGACGGCATCAACCCAAGCACGATTTCACTGTTCACGATCAATTCAGATGGCACTCTGACGTCACAGACGCCCGTGGCCACTGGCGTAAATCCAAATTACGTCACCTTCTACAACGCTCCTTGATCGGGCGAGTAGTGCAAAACATAACCGTGCGGGTTCTTTCAGAGCCCGCAACACAACAAAAGGGGTGGCGCAAGCCACCCCTTTTTCAGTCTACGTTTGATGTTCTTACCGAATGGATGCGATTACCTGATCGCTTCGAACGTCACTCGCCGTAAGGCACCCAGATATTCTTCACCTGGTAGGCGTGTTCGAGATACCAAGGACCTTCTCCTTGATCCTCATCGAAAAAGTTAATTTCACGTCCTTCGTTTGTCCAAACCTGTTTCAGATTCCCCACCGAGAGCGCCTTTGCGGCGGTGCAAGCCTCGGTATTTCCGTAACACCAGATAGCGTCCACATCATCATGTTCAGCCAGAACCTTCAGCAGTTCGTTAACTCGCCCGGGAACCAGGTTCACCACACCGCCCGGCAAATCACTGGTTTCGAAGACCTGATACAAGTCGCCGGTGATCAACGGATAGCTTTCTGATGGTACCGCCACCACGGTATTTCCTGCGCAAATCAATGGGAGAGCCAGCGAGAAGAAGCCCAGCAATGGTGTCTGCGTGGGACAAATCACCCCAGCAGTCCCAACTGCCTCGTTCATGGCGATCGCGATATTCCGGAAGGGTGGATTGTGCACCGCACCATCAAACTTGTCAGCCCAGCCCGCATACGAGAACAGCCGCGCCACACTTAGCTTCACTTCCAGCGCCGCCTGTTTCTTCCCTACCACCGCGGCGAGCCGTCCCGTGATTTCAGCTGCGCGTTGCGACAAGTTCTCCGCAATGTAATACAGCACTTGCGCGCGATTGTGCGCCGTGGTTCGCGCCCAGCCTTCCGCTTTGCGCGCCGCCTCCACCGCGTTTCGAATGTCTTTGCGATTTCCCAGCGGGGATTCGCCCAGTAGTTTCCCATTGTTGCCACGCACTTTCACACTGTAACCAGAATCCGGCCTCGCCTGCTTGCCCCCGATATAGAGCTTCACGGTGCGATCGACCGTTGGATTTGCCACTTCTGCAACATCACCGGCCTTTCCGTTCACCTTGCCTAACGACGCCGCTTTCTTGAACCACACCGGCTCAAGGTATTCCCGCAGCCCTTCCTTGCCTCCCTCGCGGCCATAGCCGCTCTCGTGGTAGCCACCGAAACCACACGCTGCGTCAAACAAGTTCGTGCTGTTCACCCAAACCACTCCCGCTTTGATCTGCGCCGCGGTTTGCAGCGCCACGTTCACGCTCTCGCTCCAGACGCTGGCAGCCAATCCATATACGGTGTTGTTCGCCAGTTCCACTGCTTCCTTTGGCGTTCGAAACGTCATGGCCGCCAGCACTGGCCCAAAGATTTCCTGCTGCGCCACGATGGACGTGGGATGCACATTGCTCAACAGCGTCGGTTTGTAGTACAGCCCACGCTCTGGCATAACCACTTCCGGTTGCCAGCAGGTTGCTCCTTCGGCCACACCTTGTTTCACCAGGCAGTCGATGCGTTCCCACTGAACCCGTGCCACGATCGCGCCAATATCGATCGCCTTATCCAGCGGCGCGCCGACGCGGAGTGTACTCATGCGAGCCTGCAATTTCTTGGTTAGCTTCTCCGCAACACTCTCCTGCACCAGCAATCGCGAACCGGCGCAACATACCTGCCCCTGATTGAACCAGATTCCATCCACCAATCCTTCTACCGCGCCATCCAGGTCCGCGTCTTCGAAAATCACGAATGGTGATTTGCCGCCTAATTCCAACGACAGCTTCTTGTGCGTCGCCGCCGTTGCTTTCCGAATCGCCCGGCCAACTTCCGTGGAACCCGTAAACGCAATCTTATCCACGCCAGGATGCTTCACCAGCGCTTCCCCGGTCGAACCGTCCCCGGTAACAATGTTCACCACGCCCTTCGGCAAGCCCACTTCCGTGCAAATTTCCGCGAACGCCAACGCCGTTAACGGGGTGTACTCCGCCGGCTTCAGCACCACGGTATTTCCTGTCGCGAGCGCAGGAGCAATCTTCCACGCCAGCATCAACAGCGGAAAATTCCACGGAATGATTTGCCCGACTACACCGCACGCTTCGTAGCCAGCAAACTGTTTGCTAAGCAATTGCGCCCAGCCCGCGTGGTAGTAAAAGTGTCTCGCCACTAGCGGAATATCGATGTCCCTGCTTTCGCGAATGGGTTTGCCGTTGTCGATGGTTTCCAGGACGGCCAGTCTTCGCGAGTGCTTTTGCACCTGCCGCGCCAGCGCGTATAGGAATTTGGCGCGCTCATGCCCGGTCAGCGCTTGCCATCCTTTTAACGCCGCGCGGGCCGCTTTCACTGCCGCATCCACATCGGCGGCGCTTCCCTGCGCCACATCCGCGATCTTTTCTCCGGTCGAAGGATCGCTGGTTTCAAAGTATTTTCCATCTGCAGGAGCTTTCCAGCTCCCTGCAATGAAGTGTCCGAACCGCCGCTTGTGCTTATCCAGCCATTGCAGCGATTCCTTCGGATCCTCCGGAGCAGGCCCGTATTCCATGGAGCGGAATTTTTCTACGACGCTCATCTTTGGCCAACTCCCGCATCCTCTAAGCTAGTTTGCTTGCTCGTTTTCTCCCGCCATGATTCCAGCCGTTTGATCAAGAACTTCAATCGGTTGCGGCCCCATTTTGTCCTCATTACGACCTTCTCAAGGTCCACGAATACTTCCGGGTCTCCCAATTTCTCGCGAAGTTCATCCAGAAAAGGGTACACCTTGGCGAACATGACAAACATCTCTCCGCTAAATCCTGGCACCAGAAACAAATCTTCAGCCAGCACCCCCTGCAACACAAAGGACGTTGCAATTCCCCAATAACCCGAGACCTGCCGCAGCCACGCATTCTCTCGCGTGCCGGGAGCCTGCGCCACTTTCACAAAATCATCTGCATTGCGCGGCCAGAATTCTGTCATCCACCAGTTGCGCGCCTTTCGCATTTCCGGCTCGCGTCTCAGATCATAAAGCTTCAGGATCAGTTGGGCTTGTTCCGTCGTAGCCTTGTTGTCCATTTCTCACCTCAGCTCACGACTGTTGTTGGGAGTATCTGTGACTCCCTGCTACGCCTTCACGCGATCGGATGCCGGTATTCCGCGGAGTATCTGCCTGTCACGTGGAATTCCAACTGTCGTTCGATGTCTCCCAACATGCTGCTTGCGCCCAAGCGAAATAGCTTGGCATCCGTCCAACTAGTTCCCAATTCTTCCTTCATCAGCATCAACCACTCCAGCGATTGTTTGGCAGTGCGAATCCCGCCAGCCGGCTTGAACCCCACCGCCATTCCAGCTTCTTCCGCGTATTCCCGAATGGCGCGCGTCATCATCAATCCCACCGGCAAAGTCGCATTCACAGTTTCTTTACCCGTTGAGGTCTTGATGAAGTCTGCTCCGGCCATCATCGCCACCAGGCTTGCCTTGGCCACATTGCGTAAAGTCATCAAATCCCCGGTACCCAGAATCGCCTTTAAATGCGCCGGTCCGCAAGCATCCTTGAACGCCACAATTTCGTCGTACAGCAGTTGCCATTGCCCGCCAAAAACGTGCGCTCGAGTAATCACAATGTCGATTTCCTGCGCCCCTGCCTCGACGGACCGCCGAATCTCCGCCAATCGCTCTTCGAATGGATTCAGTCCCGCCGGAAAACCGGTAGACACCGCCGCCACCGGAATGTTTGTTCCTTCAAGGGCCTTCCGCGCAGTCTCCACAAACAAGTGGTACACGCAAACCGCGCCCACCTGAATCTGCAATTCTTCAATTCCCAATTTCTCGACAATTTCCTGCTGAATCGGGTGGCGTGCCTTCGCGCAAAGCCGCCTCACACGCTCGTCGGTGTCATCGCCGGAAAGCGTAGTCAAGTCCATACACGTGATGGCGCGCAGCAACCAAGCGATTTGCCAATCTTTCTTCACGGTACGACGGGTGGTCAGTGTTGCGGCGCGCCGCTCCACCGCACTCGTATTCACGCGAACACTTTCAACCCAATCCAGATTCAACGAAGTGCCGCGGTTTGCGGCGAGCGGGCGCCCGTTCAATGTTGCGACAATTTCTTGCACAGCAGGTTCGCGCGTCTCCACAATCCGGTTTCCATGCCGATCGGTAATTTCCAATCTGGGTTTAACTTCTCCACTCATGCTTCTTCTCCACGCATTTCAAAAACCCGCGCCATCCCAAGCTAAGCGAGGGACCTGCTTTTCTTCCGCGTAATCAGACCGAAGCATACTACTCTGCCCAGTTCTTCGCGACTAACCGCCAGGCATCGACGACGGCTACCACGCACTCCCTATATCCGAGGGCTCCAGCATCGCGTAACCTGCCAATTTCTTCATGCCCTCGCGTTTTTCCTTGGACATAAGAAGCGTTCGAACCTTGATCAGGAATTGCATCGCGAACGGCACGCGCGGCCTCCTCTTCAGCCGCAACCCCTCCTCCGACAAATAACGCAATTCCTTCACACGCCATCCGTGCTCGCGAAAGAACGCAAACCAGTCCGCCGGCTTGAATCGAAATGGCACATTCTTGGTTTTCTGGGAAATTCGGCTCCTCTCCCGAAACTTCATCGCCTGCGCGGAAAGATAGTCCAGCACCCAATAGCGCACGTGCGACATTGCCCGCAAATCATCGGCGAGCGACCCGGCTTCCTCCAAAGATAGATACACAACCAATCCCTCCGTCAGAACCAGCAGTTTCTTCGTTCTTTCATCGAGTGCGGCAAAAAACTTCCTGCGTTCGGCGATATTTTCCAGGTCCACCGCCACGCGTTCCAATTTGCAGCGCGGCGTTTCGCCTACAAGTTTGCTCTCTTTGAATTCGATCATGCGCGGATAATCCGCTTCCACCCACAGCAACGAACCAGGCAAATCCATCCGGTACGGTCGTGTATCCAGCCCCGCGCCCAAATTCAATATGCCGTCAACTCCCTCGGTGATTGCATTCTGAATGTATTCGTCAATCAGCCGCGTACGGATCGCCACCACCCACTCGGTCATGAATCGCATGGGCATGGTTTCCGCGATCTTCTTGCCCTGCTCGCCAGCCAGCATGCTTGCCAGCGGGTCTTTGAACAACGCATCCGCCCGACGCGATTCCACCGCGCGGTAGTGCGCGATCCAGAACGCGGTGTCCGACACGTTCTCGATTAACTCCGCCATGCCTTCCCCCCTCTACATTCAGGTGCTTCCGGGTTTGCAAACGTGATTAGAATCAGCAATCTACTTCGTGCTCTGTTCGATGCAACTTTGCATTTCCGCGATACCAAGGTGACCGTCGCAAGACGGAGTACTCCGCAGCCGGATAACGAGCTCTGCCTGCACCTCTTGTGCACTTTTGACACTTTGTTTGGTCTTACGGTCCCCACTTGGATATATAATGTCCGCCGCTTTTGTTTAGACGCGCCATCAGTCTGAATTCCTGCCATCGACTGGAGGCACTGCCCAGTCTCCGATTCCGTTGAGGTGCATGTTTATGTCGAAGTTGAAATCGCTCCTTGCCGCTTTCCTTGTTTCTACCCTTCTGTTCGCGCCTCCTCCCCCGCTACAAGCAACTCCTCCCGCGCCGACCGCGACTGCCGTTGTTCCCGCGCCATGGCCCAAGGCCTTCGATCGCAACGGCGCACACATTGTCGTGTACCAGCCCCAGGTGAAGAGTTGGCGCAGCTATCGTTCGTTGATCGCAGATACGGCTGTCTCGATTATGCAGCCTGGTGCAAATAAACCCATTCTGGGCGTGATCTCCTGGCATGCCGATACTATCGCCGATGTAAGTTCGCGCATGGTGTTCGTCCGCAATATCCAAGTTGCCAGCTCACGATTCCCCCAGCTCGATGCCACACAGGAAGCTGCCATGCAGCAGCGCGTCCATCAGGTTTACCCGACTATGACATTTACCATCAGCCTGGACCGCATGATTGCCAGCGTCGAAAAAGCTAATGCTCCCGTGCAATCCATTACTGCGAACCCGCAACCTCCGCCGATTTTCGTCAGCAACACGCCGGCTATTCTTCTGCTGGTGGAAGGCAAACCCGTTCTTGCACCTGTTCAGGGCACCACGCTGCAATACGTTGTCAACACAAATTGGGATCTGTTCCACAACAATTCTGATTATTTCCTGTTGACTGGGAAAAACTGGCTGAAAGCGAAAGAACTCAGCGGCCCCTGGTCGGTCGCCACAAAATTACCAGCGGATATGTCTAAGTTGCCCACCGGCCAGAACTGGGATGAAGTTCTGAAGGCTGTGCCTCCCCCTGTAGGCGCTTCTCCTGCTCCGAAAGTCGTGTTCACGGGTATACCGGCGGAGCTGATCGTCTTTAAAGGCGCTCCCGCGTACTCGAAGATTCCGGGCACCTTCTTGCAATACGCGACCAATACGGAGTCAAACGTATTCCTGCATTCGCCCGATAACCAGGTGTATGTTTTGCTCTCGGGACGATGGTTCCGAGCCTCCAGTTTGCAAGGACCTTGGACGTTCGCAAGTACTGATCTCCCCGCAGACTTCTCGCGCCTTCCAAAAAAACAGCCCTACTCCGTGGTTTCGGCTTCTGTACCGGGCACACTGGAAGCAAGTGACGCCGTGCTTCTTTCGCAAGTCCCCACCACGGCCATTGTGAATCGCTCGCAGGGCGAAGCGCAGGTCAAAGTGGCGTACTCTGGCGAACCGCAATTTGTGCCGATCCAATCGACCACCATGTATTATGCCGTGAACACTCCGAACAAAATCATCCGCGTCGGCAACACCTATTATTTGTGCTATCAGGCCATTTGGTTCGTCGGGCCAACTCCCACCGGACCCTGGAAAACGGCGGACTCCATTCCTGAGGTGATCTATACCATTCCTCCCAACTCGCCCGTCTACAACGTCACTTACGTGATCGTGTCTAATCCCACTCCCACAACAGTCGAGATGAGCTATTCCGCCGGATACATGGGCATGTTCGTGATGGGCATGGCGGTCGGCGCCACCATCGTTTATGGCACCGGCTACTACTATCCGCCGTACGTGTATTGGGGACCGCACCCCATCTATTACCCATATCCGTACACCTATGGCTGCGCGGCTGTATATAACCCGTACACCGGTTTTTATGCCGTCGGCCGTTCCGTGTACGGTCCTTATGGTTCTGCAGGAAGCGCTGCCTGGTACAATCCCGCCACGGGAATGTACGGCCACGCGGTCACCACCCAAAACGCATACGGTGGCCACACGTATGCCGGCGGCTACAATCCTTGGACAGGTACTTCCTGGTCTAGTTCGCAGGGTCACAACCAATACGGCTCGTGGGGCAACACCGTTGTGAATAATGGCAGCAACTGGGCCGAAGCGCAGCACAATACAAACGCGAACGGCAGCACTGGCTCTTTTCAAACTTCCAAGGGCAGCGCTGGCGCTGGTTATTCCGGCGCCAATGGGAACAGCGGCTTTGTTGCCAAAGATGCCAACAATAACAACGTATACGCAGGCACAGATGGAAACGTCTACAAAAAAGACTCCAGCGGTAACTGGAGCAAGTGGGACAACGGCAGTTGGGCTCCCGTGGACCCGACGACCGCAGAGTCTGAAGCTAAGACCAACGCGCAAAATAAAAAATCTGGCAACGACGCAGCTGGTTCTTCCAACAACCTCGGCTCGACATCCGGCGGGAATAGCGCCAACCCTAATCGCCCGGACAGCAGTGGAAGCACGCGCGACCAGCGTGGCTCCGGCCAAACTCCACCCGCACAGACTACTCCTGGTGCGAATCAGCCTCCGGCCAGCGGATCAGGCTCCGGCACCATGGGTCAACTCAACAATGATGCCAACAACCGCGAACGAGGCGATCAACTCGAACAGAACCGCGGCCGCAGCGCTGGTCCCCCACGCAGCGGCGGCGGTTCGGCAGGCAACCGCCGGCGTCCCTGAAATCTCAAAGCTACTGAGCTGATTGAGGTCGATCAGGTCCGACAAGGCTAACCACACTTCGTGAGCGGACCATTCGGATGCTGCGATCTGCTCTCGAATTAACAGTTCCGAAGCTGTATGCGAACATTCACTCGCGGGATTCCACGGTTTTTAATGTTGCTGGTGTCGCTGGTGCTGGCCGCCGCAGCTTTCTCTTCTCCCGCGCAAACCATCCCGCCCGTGAAAGCGGAAGCTCTGAATGGATCCGAGGTGGCACTCCCTCCGTCGGGCAATCATCACCTTCTGCTGATTGTCATCGGTTTTTCGCACAAAAGCGGACGAGCCTGCGCTGCCTGGGGGAAACGCCTGGCGGCAGACTACACTTCCGACCCGCACGCCACCTACTACCAGCTGGCCGAACTCCAGAGCGCGCCTTCCTTTGTCCGCGGCATGATTCTTCACGGCATGCGCAAAGACGTGCCCCCTGCGCCGCACATCCCACTTCGTCCCGCTTTTCGATCATGAATCCGAATGGAAAACGCTCGTCCGGTTTTCCGCTCCCGATGATCCTTATATTCTCCTTACCGCTCCCGACGGCCGCGTCCTGTGGCAAACGCAGGGCCTTTCACCGATTCCGCCTACGCCGCGTGCAAAGCTGCCGTCACCCAGTTTTCGCCGCGCCGCGAAATCCTGATCCCATCTCATTACTTTCGCCCACGCCCAATTCTGCTTGTTTTCATTCCCGTGTTGGCCGCGTCATTAGTTCCACATACTCCTGATAAAATTTGCCTTATCCAAATCATCCTGCACGTCCACTCAATTTCGCCCATGCCCGGCTGGCTTCCCGGCCTCCACGTCAGCGTGTTTCCGTAGCCCGCACCATGATCCGTGTCCACATCCATGTATAATTTCTTCCATTTTGTGATGATCGTGGGTCCAGCCACGCAACGGCGCCGCCAACTCGTCCCACAGATAACCGGCTCCGCATATTTCGCAACATATTGCGCGCCGCCGTCGGCCTCTTTCGGATTTGCTTCAATCAGCTCCCTGTCCATGCGCGTCTTCACCGAAATATCCACCGTGGTCACTGCGACGCGCGGCCAATGCGCGTGCAGCACCGCCCGCGAAGCCTCGGGGTCCATCCAAAAATTAAATTCATGGGAGGGCGACTGCGCAAATTCCGGATCATCGGTACTGGGATTGATGCTGCCGCCCATCACGATCAATTCCTTGCTCAACTCTGGAAATTGCGGGTCCAGCGCAGATCGCCAGCGCCAGATCTGTCATCGGCCCCGCCGCATAAATCGTCACTTCGTGCGGGATACTTCCGCACCATCCGCACCATGAAGTTCGCTGCCGCTTCATTGGCCGGCTTAGTGGTTGGCGCCCTTCCGGCATCGGCGGTATTTCGTACGGGCCATGCACCGCGTGGAAACGCGCATGATTCCATGCCCCCTGATACACCAGCTTCCCGTGCATCGTTTCCCACTTCTCGATGTATTCCTTGCGGTTCACCAGCGGAAACACCGCCCCCGGAACCACCGGAATATCGGTCCGCCCGACGATCTCCATCAGCCGCAGCATGTGCTGCACTTCTTCATCGCGCCAAGCATCGCCCGTCAGCACCGTAATTCCCAGCACTTCCGTATGCGGCGAATTCACCAGCGTTAAAATCGCCTGCATATCCGATCCGCCCGGCCCCGACGCATCCTGATCAATAATTACCTTGCGCTTCCCTGCGCCTGCAAAGCGCTACTCGCACAGCCAGCAAAGCAGCATACACGCATACTCGATACAGCCAGTTCATAACGACTCCTTTCGTTCATCGGCCAGACTCGCAACTCCGCAGCACAATCAAGTGGCTCGCAGCTTTAGGGGGTGGGAGCTTTGGCTCCGACCTCTGAGTCGGAACAATCCGGGTCCAGCCCCTGAACACTCCGAGTCCTTCGATCCTTCGCAGACTAGTACATGATCGTGCGCGTAAATGATGCGGCCAGGTCGTGGTGTGGAAATGCGTCCAGAATCGCGCATCAATCTGCGGAATGATCACCTGCATGTCCGCTGGGCGCAGCTTATTTATCTCCTCGGTCAGCAAGCGCCGTCGCATACAGGCAATGCGCGCGAATCTCGATTTCCCATCGAAAATCGCGCGGAATCAACTGGTGCGTATTGATGGCCTGCTCCAGCCGTGGCGAATAACTGGTGATCCCGTGCAGCCGCAGCGCCACCGGCACAATGTAATCCGCAAACGCGGTCATCTTTTGCGGATCTTCCAGCCGGAACTTCCTTCGCGATGCAGCGTCGCAGTACATCATCCAAATTCCCAGTTGCGCCAGCTTATAGAATTTGATTTCGTGCCCGTCCAGCATGCTCACATCGTTGAATCGCGGAAATTCCGTCACCAGCCGGTCGATCAATCCGTTCCCGTTGTCATACAGCTTCGGGGAACACGACTTTACAAATACGTGGAATCGCCCGTTGTATTTCTCCGCCAGCACCTTGCCCACCTGATGCAGTACCTCCAACTTCTCGTCCAGCATAGGCATTTCGATATTGCCCTCGAACACGCGGTCCAGTTCTGCGCGCGTGATGCCCGCCAGGTACTTGCCATCGAGAAACGGCACGCCGTTGTCCACCGCGCGTTGATGCACGCGAACTCCGCTTCGCGAGTCCGACCAGTGCTGCCCGTTGTAATCGACTTGGAATTTTTCGTGACGCGTGAAATCCGTGAACGCCGTATCGATGGTATCCGCCACCATGATGAAATCGATCGCTTCGTCCGCGTTGCCTTGACCTACCCCGAATGGCAACGCGAATTCCGGCATGGGCAAGTTCCTCGTAGGCCATCCACGATGCCACTTCGACGATTTTGTCGTAGTGCGTCTGGACGTCCCGGGAAGATTCGATTGCATAGCTCAAGCTGTCCAGCACCGGACTTCCGATCGGTTTAGGCCAATGCAATGTACGTCTGACTCAAGAACCAACCCCTCCCGAGATAACTTCATCGGACCGGATTTTACGCAGTACGCGCCATGATGATCAGCGCAAGTCCCACGATAAAGCAGCCAAACATCGCCGCAATCAGCCGCGACGTCCCCGCTGGCGCGGCACGAAATTCCTTCCAGATAAACACGCCCCACAGCGCCGCAACCATTGTCGCACCCTGCCCCAGTCCATAAGAAATCGCGAAGCCCGCCCGGCCCGAAGCAATAATGTTGAACGACATCCCAATGCCCCAGATGATGCCGCCCAGATATTCCTGTCAGATGCGTCCCCAGGCTTCCTTTGAAGTAATCCGCATAAGAAACCGGCGATCCCACAAACGGCTTCTTCATCATGATGGTGTTGAGAATGAAGTTGCTCAGGAAAATTCCCACGGCAAACACGAACACCGCCGCGTACGGCCCCATCTTCCCGGCCTGCGGTGGTTAAAATCCGGATACATCGACGCCGCGACAAAACGATAGAAAAATCCCATAAGTACGCCGCACGCCACCGAAAGTATCAGTCCTTTCGTGCTGACCCCCGCCGCGTCCCCGGGAATTTTCCGGTACGCCACTGCGTCCAGAATAATTGCCAGTACGACCAGCAATACTCCCGTAAACAGCAACGAGGCGTTTCCCGACCGGATCAGCGACGTAATTCAACACGACCCCCAACACCAGCGCAATTCCAATGCCCACCGGAAACGCCACAGACATTCCCGCAATATCAATCGCCGCCACCAGCAGAATGTTCGCCAGATTAAAAATCGCACCGCCCAGCAGCGCCGAATGTTTGCTGAAATGCGACGCCTGCGCCAAATCTTCCAAGAACGGCCGCCCCGCGGTTCCGTCACTGCCCAGTGTCAATCCCAGAATAATTGTCAGCAGCAACACGCCAATGGTGTAATCCCAATAGAACAGCTCGAACCGCCATCCTTTCTTCGCCAATTTTTGCGTGTTCGCCCACGAACCCCAGCAAAACATGGTGATCACGCAGAACACCACCGCCCACGGATAACTCTGCAAAACGAACATTTCGGCTCCTTTGCTCTACGCCCCTGATCCAAGCGTATGCGGCACTTAGGAATCTACGATTTACTGCGGCACACGCGGCCCGCCCACTCGGTTTCGAACTCTGGCGCGCCTGGGGAATGATTTTTGGGTGCCCACACGGGTGGTCGAAAGCGCCGCATATAAATTGGCGCTGCAGCAGCGCCTCTCGCTCCGGCAACCCCTTCCGCCAGAAATACGGAAAGCTTCCGATAAATGCGTCTCCCGCCCCGGTCGTGTCCTTCGGATTCACCGCGAATGGGGGAATCAACTCGGCCAGTCCCTCTCCCACTATGAAAGAACCGCGCGCGCCAAACGTGAGAATCACTCTGCGGAAACCTTTGCCCAGCAACGAAGCCGCGCACTCTTGCGCCTCGTCAATCGAATGCACCGGCATTCCCGCGATCACTTCCGCTTCCGTTTCGTTGGGAATGAAATAATCGGCTGCAATCAATTGGCTGATCTGCACAGGTTGCGCGGGCGCGGGATTCACAATGCAGCGAATCTTGTATTTTCGCGCAAATTGCACTGTGTAGTAAACCGTCTCCAGTGGAATCTCAAACTGCAGAATAATCACGTTCACGTTTCTGCAGCGACTCCGCCGCAGTATCCACGTCTGCCGGGTTTCAGCGTGTCATTTGCACCTTTCACAACAATGATTCGATTCTGCCCATTGGGCTCGACAAAAATTGGCGCCACCCCGCTGGAAACCCCGTCCACCATCCGCACATGTGTCGTATCGATCCCCAGCGGGCAAAATTCTTAACCGTGGCTTCGCCAAACAAATCGTTCCCCACCTTTGCCACCATCACCACCTCCGCTCCGCAAACCGCGCCGCTACGGCTTGATTGGCTCCTTTGCCGCCGAACCCTAGATCGAAACTCTTTCCGAAAATGGTTTCGCCTGGCCTGGGAATGTGTCGGCTGAACGTCGTCAAATCGGTATTCGCGCTACCGACCACAGCAATTCGGGGTGACCTGGGCATGCGTTCTCCTGTGTAGTGGCAATCCGCGAAAATATAACAGCGCACGCAATTCAGCAAGTGTGACGCGCTCGCTAGTAAAACCGGGATGACCGTCATGCCACTCGTTTCACTACGTCTCACCCGTTTCGTCTCACCCGTTTCGTTGACGCGCATTTCCGCCGATGTTAGTCTCGCACTTCGTTTTCATTCGCATGCGCGCCGTCGACCTCATTCGAAAAAAACGCGATTCCGGGGAACATACCCGCGAAGAAATCGCCTTCCTTGTCGCCGGCTATACCAAAGGGGAAATTCCCGATTATCAAATGGCTGCGTGGCTCATGGCTGCGTGGATTCGCGGGCTGACCCACGCGGAAACCACCGCGCTCACGGAAATGATGCTGTATTCCGGCGAAATCGTCGACCATTTCGAAACTCCCGCGAAAAAAGTGGATAAGCATTCGACCGGCGGTGTAGGAGACAAAACGTCTCTGATCCTTGCGCCGATTGTGGCCGCGGGCGGCCTCGCCGTTCCCATGATTAGCGGACGCGGCCTCGGACACACCGGCGGTACGCTGGATAAGCTTGAAGCCATTCCCGGTTTCAACACCGCGTCTTTCACTTGCCGATTTTCGCCGCGTTCTTGAAAGAATGCGGCTTGAGCCTTATCGGCCAAACCTCCGAAATCGCTCCCGCGGACAAAAAAATTTACGCACTGCGCGACGCCACTCCACTGTCGAACATGTCGGCCTGATTTGCGCTTCCATCATGAGTAAAAAGCTTGCTGAAGGAATCGACGCGCTCGTGCTCGACGTGAAGACTGGCTCCGGCGCGTTCATGGCCAAAGAAGAAGACGCCGTCCGCCTGCCGCAAATCATGGTCGATACCGCGCGCCGCATGGGCAAAAATGTGTCGCTTTGCTCACCGGCATGGACCAGCCACTCGGCCGCATGGCCGGGCACGCTAATGAAGTCATCGAGTCCATCGAAGTGTTGCGGGGCAACGGTCCCGAGGATCTGCGCGAATTCAACCTTTGATTTGTGCGCGTGGATGTTCTATCTCGGCGAGCGTACCAACTCTGTCGAGGAGGGCCGCAGCCTCGCTGAGGAAATGCTCGCTTCCGGAAAGGCGCTAGAACGTTTTCGCCAGTGCATCCAGCTCCAGGGCGGAGACGCGCGCGTCATCGACGATTACTCCCTTCTGCCCACGGCCAAACACGAGACCGACGTCACCAGCCCGAAATCCAGCTTACATCACCGCCACCCATTGCCGTGACTTCGGGTCGCTTTGGCCATCCTCGAGGGCGGCCGCGGCAAGAAAGACGACGTCATCGATCCTGCCGTCGGTTTGGAATTTCACCGGCGCATTGGCGATCGCGTAAAGATCGGCGAAAAGCTGGTTACAATCCACTACAATTCCGAGGCAAGGCTTGCCGAAGCGCAAAAATTGATCGAGGACAGTTTCGTGTTCAGAGATCACGAGCCGCTCATGCCCCCCCTGATTCGCCAAGTTATAGGCGGTTAATCGCAGGTGGCAGACCGGTTTTAGCAACGCAATTTCGAACTAATCGGCTCCGTCATTCCGAACGGAGTCCGCGGAGGAATCTCTCTTTTCTTTTGCTCGCAAGCACTACGTTCGCACGGGAAACTAGGTTAAGCTGCGCCTACTGTCTTAACGGAGTGAAGGAGTCCGGATGGGAAGATTTACAGGTTTGCTGGGTATCGTTGTGTTCGTTGGTCTGGCGTATCTCTTCTCCACCTCGCGCAAATCCATCAAACTGAAAACCGTCGCTCTGGGGTCTCGGCCTGCAATTCGCGTTTGGCTACTTTGTTCTACGTTCCACTGTGGGCAGCAAAATTTTCAGTTTCTCGGCTATGGCGCGAACAAGCTGCTCAGTTTTTCTTTTGCCGGGTCGGAATTCGTGTTTGGCGATCTTGGCTTCCCAAGGAGCTTTCGACGTCTCGGGTTTTCGTTTGCTTTCCAGGTTCTGCCCACCATCATTTTTATCGCAGCGTTCTTCGCGGTCCTCTATCACTTGGGCATCATGCAGCTCATCATTCGAGCCGCAGCATGGCTGATGACTCGGGTTATGGGCGCCAGCGGCGCAGAATCCTTGAACATCGCCGCCAGCATTTTCATGGGTCAGACCGAAGCTCCCCTCACGATTCGTCCATTTCTTCCCACACTCACCAAGTCCGAACTCATGGTCGTCATGACCAGCGGCATGGCCCACGTCTCCGGGGGCATCATGGCGGGTTACATTCAGGTCGGCGGCGCCGATCCCAAAAATTTGCTCACGGCCGTGATTATGACCGCACCCGGCACTCTGCTTATGGCCAAAATGCTTGTGCCGGAAACCGAACGGCCGCTCACCGCCGGACGCGTCGAGATGCCTGCGATGGAAAAGGAGTCGAACATTCTTGGCGCCATCGCTCGCGGCACCGTGGATGGCTTGCATCTCGCGCTCAATGTCGGTGCCATGCTCATCACCTTCATCGCGCTTCTAGCGTTGCTGAACGCCATTATGGGCGGAATTCACAATTGGCCGCACATGAGCTGGTTCCCCCCAAGCCTGCAAACTGTGTTCGGCTGGATTTTTGCTCCCGTCGCGTGGCTGATTGGCATCCCCTGGCACGACGCACCCAAGATCGGTAACCTCCTCGGTACCCGCATGGCGATTAATGAATTCGTGGCCTTCGGCGAGCTTGGACCCATGAAACCTTTTCTCGACCCGCGCACCTTCACGATCGCCACGTTCGCCCTCTGCGGCTTCGCCAATTTCAGTTCCATCGGCATCCAGATCGGCGGTATCGGCGCTCTAGCCCCCAATCAACGCGACCAACTTGCAAGATTCGGCATTCGCGCTATGCTTGCCGGAACTATGGCAAATCTTCTGTCTGCCTGCATCGTGGGAATCTTCACATGAGGGTGAAAAAAATTGCGAAACCCGCCGCCCGTACCTCTACAGAATTCGCTCGCGCAGAAGCTGCCGCCAAGTTCATCCTGAAGAAAACTAAAGTACGTCCAAAAATCGCGTTGGTGTTAGGCTCCGGCTTGGGCGCTTTCGCCGATGAGTTCACTGATGCCGTGCGCATTCCTTATGCCGACATTCCCGATTTTCCGCGCTCCACCGCGATCGGACATGCGGGTCAGCTGGTGCTCGGCAGGGTCGAAAATGTCGAAGTGGCTGGCATGCAAGGCCGCGTCCACCTGTACGAAGGCTATTCTGCGAAACATGTTGCATTTCCGATTCGCGTGTTTGCCCGCATGGGTGTAAAGGCCGTCATCCTTACGAACGCCGCCGGTGGCATTCGCAAGGATTTCACGCAAGGCAGGCTCGTGCTCATCAGCGATCACATCAATCTTCAATGCGCGAGTCCGCTGATGGGAGCCAACGAGGAACAGTTCGGGGTGCGCTTCCCGGATATGAGCATCGCATACGACAAAAAGTTTCGCGAACTGGCCAAGACTCACGGACGCCATCTGGGCATCGACCTGGATGAAGGCATTTACGCCGCGCTTCCCGGACCGAGTTACGAAACACCCGCCGAAATTGGCTTCCTGCGCACGATTGGCGCTGATCTCGTGGGTATGTCCACGGTACCGGAAGTGATTGCTGCACGCCATGGCGGCATTCGCGTCCTGGGAATTTCCTGCGTAACCAACGCAGCCGCCGGTGTCCTCGATCAACCCCTCGATCACAAAGAAGTACTGGAAACCGCGGAACGCATCAAAGGCCAGTTCATCGGCCTCCTTCGCGCCATCATTCCTGATATCGCAGCAGCGCTATGATTTTAGCTACAAAAAGTCGAATCCCTTGTCATCCTGAGGAGCGCGTCGTCTGCGCGACCAAGGATCTCAACCGTCGCGTTATTCCGAACGCCACAAATCGAACCGCACGTCATTCCGAACGGAGTCCGCGCAATGAGGAATCTCTCCTGCCTTCGCTCGAAATGACGCATGATTAGACTCCCTTACGGAGGGCAAGTGTCTGACTACGATCCACTCATCGACGCCGCAAAGCGAGCCCGCGAAAACGCCCACGCCAAATTCTCAAATTTCAAAGTGGGCGCCGCCCTACGCACCTCCTCAGGTAAAATCTACGGCGGCTGCAACGTGGAAAATGCCACCTACGGCCTTACCGTTTGCGCCGAGCGCGTAGCCACTCTTTAAAGCCATCAGCGAAGGCGAACGCAAATTCGATGCCATCGCGGTCGTCACGGACACAGACACCCTGACGCCCGCCGTGTGGCGCATGCCGCCAACTCATCTGGGAATTTTGTGGAGACGTTCCTGTGATCATGACCAATCTCAAAGGCAAAGTAGAAACCCTTCGCATGCGCCAACTCTTTCCAAAACCATTCGATTCATCCAATCTGTAATCCCACGCACCACCAAGGATCCGCCAATGCTGAAACGCCATCCGCAGTTGATCGCAACCGCTGTTGTCACAGTTGCTGTCTAGCTTTACTCTTCGCTACTCCGAGCCGCTTGCACGCGCAAACACCGCCGAATAAAGCCGTTCACTATGATCTCTTGGTCACCAACGCAACCATCGTCACCATGGACCCCGCAAGGCGCGTGATCAATGACGGCGCCATCGCGGTGAACGGCGACACCATCGCGTTCGTCGGTCCCCTCGCAGACCTTCGCGCGCAATCGATGGGGGGAGTCACCAGCAAACAGACCATCGACGCCAAGGGAGAACTCATCATCCCGGGCCTGATCAACGGCCACACTCACATTCCCATGGTGCTGCTGCGCGGGCTTATCGACGATGTCACCCTGGACGACTGGTTGCGCAAATACATATTTCCAGCCGAAGCCAAAAACGTAACTGAAGATTTCGTGCGTTGGGGTTCGCGTCTCGCCCTTGCCGAAATGATTCGCGGCGGCACCACCACGTTTGCCGACATGTACTACTTCGAGGACGCCGAAGCGGAAGAAACCAAAGCGGCCGGGCTCCGCGGCTTCCTCGGAGAAACCTGGATCGATTTTCCCGCTCCTGATAACAAAAGCGAAGCCGAAATGGCCGCCTACACTGAAAAATATCTGCAAAAGTGGCAGGGCGATCCGCTGATTCATGCGTCAGTTGCGCCTCATTCCATTTACACCTGTTCGGAAAAAACGTTGCGAGATGCTGCCGCCTTGGCGCGCAAGTATCACGCGCCGATCTTGATTCACGTCGCGGAAATGCGCAAAGAACTGGTCGATAGCCTGGCGAAGAACGGCGCAACTCCCGTGCAATACCTGGAACGAATCGACTTCCTTGGTCCCGACGTTCTCGCCGCTCACTGTATCTGGGTCGATTACACAGACATGAAAATCCTCGCCGATCGTCAAGTCGGCTGCGTGAATAATCCGTCCAGCAACATGATGCTCGCCAGCGGTGTCGCTCCGGTAGTCGATGAACGCGCCGCCGGCGTGCATGTGGGCCTCGGCACCGATGGCCCCGCCGGAAGCAACAACGATCTGGACATGATGGAAGAGATGGACCTGGCTTCGAAACTCCAGAAAATCACGCGCATGGATCCGCGCGCATTAGGTGCCAAAGGGGCCCTGGAGATGGCCACCATCGAAGGCGCGCGCGCCCTGCATATGGAAAAGGAAATTGGCTCCCTGGAAGTCGGCAAAAAAGCCGATTTCGCGATCCTTACCCTGGACGTGCCTAACGCCGTGCCCATGTACGACGTGTACTCCCAAATCGTTTACGCCCTGAAGGCCAGCGAAGTGCAAACCGTGGTCGTCGGCGGCAAGCCCGTGCTGAAGGATGGCAAGTTGCTCACCGTAGATCAGGCCGCAGCAATCGCCAAGGGGAAAGAATACGCCGACAAAGTGAAAGCGTCGCTTATGCAGTAGACCGGGCCAGCGGTATCACCGTTTGGCAGTGAAAATGAGCCGCCGATATTCACGGCGCGCGCGAAACGTGACGCGATGCACAAGTGTTTGTGACGCACCTCACAATTAGTTGTTTCCTAGTATTGCTCCTTTTGTACCCCTCTGGCTTATTGGTCCTATAGACGTTCGCTCCTCTCACATCGCCAATTTTCCCAGGGAGCAGGTCCTCCTTAACGCGTCGTGTGACCGTCAACTCGCAAGCGTACTCAATTCCTGAATGGAGTGGGTGGGGTGGGTCAAGGTCCAGGCCAATCGAGGTATGCCGCTCAGATGTGGGGTGGCATAGCTACGTTCGTCAGCCTTGTCCTCGTGGGTCTAGCTCCAGCGTTGTCGCAAACCAATTCCGCAAAGCCCATCGCCACAAGCTCCTCCGTTCCTCCTGACATCGTTTTTGTGCAAACGCCCAAATTTATCCGCGGACCACTGGCACAGCGGTTCCCACGGGGTAGCCGCATCGTTCGCCTGAATTCATCCGCCAACTCGGGTACCGTGTTCCCAGTTACCGACGAATTCTTTGCCGCCGCCGATCCGCAGATTCGCTTTGACGCTGGCAAAATCCTCTTTTCAGCTCAAAAAAGGAAGGATGACCACTGGCAACTCTGGGAAATGGACCTCGACGGTTCCCACCAGCGTCAAATCACGCACTGCGATAGAAATTGCCTTCGCGGTGCTTACCTTCCCGCAGACGAGATCGTGCTCACTGTTGAATCTGCCGGCATAAAGCAAATTTCCTCGCATCTAGCGGTCGTGAGCACGGATGGATCGAATTTCCATGCAATAACGTTCGGACCCGCGCCTTTCCAGCTAGAAACTGTTCTTCGCGATGGACGCCTCGTCGCCTCGGCTCCTTGGCCGCTGTATGATTCGCCAGCAGACTCGCCGCGGCTGCTGTACACGCTGCGCCCCGACGGCACCGCGCTCGAATCCTTCCGCTGCGACCACACTGGCAAAGCGATTCAAACCGATGCGGAAGAACTTCAGGACGGTTCTCTCGTCTTTGTCCGCCAAGCCATTCTCGGACATGATCCGAGCGGAGCGCTCGTTCAGGTCCAGCAGGGCGCGTTGCACGCCATGACGCTGACACCGAAGAAAGCGATGTACCAATCACCGCGGCAGATTTCCGAAAATGAATTGATCGTAGCCAGGTCAACGCTCACCCCCACAAATATCCCCGGGCGTTCTGATCTGTACTTCATGAACTTGGCCACGGGCCTCTTGGGTCCTCTCATCTATCGCGACGCGAAACTCTCCAGCATTCAACCTGTGCCGGTGCTGTCTCGCGCGGTGCCAAAGCATTACTGGAATACCTTGAATCCAGAATCGGCTACTGCCAACTTCATCTCGCTGAATAGCTATTCTTCAGCAGACGCCGCCAACGGCCGCATCGCGACACCGATCTCACGCGTTCGCGTGCTCGCACTGGACGGCTCTGATGGCGCCGAGCGCAATCTCGGCGAAGCGCCGGTAGAGTCCGACGGCTCATTCTTCGTCAAGGTACCCGCGAATGCGCCGGTTCGTTTCGTGCTCCTGGACGCAAACGGCCACCCCATTCGCGAAGAGCGCGGTTGGATCTGGGCTCGGCCCGGCGAACAGCGTGGATGTACCGGCTGCCATGGAGACAAAACGGTTGCCCCGGACAATCACTGGCCACTCACATTGCGGCGCTTTGACACGCCGACGGCCTTGGGAGACTTCGAACATGCTTCCACTTCTCGGGCAAAATAAGATGTGCCGCGTCCTCCGCTTTGGGCTCGCCGCTGTGGCCGCCCTCCCGCTCGTCTTCGCCTGCCTGATGAAAGTTTCGCCCACACAATCCGCCGGCAAGTGGCCCACCTACGAAGACGTGACCGATAAAGCCAATCTTCACTTCCGCCATTCTTTTGGCGAGCAAAAGCTCAGCTCCATCCTGGAGTCCACCGGTTCGGGCTGTGTTTGGCTTGATTACAACAATGACGGCCTGCTCGACCTGTACGTTCTCAGCGGTCGCTTCCTCGAAGGCGTCACCAATCATTCCAAAGCCGATGGCTTGGACGCCACCAATCATCTTTTCCGCAACAACGGCGACGGCACGTTCACCGATGTCACCGCGCAAGCCGGGGTGGCCGGTAAAGGCTTCGCCATGGGCGTCACCGTCGGGGATTACGACAACGACGGCTACGAAGATATCTACGTCACCAACTGGAATTCCGCGATTCTCTATCACAATAACGGCAACGGAACGTTCACGGATGTCACCGAAGCCGCCGGCGTGCAGAACAATCACTTCGGAGTGGGCGCGGCCTTTCTCGACTACGACCGCGATGGCCGCCTGGACCTCTTCGTTGGCAACTACCTGAAGTTCGATCCCAATTCCAAAAAACCATATTACACGGCGGACGCCTTCGCCGGCCCACTCGACTATGAAGGTGACGCCAGCCGCTTATTTCACAACAATGGAGACGGAACCTTCACCGACGTCTCCGAAAAAGCGGGCGTCGCTAATCCAGCCGGGCGCGCCATGGGCGTTACCGTCGGCGATTACGACAATGACGGCTGGCCGGACATTTACGTGGCCAACGACGCGATGGAAAGCTACCTCTATCACAACAATCACGACGGAACTTTCACCAATGTTGCACCTGCTCAGGGCGTCGCCTACGGGACTAATGGCGACACTCCGTCCGCTATGGGACCGATTTTCGTCGATTACAACAACGACGGCGCCCTCGATCTTTTCGTCTCCGATATGCGTTATCACCGGCTCTTCCGCAACTCGCCCAAAGAAGGATTCTTCAACGACACCACGCTCGAATCCGGTATCGCGCAAATGTCCGGCCAATATGTCGGTTGGGGCGACGCGTTCTTCGATTTCGATAACGACGGCTGGAAGGATGCTTTCATCATCAATGGCGGCTTGCACTGGCTGGTGCCCATGGAGCCCCTTCTCCTCCGCAACAATGGCAATGGCACCTTTGCCGACGTTTCTGGCGACGCGGGTGCCGCGTTCAAAACTAAAAGTGTGGGACGGGGGGGCTGTTTTGCTGACTATGACAACGACGGCTACATCGATGCCTTCGTGGTCGCACTAGGTGGCAATGGCATCCTGCTGCACGCCAAGCCTCCCGTTGGCCCGCGCAATCACTGGCTTACTCTGAAACTAGTTGGCACCGTAAGCAATCGCGATGGTTTCGGCGCACGCATTGAAACGCAGATCGGCGACCTCCATCAAGTGGTCGAGAACGTTCCCCAGGCCGGCTACCTCTCCCAAAACGATCCGCGGCCGCATTTCGGATTGAGCTCCCATGCAGAAGTGGATTTGCTAACCATTCGCTGGCCCAGCGGCACCGTGCAAAAACTCGAGCACGTGAAAGCCGATCAGTTCCTGACCATCACCGAACCTGGTCAACGGCAATTGGCCGCCACGGGGGAAAAAACGCGATGAATCCCGCGGCAACAACGCGCATTTACAAACGTGCGTTCTACCCGCTTGTGCTCGTTGCGCTCATATCGCTCGTGATCTCCTCTTCATCCTGGCTCAGCAATGCGCGAGCCGACACAACACAGCCGAACTATCTCACTCCCGTAGCCGCAAAGTTTTCCCCCGATGGCACGAAACTCTACATCGTTTGCGAGGACGACGATTCCCTTCTTTCCCTCGATGTGCGTACACAGCGCGTTACTCACCGACTGAAAGTCGGCCACAAACCCAAAGAACTCGCGGTCTCTCCAGATGGCAAGACCGTCTACGTTTCAAACGAATGGAGCGACACGGTAAGCGTCGTCGATGCCGCCACGTTCCAGGTGAAGAACGCTTTGCGCACGGGCTGGGGTCCTCGGGGACTGGCCACCGACCAGACCGGAAAAACTCTCTACGTCGCCAACAGCATCGGAAACGACGTTTCGGTGATTGATCTCGCCTCCGGCGCAGAACTCAAACGCCTCACCGCGTTGCGTTCGCCGCATTACCTGGAGCGCTCTCGCGACGGCCGCCACATGTACGTCTCGAACGTGCTCGCTCACCTGGAATCCGCCGATGAAACACCCATCTCCGAATTAATGGTCATCGACACGCATACGCAAACCGTCGCCGACCGCATCCTGGTTCCCGGTGTTCTGGAAATGCGTCACATCGCCGAGGCGCCCGCCGCGCAGGGTGGCTACCTGCTAGTCCCGTTCATGCGCCCGAAAAACCTGAATCCACTCATTCAGGTGAATAACGGTTGGATTCTCACACATGGCGTTGCCGTCATTCGGCCCGCAAAAGCAGCCAACTCCCACGCTGAAGTGACGCAACTCCTGCTGGACGACATCGATCGCTACTACGCGGGTGCGGAGGGCGCGGCCTTCACGCCCGACGGTCGCTATGCGCTCGTCACTCATGCCGAAGCCGCAACCGTTTCTGTGATCGACACCAACTTGCTGGCGCGTCGCCTGCACAACCCTCCTGCCGATCTGCCCAATCGCTTGGACACAGCGCGTCAGATCGTCATCAGACGGTTGCCAACGCAATCGACTCCCACCGACATCGTTGTCGCGCCCAATGGCCGCGCCGCATACGTCGTAAATCGGTTGGACGACAGCTTGACCCTCATCGACATTCCGCAATTCAAGGTACGCACGCGCATCGATCTTGGTGGACCAAAAGAACTCTCCGCGCTACGCCAGGGCGAACAACTCTTCCATGACGCAAAATTCTGCTTTCAGGGCCAGTTTGCCTGCGCCACTTGCCATCCCGACAATCACATCGATGGAGTCGCCTGGAACCTGGAAACGCCTCAATTGGGTCGCGATCGCGTGGCCAATCGTACCCTGCGCGGGATCGCGGAAACCGCTCCTTTCAAATGGAACGGCCACAATCCCGACCTCGAAACGCAGTGTGGTCCGCGAATCGCCAAGTTCCTGTTCCACTCCGAAGGCTTCAATCCCGAGCAGTTAGCCAATCTGGTCGCGTTCATCAAATCCATTCCGCTCCCGCCCAATCGACACCTCTTGGCCGATGGTCAATTGAGTCCCGCTCAGGAACGTGGCCGCGACATCTTTTTCCAAAAGGCATGCGATACTTGCCATCCACCCGCGACTCATTACACCGCGAAAACCAGCTTCGACGTCGGCACCGCCGCGAAGTACGACACCTCTGGAATGTTCGATGTGCCGCAGCTTGATCGCATTTATGAGAAGCCGCCGTATCTGCACAACGGCGAAGCCCGCTCCCTCGAAGAGATTTGGACGCTGTACAACCAGAAGGACAAACACGGCGCTACCGCCGACATGTCCAAGGAACAGCTGAACGATCTGGTGGAATTCTTGAAAACACTATGAAGGACACGCGACCGCAGCATATCCACGGAGCACAACCATGAAGAGCGCACAACGAATTCGCCGGGTCTTGAATTTCGCGGCGCTCCTGTTGTTGCCCATTGCCGCGTACTCGCAAACTCCTGCTCTCTACACTAAATGGGAAAACTTCACTCCAGCCAATGGCATGCCCGACGCCAAAGTCTTGAGCGTCGCGGCAGACGGCAATCGGGTATGGGCCGGCACAGAGAATGGCCTGGTCCTGATCGAAAATTCGAAAGTTGCGAAAGTTTATACCACCGCCGACGGACTACCCAACCGCGTTGTCACCGGGATCGCCGTTGACAAAAAAACCGGCGACGTTTGGCTCGCCACCTTTGGCGGCCTGAGCCAATTCTCCGGCGGAACCTTTCACAACTACGACAGCCTCACCACCGGATTAGCCAACAACATCGTTTACGGCGTGGCGATTCAGGACGAGTTCGTCTGGGTTGCCACCACCGCTGGCATAAATCGCCTGAATACACACACGGGGGAATGGGCCATCTTCAGCGAGAAGAACGCGCCCATGCAGGAACCGTGGGGTTACGGGATTGCCGTTGCCGAAAAGAAGGTCTACGTAGCTGTCTGGGGCGGCGGCGTTCTCGAATACGACATCGCCGGCGGCTACTGGAAGCCGTACACCGACCCCGACGGCGAAATGGAAATCGTGCTCTTCAAAAACCAGGGACTGATTCACGATTATCGTCAGCAACATCGCCTATAACCGCGATACCGACATGTTCTGGGCCTCCACCTATTTCGGTCTCAGCGGCTATGACGGCCATAATTGGTACAACTATCTCTCCACCGACAGCGGCTTGGCCTCCGACTTCATTAACGCCACCCAGACCCGCGGCGATGACGTATGGGCCTGTACCGACAAGGGCCTGAGCTATCTCAACTTCAAAACAAACACCTGGGTGACCTATCGCCCGAACAAGGAAACTGGCAAAGGCGAAATTGTCATAACCACCCCGGACAAAAAGGTGCGGTACCATCGAGACGCCTACCGCTCTCGCTCACAACTACGTCCTCAACTTGGCGTTTCAAGGCGAAGACATTTGGGTGGCCACGGCCGCGGGGCTGAGCCACGGAATCCATGAATCCCAAAAGGAAGGTAAATCGCATGAGCAAGCAAGATCTAGTCGCTGAACCTGTTTTTCCGGCGGAAAACGCCGGCATTACCGTTCATAAGAAGGCCATCGAAGCGCCGTCCGTACTGAACGAAGCTTACAAATATGCCAAGCCGTCCTCGTTCTCTCGAGGCATGCGCCTGGACGTCAACGGCATGACCATTCTGCTGATCTCTGGCACCGCCAGCATCGACGAAAACGGAGTCTCCGTGCACGTGGGGGATTTCCGCGCGCAAACCCTGCGCACCTACTGGAATATCACTGGCCTGCTGGCCGCCGAGGGCGCCACCTGGAAGGACATAGTCCGGACCACCTGCTATCTGCGCGATATCGAGCGCGATTACGCGGAATTCAATGAATTCGCACTCAATTTTTCAAAGAGAAGGACTTGAATCCTCTCCCTGCTTCCACGGGCATCCAGGCCATTCTGTGCCGGCCGGAATTACTCATCGAAATGGAAGCGATGGCAATCTTCCCCACGGCCGCAAGTAGCGGGACTGCGGTCAACTGCTTCGCGTAGTCGGTTGTTCTGCTGGTTTGGTTCCCGGGGGCACAAGGAAAAGGAAGGATTCCATGAGCATTGCGGGAAATGTTGGGCTGCCAGATCTCTCCGCGAATTTGTCCTCTGATCAGCCGGAGAGTCCAAAACTCCCCGTGCGCCGCGGCAAGGACCAGAACGTCATCGTGAGCCACGTCCGCTTTGGCGGCATTCGCCCAGTGGTGATTGCGGGTCCCTGCGCTGTCGAAAATCATGATCAGACACTCGCCGTTGCCCATGCGGTCAAGGCAGCAGGTGCGGAAATGCTTCGCGGCGGTGCATTCAAACCGCGGACCTCTCCTCATGATTTCCAAGGTCTCGGAATGGAAGGACTGAAGATTCTCAGCGGGCCGTCGCCAAAAACGGGTTGCCGGTGGTTACGGAAGTGATGGATCCCTCGCCTGTCGAAACCGTCGCCGAGTATGCGGATATGCTGCAGATTGGTTCGCGCAATATGCAGAACTATCCGCTGCTCGTTGAAGCCGGGAAATCCGGAAAGCCGGTTCTGCTAAAGCGCGGCATGGCCGCCAGTCTTTGTGAATGGCTGGGCGCAGCCGAGTACCTCGCCAAGGAAGGTAATCTCGAAATCGTGTTGTGCGAACGGGGCATCAAAGCATATCCCTCAGGCGAATATTCTCGAAATGTTTTGGACTTGAGCGTCATGCCGGCAGTGAAAGCCGAAACTTTTCTGCCTGTAATCGTCGATCCCAGCCATGCCACCGGTGTTGCCAGCATGGTGGAATCCGCCAGTTGTGGCGCCATTGCGTTTGGCAGCGACGGATTGCTTATCGAAGTGGCCTGCGACTACAAGGGCAGCCTCGGCCAAGTGTGATGCTGCGCAAGCAATCACTCCAACTACCCTTCGCAATATTGTCAGCTTCATTGATTCCCGCACGGATGCCCGAATGCTGAGGAAAGCCCATGCCATCTGACACCGAGTTTCCATCACATGTTCGGTCCATTGTCATCTGCGGGTCTGCATGCTGCTGCTGCGCTTTGGCCACACGGCACAATCTCCACTCCCGCAAAACCGCTACCCAGTGTCGCAGACGCGACGCAGCGCTACGCGAACATGCCGGACGAAGCAGTGCCCTTCGGAAAATTCGCCAAGCCGTACAAAGAGTGGTATCATTGACCGACGATACGCTGGCTTATTTCGGCGGCCGCGCGAGCCCGCAGTTATGAAGAATCGTCCAGGACGCGAACTCGTGAACATCGGCTTCCTCGGCCCCTCGAAGCAACTTCGAATCGCCCTATGGACTAGCGATGCTCCATGGCGCGCAACTCGCACTCGACCGAGCCAATGCCAGGGTGGCTATCGCGCAACCGGCGCAACCCGCGCCAAGCCCTATGAACTCAGAGTGCACTACGACTCGGCGCAATGGGGCGCGTCCTCCACCGAAGCCGTAAAGATGATCTTTAATGAGCATGTCGTGGGCGTGCTTGGGCTCCGTCGATGGCGCGTCCACGCACATCATGTTGCGCGTTGCCTTGAAACTGGAATTTCCCATCATCGATACCGCCACAACCGATCCCACCGTAACCGAAACACGCATTCCCTGGCTGATTCACAATTTTCCGGATGACCGGCAACAAGGCTATGCGCTCGCTGCGCCGTCTTACCAAGAACGGCAAGCTGAAGCGCATCGGAATTATCCGCACACAAACTCGTTATGCGCGCATAGGTGTCGAAAAATTTTCGACGAAGCGAAACGCCTCGGCCACCATTCCTGTTCTCGAAGTGAAGTTCGAACGTGGTGATCAGGACTTCTCCACGCAATTGCGCATGCTGCAGAACGCGCATGTTGACGCGGTAGTGATTTGGGGTGAAGTGCCCGAAGCCGCAAGAATCCTAAGCGGATGCGCGCCATAGGAATGAAACAGCCGGTATTTGGTCCCAGCCGTCTGTGCTACGAGCAAATTATCCAGGCTGCAGGTTCCGACGCCGAAGGCCTCGTCACTACCTCGGCAATGGATCCCACGCGCACCGACCCGCGCTGGCTGCAATTCCAGAAGATTTCGCGCAAAATTTCAATCCGAACCTGACGCATATGCCGCGTATGCCTACGATGGCATGAACATTTTTATCGCCGCCGATCGAGAAGGCCGGACTGAATCGCGGAAAAATCATGGACGCTCTCCGCGATCAGCAGGGCCATACCTACGATGGTGTGGCGAATCGCGCCCAGTTTGATCACACCCTGAATAACATCGCACCGATCGCTATGGCTCGTGTGATAAACGGCAAATTTGTGTACTCGCCCGCAAAACCAAGCGGCACGCTCGCGGAGCGCAGGAGCGCAATAAATGCGCGACCCAGTAACCTAGCGTTCGAAATCGTATGCTGGGGCTGGTCATTTTTCTGGCTTTTCCCTCTACGGCCGCGCTATCGGCCCAGACCAGTGCGGAACCCAGCAAGCCGTACGCCATCCTTGGATCGGCCACTGTCGCTTACCTCGGGCCTGTTCGGTCCTCATCCGACGAATTCGCCACGGGCACAGTTGTCATCGGCATGATTGTCCCGACTGAAAGGCGCTCAACAATCGCAAGTGAAAATTTGCTCGCCGCCGCACAGTTAGCAATGGAACAGGAACAGTCCACGGGCGCTCCCCGGCTGGATGGCGGCTCCAACTGGCGGTTCGCGACGAAACCGGACCATGGGGCCAAGCCAGCACGGAGATCCTGAATCTCACTCTGATCAGGACCATGCTCTGGCTGTCCTGACCTCCGCCAATGGCAACTTCTGCCCATCTCGCGGAGCAAATTGCCAATAAAATCAGCGTTCCCAGTCCTCACGCTTTCCAGCGACCCTTCCACCACTCAGGCCAATGTTCCGTGGCTGTTTCGGCTCGGCCCAAGCGATGCGGATCAGACCCGCGCCTTCTGCCAAGTACATTTATTCGAGTAGCGCGGGCATCTCTGCCGGCTCCCTCGCCACCCGCCCGCAAAAGGTTCTTCTCATCGCACAAATCGATCATGATGGCCACACCGGCGCTGCAGAATTTGAAAAAGCGGTTCGCGCGCCCTAATCGCACCGCCTCCCGTCGTTTTGACTGGATCGCGCCTCGCAAAGCTCTGAAGATTGACCACAATGATGAAGAACACCGCGCCCGACGCCATCGTGGTCTGGGCCGATCTCTCAGGCTGCCGGATCGCTGCTTCCGGTTCTTCGCGCCGCGCGGCCGGATAAATTCTCCGTGTTCTCTGTCACAAAGCTGCGCAATTCAACGCTCGGCCGAGCACGATTCGAAAAAGTTTTCACCGTGGATCGCAATTGACATCGCAGCCGCCAACAGTCAACGCAAATTCGAACAACTCTATCTCGCTCGCACTGGCGCACGCGCCGACGCTCGCCGCAAGACAAGTCTACGAAGCGATCCAACTCCTCGCAGCGCACTTCGCACCACGGGAAATGATCGAGTACTGATCCGCGACTACCTGGCGAACCAACCGCAAAAAGCCACACCGAGCGCCCTGGTCGTTGACTCCGCAGGCAACGATTTGCAGCAATTCGCGATTGTAAACCTCCTGTCTCGCTAATCCTTGAGCTTGCGGTAACGCCGAATTACCGCATTCGTCGAACTGTCGTGTTTCAGTGCTGGTTCAGTCTTGCTCTCCAGCTCGGGGATAATTCGCTGCGCCAACACCTTTCCTAGTTCCACGCCCCACTGATCAAACGAATCAATGTTCCAGATCACGCCTTGCGTGAAGACCGAGTGTTCGTACAGCGCCACCAATTTCCCCAACGCTTCCGGCGTCAAACGCTCCAAAGAATCGTATTCGAAGGGCGATTCCCGTCGAACACGCGGTGCGGCACCAGCCAGTCCGGCGTTCCTTCAGCTTTCACCTGTTCCGGAGTCTTTCCAAACGCGAGGGCCTCACTCTGCGCGCAAACATTCGCCACCAGCATGTCATGGTGCCGGCCCAGCGGATTCAGGCGTCTTTCCAAAGGCGATGAAGTCACAAGGAATCAGCCGCGTGCCCTGATGAATCAACTGATAAAACGAATGCTGGCCATTGGTGCCCGGCTCTCCCCAGAAAATTTGCCCGGTATTGTAGTTCACTCGCGTACCCTCCAGGGTAACGTGCTTGCCATTGCTTTCCATCGTTAACTGCTGCAGATATGCGGGAAAGCGCTTCAAGTATTGTTCGTAAGGAAAACAGCAATCGTTTGCGCATCAAAGAAATCCGTGTACCACAGCGCAAGCAGTCCCAGCAGCACCGGCAGATTCTTCCTCCAGTGGCGCCGTGCGGAAGTGTTCGTCCATCTCATGAAAGCCGCTCAGCATCGCGCGGAAATTATCCGGGCCGATGGCAATCATTGTAGAAAGCCCAATTGCCGAGTCCAGGGAATATCGCCCGCCAACCCAGTCCCAAAACCCGAACATATTCGCCGTGTCGATGCCGAATTTCGACACTTCGGCCGCATTCGTAGACACCGCCACAAAATGTTTCGCGACGGCCTTCTCGTCGCCCCCCAAACCCTTTAATACCCATTCCCGGGCCGTGTGGGCATTGGTCATGGTTTCCAGCGTCGTAAAGGTCTTCGAAGAAATGATGAACAGCGTTTCCGCGGATCCAGATCAACCACCGCTTCCGCAAAATCCGTTCCGTCCACGTTGGAAACGAAGCGAAACCTCATATTTCGGTCGCTATAAAACTCTTAGAGCCTCGTAAGCCATCACTGGCCCCAAGTCCGATCCGCCAATCCCGATGTTGATCACGTTGCGAATGCGTTTACCGGTGTGGCCCTTCCAGCCCCGCTCCGCACGCGATCGGAAAACTCCGCCATTTTGTCCAGCACCGCGTGCACTTCCGGCACCACATTTTTCCCGTCCACCAGAATCGTTTCGTCTCTTGGGCGCACGCAAAGCCACGTGCAAGCACCGCGCGATTTTCGGTGATGTTGATTTTCTCGCCGCGAAACATCGCGTCACGCCGTCGCCTCCACTCCCGATTCCCGCGCCAGATCCATCAACAGCTTCATCGTCTTGTCGGTGATCAAATTCTTCGAATAATCCAGATAAATGCCCACGGCTTCCAAGGTAAACCGTTCCGCGCGTTTTGCATCGTCCGTGGCGAACAGCTTCTTCAAATTTGTCGCCTTGAATTTTTTGGCGTGCTCCTTCAGAGCCACCCACGCCTTGCGTTTCGTAAGCGGCTTGACTGGCGGTAGTCTTTGCTGTGCTTGTCCGTGGGGCATGGTCAGGCTCCTTTTGACTTTGAAGACTTTCCTGGAGTGATCCTTTTTCAGGGCGCTTGTCCTTCTCCCAACCTCCACATTCCATAAGCGGAAACCGCCGATAAACGCGTTGAAGTTGTCACCAGGACGGCAATGCGGCGGCAATTTCTTTAGCTTTTTCACATTGCCGCCGCCAAGTACGATATCATCCGGTTCCAGCGCCATCGTCATCCGTTCCACCACATCATTCACATATTTCCGCCATTTCTTCTTCCCGTGCTTTTTTAACCCGCGCAGCCCCACGTAATCCTCATAAGTTCCTTTTTTATAAGGCAAATGGCCCAACTCCATTGGCTCGACGGTGTGATCGTAAACCACCGCCGTGCCCAAGCCCGTGCCGAAACCGAGAAACAGCATCCTTCCTTTTTTGTAACTGCCCAGCGCCTGCATTGCTGCGTCATTCAACACCTTCACCGGGCATCCGAACGCTCGATCGAAATGAAATCCGACCCATCCCTTCCCTAAATTATGAGGCTCCAACAGCGGATGATTCCGCAGTACCGGCCCGGGATATCCAATAGAGATAACGTCGTATTTCCAGTCTTTCGTGATTTGCTTAACCCCTTTGACCATTTCCTTGGGTGTTAGTTCTGGCCCGGAGTCAAATTTACGGGGTATCTGTTCACCACTCAGGAGCGCCTTCACGTGGGTTCCACCAATATCAATCACCAGCACTTTCATCGCTTCCCCTCTCCTTAGAAAAGAGCCAATGAAGCTTGCCGCGAGCGCAGCGGCCCCAAAGAGTGTATCGAAAATCCCCCCCTGGGTCGTTAGAATCTATACATAAATGCAAGCTTACAATTGTCTGGAGCGCCGTTCGCCTCACAATTTACCCGCGGGCAAATCGCAACCGCCGCGATCCCTCGAGAATACCAAATCGTTGTCATGCAAAGTCTTGCACATAGTTTCCTCAACATCGCTTGACAGTTCTCGCAATGAGAAGTAATTTTCCTCAATGTTTTTTCGGAATCATAGTGTGTGATTCCTGCCGTTAGGGGTGTTGGGCAAGACGGAGATTCTGAGCCGAGGATCATCATCGTGGTGCACTGCTCTGCGCACGGAATTTTTTGGTTCCGTGAATGGGAAGAGACTTTTGCCGTTTCTTTTCCGGAACTTTGCAACGTTGGTTTCATTTCTCGGGTAACGATGAGAGGGGTGGGGAGAATGAGTAAGGATCGTTTGTGTCATCGCATTGGCGGTCTGCATTGCGTTTTCGTGTTGTTTCGGAGGGCGCGACGTTTGGTCAAGCCACCGGTAGTTTCTTTGGAAACATCACCGATAAATCCGGTTCGGCAATTGCCGGGGCCAGTGTCACTGTAACTTCGCAAACGACCGGGGCGATTCGCCAGAGCATCACCGACGAATCAGGTCACTACAATGTGAATCTTCTGCCCGTTTCCGTTTACACCGTACGCGTCGAATTTAAAGGTTTCAGACCGCGGAGAGCAAAGACGTAAGGCTGCAAGTCGATCAGCAACGCGAATTCGATTTTAGCCTGTCCCCCGCTACCGTGAGCTCTTCGGTTGAAGTTGTCGCCAATGCCGTCGCCGTCGAAACCGCTAATCCCACCCTTGGCCAAGTCATCACCTCGCAGCAGGTTTCCCAGCTCCCACTCAACGGCCGCGACTTTGTGCAACTCGCCACTCTCACTCCCGGAACCACCGCGGAGACCAACCCCAATAGCTTTTTTACCAGCGCAGCCAGCAGCGAAGTGGCCGCCCGTGGGCCCTTTTCCCTCTCCGTTGGCGGTTCGCGCCCCAACAGTACGGATTGGCTCATCGACGGCGTAGACAACAATGAGCTGACCGCCGGCGGTATCTCCATTCTTTCCTCTATCGACTCCATTCAGGAATTCAAGGTTTTGACTTACAACTATTCCGCCGAGTATGGCACCCGCGCGGGACCAACCGTTCTGCTCACCACAAAATCGGGCACCAATGATTTTCACGGCAGCTTGTATGAGTTCTTCCGCAACACCGATCTGGATGCCAAGAGTTTCTTTGCGCCCTCCGCCGAGAAGTTCAATCTCAACCAATTTGGTGGCTCAGTCGGCGGGCCAATCCGCAAGAGACAAGACTTTCTTCTTCCTGGACGGGGAACAAAAGTATCAGCGCCATGGAATCACCTTCACGGGACTGGTTCCCAGCGAGGCCATGCGCAACGGAGATTATTCTGCCGATCCCTTCGGCAACGCTCTGGGAGCCATCAAGACTGACAGCTCGGGAAACCCGACATCGGGCATCGCCATCATCAATCCAAATATGCTCGGGGCATCCACAAGTGTAAACGTGTTTCCGAATATTTATTTTCAGTGCGATCCTAGCGGCGCTCCCTTACCAGCGAATGCGACGGAAGCCAGGCGCAAGGGAACTCCCTGCAACAAGATCCCGGCAGGGCTGATCAATCCGATTGGCCAGGCCATGATGAACTTCTACCCGAACCGAACGCAAATAACGCCGCGGCCGGAATTACACTTTGTGAACTCGCCAGTTAGGACGCTGGACGAAACCAAATTCGACATCCGCGTAGACCAAATTTCTCCAACTCGGATACGCTGTTCGCCCGCTTTAGCTATGACCAGGCCACTTCCTTACGTGCCCGGTGGCGCTCCTGGATTCGCCGAGCAAAGTGCTTTTGGGAGCAACCAGGGAATCATCAATCACGCACGCAACGTCGCCATCGGCGAGACCCACATCTTTTCCCCTGTCACCGTCAACCAGTTCAGCTTCGGTTACAACCGCATTTTTGACTACATCACTTCTACCGGCACCGGCACTTGCGAATCCGCGAAGCTTGGCATTCCGGGGGCGAACTTGGGCTGCCCTAACGGCAGCACCACCTGCATACCCGGGGCCTACAGCTGCGGCCTGGTCAGCACCTTGATGCTTGGGTGGCTATTGGTCCCTGGGAGATCGCGGCTACACGCCATTCCAAGGTGGAACCAATATCTTTACCGTTAACGATTCGCTTGACGTTATCCGCGGGAAACACGACATCCACTTTGGTCTCAATATCCGCGCAAATCAGATGAACGTCGGTACCGAGGCTTTCCAGGACGGATTCTGGATTCCTGGAAACTTCGGCAATTTTACGGGCTTTTCTAACGCTGCCGTGAACTGTTCCCGGCAATCCGACCGCAGATTTTCTGATGGGCTTCAGTGGCCTCGCGCTGCACGATCAAACCTTCAATGGTCCGGTTACCGGCCGCCGATGGAAGATTTACCGGCCATTTGTTCAAGACGATTGGAGAATTACCAAAGACCTGACTCTCAATCTCGGTTTAGCCTGGGATGTCACCAACGCCGATTACCGAAGTCGATGGGCGCATGGCCAATTACGATCCTTATCTCAACCAATTACTGGTCGCAGGTCAGAATGGAGTGTCTTGGTCCGCTGGCGTGCAAAAGAACTGGACCGCCTTTGAACCGCGACTCGGTCTGGCTTATAAGCTCTTCGGCAGTGACAAGACGGTTCTCCGCGCTGGCGCTGGCATTTTCCATGATTCCGCTTGGAGCATGGGTGCTCAAGGCCTATGGCAGAATCCTCCGTTTTTCGCGGAGTCCTTTGCCGGCGGTTTTACAGGCCCAGGCATTGGCTGCCCTACTGCGACTTCGTATTGTGCCAGCCAGGGGGTTGGCGTAACCGGCTACAGCCTTTCCCAAGGGTTTCAAGCCATTGACCCTCCTCCCGACTTATCTACCTTCGGCGGAACGCTTTTCTACCAGCCAAGGAATTTCAAGCTCGGCAAAGTACAACAGTTCAATGTTAACGTGGAACGCCAAATTCCCGGCAACATCGTGCTCACTGTCGGCTATGCCGGCGCCCGCGGCAACCACATTTTCGTAGCTGGAAACAATCTGAACACGAATTCCGGCGATTGGCCTGCAGCGTCGGAGTCATTGGATGCAATGCTGATGGCACTCCCTATGTACCTCCATTCTCGCCAGCCAATGGAAATGCCGTTCTAGTCTTTGGCGACTATGGCAAAACCACATACGATTCGCTGCAGATCAAGGCAGAGACAAAAACTCCCAGGTATGGCCTCTATGCCCTTATTGGTTACACCTACTCCCATACTTACGACAACGGTTTGTCTGACGGATTGGGCTCCTTACTCAGCGCTCCTTACTTCCCTTTGCCCAATTGGGAAAAGTATGACTGGGCTCCTTCGCAGATCGATCTGCACAACAGCTTTACTGCGAGCGTGATCTATGATTTGCCTTTCGGAAAAGGCAAGAAGTGGGCAGCAGTTGGAATAACGCCACTAATTCCCTGCTTGGCGGTTGGCAATTGACGGTTATCGAGAAGATCACTTCGGGTTTCCCCGATCCTCTGATCGACTGCTTCAACCAGTCGGGCGTAACCTTCAACAACGGCGGCAACGGAAATAACTACAATCGCCCGGACCAAGTTGCAGGCTGCAATACCTATGCCAATCAAACCAAGCTGCAATACATCAACCCGTCCTGCTTCAGCCACGCCGATCGGACATCTCGGCAACGCCAACCGCCTCCCCGTCTACGGACCCGACTTCGTCAACACGGACTTCTCCGTTATCAAACAATTCGCGCTACCCTGGGAGAATATGGGCCTGAACTTCCGCGCGGAAATCTTCAACCTGTTCAATCACGCCCAGTTCGGATTGCCGGTCAACGACATCAGCGCGCCGGGCTTTGGCTCCGTCAACTCCACGGTGAACAACCCACGTCTCGTTCAGTTCGGGTTGAAGCTCACGTTCTGAGCGCTGGCACAGCCACTCCTGGCTGCGCGTATAACCCACGAACCCTTCGCCGCCCATCGAATCCGGTGGGGCGGTTTTCTTTCGCTCAATTAATTCTGGATTCGGGACGGAAGTTTCGGCAGTCGTTCAAACACCAATGCCAGCAAGATCACGGATTCAGCCGGTTATATTTTTTCAAAATCGCCCGCAATTGATCGTGCGGCAGTGCGCTGACGCGATGATTATCAATTCCCGTCATGGTCGTCGCCGCCACCACCGCATTGATGATTGACTCTTCCGTCGCTTCCACGGTCGCCGCAAACACAGGATTCAACTGATCGTTTGGCGCCATTTTCAAATCCACCACATGGTCCGGTGCGGCTGCGCCCACATTCGCCGTCGAAAACGCGATGAAAATATCCCCGGATCCATTCCCGGAAATGCTCCCGTCGCGTCCTAATCCAAGCGACACGCGACGCGCCAAACGCTTCAATTGGTGCGGCAAAAGCGGCGCATCCGTAGCCACAATCACAATGATGGAACCGCGCTCGGTGATGTCCTCCGGCGCAAACGCATACGGATCCTCGCTCGGAATCTCCCGCCCCACAGGAATTCCCGCAACTCGAAAGTTCTGCCGTGAACCGTAATTGCACTGCACCAGCACACCCACCGTATAACCTCCATCCTTCGCCGAAAGTTTCCGCGAGGATGTGCCGATCCCGCCTTTAAATCCGTTACACACCATCCCCGTCCCGCCCCCAACTGCTCCCTCCTCCACTGCTCCCCCGTGCGAACTCTCGATTGCGCGAAATACGTGCTCCGGCTTCACATGAAAGCCATTAATGTCGTTTAGCCAACCGTCCCAGGTCTCCGCCACCACCGGCAGCGACCACCAATCATCATCCGGGCCCACCTTCCGATGCGCCACCGTCCATTGAATCACCGCGTCGCGCACCACTCCCACGCTGTGGGTATTCGTGATCATCACCGGCCCGGTCAAAATCCCGGATTCTTCCACCCAAGTGGTTCCGGTCATTTCGCCATTTCCGTTCAATGACCACCAACCCGCAAACACGCCAGCATCATTGGCATCTTTCCCGCGCGGAAACACGGCGGTAACGCCGGTGCGAACGGGCCCTTGCCCCACGACCAATTTTCCTTCGCCGGAAATCAATGTGGTGTGGCCCACCGTCACTCCCGCCACATCCGTAATTGCGTTCAAGGGACCCGGCACGCCATCAAACGGCACTCCCAAATCGCGTGCCCGAGGCTTCGCCGCGGTTTTTTCCTGTGCGCCGCATACGGTCGCGAACGCAAGAATGGCACAACCCACTACGGACAAAATACCGCGCATCATCACTTCTCCCGCCACCTTACATTTAAATCGTATTAAACCACGAGCAGAACGAAATTCACGAAGGAAAAACCTTATTTACGGCGTAGCTCAGCGCATTTGCGATCAGATCGCATTGTTCCGCGGAAATAACAAACGGGGGAGCCAGCAAAACGTGATCGCCTGTCGTTCCATCCACGCAGCCCTGCCCCGGATAGACCAATACACTTTTTTCCAATGCCGCCATCCGGATTTTCTCGGCGATACCGGCTTCCCTGGGGAAAGGCTCTCGCGTCACTTTGTTTTTCACAAACTCCACACCCTGCAGCAGCCCCAACCCACGCACTTGTCCAACGTGCGGATGACTCTCAACTTTCCCGAGCGCTTTCCGCAGCATCTCTCCCGCAGGCGCCACGCATTCGAATAGTTTGTGCGCTTCCAGATAATCAAACACAGCATTTCCCGCAGCCGTGGCCACCGGATGGGCCTGATACGTGAATCCGTGCATGAACGCGCCCGTGCCGCGTTCGAACGCCTCCACGACTCTCGGCGAAATAAGTACGGCGCCAAGTGGCGCATATCCACTGGCGATTCCCTTCCCTGTAAGAATGATGTCCGGCTCTAGCCCCCAATGCTCGCTCGCAAATGGCCTCCCGGTGCGCCCCATCCCGGTCATCACTTCGTCGGCGATCACCAGAATTCCACGCTTTCGACAAATCTCAGCGATCCGCGCCGTGTACCCATCAACGGCAGGCGCTGCCCCCAACGTCGCCCCCACTACCGGTTCAAACAAAAACGCCGCCACACTCGACGCATCGTTCGAACTCAGAAAATTCTCCAGGTCATCCGCGCACGCCACATTGCATTCCGGATATGTTTTGCCGAATGGGCAGTGATAGCAGAAACATGGCGCAACATGGCCCCACTCTGAAATCATCGGCGCATACGGCGCGCGACGCGCCACATTTCCGCTGACCGACATCGCGCCCAGTGTGCTGCCGTGATAACTCTGCCGCCGCGCCACAACTCGATAGCGCGAGGGCTCCTGACTTTCTAGAAAGTATTGCCGCGCCAACTTGATCGCGGTTTCCGTAGCTTCCGAGCCGCCGGAAGTAAAATACACACGTCCGCCGCTGCGAAAATTTTGTGGAGCAATCGCCAGGACCCGCGTAGCCAGTTTCTCCGCTGGCCCTGAATGGAATTGAGTGGTGTGCGCAAATGCGATGCGCGCTGACTGCTCAGCCATCGCGCTTCCTATCTCCTGCACACCATGCCCGATGCTGACCACCGCTGCTTGCCCAGACGCGTCCAGATAGCGCTTCCCTTTCTCGTCGACGATCCAGCATCCTTCACCGCGAACCGCAACCGGATATTCTTTTCGAAGATTGCGCGAAAAAAGGGCAGTGGTGTGGGCGGCCGTACTCATACGCAAATTGTAGCAGAACGCCAAAGAGCCTCAGCGCAACGCGCTCTATGGAAAACCAACCAACTTGGCACTTAGCGCATCCGCTCGCCGGATTGTGTTACGCTTTCGCCCATTCCAAGGATGCTCTTGCCATCACCGTCTCATCTCCATCGCCTCGGCTTTCTCGCGTGACCCCACACCGTCAGGCCCTGGTCCGCACTATCGGCCGCTGGAGCCTTACGGCATTGATGGTCAATTCCATCATCGGCGGCGGCATCTTCGGTCTGCCTTCGTTACTCGCGGCCCGGCTCGGCGCACTCAGTCCCTTGAGTTGCCTGGGCGCAGGACTCGGCATTCTGATCATCGCGGCTTGTATCGCAGAAGTCTCCTCCCGCTATGACGAGACCGGCGGCCTATATCTTTACGCCAGCGATGCCTTGGGCCCATTCGCCGGCATACTGATCGCCTGGCTGACCTGGCTGACCCGCATTGCCGCTCCCGCCGCCGTTGCCAATCTGTTCTGCACGTATCTCGCGCAATTCATTCCCGCGGTTGGCACGCGTTACGGAGAAACATTGGTCCTTGCGTTACTGCTCGGCCATCTCGCATTCCTGAACTATCTTGGTGTGAAGTCCGGCAAAAATATCAGCAACCTTTTCACTGTCGCGAAAGTAGGTTTCCTCCTGTTCTTTGTCGTTTCCGGCTTACTCATTTTGCTGGTGCGGCCGGAAATTCGTTTGCCTTTTACTGTACCCACAATCAGCGCAAAAAATTGGTTCGAAGCCGTTCTGCTTCTCGTCTATGCCTACGGCGGGTTTGAAGGTGCGTTATTCGTCGGCGGCGAAAGCACCAATCCAAAGCGCGACACTCCTGTAGCGTTGCTGCTCGCCCTCGTGATTGTCTCGGTCCTTTACACCGGAGTTCAATTTGTCACCGTGACCACGCTTCCCAATCCCGCATCTTCCACCCGGCCGCTAGCCGGCGCGGCGCAGCACTTCCTGGGCTCCGCCGGTTCTGCGGCAATGGTCTTTGCCGCACTCGTTTCCGCTTACGGTTATCTCAGCGCTAATTTGTTGCACGCCCCGCGAATTACCTTTGCCATGGCGGAGCACGGGGACTTCCCGCGCTGGTTCGCCAAAATTCATCCTCGATTCCGCACTCCTTATTTCTCGATCTTGGTCTACGCGTTGATTGTCTTTATCTTCGCGGCCCTCGGCAATTTTCGATGGAACGCCATGCTTTCCGCCGTTTCTCGACTAGGTATTTACGGTGCCATGGCGCTGGCTCTTCCCATTCTCCGCCGGCGCAACGATGGAAAAACACAATTCCGCATACCCGCGCCATATCTCTTTGCGGCCCTCGCTTTGTTGTTCACCGCAGTGATGCTCACACAAATGAGCCGCGAGGAATTCTACGTTGTAGGAGCCACCTGCGCGATCGCCTGGCTAAACTGGATGTTCGTCCGAAGCTGAAGCGGCACTCAGCGCCGCGCTTCTTGGAATCCGCCCGCGATCGTGGCATCATCTACTGTTCAGATAACACTTGCCAAACTCTCCGTCACAGCAAAGGGAACTTCGATGACAATACTGTCGATTCGCCTCGGCCTGTTTCTCGCCGTCCTTGCTCTCGTTTGTTCCGCTAACGCGCAAACCGCCAAGCATCCCATGACTTTCGACGATTTGATCAAGCTTCATCGCCTGAGCGGCGCCGATATTCCCAAGGATGGCAAATGGGTGGCCTACACCGTTTCCACACCGGATCTGGACGCGAACCGCTCCGTGAGCAATATCTGGATTGTTAGCACCGCGGGCGGCGATCCCACCCAAGTCAGCCAAGGCGGCCGTGATAATTCGGCCGCGTGGTCGCCCGATGGCAAAACTCTCGCATTTATCTCCGCACGTGATGGCGTTTCTCAGGTTTACCTGCTCTCCATGGAAGGCGGCGAAGCCCATAAACTCACCAAACTCTCCACCGGTGCGGATCTGTTTCACTGGGCCCCCGATGGGCAGACAATCGCGTTCACTTCTTCGGTGTACCCGGACTGCAACGATGATGCATGCAACGCCAAGCGCGATGAAGAAAACGAAAAAAGCAAAGTGAAAGCCCGCATCTACGATCATTTGCTCTATCGCCATTGGGATCACTGGTCGGACGGCAAACGCAGTCATCTTTTCGTCATGCCCGTCGACGCCAGCGCCGCTGCTCGTGATTTGACGCCCGGTGCAAACTACGATGTGCCACCCGAAGAGCGCAGCGGTCCCGGCGATTTCAACTTTTCGCCCGACAGCAAAGAAATTTGCTTCACTGCAGTAACCGACAAGGTGGAGGCCACCAGCACCAACGCCGATTTGTTCCTTGTGCCTGTGTCTGGCGGCGAAGTGAAACGCATCACCACTCAAAAAGGGTTCGATGGCAATCCAGTGTACTCCCCCGACGGCCGCTACATTGCCTATCATGCCCAACTTACTCCCGGGTACGAATCGGATCGCTGGCGCGTGATGTTGTACGACCGCCAAAACGGCAAATCAGAAAACATCTCAGAAAACTTTGACCGCAGCGCCAACGATTTGGCCTGGTCTCCGGACAGCAAGACCATCTACTTCCTGGCAGAAAACGAAACGCTGCAACCCGTTTACGCCATGGAAGCGCATTCCGGCGCTACTCCGAAAAAAATTCTCGACGGATTTAACGCGGAATTTGCCTTTAGCGGCGACGCCAAAACACTGGTCACTGCGCGAACAAGTCTCACCATGCCCAGCGAGATCTTCGTCTCCGCCAGCGACGGCAGCGGCTTAAAACAACTCACGCACGCCAACGACGCCATCCTCTCTCACGTGGAGATGAACGAGCCGGAGTGTTTCTGGTTTGATGGTGCGGCAGGCACCAAAGTAGAAGCGATGCTGATTCGCCCGCCTCAGTTCACAGCTTCGCACAAGTATCCCATGCTGGTTTTGCTGCACGGCGGCCCGCAAACCATGTGGTCCGATGCCTGGGGCTATCGCTGGAACGCCCAGGTGTTTTCCGGCGCGGGTTACGTCACGCTCATGATCAATCGCCGCGGCTCGACCGGCTACGGCCAGAAATTCACCGACGAAATCACCAATGATTGGGGCGGAAAAGCTTATGCCGACGTCATGAAAGGAATCGACGCGGCGATTGCGAAGTACCCGTTCATCGACAAATCGCGCCTGGCGGCCGCGGGCGGTTCTTACGGCGGCTACATGGCCGATTGGCTGGCCACGCACACGGATCGCTTCAAAGCCATCATCAGTCACGCCGGCGTCTACGACAAAGTTTCCATGTACGCCACCGAAGAACTTTGGTTCGAGGAGCACGACGAGCAGGGCACTCCATGGACCGCGCCCGAGAACTACAAGAAATTTTCGCCCTCGACCTATGCCGCGGATTTAGGCAAGTACAAAACGCCAACGCTGGTGATCGCCGGCGAACGCGACTACCGCGTGCCCTACACGCAATCTCTGGAATTCTTCAACACCCTCCAACGCGAGGATGTTCCCTCAAAACTCGTGGTCTTCCCAGACGAGGGCCACTGGATCCTCAAGCCGCAGAACGCCCAGCTGTGGTACAAAACGTTTCTGGATTGGCTGGCTACTCACGTCAAATAACCACCGCGCGTTCAGATCTCCGCCAGCCTCTGAAAGGTCCGACGCAGGAACCGGAACAAGTGGTACAGAAGGTACAGTGAGATTACCACCAGCGCCGCCACCACGATTACCGCTACCTTCGGATGCGCCGTGGCAAACCACGTCACCCACACCGCGAGCAGGTCCTCGCCGAAGCTCAATGCCCAGTTGCTGAGCGGCTCCGGCGACATATTTGCCGCGGCTCGCGCGCTGGCTTTCGTCCCATGCGAGGTTAAAGCCACGCTGCCAGCCAGCAATGCCGCCGCCCAGCGCCACGGCTCCGCAGCCGAAGCCGTTGCCCCAAATGCCAGCAAAGCTGCCGCCGGAAGCCGGATAAACGTGTGCACCGCCTGCCAGATCGAATCGATATAGGGGACCTTGTCCGCGAGAAATTCCACCAGGTATAAAGCCAACGCAACGCCCAGAACAATAGGGTGACCCAGCACCTGCAGCTTGTCCGGCAGATGAATCACGCCAAAGCGTTCCAGCAGCCCCAGCGTGGCCACGGTGGCGTATAGGTTCAAGCCGGAAGAAAAACCAGTTCCCAGCACCAAGCTGAGTGTTTCGATTGGATTCATAGCGTCTCCGTCCCCGCAACGATTCAGGACGGCCCATCCTCATGAAAGTATCACGTACCGGGGAATCCCTCGCAAGCTTCTCCGCAACCACCAGCGGGTTGCTCAGCACCAAGCCACAAAAAGCAAACGTCCCGGCCAGTGACCGGGACGCTCGCGGCAAGGCCCTGTGAATTATTTGTAGCTAGCAGATTGAGGCTGCAGAACGCGCGTCCATCCGGTCGTGCTCACGGTCCGGAACAGTGGCGTGCGCGGCGGCAGCAAGGTCGGGTTCAGGAAGTTCGTGTCAAAGTTATAGCCGCGGGTCGGCGGGCTATACACAGTGGCGCAGCATTTGAAGGTGCCGTTGGCTTGCCGGCTGGTGTACAGGTCAACGATGGAGCCGTTGTATTCCAATGTACCGCCCCAAGCTTCGATGTAGCGCAGGAAGTTGTGTACTCCACCGTCCGTGCCATAGTCCGCCGAAACTCCGGTGAACGTTGGCTGCGGGAACGGAACTGTCGCGCCAGCCAGAATCGCCAGGCGATACCACGTGGTCGTGCCCTGCCGAAGGTTCGTGGAGTACGGGCTGGCAAAAGAGTTTGCATCGTTCCACTGGTCGGAAAGCAGAGTGACCGCATCCGCCGCAACCGACGATGGTACCTCTGCACTACTCCACCCGGCGCCAGCGATGTTTGCGTTGTAATCTCCCTGAATGTACACGGGGTTTTCGGATGAGATAGTCAAACCGCAGGTTACGCCTGTGGGGCAGGTCCCCACCCCAGTCAAGTCACTGCCGTTGGCAAGTTTCAGAGCGCGGCGGAAAAACAGCGGAGGATTTTCGCGCGCCGCGTTGGGCTGGCTGGCCACCATCATCGGCCAGATAGCATCGCTGTTCGCGGCGTTCGAATACGTTGGAATCGCTGTGCACGGCACGCTGAAGGTGGTGACTGCGTTCGCTGCCGCTGCACCCGGAAGCCCGAGGAACAGACCGTATTGTCCATTTTTCAAAAAGGGTTGACCCGAGGCCGTAAGCCCCACGCCCAATGCATGAATGTATTTTGCATTTGCGCCATACGTGAACAACTGTGCAATACTGTCCACGTCTTCTCCAGTTTCCATCGTATTATCCGGGCAACCCTTGGCATCCGCGCCGGAGTTCACCAGGTCGTTCCAGCCGTACTCGCCAGTCTCATTCTTAGTGGGAGATACGGGCGGCCAGGTAGCAATCGCTACTTGATTGTCGTAGTTCCCGCGGCGATCTGAAAAATAAACTACGAAGTTGTCAGGTGCGACCACCGGATCTTTGGTGTTGGGTCCCGTGGTTCCAATCTTACCTCCAAACCAGCGTGCCGCGTTCTTCCCGTCAAATTCGACGTAATGCATAGTGCCGTTCAGCGTTGGCAATGCCGGATTGGCAGTTGAGCCTGCGGCATCGCGTAGCTCGCCCTCGCGCGGATCAAATAACGTGTTTGGCCACGTATCGTACGGCTGCGGAAGCCACGTGGAAGGTGTGCCCCACACTCCGCCCGTCGAAACCTGAACGCCGGTGACGGAAACGCCCGCACGGGTCTGCGTCAGAACCGTTGGGGTCGCCGGGTCTACGCCGCAAGCCTCGCCTACCGTCGATTGATATGGCAGTTTGACGGGCGCTACTTTCGAAAGTACTCCCTTGTTGTAGTAAACCGACGAGGGGTTATCGCGTATGCGGGCCAGACGAATGACCGCGTTCGGATGTGGTTCCGGACAGGTCTTTGGCGTACCTGTCGTTGAAATCGTCGTAAAGTTTCCTGCCGCGTACAGCGGTCCATTCTGATAGCCAAGAGCTGTTGTCGACAGTGATGGAATGGCGGGCGCGACGCCAACCTGCATGTTGCCACCGGCGATGTACTGCCATTCAGGATACATGTTCGTGCCATCCAAGGACTGGACCACCGGATTAATGTTCCGGCCGATATAGCCGAGCGCCAGTATTTCGATAGTTACATCGTTCTGATTGCCGCTCGAACAGGCCGTCGGATACGGGGCCAGTTGCTCTTCAATCTTGATGAATCCTTTTACGACCGGGAAAAAGTTGGAGTTGGTACTGCCGGGCGGGTTGCCCGTGGACGGAGGTAGCCAATAGCCGTCCGCAGCCGTGTAATTCGCTGCCGTCGTCGCGCCTGATGCCGGCAACGGAATCAGAGGCACGTTATTCGCGATCATCAGCTTGGTCAACGTGACCAGCGGAGCATACGTTGAAGCGAGCCAGTTCGCGCCTCCCGGCCCCGGTGGCGTAGCCAGATAGCTCAGATCAAATGGCTGCGTCGTCTGGTCAACACAAGGTTCGTTCATGATGTCGTTCGGATCATCGGAAAGCAAAATCCGAAGGCTGGCTTGCGCAAAATATCTCTCATTGGTCACCCCCGCCGCTTCGCCGGGAGCAGGTCGGCGAATTACGTCGACGTTTTGCGTGAGACCGTTACCAATGGTCACGATGCCCAGATTCAATAAACTGGCTCCGGTTTGATACTGCGGGCAAGCGCTGCCCTTACCGTTGCGTAGGTTCGAGTTGTAGTCCGTTTGCGAAATCGTCAGCCAGTTCTTGTTGCACGATGGGGAGTCGTAAGGGAGAACCGTCCCATTCAGGCTGCCTTCGCTCATCGCCAACGAACGATAGTTTCCCGACCCTGGCGACGTCGTGATGTTGATCGTCCCGGTATACGTTCCCGCGGTTGAATATCCATTCTCAAGTCTCGTGCGCAACACGTCTTTGTACGCGTCCACTTTATCGGACAACGTCAGCGTGCTTTGACCCGCGAGCCACAGGTTTCCGTTGGTGTGCGTGCGGCCGCCGAAATTGAAAACAGGGCCGGGGAAAAAATCACAATCGACGCCGCAGAACACGCCAAACTGAAACATCGGAATGCCCACCGTTTGTGTGGTGCGGATAAGATTCACTTCCCGGCCGTCGCTGGTCCGCGCATTCACTGTCAACGTATATTCCGTCGCCATCGCGGTCATGCCTTGATACGGTCCGGATTTTACCGTGGTGATCGTTGGCGCGGGATTCCCGTTGGCATCCGTGGCCACCGGCGTGATCGTGTATCCATTGCTGCCATCGGCCGTGGTGTACGCGATCTTTTCGTTGGGAAACAAATTCGCCGCGGGCGGCCCATACGGAGTGGTCTCCAGCGCAGTGATCTGACCAATGCTCGGCGAATACGTGCTGCTGAACAAGCCGCCGAGATCCGCCGTCATTTTCTCCATGCCCGCTTCCGCGGCATAGAACGCGCTCACCTCATCGTTGTTCGCCCCTGCCAACTGCTGGTTCGAAATCAGCAGAATCGCGAAACCCACTAACATGCTGGACATCAAGAACAGCAGCAGGATGGTCGTGAGGAGGGCAACACCCGCGTCTTTACGAAAACGCTTCGATTTGATGAACAATGTCAAGTTCATTGCATGCTCCTCGTTTAGTACTGATTTGTGTACGCGTTGCTGCGTATGCTGATTTGCGTCATCAAATTATCTCGAGAGAACAAACTCTTTTGGCCCTGACGCATGTAGTCGCTCGAGCGCGCCGCCAAATACACGTCTACGGACATGATTTGCGATTCCGAATCCCCCGCCGGCACCGTAGGTTGATTGGTGGGGTTCGCCCCGCCATCCACGAAGTTGTACGTGAACTGCAGGTTTTCCAGCGTTTCGCCCACCGGTGTGGCGTTCGCGGGTAAGATTCCCACTTGCCGCACCAGGCGAATGTACGGAGGGCTCGATACGTTATCGAGGTAGTAGGAAATCATCCAGACGCGCGTTGCGCTGGTATTGGCGAAACACGTGTTTGTGCCGCCACAGCCATTGGCCTGTAGATAATTAATAGTTCCGCCGCCTTCGGTTCTGCCGTTTAAGTTGTATGGGTCGCCCTTGGCGAATGTCAGAGTCTGGCCATTCACAGCAGTGACCGCCAAAAGCGCTTCACCATAGCTGTTGCTGAACATGATCAGGTCGCCGGCATTGATGCTGATTCCGTTTTTTACAAAATTGACGCAGTTGTAGTTCCCGCCGGAATTCAGAGTTGTGCCGTCAAACGTCGCCGTCAGCGTCGTTCCACTTAACGTCAACGAACCCTTCGGGCATCCTGGATTTGGCGGGGTTGTCGTAGCTTGCGCATTGATCGGCCTTTGATCCAGACCCAGATTGTCTGCGTACAGCACTGTAATTTCATCCGTAAAGCTGTTTGGATTCGAGGGCACTCCTGCGGACGCATCGGGTGCGGTGATGAGCGGCCCCAGGGCGCTGCCGGGTTCCACTGCCGGCAAGGTCGAATTGCACGCCGGAAAAGTGGTGGTACCGTTCAGAACCGGCCGGTTCGGTGCCGCCGTCGTTCCGCACGGCGCCGTACTCGAGTTATTCGACGTGAACGGGATCGGAATGCCTCCCGTCGGAAGACCCGATCCTGCCTGTTGCAGATCTTGCTGGATGAGATTCAGACCGGTACGAAGGTTATCTGCCATGTCCGCGCCTTGCGAAACTACCTGATTGGTCTGCGAAGCGTCGCGGAACGCCAAGACTGCCGCATACAGCAGGATCATCGTGACCGCCATCGCGATCATCAACTCGATTAGGGTAAATCCCGTAATTTCTCGCTTCCTTGGTGCCATCAAAGCCTCACGAGTACGACGAAATGTAAGTTACTAGTTGGACCTGACCCGTCTTTCCCTCATACGTGTAGTTCACGGTGATCGTCACCTTCACCATATTGCTGTAGCTGTTCACCGGAGTAATCGCGATCGTTCGCGTCATCCACGGATTCAACGGAATCGAGGTATCGTCCGCGGTCCCCAAAACGCCATCTTTGCCGGGACCGGTGATGATGACGTCCGGATTTGCCGCGTTGTCATCCGCAGTGCCTACCAGCCCGTCTGGCCCCGGATCGAGCAAAGGCTGCGGGCCGTCCTTGAACACGCCTCCCGCGCTGATATTGGCAATTTGCGTAAATGCAAGTAACTGCGTGTCTCGCGCCGTAAAAATGGATTCGAGCGCTTGCTGAGCCTTTTGGTTCGCAATGTACTGAATTTGAACTGAATTCGAATTCTGCAAACCTTGCGTAAAGAAGGACGCCAGCCCCAGAACGCCAATGCTCAGGATCCCGGCAGCAATCATCGTTTCCAGAAGCGTGAAGCCCTTTTCCCGCTGCATTGATTTGTATCCCTTCATAAGCAGCTCCCTATTCCTGCCATTTCGTGGTACCGCCTTCCCAGTGGTATTCGCGAACGCGGCCGGTTCCGCCCATGATCGTGACTGCTCGCGCCGTCTCCGGGTGTTTCGGGACGCCGATGAAAATCGTTCCGTACAGTAACGTCGATCCAGTGTTGTCCGTGAACGTGCCCGTGGAATTGAATTGCATTACCGGAGGCCCCCCGGTTACCGGCGGGTTTCCGATATACACGGCTGCGTTATTCCCGAACTTCATGGGCGTGTCCGGCACGCCCGCTTCAATAAGGAATTGCGTCTGCGCGGGAATCGTCATGTCGACCATTGGGCCGGCCACTTCTGCTGTTAGCGGCGCCGGTTGTTGCTGATATTTAATGTGGTAATACCCGTCTGCTTCCGGATTGCTATCCACCCAAACCTGCACCGTGCGCCTCTGCGTGATTGCCACCTGCCGTGCCACACGTAATTGGCTAACCACGATTTGCATCGCTGAATTCACCGAGTACGACTCCATCGAGCCAAAACTCTGCACCACTGCTATGCCCGCAAGTATCATCGTGATGGCAATCACCACGACCGTTTCCAACAAGCTGAATCCGCTTTGCCTTTGTTCTTTTTTTCTCATGGGCAACTTCCCGTTCCTTCAGCGAACCTGGCTCGCTTGGCTCGGCGTTGTGAAGCACCTCTGAGCTGCCGTTCTGGCCATTTCGCTACTGCCTTCGAATGCCAAATCCGGCTGTGCAGCCCAGATACACCCACTCCGCCGATATTCGGTCCTACGCAGAGTTAACTCCTTCCCTCAGAACGGAACAACTGGACGAGAGGACGGGTTGCGTGCAGGCAGGTAACCCCCGGCCGGCCGTTCCACTCGGACAGTTACCAACGTTTACGTTCCACCCGTGCCGACACACGTACCTGGAGAACCGCTCATACGCTCTTAATCGCCTGTAAATGGAAGGCTTCTTGACGCTACGCCCGGTCCGAGCATTAACTATGCATTCCCCACGCTATGCTCGTTTTCGGCAGGCCTCTCGCGCGGGTCCTATGCTCGATAGTACTTTTGGGTTTACCGCTCGGGCACCAAATTCGCGCAAGTCGCGCAAGAATACCGCCCGTCCTCGAAAACCGCTACTCAGGAACTCGCACCAGCACCTCAGCCGCAATATCTCTCGGTTGCTTTCCTTCCTTGTTCCCCCGGACCAGCCCCTCCCACCCGATGCCCGCCAAAATGATGACCAGAGGTTCCATCAACGGGATGCGCAGCCGCGTGTTCATGACCAGCGGTAGATGCAACACCGTGAACAAAACCATATACAGCAGAAATGTCTCTGCGATTTGCGGTTGAACACTCCGCAGCTGGCATAGCCCCATGATCCCAAGCGCCAGCGCCACGACATAGCACGCTACTCCCGCCACTCGGACTAAACGGTCGCGCATAGGGAGCGACTTGGTATCCAGGACTTGGTCCGTGCTTAGCCAAAAATCCGCAATCTTTCTAAGCACAAGAGGCACAGCGGCCAGCTCTTCTTCTCTCCATAATCGCGGCACCACCTGCAGCGCTCGACGGTTCAGTTCAGTTTCAGAGCCAAGATTTTGCCGAGATGGGTTGTTCGTCTCCAGTTCGCTAAGTGCCCAGCCCATGGCGTTCCGCAACTGCCCGGTTTCCCCCGCCTGTGTACGCCCCTGCGTACTGACGACCCCCTGAACTGCGTTGGCACCCGTGTGCGTCGAGTACAACACCTCGCCATGAAAAACGAGCTCATTTCGAAGGAACCAGGGTGACACCACCCCCACCGCGACCAGCACGAGAGTCGCGCCGCGCACCACCCTCCCATTTGTTTGTTTGCTTCGCCAAACTGCCCACAACCCAAAGAACGGCAGCGCGGCTGCGTTGAACCGGATTAACGATTCCAGCCCGGCGGTTATCCCTAACGCTGCCGCTGAACCAACTCCGCCCCGATCCTGCTGTTCCACCAAAAATAAAATGAATAATGCCGTCAAAAACGCAGCAACGCATTCTGTCAGCATCTGAGCCGTCGAGAAAATTAACGTGGGCAGCAACAGCCCAATGACCGCCGTTGCTTCCCCTGCTTCACGGTTGAACAGGCGCGACGAAACCTTCGCGCAAATCATCACCGTCAGCAGCCCGAGCAAGAACTGCACGAGTCTCACAGCGCTGATGTAATTCTGGCCAAACACTCGCATGAATCCCGCCAGAATGAGCGGGTATCCCGGCGGCCGGAACGCGCTTGGCATTCCTGCGTAACTGAATCCTTTATGCGCGAGAAGATTCCCTGCAAGTGTGATGTACGCGGGAGCATCGCTACCCCCACTGTGAAACGTGGGGTCGTGCGGGTTGGCCAGGACCACGAATCCGACTCGTAGCAGCACACCCACGATAACCAGCAACAGCCAGCTCTTCCTGACCCGCATCGGCTCCCCGGCCCGCGAACGCCCAACCAGCATTCGCATCCAGAGCTATTTTACTGTCGCTGCCTCGCAAAAGTCTTGACGAATCAGGCTCAGTTTTTCATCCCAACGTGCTTCAATCAAGCCCCGGCCGACTTGGCCCGGAGCACCACCTCTGCCGCCGCTTTGGCTACTTTCACGTCATTATCAACGGTGCTGCCGCTGGCCCCGATCGCACCAATAATGTTTCCTCGCCCGTCCTTCAGTGGAATCCCTCCGCCGAAAGTGATCAGGCCGCCATTGCTGAACTCGATTCCATACAGTGGCTCTCCGGGCTGCGACATTTGGCCCAACTTGGCTGTCTCGCTATCGAAATACCGCGCGGTCCGCGCCTTGCGAATGGCGATATCGATGCTCCCCAGCCACGCGCCATCCATGCGCACAAACGCCTTCAGGTTTCCTCCGGCGTCCACCACCGCTATGTCCTCCTGGATCTCGAGTTCCTCCGCTTTTTCCTTGGCCGCTTCCAGAATCTGCTCCGCCATTTCCAGTGTCAGTTCTTCGTGCATCTTTCTTCTCCTCCAACTGTTTTTTTAAGCTGAAAGCCTCGCGAACTGCTTCACTTCAACTGCCGCAAATACGCCACGATGTCGTGCAGTTCCTGCCCGTCAAATTGCGTGATGTCCGGCATCATCGACCCGTGCTTCAAAGACTGCGCATGGGTCACCCAAGCCATCAAATTCGCGTCATTGTTCTCCATCATATTTCCCGCGAGCCCCCGGCGTGAACCAATGTGTGTCAAATCTGGGCCCACTCGCCCACCCGCAACAGTCCCTCGAATCGTATGGCAAAAACCACACGGTTTTGAGAGGAACACTTGCTGTCCCCGCTGCTGCTCGGGGCTCGTCGGCGTCACCGCCTCCGCCAGTTCCTCCTCCGTCCACTTTTTGTAATCTTCTGACGAGTCCGCCACCACCAGCAGTTGCATGTGCGGATGCTGCGCTCCACAATATTCTGCGCACGTCCCCCGATACACCCCCGGCTGACTAGCCTCAATTCGGATTCGGTTCGTCTGCCCCGGCACTAGATCTACTTTTCCATGCAGCGAAGGCACCCAGAACGAATGAATCACGTCCGCGGAATTTAAATCTATATCCACGGGGCGCCCCGCCGGGATGTGAATCTCGTCCGCCGTAATGAAGTGTTGCGATACTCCCCCGGACAAATACTCCACCTCCCACCACCACTGATGACCCGTCACACGAATCTCCGCCGGCGTAAATTTGCCATCGTGCAACGGAAACGCCGACATGGTGTCCAGTCCCATTACAAAAATCACGAACAGAATCGTCGCTGGAATCAGGAATCCGCCGATAAGTACCCAGGAGTGTCCGCCGCCAATGTCAACCGGCGCGTGTTCTTCGAAGCGTCCGCGCGGCCTGGTAATCACCAGCGCAATCAGCATCCACATCACCGCAGTCACAATTAGAAATAGAATCAGTACGAACCAGGCAAGATGCGCAATCTTCCCCGCCGCCGGTCCACCGAGACTAAATCCAGACCGAGGCCCCCAAACAAGCAGTAAATTTGCAATCATCATTGCCGTGGTCATACTTTCATTGCTCCGGCGGACTCGGCTCGCTGGAGGTCCGCAACGACTTCACATACGCCACCAACTGCCAAATCTGGTCTTGCGGTAGCTTGGTTCCCCATGCCGGCATGCCCTTCGAACGTCCTTGTGCGATCGAGTCAAACACATTTGCATCCGAATTGCCGTACAACCACACGGGATCGCGCAGGCTCGGTCCCATCCCGCCTCCGGCATGTCCGCCGTGACACCCTGAACAGTTGTACGCTACGAACAACTGACGCCCCTTCGAAAGCGCCTGCTGATCGTTGGCATATGGATTCGTTGGCGCCCGGCTCACTACCCCGCCTCCCGGGATCGGCCCCACAGGAATGGATACCACCGGCGCCGCGCCCTGAGGCGCCACATCCGCGTGCCCAAAGCTGCATCCGGCCATGGCCAAAACTGCCACTCCCGCTGCTGCCAGGGAAATTTTGTTTCGCATACGTCACCTGCCTAGCTCCGTCCTGGAAATTTCTCGCGTAGTATTCCCGCCGCTTACCGGTATGCCATTCTCCCTCAGCAGCTTCGCTATTTCCGGCCGTCTTCGCTCAATCACCGTATTTAGCCGCTCGCGCAAATGATCCTGACCTCGCCGTACTCCCATCGAAATGTCAAAGCTCAGAGGAATCGAATCGACCGTCTGCGGAGACACCGGTGTAATTCTGAGTGGCACGGAAGCTCCCTTTGCGAAAAATCCCGCCATAGGTCCCCACGCGATCGCCACATCAATATCCCCATGTTCCACCGCTTCGATCGGGACTGACGGCGCATTCGCGCGAGAAAAATCCGGCACCAGCCGGTACCAAACAATCTGGTCGCCCAGCCCTCTGTTCATCAGTACCTGCGCTGCCGGCACACTCCCGCCCTCGTGCCCAATCACTTGAACGCCGATCCGTGAACTGCGCAGCGATGCATCGTCAAACGAGCGAATCGCCAGGTTGCGGTCGCGACGCGTCACGAACACGTACGTCGACCGGTAATACGGAACCGTGGTCTCCACCTCATCGAGCGATGTGGGCAGGCCCATCACCGCGTCGCACGTCCCCGCATTCAACGTCTTCCGCAGAAAGTCCCCATGTTGCGGAGACCACACAAATTGCAGCGGCTCCCGCAAATCATGGGCGACGAGCTTTGCCAGCTCATTCTCAAACCCTTGTTCCTGCGCGTTCGAAAACGGCAAATTGTTCGGGTCGGCGCATACCCGAAACGTCCGCGGTTGGGCATACGCCATCGGCATCCCGCCAATGACGCAGAGCAGCACCGCTGTTCTACAAACCGAAGACATACAGTGCCCCGCCCGCCGCCGTGTATTTCTTAATCTCCTTCATTGCTCCGACCACACCGAGTCCAGCGTACGGGTCATCCGTCGACACATCAGGAAACGCCACCGCACCCATCCAGCCCCCAATGCCTGCGTAGACCGCTACATATTGCCTTCCATCGGGCCCCAAATAGGTGATGGGATTGCCGATAATTCCTGACGACGTTTGGAATTTCCAAAGTTCTTTGCCAGTGCGCGCATCCACCGCCTTGAACCACCGGTCCATCGTGCCGTAGAACACCACATCCCCTGCGGTCGACAGCACTCCGCTATACAAAGGCAGTGGTGGTTCTTTCACTTCCCAGGCCGGACGCGAGTTCTTCACATCCCACGCGACCAACACGCCCTGGTACCCACCCGGACCCGGTTTCATTTTCACGCTCGCGCCCAAGTACGGCGTTCCCGCGATGTAGCTCGCTTCTACCCCGCCATAATCCATGCACGTGTTGTGCGCAGGAATGTAAATGTAACCCGTGCGCGGCGAAAACGACGACGGCACAAATTCTTTGCCGCCCGTCGACGACGGGCAAATATCCTCCGTCGTCGTTCCCTGATGCGTGCCTTTGGCGGGATCCTGGTCAGGCAGCCCGGTCTTCAGATCCCAACCCTTCGCCCAATTCACGGGTACGAACGGCTTCGCTGACAAAATTTCTCCCGTTTCGCGATCTAGCACGAACATAAAACCGTCGCGGCTGGGATAGAGAATCAATTTGCGCTGCCGTCCGCCCCAATCCATATCGACCAGGATGTTCTCCATGATTTCGTCGTAGTCCCACTGATCGTGCGGCCCCAACTGCACCGCCCATTTCGCATAACCGGTGTCCGGATTGCGTGCAAAAATCGTCATCGACCACTTGTTATCGCCCGGTCGCTGATCCGCGTTCCACACTCCCGGATTACCTGTGCCGTAAAAAATCAGATTCAGTTCAGGATCGTAGGAAATCCATCCCCATTGTGTGGACCCGCCCAGTTTCCACTGGCCCGGGTTCCACGTGCTCACGCCCAAATCCTTGCCCTGGTCCTTCGCATAAAACGCCTTGAAATCCGGCCCAATCAGCACGTCCTTGTCCGGGCCCGTGTGATACGCACACCACACCTGTTTCCCAGTCGCCAAGTCCAACGCCACCTCTTTCCCGCGAACACCCAACTCGCCTCCACTGTTCCCTATGAACACGTGATTCTTCACGATGAGCGGAGCCATGGTGATAGTCTCACCAATATTGGGATCGCCCACCGTCGCTTTCCATTCTTCCTTTCCTGTTTCCGCGTTCACCGCCACCACATGGTCATCGAGCGTTGCGTAGACAATCTTCCCGTCGCCATAACTTCCCCCTCGATTGACTACGTCGCAACACGCAACGCCTACCGCGCGAATATCCGGATTCGGCTTGTATTCCCACTTGATAGGCCCGGTCGGATTCTTTAAATCAATGGCGATCAGATTGTTCGGAAAAGGGGTGATCACGTACATCGTGTTGTTCACCACCAGCGGGCCGCCTTCATGTCCGTGAGGTATCCCTGTGGCCATGGAAGTGACCAGATGCAATTTGCCAACGGTCTGCGTATTGATCTGGTCCAGCGGGCTGAACCGCGTGTGCCCATAATCCCCCGCGGGTATTTTCCACTCGCCTTTCGGCAGCGGACTCACCAGATGAATATCCGGGAGCGCGCCAGGAACAGTCGTCGTGGTGTCCGCATGGGCTGTTCCCGCCCTGTGACAACCCGCAGCTGCGATCGTGAAAGACACGGTGAACATCAGAGTGTGGATTGATCTGGGCTTCATGACGCTCCTCTACCGCAAGGTATAAAGGTACGCAGCAACGTCGCGGGCTTGCTCTTCAGACAGACCCAGGTTCGGCATCGCCGTCTTCGGTTCAACGGACTGCGGGGAACGAATCCACTGAACCAGATTCGCCGGTGTATTCGGCAGTTCTCCGGCAATGAATGTCCTGCGCGAGAAGAAAAACAGGGGTGGGCCTACGACGCCATACGCACCGCGAATTCCCGGGATGGTGTGACACGATCCGCAGTTCTTCTCGAGGATTACTTGCTTGCCCCGCCAAGCCAGTCCCCCGGTCGCCACGCGATACGCATCCTTCTCCCGTTTGCCTTCATAACCCACCACCACAACCGCGCCGATGCAAACCAGGAAGAAAAACATCATGAATTTTGCGAGCTTCTCTTTCATCTCGCCCTCACGCACATGTTCACGAGCAACACCGCCAATAGAGACCAAACGATTCCGAGCGAGAACACCACATTTACAAAAACTCCCACCAGCGCCATGTACGCTTGCCGGCCGGTTGCCTCTGCGTGAACCAGCGGCGCCTTGTTGGTCAGCTTTCGCCAATTCGATAACGCCACCATCGCTCCGGCGAGTGTCACGCATAAAAGAACGACGGTAATCACGATCAGCCACGTGTGCGTTCCCGGTTCCCGTGCATCCTCAATCCGGCTGTACGTCGCTTTGCACATCCCCGCGGAAATCGCTACGCAGAACGCGCCTTGCAGTCCCCACGCCACCGCTCCTGCGCACGCCCCAAACCACAAGCGTCCTTGCGGGAAAGGGGGAGAACCGGCCGTGGTTGTTTCCGCAGACATGTTCACCTCATCGTAGGTTCGGCAGGATGTACAGCAGCCCAACGACGAATACCCACACGATATCCACGAAGTGCCAGTACATCGCCGCGTTGTGAAATGGCCGGTGCGGCGGCTGTTTCGTGGGCTCCAGTTGCGGCAGCGCCAGCACGTAGCCCAAAATCAACAACCCAACAATCACGTGGGCCGCATGGAAACTCGTGATCGTGTAGAAAATTGACCCGTATACATCCGTACGCGGACTCAGTTCCTTCAGGTGATTCATATACTCAAGCGTCTGCACTCCCAAAAACACCAGGCCCAGCGCAATCGTCACAATCAGTGATAGCCGCGCCGCTGCCCTATTCCCTTTCTTGATTTGCTGCTCCCCCCAATAAATCACGCCGCTGCTCGTCAGCAGGATCACCAGCAGCACGATTGCCAATTTCAGCTTCGGTGGAGTTTCGTTCAGCCAGCGCCAATCGCCCTTGGCCAGGTAAAAATATGAAAAGAACAGCAGCACGAACAAAAACGCTTCCGTGGCGATGAATAGCATCATCCCCGCGGTGCCGCGTTGATCGTCCACTCCGTGAATGATCTGCTCGTGCTCCGTTGCCGGCGGTAACGATTCCGTGGTTACACTCATGCCACAACTTCCTTTGGCGGCTCAGGCCACAACCAAGCCGCGCTGCATAGTCCGAATAAAACCATCCCCGCAAGCGCGACCCACATCCACTTCAAAACCAGCGCCGTGAATACCAGCGTCAACGCCAGCGCTACCAACAATGGTGTGATTGTGTCTTCCGGCATCTGCGACACCGAACTCGCTTCCGCGTCCAATGCCGAAGTCGCCAGCGTCAACCGCGTTCGCGCGAACACCCGTCGATCCTCGGGGTCGGCCATCTCGTCGTGGTCATCCCATAACGGGTGACGCGATACCACCGTTGGTATATGCACGAACGCATACGAAGGTGGCGGCGAGGGCATCGACCATTCCAGCGTGTCCGCAAACCATGGGTTGTTCCCGGCGCGCCTGCCGTGCCGGTAGCTGTGGAAGAAATTCCAAATGCTCATCAGAATCCCGACGGCCATCACAAAGGCGCCAATCGTGGAAAGCAGATTCGGCGTGTTGAGCCCGATTCCCGATGGATACGTGAACCCTCGACGCGGCATTCCGGACAACCCGGAAATGTGCATCGGGAAAAATGTAAGGTTGAAGCCGATAAATGTGACCCAGAAACTCCATTTGCCGAGTGTTTCGTCCATCATTCGACCCGTCAACTTCGGCGTCCAGTAATAAAACGCCGCCATCACCGGCAATAAATTGGCCCCTACCAGCACGTAATGCAGGTGCGCCACTACGAAGTAGGTATCGTGTACTTGCCAGTCCACGGGAATAATCGCCGTCACAATTCCATTCAACCCCCCAATCACCAGAGCCGCGATGAATCCCATCGCAAAGTGAAACGCGGTGGTCAGCACAGGTCTTCCCTTCCACACGGTCGCTAGCCACGCAAACACTTGAACCGCGCTGAATATCGAAATGGTCATGCTCGCCGCGCTGAAAAAGCTCATGGCCATATGCGACATGCCCACCGCGAACATGTGGTGCACCCATACGCCGAAGCCGGCCACTCCGGTCAGCACCGTGGAGATCGCGATGTAGGGGTACCCCACAATCGGTCGCCGGCTCATCACCGGAATAAACATCGAGACCATTCCCGTTGCCGGCAGAAAGACCACGTACACCCAGGGATGCCCGAAAATCCAAAACAACTGCTGCCACAGCAGCACGGAGCCGCCGTGGTTCACATCAAAAAAGTGCGTACCCCACTGCCGGTCCAGTTCCAGAAACACGCAAGCCACCGTGAGCGCCGGCAAAGACGCGACGATGGCGAACGAAATCGTCAGCGTGCTGTACAGAAACAGCGGCATTTTGCTCACGCTCATCCCCGGCGCGCGCAGGTGCAAAATCGTCACGATAAAGTTAATCGCGCCGACCGTCGTCGAAATCGTCAGAAAAATCAGCGATAACGCGAAGAAGTCCATGCCGTAATCCGGTGAGAAGGCCTTTAGCGTGTACGGAACGTAGGCAAACCATCCAGCATGTGGCGCGGCGGAGATCAGCAAGCTGGCGTAAAGAAATATTCCAGAGAGCACAAAAATCCAATAAGAGAGCGCGTTCAAGCGCGGAAAGGCCATATCCCGCGCGCCGATCATTAACGGAATCAGGTAGTTCGCAAATCCTGAAAGGATTGGCGCCGCGTACCACCAGATCATGGTCATGCCGTGCAGCGTGAATAACTGGATGTACGATTGCGGGCCAACCAGGTTTTCGCCGGGGGCCGCAAGCTGCAACCGCATCACTAATGCTTCGATACCGCCAATGATCAAAAACACCATCGCCGTGGCAAGGTAGCGCTTCCCAATTTCCTTATGATCAACGGTGGAGAGGTAGCCCCAGAAAGTCTTTGGCGTTTCCCAAAGCTGTTCTAGCTTCTCTTCAAGTTCTGCCATGGACCTTCTCGCGCGCTGAGAAACTGCTCGGATTCACACGACAAGTCCCGGTTTACAGGTCAATCTCGGGCGAGTCGTGGATTCGACCCAACCTCACGGTCGGGAGGCGGTGAACTGAGGGATCATTCCGCCCACAGTTTTATAGTGCGGGCACTTCCCAGCCAGCAATACAGCAATGTTTCTAAATACAAATCCGAATCGCACCAGCGAGACCTGAGACCTTGCGTGTACTAAATGAGATTCTCGATCCGAATCGGCAAGTCGCGCACACGAATGCCCGTGGCGTGATATACGGCGCTCGCTATCGCGGAAGCGCAACCGGTCAGACCTATCTCGCCCACCCCGCGCGCGCCATACTCGTTCAGTTTCGTGTCCGGAAAATCCAGAAAAATGCATTTCATCTCCGGAATGTCGGCATTCACCGGAACCAGGTAATCCGCATAATTGTTGTTGATCGGCTTGCCGTTTCGTGGGTCGTAAATCGACTCTTCGAACAACGCCATTCCTATGCCCATCACCACCGCGCCCAGAATCTGGTTCCGCGCCGTCTTCAAGTTGATCATCTGCCCGCCATCAATCACCGTCAGCCACCGTGTTACCCGCACCCGCGCGATTCCCGGGTCCCACGCAACTTCGCAAAAATGTGCACCAAATGAGTGCATCGAAAACTGTTTCGCCGCAGGCGCCGACGACGATGCCGCCCGGCCCTCTACGCCCGACAGCCTCCGTGCATTTAACACCTCCGCAAACGTCGAACCGCTCTCAGGTGGCTGATTCTGCGCATGCACCCGTCCCTCGGTGAGCTTCAAGGTTTTTGGATCCGCTTTATCGAACGGCGACCCCGGCGTAATCGTAGCCGTGTGCAGTAGCGCATCAATCGCCGTGTCCGTCGCCTTTACGATCGCGGGTAATACCGTCGCCGTTGCCGACGATCCACCGGAAGTGGGTCCGGGCGGATATGCTGTATCACCAAGTTCCACATGAATTTTATTTAGTGGAACTCCCGTTTTATCGGACACCACTTCCGCAAACACCGTGTACGTACCTGTGCCAATATCCTGCGTAGCGCACGCGGCCCGCACTGTGCCGTCTGCGCAGAAGGAAACGCGCACGTCCGCATCATGACGCGTCGCCGGCCACGTGCACGTTGCCATGCCCCAACCCAAAATCTCGTTCCCTTTCTTCATCGAGCCAATTTTCGGGTTTCGTTGGCTCCAGCCAAACTTTTCCGCGCCTGTTTGATAAGCTTCCCGCAGATGTTTGCTGGAGAATGGTTTCTTCTCTCCTTCGTCCGTGTCCGCGTAATTTCGAATCCGCACTTCCAGTGGATCCATATTCAGCTTCACCGCCAGCTCATCCATGGCAGACTCAATCGCAAAAAGCGACGGAGTGCGCCCAGGCCCTCGCATCGGCGTCGGCGTGCCCACGTTTCTTCCAATCACGTATTGTTCGGCGCGCAGGTTTGGGCAACTGTAGAGCATCGAAGTCGCTTCCACGCAATTCTCCAGGTACTCCTGCACCATCGACGTGGTTTGTAGAATTTCGTGGTGAAACGCGACCAGCTTTCCATCCTGCCCCGCCCCCAAACGAATCCGCTGTTTCGTAAACGGCCGGTGCCCCACGGTCGTAAACATTAAGCTGCGCGGAACCGACACTTTTACAGGCCTGCCGCCCAGCTGTTTCGATGCCACTGCCGCCATCCACGAATGCGGCCACGGAAACAATTTCGAGCCGAAACCTGAGCCGATAAACAACGAAATCACTTCCACCGATTCGCGCGGCACCCCCAGCATTTCCGAAGCCACGTTGCGGTGATTCACGAGTCCTTGCGTCGTCTCGTACAGAGTCACTTTATTTTTTCCCCACAGCGCGATGCTCGCGTGCATCTCCATCGGATTGTGCGTTTCTACCGGCGTCGTATATGTATTGTCCAGTTGCACGGGAGCGCTCGCCAGCGCCGCATCCACATCCCCTCGGTTAGACTTTGCTTTCGGTGCGCCATTCGGAGACAATTGTGTTGTCGACGTATCCGGCATACGCGCCTCGTATTTCACTTCCACGTGAGTCGCCGCTACCTGCGCTCGCTCGAACGTGTCCGCAACCACCAGACGCCACGAACTGCCCGTAGTAGTAGACCTGATCGTCTTCGAATGGAGGTCGAATTTCCCCCGGTCGGCTGGCTTGTTCAATCTCGTAAGCGGCGCGATAAAGTTTCTGCGCGTTTCCATGATGCAGAATCGCTAGCACTCCGGGCATTTTCTCCGCTTCTGCCGTATCAATGCTGGTTATTTTCCCCGCCCCAATCGTGCTCGGAACGCCCACTCCCCAAGCCATGTTGTCCAGCGCGTATTCCACCCCATATTTCGCGTGGCCAGTCACCTTCAGTGGCCCATCGATTCTCGTTACTTCAGTTCCAATGATGGAAGGCGTTTCAGGCAAGACAATCTCCTCAGGCCGTTGTTACCGTTTGCAGCGCCCGTACGATCGTGCGCTTGGCTAATTCAATCTTGAACCCGTTGTACTTTTGTGGCTTTGCCCCGTGGAGCGCGATTTCCGCCGCCCTTTGAAAGGTCTGCTCCGTGGCCTCGCGGCCTTCCAGTTCGCGCTCGGCAGCTTGCGAACGCCAAGGCACTGTGCCTACGCCGCCCATCGCCGATTGCGCGCGCCGAATCTTCCGTCCACTCAATTCCACAATCACCGCCGCGGATGCCAACGCAAATTCGTACGATGACCGATCGCGCCTTTTCAAATAATGAGACTTGGCCTTCCCCGGCAGAGCGAACAAACTTACGTGTGTAATGATTTCGTGCCGCCCAAGCACCGTCTCACGATCCGGTGTCACTCCCGGCACCAAATAAAATTCCGTAATGGGCACCGTGCGGCTGCCTTTTGCGCTCGAAATATGAATCGTGGCTCCCAGCGCCATCATCGCCACCGCCATGTCTGACGGGTGCGTGGCGATGCACTGATCGCTGCCACCGAGAACCGCATGAATCCGGTTGAAACCGTCCATCGCCGGACATCCCGATTCCCGGTTGCCGCTTGTTGCACGGATAATTTACGTCGCGAAAGTAATAGCAGCGCGTGCGTTGCAACAGGTTTCCACCCGTCGTGGCCATATTGCGCAACTGCGGCGATGCTCCCGAGAGCAGTGCCTCCGAAAGAACCGGATACATTTTCTGCACGCGTTCGTCATGCGCCAGATCGCTATTGCGAACCATCGTCCCAATTTTTAGCCCCCCGCCCGACGACTCCTCGATGCGGTCCAACGGCAATCCATTAATGTCTACCAGTACCTTGGGCTGCTCGACGTCGAGCTTCATCAAATCAATGAGCGTCGTTCCTCCGGCAACGAACTTCGCTCCGGCCGGTGCAATGCCGCTCAACGCATCGGCCATCGAGCCCGCTTTTGTGTAATGAAACAGTTCCACTTTTTTTTCGCTCTTCGAATCCAGCTATGCTTTGCCCCGCACGCTGCGCACAGCGGCCACGATGTTGTCGTACGCCCCGCACCGGCAAATGTTTCCGCTCATGCATTCGCGGATGTCGTCGTCGCCTTCTCCACATGGTTCCTTCAGCAACGCCACGGCGGACATAATCTGCCCTGATGTACAGTACCCGCACTGAAATCCATCGTGTTGAAGAAAGGCCGCCTGCACAGGATGCAATGCGCCATTTTTCGCCAAGCCCTCAACTGTGGTGATCTGATCTTGCTGGTGCATCACTGCGAAGGTCAGGCACGAATTGATTCGTCGCCCATTCACCAGCACCGTGCATGCGCCACATTGGCCGTGGTCGCAGCCCTTCTTCGTTCCGAACATCCCAAGGTTCTCACGCAGCGCATCCAGCAGCGTGACTTGAGGCTCAATCTTCAAATCGCAAACGCGGCCATTGATGTCGAGCGCGACCTGAAGAGTCTCCGCAGTAGTCGCAGGCGCAACCGTTTCCGTCGTCTGCGCGCTCCCCTCCATGTGCGGCCACAGCCGGCCGGCTCGCGCAACAATGCCTACCCCCGGCAAATTCTCTAAAAACCAACGCCGGCTCATCCCCTCGTTATTCCTGGGATTACCGGCGCTTTCTTCTGTTTCGAGTTGCTTTGTAGCGGCGGGTTTATCCCGCCGCTTGGGAAATTGTTCCTTCGAGTTAGGCATGACTAAAATCCGTCAGTGAAGGAGCGCGGCACACTGCGCCCCATTTAGGGAAGTTCGAGAACTACGAAAGTCCGGTCGGCTCGTCGACGCCCGTTTACCTGTTTTCCGCACTCACCGTCTTGAGCATTTCCTGCGCCTGCTGCAGGTGCGATTCCAGCACCGGTAGCGTCTGTGATGCGAAGTCCTTCAACTGTTCATTGTTTCCGCTGGTCGATTCCTTCCGGAATTCAGCAATGTCTTTTCGTGATCGCGCACCATCAGTTTTGCATACGCGTCATCGAACTGCTTGCCTGACAACTTCGACAGCCGGTCATATTCGGCCTGATCGGCGCTCGACGGATTGCTCGGCAGATTGATGTTTTCGTGCATCGCCACGCTCTTCAGTTCGTCGTTCGCTTTCGAATGATCCGTTACCATTCTCTTCCCGAACTCCTTCACTGCAGGATTGCTGCCCCGCTCCTCGGCCAAATGGCCCAACTTCACTTCTGCGAGTCCGCCAGAGGCAGCCTCCGTCGCAAAATGATGGTCCGAAGTCATCGCTGTTCCCATCTGATTCTTCGTTGTATTCTGCGGCCCCGCTTTCCGGGCTGCAGTCAAGGCAACAGTGACCACCAACATAAAAGCGACCACGGTCAGGTTGTGTATAAGGTTTTTGTAATTTGGTGCGCGCATAGCTTCACTCCATTTCGGCTTTCACGTAGGGCTATGCACACAGTAATGTCCTCCCCTAAACTCCACTATCCGGGGGCTTATGTATTTTCCGGGAGATGCACCTTAGTGCGTTCCTTGTAGACAGGCGCTGCGGCGTCTTGGCGCTTCGTGCTTACTTGCGCTGGGCGCCCGCTTGGCAACGGCCTGAAACCAGAGTCAGATCCCGCAGCCGCTCGACGGTCGATTTCTGGATCTGCTTTTCCTCGTAACGCCACCGCCAGTTCCCCTTCGCGCGCCCTGGGAGATTCATGCGCGCTTCCGATCCCAGCCCAAGAACATCCTGCAACGGCAGCACCGCGATATCCGCAACGGAGGTCATAACTGCTTGAATGAAGGCCCAGTGAATCTCTCGTCCATTCGCCTGTAGATAGCTCTCAGCGCGATGCAGTACCTCGCGGTTATCCCCGTTTCCCCGCCTCCGCGCGGAACGCTGCAGCGCCCGCCACCATCCCACCGTCGTGTCGTTGTCGTGAGTTCCCGTAAAGCTCACCTGCTCTCTCACGTAGTTATTCGGCCGGTGAGTCCCGAATTCATCGAAACCAAACTGCAACACTGCCATTCCAGGAAATCCGAACTGTTGTCGAAACTCCTCCACTTCCGGCGTGATCGTTCCCAGGTTTTCCCCGACAAACGGCAATTCGCCCAGTTTTTTCTCGACACGTTTGAACAAGCGCGCTCCAGGCCCTTTCACCCACCGTCCCTTTTTCGCCGTCTTCTGTTTTGCGTCAACGCTCCAATAGGCTTCGAAACCCCGGAAATGATCCAACCGCAGTAAATCCACAACTTCGAACGTCGCGCGAAATCGATCAATCCACCATTGGAATCCCGTCTTCTCCATGCGATCCCAACGGTAAGTCGGCGTGCCCCACAATTTCCGTTTTCGCTGAAGTAGTCCGGCGGAACACCTCCCACCGTCCTTGGCTCTCCATTTTTCTGCAAGTCGAACAGCGACTGATTGCTCCAAACATCCGCGCTGTTGTGTTCCAGGTAGAACGGCATGTCCCCCATAATGGCGACATTTCGCTGCGCGCAATATTTCCGCAACTCCTGCCATTGCCGCGAGAACTCATATTGCACAAATTTGTGATACCGCAGCGCCTCCTCCGGCGCCTCCTTACCCTCTTCAAATTCGGTCCACGGTACGCCGCCGTTCATTTCCTGTAACGCCATGAACTGCGCATGACTTTCCAGCCACCACGAGTGTTTGCCTTCGAATTGCCAGTAATCTCGCGTCTCCGAAAAATTCCGAAACGCCTGTTTCAGCAGATCTTCTTTGAACTTACGCACCGCGGGATAATCGACGTGAGAGGAAGGAAATTGCGGCGCAGAGCGCAGGTCGCGCTTCGAAAGGTATCCGTGCTCCGCCAGTTTTTGCGGGCTGATCAGCAACGGATTGCCCGCAAACGCGGACCGGCACTGATACGGTGAGTTTTCCGGGCCCGTCGGGCTCAGCGGCAGCACGCACCACAGCTTTTGCCCCGCGCTCGCCAGAAAATCCACGAATCCCACGCTTTCTGGCCCAAGATCGCCGATGCCGAACCTGCCCGGCAGCGACGTAACGTGCAGCAGAATTCCACTAACCCGGCCAATTTTCACAAGGGGCTCACCGACTCACGCTACTTTGCTGACTTCCCGGTTCTTTTTCAATATCGCAATCTTGACGTGCGAACGCAACACCTCGGCAACGCTCCACGCCTGCGCCACACACCCGCGATGCGTGTAGGGAGGCTCCGCGTCGAATATCTCCCCAATCGACCCGATCGCGTTGCTGGACAACCGTTCGTCGAAACCACGCAGAAAACTTTCTGCGCGATCCGGATCGTCATCATGTAATTTTAGCCACGCGTCAATAAATGGACCTATGAGCCACGGCCACACCGTGCCCTGATGATAGGCTGCATCGCGGTCGCGAAGATTGCCAAAATATTTCGCCTTGTAATCCTTGTCATGCGGGGAAAGCGAACGCAGCCCAACCGGCGTCAACAATTCTCGTTGCACACACTCCATCACCGGCGCCCACTTGGCGCCATCCAAAACGGGACGATCCAGGGAGATCGCGAACAACTGATTCGGCCGCAGCGCGGGATCGTCGCCATTCTCGCCGTCAACCACGTCGTACAAATACCCGCCCTTTTCATACCAGAATCGCTTCTGGAACAAATCCCGGCACTGCTCCGCGTGCTGCTTCATTTCCTCAGCTTTTTCTGTGTCTCCGTCGCTCCGCAGCCATTCCGACATATAGCAAAGCGCGTTGTACCACAGCGCATTGATCTCCACCGCTTTCCCACGCCGGGGCGTTACCACCCAGTCGTCCACCTTCGCGTCCATCCACGTTAACTGATACCCTGGTGCTCCTTGTTGTAGCAGTCCGTCCTTGGGATCGACGCGGATGCCAAAATCAGTTCCCTTCAGGTGATATTCGATAATCTCCTTCAGCTCCGGCAAAATTTGCGACAGAAACAGTTGGTCCCCACACGCCTCCACATATCGCGCAATCGCATGGAAAAACCACAGCGTTGCATCTGCTGTGTGGTACAAGCCCTCCGCGTGGCCTTCGGGAAACATATTCGGAATCAACCCGTGCCGCACGTAATGCGCAAACGTCCGCAGAATGTATCCCGCTTCGGTGTGACGCCCCGTCGTCAGCGTCAACCCTTCCAATGTGATCATCGTGTCGCGGCCCCAGTCCGTGAACCACGGGTAGCCCGCAATGATGGACCGCACGTCATCGCCGGCCGCTCGCGCGCGCAAGCTGTCCTCCCCCCGTCCTTCCGGCACGATGATGAACTGATCCGCGGCCAGCACCAGTTCCGCTGCGGTGCTTTCTTTCGGCACGGCGCTCGCCTGCGCCAGCAACCGTTTTCGCCTCAACTCTTCCGCATCCCTCGCGTACTTCGGAGTCACCGCGCAAATCGCTTCCCATGACTCGGACGACGCGATCAACGTCACTTCCTGTTCGGGCGTCAGCAGCACAGAAAAATAGCCGGGGCTCCACAAATCCCCGCGCGCCGCGTAACCACGGCTCTCTTCGATCCGGTAAATCACTTCGTGAAATCGCGTGCGGTCCATCGTCAAAGACACATTCGATCCGTGCAGCATCAGCCGTAGCGGAGGAATGTTCGTCTGCGACGAAATCTCGAACGTATCCTCGATCACCGTGAACGCGTAATTCCCTGCCAGCGGCGTGTTCACCGGGGCTTCATGCGGTCTGAAGTTCACCGAAGGCCGAAGCGTCAGATTGATTTTCTTCCCGCCCTTCATCCGGTAATTGACATGCACGGTGTTCTGGCGGTGCACCATGATTACGCGCTTCTCCAAGATCACCTCGCCAAAGCGAAACACCCACACCGGAATGCCATCCTCCAGTCGAAATTCATCCAGGTATTCCGCTCCATGCGTTTTCAACGGTGCGTTGACGCGTTCCTCCCCGCTCAACTGCACCGAAAAACCATTCGGAATTTCCACCCTTTCAATCAGATCGTTCAACATCATGATGCGGCCCAGCGGTGTGGCCAGCGCCGCCACAAGATATCCGTGAAATCCTCTCGTGATCACCCCCGCCAAACTGCCCGATGCGTAGCCGCCCAACCCGTTCGTCACCAACCACTCTTTGTCCAGGAGCGCTTCGGGAGACTCAGTTCCCCCTTTTCGATACGCAATTCGCTGCAGCACGTCATCCATCGCTCCGCGCGACCTCCTTCTTCTCCACCGGTTTCAGCACCACTGCCGCATGTGCGGGAACAATCCAGTTCATTTCAGAATCGAGCGCCGGAGTTCCGCTTCCGCCGTACTTCGGATCGTCGCTGGACCACAATGTTTCCCACTCGGCATTCTCGGGCGGTCCCAGCAAGGGTTCTGGCGCAGGGTTCAGAAATAATTGCGTGCCCATGTTCACCACCAGCAGCCGGTCCTCCCGAAAGGTTTCCGAGAAGAACCGTACCACAAACGCTTCCGGGCCTAATACAGCTCCGTCGAATTGCCGCGTCTGCCTGGAGAATAACGGGTCATTCTTCCTAAGCGTCAAAAGATCACGGTGTAACGCATACAGGCCTGCATGTTTCTCTCGTTCCGAGAAATCCAGCTTACATTTTTCAAACGTCGCCCGGCAGCACGGATCGTCGAACTGCAGTTGTCCCGTCGCCAGCGATCGCCATTGTCGCAAAAACTCCGCTCGGCCTTTGCGCACAAGTTCTGCAAGCTTCGGTTCGTGGTCTGCAAAAAAAAGAAAAGGTGCAGACGAAGCGAACTCCTGCCCTTGAAACAGCAAAGGAGTCGCTGGGCCAAGCAAGCACACCGCTGTGGCAGCCCTATACCGCCCTTTCGAAGTAAGCTCCTGAAGCCGCAATCCGCGTCCGGAATTGGCCACTTGATCGTGGTTCTGTATGTACGCAACCATCGCCTCTGGCTTCGTGCCCAACGTGCTTTTGCCTCGCCGCTGCTTCTGCCACTTGTACCACTGACCCTGGAACAGGTAGCCGTATTTTAAGCACGACACAAGTTCCTGCGGCGTTCCCAGATAATCCATAAAGTACGCTTCCCGATACCCGGTTGTCGCCACCGTCATGGAATGATGAAAGTCATCGTTCCACAGGCCATCCAGCCCATACCCTCCTTCAGCCTCGGTCCGGATCAGTTTCGTACGCTGACTTTCATTCTCCGCCACGATGATGACGCTTCGCGGCTCCGCAGCCCGTCGTGCGCCGCGCGTAATGTCTGCCAGAATGTGCGTCTTCGATTTGTCGAAAATGGATTGTGTGGCATCCAGCCGCAGCCCATCTAAATGGAATTCTTTGATCCAGTAGGAAGCGTTCGCGATGAAGAACTGCCGCACCGGACCGCTATTCTCGCCGTAGAAGTTGATCGCTTCGCCCCACTCCGTCGTGTGCTCTGCCGTGAAATAGTCTTTCGAAAATTTCGCAAAATAATTTCCATCAGGACCGATGTGATTGTAGACCACGTCCAGCAACACTCCCACACCATATCCATGCGCCGCATTCACAAACGCACGGAAATCGTCAGCCGTTCCGTAATTTCTCGTCGGTGCGAACAGGTCTACGCCGTCATATCCCCAGCCGAACGTCCCGGAGTACTCCGCCACCGGCATCACCTCGACAGCGGTGATTCCCAACTTCGCAAGCTCCCCGAGTTGCTCAATCGCCGCGTCCCAATTTCCTTCGCGGGTAAACGTGCCAACATGCATCTCGTAGATGACCTGGTGTGGCAGTTTCAGCCCCTGCCAATTCTGATCCGTCCAGGCAAATCGATTGGGATCCACGAGCGACGAAGGTCCATGTGGGCCTTCGGGTTGAAACCGCGAGGCTAAATCCGGAAACGGTCCTTCCCCATCCAGGAAGTACGCATACGCATCGCCTTCGCGCGCGTCCGCCACGAATCCAGAGAAAAAACCATCGGCCTCCGGATCCAGTCGATGCGTCTGGTCCTTGATACGAACAGACACATCTTCGTGCGTCTTGGCCCACACACGAAAGAGCACCCCTCCTTCATGGAGCTGCCCTCCCACGGGATACCACCATGGAAATGAAGAGGCCATTTATTCGAAGATGAACAAACCACCCGCTGCCGCTGGTCTCAATCCAAAATGTTGGGATTACGCAGAAGCCTTCGCGCCCTCTGCTCGTTTTACCGTCAACGTCAGCGCGTCACCTTTCACATAGGCGCTCGCCGTCGAAGGATCAACAGCGCTGGGCCACTCCGCGAACATAAAAATGGACTCACTCGTGGCGCCTCCATCTTTTCCGGACTCATTATTCGATGATGTTTTGTCCGCGCAAATGACGGCGCGATTCTCATCCACTCCCACTTCTATCTGCTCGGGACTGAATCCCTGAACCGGTACATTCACCGTATACCATGACGACGATTCGCGAATGTCAGGGACGCGTGTGAGAACTTCGGATTCCGCCTGCAACCAATGCGCTACGTCCTGACCGTCTCCCCCGCCGCTTGCCAGATACAGCGAATAGGCCCTGCGAGCTACCGCGTCATTCGCGCGATTGCCCACGTGTTGAAGTCTTTGTACTTCCACTGGCGACGAAGTTTCCTTCGATTTTGTTGCTCCTGTTTGACTTGCCATGTTCCTACTCTTTCCCTGAAGATTTTCCGGAGAAACCGCTCTTCCATTTTCGTTGTAAGCGATTCAAGGTAATCGAACAATACAGCAGAGCCTGTACAAACCCCGCCAAGCTACTCTGCAGGCGTGAGTAGCGCAATCGGCAGCGGTTCGAATACTGCGCTCAACGCCACCTCGCCCTTTTCCGCTTCAATTATCTTTCCGCTCACAACATCCCTCCACCTCGTCGTGGACTCTCCCACAGTGAGCCTCGTCTGCCCAAAGCTTCCCGGGCTGAGGCGTGCGTCCAGGCAGCCAACAGCAATGCAGCTTAGTTCCGCAATCTTCCTCTTGAACGCGCATACCCGCAGATAAGCGCCCTCGGGCAACGGAATGGCTTCGTAGTTTCCCTCACCAAACAAACGGCCATTTGCCCTACGGAATTCCAATAGTTTTTGAATTGCCGCGAGCTTGACTCCTCCGTCATGCCAATTTTTCAGCAATCTGCACAACAAACGCGGCCGGTCTTTCTCCGTCTCTATGGCCTCTTGCAACTGACTCAAAAGCTCTTGCCGCCTCGCAAAATCAACCGGTCGCCGATTATCCGGGTCCGGCAAATTCAGATCCCACAAATCGCTGCCCTGATAAAAGTCCGGCACTCCGGGAGACGCGACCTTCAGCAGAACTTGTGCCAACGAATTTCGCACGCCCATTTCCGCTATTTGTTGCTGGAACGGCAGAAAATTGTCCAGAAATGCTTGCGAGATTTCCGGATTAAGCGCGTCGCGTACAAATTGCGTCACGGCACTCTCGTACGCAGTATCAGGAGAAATCCAATTCGAATGCACACGCGCCTCTCGAAGAGACTTGGTCATCGCTCCTTGTAGACGCTCTGAATAATTTTCCAGCAGCCCGGCATCCAACGGATTTGGCAATGTGAGTTCCGCCGGCCACGTCGCAATCAGGTTCTGAAACAATAAGTATTCGACGTTGTGGCTTGGCGGCCCGGTACCCTCCACATCGCCGCGCCTGGCCCTCAGAATACGGCTCCACACTGGCACTTTCGCCACCCATTCTTCCGGTACCAGCGACAATGCCGCCAACCGCGCCCGCGCGTCTTCTCCGTGTTTCACGTCGTGCGTCGAAGTGGCCAGCAGTGTGTGCGGCCATTTTTCGGCCCGGTGCGCATTCTCTTTGTGAAATCCATTCGCCGATAACCCAAATTGATCCGGCGCGCTGCCCACTTCGTTTAATCCCACAAAACGGTTGTAGCGATACAGCGCGGTATCCTCGTAACCCTTCGCCATCACCGGTCCGCTCAGTTGTTGCGCTTTCATCGCACAGCGAATCGCGGAGCGCCTCTGAAACTCGCTCACTCCTTCTTGTCCCAGCCGGCCCGTCAAGACCTGCTCCAAAAACTCAAATACGCTCTTGTCCACTTCTTGCTCGTATCTCATCGCTCGCGCGATCGCCCAGCGAATGTAGCGCTCATCCGATTCATGCCGCTCTCGACCGTCCACATACGTGCGGTATACCGGGAAACACGCAATGATCTGCTTCAATGCCCTGCGCAAAATATTGCGTGTGAAATCCGTTGTCCGCGGATTCTGGCGTGCCACTCGCACAGCGTCACGTGACAGCGACTCCAGCTCGCTCGCCAGCTCGTTCTCCATTATTTTGATCTTCGACTCGCGCACGATTCCCGCAAATGGATCGAACTCACCTGCAAATTCCTGGTAAAAATCAGTCATAATCGCTTCGGCCGCCGGGTCCACAAGAAGCGCTGTCGCCTGCGCGCAAAACTCATATCCTGTGGTGCCCTCCACCGGCCAATCCTCAGGTAGCGCCTCATGCGCACCAAGAATTTTTTCGACCACCAGATAGAACGGCTCGGCTAAGCTCGCTCGCAACTGTTCTAGATAAGCCTTCGGATCGAAAAGGCCGTCAATGTGATCGATTCGCAATCCGTGTAGCCGTCCCTCCCGGAGCAGCCGCAAGACCAGCCGGTGCGTATATTCGAATACTTCCGGCAATTCCATTCGAATTCCTGCGAGCTCGCTAATGTTGAAGAACCGCCTGTAATTGATGTCGTCCGCGGCTACTCGAAAATGCGTGGGTCTCCAGTGTTGCAGCCTCATTAACGAATCCAGTTTGTCCCACGACTCTAAAACACCTGGCAATCCCTTGAACTGTTGTACCGCCTTCTGCATCGCAGCTGCCGCTTCCGGCCGTTCTGCCACGCAGTCCTTTAATCGTTTTTTCAGTTCCGACGCGCACGATTGCCTCTCGTCTGTTACGTCGCGCAGCCTCGCAAACTCTTCCGCCAGTCCTCTGAACTCAGCCCCGCCTTCGTCGAGGATGGCAGGATAAGTCGGCGGCGTAATCGGCAGTTTGTGTGTGCCATAGAGCCATACGCTAAAGGCGCCTTCTTTCTCATCAAACCTAAGTTCGAATTCCCCCAATTCCAGCACCGCTCCATACTGATCGCTTAAAAATGGAACCAGCAACTTCCCTTTTAGAAATTCCGAATGCGAATCCCAATCGATATCGAACCACCCCGCGTAACGAGACTCTCGTCCCCATTCCAGCACGTCCAGCCAAAACGGATTGTCCGAACCCCCGACGCCCATGTGATTCGGCACATAATCCAGAATGTGTTCGAGCCCGTTCGCGCGAAATGCCGCGAGCATGCCTTCGAACGCGTCATTGTCTCCCAATTCGCTATTCAGTTCATTGTGATTTGTGATGTCGTAGCCATGCGAACTGCCCGGCCGCGCTTGCAGGTAAGGCGACGCGTACACATGGCTGATCCCAAGCTGGGCGAGATAAGGCGCGATCGCCGCAGCGTCCTTGAATCTGAAATCCTTTCCAAACTGTACACGATAAGTGGCCCGCGGAATCATGACACTTCCGTTTTGTTTTCGATCAGCGACTTAATGCATCAGAAACAACTGCATCGAACGTTCGGGGATCTCTCGTTCCTCACCCGGAGCAAAGAACGCTTCGGTCTGCGAAAGATCATCGGTATTTAACAATCGTTGCCACTTTTCCCCGTCCACCGCAGGGGGGGCCACAAACTTCACCGCCTCGTGATGGCCATTAAATATGATCAATAGCGTTGCGTCGCTTCCCCGTTCTCGGACTCCCGTAGGTTGCGCCCGTCCATCGATCAACATGCCAATCGTTCGCAATCCAGCGTTTCGCCACGTTTCATCGTTCATCTCTTGGCCGCTTGGATGAATCCAGGTTACATCCTTTACGCCAAGTTCTTCATTGTACGCGCCCGTCAGGAAGCGATTCCTGCGCAGCACCGGATACCGGTAACGCAACGAATTCAGCAAGCGCACAAACTCAACCGTACCCTTATACTTTTCGGCTAACGACCAATCCACCCAACTGATCTCGTTGTCTTGGCAATACGCATTGTTATTACCCTGCTGCGTGCGATGGAATTCATCTCCAGCCACGAACATCGGCAATCCCTGAGAAAGCAGCAGCGTAGCCAGGAAGTTTCGAATCTGTTTCTCGCGCAACCGGTTAATCGCAGGATCGTCGGTCGGCCCTTCCACCCCGCAGTTCCATGAATGATTGTTCGACGAACCATCCTGCCCATTCTCTCCGTTGGCTTCATTATGTTTTTCGTTGTAGCTCACCAGGTCGTTCAACGTGAACCCGTCATGCGCTGTCACGAAATTCACTGAACTCCACGGCTTCCGTCCTTGATGATTAAACAAGTCCGCCGAAGCACACACGCGCGCAACGAATTCCCCTAACGTGGATTCACCTTTCCAGAATTCGCGAACCGTGTTGCGAAACTTGTCGTTCCATTCCGCCCAACCTGGCGGAAACTCGCCAACCTGATAACCTCCGGGCCCACAGTCCCATGGCTCGGCAATTTTCTTCACCGGCTGTAGCGTGGGATCCTGGCTGCACACCTTCAGGAATCCGCTCTCGCGATCAAATCCATCCGGTTCACGCGCCAGGATCGTTCCTAAATCGAAGCGAAATCCGTCAACCTGTGTTTCCTGGTACCAATAGCGCAAGCTGTCGGCCACCATCTGGATCACGCGCGGATGTGATAAATTCAGCGTGTTGCCCGTTCCTGTGTCGTTGATGTAGTAGCGCCGGTTCTCCGGATTCAGCCGGTAATAGCTGGCGTTGTCAATGCCTTTGAACGAAAGCGTTGGCCCTAGTTCATTGCCTTCCGCGGTGTGGTTGTAGACCACGTCGAGAATCACCTCGATTCCCGCATCATGGAACTTCGCGATCATCTGCTTGAATTCGTTTAACGTGTTCGCGGGATCGGATGCATAGCGTGGGTCCGGTGCAAAAAAACCAATCGTGTTATATCCCCAATAGTTTGTGAGACCACGATCCTGTAGCGGCCGGTCGCTCACGAATGTGTAAATCGGCAGCAACTCCACTGCGGTCACGCCCAATGACTTGACGTAATCAACCACTTGTCTTTGTGCCAGACCCGCATACTTCCCGCGCTTTTTGCGGGGCACCGCTGGATGCCGCTGCGTGAATCCTTTCACGTGAAGTTCGTAAATAACCGTCTGGCTCGACGGTGTTGCGCGCCGCCCCGTCGTACTCTGCCGCCACCGGAATTCGGGGTCCACCACCACGGACTTGGACACAAAAGGAGCGCTGTCTCGTTCATCGAACGACAAATCCGCATTGTCCGCACCTATCGTGTAGCCGAAACACGCATCATTCCATTGCAACGAGCCCACGTGCGCTCGCGCGTACGGATCCAATAGCAGTTTGTTCGGGTTGAATCGGTGACCTTGCTCCGGAACATAAGGTCCATACACCCGGAATCCATAAACCGCACCGGGTCTCAGTCCCCGCACGTATCCATGCCAGATTTCGTCAGTGAACTCTGGAAGCTCAATCCGCTGTTGTTCCTGTTTTCCAGCAGAGTCAAACAGGCACAGATCAACTTTCGTTGCGTGCGCCGAGAAAATCGCGAAGTTCACGCCTTGTCCGTCCCACGTAGCCCCTCGTGGATGCGGTAAACCTTCGCGTACGTTGAGGCGGGTCCAATTTTCAGATGGCTTAAATTCAGAAGGATCCACCACTACAGAGCCGACCTGGTCCACTGTTTGATCCCCGGTCATACAGAATTTCAAGGAAGCCTTTCAAAGGCCGCAGGGCACAGCAGCCTATGATGTAAAACTCTGTTCCCGCTTTCCATGCAGGCTTTTCTGTAGATCGAACTCTGAGCCCCTGTAAAAACCCGCGATTTCCTCATAATTCACAACGATTTGCACAGCCTGTGTAGGGCCCACCTTCCGAGGTAGGCCGCTGTCTCAGCTCTTCACCGCCGGGCGAATCTTAGGCGACGCCGTCACCGCAGCTGCCAGCGCGCCGTTCTCGCGAACCGCATTGATAATCGCAAGCGTTATTTTTTCATCCAGCTCTTTCGCGGTCGTCAGGTCCACCGGATAACGCGTTACCAATTCGGGACCGCTCTCCCCGAATTGGATGCGCTGCTCAGGCGCCGGTGGATGGATCACAAGATCAATCGAATCGAAATCTCGCCGCTGATACGCTTTCTCCAAGCTGTATTCTTTGAACACCGGGCTAATCGCCGCGTCCAAGGCCCGCCGCGCACTCTCGAAATCCGCCTTAGCCGCCAGCGGCAGCACCGCTTCATGCCACGCGTAACGGGTCCCGGGTAGCTGCTTGAACAGCGGCGTGGTTGCCTGAAACAGCACGGCGTTCGAGAAAACGGCGATCCTTCCCGTCGGATACAACTCCGGCCCGCTCGCAGCGAACTCCATCACGTAGAAACGCACCAAGCCCACATCAACAACGTCTCCCGTTACGCCCGCTACGCTGATCCGGTCGCCCACGCTGATCCCGTATCTTCCGATCACAAAAAAGTATGCCGCCACCGATAACAGGATTGTCTGCAGGCCCACCGCGATACCCGCCGTCACGAATCCCGCAAAGGTCGCCAAAGAACTGAACTCGCTCGCAAAGCCCAAAATCACAACCAGAAAAATCAAGAAGCCGATCACGAACCGGCGAACGATCATAAATTGCCGCCGTCTTGTTGCGTCCCGTATGTAGCGAAACGTCAGTCTCCGCCAGCCCTCCGCAAGACCCAACACGATCCCAATGGCGATAACGATCAGCAACACCCGCGTCAAAATCGACATCAGCGTGGTTCGCGATTCCACCGTCTGCGCACTTCGCCATTGCTGCAGATTGGCTCGGCTCTGATCGAGCACCAGGATCTCTTCACTCAGCGGCAGCAGCGCCGCCGATATATTTTTGAAGCGGCGCGTTAACTCGTCATATTGCACTTTGCTTGCGTTTGCCTGTGCTGCCAGCTGGTTTCCTTGCTGAAATGTGTTCGTCAGTTGCGTTCGCAGCGGACCGCGCACGTTGTTTGCCGCCTTCTCCACTCCGTCGGTTTCGTCCAGCAGTTGCTGTGTCGATCGAATGTTCTGCATTTCGTCATACAGTGTCATCAGTTGCCCGAGCAATCCCGTGCGCACCGGAGCTATATTCTTCGCCGCTCCAGCCGCAGTGTTAGTCGCCTTGCCGGCCGTGCTGTTGTTCTTCGACGTATTTTCGGTCGGAGTAAGCGTCGGCTGTAGCACGCCGGGAACGGAGCGGGCCAGTTCATTGACGCTTCGCTCTAACCCGCTTGCGCCTGCGGAATTATTCTCGGCAAAGTTCCTCATCTGCCGCACCGCATCGAGCGTCGCTTTGTCCAGTTCCAGCTTGCCTTCTAGCGATTGCTGCTGCGCCTCCAACTTCTCTCGACTTGTGTTCCGGCCGCTGGCTTTCAACTCACTCAGTTTGGCTTCGTCGTCCGCAATCCTTTGCTGTACTTGACTCTCAATCTGCGCATAATGTTGCGAGGCTCCGCTCGAGGTGTTCACATTCTGCTCACCTCCGCCATTGCCGCCTGCGTTCACTTCATTGCTCAGATTGACTTGCGCCCTGGCGGATTGAAACGCCAATCGCACTACCTGGGCGCCAAGTGTTTCTGCGTTACTCAGGTAAATCGAATCGCTTGGCTCTAATTGCGCCGGAGCTTTGCCGGTCAGGTCTTTGTACCAATGAATTGCGGCGCCCAGGTGGCTCAGAATAGCGTTAGCTTCGTCCTGCGCCGTCTGCGCTTTCTCGGGTGCTGCCCAAACGAAAATCCCTACAACCAGAGCGGATCCCGCGATAATCCTACCTATTTTCCGCATTTCCCATGCCCACCCGTATGGGAGCCGCAATCAATCCTTCCCGGCCTCATGACTTCTCCCTGTCCGATGCATTCACGGCGGCGTCGGTTTGCGCCCCTAGCAGCATGCTCAGGTTCGTCAGATAAATCCAAAGCATCATCACGATGAAACCCGTCAGCGTTCCATACACCCGCGACATATTCTGATTGTGGTTCACATACACGCCCAGCAACGCGCTGGCCACCACGAAACTCAATGCCGTCAGTAATGATCCATGTGTCACCCAGCGCCATGGCATTCTTTGTTGTGGCAAAAAATAGTTCATTAAGTCAACCGCGAACGAAATCATAAACAGTGTCGCCAACCAGCGCAGTACTTTCCATTGCAGCCCGGCCGAAAACACGTTTTGAAAAAACATTTCATCGACCATGTGTCCCGCGTTCCAAATCCCGAAACTAAGCACCAGAAATACTGCGGCCACTAACGTCGCGAGTATCGCGATTCCACGCTTCTTGAGATAGCTTCGGTCGTCCTTTGCCCCGTAAATCTGGCTCAGCGCTTCCATCAGGCTCAGAAACCCAGTCGACGCGCTCCACAACGTCAGCAACAGCCCAAACGAAAAATACCTCCCCGCGTCACGCGCCAAGCCCGCCATTTCCGATAGCACCATATCTCTCGCGCTGATCGGCATGTAATTAGTCAGCCAGTAGGTGAACGCGTAGGAACCTGTCGATGATGTTCGATTTACCCACGCCAGTAGTGCGGTTATGACCAGCAGGAAGGGAAAACACGACAACACAAAATAGAAAGACACCAGCGCGGCCAGGTCGCTAGCATCACCCAATTGCCAGCCGGCCCACACCCGCCGCATCGGGTTCACTAATTTTGCGCGAAACCTGCTTTTCAGATTCTCAGCTCGGAGAGCCCAGCGTATGCTCTTTAGCGTCAGTTGCAGATGACCAAACCCATTTGCAGCGGAGATGGTGCAACCCCAGTTCTGCTCTGGTCGAAAGCAGCGGTGCTCGTCAGAATTGCGTTTTGTTACTCTACAGCGAGAGCAGACGTTCAAAAAACGAGCGGTAACGCCGGAACGCCTGCCGCAGGTCCTCCGTCGACGCATCTTGCTCCCGATGCCACTTCTGTTCGAGTCCTTCGCGCTGCGACGAAAACCCTTTTGCCAACGTGTTGATCGCATCTGTTACCAGCCGGTCAGCTTGTTCCACCGCCCGCCGTGGCTCATCGACGAATCCCACTTGCAAATTTTCCCAACGGGACCGGAAATTTCTGCAATCGTCATCTGAAAGCAAAGGCACCATGGGTTCCTGGTCATGATTCGTTATAGTTCGATTTGCGAGAGCGGTGTCCCTCGCAAGGGTTGGTGCAGCGCCTGCGCTCCCGCTTGGTTTTTCGTACGTCGTGTCTCTCCGGGCGATCGTTTCGTCGTTCACGTTCTGGTCCTTTCTGCCACCCATTCAGGTTGGCCAACAAGTTCCTCAAACAAACTGCGGTAATGAATCATCGCTTTGCGCAACTCTTCCGTTGTCGCGCGGCCTTGATTGTGCCTCACCGCGATTTGGTGTCCTTCGCGATAATTCTCAATTACCGTCGGATGATCCACTGAAATATCCGCAGCGCGCTGGTCGAATTCCTGCATTGGATATCCTTCGGCAGACATAACCTCCACCAGCATTCGATCCGCTTCCGCCAACGCAGCGCCCGGATCATCTACGAAGCGCGCCTGGACTTCGCGCCATCCTTCCTGGAACCGCGCCCGCTCCGTGGCATCCAGAGCGCGAATGCGTAGATCCTTAACGCGCTGTTGCCGGTGCTCCAGCATCGTTTCCGCTTTGGATCGATTGCCGGTCTCCGCCACCATTCGTGAATATTCAGGTCCGAATCGTTCCTTCAGCCGTTTGGTACGGGCTTGTTGAATGGCATAGATTACTGCTGCGCCGATCACCATCCCGACAATCAGCGCGATCACAACGGTCACTGTAGTATTCGGGTTCATCGATTTCCTCTCCTTCCAAATTCCTCAGACTTACTTCTTCGGAGGAAAATCTTTGAACATCTTATTCACGGCTTTATCTAGATTTTTTTCGTTATGTTCGGCATTGCCTGACAGCGTGTTCGAAGAGGTGCCCCGCCAAATCAAGTGCTTGGTGCTGGGGTCATACATGTCGACAACCAGCGTCCCAATCCGAACGTTTTGCACTGTCGTTGTTGCCTCGTTCCCGAAGCCGCCCCACCGCCAACCACCCAGCCCATCATAGAAGGTCTGGTATTCCTGCTGATTCTGTGTGGACCCTACGGCCATCACCACCACATCACCGCCGGACGACACCTTCTGCCAGCCCTTTTCCTGTAGGTCTTTGTCCACTGCCTCGCGAATCCGGTCTTCCCACAACGGGTTCGTCGTTTTTACTTTTCCCCATGAGTATGTGTGAAAACGTTCGAAGGGTATGTGGTGGTCGTAATCCGTATGCACGTCCTGCGCTACTGCGAATCCCGCTAAACTAGTAACCAACAACAGCGGAAGAAACCATCGCAATGCTTTCATTCTCCTTCTCCTTTTTTGCTTCCCGATTTTCTGGCGAACCCCGCAATCTTTAGCTCGCAAACTTTCTCTGGTCCCATCACGCACAATGCAGGTTCGTAAGTTGCTTTCGTCACGCGGGCCACTCATCCAACGTTTCGCGACGAAACGTCAACGACAGCGGCGATTATCACGTCAGGTTCTCCTCCCCACAATCAGGGACATACTTGACCGCTTTCTGGATGGAACCCGAACACCCGCGAATTTTGGCCGCGCCGACCGTTCTACAGCAATGAATGTACGAATGAATTTTCGATGCTCCGGAGTTTGCGTTTGCCCTCGGTTAGGGTCTTCGTGGTTTTTCGGTGTATGGTGCCCGAGCCATCCATCGCCGACATCGTCGCGCAATCGCGACCACGGAAAACCTCGAAATCAGGTTTGGTCCATAAAGGTTTTAAACGTGCTCGCGGCCCAGCGCGGTCGCACAATTTCCTTCGCCGACATCGCGCGTCTCGCCGGTTCCGTAGAATGCCCTGCCGGCAGACCTGAGTTCCCGCTAGACGAAATATTTCGCTACAAAGACATCCGCCTAGAACAACCATAACGCTCCTTCCGCACCAACGGCTAAACCCTCTTAAATTCCCGACATATGATTTACAATCAAGGTATGCAGCGCGCCCGTAGCTCAGTCGGATAGAGCGTCTGCCTTCTAAGCAGAGGGTCGGGAGTTCGAATCTCCCCGGGCGCGCCATTTCTTCCAGGGGTCCAGCCCGGACACATGGGTGACAGAACGTACCTAAGACGTGTATTACCTATGTGGCAGGCCGCTCACCAGGACCCAATCTCGCGTTTACAACCCGCAGGTTTTCAGCGGAGAATCAGGCATCCGTGAGCAGCATGGACAAATCAAAGCGGCGTCCGTCTCCCAACGACAATCACGCCAAAAAGCCGATCGGGCTCAAGGCTCTCGCCGCCTACCTCGGCCTGAATCCCACAACTGTTTCCGTCGTTCTCAACGATGTTCCCGGCCGTTCCATTCCACAAGCCACCCGCGATCGCATCAAGGCGGCCGCCAAAAAGTTCAATTACCATCCCAGCCTCCTCGCTCGTTCGCTTCGCAGTCGCCGCACCTTCACCATTGGCATTTTGGTTCCCGAGTTAGGCGACGGTTATCACACTCAAGTCATGTCCGGAATCGGCGATCATCTGATGGAATCGGGCTATTTCTATTTCACCGCGCATCACCGCCATAAGAAATATCTGGTCGAGAAATACAGCCAGATGCTACTTGGGCGCGGCGCGGAAGCCTTGATCGCCGTCGATACCGCGCTGGAGCATAACTACTCGGTCCCGGTCGCCGCGGTTGCGGGTCATCGCGTGATTCCCGGCGTCACCAACGTTGAGCTCGATCATCGTTTCGCTGCCCAGCTAACACTCACGCATCTCCATTCCCTCGGCCATCGCGACATTGCCTTCATTCGCGGGCAATCCTTTAGTTCAGATTCCACCGGCCGCTGGAACTGCATCGTGGCCGCTGCCAAACAAATCGGAGTGACCATCGATTCGCGGCTCGTTGTGCAACTCGATCGCGATATTTCCTCGCCCGAACTCGGTTATCCGGTGATCCAGCAACTTCTCTCCAGTGGCCATACCTTTACCGCCCTCGTCGCTTTCAATGACATGTCCGCAATCGGCGCGATTCGCGCGCTGAAAGATGTGGGTCTCACCGTCCCCGGCGATGTTTCCGTGATTGGCTTCGACGATATCAACCTCGCGGCTTTCAATAATCCCAGACTCACCACAATCCGTCAGCCCCTTTCCAATATGGGCCGCATCGCCGCACAGTGTGTGCTCGGCCAGCTTAACGGCTCCGAACCTTTTCGCAAGGTCATTACTGTGGAGCCAGAATTGGCGGTCCGTGAATCCACCCGCGCATACCAACCGTCTACCGACGGACGCAAAAAAAACTGACCTTTTCAGTTTCTTCATCACTCCGCAGCAACAAAATCGAAATACGCGAGATTATTCCCTTTCTTGTATTGCAAAGTCAGAAGCTGCAGCCCGCCTTGCGGAAATTTGATTTCCCCACACTCCGCTTTGTTCCACATGTGCCACACAATCCACTCCGGATAATTTTCGATCGGGAATTGCTTCGAAACATCCACTGGCAATTTGCAATCCGCCGCGGGTTCACCATTCAGCGAAAACTGAATGGTCTGAGCCACATTCGAATACATCGCCACGATTTTGTACTTTCCGGCTTTTTTCACGTCCACCGTGTAGTTAGTCCACTCACCATCTGCCGTCCAGCCTATGTATAACTGCTGCCACTCCGGCGCGACCATGTTCGGATGGTTCAGGTCCGCAAGCTTCTTCACGTAGGAAATGTCCACGCCTTCGTGCTCGCGGAAGTGGCACACCTCGGCAGGCACTCCCTGCTCGCAATGTCCAGTCTGATAATTCAGTTCGCCGCTTCCATGATTGATCGCGTCGCTGTCATGGTACGCCACACCCTCCCCGCCCAAATCGTAAAGCGCCGCCTCCACCCGCCCCGGAATCGTCTGCGCGCTCGCCACGTGAGAGGCATCCTGAAACACTTTGCCCTGGTATCCCGACGGCAAATCTCCATGAAACATGAAAGAAGCGGCACAGACCAATACAAGGTTTGGCGCACTCGAACTCTTCATGGCTTTCCTTTGAATATTTCGTTCGCGTCAGACCCTAGCAATATCACAAGTCGGGCGAAAGGGCAGTGCGATTCTCAATCAATGGTAATTGTGCGATTCCGTATCAGCGGCCGTGATCGCCACCGGCATAACCCGTGCCGCCTTTATAGAAAGTACGTTATCCTGATTCTGCAGCACGCCTTCCACACGCAAAAATTTTTCCCGATTAATAATCAGCCGGTATTTCTGATACAGATCCGGATGGATAATCACATTCGCAATCCCCGTTTCATCTTCGATACTCAAAAACACAAACCCTTTCGCGGTTCCCGGCCGCTGCCTGGCAATCACACAACCCGCAATGCGCGTGTACTCTCCATCCGCAACACGCTCCAGTTCGCAGGCTCGTTTGATATTCAGCGCATCCAAACTCTTCCGGCAATACGTCATGGGATGCGGCCCCGCCGTTAATCCAGACCCGCGAAAATCGGCTACCAATCTTTCTTCGTTCGTCATTTGTTGTAATGGCGACAGCTCCACCTGCTCCGGCACAGAATCCAGCAGCGGTCCCGCCGCACGTGCTGCCCGGGCCACTTGCCACAGCGCGCTTCGCCGGTGCACTCCCTTCCCCAATGAATTCAACGCGCCAATTTCACTCAAACTCACCAGCTCCGATTTCTGCAATTCTGGAACGCGTTGCACTAGGTCGCCAATTCCACAGAACGCCCGTTCCCGTTTCGCGCGCACCATCGCTTCCCCCACCTTCTCCCGCAACCCACGCACATACCGAAGCCCGATGCGCAGGCACGGAACCTCCTCGCCTGTTTTGCTCTTCACGTGTTCGATGGTGCACAACCATTCCGATTGCGCTACATCAATAGGTTTTACCCGCAAACCGTGCCGTTGCGCATCTTTCACGATGGTCGCCGCGCTGTAGAATCCCATCGGCTGATTATTCAGCAGCGCCGCGGTAAACGCCGCCAGGTAATGACATTTCAAATACGCGCTGGCATATGCAATCAACGCGAAACTCGCCGCATGCGATTCCGGAAAGCCGTAACGCGCAAATGACGTAATCTGCGTGATAATTTCTTCCTGTGTTGGCGCATCGATCCCGTTCCGTTCCATGCCCTCCCGCAATTTAATTTCGATTTGCTTCATGCGGCTCTCCGAACGCTTGAATCCCATCGCTCGCCGGAGATCTTCCGCTTCACCCCCGCTGAAATTCGCAGCCGCCATGGCCATGCGTAGCAACTGCTCTTGAAACAGCGGTACGCCCAGCGTTCGTTTCAGAATTGGTTCCAAAGAAGGATGCGCATATTTCACCGGCTCTTTTCCCTGACGCCTCCTCATATAAGGATTCATCATTTTCCCAACGATTGGTCCGGGGCGAATAATCGCTACTTGCACCACCAAATCATAAAACTTCACCGGCGCGTTTCGAGGCAGCGACGCCATTTGCGCCCGGCTCTCCACTTGAAACATTCCTACGGTGTCGGCTTCGCGCAAAGTTTTGTATACCACTTTGTCATCAGCCGGCAGTTGCGCCAAATCCACTGGCTTGCAGTAATGCTTCGGGATCAATTCCAGGCATTCTTCCAACACCGCCATCATCCCCAATCCCAGCAGATCCACTTTCACGATTCCCAGGTCGCTGCAATCATCTTTGTCCCACTGCACCACCACGCGTCCCGGCATCGTGGCCGGTTCTAACGGCACTACGGAATCCAATTGTCCCTGGCAGATCACCATCCCTCCCGAATGTTGTCCCAGGTGACGGGGCAAATCCTGGATGCGATTGCACAATTCCAGATACTTGCGAATCAGCAAGTGATTTGTATCGAAGCCCGCCTGCTCGAAATAACTTTGCCAGTTGTCGTCGGGGCCGCGCCATTCGAATTGTCCCACTAGGCTGGATAACCGTTCCTGCGTCTCCGTATCGAACCCCAGTGCTTTTCCCACTTCGCGCGATGCCGATCGCCCGCGATATGTAATTACGTTTGCGGTCATCGCCGCGCCAAGTTTCCCATAGCGCTCGTAGACGTACTGAATTGCTTTTTCCCGTTGATCCCCGCTCGGCAAATCCAAATCGATGTCCGGCCAGTCGTCGCGCTCCTCCGACAAAAATCGTTCGAACAGCAATTCCATACCGACCGGGTCCACCGCTGTAATTCCCAGTGAATAGCACACTGCACTATTCGCCGCGGATCCCCGCCCTTGCACCAGAATCCGTTGCTCGCGGCAAAACCGCACCATGTCCCACACAATCAGGAAATAACCGCCCAGCTTCATTTTTTCAATTAGCTGCAGTTCCTTTTCCACCTGCTTTTTCGCTTTTTCGAAAAGTGGCTCATCCTTTTTTGGACCGTAGCGCTCCTGCATCCCTTCCATCGTGCGCTTCCTCAAAAACGAATCGATGGTTTCCCCATCGGGAACGGGATAGCGCGGGAACTCGTATCCTAAATCCGCCAGTGTAAACTCAAGTTGCGCCGACAACTCCCGCGTAGCGGCTATGGCTTGCGGCAAATCCGCAAACAGTTGCTCCATCTCTTCCGGTGAACGCAGGTGCCGCTCGTCATTTTTTTCCAGCAACCGTCCCGCTGCGCCCAGTTGCGTATGGTTGCGAATGCAGGTAAATACATCCGCTATTTGGCGATCTTTCGCGCGCGCATAACGCACACCATTCGTGGCGATGAACGGCAGCTTCAGTCTTTTCGCAATGCCCACCGCCGCCTGATTGCGTTTCTCCTCCACAGGATCGAAGTGCCGTTGCAATTCCAGATGCACATTCTCGCTTCCAAAAATTTCCACCAGCTTTTTCACGCTACGCCGCGCTTCCTCTTCTCCTCCGCGCGCCAGCGCTGCCGCCAGAATCCCTTCCTCTCCACCTGTCAGGCACACCAACCCTTCCGCATGTTGCGCCACTTCCTGCAGCGTTGCTGAGCCTGTTCCTTTTTCTTTTTCGCGCAATTTGTAACAGGTGATCAGCCGGCACAAATTTTGATAGCCTCTCCGATTCTTCGCCAGCAAAGCCAAACGCACCGGTCGCGCCGGAATCTGATTGGGTATCCAAAGCGGATATCCCGCCTGATTCCCGAGATCGCTCACGGACACTTCCGCGCCAATGTGCGCGCGAATCTTGCATTGTTTCGCCGCCGCATGAAATCGTGGCGAGCCATACACCCCGTCGCGATCCAGCAGCGCCATCGCAGACATGCCAAATTGTGCCGCCGCCCCTGCCAACTCTTCGGGAAGGGATGCCCCTTCCAAAAAACTAAATGCGGAACAACTGTGCAGTTCCACGTACATCAGTCGTAAATTCCTTCCACAAACCAATTTTTCGAATACAAATCCCGATAAATGCGATAGAGCGCTTTCTCCTCTTTGGCCGGGGCTTCCGCCTGATATTTCGGCCGCAACGCCTCCACCAGCACGTCCCATTCCTCGCGTGCCCACGGCGTCTCCGACCACCACTCCCCGTTCGTTTTTGTCGGACCACTCAGCGCCAGAATCAGTCTTCGTACATTTCCGCACGAAAGGCTCACCGGTTGACGGTCCCGCACCTCCACACTCGCGGCCATCGGTGGCCGGTAAATCCGCAATGCCGCCCGCGGTTGTTGCTCGTCATTGAAAAATTTGAGTGAAGCTTCCGGTAATACAAATTTCTGCTGCCGAAATGCCCCAGGCCGGTGCGAATCCAACAATACCGGCGCTCCCACCCGTCCTTCTCCTACGGCGCTCTGAATCCGCGCCAACGTAAGTTCCAGCGCTTCCGGTTCCGGGCTCAGCGGCAAAAATAATCCCAGTTGCCGTGTGCGCGACCTCGTGGGAACGGCCACAATTCTCACCGCCGTTACCGGCGCATTCGGCGGATGCGCCTGCAAATCCAGTTGCAGCAGCTTCAGCAGAAATTTGCTTTGTGCCACCGGCATCGGCACGCGCAGCGTTCGAACGTGCAACAGCGGTTCTTTCTCGCGCGAATCATTGGGCTTCAGCGTCAGTATCACTTTCACTTCGCTCGTCGCCAGCACGTGCATGCGCAGCCGTACACACACTTGCTCCAGCAGCCGGTTCAACGCAAACATCAGCGATTCCAGCAAATCGACGGAAAATTCCAGCTCCATGCATTCTTCGAATTCCGTGGGAAATTCCTGCGCAAAAAGCTGCCGCGGATCGCTTCCACGGCTCAGCCGTTGCCAGCGTTGCCCTTCTTGTCCCAGCCTCTCGATCACCGCAATTTCCGGCAAAGCAGCGAATTCCGCGCAGGTGCAAATTCCCCACCGGCTGAGTGTTTCCAAAAGTTCAGCGGGAATGCCCAGTGAAACCAAAGGAAGCGCGCCCAGAAATTCGCTTTCTTTTCCGGCGGGAATCAGCGTAATTCCCGCAAACCCGTGCGCCGCGCTAATCGCCGCTTCCGGATTTTCTGCAACACACACATTTGCATCCAGCCCCACGCCTTCCGTTACGCGCTTTAAATCGTCCGCAATTTTCGCGTGCGATCCGAACAGCTTTTCGCACCCCGCAATATCCAGAATCACGCTCCCCGGCAAATCCCCTTCACTCCTCTTCCGGCCGTCTTCCACACGCGGCGAAATCGTCCAGGCACAATCGAGCAGCGCAGCTTGCGCGGTAGCTTCCTGCGAAGGCGAACGCCAGCGCCACTCCACTCCGCCGCACGACTCCATCTGCAGCTTCGTCATACCCACTTCCACCCCGCGCGCCCGAGCCGCTTCATTCGCCGCAAACACCTTCGTCAACGGTGCCGCGCCTTCCAGCACTGCCACAGGCTTATCCCGCAACTCCGGGTCCTGGCGAATCACCGCCTGCACCGCAAAATCAGGAATAAAAATGCACGCAAACGCCACAACCAACTCCTATTTTCAAGTGCAAGTGGGTTCTACGGCGGATAGCGCCGGCTTCCAGCCGGCTCCAAGCACTTTCTCAAAATTGGAAAACAAATCTATCCCTTACTGTGCTTTCTTGTTCGTACTTGGCTCGTTTCTTTGCCTTTCCTTTTACTTCTTACTCGTTGCTTCCTTACTTCTTTGCTTCCTTGCTTCACTCTTTTTTACTCCTCCATCGCGCCGAATCCATCGGCTGTAGCCCTGTGCGCGAACACGCCACTTTTCCTTCCACTTCAAATCCTTCCAAAATAACCGTACCGCTTTGCCTTCCCTCACCCGCGCTGCTCCATGTTTCCCCTTTGCGTTCGCATTGCAACACCAGCGACGAACAGCTCTTCGCGCACGCTTCTTCTCCCACCAGCAACAAAATCGTCGGCGTATACTCGATCGCTCTTCGAAAACGAAACCACGTGCTCATCTCAATCCGCCGCGCATCCACCCACGAAATATTCCCCAAATCAAACACCACCACGCCCCACCCACCGCTGTGCAGCAACAAATCCGTCGTGCGCAGCGCTTGGTCCATAATTTTCCACGGCTTCTTGTTTCCACCAGATCTTCTTTCCCGCTGCTGCCAATTCCCTCTCTCGCTCCCGCTCCACGGCGCTTCCCACTCTTGAGACTCATCATCGCGCCGCCCACGCGCCCTCCGCGTCTGCCCTTCCGCGCAACTCGCCACCACCAACGCTTCCGCAACTTCCGTCGAAGCCAATCTCACTGCAGGCGAAAAAGCTTTTCCTTTTCCACCGCTCTTGCCCAGAATTCCCGGAATCGATCCTTCAATTCCGCGAATCTGATCCCGTGGATGCCGCCATACCTGCGTCTGCCTTTTCTTCCCCATTGTGTTTTCCAGAAAAGGCAGTGACTTTTCCTGCGCTGGCGTCCTCACCGATTTCCCGCCAGCCACTCGCTTTTCTTCAAACGAACCGCCCGTCTCTTCCCCTCCGCAACAAACCCACAAAACCCGTTTCAAATCCACTCCCGCCGATGCCAGCGACATGGGGTCCAGCGAATCGCATACATCCACATACGCGCACATTTCCTGCCGCTCCGTGGCTTTCGCCAGCACCGAAAAACTCAAGCTGGTTCGCCCCGAACACCCCGGCCCACACAATTCCACAATCGAGCCACGGGGAACTCCCCCGCCTAAAATCGCATCCAATTCCTGTATGCCTGTGGATTCCCGCTCAATGGGTACGCGTCGCTGGAAACCTTCCAGGCCGCGGCCGAAGTCGGGAGAAGTGGGGAGAACGCGAACGGAGGAGCCTGCCATTATTTTCGCCTTTTGTTCGCCTAGAGAATAAGCCCCGTCGTCCGCCTTGTCAATCTATGGAGCAGCCCAGAGTTGTCGTTTTCTTTCTTACCTTCTTCTCTCGCCCTACGTCTTCACCTGCGCAACCCGCTGCATATTCCGCACAAACTCCCGTTCCTGCTCGTGCCGCGTTTTCTCATCCGGTGCCCGCAAAATCGACGACGGATGCACCGTCGCCATCACATGCGGCGCCAACGGCGATTCCACAAACTCGCCTCGGTGCTGTGTCACGCGAAAATCCTTCCCCAGTAGCGCCTGCGCCGCCGTAGCTCCCATGCACACAATCACCGAAGGTTGAATGTCCGCGATTTCCGCATCCAGCCACGGCCGGCACGCCGCAATTTCCCGTGCATTCGGCTTCTTGTGAATGCGCCGTTTCCCTCGTGGTTCCCATTTAAAATGTTTCACCGCATTCGTCACGTACACTTTCTTGCGATCGATCCCCGCTTCCACCAGCAAGCGATCCAGCAGCCGCCCCGCCGGTCCCACAAATGGCTTCCCGGTCGTGTCCTCTTCGTTTCCCGGTTGTTCTCCGATCAGCATGATTCGCGGCCGCGCTCCGCCCTCCCCAAATACGGTTTGCGTAGCATTCCGCCACAGATCGCAATTACGGCAATCTTTCGCCTTTTCCGCCAGTTCTTCGATCGATCCTGTCAGGGGCAGGAGCCCACTCTTCGACACCACTTTCTTTTTTGATTTCACGGCACCAGCCTAACCCCACTGCTTCCGCCCCTGCATAAGCACCTTGCCCTAAGCATGCGGGGCGGAATCTGTTACCATGGCGCACGCCAAAGAACGCAGTACAGGCTTACACCGATGCCCTTCGCAACACCAAAAACCTCGAACACGCTCCCATGGACACCACCTCTTTCACGGCCATAATCTTCGTTGGCTCACTGCTCGCCGGTTTCCTCGGTGCCCTCACCGGCCTCGGCGGTGGTGTTGTGGTTGTTCCGCTGCTGACCCTGGTCCTCGGCGTCGACATCCGTTACGCCGTCGGCGCGTCTCTCGTTTCCGTCATAGCCACCTCTTCCGGCGCCGCGGCAGCCTATGTGCGCGAAGGATTTTCTAACATCCGCATCGGCATGTTCTTGGAAATCGCCACCACCTTCGGCGCACTCGTCGGCGCATATCTCGCTACGCGCCTTCCCACCAATATCATTGGCGTTATCTTCGGTCTCGTGCTGCTCTTTTCCGCCTATTTCTCTTCCCGTGAACCAAAAAAAGATTCGAGCCAAGGACAGCCCGATCGCCTCTCCCATTCCCATTTCCTCAAACTTGAAGGCAGCTATCCCACTTCGGACGGACACGAGGAATATCGCGCCCGCCATATTCCTCTCGGCTTTACCATGATGTTCGGTGCCGGAACGCTTTCCGGCCTCCTCGGCATTGGCTCCGGCGCAATGAAAGTTCTTGCCATGGATCAGGCCATGCGCCTCCCATTCAAAGTCTCCACTACCACCAGCAACTTCATGATTGGCGTAACCGCAGCCGCCAGCGCCGGTATCTACCTCAGCCGCGGCTTCATCGACCCTGCCCTCGCCATGCCCGTGATGCTCGGTGTACTCGCCGGCTCTCTGCTCGGCGCACGAGTCCTTGTTAAAGCGCGCTCGCGTTCCATCCGTCTCGTCTTCAGCATCGTCATTGTCGTCATGGCCATCGAGATGATTTTCAATTCCGTTAAGGGACGCCTGTGATCACCGATTTCCAAGTCGAGAAAGCCATCTCCGTCCTGTTGCGAGCCGGGGTGATGCTCGCCGCCGCCGTGGTCCTCGCAGGCGGAATTTTCTACCTCGTGCACAGCGGGCACGTTCACCCGAATTACCGTGTTTTCCACGGTGAACCCGCTGAGCTGACGCACTCCAGCCTCGTCATCCATTCCGCCTTCTCTGACAATCCTGAGGCGATTATCCAATTAGGCCTGCTCCTCCTTATTCTCACTCCCGTCACTCGTGTTCTCTTCTCCGTCTTCGCCTTTGCTTTCGAACGCGACTACATGTACGTCGTCGTGACCCTGATCGTCTTAGGCGTTTTGCTTTACAGCCTCCTAGCTGCCTGAAAACGTTAATTCCCACGCTTAACCTTGTAGCGCTGGCATCTTGCCGCCTCTTGGGTTCGCCTCACGAATCCCGAAGAACTTTTACCAGCACTAGTACCGCCTCTCCCCAGCCGCCAGCCGTTACCGTTTGCCGCTATTCCTTGGCGTTTGAGCCTCTTCCCCACTGTGTTGCACCATTTCGCCCTTTGGCGCGCCCCTTGCCTCTTGACCAAGCGGGCCCGCCCAACAAGGTGATCCATGACGAAGATCTTGGTTGTCGATGATAATTCCAACGAACGCAATGGATTGTGCCGCCTCCTCGAGCGCGCTGGTTATGATGTGCGCTCCGCAGCCGATGGCATGGAAGCGCTGGAAAAAATCCAGCAGAACGAAAACGAGTTTGATTTGTTGTTGGTCGACGTCTGGATGCCGCGCATGAACGGCCTCGAGCTTCTATCTCAGATTCCGGAAGATTCCCGCTCCAAGGCTCTCGTCATCACCGGTGACGAATCTCCGCAAATCCTATTGCAGTCGCTTCGCGAGAATGCCTACTTGTTCCTTGACAAGCCCATCAACCCTGAGCGACTGCTCCAAGTCGTCCGCAGCACTCTCGAAGCGCCCCCGGGTCCCGATTCCATCGAAGTTGTCTTCGCGGAACATAATTGGATCGAATTGCGGTTCCCCTGCGCGGTTCAAGTAATTGGCCGTATCGAAAATTTTGTCGACCAGCTTAACTACAACTTATCGCCGAAAACCAAGGAAGCACTGAAGATGGCATTGCACGAATTGCTCATGAATGCGGTCACTTGGGGCGGCCGCCTGGACCCTAACGCTCAGGCTCAAATCGATTACCTGCGCACCCGCAAATTCATCATGTGCCGCATCGCCGACCCTGTCGCAGGCTCTCAGCCCGCAGAGGCCGAATCCGCCACCAACGGGCAGGATCACATTCCCGCTAAACCGGTAACGCATCCACGCTGTTCCCGAACCGATGGTTTCGGCATGCAGCTAGCCAAAACCCTGGTCGACGACTTGGTCTTCAACGAAGCTCGCAACGCCGTCACCATAGTCAAATACCTGAACTAAGCCCGATAATAGCCAGGGAAGAGGGGTTCTGCGAGCAAAGGCCGCATCGCATCGCGCCTTTTACTTCCGTAATAATCGCGCTTCTACCCTTGGTCACCACTACCGTACATCGTGGTCACATCAACGATACCGTGTTCCCCTGATGTGACTGTTTCCCCGCCTCGATAACAATAGCCCCAGCACCAACCCCGCTTTTGACGCCGTGCTTCCATTCGTATGGTTCGGCTCACAAATCAGATAGGGGGAGATCGAGATGCTTCGCCGGAAGGCGCCTTACACCATCACACTCACTGCCATTTTGCTCGCGCTCCTGGAACCGGTTCTCGCTCTCTCTGATGCTCCGCGCTTCCTCTGCATGTTTCTCCTGTTGGCCTGCTTCCGATCCCCGCTCTGGTTACCTAGCCTACTCAGCAATGGAAGGATGGCACGAGCATGAAAGCACACGCCCCCGTTGACTACTCCGCTGCTCTCGAACGCGAATTGCTCGCCTTGGCTCGCAAAGGCAATGAACAGGCCTTCACGGAACTGATCAGCCGGCACATTCGCATGATCTATCGCATCGCCCGTCGCATCCTGAAAAACCATGAGGACGCCGAAGACACGCTCCAGAATGTCTTGGTCAAGGTTTACCAGCGCCTCGATGGTTTCGAAGAGACTTCGCGCTTTTCTTCCTGGCTTTTCCGCGTCACTTTCAATGAAGCCCTCATGGCTCTGCGCCGCAATCGTTCTCGCCATCTGGAAAACTGCGTGGAAATCAGCTGCGTCGATAATGGCGGGATCGGTGTCGCTGAGCTTCAGGACACTCGCGTCAACAACGAGCGCCAGCACATGCATCGTGAACTTGCTCTCAAGGCCATGCACCGCCTCAGCCCCTCCCTCCGCCGCGCCTTCCTCCTACACAAGCACGAAGGCTGGACGCACCGCGAAATGGCCCAGGAATTAGGCATAACGCAAGCCACCGCTAAAATGCGCGTCTTCCGCGCCCGCCGCCAACTCCGCGAAGAACTCCAACTCCTAACCCGCACTTAGCAGCAGCACACACACGCCTTCCGCAGCATGGGCTTAGCCTGAGCTCCTGGAATCATGCTTCTCAATGCCGCTCCGACTGTGCTCTTGGGCTGTAGTGGCGGGTCTTCAGACTCTTGCTTTTTTCTTGGGTTTCCATCGCCGGTGCGCCCACTGAGCCGTTCCGTTCACTAATTCGCCATTCGTCTCACGCTCTATACCGACTCCCGCGCGTTGCCTTCTACTCTGAACGCTCCCCGAATCCCTGTATTTTCCTTGAAACAATTTCCCGCCTGCCAACAATCGTGCAGAGATTTCCCGGTCCAGTACTTCACACATTCTTGCGCTCCGCCGCGCTCTTCAGTGTCTAACTCGAACCCATTCCGTCCGATACAAAGTGCCCTCTGCTCTCCTACGACATGGCTCTTCATCTGCATCCACATCTTCACCAGTCGCGAAAACCTGAGGAGGTTTTAACGTATGAACAAGAAGATCGTCACCGGCCTTTGCTCTTTCGCTCTCATGGCCTTTCTCGCAGTCGCTTGGCCCACGTATGCTCAAAACCAAAATCACTCCACCGAGCCAGGCACCACCGCCCAGCAGTCTGATCAGGCTCAGTCCGTTTCTGGCACCATCGCTTCCCTTGGCAGGAATTCTTTCACTCTCACCGTGAATCCCTCCAGCGCTACGGAGCCAGGTCATAGTTTCCGCCAGCAAACGTCTTCCCGCTCTATGACCTTTATGATCAACAAGAACACCACGGTTGACGGCAAGCTCAAGGTTGGCGCCAATGCTGACGTGACCTATCGCGAAGAAAATGGAAACAACGTCGCCATCAGCGTTCGCGTAATGTCCTAATTGAATTGAAATCGGGAATCGATCCAAGTGAACAAAAAGCCCTCTGCGGTGACAACTGCGGAGGGCTTCACTCTTCTGTCCACTGAGAAGAATGTGTAGTGGCTAGCCGCGTCTAACGTAGGGTCTTCGAAGCGTCGCTTTGGTTGCCGGTTTCTTACAGCGCGGGCACATCCGCAATCGAGGGCTTCAAGGAAGCCGTCACCACATAGGACTTCCCATGATCGCTCACACGCGTAATCAACAATTCGTACCGGAATCCTTCCGGATGATTCCTGCTTCTCAGCAGCGCCAGCAATCCGGTGACTTCCGAATCCGGATGGATCACCGTCTCCTTGCCAGACAGCACTGGCGACACGATCTCCCCGCGAAATTTAGCGCCGTCGCGGTTCACGCCGGAATCGATCGCGTCCAGCATACGCACTTTCAGCACGGTGCCCCGGGGCAACGTATCCACCTCGTTAAGGTTCCCGGGATTCAGTCGCGTCTGTAGGTGGAAGCTCAATATCGTTCCCGCAGGAACCGCAATCGGTTCCAGCGCGGATTTCTGGGCGCTCGCTTCTATCGCGAACACGCTCGTAAAACACAACACTGCAATAAGCAATCGATACATGGGCCGGGGACCTTCTTATTTTCTGGGCTCACCTGACAGCTAGAGTTTAGGTTTGCGAGTGGAGTCGGTCAACGCGAAATAACTGACCGTGGTCTCAATCTTTCAATGCGCTCCAGCGGAACTTTTTATCCTTCGTTCCTTCTATCCAGATTCCGTACCCCACCAAAAGGTTGCAATTCATCTCCGTTTTCCCCTAGGCAACAGGACGCCGCGCTCGATGTCCGCGCAACGTGTGACCCAATCGAATCCCACCCACACACCTGGTCGCAACACCGCGTGCTACGCCGGAACCTTTCTCATCCTCCGCTGCATCTCCTCCAACGACACGCCTTTGGTCTCCGGATAGAACAACAAAACCACCACGAACTGCACCACCATCATCACCGCAAAAAACACAAACGGAATCGCACCCGAAATTGCCGCAATCGTCGGAAAGGTCCAGGCAATCAACGCATTCATGATCCAGTGCGTGAAGGCCCCCAGGCTCTGCCCTTTCGCGCGCACTCGCGTCGGAAACACTTCACTCAAGTAAACCCATATCACTGCCCCTTGCGACAGCGCGAAAAACGCAATATACGCCACCAGCAACCACAGTAAGAATTGCTGATACCGTCCCGTCGCGAAAATCGCTGCCACGCCCACCAAACAAATCGCCGTCCCCACCGCTCCGATCAGCAGCAAGATCTTTCGTCCCGCCTTATCGATCACCGCCATGCCAATCATCGTGAACAGCAGGTTCGTCGCGCCAACCGCCACTGCTTGCAATCCGCTCGACAATTTTCCGAATCCGGCATGCGCAAAAATATCGTTCAGGTAATACAGAATCGCATTGATCCCTGCCAACTGATTGAACATGGCGATCGAGACCGCCAGCAGAATGGGCAAACGATACCGCGTCTGGAACAACGGCTCGCTCGCCTCGGCCTTCTGCTCTCCGATCGATTCCACAATGTCCTGCAGCGCTCTTTCGTAATCGGGTTCCCCCGTGCTCCTCAGCACTTCTCGTGCTTCTTCGATTCGCCCCTTTTCGGCCAGCCATCGCGGGCTGCGTGGAATCGTGAATAACAGCGCCAGGAAAAACCCCGATGGAAACGCGGCAATTCCCAACTGCCAGCGCCACTCGGCTGCGCCTAAATTCGCCAGACTCACCAGGTAATTCGAAAGATACGCAAGCAGAATCCCGAACACCACGTTGAACTGGAAGAATCCCACCAGCCGGCCCCGCAAGCGTGCCGGTGAAATTTCTGCCACATACATCGGCCCCAACACGGAAGAAGCTCCGATGCCCAATCCGCCAATGAACCGGAAAAACAGCAGCGTATACCAATTCCACGCAAACGCCGCGCCCACCGCGGAAACCAGATAGAGCACCGCCGTCCAACGCAGGCTGTCGCGCCTCCCAAACCGTTCACCCGGAATCCCCGCCAGCATTGCCCCAAAAATTGTCCCTAGCAGCGCGCTCGCTACCGTTGTTCCCAGCGATGCGTCCGTCAGGTGATACGCAGCAGTCAGCCCGCTCGTCGTGCCTGCGATCACCGCCGTGTCGAATCCGAACAGCAACCCCCCGAGCGCCGCCACCACCGTGCTTCGCACAAGGTAGCCATTCATCCTGATCACTCCTCCGCCGTCAAATCGCCGCGTCTTGCCAGCCACCTCTCCGTGCTCTCTGTGTGCGACTCTGTGCCTCTGTGGTAATCCTGTCTTCCGGTTTTCCCAGTTTTTCTTTTCCCTGGGTGCCCCACATGCCGGCTTTGCATATGGGCTCTAGTCTGTTCGGGGCTCGTATGTTCTCTCTGAACTCTGTGCCCTCTTGTGGTGGATCTTCGTTCCTTATTTCTCGAGGTAATGTACCCCCGGCAATTCCCGCAGCCGCTGCGCCGCCCACTCCGGAGTAATGTCTCGCTGCGGCATCGCCAGCAATTCATACCCCACCATAAATTTTCGAACCGTTGCCGAACGCAGCAGCGGCGGATAATAGTGCGCGTGCAGATGAAACCCCGGATGTTCCTTCTCATCCATCGGCCGCTGATGGAATCCCATCGTGTACGGAAACGAAGTCTTGAACAAATTGTCGTAGCGGATCGTAATTTCCCGCAAAATTCCCGCTAACCCTTCCCGTTCCGCATCCTTCAATTCCGGCAAACTCGCCACCCTCCGCCGGCTGATCAGCAATGTTTCAAACGGCCAAACCGCCCAGAACGGAACCACCACAACAAACTGTTCGTTCGCGCATACCACTCTTTCTTTCTTCCCTAATTCCAGAGCCAAATAGTCTTCCAACAAACTCGCCCCGTGCTTCTCAAAGTATTCTCTCTGCGTCTGCGCCTCGCACGCCAGATCATCAGGCACGCTTTCGTTCGCCCAGATCTGCCCATGTGGGTGTGGATTGCTACAACCCATCATCGCCCCGCGATTTTCGAAAATCTGTACCGCCCCCACATTCCCCTGCGCACCCAGGCTCTCGGTTTCCTGGCACCACGTGTCCACAACTCTTCGAACATCTCGCACTTCCATACGCGCAATCGTCAAATCGTGTCGCGGCGTGAAACACACCACCCGGCACTGCCCCGCTTCGCTCTCCGCCAGCAGTAAGTCTCCGTCGCGCACTTCTCCCGCCGGCGTATCCGCCCGTAGCGCCGCAAAATCGTTTTCGAAAACGAATGTCCCCGTGTATTGCGGATTTTTCGCTCCGCCGGCCCGCGCATTTCCCGGGCACAAGTAACACTGCGGATCGTATTGGACTGTAGTTTCTAGCGGTGTGGCTTCAACTTGTCCTTGCCAGGGACGCTGCGTCCGCTGCGGCGAAACCAGCACCCATTCGCGTGTCAGTGGGTTCCACCGCCGGTGCGGGTCAGCGCCCAGATCAAATTTCGCCATCGCATTCCCTGTCGTCCATGCACGCGCGCTCAACTCGCGCCATCGGCCGATTTTCCCTGACCTGCCGCATAGCCATCCGGAAAATTCTTATGCCACGCCCACGCGCTCTTCAGGATCGTTTCAAGCTCCGGATACTTTGGCTTCCAGCCCAACTCCTTCCGTATCTTCTCCGAACTCGCGATCAACACCGCGGGATCGCCTTCGCGTCGCGGTGATTCTACTACCGGTATCCTCAATCCCGTCACTCGACGCACCCCTTCAATTACTTCGCGCACCGAAAATCCTTGTCCATTTCCCAGGTTGTAGATCAGCCGTCCGGATCTTTCTAGTGCATCCAACGCCAACAGATGCGCAGCCGCCAAATCGCTCACGTGAATATAATCTCGCACGCACGTGCCATCCGGTGTCGGATAATCGGTTCCGAAAATATCCACGTGTTTCAAACGCCCCAGCGCCACATTCATGACCCGCGGAATTAAATGTGTCTCGGGCTGATGCGCCTCGCCATGATCCGGCGCCGAAGCCCCCGCCGCGTTGAAATATCGCAGGCTCGCATAGCGCAAGCCGTGAATGCGTTGAAACCACTCCAGCATTCGTTCCACCAGCAGCTTCGATTCTCCGTACACATTCGTCGGCTGCAACCCATCCGATTCCTCGATGGGCGTCCTTACCGGGTTCCCGTACAATGCCGCTGTCGACGAAAATACAAATCGTTTCACCCCTGCTTCCAACATCACTTCCAGCACCGTCAGCACGTTCGCCGTATTATTCCGGAAAAACTTTTCCGGAATCTTCATTGATTCGCCGGCTTCGATAAACGCGGCAAAGTGCAATACCGCCTCAATTCCATGCGTGCGAAATAAACCAGCCAACCCTTCCTTATCCGCCAAGTCTCCTACAACCAACTCCGCCTTCTTCGGCACCGCTTGCCGGCACCCGCGGCTCAAATTATCGATTACCGTTACTCGATGCCCCGCCCCCAATAACTGTTCGGCCACCACGCTGCCGATGTATCCCGCCCCGCCCGTCACCAGCACTCTCATGCCACTCGCCTCACGCCCTCAGCCGCCGTGCAGATATAAATGTCCGGACCCAAACCCGTCGCTGCTTCATATTCTCGGCTGATTCTTGCCCGAAACGTGTCCACCTGCTCCGCCTGCACCAGATTAATCGTGCATCCGCCAAATCCTCCGCCCGTCATCCGCGACCCGTACACGCCCTCAATCTTCCCCGCCAGCTTCACCATGATGTCCAGTTCCCGGCAACTCACCTCAAAATCGTCGCGCAGACTCACATGCGATTCCTTCATCAGCTCACCAAATCGCGCCACGTCATGCCGTTCCAGCGCCGCAGCCGCCTCGATCACTCGCGCGTCCTCCGTAATCACATGCCGTGCCCGTTTCCGAATCACCTCCGGCAGCTCCGATGCATGCTTCTCAAACTCCTCCACCGAAACATCCCGCAAGGCCTTCACTCCCGGCATCAACTCGGCGAAAAGTTGTGCCCCGCTCTCACACTCTTTGCGGCGAAGGTTGTACTCGCCGCCCGCTACACTGTGGCGCACCATCGTATTGCAGATCACCAACCGTACCTGCTCCGGAATCGGCTGGTAGCGATACTCCAACGAGCGGCAATCCAAAAGCAATGCGTGGTCCTTTCGTCCATGTACGGCAATAAACTGATCCATGATCCCGCAGCGTGCTCCCACAAATTCGTTTTCCGCACGTTGGCATAACCGCGCAATTTCCGCCCCGTCCATCTGTGCCCCCGAAACCTCCAGCAACGCATCGCACACCGCCACTTCCAACGATGCCGACGAACTCAGCCCCGCTCCCTCCGGCACATTTCCTTCGATCAACAGGCTCGCGCCGGGAACCTGCACTCCCTTTTCCCCCAGCTTTTGCGCTACTCCGATTACGTAATCACTCCAGTGATGGCGGGGTTCCCGCGGTAGATGCCCCACCTCAAATTCCACTTGCTCTCCGTAATTCTGCGAAAAAACCGCCAATCGCCCGTCTTCCCGGCGAGCCACTCCCACCGTCGTTTGCATTTGTATTGCCGCGGGCAGCACGAATCCATCGTTGTAATCCGTGTGTTCCCCTATCAAGTTCACGCGCCCAGGCGCCTGCACAAACCGTGCCTCGGCCCTGTAAACCTGAACGAATTTTTCGCTAAGGAGGGAAATCGAATCGCTAGGGTTCTGCGTTCGCACCGGCTGTGTCTGCTCCCAGCGCCAGTATAACTGTGAAGCCCCACTTCACACGAATCACTTATGACCATCTCCCAGGGGCCCTGTCCGTACGAGACCGGTGCTCTTCCCGTACCCGACGCAAAACTGTAACTATTGACAGTTCCCACTCGCTCCTCTGTTGCGGCATTCTTTGCCTCACCGTGACTCTTTCTTAGCTTTGGCTAGGGCTCTCGAAAGCGCCACGCATCGTGCCCACTTTCGAGCAGCCCAACCGGTTCGCGAATCGTTTCGTTTTTGAACGGGGCGGAGTGCTTCTAGAAATTCTTGGGCGGAGAATTTCTAGGCCGTGTAGGGTTGCTCGACAGTGGGCATGTCTTTAGCATCTCACTCGTACGTCCGAAACTCTCCCCATTCCAGTGGTGTGTTGGCCAGCGCGACCCGATGATCGTCAGGGACTTTCGTTCGACAAACACCGGTTGTCATCCTGAATCTATCCGATGGGGATAGACGTCCCCTAGCCGCTCACTTTGCATTCTGGCTAAATTGCAATACGATTAACACGACACATTACTGGAGGGCGCCGTGGCCAAAGCGCGCATCCTCATCGCCGATGATCATACTCTGGTGGCCGAAGCATTCAAGCGCCTCCTCGAACCCGAATGTGAGGTTGTCGCCACCGTCCCGGACGGCCGCGCGTTGCTTCGTGTCGCGCCGCAAGTCTCGCCCGATCTGGTCCTCGTCGATTTGAATATGCCGCTCCTCAATGGCCTGGATGCCAGCACTCAGCTCAAACAAGCTCTGCCCAATATTAAAATTATTGTCCTCACCATGAACGAAGATCCGGAAATCGCTGCGGAGACCATGGGCAAATGGGCTTCCGGCTACCTCCTGAAAAAATCGGCGGGAAGCGAACTGCTGAAAGCGGTTCACGTCGTCCTTCGCGGCGGAAAATACGTCACGCCCGTTCTTCGCGACGCGCTCTCCGATGTCGCCTCTCGCGACTCGCGCCCCGAAACTGGCCGCACGCTCACCCCGCGTCAACGCGAAGTTCTCCAACTTCTTGCCGAAGGTCACACCATGAAAGAAGCTGCGGCCATTTTGAATGTGGCCACACGCACCGTGGCCTTTCATAAGTACCGCATCATGCAGGATTTTGGCTTGGAAAATAATTCCGAGCTACTGCGCTTCGCCATCAAACAGAAACTACTCAATCACACCTGACGTAGCACAGGCTTCAACCTGTGCTCTTGGGGTAAGCCGTCGTAGTGGCCGTTCTTTACACCGGAACTTTCTCTCCAGGCCCATGCCGTTCTTGCATGGGATATCTTGGAGTCGCTTCTCAGTCGATCTTTACTGGAATGTAAACGGCTTGCCTTACGCCTAGGAGGTCACTTCGACAGGGTCTGCTGCACTGTCTTGTCGCGCCAGAAATCCTGCCCCAATTGCGGCAGCGTGTATACGGGATCGAAATACTCATACCGCCGGCTCAACGCTTCTGGATCATCCGCCTCGATCCCCGTTCGGTAGTTCTTCGTCCAATAGGAAATCCCGAGCTGCCGATCGGATCCTTCACCTGGTGAACCCACCGTTTCCCCACAAACGGCACATCGCAAATCATGCGCGGCGTGGCGAATCCGGGCAGGTACCCCATGATGTCATGCTGCAGTTTTTGCACTTCGTGAATCGCCAATCGCCAGTGCTCCGCGTTGGGGATCATGTCGCACTGGTAGAAGTAGTACGGCATGATTTTGCCGTAATCCAGCAGCGTGAAGCACAACTCTAGCAGTTCATTCGCGCTGGCATTTACGCCACGCAGCAGCACTCCCTGATTCCGCACGTCGCGATAACCCATATCCAGCAGCGCTTCCACGGCCTTGCGCACCAACGGAGTTACCTGCCGCGCGTTGTTCACGTGCGTATGCACGGCGATGTCAACTCCGCGTTCCCGCGCCTTCTTTGCCAGTCGGTCCAGCCCCGCCAGCACCTCGCTTTGCAGGAAATGCTGCGGTATCGCGATCAGTCCCTTGGTCGCCAGGCGGATATCCTTGATATTCGGAATATCCATCAGCTTCGAACAAAAGTCTTCCAGTGTGCCAATCGGTGTATTGGCAATGTCCCCGCCGCTCACCACCACGTCGCGCACTGACGGCGTCACCCGCAGATACTCCAGCATCTGCTGGTAGCGATCCTTCTGCGGTATCTGGAATTTCAGTTTCACCACCTGAGGCACGTCGTTCCCCACCAGGTCCATTCGCGTGCAATGCCCGCAATATTGCGGACACGTCGACAATAATTCCGCCAGCACTTTCGTGGGGTACCGGTGCGTCAACCCTTCCACCGCCCACATATCCGCTTCGTGCAAAGAGTCGCGACTCGCCTTCGGGTGGCTTGGCCATTCCGGGTGCCGGTCGTCGAACGCCGGTAGCATGTACCGCCGCACCGGATCGTTCCATAAATCCTTCTCGTCCATGGTGTTCAGCATATGTGGCGGAATCAGCATCGACATCGTGGCGCGTTCTTTGATGTCCCGCTCCATGCTGGTTACCAGCGTTTCCGGAATCAAATCCCCAAACACCTGCTTCAGTTCAGCAAGATTCTTTACCGTGTGCCGCCGCTGCCACAGCGCCGTCTCCCACTCTTCCTGGGTCTATATTCTTGTATCCCGGCAAACGCCGCCAATCCGGCTCCACGAACTCCCGCTTCAGCGGGTAATGGAATGGCTGCTCTCCCGCATGCACTTTGCCCGCGGGCTTCCATGTCGGACGGGCAGCCTTGCTCGCCGCGTTGGGCGCGCTGGATCCAGGCGCAATGATCTTCGTATCGCTCATAGCTGTTCTCGATTTTGGGGGACGTCCTGCTTTAGGAAATCTTCACAAAATCTCTACGTCTCAGAATATCGTACTCTCCCCCTTTGTGCCACCCACTCGCCTCCATACGAAGCCACGAATCCTTTTGCCTTGCGTGCCCCACCGGTGCTTTTTCTTGGGTTACACTCCCAGATACCAGGACGGAGAGACGCCAATGGGCGAACCAGCACTCGTCGCAAATAACTCAACTCCCCCACAATCTAAATTAGCGACCGAGCACTTTGATGTTTTGATCGTGGGCGCCGGCCTCTCCGGTATCGGCGCCGCCTACCACCTCCAGAAAGAATGCCCTCGCAAAACCTATCTCATCTTGGAAGCCCGCGAGGCCATCGGTGGCACCTGGGACTTGTTCCGCTATCCGGGCGTGCGCTCGGACTCCGACATGTACACGCTGGGCTACCGTTTCCGTCCGTGGACAGATGCCAAATCCATGGCCGACGGTCCATCCATTCTCCAGTACATCCGCGAAACGGCCCACGAATACGGCATCGATCGCAAAATCCGCTATCGTCATCGCGCGCAAGTCGCATCGTGGTCATCCGCGGACGCCCGATGGACCATCGAAGTCGCCGCGCCCCCGAAGAAAGAACCGTGAGGCTCACCTGCAGCTTCCTTTATATGTGCAGCGGCTACTACGATTACGCCGAAGGCTATATGCCCGGCTGGCCTGGCATGGAACGATTCAAGGGCAAAATTGTCCATCCTCAACAATGGCCTCAGGATCTCCACTACCGAGATCAGCGCGTGATCGTCATTGGCAGTGGCGCCACCGCCGTGACCCTCGTGCCAGCAATCGCGCAAACCGCCCGCCACGTCGTCATGCTTCAGCGCTCCCCCAGCTACGTCCTCCAACTTCCATCGCAGGACCGCATCGCCCAATGGCTCCACGGAAAAGTTCCACGCAGTCTTGCCTACCTCCTGGTGCGCTGGAAAAACGTCTTCATGTCCATGTATCTCTTCACCAGCGCTCGCCGTAAACCGGAAAAGACCAAGCAATGGCTCATGGGCTTGGCTCAGAAAGCCCTCGGGCCCGATTACGATGTCCAAAAACATTTTTCCCCACGCTATAACCCTTGGGACCAGCGCTTGTGTTTCATTCCCGATGGCGACTTATTTCGCGCCATTCGCGATGGCCGCGCTTCCCTCGTTACCGATGAGATCGACACCTTCACAGAAAAGGGCTTGCTCCTGCGCGCCGGGGAAGAACTCCAAGCCGACATCATCGTCACCGCCACCGGACTCAAGCTTCAATTGCTGGGCAGCATGCGAGTGTGTGTCGACGCCCAGCCATTCCAGTTGTCACGCGCGCTCGCTTACAAAGGCATGATGTACAACGATGTGCCCAATCTTGCGTCCTCGTTCGGCTACACCAACGCTTCCTGGACGCTGAAGTCCGACCTCACTGCTGAGTATGTCTGTCGCTTATTGAACTACATGGATGCGCATGGATATGACGCCTGCACCCCGCGCCGCCGCGATCCCTCGATCACCGAACGGCCCGCCGTGGACCTGACCTCCGGCTACATCCAACGCGCAAGAGACGTCCTTCCCAAGCAAGGCTCCAAAAGACCGTGGCGCCTTCATCAAAACTATCTTCTCGATATGCTCGAATTCCGCTTCGCCTCTGTAAACGACGGCACCATCGAGTTCTCCCGCTCCACCAAATAACCCTGTAGCTCACGCCTTCAAGCGTAACGCGCTGGCCTTCAACCACAGGCAACCTTGGCCTAACAATGTCCTTTCGAGAGCCCCCGTGCTCAGGCACACGTCATTTCGAGAATCCACATGCACAAGCACACGTCATTTCGAACGGAGTCCGCGAAGTGAGAAATCTGTCTTGGATCGTGCCCTCGTCTTCGGTCGAAAACGCCCACTACAACCCAAACATTGAATTAACCCCGGCTCGTGGCGCCTCGACCGAAGGCTCTCGCCGTTGCAGCGGTGGCAGCGATTCCTCCTGCACAGCCGCCGCTGGAACAGGATTAGCAGCAGTAGCCGGTTGCGTAGCAGCCTCAGGCGCACTGGCCGGCGCAGCAACGGCACCTCCCGTCGCCGCACCCGCAGGCCGCGTAGCCACTTCCTTCAGATACGCGAGATCCCGCGCCTCTTCCGTCCCCGGCTGGACCGGCGGAAAGGACAAATTCATTTGGTGCTCCAGCGCGCTCGCGATTCGGTGCAATTGCCAAATAAGCTTCTCCAACTCTTTCGAGCGGCCAATATTCAAATTGCGGTCCCACAGAAAGCGGATCGCCAACACCATCACAATAGGCAAGCCCACGGCAAGCGTCGCAAGTACGATGTTCACCAGCAGCGGGTAGAGGGTAGGAGAAGATTGGGTCATAGCGCCTCCAATTCCAAGGCTCTGCCTGAAGAATAACGCACACCGCCAGCACTGACAAATGTACGAGTCGTGATGCCCTTGTAGGACCCGCCTTCCGAGGGGGGGCCGTGACTGGCGCTCCCTCAAAACGGGTTTACTGTCGCTGCTTCCTCATTTCCTCCAGCACACGGATGCTTTCACTAGAATCCGGACGCACCGTATAATCCGGGTTCACATCCGCGCTGCGAATCACACTTCCCTGATCGATCACAAAGCGCGCCGGCATCGGCAATCGGTACGCGTCCTCACGGTTGAACTCTTCCAACCTAATTCCAAAGCCCGTATACAGCGTCTTCAGATAATCAGGAAGCTCAAAAACCAACCCGAACTGACCGGCCACTTTCAATCCACGATCGCCCAGCCCGTCCTGGTTATTCAGTGTAAACGCCGGAGCGCGATCACCGGCTTTCAGTGCACGTTCCGCCAACCTCGATTCACGCAGCTCTTTCGTCGCCCGATGCATCGTCTCAATCGCTGCCTTGGGCGCCCCGCCCGATTCGAACTTCGCTTTATACTCATCCAACCTTTGCTGAAGCGTCATCGCCTACCTCCCATTCGCTTCCTTATAACTCATGCTGAGGCGCCCGGATTATAACATTCACGTTTAACCAAAATCGTCGTTCTCACCCATACAGCTCATGTAGTGGCGAGTCTTTAGACTCGGGGCTCTTGGGGGTGCACTTTTGGGGGTGCGCTCTTGGAATCCGCATCCCTCCGTACCTTTCAATTCCGTCCATCTTCCAACTGTGACCGTGCGCACTCTCCTCATTCCTCCCAACCGATACACTGATTCAAGGACGGAGTGCCACACATTGCCTAACAAGCTATCCTTATTCCTCGCTCTTTCACTTCTGCTCTCATTCACCTCCATTTCCCGAGCGCAAGACACGCAACTCACCATCCAAAAAACGCAAGAAGTCACCATGGCCCCGAACGAATCTCGTTCCTTCTCCGTCTCGCTGCAAACCCAAGACTTCGTCCAACTCCATGTCGATCCCCACGGAAACCAACTACTCGTTATCCTCTACGATCCCGCAAGAGCCCGTTTTCGTGGCAGCACCACCGGCCCTGACCCTGCCGATCTCAACTTCATCGCAGATTGCACCGGCATGTATCGCCTGAAGGTTACTGCAAAGGACAAAGCCGCCACTTTCGGCATCACGCTCGTCAAGATCGTCCCTGTCGCTGCGCACATCGGCCCTGCCAAGCCCCTCTTCGAAAGTCCGCGCATCAAGCAACTCCGTGCATCACTCGAAGCTACAACTCCCGGAGCTGTCCAAGCCTTCTGGGACGAAATCCAGAGACACGGCGCGCCGATCATCGAGCCGATGCCGACCGATTCCAAACATATGCTGGTCACTTTTCTCTGGCGTGGTACACCAGACACCCACAACGTCGCAGTGCTGCGTCTTCCGTACGCCGCCGGTTCGCCTACCGACTATTTCATGGAGCGTTTAGGCAACACGAACATCTGGTACAAGACTCTCGCCATCCCCAAAAACGCGCGATTCGAATACTCCCTTGCTCCCAACATTCCCAGCATTCACGCCATTTCCTTTGGAATCGATAATGACGCCATTTCCATGGTCGTAGCCGCCGCTCGTCCCGATCCCCTGAATCCCAACCGCTGGAACGTAGACAAACACCCGCTGAATCCGCCCGAGTTTCAAGGCACTTCCTTCCTCCAAATGCCCGACACCCCGCCGCAACCTTGGATCATGGAACACCCCGAAATTCCCGCCGGCCAAATCCAAAGGCAGCAATTCAAGAGCACTCTGCTGAACAACGAACGCGAAATTGTCGCTTATCTTCCGCCCGATTATTCCAAGGCTAACAAGCCGTATCCGCTCCTCATTCTTTTCGACGAAGCCGATTATGTTGGCGACGACAATCAGTTTCCCGGAGCTCCCGCGCCCACAGTTCTCAATAATCTCATCGCGGCCAAACGCATTCCGCCCATCATCGCCCTCTTCGTCGGCAACGCTCCCGGAGCACGCGCTCGCGAACTCCCCTGCAATCCCACATTCTATGATTTCCTCGCCACCGAGCTTCTCCCCTGGGCCCACACTCACTACAATTTCACCGCTGACCCTGCCCAAACTACCGTGGCCGGTTCTAGTTTTGGTGGACTCGCTGCCGCCTGCGCGGCTCTCCTTCGCCCCGCCACTTTCGGCAATGTCCTCTCCCTCTCCGGTTCGTTCTGGTGGACCCCTTCATCTAACAATAGCGCCCCTTCGGACGCAGCACCTGAACCCAACTGGGTCGCCAAGCAATTCATTGCCAGTCCGAAACTCCCGCTTCGTTTCTTTCTCGCCGCTGGCACGGATGAAATCGACGTGAGCGGCGGTGCCGGTTCCATCCTCCTCAACAACCGCAATCTTCGCGACGTGCTTCTCGCCAAGGGCTACGAGGTCCATTTCCAGGAATTTCCCGGCGGCCACGATTTTCTAAGTTGGCGCGGCGTTCTCGCCGACGGCCTGATCGCCTTGTTTCAACATGATTCGAACGCCGCCGAGCCGCCCGCCGCAAAACCGCGCTGACGCATGACCCCGAAAGAGTCTGCGCGAGAAATCCGGCTCACTGGTCACAGAGGTTGCGTCCCATGGTTCTCACTCACACTCCTGAGCGTCTCCACCTGTCCTGAAGTTCAGTTGTAACTTTGGCGTCTTTTCTTCTGCTATCCCGCTGCGCCACATCCCTCCAAACCTTACTATGTCTTCGTCTGCCCAACTTTTTTGTGAGGAGCAAAATGAAATCATCCCTTGCCATCCTCTCGGCAATCGTTCTGCTTGTTCCCGCTATGGTCGCCGCTCAAGGCGTCCAGCCCAAATCCGTTTCCAGGAAAACCACCACAGCCGCAAAAACCACCGCTCCTGCGCCCAGGCCCGTCGACCCTGCCAAAAAGCTCTACGCCGAATTCACCATCACCGAACTCGTCGCCGAAGACCCCAGCCGCTGGTCCGAAAAAATGTCTACCCGCATTACTCTCGGCGGCTTTGTCACGCAAATCTCCAAAGAAGACAGCGGCGATACCGATATCCGTATTTGCGAAAACCCAAAAATCGATGGCATGGACCGCGGCCGTTGCATCATCGCCAAATGCATCCCAAAACTGCCTTGTGATGTTCCCCAGGTCGGCCGCCCTGTCAACGTGAAAGGTATTACCCGCTACGACGCCGGTGTCGGCGCGCACTGGTGGGAAATCCACCCCATCGAGGAAATCGAAAAGTAGCCCACGCCCAACTCACAACCTACCTCGTGACGTTACTTGGACTTTGGGTAGGGCGCAGCAATGCTGCGCTACATGTCCCAAGATGTAAGCAATGACCACCGTGGCACAGCCGTTCGTGGCTGTGCTCTTTTGGTTGCTCATTGCTCTTGGCGCTTGAAGATCTGCTCGAATTGTCGCAGGAAGGATTCTCGATCTACCGGTAACTCTTATTGTTCGTCGACAGCAACTTCACCGCGATCCCTCGTCGACCGTTCCCCGCATCATCCACCCGCGCCACTTGTCCTATGTATTCGTAATTCTGCGGACTGAAAGGCGAGTGATACGGCACTGTCACGAAGAGCCGCATGCCTTCGCGATATTCGCCCCGCTGCGTCATGAAATACACGCCATCCTGCGAAACGTTCGTCGTAATGCTGATTTCCTCAAACGTTCCATCTTCAGGGCTCGTCGGGCGCACGCGTAGCCCCTGCTTCATCTTCACTCGGCGGGTCCGTCGGCGCTCCGCTTGTCTTGTCTGGTACATACCTTTATCTCAGCACAGGTCTACCGCCTGCGATACCGCCTGTGCCGAATCCGCTATAACATCTTGAATCATCGACCCCAACAGCTGTTCCGCGGCGTGGATAGACAAGTCACCACCACCATCTACCTGCTTCCTTTGTCTTTTTTCCGTGAGCCAACGAACTTTTTGCCATCGCCGTTCGTCTATCCCGTATCGCCAATGGCGAGCGCAGTGGTCCAGTAGGGCATTACGTTGGGGCGTGCCTCTAGGGCTGTGCTCGTCCGGCATTCCGTGCCGCGTCGCCTCCCGTTGTTCACGCTTCCTTGTAGTGTGCCTCCGCTCCTCGTCTTAGCAGCCAGCGAGGCTGGCGCCTTCGCTGCTCGAGTACGCGGACTCCAACTTCTTCTCGTTATAGGAGGCCACTTATGCGCCGCGCCTCTTCCTCCTTCGCTCTTCCCGTTCTATTTCCGTCCCTCGTGATCCTTATCCTGTGCAGCGCTCCTTCTCGCACGTATTCTCAGGAGGTCACCTCAGCCGCTACTCCCAAAGACAATCCCGCCCTCCCGGATCCCGCCACTCTGTACAAACAGGCTTACTCCCTCACCTTCGACAATGGCGTCGAGCGTCCCAACGCCGACTACACCTCGGCCCTTCCCCCGTTGCGAGTTGCCGTTTCTCAGCACTACGCCCCCGCGCAATTCGTCCTCGGCTACTTTTATGAACGCGGCCACGGCGTCCCTCAGGATTTCAGCCAAGCTGCCGCACTCTACCGCGGTGCTGCGCAACAGGGCTATTCTCCCGCTGAGAATAATCTCGGTACCCTATATCACCTGGGCCACGGTGTTCCCCTGGATCTAACCCTTGCGTTTGAGTCCTATCGCGCCTCGGCTCTGCACGGAAACCCCATCGGCGAATACAACCTCGGGTCCTTTTATTATCTTGGCATCGGCATCGAGCGTGACCCCGCGAAAGCATTCCAGTGGTTCCGCGCTGCCGCAGAAAATGGTGTAGCTGCGGCGCAAGCCCATCTCGCGCTCTTCTATTTTCAGGGAATCGGCGTCTCCGTCGATTTCACTCAATCCGCGCATTGGGCGCTCCTCGCCGCAAAGCAAGGTTTGCCTCACGCCGCTTTCAATTACGCTTATCTGTGCGAACAGGGCTTTGGCGTACCTCAGGATTACACGGCCGCGTATCTCTGGTATTCCCGAGCCAGTTCCGCCGGCGATAAGTTGGCAGCGTCCCGCCTCAAATCCATAGCCCACCATCTGTCTCGCGCCCAACGCGACCAGGCCAATTCCGTCTTAGCCGCCGAAGCGCATCATCCCAAACGCCCCGCCGCAGATCCCAACAGCGCCAACTCCGACGTGTCCATGATCGCCACGCCATAACCTGACCCGCGAGCGCCTCCATAGGGCGCAGCACTGCTGCGCCCCTTGTCCGCACGATCGATGATCTTGAGTCCCCAAAAAAGAATGGCTCCTCGCTCGGACGAGGAGCCACCTTTCGCGAGTTCAACTGTTGCGATTCACTCCGCCCAGGGGAATCGCTCCAGCCGTCCTCGCAAGCTCGCAATGAAATGAAACCTAAAAATCGAACCGCGCCAAGGATGCCTTACCCGCCGACTCTCCTCAATGCACCACACATAAACTGCCGGTGAACTCCTGGTGAACTCCGTCCCACCATCACTTCACTGTTTGTCATCATCCCGAGCGAAGCGAATGACCTCAACCGCCGCGCCTTGCTGCTCCCAGACTCGTGCCCACGACTGCATTTGTCGTCACGAGCAATGCGAGGACCTGCTTTTCTCTTCTCAGCGCTCCTTGCGTTATTCTCCCTTTTCTCTTGTCACTAGGTTGCGCGCGCCCCATAACTACGAATCTTTCCGTCCGCAACCACCGCAATATATTTCCCGCGTTCCAGGAACTGCATCACCTTCTTACCCTTTCTCGCCATCGCCGCCCATCTCGATTTCGTCGCCGGATTCTGTTCCAAGCCGCGAATCTCCCGCCCCTCGAAACGAAAATCAACTTGCTTTAGCCCCCGTTTCTGCGTCGTCCGAACTGGATACATGTCCCCGCCAACCCTCACCGTCCGAACATTCTCCGCCATCACCTGCTGCCATACAGACACCAGCGCGGATTCGAACTCGGCTCCGTTCGTCATCGTTCCATCAATACCGGCGCAGCCTCTCGTCCCGTGCGCAGAAGAACATGGCCCTGCATTTCATAATAGTTGAGAAGGAATTGAACGTGGCATAGGCGAGTGTTGCAAGTTCGTCGGCAGTTCGCGCATAGTCAAGGCCGAAAATGCCGATAGCGATTAGGAGTCTGTGTGGTAAGTGCTTTAGAATTAGATCTGCACTTCTTGTCGGGGCGTAGCGCAGCCTGGTAGCGCGCCTGCCTTGGGCGCAGGAGGTCCCGAGTTCAAATCTCGGCGCCCCGACCACTAACTCGCTGAATTACTTGAGGCTCTTCCTGCGCGGTATTTCCACTACCATCCTCCTTGGAAACATTTGGGAACAATTGGTCCGCGAGCATGTGCACAGCGTCGCTCTGGGCAGCCCCACTGGCGTGCGTATAAACTTGCAGAGTTGTTGCCATGTGAGAATGTCCCAGTTGAGCTTGTGCAACTTTGAGCGGCGTTCCTTGGGCATGTAGTAGCGTGCCATGGGCATGAGGGAGCGCATGCCAGTCGTTCCGCTGCAAACCAGCCCGCTTGCATGCAGTCCGAAGCGACTTTTTTCTCAGGTTGTCCGCGGCAAGCGGAGCACCCTCGCGAGTCCCAAAAACCAAGGCACTCGGAGAATGGTCCGCTGAACTGATATAGCGCTCTTTCAACTCACGTACGACAATTGTGCGGGTTGTTTCCTTGCTTGATGCAATGAGTCGCTGGACTTCCTCAGCCGACAGAAATCCGTGAGGGCGTTTCCAATGTCCTTTCGGGCATCTTTACACCACGCACAGGGTTGTTCGAGATGTGTTCCCAATTCACGGCGGTTCTCATGACCTTGCTCAGGAGATGCCGCAGATAGTTAGTGGTCTCCCATGCGAAGCCCTGCTTGAGTATTGCTGCACTTCAAGCCTGCACTAGGGTATCTATCGGAGGCGTTGTAGACTGCGAAATCTTGTCCGCCAAGACCCACCTCCAGACATGTACTTAATTGAGGTGATCATAGGTCTTGCGCAACTAAATTCAAGGCGGCGGTTTGGAAAACCGCCGACGGAAAGCTAAGGGCGGCGGGTGTCGAGCGCTTGTCTCCCGAAGTCGTCCACCTATGCAGCAAATGAGGAAGTCTAGATGCATTCAATAGGCCCCCGAGCAGGCTCGAAGCATGCTCGGTGTGCACGAAGTGTGGGCGAATCGACCGTTTTGATCAGCAGATAGGACCACGGTAATCGCGACAGAGAAAAACTTTGGTTTTTTTCTTAGCATATACCATACCAAGTATGGTATACGGGAAGACATGAGCCACACGATCAAAGAAAAACACGAGCTGCTTCTTCGCGCCAAGCGAGTCCAGGGACAAATCGAGGCGCTCGTGCGAGCCCTCGACGAAGAGCGCGATTGCTCGGAAACCCTGCAAATCATGAGCGCTGCAAGGGGCGCGATGAACAGCCTCATGGCCGAGATGCTGGAAGGCCACATCCGCAGCCACGTTTTGAATGGAAAGCACAGGCCTACATCGGGACAGGTGACCGCTGCCGACGAGGTCATCGCGATGGTGAAGTCCTATCTGAAGTGACCGACTTACCGCGTATGGAAGGAATACTACATGAAAGCTTCAACCGAAACCCGAGACGATCACGCAAACTCTTTCCGGCCGAAGCCGAAGCCCGATACCTTCGAGGCCAGCGCCGCAAACCATGTTGATGACCATGAGCATGCGGATGGTGAGCACGAACACGGTCTCGAATGGACCGACCTTGTCCGCATCGGATTTGTAGTCCTGGCCGCAATTGCGGTCTGGTTCCGCATCTGGGAACCGTTTCCTCACGTCAGTGTCATCGGCATTGCAGCTACACTGATTGGCGGTTATCCCATTTTCAAGGAGGCCGTCGAGAACATTGTCGAACGCAAGATGACCATGGAACTCTCCATGACCATCGCTCTTTTGGCGGCATTGGCCATCGGCGAGTTTTTTACCGCACTGGTCATCACTGCATTCGTCCTGGCGGCCGAGGTTTTGGAAGGGCTCACCGTCAGACGTGGCCGCAACGCGATACGTCGATTGGTTGGGCTACTGCCCACGACTGCGACGGTGCGTCGCAACGGATCGTGGCAAGATGTGGAAACGAATGAAATCACTGTGGGCGACACGGTCCTTGTCAAGCCCGGCTCCAGAATCCCTGTCGATGGCACGGTTACCGGGGGCCACTCCTTTGTCGATCAGGCAACCATCACTGGAGAGTCGATGCCTGCGGAGAAAGTCAGCGGAGCGTGGGTCTACGCCGGTACGATCAATCAGTCGGGTGCACTCGAACTGCAAGTGGATCGTCTGGGACGGGACACCACGTTTGGAAAAATCATTGACGCCGTCGAGCGCGCGGAGAAGTCCCGGGCTCCCATCCAGGGAATTGCAGACCGCCTCGCCGGGTATCTGGTTTATTTCGCGATGGGGGCCGCGGCCCTCACATTCCTCATCACTCATAATGTGCGTTCAACCATTTCGGTCGTGATCGTTGCCGGCGCATGCGGGATCGCTGCAGGAACGCCCTTGGCAATCCTCGGGGCTATCGGGCGCTCTGCGCAACACGGATCGATCATCAAGGGTGGAATCTATCTGGAGTCCCTTGCCAGCATCCACACGGTTCTTCTGGACAAGACCGGAACACTCACCTACGGTACACCCGAGGTCGTGGACGTTCGTCCCGCCACTGGAATAGCGGCCGCCGATTTGTTGGAGGCAGCGTCGACAGTAGAGGTACGTTCGGAGCATCCCGTGGCCAGGGCCATTTTAAGGAAAGCGGCAAACATGGGCCTTGCTGCCGAAGAGCCGGAATGTTTTGAATACACGCCCGGCAAGGGCGTCGTAGCGATCCGGGCAGGCGTCGAATTAATCGCGGGCAATCGGTTGTTTCTCGCGGGCCACGGCATTGAACTACCAGAGGGCAGGAACTCGAAGACGGATTCAGAGATCTTTGTGGCGCGCGGAGGCAGACTTCTGGGAACCCTAACGGTAGCCGATACCCTTCGACCCGAAGCTACGAAGGCGATTCAAGATCTGAAGGCGATGGGAATGAAAACTGTTCTTCTTACGGGCGACGCCAAAGGAGTCGCCGAAGACATCGGTCGGAAGTTGGGTGTCGATGAGATCGCCGCGGAGCTTCTGCCCGAAGATAAGCTCGAATTTGTTTCCCGGCTCACGAAAGAGCACCAGAACGTCATCATGGTGGGTGACGGTGTGAATGATGCCCCCGCGCTCATGAAAGCAACCGTGGGCATCGCCATGGGTGCCGGTACCGACGTAGCACGAGAAAGCGCCAACGTTGTCCTCATTGGCAATGATCTATCGAAGCTCGTGGAAACTCTTTCGATCGCCCGGCGCTGCCGGCGCACCATTATGCAGAACTTCGTTGGGACGCTGGTTGTGGACACCGTCGGCGTTGGTCTGGCGGCGTTTGGATTTCTGAATCCTTTGCTGGCCGCCTTCATTCACGTCTCTTCGGAAATGGCATTCATCTTGAATTCGGCAAGGCTGCTCCCACCGCTCGCTTCAAGGAATCGATTGGTGCGAGGTTTCTCCCACGCCGGCGGATATACCAACTGCGACGACTAGAACGTAGTTCAATCATCAAGGCGGCGGCCGCCAGAAGTCCTGCGGAAGCTCCAAGGTTCTGGCGCGCCACCGTGTAAGACCCTCCGCCGCCGGGATAGGCCTGAATGGTCTGGCGATAGGAGAAATAGAGGATGGTGAGTAGAACGATGATGCTCACGCTAATCGGAACGATGTAGGAGATTCCGGCTGCCCCAAGCGGGATCAGAAGGGTGATCGCGGCCTCGGGCCCGCATGCAGCGGAACTGAGGGCGTCCAACCCGAAGATGGGGATGCCGACCAAGGGTCCGATCTGTTCCCCGCGTGATTCGTCGGAGGCAGCAACCATCCGAGGAACTTCAGGCGCTTTTACAGAAACTGGAACGCATTGAGCTAATCGAGACCGCCAGCGGACCAATAATGAATCTCGACGCTATTCTCGGACGCGCCCCACAAGTGTGTGTCGTCGATCCTCTAGCGGCCGAAAACCCTCCGGAAGTCGCCAGGTCGATAAGAGCCGTCCACGCGCTTCGACCGCGTACAATTGGGTCTACTTGGACTGCACCCGAAAGCGCTACTCAAAGCATGGTAAAGTCATGGCCGAAATCGTCGACTGGCAGCAACCCCCGCGGCGCCGCCCCGCTTGTTTTTCCTTGGGCTCGCCGTCCTTGCGTGGCCCTTTTCAGCAGCCGGACGGCGTTATCCTATTACGTCGACGCCCTGTGGTTCGGCTCGCTCGGATACGGCGATGTTTTCCGCAAGACGATCGGCCTTCAGTGGGCCGTGCTTCGCGGCATTTTTGGCGCCACATTTCTTTTTCTGTACGGTTGGTTCCTGGCGCTGCGCGCACTTACCGGTCGGATTTGCCGGACGATCATCCTGATGATCATCGGCACGCAACCCCTGAAACTACCAGTCGCGCGCATTCTGCGCCTCGCTCGGTCCTGGCGGCATCGCTCGTCATTGCCGTGATTGACCGGCTCCAGCGTCATGATGGAATGGCCGACGTTCGCACTCTATTGGCTATGCGCCGCGCGCAACCAGGCGCGGTGTGGACCCGGTCTTCGGCAAATCCATCGACTTCTATCTATTCACTCTTCCCGCCTGGCAGTTCATCATGGGCTGGCTCCTGCGCTAGCCGTGCTAGCGTGCGTGATCGCTGTCTTTCTTTATTTTCATTACTGGCAGCACTCGGATGCGTCTCGGGGCGCCGCAGCAGATATATCTCGCATGTCGTGGCGCGGGTTCTCCATTGCGTTTGCTTTCTTCTTGCTGATCCTCGCGATGCGCACGTATATTGCCCGGTTCGAACGCTTGTTCGACGAGCATACGATTTTCAGTGGCGTGACCTACACGGATGCCCACGTCGTTCTACCCGGCATGCTCGCGGTCTGTGCTGCGCTCGTTCTCGGAGCCGCTGATTCCATTCATCAATGTCGTGGCGGCGCCGCGGGTGCGCTGGCTGGTGGCGGCTCTGGCTCCCGTCGCCGTCTGTTATCTCGTGCTCCAAATTTCCGGCTGGTACGTCAGCAGCTTCATCGTTAAGCCCAATGAACTGGTTCGCGAACGTCCCTACATCGCGCTACAACATTGACCTGACTCGGCGAGGCCTATGGCTTGGACCGCCTCGTGCAACGAGAATTTCCCGCTGAAACCACCGTCGAGGCCGCCGATCCCGCGAACAATCAGCCTACACTGCAGAACATTCGCCTGTGGGACTGGCGGGCGCTCCAGGACACGCTGCGTCAGATTCAGGAAATCCGCACTTACTACGATTTTCCCGATATCGATATTGATCGCTATGAAATCGACGGCGCACCGGCGTCAGGTGATGCTTGCCGCACGCGAATTCAACGTCGATAAGCTTCCGGAGAGCAGCCGCAATTGGATCAACGAGAAGCTCATTTACACCCACGGCTACGGCATCACCATGAATCCCGTGAATGGGTTCACTACCGGAAGGTCTGCCGACACTGATTCTCAGTAATATGCCCATTCAGAGTACCGTCAAAAGCATCGTTGTAAAACGTCCGGAGATCTATTTCGGCGAGCTCACCAATACCGACGTATACGTGAAGACGCGGCAACAGGAATTTAATTACCCGCAAGGCCAGACGAACAGTCTGACATCCTACGAAGGCAACGGCGGCATCCTCCTCGGTGGATTCCTTCGCCGGCTTCTTATCGCGTCCGACCGTGGTGACCTTACCAAGCTGCCGTTTAGCGATGATATTAACGACAGAGCCGGCTGCTGATGCGTCGCAATGTTCGCGATCGCGTGACGGCTCTCGCTCCGTTCCTCACATTTGATGCGGATCCATACATCGTCGTCACGGACGATGGCAGGCTGTCGTGGATTCTGGATGCGTTTACGACCTCAGACAGCTATCCGTACTCGAGCCACTATATTCTCGGTGGTACTTCGATTAACTACATGCGGAACAGCGTGAAGGTGGTCATTGACGCCTACGATGGAACCACTACGTTCTATGTCTTTGATCCGCAGGATCCCATCATCGCGGCGTATCGTCAGATTTTACCTGCTCTGTTCAAGGATGCCGCGGCGATGCCGCCAACGCTGCGCAAACATGTGCGCTATCCGGAGCTATTGCTCAAGTTGCAAGCCGCCGCGTACGGCCTTTATCACATGACGGACCCACAGGTTTTCTATAACCGCGAGGACCTCTGGACGGTCGCTTCCGAAGTGGGCATGGACGAGTCCGGCCAGCAGAAGACGCAGGCGATGGAGCCGAACTTCGTGCTGATGAAACTGCCGGACGAAAACTAACATCGAGTTCGTCGAGATTCTTCCTTTCACTCCGGCCAATCGGAATAATCTGATCGGTTGGATTGCTGGACGCAGCGACGGCGAAAAATATGGCACGTCGGTCGTCTACGACTTCCCGAAAACGAAGCTGGTCGACGGCCCTCTGCAAATCGAAGCGCGAATCGACCAGAACGCGCAGTTATCCGGACAGTTGACGCTGTGGAACCAACAAGGCTCCCACGTGCGGCGAGGTACTCTGCTGGTGATTCCGTGCGGACACGCGTCTGTTGTATGCGGAACCAATTTATCTGCAGGCGGAGCGGAGTCCCGATGCCGGAGTTGCGTCTGGTCGTCCTTGCGCTCCAAGACCGGCTCGCTTATGGTCCGACCTTCGAGATCGGCCATGAGGGCCCTCTTTGGTGGAGAGGACCTCCTCGTTAAGTGCCACCTCTGCCCCCGTGGAACGGGCCGACGACGCGCAATGCCACTCCCCGTTAGCTCGGCACGGCGCAGAATCTGAACGAGCTCATCAAGCGAGGCGGCCAAGGACCTCGCCGATTACCAGCGACTAACCGCGGAAGGTAAGCTCGGTGAGGCTGGGCAGAAGCTTGAGCAGTTAAAACGTAAGCTCGACGAATTAAACGCGCGACAAAAATGATGGCTTCTCTCTCAAGAGTAGCTTCTACAGATTAGTTGCCGGCTCCGGACACGGTCCGGGACTGCGCAGCCAACCCTTCGGTTGTTTCTCGAAGGGCTTCAGTGTCATGGTGTCATGCGAATGGTTCCAGATCATGCGAAAAAGCGAAGAAAAACACACTAGCAACTGCTGGTCCACTGTTACCGCATGCTCGGCTCTCTGACGGACGCCGAGGACGCGGTGCAGGAGACGTTGCTTCGTGCCTGGCGGTATCGCGACAGCCTCAAGGAAGGCGCGCCGTTGCGCCCATGGCTCTACCGCGTGGCTACGAACGCCTGCCTCGAAAGTATGTCTGTGGTGTGGTTCCCAGCATCGTCCGAAACATTTCAATGAAAGCACTTACACTGTCGTAACCGACTGCGATAGCTACCTCCGTGACAGATTTCTTTTGTGCCAGCATCTCGAGGGCAGCGAACAACCGCGCCTGCTGTCGCCAACGGCCAAATGACATGCCTGCCTGAGCCGAAAACGCACGCATGAAAGTACGGCGGGACATTCCGGCAACATGCGCCCAAGCGTCCAGCGTGCGGTCATCCCCAACATCATCCAGCAGAGCATTTGCAACTCTGGCCAGTCTTTCTTCTGTTGGTATGGTCAACCGTAAGGGCTGTTGGTCAGGCTGTCGAATCTCATCACGGAGCGTTGCGATTAAGTGCTTCTTCGCCGGGTTGAGCGGTTGGCGGAGGTCCCAACCGACTATACGATGAACTATGGCGAACAATAGCTCCGATGAGTTGAACAGGCAGGGCGTCTTGGGCAGTCCGCGACACATCTCCGGAGACAAGTCCACCATCGCGCCAGCAGCGCCCCCGACAGAACGCGCTGCGTGCTTACAATTTGGTGGAGTCCATGCGCAACGCTGGGAGGGAAACAGCCATCGTTCGTTTCCTGTTTCCACGATCAGCAATCCCTGCGTCAGTGCGACGAGTTGCCCGCGGTGGTGACTGTGCTCTGGCGTCCAGCCCTCTACCATCCGCCTCTTGAAAGCATAGGCCAGCACGGGCGTATCGCTGTCGTAGAGACCGCGCAGTTCTTCCATATTCTGCACCGAGAACATGGATTTCCGAGCTTGACCCTTTTCCGACATAGTTCGCCACTTTCCCGTTAGCGGAACAACCGAAACCCAGATAGAGTACGGGGCAGAACGACGAAAGACAACAAGGGGAAATCAGGACACTCCATGAGAAAGCTGATCTACACAATCAACATCACCATCGATGGCTGCTGCGAACACACCAAAATGGTTCCTCCCGATGAAGATGAAGAAGTAATGGACTACTGCACGCAGCTGGTCCGAGATGCTGGCTTGCTCGTTTATGGGCGTAAGACCTACCAATTGATGGTTCCCTATTGGCCTGAAATCGCAAAAAACCCGTCTGAGACAAAAACGGATAGAGAGTTTGCCCAGGCCTTTGACGCCGCCAACAAAATTGTTTTTTCCCGATCGTTAGAAAGTGCTGAAAGCAGAAATACCAGAATTGTTCGTGGCAACCTCCGCGACGAAATCGTTAAATTGAAGCAAGAGCAAGGCAAGCATATTTACGTCGGTGGTGTAGATCTCCCTTCTCAACTCATAGAGATTGGCCTGGTTGATGAATTTCGTTTTGTCGTTGCGCCAATCCTTGCGGGAGAAGGGAGACGGTTGCTGGAAGGTGCGAGCCTACAGGAGAAATTACAATTAAGACTTGCTGAGTCACACGTTTTTAAAAAATCGGGCTGGATTGCCCTTCATTACTTGAACCCGTGACCGAAATATCGGCGATGCCCCGCTGCTTAACCTTCTAAAATATCAGGCACGTAATTCACATTGGAAAGGCGGAAAAAGATGAGCTCGAAGTTTTTGGATGAGCAAAGCACACGGCGCGAAATGTTCCGGACTTCCGCCGCGTTTGCGGGAAGTGCGTGGCTGGCGCAACTTTTTCCGGCAAATCTTCTAAGCGCCGCCGTTCCTACTCTTCGCCAGCAGGCCGCAACGCCCCCAACTGACTCTCTGGCCGCGATGCGCGCGCAGATGGGCAGTGCACCTATCCAATCGCAAACGCTCGCGGAAAATCTCACCTTGCTTTCCGGGCCTGGGGGAAATGTTGTGGTGTTCAACGGACCTGACGGCAAAGTCGTGGTCGACACGTTTCTTATGCCGGCCTGGCCGAAGTTGAAAGAAACGCTCGATGGGCTGGGCAATGCGCCGCTGAAGACGGTGATCGACACGCACTGGCATGTCGACCACACGGACAATAACGCCAATCTGCACGCCGCGGGCGCCACAGTGCTGGCCCACGAAAACACCAAGACGCGCATGGCAGAGCCACACGACAGTGCGCTTTTCGGTTTGCACTTTCCGGCATCGCCTGCGGATGCTTTGCCGCAGCAGACATTCAGCACCAGCCAGGAACTGCAGGCCAACGGTGAAATCGTGACACTGCAATATTTCCAGCCGGCGCATACCGACTCGGACATCTACGTTCACTTCCAGAAGGGCAACGTGATTCACATGGGCGATACCTTCTTTAACGGCTTTTACCCGGTCATCGACGCCAGCACCGGCGGAAAAATCGACGGGATGATTGTCGCCGCCGACAAAGTTCTGCCCTTGGCCGACAACAACACCAAAATCGTTCCCGGCCATGGCCCCCTGGGCAACAAAGCCGATCTGACCAAGTTTCGGGACATGCTGGTTGTGGCGCGCCATCGCGTGCAAAAAATGAAGACCGCCGGCAAATCGGCCGACGAAATAGCGTCGAGCAAACCGTTTGCGGACCTGGACGCGACTTGGGGCAAGGGCTTTTTCAACGGCGACGTTTTTGTGAAGGTGGTGTATTCGGCGCTTTGAGTGGAGATGCTCAGCGAGGCAAAGGCTCGGTCGTTCTGTGGTACGCCCCCTGTGGCTGATCCAAGTGAGGCTCCTGTGACCGCTGGTCGCCATACTCTCTGAGCTTCGTAAGTCAAACTCTCATGAGCGCGGGCGCGCGCGAGGGGGCAGGACAATTCAATGAGAAATGTAATCTACGCAATCAATGTCACCATAGATGGCTGCTTCGACCACACCAACACAATTGCCGATAAAGAGCTACTTGCATACAATACGCAGCTCAATACGAGATGCTGACCTGCTCATCTTTGGGCGTAAAACCTATCAATTGATGATTCCGTATTGGCCCGATGTCATAAAGGACCCGTCTGCGACAGAAACAGAGAAGAAATTTGCCCGGACGTTCGACTCCAAGAACAAGATTGCTTTTTCACGATCATTAGACCGTGCCGAAGGAAATACGAGAATTGTTCGAACGAAGCTTCAAGACGAAATACTTAAATTAAAACAAGAACCCGGGAAAAATATTTTAGCCGGCGGTGTAGATATTCCCTCACAACTTATAGAGCTTGGCCTGGTTGATGAATATCGTTTTGTCGTTCAGCCAATCCTGGCAGGAGAAGGGAGACGGTTGCTGGAGGGCATCAGGCTGCCCGAGAAATTGCATTTGAAACTGGTCGAGTCAAAGCCTTTTAAATTAGGATGTGTTGCGCTTCGTTACTTGAAACAGTGAGAGAGAACTCTGCAAGGCTCTGCTGGCACTTAGCAGACTGGCGTTTCGCCCGCGGGCTGGCGCACTAGGAGATGCAAGAACGCCTTTAGAAAACGGAAACTGTGCCCAAAGAAATTGTGCCACCCAAAGGGTTCACCCCAAGAATGGACTGCACCCTTGAAATGAGACAGGCAGGATGGGCACACTTTGCAGGGAAAGGGCTGCAAAGTGAAGCGAAAGCGATACTCACGGAAGTTCCAGCGGATGGCTGTTGAACGTCTAAGAAACTGTGATGATGTCAAGGAGTTGGCGCAAGAGCTGGGGGTGACCCGGCGATGCCTGTACAAGTGGCGCGTTAAACTCGAGACCATCGAGCCGGGAGAAGACGGCTCGCGGCCCAGCACGCACACGTCGTCCTACCGTAAGCAAATTCACCAGTTGAAGCAAATGCTCGCCGAGAAGGCGATGGAGGTGGATTTTTTCAAAGGTGCCTTGCAAAAAGTCGAGGCTCGACGCCAGAAGAAAGGCGGAACTGGCGGGATGGCATCTACGACCAAATGCGAGAAGTGATGTCATTGCAAGGCAGCTTGAGTATCGAGCGCATGTGTGAGTTGACGCGAGTGAGCCGGGCAAGCTTCTACCGTTCTTTTCGGGAGAAGCACCCGGTCGAAGAGGAGATGGAAGTGCGATCGGCGATTCAGCAGATTGCTGTCGAACATCGTCGGCGCTACGGCTACCGCCGCATTGCAGCAGAATTGCGGCGGCGAGGCATGCCGGTGAATCACAAACGGGTCATGCGGATCATGGGGGAGGACAACTTACTCGCCGTGCGGATGCGGGCATTTGTGGTGACCACGAATAGCCAACACGAATTCGAGGTCCATCTGAACCTGGCTGGCCGCATGAAACTGACAGGGATTAACCAGCTGTGGGTAGCGGACATCACCTACATCCGATTGAAGTGGGAATTTGTGTACTTGGCGGTGATTCTCGATGCCTTTTCCCGGAAAGTGGTCGGGTGGGAGTTGGACAAGACGTTAGCGGTGCGTTTAGCACTGGCAGCGCTCAACAAAGCTCTGGTAGAGAGGAACCCAGGGCCAGGCCTGGTGCACCATTCCGATCGCGGGCTGCAGTACGCGTCCAGCGAGTATGTAAACGTGCTCAGGGAGCAGCAGATAATCCCGAGCATGAGTCGGCCGGCGAATCCGTACGACAATGCGAGTTGCGAGAGCTTCATGAAAACCTTGAAACGAGAGGAAATCTACGCGAACCGATACGAAGACCTTGGGCACATGCGTGTGAACATCGAAGAATTCATCGAGCAGTATTACAATCGGCAGCGGCTGCACTCAGCGTTGGGCTACCGTCCTCCGGAAGAATTCGAACAGCAGGTTGAATTCCCGAGGGCAGTAGAAAACTCTACGAGTGCAACCCTAGTGTTTTTCAGACCATGACGAACACCCGCGACAAATTTTCTGGGGGAGGGGGCGACGTCGCCCCCTCCCCCAGATCCCCGGCTTCCTCAGAAGACGGGAAGAAAACTCTAAGAACTGCAAGTGTGCCCATCGAAAACTGTCTCATTGAAGGGGTGCAGTCGAAGAACGTGGGAACAGCTTGGGAACAAACATTGACGAATACCATGCAAAACCTTGATACAGGACATAGGAAAATGCTAGACGAACCAACTACTTAGCGTTTCTGCTCTTGCCATGGGCGCAGCAGGTCCCGAGTTCAAATCTCAGCGCCCCGACCAAAATCATTGCACTAGTTCCCCGTAAGTCACGAAGAGCTTGCCCGAAGCGCGAACAGTTCGTTTGTTCTTTCGCGGTTCGCACGCATGCCGCCCGTATTAAATCTGTATCGAACGACAGCTCCCGCGAATCTAATTTCTGAGTCAAGCGCACGAACCGAGCAAACAACGCTGCAAAAGCGAAGTTCGATGCCGTCGCGGAAAATAAACAGGTGGCTCTTATGTCTAAGTTAGCGAACAAAGTAGCACTCGTGACTGGTGGTTCGCGCGGTATCGGCGCCGGCATTGCTAAACGCCTCGCCGCGGACGGCGCAAGTGTTGCCATCACCTACACGAAAGGTGCAGACGCGGCATCGTCCGTCGTCAAGGAGATCGAACGCGCCGGCGGAAAAGCCATCGCCATTCAAGCCGATGCCACCGATGCTAAAGCTGTCCAGGGTGCGGTGGAAAAAACCGTCGCCACCTTAGGCCGGCTTGATGTGCTCGTCAACAATGCGGGCATCGCCGTTGCCAAGAAGTTCGAGGACACGACATTAGAGGAATTGGACCATCTCATTGACACCAACGTCCGCGGCACCTTCGTTGCCACCCAAGCCGCGTTGAAGCACATGAATGACGGCGGTCGCATCATCATGATTGGCTCGTGTGTCGGGGAGCGTATGATGACCCCTGGACTAGTGCCCTACTCGGTCACCAAAGGCGCCGTGAAGATGTTCACGCAAGGCTTGTCCCGAGAGGTTGGGAGCCGGGGCATCACGGTCAATAACATTCAGCCGGGTCCAATCGACACGGACTTGAATCCCGCCGCGAGTGATTGGACCGTGCCGCAGAAGGCCAACACAGCGCTTGACCGCTTCGGCCACTTCGACGAGGTCGCGGCTCTGGTCGCGTTCGTTGCCGGTCCTGAGTCTTCCTATATCACCGGCGCAAACCTCACGGTGGACGGCGGCACCAACGCCTGACACAAAGAACCGCCATGGGAATTCTCAAGGGGCCGAAATCCTCTTCGAGCACTGGGATGTAATTCAAGACGAAGCGACCCGGGAATCATCAAAACGCCGTCTCCCAATGTTTAGCGACGAGTTTCCGATATAGGTGTCCAACGGAGTCGACCACCCGACGGCTGGTCATTTTTGGTTCAGCCGCTTCAGAACGTTCTCGGTGTTCTCCGTCTCCCCAATTCTCGGGAAAACTTTCTCCACGCTGTGCTGGTACGCCTCGCCGTCGCGGTCGGTCATCGCGTCTACAACAAACACAACGTTGTAGCCTAGGTCGTATGCGCTTCGCCCGGTTGACTCCACTCCTAGACTCGTCGAAATGCCCGCTAGAAACACTTGCGTGATTCCACGCTCCCGCAAGTAGCTATCCAACGACGTCCCGTGAAACGCCCCCACTCGCTGCTTCGACACCAGGTAGTCGCTACTCTGTCGCTCCAACTCCGGAACAAGTTCCGTCCAATCCGGCGGCAACCCAAACTTCGGACGCATCGCCTCCGTCCGCCCCGGCGCCATTCCCGTAACATTCACCAACACCACCGGCAATTGCCGCTCTCGAAATGCCCGCGCCAGTTGCGCCGCCTTCGCAATCACCTCATTCGCCGGATGGGCCGTTGGCCGGGTCTGGATTCCTTTTTGCAGGTCGATCACTACCAATGCTGCGTTCGTGTCCAATTGTGTTAACGGCATGATTCCCTTTCAGCGAACCGAAGTTCACATCGCCCGTTCGTCGTCGACAACCAACTCAATCTCTCGCGCGGGCAATAGTCCCTTCTCCTCGTAAATCGGTCGCATAATTGGTCGAATCTTCTGTTTCTCAAATGTAAACCACAGCGAGCCCGCTACGCAGAACGCCCCAGTTACCATCACCGTGTGCGGCGCTCCGATTCGATGAGCCAACGCTCCTGCCAGCAAGCTGCCGAACGGCGCCGCCCCGAAAAACGCCATCGTGTAATAACTCATCACCCGCGCGCGTTTGTCTTCCGAAACCAACGACTGAATGATCGTATTGCTTACCGCCGCGTTCTGAATCAGTCCAAATCCGACGAACACCATCAGAACCAGCGAGAGCCACAGCGTGTGCGAGAACCCGAAAAGGATCAGCCCCACTCCCAGCGTCGCTGATGCAATCTGAAGCATTCGCGTCAGCCCTTTAACGGACTTGCGCAGCGTCAGCAAAATCGCCGAAATCAACGCACCCATTCCCGAAGCTCCCGTCAGCCATCCCAGTGTGTGCGCTCCACCATGCAAGACTTGTGCCGCGAATACCGGCAACAGCACCGAATACGGCCATCCCATCAGGCTGAGCAGTGCGAACAGCAGCAGAATGGTTCGAATGGGCCGAAAGTTGCGCACGTAGTCCCAGCCCTCTCGCATTTGTTCGAACATGCTTGTGGCGGTCCGGCGAATTTCCACGGCCTTGATCCGCATCGCCAGCAAAGACGCAATCACCGCAAAATAGCTGACGCCATCCAGCAGAAAGCACCAGCCCTCGCCCGCCGTCGCGATCAGCATCCCTGCGATTGCCGGTCCAATCAGCCGCGCGCCATTTGCCATTGACGAGTTGATCGCGATCGCATTGCTAAGATCGTTGCGATCCTCCACCATTTGCACAAGAAACGATTGTCTTGCCGGCATGTCAAACGCGTTGATCAATCCCTGCAATGCAGTCAGCGCGATGATCTCCCAAAGCGTGATCACGTGGGTCAACGTGAGCGCCGCCAGTGCCAGCGATTGAATCGAAGATGCTACCTGCGTCCAGATCAACAGTTGCCGGCGATTCAACCGTTCTACCCACACCCCGGCGAATGGCCCAAACGCGAATCCCACGATCTGTCCTGCGAAACTGACGATTCCCAGCAGCAGCGCCGAATGCGTTAACCGGTACACCAGCCAGCTCGTCGCCAGCCGTGTCATCCAGGTTCCAATCAGCGAAATGCTCTGGCCAACAAAGAACAGCTTGAAATTGCGGTGCCGCAGCGCCCGCCAGGCGTGTGCAAGCGAAGCTCGATGCGCGGAGTTTCCGTGCGTGTCCGCACTGTCTCCACCATGGTTCACGGAGTCCGGCCGTGTTTCTGGAGTGCTCACTTCGCCGCCACGCGCCGGATAATATCACTCGCCTTGAACAGTGTTTGCCGTTCGCGTTCGTCCAGCTCATCAATGGCTTGTGCCAGCCACGTGCGTTTTGCACTTCGCGCGCTATCGCGCACCGCAATGCCCTTCGCCGTCAGTTGGATATTCATTTGACGCCCATCTGTCGGATGCGGCTTCCGCTCCACCAGCCCCATTTCCTCCAGCACCGCAATAGTGGCACCCATCGATTGCGGCTTCACGCTCTCCGCCCGCGCCAATTCCGCGGTTGTGGCCGGCCCATCGTTCGCCAGGCGCTTCATCACCGCCGATTCCGTCAAAGAAAGCTCATGCGCCGACGCCGCGGCACGCGCCCGCCGTACCAGCAAGCCCACCGCCTGAAGCAAATCTCCAACTTCCATGTCAAAGTTCTTTCTCGCCATGATCCAGCATTTTAGCAGATATGCAGTTAACCTTGCAAGATACACTGATAAGTGTACCTTCTATATTTTCCCTTAATCACAGATACGCCTGGGTGCCCCAGGTTCGCAGTGTGAACCTGGGGCTAGCGTCAGCAGTTTCCTGACTTAGCGCTGTGTTGTTGGCTCATGCCCACCCGGCAGGTGTTCCCGTCATGCAAAAGCGCGTTCCGGTATATCGTTTTACTTCCACATGCCCGTTCTATCGGAGGCACACCATGTTTACCCGAAATCTTGTTGCAAGCATCCGGTTCGCGGTTCTGTCTGTTTTTCTGGCCACAGCTTGCCCGAGCCGCGCCCACGCTCAGCAAACCACCGGCGCTGATCCCGCGGACCTCGCCAGACAAGTCGCCGAACTCCGCGTTCTCGTCCTTCAGCTGCAGGCGCAGGTCAAAGAGTTGCAGAATCAGCCAAGGATCGTTCAAACCGCGGCAACCATTCCGAGTCCTTCGGCCCTCGGAAACGCGAATTCCACCACCAATTCGAATTTCGTCGAAACCGCTGTTCCAGCACAACCCCTGGTGTCTCAAGCCAACGCTTCCGCACCGCCGCCCGTTCCCAAAGAACACGATTTCCTCCACGGCACCACCCTCAATTTCCTGATCGATGGCTACTACGGCTACAACTTCAACGATCCCATCGGTCGCGTGAATCTCCTGCGCGCTTACGACGTCAGCAGCAACGCCTTCAGCCTCAATCAAGCCGACATCGTCCTCGAGAACGCTCCCGATCTCGCCAACGGCAAGCGCTATGGCGCACGTCTCGATCTACAATTCGGACAAGCCACGCAAACATTGCAAGGCAATGCCGCCAACGAGCCTCGGCCAGAAGTCTATCGCAACGTCTTCCAGGCATACGGCACCTACGTGGTTCCCATCGGTTCGGGTCTCACCGTGGATTTTGGCAAATGGGCGAGTTCGCTCGGGATTGAGGGCAATTATACGCAGGATCAAATGAACTACTCGCGTTCCTATTGGTTCGATTTCCTGCCCTTCTACCACGAGGGTGCCCGTGCGCACTATCAATTCAATCCAAAATTTGGCGTCAATTATTGGGTCACCAATGGAGCGCAGCAAACCGAACCGTTCAACGGCTACAAGGACGAACTCTTTGGTTTCGTTCTTCAACCCACGAACAACATCACGTGGACCGTGAACTACTATCTCGGGCAGGAGCATCCCGATTTTCAATTTGTCGCGAATGGCCCGTCGAATCTTCCCACCTTTCAGGGCCAGCCGTTCGAACCGATCGTTAATCCGCCGAGCGGCAAACTCCACATTTTCGACAGTTACGCCACTTGGAACACCACTTCTAAGCTCACTCTCGCCGCCGAAGCCGATTACGTCATCGAGCGTTTACTCACCACCTCCGCTCCCTCGCACAGCGAAGGAGGCGCCGCTTACGCTCATTATCAATTGACACCGAAAATTGCTTTCGCTGGACGAGGCGAATATCTTTCCGATTATGGCGGGCTTTACAGCGGGAAAACGCAGGCGCTGAAGGAGACCACCCTCACGTTCGAGTACAAATTTGCCCAGGGATTCTTGATGCGAGAAGAGTGGCGCCGCGATTGGTCCAACCAGCCCTACTTTCTCTCCTCCACTCTCGGCGTCCTCAAGGAATCCCAGCAAACCGTCACGCTGGGTCTGGTTTGGTGGTTCGGCGGCAAGGAAGGCGCCTGGTAGCGAATCGGTGGACCACAAAAAATGGCCGGTCCTCGTTAGTGCAACCGAGCAACCGGCCATTCGCATTCTGCACCAAAAAGCTACTTGCTCTTGTTCACCGGCGACGCTTTCTGTAACGTAGCCAGCAGGTCCTTCGCGCTGTCCGGCACTGGGACAGCCTTGTTAAAAACTATGTCCGAAGCCTTCACCTCTTTGCCGTATAAATTTTTGTTCGCACCATTGTCAGGACGTAGCGTGGAACCTTCTAAAGAAACGCCGGCGAACAATCCTCGTGATCGCGAGTACGACAGAATTTCTGCGCGCAAGGTCACGTCCGTATCCGCGGAAGCCGCCCGTCCCACCGGGCCTGCCGCTGCGGAAGCGTCGGCGCCTAGTTTCACTTTGCTCTTCAAAATATTTTCCGCCGACCGCGGCGACATCAGCAGCAACACAAAATCCGTCGCGTTCCCGCCCAGCTGCAAGCCCGCGCTGCCGCCTTCCAGGGCCATCATCGTTGGCGCGCCCCAGGGTCCGTGAAAATTCTTCCCCCCGCGGCACGTCATCACTCCGCGCCCGTAGCTCCCCCCAATTCCGATCGCGAACTTTAGCACCGATGGCAGGATCACCACGCAATCCGCTTTGTCGAGCACGCTTTGCGGAATACTGTCGGGCGCGTTCAGAATCTCCTTCATCACTTTTCCCGCATTTTCCACGCGATCTGTTTCTTTATCTTGCGCACACAGGGGCAGAGCCAACACAATTGCCAAACCGAAAACAATCAGAGTTTTTCTCATCGTTTAATCCTCAGCTTCCAATTTTCAACGCATTTCTGTTGCAAGGCGGATTGTGCTGTTACCTGGGCGATGATACCCCCGCAACAGGAAATCCGCCAGTTAAAGGAATGGGGGATCAGGCTCCAAACAGGTCGGTGATCTCTCTCGAGCTAGCGGCCTGTTCTGCGAAACTGAAACTCCCCCGCTCGCGCATTTCTCGGGCCCCTCGTAAAAACGCCCCGAACGCCGCGCGCGCAAGGCCGCTCCCGATGCTGACACGTCGCACGCCCAACTCCGACAACTGCTCAATGTTCAACTGTTCCCCCGGCAATCCCATCAGCACGTTCACGGGCCGATCCACCGCTCTCACGAGCGCCGCAATCTCCTCCCGTTTCACGACGCCTGGCGCATACAGCACATCCGCTCCCGCTTCCTGGTACAACTGCAAACGTTCGATCGTGTCTTTCAAGTCCGGCCGGCCGTACAAGTAATTCTCCGCTCGCGCCGTCAAAGTAAATGGAAACGGTAACGCCCGCGCCGCTTCCACCGCTGCGCGCACGCGATCGAACGCCGCTGGCTCCTCATAGAAGGGAGCATCCGCCCGGCCAGTCGCATCCTCAATTGAGCCTCCCACCACACCCGCATCCGCAGCCAACCGAATCGTCTCCGCGGCGGTTTTCGGCTCGTGCCCGAAGCCGTTGCCCAGATCTGCGCTGACCGGTAGTTCGCTGCAACCCGCAATCTCCGCTACGTGCCTCATCATCGAAACACGATCAACGGCGCCGTCCTGCTGGCCCACCGAGAACGCATAGCCCGCGCTGGTCGTGGCCAGGGCCTCGAATCCCAGGTGCTCCAGCATTCGCGCGGTTCCCACATCCCACGGATTTGGAATGATGAACGCCTTGTCCCGTGCATGCAGCGCCCGGAAGTCCTCTGCTTTCTGTTTCTGTGTTTTCATAAGCACTACACTCCCGACGACTACTTTGCCCCAATCCGCGATGTGTCGTCTACGGCCTTTTTGGCTCCTTTATTGGCTCGCGATATCCCTACTTCAAAAAAGTAAGGTTTCCGAATACAATAGCCGGACTGCAGCTCGCAAAATTGTTTCGGATAGGGAGTCTGGGTCATGCCCATTGCCACCATCAACCCCGCAACCGGCGAAGTCGTCAAAACGTTTGACGCGTTTACCGACACACAAGTCGACGAAAAAATCGCCAAAGCATCGAAAGCTTTCCACAGTTTCCGCAACACTTCGCTCGCCGATCGCTCCCGCTGGATGACCAAAGCGGCCGAGATTCTCGAAGCCGAAAAAGAACCCATCGGCCGGCTCATGACCCTGGAGATGGGCAAAACCCTCGGTTCAGCGATTGCCGAAGCGGAGAAGTGCGCCACGGGCTGCCGCTATTACGCCGAAAACGCCGCTAAATTCATTGCCGACGAAGTGATTCCCACCTCCGCCTCCAAAAGTTACATTCATTACCAACCGCTAGGCATCGTGCTTGCCGTGATGCCCTGGAATTTCCCTTTCTGGCAAGTTTTTCGATTTGTTGCGCCGGGGCTCATGGCCGGCAACGTGGGTTTGTTGAAGCATGCTTCCAACGTTCCGCAATGCGCGCTGAAAATCGAAGAGATCATTAGCCGCGCCGGTTTTCCCGACGGCGTGTTTCAAACCCTCCTGATCAGCGCTGCGCAAGTCGATCGCATCTTGAACGATTCTCGTGTTGCCGCCGCCACGCTCACGGGCAGCGAGCAGGCCGGCATTCAGGTGGGCATCTCGGCCGCGAAACGCATCAAGAAGGTGGTCCTCGAACTTGGCGGGAGTGACCCCTTCATCGTCATGCCCAGCGCCAATCTTGAAGAAGCCGCGGCCACTGCGGTAAAGGCCCGCGTCATCAACAACGGCCAATCCTGCATCGCGGCCAAGCGCTTCATCGTTCACGAGCACATCGCCGACGCTTTCGAGAAGGAATTCGTCCGCCGCATGCAATCCCTTAAGCTCGGCGATCCCTTTGACCCAAAAACTGATGTGGGCCCGCTCGCCACTCCCGACGCTGTAAAGGACATCGACAACGACGTGCACAAGACTGTCCAGGCTGGCGCGAACCTGCTGACCGGCGGCAAGCCCGTCGCGGGGCCCGGCAATTTTTACGAAGCGACCGTGCTCACCAACGTTCCAAAAGATTCGCCCGCCTATCGTGAAGAATTTTTCGGACCTGTCGCCACAATTTTTCGTGTGAAGGATATTGACGGCGCGCTCGCCATCGCCAACGACAGCCGCTTTGGTCTGGGCGCCAGTGCGTGGACCAATGATTCCGGCGAACGCGACCGCTTCATCAACGACCTCGAAGCCGGCATGGTCTTCATCAATTCCATGGTCGCCTCCGATGCGCGTCTTCCCTTCGGCGGCGTCAAGGCTTCCGGGCACGGCCGCGAACTCGGCCCCTACGGCATCCGCGAATTCACCAACGCCAAAACCGTCTGGATCCGCTAATGCCGTGCGGCCGTCCGACTGCCGCTTTCTCGCGCACCATCGATTGACGAACCACAGATGGCAGTAGCATCATTCTCACTCTGGCCTTGGACCGACGCTGGTCCCCCGGCGTCCCATCAACTGAAGCGGCGCGCCGCTCCGCGCGTCTACGCCCGGGCCTGATGAAAACTTCAAGACAGCCGGCAACACTCCGGCGCTACCAACCCGCTGACGCAGTCCGGGCGGGCGGATAGGATCATGGGGAGAATACCGTGCCGAAAATTCTGGAGAAGAAGCAGCCCGAACGGAAGCCTCGCGCCAAACGGCCGGAATTAACCGAGGCTCAAATCGCGGTTCACTGGAAAGAAGAGGAATACATTCGCCCCCCGGCACGCTTCATCGCTCAGGCCAATCTCAACGACCCGCGCATCGTCGAACGCTTCAGCGAGAAAAATTTTCCCGAGTGTTTCCGCGAGTACGCCGAACTCCTGCACTGGGACCAATATTGGCACACCACTCTCGATACCGAGCATCCTCCGTTCTGGAAATGGTTTGTGGGCGGCCGCCTGAACGCCAGCTACAACTGTGTCGATCGTCATCTGGCCAAATGGAAAAATAAGGCTGCGTTCATCTTCGTTCCTGAACCCGAAGACGAAGCGCACGTGGTCATCACCTTTCAGGAACTCTATCGTCGTGTCAACGAAATGGCTGCAATGCTTCGCGATTTGGCCGGGCTACAAAAAGGCGATCGCGTCACCATCCACATGCCGATGATCCCCGAGCTGCCCATTACGATGCTGGCTTGCGCGCGTCTGGGCGTGATTCACTCCGTCGTTTTCGGTGGATTCTCCGGCGAAGCTTGCGGTCTTCGCGCCGCGGACTCCGGTAGCCGCGTTTTAATTTACGCCGATGGGTATCACCGCAATGGCCGCTGGGTGGATCACAAGGTCAGCGCCGACCTCGCCGTTGAAACCGCCAAAAAAGAAGGGCAGCACATCGACAAGGTTCTTGTCTGGAAGCGCTATCCTCATCGCTACACTTCGGAATCGCCGATGGTCCTCGAGCGCGACTTCTTCATCGACGAACTTCTCAAGAACTACCGCAATCAGACCGTCGAGCCCGTTTCCATGGATGCCGAAGACCCGCTGTTCCTGATGTACACCAGCGGTACCACGGGCAAACCCAAGGGCTGCCAGCACCGCACCGGCGGTTTTCTCGCCTACGTCACTGGCACCTCCAAGTTTTATCAAGACATTCATCCTGAGGACGTTTACTGGTGCATGGCCGATATCGGCTGGATTACTGGCCATTCCTACATCGTCTACGGGCCGCTTTCTCTTGCGGCAACCAGTGTGCTCTACGAAGGTGTTCCGCAATTCCCCGATGCCGGCCGCCCCTGGCGTATCGCTGAGCGCCTCGACGTCAACATCTTCCACACTTCTCCCACCGCGATTCGTATGCTGCGCAAAGCTGGCTCCGAGGAGCCGCGCAAACATTCTTATCGCTTCAAGCACATGACTACCGTCGGCGAACCCATTGAACCCGAAGTTTGGCGCTGGTATTACGAAGTAGTTGGCAAAGCCGAAGCGGTCATCGTCGATACCTGGTGGCAGACGGAAACCGGTGGCTTCCTGTGCACCACGAAGCCCGCGCTTGATCCCATGAAGCCAGGCAGCGCGGGTCCTGCTTGTCTCGGCATTTATCCCGTGATCTGGGATGAACAAGGAAACGAAGTTACTTCGGAATCGCACGCCGCAGGGAACATCTGCATTCGAAACCCCTGGCCCGGGATTATGCAGACCATCTGGGGCGACCCGCATCGCTTCGTCAACAATTATTACAAGAAGTACAACAAGAATCCCCACAGCAAAGATTGGCGAGACTGGCCCTACTATGCCGCCGATGGCGCGGTTCTTCCTCCCGACGGGTATTACCGCATCCTTGGCCGTGTGGATGACGTCATCAACGTGGCAGGCCATCGTCTCGGCACGAAAGAATTGGAATCTGCTTGCCTCACGATCTCCGAAATCGCCGAAGCTGCGGTGGTTCCCGTCGTCGATGAAGTGAAAGGCCGGGTCCCCGAAATTTACATTTCACTGAAACCCGGCGTGCTGCCCAAGAAGACCGTCACGGAAAAAGTTACCGCGACTATCGAAACCATGATCGGCAAGATCGCCCGCCCCAAGCGCATCCACATCGTTCCCGATATGCCCAAAACGCGTTCTGGCAAAATCATGCGCCGCGTGCTTGCCGCTATCTCTAACAACATGGACACTGGCGACATCACCACCCTCGCTAATCCCGACATCGTTGGCCAGATCCGGCAACTTGTTCAGGGCCGCGAAATCATGCCACTTAACGAAGGCCCTGAAGACATCAAACGTTTCGGCGAAGAAGGCTAACCAAGGTTCTTGTAGTGGCCGGTCTTGAGCGGTGCTTTTTTTTTGTACGCCAGCTATTTCTGATAAATGATTTTCCCGCCACGAATGGTGAACCTGACCCTCGCCAGGTTGCGCACGTCCGCCGCAGGGTCGCCGTCGAGCACCACCAGATCGGCGTCAAAACCCTTCTTCACCTGCCCCTTTTCACGCACCTTGAAATACGCCGCAGGATTTGTGGTGAGCGAGGCAAGCACCTCCCTCACGGAAAGCGCGCGATTCATGAATTCGAACTCGAGCGACGTGTCATAAATCGAGATAAAGCCAACATCCGTGCCGAAAAGCACGGTGCCGCCGTTTGCGTGAAACGCTTTGAGTTGCTCAACACCCGCTTGCACCACCTTCGCGGTCACAACCGGATCGTTCACGATGGTTGTCCACAAGGTGAGCGTGGGAATTAGCGCAGTGTGCTGCTCTTTGAAACGGGAAAGCTCGTCATTCGAATAGTGAAAGTCAGTGCTCGGAATCGTGTGCGCCAGAATATCCACGCCACCCTCTATTGCGTTGTCCACGCCAGTCCGGTTCTGCGGATGCGCAAACACCGGTTTGCCTTGCGCGTGCGCCACGTCAACCGCCGCTTTCACAATGGCCGTATCCATATTGATCACCGGCTTGTCGCCCATAAACGCGCCGGTGAAGAGCTTCATGCCATCCATTCCCATCTTCAGATCATCACGGGCCATCTGGGTGGCTTGTGCGGGCGTGGATGCTTCCGGAAGTTGCATCTCGGGAGGCACATAAACCGGATGACCGTTCTTTGGAAAAATGTCGCCGGCAAGAAGCATTTTCGGACCGGCAATTTCTCCCCTTTCCACGCGGCGACGGAGCGCGAGAGTGTTAGCGGGATCGGAGCCGAGATCCCACACCGTCGTGAAACCCCACCGGGTCAACATCTCCTGCATGTGCTTTTCCAGCGCAGCGGCAGGTGCAGTCGCCGCGTTGTTCCACGCTGGTTCGGTGAAGTGCGCGTGGCTGTTCCAGAAACCCGCAACGATCGTCTTCCCCGTGCAATCGATCACTCGCGCATCTTTGGGGATTTGAAGTTCGCTGCGTTTGCCAACCGCCGCGATTTTCCCGCCGCTCGCGAGAACGACGGCATCAGGAATGGCCGCCTCCGTGGGAGAGGAATAAACCGTGGCCCCGACCAGCGCCACCGTTTTGGCGTTCTGCGCAGCGGTCGCAAATGGCGCCACCATCACAACGACGAAAACAAAAAGCCAGTAGATCGATCGAATCATGGGGATAGTCCGGGTCTACTTGTGCAAATTGGAAACCTCTATCAGCTTGCCCGTTTTCGCCATCCCGATAAAGGTGTTTTTGCAATCGGCGGTTTCGAGTTCCACCGTACGGTACGGATGTGTCGTGGGGTCTTCTACACCCTGCTCGATTTCACCCGTTTCTTCTTCCCGTCCCTCGGCCCGCACTGCTTTCGCCAACTGCACTCGCACATCCACTTCCGGTGCGTTTTTCATCAACTCTTTATACCCTGCAATTGCCTCGCTGTAACGCTCAGCCACCAAATATGCATTCGCCAGTCCCAGCAAGATCTCCGAGCGTTCGGGCTCGATCTCTTTCGCTTTCTTCCACTCGCTGATTGCTTGACCCATGTTTCCTTCAGCCTCATAAATTTGCGCCAAATCCACATAATATTCGGCTTCGTCGTCATCCAGATGAATCGCTACCTGCAACGAATTCACCGCCTTCTCACATTCGCCAGCCCGCGCGTACACTCTCCCCAGCCCAGCGTAAATCTCTGCGTATTTTGCGTTCATTCTTTTCGCATCCGTGTATGCCAGCAACGCCTCAGAGTCGTGCCCCTGCAATTCCTCCGCGTGGCCTAGCACGATATACGCCGCTGCATCCGCCGGCCTCATCTTCACAAACACCGTGGCTTCCCGCGCCGCGCATTGCGCTAACCGCGAGTGGTAGCAGATCGTCGATAGCAGCGCGTGTACGTACGGCGACCGCGGCGCCAATTCCACCGCCGCCCTCGCTTCTCCATACGCCGTGATCCAATCCTCCGCCATGCGTAACATATGTGCATAAATAAGGCGCACATCAGCGTTCCCTGGCTGCTTGCTCGCCTCCCTTTGCATCACTTGCAGCGCATATCCCCAGTCGCTCCACCGAATCGCGCCCGCCGCTTCATACAAATAGTCGGTCTCGCGTGGAAGTTGCAATCCTAGCTTCCAGACGGTGCATGGCGCTTTCGCCTGTTTCACCGCGCGCACCGTCTCCGCTTCCGCTCTCGTACCCGCCAACGCGGTCAGGAGCGCATCGTCCGCGCACTGCGTGAGCCCACGAAGCCCCACCTCTTCCCGAATCTCTTCTTGTGTCAATCCTTCCAATTGCCACGCGAGCACCTGCTCCGGCGCGACAGGCGCATTTCGTTCCAGGTTATTATTGGATTGCGGAATGGGCACAGCTGAAGCCGCCAACAGCAGCAAAGTAATCACGCACGCCGCCTCACAGGCGAATCACGCACTTCGCCCTACACCTGTTTATCGGCAGCGTGGACTCGCGGCTTTACTCTTCTGATCGAGGGAATCGATCACCACCGGCTGGCATCCTGCTTGAAGGGATTCAGGACCAAAACTCCTTCGTATTCTTGACCGTGCGACAGGTCCTCCGAATACAAAATCTCGCAACCTCCGCTGGCGGCAGCTTGCACGATCATGGCATCCCGGAATGACAACTGATACCGCTGCTCAACTTCCAATGCCCGTAAAATCGAATCCGCTGAGTTCACCACCATCTGCCATCGTTGATACACGAAAACCGCCTCGCGCACTTGTTGCAGACTCAACGGCTGAACAAATTTGTGGCGAACTGTGACGCAAAATTCTTGCAGCACCTGGGTACTGATCACCCCTTGTTTGTCCATCCAAAGCAGGGTCAACAACTCTTGCGATCTCGCTTGTTTTCCTGCCGCTCCCCGGTCGTAGGCGTAAACAAGAACATTGGTGTCGACAAACGCTTTAGCGCTCATGGAGTTCGTCACGCGATTTTGGTTTCACGAAGCCATATGCCTTGCTCTCGTGCATGAGGGCAATTGCCCTTTTTTTTGCATCTTCATAGGCGCGGCCTTGGTCATCCAGCTCTTCCAGTTGCTGCGCGACCATGGCGCTGATTGAGGTTCCCCGCTCGGCCGCAAGCACCTTAACGCGTCGAACGAGGTCCGCGTCTAGCTTTAGCGTGAGGTTGGTCTTCTTTGCCATAATGGGGGCCATTCTAGCACATATTCACGTGCAGCACGAGTTTACGTGCAAACCCGAAGACAGGGCAGGGACCCTAAAGACACTGAGACTTGTCACAACCCGATTCACGTGATCGTATAACCTACGGAAAGGCAAGGGGAACCTACCGTGTTCGAAGGTGTGATAGAACCAATCTCGAATCCAACGCCTGCTATGTCCTCTCTTTCCGCAGACTCTCGCAAACTCTCCACCCAAGCGTTCGAAGAGCTGTTCCTTTCGACCTACCCCCGCCTTGTCGCGATCCTCCGTCGCATGCTCGGCGATCCCGCCCGCGCGGAAGAAATCGCCAACGAAGCTTTCCTCAAGCTTCACAACACCGTCCTCCCTCCCACCATCCGCGCCAACATTGCCGGCTGGCTCTATCGCACCGCCATGAACCTCGGCATCGACGATTTGCGTGCGCGCAATCGCCATACTCCCGTCGCCGAAGAAGCTTCCCGCGCCATCTCTTCTTCCAGTCAGCCCGAAAATGGCCTGCAGGTCCTTCTCCGCACGGAAACGCAGCAGCGCGTTCGGCTCGTTCTTTCGAAGCTCAAACCTGAATGGTCGCAACTCCTTCTTCTCCGCGCTTCCGGCTACTCGTATAAGGAAATCGCTGTCCAACTCGATATTCCCCCCACTTCGGTCGGCACCATGCTGATCCGCGCCGAAGCGGGTTTTGAAAAATGCTATCTGGAAACTTTCGGAGAAAGGGATTAGGAGGTGTTATGAATTGCCCTACAGATACTACTCTTCGCGCTTACCTCGATACCGAACTCAGCACTACTGAGGTTTCGCAATTGCAGCAGCACCTGCAATCCTGCTCCGCTTGCCAGGCGCGGTTCCGCGATCTGTCCACCTCTGCCGCCCGGGTCACCACTCAACTCGCATCGCTCGAATCGTCTCCGTCCCCTCTCGAAGCCAATCCGCACATGGCGCTCGCGTGCTTCCAGGCCAATCTCCCCGAATCCGCTGAGCACGAAGCGCCGCTTCCCTTCTTCGCCCGTCTTTTCTCCCGCCGGTCTCGATTCGCCTGGGCCGCTTCTCTCGCCGCCGCGGTCCTCTTGCTCTCACTGATGTTCCCTGCCACACGCAGTTTCGCGCAGCGGCTTCTCGCCACACTGCGTATTGAACGCGTCCAGACCGTCAGTCTCGATCTCGGGCCTCTCGGCAGCAACTCCTCGCAGCAGCCCCTTCAAGCTCTTTCCAAACTGCTCTCTGACAACACTGTGGTGACTACCGACGAAAAGCCGTTTTCCGCGTCTTCTCAGGATGCCGCTTCGCAAGCTGCCGGATTCCCTGTTCGCCTGCTCTCGGCCCGCACCGATACGCCTGCCTTCGAAATTACCGGCGCTCATGCTTTTCACTTGACGCTTGACCGCTCTCGCCTTCAGGACATTCTCGACGAAGCTGGCCGCTCTGATCTTCTCTTGCCCTCCAGCGTGGACGGCGCTCCCGTTTCCGTGCAGATGCCCCGTGCCGTTGCCGTTCAATACGGAGCCTGTGCCAAACACAATGCGCAAGGCGCTACGCAACCCACCACATCCGCGGACCCTTGCCTCCTGCTGCTTCAGGCGCCAAGTCCCACGATCAACGTTCCTTCCGACCTCAACATCCAGCAACTCGCCGAAACTGGCCTGCAATTCGCTGGTTGGACCCCGGTGAAGGCCAGTGAGTTCTGCAAGACTGTCGACTGGAAAACGACTCTCGTTGTTCCGATCCCCGCCGGCGTGCAGTCTTACGAAACCGCTACCGTGAACGGCATTCGTGGCACGCTCATGCACTTTGCGAACAATCACGGTGGTGGCCCCGGCTTCGCGCTCGTCTGGGTTGATAACCAAACGACACCGGGCAACAGCATGATTTACAGCTTGGCTGGCCAAGGCGATGGCTCTTCCGCAGTACAATTAGCCAGCTCGCTCCAGTGACGTGAGCGGAAGAGAGATTCCTCACCGCATGAGGAACGTCGAACTCATTTTGATATTCAGTTATAAAGTAAATCTGTCATTCCGAACGGAGTCTTCGTAGTGAGGAATCTCTCTTCGATGTGAGCCGCAATTCTCATTCGCCGTACCGCACGCGCAACCCTCGGAGGACCCTCTGCCGACCATCGACCACCTGGCCATCGAAACCACCGGCCTGCGGAAGCTCTTCGGCTCCAAAGTGGCCGTGCGCGGCCTTTCTCTCCAGGTCCGTCGCGGCGAAATCTTCGGTTTCCTCGGACCCAACGGTGCCGGCAAAAGCACTTCCATCAAAATGCTTCTCGGCCTTGTCAGACCCACCAGCGGCCACGCGCAAATTCTTGGCCGCCCTTTTCAGGACGTCGAAGTGCGCCGCAAAGTCGGCTTCCTCCCCGAAGATTTTCGCTTTTACGACTGGCTGACCGCCTCCGAACTCCTGGCCCTTCATGGCCGCCTCTGTGGACTCACACCCGCCCAACTGCGCGACCGCGTCCCCGCCTATCTCGAACTCGTCGGCCTTACTCCACATCGCGACCGTCGCCTCCGCGGCTTTTCCAAAGGTATGATGCAGCGCATTGGCCTCGCCCAAGCTCTCATCCACGAGCCTGAACTCGTCTTCCTCGATGAGCCCACTTCCGGCCTTGACCCCATGGGCCGCCACCTCGTCCGCGACATCATTCGCAACGAGCGCAAGCGTGGCGCCACCGTCTTCCTTAATTCCCATCTGCTCAGCGAAGTGGAAATCACCTGCGACACCGTGGTTTTCATCAAACAAGGCCAGGTCATCGGCTCCCGCGATCTGCATTCCTCCCCGGAAGGCGAAATCCACGTTCACGTTCGTGCCCGCAATCTCCGGCATGAGATTCTTGCCGGCCTCTCAGCTTGGACCTCGTCCGCGCAACTCGAGGGCGACCAACTCGCTCTCACCACCAAGTCCATGGATTGCTTGCCGGACATTCTTCGCTACCTCGTCTGTTCGAACGTCGATGTCTTCGAATTCACGCCGCAGCGGCTCTCGCTCGAGGAATCATTCCTCAAAATCATGGGAGAGGATCAAGGCCTTTGAAGCAACTCTGGATCATTGCCGGTATCACCTTTCGCGAAGCCGCTCGCCGCAAAATTCTGTGGACCGCGCTCCTTGCCGCGGCGGCGTTTCTCGCGCTCTTCGGCACCGGCATGCACTACCAGGTCCGCGATGCCCATTTCGCCAGAATCCCCATGGCCGTGCGTTACCAGGTGCTCAGTTCCATTCTTCAGGTGGGCTTCTACGCCATCGATTTGCTTGCGGTGCTCATGACCGTGCTCACCAGCGTGGATTGCCTTTCCGGCGAAATTGCTTCTTCCACCATTCACGCGATCGCCACCAAACCAATCCATCGCTGGCAATTGCTGCTCGGCAAATGGCTCGGCTTTGCCGCTATGGTCGCGGTCTATGTTGCGCTGGTTTTCAGTGGTGTGGTCGCCATCGGCTACTACATTGGCGGTGTTCATCCGCGCGGAGCCATTCCCGGCGCGCTGCTGATTTACCTCGAATGCGCGGTGGTGCTCACGCTGACCTTTCTCTTCGGCACCATCTTCTCCACGCTGACCAACGGCGTCATCGTTCTCGGTCTCCACGGCGTAGCCTTCATCGGCGGCTGGCTCGAGCAAATCGGCTCCGTCACTTCTTCCGACCGCCTCATCAACCTCGGCATCGTGTCCAGCGTCATCATGCCCAGCGAAGCCATCTGGCGCCGCGCCTCCTACACCATGCAATCCTCCATCGCCCGCACCATGGATTTATCCCCCTTCGCCACGCGCTCGGCCCCAAGCACCACCATGATGCTGTACGCTACGGTGTACCTTCTCATCGCCCTCGGGTTAGCCATCTACCGCTTCCATCAACGCGACCTATAGTTAGTATCTGCGTAGGGGTCCAGCACGCTGGACCCCATCTCGGCAACGTCCACCTGCTTGCGAACACCGAATCCCAAACCACCCGACCGTTGGGCCACGTTCGCAAGATGATTTTTCTTTGTAGGGGAGCAGCATTGCTGCGGCCAAGTTACTCGCCATCCGAAGTGCGGGAGGCGAACTCCCACTTTCGCACGAGCCCTCACAAAGCTCACGCCAAGATTGCTGATTTACTGGTTTCTTTCTGGCTTCAAGGAGGACGATCGCGATCCAGTCAGGATGCACGTCATTGCTGCTGATTTGCCTGCACTCCACCGCAACTCTGCATCACCGCCGCCTGCACGTCCGCGTCAAATTGCGCCCCGCGCCAACCCTGAGTTGCGCACACTTGCCACGCCTCTAATCCTAGTGCCCCGCGAAAATCAGCCCCCATCACATTCGCGCCGTCCAGCTTTACCTGACGCAGCACCGCACCTGCGAACATTCCCCCACGCAAATCCGCCTTCGAAAGATCGGCCTCCAGAAAAATCGTTCCTTTCGCCTGCGCCCCGGTCAGATTCACGCCGGCCATTTTCGCCGCTGAAAAATCCGTTTGCTCCAGCTTCGCCAGCGAAAGTATCGCCTCTTCCATGTGCGCATCACGCATATCCGTGTGGGTCAGGTCCGCACGCAACAGATTTGCTTGCCGCAGGTTCGCCGAATACATGCTCGCCCCGGCAAGATTTGCAGTCGTCAGCGTCGCCCCTTGCAGATTCGCAAACGACCAGTCCGACCCTTCGAAATTTCCGCCGCTAAACACCGCACCTTGCGCGTCCGCGCTCACCAGATTCGCTTTCGCCGCCAAGACCCGATCCATCTTCGCCGACCGCAGATTCGCTTCGCGCAAATTCGCCCCGCGAAAATCCGTTTCCGCCAGGCTGCTGCCTTCCAGATTCGCCCGCCACATCCGGGCATTTGCGAACAGCGCGTGATAGCCATGCGAGTAACGCAAATTAATTTCGTTCAAACGCGGGCCGTTGGCCTCAATACCCTGGCCGGTAACGCCAGCCTCGTTCGCTCTGCGCACGGAGATGCTTTCGTCGGTCAGATCCGCATACGGACGATACCCCGCCGTTTCGAACGCGGTCGCCGCCCAGCGCCGGGGATCTCCCCGTCCCACATCAGGTCGCAGCGTAGTGTCTCCCGGCAAGCCTTTGATCACTCCCAGCGACAACAGAAACAGCGTCAGCCCGATCAGCAGCGGTACCCGGCCTGCCCGCAATACGTCCCGCAAAAATTGTGGCGTGCTCTCTTCCGTCCAGTCGCCAGGACGTAACACCCGCTTCACGATTTTCGGCATCCCGCATGCCGCCGCGCTCGCTGCCGTGAACAAAACCAGGTGAAGCAAGGTCCCACGGTAGTCCTGCATCACCAGGTAACGCAGCCAGAAGAAGAACAACACCGCCGGCACCGCCCAATACGCCAGCAAAATCGATACGTAGCACTCGATCATTCCCACAGCCGAGTGCGGTTCCCGCGTCCACCGCAGATACGGCCGGATCGGCCCCATCAAGTACCAACGCCCGTCCTTCTCCGGCGTTTGCCCATCCGGAAACACCGCTGGCAGCGCGCCCATGCTGCCCCACAGCCGCAGGAATAGAAACTGCAAGCGCAAATACAACACGGTCAGCAGCAGCGGCGCACCCAGGTAGAATCCCTGCAGCGGCAAAATCTTTGGGATTCGCGCAGTCACCGTAGCAGATTCATCCAGCAGCAAGCGCACATCGCTGGTCAGCGCAATCAATCCCAACGCGCATACGCACACGCCCATCAGCAGCAGGTAGAACCAGCGCGCTGCCTGCGTGAATTGCTCGATGGTCTTGCGTCCGTTCAAAGCCGCCACCGCTTCCGGCAGCGTGGCGTCGAACAAATTCGTTCCACCCAAACGCCCGGCCCATAATCCTTGCGCGCCATACAAATTCGCGCCCATTAAGTTCGCGCCGGAAAATTCCGTGCCCAGCAGATTGGTGTCGCGCAAATCCGCTTCCACCAGATTCGCGTTGCGCAGATTAGCCATCGAGAGGTCCGCGCCACGCAGGTTCGCCTTCTGAAGATCCGCACCTTGCAGATTCGCCGCGGTCAGATCCACGTCCGTCAAGTCCGCTCCGGCAAAATGCCCTTGCGCTCCCTTGTTCCCGCCGCTTTCGACCCATCGCCGGTGGCGGTCCAGCACTTCAGCAAACTCCAGCAGATCGCCCGTGCCCGTTGCTGGTTCGATCGCGATTTGCTCCCCGGCCTCGTAGTTTTCCGCAGCAGCGTTTTCGGCCACCGCGGGCGCTTCAGACGCTCCAAGCTCAGCCATCGACTCCAGCGCATCTGGGATCGCCGCCTTCGTTTCATTCTGCGGGTTTTGCAGGATGAATGTCCCAACGGGCTCTTGCGGTTCGAACCGCGCACTGGCCTCTTTCGAGATCTGTGGGATTGCCTCTTCTTTCAGAACCGCTTCACTTTCCACCGACGGGTCCGATAGCCACGAAATTAGCTCCTCCGTCGGACTTGGAGCACTCTGCTCCCCTGGCACTTCTTTGAGGTCCGTAGTCACTTCAGTCGGCGCTTCCGCCGTCACAAATGCTGCGGTTTCCTCCGCAAACTCCGGTTTCCGCGCCTCCGCGGGCTCGTTCCATTTCACTGGGTTCTCCGGTAAGGGTTCGGTCGCGGCGGGTAGGGTTCCGTGAACAACCGTTGAGACTGGGGCTTCTCGAATCAGATCCTGCAGCAACTGTTCTTCGAACAGGGCCAAAATCCTGGCTTCGGTATCGGGGTCGGGTCCGAGTGCTCCATATTCCGCGAGTTCTTCCGGGGTGGCAAGCCTTTCCGTAGGCTTTGGCGCACTTCCCCAACTAAATCCTAAAATATTGTTGGCCGGTTGCTCCGGCATAGTGGTCGTTCCTGTCGCTTCCCCACGCAGGAAGCATCGAAAATTCGCCCATTCGGGTACCTGCATCTTCGCCTATGCCCACGGGAAAATCGCCTGCCCCAAAGGACAGGCGGGGCGAATGAGCTATCAGATATTGGGGATCAGATATCAGCGAGCAGAGGGAGGAACGGTCCCATCCGTAAGCAATGGGGTTCCGCGATCATCGATTGCACTTCACTTTGCGTGGAGCGCCAGGTCATTCAGAAGCAGTCCACAAAAACTTCAGCCGGGGCGCTCCGCTGAGGGGCCGAGGCACCCCGGCTATTCCTGCCCGCCTCCGCAGTGAGCGAGCAAGGAAACCTGTCACGTGATAGCCGTCTTCGAGACCGCTTCGTCCCGATTACTGTTCGTCGCTACCGCGCAGAAACTCGTAACGTTCGATTGCCGCCACCACTCCCACAGAGCCCTCTTCCCGCGGCTCCGTCCGTTGCACTCGCCCCAGACAACGCACTTTCACCGGGCCGGCCAACGTGATTTCATTCGGCAATGTCAGCAGAATCTCCACCGGAGATCCCTCTTTTACGTCTTTGGTTAGGAAGAAATACACCCCGCGCGAGCTTACGTCGCGAGATTCGGTGCTTGTTTCTCCAACTGCTGCCCCCGTTGTCCACCGCACCGTAAGCGGTAGCCGCATGGAGAACCGTTGGGTTGTGCGGCGCTCTGAGCCTGTCAAGGCGGACCTCCCTATGGAAAGTCTGAGTCTATGCGCCTCTGTCCTAGAGAACAATAGAACGCCCGGTACAAAGTTTTCCCAGGTGGAAAAAGTACTTTCGTACTATAACCGTGTCGCCAGCAGACGAATGGCGCGACCCTCTGTGCTGCCGGCAGATGACTTATTGCCCGGACCGTTTTTGTGGCATTTCGGTGCGATTCCGACGAACTTTCGTCGAAAATTAATTATTGTACTTATAGCAAACGTGCTAGATACATTGTTTCTAGGAGTTGTTCCCGCATGGGCAATGGAAGCTGGTATTGGCCGGACGTGTCCGATCTGGACGGAGCGAAAGACGCCACACGTTATGGAATGTGGTGCGCAATCCTAGTCGCTGGCTTTACGACTCTTTTCGTTGCTCTGTCCCTCGTAGGAATCAGAATGCCGGGAATTTCGGCCGCTGCCATTTTCGATGCGCTCATATTTGCGGCTATCGCCTACGGCATGTACCGCTACTCCCGGTTCGCCGCGGTCGCGGGATTTGTTCTCTTTTTCTTGGAAAAGATCATACTTTATTTGAAAACCGGCAGCATACTCGGTGTTGGCGTCCTCGGTGTTGTGATCCTATTCGGGTTTCTGAATGGGATGCGGGGGGCTTTCGCGTATCAAAGGTTCTTACGCGCCGCGCCACAAGGCATTACATCACTCGCGGTTTCAAATCGTCCTTGAAATTAGAAATGGTAGCTTAGCTCGGTGTATCCCAGCGCTCCGTTCCCATTTTGTGGGTAAATCGCCTTGATCACCGGACCACCTACGGCATACCCGAAATACAAGCCAACCGACACTCCGTGCTTCCAGTTGTAATCGCCGCTAATATCGTACAGCGTTGCCAGCCCAGTCGCCCCATTCGAAGGCCGCCCCTGGAAACCAAACGTCCACGGTTGAAATGCCCCGCCGCCCGTGTACCAAAGATCGTGCTTGTTGGCTAACCACAGCCCGTGCACGTCGCTCCGGATCGTCAGATTTTTTCCAGGCCGCAAGACAACTTCCCCGAACACGTCGCGATTATCCATTTCATTGAAGAACGGAAACCGCGCATACACGCGCGGGGTCGGCAATATCGCAAAGAACGTCCCGTGCACGTTGTCATTGGGATTGCCGTCTCCCGAAGAGTAAAAATATCCCGCGCGAAACCACGGCCGCACCCGCTGCCAAATGTCCGGCTGAAATCCCCCTTCAATTGCTCCTGCACCGGAGCGCTGGCTCTGGCTTCCCCAACTGCCGCTCTGCAACGCTCCCCAGCCCAGCAAGTCCCACGTTCCTGCACTCGTCGGCAACGCCGCGATAAAATGCCCTCCGTACGTTCCGATGTTGATGGCGCTCAGGTCTCCCGCGCGAACGCTCGCTGGCCGGTTATCCGTTTTCAGCACACCCCGGTCGTCGTTGTAATAAATCCCGAAGACCCGCCATTCCGCGTGCTTTTTTCCACTCTCCATCTCGTGGGTCACCGAAACATAGCTGACCGGGGTCTTCACCCAACCCCAGCCGTCCACCTGGAAGACACCGCGTGTTGGTATCGCGCTCACCGCCGTGAAATTCCACGGACCGTTAGAATACGCATAATGCAATCCGTCGGTGCTGCGCATGATGTCCGTGAATCCAAACGTGCCGATCAACCGCTGTCCGATGCGGTCTGCTTTCAACGTCGCCAAAGTAGGATCCTTGGGCTTTACCTCACTCCCGTCGGTGAACTCAAAGCGTCCGGCCTGCAAACTCGAGTGTTCGCCCTTAAATCGCACAAACGCCTGCTTCGGGAAAATGAATGCTGTGAACTGCTTTTCGTCGTTCGCCGCGTAATACGACCCGCCCAGCCCGAGCTGCCCCTGCGGCGCAGGTTGCACCGCCTTGTCCGGCAGCCCCAGCAGCACCGGCACTGCAAACTCAAGGTCCCAGTCGAATGTCTCGCGTTTTTGCGACAACGAAAAACGCATCAGCGTCCCGGAATATCCGTACAAGTTCTCCCCGGTGTTCGGCTCGAACCAGCTCCAGGCTTCATACCGTTCGCGAATGCTTCCGGAAAAGGTTATGGATCCCAGCTGGATCGGAGCAGGATCGGACTGCGCCATCGTTACGGCCCCACTGCACAACAGCAAAACGCACACGAGTATCGTCCTCAACGGATCCTCCCTGCCATTGCCCCCAGGTAGCGCCATCCGCATGCACCGCGGACGCGAGGGAATCGGCCTACACCAGCCGTTCAGTTATTTTGAAAACGAGACAGTCCCCAACTTCAATACGCCGCGAAATATTCCCGCGAGGATAAGCACACCCCATCCCCAGCGCAATAATGCAAAAGAACTAGCAGCTAATCTTGTCTATGAATTACACAATCGTGAAGGAGAGATCAGCCATTCACGTGCTCGAGTCGGTTACGTCATCGATCGTCTTTCAACTCTTTGAGCGTAAGCGCAAAGCGGTACTTACCGCGAAACTGGCGGAGTTTCGCATAAGCCCTCGAAGCAGCAACCAACTGCAGTCCAGTGCGGACGGTTTGGGTTATGCCTGTGCCGCTTGCTTCTTGCGCCTTCTCCAAAAGCGCGGCAGGCACTTCCACAGTGATTTTTCGCACTGTCCCCATAACACTAGAATACCGTATTAGCAACCAGCATTGAGTATGGTATTACCACGCACCTCCTCCGCGGCGAAAGCTCACCCTGAGCCCCGAAGGCATCTCAACTCTGAATTCTCGGCTGGATTGTCGCCCGTGGCGAACTGTCAAAGGTAGGCTGTTTCTACGAACTATAAACTTCCTACGTCTGATCGATCAACCGATGATGGATCGCATACAGCGCCAACTCCAACCGGTCCGACACGCCTAATTTATCGAAAATATTGTGGAGGTGATTCTTCACCGTCTGCTCGGAAATAAACAATTTTTCGCCGATTTCCTTGTTTCTGAATCCCTGCGCCACCAGTTGCACAATCTCCTTTTCGCGATCGGAAAGTAGCGGCTTCTCGCGTCGCGGCCCGGAATCCGACGATTTCGCGAACGCCTTCATCACTTCCGCGGTCATGCGATTATCCAGCCAAATTTCTCCCGCGTGCACGCGATGAATGCTCTTCACCAGCAAATCGGTCGCGGACTGCTTCAGCACCACGCCCCGCGCGCCCAACCGCATCGCCCGCACCACGTCGCGATCGTCCTCCGCGGCTGTCAACACAATCACCCGCGTCGGCATCTGGTCGAAGTTCACTTCTTCCAGCACCGCCAGCCCGTCTTTTTCGGGCATGCGCAAATCCAGCAGCAGAATATCCGGCTTCAACTTCGCCAGCATCTTGATGCATTCCGCGCCATTCTGCGCTTCGCCGACAATCACGATTTCCTCGTCGCCATCCAGTAACTTTCGTAACCCATCCCGAAAGATCGCGTGATCATCCGCCATCAACACTCGTATTTGCTGTTTTGTCTTCGCCATAATTAGCCGAGCGGAACCTCAATCGTTAGACGCGCACCATGCCCCGGATTTGACTCCACAGTCAACACTCCACCTACCGTACGCGTTCGTTCCTTAATGGAAATCGGACCCAACCGTAACCGGTCTAATTCATCCCCCGTAAAACGTCCGGCAAAACTGAACCCCTCACCGTTATCATCCACAACGAGAGACAGGCGGCTGTCATCCTGCGTCAGTTTTACCACGACATGGGAAGCCTTAGCATGTTTTTTTATGTTGTTGAGTGCTTCTCGGTAAATCTGAAAAATTTCCCTGCACACACGGTCGGGAGCCTGCAGATCCACCGAATCCACCAGTAAATCCAGCGCCAAATCTGACTCGTTCCTGAAGCGTTCCCCGAATCCCCGCATCAAATCCACCAAATCCGCCGATTGCACGCGCAATGGCCGCAAGTCCGTGACCATATGCCGCAACTCCGCCCCCTCATTTCGCACCGTCTGTTGCAAAGAAGTTAACCCCGCCTCCAACTGCTCCGGTTGCGTCGCCACCTTCCTTCTCAACACATCCAGTTGTATCTCGATACTCAACAGTGTCTGCAGAATCCCGTCGTGCAGGTCTCGCGAAATCCTGGAGCGTTCCGCCTCAATCGCCCGTACCCGCAAATGCCGCAGCAAAAACACATTCTCCAGCGGCCCGCTGATATGGCACGCGATCTTTTCAAACCATGCCAGTTCATCGCGGCTGAACGGTTTGTCACTCTTGCGGTTCACCAGGAACAGCCGTCCCACCGGGTGCTTCCCCTGATCGAACGCTACACTCAAGAAATTGCGAATGCGAAATTCCTGCTGCGTCGGCCCCGGAATTCGCGGCAAAATTTTCACCCTCTGCATGTTTCGCCGGTCCCATCCGAATCCCTGGCCGCGGCCCTCCAGGGAATTCCAGCAAAGCGACGCATCCATGTCGTCCAGCAAAAATCCGTCGGAGCGCGTCAACGGCAAGTTTTCCGGAGACATGCGCTCACTCTCGCCCGATTTCAATTGCCACAGGAAAATCCGCTCCAGGTCCGTATCCCGGTAAGCCAGCAATGCCCCTTCGGTCTGGAATTCGCCGCACAAATCCTCCAGCAGCATGCGCAACGATTCCGCCAGCCCCAATTCCACATGCATCGAACCCGAAACATGATTCAGGAATTCCTGCTGCTTCGTGAACCCTCGGTTGCGGTCTCCCAGAAACGCCATGCCGCCTGCGCCCATCAATGTGGCCGCAAACACCGGTAAATAAAAGAATGCAGTCGGCTCTGGCCCCGCTGGTCCCAGCCGGTTCAACCGCAGCGCTACTGCCAGCAGCAGCAACCCAAACGACAGAAATATCGCCAGCTTCATGTTCCAGCGATAACCTGCGGCAAACGCTACGAAAAACACCAGGAACCACGCAGGCATCATTTCTGTGGAGAAATATAGATATAGTCCAACGACCAATACGTCGCAGGCCAGCGGCAAGTGCCAGTTGTACGTTCGCAGCACTCGCTCCAGCCCGAGCACTACCAGGGCCACCAACAGATAAGCCGCCAGCAGCGCCAGCGCCCGCTCCGCTTCTCTTATCGATTGCAACTCCAGCAGACAGGCGATCGCCAATAGCGCTACCGCCGGTCGCGCGTACGCGATCTGCATCTCGAAATGGAGTCGATCCGTCGTCTGCGGGTCCATGTGCGGGGACACACACCCTGCCCTAGCCAAGTCTAGCTCCCCGCAGCTCCCCTCAGCAGCACACCCCCGCCCAAAGTTTCCACCTTGCTATGTCCTAATCGGGCAATTCGAGTCCAGCCGGTAGCGCCGGCATCTTGCCGGCTCCTGGCGTCCTGCCCCCCGGAAGTGCCCCGTTCCCCTTCTGTGTAGGGGTCCAGCACTGCTGGATCCTATCTCGGCAAGGTCCCCGGTGCTTTGCGAGCGCGCACGTGCGAACTTGGCCGTTCTTCTCTTCCTCTTCTTCTCGCCACTCGCCACTAACCACTCGCCACTCACTGCGGTACCCAAGCGCAGCGGCTTTTCCACAGCCGTTGGCCCGGCGTCTTGGTGGCGCTGCTTCCGCTGGCGGCTCTGCCCTGGGACTCAGCCGGCGATTGGCTAGCCGGGCGATGCGCTCCAGTTTGCGTTCGATGATCCGGCTCAGTTGAAAGGGGTCCAGCCGCTTTCGCAATTCTTCCAGCTGGGCGACTTTCTTGGGGTCCGCTTGCGGGCACTCCCGCACGCGTTCGAATGGGGTGCGCGCGGCATCGTAAACGCGCCGCACCTTGCTACCCACGCGCACCTTCTTCAGCAACTTCACCGAGGGAAGAAACAAGTTCAGCCACAACCGCAGTTCCTGGCCGTAGAGATCGTTCATCGCCGCCACCGCTTCGTGGGTGTCGTAGCGATCCCAGGCCAGCAGCTTGCGCACATGCGTCCAATTCTTTTGCTCAATGTGCGCGTTGTCATCCTTCTTGTAGGGCCTCCCGCGCGTGAGCTGAATGTGCTGCTGTTCACACCAACCTTTCAGATGCCAGTTGATGAACTCGCTGCCATTGTCGGAATCCACTCCCAGCAATGGAAACGGCAAGCCCGTGGCGACCTCGTTTAAGGCCCGCTGCACGGCCTGTTCGCCGCGTCCCAGCACGGCCCGCGATTCCGTCCAGGTGCTGTGAATGTCGGTGACGTTCAGCGTATGCGCGAACTCTCCGCTGGCAGAATTGCCAGAATGCGAAACCAGATCCACTTCCGTGAAACCCGGGGTGTGCACGTCCCAGCGATCGGTCTTCACCGGAATGTGGTGCTTCAGCAAATAGCCCGGCTTGGTGCGTCCGTAAATGCGCCGGCGCCGCTGGGTCTTGTGCGCTTTTAGCCGACGGTCCATCTGTCGTGGACTGATCGCCAGCAATTGCTTTTCGATCTCCGGGCGCACCCGAAAATGCTTGCGAATCCACGGCCGCCACAACGGCAACAGCGCTTTCAAGCGCACCGACCAGGGATACCCGGCGGCCTCCCACACCGCGGTCAAAACCGTCAGCGTTTCTTGACTGTAGCTGACCCCCCGCCGCCGCTCCCGTGACCGCCGATGCCTCTCCGGTCGCGGTCCGTTCAGCAAACGAATCGCATACTTGCGGTGATAGCCGGTGTTGGCACAGAACTCGCCCAAGATCACCTTCTTGTCCTTTCGTCCCGCCTTCCGATACCGCTCATAAATGGCTCGCAGATACTCCCGTCGTCCCTTGTTCCCCAACCCCGTAGTCTCCTTTTCTCCTGTTTTGGTTGGGTTACATCTTAAATGGCGCGACGTTATCCCCTTCGGTTACTAACGCGATAGGGTATTTATCACGCAAGCCCCCCATGCTAAACTTTCAAACAGTGGTGGGAGTAGCTCAGCTGGTAGAGCGTCGGTCTGTGGCACCGAATGTCGCGGGTTCGATCCCCGTCTCCCACCCCAACTAATTTTGAACCACTGCGCGACGCTTCATTCTTCGTTGCGTCCATTTCCCCACCTTTCGAGTTCCCTTTACTGAACTGAGGAGACCCACAATATGAGTCCTTACTGGATTGACTTAGAGGGTGTTCGTCTCGGAATCATGCCAAGACCTCGGGGGAATGATTGGCTCCCCGATGATCTGCGCATGCTCCGGCAAGCAGGCGTGGATGTGATCGTGTCCGCTCTGACTGCTTCCGAAACTGAGGAACTTGGTCTAATCGAGGAAGCTCAGGAGTGCTCTCAGAACGGTTTGCTCTTCATCTCATTCCCGATCGAAGATCGATCTTTGCCGGAGGACCTTTCGAAGCTCGCAGCGTTGGTGGACGAATTGGTGGCGTACTCAAGAGACTGCAAATCGGTGGTGATTCATTGCAGGGCGGGGATCGGGCGTTCGTCGCTTATCGCCGCTTCTATTCTTGTAAAGCTGGGTTTATCCCCGGACATTGCATTTCACGCCATAGAACGATCCAGAGGCTGTCTTGTTCCCGATACACCCGAGCAACGGCAATGGGTTGAACGATTCTCAGAGCTCTCAAAACTCCGAACGCAGTGATTGCTTAGAATGTCGCGACAGAAAGCGCTTGAAAGCCAGCGCACGTTCAAGGAGCGGTTCAAACCGGGCCAAGATTGTCACCCCAACTTCCGTTAAATCTTCAGGTTTACGAATCCCGCAGCCGCCGCGTTTTCGACATTCAGAAAAACACTGATCCGATACAATGAGAGCTGATGACCCAAATCTCCTGCCAAGCCCTGCTCGTGGACATGGACGGCGTCCTCGTCGACTCCACTCCCGCGGTTGCCCGCGTCTGGACTCGCTGGGCCCAGAAACATAACCTCGATCCCGATTACGTCGTCCACTTCTCGCACGGCCGCACCAGCCTCACCTCCATTCGCGAACTCCTGCCGCACGCCGATCCCGCCGTCCACCTAGAAGAAAATCGCTGGATGGAACGCGGCGAAATCGACGAAATTGCCGATGTTGTCGCGCTCCCCGGCGCGCAAGAATTGCTCGCAACGGTCCCTCATTTCCAACTTGCAGTGGTCACTTCCTCCACCCGGCCACTCGCCGAGGTGCGTCTTCGCGCCACAAATCTCTGGCCCTACGTTTATCATCTCGTGACCGCCAGTGACATTGTCCACGGCAAGCCCGACCCCGAACCTTACCTCAAAGGAGCCGCCGCCCTTCACCTTGATGCGCAAGCATGCATCGTCATCGAAGACGCCCCCTTCGGCGTGCGTTCCGGCAAAGCCGCCGGCGCTCGCGTCCTCGCCGTGCGCACCACCGTCGACGACGACGTGCTCCTCGCCGCAGGTGCGGACTGGATCATGAACGACTGCTCTTCCCTGCGCCTCGCTGCCCCCAGCGATTCTCGCGAACTCGCCTTCAACCTTGCCACCGGTGAGCCTCGTCGCCAGCCGGTTATGCGGTAGAATGCCCCGGGCCATCGGCCGCGTCTAACGTCACAGGAGAATCTCGCACATGAACGTCAGTGCCTGCTCGCGTCTACTCTGCGCCTTCGCTTTGCTTTTCGCTTTTCATCCATTCGCTTCCATTGCGCAGGAGCAAGAGAAAGACCAAAAGTCCGCCGAGAAGCCCGCCGAAAAATCCCACGAGCCTTCTGTCACTCCCAAAGAAGAATCATCCGTCACCGACCATTCCATCAAAATTGCCGGCCAGACCATTGCCTACAAAGCCACCGCCGGCAGCATTCTCCTCAAGAATGAAAAGGACGAACCCGAAGCTCTCATCTATTACGTGGCCTACATTCGCAGCGATGTGAAGGATTCCAGCCTTCGCCCTCTGTCGTTCCTCTACAACGGCGGCCCCGGCTCCTCTTCCATCTGGCTGCACATGGGTTCGTTCGGACCGAAACGTGTCGTCACTGCGAATGCCGGCATCACCCCGCCGGCGCCCTACAAAATCGACGACAATCCGAATTGCCTGCTCGACAAGTCCGATCTCGTCTTCATCGATCCCGTGGGCACTGGCTTTAGCCGCGCGGTCGGCAAAGCGCAGGACAAGGATTTTTGGGGCGTCGACCAGGACACCAAGTCCCTGGCGCAATTTGTACAAACCTACGTCACCCGCAATGGCCGCTGGAACTCTCCGAAATTCCTGATTGGCGAAAGCTATGGTACCTTTCGCAACGCCGCGCTTTCAAATCTTCTGCAATCCCAGAACGGCATCTACCTCAATGGTCTCGTCATGGTCTCTTCCGTTTGGGACCTCCGCACCATTTCCTTCCATCCCGGTGACGATGTCAGCTACATCCTTTATCTGCCCAGTTATGCCGCCACCGCTTGGTATCACAAGGTGCTGAAGGATCGTCCCGACAATCTGGAATCCTTTGTCGACGAGGCCCGCAATTTCGCCAAAGGCGAATATGCTGCCGCTCTGCTCAAGGGTGACACTCTCACCGAAGCTGACAAAGCCGCAGTGGCCAAGAAGCTTTCGCGTTTCACTGGGCTCAGCGAGGATTACCTCATCAAGTCCAATTTACGCGTGCGCCTCGACCGCTTCATGCAGGAACTTCAGATTAATCGCGGACTCACCACCGGTCGTCTCGACGCGCGCTTCTCGGGCCCGACCATCGATCTCATCGATGCTTCCGCCACCTACGACCCGCAGGAAGCAGCGATCACCGGCGCATTCGTCGCCGCCTTCCACACCTATCTTCGCGACGATTTGAAATTCAGCCAGGATCGCCCATATCACGTCTTTGCGGAGTTCGGCAACAATCACTGGGACTGGAAACACCAGGCGCCCGGCCCGGAGTTTTTTCCCGGCTCGCCCAATGTGATGCCCGATCTCGCCAATGCCTTCATCACTAATCCAAAATTGCAGGTGCAAATGGAAGACGGCTACTACGATCTAGCCACTCCGTTCTTCGAATCCGAATACGCTACCGAACATCTCGGCCTCCCCGCCAACTTGCAAAAAAATATTCAGCACAAATACTATGAAGCGGGCCACATGATGTACCTTCGCGACGAAGACCTGACCAGACTAAAATCCAACGTAGCCGCATTCCTCGACGCCGCCTCCAAATCCCAGTAACTCCTGCTCTGCTCTGCGTCCTCAGCGTTCTCTGCGTACTCGGCGTCATCGGCTCTCTTCACGCATGAAAAAAAACCGGCCTAAAAGGCCGGCCGCTGCAAAGCTTCCTTGCCCTTTGCTTCTTTACCTCTTTCCTCTATCATTCCCCCATTGTCCACAAGCTCTGACACGCTTTCCTCCGACCTACCCTTGCGCCCCACGCATCCTCGCAAAGAAAAGGGCAAACTCCTCCAGGTCCTTGGCGTCGGTTTCGGCATCGCCGTCGCTGTCGGCAACACCATTTCCGCCGGAATCGTCCGCACACCCGGGGACATCGCCGCGCGTCTCCCCAATCATCTGCTTTTCTTCACCGTGTGGTTCCTCGGTGCGCTTTACGCCCTCGTCAGCGCTTTCCAACTTGCCGAACTCGGTGCGGCTATCCCAAAAAGCGGCGGCCAGTACAATTTTTCCCGCCGGGCCATCGGCGATTTTGCCGGCTTCGTTGTCGGCTGGTCAGACTGGCTCTCCACCTGCGGCACCACCGGCGCCGTCGGCATCGTGATCGGCGAATACTTCGCGCATCTTTTCCCGGTATTCGACGGCGCACTCAAAATCAAGTTCACCGCCGTCTCGCTCATTATCCTTTTTGCCCTGCTGCAATGGAAAAGCATCAGTATGGGCAGCAAAGTCCAAAACACCACTACAGTGATGAAAGGTCTGGCCTTCTTCATCATCGTGATCGCCTGCTTTGCCTTTGGCGGCCAGTTGCACCAGGCAGTCCAAGCAGCGCCTGCTCAGTCCACTATTCCCATCGTTATCCCCGTTGGCGCTGCCCTTATCACCGCGCTGCTCTTTGGCGTGCAAGCTACCATTTACACCTACGATGGCTGGGACGGCGTGATCTACTTCGGCGACGAAATCAAAAATCCCGGCTACCTCGTTCCACGCGCCATCTTCGCCAGCCTCTTTTCTATCGTTCTTATCTATCTCCTCGTCAATGCCGCCGTCCTCTATGTCCTGCCCATGAACGAAATTGCCGGCAATAATTTCTCGCTGGGACTCGCCGCCGATCGCGTCTTCGGCCATCATGGCGATTTCATCTTTCGCTCGATTATGGTCCTCGCGCTTTTCAGTTCCCTCAACGCGCTTCACCTTATGGGTGCGCGCGTGATCTACGCGATGAGCCGCGATGGCCTTTTCTTCCGCGCCGTTTCTCGGGTGAACAAAGGCGGCACGCCCACCATCGCTCTTCTTCTCAGTGCAGCGGCGGGTGTCGCTTTCGCCATTTTTAGCTTCGAACGCGTCATCGCCATGCTGGCCTTTTTCTTCGTCACCAATTATCTGCTCTCGTTCATCTCCCTCTTCCTCCTCCGCCGCCGCGAGCCCGCTCTCGCTCGCCCTTACCGCGCCTGGGGCTATCCCTACACCACCGCACTCGCGCTGCTAGGCTCCGTCGCCTTCCTGATCGAAGCCATCCACGAAGATCCCACCAACAGCTATCTCACCCTCATCGCCCTGGCCTGCAGCTATCCCGCTTACCGCATGCTAAAATTCGTTTCTAGCGGGGAGCCCCAAAACGAATCAGTTTGACCGCGCGTATCACGGTCGGAATGATTCTTCGCGTCCTCTGCGTAACTCTTCCTCGATACCCAATAAAAAAGGGGCGAATTCGCATCCGCCCCTCTCCCGAATTTCCATTTTCCAGTTTCTATTTTCTAGCTCACCTTCTCCGCCACCGCTTTTGCCTGCAAAAACAATAGCAAATAGTCCTTCCCACCGGTCTTCGAATCCGTTCCGCTCATATTAAATCCCCCAAACGGATGCGCGCCCACCATTGCCCCTGTGCACTTCCGGTTCAGATACAAATTCCCCACGTGGAAGTCTTCCTCCGCGCGGCGAATCTTCTCCGGATTCTTCGAATACAATGAGCCCGTCAATCCAAACTCAGTATTATTCGCAATCTGCATCGCGTCCTCAAAGTTTTTCGCCTTAATCACCGCCAGCACCGGACCAAACACCTCTTCCTGCGCCAGCCGCGCCTTGGGTGGCACATCCGCAATAATCGTCGGCTCCACGAAATAGCCATCGCCCTCGGCACGCTTCCCGCCCGCCAACAGCTTTCCTTCTTTCTTCCCAATTTCGATGTAGTCCATGATCGTCTTCATCGCCGCATCGTTGATCACCGGGCCCATGTAATTGTTCGGATCGTCGCTCGGTCCCACTTTAATCTTCTTCGTGCGTTCCACCAGTTTGTCTACAAACGTGTCGTACACCTTCTCGCTCACGATCACCCGCGAACACGCCGAGCACTTCTGCCCTTGATAGCCGAACGCCGCCGCCACTGTGCCTTCCACAGCGGAATCAATGTCGGCCTCTTCGTCCACTACGATGCCGTCTTTTCCGCCCATTTCCAGCACAGTTCGCTTGATCCAGATCTGTCCCGCCGACGGTTTCGACGCTAGTTCCGCAATCCGCAATCCCACTTCCTTCGAACCCGTGAAGCCGATGTACCGCGTCTTGGGATGCTGCACGATCGTGTCGCCCACCGCCGCTCCCGAACCGGTTACAAACTGCAGCGCCTCTTTCGGGATTCCCGCCTCAAACAAAATGTCCACAAACTTCGCCGCAATCGTTGGCGAATCCGAAGCTGGCTTCAGCACCACGGTATTTCCCGTCACCAGCGACGCCACCACCAGTCCCGCCATAATCGCCATCGGAAAATTCCACGGCGGAATAATCGCGCCCACGCCCAGCGGGATATACACCAGGTAATTCCGCTCGCCGCGCATTGGTGTCAGCTTTTGCGGTTCGGCCAATCGCACCATTTCCCGGCCGTAAAACTCACAAAAATCGATGGTCTCCGCGATATCCGCATCGGCTTCCACCCACGTTTTTCCTACTTCATAGCAGACCACCGCTTCCAACTCGAATTTCCGCTCGCGCACGATTTGCGCCGCCTTGAACAAACACTTCGCCCGTTCCTGCGCCGGCACTTTCTTCCACAAATCGAAATACTTGTTTGCCGCCTCAATCGCCTCAACCGCCTGTTCTTTCGACGCGTCCTGAAACACGCCAATCACTTCCGACGGCCGCGACGGGTTGGTCGATTTCCTCTTCTTCTCCGTCACCACTTTTTTCCCGCCTATCCACATCGGGTATTCGTGCCCGAATTCCCCCTTCACCTTTGCCAGCGCCGCTTCAATCTTTTTTCGATTCTCTGCATTCGAAAAATCGATAAATGGCTCGTTGGTGAACTCCGCCACATGCACTTTCGCGTCTGCCGTCGCCATAGTTCGTCCCTCCTCACTCGTCTGAATATCCAATTATAGGGCCGCCCAGCAGCCCCGACAACCCAGCCCAATTCTGACTCCGTTGAAGTTCCTGTCCCACCTCTGTGCTCTCGGTGTCCTCTGTGGTGAATTCTTCCTACTTAAATCCCAACACCGGATGCGGACTATACGGCTCCTCCATCGACACGATTTCCTCCGGGGTGAGCCGCAACCCCAGCGCTGCCACCGCATCCTCCAAGTGATTCGGCTTCGTCGCTCCAACAATCGGCGCCGTCACCGCTGGCTTGCTCAACAACCATGCCAGCGCCACTTGCGCACGCGGCACCCCGCGTTTCTCCGCCACATGACCCACCCGCTCCACCACCCGCCGATCCACATCTTCGGTCTCCCCATACAAAATCTTGCCGAACACATCAGTCTCATACCGTTTCGTGCTCTCGCTCTTCCACGGCCGCGCCAATCGTCCCCGCGCCAGCGGACTCCAGGGCAATACTGCGATGCCTTCCTCCATGCACAGCGGCAGCATTTCCCGCTCTTCCTCGCGGTACAGTAAATTGTAGTAATTCTGCATGGACAAAAAGCGCGCCCATCCATGCATTCGCGACAGATACAATGCCTTCGTAAATTGCCACGCGTGCATCGATGAAGCTCCGATGTATCGCACCTTTCCTGCTCGCACCACGTCGTTTAACGCCTCCAGCGTCTCCTCGATCGGCGTTTCGTAGTCCCAGCGATGGATTTGGTAGAGGTCCACGTAATCGGTCTGCAATCGCCGCAAACTCTCGTCTAACTCGAAAAATACTTCCTTCCGCGATAAGCCTCCGCCGTTTGGCTCTTCGCGCATCACTCCTTGCAATTTCGTCGCGATCACCACGGACTCCCGCCGCGCGTTGGCCTTCAAGAACTTCCCAACCACGTTTTCGCTTTCGCCACGGGAATACACGTTTGCAGTGTCGAAGAAATTGATTCCCAGCTTTAGCGCCTGCCGTAGAAATGGCTGGCTCTCTTGTTCGTTCAACGCCCACGCATGACTCCCCGGCTTGGGCGTTCCCACCGCCGGCTCTCCATAGGTCATACAGCCGAGGCAAATCCGCGAAACCTTCAGCCCAGTCTTGCCCAGATTTACGTATTCCATTTCATTTTCTCCGGCACCACGCTTCTTGTGTTCCGCCTCTAGTCTACTCACCCACTTCCCAGTTCCACCAGTCAGCGCCAGGGTAGTAGCCGGTCTTCAGACCGGTGCCTTCCTCTGTGGGGTGCTTTGGTGCCCCACGGGCCGCGCACGTAAGCTCCTTCGGCCTCGCCCCTTCGCTAACCTCGCGCCCTCAATCCACATTCCCCAACTCCATGGGATAATTGCCTGTCATGCCACAAACTCTTGCCCATGTCGCATTCCTGGTTCGCGATTACGATGAGGCCCTCGCCTTCTTCACGGACTCCCTCGGCTTCCGTGTCGTGCAAGATTCGCCGCTTCCCGGCGGCAAACGCTGGCTCATCGTCGCTCCGCCCGCTTCCCAGGGAACCACCCTGCTCCTCGCGCAAGCCGCCGACCCTGCGCAACTCCTCCAGGTCGGTCATCAAGCCGCCGGCCGCGTCTTCCTCTTCCTCCATACCGACGATTTCTGGCGCGATTACCGCCTGATGCAAGCCGCCAATGTGAAGTTCCTCGAATCGCCTCGCCAGGAATCTTACGGCACCGTCGCCGTCTTCGAAGATCTTTACGGCAACAAGTGGGACCTCATCCAGCCCGCCGATTCTCTCGAGCCGCGCCCGATTCCCCGCCCTATCCCATGACGGTACCGCCGCCCCCAATATCTATCAGGCGACGAGTCCTCGCACACTGATCGCGTTTCCCCGTAGGCGTGCAGCACCGCTGCGCACCATGCCGCACGATCTATCCCGCATCATCCAACTGCAAGTTCCGCATCCACATTCGTTCTAACCACGAATGACTCACACCACGAATCAGGAGCCAACATGGCCCACCTTCTTCCTCGCATCTCGCTTCTCTCGGTAATCCTTGTCACCCCAACTCTGCACGCCCAACCTCCCGCACCCCTGCCCGAGCCCACAAAAGTGCGCGTCACCATCATCGTTACTCTCGAGGATTCACCGTGTCCGGATGCAAAAGTAGTGATTAAGCCGCTAGGCCTCGTTGAAGATTGGCCCGAACCAAAAAACAATATCACCGTGGTTACCGACGCCAATGGCCGCGCGTCCGTTCAACTCGGCCCTGGCACTTACCGAGCCATTGCCCACGACCCACTTCGCAGCAAACTTCCGGCCGATGGCTGGTTTCGAATCGCGGCCGGCCAACGCCAGCCGACGAAAATCCACCTCAATCTACTCTATTGGGATTGTTCCCACGTCACCTGCATGCTGTAACGCCATTCACGCCGGTGCGCTATGCCCGCCGCACTGCAGCACGCCCAAAAACTTGCTCCACGGCCCTACATTCTCGCGATATTGGTACGCCATGATCCGCGAAATCTGGTGCAAATGCGTCAAATCATGCGCCGCCCACGTCGCCAGTAATTGCGACAGCGTCACTACGCCCAGCCCCGGATGCTTCCCGCGCTTCCTTAACTCCTGTTCGCCCAGATTCATCCTTCGCAGATCCTCTAAATTCTTCGCCCGCAACCGCGCAAACTCGTCTAGCAATTGCTCAAGCGTTTTCCCTTGACTCTCCCGCTCCTGCGCGAAGCGATCGAACCGGTCAAATGCGCGGCCCTCGCCAAACTCCATGATCATTCGCGCCCGCGTCATCCAGTCGGTGCGTTCGCCATGAATCAAATGCCCGATCACCTCGAACACGCTCCAGGTATTCTCCCCTTCATTTCGCAATGTCCACGTTTCCGGCAAATCCCGCAGCAGCGCATCCAACGCCGCCGGCGTCCGCTTCAAAAGCGCGACGGAATTTTCCAAATCATGTCCCATACCCGCCCCATCTTCGTAGAGCCCGTCCGCTTGCGCCGTGCCGTTTTCTGGGCTCGAACGTCTCCAATCCGCAACCAGCCGCGCTCTAACTTCCCGCGAGCACCTTATACTGTTCCGCGGTCAATGGCACCACCGACAGCCTTCCGATACGTACCAATGGTGAACTCGCAAACATTTTATTACTCTTGATCTCCGCCAAGGTCACCGGCTTGCCCAATGGCTTTCCCGCCTTGATCACCACGACCGGCTTCTTCAAATTTTTCGTACCCACCGACACAACCGTGGCCGTCCCTACCGCGCTCTTCGTGTCGCCGGTCTCATAAATAATTAGCTTCTCGCCCGCCTTCATCTCGCCCAGATGTTTCACTGCCACGGGATTTTTCACGCCATCCCACTCTGTCTGTCCATCTTTCACCAGTCTCGCAAACGAATACTCCGTCGGTTCTGTCTTGAGCAAATATTCCGCCATGTTTCGCTCCCAGCGCGTAGTGGCGGGTCTTTTGGACCCGCGGGTTGAAAGTATACGCCCACCCAGCTTTTGCTGTCCTTCGCTAGCCACCAACCCCATGATGCGTACTTCCTGCGTTTTGTTCACTTCCATCTCTTGCGTTCCATCTCCAAAAGGGGTCCCCCTTTCCCGACCATTTCCAAAATTCGCCTCGTCGTTCCAGGATAACGTAGTTTCTTCCGCCTCGATGAAAAGCCTCGTTGACTTCCCGACCGCCTCCGCGTACGCTGGTTTTTCATGTTCGGCCGCACCAACTCATCACCCTTCACCGCGCGCGCGTTCTCTTCTTGTTCGTGTCCCTGTTGTCCCCGCTTCGGGCAGGAGGAGTCCAGCGCCTAGCTACTTTTTCTAGACCTGGATCCAAGAGCCCACGTTTTCTTCGTGGGCTTTTTCTTTTTCGGACGCCTTGCGCGCGGAAACGTTTGATGCAGTGGCCGATCCTTAGCTCAATTCCATTTCAAGGAGCGTACCAATGAGCCAGATTCTCTCTGAAGTTCTCACCGCCAATTCCACATACGCCGGTAATTTCGGCGACAAGTCCAAACTCGCCATGCCCCCGGCCCGCCGCTTCGCCATTCTTACCTGTATGGACGCCCGCCTCGATCCCGCGAAATTCGCCGGACTCTCCGAAGGCGACGCCCACGTCATCCGTAACGCGGGCGGCCGCGCCAGCGACGACGCCATCCGCTCCCTCGTCATCAGCTACAAACTTCTCGGCACCCGCGAATTCTTCGTCATCCATCACACCAATTGCGGCATGGAATTTTTTACCAACGATGTGATGCGCAATCTCCTCAGTGCCAGCCTCGAAACTGCCGAACTTTCCTCTTCCGGTTTCCGCGACGTCGGCAAAGGACCCGGCTCCCGTGCTGGTGAATACATCGAGTGGCTCACCATCAAGGACCAGAAGCAATCCGTCCTCGACGACGTCAACCGCATCCGCAATCATCCGCTCGTGCCCAAGTCCATCGCCGTCCATGGCTACATCTACGACGTCCAATCCGGCAAACTCATCGAGGTAGAAGCGGCCCGCGCCGCCACCGCCACCCCCTAAATCCACCCCGCGTTTCGCTGTCCCCCACTCCAGGATCGGGCCCGCTTTCCGAGGCGTGCCGTGGGGTTTTGCTACGCCTCCGTAATCGTGTCTTCGTTGACGTTGAGGCCCTGCCTTTGTTCCGCCGCGTCGCGTTCTCATAACCGTTGTCTCCCAAACTAATTGACATTCACGACCATCTTCGCTATATGTCGAACTCCTAGGTATCAACGCCATGACCCAGGGTCAGACCGAACTCCTCCGCGGCACTCTTGACATGTTGATCCTGAAGATCGTTGCCTTGGGTCCAAACCACGGCTACGCCATTACCCAGCGCTTGCAACAAATCTCTAAGGACTTCTTCCAGGTTCATCAAGGCTCCCTTTACCCGGCGCTTCATCGTTTGGAAGATCGCGGCTGGCTTCAGGCCGAATGGAAGGAATCGGAAACCGGCCGCGAAGCCAAGTTCTACTCCCTTACAAAAAAGGGGCGCAGACAAATGGAAGAGGAAGCCCGCAATTGGGATCGTCTTTGTGAGGCCGTCGCTTTGGTTCTCCGCGCACAGGAGAAGGAGTTCTAGCCATGCACTGGCTTCGCCGTCTCTTCCACAAAACCCGGGTAGAACACGACCTCGACCGCGAACTCCAGTTCCATCTCGACCAACAGATCGCCGACAATCTCGCTGCCGGCATGTCTCCTCAACAAGCTCGCCGCGACGCCCTCATCAAATTTGGTGGCGTCGATCGCGCCAAAGAACAAGTCCGCGACACCCACTGGGAAACGCACCTCGAAAATTTCTTTCGCGATCTCCACTACGCCTTGCGCACCCTCCGCAAAGACCACCGCTTTTCCCTCACCGCCATTCTTGTCTTGGCTCTCGGCATCGGAGCCTCCACCGCCATTTTTTCTGTCGTCAACGCTGCCCTTCTTCGCCCTCTGCCTTACCGCGATCCGTCACGTCTCGTGTGGGCTGACGAATTCATGCCGCATTTTAATGACTCGTCCGTCCCCAATCCCGAATTCACCAATTGGAATCTCAACAATCACACCTTCGAAGCAATGCTCGCCTATGGCGGTGGTGCGGAATCCAATCTGACCGGAGCCGGCGACCCGGAACGCATCGAAACTTCCCGTGTAACTGCCAATTCCCTCACTGTTCTCGGCATTCAACCTGCCCTCGGCCGCACATTTCTTCCCGAAGAAGACAAACCGGATGGTCCGCTCGTTGCTCTTCTCACCGACTCGCTTTGGCGCCGCAAATTCAGCGCTGATCCTCACATCGTGGGAAAATCCATTGAACTCGACGATGAGTCCTACACGGTCGTCGGTGTTTTGCCGCCCACCTTCCGTTTTCCCGATAAGAGCATCACTCCCCAACTTTTGTACCCGGCCCAATTTCCCATCGCCGTCGATTGGAGCTCAAAAAGCCTCAGCTTGGCCCGCGTCATCGGCCGCTTGGCTCCCCGTGTGTCGCTCAGCCAAGCCCAAGCTGACCTTGCCACCCTTGCCGCGCAATCTAATTGCTCGATTCCCCCCGCGTTTGTTCACATGCGCGAAGGCTTGCGCGTTCAGGTCATGCCTCTTCATCAAAAAATAGTGGGTGACCTTCGTTCCCCAATCCTTATTCTTCTCCTTGCCGTTCTCTTTGTTTTGCTAATTGCCTGCGTCAACGTCGCCAATCTTCAGTTGGCTCGTATGGCCAGCCGTCACAAAGAAATGGCCATTCGCACCGCCATCGGTGCCGGACGGGGTCGCCTGATCCGCTTATTACTCACCGAAAGCTTCTGCCTGGCTGCCATTGGCGGTGCCGCCGCTCTGCTGCTGGCCCTTTTTGGTATTCGTCTGCTCCGTGCTTCCCTGCCTGCCCAGATCGCTCAGATCGGCGTCATTTCCATTGATGTGCCGGTTCTGTTGTTCACGTTAGCCGCAGTCTGCGTCACTGCTATTCTCTTCGGGCTCGCACCTGCCTTGCGAAGTTCCAACTCAGACCTGCAAGACGCGCTTAAAGATGCCTCCCGGTCTAGCGGCTTCTCTCTTCATCGCGGTTACCGCGGCACACTCGTTGTCGTGGAGTTCGCCTTGGCATTTCTGCTGCTGGTTGGCTCTGGCCTGCTCATCCGCAGTTTTTTCGAACTTTCCCATGTCGTTCCCGGCTTCGATCCTTCAAACGTGCTCACTGTGAACACTGACCTTCCTATGGCGAAGTATTCCACCGACGAACAGCGCCGCGCCTTCTTCCTGGAAATCTTGGACCGCCTTCGCGGTCTCTCCAGTGTGCGTTCCGTCGCCGTTACCACCCAACTTCCTTTCGCGGATCGCTGGGGTTCGTCCTCCTTTCTCATAGAAGGCCAGCCCGAACCTCCACCCGGCACTGCACCCGCGGTTCTCATGATCGAGGTGAGCCCAGATTATTTTCAGACCATGCGCATACCTCTTATTACTGGGCGGGTCTTCTCGCGGTTGGATCTCGAACATGATTCCAATCTGGTCATCGTTAGCACCACGTTTGCCCGGCGCTTCCTTCCCAATGGTTCTCCACTTTCTAAACGCGTCCGCCTCGGTGCGCGGGAGAGCCCCTGGAGCACAATCATCGGCGTGGTAGGCGACGTCCATAACGCAGGCCTCGATCACGTCGCCGACCCTGTGGTCTACCTTCCCTACTCCGGAAAAATCCACGCCAGAGTCGCTTCCGTTGTTCTTCGAAGCGACCAGGAGCCGCGCCGCCTCATCCCTGCCATTCGCGATCAGTTCGCCGCCGTCGATCCGTCCCAACCTGTCTTCGACATTGCCACCATGCAACAACGCATTGATGATTCCATCCAGACTCCGCGTTTCTACACTACCCTTCTCACTCTATTCGCTGCCCTCGCGCTGATCCTCGCTACCGTCGGCATTTACGGCGTCATTTCCTACTTCGTCGCCCAGCGAACTCATGAAATCGGTATTCGTATGGCTCTTGGTGCGGAGTCTTCTGATGTGCTTGGCATGATCCTTCGTCAAGGACTCGTTATGATTCTTGTTGGCTTGACCCTCGGACTCGGAAGCTCTTTGCTGCTCACGCGCTATCTCGCCAGTCTCCTTTTTGGCATCGGTCCGCACGATCCGTTCACCATAACCTGTGGTGCCGCGCTCCTAATCGTCGTGGCCCTCGCTGCCTTCTACATTCCCGCCCGCCGTGCCGCGAGCGTCGACCCACTCATTGCCCTGCGTTACGAGTAGGAGTGCGGCAGCCCAGCTGCCGCTTTTCTCCCTTTTCTGCTCGTCACAAACCGACCAGTGGGAGCTCTGCTCCCGCCATCTCCACACCATCGCTATTTTCCATTTTCTAATTTCTAATTTCTAATTTCTGTTTTCGCGCTTCGCTCTCCGCTTCTCCCAGGCTCTTCACGAACACAATCACTTGCCAGCGCATCGGCTCCGGCAATGCCGCCCACGTGGGCATGCCCTTGCGCAGATTCCCATTCTTGAGCAGCCAGAAAATCTCGCCATCTGTGGCATGCTGCACTCGGTCGCTCCGCAGGCTCGGGTGCTTGCGATTCCCCAGCGCATCCTCCCCATGACACTTCGCGCAATGATCATCAAAGATCCTGCCACCCGCGGCCACCGCGTCCGGTTGCCCTGCAAACGGATTCACCCGCTTGCGATCCGTGTCTGGCACGCGCTGCAACCAGCTCCCATCCGCAGCCACGCACATCAGAATTGCCATCGCTGCGCCGACTATCCGAATCCACTTCCTCGCTTCCATTAGTTCGTCTCCCGCGTATTCGAATTCCGGTGTAATCGGCTGAAAATCTGTTCAATTTCGTACGACACCTTGAATCGCCAAAACACTCCTACGCTATTCGCATTCAGCCCGAAACTCGGCTCAAATCCGATCGACGGCCCCTTCGGTACATTCCATTGCAACATCGGCCCCAGATAATGCGAGGTCTGCCGCAGCCCCACACCGTCCGTCGTTCCCAGTCCTCCGTACAATTCCAGCCCAGCACCAAAGTTCTCACGACAAAATGTGCAGGCTTTCTTTTTCGCCTCCAATGCCAACGGCCGGCTCACCGCCAGCGCATATCCGAATTCCCACGGCCCGCTCTCGTTCAGGTGCTTCTCGGTGATGAAGTTTTCCGAAATATCCCAGCCATGCGATTTGCTGGAGAGAATGAGCTTCAGCTCCATCTCTTTCGCTCGCGAGGCCCGCGCTACCGCGTTCGGCGCGTACAAATCGGCAATCGAGTCGTGTCCCACCACTTCCAAAAAACTTCGGTCGCCGTCGTTCGTGTTTTCGTACTCCACGTACAGCACCGGATTGACAAAGTGCGTCGTCATCAGGGGCCGAAACCGGTTCTCCCACCGCCACCCCGTGAAAATCGTGGAATCGTTCTGCGTCGCCTGCCCGGAGAGGTAAACTTCCGTCGTCCAGTACGCCTTCAATCCGTATTCGAACTCCACAGTCGCACTGTTAAACGCGTTCGTATTCTTCGGCGCTGCCTGAATCCCTTTGTACGAAATTTCCAGGTTCCCCGGCTCTTCCATTACGTCCGAGTACGTTACAAAATACGGTGGCTCTTGCCCTCGAGTGCTCGCGCCACAAAGGAGAACAACCAGCAAAATCCAAGCAAATTTCGAATGCTTGATTGCGCCCACACAATGTTTGCAAATAAGTTGCAAGTAGGAAAACCCCACTCCTCTTCTCATCCTGACACCCCGAAATCCCTCTATTTTGTCCCGTGGAAAACAGCAACTAAGACTAACCTAGTCGCATATTACATGCAAGAGGGTTGCAACTACAGGGCGCGTATCACGAACCTGTGGAAGCACAGGGCCAGCACGCACAGAAGCCCGAACAAATAAACCGCGCAGAATCAGTAGTTACGAAAACGGGTGGCCTTCATCCTCAGGGACTCAACAATTCCCCAAGCGCCTTATCAAAAGCCCTCGTGTGCTGGTCGACATCTTCTTCCGTCGTATCCGGGCACATCAGCGCCATATTATGAAACGGCGTCATCAGCACGCCCCGGTTCAGCGCATACAGATGTAAAAAGCGCTCCAGTTCAAAATCCGCAGCAGCCGCAGATTCGCCGCCGTTCCGTGGCGGCCTTGCGCAAAACGTATATTCCGCCCGGCAGCCCAAGCGCTGGACATTCCACGGAAGACCATGTTTTTTGAGGGTGCGGCAAGCTCCATCGCTGAACCGCACCGCCATCGCAATCATCTTCTCGAAATTCTTCGCTGTCAGGACGTGCTCAAGCGTCGCACGCATCGCCGCCAAGGAAAGCGCGTTGCCCGCCAGCGTCCCCCCGATTCCGCCCACGTCGCAATCTTCCAGGTGAATCCGCGCGGAAATTCGCTGCGCCACTTCTTCCGTGCAACCGTACGCCGCGCCCGGTATTCCGCTGCCGATCGCTTTGCCGAACACCACCATGTCCGGCTCGAGTTTCCATTCCGCCGTGCACCCGCCCGGGCCCGCGCAAATCGTGTGTGTCTCGTCGGCAATGAGCAGCGCACCATACCTCTGCGCCAGTTCCCGCGCTGCCCTCCAGTAGCCCTTGTCCGGCAGAATGATTCCGACGTTCGTCATCGCCGGTTCGGCCAGCAGGCAGGCCACGTCGTGATGCTTCAGCGCCTCTTCCAACGCGTCCAGGTCGTTGAACTCCACCACCCGCGTGGTCTCCGCCGGGTTCACGGGCGGCCCGATATTTCCGCGGCGCGGCCCCACCACGCCGTTATGCAATCCCGCGAACGACTCGTCCACGGTTCCGTGATAGCAGTAGTGAAAAACGAGAATCTTCGGTCGCTGCGTAATCTCTCGCGCGATTCGTATTGAGAATCGATTCGCGTCCGTAGCCGTCAATGTAAATTGCCAATACGCTAGCCCAAATCGCTTCTTGAGGTCCTCGCCCACATATAGCGCATCTTCCGTGGGCAACATCAACGTGATTCCCTCGCACAGCCGCTTCGCCACCGCCTGTACGACCACATCCGGCGAGTGGCCCGTCATGGCTCCCGTGTCGCCCAGGCACAAATCGACGTACTCGTGTCCATCGACGCACGTGAAATGCGCCCCTTTCGCGCTTCTTACAAACACTGGAAACGCCCCTGCCCATTTCTTCATCCAGTTCATGGGCACGCCGCCCAATAACGAATTCTCCGCACCGGCATACAAAGCCGCCGACCGCGGATGCTCCAGCACAAATCGCTGCTCCTCCCGTTCCCGCAACTTCGCCAATTTGTTTCGATCAATCATCAGCACACGCACAATGTTGTGTTCTCATCCTGAACGCACGGTGAGCGACGGGTACCCCACTTGCCACCCTTGCATGTGGAATCTTGGGTGAGTCCGGTCTCGTCAGAAAGAATTCTCTACCCACTCCACCTCGATTCCTCCACAACGCATGTCGGGTCACCGCAACTCGTGAATGATTTCCTTTACCGCGTTTGCCGCGCACGCTCCTGTCAGCCCATTCCCCGGATGCGTTCCATTCCCGCACAGAAACAAACCCCGCACCGGCGTCCGATATCGCGCCCAATCCAGCACCGGCCGCATCGTGAAAATCTGATCCAACGCCAATTCGCCGTGAAAAATGTGACCGCCCGTGTATCCATACGTTTCTTCCAAATCCATTGGGGTAATCACGTGCGCGCCTTCCACCACATTCGCCAGATTCGGCGAATGCATTCCCAGCGTCTTGATGACCGTATTCGCCAGTTCCCCGCGCCGGTCCTGCCAATTTCCCTTCTTCAACTGGTATGGCGCGAACTGGAAGTACGCCGAGAGCACGTGCTTGCCTTCGGGCGCCAGCGAGGGATCGAGCAACGTCGGAATGGTGACATCCAAATAAGGCGCAGTAGAAATTTCGCCATACTTCGCGGCATCAAACGCCTTCTCCAGATAATCGATTTCGTGCCCGATGTGAATCCGTCCCGAAAGCGCCTCGCGGAATCCATCTGGCCCCACCGCGTTGGCCAATGATGGAAACGTCGGCAATTCGCCCAGAGCCAAATGCACTTTAGCCACATTGCCGCGCGCTCGGAAGTTCTTCATACGCATCGCAAACACCGGATCCAGAATTGACGCGTCCAGTAAGTGAAAAAATGTTTGCTTCGGGTCGACCCCGGAAACCACCGCCTCGCACGCAATCTCTTCCCCATTCGCCAGTACTACCCCGGACACAGCTCCGCTCTTCGTCCGGATTTGCGTCACTTCCGCGTCCGTCCGAATCTCCGCTCCAGCCTTTTTTGCCGACTCAGCCAGCGCGCGCGAAAATTCGCCAAGCCCGCCACGCGGAAATGTCGCTGCTCCTACCGGATGAGCATCAGCCGCCGCCCGCAACAACAGCACCGCTGTCGATCCCGCCGACCATGGCCCCAGATTCGCCCCGAAAATACCCCGCGCGGCAATCGCAGCTCGCAGCAATTCCGTCTCGAAAAACTCCGCTACAAAATCCGCCACGGCCATCGGGCCCCATCGCAGCAGGTCCAGCATTCCGGTCTTGCCCAATCGTCGGATCCCGCGCCCCGTCATCAGCAAATTCCAAAAATCTTCCGGCGAAGGTTTATCAATTCCTGGAGGCGTAATCGACGCGATCTGCGCGAACACTCCCGCAACCTTCTCCAGTGCTTTCGCAAACTCCACGTACTTCGCGCCATCTTTCGCCGAAATGTGCGAAATCGCCCCGGCGGTCTTCGCCGCATCGTCGTAAAACAGCAGCCCATTTCCATCCGGAGCTGGCGCAAACACGCGCGGGTCCGGCCGGAAAAGCTGCAGGTTGAACCGATCCAACTGCATCTCCCGCGCAACATCCTCGCGCAGCGGGCCCAGCGTGTGGGCCAGCGTTGACGCACGAAATCCACGATGGAATTCTTCGGTGACCGCTCCGCCGCCCACCATCGACCGGCGCTCCAGCACGACCGGCTTGAACCCGCCCTTCGCCAAGTAGAACGCGGCGATCAGCGCGTTATGGCCTCCGCCAATCAGCACCACTTTTTGTCCGAGGGGCATGCTCAGTTCGCCGCCTTCTTCCATTCTTTCAGGATCACCTGGCTTGCGATCCTGCCATTCGCGCCCATGATTCCGCCGCCCGGATGCGTTGCCGAGCCACACATATAAAGGTTGTCCACAGGAGTCCGGTAGTAAGCCCAGCCAGGTACAGGCCGCAGGAAAAATAACTGCTCCAGCGAAAGTTCCCCTTGGAAAATATTGCCTTGCGTCAACCCAAACTCGCGTTCCAAATCCAGCGGGGTCAGAATCTGTTTCCCGATGATCAGCTCCTTGATATTTGGCGCGTGCTCCGCGATGGTATCGATCACGTTGTTTCCAAACGCTTCCCGCTGATTGTCCCAGGTGCCCTCGGCCAATTTGTACGGCGCGTATTGCACAAAGCACGACAGCACATGTTTTCCCGGAGGCGCCACCGACGGATCGGTCAGACTCGGGATCACCATATCGATATACGGCCGCTTCGAAAAATGCCCGTATTTTGCGTCATCGTATGCGCGCTCCATATACTCCATCGATGGTGAAATGGAAATCGCTCCCCGCAGATGCGAGCCCGCGCCGCGAAGCGCCTTGAAATTCGGTAATCCGCTCAACGCCAGATTCACTTTGCCGGAAGACCCGCGGAACTTGTAGCGGCGCACGCTTTCCAGAAAATCCGCAGGCAATTCCTTGGGCTCCAGGAACCTCTCAAATGTCAGGTGCGGATCAACGCTCGACGAAATCACATTGCAATTGATTTCTTCGCCGGATTTCAGCGCGACTCCCGCGGCGCGCCCATTCCTCACGATGATTTTTTCAACTGGCGCTTCCGTGCGAATCTCCACTCCCGCTTCGCGAGCGGCTGATGCAATCGATAGCGAAATCGCTCCGGTTCCGCCGCGGCTGAAGCCCCACGAACGAAATGCTCCGTCGATCTCGCCCATATAATGGTGCAGCAAAACATACGCTGTGCCCGGCGACCGAATCCCTAAAAAAGTCCCGATAATGCCCGAAGCTGACATCGTCGCTTTCAGGACGTCCGTCTCAAACCACTGGTCCAGAAAATCCGCCGAACTCATGGTCATCAACTGGATCAGCGTGTAGCGCTCGTCCGAAGAAAGCTCGCGAAACCGTTGCACCAGAAAATTCAGTTGTCTTAGATCTTTCGGGTTCAGCGTCGTCGGGTCCGGCGGAATCATGGACAGCATTGGCTTTACGAACCGGCACAGCGGCGTCATCATTTTCGAAAATTCGTCGTACGCTTCCGCGTCCAACTGCGAGTGCCTGCGAATTTCGCGCTGTGTTTTTGCGTGATCGTTCACCCGCCATAAGTAATCGCCGCTCAACATTGGCGAAAATGTGCCATCCAGCGGGAGAATTTCCAGTCCATGGCGCGGCAGATCCAGTTCGCGAATGATTTCCGGCCGCAGCAGCGAAACTACGTACGAGCACTCGGAAAACAGAAATCCTGGCACGATTTCTTCCGTTACTGCCGCTCCTCCCAGCACGTGCCGGCGCTCCAACACCAGCACTTTCTTCCCGCCCTTCGCCAGATACGCGGCATTCACCAACCCGTTGTGACCGCCTCCGATCACCACGACATCGTAGGACTGCGCCATTCGCTATTGACTCCGTTAGACGAGGACCGGCATGAAGCTCTGAGGAACGAATCATTCTACTGGCACGCTGTTCGCTTCTCAAGGACACTTGCACAATCTCTATGCACGGCGACCTTGCAGCCGCCGCAAAATAGAAACTATAATTCGATGTCCATTCGTTTTCCGCTTCCACATCGGAGGATTCGTGCCCGTCGGAACTGCCTTCCACGAGAGAACCCTCGCGCTCTGCGAGAGCCTGAATTTCAAGGAGTGGTCCGGCTACTACACCGTCGGTGCGTATGAGATGACGCACGAGCACGAGTACAATGCCATCCGCAATTCCGCCGCATTGATCGACATTACGCCCTTATTCAAATACCTGGTCACCGGCCGCGATGCCACCAAACTCGTCAATCGCGTCATCACTCGAGACATCAATAAAGTTGCCATCGATCAGGTCATTTACTGTTGCTGGTGCGATCCCGAAGGCAAAGTCATCGACGATGGCACCATCACCCGTCTCGACGAAAATGAATATCGCTGGACCGCCGCCGATCCCAGCTTGCGCTGGTTCCGTCAGAATTCACTCGGCCTCGACGTACAAGTCGAGGACATCTCGGAAAAAGTCGCCGCCTTGGCTCTGCAAGGTCCCACATCCGGCAAGCTGCTAAACGCCGTTGCCGATGCCAATATCGCCGGGCTGAAATACTTTCGCGTCACTCACGGTGAAATTGCCGGCGTTACCGTGGATATTTCCCGCACCGGTTACACTGGCGATCTCGGATACGAAATTTGGGTGCCTTGGAAAAACGCAATTAAAGTTTTCGATGAACTCATGGCCAAAGGCCGCCCGTTCGATATTCATCCCGCCGGTATGGTCGCCCTCGATATCGCGCGCATCGAAGCCGGGCTCATCCTCATCGAAGTCGATTACATCTCCAGCAAGCGCGCGCTGATTGAGCACCAGAAGTACACGCCCGGTGAAATTGGCCTCGCTAAACTTGTCGATCTCAAGAAAGAGAATTTCGTTGGCCGTAATGCGCTTGCCGCCGAAGTCAAGCGCGGTGGACCAGCCCGCTCGCTCATCGGTCTGGAAATGAACTGGACTGAAGTCGAAGCTCTTTACGAAAAAATCGGCATGGCCCCGCAAGTGCCTTCCAACGCTTCCCGCGTTGCTGTGCCCGTTTATCGCGCCGGAAGGCAAGTCGGCAAAGCCACCTCCGCCACATGGTCACCCACGCTGAAGCGCATGATCGCGCTCGCCTCCGTCAGCCGGGAGAGCGCTGCTCTCGGCACCACCCTCAGTATGGAATTGACCGTCGAAGCTGCCCGCAAAACCGTTTCCGCCAAAATTGTCCCTCTACCCTTCTTCAATCCTCCGCGCAAAACCGCACCCCTCGCGCTCTGACCGATCCTCATCTCTCATTGTCACTCGTAACACAGCGAAGAGTGGGCTTCCTTTAGCCAAGCACATGTTCCAGATCAGTGCGAATCCGCATATTGCTCGACCTCATTCAACAGCCGGTCCAAATCGCCGCGCTCCAAAAGCGTTCCGTTCACCACCACCGCGCGAATTCTCTGCGTATTGCGAATGTCTTCCAGAGGATTCGCATCTAACAGCACTAGGTCTGCTCGTTTCCCGGCCTTAATCGTTCCCTGCTCCGCACTGCGATGCAAAAACTCCGCCGGCTTCGCCGTAGCCGCCTGCAATGCCTCCATCGGCGTAAGCCCAGCCTTCACGAAATACGCAAGGTCCTCATGCAAACTGAATCCAGGAAAAACATTCGGTGCGGCCGCGTCTGTCCCCGCCATGATTGGCACGCGTTCTGCGTTCATCTTGCCAACAATTTCCAGCAATCGCCCGATAATCTGCGCGCGTTCCGCAAAATCTTCGGCATTGCGCCCATCCAGTTGCTCCCACCGTCCCTGCTCCCAAATCTCCCGCAACTTCAGCGGCACGTACTTCATATTTGGATCCTTCTGCAGATCCGTTTCCGGAGTAATGAATCCGATGTGCACCAGCGTCGGAAACGTCGGCACCTGCCATGTGCCATTCGCGCGAAATTTCTCAATCAGGCTCGCGGCTCTTTCCGCAGAGTAGGACTCCAGAAGATCCTTCGTCCACACCCGCTCTCGCGCAAGGCTCTGTTCTTTGCTTTCTCCGGGTGCCGCCGGCGCAATCTGGCGTTGACGCAATTCCTCTTCGCTCCCGGAACAGCCCAGCAACACTCCAGTCAGGTGCTCGATGCTCGACTGTCCCGCATCGGACGCCGCAGCGGCCGTAATCGAATCGGGAACATGCCCCACAAACCGAATCTCCTCCCTTCTCGATTCCCGCGCGATCGCATAGTACGGCTCCGGCAGCAATCGCGATTGCACCTTGATAAAGTCCACGCCTTCACTCTTCAGCTTGTCTACCGCGGCAATCGCTTCGTCGGGATTCTGCACCACAATCGACGGCTGAAAGGACGGCGGATTCCCATCCAGATAAGGGCCAGTAAAGAAAATCTGCGGTCCGATGCGTTTTCCGGATGTAATTTCCGACCGAAGCGTCCTGAGCGAATCGACTCTTCCCCCCATATCCCGCACCGTTGTAATTCCATTCGCGATTAGGAGGGGAATGATGAATTCGCGGCTTCCGGTTGGCTCTCCCGAGCCGGTCAAATGAATGTGCATGTCCGCAAGCCCGGGAATCAGAAATCTTCCCGAACCATCCATTACTTTTGCGCCGCGAGGCACTAAGGTGGACCCAGATGGCCCGACCGCCAAAATACGTTTGCCTTCTACCACCAATGTGGAATCCGGTTGCGGCGCCGCGCCTGTCGCATCGATTACCGTGACATGAGTTATTGCAAGCGCTGCATTGGGCCGAGACGAGCAACCTGCCAATGCCACGGTACTAAATACGATCCAGAAAAACGCAACAGCTGTTCGTTGCAAGGGAGAAGGCACATTGCATTCTATCGTGCATTCTCAGTTGAGGATGATTTATCAAGATGACGACGGTTTCACCGCAACGTGTACACGAATTGCGGGATTTCGTGCCGCTCCAGCTCCGCTTCCGCTTCTTTCTGCTCGGATATTTTCTTAAATTCCGCAATCTCGTAATCGGCTTTCTCCGTGTCTCCCAGCCGCCGGTAAACTTGCGCGAGCCGGTAATGCGCTTCGTCGGGAGCCGGCATGTTCTCGACCGCCTTTTGGAGAGCGGCGATCGCTTCCGTAAATTTCTCTTGCTGCAGACGAAGTATCCCCAAACTTAAGTATGCTTCACCAAGGTGCGGATTCAGCTTGACCGCAGTGCTCAGCTGCGACTCCACCAAGTCGGTCTGGTCCGCGTGCGCGCCCTGCTTCATCAAAGCGGACGCGTACAGATAATGCGCCATCGCATTTTCTGGGTGGAGACTGACGAATCGTTTCATGCGCTCAGTCCAGCCCACAGGTATAACTTGTTGTGTGACTTGCACCCGGCCGAGAAACAGATACGGAGTGGGATCGCCGGGATTGACATCGCACGCTTCCATAAACGTCTTCACAGCCTGCTCTTCGGCGCGTTGCGCGTACCACGCCGTACCCAAGCCAAGTAGCATTCGGCTCGATTGCGGAAACAATCGATGTCCTTTGCTGAAAACCTCGATCGCGGGTTCAGGAGCGTGATGCAGCAACAGCTCTGCACCCCACGCAAAAAAATGCGGCTCGGTCGCCTCCATTTCCGCCGCGCGCTCGTACTCCTTCACAGCTTCAACGGGCCGGCCCTCGCTCTCCTCCACATCCCCAAGCTGGACGTGCAAGTCGGCCTTATCTTCCCGAGCCAACTCCGCTCGAATCTCTGCTTCCCTGGAGGAGGCCGCGGCCGTCGAATCATGCGCATCAGAATTTCCAGCCGCCGCATCGTCATGCGCGAGCGAAGCGGTTTCCTTCGATAATGCATTGCTGTTGCGCACGACCGGACCAGACCCGTGTCCGCCCATCGCCGTGGTATCAGTCACGCCTGCAACCGTGAAAGCTGGTTCGTCAGAAAACGCCATCCCGCTCGCTAGATCTTTTTCGGTGGCTGGCGTCTTGTCCAGCCGCAGCACGAATGATTTTGTTTCATGCGCGGCCAAATCAAATGGCCCTCGCGTGCATTCCGCATATCCTGAACGTGTTGCATGAATGGTGTAACTGCCCGGTGGCACCGCTACGAATCGAAATCTTCCTTGCGCATCCGCCGACGCAGTCAGCGTTTGCGATCCATTCGTGTTTTCTCAGAGAAATCTTCGATAAAACCACCGGCTGTTTTTGGGAATCTTCCACCGTGCCCTCGACCGCCCCGGACACGGTTTGGTTGTCTTGCGCTCGGACTTCCGCGGGCTGCACCAGTATCACAAGCAGCAGCAAAAACGCCGCATGCGAAAATTACTCTGGGAATCAGCCGATTCATGAACCGTTAAACTCGCCCCCGAAGCGAGCTTTCATTCTATCGGCACGGAAAATCCCGCGCAATTCCAGGCAAAGCAGCTACTGCTCCAGCTGCTGGAGTGCTTGTTTCGCCTGGGCCTGATCGGGGCGCTGTGCCAGCAATTCCTTCAACACGTTCTTTGCTTTGTCGCGATCGCCCTCAATCATGTACACACGCGCCAGGTTCAGGTACGCCTGATCGTAGGTCGGCGCGACTCGAATGCACTGCTCAAAGCTTTGAATCGCATCTGCCGGACGCCGCGTGCGCAAGAATAAAATCCCCAGGTTGTTCAGCGCCTCCGGGTAAACCGGCCGCAACACCGTAGCCTTTTGCAGATACTCATACGCGTGGTCTGTGTCATTCTGCTGCGCGTACACCATGCCCATGCTGTAGTTCGCCTCAGGATCATCAGGATTCAATTCCAAAGCGCGCGTCGAGCGCCTTCTTCGCGTTCGGCCAATCCTTCTTCTGGCGATACGCACTGCCCAGATTCTGCAATGCGATGGAGTGCTCGGGGTCGATCTCCAACGCATGTCGAAACAAATCGATGGCCTCATCGTACTTCCCTTCGCGCGCCGCCAGGATTCCCAGGTTATTCCAGCAATTGGGCAACGTGCCGGGATAAGTGGCCCGCAGCTTCAAAGCTCCCTGGAAACAATCGCGCGCTTCGCTGTTTTTCTGCTGTTGAAGATAAGCGCTGCCAAGCCCGTAGAGCGCCTCCGCACTGTTTGGATCGTTCTTGCCCGCCTGCTCAAAGAACTGCTGGGCCTGCTCGAAATACCCGCGTTCGTAAAACACAAATCCCAGTGAAAGGTAATTGCGCTCGAATTCGTACGCTTTGTGCAGTCCCGCAAAGGGCAGCGCCTTCTCCAGACGTTCCGCCTGGGTCTTCGGGATCGCTGCTGCATCGCTCTCGATTTTCTCGACGGAAACTGTGCCTTGGTAAATCTTGACAATGTTCCCGGCCTCGTCAACGAGAAAAGAAATTGGCACACTCATATCCCGGTGGCGATCGAACACTTGCCGAAACAGCAGGTTGTACGTGGCGACCACGTCCGGCGAAGCCGGAAGCATCGCGAACGAGAAACGATCCGAAACTGGTTGTGAATTGGCCTTCTCCGCGTTCGCTGCGGCGTCTACATCAATCGCCAGCAACTGCAGTCCCTCTTCGTTCCAGCGAGCATACGACTTCTCAAGCTCTTGCAGATTTGCGCGCGCGAACCTTCCACCGCGACTCCGACCAGAAGTGCAGCACGATCGGTCTTACCAGTCGTGACGACAGGCTCTCAACTCTTCCGTCATAGTGTGACCAGCGAAAATTCGGGCGCGAGCACCGGCACCAATAACCATGTTTCTACGGGTTGCGGCAGTACCTCTCGAACAACTGCCGTTTGCGAACTGTTGGTGGCGCCCTGCGCTTTCGCCGTAAGGTTCCATTCGCGAGGGCGGAGCGCCCTCCTCAACCCAAATTCGATGATTCAGCGGTAGATCCTGCAGTTTCTGCGTGAGCCCGCTTGGCCACTCAATCGTAGCTTGCACTGCTGAATCCTCTCGCCCAATCCAAAAAACAGTTCTTTGGTGTGTTGCGCAAGAAAGCCGCTGCCGCATCGAATCGTGCGCGATTGCCGCCCGTTTTTCGTTTCTATCGTGATTCTCGCCCCAATCGCATCGCGATTGCTCTTCTTCCCGTAAGCCGAAACGAAATCACTGGCGGTAAGTTCAGGCAGCACGTTTTTCAGATAGCGTATTTGTGGGCCATTCCTGTTTTTCAGCAAAACTTCCAAACGCCCATCGGAGTCGAAATCCGCCAGCGCGAAACGTCCGCCCATCTTCCAGAAAATCCAGATCGAGAATTCCGGAAACGTCCGAAAAGGTCCCATCGCCATTATTGAGATAGAACACGTTTCGCTCGAATCCACTCCACGTCCAGTCCGATCGAATCAAATCATTGATCGCGTTCCATGCTTGCTCATATTCGTGATTTGGCCGGGACACGTTCGGTGAATTGGCCACTACTTGTCGCCAGAAAAAACTGTTCAGGTCTTCGCGCGTTCGTCCGGTGATCATCCCATTGGCGATGTAAATATCGGCAAAACCATCGTGATTGAAATCCCAATTGTCGCTCGACCACGCCCAGCGCCCCATCGTGGTTCCCGAGCGCATACCGGTGTCGGCGAACTGATCGCCTCGGTTGTGAAACAGGCTGTTGCCCATGGCGTGCTGATGATAAAGCGCGCGCGCTTCCGCCGCGGCGCCCTTCTGGAAAATTTCCTGTTCCGACACGCGCAGACCCGCCGCCGTCCACATATTCGCGACGTATAGATCATCGCGCCCATCATTGTCAAATCGGCCCATGCCGCCGCTCATTCCGGCGCCCACGTCTTCGACTCCCGCTTCCTTGGCTACGTCCGTGAAGGTTCCGTCGCCATTGTTGCGATACAGATTCTTGCGTCCGAAATCGTTTACCACGTAAAGATCGGGCCAGTCGTCGCCGTTGTAGTCGCCCCAAGCGCAACAAAAGCTGAAGCGCGTATTGTTCTTGTCAAGTCCCGATTGCTCGGTCACGTCGCCGAACGTCCCGTCGCGATCGATTGCGCATCAGGAAATTCGGTGGACCATTCTCCGCGTCGAAATAGGGCATCGGATAGCGGTATTGGTCCGCGCCCTGATAGTAGGAATACAGGCAAAAATAAATATCCAGCCAACCGTCGCGATCGTAGTCGGCTATCGCCGCGCCAGTGAATGTTCCCTGAGGAGGATTGGCGAACTGAAATGCGTCGGGCTTCAGACGGAATTTTCCGCCGCCTTCGTTCATAAAGAGCAGCGGACCATCCGCACGCACGACGATCAGGTCCTGCCGGCCATCGTTATCAATATCCGCAAACAAAGCACACGCCGTATCTTCCAACACTCCTACTCCCGATGAATCGGTAATGTCTTCAAATGTGCCGTCCCCCCGATTCAAGAAAAGCCGGTTTGGCAGACCCGCCGGTTGGCAGACGTAAATATCGTCCAACCCGTCGCCGTCCACATCGCCAACAGACACGCCGTTTGGCCGTAAATGTCGATTCCCGTGGCGCCATCAAGAACCGTTCGCCAATAGTCCGTGCCCGGCACCAATTGCGCCGACATAAGAGTAATTGTGCCCAAACGCGCTGCAGTGTATCTCTTCGAAAACAGGCACAACGAACGGGCGCGTTCCTCATCTCTGCGCTATCCACTCGCGAAGACGCATCTCGCCCGAGGAAGCTGCGACTCCAAGTCATTTCCCAGTGGCCGATGCGCTGCTCACGATGGAAGTTGCCACCGCTTCCCACAAATTCGAATCGAATGATAGTCGCTACAGAAATGGCATCTGGCGCGGCGTGGTCGGCATGAATGCTGACAATTTGAAACTCCGCCGTTTGGATTTTCCCAAATCCGCGTAAGCAAGACCGCAGCCCGTCCACGAAAGGTTGCCTTTGTAATCTCTCCTGTTCATCGTGCTGCACTTTCCACACCTTCATGTACGCAGACTGATGAGCAACATGTTCAGCACGAGCCGTGAAGCCGCCGCCCATAAAATCAGGAGCCAACATTTTGCGAATCGCCTCGATGTCCTCAGACGATTGAAGCAGTTGCGTACTCCACTCCCGCAGCACCACCTCGATTTCGTCCTGATATTTTTCCGTTACATAATCGTCGAACCCCGCGGGAACCTTCCGCAGGATCGTTTCCAATCCCCGCTTCACGCGATACTCGGGATGCAACTGCAGTTCCGCGTTCGCAGCGCCCGCCGTTTCGCGGCCAAAATGCAGCAGCGAGCGCAGCGGAATGCCGCCAGGTACAAACGCGAATGCTCCTTGGCAGTATTGGAGAAATTGGCGGCGGGTTAGCTCGAAAGAACGATTTTTCTTCGACGACCTGGTCAGACAAATACTCCTGAAATCGTGCGGCAAAAACGGCAATGTAGCATCGCGTTCTAAAACACGTCAAGTTAACGAAGTCCGCGCCGAGGTCAATTTGCAAGCGCGAAACGCCACGTCCATACTCGTATGGTACTTCATTCTTCCGCCTCTACATTATTTGGTTCCCAACACCGAAACCAAAACGCCCGCTGGTGCCGTACGAATCGCATGCAATGATATAATCGCCGAAACGGAGACGATGGATCATGCTCGCGAACAAGGATGTCATCGTGAAAGACCCGGAGATTCTTAGTGGAACCCCGGTATTTGCGGGACGCGTGTACCGTTCAAGAATCTGCTTGACTATCTCCAGGGCGGACATACCCTGGATGAATTCCTGGATGACTTTCCGAGCGTGACCCGCCAAGCGGCCGTTGCCGCCCTAGAACATGCGAAAGAATTGGTGATTGCCCAAACGCGATGAGGCTTCTCATCGGTGAGTGCTTGCCACGCGCGCTCAAGCGGTTCCTTTCTGAACATACTTGCAGAACAGTTCAGGAGATGGGCTGGGCGGGAAAGAAGAATGGCCAATTGCTATTTCTGGCGGAGACGGAATTTGATGTCCCTGGTAACAATGGACCAGGGGTTGAACATCAGCAAAACCTAATGGAACGCAAAATAGCGCTCCTGCTTCTGGCCGCCCCTTCAAACCAAATTCACGATTTGGCGCCGCTCATCCCCTCCGCTCTTCACGCTTTGCAGAGCGTCCACCCGGGAACCGTCATTCGAGTAGCTATGAGCTAGTACCGGCCCAGCTCCTCCGGCAATTTACTTCGGTTGCTGTGGTGGTCGATTTTCGCTGGTCGGCGGGACAATTCCCTTTAGCCGCAAATACGTGACCATGTTCCCGTAGTGTTCATCTGTGTGCGCGGTGTTCACCGAGAATACCGTCAGTTTGGCGAGATCGAAGTTGAAGAGTTTCACCATCTGGCTGCCCTTTGCGTCCGTCATGCTCTCGAACGCGGTGTTGCAGTAGGCAACCGCTTCTTTGAGCGCCGCGACGAGATCGGCCTTCGAGCTCTTGGTCTTTTCGATGTTCTTCGCTGGATTAGCTTCGCCCATGGTTTGTGCGCAGAACATGTAGTTCGCGTCGGCCACATGCCCCACCAATTGCCCGAAACTGCGAACCTCTGGTGTGGGCTTGAAAGAATAGTTTTGTTCGGGCATTTTCTCCGCCGCACCGATGACCGCACCGCTCACAAACGAGTACACCCCTTTTTCGCTCGCGGTAATCGGATTAGCCGGCGGAACTGCCGGTGTCTGTGGCGCCTGCTGTGCCAGTAGACCAAGCGGAAGAATCGCCAGCGCGGCAGCAAACAAACACAGTCTCTTATGCATGTGACACCCCCAAAGAATCTCCGTCTCGAAAACAGCTGACAGCATATACCAAAAGTGGCGGTTCTTGGTCACAACGAGGAGCACGTCGAACTTGCGGATGTGAATTTATTTTCGGTTTGTGGAAGAAAAAGGAACTCGCGACGGAATCGGCGAAATGACGGTACTTACCTCCAATCGGTTCTCCTCGTGCGCCAGCTTGGCATTGTGCTTTGCTTAGTTAAGCCAAGAATGAAAGACAGGCCAGATAGGCGTACCATTCTTCTCGTGGACTCTCGGGCAAACCACCGTTCATGCGCCTCTCATCAACGATCTGCCCGCTAGTGTTGCCGATGGCACGGAGGAGATGGCGGACGCCACGGTGATCCGAACTCGGTACCGAATCTAAAAATCTATGCTCTCGACCTTTCTCGTGATGTTCTTCGCAATCTCTCGAACCGCGGTCGCCATGTGCTTCACCGGCATCGCGCTTTTCTTGATCGGAGTATTCGCCTCGAAAAACGAAATTACCCAAGCTCGCGGCCTCGACAAAATCGCCGCCTTGAGCAATTTGTGTTTCGCCATTCCGCTCGGGGTCTTCGGCGCATTACATCTCTTCACCGGGCATGGCATGGTCGAGCTCGTGCCGCCATACATGCCATGGAGGATGTTCTGGATATATTTCATCGGCTTGGCGTTAATCGCCGCTTCCTTGAGCATTGCCAGCAAAATTGCCGTGCGTTGGTCCGGGCTTCTGTTTGGCATCATGATGTTTCTGTTCGTGGCCATGATCCATTTTCCTGGAGCGTTGGCCAGCCCCCATAACCGAATCATGTGGACGATTGTCTTCCGCGAGTTGTCGTTCGGCGGTGGCGGCTGGCTTCTTGCTGGAAATGCTATGGACGGGTCGCGAGCTTACGGCAAGAGGACGCTACTAACTGTCGGGCGCATATTGGTTGCGATCACCGTCATCGTTTTTGGTATTGAACACTTTCTTCATCCGTTCGGTCTTCCTGGAGTCCCGCTCGAAAAACAAATGCCCCTGTGGATTCCCGGGCGCGCGCTCATCGACTACGTGACCGGCGCCGCCCTCCTCATCACTGGGGGAAGCATTCTGTTGAGCAGGAAAACACGCACGGTGGCAACCAGTGTTGGCGGTTGGCTTGTGCTGCTGGTGCTTGTCATCTATGGACCCGTCTTGATTGGCGCGTTGGCGCAACCTCGCTCCGAACTCCAAGTCGAGGGCATCAACTACTTTGCCGACACGTTGCTGTTTGCCGGAGTCCTTCTTGCACTGGCGAGCGCGACCCCACATTCCGAGGGATCCATTTCAGTCCCTGGGTCTAGCCTCAATGATCCGAAAACAACTGCTCAAATTGAGCCCGCAAGCCATGGACTCGAACCACGATAGCTCCCGCCAGAGTCTCCACCTACCTATTAGACCGTTTTCGCTCGCGGCGAAAACGCGCTTCGCGTGAAGCCCTCAATAAAGTCTAGGTATTTGGCTGGGAGGCCTGGACTCAATCGTTGAGCAAATCAAAAATCTCACGAAAAATGGTAAAAGCTAACCCAAATGCTGTCAACACTTCGACTTGTGGAAAACCAAAAGCCCAGTAAAACTGGGAAATTCGAGAGGTTAAAATCGTCTAATGTCTTAGGAAGTCTTAGGATGGAGAGCTCCTGCTCGTTGAGCCAAATTCAGGTAACGGCAATCTCACTGCACCGGGCACTGTTGAATTCCACCGACTCCTTGCCACCACACATCCATCACACCTTGATGGGAGGGCATCCTGAAGACATCGCGGAGACGTGGGCTCCCAGCCAAATCAGGGGTCTTGACGAAAAGCTCGATCGGAGAGGAGCGGCGATGGGTTCCTCTGTCGAAGCCGAGATGAAAGGCGAGCCGGTGCGCGACAAGGAACTGAACTGCAGACGCTGGCTCTCTGGGTTCAGGCAGTAGAGAAGCGGACGACACTCCGTGCGGAGTGGACACATACGGCAACACCACCGAGCGCTACTCCGACTACGTGCCGAAGAAGACGATCGAGGCCGAATCCACCATTGACATAACCCGCGAATGCCGGGCGCGGGTCCGCGCGGGATCAGGCCACCGGCAGGAGTGTCCAGCGAAGACCATTGGCGGCTTCATCATTAAGCTATTGCTGGATCTACGTGGACGCCACCGAGCTTCTGCTCCAAACATATTCCCAGACCAAATCCCATCGACGGAAGCGGAGGAAGTCCTGATGAGGATGAACCCGTGCCCGAAGTGGGATCAGGCTTCGCTGCGTGGCAAGTACAGCGTCGGTGCGCCCCGACGGTGGAGCACAATCGGATTGAGATTGTCGGAGTACCTCGACGTCGAAGAGCAAAGGACACGTGATCGGACATACCTGCTGCAAAGTACCTCGAGCCAAGTACAGACTGACTACATGTTGCTACTCATTTGAAGAAGACCAAGAAGAAAGCCGCAGGATTGATCGTCGAGTCGGTCGGACCTGCTCACTCGGACTAGGTCTTGAGTGAAAATGATCGCATGCATCGGCAAGGACTCTCGGCACTGTAGTGAAGTAGTCGGGGCGAAAGGAGTTGAACCTTCGACCTCCTGGTCCGAACTGGTAGTTTAAAATCTCAAGTCGTTTTGGTGGTGTCGATAGAGACCAAAACCACTTTTCTTTCTAGCCTCTTAATTAAACCTAATTTAAACCTAACTTAAACCTAACTACAACCTTAGGGCGGTGGGGATCGAACACGACCCCCTATTTTTAAGTCCCGGAATTTGATGGCGTTGCAGCCCCCGCCAAATTCAATTGCTGATTCTGCTTGACCGAGAGATTTTCCCGCGTGGCCACGTCCGAAGTTTGGAGCAGCGGATAACTAGCGGCCAACACGATTCTTAGTCTTCTTGCCTATGATTTGGTCAGAATGGGAGTGATTGATAGCGAAGCTGCACTGTTTCACGGCCTTCAGGGCCTCGTCATCGTTCGGCTCCAGGGCCAAAATTTTGTTGGCGACCGACAGCGCCGTTTCCCAGTCGGATTTTTGAAGCGCTGCCCTCATCTGCTGCCGGCTCTGTTGCAATACGCAGTTTGAAATGGCCTTCTTGACTTCGACGTCGTCGGGCGCTGCCGAAATAATCTTGTTGCCGTAGGAGGTTACTCCGACACAATCCGAATTCTGAATCGCAGCGCGGAAACTGCTCGCGATTATAGAACCCAATTCCAAAATCGCTTTGGACCTCGCTGAAGTTGGGATCAAGCTCCCGCGCCTTTTGCAAGTGCGCCGTGCCCTCTGAAAGTTCACCTTGCCACATAAGCGCATTCCCAAGGTTGTTGTGCGCTTTAGCATTGTTGGGATCCAATTCCAAAACCATCTTCCATTCCGCAATGGCCTCTTCAAGCAGCCCCTTAGCAGTCAAGCTCTGATGCAAGGTCGAAAAGACGATACGACTCGGCCGCTGGCACGTCGATCTTCATCATCCCATCTGGGGGGATATTCACAAACTCGGGAATATTCACGGCGCGATTCGCCGCTGTCGGATTCTCGATCAGAATTGCCGGACTGTAGTTGCCCTCCGTCGTCGAGATGCGTCAGAAACATCTGGGTGTAAGGCGAGCGGCTCTTGGAGGAAAACACCAGCCATCGCCCATTCGGTGAGAAGCTGTGCCAGGAGTTCATCAACGGCGTGTTGCAGCGCAGACGCCGCGCCACGCCGCCCTCCGCCGGCACGATGTAGAGCTGGCTGTCGGGCGCATCAGTTGCCCGTTGCGGCACTTCACAAAGATGATCCAGCGGCCATCCGGCGAAACCTTGGGAAAGCTGTTGCTCATGCCGTTTTGGGAAGCACCTCGATCGGCTCCGCTTGCGCCACCTTTCCGCCGTTGAAAGGAATCCGGTAGAGGTCGTACTGGATCTGCGTCTCGTCCGGAGTCGTTGGCGTGCTCGGCCACCTTCTGGCCTTCCGGGATAGGGTCCTTTGCCTCCGCCCGGGCAAACACCAGGTATTTGCCGTCGGGACTCCAGACGGCATTCGTTTGCACGTAGCGCGGATCGTCAGCGCCCGGCAAGCGGCTGCATTTGGCCTGTCTCGCGGTCGTACCATGCCAGGATCCCGCGCGTCGGATAGAAGACCTGCAGGAATCGGTAGTCCTTGAAGTTGACGACGAAGTAGCTATTGGCCAGATTCTGCTTCTGGTCAGGCCCTGCAATCATGGTCACGACATATTTGCCGTCCGGCGAGACCTGCGACATGAAACCGACTCTCGAATCGAACCGTCACTTGCCTCGAATGGAACTCCACGAGATCACGTCTTGATTGCCGATGGCCATTTGCGGCTGGACTGGAGCCAGCATGTACAGCCCCTTGTCGTTTGCAGGGCCATCAAGATCCATCCCCAAGTGTCTTGCCGTCGCGAGGAAAAAGAGTGGCAGTTGGCGCACGTGTGAAGTCCGGTCAGTAGCAATCGGCTGCTGGGCTCGCCGATGTTGCGCAGGCGCCATGCGAGCAAGGGCAGATCCTTTTGGCGCTAGCGGCTTGATCACTCCTTCTTCTAACTCCGAGGGTATCAACGGCACGTCACGGTAGAAGATTGGCGCTCCCACTGGATCCATCGAAGTTTTGATTGTCAATCTGCCGCGGGAGATGGGACGGTGCAGCAGTTCGTCTCGAAACCCTGTTATCGTGATTGTGGCCGGATGCTCTTTTGAATGTTGCTTCATCGCCTCCCAAGTAGTCGCGTCGGGTATCCAAGTTCGGGCCGCTGCTTGCTGGGGTGTCAGCTTGGGTAGTTCGTTGCTCGCGGAGATGCACCTTGGGTCGATCTCGCCGATGAGCAATGGCTCACCCGCCGATTTCGCGTGAATGCCGGCTGAGCCATCACTGAACATTACATTGATGGTCCACACGGAAGTATTGTTGGAGGTGTCGCGCCAGAGGAATGTGGGCGGGGTTATCTCCGGAGGGAAGATCGACTCGTTTTCAGGGTAGTCGATCGTGATCGGCGACAGTTCCCGATCATCAGCGGTGGACGGCGGAGAAGGAACTGCAGTGTGCCCGGTTTCGGGTTGCTGGGCAAACGAAAGATCCGCCGTGCTCGAGCCGTGCTGGGTGGTACTCCACCCTAGGAAGATCGACGTAGCCATGGCCACAACGCAGACGCCCTGAACTCGGATACCCAATTGTTTCAAAGCAAGTACTCATTTAACCGGTAAAGTTCGGTTCCCCGGCTTAGTTCTTCAGTTCTAACTGCTTTCTCCATCAGGGAACCACCTTTGGTCGGGAATTCTGACCACTCTCTTCCTCGACCAGCCTGAAGCGGTTCCGCGCCTTTTCTTGTTCCCGTAGCCCTGCGGTTGCCTCCGCCAGTCTTTGCACGAGCAGTGGTAATTCCGAACGATCGCCTTTCCCACGCAGGCAGATGATCAAATGATAGAGCGCGGACTGGTCGTTGGGGTCAGAGGCCAATGCAAGGCGAGAGGTCGCCTCCGCTTGGCTCACCTCTCCTGAACGCAGATAAAGCTCCGTAAGAACATCTTCGGCAAGGATAAAATTCGGCTTGTTGCGCACGGCACGCTGCGCGGCATCTTCTGCTTCCTGAAAGGTGGGCGTTCCTGGCTGAACCCCCATTCGGACGAGGAGCTCCGCGAGCAGATAGTTGAGAGTAGGATCATTGGGCGCTGTTGCGAGACGTCGCTTCACAACCTGAATGGACTCGTCCACTTTGTTTTCCTGAAGTAGTGCGATGCCCAAGGCCACGGAGCTGTCATTCTGGAGGGGATTCAAGTCCGCGGATTTGCGAAAATCCGCGTTCGCCTCGTCGTACTTGCCCATCTGCACCTCGAGCACGCCGCGCTCAAGATAGAGAGGTGCGGAATTGGGCACGGCACGCAATCCGGCGTTGATCACGTCCGCACCTAGCTTAAATGCCCCGTGATCCAAGCTGAGGGTGGCCAGGTCAAGATAATTATCACGGTCCCCCGGGACGAGCGCGATCGCCTTCTGCAAGGCCGCGACCGCTTGAGGGGTCTGCTGATCGTCCTCATACACTGCCGCGATCAGATTCAGGGCCGCCGCTCTCTGCTTTTCCGGGCCGACTTCCGTCCAGGGCAACAGGGTCTTAATGGCATCCTTGCCGTGGTGAGCGCCGTATTGAGCTAGCCCGAGATAGTAAAGCGCTTCCGCGTCTTGTGGCCGAAGTTCAGCGATTCTCTGATAGACCTCCAGCGCTTCGGCAGCACGATTCAAATGAGCCAAGCAGGCGCCGAACTGCGAGAGAGCTGGAACGTCATCCACCACTAGTTGAGGACTCTTCTGGTAATGCTCCACTGTGGCAGCACAGTCTTTCCGTTGGAAACCGAGTGCCGCCGTCATCGCGTGCGCAGTCTGGTCATCAGGATTCAAGCGAAGCAGTTTCTCCAAAAATGGCAACGCCTCTTGACTGCTGGCTTGGAATTCAAGCTGTGCGGCGGCCTGCAGCGCGGCGACGTTGTTCGGATCGATTTGTAGGGCGTGCTCGAAGGCCTTCAGGCTCTCCTCGGGGCGGTCCAAGCGTTGTAGGGCGATCCCTTGCAGCGTCCAGGCACGTGGATCGGTAGGATAGGCGACCACCAGTTCCTGGGCCAGGCACAGGGCTTCCGCATTGTCGCGAGATTGCAGCGCTTGCACAACGGATTGCGGAGTAGCGGTTCGAGTAGTTTGCGCCCATGCGAACGTACCACACTCGTACCAAATGAGGATTGCACCAATCCAAATAAGCGCCCTCCAATGCATCGAGAGACTAGAGCAGGGCAGCGGTACTCCACCGTTCCGAACCAGAGATACAAGTGACTGAACCGCGTACTTCATGTTCATCCGCTTCGACTTATTACTCTGTCGTTTTCGTCCAGAGGCGTACAGATACACGCACAACGCGCAGTTTCCGGCCTTCGGCGTTGCGCAGCAAGCAACTTAATAAGGCCAAAACTTCTTTGCCAAAGTCTGGGTAATTTCGCTATCTGGAGCGCTGAAGTCTATCCAGGGGAACTTCTGCCTGCACAATTGCTTCGTGGAATCCGCTGCAACCGAACACAGTTCCCAAAAGAAACGCAAACGGCATTCCCGAATGTTAGGCGTTGAGTTCTCGGAGCGAAGCGAAGCTAACAAGCTCATTTTGCGCGCAGTATCTGTCTCCGTCAAGAACACGCCATTCGCGGTGAAACTCGAGCGGCAGGTTAACTATGCGCCCTTTCTTGATAGTCTTGGAGGGCTCGGCTTCAGCGATTCCAGAGGGAGAAACGGTTCAGGAACCGTGAAGTCGCCTGTTCCGGCTGGCAGTCGTTGTCTCTCGTGATTAGGGAAACCAGATAACGCAAATTGGCCTCAAGTTGAGTAAACGCTTACTTGCACTGCCGGCACGCTATGCCGACGCCGATCCCATTGTCAACCCGAAAAACGCTAGTGACATTCGGCTCATTTCAATGCCAGATGAGAGGGAGCTGCCCGGTCCCAGCCAAAGTCACTGTAATTAGGAGATTATGGCACCAAGTAGCACCCAAGACCTCGCCCCAGCTCAATGCCCTTGAGACATGCAAGGTGAGCTCCTTATCGGAAGCTTCCAGCAATCGTTTTCACGAAACGGCTTGGCGATTGTGCTATGCTTTCTCCAAATTATTGCAGTACCGCCGTTCAGATAGGGAGGTTGCACTCATGGTTCCAATAGGACGCCGCCGTTTTTTGCAGCAGTCTCTCGCAGTTGGGGCAACGTGCCCTACTGGATTGCTCTTCAGTCGAGTCTTCCAGCCCCAGACGGCGCCTTCGAACCCCATGGCCGCAGCGCGTGTTTATATTGATACAAGGCGTACAATCGCGCCCATTGATCGGAACCTCTTTGGGTCTTTCTTGGAACACTTGGGGCGCGCAATCTACGAAGGTATTTATGATCCGAACTCAAAACTGTCTGACTTAAACGGTTTCCGAAAAGATGTCATGGAAGAAATCAGAGCGCTTGGAGTCCCAATCATTCGTTACCCGGGCGGAAATTTTGTTTCCGGCTACAACTGGCTTGACGGGGTTGGGCCGAAACAAGACCGCCCGAGGGTTCTTGACAAGGCGTGGAACTCAATTAACACAAATCAATTCGGCACCGACGAATTCATGTTGTGGTGTAAGGCGGTGGAAACCCAGCCTCTCATGGGTCTCAATCTGGGAACGGGGACCCCCGAACAAGCCGCAGCGCTGGTGGAGTACTGCAACGTCGAAAAGGGTACTCGCTGGAGCGATCTGCGTCGCAAATACGGCGTTGGCGAGCCTTACAAGGTGGAGCACTGGTGTCTGGGCAACGAAATGGATGGTCCTTGGCAAATCGGCCACATGACCGCAACCGAATATGGATTGAAAGCCGCTGACGCCGCGCGGCAGATGCGTTACGTTGACCCTTCCCTGAAGCTTGTGGCCTGCGGCTCAAGCGGCCCTTTCATGCCTACCTATCTTGAGTGGGATCGGGAGGTACTCGAGCAGTGTTACGAATATGTGGACGCCCTGTCTTTGCACCGTTATATCGGGAATACACAAGAAGAAACCGGTAATGACACTGCTAAATACCTCGCCATGAATCTGACGATGGACCGGCAGATTGCAGAAACAGTTGCGGTTTGCGATCTCGTGCGCGGTCGCAAACGTTCTCCCAAAAAACTGTGGCTCTCTTTTGACGAGTGGAACGTATGGTACCGCGCCCGCACTGGTGACGCCGTAAACGGCCACGAGCAAGAAGCACCGCACTTGTTAGAAGAAGTTTATAACCTCGAAGATGCTCTTCTCGTGGGTGGGATCATCAACACGTTGGTTCGAAATGCCGACCGGGTTAAACTGGCCTGCCTGGCTCAACTGATCAACGTAATCGCGCCAATCATGACCAATGCCAACGGACTCTTCCGCCAGACGATCTATTACCCGTATGCCTGGGGATTGCAGATGGCGCGCGGTTCCGTCCTGAATCTTCTCTCAGAATCTCCGGTCTATGAGGTTTCCGGAATTGGCACGGTTCCTTATCTGGATCTAGTGGGAACCTTCTCGAAAGAAACCGGAAATGTGGCTCTCTTTATCTTGAACCGGGATATTTCAACTGCCCATGAAATTGATGTGGTATGGGAAGGTACCTCACCCGCACGAGTACTGGGTTCGACAGTGTTAACTGGAAGCGACTTGAAGGCATTCAATAGTTTCGAATCTCCGAAGAGAGTCATTCCAACGGACCTTGGAAAGCCGGTGACTTCCGGCGGACACACGAAATTCGAGGTGCCGCCAAGTTCATACTCTGTTCTTCAATGGGGCTTGTAGACCCGCCAAGACACGAAGTCGAAAGATGGACCTTGGAGCATTTCTCGGGGAACAATTCTCATTGCGCCAATCTATGTGCCAGTCCGTAAGCAAGACCGAAAAAGGAGAACGGGATGATCGATCGGCGTGTTTTTTTGCAACAGGGAGCACTGGGTGTTTCTGCGCTTATGTTCTCACCAAAGACTGGTTGGGCTGCAGGCTCCGACTCGCGAATTGCAGATTCTCGCATTGAAGTTCTTTTTGACGAGCCTCTTGGCACGATCTCTCCAAACCTCTATGGCCATTTTGCTGAGAATCTCGGCGGAGTCCTGTACGACGGGATTTGGGTTGGAGAAAAATCGTCAGTGCCGAATATCGATGGCCTTCGCAAAGACCTTATCGAGCACATGCGCAAAATCAAGGCGCCGGTGGTCCGTTATCCGGGGGGATGCTTCGCCGACAGCTACGACTGGCGCGACGGCATTGGCCCTGTTGAAAAACGCCCCAGGCGCACAAACTTCTGGGCAAACGCTGAAACGGAGAAGGCGCCGGCAAACCACCGCTTTGATCCAAATTCGGTCGGAACCAATGAATTTGTCCACTTCTGCAAATTGATCGGCGCAGAACCCTATCTCGCGGCAAACGTCAGAAGTTTACCCGCATCGGCTTTTTATCAGTGGGTTGAGTACTGCAATTCCCCTGAGGGAAGCACTACACTTGCCGGTGTTCGTGCCGCTGCCGGCTTTGCGGAACCGTTTCATGTGAAGTACTGGGGGGTAGGAAACGAATCATGGGGATGCGGCGGCGAATTCACCCCTCAGGAATATGCCGTAGAATTCCGCCGCTATTCCACTTGGCTACCAAAATATGATGACACCCTGAACCTTATCGCATCGGGACCAAACACAGACGATTGGAATTGGACGCGGGAATTTCTGGCTGAAGTTCTGCGTAAGGGTCCCAGGGCATTGCATCGAATCTACGGAATGGCTCTGCATCACTACGCCTGGAATTTAAGCCGCGGAAAGACGCAGGAATGGGAGGCCGGCAAAGGGGATGCCCTGAAATTTGACCCGGTGGATTGGTATGAACTGCTACGGGAGGGAGAGCGCATGGAAGGCCTGGTTACGGGCCACTGGCAAGTCCTGAGTGAATTTGACCACGATCATCGAGTGAAGTTGGTTGTGGATGAATGGGGCCCCTGGTATCGTCCCGGTAGCGAAGCCACTCCCGGCGACTTGCTTGAGCAGATGCCCACATTGCGCGACGCGGTGTTCAGCGGGATGACGCTGGACATCTTCAACAGGCATCCCGAAAAAATTGCAATGGCGAATTGCGCCCAGCTCATCAACTGTCTGAACAGCCTCTATCTTGCGCATGAAGATAAATTTGTCGTTACCCCCGTCGGCCATGTGTTTGATTTGTACTCCAATCATCAAGGGGCCGAGGCGGTGCGCACAGTTTTCTCAGCGCCCGACTTGCATTATGAGCGGGACGGAATGCCGGCCTCCTTTTGGGGGTTGCGCGGCGCTGCTTCCATACGCGGAAAAAACCTGATGATCACCGCTGTCAATCCCAGTACAACTGAGTCTCGATTGTCCGAGATCGCGCTGCGTGGCGAGACGGTCAAGGAAGCCAGTGTGACTTTCTTGACCAACCCGGACATTCACGCGCATAACACGTTTGAGGCACGAGATATGCTCGTTCCGCAAAGGAAGACCTTGAGCTTGAGTGGAGGATCGCTTGTGGTTGAGTTTCCGCCAGGCTTCCGTCGCCGCGCTTAACATCAAATTGAATTAGTGCCTGTATGCTAGGTGGGTTTTTGGAGCCGGAAATAATCAGAGGCGGATTGCACCGATTCCGCCTCTGGCACTACAACTCTCTGGACGCTTTGAAGAAACACCAGGAATCGCCTCAGATTTACTCTCCGGCCTGAATAAATTCCCGATAAGCCCTAGGGGACCACCGCTTGGGGTGTATAGCGGTGGTCCCCACACGCTGTATAGGGCTAAATCAGGCTAGAAGTATAGCTTCCCGCCAATTTGCCACCATCTTGGCAGACTCTGAGAGTTCGCCATGCCAAAGTTGCCTTGGGACAGATTGTTCTGGATTGTCAGGAAATTGGGGTGATTGAACACGTTGTAAAACTCAAACCGGAACTGGAAATTCAGCCTCTCGGTTATGTGTGTGTTCTTGTAAAGGGTTAAGTCAGTTTCGATAAAGGCAGGATCGCGGAATTGACCCGTCTTCTCGTTGCCGTTGGTGCCCGCAACAGGCACAGTGAATTGCCCAGAACTGAAAACCCCGGTGTTTGTGTAGTCGTGTCGTGACGTTCCCTGCTGATAGCCAGTGACATTTGGATAACTGAAGTTATCTCCGTCGGCGAGGTAATCGCCTGTACTGGCTGTATGCGCATCTGCACCGACAACATAGGCCGCGCCGTTGTAAGCCGCTGACGTAGACACCGTAAATGGGTACCCGGTCTGGTAAATGCTTGTACCGCTCAAGCCCCACCCACTAGTCACGTGTCCCACAAACCCAGCACCACCGTTCAGACCCGGTTGTTCGTAGTTGAAAGTTGCCGAGAAACGGTTAGGAACATCCCAAGGCGAAGGTCCGTAGAATTGCGAAGGATTTACGGCAAGTGGATAATTGGCCGCATCATCTTTGGAGGAAGAGCGCGTGTAAGAAACATCAAAGAACCCACGCTTTGCCCTGGCTCTGAGGTCAACTGTCACACCCTCATAATTGGCATAGCGATTGTTCTGAGTATAGGCGATTTGGCCAAAACTAGGATTGGGTCGATTCGGAGCGGAACCGGCCGGCTGCCCGATGAGGGCACCAGGCAGTTGGTTGATGTCAACGCCGTACGAGACGATACCTCCTGCGTTGCCGTTTCCGACGAGGTTGGACGTATGGGTCCCGCTGTACAGCACTGAAGCAACAAGGTGACTACCAATTCGATGCTCTAGCGTGCCCGACCAAATGTATGCGGTGGGAGACAGTATCGTCGGGGTGATTCCCCCAATCCCTAAGCCCGCACCTAGGATTCCACCGGCGGAGTCCAGACAAGGCGCTATGGGACACAAGGCCGTTCCGGCCAGTTGCGGAAATGTGAATCCAAATGGAGGCGTGCTGCCGGTGCCTTGGACGAAAACTGGTTGGTTACCCGGTGCATTCGCCGCGTAAAAGGTAGGAAGGATCAGTCCCGGCGGATTGCCACGGAATTCTTCCTGAATGTTGGCGGGCGTGAGCCAATTGGAAAACATGCCAAATCCGCCGCGCACTATCCAATCTTGCTTCCCGTTAACATCCCACGCTGCACCAATTCGCGGAGTAGCGGCCAGGGGCGTTCGAAGCAAGGCGTTGTGCGTTGGCTTCGCATAGCCGGCGGCCACCTGCTCCTCGAATGTGGATCCCGGGCCAAGGTAGAAGTTGCCAAAGACAGTTGAAGGTGACTTGGAATATGGGTTTCCCTGATCGTCGAAGCGGAAGCCCAGCGTTAAGGTAAGATTCTTCCTCGCTTTCCACGTGTCCTCGACAAAGATGCCCCATGTTTTGGAAGCAGCGTCCCAAGACCACAGTTGCTGTTGGCCCGATATGGGGTTGTACATCACGCCGCCTTCGGTGAGGGGCGCATCTTGTGCCAACGTCAACAAGTTGTTAAAGCTGAACGATGGATGCGACCATGGTCCTTGGAACGGTTCCACGTCATCGCCGTACCAACCTTCGTAGCCAACCTTTATGACGTGAGCACCCTGGATGTGAGTCAAGACGTCACGCCAGTGGTAGTTGTGTTGGATAAAATCGCCTTGGGCGAAGCCGACCCCGTACCCGACGCTTTGTCCAGTTACGCTGATGCCAGGAATAGTGAAGTCACCGGTCTCACCAAGTTTGCCCTCGATTCGATTCTGCGCAAAAATCACTTCATTCAACGTATTCGGGCTAAAAGTATGTGTCCAGTCGACCTGTAAGGCGCGCTGCCAATAGTTGTTCGTAGTTGAAAACTGCGGGATAACATTGGGCGCCGGGTTGGACTGAACTGTACGGAAGAAACTGCCGTAAATGCGGTCTTTCTTAAAATACTTGTCCACGCGCACGAAATACTGAGTGCCATTGATGATGTTGGCGGAATTGAAAGTACCGCTGTCAACCATCGGGGTAGAACAAGGCAGGTTGTTCGTTGCCGGAGTGCCGCAAGTGCCCGGAAAAACGGTATTCGCAGTACTTACCACCCCGCTGACGCCCACGCGAGCGGGCACATAGGTGGTCAGAATCTTGGTTCCAAAAGTGTTCGGATAGTTGGTTTGAGCCCAGGACGCAAACGCAGGATCCGGAAATGTCACTGTATTATTACCCGTGGAAGCAGAAGAACGCAATGCTTCGATGCCAAAGAAGAAGAAAAATTCGTGATGAGGAATAATGGGACCACCGATCGTCCCTGAGATGTTGTTGCTATGGAATGGATTGTAAGAATGGTCTGAGCCAGGAAGAGAATACTTCGCAAACATCGGCTGGTAGTTAAAATAATCGCTAGCCAAACCGTGGAATTCATCCGAACCTGACTTCGTGGTCATCGCCACCTGTAGGCCACTTCCATGTCCGTATTCTGCCGTGTAGGTATTGACCTGATTTGTAGATTCTTGGACGAGGTCAGGGTTAGGGACAAGATTCAAGACTCCCTGGCGAACGCTGCTGGTAACGTCTAGACCCGTCAATGATCCACATATTCGAAACCGTTCCTTGACCATTGGCGCTAACGTCGACAGCTGTCTCGGTAGAAAAATTGTTTACGCTGGATCCAGGAGTTCCCGAAGCAACTCCCGGACCGCCAGCTAGGCCTAATCCCGAGACGCCCGGAGCAAGGGTTGTCAGCGAAAGCATATTGCGTCCCGCGAGTGGTACGGCCCCCAACTCTTGGGTCTCGAGCGTCATTTGATTTCGCGTCTCGGCAGTATTCATAAGCGGGTTTTCGGCGGTGACCTCGACCGTTTCTGTAGTTGCGCCGACTTTGAGGCCAACTGGGACACTAAGGTTTTGGTCCGTCGCTAGAGTAAAATTGGCCTCCGTCTTGGCAAAGCCTGACGCTTCAACGGAAATCTTATATGAGCCTGGAGCCAAGCTTACAAATCGGTAGCCTCCGTCGCTATCCGAAGTAGTCGTCGCGGTAACATGATTTGAGAGGTTCTCTACTGTAATCTTCGCTTGAGCGACCGCTGCGCCACTGGGGTCTGCAATATTCCCTTGGATGCTTGCAGTGAATTGCGCCCAGGTCGACACAGCCGCCAATAACACAGTGAAGAGCAGCCGAAGCGACCATCCAGCAAACTGTTTCGCTATCATCTAGATTCACCCCCTAATCCTTAAAGCAAACATTTACAGAAGCGATCTCGTGTAAACGTTTTCTCAATTGAACAGGTTTATAGGCCTTTTAAAATCAGCTGTCAAGCAATTTCTAATGGTTTTCTACTATCGGGCAGGGCGGCCCAGCGAACCGTCCCCATGGGCTGAATCTACGTGCTCAGGTTCTGGACCAGCCCAGGTTTGGGACCGGTCCCACTCCCTCCCGCAGCGTGACTAGTTGATTGACCGGGAGGTGCTTGAAGGACTCGTGAATTCCGTTGGGCCAGTGCACCTCTAAGTCAACAGAAGTGTTATTTCCGAGGCCGAAATGCAAGCGGGGGTCGTTGCAAGAATAAAAACTGCTTTGACTCAGAACGCTCTGAGCTTGCGTTTTGCCGCCATAATGAGCGAGAACCCGAGCGCCAATCGCGCTCCGATTGGACTTAACTCCTTCCAGTTTCACCTTAATCCAGTTTGGTTTCCCGCGAATGTCATTACGCAACAGCGAAGGTGGCTCGTGCATGTTGATAATTAGAATGTCGATATCGCCGTCGTTATCGAAATCGCCAAACGCGCAACCCCGGCTGCTGTGCGCCGCCGCAACGCCGGGACCCGCTGCTTCGATGAGTTCTTCAAAAGTTTGATTCCCGAGGTTGCGAAAAACCGCTCGTGGCGTTTTGTAAGGGTATTGAGGAAGTTTGCGCTCGACTTCTGGATAAACGTTTCCTGTAACCAGAAAGAGATCCGGGTAACCGTCGTTATCGAGATCGACGATTCCGGCTCCCCAGCACACATAGCGCGTCTCCACCCCCACGCGAGCCTGCCGGGTCACATCGTCAAAATTCCCTTTGCCGTCGTTGTGGTAAAGCACGCAGGAGTCGTCCGTGAAGTGCGTCTTGAACAGATCCAGATGTCCATCGAGATCGTAGTCGCCAACACCGACTCCCATCCCCGCTTGCTCCTCGCCATCATCGCTGAGCGCCACCCCTCGCAATACACCTTCTTCCCGGAACGTGCCGTCATGGTTGTTCATGAAAAGCAGACTGGGAGTCGAATCACAGGCAACGTATATATCCGGCCAACCGTCCTCGTCGAGATCGGCTGCTATGACCGTCATTCCATAACACTGCGTGAATTGCGCCACGCCCGCCTGTTGGCTGACGTCTGTAAACGTTCCATCCCCGTTGTTTCTGTAAAGAGAATGCCGCCCTGTAGGAAGGCCTCGTGGACCGCACTCAACAGAAACACCTCTGAAATTGCAATTCGAGCTGGCCCCTGGTACTGGCGCATGTTCGAACGAGAAACGGACATAATTGGATACAAACAAATCCAGGTGGCCGTCCCGGTTATAGTCCAGGAAAGCGCAGCCCGCACCCCATCGCGGCTGGTCGTTCAGCAAACCAGCAGCCTGCTGTGACATCGGTGAAGGTACCGTCCCCATTGTTTCGAAACAACTTGTTTTGCCCAAAGTAGGTACAAAAAATGTCATCGAAACCGTCGTTGTTGTAATCCGCAATACAGACACCGTCGGCCCAACCAACGGCATGTAAACCTGCCCTCTCAGTTACATCGGTGAAAGTTCCGTCACGATTGTTCTTGTACAGCCGGTTGGTTGCCTCGGGCGGAGGGCCCTCCAGCCGTGTGCCCGAGAGCAAAAAAAGATCCATCCATCCGTCGTTGTCGTAGTCAATGAACGCACAACCGCAGCCATCAGATTCCAGGATATATTTGTTGATCTCGTCACCGCCGTAGATCGTCGGTGCGTGTAATCCGGCAGCGGCCGCTACGTCGACGAAGTGCGCATTGAAAGGACGGCCAGATGGCGCATGACGGGCCAGGGGCTTAGCCGTGTGGCCCCCCATGCCTTGCCCCATCATTTTTTGGGTCGTTAGTGAGATGGCGGATCCGAGAGAAACCCGCATAAATGTGCGTCGCGAACAAGTCATTCCGACCGATTTCCTCTTCCCTGATTGTAATCTCACTTGCCATTATGGCGCAGTCCGGTTCTAAGTAAACATTTTCTCAATTACCAAGCAAAATCGACAGCCGGCCAAGCTTTACGGCTCTGTCGGTTTTGCTGGAGTTTCGTCTTCAAAGAGTTTGTAGCGGTAACGCTCCCGTTCGTCCTGGGTTGCCTGTTCACGAAGTTGCGCGAGGCGCTGAAGTAGCTCGGGAATTTCTTTCTTCTGTCCCGTCTTCCGCAGTGCCTGAATCAGGCGGTAAACGGCGGTTTGATCCTTCGGATCGATGCTCAAGGCCTTCCGGCACTGCTCGATCGCTTCCGGGTACTGTCCCGTCTGCATATACAGTTTAGCCAAGACGGCCCGGGAGGAGGCAAGGGTAGGCTGCAAGGCGACCGACTTCTGCGCCGAACGCATGGCCAGCTGAAACTCGGGCGTGCCCGGATCCGCACCTTTCTGCGAGAGTACATCTGCCTGTAAGTACAACAAGAGCGGGTCATTGGGTTTTCGCTTAAGTTTTTCCTGAATGGACACCAAGGCGTGATCGAGATCATTCGCCTGCACCGCCGCCAATCCCTGGGCGGCAGTACTAAGCGACTGATTCGGGTTTAACTCGTAGGCCTTCTCGAAATCAATCTCTGCTTTGTCATATTGCGCCAACTGTACGTAAAGAACTCCGCGTGCCACGTACAGGTCATCCGCTTTTGGCTGTAACACCAATCCTTCGGTGAGCACGTCAATACCAACCTGAAACGATTCGTGGGAAAAACAAATGGTGGCAAAATCCAGATAGAGGCTGATGTTCCGCGGATCGAGCAACAGAGCTTGCCTAAGGGTGCTGACGGCTTGGGGGGTGTCGCCGTTATCTTCATAGGCTCTTGACGCCAATTGCAGCGTGCTTGAATCCACAGTCTGCTCAGCCAGGAGTGGCTGCAGCGTCGCAAGCGCGTCTTTGGGCTTGTGAGCCATCAACTGGACCGATGCGAGCACCTGACGTTCCTTGGGATCCTCTGGATTCAGGGCGACGGCTTTCTGCAAGGCGGTAGCCGCAGCATCGATTCGCTTGAGCTTCATGAGGCAAGTGGCATAAGCATGTAAGGCATCTGGTTGGGAATCGATCAGTTGGCCTGCCTGCTCGAAATGCGGAACCGCCGCGGCACAATTTCCGTGCTGGTACTGCATCACAGCGAACATGGCGTTGGCAGTGGGGTCTGCTGGACGCAATTCCAGCAGTCGGTTCAACAACGGTATGGCGGCCGGGTTTCCCGCCTGGTACTCAATCTGCGCCGCCCCCGCCAGCGCTGCGATATTATTCGGCGAAATCTTCAATGCTTGTTGAAATGCCGTCAAAGCGTCCTTGCTGTCACCTTTGCGAGTAAAGGCGATCCCCTGTAGCGTCCATAATTGTGCACTGTTCGGCGACTCCTTCAGTGCCGCTCGACTCAATTCCACCGCTTTGTCTAATTGCCCGGCACGCAGCGCTGAACTGATAGGCTCAATCTGATTCTGGGGGGCCTGTGAATAAGTGCGGGAGTTACAAACCAGCAAGACGATGGCGATACCAAATATCCGAATTAGAACCATAATAAGTTTTCGCCAGACCCAGAATCACAGCAGGAACAGGATACTGCATCCGCCAAATTCGTGACAGCTTGGGTTTGACGCCGAGCCGCACTCGCGCTATACATGGTTCGTTGAGAAAACGCTTGCTCAAGTGACCACGCTTGGAAATCGGCTGAGCAGGCAACTCGCACCGTGCGGCAATGGATCCCACTTAAGCACGCTCAGGAGGGTTTGCCATGAAAACCAAATCCAGGAGGCAATTTCTTCGTGGGACGGCGGCCTCGACCGCAGGCCTGGTGGCGATGGGTTCCCTTCCCTCCTGGGCACGCAAGAAGGCGGAAACATCGATCTCGCCCCCTCTCTCAGTGTTCGGATACTCCAAAGTTCAACTCCTCGACGGTCCCTTCCGACTGCAGTTTGACCAGAACCATAAACTGTTTCTTGAACTCAACGAAGATGGGATGCTCAAGCCCTTTCGGCAGCGCGAGGGGCTGCCCGCTCCTGGACCTGACATGGGTGGCTGGTACGACAATGGCGACGACTTCAACGAAAAAGATAATTTTCATGCGTTCATCGCCGGCCATTCCTTTGGTCAATACCTCTCAGGTTTGGCCCGCGCCTATGCGGTGACGGGATCGAAACCGACTCAGGAAAAGGTTCAACGCCTCGTGCACGGCTTCTCAGAGACTGTGGAGCCAGCGGGGAAGTTCTACGTCGACTATCGGCTGCCCGGCTACACGTTCGACAAAACTTGTTGTGGTCTAATCGATGCCCATGAATTTGCCTCCGATCCGATAGCACTAGATGTGCTCAAGCGAAGCACGGATGCGGTCTTGCCGCACTTGCCGGAAAAGGCCCTGAGCCGGGCCGAGCAGGAAGCGCGGCCTCACAAATCCATCGCCTATACCTGGGACGAAACCTACACATTGCCCGAGAACTTTTTCCTCGCTTATCAGCGGAGTGGCGACAAGCGCTACCGGGAACTGGGGGAACGTTTCATCTACCATGAGTTTTACGATGCCCTCGCCGAAAACCATAATGCCTTTCCCGGCAAACATGCGTACAGTCACGTAAATACCCTCAGTTCAGCGATGCAGGCTTACCTGGTGCTGGGCGATGAAAAATATCTGCGCGCCGCGGCGAACGGTCTACGCATGGTTCAGGAACAGAGCTACGCCACGGGGGGTTGGGGACCGAATGAAGCGTTTGTGGTACCGGGCAAAGGGCAGCTTGCCTCAAGCCTGGGCAGCACCCGCTCCAGCTTCGAAACTCCTTGCGGCGCCTACGGGCAGTTCAAGATCACGCGGTATTTATTGCGCGTCACCCGTGACTCTCGTTACGGGGATAGCATGGAACAAGTGCTGTATAACACGGTCGCTGGCGCAAAACGTATACTTCCTGACGGCACTAGTTTCTACTACTCCGACTACAACAACGATGCTGCCCACAAGGTCTATTACAAGGACAAATGGCCTTGCTGCTCCGGCACTTTCCCGCAACTGACAGCCGACTATGGCATAAGTTCCTACTACCCGGCGAAGGACGGCCTTTATGTCAACCTTTTCATTCCTTCGCGCGTCACCTGGATGCAAAACGGCTCGCCATGTACTTTGACACAACAAACCAGCTATCCCGCCTCCAACACCACTCAACTTCAGCTGGACATGGCGCGTCCAGAAGACTTCATCATCTACATTCGAATTCCCGCCTGGGCAGACTCTAAAACGCGGATTTCCATCAACGGTAAACGTGTGGAAGGCGACCTTGCCCCAGGAAAATTCCTCGCCTTGTCTCGAACCTGGAAAAATAGTGACCGTGTGGAGTATGAGATTGGCATGCCACTTCGCCTGCAGCCTGTGGACGCCGAGGACTCGCAGATGGTGGCTTTGGTTCGTGGACCGCTCGCACTTTTTGGAGTCGGGATTCTGCCCGCAAGCTTTTCGCGCGCGCAATTGCTAGCCGCTGCGCCGGCTTCTCCGTCATCCGAAGATTGGCTTGTTCAGGGTGACACGGGAAAGCTAACCTTTCGTCCATTTGCGGCAATCGGAGACGAACCCTACCGCCTCTACCAAACAGTAGTAGCCTAGGGTCTCTCTCGCCGACGCGACTAACCCGATGGGGTCGCGTTTCTGGTGTGGTCGCACGAGTTACCAATGCCACAGCTGCCACATAAATTCAGTCATTCCTTGTATCCCTTCACGCCTGGCTTCGCGGTTCAACCCGTAACTCCCGCTAATCACGCCATGAACACGGAACAAACACTTCGTTTTGGGTTGCCCTCCCACCGGCTCCATCGATATTTCAACGCGACCCCCATGCCGACTGTCTTGCTGCTCCTCTTTCAAGCTGTCATCTTTCTAGCTTCGGTTTCCTTGGCACGAGCGCAAATTGCGGGCGCCAGCTCCCGCAAAGCCCCAGCTCCTCCCTAATCCGCTGCCGCAGTTGAGCGAGCCCACAGGTGCAGATCGATGTATTTTCTGCCATCCTACGGAGGTTCAAGGGTATGCGCGCTCCGCCATGGCTCATGCCTTGCGACGCGCTGGCAAAGAGCCGGACGGCACAGTTACCGCCCACGGCACGAAGATTACGATGCACTCCTCCCCGGCAGGGTTTTGGCAGAGCTGGGAGAATGGAGGTGACCACGCTGACTACCGCGTTGACTACGTGATTGGCTCAGGCGAACACGCCAGTGGTTATCTCGTTGATATAGGTGGACACCTCTTCCAGTCCCCGGTCGCGTACTACAAAAGTCGCCAATCCTATGACCTCGCACCTGGGTACGAAAATCAGCCAGACCCCGATTTTACGCGCCCCGTCAGCGAGGAATGTGTTCTATGCCATTCCGGATCCGCGCTGCATGTCTCTGGCACTCTGAATCAATATCGGCCACCGATATTCGCCGCAGAAGCCGATCACCTGCGAACGCTGTCACGGCCCTTCACAGAGACATCTCGCGGATCCACGCTCAGGAACGATCGTTAATCCCTCAAAGCTAGAACGCGCAGCTCGCGATAGCATCTGCGAGCAGTGTCACCTATTTGGCGTCGCACGTGTCGCAAATCCCGGGAAAAAGCTAAGCGATTTCATCCCCGGTCAACCTTTGGAAGACACCTATACGATCTATCGAAATGTGGTTCCTGAGGGTTCGGCCACGGGTGAATTCAAAGTCATCAGCCACGTAGAACAACTGGCCTTGAGTTCCTGCGCTCGGAACAGCGGCGGCCGCCTTTGGTGTGCAACCTGCCACAATCCTCACGAGAAGATGCCCTCAGTCTGTCGGGTACTACCGTTCGCGATGCCTCGCTTGCCACACAAGCAACTTCCCTGCTTCTCATCCCCCCAAGGACGGCGATTGTCTGGCATGCCACATGCCTCGCCGAAACGCGAAGGACGGTGGCCATACCGCCTTTACGGACCATAGGATTCAACGGCGCCCGGAAGCACAGCCTGATCTTCCCTCGAACGCCGGAATCGCCGCATGGCGCGAACCCTCTCCTGATCTGCAAAAACGGAATCTAGGAATCGCCTTGATCGACGTCGGCATGCAGCGGCATTCGTCGCCTTTCATCATTCAAGGTTATCGCACTCTCACGGAAGTCCAACAACAATTTGCGAATGATCCTGATTTTTTCAAATGGATCGGAGAAGCCCTGCTCATCGGAAAACAGACCTCCGATGCCACGTTAGCATTCGAGCGTGCTCTTCAGCTGGATCCAAACTCCGCCCTCACGGAGGCGAGCGCCGCTTCGCCGTACATCCAGGAAGGTGATGACGCTCGTGCGATTGTACATCTAGAACGCGCCATCGCTCTTGATCCCTTGTTTCTGCCTGCGGCGAGCACGTTGATTGGACTGTATGAGAAACAGGGACAATCCAGCGAAGCCGCCGAATTGTCGGTCAAAATTAAAATGGCAATGAACGAAGGACCTGGTAATAATCACAGCGGAGAAAGTGGGCCGGCGGTTGATGCGCAAAAAAACTACTGAACAGGTTTTCAAAAACATTCAAGTACTTAAGGGGATTCCATCAGACCAATTGATTCCTGCCATGCAGTTCATGGCCTCCTCACTCGGCGTGGAATGCACGTTCTGTCATGTCGAGGGTAATTTCGAGAAAGACGACAAGGAACCGAAGCAAACCGCGCGCACAATGATGCAAATGATGTTTGGGTTGAACGGGAATAGTTTCGAAGGGCGCCGCGAAGTTACTTGTTACTCGTGCCATCGCGGATCCTCTAGCCCGATCGCCACTCCCATCATTGATTCTGAGACGCAATCGGGTGCTCGCCCTTCCAGTTCCGAAATACCTACCCTTCCCGCAAGTTTGCCGACCGCAAGTCAGCTGATCGACAACTATGTCCAAGCGCTCGGCGGGAATTCCGCAATTCAGAAAATCACGAGCCGCGTAGAGAACGGTGTTACCGATTCCTCCGGGACATTAGTGAGTGTCGAAGTTTTCACGCAAGCACCGGATAAGCGGGCTCTGGTTCGTCACCTTCCCGAAGGAGATAGCGTCGTTGCTTTCGATGGCCGTGCAGGGTGGATCAGCATCCCGGGACGTCCCACGCGGGTCATGCACGGCGCCGATCTGGAAGCAGCACGCATGGATGCCGATCTGCAATTACCCTTGCACATACAACAGGTCTTCCCGGACTTGCGGGTCGAGTATCCCGAAAAAATTGGTGACCGCGACACCTACGTTCTATTTTGTCTCCGGGAAGGCCGTCCGGCTGCGAAGCTCTATTTCGATCAGCAGACAGGCCTACTTATGCGACTGGTGCGTTTCTCTGACTCGCCGCTGGGGGTCAATCCCTCACAAGTCGACTACTCTGAGTACCGTGATGTCGACGATGTGCAAGTCCCGTTTCGCGTCACCGTTTCTGTGCCCGGAAACACTTCCACCGTCCAGATCATGGAAGTCCGCCAGAATATCCCAATCGACGCTGCCAGATTTGTCCAACCACCCGCAGAAAGCCCTTCGGCCTCTTCCGCTCCTTCTCATTAATCCGAATTGCCGTTCCCCGTATCCTTGATCGAGTCGAAGGAATACACCTAGACGCAGATGGAGCACATCCCGTCCTAGCCTCCGTAGATTCATTACGCCCGGAGAATGGGCGTCCAAACCTGCATCGGCGTGGCAGCGCGATTCGCCCAAGCATAGTAGGGGATGAATCTGAGTTCCACTTGGCGAGATTGGGCCGGATTCGGTGTGTACGGATAATAGAGCTTACTGCCCGAAGCGGATTTCTCGTTGGCTGCCCCTACATGTTTTAGCACCACGATTCCGCCCAGCAGATCGCTTTGGAATTCCTCCTGGAACTGCGATGAGGCCTTCTGGCGCAAATCCAGAGAAATGTCATACAGCGGCACACCCTCCTGCTGATCCAGTTGTTCGAGACAGTAGATCAATGGGCCACGCTGAACCGCCACACGTCCGTAATCATCCACCACTCGAGCGTTGGCTTCGATCACCTGCGGCCCCATATTGAAACTGACGTGGATGACATCACCCGATGCCCAGTTACGTCGCACCGCGAGGTACTGGCCGGCAGTCGCTCCTGAAACAGGTCTTCCGTTGACCTGGACTTGGGTACCGGCAGACCACCCGGGAACTCGAAGATAAAACGTAAATTCCGTTGGCTTCACCGGTGTCACAGTAATTTCCACGGCGCCATCCCATGGATATTTCGTCTTTTGCACCACTTTGAGGCCGGTCCCATCTTCCAGATTCCAATCAAGTTGCGAATTGTCGTACAGGTGCAAAAAGAGACCATCCTTGCTGGTACTGTAAAAGTAGCCAGGCAAGGAAGCGAAAGTGCGCTCGAGGTTTGGAGGGCAGCAGGTCACGTCATACCATGGATTGCGAATGTGGTCGCCCCCTGACGGATCGAACGCCAAAGGATTACGATAACAATAGAGGGTGCCGTCGAGGGACATCCCGGAATTGATTCCGTTATACAACGCTCGCTCGATCACATCAGCGTATTTCGCATCACCGGTGGCTGTCAACATGCGCCAGTTCCACATCATATTGCCGATGGCCGCGCAGCTCTCCCCGTAGGCGGTGAAATTCGGTAGCTCGTAGGAATCACCAAACGCTTCGCCCTGGCTGCGCGCTCCCACTCCACCCGTCACGTACATTTGGCTGGTTACAAGATCATTCCAAAGAACGTTCAAGGTTTTCAGATAGGATTCGTCACCTGTTTCCATGTAGTAGTCTGTGGCTCCACAGCACGCGTACATCGCGCGTACAGCGTGGCCTTCTAGATGAGTGCGCGAAGTGAAAGGAATGCCGCAAAAGTGATAGACGTAGCCGCGCTCCGGTACCTTGATTCGATCGTCCCCCTGCAGAATATAACCGGCCAGTGTTAGATAACGCTTGTCGCTCGTCGTGCGGTATAGCTCAATCAGTGCCAGTTCAATTTCGGGATGCCCTGAGAAGATTGGCTTCTTGTCGGCTCCCGGACCGAAGTTAGGCAGCAGATATCCGTCCACAAAGCGAATGCTGGCATCCAGCAGCGTACGATTACCGGTCCCGCGGTAGAACGCGATTGCCCCCTGAATCATGTGGCCGAGATTGTAGAGCTCATGGCCCCATCGTTGTACCTCTGGGGTCATGCGATCCTTGGCGCGGTCTTCGACGTAGTACGTGTTCAGATAGCCGCTCGGTTCTTGCACGGCAACTACTTCCTTGATGATCTGGTCGGCCTGCGCGTGCAATTCCGGACGATCGCCGGACTGCAGCACGAAACCCACCGCCTCGGTCCACTTGTAGACGTCAGAGTCCGAGAAAACGGGGCCACGCTGTGGGGTATCGCTCTTCCCGACAAGTCGCAAAAAATTGTTCATGCGCCCATTGGCTTCGAGCAATTTCTCCATCGAGGGAATGCTCTTGTCGACATTGATCTGACGCCGCGCACCCCAGAATCCTTCCGTGATGGTGACTGCGTGTACGGGAACGTTGTGGAGTTTGGCGTACGGAGACTTATCCACGAAAAGTACACCCTCATCTTTCCAGCCAGGGTTTGAAGGGCTGGCTCCACTTTGCTCAGCGAAGGCCATCAGATTCTGGAGAGGGAGAGAACCGACAGCGGCGGTGGAAATTGCCGAACCCACAAATGCACGGCGCGATATTTGAGATTTATTTGTCATATTGACCTCCTGGCGTCTGAACTTTTAAACCTTTCGAGCTTCCGGCTCGTACATTCGCGAATCAGCGATGGCGCCTAGGGCGCGAAATGGTCATGAAGCCGGATTGGCGGTGTGAGCCACGTTAATGAGCGTCGGCAGTACGTCACCGAAAGTTTTGTCGCTGGGACAGCCGAATGCGAAATAGAGTTTTTGATAGAGCGCATACAGCGTGTCATAGACCTTTTGTGCCGCAGGCTCGGGGGTAAAAATACGGTGCTGGGGACAAATCTTGTCCTGAGCCTGGTCCACAGTTTGAAACGTGCCAGCCGCGAGAAAGGCGAAAATTGTTGAACCCAAACTGACCACACTCTTGCTGGGAACAAGAACGGGCCTGCCCAGGACGTTCGCATAAACCTGATTGAGGACATTATTTTTCTGCGGAATGCCGCCAGCATTGATTACGCGTTTGATCGTGACGCCGTGTTCAGCCATGCGATCGAGAATAATGCGGGTATGGAGAGCAGTGCCTTCGATGGCGGCGAACAATTCGTCCTGAGCAGTGTGCTGCAAATTCCAGCCAAGGGTGATGCCGCGCAGATTAGGATTGACGAGAACGGTGCGGTCACCATTGTCCCAGGTCATGCGAAGCAGACCGGTTTGTCCTGCGCGATACTTATCGAGTCCCTGGCTGAGCGCGGCGACATCGACTCCGGCGCGATTGGCAATGGAACTGAAAATATCGCCCACTGCGGAAAGCCCGGCTTCAATTCCAGTTCGTTGTGGATGCACGCTTCCCTGCACAACGCCACAGACACCCGGCACCAAGTTGACAGACGGAGTGATGCCAATAATACAAGTCGAAGTGCCGATCACGTTTACCATGTCTTCGGTGCGACAACCCGCACCGATGGCATCCCAATGGGCGTCAAAGGCCCCAACGGGAATAGGGATACCGGGCTGCAATCCCAGCTTTTCGGCCCAGAAGGTGGAGAGCCTGCCGGCAATTTGATCCGAAGTGACGTATTCACCCAGGAGCTTTTCTCTGACGCCGGCGAACAGAGGATCCACCTTGACTAAGAAATCCTCAGGTGGCAAACCGCCCAGTTTTGGATTCCACAGCCACTTGTGGCCCATGGCGCAAACACTGCGCTTCGCTTTTCGCGGATCGGTGATTCCGCAGAGGGTGGCGGCGGCCATGTCGCAATGTTCGAACGCGGAAGCGAATTGCGAGCGCTTGTCTGGATTGTGACGAAGCCAGTGCAGCAGCTTCGAGAATCCCCATTCGGAGGAATAGACGCCGCCACACCAGTCGATAGCCGGAAGTTTTTCGCGGTGGGCCGCTTCGGTTATTTCGGCAGCTTCGGCTTTCGCCCGATGATCGCACCAGAGATAGTATTCGTTGAGAGGTTGGAGCTTCGCGTCAACGGGAATGACGCTGGAGCCGGTGGTGTCAACGGCGAGGGCTTCGACTTGATCGCCGGAAATACGAGCCTTCTGTGTGGCCTCGCGCGTAGCGGAGGCTAATGCGCGCATCTGATCGTCGTGAGACTGCGTGGCGTATTCGGGGTCTTCGCGCTTGCGGTGCAGTGGATATTCGCCGAGCGCCGTGGCCAGCAAACCGCGTTCGCTGTCCACGATGGAAACCCGAACGCTGAGAGTACCGAAATCGACGCCTGCTACGATGGCCATAAGATTATTCCTTCTGAGCGGCTTATGCTGGGTGGGCGTACATGTTCCAGCCGAGATAGTGTGTGGCGGCTTCATGGACGGCGGGGGCGACACTGGAGAAGTTGGCGGCGACGTGATGCTCGAAGCCGTTTTCGCAGATGTAGCGCAGCAGTTTCTGCAGGCCGGGGATTTCGACTACGCCGGCGCCGCCGAAGGTTTCCAGCGGATCGTCGGTGAATCGGCCGCTGCCGGAATAGCCGCGAATGGTGCCGCGGGCATCGTCGGTGGAGAAGCGCGCGAAGCACATGGCGCCGGATTTCACGAGGCCGGCGCAGGTGCCGAAGGTGTTTTCCTTGCCGACGGTGCCGGCGATGATGGCCTGGTAGTCCATTTTCACGTCGCGGAAGAAGTGCTTGGGAAGGTTGCTGCAGTGGAAGCAGACGGCCTTGTTGGGGTCGGCGCCGTAATTGTTGTTCCAGTCGAGCAGCGCGCTGGGAGTTTCCGAGGCGAGTTGCAGGGCGTGCATGCCGAGGACGCCGCAGACATCGACTTCGCAGGCGCTCGAAAGCAGCGAATCGCTCATCATGCTCATGACCGTGCAAGGAACGACGCCGAGATTCTCTTCGAGCGAGGTCCAGCACTGGACGGCGCTGATCTGCAGGTCGGTGGCTTTCATCCAGTCGTCGATGACGGCGCCCGAGCTTGGCCATCTTGAGCAAGCCGCTTGCGGAACGTCAGTGGTGGAGACGTATTTCTGAATGGACTGCAAGTTTCTTGACGGCGGCTTCGTCGTTGTCCTTCATGCGGCCGATGCGGCCGAGGACTTCGGAGAGGTCGAGGGTTTCGACGGAGATGCCGCTGGCTTCGAGAAGTTTTTCGCTGTAGCGGACGGTGTTGAATGCCGTGGGACGCGCGCCGATGGCGCCGATGCGGAGATTGCGCAGGCCGTTGACGACGCGGCAGACGGCGGCGAACCAGTCGAGATCCTTGCGCGAATTCCAGGGAATCCGGCGTTTCCGTGTGCAGCGTGGTGAGAGAGTAGGGGATGCCGTACTGCTTGAGATTGTTGCAGGCCGACATTTTGCCGCAGAAGCTGTCGCGGCGATCGGTGATGGCCATCTTGCCGGGCGTGTCGGGCGTGGCCTGGACCAGGACGGGAACGTTGAGCGCGGCGAGGCGAAGCGTGTCGGCGATGGCACGCTCGTCGCCGAAATTGGGCAGGGTGACGATGATGCCGTCGATCACGCCGGCTTTCGAACGGAACAGCTCCGCGCAGCTCTTGGCTTCTTCGTGCGTTTCGACGGCACCGTACTTGGTTTGTTCCGGCGCGAGAGCGACAACATCGAAACCCGCTTTTTGCAAGGCCGCATCATTTCTTCGCGGCCGGTCTTCGCCAGGTGATCCGGGAAGAAGCCGCGGTTCCCGACGATCAACCCCATTGTCATTTTCTTTTTGCTTGCCATGATACGCTCCGTCGACTGTCTAAAATCGTTCAAGTGCGGCCTTTGCCAGGTGCGTAACCGTAAATGCAATACACCGGCGCCCATACAGATCAGCGAGAACGCGCCCCACCAGACACCGGCGTGCAGATTGGAAGAGCACCAACTCTGTTGCGGCGGCGGGTAGAACGAGCTGGTAGACACCCGCGCCGAAGATCAGGATGCCGTTCACCAGCAGCGAGATTCCGATGAAAAACCAGATGGAGATAGATCCGCCACGTTTCATTGTTGCCTCACCAGAAAATTATTTCAGAACCACGAAGACGACGCCACCACGCCGGCCCAGAACATGGGCCGCTGCAGCGTGGAAACATGGCCTTCCGACGGAATCTCGGTGCAGCCGTAGACCAGGCCCTTAAGTTCCGACTCCGGCTTGGGCTTGGTCACCAGGCTGACCACGACGGTGACCAGAGCGCAGATGAGCCAGGACCACAGCGCGCGGTACATGTTTTCCGCCATGTCCTTGGCATTGGGCGAGAGCGCGACATAGCGAAGCGCCGCGGGGTCGATCTTGACCCAGGCCCACATGCCGACCGACGAAGCGGTGCCGGCCAGCAAGCCCCAGAAGCCGCCGGCAGGGGTGGCGCGCTTCCACAACATGCCGAGCAGGACGGTGCCGAACAGCGGCGCGATGAAGAAGCTGAACAGCGCCTGCACGTAATCCATGATGCTGTGGAAATCCATCACCAGGTAGGCGGTGCCGATGGAGACCAGCACGCCGACGACGGTGCACCAGCGGCCCATGCTGACGTAGTGCGCGTCGGTAGCATCCTTGTTGATCAGGGCGCGGTAGATGTCGTAGGTCCAGACGGTGGCGAAGGCGCTGACGTTGCCGGCCATGCCGGACATGAAGCCGGCGATCAGCGCGGTGATGCCCAGGCCGAGCAGGCCGGGTCCGCAATAGCGCGCCAGCATGAGCGGCAGCACTTCGTTGTAGCTGTGGCCGCCGGTGGCGATGGCTTGCGCTTCGCGGCATGAGTTTCATGGGCAGCACGGCGAGGCCGAGCAGGCCGGGAAGAATCACGATGAAGGGCACGAACATCTTGAAGCCGGCGCCGATGATGGGAGCCATTTTGGCGGCGCGCAGGTCTTTGGCGGAGAGCACGCGCTGCACGACGAGGAAGTCGGTGGTCCAGTAGCCCATAGAAATCACGACGCCCAGGCCGAAGACGATGCCGGTCCAGTGAATGCCCATGGGGTTGTCGTTGAAGTGCCCCAGGCGTGCGCCAGAGGTGGGTGTAGTCCGGCCGGGAAGCGTTGGTGGCGATGCGCGCTTGACCATGCCGTTCCAGCCGCCGGCTTCGATCAGGCCGAGGATGGGGATCAGCAGCGCGCCGGCCCAGATGAGCACGAACTGGAGAACCTCATTGAAGATGGCGGAACGCAGGCCGCCGAGGACCACATAGATGGCGACGGTGACGGAAGAGACCCAGATGCTGAAGTTGATGTCCCAGCCGAGGACGACCTTCATGACCAGCGCCATGGAGTACATATTGATGCCGCTCATGAGCACGGTCATGAACGCGAAGGAGACGGCGGACAGCGCGCGGCTGGGCTCGCCGAAGCGCAGCTTGAGATAGCCGGGCACGGAGTGCGTCTTGGAGATGTAGTAGAACGGCATCATCACCAGCGCGAGAAAGAGCATGGCGGGAATGGCGCCGATCCAATACCAGTGGGCGGCCAGAATGCCGTATTGATAGGCGAGCGCCGGCCCAGCCCATCAGTTCGAGCGAGCCAAGATTGGCGGAGAGAAAGCTGAGGCCGGCGATCCACGCGGTCATTTCGCGTCCGGCCATGAAGAAATCTTCGCCGGTATTGGCCTGTCCTTTGAGGTAGAAGCCGATGGCCAGCACCAAAGCAAAATAGAAAATAATAATCACCAAGTCGACGGTAGAGAGATAGACAAGCCTTGGAGCATCCCCAAACGTCAGTAGCAGGGTCATTTCTTGTCCCTCACTTGGCCGTAATAGGCCTGCTTGCCATGCTTCCTCAAGAAATGACGATCATGCAGTGTCTTGCCAATACCGCTGGCATGTGGATTGATCCCAACGGTGAAGTAGGCGATGCGCGCCGCGGCCTCGAGCATCCAGGCGTTTTCAGCAGCTTTGCACGCGTCTGAGCCCCAAGCGAACGGTCCATGGTTCGCCACAAGGACAGCCGGAATCGATATCGGATCTAGCCCTTCAAATGTGCGGACGATGGCGACACCGGTATTCGCTTCGTACGCGCCGTTGATCTCGTCATCGCTCATGCCCTCCGTCACTGGAATCGAGCCATGAAAATAATCGGCGTGCGTCGTGCCGAAGCATGGAATCGCCCGACGAGCTTGCGCCCAGGCTGTAGCGTACTCCGAATGGGTGTGGGCAATTCCGCCAATAGCGGGAAACGAGCGATACAGAACTGCATGCGTAGGAAGATCTGAGGACGGTCGCAAGGATCCTTCAATGACTCTTCCCTGCATGTCTGTCACAACGAGATGCTCTGCCTTCATCGCGTCATAGGGTACACCGCTTGGTTTGATGACGATCAAACCTTTATCACGGTTTACACCACTGGCATTGCCAAACGTCGATAGCACCAACCCTTTCCGAACCAAGTCCAGATTGGCTTCCAGCACTTGTTCACGCAGGTCTAATAGCAGCATTGACCCTCGACCTTTACGGCTTTTAGCTGCCGTGAGCGTGCTTTCTCCTGAAACTGGCCGAGAGGATCACAAACATGACGAACACCAGGAAAGTGGTCTAATCATGAATGGCCCCTCGACACCCCGGAATGCACCATGGAGATTCTCGGGCGAAGTAAGTAAACGTTTACCATGCCACTCCCCGTATTGCAAGCGGCTTTTTGATTCCCTCTTGTGGCCGCCTTTCCGAACGGAGCGGCGGCGATCAGTCACCCAGCCCGGCTGCCTTTCTCCATGCTGCATCCCAGGGAAAGCATTTGCCCTCGGCCACCCGGTTGGAAAGAACTTGAGATAGCGTATACTGTGAATCGGAATGTTTTCTGAGTCGGAAGAGGACCTGTGGACATTCGAGACGTCGCCAGACGAGCCAAAGTGTCGACTGCCACTGTGTCGCGCACGGTCAACCAAGTGGCGACCGTAGACGCCCAATTGGCCAAACGCGTTTGGAAGGCTATCGAAGAACTCGGATACTACCCCAACCGGCAAGCCCGCGCGTTAGTATCCGGACGAAGCCATATTTTTGGATTGATCGTATCGGAAATCACAAATCCCTTTTTCCCAGAAATCGTCCAGACATTCGAAACACTGGCCGTCGAACAGCATTATGAAATTCTTCTAACCTCAACGATTCATGACCCTAAACGTATGGAACTCGCCGTCCGCAGGATGATTGAGGGTCGGGTAGACGGCGTCGCCATTCTTACGTTTGGAATGGAAGACTATTTGTTGGATCACCTCCGTTTCCGAAACTTACCTTTGGTGTTCGTCGACATTGGGCCCAAAGCCCCGCGCATCAGTAACATTCGTGTCGACTACGCCGATGGGATTCGTCAGGCCGTTCAACATTTGGCGGCGTTGCGCCATGAACACATTGGCTTTGTGACTGGGCCGCTCAGACTGCGCTCTGCGGTTGCTCGCAGAGATGCATTTCAAGCGTCAATGCGGGAGATCGGCTTGTCGGCGAAGCCCGAGTTTATCGTCGAAGGAAACCATAGGCTAGAGGGAGGGAAGCTGGCCCTTCAAAAGCTTTCCGAGCTTCGCGAACGCCCCACAGCCCTTCTCTGCTCAAATGATATGACCGCGATTGGCGTTATGAGAGAGGCTTTCGAACTAGGGATTCAGGTGCCTCAGGACTTGTCGGTAATCGGATTTGACGATATTCGTATGGCGGAATTCTTGACTCCTCCGCTCACCACAGTTCAAATGTCTCAATCGGAATTGGCCCGGCTTGCATTTGAAGCCCTGCTCAAGGAAGTGAAGAGAGAAAACCCAGCACCGGAAGGCACCGAATACGTTCTCAAAACGCGTTTGGTCCTTAGAAATTCGACGGCGCTTTGCCCTAGTCGCCAAACAACAAAATCGCGAGCGAATTCTCGTCGGCCCCACAAAGACCGGAGCCGGCCACAAAGCCTGAACTGCTCTAATTCTCACGTCCATGTGCATCTGCAAGTAGACTTATTGTTTTCCACCCACGGCCTTCCGTTGACACCATGGCGCGCGGTTTCTCTCCCACTCGAGCGCTGGATTCTTCGCGCTCCCAACGACAATCGGACTTATTGTGGACCTCGCAGAGTTCTCGGACTCTTGATGGATGATCCGAATCTCGAAGAGCACCTTATTTTTATTCGGCAGTCCACAACTCTGGGGATCAATGCGAGTCCCGTGCCACGCGTGCACCGCTGCGTCCCACAAGAAAATCGAGGTCAGCCCCTTTGTCCGCTTGCAGCACGTGTTCGGCATAAAGCTTCAGCCATCCGCGATCCGGGAGAGGCGGCGGCGTCCATTTTGCCCGACGATCAGCGAGTGTTTCATCATCGACGTCCAGCGCGGAGCAGACGTTTGGGAACGTCGAGTGTGACCATGTCTCCCGAATCGCACAAGCGCCAGCGGGCCACCAGCAGCTGCTTCGGGCGAAATGTGCAAAACCACCGTCCCATAGGCAGTGCCACTCATGCGGGCATCGGAGATGCGGACCATATCTGTTACCCCTCTCCGCAGCATCTTGGGGGGCAGCAACATGTTGCCGACTTCGGCCATGCCCGGATAACCGCGCGGGCCACAATTCTTGAGGACCATGACGCAGGTTTCATCGATGTCCAACATCTCGTCGTTTATCTGAGCGTGAAATTCTTCGATCGTTTCGAATACTACTGCGCGCCCGCGATGCTGCAATAAGCTGCGGACTTGCGGCGGACGGCTTAATCACCGCACCATCCGGCGCTAAGATTGCCGCGCAGCACCGCAATTCCAGCGCTTGCTTTGAACGGTTCTGAGAAAGGGCGAATCACGTCGCGATTCCAACAGGGGGCATCGGCCACGTTTCTCCAAATCGGCTCGCCATTTACTGTCAGCGCATCCCGGCGCAGAGCGCCAGCTTCGCCGAGTTCGCGAAGAACGACTGGCAGTCCACCCGCATAGAAGAAATCTTCCATGAGATATTTGCCCGAAGGCTGAATGTCAACGAGACATGGCAGCGAGGATCCCAGTCGATCGAAATCATCGAGACACTAGTGGCACGCCGACACGGCCTGCAATCGCTATCAGATGAATCACTGCGTTCGTCGATCCGCCGATGGCGGCGTTGGCGCAGGATCGCGTTCTCGAAAGGCCTCGCGTGTCAGGATGCGCGATATGCAAAGATCTTCGCGCACCATCTGCACGATGCGCCGGCCCGTCATCTGGGCGAGGGTGTTGCGGCGCGCATCGACCGCAGGAATAGCCGCATTGCCGGGCAAGCTCATACCCAGTGCTTCGACCATGCTGGCCATGGTTGAGGCAGTACCCATGGTCATGCAATGTCCCTTGGAACGGTGCATGCAACTCTCGGCTTCAAAGTACTCCTCGACCTTCATTTCGCCTGTTCGGAGCTGATCCGTCATTTGCCACAGCCCGGTTCCTGATCCCAAATCGCGGCCTTGGAATTTTCCAGAAAGCATGGGCCCTCCTGAAAGGCCAATCGTGGGCAGGTCGCAGGAAGCCGCTCCCATCAGCAACGATGGTGTGGTCTTGTCGCAACCCATAAGCAGGACCACTCCATCGATCGGATTGCCGCGAATCGACTCCTCCACATCCATGCTGGCAAGGTTGCGGAACAGCATAGCGGTCGGACGCAATTGCGTCTCCCCCAACGACATGACCGGGAATTCCAGCGGAAAACCACCCGCTTCCCACACACCGCGTTTCACAAATTCGGCGAGCTCTCGAAAATGGGCATTGCAGGGTGTGAGCTCTGACCATGTGTTACAAATCCCGATCACCGGTCGACCCATCGAAGAGGTCGTGCGGCCATCCCTGGTTCTTCATCCAACTCCGGTAAAGAAAACCATCACGACCCTGTCGTCCGAACCATTCCTGGCTGCGCAGCTTTTTCATTCTTCTGTCCTTTCCGGTCCACAAATTCGGCCGACGATTGCCGTGATTGGTCGATCATAGCGCAGAATCAATCGGTAAACGTAATCTCACGATATCGTCTTGCTTGACGGGAAGCGAAGGACAGAAGATGATTTCGATACCTCGCGTTACTTTCAAGGGTTTCAAATATGCTTGAGAATTCGACCCGACACTTCCGGGAGTTACCGTGAGTCGTTACAGGATTGCGGTCATTGAAGGGGACGGAATCGGGCGCGAGGTCGTGCCCGAAGGCATTCGTGTTTTAGAAGCCGCCGGCCGCCGGTACGAAAGAAGTTTTTCCTGGCATCATTTCGATTGGAGTTGCGAGACCTATCTGAAGACCGGGAGAATGATGCCCGAAGATGGACTCGAGCAATTACGCGGCTTCGACGCCATCTACCTTGGGGCCGTGGGATACCCCAGTGTTCCCGATCATGTATCGCTGTGGGGACTGCTGATCCCCATCCGGCGGAACTTTCAGCAATACGTCAACCTGCGGCCGGTGCGATTGCTTCGCGGCATCGATTCGCCAGTCAAGGGCTTTCCGCCCGGGAAAATCGATTTTTGCATTGTCCGCGAAAACAACGAAGGCGAGTACTCGGAAATAGGAGGTCGTCTCAACCGCGACACCGACGCCGAGATGGCGCTACAGGAAACGGTGTTTACTCGGCTCGGATGTGACCGAATCATGCGGTACGCTTTCGATCTGGCACGCACCCGCAAACGCCATGTCACATCAGCCACAAAATCAAACGGAATTATTCACACCATGCCGTTCTGGGATGAACGTTTTTCGGTGGTTGCTCGGGATTTTCCCGATGTCCGCGCCGATCAATACCACATTGATATTTTGACCGCTCATTTTGTTAAGCATCCCGACTGGTTTGACGTGGTCGTAGGGTCCAATCTATTTGGGGACATTTTGTCCGACCTCGGTGCCGCGGTCGTCGGCTCTATGGGCTTGGCACCTTCAGCAAACCTGAATCCGGAACGAGAATACCCTTCCATGTTTGAGCCCGTGCACGGGTCGGCTCCAGACATCGCGGGAAAAGGAATCGCCAATCCCATCGCGCAAATCTGGTCTGGGGCGATGATGTTGCAACACCTGGGAGAACTCAACGCAGCGCGGGCTGTCGAGAAGGCACTTGAAGCGGTACTGAGCGGTCCGACACGCGTACTCCAGATCTGGGAGGTAACGCCAGCACTCATGACGTCGGCGATGCGATTGTGCAAGAAATATCTGCGGTAGATGAACTGGAATGAGCTTTTCGCCCGCGTTGGCTATTGAGCAGAGTGCCAGGCGCCGCATCGCGATTCGTTTACTCCCCTTCCTGTGGTTGCTCTATGTCATCGCTTTTCTGGACCGCGTCAATGTTGCTTACGCGGCATTGGAAATGTCCCACGACTTGGGATTTAGTGATCGGGTGTTCGGACTGGGAGCGGGAATTTTCTTTGTCGGCTATGTTTTATTGGAAATCCCCGGGCGCGCTCATCGTTGAGCGATGGAGCGCGCGATTGTGGATTGCCCGCATTATGATCACCTGGGGAATCATCACCGTGTTTGTGGGCTTCGTACACACCTCTCGCCAGTTTTACATCGTGAGATTTTTGCTCGGAGCAGCCGAGGCCGGCTTTTTCCCGGGCGTGATCGTATATCTGACGCATTGGTTCACCCGTCGCGATCTCGCAAAAGCGGTAGCTTCTTTCATGGCCGCCCTCCCGCTGGCAAACTTGTTGGGCTCACCACTTGCGGGAAGAATTTTGCAGGTTCATTGGTACGGATTGGAAGGTTGGCGCTGGTTATTCATTCTCGAGGGGTTTCCCGCTCTGATTTTCGGAGTAATGACATTCTTCTACCTTACTGATAGGCCCAGCCAGGCCGCCCCTGGCTTCCGGAAAACGAGCGCGAATGGATCAGCTGTGAATTGGAACGTGAACGGAAGGAAAAGATCGAAGTACGGTCTTACACGATCGGGCAAGCACTTCGCCAGCGAGATGTAGCGTTGCTGACTTTGATCTACTTTACGGGTAATACCGGCTTTTATGGATTCACCATGTGGTTCCCCACGATCCTGAAGCGAGCGTCAGGCTTAGCTACCGGGGCGGTCACACTGCTGGTGACAATTCCCTATCTTGTTGCGCTGTCTGCGACCTTACTGAATAGTTGGCATTCCGACCGAATGCAAGAGCGGCGTTGGCATGTGGCTGGCCCACTCTTCGTGGGCGCTGTTGCACTGTGGCTGGCCTTGGGCTCGGGTTCCCACATCTGGACGCAATTGGGATTCTTCAGCATTTTTGCTGCATGTGTTCACGCTTTTCAGCCGTGTTTCTGGGCACTACCTACGCTCACGCTTGGCGACTCAGCAGCCGCAGCCTCCATCGGCTTGATTAATGCCCTCGGGAATCTCGGCGGCTTTGCTGGTCCCTTCATACTGGGTTTCCTGGTAACACGTACCGGTTCATTCACAAGCGGTTTAGTTTGGCTACTAACCAATCTTGTGGCTGGTGGAATGCTGGTTCTTTTCCTGCGCGGGTTCCGGCCTCGAAAGACTTGAGTCCTCGTCGATATCGAACTTTATGCTCGAATTCAGAACGACACTTCGGCCGGCTTGCCCTCAAACGTAACACTCCGCGTGGTCTCACCTAACTTTACGGTCATGACTCGTGGTACTGGTCGCAGCATGCGCGAACCGGCAGCGAGTTGTAAGTTGAGTGTTCTGCCATTGTCATTCCAAGTCATCTGGATTCCCATCCATTCCCCTTTACGATAGTTGAAGGAAGTGCCGTCGTCTTCGTAAAGCAAGAAGGAGGCATCCGCACCGGGATAAACCGAAACGGACAGTGATCCCTCAACTTTCTCGGCCAGGTAAACTGCTTCACCGGACCAAGCGGCAGAATCGATCCCGCGCGCACGTAGAGCGGAACTGGTCTCGAGGTCAACAGGCCGGCTGATCTCGCGGCCGCCATCGAGACGTTCGCCGGTCCAGAAGTCGATCCAGACGCCACGAGGAAGATAGACCTGGCGTGTCGTTGCACCCTTCTCAACTACAGGAGCGACAAGCAAGCTCCTGCCCCACAAATATTCGTCGCGCACAAGCGACCGCCTTGCGGATCGTCAGGAAAATGCAACCACAGAGCACGCATGATTGGCATGCCGGTGGTCGCACACTCCCGCACGGCACTGTATAGATAGGGGAGCAGCCGATATCGCAGTTCAAGATATTTCCGGCAGATCGTTTCCACCCGCGCGTCGTGCAACTGGCTGGAATCCGGAATCGCCGCACCTTTATAACTACTGATTTCAATCGGACCGGTATCGCCGGTGTTCCACCCCCAGGGAAGTCGCAGTTTCCAAGCGCGGCCATGACAGCGGAACAGTGGGCAAAACGCGCCGAACTGGAACCAACGCAGATACAGTTCCGCACGTGAATTCTGGCGTCGGAACAAAGCCTCCGATGTCCGTACCCCAATACGGAATGCCGGTGAGCGCCGTATTTAGAGCGATGGGAACGTGAGTCTTTAAGTGTTTCCCACGTGGAATACACATCCCCCGACCAGAGAAAGGATGCATATCTCTGCATGCCGGCATAGCCGTTCCGGTGCAACGCATAAGGCCGCTCGTTCGGTCGATCGATCTGAGGCCCTTCCCAGTACATTCGATTCCTCACCAGCCGTGACGCAATGTCGAGCGGGTCGCCCTCGTCTGGCCACCATCCGTCCACCCCCATCGCAAAGTCCTTGCGGTGTGCGTCCCAGTAACAGCTAGCTTCTGCTTCATCGAACCGCGAAAGGTCGCACGGATCGTGCACTGTCCCGCGAAGTTTGTCCGACAGAATTACGGAATGAAGCACGACGTGAAAATTCTCTTTGTGCAACTCATCGATCATTTCCTTGGGATCAGGGAAGACTCGAGAATTCCACTCGAACGAGCCATTCTCGGTATTCCAGCCCGACGGACAAAAGCCTGTGCTCAAGTAGATGAGCGCGTCACAGGGCAGTTGTTTTTCGCGGAAGGTCTTTGCGACGCCGAGTACCTCCTCCCGGCTGGCCAGTGTGCGGTGCGATTGTTGATAACCGAAGCTCCACAGCGGAGGCATCTCTGGATGGCCTGTCAGGCGAGCAAATTCGGACATAATCACAGCGGGATCGGGTGAAGCAACGAAAAACAGATCGAGTGGAAGTGCCGTCGCAGCGCTCGCAGGTTGAAACTTTCCTTCCGGTCCACTGAGGTCAAAGGTGCCAAAAGGTTGATGAAAGAACATCGCCCATCCCGTTGTCCCGATGATCCACGGAACGGGGACTCGCGCACCGTGGGTGGCAAGCTTGTAGCCTCCTTGCCCGTTGCGCATGAGGTCCCCAGACCCGCGCCGATCGAATTGTGGTCCACCTTCCCCCAGACCGAACAGTGGCGAACTGCCGGCCAGAAAAGTGAGCGTGCCAGCATTATCGTCCCAAGCAAGTTTCTGGATGACGTTTCCACTTTTGTCCGTGATCATGGCACGGACGGGATGGAGAGTAATCTTGAGATGGACACCCCCTGCAGACAATCGCCTGTTCCGTCTCCTCCCGCAGCTTGACACTAGGAGCGCCCCAGGATTTTTGGACAAGGGAGCCATCAAATGGTATCGCTTCAACTGGTCCATTATTGGTGACTGGAAGGATGCTTAGTCGGAAAGTATGGGCACTTAGAGGAGTGACTTGCACCTCAACCGATGGCCGAGGAGCACGTTCGTCCTCCTCGTTTGCCCATCAAGGTTGGTGGGACGATTATGGCGGTAGAGGCCGCGGCCATCGCCTTCAAGACCTCACGTCGGTTACACTTTGGACTCATCGATGGTTCACTCTCCGGGCCACTCTTCCAGACTTGGTCTGGCGACTCGATATCTTTCTGCACAGCCCATTAAGCGATTTCCCTCTGGCATCTTCTGGACCGTGGGATTGTAGCGGAACCCGGAAATAGAGTAAACGTTTGCCGCTCGCATGTGTATAATTTGGCCTTCGCGCAGCTGCGTACGATTCGGACAGGAGGAATCCAGATTGCGCTGGCGCATCGCCATCCTGATCAGTGCTGCGATTGCCATCAGCTACTTGGATCGCCAAACGCTTCCCGTCGCCGTCAAAGCGATCAGCAGAGACATTCCCCTCACGAATGAGCAGTTCTCCACTCTGCAGTCTGCCTTCTTATTCGCTTACGCCTTCATGTATGCGGGAGGCGGAAAACTGGTAGACCTCCTAGGAACGCGGCTTGGTCTTACCGTCATCATGCTGTTCTGGTCGTTTGCCTGTGCGAGTCATGCTCTGGCGACCGGATTTCGTTATGTTGGCAATCAGCAGATTTCTGCTCGGTATGGGGGAAGGTGGTGGTTTCCCTGCTGCCACTCGTGCAGTCGCGGAATGGTTTCCAGCCAAAGAACGTGCCACGGCGATGGGCATCGTCAATGCAGGGACGGCGGTGGGAGCAGTCGCTGCCCCTCCTCTGATCGCGGTCGTTCTTGGTTTCGCGAATTGGCGCTGGATCTTCGTGCTCACCGGTGGACTGGGTCTGCTCTGGCTTGCCTGGTGGAGGTGGTCTTATTTCCCTCCGACCGGGATTTCAGATAGGCGCGCCGACCCGAACGCGAACGAAGCTTTGGGCACAGACTCTGCGACGCGACTCCCTTGGACTCATCTTTTCACATTCGCGAGACCTGGGGATTGGTGACCGCCAAATTTCTCAGCGATGCGGCCTGGTTTTTCTACCTTTTCTGGCTTCCAAAATATCTCTACGACACTCGCGGATTTGATATTAAATCGGTCGGCATTTTCGCTTGGATGCCCAGCGCCGCCGCAGGAGTAGGTTGTTTGTTGGGCGGCATCTTCTCCAGCTACCTGGTGCGCCGTCAATTTTCCCTCGGTCTAGCGCGCAAACTGGCGCTCGGGCTCAGCGCAGCCGTCATGCCTATCGTCATTCTGGTTCCCCATGTCGCCCGTGTCCTGGGCCATTGCGCTTTTTCTGCCTGGCATATTTCGGTCAGCAATCCTGGTCGACTCTTGTCATGGTTCTTCCCACGGATCTGTTCCCTCAAAATGTTGTCGGCTCCGTTGCCGGGCTGGTCGGTTTCGGAGGAGCTATGGGTGGAATTGCCTTCGGACGAAGCTGGCCGGATACCTGCTGGACCATGGTTTCGGATATAGCGCGGTTTTTGCTGTCGCTGGAACGTCTACACATCGCCGCATTCCTGATTATTCTCGACCGCCATGCCAGTTCGTCTCGCCTTTGAAACTCGAGCCAAGGCTTGACGTACCGAGGGGTTCAATGAAGATTACGGAGATTCGTACCCGGGTCTTGCGCTGGCGTGGCAAGACCGTTCCCCTGCCCCCGCATTTCTGCACCAATCCGATGGATCTGCTGGAATTGCCCGAAGCATCCATGCGGACGTTTACGTTTCACGGCTGGCTGGTGGTCGAAGTGTTCACCGATGATGGTCACGTTGGATTGGGCAATGCTGCTCTCGCGCCGCTCAAGCGCAAAACAGGTTATCGATCTCCATCTAAAACCTCTGTTGATCGGCCAAGACCCGTGGGATCATCGAGCGCCTATGGCAACACATGTATCGCAAGACGATGGCGTTCGGCCGCAAGGGAATCGGCATGGTCGCCATCAGCGCGCTGGATATCGCCCTGTGGGACCTGCTCGGCAAATCCGCCAAACAGCCTGTCTATCGCTTACTTGGAGGCAGGACGAAAACGCGCATTCCCGTTTATGCTTCCCGCCTCTACGCGTGGAACTGGGCGAACTGGCGGCGGAAGCGAGGCGCTACAAGGAGGAAGGCTACCAGGCCATGAAGCTTCGCTTCGGATGGGGACCCGCGGACGGCGCTCGCGGCATGCAGCGGAATCTTGATTTGGTCCGAACCGTCCGCGAAAGCCGTTGGCGACGGCATTCGATCTCATGGCCGACGCCTATATGGGCTGGACTCTCGACTACGCCAAAAGAATGCTGCCGTTGCTCGAGCCGTTTCACCTCCGGTGGCTGGAAGAACCGGTGATCCCCGATGACTCCATGGTTACGCCGAGCTGAAGTCCTACGCGCGAATTCCGATCGCCGGTGGCGAACATGAATTCACGCTCTTACGGATTTCGGGATCTGCTGGAAGCGCGCGCCCTGGATTACATCCAGTTCGACACCAATCGAGTGGGTGGTATTACGCAGGCCCGCAAAATCGCCGCACTTGCAGAAGCTCATTCCGTCCCGGTCATTCCTCATGCCGGCCAGATGCACAATTATCACGTCGTCATGGCCAGTTTGAATTCGCCGATGGCGGAGTATTTCCCCATGGTCGACGTGGAAGTGGGCAATGAGTTGTTCTGGTACATCTTCCAGGGTGAACCCAAGTCGAAGGACGGCTACGTCGATCTTGATGACAACACTCCGGGTCTCGGGCTGACCATCAACGAAGCCGGGCTGGAGCAGTTCGAGGTGATTCGAATAATCCTGAACTTTACAATGATCCCATGACACGACTGATCCAAATCAAAAAAGGAAAGGTTCGCCGGGTGGCATTGGTCGATGAACCAAGCGTGCCGATTTCTGGACACCTGCTCTTCGATCTACGAACTGGCTCATACTGCCATTGCGGCCAGGCATGAAGCTCAGCGACGTGGCGCGACAACGAGCGTCAAACACGACACCCTCGACTACGACCCGATCTATGACAGCCGATCCGAATGGCGTCTGCTTCCAGCGATTGACCATCCTGAGGAGCCCTCGCGTTGCCTGATTTCCGGCACCGGGCTTAACCCATCTCGGCAGCGCGCGCGGGCGCCAGTCCATGCACGCGACCGCTACCGAGGATCTTACCGACAGCATGAAAATGTTCCGTTGGGGAGTCGAAGGCGGCCGCCCAGCCGCAAGGAGACATCGGAATTCCTCCCGAGTGGTTCCACAAGGGCACCGGCAGCGCATTGCGCGCACATGGAGAACCGCTCGACATTCCCCCTTATGCAGAAGACGGTGGCGAAGAGGCTGAGATCGCGGGCATTTATCTGGTTGCTCCGGATGGCCATCCCTACCGCATCGGCATGGCGATGGGGAATGAATTTTCCGATCATGAATTCGAAAAGAAGAATTATCTTAACCTCGCGGGTTCGAAACTCCGCACCTGCGCGCTCGGACCCGAACTCGTGGTTGATGCAGAATTCGAATCCGTGCCCGTTGCGGCGACGATCGAGCGAAATGGAGATGTTCACTGGACCAAGACTTTCCGCACCGGGGAATCCGAGATGTGCCACAGCCTGCAGCAACATTGAGCATCATCATTTCAAGTTTGAAGCTCACCGCCGGCCGGGAGACGTCCACGTTCATTTCTTTGGAACGGACTGCCTCAGTTTTAGCGACCATATTCGCCTGCAAGACGGAGATGTCATGCAGGTCGCCGTCGAGGGTTACGGCCGCCCTTTGCGAAACCCGGTGCGTGTAGACAAATCGAAACCAGTTCTTATTAACGTCATTCCTTTGCGATGAGTGAAACATGATGAGTGCGATCATGATGAGTGAAACCATGGCAAAACCAAGCGTCGCAATTCTCGGACTTGGCATCATGGGCTCGGGCATGGCCAGATCGTCTGCTCTCCGCGAACTTTCCGTTGGCAGTCTACAACCGGAATCGCGAAAAATGCTTTCCCTTCGCCAGCGCGGGGGCGTTCGTTGCCGATTCGCCGCGCGAGGCAGCATCCCGTTCCCAGATCATTCTCAGTATGGTGGCGGATGACGCCGCTTCACGCGATGTCTGGCTGGGAGAAGCACGGAGCACTGAACGGCGCATCCCGCGGGTTCGATCTTGATCGAGTCCAGCACGCTAAGCGGCGACTGGATTCAGAAGCTTGCCGGCCAAGGCAGCCGAGCGTGGCTGCCAGTTCCTGGATGCGCCCGTCACCGGCACTAAGCCTCATGCCGCATCCGGCGAACTGGTTTTTCCTGGTTGGCGGCTCCGCGGAGGCTGATTGACGCAGCGCAGCCAGTATTTTCTGCTGCTTGGTCGCGATGTGTTCATCTAGGCCCGACTGGAAGCGGGGCACTGATGAAACTCGTCAACAACTTCCTTTGTGGGGTGCAAGCGGCGTCCTTTGCCGAAGCCCTGTCGCATGATCGATGCTGGCGGTCTTGACCGCGACAAAGCCATGTCCATCCTCACCGGCGGTGCTCCCGGAAGCGGAATCGTAAAGAGAATGACGGAGCGAGTCGCTGCCAACGACTTCACTCCGAACTTTGCCCTTCGCTGGATGGCGAAGGATCTTTCCTATGCCCTCCATGGCGCTTCGGACAAAGGACTCTCCCTCCAAACCGCGACTGCCGCTTGGTCTGTGTTCCAACAAGCAATTGCCTCGGGACACGGCGACGAAGACTTCTCTGCCGTCGTCAAATTGCCGAGAAAGCGAGTGAATTTGTGATCTTTGGATCGACAAAGGGTGAATGCGGCTGCCAGATGGGAACGTGTTTCGAATGTCTCGCAATGATCGATTCTCTTGTCGGAGTCACCTTCTGATGAACTCCTTACTCCTTGGCCAATCTCTAATTGGTTTCAGCCGGGGTGCTGCGAACGCCGGGTTCTTTAAGGCGGTAAATCCCTCGACCCGCGAGCAATTGGACCCCCTCTTTTTTTCCGCCACCCAAAAGGAATTAGATATTGCTGCAGCCTTGGCGGAAGCCGCATTTGATTTATATGGCGCCTCCCCGGGACCAAAGCGCGCGGCTTTTCTTCAGGCCATCGCATTCGAGCTCGAAACGATCGCCACGCAACTTATCGCCCGGGCGCACGAAGAAACGGCGCTACCTCACGCTCGTCTGCAGGGGGAACTTGCGAGAACCTGCAATCAGCTGCGTCTGTTTATGTCCATTTTGGAGGAAGGTTCGTGGGTGTCCGCGCGCATCGACCGCGGTGTTCCTAGCCGTAAACCAATAGCAAAACCGGGAATTCGATGTTTGTTGAAACCCTTGGGACCTGTCGCTGTTTTTGGCGCCAGTAATTTTCCGCTTGCGTTTTCCGTAGCCGGCGGAGACACCGCCTCCGCATTAGCCGCCGGCAATCCGGTCATTGTCAAGGCAAACCCAGCGCATCCGGGCACCAGCGAACTGGTTGCGACTTCAATCTCACGCGCCGTCCAAGCGTGCCAACTCCCGGAAGGCACGTTTTCCCTCTTGTTTGACTCTGGTTTCTCCATCGGAGCCGCTTTAGTTCAGCATCCGGCCATTCGCGCCGTTGGGTTCACCGGTTCTCTCCGAGGAGGGCGGGCGCTGTTCGATCTTGCTTGCGCTCGGCCGGCACCAATTCCCTTTTATGGAGAGATGGGAAGCGGCAATCCCGTCTTCATTCTACCCGGCGCGTTGCGTACTCGTGGAGCGCAGTTAGCTCGCCAACTCTTCGACTCATTCACTCTCGGCGGAGGTCAGTTCTGCACGAAACCGGGCATTGTCTTCGCACCCCCGCGGGATTCCACCGGCGATTTCTCAAACGCTCTCGATGCTGCTGTTGCTCAGTCATCTCCCTTTGTGCTGCTCACTCCACGCATCGGCGCAGAATTCGACGCTTCTGTCCTCGATCGTCAACACAACGCCCACCTTCGCGTGGCGGCACGCTCCCTCGATTCTCCCATTGAATCTGGCGTACTTGGCCACCCTGTCCTGTTTGAGACCTCAGCAGAGTCGTTTCTTTCGAATCCCGACTTGGAAAAGGAAATTTTCGGCCCGACCACATTGCTTGTTCGTTACGGCCAATCGAAGGAATTGCTGGATGCGGCGCGTGCGCTCGACGGGCATTTGACCGTCACTGTCCATGCGGATGAAGACGACTTAAGAGATTTCCCCGCGCTCCTCTCTATTTTAGAAAAGAAAGCAGGCCGACTCATCTTTAACGGCTTCCCGACGGGCGTAGAGGTTTGCCATGCCATGGTCCACGGCGGACCCTATCCTGCCACCACAGACTCTCGCTCTTCCTCAGTAGGTTCAATGGCCATCCTTCGATTTGCCCGGCCGGTTGCCTATCAGGATTTCCCCAATTCTGTTCTTCCGCCTGAACTTCAGGACGCAAACCCGCTGGGCATCTGGAGACTAGTTGATGGAACACTGACGAAAGATCCGCTTTGATCTGGTTCAACTTGAGAAGTAGCTCTCACATTGAACTTTCTTAGTTCTATCGTGCCTATCTCTTGGAGCAAACGCGATACTGAAAGGGTTTCAATGATCCAAAGGAGGTCCTTTTCGCAAACCGTGTTCTTCCTCAAACTTGCAATAGTTCTTCTTACTGTATCGGTTCAGACTGCCACGCGAGCGCAAAATCCTGTCATGGTTCAAGTCGATGCCGGCCAAAAGATAGCCCCATTTGAACCCATTTATGCATTTTTTGGGTACGACGAGGCGAACTACACCTATACCAAAAACGGCAGCAAACTCGTAGGAGAGCTAGTGGCGCTGACAGACGCCCCGGTCTTTCTTCGTACTCATTTCCTGCTAGCGACCGGAGACGGCACTCCAGGCTTGAAATGGGGATCGACGAATGCTTATGTCGAAGACGCCGACGGCAGGGCGTTGTACGACTGGACCATCGTAGACCACATCTTCGATACATATATTCAGGCCCATGCAAGACCTTTCGTAGAAATTGGCTTTATGCCCCAAGCGCTCTCTTCTAAACCAGATCCATATCATTCCACTTGGATCCCCGGCGCCGCGAACAAAGACTATCCCGCCGGTTGGTCCTACCCGCCGAAAGATTTCAACAAATGGAGTGAGCTGATATACCACTGGGCCCAGCATTGTTCTGAAAAATATGGCAAGGATCAGGCCGAATCCTGGTATTGGGAAGTTTGGAATGAGCCAAACATTTTTTATTGGCAGGGGACGCAAGAAGAATATTTCAAGCTGTACGATTATGCCGTGAGAGGCGTCAAGCGCGCGCTCCCCAACGCGCGTGTCGGTGGCCCTGCCTCCACTGGCCCGGCCAATGAGCAAGCGGCGGATTTCCTTACGGCTTTTCTCAATCACTGTACACAGGGAACTAACTACGCAACTGGTGGCAAGGGGGCCCCGCTTGACTTTGTCAGCTATCACGCCAAGGGCAGCCCGCAAGTAATCAACGGCCACGTTCGCATGGGGATCGCGCGAAATCTTCAAGATGTTGACAGCGGACTGAGAATCCTCTCCGGCTATCCGAAATTGCGCAATTTGCCAGTTATTTTGAGCGAGTCCGACCCCGAAGGATGCGCGGCCTGCTCTGCGCAGATTTATCCTCAAAATGCGTATCGCAATGGACCCTTATATGCGTCATACACTGCCGCCGCGATGAAAGCCATCATTGAACTAAGTGCCAAAAATCGCGTTAATGTCGAAGGTATGCTGACCTGGGCGTTTCAGTTCGAGGGCCAACATTATTTCGATGGTTTTCGAAGTCTTGCAACCAACGGCGTCGACAAGCCCGTTCTCAACTTCTTCCGAATGGTTGGCCTTATGCGAGGCAACCGCGTTGAGGCTACGAGCAGCGGTTCCATCCCACTCGACTCAATGCTTGCCAAAGGGGCTAGCGAAAACGCGGACGTAGACGTGCTCGCAACGCGTGACGACCGTGTCATCTCCATCATGATCTGGAACTACCATGATGACGACGTCCCCGGTCCGAACGCCCCGATCGTCCTTTCGGTGCAGGGCCTACCAGCAAATGCTCTGCGCGTTTTGGTGACGCATTACCGGATCGATGCGAACCATAGCAATGCCTACTCAGTGTGGAAGAGCTTGGGATCACCGCAGAGCCCGGCAGCTGATCAACAAGGTCAACTTGAGAGCGCAGGTCAGCTTCAACTGTTAGATTCACCTATTTGGTTGCAGAATCAATTAGGAACCGCGTCAATCGCCTTCGATCTACCCAGGCAAGCGGTGTCACTCATACAGTTAGAGTGGTGAGATCGGGCATCTGTTCTATTTCTCGCGCATCGCCGCATAGGATCCACCGGGATCGCCCTACGGGCAGGGATGAAGCAGGCCAGGAGTCCCGCAACCAGCGGGCGGCGCCAGGAAAGGGGCAGTTAGCTCCCCGGGGTGTTTCCCTGGCGCCGCAGCAGGTTAGAAGGATATTCGAGCAATGAGCTGAATCTGCCTTGCAGGCAGCGCAGAAGTGACCTTCCCGAAAGTAAGGTCTGCCATATTTCCATCGACCGGCCCGAGGTTGGCGCGATTGAAAAGATTCACAAAGTCGAAACGCAATTGGAGATTACCCGCCTCGCCTAACTTGGGGATGTGGGTGTTCTTGGCCACACTCGCATCCACCTCGAACACGCCGGGATTACGATAGCAGTTACGCGGCAGGTCTCCTTCTGTCAGTGGGGACGGAGCCGGAAAATCGGACGCGGTAAACAAGTCGCTCCTGAAGGCCGCCCGGCTAGAGGAGGCGCTGCAGCCGAAACTCGGCTTATTTGGGATGTCATAATTGGTGCCGTCGAGATTGTAGTCCCCGGGGTTGACAGGCGCGGTAGAGAGGTTGGTGTTGACAACCCAGAAAGGAGTGCCCGACTGCGCAACGATAATGCTGTTTAACGACCATCCCGAGGTTAGCACTTTGGCAATTCCATTTGAGAAACCGGGCAGCGTGTAAGTTTCCGAGAGCGAAAATCGGTTCCGCACGTCCCAGTTCGCGTCTCCCCAGTAAGTGAAGTAGGCGCTCGGTTCAGGAATGTTCAGACCAGCATCCTGATCAAATCGAGTATTGGCTTCCGGGAAATCCATTGCGTGGGAAAGCGTATAGGATGCCTGGAAATTCAGACTGTGAGTCGGATTCCCTCGAATGGAGAGGATCATGGCGGTTGTTGTTGGTTACGTAATTGACGACACCAAAATTCGGATTGAACCGGTTGATAGTGCCACCCGCGTAGCCACCGGGATAGCTATTGACGTTCGAACCGACCAATCCATCATAGGAACGGGAGCCAGAGTAGTTCGCCCCGACCACCAGTTTCCAGGGAATCCGATGCTCCACACCAATTACGTAATTGACAGCGAGAGGCGGCACCAAGTTGCGTGCCAGAGACCACACGTTGGACTGAACGCCCGTGATGCCACCCGCCGAATTCAGAGTACCTCCTGGAATGGGGGGCAATGGAAAGTTGTAGGGATAGGTGCCCGATGGCGAGAGCGCAAAATAGTTGCCGAGAGGAGTAGTGACCCCATTGTAGGTCACGGTATTTGTGAATGTTGTGCTGATAAGGCCAGGAGGATTGTTGCGCATTTCATCCACGCTCTGGCCTAAAGTAACCCAATCCCGGTAGACACCAACTCCGCCACGGATACTCCATTTGCCACTTCTGGTTGGGTCCCAAGCAAAACCGAGACGTGCTTGCCAAACTATACCTGCAGGAGGGGCAAACTCATGCAGCCATCGACCAATGCCGAGAGGCTTTGGAAGCCGATCCAAAAGACCAGACTGCCCTGTATCGCTTGATCCAGGCCCTGCGGAAAACAGGCGACACAAAGGAAATACCTGATTTGCTTAAGCGTCTTGCGGAGCTTCGCGCGGAAACCACAAAGGAAGAGAGGGAGCACAATCGCTATAAACTGGTTGAGGCTGGTGCTCCACCGAGTGCTCCCTCACAGCCGTAGCCTTCGCTGTGACTGGATTCCGAATGAATTCGAGTCATCCTTTACTCGATTGGCGTGGCCAACGATAATCGAACCCTATTCAGTTGATTTTCAGTGCAGAGGCCAGATCGGGAGCATGATCTTCACGCGACGCAGGTTTGTCCGGTTCTCCTTCAGTTCTCTATTGTCGCTGGCAGGCGTACGACTTCTGGCACAGGGCATGTCCCGGCACACGGCCAAAGCGACAGCCCGGCCGGCGCCATCTGGACGTCCTTTCAGTGCTCACGTCGTTGATGTCGGCTTTGAAGCGGGACTTCGCGCCCCTGTCATTTACGGCGCCGCCGGCCTCACGCCAGAACTACTGGTCTCCACGCCGAGATTTGAACCAGGAGTATGATTGGGATGCTCCTTTCTTACCACAACAGCGATTCTGAGGAATACGGATTGGAGGAGCATTATGGGCAGCCCATCGTCGCGGAGGTTCGCTTTTTTTTGTCTTCGCGAATCGAATATGACTCGCACTTTTGGAGTCACCCTGAGCCGGATTGCCTCTCGCTTCATTGCGCTCTCTTTTCTCTCAGCGGGGGCGTTGTTCGCGACTCTCGTGGCTGCGAAAACCCTACTAACCAGCTCATTTCAGGAAAAAGAAAAGCAGGCTCCGCACTTATATTGGAATGCCCCAAGTGGATGCTCGCGTGCCCTCCCTGTCGGCGACGCCGCCCTGCTCGCTTCCCGATGTCCTGAACAGGCTGGACAGCGCGCCCAAGAGCTAGTCATTCACCTTCAGAGATTTATCGCCCACGATCAGATCCGCTACAAACAGACAGACAGTTGGGCATGGGCGGGCCACCCATCGTCACTGGTACCTCACAGGTTGGTTCCCAACAAACAGAGATGTCAGGCACCGCAAAGTTCGACTACGTAGTCGATTTCGGAGAAAAGTCCGAGCCGCTCGACATTCATGAATATCGCACGCGCCTTTCGGCGACCGACAACGGGAACCTCAGCGCCTTTTTAGACAAAGGACTGCCGGTCTTAGCCTTGATCTTTTATCCTGCGCTCCAAAACGACTATGAAATGAGTTGCGAGGGGCTAACGCAGTGGAATAACCAACCTGCGTGGGTAGTTCACTTTCGCCAGATAAAAGCGAAGCGTCCCCGCACATTAACAATGGAAACCGCAACGGAAGTCCAGCCGCACAGTCTCAACAGAACGGAAGTCCGCCCCCTCAGTCTCAAGGGCCGCGCCTGGATCGCAGCAGACTCCGGTCAGGTGATGCACATCGAAACGAATCTGGTTGAAGGCATTCTCATGATCGATCTCCAAGAGATCGCGATCACCGCTGATTACGGACCGGTAAAATCTCAGTCGCAAGACGGGGACATCTGGCTGCCCAAATTCGCCGTGGCGTACACGGATTACGCCAACCGCCGGATGATCATCGAACATAGTTTTTCCGACTTTCAGATCTTTTCTGTTCAGATGCAGGAAACCATCAGAAACCCAAGGAGCCGTGATCGAATCTTTCACCGCTTCCACGTGTCCGGCGATGGTTGATACACCACAGTTTTCAGCTAGCTCCTGAATAATCGGCTAAGCGCGTTATAGAGGACTTAGGCAGCTCGACACTCTTCTATGCGGTCGTAATAAAAAGGAGCCTCTCTGCAAAAAGAGAGAAGGTTCCACCCCATCATTGTGAACGGCCGACCTGCCGCCTCGGTGACGACTGATAAGGAATATGGAAATTTCACGGCAGTGTGGATGTTCACAGGCGGCTTAATGATCCTAGAAACTGGCACTGAGAAGTTGAAGACAACTGATGCAGACGTAGGATCCAGCGGCCCACTTTTGCTGCCCGACCAACAAGGACCTCATCGTCATCTACTGCTGCAGCCAACGAAGGGAGGCAAAATCTATGTGATTGATCGGGATCGCATGGGCCAATTTCACAGTGACGGCGACGCTGTTCTCCAAAGAGTTCAGATGCGGGATGGCAGTTATGGCGCGATGGCTTACTGGAACAAGCACGTATTCTTTGCGTGTAGCGACGACTACTTGCGCGACTACACCATCGAGAATGGCAATTTAATGCTGCGCGCGGACTCCGAGATAAAATTCGCGGACCCTGGCGACAGCCTTCTATTTCCGCAAATGGTAATAAGAACGGCGTTGTTTGGGCCATTGCAACAAAAACATGGAACGGCCCCGACCGACCCGCAGTACTTTACGCGTTCGATGCCAACAAGATCGATCAACCCATTTACACATCGGAACAGAACAGCGAGCGCGATCGTGCCGCGGTCGCGACGCGATTCGTAATTCCTGTAGTCGTCAATGGTCGTGTGTACTTTGGAGCGAGGGGCGAAGGGCAAGGAGCGAACCAATCGAATCCCAGATGGTCGATCGGTTCAGTACCTTGTCAGCGGCCAACAGCTGGAGTGGTCACGAGTGAGGTTCAAAGTGTACCAACCGCAGGATCACTTCACGACACGCCTTGTGATTCCGCAAACATAGTAAAACAGACAATTGATGTCGATTTCCATTTCGCGGCAACCTCCTGATTTAGCAAGGCATCATGCTGCCTGAGGATTGTTCTCGAGTCACGGGGAACCCAGAAGTAATCCCAGCAGACCCCCTTACCCCTATAATTGGTTTACAGAAATCGGACAACGGATGATAGGCTTGCTCAAAAGCCGTAGCCGATACTAGACACGTCTGAGGTGTAGAAGGAATCCCCGAATGACAAAACGAATCGCGATTTTTGTATTGCTCCTAACTGTTCCCCTTTATGGCCAAGACAAAAAGCCCGCCACGCTGCGAGAACTACTACTCACCGAATTGCGGTCGACCCACAACAATGCCGACTGGTTCGTTCCAGCCAACACCGCGGTGAAGGGTCTGACCGCCGAACAGGCCAGTTGGACCGACGGCAAAGGCAATCACTCCGTTGGCCAGCTCGCCCATCACCTGGTGTTCTGGAATCGGTGGAGTCTCGAACGACTCAAAGGAAGCACGGAAAAGTACACCGGCACCAACGACGAGACCTTCTCCAAGTTCGACGCCAAAACCTGGAACGACACCGTGCGACAGCTCGACGAAGAGATGAATGAGATCGAAAAATGGGTAGAGACCGCCGACGAAGCCAAGTTGAAAGAATCGGCGCAATCGGTAACCCTGATTTGCACTCACAATGCCTACCACATCGGCCAGATCATCTACGTCCGCCGTGAGCAAGGCTCCTGGGACCCCAACATGGGTGTCAAATAACCATCATCGGAAACCCCGGGAAACTCGGAGACAAACGGAACGAAGTCCATTGAGTCAGCCACTTTCACGACGGACTTCAAATGGACGCGAAAGATGCTAATCAGGCGTTGGTTGACCCGTAACTTCTCGATGACTTCCATTAAGTGATGACCGCTAAAGTGCTTCGCTCTATCCATCCATACGGCGCTGTGATCAGGCCATCTCCCGCCTGCCGTCGAACGCGCCGTTCTTCAACAATCGGGGCGGACCCGATGATCTCAAGGAGCCGTTCGGTCATCCCGATTGTCAACATAGTCGGGCCAAATAGAACCTCGGCGGTGGTACTAACGGCGATTTGGGGTGTTTGAGGTAGGTTGGTTGGATTCCGTCAGCACCACCGACCGTTGGCCTGAGCCTGGTCTTTCGTTCTGCGGACCGCAATTAAAAAGTTTGAAGTGGTGAACCGGGGAGGACTCGAACATCCAACCCGTTGTTCGCCACTCGAAACGCTAAATACTCAATGTTTCAAGCGGTTTCCTGGTTTCGGGGATAGCAGAAATGTGCGGTTTTAGGCGTAGTTGTTACCGAGATGTTATCTAGGGCGAAAGACGTACTCGAATGTTCTGGGTCGAGCACGGAAAGCGCCTACTTGACGGGGCGGAAGGAAAAGGCAGCCGGCAGCCGCTTCTATGAAGTGCGACTTATCCATGTGGGAATATTAGCAGCACCGTTAGGAAAAGGTCTCGCATGACACGATAAGACGCCACTCGGACCATACGAGCTCCTAATAATGAGTGGGCATCGGCATTAGATTCTTGTGCGAGCGAAAAACCGAAAGCATTGAGTATCGCGGGGTTCCGAGGCGTACTTCAGTTGGGACTCGGCGTCGTAGACCTTGCCGACAACCTTGTTGTCTTCGGGATGGAATTCGACACGGGCCATAAGATGCGCTTCGTCGGGACGGGGCTGAGTGAACCGGAGAACCGCGATAGATTCATCGTCCCCAGTAAAATCCAAGCCGTACGGCGTCAAGCCCCGCCTCGCTCGGTCGCAGCGGGTTCGTAGCAATCGACTTTGCCGGAGATGTCCGACCGTGCCCCAAGCTCGGCAAAAACTCGGCGTTTTGGGGAAGGCCCTATAAATATCTCTCATGACACCAGAACCCCAAGACGTAAAACCTATATTCCCCAAAAAACCCCAATTCTTCTCTCTCTTTATATATACAGGTTTCAGCGACTTGCGAGTAGTTTACCTGGGGAAAACCCGAGGCGTGGGGATTTCACCACTTTTCGCCCGGTCGCCCGGCACAGCCTGGGGAAGCCTTTCTCGGCTCCTGGGGAGCCGTGCCTTTCCCCGTCACTTTTGTTCGACTCGGCGCTCAAGCTCGGCGAGAAGTTCCTCGCTGTCCGCCTCACGAAGCGCCATGGGAATGTGGTACGCCGTGCTTGCCCGGCGATTAAGTTCGTCGAGCAGAACTCGGTAGGCACACCAGCTAGAAGCGCCGCGTCGAATAAGACTCGGTATGGGCTTCAGCCAGAAGCTCCTGCCGCTCCTGTAGTGTCTTCGGTTTGTCGGTCATTTCGTTTCCTCCAAATTTGGCTATGCTGTCTTCTCTTTCACTTCCTGTACTTCGGCAGGCGCACTTGCCTGGGAAGGAGGTTGAACTTCGGATCGATGGTGCTTTCGCCTTCCTCGTCCGACTCCTCGATGGCCGCAAGCTCCCCTACCCGCAGGAGATTCTGCATCGTCGAGTGCAGCATCCATGCGCCGTCCTGCTTGGCCCACTTGGCGTCGTGGGCGATCCGCTTCCAGTTGAGCCGCACCTCGCCATTCACGATTTCGTAGTGCGACGTTTTCTGCTTGCCGTCCACGAACGCCTTGGCGGTGACCTTCTCGAAGTGGCGCATCACCTTCTCGCCGAACGCAGCCGAGTCCGTGTTCGCCTCGCTCGGCTTGAACCAGGAGCGCAGTGCGATCTGCCAGTTCATGAACTTGAGGGCCTTGGCCATGCACTCAGCGCCCACGGTCTTGTCGCCATTGGCCGACGCCGTGAGCAGAGCGACCTTCTTTGCGTTGAAGAGCAGGCGACCGCTGGGGTCTGCCGCCCTGGCCACGGGCTTCCACTCTTCCATCATCTTGAGAGCGCCCTCGGAGAACGAATCGACTCTCGACTCCGCTGCGGGGAACGGCGTGTTGTCATCTGCGGGTGTCCATTCCTCGTGTTTGACCGGCGCATCCCACGGCTGCCACTCCCACGCCTCAGTGCTGTAGCCGAAGATAAAGCGGCTCATCAGGCCGAACGACGTCTGCTTGCCAAAGACCTTTGCGAAATCCTCAGGGCCCTTGATGGGCAGGCCGCCCATCCAAGACAGACGGCAGTTTGCGTCCTGCGTTCCCTTCTTGTCGGGAATGCTTGCTTCGTTCTCGTCCCAGAAATCGCAGAGCATCTCGAACAGCGTGCTGTTGTCGATGGCTCCCTTCTTGAAGATCGCAACGATTTCGTTAGTGCGCAGCAGGAACTTCTTGGGGCCTGGAACCTTCTCGGTCTCACGGCCTTTGTGGACGATCCTCTCGCCGATGACATTCATCAGCCCACGGTTCGACGCAAGCTCTGACTTTTTCCAGTCCTGCCCCTCGGTCAGGCCACGCACCTTGACCGCACGCTTCATCGCCTCGTTCTTTCCGCTGCCGACACCGCCCGCAATCGCCACATACATATTGATGCGTGTGCCGTCGCCCATCTCGTCGAATTCTGGCTCCACGCTGTAGGCCCCCAGCATCGCTGGGTACGCGTAGCCAAGCGGGACGTTGAGCGACTTCGCCTGGTCGCCGAGCTTTCCGTACAGGCAGTCGGCGGGAAATTCCAGCTCGCTGATTTCGGAGAGCGGTGGTGCTCCAGCCTCGGGCACCGACGACATCGGAGCGGCAAAATCCGCCGCGGTGGCCGTCTCCAGTTTTTCCGCTACGGCCACAAAGGTTCCCTCGTCGGCGACCGGCTCTGCGTCGGGCGCAACGTATTCCGCAAAGTCGCCGAACGTTCCGTCAGGATCGTCGAGCCAGATGCGGCCTGGATAAGGTTCACCTTTCAGGATCGCAAGGTTCTTGAGCACGATCCCGATGTCCATGCCCTCGTGCTGGTCGGCGAAGCACACGATGCCGAATGAGTTGCCCCAGCGGTACACGGTGCGATTGTGGTGCTCGTGCATCGGATCTTCCAAGCG
>CAVUNS010000001.1:0-530998 GCA_963742905.1 Candidatus Acidiferrales bacterium | reverse complement strand
GGCGGGGGCGTGTGGAAGTCGAATCCACCACCCGTTCCGCGAAGGAACGCGTCGCCGGCTTTGAAGGCCGGGAAGGTCACCGGACCCCTTTCGCCCCCATGCGAGTATAGGGTTTAGGCGCGGGTTGCTTCAAATCCAACGGACTGGTTGCGGCGGAGGGTGGCGACGATTTCGTAGAGCGTGGGATTGGTGCAAACTTCGTAGTAGTGATGCTCGGAGGGCTTGCCGATTTTGCCATCCGGGAGCAACTGGCGCGCTACGCCTTTGCGCAGCACCAGATATTCCACGGATTCGCCCATGGGCACTTCCCCGTAATACAGCACGACTTCTTCCTTGCTCCAGGGATACTCGAGATTGGTATGAACCGCCTCCAGCGAAATTTCCTCGGAGAGCTTCTCGAAGCCTTCTTCGTTCAACTCGATGCCGTTCATATTGAAGCGCACCAGAAATTCGTCCAACTCTTCCGCGGAGGCGCCTTCCATCGCGGTAAGAAACTGAAACACCGAAAAGAGCGTCTTCTGCCCGCCCAGCATGCGCTTGGCGAGTTTGGTGCAACCCGAAAGGCGATCGCTCAGATTCAGCGCTTTGGAAATCATGATGCGCGATTCGCCATCGGTCCAATACGTGGGAGCCGAGCCTTGGAACGCCACGCCCACTCCCAATTCCAGCGGCGGCAATTGCGACGAGACTGCTTGATCGTTGTAGGAATTGCACACCGCGAGGATCTGTTTCGACAGGGCGCAAGCTCTGGCGACCGGGCGGGCGTACGCACGGCTCGCTTCGGTCTCGAAGATCGCCAGCACAATCGCATCACCCTCGATAAAAACTTTCTTCGCCGAATAACGATCCAGCAGGCGCTTGACCGGCTCGTGCAGGTTCAGGCTGAAATGCGATGCCGGGCTGAGACCGCGCGCCAGCAGATCTTGCGTCATTTTCGTTGAGCCGCGCACGTCCGCCTTGATGATGACGTGTGAGACGACCTGGTCGTGTTCGGGCCGGGCTTCTTCGCGCAGCAAGCATTCGTAAAGCTTGTTGTTCATGCGCGACAGCTCGCGCGTTTTCTCCGCAGTCACCAGATTGATCCGCTCCATGCACGCAGCCAGATGCTCCGCATCGCGCAGGTCGCGCCGCAAACGCATGAAGTCCCCGGCAAACTTGAGAACCATGGTTTGAATTTCTTCTCGCGAATACCTTCGATCCTCTTTGTAAGCTCCTCGATCGGCTTCATCGAAAGGCGCTTGGCGGGAACCTGCTTGAGTAGCTCTTCCACGCGACGCGATTCTTCTTTTGAGACCAGGCCTTTTTCAGCTGCTGCAGGTGCACCGGAGGACAAAAATCCGACGCCGACCGGGCGGATCTCGTAGCTCGCCAAAATGTGCAGAATGAGTTCCCTTTCTTCCAACCGCGCGGTCAACTGAGAAGCAGGCGTGTCACGCGCAGCGCGTTCGTTTTCGTCGGCATCCCGGAGCGGATCGAACAATCGCCGGGCATTCTCCGGATCGTTGAGGTAGTCGCCAAGCCTGCCATGATTATCTTTTTTAACGAAATCGGATTGCTGTTTGGCTTGTTCGACTTGTGGCGCCAGCAATTCCAGTTTCGTTCGCAGCTCTTTGATGCGCTTTTCGATATCGTTTAGGGAGGTTCGCAGCTCCGCGGGATTTGCGGAATTCAGGAGTTTGTTGAACAGCCCGTCGCCACGTTCCAATTTCTTGCGCAGGCTTTCGCGCTCTTCCTCGAGGGACGTCAATTCTATCGCCGGCCTTTTCGGCTTCGCTGGCCAGTTCACGGTAGCTGTCCACCGCCTTCATCCTCGGCGTTTCCTGAGGAAGTTCGATTTTGGCTTCCTTGAGAAATTCCTGAAACAGACCTGTCGATGGCTTCGAAGCGATCCGGGTCCCGAGCATAGTTTCCGAGAAGCACGTAATGCTCAAGGAAATAGAAATCGTCTTTGCCGCCGTCGAGGAAAATGAGACGATTTTTGAGCAACTCGTAGTAGGGCGCGTAATCGTCGCCGAATAAAGCGCGGCGAGCTTTTGCGACGACGTTCTCTTCAATATCGACGAGATCTGGGCGATGGTCTGACCGATGAGCCGTAAAACGTCGCGGCGGGCGGATTGCATTTCCGTGAGGCGAGCCTTGATGACATGGGCCTGCTGACTGCGTTCGAAATATTCGCCCCGTTTGCGGATATATTCCTTGCCGTCAAGAATGACGTTGGCGAACTGGTTTTGCAGTTCAGAGGTGAGGAATTTCAGGATGGATAGGCGGAAAAGAATATCGATTTCGATATTTTTATGATGCTTGGCGGTGGTGAGGGAATTTCTGCAACAGGTCCGCCAAGCACTTTGCGAAAGCCAGAGGATTCGACGGGTTTGGTGCTACGGAATTCGATGCCGGACAGGAACGATTGGAGGCGTTCTGGCGGATGAGATCAAAAAGATAATCGCGACTGACCTGAACGAACTTGGGAGAGAGGAAAACGTCGTGGCGAATGTTGTCTACGCCGATGGCGAGCGAGCCCATGGGCAAGGTGACATTATAGGTTTTCAGCGTGAATCGATTGGTTCGTTTCCGCTGAGGTGGAGAGAGTCCGTTAGACATATCGCCGCCGAGTCCCCTTCCTTACACGCCGGCAGTTGGGCGGCGCTACACAACGTATCAGCGCCCGATGCGGCAAGGAACCGGAAGTACAGGGATAGCCAGAGAGTAAGCGCTATGGAGCTGAAATTCGTGGGCTTAGGACGGTCATGCTGCGGGAATCTGCCGCCCAAATGCTCCAGGCGCAGGCGAAGCTGGGGCCACGGGGTCTTAAGGGGGAACTTTTCGCTCCATTCGAGGATGACGATGGCGGGCTGAGCAAACACTTCTTCCAGGCCGAGAGTCTCAAAATCGTGGAGGCTCTCGACGCGATAAAGGTCGCCGTGGAAAACTTTGTGGCCACTGCCATATTCGTGGACGAGCGTGAAGGTTGGGCTGGTGACTTCGTCCTCGGTGGCGGCGTGGAGGCCGGCAACGATGCCCTTGGTGAGCGTGGTTTTGCCGCTGCCAAGTTCACCCGGACAAAAGCACAATGATGGGAGGATGAAGAGTTTGCGCGAGCTTTTTCCCCCAGGCGATGGTTTCGTCGGGCTGATTGGGTAGTGATCTGATGCTTCAGTCACGCCGACTGCAGCTCCTGGAGCAATCTGCGACGGGCGAAGGGAATCGCGTGAGCGACGTCACCAGCCAAAACGCCGGAGGCGTCGGATTGCTCGCTGAGCAAATCGGCGGCAAGGCCGTGGAGATAGGCACCGAGCGCGACGATCCGGACGAGATCCTTCGGTACCGAACTGGGCGATCAGAGAGCCGAGCAGCCCGGTGAGAACATCTCCCGATCCGCCCTTGGCAAAGGCGGGATTGCCGGTGGTGTTGACGAAAATCTGGCCATGCCGGGCGAGGCAATGATGGTGTGGAACCCTTTGAAGACCACAACAGCGTTGAATTTTTTCGCGGCATCGGAAGCGGTCTTGACGCGATCCTGCTGGACTTGGGGAATGGTGGTACCGAGAAGGCGAGCCATCTCGCCGGGATGAGGAGTGATCACCAGGGACTTGGTTTTTTTTCTTCAGCAGACTCGGCCTTGGCGTCGAAAGCGTTGAGGCCGTCGGCGTCCAAAACAATCGGCAATTCGGTTTGCGTCACGACCGCGCGAAGAAATTCCTGCGTTTCGGAATGCTGGCCAACGCCCGGACCGATGGCTAGAACGCTGATGGCCTTTCAGTAATTCATCGAAAAGGCCGCTTTGGAGGGGAAGTCCTCGTGGGAAGTGTGCCTTCCCGCGTAGCCGGCAAAGGCTGCGGTCATGAATTCCGGCTGAACGGCGGCGACGATCGGCAGGGCGGGCGCGGGAGTGGCGATGGTGACGAGGCCTGCGCCGGCACGAAGAGCGGCTTGGCCCGCCATAGCCGCGGCACCGGTTTTGCCGACGGAGCCAGCAAGGAGGAGCACATGGCCGAAGCTGCCCTTGTGAGACTCCGAGGCACGGATTAAAGGGAGCGCAGCGAACTCGTCGGGAGTTGCCGAGCGGAGCGCGCCTTTTCCGATTTCTTCAATCAAAGCTGCGGGCGAACCGATGTCGCGCAGAACCAACTGGCCGCAGCAGCCAGCATCCGGTGAAATGAGCTGACCAATTTTAGGAGCAGTAAAGGTGACGGTCCAATGGGCTTTGATGACAGGACCAGCGGCAGCCTCGCCATCGGAGGGCAATCCTGAGGGGGTGTCGACCGCAACGATCCACGCCGGTCGCGGCGCGGTAGCATTGTGCGAAAGTCGATTTACATCCTCGATGGCTTGCGCAATGAGACCAGTGGCGCCTCCGCGAACCCCGGTTCCCAGGAGAGCATCGACGATGGCTTCCGCGCTCGAAATGTCCCTCCACGCCTTATCCCAATCGGCGGCGCTTTGCACGATATTCACGTCGCCCAGCGGGCGCCAGCGTTCACAATTTTTGGCCGCGTCACCGCGCAATTCTTCCGGCTTGCCGAATAGATACACGTGCACGTCTTCGGCTTCTTCTTTTAAGTAACGCGCAACGACGAAGCCGTCGCCTCCGTTGTTGCCCTTGCCGCAAAGCACGGCGATGCGGCCGGGAGGCTCCGACATTCTGTGGGTGTACTGTTCGAGGAAAACATCCGCGACGCTCTTTCCGGCGTTCTCCATAAGCTGGTGGCCGGGAATGCCGAAGCGCGCCGTGGTCTGGCGGTCGACCTCCTGCATTTCCGCGGATGTCAGTGCTTTCATTTCATTTGTGCCTGAGTAGCAGCGGCTTTACGCCGCTGCCGTCGGGTGCAGGATCATAAGAGAGATTCATCGCGAGGCGCGATGGAAAATCGTACCTCACTGCGCGGACTCCGTTCGGAATGACGAAGCTGTGGTGTTGGTCCCGGTGAGCACTCACTTCGCAGACTCCCGTTCGGAATAACCACTGGTCGGGTGCAGGATCATAAGAGAGATTCCTCACTGCGCGGACTCCGTTCGGAATGACGAACTATGGGATGCGGGCACAACTTAAAGCATCCAGCCGCCGCTTACGTTGACAACCTGGCCGGTAACATACTCCGATTCCTCGGAAGCAAAGAAAGTAACCGCGGCGGCGACATCGTCGACGGTGGGCGGTCTGCCGATGGGGTAACGCGCATCCTTCAGCTTTCTGGCTTCTTCGAGGGTCAAATCTTTCTCATCGATGTTCGAGGGGTTCACCACGTTAACGGTGATGCCGTTCTTGGCTTCTTCCAGCGCGAGCGACCGCGACATGGCCACCACTGCTGCTTTGGCCGCGGCGTACGCGGAAATTTTTGCCTGGCCAAACGCGCGCTCCGCCCCCACGGCGCCAAGGTTAATGATGCGTCCCCAGCGCCCTTTGCGCATCAGCGGAAGCGCGGCGCGGCAAGTGTAGAAAACGGTCATAACATTGGAATCGAAAATACTGGACCATTCTTCCACGGAGGAGTCGGCGAGGGTGCCCCAACGGAAATCACCGACGTTGTTGACCAGCACATCGACGCGGCCAAAACGGTCAGCCACGGTTTTGATCATTTGTTCAGCGCGCGCGGGATCGGCGATGTTGGTCTCCACGGCCACGCAATCCGCGCCTTCGGTTTGCAATTGGCGCAGCGCCATTTGCGCCGCGGCTTTGTTCGCGCGATAAACTAGGGCAATTCTAGCTCCCTCGCGCGCAAGTCCCAGAGCGATTCCCCTGCCAATACCTCGTGTACCGCCAGTTACTACCGCAACGCGGTTCCGCAGCGACATTCGTCATCCTCGTGGAAACGAGCCAGTATAGCCCGAGTCTGTTTGTACCCTCTACCTTATCTCAATTTCGGGGAGAGAGTTCGCGGACCGAGGATTCACCACAGAGGACACAGAGAGCACAGAGAAGAGATCCACAAGGATTGTGACCATGCAAGCGGGTTGCCGGGCGATGCGAAGTCCGTGGATGAGCAAAGATTAGGTACCGAATCGATACGTAACGTGCTATCACGATTTTCTTGTGTAAACTAGTTGGGGCCAGGAGAACCATGCCAGACGAGAACATCAAGCGAGCGGCGCAAGAGTATCTTGCAGAACGACTGACCGAAGACGGATTGACCTATGAAGAAAAGCTGAACCGCGATGCCGCGATCGAGCTTGCGCCGCAAGTCTGGCGAGAAGTGGCGCTCACGGCGGTCGGCATCTGCAAGGAATGGAATGCGGAGACCAAAGAAGAAACCCTCAGCTGCAAAGAAACGCCTATGGGAGATTTGCGCATCCGGTGCGCCGGGCGGCCGCACCAAATGCTTGTGCATTACGACTCGCGACGGCGGCTGATCCACATCGAAAATACCGCGCGGCTCGACCATGAGCCAAAAGTGATTCTCTTCATTGAGGGATATGCCACGGAGTCTGGAAGAGGAGCGCGGCTGATGCGGAATAACGAACCGGTGAATGTGCCGATGTTGATGCTCGGCCAGGTGCGGGTTTTGGCTGGAATGAGCCGAAAAGCGGAGTAGGCTGCTTAACAACAGAGATTCAGCTTAGTTTGGCGACGATCACGGTCATGTCGTCGGCTTGCTCGGGGCTGCCGGACCATTCTTCGGCGGCGGTCATCAGGGATTCAGCGATTTTACGTGGCGGCGCTTGTCGCACACGTTGTGCGGCGGCTTCCAGACGAGACACGCCAAACTCTTCTCCATAAGCGTTCTCCGGCTCGACTAAACCGTCGCTGTAACCGATCACTACCGCGTTCGGCGGCACATCCACGCAGCCTTCCTTGTAAGTGTAGTCATCCACGATGCCCAAAACGATTCCGCCTACGTCGAGGTGCTGCGCCTTGCCGTCGGAGAGACAAAAACCGGGAAGATGGCCGGCGTTGGTGTAACGGAGTTTGCGCGCGGTCAGGTCGTAAATGGCAATCAGGAAAGTGGCAAAACGATCGTCGCCGGTATTGCGAACGAGATGCTTGTTCAGACGCGCTACCAATTCCGCGGTGCTCAGATTCTCGCTGCCAGGCGTCAGCAACTGACTGCGCAAGGCTGCCTGCAAGCTGGCCATCAGCAGCGCCGCCGAAATTCCCTTCCCGGAGATGTCGGCAATCGCGATGGCCACCTGAGTGGGACTGAGTTGAATAAAATCGTAATAGTCGCCACTGACGCTGCGGGCCGCCTTGCAGATGGCTTCGATTTCCACGCCCGCAACCTGCGGAAGATTTTGGGGAAAAAGTTGGTCCTGAACCTCGCGAGCGATGAAAATTTCGTTTTCGAGGCGCTGGAGTTGCTTCTGTTCGGTGATGAGCCGGCCGATGGAGCCGGTCATGGAGTTGAAGGACTCGCCGAGCATGCCGAGTTGGTCTCGTCGCGCAACCGGAACGCGTACCGAGAGGTTGCCTTCCTGAACGGCTTGAGTCGCGCGGGAGAGATCGGAGATGGTGCGGGTCATTGCGCCGGTAAGGCGAATGCCAATGAGCAGGGCGGCAAGTTCGATGAGCAGGAAAATCACGCCAATCAGGCGCAATTCGAAACCTTTGGCGCCGCTTAGTTCGCCAAGGGACGCAAAGAGCCGGCGATTGAGCTGAGACCTTCGAGCTTTGAAAAAGGCGAATACCGGGTGATTGCGTTCCAAAACCCGATCGCCCCGCAGATAGATCGCATTCAGTTGCGAAAAGCCTTCGACCACGGGATCCATCCAGGATTGTGCCGGCAGCAGCGGGCGCTTTTTGGTGCGAACGCGCGCGATCCTTTCATAGCGGGTGTCGCCAATGAGTACGGCGGTTTGGCTGGCGTCCTTCCCTACCGTCTGCCAAAGGGTGAAATCGATCGGGCCAAGGTCAGGGGCTAAGCCCTCAAGGAACTCGGGGGTCATGGGGACGCTGAGTTCGATGTACTGGCGGCCGCGCGAAGAATCGGCCTCCTTCATGCCCACGAGGCGAAGTTCGGTACCATCCTGCACGAGCCCAGAGAAGGACGTAGCATTCTTGCCGGCGACGGAATGGAAATATTCGGGTTCAGCTCCGAAACTGACCACGAGTCCGGGCAATTGCTTGTCTTCCGCGCGCAAGACCTGGCCTGCGAGCGCGCGATCCAAAGTAAGTTCGTCGATGTTCGCGGGCAGAGTGGATTCCGCCGCGGCGATCGCTTCCGCGGAACTGCTCAACATTTCCAGGCGATCCTCTACGTCGTGATACAGGAGGTAGGCGCCCAATTGCGAGTAGATGATCTCCGCTAACAAACTGGCAAAAATGAGCAGCAAAATGATCGGGACGACCGCAATGAACACATAGGTAACGATCAGGCGGTTGCGCAGGCTCCAAAGCAGTTGCGGGCGCCAACGCGTCCAGAAACGGTAGAACAAGTACACCGCCGCAAGAGCGCCAAGAAGTTGGATCAGCCCTAATCCCGGGAGGCCGAGGAGCAGATTGCGATCCCACATGGCCACCAGGCCAAGGACGCACACAACCGCGGCAACCCAGTCCAGTGGGGACAAACTCTTCCACAATGAAATCTGCTGAATATCTCGAACTGTCATGGCAAAAAGAGTTGCAGAAACACTTTACCCGATTCGTGGAGCCTACACGAGTCGGCGTGACTTCCTCGTAGGGTCCAGCATCGCGGCAAGGTTGGCGCGATTCCGAATCGCAAATTATGTTGGCAACTGTTGTTCTTCGCGAAGCTCCGGATTGCGCACGCGGCTATGTTTGCGGCTGTAACTGAAATAGACGACAAGTCCGATGATGAGCCAGATGATCAGACGCGCCCAGTTCACCCAGCCGAGCTTGTACATCATGTAGCCGTTGAAAAGGATGCCCAGAACCGGGCGAAGCGGCACCAGCGGAGTGCGAAATGGCCGGGGCTGATACGGATTCGTGTGGCGCAAAACCATGATAGCAATGCAAACGATGATGAAAGCGAGCAACGTGCCGATGTTCACCATTTTCCCAATGTCGTCGATTGGAGTGATGCTACCTACGATGGCCGCAAGCAAGCCCACCAGAATGGTGTTCTTGTAGGGGGTGCGGTATTTTGGGTGAATGTCCGCGAAGAATTTTCGCGGCAGCAAACCATCGTTTGCCATGGAATAGAGAACGCGAGTTTGGCCCAGGAGCATGACCAGCATGACGCTTGTGAGTCCGGCAAGAGCACCCAAGGTAATGATGTGGGAAGCCGTGGAAAGGCCGCGATCCAGGAACGCTTCCGCCACCGGCGCTTCGATGTTGACGTCCTGCCAGTGCACCATTCCGGTGAGCACGCCGGCGACCGCGATATAGAGAATCGTGCACATGATAAGCGAAACAATGATGCCGATGGGCAAGTCGCGCTGAGGATTCTTGGCTTCCTGCGCGGTGGTGGAGACGGCGTCGAATCCGATGTAGGCGAAAAAGATGTAAGCCGCGCCTGCGCCTATGCCGCTAAAACCCATGGGCGCGAAGGAATGCCAGTCGCGTGCCCCAGTTGGCGATGTTTATGTAGTGCGCAGCCCAGTCCGATGACAAAGAGCACGACGGCCACCTTGATGACCACGATGGTGGAGTTGAAACGCGCGCTTTCTTTGATGCCGATGACAGAATCGCAGTGATGACCAGGGCGACCAGAAACGCGGGCAGATTGAAACCAATTTCCATTCCGAACAATTTCGGGGCGCTGCACCAGGTCGTGGGCGCGCTGCATGAGTTCCGGCGAGTGCGTAGCCATGATCGCATCCGCCTTGTCCAGAAATGCCTGCGTACCGGGCACCAGCGACGGGTCGGCGGCAACTGCCATTTGACGAGCCACCAATTTTTCCGCCGTGCCCAGCGCCGTCCAGTGGTCGTAAGCCAGCCACAACGGCATTTTCAGATGGAAGATATGCAGGAGTTCAATGAAGTGGTTGGACCAGCCGGACGAGACGGTGCTGGCGCCCATGGCGTATTCGAGGGTCAGGTCCCAGCCGATGATCCAGGCAAAGAGTTCGCCGAGTGTGGCGTAAGCATAGGTGTAAGCGCTGCCAGCCAGCGGAATCATGGCCGCAAACTCCGCGTAACACAGGGCCGCGAAGGCGCAACCCAGGCCGGAGATGACGAACGAAAGCATCAGCCCGGGTCCGGCATAGTGCGCACCCAAGCCCGAAAACACGAAAATGCCTGCGCCGATGACAGCGCCGACGCCCAGAGCGGTCAGCTGAAAGGGTCCCAGTGTCTTCTTAAGCTGTGTTCACCGCGCTCCTTCGCTTCCGCAATGCAGCATGCTCACAGGACTTCTTGCGAAGAAGCGGGTTGCGCATGCAACTCCTCCTTATTTTACACTGCCTCATACAGCTAAGACTCGTGGCTCTTCCTAGATCGAAGAGAGATTCCTCGCTGCGCTCGGAATGACAAAGCTGCTTCGCACTTTTCTAAACGCAAATCATTCTTGCTACGTGGACGTGCTACGGCGATGCCATAGCCAATACACGGGCACGCCGAGAAGCACGATCACCATGCCCATGCCTGCGGTTTGCGTTTCGTAGAGCAGCAAGACACCCATGATTCCTGTGGCAGCCAATATATACAAGAGCGGAATGAGCGGATAGCCAAATGCTTTGTAGGGGCGGTCGGCGTCAGGACGGCGTATGCGAAGGACGAAAATGCCGGCGATGGTAAGAACGTAGAAGAGCAGCGCGGCGAAAATCACGTAATCGAGAAGGTTGCTGTAAAGATTACCGTAGGTGCCATCGGGCTTGCGGGTGCGCAACAGGATAAGAATGGCGATCCAAACGCCCTGGTAAGCGAGGGCAATGCCGGGCACGCCATGATTGTTAAGGCGGCCAGTGGCTCGGAAGAACAGGCCGTCTTTAGCCATGGCGTAGGCGACCCGGGAACCGGCGAGAATCAAACCGTTGTTGCAGCCGAAGGTGGAGATAATGATGGCGACGGCCATCATGGCGGCGCCTTTGGCCCCGAAAACGGCGGAGAGCGCGGCGGTGGCAACGCGGTCATCGGGCGCATTTTGAATCTGGTCGAGGGGAAGCGCGCAAAAGATAGGCCAGATTGGCCAGGCAGTACAGAGTGATAACGATGATGGTGCCGAAGGCCATGGAGAGCGCCACGTCGCGCTTGGGATTTTTCACTTCGGCGGCGGTGAATCCAATGTTGTTCCAGGCATCGGCGGAAAACAGCGAGCCCACTTGGGCTACGGCGAGCGCGAGCAGCAACCCGTACCAGCCGCTTCCAGCAGTGACCGTGGGCAGGAGACCGCGAAAAATCCGACGCCGGGGGAAATGACGTTGGCGCCGCGGATGGACCAGAAATGAGAGAAATTATCGGCGATGGCGGAGGCATTACGAGCGACGAAGATGCACAAGAAAATGACCCCGAGGAGTGCGAGCATTTTCGCGGAAGTGAAAATGTTCTGAATCCATTTGCCGAGACGTACACCGCGGGTGTTGAGGAAGGTCAGGAACACGATCATGAGGACGGCGACGAGTTGCTGCATGGATAAGCTGATGGCGAATTTCGAAGAGAGATTGATGGGCGGGATGATCCAGGTGTTCGGCGAGATCGAGGGGAAGAATACGCCGAGATAGCGAGCGAAGCCGATGGCCACGGCGGCGATGGTGCCGGTCTGGATGACCAGAAACAACGTCCAGCCGTAGAGAAAGCCCCACAGCGGCGAGAAGGCTTCGCGCAGATAGACATATTGCCCGCCGGCGTGGGGAAACATGGCGGCCAGTTCGCCGTAAGAAAGCGCAGCGGCAATGGTCAGAATGCCGGTGAGAACCCAGGTCAGCAGCAGTCCGCCGGCCGAACCGGTTTGACGGCTGATGTCCGCGGCAACGATGAAAATGCCGGAGCCGATCATGGAGCCGACCACGATCATGGTGCCGTCGAACAGACCGATGGCGCGGACAAATTCGTGTTCTGTTTTGGCGTGGCGCGGCGGAATGGATGCTAGTGGACTCTGGCATTCGTCGGGTTTCCTTAGTGGCGCGCCTCGGGTTTCGCGGCTTCTAGACGCTCGATGAACTGACGAGCCTGTTGCGCAGGATCAGGCGCATGCAAAATGTCGCTGATGACCGCGACGGAGTCGGCTCCGGCGTCTATCACTTCCGCGGCGCGTTCCAAGCGAATGCCTCCTATCGCCACGATGGGCCTATCGGTGAGCGGCCTGAGCTGGCGAAGCAATTCCGTCCCGACCACGGGGTCAGGATTTGCTTTGCTGGTGGTGGAGAAAATGGGACCGATGGCTATATAGTCCGCCGAAGTGGCGGCAGCTTGCACAAATTGCTCGCGATTGTGTGTCGAAACACCTACCCAGCGACCGGGCCCGAGATGGAGCGGGCGTGTTCGATGCTGAGGTCGTCTTGGCCGACGTGTACGCCGTGCGCGCCCGCCAGATATGCGAGATCGGGGCGATCGTTGACGAAGAACGTGGCGTGGCGCTGACGCGCGGCTTGCGCGAGCTGCTTAGCGACGGCGAGCGTGTCGCGGGCGGAGGCGTCTTTGGCGCGATATTGCAGGACACGGACACCGGCATCCATGAGTTTCCCGGCGAGTTGTGGTGCGGGTTCGCGAAGCAATGCCGCATCCAAAATCACATAGAGCCTAGATAAGAGAAGACCCAAAAAGAAAGCCCCCTGGCAACCTTGTCGTTCATGGTCTCTTAGAAGTGGCAGGTGAGGCAAGGCGAGGAATATGAGCACTGAAACGCCACACACATTCGACGCCGCCCTTGCTGCGCGGCGCTGCTTGAATTACAGTCGGCTCGATGAACCAGCTCTACTACGGCGACAACCTCGACGTTCTCCGGCGCTACATCGACGGATTCGTCGGCAGGGACTTCGCCTCTACTCTGAAAGAAATTCTTCAACTCTAAAGATTGCTTTGCATGCTCAAGAGCATCTCGTAAAGGGCGTTATCCATTTCCTGGTGCGGCTCAGATCGTGAGTTGCAAATGGCGGCTGAGCACGAATCATCTGGGTTACGAATCATTAAGGCCGTTGAACCGGGCAGACTTCCCCCATGCCACCAACTGCCGGCACCATCATTAGCGACCATCCAGCCACGGGCATAGCGAGCGTCGCCCTGCGGATACACGAGGACTGGAGTGGTCATGCTGCGGATTGTCTCAGCTCTAAGAAGCGCAGGAACATGATTCAGGAACTGGACAAGCTGAGTGGACGAAGCGATCCATCCCGCGCACGAATCCGTGCGGTTGACGTTAATCTTATAAGGGTCTTCCGAATATTGACCGATGTAGACCACCTCGTCCGGCGCGCGATGCCTCTGACTGTTTTGCGCGATTCGCATCGTAGTGATTCCGCAGGGAGCAAGAATGTGCGCTTGTACAAAGGTTTCGTACGATTGGCCGGTCACCTGTTCGATGACCCTCCCAAGCACGCAGTAACCGAAGTTCGAGTACGCCCATTGGGCACCAGGCTGACTGGTGAGTGGCACATTGTCGATCGTCTCGGAGATCAGCTTCGCCTGGTCCCAGCCGTTGTTATGGAACATAGGATCGTTATCATCGGCGGCCCATCCTCCCGCAGTATGGGAAAGGAGATGATCCACGGTAATGTCCGCGACGTACATTTTGTACGGCGCCTTGCCATACTTCGTGCCGAGTACGCCCGCAGTGCCAAAGACATGGTCGGTGAGCTTTAGCTTGCCTGCTTCGATCAATGAGAAGGTCGTCACCGAAGTGATCGCTTGCGACAAGTCGGCGATGCGAAACAGGCTGTTCTGCTGCGCCTGTGTCATGTGCTGACGATCGGCCATGCCGCCCGCATGGTCGTAGACAAAACGCCCGCTTCTCGAGAGGGACACCGACATCGCGGGTACACGATACTGTTGTCGGAACGGCTCTGTATACTGCATCAAGCCACCGCGTCGCTGATTTGTGCCGCCGAACGAATGCGCGAGCGCGGTTAGCGGGGGCATGCCTACCGCAGTGGAGGCAGCCGCTCCAAACAGCTTGGCCAAAACGTTTCTGCGAGTGTAAATGTGAATTGACATAGGGAAATTGGTCGGGCGCTCGCTGATATTATTGACGCTGGCCTTGAAACGTTCCAGTGCCGCCGCGATCGTGGAATTTCCCATTAAAGGTACTGCCTTGCACAATGCCGTCCACCCTTGGCCCATCAATTCTTCCGCGAAAAACCAATACTTCGCGCGTCTTTGTGCGCACCACGAGATGTTGCCCGTTGATTGTGCCTTCGACTCCCCCGGATTGATTCGGGCCCTTAAAGTGGCCTTTAATGTTGCTGCCATCCTGTTCGAGATCGAGGTACTTCGACGATGTACTCCCGTTTGGGTCGTTGCAGTACAGAATCCATTTGCCGGCAACATTTGCCGGAGGCTGCTCCGGCGGGGGCTGCTGCGACCAGGCTGCATGATTGAAAATTGCTAGGAATAATAAACTTAGAAGACGACAACTCAATTTCTGCATTTCCGGCCCCCACGGTCGTGACGGCATTGCTGTGCCAGGAGAATCTCTCGCTAACTGCACAAACTAAATGCGGATTACGATACTCGTCTAAGTCTGCCACCGCAAATCGCAAGTTCATCCATCGCTGAAGATACGGCATCTACTCCCTGTTCGAGTTCCGCCTCGAAACTGACGCGTGGGTGTACACGTCCAGATGGACCGTGGTTGTTCCGCTAGTTTTTTCCAACGGCCTGATTAGCGCGGAAACGCTACAAGGCATGGACACCGGTGGGTGCGATGAAACAATCGGAGGCTGTGGGACGTAATTATGCTGGAAACGAACGAGGGTTACACTTGCACTGGACGCTATGATGAAGCCGCTCAAGCAATCTGCTGTTTTGTTGGTGATGCTCTGTTTTGGCCTTCCTCTTATTGCACAGACGATCCCAACCGGAGCCGCAATCGATGCGAAGGTTGGCAACATCATGGCACAGACAAGTGCCAAAGGCATGGCTGTTGCGGTCATTGATCACGGCAAGGTCGCGTTTGTGCATGCTTACGGGATCCGAAACGCCAAAGAAGATCCGCTAACGAGCGACACCGTGATGTACGGTGCGTCACTCACCAAAACGGTATTCGCATACACGGTGATGCAACTCGTCGACGAAGGGAAGATTAATCTCGACACACCGATCGAGGACTGATCTCGACAAACCATTACCGAGCTATGGTCCTGATCCGGTTTTCCCGGACAAGTATGGGCCCTATAAAGACCTGGCCAATGATCCGCGCTGGAAAAAGATCACGCCGCGGATGTGTCTGACCCACTCAACCGGCTTCAGCAACTTCTGGTTTATTGAACCAGATCAGAAGCTGCACATCCACTTCGAGCCCGGCACGCACTTCAGTTATTCGGGAGAAGGCTTTATATTGTTGCAGTTCGTTATCGAACACGGCCGAAAAGAGCAAGGGCTGGGGCTCGATCTGGGCGATCTAACGCAGGCAAACTTCACCCGCCTGAAGATGTTTCGCACAAGTCTGGTGTGGCATAACGGGCAGGACAGCAATGTCGCCGATGGGTGGAACGACCAAGGGCAGCCGCAGCCACACTCAGGACGCAAGAAGGTGCGCGTAGCTGGCTCAATGAACACCACCGTCTCGGACATGGCGAAGTTCACCGCGGCACTGGAGCGCGGCGATGGCTTGACGCCTGCATCACGCGCTGAGATCACAAAATGTTCGCTGCACATTACCACCCGCAATGAATTTCCTCTGTTCCTCCCGGACCTGCCGGAGGGCGAGCAACGAAAAGATTTATGCGCAGGTCTGGGGGTCATTGTCTTCGACGGTCCTCAGGGCCATGGTTTCTACAAAGGCGGCCATGACGGGCAAACTGCCAACACCATGGTCTGCATTGAGAAAAGTCAGCGTTGTGTCTTGATCTTGTCGAACGATGTTCGTTCCGAGGCAGGCTTCGGCGATCTGGTGAGATTCATACTTGGCGATACCGGCGTGCCCTATCAGTGGGAGTATGGAGACTATGCAGGAAAATCGTGAGTTCCCCCTTTGTACTGGCGTTCGGCAAGAGTGTGTGCTCCGGTTCGCCATCTAGGTTGGGGGACTGTCACTCGGTGTGATAATTTGCGCCTTCTGCGCGGTGCCAAAGAGAAAGTCTTTCATGGAGCTCGATGAAAAGACGGTGGGTCATCCGGTCAGCCTAGATCAAAAGAGGCTATACCGGGTGGGTGGGATCGCCGCGATCTTGCTCGCTACCGCTTATGTCGTGATTGTGCCGCTCTACGCTGAGGTCGGGGCTCCACCGAGCGGTGGGCAGGCGTGGTTCAAATATCTAGACGGCAAAACGACCATCTGGTGGTGGATTGTTGCTCTCTCTGTCATCACGGATTTTCTCTTCGTACCCGTAGCTTGGGCGCTTTACCTGGCTCTGAAAGAGGCGGGCAAAAATGCAATGCTGCTGGCCACGGTGTTCGTAGGGCTGTTCGTGGTCTTGGATCTTGCGGTCACCTGGTCTCATTACGCCTCGATCCTCGTCCTTTACGCGAAGTATTCTGCAGCTTCGGATGAGGCACAACGAATGGGTTACCTGGCCGCCGCCAACTATGGATCGGCGATGCTCACGTCACGGCTGGAAATTGTGTATTCGATTGTGACTCTGTCTTTTGGGATACTCGTGACCGGGTTCGTCATGCTGAGAGGAATATTCAGTAAGATCACCGCGTACCTGGCGTTGGCCACGGGGATTTTGGGGTTCGCCGCGCCGACACGCCTGAGTGTGGCGATTATCGGAAACGCTCTTTGTGCCACCGCATGGCTTTTTCTCGTGGGGTTCAGACTGTGCCGGCTCGCTCAAGATCCGCCGCGACTGGAGTCAAAACCTGTGTGAATCAGGACTTGACGGGAAAAGCGCGACCCATATCCAAGTTTCCGATTGAGTAGCTCCGGCGATACCATTGGCTCTATGCTAGCCGGAATCCTGATTCTTGCGTGCTGGGTTTTGCTTGGGCTGTACTGGAACATCAGTGCTCGCTCGATTAAGCCCGCAGCGGAACAGCAGACGTTGGCAGCCAGATTAGCTCGGATGCCGGTATGGCTGGGCTTCGTCCTGTTCATTGCTGCGTGGGCGCGGCCGTTCGGTCCTGTGGCGATACGGCGCACGGTATTTTCGGATGCAGTCGCCGTCGCCATCTGCGCGCTCGGCCTGTTCTTGGCGATTTGGTCGCGTAGGGAGCTAGGTGCGGAGTGGAGCCAGGATGTCGAATTGAAGCAGGGGCACAAGTTAGTGGAACGCGGCCCGTACAGGTTCATGCGCCATCCGATCTACACGGGCCACCTGCTCATGGGCCTTGGAACGGCCATTGGCTCGGGCTTGCTTGTGGCGTTCGCCGGGCTCGCGTCGTTGGCGATCGGGTTTTGGATAAAACTGAACCAAGAGGAAAGGCTCCTTGTGCGCGGTTTTCCCGACGAATATCCCGCGTACAAGGCGCGTGTCAGAGCGCTGATTCCCTATGTATTTTGACGCGTGAGGCCGGAACGCAGGAAGTGTGACGCTCGTCAAAAACTTCGATGCGCCTACTTGCGCCGGTTGTTGGTGAGGCCCAAGCAGCCGACAACCAGGAATTGGACGTCGAGCAGGCAACGAAATTCACAGCATCCCTTCTCGTCACTCACCAGGGCCTAGAAGTAACGAGTTTGCCCAAACGAGGGGAACGTAGCCTTCGTAGCGGTTACCAGGTGCCCGCGGATTCGTGTAGAAGCCGGCTTCAGCGAGCGATTTCGTGGCAAATCCGAACGTATAGTGCCAGACTTCGTTGAAAACTAAAGTGAACGGCAGGTCATTCCGAATAGGTGAGAGCCCGGCCAGTCTCTTCTCCATAAGGGAGTAGTTAGCTCGGAGCCATTCCGCCATGATTCGTCGGCTCAATGCGAGCGTGGCGTCGACCATAGGCTTGTCCCGGTCGAGCAAAATCGGAACGCCGACCGAATAATGATGGTCCGTTTCTCGCAAATAACCGATGGCCGTCAGCACGGCCATCATGGACTTTCGTCGGTCGGCAGACATGGAAACACTTGTGGAAAGTAATGTGTCGTTATCGTTTCCTGCAGCCACGGCGCTAATGATTTGGCCAGCGTCAGCTATGGCTGACAGGACAAAGACTATATATTCGGAACGCAGCGCAGTATAAACATTCGGCAGTTTCTTCCAGTCCTCCACCGCGCTTTCCAGTCCATCAAATACATCCGGTAGGCCCTGCAATCGAGGCATCGAATCGCCATCCCCGAAAGTGGAAAAGCTCACTTTGGGACCGGGAGCCGTCTGACTATCCAGGTAGAATCCTACGAGGTTCAACTTTGCTCCGCGTTCCGTCGAGTGAATCAGATACACGTCTCCATTCGAGCGGTGGCCTGGTTGGACTCGGTACCCGAGTTCCGTTGCAAGACGCAGACCTCCCCAGTTCAGTGCTGCACCGGCGATAAGACCAAATAGCAATTGGGGGCGCAAGGACGCATCTGGATAGTGACTAAGAATCTGGTCAAACTCCACATTGTGTGCACGGAAGGCATCGGCCAAACTCTGACCATAGCTTACACTCGCAGCATAAATTGCCCTTTGGTCCGCAGAAGTCAACAGAAGATAGTTGAGCCTAAATTTTTCGCCATCTCTCCGCAACAACTCAAGTTGCAGCAAGCGGTCTTGAGTTACTGGCGTACCCCGAACCGCTACAGCGACCTCTTCACGCGTCAGAGGATGGCGCGTCGCATCCAACATTAGCCGCTGGATGGAAACAAAGGACAATACATACTGCGGGTCATCCAGCCCCGACGCTCTGATTGAGCCAGTGACCCCCGTGCTTAGCAAAGGCTCTTCAGTAGCGGTGTCGCCAATTTCTTGGCAACTTAGGATGGTGCTTGAAGTGAGCAGAAAAACACAGGCAATCGTTCGCAAAAAAAAGATTAGCATTTGAGTTCCTTGACCTGTGCGGACTGGCCGTGACTGCCTTGAGAATACTCTCCCCGAATCTAGAGAGGGAAACTTATGTAAAGGTCGGTCCAACTCCTGAAGGCAACGGGAAGTAACAAGCTTCACGCCCATGCCATGGCGGGCGATCTGGTGCTCAAGTCCTACCCCATGGGGCGCGAAGAGCCTGAGCAATGAGTGCTTTGTCGGAGCCGATAAAAGGTAACGAAAAGTCCGGCCCAGCACCCACATGCGCTTCCAAACAGATGACATCAACCTTCACCAAATAAAGCCGGAGAATGTTGAGGGCGGCGGAGTTACTTGCCGTTGACGGTGACTAGCTTTTCGATGAAGTGGGTGTCCAGGTTGCCTGCTACGAAATCGGGGTGGACCATGATGCGGCGATGCAGCGGGATGGAGGTTTTGATTCCTTCGATGACGAACATTTCGAGGGCGCGTTTCATGCGGCTGATGGCTTCGCCGCGATCCCGTCCTTTGACGACCAACTTGGCAACCATGGAATCGTAGTACGGGGGAATGACGGCGTCGGAATAGGCGGCGGAGTCGACGCGCACGCCGGTACCTCCGGGTGCCTGAAACGTGGTGATGCGGCCCGCGGAGGGCACAAAGGTTTGCGGATCTTCCGCGTTGATACGACATTCGATGGAGTGCCCGCTGAAACTGATCTCGCCGGCAGCTTCCTGCAAGTGTTCGCCGGCAGCAATGCGGATTTGCGCTTTGACGAGATCCACACCGGTGACAAATTCGGTGACGGGATGCTCGACTTGAATGCGGGTATTCATTTCAATGAAATAGATGGAACCATCTTCATCCATCAGGAACTCGATGGTGCCGGCATTGGTATAGCCGATTTCTTCCATGGCATTGACCACTTTGGCGCCAAGTTCCTTGCGGCGTTTGGAGTCGATCACAGGAGAAGGCGATTCCTCGACGAGCTTCTGGTGACGGCGCTGAATGGTGCATTCGCGCTCGCCGAGGTGAATGACTTTGCCATGCTGGTCGCCAAGCACCTGAAACTCGATGTGGCGCGGGTGCTCCAGAAATTTCTCCATGTACACATCGGGAGTGCCGAAGGCCTGTTGCGCCTCACTGCGCGCGGTCTGATACGCGCTCAGCAATTCATCGGGGGTACGGACGACGCGCATGCCGCGCCCACCGCCACCGGCGGCTGCTTTCAGAATCAAAGGAAATCCAATGCGCTTGGACTCTCTGCCGAGTTGCTCTTCGCCCTCGACGACGCCGTCGCTGCCCGGAATGGTGGCCAGGCCCGCGACTTTCATTTCGCGGCGGGCACGGTCTTTTTCACCCATCATCTCGATGACCTCGGGCTTGGGGCCGATGAAGGTGATCTCCGAAGCTTCGCAGACCTTGGCAAAGTTGGCATTCTCTGAAAGGAAGCCATAACCGGGGTGAATGGCATCCACATTGGTAATTTCGGCGGCACTGATGACATGCGGAATGTTCAAATAGCTTTCACTGCTGCGCGGAGGGCCGATGCAGACTGCTTCGTCGGCGAAACGAACGTGCAGGGCGTTGCGGTCCGCTTCGGAATAAACCGCGACGGTGGCGATGCCCAATTCCTTGCAGGCACAGATGATCCGCAGGGCGATTTCCCCGCGGTTGGCTACGAGAATCTTTTGGAACATAGTCAGGTGGGCCGCTTACCGTTTCCGGCTCGGTCGAATACCGAACAACGGCTGCCCGTACTCAACGGGCTGGCCATTTTCCACGAAAATGCGCAGCACTTCCCCGCTGGTCTCCGCCTCAATTTCGTTCATGAGCTTCATAGCTTCGACGATGCAAAGGGTCTGTCCGGCCTCGATGTAACTGCCGACCTTGACGAAAGCCTCGGCACCGGGGCTCGGTGAACCGTAAAAGGTCCCTACGATGGGCGATTTAACCAGGAACAGGTCTTCGCCGCCGCGCAGATCAGCTTCGGCTGACCCCGCGGCATTGCCGGAGGAAGACGAAGCGGCAGGCGCTGCAAGCGCTCCGGGGACGATGATTTCTGCTGCCGGACGCGGCGCTGCCAGCACCGTCGTGACGCCTGGCTTCTTCAGACGGATTCGCAAATCGCCACGGGAATATTCAAACTCTTCGAGATTATGCTCGCTCATGAAGCGAAGTAACTGCTCAATCTGGCCCAGTTCGGGCTGCCCCAGTTCGGGTTTTGCAAACGATGCACTTCCAGTCGCTTTGGACGGCTTTTTTCGTTTCATGCCTGTATTAAAGTTCGATGAGATCCCGCGGGATGCGGGTCAAAACTTCACTGCCCTGAACCCCAACTACCACGTCGTCTTCGATACGGATGCCACCAACACCTTCAACATACACGCCAGGCTCTATGGTAATCACATTTCCTGCTTCAAGTCGAATCGACTGGCCGCGCGCAACGCGGGGGGCCTCATGAACTTCCAGCCCCAAACCATGTCCGGTGCTGTGCACGAAGTAGGTGTCGAGGCCACGCTGCTTCAGCACATTGCGAGCGGCGGCATCGACGTCCTGGCAGGCCACTCCGGCGTGAACTGCATCCGTAGCTGCCTGGTTAGCGTCCTGCACTGCGCGGTACCATTCACGAACGCGCTTTGCCGCCCGACCAAGATGCACAGTACGTGTAATGTCGCTGCAATAGTTGCCAAGTATAACACCCAGGTCCAAGACGACCAATTCACTTTTGCGCAAGCGCTTAGAGGTGGGACGCGCGTGGGGTAGAGCGGCGTGGCGGCCGAATGCGACGATGCTGGGGAACGAAGCGCCGGTAGCGCCCAGCTTCTTCATCTGATATTCAATTTCCGCCGCAATTTCGATTTCGGTGACGCCGGGCTTGAGCAGCTTGATCGCATGAGTCACCACGTTGCCTGCCAGGATAGCGGCTTTGCGCATTACCGCGAGTTCCTGGGGATCTTTTTTCAGCCGCAGGGATTCCGGCAGTCCAGGAGCTTCGACCAGCTTGCAGCGCGCGCCCGCTGCGGCCCGCAGCGCTTTCAACTGTGCGACCGTCCACTGCTCCGGGTCGAAGGCAACGGTGCGCATCTTTTTTTGCGTAAGCCAAGCGCCCACGGAAGAAGACAGCCCGCCCTGCTGAAGCTGAATCCGCACACCAGGGCACTCGGCTTTGGCCTGAATCGTGAAACGGCCGTCGGTGATGAGTGTGGTGCAGCCGGCAGCAACGGCAAGAACGCCCGAATCCCCGGTGAAGCCAGTGAGGTAAAACCAGTTCGGCGGATGGGTTACCAGCAAGCAATCCAGTTCGCGCCGGCGCAGTTCGCGCAGCAGCCGCTTCCGCCGGTTTGCGTAGAGTTCAATCATAAAAAAATCGAGGAGACTTGCGTCTCCTCGATTGTAGATTTATTTGAAATTCCCCTGCTGAGCAGCCTGGCGATTAACCAGGGATAATTCGAGGCGTCAGGAAGAACAGAAGCTCCGACGAATTGATGGTGACCGCTTGTTCACGGAAGAGACGGCCAATCACCGGCAAGCTGCCGAGAATCGGAACCTGGTTGACGCTGTTCTGCTGCTGGGTGACGATGATGCCGCCGATGACCACGGTGCCGCCGTCAGCGACGAGGACCTTGGTTTCCGCGGATTGCGTGTCCAGGGCAGGGATGCCCGAAACGCGTGGGATACCATTGTCGATCTGGGTGTTTTCGACCAGCACGTCCATGAAGACGGTGCCTTCGGCGGTGATCTGCGGAGTGACTTCCAGCTTGAGCACCGCGTCGATGTACTGGACGGAAATGGTGTTGTTGATGGTGGTCTGGATCGGAATCTTAGTACCCTGCTTGACGGTGGCCTTTTCGTTATTCTGGGTGATGACTTTAGGCTTGGAAAGCAGTTTGCCGACGCCCTTGGCTTCCGCTGCCGTGATATACAGGTCGACAGCAAAATTAGGCGAACGGTGACCGAAGTAGAAGCCGCTGGTGGGCGCGCCCGCGCCGAGGTTCACGTTGAACGGTAATCCCGCGGTAGTGCTGCCGCCAGTCGTTGATGTTGGCGTAGCGATGAGTGGAGGCTGCGGAAGGCCGGCGCCGGTTTGGATGGGGCTCACACCGGTTTGGGGGGTGCCACCGAAGATCGTGCGGCCGCTGGTGGTTGTTCCCGCAAAACCCCACTGCACACCGATATCCTGGCTGAAGGAGCGCGACGCCTGCACAACGCGCGCTTCGATTTCCACCTGCTGCGACTTGCGATCGAGCTGACGAATCAAATTATCGATCGTCGGAATCACCGAAGGAATGTCGCGAATAACCAGCTGGTTCGAGCGGTCGTCCGAGAAAATATCACCGCGAGCGGAGAGGAACTTTTTCAGGGTGTCCTTCATGGTGGTGGCTTTGGCATAGCTGAGGACGCGGGTAACGGTAACCGGGGCCACCGCTTCGGCTTGCGCTTTCTGCAGGTCGCGCGCGGTCTCCGCTTCTCTCTTCAGGGTATCGCGAGTGGCGACGCGGAGAACGTTGCCGTTCAGCTGCTTATCCAAGCCATTGTTGACGAGGACGATATCGAGAGCCTGATCCCAAGGCACTTCATCGAGAACGATGGTCAGGGTGCCCTTGACGTTGGGATCCAGGACCACGTTGAGTCCGCTGATTTCGTGGATCAGGCGGAAGAAATCCTTGAGGTCGACGTCTTTGAGGTTGACGGAAATGGGTTCGCCGGTATAGCGGCCGGAAACAGCGCCGGTGGTAGCGGGGACTTGCTGCTGGTTGGCGAGAGTGGAAGCGGCGGCGTTGGCCTGCTGCACGGCCTGTTGAGAGGCTTGTTGTGCGCTGGTTTCGGGCTGAGGAGCGGGAATGTTTTCCGTCGCACTGGCCAGCTTGGCCGTAGGCTTCGTTAATTCGTTGGGCAAGGGGAAATGGGTTGCCGCGGCGGCGTGTTCCGACGGCCGGAGTAACTTTCGGCGCCGGAGCAGCAGTCGCTGAACTCGGAGCGGCCTCCTCGGCGGATTGAACCTGCAAGTAGATTACGATAGCGTCGCCTTCGTGAGCGATCTGGTATGGCGCGGAACCCGTCAGATCAATGACCACGCGAGCAACGTCGGGCCGAAACTGTGCCATCCGGATGCCGCGGACCGGCGCGGAGACTCCGGGGATGGACGTTTTCTGGACGTTCAGCCGCGCGCCCGTGAAGTCCAGCACCAGGCGCTCAGGATTCTGCATGCGCACCGGATGCACATCGAGGCGCCCTGCGCCTTCGACGCGAATCGCGGCGCGCTGGGGATCCTGCGTGATGGCCACGCTGGAAATCACCGCTGAAGTAGCGCTAGCGCCAGCGGACTCCTGCCCGCGAACGATCGCCGGGCCCGCGCCCAGCACCACGCTCGTCAAAATCAGGCAGCCACACCGTAAGGCCCGCCAGTTCGTCGTCATTGCTGTTCTCCTGCACTGGAGTAGATTCTTTTATTCACTTGCCGTTCCACTGGTTTTCCGAACGCATCTTTGCCCATCTCGTCGAAACGCCACACTATCCAAAGCTATTTTGTCCACGCGTCCGTCGTACAGTTGATCGCCTTCGCGGAGAAAATAGGTGCGCGATTGCGGATTGGTGACCACGGCGATCATGCCGTTGGGCGATTTGACGATGCCGTCCAGGCGCAGGGAGGCCACCTGCAAACCAGCTTTGCCCGGAGGCAGGTTGGCGGCTGACTTTGGCCGCGGACTCCTGGCGGCTGGTCAAAGATTCGAAGGGATCGCGTCGGGCGACTTTCGCTTTCCGATTCGGCGCGGCCGCTCGGCGCGGGACTTGCCGTCTTCTTCGGGGCCTTCGCAGTTTTGTCGCGGACTTTGCCGCCGGTTCGCCCTGCGGGCCGGCAGCGGTCTGCGCTCTGCGCGGCGAATCCGGCCAGCAGTCAGCGAGTAATTCCGATCAGCAGTGTTTTCAATGGACGCATAGTTCGCTCATTCCTGCTCACGGTCTTTTCCCGGGCGCTGCTGGGTCTTTGGCCCCGGAGTAGGCGCCGGAGTCGATCAGCAGGTTTGGTGAAAAAGGTAGTGATCGTAAATACGCCGAAACCGTTTCTCCCGGCCGCATGGGATATTTGCCGCCCTTGCCGGAGGCTTGGGATCGTCAAACTGGAGATCGCCCACATTGATGATGCGGGACAGGCGGCTCAGCCTGGAGAAAAAGTCCAGCACGTTGAAATAGGCGCCGTCGGCCTGCGCTTCAAAAGGCATTTCGTAGTGAAAGTCCTTGGACACGATGTTCTGCGCGGTCAAACGGCGCAGTTGCACGTTGGAAGCGCTGGCCGCGCCCTGCACCAGGCGGATAAATTCGTCGACCTCTTTTTCTTCCGGAACAATCGTCTTCAGCGTGTCGAGCTGCTTGTTGAGCGCGTCCATCTGCTGCTTCAGTTCCCCGTAGCGCTGCTTGTAAACCTGCAGTTGCGTGACTTCCTGGTTGAGCTTGGTGCGCTGCTGCACCGCCGCATCGTAGGCGGACCGCTCTTGGGCGATCGGGCGAGACGGGCACGTACAAACCGACGCAGCACCAGTATCGAAGGCGATGGCGACGGCCACCAGGCCCTGCATGATGACCGACATATCTCGGAAAGGATTCGCCATGGTTTCCGTTATCCCTTCTTCGCCGGTGCCACCGGGGCACTCTGGCGTAGCAGCACTGGCCGACTTGGTCTGCGGACCAGCCGCCGGACCGCTGGGAGCGATTTCGGCGTTAATGGTGAACAAGAACGTTTGCACCGCGGTGTTCTTGTCGTCCTGCTTGGATTCCTTAATCTCCACTTTCTGGAAATATCCCGAACGCTTCAGTGGCGGTAATGAAGTTGGCTACTGAGTTGATGGAAGCCGCGGCGCCTTGCATGTGACCGGTCGTGCCCTTCTTGGTCATGGAAGTCAGCCATAGGTTTTCGGCGCGCGAAACGGTGTTGGCAATCTGGTCGAGAAGTTCCTGGCCGCCGGTGCGGTCTCTCTGCAATTGTTCGATGGTGCCAACGCGCTGTTGCAGAACCATCTTCTGCTTTTCGAAGGCTTCCACCTGCAGCTTGATCTGCTCGAGTTCCGTTTTCTGGCTTTGCAGCTGTTTGATGCGAACGTTTTCTCCGTTCAGCTGAGTCTGCCAGGAATGGTAGAAGTAGAAGAGGAACAAGCCGGCCAACAGGATGCCGGCACCGATAAAGACCAAGGGCATGGCCGCGCCGGTGTCCACTGGCCTCCGGGAGTTCTCGGCCGCGTTTGTCCGAGTAAGTTTATGCGGATCATGGCTAGTCGAAGCTCCTCAGCGCCAAACCCACCGCGACTACCAACCTGGGCGCCAATTCCCGAATTTGATCCTCACTGTGCTTGCCCGGGTTGATCAACACTTTTCGGAAGGGATTCAGTTCCTCCACCGGCATGGCGAATTCTTCGCGCAGCAGGTCCACCAGGCCGGGGACGCGCGCGGTGCCTCCGGCCACCATGATGCGCTGAATGTTCTCGCCGCTGGCGGTGGCGCGGAAGAAGTCGAAAGTCTTTTGAATTTCAAGCGTCAAGATGTCGGAAACGCTGCGCAGGATCTGGCCCTTTTGCTCGTCGGTAACGCTGGGCAAGGTTTCGCCCTTTTTCAGTTTCTCCGCGTCGTCGAAGCTCAGGTCCAATTCTTTTTGCAGCGCGTCGGTATACTGATTGCCTCCAACGCTGACGTCGCGGGTGAACAGCGGGATTCCGCCGCGCACGATGTTGATGTTCATGACGCTGGCGCCGATATTCAGCAGTGCGACGGTCTGTCCGGCGTCCGGCTCGTAATTCACTTCGAAACAGTTCTGCAAACCGAAAGCATCGATGTCCACCACGACGTGGCGTCTTGCCCGCCTGGGCCAGCACGTTGGTGTGATTCAGAATTTTGTCCTTCTTCACCGCAACCAGCAGCACGTCCATCTGCGAATCCATGGCCTCCAGCAATTGATAGCTGAGATTCACATCAGCGATATCGAAGGGAATATGCTGGCTGGCTTCCGAGGGAATGCGATCGTAAAGCTCTTCCTCGCTCATCAACGGCAGCGGCACGCGCTTGACGATGACGGAGTGGCCGGAAACGGAAGTGGCCACGCTCTTGGTCTTAATTTTCTCGAAATCGAAAATTTTGGTGATGGCGTTGGCGACTTGTGGCGCATCCATGATGGCACCGTCCACAACGGTATCTTGCGCCAGCGATTCCATGCCGTAACTGACCAACTCGTACCCGGCCTTGGTCGATTTCAGCTCAACGGCTTTGATGGAGCTGGAACCGATGTCCAGGCCAACAAGCTGTCTATTTTTCTTGCCCCCGAGTAACCACATATCGCGGCCTCTTTCCCTCACGCTTTGGCGAACCTAGCGGCGCCGTGCCACCGCTTGGCTCATCTTGCGTTCCATCCAACGATCCAGGATCGTTTTTCTAAGTTTCCAACGATTGCCCAGTTTGAATGCCGGTATTTCGCCCTCGGTGATGTACCGATACAGAGTATCCGGGCTAATCCCAAGGTATTGGGACGCCTGTCGTACGTTCATCACTTCGCGCGATTCGCTCACGAGGAACGCCCATCCTGTCCATGACACGCCAAAGTACAAACGTGCTGCACCCGTGTGGAGACTCGAGAGAGTGAATCCTATGGGTGCGACCTTGGTCCCGTTATGTCATCCAGAGAGGCTGAGCGTCAAGCCCTTCTCTTCCGGAGTTGTCCTAAAAACATCGGGAATCTTAGGCAAATCACCTGTTATTGTAGGCAGGTATCCCCATATGTTGTGGCGGACTTGGCTCAAAACAACTATAACTTGTGTTTTGGACAGAATTCACGCCCTGTCCGACAGGACGGTAATTCTTTATCTGCACGAACGCGAGCCTGACGCAGTTCCTCCGTCCATGTTGCGCAAAACAAAACGTGCTGCGACTTGCTTTGCGCTTCTGGTTTGGTTTCATTATGCCTGAATTCTTGGCAGCAGACGACTGGGGAAGCCGGGGCTATACTGTGGGGCGCTGGGCACCTACGGTTTTTCCGATCGATTGTGCCGGGGAGATTGCTGTGAACAAAACTCTGTGGATCGCAACGTTTTTGCTGTTCCCATCGTTATCAGCGGCGCAGCAACTGTTAGTTGCCAACCAGTTCGACCACACGCTGGTCATTGTTGATCCTGTATCGACGAAGACGGTCGGGAAGGTGGGCGTGGATATCAACGGCCACGAAGTGATTGCGTCGCCTGACGGAAAGTTGGCGTACGTACCTATTTACGGAAATTCCGGAGTGGGGAAGCCGGGTACGGATGGCAGCACGGTGGAGGTGATTGACCTCGCGTCAGGCCGAGCGATGCACATCATCGATTTAGGAAAGCCAGTGAGGCCACACTGCGCGAAATTTGGGCCTGACGGCATGCTGTACGTCTCGGCTGAACTGGCGAAGGCCATCGACGTGATTGATCCACAAACACGAAGGGTGATTGCGGAGGTGCCCACGGGTGAAAATGATTCGCACATGTTCGTCATTACGCCGGACGGGACGCGGGCGTACACCGCGAATGTTTTTGCCGGGAGCGTGAGCGTATTGGATTTGCGGAAGCGGTCGTTGATCACGAAAATTCCCGTGTCGGGAGAAGTTCAGCGCATTTCCATTTCGCCGGATGGACGCCGGGTTTACACGCATGACCAGCAGAGCCCGCAGGTCGCAGTGATCGATACGGGGAAGAACGCGATTGCGGGATGGTGGGATGTTCCCGCGGTGGTGTATTCGTCGGCGCCGACGGCGGATGGCCGTTGGCTGGTGGCCAACGCGCCGAGCGGCAAATTATTCGTGTTGGACACGTCGTCGGGCAAAGTGGCGCATTCGTACGATATTCCTGCGGCGCTGGGGGAAACGATTGTCGCGGCGGATGGGGCGCGGGCGTACGTAAGTTGTCCGCAGGCTGGTGTGGTGGAAGTGTTGAATCTGAAAAGTTGGGAACTGGAGAAGCCGATTGAGCTGAGCAAGGGAGTGGATGGGTTGGCGTTCGCCAACGATTCGGCTAGGACGCAAGGACAGAATTGACGCTTGCCAAAGACGTGTCGTGACACTCGCTTTTGGTGGCTGCAATCGAAGAGAGATTCCTCACTGCGCAGACTCCGTTCAATACGAGGCAAATGAGGACGCGAGTTCCTCCTCGATGCGCAACGCGAGAGGATTCCTCACTGCGCGACTCGTTCGGATCGATCCGAGGAGAGCGTCGGCCGAGGGATCGCGGAGGATTCAGTTACATGCCTAGGGATTTCCAAAGCGAATCGATGCGGGCTTTCGTGCGTTCATCCATCAGAATTTCATCTGGCCACGGACGCGTAAATCCTTCGGTCAGCCACTTGCGGGTGGCATCCACGCCCATTTTAGATCCGAAATCCTGCATGCGGGCGGCGTGATCGAGAGTGTCCACCGGGCCGAGCGAGAACTGCACATCGCGTTCGGGATCAATCGCGCACAGCGCTTTCCAGACCACCTCGCGATAATCGTGGACATTCACATCGTGGTCCACAACCACGAGCACTTTCGTAAACATGGCTTGGCCCAGCGACCAAATGCCATTCATAATTTTTCGCGCGTGGCCGGGATACGATTTGCGAATGGACACGATCATCAGGTTGTGGACAATGCCTTCCGCAGGCAGGGAAACATCGACGATTTCCGGGAAGGTCATTTTCATCAGCGGTAGGAACACCCGCTCGATGGCATAGCCCATGTAGAAATCTTCCTGAGGTGGCCGGCCAACGACGGTGGTCAAGTAAATCGGATCCTTGCGGTGGGTAACGCACTCGACGTGGAAAACGGGAAACTCGCCTTCCAGAGAATAAAAGCCGGTATGGTCGCCGAAGGGCCCCTCGGTGCGCATTTCGTTGAGATTGACGTAACCTTCCAAGACAATTTCCGCGTTGGCGGGAACTTCGAGGTCATTGGTTTCGCACTTCACCAGTTCGACGGGTTCGCGTCTGAGGAAACCGCTGAACATCATCTCGTCAAGGTCGGGAGGGATGGGGAGGACTCCGCCGAGGGTGGTGGCGGGATCGGAGCCTATGGCGACGCTCACCGGAATTCGTCCTTCGGGATTGGCGGCACGCGCGCGGCGAAAATGTTCCGCACCATGTTTTTGGGTTTGCCAATGCATGCCGGTAGTGCGTTCATCGTAGACCTGCAAGCGATACATACCGACATTGCGCTTGCCGGTCACTGGGCTTTTGGTGAACACGAGAGGGAAGGTGATGAACCGCCCGCCATCCTGTGGCCAGCATTTGAGGATGGGAAAATCGAAAAGGTTGACGTCACTTCCCTTTCGAATGATTTCCCGGCAGGAACCGTCTTTCACCACTTTAGGAAAGAACGAGCCCAGCTCCATGAGCTTTGGCAACATTTTCATTTTGTCGAAAAGCCCTTGCGGGGTTTGCATATCGAGGAAGCCGCGGATGCGGTCGGCGACGTCCTGAAGCTTTTCCACTTCGAAGGCAAGTTCCATGCGGTGCTCGCTGCCGAACGCATTGATAAGGACGGGATAGCGCGAGCCTTTGGGCTTCTCAAACAGCAGCGCCATTCCGCCGGGAGCGCCTTTCGGTCCGGGCTGTGCCTGCGCTCGCTGCACGATTTCTGAAATTTCGAGAACCGGATCGACTTCTGCTTTGATGCGCCGCAGCTCACCTTCTTTTTCCAGCTTCTTCACGAACTCGCGCAAATCCGCATATCCCACCGCAGCCCTCCGGAGACTTCCATTCGCAGGCGCTCAACGGCACACACTAACACGCGGTTCGGCGCATTCGCAAAGTGTGCCGGGCGCCCGAAAGCGGCCTGACAAAGGCGTAAAAGCAATTCGTAACCGCGAATTAGTTTGCCGCCGCCGAGACCGGTGGATTTTTTTCAGAGGCCAGCTGCATCACCCAGACTTTGCCGTCGGTGACGATTTCGTCTCCGGTCGCGTTGGAAAGTTTTTTGGGGGCGCGGGGGCGGTCCACGGTGGCGTAGGATTTGGCGGTGCCCACGAAGAGCAGATCGGTGCCCACCCATTCGCGTTCACGATCAATGTGCGGATCAATGCGATGACTCCATTTGGTGTTGGCGCGACTGCTGGAGGTGGCTATGTCATGGGTCGCGGCACCAATCCACACTTCCTGGCCGTTGTAGGTTTGCGGCAATTTCCAAACTCGCAAGTGATGGCGTTTTGCAAAGGTGTTCAGTGATTTTTGGAAAACGAGATCGGGCGGACGGCCGTCGAGCAGCAGAGTTGACACGGGCCCGTTGGTATATCCAGTTTGCCGAACAGTGGCTTGCGCCACTTTGATGGCGGATTTCACGTTTACATTATCGGCCTCAAACCAGTTTGCTTCACCAAACGCGGCCTGAAGCTGCGTGCGCGTGCCGAGAAAAATCAAATTGGTGGGATCGGAGGGCACACCTTTGGTGGTGGCAGTGCGCAGAGGAGCATGTTCAGCAACTTTTTCCAGTTGCGGGTCCACTGAAAACTGGTTCCAACCCTTCCACGATGCCTTGTCCTTCAGCATCGAGGGACGCACGATCTGAATCTGCAAGTCGGTCCCGGAGGGAAACTGGACTTCGCGGCGAATCGATAAGCCGTAAACGGTCTGGACGCCTTTGATGGTGTAGCCGGCAATGGGATTGGCGGCGCTGAGTGCAGCCATGGCGATAGATGCTTTTTTCGAGGCGTGCGGCTGGATGATGCCGAGGATTTCATTGTTGCGGACGGTTTCTCGCGCATTGTCGACATCAATCACGCGTGCGTACAGGGGCGAGTGTTTTCCGTTCTTGTGCACAATATTTGAAAAATCGAGAACCAGACGCGGCCTGGAGTATTTGTCGGGGGCTTTCGCGGCGAACAGGATGGTTCCATTTACTTTGGCGCCGGGCGGCACCAGCAATTCTCCGTATTGTCCAGAATTGCACTGGATGTTTTCTCCGCCTTTGCACAGCGGATAAGTGACTGTAGCCGAGACCGGATCACCGGTGCGGGAACGGTCACTATAGACCGGCCCATCGAGGCGTATGCTCAGCGTTAATCCCGGCGCCAGATCCGCTTGCCGAGACATTTTGACCGCAGCCGCGTGGGTCTGCGGCACGCCTTGATCTTCCTCGTCGAAGAAGTGATAAAAGGCGGCGAGGAACCCGCTGCTGGCGCCATTTTCGATCAGCAGGGTTTGAACCTCAAAAGTGGGAGCATACAAGAGATAGTCGAGCGCGGTGTCCTGGTAGACATCTTCCTTATTGAGTTCGACTCCTTTTTGGATCAGCGTGTCCGCAATCTCCTCGTAAGCGACGAGTACCTTGGGCTTGATGTTGTAGCTAGAGCCCATCACCGCCCAATGGAGCGCGGTGCGTCCGTAGGAATCGGTAGCTTTCAGGTCGGCGCCGTCGGCGAGAATTTTCTTAGCTTGATCGAGTCGGGCGAGGATGTCTTGTTCCTTGGTTTCGCGGGTAGCCTGATAGAGGGTCTGAATAAGGGGGGAATCCTTGGAAACGTCTAACTGCACGGCCGCAGGAGCGAGATCTTCGCTGATTGGCTCTTCTTCTTCGTCCTGGTCTGGCGATTCGGCTTCGGCCTTCTTCTGCTGGTGCTGCTGATCGGCTGGCGCAGTGTGTTTGGAGGCAGGCTGTTCCTGTTGATGAGGCACATGCGCTATGCCGGGCACGGTGGCAAATCCGAGTAGCAAAACCAAGAAGCAGGACAAAAGTCTTTGAACACAATTCATCACAACCCACTTTCTAAAAATGGCATTTTAGGTTGGAACGTAACGTTCCTTGTCCGGGCGGATAAGGTGGATCGCCGGACGGCGAATGCGCCCGGCGCGGCAGAATCATCCCAACAATCGGACCGGTGGGCAAGCAAAATTGGAGAAAAGTAAGAGGCGCCGGGAGTGCCTGCGCCTTTCGGGATGCGTTGGGCTGTGTGGCGGCTTAACGCTCGAGATAGCGGGCCAGATTTTGCTGCTGCAGATCGCGCACCTGGATGCAGGCGTTTACCTGGTCCCTGGCGTTTTGCAGGATACGCTGACTGCCGGGTAGTTTTTGCTCGTCGAAGAATTTCTGCGAGTCGTCGCGCAATTTGGGGTCGCAAAAGACGCCCGCGACCTGCGCAAGATAGACGGCGTCGGTGGCATCGATCTTTTTCATAATCGAGGGGAAATCCGTTTTGAAGAGCTCCCAGGCCTGCGGTTGCACCTCGTAATTAATGAGTGGGGAGTACAACGCGAACATGTCCTGGTTTTTGACCTCGGGGCCGAGGAACAGGTCGAAGCTGCGTTTGACCAGTTCGGGTTGCGGAAACATGCCCAGAGCTTGGAGATAGAATCCATACTCCTCGGGATTCTTGGCGGTCTTGAGGTGAGCGACATATTGATCGTAGAGCGCCGCATCTCCATTCATCGCGGCGATCGCGAGGGCCTTCCCCGCTAATTCGGCATTCACGGATTGCGGGTCCTTCATGTACTGCTCTGCGGTAGCCCGCGCTTTGGCGATCATCTGAGGGTCGCGACCGTATTGCGCGAGCATAGCGAAAATGTCGCCGCGCAAGGCCTGGCGTTCGGCCGGTTCGCCGGGAACGGGAGTTTCGCCCAGGTCCTTGGCGATTGGGCCAAGGAAGTCGCGGACCCACTTTTCAAACGCGGGACGATCAGCGGCGTTAACATATCGATCGTGGATGGCGGGAACGTGCGAGAGCATGGTCTGCAGAACTTCACGCGAACGCTCCGACTGCATATTGTGGAGTAAGCTCAGGTAATCTCCGATGTTGAGTTTTCCCACACGCACGAGCGCCCACGCATCGGATGGGAACCAATCGCGTTCCTCGGGAGAAAATACGCCGCTCTCCACTTCCGCACTCATTTTCTTGAAAGCTACCGGATCATAGCTGCTGCGGTAGTAGCCGCGCCCGCCGGCATTGGCAAAAACCCACGCGGAGCATCCGGGAAGTTCCAGCGTGTCTTGTTTGTTGGTGAGCAGGTGGTATTGGGGCTTCCTGGTTGCCGAGGGGAGCAGGTTCACTGGAATAACCCAAAGCTCCTGGTAGCCCGCAGCCATTTTGGAAGCGTCAGAGACGTAGCGTTGCTGCGAAAGCGTGACCTCGGTCTTATCCCCTTGGCATTCGGTTTTCACGTTGACCAGTGGAGCGCCCGGCTGTTCGGTAAGGCTTTGCATAATTTTGTCGACGGGTTTCGAAGAGGTTTCGGTGATCTGATTCCAGAAATCCCCGGCGGTGGCATTGGCGTATTTGTGTTTTTCGAGGTAGGCGTTCACGCCTTTTTGGTAGACCTGCGGCCCGACGTAAGCTTCTACCATGCGGAGAACAGATGCTGCTTTTCCGTAAGCAATGCCGTCAAAGAGCGCCTGAATATCAGCGGGCGTTTCGGCATTGGCGCGAATCGTCCTGACGGAGGGAATGGAATCGGCGTTAAGGGCGCTAAGAGTTTCGCCGATCTCCTGCTGCTGCATGTTCCATTCGGGCTTCCAAGCTTCCAGCGGCTTCCAGGACATCCAGGTGGCGAACCCTTCATTCAGCCAAATATCGTTCCACCATTCCATGGTGACCAGGTCACCAAACCATTGGTGGGCCATTTCGTGAGCAATGACGCTGGCGACCTGCTGCTTAGCATCGTAGGAAGCGGTCTTGGGATCAATCAGCAGGGCGCTATCGCGGTAAGTGATCGCCGCGACGTTTTCCATCGCGCCTGCGGAGAAGTCTGGAAACACGATATGGTCCAGCTTTCCGTACGGATATTTGATCGCATAATACTGATCGTAGAACTTCAGAATATTCTCCGAGGCTTCCAAAGCGAAACCCGTCAGCTCTTTCTTTTCTGGCAACGAGCACACGCGAATGGGAATGCCGTCTGCGCCGCCCTCGCGGCAGGCGAAATCGCCGACGAGCATGGCGACCAGGTAGCTGGACATTTTGGGGGATGGAGAAAACTTGAGGGTGTGCTTGGCATCGCCGGGTCCAGGCGTGTCGGAAACAATTTTGCCATTGGAGATGGCTGTGTCGCCTTTGTCGATCAGCAAAGTAATGTTGAAGACGGCCTTGAAGGCTGGTTCATCGAAACAGGGGAAGGCGCGGCGGGCGTCGGTGGCTTCGAACTGCGTGACCGCATAGTTGCGGCGTTCGGATTTGCTGAGATAGAAGCCGCGCAATTTGTCGTTGAGTATTCCGGTGAAGTGGATATGGATTGTAGCCAGACCGGCGGGGATTTCCTTGGGCACTGTGAGCGTGGCTTGTTCCTTGTCGGAATCCAAGCTGACCGAGGATGTCTGCGCCGCGCTGCCCGAGGTGACGGTGGCGTCCTGGAATTGCAACTCCGCGGCATTGAGTGTGATTGCCGTAGCGGGTTTCAGCACTCTGACGTGTATGGTTTCTTCCCCCGTGAACGAAGCTTTCGTCAGATCTGGCGCAAAAGAGAGATCGTATGTTTCTGGAATGACCGTGTCCGGCAAGCGTTGCGCGCGAACGCATAGCGAGGCTGCCAGGCTGATCAGAGCGAGCAAGAATATGCGCTTCATCGCTTTCCACCCCTCACTTTGAATGACGAACTATAGATGGTGATTTCCCCTTCCGATATACGCTATGGGAGACCCGATAGTTTCCAAGCCCCTAACAGGCTGCTGAAAAAAGGCCTTATCCGTCATTCCGAGCGTAGCGAGGAATCCCCCTGTGGTCGAAAAGTCAAGAAAAAGAGAGATTCCTCACTTCGCGGACTCCGTTCGGAATGACGAAGTTAGACTTTTCAGCAGCCTGCTAGGTATTGCAGAACGCTAGACAGCGGCCAAATCCCCTTTTATTCTGAACTACGGCTATAGCATGAAGCGCATTTACCTGGATTACAACGCGACCACCCCGGTTGACCCTCAGGTTGTCGACGCTATGCTTCCATACTTTTCCGGGGAATTCGGCAACGCTTCTTCGATCCACACCTACGGCCAGCGGGCCCGCGCTGCCGTGGAAACCGCACGCGAGCAAGTGGCTGCCCTGTTAGACGCACGGCCACAGGAAATCGTGTTTACCAGCGGCGGTACGGAAGCCGACAATCACGCGATTTTCGGGGTGGTGCGCGCAGCGCAAGCCGAGCTGTCCGCCGTTCATGTCGTCACGACCGCCATTGAACACGAGGCGGTGCTCAATACTTGCCAAACGCTTGAGAAAGAAGGCGTGGCGGTTAGTTATCTGCCGGTCTCGCGCGAGGGTCTGATCGATCTGGCTGGGCTGCGGGCAGCCATTCGCCCTGAAACTGTGCTGATTACCGTGATGCACGCGAATAATGAGATCGGCAGCGTTCAGCCGTTGGAGGAAATTGGCCAAATCGCGGCTGAGCATGACGTGTACCTTCACACTGATGCGGTGCAGTCGGTGGGCAAAATACCGATGGGTGTGAAGACATGCCAGTTGGACCTGCTGTCACTCTCGGGGCACAAAATTTATGCGCCAAAGGGGGTTGGCGCTCTTTACGTTAAAACTGGCACGCGGCTGCGGCAGCTTTTGTATGGAGGACATCACCAACGCGGATTCCGTCCGGGAACGGAAAATGTGGCCGCGATTGTGGGTTTGGGTAAGGCTGCGGAGCTAGCGCGGACCACGCTGGATTCGGAACGCGAGCGGATCACCACGTTGCGCGACCGGTTCGAAGCGGGGTTACTCGCTGGGATTCTCGATTGTAAGGTCAACGGCGGTGGCGCACCGCGAACTCCGAATACGTCGAACATTACTTTTGCGGGGATTGAAGGCGAAGCGCTGGTGATTGCCCTGGACCTGAAAGGGCTGGCGTGCTCGACGGGAGCGGCTTGCTCGTCCGGCACCGTTGAACCTTCGCATGTGCTTACGGCCATAGGGCTCAGCGCTGCCGATGCGCATGCGAGCATCCGGTTCAGCCTGGGCCGGTGCACTGTGGAGGCGGAAATTGATGCGGCGCTCGAGATGGTTGCGGCTGCGGTCGCGCAACTTCGGGCACTCTCGCCCACGTACCACCGGTAGGGCAACGGCTCTTAAGCAACATGACCAGATGTGGTCGGAGATTCTGTTTGCCGGCCTGCGATCTGCGTAGGGTATCCGGGACGCACTTTAAAGGTAAGCACGTTTATTAGGCTCTTGATGAGTTTTAGCGGCGAACTATACAGACCCCTTGCAGGCCCGCGTTATCTCTGCAACGTGGCGATGGTCCGTACCGCAACAACCTCCGAGCACGTTGATGTGCGGATGTCGGCGCAATAGATCGGCATATTGCGCTCCTAGTTCGCGAGGATCACCTTCGTCGAGGGTAGGAGCGTCATTAAGTTCCGCGTGGCTTAGGCGGAGGCATTGGCGCGCACTCCCCGGACGCGCTTTACCCATCGCTCGCTCCTGGCGACGACTGCTTCAAAATGAGTCGGATGCGCACAATTGATCATGTAATACGCAGTTCCACGATCAGTTGAGGAGTCCACGACCTCGATCGCCTCTTGCATCCGCAGTCCGGTTGGGAGGCGCCCATTGGTTTCCAATGTGAAAGAGATAACCACGGGTAGCCCCAAGTCGCGCGCAGCACGAACGATCCCGATTGCTTCCGGCGTGTTTGTGATCGTCAAAGCCGTTACGAGGTCGGCATCGCTCTCTTGGAAGAAGCCAATCTGCTCTCTGTGATATTTTTCTGCCTCTTTCTCGTTCATTACCTGGCCGGGGTCATAACCGTCGCCGCGAGGACCTACACAGCCGCTGATGACCATTGGCGACTGCGGGTTTTCATATTTTTCGCGCAATTCTCGCATCAGTGCGATGGCCGCGAGGTTCACTTCGGCGAGAGCCGCTTTGGAGTAGCCAAGTTTTTCACCCCAGTCAGGATTGGCGCGCCAAGTCGGGCTTTCAAGAACGAATCCAACGTGATTCGCACTTGCAATGGACGCGTAGCTAGCGTAGTACCTCCGCAGTGCTTCTATTCCGCCCCTGTCTTTCATTAGGTAAAACGCCGCAAAATGAGGCAGGTCGAGCTTGTCATGAAAGATCAGAGTTGTCTCAAGTCCACCGTCCGTCAGAAAAGTCCCGCCATCCAGCTGCGGCAAATGGTCGCGATATTTCGGCATGGATTGTCTCCGCCTGTGGCAAACCAAATCAAACCCTTATATCACGTCCAGTTCTAAGTCCCGGGAAGTCGGATTACCGGAAAAGTTTGTACACACTTCGGCTCAGTTAGCGCGTTCACGGGAGCTACTCTTCTGGACTTTGGCATCCATTCCGATGTAGATGGTTGATGCACACGTTAGGAATGGGGCTTTATGAAACATTTCATCGGTGCAGGAACGCTTGCGGCGCTCGCCGTGATTGTGAGGCTTTGCGCGTTTCAAGGCATCGGTCTGGACATCCGCATCCACGACACGTACTGGGTCATTCCTCTTCGAGTAGTTGCCTTTTGGGTCTTGATTGGTATCGCAGCAGCGTGGCTATGCGTTGCCGCTTACAATTTTCGTCGGCGTAGTCCTTGAACTTCTAACCTGTGGGCTTACAGTACAATTTCCTATAATCAAGGTGCGTTCATAAGAGCTCTCCGCTACGCGCGCGTTTGGTCAGGCCAGACGAAAGAAACCAGTCCGATTAGACCGACGAATAGAGGGAGCAAGTGGTGGTCCCAGGTGGGTCGAACGGGAATGATAAATTGCCGGAGGAACATCAGAACATACATAAGACTTGCGGCAATGGCCCAAGCTCTTGCCCACGATTTTCCATTCCAAATTGTCCACGCCGCGACTCCAGAAATGGCGGCCATGTGAGCCAAGAAGATTGGGCCGATGAGCAGGCTCCGAAGAAGTGGAATCCTGTAAGGTTGCGAAAGCATGTACAGAATGCCCACCACAGACCACAGGGGTGTAAGTCCAAAACAATAGAACATGAATTTTCTGAAATCGGCAGGCCAATGCAAACTCGGAGGCCACGTCATTCCTTCAAACAGGGGTTCGTCCAGTTCGAACACGCGATTCATACGACGAGGTCTCCGGTTACCGAACTACATTAACCATTTTAAGATGTCCGAAAGAGAAGCGCTTACGAATCAACGCATAGCCAAGTGCTATTTAGACTGCAAGATCTTACGGTTGTTGGTTGGCTGGATGGGTCGTGCGTTCTTCGGGTAAATCTTCGCGAAGGCAGCCACCTGCTCGGGAGACACTGTGGTGTGGGCCTTCAGGACATACCACACTACTCCTTCGCTGCATGGGGGAGTCGTCAGCGACCCGGCATAGGTGAAGTAACCGTGCTCCGCCGGGAGCAAATCCTGCACCTGAACCGAGACTGACGGTATGTCTTGGGGCTTCCCTTTCTCTGATGGAATGTTTTTCCACAACGTATCGATTAGAGGATTGGCGCTTCCGTCAACGAACAGGACAGCAACCACCGCCAAGTGCCCTTCGGCGTCCGCATGCACAAGGTGGGCGACCAAGGGGAAGACCTTCCCGTTCACGTGCTCTTCACTGGGATGGTGAAAATGGAATTGTTTCAGGGTGTAGATTTTCTCCCCGACTGTGAGTGTGCTGCCGGGAGCATAATTGACCTGTATGGTATGGCCGTTGTCGATGATGTTTAGAGGGACGGCGTGGTAGTCAAATTTAAGTGCCGGCAAGTCCGCCGTTTTTGCATCTTTAATGTTGATTGGCGATTGCGTTTGACCCGTCGAGCAAGCGGCGTAAGTTGAATCCAACTTGCCCCAATCTTTCGGCCCCTCCTTACCCTCATAAGCCCAGTGAGGCGGGTGCGCTTCCTGAGCAGCGCTAAACACGGGCAAACCAATCAGGCTCAGGGCGAAAGTAAACAGGATGGCCCTGCAAAATGGATGTGGTTTCATTGAGATCTCCTTCCAACTGATTCGGTTCCGCGGTTTGTTGAATTAACCGCTACGGAAGCCCCGTCGGGGGACGTTTTTCGAGACCCTCACCGACCCGCTCAGACTCCCGGTCGATAACTTGCTTCATGCGCTAACCCAATCGGGGCGCGCCAACATCGTCAATCCGAGGAGCACCGAAGGCTTATAAGAGAAAAGATAATTGCGGTGCCGACGTTGGTCCGTCGAAGGAAAAGTGCAATCAGGAACAGCGGACCCAACCAAGCAATCGCAAAGAGCACGGCGTTCCGGGCACCTGCTCTATACCACAATTCGGTTCCGACGCGCTTCCTTGCAGTCATTTACCGAGATGTTACACCAGTTTATGCAACCCTGCCGGGTAAGTCGCTGAAACCGGAAAAGTCCGGCCAGCGCACATGAATGGTGAGCGCGTTAATCGTGCTTTAGCATGCGGCGTTTTGATTTATGTGGTCATGACTGCGGAAGGGGCGATGGGTTGGACGGGGGCTTTGCGGCGGAGGACGGCTGCGGAGATGAGAGTAATGAGGAGGCCGACGGGCAGGGGCTCCATGAAGGTGTAGGCCATGTTGACGAAGGGATTCTGGTAGAGCTGCTGAGAGTGTTGTATGGCGGCGACCTTGGCAGCAGTGGTGGCGGGGTCAAGCCCGGAGGACTGGACCTGGTGAATCTGCGCGGCGAAGTAGGTGTCCATGAAGTGGGGCATGAAGTTGAAGTAGAGGACCTCCCACATCGCGACGTAGCAGACGGTGGTGATGAGGGTGATCAAGATGCCGCAGGCGAAGGCGCGGCCGAAGGAGATTTGGCCAGCGAGGGTGTTGTCGCGATAGCTGCGGATGCCGAAATAGACTAGCAGGAACGACGCCACCATGATGGTGTAGCCGAGAACCATGCTGTGGCCGGAGCCGATCCTTTTCGGCGAGGAGAAGCGAGCCGCCCATAAGGACAGAAATCATGACGCCGGAGATAAGGCCGAAAGTGAGAACGGTTTTCTTCATGTGAAGCTCCCGGTGCTGAGGATGGAGCCACGATGCGGCGAAACGGGGCCGGATGTCGTCATCCTTTCGGATGATTTTGCAGGAATGGAGGGAAAATCATGCTTTTGGGGGACGCCAGTCACGGCAGGAGACCTAGTTCCTTGCCGCGCTGGACGGCCTGGGTGCGGCGGGCCGCTCCGAGCTTGTCGAAGGCGCGGGAACAGTGAGTCTTGACGGTGCTTTCGGAAACGAAAAGCTGGGAGGCGATCTCGCGATTGCTGAAGCCGCGGGCGATCAGGGTGAGGATTTCGAGTTCGCGTGCGGTGATGCCGAGGGTCTGCTGGCGGGCGGTATTGGGAGCGAAGGGTTCGAGGGCGCGGGGTTCCGCGGGGGCGGGCACTTCCCTCACGATGATAGTTTCGCGGATGGTTTCGCGACGGCGGGTGATGCGGAGGCCGAGCCAGATGCCGAAAGTCGAGAAGAGGATGGCGACGAGCGCGCTGTAGAGCTCGACGGAGTGCTCGATGACGACGAAGCGGTATTGGGTGTATTGGAGGGTGGCGATGAGGAGGCCGCCCACGAGACCGAAGATGAGGACGTGGCGCTTCATGGTGGGGTTGCGAAGAAGTGTAACGAAGACGGGGAGGAAGTGCCACTGCCGGAGAGTTGAATTGTAGCCGCACTTTTGGTGTTGGAAGAGCACAGCAGCTCACCAAGGGTTATTTGAGTGATGTTCCGTGACGTTATGGGCGATTCTGTTTGCCAGTCTGGGATGTGCGTGGGGTACCGGGACGCAATTTAGTGGTAACCGCTGCCGGCTCAGATGGTCGATGCAACACTTGCTTGCAGTTTGGACAGAGCTGTGCCGGAAATGGGTTGCACTGTCGGCCATTCACTTCACCCGAAACGCTAGCTTAGACCAATGGTTGCGCTCCAAAACGTTACTGATGAAGAGCATGTGCTACGGTCTCCGGATTGCAACACCTTGGGGCATTGGGTACGTTGGCCTTGTCCGCTCATGACCGCAATGTTCCAAATAACAAGAAGTGTTGTGCTCTGCACTTTCTTGGGCGCCTTTTTCCATGAGCCGTCTGCTCAGGAATTACAACCACCAGCAATAAACGGCACAATGGCGAGTGCGGCAGGACAGGCCTGTGCAAAATTCACGTCTGATGGGAAGCTGCTTACTGCGAAAGCTGTGGGGCAGAATTTACAACTGGAAATTACCCTGCAGTCAAAGCCCTCTACCACCCTGCATCTCTTATTAGGCCAAGCAAAAAGCAAAAGGAATCTGACATTAGAGGGTATCGGATGGCAGCCATGTACGATTTCGGTAGATGCTACGAATCGCTTGGCCGCTGTTGGACTCCCGATTATGGTGGACGAGGAGGGCAGGAAAAAACGTGAAACTTTCGTCGCAGTAGTTAATTTAATGACAAATGAGTGGGGGCCACAACATTTGGTCGGCTATAACAATAACAGTGTAATGTTTCCGAAGCTCATTGGGTTTCTTGATGAATCCGACAGACTTTTAGTCGTGACAGACTTCCTCTTTGACGGCCTTCCAAGGTTTGACTCCGAGACAATCGACGCATGCACGGGAGAGGTCGAGAACCAACAGACTGTTGAGGTCGGTCAATTCGCGCCCATCCTGCGGTTCTTTTTCGATGCTCGGAACAACCGGGTCTGGCTCGAGAGCGGACATGAGAAATCCAAAAAGCACACATTACACTCGGTATCGTTATTGGATATTGGGAAAGTCGGTCCGAGTGTGGATTTGACAAAACTCCATCATGACCATTGGCTGCCAGACTGGGGACTGGTGGGCGCAATGGCCTTTCCTAGCTCTAGCACGATTCTTTTGGCCGATTCAGGCACATCAATGGGATTTGGGCCGAGCCATTTATGGGTTGTGTGCCAAAGCAATGGTTCCGTTCGGGTTGTCGACCTGCCCAAAGACATCGGTGAAGTACTGCTGCATGGACTGGGGCTGAACTGGTTTGAAGACGTAGGAAGCCCGGCGGTATTGTCGCCTGACGGGCGCTTTTTGGCGGTGCCAATCACGTTGACCACCACTGGTCCACCTTACATTGTCGATAACTACGTCAGTGTAGGAGTCCGGTTTGTTATCGTGGACCTAATGCGTCTGCGTATAGTATCGAGTGTTAGGCTGAAAGATGCGCGCGAATCCATCAGCTTTGCTCTAGACCACCGAGACGGCAAAGTGACCCTGGTGGTAAGCGCAAACGATGCCTGGAAACGTCTGGAATTTGACGCTCCTGAATGATGTCTCTACGCGTGGTTCATATTTCTCCGCCGAATCCGACCTGCCTGGTAATTCGGGTTAACCGGAAAAGTTGTTCATCGTATCCGCTTCGGCCGTTATCCCGACACATCACTGAGAGATTCCCTGTAAAATAGATGGAGTATGAGGACGCGAGCACATGTGAAGGAGTTGCCGTTGGCCGCCGAGCCAAAAGCGGGGCTGGTTGCGGTGGCTATGTCTGGTGGCGTGGATTCTTCTACCGTGGCTGCGTTGTTGCTTCAGCACGGACGGCCAGTTGTTGGGCTGACGATGCAATTGTGGAATCAGCGGCGATTGCCGGAGTTGCAAGGCGACGGACCCGCGCAGCATCGTTGCTGCTCGCTCGACGATGTGTATGACGCCAAGCGCGTGGCTCAGCACCTGAGCTTTCCGCATTACGTGGTGAATTTTGAGGAGCAGTTTGAGGAGCGGGTGGTGCGCCCGTTTGTGCAACAGTATTTGGAGGGACGCACACCGATTGCGTGCACCAACTGCAACACGGACGTAAAGTTTGAACCGCTTTTGCGCATGGCGCGCCAAATCGGCGCGGACCGTCTAGCGACCGGGCACTATGCGCGTATTCGAAGAGACGAGGCGACTGGCCGGTTCCAGCTTTTGCGGGCGCGCGACGATTCCAAGGACCAGTCTTATTTTTTGTGGGGCCTGAGCCAGGAACAGCTTTCGCGGAGTGAATTTCCGCTGGGCGAACTGACGAAAGAAGAAGTGCGCGAGCTGGCACGCCGCGTGAATTTGCCGGTTGCCGAGAAGCCAGAAAGCATGGAGTTATGCTTCGTTCCCAGCGGCAATTATGTGCAATTCATTCAGGCGTACGCGCGGGAACTGGGCAAGCCGCTGAGCGAAAGCGAAGGCGAAATTGTCACCGAAGACGGCACGGTATTGGGCCGGCATTCCGGCGTGCATAACTACACCGTTGGGCAGCGGAAGGGATTGGGTTTCGCGACCGGGAAAGCGATCTACGTTCTGGCGATTGACCCGGAGAAGAATCGCGTGATTGTAGGGGAAGACGAAGCTTTGCGGGCGACCAGGTTGGAAATCGAGAACGTGAATTGGGTGTCGATCGCAGAACCGGCGGCGCCAATACGCGCTCGAGTGAAAATCCGGCACAAGCATGAACCAGCCGAAGCGAGCATTGAAGCGCTGCCCGGATCAAGGGCGCGGATTACGTTCGATACGGCTCAGCGCGCGATTACCCCGGGACAGGCCGCGGTGGTCTACGACGGAGATGTGGTGGTCGCGGGCGGGTGGATTGCCGGTAAGAACTAGGCTGTAAGGCGTGTGCGAGAAATCAGAGGGTCAGATGAAAAGTTCGTCTTCCTGCTCTAATGGCGTCTCTTCCACGGTTTCGTAGTTGCGTTGACCACGACGCGCGCGCAAAAAATCCAGACCCACTTTGATTCCCTGCACAATGGCCGCGGCTTTCTGCACCGGCCCGAGAATGGTGCGACGCATTTGCGTGCCGGTGTCTTCCACGGCTTCCAGCGTGCCGGTCAGAATGCGGTCAGCGCGCACCAGTTGACCACGGAGGCGATCGGAAGCTTCGCTGAAAACCTTGTCCATTTTTTGAGCCTGATTGCGGGCAAGATAAACGACGTGGGCAGCGTCGTCAACAAGCGCGGTAATTTTAGGCTGGGTGTCGTCCAAAAGAATCTGCGTGCGCGTGAGAATCGGCCCCATTCGGGTGTGGAGGTCGTTGATCATGCGATTGATCGATTCGGTGGTGCGTTTCAGTTGCAGGAACAGTCCGATGAGAATCGCCACCTGGACAATGAGCGCAATCGCGGCCACGATGCTGAAAAACTCCATCCAGAATTGCATTCACACCCCACCCTTTCCGGTCAGGACAGCGAACCGCGTGGCGCAGCGACAGTTTACGACTTCGTCTCGCGCAGGAAAGCTTCGCGGCCGGCGTCGACCGCGGCGGCCAGTGAGTCGCGCTTGCGGGAAGCAACGTCCTTGCCGCGCTCAATCAGCTCATCCGCGCGATCTCTCAGTTCACGCGCTTTCTTCTGGGCAAATTCGCGGCCATCGTCCGCGCGCTTGCTCAGGAGTTCGCGGGTCTCTTCGCCCGACTTTGGAGCAAACAGTACACCCAGGAGCGCGCCGATGCCAACACCCACAAGGAAAAAGCTCACCTTAGAACCAACGTTGTCAGCCATGGTAACCTCCAGAAAAACCATAGCATAGGGAGGCGAAGGCGGCAATATGCTGTAACCGCTATTCGCCCTGACATAGGTTAAGCGGTGTCCCTACCATTTCCATAGTACTCCACCACTTTTTCCGCGCTCTTCCTGGTGATAATTCGGCTCAACTCCTCTACGGTGGCTCGCCGCAAGTTCGCGACGCTCCCATAACGCTGCAAGTAACTTCTGCGAGGTTCTCGGGCCGATCCCGGGAATGTCGAGCAGTGCAGTTCGGGTCTGGCGCGCGGCGCGGCGCTGGCGATGAAAGGTCACGGCGAAGCGGTGGGTTTCGTCGCGAATCTGCTGAATGAGGTGCAGCACCGGCGAATGGCGATCGAGAATGCACGGTTCATTTTCCTGGCCGAGTATGTACAGGACTTCTTCTTTTTTGGCGATGCTGGCCATGGGCTGGTTGATGATTTGTAGTTGTTCGAGGGCCTGAGCCGCAGCGTGCAGTTGCCCGAGGCCACCATCGATGAGGATGAGACTGGGCATGGGCTTTTGCTCTTCCTGCAAGCGCTTGTAGCGGCGGGTGACCGCTTCGTACATGCTGGCAAAATCGTCGTTCTCACTGCGCGGTCTGCCGCCCGGCCCGCGGTCGCCGCGAATGATGAACTTGCGATAATCGGATTTCTTCATGCGGCCGTTTTCCCATACCACCATGGATGCAACCGTGTCCGTGCCTTGAATGTGCGAAATATCGAAACTCTCAATACGTTTCGGTTCTTCCGGCAGATTCAGGGCGCTCTGCAACGCTTCCGCAATGGCTTTTGAACGTTGGCTTCAGGACGCGGAAGCGCTGTTCGAAGGAATGCTTGGCGTTATTTTCGACCAGTTCAAGAATCGCCGCTTTGCTTCCCCGTTGCGGGGTGCAAATCTCCACCTTGTGGCCGGCACGTTCGCTCAGGATTTCTTCCAGGAGTTCGAGTTCTTCAAACTCGAGGGGCACGTGAATTTTCTTGGGAAGATATTCGGCTTCCAGATACAGCTGTTTCAACAAGGAGGCGACGAATTCGTGGGGGTCAAACGCTTCCAGTTCTTCCCAGTAAAACTCGCGGCGATCGACGATGCGTCCACCGCGCAAGTGAAAGACGTTCGCAGCAACAAGGGGCGGCTCGGCGTAATAACCGAGCACATCGGTGTCGTCGCCCTGCGCGGCGGCAATGCGCTGGCGCTCTTCGATGTCCTCCATCGTGCGCAGCAGATCACGATAGGCGGCGGCTTCTTCGAAGCGCTCCTGTTCGGCGGCGGCCATCATGCGCTGCTCGATACTTTTCATCAAGTCGTGGCGACGGCCCTCCAGAAACATGCGCACGTCGCGGACGGCTTCGGCGTAACGTTCGTCGGTGGTCAGGCCGGCAACGCAAGGGCCAAGGCATCGTTTGATGTAATACTGCAGGCAAGGACGAGGATGACTTTTGTTCAAATCCACAAAACACGAGGGCACCATAAATCGTTTGTGGATGAAGTGAATGATGCGGCGCGCCAAGCCGCCAGGAAAGTACGGGCCAAAATACAAGGCGCCATCCTTCTTCACTTTTCGGGTGAAATAGACGCGGGGATATTTTTCGCCCATGGTCAGCTTGATGTACGGGTAGGTCTTGTCGTCCCGCAGCATCACATTGAACTTGGGCTTGTACTGCTTGATGAGATTGTTTTCGAGGGCCAGGGCCTCGCGCTCGTTCTCGACGAGGATGGTGTCGAGGTCTGCGATTTCCCGCGCCAGGGAGCCCGTTTTCGCGTCCATCCAGCGGGATTCCAGGAAATAGGAGCGCACCCGGCTTCTGAGAGAGCGCGCTTTGCCGACATACACCACCGCGCCCGCGGCGTCCTTGAACAGGTAGACGCCAGGCTTCTCCGGCAGTTGCGCGGCTTTTTCTCTGGGTTCCATGGGATGGTGTGGCGGGAGGCGCGAGCCAGCCCGTTCCTTATCTTACGGCCACTATTTATTTGATGCGAATTCGAGCGATTCTGGAACAATTCACGAAAGGTATATACTTCCAGAGGCCGTACTTCCCGGCTGCACTCCCACAGAAAAGAGGATTCCACCTGTGAAATCCGTCAACATGATTGTCCGGCAAGCGGCGACTGCGTTGCTGTCGGTCGCGCTGCTCTGCCCTGCCCTTGCGGCCGACGAGGGCATGTGGACCTTCGATAATCCTCCGGTGAAACAGTTGAAGGAAAAATACAATTTCACGCCTACGGCCCAGTGGCTGGATCATTTGCGGTTGTCCTCGGTGCGGTTGAACGATGGCGGGTCCGGTTCATTCGTCAGCCCACACGGGCTGCTGCTGACGAATCACCACGTAGCGCTGGGCCAACTGCAGAAGAATTCCAGCGCCCAACATGACTACGTGAAGGACGGTTTCTATGCCGCGACACCCGAAGAGGAAATGAAATCGCCGGACCTGGAAGTGAATGTGTTGATGTCGACGGAAAATGTAACCGACCGGGTGAGCGCCGCCGTGAAAGGCGCGAAAAATCCTGAAGAAGAATTTGCCAAGCGCAGGGCTGCGATTGCAGACATTGAGCGGCAGAGCACCGACAAGACCGGGCTGCGGTCCGACGTGGTTACGTTGTACGAGGGCGGCGAGTATTGGCTGTATTGCTATAAAAAGTATACGGACGTGCGGCTGGTATTCGCGGTGGAACAGCAAACCGCTTTCTACGGCGGTGATCCAGACAATTTCACGTACCCGCGGTATGACCTGGACATGGCCCTGTTCCGGGTTTACGAGAACGGCAAGCCGATCGACAGCAAGGACTATCTGAAATGGAACCCGCAAGGGGCGGGCGATGGCGAATTGGTTTTCGTTTCGGGGAATCCGGGTGGAACAGAGCGCCTGGTCACTTATTCGTATCTGGTGAGTTTGCGCGACGACACGCTTCCGTACGTAGTCGAGTCGCTGAAGAATCGAATCGCGGTGCTGAAGCAGTATTCGGCGGGTGGACCGGAGCAGTCTCGGCAGGCGACGACACTGATTTTTGGGCTGGAAAACAGCCGCAAGGTGTTCGAAGGCCGGAGCGACGGGCTTCAGGATAAAAACCTAATGGAGAAGAAACGCAAGGAAGACGAAGAGTTCCGCAGTAAAGTGGACGCGAATCCGGAATGGAAAAAAGAGTACGGATCGGCGTGGACCATGGAAGACGAAGCGCTGCAGAAGGAACGTCCGCGGATCAAGCAGCAATTCTTCCGGAACACGGACTCGCAGCTTTCGGCGCTGGCGGTGCAGATTGTCACGTATGTTGCCGAAATCAAGAAGCCGGACGGCGAACGCTTGCCCGGCTTTCACGATTCTCAGCTTGATTCGATGAAACACCGGCTGTTCTCACCGGCTCCGATCTACCCCGGGATGGAAATTGCGCGGATGACTGGGGCGCTGCAGTTGGATGTGAAGGAACTGGGAGCGGACGATCCATTTCTGAAGGCGGTGTTGGATGGACGCTCGCCCAAAGATGCGGCGAACTATCTGGTCAGCGGTACGAAGTTGACGGATCCGGCGGTGCGCAAGGCATTGGTTGAGGGCGGCCAAGCTGCGGTGGATGCATCAACGGATCCGATGATCGCGATGGCGCGGCGGATTGATCCGATTCGGCGCGAGCAGATCAAGTGGTTCGAAGACAATGTGCAGAGCGTGGCGCAGCGCGCCGGAGAATTGCTGGGCAAGGCGCGATTCGCGGTATACGGCAAAGATACTTATCCGGACGCGACGTTCACTTTGCGCCTCTCTTATGGGCAGGTGCTCGGGTACCCGATGAATGGAACAGTCGCGCCATATAAGACCACGTTTTACGGTCTGTATGATCGCGCGGCCAGCTTTGATTACAAGGTGCCGTTCGATCTGCCGAAACGCTATGTGGGTGGCAAGGATAAGCTGGATTTGACGACGCCATTCAACTTTGTCACCACGAACGACATCATCGGAGGAAACTCGGGGTCACCCGTGGTGAATCGCAATGGTGACATCGTCGGGCTAATTTTTGACGGTAACATCGAATCGCTGGTTGGCGATTTCGTTTATGACTCCTACCAGAATCGCGCGGTGGCAGTGCACACTGGCGCAATGACCGAAGCCCTGAAAAAATTGTATGGCGCGCAGAAACTCGTTGATGAACTTATGGGGCAATAGACAGGGCAACTCAGGAGCGGGCAGCGAGAATCGGAGGAGGAGAAGGAGGTTCCAGAGTTGAGGAGGCGTGTTGGCGTAGCGTCCGTGGCGCTCACGATGTGGCTGTCGTTTGTTGCGGCGCGGCCGGCGTGCTCACAGGAACCATCTCCGCCTGCGCCCGCGCCGAAACCCCAGGATCAACCGAAACCCAAACCTAACACCGATTCCGCGACGCAGTCCGCGGCAGACCAGCCGAAATGGGACCCGCTGCGCGCGGAAAAAGATTTGGAAGTGGGCAAATACTATATGAATAAGGGCGACGTGGATGCCGCCATCGACCGGTTCACGGACGCGGCTGATGCCAAGCCCGGATATGCAATCCCGTATCGGTATTTAGGCGAAGCGTACGAGAAAAAAGGACAGAAAAAGCCGGCAGTGAAGGCTTATCAACGGTACCTCGATCTGTACCCGAAAGCCGAAGACGGCGACAAAATCCGCAAGAAGATCGAGAAACTACACAAAGAGATCGACAAGGAAAAAGCAGAGCGTTAACACGCCAACTGGTCAAGAAACTTGCGCGCAATGTTGAACTGCGCAAAACGCTTCTCCTCCGCGCGAAATTCCGGAGAGTGCGACAACAGCGAGCAGCCGGAGCGCCGGGTGGGATGCTTCACGTGCAGCATCTCGTGGTACAACACATACTCGACTACAAATTGCGGAACGCCGGGACGGTCCATGCGGCGATTCAGCACGATCTGGTTCGGACCTGGATCGTAACACCCGAATTGCCTGCGCCAACCTCGGGTGCTCCAGCCGATGTGGGGACGATCCAGCTTGCCCTCGAAGTAGCGGTGATTCAATTGTTCAAACATCGTGGAAAGATCGTGATGTCGTCCCTGTGCCAGCGTAGGGACACGCCGAACGCGGCGGCTGCGCATCTGATTGATTCGACCACGCACGCGATCGGAACGGGCGTACTCCAAGTACGGTTGCACCAGCGCACGAGGCTCGCGGCGGCGGTACATGCGCGCGAGAATCAACGCGGCGGCTCCCTCAAGCACCGGGAGGGAGGCTCGTTTCAACAGGTCGGAAAAACGCACATAGACGCGTTCCTGCCGGCGGCGGATGGTGAGGACCAAACTGCTGTACGGATAAAACTCGACGTGGAATTGGGGCAGCGGGCCGCGGCAGCCAATGCGCGTGAACATGCGTTGAAAAAGCGCTTCCCCGCCGGGAACCTCGATGGAATTGCGTCTCCGTACGCTCAACTTTTCCGCCTCACGGGAGGTGGCGCCGCTTTCTTCTTGGCTTTCTCGGCGTCGTTAAGCGCGTCCTGCGTCCCCTCGACCGCGTCATCCAAATTGTCCTTGTAAATCTCCAGTTCCGGTCCGGCGGTCTGCAGCTTTTGCAGGATTGGCAGAAACTCTTTCGTTTTTTCGGCCATAAGGTCGATGCCCTGGCGAATGTTTTCCTGTTTCTCCAAGGAGACCTGGATCACGTCAGCGGCATCATCAATGCAACCGCCGTAAGAGTTCATCAAGTAGTTCAGCATTTCTTTATGCTTGTTGGGAGATGGATGCTCCAACTCGTACTGGAATTTCTTAAGGCGATCCGCGGCGAAGGTGAGGAACAAGGTGACGCGTTCATTGGGAGTTTCGGCGTCGCGGATTTTGTCCGCTTCGAGGTCAGACAAATAATCTTTGTCGGGCCGTTGCGCTCGAGAGGATGTGGGAGTGAGCAGGGACAGAAACAAAATAGCGAAAAGGGCGGCAGATGGAGTAGTCCTTCGCCAGTTCATGGTTTCTCCTCAGGTACGGGCGGGACGGTCTTGGGATCCGGTGTCCTCCTTGGGAACAACAAGCGAATGAGTTCGTTATCCATATCCAGAATGTCTTTATGCACGAGTTCCAGAGGAGGCCGCAACTCCGGGGGAGCGGTTTGCATGGCGTCTTCCACTTCGCGAATACCTTTCCTGACTTCCAATTCGAGTTGACGGTAGCCACCCGGATGACGATCGGCGTCGGGCTCCTGCTTCTTGAGAAGGTCGAAGCAGGTGCGCACGTTGTCTCGATATTTTTCAAAGGTGAAGTCGACGGAGACGAAATCGCCTGCCGAACTGGCTTTGCGGGTGGCATCGAATTGAGCATCCGCGAGTTTGTCGAGAATTTTGACCTTAGTTCCGGCGTGAGACTCGCGATCAAAATGTTGCTGTAATTCCGTGACTCTATCGACGGCCATGGAAGCACCGGCGGTTATGCATGCCGCCATCAGCGCGGCTGCGCAAGAACCCATTCGTGTGGCCCAGCCCTTACTTCCTGCTTTTCGCTTTTTCCAGTACATGAATACGCTGTGTTGCCTGCCAAACTTGATCGGGATTCCTGTTTCCGTCAAGTTCCAGGAATTTTCGATACGCGTCCAGGGCGGGCTCAACTTGACTGAGTTTATCGTAACAAAGTGCGCGGATAAACCACGGACCAGCTCCGGGGGTTTCCGCTTTGGCAATCACGTCGAGGGAGGCTAAAGTAGCGGGGCAATTTCCGGATAAATAGTAAGTGGAGCTGAGATCCTTCCAGTAGGTGAGATTATTGCGGTCGAGATTTAGAGCGAGCTTGAGTTCTTTTTCGGCGTTCGCAAAATCACGAGTCTGCAGATAAGTGCGGCCCAGACCGGCGTGCAAAGCGGGGTCGTTGGGGGCAAGGGCAACAGCTTGCCGCAGTGTGTTGATCGCGGCATCGAGGTGCTTCTGGCCAATTTCGATATCGGCCTTGAGTTTCAGGTTCTCCAGGTCAGGAGTTGTGCCAGAGGAAGCACTCTTGGCGAGTTCAGCCGATGCCGCATCGAATTGCTGCTGCTGAACGAGCAAGTGCACCAAACGGGAACGAGCGGCATTATCTTGCGGTTGCACGGACAAATAGTCTCGATACGCATCTGCCGCTTCGGGCTTTTTTTGGGCGTCCAGACTGAGAGCCAGCCCCTGAAACGCTTCCGGCAATTTCGGATGTTGACCCAAAACCGTTCGAAACTTCGCTTCAGCATCCGAAGGGCGATTCAACTTCAAGTAGATTTGCCCCAATTCGAGCAGTGCTTCTTCGTTTTTGGGATCAAGCCGCGAAGCACCTTCAAGCGAATCCGCCGCGCCTTTCAGGTCTCCGGAACGTTCTTGCGCCAAGCCGAGCAGAAACCTGGGGCGGCTTTGGGAAGGCAGCAGGTCCACGGCTTTTCGCAATGGATCGACAGCCGCAGCGGGATCTTTGTCGAGCAGCAAGATTCCGAGGTTCAACTGAGCTTCCGCCATTTTAGGATCGAGCGCGACACACTTTTCGTATTCAGTGCGCGCTTCCTCTGTGCGCTTCAATGCTGTGTAGGCATAGGCAAGCTGGAAATGTGCGAAGGCGACGTCTGGTTTCTCCGTGATGAATTTCTGCAGAGGTGGAATGGCGGCGTTGTAATCGTTTTTGTCGAGGGCTGCTTGGGCTTCGTCCAGCAGATCGTTGAGAGGGTTGCGTATCTTCTTTGTGGAGGTCGAAGTAGAGCTGGAACCGGGAGCCGGCTGCTGCGCTTGACCTAGGTCTGCAAGGGACAGTAGCAGGAAAGCGGTGAGAAAGAAGAGGTGTGGCGCGCGCATCTACACTCGCTTGAAAAGCGCGTTCGACCTTACTTGTTGTTTCCGTTGCGCTTGCCATTTCCGTTGCCGTTCGCCAGAACGCGGGTAAGAAACCGCCCCGTATGCGACTGGGTGTTGCGGGCCACCTGTTCGGGCGTACCCGTGGCGATAATTCTACCGCCTTCTTCGCCACCTTCGGGGCCCAGGTCGATCAACCAGTCAGCGGACTTGATGATGTCGAGATTGTGCTCGATGACCAGGAGCGACGCGCCCGATTCCAGGAGTTTCCGAAAAGCCGCCAGGAGTTTGGCAATATCGTCGAAGTGCAGGCCAGTGGTTGGCTCGTCAAGAATGTAAAGAATGCCCTGGTTTTCGGTGCGGGTCAGGTGCGAGGCGAGTTTTAAGCGCTGCGCTTCGCCACCGGAGAGCGTGGTGGCAGATTGCCCGAGGCGCAAATAGCCCAAACCGATTTCGTTGAGCACACGCAGCTTGGAAATAACCTTGGGAACATTGACGAAAAAGGCGAGGGCTTCGCGAACGGTCATTTGCAAGACATCGTGAATGTTTTTACCGTGGTATCGCACGTCCAACACGCTGCTCTTGAAACGCTGACCGCGGCATTCTTCACAAACCAGTTCGACGTCGGCCAGGAACTGCATTTCGACGGTCACGGTGCCGTCGCCCTGGCAAGTTTCGCAGCGGCCACCAGGCACGTTGAAGGAAAAATGTCCCGCGGAGAAGCCGCGGCGCTTGGCGTCGGGAGTTTCGGCAAAGACCTCACGAATGGAGTCGAAGGCTTTCATGTAGGTAGCGGGATTCGAGCGCGGCGTACGGCCGATGGGCGACTGGTCGACGATGACCACGTCGGTGATGTGCTGGTCGCCCTTCCAGGCGATCGCAAAATTCTTTGATGCTGGCGCCGTTTCGTTTTGCTGCCAAGGCGCGGAAGCAGGACGTTGTGCACGAGAGTGGATTTGCCGGAGCCGCTCACACCGGTAATGACCGTAAGCGTGCCCAAGGGCAGCATCAAATCCAGGTTTTTCAAGTTGTGCAGGTGGCGCCGTACAGGCGAAGAAATTTGCCCGAGGGTTTATGGCGGTTGACGGGAACAGGAATTTTGGTTTCACCGCTGAGATATCGCCCAGTAATGGATTTAGGATCCTTCAAAATTTCGTCGTAGGTACCGGAGAAGAGCAACTTGCCGCCGAGTTCGCCGGCACCGGGTCCGAGATCGAGGATGCGGTCGGCGGCCTGCGATGGTGTCGGGATCGTGTTCGACGACGAGCACGGTGTTGCCGAGATCGCGCAGGGATTTCAGGATGTCGATCAGGCGCTGGGTGTCGCGCGGATGCAGGCCGATGGACGGCTCATCCAGCACGTAAAGCGCGCCGACCAGATGTGAGCCGAGCGAAGTGGCGAGTTGGATGCGCTGCGATTCGCCGCCGGAAAGCGTGGAAGTGAGGCGGTCGAGGGTAAGGTAATCCAGGCCAACCTCATCCAGAAACTGCAGACGGGTGCGAATTTCCTGGAGGATTTTGTCGGCGACTTTGGCTTGGCTTTCGGTGAGCTTAAGGTCCGCGAAGAACTGGCGGGCTTCTTTGACCGTGAGCTTGCAAAGATCGGTGATGGATTTGCCGGTGATGCGCACCGCGCGGGCTTCCGCGCGAAGACGCGTGCCAGCACATTCGGGGCAGGTTGCGTAACCACGATAACGGCTGAGAAACACGCGAACGTGCAGCTTGTATTTCTTGCGCTCGAGCCAGTTGAAGAAACCTTTGACACCTTCGTATTTGTTTGCAGGATCGCCTTCGAGAATCAGGCGGCGCTGGTCCGCAGTAAGGTGACGCCACGCAACGTTGGTGGGAATGCCTTGGGCGCGCGCCCATTTACGGGCGTCCTGCATGAGCACGCGATAGCGCGGCTTGGTCCAAGGCTCGATGGCGCCGTCATCGAGCGATTTGCTGCCGTCGGGAACCACAAGATTCAGATCGAAATCGATGGTGTTGCCGAAGCCCTGGCAGCGCGGGCAGGCGCCGTAGGGATTGTTAAACGAAAATAGCCGCGGCTCGGGCTCCTGATACAGGGTGCCATCGTTTTTGCATTCGAAGCGCTCGTTGAAGGTGAGACGTTCCGCGGGATTTCCGGCGGAATCGGCTACAAATTCCAGAATCGCTTCGCCCGCTTCGCGGTAGCAGATTTCGATGGAGTCGACCAGGCGCGCGCGGGATTCCGGGATTAACGGCGAGGCGGTCGACGAGAACATAGACGGGCTTGGTGAAATCCACGTCGAGCAATGTTTCTGGCGAAGAGAATTCGTGGATGGTGCCGTCCTGATATAGACGATTGAAACCGCGCTTCTGCAACTCGATGAGGGCCGGGCGCACCAAGTCCGCCGCTGAGGCTGTGGTGAGCTTCTTCTTTGACGGCTTCTTCCCTGGTGTGGCGGCGGTTCCGGCGGCGCCACCTTGAGCGTATACAGCACGTAAAATCGACGGCCCGGATTGAGAGCCAGGATGCGGGTGGCGATTTCATCGGGTGAATCTCGGCGAACTTCGGCGCCGCACTTGATGCAATAGGTTTGGCCGCAGCGAGCGAAAAAGAGGCGCAGGTAATCGTAAATTTCGGTGGCAGTAGCGACATTCGAGCGCGGATTGCGCGTGGAGTTCTTCTGGCGAATGGCCACAGCGGGCGCGATGCCAGAAATTTCATCGACGTCGGGCTTTTCCATGCGCTCAAGGAATTGGCGGGCATACGCGGACAAGGATTCCACATAGCGACGCTGGCCTTCGGCATAAACGGTGTCGAAGGCGAGAGAGGATTTTCCGGAGCCGCTGACGCCAGTGACCACCGTGAACGCTTCATGGGGGATTTCCACGGTGATGTTCTTGAGGTTGTGTACACGCGCGCCGCGGACAAGCAAAACCTCTTGCTGGGTGGCGGAGGAGCGATGGTTTCGTTCGTGGCCAAAGGGAAGCCCAGTCAGCGCGCTCTGCGCGCACTGCCTAAACCTTAAAGTATACGGCTCCCGGGCACCTCGAGCGAATGCGGGAAATTCTGGTGTGGCGCGTTGCGGAAGCAGGCCAAACGTGGCGTAGGGAAGCAACTGGGCGCTCGTACACGAAATGATGTATGGCTCAGAATCCAAGCTGCGGCTCAGACTCGATGCGGAGGGGCCATTGCGTGCAACGAGAATAGCCCCGTTCGCTCTACTGGTCGTAATCTCCTCCACGCCGGCTTACTCGCAAACGTTAGCTCCAAACCAATCCGGCGTTCCCGGCCAGCCCCAGCAAACCGAGGAAACCCAATCCAGCGGAACACCTCCGACATCCAGGAGGCGCAAGAGCAAGCAGGACGAGAGTTCGAAGAACAAGAAGAAAGAGAGCAGCGAAGGCCAGCAGACGAAACGGATGTTCTGGATTGTTCCGAGCTTTGCGGCAGTAAGCGCGAATACCGAGCTCCGCCGTTAACAGTAAAAGGGAAATTCAACCTGGCGATGCACGACAGCTGGACTACTTGGGTTCAGCGTGGACCGCGGTAATCGCGTCGCAAATTTTTGGGCTAAATTCAAATCCGGAATTAGGACATGGGATGGCCGGCTATGGCCGGTATTACTGGCGCGCGTTTGCGGATGGAGTGTCGGGAACGTATTTCACGGAAGCGATCGTTCCCGCGTTGACCCGGCAAGACCCGCGGTATTACACGCTCGGTCAGGGAGGATTTTTTCGTCGCACGGAATACGCACTTTCCCGGGTTGTACTTACGAAGACAGATTCCGGCGGCACCAGCTTCAATACATCCGAGGTGGTGGGCAATTTGGCGGAAGCCGCGCTATCAAACACCTATTACCCTCCTCAGGAACGCGGGCTAGGGCAAACCGCGAGGGATTGGGGAACCCAATTGGAATCTGCCGCCCTGAATAATATCGTCAAAGAATTCTGGCCCGACATTCGCAGAAAAATTCTTCGACAGAAGTAGAATGGCGGGTGTTTTACACTCCTATCACACGCCTGCGAATTAGACGTGCACATGAGCGCTTATCGGTTCTGTCCGGCAAATGGATATACGTTCGCAAGTATGCGGGCGAAGGGTCTCTGGCCAAGCTTAGGGCTATTCCTGCTCGAGGCGGATGTGGCCGATGCCACCTTCGACGGTGAGGTGGATGGTATTCGGCGCTTTGCCGTAGGCCTAGTTGGTGTACTGGCCGTCTTCTTCCTTGAGGCCGTGAACGTCAACGGAGCCCAGTCCACCATGGACGGTGGCCACTACTCCGAGATTTTTGGGCAGGCGGATCACCGCTTCGCCAACGCCGCCGTGAATATTGGCCTGTACGTCTTTACCGCGTTCACCGGTTAGGTCGACGTCGCGCCTGGCCCGCGCCGATGTTCAGTTCCAGGCGGGTAAGATCGACGTGAGCGAGGTTCAAATTGCCGCTGACCCGCGCCTACATCCACTTCCAAGTCGATGGGTACCTCGTCACTGAGCTTAAGCTTCCAAATGTTGTCGGAGTTGGTCATCAATTGATTGGCGCTCTGCTGATTGATCGACAGAGTGCCTTCGCCATGTTCGACGGAATAATCGACGGCCGGGGCATTCCAGGAAGGGCCCTGATAAAAATCGGCTTCCATCAGGGGCTCGCACCGCCTTCGATATGCAGTTCTCCGGCAGGCATATGGACGGTCATGCGGACAGCTTTGGCATCACCGAGTTCGACGACTTGATTCTCGTGTCCGTGATGGCCAGAGCCGGCGGAAACTGATCCAATCGCGGGCATCGCTCCGCGTTCGTGCCAGATCAGGAAGCTCATGACAACAGGAACAGCAGGGTGCCGATGGTCGAGCCGATGGGCAAGGACGGAGCATCCTTGCGGATCGTTGCGCCGTTGCGCGCTATCCCAGAACATGCCGGCACCGATGAGGATCAGCAGCCAGCGGCCAATACTTCCAGAGCACGGGCCAAGGATAAAAATCAGGCAGCCAGCGGGAGAGGAGAAAGACCAGGCCAATCCCGATCAGCAGTAAGCGGAAACACGACCGAGGTTCTACGAACGCGGTTGTCTACAGGCATGCTGCTCCCTTCTATTCGGTTCTACGCAAGAAATGGTCCGAATGTTCCACGGGCAGTAACACTGGGGCCATCCTAGGCCGAGTCGTGGGCACGTCAATTCCCTTGGGACGGAGTGCGTGCTAAGTTATGCTGCGTCAGTTGTGGTGGAATACGCGAGAGTAGAAATCGAAGAGAGATTCCTCGCTCGCGACTACGCTCGGAGATGACGGATTTGACGAGGGACGGGGATAGGAAACGGAAGCGACCACAGAGCGGCGAGAATGATGGACTGGGCAGGAGAGGCGGCGTATGGCGATGTTTGACCGCGTCATTTGGATCGTGCTGGATAGTGTGGGGATTGGGGCGCTGCCAGATGCGGCGGAATACGACGATGTGGGACGCAATACGCTGGGGCACATTGCGGAATCGCGGCCATTGCATTTGCCGAATCTGATGAAACTCGGCCTGGGGAATATTGCGCCGCTGAGCATTTACCGCCCGCGCTGAGACCGCTGGCCTCATTTGGGAAGGGCGCAACCCATTCGCCGGGAAAAGACACTACGACGGGACATTGGGAGATGGCGGGAGTGTGGCTGGACCAGGCGTTTCCCGTGTACAAGCACGGTTTTCCGCCGGAAATTATGGAGACGTTTGAAGAGCAGATTGGGCGGAAAACGATTGGGAATAAGCCGGCGTCGGGCACGGAAATTATCAAGGAACTGGGCGAAGAACATGTGCGCACGGGAAAGCCGATCGTGTATACGTCGGGTGACAGCGTCTTTCAGATTGCGGCGCATGAGGATGTGATTCCGATTGGCGAGCTTTACCGGATGTGCGAAATCGCGCGGAAATTGCTGGATGGGAAACACCGCGTAGGCCGCGTGATTGCGCGACCATTTACTGGGAGAACCGGGAAAATTCGTGCGCACCTCGCGACGTCACGATTATGCGGTGGATCCGCCGAAACCCATGCTGCTGGATGTGCTGCAAGAGCGCGGTGTGCCGGTGTTTGGGATCGGCAAGATTCACGACATCTATAACGGGCGAGGCGTGGAAGATTACGTCACCACGAAATCCAACGCGGATGGCATGGAGAAACTTTCGGAGGCGGCGGCGAGGGCGCAAGACGCGGACTGATTTTCTGCAATCTAGTGGATTTTGACATGCTTTACGGACACCGCAAGGACGTGGAGGGCTTTGCGCGCTCGCTGGAAGAATTTGATGCGGCGCTGACGGATTATTTGCCGCTTGTTGAATGCGCGGGATTTGCTGATCCTGACCGCAGACCATGGATGCGACCCTGATCCACGATGGGAGACGACGGACCATTCGCGGGAATATGTGCCGATCCTGGCGTATTCACCCGCGCAAAAGCGGGGAAGCGATATCGGCGTACGCGCAACGCTGGCGGACATGGGACAGACCATCGCGGAGAATTTCGGGGGACAGATTCCGCATGGGACGAGTTTCCTAGTGATGCTAGAGGCGAGATCGAGGGACTGCGGAATTCTAGTGGATCGGAGAGATCCTCACTCCGCGGACACAGTGGAATGCACAGTATTTGGTTTTAGTTGCCGAAACGAGTTCTAAAATAGGACCGAGGTCGGGGCTGGCGCCCGGCACCCCTCCCCCGGTTTTTTCGTAGGTGCTCATTCTGTAGGTAGATGCGAAAGCTCAAGTGCCTCCAGTGGTGGATCTAAAGCCTAACCGATTTATGAGTTGTGTTCATCAGTGCCGGGCAGAGCTATTTCCCGGGGCAGTGGCGCCTCCGCCGGGGGCGTAGTAGCCGTTGCGCGTCCGGGCCACGAGTTTGCCGTGGCCGCGCGGCGGAATCACATCGACATGGACGCTGCGGAAGCTGCCGTCGCGGGCGGATTGGAAGGATAGTAGGCCAGGGTGTACTGGTGGCGGATATCGTGGGCCACCTGCTCACAAATCGAGTGAACGTCTTCGACGTTTTCCGGGAAGTAGGCGACGCCGCCGGAGGCTTGGGCAATTTCGGTCAAGGCGCGCTTGGCAGTCTTGGCGCTCTTTTTGCTTTCTTGGCTGAGCAGGCCGATTGTGTAAATCACCGTGTCGGTCTTCTGGATTTCGCGGATGGTTTTTTCGAGGGAGTTGCGGCTGGTGTTGTCTTCGCCATCGGTGACGATCAGCAGGACCTTCTTTTCTTTCTTGCCCTTTTTCAAGTGGTCCAGCGAGCCGATGATGGCGTCGTAGAGCGCGGTGGAGCCGCGAGCATCGATGCGCTCCAGCGCTTCCTTCAGTTCGGGCATGCTGTTGGTGAAATCCTTGTCCAGATCGAGGTAGAAGTCATCGTTGAAATTCACGACGAAGGCTTCGTCCTGAGGATTGCTGCTTTGAACGAGGGTAAGGCGCGGCTTCATTCACGCGTGGCCGCTTGTCGCGCATGCTGCCGCTATTGTCGATGACCAGACCCATGCTGACGGGAATATCTTCGCGCTTAAAGACGGCAAGTTTCTGTTCGACCTTATCTTCGTAGACGCGGAAATTGTCTTGAGTCAAGCCTTCGACGAACTTGCCGCGATCGTCGAGCACGCTGGTGTGCAAAACGACGAGGTTGACGTTGAGTGAGATCCTGCCCTGTTTGGTGTCGGGCTTGTTCTGCGGCGCGGGCTGTTCCTGGCCCGGGGGAGGAGGAGTGGAATTGACGACGGGAACTTGAGCGAAGGCGGTGCTGGCACAGAAAACAAACGCGACGAGGAACGAACGCAGCGAAGTGTGCCGAGCGAATGCGGCACGAAGAGATTAGTGAGCGGGCGCGTAGTAGCCGGTTTTGGCGTAGACCGAGAGCGGCGGGAGGCCTTTGGGCGCCCGCAGCTTGACCTTAATCTTACGCCAACGGGCGTCGTGGGTATGATTGCTTGGTCGGTATCCCAGTACATATTGATTGCGCAGCTCCATGCCGATCTTGGACGCGATGTCCGGCAGATCATTTAGATGCTCGACGGCAAATACGCGGCCACCGGTGAGTTCGGTGATCTCGGCCAGCAATGAAGGCCCGTTGAGCTCTTCCGGCGTACGATTACGATAACCAAGCGGGTCATAAATGCCGATGGCATAGAGCTGGGTGTCGGCTTCTTTCACCAGACGCTTGATATCGTTCTCGTTGTACCTACTATGATTATCCCCCCCGTCGGAAAGAATGAGCAAGGCACGTTTGGCGTTGTGTGCACCCCTCATCTGGCTCAGGCCGAGGTAGATAGCGTCCAGAAGGGCAGTCCTGCCCTTAGGGGCAGTCAGCATCATGCGGCTCTGAAGATCTTCGACGGAATTGGTGAAGGCGCTGGTGAGTTCGGCGCGCTCATTGAAGCTCACCAGAAAAAATTCGTCCTGAGGATTCGCGGTTTTGAAGAACTGCAAAGCAGCTTCGCGAGCCTTGTCGACTTTATTGGCCATGCTTCCGCTGAAATCGAAAATGACGCCGATGGAAATGGGGACGTCTTCGGAGGAAAAGGAGACGACTTCCTGCTCGACATTGTCTTCGAAGACGCGGAAATTGTCGGGTTCGAGTCCGGTTACCAGGCGATTGTAGGGGTCAGTGACCGTGACATTTACGAGCGCGAGGTCCACTTCCGCTTTGATGATTTTGCCGGGCTGAATTTTGACTGATGGCGTGTCACTTTTTAACAGTGACCTCTTTGGGAACGGGAGGGGGAGTTTGCTCGGGTCGATCGGCCTGCTCTTGCGCAACAAGGGGAAAAGCGGCACAGAGGAAGACGACCCAGGCAAGAAGGGTTTTAGCTAGGCCCAGTGGAACCCGGAGTTTCCGAATATCGCGTTTGACGCCCACTTCGCGTATCACGGCGCCCCCATACCTCCCGGATCACCCGAGAGGGCCGCGCGGAGCCCTCATAATAGCACCAGCGCTTGGGAAGGCAAGCACAAGTGACTTGGACCTACATTATCAGCCCGAAGCGAATGCTACGTCTACCGTATGCTAGCATCGGCACGAGCGAAAAAAGCGGAGAGAAGCCATGTCCGACCCTCAAATTGTGGTGGTAATTCCGGCGCGGTTCGGTTCCACGCGGTTTCCCGGGAAGCCGCTGGTGTCGCTAGCGGGAAAGCCGATGATTCAGCATGTATACGAACGGGCGAAGAAGGCGCAAACCGTTCACGAGGTGGTGGTGGCTACGGATGACCAGCGGATCTTCGATGCGGTGAAGAGCTTTGGAGGGAAGGCGCGGATGACGCGCTCCGATCATCGCACCGGCACGGAGCGAATTGCCGAGGTGGCCGTGCACGAGGCAGGAGACATTTTCGTGAATGTCCAGGGGGATGAACCGCTGATCGACCCGATGGCGATTGATGCGGCGGTGGGCGCGCTGTTGGAGGAGCCACCTGCGCAAGTTTCCACGGTGGCAACGATGATTCGACTTGCCGCCGACATTATAGACCCCAACGTGGTGAAGACCGTTCTGGACTTCGATGAATATGCGCTGTACTTCTCGCGAGCGCCGATCCCGTGGATCCGGGACACGCAGCAGAAATTGCACGTGACGTACTGGAAGCATCTGGGACTGTATGCGTTTCAACGGGACGCTTTGCTGGAATACCCGACGCTGCCGCAGGGCGAATTGGAAAAAGTGGAGCAACTGGAGCAGTTGAGGTGGCTGGAAAATGGTTGGCGCATCCGAGTTGCGGAGGTTCCGCAAGATGCCGTAAGCGTGGATGTGCCTGAAGACGTGACGCGGGTGGAGAAATTACTGCGGGAGGAAAAAGGCGCGTGAGTTTGAAGGAAGCGGATTGAGTTGTTTGGGAAAATGGAGTGTCGCGCCTTTGCAGCGGTATGCGAATACCGCTGCCGGGCATCGGAAGTTGCTGGAAGCTCTCACGCGCGGGGGGCGGCGCGTGAGAGTGGTTTTAGAAGCGACCGGAATGTATGGGCTGGATGTGGCGCTGCTGTTGAGCGCAGCGGAGAAAGTGGAAGTGATGGTGGCGAATCCGCGTGCAGTGCGGGATTTTGCCAAAGCCATGATGCAGCGCAGCAAGAACGATCCGTTGGATGCGGTGGTGCTGAGAGAATTTGCGACACGGATGCCCTTTCGGGCGTGGCAGAGGCCAAGCCAGAATCGATTGGCGCTGTGGAGTATCACCCGTCGGATCCAAGCGCTAAACGAGCAATGCCGCGCGGAGAAAAATCGCCAGCATGCGGCGGGAATATCGCAATCCACGCCGGGCTGTGTGCGGCGGGACATCGTGCGGGATTTGCGGGTCCAACAGCAGGCCATAAAAAAGCTGCGGCAGGAAGCGCAGAAATGCCTGGAGCAGGAAGCCCAGCTCCGGCGCTCGGGGTCTGAAAGACCCGCCACTACACGAGCCAGCACAGGCAGGAGTGGCGGTGCCACGTTTGATTACTGCTGGCTACGGATTACGCCTGAGGTTGTGCGGATGCCGTCGGAACAGATCAGGAGGACCGTGTTGGGATTGGCAAAATAGGCTTGGAAATTGACGGTGATGGAAGGCGAGCCCGCGATGGCAAATTTATAGAGATTGTTCGTGGTGCTGTCTTTAGCGATGGTAAGCGTGCCTCCGACCCCAACGTTGCTGTACAGAGTCTTGGAGCTAAGACCGAGTTCAACGTAATCGGTAGTGCCAGCGATGTTGCTGGAGTTGGCGTTGCTTAAGGTGAACTGGTTGACGAAATCTTCTTCGAAAGGAATGGCCGAGTTGGTGCCAAGTTGAACGCCGTTCCAGTTGGAGACATAAGCGCCGGCGCTTCCCGCGACGGTGAAAGGACTGCCCGTTTGCGCGTACATTGGGCCGGTGCCGATAATGCCCTTGGTCGTCTCTAACACCATGCCTTGCGTCGGGGAAATAAGATAAAAGACGTCAGCGTAGGTGCCGCCACCGGAATCCGTAAACGTAAAAGAGCCTCTGCCGCTGCCGGGATTCGCGAGATCAATTGCGTAGGCAGGCGTGGAAATGTTCGAGCCTTGAGAAATGTGCCGGTAGGTGCCGTCGTCGTTATCGTCGAACGAAATTGAGCCGATACCGCCATTTCCATCGGCGGTGAAACGCCCACCGCGGGCGATGGGTCCTTGGCTGCCTAAGGTGGAAACACCGCCAATCAAATAAACGAAGCTACCGGTGAACTCGGAATTTTGCGTGGGAATCGCACCGGTTTGCTTCAGGGCGTCACCGGAGCTTCCACCCAGGCCGTCCTCTTCGAGGAGTTCGAAATGGGTGACATCGACGATATAGAAAGCGAAGGTGCGAGCGTTGAAGGTCATCATGCCGCGGCCGAAGTTCGTGCCGTTGCCATTGGTGTCTAGCACGTAAGTTCCGGAGGAGATGGCGGTGGCACCCGAGGGGGCCGAGGTGTTGCCATCGTTTGTGTCCATGACGCCGGAGGTGATGCTGCCGTTACCGTCGGCGACAATTTTTCCGGCTAAACCCAGAGGGGCGGCGTTGGAATTGGCGAAGGAGACGCCGGAGGCACCAAAGACATATGGGTTGGCGAGGGCCGCAGCGGTGAAATCGGCGGGAGTTTGTTGCGTGAATGTGCCGCTGGTGCTGGCGGTCAAATCGGTCTGAATGAGATAGCCCGTGGCGGTCGATTGCAAGACGAGACTGAGCTGCAATGCACTACCGCCGGCAGCGTTCAGCGTGACGGTGCCGCGGCCGTTTGCCTGAATCTGATACGTGCCGCCGGTGAAGGAAATGGTGGAGGCGGGTTGGCCGGAGCTGAGGACCAAGACGTCTTCGAGGCCGCCGGTGACGTTACCGCTTCCATCGGCAGTGAAGGAGCCGATGCGCGCGATGAATGCGCCAGTGAGATCAACGCCATTCATCGAGAAGGCGTATTGTCCATGCAAGCTGGCATTGGAGAAGGAACCGCTCGGGGGCGGTGGCTTGATGCTGGATCCCCCGCCGCAAGAGCACAGGAGCGCGGACGCAACCAAGAGTGGGATTAGTGGCAAGGCGCGAAGGTTCACAGCGCACCTGTGTGGGAGGTTAAAGGCGAGGCGGAGCGCGGGGCCATGTAGCTGAATGGCATTCCGCGAATGCTTCTGAGCGCCAGGATGTGAGTTCCGTTCTGGACGATGCGCGCAACGAATTGCGTGCTGGATATGGAAGTTAGGTTCTCGCCGATGATGCGGAGTGAATCCCCGGATTTGATGTTGAATTGATTGGCGGCGAGAAAACGAGGATCACCGAAGTGAACGTCAATCAGGCCGCTGGGGTCTGAAGAATGAGGTGAGCACCAAGCGGGGGAGTTTGCGCGAGCGGCGTGAATGACTGGACAGTGCCGAGGAGAGTGACTTCGCGTTTGCTGTCGTATGTGGCGAGGTCGGGATTCGCCGCCGGTGGGATTGGCTGTTGCGCGCTGATGGTTGTGGCGAGAAGGGCGATGGGAAATGCGAGCGTTGGAAGTTGCCCTGTTCGCATGCGCATCCGGGTTCTCCTCATTTTCGTTTTCAAAACGGCTGACCAGAAGCAGCATCAGGATAATCTGTTCTGGTGAGTGTTACAAAATCGACGGGCGGTTCGCAGAGGGATCGTGCGGACATGGGACGCAGAAGCTGCTGCCCCCCTACGGTAAATGTTCGGTAAAGATTCGCGATTTGGAGCGGGAACAAAAAATCAGATGGCTTGGTTCGAAGAGTTAAGATTGACAGGTTTGGAGCTTCCGAACATAATTATATGTACGTCAATCCTGCGGAGGTCCGACAGCTCAAGTCTGCCAGACAGAGGCGAGCGACCTGGATGGCGCCAAAATATATATTTGTAACGGGCGGAGTTGTTTCCTCATTAGGTAAGGGCGTAGCGGCATCTTCCATCGGTTGTCTTCTCGAAAGTCGCGGTTTCAAAATCACCATTCAAAAATGCGATCCGTACCTGAACGTCGATCCAGGTACGATGAGCCCGTTTCAGCATGGTGAAGTGTTTGTGACCGATGATGGGGCGGAAACCGACCTGGATCTCGGCCATTACGAGCGCTTCACGCACGTGAAACTTTCCCGGGACAATAATTGGACCACCGGGCGCATCTACGAAACCATCCTTTCGAAAGAACGGCGTGGTGATTACCTGGGCAAGACGGTGCAGGTGATCCCGCATGTGACGGACGAGATCAAGCGCTGCATCAAGCGCGTGTCCGAAGGCGTGGATGTGGTGATTGTGGAGATTGGCGGGACGGTGGGAGACATTGAGTCGCTGCCGTTCCTGGAAGCAATTCGCCAAATGCGGCTGGAGTTGGGCGCGGAGAACACGCTGTTCGTTCATGTGACTCTTGTTCCCTACATTGCGGCTGCGGGCGAACTGAAAACCAAGCCGACACAACACAGTGTGAAAGAGCTGTTGGGCATTGGGATTCAGCCGGATATTTTGCTGTGCCGAAGCGAGCGCCACATTTCCGCGGATTTGAAGCGCAAGATTGCGTTGTTCTGCAACGTAGCCGAGTCTTGCGTAATTTCGATGGAGGATGTGAAGACGATTTATGAAGTGCCGGTAGAGTTGAGTAAAGAAGGGCTGGATGCGCAAATCACGCGGCTGCTGCGGTTGCAGGAGCGACCGGCAAACATGGAGCCGTGGTTGGAAATGCTGAATGGGCTGCACCACCCGAAGGGCGAAGTGCGAATCGCGATTGTGGGGAAGTACGTGCAGCTCGAAGACGCCTATAAAAGTTTGCGCGAGGCGCTGCTGCATGGCGGATTGGCACATCATCACAAGACGGTGATTGAGTGGATCGAATCGGAGGATATCGATTCGCTGGAGACGGCGGAGAAGCGACTGAAGAATTACGATGGGATCCTGGTGCCCGGCGGGTTTGGGAAGCGCGGGATTCAAGGAATGATTTATACAATTCAGTTCGCGCGGGAGCATAAGATTCCGTTTTTCGGAATTTGTTTAGGGATGCAGTGCGCCACGATCGAGTACGCGCGCGATGCCGCGGGATTGGCTCAGGCGGACAGCACGGAGTTTGAACCGCAGACGCCGCACCGGGTGATTTACAAACTGCGGGAACTTCTGGGCATTGACGAAATGGGCGGCACGATGAGGCTGGGCGCGTGGCCTTGCAGGCTGGAACCGGGATCGCTTGCCGCTAAGGCTTACGGCACCCTGGAAATCAGCGAGCGGCACCGGCACCGCTACGAGTTTAACCGCGAATATGAAAAGACGTTGGTGGCTGCGGGATTGAGAATTACGGGGCGGACTCCCGACGAGAATTATGTGGAGATTGTGGAGTCGCCGAATCATCCATGGTTTTTGGGCTGCCAATTTCATCCGGAATTCAAATCGAAGCCGCTGGAACCGCACCCGCTGTTCGCGGCGTTTATTGGCGCCGCGCTGGAGCATCGAATCCAGAAGGCGCGTCCTACGACGAATGTTGCGGCGGTTGAAGCACAAACGCATGCGCCGGCATTCCGCAGTGCGCCTCAAGCCTCGGCCTGAGCAGGCGCCTACAAAATCTTCGATGGTGACTACTCGCGAAATTTCGGTTGGAGCAGTGCGGCTGGGCGGCGCGAATCCGCTTTTCCTGATTGCTGGACCGTGCGTGATTGAATCGGAAGCGCACGCACGGATGATGGCAGAACGAATAGTGAGGATTGCTGGGGATGCGGGAGTGCCGTACATTTTCAAGGCGTCGTACGACAAGGCGAATCGGTCGTCGATTAAGGCCTTTCGCGGACCTGGGCTGGTTGAAGGGCTGCGCGTTTTGGCAAAAATAAAAAGCGATCTGGGCGTGCCTGTGCTGACCGATATTCACGATTGCTCGCAAGCTGCGCCGGCGGCCGAAGTGGCGGACGTGCTGCAAATTCCGGCGTTCCTGGCGCGGCAGACGGATTTGCTGCTGGCGGCCGCAAAGACTGGGCGGGTGGTAAACATCAAAAAGGCGCAGTTCCTTTCGCCGTGGGATATGGGGAATGTTGCCGAGAAGGTGGCGTCGACGGGAAATCAGAACATCGTGCTGACGGAACGCGGGGCTTCGTTTGGGTATAACAATTTGGTTGTGGACATGCGTACTTTTCCGATTTTGCAGAAGCTTGGATATCCGGTGGTGTACGACGTGACGCACTCGGTGCAAATTCCTGGCGGACTCGGAAATGCGAGTGGGGGACAGCCGGAATTTATTGAGACGCTGGCGCGGGCAGGCGTGGCCGCTGGAGTGGACGGGCTGTTTCTGGAGACGCACGACAATCCGGCGGTGGCGCTGTCCGACGGGCCAAATGCTTTGCCGCTGGCACAATTGGGGCAATTGTTGAGCCGGATCAAAGAGCTGTCCACGGTGGTGCGGCGGTGGAGTGACGCATGAGCCTGGATTCCGCGCGTCGCGTGCTGCGCATCGAAGCTGAAGCTATCGCAGATTTGATTGGGCGGCTGGATTCGTCATTTGACCGAGCTGTGGAGTTATTGTTGGGATGCGCGGGGCGCGTGGTGGTTACGGGAATGGGCAAGTCCGGACTAGTGGGGCGAAAGATTTCAGGAACGCTTTCGAGTACGGGCACGCCCTCGTTTTTCCTGCATCCTGCAGAAGCGCTGCATGGAGATTTGGGGATGCTGGCGCGAGGCGATTCGCAGTGCTGGCGATCAGCTATGGCGGAGATACTCCGGAGATTCTGAATCTGCTGGATGCATTGAAGCGGCTGGAGATTCCGATTGTCACGCTCACCGGGAATCCGAAATCCGCATTAGCGGGCGCGAGTGAGGTCGTGTTGGACGTAAGTGTAAAAGAAGAGGCGTGCACGCTGAACCTGGCGCCAACCGCGAGCACAACAGTGGCGATGGCGATGGGCGACGCGCTGGCCATTGCGTTACTGGATCGACGAGGGTTTAAACGCGACGATTTTGCTGCGCTGCATCCGGCGGGCAGGTTGGGGAAGAAACTGTTGCGAGTGGAACATTTGATGCATACGGGGGATGCGGTTCCTCGGGTTTCCCCGGAAACGCCAATGCGCGGCCACATTCCACGAAATGTCCGCGAAGAAGTTGGGAATGACGACGGTGATCCGCGCGGATGGAAAGCTTGCAGGAATTCTCACAGATGGGGATTTGCGACGGTTGATGGAAAAACATGGCGGCGCGACACTGTCGATGGCCGCGGGGATTGCATGGTCCGGACGCCGCAGACGATTCAGCCGAGCCTGCTAGCTAGCGAAGCATTGAACTTGATGGAGAAGAAAAAAATCACTTCCGTGGTAGTGGTGGACGCAGAGACAGAGAAGGTGGTTGGCGTGGTGCACCTGCACGATTTGTGGACACTGGAAGTAATTTAGTAGCTGTTCGTTTCGCGAGACGAGGATTGCAGCGAGTCGGCTGTACGCAAAAAAGAGCGATTCTTACTTCGCAGACTCCGTTCGGAATGACGGAATTTGTTTTGGACCAGTACTGGAGGGCTATTTGGCTCGCAGCTCGAAAATCGCTCCTGGGGTAAAGCAACGTGCGGCGCAGATCAAAGTGCTGCTGATGGATGTGGATGGCACGATGACGGAGGGCGGGGTACGCTGCTTTCGCAACCCGATGGCTCAGCCCTGGAAATCAAAATTTTGATGCGCATGACGGGCAGGGGTTGACGCTGGCGCACACGGCGGGATCCGCACCGGATGCATCACGGGGCGGGAGAGTCCGGCTTTGTGGCGGCGCGCGAATGAAATGAAAATGGAATTTGTGTACATGAAGCAGCCGACGAAGATTTCAGCGTTTGAGGAAATGTCTGAAGAAAACTGGCGTACCGGAATCCGCGGTGGCTTACGTGGGGGACGATCTTCCGGACCTGCCGGTTATGCGGCGAGTAGGATTGGCGATTGCGGTGGGAATGCCGTGCCTGAAGTGAAGAAAGCGGCACACTTTACGACGGCTTCCGACGCGGGCATGGCGCGATTCGCGACGCGGTCGAGCTGATCCTTAAATCCAAAGGCATTTGGGAAAAGATGATCGACAAGGCGTCGTAGAGCGTAGGCGGGGCCGACGTTTGAGCATGGAGTCGAGAGAGGATTGTTTGACGCCGCTACACTTGCGCTGCGGCAGTTGGACTGCCGCTGATCGATTGGGCAATTTCGTTGAATTGGTTCGAAAGCGGGAGCTGGGCTCCCGCACTCCGAAGTCTTGACAATGGCAGAATGGTGGTTACAGACTCGCCGCAGTTGCAGGCTGCGTCGCGTTGTTTATTGACGGCATCCCAACGGAGGGCCTTCGGCATGCGAACGAACTTTCTGGCGGTATTTGTGGCTGCGTTAGCTTACTGGTTGCTGGGAGCGCTGTGGTACAGCGTGTTGTTCCAAAAGCAATGGATTGCGTTGGAGCACATGGATGTGGGGCATATGCAAACAGCGAATCCCGCTATTCCGTTTATCATTGCGTTTCTGTTGGAACTGCTGATCGCTTATTCGCTGGCGCAGTTGTGCATCTGGCGCAACGCCAACACGATGGGACGAGGCGCAGCGGTGGGTGTGCTGGTATGGATCGGGTTCATTGGGCCGATTACGTTGATGACGTACATGTTCGAAATGCGGCCGAGAGCGCTGTATGCGATTAATGAGTTTTACCCGTTGTTTGGGACTGGTGTTGATGGGCGCGATTCTGGGAGCGTGGACGAAGAAACCTGCATAGTCGTTCGCTTAGGATTTCCCGCGCTCTCGGGCGATAATGGAGGCTCGCAAAATTCGGAAGCGAGGCTCCCACTCGATGCATCCATGGCATGACGTTTCTCCCGGCAAAGAACTACCGCGCGATTTTCAGGCATTGATCGAAATTCCATTAGGCTCGAACGTCAAATATGAGTTGGACAAAGAGACGGGACTGCTGCGAGTCGACCGCATCATTCATTCGGCGGTGTTTTACCCCGCGAATTACGGCTTCATTCCGCAGACGTACGCGGAGGACAACGATCCTCTCGACGTTCTCGTGTTGTGTCAGGAACCGGTGCAGCCGCTGGCACTGATCAAGGCGCGCGCGATTGGGGTGATGACGATGATCGATGGGGGTGCCAGCGACGACAAAATCATCGCGGTGGCCACAAATGACCCGGAATTCAGCGATTACCTGGAAGCCCGGGACTTGCCGCCGCATCGGCTGTTGGTGGTGAAACGCTTTTTTCAGGACTACAAACAGCTCGAAGGCAAGCAGGTTCAGGTGGAAGATATTCGTCCGTCGTATGCGGCCATGAATATCATTGAGAAGTCACTGGCAAGGTATAAGGCCATGCGCGAAGAACTGCGGGCTGCGGCTCACTGAGGTGATTGGTATGCGTCCCTGGATGAAATGGAGCCTGCTCTCGATTGCGGTGCTACTCATAGGTGCATTCGCAGTGCTCAGTTATATGGCGGGCGGCCCGAAAGATGTGTACTACATGGTGCGGTACGCGTTTCCGCACATGAGCCCGGGGAATCTGCGGGTGGGACAAGACGCGCCCGATGCGCAACTGGTGGCACTCGATGGCTCGACGCGCTTTCACCTACGCGACAAGACAGCGGGGCGGCCGTTGGTGCTGGTGTTCGGTAGCTTCACTTGACCGCCATTCCGTCGCCAGGTGGGCGATATTGTTAAAATTTACAACGATTATAAGGAGCACGCGGATTTTCTGACCATTTACATTCGAGAGGCGCATCCGACGGACGAGTGGCGGATGGCTTTGAATGACAAAGGAAAAGACAACGTGTGCTACGCACAACCCAAGAGCATCGGCGATCGCGTGGCGATTGCAAACGACTTCACGCAGCGATTCAAGTTTCCGGTGCCGTTTGGAATCGACGAAATGTCAAACGCGGCGAACGATGCGTATGCGGCGTGGCCGGAGCGGCTGTACATCCTCGACGAGAATGGACGAATCGCGTACAAGGGCGGCAACGGGCCGTTCAAGTACGAACCTAAGGAAGTACGCGCTTGGCTGGCGAAGCGGTACGGCGAAGTGAAACACGCTGAGACTGCCGGACCCGAGAAGAAGACTTAGCTTCAGGTGTGCGTCCCACTCGGAGAATCTGCGATCTTGCGGACAAGGGGTCCAGCGTGCTGGACCCCTACGCATAGAGACCCAAGAGCCAACGGGTGGGCACGGGCAGTCAGAACGTCGCGCGGGAATCTGCTCGCGCTACACTGCGGTCTAATTGTGAAAAACCAGCGGGAGTCTGCGGAAGCCGGAAATCGGGGGAAGCGCGTGGGGTTGGCGCGGGCGCTCTCGAAGATGGGATTTTGCTCGCGAGCGCAGGCGGCGGAGCTCATTCGTGAGGGGAAGGTGCGGCTGAATGGAGCACGGGTGAAGAATCCGGAGTCGCCGGTGCGTCTCGGCAAAGATCGCGTTGAGGTCGATGGAGTAACCGTAGGTGGAGCGGAGAAGATTTACTTGATGCTGAATAAGCCGCGAGGAATCGTGACGAGCGCGGACGATGAGAAAGGCCGCAAAACGGTCTATTCCCTGCTGCCGCGCGATTTGCCGTGGGTGGCTCCGGTGGGACGGTTGGATATGGCGAGCGAAGGACTGCTTCTGCTTACAAATGATTCTGAGTGGGGAGCGCGAATCACCGATCCCGAATGTCATGTAGATAAAACCTATCACGTACAGATTCGTGGTGAGGCTGGGCGTGAGGCCCTGGTGGCGTTTGAACGCGGAGTAAAGACGAGCGATGGCGAGGTGCTCAAGGCGAAACGCGCCACGCTGCTGCGTCATGGTGCAAAGCAGTGCTGGCTGGAAATTGTGTTGAATGAGGGCAAGAACCGGCAGATCCGCAGAATGATAGAGGCGGTGGGATTGGAAACGTTGCGGCTGATACGGGTTTCGATTGGATCTTTGTGCGTGGGCGATCTGGCGAAAGGCAGTTCTCGTGCGCTGAGATTGGAAGAGAAAGAAGGACTGGACATCGACATAGAGAGAGGGAAAGGAAGAGTTCAAAGTTGAGAGTTCAACGTTGAAAGTTGAAGGCTAAGGCTCGGAGAAGAGGATTCACCACAGAGGGCACGGAGAGCACAGAGGAACGGAAGAAAACCCAAGGCACAGGGCAACTTTGGAGAACCCAAGACCTACGCGCAACTTCGTCCCGTGGGGCACCCGGGTAGTTGGACACCAGTTGAATGGAAGAGAGATTCCTCACTTCGCAGACTCCGTTCGGAATGACGTTTTCTAATTGACTGAAGTTATTTTGGGCGGCGGTCACATTGGAAGCTATTTGGCGGGTTCTAGTTCGCTGGTGCCGTAGATGGGGGAATCCTTGGGAATGGGCTCGTTCCAGATGTAGTGATTAAACCAGTCGAGATTGGATTGCAGCAGCGCATGCATGGATTTTGGCTTATTCACACCGTGACCGAAACCTGAATAGAGGACCATGCGGGACTCCACGCCTTGATCCTGCAATCCGCGATACAACTCATAGCTGTCGGGGACGGGGACGCGCTTGTCGTTGCTACCCTGCTGAATGAGCACGGGAGTTTTGGCCTGCTTGATGGTGGTTATCGGGGAGGTCTTGGCGTAGATCGCGGGATCCTCCCATGGCGTGGCATGAAGATACTGGCGGGTGAACGGAGTGATGTCGGTGTTCACGTAGTAGGTCATCCAATCGCTGATCCCTGCGCCTTCGGAAATGGCCTTGAAGCGGTCCGTGTGGGTGGCGAGAAATGAGGAAATGTAGCCACCTTCGGACCACCCCATGGCGCGAGTTTGTTCGGGTCCGCGATGCCCTTCGCGATGAGGTAGTCCACGCCGGTCATGACATCCCACATGTCGCCGACACCGAGGTTGCGAACGTTCAGTGCGCGGAATGCTGCGCCGTAGCCAGCACTGCCGCGATAGTTGGGTTCGAGAATCAGCGCGCCTTTGGCGAGAAGCTGCTGCACGGGATAGGCATAACCCACAGGAGCAAAGGTTGACTCGGATGTGCCTGTGGGGCCGCCGTGAATGTGGACGAAGCAGATGGATACTTGCGCGCGGGATCGTAGTCGGCAGGTTTGCGGAGAATGCCTTCGATCACCGCGCCGTCCTGGCTCTTCCAGGAAATAACTTCAGAGGTGCCGAGGTTCCAGTCTTTCACCTGCGCGGTCATATCGGTGAGTTTCTTGGGGGCGAATGGCGCGGTGGTGGAGACGAACAGTTCGGCCATATGCGTGGGATCTTCCGCGACGTAGGCAACAGTTTTGAAGTCGCGCGTGAAGGAACCCTCCTCGAGGAGCAAATTGTCTGGCGAAGTGACGCGCTGGATTTCGTCGGTTTGGGGATTGGCTCGGAAGATGTGGGCGCTTGTTTTTTGCTCGGCGCCAAAGTAGATGCCGTCGGGTCCCCAGTCAATGGGATAAGGGTCTTCGTCGAATTTGGCGGTGAGGTCGTGAACGTCGGCTGGAGTGGTTGCGGCTTTGTTCAAAACAGAAGATAGCTCAACGACGGCGATGTGACCGTTGGCGTAATAGTAGTAGGGCTGTGCGAGTGCGGTTTGAAAGGCCAGTTGCTTGCCATCGGGCGAAAAGACGGGATTCGCATCCGGGACCGGCGAGCGCGACAATTTTGGTGACTGAATTGTTTTTCGTGAGCTGGAGGAGATAGATGTCCTGATTGCCGCGAAAGGCCAGAAAGGGATTGGCGGAGGCGCTGAAAGCGATTTGGGTGGAATCCGGAGACCAGGCGAAATCGTTGACATTCAGGGAAAGGTCGGTGAGCAGGCGTTTCGCGAGCGAGTGGCTGGGAGGTTTTCTCGGCCTCCGTGACGTCGACAGACCACAACTGGCTCTGGCGATAATCCTTTTCGAAGACTTCGTAGTCGCTGTACTTTTCCTTGCGATCTTTGCTGGCCTTATTTTCCGGGAGCTAGCGGTAAAGGCAATGGATTTGGAATCCTTGGACCAGCGAAATCCGCCGATGTCCGATTCGGATTTGGTGAGTTGCCAGGCTTCGCCGCCTTCAGGGGAGATCAGCCAAATCTGAGAGCGCGGCAGGCTTACCGGCTTCTTTTTCGGGTTCTTTCTTTTCTTCCGTCTTTTCCTCTTTTTTTTCTTCTTTCTTCTCTTCCTTCTTTTCTTCCCTCTTTTCTTCGGTCTTTCCCGGCCGGGGGAGTAAGTGCAAGGTCCAGTGGCTCACGCTCGGTCACAAAGGCCAGCCAACGGCCGTCCGGTGACCATTGGCACCGCCGGCTGACTTCTTTCCCCGAGTGAGTTGGAAGCTTTTGCGGGTTTCGACGTTGATGAGCCAGATCTGGCGCACGAATTCGTTGCCCTTTCCAATCAGCGGTCTGCACCTGATAGGCGATGAAGACGGCCGTCGGGAGAAATTTTGGGATCGCTGATGGATTTGAGGCTGAGAGCCTCCTCAAGCGTGGCGTATGTTTCGTTTGAGCCGCGAGCGAATCCCGGCAGCACCACAACGACGTGACGAACGAGGTGGCGAGGCGCAAAATCCAGTTCACGCATTCCTCCCTGAGAAGAGCTATTGGAGTGTACCCGCAAACTGCCAACGGGAGATACGCAACCTGCTTCGTGGAAGTTCCTGCGGAACGCGATCCGAATGAGCGCCAGAGCCGCAGCTTTTAACTTTTATGCAAGCGGCTCTCGATTTTCCACGAATCCAAACAGGAAGCTGATACAGTAGAAAGTCACCATGACACTACTCAGCCGCCTGAAAAACGACAAGACTTTCTCTCAGCCTGTCAACTGGGGCATCACTATTTTTATGATTGCCCTGCACCTCGCCGCCTTGTCGGCAGTTTTTTTCTTTACGTGGAAGGCGCTGATTCTCTGCGCCGTGATGTGGTGGGTGGCGGGCAGCCTTGGCATCGGGATGGGCTATCACCGACTGCTGACGCATCGCGGCTACAAGACGCCGAAATGGATGGAATATTTTCTGACGACGTGCGGAACGCTGGCGTTCGAAGGCGGACCGATCTCGTGGGTAGCAACGCATCGCATTCATCACCAGAACACGGATAAAGAAGGCGATCCGCATTCACCGCGCGATGGTGGAATCTGGTCGCACATGGGCTGGATCCTGACGGGCCGGGCGATGCACCAGGACCGTTCGGAACTGCTGCCGTATGCACCGGACCTGCGCAAGGACAAGTTTCATCTGTGGATGAGCAAGTGGCACGCGATTCCTTCGGTGGTGCTGGCGCTTGCGTTTTATGCCATTGGCGGGTGGCCTTGGGTGTTCTGGGGAGTTTTCGTGCGCACGGTGTTGAGCCTGCACTTTACGTGGCTGGTGAATTCAGCGACGCACATCTGGGGATCGCAGCGCTTTGATACGGGCGACACATCAACTAACAGCTTTTGGGTAGCGATTCTTACCTTTGGCGAAGGCTGGCACAATAACCATCACGCGCACCCGCAGGCGGCTCGCCACGGCTACCGCTGGTACGAAGTGGATATGAACTGGTACGGGATTTGGACATTAGGGACGCTGGGGCTGGCGTGGGATATCAAGAGGCCGAAGCTCCGTGCGGAAGCTGCCGCAGACCAGTTGGCGGCGTAGGGAGTTTTCGATCTTCAGTTTGCGGTTTTCAGTTCTTTCCTCGTTGGGTTTTCTGCTCCAGCCTGCACCGGCACACACAATCCCTCAGCTGAAGCTTCCCGACGACCCAAGAGCATTTCCAGTTCGCGCACGGGCAAATCCCTGCCGAGTTGCGCTCCAGATGGCGGCGTGTTTCGTTCGAGAGTGGTCCAGCGTAAAAAGTAGAGAGCAAAGTCGACCGGCGATGTTGGGAAATCCGGCGAAGTGTCGGGAAATCCTCCACTGACGTCATAATTCCTTCCAAATGATTGATTTTCCGTATCGGTCATCGACCTGCATTGTTCCGATTTGGTTGCTGTATTTGCGGACGGGAGGATGCACAAATGTCCAATTACGATTGGGTGTTTTGGCTGAATGTGACGAACATCGCGCTGGGCGTGCTGGTGGTGTTGTCGGTGCTGCTGCTGGCGTATGGAGTGGTGTGGGAAGTGGTCGCGCGACGCAGGCGGCACCGCGCGTCCGATATGAATGCGGAAATGAACGCGATGCTGCACGACCAGTTCAGCCACAGTTTGGCGGTGCCGGAATTGGGGTTGACGATGGCCGATGGCGGCGAGCACGTGAAGGCGACACCACCGGCAACGCCGACGAAACCGGAAGAAAAAAGAGAGTCAAGTGAGCGTGGCGCCATGGCGTGTCCGTTTCTAAAAGAAGGTCGCGCGCAGTATTGCCACGCAGCGCCGGTCAGCAAGCTGATCCTGGAGGGACCGGGAGTCAGCGCGGCCAGCCGATGCGCTTCGCCGGAATACTACAAGTGCGAACTGGTGGGAAAAGACGAGCCGCGGGAGCAGCGTTGCCCGCACCTGGAAGAAGTACACGTCCAGTATTGCGGAGTGACCACGCCAACGAAGCTCATTCCCTTCAGCGAATCGCAGCTCTCGAGCTGCACCGACGGGATGGATTTCGTTACTGCGAATCGTACCTGACGCTGGCGCGGCCGCACGGCTCGACGACACCTCCGGCGAATCTTCTTTTTAGCGCGAATCACTTTTGGCTGGCGGCGGAAGAGTCCGGGCTATGCCACATCGGCATGGACGCGTTTCTCGCCGACTTTGTCGGGAATGTGGACGGGTTAACGTTTGTGACCACGCATGGCACGCAACGTCCGGTAATTTCGTTGACCGTCCACGGCGTGGAGTGGCCCATGACTTTTCCCAACCCGCTCCTGATCCAAAAAGTGAACAGCCATCTGCGCGGCGATCCGGCGCGTTTGACGGCTGATCCGTACGGCTCCGGCTGGTTATTTTCCGGCTGGGAACTGCCAGGCCAGACGAAAGCAGGGCTGATTGCGGGACCTCCGGCGGCTGCATGGCAAAGCGAGGAAGAGGAACGCCTGGCGCGGGAAATTCACGCAGCGCTGCAACCGAGTTGTGATGGAGGACGGCCGGTGCGCGGGGTCGGTCAACTACTGTCCCGCCAGCAATTGGTGTGCTTCCTTCAGCAATTCTTCTCGAACAGAAATTGGGTGCCAAAGGACTAAACGTGAGGAGATATTGGGTCGTTTTTGGGATTGGGTTCGCCATTGCGATGTTTGTTGGGTGGGTCGCGTTTCCCCGGGCCCTGTACGTCAGTCAGGAACAGCCGCTGGATTTCTTCCACAAAACTCACGCCGAAAAATCAGGACTGAATGGCTGCGACAGTTGTCACGCAGTGGGCAGTGATGGCCAGTACAGCGGCATCCCGAAGATGGAAGTGTGCGCAGGCTGCCACGCGGACAAGCTGGGAGCCTCGCAGGATGAAGCGCTGCTGGTGGACAACTACGTCAAGCAATCGAAGGAAACGCCCTGGCTGGTGTATTCGCGGCAGCCGGCGAATGTGTGGTTCTCTCATGCAATTCACACGCGGCGCGCGGGCTTGAACTGCACGGAATGCCACGGAAGTTATGGCGAATCCGACCAGATTAGAGTTTACGAACAGAATCGCCTCACCGGGTACAGCCGCGACATTTGGGGCCACTCGATTTCCCGGCTCCGGCGCGCCCCACACGATGGCATGAAGATGACCGATTGCGAGAATTGCCATCGCCGCCACCATGTCGAAGTGGGCTGCCTGGGCTGTCATCAATAGGAGCGGTCGATGAAAGTTTCAAGGCGTGATCTGTTGCTAGGAACGGCGGGAGTAACCGCTGGGCTGATTTTTACACCGGTACCGTGGAAGTTGTTGGGAGACGTTTCGATCTGGACGCAGAACTTTCCGTGGATTCCCCAACCGGCGCATGGACCAATCGAGACGAAGCAATCCGTGTGCACGCTGTGTGCGGCAGGCTGCAGTATGCGCGTGCGAATGGCCGCGGGCTGGCCGGTGGGAGTTTCGGGAGTAAGTACAAATCCAGTTACCAGGGGAGCGCTGTGCCCGCTGGGCTTTGCGGCGCACCAGCTGAACTGGCATCCGCGGCGGTTGCGGGAAGTGCGATACCACGGTCGCGCCGCTTCTTGGGAGGACGCGCAGACGGCGTTTGAAAAGGCGTGCGGCGAGGGACCGGTGGCGATTGTCGATGGACGTCCGGGGAGGGCTGCGTCTGGTGTGCTTGCCGCGTTTGCGGAAAGGCGCAATGGCAGCTATCGCGCGGCGCTTGGAGCAGAATCGCTGGCGCTGTTGCCATACGCCGAGTGGACGGGAGCGCCGGTTTCCGGCGCTTGGCTACGATCTGGAACATGCGCGAACGATCGTGAGTTTTGGGGCGCCGCTGCTGGATGGATGGGGAACGCCGGGCCGCTTCGCACGATTGTGGAGCGAGAAGGCCGCAGGAGTGACCGACCCGGAATTGCGACTGATTCAGGTTGAGCATGGGTTGTCGCACACGGCTGCGCGCGCGTGGCGTTGGGTAGCGATTCGCGAAGGAAGTGAATCGGCGCTGGCTGCTGGAATCGCGCGAATTTTGGTCGAAGAAGGGCTCGTGCGCGCGAAGGGTCCACTGCCATCGGGAACATTGGCTGACGCGTCGGCGCAAGCAGGAATTTCTGAGGATGCCATTCGCGAACTTGCGCGCATGTATCGCGGCGCAGTCGGCCAACGCTGGTAATTGCTGCGGAATCGAATGCAGCGGTGGCGGCTTTGAATGTGTTACTGGGTTCGGTAGGGACTCCGGGCGGAATTGTCTTGAAAAACAAATCGACGAAGCGAGTTATTCCCCTGGAAGCAAATACGAACGCGTACCGCGCCATCCTGATGGATGCGACGGTTCCGTGGGATTTCGTGCCGAGAACGAATGCGGAGGTGTTTCGCTTCGCAGCATGGGACGGCGGGAGCAAAGAAGCGGACTGGCTACTTCCCTGCCCGGGCTTCCTGGAAGAAACCACGGACGTGCCGAGCGCACCCACATTGGGAGTGGAGACGTATTCGCGATAGCGGCGAATCTCACCACACCGCCGGAAACGGTCAAAACGTCCAGGGCAATTTTTGGCAAGATCGATCCGACACTTCCAGAGCCTGAGAAGCTCATTAAAGCGCGGTGCAAAGAAATTTTTGAAGGCAGGGCCGGGACCGTTTATGGCGAGCAGCAGACACCCGTGGTGAAATTCGAGTCGACCCAGCAAAATCGAGGAACAATTACGCAAAGGCGCGGTCTGGGTGAGTGATGCACCGAAAGCCGGTGAACGACGCTGCGCGTTAAAAGAATGGCCCAGTGAAACCAGTTCGTCTCCGATGGCGGACTGGGCCTCGTCGTGGGCACTGCCAGTGTTCCCTCCGCTGGCCGCAAAGCTTTATCAAGAATCGAAGCTGCGAAAAGCGCCGGCAAGGAGGCAGGCATGAAGGCGCGCTATGGCATGGTGATCGACCTGGATCGCTGCACAGGATGCGGCGCGTGCATGGTGGCGTGCGCGGCGGAAAACAATGTGCCGCCAGCTGCTGCGCGCGCGACTTGGCGAACGGGGATAACACCGATGCTAGTGCGGAAATTGTCGAATGGCAAGGAGCTGGCGACGGATGAGACGCGAGGCGTTTATTCCCGTCGCGTGCATGCAATGCGAGCACGAGACACCGTGCGTGAGTGTTTGCCCGCAACAGGCCGTCGAGTTCGATCAAGCCACCGGCATTGTGATGCAGATGCCGCAACGGTGCCTGGGTTGCCGGTATTGCATGACGGCGTGTCCGTATCACGCACGGTACTTCAATTGGTGGGATCCGCAATGGCCGGCGGGAATGGAGAAGAGCCTGAATCCTGGTGTTTCGGTGAGGATGCGCGGCGTGGTGGAGAAATGCAACCTGTGCCATGGGCGGTATCACGCCGCACTCGAAAAAGCCGCCGCCAATGGGAAAAAGGAAATCGATAAGGCGGACTATGTGCCAGCGTGCGTGGAAGCGTGTGCGACGGGAGCCATTTTGTTCGGCAACCTGGCGGACGAACACGATCCGGTGTGCGCGGCAGCGCATTCTTCCGACTCGTTCCGATTGCTGGAACGCATCGGGACGGAACCGAAAATTCATTACAAAACAACGCAGGCTTGGATCCGGACGGCGGCTGACCGCAACGCGGAGCGTCCCGACGGAGGCCCAGCATGGCTGAGATGGCGGTTATGGATCAGGAGGTGGATTGCGCGCGGTGAGGAACGCGCGTCGACGTCGCGGTTTCTGCTGTGGCTTGCACCATGGATTTTCCTGTTGCTGCTGGGAATCTACGCCGCGGGCTTGTGCTTCTACTACGGATTGAACCAAACCAACATGGACAATCGGTTTGCGTTCGGCATGTGGATCTTCCTGGATCTGGCGATTATCGCGATGGGAGCCGGGCGCGTTCTTCACCGGGTTTTCTGGTGTACATCCTGAAGCAGAACGACCTGAAACCGGTGCTGAATAGCGCGGTGGTGGTGGGCTGACATGTTACAGCGGAGCCGTCGCGGTACTGATGGTGGACGTGGGGCAACCGTTGCGGGCGTGGTTCACGTTCTGGTATCCGAACACGCATTCGATGCTGACGGAAGTGACGTTCTGCATCTCGTGCTATTTGCTGGTGCTGGTCCTGGAATACATTCCGGTGGTTTTGCGGAACCGGCAATTGCAGAAGATTCCGTCGTTCCTGGTATTTGAGCATCAATTTCACAAACTGGTGCCGGTGCTGGCGGGAGTAGGCGCGTTTCTTTCGTTCTTTCACCAAGGCTCGCTGGGCGGACTATACGGAGTGTTGCGTGGCCGGCCGTTCGCGTACCGGCAGGGATTTGCGATTTGGCCATCGACGTTCTTCCTGTTCATTCTTTCGGCGATCGCGGTGGGTCCGAGTTTCTTGATGCTGGTGGTGGCGGCGGCGGAAAAAGTGACTGGGACGGCAACTGGTGCAGCAGGCCGTGTTTCCGCAAGCTGGGATTTATTTCCGGAACGCTGTTGGCGGTGTATGTAGCGGGCGAAAGCCGTGGACACCTACGTGTGGCTGAACATCACGTCACCCGCGGTTGGATTCGGGCCGCGAGATTATTATTCCTATTGGCCGGCTGAGTTCACTGTTCCTGTTCATAGGGACGGTGCCGCTTGGGTTGCTGCCAGCGATTTTGTTGATCTGGCGGCGAACCGCGAGGAAACGTGGGTGGTTATTACTGGCCGCCGGATTGGCATGCGGTGGTGTGCTGCTGAATCGATTTGTGCTCACGGTGCAGACGCTGGCGCTGCCAACGTTGTCGTTTGACGAATTCCTGCGGTATACGCCGAGCTGGCAGGAAGTAGACGACGTTTGGCGGGGTCATCGCGTACGGAGTGATCGTGTATTCGCTGTCGTATCGCTATTTGCCATTGTTTGAACCACGGAAAGGAGTGGACAAGCATGTTTCCCTGGACTGACGGATTCCATTGGACGGCCACGCACATCATTTTTCTCTCGCTATTCTTCGCGGCGGTAGCGGTGATTTTGTCCACTTTCGATGCGCGCATTGTGGCGCACGCGCTACTGAGTTTCGTAATCAGCGGGCGACGGCTCTGTGCTGGAAGGAAACTTTGCGGAGCTGCCGGAGCAGGAGCGGGTATGCCGGCACCAGCTTGCGGGGCGAATCGAATCAGCGGACGTGCGACAACGCGTTCGACTGCGGGACCTGTCGAGAACTATGCGAAGTTTGCCCCCTTGCCGGCACAAGTGCCAGGAAGAGCGTGGGCGTGAACTATTCGGACAAGCTGCTGTACCATCGCGGGCATACTTGGGTACGGCCGGAGTGGGATGGCACGTACGGCAGTGGGACTGGATGACTTTGCCAGCGCACTGATTGGGGCGCCGGATTCGCTGGAATTGCCACCGTTGTTCCAGGAACTGGATATGCGCGGGATCGCTTGGCGTATGAAGAAAAATGGACACTTAATTCGTGTGCGCGCGCCGCTGAGCGGGACCGTGATTTCAACGGGCGGCGCGGAGCAAGACTGGTATGTGAAGATTTTGCCGCATGGCAAACCGAATTTGCGTCACCTGCTCAGGGGGTCAGAAGTGCCCGGGTTGGCTGGCGACGGAAATTGACCGGCTGCAAATGCAAACGTCCGATCCAAAGGGAAAGGCCAACTTTGGCGGATGGCGGAACGTTGATGCGCGGAATTGATGGATGCCGAGCCGCAGGCGGATTGGGACACGATTCTAGCGGCTACCTTTCTGGAAAGTTAATGGCTGGATTATCGTTGAGGTCCTTCGCGCAGGAATTGCGCCCAGGTGACAAGCTCTTTTAGTGAGCGTTTGGGGTAATGAAGCGGATCTAGTGGGTGATTTCGTAGCGCTTTAATTTGTCGTATAGGGTGGAGCGGTCGATGCCGAGGGAAGCAGCGGCCTCCCTGACGTTGCCACGCTTGCGTTCGAGGACGGCGATGATGGCGCGGCGTTCCAGCTCCGATAAGCGGCACATCAGGAACATCCCAATCCTGCCCAGTAACGCCACGCTGGGTAAGCCAAGCTAAAGTCCGCCTCTTCGAGTGCTGCCATTGCGGCAGGTGACGATGGCGCGCTCGATGACATTCTCGAGTTCACGCACATTGCCGGGCCAATCGTACGCCAATCAGCACCTTGAGCGCGTCGCCGGAAATGCCGCTGATATCTTTTCCCAATTCGGAGGCGATGCGCTGGACAAAGTGTTCCGCCAAACAGCGGGATGTCTTCGCGGCGTTCGCGCAGCGGGCGGGATGCGAATTTCGATGACATTGAGGCGGTAATAGAGGTCGTCGCGAAAACGGCCCTCTTTCACTTCTTCGGGGAGGATTGTGGTTGGTGGCGGCGATGACGCGGACGTCAACGCTGACTTCGTCAGTGCCGCCAACGCGGTAGAAGCGGCGCTCCTGCAGAACGCGCAATAAATCGGCCTGGAGTTTGGGAGAAATGTCGCCAATTTCGTCGAGGAAGATGGTGCCGCCATCCGGCGAGTTCGAATTTTCCTTTGGTTTGCCCTTCCGCCCCGGTGAAGGAACCCTTTTCATGACCGAATAATTCGCTCTCCAGCAAAGTTTCCGTCAAGGGCGGCGCAACTTACGCTGATAAAGGGTTTGTCTGCGCGCGCACCAGAATAATGGATGGCGCGGGCGACCAGTTCCTTGCCGGTACCGCTTTCGCCGCAGATCAGAACAGTGCTGCGCAAGCTGGCGATTTCCTGGGTTAAGCGCAAGGATCTCTTCCATGCGGGGATTTTTGGTGATGATGTCGTGGTGCTTGTACTTGCGGCTGATTTTCTTGCGCAAGATGACGTTTTCGCTTTGCAGCTTTTTGAGTTTCAGGATGCGCGAAACGAACATGGAGATTTCCTGCGGGTGGCAGGGCTTAACGATGTATTCCTGTGCTCCTTCTTTCATGGCCAGGATGGCGGTATCGACGGTGGCATAGGCGGTGATGATGATGATGGAGGCGTCCGGACGAAGCCGGCGCATCTCCATCATGGTTTCGATGCCGTCCATGCCGCCGGGCATTTTCAAATCGATGAAGGAGATGGCATAATCGGTGGCTTTGGCGAGTTCGAGCGCGGCTTGGCCGTTGGCAGCGGTATCCACGCGATACCCATCTTCGCGGAGCCACGCGGCCATGGATTCGCTCATGACTTCTTCGTCGTCGACGACGAAGAATCGGCCAGGCTTTTTTCATGTTCCGTCTCCATCCGATAGCAGCAAACTTACTGCACCAGCTGCGAGCCGCAATGCGCAGCAGTAACGATCTTCCTTGTTGTCAACCAATCCGATATGGGTGGCCAGACTCATGACGCATTTGGAGTCGGCGCAATGGGTGAGTCCAAAGGTGTGGCCAAGTTCGTGGAGCACTTCCTTGACCAGCGTTCGTGGAGAGTGGCGTCGTCGGCGGGCAGGCCGTAGAACTCCTGACGCAGACGCGCGAGGGAGACCACAGCGACCTGACCGTCCAGTTGCGCTTGGCCGAAAACAAAGGTGAGGGTGGGAATGGCGAGGTCGCCTTCGGTGACGCCGAGAATGCGCGTGGCGTCGGCCGGCGCGTTGCGAGCGAGAGCTTTCATGAAATCCACCGACTTGTATTGGCCGCGTTTGCGCACTCAAAGCTGTCCTCCGGGAAAGGCAAAGCGGGCAAACGCTGGACTGGCCAGGGACACCAATCGGAAATGGTCTTCGACCCAGGGCAGGACCGGAGCCGGGGCACGTTCCAATCGCGAGCAGATAAACCGCATTCACTCGGCATGTACCTGAACTTCTTTCTGTTCTTGAGCCGACGCTACGGGCCTTCAATGGCAAGGTGACGGAGAAGGAAGTGCCTTCATTGCGCCGGCTGGCGACTTCCACCTCGCCATCATGGGCCTTCACGATGCCGTAAAGGACAGCCAAGCCAAGCCCCACGCCTTTTCCGTCCGCTTTGGTGGTGAAAAAGGGATCGAAAATTTTGGAGAGTTTTCCGGGGCGATCCCTTCGCCGGTGTCGGAGATGCACAGTTCGACGGTGTCTCCTTCTGGTAATGACCGTGTACGGATGCGCAGCTGGCCTCCACCCTTGCACTGCATGGCTTGCGCCCCGTTGAGAACGAGGTTGAGAATGACCTGCTGAATTTGCGAAGGGTCGCATTCTACCTGAGGCAAATCCGGCTGAAGCTCCAAAACAGTCGCCGCATTGATGAGTTTCAGTTTGTGGCCAACAAGGGTAAGTGTGCTGCACACCAGTTTATTTAAGATCAGCAGGAACGCGTTGAGGCTTGGATCGGCGAGAAAAGGAGAGCAAATCGGAAACGATGCGTCCAACCCGCGCGGTTTCGCTGGAAATCTGCCCTAAATATTTGCGGAATTCGGCTTCCCGACCGACTGGGAACTTCGCCACTGACTCATGAGTCGTTCGAGCAGAATAGAAAGATTAAGGACACCGGAGACGGGATTGTTGATTTCGTGCGCCACGCTGGCCGCTAATTGTCCGAGGGAAGCGAGCCGGTCGTTCTGCAATAGCTTTCGGTGCGCTATTTCCAACTGGGCGGTGCGTTCGGCGACTTTGCTTTCGAGGGTCTGTTGCATTTCGTTCAATTCGCCGACGGCGATTTTCAGGCGCTCGCGCATACGGTTGAAGGAATCGACCAATTCGTCCAATTCCTGGCTGCGGCGGGAGATCACGATGGTGCGATCGAGCTGCATGGCGCTAATGCCCTGGTGCCGTTGATCAATTCGTGGATAGGAGTGGCAACGAAGCGGCGGGTGAAAAGGATGACGAAACCGGCACCGATGAGCACTACGAGCAGGTGGAGAGAATGGTCTGGATGGTGATGGTGCGGGACTGCTCCTGCACGGGATCCAGCCGCAGTGCCACGTCGAGCACCCCCAAAACGTGAGTGCTCACTTCGTGGGCGTGGCAACTGGCATTCGCGCAAGAGGGCTCGTTGTAGATGGGAGTGACTATGTTGAGAGTTTTGACGCCGGTGGGGGAAGTAGCGTAGCGCACGCGGGAATTGACGGGCGGCTTGGTGCGGATCGGAGTAGCCCCATGGCAACTGACACAGACCTCGTTGGAAGGACTGGTGAGGGCAGGCTGCTCTTGGGCGTTGGTAGAAAACACCAGTTGGCCTTCGCGATTGAACATGCGGATGCGGTCCACGCCGTGCTTGTCGGCAATAACGCGCATACTTTCGTAGGCGCCCTTGCGATCGTCATCGAGCATGGCATGCCAGGTAGCGCTGGTGATGCTGCGGGACAGCTGGTCGGCGCCGAGCACCATGGTTTCGACGAGTTGGTTTTTCTGCATCCGGAGATTGAGGAAGCCACTGACGCAACTGATGGCAACAATAAAACGGTGAGCGAGAGGATGAGCTTAAAGTCGAGCCTGCGGCGCATAGTGGCCCTTCGCGCGTGAGGGGTCGTTCCGAGTGGGCGCGCCCCGACGAGAAAGAAGAAGGAAGAGTTCGCGCCTGTTAGAGGATATAGGGGGGTGGACGTGCACGAACAGTGACTCGGAAGCTCGGGAATTGTGACCGCAGGTCACAAGTACGGGAAGTGCGCTCGTTGGCGCAACTGCGAGCAATCGATCAGCGCTTGGAGTCGGAGCGTGTTTGTGAAATCGAGAATGGCTTGGACGACAGTTTGCTCGCCGGAAGAAGTGTTGAGCATGAGGTGGTAGAGGGAGCGGGAGGGCCACTCGACTCCAAAATATTTTTGGATGAAGTCGACGCGGTCGCGGTCGACGGTGTCCACCAATTCCTCCGCTTCTTTCTCGGTGTGGCCGCGAGAATAACGCGGCTGCATCTTCTCTTCCCTGGGGGCGTATAGAAACACCCGCAAGGTTTCGGGATGATTTTCGAGGAAATGCTGGGAACCACGGCCGACGATGACGCATTCCCCGGTACTGGCAGCATTTCGGACCACCCGTTGCGTGAATTTCAAAATGCTTTCGCTATCGACCAGTCTTGAGTTTGTGGGCATTGATGCTGCCTTCATAGCTCCCACGCAGAGAAGGATTTGAACAGGCGATAGTAGAGTGGGTCCGTCCGCTCCTCGCGGCTCTCGACAACGGCTTTGGGGCAATGCGCCAGGCGCGCAATTTCCTCAGTGAGTTCAATTGGTCCCAAAGTTTCCAGCCAAGACGCTGTGAAAGTATCTGGGCGATTTCGCCGCCGCCGGATCCGTACTCGCGTTCCACTGTGATGATTCTGATCATTGGAGTGCACCGCTGCCGGAATCTCAACCTAGCGGCCAAATCTGCCACCGCCGCCCGGATCATTTTTCTTCAAGATGAAAAGCAAGGACAAACATAATCGCTGAACCAGACGGCCAAAACCATGAAAGTGTCGATGTAAGCGAGGCTGGCCGCCTGGGCCTGGACCACTTGATAAATGCGGGCATAGGCCTGGATTGGGCGTCGTGGGGGCTTATAGCCAGATTTGGCTAATCGTTCTGCCAAACCAGCAGCACCATTTTGGAGGTTGAAATTCCCGGCGCGGACGTAGTCGCCCAAAATCTCCTGGTGGAATTGCGAACGCCGGGCGATCAGGGTGGTGACCATGGAGGTGCCGACACTGCTGCCCATGTTGCGCATAAAATTTACGATGCCCGCCACCGCATTGTTTTTCTCCGGAGCGATGCCGACATAGGCCACCAGCGTAATGGGAACGAATAAAAAGCCCAGGCCAATGACCTGGGCGATGCGCAGCCAAGTAGCCGCGGCGAAGCTGATCTGCAGATCGATGCGCTTGGTCGAGTAGAACATGGCAATCGCCAAAGACTAACCAGCCGAAGGCGATCAAGTAGCGCGCCTGGAATTTGGTAGTGAGCTGGCCCATGACGGGCATCTCAAAAAGCAAGACCAGACCCACCCGCCGAAAGAGCCAGATCCCGCCAATTCGGAAGTATAGCCCAAGAGGGTCTGGAGGAACTGGGGCATGAGCACCAGGCTGCTGAACAACATGATCCCGAGCATGAACATCATCAAGCTGGAACTGGCAAAATTGAAGTTTCTGAAACATGCGAACGTCGATGATGGGAGTTCTTCTGGAACCATTCCCAAATCACGAAGAAGACCAGGCAAACTACGGCGACAACCACAAGTGTGGTGATGACATGGGAGCCGAACCAATCATCCTCCTGACCCTTGTCGAGCAAAACCTGCAATGCACCGATGCCTAACGTGAGCAAAGCAATTCCGATGTAGTCCAGCTTTACCCCGGCGGCTCTGAGGCGACTGCAGATAGGGCGGGTCCTCGACGAAACGGCGCACGAGAAGCCAAGTGCCGATACCCACCGGAATATTGATGAAGAAAATCCAGCGCCAGGAATAGTTGAAAGTGATCCATCCGCCAAAGTGGGACCAATCGTGGGCGCCATAATTGCGGTGATGCCGTAAAGCGCGAACGCCAAGCCACGCTGTTGGGGAGGAAAGGTGTCCGCGAGAATCGCCTGCGCCATGGGTTGGAATCCACCGCCACCGGCGCCTTGCAGAACGCGGAAAACAGAAGAAGCATGCCAAGGCTGGGCGCCAAACCACAGAGCAGTGAGCTGACGGTGAACACCGCCAAGCAGCACATGAAGAAACGCTTGCGTCCGAGCGCGCCCGCGAGCCAACCGCTGATGGGAAGAATGATGGCATTCGAAACGAGATAAGAGGTAAGCACCCAAGTGCTCTGATCATTGCTCGCTCCCAAATTGCCAGCCATGTACGGGAGCGCGACGTTGGCAATGCTGGTGTCCAGCACCTCCATGAAAGCGGCGATAGCGACAACCACAGCGATCAGCCAGGGATTGTATTTGGGGCGCCAGATTTCCTGATCGAGAGTGAGTGCGGCGGTGCTCATTGCAGGTACACGTGAGGCTCCACGTTCATTCCCGGGCGAAGGAGGTGATCGCGGTTTTCACCCGGGCTCCAGGACGATCTTCACTGGGAATCCGTTGCACAATTTTCACGTAGTTGCCGGTGGCGTTTTCGGGTGGAAGAAGGCTGAACAGCGGGCCGGTAGCGCCGGCGATGCTGTCCATATGACCTTTGTAGTCGCGGCCGTGGAGTCCGAGTGAATTGTCGACCCTCTGGCCGACGCGCATATGGCGGAACTGGGTTTCCTTGAAGTTGGCGGTGATCCAGATCTTGTCCAGAGGAACAACGGTGAGGAGTTGCTGGCCGGGCTGAACATTCCAGCCCGACAACGACGGTTTTGTTCACCTCGCCACTGACTGGCGCGAAGATCTTGGTGTATTGAAGATTTAGTTGAGCCTGATCGAGTGCGGCGCGCTTCTGTTCGACGTCGGCGAAGGCGGCGCGAACGCGGGCACGCGTAGAGGAAACCTGCTGCGGGCCCGTTTCCGCGTTACGATGATTGGCTTCGGATACTGCAAGCGGCTATGGGACTGGTCAACTGCTTGTTTAGCGGCGGCTTCGTTGGCGCGCGCGGCGGCAACGTTGGCGGTGCTGGCTTTTGCCGCCGCCAACGCCTGATCGTAGACCTGTTCCGCAACTTCCTTTTTGTCGACGAGCAGCTTATAGCGATGGAGATCGTCTTGGGCCTTTACATCATTGGCCTCAGCCTGCTCCACCTGGGCATGCGCAGCGATCAACTGTTTCTCAGCGGCGATAATTCCGGCCTTGCCATTCTCAATGTCCGAAGCCGTTGAACTGAGTTGGCTTTGCGTGCTGACGGAAGTAATGGGGACGGTGATGTTCAGCGATTGCGCAGTGGCTTCGGCATTGGCGAGATTGGCTCGAGCCTGAGCAACCGCAACTTCGTAATCCTTAGGGTCGATCTCGACGAGGACAGCGCCTTTGTCCACCTACTGGTTGTCGCCCACGTTGACTTTGATGACGTAGCCGGAAATACGCGCACTCACGGGATATAAATGGACGTCGACCTGAGCGTCATCGGTGGATTCATAGCTGCTGAAGTAACGCCATAGGAGCAATCCAGCGATAACAACGAGAATGCCAGCGACGATGAAGATCAATTTCTTCGACGGCCCTTCGGGCGGGTGAAGGCACGCCGTGGTGGTTCGTTATCTTTGACGTGGAGGCGGCGGCTGGGGGCGCATCTTGAACGGCGGTTGACACAGAACGAGGGATTTGTCTTTCGGGCATGTCAGTGTCCTTTGAAGTAACCCTTCACACCCTGTTCCGCGAGGCCGATCGAACCGTGCCAAGGAAATTTTGGAGAAGTTGATAGTTGTACAAGCTGCTGATGTACTGCTCATTGGCGCAGGCGACGGCCTCCTGGGATTGCACGACTTCGACGGTGTCGGTTACGCCGGCAGTGAAGCGATCGCGAGATTGCGCAAGGGTTTCGTTGGCCAGATCGATGTTGCTGCGGGCGACGGCCACTTGGTCCGCCGAAGACTGAAGGTTGAAAAGAGCCGTGCGCACATCCGCATCGATTTGTGCGCGCAAATTCTCCAGGCGCTCGCGGCTTTGCTCCAGCCTGGCATCCGCCTGCAACACATCACCGTGAACGCTGCCACCGAGAAAAATCGGGAATGTTGAGAGTGCCACGAACGTCGAAAACTTGGGTAGCCGTCGAAAGATGAGAGCCCGCCGCGCCGTAGTCGGCATTAAAGAGAGCGAGGGCAGGTAACCGGCGGCAGCGGCTTTGCGGGCATATTCTGCTGCACGTAATCTGTCACGGCGGCCTGATAATCGGAACGGGAAGCGTAGGCACGCTTGAGCTGCATCATCAACGGACATTGCTTCAAACGGCTGATACGGCGATTTGTCAGTGAATTCGAATTCCTGGCCAGGGCGCCAAGCCGATCACGCGAGCGACCGTGAACTTCTGAATGGCGAAATTGTTTTTGGCTTGGATGAGTTGCTGCTGGCGGGTCTGCAATTCGACTTTCGCGCGCAACGCATCAATAGCAGGAGAAGTGCCCGCATTGACCTGGTCGGCTGGCTTGATTGTAAAGAGCTTGCGCAGTCTGGACCTGAGCTTCCGCGGTATCAATGCGGGCTTCGTCGGCGATTCCCTGAAGTAAGTGTATCCGACCGCGAGAACGACGAGATCGCGCGCATCCTTATAGGTGTGCTCGGCTGATTTGAGGCTTTGCGTCGCTGCACGTTCGTTGTTGATGGCTTTCCAGTCAAAGAGAGTCTGGCTGACGGAACGCGCGCATCGAAATACGAGAATGGTCCGACAGCGGCAGGGAGACTGAATCCTGGAAACTTGAAGGTAAACCCGAGTTCCGCAAGATTAACTTGCGAGTCTGCGATGTACGGATCCACGCTTACATGGGGAAGCAGCGCGCTTAATTGCTCCCAGCGCTGGCCGCGGGCGGATTTGATATCCGCGCTGGAAAGCAGTGCGCCGAGATTCTGGCGCAGGCCGCGATTTATGGCGTCATCCAAAGACAGCGGCAACACGCCGGGCACGGCCTTTGCCGGAACACTGCCACCAAAAGGGCTGACACCTTGCGTGCCGGGCACGGCTTCCCCTGGTGTGGAAGGCGACTCGGATTGCGCGAAGGAAGCGGCGGCTCCGAAAAGTAATGCTGGAATCAGAAGAAGTGTGCGAGTGCATGTGCGACGAAGTCGGAGCCTCAAGGCTGAGAACCTCCTTGGTATAGACCTCCGCCGAGTACATAACCTGGGGGATTCATCCTAATCGGACCTTCCAAACCCGACAAGGAAAATTGCGAGAAGCCGGGTCTGGAAATTGAACTGGCACAGGAGCTGATTCGCTGACACACATGGGTACCCGTAAGATGCGCGAGAAGTGGTTTCGGTAAAGAAAGTTCGTTCGATTCGAGCGGAAGAGGAGCACCCAAAGGCCTGCTCAAGACGCCGGGCTTGAGATCCCTTCGAAGACTCAGGGCAAGTTCTTCGCTTCGCTCGGGAGGACAGCGTTAGGGATTCTTGCTCAGCCTGCGATAGTACTCGGCCACAGATTCCTGGTAGCCTGCGGGAACGGCATAAGACTTGCCGATTCGAGCGGCGGATGCGGCATCGCTGCGCTCCAGCTGGAGTTCCAGCTTATCGACCGCAGTGAGAAGATCGCGATGCATTTGCTCGACCATTGCGGGATTGCCGGGAAACCGTTTGGGATCGAGGCGCTGCATTTGGCGCGCGAGATCGGCGACCTGTTTTGCTGCTTGAGGATCGTCTTTGACCATTTGGCGAAGCTGGTCGAGTTCTCGCATGCCTTGGGAATACGAGCGTTCGGGATCGAGCCCACCGGGTCCCGCGGGCACGGGTTGCTGTCCGGCGTGGCCATAGCCGTAACTGTTATTTCCGGTATTAATGTTGTCCCAAACGGTGCTGTCGGAATAGCCCCCACCATTGCGAACATCGCCGCTTTGCGAGCCGGGATTCGCGCCACGCTGCGCGGAATTCCCGGCAGCTTGATTACCTTGCCCGGGTTGACCACCCTGCTTGCCGCCCGCACTGCCGTTGTTGTTACGGGACTGGGCCATGGCTTCCAACTGGCTGCGCAGCCGCTCCACATGATCAAGAGCCGCGGACTGCGTGGACTGGTCTGAGCCGAGCTGACCCGGTTTTGCTTCTGCAACACTGCTTTGGGCCTGCTGAAGCTGCTGATTCAGCTTCGAGAGCCCTTGAGCGATTTCGGTTTCCATGCCATTCGCATTGGGATTGATGCCGCGGCGGAGCCAGTCTGCAGTGCGCTGAACGTGATTGTCGAGATCGGATTCATCCATTTCAGATAGCGCGTCGCGCAGCTTTTTCGCGGTACCCGGTTGTGCGGGAGCCATTTCGCGGGCAGCATCGCGGACGTTCTTCTGAAGCTTCGAAAGGTCGTCAGACAGCTGTTGGCGATCTCTGGCAAGCTGGTCGCGTTGGCGAAGCCGGGCCATAGCGCTATCCAAGTCGGCGCCAGACGGGTTGGTTTGTTGACTGGCGAATTTATTGATGCGGTCCGCCTGCGCACGCTCCTCGTTGGTGAGCCGGTCGGCTTCTCTGACGAGCGAATCTACTTTACCGGAAGCGAGTTGCTGCTGTGTTCCAGCGAGTAGTTTTGTAGCTTGACGCAAATCATCGGCGGCTTGCTTGCCCGCATTGGCGCTCTGCTGAGAGCCAGTGGAGCGCTTCATGGCATCCGTTGCTCGATGCAGGCGCTGAAGCGCTTCTTCAACGCGCTGATCGGAGGAGCCGTTGGCAGATTGGCCGCCACCCTGCGGACGCGATGATTGCGAACCAGGTTGAGCCGGGGCCTGCTGCGAATTCTGTTGCGCGGAAGATGAGCCGTTGGAACCTTGCTGGCCGTTTCGCGTTAACTGTTCCAGTTGCCGCTGCAGTTGTTCCGCTTCTCGCCGGAGCATCTCCTGCTGCCAGCGTTCCTGGAAGCTCTGTTGTGGATTGCGCTGCTGGTTTGCTAAATCTTCCTGGCGTTTCGCAAGCGCATCGAGTTTCGCAAGCGCGTCGTCGATTTCTTTTTGATGCTGATCGGCTGGAGAAGCGTGTTGGGCCGTTTCGTATTGATTCTTCTCGGTGTCCAACTCCAAGTCGAAAAGGCTCGCGAGATCGCGCCCGGTGCTTCCGCCGCCCGCGCCGCCACCGCCAGTCTGGCCGAAGGCCACTTCAATTTTGCGGAAGGTGGCTTCGGCTCGAAGCAGCGCCTGAAGCGCTTTCTGCTCCAACGGAATCGCTTCTTTCCACTCCATGCCATTGAGCTTTTCCGCGGAAGGAGCCATAGCCGCAGCGGCATCTTGCATGTCTTTGTCGAAAGCGGTGAATTCTTCGTTGGCTTGGGAAAGATCGCGGCTTTGCATACGAACGGAGAGCGCATTCACCTGATCGCGAAGCTTACTTTGCGCTTCGGAGAGGAACTGGCCAGCGGCCGCGGCATCTTTTTGGGTCGCGGCTTTGTCGTTTTGTTGTTTCCAGGTGGCGGCGATGATTTCTTTTTCGCGTTTGGAAATTTCCGTTTGATTATTGCCGCCACCCGCTCCGCCGCCCCCACCCACCTGTTGAGACTGCGAGAATTCACGTTCGAACGGGTCAACTTGAATAAAACTGATATCCGTGCGCGCTTCGCTATGACCATCTCTGGCGGTGGCATAGACGCTGACCAAGTCGCCGGGCACAAGCTTGTAGTCTTCAAGCGGCAAAGTGTAGGAGCCATCAGCACTTCTGGCGCCCGGGGTTTTCAGGAGGCTGACGTCGCGGTCAGGGCCACCGTTCACGGAATAGTGCAGGTGAAGTTCACGAAGCGCGAACTGATCGGCAGCCTTCACTCCTACAGTAACTTCTTCGATAGGGCTGGCGCGATAATCGCCACCGGGACGGTCGACGGCAACCTCGGGCGGCATAGCTTTATCGGTCGCGATGAAATAGTCCTCGGAGAGGCGAACCTGTTGGCCCTCTTCGGAATCCGCGATGTGGTAGGCGCCGTCCTTTTCCAAACGAATTAATCCGTGATAGGTATTTCCTGCGGCGCGCGTGAGCTGAATCTTCTGGCCGTCATCCAACGTGAGCTGGCCATCTTTCAGCGGGCGATCCATTTGTAAAGCGATCGTGGCCTCTGTGCCTTCAATGGCGCGGACATCTCCGGAGTGCTCCTGGGTGGTCGGCTTCATGCCTGTCCATGCGGGATAGCGATAGGTAACGCCGATTTCTTTTACCGAAGGCAGATCGACAACCCGTACTTTGTAACGCGAAGAGACAAGCGGGCCAGCGGCGACGTAATACTCAACGTTTTCGGGAATGCCAGCCAGCACGAACTGGTACGTGGCACCGGCCCCGGAGTCCGGACCAGCCTGCATGGGCACGGGTTCCCAGCGCGATGCGCTTTGGTAATGAGCAAAGAGCCGCGCTCTGCCGGGACGCATGCCAGTGACGTGAGCTGAAATGAGCTGATCGCCATTGCGCCGAACCGTGACATCGCCGGGAGTAACCTCGATTCTGTAAATCGGAGCAGTATTGCGATTGGTCCAAAGGAGCGACGCGCCATAGCCTAGGTAACCCGGACCCGCGGCGATCATCCAGAGGAGTACGCCGAGACAGGCCAGACCAGCGCCGCCCAGCGCAAACAGTCGATTATCTGGAATGAGCGATGTCGCGTCGGAGTGCCGGGTGCGAACGAGCGTATCTGCCGCCAGCAATTCGAGGAAAGGATCGTCGCCCTTGCTATCGCGTTCCTGGAACGTGGTGAGGCGCTGCTGCAACTCCGAGTATTCGCGGCTTCGGCGTTTTTGACCGCCCACGCGCGGGTTATACGCAGTGAGGGCGAAGCGATGCCAAACACAGCGACCGCTGGAGTGCGACAAAAATCACCAGGCGCGCGAGGCTCACGCCATGGGCCGGAAACGCGAACCGATTGAGGATGAGTACCAGTGCAATTGTGACGAGCAGCGCTGTGCCGGTAAAAATCGCAGCGCCGCGCAGCCACGCGCCAAGCCGCAGCCTATGCTGCAGCTGCGCAATATAGGAGTTGAGCTCGCTTCGATGGCTCATAATTCCTCCCTCGGCGCGCCCATGTAGCCGCTGGCGAGCACAGTTTCCGCCAACGTTACCAGCAACGCCAGAAGCATAACGTACCACCACAAACTTACAGACTGGTATTTCACTGTAGACGGCTCAGACGCGGCAATCGACGAGGGGCGCTGCCGGAGCTACCGCTCCAAAGCTGCTGGACATCTTCGCCGAGCGGCCGCAAATCCGATTCGCGACGATCCGGATTCACACCAATGACGGCGTCGCGGCCGTTGGCGAACCGAAGCTGATAAAAGCCGGCGTGGTCTAACCGGACGGACTGCGCGGTTCGTGCTTCACTCAACGAAAGTGGTCTGTGACCGTCAGGATCAATGACCTGGACGTTCGTAGGGTGGCCGTCGGCGCGGCAGTGGAACGCAGTTGCACGAAGGAATCGACCAGCTTCGAGCCACTTAGCCGATCGGTACCGGAGAGGTAGTGGGCGGTGCGGTCGACAAACGCGACAAAAAGAGGGTGTAGCGGAAGATCGTTGGTGAGATTTTCGAATCCGGACGCGAGGAGGAGAAGGTGGCCTTCGCCGAGTTGCTTTTCGAGCAGCAGAGGCGTGCCGTCGGTGAGGCGAGCGGCGACGCGACTCTGGGTGGGGTCAGCAACCGCCGCATAGAAGACTTTCACGTCGGCCCAGCCGCCATTGTCCCGGCCGGGCTGGGATTGTTGAAGCGCGGGAAAACTGAAGTCGACATGGCCCACGGTAGCGGGAGCGCCGGAGCGAGCGTAATCGCGAATATCGATCACGTCGCCGCCCCACAACGGAATCCGCGCGTGGCGGGCGGCAGCAGCGCCGAGAGTAATCAGAACGCTTCCACCCTTATTCACATATTGCGTGAGGGCATGTTCGAAAATAGACGGGAGCACAACCGCATCGGAGAGGACCACGAAGGCGAATCTTGATGGATCGAGGTCGGTGGCCTGTTGCGCCGCGACGGATTGCAAAGCGAAGGACGAATGGGCGGCGGCTTCCAAAGCGGAACCGAAATAAAGCGGCGAACGCGTATCGGCCGCTGCATGGACGAACAAAACGCGTTCGGGATCAGAACGACGAATGGCAAAGACGGTGGCATCGTCGGCGGGAAATGCGTCGCGATCCATTGATGCGGACCTCGCAGCGGTTGAATCCGTAGGCGACATCGAGCGGCGCGAAATCGACAGTGGCGCGACCGTTGCGGGAACTTCGATTTTCGGGTGGCGATGGCCTTGCCGTTCACGATGAGGGATACGGTCTTGGTCACGGCGGGCGTGCCGAAACCCGCAATCACTGCCTGGACGCGGGAACGGATGGGATCATTCGGGTCGGACAGACTATCCGGCGCGTCAACGTTTCTACAGTCCAATTGGGTGGGACGCTGCCTTTCGACCACCGGGTGCAGCTACAAGGCGGCATTGCCGGGCAAAACCATGTCGGCGAAGTTGGCGGGCATGGCGGTGCGTTGCATATCGCTGAAGAGGTGGAGTTCGACGGGACCGCGGACAGTTTCGGCCATGGTCGAATAGCGCGGCCGAGTTCACCGAAATTGCCGCGGCCATCGCCGGGCTGGATGCTCTCGAGTGCGGCACGCAGTTGCGTCTCATCAGGAATGGCTTGCGTGAGCACGTCGAGCCGCCCACCGAGAGCCATAATCTGAGCCTTCTGCGCGTGGGGCTTGGAGGCGAGTACGGCAAGGGCTTGCTGCTTGGCATCCGGGAAGCGCGAATCCCGCGCGCATGCTGAACGAATTGTCGAGGACGATCAGAAGGAGACGATCGCCGGCGCCAGCGGTGGCGCGACGCAAATAGGGATTAGCGAAGGCGAACACAATGAGCAGCACGAGCGCCGAACGCAGCGCAAACAGCAGCAGATAGCGAAGGCGGCGATAGCGCGTGGAGCTTTGTGCGCCGCGTTCGAAGAACATCAGCGAGCTGACAGGCCGCGGCGTGGATTTGTGACGTCTCAGCAGGTGGACAAAAACGGGGATGCTGAGCGCTGCCAGTCCCGCGAAAAACCATGGAGCAAGAAAACCCATCAGTTGCCCGCCTGCCGAAGCGAGAGATATTCGCGTAAGGCGCGGTCGAGAGGTTGACTGGTGACGCAGGAGTTGGTAATCCATACCAGCGCCGCGTGCGCGCGAACGCAACTGCTCGATGTGCGCATCAATCTTTGTACGATAGGTGGTCTTTGTATATTCGGGGACGACTTCGAGCTTCTGATCCGTCTCCAAGTCGACAAGAATCGCGGAGTCTTTCAGGGCGGGGCGAATCTCCTGTGGATCGAGGACATGAAACAGCACGACTTCGTGGCCGCGGAAGCGCAGTGGAGCAATGGCGTTGATGACGGTCTCGGGAGTTTCGAAGAAATCGGAAACGACGATGGCAAAGCCGCGCCGGTGCAGGAAATTCTGAAAATGCGTGAGTGGTTTGGCGAAATCGGTGCGCGCGCGAGGCTCGGCATGCTCCAGTCCCGCGAACAGACGCGAAAGCTGACCCGGACGGGTGGAAGGCCGGATGTATTCGCGCACTTCGTCGTCGAAGACAATGAGCCCGGCGGCGTCGCGCTGGTTATGAATGGCCAGATAAAAGAGCGAAGCCGCGAGGTACCGCGCGTAGTCGATCTTCATCGGCGGGCCGGAGGTGAAATTCATGGAATTGCTGGCGTCGAGGAGAACGGTGAGCTGGGTGTTGGTTTCACCACGATAGCGTTTGAGGTAGCAGCGCTCGGTGCGGGCGAACAGGTTCCAATCCACATGGCGCAGATCGTCGCCGGGAGTGTACGCGCGATATTCGGTGAACTCCTGGCTGAAACCGAAGTCGGGCGAACGGTGCAGTCCGGCGACAAAGCTGTCCACAACCGTTTTCGCAAGCAAATCCAGTGAGGAAATGCCGGCGAGCACATTGGGATCGAGGAAACGCTGCATCAGCTCTCCTTTGGCCGCGGCACTTGCGCGATCAGCTTTTTGAGAATCTCGTCGGCGTCGATGCGGTCGGACTCCGCATGGAAATTGAGGAGAATGCGATGACGCAGGACGGGAATCAACACGGCAGTAATGTCATCGTAAGCGACGTGGTAACGGTTGTGGGAAAGCGCGCGAGCTTTGGCAGCCAGGACAATAAATTGGGCGGCGCGGACGCTGGCTCCGTAATTGACGTACTTCTTGACGTGCTCGGGCGCGTTTTCACTTTTGGGGCGAGTGGCACGCACGAGCGAAATCACATAACGCGAGACGCTCTCGGCAATGGGAACCATGCGAACGAGTTGCTGAAAATCGAGCAGATCTTCGGCGGACGTGACGGCCTGGACGTTTGTTACCCGGGTGGCGGTGGTGCGGTCGATGACTTTGAGCTCATCGTCGGCGCTCAGGTCGTCAAGAATCGCGTTGAAGAGGAAGCGATCCAATTGCGCTTCGGGCAGTGGATAGGTTCCCTCCAGTTCGATGGGATTCTGAGTGGCCAGAACAAAGAACGGACTTGGCAGATTGTAGATGTGGCCGCGCACGGTGCAGGAGTGCTCCTGCATGGCCTCGAGAAGAGCGGACTGAGTTTTCGGAGGTGTGCGGTTGATTTCGTCGGCGAGCAGTACGTTGCCGAAGATCGGCCCTTGGACGAAGGTCCACTTACGATGCCCAGTAGTGAGATCTTCCTCGATGATATCGGTGCCAGTGATGTCAGAAGGCATTAGATCGGGCGTGAACTGGATACGGCGGAATTGCAAGCCGAGCGCATCGGCAATGGTGCGCACCATCAGCGTTTTCGCGGTACCGGGCATGCCGGTCATCAGGCAATGGCCACCGACGAAAATGGCGATCAAGATTTGGTCCAGCACTTCTTCCTGGCCGACGATCACTTCGCGAACCTGATTGAGAATTGCCTTCACGCACGGGTGAAAACGCTGAATGCGCTGCAGGAGAAGTGCTGCGTCCTTGTTTAATCCGGCCGAAGTAACCATCGGTCGATCCTTCCTGTTCAATTCGACTTTGCGGGCGAGTTTCTGTAACTCCAGCAACAATTTTTGGGCGGGACGATAACCGGGAGCAGTTTCGAGAGCGGCGAAGACACTCTCTTCGGCTTTGTCACGTTGTCCCGCGGAAAAATATGCCTGCGCGAGGGCTGTATTCTGCGCCGGCCTTATCCACGGGATTGCGATGCGACCAGGGCTTTGTATTCGCGGATCGCGCCATCATATTGTTTTTGCGCGTAGTAACAGATCGGCGAGTTGGCTGTGCAGTTCGGGATCTTTTACGGGATAGATGTAGTTCACGCGCGCGAGTGTGGCGGAGGCCTCGGCGGGTTGTCCCGCGGCCTGTTGGAGAGCAGCCAGACGCTTCAACACATCCGGCATTTGACCACCCTGATGTTCATAAGTGGCAAGATGGCCGCCTCAGATTTGGAGTCTCCGCGAGATTTGTAGGCGTCGGCCATGAGTTCGTAGACGTTTGCATCTCCGACGTATTCGGGATAGAGAGCCAGTATCGCGCGGTCCCTGCTGCAAGACGGCATCAATTGTTTTTGCTGCGCGGCGGCGATAGACGTCTTCAACTTGCCGCGCCACTCGTCGAACTGGGCGGCTTCGTGGCCATATTTCTGATTGATCCACGCGAAGTATTGCTTGTCGAATTCCTCGGGTGCTAACGCCGAGATCGTTCTGGATCACCTGCGGTGTTGTTTGCAACTTGGCATATGAGTGAACCATGTCAAAAGTGTTCGCCTCGCTCCATTTGCTCTTGATGAAGTCGCAAATGCTGCCAGCCTGGAAATAGGAGACGACGACTTGCGACGGATATTCGGGATAAACGAAGCCGCGGTCGAGTTTGGAAACGGGCAAAAGTTTTTTATCGCGAATGGCGAGGAGCACTTCGGGCGTGACGGGAGCTGTCCACTCGGGGAGCGCTCGCCTTCCTCGTGGACCGCCAATCCTTCAGTGAACCAGCGGGGCACGCGATGATTGGTGGCAGAGAGAATAAAAACGTGACTCATTTCGTGCCATAGCGTGGAGCCCCAATTGAATTCGCCGGGCTTGCGGGCCGAAGGACTATCCATGGCGACCACTTTGCCGAACGTGACGCCGAGAGCGCCGAGGCCGGGCATGCCCATGGTTCGAACGGCGAAGTCTTCGTGATTGGGATAGACCTCGACTTGCACCGGGCCGGCGAGCTTCATCTGATATTTTTTCTCGTAGGTGGCGAGGATGGTGTGGAGTTCCGACTGCATGTAGGGCAGGAGCAGCGCAGCTTCGGACTTGTTCAGTTTGAGGATGGTAGTGCTGTCGCGGATCGTGTCGAAATTTTTGTAGCTGTCCAGCAGGCGCAAACTGTTCACGGTTGCGGCATCGCGATAGCCGTTGTCATAGCTCAGTTGCAACTCCTTGAAGGGCTCATCTTCTTTGCCCAGGCGCATGAGGTCGATGCCCAGCGCGGAATGGGCGGACCAAAGGCGCGGAGTCGACTTCGAATGGCTTTCCGATAATAGGCAACGGCATCCTTCGTAGCGATAATGCAACTCGAGATGATGAGCAACACGCGCGTAGGCTCTCACCGTAATGAGGGTTGACGGCCTGAATTCTCGCGAACCACGCGTCGGGAGAGCGATCGGCGATGAGCTCCAGCGCGGCGTGAATGGCCATGGCGTCCAGCGCATCACTTTCGATTGCGATGGCCTTGTCGGCTTCCGCAGCAGCCAGATCGCGATCGTCGTTGGCGAGCGCAACATCGGCCATGAGTTCGTGGGCTTCGGCGATCTTGGGATCGAGCGCGATGGCGGTCCTTAGATATTCCGCGGCTTTGCCGTCGAAGCCGTCAGCGGAAACAGTGGCGAGTCCGACATACGCCTGGCGTTGGACGGATCTTTGGCCAGCGCTTCGCGGAATAGATCGGCGGCATCGGCGTCGTTGAAGCGCTGGTGCAACAACATTCCCCAGCGGACCTTGTAAATGCGTTTGCTGTCGGCGGGATTGCGTGGCCAAACGAAACTGCTCGTTGGCCTGTTCCCATTGTTCGAGTCCCCAGAACCCTTCAGCACGGATGTAGGCGTCGCCGCTGCGCGTTAGCTGTTCAAAACATGCGGTGGCTTCGGCGCTGTGGCCGTGTTTGCGCTGTGCCCAGCAATCTGCGGGAACCGCGGCGTGAAGCGACGGAGCGCAGGCGAACAGAAACGGCCGAAATCGACAGCCGAGGAGTTTCATTTGTCCAACTCCTCTTGCACTTTGGCAAGTTCAGTAGCGCATCCTTTAGCTGGTTTTTATAATCGTCTGGGTCCATCGCGGCTTTTTGGTACTTCAGCGTGTCGATTTTTTCTTCCAGTTGATCCTTTTTCGCGAGGAGTGCGCGTTTGCCGGGATCGTTCGAAGCCTGCTGACTTGTGCCAAGACGCACAACGTGAAGTTGGACATAAGCATCCCTTCGCGTTCCCGGGTTCGCGCACCGGCTCACCTGAGCCGGTGTCATTAAAGACGGCGTGCTCGGTGGCGAGGCGCTTTTGCGAATCGTAAAAGGCCGCGGTTTTTTTGAAGCATAGGTGAACGCTTCCAGGGCAGTAATGGAGTCACTCTTGTCGGTGTCGGCAGCGGAATCCTGAAGAGCCTCTACCCAATAGCGCGCGAAGACCGTGGCATTTTTCTCTGTGCCAGATTTGGTGGCGGCAATAATAGCGCGGCCGCGACGTTCGAAGGCTCTCAACGCACCTCCGCTGGCACTGGTGGTATCGACGATCAGCTGACGGCGGGACCCGATGTTGTCGCACAGACGTGGCGATTTCAGTTGCGGTAAGATCCGGCCCGACAAAATTGAATTTGTAATCGACGCCGTCGAATGAGCCATGGCCAATCAGAATCAAGCTGAAGTCGTCTTCAGGCCTGGCATCGCGTGCGACGGTCCAATATTGTGTCGCGAAATTGCGCGGCAGTGGCCTGCTGGCCGGTTAGCGTGTAGACGTGCGACGCAGGTCCCGCCGCCTTGAAGATGCGGTCCAGATCTTTGGCGGCTGCGGTGAAGCGCTGTTCGTAATCCGGCTCCCCACCGAGCCCGGCGACGATGACGGTGTAGGTTGCGGCGTGCGCATTCAGCGCGAGTAAGCAAGCGATGGCAAGGAGCAAGACCGCGCTTCATATCACGCCCCACTTGCGGCGGAGCAGCCATTCGCCATGGCAGCGCCAGCAACAAAAGGAAAACGATGGGCATGTTCCATAGTTCCTTGGTGTTGCGAACTGAGATGCCCGCTTCGGAGTAGGAGATATCCTGGGGCAGGCTCTCCAAATCGAGGGTTTCCAGTAGCGGCCGCCGGTATCGGAGGCAGAGTTGCTCAAGCAAGTGGCGATTTTGCTCGGTGTGAAAATTCTCCGCCACTCCGTCGCTGCGCTGAAACGTTAGAACGTCGCGGCCCAGTTCCTGTGGCTGGTTGCCGGCATGATTCGGCGACGATTTCGGCGAGATACGCGCCGGGCTTTTCCGCAGTCCAGTCGGTTTGATACTGCCCGGGAGTATCTCCGGACGGGGTCATGTCGATCAATGCGTTCGACGCCTTGCGGGCCGATGATGTGAGCAGTTACGTGCGCGTCGGCGGCTTCTGAAACTGGCGGTCGCGCACTTGCGCGGTGAATTGCACGCCGCCCTGATCCATCAGCAGGCGCTCCGGCATGGAAGCGACCACGGGGCCAGGGGATTCGCTGACGAGCCAACGAAGAAGCTGCTGCCAGAATAGATTGTGCGAGGGATCGCCGAGCGCCTCGCTCATCTGCCATCGCCAAGTGCCGCCGGTGGCGAGAATCGCGGTGCGGCCGTGGCCGTAGTTCTGAGTAATGAGCAGCGGCAATTTGCGCCGGCCGGCGATCATGTCGGCGAGCACAACAGCGCCGGGTTTGGGTGAGCCGGGATCTTGATAGTCCACTAGGTAGGTCAGCTTCTTCCAGCGCTCCGCGTTCTTCTAGCGGATCGTCGAGCAGCCGGGTAATAGGCTATCCACACCTTCCGCGGTCAATGCCACGGTGGCGGCGTTGCGATGAAAATTGTGATTGCCTGCGGGCAGCACGGTCGGCAAGCAGTGCATTCAAGCTCGACGCCGCCCAGCCGCCGTCGCTCAGGGAGGAGCGGCCGCCGAGGAACAGCATGCCGCCGCCGCGGCGATCCACGTACTCGCGCATTAGTTCCTGCTGCAGAGGAGTGAAATAGTTGGCGTCCACCGAGCCGATGATGATCCCTGAATAGCCGAAAAGGTCCTCGGCGCGCACGGGAAAGCCGTCGGCCAGTTCGCTGGGATCGCTGATTCCCTGGCGGTAAATCTTGTTTTCACTGGTGCGCAGCATGGAGACGATCTGCACCGTGCGGTCTTCCTCTTCCGCGTGGCGAATGAATTTGTATTCCCAGCGCGGCTCGCCTTCGATGTAAAGGATGCGGCGCTTCGCATCGCTGACGAAAATCGGGCGGGTCACGGTGTTGTTGGCGATGTTCTCCTCGCCGGGCAGTGGATCGACGCTGAAGGTGAGACTCTTCGCGCCCGCCGCTACCGGCAGGAAAGAACAGGGTCTCGGCCTGGATTTGCCGTCCGGCGCCAAAGTGATCTCGCGCGCGGTCAGGACCTTGTTCTCCGTCGCGAACGGTCAGGTTTGCTTTGCTGCCCCGCGTATCCGCGCTGGTCAGGGTGACAGTCGCGGCGAGGCGCGCAGTCGGCAGTGGCGCGTGGCGCCATGACTGACATCTTCGATTTCCACGTCATGCGCGGCTCGCTCTTTGCCCGAAACCCACCGTGTGCACCGGAATGCGGCGATTGCGTAACGCCTGGAGCGCCTCCGCGCTGATTCCGAGCCACTCGTCGAGGCGGTATTCTCGCCGCCATCGCTGAGCAGCACCACCGCGCCGACGGGCAGGTCGGAAGTGTCGGCCGCGAGTTGCTTCAGGCCGTCACTGATGTGCGTGGCTGTTTCGGTATGGTGCGACATTGCTGCGTTAGATATCGACTGGCGTGAGTCGATTGCCGAGGCGGTACAGGCGCGTCTGAAACCGCTTTTGAGGCCGCCAGCACGCCGTTCTGCAGCGCTGTCAAGGCCGCGCTCTCGCGTGTGCCGTGCGTCGTGTCCGCAATGCCCATGCTGCGCGAGTCGTCCACCACCACGGCGATGATGTTCTGCTGCGACTTCAATTCCGCAACCACGATCGCCGGCTGCCACAGCAGAAACAGCACCAACGCGACCAGAGCCGACTGCAGCACCCAGATGACCCAAGCTCGCCAACCTTGCAACTGGCGGCAACAGCGCTTGCGCATCCTGCCAGCGAATCAGCCAGGCAAGTCCGGCGGCGGCGGCAAGAATGCAGCACCGGCAAGCAGCCACGCCGGCCACGTGCGCGAGCAGCGTGAAGTGCCCTTTGGTGAAGACGGAACGCGGGTATTTGAATAAAGAACTGAAACATCCGTCCTCTACTAGTGGATGACCGCGCAACGACTGGTGTTACCGCTGTTTACTATGTGCAAATACCTTTCAGGACTAGCCGGCATGCTCAATGGGTCATGCCATAGAGGATGTAGTTGAACCCGATGCGGAAAGCCATGGACGCGAAAATTTCCGGGTACTCGGGATCGTCCGCCCACTCCCAGGCGTCGCCGAGATGCATGTTGTGGCAGATCGCCACCATGATGCGGCCTCTGTCGTCGCGAATGGCGCGCCACTTGGGCACATAGCCATCCTTCTCATAGGTGCGGCCAGTCCTGACGTACTGCTCGCCGGGATCTGCATCTTGTCGTCGATGTCGTAAAGGGTGTGGAAGATTTCGTCTCCACTCTGCAGATCCTCGACCGGCCGATCGGGCAGGACCTGGCGCATGCCGGTCATGAAATGCTCCCAATCCTCGGTGCCGTGGAAATCGTCCACCATCAGGAAGCCGCCCTTGAAAAGATAATCGTGCAGGCGCTTGGCCTCCGCATCGGTGAAGCGTCCAGGTCTTCACCTGGACCGCGTAAATCCAGGGATAGTTGAAGATTTCGTCGGAATCCAGGTGGACAACGTTCGGTGGGGCGTCCATCGATGCGTGTCAGGCGGTGCATGGCGATGAGGAATTGACGGTCGGCCTTGGGATAATCGCGCGACCAGGTCACGTGCCAACGGACCACGTATCCGCCGAAAGCTGGCCATATTGGAGGAGTACGCCAGACGCGACCAGTAGAACTCGGCCTTCACATTTGTGGGAGTCTCGTCATTGCCGAAGCCAAAATCCCCCGTTCGTTGCGCCCACAATGCTGCGCAGCAACACGAGGTCGTTACAACGGCCAATGCGGCGTGCGCAAGCTTCATGCAGGACCTCCGGCGAGGCGAATCGGGGCGAGAACAGTTTAGACGGTGGGAACTCATCGTTGGTTGCAGTCGGGCGCAGTTTGAGGCGCGCTTGTCCGGGCCGCTTTCGACGTGAGACCATGGCGAAATGTTCTCGTTAATAGGAGCGGAACGATCGTGAACAGACGCGACCTCCTCAAGTTTGGAAGCGTGGCGTGGGACAGGCCGGATTTTCGCGCCTTCTGCCGGGGCGGCACAGAATGGCACACTCCGTCAGCACCGGCCGGGCTGACTCCCGAAGGTAACGCAGATTATACGCTTCGAATCGCGCCGACTACGGTCGAACTCGACCGGTCGCACATTGTGTCGACCATTGGTTACAACGGGATCGCCCCCGGGCCGGTGCTGCGGATGAAAGAAGGCAAACCGGTCACGGTGGACGTGATCAATGGCACAGATACGCCGGAACTTGTGCACTGGCATGGCATGCTGATTCCGCCGGAAGTGGACGGCACGGAGGAAGAAGGTTCACCGCTGGTACCGCCGCATGGGCAGCGCACGTTTAAGCTCACCCCAGGACCGGCGGGGAGCCGCTGGTATCACTCGCATGCGATGGCAATGGATGATCTGCACAAAGGCGGCTACACCGGGCAGTTCGGATTCGTGTACGTGGACGGGGCGGATAATCCGGGACAATACGATCAGGAACTGTTTCTCGCGTTGAAGGACTGGGAGCCGTTCTTCACGGCCACGATGGATGACGAAGACGACGATACGCATGACGGACCGCTTCTGGAAAAGCCGGCGGCGATGAACACGGATCCTAATGGCCTTGAAGTTGGCTCGATGACCTATTCGATCAACGATAAGGCGCTCGGCGCGGCCGACCCCATCCGGGTGCGCGAAGGGCAACGGCTGCTAATCCATTTGCTCAACGCGAGTGCGATCGAGAATCGACGCATTGCGCTGGCCGGACACAAAATGAAAGTGATTGCGCTGGATGGAAATCCGGTCCCAACGCCGCAGCCGCTGGACTCGATTTTCCTAGGCGCGGGCGAGCGAGTCGATGCAGTGGTGGGGATGAACAAGCCCGGAATCTGGATCCTCGGTTCCACGGAGAGGCCGATTCGCGAGTCTGGGCTCGGGGTGGTGATCGAGTATGCTGGGCAGCACCGCCAGCCGCAATGGATTGATCCGCCCAAGGCGAGGTGGGACTACACGATTTTTGGAACTAGTGGATCGAGTCCGCCTGCGCCGGACAAAACGATCGAGCTTGTGTTTGAGAAGATCCCCGGCGGCGCGGGCAAATTTAATTTATGGCTGGTGAATGGCAAGCCGTATCCGCACGAGCGCGAGTTTGTGTTGGAGCGCGGGACCCGCTATCGATTGGTGATGCGGAATCGCACGGACGATGCCCATCCCATGCACCTGCACCGGCACCTCTGGGAGTTGGTGGAAATCAATGGAAAAAAAACGGCCGGGGTGATGAAGGACACAGTGGTCGTGCCCTATTACGGCCGCGCAGTCGTCGATTTCACGGCGGATCAGCCGGGCTTGTCGCTATTCCACTGCCACATACAGCAGCACATGGACTACGGGTTCAAAGCGCTGTTTCGCTATGCCTGAGCCGGTTGTGAGCGCGTCAGAGACCTTGCACGATTTCGGCGAGGAACCACGTCCGGCGTTCGGCTTGATCAATCCAAACCTCGATCAGGCTGGCAGTTGCCACGTCATCGAATTTCTCACATATTTCATGGGCGGAACGGAAATAGCGTGTGAGTGCCTGATTATCAGCGCAAAGTTCAGAGAGCATGTCTTTCGGTGAGAGATTTTCCTGGTCGTTATCCTTCAAGCGCTGATGACGGGAGATGTCGCCAATGGAACGCAGGGTGGTTCCACCGATTTTGCGAGCGCGTTCGGCAATGTCATCAGTCATGGCAAAAATCTGGTCGGAGTGTTCGTCGAGCAGCAGGTGATAGTCACGGAAGTGCTGGCCGGTCATATGCCAGTGAAAATTTTTGGTCTTGAGGTAGAGCGTAAAGGTATCCGCTAGTAGTTGACGTAGTGCGGCCGTGATCTCGACGACGCCTTCGCGGTTGAGATCGGTTGGGATTTCCGATGTGGCATGGTGCTTTTCCTTGGCTTGCGTTGCAGCTTCCTTTGGCATTGTTTTTTTCTCCTTTGACTGTTTCGACTAGAGATTCGGTGGCACAGCCACCATCTCGCAAACACTCACTGCCTTATGGCGCTGGGCGATGGCTTATGCTCCACACGTACGCTGCGACCGCTGATACCTGGTCGGGCGTAAGTTGCGCGCCGCCCATTGGCGGCATGGGACTGCGATACTCTTTGGGCTGCGGCACGCCGTCGGTAATGGTCTTCTTGATTCCGGCGTAGCTCCCGTCGCTCCACAGCCATTTCTTTCCTGTCAAAGCAGGGCCTAAAGGCGTGCCCTGGCCACCATCGCCATGGCATCCTGTGCAGGCTGCTCCGCCCACCTCACCGTGATAGACGCGATTACCCAACGCAACGGTAGCGGCCGTCGATCCTGGAGGAACGGGAAGATTCGCAGCCTTACCGGCGTTGGGATGTGTCCCTTCGGGCGGTTGCGCCGCCTGCTGGGCAAGATTTCCCGGAGGAGCAGTCAGGCTGGGGCATGGAGTGATGTTGGCAGCCGCGCTTGCGCCGCCGCGATAGATGATACGGTAGATTCGTCCGCGTACATCATCAGAGATATAAAGAGCACCATCCGGTCCCACGGCTAATCCACTGGGGCGATGTTCGGCTCTGGCCGGTGACTTCACCGCACCGGCGAAACCATCGGCGAATATTTCGCACTGGCCAGACGCGCGTTCCCCAGCGAGCGGCTGAAAGACGATGTTGTAGCCGCCCTGGGCATAGGGTGCGCGATCCCACGACCCGTGAAACGCGATGAACACGCCATCGCGATAGTGCGCCGGAAACTGCTCCTTGTCATACTTCACCATGGCATTTGGGGCCCAATGGGCGGGGAACGCAGCGACTGGACCAATCTTGTTGGCGCATGAGCCGATTTTTTTGCCACCATCGCCGCCATATTCCGGCGCCAGAACCAGCTTCTGAGCGAAGGCGTCATAGTAGCACTCGGGCCAGCCGTAGTCTCCGTGTTCCCTCAACAGGAGTAGCTCCTCCGCAGGCAGGGTGGCCTCCTGCTCGGGCTGAAACAGGTTTGGCCAATTCGCATGCAGCTGATCGCGTCCGTGTTGGGTTGCCAGGATTCTTCCACTGGAGTCGATGACAAAACCCTCACCGTTGCGGATTCCCGTGGCATAGCGTTCAGACGGCGAAAAAGTCTGGTTGGTTTTGTTGGCATCGTAGCGCCAGATACCCCCGCGAGTCTCCAGTTCGGTGCAGGGGTTGAGTCCAGGCGACTGGAGTGTGCGGTTTTTCACCTGGCAGGAATTTGTCGCGCTAGCGACATCGACATACATCGCCCCTTGGGCATCGATGATGAATGGATGCATCGGATGGTCTCCACCCAACGGCAATCCGGAAACGATGGTTTCCGCGGAGATGGTTTCCGCGGAGCCACTCGGCACGATTGAACTGGTGGGAGGTGAATATCGCACGATGCGGTCATTAATTTCGGCGTAGACCGAACCCTTATACATGCCGATGCCTGTCCCGCCTCTGCCGCCGCTTTGGACGGTTTCACCAAAACGCTCAATCACATCGGCCTTTCCCGAACCGTTCTTGTCTTGCAACGCTACGAGGAAACCGCCGGGATGCGGTGTGTCGTTGCCGTAGTACCTGCCGGACCAGGTGTTGACGTAAAGAACGCCGTTGGGTGCGACGACCATATGGCGAGCGTGGCCAATGTTGTCAGCGAAAACCGTTGCGCAAAAACCCGACGGCAGAGTCAAACCACTCTCATCATCCGGGCACGCAGGAACGCTGCTTTCCCTACCGGAACCGGACTGACTTTCCGCCGAATCCCTTGGAACTGTTATGAACAACACAGCGAGCGACGCGATGAATGGCAGGAAGAGTACAAGCTTGCTTGGCACTCGCATGAGAACCTCCGAATTTCGATATCGCGACGGATGCCGACGAACATTGGATGTCAGGCAAGGCCGAGAACGTTCAAGAAAATGTGGCCTAGCTACAAACCCGAATATTGCCCAATGACGTCCGGGAGCGTCCAGGGATGGAACGGGAAACTACCCCCGCAGAGGTGTCAATATTTTGACGCTTTGGCATAATGCAGTCGCATACTCAGCTAAGCCGTCGCACCGACTCTGGCAAAATCAGCGCCGGTTTGGTGGACTACTCGAAAAGAATCTTGGCCATCATGCCTTTGTCTTCGTGATTGAGCAGATGGCAGTGAAACACCGACATTCCTTTGATCACGGGATCCGTGAAGTCCATAACTACGTCGACGGAGCCGCCAACGGGCACGTTCACCGTGTCCATCCACATTGGATTCTCCAGAGGCACTCCGTTCTGAGCATAAGCCAGGAAATGCACCTGATGGATGTGCATGGGATGTAGCTCAGCGGACGCGTTCAGAATCCGCCAGTGTTGGTATCCGCCGACATGCACCCGCGTCATTGGGGCGGAATCCGGCTCATATTTCTTGCCGTTAATATAGAAACCGTTCTTGTCTTCCGTAAAAATCACCACGAAATCAGGGTCGGACTGTTCGAAACGTTGCAAATCCACTTGCTTGAATTCGGGTTTGCGCAAATCGCGATTTGCCTTGCGCGCAACCGACGCCGCGGAAGATCCCGGCGCTATATCGGCGAGCACCATGGCCGGATTCGGATCGCCGTCGGGCCCGGTATTCACACAGAGGGAGCGAAGAGTTGCGTGTGCGTTGGAATTCGGACCGGTGACAATCGCTTCCAGACGGCCTGCCGGAGAAACTAAGACGTGTTCCACGATCTTTATGGGATTTTTCGGGTCATGGTAGGCCAGCGGCATACCGTCCATCGCAATGATTTCAAGTTTCTGAGTATCGAGCTGAAGGTCCATGTAGCGATCGGCAGAGGCATTGACGATGCGCCAAAATTGGCGTTCGCCCGGGTTGATGTTGATCGTTGGACGAACTTCACCGTTGATGGTGAAAATCCGGTCCGTTTCCCCAGACTCGTTTCCGCAGGACGGCGGTTGTGCTTCGACACGGCGCAACAGCTCTCCGGCATTGGAAGAGCGCTCGATCGATGGACCACGCACAACGAGAATCTGCTCGCGTAACTTGCGAACCTCGGGATAGTAGCGCTCCATCCCTTCGACGACGATCGCGCCGGACATGCCATCGAGTACTTGCCGGTGGCTCTCGCCATGCGGATGCGTGTGATACCAGAAGAGACCGGGAAGATGGTCGCGTGGAATCTCGACCGCGTAATGCAGTGTCTCGCCCGGCATGGCCATCATGTCCAGCACATCATCTTGAGGAGCGTCTGGTGAAACCGTCATGCCATGAAAATGAAGGTTCGTCATGTCCTTACAGGGAGAAATCGCGCAGCTTTCCGCCGAGTGCACTGGAAGATCATTCACGTAGGCGATCTTGAGGGTGTCCCCGGGATAAACCCGAATGGTTGGGGCAATGCTTCGCCCTTTGTAGGAGAACGAATCATGGCCGTTGGAATCGAGAGCCGCATGCAACGTGAACGAAACCACACGACTGTTTGAACGTACTTCGGGTGGCGTGAGGAGGCGAGTCTCGCGGTCTCCCGCGATCGCTCCTGCCGCCAGCAAAAGCGCGCCTGCAAAGTGCCAACAGCGAACGTTCATTTGCGATTACTTCTTTCTTTCCCCTAAGCTCTCGGTACTTACCAAGAGGCAGCAATCAAGTAGCGCCTCCGTTTATGCCACTGCCTGACGTTGTCGAACCGGAGGAGCCATGAATTCAGGGCCCGCGGGATGTTGAATGGTTTGCCGAAGAATTGCGTCGATCGCGGCGAAATCGGTTTCCGTCAGGGACCAGCCGCTCACCTCGTGGATCGGACGTAACTGCTCCGGGCTGCGAGCGCCCCAGAGCGCAATGTTCACGCCGGGCTGGTCCAGCAGCCAACGAACCGCCAGATGAATCACTCGTTTGCCAAAGTTTTCGCGCGCGTAGGCATCCAGTTTGTTTACCGCCGCAAGGTACTCCGCAAAGCGCGGAGGCTGAAACTTCGGATCCGAGGTTTTGCGCATGTCGTCATTTGAAAACTGGTGATCCGCGCGGATGGCACCGCTTAGCAATCCGCGGCAAAGCGCACCGTAGGTGAACGTGGTTTTGGTGTGTTCCCGCGCGTAGGGTAGAACGTCGCGCTCAATTTCGCGTTCGAAAAGATTGTAGGGTGGCTGAATGGTGTGCAGCGGCGCGGCAGTTTCGAAACGGGCCATCTGTTCTGGCGAATGATTGCTAACGCCTATAGCGCGGATTCTTCCTTGCTCGTAAAGCTCGCGTAGCGTAGCCGCGGTTTCCTCGATGGGAACGAGGGGATCGGGCCAGTGCACCTGATAAATATCGATGTACTCGGTTTGCAAACGGTGCAAAGAATCATGGAATTCCTGAAGAATCCGTGGACGGGTGGAGTTCCGTTCGATCCTGCCAGTGGTCCAGTCGATGCCGACTTTCGTAGCCAGAACAATATTGTGACGTCGGCCGTATTGGCGTACGGCCTTGCCCACGATCTCTTCCGAACGCCCGTTACCGTAGATAGGCGCGGTGTCGATGAGGTTGACGCCCTGATCGAGAGCCGCATGAATGGTGCGAATCGATTCGGCTTCATCGCTCCCGCCCCACATCCATCCGCCGATTGCCCAGGTGCCGAGCCCGATGCGAGCGCTGATGAGATTGGTTCCTTGAATATCCGTAAATTCCAGCATTTTGTCCTCTCCTGTGTCGATTTCGTGAAAGTCGCCTTCCCCGAAGGGCCGTCAGTTGTCAGTCAGCCGTGGATTTTGCTGCAGTTGCCTTGCCGGTGATGGCTTCCATGACTTTCATGACTGCAGAAAAATCCTGATCGGAGTGCGCAGTCATTGCTTCGGAATTGATTTGGAACGATGCGGATGCGGCCGGCACCGCTGCATGAACTTCCCTTGCCAACTCGAGAATGAGACGAAAGTCCTTATTCATCAGGGGAACTGGGAATTGAGGGCTGTAATCATTGCGGGCGATTCTGGAAAGCTTTCCGGCGTGAGCCGGGGCAATCACTGCGGTTTGGGCCAGAACCTCAAGAAGCACGTCACGGCTCAAACCGGCTTTTTCGCCCAACGCCGTAGCTTCGGCAATCGCCTGCATGCCGATGCCGAGAATTGCATTGACCACCAATTTCATCGTGGTACCCGCGCCATTGGAACCCAGATGAAAATACCTGCTGGCGATAGCTTGAAAAATCGGGCGAGCGGCCTGAAAGAAATCAGGGTTACCTCCGGCAAACAACACGAGAGTGCCAGCCTCGGCAGCTGGAGTGCTGCCGGAAATCGCAATGTCGAGAACCGGCACGTCGCGTTCCGAAGCCTTGTTGGCCAATTCGCGCGAGGTGGCGGGCGAAACCGTACTCATTTCGAGGATTACCAGTCCCGGCGCGGCGTTCGCGAGAACACCGGTGGGTCCATAATAGACATCCCGGACCGACTGATCATTCGTCAGGCACGAAAGAACCACATTCGCCGACTTGGCAAGTTCCGCAACGGAATCAGCCGGTTTGGCGCCGATCTGTTTCAGAGCTTCGGATTTTGCGGGATTGCGGTCGAACACGGAGACGGCATATCCAGCACTCAACAACCGTTTGGCGATGCGGCTACCCATGTTGCCGAGACCGACGAAAGCGAGCTTCGTGTTGTTTTCTTCGAACGCGTGCATACTTCCTCCTAATGCGGTGTATGGCGCTGGTGGTGTACGTTGGATGCTCGTACCACACTCAATCGACAAAAAAGTCGAGCTCCCTCAAACGAGCACGGTGGATTCCATATCCACGTGCGCGCACGTTCTTTTCCTTGAATGACTTAGCTGCTTACCGAACGTTCGATGTTGTCACCGCGATGCGTTGATGACACCCATGGCATTGGTTCGGCACTCCCGACATCCGCAACCGTTACGCGCGATTCTCCAGGCGCGTGCAAAGGCTCTTCGATTTTTGTGATGGGAAGCTCGCCCCCGGCCCAGTACTTGCTTTGTGATCGCGCGGATGCCCGCCAATCGCGTGACAGGATGATGACGAAGTGTCGAAATTCCGACGTCACGGCAACTGTGCAACCTTGACATGCGACTCCAACCGCGAGTCGCGGTCTCCTGCATTGCTCTGATTGCACACTGGATACGTTATCTGCGCATTTCCCGCTGCAGATGGAACCACTCTTGCCAGTTATCGTCCCAGCAATCTTTAGGAGCCGTTATGACCGAAACGCACCTGATGACAAGCAACACGCCTGGCCCATCAAGTTCCAGCACGCAACCAGACGATCCTCGCGTGGCCATCTTCGCAGAACTCTTTTCCAAACATTTCCCGGCGCTCTACAAAATCGCGCTGCGCAAACTTGGCAATTCCGCCGATGCCGAAGACGCCGTCCAGGACGCGCTCTTGTCCGCTTTCCGGCATTTTGATCAGTTCAGGGGCGAGGCGCGAATCTCGACATGGCTAACCGCTGTTGTTTTAAACGTGGCGCGAATGCGATTGCGATACGGGTCGAGGCGCAGATTTGTGCATCTCGACGAATGCAATGAGGAAGGCTTCGCCAAATCAGAGATGATTGCGGATGCTGGCCCTGACCCGGAGCAAATCCGTCCAATGGCGCAACAGCGAGAGGTTTTGGAACGCTGTGCTGTGAAACTTTCGCCGAAAATTCGGCATGCGTTTAACCTTCGGGTTTTGGAAGGCCTGAGCAATCGAGAAGCGGCGCAGCGCCTGGGAATCAGTGAAGGGACCCTAAAGGCGCAATTCTTCCGTGCGCGAGCGCAAATCACTCCTCATTTACAACGAGCGTTCAAAGCTCCGGCCAAGAGCGGAAGGGTTTCGCGCGGCGGTCAAGTACGAGAGTTCGTTACCCGAGGTGTCACGGCTGCGCCGGCGCGCTCTTCCTATCGGCGCGTGGCATAAGCACTGGTATTGTGAATTTGGAGAATGGCCGACCACCTAGTCGACCATTCGCGTCTCAATCGCAACTCAAGTCTAGATCTTCGTCTTTGTTTCGGTGATTCTGTCCAGCGTTTTCCCGATCAATCCATTCGCGAATATAGGAAGGGCAATTTCGAAGTCTCGTGCCACTCGCCTCGCAAAACGCCAAATAAGTGACCACCTGCTGGTCCACCAGCCTCACGTTTTCCAGGTCCAAATCCATTTCGCTATCTGGCGTTTCTTCCGAGGACACTGCCATCTGCAGTTCGAGCAGTTCTTCTGCTTCAATCCTTCCGCTGATGCTCAGGACCAAGCGCTGCTTGTCCTTAGATTTGCTAATTTTCCACATGAAACTCCTTTTCTCTTTGCTTAGAAAAATAAAAAACGGAGTGCGGCGATTGCTCGCCGCGCTCCATCGGGTTAATTGAAGTTGGATCCGACAATAACCAGGTCCTGTGGAGAGAGCTTTCCAAGATACGCGACCATCGAACTGCGGCTCTGAAAACATCGCGGCGACGACTCGGGCGCGGACGTTTTCTCGGTTAACGTCTGCCGGTCCAACGCGATCACGGTGTAACAGCCGGAGCAGGAGTATCCGTTATCCGGGTAGGCCTGCTGCGCGCCGATCCGGATCCAAGGATTCGCTCCATTGAAACCGCCGGGATTCAGGGTGGTGAAGGCCACCGCCGGAGGAATAAAGCTGCTTGCCGTCGGGAAAGCCGGCGTCTGTTGCGCTGTGAGAGATTGGCTCGAAGCTGCGGGCGAAGTTGCATCCCACACTTCGTCCCCTGCAAACCGCAGGCGGGAACTTGCGAACGTGCCGTCGGACTTTTTGCTGACGGCGTAGAGAACGTTCTTGCCCGCGCGTAGGCCGTCCGAGGAAGACAGGGTACCGGTCTCGCAGACCCCAGCGGAACAGGAGGTCTCGCTGAACTGAGAAGTAACATCCTTGCCGTAGCGCAGGCGGCTGGGGTAGGGGGTAGTTGCCAATTTAGGATGCAAATCTGGTGCCAATTCCAGGCCGCTGCAAATGTGTCCGTTACGGGATGGCACATCCCGGGACGGCTCGCGAATTCACGGGAGTTCGGGAAGAGAACTGGGAAAGGCTCGTGACCGACTTCAGGAACGCATACAAAATAAGAGAGTTGATTTGGCTAGCGGGTTGCATTTCACTCGTAGTCGTGAAGTTTGGAATGCTGCTTCAGCCAGGAGGTAAGTTTATGTCCAGTATCGCAACGCTACCACGCACCGTGCTCTTCCGTATTAAGGGGGGAGAATTCTGGTCCGGCGACCTTGGCCTTACTTTAATTACGATTTCTCTGTGCATTCTTGTTTTCGTCATCACTCCAATGCGCGAGGCAGGTGTCCCGGGTAGGATCGCGGTCGACCTCTTCATCATGGTGCTCATGGTGTTAGCCGCTATTGCCGTTAAGCAGACCCGGTTCGACACTTTTCTGGTGGTCACCCTGATCCTTATGACAGCGGCTCTCCTAGGAGCCGCGCGTTTGTATCCAACACCGCTTTTGCATCAGCTTGCCAGCATATTTTCAACTCTTATCTTGCTCCTCTATGTCCGCATCGTGCTCCTGGTGATGTTTCGCGGCGGTCCGATTACCTGGAGCCGCATCCAGGGTGGAGCGAGTGCCTATCTGCTGATCGGGATGGCATGGGCTTCGATGTTTCAGGTCATTGAGCAATCCCGTCCGGGCTCGTTCCATTTCGTCACCGCGCCCAGGGATCTTGACCAACTGATTTCCAAACTGACTTACTTCAGCTTCTGCACCATCACCACAGTAGGTGGCGAGGTAACTCCTGTTTCTCCGATTGCGCGATCGTTGACCATTGCTGAGGCCGCGGTAGGCCAGCTTTTCCCGGCAATTCTGATCGGGGCGCTCGTGGCCATGGCCATGCAATCGCGAGCGAAATCTTAGTTCGAGGGAAATCCGAGCATGGCAACGTGGCTTGAACAAATCGACCCCTGCGGCCATCGGGGCATTAAGGGTCTGCGCCTGGTTACGGCATATGGCCTTGCCGCGATATTGGGCATAGTGCTCGATCGTTCCCACGAGTTTTCGGGCGGCCAGTCCCTGAGCTACTTGGCCGCGGGCTTCGCACTTTGGGCCAGCGTTTCCGAAGGCCAAATGACTCGCTGGTTAGCGACGCGCGACCTTGCGTTTCTGAGTGCTGCCGCCGTTGTGGGCGCGCTGATGTTCGTTGGCTTGTCTTCGATTCCGATCCGCCTTGGTCTAGCCGGTCCGGAGTGGATTCTGATCACCGGCGCTTTTCTCGTTGGATATCTCAAACGATTTTGGAATCCTCGGTGCGGGGGTCGGCTCCCAAATTTATATCGGTCAGCTCCTTGTATAGGCGTGGCTGCTGCGAAGTTCATCCTACCGCTAGCCAGCGTCAGAGCGTCAGATCAGAAACCATGGCTCCTCCGACCGAACTGATTTCCCCAGCGATGAAAGCGCGGAAAATTTAGTGCATGCATGTGCGCCGTGGGGAACAGAGTCCTCGTGGTGCTCAGACTGAGGCTATTGTTTATTGGCTTACTATTCGATCGCGGGCCGACCACCGTCCAACCTCGCCGGTTTTGCGGTGAATCCAAACAGCTCAGCCGGCGTAAGGTCAACTGGGCAATCAGGGTATATATGGAGCGGGCGATGGGAATCGAATTGCATCCCAAATTCATAAGCCTCACCGCGCGAAGGCGTTACCGACGCTCCAAAAATCAATTGGTACTATTTGGTTCCATCCTCTGCACACTGTGCAGAAACCCGCATTTTTACCGGGGATTACAGTGAGCATTAATCTTCTTTCAACAAGTCGGAACGATGCGGAACATCAACGACGATAGCGATTCGTCGCGTTTCCGGCCACCACGTCGTACACGATCTCGGTAGTAGTGGGGTGACATCACTTCTCCGTCAGATCGCCTCTTATTGAGATGGTCACATAAACAATTATTGAAACCCGCCCAAGTATGCAGACGCGGAGGGCACCCGGAGGAATAACTATCCCATTCCGCACACTGTGCGGAAAACAACGTTTTTACTGGATTTTGCGACATACATGCGCCTAATCTGCAACCTAATTCCCGGTTTCGGGAACGGGCGCGTCCGAAGATTGGGTTGGCCAATCGTCGTTCGTGGGCTGCCAGGATTTATCCGGGTTGTACCGCTGGAGGTCCTGGAAGATCTTCAGCGTGTCCGGGCCAAGATCTTTCTGATAGACGATGTCCTGGTAGCTCACGATAAACGTCATAACCCCTGTGACCCGGTATTCCGCTGGCGCGGCCGCCAGGGCGAAACCGCCGATCATCGCGCCTTCGACCAAGAAGTCCATTTTCCCAAGAGGTGCCGCGGGTCCCTGCCCTTTCAAGATTTTGAAGAAATACCCGTGATACGGCTTGGCTTTGTCGGAGTAGCCCTGTTCGAGGGCGTAGGCGATAGTCTCGGCGAACGGACCTCCCAGGCTGCCATCGGGATTGCGCCAGGCGAGGCCATCGTGTTTTCCGGGAGTGCTGATGATTTTCTGCGCGTATTGGTTGACTTCGGAGCCATCGTGCTTCTCCAAGGCGTATTCCTGTTGCGATTCGACGTAGTCGCGGCAAATTTGGATGGCGTCTAATTCATTGGCCCCGATGCGCCGGTCGAGAATCTCTTGTTTGCCCGATTTGGTATCGAAGAGCCACACGCCGTTGCGCTTGACGATGGGAATCGGCATCGGCCAATCATCATCGCCGACCACCAGACTGGCGCGGTTTGGATTTTTCGGATCAACCGAAACCAACGTTTTCTCATGGGCCTCGGCGGAAAAGTGGGCCGCGATGTTCTTATCTTGAACCGGGTCTTCTGAGGAAACCAAATCTTCACCATGTGGTCCCAAGATCTGATTGAAGGCCGCCACATCCCAACTCTCTGCCGCTTGGACGAAAGCATCAGCCGCCGCTTGAGCAGAGGGGAACGTTTTCTGCGCCGGTTGGGCCGTGTCCGTCGTCTTCGGCTGTTGTTGCGCTGATGAAGGCGACTCGTAGAGGATTCCGCAGGCACAGGCAAAGAGCAGCAAGCTGAAAAGCGCCGGTGTAATTGAATGTTTCACTCGTGAGGCCATTGGCGTGTCCTTGCACATGGTTTCTCTATCTCCTCGGACTGTCCGTGCACCGCCCCTCGATCTCGACCCTGTTGGGCCGAAGGCTCTAAGTTTCTCAATTTTTTTAGACGTAACCACGTCCCCACGCCACTAGGGGAACCCCTAGCATCCCGATTAACGCCGAAACCCGACAAGTTCGTACTCGGATTGCTGCTGCGGGATCGGGGATGGAAACACGCAAGATTCTCCCGCTGATAACACACGGCTTGCAAGCAGCACTTGTCAATAGGATTCGATTCTGGTCGCAAACGTGGAGCGGTGCGTGGTAAGAGGCTGCCCCTGATGCGTCTCCGCCAGAACGGCTCCTATTGCGAAGTACGATCTCCGACAGACACGCTCGACGGGAAGGAATCGGCAAGCATTGAGAGTAGCGAGGCTCGGACTCTGGCAGAGCACCCTCAGCGCTGATTCTTGCTCGTGGGACTCATTAGAAGGTAAAGTGTATCCGCTGCAACGCTCGTCGGGTCTTCAAATCCGGGAAAGGTCCCATGGCCAAAGAAAAGGGGAACAAAAACGGAAACGCGCATCCCAAGAAACGTCCGATTGACCGCTACGAGCACAAAGACAAGAAGCGCATCAACAACCCGCCAGTAGGTCTGGTGACGCCGGAAACTGATCCTCCCCTGCCGACGCACAAGGCGTACGACTACATTCAACCGGTCCCGGATGTGAAACCGGGAAAGGATTTGGAATACGATCCGCACCTCGATCCGCAACTCGTCTGGGCAGGAAAGAAAGAGCACGTTTCGTTCGAGGTGCCCACGGTTTCGCTCCACGTCCACGAAACGATTGACCCGAGAACAATTATTGAAGCGGTTCGCAGGCGCAACGGTGATGGTATACCTGTGCAGCCATCACTTTTCGAGCGGCCAGAAGAACGAATGCCGCTCCACGATGCGATTGATTTTTACAAACACGCGCACGGTTGGTCGAATCGCCTAATTGCTGGCGATTCGCTGCTCATAATAAATTCGCTGCTGGAGAAGGAAGGTATGGGCGGGCAGGTGCAGATGGTCTATATGGACCCGCCTTACGGGATCAGGTACGGCTCGAACTTTCAGCCCTTCGTGAATAAACGCGACGTAAAAGATGGAAAAGACGAGGACCTCACGCAAGAGCCGGAAATGATCCGCGCGTTCCGGGATACCTGGGAACTCGGCATACATTCTTACCTGACTTATCTGAGGGACCGTTTACTGCTTGCAAAGGAATTACTTCACGAATCGGGGTCGTGTTTTGTGCAGATTTCCGACGAGAATCTACACCATGCCGGCGAACTGATGGATGAAGTTTTCGGACGCTCAAATTTCGTTAGTGTGGTTTACTACACGACGGCGGGTGGATTCACAAGCACTACCTTGAGCCGTGCAGGTGATTTTTTGCTCTGGTACGCGAAGGACGTTAAGCAGATTAAGTATCGTCGCCTGTTTGAAACGAAGAAGTCCCCGATTGGCCCATCCGAATCGAAGTACGATCAGGTAGAGGTTCCCGGAACAGGTCGGCGTGCGTTACTCCCGGCTGAAAAATCAGGAGAGCAGTCAATTCCCGATGGGAGCCGTATTTTCCGATACGACACGATTGTTTCAGCTGGTTTTAGAGAGAAAACCACTGTTGAGTTTGAGTTCGAGGGGAAAAAATATCATCCCGGTCCCTCGAACAACTGGAAGGCTTCTGTACCCGATGGGATGCATCGCCTGGCGATCACCCATCGAATAGCGGCGACTTCAAAAGGGAAATTGGTCTATGTCAGATACTTTGATGATTTTCCGGCTGTATCGCTTACCAGTATGTGGCCCGATGTTGGAGGTACGGTTCAAAGTCGCTCAGACCCAAAGGTTTTCGTGGTTCAGACCGGAACGTCAGTTGTTGAGCGATGCCTGCTTATGACCACCGATCCCGGAGACTTAGTTCTCGATCCAACTTGTGGATCGGGGACAACTGCATACGTTTCTGAACAGTGGGGCCGCCGCTGGATCACGTGTGATACCTCGCGTGTTGCCATTACGTTGGCGAAGCATCGCTTGATGACCGCTGAATTTAACTACTACGAACTTGCTCACTCGGAGGAAGGCGTCGCCAGTGGCTTCAGATACAAAACGGTGCCCCACGTAACATTGAAATCCATCGCTAATAATCCCGAAATCCGCGATGGGATGACACGCGAGCACATCGAAGCTGCGATTGCAAGATACGCTGAGCAGGAAACACTGTACGATCAGCCAATCCCTGACAAGACGCGTGTGCGTGTTACTGGACCGTTTACGGTAGAAGCCGTCCCCGCTCCGACTGTGCGCTCCTTGGAGGACATCGAACTCGGCTGCCGTGAAACAAAGCCGCAACGATCACTCGCTGATTTTAGGGAAACTGCTACTCCTTTACTCGATGCTTCTATCGCAAGGAAAGGCGCGACCCTGCGTCACTCCGAATGGCGCGACGAGCTGCTCAAGACTGGACTGCGCGGCAAAGGCGGACACCACATTGACTTTTCCCACGTAGAACCGCTGGCAGGAACGCGGTGGCTTCACGCAGATGCTGAAACCAAGGGCGTCAAACCCGAACGGATTGTGCTTTCTTTTGGTCCCGAACACGGCTTGCTCGACCGCAATCAGGTTGAACTGGCCTGGGAAAAAGCGAGAACACTTAGTCCACGGCCCGCGATCCTGGTATTCGCGGCTTTTGAATTTGATCCTGACGCTGCCAAGGAAATCGACAGTCTGACAAAAGAAAAAACCGGAATGACCTTCCTCACCGCTCAAATGAACGCCGACTTATTGACAGAGGACCTCAAGAAGAAACGCGCCTCGAACCAGAGTTTTTGGCTAGTGGGCCGTCCCGATGTGGATTTACGCGAAATGGCAAAAGGCGAACATAAAGGCAGGTGGGAAGCCGAGGTTAAAGGCTTTGACTACTATAACACTCGCACGGGCACAATCGACTCGGGAGACACGTCGAGGATCGCCATGTGGATGCTAGACACGGATTACGACGGACGGAGTCTTTATCCTCGACAGGTTTTCTTCCCAATGGCAGATGATGACGAAGGTTGGGCACGATTGGCCCGGAACTTGAAGGCGGAAATTGACTCCGAACTTATAGAGAAGTACCGCGGAACGGTATCGCTGCCATTTGAGCCGGGACCGCACAAGCGGGTCGCCGTGAAGGTGATTGATGATCGAGGCATTGAAAGCGTGAAAGTGGTCGATGTGAAATGACAAGCAATCCTACTTTCGATGCGATATGGCAGCGGATCGTGGCCGCTGCTGGCCAGCAATTCACAACTGCATCTGGATTGCCCTTCACTTTTGCTGTGAACGAAAACGCGTTGCGACCGAGTCGTACCGAATACAATCTGTCTCGCTCAGAGTTTGAAAAAGCGTGGCAGCTTCTGCCGTCCACCACGCGTAGCAAGTTAAATAATAGGGCTATTCGCGGACCATCATACGTAATCGCAATCCTCAGCGATCCGCGAGTTCAAGGTAACGCATGACCACGCAAACCCAAGCTGGTTCCGCCACGATAGACCAACTGATCATCAACTCACCTTATAAGGAGCCAGGAGAACATTGGCGGTATCACCGTGAGACGCGTTTTTTCACGCGAGAGCAGGAGCGGCGGAAGGCTGGTTATGTCCGTGCCTCCGAAAAATCGCGCTCATTCGATGACCCCGGAACTTTCGTCGAACTTCCGCTGGTGAACAAAATCCGGCCGCGGGTGAAGGCTTGGCGAGAAGCTGATTATCCCGGTGCCACGGGAATTACGAAGCGACTCTTAGCGCATTGGCGAGACTTGGAACAGAGGGACTCGAACCGGCGTTTCTTTTTCTGCCAGTTGGAAGCAATCGAGACATTGATGTGGCTTGCAAAGTCCCCCGCCTCGGAACGAGTCGGAATCGATATTCCGAGCGACGGTGGCCAGTTCGCAAGATTGTGCTGCAAAATGGCGACTGGCTCGGGCAAGACGATCCTAATGGCGATGCTGATTGGATGGCAGGTCTTAAACAAAACCACTTATCCGCAGGACAAGCGTTTTTCAAAAAACATTTTGCTGATTGCGCCCGGCCTCACGGTCAAGAACCGGCTACAGGTTCTCGTTCCCGGCACGGTGGGAAACTACTATACGGAATTTCAAATCATCCCACCCGGCTTAGAGGACAAAATTCGCCAAGGTCAAACGTGTCGCGTAATGATTCGCAACTGGCACAAGTTGGATTGGGAAAACGAGGAACAAATCCGCAGAAAACGTACAGTTCATAAGCGTGGTGCAAAGAGTGATGAGGCTTATGTGCGGGATGTGCTGGAGGAAATGGCGTCAGCTCAGAATATCGTCGTCATCAATGACGAGGCGCACCACGCGTGGCGTGTGCCTCCGAAGTCGCGCATTGCAGGCGTGTCGAAGGACGAAATGGAAGAGGCTACAAAATGGATTGGAGGCTTGGACCGAATCCATAGAGCGCGGGCCATTCTGACCTGTTTTGATCTTACAGCCACGCCGTTCGCGCCGACTGGCAGGAAGAGTGGCGAGGAAACGCTCTTCGGCTGGATTGTGAGCGACTTTGGATTGAACGATGCAATCGAGTCAGGGCTGGTTAAGACGCCTCGCGTCGTCGTGCGCGACGATGGGAAGCTGGATGCTAAGTACAGGTCACGCTTCTACCACATTTACAGCGACCCGGAAGTGAAGACAGACCTAAACCGAAAACCGGGACCAGAGGTTCCCCTCCCTGCTCTCGTAGCGACCGGCTACTACTTCCTAGGCAAGGACTGGCTAGAGACGGCGAAAGCGTGGAAGAAGTCGAAGCAACTGACTCCACCGGTGCTGATAACCGTAGCGAATACGACACACACAGCGGCAAGGGTGGAATACGCGTTCACGCACAAGAGGATCAACATAGAAGAACTGTGTGACCCTGAGAAAATTTTGCACATAGATTCCAGAGTTTTAAAAGAGGCCGAAGAAGAGGACGAACCAATCCAGCTTGGGCTTGGCGTTAGCGAACCTGACGATAACCCGGATCAGGAGAATGGCGCTAATGGAACGGGTCGGAAGAAGAAACTCTCGAAGAAAGAGCAAGCGGAATTTTTGCGTCGCCAGGTTGACACCGTAGGTCGTCGCGGCGAACCCGGAGAAAAAATCCAAAGCGTAATTTCAGTGGGAATGCTGTCCGAAGGCTGGGATGCCAAAACAGTCACACACATCATGGGTCTTCGGGCATTCACTTCGCAGTTGTTGTGTGAGCAGGTTGTGGGACGTGGATTGCGGCGCACAGCATACGAGACCGACGAGAGAGGCTTCTTCCAGCCCGAGTACGTGAACATATTCGGCGTGCCCTTCACGTTTCTGCCGCATGAGGGAGGCGGAGACGAACCGCCGCCACCCCCGCCAGCGCCTAAGACACGAATTGAAGCGTTGATCGAACGGAAGGGGTACGAAATCACCTGGCCGAATGTGATGCGAATCGATCATGAATATCGCCCGACGTTGACCCACGATCTGACAAAGGCCAAGCCCCTTGTGCTCGACGCATATGAAACCCCGACACTCGCTGAATTAGCTCCGATAATCGAGGGCAAGCCGGATGTGAGACGTATCTCTGAGATTAGTCTGCGCGAGCTGGGAGAACACTTTCGATTGCAAAAAATTGTGTTTACAGCAGCAAGCGATATATTCGAGCAGATGAAGGGAACATGGAAAGGGACAAAGGAATACCTCTTGGCACAGGTCATCCGTCTGGTCGAGAAGTTTGTCGAAAGCGATAGGTTGCGTATCGATCCGCCGCTGTTCAATCAAGACCCAATGCGGCGGAGAATCATCATCACGCTTCACATGAGCACTGTGGCAGAACATTTGCGACAGGAAATCCACTTCGGGAATACTGAGGCCCTTGTGCCGATATTCGATACCGAAAGGCCAATTCGTGCGACAGGGGACATGCTGCCGTGGTACACAGGCAAGCCCTGCGAACACACTCAACATTCGCATATCAATATGAGCGTTTTCGACAGTAGATGGGAAGCGAGTGAGGCCTTTGAGCTAGATCGTAGTCCGCACGTCGCGGCTTGGGTTAAGAATGACCATCTAAACTTCGAGATCACGTACTCGTTTCGAGGGATTATCCGCAAGTTCCGCCCCGATTATCTCGTGCGTCTGGCAAATCAAAAAATGTTAGTGCTCGAAGTTAAAGGCCAAGACAATCAGGAGCAACAAACTAAGCGCGAGTTCCTCGGCGAATGGGTGCGAGCAGTAAACGGGCATGGCGGATTCGGAACATGGGCCTCCGATGTTTCCCGCCACCCGACCGATATTCACGAAATTCTCAAGAAACATGCTGTGTGATTGTGGGCTGTAGCTCCAACTGCTGTTGAAGATTCGGCGCTACTTAGGTTGAAAAACAGGCCCTCAAAAACCCTTTCTCTTGTACTCAGTTCCCGTACTCAATTCTGAAATCTGCACACTATGCAGAACTCCGCATAAACACTGGCGATTTAGTTATTCGCTTTATCTTCGCTGCTCTGGTAAGATCCCGTACAGGCGCAGAAAGATTGAGGTGCACGATGAAGGAATGCATCGCAACCATAGTGGCTGAGCGTGCTTGGGAGAATCTCAAGGCACGCTGGCCAAAGAAGGAACCGGGCATTTTTGCGCACTACCGGTAGACTCAGGAGCCTAGCGCTGTTTGCAGTGAACGTTGGACGAGGTTTTACATGATTACGATCTGCTTGTGTAACGCGACACCAGCAAGTTACCTGTTACCGGGATGGTGGGATATTTATTGGCCTACGCTGGCATTAGTTGTGGTGGGCCTCGTTGGCACAGTGATTGCTGTCTGTACCTTGCTAGACATAAGGCGACAGACCAAGAATGCGGAGAATACGGCTCTGGCTGCACAAAAGAGTGCTGAAGCAGCTCTGCTAAATGCCCAGGCTCTCATCAATGCCGAGCGTGCATGGATTGTTGTTACCGTCGAAAACGTCCCCGGATTCTCGGGAACTGTAATTACAGGTGAGAGCGGTGATGGAACAAGGTCCACGTCTGCAAGGTTCCGCTTGAAATATACGAATGAAGGAAGAACGATCTCATGGATAGACGAGAAGCTAGTTTGCCTTCGCATCGTGAACGAAGATGGACTCCCCAAACAACCTGAATTTAGTGCAGTGAAGCGGTTAGACCGCGGCCCGGAATGCTTGGCGAGTAAGGGTGCTGGATATTCGGATGAGACGATCTACGCAGACGGGCATGAGCAGGACGGTCAGATGTCTATCGTACTAGGCATGTTCAACTACAGAGACACTTTTGGGCCGCACTCAACTGTGTTCTGCTTTCGCATCACCCCAGACTACAAGTTCGAGCGGCTTGCGGGTCATCCGAGCTACAACGAGACGATCTGAGAGCCTAACGATAGAGACGCGAGTCTAGGACAGAAAACGAACTCCACCCGAGTATTGAAAACACACTGCTTGCAAACGCCACTTCTCGCACAGATTCGATTTGCGAAGCAGGTAAGGCACGCGGGTAGGGTCATAGCTAACCAGCCAGACGTGCTCCTAGGATCGCCTGCTATCGCTAAACTCGACCGTATGGCTGCCGCACTTCACCCGAAGCAAACGGGAAGGAATCAGGAGTACGCCTGCATACCACAGACGAAAGGCATACCGGGGAGAGGCTAACCAATGTGCAGAGGAGAACATATCCGTAAGTTATTGATTATCCTAAGTCGGAGGTGTACTTGTCTGCACACTGTGCAGAGGAAGGTTGCGGTCGCGGTGGCCGACAAAGTAGCTAACGGTAGCGTTTCCACGCACAAATATTTTGTTTTGAACATCCGTAGCCGGGATGAAGATTCACGCCTTCGCATCTTATTTGAACTCCCCTACCGTTCCCCCGGCCACGATCCCTAGCCTCCGAGAGTCCCCCAAGTATAAGTCGTTCCAAATTTCCATGACCGGGGGGTGAAAGACAGGCACTATCACCCATTTCCACCTTCCACCCGGAAGTACGCGCGCCCTTCCGACCGATCCCGGACCATTCCATCTGGATTCCATCGTCGCCGCGCAAGAACACAAACAAAGTTCTTGCGTCGCAACAGCTTCGTTTGTTTCCTCGTCCTATTCTTCCTCGACAACTCGAACCTTAGCTTTAGCGTTGATGATTGCGGCAGGAATCAAGAACTCCCGAAAACCCTTTCCCTCTTCGATCCATTCGTATTGGCGAAGCTCTTCCTCAGCCATTTCTAGCTCCACACCCAAAAGCGTATCGCCAAACGCTCCCTCGTTTGCATCAAGTGGGACATTAGAGAGCCAGACTCCTGAGTATTTGTTCACAGTCAGATAGGTTCCGTGTCCGTCCTCGAAACCAGAACGCAGGATTGAGTCCGCGTATTCCGCCTCAGTGCGATGGAAGAGCGTGAGCGACATTGTGACACCTAGAACGTGGACGCCAGAGCGTTCAGAACTGCTTTACCCGCTGTCTCATCCGTGGGCACGGCATACACAGCCGTGGACGCGATTGACTTGTGCCCCAGAGCGATTCTGACGGTTGCCAGATTCACGTTTTGCTCCACCAGTGTGACCGCGAGACTGTGCTTCAGGCAGTGTGGATGCCGTTTGTCAGCAGCCAGTCCAGCTTTCTCAGCAGCGGCTGAGAACACGCGGTAGAACTGGCTACGATGGAGTTTGCCGGACTTCTGAGACACGAAAACATATTTGCTGGGGTGAGTGCCGCGCTCTGTCAGCCAAGCCCTCAACACGCGTTTCTCGCTCAGCAGCGGCTGTCCTTGCAGGTCTGCGAGTGGCTGCGTTGTCTTGAGGCTCCCCTTGAGTCGGCGGATCGTAATCTCGCCGTTCTTCAGGTCTACGTCCTTCAATTCCAAGCCACAGACCTCGCTCGCTCTCATTCCATGCCGGAAGGCAAGCAGAATCATGCAGAGATCGCGCGGATTGTCGGCTACTGCCTTCAGGACTTTCAGAATCTCTTCGTGTGTCAGCGCTTTCATCGGCATTGCCTCTGAACAGGACATTACTATAGAAACGATGCGTTGTCTGTGACGGCCATCACCAGAACCAAAGAAAAGTGCGGCTGTCACAAAATGCATCAAAATGTTTGCTTTGTTGCACGAATCGAGAAAACGTCTCTGCAAGTATCTTTGTTTGCAGCCTACGTAAAACAGGATTTGTGAAGTAATGATGCATTTCGCCAGTTGGTCGCTCGCTGTGGGCCGATACTCGCGGATAGCGTCTGCACACTGCTACCGTCCGCATTCTGTGCGGATGGAGTACAACCGATTTGTTTGTCTAGGAGTTTTTCCAACCACCGGACGTGGGGAACGTCCGGCTTACGACTGATCTACCTCTGCAATGCTGCCACAACAGCGTCAACGTCCTTGCTAGCCTTGCGAATCGACTCATGGCTGTCTTGCGCCGCGAGACGGAGGAAACGTCTCACAGCCGACCGCAGAGCGCGTGTGGAACACGTCCTAGCTACAGGCTCGAACACGTGCTGTGCGTCTTGCTGATTTAAGTTAAGCATGTTGTGTTGTCCTTTGCCGCGAGTAGAATCTGCGGACAGACATACACTCGCACGATCCTGCAAGCCTGTATGTGCCGCTGGCTACGCATCCGCGTGATAACGCACCAGTTATAGACAAGCGATTTATTGGTCTAGTACATATACCGCTGAACGCACACGAGGTGGACTGCGTTAAAGACGAGGATCGAACGAGACCCGGACCTTGTTAGAACGTTGTTGACTCGCTGAACAGCAGACGCACCTACAGCGTCGCACATTGTTGGTACGCTTCGCAGCGAAGCGTATGCCTAAAATACAATGTTGTCAATGTGTTGAATTTACCAATCGAATATGGTATGGCATAGCTGTAAGTCATTGAACAGGTTGAGGGTAGGGGTAAGACTCGGTTACGACGACGGCGTCACTTGCTCCCACAATTTTTCACGATTTTTGATTCCGGGTGAACAAGCCTTCAACGATCTCCAAGCCTTTGCGCAGTTACTACACGGTCACTTACATCGTCTTACCACGGCAGGACTCGATTTTGCCACTTTCTGCCCTATTTTGGTGCAGCCGTGGTCGGGACACAAACTATTTCAGGAAATCTTTGGTTTATCCGTCACACGCCGCCGAAACTAGTCTAACTGTATGAATATAGGGCAGATCAAATGTCTTGACATGGTGCTGGCAATATGATATAAAGTATGCAGGTGTGATGCTTAGCCTTGACTTTTCAGGTTTTTCGTGTTACCATTGATGTAGAGAATGAGTTAAGGCTTAGTCAGTCCTTCCTCCCTCTTAGTGAAGCCCTCCTGCTCCGGTCGGCCTTTCGCGGAAAGCCATCTTACATGAAGAAGAAGTCACCAGCGGCAGTCACAGACTGCCTTTTGAATACCTGTCAGGTTGCAGAACGGCTTGGCGTGTCCGAGTTCTACGTCCTGCGTCACACCCGAGATCAAGTTAAACCAACGATCCCTTTTTTGATGCTCTCTTCCAACGCTCGAAGATTCCGGCCATCAGATATCGACGCGTTCATCACCACGCTGGCGGAGAAAGCGAGTATGCCGGATGCGGTCAAGTCGTAGCCTCGACTCGCCAACTGTGGACAACCGAATACTGCTGACGGCAAAAATCCGGAACACGAGGCCTGACTTGATGCGCGACGGTCACGCGGGGTGGACGTGGCACCACGAACCCGGCTGTGGTTACAAGGAAGGCAAAGTCTGCGCGTGCTCCGTGTCAGTGCGAATTGCCGGGGAAACGTTTCGGAATTGACATGCGCAGAACAGCGAATCCACGGATACAGCCATCGTTGGCGCAGCAAATCGTTCAGCAGCGATACGACACCGCATTGACCGCGACATCTGCGGAGCCAACGGCACCAGCCCCGACCACCACAAACACAACAACAGCAACAACCGGGCATTCGGAAACATGCGCCTCCCTGTTACTGCCGGGGCATGATTGCGACTGCCGAAGAAAAAAGGATTGAAAAGTCATGCCAGAAAAACCGTTATGCGATGTGAAAACCCTAGCTTCACTCTCGGCGGAAGAACGCGCTGAGCGTTTATTCTCGAATCGCTTCAAAATCGTAGGGAATCTTTCGGAGTGGGAAGCGCAGAACCGGACGCTATACGCCGAGGCGCGGGAAGTCGCGCAGACCGCTGGTCGCGTTGGCGAGTCTGCGGAGCAACGCGGCGAACGTCATCGCCGTGAAGCGACGATCCACCACGCGGAAGATGACTCCGCTGGACCATCGGAAGTCGAACTCGCAGACGCGATCCAAGCGTTTCCGCGAGAACGGTGCCGAGAACTCTTCGTCACTGACACGACAGGCGCTGCGACGCGGCTGCACAAAGAGCATCCCGAGGAGTACCGTAGGGCAAAACTCGCTGGACAATTCTTCGACATCGTTGGGAGAGATTCCAGCGCTCAAAGCGTGCGATTCAATTACCCTCTGCCGACTCACGCGAAGCTCGAAACACCAACCACCGAAACACCCGCAGGGATTGCAAAAGCAGCGGACGGAATCGGTTTCGTCGTCACTGATGCTAAAGCCTACGGTGAGTGGCAAGCGCTACAGGCCGCGAAGAAAATCATTGCGTCAGCTAAGTAAACAGAGATTCGCTCTGACGAGAGCGAAAGCACACGGGTGTGTACGGGTTTCCCCTTTGTCCCTGCGGTTACACACCCGTCAGCAAAGTTTTTCGCTGAGTACCAGCGAGAGAAGAACGCACACTCGGCGCGGTCGCGTAACGTTGGCACGGGCAGCGACCGCAGAGTGTGCGGACAGTCAGTACCAGCACTGAACCTCAAAGTCCCTTCGGTACAGTTGTCCAAAACATTTCGCGGATCAATGCTGGGAATGATGACCGATGATGCGGAAAACGGATTGAGCGAATTGATAAAAACTAAGCAAACACTGCGTTTTCTGGCACGAAACCCTCGGATTTGCTGGGCTTTTCACAAAGTGTCCAGCGGCATAATTGGTGTAGCCAGCGGCACAAAGGGTGGCAGTCTAGGGTTTCACCTCATTTCCACCACCAATTATGCCGCTGGACGTATTGGGCATATCCCCTGTTTTCACATGATGTTAGCAGCGATATTTGAAACCCTGATGTGTATGTGTATGCACAGGGTTAGACAGACTGTTTAGAAAGAGTCTTATGAATCGAAACGAATCGAATGTGTTTCACAAGTCCTTCCTCCCTGATCTTCTCTTGTGGATTGACAGTAATCCTGAAGTCCTTCTTCATCGTTCTCGACTTGCATCTGGTGGTAAGCCTTCCGGCATCTGGACAGGATTCTCCACTTTCCAATCTCCTGTAACTCTCCTTCAGTACGCTGGGAATCCGGCAATGCATCTTGCTTTGTTGTTGTACGTTCAAGGTGCAGGTGTCAGCTATCGATCCTCCGAGACAGGTGCTGACGTTTCGTTTCTAGCGACAATCAAGAGGAAAGCTGAAGTCTCCGGCCTGTCACCACGGGCTGTACGCTCAGGTTTCAAACGGTTGGAGAAAGACGGCTCCATTTCGTTGCGGATGAGCGGTAAGACTGATGCCGGGAGGTTTCGTGCTCGTAGAGTGTTTCTACTGAACCCGCAGACCGGCGAACGACTGTCCACAGATCCGGGTCACTACGGCCTGCTTTCTTCCAATGCTTCTGATGAGCACTTTCATTTCGTCACGGTCCCACGGGTGGCGTTAGAAGCGATACACACGATGAAACACGCCAGCGAAAAGGCTGTCTACCTTGCCGCGCTGTGCCTTGTGAGCAAGGCGCGTGACGAAAGTGTGTTCGTCGAGCGGTCACTGTGGCGGCAACTCTCGTATTTGGGAGAAAACGCTTTCAACCGCGGAGTGAGGTACTGCATAGGCAGAAAACTCTTGTCCTACCGGAAGCACATACTCACGGTTAACGATCCGCAGACCAGCAAGCCCACAGAGCGCTGGAAGAACAAGGGAGTCCGCATTGACCACGAGAACACGCACTGGAAGTTCGACCTGAACACCGTGACGCCGGAGGAGTGGCACGGCGTTGTTCAGAAAGCGATGCAACAAACCATTTCGTTTTTTGATGGTTGGCGCACGGTGAAAGAACTGGGATGTCCATACTGCGGAGAGCAGGGAAAGTTCAGCCTGAGTTTTTCTGATTCGGGTTTTAGGTGTCACGCGTGTCAGCAGGGACACGGCAAGTTGGGCCAGCTAGTACAACACGTTCGCGGCACGAACATGGACGCGGCCAAGGTTTTCATTCAGGAAACAATTGAACAAAACAGACAGGAGATCGCGGCATGAACAACGTGACAGTGAAGCAGATGCAAGAGCATTTCTTAGCGGAAGAACTGGTGACCATTCTGACGAGCGCATGGCAGGCGCAGTTACCAACACTCCCTACACCCGACACGGCGCAGATGCTCCGCTGGTTGCGAATCCATCGATACGACGTTGAGCCAGTGCTCCACGGGATCCAGTGTGCAGCGACGAAACTACGTTATCAGCCAGATTGTTTTCACGATCCAGAACACCACATTCAATACATCAGCGCGTGCGCGAATCGTTTTCGCAGACCACCGGCACCCGTCGAAGCGCAGAAGCGTGCTGCATGAAACCTTACACACTCACTCCACGCGCACCCAGAAAGGCAGCGTGACATGCCGGAGACCGAAATTTCTAGAGTGGTTGCTGTGGCCGAATGGGTGCGAGTCACCACGGTCTATCCCGCCGATGAGAATGGCGATCCCATTGGTGTGCTAGACTCCCACTCGGTAACGCCTTCGTCGGAGGTGAGCACAGGAGGCAATGTGCCGAGACGAAGGTTTCAACGAGGGCAGTTAACCCAGAGAGGGCAGAAAAGGCCGGTCTGGGTTGGAATGTTTCGTGAGGACAGGTTGGGAACTGACGGGACGATTCAGCGAGTCAAGCGCAAGGTAATTCTGGGCCACTGCGCCAACATGTCTCGCCGTGCCGCTCTGGCAACGTTCCAACCATTCTTGGACAAGGTGAACGTTGTTCCTGCACCAGCACCGAAAGTGGGAAAGACTCTTTTGGATGCGGTGCAGGAATGGCGTGAGCAAATAGCGGTGAACCTCAAGCCATCAACGGTGCGTGCTGCTGAGAGCCATTTGAAGCATCACATCGAACCCCGGCTTGGGTCTCTTCATCTTCAGGAACTGGACGCGAAGCGCTTGCAGGTATTTGTCACCACGCTGGCAACCAGCGGCATCACGCGGAAGAGTATCGAGAACATTCTACAAAGTCTGTTTTCCATCTTGCGCACCGCACGGTTGTTTGGCAACGCAGTCCCACTGGTGAAGCGATCTGAGTTAGTACTTCCCCGCTCAGAGGCTGGGCGTGAAGTGCGATTCTTGGACGCGGAACAAATGGGGCACATCATCACCAACGCGAAAGAACCGTTTGCAACCATGTTCGCTGTGTTGGGGATGACCGGCTTACGTGCAGGCGAGATGTTAGGGCTAAAAGTGTGTGACCTAGACTTCAGTCGCAAAGTCATTCACATTCGTCGTTCAGTTGACTCACGAACAAAGAAGGAGCAGTCAACGAAAAGCACGGGCAGCGCAAGCGATGTTCCGATACCGCCAGCACTGGAAAAGAGGCTGAAGGGTTTCTTGGTAGACCACTTCCGCGAGAATCCCAACGGCTACCTGTTCGCCAATCGAAGGGGCAATTCCTACTCGGTCGGCAAGGTGACCGAGTACGGTCTCTGGCCAGTGCAGGAGGGTCTAGGAATCGAGCGCACAGGCTTCCATGCTTTCCGTCACGCGGCAGCAAGCGAGATGCTCGAACAAGGAGCACCGCTAACTGTCGTGCAGCGTCAACTCCGTCACAAGGACGCTCGTACAACGCTTCAGAAATACGGACACGTTGTGGGAGATAGCCAGCGCAGAGCGGTTGATTCGTTGGCCGAGAAGATCGAGCGTTTTGCTGCGGATGAATTGGTGCCAAGTGTTGAATTGGTGCCAACAATTCAGTAAGTAGTTTGTTTACTTGTAGTTTGGAGCGGGCGATGGGAATCGAACCCACGTCCGAAGCTTGGGAAGCTTCTATACTGCCATTGTACGACGCCCGCTCTTGTACAAAACTAACAAAACCGGTGAGCAGTCGCAACCATTGTGCACTTTCGGGCATTTCAGCTATGCGTTACACCTGCAGACCGTGAAGCGCATTGTTCGCGCGACGCGCATTACCCCAGTTCACGGAACCGGTAACAGGTTACGAGGTGATCGTTCACCAATCCTGTGGCCTGCATGAATGCGTAGCAAATCGTGGGACCCACGAAACGAAAGCCGCGTTTGAGCAATTCCTTGCTGAGCGCAATCGATACCGAGGTCTTCGCGGGAACCTGTTTATGGTGGATCCAGCGATTCTGGATAGGTGCGCCGCCCACAAATTTCCAGATGAACTGGTCGAAGCTGCCGAATTCCTGTTGCACGCGCAAAAAAGCCTTAGCGTTGGCAACGGTGGCGGCGAGTTTCAGGCGATTGCGTACGATTCCAGGATCGCGCATCAGTTCGCGGACTTTCCTGGCATCGAATTGTGCGACACGAGCAGCGTCGAAACCGCAGAAAACTTCGCGGTAACGCCCGCGTTTGTGAAGAATCGTGTCCCAACTCAGGCCCGCTTGTGCGCCCTCGAGAATCAGGAACTCGAACCATAGCCGGTCGTCGTGCACCGGCTTGCCCCACTCCTCGTCGTGATACTTGATGTTCAGCGGGTTCGAAGCCCAAGTGCAACGAATCAAGCCGTCGCTGATCGCCGCGGTGGGTAACACGCCGCGAGACTGATCAATTGCAGCTTTGCTGAACGCTCGTTTCGAAGGGCCCTTTGCGCGCACCCGTTTCCGACGAGCGACTCGTTTTGCTGACAAGTATGGCCCCTCTAAATAATCGCGAGATTTATGACGTTAGCCGATATGCCGTTCTAGCGCTTTGGTGATCTGATCTTTCGGCACGGCGCCGACGATCTGTTCCACCACCTGGCCATTCTTGAACACCAAAAGCGTGGGGATCCCGCGAATGTTGAAACGGCCCGCGGAGTTCATGGCCTCATCCACATTGAGTTTGGTGACTTTCAGCTTGCCCGCGTAGTCCTGGGCAATTTCCGCGACTGTGGGGGCCAGCATATGACACGGACGGCACCACTCCGCCCAAAAATCGACCATAACCGGCTGAGCGTTGCTCGCCGTCACAACTTCCGCCTCAAAATTTCCATCGTTTACCGAAAGAATATTTTCCGCCATAGCTTTTCCTGTGTCCTCGACCGGCCGCAACCGAGCAGCCGCCTTCCTGGATTAATTAGATGATGGAACTATCGTTTGGTTTCGCGCTGCTTTGGCAGCTTCATATAGTTTCGCATATTCCGCCGCCGAGGTGTTCCACGAAAAATCCTTGGCCATGCCGTTCAGCTGGATGCGTTTCCAGACGCCTTCGTCGGAATAGTTGTGCAGCGCTTGGCGAATGGCGTGAAGCAGCTCCGCGCCAGTGTAGTCCACGAACTTGAAGCCGGTGCCGGTGCCGTGCTCGAGATCAAAAGATTCGATGGTGTCGTCGAGGCCGCCGGTAGCTCGGACGACAGGAACTGTTCCATACCGCAGACTATAGATTTGGTTGAGCCCGCAAGGTTCGTAGCGCGAGGGCATCAAGAAAATGTCGGCGCCCGCTTCGATCAGATGAGCCAGACGATCGTCGTAACCGATCACTGCGCCCACTTTGCCCGGAAAATCCGTAGCCAACGCGCGGAACAATTCCTCGTAACGCCGCTCGCCGGTTCCCAGCACCACCAGCAGAATATCTTCTTGGATCAGTTCTCCCGCAATTCGCGCAATCAAATCGAAACCTTTCTGATCGGCGAATCTCGAAACAATCCCTATCACAGGACGATTGGGCGCGTCTTTCATCAGCTTGAATTCGTCGAGCAGCGCTTCCTTACAAGTACGTTTGCCCGCGAGATTCTTTGCCGAGTACTTCACGGGGATCAAGGGATCGCGGTCCGGGCTCCACACGGCATAATCCACACCATTGAGAATGCCGGTCAGGCGGTCCGCGCGCGTGCGCACCACGCCCTCTAATCCGAAGCCGAACTCGGATGTTTGTATTTCCTCGGCATATTTTCGGCTGACGGTCGTGAGGTAATCGGAGTACACCAACCCGCCTTTCAGGAAATTCACGTTACCGAAAAATTCGATGCCTCCCGGATGAAACACCCCCGACGGAATTCCCGCGCGATCCAGGACTTCCCGCGGGAATCTGCCTTGATACCCCATATTGTGAATCGTGAAGACCACCGGCACGTCTCGCACCACAGGGTCATCGCCGTAAGAGGTTCGGAGCAACACGGGAACCATCGCGGTTTGCCAGTCATGGCAATGGAATAGGTCCGGCATCCAGACCTGCTTCGCCAATTCGATTGCGGCGCGGGAGAATTCTGTAAAGCGTTCCGCATTGTCTGGATAATCCTGGTTCCGGTTACTGTAAATGCCTTCGCGATCGAAATAAAAAGGGTCATCCAGGAAAAAATATCGAACGCCACGGTGCAACCCTCCGTTGGCAATGGCTGGAAAACGAAGCCGCACGCCTTGGGAAATTGTCATGCTGGGCACTTCTACGGACTCGATTTCGATGCCGCGGTATCGTGGAATAAACACGGCAACTTCGTGTCCCAGCTTCACGAGGGCGCGCGGCAACGCCTCAATCACATCTGCCAAACCGCCTGTTTTTGCGTACGGAAGTGCTTCGGAAGCTACGAAGAGGATGCGCATGTTGAGATGAGTTTCTTACGCTATCGGAGGAGGACGCCAGCCGTCAAGCTGAGCTACTCCCCGAACTTATCCGAATGATACGGTATGGCGCTGCCGACGGATTCGTGGTCATTCAGGTTTGACCACCTCGCCGTTGTGCAACTGGTATTCCAGGTGGAATGGTTTTTGCTGGTTGCGGGATTCCCAGTGTTGTTCGGCGATGACTCGATTCGCCTGATCGAGACGCTCGCTGGGAAGCGGGTGGCTGCGGAAGTAACCCTCCAGGCTCTGCACGGCCAATTGGGATAATTCATCCTCGGGTGTTTCGGCGTGGATTACATATTCCTTGTGCAGCTTCGAAAACTTTTCCATCATCAGCACTGCGCCGTAAGGAGAATAGCCAGCGTCGACAGCCAGGAACATGCCTTCGCGGTCGGCCTCGAGTTCTTCATCTTTGTGGTAGCCAGCCTCCCAGAGTGACACGGGCACTTGCACCAGTTCCCCGAGGACATCCAGATCCAGGTTTCTGAGTTGCGCTTCGATTTGCACACGCTCCACGGCGTGGTAATGGTCGATATGTTCCACCTCATGAGCCAGAACACACGCCAATTCGTCTTCCGTTTCCATTAAGTCGGTCATGCCCTCGCCAATATAGACTGGACCACCGGGAAGGGCGAAAGCGTTGATCATGTTGCGATCGGGAATCAAGTGAAATTCATAAGGCAAGTTTCGGTGCGCGTGGCTGGCAACTTTATCGCCGACCTGGCGGACATATTTTTCGAGGACTTGCTCGTCGGGCGTTAGTGTTTTAGCAATATAGGTGTATTGCGACTGCAGTTGCCTGCCGATGGCGATCTCCTCGTCATCAGGAAGACGAGTCAAATGCATTGGCACGCGAGAGATATCGCGTTGAGCATCGGCGGCCATCTCCACGAGTGCGTTTGCCGAAACGTGAGCTTGTTTCTGGCGGCGTTGTGCGTAGTAGATGGCAGCGGCGGACGCGGCCAGCACCAGAAAAAATACCGAGAACTGGACGGCACGCTTCATAGGAACTGCCGGATGGCTTCGCGATAACGGCTATACAGGTAGGAAACAAGCAACAAAGCGCTTCCCACGATGATCAAGGTGATGTAGCGGTCGCGGGCCTGCAATCCCCAGACGTCGAGCAGCATGATTTTCGCTACGCAGACGAGCAGCAGAACCAAGCCGGTGAGGCGGAAGCTGCGTTCCTTGACCAGCAATGCGAGGATGATGATTCCCACTGCTTCAATGCCCCAAGACACCGTCTTCATTCCCGCATTCATCTTGACGGTTAGCATGAGCCAAAGCAGGACGACAGCGGCAAAGAATTGCAGTTGCTCGGGCCTGCGCGCCATCGCAGAAACGATCGAGCGCAGGCGGGTCGTGTTGCCCAGACCCGGGAAATGCTTGCGCAGGGGAAACGCGAAGAACAGAGTGGCGAGCAGGAGAGCCACGGCAGTACCTACAACGAAGTAGCGGCCTTTCCAGTCTCCTTGCGTGAAGTAGCCGCTGCCGAATAGATTGTGCGCGACACCGCGCGCAAAGGTAAGAACAGTGAGAGCCATGGCTTGGTAGAGGAAAAGTTCGCGATCAAGCAGATACGCTACAGCAAACAACACCAGCACGAACGCTGCCCACGCGGTGACGACCCACTCGCCAATGAACTGGTATCGCAGAAGCGCGATGATGGACGCGGTTCCGAGACACGCGATCAGCACGTCGAGATGCCATGCACGGTCGAGCGAAATGCCTTCGGTGTCTTCCCTGAACATGCCTCTGGCAGGCAATTGGGCGTAGACGAAAAAGAAAATGAGAACGAGCGGGAGGATTGTATACAGACGCGAGCCCCAGAATTCGCCGATCTGGCTTGCAGTAAGGTTCACAAAGAAGATGCGAACGAACGCAGCAATGAAGGCGATGTAAGCCTGATAGCGGAATTGTGCAATTTTCCGCAGCAGGCCATATTCGAAAAGAATCAGGCCGAAAGCTGCCCAACCTACCGCGACGGCCAGCGGCTGCAATTCATGCCAAAGCACACAGGACGCGAGAACCGAAGCAGCCCAAGAATAAGCATGGTGCAAATCGCGTTTGCGCCATTCCTCAGGCATCCGTATCACGCGAGCCATGGCGTAGAAAAGAACAGCGAGGATGCTGACGGACAGCAGCCGCACACTCCAGTTATGCCACGTGGTTTCCAACTGCAGATTGATGAGGAAAGCGCGAGCAAAGGCCAACAAGGAGAGAATGTGCGCTTGCCAGGGCAACTCGTCGCTCGTCCACTTGCGATCCACGAGCGCCAGGATCATGGCAAATCCAGCCCACAACGGCGCGAGCCAACCGTTCGGAGCTTCGTAGTACATGAGCGCCGCGAGTAAGCCCGTGGCGGTGAAGGAATGGAGGAAGGTAACCAACGTTCGCGCTGATTCGTTTGGGGCTGCTTTTCGAGAGACAAAATACAAACCGGCTGCGACCAACGAAACAGTAATGACGCGCAGGCTAACTCCGGCCCACACTGTTTGGTCCAGCGCGTAATTAGCGTCGATCGTACGCAAAGCGGCGCATACCGCGACAACGTTCGCTTGCCACGCCAGTTGCTGGTACGTCATCCAGCGCGCAGCCAGTGCCAACGCTACTGCGAACGCAATCCAGGCAACGGCAATCCAGGGCGCGTGCAGCAATTCGAACAGCGCCCACAACATCAATGCTGCCGCGGCCCAGGTGTAAGCGGCGCGTGTTTCCGGGAGATGGCGATCCGCTTCTTTCGTACCTCGCCACGCCAACCAGTAGAAGCCGGCAATGACGGCGAGTCCGCTGAAGGCGCGCACGGGCATCGTGTGCCAGTGATGGAAGTCCAGCGGATCTGCGGTCAATGCAGTCATCGCTGCCAGCGCGCAAATCAGATGAGTGTGCCAGGCAATTGGCGGATACTTTAGAGCGCGCCCAACTTCGGCTAACGCCATGGCGAAGATAATGTAGGCGACGGGACGCCACAACTCCGGTGCTTCCACCCAGATCAGGAAGATCAATGCGGCGGTGCCCGCAGCGGCAAAAAGCCCGCGGACAATGCGCTGCTCGGCGTTGTCCCGCAGGGTTGCCAGCCTGGCGGTGCCATAGAACGCGCCAGCAAGCAGCGGAACGGTGATCAGCCTGACGTCTCAAATGGGGGCCACCGACGTACTCCATTTGCAAGTTAAGGGTGAAAGTTCGCCAGGCGGTCAAAACACCGAAGAACAAATATTGCATCTGTAAATGTTGCGACAATCGTGAGCCGGTTACGCGAGACACCGCTGCCAGCGTCAACATGAGCACGGCAAAACCCAGTGCGGTCCAATCCTTAATAAAGAACGCCCACACAGCCAGCGCCGCAGTGGCGGCACCAAGATACGAGTGGGAAATCAGGAGCTCGTCATCCGGAGATGCCGAGAAAAATTCGCTCCATTTTCGGCCGACGCCAAGGGCGTTCAGGTAATAGGCGATGGCGCAAACACCAAACAGTACCGCAGCGGGAACTATGCCGCGCTCATGCGCGAGACGAGCAGTCCAGAGTGGACGCAGATCGGAATAGCCCAACCAGAGCGCTACCAACAACCCGGTGAAGAATCCGACACGGCGGAACACAACTTCTTTCACGAGCACGCCGGTGATGAGGAAAACTTCCATGCCGACGACCCAGAGAATGGCCACGTCATTCCCTGCTCCGGCATAGTGAGACGGTGCGGCGGCGAGCACGAGAGCCGAGCCCATTACGGTCAGCACGATGAAGGCTTCGCGGCAAGTCCTGACGATTTGAGCCAAGGCTAATTCGATCGCGCCAACACTGAGCAGGAGGATCCACGCGAGTTCCGGATGTACGGACTGGAACCGCAAAGTGGCCAGCAACAATAAGGAATTCAGCACAGCGGCTGCGGTCGACATGTGCTCTTCAGAATCATTGACTGGTTTGCGTACGACATACGAAGCGCGGAACACGACCCAATAGAAGAAGAGCATCGCGGTACTTGCGGTGTATTCGGGGAAGAGGTGGCCGCGGGCGCCTTGGATTCCGAGAATCCGGTACAGCCAGTAGAAATGATTCAAGTAGCTGGAGAGAATGCCGAAAACTTCCAGTTCATACCAGCGCATCTTGAGAACGATGGCGACTAAACCAACAGCAAGAATCACACCGGCGGAAAGGCTGTACACCGTATCTTGACTCAGGGCCACTGTGGAATATCCGAGCAAAAACGCCAGCCCTGTGACCAACTGCGAGCGGTAGCGCAAAGTGTGCGCGGCCATCGCTGCGGCAACGATGAGCATCAGCGCGGAGTCCAAAACGAGGGAATTGAGGACGCGCATCGCGTTCACGTGATAGAGCGCGTACGTGGTGAAGAAAAGGAGCGCCCATCCGCCGCCAATTCCCGTGCGCCCTAATAATTGATAACGTTCGCGCTTCTCCAGGAAAATGCCACCGCCGAGTAACGCGGCTGCCACAAGGTAGGAGACGAGGACTTTGCCGAAGCTACCAAGCGCCGCAAGCTCGTAAATACCGAAAGAAGCGACACCCAGCACCAGCAAAACGATTCCGAGTTTCTGGAGCCAATTGGTGCCCAGCGCTTCTTCGAACGCGGACACTTTGTTCATACGCTCTTGCAAAGTGGGTTTTGGGAGTGGGATGCGCAGCGGCGAATAGGAGGAAGGTGCGGATGTGCGTGCGGATGCTGCTGGCGTTTCCGGCTTGGGTTGCGCAGTTGAGGAAGCAGCAACTGGAACCTCGACCGGAGTTTTGGGCTGGGCTGGTGCTGGTGCTGGTGCGTGGAATTTCGCCGCAACGGATGGCGTTACCGGAACGGAAGGCGGCGGCTGTTTTGGTGCAGGAACATGTGGCTCCGGTTTCGGAGGCGCTGGCGGTGTGGCGGGCTGGCGCTCTTCTTTTTGCGCGGGAGGCACGGGCTGAGGTGCAGTGGGTGTTACGGGCGCGGGTGGAGGGACTTGCTCGGATTTTTGCGGCGTAACGACTGATGACGGTTGTGCGATACCTGGTGCAGAAGGCTCTGCGGTTGTGGGCGCGGGCGGCTGTGGTACGGCGCTGGGAGCGGGTTCGGTTTTTGGTTCAGCCACGGTCGAGCGTTGCACCGCTGGCGTGGGCAGCATTTCCGGCATGTGGGTAGGCGCGACCGCAGGTTTAGACGCGACTTGCTGTTTCAATTCCCACAGGTCACGGCGCACCGCTGCGATTTGCCTTGCCGATTCTTCTTCCGCAGCTTTCAGCGCGGCCCGCAGTTTGCTGTAGCGTACATAAAGAGCTATCACCAGAATGGGCGTGGCGAGAGCAAAGAGTGCGTAAAGGATGAGGAAGGCCTGGGCCATGGGCGACATCCAGTTCCTCACTGGGCTGAAGAGCGCGTTCGCAACTGTGCTACTGATTTTAGAACGGGGAAGAGTGAGAACCTTGCAGTTTGTCCTGCGGTCTCGTTCTACGAGTAACCCAGCAGAGCTAAGTGGTTGTGATTGGCGAGGTTTACAGCAATCCTTCCAAATGGAGCCGTTGGGTTAGCTGCCAGCGGCAATACGAATATCCCGGTCCACGGCGCCCGCCAGAAGCTTGGCTGCTTCCTGGTAGTGCTCGCCTTCGAATGTGGCGATAGCCCTCTCCACGGTTTCAAACTCGATGACCACCACGCGCTCCTTGAGGCCGGCCTCGTAGACGCGCTCCGGCACGCCCCGGACCAGGAATTTCCCACCTCCAGCTTCAATGGCCGGCCCCGCCAACTTTGCATAATTCGCGAGCGCCGTTGGATTGGTGATCGAACGATAAAAGGTAATCCAGTATCCCTTGGCCATCCCATCTCCTTGCGTCCCAGGCGTGGCGATGCTAACACGGATTCATTGGCGGGTTCGCGGTGCTGGTCCTGCTACACTTTGTACACTAACTTCATGACCAGACAAAGGCTCGGCCAACATTTCCTGACCGACGCGGGTTGGCGCGAAAAAATTGCCAGAGCCATTCGCGTCTCCCTTCACGGGATACAAACTCCTGAGCATTCCGTCGAGCCCGACTACTGTTGGATCGAAATCGGCGCCGGACACGGGGAAATGACCGAACACTTGCTGCGAAGCGGGGCGCCGGTGATTGCGGTCGAGCTTGACGCTTCGCTCATTTCGGGCTTGCAGCGGCTCGCCAGCGAAACATCGCAATCTCACCATTGTTGCTGGAGACGTACTCGAAACCGATCTGGGGAATTAGCGGCTGGCCGGCGGATGCGCATCTACGGAAATCTTCCCTATTACATCACTTCGCCAATTCTGCACCATCTTTTCCAATATGCGGAGCAGATCGATGCCGCACACATTGTGATTCAGTTAGAGGTGGCAGCTCGGCTCTCCGCGCGCCCGAGCACCAAGCAATATGGCTATTTCTCCGTGGCAACGCAGTTCTACTCGCGACCGGAATTTGCGCTTCGGCTTCCTCCGGCCGCGTTTCGTCCGCCGCCCGAAGTAGCTTCGGCGTTGGTCACGCTGAGATTTCCGCGCAGAAGCGACCACATCTTTCGAAGGAAGATGCAACACAGTTCCTGGAATTTGTGAAGACGTGTTTCGCGCAGAAGCGGAAGACGCTATCGAATAATCTTCGTTCCCTGGCGAGGGCGGAAGAAATTCGCGAAATTCTGAATCAGCTGAAAATTCGAGAAGACGCCAGGGCAGAACAATTAACGGTAGCTCAATTTCTGGCGTCTGTACCGCGCTATTTCTTTAGTACCGTAAGCAGGCGGTCCGGATAATCGCTCATGATGCCGTCGACTCCCGCACTGGCGAGCATGCGCATATGCGCTGGAGAATTCACTGTCCAACAGACGACTTGCAGGTCTCGTTTCCGGGCTTCCTGCAGTAAGTTTGGCGTGACCAAATCGCCGCGCACCGCTAATTGACGCGCTCCAATCTCCGAACCTTTCTCAAATGGGTTCTCAATCTGGCCGTCGTAGAGCAGTCCGGTCATCAGCGTGGGTTCGAATTTCCGAAGCGCCATCAAGATCGCCGGGTCAAAAGAAATAATCACGCTCCTCTGGATTTCGCCCGAATCCCGCAGGCCACTGATCAGGGCGTGCTCTCCGCCCCAAAAGCCGCTAGGTTTCAGTTCCAGGTAAAACACCACGTCATTCTTTTTCGTGAACTCCAGGATTTCTTCCAGGGTGGGAATCCGTTCGCCCATGAACTCACTGGCGAACCATGAGCCGGCATCGAGGCGTCGAACCTCCGCCAGAGCCATCTCATGAATGGAGCCGTGCCCGTTGGTCGTACGGTCCACGGTTTCGTCGTGAATGGCGACGAAATGCGCGTCGCGGGTCAGATGCAGGTCGGTTTCGATGAAGGAAACGCCTTGCGCGACGGCGCGGCGAAATGCCGCAAACGTATTCTCGGGCGCGTATCCTGAAGCGCCACGGTGAGCGATGGCGAGCACGTGTTCAACTTTCTCCAGGGGTGATCAACCGTTTACAATCAGAATAAGGCCATGACTCCCTGTCGTATGCTAACAGTGTACCGCATGTGTGATTGTTCCCCCTGGAATAGGATTTACCAATGAGGCGAACGGAAGTTGGGCTGGTGACCGCCGCGCTGCTCCTTGTCGTTCTGCCGGTCCAGAGTTTGCAAACTGGCTCGGGCCGCGGGAGCGCCACATCCCAAGAGAAGGCCTCTGCAAAACTATCGCGCGAAATTCATCACGAACTGGCCATCCTGCCGTTTTACTCGGTGTTCGACTCCATTCACTTCACACTGGAAGGCAACAGGGTAACACTGAGCGGCCAGGTCCTCCGTCACAGCTTAAGAGAACACGCGGAAGAGGCGGTCAAAAGCATCGAAGGTGTGCGCGCCGTTGAGAATAAAATTGAGATTCTGCCGACCTCGCCTTCCGATGATGAACTGCGAAGTGCGATTTATCGCGCGATCTATGAAGATTCAACGCTGGCGCACTATGCGGTCCAAAATGTCCCGCCCGTGCACATCATCGTGAACAATGGCAACGTGGCCCTGGAAGGCTCGGTGGACTCAATTGCCGACAAGAATCTGGCGAGCACCCGTGCCCGAAACGTCTCCGGTGTGCACAACATCAAAAATGATTTGGTGGTGCATACGAAGGACAGCGCGCAAGAATAAAATGATATTCGAACGAACTGAGGGAGCGGAACGTGGCTGAAACGAAGGATCCATATTCGAATCAAGGCGATTCGCGAGACACTCCGGCGCGCCAGAAGCTGGTTGCGCTGCGCGTGGCTCTGCTGCAAATTCATAAATCCTTGTTGGAAATGGAACGCCGGGCTTACGAAAAAGAGCATGGCAAGGTGAGCGCCGGTGAACTGTTCCGCCTGGTCGTGGATGATCCCCAGTTCTCGTGGCTCCACAATTTATCCGAGTTCGTGGTGCGCATTGACGAGGCCCTTGGCGGCGACGAAGGGGTAACGAATACCGATTCGCACGTTGCCATCTCGCTGGCGCGGAAGATTTTTGCGCCTTCCGAAAACGGTGACGGATTCCAGAAAAAGTATTTCGATGCGATTCAGCGGGACCCAGCCGTGGTGATGGAGCATGCCGAACTGGCCAAAATCTTCCATAACGAGCCTGTCGACAGTGATAACGAGTAGTTTCCAGCTTTTGGCCAGGTACTCGCAAAACGACAGCTCGTCACATAAACTAAGCGCGAGAGGTGATGATACTCAGGAGCGAACCCCATGAACCGCAGCCGCCCTTTTCGCTCAAGATTCTATCCGGCCTTATTTTCGCTGGTCTTGTGCGTTATTTTCGCAACCCCCTTACCCGCAAAGACGGCCGTCGATTTCAATCCCAATCTCGACTTTTCGAAATACAAGACGTTCGTCTTCATCGGTGGCGTCGAAAACCTTGTCATGCTGCAACTGGATCCCGACGTGGTGAACGATCGTCTGCATCACGACATCACGCAGGAGCTGGCGAAAAAGGGGCTTCACGAAGCACAGCCCGGCCAGCGTGCGGATCTGGTCGTTCGCTATTGGGCGAATCCTTCGCAACAGGTCAATGTGGCCACCATGGGCAATTGGGCCCCTTTCGCCCCCTACATCGGCTCCTATTGGGGCTGGCTCTATAACGATGTATCCACCACAAGCGCCAAGGAAGGATCGCTGATCATCGATTTGATCGACCCTCGAACCAAAGACCTCGTCTGGCGACTCTACGTCATTCGAAAAATGGTGAACACGGACAAAGATTGGAAAAAGACCGACGAGGATTTGGCAAAAGGATTTGAAAATTTCCCGCCGTCCGAAGCGGAAAAGGAAGCGAAAAAGAAAGAGCGGGCGGCACATCCTCCGACTCCCAACCAGCCATAGCTGACAATTCCTTTCTCCATTCTTTCCGCCGATTGAGGTAGCATGTGTGGACCCTCAAGGCGGAGGATCGTATGGCGAAAAACGATAAGCTCACCCAGGTGTCCGTAAAAATCGGCAAGGCTCTTGGAAAGGCCGATAAGCAGGCTCATCTCCACGCAAAAAAATTATCCGCGGCCAGCCAGGCTACCAAGGAAGAGCTTCAGGAAATCTCGAAGCAGGTGGAGGCGCTGAAGAAGCAGCTCGCAAAAACCACCCTCAGGCTGAAGAAAGATTCTCAGTACTTAGCCGGCGGCAATCCCAAACCGGATGGAACTCACTCAGGTAGACGCGTCTCTTTATAATCCAGACCTTGCGCCGATTCCTGCCGAGAAGCGCTCCTGGAATACGTACAATTACGCCTCGCTCTGGGTGGCCATGAGCGTATGCATTCCCACGTACATGCTTGCCTCGGGCCTGATCGCAGGCGGCATGAATTGGATTCAAGCGATCCTGACCATTCTGCTTGGGGAACCTGATAGTCCTGATTCCTATGCTGTTGAATGCGCATGCCGGCGCACGCTACGGAATTCCCTTTCCCGTGTTTGTGCGCGCTTCGTTTGGCGTGCGTGGCGCGAATATTCCCGCGATTCTACGCGCGTTGGTCGCTTGTGGCTGGTTCGGGATACAGACGTGGATCGGCGGACAGGCGATTCATTCCATGTTGCTCATCGTGTGGCCGCGTGCCGCGAATATTGCCGGCAGTCACTGGATTTCCTTTTTCCTGTTCTGGGCCCTCAACATGTTCGTGATCTGGCGCGGCATTGACACCATCAAATTCCTGGAAGGGATTGGCGCTCCATTCATGTTGGTCGTCGGCCTGGTTTTACTTTTCTGGATTACTCGTAAAGCCGGTGGCCTGGGACCTGTGCTGCATACGCCAAGCAAATTCCAGACTACCTCGGAGTTTCTGCGCTTTTTCATTCCATCGCTGACGGGAATGGTTGGATTCTGGGCCACAGTCGCGCTGAATATTCCCGATTTTACGCGCTATGCCAAATCGCAACGTGCGCAAATGGTTGGGCAGGCACTAGGTTTGCCGACAGCGATGACGCTGTACTCGTTTATAGGCGTGGCGGTCACTTCCGCGTCGGCGGTGATTTTCGGCGAAGCAATTTGGGACCCTGTGGTGCTGCTCAGCCGCTTCAGGCAGCCCGTGGTCGCAGTGATCGCACTGGTCGCTCTGCTCGTGGCCACACTGAATACGAACGTCGCCGCAAACGTGGTGTCACCTTCGAACGATTTTTCCAATTTGCGCCCAAGCCTGATTTCTTTCCGAACCGGAGGGCTAATCACTGGCGTGGTGGGAATTCTGCTGATGCCCTGGAAATTGCTGAGTACGTTCAGTGCGTACATTTTCGGATGGCTGGTAGGATGCTCGGCGCTCCTAGGCCCGATCGCGGGAATCATGATTTGCGATTATTACCTGGTGCGGAAGCGGGAACTCGTCGTTCAGGACCTGTATCGCCACGGGGGCGTTTACGAATATCGGAGTGGATTCAATCCCGTCGCCGTACTCGCGCTCGCCGCTGGAATTGCAGTAGCCTTAGTGGGTCTGGTAATCCCGGCGCTGCATTGGTTGTACGACTACGCATGGTTTGTGGGCTTCTTTGTTGCCGGAGGGCTCTATTCGGTGATGATGCGGCAAAGCCGGCACCGGCCTGGAGTAATTCTTCCCGCGTCGACGTTTATTGAACGCGACGCAATCTGCGTCTGCCTGACTCAGGAGGAGCATTTTGGCGGAGATTTCACAAGCTGAGGCCAACATGAATGGTTTGGGCGAACTTCTGCCGCCCCTCAGCAGAAACGAAGCTGCCATTGAAGCCGCGCGCTGTTTGATGTGCTATGACGCGCCGTGCACGCACGCTTGCCCCACGCACATCGACATTCCCAAGTTCATCAAGAAAATTGGAACCCATAATTTGCGCGGCTCGGCGCGAACCATTCTCGAATCGAATCTGCTTGGGGCGACTTGCGCGCGAGTGTGCCCGGTGCAGGAACTGTGCGAAGGCGCATGCGTGCTGGGCGCCGAACACAAACCCATCGCGATCGGTCGTCTACAGCGCTACGCCATGGATTATGCGTACAGCAACGACGCCGACGTTTTTCCAGCGCGGTAAAGGAGACGGGGAAAAAAGTTGCGGTCATCGGAGCCGGTCCTGCGGGTTTATCATGTGCCGGGGAACTGGCAAAGCGCGGCCACGCCGTGACCCTATTCGAAAAACGCGATCTGGCCGGCGGTCTTTCGACCTACGGAATCATCGGTCTTCGCGAACCGGTGGAATTGGCCTTAGCCGAAGTAGACATGCTGACGAAAGCTTGGGAGTACAGATTCGAGACGGGCAAAGAGCTGGGCACGAATCTGCGATTTCCGACCTTCAGTCGCAGCTTCGATGCAATCTTCCTGAGCGTTGGATTGGGCGTGACCACCACGCTCGGCATCCCCGGAGAGAATTACATCGTGGACGGCCTGGAATACATCGAGCAAAGCAAGCTGGACGTGCACAATTTGGTGGTGGGGCGGAACGTTGTAGTGATTGGAGCAGGCAATACGGCCATCGATTGCGCCACGATCGCCAAACGTCTGGGCGCACGCGCAAGTCACCATGATTTACCGGCGTTCCGAAAAGGAGATGACCGCGTACGCTCATGAGTACGAATTCGTAAAACGTGAGGGCGTGCGCTTTTCGTTTTTGACTCAGCCAATTCGCGTTCTCGTTGAGAACGGCGTCGTGAAGGGCCTTGAATGTGTCCACATGAAATTGGGACCACCCGATGCGTCAAGACGCCCGTTCCCCGAACCGGCCGCCGGCTCGGAATTTCTGTTTCCCGCAGATCAAATCGTGAAAGCTACGGGGCAAGAAAAGCCCTCGCTGGCGACACTGTCTGAGCTGAAAACGGAAAAGGGATTTATCAAGGTGAGCGATCAGTTCGAAACCAATTTATCCGGCGTGTATGCCGGCGGGCGATTGCATTCGTGCACGTGGAGCGGCGTCCACGGTGATGGCCGTGCAGGATGGCAAACTTGCGGCTCGCGCCATTCATGAAAGGCTGGTGGCGCATGGCTGACCTGAGCATCAATTTTGCGGGCATTCGCTCGCCGAATCCGTTCTGGCTGGCTTCGGCGCCCCCGAGCAATTCCGGATTGCAAGTGCATCGCGCGTTTGAAGCGGGATGGGGCGGAGCCGTCTGGAAGACGATTGGCGCGCCGGTGCTGAATGTCTCGAATCGGTACGGCGCGTGGCACTTCGGCGGGCAGAAAATGCTCGCGATCAATAACGTTGAGTTGATCTCCGACCGGCCTCTGGAAGTGAATCTTCGCGAAATTCGCGAAGTGAAGCGCGCGTGGCCCGACCGCGCCGTCATCGTTTCCGCCATGGTGGAGTCCAAACCCGAAGCTTGGCACGACATTATCCGCCGTATTCAGGATACCGGCGCGGATGGAATCGAACTGAATTATGGTTGTCCGCACGGCATGAGCGAGCGGGGCATGGGCAGCGCCGTCGGGCAAGTGCCGGAATATTGCGAGCAGATCACCCGGTGGGTAATGGATGTTGCCAAGATTCCGGTGATCGTGAAACTCACGCCGAATATTTCAGACATTGTCATGCCGGCGCGTGCCGCCGTTGCTGCGGGCGCCAGCGCCATTTCGCTGATCAACACGATCAATTCCATCATCGGCGTGGACCTGGACACGCTGGAGATCACGCCAAACATCGGCGGCAAAGGCGGCCATGGCGGCTATGCCGGTCCGGCGGTGAAGCCTATCGCGCTGAATATGCTCGCTGCGCTGGGCAGAGACTCGGTGGTGAGCGGTTCGAAACTGCCGATTTCGGGCATGGGCGGAATTTCCACGTGGAGCGATGCCGCGGAATTCCTGCTGCTCGGCGCCAGCAGCTTGCAGGTGTGCACGGCGGTGATGCACTACGGATTCCGCATCGTGGAAGATTTATGCGACGGCTTGTCCAACTGGATGGACGAAAAAGGCTTTGCGAGCGATTCCCGACGTAATCGGGCAAAGCCTTCATCGCGTTTCCGATTTCAACAATTTCGATTTGTCGTTCCGGGCGGTGGCGCGCATCGATCAGAAGAAGTGCATACGCTGCAATCTTGTGCTACATTGCGTGCAACGACACGGCGCATCAATGCATCGACCTGATCGCGAAAGACGGCAGCGTCGTTCAGCCGTATTCTTACGACATTCGCTCCAGCGGGAAAGATGAGGCGGTCGGCACCCGCCCGAGCGTGCATGTTCGCGAAGAAGATTGTGTGGGTTGCCGGCTCTGCTACAACGTTTGTCCCGTAGAAGATTGTATTCAGATGATTGAAGAACCGTCAGGGCGGCCGCCGGTTACCTGGAAGCAGCTTTCCGATTCCCAGCGCGAGGTCACGGAAGATTGGGAGAAGATGAAACAGTATCGCGACAAAATGGGCATCAATATTCATTAGCGCTGCACAGGAGAGTTTCCGGAGTAACTGATGGCCCTGCTGATTCGAAACGGCGACATTGTTAATGCAGGCTCGCGGCTTCAAGCCGACATTTTCGTCGAAGACGAAACTATCACGCGAATCGACAACAATTTGCAAGCACCGCCGAACACAGAAGTCATTGATGCTACGGGCAAACTGGTTTTCCCCGGATTCATCGATCCGCACGTACACATTTACCTGCCATTCATGGCCACGTTTGCCAAAGACACCCATGAAACCGCAAGCATCGCCGCGCTCATCGGCGGAACCACCACCTACATCGAGATGTGCTGCCCGAATCGCAATGATGACGCTCTGGAAGGCTACGAACTCTGGAAATCGAAAGCCGCCGGGAAAAGTGCGTGCGATTACGCCTTCCACATGTCGGTCACGAAATTCGCGAAGGAAACCGAATCGCAGCTGAAACGAATCGTGTCCGACGGAACCGCGTCGTTCAAGATTTTCCTCGCGTACAAGAATTTCTTCGGCGTCGATGACGGCGAGATGTACCAAACTCTCGAACTCGCCAAGCGGCTGGGCGTAATCGTGACTGCCCATTGCGAGAATGCGGAGCTGGTCGTCGCGGCTCCAGCAAAAATTGCTCAGCGAAGGGAAGACCGGCCCCGAATGGCATGAGCCCAGCCGCCCGGAATCCGTGGAAGCCGAAGGCACCGGCCGTTTCGCTACGTTTCTGGAGAACACGGGCGCCCACGGCTATGTGGTTCATCTCTCTTGCGAGAAAGCTCTACAGGTCGCATTAGCGGCGAAATCGCGCGGAGTGCAATGTCTGGATCGAATCTGTCCTGCCCGCATTTTTTGCTGGACAAGACCTACGCGGAGCGGCCAGGCGTGGAAGGCATGAAGCACGTGATGTCTCCGCCGTTGCGCGCCAAGCACAATCAAAACGCGCTGTGGAATGGGCTAGCGAAAGGATCAGATCGATACCATAGGAACCGACCATTGCCCTTTCGACACGGAACAAAAGCTGCTCGGCAAAGATTCTTTCGTCACCATTCCCAACGGCATTCCAGGAATCGAAGAGCGCGTCAATCTGCTCTATTCCTATGGCGTCAAATGTGGTCGGATTGATTTGGATCGTTTTGTCGATAGCGCCAGCACGCGAGCCGCAAAGCTGTTCGGGCTCTTTCCGCGAAAAGGAACAATTGCGGTGGGTAGCGATGCCGACCTGGTTGTCTATGACACGAGTTATCGCGGCACAGTTTCCGCACAATCCCAGCACACCAATAACGACTATAACGGGTTTGAAGGTATGCAGATCGAGGGGCGGCCCGCCGTGGTCACGGTGCGCGGAAAAGTTCAGGTGCGCGATGGTCAGTTCGTTGGCGAACGCGGGCGGGGAAAACTTCTGAAGCGCGAACCGACTCATTTCTAGCGATTGAACCCATGACCCTGAGTCCAAAGCGCACGGTCGAAGAATTGAAAGAACTCCGCGCTCTCACCGGCGACGAAAACGGCGCGCAACGCGTCGCATGGACAGACACGTGGCTGGAAGGCACGCGATTGGTTTGCCGCGAAATTAAAGGAACTCCCGGTTGAGCATCATTACGATGCCGCGGGAAATAATTGGGTAACGCTGCCGCGGCGCGTCGGAAAATGCCTTGCTCATCGGCGGGCATCTGGATTCCGTGCCCAATGGCGGCTGGCTCGACGGCGCGCTCGAATGTCCTCGCCGGACTGGAAGTGCTTCGTCGCATCGCGGCCGAATATTCGGGGCGTCCGCCGGTCACGGTACGGCTGGTGGATTGGGCGGATGAAGAAGGCGCACGATTCGGGCGCAGCCTGCTCGGCTCTTCGGCGTTTGCCGGCACGCACTCCATTGCCGCCGATCGCGTTCGAACCGATCGCGATGGCGTGAAATTGGAAGATGCTCTGCGCCGCTGTGGTGTGGAGATCGATCGATTTCCCGATGCACAGAAAGAACGAAAGAACGCCGCCGCCTACCTGGAATTGCATATAGAACAAGGCCCGGTTCTCGAAAGAATGCAGTTGCCGCTGGGAGTGGTCCTCGGAACCAAAGGCGTGGAGCGCCACATCATCAATTTTCATGGGCAAGAAGCGCACTCCGGCTCGACGCCCATGAATGCGCGGCGCGATGCGCTGGCGGCCGCGGCAAAATTGGCGCTGGAAATCCGCAATATCGCGAGGAAAACATGAAGATGCCGTTTGCACCATGGGCAGCGTGAAAACTTTTCCCGGAATCGTCACCGCGGTGGTAGGCCGCTGCGAAGTGACCCTGGACCAGCGCGATCTGGACGCCGAATATCTTGGCGCAGATGTATCGAGAAGCACAGGAAGCCAGCGGGCGATTTCGCCGCGGAAGAACATTGCACGGTGGAATGGTCGCGGCTGTGGAGCATCGAGCCAGTTCCCTTTCATCCGCATCTGCTCGATCTGTGTGAACGAAGCGCGTACGCGAAACCAGCGGGAACGTCGCACCGCATGCCGTCGGGCCCGCTGCATGACGCGGCGGAAGTGTCGCGCGCGGGAATTCCCACTGTTATGATGTTCGTGCAATCCCTGAACGGCATCAGCCATAATAAAATCGAAGACACCAGGGAAGAGCATCTGGAAATGTCGGTTACGGCGCTGGACCGGCTCGCTACCAAGACCATAGCCTGGATCCAAAAACGAAGCTGATCGGCGAAAACCAACCAAGGAAGGACACAGCAGATGGATTCGCATTCCCGCAAAATCGTCCAAGAAAATCGCGATTACACCATGTTTTCCTGGTCCGTGCAGGGGGCATCCACGCCTGTGCATATGAAGCGCGGCCAAGGTGTCTGGTTCTGGGATGGCGATGACAATCGTTGGTTGGATTTCAGCTCGCAGCTCATCAATTTGAACGTCGGGCATCAACACCCGAAGATGCTGGAAGCCATCAAAAAACAGGTGGATGAATTGTGTTTTGCGGGTCCGAGTTTCGCCACCGAGCCTCGCGGGCAACTTGGCAAAAAGCTTGCCGAAGTGACTGGCTTGGCCAAGGCGTTCTTCACTCTGGGTGGTGCGGAAGCTAACGAAAACGCCATGAAAATGGCCAAGCTGTTCACGGGACGCGACAAAATCATCACGCGCTATCGCTCCTATCACGGCGCGACCATGGGCGCTATGACCGCCTCAGGAGATCCACGCCGCTGGCCCGTGGAACCGGGCATCCCCGGAATCGTTCGCGTATTCGATCCTTACTGTTACCGTTGCCCATTCGGACAAAAGGTGGAAACGTGCCATCGCGAGTGCGTTTCTCACATCGAGGAAGTCATTCAGATGGAAGGACCCGACACGATTGCGGCGGTAATGACCGAAGGGATCACCGGCTCGAATGGTTTGCTGGTTCCACCCGATGATTATTATCCAAAGCTCCGCGCGCTCTGCGACAAATACGGAATTTTGATGATCGATGACGAAGTGATGAGCGGGTTTGGCCGTACAGGAAAATGGTTGGCGACCCAGCATTACGGAATCCGTCCGGACATCGTAAGTTGCGCGAAAGGTCTGACGAGCGGCTATCTTCCCCTCGGCGCAGTGATCGTATCCGACGCCATCGCAAATTATTTCGAAAACCACATGCTTTGGGGCGGGTTGACCTATAGCGGCCATCCGGTCTGCTGCGCCGCTGCGGTGGCGAACCTCAATTTGTATGAAGAAGAACACATTTTTGAAAACGTCGAAAAAGAGGGACGGTATCTCGCTTCCCGCTTGGAAGCGATGGAGAAAAAGTATCGCTGCGTTGGCGAGGTGCGCTATAAGGGCCTTTTCAGCGTGCTGGAACTAGTGAAAAACAAACAAACGCGTGAACCTTTGGCCCCATTCAACGGAACCAGCCCGGAAATGGCTAAGCTTGCCGGTCACCTGAAGAGCAAACACCTATACGCGTTCAGCCGCTTCAATATGTTGTGGGTCTGCCCACCGTTGATCATCAATCAGGAAGAACTTGCGCAAGGCTTGGACATTATCGAAGAGGGTTTAGCGCTGGTCGATGGCGCGCTCTCTTCGATTTCCCATACTTCGCACGTCGAAGTCCTTGCCAGAAAGTAAGCCGGGCGCCTTTCGTCCACTAATTCTCCTACTGCAAAGGTCCCGATAGAGCACAGCCCGTATTTCCTGATAAACTCCCAATCTCGCGGTGCCGGGCTCGATACTCCGGCCGGCCACGCGGACCGCACCCCGCCCAGAAAAGGATGCAATCATGAGCGCGATTCATTCCGATGCCTTGGTCTTTTTTGGCGCGACCGGCGATCTGGCTTACAAACAAATTTTTCCGGCGTTACACGCGATGGTGAAACGCGGACGCCTGAACGTGTCCGTCATCGCTGTCGCCAGAGCGGGTTGGACTCTGGATCAATTAAGAGCGCGCGCGAAAGACAGTATTGAAAAGCACGGCGGTCTCGATGGGCCTGCTTGGGAAAAACTTTGCAGCTTGCTGGGTTATGTCGACGGCGATTACAAGGACGCTAGAACCTTTGAACGGTTGCGAAAAGCGTTGGGAAACGCCGAGCATCCGGCGCATTACATGGCCATTCCTCCGGCACTGTTCGGCGAAGTTGTGGAACAGTTGGTGAAATCCGGTTCTGCAAAGGGGGGCCGCATCATCGTCGAAAAACCGTTCGGCGACGACCTCGCCTCGGCACAGGCCCTGAACAAAATTCTGCTCAGCTCGTTCGCGGAGAAAGATATTTTCCGCATCGACCATTTTCTTGGCAAACGGCCGGTGAACAATCTGATGGTCTTTCGCTTCGCGAATTCGTTTCTGGAGCCGTTCTGGAACCGCAATTATGTCGAGAGCGTGCAAATCACGATGGCCGAGGATTTCGGAGTGCAAGGCCGCGGGGCTTTCTACGATCAGACGGGAGCCATCCGCGACGTAATCCAGAATCACCTCTTTCAGATTCTCTCGAATCTCGCCATGGAACCTCCCGTTCGAATCGATAGTGATAGCGTTCGCGACGAGAAGGTCAAAGTCTTGCGCGCCATTCCTTCGATCCGCCCTCAAAACGTAGTGCGTGGCCAATTTCGCGGATACTTGTCTGAACCTGGAGTTGCCAAAGATTCAAAAATGGAGACGTTCGCCGCTCTGCAACTCGAAGTCGATTCGTGGCGCTGGAAAGGCGTTCCATTTTACATCCGCGCGGGAAAAGACCTGCCGGTTACGTGTACGGAGGTGATGGCCAAGTTGCGCCTGCCTCCCACGGTCATTCAGCAATGCAAACTGAAACGAAATTATTTGCGTTTTCGAGTCAGCCCCGACGTGGATATCGCTGTGGGCGTAACCGTTATGGCGCCTGGCGAACAAATGACGGGAGAGAGCACTGAAATGCTGGCACACCACCAACCAGAATCCAACGAACTTACTGCTTACGAAGTGCTGTTGGGTGATGCGATGGCGGGAGACTCCACGTTGTTCGCGCGACAGGATTATGTGGAAGAAGCGTGGCGTATCGTCGACCCAGTCCTGAAAGCCGCTACGCCCGTTTACGAATACGAACCGGGAACCTGGGGTCCCAAAGAAATGACCAGCCAAGTGATACCGCCAGATGGCTGGGATAACCCGGTGCTGGCGACCTCAGCAGCAGCCGCGAAGGCCGGTTCCTTCAATTAGCCTGCGCTTGGCGCTCAGATTTTTACAATGGCCGAAAATCGAGTCTCCATTGCCGCAGGCAACTTGTCCGCTGATTTCCTGCCGGACTCCGGAATGCTCGGCGTTTCGTTGCGCTACCGCGGCAAGGAATTGTTGCGCCGCATCGATAATTTAGAAGAAGCCAAACGAAAAGGAAGCACGGCGGGGATTCCGATTTTGTATCCATGGGCAAATCGCTTAGCAGGTCTCGCGTATCGTGCCGCTGGCCGTGAGGTAAAACTGGATTCCGCCTCATCACAACTGCATTTCGATGATCATGGCCTGCCCATGCACGGTGTCCCTTGGGGCAAGTTGGCGTGGGAGGTTCAAACGTCGCGACCTGATGCATTATTGACCGCTCTCGATTGGAACAGCCCTGAGCTTCTTCAGGTTTTTCCCTTTCCTCATCGCGTGGAAATGTACGCGGAGATTGCCGCGGACTCGCTGGCGATGCGAACCACCATTATCGCAAACTCGCGTGCTCCGGTGCCGATCAGTTTCGGCTTTCATCCGTACTTCGGAATTCCTGATCTGCCACGCACTGAATGGCGATTACAGTTGCCGCGAATGCGCAAGCTCGACACCGACGAGCGCGGGATTCCGACGGGCTCATCCGAGCCATTTGGACCGCTCGACCAGCCGCTGGCAAACCACAGTTTCGATAATGGATTCGCATTGGAATCGGAATCATCATCTTTTGTTTTAAGCCGTGCAGACTTCGAAATTACTATCGCTTTCCTTGAAGGCTTTCCGTTTGCGCAAGTATTCGCTCCCCAGGGCAAAGAATTCATCGCCATTGAGCCGATGACCGCGGCCACCAATGGTCTCGTTTCCGGTGAGGGATTTGCGCATTCTGCCGGCAGGCTCCAATTTCCAAGCATCCTTTCGCATTACTGTTCGAGGCTAGTCAACCCGCAATTCGACTGGTGAGAATCTCTGAATTTGCACGTTTGCAGTGGCGCGCGTCATTGCGAACATGGCCAGCGTGTCGTACCATTCCGGCGAAGGATTGACACGTCGCCAATCGCCGGCAGCACGAGCACCAGACGGGCACACAACAAATCGCACCAACCAAGTTCAGAGACGTGTCGCACGTTCCGAGCACGAAATACTTCAGGCGGCGCACACGTCGCAATCAACGGACGGGAATGAATTTTAAAACTCTGGCGTTCATGTGTGTTGGCGTTCTTGCCGGTGGGATTTTCCTCGACGAGGGTGGGCAACTCTCTAGAGCAAAACAGGTCGTGACACCCCGGCAAATGCTGTCCAGCGGGGTTTCGACTTCTGAGTTCTTCCCGGTGGCGGTCTGGTATAGCGGTGGTAAAGCCCGCGCCCCGATGCTGGAACAAATTAACGGCAATTCCGCACGGGTATGGAAAGAAGATCTGCTGAAGATCAAAGGGCTGGGCTTCAACACCGTTCGCACATGGGTGGAATGGAACGTCGGCGAGCCTCGCGCAGGCGAATACCATCTGGAAAATCTAGACCTGCTGCTGCGTCTCGCGAACGAAGTTGGATTAAAAGTCATCGTCCAGGTGTACGTCGATTCGGCGCCGGAGTGGGTTGGAGCCAAATATCCCGAAGGGCGTTACGCCGCTCAGGACGGCCAACCCATTCCATCGCAAGCAGCGCCGGGATTTTGTTTCGATAACAAAAATATTCGCAAAGCCGTTTTGGATTTTTTCCAGGAAGTCGCAAGACACGCGGATCAGAGTCCGGCGTTCTATGGTTGGGATCTGTGGAGCGAACCGGCTGCCCTCAACTGGGCGCGCGTCGGATACAAATCGGAGCCGATGTTTTGCTATTGCCCCGCCAGCATGGAACGGTTTCGCGAATGGCTGCACAAAAAATATGGAACGCTAGACAACCTCAATATTGCCTGGCATAGAACCTTCACCGATTGGAACCAGGTGGAACCCCCTCGATTTGGAACCATTCTCACCTACACAGATTTCATGGATTGGCGCGTCTTTTACGGATACAAGCTGGCGGAAGACCTGAAGCTGCGAAACGACGCGGTCAAAGCTGTGGATCCCGCTCACGTCACTACGAGTCACGCGCCAAATCCTTCGCCGCTGGTTCGCACCCTTGCTGATCCATACGATCCCACTGACGATTTCCTGATGAAAAACTCCGTCGATTACTTCGGCACCAGTTTCTATCCCAAACTAACCGCCGTTGAATACAACTGGAAGCTTAATCGACGCGTGCTGGCCATGGATCTGACAGCTTCCATTACCGGCGGGCGTGGCTTTTACGTGGGGGAATTGCAGAGTGGCTTCGGTGTTCATGGAACCACCATCGGCTCTGAAGTGACGCCGAGCGATTTGGAAATTTGGACCTGGGGCCTGGTGTCGCGCGGTGCGCGCGCCATCAACTACTATGCGTTCTATCCCATGAATGCCGGGTACGAAAGCGGTGGATACGGAATGATCCAGTTGGATGGCACTTTGACCGAACGCAGTCGCCGTGCCGGAGACACCGCGCAGAAAATCGAAGCGAACGCGCATTTTCTGTTAGGTGCGAAACCAAAACAGGCCGAAGCGGCCATTGTTTTCAGCCCGCTTGGTCCGTTGCTCGGTGGTTATGACGAGGAAAATACACGAACGGCGATGCACAAGGCGTTAGCCGGTTACCACCGGATGTTTTTCGAACGAAATATTCCCGTGGATATTCTGAGTTCGCGTGAACTGTCTGGCCAGGATCTCCAGAAATACAAACTGATCGTACTTCCCTACCCTTTGATGATGACGACAGAGGAAGCAGCCGCTCTGAAACACTATGTGGAGACCGGCGGCCACCTGTTCGCGGAGGCTCGGCCAGGTTGGGTGAACGAAGATGGTCACGCGGAAGGCGCGATACCCGGCTTCGGTTGGACGGATATGTTTGGCGTGAGGGAAACCTCGATCGATCCTGCAAGAGAAGTTACGGTCAAATGGGCAACAGCCGACTTTACGGGTGCCAGTTTTGCCGAGCATTTTTTGGTTCTGGATCAGCAGGCGCATGTCGTAGCGACCTACTCGGACGGTAGTCCCGCGGCGTACAAACATGCATTCGGCAAAGGCACTGCAATTTTGCTGGGAACCTTTGCCGGGCAGGCCAATGAAGCCAAACCCGTGTCCATGCATCCGCTTGGGGGCATTCTCGCGCAGTGGGCCGGATTGGCGACGCCACAACTGAAAGGTCGCGAACTTGTGGAATTGCGCGAAATGGACGCACCAAACGGCCACATGGTGTTCTTGTTTAACCACGCAGATCGCCCCACATCGGTGGAGTTTGCGGAGGACCTGCCGAAAGCCACCACCCGCGTGCAGGAAATCATTTCTGGACAGATTCAACCAAATACTGGCAAACGATTCGCCGTGAAGACGGATCTACCGCCGCAGTCTGTGCGGGTTTATAGGATCGACTACTAACACAGAATTGCATGACAAATCCCCGGGAGGAATATCGTGAGTGCGATTGCGTATCAAAAGCGAATTAGCGGTGTCTTGGAGAAAATCTGGGAAACACAACTCAGCAACATTGAGAAAGCATCCGCCGCGATGGCTGACACAATTTTGAATGGCGGTCTGGTCCACATGTTCGGCAGTGGACACTCGGTGCTGCCTGTGCAAGACATGTTCCCGCGCTACGGCGCGTATCCAGGTTTCCGGCCGCTTATGGACATGCGCTTGATGTGGACCAACGTGATCGGCAGTGGAGGTGCCAAAGGTTTACTGTGGCTGGAACGGCGGGAAGGCTACGCGCAGGTGTTGTTCGAAAACGAACCCATTCGCAAAGGCGACGTCATGCTCGTTTTTTCACATGGCGGCTTAAATGCCGTGGGAATTGAAGTGTTGACCGAAGCCAAGAAGCGAGGGCTCACAACTGTGGCAGTCACATCGATGGATAATTATTCGAAGCGAGAAGCGGTGCATTCATCCGGCAAAAAGCTGGCGGATGTCGCCGATATAGTGATCGATAATTGTACGCCCGCGGAAGACGCGCTGGTGCCTATCGATGGATGGAGAGCCCCGGTAGCAGCGGGTTCAACGGTCGCCTTCATCACCATTGCCATGTCGATTATCGCGCAAGTGGCTGCGAACCTGTCGGCGAAGGGCCACACTCCTCCGGTTTTTGTCTCGCCCAATGTTTTGGGCATTCCTCCCGATCAAATGAACCGTGTTTACAGCGAATACGAGCAGCGCCTGAAGCGGTGACATGGTGGAGAACGCAAAGCAACGGGGGTTTCTATTCGCCGGCGCTGCGGCAGGCATTTTCGTTTTCGGCATCGTCATGGCTGTGCTGGGAACGCTCTTTGGATTACCGGAAATGAGGGCGCGTCTCCAGATTACCTTGGCACAGCAAGGAACGATGTTCCTGCTGCTGTATCTCGGAATTTTCGTCGCCACTCTGATCGCGGGTCCGGTCATTGACGCCATCGGGAACAAACTAATCCTGGTTCTGTCTTCGTTGCTCGTTGCGGCCAGCATGGCTGGTTTCGGGCTCGCTCATTCTTTTGCAACCGCGGCGATACCAGCAGTTTTACTGGGATGCGGCGGAGGCGGCCTGAACATCGCCACCAACGCGCTTGTCTCTGATCTCTACGGCGAAAGACGCGGCGCGATGTTGAATGTGCTCGGTATTTTCTACGGAATCGGCGCGCTATGTATCCCTTTAATCGGTGCGTGGATTACCGGCCGCTTTCCCATTGCGCCGCAAATGTTTTTTTGTGCCGGGCTGGCGATTGCATGCGCGCTGCTGTTTCTGATGATGCGTTTCCCAATGCCCATCTCCGAACAAAGCTTTTCTTGGCGCGAAGCATTTCAGGTGGCGCGTTATCCTGGCGTGCTCGTTCTGGCCTTTTTGCTGTTCTGCCAGTCGGGCAATGAAGCGTGCATCGGCGGCTGGACCTCCACGTACATGGGACAGGCTGGCCTCGGCGCTAAAGCGGCGACCTTTATCCTGGCTGGTTACTGGGCCGCATTGATGATCGGAAGACTTATGGTCGCGCAACTCCTTCGCTTCGTGAGCAAAGAGCAACTCGTGCTTGCAAGTGGCGTGGGTGCGGTGCTCGGCGCGGCCATTTTACTTGCGAACCGTTCTCAAGCAATGCTGGTGGCGGGCGTGATCATCATCGGTCTCTCCTACGCCGGCGTGTTCCCGACCGCACTAGCGATTGCAGGAGATGCTTACCGGAAATTAGCCGGCACAGTTTTTGGATTACTATTCGCCATTGCCTTGATTGGCGGCATGTCATTTCCCTGGGCTGAGGGACAAATTTCGCAGTCCTTTGGCGTTCGAATGGGAATGTTGGTGCCGTTATTTGGAGCCACAGTTATCTGCGTTCTAGCAGCGCGAATCTTGCTGGCGCGAACGCACAAAACCGTTTTGCAGCAGGTCAAAACATAAATGTCCGCGAAGTTGGTCTTAGCCGTGGATCTTGGCGGCACGAAACTCGCCGTGGCACTCGTAAGCCGCAATGGGAAACTGCTACAGCGCCAAGCCGTCGCCGTGGACACGAGTTCCGCGCGCGCGCCCGTGAAACAAATCATCACATTGGCCCGCAATCTAGCAGCAGCTCGGAATTTACGCGGCAGAATCAGCGCGATAGGTGTAGCAGTACCGGGGTTAGTGCGACGCGACGGTACGGTCTGGGCTCCGAATCTTCCCGGCTGGCAGAAAATGCCGTTGGCTCGCCATCTGAAGGCGGCGTTAGGCGTACCGGTGATCATCGAAAGCGATCGAAATGCCGCAGTGCTTGGTGAGACCTGGCGGGGCGCCGCTCGCGGAAAAGCTGACGCGATCGTGCTCATGCTGGGAACAGGAATCGGCGCGGGAATCCTGAGCGATGGACGTTTAGTGCGTGGCGCACACGAGCTTTCCGGCTGTGCGGGCTGGATGGTCGTCACCGATAATCACGACGAGCCATCGCAGAGCGTGGGCCAGTTGGAATCGCTCGCCGCTGGGCCAGGAATTGCCCGCGCCGCGAAAAATGAATTAGCACGTGGTGCCAGTAGTTTGTTGGAGCAGATTCCGAAAGACGGGGTGAATGCCTACGAAGTGGCGGAAGCCGCTCGGCGCGGCGACGTGTTGGCAATCGAAGTTTTTCTCGAGGCTGGAAAACTGCTGGGCTATGGCGTTGCGAATCTGGTGAGCCTGTTCGACCCGGAAATAATCGTGATTGGAGGAGGGCTTGCGCGCGCCGGCGACTTATTTCTCGACGCGGCGCGAGGAAGCGTAAAACGGTGCGCACAACCAATCGCGGCCAAACACGTTCGAATCGTGATTAGCAAGCTGGGAGCCGACGCAAACTTGCTCGGAGTCGCTCGTTTGGCCGGGCAACTTACCGACAAGCGCTCATCGTCAACCCGACCATAACCCGCGAAGCAAGCAAAATTATTTCTGCGCGACATCGACTCCGGTCACTTCTTGATGGCGATCCAACGACTGATCGGGGACAACCACCACCACCCATGGTGTGCCGGGAGTCATAATCCGACCGTGACGGGTTAACTCCATATTTTGGCCGGGATGCAATTCGATTTTCTGAGTCGCCGGTTCGCTCAATTCTATGTTGCTGGTTCGAACCTCAATCGCATGAACACCGGAGCCTTCGGCGTGAATGTGGATGGTGACACTATGCGCTTGCGACTCATCAGCGGCAGCCTGAAAATCGAAGGCCTCGTTCGCGCGGAGATCCACGTGATACAAACCACTGGAAAGAGCAGTGAGCGTAGTGCGCGTTCCTCCCTGCTGAACCGTGTATTTACCTTCCGGCAGTTGCGCGCGAAACTTCCCATTGCTTGCACTCGGAATGATCGATGTTACGTGTCCAGTCTTTGTGTCGCGAAATTCAACCGGGTCTTGAGTTTTTCCATCCGTCACACCCTGCACAACGGCTTCACCGTGCAAATCCTGCATCAGCCATATCCATTCACCTACAGGCTGCGTCCACACTTCCTTGTACGTCCAGCAAATCTGGTGTGGCCAGTAAGGCGCATCGTTGTATTCCCTGGTCTCAATCCCCACGGGAAGCGCGCCGACCATTTGCCCTGACCGCACGCTATACAGTGGCGTCCAATCGTAACCTTCGCCGTACATCAGACTCGTAGAAAACGGATTGCGTCCTAAAATCCACTGCGCCTGTTTTTGCGCCAGGTCTTCCGCGTCTAAATCCCCCCGTAACTTTGCCGCTGTCGAAAGCGCTTTGGCCTGCGAAAGCAAAATGCTGGAATTGCCGCGAAAGTCGAACCACACGGGAAATCTCCGCAGATAATATTCCCCGCCCAGCGGAATTCCGCGATGGACCTGCTCCAGATAGGAATCACGATCCGCGGCGCGCAGCGGAGTCCAATCCTTGGCTTCTGGAATCAGCCGCATTTCACTTTCCTTGTACACCGCCGCCGGCAGCACGTCATAAGGCTCGTCGACTTTGGCCGCGACCTGCTGGTAGTACTTGGAATGCAGGACGATCGCCGCATACCATTTCATCCAGTCGGCGTGATCTGGAAATGTCTCGCACAAGTGCGTTAACGCGACGACCGGCTGTTCTTCCTCCCCCATGTGAAACCGGTGAAACAGGTTTTCGCGTTTGGGGCTGGTGTAGAAATAACCAGTCAGGGGAATGCTCCAAGGCTGCATCTTCTGTTCCTGGGATTGCACAATGAGAGCGGCGAGCTTAAACGCTTCGTCCGCATACTTATGCTCCTTCGTTGCCCGGTATAAATCGACAGAAGCAATAGCGCCAAAAGAAATTCGTTCGAGTTCATCGCGCGCACCATACACCTCTGGCAGAGGCGCCGCATCTGCCAATCCCTCTACCGCATACTCCCAGTCCTGCTCGGCAGTGCGAAGGCTGCGAATCGCGAGTTCAGGCTTGGTGTCCTCCAGAACGCGTGCGGCAAGCGCTTCAACCGCCGCCACCCGGAAATTCCACTCGGGGTCATTCACTGCCTGGCCGAAACGATCATCCGCATCACCTATGATTCCGTTGGTCCAATAACTGATCAGTTGCCCGGTTGTTCGAAAACCATCGCCAAAATTCGTTTTCAGAACCCACCGCAGCCCCCAAATTCCCTCTTCGAGCAGTCGCGCGCGCAACTCCGGATCAACATCCTGCGCCTTCAGGCGTTCGGCCAACGAAAAAACCGCATACGCCATGCCGGGAGTATTGCCGGTTGCGCTGAGATCACCCGCGTCGTGGTATCCACCGTTCACGATGATGCGTTTATCGCCGTGAATGCTGTAATCATCCGTGTGGCAGATGGCATGAATTCCGGGAATCACCGTCCCGCAGCGCTCGCTGTACATGAAGTTGATTGCTTTCCAGATGCTATCGCGCCACGCGTCGGCTCCAATCGCAAACGAGCGCGTATCTTCCCCTCCAGCGCGCAAAATGTACTTTCCGGGAGTTTGCACTTCGGAAAAATCCATCACGGAATATTCGCCGAGCGAAGTCTTTTCCTGTCGAATGGGCTTGGTCAGCGCAATTTTCCCTGTGTCTTGCTCGATCACTGAAAATTCGTGGGCATCCAGACCACTCGCTATCGCCGTCTTCGTTGCTCCCGCGGTATATCCTGCATGACTGAACGCGATTTTCCCCTTTGCAACATCCCAGCCTTCGACGTGGTCGGGATCCACGGTCTGCAACTCCAACTGATCGATATACAGAATTGTCTGGTCGCCGGGGTCCGGCAGCATTTTAGGCAGGCTGTAGGCAAACTCCAGTTCCGTCACTTTGTCTCGGGAAAGTGGAGTAATCTCCCAAACCACATGATTCCATTCGTGATTTTTGAGGATGATCGACTCATCCCGGCCTTCGTTGTAATGATCCGGCAGCACGTGCGTTCCCTCGTTATGCAGAACGAGCGAAGCAGAAATTGCGGGTGCTCCGATCACGTCGGGATAGACCCAAATGGAAATCCGATTGAAATGAGACCAGTCCTGGCCTGTAAATTTCCGCGTGGCGATCAGATCTTCCCACTCACCAGCCCCACCCACCTTGCCAATGTTCTGGATTGAGCGGATACGGAGAGAGTGCTTGCCGTCCTTCACCGGTGAATCCGCCAAGGCCATGTCACCATCGCCCGTAAATGACCAGTTCGATAGCTCTTCCATGGAATCGAGAACCTTGGAATCGAGCACTTTTTTACTCAGCCAGCGTGATTCGGCGCCGTCCTCGTAATTCGCCTGCATTGGCATTTTCGGATTTTCTTCTTGAGCGAGAGCAGGTTTCGCGAGAATCGCACAAGCAACCGTGAAAGCAATCAATAAACAGTAGCGACGTTGCGTCCAACTCCGCACATACTCGTACATTCGCAGGCTCATCCCGTATCCCCTTCCACTTCTTGTTTTGTTCAAGCTTGTAAAAACAAATCACTATAGACCGAAAGCAGTACGGCACCTCGCGTACAATTCTGCCCAGTCTGATTAAAGAGGCGGAGCGAAATAATAGAATAGCGACTTCTGAACGTGGCAGCTAGGAAGGGTGCGGTTCGCCCAGGACACACCGCACCGTGTCGCGGGCGATCAACAATTCTTCATCTGTGGGAATCACGTATACGTGAATCTTCGAATCTTCCGTCGTGATTCGTTCTTCCTTACCTATAGCTTCCTGGTTCTTTGCTTCATCCAGTTTCAAGCCGAACCATTCCAGCCCCTCACAAATCTGCTTCCGAATCTCCGGCGAGTTCTCACCGATGCCGCCGGTGAACACAACGGCATCGGCGCCGCCCAATGCTGCGAGATAAGCACCGATGTATTTTTTCGCGCGATAGCAGAACACCTGAATGGCGATCCGAACCCGCCGATCATCATGCTCTTTCAACTCCTGCTGCAGCACTCGCATATCATTTGTCAGTCCCGAAATTCCGAGAAGGCCCGACTGCGTGTTCAGCAAGGATTCCACTTCTTGCGTCGACAGCCCTTCTTTCGTAGCAATCAGATTCACGATCGCGGGATCTACATCGCCGGAACGCGTTCCCATCACTAACCCTTCCAGCGGGGTCATGCCCATCGATGTGTCCACCGAATAGCCCTTGTGGATTGCCGCAGCAGAACAACCATTTCCCAGATGCAGGGTAATGATATGCGTTTGCTCCCGGGTCAGTTTGTTTAGAAAACGATAGCGAAATGCCACATAGCGATGCGAAGTGCCGTGGAAGCCATAGCGGCGAATGTGATGCCGCCGGTACAGGTGATAAGGAACAGCGTAAAGATAAGCCTGCTCTGGAATGCGATGATGAAACGCAGTGTCAAACACCGCTACTTGCGGCATTTTAGAACCGAAAATCTTTCGTACCGCTTGGATACTCTTGACGTTATTCGGATTGTGAAGTGGCGCCAGATCAATACAGGCTTCGATATCTTTCAGCACCTCATCGTTTATCACCGCTGATTCCGTAAACTTCTCCCCGCCGTGGACGACGCGATGACCGACGGCGTGAATATCCGAGGAACTCTGGATGTCAGAAACGCTGGACTCTTCGGACACGATCCAGCGCACAAGAAAATCCAGCGCGGCAGAAAGGTTGGCCAGCGGTTCCGTAAAAACGGTGCGTGGCTTGCTCCCTACCGTCGCGCTAATAATTGCCTCGCCGCCGATTCGTTCAATGACTCCACGGCACAATCGCGCGTCCGTGTTTTTCTGGATGCGTTCAAGGTCCGTAGCGATGAGTTGGAACTTCAGGCTGGAGCTACCAGAGTTCAGCACGAGAACATTCATAATATTTGCGTTTTTGCCTTGTCAGATGGAGAGAACCACCGGCCAGCAACACTATTCAGATCGGCGGTTCTCTCCGATTTCAGTCGTGCCTTAGTACGGCCAGGTCCATGCAGCAACGTCTGGCTTATCAATGCCGTATTGGTGCGCGTAATTGACACACTCAATCTGCATGTTCCGGAATCGCTCTTTGGCATGGCCACCGATGCGTTGCAATTTAGGAACGCGGTTAATGGCATCGATTGCCAAACTAAAGCGGTCGATCTCATTTTCAATCGCCAATTCCATCGGGGTGTTGATATTGCCTTTTTCTTTATATCCGCGCACGTGAATGTTCTCATGATTCCTGCGGCGGTACGCCAAGCGATGGATCAGCCACGGATAACCATGGAAATTGAAAATGACCGGCTTGTCGGTGGTGAACAATGAATCGAAATCACGATCCGTCAGCCCATGCGGATGATCCTGGCTGGGCTGCAATTTGAACAAATCCACCACGTTCACATAGCGGATTTTCAAATCGGGGAATTCCTGACGAAGGAGCACGATGGCCGCCAGAGCTTCTTGCGTCGGAATATCGCCGGCGGAAGCCATCACGAGATCCGGCTCCGTCCCTTGATCGTTGCAAGCCTTGTCCCACAAGCCGATGCCCTTCGTGCAATGAACAATGGCTTCGTCCATGTTCATATACTGCAGGTGCATCTGTTTGTCGCACACGATCACGTTGACGTAGTTCTCGCTGTGGAGGCAATGGTTAGCGACCGAGAGAAGCGAGTTCACATCGGGCGGCATATAAATGCGCGTAACGGCAGCGCTCTTATTCACCACCACATCCAGGAATCCAGGATCCTGGTGCGTGAAACCATTATGATCCTGGCGCCACACCGTGGAAGTAATCAGTAGATTCAGCGAAGCAACATTTTCTCGCCATGGCAGGTTGTTGCAGATCGAAAGCCACTTGGCGTGCTGATTGAACATGGAATCGATCACATGCACAAAGGATTCGTACGAAGAGATGAAACCATGGCGCCCCGTGAGCAGGTAGCCCTCCAGCATGCCCTCCATGGTGTGTTCGCTTAGCATCTCGATCACGCGCCCATCCCGCGCCAGTTCACCGCCATCAGCGTCCTCCGGAAAATAATCGGCAATCCAGAATTTCTTCGTAACCTCATAGATCGCGTCAAGTTTGTTCGAAGTGTTTTCATCAGGCCCGAATACGCGGAAATTATGCATATTGGCCTTCATCACGTCGCGCAAGAATTTTCCCAGCGGACGAGTATTTTCAGCGCTGATTACTCCAGGTTTCTCGACTTGAATGCCGTATTGGCGGAAATCCGGTAGACGCAGCGCCCGTTTTAGCTGCCCTCCATTGGCGTGAGGATTCGAGCCCATACGGCGCGTCCCCTTCGGGGCGATTTCACGGATCTCCGCTTGCAGCCGGCCTTCCCGGTTAAACAACTCTTCCGGCTTGTACTCGCGCATCCAATTCTCGAGTAATCGCAAATGCTCCGGATTGTTCTTCACACCCATGAGTGGAACCTGGTGAGCCCTCCAGAATCCCTCAAGCTTGTGGCCATCAATACTGGCTGGAGCCGTCCAGCCCTTTGGCGACCGAAAAACAATCATCGGCCAACGAGGACGATCCGCCCGTCCAGAGCTTCTAGCCTGCTGCTGAACCTTTCGGATCTCCTGGACGCAGTGCTCCGTTGTCGCCGCCATCGCCTGATGCATGCTCTCGTGGTCCGATCCTTCCACGAAATAAGGCGTCCAACCGTAACCGCGCATCAGGTTTTCCAGCTCGTCGTGGGTAATGCGCGCAAGCAGCGTAGGATTATTAATTTTGTAGCCATTCAGATGCAGAATGGGAAGAACCGCGCCATCTCGAATGGGATTCAGAAACTTGCTGATGTGCCACGAGGTAGCCAGCGGGCCGGTTTCTGATTCGCCATCGCCGACAACCGCGGAGACAATTAACTCCGGATTGTCAAACGCCGCTCCGCATGCGTGCGAAAGCACGTATCCCAATTCTCCGCCCTCATGAATGGAACCTGGCATTTCGGGCGTGCAGTGGCTCCCGATACCGCCGGGAAACGAAAACTGTTTAAAAAATTCGCGCAGCCCTTCCTCGTCTTCGCCCTTTTCCGGATACACCTCGGAATAACTTCCTTCCAGGTACGTCGGCGCCAAAACTCCCGGAGCGCCGTGACCCGGCCCGGCCAGGAAGATCATATCGAGGTCGTACTTTTTAATCTGCCGCATCAGGTGCGTATAGAGGAACGCCAAGCCCGGGCTGGAGCCCCAATGTCCAAGCAGACGATTCTTGATGTGTTCCGGCTTCAGCGGTTCCCGCAGCAGCGGATTCTCTTGCAAGTACAGCATTCCGAGGATCAAATAGTTGCAGGCTCGCCAGAACGCATCTGTTTTTCTCAGTTCTTCGGGACTCAAGGGGGCGCCTTGCACCGTCGATCGCGCTTTACCGAACGCGCTTAATTCAAGCAGTTGATTGGCTTCTGCCGTCGCTGTTGACATTTCAACCTCCTATGTTCGTTCGAAAAGGGTCTGATTAGGTCAGCGGGTGTCGCTCGCGATGGAGGGCGGGTGATCGAACGGCACTGGCCGTCGCGGCGGGGTTTTCCCGTCGCTCGACTCGAGAACGCTTCCTGTCGGCTGGAGCGCCTGACCAAAACGGGAGGCAGCCGAACCAGTTGAGTCTATCCTCAAAACTCGTTTACTACATTACAAAACTTTCACCAACGGGGTGGCGAGCCGCGCGAATTCCAGTCTTCTCCGCTCTAGATGTGCTAGCCCTCTCACCGCAGTGTTCTGTCCTGTAGGTACTTTCCTAAGCGCTTTACCGTATGGCCCTCAGTTCTGGGCACGAATAATCTTGGCTAATGTGAATCGGAGATGATTCCCTTTGCTTTCGCTTCAGACCAGTGTGGTATGGAGCGACTGCACGAAATTGACGAAAATTCACTCAGGAGGACATACGCATGGATGCCAACAATCGAGAAAGCAGCGCCGATGTCAACCCTTCGGGGTCCGTTGGATCAAGCTCTACCGCGGGAGCTGCTGCGCGGATGAAGAAAACCATTTCGGATCGCGCTGCCGATGCCAAGGAGGCAGTGAACGACCTCAGCCGGAAGGCAGCCGATAAATGGGACAACTCTCGTCAATCCGCAGCCGATGCTTTGGAGAGAACAGCGGGTACGCTCCACTCCAGCGCGGATCAGGTTTCCGATCTTGGACACACGGCTGCCGAGCGGGTTCAGACCACCGCCGAATATTTCCGCGAAACTGATTTCCAGGGGATTATGGAAGATTTCCAAGACATGGTCCGTCGTTATCCCGCTCAGTCCATCGCAGCAGCAGCCATCGCGGGCTTCTTGTTGGCGCGTGGCTTGCGCAACCTAACGCGCTAAGTCACAGGCAAAGCAGTTTTGCTACCAGGAGTTCCATATGGCTACGCCCCAAACTCAACGCACTGTGGCCGATGTTCTGCAGGACATCGTAGCCAACATCCAACAGATTATTCGCGACGAATTCCGCCTGGCGAAAGTCGAGCTCAAGGAGAAGGGCGCTCGAGCTTCCCGGCCTGCTGGCATGTTAGCCACAGGCGCGGCTTTGGGCTTTTATGCCCTCGGGTTCGTACTGGTGGCCGCGATGTTCGCATTGTCGATTGTTATGCCACACTGGTTGGCCGCGCTACTTATTGCATTGTTTCTTGGAATCGCGGCAGTGACTCTGGTGAGCGCAAGCATCGGTGATCTCAAGCAAATCGATCCCGTTCCCGAGAAAACGGTTCAGACCGTAAAGGAGAGTGTGCAATGGGTGAAAGAGCAGACGAAATAGAAGATCAAATCAACAAAACGCGAAGCGACCTGAGCGAGAATTTCTACGAGCTGGAAGAAAAAGTGCGCAGTACCTTCGATTGGCGTACGCAATTCGAAGAACGTCCCATGACATTATTGGCTGTCGCCTTTGGCGGTGGGGCCTTGGCGTCCGTCCTCGTACCCATGAGCAGCAATCGACGGAAACGATACGACGAAGATACTCGCGACGGAGAAACCAGGAAAACACGACCAACATACAGCCCCATGGACGCCGTCAAAGGCGCTCTCATGACCGTGGTCGCCAGCAAGCTCGGGGGTGTGTTGGGTGATTTTGTCTCGAATTATGGTAAGGAGCTGCACAAGGTTCGCCAATCGCGCCGTGATTCGAACCTACAGCAGGAAGCCTAAAGTCCTACACGCTAGTCCCGATTTTGTTTTTGCCTAAGCCTTGTAAACTCGGGAATATGCAGGCAAAAACACAAACATTTGTCGAAAGGCGGAGGATTCGTCGGCCTTTCCCGCTCCTCTGCTTCTCACACCTGCGCTGGAATTTCGTCTATCAGCGGCCGCAACACCTGATGAGCAGGTTCGCTACTGACCGGAAGGTTTTCTTCTTTGAGGAGCCGGTCATTTCTGCAGGGCGTCCTCACCTGCAACGAACCGCCAGCAGCGGCGTTGAGGTGATCGTGCCCCATCTTCCCCGCAATGTGGAACAGCCGCGAAATTTGCAAAAGCTGCTCGACAATTTCATCCAAGCTGAGAATCTCGAAGCGTATTCGCTGTGGTATTACACCCCCATGGCTATGGAGTGGACCCGCCACCTGTCTCCACTCGCCGTCGTTTACGATTGCATGGATGAACTGTCGAATTTCAAGGGGGCCTCTCCGAAGCTGAAAGACTGCGAAGCCGAACTGTTCCGGAGGGCCGATGTGGTTTTCACTGGTGGATATTCGCTCTTTCATGCAAAGCGCAAGGCTCACGGCAACGTTTACCCTTTTCCATCGAGCATCGACGTTCCGCATTTTGCGAAGGCACGAAATGCATCCAGCGATCCTAAAGACCAAGCGAACATCTCCCACCCCCGCATCGGCTTTGCCGGCGTGATCGATGAACGCATGGATCTGGGGCTTGTGGATGCTGTTGCAAAAGCCAGACCAGACTGGCATTTCGTTTTTGTTGGCCCGGTCGTGAAGATTGATGAAGCAAGTTTGCCTCGCCGGCGGAATATTCATTATTTGGGCATGAAGTCCTATGAGCAACTGCCCGCCTACATCGGGGGCTGGGACGCAGCGATGCTGCCATTCGCCCGAAATGACTCCACACGCTTCATCAGCCCTACCAAGACTCCGGAATATTTGGCGGCAGGGCGGCCGGTGGTTTCCACATCCATCCGCGATGTGATTGACCCTTACGCGAACGCCGGTGTGGTTCACATCGCGGATGACCCCGAAGAATTTGTGTCCAAAATCGAAGTGGCGCTTGCCGAAGACGCTCGCACCCGCATTCAAAAAGTCGACGCACTTCTCAGCAATTCCTCGTGGTCCAGGACTTGGGGTCGTATGGCCGAACTGATGGAGGATGCCGTCCGAAGACGGACGGAATCGTCACGTTCGCGCGCGGCAGTTCCTTTGGGTTCACAGTCAGCAGCAGCACTTGGCTAAGTTTCGCTAAGAATCCTTCAGCCAACTAGGGTTGCCACTTTACAGCTTGGGGATAGGAGCACAAGCATGTTCGATTATCTTGTGGTTGGTGCAGGTTTTGCTGGAAGTGTGCTCGCTGAGCGATTGGCGCGCGATTCTGGCAAGAAGGTCTTGATTTGCGATAAGCGCCCGCACATCGGCGGCAACGCTTTTGACCATTACGACGAGCACGGAATTTTGGTGCACAAGTATGGTCCGCATATCTTCCACACAAACTCCAAAGAAGTGTTCGAGTATCTATCGCGCTTCACGGAGTGGCGCCCGTATGAGCATCGCGTTCGCGCCAGCGTTGATGGCATGATTCTACCGATCCCCATCAACCTAGACACGGTGAACAAGCTTTACGGCATGAATCTCAATTCCGCCGAAGTGAAGCAGTTCTATGCGTCGCTCGCAGAACCCGTATCGAAAGTCGCTACTTCCGAAGACGTGGTCGTTAGCAAAGTGGGCCGCGAACTGTATGAAAAGTTCTTCCGCGGATACACCCGCAAACAGTGGGGCCTCGATCCTTCGGACCTGGATTCCACTGTAATCGCCCGCGTTCCCGTACGCACCGGCCGCGACGACCGTTATTTCTCAGATACCTATCAGGTCATGCCCCTGCACGGTTACACTCGCATGTTCGAAAACATGTTGGATCATCCCAACATCAAAATACTTTTGAATTGTGATTATCGCGATGTGCTCGACGACATTCCGTTTCAGGAAATGATTTACACCGGACCGATCGACGAATTTTTCGATTACCGCTACGGCAAGCTGCCCTACCGTTCACTCGAGTTCAAACACAAGACCCTCGATGTGCCCGTGTACCAGGAGGCGCCCGTCGTCAACTATCCCAACGAACAAGCCTATACGCGGATCACTGAATTCAAGTACTTGACTGGCCAGGTGCATCCGAAAACCAGCATTGTCTTTGAATTTCCTCAGGCGGAAGGCGATCCCTATTATCCGATCCCGCGCAAACAAAACGCCGAACTCTACGCCAAGTACAAACAACTCGCAGACAATACATCAGGGGTTTACTTCGTAGGCCGCCTAGCTACGTACAAGTATTACAACATGGACCAAGTGGTCGGTCAGGGTCTGAAAACCTACTCCAAAATCAAAGCCGCGCGGCGCGCTGAGCCTGCTCCCATCTTCACCCGCTCCCTCGTGAACGCAGTGGCCTATAAATCTGACATCGCTTTCGAGCCTCAAATATAATTCGAATCTCCAACATAAATTGCCATGAATATCGAGTTATGGGCGGGCTTCGAATGCACCGTTAATCGCGTTGGAAATAGATACCACGACCAGATCAAACGAACCGGGCACGAACACCGGTTCGATGATTTGGACCACATCGCCGAATTAGGCGTGCGATGCCTACGCTATCCCGTGCTTTGGGAACGTACCGCGCCGGACGGCGTTCCGGATTGGCGTTGGCCCGATCACCGCCTTGCTCATTTGCAACGCCTCGGTATCACCCCAATTATCGGCTTGCTTCACCACGGCAGCGGCCCGCATTTTACGAACTTGCTGGACCCGGAGTTTGCCCACAAGTTTTGCGACTACGCCCTGTCGGTCGCGCGGCGTTTTCCCTGGGTCGAGGCCTACACTCCCATTAACGAGCCGCTCACAACTGCTCGCTTCAGTTGTCTCTACGGACATTGGTATCCGCACCGGCGAGATACGAATGCATTCGCCCGCGCTTTGCTAAACCAATGCAAAGCCATCGTGCTGGCGATGAACGCAATTCGCACAGTCAATCCAAACGCAGCTCTCATCCAAACCGAGGATTTCGGGAAGATCTTCAGCACTCCAGAACTGACGTATCAGTCTGATTTCGAAAACTGTCGCCGCTGGACCACTTGGGACTTGCTGAACGGCGCCATCGACCGTGCCCATCCGATGCACTCGTTTTTCCTCTGGGCGGGGATTCCTGAGAAGGAACTTCGTTGGTTCCAGGAGAATCCCTGCTCGCCTGACATTTTGGGAATCAATCACTACGTCACGTCGGATCGGTACTTGGACGCAAATCTGGATCGTTATCCTTCCCATTGTTGGGGGGGAAACGGACGCCAGGCCTACGCCGATGTGGAAGCTGTCCGTGTCCTACATTCCCACGACTTAGGTCCAGAGGCGCGTTTGCGCGAAGTTTGGCAACGTTATCACGCGCCCATCGCCGTAACCGAAGCGCACTTGGGATGCGCCGAAAATATTCAGCAACTGAAATGGTTTCGTGAAGCCTGGGAGGCAGCGTCTTCGCAAAAATCGAAAGGCGCAGATATCCGTGCCGTAACCTCATGGGCTCTTTTGGGCGCCTTTGACTGGAATTCCCTGCTTACCCGGGAAAACAATGACTATGAACGCGGGGCGTTCGAGCTTCACAATGGGGCCATCAAGCCCACACCGCTGAGCCGTTTTCTTCGTGAACTTGCAAGGGGTGCCGCATCTCATATAAGTGATCCCGCTCAACATGAGCACGGGTGGTGGCGCCGGCCGGAACGTATTCACTATCCTGTCTTATCGGAAACTGAGGAACTCACAGACTCCGGTCAGCCTTCCCATGTTTAGAATATTTGGAGCCGAACGCTGGTCTGAACAGCATCGCCGATTCTAATTTCTTTGGAGCTGAACAGTGGCAGGTCCTGCTTCCGCCGGTATTCCCCGACCGGAGTATCCCCGTCCGCAATTTGTCAGGCCTCGCTGGCTCAATCTAAACGGGTATTGGGAATTTGCCTTCGATGACGACAACGACGGCCTTCTTCGAGGTTGGGCTTTGGGCGTGCCTCTTCCCTCAGCCGCACAAATACTAGTTCCCTTTCCGTACCAAAGCTCGCTCTCCGGCATTAATGAAAAGATCATCCACGAAATCATGTGGTATTCGCGGACGTTTGAACTCCCGCCCGATTGGATGGGCATGAATCTTCTCCTTCATTTCGGCGCTGTCGATTACGACTGCACGGTTTGGGTGAACGGTCAGGAGGTCGGACACAATCGCGGCGGGCAGACACCGTTTCAGTTCAATATCGCGCCATACATCAATCCTGGAAGCAATCGAATCACCCTGCGCGTCTTGGATTCGCAGAGCCCAGTGCAGCCTCGCGGAAAACAATCTGTAACCGGCTTGCCTCACGATATCGATTACTATTGCACCTCGGGGATTTGGCAGACCGTCTGGCTGGAACCCGTGCCGGCAATTCGCATTGATACTATCCGCGCACATACCTGCGTTCCTGACGATATCCTCGAATTGACCGTATATCTGCACGCTCCTTGCAAACTTTGGTCAGTATCCGTCCAGGTTCGCAACGGCGAAACCATTGTCGCCGAAATGCAAAGCGAAAAATCTGCGGCTACGTTTTATTTTCGCATTCCCATCCCAGAGCCGAAATTATGGTCGCCCGAATCGCCGCATCTCTACGACCTGCGCGTCACCTTGCATGACGGCCACATGCTGCTCGACGAAATTTCTTCTTACATCGGACTGCGCGAAATTGAACTGCGCGATGGCCGTTGCTGGCTGAATGGTGTGCCGATCTACCTTCGTATGGTTTTGGACCAGGGCTATTGGCCGCAAAGCTATCTGGCCGCTCCCTCGGATCAGGCTTTGCGAACTGATGTCGAATGGATCAAGCGTTTCGGATTCAACGGCGCCCGCAAGCATCAGAAGATCGAGGACCCCAGGTGGCTGTACTGGTGCGACCGCCTGGGCCTACTCGTTTGGGAAGAGATGCCCAACGCACGCGAGTGGTCTGCGCAAGCGGAAGAGCGGCTGGCCTCAGAGTGGAGACGAGTCCTTGAGCGCGATTACAATCACCCCAGCATCATTGCCTGGGTGCCCGTCAACGAGAGTATGGGCTTCCCTGGGCTCAAGGAAAGCAACCCTGTTCAATATTCTTTCATTGAGCGCATTGTCTCGATTACCCGTCACATGGACCCGTCTCGTATCGTCATTGACAACGATGGCTGGGAACACTCCGATATCACCGACATCTGCGCGATCCACGATTACACTCCAACGGCCCAACTGCTTCGCGAACGCTACCAGGAGACTTCGCGAGGCGGTTCCCTGCCGGCACACGTTTGGATCGACAATAAGCCCCTCTTCGTTCTCGGCTCGCGATATCGAGGGCAACCCATCGTGCTTTCTGAAGTCGGCGGATTCCTCCAGGTTCCTCAGTTTGTCGCGGAAGTGGATCGAGACATGCTCTTCCAGTTCTACGGCAATTGTCAGGACAACCAGGAGCTTCTGCGAAAGTTCCGTGACCTTATGGAGGGAATCGCCTCACTTGGCTTTTTAGCGGGCTTTTGCTATACCCAACTCACCGACATTGAACAAGAAACGAACGGCCTGCTCACCTACGACCGTAAACCGAAACTCCCACCTTCCGTAATTTCAGAAATTCTAGAGGCCCTGTTCCCCGACAAGGCGCTACGTCCAGCACGACCAGGAAAATAACGAGACCGTCCGTCATTCCGAGCGAAGCGAGGAATCCCTCTTAAGTCAGCGTTGTGGCCGCTTAGGCCGTTCGCCTACGCCGCCCGCTGTTGCGCACCCTCGCGTGGTTCCTCCACCGTGGCCGCGATCCGATCAAAATCCGCCAACTCCAGATTGAGCTCCCGTCCGTTGTGCCACGAATCATACAACTCCGTGAACAAACTCAAGCCCAAGGTGAGCATGCCCAACAACATCCCTCCAATCACCAATCCCTGAAAGAGCCGCACCTCCGGCCAAATCAATCCCAAAGAGGAGCTGATATTCGCAATCACAAATAAGATGATTGTGGTGGCGACCATTTGCTTACCAACCCGAATGGCCTTCAGCCTCGCCTTATAAACATTGATCTCTGCGATCAGCGCTTTGCACCGTTCTGGGTCCACGTCTCGCTTTCGCAGTTCGGTAATAAGCGCGCGAACTTGCGCCGAAGAGTCGATTCGCTTTTGTTGGAAGAAGGAAATCGTAATTGCGCCGGCGATGATTAAGCCAACGGGCGTCGTCGCGACACTGACGAACTTACCCAAATCCACGCGTTTTGCTTGCTTGTCATTTTTCGCCGGCGGGCTATTTTGCGGCTGCCCTTGCTGCCCTTGTCCCTGCGCTTGCCCTGCCTGCTGGCCGTTTTGTCCCTGCGGTGGTTGGCCTTGTTGTGGACTCTTCTGTTGTCCCGGCTGGGAACCACTTGCCTGCTGCCCGCCTCCTCCCGTAAGCCCCTGTGCCACGCAGGGCGACGGGTGCATGATGATCGATGTAAGGAGATAAAGAACGCCAATAAAGATGGGAATCGTGAAACGGGTTTTCATGATAAGCACCAGCATTTACATTGAGGATAGAAATGAAGTTCGCATCACTCTGGAATGAATCCCATCAGGGACACACTTGAAGTTACGCGTTGCTGCACCTGAGCCTTATTCCACGACTCTCTCGGTAGCCTAATCAGCTGCCGCAGTTCTGGACCGCCGTTCAGGTTTATCGAACTCGCCATTTGCTCGTTGTTGTTTGCCAGAACTGCCCAACGCAAGTGCCGCATCTTTCGCCGAAGCGGTTCCCGCCTGGACCCAGGCGAAGCGAGTACACATGGATCCAACAATCGCCGAAACTGCCGCCATGCGCCTCAATCGCATGCTTCGCGCGCTCTCTGAGTTGCCTGCGAGGATACGAAGAGCCAAGGGCAAAGGCCCCGACAATACCCCTCCGACTCGCGTGATCCATCCACTTTTGCCCTTTTTTAGCGGCTCATTCGCGGGTTTGCGACCAATCTCGATGCTTGCTCCAATCGCAGTTTCTGTCGCTGCGGCTGCCGTCCCCAAAATGTTCAGCGCTCGTCCCCGGTTGCCCAGCAATTCCAGGATGGATACGGCGCTCGCCAAACCGGATGCCCCGAAATGAACGGGTAGCAACGAAACATTCTCATTCCAGACCGGAAGCGCCGTCGCTCCAACCAATACGCCCGTATAAGTCGCAATGACCATGCCTGTCATTGCGGCCATGAAGTCAGACACGTTGGCAAACGTACGAAGACCCGGTTTTTCCCCGCCTAGCTTGTGCAACAAAACCGAACCGGCTGCGCTGTTCGAAAATACCAGCAAGGTCCACGATCCGACGGACATTGGACTTTGCGCCTTGAACACGCGAAACATGTTCAAGAAACGCGAAGGCATTCCAAGGTCGGCGATCAGCAACGCCGGAGAAATCGCTCCCCCGATCGCCGCTACCCATCGCGCATCACGCGCCAATCTGTGATCGCGTCCCACAGCCCCGGCACACGCCGCGATAATTGCTGTCGCCCCCGCTGCTCCTCCCACAAAAAAGTAAATAGGAATTTCCCTGCTCCAGCCCGGACTCTTCAGCAGCGGCACCCCGTAGTAACCGGGTTGCCCATAGGCAGGCGCCAGTTGCGCCATGTTCCGCTGCTCCGCCTCTCGACGGATCTGCTGCAAACGCGCCTCCCGGTCCATTGTCATGGCATGCAAACCCTGCCCGCCTGATGTCAACTGCTCCACATTTCGCATACTCATGATTGCCTGCCTGCTACAAACGCCGCGACCGTACCCAAAACCATCAAGCCGGCGGCAATCCCTGCGGACGCCCACCCTTTTTGCAGATAGCTCGTAGGAATTTCCGGTTTCGCGGGAAGGTTGTAATCCTGGGGATCACCCCGAAGCAGGAAAAAAGCATGAATCCCTTCTACGGTCGTGTCCGTCGGATCATAAATGTTTACGTCAGCATAGCCACGGTCGTGAAGTTCTTTGACGCGCTTTTGCGCTTTCGCACGGAGATCTTCGAGTTCCCCAAACTTGATGGACTCTGTGGGACACGCCGTCGCGCAGGCCGGCATCAGCCCCTCTTTTTGGCGGTCGTAGCAGAACGTGCACTTAAACGCGCGGCCCTCGTCCGGGTTTCGTTCCACCACCCCGAACGGACACGAGGCCACGCAGTACGCGCAACCGTTACAAACGTCAGACTGAATGAACACGCCGCCGAACTCCGTCCGCACAATTGCTCCGGTGGGACACGCCTCTAAACACCCAGCGTTCGCGCAGTGCTTACAAACGTCGGACAGGAAGCTCCACGAGAGATCATCCGGGGCGTTTCCCCCAAGTCCGGGCGTTACCGAATTCTCGACAAACGCGACATGGCGCCACGTCGAATGACCGAGCGCCGCCGTGTTGTCGTACGACATGCCCGTCCAGTGGAAGCCGTCCGCCGCGACGCCATTCCACTCCTTGCACGCAACCTCGCAGGCTTTGCAGCCAATGCAAAGTGTCGAGTCCGTCAAAAACGCCGTTGTCGTCATGGGTTCTTCCGTTTAATCATTTGCTGATGCCTGGCGTTCTGCTGTCTTGTTCACGCGACGCAGCCGCCCGCGCATCACGTCGCAAACCAGAGACTTGGTTTCCATGATGCGCACGTTTGGTTCTTCCGAAATCGCTAGAAGGTCGTTCGCGCTATCGCCAGTCACCAGGCCTTTGTAACCCCAGTGATACGGCAAAGCCACTTGGTGCACCGTGTTGCCGTTCAACTGCATGGGCTTGATCCGGCTGGTCACCGCTGCCCGGGCTTCCACCGTGGCACGCGCGGTCTTGATCATCACCCAGTCACCGTTTTTCACCCGCAGCGTAGACGCGAGCTCCGGCGAAATCTCGCAGAAAAATTCCGGCTGCAGTTCCGCCAGGTGCGAAAGGTATCGCGACATTCCTCCTGCGGTGTGATGCTCTGTTAGACGATACGTCGTCAGCACATATGGATACCGCGGGTCCGGCGATTTGGCGTAGGGATTGTCAGGGCGTTCCTTTTTTTCCGCGGCAGGATTTTCCAGTCGTTCGGGGTACAACGCATTCTCGATAGGCGTCTCAAGCGGCTCGTAATGCGTGGGCAGCGGCCCGTCCTTCAATCCGCTGGGAACCCAAATCCAACCAAATCCATCCGGGTGCATGATGAACGGCTTGTTGCCTGCCAAAGCATCGTCGCCCTTCGCGCCGTCGGGCGGTCGATAGTCCGGCCGCTTCTCCTTCGCAAAATCCGGAACATCGTGTCCCGTCCATTCTTGTTTCGCGTCATCCCACCAGATGAGCTTCTTTTTTTCGCTCCACGGACTCCCGTCAGGCCGCGCGGACGCACGGTTGTAGAGAATGCGCCGATCGCTCGGCCACGCATAACCCCACCCGTGTCCGTACGCGTCTTTTGGCTCGCGCTTCATTGCTTTGTTTTCGCCCGGTTCGGGGAATATGCCGGAGTAGATCCAGCAACCGCACGCCGTCGAACCGTCAGCCTTCAGTTCGCGAAAGCCTTTGACCAATTTGCGATCGGCAACCGTCCAGCCGTTGATTTCCTGCAGAATCTCAGTAGCGCTGGGTTCCGCGATTTCACCGTGCAGCGTGTAGTCCCACGTCAACGCATTTAACGCTTGGTTTCGCCTTCGTTGGTCGCCACGCGCCCGCTCCTTTAATCGCCGCCCCAGATGGTACATGAACCACGTTTCGCTTCGTGCCTCGCCCGGCGGGTCAATCGCTTTCGCCCGCGCCTGAATCAATCGTTGCGTATTGGTGAATGAACCTTCTTTCTCAACATGGCTCGCCGCGGGAAACAGGAACACTTCAGTCTCTATGTCTTCCGGGTTCAACTCTCCGCGCCGCACTTCCGGAGAGTCCAACCAGAAGGAAGCCGTCTCGGTTTCCACCATGTCCCGCACCACGAGCCATTTCAGTTTGGCGAGCGCGGTTCGCTCCAATTTCGCATTCGGCGCACCAACGGCCGGGTTCTGTCCCATCACGAACAGGCCTTCCATCTTGCCGTCCGCCATGTCCAACCAGTAGCCCAGGTGCGAATGGTCGCCGCTCACCCGTGGCAGCCAATTAAATCCCCACGAATTTTCCGCCGTTGCCGCATCGCCGTAATACGATTTCAGCAAACTGACGATGTACTTGTCGAAGTTATGCCACCAACCCGTGTTCGATTGATGCTGCTCGACGTACGTCTTGAAATCTTTCCCGTCATCGCCAGCAAATGGCATGGGCAAGTAGCCAGGGAGAACGTCATATAGCGTCGGAATGTCTGTGGAACCTTGAATTGAGGCATGCCCACGAAGCGCTAGAATACCGCCTCCGGGACGGCCAATGTTTCCTAGCAGCAACTGCAAAATAGCCGCCGACCGAATAATCTGGACCCCGTCCGAGTGCTGCGTCCAGCCAACCGCATAACAAATGGCCCCGGTCTTCCCGGGACCCGACGCTGAGCAATACGTCTCCGCAATCTTCAAGAAAACATCATTGGGAACGCCGCACAATCGCTCCACCATCTCCGGTGTATAACGTGAGAAATGGCGCTTCAGTACCTGATACACGCATCGCGGATTCTGTAGCGTCACGTCTTGCTCATATATGTTTTCGTGAGACTTTTCTCCTCCGCGATCTTTCGCGTGTCCCCCGCGCCCCTTTTTCTCCGCAACCTCCTTCAGCGGAGCCCCCTTATAGGCCCACGAGTCTGTCTTGTAGTATTTCTCCCCCGAATTCCAGCCCGAAAAAATACCATCCAAGTCTTCCGTGTCTTGAAAATCGTCGCGCAGGATCACTGAAGCATTGGTGTAATTCACTACGTATTCTTTGAACTCTTTGTTGTTCTCAAGGACATAACGAATCAGCGCGCCAAGCAGCACGATGTCGCTGCCCGCCCGTAGGGGTGCCCACAGATCCGCCATCGCGGAAGTGCGCGTAAAACGGGGGTCCACGTGAATAATTTTGGCCCCGCGCTCGCGTGCTTCCATCACCCACTGAAAACCGACCGGATGATTTTCCGCCATGGAGGAGCCCATGATGAGGATGGCGTCAGAGTTCGCAAGGTCTTGCTGCGCGGTCGTTGCTCCTCCGCGTCCAAAAGATGTGCCCAGACCGGGCACCGTCGAGCTATGTCATATTCGCGCCTGGTTGCTGACGCACACCATCCCCAAGCCGGCAGAGAAGAGCTTCTTGATCAGGTAATTTTCTTCGTTATCCAGCGTGGCGCCGCCCAGGTGGGCGATCTGTTTCGTGTGCATCAACAGGTCGCCATCCTGCTCTTCGATGAACGTTCGCTCGCGCGAATCCCATACCCGCTCAGCCACCATGTCCATTGCGGTCTCTAAATCTAAGTCCTCCCAACGGCGGGAGCGCGGTCGCCGGTACCGTACCTTCATCAGCCGGTTTGCGTGCGTGCACAGCTCGAAGCTGTCCGACCCCTTAGGACATAGCCGTCCCCGCGAAATTGGCGAAGCAGGGTCGCCTTCAATCGCCAGGAGCTTGCCGTCCCGGTGAAACACCAGTTGCCCGCAACCCACACCGCAATAAGGGCAAACTGACCGCGATACTTCCGCGCCATGCGTCTTCATTTTTAAGGATTGTGTCTTCCGAGACATGGCTTCCGGCCCTGTGCCGTCTCCGCCATGTAGGATCTGCCGGAACACCGGCCAGCGACCGAGTACTGAACCCACCATCTCGTTACCTCGCCTACAGTCAGCACTGAGTGTGTTTCGGTGTGCCCCGCCCGGACCATCCGCCCATCTCTGTATTTCTATGTTCCTATCGCCTGAACCTCGGACTCCCAGGTTCGAACACGGCGCGCAACATGCCATGGTCGACGCTCACATGAAACGTGGGCCCGAAGCGGTTGCGGATTGAGGACCGCCCCACTTCCTGACCCGCAAAAATACAGATTTTCCCTTATGGAGACATTCCCCGTCCGTACATACAGTAGGCGGCCTAGCCTAGCACGCGGACCGGCGGCACCAGGGACGGAGGTGTTGCTGATGGGGGGAAGGTCCAACGTGGAAAGCAGGGTATGTGACCCTTAGGGTTGCTGTACGTCTGCGCACCGTTGCAGTTTTACTCATTTCGATTACGGCCGTCGTTCTCACCGGAGAAACTTGTCGGCACCTTCCGCACATTAATCAAACTGCGGTAGCCCTCGCGCTTTTGCTGGTTCTTGAGCTCATCTCCATAAATGTCGGCCTTGTCACTGCGCTTATCTCCGCCGTGTTCGCTGGTGCTGATTTGCTTTATATCTATGTTCGGCTGCATGGCTGGCAGACAGTGAGCACCGTGGAAGGAGTTACGATCGCTACGTTCATGGCCGTTGCGATCATCACCATCCGCCTGTCTGACCAGGCAAAGGCGGGAACCATGGAAGCGGCTCGACGCGCCGACGAAATGGCACGTCTGCACAGGTTTGGGCAAGAAATTCTCCCCGCAGAGAACAGCACCGCTACCATCGAGAGGGGGCTCAGCGCCGCAGTCAACATTTTTGAAATTGATGGCGTCGCCTTTCGCATGCTCAGCTCGGGCGAAGTGTTTCGCGCCGGTCCAGCGGGCTCCCAGATTTCCGACAGCCATTTGCAGTCCCCTGCGCCTTCCAGCGCAGATCACGGGACCGATGAGTGCGCCACTGTCTCGGTCGACGGCCGCGACGGTCTGCTGGGCATCTTGGCCTTTTGCGGCTCAAAGCCTTCCATGGACCTACTGGGAATCATTGGTTGCCGTTTAGCTGTATCCCTGGAGCGCGCCGTCGCTTTGGAAAGATCCACGGAAGTGGAGGCGGCAAGGCGTTGTGCTGAGTTGGAGGCGGCGCTTTTGGATTCTCTCGCTCACGATATGAAAACGCCTTTGGCCACCATGAAAGTATCGTTGGCCTCCTTGCTCTCGATGAAGCAGCAACTTCCCGATGCTTATCTCTCCTTCTTGTCCATCATCGACGAAGAGGTCGATCGCCTGAATACGCTCATGGGCGAAGCTCTGAACCGCGGCAGTCTGGACCACGGCTCGATCGGCTTGGCACGTGAATCTCATCCCGTGCAAAGCCTGGTGGCCGCAACCCTCAGGGAAATGGGGAATATCCTCGGAACCCGTCCGATTACCGTGAATATTCCGGACGATCTTCCCGAGGTCTGTGCCGATATCGGATTAATGAAGCAAGTCCTGAAGCAACTCGTGGACAATGCCGTGAAGTACACTTCTCCGGGTTCGCCCCTCACGATTTCTTCAAACCAACGCGACGGCATGATCACCATTGAGATTGCCGACCACGGTCCCGGCATTCCCGAACTCGAACGGGAATACATTTTCGAAAAGTACTACCGTGGGCAGAACTGCAAAGACAAAGCAGGCGGATTGGGCTTAGGCCTTGCTATCGCACGCACCATCGTGCGTGCTCACGGCGGACAAATCTGGGTAACTTCCAACAACGGTGAGGGATCGATTTTCCACCTTGCGATCCCCGCGATGGAGCTGGTGGCATCATGAACCAAGAGAAAATTCTGATCGTAGATGACGAAATGCAGTTTCGCCGCGCCATGAGGGCTGCCCTCCATCTGCGCGGCTTTCTTGTGGACGAGGCCGAAACCGGCGAGGCCGCACTTGAAAAGGTTCGCAGCAATCGCCCGGATCTGATTCTTCTCGATATGAATCTGCCTGGCTTGAATGGTTTGGAATGTTGCCGGGAGATTCGCGCAGGCCTCGAGGTACCCATCGTAATGTTGTCCGTACGCTGTGAAGTTCGCGATAAGATCCAGGCTTTGAATTCCGGCGCCGACGACTACGTCACCAAGCCATTCAATCTCGAAGAACTTGTGGCGCGCCTGCACGCCAGCCTCCGTCGCGTGCCGCATTCCGCTATGGATTCACGCCAGGTCCTAAACCTCGACGGTGTCCAGATTGATTTCAAGGCGCGCACCGTCAAGGCTCGAGACAAAAATATTCAACTTACCCGTAAGGAATTCGAACTCTTATGGCATTTAGTCGCAAACGCCGGTGAAGTTGTCTCTCATCGCAAACTCCTCCAAGCGGTATGGGGTCCTGATTACGGCGATGAAGCAGAGTACTTGCGCGTTTGCGTGAATCATCTCCGAAAAAAAATTGAGGCGGATCCCTCCGCGCCGAAGTACATCCTGACCGCTTTGGGTATGGGCTATCGCTTCGAATTGCCCTCTGCCGTTGCGGACAGATCCGTTCCCGCGTAGTGGCGGGTTTTCAGACCCGTGGCTATCGTCCATTAACGACCCCCTAATTCGCGCTTTATGCTTCCTTTATTCCCCCTCTATTAGCTTTTTCTACAGTCGCCATTTGCTCGGCGCCCTAATTTCCGCGCGGTTGGCCTGGCCCTCGAACGATTTGTTTCTCCGGCGATCGCGCCTCCGTTTGAACCACTCGCCAACCTGCAAAATTCAAAAGGAGGTCCAAAGCGTGGAGTTAGCGATTCGCTTGGCTACTCTTACCGTTGTGCACTTGTACGGGCGGAACAGGTGGAAGAATGAATTCCCGTGCGGTTGGTGACTATGTAGGCCTGATTGCGTTGTTGCTCTTCTGCATCGTGGCCACCGTACGTGCGTCCCGCCTCTTGGGAATGCGGGCAAACACCGGAAAAATCTTGCAAAGGCGCGAGGAGACCAGTTCCCACATCTCCAAAGTAGCTTTGCCCGTTGTGGTCACCGACCGCCTCGGTCAGTTTGTCTCTGGTCTAAAAGAGAATGACTTTCGCGTATTCGAAAACGGAACTCCACAAACGATTTCCGCGTTTCGCGAAGAATACCAGCCTGTCACCATGGGCCTGGTATTGGACGCCAGTGAGAGTATGCGGACGAAACGGTCCGCGGTCACCACCGCAGCGGTCAGCTTCATTGAAGCCAGCAAACCCGGAGATGAACTTTTTGTCGTCAACTTCAACGAGCGCGCTTTTTTGGGCCTGCCCTCCGATGTTTCATTCAGCAACAACGTGGCCCTGCTCGAAGATGCCGTTCGCGGTAGCCATCCTGAAGGAGAAACAGCCCTTTACGACGCCATTCTCTTGGCCATGAAACGGCTTCAGTTGGGCACACGCGAACGAAAATCTCTCCTGGTCATTAGCGATGGTGACGACAACGCCAGTCGTGGCACTTTTCGCCAGGTCCTGGCGGCGGCACAGAGAAACTTTGCGCTCATTTGCACCCTCGAGATCGTGGACACAGAAATCATCGGCGGCAACGCCCTTCTGCAACAATTGGCCAATCTCACCGGCGGAACCGCTCGAGTGATCCGGCGCTCGCAAGATATTTCTAGTGTTGGCCGGCAAATCGCGCGAGAAATTCACGAGCAATACACGCTGGTCTATTCGCCCTCGAATGTAACCGTTGATGGTACCTTTAGAACCGTGCGAGTTGTCGCGCAAACGCCCGCTGAGGCCAAACTCTCCGTTCGCACTCGTGTGGGTTATGTCGCGAAGGATGCCACCACCACTTCTTTAACCATCTTGTGAACACAATACTGAATTCAATCGCATCTTGGGCCAAACGAGCGGGAATCTCCCTCGCATTGCTGATTGTCTTTGGACCGAGCTCGTTCCAAGCTCAAGTCCCCAAGCAAGCCGTAAGCGGCGCAATTCATCCACACGGGCGTTTGCCTCTCACAGACTTCTACAATGCTCCACAGCCGCTCCCTGCGGAGCCACCGGGCACCGTCATCCGCTCCGAGGATTTTCAAGATTACACTCTGGCCCCGGGCACTACCGCAATCCGGCTGCTGTATCACTCGCGAACCAGCTCCGGTGAAGATGTACCCGTTTCCGCCGTAGTCCTCATTCCGGACGGCAATCCACCGTCCGGAGGTTGGCCAATTATCGCCTGGGCTCACGATTTTCAAGGCATCGCTCGCGATTGTGCCCCTTCCCTCCAGCAGGATATCAGCGAAGGCTCATACTTTTCCATGTATGCGAAACTCGGGTATGCGGTTGTGGCTACGGATTATGCGGGATTCGGAACAACCGGGTCCGTCGCTTTCCTTAACCTTCGAGGGAATGGTCTGGATGTGATCTACGCCGTGTCGGCGTCGCGATCTGCTTCCCATCTCCTTGGATCGACGTGGATAGCCATCGGCGCGGGCGAAGGAGCGCTAATCGCTGCAGCCATTACCGAAATCGAAACCGACTCCAGTGACCATAATTTCTTGGGAAGCATCGCGATTGGTGGCCTATTCGATCCTGCACGATTAGCCACTGTTTGGGGACAGCGAACTCCGGAGCGCATCGTCTACCTTGCGCAGGCCGTGAAAGCCAACAATACGACCTTTGACATGGACTCGATTCTCACGAATGAAGGCCTGCAACTCTATGAACGGGCAAGCCGGTCCTGCGACTCAACCTTAGACGCAGCTTCCGGGAACTCCGCCCTTCTCAAACCGAATTGGCAAACCGATTCGCAAGTGCAACGCTATCTTCAAAAGAATGAACTCGGGCACAAACGCGCCAGCGCTCCGCTTCTGGTGATTGCCAGCGGCTCGGATGCCGCACTGCCTGTCGGCATGACGGACCAAGTGGTGAAAAGGCTGTGCAGCACGGGCGATCACGTTCTCTACTTCAAAATCGCCAGTCCGAATTCGAAAGCGCTTATCGGCGACTCGGTCAACGATCAGCTAGCGTGGATTCGAGCCCGCTTTTCGAATCGCCCAGCTCCCAGCAATTGCGACTGATCCAATTGGCTGCACCGATTGGGTTGACAGTTGAAGAGAACGAGAAGAGAGATTTACCGCAAGCGCGATGACGCAAAGTGTTCTTCTTCACCCACCGAATCCTCATCTTCAAACTCGGCGTCTTGCCGATATTGGTTGCGCTTGGCATACGCCACAAAGATCACTCCGAGCGACATCAGCGTAGGCGGAACAACCAGCAGCAATATGCCGCTACGCAGCGCCTCGATCATTCGCGCACCCGAAGACGCAGCTTGCGTATAGCAAAGCGCACAACCTTGGCCCAGCGCCCACGTTGGAACAAGAAGGAGAAAAGAACCGAACACGCCAGCCCGAATACCCGCTAATCCAGTCTTACGATCCTGCTTCATTTGTTCCATGGCACCCCATACAACAATCGGAAGCTGTCTGGCCACGAGAATTGCATCGAAAGCAGCAGGAATACAATCAGGATCACCATGGACCAAATAAACGCCCGCCTCTCCATCCACAGATGCATGAAGAACAGCACAGCCATCATGCCCTCGATGATTGCGAGAATTGTGAGGCGCTTCCACAGGTTGGGGTTGCCGGCGTCATAATAGGTCGCGATGAACTGAAGGGCCGCGACAACAAGAATGCCCACATACGTAAATACATACTTGCCCATTCCCATTCGAGGTTTTTCTGCCACGACATGCATATTCATCTACTCCCGCGCTAGTGCGAAAAATTCAACAGATAGACCATGGGCACAACAAACATCCACACCAAATCCACAAAGTGCCAGTACAACCCGGTCGTCTCTATATCGTCCGCGTTATAGCGTCCCCGCATGTACTTCATTCCCACCGCAACGAGCGCAATTACCCCGCCAGTCACGTGCAGCAGGTGCAGCCCGGTAATGCTAAAAAATGACGCGCCAAACAGTCCGGTTCCCCACGGATTCTTGAGCAGCGACATCCCTTCGTGCATCAGGTCGTGCCATTCACGCAAGTGCAACAACGCAAATAGCACGCCGAGTCCGGCGGTGATCATCATCCAGCGAAATGCCCTTTGTTTCTCCTCCGCCCGCGCGGCGTCAATGGCAAACAACATCGTCAGGCTGCTCGTCACCAGAATGAACGTCATCAGCCCCACGTTCAACATGCTGTGGAACGGCCGCGGCCAGTGCGGGTTAGCGTTGCGCAGAAAACCATATGCGATCAGACACGCCGCGAATGTGGACATATCTGCGATAATGAACAGCCACATCGCCAACTTCTTCGTCGGTATCGAAAAAGCCGGGACCGCAAATCCAGCCTGTTCGTTCAGGCTGACGTCCGGGTGGCTCACAGGCCCTCCTTCTTTTCGCTCAAATCTTCACGAACAGCAAAACCAGCAGATAGACCCAAAGAACATCTACGAAATGCCAATAGATAGAGACCGCATCCAAAGTACTTTTCCTGAGCTTCGCCCGATTGAGCTTGCGAATCACGTACGCCAGCCCAAAAATCCCGCCGATCACGTGCCCCGCGTGTGCCACCGTCAACACGTAAAAGAAAGAACTATTCGGATTGGTGGCTAGATACAGTCCTTCCGATCGCAACTGCATCCACGCGGCCCACTGACCCACCACGAACAACAAGCCAAGAATTAGCGTGACGCCCAGCCAAGTGCGCGTCTCGCCAAGGTCCCGTTCCTTTGAGTTGATCGTAAATGCGAACCGCCTTCTCGCGATTGCCAGTGAAATACTGCTCAAGATCAGCACCAGCGTGTTCCCGTAGAGAATCCGCGGCAAAACCAGATGCCGCCAGTCCATCGAAGCGCCCTGGCGCACGATCAGTGCGCTGCTAAACGCCGCGAACGTCATGATAATCGCGGCGATCAGTACCCACACTGCCGAGGAAACCGGCGGAGGCGAATAATCTTTCACCGAGCGCATCCGCGAATTGCCGGGACTCTGCCAACCGCCGCCGCCGGAATCCGCCGTTCGTGGACGAGCCTCCGGCGGTTGCTGCGTTATCGTGCCGCCCAGAATCGTTGCCATTTCCGCTCCTCGATCTTTGAACTTATGACGTTCCAGTTTCCGCGGGGAGTTCCTCAGGCGAGGCCTGCATCAGGTAGTCGCCCGTGGAGCTATGCACTCCATATTCGTATGCGTCGTGGTAAACCACCGGCAGCTTCGCTCCGAAATTATCGAAGGGTGGTGGAGACGACGGCGTGCTCCATTCCAAGGAAGTGCACTCCCACGGATTCAATGGGGCAGGTTTGCCCCAAAATCGGCTGTGGACCAGGTTGTAGAGAAAGACCAGTTGCGCCGCCCCCGTGAAAAGCGCCGCCACTGTGGCGAACTTGTGCAGCGGAATCAACGGTTGCAGGTAATCGTCAACAAACGCCTGGTATCGCCGAACGTTCCCGGCGATTCCCATGTAGTGGAATGGCATGAAAATCCCGTACGCGCCCACAAACGTGCACCAGAAATGGATCTTCCCCAATGTCTCGTTCATCATCCGCCCGAACATTTTGGGGAACCAGAAGTATGTGCCGGCAAAGATGCCGAACATCGCTGCCACCGCCATCACCAGGTGGAAGTGCCCGACTACGAAATAGGTTGCGTGCAGGATGATGTCGATCGACGGCTGCGCCAGAAAAAATCCGCTTACACCGCCGGTGACAAACACAGAAATGAATCCGAGGGCAAACAATGATGCGGAGTTAATCCGGATCTTCGCTCCATACAGGCTGCCAATCCAGATCAGAACGATGATCGTCGCGGGAATCGTGATGATCAACGTGGGGAATGAAAACGCCAGCGCCGAAAAAGGATTCATGCCGCTGACGAACATGTGGTGCCCGTAAACCATGTAACTCAGAAACGCGATGCTGACCATCGCTCCCACCAGCACCTTGTAACTCAGCAGCGGTCTACGCAGGTTCGTGGACAGGATGTGCGACACGATTCCCATCCCCGGCACAATCGCGATGTACACTTCCGGATGCCCGAAGAACCAGAACAGATGCTGCCACAGTAACGTCGAGCCTCCCGAGTGCGGCTGCAATTGGTCGTTAATTACCAGATTCGACGGCACGAAAAAGCTCGTGCCCGCCACATGGTCCAGAATCAAAAAAATGCACGCAGGCATCAGTACCGCGAACGCCGCGAGCGCCATGCACGACGTGATGAACCAAGCCCACACCGTGAGCGGCAGGCGCATCATGCTCATTCCCTTAGTTCGCAAATCTAAAGTCGTTGGAATAAAGTTCAACGATCCTAACAATTGCCCGATGCAGAACAACCCGATGGACGTCGCCCACAACACCTCTCCCGTCCCTTGCCCCGGCCCTGCCACTGCGCCCACCGCGCTCAACGGTGCATATTGCGTCCACCCGGCCAGCGATGGTCCGTCACCGACGAAGAACGACGAAACTAGCACCAAAAACCCTGCGAACGTCACCCAGAATGACATCATGTTGAAATGCGGAAACGGCATGTCTTCCGCGCCAACTTGAATCGGCAAAAAATAATTCCCGAATGCCGCGAACGGCGCCGTCGTCAGCACGAAAAACACCATGAACGTGCCGTGCATGGTCATCAATTGCAAATAATATTCCGGCGTCATCACATCCCCGGGAGCGCCTGCCTTCGAAAGGAAATGAAGCCCGGGAATCTTTAGATCCGTCCAGCCCAGATGCAACCTCATGATCCACGACAGCACCATCCCAATCGCCACCGCAAACAACGCCATCCCGTAGTACTGCAGCCCGATCACTTTATGATCCAGGCTGAACACGTTTTTGCGAATGAATCCCGTGGGAGGCGCGTGATGGTGCACAGCATGCGTAGCCATACTCTTGTTCACCTCGCTCGTTTCTGTGCTGGCAAGTCGCAAAACCCTTGCTGTTGCAGTAGCGGGTCTTCAGACCCGTGCCGTGTCCTGGGACAGAATGAATTCGTCATTGCAACGCCGCTTCTTTCTTTAGCCAATTGTCGAAATCTTCTTTGCTGAACACATACAGATACGCCTTCATGTTGTAGTGGCCCAAGCCGCACAACTGCGTGCAGACGATTTCGTACTTGCCAGTCTTGGTTGCCGTGAAATGGATAGAAAGGTCCATTCCCGGCACAAAGTCCTGATGAACGCGAAGCTCCGGAACGAAGAACGAGTGGCTTACGTCCTTCGCATGCATCAACAGGTGAATTTCTCGATCTATTGGTATGGCCATCTCGGCGGTGACGATGTCGTCCTTCGACGCCGCATCGTTCGTGGTATCCAGCCCAAAAAAGTTCTCATTCGCTTCGCTGATCTTGTCTGGATGAATCGGGCCAAACACTCCGTCCGGCCCCGGGTAGCGGAAGTAAAACGCGAATTGCCCCGCCTGTACTTGAACAGGCATGGCGTTTGCCGACGGCGGACGCAAGTAAGCGCTGGCCCATGCTCGTGTCCCAAAAATGCCCAGCGCAAGCACTTCGGTTCCCACCAACAGAAACGCCGCAATCACCAGACCTGTAGCTCCTCCCGGGAAACGCAGGATTTTCGCTTCGCTACTTCGATTCGAAAATTTCCATATGAAAATCGCCAGCACGAACTGTGCGGCTAAGAACGACAACCCCGCCTCAACCATGGTGTCGCGATACTGCGCGTCGATCAGCAGACCATGTTTCGAGATGTCCGGCTGAAGATCCCATTTATGCGTGATGATAGGAATCGCGGATACGATAGCGATTACGATGATGGTAATCGCAAAAAGTTTCGCCATAACCCCTCTCCTGAAAACAATCCCGTCGCGCATCCCGGGACCGGCATTCGCCCGAACGGCCGCGCTCTTCTCCCCGACTTGTCTATTTCGCCTTGAATGTAAAGTTCGCTGTGCCGGCCTTGCCCGCCGCCACGGTCACCTTCTGCGTCTGCGTCCCATATTCTTCTTGCCACGCTGTCACGGTATAACTTCCAGGTGGAACGCCCTTGATCGTGTACGAGCCTTTGTTGTCGGTCACCGCGTACGGGCCTTTCACCACCACGAAGTATCCATGCATCCACGGATGAATATTGCATTTCACGGGGATTGCTATTTCCTGAGCCTTCCATGACGCATCGATCGGCGGAGCGCCCGGAGGTTGCGACTTGTTCCATGGAATATTCCCGGTCGACGGGTCCGGAAGAGGATGGATGTTATGCGTGGTTTTGTCGCTGGTGATCACCTGGAATTTCTGATCGACGTCCATCGGGAGGACATGCGGCGTGTACATGCAGCCTTTTTGGTCGAACGTGGGCATCGGTCCCGATACCGGCTTGCTCGTTTCCGCGGCAGGTAATCCCTCGGAAATGTACAGCACCACATTCTCCAGTCCGCCGCCGTCGCCAACTACAACGTTCTCCATTTTTACCGGACTATTCGCGTGGTATTGAGTGCAGTACGGGTCTTTGGACATATCGATTCCGCGCATGTGCGGCGCAGTCCCGTCCAGCTTCACCGTTCCGTTGATCTCACTTTCCGCCGGTACCCCAGAACTTCCCGCCGAAAACACCAGGAACAACAGTGGCAGTGCTCCCGCCAAAACTGTCACCTTGTATTTACCCTTCATTGCGAGCTCTCCTTTTTTAAATGCTTTTAAAAACCCATCACTGTGCGGGCGGAGGCGCATTCGGATTTACCGGTGCCAGCTTCAGCTGCTTCGCAATTTCCTTCGCCTTGGAATTCATCGGCTGTAGCGAACGCATATAAAACACCAGGCTCCACGCTTCGTCCGGTTTGATATTGTCGGACCACGATGGCATCGGCGAGCCATCCAGCCCGGTCATGAAAATTTTGTACAGGTCGGCGTCCGTGCTGCCGCACTTGAATCGCCGCGTATCGTGAAAGTTGAACGCCGGATCTGGATTATTCTGATCGTCAACGAGCGTCGACGCGGATGGTCCATTCGCTCGCCCGGTCACGCCGTGGCATTTCCAACACTGCACGCGAGCAAATACCGCCTGTCCTTGTTTGAGCCGCTCCGGCGTTACTTCCGGTTCCGGGGGAATTACTATTGGCGTGCCTGGTTTCTCGTTCACAAATCGCGGTGAGAAATGTTTTACATACGCGACCAGGTCTATTCGATTCTGGTCCGTCAACGCATCCCAATGTGGCATCGCCGAAGTATTCAGGCCGCGGTGCAGCGTCCGGAACAGATCATCGTCAGTCGGCAGAGTGCCCGTCGGCGTTGACCGGCACTTAAAAATGCCCAGTGTGAAGTTTCTCGGCTTGAATGGCTCGACCCACGGCTCGTTGTCGCCCAGTCCGTCTCCTATTTCCCCGTGACAGCCGATGCAGTACCTCTTATAGAGCGGGCGACCATTGCGCGCGTGCCCAGTCCATTTGCCAACGTGTGCTTCCATGTCCATGCGCTTGTCTTCGTCGTACTCGGTGACCTGCGCACGCGTCGAACGAGCTGCGGTGAACATCAAAACTGCCGTTGCGATGAGAGGTGCGATGTTTTTTAGTCGCATTCGGTGACCTCTTAGAAATCAAAGTCGAAGCCAAATAACAAGCTGCTGCTGGTTTGCTCTGTAAACGTCACTGGAGCCGCACCCTGTTGCCAGAGAATCGAGTACTCGCCGTGTATGGCGAATCCCGCTCGGCTATACATAAAAGGGTTGTAGCGAACCGCAAAAGTCAGGGCGTTCAGGTTCCCCAAATTCCCAGGATTCGTCGAAAATGCCTGCTGGGACATGCGGATCAGCTCGAAACGATTCAGGAATAGCAGTTGTCGATTGGGCATATAATGCGATTCGAATAGTGCGCCGTTCCACGACGGAGCCTGCGCCAGCGCGGGCAGAGGCATATTCGCTTGCGTGTTAGTTCCCAGGAATGCACTGTCGTGACCATGGAAGTACATCGTAGTAATGTCGAAGTTTTTGATGTACCACATGCCGATCAGACCGTAGCGTTGAAATCCCTGGTTCCCGATACCCGTCCCTGGCAGGCCCCCTGTCGACGTCGACGTCACTGGATTACCATTGATATCAATGCCGACCGTACTCGCAGTTGTCAGGTTATACTGGTAGTAAGTGGGCGCCTGTCCGATATAGGCGAAACCTCCGACGCGCTGCACTCCCAAGCTACCGACTTCGAACGCGCGGCTAGCCGCGAAGAAACCATCGTACCCCCGGCTTGTCGGCAACCCGGGCGACCCGTCATTAGAACTAAGAAGAGAAGCCGAAACGCGGGTTCGGTCATCGGCGGAATGCCCCATCCACTCAAGACCGACTTGGTTGTCACCAATTCCGAAGCTGTAGGCCGATTCTCCGACTCCTGGCGCCACGAATGGCTGAAAGTGATAGTTGTAGTACAGTCCGCCCGTGTTACTGAGCGTCAGAATTCGCTTTTCAGACAACAGGTTATCCAATTCAAACTTCCCCATCTTGATGTTCAACCAGGGACTTCCCCACAAATTATCGAATCGTGCCCAAACCGACTCGAAGTGGAAGGCTCCGGTGTTATCCGATGAGGGCAGCAAATAAAACGAAACGTCTTTGTACAAAGTGCCTGCGGTGTGAAAGTCCAGACCGCTCCAATCAAATCCGTGTGTGGTCACTTTTGCTTCACCCGCTCCGGGTCCTGCCGCAGTGTCGACCTGTGCCTTATCAATACTTTCGCGGTGCCAGTTGGGTGTCATGCGAAAGGTCGCCGGCCAGTACGCCGGGTTCTGGTAAATAGGAGAGTCGCGGTCGTTTCCGATTTGATACCCATTGTCTTTAAATCTCTGCCCGAACGGGCTCAGCATCGGCCAGGATTCGTGACATGCCGAACAAGGCAAACCGTACTTGCGAGCAAACGCCGGAATCGCGAGAGTCGATTCCGGACAGACGAAAAATAACAGCAGCGTCGCGACCAGGACCGTATGCAGGCAATTCGCAATGGTTTTGCCGGCCGCCCTGTTCCTTGTCGGAGTCTGTGCCTCCGCGGTTGCATCAGTTTTTAACGTTCGGCGAGATGGGCATGGTAGCCAACCACTGGAGTTCAATTTCATTCTCCACTCCCTTTAGAACACCTCAGTGCACGATTGCGGCAGATTTCAGTAAAAGGCCCGCCCGGTTTTGACGGTGCCGAACGGGCCCTAGGTTCAGGGTGGTACATCCGCTGGAAGCTCAGACACACCCGTACTGCTTCCAATTCCTCTCGTCTCCCACGCTTACAAGCCCCAACTGCTATGTCTCGCTAACCGGGTCAGTTTATGGGTCGGGTATAAAGCCCTCATAAAGCTGGAATAAGACACTCCTAAATTCCTGGGCTCGCCAGTCTTTGGACCCGTGCTTTTATTTGTAGTGGCCGGTCCTTAGACCGGTGCATTTTCTTGATTTTTCTTTTTTGGGGTGCCAACTCTCGTTTTTCGAGAGTGGTTTTTTGTAAGTGTGGAGTGCGGCAGTCCTTCCTTGTTCCTCTCCCCACTTTGCGTAATTCCGTTCTCTGCAAATGGAGTCGTATTCGAATGAATGGCTGTGCGCGCTCGGCAAGTATTCGAATAAAGAACCTGTCCCTACGATGGCTTCAGCTATGTCATTACTTCTCTTCGTGTTCGCAGGGCATACTACCGAAAACGGGGAGAGGGGTTGGATACCTATTTAGTTACGTCAACCGTCACACCATGTCGGCGCGCCGACATTTCCAGCGCGGCAGCCCAGTTCGCCCTGAGCTGTGTGGCCTGCCGCTTTTGCCTTAATCACTCAGGCCCGAATCACAAACGCATTCGACTCGCACTACTCGCGAAACCGAATCCGGAACACATACGCGTACTTGCTTGCGTGTTGGTCCGGAACCTTGATATGCAGTCCATCGGCCTGCTGCTGAAATTCCAGCTTCGCTCCCTCGCTCAGCAACTCAACCGAGGCAACATCTCGATCCCCCGCCACGGGAGCGATGGAGTGAATTACCGCTTCATGATTCTGGGGCCACGCCAATTCGATCGCGTACAAAGTGTTGCCCTTGGTTGTGAACCGGAAGTCTTCCGCGGTATACGGCCGGGTGTCGGTATCGTGAAATGTCCCTTCCACTACTTTTGTCGGACCTTCTCCGTAAACTCTCCACGGACGCGTCCCATAGATGGCTTCCCCGTTGACCTTCAGCCAGGCGCCAGTTTCTCGCAACACTTGTTGCACTTGATCTGGAATTGTGCCGTCGGCCCGCGGCCCGATATTCAACAGCAGGTTCCCATTCTTGCTGACGATGTCCACCAACTGGTGAACGACAAATTCCGGAGTCTTGAAAGTGTCGTTCTCGATATAGCCCCAGGAACGATTGCCCACAGACGTGTCGGTTTGCCAGTACAAGGAACGGATACCCGAAAGCTGGCCGCGCTCAATGTCCAGCACTCCAGAGCTCTGCTGCATCGCATAATCCTTATAGTTGATTACACCCGCGGGTTTTCCTTCTGCGAGGTTTTGGTTGTAGTAAAAAGACGCGAAACGCGCCAAAGCCGAGCGAACAGACGGCTGGCCAATCCACCAATCGAAATAAAAAACGTCAGGATGATACTTCTCGACAATTTCCGCGGAGCGAGCTAGCCAGTCCCGCGTCCACGCGGGAGATACGAACGTGAAATCATCGGACAGCGGAGTGCCCTCTGGTTTGTCCATCCACGGATGAGCCGGACCATAAAACGCCGCAAACTGCGGATCGTTTACATCCGAACGGATCGCCCGTCCGACTCCGAGGAAGAAGTTGTGCTCCACACGATGAGAAGAAGCTCCCAGTCGCAGCCCCTGTGCACGAACCGCCTTCGCCAAATCACCCATGAGATCCCGGTGTGGGCCCATTTTCGCCGCGGTCCAATCGGAAAGCTCGCTGTCGTACATCGCAAAACCATCGTGGTGCTCGAAAACGGGCACAACGTATTTTGCACCGGCCTCTTTGAAAAGCTTCGCCCATGCCTCCGGATCGAACTTCTCCGCCCGGAATTTCGGAACGAAATCTTTGTAGCCAAACTTGTCTTGGGAACCGTACGTGGCGATGTGGTGCTGATATTCTGGCGATCCCGGAATATACATCAGGCGCGGGTACCACTCGCTTCCAAACGCCGGAACCGCATAAACGCCCCAGTGAATAAAGATCCCGAACTTGGCATCTTTATACCAGTCCGGAACGCTGTAACTCTGCAAGGATTCCCAGTCCGGACGGTACAGACCAGTGCGATTTACCTCGTCCACTTTTTCCAAAATAGCGGCGCGCTTTGCATCGAACTTTCCACTCGCCTTCTGCCACACTTCGTCAATCGCACTGGGACTCATCGCCGCGCTCGGCGCCATTGGATCAGCGCCTTGAGCCGAGACAGGAGGCGCCAAGAATGAAAAAAGGCACAGCAATGACAAAAGTCCAAGCCAGCGAAAGACCAAATTTACTCCGCAAGAGAGCATTATTTTTCTCCCGAACCTCTCAGATCGAAAATCTTTTCCATCAGCATCCATTTTTCTCCGGGGCGCGCGCCCGGCAACTCTTGCTGATACTTCCACATCAGCTTCTCCCATTCCACCACCTTGGAATTTTGCGCATCGGCAACACTTTTAGCGGCAAACGAAAACGTGTCGTCAACTTCCATGATCATGAACAGGCGATTCGCTACCCGGTAAATCTGCATCTCCAATATTCCGGCTTGATGGATACTGTTCAGAATCTCCGGCCACACTGCGCGGTGATGCGCTTCGTATTCGGCAATCAACTGTGGATCATTCTTTAAATCGAGAGCGAGGCAGTATCTTCGGCTCATCGTAATGCACTCCATTGGAGGTCACCCAACGTCCGCCACCGTTTCAGCCGATCGCAAAGGAACCAACCGATGTCCGCGCAAGGCGAAATACAGAACCACCATGTGACAGATTAGCGGAACCACAAACGCGATCTGGATGTTCGTCGCGTCGGAAAGTTTCCCCATGGCCGCCGGAACCACCGCACCGCCGATAATAGACATCACCAGCAACGAGGAGCCGACCTTTGTGAAATTACCCAAATCGCGGAGACTTAGAGCAAATATCGTCGGAAACATAATCGAATGGAAGAATCCGATCAATACAATCGCCCACACCGTCACCGCACCGGTTCCAAGAATCACGATCAGCAAACAGATCAGCGAACACCCGGAAAACAATGCGAGCAACAGCGACCCCGAGATTCTCTTCATCACCGCGGAACCGGCAAACCGCCCGATCATGAAGCCGATCATATGCAGCTGAAGATACCGCGCGGCGACCTTTTCATGCGTTCCCGGGAGAGAATGTTCCGCAAAGCGAATGATGAAACTAGCCACTCCAACCTGCGCGCCCACATAAGCAAACTGCGCCAGCACCCCCATCGTAAGATGGCGATGACGCCACGCTTCACGCAGCGGAGCACGCTTTTCCCCGGCATTGCTGAGCCGTTCTGAATCGCGCGCCTCCGGCAGTTTCGCAAAGTAGATCAGTAGCGCCGCAAGCAGAAAAATGCAGGTGATAACAAGATACGGCACGCGAACGGCGCTCGCTTCGGCCATCCGATAGGCCTGAACCTGTTGGGGCGACATGGCGGCAAGTTGTGCCGGTGTATATTCAATTCCAGAAAGAATAAAGGCCGCGCCCAAAATCGGAGTGACCACCGCACCCACAGCGTTGAACGACTGCGCGAGATTCAAGCGCCGAACCGCCGTCTCCGGAGGACCAAGAATGGTGACGTACGGGTTCGCCGCAACCTCTAGAAAGCATTGTCCGCATGCCATCACGAACAGAGCGAAAAGAAAGAACGCATAGACGCGCACAATGGATGCCGGGATAAACAGGAGCGCCCCGGTCGCACACAGGCCCAAGCCGAACAGAATCCCGCGCTTGTAACCGACGCGGTCCATGATTCTGCCCGCTGGTAGAGCCGCAAGAAAGTATCCGCCAAAGAAAGCTGATTGGATCAAAGACGAAGCAAAATCGCTGAGGGCAAATGTCTTTTTGAAATGTGGAATCAGAATGTCATTCAAGTTGACGCCAATCGCCCATAAGAAAAATAGGCTGGTCACCAAAATGAAAGGCAAAAGGAATCGGCGTTCCGTCAGCGGTATGTTCGATGTCTCCATAGATACACAGAACTCAACTCAGCGCGCGATCGAGATGAACGTAGCCGCCGTCCACAAAAATGTGCTGGCCGGTAATGTGCGCCGCCTGCTGCGAGAGTAAAAACAAAACCGTCGCGGCGATCTCCTCAGGCTTGGTCATTCTGCCCTCGAGTGGAATGCGCGAGATGATGGAGTTGAGCTTTTGCTCCGGATTTGGAAAAGTCGCCAGCCACTGCTGGTACAACGGTGTCATTACTTCAGCCGGAACCACTGCATTGACACGGATTTTGTATGGCAGAAGCTCAACGGCCCACTCTCGCGTCAGCGCCAGAATCGCTCCTTTGGAACCAGCGTATCCGGAAGTGCCACCTTGGCCCGTGATGGCCGTTTTGGAGGCAATGTTTACGATGGAGCCTTGCGATCGTCGGAGAGCGTCCAGCGCGAAATGGGTGATGTTGTAAACGTGAAACAGATTTCGTTCCAGCGACTTGACAAATTCCTCGACGCCCCCATGTTCCAGCCCAACACGGTCATTAATACCCGCATTGTTGACAAGCGCGTCGATTCGCCCCATCGCCTCAATAGTTTTGTTCACGGCATCGCGACACGCGGCTGGATCGGTCAATTCGCAGCAGATCACCTGGCACTGTTTTCCCGCTGTTTCTAATTCCGCCCGTAAACGTTCCCCGGCGGTCGCATCGCGATCGACGATAACCGGCACAGCTCCTTCTTCTGCCGATGCTTTGCTTATCGCTTCACCAATGCCTTTTGCTCCTCCGGTAATCAGGATCACTTTGTCGCGCAGTTCAAGATTCATGATGACGGGCTCTGGAGGCCATAAAAACAAGCAGCGGTTTTGCCGAAGACCTGTTCCCGCTCTGATTTTGTGAACTGTTGAACATAGTCTTCGATCAGCTGCTTCACTCTGCTGTAATTACCCGCGAGCAGACACACCGGCCAGTCGGAACCAAACATTAAGCGATTCGCACCGAAGGCTTGCCATACTGTATCCAAAAACGGCCGAAAATCTTCTTTTTTCCATGACCCCCAACGCGCTTCAGTGACTAAGCCCGACAGTTTGCAATATACGTTGGGATAATCGGCCATGTGTCGTATCTGCGACGCCCAAACCTCGAGAGTACCGTTTGCGATATCGGGCTTCGCGATGTGATCAAGCACAAATTTCTGCTCGGGTAACCGCGATACAAGTTCAATCGCTGCGGGCAATTGTCTTGGACGAATCAGGATGTCATAGGTGTAGCCAAACTGAGAAAGAACCTTGATGCCGCGGGCAATATCGTCCCGAATCAGAAACCGGTCATCCGGCTCGTCTTGGACGATATGCCGAAAACCGCGCAGCTTTCTGAACCTTATATAGCTGCGCAACTGCTCCTCGATTGTCGCTGAAGCAAGGTCGGTCCAACCGATTACCCCGACGACTCGCGGCGAGTCCGCGGCCAAACCCAGCAAAAACTCGGTCTCATAGTCAGACTGCTCAGCTTGTACGGCAATGCAGCCGTCGACATGATTCCGTATGAGTTCTGGTTCCAGGTCGGCGGGCAGGAAATCCCGTTTGAGCGGCTGCATAATGTCGGTAATCCATGCATGACGCGCGGCGTTATAGCGCCAGAAGTGTTGGTGTGCATCAACGATCATCGCGCTCCAAGATCAGCCGATCCCAGGTACGCCCGACGGAAATTCCCCGATCAACCTCGCAGATTGAAAAAGCCACCATCCAATGGATAATCCACGCCAGTCAAAAACCCGGCTTCGTCCGAACAAAGGAACTGTGCAAGATACGCGACTTCTCCGGGTTCCGCCATGCGACCGATCGGTTGCGAACCGGAAAGCACGCGAAACATTTCTTCTTCTTTGCCTGGATAATATTTCTTCAGATAGCCATCCACAAACGGGGTGTGCACCCGTGCGGGCGAAATGCAGTTGCAGCGAATCCTATGCCTTAAGTAATCCTTGGCCACCGAAAGCGTCATGGCAATCACCGCGCCCTTGCTCGTGGAATAAGCGAAACGATCCGCCAATCCGGATGATCCCGCGATGGAAGCCATGTTTAAGATCACTCCACCATGGTCTTTCATCGCCGCAATTCCTTCCTGCATGCAATGAAACACGCCCTTCACATTGACGTTCAGGATGCGGTCGAAGTCGGCGGCGCTTGTGGTCTCCAGATTGCCGATGTGCGAAACCCCTGCGTTGTTCACCAATATATTGATCGGCCCGGTTTGCAGAATTGTCTGGAATACTTGGCGGACTTGGGCCGCGTCGGTTACATCGCATCGGAAACCCGCCGCCTTGCCGGCATTGTTAATTTGGCCGGCCGCACGATGCGCCGCCTCTTCATCGATGTCCAGGATGCATACCTTTGCGCCGTTGGCCGCGAATTGCTTGGCAATGGCATGGCCGATCCCGCTGGCCGCACCCGTGATCAACGCCACTTTGCCATCAAGACGGAAGCTTGATGCATTCTTCTGTTCACTCAGAGGGACACCCCACGTTTCCATGGTATGAAGTCGTCCTGGCCCAGATCCTCCGCACGCGTATGAGTTTCGCCGCTCGCAACAGAAATCGCAAACTCCAATAGCTGCTCGCCCATTTCTTCTACAGTGCTCGCTCCTTTTACGATTCCGCCACAATCCAGGTCGATGATATCGCTCATGCGCTCGGCCAATTCCGTATTCGTTGAAATTTTCACGACAGGAGCAATCGGATTGCCCGTGGGCGTGCCAAGACCTGTGGTGAACAAAACCACATTCACTCCGGCTCCCACTTGCGCGGTCACACATTCCACATCATTGCCGGGAGTGCACTGCAGATTCAGCCCTGTTTTGGTGCGATACTCGGGATAATCCAGAACGCCAGTTACCGGTGACCGGCCGCCCTTCTTCGCCGCGCCCGCGGACTTGATGGCATCGGTGATCAATCCATCCTTGATATTTCCAGGCGAGGGGTTCATTTCAAATCCAGAGCCAACCGCCTTGGCGCGCGCCGCGTAATCACTCATGAGCTGAGCGAAGCGAGCAGCGGTATCTCCATTGACGCACCGGTCGATCAGGTCTTGTTCCACGCCACAAAGTTCTGGGAATTCAGACAAGATCGCGCTACCTCCAACTGTAGTGAGCAAATCAGCGGTGTGACCCAACGTCGGGTTCGCCGAAATCCCGGAGAAGCCATCAGAGCCGCCGCATTTCAAGCCAAGGGTGAGCGCAGAGAGCGGTGCGGGCGTACGCGTGCATTTGCTTGCCTCGACTAATCCCGAGAAGGTAGCGCGAATGCAATCCTCCATCATCTTCGCTTCCGATGCGCTCTTTTGCTGCTCAAAGAAGAACACCGGCTTTTGCAGGGCCGGATCGCGGCGTCTCAATTCCTCGCGAAGAATCGCAATTTGGGCGTGCTGGCAACCCAAACTGAGAACAGTGGCGCCGGCAACATTCGGATGATGAATGTATCCCGCCAGCAAACCGCAAAGATTATTCGAATCTTCACGAGTCCCGCCGCAGCCCCCTTCGTGGAGCAGGAATTTGATCCCGTCGACATTCGGGAACAGCGGGTGCGGGTTCAGCCTCTGAGTAGCAGGAGCAAAAGGAATATTCGATATTTCACCGGAGCGCCCTTGTCGATACGCCTGCGCCAACTCGTGAATAAAGTGGCGATATGCCTGTGGCTTGGCAAAGCCCAGCTCCTCTTCGAAGGCCTGCTTGAGCGTGCCAAGATTTCGGTTCTCACAAAACACCAACGCGAGCACGATCCAATAATTTCTTGTTCCGACCTGTCCGTCGGCCCGGTGAAAGCCTTGAAACGTGCGTTCTTGCCAACGCGACACGTCCGGCGCAGTCCAAGTGTATTGGCCGTTCTTCTCTCGATACGGCGCGGCGTCGTGCCGCACGTTTTTTGTTGTGAGCACTTCGCCTTTCACAATTTGGCCAGTGGATTTTCCAACCAAGAGCCCGTACATAAAAATGGGACTACCAGCAGGGAGATCGACGAGGGCGAGCTTTTGTTTCGCGGGAACGTCGGTTGTCAACGTGAGCTCATCGCGGCCATCCGACACAGTTTCACCCGCGCGCAAATTCGTGAGCGCCACCAGCACGTTGTCTTTGGGATCCAATCTTACCGTTTTTCGCTGTAACACGATTTCAACTCCACTCCGCAACCGTCACACCTCAATACAATATCCCGAAGAGCAGGGGGATGGGAACCAACGTTCATCTGCCGCATGTACGCGAAACATCACTCGATGGGATCGGCGAGACCAGTCGCAGTAAACTTTAACTCGCTCGGTTTGCTTCCGCTCGTCTCGGAAGCCGCCATTCCGGTCGAACGAAATGACAAGTGTATCCGTTCGGATATCGTTCCAGATAGTCCTGGTGTTCCGGCTCTGCTTCCCAAAAGTCTCCCGCAGGGGCGAGTTCGGTCACTACTTTTCCCGGCCACAAATCAGAGGCATCTACATCCGCGATTGTGTCTTCTGCAGTCTGCTTTTGTTCTTCGCTTGTGTAAAAGATCGCCGACCGGTAACTGGCGCCTCGGTCGTTTCCCTGGCGATTTAAGGTCGTAGGGTCATGAATCTGAAAAAAGAACTCTAGCAGGTCCCGGTAGCCGATTTTATTCGGATCAAAGATAATCTCGATCGCCTCCGCATGTGTTCCGTGCTTCCGGTAGGTCGCGTTGGGCACGTCGCCCCCTGTATAACCTACGCGCGTCGAAATCACCCCGGGACGACGGCGAATTAAATCCTGCATACCCCAGAAACACCCACCAGCAAGAATCGCTTTTTCCGTCAATGCAGCCATGTGCTTGTTCCCTCCTTACATTGGACTCGCAGCAACATTTAATTGATGCCGGAGAGATGTGTTCCGATGCCATTTGAGTTCTTGCTTCTGCTGGGCAAGGGTGACCTTTTACCTCTTCCGACGCTACACGGTGTCCGTCTGGGTCGCGCTCTGGCGCCCGTAGTTATTATGCTCGTGTACAAAATTGCTGTAATCGGTTGGTGATGGCGGCTCGTCGCCTTTAGACTATTTGGAGGTACGCGGGAGCGAAGACAGTTGCGGCGAATGATTCGAGAGTTGTCGGTGTCGTATTTCGTGCCGAACGCGCTTCTTGGGGTACGATCAGGCCCGCATTTGCACCATCCCACATTTCAACAATCAAGTCCGTCGTCTTTCTAGGCGAACCTATTTTCAAAAGGGCTGCCTCGAGCACCATGCTCGGCAATTGCACGTATTCGAGATTGGGTTTGCCAATGGCATTGCCAACAATTGAAGCTGCCTCGCTCATCGAGATGTCGCGCTGTCCGTGTAGTTCTTGAACCGAACGGCCAGAAAAATCGCGCTCAGCAAGCCGGGTCGCCGCGTACGCGCCGATGTCTTGCGTCGCTATCCACGGCATTCGCGTTTCGGCTCGTAGACCTCCGGGTAAGGTCCCCGTCGTGCGCAGCGCCGCAACACTCATAAAAAGATTCTCCATAAAATACGCTGCGCGAATATGGAGGACGTTGAGACCAGCGACCCGATTCAGCTTTTCTTCCTGATTGTGTAAGCCAACAATGGGGCCGGTGTTTTTCGCATGTTGAGCCCCGATGCTGCTTAGATTAACGACGAACCGAACATGGGCGTTGGTGATTGCTGCAGCGTAGCAATCGGAAACACGTTCTTGATGCGCGCGCAAATCCTGTTGGGACATGTCTTCGGGCAGAACTAGATAGACGGATGAAGCGTCCCTGAAACCTTCCGTCATTGAACCGACATCCTCGACGTTTCCGACGAATGGCTCCGCACCAAGTTCCTGGAGTGCTGCAAGCTTTTTCGGGTCTCGCCCAACCACGCGAACCTTTTCATCTTTTGCAAGCAATGCTTTCGTAGCTGAGCTTCCCGTACGTCCTGTCGCGCCGGTCACAACGATCATTTAGGGCTCCTGCAGTTGAGCCGGGCAATATAGTCTTTGTCGGTGCAAATCGGCAAGCACCGATTAGTGCTCGCAATTCAGCAAGTGCTCCTTTTCTGAGATGGGGCCGTCTCCGTTCCACGCTGCACTCTGCCGAAACGTCCCGCTTGCATCAATGCACCGGAGCTGACCTGTTGGTGAACTCCGCCTTAATCGGAATGTCCGCTGAACATATGGGCCCGCCGCACGGATTCAGCCACTCGTACCAAAGCGCGACCCTAGATCGAGGCGCATGGCGCGGTTCGGTAGTTGTTACTTTTGACAGTTCCCGCCAGCATCAGGCGGGAATAGGCTCAGGGACATTCACATCGCAGGACCCGTGGCTCGGATCGAAGCTATTGGGAGCGTTCGCATATTCCGCAAAAGCAGCGTGGAGTGACTAAGTTGAAGACGAAACCTGTAATGCTCATCGCAGTCCTGGGGAGTCTGATGTTAGTCGCAGCCAGCTCACCCCGGTTGGCATTGACCTGGAAGAACCCGAATTATGCCGGCGGCAGCTTCAAGAATATTTTGGTGCTGGCGCTGAACGGAAAGGCCGCGAACCGGGCGGAGTTCGAAGATGAGCTGGTGGAGGCGATCGCCCGGCCGAATCAAAAGGCGGCTCCGAGTTACGAATTCATGCCGCGACCGGACGTAACGCCAATCGACATGAACGATTTACGGGAACTGGTCAAGGAGCAACAGTTTGACGCAATCGTGGTAGCGCGGCTGACCAAGGCGGAGAAGAAAACCACTTACGTCCCCGGCGAAGTTTATACACCGTTTCCCTATTACGGGACCTTTTACGGCTATTACGGCGCGGTGTACCCGGTCGTGTACACGCCGGGTTACATGGAGACGGAAAAAAACGCGCAAGTGGAGGTGAATTTCTACGGCACGGCAAAAGCGGACGGAGAGCTGGTGTGGACAGGCACCACCAACACGTTTGACGCGGCGTCGGCGATGAAGGTGATTAAGAAGGTGGTGAAAATCGTGGCCAAGGAGCTGGAAAAGCAAAACGTGATCGAACCGCAGGCAAAGTAAACGCCGCCCAGATTCAGAAAGGTTTTATTGCTCGCTATCTGGGCCAGCCAAACCAGGAATACTGCCAAGCAACGGAAACGTTCTGGTAAGCACCGCCATAACTGATGTACGCGCCATTGTTGTAGCTGACTTTGACGGATTGGTGCTTTGTAACGGGAATAGAAATGGTGGCGCCGACACGGGAGTTCCTCTGCTCAGTATTCAAATTGGTTATGCCGTTCACACTGGTCTGTCCGCCGAACCAGAAGTTGGCATCCAAAGAAACCCACAGGCGGGGCCTGAAGTCATAACTGAGGTGGGTTTCAAAAGCTCCAATCGGGTTCTCTGACTTTGATTGCGTGCCGGGAAAGAACTGGTTGTGGGAAAAAAATTCTGGATTTGTCGTGAAGAACCAGGCGGCGGCGTAACCATCCAGCACCCAGTGCCCCCATCTTTGCGAGTACCCAATCTCCGGTTTGAAGGCCCAGCGATTGTTGCCCCAATTGATTAGTTTTGTTGGATCGTATTGGCCGCTGGGCGCAACAATTTTCAGGCTGACACCAAGCAGCATTTTCTGACGCCATGACTGAAACGCCTGGGGCGACAGAGCCGGGCCACCTTTCACGTTCACCGAAAAGCGATAAAAGGAATCGAGAAGGCCGGAGCGATAGAGATGCCCCTGCTCGCCCTCCACCATTCCTTGGAGATTGCCGACGGCGTAGGGCAACGTGGCTGCAAAGTTGGCGGAGCGTCCAAAAAAGCTGAACGAGTGATAGTAACCAAGGAGCGGCGCACTGATGTTGGCGGTGGCCCCGGTGATCGGCACTGCTCCATCGAATTGGAGACTCCCGGAACTGTAGGAGTAGACCAGATCAACGACATTCAGGTGAAGCGGGGTGATGACATAGGCGCGAGGGGCAAGGTCCTGGGCCATCGCGACCATCCTTAGAGCGCAAAGGCATACAACGGCCGCTAGCGGGAGCTTTCGAACGATTGGCATTGTGGGAAGCGAGCTCCGGCACTATATACACGGACCGAGCGATACTGGTCCAGAATTTCTCTTCAGGCCATTGTCAAAACTGACAGGGAACTGTGCCTCTAGAAAGGATGGGCTCACTGTGCGGGCTCGTCTTTCGGTTTGTGCTCCAGGCGCTCTTTCCTCTTGGCTGCAATCTCTTTTTGCGAAGGCGGGTAGCTTTCGAATCCCTTGCTGAAATCCTGTTCGGCGCCTTTCCAGGCCTTATCTACGTTGTTAATTCTGCGGATGATATAGAGCCGCCAGACGAGGTCCGTCTTGTGGGGATCGATGAGATCAAGCACAAGGGAGCCTTCGCGCTGGGTGGTTGCGCTGACGGTGTAATACATAAAACCCCAGTACGAGCCAATTTAAGGACCATACGGTCCCCAGTTTCCGGTGGCCGCAACATTCAGCTGACTGGAGCTATTGGCCCAATAGCGCACCACCAGGTCGGGATTTTCGCCGGGTTGCACTTCGCGCAGTCCCTTTGCGGTTAGTTCGCGAGTCACCGAACGATGCACACGATCGCGGATCAACTCTGGGTTAAGCTGCAGCATGACCAGCTTTTCCACTCCACCGATGTAGGCGAAGGTTTTGTACTTCGAGAAATCCACATCGGGGTTGAAATCCACCTGAACTTTGGCACATACGGGAAGCACCCAGAAAAAGAGTGCAGCCGCCAGCAACAGCGCCTTCAGAGGTTTCATTTATGCTCCAATTCTTGCTGAGATCGCATCAGAATTTGAAACCCAAGGAAGTAGCGATGCCGAAATCATTGTTCGCAGCCTTGCCCGGTGGCAAAGAGTCATAGTTCTCGTACAGACGAAAACTCCAGTAGAGGTCTTTGACGAGCTCAACTCTCACATTTCCATTGGTAACGAAGCGGACGCGCGGAGCGTCGGTAATGCTCGGATACACGGTGGCATCCCAGGATAGATCGAAAGTTCTGAACCGAAATGTGTTGTATTTGACTCCGGCTAGACTCTCCATGCTGTTCTTGCTTGCGTTTAGCCCCGCTCCCGGAAAGTATTGCTCATGCGAGTAGTCAAGGCCGCCGAAAACCATGAAGGAACTGCGATCTGTGCGGACAAACTCCCTACCGATGCCGAGTCCGTAGGTCGTGCGCCAATTTAAATCCTGTTGATCGCTCTTCAGGAAATTGAATAGACCAATAGCGAACCAGCGACGCGCAAAAAAACGAGAGTATTCCGAGTCCAAAGTGTACCGGAAGCTGTTGGGCGCATTGTTCTGACCATTGAATTGCGAGCTGGTGGAAACACCGACCAAGTTTTTGTCCCGCTCATAGACGGCGTCGGCCGCGAACGTAATGTTCGTTGGGTTGGTGCCGCTGGAATAACTGAGTCCAAAATCGGCGCTCCCCTTAATTTGTTTCCAAAGGGACTCTTCCGCCTGACGAATTTCAATGACCTGAGTGGGATGAACGACCATCGCCTCTGAAGCGGAGCCCAAAATAAATTTTTCTTCACCGTTTTGCTTGCCCGGCGAGCGCTCAATCGGACCCGTGACGCGCAGACCGCTGGTGAGCGTGGTGATGAAAGGATCCTTGGTTTGCAGGGAGGCAACTTCGTTCCAATCCAGTTGCACCGAGGCATTCATATATCTCGATTTGAAGTCCAGCAAACCATGATCGAGCTGCTTGATTTCGCCGGTCATGCGGTCACCATTCTTCATAATGACCACGTCGTCTTTGCTCTTTGCCGGAGAAAGTTGAGGGAGGCACAACACGCACGCGGCACACAGCAGGATCTGCCGCGTGCGGACACAGGTTTGCCCTGAGGCATTCATGTATACACCTCATCGAAGAAACATGACGAACGATAAAACGGAGAAAGAGCAACGAGACAAAGAATCAATAGGAGCTCTATTATTTTTAATTTCACAAGCCTATCGGTAAAATGCTGCGCTCCATAGTAGCTTGATCCTCGTCGATCGATATGCCGTTCACGACGGTGTTAGTTGACCCCAGTAGTGCCCTTCCAGTCGATGACATCCACGAGTTTCCAGGCATTCTGTGTGAGTTCAATCTTGAGTTGGCCTTGCTTGTCGATGGCGAGTTGGCACTCCGGATACAACACGCCCCCGCTTTTGCTCTTGTCGGTGTCATCTAGATCGAACTCCCCAGCCGTCAAATTGAAAGCCGTGGACTGAGCATCCGCCCAAACCTCTCCGAACCGCAATTGGCGATTGGTGACGAAGCGAATCTTCCGGCCAGTTGATGTTGGAAGCATGCGGACGAATGCCAGATCATAGCCCAACGTGCCAGTGATGGAGATGTGGCCAACTGCATGCATTTTCGTAAGAGCATTGACCAATCCTTGATTCTGTCCCTTCGTGAAAGCATCAACCAGGACTTGCCGGTCCTCTGGAGTGGAGTACTCGTAGATTTCAACAGAGATACCGATATTTTGGCCCAACTGGTTGCCAGTACCCATCGCGGTCGCTTCAATGGTTTCATCTTTCGCGCGCTTCGCAGAGAGTGCGGGAAACACCGCGAGGAGGAGCAAACCACAAACCATTACAGCCATGAGCAGACGTTGACCAGTCTTGCGGACGCTTTTTTGAATGTACGGCATAGATTTATTCTCCTTACGAACGCTTTCAAGTGCATGTTGGCCCGTGGTGTGAGATGGAGCGGTGAAAAGGGTGCAGCGATTGCCGATTTATGTGCCGGATACGCCCTTGTTTTGTAAAATCCGCACGACGACTCTGCGATTCTCCGCTTGGCCTTCCGTTGTGGCGTTGGGCGCCACCTGGCCTGACGTGCCCATGGCTCCAGGCGCGAGTATGTTGGTGAGCGGAACCTGGCCGTCTTGTTCGAGGAAGGCCAGAACATTATCGGCGCGCTCGAGGCTAAGCTTTTGGTTCAGCGCGGCTGAACCTACCGCTGATGCATACCCCTGCACCTGAATGATGTAGGCGTCGATCGTCTTTGCTTTTGTGACCAAATCGAGAAGTTGCGGCTTATATTGTGGGTCGACGTTAACCTTGCCGTTGCCGAAGTACACAGTGACTTCGCCAAGAATGTTGTACTCACCGAGTTCGCCAAAGCGCTTGTTGGCCGCGGCGATCTCGGCCTTTTCTGCGGCAATCTTTTCCTGATTGGCGGCTATCTCCTGCTGTTGCGCCGCTGTCTGTGCTTGCGTTTCCTGAATCTGTCCCTGGTTTGCGGCGACTTGTTGCTGGGTTGGGGCGAGTCCCGCCTGGATATCCTGGGCGGTTTTCAGGTCTGAGCTCTTGAATTTGACGGTGTCAGCCACCAGTTGGTGCTTGTCGTTCATCGATCCCTTCACTTGCACCGGGAGACCGGGAATCAGTGCTGTCATGCCCAGTTGCTTCTTACGCAGGTTGAATTTCCCTTCGACCTCCTGCACCTGCGTGTCCGTGGTCAGCGCCACGGATATGGTTTCATTGTCTTGCGTTTTGACGCTCATGTTCGCCCCGCTACGCGCTGTGATGAGCCCTTTTATCTCCGAGTCCTGGGCAATCGCGATGCTGCTGCTCAACATCAGTGCCGCTGATACGAATCCCACCGCTAAAATCATTTTTACAAAGACTGTTCGGTTCATCGTGCTCTCCCCTTAATGTGTCGATCTGTGTTTCCCGTGGCCCTTGGTTCTTGGAACTTCCGTCACCCGATTCCGCGCGCTATCTTCGGAAACTGCGACCACCGCCGCCACCGCCGCCCCAGCTGCGGCCGCCCCCGCCGTATCCACCAAAACTGTGATTGCCACTCTGGTAGTGCTGGCTCTGCGTGGAACCGCTCATGCGGTTTTGCCTGTCGGCATCGAGATTCTCTGAAGACCCGCTGCCCGAGGAGTGATTCTGATTGAAGTTGTTTTTATCCTGCTGGGCGGTGGCCTGACTGTTGGGATGTGATTGCTCGTAGCTAGATTTGTCGGCTTGGGCGGTGGCTTGGCTATTTGGATGGGACTGCTCATAATTCGACTTGTCCTGCTGCCCTTGCGCCTGGGCGGTTTGGCTGTTGACGTTGGTCCAGCCACCGCTTCCGTTGGACTTTTGCCAACCGGAACCCGTGTTCTGATACACATTGCCGTCGTGTCCGGCGTACATGTCCCCACTGGAATTTTTGCCAGCGTAGGTATTCCCGTACGCGGTAGAGGAGGCGTAGCCTTTTCCGCCTTGCGAGCCTTGGGCGGAAGCGACGGTGCCGTTGGCTGTGGAGTAGTGCTGCGTGTAGGCGGATTTGTTTCCCTGGGAGACGTACGATGAGCCCCATTGCGCGGTCGGGCTCGAGCCTTGGTGAGTTGCGCCATAAGTTCCGGTGTATGGGTTATAGGCCTGGCCGACACTTTGTTTGCCATATGCGGTGGTCGTGGAAGCCGTGCGGGTGGATGTTCCGGTGTACGGATTGTAAGACGCGGTGCGCGTTGCGGAGCCGTACGGACCATACGCGGTTTGCGACACGCCATAGGCACCGGTGGAGGTGTGATAGTACGACGTGCCGTAGGCTCCGTAGGCCCCGTACGGAGTGGGATAGGGATGATAAACAGGGTAGCCGTAGGGCGGATAACCAATGTATGGGGGATAGTAGTATCCACTACCGCTGCAGACGATCGCGCCGACCGCAGCGCCCATAACAAACGCGCCCATATAGCCGGCGGTGTAACTCGACTGAACGTAGCCGTCGGAGGTGGTGACCTGAGTAACGTAAGTCACGTTGTAGACCGGTGAGCTCGGCGGAATCGTATAGATCACTTGCGGGACGGAACTGGCGGTCGTCCACGGACCCAGTGCAGAAGCGGACATGAACCACACGCCCTGCAAGCAGAGGTAATAAACGTCGCCAACCTGAATCACTTTATCGGGCGTGTTGGTGGCGTATTGCAAGGTGGTGCCTTGGATGGGAACGAACTGTGGTGCTCCGGTGTACTCGACTTTTGCCTGAGCCGCGGCGGCGGTGGGATTGAGAACCATGACCGTGGGAATTTGTGCGATCAACACCGCGTCTTTGGCCTGCGTGGTGCCGGGCACGGAAGCAAGTATGGCGCTAGCGGGACTTGAGAGAGGAATGTGCGCGAAATCGGGCGGAAGATCCATAGAGGCAAAGGTCCATGGTCCCGCGAGGTTATGCGCGCTGAACCAGCGGCCGGCAGCGAGGTAATAATAGGTTTGTGTTGGGCTATACACGAACACGGGGCTGTCGGTGTTGTTGGCATACACCAATTGCGTCTCAGGAATCTGCGTGTAGGCGGGCTGACCGTCGAACAGGATTACTTCTGCAGGAACGGTGCTGTAGAAAACCTGCGGAATGATGGGAGTGTTTACGGCGGGAGGCGGCACGAATTTCTTTACGTCGGAGAATCTGCCGGAATCGGGAAGCTTGGTGAATTCCTTGCTTAACTTGCTGACACGCGCCCACGGGCCATGCAAGTCAGCAGCGCTGAGCCAGATGTTGTTGACGAGGAGATAGTATTGGGACTGGGATTTGTCAAAGAATAATGGCCAGGTGGTGTTCACGACATACTTCAGGTTGGTCTTGGAAATATCGGAGAGGACTGGCTCGCCGTCGAGACCCAGGAGAATGGCCGGAGTGTAACTGACGAAAATAAAGGGAGGGTCATTGCGCAAAGAAACCGTTTTGACATTTTCCGGCTTGGGAGTGTAAGCGATCAGGCGATCGAGGGAAGCGTTATAGGTGAGCGGGACAAACGAGCGGATCAATTGGTCCAATTTTGCGGAGGCGGTGGGGTCCTGTTCTGGGAAATAGGTATTCAGGACTTTGATGTTGAACATAAACACGTTGTGGGTCTCGGTGTTTACCTCGGTAGTACCTTCGAAAGAGGCGGCGCCGACGATCTGTTTACCGCCGGTAGGGGTGAGCTGAAAAGCCTGGCGCCACTTGATGTCGGTGAAATTCTTCCAGTCGTCGACCTGAGGCTGATAGATGATGACGGTGCCTCCGGGCTTGACGAGTTTTCTGGGCCAGCCCGGATCTTGCGCGCATATGGATGAGCACACCACAAGGCTCAACGCGAGAAGTGCAACCCAAATTCTTGTATATCGCATACTGAACTCCTTTTCTGTGAACACGTGGCCAGAATGGCTAGTTCTCTGCTCTCTGGCCGAAATCATTTTGAGATTTTGGCTTCTTCCAGCGTGAGCTTGTACGCGACGTAATATTTGTAGATATTGCTGACGTACTGAACGGTTTCCTGACCCACGTTCTTAGCGACGACCAACTCCACATTTCCGAACCACTGATTGGGATCCAAGCCTTCAAGTGCGGTCTTCTTTCGAAGGCCCGAGATTCTGGTCGGCCCCGCGTTGTACGAAGCAAAAACCATCAGCGTCTTGTTCAATGAGTCGAGCTTATCGTCATTGAAGTAGGTTTCCGCGATGTAATTCAGCATCTTTGTGCCGGCCTGAATGTTGTTTTCCGCGTTATGGACGTTGGGAACATCAATGGGCGGAGCGGCGGCCAATTTAGGAATCACCTGCATAATACCCACGGCCCCGCTCGGATTCCTTCGACTCTGGTCCAGCGACGATTCTTGGTATCCCTGGGCGACCAACATCAGATAGTCAAAGTCGTATTGCGCCGCATACTTCTGGAAGTAACGAACGTAGGCTTGGAACTTTTTCATCTCCTCCGAGGTAGTTGAGTCTTTGACCCACTTGGTGTTTTGCAGATAGCGGCGGAGCAATGTGTTTCCGAAACTGGTGCCGATGTTGTGGGTCCGCACAAATTCATCGAGCAAACTGCGGAGTTCTGGACTGTCTTTGCGCGTCACCAAAGCGACTTGGCCGTCTCGCTTCAGGACCATATCCGGGTGAACGGTCAAATGTGGAAGAACCTTGACCCAGAAGTTGGCGCGCATGTCTAGGGTAACAGTGGCGGGAATCAGACCGGCATTGACCATCTCCAGCAGGTCTTCATCCGTGAGATTTCGGTCGGCAGCTTTCACGAGAATTGGCGGTTTGCCTGCTTTTTGAAACTCTCTACTGAGAGCTTGCAGATTTTCGTAATAGGCAGTGAGCGGGTTGACGTACACTTCCTTGCCGCTCAGGTCTTGTAGAGTCGACACCGCGGACGCATGTGGGCCGGTGACAATCACCTGGTTTACGCTGGCACTGATCGGCGTAGTGAACAGGACCTTCTGTTCGCGCTCGGGTGTGACAATCACCGGGTAACCGATGATGTCGGCCACGCCCTCCAGGAGACCGTTTTCCAATTGCTCTGGCCTTGCAGGAATAAAGGTGACCGTGATCTTGACCGGACCGGTTTTGAGCTTTTGATTTATAAAGCGCTGAAATTCCTCAAACGCTTCGTAGAAAATTCCACGCGGAACGCCCTTGTCGTAGAAGAAACCGGAATGGCTGGGCACAACCAGAACTCGAATCACGTGACGTTTCTTCATGCCATCGAGATCGCCCAAGTGGCGTCTGAACGTCAGGGGCAATTCCAGGGAAGCCGAGGAGGGTGCAGGCTTCTGCTGCGGAGTCGTGGTGGCGGCCTGAGATGTGGATTCGGCGGTGACGGATCGAGATGTGGATTCGGCTGTCGAAATGGGCTGATGGCTGCATCCGACGTCGGTCAATGACACAGCGGCGAGAGCAAATCCGAACAGCAGTCTGATGAAAGTAGTGCGCATCATTCATTCCCGCTAAGCGGAGGCGGCCGCGCTCCTGAAATCGAATACTCCCCCAAGACACTTACTTCAAACGAATGGCAAAGCCGGCGAGCAAGCCGCTCATATGAGTGTCATAGAGGAACCCGCCATTCTTGTAGTCAACGTCGAGATAGCGGTAGCCAAGGAGCACGGAATACTTTTCCTTGAACTCCTTACCGATCCCGGTATAGACCTGCCAAGTCAGTTGCGAGCCGGCACCAAATCCGCCCGCGTCACCGATCAAACTGGCGGTCCATCCTTTGCCCAAGCCCGCGCGGAAGCGCGCTCCCAGAACGGGGTCGACCCACGATTGCGTTTGGCCCACGGAAGCGGCTGCGAAGGTGCCCGGCTGGAGACTAATGCTGTTATCCAGGCGCCAAAAACGCGCGCCCGCCAGAAAATCAGCAGAGAATCTCTGCTTCTCAATGACCCGATAATAGAGATCGGGATTGATCATGAAAGTCTTCGCATTGGCCCTGAAACCGGAGTAGGCGCCACCTTGCACGGGAGTGGATCTTTGATCGGAGGACACACTGATAAACAATAGATCGGTCAGCAGTCCGATACGCTTCCGGCGCACATCCAAGTCGGTCATCAGTCCGATATTTAGTTGCGAAAAGACTTGCGAGAAGCTTACATCCACCGGAACAACATAGCCCTGCGCCCCGACGTTGCCCTGGAGACCAGTGAACCACATATAGAACGGTATCCAATCGACGTGCCACTCGGAGATGGCATTGGTGCTCTTGGCTTGGTGCGGTTTGCCTTCGGGAGAGTCACCCCAGGAATATTCCAGCCCCGCCGTCGGACCTTTTTGAGCGAGCTGAACTGCGATCTCGTCGCTGGTGCCGTGAATGCTGAGGCGGCTGCCCAGTTGGTAGCCCGCCTGGAACATGAGGCGTTGCGTGATACCTATGTTGACGCCACCGCTTGAGGCCAGGAAATTGCCGTAGCCGAAGAAGGACATCCCGCGGAACGAGCCATAAACAGAGAAGCGATTAGAATCGTGAAGAGGGTACCAGCGGAAAACCGGCCCAAGGATAGGAAGGGGAGCAAAGAACGTTTTTGAGGAGGAACGTTGCGCGGTAACACCGTTTACAGTGCCTACGCCGCTTAAGCTAGCCTTGGAGTCGAGCAGGTTGACGTCAACCTCGATTCCGAGAAAGCCATGATTGCGCCGAATGATGTCGTACTGATATCCCGGACCAAAACTGTAAGATCTGAGTTTGGCAGTGACCTGCCCGCCAACGTCATAGGTTTGTCCCTGAAACTCGATGGTGCGGCTGATGGTGGCGGTTTTTGTGTTGTTCACCGGTGCGAAGGTGAATAGGAAGTGGTGCTTGTGCTTGAAGTGCCAATCGACTCTGCCGGTAAAGGTGGAATAGTCGCCAAAACCAAAATCGTGGTTTACATTAAAATAGTTGTCGCTTCCCTGTAAGCCAAAATAACCGGTGGGATGAGAGAACCACCAGTCGCCGTCGACGCGAAGCTTGTAATTATCGAGATCACTGGTTTGCTGAGCCCGCAAGGGCGCGGGTACAACCAGGAGCAAAAGGATAACGAAGGAGAGCGCCAGGGGAAGCAACTTGGACTTCCATTGGCCCTCGATTCTGAGCACCATTCTTATCCTCCCGTACCTTGAAGAAATAAAGACCGTGACCTTTTCTTTTTCCCTTGAAACCCACCCACTTCGCGCGGGCAGAAATCTGCCACATACTGGATACTGGCACTGGCATCGCCAGCGAGGAATTGTCAAAAGTGACATACCCTTACTTTGCGTTCCCGGCGGAAGGAGGCTTAGTTGTTTTGGAGCGAAAAATAAAGATTGAGCGCGACGCCAACCGCATGGTCGGTCTGATTAGGATGTTTCCCGGTGTTGTTCTCGTACTCGTAATACGAGTTGAACTGCACGTATCTGCCCACCGGAAAGAGGCAGCCCCCGTAAAGAGATGTGGTGCTCCATTTGCCGTACTGGCTTTCGTAATACGGCTCTGCGGCAACATAGGGAATGAGGTGGTAGCCGCTGATGGAAAACGTACGGTTCAGTGTCAATTTATTGCGATAGCGCCAGGTGAAGGCACCATTTTTCCAGTCCCAATCGAATCGGTTGCGGTCGGAGAGGAAAAAAAAGGCCTTCAGGGGGAAGTTCGCGGTGGCGGCTGTGATGATGCGATTTTCCGAAGGAGAATTCGGCGCGGTGATGTAGCGGTAGCCAGTTTCCAGAACCAGGAAACGTGATTTGGAGTCGTCCAGATCAAAGACGGTGACCTTTTTGAGCTTAATCAGCGGCTTCAGATAGAACTGAACGCTGGGACCAATTCCAAACTGTTGAGGGTCTCCACCGTCGCGATCGTTCTTGGCTTCGAGGTAGGTTCTAATTCTGGAATTAACGGTGAGGTGCGCGTCCACTTCCGGAATAAATTGAACACCTTGGGCCTGAGCAGGCGTGGACGAGAAACAGATGAAGAATGCGAAGGACCAAAAGGTCCGATGTAATCGAGGCATGGTCCATTTCGCCGAAGCGCCGAATCGGGCTTTGGAGTTTTGGGAAACCGCACTTACTTAAGGTTGAAGGTGGCGCCCATTGCCACGCCCGGCATGTTCACATCGTAAAGGAATTCGGCTTTTCCGTTGGGTCTGTAATTTATGCTGAGGTATCGGTACCCAAGCTGCAAGACACACTTGCGGGTGAGCCTGTAGCCTAGAGCGCCGGCGATCTGATAATCCGATCTGGCCGAGCCCCCACCGGCATCGCCCCCGACTGTTACGAGTGCCTTTGGAGTCAAAGCAACGATGATTCTTCCGCCGGCAATGCCATCAACCCAGTTAGTCGACTGGGAGAAGCCTCCGGCGATTTGAGTGGGTTGCAAAGTGAGGGTCGTGGACATGTGCCAGTAGCGAAAGCCAAACAGAGCATCCACTTTCACGCGTTTGCCGTCGGCAATGCGATAGCCGATTTTTTGAGCCAGCATAGTTTCGGTCATTTCCGCCTTGATGGATTCGGCTTGGGCGTCATTCAGAGGAAGGGCCCGGTTGTCTGAGAGTTTCATCCACATAAAATCGAGGGGGATGATTACGCGGTTGTAGCGAACTTCCGCTAGTCCCATAGCACCAATGTTGAGATAGTTAAAAATGTCGCTGAAGCTAGCATGCACCGAGGCGTCATGCCCGAGGACTCCGGTTGTACCGTTCAGACCGGCAAACCAAAGGTAGGGAGTAACGTCGACATGCAGGCCGGTATCGGGGTCGGCTTGCTCTTTGGGTTGCGGCGAGGCAACGCTGGGCGCGAGTGGTGATTGAGCGCTGGCCGAAATGGAAAACACCATCCCCAAGGCGAGAGCGAATAGCGTTGGTTTTACTGCTTTGCAAAAGCACCTCATTCGATTTGAACTCTCTTTCATTTAGCGGAGCGATGGACGGGGCACACAATAGGCCGCTGCCATCCTCTAAAAACGTAAACTGACTTCCCAGATAGTCGAGAGGGCGGCGCTTGCGAGCCGCCCTCCAGTTCGGGTGTTGCGTCGGTCTTAGTTGCTGGGGCCTTTGGATGCTGCTTCTGCTTCAGCCATTCTTTTGCCCATCTCAGCTTTAATCGCGTCAAGGTTGAAGCTTGCTCCTCGTTGCATCGGCGGGTAATCGAGGAAGGTTTGGATTTCCTTGCCCATTAACTGCTGAACGAATACGAAGCGCCAGAACTCGTACACGAACCAGCCGAAGTACTCCTGCGCCCCATCTTTGGTGCCGTTGCTGGGCCAGCCGGCACGTTCGAAGGGATCGAGGCGGAGGTTGGTGATGTACGGCACGTCGGGATGGGTCTTTTCACCGAGCCAACCTTGCGGTTGGTCGATGAAACGGAACTTGTAGTCGTCAATACGAACCGCACCGACGGTGCTTTCACCGAGGTAGAAAATCTCATGGCGCGCCGATGGACCCTTGCCGGTGATGGCCGCCATCTGGTTGTAACCATCCAGGTGATTCTTGTAAGTACGGTCGCCAATGGTTTTGCCCTTTAGCAATTCGTCGGTGATGTTGGGATTGCCGGCTGCCGCAACGAAAGTGGGGAGCCAGTCCAAACCGGAGAAGATGCCGTTTTGCACGGAGTCCGCCGGCACATGACCGGGCCAGCGCATGATACACGGCACGCGGAAGCCGCCTTCCAGCACAGTTCCCTTAGATTGGGCGAAAGGCGTAAGACCGCCATCAGGCCAAGTGAAGAGTTCGGTGCCGTTGTCGGTGGTGAACACGACGATGGTGTTGTCGTCTTCGCCGATGTCCTTGAGCTTCTGCATCACCGAGCCGACGATGTCATCGACTTGGGCCATGCCAGCCTCTTGCTCGGTCCAGCCATTCTCGGAATTGCGCATGGCTTCATACTTGGGCGACAGGTGGGTAACGATGTGCATGCGGGTGGGGTTAAGCCAGACAAAGAAGGGCTTGTTGTCTTGTTTGGACTTGTCGATGAACTTAAGGGAGAAGTCGAGGATTTCGTCGTCGACGGTCTCCATGCGCTTGGGATAGAGCGTACCGGCATCCTCGATCTTTTGTTTGCCGACTTTGCCCCAACGAGGCATGTCGGTCGCGTCGTCCGTGGTGGTTGCCCAGCAATGAACCATATTGCGAGGGCCGACCTGATTCAGGAGATTCTGCGGATAGCCGGGGTGCGCAGGGTCTTCCATGGCGTCTAGGTGATAGAGATAGCCGAAGAATTCATCGAAGCCGTGAACGCAGGGGAGGAATTCATTGCGGTCGCCGAGGTGATTTTTGCCGAACTGGCCGGTAGCGTAGCCCATGGACCTGAGAATGGTGGCGGTGGTCACGGCTTCGGCAGGAATGCCGATTTTTGCGCCGGCCTGACCTACCGTGGTCATGCCGGTGCGAATGGGAAGCTCACCGGTAATGAACTGCGCGCGGCCTGCCGTGCAGCTAGCCTCGGCGTAATAGTCGGTGAACAGCATGCCTTCCTTAGCCATCTTGTCGAGGTTGGGAGTTCTGCCGGCCATCATGCCGCGATGGTAGGCACCGATATTCCACATACCGATGTCGTCGCCCATGATGACGACAATGTTTGGCTTTTTGTCCTCCGCCTTAGCGTTCGGGGCATTGGCTGCGCCGAATAGAGTCGCCACGGCCGCCAAAGTTAGAGTAATTTTTCCTGACCACTTCATAGACCTCCTCCTCTTGCTGTTTATGTTGTCGAGAAATCCATAGACCTACTTCGCAGTGGGCGGAATTACGCAGACTTCGCGCGTACGGGATACTGGCGGTAAGCATCGCCGCTTGTAATTGGCAAAAGTAACAATCGACTTAGGATTCGTCCCCGTACAAGTGCGTACCACGGTGAAGGCTCGTCATTGGCAGTACTGACAATTCCAAAGGCATTGCACTGAGTTCATCTTGGCGCAATCCGAAATGCGAGGTTCTTATGAAACGCTTCTTCGAGGTCACGTTCCGGCCGTTCTTCATTCTTACCGGGATCGGAACAGCGCTAGCGGCCCTTTTTGCCTTTTGGCCGCGGTGGACAATGGAAACGGTAGGAAAACTTCAGTACGTGGGGGACTACTCCATCATCGTGCAGCACTGGGGCATCATGGTCGGACTCATGGGAGTGTTCATGATCGCCGCTGCTTTAAAGGTGGAGTGGCGAACACCGATCTTGGTCTATAGCGGTGCGGAGAAAACCTTCTTGGTTTTCCTGGTACTGATCAACAGAAGCCAAGCCTACGCGCAGGGCTTCAAGGCGCCAGCGGCGATGGATGCTACGGTCGTTCTCTACACAATCGCATACTTCGCGGTATGCGGATTCAGGGCGAGTGCTGGTTCGCCTTTGCCGGTCAGCGGAGTAAGCAGGAGTTGACGCGGCGGCGGCGTATTGCCCTTATGCGGAAATCTTTTTGGCTGAACGCAGCAACTTAGATCAGCGCAGGGCTCTTAACAGGTCATCGAGAACGACAGCGAGTGGGATTTGCGCCAGGATCATGGGCAGCGCGGGAATCACCACAGCAGCAGCTAAGGTGTACAGCGAACCTTTGTCGACTACAAAAGGATTCATACTTTCAATCTTTTCGTAAGCGTGACCATAGTTCGCCAGGGTGGTGCTGTCGGGAGCCGTCAGGAACTCGGCTTCACGCCCGGCACGATGCAAGATCCACTTTTCATGGAAGTCTTCGCTGTGCAGCTGGCCGAGTATTCCATACTCCAGAATTCCTTTGCGACGGAGTAATGCCAGACGAGGAGCGAAAAAAGCCAGCGGACCAATGGCGATCAGCGCGATAAGGACAACCAAAACAATCGCGGGTAATTTGAAGTCCATAAGATGCGCGCCGTGATGCAGGATGTCGTTGCGCCAGGTGGCCGCGACCACCGCCGTCGCGCTGAAGGCGATTGGCGCAAACGCAGCTGCCGTTAAGCCCAGGAAACCCAAGCCACCGTGCTGGTCTGGGTGTGTGGGAACCAGCTTCAAGTTGCGTCTCGACAATTGGAACGCGAAAAAGGTCCAGAGCAGCCATTTCCACAATCCGAGGCCCAGCAAGAACTGGAAAATCGAAGAGCTGACCGCCACCGCATACCAACCTGCCGCAGTCAGGTGAAGCTCTCCACCGGAATAACGTGCGAGCCATGGAGTTGTGTCCACTAACCCTTTGAACGACGTTGCAGTATGGACGATCAGCAGGAGCAGGATGATTAGTTCTGGCAACAAAGAATCGCGCACGCGGACAAGTTTGGCGATTACGCCGTCCATGTGAGCTAACTCGGAAGCGTCCAGAAGACAGGCCTTGCGGAGGTGCCCCATTACCACGCGAAAGCGCATTTCCATAAGAACCTCGCCGACCAGCAAAGCGGGAACGGCGATGAGCATCCGGGAGTGAACACGATAGTCCCGAATGAGGGAAATCAATCCAGCGGGCTTCAAAATTGCTGTGATTACAAACAAGGGAAGCCAGCCGACGGCAATGAAAAAAATAAGACGGCGCGCGAGGTTCCACTGATTCGGGCGGATGAGCCCAACCGCCTGCTGTATCCGATAGAACGGCCCGCCACGGACGAGGGAAACTTCGGCTTCGTCGTGCGCGAGGGGGAGAGAATCAGTTTTGGTGTCCATCAGGACCCTCTTCTCGCCTCGTCAGTTCGGTACCGAAAGTCGCTTATTTTCTCTGTTCGCTTACATCTCGAAGAAATGGGCGACTTTCTTTCCAGCATCCTCGGTATAGTACACGGTGACTTTGGCGCCTTTTTCCGTTCCCGAGCCGATGGCTTTGCCAATGTCCTTACCGGAGTCTTCGGTGTACTCGAATGTCTTCTCGGTTCCATCTGCGGACTTCACGACCACAGTTTTTGTGCCCTCATCCACCTTCTCGATGGTGCCTTTAGTGACTTTTACGCTGTCCTTGCCGACTTTGCCGATGGCCATTCCGGTTTCATCCGCGCCTTTGCCCGTGGTCCGTGCAACGACTTCCGTCCCCTCTTTCAAGCCGTCAAACCCGTCCTTGGTTCCCTTGACTGTCGTATCGCCGGTTACCTTGATGGTGTGTTCGGTGCCATCTGCGCTTTTTACAACGACCGTTTTCGTAGCTTTATCTACTTTCTTCACCGTCCCGTGTACAAAGCTGACCACATCTTGTGCAAGGCAGATGGCGGCTGCCATCGTGAGACACAAGACCAAGCGTCCTAGTTTTCCCATAATCTTCCTCCTGTTATGTCGCAAACCAAACTTATGGCGTTCTGCTCCCTTGGCGTACCCTAGGCCGAACTTCACAGGCACATGATCCTGCACTCTCCGTGACCCTGACCAAACTTCTCGGCGCGGGCAGTAGTTCCGTGCATTTCCCGCGAACCAAAATCTAAAGGAGGGCGGAACCCGATCGTATGGCAGAGCCGCCCCCAAGGGTTCGACAGGTTGGCTCCCATGCTGCTGCCGACCAACCGAGGTCGGAATTGTCAAAAGTGACAATCTGAACGGAGGAACAAACGGAAACACTACTTCGGGCCGCGCGAGCAAATTCAAATTCCACCAGTTACAAAGCGTTATTGACCGTTGGGAGCGTCCTCGCGGGATGAAAAGCGCGAAATGAACCCACGGCCCGACAAAGCGGCGCGAATCGCCGGAATCAGGTCCGATTCCATGAGAACCTTGACGACATAGGCGGAACCGCCCGCAGCGAGACAAGTTGCGAGAATGTCGGAATCCTCATGGACGGTAAGAAATACAATTTTGGCTCTGTTGCCGCGGGTTTTGAGCTCCCTGGCGACTTCAATACCACTCATCCCAGGCATAGAAATATCCAATACGGCCACATCAGGGTCGAGCTTCAGGATTGTTCCCAAGGCACTCGGTCCGTCGGAAGCCTGACCAACGATCTGGATCGTTCCCTCTAGTAATTTAGCGATTGCAGCGAGCACGGGAGCGAGGTCATCCACGAGTACGACGCGCTTGCCAATCATCGGAGATCACCTCGGAGCCGTTTTCCAGTTCCAAGTCCTTGGATGGAGATACAGAGCAACTTAGCGCAGACAGGTCATCCGCCACCTGGAGCTCATTTCTTCATCGTGCAGCCAGACTTACTATCAAGCTGCGCGTGATTCCGGCGCTTGCCTATTGGTAGAAATTACAATGAGGAGAAGAAATCCTGACGAAATTAGATGGAAATGATTTTGTGCTTGATGGCGTACTGCACCAGATCGGCGTTGGTTTTTAACTGCAAAAGCTCCATAACCGCATACTTATGTGCGGCAACCGTCCGCTTCGTGATATTTAGGGTGGCGGCTACTTCCTTCATGGAGCGCCCCTCGGCCAGTAACTGAATGACTTCGCGCTGCCGCGATGTTGGTTCGGCGGTGTGTTCGCGGGCTTTGGGTTCTCGCAAGGAAATATTCGCCTGTCCCTCCGCAGCGCTGGGGGTCACGTAGGAACCACCCTTCAAGACCTTTTCAATCGCGTCCGTCAACTCGAACGCTGCCGCCTGCTTTAGCAAGAACGCCGAAGCTCCCGCTCGAAAAGCCTCACCCACGAGGTCAGGATCTTCGTTCATGGTCATGAAAACGAGCTTTACCTTGGGCATGATGCGTTTGAGTTGACGGGCCGCGTCCAGGCCATTGAGTTGCGGCATGGCAATGTCTACGACGACGATGTCAGGTTGCAACTTCGTGGCGGCTTCCACGAGCGCACGCCCATCACGTACCGCGCCGACAACCTCGAAACGGGGCTCCAGGATGCCTTTCAGCGCATCCGCCAACATTTGATGATCATCCGCGAGCAGTACACGTGGGCGCCTCATAACTCTTATCTCCCAGCAACCTGTGTGTTCGATTGTGCCTCAGCGCCTGTGTCCGCCACTGGCACTTCGGCCACAATTTCTGTCCCGCAATTTGGCTGGGACTTCACCACAAGCTGTCCGTTGACAAGCCGAAGCCTCTCGCTCATACCCACCAGCCCAATGCCAGCTTGCGATTTCTCCCCTGTAGGATTGAAGCCCGTCCCTGAATCCGCGATGCGAAGAGTGATTAAACTCGCGTTTCCTCGCAGTTCCACGTGCGCGTGTTGCGCATGACCGTGCTTGGCGACGTTGGCGAGTGCTTCCTGAGCGACTCGGAACAGGCATAACGCCACATCCTTGGGGATCTGAAGAGCTTGCTCGGGCGAGAGAACTGCACTTCGATGCTGTATTTCAGAGCGATGTCTCTGCACAGCGCGGCAAGGGCGGGACTCAACCCGACGTGTTCCAGCTTGCTGGAGTGCAATTGGTGAGACAGCGTATGAAGGTCCGAGGAGAGTTCCTTGGTGTCCTTCAGCATCTCCATGATACTGGAGCGCTGTGCCACCTGTTCTGGTGCTAATTTTTTGCAAAGGTGTCCGAGCCCAATCCCCAGAAGGGCCAGGCGTTGACTAAGATCGTCGTGCAGTTCCCGGGCGATGCGCGCTCGCTCTTGTTCTTGAGCAGAAATGAGACGGCCGGTCAAATTGTGGAGAGTTTCTTCTGATTTTTTGCGCTCGGTAATATCGATGCCGATTCCACCCACAAAGGTCTGACCGGAGTGGTCTTGGAACGGGAACTTGTAGGCCAACCAGGTACATGGTTGTCCGTCGGGAGCTATTGATTCCTCGGTGACTTCTATCGGTCCGCCTAGCCTCAGCGCGGCTTGGTCATTCTTCAGGAATTCATCAGCGATCGCCTGTGGATAGATTTCGAAGTCTGTCTTGCCCCGCCGGTCTTCCGGTCGAATGCCGAAATGCTGCAGGTAGGTCTCGCTCATGTAAATGTATTGACCCTGCTCGTCTTTCATCCAGGCGACCGCCGGGCTATGGTCCATGAACAGACGGAATCGTTCCTCGCTCTTGCGCAGGGCCTGCTCGGCGAGTTTTTGTTCGGTTATGTTACGCGCGATTTTGGTGGCTCCGACAATCGCGCCAGCGGCGTCTCGCAAAGGCGAAATCGTTAAGGAAACTTGAATGCTCTTTCCGGTCTTGGTCAGACGGATGGTCTCGTAGTGATCGATATGCTCTCCCGACCTTATGCGGTGAAGGATGTCAGGTCCTTCCTCGCGTCGTTCCTCCGGGATAATGATGGTGATTTGCTTGCCTACCGCCTCGGCTGCGGAGTATCCAAACAGCCGTTCGGCCCCGGTGTTCCAAGTCAAAATAACTGCGTCGAGATTCTTGGAAATGATCGCATCATCGCTAGATTCCACGATGGCAACCATGCGGTCCTGATTCTCGGCGAGCTCAGTTTGAAGTTGCTTCCGGTCCGTGATGTCGACCGCGATGCCCAGCATGCGCTCGGGATCACCTTTCGATGAGTATTGGAATTCCCCTTTAGCGGTAACCCAGCGTCGCGTTCCATCCGGCCAAACGACGCGAAACTCCCCCTCATATAACGAGTGCTTGTCCCTGGCAACCGTTATGGCTTGCGCGATTTGCGGTTGATCTTCCGAGTGCAGGTAACGATGGAAGAAATCAGAGACGCTCTCCACATGCATCTCGGAATCAATTCCAAAGCTGGTTTTCAAGTCACCGAACCACGAGACTCGGCGGCTCTTAACGTCCCACTCCCATCCCACAGCCTTGCCGGCTCCCATGGCCAGACGAAGCCGATCATTCGCGGAACTGAGGTGCGCCGCCAGATTGCTTTTGGCAAGATATTCCTTCAAAAAGGCGGCAAGCGCCAAAAACACAATGGCGGCAATCGCTGCCAGCATGCGAAACGTTCGCAATCCGGTCGCACCATCGCTTCGGAGTAATTCCCACACAATGGGAATCGAGAGCAATACAACCACGGCCATGGCCCACCCGGACGCCCGGGAACTCAGGCCATGTTCAGACTGGTTTCCTCTGACTTCGCTTCCCCGTAACTGATACGCTCGCAGCGGCACCCACACAAACCAGCAAACCGCAGCGTTTAGCCCCACGCTATAAAGCCTGCCGTTGACGTAACCTCCGGAGTCGATGGCAAGGTTGGCGACCACCGAACTTAGGGCGTACAGAGTGGATGCTCCCAGCAAATGAAGATAGATGGACCTCCAAGGGGACAAGGCGCGAACTGCCAGAAAGCCCAGTGTCAAAACCAGTGTCCAATTCTCCAGAAGGTAGAGAGTGTCAAATCCGAGAGCGTACCCTTGGGCGTTCGAGGAGATTTGGTAAGGAAATACCGCGTAGAAATAAAGAAAGCCCCAGAAAGTTATGACGAGCAGAGCGTTGAGCATTGTGCCGCGAAGATATCGACGCGATGTATAGCGGTGCGGAACGGTAGCCACAGCCGCCAGAAGCACGGCCACGTGCAGAAAAAGAACCGGATCGGCGATCGAATTGTCTGGCACGTCGGTGTGCGCACCAAATTGATAGTAGAGATAGATCGATTGATCTAACAGCCACAGCCCGTATGCGCCCGAAACCAGCACCCAGAACGGCCGATTGCTTTGGGTGTTCTCTATTGCGTTTCGGATGGCGAAAGCGGTGGCTAAGAGCAAGAGAAGAAAGTAGGGCACGCTACCATAGGAAGCCACCACAGAGTCCGGCTTCAAAAACAAACACAGAATTGCTTTAAGCAGAACAACCCCAAGGAGTACAGCCGGCCAAGCAGAGAACCTTGGCACCGCCGCAAGCGGACTTCCGTAATTGGGTGAGAGGCTCCGCATAATAGCTGCAAAAAAAGATTCCGATTCTCGATAAAACATGAGCAGTGCCACGGGCGGTGGTTTGACGGGATTATCGATACCTGACCAAGGTCCCAAGAAGTACAGTGACAGTACTTTAGCAAAGTTACTGTCACAAAACCTCAAATAATGTGATATCTATCACACGCGCTCTTCCCGCCCCTCCTGGCCTCTACCGAGCGATCACGGTTGGCTCGGGTTTCTCGCTTGCGGAGCAAATACAACTTCGTGGCACTGTTAGTTTTGACAATTCTCCTTAGGCGTGAATCCAGCGCATCCTGCCTTGAGCCAGAGTGGTATCCAAACGTGGGAAAGAAGAACGAGTATAAGGCCAGCGGAGCGCAGAGCAGCAGCATGAAAAGTCGCAAGGTCACTCACAACGAAATGAGGGGTAGTGACTTGACCCGGAAGCGCCGTCCTAGGGCTACGGGCTATTTGGGTCTGATTGCGGCTGCGCTAGTGGTCGCGATTGTTGTTTGGGCAGTGAAGGGATTTCACTCCAGTCCCGTTCAGGTTCACGCCGCACCACCCCCAGTTCCTAGTGCAGCCGCAACATTCCAACCGACGATTCCGAACACGCAAGTTCCCCACGCGAGTGCTCCCAAGGGGATGGTCTGGATTCCTGGCGGCGAATTCTCGATGGGGGCGCAGGATCCACCCGACATGGATAAGGTAGGAATGCAAGCGACCACGGATTCGCGCCCCATCCACCGCGTGTATGTCGACGGCTTTTTCATCGATAAGACGGACGTAACCAACGCGCAATTCGCCGAGTTCGTGAAAGCGACGGGTTACGTGACCATTGCGGAAAAAACTCCAACGGCCGAGGAGTTTCCTGGTGCGCCACCGGAGAATTTGTACGCAGGTGGGGTGGTATTTTCCCCACCAAACCATCCCGTGCCGTTGAACGACCATTTTCAGTGGTGGCGCTATGTGAAGGGGGCGAATTGGCGTCATCCCACTGGTGCGCTCAGCTCGATTACTGGAAAAGGAAACTATCCGGTGGTAATAATCGCCTACGCGGACGCAGAAGCTTACGCCAAATGGGCACACAAACGATTGCCGACGGAAGCGGAATGGGAATTTGCGGCGCGTGGCGGGCTCGCAGGCAAGCCGTTTGTGTGGGGCGAAAAGTTCAGGCCCGACTGGAAGTGGATGGCAAACACGTTTCAAGGGCATTTTCCTGATCACAATACCGGGAGCGACGGTTTCGTAGGAGTGTCGCCGGTAGCGCGCTATGCACCGAACGGATATGGATTGTACGACATGGCCGGGAACGTATGGCAATGGACGTCGGACTGGTATCGCCCGGACTACTACGAACAACTTGCAGCTGCCGGGGGAATAGCGCGAAATCCAAAAGGTCCAGACAATCCATTCGATCCCAGCGAACCAACCGAGAGGAAAAAAGTACATCGCGGCGGCTCGTTCCTTTGCACCGACCAGTATTGTTCGCGCTACATGGTCGGGACACGCGGTAAAGGAGAGGTCAGTACAGGCACGAATCACCTGGGCTTTCGCTGCGTCTCTGATGTGGGGAGAAAAGATGAACCGTCGCGAGCGAAGTGAGTAATTTTTCGTGGGCCCTGGAATTTGAACCGTTGAGGAATTCGCGGAGGTACGAAAGGAGATCAAGGAATGCGTAAATCAAGGAAGAGACTGGCGAACGTCGGGATTGGACTGATATTGGCATTGGCAGCGTGCACGCTGACGCGCGCCCAAGATGTGACCAGCAATTCCATGCCCGGAATAGACTTTAGCAAATATCACACCTATAAGTGGGTAGCCATCGAAGGCGCGACGCAGCCCAATCAGATCCTGGACGCACAGATTAAGCAATCCATCGATTCCCAGCTGGCTACAAAGGGACTAACCAAAACCGATTCGGACAAGGCGGACCTGTTTGTCGGCTACCAGGTTTCGGTGGACCAGGAAAAACAGTGGAACGCCTACGGCATGGGTGGCGGAGTTCGCTGGGGCGGCGGAATGGCCACGGCGCAACAGTCGACTATTGCCATTGGGACGCTAGTGCTGGACATGTATGACCCGGCAACGAAACAACTGGTTTGGACCGGTCGTGCCACCAAAACGCTCGATCCGGGCAATAGCCAGGAAAAGAAGCAGAAGAACCTAGACAAGGCGACCGCCAAGCTGCTGAAGAATTACCCGCCCAAACAGAAATAGTGTTGGCGCGGCTTAAGTCCGGTTGGGTCACACCGGCGAGAGGATACTTATGCGAAACAAATGCTTACGCGTTTTACGAAACACAATGCTTCCCCCGCTCGCTATTTTGTTGGCTCTGCTTGCATTGCCCGTCACGAAGGCGCAGGGCCCGGACTTGCAGCAACGTGTGGCCGAGATCAAAGAGGCGAGCGTCAAGAACAAGCAGGCGCTTTCGCAATACACGTGGAATCAGCTGGTGATCATCAGCCTGAAGGGCGAACAGAAAAAGCAGCAACACTTTCAGGTACGCAATGGTCCCGATGGAAAGCCACAAAAAACCTCTCTCGATCCTCCCGCTGACACCCAGGAAAGCGGGGGCCGGCTCAAGAGGCACATCGTCGAGAAGAAGAAGGAAGAATACAAAGAGTATGCCGAGCGCATGAAAACGTTGGCGGAACAATATGTGCCGCCAGATAAAGAACTGATCCAGAACGCCTATCAGCAGGGCAACATTGCCATGATTCCCGGGGGCGGGCTTCCTCCGAATGAAATAAAGCTGGTTATCAAGAATTATCTGAAACCCGGGGATTCGCTGACCTTGGTTTTCGACAAAGAACAAAAGCAATTGGCTCGCGTCGAAATCGCTTCGTACATGGACGATCCGAAAGATGCAATGAACCTGGTGGTACAGTTTAGCCGCCTGCCGGACGGAACCAATTACGTCGCGAGTGTCGTAATCGATGGAGTCAGTAAGCAGTTGAACGTCGCCATTCAGAATTCGAATTATCAGCACCTCTAAAGTTCAATTCAGGCGCTTTTTGGTGCTGCAGTTTGCACCTATGTCTAAAGGGAAAAGGAGAATCGGGATGAGGAACGGAATAATCGCGGTGCTGGTTCTGGCGAGTGCATGGTTGGTGGCGGGCCCGGGAACCCTCGCGCAAACCACGAGCAGCAAAGATTCGCCGGCGGTCACGGACCAGGACGTTCAGTTGCTGCGCCAGGATGTTCGGTCGCAGAAAAAACAGCTGGTCGCGGCGAATTTGACGCTGACGGATACGGAAGCCACGAAGTTCTGGCCGGTTTACAACCAATATGCCGCGGAACTGACTAAGATCGGCGATCAGAAGTACGCGCTGATTAAGGAGTATGCGAAGAACTTTGGTTCGCTGACGGATGCGCAGGCGACCAATCTCCTCGACCGCTCCTTGGCGTTAGACGAAGCGATCGCGCAACTTCGTATCAAATACGTACCTATTTTTAATAAGGTGCTTCCAGGCACGAAGACGGCCACGTTTTTCCAAATCGATCGCCGGCTGACCACGCTGATCGACATGCAATTGGCGTCCGGGATTCCCTTGGTGCAGGAGCAGCACTAGGAAGGAACCACGATGTGCGCGGAAGTTCTGAATCCTAAGCGCGATGGGCAAAAGGAGGGCGAGGAAAAACGCACTCTCAAGCAGAAGGCCTACCAGGGATTGAAAGATTTTCTGGTGATTTCGCTATACCTCTGGGTGGTTTTCGCGCTGATGTTGCTCTACCGGTCGGTGGTATTGTCGGACGGCCATTTTTCCCTGGTGGCTCATGGTTTGGCTCTGATCAACGCTCTGGCGCTCGGGAAGATTATGTTGATCGCTCAGGACCTTCATTTTGCCGAGCGCCTTAAGGGTAAACCACTGGTTTATCCGGCGCTGTACAAAGCCGGAGCGTTCGCGATTGTGTTGGGATTGTTCAAAATAGTCGAGGAAGCCGGGATTGGGTGGTTTCACGGCAAATCATTCCGCCAGAGCATAACGGATATCGGTGGCGGCACGCTGGAGGGCATCCTGGCGCTGGTGGCGATTCTGGCGGTGCTGTTAGTTCCCTTTTTTGCTTTCTCGGAGTTGCGGGAGGTTCTGGGGAAAGAAAGGGTGCATCGACTATTCTTTACAACGGGCAAACTCTCGGATAGGTCTTAGTATTGAGACCGGCGAGCCTGCGATGGACAGGCAACGGATCACCCATCGTCCAGTCATTTCGGACCTGCTCAGCCAGAGGCGCTGCACCTGTTACTTCTGCCAATAGCAGGCGGTCAGCCTAAGTGAAAATATGCTGTACGAATTTGAAAACCGTTTGAACTTGGAGATTCCATGCGAGTTTTGTTTCTGTGCCTGGTAGCATCAGCGTGGCTGCCCTCATTAGCCCAAGCGCAAGTGCCAGTTTTCGCGATTTCACAGGAAGGGAGTAGCGTTCAGTTCTCCGTGAAAGCATCGGTAGCAATTGCGGGCAAGTTCGACAAGTGGGAAGCCACCCTGACATTTCCGTCTACGGACCCCACCAGCGGCGTATTGGACATTAAGATTCAGGCGGCCAGCGTGAATACGGGAAGCGGTATGAAGGACGACAAGCTCAGGAGCAAAGACTTCTTCGATGCCAAAGATTCCCCGTACATAACGTTTCACTCGACCAAAATTGAACAGACTGGCCCCACTACATTTGATGTGCAGGGGACGTTTACAATTCGCGGAGTGTCCAAGCCAGAGACGCTAAACTTCGCAGTTACCGGTAAGGGTACGGGCGAGGGCAGCATTAAAGGGACAATGGCTTTCGACCGTAAGGAGTTCGGCATGAACAGCGGCATTCCGTTCATCAAGATCGCCGACCGCGTCGAGGTGAGTGTCGACCTTCACGGAAAGCGCGTCAGCGGACCGCCCTTGGTGTTTAAAGAATAGCAACTGCGGAATCCTAATTACGATCTGCCACTGACACGCCGATAGGCGCTGCATCCCCATTTGAGCTTCCCACTATAAAGGGCATCAAGAAAAAACACTTCTGCGACGCGGCCTCAGATGAGGTATATTCTCAACGCGCAGGAGTAGTTGCACTCCGCCTCATTCCCGATTCTCACAGTCTCCAAGTTACTTTGGAATCGGCCGCTTTGCCTCTACTCGTAAATATCGTCCTAATCGGCAACTAGCCATGGGAACTTCCAATACAAACCCATCCTGGAGCTTTGCGAGTCTAGACTCGCCATTCCAAATCAGTCTTGTGGGGTGCCTGGTAGCCGGTCTGTCCTACTTCGCCGCAAGATTAGGCGGACTCCTCGAAATACTGCCGCAGAGGGACTGGCCGCTGTGGCCGGCAAACGTACTGGTTGTGTGTGCATTACTGCTGTTACCTCGCCGGATCTGGCCGCTATTGATAGCTGCTGCTCTCGGCGCTTTTCTGGCCTATAACTTGCAAGCAGGCCTGACGATTCGCTCGATTTTGTGGCTCTCTCTTTCTGATAGCGTCGAAATTCTTGTCGCCGCTATCAGCCTTCGCTACGTTTTTCATGGCGTGCCCAAGCTGAATGGCCTGAAGGCACTGGCTAAGTTTTCACTCTTCGCTGGAATTATTCCTCCATCCTTGGGAGCCCTTTTCGGCGCAGCGGCATCCAACGGCAACTATTGGGTGAGTTGGCGTGTTTCTTTTTTTTCGGAGGCAATCGCCTATTTCACAATCATGCCCGCGGTTTTGGGTTGGATTGGGCGCGTGCGTTCGCGGCGGCGGGTCTCTCTCAACCAATATCTGGAAGTCAGCGCGTTGATCCTCGCCGTTATTTCCTTAAGCTATTTTGTGTTCCTGTCTCCCTGGGCGAACACCCTGCCAGCTCTCCCTTATTTGCTCGTGCCATTTCTGCTGTGGTCAGCGTTACGTTTTGGCTCTGCGGGAGCCGGTGCTGCAGCAAGCATAGTTGCCCTTGTATCCGTGTGGGGCGCTGCCCACGGACGCGGCGCCTTTACCAAACCAGCTCCGATCGATGACGTGCTGTGGCTCCAGCTGTTTTTGCTCTCGACTGCGGTCCCCTTCATGGTTCTCGCAGCCCTGGTGGAAGAGGCTAACAAAACCCATCAGGTACTTCGCGAAAGCGAAAAACGCTTCCGTTTAGTTGCGGACACGGCGCCTGTCCTGATCTGGATGTCAGGCACCGATAAAATGTGCAGTTTTTTTAACAAGGGCTGGCTGAACTTTACGGGCCGCTCGATGGAAGATGAACTAGGCGAAGGGTGGGTTGCGAGTGTGCACCCCGACGATGTGCAGCGTTGTGTTGAGATCTATAGGGGGTCATTCGATGCGCGAATCGATTTCGAGATGGAATATCGAATGCGGCGATTCGACGGCGAGTACCGCTGGATCGTGGACTACGGTGTCCCCCGTTTTGAATCCGATAGTTTATTTTGCGGATACATCGGTTCCTGCGTCGATATTACAGAACGGAAAGCCTCCACGGAGGCGCTGCACGTTTTGACCGGCCGGATGATTCATGTGCAGGAGCAGGAACGCACGCGCATCGCTAGAGAACTACACGACGATTTCGCTCAGCGGTTGGCGCTCGTCGGGATCAGCCTCGGCCATCTCTGGAAGTCGCTTCCCGAGACAAACGTCGAGGATCGCGAAAGAGTTCAAGCGATATTGAAGGAAATCAAAGAATTGTCGTCTGACCTTCATTCTCTTTCTCACCAGCTTCACTCCAGTAAGCTCGAGCATGTGGGCCTGGTCTCGGCTCTCCGTGGTCTCTGCAGTGAATTCAGCAAAAAATACGCGTTTGAAGTGCAATTCCTCGACCGCAGCCTTCACATTGATATCCCAAAAGATGTGGCCTTGTGTCTATTTCGTGTGGCCCAGGAGGCGCTTAGTAATGTCATTAAACACAGCCAGGCGAAACACGGGTGTGTCGAGCTTGGTGTCAACGCGCACGGACCAAGTCTGCGCATCCGAGATGATGGAAGGGGCTTTGATACCGGCCGTGCCAATCCCGATGCTGGAATTGGGCTGATTGGAATGCAGGAGCGCATCCGACTTGTGGGAGGGAGGCTTTTATTAAAATCGGGACCCATGCAGGGGACCGAAGTCATCGCGGAGGTACCCCTGAATATCTCGATGAATGAGGTAGAGGCCAAAGCACAAACAGCCGGGAACTGAATCTTCCCATTTGACTGAAACTACGATTACCTGGACCGGTAAACCCAAACTCAGCCACTCGCGGGGCATTTGGGTTCAATGTTGTAATCGTCCGTTAACAGAGTGTTCACAGTTCGCGCACTACCATGAGTGCGGAATCTTATGCACGTCTTGATTGTCGAAGACGAGCCGGAAATGGCTCAACTCCTGGCCAAAGGGCTGCGCGAGGAGCAGTTCGAAATTAGCGTGGCCAGCGATGGCCGCTCCGCTCTGGAAAAATCCGCGCAAACTGCTTTCGACGTGATTCTCCTCGACGTCATGCTTCCCCACATGAACGGCGTCGAAGTGGCTCGCCGCCTCCGGAACAGGCAGCAGGACACCCCAGTCCTGATGCTCACCGCACGAGACACAGTCACCGACATCATTAGTGGCCTGAATGCGGGCGCGGACGATTACCTGACCAAGCCCTTTTCTTTTCTTGAGCTTCTTGCTCGCATTCGCGCCCTGATCCGTCGTGGGGAAACTTGCCGCAGGAATGTTCTGGAGATTGCGGACCTGGTTCTCGATGTTGCCGCACTACGCGTCTTTCGCAAAGGGCAGGAGATTCATCTTTCGCATACGGAGTATCGTTTACTTGAGCTGCTAATGCGCAATACCGGCCGGGTCGTCTCGCGGCACGAAATCCTTGCCACCATTTGGGGCCGTGGGCGCGAAGTCAGCGAAAATACTCTGGACGCGTTCGTTCGTTTACTGCGCAAGAAGATCGACCAGGATTCCGGCGCGAAACTCATCCACACCCATCGCGGGTTCGGCTACTCCGCCGGTTTGGTGGATGGGCTGTGAAACTCACCATCCGGGCTCGTCTGACCCTACTCTATTTCGTGGTCTTGGCGGCCTCATTCGTGGCTTTCTTCTGGATTTGCGATATTGGCTTCCGCCGGGGCATCGAAACCACCGTTAACGACGCTTCCCGCAGTAATCTCGAGATCATTCAGCGCGTTCTCACTCTTTCCGCTTCAAAAGGCACACCAAAAATTCAGAAAGAACTTACCGAACTTGCGAATTTATGGGCCAATGGCGCCATCTTCCAGGTTTCAGAAAGCAACGATTCCTGGGTTTATCGCTCACCTCGTTTTCTGTTGCCGCAAGCGCCCCTCCCCACGCCGCAAATCGAAACCGTATCCTTTCTCACCACGAATCTCGATAACTTGCAATATCGGATTGCTCAAAAAAGCGTGATGATTGGCGACCGTTTGTTTCAAATCAGCGCGGCGGTTCCCACCGAACCCTTCGATCAGGCGCTTGATCGCTTTCGTCTGACCGAAAATCGTTTCTTGCCGCTGCTCGTGCTTCTCGCTTCTTTTCTTGGCTATTGGCTCAGTGGAAGAGCGCTCGCTCCCGTGAATCGCATCATCGAATCGGCAGAGCAGATTGGTATGCAAAACCTTTCGCAGCGCCTGCCCGTTCCCAAAGCTGTCGATGACTTACAGCGGCTCACCATGACTCTGAACGCGATGCTGGAGCGCATCGAATCTTCGGTTGTGCGCATTCGCCAGTTCACCGCCAACGCTTCGCACGATTTGCGCACTCCTTTGGCCTTGATTCGCACCCATGCGGAAGTCGCTTTGCGCCGCACCCGCAGCGAATCGGAATATCGCGAATCCTTATCCCGCATCGTGACTGCCTCCGAAGAGACCACGCAACTTGTCGAATCTCTCCTTACGTTGGCACGCGCGGACGCCGGGGTGGGGCACTTGCGTCCTGCCGAGATCGATTTGACACCCGTCCTATACAAGGTATCGCGGGAAATCGATACCTTGGCCCATTCCAAAAGCCTGTCGTTCTCCTTCGAGTTGGAAAACCAGCCGGTGTCGGTGTTCGGTGATCCTGCGGCCCTGCAACGTCTCCTGATCGCGGTGCTTGAGAACGCGATTAAATACACCCCGTCGGGCGGCGCCGTATGGCTTCGAACTTCCGTCGATTCCCAGGCTGTTGAAATTCAAGTGGAAGACACCGGCGTGGGGATCGCCGCTGAGGATTTGCCGCACATCTTCGACCGTTTCTATCGCGCCGACCAGGCTCGTTCCCGCCAGGTCTCCGGCTCGGGATTGGGTTTGTCGATCGCCCGCTGGATTGCGGAGTCGCATAAAGGCAGCATCGACGTGCAAAGCCAACTGGGAACCGGTTCGGTTTTCCGCATCATCCTCCCAATCCTTGCTCAGACTCGCCCAGCGTTAACCTCTGTTGCGGAATTCATCGATTCCGAGCCCGCTATTTCCTGAAAATCTGCTTCCTGAAAAGAATTTCAGCCCTTTTTTAAACATTTGTTTACAAACGTTCATCGAGCCTTAAGAACCGTCCGGCCTAATGGATGGCAGCAACCGATCCCAACTCTGGTTCTGATCGTCAGGTCCGTGGTTTCCGCGAGGCAAATCACCGCGAACCAGATGGGATTCACCCCGAACCACCGTAGCGCTCTCTACGACGGAATGAAGCGCGAACCGTAAAACCGGTCAAGACAATCGAGGGATAGACCGTTCTGTCCCAATCCTCGGAGGTATGTGGTTATGAAGCTATTCTTGCGCCTGTTCGCGACCCTTCTCGTGATCGCCGCGCTTTTGTGTCCCTATGCATTGATGGCTCAAACTGGAAAAGGCTCTCTTACTGGCCATGTCACCGATTCGTCCGGGGCCATTCTGCAGGGCGCGCAGGTCAAGTTAGAGCCTGGGTCAACTACGGCGGTGACCAATGCTCAAGGAGCTTACTTTCTCAACGATTTAAATCCCGGGACTTACACAATCAGCATCAGTTACGTTGGATTCTCGCTGTTTACCAAGCAGGTGAACATTACACCCGGTGCACCTGTTAGCGTCGACGCACAGATGCAAGTCGCTTCCCAGAGCAATGCGATCATCGTGACCGCCGAGCGCGCCTCCGGCGAAGCAGAACAAGTCAATCGCCAGCGCACTGCTGACAATGTTCTCCAGGTACTGACGAACGAGGTGATTACAAGCCTCCCCAACGCCAATATCGCCGATGCGGTGGGCCGTTTGCCGAGCGTCACACTCGAGCGCGATGAGGGCGAGGGCAAGTACGTACAGGTTCGTGGGACGGAACCGCGGCTGACCAACGCTACCATCGACGGCGTCAACATTCCTTCTCCGGAGTCCGGAGTCCGGCAAATCAAGTTCGATGCCATTCCGTCAGACATCGTGGAATCAGTGGAAATCAACAAGACCCTCCAAGCGAACATGGACGGAGACGGTATCGGCGGTTCGGTCAATCTGGTCACCAAGACGGCCACGGAAAAACCGACGGTGAATCTCTTCGGTCTCGGAGGCATAACCCCGATTGAGTCGGGTCGCACGAACTATACGACCACCGCGACCGTCGGCAAACGATTCGGTTCGAGCAAGAAACTTGGGTTGTTGGGTGGCTTTTCGTATGACTACGAAGGCCGCGGCATTGACGACGTCGAGCCCGTACCGGATATAAACAATTTTGGCACGCCCGCGCAGCAAAGATGGTTCGATGAAATGGACATTCGTGCGTACCAATATTACCGCACGCGCTATGGCGCCGCCGGTTCCGCCGACTATCAGCTCGGCAACGGTTCGAACATTTACGTGCGCGGTCTTTACTCGCTGTTCCACAATTTCGGTGACCGCTGGGTCTACTCGATCTTCGACAATACTCCGAACGCCAATCTGCTGTCCGGCAACGGTGGACCACCGGCGTTCAACAACTCGACTCGCCGTCCGCGTTACACCATCGAGAACCTGGTGCTCGGCGGAAGGCACGAACTCACCAGTACCTGGTTCGCTTGGGATGTATCCGGATCCTTCGCCAGCGAGAACGACAATGGCTACGGTAGCGGCTCGTTTGGTGTGCCTAACCCCTCGACGTATACCAGCCCGTGCACCTACGACCCTGTGGCGACTGGAAATTCGCTACGACCACGGTGGTCGAATGCGTGTTATGCGGAGGCTTACAACACCAGCCTGTTTGCTTTGAACGATCTCAATATCAGTCGCGGAAAGACCGCGCAAACCAACATTCAGGCAGCCGGCGCCATGGGCAAGCGCTATCACATCGGTTCGCACCTGGCTACGCTCGAAATTGGCGGAAAGTTCAGAAACGCTCACAAATACGACCATAGCTATGCCGATGACTACGCAACTCCCACCGACTCCGACGGCAACTACCTGAATATCGTCCCGTTCAGTGCCTTCCCGAGCAACGTTCACACTTCAAACTATTATGGTGGGACCTATCCACAAGGACCGTTCGCCGACTACTTCGCAACGCAAAAATACGTCTTCGCCCATCCTAACCAGTTCATATTCACGACTGGCGCGGCGGGCGCTCCGAATTTCTACCAGTACATCGAACAGGTTTCCGCCGGATACGTGATGAACACCCTGGACTTCAGCAAGTTCCGGTTCATAGCCGGGGTCCGCGTGGAAGGAACCAATTTAGACACCCTGTCTTGGGATAACCAAGCGAATAGCCTCTCCATCAAGGCCGGCGGCGATTACATCAAAGTCCTGCCCAGCGCCTCGCTGCGGTATGCCCTGACCGGCAACGACGATTTTCGTCTGGTCTTCAGCCGAGGACTCTCCCGTCCGGATCCTCAGGACATAGCGCAGTCGTTCTCCATCACCGCCCCTGCGGGAGGAGGTAAGGGGAGCATCAGTTTCGGTAACCCGGGTTTGAATGCGGAAACTGCTTATAACTATGACTTTTTGTACGAACACTACATGAAAACCTTTGGGGCCATCCAAGCGGGTGTGTTCTTCAAGAGCCTCTATAGTCCGATCGTAAGCACTTCCCATGAAGTGACAAACTACACTCCTCCCGCTCCCTACAACACCCCCGCCTATCAAGGCGATTACATTGTTAGCCAGCCATTGAACGCAGGAGCAGCGCACCTGTTTGGTTTTGAAATCGCTTATCTGCAACACTTCAACTCGCTCCCAGGATTTCTCAGCGGATTGGGCCTTTCGGCAAACTATGGCTATACGGATTCCGGCACCGAAGGGCTTCCAGGGCGTTCGGATCACCCGCATTTGCTGAGGCAAGCGCCGAATACCTGGAACATCAGCCCGACCTACGATCGCGGCCGATTCTCTTATCGTCTTGGCCTCAGTTACAATGACGCCAACATTTTCTCCTATCAATACCAAGACGGAACGGCTGGCGGCATCAAAGGGCCTCTGGGGGATACCTACCTGTATCCGCACCTGCAAATCGACATGCAGGGAAGCGTGCGGCTGGAAAAAGGCTTTACCTTCGTAGCGTACATCCTCAACGTTAATAACGAGGTATTTGGGTTCTACAACGGTAGCTCTCAATACCTCATTCAGCGCGAGTATTATGAGCCGACGTATGCGTTCGGACTCCGCTGGTCGCCGCGCGAGAGGTAGTCGCCGGTCGCGAAACGGTTTGCTACACCCCAATCGGCCGGTGTGCACGTTGTTCGCAATGTGTGCACCGGCCGCAATTATGAGCAGCCAACGTAAATAAACTTTCAGTCCCCATTTAGTTTTAGGTTGAGGAGCATTTCGTTAAGTCCGTTTCAGGAGAGAGAAAAATGAGAAGGATTGCGATCTTTCTGTGGTGCATGCTTCCGATGTTTGCCCTCGCCGCGTTCGCAGCCGTGAACTACCAGCTTTTGAAGAAGGTCAGTGTGCCCGGCTCGGGTGGCTGGGACTATGTCACCGTGGATGCCACCAACCGCCGTGTCTATGTCTCGCATTCCACTCAAGTGGACGTCCTGGATGCCGACTCGTTTGCCATTGTGGGCACCATTCCCGGCACCCCCGGTGTGCACGGTGTCGCCATCGCTCACGAAGCCGGGCGCGGCTACATCTCGGCGGGAAAGGCTGACTCCGTGTTTGCCTTCGATCTGAAAACGTTAAAACCGCTGGGACAAATCAAAGTGGGCAAGAAACCCGATGCCATTATTTTTGAGCCACTGACCAAGCGCATTTACGTCATGAACGGGGACAGCGACAACATCACGGTCCTGAATGCCGCGGATGGGAAAGAGGTTGGCACCATCGCGCTCGGCGGCGGTCCAGAATTTGCTGTCTCCGATGGCAAAGGCAATCTCTACGTGAATCTTGAGGAACAGAACGAAACGCTGCACATTGATGTGAATAGCTTAACCGTTAAGGATCGTTGGCCGCTGGCACCCTGCGCTACTCCGACAGCCCTCTCGATGGATATGGACAATCGCCGCCTCTTTGTCGGCTGCCGCAGCAAGCATCTCACAGTGCTGAACGCCGACACCGGAAAAGTGATGTTCACCGCTCCTATCGGCGATCGTGTTGATGCGGGTGCATTCGACCCGAAAACCCGATTGGTTTACCTGTCAACCGGTGACGGCAAGGTCTTCGTTTTTCATCAGGAGTCCCCCGATCTCTATTCGGTGGCACAAGAGATCACCACGAAGCCCGGTGCGAAAACCATGGGCTTCGACCCGCACACCGGGAATCTGTTCGTGCCAACCAGCGAAAGTGGATCGATGCAGGTGCTGGTACTCTCACCGAAGTCGTAATCGAGAGATGCCCAGCGGATTCCTGCCCTCGAGTCCGTGGAACGAGCCTTTTCCAATTTCCCGAAACGTCATACTACACTTCTCATTTCATCGGGGAATCGGCCTCAGGCGGGAAAACAGCTAAGTCAGCTGAAAACTTTGGTGAACCGGGGAGGACTCGAACCTCCAACCCGTTGATTAAGAGTCAACTGCTCTACCATTGAGCTACCGGTCCACGGGCAATTCTTTATTTTACATACATCCGAAATTTCTGTCGACGGCAGCAGCACCCAAGTATTTTGACAGCGGCAATCCGCTGCAGTGGCGAGCGCTGGCGATTACCTCATACGCAGGACAGCGGCTAGATCGCGGGCCACTTTACGCGCGCGTTCCAGATCATGCGGGTCAAAGGAAATGGCGGAAACACGTGGGTGTCCGCCGCCGCCGTACTGCTCAGCAAGAGTGGCCAGATTTTTGTCGGCGGTGGCCTGATTCCACGGATTGGTTCCCAAGGAAACCTTAGCGCGCACTGGGGATGCGCTCACGCTCACCGAGTAAATGGCCTCTGGATGCAGCAGATAAGGAATGAACTTGTTGTAGCCTTCCATGTCCAGATCGCTTACGTCGAAGAAGATCACCCCGTCCTTCGATTCGGACCGTTGCCGGAGCATGTCGATGGATTTGCGGTGCCGCTCCAGCAGCGGTCCCAAGTATTTGGCGACGATGGGCAGCTTCACCATTTCTGACAAAGGACGATACGCCAATTCTGGGATAATTTGCGCGGGGACGCCATTTTCGGGCGCGGCTTCAATCACCAGCGCAAGTTGCGTTGCGGGTTCGGTCAATTCGGTGGCGGATTGCGGCGTGGGAAACTGCGCACCGTCGATAATATCGCCCCAATGAATTAAGTCCACCAGCGGCTTGGTATCGAACGCAAATTTTTCCTTAGTGACCGTGGCAATCAATTTCGTGCAGGACTTGTACTCCGGCTCGTAATACATGTGCTTGCCAGGGAAACGTTTGAAGTACTCCGCATCAGCCGGGGTGAGAAATGCGCTCTGGTGATGGTCGAACCACCAGGTCACCTTGGGCGAATTCGAATACTTAAAGTCCACAATCACGTTCTCGTCTCCATCAAAGAGCGAATCTTCCCAAGGGTGTTTGGCCTGGTGAGTCATTCCGCTGAGATGGAATTGGGCTTTCGGATCGAAGTGCTCGCGATAAAAGCGGTAAAAGAGTGCAGCCGAGGCGGTACCATCAAAGCAACGATCGTGGAAGCACAGTCGTACTGTCGTCATAGAGCCAGTCTGTCTTACCCTCTCACGGAATCATTCACCACGAAGAGCAAAGCCAATAAAGATGTACGCGGAGCCACGGAATGTCAAGAGCAAACGGGCGGTAAGGGGCTAAGTCCTTATCGGTCTGAGAGTTCTCCGTCGTTGCTCACTTGGCGAGGCTGAGAGCAGCTTGGATAAACCCACTGCTAAATTGCCAGCCCGCATCTAATTGTAGTGTAACTTCTGAAGGACGGCGATATCTCATCTCTGGGCGGTGCGCCCCCGAAATACGAGGAGTGGCTTGATGGGAAAATTTGGCGATCTAAAGCAATCGGATATCACGCCAAAATCAGTCTATGTCAATCGACGGCAGATTCTGCGAGCTATGGGTTTGGCGGGAGTGGCTATCGCAGGCGGAAATGTTTTGTCGCGATTCGCATTTCCACCCGCCACAGTGCAGGCCGGAACCAAACTAGACGTTGCGACGAAAAGCCCATACAGCACCACGGAGAAGGTTAACTCGTTCGAAGACGTCACTCACTACAACAACTTTTACGAATTTGGCACCGATAAGAGCGATCCAGCCAAAAATGCCCAGAAGTTCCGCACGTCTCCCTGGACTGTTTCTGTAGAGGGCGAAGTTAAAAAGCCAGCCAAGTACAGCATGGACGACATTCTAAAGCTGGCGCCACTTGAAGAGCGAATCTACCGTCATCGCTGCGTGGAGGGCTGGTCTATCGTGGTGCCGTGGATTGGCTACTCGCTGAACACCGTGCTGAAATTAGCCGAGCCGAACGAAAAGGCGAAATTCGTTGCCTTCCAATCCTTGTACGATCCGGGTCAGATGCCCTGGGGCTCGCGTTCCGGGATTGAACTTCCGTATGTCGAGGGATTGCGGTTGGATGAGGCGATGCATCCGTTAACGCTGCTTTGCGTGGGCATGTACGGCGAGACGCTCCCGAACCAGGACGGTGCGCCGGTACGGCTGGTGATTCCGTGGAAATACGGCTTCAAGAGCATCAAATCCATCGTCAAAATCCGGCTGGTGAGAGATATGCCGCCCACTACTTGGAATCGCTATGCGGCGAACGAGTACGGCTTTTATTCCAACGTTAATCCGAACGTGGATCATCCACGGTGGAGTCAGGCAACCGAGCGCCGCCTCGGCGAATTCCTTCGGCGGAAGACGCTGATGTTCAACGGTTATTCTGACCAGGTCGCGAGCCTGTACACCGGCATGGACCTGAAGAAATACTACTGACGTGCGCGAATTCGTGCGGAAGCTTCTGTTGAGCCGGTGGACCAAGCCGCTCGTTTTTCTCGTTTGTCTTTCCCCATTCGTTTATTTGGGGCTGCGCGCCTACCATGGAGAGCTTACTGCCAACCCAGTGGAGTTCGTCCAGCACTTCACCGGCGACTGGACTTTGCGTTTTCTGCTCATCACGCTTTCCATCACTCCGCTGCGAAAAATGTTGAAGCTTCCGGACCTCATTCGCTTCCGCCGCATGCTCGGTCTGTTCGCCTTTTTCTACGTTTGCCTGCATTTCCTCACGTACATCTGGCCAGATCAGAACTTCAATTTGGCGGGTATGTGGAAAGATGTGGCCAAGCGACCGTTTATCACCGTTGGGTTCCTCGGGTTTGTGCTGCTGATACCGCTGGCAGTGACGTCGACAAAAGGCTGGATCCGCCGATTGGGAGGCAAGCGCTGGCAAGCGCTCCATCGTTTGGTTTACGTCAGCGCGCTCTGCGGCGTCATTCACTATTATTGGCTGGTGAAATCGGACCACCGGCTGCCATTGTTGTATGGGGCGATTCTGGCGGCTCTACTCGTTTATCGGCTGGGCGACTCATTGTTCAAACCGCGTCCGGCCGTCGTTGTCTCCACGGCGAGGTAGTTCATGCAGCACGCCATTCGCTTACGCAAGGTTACTGCGGCGCCACAACAACATAGTGGGTGGTTCCGCTGCGATTAATGAGCAGCAAGACAGACTGATTCCCGGCTGCCGCCAACGCTTCATGGAACTCTTGCGCGTTATGAATGGGCTTGCGATTCACTTCCTGAACCAGATCCCCGCGTTGTAATCCGGCTTCTGCCGCGACGCTCTGCGGATCCACATCCGTGACCACGACGCCAGTAGACCCAGACGGAAGGTTCAGTTGACGCGCAATTTCCGGGGTCAGATTCTGCACCTGGATGCCCTTCATGCTTTGGGGTTCCGCTTCCCCTTGTTGCGTTTTTGGGCCGCCCTTCTCAGGATACTCGCCGAGGGTGGCGTCTACTTGTTTCTTTTGGCCGTCCCGAAAAATCGTCAAGTGCGCCACGGAACCCGGCGCCATTTCGGAAATCGTCACGCTCAAATCGTCCGGACCATTCACGGTTTTTCCATTCAATTCGAGCACCACGTCGCCGCGTTGCAAGCCGGCCTTTGCTGCCGGGCTGTTCGGGGTAACGTCGCCGATCAGCGCTCCTCCGCCGTGCGGCAGACCGAACGCCTTGGCCATATCCGGATCAACGCCCTGAATGCTGACGCCCAGGAACCCGCGAATCACTTTTCCATGCTCAACGATTTGGTCCATCACATTGCGGGCCATGTTAATGGGTATCGCGAATCCAACGCCTTGATTTCCACCCTCGCCCCCACCGCCAGCAAGAATCGCGGTATTGATTCCGACGAGATCTCCATGCAGGTCAATCAGCGCCCCACCGGAATTGCCAGGGTTAATCGCAGCGTCGGTTTGGATAAAATCCTCATAACGTTCAATGGCTTGCCCTAAGCCGCGTCCCGTGGCGCTTACGATTCCCATAGTGGCAGTTTCCGTTAGTCCAAATGGCTGGCCGATGGCGAAAACTACGTCGCCAACCTTCAAGTTTGTGGAGTCTGCGAGCGTCAAAGTGGGCAACCCGGTCGCATCGATTTTGAGTACCGCGATATCGGTCAGCGGATCGGTGCCAATCACCTTCGCTTTGAATTTCCGTTGATCTTTCGTGTATACGTCGACATCCGAAGCATCCGACACCACGTGGTTGTTCGTCAAAATATAGCCGTTCGGATTCACGATCACCCCGGAACCGAGGCCCAGCTCACGCTGCGATTGTGGACCTTGCCGAGACTGGGGCATCTGGTTGCCAAAAAATTGCCGGAACATAGGATCGTTGAAAAAATCCGGCATATTGTTTTGGGTCTTAACGATTTTGGTGGACGAAATGTTCACGACCGCGGGCAGCGCTGGTGTCAGCACCGAGGCAAAACCATTCTTGAAATCCGCGAGGCTCACGGGCTGAGTGTTTTTTGCCACTTGCACTTCGACTTTCTCCGCTCCAAATACGGGAGCTCCAAATGGGTTGTGTGCCGGAGCATGCACTAGCCCGGCACGAATAAATCCTCCCGCAACCAGCGCGAGGCCGGCCACAAATAATAAAACAAATGGTCCCTTGCTTCGTGTTGCACTCATGCTTTCACCTCGCCTCTGAAATTACCGTTCATGATTCATGGCCCTATCGCGCAAATGCTTGCAGCACCCTCAAATAATGAACAACATCTTCACGGGATAAGATGCCCACGATTCCGCTCCCTTCTACTACCGGAAGCTGGTTTACGCCATCCCGTCCCATTTTTTCCAGGGCGGACCATAGCACTGCGTCCGGCCGGGTCGAATCCAGTCTTTGCAGCGGCACCATGACCTGCGACGCGGTCGTGTTTGGCCATTCGGAGCGCGGCACCTTTTGAATCGAAGAGAGCGTCACCAGGCCGGCGGTCCCGTCTGAATTCACAACGAAATAGCGGGTCTTCCCGGGCAAAATGTATTCGTCAACCAGACTCTGCAGCGTGGCATCGCCGGGTACTTGAGGAAAATCTCGCTGCATGGCATCCATTACCTTGTGGCCGCCCAACAGACTCTTGAGCACCTCTTGCTGCAACATGCTGCCCGCGGCGCTCTCCAGGAACCAACCGATGAACGCGGTCCACAGTCCACCAATAAAATTGCCGCGCAGCGCTTGCCACACTCCTAGAAAAATCAACGCAAATCCGATGAAGCGTCCGGTGAGCGCAGCAATGGAGGTGGCGCGCCGGTACTGGCCGGTAAAGCGCCAGATAATAGCCCTGAGTACTCGGCCTCCGTCCAGCGGAAAACCGGGAACCAAGTTGAAGATTCCAAGAATGAAGTTCAACGTGGCGAGGTATTTCGCCAACGCGTAGAGCGGCTGTGAGTTTGCCAACAGTGGCTCGATTTCCCAGAAGAACGCGGCGAGCGCAAAACTGACAATCGGACCAACAATGGCGATCCAGAACTCCGCGCCGGCGCTGGGCGGCTCGGCGGCAATCTCGGAGATTCCACCAAAAATAAAAAGGACGATGCGCGGCACCGCCAGCCCGAACCGCTTCGCCACAACGGAATGGCCCAGTTCGTGAATGAGCACGCTGACGAACAGCATCAGGGCCGTGATGAAGCCCATAAGCCAATATTCGCCTGCGCTCCAATTGGGGAACTCTGCGGGGTAATAGCTGACGGCCAGCATCCAGGAAAGCAGGCCTACCAAGAGGAACCAGGAGTAGTCCAGATCAACCGAGATGCCAAAGATCCGTCCGATCGGTATGGAGTGACGGAACATTTCGTTGGCCGGGCTTTCGCAACCGCAAACTAAGCTATCGAGAGTTGAACGTAACAACGCGCGAAACCGCGGTCCATACGGGTTATACCCGATGATCCCGGGCAAATCGGGGCAGTGCAGAACGGCGAAACCGCCCAGGTATAGGATGTTCGCGGGTCTACTCCCGTTGTGGTGGATTGCTACAAAGACTAATTTACAGGCGTACCAAATTCTATCGATAGGTGAACCATACGCAGGATGTTCTACTTGCAACGAAAGCCGTTGGAGGAGAGAGGACTCGAAAAATGAAATTGCGCATCGCAGTTGCTTTGATTTTTCTGGCAAGCGTCGCTGGAATTTCCCGCGCTGACCAAACCAAGACGGACGTCGAAGATCGTTTACAAAGCGCCACCACTACTATTCAACAAATCGTAGACGCCCCGGACAAGGGCATACCGGATGAAGTCTTGAAGGGCGCCAAGTGCATCGCGGTTGTGCCCAGCATGATTAAGGGTGCCTTTATTTTCGGCGGCAAGCACGGCCGCGGCGTCTCGACATGCAAGCTGCCAGATGGCAAATGGAGTACGCCTGCATTCTTTACCATTACGGGCGGAAGTTGGGGCGCGCAGTTCGGTGTGGAGGATGTCCAGTTAGTTATGATGATCATGAATGACGACGGAATGCGCCATCTCCTGGAGAATAAATTCCAGATCGGCGCCGGCGCTTCGGCCGCGGCTGGCCCAGTGGGACGTCACGCCACGGCAGGAACCGACTGGAAGGCGAGCACGGAGATCCTGAGTTATTCGCGCGCTCACGGGCTTTTCGCAGGGATCGACCTGAGTGGCTCTTGGATTGAGCATGATAAGGACTCCAACGTGGCGCTTTACGGCAAGGATTACACCACCAGTGAGTTGCTGACTGGAAAAGTTCCTGTACCCGCAGAAGCTCGGTCCTTCTTAGCCGAAGTGCACAGGGTTGAAAGACGCGAACACGCCGCCAGCGGCAGATAAATATCTCCATAACCCGCTACGCCGCAGGCCGCAGCTCTTCCATGAGGGAGCTGCGGCCTTTCCTTTTGGTCGCGTGCGCTTGCCACGTTCATCGAAAGTGCAGGAGAATGTGCCTACGCGTTGTCGCGAATTCCTGGTGGGGCCTGACCATGCTCGAACGTAGCCTTCGTGAGGTTCTGAACCTGTACGATCCCTCGAATCCTCTGGAAAAAGCTTGGACGATTCCCGCTCCGTGGTATTTCGATCGGCGTATCGCTCGACTGGAAGGCGACAGCGTTTTCGCGGCGAATTGGCAAATGGTCGGCCGTCTCGACCAAGTCCGGGAGCGCGGTCAATTTTTCACCATTGACGTAAACGAAGACCCGTTGTTGATCGTCCGCAGTGAAGATGGCCAACTACGCGCCTTCTACAATGTGTGCAGACACCACGCGGCCGCTGTCGAACCGCAACCCTCTGGCTGCTCAAAACAGTTCCGCTGCCCATATCACGGCTGGACCTACGGCAACGACGGCACGCTGAAAGGAATGGTGGAATTCGAAGGTGTTTGCGATTTCGACCGCAAAAACAACGGACTCGTCCCCATTCGAGTAGACACCTGGGACAATTTTGTTTTCGTCAATCTGGACGGCAAAGCAGCTCCCCTGTTGGATTTTCTCGGGACCGTTCCGTCTTTAGTAGCTCCGCTGAAGTTCGCGGACAATCTGCACTATTTTGACCGGCGAATCTACACGTTAAAGTGCAACTGGAAAGTGTACGTCGATAATTACCTGGATGGCGGGTACCATGTTCCGCACGCCCACAAAGGACTCAGCAGCGTGGTCGAGTATACGAAATACACCATTGAGAATTTCGAACGCTCGTGCCTGCAATCCAGCCCGTTGGATGCTTCCAGCGCCGCTGACTCTGCGATCGGCTCTACGCGCCAGGGTCATGCGTTCTATCTTTGGATTTACCCCAACTTTATGATCAATGCGTATTCGGGAGTAATGGACACGAACCTCGTGCTTCCCCTTGGGGTGAATCAATGTGCGGTGATCTTTGATTACTACTTCGCGGATATCAGTTCCGCGGCGGCTCAGCAGCATCGCGACAGTATCGCGGTCAGCGAAAAGGTTCAGGACGAAGATATGGCCATCTGTGATTCGGTACAACGCGGTCTGGCGTCGCGCGCTTACGTAGCCGGACGGCTTTCCGTCCGCCGCGAAGCCGGAGAGCATCTATTTCATCGCTTGCTGTACCAGGATATGTCCAGCGCGTTGCGTAGATCCCTCGCAGCCGATTGAACTAGTCAGCCGCGCGCTTTATTTTCATCATTCAAAAATAATGGTCTTTTTTCCGTAAAGCAGGATGCGATTCTCGATGTGCCAGCGCACCGCTCGCGATAGCACCACTTTTTCCACATCTCTTCCCTTCTCGACCATATCTTCCAGCGAATCCCGGTGAGAAATTCTCACCACGCCCTGTTCGATGATGGGACCGTCATCCAGAACTTCGGTCACATAGTGCGCGGTTGCTCCGGTTAATTTCACGCCGCGATCGTGTGCCTGATGATGCGGTTTCGCGCCCACAAACGCGGGTAGAAATGAGTGATGAATATTTATGATGGGCTGCGGATATTCTCGGATGAATTCAGGAGAGAGCACCTGCATGTAGCGAGCGAGCACCACCAAGTCGATGTGATTGTCGTGCAACAGTTCCATCTGGCGCGCTTCCGCTTGCGGCTTATTTTCTTTGGTTACGGGAATCAGGTGAAACGGAATACCATAAAAATCCGCGTGACCTTTCGTGTCCGGATGATTGCTGATGATCAGCGGAAACTCGCACGCTAGCTCGCCATTCCGCTGGCGGTATAGCAGATCGACCAGGCAATGGTCATACTTGGATACAAAAATCGCCACACGTGGGCGATAGTCCCCCAATCGAATGCACCAGTTCATTCCGAATTTGTGGGCAATGGGCCCGAATGCCCCGTCGAAATCATTTAGATTCAAACGAAAGCCATCCAGACTCCACACCACACGCGCCAGGTAATAACGCTCTTCGCCGGCCTGGTGCTGTTCGAAATGAAGTATGTTTCCGTCGTAACGATAAATGAACTCAGCGATTGTCGCGTCCAAACCCTTGCGGTCCGCGCACTGTACCAGAAGAATGGCAGTGTTTTTCACAAGGCGCTCCCGGTAGAAAAGCGTTTATCGCAAAAAGAAAAAGGCCGACGAATTATCGTCGGCCGCTTTCCGATTTTCAAGAATCAAATTTTCTCGAAGAAGTGCGCCACTTTTTTCCCACCTTGTTCTGTGTAGTACACCGTGACTTTTCCTGTTTTATCCGCGGCTTTGCCAATGCCCTTCGCGGCATCCGCGGTATCATGTCCTGCCACGTCGAACGTATGTTCGGTGCCATCGGCGGCCTTTACAACCACAGTTTTGCCATCTTTGCCGACCTTGGTGACCGTGCCGTCCACATATTTCAACCCATCTTTTCCTACCTTATCCACTTCCGTTGCGGTTTTGTCTCCGCCCTTCTCCGAGTAGTGCACCACTACTTCGGAGCCTTCTGACAATCCCTTGAAACTGTCCTTCGCACCGGCCGCGGTCTTATCCGCGCCCCATACCGCGGTCTTGTCCACAAAATGTACGGTATGTTCGGTGCCGTCCTTGGTCTTGACAACCATAGTCCTTGACGAAGAGTCTAGCTTGGTGATGGTGCCGTGAACGGCGTTGACCACGTCGTCCGCGGCGCTAACCGCAAACACAAGGAATGCGGCGACAGCGAGAAAACGAAACAAATTCTTCATGCGAAACAGCCTCCCTGAGACATCGAACCATTGGATCGATGCGCAAAAAAGGTTAGCGCAACGTTTGCACAAAACCTAACGAAAAGCTTCATTGCACTTCGCGAAGTAAGCCGCTGGCCACATCGTAAACGAAGCCGCGAACCAGGACTGTGTGCGGAACCCAGGGATGGCTTTTCAGTTTCTGCAACTGGTGGCGCACGTTTTCTTCGATATTCTGAAACGCGTAGAAGAACGAGGGAGCAATCGCCGCCGTTCCGGTGTGGTTTTGGATGCGCGTGCGCAGGTCCTGCTCCGTCGTGTGCATCAGCCCACAATCCGTGTGGTTGATGACCATGAACTCCTCGGTCCCCAACAAATAATGTGAGACCAGCAGCGATCGCAAGGTATCGTCGGTTACAATGCCGCCGGCGTTTCGAATGATGTGCGCGTCCGCGGCCTTCAGTCCCAAAGTGAGGATTGAAAGCCGCGTATCCATGCACGTCAGCACGGCAAGTTTCCGTTCGGGTCGCGGCGTCAGCCTCCGCAATTCGTGGGTTTGCGCGTAAATTCGATTCGCTTCGATAACTTCATCAATCACGCTCATAGCCCGAACAGTTTACCTTACGTTTCTCAACTGACAGAGTCGTACTTATGGCTTCTCCGCGAAGTAGCCCGTTGGTGCCTCGACCTGCACTCCTTTTCTCGAGCATTCCACCATGAGCTTGTGATATTTGCCGTTCGCTTTCGGCCCACCATAGGTCAGTTGGTAGCGGGCGCGGACGTCCAACAGTGATTGCGCAATCGCCTTCTCGATTTCGCCATGGATATACAAACGGCCACCGGAAAGACCGGTTAGCTGCTGGAGTGTGTCCCTGGGTCTACCACGATCGCCGGACAGTGCTGAGAATTCAGGATTGACGATCACGCTGTACACAATCGTGTCGCTACGAGTCAGTGTCGTGCCAAAGCGCTGCAAGAAGGGTGTGTAGTCCATGCATTTGCTCACCCCTGGCGATCTCGTACAGTCGTTTCCGCATCTGCCCGCCACATAGTAGCCAGATCCGTCGGGGAAGAAGGCATCTTTGCATCCGTAGGGATAATCGACCCAGTTCGCTGCTCCTCGTGTGATCCATACAATCGTTTTTGGTCCCTGAATTCTACTGAGTGCACTCCCAAGCTGGTTCAATGCTAAGAAAGTTGCTGCAGTGCGAGTGCCTTCGTCCTGATAATCTTTTAGCCTGCGTGCGTTTACCTTCTCGACGGCCTGATCTAGCAGCGGACGAACTTGCCGGGTCCATGGAACGTCGGGCGGCTTTCCGTCTCGGCTGTCACCGTACGGAACTGCAGTCCCAGTTGGAATGGAAACAGCATGCACAGGGTAAAGCTCGCCCTGGTTCGTCAAAAGATATAGGAAAAGCGAGTCGCCTGTTTCCAGCGGTTGTAGTGCTTGAGCGATAAGCGTAGTTGTGTTCTCACGCTGACCCGGAATCGTATTCAGTAAATCGAATAAGATCAGAATCGTGGATTTCTGATTCTTGGCGCTACCTCCAGTAAGGAGGGTATTAAAGCTAGCTATCGACTGCAGCTTGCCATCGTCAAAAATCTTGAAATCCGTATCCGTGAGCTCCGTGACGGGCTGCCCCCTCTCGTCGAGCACTGTCAGGTTCAACACTCGAGTGTGCTCAACGCTAACCGCGCTGCTTGAAGTGGGAGCAACGGTGGGTGACTGTGCGCACACAAGTGCCGAACACACGATCACTAATAGTGCACAACCGAATGTGGCTGGCATTTTTGTCTTCACCCATTCGCTGGGCATCGGCTGTCCTTCGTTTGGTGAGTTCGATTGTCCTGATTGTTGGACGTACAAAGTAGGGTGATCGTTCCGTGTCGCTAGATCAAATCCGGAACGGGCTGCCGTTTTCGCAACCTCCACACCAGTGTGATTCGGAATGCACTCACTCTCAGAACAGTCCGCTTTCTCTGGCCATTTTGGACGCTTCGATGGCTGCACCGCGCGCGCCCGCGGTGTCGCCATTCGGGATTACGTGAATTGGAACTTCTGCTTGCTCTTCGCGCTGGGTTGGCATGCCTACTCGAATTTCGTGGAGAAACCAGCGCTGAAACTCCGGACCAGCCTCCAGTGCTCCCCCGCCGACGATGAGCGCATCGGGATCGAACGTATTGATCATTTCGTCCCAGAAGAGTCCGAGGGCATGCGCCTGCACCCGGAAAACTTCCCGGCTCAACGCATCGCCCTTGTCCGCCAATCCACGCACGAGCTTCGCCGCCTGATGCAAATCGCACTTACTGAACTCGTGCCCCGGGTAGCGCGGGAGAAAATAGGGCAGGATGTTTCTCTCGATAGCGGTCAAAGAGCAAAGTGATTCTAGGTCGCCCGTGCGCCCGCAATTGCAAAGCGGCACCATTCCGTCAATTCCCTCAATCGACCTGTACGGGATGAGCACATGCCCCAGTTCGCCGCCGAATCCATTTTTCCCCTTAATCACGTTGCCGTCGAGGATCACTCCGCCGCCGTTACCGGTGCCGATAATAATCGAGATCGAGGTCTCGCGGCTGTTAGCTCCGAAAATCGCGTAATGTCCCCACAGTGCCGCGGCGTTCGCGTCGTTCAAGTAGCACACGGGCTTGCCCAACTTCCGAGCCAGCCCGTCGCGAATGTCATATCCTGACCATTGCGCGTGAACGAAATTAGTCGACCCGCGCGCGCTCAATTTTCCCGCCGCGCTGGCCGGACCCGGCGTATCCAGCCCGACGGCGACGACATCCACCATCGTGACACCTACGCGCTCAATGGCGAACTTCAACCCGTCCGCAATCTGCTGCAAGCAAATGTCAGGTCCTCGCTTCGAAAGCGACGGATGCTCGCACAAGCCCTCAATCAAAAATCGGCCTTCTTGGTCCAACAAAGTGTAATTGACCGCAGTCCCGCCAAGGTCCACTCCCGCCACAACTGTCACGCGTTTTCTCCTCTTCCGTACCAAGTGCACGCCGGGGCTAGCGTAGCAGAAATGGCCAGCCCTAAGGCATAATTCCAGCATTTCGAAAGGACACTCGGGAGCTTCCGTGAAACGAAAACATAGAGCCATTTTTGGTTATAGCTCGCGTACCTTCTTTCTACTCTTGATTGCTGCAACAGTCTCCATCGCGCAAACGAAATCAAGCTCTAGCGCGGAGACTGGCTGGCCCACCTATGGCAACGATCCCGGTGGTACAAGATTTTCGTCCGCGCAACAAATCGACCGCGGCAATGTGAACCAACTGAAACTTGCCTGGACCTTTCGGACCGGCGCGCTCGGGCACAATGAAGATATGGATCACAAAGCCGCGTTCGAAAGCACGCCGATTCTCGTCGACGGCACTTTGTTCCTCAGCACTCCGTATGATCACGTGATTGCATTAAAGGCAGTGACCGGGGAGAAATTATGGGAATTCGACCCAAAACTCGAATTGCCGTACGGTTCGTCCGAGGTGACCTCGCGAGGCGTTTCCGCATGGCGTGATCCATCTTCAAAGCGCAACCAACCGTGCTCGTTGCGCATATTTATCGGCACTCTCGATGCCCGGCTGATTGCGGTTGATGGCGCCACCGGCAAGCCATGCGCGGATTTCGGCACCGCGGGCGAAGTTGACCTTGCGAATGGCGTGAAACTCCGAGACCCCGGCGACTACCAGGTCACATCAGCGCCCGCCATCTACAAGGATTTGGTTATCACCGGCTCATCGATCGGCGACAATCGCGCCGTCACTCTGGAGCGCGGCATCGTTCGCGCTTACGACGTTCACACTGGGGCGCTTCGCTGGACTTGGGATCCCATTGCTCCATGGGCGTACCAAACGAATCCGCGTACCGGCGCTGGGAATGCATGGTCGACCATCTCCGTCGACGCGCAGCACGGACTCGTCTTCATTCCCACAGGGAGCGCCAGCCCGGATTATTACGGTGGCATCCGCAAAGGGGATGACAAATGGGCCGATTCCGTAGTGGCGCTGAGAGCCTCGAACGGCGAATTCGTGTGGGGATTTCAGGTGGTCCATCATGACTTGTGGGATTACGACGTTGCGTCTCAGCCCACACTGTTCGCCTGGAAAGATGGAACGCCGGCCATCGCGATCACCACGAAAATGGGGCGCGTGTTTGTGCTCAACCGCCTGACGGGCGCTGCGCTTTTGCCGGTTCACGAAGAGCCTGCGCCCAAAAGCGACATTCCCGGAGAAGAAGCGTGGCCCACGCAGCCTGCTTCCAACATTTCGCTGGTTCCAGAAAAACTCTCGCCGGACGACGCTTGGGGCAAAGATCCACAAGAGCGCCAGTGGTGTTCGGATAAGATTAAGGCGGCGCGAAGCGGAGAAATTTTCATCCCACCCAGCTTGCAAGGCACGATGGTCTATCCGGGGAACGTGGGCGGCGTGAACTGGGGAAGCTCTGCTTACGATCCGCAGCGCCATCTCCTGTTTGCAGACCTCAATCGCCTGGCGTTCTTTGTCAAACTCATTCCCCGTGACAAATTCCAGGGTGCACGAGATAACGCCGCCGATGCGGATCGCCTCCACGGAGAATTCGCCCGCCAGACGGGCGCTCCGTTCGGTATGTACCGTACCCCGTTCTTGGCGCCCAGTGGGCTTCCCTGCACCGCGCCACCTTGGGGCACCACGGCAGCGGTCGACCTGTTTACCGGCAAAACCGCCTGGGACGTGCCATTGGGCAGTTTCCTTCCCGGCGCAAACACGGGAACGATTAGCTTGGGCGGCCCCATGGCCACTGCGGGCGGATTGGTGTTCACCTCGGCGGCGATGGACAAGTATCTCCACGCCTTCGACTCCGACACCGGCAAGGAATTATGGAAATACGAACTACCTGCGGGCGGTCAAGCCACGCCGATGACCTACACGATCCATGGCAAACAATACCTAGTCATCGCGGCAGGAGGCCACGGCAAGCTCGGCACCAAGCAGGGCGATTATGTGCTGGCCTTTGCTTTGCCCTGAAGCAATGCTAAATAAGGACTGCTAAACACTCGGACACGGCTGAAACGATGACCAGTCGATGCCGCGCTGAAACTCCTCGTCCGGCGAAAACACATTTTTAAAGGTGAACGCGAACTGCGTGGGTCCATGGCGATCCAGATGAGCCAGTCGTTTCTTTGCTTCATCGATGCCGGGAATATGACCCGCAGGCACCCACCATAACGCCGTGTACGCGCTGGAAAATTTCTCGAACCATTCATGCCTGTGCTTCAGGAGTTCCGCATGCGCAGTTTTGTAGACGTAATGTTTCAACGCCTCGATGGTCTCCCAAACGGACATGTTCAACAGAATCTGGTCGTCGTCATACGGCCGGAAATAAGTCGCGTTGCCCGCGTCCGTTTGCAAGCGCCACACAAACCCGGGACTGCGATCAGCCAGCGCGTTGATCTCGTCAAGCCGGTTCATGAAGCCAGCCATGACCTCGCCGTCGAGCGGGCCTTTGACCCTGCCGATATTCACCTGAGCGATGTGATACATCGTCAACCCCCCTGCGCTCTCAAAAAGAGGCGAAAACAGCTGTGGAATTTTCATATGCTGGAAGCACCTCCACAAGGGAAATTTGTGGCGCCGGAAAAACGTCCCGGAGCGGCTAGAAGGCTCTGCTCTCCGGTTTCGTTGACCGCACACCCACCACTCCCCTATAATTTTTATGCAGGTTATCCCCAAATAGCCCGCCGGATTACCACAGGGTGATTCCAGAAATTTCCGCAAACGGTGCGGGGTAAAAGCTGCAATTCGCCCATTGCGCGTAATTGCCGCAGTTTCCGGCATTGAAACGGCACGGGAATCTGTAAAAGGGAGAAGGTGACATGGCGGAAGCCACTTGCCGCAAAGAACTGGATTTGGAAATACCGGCAGAAGAGGTAACGAAAGCCACCGAGAAAGTGGCCAAGGATTTCGCGAAGGTTGCGCGTGTGCCGGGCTTTCGTCCGGGAAAGGCCCCGATTTCGCTCATCAAGAAACGCTTTGCCAGCGATATCAAAGGCGAAGTTTTGCAGACCTTGGTCCCCGAGCACGTCGAAAAGGCCGTCAACGAACAAAAGCTTACGCCCATTTCCCAACCGCAAGTGGACAGGCTGGAATACAACGAGGGCCAACCTTTAAAGTTCCGGGCCTCGTTCGAAGTTCTGCCGGAGTTTGCTCTCGGCGATTACAAAAACCTCGAAATCGAAATGCCAGAAATGGCCATTACCGATGAAAGCGTTGCCAACACGCTAGCGGAAATGCAACAGCGCGCCGCGACCTTCGCGCCGGTCGAGGGCCGCCCCGTTCAGAACGACGACTTCGTGCAGATCAAATTGCTGGGTAATCCGGAAGGTGGCGGCGAACCTCTGCAAGCCGAAAGCGTGCTTTGCCACGTGGGTGCTGAAGAAACCATGGAGGCCTTCAACGAAAACTTGCGCGGCGCTAATGTGGGCGATCACAAGAATTTCGACGTGGAATATCCCGCCGACTATCCGGACGCCAAGCTGGCCGGCAAGAAATTCAACTACAGCGTTGATGTCCTCGAGATCAAAACCAAAAAGCTGCCCGAAATTAACGATGAGTTCGCTAAGGATGTCAGCGACGCCACTTCACTGGACGAATTGAAGACCAAGATCCATGAGGGACTGGAGCACGAGCGCGATCATCGGCAGAAGGAACTGCAGCGCGAGAAAATCATCGCCGAACTCGTCAAGCTTCACGATTTTCCTGTGCCGGAATCGCTCGTCGAGCATCAAATGGATGTGCGCCTGGAACGGGTGGTCCGTTCGCTTGCGCAACAGGGAGTCGATCCCCGGGCCGTCAATGTGGATTGGGTTAGCCTGCGCAAGCGTCAGGAAGAGCGCGCCAGGGATGATGTGAAGGCCGAACTGGTGATCGACAAGATTGCGACCGAAGAGAAAATCGACGTTACCGAGGAAGAGCTGCAGCACGAGCTTGAGCACGTAGCCAGTCACAGCGGCGATTCTGCCGAGGCAATCCGCGCTCGTTTGACAAAGCAAGGCGCCCTCGATAGGATGAAAGCGAAGCTGCGAAGTGACAAAACAGTGGATTGGCTGGCGCAAAGCGCGCGGGTCAAGACTGTCGCAGCCAGCGCCAAGTGAGTCCAACCTCGGCTTTACAGGCAAATTCTTTCACATGAAAAACTTCGAAGATCCGCAATACCGCGCGACAACTCTAGTTCCCATGGTCGTCGAACAGACCAGCCGTGGCGAGCGCGCCTACGATATTTATTCGCGCCTGCTCAAGGAGCACATCATCTTCATCGGTACGCCGATTGACGATCATGTCGCCAACCTCGCCACGGCGCAGATGCTCTTCCTTCAGGCGGAAGATCCCGAGAAGGACATTCAGCTGTATATCAATTCGCCCGGCGGTTCCATCACCGCGGGGTTCGCCATCTACGACACCATGCAATTCGTGAAGCCCGACGTGGTGACCACTTGCGTCGGCCAAGCCGCCTCCATCGCCGCGGTTCTTCTCGTGGGCGGCGCACCGAAAAAACGTTTCTCGCTGCCGAACTCGCGCATCTTAATCCACCAACCCTGGATGAGCGGACTCGGCGGGCAAGCCACCGACATTGACTTGCACGCGAAAGAGATTCTGCGCATGCGCTCCACGATCAACGCCATCCTCTCAAAACATACCGGTCAGCCGGTCGAGCGCATCGAAAAGGATGTCGAACGCGATTACATCATGAATCCAGACCAAGCGAAGGAATACGGGATGATCGATGAGATCATCTTCAAGCACCGGTAGTTGGGGGTCTTTAGACCCGTGCTTTTGCAGTTGCGTTGAAAGCCTTGTGAAGAATGTAGGGGTTCCCGCGCAGGGTGGTCGGTCCTGAGACAAAGTTTCCACAGCGAGTTCCTGATAGAGGGCAGAGGCGCGATATTCTGTTTCACGGGAGAAATTTTCGGCCTACAATCAGAAATCATGGCTCCGGGGACAATCCTTGAGAAGAGGCCTGCTTACACGTGAAAAAATACACTCCAGATGAACCGCTGCGCTGTTCCTTCTGCCATAAAACGCAGGAGCAGGTGGAGAAGCTTATCAGCTCGCCGTCCGACTATCCTCGGGCGTATATCTGCAATGAGTGCGTCGGCGTATGCCAGACCATCCTGGAGGACGAAAAACGGGAGCAAGCCGCGGCTCCGGCGCGTCGCTTACCCCGCCCACCTGAAATTAAGCAGTTCCTGGATAGCTACGTTATCGGGCAGGACCGCACCAAGAAGAAGCTGGCAGTCGCCGTTTACAATCATTACAAGCGCATTTTCCTGAATAAGCAGCCGGGCGAAGTGGAACTCAGCAAATCCAATATTCTTTTGATCGGTCCCACGGGTACGGGCAAAACGCTGCTGGCACAGACTCTTTCGCGCATGCTGGATGTGCCGTTCGCGATCGTCGACGCCACCACGCTCACCGAAGCGGGATACGTTGGCGAGGACGTGGAAAACATCATTCTGAAGCTGTTGCAAGCGGCTGATGGTGACGTGCAGAAAACCCAGCAGGGCATTATTTATATCGACGAGATCGACAAGATTGCGAAGAAGGACGAAAATCCGTCGATTACCAGAGACGTGAGCGGCGAAGGCGTGCAGCAGGCCCTCCTCAAGATTCTCGAAGGCACGGTTGCTAACGTGCCACCACAGGGCGGCCGGAAGCACCCGCATCAGGAATTTACCCCGGTCGACACCACAAACATTCTATTTATCTGCGGCGGTGCTTTCGTCGGACTGGAAAAGACCATCGAGCGCCGCGTTGGTCGACGTTCCCTCGGCTTCCACACGGATGCAGCGCCAACCACAGCACAACGCCGCAACACCGACCTGCTGGAGCAGGTGCAGCCCACCGACCTGATTCGCTACGGCCTGATTCCCGAGTTTGTAGGCCGCTTGCCGGTCGCGGGAGTGATGAGCGACCTGGACAAGGGCGCTTTGATGAAGATTTTGACGGAACCAAAGAACGCGCTGCTTAAGCAGTATCAGCGCCTCTTTGAGTTTGAAAACGTGCGCTTGCGCTTTACGGACGACGCCCTGGATACCGTGGCGGAGTTGGCTCTTCAGCGCAAAGTGGGAGCGCGCGGCTTGCGTATGATCCTCGAAGACCTCATGCTAGAGTTGATGTATCACCTGCCCATGCAAAAGAGGGTACGCGATTTCGTAGTGACCGCGGATATGGTCCGTGGCCGCGAAATCAATTGGTCTTTGCTCGAAAAAGCCGGATAACGGCGAATTTCGGGCATCTGAGGGAGTTTCAGGGGCCTGCATGTTTAATCGGGAAAAACAAGAATTAAAACGTGTGCCGATGATGCCGGTGCGCGACATGGTCATCTTTCCGCAACAGATGACCCCATTCATCGTCGGTCGAGAGGCGAGCGTTCGCGCTCTGGAAGAGGCCCTTGCCGGCGACAAGAAAATATTTCTGTCCACGCAACACGATGCTTCCATTGATGATCCCAAGCCGGAGGAGATCTACGCCGTCGGGACACTCGCCAATATCGTGCAAAGCGTGAAGTTGCCCGATGGCAACATCAAGGTCCTGGTCGAAGGCGTGGAACGCGCCCGGGCCTTGTACATCGCCACGGACGAGGGTTTCTTCCGGGCGAACCTGCGCTTGCTGGCTGCGCGCATCGAGGTCACGCCGCAAGTTGAACAACTCGTGCAAAAGGTCACCAACCTTTACGAGCAGTTCATCAAGCTTTCGCAGAGCCTGAATTATGACACCATGATCGCCGCCGCTCGCGTCGACGATCCTTCGCGCCTCTCGGACACCATCGCGGCAAACCTGCAGCTCCCCGTCGATGAAAAACAGGATTTGCTGGAAACCGCTGATCCACTCGAACGTCTTAACCGCATCGCGGATATCCTGGAAATCGAACTGGAAAAGCTCAACGTCGATCGCAACATCAACACCCGCGTAAAACGTCAGATGGAGCGCGCCCAAAAAGAGTATTACCTGAATGAAAAGCTCAAGGCTATCCAGAAGGAACTTGGTCGCGGCGAGAAAAACGAAATTGAGGAACTGAAGAAGAAGATTGACGCTGCCGGGATGCCTAAGGACGTGCTCGAAAAGGCTACTGCGGAACTAAAGCGCCTGGAACTTATGCCGCCAATGTCCGCGGAATCCACGGTCAGCCGTAATTATGTGGACTGGCTCCTCGCGGTGCCCTGGAAAAAGCGCTCCAAGGAAATTCGCGACATCAAAGCCGCGGAAGAGATTTTGAACGCCGAGCACTATGGCCTGGAAAAGGTCAAAGAGCGCATCCTCGAATTCCTCGCGGTCCGTCAACTCGTAAAGAATCCGAAAGGCTCGATTCTCTGTTTCGTCGGCCCTCCAGGAGTTGGCAAAACCTCGCTGGCCATGTCCATCGGCCACGCCACCGGAAGAAAATTTGTACGCGTGTCGCTCGGTGGAGTTCGCGATGAGGCCGAAATTCGCGGCCACCGCCGCACCTACATTGGCGCCCTGCCCGGCCAGATCATCCAGATGATGAAGAAGGCTGGCACCATCAATCCCATTTTCGTGCTCGACGAAGTCGATAAGATGTCCACCGATTTCCGTGGGGATCCGTCGGCAGCGCTCATGGAAGTGCTCGATCCCGAGTTGAACCATGCGTTCACGGATCATTATCTCGATGTCGAATATGATCTTTCGAAGGTAATGTTCGTATGCACGGCGAATGTCCTGCACACGATTCCTCAACCATTGCAGGATCGTATGGAAATCCTGCGTTTGCCCGGCTACACCGAGCAGGAGAAGTTAGAGATTGCCAAGCGGTTCCTGGTGAAGCGCGCGCGCGAAGCTACCGGGCTCAACGATTCAAATCTCAGTTTCACAGATGAGGGAATACTGCACCTGATCCGGCACTACACGCATGAAGCGGGCGTCCGCAACCTGGAACGCGAAATCCAGAATATCGCCCGCAAAATGGCGCGCCGTGTCGTCACCGATGGGCCGGAAACGCAGGTCCAGATCGCCGTCGCAAACGTGAAGGATTACCTGGGCGTACTGAAGTTCCGGGAAATGTGGCTCGAAAAGCAGAACGAGATCGGTCTTGCCACTGGCTTGGCCTGGACCGAAGTAGGCGGCTCCGTGCTCGCGGTAGAAGCCACCATCATGGAAGGTAAAGGCCGGCTCACTCCCACGGGCAAACTGGGCGAGGTAATGCAGGAATCGGCGCAAGCCGCCATGAGCTACGTCCGTTCGCGCACCGAACAGTTCGGTCTGCAAAAGGATTTTTACCGCACTCTCGATATTCACGTGCACGTGCCGGAAGGCGCGATTCCCAAGGATGGCCCTTCTGCCGGAATCACGATTTGTACCTCTATCGTAAGCGCGCTCACCCGCAACCCTGTGCGTTGCGACGTGGCGATGACCGGCGAAATCACTCTTCGCGGCAAAGTTCTCCCCATCGGCGGTGTCAAAGAGAAGCTCCTTGCCGCTCACCGAATGGGCTTGCGTACCATCGTCCTTCCGAAGGATAATGAGAAAGACCTTTCGGAAATCCCCCAGGAGATACTCTCCAGCCTCAAGATACACTTCGCGGAAACCATGGATGAAGTGTTGCAGATTGCGCTGGAACGGCCGATTGTGCCCTTAGAACATGCTGGGGTTGCGCCTGTAACTGAAACGTTCGTGGCTGGCGCTGATAAAGACACGGGTTTGACCAACTAGGCAGTTTCCAGGCTCGGCCTGCACCCGCGGGCTGCCCTTCGGTTCAGGTTTGGAGATTGCTTCCGGTTGCAGACAGTTTGGTTTGCCCGCCCTGACGGCGTGTTGGTGCCGTCAGAAGGTATACCACCACGCCGTCCAGTTCCGGGAAAACACGGGTCAATTCCATCGTCACCACATCACAAAGTCAGGATATATGGCAAAAGAAACGAACTCTGAAGCAAAAAATGAAGTGAGTATCAGCCTGGCTGAGCTCAAGGAAAAAAATATTACCGATTTGGCCAAGATCGCCAAGGAACTCAACATTCCCGGGGCCAGCGGCATGCGCAAGCAGGAGTTGATTTTCCAGATCCTCCGCGCGCAAACGGAGAAGAGCGGCTTGATTTTCTCGGAAGGCGTCCTGGAATGCCTGCCTGACGGCTTCGGTTTCCTTCGCGCCCCGGAGTACAACTATCTTCCCGGCCCGGACGATATTTATGTTTCGCCCTCGCAAATTCGCAAATTCGATCTGCGCACCGGCGATACCGTCTCCGGGCAGGTTCGCCCTCCCAAGGACGGCGAGCGATATTTTGCATTGATCAAAGTGGAAGCGGTCAATTTCGAAGATCCAGAAGTCGCTCGCAACAAAATCTTCTTCGACAACTTGACGCCCCTCTATCCCCAGGGCCGCCTCAAGATGGAAACCGTGAAGGAGAATTTGACTGGACGCGTGCTCGATCTCCTCTGTCCCGTCGGTAAAGGTCAGCGTGGCTTGATCAACGCGCCGCCACGAACCGGCAAAACCATGATGCTGCAGTCCATCGCCAATTCCATCACTGTGAATCATCCCGAAGTCGCGCTCATTGTTCTCCTGATCGACGAGCGTCCTGAAGAAGTCACGGACATGCAGCGCACGGTGAAGGGTGAAGTCATCAGTTCCACGTTCGATGAACCACCACAGCGCCACATCCAGGTGGCGGAAATGGTTCTGGAAAAAGCCAAGCGCCTGGTCGAGCACAAGCGCGACGTCGTTGTTCTCCTCGATTCCATCACTCGTCTTGCTCGCGCTTACAACGCGGTCACTCCCCCTTCCGGCAAAGTCCTCTCGGGCGGTATTGACGCGAACGCATTGCAGCGCCCGCGCCGGTTCTTTGCCGCGGCACGCAATGTGGAAGAGGGCGGGTCGCTCACGATCATAGCCACTGCGTTGATCGATACTGGGAGCCGCATGGACGACGTGATCTTCGAAGAATTCAAGGGCACCGGCAACATGGAAATTTATCTTGACCGCCGGCTCGCGGATAAGCGCGTTTTTCCGGCCATTGATATCCAGCGCTCCGGCACCCGTAAGGATGAACTGCTGTTGCCTGCCGAAGAACTCAGCCGCGTGTGGGTACTGCGCAAGGTTCTTAGCCCGCTTTCCACCGTTGAAGCCATGGAACTTCTGCTCAGCCGCCTGACCAAATCAAAGTCCAACAACGAATTTCTCGGCTCCATGTCTTCACCGACCTGATCCACAACTACTTCATACGGCACCACCCTTCCCGCAGGCGCGTTTGCTTGTCGGTACCGTATCGCGAGCGCGCGCCGCTCCCCATTGATCGCGGAATTCTAAATGCATGAACGCTTCATCGCCCGTCATCCGATCTTTGATAAACGGCTTCAGGTGTACGCCTACGAACTACTGTTCCGCGGCGGTCCCCAGAACTATTTCCAGCCCGCCCGCAATGCGTCCGCTAGTCTGATCGCCGATTCCGTTACGCTTTTTGATTTGCAAAACTTGACCGGGCACGCGCGAGCGTTCATGAACGTCGACGAGTTGGCGTTGCGGCTTCGTGTTCCGCAGCTTTTACCACCGGACCGCGTCGTTGTGGAAATTCTGGAGACCGTGAATCCTACCGAGGAGATCGTCGCCGTCTGTCGCGAACTCTGCGACTCCGGGTACATTCTGGCCCTCGACGACTTCGTGGATTATCCCAGGATGACGCCACTCATCGAGCTGGCGCGATTCCTCAAAGTAGACTTTCAGCTGCTGGATGCTGAGGCTCGCCAAAAAATTGCCAAAAAATATGCCGGCGGCAAGCTGGCTCTCATCGCGGAGAAGGTCGAGACCGAGAACGAATTGGCGGAAGCCCGCAATCTCGGTTTCTCCTATTTTCAGGGCTATTTCTTCTGTAAGCCTTCTATGATCGAGGCCAGAGAGATTCCCGGGGACAAACTCCTGCTGCTGCGATTACTGAATGCCGTGGCCGCGCCGGAACTCGACTATACCGCCATCGAAGAACTCCTCAAGCATGAGCCTTCGTTGCTGTACCGGCTTCTTCGCTACTTGAATTCTCCGCTCCTTGGCATGCGCGGAGAGGTTCACAGCATTCGCCAGGCGCTTGCGCTGCTGGGCGACAACGAATTTCGCCGCTGGGTTTCCATCTTTTCGGTAGTGGCCATGAGCGGCGACAAGCCTCCCGAATTGGTCCGCACTGCGCTGACCCGCGCTTATTTTTGTGAAGACTTCTCTGCAGCGGTCAACCTCGCGGACAAAAAATCCGCGATGTTTCTGATGGGCCTGCTCTCCATTACCGACGCGCTTCTCGATAAGCCCATCGCCGAGGTGCTCGATTCACTGCCCGTAACTGCGGAAGTCAAAAGCGCCTTGACCGGCGGTCAAAATCGATACCGCGACGTTTTCGAACTCCTGCTCGCCCTCGAGCGGGCGGAATGGTCGCACCTTGCCTCTCACATCCAGCGACTGGGCTGCTCGGAAGAATCCATTCCAGATGCCTACAATTCCGCCATTCGGAAAGCCACTTCCGCCAACCCCTAGAATCTTACCGCTCGCACGTTCGGCACGCGCTCGTTCACCAAAAACACGATCAGCCGAGCCGTTTCTTCAATTCCCATGGCGGTGTTGTCGATGAGCACGGCGTCTTTTGCTTTTACCAGCGGGGAAACCTTTCGCTCACGGTCGCGCTTGTCTCTCTCCTGAACTTCCTGAAGAACTTCAAGCAAAGTAACGGTGTCGCCTTTCTCCTGATGCTCTTTCCAGCGCCGTTGCGCACGAACCTCCGGCGAGGCATCTAGAAATATCTTCAATTCCGCGTTTGGAAACACCACGGTCCCGATGTCGCGGCCTTCCATCACAACGCCGCCGCCGTGGCCCGCACGTTGTTGTTCGGCCACCAGCACTTGCCGCACACCCGCAATGGTCGCCAGTCGCGACGCCGCTTCCGCCACTTCCGCCTTCCGAATTTCTTCTGTGACTTCGCGGCCGTCGAGGAAAATGCGATTCTTAAATCCTGCTGCTTCCTGTTCCGCGGTAGGGGCTTTCAACTCGATGTGCGTGTCGCGAGTCAACTCGATCAATTGCGCTTCATCGTTCAGCGGAATCCCACGCTGCAAAGCCTTCAGCGCCACGCCGCGGTACATGGCGCCGCTGTCCAGATATGAATACCCGAGCATCGCCGCCACGCGCCGCGCCACAGTGCTCTTTCCGGAACCTGCCGGCCCGTCAATCGCAATCGTCAGTCGTTCTGCCATTGCTCACCAATCATCTAAACGTTAGCCCGTCATTCCGAACGCAGTCTGCGGAGTGAGGAATCTCTCTTCAGCTGTCCCCATTTTCCAGTTTGGGTTCTCGCGCGACTAATTGCCGCCCTTAAAACCCCATGATGTTATAGCCGCAATCCACGTAGATGGTCTCGCCGGTAATGCCCGAGCCTGCGTCCGACAGCAAGAACGCCGCGGTGCTTCCCACTTCGCCGGGGTCCACGTTGCGTTTCAGCGGCGCGCGTTCTGCATGGGCCTTCAGCATTTCTCCCAATTGCGAAATACCGCGCGCCGCCAGAGTTTTGATCGGCCCCGCCGAGATCGCGTTCACTCGGATTCCCTTCGGTCCCAGATCATTCGAAAGATAGCGAACCGTTGCCTCCAGCGCGGCTTTCGCCACACCCATCACGTTATATTTCGGCACCACTTTCTCTGCGCCATAGTAAGTCATGGTCACGATGCCGCCACCGGCGGTCATTAAGGGAGCGGCGGCTCGCGAAAGCGCAATAAGCGAGTACACGCTGACGTCATGTGCAATACGAAATCCTTCGCGAGACGTGTTCACAAATTCGCCCTTCAATTCTTCCGCGGGAGCATATGCTACGCTGTGTACCAACCCTTGCAGCACGCCATAGCGCACCTGCAATTTCGCGAACAGCGCCGCGATCTGCTCGTCGAAACTCACGTCGCACATGAAACCTTCCGCGCCCGGCAAGTCGGTGATCAGGTCCTTCGCTTCCTGTTCTAGGCGTTCGTTCTGATACGTGATCGCCAACTGCCAACCCGCGGCATGCAATTTCTGCGCAATCGCCCAGGCTATGCTGCGTTTGTTGGCCAGCCCAAAAATAACCGCGGTCTTTTGTCCTTCGCTCAATGTGCCCTCGTTGAGAATAGGAATGAAACTCTGCGTCTGTAATGTAATCGCCGATCGCTAGATCCGATGAAACGCCTTCTCAATCTCCTTCACCGAATACCGCAGCACCACTGGGCGTCCATGAGGACAACTCATCGGGCAATCCGTTTTGGCCAATGCGCTGAGCAGCCATTCCATTTTCGTCTGGTCCAACGGCATATTCACTTTGATCGCTGCATGACACGCGGTGGAAGCGGCAATCTTCGATTGCAAGGTATCAATCGAAATCGCCGCGTTCTCCCGTTCCAGCCCGTCGAGAATCTCCATCAGCAGATGTTCCGCATCATTCGCCGCAACGCCTGCCGGGACTGCCTGAATCGCCACGCTTTTCGGCCCCATCAATTCTACTTCGAACCCATTCGCGCCCAACTCTTCGGCGATTTTTTCGTAAGTGACTAACTGCCGCGGTGAAAGCTCGATGACCATGGGCATCAATAGCCGCTGCGCCTCCACTTTGCCGGCGCGCCGCGCTTCCAAATGTTGTTCAAACAATACGCGCTCGTGCGCTACGTGCTGGTCGATGATCCACAGCCCTTGGCCATTGACCGCCACAATGAAACTAGCGCTCACCTGCCCCAATGGCTTTAGATCCGCGATCTGGTCGGGACGCGGCAATGTAGCCGGCGCATCGATACCCGATTGCGAAAAATTCTCCGCCCAGTGCGGCTCGCGACCCGGCGCACCCCCCGGCATCGCGCCAGGATTGAATCCGTTCCTCGGCTCAAACGCGAATCGTTGTGGCACGGGCTGCATCGGCGCGTTCGCGAGTTCGAAACTACCCGGCGCGGCGTAATCTGAGCCCACTCCGGAACCCAAACCGATCTCCTCCATCGGAGGAATCACAGCGCGCGGCACGCCGGAATTCGAATTAGGTTCGCTATAACCCGCGTCGAAAGAAGCCGGCGGGGCCGCCGGATTTGTCGCGATATTCGCCGAAGTTGCCGCGGCTGCAAAACTTGCAATGGGACGCGTTGCCATGAGTGCCTGCCGAATCGCGTCCCGCGTAAAGTCGTGCACGAATTGCGAACGGCGGAAACGTACCTCGATTTTGGCCGGGTGAACATTCACGTCGACTTCGTCATACGGCATTTCCAGGAACAGTAGCGTTGCCGAAAATGCATTCGGCGGCAGAATATTGCGATAAGCCTCGTGAATCGCATGCAGAATCAATCGATCGCGCACCAGCCGGCGATTCACAAACACGTAAATACCGTTGCGATTCAGCCGCTGCACCGCAGGACGCGACGTAAATCCTGAAACTGTTAACGTGGCCTTCTCTTCTCCAGCCTCCATTTCCGGCTCAGTGATCGCCGCACGGAATGCCGCCGATGTTGGCGGAATCTCCACCAACTCTTCCAGGGCTTGCCGTCCAAACAGCTGATACACGCGATCCGCGAGCTTTTCCGCAGGGGGACAGTTGATGATTTCCTGCGTCGGTGTCGTGAGCGTGAACTGCTTGCTCGGATTTGCCAGCGCGTAGTGCGTCACGAGTGAGGCGATATGCCCAAGTTCCGTACTGTCCGATTTCAGAAATTTTCGCCGAGCCGGCACGCAGTAAAATAAATCCGCCACGCTGATCGTCGTGCCCGGCGGCAATCCCGCTGGTTTCACGCCAACCAGTTTGCCTCCGGCGAATTCGACTCGGGTCCCTTCGGTTTCATTGACGTCCCGCGTTTCCAGAAGTAATCGTGAAACCGCGGCGATGGAGGGCAGCGCTTCGCCGCGAAATCCTAGCGTAGCGATCGAAAGCAGATCGTCGGCGCTGCGCAGCTTGCTCGTAGCGTGCCGTTCGAATGCCAGCAGCGCGTCGTCGTGGATCATTCCGTGCCCATCATCGATCACACGGATCATGCGCTTCCCGCCCACCTCGGTCTCGATGCGCACGGAGGTCGCGCCTGCATCCAAAGCATTCTCGAGCAGCTCTTTCACCACCGACGCAGGCCGCTCCACCACCTCGCCCGCCGCGATCTTATTCGCCACCGCTTCCGGCAATATCCTGATTCGACTCATTTCTGTTTGATCTGTATCCCCAATTGATCCAACTGATCTTTATCCACCTCGCTCGGAGACTCCGCCATTAAATCCTGCGCTGCGGTCGTTTTGCCAAACGCAATCACTTCGCGAATTGATTTTTCGCGCGCGAGCAGCATCACGATGCGGTCCACCCCGAGCGCAATTCCTCCGTGAGGTGGCGTGCCATAGGTGAGAGCGTCCAGGAAAAATCCGAAGCGTCGCCGCAACTGCTCTTCCGTCAGTCCCAGCGCCTTGAACAGCCGCTCCTGAATATCCTGCCTGTGGATTCGAATGCTCCCCGAGCCCAATTCGTACCCGTTCAAAACCAGGTCGTAACCCTTCGAGCGCACTTCCCACGGCGCACTTTCCAGCTTGTCCAAATCTTCATCGACGATTCCCGTAAACGGGTGCTGTGCGCTAACCCACGTCCGGTCGGTCTCGCTCCATTCGAACAAAGGGAAACCCGTGAGCCACAGGAATTTCCACTGTGACTTGTCAATGACGCCGAGCGCTTCACCAAGGTGCAGTCGCAGTTGACCCGCCACGAGCGCGGCCGCTTCCGTGCCTTTAATCTGTTCCTTTGCCGACACCGCCACAACCAAGTCTCCGGTCTTCGCGCCGCAAGCCTCGGCCAATTTCTTGACATTCTCGGCGCCAATGAGCTTTTCGAGGGTCGATGTGGCGCCCTCGGCAGCTACTTTGACGAAATAAGCCCCGCGCGCGCCGACTGCTTTCGCCTTTTCCGTCAACTCATCTAACTGCTTGCGTGAATACGTCGCACCACCAGTCGCCGCAAACGCGAACACATTCCCTTCGATCTGCAATTTCTGTTTCGCTTCGGAGGGAAAGCACTCCGTCACTTCATGCAGTTCCATCCCGAACCGCAAATCCGGCTTGTCGCTGCCGTACTTTCGAATGGCGTCCTTGTACAACATGTGTGGGAACGGAGCGGTCACCTGAATTCCCGCCACCGCGCACACGCGCACCATCACCGTTTCGATCACGTGAAAAATGTCTTCCTGGCGTGGAAAAGACATTTCCAAATCCAGTTGCGTGAATTCCGGCTGACGGTCTGCCCGCAAATCTTCGTCGCGGAAACACTTCACGATTTGGAAATAGCGGTCCAGCCCGCCTATCATCAGAATCTGTTTGAAGATTTGCGGCGATTGCGGCAGGGCGTAGAACTGCCCATGATGCACGCGACTGGGCACCAGGTAATCGCGCGCACCCTCAGGAGTGGACCTCGTCAGCGTCGGCGTCTCTACTTCGATGAAGCCCAGCTCGTCCATGACTTTACGCATTTCCAGCACGATTCTGTGCCGCAATGCCAGATTTGCATGTGGCTTGGGGCGCCGCAAATCCAGGTACCGGTAGCGCAGCCGCGTCTCTTCCGCCGCATTAATCTCATCTTCGATGGGAAACGGAGGAGTCTTGGCGTTATTCAAAATGTGCAGCCTGCTGGCCACCAACTCGATTTCGCCGGTGGCAATTTCGGGGTTGGCTTTCTCCCGCTTCACCACTTTGCCTTCCACGGCCACCACGAACTCACTCCGCGCCTGCTCGGCCTTCGCGTGGGCTTCCGGCTGGGTTTCTTTGTTGAACACCACTTGCACAATGCCGGTGCGGTCGCGTATGTCGAGAAACAGAAGATTGCCCAGATCTCGGCGACGGTGCACCCAGCCCATAACGATCACGTCACGGCCAACATCGCTGGCTCGCAGTTCCCCGCAATAATGCGTTCTTTTCAAGTCGCCCAGAAAATCCAGCACAGTGAGTCTCTCCCGATTTTCTCTTACGTCATCCTGAACCCGCGTTTTGAAACGTCTACCTAGCGCGTCTGAGGGCGCAGCAACTCCAGCAACTCCAACTCGGTAACCTTTCTTTGCGTCCCGTCCGCGAGCGTCTTCAACGTCCACTGCCCGCTGGTCACTTCATCTTCGCCCAAAATCAATGCATACCCTGAACCGAGTTTATCCGCTTGCGCCAAAGCTTTCCCGAACTTTTGCTCCACGGGCGGCAGTTCCACTCGCAACCCGGCTGCGCGCAATTTCTGGGCAGCTGCAATTGCTGTGGCTTGTGCCTGTGCGCCCATCCACGCAATGTACACGTCGCGTCCTTGCGCGACTCCGCCCTTTCCCGCCTCCTGGAGCGACAGAATCAGCCGGTCCTCGCCGATAGCGAAGCCGATTCCCTTCGTGGGCGGTCCGCCAAGCAGTTCGACCAAGCCGTCATAGCGCCCGCCGCCGCACACGGCATTCTGCGAGCCCAATCCCTGCGCGGTAATTTCGAAGGTTGTGCGCATGTAGTAGTCCAGCCCGCGCACTAATCGCCAATTCTCTTTGTACTTCACGCCTCTCAGGTCCAGTTGCCGCTTCACTTCCGCATAGTGCTTTGCGCAGTCGTCGCACAGATGATCGCTGATGCGCGGCAGCGTCGCGATGATGGGCTGCTCGTGTTCCAGCTTCGAATCCAGCACGCGCAGCGGATTCGTGTCGATTCTCCGCCGGCTATCTTCACCCAGCTTGTCTTTTACTTCGACAAGAGCGGTGCGCAGCTTCTCAACATATCCCCGCCGACATTCCGGTGCATTGTGCCCAATCGAATTAATCTCCAGTTGTACGCCTGCCAATTCCAGCCGCGCGAAGAATGTCATCACCATCTCAATCACTTCCGCATCCACCGCCGCATCTTTGGGAATATCTTTTGCGCCGCCTTGCCCTGGCTGCAGCGTCTCCAACACTTCCGCCCCAATCTGATAGAACTGCCGGTATCTTCCCTTCTGAGGCCGCTCCCGCCGAAACATCGGCCCCATGTAATACAACTTCACCGGCTGAGGCCAAGCATGCATGTTGTGCTCAATATAAGCCCGGCAAACCGAAGCCGTCGCCTCAGGACGGAGACTGATAGCGGGGCCCAGTTGCAACGCCTGAGTTACGATTACCATGCTGTATAGGTTTTCCAAATCCTCTTCTACGAACGGTTCCGGTGTTGGGTGTTCTAGGTACTTTCGCCAATGGGTTTTAGCTCGTGTTAACAAGAGTTCGTTATTGGTGCTCCGCGGAATCTCTCCGTTCTCATAAAGTTTCTCGGCTTTCTCTATGAACGATCCATACTCGCCCATAACGTTCGGAAGTTCGAGTTTTTCGTGGCGATCAGCAAAACTGTACATTTCCTTGGAAACAATGTCGGTCTCGCCGCCCACTGCACGCGCAAACAGTTCCGTAGGCTCAAAGATCGGCGGACGGATTTCTCCATATCCAAATGTCGCAAAAACTTCGCGTGCAGTAGCTTCCACCCGGTTCCACAACTCCGTCTCGGGCGGTAACAGATCACGCGTGCCCTTAATTGCTTGGAACTTTCCCTTTTGTGCCATAGACCCGTGAGGCTAGACTCGCCACTCGCCACTTGCTAGTCCACTCCAGTCAATGCGTTCGCCGCGTTCGGCAGCTTCCTTGCGGTAAATTTCGCGATAGCCGGCGTACCGTATCGCGTATTGCTCGATCGAAGCGAGTTCCTTCTCGTTCAGCGGCCGTTTCACCTTGCCCGGCGAACCCATTACGATACTCCCTGCCGGAATCACGGTACGCTCGGTGACCAGCGTTCCCGCCGCAATGATCGAATTGGTTCCAATCACCGCGCCATTCAGAATGACGCACCCCATTCCGATCAGCACTCGCGGCTCAATCGTGCATCCATGCAGAGTCACCGAATGCCCCACGGTCACGTCATCGGCCAGCACCAGTGGATATTGATCCTTCATCACGTGAAGGACGCAGCCGTCTTGAATGTTCGTGCGATTTCCGATGCGGATGTAGTGAACGTCGCCGCGCGCCACCGTCATCGGCCACAGACTGGATTCCTCGCCAATGGTCACATCCCCAATTACAACGGCGGCGGGATCGATGTACGCCGAAGCGGCAATTTGCGGATACTTCCCGCGGTACGGTCGAATATCCGGCACTCGGCTCAAATGCTTGAGATTCCCTGTAAGTGATTGCAGGCTTTAGGTATAACACCAGCCGCTTTCGCACACACGCTGCGAATATTCCAAGATAACACCCGGCCACACGGCTGACAAGGAATGACGGAATCGCCCGCAGAAGTCGCGAAGCGAGATTGAGGCTGCCTTCGTTTGCTAGCGCAAGATGCGCTTAACGACCGTGCGCCGCCACCGCGCGATCCACTCGCGGCTCGATGCGCTCTTCGAATCGCTCCTCTTGGAATAGACCGCTGTAAACGAGTCCGCCCAATGCACCGCCGATGATTGGCGCCAGCCAGAACAGCCAGAGCTGTTGCACCGCCCAGCCGCCCACAAAAATCGCCGGGCCCGTGCTGCGCGCCGGGTTCACCGACAAGTTCGTCACCGGGATCCCGATCAGATGGATCAGCGTGAGCGACAAACCAATCGCGATTCCGGCGAATCCGCCCGGCACTCGCGTGTCCGTGGCGCCATGAATGATCAGCAGGAAGAAGAACGTCAGCACCACTTCCGCCACAAAGCACGCCACCAGCGAATAACCCCCGGGAGAGTGCAATCCATAGCCGTTAGAGGCGAATCCGCCACTCAGCGAAAATCCATCTTTGCCGCTGGCAATCAAAAACAAAACGCCCGATGCGGCCATCGCACCCAGCACTTGCACCACGATATACGGAATCACTTCGGACCACGGGAAGCGCTTCCCCACTGCGAGTCCGATCGATACCGCCGGATTCAGGTGGCAACCCGAAATGTGCCCGATGGTATACACCATCGTCAACACCGTAAGCCCGAATGCCAACGCAACCCCCATGAACCCGATTCCCAATTGCGGGAATGCCGCGTCCAGCACTGCCGCGCCACATCCGCCAAAGACCAGCCAAAACGTTCCAAAAAATTCCGCCGCCAATTTTTTCGATAGAGGCATAGTTCGATGTCCTTTCGATACAGCACTGCTTATTTGGGCGGTGGAATAAAAGTGCGAATCCCGAGCTTGGCCGCAGATTCTACTGAATGGCATGGGCCAACACAAGGAGCGGTTTATGAATTTCTAGGCGCGCTCTTTACCCGATTCGCGCGGCACGCCATACTCATCTTATGCAAAAGGTCTGCGCCAAATGCGGCTCTCCGTTCGATTGCCATCCTGAGGGCGACTGCTGGTGCGCGGAACTCCCACATCTTCCGTTGCCCCCGGATTTCGACTCCGCAGGCTGTCTGTGCCGCGCTTGCTTGCTCGAGAAAATCAAAGCCGCCGAAGCTTCCCGCTCGAGCGGCTCGCAAGACCCATCGCACAATGACTTACTTCCTAATCCCAGTGCTTAATCGACGGCCACGCCTTTTCCAGCGAACCAAATTTCGACTTGCGGCAAATATACACATTAATGTGCTCGTAAGGCATCGATAGTGGATGCTCCGCTCGTCCCGCCAACTTCACCTCTTCGAATAGTTGATTCAGGCGGTCCGCATTGTCTCCCATCACGATCATGCAGTCGCCGTTATAGCCGTGTGTACCCCAATAATAGTAGTTCTGATGGCCGGATAGCGCCGGGGGCAATCCCATTTTCGCGCCGAAGAGATCGATCGCGCCCGCCTGTCCATAGTTCTGCCCAAAAATCGCGCAGGACTTCCGCTCATCGGGCGGCAAACTGTAATAGGCATTGGCGACTACTTGCGCCATTTCTTTCCAGCCAAACTGGTCGGCATAAATCTGCGGCAGCGGCCCCAACCGGTTGTTCTCGATTTTCGGCGGTCCGTAGTGGAAGAATTTCGCGTACGCAATATATTGGTCCACCGTAAGCAGCGGGAAATACGCGAACGGCGCATTCAGCACTCCGGTAATGACCAGCAGCGTGATGTACGCCGGCTTCAGCCATCGCGCAGCGCGTATGCCGGCGAACCAGCGTTCGAAGACCAGGCCCCCTGCCGCGAACAGCATGGGGTACGCAGGAGCCGGATAATACATGCGCCCGTGCATCGTCAGCATACAAGTCATGATGACGAGCCAGGTGATTCCCAACACGCGCCAGCCTTTCGCTTCCCGGTCGCGCAACAGTTCTACCAGTCCGGCAATCCACACCGGAGCAGCCAAAGGATGCAGCAGCAGCACCTGTAGCAGCAGGAAACCAATCGGCCCCGATTCCGTGTTCCGGCCGCTCGCCTGTACATTACGCAGCAACTCAATCGTTGGAAAGTTGCGGTGAATCTCCCACATCAGGTTCGGCAGGAAAACCAACAACGCAATTAGCCCGCCCAGCCATATCCACGGTGACGCAAACTGCCGTCGCTGCTTCGTTAGCACTAAGCCCACAAACAGTCCGAATCCAAAGAACAGCATCGAGTGCTTATTCAGCAGGCCGACGCCGCACACCACACCGAACAACAGCCAAAGTTTCTGGCTGGCTCCATTGAAAATTTTTAACGCGATTAGCGCCGCGGACATCCAGAATAGCGACTCAAATACGTTCATCGTGAGCAGCGAATCCAACCCGAGATAGATTGGCGCGACCATCACGCACACACACGCCAGCACCATCCCGAATCGCCGCGCTCCCAATTCCCGTGCGAGGAGTCCAGTCAGCAAAACACGCAGTCCCGCTGCCACCGCCGGCAGAAATCTCAGCGCAGGCAAGGAATCGCCCAGCGTCACGCGTTCCAGCCAGGTGATCACCGCAATCAGCGGCGGCTGGTCCACATAGCCCCACGCCAGATGATGACTGCACGCCAGGTAATACAGTTCGTCGACGAAGTAGCCGTATCGGCCACTGACCAACATGTGTGCGGCGAACACCACAAAGGAGAGCCCGCCCAGAAGTGCCCAATCCCCTGGGCGGGTCTCTGGGGTACGTTCGGCTGGTTGGGATTCGAGCGCTACGGATCCGCCCATGAAAACGTCCTCACTGTTCAGAACGATGGAACACCGCAGAATGTTCCGACACTATACCGCAGAGCGGGAGTAGGGCCCTGCGACTTCCATAATTCACGAACCAGTGGGGTGGCCGGCCCTTACACCGGTGCTGTTATGCTAAGCCGGCCTCAACTAAACCGTCATCCCGAACGAAGTCTTCGAAGCGAAGGATCTCTCTTCCCGGTGGCCAAGAACTTCCTCATCCCCCAGCAATCGCACCCACAATCAGCAACGGCTCCTCGCCCTTCGCCACCGCTTCCGGCAATGGCGCGTCAATTCCTTCATGCGACAAGTCCTCCTCGCACGCAAAAAATCGCAAAAAGGGCCGCCGCTCTTTGCTTACGTGATCCCGAATCGTCCCCTGCAACATCGGATAGCGCGCTTCCAACGCATCCACCACCGTCCGCTGTGTCACAGGTCCCGCAATTTCCAATTCCACTTCGGCGCCCACTTTCGCTAAATTCCGCAAATGTGCAGGCAACATGACGCGGATCATGACAGCGTCTGCACCTCCACCGAAAGCACTCCCGGCAGATCCCGCGCAATCGCGGTCCATGTATCGCCGGCATCGGCCGACGCGTAAACCTGTCCCCCGGTGGTGCCGAAATATACGCCGCATTTATCCAAACGGTCCACAGACATCGCGTCACGCAGCACGTTCACGTAACAATCCTTTTCCGGCAATCCCTTCGCCAATTCCTCCCACTCGTTGCCGCCTTTTCGGCTGCGATACACCCGCAGCTTACCATCCAGCGGAAAATGTTCCGAATCGCTTTTGATCGGCACCACATAAACCGTTTCCGGTTCGTGCGCGTGCACGTCAATTACGAACCCAAAGTCCGTCGGCAAATTCCCGCTGATTTCACTCCACTGATCTCCCCCGTTGTCGCTGCGCATCACGTCCCAATGCTTCTGCATAAACAATACGCCCGGACGCGACGGATGCATGGCGATGTGGTGTACGCAGTGCCCCACCTCCGCATTCGGGTCCGGAATATATTTCGAGTACAAACCCTTGTTGATCGGCTTCCAACTTTTCCCGCCGTCGTCCGTCCGAAAGGCCCCCGCCGCGGAAATCGCGATGAACATTCGTTCCGGATTCTTCGGGTCGATGATGATGCTGTGCAGGCACATCCCCCCCGCTCCCGGCTGCCAGTGTGGTCCCGTTCCATGTTTTCGCAATCCGGAAAGTTCGTGCCAACTCTTCCCGCCATCCGTCGTGCGGAATATCGCTGCGTCTTCCACTCCCGCATACACCGTGTCCGGATCGTTCAGCGACGGCTCTAGATGCCACACTCTCTTGAATTCCCAGGGGTGCGGCGTTCCGTCGTACCACTGGTGCGTTCCGGGCACGCCGTCATATGCGAATTTATTGTCCACCGGTTCCCAGGTTTTCCCGCCGTCATTCGAACGCTGCACCAATTGGCCAAACCAGCCGCTCGTCTGCGACGCATACAATCGATTCGGATCGGCCGGCGATCCCTTCATGTGATAGATCTCCCATCCCGCAAAGTGTGGCCCGTCAATGGTCCAATTCTTCCGCGTTCCATCCGAGTTCAGGATGAACGCCCCTTTTTTCGTTCCCACCAACACGCGTACTCCGCTCATCGCCTCTCCTCCCCCATTCGTATACGAAAAACATCACAAATTCATATCACGTAGCTCGCCAGATACAAGCTGTGTTCCTTGCGCAGTGTGCCGTAACTTACTTGCGTATTGCAAGTGAATTCGTGTTATCCTCAACCTATGCCCAAATGCAGTTCCCCTACCTCACGCCGCTCCGGGTGTCCCCTGAACGCCTCCATTGAAATGCTCGGCGATCGCTGGTCGCTTCTGATTATTCGCGACATGATGCTCCTCGGATCCCGCACCTTCAAGGAATTCCTCAATTCCTACGAACGCCCCGCCACCAATATCCTCGCGGACCGCCTGCGCCGTCTCGAATCCCACGGCATCATCACCACGCAACCGGATCCCAGCGATGGCCGTAAGCTCATTTACCTCCTTACGCCCAAAGGGCTCGACCTCGCCCCCGTCCTCACCGAGATGGTCCTGTGGGCCGGCGCCCACGAACGCACTGAAAACCAAGCCCTGATTCGCGAAATGCGCAAAGACAAGCAAGCCTTCATCGCCGCCATCCGCGAGCGTTGCGCTCCCTACGTGGCCCACCCAAAAAAAAGTTCCTAATCTCACGTGGAGTGCGGCAGTCCAACTGCCGCTTTCACCCAAATTGAGCTGGACCTCGATCGTCGCAGCGGGAGCCCAGCTCCCGCCATCACCCAAACGACCGACGGATCAAGCTTTTTGCGATGAATCTTTTTTGAGGAGTCTGTACCGAGGAAGCGTGCCAGCGTTCTCAAAATGTCATACTGAGAGGACAGGGTAGCTTGGCTCGCCACAACAAGTTGACTTATTAGCCGGTTCCTTCGTTGTAATGCCGCTCTCAATCAATCTGTACAGTCGGACCGCCAGAAGTGGCCGCAACTTCTTCGATTCGCGCAGTCACCGCCTTCGTCATGCGGTACAAACTCTGCGCCACCGGTGCGCTCTCGCCTTGGGCGGCTACCGGCTGGCCGGTATCTCCGCCCAATCGAATGCGTGGATCAATTTCAATTTCTCCTAAAACCGGAACACCATACTCGATCGCCGTTTTCGTCCCCTCACCGTGGCCGAAGATGTCCACGGGCTTTCCACAATGGGGGCACGCGAATGTGCTCATGTTCTCGACCACGCCGAGCACTTCCACATTCACCTGACGAAACATCTCGATCGCCTTGCGCACATCCGCGAGTGCTACCGTCGACGGTGTCGTCACCACAACGGCTCCAGTCACTTCCACCGTCTGAATCAGTGTCAACTGCACATCGCCAGTGCCCGGCGGCAAGTCAATCACCAGATAATCCAGTTCACCCCATTCGACGCTGCGCAAAAATTGTGTAATCACGCTGTGCAGCATGGGTCCACGCCAAATCACCGGCTTATCCCCGGGATTCAGCAATCCCATGGAAATCATTTTGATGCCCTGAGCCTGCACGGGAATGATGCGTTGCTGCGGAGTTGCCATCGGCTCGCTGGTGGATCCCAGCATGATCGGCACATTGGGCCCGTACACGTCGGCATCCAGCAATCCCACCTTATTCCCTAATTTCGCTAACGCCAGTGCCAGATTTACGGCCACGGTGGTTTTTCCCACTCCGCCTTTACCACTGGCCACCGCCACCAAATATTTCACGCCCGGTATCGGCTGTCGCTGAGGCATCTGCTGTTGTCCTGGCATTCCCGGTGGCATAGGTCCTCTTCTCTGTGGTTTTGAATTGCGCTTCTTCTTGAATGCGGTTCGTCGAATAGCGGGTCACATCGCGAGCACTTTGTTGTTCGCCTGCTCCGTACTTCCCTACCTCATTATTACGTTCTACGCATTCGCGCCGTGGCACTTCTTGTACTTCTTCCCCGAGCCGCAAGGGCAAGGATCATTCCTTCCCACTTTTGCCCCCGAACGAACCGGCTTCGGCGCCTCCGCTTGCGCTGGTCCTGCTTGGTATTGCAGATCCTTCTGCTGACGTTCCTGCTTGCGTTCTAATGCTCGAGCGAAGTCAGGCACCCGAACTGGTCCTTCTTCGGCCCGCGCCGCCGCACTCGCCACCGCCGCCGCAGCGCTATGCAGTTGCCGGGGAGGCCTCGGAGGCTCGGCCTGGCGTACCTGAGGAGGAGGCCCTTCTTCCCTCTGAATCTGCACATGGAACAAATAGCGGATGGTCTCGTTGTCGATCCGCCCCATCATGTCTTCGAACAAAATGAACGCTTCCTTCTTGAACTCCACCAAGGGATCCTTTTGTCCATATCCGCGCAGCCCGATGCCTTCCTTCAGGTGATCCAACGAGAGCAGGTGGTCTTTCCACTGCGTGTCCACCACGTCCAGAATGATTCGTCGTTCCAGCCAGCGCAGCAAATCCGGGCTGAATTGTTGCTCTTTCTCAGCATAGCGAGTCTTCACAGCCTCAACGGTCGACTCGACTAGTTCCTCGTGATTCAACGCAGTTGGGTCCGCACCCGAGGCCTTGGCATCGATTCCAAATTGCGCGTTCAATTCGGCAACGAATTGCGTGGTGTTCCATTGCCCGGGATGCTGCTCGCGCGGGCAATACGTTTCGACAAGTCCGACTGCCACGCCCTCCGCAATGCTCAACACGTAATCGCGCTGGTCTTTGCCTTCCAACGCGGAACGCCTGATTGCGTAGATCGTTTCGCGCTGCTTGTTCATCACGTCGTCGTATTCAAGCAGGTGTTTGCGGGCATCGAAGTTCTGCGCTTCCACCGATTTTTGTGCCTGCTCGATGCGGCTGGAAATGAGTTTCGACTCGATGGGCACGCCCTCGGTCATACCGAGGCGGAACATCAACTGCTTCACGCGTTCGCCGCCGAAAATCCGCATCAAGTCGTCTTCCAGCGACAGAAAGAATCGCGACGACCCCGGATCACCTTGACGGCCTGCACGGCCTCGCAATTGGTTATCAATGCGCCGCGCCTCGTGCCGCTCCGTCCCGAGGATGTGCAATCCGCCCAGCGCCACGACTTCGTCGTGCTCCGCTTTGCACTGTTCCGCGAACTGGTCATACACCGGCTTCCACTGGTCCTGCGGCACCTGGAAAATCTTACCCTCATGCTGGAAAAGCACCATGGGAACCACAGGCTGCGCGCCGTCTCCGTTCGAGTTCTCGGCACCAATTACCGCGGGCGCTGCAGCATATGGCAGTGCCAACTTGTTTTTCAAAAAGTATTCGCGCGTCAATGCTTCCGGATTGCCGCCAAGCAAAATGTCGGTTCCGCGCCCGGCCATGTTCGTCGCTACCGTGACCGCGCCTTTGCGACCGGCCTGTGCCACGATGCGCGATTCACGTTCGTGCTGTTTGGCGTTCAGCACCTGGTGTGGGATGCCTTCCTTCTTCAGCAGCTCCGCTATGGTCTCCGATTTTTCGATCGAGATTGTGCCGACCAGCACGGGTTGCCCGCGCTCATGATAGTGGCGGATTCCGTGCGCCAGCGAATTGTCTTCCTGCAAAATCCCGTTTACCACCGCTTCGAATTTTTCGCGCTCGGTGCGGTACACCACATCGGAATTCTCGATCCGGATCAGCGTACGGTTCGTCGGTATCACCACCACATCCAGGTTATAAATCTTCCCGAATTCCGCCGCTTCCGTTTCCGCCGTGCCGGTCATACCGGAAAGCTTCTTGTACATGCGGAAATAATTCTGGAAGGTGATCGTCGCGAGGGTCTGATTCTCCCGCTCGATCTTCACGCCTTCTTTCGCTTCCACCGCCTGGTGCAAACCATCCGACCACCGGCGTCCAGGCATCTGTCGTCCGGTAAACTCGTCGACGATGATCACTTCTCCGTCTTTCACTACGTAATCGACATCGCGCTTGTATAACGCGTGCGCGCGCAAGGCCTGGTACACGTGATGAATTGTTTCCATGTGCGCGGGATCGTACAAATTTCCCAAACTCAGCAAGCGTTCGCACTTGCTGACACCTTCTTCCGTCAAGGTAGCCTGCCGGTGCTTTTCATCCAGCGTGTAGTCAATTTCCTGGATGAGTTTGGGAATAATTTTGTCGATTTTGAAATACTTGTCCGTGGATTCTTCGCTCGGCCCTGAAATAATCAGCGGCGTGCGGGCTTCATCGATCAGGATGGAGTCCACTTCGTCGACGATCGAGAATTGGTGCCCGCGCTGCACACAACTGGCCAAGTCATACTTCATGTTGTCGCGCAGGTAGTCGAACCCAAACTCGTTGTTCGTACCGTAAGTAATATCCGCGCCGTAAGCCGCGCGCCGTTGCGCGTCATCCAGGTCGTGCACAATTACGCCCACTGTGAGACCTAAGCCCTTGTACAACGGGCTCATCCATTCCGCGTCGCGACGGGCTAGATAATCGTTCACGGTCACGATGTGCACGCCGCGTCCTGCGAGCGCGTTCAGCGCCGCCGGCAACGTGGCGACCAGCGTTTTTCCTTCGCCCGTTTTCATTTCCGCAATCTTGCCGGAGTTCAACACCATGCCGCCGATCAATTGCACATCGAAATGGCGCATCTTCAAAAAACGCCGGCCCGCCTCCCGCACCAACGCAAACGACGGCACGATCACCGGCTCGAGCGCACGGACAAGTTCATCCTTATATTCTGGCTCGGCGGGATCGCTATCCTTCAGCGATTCCTGCACTTGCGTCTTTAATGCGGCAAAGCGCTCCTTCAACTCGTCGTCGCTCAGCGACTGTACTTCGGATTCTCGGGCGTTAATCGCCGCAATCACCGGCTGCATCTTCTTGATGTCCCGGTCGTGCTTAGTACCAATAAATTTGGCGACTACCTTGTCGAGTATTTCTGCTGCTTCCATGAAAGGTCCGTCACTCCCTGACTTGACTGTCTGTGGTACACACGGCATTCAGCCGCTCTAGTGATGGCTAGTCTTGCTCACTGCCGCAGGCTTGCGCGGCGTTTTCCGCACCTCGCGCACACGACCCGCGCGGCTCACGAGCGCTGCCCGATTCCACAGAAAGAGGCAAACATCTCATTGTAACTGGTTGGATGCGCCCCCGCCAACAATCGCCACGCAGGGGAGGTGCTCTAATTCTGTATGTGTGCTGGTGGCTTGGACATCACTTCCGTAACTGGGCTTATACTATCCACATGGAGCATCCCAAGCTTATTCTCGTCCACGCCTATGGAACTCGCCCGGAGGCGGAACTCGCCGTCAGTCAACTCGAATCCGCGGAGATTCCGGCCATGATCCAGTCCGATAGTGTAGGAGGGATGCGCGAACATCTCGCTTGGTCCGGTGCGGGGTTCAAAATTCTAGTGCGCGAAGAAGACGTTGCTGCCGCCCGTGAGCTATTAATACCTCAGGAAAGCGGGGTCCCCCAGCAGAATCCGACCGAGAGTGAGAGAAAGCCTCACTCCTAAAGAGGTGAGCTACAGGGCTCGTTTTTTTGCCGTCGCCACGATGCGATCAACCAGGTCAGCCGCGCGGGATTGACCCTGCATCGCAATCCAGGTGTCGCCAAATGTGATGATGCGGCGGTGGCCCTCACCTTGGCCAACGTAACCCCCACCGCGGCAGTACACCCGCCATTCAATGTGATCGGCCTGGAGAATGGTCATGTTGTCGCGATTCACAGCTGGCGCGATGGTGCACTTGCTGGCCTTTTCGCATTTGCACCCATAGCCGTAAATCCATTTGTCCCCGCACTGCACGAAGTCGCTCGTCACCGTGTTTGCTTCCGATCCTTGCAGAACGTCGATCTCATTCCCTTCGTAAGCCATGAGCGATGGATCGGGGCAAGTGAGGGTTATCGTCTCCGCCGTTGCGTTGACGCGCCACGAACCCGGATAAGAAAAAACGATCGGCCATCGCTTATCATTCAGGGACTTCCATGCTCCGCTTCCATCACACTTCGGTTGCGGTGCCTCTTTCAAATGGAACGGAATGTCCGCCGACCCAGAGGGCGACCAGACCCCAACAAAAGAACCACCCGTGACTTCACCCGTGAGGCGCCCCAGTTCGGTGTCGCGCTCGCCGAATGCTGTCAGTGCAACCGATGGTTGCGCGCCGCCGATCCACTGGCCCCCCAGCGTTACAGGAACCCAATCCGCGGTGTTGTAAAACACGCCGACCGCGCCGGAACCTCCCCGCTCCAAGTACATGCGCACGTGTTTCTGTCCAAACGAGCCCTCAAACCAGAACTTCTCGCTCGGTGCAACTTCCAGTTGTGCCGTATTTGGGCAGAACGCAGTCTGATACTGCTTTTGCTGTGCTGCAAGAGCTGACACTGCAATCAGCGCACCGATTGTGAGTAGGACGGCTCGCACGGGTCTCCCCAGCAGTGTACCGCCTTGCTCGATTGAATTGGGCTTCGCCGCTGGCCAGCGTTCACATTTAAAACGCTCCGTGTCTCGTTTTCGGCGGCATACCACCTCAGATGATTTGCACCAACTCCGGTGGACACTCTCGCAGATTTTCTATGCAAACGGATTTCTCGCTTCGGTACACCTGCGGAGACGGCAACATACCATAGCTGCGATTCCGTCCTTCGCGTTTCGCCAAGTACAGCGCTCTGTCGGCCAGTTCGATTACATTATCAATCGAAAGCAAGCCCACGTCTTCCTTCAACCACGGAAACGGCGCCCATCCAATGGAACACGTCTTGTGGATCTGCATTCCATTCCCCGCATCAAAGGGCACATCGCGGATGGCCTCCAACACGCGGTTGCACAAAGACGAAGCATTGTCGCGGTCCGTGGTACGACAAACCAGCAGGAATTCTTCTCCGCCCCAGCGCACCAGGTCATCGGAACCACGCATCACGGACCCGATTCGTTTCGCCACTTCCTTCAACAGCCGGTCACCGGCCGCGTGTCCCAGGTCATCGTTGACCCGCTTAAATCGATCGATGTCCACCAGCAGGAAAATCAATTCCTGTTTTGGCGTATTCGACTCGCTGGACATTGACGTTTTCAAGTGCGACCGCACCGCCTGCGCGATATCCTTTGAAATCGTTTCATAGAAATACCTGCGGTTGCGCGCTCCAGTGAGTGGATCCGTCAGCGAAATCTCCTCCAACTCTTTGTTTTTCTGCAGCAGTTCCACGCTGCGTTCCGACACAGCTCGTTCCAACTCCAACCTGCGCCGGTTCAGCGCACGGGTCCGCAGTGTCGTATATCCCCAAAAACAACCCAGCAGCAAAAATATTCCGCTGACCCGGGCCCACCAGGTCTGCCAGAAACTAGGCAGCACTTCGAAGCTGAAGGTCGCCGGCGCCGACGGCATCATCATCCCCGGCTCGCGGCACTGCACCCAGAATTCGTAATTCCCGGGCGCTAAGCTACCGTACTGGAGTTCGCGTTGCTGGGTTTCCGTGGCTTGCTGCTCCAATCCCTTCAACTGATACTGACAGGCCACGCGGTCTGGATTGCCCAGGATCATGGGTGCGAACTGCACCGTCAGCGAACCATCCGCAGATGGCACCTTTGCGAGAGCGTGCAACTCCCGCTCCTGACCTCCAAGCGCAACCTTCGTCAACACAACGTTCATCCGACCGATCTTTGGCTTCTGGGCATCGGGGCGGTATCGCGCCAATCCTCGCGATGTGGCGATCAGGAAGCTTCCATCTTTTTCCTCCCGAACGCCGGTCCACGGGCTGACGTCGTCCCAGATCAATCCATCGGCGTGGCTCACCGTTTGTAGCGTACCGTCCTGAGATCGAATCGCCAGCCCATCTGGACCGTCAAACCATACCCGGCCCTCTGAGTCGTGGCCCACGATCAGCCAATCCCAAGGATGATTTTCAAAACGCGGCTTGCCTGCATCGTCCAAGCAAATTCGCGTGACTTCCACCACGTCGTTGTAGGCCACCCAAGCTTCCTTGTCGCTCAAGGCCGCCATGCTGGTGATGGCTTGGCCTTGCAGGCCGTCTTTCATCGTAAGGGTCTGCCAGTTTTTCCCGTCGAACCGATACACAACCGCCGTTCCCGAAACCCACACCGAGCCTTCCGGCGAAAACGAAACGTAAAACAGTTCCGTGCTCGGCCCGAGGGGCAGCGGCACATCCTTCGGCTCCGCAGCCGGATTGCGCAAATCGAAACGAACCAGATGGTCGCGTGTTGTCGCCCAAATCTCGCCCTTTGGGGAAACATATACCGTCTGATAGGGCCTACCACGAAAACCACCGTGCATTGCGGTAGTAAAATCGCTCGGATCAATTCGCACCAGCGCCCCTGTCAGAGTGAGCACCCAGATCGAGCCGTCTCCCGCCACCTGCATTTGTCGCGCGTGTGCTTGCGTGTTTCCATCGAGCAACGGAACTCTCAGCCAACGGTGCTGCGAGCCGTCCCACACAGCGATACCTCGCGCCGTGCTGACCCACAAGCGACCGCTGTGATCGCGTTGCGTGGCCCACGTCGAGTTGTCAGGAAGACCTTCGGCCGTGGTCCAGCCGGTCCATTCATGTATCCCTGGCAGTCGATCGAGTCCAGTTCCGGAGCCTGCAATCCAGAGAGTTCCCTCGCGATCTTCCATCGCGAACTGGATGTCATTGCTCGAGAGCCCTTGATGGTCTGTAACGATTTGCCATTCTCCGTCCGCGGCTTGCCAGTACAACCCTGTCGTCGAGGGCACGAGTAACCTGCCTCGTTGGTCCAACGTTGGCTTCCCCTCCACATCGTCGGCAGGTCCGATCGCCATTCTCTTCATCGCGAAGTTTTGTCCGAGCAAATCGAGCCGCGACAATTCCGCTACTGTTCGCAACCACAGATGGTGTTCGTAATCCCAAAGCAGCGCCACCACCCTCTCCTTTGGAAGCTTGATTTGTCCGGCAACCTCAACGTGACTCGAGCCAGACTCCACGTGCGCGAGTCGTCTTCCGGAAGTGAACCAGATCGAGTCATCGTCGGCTCGGCAGATTCCTACGCTCGGCTCAGTGATTCCTTCCGCTTCTCCGAGCACCACCGCTCGGGCAGGGTCGTGAGAATCTACTCTCAGCAACCCGCGGTTGAACAGCAACGCATACACCACGCCCTTTGCATCCACCGTGAAGATCTGCGCACCGCTGGCCAATGGCATGGCGGACGCCGGTATCGTCAAGCTCTCAAACCGCCCGTCCCGGTAGTACGCAATTCCGCGATTGCCGGCGAACCAAGGTGTGCCGTCTGGCGCGATCACCAAGTCCAACACGTAGTGGCCGATCAGCCCTTCCACTTCGATCATTTTCTGCGCACGCGCTCCGTCATACCGGAAAAGACCGGTCTGCGTCCCAATCCACAGAAAACCTTGCTGGTCCTGGCCCATCGCTGTAACCGTTACCGCTCCCAGACCAAAGTGATCGGTCAGGCGCTGCACGGTATACCGGGGATTATCTGGAAAGTTAACTTTTGCAGGATTCTGTGCGCCGACACTCGTCCGCATACACGCAAGAGCGCACAGGAGTGCCAATCTGCGGAGATATTTCGATTCGAGCACAGTTTAGCTGTTTCACGAGGCGTTTCTGGCGCAAATTGGGCGGTTTGAAGGGCCAGGGCTTCGCGATTTCAGTAGGTTACACGCCGGAAATGGCTGGGTAAATGCAACGAAGGTACTTCGTTGTAGTACTTGCGACTCGTTACTATTTCGTAATCGCAGCGGCATTTCGTGGAAGCTGGTCGGGCAATCGAGTACCCGCTGGTTCGGGTTCCCGCGAGCTCTCCGTCTTGCCGATATTGTCGAGCAATAATTTCCGGTATCTCGCACGCTCATCCAGGCTGATATCCACGATTTCAAAGGACATGTCTTGCGCCCGGTAGTCGCGCATGAGCGCCGTGGCTTGCAAGTTCCGCAATCCAACTTGCATGCGCAGTTGTACCTGGGTTCCCGGCGCCAGATGCATGTTTGTCGTTGCCAAGCCTCCACTGAGGCTCGCCGTTTTGATTTCCAGTCGGCAGTTCTGCTTCAGGTTGGTGCTGACTGCAGGAATTGCTTTCTGCAACCGCACTCGTGTGTGCCTGCGATGCCGCACGAATTTCGAATTCTGCGGCACTTCCAGGGGCGCCAGTCTCAACTCATCGTTCTCGATTCCGCTTTTCGGTAGATATTCCTGCACCCAAGCCGGGTCTAGTTTCTCGAGCGCCTGGAGTGCCACAATTCGCAGTTCCTGGGGATGTACCCACCCGAAGATCTTCCGTGCTTCTAGAATCCGCTTCAGCGCATTGGCGGATTCCGGGGCCTTCACGCGACCCAAAGCCTCGACGGCCTTCACCCTCAGATACGGCGCGGCTCCGGCTGGCAAATCGCCGTCCGCTAGCGTCAACAGACGCCCCAGCGCTTCCCGCTCTTCCGTCATTCCTATCTCGTCCACAACCAGCGGCATAATCAGCGGATCCACGTGGTCCAGCACCGCCAAAAGTATGCGGCAGCGTTCCGCGGCTCCACAGGATGCGATCTGGCGAACCATGCGATCCTGCGCCGCTCGCGGGAAATCCTTGATTCTCGCGGGCAGAAACACTCCTGCGGCAGTGGCGTCGAGTCTCACCAGCAACCCCACCATCTCCACCGCATCCGCCTGTGCTCCGCCTCTTACATTGCTCCTCAGGTACTGCAAGGCTTCTTCGCCCAAGTCATGCGCCAGGTTCGCGATATTCTCCAGATCGTCGCGGTACTGGCAGCGGTTGAATCGCACCGAAAGTTGTTCCATTGCCGTTTGCGGTAGCTGCTTCAGAACGCCCGTGAGCCCAGCCGAGATCTGTCGTGCGCGCAGGGCCTCTTCCACAAATTCCGGGACACGATCCTCGATGCCCATTTTTGTGCGCAAAGTTTTGGCGATACCCGGACGTTGCGATTCCACGCCCGCAAGCATGTTGAGGGCTTGTTCCATCGCGAAGTAACAGCGCTTGGCCGCCGCTTCCTGGCACAGTCGCACGAAGGCGGCGCTCACCAGTGATTGCAGATCCTGGTCTTGTTCCACGCTGAGCCGTAGACCTACATGACGGAGAGCTTCCGCAAGTAAGCGGGGATCCGCCTTGGCGTAGAGTTCTGCGAGTTCCGAAAGCCCCGTAGCGGCACGTTTCCGCGCGTCCGGCTCCTCGCTATCCGCACAGCTTGCATAGTTCTGCAGGATGCTCGTCGCTTCCGCAATATCGCCTTGGTCAATCAGTTGCCCGACATACGACTGAACATTCTTCGGCGGGATGCACCACGCTTCGGAGGACAACAGCACTTCTCGTTTGGCGCTCTCCGGAACACTAGCCCAAAACTGGCGGTCCAGGAGTTCGCGGTGGGACTCTACGAGCAGACCCGCTTCCACCATTTTGTCTTCATGCTGGCCAAGAATCTTACGAAGCGCTTCGATCTCCTGATTCATGCGGTCGAGCATCTGCCTGACCGCGTTCACTTTCACTTCACCCTTTTCGAAACGTTCCAGAGCAAATCGGATGGACAGGTGTTCCGCCAACTTCACCAGCATGCTCTGGTCCAGTTTGCTGCTTTTGCCCTGCTCGGCAATTCCCGCCAGCGCGTTTCGCAGCAGATCTTGAGCTCGACCTGGGAGCTGTGCAACCTGTGTTTGGAACTCCACCGCGGCGCCGGCGGGATTTGGGCCGTTACCCACTTTTCCAAATGTTGCTAGCGCATGCAAAATCGCCAGGATTTCCTCATCCGTCGGTTCGCCGAATCCGTCGCCAATTCCCTTTCCCGCTCCACCAGCTGCGCCGAACCCAAGACCGGATCCACTTCCACCCACAACAGAACCCGAACCGCTGCCCAGGCCCGATCCAGAACCACTACCGCCCTGGGCAACTTGACCCGACCCTGTGCCCCTGCTTGTGCCGGGTCCAGTTCCCATACCCGTTAGCGGGCGCGTGGAGACCGTTCCTGTGAAAACTCCATCGCGGTTTCCAGACCACTGTGAACCGCCGCCAACACCAGAGCCGGTCGTTCCCTCTCCCCCTGCTCCGGTTCCTCCGCCATTTCCTGCCGACTTCGATCCTTCCGCCGCTGCAATCAGCTCCAGCAGTTTTTGCGGGTCGTTCAGCATTTTTCTGAACGAATCCTGTTCGTCTCCTAACGAAGCTGCGGCGATTTGCGCCGCTACGCTGGCATCCCTCAATCGCGCATCTGTCGCCACAAAACAGATCTCGTTAACGTGTATGCCCTGAGCGCCGGCTATTGCATCTTTGAGCTGTTGCGCCAGTTCTGCTGGCTTCGCTTTCCCTGTCGGGAAGGCATGCACAAAATGAATGAGTTCTTCCTGCGTCACGCTGGGCTGGAACTGAATGCTCGCTAGTCCTGCTGCACTCAAAAGTTGCGCAAACTGCTTTTCCGCCGGCGAGCCCTCCAACGGAACGCCGTCCAGCAGCAACTGATTCCCAGTTGCTCCCAACAGCAATCCGTTATCGCCATCCTCGGGTACAGCTGATCGCAGCTCTGTCCATGCGACCTGCAATTGTTCCACGGTGCGCGCGTGATCGTAGCCGTACAGCCGCGCAAACTTCAACAAAATGTTCAGGCTGCGTACGAATGCGCGGGCGGCTGTGCTCTTTGGGTCCGTTTTCATGCCAGGTCGGTGCCTTCGTCCGTCGATCGTGACGGTCTTCTCTGCAGTACGCCTTCTCTAGTACGGTAGGCCCGTCAGGCGGGTCTCACAATGGTACAGTCGTCCCATGTGCCACTATCGCTAGCTCGACGCTAGACCAGTCGCAATACCTGTTCCTTCGGGCGGCTTGACAACGCGAGTACAGGGGAATCGTTCGTAGCAGCAGTTCCGTTCTGTAATCTGATCGGTGATTTCGATCGCCTTCCGCTGCTACTTGAGCGCCAGCCGGCCCTGTCTCCTGCTGCGATTGGTAACTTGAGCGGGTTGCGGCAATCCGCCCAGCTCTAACAACACTTTTCGCAGGCGAGCTCGATCGTCTAAATCCATTTCGACGAATTCAAACGCGGTCGCTTGCGGACGAGCTCCCCGCACAATCGCTTGCGCGCGGATGTGGCGAACGCCGATGGATATCTTGAGATTCAGAAGAGAGCCGGGAGCCAGGTGGCGGTCCGCGGCGCCGATTCCGCCGGCCATATTCAACTCCGCGATCGATAAGCGGAGGTTCTCGCGCAAATTCGTAGTCACGGCGGGAACGTGCTTGGTGAGTTTCAGACGCGCGTAGCGCCTTTGCCGAATGACCGGAGCATTGGGCTCAGGATCCATTGGCTCCAGCACAAGTTCCCTGCGATCCAGGCCGCTGGCTGCAACTTTCTCCATACCCAAGGCCGGTTCGATTTTCTGCAAAGCTTGCGCCGCCGCAATTCTCAATTCAGAATGATACGCCCAGCGCCAAACCTGTTTTGCTTCTAATAGTTTCTGTAGAACTGGACTCGCTCCGCTGGCTCGCAATCTTCCAGCCGCCTCAATCGCCTTGATCCGTGTGAAACCCGGAGTGCTGTCGTCCTGCAGCAGATCCACGACTTTGGTTATGCACTCAGGGCGCCCGCTCATGCCCATTTCGTCCAGCGCGAGTGGCCGAATCAGCGGGTCCAGCGAATCGTACAACATCACCAGCAACCGCGCCCTCTCTTGCGGCGACGCGCTGGACAGTTGGCGCACGGTGCGATCATGGGAAGTACGCGGCCATTGCGCCAGGCGCATTGGCAAGATTCTCTCCACCGCATCGGGTGCCAACTGCGTCAGCAGCCCAACCACTTCCGTAGCTTCGTTTGCTGGCGAGTTCTGCAGCGTGTCCGTCATCCGCTGCACCGCATCTTCGCCCAACCCGGCAGCAACAGAACCTAACAGCTGGCAATCTTCGTGGAATCCGCAGTTCGCAAATTTGGTGGTTACATACTGCAGAGTGGCTTTGGGCATGAGCGCCAAAATATCCAGCAACCCGTCGGGGATTTGGCCGGTGCGCATCGTGTCTTCCACAAACTCCGGCACACGTTCCTCGGCTCCGATTCTTTGCCGCACATTGTTTGTTGAGCCTGGGCGTAGCGATTCGACACTGTCCAAGGATGCCAAAGCCTGTTGCATCGCGGGGTAAAACCGCTTCGAGCCCGCTTCCTGGCTCATACGCACAAACGCGGCGCCCAACAGGGTCTGCAAGTCACCTTCTCGCTCAACAGCGAGCTGGTTTCCGAGCCTTTGAATCACGTCGATTAGCGCGCTGCCGTCGCCGCTCCCATAAAACTCCGCCAAATCGGCCAGCCCTATCGCTGTCGTTCGTCGCGCTTCCGGAGCCTCCAGCGCCACGCATGCCGCGTATTTGGTCAGAATCTCGTTTACCGTTTTCAGCTCGCCTCGCCGCAGCATTTCTTCCAGGAAACCCCGGACATTCCGAGGCGGTACGCACCAGGCTTCGTCGGAGGTCAATACCTCCTTCTTATTTTCCTCCGGCACCTGCTGCCAAAATTCCTGGTCCAGCAGTTCCGTGTAGGACTGGACCGTGATCCCCGCATTCGCCATGGTTTCTTCTTGTTGACCGAGGATCTTGCGGAGCGCTTCAATTTCGGAGTTCATTCTGTCCAACAACTGCTTCACCGCATTCACCCGCAATTCACCGCGTTCGTAACTGTCCAGCGCAAAGCGAATCGCCACGTGCTCCGCGAGTTTTAACAGCATCGGCTTGTCCGGCTTGTCCATGGGCGCCTGAGCCGCCAATCCCGCTAGCGCCTGTTGCAATGTGTACTGCGCCCGCACCGGCAATGTGCTCAACCTCGATTGGAAAGTTGCGGGATCCATGCGCGTTTCAGGGTCTTTTCGGGCTTTCCCCAATTGGGCGAACAAGCCAATCATTGAACGCACGTCTTCTTCTGCGACTGCGTAATTCCCAGGCTCCCCGGTGCCTACACCCGAGCCCATTCCGCCCATCATTGCTCCGCGCAACATGGCCGAAGCGCTCATCCATTTTCCGGGTTCTGTCCCGCCACCACCTCCTCCGCCAAATCCAGCGCCGCCCCCGGTTCCTCCGCCCGCGCCGCCACCACCACCACCAAATCCCGATCCTCCACCCGAGCCGCCGCCCGGTCCGCCGCCTGGACCCCCACCCCCTGGGCCACCACTGCCGGCGCCTCCACCTACTCCGCCACCACCTGGGCCGCCCCCTGAACCCCCGCTCCCTGGGCCACCACTGCCAGCGCCTACTCCACCACCTCCGCCTCCGCCAGGCCCCCCCGATCCAGTTCCGTCGCCACCGCCACCAAATCCTGATCCTCCGCCGGATCCACCGGTTCCTGATCCTCCCCCACTCGTTCCTCCACCACCGCCGAATCCGGTGCCGCTACCCAGGCCCCCTCCGCCTCCAGGACCACCCGATCCAGTTCCTCCGGCGCCGCCAGAGCCGCCGCCAAACCCACTGCCGCCTGTCCCGCCCGTGCCTCCACCGGATCCGCCGGTTCCGCCGGACGCTTTTCCGGCATCCCACAAGCTGCCGCTGCCATCCGTTCCGCCACTCCAACTCGACCCGCCACCGCCAGATCCGCCAGTCCCCCCGCCGCCCGGGCCAAATCCACCACCGCCGCCAGTACGGCTGCTTTCGGCAGCTAAAATCAGTTGCAACATTTTTTGCGGATCTTCAAAGACGTCCCGGTATTTGTCTCCCGCGCCGCCGAGCATTTTCGCGGTCAATTGCGCGGCAACTTTAATGCCCGCAACGGAACCGTCTTCCGCCACATAGCGAATCTCGTTGATTTTGATACTGCTCTCGCCCGCTAGCGCAGCTTTCAGTTGTTCCGCCAACATGCTGGGCTTGTTATTCCCACTCGGAAATGCGCGCACGAATCGCGCGAAGTTACTTTGCGTGGTGTTCGGAGAAAAATGAATGCTGGCGATTCCTGAAGTGGTCAGCAGTTGCGCGAAGCTTTTTTCCGCCGCGGCCGCGCCCAACGGCACGCCGTCTAACACAATCTGATTCCCAGTAGCACCCAGAAGCAGTCCGGCATCGCCGCCTTGATCGAGCGCTGTGCGCAATTCTTTCCATGCGGTCTCAAACTGAGCCGCAGTGCGCACATGCCCAAATTCATACAAGCGCGCAAACTTCAACAGGATGTTCAGACTGTGAACGAAAGAGCGCGCGGTCTGTCGGGTGTCGGCGGCCATTCCGGCAGATTTCTCCCTAACTTGCTACCTCTACACTAGGCCGCTCAGCCCATGCAATTCAAGCCCCCGGCGTCGCACTGTAACCTTGTGAGCAACCTAAAAACGGATGTTACTGGCGGGTCGAGGCCGTTCGACTCCATGGCTCGAAGCCTAGGGGTAGCCAATCGGCGACGGGCTGTTCGGTTGCACTTGCCCCTTGCGCGAATCTGCTATTAGACTGAGACGAGGTCGATTCGACAGGGCGCGAGACAAATCCTGCCCGCGAGGTCCACACTTTTAAACTGATTGCAAGGGCTCTATGCCACGTTTCCTTTTATCCTGCCGAGTGTTATTATTAGTTAGTAATCTAATTGGCCGTGATGTGGCGCCGCTCTTTTTGTTCCAGGTGACGCTGAGTTTGGCCGACAGCAGGTCCGCCCGATGCACGAACATTCTTCCGATTCGCGGTTTAAAGCCGAGATGCCCGCGATTCCCGGCGTCTCGCCGTCGCTTCGACGCCGGAGTTCCAATCCGCTTTCATCCCTTATCGTGGGCGTTATAGTATTCGGAATCATTCTGGTTTTTGCCATCCGCTGGTTTACTCACGCGCGGCCGGCCCGAACTGTTCACGTTGAACCCGCGCCGCAAATCGAAGTGCCTCCTCCGCCACCTGATCCGGCGTCGCTACTGCCGCACGCGGACGCCGCAAATCCCGTTATCGCAAAAATCGCCGACTTCGCGAAGCCGTGGTCCTCGGCAGATTTTTTTATTCACGACTTGACCACCGGCGAAAGCGTCCCAGCAACTATCGTTCGATTGCCCGTGGGATCCGCCGCGACGGCCGCCGGGTATTGGTCGTTTTCGCGAAAAGCTCCGTACGGCAACTGCTCGCTCGAGTACATTACCGACATGGACAAACTGCGTACCGAATATGACTACCACGCGGCGGTTCATCCGCTGGTCGGAAATCCATGCAGTCACACATTGTACGATCCGCTGAAGATGGCGAACATTATGGGCAACGTGTGGGTCCGTGGCGGGATCGTGCAAGGGAGCGACGTGCGTCCTCCTCTCGGCGTAGAAATAAAAATCCAATCCAAGCAAATTGAAGCGATCCGCACTGAATAGCCTCGGTTGATAGCGCGTTTGGGTATAACCAACGGGCGCCCCCAGGGGCGGCCCTGCGAAGAAACCATTTGGGGAATCGGCCTGCACTACTCCACCCCCTCCCCCTGTTTCTGCAGTACACGGTGCAAGTTGCTGATTTTGGGACGCATAGCTTCGGACTCTGTACTGTACCGTGCTGTACTGTACGGTAGGTTGCAGATTTTGTAGGCGGGAAAGACGTATACCGTGGCAGGTGGTGAGAGACGGAAAAAGGGGCGAAGCCTGACATCAGGCGGCTACTATAGCACGATATTTACCAAATGTAAATCGATTATCAAATAGTATTTATATTCGAACACGCAAATTTGTCTAAAAACGAACGGCCCGCCTCAGAAGGCGGCCGTAAAAGAAAAGGGCGGCCGCGAGGGCCGCCCTTTTCGCACCGCGTTTTCGCGGAAATTGTTAGAAGGTGAGCTTCGCCGATAATTGTACAACGCGCGGTGAAGAGTCGAATCCGAGGAAGTTGCCATACGGGCTGGTCGGTACACCAATCCCTGCCTGCTGGAAATTGTCCGAACGTCGGATCGCCAGTACTGAAAGTGTTATTACGGGAATGTCGAAGTTCGGGTGGTTGAAAGCGTTGATACGCTGTCATGCCCACAGACCAGATTCGCCTGTTCTTTGAATTGGAAGTTCTTGAAAAGCCCATGTCGAAATCGAAATAGCCGGGCCGCGGAACTGGTTTCGCGCCTGGCTTGGCCACGCGGTGTAACCGGCAAACGAAGGATCGGCGGTGTTGGTGAAGGCGTCAGCGTTAGCAACCACCGGCACCTTGTTGCAGGCATGGCGGCGCCCTTCCCGCAGCTTGTCTGTGCGCCACGCGATATTTGGTTGGCGAAAATGGTGCCTCCGACACCAGTAGAATCCATGCCGTTGAAGTTCCCATCCACGACGGTGAAGGGCAATCCTGTGCGCCAGATAACCTTCCCGGAACTGCCATCCGCCCATCGAATGTTTTGGCAAACTTATTCTTGGAAAGTTGCGGGCTGAACACCCAGTCTCGCATTGACGAGGTGTCGGATGTCATAGTCGGAATTTCCGTAGTTGCCAGCGCGAAGGCTGAGGGGGTTATGCTGTTCCAGGGATCTGTCGCGCTACTGAAAGCGAACAAGCCGCCATTGGACAACTCGTCCAAGGCGTGGCGAGTAGGTGTAATTTAGGTGTGCCAAGAACCAGGATTGAAATGTTCGCGCAACGAGAACGAGATGCCGTTGTAATTGGAAACGGCACCACTCTGGTAACACTCACGACCCGTAATTCGGCACCACGCCATAGGGGGTACCAGTGCCGAGACGGAATTTACCCCAGGGACGCGCGCAAAGACCCCGGAGCGATCGGTATGCATTCTAGCACGAGTTTTCGTAAGGCAACCGAATCACGTTGTTGCCTCATAGTTTATGGCGAAGGCCGTACGTCCTGGTTATTCTGCTGGTCAAGCTTGAAGTTCCATTCCTGAGCTGTGGTGCATGGACCGTTCCGTTGATGCCATTAAAGGATGGAGCCGGAAATACTACGTTGATGCTTGCAAGCTCCTGTTCGATCTGATTGTAGCTCTTTGTGATATTGAAGCCTGGAGGCGGCAGCAAAGTTGCCGCAGAACCCGTCGCGGTCGGGTCAAAACAGTACGTCCCTGTGGGCGGTCGGATACGGAAATCGACCGAAACCGGTGGGTTTGCAAGAAGGTTGTCCACCAAGCCAGCGGCGGGGTTGTCATAGAAAATGCCGATCCCACCGCTGATGACGGTCTTTCCCCCGCCGGGAAACAGGGGAATGGTCACTCGAACCGGGCGACCAACTGAACGCCAAACGTGGGGAGTAACCAAGGCATCCACACCATGGTAGGCCTGATGTTGTCCGTACTTGATATCCTGGCTGTATGGGACATCGCCCGGCCTGCGCCTGCCTGAACGCTAGCGAGTTGCGAGAATGAACCGGTGAAGTTCGCGAAACAGTTTGTCTGGCATACCGGATTTGAATTTCGTTCTACACGCAAGGCCGCGGTGAGCGTAAAGTTGGGAGTTACCTTCCACGATCCGAGGCGTAGATTCCGACGCCCCATAGGGCAACCGGCACGTCCGAGGCGAGGTTGTCGGATTGGCGGTATTGGAACGCCACGCCGTTAGACCAATCTGCCAATCCATTAGCCAGAGGACCAGTGGTCCCGATGTTCCGGAAATAGACCAGCGGAGTGTTCCAGAAGAAGTTGTGGTCGCTTACGTCGTAGCGGCGGAAGTTTACACCGAACTGGAGGTTGTGTTTGCCCTTGGTCCAGGTGAAGTCATCAATGAACTGATACTGGGTGATGTTGCGGCCCTGCGGGAAGTCCGGGGCGAGAGGATTAACGTTGGTGAAGGGCACGTTCGCTGCGTAACTGGTCCCATACGGGAACGTTGACTCTACCTTGGCGGGGTCCGCATACACGAATTGGGCCACGTAATGGCTCAAAGTGGCGGTGAATTCATTGGCCATCGTGCCGCTGAATACGTGGTGCTCTTGCACCTGGTAATCGTAAGAGGGTTGATTAGAGAGTGCGTTAAAAACGGGGCTAAGCGGGTCAACGTACGTTGGCTGAAGCCCATGGTCGATCTTGAACCGGAAGAAAATGTCGTCCTTGGAGGTGAGCTTATAGTCGATACGGGACGCAATAATCCATTCATGGGCGAGGGTCGAAGGCGCTGTGGTGACTGATTCCGAGCAGCCGCCTGTAGTCGTCCATCCAGAAACAACTCCCGGCACACAGCCCGCACTTTGGCTGATAGAGGTATTCGGAGTCTTGCCTTGCGTCACGGCCGAATAGAGCCCCATCATCGTTTGATAGGCCGGCAACTGATTCGGCTGGACTGCCTGAATGTTAGCCAGGACCGCCGCGGCAAAATCGGGTGTTGGAACGGTTACGTCGGCCTGGGCGGGCAAAATAAATCGCAGCCCTTCCGTATCAAAGAAGAAGAACAACTTGTCTTTCACAATTGGGCCGCCGATCCCGCCAGCCCACTGGTTCGCATTGGAGAACGGACGCGGAGCGCCACCTGCGGCACCACCAAGGGAGTTATTAAACCAGTTGTTCGCGTTCAGGTATCGCCCGTTCCACCAGTATTGCGCATTACCGTGGAACGAGTTTGTACCCGACTTAGTGACATAGCTCACCTGCGCGCCCGCCAACTGTCCGTACTGTCCTGAGTACGGGTTCGTCGTTACGGTGACTTCCTGGACTTCATTCGCGCCGAGCGTCAGGTTGGCTGCGCCGGAGTTGTTGATGTTGAAGTACGGGTCCATATCGTTTTCACCGTTCACGGTGAAAAGGTTGGAAGTGCCGGGCAAACCGTTGACCGGAGAAATTGCCGTATCCCGTTCCGTTTGCAGTCACGACGCCAGGGGCGGTGAAAGCGATCGTAGTCAAGTCATTTCCGGGCGATGGCAGCAGTGCCACTTCGGTCGGAGTGAATGAGGTAGAACTACCGGGCTCGGTGTTGATGAGCGGGGCCTCGGAGGTGACTTCGATGGTCTCAGCCTGCTTGCTAATTTCCAGTTTGAACTCGACCAGAGTCGAGGTGCCCACCTCAACGGTGACATTACGGACAGATTTCGCGAATCCGGTGACCGCTGTTGAAACCTCATAATGACCAGGCTTCACTAGGCTAAAGCGGAAGGCACCGTCGGAGTTTGACGTTGTCGACTGCTCCGTGCCCTTATCAAGACTCTTCAACGAAACAGTTGCATTCGGAATGACGGCACCGGCTGGGTCGGTAATGCGGCCCGCGATGTCTCCTGAAGTCAACGATTGGCTCATCGCGATGTTCGCGAAGACCAACGTTAGAACGAAAGCCACCACAACTCCCATCCTGAACAGCTTCATTCCTACCTCCTTGACGGTATACGCCACCCCAAGCCGTGGCGCCCCACTTCGAATAGGAAAGCGCAAATGCCGGGTCGCCAAAGGCATGACCCGCGATACACTTCTGAATTGTTCGTGAAAACCCCCACCACAGGGACAAATCACTCAATCGGTTATTGGCAATTGGGCTACCAAACTGAGTTAGAGCTCTATTCCTTTGCGCCTTAACAGCTTACGTCGATGTCAAACGATCGTTCGACTTTGGGAATATGATATTTGGTAGGGATTTTACAATTGCATACTGAAATGTATATGGCTGAGGTAGGCTCGAAGCATACACAAACGTTCGGTTTGCATTCGCCAGTTGACGAGGATTGTTGTTGGCACAACCTTCGTGACCAACCATGCGTCCCATGACCGGGAGGACCTATGCTGAGCCGGAGGTTACCGCTTTCGATTGTTGCGCTTGCGATTTGTTTGGCTGCGGGGTGCCAGCACAAGCCAAACGATGACGCCATCACTACTCAAATTAAGGCTAAGATGTTTTCCGAACCACTGCTGAAATCGCCGTCGGTCAACGTGAGCAGCAAAGATGGCATCGTGACGCTGACGGGAGTGGTGCCCGACGATGCCGCGCGACTGGCTGCGCAGAACATCGCGTCAAAAACGGATGGCGTGAAGCAGGTGATCGACTCTACGACAATGGCATCGCCCGCCCCGGCGGCCAGCGCAGAGCAGGCACCGCCGCTTCCGCCCGAGCCCGCGCCAATTCCCAGGAAATTGAAGCCGAAGAAGAAAGAAGTAGTTGACGAGCCTAAGGGTGAACCTGCGCCAGCTACCCCAGCTTCGGACGAAACCGTGTCCGCGCCGTCCGCGCCTGCACCGCCGAGTGCTCCAACCCCGCCCGCCGCGCCAGCGCCTCCGCCACCGCCGCCTCCGCCACAACCGGTTACAGTGACGGTGCCCGAAGGAACGATTGTCACGATACGCACCATCGATCCCATCGACTCATCCACCAGTTCGACGGGACAATCTTTTCGCGCGTCGCTGGACGCGCCGGTGGTGGTAAACGATCAAATCGTGCTGCCCAGAGGTCTAAACGTGAAGCTCAGGCTCGTGGAAGCCAGCTCCGCAGGGAAATTCAAGGGACGCAGCGAACTTACCGTGTCGCTGGACAGCATCACGTATCAGGGCCGGACGTACTCTTTGAAGACCAGCGACGTACAGCAGCAAGGAAGTTCGCGCGGAAAACGTTCGGCGGCGGTGATCGGTGGCGGCGCGGCGCTTGGCGCGCTGATTGGCGGCTTGGCCGGCGGAGGAAAAGGCGCAGCGATTGGGGCCGGCGGGGGGGCGGGCGGCGGAACTGCCGTTCAGGCCGCGACACACGGCGAGCAAGTGCGTATCCCGTCGGAAACGCGACTGGATTTCACGCTGCACGACGCGGTTCCCGTGACGTATCTACCTTCGAAAAAGTCGCATGCGGCGAGTTCGGAGCAGCAGGCTCCGAACCAAAATGCACAGCCGGCGCCGACAGTGGGGGAGACTCCACCTGCCCAGCAGCAGAATCCTTAGAAGATTGGAGCAAAACCCATCGCAGTACGAGGGGCACCGACGACACATGCAGGAATCGAAGAGAGATTCCTCGCTCCGCGGACTCCGTTCGGAATGACGTGGGTTGTATGAGCTGGAATGGAAGAGATTCATCGCGAAGACGCGATGAAGGATCGTACCTCACTTTGCAGACTCCGTTCAGAATGACGTGGTTGTATGAGCCGGAACGGAAGAGAGATTCATCGCGATGACACGATGAAGGATCGGATCCTCACTTCGCGGGCTCTCTTCGGAATGAGGTGCCGTGTGTGGGCCCGTGAGGGGGATTGGGATTGGTTCCGCAGAGGCTAAGGTTTAGCCTGCTCGATCAACTTGGTGCCCCAGATTTTCTGGACGAGATGCTGCCAGCGGGGTTCATTTCTTAGGAAGGCGAACTGCGGGTGGACTGCGAGGTTGGCCAAGCGGCCGTTTCGCTCCACGTAGGCCTTTTCCAACCAGTCCAGCGTTTTATTCACATCGCGCAGACCCGCATAAACAACGGCGAAATCGTACGCGGAGACATATTTTTTCCCTTGCTGTTGCTGCAGTTCGCGAAGGATTTCGTCGGCGTCCTGTTTTTTGCCGGAGATCGCGTAGCCGTGGCCCAGATCCGCCTGAGCGGCAATGTCGCCGGGGGACAGCGACTCCGCGATACGAAATTCATCGATGGCATCCTTGTACTGCTTCTTGGCCACATAGACCTGTCCGAGGTAGCCCCTGGCGGTGACAAAACTGGGATCCATGAGAACGGCGTTTTTTTCTGCTTCTTCAGCGCGTGGAAAATCACCGGCCAGGTAGTAGCACCAGCCCACATTGGCATTGATGATCAGCGACTTGGGGTCAATCTCCCGGGCGAGTTTAATTTCGCGGATGGAATCATCTTTGCGACCGACGGCAGCCAGATATAAGGCGTACCAATGTATGGCTTGGGCATAGCCTGGATCGAGAGCGATAGCCCGCAGAAATTCATCTTCAATATTGCCGCCTTCGAGATGATAGAAACGAATGGCCGCCAGAGACGTATGCGCTTCAGCGAGGCGATCGTCTAACTGCAGAGCCCTTTCCACCGCCGATTTCGCTTTGGGAATCAAGCTTTCTGCCGGGCCCATCTGGTAGTTGCTCATATTCAAATACGTATCGGCTAACCCGGCGTATGCGGCCGCGAAGGTACCGTCCTTAGAGATGGCCTGCTGAAAATAGTTGGCGGCGTCTTGAAAACCTTCCGGAGTACGCTTCTCGAACTCAAATCGTCCTTTCAGGTAAGCCTCGTAAGCTTCGGGGACAACGCTGCGGCTACGGGCCAACTGGCTCTGTTCCGCGCCCGAGAGTTCAACTTGAATGCGGCGAGCTATGGCGGTGGCGACGTCGCTCTGCAAGGCCAGGACGTCGGTAAAATTGCGCTCGAAATTGTCGGCCCACAAAGCGCCTTCGCGGTTGGTCTGGAAGAGTTTGGCGGAAATGCGCACGCGATCTCCGGCGTGGACAACCGAGCCTTCCACGATGGCGTCTACGTTGAGTTCTTGAGCGATTTGGTCCAAAGATTTTTGGGTGCGTTTGTACTGCATGACGGTGGTGCGGGAAATGACGCGAAGTTTGCGGATTTGGGACAGTTCGGTGATTAAGGCGTCGGTCATTCCGTCGGCGAAATAATCCTGGGACGGATCGCCGGAAAGATTCTCTAATGGCAGGACCGCGATGGACTGAATAGCGCCCGGCAAGGGAAGGACGTGCCTGGAGTTGTTCGATCGACCGTTAAGCCAGTAAAAGAGTCCGGCAGTGGCTGCGAAAAGTACAACGATCGCAATGAGATTACGGGCGGAGAATAGGCTCGGGGCGGGCGGTTTCTTGGTCCTCAGGGAGGCGAGATCGTGAGTTCTCGAGGCAGTGGTTGCCGCTTCCAAGGCTGCGCGCACTTCTCCTGCGCCCTGGTATCGCTGGCCGGGGTCCTTTTCCAAACACTTGTCAATGACGCTTTTGAGGACTGGCGGCAATGGCGGTGTGATTTCCGGGGTGCGTTCGCGGAGAATCGCCGCGCTCAACTCAAAGCCGGTGGCTCCGCGAAACGGGCGCTGGCCCGCAGCCATTTCGTAGAGCAACACGCCGAGGGACCAGATGTCACTGCGGACATCGGCTTCCTGGCCCTTCAAGATTTCTGGAGCGATATACGGGAGGGTGCCGGTGAAAGTGTGCTGGGATTCCCAGGATTGATCGATGACGGTGGTGCCATCTCCGCCGGCACGTCCCGGCTCAAAGCGTTGCGAAATTCCAAAATCCAAAACTTTGAGGCGCCCGCTGGGAGTGACGATCACGTTGGCAGCTTTCAAATCGCGATGAATGACGCCGCGGCTGTGGGCGTGGGCAAGCGCGTCGGCGAGCTGCTGGCCATAGCGTTCGACTTGGTCGAGGGCGAGACCTGCGGAAGTAATCTCCATGCTCAACGGGCGACCTTCGACAAATTCCATGGCAATGAAGGGACGGCCATCCACTTCGCCGACTTCGTAAACGGTGCAGATGTTGGGATGATTGAGCGCGGAAATGGCGCGGGCTTCCTGAAGAGCGCGAGAGTGGCTGGCGGAAGTGCCAGAGGGCAATGTGTCGAGAAATTTGAGGGCGACGTCGCGTTGCAACTTTTCGTCGCGCGCGCGAAACACGACACCCATGCCACCTTCACCAAGCTTCTGTTCGATCACATAGTGGCTAAATCTCTGCCCAATCATGATGGTGTTATACAGCAGAGTTCACCACACCCGTGAGGATGTAGCAAGTAAAAGTCTTTTATTTCTAGGATTTGCACCCGTATTGTGCAGGCGGCGGGTATCCCGCTAGGAGGAACGTAAGCGATTAGTGCCGCGATCCACCAGGACGACGGCCATAACGACCAGGGCGGCGGCGATTGCGACGCGCGTGGTGAGCGATTCTCCGCCAAAAGTCCAGCCGAGGAACACCGCGACGACAGGATTTACATAAGTGTGCGTGGCGACCAGCGTCGGTGAGTAATGCTCGAGCAGCCAGTTATACGTGGTGAAAGCGATCACCGAACCGAATAGGACGAGGTAGGCAAACGCCAGCCAGGATTTGCGGGTGACCTGCGAAATTGAGAATCCATGCGCTTCGCCGGCGACAGTCGCGGTGACGATGAGCATCACCGCTCCGGCTAGTAACGAAAGCGCGGATAAGAGCAGCGGATTTCCTGATAGATGAGAGCGCCGCGAATAAATGATGCCCATCGACCAGGCGAACGCGCCGAACAGTATGACCATTGAGCCGAACGTGGAGGCGTGTCCTGATTCGGTTCCACGAACCAGGATTCCGACGCCGACCAGGCCTAACAGAATGCCGCTGAGCAGCATGCCATTCAGCTTCCAGGTGCGCGCGGCGGCGGAAGAAAGCACGAAAACGAAAATAGGTTCCACGGCGATCAGAAGAGCTGCGTGGCCGCTGGGGACAATGCGCTCGGCCCAGTGCAAGGAGCCATGTCCCAGAAGGAAAAAGAAGAAACCGATCACAACGCTGGCGCGGATTTGCGGCCATGTGGGGCGCATGCCCTTGAGCAACGCCCAGGTGAGCAGGATCGTGCCGGCACACAAATGTCGAAATCCGGCGGTGTACAAGGGAGGAATGGTTTCCACCGCGTAGCGAATGGCCAGATACGTCGAACCCCATATGAGGTAAATCGCAAGGAAACTCAAGACTACGCGGACTCTGAAAGAGCGGGCGGCGGAAAAGGTGTCCGCAGTCGTTTGGATGGCTTGAGTGCTGTCGCTCATGGTCCGATTTTGTGTAATGAGTTAAATATGCTAATCTCATTTCATACGCTACATTACGCGATGTAACGTGTCAACGCATTTTATCCCGTTACAATGACCTCCGATGCTTTTTTCGACCGCGGATTCGGCGCTTCGGCGCCCTGGCTCGACTTGGTCAACAGCGAGCTTTGGGACGGTTTTGGTACTTTCACCGAGTGCTTCGCCGATCCTCGCTGGGTCCATTCGTTTGTGCGCTACTGGAAGCTGCAAATCCCGCCGGACAATCCGGAAGTGTTGCAAGCTTTGCGGGAGCTTCGCAGGTTGCTAAGGCTTCTGGTGGAAAAAGATTCCGTCAAGAAACCATTTACAGCAGAAGACATAGCAAAGCTCAACGCCTGGTTGAAAGTACCTGTATTTCCCAGGTTGGTGGAGAGCCAAAGTGGATTTGCGCTGAAGCTGCAGGCCGCGGAAATTGGCTGGCGTTCCGAAGTGGCTTCGATCGCGCGAAGCTTTGCGGATTCGTTAATTCACGAGTCGCGAGGACATTTGAAGATTTGTGCAAACGTGGATTGCCGTTGGGTTTTCGTGGACCGCACGAAAGGCAATGTACGCCGGTGGTGTAGTGACGCGACCTGTGGGAATCGCGATCGGGTGCGTCGTGCGCGCGCGGGTCAACGGAAGGCCAGCAGAAAAACGATGGCGAAATAAACAAGGTCCGACGGCCCACCTCGGAAGGCGGCCCTACAAAAGCGTGAATCAGCTTCGCTTGGAGCGCACAAGCGAGAGGAATTCGTCGCGGGTTTGTTTGTTGTGGCGGAAGGAACCGAGCATGGCGCTGGTCACTGCCTGACCGTGTTGCTTCTCGACGCCACGCATTTGCATGCAGAGGTGCCGGGCTTCGATGATGACGCCCACGCCTTCAGGGCTGATCTTATCCGAGATCGCATCGGCAATCTGGCTGGTCATGCGTTCTTGAATCTGCAGGCGGCGCGCGTACATGTTCACCAGCCGAGCGATTTTACTCAGGCCAAGGACCTTCTTGCTCGGCAAATAGGCAACGTGAGCCTTGCCAAAGAACGGCAGCAGGTGGTGCTCGCACAGGCTAAAAAACTCGATGTCCTTCACCACGACCATTTCGTCGTAATGCACGCTGAAGGTCGCTCCATTCAGAACGGATTCGAGATTCTGATGATAGCCGCTGGTCAGATACTTGAAAGCCTTCTCGAAACGCTCCGGAGTTTTGCGCAGTCCTTCGCGATTCGGGTCCTCCCCGATGAGCACAATCATCCTGCGTACAAGGTCGGCAACGCTTTCTTTGGGGGCTTCTACATTGGGTTCGTGCAAAATGATTTCCGTCGGCTTACTCACTTGATTTCCCCTTTAGCGGATCGTCACGCGATCCTAAATTTCTTCCCCGGCGTACTCGAAGGCATTATTCGACGTTTCTTCAACCCGGATGCGTTCGAGTTTGGCCAGCGGGAAGTGTTGCAGGCGCTGGTAAATCTCCTTGCAGAGGTTCTCGGTGGTCGGCACGGTTGAGCGAAAACTCTCGACGTCTTCGTTAAGCGACTTGTGATCGAACGGTGCAATTACCTCCCGTTGGACAAAGTAGTCGAGGTCCATCAGATTCACAACCATGCCTGTGGCGGGATCCACCATCCCTGAGACGATGACCTCCAGCACGTAATTGTGGCCGTGTCCGTGAGGGTTGTTGCATTTCCCGTAGACACGGCAATTCTCTTCTTCGCTGAGTTGCTGGCTGTGCAGGCGATGCGATGCCGCAAAGCGATAACGCCGGCCAAATACAGTTTTGAGCGCACCAGTCATGCGGGGCTCGCTCCGTTTCGATAACACTCCGCAAAAATATCCGCGGACTCGTACAAACGCACTTTATGAAGACGGCCTTGAGTAATCTTCGGCTCGAGAATCTTCCAGATGGTGCGCGCAATGTTTTCGCAGGTGGGAATCTGGTCCTTCAGTTCGGGCACTTCGTAATTGAGGAAGCGGTGATCCATGCGCTCCATGATTTCGCGCTCCAGGATCGTTTTTAGATCTTTTAAATCCAGCACCATTCCCGTGACCGGATCCGGTTCGCCCGCCACGGTAACTTCCAAGGTGTAGTTGTGGCCGTGCCCGTGAGGATTGTTGCACTTGCCAAAAATGCGCCGGTTCTCCTCGGCGGTGAGCGCCGGGTTGTGATAGAGATGCGAAGCGGAAAACTCGATTTTGCGGGTCAGATACACCATTACGTTTGTGCCCTTATTTTGATGCGCCAGGGGTGCCTACGGGATACGCCCTGCCCTTCCACTCAAGTTTACCGCGACGGTAGCTATGATATGAATCCCAGAGTACTGCGGAATAGAGCAGCCTGCCGACAACGGAATACCACGCGATGCGTGCAGGGAATTGGGACCGTCTTAATGCAGGAACATCCGCCAGGGAGATGGCGATTGCGCCCAAAACGCAGATGCCAAGAGCGGCCCAGTCTGATTGGAAGAAAACGTCAACGAGCAGAGACATCAGGAGCGTAAACAGAATCGGCCAGATCGCCGTTGCGAATTCCTGCCACACGGCGGAAACACTGCTTCCCATCAAGCGATATAGATTCTTTTTCCATCCTTGCCACATTGCGCTAAAGGTCCGGTACATGCGCACACGAACAATTCCCTGCCCGCTGCCAAACCAGATGCGATAGCGGGAAGACTTAACGCGCTTGGCGAGCGCGACATCTTCCAGGACATCGGCGGCCACGCTGGCGTGTCCGCCGACAGCGTCGTACGCGGCGCGGCGAATCATGAGAAATTGGCCATTGGCGGCAGCCACCGGTTTGCCGGGGTCATTCACATCGTCAAACGAAAATTTGCTGGCCAGACGCGAATAGACATAGGGAATCAGCGCCTTTTCATACCACGTCTCCATCACTTGTTCCGGGGAAAACGAAAGCATCATGGCGTTTTCGCGGGCTGCAATCGCGAGAGCACGTTTGGCAGAATCGGGCTGGTGAACCGCGTCGGCATCCGTAAACAGCAGCCATTCTCCTTTGGCGTCGCGTGCGCCGACCCACACCGCATAGTTTTTGCCGACCCAGCCCGGTGGCAATTCGTGCGTTTGCAGCAGGCGAACTTTGGGAGAACTGTCCATGATCTGCCGCACAGTGTCGGCGGTGTTATCCGTCGATTCATCGTCGACGACAATCACTTCCACGATGTCCTGCTGTGGAACGAGGGATTCGACGCAAGCACGAATGGCGGCTTCTTCATTTCGCGCGGGGATGATGGCGCTGACGGACTGCGGCGAGTCACTCATATTTTGACGCGATTCCGTGCTTCTCGGATGCTCTAGCTGTGCGCTATCATAAAGCTATATGAGCATGTTCCTGCGGAAAATCATGGCTTGGGGCAGCATGGGTTTTGCATTTGCCGTGCTTGCGTTTTTCACGCTTCCCCACTACCGCCAAGGCGAATCCGCGGTAGCCGGCAAAAAAGCGGAAGACTTTGCGATGGATTTGAACAGCAAACCAGCGCACTTGTCGGACTTGCGCGGTAAAGTCGTGGTGCTGAATTTCTGGGCCAGTTGGTGTCCGCCATGCGTCGAAGAAACTCCCAGCCTGATAGCGCTGCAACAACGGATTGCTTCGCGCAACGGCGTGGTTCTAGGCGTGAGTATCGATGAGGATCCCGGCGCGTATGAGAAGTTTGTGGCGGAGCATCATCTGAATTTTCCGACTTATCGCGATCCTTCGAAGAAAATCGCCAGCGATTTCGGGACATCGATGTGGCCGGAAACGTACATCATCGATCGCAAAGGCGTGATTGTGCGCAAGATTATTGGTCCGCAGGATTGGAACTCACCGGAACTGCTTGGTTATTTCGATGCGCTGCTGGGAGAAAACTAGCTGAGCTAGCGTTGCGATAGTTCCTGCAGCCATTCCTGCGACGACATGCATTTCGCACCCGCCTTTTGCAATTTCGCAAGGATCTTGGGAGTTTCCGCCGGCTGCACCGCACGAATCAAATCGGTCAATACGGTCACTTGCAAGCCGTGACGCAGTGCATCTACCGCCGTGGCACGTACACAATATTCGGTGGCGATCCCACTGATGGCCACCCGCTCCACATGCAATTCTCTCAACCGGTGCTCTAAGCCGGTAAGATCAAACCCAGAGTAGCCGGCCCCGTGCTTGTGCACTCCCTTATGAATGACCACTTCGCCCGGTTGCGGGTTGAGTGGAGGCATGAGTTCAGCGCCAGAAGTGCCAGCAAGGCAATGAACGGGCCAAGGTCCGCCGGTGGTGTGGAAGGAACTATGATCGTTTGGGTGCCAATCCTTGGTATAGACGATGACGATGCCGGCGCGACGCGCGGCATCAATCGATTCCTGCAGGGAGGGAAGCAAGGAAAGCGTGTCCGCGGCGGGCAACGCTCCGCCTTCGCAAAAGTCCCGCTGCACATCGATGACAATCAGCGCTGTTTTGCCCACCGCTGCCACTCAGCTTTCGTGATAATTCATCAGAATCAGCCCGACGAAAATGAAGCACACGGGCCAAACCCACGCCAAGTATTTCCGCGTTGGATTCTCTTCGGGTAATCGTAATTCCAGCCATCGCGACCAACCCGCCATAATGCCAAACACAGCCAGCGGCGTATGACTCAGTTCGGCCATCAACTCTTCTTTCACATTGCTGAGCGCATGCGTGTGGGTCAACAACACGGCGCCGCCGAGTGCACACACCGCGGGAAAAACCAACGCAGCAGCCATCGATTTCACACGATTGGTCTCAACGCGATACTGGAAGACGGCAAAAACAATGATCAGCAAAACCGCAATCCGGTGCTGCATAACTTCCGCTTCCGAGAAGCTCTCCCAGAATCCATTTGGCCCGAGAGGCCAATTTTCTGGGTCGGCCCGGAAGAACAGAAACACCGCTAAAAGCAGGAACGCCAGCGGCCAAATTTTGGCCCAGGAAAAATATTTGCTGCGAGAGAGCAATGCCAGCACGCCCATCAGGAAAACAACGAAACCCGCACAATTGTGATTGTATTCAGACCAGGCGATATCCGCTGGTGTGTTCGTGCCAAAACCCGTGTCGCCGGGAACGAATGAGGCGGGCATTTTCCTTCCCGCAGCTTTGGCTTTTTTGACCAGCTCTTTAGTGGACTCGGAAATCTGAGTCACTTCGGGACTGGTAAATCGTGGCATTCTGGGAGTAAAGCGCACGGCAATTTCGTGAAGCGAAACACGGTCTTGCGTTAAATCAACTGCGGGAGGCTGAGCCGTCATCGATGCCGCCGTGAGGATTACGGTCAGGCCAATGCCGATTTCCACCTCGCCGAAACGAAAAAGGCTGGTCGAAGCGGTCCCTGAATCCTGCCGCAATCCGCGGACGATGTAATAGTTGGCTGCACCCAAAAACAGCAGAAGCAAAAACATGGCAATCTTCGCGCTCAGCATGACGCCGTACGCCGTGCCGTACATGGCATCCCACGAACCGATGTAGACCCAGCTCATGCCAAAACCCGCTAGAAAGAGAACCGCTACGCTGATCTGGGCGAGGAGCGAAAAGTTTTGCGTGATCGCGATTCTGGCTTCCTGCGTAGAGGCGCGCTTGGCGGAAATCAGCAAATACGGGAGTCCGCCGATCCAGCTCGCGGTAGCCAAGTAATGCAGCGTGGTCATGCTGACGAGAAACGGGCGACCGTCCAGACGGGATGCGGAGTGGCTGGTCATCACGGAGGCAGCCAGAATGAGCGCTGCCGGTAAGAGTGCAAGAGGATTCACAGTTTCGCGAAGAGCTTTCGGCCAGAGAGCAAGCGCGAGTCCTGCGGCAATCGCGAGTGCTCCGGCCAAAACGAAATTAGCGCCCAGAACAGCCCGGATGGGAATGTCCGTGGAATAGGTAAGAACGACGGAATTGGAGAAGACAAAGAATAGCTGAGAAATCGCGACAGCCAACGAGGATGCACGGATCAGTTTCCAGCAAGAGCGCAGCAGGTGCTGGTTTCGCTGCTCCGTAGTGCGCGCAACCAGCAGGAGAAACAAAATGCCGCCAATCGCGACCGTCTGGAAACACAGAATCGCCGCGCGCAACAACACCACGAGAAAGCCAAATATGCCCAGCAGTTCGACCATGGGCCGGGCTCAGGAACCGGTCACAGTGAAAGGAATTTCGCCGCGGGTGATGTGCCCATCCGGCGCAAGCACCTGCCAGCGGATTTTGTACTCACCGGGCTTCAATCCCGTGGCTTTAGCGTTCAGGGTATCCGGCGAGGTCTGCGCTTCGATCTTGAGTTCGGTGCTGGAAGTATCGGGATTCAGCAATTGCAATTTGGAGAGCTTCGCATCGATGCGGACATTGTATTTCAGCATGACGGGAACGTCAGGCCCCGCGACTTTGCTGTTTGCCGCCGGGTGCGACTCCTTGAGGACCGCGTGCCCCTCAAGGGTTCTGCCAACCAGCAGGACCAACGCCAGCGCCGCGAGAACGGAGATTACGCGAATATTCAGCCACTTGCCTCGACTCATTCTGCCTCTCTTTGCTTCGGGTCTGCACTTAAGCAGTCTTACAAATATAGCAGGCAAAGCGGGAAGAAGCGCACAAGTGCACGCGGGGGCGATGAGCGTAACCGTAGCTGGCGCGGTCAGGTTCCGCGACCATAATTCTTTTTGAGAATGGCGGCCAGGATCAGCAGCAAGGCAAGAAGGCGAAGGACATAGATGTACGGGCTGCCTTCGTTGGGGCGGGCAAAAAAGAGCAGCACAACGCGAGTGCCCGCGTCCAGCAGAAAAAATACCGCAAACGCGAGAAATAACGTGTCTCGGGTAATCCTCCAGAACTTCAGGAAGAAGACCCCGGCTATCACGGATGCCATAGCGATGACGCCCAATAAAAATGCCACGAGTCGATTATTTGCTCTCCCACACGAGACCGAACAGCAGCAGAAACATGGAGACCGCGGTTACACAAAGACGCAATGGATACAAATCAATGCGCGGCAGAAGAATCAGGTCGATGAAGACTAGCGCATTGGAGAGCGCCAGGCCGGAGAAGCACAAGGCGCTCCACAGCAACAATTTTCGTTTGCCGAGTTTATAGCCGCGGAACAGAAGAATCGCGCAGATTAGACTGGTGAGCGCGCCGAGGATGTACACGACGGAGGACATTATTCTCGCTCCTTGGTGAAGCGGAAGGCGCGGGCAAAGTCTAGCACTGCCGAAGACGCCTTGCTGTGAATTAGCGTGGAAATGCGTACGACCTCGTGGCGGTAGGCACTGTCGAGCAATGCGATTAACCGGTCCCGCTCTGCACCGCTGCTCTGATAGAAAAAGCGCTCGGGGACATCGGAGGAAACAGTAAGGAAATTCTGGCGAGCCAAGTCGCGCAGCAGGGCGCCCGCGAAGCTGGTTTTGACATAGAGGCGCTTACCGACGTCCTCGGCAATCCAGGCATTGGGGCGAGTGTTCCAAAGGAGAAGCAGGGCCTCCAGATGGGGCACGCTGTCGATCTCGTGGAGAATGAATTCGTAAACTTGCTGCTCTTCGGAACTCGGCATTTTCCTACGCCGGTTAATTAACCACACGGCGGAAAATCGAGTCAACGCGAATTCTCGAATCGCGCCATTGCTACAGTGATCCGTGTATGGGTTCACTTTTGCGGCGCGGCTAGAATCGCGGCAAGTCAGGTCATAGGAGCACGCACATCGCTGCTGATAACTCACTCCGCAGACTCCGTACGGAATGACGGTTGCCTTTTTTGCCTGTGGCCAACGAGCGCCTTGCGAACCCAAATGCATCAGAAGGAAGTTCAGGTTTTCGCCATGAAAGTGCTCATCTCTGGAGCAGGAATTGCCGGGCCAACGCTGGCGTACTGGCTGTTGCGCCATGATGCGGAAATTACGTTCGTGGAAAAAGCGCCAAGGCTGCGGACCGGCGGCTACATCATCGATTTCTGGGGCGCAGGGTTCGAAATCGCGGATCGCATGGGTTTATTGCCAGAGATTCACAGCAAGGGATACAAGGTCCAACGCGTGCGCGTTGTGAACGAGTATGGCAAGGAAGTGGCGGGTTTCTCGGCCGATGTGTTCGACAAAATGACCCATGGAAGGTTTTCGAGCCTGCCGCGAGGGGATTTGGCGGCAATGATTTTCGCGAAGGTCGAACGCAAGGTCGAAAGCATTTTCGGGGACAGCGTGACTGGGCTGCGGCAGTCGGAGAAAGGGGTTTGCGTGAGTTTCGAACGAGACGCGGAACGCCACTTTGACATCGTAGTGGGCGCGGACGGGCTTTCGTCGAAAATTCGTGAACTGGCATTTGGGCCGCAGTCTCAGTTCGAAAAATATTTGGGATACAAGGCAGCGGCATTCGAAATCGAAGGATACCGGCCCAGAGACGAATTGATTTACGTAATGTTTACGGAGGTGGGACAGCAGACGGTACGTTTCGCGATGCGCGATGATCGCACGCTTTTCCTGCTGACCTTTGAGGACGGCAATGTGGCCGACGCAGACACTTTCGAAACGCAGAAAGCGTTACTACGAAAGCGTTTTGGACATAGTGGCTGGGAATGCCCGCAGATCCTGGCAGCGCTGGACTCAGCAAAGGAATTTTATTTCGACCGCGTCAGCCAAATCCGGATGGAATCGCGCCCGGGGCAGTGGACGAACGGCAGGGTGATCTTGCTGGGCGACGCCGCCTCTTGCGTGTCGCTGCTAGCGGGGCAAGGCTCGAGCCTGGCGATGACCGCAGCGTACATCCTCGCCGGCGAACTGAACCGGGCACGTGGCGATTTTGCGCAGGCATTTGTCCGTTACCAGGAGCTGTTCGGGCCATTCGTGCTCAGGAAACAGAAGGCAGCGCTCCGGTTCGCGGGATCCTTCGCGCCAAAATCGAGGCTCACGCTAGTGTTGCGGAATCAAGTTTTCAAGTTGATGGGAATGAGCTGGCTTGCGGACCTCGCGGTCGGCCGCGATTTAGCCGATCACATTACCTTACCCGAATATTCGTGACGGGTGTTGGCAAGCTAACTCTTCAGGTGCGCAAAATCCGTGGAACGAAACGCTTCATTCACTTTACGGAGCAGGATTTCGCGGGTGAACGGTTTCTCGAGGAATAAGTTCGTGCCCAGTTGCTTGGGGCTTTGTTCGATTTGCTCCAGATAGCCGGACATTAAAATGATTTTGGCGTCGGGCAACACGTGGGCAAGGCGCTCGGCAAGTTCGGTGCCGCGCATTCTGGGCATAACTACGTCCGTAAGCACCGCGCCAATGGACGGACCGCGCTCCCCGATGATTTGAAGCGCCTCGACGCCATCTTTCGCGGCGAGCACATGATATCCGGCGGTTTCGAGCAGACGCGCGGCGAGATCACGAACAGCGGTATCGTCTTCCACAACCAAGATGGTCAGCGCATCCGAGGCGGCGGGAGGCGTAATGGAACCGGGAAGAACGAGATTGGCCTTCTCCTGCACTTGAGGAAGATAAATTTCGAAACAACTTCCCTTCCCGGGAGCGGAATGCACCCAAATAAACCCGCCGCTTTGGCGAACGATGCCGTAAACGGTGGAGAGCCCCAGGCCGGTTCCCTTGCCAACCTCTTTCGTCGTGAAAAACGGCTCGAAGATGCGGGCCTGGACGGTAGCATCCATGCCGTGACCAGTGTCTGTAGCAGAAAGCATCACGTAAGAGCCGATCACCAGACCAGGACGAGATTGCGCGTAGGCGGGGTCTACGGTGACGTTGCGCGTAGCGATGCTCAGCTTGCCGCCCTTGGGCATAGCGTCGCACGCATTGACAGTCAGGTTCATCAGCACTTGTTCGATTTGGCCAGGATCCGCTTTCACGCATTTCAGATCGCTGCCAGGTAGAAACGCGAACTCCACGTCTTCGCGAATCAGGCGCTGAAGGAGCTTGTCCATTTCGGTAATGAGGATATTCAGGTCCAGTACCTTGGGCTGAAGAATCTGGCGGCGGCTGAAGACCAGAAGCTGTCGGGTGAGCGAGGAGGCACGATCAGCGGCTTTGTGAATTTGTTCGCCGCTTTTGTAGGCAGCATCGTGAGCACCGAGGCGGTCCAGTAGAAGCTCGCTATGACCTTTGATAATGGTGAGCAGATTGTTGAAGTCGTGAGCCACGCCTCCGGCCAAACGACCAAGAGCTTCCATTTTCTGGGATTGGCGAAGCTGTTCTTCCAGCTGCTGGCGTTCCGCATCATTGCGCTGCAAAGTATGACGCATGCGGTCAAAGGCGCGGGTAACCTTGGCAACCTCGTCGCCTCCGCGGACCTGCAACCGGTAATCGTAATCGCCTTGTTCCAGGGCTTTCACCCCTTCGACCAGTGAGGCGAGCGGTTTGGTGATCGTGTTCGAGATCAGGAAAGCCAGGAACGCACCCACCAGCACTGCCAGGAAACCCACCTGGACCACCAGGCGATTAAGGCGCTGCAGAAACGCCATGGTGTCGGCATCGGAACGGAATACGATGAGGCTGGCGCCATTGAGTTGATCGGGGGTCAACTGCACGGAACTGGCGAAATAGTGTGCGTTGCCGAGAACCAATTGATTGGGTGGCTCCGGGCTGAAAAGTTGTGTGGCGAGTTCGGATTCACGATACGGGTCAAGAGTGCTGGCGACGACGTGACCATCGTAGCGGAGCGCCACTTCGCTGGAGAGCAGGTGGCCCAAGTCGCGCACGTTACGGTCGTCGAACTCCTGTCCGACAACTACGGTGGAGGATTGGGGAGCAGGGTCGGACCCGAGAGCGCGAATGGACTGCAGTTCGACCTGGTAAAGACGGCCGTGGGCGAACCACCAATCCGAGGTGTGTTTACGAGCTAGCGTAGATTTGAGCAGCGGCTCCAAAGCGTCGGGAGTCAGGTCGGTGTGGATGGCGTGAAGCGCAACAATTTTGCCGCTAGAGTCCGCAAGGGCCATCAAATCGCTACGGGAAGTGTCGAGGGGATTGTTGGTGGAATCGGTGAAGGAACTCGCATCGTCATCAGACAGGAAAGCCGAGGTCGCCAGGAGGTCTGCTTTCCGAGACATGAGCGCCCTGCGCTGATGCTGCAGTATCTGAAACATAACAAGCGAATTATCGGCGCTCGTGGCGAGCTCTTGCCGGGCGTGTTCCTGTACGGTCTGGCGAACCACCAGGAGCGCCATGGCCGTCAGGCTGGCAATGACCAACACCATGGACAATAGGAACTTCGTCCGTAAGCGTAGATTGGCGACCAAGTCAGCCAAAACCATGTCCGGAACCTCAACTTAACGATTAATCTGAATCTTGCTTGAGACCCTTAGAATGCCGGTGGCTTACGGGCGCACAAATGGAACTGTGGTACTCGCGGTACACCTGACCGTACCAGTCGTACCCTTAGCCCGCCCGGCCAGCAGCCTATATGAAATGGACCGCAGAAGGAAAGAACTTTCCTTGGGTTGCGTGCCGATCAGACGTGGCCCGGGCGAGCGCTGTCGACAAGCCAATCTGAGAGCGGCACAACGGAGTTTGCGGTACTCACAACGAGCGGGCGGCCGCAGCGGCCGAGGCCCAGGCCCACTGGAAATTAAAACCGCCAAGGTGGCCGGTCACATCGACAACTTCGCCGATGAAAAACAGGCCGGGAACGAGACGGGATTCCATGGACTTGCTGGAAAGGTCGCGTGTGTCCACACCTCCAGCGGTGACTTCGGCCTTGTCGTAGCCTTCGGTGCGGTCGGGGAAGATGGTCCAATCGTGTAGTTGCTTTTCGAATGCGGCGAGGGCCGCATTCGTGTAACTGGCCGGGGCATGGAACTCTAGCCAACGCGCCGCAAGACGATTGGGAAGGAACTGCTGAAGGATTTTGCGGATCGCGGCCAGATCGCGTTGTGTGGAGGAATAAAGAGGAGCCGTCGCGTCGCGATCTGGAGCCAAATCAATGTGAATCGACTGCCCCTGTTGCCAATAAGAAGAAATTTGCAAGATGGCAGGGCCGCTTAGGCCACGATGCGTGAAGAGCATCTTCTCGCGAAATGAAGCTTTTCCCGCGAAGGCGAGGACTTCGGCGGAAACGCCGGCCAGTTCGGAATATCGATGACGGTCAACGCGATTAAAAACCAACGGAACAAGCGCCGGACATGTGGGAACGATGTTATGGCCGAATTGACGGGCGAGTTCGTAGCCGCAGGCAGTCGCGCCCATTTTGGGGATCGAGAGTCCACCCGTAGCAACGATCAACACAGGGCTCCGGAATTCGGCGGAGTCCGAGCGGAGGACGAATTCGGTGTCACGGCGAACTTCGGCGACGCGGGTGTTCAGGAAGATGTTTACGCCAGCTGCTCGACACTCGGACTCAAGCATGTTGGTGATGTCCGTGGCGGAGTTGTCGCAAAAGAGCTGGCCGAGCGTTTTTTCGTGGAACGGAATGCGGTGCTTGTTGACGAGCGTGATGAAATCACTGGGCGTGTAGCGGGCGAGCGCGGATTTGGCGAAATCGGGATTGCCGGAGAGAAAATTGTTGGGCGTGGTGTGAATGTTAGTGAAATTGCAGCGTCCTCCGCCGGAAATGAGGATTTTCTTGCCGATGCGATCGGCGTGTTCGAGTAGCGCCACGCGCTTGCCGCGTTTGCCGGCTTCGAACGCACAGAAAAGACCGGCGGCGCCAGCCCCTAAAATGAGCACATCGAAGGAACGGGACAGAGAACCCTCACAGAACGAGTGGATTTCAGTTTAGGGCAGGGAGCGAACGAGAGGAAGTGCGACGGCGTGGTGCAAAGTTGAGGCAAGACGTAGGGCCCGTTGTGATTGTGCTGATGCCCGACCCGTATGGGCACGCTTCTCGTCGGGCCATTCCCTTTGGCGGCGCCGCCAAATTTCGTCATTCCGAACGGAGTCCGCGGAGTGAGAAATGAGAAATCTCTCTTCCATCAACATGGCAACGATTAGTCGAAGGAGGTGGGGAGTTCGGGATGGCGGAGATGGTCGTAGAGGTGCGCGATTTGGGACGGGGTGACGCGCATGAGCGAAAGCGGCGGGAGCTGGTGTTCGGCGAAAAATTGCGCATCGGCGGTTTCGTGGCTATTTTCGGCAGCGCCGCCGACGACCTCGGCCATGAAGAATAATTTGTAGGCGTGGAAGGCATAAGGAGGGTGCCCGTGAAGATCGCGGTCGAAAACCGCGGCGAGTTTCGTGAGACGGACTTCATAGCCGGATTCTTCGCGCGCCTCGCGTACGGCTGCGAGTGACGGACGCTCGCCCACATCGGCCCAACCACCGGGTAAGGTCCAGCAGCCATCTTCCAATTCGCGCACCAGGAGGATGCGACCATCACGAAACGCGGCAACACGCACATCGATTTTCGGAGTGGCGTAACCGGATTGCTGTGCGAACAAATCGGTGAGTTGAGCGGCGCTTTCCGACGAGCTGCCTTCGGCCATCATTTCCGCGGCAATTTCGCGGATGTCCTGATAGCGCTCGATGTCGAACTTGTCTTTGCAGTAGGTTAAGCCGCTCTGCGCCAGGGCTTGCAATCGTCGCGCCCAGTCGAGCCATGGAGGATTAGACATACAAATATTTTGGCAGCGGCGGCGTGGAGGAACAAGTCGCGACGATGAAGGATTGGTTACAAAACGACAGGACCATCCGCGAGCATTGCGGTAAGATGCGGCTGGCAGTACGGAAGTGCGACATGACGCCACAGCAACAGCTGGAGAAGTTCCTGGCGAAGTACGAGCCGGCGATTGCGGCGCAAGGAAAGAAAGCGCTGGCAACGATGCGGAAACTGGCGCCGGGCGCGGTAGAAATGGTGTACGACAATTACAACGCGTTAGTGATTGGACTGGCACCGGGCGACCGGCCTTCGGACGCGGTGTTTTCCATTGTGCTGTACCCAAGGTACATCGGCTTGTGCTTCATTCAAGGAAAAGGATTGCCGGATCCCGCGAAACGACTGCAGGGCACTGGGAATCAGGTGCGCTGGGTGCGACTGGATCCTTTGTCCAAGCTGGATGAACCGGAAGTGCGGGAACTGATCAATGTAGCGCTGAATCGCGCGAGGGTACCGATTGACCCAAAACAGAAACGGCGCATGGTGATTCGATCCATTTCGAAGAAGCAACGGCCGCGGCGTCCAGCGAAGAAATAAAGGACCGGTTTGTGGTTTGGGGCGAGGAGGTGAACCCCGGCAATCCAAATAGAGTGCACACGGCGTACTTCGTGTGGGCAAAATGAGCTGAACTGAGGGGCTGTGGAGCTGCAAGGCACAACGGGGAAACCCACTACGGACTGGTCGTTGTTGGCGCGCGTCGCGCAAAAGGATGAAGAAGCCCTGTCCGCGCTATATGACCGGTACAGCGGATTGGTGTTTTCGGAGGCGAAGCGGATTTTGCAGCATACCGGTGCGGCCGAGGAAATCCTACAGGACCTGTTTTATCAGGTGTGGCGGTCGGCAGAGCGTTTCGATTCGGCAAAGGGTTCGTTGCCAGGGTGGCTGCTGTTGGCTGCACGCAATCGCGCGATTTCCAAATTGCGTCGTAGCGGAGTCGGGGAAGAGCTGCAAGAAAATAATGTTTTGCTTCAGGTCAACGTGGAATCGCACGCCGCGCAGAAGCTGGTGCTCCATAAAGTAAAAACGATGATGGAAATGCTGCCGGACGGCCAGCGGGAGGCGTTGGAGTGCGCGTATTTCCAAGGTATGTCGCACACGGAAATTGCGGAAAAAACGGGCCAGCCCCTGGGCACAGTAAAGACCACGATAAGCAGCGCGATGAAGGCGTTGAAAAAGGTGCTGACGTGATTAGCAGCGAGCACATTCCCGTGGAGGAACTGGAGCTGTTCGCTTTGGGCGCGTTGCCGGACGAGGACGCCACAGTGCTGGCCCACGTAGCTGACTGCGCCGAATGCAAAACGCGATTGGCGGAAGCTCGTGGCGCCGCGGCGCTGCTGGCATTTGCCGCGCCACAGGATCGTCCCGCGGGGACAATTAAGGCAGAACTGATGGCGCGGGTGCGAGCGAACCGGCGGTCGGAAAAAATGAACGTATGGCCCACGCGAACAGCACAGGCACCGGGAGGAGAAACTAAGCGCACGCCTAATCCGCGAACAAAGAGATATTGGTGGACGTGGGTGCTTGTGCGAACCGCGGCTGTATTGGCGCTGGTGAGCATTGCGTTATCGTGGCAAAACCAGAGAATCGCAGCGGAGTTGGAGCGGGAGCGCCAGACAGCGGAATCGCTGATCCATGAACGACAGGAAATTGAAAGGCTGGTGGGTGTCATGGCTGCGCCGGATACGGTGACCGTGAACCTGGCCGCGGTGGAAGGAATGGCAAATGACGGTGGGGTTGTGAAATTCAATTCGAAAGCAGGAGTGGTCCTGTATGAGGCGAAATTGCCTGCGCTCCCTGCGGACAAGAGTTATCAGGTGTGGCTGGTGCCGGAAATCGGAGCGCCCATCAGTGCGGGATTGCTGGGGCCGGGCGGTCACGCATGGGGAAATATGTGGACCGCGGAAGTGCCCACCAACATGCGAGCGAAGGGTTTTGCGGTAACCGTCGAGCCAGTGGGCGGAATGGCCCAGCCCACAGGACCGAAGGTGCTGCTCGGCGCAATGTAAGAGGGTTGCCAAAATCCAAGAATGCGTCGCGTATGGCAAACGCTTACAGGTTGCGCGGTATTGCTGCTTGAGATTGGCAGGGGTATTCGTACATCATCCCACGCCCGACGGGACAATGTATGGCAGCCATCGTTAAGCCGCCGTCAATCACTTGGTTTCAAATTTTCAAGCGCACCTGGAAAGAAGCGGATCGCGACGACATTCTGGGCCGAGCAGCGGAGCTTTCTTACTATTTCTTCTTGTCATTGTTCCCGCTGATGATTTGCATCATCGCGTTTCTGGGAATTTTCTCCAGCGGCGGACAGCATATACATCAGGAACTTCTGGTGTACCTCGGTAAGGTGCTTCCCGGTTCCGCATCGGAGCTGGTGAACAAAACGCTGACTGAGGTGAGCCGATCGCACAGCGGCTCAAGAGTTTCGCTGGGGCTACTGTTTTCGCTGTGGTCCGCGTCAGCTGGAATGTCCGCGATGATGAACGCATTGAACGCGGCATATGAAGTGCAGGAGCGTCGCGGATTCCTCCAAAAGAATGTTACGGCGATAGGATTGACGATCGCGACCGGGGTATTGATGGTCGCGGCGGTAGCAATTGTCGTGGCCGGCGGAGCTTCCACACAGGCCTTCGTGCAAGGGCTGATTCTCCTTTTGCTAAGGATTGTCGAGTGGCCTGTCGCGATCGCCCTTGTGCTCTTGGGCTTTGCGATTATCTACTTTTTCGCTCCCGACGTGGATAACCAGAAATGGCACTGGGTGACACCCGGGGCAGTTTGTGGGCTGATGTTGTGGCTGCTGGCCTCGCTCGCGCTGAAAATTTACCTGCACTTTTTTGATCGGTTCAGCTCAACATATGGCTCTCTGGGAGCTGTGATTATTCTGCTGCTATGGTTTTACCTGACGGGAATCTCGATACTGATGGGCGCCGAGATCAATACCGTCATCGAAGACGCCGCAGCGAAAGAGGGCGTGCCTGACGCTAAGGAAAAGGGCGAAAAAGCGCCGGGTTACGCCGACCCGCGTCGAACAGAAGCTCGTGGGCAGTCGTAAGGCGAATACGGCGTGCCAGCTTTCACGCCAGAAGGACCAGCCCGCCTCAGAAGGCCGGCCCAACAAATCACGAGAAAAGCATGACGCAACCGCCGGCACGATCCTCGCGCTGCCCGCGCTACATGGGAATGGGATCGCTGGCGTGACGGACCATGTACCAGCACGTGCGATTGCCACCATGCGGGAAAACGGAATGGCTACAGGGCACGTCTTCTTCGGGATGGACTGCGTCAATTTCGTATTGGATTTTGTTGCCTTTGGAAGAAATGGCCAGAAGGCGAATGCGATGCACTGAGCCGGTGGACGCTCCCAACTTTGGGAAGAGTACGCGCAGTTCGTACCACGCAAAATCCGCAATGTAGAAGACTACGAACAAAGCTATCAAGGCGAGGAGCATCCGGCGGGCGGAGAACATGTTAGAACGAGGCGGGTTCGCGGGTTTGGGCATCCATTTATCCCTCGTAAGCAGTTGAAATTCTACACGGAAACACCCGCGCTCTGTGCGGACGTGGCGGGACTAGGGCTCCCGCACAAGGCGTGTTGGTAATAATGAAGTTGCGGGAAAGTGGAGGCTGGGCTGCCGCACTCAGGGAGAATAACTAAACGCGCGGTTCTTGACACGAAGTACTTTACATTATAAAGTGCGTCCATGAAATCAGCTCCTTCCCCTTGGTCGCAAACGATCCAGCAGCGTTGGCGTCCCGTAGACATGAGTGAACCGCCCTATTTGGATCCCGTGATGAGAACTGGCCCGGTGCAATCGCGCTATGCCCTGCTGATCAATCCTTTTTACCCGAAGGACGCGAACGCCAGTTTCGGCAAGCACGTGCTGACGCCGACGTTAGCGCTGACCAGCTTTGCGGCCACCACACCGCCGCATTGGGAGATTCGTTATTGGGATGAAAACCTGCTGGATGGGCGGCCACCGTTCACGCCGATGCCCGAACTGGTTGGCATCAGCGTGCATTTGACGTTCGCGAAACGCGCGTTTGAGCTGGCGGAGTGGTATCGAAGCCGGGGCAGCAAAGTGGTGCTGGGCGGTTTGCATGTGCTGTCGTGCCCCGAGGAGTGCGCCCCACACGCGGATGCGCTCGCGCTGGGAGATGGTGTTCAGCTGTGGCCACGGATTCTGGCCGATGTGGAGTCGAACCGGTTGCAAGCAAGATATGTGGCGACATACGAGAGTGACTATCGGCAAGATCCAGCGCCGCGACGCTCGATTCTGCCGCGAAAAAGTTTTCTAACGACGACGAGCCTGATCGCCACACGCGGGTGCCATAACCGCTGCGGATTTTGCTACCTGGCCACGGATGGTCTGCGCATGCCGTATCGAATGCGAGAACCGAAACAGGTTGCGGAAGAGTTCGCGGCAGACGGGCAACCGTATGCGGTTTTCATCGATAACAATCTGGGTTCCAACCGCGAGTATCTTCGCGAATTGTGCCGGGCGTTGCGGCCGCTGGAGAAGATCTGGAGCGCGGCGGTCTCCATCGATGTGACTGACGATCCGAGCCTGATTCGCAACATGGCGCTGGCGGGGTGCACGGGCGTGTTCATCGGATTCGAATCGTTGAGCGACGAAAACCTTGCGGACGCAAGGAAGAAAACACCGCGTACGGCGGATTACGCGCGGCGAGTGCGCATGCTGCACGAAAATGGGATTCAGGTGAATGGCTCATTCGTGCTGGGATTCGACCACGACCGCAAAGACGTTTTCGCGTCCACGGCGCAGTGGATTGAGCAAAACCGGCTGGAGTGCGCCACCTTTCACATTCTGACGCCGTATCCGGCGACTCCGCTGTTCCGGCAAATGGAACGGGAGGGACGGTTGCTGCACCGGGATTGGAGTCTGTATGACACGGCGCATGCGGTCTTTCGTCCGAGGCACATGACGGCGGAAGAATTGGAGCATGGCTATGCATGGATTTATCAGCGACTGTTTTCGCATGCTTCCATTTGGCGGAGACGTCCGGAGGACACGCGAGCCGTAGCGCCGTACCTGCTCATGTCGTATCTCTACAAGCGATCGAACCGTTTCTGGCGATGGCTGATTAAGTATGATTTGGTGCATACCGTATGGAGTCCACTGGTGGAGATCACGCGTCTGCGGCATGTGCGATTCCGGCGGGAATTGGATTCTCAGGAAACTCGGCGTAAGAGAGCAGCCAGCGTAGTAACGGCAGGAGTCTAACGAGGCTGTGTGGCAAGTAAGGCCAGTTGGAGCCGCATTGAATGGCACCGATCAAAGGAATAAAACGGGAGGACTGACTTGAAAGAGGGCGAAGTAGATGCGCGGGAATGCTCAGGAAAGGGCGATAGTGCACAGCAGCAGAAAACCCGCCGTCCAGTGACGGAAGAGGACAAACGGGTTAGGCAATGGAGCGCGCGTTGCTCCAATCTCCCAGGGACTGGTGTGGCGTGGGGCTTTCTCGCTGCCAATCTTGGTCCCGTTCTCGTTCACCTCCGCCCCGCGCCTACCTTCCCCTCTGCAGATTAGAATCAGCAAAGCATTCCAGGTGGTAGTAAAGTTACGGCGTAGACCGTTTTTGCGATGACGTGTCTGAGATTTACGGCGTCGGGCACGGCTGTGACGCACACGATGAGAGGGGAATGCTATGAGAGTGCTTGTGGCCGTCGATGGATCGAGTTCGTCTGACGCGGTGATCCGCGAAGTGGCGCGCCGGCCATGGCCAACCGGAACGCAATTCGCAGTGGTCACAGTAGTCGATCCGTATTTCTTCACGAAGGCGCCGCTGTTGCTGGACGAGGCCAAGCAAAGCGCGCAAAAGTCACTGGAGGCAATCGCGCAGCCGATCGAGCAGGCGAATTGGCCGGTGGAAAGAGAGGTTGTGCTGGAAAATCCGCGTCACGCACTGCCGCGAGCGGCCAGTGAGTGGAAAGCAGATCTGGTGATGATGGGCTCGCATGGAGTTGGAACCGTGGGCCGCCTGCTGGTCGGAAGCACAACACAGGCGGTGTTGCGGCACGCGCAATGTTCGGTAGAAATTGTGCGAAGTGCGGCCGGGAAAAATGTGACCGAGGACGGGATGCGAATCCTGATACCGACGGATGGGTCGGAGCACGCGGAGGCAGCACTGCGATCCGTCGCGGAGCGCCCGTGGCCCAAGGGAAGCATATTCAAGGTGCTGGCAAGTCCCGAATATCCGGTGCTGGTCGGCGAATATCCTTACTTCGCTCCGGAGCAGGTCACGGACTTGACGAAACAAAGCTTGGAGCACGCCAGTGCCGCGGTCGAGACTGGAGCGGCGATGCTGGCGAAGGTTGGATTGAACGTGAGCAGCGAAGTCATGAAACCCGAGGATACGCCGGCCCACTCCATCCTCTCGGCTGCGGAAGCGTGGAACGCCGAACTGATCGTGATGGGTTCGCACGGCAGACGTGGATTCGACAGGCTAGTGCTGGGCAGCGTGTCTGAAACGGTGGCCTTGCACGCGAAGTGTTCGGTTGAGGTGATCCGCAAGCCTGTGCCTTTGATGTGATCCGTCGGACGCGGACACCAGCGCGCCGGATGTTCTAGTCTAGAAAATCAAAACGTGGAGATGCTGCTTTGAATCAGAAGGCGCTGTGGGCCATGCGCGCGTGCGGGACGGTTGGCGCGAAATTGCAATCGACGATTTGGTCGAGAGCGTAAATGGATTCTCTTTCACAATGGCGGCAACGTAAAATAAAAACACGGGAGATGAGTTGGAACTGAGAGTCGTCCGCCACATGACCGCGGCGCTCGCTATCTTTGCGAAGCACAATATCTGGGACGCGAACGGGCTTGCTACAGTGCCGACACACGACACCGCGGAACTGCTGCGACGACAATTCGACAGGCATGAGTAACTACTCCTTGAGAGGTTTTGGCCTAGTCGCGGAAACTGGAGGATACAAACTGGCCAGGGAATTTGTCCACCGGCAAGATAGCAAACGCCTGAGGAAAAGGAAAGTGACGGTTATCACTCAGGATGGTACATATAACCAACTGTGTTTTCATATGTTTACAACCTAATCGTCGTTGTTTTCCAGACCTGCAATATTGCGTCGGTGTGGAAGAAAAAGCGGAATTTTAACACTTCCGCAACAAATGGAATGAATGGATTTTCAGAATTCGCGCGAAATCACTAAATCGATTATGTGCATCGTCAGTAGCAGGAACGCCCTTTAAGCGGTGGCCGGCGTATTGCGAACGGAAGATTGTACGGCGTGCCAGTTGTGCACCCAGCGCGTGCGAGTGCGTGCGTTCCCAAGCGGCTATGGTAAACTACGGTGTCGAACGCGGTGGGGCCGTGGCGCAGTTGGGAGCGCGCCTCGATGGCATCGAGGAGGTCGTGGGTTCGAATCCCATCGGCTCCACCAAATCTGAAAATTTCTTCCAAACTCTCGCCCAGGCTTTCATTAATGTAAATGTAGCCTTTGTTGACTTCCAGAAATGGAGGTATACTTATCTATATTTGGAGGTTCCTTGGCGACACTGCACCAACCCACCTCGGGAATCCGCTGGGACCACCCCGCCGACCTTTCCAGCACGCATTTCCGCCGGCAGGTCGGGCCAGCGGCCGTGCGCGCGTTCTTGAAGATAACCCAGCTTTGGGAATTGCGTGACGAGGATGCACGCTACTTGCTTGGCGGCATGTCCAACGGCGCGTTTTATGAGCTGAAGCGAAAAGAGAACGCGACGCTAGATCAGGACCGTCTGACACGCATCTCCCTGCTCACTGGAATTTTCAAGGCGCTGAATATCCTTTACAGTAAGAAACTCGCCGATCGCTGGGTGCAATTGCCTAATGACAACCCGATGTTCGCCGGCGAGACTCCCTTGGCGTACATGATCAAAGGAGGGCAGCCCGCGATGTTGCGGGTTCGGCAGCTTCTGGATTCGCGAACCGCAGGTCAGTGATTGCTCCCTCGGCTCACCGAGGTCCACCAAAACGATACGCACCGGCTCATTCCCGCACGATATGTTGATCGCGATGAAAGCGCTCTGACCCGACTCGCCAATAATCGCAACGATTTAGATGCACTGTCCCAATTGGAAGGCGCGACCAACGAGCGGCTGCTGGGCGAGGCTGGTCTGTTGCCGGGAATCACGGTACGCGAGCTGGTATTTGGCGTCCCATATGACCATGTGATTAACGCCGCATTCACGCACGCTAATCCAGCTGGCAGCCGGTTTAATGGCCCGCAGCGTGGCGCGTGGTATGCCGGTTTTGCGCGAAGGACTTCTGAACTGGAAGTAGCTTTTCACCGCGGCAAAGAGCTGCAGGAGATCCGCTGGTCCGAACCAGAGACGTTCCTGTTCGTGGAGTTTCTGGCCGATTTCCGCGGCGAGTTTCACGACCTACGGAGCGACCTCCGTATTGCAACTTGTCTGGACCCAAACAGCTACAAAGCATCGCAAAGATTAGCTAGCGAACTTCTGGAGGCAGGGGCGGCGGGCGTAGTGTATCCGAGCGTGCGCCATAAAAACGGCAAATGCATCGCCTGTTTTCGTCCGGCGCTGGTGACCAACGTACGGAAGGGCGTAAACGTATCGATTCACTTTCAAGATCCGTTCGCGGAAGCTGAAATTCGCGAGACTTGATGTCATGTCTGCTCGCCACGCGAATTTCGTTTCACTGCAGGTGATTGCGTTGCTTCACTACTTTCTGCTGCACCTGCGGTAGTGAACCCTGAAACACCAGAACTTTTACTTCGATGACCCCGTGGCCCCCGGCTGGAAGCGGGGTGTCCTGGTCGACGTGCTGGCAGGTCAACTCCGGATTGCTCCAGACATTCCCGGTGCTGCGCGTAAAGCTGGCCACAACCCACTTGTAGTCCTGAGAAAGCGTGGCCAAGAGAGGCTCATCGGCGGGGCGCGCCTTGTTGTAGTAGGTGATTCCGTCGCTGCGGTGTTCCACCAAATGGGCCGGCACTGGCCAGGTGTAAGAATCCATGTAGCGGGAGGGGAGCCAGTCTTTGAGGGGCATGGTCAGGCGCGCCGGCGTTTCTGACGCGAGCAATTCGAAGCCGTCTAACTGGTGCACGTAAGTGCGCTCCAGGCGCAAATCCTGAAAGATGGACATGAGCCGCGGATCGGTGATGGCGGTGGCCATGTCGTACGCAATGTCCGAGTGGTTCGCGAATTCGTAATGAAACAGAACGCCATCCTCTTCCAGCGTGGCGCGAGCGAGGAAGTGAATGCCCGGCGGGAAATCTTTTTCATATTGAAAGGACTGCCCGATTTGACGCCAATCCGGGGGCTTCTGTTCGTTGCCGGGCCGATAAATGTAAAGTTGTTCGGAATCCGTCTCACCGTGTTTGCGTACGGTCACATGTTCGGGGAAAAGTACGAAGATGGCGTGCTCCGAGTCGGGAACGCCGGGGACGACAATGCGTAGAACGGGCTGCGTGCCGTCGTCATCGACAACCAACTGCACACCCTCGGAATTTTTCACACGCAGCGCCGGTTGGGCGCGAAGCAAGGGAGCCCACAAGAGAGCCGCCGCGATTAGGAGAATTTTGGTCCATTGGCTGCGGCGGAATCGAATCATACATGGTTCCCAGGCTATGCATATCGAGGCTAGCATTCGGAGCCGAACTCGCCAAGGGGCTTGCCTATTCCTCGTTGCGCAGAAGGAGAGAAAGGAAAGCGTTGTGGACCCGGGAAAACGAGCGGCCGCGCAGGCGGACAGCGCCGATGGTACGGGTGGCGTGGTCGTCGGCGAGGCGGATATAGGTACAGAGAGATTTTTTGTCGATGGCCATTTCTGGAACGATGGAAACGCCCATGCCTGCCGCGACCATGCTCAGCAGACTACTGAATTGGCCGCTTTCGAAGACGATTTGAGGATGGATGCGGGCACGATCGCAGGCAGTGAGCGCGTTTTCGCGGAAGCAGTGACCATCGCGCAACAGGAGAAATGGCTCGAGGCGCAGGTCCTTGAGCGCCAGAGCCTTTGTTCGCGCGAGTCGATGACTTTTGGGCACTGCGGCGAACAGCGGTTCCGTAAGAATCGGAAACGATTCGAACTCGTTGCCGCGAATCGGCAGTGCCAGCACGGCCAAATCGATGGTGCCCGCACGGAGACGTTCGAGCAGCACCGGGGTGATCTCCTCAACGATAGAGATTTTTGCTTCGGGGAATTTCCTGGAAAATGTGGTTAAGTGCGGCGGAAGAAGATAGGGCGCCACGGTGGGAATCACGCCGATGGTGATGCTGCCGCCCAGTGAATCCCGCTGCTGCGCTAGATCTCCGCGCGCAGCTTCCAGTTCGTGCAAGACAGCGCGAGCACGTGGAAGGAAAGTCTGGCCGATCTCCGTGAGGCGCACCGTGCGTCCAAGGCGGTCAAACAGCCGCGCGCCCAACTCGTCTTCGAGTTTGCGAATTTGCTGCGACAACGAAGGCTGAGACACGTGGGTCTGCCGAGCGGCGCGGCTGAAGCTGCCGGTGTCGACGATGGCACAGAAGTAGCGGAGCTGATGGAGTTCCATGGGACGAGAACAAATCGTTACTAGGTGTCGGAGACCAGATATCTGATATCAGGACTTCGGCTAGCCATAGGCTATGCCTATCTATTTTATCCAAACTAGATATTGGAACAATACATAGGGGAAAGATAGTATGCCTGTTGTGGGGTTCGCTCCCTGCGCGAAGTGGCGCTGGCCACCAGTTTGGTATCACTTTTCAAAGCTGATGATTCGTACCCTACCAAACGCGAAAAAGCGAAAAACGATTGGAGAGAAATATGGCAACAGAAACGAAGTGCCCGTTCGCGGGCGCGGCTCCCAGACCTACGAACCGTGATTGGTGGCCGAACCAGTTGGACCTCCGGGTTCTTCACCAGCACTCTACGATGTCCAATCCTATGGACAAGGATTTCGACTACGCCAAGGAATTCAAGACGCTCGACCTCAACGCTGTGGTCAAAGACCTTCATGCCTTGATGACCGATTCGCAGGATTGGTGGCCGGCGGATTTCGGCCACTACGGTGGGCTGTTCATTCGAATGGCTTGGCACAGCGCAGGTACGTACCGCATCGGCGACGGCCGCGGTGGTGCCGGTGCGGGCCAACAGCGGTTCGCGCCCCTGAACAGCTGGCCAGACAACGTGAACCTGGACAAGGCGCGCCGGCTGCTATGGCCGATCAAACAGAAATATGGGCAGAAGATTTCCTGGGCCGACCTGATGATTCTTGCTGGAAACGTGGCGCTTGAGTCCATGGGTTTCAAGACTTTCGGCTTCGGCGGCGGGCGCCAAGATGTATGGGAGCCCGAAGAGGATGTCTTCTGGGGTCCCGAAGGCAAATGGCTGGCCGACGAGCGCTACACCGGTGACCGTGACCTTAGTAATCCACTCGCTGCCGTGCAGATGGGCCTCATTTACGTGAATCCGGAAGGACCCAACGGCAAACCGGATCCGATCGCGGCGGCCAAGGACATTCGCGAAACCTTTCGTCGTATGGCAATGAATGATGAAGAAACCGTGGCGCTGATTGCTGGCGGTCACACGTTTGGCAAAACCCATGGCGCTGGCGATGTGGCGCTGGTAGGCCCAGAGCCGGAAGCTGCCCCTATCGAAGAGCAAGGCCTGGGCTGGAACAGCAAATACCGCTCGGGCAGGGGCGGCGATGCCATCGGCAGCGGCTTGGAAGTGATTTGGACCACGACGCCGACGAAGTGGAGCAACAACTTCTTTGAGAACCTGTTCGGCTACGAATGGGAATTGACCAAAAGCCCGGCCGGTGCGCATCAGTGGACTCCCAAGAACGGTGCAGGCGCGGGAACAGTGCCGGATCCAGCCGATCCTTCCAAGCATCGCGCGCCATCCATGCTCACGACGGACCTGTCGTTGCGCTTGGACCCTGCTTACGAAAAAATTTCGCGGCGTTTCTATGAGCATCCGGACCAGTTCGCAGACGCGTTTGCGCGTGCATGGTTCAAGCTGACGCATCGTGACATGGGACCGATCGTTCGGTACCTTGGCCCGCTCGTTCCCAAGGAAACCCTGTCGTGGCAGGACCCCATCCCCGCTGTGAATCATCCGTTGATCGGGGAGCAGGACATTGCCGCACTGAAGGCGAAAATCCTGGCGTCCGGGCTGAGCGTTTCCCAACTGGTCTCCACGGCCTGGGCGTCGGCATCAACATTCCGTGGCTCGGACAAGCGCGGTGGAGCGAACGGCGGGCGCATACGTCTGGCGCCGCAAAAGGACTGGGCAGTTAACGAGCCGGCTCAGCTGGCGAAAGTGCTGCAGACGCTCGAAACCATCCAGAAGGACTTCAACAGCGCGCAGACCAACGGAAGTAAGGGCAAGCAGGTTTCCCTGGCGGACCTCATCGTTCTCGGCGGCGTAGCGGCGATTGAGAAGGCGGCAAAGGCCGCTGGGATCGACGTCAAAGTCCCCTTCACGCCAGGGCGCATGGACGCTTCGCAGGAGCACACCGACGTGGACTCCTTTGAGCCGCTCGAACCAATGGCGGATGGCTTCCGCAATTATTTCCGCACAGGGCAAGGGCTGTCGGCAGAGGAGCGACTGGTGGATCGGGCGCAATTACTGAAGCTTACGACGCCAGAGATGACGGTTCTCGTCGGTGGACTGCGCGTGCTCGGTGCAAATACCGGGAAATCTACACACGGTGTCTTCACCAAGCGACCAGAGACACTGACGAACGACTTCTTCATCAACCTCCTGGACATGGGCACGGAATGGCGTCCGTCCGCTGGCTCGGAAGGCGTGTACGAGGGACGCGACCGAAAAACGAACCAGATCAAGTGGACGGCTACCCGAGTCGACCTGATCTTTGGGTCGCATTCTCAGCTGCGCGCGCTCGCGGAAGTCTACGGGTGTGCGGACGCGAAGGAGAAGTTTGCGCGGGACTTCGTGGCGGCGTGGACAAAGGTGATGAACCACGATCGTTTTGACCTGAACTGAGGCTGGTAGTTGGTAGTCACTGATCGGCTATCAGTCATCAGTGGAGAGACGGAAACGGGGGTCGGCTGAAAAGCTGGCCCCTTTTTTCATTTCACCCCTCATTGTGAGCGCAAAAACGGCGGTTGCGCGTTGGCCGTTGGCTACTTCGGACTGCTAACTACCGACCTGCAACTCTGGGGTGTGATTGACAAATCTGGCACCGCATGTACCATGGTACATAGTTACCTTGGTTACGGAGGCGTCATGATTGAAGTGGAACGGGTACAAACCGGAGTACGGATTGAGAAGCGCTTGCTGAAGGTGCTGAAGGCCTTTGCGGAATTGAAAGACATCACGTTGGGCGATTTGTTGGAAGGCATCGTTTTGCATGCATTCGAAGGCAAAGCGCCGTTTGGAAAGGAATCGCTGGGTCAGATTAGCGAGTTGAAGAAGATTTATGGACTGACGTTGAAGGCCACTGACAGCCATAAATTGACGGAGAAAGGATCATGAAAGGCGTAGGGTTGTTTCTCCTTGGCGTGGTCTGCGCTGTTATCGTGACGAGCGGGCCGAGGATAGCTGCGCATTTGCATGCTGTGCTCGGCGGGCGGCATGCGGTTTCCACGGATGGCCAGCGCGCGCACACCGAAGAAAAATTTGCGTTCATCGCGAATGCTCCGATGGAACAAGTGGCGCCGCTGTTCGGTGCTGACAAGGAACGTGTGTGGGCGCCGGGATGGAATCCTCAATTCCTTCATCCTGCGCCGGCGGCTGACGAGGAGGGCATGGTCTTCACTGTCGCCCACAGTCATTTGAGAGCGGCGTGGGCGAACACGCAATTCGATGTGAAGAACGGACGGATTCAATATGTGTACATGATTCCGGATGCGATGGTCACCGTAATCACACTGCGACTGCATCCCGAGAGAGACAAGACTCACGTGGAAGTGGAATACGATCGCACCGCGCTCAGTGCAGAGGCGGATTCGCATGTCCGGCACTTCGCCGAGGGCGATCGCGCCTCGGGACCGGACTGGGAAAAGCAGATCAACCGCTATCTGCAACAGTAGCGCCATCAATAGAAAAGAATGACCAGCCTACGACCCTCGTTTTGTTCTCAGCGTGACACCGGGATCGGGTAGCTGTTCACGTTTCGGGCACGCCTGAAAATCCACAGTGACGCGAACAGTGGAAGCCCGCGTGTCTCGGTCCATGCGAATGCTCGACTCGAACTCAGCACCTTCGGCAAATCGCGACTGATTTTCTTGGAAGAACTTCCACCATAGTGCGGGGTCCGGCAAGTCTCCTGGCGCTTGGGGCAGGGCAACCTGCCGCGTTCCAGCGCCGAGCACGTCGATTCCGCTGATGCGATACTGCTTGCCTTCATCTATTTTGATGGTCAGGTCAATCCGCCCATCTTTTTCGTTAATTTTTGTCACTGGTTCAGGGACCTGATCGAGGTACCCTTTGGAGTCATAAAGTTTGTGGATCCTGTCCAGCGCCGCCCTCATTTTAGAGACGTTGAACAGTTCCCCGGTCTGGAGTTCAAGTTGCTGCCTTATCAGGGCTTCTTTCAGAGCGAGTGATTTGTCTTCCCTATTCGTAATATAAACCGCAGCGAGGCGATATTGTCGGCCACCGCCAAGTTCGATCCGAACCGCATAGTGAAGTTCATCTTGTAGAGCACGAATCAGGTAGGTCGTCCCCGTAGGTGAGGCCTGGAAATATCCATTGTCCAGAAGTGCATTTCTAACTGTGACGTCAAGGACCTCGGCGAACCACAACTTTTCCGGGTCGCCGGAGTGCATGTCATAGGTGTGCTGCTGAATTTCTTTGACGAGATCCGCGCGTGCGGACTCTGGCAACGGATTCTCGCCTTGAAATTCCACCTGATCGATAATCACTTTAATTTCTGGCCGCTGTTCTTGTTTCGAATCCGAGGAAGGGCAGGCAATCAATTGAGCGACAGTTCAGGTTCCACATGCCAAGCACGTTAGCAGAACGAGGACGCTCAAGAGGCAAAACGTCCGGCAACTCATGGTACTTGCAATATAACGAAATGAACGTTTGGTGCCAAGTAATGCGCGGGCAACGACAATTAGGTTAAGGTGGGAGCAGCAGGTTCATTCACGGGTGAGAGAGTCCATGGCGAAATTGACCTTTTTGGGTGCGGCGGGGTGTGTGACGGGATCGAAATATCTGGTGGACGCGGCCGGAAAGAAACTGCTGGTAGATTGCGGACTATTTCAGGGCACCGATGACTTAAAGGACCGCAACTGGAATCCGCTTCCGGTGGATCCCAAAGCAATCGATTACTTGGTTTTGACCCACGCGCATTTAGACCACACCGGTTGGCTTCCGGTGCTGGTGCGCGACGGCTATAACAAAACGATTTTCGCGAATCCAGCGACCATCGAATTGACGGGACTGCTGCTGAAGGATTCCGGCCATCTGCAGGAAGAAGAAACCGAGGATGCGCAGAAGCACCATTGGAGCAAGCACCCACAACCGCGCGCGCTGTATACCTCAGCGGATGTTGATCCGGTGTTGCGCTTATTGAAGCCGATGCCACGAAGTGGAGGCTTCGATATTTCGCCGGAGTTCCACGTGGAGTCCTACGACGCAGGACACATTCTGGGCTCATCGAGCCTGGAGCTGACCATCACGGAAAATGGCAAGAAGAGGGTGATGGTGTTTTCGGGAGACATTGGACGCTACAACCAGCCCATCTTGAACGATCCCAAAACCCCGAGCACGAAGCAGATTGACATGGTGCTCTGCGAATCTACATATGGAGATCGCGAGCACGAAGCCGGCGATCCGCTGCAACTCCTGGAAGCAGTGGTGAATCGCGTGGTAAAGCGCGGCGGGTCGATCGTGATTCCGGCGTTCGCGATAGGACGCACGCAAACATTCATGTACTACCTGCGGCAATTGGAAAACTTGCAGCGGATCCCGAAAATCCCGGTCTATGTGGATAGCCCGATGGCGCTGAGCGCGACCGATCTATATCTCAAGTACAAAGAAGACCACGACGCGCTGTTCGCCAGAGACGAACAGAATGGCGGTGATCCGCTTAGCGTGCACGAATTCCGCCTGGCGCGCAGCGTCGAAGATTCCAAGCAGATCAATAATATTCGCACGCCGTGCATCATCATTTCCGCGAGCGGCATGGTGACCGGTGGGCGGGTGCTGCATCACTTGGCGATGCGGCTGGGCGATGCGCGAAACTGCGTAATTCTGGGCGGGTTCCAAGCCGCTGGGACCCGGGGGCGTGCGCTACAAGAAGGCGCCAAAACTCTGACGCTGTTCGGCAAGCCGGTTCCGGTGCTGGCCGAAATCGTGGAAATGGGGCAATTCTCGGCGCACGCCGGGAAAAGCGAATTGCTGCGGTGGCTGACGGGTCTACAGGTTCCTCCCAGACAGGTTTATCTGACCCACGGCGAACCGGAAGCGGCACAGGCATTACAGCAAGCAATCGTGCAGAACTTCCGCTGGCAAGCAGCAGTGGCACGGTATCTGGATACAGTGGACATCTAGTTGGTTTTCCTGAGGAACTGAAGAGTATCGAAAATTTTTCTACAAGCAATCGAACTTTTGATTGCATTTCCTACAAAAAATGGGAGTTCAACCTGCTACTTTGTGCCTATTAAACCCAATTAAATTTGTAAATTCTTTTCGATACTAAGAAACATTTCGTAGGGACCTACCGTCTATACAGGCAAGACCACTCGCGGGGTAGGAAACTGACCACCACAGGGCAACCGACCAACAGTTTCCTACCCCTTTACTGCAAACCGTAAAACCCGAAGCACCATGGCGCAGCGGACGCCGTCAAGACTGAGCAACAGCCGAGCGCACTCCACCCTCTTCCCGCTGCATGCTGGGTACTTCCGTTAGCTCTAACTCTGCAACGAACATTGGAGTGGGCGCAACGCGGCCCCATCGATTCAGTTCCCACTTTGCGCGCAGAAACTGTACTTCCGGCCGCGCGGAAATGTCCAGCACCATTTTTGTAGAGCCGCAGTAAAACTGCTGTGGAATTTTCAGGAGCGGGCGCTTGCCGAATTCCTGGCCATCGGCGGACCCCCAAATCGAAACGTCCAGAGACTCCTGTTCAATCTGTTCAGTGACGTTCAGGATGCAAAGGAATGTGCGTGTTTCGCTGGTGGAGACTTGCAAAGCCTGGCCATCCCCATTGGCTTCGAGCCTGCTGACACGAGGGATCAAAGACAAGCTGAGTGACACTGGATAATTCCCTTCTCCATAGTTGTGATTTAGCCGAAGTTTAACACAACGTCGACCCTGGAGCCGTGACCCTTGCCACAGCTCAATCAGTGCAGCCACACCCGGTAGATGTTCCGCTGTGTGGCCACACGAGGGTAGGCATACACCGAGGGATTGATCCCGCCAAAAGCTCTTGGCTGGGGAAGCGGGTGCGCTCCGGGTAAGGCCGCGGCTTGGTCAGAAGTCCCGAGACCACCGGCTGGAATGTCGGGAACGTACTTCCCTTCGGGCAACGCAAAGGCGAACGTGGCCTGTGTCGATTCGGGATAGTGGAAATAGACAAATTTCTGGTCGGGAGACCAGCTCACCAGCGGTGGCGTCACCCCGCGGTTCTCTTCTCCGGCGGTGCCGCACGCGTCGCAAATGCGAATTGGCGCACTGCCATCGACCGGCTGAATCAAAACGGCAACATCGACCCAGATGGCCAGGTAACGATCGTCGGGAGAAATACTGTAAAGATAGGACACGGGTTCAGGAACAACCTTGGATAGGTCGGAACCGTCAGAGTTAATTCGATAGAGGAACTCCTTTCCGCCCTCCCGGCCTGCGAAGAAAATTGCCCCATTGGCGCCAAAAAGCGCGCGTATTGCGGAAACCGACGTGAGCTTGCGGGGAGGCGAACTACCGTCGAGCGCAGCAGTCCAAATGGGCGCATGATCTTCGGAGTCTGGAGCGATGAACAGGAGCGTGCGACCATCGGGCGAAACGTCGTAATGCTCCATTTGAAAATCGGGAAGCAAGCGACGATTCTGACCACTCTTGAGATCAGCCACCCACAAATCTCCGGTGACAAAGTGGCGAGAGGTGGCGTTGCGCACCAGATAGTAGAGTTTGGATTGATCATGAGAGAACGAAGGAAGAAACGCGTACCCTTCGGAGGTAATCTGGCGTTCCCCGTGTGCATCATGAACCCAGAGGGTGCTCTGCGTTGCGCCCACCGCGGTCACAAAGGATTGACCATCGGGCGCGAACCAAATTCCCTGCTCTTCGGCGGCACCGTTGGTGACCTGCTCGGACTTCCCGGAAGGAAACGCCTGACGCCATATGTGGAAGCCGTTACCAGCGTTCGCAGAAAAATACATCCATTTGCCGTCGGGAGACCACGCTGCTCCGGTGCACTGCGCCGGGGCCGGACCAACGGTTCTGCCCAGACCGCCGCCTTCAAAGGCAACCAGCCGGCAGGGCATCCAACCGCTTAGATCCATTTCCACAATCAGCACCCATTTCCCATCAGGCGATAGGTAAGAGCGATGCGCCATGCCGTTGGGGTCGGCGGGTACATACACAGTGTGCGGGTCAGCACGGTTCTCCGTCGCGGTGGCCAAGGACATGTGAATCGATTCACCGGTAAACTCGGAGAACATAATTCGCGGAGAACCCGCTGGATTCGCAAGCCAGGTAAGCCCAGATGCGTTGGCCAGCATCGGTCGCGGTTCGCCTCCCAACACTGGAACAACCCAGGTATCCATTCGACGGGCATTGGGATCGACCGAGTAAGCGACCCGGTCGGCTGACGGAGAAAAGACCGGACTCATTTTTCTGTAGTGATCGTGCGTGAGTTGAGCGGGCTCACCGTCTGGAAGAAGCTTCACGTAAATCTCGCCAGGCCCCAAAAACGTGTTTTCCCCACGAATGAAAGTAAGCATGCGGCCATCGGCAGAGAGCGCCGGAGAAGTGGCGGAATCGGCAAAGTTGGTGAGTTGCTCGTAACGCAGCGGGCCCAATGGCGGAGACTGCTCGCGTCTTTGCCGGGTGATCAGGAGGGCGCCCAATAGGAGAAGCAGTACGCCGGTACCGGTGGCTGCCCCGATGAGCGCTAATCGGTTCGCTTTGCCTGGCGCCTCAGGTCGCGCGATGGTGCCCGAGGTGGTCAGCAACTCCAGACGCCGGAGATCGGCGGCGAGATCCTTGGCGGATTGGTAACGCAACTCGGGATCCTTCTCGAGGCATTTGAGAATAATGCGTTCCAGGTCCGGTGAGATTTTGCGGTTGAGCGAGGTGGGGGACGGCGGCGACTTGCGAAGAATGGAGTCGGTTAGCTTGGTGACGAGTGCGTCTTGGAACGGCAAACGGCCGGTTGCCAGTTCGAAGAACACGACACCCACGGAATAAATATCGCTGCGAGGATCGATTTCATTTCCCAGCAACTGTTCCGGCGACATGTAGGGCAGAGTGCCAGCCACGCCGGAGGGCACATCCGAAACACTGAGTGTCTCGCTCACCTGAGAGAGCGCCTCATTCGAGAGCGTCGCCAGGCCAAAATCGAGGATTTTCAGATGGCCCTCGGAGCTGACGCGCAGGTTCGACGGCTTCAGGTCTCGATGCAGCACACCGGCGGTGTGAGCTGCGGCCAGGGCCTGGGCAAGTTGCACGCCAATGCGGGCGATCTCCTTTTCGGGTAGTACACCCGCGCGTAACCGCTGGTCCAGCGAAACCCCTGGCACAAGTTCGGAGACGAGGAAGTCGGTGCCGTCCAGCTCGTCAAAATCGTGGATGACTTGAATCGAAGGGTGATTCAGCTTCGATAGCATCAGGGCTTCATTGCGGAACCTTTTGCGTGAACCCGGCGAACTTAACAATCCAGGGCGCAAAACTTTGATGGCCAGGTACCGACTGAGCCGCTCATCGAACGCGCGATACACCACACCCATGCCGCCAGCTCCAATTTCTTCCTCGATTCGATAACGGCCTATCATCTGGCCGATCTGCAGGGCCATGGCGTTCCTTTTGTGGAGCACCAATTCTAAACGTTCACGGACGGGCGCACATCAGCTTTTCAGGAGAGCACGCGCAACAGGCATCGGGCAAGGAATGGGAAGAGCGCTGTCATCATTGGCTGGCTCCAGCGGGTACCACACACATAGTGGCCACTATCACACGGACACTGGGGCCACTACGAAGCGCTCTGGATACCTAGGCGTGTAAATGGACGAAGCGGGCCTCCGCTGCCGCTAGCGTTTCTTCCTTTTTGCAGAAGGTGAACCGCACCTGGGAGGCTCCGTCCTGCGGATCATTGTAGAAGCTGGAGCCGGGAACGCAGGCGACCCCGATGTGCTCGACGAGGTATTTGGCGAAGGAAACGTCGCGAGACTCTGCGGGGTATTTCGATTCCTCGAAATGGAACCGCGAAATGTCGGTCATGATGTAGTAAGCCCCGCACGGTTTGTAAACGATAAAGCCTGAATCATTCAGGATGGCCATCAGGCGGGCGCGCTTTTTGGTGTAGTTGGCGGCCAGCCCATCGTAATAGGATTGCGGCAGTTTGAGCGCGAGAGCGCCAGCTTGCTGCAACGGCGCCGGAGCTCCCACAGTAAGAAAATCGTGGACCTTGCGAATGGCTTGCGTAGGCTCCGGCGGGGCAATGGCCCACCCCACGCGCCAGCCGGTCACGCTATATGTTTTGGACATGCCATTGATGACGATGGTGCGTTCGCGCATGCCATCAATCGCGGCCATACTGATGTGTTCCGTGCTGTCGTACAGGATGTGCTCGTAAATTTCATCGGTAATGCAATAACAATTCCAGCGCAAACACAAATCGCGTATGAATTCGAATTCGGCGCGCGTAAACACTTTGCCCGTGGGATTATTGGGCGTATTCAGAATGATGGCTTTGGTGTCAGGACCGAAAGCAGCAGATAGTTCCCTTTCGTCGAAGGTCCAATCCGGCGGGCGCAGCTTGACGAAGCGCGGCGTGGCTCCGGACAGAATCGCATCGGGACCGTAATTCTCGTAGAACGGTTCGAATACGACGATTTCGTCGCCAGGATTGATGATGGCCATCATGGAGGACATCATCGCTTCGGTGGACCCGCAGCAAATGGTTAGTTCGCGCTCCGGGTCGGCATGAACGCCTTGTGTGCGGGCAAACTTTTCCACGATGGCATCGCGAAGCGGCTTGGCGCCCCAGGTGATGGCGTACTGATTGATATCGTCTGCAATGGCCTGGCGCGCGGCTTCTTTTACCTCTTCGGGCGCGGCGAAATCCGGAAAGCCTTGGGACAGGTTCACAGCGTTGTGCTTGAGCGCCAGCCGGGTCATTTCGCGGATGACGGACTCGGTGAACTGTTCAGCTTTGGTGGACAGCATGCGCCGCGCGATTTGCCTCATATTGGTTTCCGGTGTGGACATGGGGAAATATTGTAGCGCAGACGCGGAGAGCTGAGGATTGCTGGGTAGCTGCGGAGGGAGTTAATCTGAATTTATGCCCGCCGTGCGGGAACTGGCGGTCACCGCGTCCGGCCACTCCTCAACATAACGCCTTCGCGCGTGCTGCGAGGGCACTTTGAAGGACTTGCTGCAATAAGAACATCTGATGAGCAGGGCTTCATTCTTCTCGCCGTTTTTGTCGGTGCTTAGGCGGCCAATCACAATGGGAAGATTGCATTCGGGGCACGCGAACAGCAGGGTGTGCACATAGCGATCAAGCCTCGCATCGCTGCGTTTTCCGGGATCCACGGTCGCTACGCCATCCGAAGTATCGACAGAAGCGAGCACTGTATTCGTTTGCGAACAGTACACGAAGTACGCTCCAGGTTTACTCGTAGCACGATCTCGCATTCGGGCGCAGGCCGCCTCCAGGCCTTCAATCGATTCCAGCCAGATGGGGCCGTGCTCGCGTAAGCCCGAAAAGATGTCGTAAGTGAGCATCTTCACAGAAGCATTTCCTTAGAGGTGAACTTTGTTACGTCTGTCGCCTGGAGAGAGCTACAGTAATCTACCGAGCAGAGAAGGTCAAGGCAGCGTATAACACTTGTTATAGTACAGTCCTGCCCCGGATCGTGGCTACTGATGAGCATCGGACGCTTTCGCGAACCATTCTTCGAACCACTCTAACGTGCGTACCATGTAATCCCGGAAGTCCGCCGGCTTGCCGATGGCATGGCCCTCATCGGGATATACCACCAGCATCGTGGGAACGTTCATCGTCTTCAGGGCGTGCCACCATTCCACGGATTGTTCCATGGGCACTTCGCCGTCGCGGTCGCCGGTGAGCATGAGCGTTGGCGTCTTCACGTGCTTCACAAAATAGATCGGGTCGCTCTTGGCGTACACGGCGGGATCGTCGTAGATGGATGCGCCGAAAAACGGAATCATCCATTGATCCAGGTCGTTCAGACCGTAGTAACTGAGCCAATCCGAGAGGCCGGCGCCAGCGACTGCTGCGGCAAATCGGTGCGTGTGCGTTTCGGCCCACATGGTCATATATCCGCCGTAGCTGTGCCCGCGAATGCCAAGGCGTTTCGGGTCGATGGGATACTCCTTGGAGACCGCGTCGATGCCGGCCATAATGTCGCGGAAATCGCCTCCACCGAAATCCTTCACGTTTCCCTGAGTGAACGCTTCGCCTTGCCCGTAGCTGCCGCGAGGGTTCGGGCATAAGGAGAAGTAGCCCATTGCGGAGAGTGGAGCGGTGAAGCGCTCGTCCCAGTGGTTCATGCAGGCGGCAGAGGGGCCGCCGTGAACAGTCACAACCAGCGGATACGTTTTGCCGGGAACAAAATCTTTGGGCAGCATCAGCCAACCCTGCACGCGAGTCGTCCCGTTCATCCAATGGATCTTCTTCATTTCGCCCCAGGCGGGTTTCACGTCGGCGTTCAATCTGGTGAGTTGTTTCCAATTGCCGATCGGCCCAACCCACAGCTCCGGCGGCGTGCTGGCTGATTGCCGCACGATGGCGACACTCTGTGGATTATTTCCCGCTGGCTGAGCTTGGTTCCATTCATCGCTGCTAGGCCCAGCGAATTCCGCTCCCGTCCACAATGTCTTAGGTGCGCCCCCTTGCAATTTCACACTGCCAAAACCTGTATCGCCGTCAACGTTTTGCGCAAAAATGATCCGGTCAGGCCCGCTCCACGCAAGGTCATAAGGAGAAGCTCTGATTTTGGGCGTAAGGTTGCGAGCAGTACCGCCCGTAATTGGAATCACTTGAATGTCACCGCCCGTTGAGCCTTCATCGCTCATCAATCCCTCGATAAAAGCAATCTGCTTCCCGTCCGGGGATACGCGTGGAAAGGCGATTTGTAGCTTCGGCTTATAAAGTTCGTGCATTTCGCCGGTTTGGGAATCGAATCGATAAATGCGCGCAATGTACCAGTTGTCATCTCCCGAACCATGCGCCGCGGTTGCGATCCAGGCTCTGCCGTCGGGAGTCCACTCGTACTCATAGACGTACATGTCTGGGGGAGTGAGTTGCGTCAACGTGTTTGTGCTGAGATCAACGGTGGCGATGCGCTGCTCGTAAATTCTCGCATCTACCACGCCTGCTAGTGGCGTCATCGGTTCCAGTGGCCCCGCGGCTCGCGGCATGCCTTCGACGAAAAGTATGGCGAGTTTCGTTCCGTCCGGAGAAAAACGCGGCAATTGCGCGTACCCTTTCAATTCCCCGTGCTGGGTGAGCCCGCTGCCGTCCGCTGCCGCTGTCCAAATCTGAGCGGATGGCGCATCGCCGGGAAGGTCGGCGAGGAAGGCGAGAAGCTTGCCATCGGCAGACCAGGCCACATCGCGCAATGGAAGGTTATCCTTCACGGAGATGTCTTGTGGCGGTCCACCATCGGTCAGGGCGACGGTGAGCTTGTGATTTACGATGTACGCGACGCGTGTTCCGTCAGGCGAGATTGCCGCTTCACTAATTCGTTTCGCACGCGGCATGGAATCGAGTACCGCCTCGGCACGCGAGTGCGTGGGATTTTCTTGCGCGAGCGTAAAGCCGCTCCACACCGCTAGGGTGGCGCACAACAACATCATCGAGCAGCAACGGCGGTGCAGTTGAAAGCTCAGCGAACAACAATACGGTTGTGGAGCCTGGGCGTAGCTCATCGGGTTCCCTCGGAAAATCGTCGCAGACAGACAGCAGGGTTGGTAATACACACGAAGTGCGGTGTCGTGTCAATGAAATGAATTCGGGCAGTAGCGGTTTACGCCTCTGCCCTTGGTATCGGGCACGCTTAGAACAACGGCCCGCCTCGTAAGGGCCCTACAAAGACTAGCGGCTGATGTGAGTGTGCGTGGGAATGGCGGCGGAGACCGTGTTCTTGCTGGTGGCGCCGTAGAGCTTGCGATACATCTCGGCGTTGCGCAGAACGATTTGCACGTACTCGCGGGTCTCTGTGAACGGGATGGATTCCACAAATTCGGGAATTTCGTCGTACGTGCGCTCGGCCCGCCACAAAGCCAGGCGATCTTCTCCAGCATTGTAGGCGGCTGCGGCATATTCCGGTGCGCCGGTATTGCGGGTCAACTCGGAAATGTACAGCATGCCGAGTTCTATGTTCATGTTGGGATCGAACAAAGTGGCTCTGGTGTAGCGCACTTTGCGTTCGCGCGCGAGGCGGCGCCCTTCTTTCGGCAGAATTTGCATCAAGCCGATGGCGTTGGCGTGAGACACCACGTCCGCCTGGAAGGTGGATTCCTGGCGGATCAGCCCGGCGGCGAACATCGGGTCGAAGCCGTTGCGCTCGGCTTCACGCCGCAACTGCGCTTCGTACGGCAAAGGGAAGAGAACTTTCCAGACATTCGCGGGAACATCGCTGAATCTTCGGGAATCGAAACTGGCAATCGCCTGACGGCCGTACGCCATGCCGCTGGCGAAATGCCCCTGATCAAAGGCGGCTTGCGCCGCTTCCACCAGAAATCGCGGCGAGGCGGTCGTCGCATACGCAGCTCTTAACTCGAGTTCTGCGGAAGCGTCGAAAGCGATTGTGCGCAACGCCTGCGCGCGGTTCCAACGCTCCATCACGCTCGTGGGTATGGGTTCGTCAAACGCACGCAGCGGTGGAGCGGGAGGAATCTGCGCAAGGAAATCGGGAGCTTCTTCGTCACCTGGGCCGAGCTTTTCGAGGTGACTCTCTGCGGCCACTGCGAAATAGCTGGTCGGGAAACGATCGACCGTCTTGCGGAAGTACGCGCGCGCATGCGCAGGGTTGCCGCTGCGCTCAGCATTGCGGCCAAGCCAGTACAGCGCATTCACCGCACCGCCACTGACCGGATACTTGCGCAGGAACACGGTGATCTTGTCGTCGGCGTAGGGCTGATGTTCCAGGTAAGCCACCCACGCGATGCGCCATTCGGCGTTATAGGCATTCTTGTCGCCCGGGAAGTTCTCCAGAACGCGCTCGTAATAGTGAGCAGCTTTGCCGCGGTCCAGTTGAACCCAGTAGTAGTTGCCCGCGGCCATTAGGGCCTCTTCGGTCCAGTGGCTTTGCGGATATTTCTCCGCCACCAGCTCGATGTTCGTTAGCATTTCCGTTTCTTTTTTTTCGGAACGATACGCCTGAGATAGCGCGTAGAGCAGCTCGGCGTTCACTTCCGGGTCGCTGGTATTCAATTTGGCTAAAAGGTAAGGCGCGGCTTTCGGGTGCTGACGGCATTCCGCAGCGCGCACCAGTGCTCGCTGGCGAGTCGGGTTCGCGGGATCCTTCAGCATCGACGCGAGCTTCTCGTATTCGACTCGTGCTTCCTTCCATTTGTGGACGTCGTAGTAAACCTGCGCGCGTTGTTCCTGAAGCTCGGCTGTGGCGTAAGGAAATTCGTTGCGAAGCTGCTTGTTCAGGCGCGGGAGCGCCAGCCCAGCATCTTTCGCTTCATCTGCCATCGGGAAACGGTAATAAAGCGCCTGATAATCCTTCACCGCGTCGACATATTTGTGGGTGGCTTCGTACGCGCGTGCGCGGTCGAGAAGGAGCGGCGGCTTCGTGGATGTCGCAGGATAATTTGCGAGCGCGTCTAGAGCGGCCTGCGGATGGCCGATCTCCACAGCAGTGGGAGCGTAAGCTTCCAGAATCTGTTCCTTGATTGCGGTGTTCGAATAATCCGCCAGAAGAGCGTCGAATTCCTGAACGGCTTCACCGTTCTTATGCAAGGCGCGATCGGTCTGCGCGATCCAGAACGACGTGTATTCGCGAAGAAGAGGATCCGCCTTGGCCTTCTGCAACCAAGCTAAGGCTTGCTGAAAACGCGCTTTCGAATAGTCCTCGTAGCCCAGCGCGAGCGCTGCGCGATGTCCCCAGGGACTCGATGCATGCGCGTTCGCGAAGCCTGCTAGTTTGTCGTAGGTTCCCGGCACTCCGTGATGCAAATCGCGGGCGATTACCGCTAATTCTTTTTGCGCGGCAACTTCTTGGGGACTGGATTCCTCGAGAGCCGGCCCGGTCGTTTCCGGCTTGCAACCGGTCTGGCACGCGGGCGATTTGGGGTGAGTCGGGCGTTTCTTTTTGTGCGCGGTAGATTGCGCGTTTGCGAATAACGCGCCAGTTAAAACAAGCCCGGCACACAACAGCAGCGTGGCCACGCGCGAGGTCGAAGTGGAGGCGGAGCTAGCGCGACTTACCGGCCGTGGCGTAAGGATATTCGCCAAGGCAGGATGCGTCGCCTTCCGCGAGGATTTCCACCAACCAGCGATAGAAGTAATCCACTGGGTGGTCCATGATAGGTCTGAATCTGCGATCGTATTCTCGATGAGCCTTCTCAATGTCGTCTTTCAATCGGATGCAGATATCTTTGTGTTCGCGGCCGAGCCTGACCTGCTCCGGTCGTAACATCTTAATATCCTGCATCGAAACTTTGGCCACGCGATTTGCGCGCCGGTGCAACTCCTGTTCCTCAGAAGTTAACCGGTTGATGTCGAATTCCGCTTCGGCGGAAACCGCTGGCTCTGCCAATTCCAATTCTACTGGAATTTGGCTGGATTCTGCTGTGGGCGGAAGGTCCTGAACCTGGGGCTCTACGGGTACCGAGCGCATGGACATGGGACCGGTTTCGGTGGCCTGAGGCGTGGGAACCTGGGGCACGGGCCGGACCGGAGCCGCCGGAGGTTCGGGGGCTTGCACGGCGATGGCTTGCGTAATCTTTTCTTCGAGTAGGCTGCGCGGACCTTGCTGGAGGGCCAACGCAATAAACCGGGAAAGCACTTCGAGAGCGGCAGATAACGAAGCAGCCGACGCCTGTGCACGAAGCAGTGGAGGAAGAGCGTTGGTGGGCTTGCTGCTGGAGCAGGACGCGACCACATCATTAATGGCCTGCTGCAGTTCTCCGCCGCCGCGCTGGATGCCTTCCAGGTTATCTCGCAGCGCTCGCGCTACCGCTTGTTCGACCGCATTGGGTTCAGGTGACATTCGTGTTTTGGAGGTATTTTGCCGCAGTTCCCCCTGTTTTGCCATTTTGGCGGGTAGGTGCAGGGCCGTCAACCGTCTGAGGGCGGCACTGTGCCTAAAGCGGTGATGCGGAATACGGGCCGGGCGGCGGCATAGCCGACTCGGGAGGGATACCCTAAGAGTCGGCTGGAAGCCGGCGCTACAAAGGCCGGGCTTGCCCTGAACCATAAAGGGCATGTTGCCGGCTGGCTTTGGCGAATTGCCAATGCTTATGGGATAACCGGGAGCAGCAGGGCGGACGGGTGCGCCTTATCGTGCACGATGGTGTTCGTGGCTGTAGCCCATTTCGCGGAATTGCCGGCTGCCTCGCCGGTGTTCAGGTTGCGGTCGAATCGCGGGAAATTGCTGCTGGACACTTCCAGACGGATGCAGTGCCCAGCCTTGAACACATTGCTGGTGGCCCATAAATCGATGGTGAGCGGGTACACCTTGCCCGGCTCCAGTGCCGTGGCCGCGGCTTGCGAATCGCGATACTTGGCGCGCAGAATGCCCTCGGTCAGATTAATCGCGGTGCCATCCGGAGCTACATCGACCAGCTTCGCGGTGAAATCGGTGTCCACAGCCGAAGACGAAGCAAAGAACTCCAGGCGCACGGGGCCGGTTACTTCGAGATCGTGGTCGAGCGGCGGCGTGGAATAGACAAGGACGTCGTCGCGATCCTCCACTTTGTGCTGATCGCGTGGGCCGGGTGCGAGGTGATTCGAATCGCAGCACAGCGGACCACCCACTGTGGGCACAGGCTTGCCGGGATCGTAGGTGAACTTGTCCACAGTTTCTGACCCGGGGGCCACGGTCGAGAGCACACCATTTCCCTGAGCCGAATTCGCGGAGCCTTGCGAGTGCAGGTAATACTTGGTGGTCTTCGCGCGCGCCAGCGGCCAGTCGTCTTCCTGGCGCCACTGGTTCAAGCCCATGACAAAAATCCTCACCGGCTTGCCGCTGGCGAACTCGTTCTGGACACCCTTGAACAGAAAGTCGTACCACTCCAGCGTGACGTCGTTTTCGTGAAACTTTTCGGCTTCCGGTCCGAAATCCACGTCGCCGATCTTTTGCCCCCAGCCGGCATGTCCGCCAATCACGACCAGCAGCCGCTGCCCTTTGCGGGCTTCTTCGCTGCCGCCATTCGCCTTGATGCCCATGTAGTTGCGCAACGAGCCGCCAAGAAAAATGTCATACCACGCGGCAATGTGCAGAGCGGGCACATGAATCTGCGCGAAGTGATCTTCGATGGAGATGCGCTTCCAATACTCGTCATACGTGGGATGAGCGAGCCAGTCGAGAAAGTACGGAGCCAGCGCCGTAGCCGAAGTATCCACCAGGGCCGGACTCAGCCTCATGATGGGATATGAGGTGAGCGGGAGCGCGTTCACGTCTTCCTGATTGTCGGGATTGTTCTCGATTTTGTGTTCGAGTGTGTCTCCCGCCAGGCCTGAGGTCCACGATTCATTGAACCACTGCTCGAATGCGCCGCCCTGGTAGGTCCATCCATCGTGATAATTGCTGGCGGTCACTACCGGGCAAATCCCCGCGAGATGCGGCGGATTCGAAATCGCGGCAAGCATCTGTGTAGCGCCCACGTACGAACCGCCAAACATCCCGACCTTGCCATTCGAATACGGCTGCGCGGCGATCCACTCAATCGTGTCGTAGCCATCTTCGGATTCGTGCACAAATGGCCGCCATTCGCCATCGGAGGTGAAGCGGCCACGCACGTCCTGGATGAAAACTACGTAGCCTTTGGACGCGGCCTGCAGGGCGAAGCCGATGTCGTAGCCCCAGGTCGATCTCCGGTACGGCGTGCGCTGCAGCAGAACCGGGAATTTGCCTTCGACGTCGGGACGCAGAATATCGCCGCGCAGGATCACACCGTCGCGCATTTTGACCGGTACGTTGCGTTCCACCTTGACTTGATAGGGTCCATCGGCAAAGCACGGGGCAACCAAAATCACGAGGACGAACAGCAGACAACAGACATGACGCACAAATTTGCAGGGCATTTGAGAGCCTCCACCCAGGCACGGTAGTGTTACAAACGAAGGAGAATGGGAGCGACGGGGGTCCGGCAATCGACCGGGAACATTGTCGCTTCGAATCACCGAAAAGGAAAGAGTCTAGCCACTAATGCGCAGCAGCTGCTGGTGCTCCGGATGGCGACGCATACTGCTTGCTCGATTGCGTGCGCGCATTATAAATCTCGATGCTGCCTTGCGGCCCTACTGTGGCCTTCAGGTAATTTCCTCCGTCCGGACCGGGGATATTGGCGATCAGCGCTTCGGCCGAATTGTGCGCCTGGCCTCCTTCGTCGGAATAGTGAAGCTGCCATAGGTCCTGCTTTGTTGCGTGGTGAACGATGTCCCACGACGAGGGCGAGCCGCCCTTCTTAGCGCCGTTGTCCATGACCGAAACGCGAGGAGAAATGGCGGCGAGCAGCGCTGGGCTGTTGCTTTGCAGCCAACCATGGTGCGAAACGATGAACAGGTCGACGGGCCCAATTTTATTCGTGGGACAAACAAGTTCGAGTTCCTTGTCCCAGGTGAGGTCGCCGAGATCGAGAATGCGCGCGTGTTCGAAGGTAATGAGGAGGCCGAGCGAGCGCGCGTTTTCGGTTTGGTCTGCTGGCCGCTTTTCGGTGGTTGAGCAGGCGGGATTGGGAGCACCCGCGCCGGCGAGAGGACTGGAGATGAGCACGCCGTCGGCGCTCACCACTTCCGCATGCATGCCTTCAATGGGCAAAACATCTCCGGGCTTGACGATGATGCGCTTCGCTCGTTTCTCAGCCAGCACCTTCTGATAATTCTCGAAATTTTGCTGCGTATCGGCGGTCGTTTCGCGGTTCGGCCCGTGATCAATGAATGCGCCAATCGGAATTTTGGCTGCGAGCTGCGGGACACCTCCCGCGTGGTCTGCGTGGTAATGCGTCAGCAGCACGTAATCAATTTTGGAAATCCCGGCGCGTTTGGCGGCATCGACAATGCGGTCCGCGTCGCGATTATTGTTACCCGGCCAGCCGGTGTCGATCAGCAGAGACTCGCCTTGCGGCGTGACAAACAGTGTGGCCTGGCCTCCTTCCACATCCACAAAGTAAACCTGCAACGATTTGGAGGGTGGCGCAGTATGAGCCGGGCCAATGAGCACAAACGAGAAGATCAGCAGCGATAATGCACAAGAGAACGGAACCTGCCGCGCGGAAAACATGGTGGAAGCTCCTGGCGTCATTGTGACTTGGAACGCGTGCTTCGGTCTACGGCTTATGTGCGGAAAGCGATTTGCTCATCAGGTAGCGTTCGTGATCCACGAAACCGAGCCGCCGGTACAGCTCAATCGCGAAGTTGCCGTGGTTCACTTCCAGATCCAGGAATTGCGCGCCGTGTTCACGGCAAGCGCTCTCCGCGAGATCGAGCAGTTGCGTGCCGATTCCCTTCCCGCGATGCGCGGGTTCCACAAACAATTCGTCAATCCAGGCGCCCTTGCCCCGATATTCCAAGCTGTAATCAAAGCAAATCACCAGATAGCCCACTGAAGTTTGCTCATCGAGCCCCAAATAGATCAGCCCATAACGAGAATCGGCCAGCAGCTCGCACACATTTTCGCGCACCCGCGCTTCATCGAATGGCTCAGCCCAAGGATCATCCCGCTGCATGCGCCCCATCATCTCGATCAGCGCGTCGAGATCAGAGACGACTGCAGGTTGTACAAAAGTGGACAAGGAAGTCAGATCGGGACGCCGCACCCGGTGCACAAGCGGCTTACTCAGCCGAAGGAATTGGTGGAGGCGGGGGGAGTTGAACCCCCGTCCGAAAAGCGCTACGCCACGGAGCCTACATGCTTATCTCAGTTCCGTTTGGTTCGCCAGCCCCGCTTAGAACGAGCAAGAAACGCGGCCAGCTAGTCCGATGGTTCTCGCCCAAGCCTTACGGACCGAAAGGCTCAGGCCAGCTCACTGTACGACGCTTTGATCCGGGCCCGTGAGTAAAGCCCGGGAAAGCGTGCGCTTAATTAATTAAGCAGCAAGTGCCAAGTTGTTGTTGGCAGTTCTAGTTTCCATCCAGTTACGGGCGGGTGGCCCCCGGCATGCCTCCGAGACGCGACAGCTTCCGTCGAAACCGTGTCGCCCCCTGAACTTTTATTTTACCACGTCAGGAGAGAGGGAAGGACCTGTACCAGCGTAAAGGTGAGAAATTCGGTGCACAGATCCCAGGTGCAGAACCGGCACCTGGGGCACCCGTGGCTAGCCCAAGAATGCCTATGCGAACAATCTTCGTTGATTCGAAGCGGCCACCGCATCGAAACGGCGGCGCGAATGGCGCGCTGAGCCGCTGGCGCGACGCGGCGCCCGAACCGGTTTTTCTTCCATCGCTTCGAGCGCGTGAATCGTAACATTGTATAAAACCACTTCCGCGGCCTGAGCGGCGGCGTACGCGCGAGCGGTCGCGTAATGTGTTGCGGATGCGGCATGCGCCCAATCCAGCGCGGCGAGCAGCGTTTCCATGCTCGAGGTCTGATTGCGGCGCAAAGCCAGCATGTCTTGTGCAAGAGCCATTCTTGTTACTCCTCAGATGGGCTCAGCATAACACCGGCGCGCGCGCGTCAACCTGTCCGGAGGGACAGGTTTCAGAAATTCCGCGCAATTTTTTTTCTAAAGTGTTTTACGGACTGTCTCGCGTCTGAATTTGCACAGCTTCGCCGCGTTCTCCTCAGATCTTCCTCAACTCTTCCTCAGCCTTTCCACAAACTCCCTGCACATTTTCTTCCTCGTTCTTGCGCCGCGTGGTGCATTCGCACATAGTGAGCGCTCCGAATTACTTGTCCCCGGAGGAACACCAATGCTTTTTGCTATCGTGCGTCGCGGCAAGCATGCCGGCACGCGCTTGTTGCCGCATCGCTTCGAAGATGACCGCTTTCACGTAAGCTTGACGAGAGAAGGCCCCGATATTCCGCTGGCCAATCCACACGACATTCCCGACTATCTGGCAAATGGTTATTCGCTGCGCATGAGCAGCACACAAAAAAGCTACCGCCCAACACTGATCAGTCCCAAATCGATTCGCGGCTGGAAATAGCGCGGATTCTTTAAGACGGCACTGCGGAACGCGCAATCTGCAACGCCGCGATGCGCTGGCGCGCGTAAACCGACCACGGCCCCGTGGGATCCAGCTTCACATAGGTTTGCCAATGCTCACGCGCTTCGCTGAAGGCGCGCAGCTTTTCGCACACAAACGCCAGATTGTAGTGGGCGTCGCAGTAGTCTGGATCGAGCAGCACAGCCTGACGTAAGTGCTGGCGGGCTTCCTCGAGCTGACCCATCTCCTCAAGCACGCTGCCGAGATTGTAGTGCGCCAGTTTATTTTCCGGCTGCGCCTCCAACGCACGGCGAAAATACTGGGCGGCAGCTTCGAATTTCCCATCTTCATACTGCAACGTGCCGCAGTTCAACAGCGCATCGACATTTTTGGGATCAACGCTCACGCAGCGATCGTACGCATCGATGGCTTGAGCTCGCGTTCCATCGCCCTCTTCGTAAGACAGGGCCATGGCAAACCAATCTTGCGCGCTGCGCCGGGTGACGAAACGGATGCTCTCGTCCAGTTCTCGCGTTTCGAAATTCAGCACGAACTGGCCAGATAGAGGTTCCAACCGCGCCGCACCCTGTTCTACCAAAACATCTTTTCCATCGGAAAGAATGCGCAACTGCGAAAGTGGCGCCTTCACTTGCGATAGTTTTTCATTCAGGGCGGACAAGGCGCGCTGCAAACGATTCGCGGATACACCCTTTTCCGAGCAGTTGCTTAATCGTGCGCAAACCAATCAGGTCGCGGAAATCGTAATAATTCGTGCCTTGGTCATTTTGCGGAGATACCAACTGGAGGCGGTCCCACTGCTCCAACTGTCTGCGGGTCAGACCAAGGATGCGTTGCACGTCCTCAGGGCTGAATCGATCCGTGGCACCCATTCCAACTTAGCCGGCTGCTTTCTTCCCCCTCTTTTGCGCTGCAGGCGCCGGTTGCACCGCGCGTGTTGGCGGCTTCTTGCCCGCGGGCACGGCCACCGGACCCGCCTTCTCCGAAGACGCTGCCGGTGCGGGGGCTTGCTTCTCGGCAATGCTCTTCTTCAGGGCTTCCATCAAATCGATAACTGGAGCGAGATGAACCTGTGGCGCCTCTGCAACTTCCTGCCCCTGTAGTTTAGCAGCAATCATGGCCCGCACGTTGTCGCTGTATTCGTCGCGATATTTTTCCGGCTGAAACGGGGCGGCCAGGCTCTGGATCAACTGCTCCGCCAGCTTCTTTTCCTGATCTTTCACTTCGATTTTGTCGCTGGGCACGGATTCGGCCGCACGAATTTCATTCGAATAGAACATCGTGTGCAAAGTCATGCGTCTTCGCGCCCGGACGAATGATCACGATGTGTTCGCGCTGGTGCATGGTGATTTTCGCAATGGCGCCGTAGCCGGTCTCCTGCATGGCCTTCATCAGCAGCATGTAAGCCTTCAGGCCGGGGTCTTCCGGCGTGATGTAGTACGAGGAATCAAAATACAACGGATCCAATCTCGTCGAGTCTTGACGAACTCGATAATCTCCATGACGCGGGCGGATGGACGGCTCAATCTTGTCCAGTTCCTCTTCACTGAACAGGACGTATTGATCCTTGTCGTACTCGTAGCCCTTGACGATTTCCGAGCGTTCCACATTGCGATTGCACACCGGGCAAAACAGCGGCTGCTTCAAGCCGCGAATGACAAACGTTGTGGAGTTGGTTGAAGCTAACGCGCTCGCCTCGCGCGGCCGCAAACAAGCGCACGGGAATGGAAATCAACCCGAAGGTCAGGTGCCCTTTCCAGATGGTGGTGGCCATGGTGAGCATTCCTCCCATAGAGCGATGGGCCCGCGGACGAGTCTACAAGGTTAGCGAGCGCCTCCACCGGGATGCAAGCCGAAATGCACCCTAAAGACCCCAAAAAGTACCTCTAAAATCCGCAGAAAACCCTGCGATAGAATGCGTTTATGGCCAAGCCCGCGAAGCTGGAAGAGTACCGCAAAAAGCGCCAGTTCGACCGCACGCCGGAACCCGCCGGTGCGGAACCGCCGCCAGAACCGAGAATACCTTTGTAGTACAAAAACACGCGGCACCCGGCTGCATTACGATTTCCGACTGGCCATCGACGGCACGCTGAAATCATGGGCCGTCCCCAAGGGTCCTTCGCTGAATCCCAACGATAAGCGGCTAGCGGTGCAAACCGAAGATCATCCCATGGACTATGCCAACTTTGAAGGCAACATTCCTCAAGGGGAGCTACGGTGCCGGCGAAGTGATGGTCTGGGACCGCGGAACGTTTCAATTGGAAGGGAGAGGCGACGCGCTCCAGCAATTGGAGCGCGGCGAAATTAAATTTTCGCTGAACGGCGAAAAACTTCACGGCAGTTTCGTGATCGTCAAATTGAAAAACAGCCAGAAGGGCAATGAATGGCTGATGATCAAGCACAAAGACGCCGCCGTCGATCCGAACTGGAATATCGATGAGCATGATGGCTCTGTTCTGACGGGCCGCGTGCTGATGAAATAAAAGCGGAAGAAGCGCCCAAACGCGAGCCCAGCCCTTTGCACGCCGCCGAACTGGAAGGTGCGAAAAAAGCGGCGATGCCGACGCGCATGGTCGTATGCTCGCTACTCTTTCTGACCGGCCTTTCTCCGATCCCTCACTGGCTCTTCGAAATTAAATGGGATGGAGTGCGAGCTCTGGCCTTATCGAGAATGGCGAAATAAAATTGCGGGCGCGTTCCGGGTCGGACATCACGTCACAATACCCTGAACTGCACGCGCTCCCGGAGCGTTCAGCGGGACGCATGCCATCCTGGATGGGGAAATTGCGGTGCTCGATGGCCGTGGGCACAGTGATTTCGGAAGGCTGCAAGAGCGCATGCACTGTCCGCAATCCCTCCAGCATCTGTTGATCGCCGAATACCCGGTGGTCTACTTCGTTTTCGATCTGCTGTATTGCGATGGCTACGACCTGCGCGGCGCGCCGCTTTGGCAACGCAAACAGTTACTTCAGCGGCTGCTGCATGGCTCCGGGAATATCCGCTACGCCGATCATCAGCTGGAAAAAGGAAAAGAGCTGTTCGAACTGGCGAATACAAAGTGAATTGGAAGGTATCGTCGCCAAACGCATTGATAGCCGCTACGTCAGCGACCGCAGCACCAATTGGCTCAAGCTGAAAACGTCCAAGACACTTGACGCCGTTGTGGGAGGCTGGACCGCTCCTCGCGGTGCGGGTATGCCGTTGGGCTCGTTGTTGCTGGGCCTGTACGAAGGAAAAAAGCTGGAGTTTATCGGCCACGCGGGAAGTGGGTTCAACGGCGAGACGCATAAGGCAAGTTGCCGCGAATCTGAAGGAGTTGGAAATCAGCAAGTGTCCCTTCGAAACCATTCCCGAGACCAATATGAAGCCACGTGGGTGAAGCCGCAGCTTGTAGCCCGGGTGCGCTTCAGCGGCTGGACGCAAGAGAACCGCTTGCGTCATCCCGTATTCCTGGGGATTCGCGAAGACGTTAAGTCCGGAGGATTGCCGCAAAGGCGCCGAACCGCCCGCCCCATCTACCGAGCCAGAGCCGCCAACCGAAAATCCGAATGTCGTGCACGCGCCACCAGTCATCGGAAAAGTCCTAAGCACGAAAGCACAGATCGAATCCGAACTCTTCAAGGGTCGTTCGGAGAACGCCACCTTCGAACTTGACGGCAAACGGTTTCGCATGAGCAATCTGAATAAAGTCTACTTCCCGGAATCGGGCTACACGAAGCGGGATCTCGATCGCCTACTACTACCGCATGGCCGATTATATTCTGCCGTTCCTGAAGGATCGCCCGCTGGTGTTGCGGCGTTATCCCGATGGCATTAAGGGCCAAGCGTTCTTCCAGAAAAATATGAACGAAAGTCTGGGCCTGCCAGACTGGTTCCAAACCGTGCCGGTCGATTCCGAAACCAAGGGCCAGAGTACTCCGTATGCCATGGCCAACGATCGCGCTTCCCTGCTCTATCTCACCGGACTCGGATGCATCGACCACAACCCATGGAGCAGCCGATATCCCGATTACGCACATCCCGATTATTTCTTTTTTGACTTGGACCCATCCGAGGGCACGGAATTTTCCGTAGTCGTGAAAATTGCGAAAGCGCTGTATGAGAAACTCGAAGAATTGCAGCTGAATGTGTTTCTCAAAACCTCCGGGGCCACGGGCATGCACCTTTATATTCCGGTGGACCCGGTGTACACCTACGAGCAATTGCGAACATTCGCGGAAATCGTGGCGCGCATGGTAACCTCTGAGCATCCGAATCTGGTCACGAATGAACGCACGGTTGCGAAACGCCCCGCAGGGCGCGTGCTGATTGATGTGCACCAGAACGCCGAAGGCCGTCCGTTCGCCGCCACTTACGTCGTTCGTGCTTTCCCGCACGCCCCCGTGTCCACGCCGTTGCTTCCCAATGAATTGCGAACCGCATTGAAGCCCGAAAAGCTCAACATCAAAACCGTGCCCGTTCGCGTGGAAGAAAAGGGCGACCTCTGGGCCGATTTTTTTCAGCGCAGTCAACGCTTGGAAGACGCCATCAATCGGCTAAGTGGCAACCTCCACCCGCGAAATCCAAAACAAAAACGTAAAACGCAGCCCCGGCTTGCTGGGCCACTAGCGTTTCTCGGGCGCCTTCTGCCGGCCGCGTCAAGTCCACGCGGGCGTCCAGGCCGGGCTGTTCAGTGCCGGGCGGATTCCAACTTGAACCATGCCATCCCGATCTTGCACGCTCCGCTTGCTCTACCTGTCCTATACCCCGAGTCCTGCGACAGCTCCACAGGCAAAACATGAACATCTTCTAGTGCGAATCGACCGAACCACCAAGGCATCGTCTCTCCTGTTTTGGCTCTCGTCATGCATGTATGGTCCTGCCGGGAGCAATGATGAACACACCCAATCCCATACCGCATAAGCAGCAAAGACGCAGTCAGCGCATCTTGTTATCGGTCCCCATCGTGATTTCTGGCACACGCGCCAACAGTGCCCCTTTTTCGGAGCGCACCAAAACGCTGATTGTCAACGCGCACGGCGCTTTGATCGAGCTGCACGAGCCGGTTCTGGCGGGCCAGCAGTTGAAGATGAAAAATTTGGCAACCAATGAAGAAGTGAGCTGTACCGTTGTAGACATCAACCGCCCGTCGCCAGGTCAATCGCAGATCGGGGTAGCGTTTGCCAAACCTTCCCCCACGTTTTGGCGGGTCGCGTTCCCTCCAGAAAATTGGACCCCTCACGATCCGGAAGCCAAACGAATGGTGTACACAAACGTGCCGCCTAAGCCGGAATTGGCGAAAAAATAGCACGCCCGATGCATCGGCCTTTCTCCCCGGGCTAAGTAGCTCTCGCTGGTCTCCTCGCATCGAACTCTTGTGTTGAAGCGCGTCAAAATCTGCTATCTTCTGCGGAGGTGAGGTATGAAACTTCGTATGCTGCTCGTCGGCTTCGCTGTGTTCGTGCTGGTCGCCGGGATCGCGTTCCTGGCTATCAATCTTCGTGCCGGAGACAAGGCGCCCGCCGTCGGGACGGCAGCGCCCGAGTTTCACGCTAAACTCCCAGGATGGCAAGCCCGTCAGCCTGCAGGATTTTCGCGGCAAATGGGTGGTCCTGTATTTTACCCCAAGGACATGACCTCGGGCTGCACCATCGAAGCCCACAATTTCCAGCGCGACCTTTCCAAGTACGACGCCAGAAACGCCGTGATTCTCGGCGTCAGCGTGCAGGACGAAAAATCCCATCAGGAGTTCTGCGCCAAAGAAAGCCTGAACTTCAAATTGCTGGCCGACACCGAACATAAGGTTTCTGAGGAGTATGGGTCACTAACCAACTACGGGGTGGCAAAACTCTCGGCCCGTCACACCTTCCTGATCGATCCCACGGGCAAGATCCGCAAAGTTTGGACCGATGTGGATGTGAAGAAGCACAGCGACGAAGTCTTCGCTGCCCTCGACGAACTCAGCAAGTCCACGGGCTGAGCCGTAGCTATCAGGCATTTGCCCGGATCTCGCTAAAGATTAGTGAGGTTTGTTGGGATCGTTTGGACGATGCTGAGTGCGAAGTGTCTTGTGAGACCGCAACCGATGACAGTGCGAGAAGGGAAAACAAGAACGCGAGTCGAGTGAACGCGGTGAGAATCGTCGGCTCTTGAACTATCGAGCAAAGCGATTGTGGTTCGAACCTACTCAGTTCGTCAATAGTCTGGTCGGACCTTCAAACCCTGTCACCATGGCTAAGAATGGAAAAGGTAGTATTTGTGCCCGACCCTCGGTAGAATGCGGAGCGTTTTCCTCCGGAGGCTCCTATGACTCGCCGTTCGCTCCTTTTTGCCGGCTTCTTTCGATCATCGTGTGCTCGCTCGCCTTGCCATCCTCTGCCGCGGTAAAGACGGAAACATGTCAGCTTCAAAAGCGGCAATGACACTGTGAATAGCTACTTGGCGCTGCCTGAGGGTGGCAGGAAAACATCCGGCGATTATCGTGATTCATGAATGGTGGGGATTGAACGACTGGGTAAACAGCAGGCGCAGCATTTTGCTTCAGACGGCTACGTAGCTTTGGCCGTCGATCTGTATCGCGGGCAAGTCGCCACTACGCCCGACGAAGCACACATTCTGATGCGCGGACTTCCCGATGATCGCGGCTTGCGAGATCTGGAAGCCGCGTTCGCCTACCTTGCCGCGCGGCCAGATGTGAAGCCAATAAGATTGGCGCCATTGGCTGGTGCATGGGCGGTGGCTGGTCCATCAAGTTGGCCGAAGATCAGCCGAAACTCGCCGCAGTTGTTGTGAATTACGGCTCCCTTCCTACCGACTCCACGATCATCGCGAACATCAACGCGCCCATGTTGGGTAATTTTGGCGCCGAAGACAAAGGCATTCCGCCCGAAGAGCGTCCATGCCTTCGAAGCTGCGATGAAATCCGTGGGTAAGAAACCCGACATCAAAATTTACGAAGGCGCCGGGCACGCGTTCCAGAATCCCAATAATAAGCACGGCTACCGCAAAGAAGCTACGGAAGACGCCGACAAGCGCATCGACGCTTTCTTCCACAAAGAACTTCAGTAATACAATTCAGGCTTCCGTTGGATAGTGTCAGGATCCTCCGGATTGCCGCGCCGTTTAATGTGAAGTATGCCCAGTTCAGGAAATCCTTACCCGGTTTCGCAAGCAGAATCTCCATTCCGATGGGATTCTGGTCGATCTGAACCCGGTGGAACTTCGTTTCGTCGACCATCTGTTGGAATTCGCATTTTGTGTACGCCCTTTTAGCAGCATGTAACGAAATGTCATTTTCGTTATGAACCGATTCACCATGCCGGCGTTCATTCCGCATGCCGCGGCTCGCATTGGACTCACGAGAAGCATCCCTGCGCAAATCGATGATCAAGGCCTTCCCTCCTGGCTTTAGCACGCGGTACATCTCTTCCAACGCGCGATGCGGCTCGGTGAAATTTTTGAATGCAGCCCGGCACAGTAAAAAATCAAACGATTCATCGCAAACGGCATGCGCGACGCATTTCCCTGCTGAAAATCAATCGACACGCCAGCTTTACCTGGCATTCTCGCGAGCAATTTCCAACAAACGTCTTGCTGATGTCCAAGCCGGTTATCTGATATTCGCCGAGTTTCGCCAATTCGATGGCGAAATATCCTGGCCCTGGGGCAACTTCCAGCACGCTGGCTTGAGCCGGGATTTGCTCCGGCCACGCGCTGCGCCAACCCGGCAAATTCTCCCATCGACTTCTGGTCAGCCCGGCATACCATCGGGCCACCGCGCCTTCCATTCCCCAACCTTTATAGCCTTTTTCTGCGGATACGTGAACAGACATAAGAACCTCCTGGTCAATCCGCATCGTAGCCCCCTTCGAAATGCACGCACGAACGGGTTTCGGCGAATCATTTACACCAAGTCGGCGAATGCGCGCTCGTCATCGGTAGAAGAACTAAGCTTGCCAGGTCACAGATTGCTGAGTGTCTTCAGCCCGGGTATGTGCAACAATCGCTCGTCCGCGGTTTCCAGCGTCATATCCTGGCCTTCGCGGTCGCCCCCAGGAAGCGGTCGCCGGGATCCTTGTACCCGAGCATCATACCGGATTCGTGAACGATTCTCCAGTCCAACGGAACCTCCTGCAAATCGAAATCAATCCCGCGATTTCTCAAACCAACTCTCCAAAATCCGGGTCAATTTCAATCCTTCTTCTCTAACAACATGATCACTTCTCAGATGCTCACTGGCGAAAGAAAACAGACGTTTCCCAGATCGGTAATAGCTCGGTGTACTTCAGAGGTCAGTTTGTGAGGCTCGAGACGTGCTCCACAACCAGATGTGCGTGTCCAATGGGTCCATCAAGATTCGTCTTTCGGGTCCATCTGCTTGATCGATCTTGCCAGGCTTCCCAATCCGATAATGTCCGTGATCGGGCCGACGATATCCCCGTGAATCTTCATGCTACCCGCCATGCTGCCCAGCTTAATGCGCTTGACTGCTTGAGTCGGCGGCTCAATCCGGGCTATGGGCTGCCCGAAGCGCGTCACGAGGACTGGCTCGTCCGTCTTGCGGACACGTTCGAGCACGCCAGCAGGTAGCTTTAAACTTAGAAATTGGAATCGTCTCCATGACGCCCTAAGGATAGCTCGGCTTTCGGACCATGGTCAAACGATAGTCAGACCATGGTCGCAGGCAGAGAAAGTCTGCTGCGGCACCAGCCACAACGGTATTGATTTGGACCCGTTATGGCTCGTCGTCGCCGTCAGACGCCCCGCCCAGTTCCTCTCCGAGCGGCTTTCTGGGGATCAATGGCATGGATGGCCGGCCCTGGTCAGCGCCTTGTTCAAGTCGGGAATATCGCGTTCGAGGATTGCTCCCCAGCTGCCGCCGCAACTCCGTTTCGCTATCCTCCAGTTCCTTGTAGGCGGCCTCTGCCTGCAGTCGTCGGGGCCGCATCGGCGCTGTCGGCCACCGCCAGCATTGCCGCAAAATGTTGGTTCAAAGTGGAGAAATTCTCGGCGGTTTTCGCGCTGCTCGGCACGCCATAGAAGCTATGTTGCTTCGCACCCTCTAGTTCCGCGCACTCGTTATCGAGGGCCGCGAGCTTCTTGGCAAACTTTTCTTTGCCTCCCCACGCGTCTTCGAAATCTCCTTGACCTGCTCGTGAACAGATTTCACCTGCTCGAGCGATTCGTAGCTATCGTTCATGCCTTCCACTGCTCCGGATTCCATGTCGAACTGTTTGCGCAATTATCTGTCGGCGTCGGAATACGCGGATCCATCTTCAACGGCAGTGGCTGCGTGTAGCTCTTCCCATCCACGGTGAGCTTCACGGTGTACGCGCCGGGCAGCGCCCGTACCCCAGCGGCATCAACGGAGTGTTATGCACCATCGCAGCAATCGGGAACTCCTGTTCCAATGCTTTCGGCGCGGGGTAATGCAGGTCCCACACAAAGCGATGCATGCCCGCCTCCGCCGAAAGAATTTGCGTCGGCCGCACCCAGTACATTGGGATGGGATGTTCCGCGGCCAACTTTCTCCATCGACGGCGGCTTATCGGTGCTCGCATACCGCCGCACCAGTTCGCCCTTTGCATCCAGAATTTCTAGTGTCACTGCCCCTTGTGCATTCGAAGCCAAGTAATAATCCACTATCGCGCCATCCGGCGGATTCTTTCCCGCAGGTACTTCCGGCGGCAACGGAGTATCGGTATTGCGGTTCCAACGCCAGCGCAAAGCCTCTTCCGGCGCATAAAGAATCACCGCGTCGTGAGCCAGATTGTCGCTTAACTGCCGCAGTGGCGTGATGTCATCCAGAATCCAGAACGAACGTCCGTGTGTGCCGACCACCAAATCGTCGCCATGAATCGTCAGGTCGCGCATCGAGGTGTGCGGCAGATTCAGCTGCAGCGACTGCCAATTGTCGCCATCGTTGAAAGAGACGTACACCGAATTTTCGGTACCCGCAAATAGCAATCCGTTGTGCTGAGGATCCTCTCGTACTACGTCGGAAGGAGCGTTCGGCGGCAGTCCGTTCACGATTTCCTGCCAGTAGCCCCGTAATCTCGCGTGCGGAAAATGTGCGGCCGCAAATCGTCCAATCGAAACGTATTCACCGCCGCATACACCGTTGCCGGCATCGAAATGCGAGGCCTCTAAAATGGACACTTTCGCCCATGGCACCAGCGCCGGAGGCGTGACGTTCTTCCAGCTCTTGCCGCCGTCCCGCGTGAGCTGGATTAATCCGTCGTCCGTTCCCACCCAAATCGTATCCGCGTCCTTGTACGACGGCGCCACCGCATAAATCGTGCCACGGTGTTTGCCCTTTTCCGGATCACCCGCATAGAACACACCTAGATTCGCCGGCATCTCATACGACTCGCGCGTCAGGTCCGGGCTGATCACCGACCAACTCCGCCCCTGGTCCGTGGTCTTGAACAACACGTTTGCAGCGAAGTACAACACATTAGCATCCAGCGGCGAAAAAATTAAAGGCAGCGTGCGATTGTAGCGATACTCGCCCTGGCGAATTGGCTCAGGCGCAACATCGGCAACTTCTCCGATATCCTTTGCTGCGTACGGGTCAACTTCGCCCCAAAAACAATGTTGGGATCCTTGGGATCGACGGCGACCCGGCCATATTCGAAAACACCCGGCAAGCTCCAATCGCGAAACGTGATTTCGCCATAATCGCTGCGGCTCTTCGTGGCCACGCTGCCCGACTCCTGCTGGCCACCGTATACCCAATAAGGAAAACGATTGTCGGTAGTCACGTCGTAGAACTGCGCGGTCGGCTGGTTGTACCAACTGCTCCAGGTATCCCCGCCGTTGACGCTAATCGCGGCTCCCTGATCCGCGGATATCGCGATGATCTGCCGATTTTCAGTGCTGATCCAGATGCGCTGGTAATCGTCCCCGCCCGGAGCGCCCTTCCAACCCACGAAAGTTTTGCCCGCCGTCCGTGGATTTCCACGAAGCGGTGTTCGCCACGTACAACACATCCGGATTATCCGGCGCAACCGCAATGCCCATCGCTCCGGGACCGCGCCCGCCGATGCGATGATCGCTGTTCACCAGTCGCCACGATTCCCCCGCATCGTCCGAACGATACACACCGGCCTTGTCTTTCTTCGTTTCCACATTTAAGTACATGCGCTTCGGATTGCTCGGCGCGATGGCGATGCCAATGCGCGATAGTTGGTCGTCAGCGGTGGGCAGCCCTTGCGTAATCGGCCGCCAGGTGCTTCCACCGTCCGTGGATTTGTACAACCCGCTGCCCGGCACTATGAAATACTCGCCGCTGCGCACTTCCCACGGCGCCACGCGGGCCGCCCACAATGCCGCAAACAGCACTTGCGGATCGCCCGGATCCATCACCACATCCGCCGCCCCGGTGTTTTCATCCTTATAGAGGACCTTCTCGAACGTTTTTCCTCCATCCACAGAACGAAAGACGCCGCGCACCGCATTCGGCCCATACGGGTGCCCTTCCGCGGAAACAAATACACGATCCGGATTCTTCGGATCGACCACAATGGCGGTGATTTGCTGGGCGTCGCTCAGGTCCAGGTGCGACCACGTTTTTCCTGCGTCCGTTGATTTATAAATACCGTCTCCCACGGAAAGATCCGGGCGCTGCAATCCTTCGCCGCTGCCCACATAAATAATGTCAGGATTCGAAGGAGCCACCGCTATCGCGCCCACTGAGCCCGTTGGCTCCTCATCGAAAATCGGATTCCACGTGTTGCCATAATCGTCGGACTTCCACACCCCTCCATTCACGGGCGCCATATAAAAAACATTGGGCTGGTGCGGCACCCCGGTGATGGCCACGGTGCGCCCTCCGCGAAACGGCCCGATGCAGCGCCAGCGCATTTCCGAGAAAAGCCTCTGATCGTACTGCTGCGCGGCTGCAGGAATCAGCGCCAGCATCAAACTGGCCAGCACCGCACCGCATGCTATTTTCATCAAGCGCAAGCGCATCCATTCCTCCTTGGAACCATGCCGAGAATACTCCGGGCCGCCCTTGAGGGGCAAACCATCCCTTGTCCGGTTCGCTGTAGAACTTGAAAAGATCTGCGGAGCCGAGGGCTGCTGTTATAGGCTTTTCGAGGCCGCCGAGAACGAGAAAATGTCAGCTGAAACCACCCAAGTGCGATCGAAAGGACCCGGTCCGCGGAATCCGCTGGAGCTCGCGGTTTTGTCGATTCTTGTCGGCGCTGTGGCCGGTCTGGCCGGAGCGCTTTTTCGGCTGGCACTGTCTCGCCTGGATGTGTGCCGCACCGCGTGGATCGAGCAAACACATCATTGGGGCTGGCCGGGAGCGTTGTCGTCGTCGCCGTCGTCGCGCTCGCCGCTGCCATAGCCGCCTGGATGGTCCGGCAGCTTTCGCCGGAAGCGACTGGCAGCGGAATCCCGTACGTCGAAACGCAACTGAGAGAAGGGTGGATCGGCAATCCGCTCCGGATTGTCTTCGTGAAATTCATTGGTGGCTTAATGGCTATCGGAGGCGGGTTAGCGCTCGGTCGCGAAGGTCCTACCGTGCAGATTGGCGCAGTAATCGGTCATCTGCTGGGCGGCGTGTTTAGGCGCAATGATAATGACCGCCGAGTGTTGCTCGCTGCTGGGGCTGGCGCCGGCCTTGCCACGGCGTTCAACGCGCCCATCGCCGGAGCCATCTTCGTGCTCGAAGAATTGGTGGGCCAATTTGATGTTCCATCTCCATCGCCACCTTGGGGGCGACGGCCGGGGCAATCACCGTCGCGCGGTTCGATCTTGGGCCAAGCCCCTGATTTTTCTGTGCCCAATATGGCCCATGTGAATGTCGGGAATTTGGCAGCGCACTTGTCGCTCGGTCTCGTTTTCGGAATTCTCGGCATTGTCTACAGCCGTGCAATTCTGGCATTTATCTCTTTCAACATCATCTCGGCAAAATTGCCGTGGAGTGGCGGGCCGCCGCCGTCGGAGGTCTTGTCGGCCTGGTTGGCTGGTTCGCGCCGGAAATGATTGGCGGTGGGGGCAACCTGACGCAGCAAGTTCTCAATAGCAATGCGGTGTTCAGCACTGTGGCCATCCTGTTTTTGATTCGTTTTGTCTTCGGACCGCTCTCCTACTCCGCGGAAACTCCCGGCGGGCTATTTGCACCGATGCTGACGGTGGGTGCGCAAGGTGGTTTGCTCGTCGGCTGGGCCTGGATGCACCTATTTCACAGCAGCGCGTACTTGCCGCAGGAATTCGCGATTATCGGCATCACCGCGTTGTTTACTGCGGTTGTGCGTGCGCCTGTCACCGGGATCGTTTTAGTGATCGAACTAATCGGCAACTCGGACCTGCTGCTGCCCATGATCGCGGCTGCCTTCGCTGCCATGTCTGTGGCGACTATTTTGAGACAACCGCCGATCTACGAATCCCTCCGCGTAGTGCGCTAGTTCACCAGCGGAGTTCCCATAGCTCTGAAATTCCGCGTTACCGTTAAGTGGCCCGGGGGATTTGCCGCAATATGTGTAGTTCTCCAGTGAACCCACTGCCGCCTCGCTCCGTATATGTGGTAGGCAAGCCTGGAGTCTCGCTTACCCGAGGAACAAGTGTCGTGCTTCTAAGATGTGCTAGTGTTGCGGGCGCGATGAGTTAGCTCCTTGCCTCGCGAAAGGATTCTCACCATATTCTTTCCACGTGTGCGCCGAAAATCGCTCCTGCTGGCGTCCGTGCCGTTATGGCTGGTCTCACAGATCGCCGCGCAATCCGTGCCAGCGAATCAGCAAGCGCACATTCAGCGAATCCAGGACAAGACCGTCGATCTTACCGTCACGCCGGGAGAGCCTCCGCTGCAAATGACCCTGCAAGAGCTAATGAAGCTCTACAAAGTTCCCGGCCTGAGCATCGCCGTGATCGACAACTACAAAATCATCTGGGCCAAAGCGTACGGCGTAACCGACGCTGGTTCGAACACTCCTGTCACAACGACCACTCTCTTTCAGGCGGGCTCCATCAGCAAACCTGTCGCCGCTACGGCAGCTTTGTATTTAGTTCAGCAGGGGAAATTGTCGCTCGACGAGGATGTGAACCAGAAACTGAAGACCTGGAAAGTGCCGGAAAACCAATTCACGACAACCCAAAAGGTGACCCTGCGCCGGCTCATGTCTCACACCGCGGGGCTCACCATCCATGGCTTTCCTGGCTACGACGTGGACGCCCCGATTCCAACACTGGTGCAAATCTTCAACGGCGAGAAGCCAGCCAACACAGCACCCATTCGCGTGGACATCATTCCGGGCACGCAAGAACGCTATTCCGGCGGCGGTGTCACCATCGAACAACAGCTCATCATTGACACCACCGGCAAGCCGTTCCCCGACTTTATGCACGAAACTGTTTTACAAAAAATCGGCATGACCGATAGCAGCTACAGCCAACCGCTTCCTTCTGATTGGGCCGCGCGCACTGCCGCAGGCACGTATCCTGACGGAAAAACGGTTCACGGCCGCTGGCACATTTACCCGGAAATGGCAGCGGCGGGATTGTGGACTACGCCCACCGATCTCGCCAAATTTGCCATCGAAATCGCCCTTTCCAAACAGGGCAAAGCCAATCATGTGCTGTCGCAGCAAATGACTAACGAAATGCTTACCCCTGTGATGGATGGCGCAGCCCTTGGATTCTTTCTTGATCAACCGAATCCCGGACTATTCGGTCACAGCGGCGCGGACGAGGGATTTCAGGCGTTACTAACGATGAATGCGAGTACAGGAAAAGGTTTGGTCATCATGGCCAACTCCGATCTCGGTCTCCTCGCGGGACAACTTGTGCTGCGCAAGGTAGCCGACGAGTACAGCTGGAACCAAGTTTGGGGTCCACAACCGGTTCCGACGCTTCTTCTGCTGGCCAAAGCGAGGGGAAGCTCAGCGGCACTGCAGCGATACGCTACATTAAAGGCATCTGGAGTCAAAGACTCGGGCATAAGTGAAGAAACTCTAAACAATGTCGGCTATCTTCTCCTTCAGGAAGGAAACCTCCAGGACGCCATTGCCATTTTCCAAAGGAATGTCCGGGAGTATCCACAATCCTCGAACGTTTATGACAGCCTCGGAGAGAGCTACATGAACGCCGGCCAGAAGGACCTGGCCATCGCCAATTACGAAAAATCCTTGCAGCTCGACCCCAAGAATGAAAACGCCGTCAGAATGCTGAAAAAACTAAAAGAGAGTAAGTAATGTGTTCTGGCTGACGGCATTTACACATCCATAACCACGTCAGTTCAATTTGGGTAGAATGTCGATAACAGCGATCTCGGGCCGCCCAAATCCAGCGATCACTCAAGTCAGGAGTAAAGACCATGATGCGCTTTTCGAAAATGTTTTTGCCCCTTGTGTGTGTGTGTCTGACCGCTACCTCGCATTGGCGCAGAATAAAAAAGAAATTCCCGCTTCTGATGTGATCAGCAGGTCCATCAAAGCCGTCGGTTATGAAGTGGGCGGCGGCGCCACCAAGATTATTTTCCTCGGAACCAGTGCCGCTCCCAATGCCAGCGGCGAAGCCAAAGTCGAAGCCAAAAAAGGTGGAACGGACATCGATTTGAAAGTGAAGTCGCTCCCGCAGCCCACCACTCTTGGTGCCGAGTTTCTCACCTATGTCTGTGGACCATCACCCCGGATGGCACCACCAATAACCTGGGAGAAATTCCCATCGATAAGAATGGGAATGGCAAATTGACCACGAATACCGCGTCTCAAACGTTCGCCATGGTCGTTACCGCTGAACCCTACTTCGCGGTGCAATTGCCCAGCGAAGTCGTGGTTCTGGAAAACGACACGAAAAAAACACCAAAGGCAAAATCTTCCCGGATAACGATTACAAGCTGATGAAGCGCAGCCAGTACGCGAAACTCGGTAACCCCTTGGCGCTGACCCCCGACTTGAAGAAAGTTCCATTGGATATGTATGAAGCGCGCAACGCCGTTGATATCGCCAAATCGCAAAAGGCCGAGCAATATGCTCCTGAAGTCCTCACCAAAGCCACCAGCAGTCTGCAAATGACCGAAAATGCACTTGCGTCCAACTCAGACAAATCGCAAATCATCACCAACGCCCGCCAAACGATCCAGTTTGCCGAAGACGCTCGTGTCCCTTTCCGCGGAACGGCAAGAGGCCGAGCGCATTCAGAAGGAAAAGGACGCCGCTGCCGCCGCTGCTGCCGCAAAAGCCAAAGCCGAAGCCGATGCCGAAGCACAGCGCCAAAAGGCGGAGTTGACGGCCGCGAAAGAAGCGCAAATGAAAGCAGAAGCTGACGCTCGCGCAGCTCAACAACAAGCCGCCGCCGATCTGGCCGCGCAGAGAGCCGCTTCCGAACAGGCGGCGCTTGCAAGCAAAGGAAGCAGGCCGCCCGCGAAGAGGCCGCCCGAGCACAGGCGCAAACCGCCGCTCTGCGCGCCCAGCTTCTTCAACAGCTCAATCATTCTGCAGACCACCGACACGCCGCGCGGGTTGGTCGTCAACATGGCCGACGTGCTCTTTGCCACCAACCGTTACGAGTTAGCCAGGATGCCAAGCTTAAATTCGCCAAGCTTTCCGGCATCATCCAGGCGCATCCGGGCTTGAATCTGGCCATTGAAGGTTACACCGATACCACCGGTACTCCCGATTACAACCTTAAGCTCTCTCAGCAGCGTGCGGATGCTGTCCGCGATTTCCTGGTTGCGCAAGGCATGTCCCCGGACACCATCAGCGCCAAAGGTCTGGGCCAGGATAACCCGGTAGCCGACAACAGCACCGCTACGGGCCGGAAACGAATCGTCGCGTGGAAATCATCGTCTCCGGCGAAGTCATTGGCGCCAAAATGGGCCACTAACCGTAGCGGCGGGGTTATCCCGCTCTGGCCTTCATCCAACTTCTCAACTAACGTCAACTGTCATTCCGAACGGAGTCTGCGCACTGAGGAATCTCTTTGGTACCGGCGGCGGAACAAACCGCGGCGGGATAAACCCGCCGTTACATGAACCTAATTCCCGGCCTTAACCTCGCTAGCACCCTTTTCCGCTGGCCGCGCCGGAGTGCCGTCCGCTTTCACATAATGCGCGTACCACGCCAGGTACCGCTCATTCAGGTCCTTAATATGGCTGGGCTTTCGAAATTCGTGGTACTCGTCCGGATACACAACCAACAGCGTGTCTCGCCCGAGCACCTTTAACGATTCATACATCTGTTCGCCGCCCAAAATCGGCACGTTCCAGTCGACGCTTCCCCCCACGAACATTGTCGGCGTATGGATGTCGTTCACGCGCCAGAACGGGCCACATGGTCCCAGGCCTCTCGATGGTCCCAAGGCAGCCCCAGTTCCGCGACGTAATCGCGAACGTACTGATCGTGTCCCCACAGGCTGGTAAACTCCGCCGCCCCTGCACCCGAAATCGCGGCTTTGAATCGATTCGTGTGCCCGATGATGAAATCCGTGGAAATTCCGCCATATGACCAGCCGCCAACGCCAAGCTTTTCCGGATCGGCGATACCTAGCGCGATCGCGTAGTCCACGAAGGCCATGTCATCTTGATAGTCCTTGTTGCCCCAATCCGCGAAGATCGCCTTGCAATACTCCTGTCCATAACCGGACGACCCACGAGGGTTCGGAAAGAGCACGACGTACCCGTTAGCAGCGAGCAGTTGTGCCAAGTCCTGAAATTCGCGTAGTAGGCCCACACCGGTCCTCCGTGTGGCCTCACGATCGTCGGGTACTTCTTCCCCGCCACATAATCCAGCGGCTTATACATATATCCGTGAACGGTGGTGCCGTCCTTGGACTTGAACGAAACATATTCGCCCGGCGAGAGTTTATGCTTCGCCAGCCAGTCATCGTTCACGTGCGTCAGTCGTGTCAGCTTCCCTCCCGGGGCCGTGTACAACTCGAACGGCCGGTCCATCGTAGACACCGCCGCAGCCAATGTGCCTTCTTTCCCTACGGAGTAGCTGTCCAACATGATGCGACCGTCGATGGGCCGCGTGATTTTGCCGCCTTCGAGGCTCACTTGCGCCAGGTTCTGAGTCCCGTCGTCGTCCACAATGAAGTAAATGGATTTCCCATCCAGCGCGAACCGCGGATTCACGCTGTTGCGGTCCAAAGCCATGGTCAACACTTTGGGTTGCCCACCGGAAGCCGGCACTACCGCGATGTGCTTGGTTCCGTATTCGAAGAGCTTGGCATCCAGCTGCGTCGAGAATGCGATCCATTTCCCCTCGGGAGACCATGCCGGCTCACGATCGCCAGCCAGTCCTGTCGTCAACTGCGTCGGATTCGTGCCCTTGTCACTGTTGTCCGCGCTCACGACCCAGATATTCGTCGCGTACGTCGCGTCCGGGTCCGGCTTAGACCGGTTCGCCGAAAATGCCAGCAGCTTCCCATCGGGAGACCACGCCGGCTCCGAGTCATCGTAATCCCCGGAGCTGACCTGCTTCATCGCTTTCGAACCCACATCGAAGACATACAGGTGGGTACGCCGCCGCTCCAGATACCCGACCGTGTCCTCCTTGAAGTACAGGCGGTCAATCACCCACGGCCGCTGCGCTTTGGACTTTTTCGAAGACGAGCCTGTTTTGTCGGAGCCGTCTTCGTCTTTGCCCTTCGTTCCCGCAGCATCGAGCTCCTCAGGAGTGGGATCCCGCAATACCAGTACCATGCGCTTCCCGTCCAGCGACCACGCGAAATCGTCCACGTCCTGGATTGTGTCGGTCAGCCGCTGCGCTTCTCCCCCTGGCCGGTTCAGCAGGTACACCTGCGTTTTACCGTCGTCGCCGTCGGCATCCTTTCGCGACGAAAAAAATGCCATGTATATCCCATCCGGCGACCACCGCGGATGGTCAGACACCACTTCTTCAGCGGTCAACGGGATTGCTTCCCCGCCGTCCCGCGGCACCATCCAAATCTGTGTCTCGTTCTTGTCGTCCTTTAACGAAGTGGCGCTGACCGTGTACGCGATGAATTGCCCGTCAGGAGAAACCCGCGGGTCGTGCACCTCGCGCACGCCGAACAGGTCGTCCACCCCAACGGGGCGCGGCTTTTCACTTTGTTGGGCTGAGTAATGGAACTAACTAGGGCAAGCGCGAACAGAAAAAGCGCTGGGCGGTGCAACATTCGGATGATTCCCCCAAACGATAGTATAAAGTGCGATAAATGGGTCTAGCACGCCTGACAGACACGTTTGTTTCCTGCCGCTTCGTTTGCCTTTGCCCTTGCGCAATCAATCGCGGCAAAGAACACGCTTGCTCATCCTGAGGAGCGCCTTCTGCGAGCAACGATCTTGGCCGCTGCGTCTTGTTGCGCGAACAGCACAGCCACGTGCACCGTTGCATATTTTTCCTCCTGATGTGCGTGATTCGCCGCGGTTCCTGGATTGTTTAGCGTTCACCGGCGCGCCTCCCACAGTACAGTTTCCCAACTCAAAAAATTTTCGTTTTCTTCATTTTTTTCTTGCGTGCGCCCACAGACCTTGTATTCTTCGAAAAGTGCACTTGCTTTTCAGAAACATATAGCGAGCCTGCACTTTAGGAGGACGAGAGAAAAAAATTGAGTACTCTATCTCTCCCCGCACAAGCTCCCTCCCAAGTATTTCACAACAAGAAAGGCAGTCGCCAAGCTGACGCTCTGGCCCCTTGTGGCCGCCACGTTCTTCATGGTGTCCGGGGGCACCTACGGAACGGAGTCGATCATTGCTGGCGCGGGATATGGTCGTGGGATTTTGGTTTTGCTGTTCCTTCCGGTGCTCTGGTGTTTGCCCACAGCGTTCATGATCGGCGAACTCTCCAGTGCGCTGCCGGAGGAGGGCGGTTATTACGCCTGGGTGCGTCGCGGTCTAGGCAATTTTTGGGGATTCCAGGAAGCTTGGCTGTCACTGGCCGCAAGCATCTTCGACATGGCCATTTATCCGACGCTGTTTGTGTTCTACCTTAAAGCAATGGCGCCCTGGTTTGGCGAAGCACATCATGCCATGTACGCCGGCCCTCTTTGTGGTGGTGACCTGCGCAGCTTTGAATTTGGCGGGCATCCGCGTCGTCGGCATCACCTCACTCTGGCTCTTTTTCCTGCTTTCGTTGCCCTTCGGCTCGTCGTCCTGCTCTCGCCTGTTCGCGCGGGCGCTTTTGCCGAGCCGCACGCGGCATCCTACCGCCGCGAGCGTCGGCCTACTCGGCGCGGTTCTCGTGGCCATGTGGAACTACATGGGCTGGGACAATGCCTCGACCATCGCGCAGGAAGTCGAGCGCCCGCAGCGCACTTATCCCAGGGCAATGATCGCCGCGGTGATGCTGGTTTCGCTCACCTATATTCTGCCTTTCGCTCGCCGTGTACTTTACTGGCACGCCCGCCTCCGCCTTCGCCGAAGACGGCTCCTGGGCGTCGGTGGCTGGCCAGCTCGGCGGAACTATCATGGGCATTCAGTGGCTGCGCTTCCTGGTCACCATCGGCGGGATGATGAGCGCCTTCGGCATGTTCAACGCACTCGTCATGAGCTATTCTCGCCTGCCGTTGGCCATGGCGCGCGACGGCATGATGCCGAAGCTTTTCGCCAAAATGAGCAAGAAGAACGAAACGCCCTGGGTCGCCATTATGGTATTGGCAAGCTGCTGGGCGCTTTGCCTGGGGCTCGGGCTTCCGCCGGCTGGTCACCCTGGACATCATGCTCTATGGCGCCGCGCTGATGCTGGAGTTCGTAACCCTGGTCGCTTTGCGCATTCGCGAGCCCAAGCTGCGGCGCGCGTTCCGCGTTCCGGGCGGTATGGCGGGCGCGGTGAGCTGCGGCATCTTCCCACTGGCCTTGTTGGTCCTGGCCATGGTGGAAAGCGAGCACGAGGCGATCCTCGGGATGAATGGCCTCGTCTTCGGCTTTTTCATTATCTCTGACGGGCTTTGCCATTTATTTCGCCACCGGCAAGCTCCGCACGCGCATGCACGAAGCGCCGATGGCGCAAACCATTCAAGCCGACTAGCAATCATCGTAGGGGTCCAGCCATGTTCACCCTGAGCTTCGAAGGGACGGCCTTCTGAGGCCGCCGGCCTTTGCTCGCAGCATGCTGCGCCCCATGTCCGCATGATCGCCCGTTCTTTCTTCGAACCCCTATCCCACGACTCCCATCGCCCATCAGCGGGATTTGCTATTCTGCTTCTGTGAGCGTGTTCCCAAAACCAAAAAATCTCTCCCGCATTTCCGCAATGGCTTTGGTAGTCGCCGCGGCCTTGTGCATTCCGGATTCGCAGGCCCGACCACAAGCGCCCAGCAATCCTCCCGCGCCACAAACCCCCGCCTCCCCAGCGCAGTCCCCCGCCCCATCTCCGGTCCAACCTGTTCCCTTGCGAGACGCCGCCCCCAGCGTCGGCTTGAATATCGTCATTCTCGATCCCGCTCACGGTGGCGTCGATCTCGGCGCACGCGGCACGGAAGGCATTCGCGAAAGCGAAGTGGTTCTTCAATTCGCCGCGCAAGTTCGCCGCGCCCTCGAAGCCCAGGGCTTTCAAGTCATCCAGACCCGCGAAGGCAACGAGAACCCGTCCTTCGATGATCGTTCGGCGCGGGTCAATGCCCAGCGCGGCGCTGTCTTTATCACCCTGCACATCGCCTCCACCGGCTTGCCCGGTACCGTGCGCACTTATGTCATGCCGGAATCACCGGTAGTTCGCCATCCTTCTGGTTTGATCCCGTGGGATCAAGCGCAAGCGCCTTTCCAAACGCTCAGCCACAAGCTCGGCGACATGGTGCAGGCGGAACTGGCTCGGCGCTTCAAAGGCTCCCCGGACACCGCTCGACTTGCTCCCATTCGCCAACTCCGCACCACCGCCGCTCCTGCGATTGCCGTGGAGATTTCCAGCGTCTCCGTGGAAAATCGCTCGGACTTGGATCGCATGATCCCAGGAGTGGCCGACGGCATTGCGCGCGGCGTGGCGGAGTTCCGCCCCTCTTACGTTGTGCCTGTCATGCCGGGTACCCCCATGGCGGTGCAGCCATGAATCCGAAGTGGCGCCTCTGGCTCGCTGGCGGATTACTCATCGCCGTTATTGCTGCCGCATTCTACTTCCCGGCTCTTCGACGGCAGGTCTATAAGGCCAAGAACATTACCGAGAAAACCGCCGAGCAGGCTCGCCGCGAACTTTTGCCTCCCGCTCCCGTCACCAGCGGCGAGCCTCGCGTGCAGGCCAAAATGTTCTGGGGCTCGCGCCAAAGCGACGGCACGCTCGTCCCGGTGATTCTGGACTTGCCGCTCTCAAATGACCCTACTCTGCGCGCCAAGGAAATCCTGAACACCCTGCTCGCGGGCCCGGTCGACCCGGAAGCGCGCACTTTGCCTCCGGACGCCGCGTTGCTCGGCTTCTATATTCTTCCGGACGGCACTGCCGTCGCCGACTTCTCCGAAGCGCTGGCCAACTCCATCCCCTCCGGCATCCAAAGCGAGCAACTGGCCATCGATTCCATCACGCGCACCCTCGAAGTCAACGTGCCTCAGGTCCAACGCCTGAAAATCCTGATTCACGGCCAGGAAGCGGACACCCTCGCCGGTCATCTCGATCTAACCCAGACGTTCCTGGTGAATGGTTCCGCTCAGGCAACCCCGCCAGCTCGTTCGCGCCTAGCCGAATTAACCGCGCCAATGAAAAAGGCCATCGAAAAAGTAAAAGGCGCCACCACGCGTCAATGATTAGAGCCGGTAATAACGCCTTCGTCGTGTAGGGACCGCGTTGTGAGGCGGTCCGCCATTGTGGCCTCTCCACTCGTCCGCTATAAATAACCATAAATAGCTCGTCATTCCGAACAAAGTGAGGAATCCCTCTTCGGTCTGCCGCCCCTGTAGCTCACCCCTTTCAGGGGTGAGGCCTTCTCCTTCAAGGCTCTCTCCCAGGGCCAAGCCGCCATCCACCCCTTACCCCGAAACCCATTCCGGACTATCCTTGGAGCACTCAGACGCACCACCTTCAGGAGGGCCATTGAGAAGCGACGGGCGCAACCCGGACCAGATCCGCCAACTCAAGATCACACCCGACTTCATCTCCCAGGCCGAGGGCAGCGTCTTGATCGAACTCGGCAAAACACGCGTGATTTGTACCGCCACAGTGGAAGACGGCGTGCCCTCATTCCTCAAAGGCACCGGCAAAGGTTGGGTGACCGGCGAATACGGCATGTTGCCCCGCGCCACGGAAGAGCGCACCACACGCGAGGCCACCCGAGGCAAGCAAACCGGTCGCACGCTGGAGATTCAGCGCCTGATTGGCCGCTCCCTGCGCGCCGTTACCGACCAGGAAGCGCTGGGCGAAAAAACCATCTGGATCGATTGCGACGTGATCGAAGCCGACGGCGGCACTCGCACCGCTTCCATCACCGGCGCGTTTGTGGCCATGGCTCTGGCGATGGAACGCCTCGTCGCCGCAGGCATGCTGCGCACTTCGCCGCTCATCGACAGTGTGGCCGCCACCAGCGTCGGCATTGTCGATGACGTTTCGCTCCTCGATCTTTGCTACGAGGAAGACTCCCGGGCGGAAGTGGACATGAACGTGGTCATGACCGGGAGCGGCGATTTCGTCGAAATTCAAGCCACCGCCGAGGGCCGTCCGTTCACTGGTGGAGAAATGCAGGATCTTCTGGCACTGGCGGCGGCCGGCATTCGCCGCTTGAGCGAGGAGCAGCGCACCGTGCTGCCTGCGAAATTCCTGGAAGGTAGCGCTAGACTTGCATCCTGTCACGGTTTCACAGGCTGCGAAAAAAAACAGTGTGTCATCTCGAGCGCCGTGAGGGATCTACTTTTTTCCTAGGCTGGTGTCAGGGCCTGGCTTTAGCCGTGCCGCACGCGTTGTAAACGTGAGCGCGGCTGTAGCCGCTGGGGTTAAGTTCTCCAGGAGACTGGTTTGACGAAAGCGCAAAAACTCGTGGTCTCATCCGGCAACCCAGGCAAGCTCAAGGAATATCAGGTACTCGCCGCAGGCCACGCGCTGGATTTGGAGTTGCTTCCGGCCTTCGGCGCGATTCACCGAATTTCCTGAAGATGCGCCTACCTTTGCGGAAAATGCTGCCGGAAAAGCGCTCTATTATTCGAAATACTCGAAAGATCTGGTATTCGCCGACGATTCCGGATTGGTGGTCCCCGCGCTGGATGGCGCGCCCGGCGTCTTGTCCGCGCGGTACGCCGGCCCGGGCGCCAGCAGCGAGCAACGCAACGCCAAGTTGCTGGCCGCGCTGGCCGGCGAAGGAAGGCGCAGAGCGTGCGGCATATTTCGTTTGTGTCATCGCCCTCGCGCAACAAGGCCGCTGCCTCGCCGTGGTTTCCGGCAAAGTCGACGGCGAAATCCTCGAACAGCCCTGCGGCTCCGGCGGCTTTGGTTATGACCCGGTCTTTTATTTTCCGCCGTTGGGCAAATCTCTCGCAGAAGTAGTCCGCCGAAGAAAAAAATCAGCACAGCCACCGCGGCAAAGCCTTCCGCCGTTTCATGGGAGTCCTGGAACACAAGATTCTGTAGGGCCTGCCTTCTGAGGCGGGCAGTTCCTCACGCTGTCATCCTGAGCCCATCCGACGAGGATAAGCGAAGGACCTCAACCTCAGCTTCTAGCACAAACGTCGCCGCCCCACCGTTCGCCTCTAACCTACAACTCGCGTAACATATCGTTGCCACACCGCAACGGAGCATCCGATGGCCATCGAGAAAAAAATCAAAAAGACAATTCGCAAAGCCGTGAAGAAAGCGAAAAAGATCGCAGCGTCAGCAAAGCCAGCCGCCAAAAAATCATTGGCGGGCGCCGGCAAAGGCACCGACCCAAAACGCGTCGCCGCTATCCTTGCGAAACTCGACGAAGCTTATCCCACTGCTACTTGCGAACTGAAGCATGAAAACGCCTTTCAACTGCTCATCTCCACCATTCTCTCCGCACAATGCACCGATGTGCGTGTGAATCAGGTGACGCAGGAGCTGTACAAAAAGTATAAAACTCCGCAAGATTTCGCTTACGCCAATCCCGCGGAACTAGAAGCAGAAATTCGCCCCACGGGCTTCTTTCGCAACAAAACTAAATCCATCATCGGCGCCAGCAAAGGCATCATCGAAAAGTTCGGTGGTCAGGTGCCGCGCACCATGGAGGAAATCCTCACCCTCCCAGGCGTGGCCCGCAAGACCGCCAATGTCGTTCTCGGCACCGCCTACGGCATCGCCAGGGGCATCGTGGTCGACACGCACGTGCAGCGCCTATCCAATCGCCTCGACCTGACCCATAACGACGATCCCAAGAAAATCGAGCAGGACCTCATGGCCATCATCCCGCAAAGCAAGTGGATCATCTTCTCGCACCAGCTCATCTGGCACGGTCGCCGCGTCTGCATCGCCCGCAGACCCAAATGCATCGACTGCAACCTCGAGCGTATCTGCTACTCCAAAGACAAAACCGTTTGAGCACCATGCAAAGTAATTTGCAACTCTGGTCTGTCGATGCCCACCCTCGTTTTACGAGGTTGGAAGGGCAACCCCCAGAAAGAGCACCCAAGATGCTGGCCTAAAGGCGCAACGCTACAGTTCGAATCCCAAGATGCCGGCTTCAGCCAGGATGCGGAGGCGGGCGGGAACTTGTAGAGCCGTGGCTTTAGCCCGGCATGTCGTGACGGAAATCTTGGGCTTTCGCCCGTAGTCGCAAATCCGTTGCACCTTTGACTTGCACGCACATCCATGCGATAAGTTGTAATCAATGGCGGATACGAGGAACACTCGATTCGCTCCCTCCCGAGAAACGCTGATTGCCGCCTTTACCCTTCTTGCAATACTTTTGCACCTCGCCCTGCGCTACGCCCTGCACTGCCCTCCTCTCCACTCTAACCTTCCCCTTTTCGCCGCCCTCCTCATCGGCGGCATTCCCATGGTCTGGGCCCTGGTGAAAAAATTGTGGTGCCGCCAATTCGGTTCCGACCTGCTTGCCGGCGTTTCCATCGTCACGGCGATCGTCCTGCGCGAATATCTCGTCGCCGCCATCGTCGTGCTCATGCTCTCCGGCGGTGAAGCTCTCGAAGCTTTCGCCACCGCGCGTGCTTCTTCTGTGCTGGACGCCATGGCTCGCCGTATGCCCAGCGTTGCCCACCGCAAAGAAGCCGGCGGCCTCGTCGACATAAAACTTCCCGACATTCAAATCGGCGACGAACTCACCGTCCTGCCCCACGAAATTTGTCCTGTGGACGGCACCGTCCTCGCTGGTCACGGCGTGATGGATGAGGCCTACCTGACCGGCGAGCCCTACGAAATTTCCAAAACGCCCGGCTCCATGGTGATTTCCGGTGCCATCAACGGCGAAGCCTTGCTCACCATTCGCGCCGAGAAGCTCGCGGAGGATTCCCGCTACGCGCGCATCATGCAAGTGATGCATCAGACCGAACAGCAGCGCCCGGTGCTGCGCCGCCTGGGCGATCAACTCGGCGCCTGGTACACGCCCATCGCGCTGGCCATCGCCGCCGCTGCCGCGCTGCTCAGCGGACAACCGGAGCGTTTCCTAGCCGTCGTCGTCATCGCCACGCCTTGCCCCCTGCTCTTGGCCATTCCCACCGCTATCATTGGGGCCATCTCACTGGCCGCGCGCCGTGCCATCATCATCAAAAATCCCGCGGTGCTCGAACAGGTAGAAAAATGTCAAACACTAATCTTCGACAAGACTGGCACGCTCACCTACGGCCGACCCACGCTAACGAAATTACTTCGCGCTGACAATTTCGAACAGACGCAGGTGCTGCAACTCGCCGCCAGTCTGGAGCAGTATTCGAAGCATCCGCTGGCCAGCGCCTTCGTTTCCGCCGCCAATCACGAGCATCATCTCCGTGCTCCCCGTCGACAAAATCAGTGAACGCCCCGGTGAAGGCCTACGCGGAACCGTTTCCGGCCGTTCTGTGCAAATTACCGGACGCAAGAAAGTGGAATCTCTCAATCTGCCTCTGCCACCACTCGAAAGCGGCTTGGAGTGCCTGGTGTTTATCGACGATAATTATGCCGCGGCGATTCGGTTTCATGATGCTCCGCGCAGAGACAGCGCCTCGTTCATCCAGCACCTTGAGCCAAAGCACGGAGTTCGAAAAGTGATCCTGCTCTCCGGTGATCGCGAATCGGAAGTGCATTACCTGGCGGAAAGTGTCGGCATTACGGAAATTCACGCCGGAAAAAGTCCCGAAGAAAAAGTGGAAATCGTAAAACGGGAAACCGCGAAGGCGCGAACCCTGTTTGTTGGCGATGGCATTAACGATGCGCCCGCACTCACTGCGGCCACGGTTGGCGTGGCCTTCGGCTCGCAAAACGACATTACTACCGAAGCAGCCGACGCCGTTGTTCTGGAGGCCGCGCTCGAAAAAATTGATGAATTCATGCACATCGGCCGGCGCATGCGTCACATTGCTTTGCAGAGCGCGCTTGGCGGCATGGCGCCAGCATCATCGGCATGTTTGCCGCAGCGTTCGGCTATTTGCCACCAATCTGGGGCGCCGTAGGCCAGGAACTCATCGATTTATTTGCAGTACTAAACGCCGTACGTGTAGCGTTGCCCACCGAAGACCTTCAGGATTTTTGAGACAGAAGATATCAGCGATCGATCTCGCTATCCGCTCTCAGGGACCGGAATGTCAGCAGAAATCCGCTCCCCCGCGTAGGTGGATAAGCTCAATGCGATGGTGGATGAAAAAAGAAGCCACGATTTTGGCGCCCTCTTGTGGTCCTTCCGATCGCCGACCCTCACGGCTTCCCATTGCTCGCCGGTTGCTGCGGCGACGGCTGGCTTCCCGACGGCTGCTGCTGGGGTTGCGCGCTGTTCAGGATCGCATTGAAGTCAGGGTGATTCGCGGGCTTCTGGCCGCTTCTCACGCCGGTCGCGGATGTCCCGGTGGCATCGCTCCCTGTGGCGGCATGGTTCCCGGAGCCGGATGCTGCATTCCTCCGTTCGCCTGCCCCTTCAGCACTACCCATTGCTCACCCTGTTTTTGAAGTTCGTAGGAAAGCTGCATCGGCGGCGCGTTCGGATCGCCATTCTTTGCGCGAATGTCGACATCAGCCTGCGCCTTATCCCCATTCACGGTCGCTTTCGTCACTGTGATGGTCATATTATTCACGTTCAAGCCATTCATACCGGCTATATGCTTCAGCACGCCATCCCGAATGGCGTCTCTGTTATCCGTCTTCGCCTTGCATCCGCCCGCCAAGAGCGCAAAGCTCGCCAGGAGCGCCGCGAAAAATACCCGTTTCATTAAAAATTCCTTTCAATCCGGGAATGGAGCTGGACCAGACCTGCTGGATTTATGTTAGCGCAACCCCGCAACGAAGGCGAAGCTGTCAAGCCTGCGCGTTTCGCGAAACAAACCCCTGTTGCCCAAAGCGTATGACCGGCAGCTTCAAAGCATTTGAGTTGTTGAGGTGTTTCCGAGGGACGGCGCGAAAACGCTAGGTACGATTGCTAGCCGCTCGTTTCTGCACCGCCGCCAATTCCGGCTCGAAGCTCCCAGCCTCTGCTCCAGCCGAATGCAGCACCCGCACCGCTTCTCGATACCCGCGTACCGTCCCCACATCCACGTATGCGAGGCCTTCGCGAACGCCGACCGCCTCGCCACCTCGCTCCAGATACGCATTCACCAGCGTCCCAAAGTATTCGTCATGCCTGCCAGCTTCCAACCACAGCGCATGCAATTCGCGAAAAACCTTGCCCGGCATGCGAAATGCGCCCCAGATCCAGCGCGATTCCGCATTCGGCGATTTCACATCAATGCGCAGCACCCGCCCATCCGGAGTAGACATAACCGAATCGAAATTCTCCGGGTGGCTTACTGGGAAAAGCAAAAAAGCCAATTTCCCACTCGGCAATTGCGCGAAACCGTCCTGCGGAAACCAAATCGTGTCGGGCAGCCCCACCACCACCTCATCATCGTCACGAATCAACGGCTGCGCACGGAAAAGCGCATCGCACAAACCCGCTGGCTTGTTCTGCACCGTATAGCACAGGTGCGCCGGCCCGAAATTCCCCCCGAAGTACTCCATAATGTCGGTCTTGCCCGGCGACACGATAAAACAAATATTCGTCACCCCGCCGCGAACCATTCGCTCCACCAGGTATTCGGAAACCGCGCGCGGTCGTTCAATTCCCTGTTCGAACTGGCTCCCCACCGGCAGCAATTCTTTCGAAAACGCTAACGGCTGAATACGGCTTCCAATTCCTGCGGCCGGTACAATTCCCCACATTTCTATAACTCCAAAGCTCCCGATTGCGCTGCGGCGTCCTGTACTTCTCTTCGCGCCGAGGCATTCTCAAGAATGTGTTCCAGTTCACGGGCGCGATGGTCCGCCGTGTGGCAATCCATCACCCGCTCGCGTGCAGCAGTAGCGATTCGCGCCAACTCCTGATCGGAACAGGCGATCGCGTCAATCGCCTCCGTGGTGGTTTCGGCAATCAGAATCTCCGTGCCCGGCGCAAAAAATTGTTCTATGCCTTCCCATTTATCGCTAAGGATGGGCGCGCCGCACGCTGCCGCTTCGAAAAACCTTCCGGACGGGCAGTACCCCATCCGCGCCATCGGTTCTCGCGTAACGTTTAACGTCAGCCGCGACGAAGAATAAAACGCCGAGTGCTCTTGCGGAGGCAGGTGCCGCACAAAATAAATATTTGAAGACCACGGAAATGCTGAAGGGTAACTCGCCCCGGCAATCACGAATCGTCGATCCGGCAGTTCGCGCGCCGGCTCAATAAATAGCTTCTCCAGCATGGTCTGACGATCCGCCGAATATGTCCCGATATAAGAAAGGTCCGCGTGATAGTGAGGTCGAGCCTCCACTCTTCGGTGCGCCGCGGGATCCACACTTCCATATAATGGCGCGACTTGGCGTGCGTCCAGTTTCTGTTGCAACTCCTCCAACGCTGCCCCACCCGTATAACTCAGCACCAGGTCGAAATCGGCGAACCCTCGCGGTCCGATATAACTCAGCGTTTCTCCTTGGCCCAACCGTGCCAGCGTCACCGGTGTATCGAGATCGTAAAACACGCGCATCGGCGCGGGCTGACGAGAGCACCAGTTCCGTAGCGGCTATTCCGTCGAAACAGTAGGATGTCACCATGCCAACGTCCGCGTCCTCCAACTCGGCTTGCGCCGCCGCCACCGCATCGCCCCAATCCCCATACAGGCGCCACCCGATTTGATCGAACGCCACCGCATCCCGGTGTTCCGCGTAGTACGGAACATCGCGTTCAAAAAAAACGACTTCATGGCCCTGCCGCACCAGCGCGCCGAAAAGTCCACGCAGCAGCGTCGCGTGTCCGTTGCCCCACGATGAACTGATGGTCAGTCCGAAAATAACGAACTTCATGGTTCACCCGGCAGGAACTTGCACTGAGTCACTTGAAGAGTGTTCAACTCTGGAGCTGGTCCCTCGGCATTGTTCAATTTGAATCCCCGCTTGGTGCGCTTCGGTGAAGGTAACTGGATGGTTTCGCCGATCCGCGCGTGATTCCTCACCCCGTTCCTTGTAGCAGTGATAGTTGACTCCAGCCATCCGGTTCTGCTGGTACTCGAATTCCTCCGCAGCCTGTAGAGTTCGTGGCCAAAGCTGGGCGCGAGTGCGTCGCCTAACCCATACTTGCAAGCCTGTATGGGCCGTTTGCCCCTGAGCACCGTTATATTCTGCCGCCTAAGGCCATAACACCTATGTTGAATGTGTCAGACCTGTCCACCAGCTTCGTTGAGAATTGGGGCTGCAAGAAAATGCTGAAACTGGGGAACAGGCGGTGCATTTCCTCCGATCTGGACGTCACCTTCCCACCAACAGACATGCCGTGGAGCGCCCGGAAGATCCACTTGCAGATCTCTGATGGACACGTGTTTCGAATCAGCAAAAGCAAAGAAGAATAGCCAACATGCCATTGGTCGCCGAGAGCGCGACCGCTTTCTCTCGACTCTTGCGCCTCGGGTACATCGGGAACACCACCCCGGTAATCCTCTGATTGTCGGGCTGCGCGTCCGCCTCCAACCTGTGGCTAGGGGCAGGACATTTGTGATGAGCAATCACCTCCCAGTCCCAGACATTTTCCAGGGAAAGGAATTTGACCATGGCTCGGCATACGAAGCAGTCCAGTTCAAAGTCAGATTCGAAGGAACACAGCAAGCGCTCTTCTTCGCGAAAGAACGCCAGCTCAAAATCTCGCTCAAGTTCTTCCAACAGCAGTCGCAGCGCATCCAGCGGCAATGGTGCTAGCCATCTCTCGAAGACGACCACCGATCACGACGAAATCCAGCACTGGGCAGAACAGCGCGGCGGCATCCCCGCTTGCGTGAAAGGAACCGGCGACTCGGAAGATACCGGCATCATTCGCATCGAATTTCCAGGAACTCCCAACAACCGCGAAGATAAGCTCCAGGAAATCAGTTGGGATGACTTTTTTGAGAAATTCGACGATCAAGGCCTTGCTCTGGTTTATCAGGAACACACCGCCGGCGGCGAGAAAAGCAACTTCAACAAATTAGTAAAGCGCGGCAATGCCAAAAGCGCTCGCGCGAGTCACTGACACAAGCTCAGTGCCCTAAAAACCACAATCGGGAGAGTGCCTCACAGGCGTGAGGCGCTCTCCGGCACAGCGCGGTGCCGTATTGCTTCAGCAGAGCCGAATATCCTGTCCTGAGCCCAACACCGACAAACTTCAAATCTGTGAGCGGAATAACGGTTTCGCTGAACTCCTAAGTCTTTGTTTCTGCCACCCCCTCTGTCCATTTACGGTGGGCTGTTGACGACGACGTGGTCCGAAGTAGGACGGAACATTTCGTATTGGAACCTAACGCGAGGGAAACCGCGCCTACCGTACACGAGAATCGACTTGAGCCGCGCACCCACGTCCGGTCACTTGTAAGCTTCCCATTGTCTCGCAACAACCTGGCACTGCTGTGTTTACCCGCTATCGCATTGTTCATCCGTCACGGAGGGCGCAGCCTTTGGGTGCTAGAATGAACCTGAATTTAGCCACGGTCGCCGCCTTGCAACCCACCCGACTCCGACTAAAGGACTCAACCATGCCGCGAACAATTGACGTAACCGAACTCATCCTTCGAGATGCCCATCAAAGCCTGCTCGCTACTCGAATGGCGCTCGAGGACATGATTCCCGCCTGTGAAGACATCGACAACGCAGGGTTCTGGAGCGTGGAATGCTGGGGAGGTGCGACCTTCGACGCATGCATCCGCTTCCTTAACGAAGATCCCTGGGAACGTTTGCGTACCTTCCGCAAACTGCTGCCAAATAGCCGCCTGCAGATGTTGCTTCGCGGCCAGAACTTGCTCGGTTACCGCCATTATGAAGACAGCGTGGTGGACCGCTTTGTGGCGCGAGCCGCGGACAACGGCATGGACGTGTTTCGCGTGTTCGATGCGCTCAACGATGTGCGCAATGTCAAACGCGCCATCGCTGCGGTGAAAAAAGCGGGAAAGCATGCGCAGGGAACCATCTGCTACACAATTAGCCCTTTGCACACCGTCGAGGGCTATGTGCTCCTGGCAAAACGTCTCGTGGAGCTGGGCTGCGATTCGCTCTGCATTAAAGATATGGCAGCGCTTCTGAAGCCCCAGGCCGCCTATGACACGGTTAAGGCTATCAAGGAAGAATTGGGCGAATCCGTGCGGATCCATGTGCATGTCCATGCCACCACAGGAGTCACCCTCGTATCTTTGATGAAGGCGATTGAGGCGGGAGCCGATGCAGTGGACACCGCAATTAGTTCACTGAGCCTCGGGCCAGGCCACAATCCCACCGAGAGTCTGGTCCACATGCTCGCGGGAACCGGCTACACCACCAATCTCAATATGGCTCGACTGCTCAAGATACGCGACCATTTCGCCACCATACGGCCGAAATATACGGAATTCCTTTCGAACATCACCAGCGTAGACACGGAAATTTTCGACAGCCAAATTCCCGGTGGCATGATTTCGAATATGGAAAGCCAACTGAAGCAGCAAGGCGCGGCGGACAAGCTGAAAGAGGTGCTCCTGGAAGTCCCCGAAGTCCGCAAGGTGGCGGGCTACCCGCCGTTAGTCACGCCCTCAAGCCAAATCGTTGGAACCCAAGCCGTCTTCAACGTTCTCATGGGGCCTTACAAGGTAATCACCGCTGAGTTCGCGGACTTGATGCTGGGTTACTACGGATCAACCCTTGGCGAGCGCGACCCCGAAGTGATGGCCACGTGCGAAAAGCAGGCAAAGAAAGCGCCTATCATGATGCGTCCTGCGGATCTGTTAAAACCGGAATGGGATTTGCTCAGGAACGCTGCCATTGCTATGGACGGTTGCAACGGTTCGGACGAGGACATTCTCACCGCGGCCATGTTCCCTAAAGTCGCTCCAAAGTTCTTTTCCGAACGGTCCTCGGGCCCGAAGAGCGTGGCCAAGGATCCCAAGACCGTCGGTGCTCCCTCGGTGAACGGTGGAGGACCGGGTCCAGTGCGCGAACCTGTTAAGTATGAAGTTCAGTTGGAAGGCAAGAAGCACGTGGTCACAGTATCACCCGCTTAAAGGACTGATCCTATGAAAACCATGGAGCAACGGATCGAAGAGCTCAGAAGCCGTCGAGCAGAACTCGAACTCGGCGGCGGAAAAGAACGCATCGAGAAACAACAGAAAGCAGGAAAACTCACTGCCCGTCAGCGAATCAGCGAACTCTGCGATCCCAACAGCTTTCAGGAGTCAGGCATGTTCGCCGAGCATCGCGCCGTGCTCTTCGGCATGCTCGACAAGAGCTTTCCCGCCGACGGCGTGGTGACTGGCGCCGCAACAGTCTTGGGACGTCGCGTGCACCTGGCCAGTCAGGACTTCACCGTAGCAGGCGGGTCCGCTGGCGAAGTGCACTCGCTCAAAGTCGCCGAAACCATGCAACAGGCCATGAAGACCGGAACGCCCTTCGTGTTCATCAACGACTCAGGAGGCGCCCGCGTTCAGGAAGGAATTGACTCGCTCTCCGGCTACGGCCAGGTGTTCTATCACAACGTGATGCTCAGCGGCGCCGTTCCGCAAGTTTCCGTCATCTGCGGGCCCTGCGCGGGAGGCGCCGCGTATTCGCCGGCGCTGACCGACTTTATCATCCAGACGCGCAAGGCGCAGATGTTCATCACCGGTCCCAACGTCATCAAGCAAGTCACGGGCGAAAACGTGACTGCGGAATCCCTGGGCGGCGCGGATGCGCATATGGCCAAATCCGGGGTCGTCCATTTTGTCGCGGACGACGATCAGCAAGCTTTGTTGATTTGCAAAAAATTGTTGAGCTTCTTACCTTCGAATAACGCCGAAGACCCGCCCGAACTGCCCAGCGACGGAAACGTGGACCCGAACCCGCGCCTGACTGGGATTGTTCCGGTCGACGGGAAGCAGCCGTATGACGTTCGGGAGGTCATTGCGAATGTCGTGGATGGCGCCGATTTCCTGGAAGTGCAAGCCGGTTACGCGACCAACATCGTGGTCGGCTTTGCGCGCATTATCGGGCGTACCATCGGAATCGTCGCCAATCAGCCCTCGTCCATGGCAGGCGTGCTGGACATCAACGCATCCGACAAAGCGGCAAGGTTCATACGATTCTGCAATGCCTTCAACATTCCCATCGTCACCTTTGTAGACGTGCCGGGCTTTCTGCCGGGAACCGATCAAGAGCACGGCGGAATTATACGCCACGGCGCCAAAATGATTTTTGCCTATTCTGCGGCTACCGTGCCGAAGTTGACCATCATTCTGCGCAAGTCCTTTGGCGGAGCATACCTCGCCATGTGCGGGCGGGACATGGGCGCTGATCGCGTGTATGCCTGGCCTACTGCCGAAGTGGCGGTGATGGGAGCCGAAGGCGCGGCCGAAATCGTCTTCAAAAAGGAAATTGATACGGCCGAAGACAAAAACGCAAAGCGCAAAGAGATGATCGAGAAATACAGGAACGCGTTTTCAACCCCCTACGTGGCCGCTGGACGCCGCCTGGTGGACGATATCATTGAGCCGGCATCCACACGGAGAGTGCTGGCGCAAGCGCTGGAGTTCCTCCACACCAAGCGCGAACTGCGCCCACCAAAGAAACATGGCCTGATTCCGCTCTGAGGTACGAAAACCTATGTCAAAAACCGAACTCAAAGTGCTGGAAGCAGAGATACAGGCTCTACGGCAGCGTATCGATAAGCTGGAATCCCTCCTGGCGTCAGCCACAAAGGGCGCTTCCGAACCGAAGCAAAGCATTGGCGTCAAATCCCCCCCGAAACAAGAGACCACAACCGATCTTGTTCTGATCATCTCCGCGGCTGTGGCCGCTTTCCTCGGAAAGCGCGCATCCATCCGGCAAATTCGACTGACCGGCGAAACCCCCTGGGCCATGCAGGGGCGTGCCACGGTTCAGGCTTCTCACGGAATCGAGTTCATTCGTGGACTTCGTTGAACAGGGTGATGCATGAAACTCAAGGTAACAGTCGACGGCAAGGTATACGAAGTGGATGTGGAGGTAGCGCCGGAGCCGGCGCAAGCATTGCCAACGTTTCTGGCACAGGGCGGCACCGCGACCGTAGCGGCTGCAACTCCTGCGTCCTCGGAGGCGCCCGGTGACGGAACCGGTGCGGTTGCCGACGAGTCCAAGGTGTGCCGCAGCCCGGTTTCGGGAATCGCCGTGAAAGCCAACGTCCGACCCGGCGAGGTCATTGAGGCGGGCGATCTTCTGTTCGTCTTGGAAGCCATGAAAATGGAAACGGAAATTACTGCTCCGGTTGCCGGCAAGGTTGCCGAAGTGAAGGTGAAGGTTGGCGACACGGTCAAGAGCGGACAGGTGGTGTTGACATGGGTCTAGATACCAAGGAGCTTCCCGGTTTTCTGTTTTACGATCACGTGGCCATTGCAGTGAAGCAGGGCGACCTCGAGAACCAGGTCAAGGCCTACCAATTGATGGGATTCACGGAACTGCACCGCGAAGATGTCCACGGCAAAGATCAGGTTCGCGAAGTGCTTCTCCGCATTGGCGAAGGGCCGAATCTGATTCAACTGCTGGAGCCGCTTTCCGCGGATTCGCCGGTCACCAAGCAAATCGAAAAGAATGGTGGACGCGGCGGCTTTGCTCACATCGCTTTGCGAGTTGCCAATATTCACGAAGCATTTCAATATCTAAAAGACAGAGGGTTTCACATCATTGATGCCGCCCCGCGACCTGGTTCACGTGGCACGACCGTGTTTTTTGTGCATCCCAAGACCACAGATGCCGCCGCGCTTGGCTATCTCATTGAGGTCGTGCAGGAAGGCAAAAAGTAATGTGGGAAGAATTTCCTCCGGTTTCCACCGCCGAGTGGCAGGCCGCGATCCGCGCGGACCTCAAGGATGCGGATTACGAAAAGAAGCTATCCTGGCGCACTGACGACGGAATCACCGTTCGTCCCTTCTATCGCGCCGAGGATCTGCCTGGCACCGCTGGCCAAGGACGGTTCACCGCCACTTGGGAATTCGCCGATGCGGCTGCCATCCCGAAGGACGCCGTACGCGCGGATTTGCTCCACGAACAAGGCGCCACCGCGGTTCAAGAAGTCGGCTACGCGTTGGCGGAGTCCCAGGGCAAGCAGAGGACTTTCGTTTTCTCGGTAGGCGCCAATTACTTTTTCGAAATTGCAAAATTGCGTGCCGCGCGGCAACTCTGGACCCGGCTCTCCTCCGACCCCATGGTCATCTGGTCCAGAACTTCCATGGCCGACAAAAGTTTGTACGACCCATCGGCAAACCTGATGCGCTGCACCACCGAGGCGATGAGCGCGATTTTCGGCGGCTGCGACTATCTGGTCGTCGAGAACGCGCGCTTCCCCGAACACCTTTCGCGCAGCCTCGGCCGCATCCTCCGCGAGGAATCGCATTTCGAAGAAGTGTCCGACCCTGGCGGTGGTTCCTATTACATCGAATCATTGACCGCGTCCATCGCCAATGAGGCATGGAAGGTCTACGAAGCTGGATTGGCGGGACGCGATGCCGCCATCGCCACGGCGCGAGCAGCGAAAGAGAAGGCAGTAGCCCAACGAAAGCACACCCTCGTTGGAGTGAACAACTATCCGGATCTCAAGGAGACCTTGCCGGCGAACGCTGTCCTGCCGTCAACACCCTGGCGCATGGCCGAACCGTACGAGAAAATTCGTCAGCGCGTGGAAAAATTGGGCAAGCGCCCGCGGGTGCTACTGCTGCAACGCGGCGACGTTAAAATGAAAATGGCACGCGCTAACTTCTGCCTCAACCTGTTTGGTTGCGCCGGATTCGAAGTGAAAACTTCGGAAACACTCGAACCTGCCGACCTGGTCGTGCTCTGCAGCTCGGATCCTGAATATCTCGCGTTCGCTCAGGACATTTGCCCAAAGACCACAGCTCCCGTGCTGGTCGCCGGCAATCCCAAACAACAGATTGACGCCCTCCGTGCCGCAGGGGTGAAAGACTTTGCGTACTTGGGAATGGACGCCGTGAAATTTCTTTCCCAGTGGCAAGAGGCCCTGACATGACTCGCCAGAATTGGATGACGCCGGAAGGCATTGAGGTTAAACCTTTATATACCGCTGCGGATTTGGCCGGCATAGAGCATCTGGACCACCCCGCGGGATTCCCCCCGTTTTTGCGCGGTCCGTACACCTCCATGTACGCTCTGCGGCCCTGGACCATTCGACAATACGCCGGCTTTTCAACCGCGGAGGATTCGAACGCATTTTATCGCCGCAACCTCGCCGCCGGCCAAAAAGGCCTAAGCGTCGCGTTCGACCTGGCCACCCATCGTGGTTACGATTCCGATCACCCGCGAGTGACCGGCGACGTAGGCAAAGCGGGCGTGGCGATCGACAGCGTTGAGGACATGAAGATCCTCTTCGACAAAATACCCCTGGACCAGATGTCCGTCTCGATGACCATGAATGGCGCGGTGCTTCCGGTGATGGCTTTCTATATTGTCGCGGCTGAAGAACAGGGTGTGCCAACAGAGAAGCTGACCGGCACCATCCAGAACGACATCCTGAAAGAATTCATGGTGCGCAATACCTATATTTACCCGCCAAGCCAGTCCATGCGCATCATCGGCGATATTTTCCGGTTCTGCTCGTCGAAAATGCCGAAGTTCAATTGCATCTCCATTTCCGGCTATCACATGCAGGAAGCGGGTGCGACCGCCGACATCGAATTGGCGTACACCCTCGCGGATGGCTTGGAATACTTACGTACCGGTTTGCACGCCGGGCTCGATATCGACGAATTTGCCCCGCGTCTTAGCTTTTTCTGGGCTATTGGCATGAACCACTTCATGGAAATTGCCAAAATGCGCGCGGCGCGGCTGCTTTGGGCCAAGCTGGTAAAACAGTTCAACCCGAAGAACCCGAAATCGATGGCGTTGCGCACTCACTCGCAAACTTCAGGGTGGAGCTTAACGGCACAAGATGTCTTCAACAACGTCATCCGCACCACCATCGAAGCGATGGCCGCGGCCATGGGTGGAACGCAATCCTTGCACACCAACGCGCTCGACGAGGCGCTCGCGTTGCCGACCGACTTCTCGGCGCGAATCGCGCGCAACACCCAAATCTACTTGCAGGAAGAAACTGGTATTACTCACGTGGTTGATCCCTGGGGCGGCAGCTACTACGTCGAGTCGCTTACAGCGAAATTGGCCGCGAAGGCTTGGACGCTCATTCAGGAAGTGGAGAAGCTCGGCGGCATGACCCGCGCCATCGAATCCGGCTTACCCAAAATGCGCATTGAAGAAGCCGCTGCCAGGCGCCAGGCGCGCATCGACTCATCCCGCGAGACCATCGTCGGCGTGAATAAGTACGTCGTTCCCGATGAAAAGCCTCTCGACGTTCTCGTGGTGGACAATGCCGCGGTACGCCAGACACAACTGGCGCGCCTGCAATCCGTGAAGTCCCGCCGCAATGCCAAGGACGTGGAAGCTGCTTTGGCGGCATTGACACGCTGTGCCGCATCCGGCGAAGGCAATCTCCTCGAACTCGCCGTCGATGCGGCGCGCAAGCGGGCTACCCTCGGCGAGATATCCATGGCCCTTGAAAAACAATTTGGAAGATATCAAGCTGCCAATCGCGTAATATCCGGCGTGTATTCTGCCGAGAATCGTCAAGATCCCGAATTCGTAAAGGCCCGAGACCTCGTGGAATCCTTTGCCAAGGGCGAAGGCCGCAGACCACGTATCCTCGTCGCCAAAATGGGCCAGGATGGCCACGATCGGGGCGCAAAGGTGATTGCCACGGCATTTGCGGATTTAGGTTTCGACGTGGACGTGGGCCCACTTTTCCAGACCCCGGAAGAAGTGGCCCGTATGGCCGTCGAGAACGATGTCCACGTGCTTGGCGTCTCCACTCTGGCGGGCGGGCACATGACCCTCGTGCCGCAGGTAATTCAGGAATTGAAGAGGCTCGGTCGTCCCGATATTCTGGTTGTTGTGGGCGGCGTGATTCCTCCTCAGGATTTTCAAGCCCTGCGAGCCGCGGGGGCTGGCGGAATCTTCGGTCCGGGAACACGCATTCCGCTCTCCGCGCAGGAAGTCCTGCACGCCTTGCAGAGGTAGAGATTGCGCACACGCCGTCTGGCGGTGGAACAATATGTCTCCGGTGTCCTGGCCGCGCATCGGCCGACGTTAGCCCAAGCCATTACCGTTATTGAAAGCGATCTTCCTTCGGACAACGAGCTCTCCGTAAAAATCTTGGACGCGCTACTTCCGCACACCGGTAATTCCCGGCGTATCGGGCTGACCGGCGTTCCAGGTGTGGGCAAAAGCACGTTCCTCGATAAGATTGGAATGCACATTGTCCGCGAACGCGGAGAAAAGCTCGCCGTACTCAGTATCGATCCCTCAAGTCCCGTGACCGGTGGCAGCATCCTCGGCGACAAGACCCGCATGGAGAAATTATCTGCGGAGCCCAACGCCTTCATTCGGCCCTCCCCTACTCGTGGTTCGCTGGGCGGCGTCGCTGGCAGAACTAGGGAAACGCTGCTGCTCTGTGAAGCAGCAGGATTCGACAACATCTGGATTGAGACCGTGGGCGTTGGTCAATCGGAAATCGCGGTCCGCTCCATGACCGACTTCGTCCTATTGCTGCTCCTGCCGGGCGCTGGAGACGAACTTCAAGGCATCAAGCGCGGCATCCTGGAACTTGTGGACGCCATCGCCATCAATAAAGCGGATGGCAGTCAACGACAGCAGGCTGAATTCGCCCGAGCGGAATATCAAAACGCGCTCCACCTTTTTGCGCCTGCTGTGGGTGGATGGAGCCCACCGGTTTTGCTTTGCAGTGCGCAAACCAGCATGGGCATCGTGGAGCTCTGGGACTGCATCCTCAAACACGAGAAATACCAGCTACAGAACGGCTTGCGCGCGGAACTTCGCCGCCAGCAGGCTCTCGCTGCCATGCGGCAGATGGTCAGCCTCGGACTGGAAGCCAGCTTCCGCCGCGATCCCAAAATACAAGAATTACTGCCACAAATTGAAGAGATGGTCCTCAGCGGGAAAATGAGCTCGTTCGCAGGCGCCCGCTCGTTGCTCTCCGCTTTCGGGGCCGCCCGAAATGCGCCAGGTACGCGCTAACACGTTCTGCCGAATCCGCGATCACCATCCCACTTGCCGCATTCGCCTGAGGATGATCGCGCTGTAGTTATTCATGCGCTCCGGCCGTCGTTTCAGAGGAGCCGGTAGAATCGCGGCTAGCCGTGCCGATTGTTGCAGGTTTACATTCCGCGCCGAAGTTTTGTCGTAGTAATGACACGCCGACTCCGCCCCATAAATGCCGGGCCCCCATTCCACCACGTTAAGGTAAAGCTCCAGAATCCGCTGCTTCCCCAGCACCAGTTCGGTTACCGGCACCAGCGTGGTCTCCGCGCCCTTGCGCAGGAACGAGCGGCCGGTTCCGAAGAATAGATTCTTTACCAGTTGCTGTGTAAGCGTGGAACCCCCACGAGTGCGACCGCCTTCCATATCTTCTTGGGCAGCGAGTTGGATCGCGTTCCAATCGAATCCGTGATGCTGGTAGAAACGCGCATCCTCCGCGGCGATTACAGCGTGCTGTAGGTTGGGCGAGATTTGACCCAGCGGAACAAAATCGTATCGTTTCCGATATGGCGTGCCGTGAATCCAGGCCTGCAAGCGCCGCTGCATCTGCACCGCCGTAGTTGGTGGGTCGATCCACCGCGCGGCCACAAGCAGCACCGCGGCAACGGACCAAAGCAGCAACGCACCGATAACCAGCCATTGAAGAAAGGATCGAAGGGAATGCTTGCGAACCCTGGTCTCGGGCGGTCTAACCGGTGTCGAAGTCACATCTCAGAATACTACTGGAGTCGCGGCTTATGGCTGATCTGGCGAGCCCGAATAGGAATCACTGCACTCAGAAGCACATCGGTCGTTGCAACAAAAGCTAGCAGCAAAAAAATCAGAGCGTTCGATGGGATATGCAGATTGAAATCAACTAGGCTGTGCAGCAGCAGCCCTAAGCAAGAGACCAGCGCCCCACCAACCAACGCTCGTTGGCTGCCCCTCGCGATTCGAAAGTTGGTGAATCCCCGTCGCAGAAGTACGCCGATGAAAAACGCACCGCACAGCCCGCCCAGCAACCCGGTATCGGCGAGCAACTCCAGGAAATCATTATGAGCATGATCGACGATCGTTCCGTTATAGAAGCTGGCATAACGGGGATAAATTGCGATCAAGGTACCAAGGCCGGTTCCGGTCCACGGATGATCCACAAAAATTCGCCAGGTATCTCGATCCATGAGCACACGCAGTTCCCGGCTCACGTCTTGATGTGCGAGCAGTTCGAAACGTTTGACCGTATTGGTCACTCCCAGCCAGACGATCATGCCACCCGCAAGCAAGCCGATCGGTATCGCAGCAAGCAACTGCTTTCGTTCCATTCGCTGCACGCAGCATAGAAAGGCCACCAGGATGAACTCGGACAGTAAAACGATAATGCCGGCCCGCGATGCACTCAGAAACACCGCCGCAACCGGAACGATGGTGAATAACAGCAACACAGGAAGGTGGTCGCGCGTTCGCGGAGAAAACACAACCAATGCCAATCCGAGTGGTGCAATTAACTCCACAAAACCAGCGAAGTGGTTGGGATTGACGAAAGGCCCGAAGGGATGTGCTCCCTCGGAAAGCGGAATGGCCCAATATAATTTTCCGTTGAAGCTGAAGTGCTGAATGATCCCGAATAGCGATACTAAAAATCCCAAGCTAAGCAGAAACCATATGAATTGCTTAACATGCTTGTAGCTCTCGAACGATTCGATGGTCAAGAAACACAGGAGCATGTACGCGCTCCACCGAAGCAACTCGATCTTCGTCAGGTACGGATAGATCGACATTCCTAAGGCGCATTGCACGACGCCTATGCCCACCAGCCCACACACTGAAACATAGAGCCAGTTATGACGAACCTCCAACCGTCCGCGGACGGTCACCAAAATAGCCCATAACAAGAACAGAAGCGCGGCTCCAATCTCCAGAATTGCATTTCCCCATGTTTCCACGCCTCCAAACGACAGCACGAGCATCGTAATCAGAACGTAGATCCCAATACGAATGGATTTCATGGCTGAACTATTCTTTGACCGGGCGCGAGCTTGGCATCAATTCGACATCATCCACCCATACCGTGCCATCGACCTTGTTGTCGAATTTCCAGCTCGGCGCGCGGCGCAACGTAATTTTCAAAACGTACTCATCCGATTCGGTGACAACATCAGTCTCCAGCGCCGTCCACGGATGGGAACCCGTCAACTGCGAAGTTCTCACGCCCACCTGTGCTGGACGGAGCGGGTCCACAATCTCGAAGCTTATCCCCTGGTCGGTGGTAAGGTGTTCGGTTCGAACAAGTCCCGAAAAATGATAGCGGGTTCCGGGTGCGACAGGCACGTATTGAAACACGTGAGCAAAATCGAGATTCTCTGTGCCGTCGAAATCGATTCGCAGCGAGCGTGTGCCAGCATGCGCAACGGCAGTATCGAAGTCACTGCTAAACCCGGCGAAAGGAAATTCTTGCCAATCGAAACCGCCGTTTGCGATTTCATGCTCAAATCCGCCATTGAAAACGACGGAGCCGTTGGTCTGCGGATCACGCCGCCAGCTTGAACTCTTTAGACCATCTTCCCAAACCCGTGTTGCCTCAGGAACGCGATTCTCGTGTATCAGTGCATCTACCAAGTGCACGGTTTGTTCGATATCGGCGTGCACGCCGCGCTCTTGCTGCCGGTTCCAAACCGCCAGCGCGGGACTCAGCAAGTTCTTCGAAACAAAAAACGTCAGTGCCGATCGATAATATTCAGCCTCTTCAGGCAGCACACGATCCAACACGGGCTCAATGCTCGGATTTGCTCGCCAGCATTCGGCAAGAGCGCTCCACGTCAACGATGGATTAATAGAAATGGCCCTGCGGATTTGCGCATACGCTTCGTTGTAGTCTTGCTGATATAAAAGAAAAGTTCCGTACCTCCAGGCGATCTCAGACGAGATGGGAAAACTCCTTTGCGCTTTCTCGTAAGATTCTCTGGCCCGAGAGGCGTCTCCACTCATCGCGTACGTGTCCCCCAGGTCCAACCAAACTCCAAAGGAACGCGGGTTCACTCTGGACGCGATTTGCAGATAATGAACCGCTTGGTCGTTATTGTTGTGATCCACCTCCCATTCACGAACGACGCCAGCATGACGCCAGTATTCCGCGTTGCCGGGTTCCAGTTGGGCAGCTTTCATCCATAGCTCAGGATTAGCAGATGCGTTCCACCACGCGGCCAGGTACACTCGCGCACTCAAAAACATCAGCATTCCCGACAAAAGGAACGAGAGTGCAAGAAAGGCAGTTCTCGGCCACAAACGATTCAGTTGAATTTCCATGAATGAGAAACAACTTCGATTCACAAAGAGGGCGGGTTAAAACGGTCTCGCGAATAGAGGGTACTGGCCACGTGATCTCGGTTGAATGAGCGCAGGCGACAAACCTTTATGGAACGTGAATCCCTCTTCTTGGAGCTGTTTGAATATTGTTTCGCGCGCGTCCGCTACGGAAAACACCTGCTCCAAAAGCCGGCGGGCGTTGCGTTTCATATCCGACCTTAGGTTTGGCTCGTCCGCCAGCTTTTGCGCGGCCAGTGCGAGGTTTTCGTCCTCACCATTCACGAAGCAAAAACCAGCTCGATTATCGTTGATGAGTTCGAACAGGTCATTTCCTTCATTTACGCTGGCCAACACAGGCAAACCCCAATACAAATAACTCAGCAGTTTGCCCGGAATATTGTGATTCCTCAGCTTCGGATTGAGTGAGACCAAACCAGCGTCGAATTCGGAGACCAGCGACAGATACTCCGCCTGACTCACAGCTGGAAGAATATGGATATTGCACAGTCCCAATCTCTTGATTGACGTGTTGAGTCGCGCCACTTCACTTCCGCTGCCCACGAACACAAAATGAATGTCCGTTCGTCGACCGAGCCGGGCGGCCAGTCGAATCAAATTATCGATGTCTTGCGCGACTCCCAGGTTTCCTCCATACACAAAAACAAACTTGTTTTTAAGACCGAGCTGGCACCGGTACTCTGTGCGAGGCAGCTCGTCTTCCTCCAGAACAGTCCAGTTATGCAAGACCTTCAGACGAAATGACCGTTTCGGAAAGGTGCGGGCAAAATACTTGAAATCCCCCAGCGATTGAACGCCGATGAGATCAGCTGCATCGTATTGATATTTTTCCATGTACCGGAAGAATGCGAATATCGGTCCCTTTCGGAGTATTCCGGCATCAACCGCCCATCCCGGAAAAATGTCGCGCAAAATCAGATAACCGGGACAGCCCCAAAGAACTTTCAACTTGCGCACAAGCGGACCAAAGAAAATGCTGGGTGAGTAGAAAAGAATGAGATCGCATTCATTCCGTTCAAGAAAGCGCTTGGCTTTGCGCCATAGTGTGAACGATAACTGCGCCTCTTCCATGGCACGTTGCACCCTCGGCGCGCCTTTCGTTCCGCCGGTTTTCACTCGCACAATTCGTAGACCATCTTCGACGGAAACGGAGACTGAGTTGGATAGAGAGGCGCACGGCGTTAACACGATTACCTCATCTCCTCGCCGATGGAGTTCGACTCCCAAGTCATGCACCAGCTTCGCGCTCGATGCCGGGCTTGGATAATAGCAATCCACAAGGATTAAGATCCGCACGCTTCACTCCTGGGATGAAATCATCTGCTCAGCGTACTGACGCGTTCTTCCGACATACGCGTAACGTCGTCGCGGTTATCGGCAACATTCTGCGAATGACTCAGGCAGATTCGGATCACCGTGTTTGCTACGTGGGGCATAACGTATTCCGTTGGGGGTTGCGGCCTTCTTCTCTCGCCAGTAACAATTCGGACTGCCGTCAAGATCCTGTCCGTTTCCCAACCGGAGAGTACGGTCGACCCGCACTCGATCGTTTCGGGCCTTTCGGTGGCATCTCGAATCGTTACGCTGGGCACGCCGAGAATGCAGGTTTCCTCTTGAACAGTTCCGCTGTCCGACAACACACAAAAGGCAGCTTCCTCCAAGCGGACGAAGTCGAAAAACCCCAAAGGCTCAACAAACCTCAGACCGGGATGGTGCGGCGTGATGTCGAAATCCCGCATCCTCGCACGCGTACGAGGGTGCAACGAGCAAAGCACCGGCAGTCCATAGATCTCGTTCAGCCCAGCGAGTATTTCCATGAACTTACTGAGCCGCCCTGGATCGTCCACGTTCTCGCTGCGATGAAAGGTGACAAGGAAAAACCGGTTTCGTTCCAGCTCAAATGTCGACAACGCGGCGCTGCCTGCGATTTGCTCCCTGTAGTGCTGCATAACCTCATAGATTGGATTGCCGGTCACATAAATGTTTTCGGCGCTGATGCCTTCACGAATAAGGTTCTCGCGACTCCGATTCGTGTATGGCATCAGCACCGAACTGACATGGTCGACGATGCGCCGGTTGCTTTCCTCGGGCACACGAAAATCGTGGCATCGATTGCCGGCTTCCATGTGATAGACAGGAATTCCCAGGCGGCGAGCCACGATTGCAGTCAACGCGCTATTCGTATCGCCGAGAATGAGCACCCGGTCCGGGCGATGCTCCAGGAGGATTGGCTCGATACGAGAGAGAATCTGTCCAACCTGGACCCCAAAACTCGCCGACTCAACATTCAGAACCACATCCGGCCGGCGCACCTGCAATTCCTGAAAAAACAGTTCGCTCAAACGATGATCGTAATTCTGGCCCGTGTGCACCAGGATGTGTTCTGCGTATTGGTCAAGCAGTTTAATGATCAAACTGAGTCGTATAATTTCTGGCCGCGTGCCCAGGATCGTCATCACCTTCACCGCAATACCTCCACGGTTTCCGTGTACGCGTGATCTGGAATCAGACAATGACGTTCAACGAGTCGCCTGGCCTCTTCGAACGAAATGGGGTCATCCGCGGAACTGTATTCTCGTGACAAACCAGCCGGTTGCTCGTGTGGATATTGGAGTTCCGGCAACATCGGTCGAATCGCAAAATAATCACCACGTCGCACCGTGCGGTTAGCCTCTTCTTCGCTCACCAGAACTTCGTGAATTTTCTCGCCCGGCCGAATGCCGGTCACTTTGATATCGATTCTCTGGTTTCCGATTAAAGCCTTCGCGATATCAGAGATCCTTGCCGAAGGAACTCGCGGCACATAGGTGTCGCCCGGCAGCCCACCTTGTACCGCGGCAAAAACGGCATCAACAGCCTGTTCCAACGTGAGCAAAAACCTCGTCATCTCGAGTGTCGTTAGCGTAACCGGCCCACCATTCCGAATCTGATCCACAAACAACGGAATCACCGAACCGCGCGAAGCCAGCACATTTCCGTAGCGCACACACACGAAGCGTGTGGCGGGACACCGCATATTCGCCTGAATAAAAATCCGCTCCTGGATCGCTTTGGTCATTCCCATCGTGTTTATCGGCTTGCACGCTTTATCTGTGGAGATACCAACAACCGTTTCAACGGGCAGATCGTGTTCCTGGATGGCTCGAACAATATTCTCAGGACCCTCGATATTCGTACGCACGGCTTCGTAAGGCGAATATTCGCAAACAGGCACCTGCTTCAGAGCCGCCGCATTAAAAACAACATCGACATTTCGAAGAGCTGACAGCACGTTATGAAAATCCCGGACGTCGCCGAGGCGAAACTCCAGTTTCTGCTCGAAGTTGCGGTAAATGATTTCATCGGTTGCCGCCATCTTGTTCTGGTATTCCATGCGCATGTAGTGCTGTTTCGCTTCATCGCGCGAAAAAACAATGAGTTTCGTGGGACCACCGTCGCGATTCGAGAGGAACCGGCGCACCAACATCTTCCCCAGCGACCCGGTGCCGCCGATAATCAGGATTCTCTTTCCGTCAAAGTACTTCATGTTTCGCCTCTCCACTCGCTATAGGGTGTTTCATCCTCCGCAAGTTCGGCCACCAGTTCCGGCCAGGACGGGCAGACGTAGCCCGTGGCCGCTTGGAACTTCAGTCCCCGTAAGCTGCGGTCGCAGAAGAACTCGTCGTCGGCAACAATCTCTGTGTTCAGTCGATACGCATCGCGAAGCAGACAAAGCAGCTCGTACTTAGAAATTCTTTGACTTGCGACTTGGTATAGCCCGCAAAGATACCGGTGGTTTCCAATGAGGTCCGCAACGACATTCGCTAACTCGCCGGTGGTCACGCCAGAAAACCAGGCCCGTCTGTATCCATACACCCGTCGACCGTTCTGCTGCAGAAACCACTCCAGCAGCGATTCCTGATGCAGCAACTCGCGCCCAATGATCGACGTGCGCAGAGTCAGTGCATTGCCATTCGTGACTTCGCCAAGATATTTAGTTCGCCCGTATAGATCTGCTGCATCCGAGATATCCTCCTCGCTGTATTGCCCACGGGCCCCGCTGAAAACGCAGTCAGTACTAATGTGAATCAACCGGCCATTACAGCTTCGGCAGAGCTCAGCAAGCCGATGTGGCAGAAGCGCGTTCACCAAAATACTCGGCACGCTTTCCTTCGCCGCGGGCCGTTGCTTCACGACCCCAACGCAATTTACGACCACTGCAGGTTTGTGCTCGAGCAAGAAGCGTTCCATCGCACTCAGATCTGTGGCATCGCAATGCTCGAACACGTGCCCCTTCTGCAAAAGGTCGATCTCGCGAACGCAAGCGTCGTGCAGAGATCCGCGGATGGTGCAGTACGTGTCCGGAAAACGCTTCTGCAGATGCTGAAACATTTTGTGTCCGAGCATCCCGGTCCCGCCAAGGATCAGGACTTTAACTTGTGTGGCTTGGCGCACTGGAAGAGTGGTCGTCGTGAGAGGATCTAGTTATTCGCTAAGTTGAAAAAACGATTCGGAACTACCTCCGAGCAGGGCTTCGTCCTTAGCTGGCTGACAACCCTCCACGTCGCCCTTCCGGACTTGCCCCAGTCATACAACTGAGACTGCAACTTGGCTTTTGCGGATAGCTCTTGCAAGCGAACTTCATCATCGATTACGCCATAAAGCTTGGCCGCGAGATCTTCTGGCACCGCAGGATCAAAATAGATAGGTGCGTTGCCGCCCAATTCGGGCATAGGGGCGCGATTCGACGCCAGCAAGGGCCGTCCTGAGGCGAGTGCCTCCAGCAAGACATTGGGACAATTTTCACATTCTGACGCAAAGATATTGATGAGCGCGTTTTGGTAAAGCGCGGGTATTTGCGCATAGGGAACCGCGCCAGGAAGTAGCACGTCCTGTTCAAGACCTAATCGCCGTATTTCGTCTCGCATTTTCTTGATGTAATAACGTGACTGCGGGCCTGCCAGAACCAACTTTTCTTTTGTGTCTCGCCACATTTTCACGAGAGAAAACGCACGCAGCACTTCAATTTGCGCCTTGTACACGTCGAGGATCGACACATACAAGATGTAGTTTTGCCGAGGCAGCCAATCCGCGCGTGGCCACTGTGGCTCTCGAAAAGAAGCCGCGATCCCGTTAGTAATTACGGTTGTCTTCCCAACCACGCCCGGTGCGTGAGTTTCAATCACCTGCCGTCCAAACTGCGAGTTACAGATAATGCGATCCGCTTTCGTGGCGCTCCGGAGCATTGTGCGTTTCAACAGCCAGTTGCGCACGCGCATGTAGCCCAGCGGATATCTCCGCCTCTGCACAGCATCGAACGGGAGCATGTTCTGAAACGTCATAATGCTTTTGCAATTTCGCGGGACTCTGCACCCAATTACGCCACCGGGGCAAAACAGGACATCTACTTTTAGCCTCACGAGAAGCTTCGGCAGGCACAACTTCTCCCAAATGGCTCGCAAGAACGGGTTTTCTACCGGCCAAGACACTCGAATACGATGTATGTTTGAATCCTGCTTCGGCAGTTTCAGAGAATCAGGCGCCAGAACAAAAACCTCAATTGGCATCTCAGAGGGAAGAGCTTCAAGGACTCTTGTCACATAGGTTTGACCACCACCTTGTCTGGCAGACAAGGCGTTGATGAGAACGCGCAGATCCGTTTCTGCTTTAACGTGCATAATCCAAAAACGAATCAAGTACCGCCGAACTGTCGTGGGAGTCAAGAACAGGACCAATGGTTCCAAACGCAGTTTCAATAAGACGGCGGTGGTCGGCGGAAAAAGAATCCGCCGTGTAGTTTCGCGCTTTCCGCTGAGCCGCCCTTCCCATCGAGTGAGCGCAAACCCAATTGCACGCTAGACTATGTATCGTTTTCGCGAGCAATGTTGAATCGCCGGCCGGAACCAGCGCCCCTTCCACCCCGTTTGTTATCACCTGGCCGATACTGCCGACATCGGTCGCTACGATTGGCAGTGAATGAGCCATCGCTTCCAGAATTACGTTGGGAATCCCTTCGTTGAAGGACGGCAGCACAAAAATATCTGCTTTCTTGTAAAAGCTGAATAGTTTCGGACCATGCGGCACATAGCCGGCGAACTTCACATGCTTCGAAATCCCAAGGGATTCGATTAGACACTGGAGATCCCGTTCCGACGGCCCCTGGCCCACGCACCACCATTCCACTTTCAGTCCTTCTCCCAGCAAACTTCGAAGCGACCTGACCAACACATCTAGCCCTTTGCCTGGTTCTAATCGGCACACAGTAAGAATTCGAATCGGCTGATGAAATCCCACTGCCGAGCGCTGAAAGAAGGCTTCTTGTGTCACGGTACTGTGCACCATGTCGCTCTGAGTTGCAGAAGGATTAATCTCACGGCACTGGGCGAACAAAGCGCGTCCCTGTGTGAATACCAATGTTGCAAAACGAACGGCAATGCGAGTCATCCACCGCGCGAGCAACGACTTGATTTTCCTGGTAAGTCCTCGGCGACCGGCGAAGAGAACTGCCTTTTCCCAATCCCCCAATACTTGGACGAGCAGCGGTTTCTTCAGCAGTCTGCAGATAACAGCCGCTAAAAAACCAGCCTCGTCTGGAATATTTACGCAGACTACATCGCCCTTACGAATAGAGTCTCTCAGCATTTTCCACTGCATTACCCAGCGGAGTGCGCGGCTTCTCGGAGAAGGCAAGACTTGGACCCGCATATTCCCTAAGCTAGAAATCGCAATGTGATCTGCCTGTTCTCGATACCCGTCGACGTAGACCACCGGCAACGCCATCATTACTTCAGGGAAGAAAACACTGGGGTAGCAAATCATACGAAACGAGTACCCGGAAATGTAAGTGCAACGGCCGTCGCTCACCGACGCTTGACCGCACACATAAAACAAATGCCGAATGTCTGTTCTGGAATCCATTCCCTTGGACCGGCTAAGCAGTTGAGTAATCGAACTCGGTGCGATCACCCGTTGAGAGGACCGGACCACTTTCGTTTCTCGTAGCCTGGTTCTGGTCTGCGATGATGCAGCAAAGTGGAATTGCAGCTGCCGCCCAGAACACGAACCACCCAAAGTTCGTTATGAAAAGCCCTTGCACCTGGAATCCCACGATTCCTGCGTAAACCCCCAGCGCGTAGTGCCGCAGAGACTGAGATCGCATGGAGCGCAGCCCCGAATGCACGAATCGTACGTATCTGTAGATCAGCCAGAGAAAAGCTGCGAGCGCAATCAACCCACCATTTACCCCGACAGACAAAATGTTAGAGTGAGGGCCCAGGGGAAAGCCAACCTTATTCACGATGTGAGACATGTACGCATACTCACCCGCGGGCACTATGGGGTTATTCAAAATCAGTTTCATCGCCGTTGAATAATAAATGGAACGGTCAGCAACGCTTCCGATTTCATCAGGGATCACATAAAAACGAGCCAGCATCAGATTGAACGGAATGAAGCTGGCGAGCAGGATCAACGCCAAGGCGCTCAGCGCGAGAACCCTTCGAGGCTCTGTGAAATTGTAAAAACAGAAGCAGACAGCACAACGCGGCGGCCACTCCCAGATAGCCACTTCGCGAGAACGAAGCAAGTAGGCCGAAAGAGGAAACCAGGCTCAGAGCGAAAAGCGTATACCTCCACACCCAGCTTTCCACCAGCAGGATGAGTGAAATCAACATGGGGATCGAAAGAATATGCATGTACGCAGCAGCATTCGCATCATTGAAAAGGCCGCTAACTCTTTGCATCTCGGGCGGGCCGTTCGATGCGATCACTTCCTGAATACCCCGGAGCGAACTCAACAGGTTGATTCCCAGAAATACTTCCATCCCGGAAGACAGCCCTGCCAAAATTGCACCGGCAATCAGAGCGGCAATCACCCACTGGATCCTTCTCTTGGTTGTGACAAGCGATAGAACCAGCATGAATGCCAGCGGATAACCGATCCAGGTGAGAATGACCTCCCAGTTATACGTTTCGCTCGGATTCAGCACGTTGCCGCCACAATAGATCGCGATAAACAGAATCAGCGGCAGCGTCACACCAGTCTTTCTGGATAAATTCTGCCGCGCGGTGGGACTGGCGAACGCGCCAACAGCAACGATCGCCACCATGAACTTGACTACGCTAATCCCGCTGGAAAAATGTTGGAGGTCCCCGAGCATACCGAGAAAAAAAATAAACGGGATGCCCACGAATGGCTGAAACAGGATGATGATCGCCAGGCCGGCGGCAATTGTTAACAGCGGAGCATTCACCAGGAAAACAGATAACGCGATGACTGGGCTCAGCATCAGGACCCAGAAGCGCCAACTGCCCGGCGTCATGGTCGCCAGCATCCATTGCCGTTCGCGCCAAACGTGAGAAGCCGCATCCATATAAAAGGACTTGTTAACTCCGCAGTGCTCTTTTAGCTTCCGTGAACTGGGCCGAGCAGCTCCACATCCGTCATGTCTACTTCCACCGATGCCGCCTGCTGGATCAGGTCAATCGAAAGCACCAGACGAAGCGCACCCTTCCTTCGGACCAGCGTGCCCTCAATTCCTTCCAGAGGCCCGCGCTTGATCCTCACTCGCTTACCGGATGCACAATAATCGTAGGATTCAGCCGTCAGACGGGACGACGGAATATTTTGCAATGCCTCTATTTGACTGTCTGGCAGCGCACAAGGTAAGGACCCGAACGTCACCAGACACGCGACGCTGGCAATCTCCAGCACCCGCAGGCGTTCCTGTACATGGATTCGCACAAAGAGGTAACCGGGAAAGAGCGGCAACGCTAGGCGCTTCCGGCGATCTTTCCAGGTCCGTAAACTCTCATAAACCGGCAGAAAGCACGGTATGGATCGCATAGTCAGCTGCTCGGCAACACGTTTCTCGTGGTTGGCGCGCGTTTTTGCGGCATACCAGTGCGGCTCGGCGATTTCCGATCGCTCGCGCACGCCGAAGAAAAGAGCAGGATCAAGTTGCGCGAGATTTGCAGACAAGATCGACGTATCCATGTTTGCTTTCTACCTCGATAAAGCTTCGCCCTGTCACTTACAGGGCTGAGTGACCTAACCCATTTTTTCGGGCTGCATTTAAGCCCGTTTTTTCATCCGCGCCCGGCAGTACCGAGAAATTCGCGGTACCAGCAACCGGTCAATCTCATCCCGTGGCTCCGGATTCCTCATTGGACGATCCGTAGTGGTAATAGCCCTGGTAATATCCGTGGTCCCGTACGTCCACATCATTCAAGACCACGCCAATCAGCCGCGCACCCACATCGCGCACGTGAAATTGCGCTTGCTGCGCCAACTCCTGCGGTGTGTATCCACCACGAACCACTAACACCGCGCCTTCCACCATCGTTGCCAGAATCCGGCCATCCGTGACGTTCAGCAGCGGCGGCGCATCGATCAGAACAAATTCGTATTCGCGCATGGCCTCGAAGATCAGCTGCCGCATGCGCTCGGAAGAAAGCAGTTCACTCGGATTTGGCGGCACCGGCCCACAAATAAGACAGTCCAGATTTGACACTCCAGTCGGACGAATCAGATGCGTCCAGCCATCTTCGCCAGCCAGGAACGTAACTAGCCCTCCCCCGCCCTCTTCAATGCTGAAAAGCTTGTGCACACAGGGACGCCGCATGTCTCCATCGACCAGCAGCACCCGCTTTCCGAGTTGCGACAGCGAAATAGAAAGATTGCTGGCCACCGTGGTCTTGCCTTCACCAGGCTCGGCACTGACGAACGTGAGAGAGCGCGGTGGACGTCCGGCCGAGGAAAGTAGGACTGACGTGCGCAAACCGCGGAACGCTTCGGAAAAGGCCGAATGCTGCGCGCCATTTCCGTCGATCCGAATCCACGTTTTCGCTCCGTGCTTCAGGATCGCGTTTCCGTCGTGAGCGCCCTGCACCTTCGCCGCTAATCCGTACACCCCAGGATTGTCGTCGAGACCCTCGCGCGAAGGAATCAGCCCTAGCGCCGGAACGCGCAGAACCCGCTCAATGTCTTCGGAATTCTTCAAGGTGTTGTCCAGATGCTCCTGCAGGAAGGCAACACCGATTCCGCACGCCAATCCCAACAGCAACGCCGCGCTGAAATTGAGTAGCGGTCGCGGGCGAACCGGCCGCGTCGGAGCCACCGCTGCATCCACAATATTAATGTTGCTGGCGTTCATTGCCGCCGAAACCCCGGCCTCTTTGAGCCGTTGCAGCAAGCCCTCGTACAACTGTTTGTTGGTGTCGACTTCACGTTTCAAAATGTTGTACTGAACGGTTCGCCCAGCGACTTGATTCGCCTGTGCCTGCTGCTGTTCGAACGCGTCGTGCACCAATCCCTCCCGGCGCGTGGCCGCCTCGTAGTCGTCCACAATCTCCTGTGCAGCGCGTTTGCGTTCTTCGTCGAGCCGGTGATTCACTTCATCAATTTGGCTCTGAATTGCCTTCATCTTGGGATAGTCGTTGGTGAACGTGGGCGAGAGAGCCGCCTTTTGCCTCTCCAGATCCTCCAGTCGCGCGGTAAGCTCCTGCAGCAATCGGTTATCGAAAACACCGGGCAGCGCACTGTAATCTCCCGCTTCCGTAAGCCGGTAAAGAGATTCTTTTGTGTAACGCTCAGCCTGTGCTTTGGTCAGCTCGTCCTGCAATTGGCGGAGCCGCTCGTTGACAATGTTTTCCGTGTCGCCCTTTTCCGTTTGCAGAAACAGCAAGCCATTCCGTTGCGCATACTCCTGAAGATCATCCTCTGACTTTTCGAGTTTGGCCTTGAAGCTTTGTAACTGATCCGACAGCCATTGCGACGCCTTCTGTGCTGCCGTCCACCGATTTTCCAGATTTCCCTGGATGTAATTGTCAGACAGAGCATTCACTACCTGCGCCGCGACCTGCGGATCCTCCGACTCGAAGCTGATTTGAACCAGACGGCTGCGCCGCACTGGATCGATGCTCAATTTGTCCTTGAATTTGCGTAATACCGTTTGCTCAACATCAGGATCAACACGGGGAGTTGATGTTCGAAGCGACGCGTGAGCCTTCGCGTGCAACCAACCATCCTTTGGTGGATTGAATTCCGAATCCCGTTCAAGATGCAGTTCATCAATCACTCGCCGCGCCAACGTCTCGCTCTGCAAAATCTTGTACTGCGTCTCCAGATAATTGTCAGAAACATTTTCGAGTTGGAAAAGCTCTTCGACCGTGGGAATGTTGGCATTTTCTTTTTGGATTTCCAGCAGCGATTCCGCTCGATATACAGGCTTTTGCCTCCATGTGGCAATCGCAGCCACCGTGAACGTCACCAAAACAATCGAGAGAACCGTCGTTCGACGCTTCTGCACTGTGCGCCAATATTGCCGCAGGTTTGACCGGTCTGCCGCCTTCCCTTGCGCATAGGCGTCGAGTATTCCCGGCCGCGCAGGTACGGGCCTGGACCGGACCGGATTATAGACTTCTATGTCAACTTTCTTTTCTTCCGCCACCGTCACCACCTGTAAACTGCTGCGCCACCAACCGCTCCAACGATCCCCGTGGTGCTTTGCTCGAGTACGTGTAGAGCTTCCTTCCCGCCACTGTTCGGCACAAACAACACGTCGTTCGGTTTCAGCCAGGGAGATGGCTCTTTTCCAGCCATGATTTTGTCTAGATTGATCGCGACCTCTTTGCGTTCCACACCTGAGCCACTGCCTAAAAAGATTCGAGCGTTTTTGCCACTGGAGTTCGGCGTCGTGCCTTCTGCCAGCGCGATTGCTTGCAGCACCGAAATATTTTCGTTTGTCTTCAGCAAGAATCCACCGGGCTTACGGACCTGCCCCAATACATACACAACACCGGCACGCGCCACCTTCACGGAATCCCCGGGATAAACCAGCACATTCGAGCGTGGATTGCTGGAATCGAGCAGCTCTTTTAAATGAATGGTGATGCTTTCCGCCTCGGAACCCTGAGGAGTAGACTCGTTCGACTTGGAATCCACGCCAGTAGAAGAATCAGTCGGCGTGTCTGCCTTCAAGTCCATCACAGCCGAAAATCCTGCTTGTGCTGGATCGCCTGCATGGTGCTCCACGATCACGGTGTCACCGGCATCCGTCGCCAGTCCTTCTGCCATGGAAAGCACTTCGATCAGCGGCTTCGGGTAGCGAATCTGGTAAACGCCCGGCTTGCACACAGCTCCGAACACGGACACTGCGTGGCTGTGCACTTCTTGCACAAACACCGCTACCTGCGGATCTTTCATATAGGTTCGCCGCAGGCGGTCCTCAAGCACCAGTTCCAGTTCTCGCGTGGTCGTCCCAGCCACCTGAATCACGCCAAGCAGCGCAAGCGAAACAGTGCCATCGTCGGACACGCGTACCGTACGATTCAGGTCGGGTGCTTCCAGAACATTGATTGCAAGAATATCTTCCGGCCCGATCAGGTAATCACCGGCAGGCGAACTTACGTTGGCAGCCTTGCTCTGCTTGGCCAATGCCGCAAGCTTTTCGTTGTACTCCTGCGTAGTTTCACTTTGATTGTTCCCGTGAATTGGCGGCATCTGCGCCGACGTTGGTTTTGCCGCTTGCTGAGCAAGTACCCGGCCGCACATGATCAGTGTCACGAAAATCAGCCCAATGAGCTTGTGTATGAGATATCGAATGCTTTCCTCCATTACTGAGCGCAATTCACTCTGCTCACGCTCGCTACGGCACGGTAGATGGGCTGGTGTTATGCGAAGATCCGCCGCTGGCCGCCAATGCCGCGCCAATCCCCGCAGCAGCGCCCCCTCCGACCAGCACCCAAACCAAAGTCTTGTTGCTGCCCGCTGCGGTCGCTCCTCCCAGCTGAATAAATAACGACGAGGCATTTCCACCTCGGACCGTCACACCGCTCAGTTCGTATGCTTTGTACTTGGATTTGGTTACGTGCAGCGCGTACGTGCCGGGCTGCACAGAAGTAAATGTAAACTTACCGTCCGTGCCCGTAGTCGCGGTGGACGTTTCGCCCGTCGAGTTTGTCAGAGTGACCTTGGCGTCTGGAACAACCGACAGTGCCGCGTCCACCACAGTGCCGTTGATCACGCCGGTGGACGTTGTGCTCTCGGCTTGCTCTTGCTGTGAACTGCGAGTCGGCATAGCGTCACCGACAGCCTTCGTTTCGAGATCTGCAACGCGCTCCGCTCGTCCAGGCTGTAACAACATGGTCCGTCCAGCTTCAACCAGCTCAAGCGAGCCTTGTTGTACGCGCACGTGCGCCTGCTGATCTCCGATCAGGCTGACCTGAGCCACGACTGGGCTATTGGGACGGCAACGCAACGCCACGCCGTCGTGATTTTGTATGGTTACGACGACGTGCCCGCGGCTCCGAAACGTAACGGTTCCGTGCGCCACCGCCACCGTCACGTCGTTTCCCTCCTTTGATAATTTCACGTCGGTATTTGGTCCCAGCCACAGTCGCTCTTCGGGCGTTGCGGCCAGCAGCAGCGCCGAATCGGCATGGGTGCGCAGAGAGTCTCCGCTGGCGATAATGCTTCCATTCACCAGCGCCTCTCCGTTTCTGTCAGCGGTACCTGACAGTTTCGCTATTGCAATCAGGTCCGATGCAGCGTGCGTGACGACAGCCGCCCAAAACACGGCCAGTAGCGAAGAAACCACCACAACGAATGCTTTTCCCGACTTTGCCGGCCTCTGTTTCACAATCTCCCCTTTCGAACTCGCGAGTGTGATGACAATTCCCTGCTGCACCGTGCCGCGCTCAACAACTTGAAAAATGCAGCGCTCGCACAATCGCCTCTCTGGATGCCGTGGTATACGTGCGACGAATGTCCCGCTTGTCTGATAACCAATAAATCTCCACGATGTCCGAACCTTCGCCGATCGCGATGATTCTTGCGCTTGGTCTTTTGGAAAGAATCTGGGTGCAAATTGGCATTGCAGCAGCAGGCAGTTCAAGAGGAACAATCACACAATCTGGATTTGTGCGTTCTACCGCGGCCACGATGGCGTGTTCGTCACTCACATCCCCAACAACTTCGACATCCGGCTGCTGGCGGATGGTGTTGTAGAGCACATCCCGCCAGATCCTGGTAGAGTTCGCAATCAACACGCGAATCTTTTCTTGTTGCAAGGCTCGACTCTCTGGACCCGCATGTTGCTGAAGGCCGGTGAGCCACACAAGACCTAGAGGGATTTAATTTTGGTGCAGTACTCTTTTCCTCTGCATGTAGGAGCCGAGGATTGGATCGGACTAGTTCTTTTCGCGTGTAGGTACTGAATCTAACGAAGTGGTTTACTGGCGTTTGGAGAGAAGGGCTGTAGTTTCTACCGCTTCTCCATCTCGCAAACAATTTGTCAGGTTAGGTAGAACTGGAAAGCGGTATGGGCGATTCGAGTTTTTCCTGGGTGGCGCTTATGGCCGCACTCGATCCTGCAAGTTGCGCGAACATTGCGCGATTCTTCGATTGTGTCTTTTGCAGAATGCTGTGCACATGATTCTTTACCGTCTGAAGCGATAAATTCAAACGGCCCGCGATTTCCTTATTGGCCAAGCCCTGCACCAACAAGGAAGTGAGTTGATGTTCGCGTGGCGTCAACTCCGCAATCGGTGGCGGATGCGCCGGGAAGCTGGAACCGCTGGCGATCAAATTGAAGAGCGCCCGTTCTAAGTGTGGTGGACACACAACCCCGTTTTGCTCCAAACGATGCGCGGCAGCCAGCATTTGCTTGGCCGACGCGTCCTTAAGCACATAGCCTTCCGCCCCTGCGCGAATCGCGCGCAGAAATATCTCCTGATCATCTTCCATTCCGATCATCAGAATTTTTGTGCCTGGACGCGCATCATGTATGGCACGCGTACTCTGAAATGATTGGTCATCCCATTCCGGACGAAGCACCACAATCCCGGGATTCACTCGAGGAGATTGTATCGCCAGCAATAGCGAACAATCCGCCGCTCCGGTGACTCGGAATCCTTTGTCACTCCGGAATAAGCGAATCAGTGATTCGCGAAAGAACCGATTTGCGGTTACGACGAATAGCGTTTCCATTGCGGAAAGCTTGCCCAAATCATTCGTTGACGAGAAACCCCGTTTACTGGGCAGGGATGCGATGGTCATGCTAGATGGCATTGCGCGCGTATGTCAATATGGAATAACCCGTAGGTCAGCCGGCTTTTGCCCTCGTCTTTATTCACCAGTTCCCATTAACACACCTTACAGAGTCGCCCGGCGCCAGTCAGGAACGAAGGAGGCTAGCCCCAGCACCAATCAGCAAGGATCCTCAGTTTTGCGAAGCGACCGTTATCCACACTTCATGAGTTGAGGACCCGCGGAGGAATTCAATGGGCACCCGTGTTCCCGGTTTCAGAGCCGCAACCGCCGTCTCAAAGTCGTTGTTCTTGGATAACGGCCCGTCAACCCCCAGAATAATGTCACCGATATGAATTCCCGCACGTGCTGCTGGCCCCTTCGCACTCACGTTTGTCACCAGCGCTCCACGACTGTGGTTTTTCGCGGAGATCCCAATCCAGCCTGCGGGTTTTTGTGGCGTATCTGTCGATACTCGATCGCCTGCTGGTTCTTTCGTCACGTTGGCCTTTGTCCCCAGATGTGCAGAGAGTATTTCACCGGGCTTTGGGACCAACTCAGCGTCCAGCGTGATCGAACCGCCGAAAAAGTCCACGGTGCGGGCCCATTCTTGATAGTCGGCTTTCTTGATCGTGATCACATGCTTTCCAGGCGGGACATCCACGGTTGAAGGAGTGCTACCAACGAAATTGCCGTCGAGTAACATATCGGCGCCTGACGGAACGGAGCTCACGGTTACGCTCGAGTTCACCGGCACTGGTTTCTCTAGAGAGGAATTGGGAACAGTCGCCTGAACTGGCGGTGGTACATCCGGCGCAACTTTCGGTGGCGGGGCGTCAGACACTGTCTGAGATTTGGTTGGAGACGTCTGAGTCGTCGCAGCTTGCTCATTTTTTATTGGCGTAACAACGATCTCAGACCAACCGTTTTTCGCATACAGACTACTTTCCTTGACGCTCTTGTGCGGCTCTCTTTTGTGCGCCACACTCCCCAATCGTCCAGTCTCGTGTTGGCTAATCTGCTCCATGGAGTCAGTCATCAGCGATGTGGACGCCAGGGCCACAACGGAATGGTTATCGGTCGGAAGTGGTCCGATCGCCACAAAAGCTCCCTTGCCCCGATTTGTTCCTGCGTCGAAGATTGCCAACCAGCCATCGACCACATAGTGTTTCGCTCGCGAGCTTTCGTGACTCACAGGAACGTTGGCGCCAGTGCCAGAGACTGTGCTTGTGTCGGTATTCTGGGAGGTTCCTTGCCCATCGCCTCTCCCAGTTAGTTCAGAGCTGTAAACATAAGGCTCATCCGCCAAATGCACGCCCCACACAATCGCGTAGAGCGGCGCGCCCGCCGGAGCGCGAGAGGCGTTCTCGACGTAACAGATCCCCGAATACTGGTCCCGGTTACCGTACTTCTCGTACCAAATGCTCTGCGGCTTGTTCATCGCAAAAACTGGCAGATGAAGAGTGACTTCATCATTTTCGATTACAGTGAAATAGACAGAGCAGGGAGGCGGGCCCGCGTTTGCGGCGGACTTTCCAAATACCAGCAATAGCGCTACCAGCCGTCCGATAGCTTTAGGGTTCATGGCTGTGACACTTCAGTGGCGATGGTTCTGCGGAAGAATCAGCCACACACCTGACTCATCCTATTCCCCAGATCTCTGCAGGTCAATAAGCCCGAGACCTTATGACCAGATACATGAGTTACAGGATTTACGATTTGTGTAACTTTGCGTTGGACGGCACGTCGCAATGGTCTCCCGCTTCGCCTCGCTTTCTGCAGGGCACCGCGTGTCGCCACAGAACTAGGGTACCTCTACTATGACCAGGGACACGTCGTCCGCGAGAGGGCCATGGCGCCACGCGGTCACTCCGTCAAGGATCGCTTGCCGCATCTCTGGCAATGGGAGCTTTGCCGAATCGAGGACCAACTGTGCAAGGCCATCGACGCCGAGCATCTCCTCGTGATTGTCAAACACCTCGACGAGCCCATCCGTGTAGAGAATGAAACGATCGCCCGATGTGAGCTCAATTTCGTCCGCGGAATCGGATGGCGCGGTTTCAGCAAGACAACCCAGGATGCCGTATTGCGACTCGAGCCTTCGCAGCCCAGTGCTTGACAACAACAATGCGGGTGGATGGCCCCCGGCAGCAAAGGATGCGCGACGTCCGCCCATACTGAAACGAACCGCGGCCATGGTGAAGTAAAAACCGTCGGTCGCCAGTCGATCGTGTACGAAATCGTGAACGCGTCGCAGCAACGTAGCTGGCCCCGTTTTGCGTTCCAGTTGATGCAGTGTCTCGGAGTAAATTCGGTTGGCCATCAGCGCTGACCCAATGCCGTGCCCCGACACGTCGCACATGAGAATGAAAAGAGCTTCCTCGTGGTTCGGGTACACCACCCCAAAGTCACCGCCAATACTCCGAGCCGCGCTGTAGTAGGTCTCGACCGAAACGTCATTCCAAATGAGACTCTGCGGTGCGAGCGATTGTTGGACGCACGCAGCGAGCGAGAGCTCCGCGTCAATTTCCATTTGCCGGTTTTCGAGAAGTACGTTGGATTTGCGAAGTTCTTCTTCAACCCGTTTCTGCGTACTGATGTCTGTCACGATTAGGATCACGTACTCTTGTCCGTCTGGCCCCTGAATCACTCGGCCGCTGAAGATGGCTGGGATTTTGTCGCCATTCTTGCGAGGCAGGTAGAACTCGGTGCGACTCCGTCCCAACCGATGACCCGATTCATTCTGACGATGAAGGTATGCAACATCGGTCGCCGGAAAAATTGCATCCGGTGTACGGCCTTGTATTTCGGCGCGCTCGTACTGCCCCATTCGCAGCAGCGCCTCGTTCGCGAAGAGCACGCGAAGGTGGTTGTCCACGATGACCACTCCCTCATTAAGCTCTTCAAGGATGGTCTCCGTTTGGCGAAGCCAATCCGGACTCTGGATATTGGCGTTAGGCATGACCTTGTTCACTCGAATTCGTATGAAACGGTTGTGCGTCGCGGTCGAGCAGATGGGTAACCAGGCCGAACAGAACACTGACCGATATTCCACACATCAACACGCCCGTGATGCTCTCCAAAGGGCCCAAAATTCGCCACCTGGACGGGAGAACCAGATCACCATAGCCAACCGTCGAGTAACTGCTGGCCGAAAAGTAAAAGGAAAGTTCCCACGACGGGAAGCAACGCGTCCGGTAGAACGCAGCCCATAGAAGAATCGCGATCCCGTGCAAAACGATAATCGCTATCGTCGATTTGACCACCAGAGTAGCCGAGTACCTTGGTCCATGCTTGCCGATGTCCTGGGTCAGTACGCGTTTTAGCCATTCGATCAAAATCGTTATCCCGGCGCAGTACAATCCGAGCGTAAGAATCAGCAGAACAACAGCCGCGGCAATCTGCTCAAAAAGAATCATGCCAACCTTTCAACGAATGCAAAGTGCCGAGTGTTCATTGGAGCGCCTTTTCTTTACCCGCCACGCATTCAGCCAAATCTGCGAACGCGTGGCCAGCCAAATCGTAATCAACCGAACGTCCCATCAGCTTGTGTGCGATGCCAGTTCAGTTGTAACGCTGGCTCCCGCCTCTGCGGTGGGCTCCTTAGATTCCCAGCGAATGATTTTCAGATCCAGAACGAAAATGCTGTAAAGAACGGGCACGAGAAGCAAAGTCACGAAGGTGGCGACGGCAAGGCCGCCGATCTGTGCATAACAGAGAGGCTGCCAGAGTGGACCGCCCTCGAGCGCGAGTGGGAAGAGGGCTAAAATGGTGGCTAACACGGTGATGAGCACGGGGCGAATACGTTGAATGCCGGCGTCTGGCAGGGCCTGCTCAAGAGGCTCTCCTTTTTCATGCATCTCTTCGATGAAATCGAAGAGTACGATGACGTGGCTGACGATTACGCCGACCAAGCTGGCGATGCCGAGAAAAGCCATAAACCCAAACGGTGTATGCGTGATATTGAGGGCGATTAAGGAGCCCACCGCGCCATAAGGAGCAGCGGCAAACACCAGCAGGGGTTTGACGGCGTTGTTGAATTGAATGAGCAGGGCCAGGTAGATGCCGGCCAACGAGATCATTAGAACGAGTTTGAGATTGTCGAATCCTTCGATTTGTTTAGCCTGTTCGCCACCAATGCGGAGTTGATAACCGGGAGGAAGATTTTTCTGAAACTCCTGTACTTTGGGGAGAATCTGTTGAAGCACTTCGGAGGCAAGCACGCCAGGCTGGGGATAGCAAAGTATGGAAATGGTACGGAAATGTTCGCGACGGGCGATGCGGCTGGTTTCCAGGGAATTTCCGACGGTGGCGATGGACAGCAGCGGAACGCGGTTGTTGGTCTGGGAAGAGTAAACGTAGAGATTCTTGATGTCGGCAAGCTGAGAACGATCTTCCATACGAAGGCGGGCGACAATTGGGATGTTCTTGTCACCTTCCTTGAACACGCCGACTTGTGCGCCGCTCATTGCGGCAACGGAGGACTGCGCAACATCAGCGTTGGTAATGCCGGCAACATTGGCGCGGTCTGGATCGACCTGAATGCGTTGCTGAACGTTATCCGGGAACCAGTCATCGCGAAGGACGGCAATGCCGTGAGCCTGGCGGACGAGGTCCTGGGCTTGGGCGGCAAGCTGGCGGAGGGTGCGAATGTCGCTGACTTCATCTCTGGCGTCTACGTCGCGCTGGCCTGAAATGAGCAGCTCGACAGGGTTCTCAACAGGATTGGTTTGGAGCTGGCGAACGGTAATCCACGCGCCGGGTACTTCTTTGTCCAAGGCGTCCTGAATGGGACGAGCTAACTTTGGCGAAGCCTCTTTATCGGTGATTTCAACAATCATTTGAGCGTAGTTGGTCTGGGGCATTTCCGGGGAGACGGAAAACCAGAAACGAGGACCGCCGCCACCGGCAAAAGTCGTGAGCGACTTGAGAAGATGGCCGCGATGTTCCTTGTCAGTGATGTCCGGGGAATTTTCGATGACCCGGCGAACGACTCTTTCGGCCTGCACGGCAGTATCGTTGGTAACGCTCAAAGGAGTGTCATTTGGGAGCCAGACATCCAAATAGAACCAATATTGGACATCTTCGGGAAAGAATTGAGTCTTAAGCCGAGAACTGAACAGAATGCCGGGAATGAGGAAAAGCAAGGACCCGGCAAGCACGGCCCAGCGGTGTTTTATGGCTTGGCCGACGAGCCTGTTATAGAAGCCGTAAAATCCCCGCTGGCGTCTTTCCTCGATGGTGGGTTCTCGTTTTGCGGGAGCGCGCAAAATGTAGTAGCCCAGAAACGGAACAAAGGTCATGGCAACGACGAGGGCACAAAGAAGAGAAGCGGTCATGACGACGGGAAGGCTCTTCAAGAACTCGCCGGGATTGCCGGTGAGCATTAAGAATGGAAGGTAGGCGATGATGTTGGTGATGGTGGCGTAGAAAATTGCGGTTGACAGCTTGGTAGGAGCAAGCCAGCAAGCAATGTTGCGCGGAAACCCTTCGGCGAGATGGCGTTTGATGCCGTCACCGGAGACCACCGGGACGTCGACGAGAAGGCCGAGGGCGATGATCAGGGTTGCGATGGAGACTTGTTGAAGATCGATGCCCATCATATAGACGATGCCGAAGGTCATGGCCAGTGTGATGGGTATGGCGAGAGCCATGATCAAGGCTAGACGCCACTCCCAAAATCCGAGGAGAGAAACGATGACGACAAGAATGATGGCCTCGATAAGAGCGCGCATGAACAGATGGATATTCTCGTAGACTTGCAGCGGTTGATCGGAAGTGTGCGCGAGAATGAGGTCTGCGGGAAGAATTTGGCGAAGGTCGGAAAGCTTGGAATTGACAGACTGACCGAAGCGAGCGATTTGTTTTTTATCACGCATGTAGATGGCTAAGGTGATGGCGCGGCTACGCTGCCAGTGGCCATTTTTGTCTCGCCAGGTGTAATAGTTGAGGTACTGAGCAGGCGATTGATAACCCCGGCTGATTCGCACAAGGTCCCGCAAATACACCGGAGCACCGTCTGGAGTAGTAGAGACGGCGACATCTCCGATACTGATGGGACTATGAAATTGTCCGGAAGGAATGATGGTGATCCTGCGCTCGGTGGTTTCAACACTGCCGCCCGGGGCGATGATGTTGCGAGCGGAAATCACTTTGGAGAGATCGGTAGGACGGAGACCGTAGGCGGCCAGGCGATCCTGGGAGTAATCGAGATAGACGGTCTGTGATAAAACGCCGCGGCGTTCCACCTTGGAGACTTCGCGAGCACCGAGCAGAGTTCTGCCAATCAAGTCAGAAAAGTCGTCGAGCTGGGCATAGCTGTACTTATCGCCAGCAACCTGAGCCAGTTTCGCGCGTGTGGCGCCGGGATCGCGAATGATGGCGGGGTCCCAGGTATCGGGGTGCAATTCGGAGCGTTTCAGGCGTTCGGAGAGGAAGCGCTGAAGGAAGGCCCGGATGGAAGTGTCATCTGCTTCGGAGAGGCCATCCGAGAGAATGAATCCGCTGCCTTGAATGACTTCCGAATCGTGCAGGATTCCGGCTTTCTGGGCTTCCTCTTGAAACAAGTATGCCGTATCAAGAACCTGGCGGGAGGAAACGGATTGAGGAAAGGAATCGACGATGGTGACGCGCTGCCCTTTGCCAATTTGCGGTTTTGCATCGCGAGCTTTGCGAATGGCGGCTTCGACGGAATTGGCGCGAGCGGCGATTTCGATGTCGTCGGCCTTGGGGCTCGCGACGGTGAGCATGAGGGCGGCGGTGTCTCCAAAATCGCTCTGGAAACTGATGGGGCCGGCCCCCTGGGGTAACTGAGCATTCAGAGCATTGAGCTTGAGGTTGATATCACTGAATTGGCGCTTAGTGTCGGTGATGCCCTCATCGAGTTGAATGGTGACGTAGGAATAGCCCGGAAGAGAGATGGATTTAATGCCGTAATCTGCATCGGTGCCTGGGTGGATGGTCTTATTCTCAGCGGCAACGTCCTCAATGCGACGGGTAATGTACTGTTCGACTTGTTGGGCGGTGGCACCGGGCCACGGACAAGCGGCCACACCGAGGCGCACGGGAATGTCCGGGTCCTTGCGCTGCGGCATGGATGTATACCCGAACCACCCCCAAACGAGGACTCCGACGAGAAGCATCCAGGAGATGTGCGGGTGCGAGACGAAAAACCTGGGAACATTGAAGCCACTACTGGCCTTTTGATCGTGTTCGGGTGTCATTTGTTCAATACCTCTATGGAAGAACCTGGATGGGATCGCCGTCTTTCAACCCGGCGGCTCCGACGACGACTACTTTTTCGCCTGGATTAAGACCGTCGACAGCCACATCGCTTTCGTGGGTTTCACCGAGTGTGACCGGGTGCAAATGCGCGGACGATTTGCCGGGCTGTTCCGTGACCAGGAAGACCGCATAGTGTCCGGGGGATGCCGGATCTTCCACAATGGCGGTGAGAGGGACGGACGGAACCGGTGCTTTTTGAACGCCTGTGAGACTGAGGGAGGCGATCATGCCGGGCTTGAGAGAGGATTTAGGATTGGGTACGGTGACCTCAATGGCGAAGACGCGATTCTTGTCGTCGGCGCTCGCGGCAATACTGGTGACGCGGCCGGTGTACTCTTTGGGGTCGTCCTGCAAATGAATGCTGAATTGCTGGCCCAAGCGGAGACGCCGTACGGCGTAATCGGGAACGCCAAAACCGATTTTGACGGAGCTGGTATCGGCGATGGTAAAGGCCGGAGCACCTGGCGAAGCGAGGTTCCCTAAATCAATGCTGCGGGAAATGATGTAACCGGAAAATGGAGCAGTTAGATCGGCGTCCTGGAGAGCGAGCTGCGCCTGGCGCAGGTTAGCCTTGGCCTGATCCACCGCGGCGAGAGTCGAATCAAATTTCGCCTGGGCCCGATCCAATTCAGGCTTGGTCAAACTCTCTGCGGCGTAGAGCTTCTTAGCGCGATCATAATCCTTCGTTGCTTCTACATTCTGGGCCTGCGCCAGACTCAGCGTTGCCGTCGCCTGGTCAAGGTTATTCTTCAAATCTTGATGCCGAATCTGCGCAAGAATGGCCCCTCGGCCAACATAGTCTCCAGCACCAATATTCCGGCGCCGTCCGTCTGCCGCTACAATCTGCCTTATTTCGGTCACATACCCTGCCGACTTGAACGACAAGCTCGCTTCTGCGAACGGCAGAACGGAAGCGGAGTAGCGCAAGTCGTCCGATGGCGAAAACAAAGCCACATCCACCACATGAACAGGCGTGGGGGATTTGGCCGAGGCTTTGGTGCCTTGCTGACACCCACTTATGGCCGTGCTCATCGCGAAAAGCAAAGCCGCTGCTCCTGGCCCCAGTCCTTTCCTGAATTTGTTCTGCATAGCCTCTACTCCTCTCCAATCGCTTTCTCGAACTCTGATCTGGCTGGTCGCAACTGCGAAACGAACCGTTGTTCTCATCGCTTACTCTTCCCCCATCGCTTTCCGCAGTTCGGCGAAAGCGTTCCAGTAAGAGGAAAGCGCTTGCTGATACTGGAAAGTGGTTTCGGAATTGTGAGCTTGGGCCTGAAGAAAGTCTCGTAACAGTGCGGCCTGCTCCTTGTATTTGTTGCCGGTTTCCCGCAACTGCTCCGCGGCCGCTTCATGGGCAGTGCGCGAAGCGTTAAGCAGCAAACTAGCTTCCTGCCATTTCCGATATTTCGCGCCGACCTCTACGGAAATTTTCGATTGCGTCTCGTCGATCCCATTGCGCGACTGTTCGATAGTTCTCGTCGCCTCCACAACCTTGTTGTGGCGGCGCCCCCAATCGAATGGCTCCCAGGTGAGCAAAAAACCTGCCGTGGTCACGTTTTGAGGCAGTACTTGCACGTTGTTTATTCCCTGATAGCGGATTTCCAGGCTCAAGTCCGGAATGTACTGAGCTTTCGCGAGTCGCCGGTCATATTCGGCTTGCTTTTCTTTCAACTGCGCTTCCCGCACTTCTGGGCGATTCGCCAGCGCTTCGTGCCGCGCTGCATCGAGGCTCAGATCGTTCTTGTCTTGCTCTGGAATGAACTCGACACGAAAAGGTGTGGCAACATCGCGACCGAGCAACTGGTTCAACGCCTCGCGTTGAGTCGCCAGCCCATCTTCGGCCACCGATAACTCATAGCGCGATTTGGCCAGCCGCGCGTCAACATCCAATGCCTCCGCGCGAAGCACGGTCTTTTCCGATATGTATTGAACCGTAACCCGCTGCGCTTCTTGTAATGTCCTTACCGCCTCGCGCTCGGCATCCACATTCGCCTGAATCGCGAAAAGATTGAAATACGCATTGCGGACTTCGGCAGCGATCTTCTGCCGCTCGCCCCGCACATCCTCCCGAGCCAGGTCGCGTCCGAGCTCTGTCACGTGAATCCCGAGGCCGATCTTGTAGAGCTGAGTCAGAGGTTGATCAATGCTGCCGGTAAGGTACGTCGTGAACACCGCAGGTGTGTGGACCTTTGCATTCGTGTTTGGGATCGGTCCAACGCCCGGATACGTGCCGAATACACCTTCGTTGAAGGTAAAGTCGAACGGGTGCAGCAGTTCACCGCCGAGCATGGAAAATTGGAACTGCGGTTTGCGCCGGCTGCGCGCGGTACTCACTTGGAAGTCATTTTTCTGAACCTCCAGCACCGCGTTCTTCACCAGCCGGTTGTGTTGCAGCGCTAGGGAAACCGCTTCATCAATCGTTAGGATTGGCGCCTGTGGCTCGGTAATGGATGTTTGCTGTTGAGCGCATGACGCCGTTGGCCATACAAGCGCCGACAGAAACACGACAAGAAATAGATATTTGCATCTCATATTTTTGATCCGTTTGCGGAGGCCCGCGTCCCCGCTAGCCCCCGAAGAGTTGTTACGACCACTTTCTGGATAGTCCGCTCGATGGGCAAATGGTCCACAACCGCCAGCCCATCCATCGCAAGCATCGTTAGACCGTGAACGACGGCCCAGGTGTACAGCGCCGCAGCTTGCAATTCCGTCTTTCGGGCGAGTCCTGGGTCAAAGATTCCGATGCGGGCGCCACGCCGGAGAATGTTCTCCAGAACGGCACGCCCGGCTACCCACGACGCCAATACTTCTTCTGCACGCCAATCAGTTCTACTGGGCGCCACGCTGAACATCAGCCGATACAGTGCAGGATTTTCCGTCCCGAAGCTGACATATGCGGAACCCATCTTCGCCAACGCTGCACGAGGATCGGCGATCTTCGCCACCGCGGCGATCAATTCGCTCCGGAGCAACTCGTGACCTGCCGCTGCTGCCGCGTCCAGGAGGTCCCGTTTGTGCGGGAAATGGTTATACGGCGCGTTGTGGCTCACGCCGGCTCGCCGCGCTACCTCTCGCAACGAGAAGTTCCAGTCATTCTCTTCCGCCGCGAGCTCAAGGGCGGCCTGAATGAGAGCGCGCCGCAAATCTCCGTGATGATAGGTATCTGTACTCGGAGTCCGCGGGTTCGAGTTGTTCGTTGAAGTAATCATCGAAAGATCACGCTACATGTGGACAACGCATGTGGACGGTGCCCAGAATGAATGTTGTCGATAGCCACATGCTCGCTTGCATCGGCTGTGAGAAATGCAGATAGCGTGCCAACTCGCGCCGTGTGTAAGTGCTTGATCTGTATGACGACCCGAGGTTTGGCTCTTCCCCCTGCTGCCCGTATGCGGGCACCGCGGCCACACACGACGGCAAATCTGCCGTGAGCACACCTGGACTGAATGAGCAGGTACCCTGGCCGCAACACAGCGCTACTTTTATAGGTGAACAGCGAACGGGGGAACTTCGACATAAGGTCATCCCCAACAGCTAACTAATTCGAACGCTTTTTTAAGAGCTTGATTACCCGAACGAGTGAACCCACGCAAGGACACTCGGAACCAATGTAGGATTCGATTCCGTTCTCATTGCCGCTGTAAACGCTATGCCGATCAGGTTATGCAACGTTGCGAACTGCGCGAACAGTGCCGGAGATGCCTTGGATGGTCCGGTCGGACCTGCGAGACAACCTATCAGGGCGCCTCAACATTTGACGTAGCTTTTTTCGCCCGTTAAACACCCGGGCTTTAACAGCGCTGAGGGATACGCCCATCTCTCGAGCGGTCTCCGGGCCAGATAGCTCCCGCAGTTCCCTTAATTCCATCGCAACTCGCGTGTCTGACCCCAGCCTTGCCATTGCGGAAGACAATATGCGCGCTGCCTCGCGCTGCAAATACCTGTGTTCTGGGTCCGGACGCGAATCACGTATCTCCAACTCGCGCGTTCCTTCTTCGTCGATAATCTCGCTCATCGGTACTTCGCGTAACGCACGACCTTTGCGCAGAAACATAAGCGATTCATTGATCGCGATGCGCGTTATCCATGTTGAGAACGAGGATCTCCCTTGAAACTTCTGCAGGTAGACGAACGCTTTTTGCAACGTCTGCTGGGCGATATCTTCTGCGTCTTCGTGAACCCGTGCGTAGCGCAGTGCAGTCGTGAAGATCCGTGACTGGTAGCGCCTAATCAGCACTTCAAAAGCGAGTTCATCCCCATTCTTCGCGGCGACCACGAGCTCCTCGTCCGTTCGAGCATTACCGTATACAACGGTAATGACGTCCGGATTGTTCGTTTCAGCTGTATCGATCGACGGCATCGTTTCTCCTAGCTCTCTCTCGATTGTCTGCAATCGAGGTCGTGTTTGAAGTCCTGCGCGCTGCATCTAAGCGCATCAGCTTCGCGCCAGCCATAACCCATAGCGCACGGAGTCAGCGAAGCTGAATGCCTTCGCGTCTCGGAGCACCCGATACCAGCGGAGCCAGGTTCGAGCAAATGTGAGAGTGGTTGCCATAACGCCTCCCGAAAATCGAATGTTCTACAGGTGTGCCTTGTCCGTTCGCATTGTTGAAGGGCAAGGCGCATGCCAAAGCAACACCCACACAAGTTGTTGAGGATAGGTCGAGCAACACGGCACACTGCCAAACAGACGACAACCGCTGCCGGAATTCGGGCAACCCGGGATCTCCGGTCAACGAAAGACTCTGATCCAGTGGAGATCATCTCGATGTGGTGGATGGCGGGGCTGATCCCGCAAATACGAAAAACCAAAACACCTCTGCAAACTGAGGTATACGCCCAACCTTTTGTTCGAGCGCTGCTTCAGACTTCCTTGATTTCGCTTTGACGTGCGCGCTCCCGTCGTCCCCGGCTGCTTTTGCCGGACGATGTGTGCGCATTCGCGGACTCGCTCTGAGCAAAGCGCAGGTGCAGGCGCTCACAGACATCGGAGCTATACGATGTTTGCGCGGTGAATTCCGCCCCAAACTGGCCAAAAAACGACAGTACCTCTTCGCCGATAGAATCGACAAAGGTGACATCCGTCAGATCGATCACCAGCTTCATCCCGTCACGGCAGCGCGTCACCAGCGCCCGACTGTTCTCTGCATCATTACCCGCGAATCGTCCCTCAAGTCTGAGACTGACTGTATTCCCAGACTCCTGTATGTCGACGCGTAACATCACACCTCCAAAAAGAACCCAAGCCAGACTCCGTCCGGCTGGAGAGCTTGCTTCTAAATGCAGGCGACATGCCAGGAAGTAGCCGCGTAATCTTTTGATATTTAGGGACTTGTAGAAGTAGCTGAATCACGCCGGTGCCCGGCCACCGGGCACTGCCGCCATTTGGGCGCGGAACTCGGGTCCCGCTTTGAGCCTGGGGTTTAGAAGAATCAGAGGTCGAGCGTTTTAGAGCTTCAGCATCATTTACACGGAATGGTCAGAGCGACTGATGTTCAGCTTACTCATCTTGTTTTGCAGCGTCGTCCGTTTCAAGCCCAAGCGTTCTGCCGCTCCACCTTTACCGGCTATTTTTCCGGAAGCGGCTCTCAATGCATCGATGATCGACTTGACGCTCTGCCTGTTCGAAAGTTGACGCCGTCGCACGTGTGGAGCGCCTAAGCTCGCCGCTCGGTACAGTTAGCTCCTGGCCCTGCGTGAAAATCACGCAACGCTCGATGAAGTTTTCCAGCTCACGAATGTTCCCAGGCCAATCGGCGTTCACCAGCGCCTCCATCGCCTGCATCGAAACGAACTTTATGCGCTTCTGCATTTCGCGCGAGTGCCGCGCAACAAAATAGTGCACCAGCAGCGGAATGTCCTCGCGTCTGTCGCGAAGCGGAGGGATCTCAATCGGAAACACATTCAATCGATAGAAAAGATCTTCGCGAAACTGATTGTTGCGGATCATCTCCTGCAAATTGCGGTGCGTCGCGGCGATCAGGCGAACGTCCACACGAATCGTTTTCGTACTCCCCAGCCGTTCAAATTCGTGTTCCTGAAGCGCTCGCAACAGCTTCGGTTGCAGCTCCAGACTGATGTCGCCAATCTCATCCAGAAACAGAGTGCCGCGATCCGCCAATTCGAAGCGGCCTTGCTTCTGCATCAGCGCTCCAGTGAACGCACCTTTTTCATGCCCGAACAGTTCGCTTTCCACTAACCCAGACGGTATCGCGGCACAGTTCAGCCGCACGAAGTTGCGTTCACAACGCGGGCTCAGATTATGAAGCGCCCGTGCGATCAGTTCTTTCCCGGTGCCGGTCTCACCATGCAGGAGCACCGTTGAGCCTGTGGGCGCCACGATCTCAACCTGGTCCAGCACATTCCGGACAGCGGTACTCTTCCCAACGATGTCCTCGAATTTGTACTCCGATGCAATTTCCGGTTCCAGGTAGACACATTCGTTTTCCAGCCCGCCTGCTTCGAGACACTCGGTTCCTGCGAACCCTCTGAGGTCCATAAAAGGAATAGCTGCGGCCATTAGTCCCTCCCCGGCTCAACCCTCCCAGACCTTGCTGTCTGGATTTGAGCCTGTTCGCCTCGTGATGAGCCATTGTCCAATCGATGCATTTTGGGGACAACCCTACAACGGGACTTCATGGACACTCGATCGGTCTGCCGTCTGCACTCTTTTGATGTGCGGGGGACCCCTTTTTGGTGAACGAAATGCCCGAAAAAGGGGTGAGGTCTAACTCTTTCGCTCCGGAAGCTCGACGCGTTTCCATCCAAACAGCCGTGCATCGACCGACCATCCACCGGGTCCTAGCAGCGCCAGGGCGACACCGAGAACTCCTAGCAGGAACCAACTCAAAGGATCTGCGGGGTGCAGGAACGCCTTCCACAAGGCAAGAATCGCCAGAACGGTTCCCGCGATCGGGGTCCATAAACCGGCCAGCAAGAGTAGCCCCACCGCTCCTGTGAGCCCGTAAAGAATAGCTGATCCAATTGGGGGATCGCCACGCAGTGACATCGCTGTTTGAAGAACCAAGGTGCTGCCCGAAACCACTCGCAGCAAGAGAAGACCTGCCCCAGGCGCACCGTGGGCAAATGTTGAGAAAAGTCGTCGCACGACATAACAAAGATACCGACTTTGCCGGACAGGACGTAACCCCCAAAAGGTCCAAACGAGAGACTCTTTCGAGCGGCCTGGCTAAAACGCGATGATCCCCCGTTTCATCCCGATCATCGCGGCGTGGGTGCGGTCTTTCGCACCCAATTTGGACAGGATATTTCGCACTTGACCTTTCACCGTCTCTTCGCTCACCGAAAGCTGTTCTGCAATCTCTTTATTTCCGTTCCCGTCCGCGATCATCCGCAACACACGAACTTCCGCCGGGGTCAGGGCATCATCGGTGGCATGCTCCGCAAGTTCAAAAGAGGCATCGGCGGAAATCGCCTTTCTTCCCGCATGGACCGCCCGGATGGTCTCCAGCAGCTCCTTATGCAGCGCACTTTTCAGCAGGTATCCCCGAGCGCCAGCCTTGATTGCGCGCAGCACCTGCGCGTCGCCGGCATACGTAGTTAGCACGATAATTCGTGCTTCCGGCGTTTCATCACGAATGGCGATCAACGCGTCCAACCCATTCATCTCCGGCATCTGCAAGTCCATCAGCACAATGTCGGGATGGAGTTCCCGGAACCGCTGGATCGCTTCCCGTCCATTAGACGCTTGCCCAACAATTTTCATGTCGGGCTGATCCCCGGCGAGCCCTGCCACGCCCGCGCGCACAACCGGATGATCATCGACAACCAGAATTCGAATCGCGCTTTGCTCCTCGCTCATGATTCTTTCCTCGCGCCTCGGCCCAACATCTTCGTGAAGAACTTTCCCAGCAATGATTCATTTCCTTTACCCCCCGCCGTGTAGGCGCGTTCAGCCGGAATACTCAGCTCGACTTCCGTCCCGGAGTCCAGTTCGCTCCACAGCGTTAAATCCCCGCCGATCAGTTTCGCCCTTTCACGCATGCCATGCAGACCGAAGTGCCCTTCGCGCCCGTCAGCGCTTATTAGTTTTGGATCGATGCCCTTGCCGTCATCGCGCACCCGCACCCGTAGCTGCCCTTCGTCATACCGGATTTCCACCTCGATGTGCTCCGCAGCTGCATGCTGGAAGGCATTACGCATCGCCTCGCCCGCTACTCGATACACTTCGTCGCGCACGATTGGGTGCAAACTCTGCGGCGTGCCCTCCACCCGCACACTGAAATCCGGGCGATGCAACAGCTGGTCAGCCGCCGCAAGTTCTTCGCCAAGCGTTCTAATCGCCAAACCCAAATCATTGTTTTCGACCGTCGACGCCCGCAGGTCCTGCACCGCATCTCGGCCTTCGACGATTGCGTGTGCCGCCTGATCGATTGCGCTGTCGAGTTCTTGTTTTATCTCGCCCTGTTGTAGTCGGTTCGAGAGTCTCTGTAAATGCAGCAAGATTCCGTGAAAGCTTTGCAGCAGCGTGTCGTGAAGCTCTCGGGCGATGCGTGTTCTTTCCCCAACTCGCGCCTCCAGCGTCATGTCGAACTCATGATGCAATCGCCGGACCCGCGACTGATAGGCCAACCACAGCAACCCCATAACCGCAGCCACACACAGCGCCCGGAACCAATTTGTTTGGTAGTACGCCGGATCAATTGAGAACTCTAGCGTGTCTCCTTGCTCGTTCCACACTCCGCTGTTGTTGCTCGCGATCACCCGAAATCGATAATGCCGGGGAGGAAGGTTCGAAGTACTGCACTTCGCGGTCGTTAACCACTTCTCTCCAGTCCTGATCCTGACCCTCCAAAAGGTATTTGAAATGGACCTTCTCCGGCGCGACCAGGCTCAGAGCGGTGTAGTCGATCTGTAAGTCGCGAATACGCGGCGGCAGACGCAGCTTCGAAACTGCCCCGCCCTCTAAGTTCTGCCAATACATCTTGTGGTCGGCCACGATTTGCTCGATGCGCACTGGTGGTGGGAGTTTGTTGACAACAAGATGACGCGGATCGACGACTTGGATACCTTCTCCCGTTAGGAACCAAAGTTTCCCATCGGTGGATCTCGCGACGCGAGGAGCGTAGGGGCAGCCGCAGTCGAGCGGAGCCTGACACCGTCCGCCGCATCCCAAACTGTCATTTCTATCTTACGCTTCGGGTTGGCAATCCATGCGTCCAGTTCGGTCTGCCTGATCCGCACCAGGCCGCAGGCCGCATATAACCACAACGAATGATCGTCGTCCTCTATCGTCCAGTGAATCGTGTCGCAGGGCAAGCCATTGCTGCTTGTGAGCGTATTGATGCGACCATCTTTAATCCGGCTGAGGCCGCCATCTTCGGTTGAGGCCCACAGCGCCCCATCCCGATCGAATCGGAGATCGGAAATAGGGCTCTTTCCTAGTCCATTGGAGGCTGTGTACGAGGCGCGGACGTGGCGGTCCTTAAGATACAAAATGCCCCCGTCGCTCCAAAATGCAAGCCACAATCCGCCTTGCTCTTGGCCAGAGAGGAGAACCGAAGCATTTCCCTTAGGTCCCAGCTCTGACCAGGGAATCCGCTCGACGAAACGTCCTTCCCGCATATGCAACAGACTCTGACTCTCGGAAAGCCAGAGATTGTCCGCCTGGTCTCCGGTAATGAAATGTACTTTTTCGCCAGCTACGATGTTTACCGTAACAAACCTGCCGCCTCTAAGATAAGCAAGTCCGTGATCCGTGGACACCCAGATTTGCCCGCGATCATCCTGAAACAGAGACTGCACCGCATCGTCCGGTAGTCCACTCGCCTTCCGGAAGATAGTAGTTTGTCCATTTTGCCACTTCGTCAAACCATCGTGAGCGCCAATCCAAATGCTGCCGTCTCTCGCGGCCATCACGGACTGAGTAGCATCGCTGGACAAACCTTGTTTCACAGAAATAGTGGCGACGGGCAGCTCTCGGAAGCGGTCAAGTCCTCCTGTGGTCGCCACCCAGACATTGCCTTCCCGATCCTCAAAAAGACTGAGCACCACGTCACCCGAGAGGCCATCCGTTTTCGTAAACATGTCTGTCCGACCGTTATGTACATGGATGAGCCCCCTCTCCACTGTTCCGATCCATAGACCTCCATCGCGATCCACGAGAAGTTTATTTGCGTCGATTTCGCGGTCCCCGAGCAGCCTGTTCGGACTTATTGCTCCGCGAATTGGATATGGTTCGACTTTGTCCCTGGCGAACTGCATGAGTCCTGCACCGCGCACGGAAAACAACGGCCGCCCGCCCTCGCCTTTAGTTAGGGTAGTGACCTCCAGCGGCGATGCCGCATAGCGCCTTGCAAGACCAGGCTTCCATCGCCAAAGCCCAGACTGTGCAAGGACCCAAAGATTGCCTGAGCTGTCCTCATACAAGCCCGGAACGGCTATTCCGAATTTGCCATCTTTCCCGTCGCATTTCGTGCCGTCGCTTCGTATCGCGCAGAGCAAGCTGGTGGGACCCGCCGCGGCACTATACAGCGCGCCGACCCACACCGTTCCCTCGTGGTCCTCGAGCAGCGATTCCACATACCGTCCATCAAGCTCCGGGTAGCGGGTCAGCTTGCCGCCGCTCCAGGATGCAAGGCCATTAAAGGTGCCAATCCAAAGAGTGCCCTCGTGCGAAGCGAGTAGGGTGTTGATGTTCTTGTCAGGGAGATTCTGCCCCGCAGGTGGCTGCCAGGGGATGCTGCGAACGCCATCGAAGCGAACCAATCCGAATTCTGTACCGAGCCAGAGATACCCATCGGGCGTCTGAGCAATTGCGTAGATGCTGCCTTTGAAAAAGCCGTTCCGGACTCGCCATGTAGTGCGCGCGTACTGGCTAATATCCAGCGAAGGGTCCAACGCCTGAGCAGGAGTAGACCCAACCAGCAACATGGCCGTGCTGATTGCAATCAGCATCAGCGCAGGTTTCATCTTTGAGCTCGCCTGGTTCAAGTGCTCACATTCTAGAACTTAAAAACGTGCAAGGAAAGACTCGCACCAGCCAGGGCCTTTTCGCGCAAGAGCCAGCGAAGACTTAAGCTCATCTTTAGAAGCAACGGTCGCGGACTTGCCGGACTACGCCGAGTAATCTGCGCGACTGATGTTCAGCTTGCGCATTTTGTTTTGGAGTGTCGTTCGCTTCAGCCCGAGGCGCTCTGCGGCTCCCCCTTGCCCGGCTACTCTCCCTGAGGCCGTTCTCAAGGCGTCGATGATCACCTGCCGCTCGGCTTCTTCAAAACGCGGCGCAGTGGAACTAGAGGACCGTCCGGACGCTTTCTTCAATTCCGCGTACGGCACATTCAACTCATCTCCTCGGGTGAAAATCACGCATCGTTCGATGAAGTTCTCCAGCTCGCGAACGTTGCCCGGCCAATCCGCACTTACCAGCGCTTCCATAGCCTGCTTCGGAACCGTTTTCACCCGCTTCTGCATTTCACGTGAGTGCCGCAGAACGAAATAGTGAACGAGGAGCGGAATGTCGTCGCGCCTTTCGCGAAGTGGAGGAATCTCAATCGGGAAAACATTCAGTCGATAAAAAAGGTCTTCGCGAAACTGGTTGTTGCGAATCATCTCCGGCAGGTCCCGGTGTGTTGCGGCGATCAGCCGAACATCCACTCGAATCGTTTTTGTGCTGCCCAGCCGTTCGAACTCATGTTCCTGCAAAGCGCGCAGCAGCTTTGGCTGGAGATCCAGGCTAATGTCGCCAATTTCATCCAGGAACAGAGTCCCGTGATCGGCTAACTCGAAGCGCCCTCGCTTCTGCATCAGCGCACCCGTAAAAGCCCCCTTCTCGTGCCCAAACAGTTCGCTTTCCACGAGCCCGGAAGGTATAGCTGCACAGTTCAGTCGAACGAACGTGCGGTCCCGGCGCGGACTGCGGTTATGAAGCGCCCGCGCAAACAATTCTTTCCCGGTGCCTGTCTCACCGTGAAGCAGGACCGTTGACCCCGTGGGCGCCACAATCGCAACCTGGTCCAGCACTTTCCGTAGCGCAGCGCTCTTGCCCACAATGTCTTCGAAATTGTGCCCTGAGATGATTTCTGATTCCAGGTACAGACGCTCTTCCTCAAGGCGATCCTTAGCTTCCGTTACCCGTCCGAAAGCGATCGCGTTTTCAACCGCCAGCGCAATCTGAGTGCTGATCTGAGACAACAGGTCCAGGTCCTCATGATTGAAGCTGTTCGGCTGACGGCTGCCCATTGCCATCACACCCACCGGGCCGCCTGCGGTCACCATTGGGACGATCGCCATCGAGGTGATCGACTCCGCTTTGAGCTTGCCAACGATTGCCGTCGGGAGATCCTCAATCCCTTCTCTCGATAGCAGTTCAGGTGAGTGCGCCCGCAACTTTTCGTGATCGGCGCCGCTCAGCTGCAACGTCTCCACACCCGGCAAAAAATCTTTGCTACTTGGAAAATCCAATACCAGTTTCTCAAGCTGTTTCGAGTGCTTATCAATCAGCCAAAATCCAGTAAAGTCGTTTCGAAAATATTTTCGGATGGATGTCGATGCCGACAGAAACAACTCATGAATGTCCAGCTTGGAAACCACGTGGTTGTTGATCTCCAGCAGCAATTTGAGCCGGTCCCGTTCTTTCACCACTTGTCCTTGGTACAGCTCTGCGCTGTCCCGTGCCAGCGCGCACTCCAGCGCAACCGCGACGTGAGAAGCCAGGGAACTCAGGAGTTCAACGTCTTCCGGAGCAAATTGCTGCCCCTGCAACTTTGGCGTCGACATAATCCCGTATCGCTTGTGAGAAGTAGATACAGGGAACAAATACGTGCTTCGTCCCGCAACTTCGCCCGCAAACGGAGCCATGTCAGGATGTTTCAATACTTCCTGCCCCAGATCTGGCACAAAAACCGGTTTTTGTTCATCCAGCACGCGCGCTACGGCGCCAACCCGTAACAGCTCGGTTCCGATCCTGATCGCAGGAGCGTCCGCATCTCTGTCGAACGCGAAAGTACCCAGACTTTCTTCGTCATCTCTTAGCACGTACAGTTCGATCCCGTGCAACCTGGAAATACTGGCCAGCACGCCGCGCAGACTATGGAGCACCGCTTTTACGGTAGGTTGCTCGACTGTCACCCTGGACGCGTCGAGCAAAGCTCGATATCTGCTGTCCCCCGGTGTGCCTGCGCTGTTTTCTTCCGTCATGCGCATGAGCGTAGCACCACCATAACTCAAGTTCCACTGCGACACCCCGCCATCCTGTTCCTGTGAACCGATCTTATGCTCAGCCATCCCGTTGGCATTCTCCTTTCCCGAATTGCCTTATTGACCTTGTGAATGAGCGCAAAAAAACGAGCGTGAACAAACCACGAATTAGACTGACAGACCACACCTTCACATTTCCTGCACTGCAGCGGAATTGCCAAATTTGAAGTGCAAGGCGCACGCGTAAGTCATTGCCTTGAAATACTGGTGAAGAAATGGCGGCGGTCCGCACGGATACTTGACCGTCAACGCTGCCCGCATTCCGGCACCGCACTCCCCATTCCCTCCCCAAAGCCCGTGTTCTCATCAATGTTCTTCGGCACTCCGGTTGCTCCTCCCCTGGACCTACCGATACGCCCAAGTGCCGCGGCATTGCGTGCCTCCAGCCGCAGCGGCACATTTGCGTGTCGCCACAAAAAAGGAAAACGTGATGTGTACAAACGCGATACGAAGATCCATCCTCTTGCTCGCAATCCTTCTGCTGCCGTTGCTCGTTCTCGTCGCCGAGACGAGTTCGCTTCTGGTCCACGGACCGCAGGGAAAGGCAAAAGTGATTCAAGTGCAGGGGAAAAATTACGTCGAAATAGACGAAGTAGCGCGAATTACCGGCGGCTCACTGCGTTTCGTAGGCAATGAGATCATTCTGGCTTTGCCTTCCACCAGCGATGCCTCCGAGCATGTCGACCCGGCGACCTCACAGCCAGTTGGGCTTTCCAAGCCATTCCTTAGCGCAGGCATTGAAGCCATGAGGGAGATTCTTGAATGGCACGCTGCGCTGGAAACTGGAATCGAACGCGGGTATCCGCTGTCGGATGTTTGGATCGGGAGCTACAGGAGACAAATCCAATCAACCCTGAGGCAGGCCGAAGCGGCAGCGAGCACGGACGCGGATCAGAAGGCCCTTCCGCTGCTCACAAGCGAATTCAATACTATGAGCGCATTAACTGACAAATACTTGCAAATCACCGCGAGCAGGAACTACCTTGCGCCGGACTCGCTCAATAGCGATCCTCTAGATCAGAAACTCTTATCCTGTTGGCATTCGCTGGAGTCCATGGCGTCCTCCGATCAGCTTTCCGATGATGGTGCGTGCCGTTAGCAGTACGTCTGACCGCATGCCGATGATGATGCGCGGATTCACGATGAGCATCTGACCGTCAGAGATAATGGGTAATGATCAGATGCTTCCACCGAACTGTGGACTTGAGGGTTGCTTCCCACTAACGGGCCCCGAATCAGAATCCAATCGATGATCCTGCCATGCGCCGAACCCCACACGGACTTAGTCGTAGTCGTCGGTTTTCGTAACGTAGCGAACGGATTGAGGAATCCAGCCTCATTGAGAGCCACCGCCGCCTCTCCTCCAGAAACGTCAAAGTTAAAGTCTCCAGCCGCAAGGACCGGCACGTCTGGACCATACCGCTTCGCGTCGTCCAGAAGTTCCAGCAACTGCGCAACCCGAAGCCCGTCATCTTCCCTGCTCTCGCAATGCAGGTTATAGGTGAATACGCTTCTGTTCGAAGGTACTACTTCACTGCGCAACGCCATCCGCCCGCCCCGTCTTCTCTGCAGATGGGGGAGCGCGGGAATGAACCAGCGTGGTTGCCAGAAATTGGATTGCCTTTGGAACCGCAAGATCGAGGAATCAGGCACTGGCCAGCGGGAAAGAGTCGCCTGTCCATGCTGGGCTGGCGATACGCCCGCGCCTTCCGCCAGCTCTTCAAATTCGCAACCAAACACGTAGTCCAGCTTTAGCTTCTGCGCAATCTCTCTCGCAATGTTACGGTAGCTCGTTCGATGGGCATCCCTGTCAGCTTCCTGGATGAAAATAATGTCTGCATTAGTACTGGCCAGGAACTCGATCACCGCGTTCAGCTTTGACCCGCGCGCGATGTTCCAGCTAACGATGCGTAGTTCGCCGCGAGCCACCGGCGATTCGGAACAGATAAACGAACCTGTCTCAATCGCCGTCATGAGCTGAGAGCAGAACTGCGCCGCTCACGTGTCGCTGCCTTTGTGTTTTCGTAGCCGGCGAGGATTCGCCAAGCGACGGCTTCGACAGTACCCAATAACTGTACGAAGCAATGATCCAAACCAGATTGGCGCCCACCGCCGTCCCTAGAAAAGCGAAACGCGTCAGGTTCACAACCGCGAACCCCAATAGCGCATAGGGCAGAAAACACCGGCGGATGATGAACTCGGTGTTCCGCGCGATGTACATCAGCGGGTTCCGTTGTTGTTTGTCCGCTTTTTTCTGCCACAAATCCAGGAACTTCTCCGGCTGACTGGACGCAAACCGGTGACGCGCGTAGCCCACCGTCAGAAAACTGGTGACCGCCCCAAACAGCAGAAAACCTCCCCAAACCAGATACGCGTCCGTCCCCCGGCTTCGACTCAATCCGATGCTCATTCCCACAAAGATGAAGAGGTAGTACAAGTAGTCGCAGACCGTCTCCAACCAGCATCCGAATTTACTCGACTGCAGCTTCAGCCGAGCCACTTCGCCGTCGCATCCGTCCAGAATACTGGCCCAAACGGAGAGAACCGCGCCCATCAGGCTGTTCCAGTAGCCGCCGAGCCCGAAAAACACTCCGGCCAGAAAACTAACACCAAGCGTGAATACAGTCACCATGTTCGGTGTGATTGGATATTTGATCAGCTGACGGCTGATGGGAATCGACACCCTGCGATTCATTTGCGCAAACAGGCCGTCGGTCGGCTTCACCAGCCAGCGATCAAGCTTTCGTTCCGCTATCAGTCGTTCTCGCGGTGTGCTGATCGCGTGCCACAACTCGGCTTCGACCTCCTTAAACTCAACAGCGTGTCTTGGTTTAAACCAGGCGTACAGTTCAACCGGCGTTTCGACGCACTGCGGACACTCCTTGGCAATTTCCAGCGCAGCGTTTCGCGAAAGCGCGCTGACACCCACAAACTGGCCTCCGGTCGTAAGCGTGATCGCTTCGCCCCGTCCATCCCACTCAGCCATCATCTGGTAAAGACGGGGATGACATGCGACATCCCCTAACAAAATAAGGATGCGGTCCGCGTTTGCTGCGGCTTGCCCCATCAGTTCAGGTGATGACTGGTGTGCACCGCCCATTTCGAACCATTCCACGGATTTCGGGAGCCGGCGGGTTCGCAGTAACTCGCGCCGGATTGCGTTTCCGGCAGTTCGATCCGCGGCCACAATGATGCGTGTCGCGCCCACACTCTGCGCCTGCAGAATTGCGCGAAGGATTACCGGAAGCGTTCCGACGTGTGCAAGCTCTGGGCTGAACCCCCGCGCATCGTACGCATCGACGAATATGATGGCAACGGTCCTTGGCGCGCATGATTCACAATGCGCCGGGTCCGGTGTTTCGCTGACCGGTACCTTTTTGATTTCCACTTTTGAATCGGCGTCGTCACTCTCATCACGACCCCCGGTCGATTCGGACATAGCAAAGAAGCAGATCCCGCCAACGAAGGCCCAAAACAGCGCACGCGCTCGCCGGCACAATCCCAGTGTCAGTCCGACGGTGCCGCTCAGCCCGAACAAGCCGGCAATCACCATCGTGCCACCCTCATAAACTCCAATGTTGCCCGGGGTCAGCGATCCAACCAAATTAATGAGTTTTGTGAACGATTCGAGAATCAATGCTGCCATCAAAGTGATTCCTTTCCCCATGAACAGGAGGATCACATAAACCTCGGTAATCGCCAGGCCGTGGCACGCGAAATTCAGACCTACACTTCCCCAAAATGCAGACGGCCGTTCACGGTGGAATTGCAGCAGTTTTTCTTCAACCGCACAAACCAGTGAGTATTTGCTTTGCACCCGTCGGCCGATCCATGGGAAGCGGGCAAGCGCACGCGTCGGCGTGGAAAGCACCGGCCAGCCTTTGCTGACCGCCCAGCCCGTCGCACACAGGACGCCCAGGAACCCGACAGCAAAGATCGTCGCGTACATACGTAACGTGTGGGAGAGCGTCAAGACTACCAGCCCTAGCGTAACGCCACAGACGGTTACGGCTGCTCCGCATGCGATGAACAAACCGCGGTCCAGGGTCACCGACAAAATCCTGCTGGCAAGCGACACTTCTGGCCCGAGCAACCCAACTCGCGTCGCCTCCCCCGCAACCACACCTGGAAACCCCAACTGCCCGATGGCTTCGGACACCAGCCGCAATCCGAACATCCGGGAGAATCGATACTGTGCTGCGGCCGGAAGTGTCAGCCGCCACGCCCACGTTTTGAAAACGTGCGACAGCCCGCCCAATGCGACTACAACCAGCAGCCCCCACCCGACCTGCCTCACATTCTGCAGCAACATGCGCGGGCCAGCGTGGACAACCAAGAACACCATCAGCGCGGCTCCGCAACCCGCCAACAGGTACCGCGAAGCAACTCTAGACATGCGCCACCTCGTCAACATTCTCGACACGTGAGGTCTGCGGCCATGACTGGACCTGCGCGAAATCAAGCATCTCGGGAGTGTCTATGTCCTGCCACATAGCATCTTCGATATCGTACGCCCGCAGCTTCCGTTGGGAAGCCATGTACTGCATGCCGTCCGACAAGGAACAGTTACCGTCCTTCATAACGACTTCGAGTGCATCGAATATCGCCGGAGTACACAAGAACATGCCCGTATCCACCGCGTCATAGATATTCAGGTTTTTCCCGATCCGGACGATGTGATCGCCCATGCGCACCACTTTGGTGGCATCATCCAAATCAAAAATGCAGTCCAATTTGTGATCGACTCCCAGAATAACTTCTTCGCTCGCCAACCGCTGCTGCAGCAGAGACTCAGCAGTCTTTGCCTCAAAGATGTGGTCTGACATCAGCAGAAGAAATGGCCCGCCCACAGCATGTCTGGCCTTGAGCAACGAAATTCCATTCTTTTTGTGGTACTCCGGATTTTCCACCCATGTCACAGGTGTAGCCCGAAGTGAACTACCTTCGAACCAGCGGCGCACCATTTGACCTTGATGCCCGATAACGATAACGAACCGCTCAATTCCTGCCTGTTTTGCTCCTGAAATGACGTGCTCCAACAGAGGCATGCCTTCGAATCGCACCAGGGGCTTTGGAAGATATCCCGAAATGATGTTGATCCGGGTGCCCAGGCCTGCCGCAAGAATTACCGCAACTTTACTCGTCGCCATGATTTGCCTCAATCTGACCGCTCTCCGAATTCGCCGTTACGCACGACTCAGCAGCCGAATTTGCTTGGTAATCGAAGTACCTGATCGACACTTCAGTTTTTCCAAAAATGCGCGCTTCCGTAACGCTTTCTGTCGAGACGGGAAACCAAAATGTGCCGGACTTTTTATACTGCTGTACGAAATAAACGCTGCGGGTCCAGAACGACGGATTTTTCGCCGGCTTGCCTTCCGCCCGGACCATCGCGAAATCCTCGGCGTCGATCCAGATGCGGCCGTTGAAGAGATATTTGTCCTCGCGGTTCGCCATAACTTGAATGACATAGACGGGGCGACCTTCCAGCGCATCGCTGCCCACCATTTGGAAACGATAGTTGGCGGGACTCATGCTGGTGCTGGGCCGAATCTCCGGCCGTGACGTTTCTGTTTCGGATTCGAGCATTTTCCGAATCACCCGTTTGTTCGCGGATTTCCAGCCGTCTTCCGAAATAACTTCGAAACGCTTTGTGCCGTCAGGGCCGCATTTGACGCTTACGACCATTTCGGCCCGTTTATCGAATTTTTGATTTTGGAACACGTAATGTCTGCTTCCGGTGTACCCCGCCCCCAACTTATCTCGCTCGCTGTTACGTTCCATCAGTCTTGCGATTACGTCTTCCGCGTTCACCATCCGGGCTTGCTGCGCATAACTGAGCTGTGCCGATCCCAATGCGAGCAATAAAACCAGAGCGGTTTGAGTCTTCATAATCAGAACTCCACAGTGAATTTCCCCCGGTATTCGCGCCATGCATTGTTGAAGAACCCGCCGAAGCGAGCGCTCTCCTCGATGTTCTGGACATCCCGGGGATTGAAATGGTTGAAAACGTTGAAAACCGCCATGCCCACTCGGGCTCTGATCCTTCGATCGCCGCCCGCCGGTATCGAGGTCGGCCGCGATATTTGCAGATCAAACGATGAAAACTGAGGAAAACGCCGGGTATTCCGCGGTCCTACGTATTCGCGAAACTCGTCCTGCACCGAGTACGGAAAACCGGTATGCAAGTCGTAAACCGGCGCGAAAATCAGTTTCCACGGCGCTTGGAATTCTCCGGAAAACAAGAAGCGGTTCGGTGCGTCGAACCCCAGGCGTCCTTCGCCGTTGGGTTGAATCACTGGCTTGGGGACGTTTCCAAAAAATTGAAAGAAGTCGTTCAGATCTCCATACGCGCGCGAACGCACATAAGACGCATTGAGGAAATGCTTACCCAACTGATAGCGGCCAGTTACCTGCCATTCCTTATAGGACTGCCCGCCCCCGTTCGAAAGTGTCACCAACCCAGTGCCGCCGCCATAATTAACGCTGGAAATCACGAAATCGTTGGCTGTGATCCGCTGCTCATAGCCCACCTGGAGCAGGAGCCCGCTGGTCACCTTTCGGCTGAGCGCCAGGTTCCAGGCGGTGCTTCGAGGGTTGCGCAGATCTCCGATAATCTGGTTTCTATAAGCCGTCGAGCTGATAGCTTGACCGGTGGGATCGAGCATGAACACTGTGCGTTCTGGAAACGATTCGAATGAGGGAATCATCAACGGCACCCGGTCGTAGAACTCGCCGACTCCACCCCGCAGCATGGTTCGCCCGTCGCTGGTCAAACCTAACTGGAACCCGACACGTGGAACTGCGTGCACAGAACTAGTCACCGTGTCGCTGTCAAAACGCAGCCCGACATCAACCTGCAATCGCCGTGAAACCGTCCAACGGTCACCCGCGAACCACGTAACTTCGTGCTGTGACACATTTGCGTGACCGTCGCCCGTATAGCTGATTCGTTCGATTGGAGTTCCCCCGGCGCCCTCGATCTCAACCGGCGACGACGCCTGTACGCCGCTGTAGCTGGAGTACGCGTATTCCAATCCGGCAGTCCATTGGTGAACTCCCAGAAAATGCCGCGGCGAAAATTGGTAGGTTTCCGACCAATCGAAACGTGAAGCCCGGCGTTTTTGAGAATTGAAGAATCCACCTTCCGTGGTCTCCAGCAGCAATTCGTAAGGACCCGAACCCGCCGGAGTGAGATCCACATCAAATGTTTTGTAACTGAACTGTGAAGTCAGAAGACTCTCGTTTCCCGTGATGTAGTGGTGTTGTCCGTGAATCTGGTATCCCCGCTGGTGATAGTCCGAGGTCGACGGCTGCGGTGTGAACGTATTCAAACCCAGATATTCCAGACGCTGTGGATAGACCGCGGTGGAAAGACTTGCGGTCTGCTTTGTAGTCAGATTGAAATCGAGTTGTGTGAACGAATTGAAGCTTTCCAGCGTCGTGTCACGCTGAAACGCCGGCAGGCTGTTTACCGGTGTCCTGACGAATCGGTACTCCAACGACTGCGTAAACGCTATGCGGTCTTTCCAGATCGGACCTGTGCAGGTCAACCGAGGTGTCGTGGCCCCAATGCCAAAAATCGTGCCCTCGCGCACTCGCACGCGCGGAATAAAGTTGTGAATGGAGCAATGCCGCCTTTCGAAGTCACTTGTCTTCGTCTCTAAGCTGGAAACCGCGCCCGTCAGCTTTCCATACTGCGGGTCGTAAGGATTCGAAATCACCTCGACTGAAGCCACAACGTCGATGGGAACAGCGATTCCTGGATTGCCGGTCGCCGGATCGGTTGCGTTTACGCTGTTTACCAGCGATCCACTCTGCGTGGTGCGAGCGCCTTTCATGTTGATGCGCCCGTCTGGCCCACGCACCACGCCCGGCAGAGTCGGCAGAATGCTCTCGGCCCGATCGTCAATGTTCGGTGCATTTCTAAGCGTGCTGGCATTCACGGTTCCGGTTGGAGACGGCGAGCTCGTCGCGGTTTCGTCCGCCGCAGCCGTAACTGTGACCGCGGCCTGAACTGTTGCGGGCTTTAGCTCCAGTGAGATTTCCGCGACCGTGCCGGCTTCCACGGTCACGATCTGCGTTCCCATCAACCCCGACGCCACTGCTTCTATGCTGTACGTGCCAGGCTGCACGTTGCGAAATTCGAACTTGCCGCTTTCATCTGATTCCGTTTCCATCGTGAGTGTCTGTCCCTGCAAGGTCACCTTTGCGTTCGCCACGTAGGATTGACCTTGGGAATCCTGTACGAACAACGCTCCATGTATCTGGCCGCTTACGTCTGGGTTTTGACCGGCACACAACTCAACGGCAAACAGGCAAACAGAAAGCCAAAGAAACGACACTCTCCAAAAACCTCTGGCCCATCCCAGTTTGTTTGAGCTCCGTAGCAGTTGGACTCCGTCTGATTGCATTTCAAAATTTTGCAAGTAGAAGACTCTTGCCCCTCGAAACCATGGATCGTCTCCCCGGCTCACGCCGCCACAACGAACCACGTTCTTTCAAACACTCAATTTCCTGCGGGCGATGGCCCGCTGCTTTGGGAAATGCATCTGAGCGACCATCCATCGCGGGGGAAATTCAGCGCGCAACTCTTTTTGCCGAAAGAAGATACCGATACCGACAAATTTGGCGGACACAATCAGAGCAAGCATATTCCGGGCAGATGACCGCATTCGGTCAGTGCAGCGCTTCAGTTGCGCGGTTCCAGCAATGTCACCAGAAGTAAAAAAAATGCAACCAACAGCAGCTGTAGCTGTAGCATTCCGCGTGTGTTAGTCATGCATCGAGAACTGATTCACACACTGGCAGCAGACTTGCTCCTCAGAGCGTGTCGCGCGATCCACACGATCGCCACTGGAAGGCACACATGCTCCAAGCACAGCGCCATAACTCAGCAACTTCTCGCAACCAAGTCGGCCAAGCTCTTGTCGGGCACTGGACCAAGGGAAAGCGTGCGTCGGAATCCGCCCCGTCAAACCTAAACTCAATAGATCCAAGTTCCGCCACCCTGGTTTGGGTGTGGTGTTTGCAGTCGAGCCCTTGCGGCAAGAACATTCCGTCCGCGTGACGTCCGCGAAAACGAATCCTGCCCCTTCCACGCAGACTGGCACGTCATTCAGAACGCTGCTATCGTCTCAGCACCATGCTCCTTCAAAACAAAATTGCTTTGATTACCGGCGCGGGCCGCGGCATCGGTCAAGCCATCGCAAGGCTGTTCGCGCAGGAAGGCGCGCGCGTCTTCTTGTGCGCGCGAACCGAATCCGAATTGGCTGCAACGTGCGAGGATATCGCCTCCGCTGGAGGTTTCGCAGCGTGCGTTCCCGCGGATTTAACCCGCGAGCCCGATTGCCTCCACGTCTTCGAAGCCGCCCGCGAAAAATTCGGCCGCGTCGACATTCTGATCAACAACGCCGGCCACTACGGACCCGTTGTCCCCGTCGAAGAATATCCCCTCGACGAATTCGACAAAGTGCTCGCGGTCCATCTCCGCGCTGCCTTCATTCTCACCAAGCTGGTCCTGCCGGAAATGTATGCGCGCAAATCCGGAGTGATCCTGAACATTTCCAGCTTATCCGCCAAATCCGCCTTCGGCTGGGGCTCCGCTTACGCCGCCGCGAAAGCCGGTGTACTCGGCCTCACCCGCGTTACCGCCGCGGAAGCTGCTCGCCAAGGCGTTCGCGTCAACGCCATCTGCCCCGGTCCAGTCACGGAAACCGAAATGAGCAAGCAACTCGGCAGAACCCTCGCGGATAAATTGGGAGTCACCCCCGAGGAGCAGCTCAAAGGCTTTCTCAACTCGATTCTTCAGGGCCGAGGGCAAACGGCCATGGAAATCGCCCAAGCCGCCCTCTTCCTCTGCTCCGACATGTCCACCGCCATCGTCGGTCAATCCATCAACGTAGACGGCGGCGCCGCCTTCTTCTGAAGTCTTGGTTGCGCCGGTTCCCTGCCGGCTCTGTTGCGGTGACTGAACCTGCGCGCGGGTGCCCCACGTGCCGCCTTTGCACGTGGGTTCTTGGGTTGGATTTTTCTAGGGAGTGACTTCAGAGGCGGCCGGACGGCGGGCCCAAAAATAGCGCAACAGGCTTCGGACGATTTCGACCATCAGGCACTTCCCCACGAGCCCCCTTACGTGCGGGTTCTTCAACCGTCGCTGTCCGTCACGCCAAAAAAAGAGGCCAGCCGCTCTCTCAGGACGGCTGGCCCTTACTATCGTTGGTTCAGAACCCGCGAACTGCCTGCGACCCCAATCCAACGTACTCTTTCAAGGAGACCAACAACCAAATTTAGCTAGCTGGCTCTGAATCCGGGCGGAATGGCCGCCGCGCCAAATCTTCCACCAAGGCAACGCTCCGGCGTACCGCCAGGAACACCGGGTGCTTGCTCTGCGCCGCCCAACTGACCCCGGCTGCCCAGCTCTTATGCACCAGGTAAAGTGATCCCACGCACAGGGCGATGGCTGTAAAACCCAGCAGGAAAATCGCGAATGCCGCGAGCAGTTCCCGAACGGCATAGACCTGAATTGCCACAAGCACCACCAGAAACAGCCACATCCACTTCCGGAGTTTATCTCTCATTGCCCCAACTCTCTGCTAAACCAGGTTTGAAAACCGGTCGAGAGGCTTGCTTTCTGCCCTGACCAAAGGGCTGGCCGCTCAACCTGACCCATTAGACAGGTGGGCAAACAGAAAACCTATGGTACAGGAGCACTAAAGCGTCTTTTAGAACCGCAGATTAGTACCCCAGAGAACATCCTGTATTCCCATAACAATCTGAATACAATGGAGATACAAGCGTGGCAGCTTGAGCTGGCTCTCCGTGGAACCGCTTTGGAACTACCAGCTGTGGAAAACTGCCCTTAAGTACAGGGTACAGTGTGGAGTGCGGCAGCCCAGCTGCCGCTTTTCGCTAACCGAATACCAACCACAAACCGATCAGCGGAAGCCCTGCTCCCGCCATCGTCCAAATTGAAATCTATGAAGACTGATCCTACAGGCCGAGCCGAAAGGAGTTCGGCATCGCCCCAGCTCTTCACGCCCTCTTCAGCAACCGGGTGATCCACACCAAAATGACCGCCCCCACAAACGCCACCAGGATCGACCCGATCAGCCCGCCTCCCGGCCAAATGTGGAGCATCCCGAACACCCAGCCCCCGACCACCCCGCCCAAAATGCCGAGAATAATATCCACCAGCACCCCGTAGCCGCCGCCCTTCATCACTTGGCCCGCCAACCATCCAGCAATCAGACCCACAAGGATCCAAGTTAGTAAACCCATTCGGTTTGCCTCCTCTATCTAAAGTTTCGTCTTGCCCCATGCGACGCGGAACCCGGTCGACAAAATCAGGTCATTGCCCTTCAGCCCCACCGGCGGGTAGCTAATATACCGGTCACTGAAGGTCGTCTGCCAACTCAGCCACTGTTTCAGCTGCGTGGCCGCCGTAGCATCGAACTGAAACCGGTAATCACCGGTGCTTGAAAGATTCGGGTAAAACGAAAAGCGCTCCGTCACCATCGTTCGCTTCGAAAGGTGCGAATCGAATTCTTCGCCCACCACGATTTCCGCGCTGTTCTTCTGATATCCCGCAAAGTCCAGCAGCGGCGGTGGTGGAGCGGCATTGATCAGGGTATAGCCTCTAAACGAGTCGCGGTCATAGTCCCCGCCGCCAAATACATCGAACACCGTGCGATCGGTCTTGATCACGTGATACCCAATGCCGCCGCCATACACCTGCCGCAAGTTTAAGTGCTGTAATTCGTTCGTTTCGAAATCGCCAAACGCAAAAACGAACGCGCGTGGGCTGAGGTTCAGGTCGCCGCGAATTCCCGCTTGAAACAGATTCGCAGTGGTGCTCGTCGGCGGCGTCGTGTCGTTATTCGCAAAAATATAATTCGAGTACAGCGTGAGTTTGTCGCGCGGCGTCTCCCGCACCGTTTTCGTATTGAACGTCAAGCTGGCCGTGGCCGAATTTCCTCGCGTCAACGCCAATCCCGTATCCAATAACCCGCTCCAGAAATACGTGAGTTTCGGATGTGCCATTCTTTCTTCCGCCAAATCGTACGCCTTCTGCTCTGCGTCGTTTCGTATCGCCACCACCGTGTCTTTCGGCGCTGCAGCCGGTGCCCCAGCCACTTCGAATTTCCCGTCCGTGGTCGTCACTTTCCCGGCCACTTTCTTTCCATCTTTCAAAGTCAGATGTAAATCCTCCGTGGATTGAATGCCCACCACCGCGTCCCACTGAATCGTCACATCCCCCGCAAACTCGGTCTTAATTAATAACGTCTTCCCGTCTCCATTTACAATCTTCCCGCTGATCCGGTCCCCATTCTTCAATGTCACCTGATCTGCATTTGCGGCCAATGCCATCAGCGCAAACAAAACTCCACACCATACACTTCGACGCATTTGCGTTCTCCTTGCGAATTCCTGGCCAAAATTGAACAAGAGCTGGTCTTCACGCGGGCGGACGAGAAGTGATCCCGAAACTTGTGAGCGGAAACAGCTGCCCATTCTATTGAATCCGCCCATGTTCCGCAATCAACATCCATCGGTTCCAACCTACAAAATTTGGCCCCGCTCTGCCGTTAATCGCCTATAATAATCCCCACTGTAGGGGTGAAGTTCAGCGCTCTCGCAGCGCGCTCCTAAAATCAGACACTATGCGGCTAACCGCGAATCGTTCGTGGTTCCCGCTCGCTGTGTTCCTGAAGTGGTCAGGTCATCACAGACGAACCGAATCTGGGGGCAGCAGTGAAACACGTAATCAGGATGGGTGTTTTTCATGTTCTTCTCGTTCTTTCCCTTTTTTTCGCGGGATGCTCCAAGACCGAGCTAACTCACTCCCCCACGGTGACCGCTCCCGCTTCTCGCCCCACCATTGTTTTTATGACTGACTTCGGCACCGCCAATGATGCCGTCGCCATCTGCAAAGCTGTTATGGTCGGCATCGCCCCGGAGGCGCGCATCATGGACATCACCCACCAGGTCACTCCCTTCTCGATCGAAGAAGGTGCGCGCTTTCTCAACGGCGTCACTCCTTACTATCCCGCCGGAACCGTTTTCGTCGTCGTTATCGATCCTGGAGTCGGCACCTCGCGCAAGGCGGTCATCGTCAAAACGAAAAAGGGCCAATATTTCGTTTTGCCCGACAATGGCCTTATCTCTCCGGTCATCGACCGCGACGGCCTGGAATCCGCACGCGAAATCACCAACACTGGCTGGATGATCGGCGACAACGTTTCTTCCACTTTCCATGGCCGCGATATTTTCTCCCCGGCCGGCGCCCACCTCGCCGCGGGTTGGGACTACACTCTCGCCGGACCGGAAGTTGCCCAACTCGTGCGCCTCACTCCCAAGGTCGCCGCAATCACAGATAAGGGCATTGAAGGTGACGTCATCGCCCTGGATGATCCGTTTGGCTCACTCATCACCGACATTCCGGGCCAGGATTTCAAAAAGCTCGGCTATTCCTTCGGCGATAAAGTTACCGTGCAGCTCAACAAGAAACCTTTCACGCTTCCCTACGCCAAGACATTCATGGACGTTCCTGTAGGCGACCCTCTCCTGTATCAAGACTCGCGTGGCCGTATCGGCCTGGCCATCAATCAGGGCAATTTCTCGCAGCTCCACAAAATCACGCCGCCCGTCACGCTGTTCATCCCCAAAAAGGCCGGATCAGCAAAGTGCGGACCAACAAAGAGCAAGCCATGAACCTGCCAGCCGCAATTCCGCTATTGCCGCGCAGGCGATGTAGCCATTTCGCGCCAGCTCGGACTTCTCGCGGCGGGTTTTTTCCGCTGCTAAGCAGTTGTTTTATCTGTTCCAGTTTCGATTCGCTAACGCTTCATCTGCACCGGCGCTCCCCGATGCACGGAATCCATCATCGATGATTCCCCCGATCACAAAGGACCAAGTCATGAATTACACAAAATCATCTTCGCTCGCTTGGCACTTCGCGCTTTTCTCCTTCTTCGTACTCATTTTCGCCGCATCCCTCCCATCTCTCTCCGCACAGTCCTTCCGCGGCTCCATCCGCGGAGAAGTATTAGACGCGCAGGGATACCACGTTGCCGGCGCCAAAGTGGTCGCCCGCAATCTGGGCACCAGCGAAACACGTGAAATCACCGCGGATGAAACCGGCGAATATCGCTTCCTCGAAATGTCCGCTGGCGACTACGAAGTCTCCGCCATGGCTCCCGGCTTCGAAGAGGTTCATGCTTCCAAAGTTCGCGTAGACGTCGGCGTTGACACTCAGGTCACCCTCACGCTTTCAAAAGTGAAGAAGGCTGAAGAAATCGTCCAGGTAACGGAAAGTGTCCCCCTCGTCGAAACTTCCAGCACCACGCTTTCCCAAGTCGTCGATCGTCAACTCGTTCAAGAACTCCCCCTGAACGGCCGCGATTTCGGCAAACTCGTGGCCCTCACTCCCGGCGTCACCGTGGAAGGCTCGGGCGTAGCCGGCTCGGAAAAAGGGTTTGGCCAATTCAATATCGATGGCAACCGCGATCGTTCCAATAACTACAATCTTGACGGCACCGACAACAACGATCCCTTCTTCAACAATTCCGCGCTCAATCAGGTCGGCATCACCGGAGCGCCAGCCACGCTCCTCCCGCTCGATGCCATTCAGGAATTCAACATCCAATCGCAATTCGGTTCGGAATATGGCCGCAACTCCGGTTCCGTCGTCAACATTGTCACCCGCTCAGGCAGCAATTCCTTCCACGGCTCCTTGTACGAGTACAATCGCAATTCCGCCTTCGACGCCAGAAATTACTTCAACACCAAATTTCAATCGGACGGCACGCCCAATCCCCAGTCCCGCTTCAACAACAACAATTTCGGCGGCTCGCTCGGCGGTCCCGTCATCAAGGACAAGGCATTCTTCTTCTTTGCCTACGAAGGCCAACGCGAACGGGTCGGCTCCGATTTCGCACTCACCGTTCCTTCGCAAGCGCAAATCGCCGCCGCCCAGGCTCTCGCCATCAACACCTCCGTTCCCGGAGCCGCGGTCCCCTCCGTGAATCCCGCGCTCGTCAAAATCACCGACCTCTTTCCAACCAGTGATTCCAATTCCCTCGCCTATTCCGTTCGCGACAAAAATGACGGCGACAATCTCATTGGCAAAGTCGATTTTCGTTTGAACGCCGCAAATTCCCTCAGCGCCCGCTACGCCTTCGGCAACTCCAACCAGGCCTTCCCCCTCGGCTCTCTCGGCGGCTACGGCAGCGGCTCCCGGCTCGCCAACTTCGAACAAATCTCGCCCACCCGCGTCCAGGTTGTTTCCGTGAACTGGCTCACCACGTTCTCTTCGACTCAAATTAACGAAGTGCGCTTCGGCTATTCCCGTTTTCGCACGAGCTTCAATTCCGCCGACGCTACTCCCGGCAATCCCAATTACATCGATCCCAGCGCTTTTGGCTTGAACATGGGCACCGCCCACGTCGGCTTACCCGAAATCGATTTCAATGGCGATCTCGAAAATCTCGGCGCCACCGCCTACAGCGTTCCTCGCGGCCGCCTCAGCGAAACTTTTCAGGTGCTGGACAATTTCACTCTCATCCACGGCCGTCACACCTGGAAATTCGGTGGTGAGTTTCACCGCTACGACGTTCAAAGCTTCAACGACAACCTCGCGCGCGGCTTGCTCGACGTGAACACCTGCTTTTCTCTCCCCGACGGCTCCTGCCCGCAGCTTGATCCCAACGACGCCATCGTCAATGAACTCGCCAACTTCTACGTTGGCAACATCTACGCGATTGGGAATACTGGCAATACCCAGCGCTTCACCTTCAACAACAATTTCGGCTTCTTCGCGCAGGATGAAATTCGCGTGCGCCCCAATCTCACCATCACTGCCGGTTTGCGTTGGGAATATATTGCGCCGCTCTCCGAAAAACATGATTTGCTTTCGAACTTTGATGCCGGCGGAACCCTCGTCCAGGTCGGTTCGCCTACTTTGCCGATCCTTTATCATCGCGACCTCAACAATTTCGGTCCGCGCCTCGGCATTTCCTGGAGCACCTTCCGCAACACGGTCGTTCGCGCAGCCTACGGCGTCTACTACGACTACACCCCGCAAAACAATCTCATCGCCAATTACACCAATTCCGCCGGCGTCGCCACCAATCCCGTTCCTGCTCTTGCTGGCAGTCCTTATTTCGTCGGCGCACAAGATTTCAATTACGCCGCATGGAATGGCACCAGCACCGGCTCAGTGTTCTCGCCCACAGTGTTTCCGCAATCCATCTTCGTCACCGACCCGGCTCTTCGCACTCCTTACGTGCAAAGCTGGAGCCTCAACATTCAGCGTCAACTCGGCCAGCTTTTCGCATTTGAAATCGGTTATGTCGGCACCAAAGGTACCCGCCTGTCCCGCCTCTATGACGCCAATCAGGGCCGCGATTTCAACATCAACAATCCTGCTTACCCGCAGTACGCTGCCGTCGACGTCTTTTCCGGCAGCGCCAATTCCACCTATCACGGCCTGCAGACCACCGTGCGCTTCCAGAATCTTCATGGATTCTCTGGCTTCTCCACTTACACCTTTTCCAAGTCGCTCGACGGCGCTTCCGACGGCATCAATTTCAATTTCGCAAACGCTGCCTTCCCGCAGGATTCCACCAACCTCGCCGCCGAAAAAGGCCCGTCCACCTTCGACACCCGTCACCGCTGGACCACCGCCGTCAACTACATCGTCCCTGACCTCCGGCGCCTGCCCCGTCTCCTCGGCGCCGGTTGGCAACTCAACTCCATTGTCACCGTGCAGTCCGGTCGTCCCATCAACATCATTACGGATGCGGGTGGCGTGAATTTTAATTACGTTCAGCGCCCCGATGTCGTTCCTGGTGTCAATCCGATTCTCCCCCACTGGACTCCGACCACCGGCTATCTCAATCCCGCTGCTTTTGCCTATCCAGCCGTCACGGCCGCCGATCCCTACGGCTATTTTGGCGATCTCGGCCGCGATCAAATCTTTGGCCCCGGCTTCTGGAACTACGATTTCTCCACTACGAAAAATTTCCAATTGCGCGAACAGTTGCTGCTCCAGTTCCGCGCCGAATTCTTCAACATCTTCAATCACCCCAATTTCGCGCTGCCCTCCAACGTCGTTTCGCCCGGCAGCCCCACCGCCGGCCTCATCACCCAAACCCCCGACGTAGCCCAAGGCAATCCCGGCCTCGGCGGCGGCGGCCCCCGAGTAATGCAATTCGGCCTCCGCCTCCAGTTCTAGCGTTAACAGGGCGCCATTTCCCCGTAGGGCCGCACCACGCTGCGCCCCATCTCGGCAAGATCTCCCGATCAAAAAAACCCGTCATGCCGAGCGAAGCGACGAACGATCTGGCATCGCGAATTCCAAGACACAGGCCGCAAAGAACCCCGTCATTCCGAGCGAAGTCTTCGTAGCGAGGAATCTCTCTTCCTCCCTCATGCCCCTTACCCCATTTGCTTTTTTCCCACCACCAACCGAAAATCAAAAAAATCAACCAAGGGAGGTTCGCCATGCCCGAAGCCGTCATCGTCTCTTCCGTCCGTACTCCTGTCGGCCGCGGTTACAAAGGTTCCCTCCGCACCACCCGCCCCGACGATCTCGCCGCCCTCGTCATCAAAGAAGCCCTCGCCCGCGTTCCCGGCCTCGACCACAAACAAATTGATGACGTCATCCTCGGCTGTGCCATGCCCGAAGGCGAACAAGGCATGAACGTCGCGCGCATTGCCGCTCTTCGCGCCGGCCTGCCTGTAGAGACTTCCGCGATGACCGTGAATCGTTTTTGCGCCAGTGGCCTTCAGGCCATCGCCCTCGCCGCCGAACGCATTCGCGGCGGTTCCGCGCAAGTCATCGTCGCGGGTGGCACCGAATCCATGTCGCTCGTCCCCATGGGCGGCAACAAAATTTCCCCCAATCCTTGGCTCATCGATCACTATCCCGATGCTTACATCAACATGGGACTCGGCACCGAAAATCTGGCCCGAAAATTTGGCATCACTCGAGAGCGCGCCGATCAATTCGCCGTGGATTCCCACAAAAAAGCAGCAGCCGCCCTCGCCGCCGATAAATTCAAAGATGAAACCGTTCCCGTCGAAGTGAAAATCACCTCACTTCCCAACGGCAATGGCGCAAAAGGCAAACCTGCCGCCAAGCCCTCCACAGAATCGTTCCTTTTCGAAAAAGATGAACTGCCCCGCCCCGATACTTCGATAGAAGTCCTCGCCAACTTAAAACCCGCGTTTCACGTGAAAGGCACCGTCACCGCCGGCAACAGTTCGCCGATGAGCGACGGCGCCGCCGCGGTTGTGGTCATGAGCGATGTGAAAGCCGCGGAACTCGGCCTCAAGCCCCAGGCACGCTTCGTCTCCTATGCCACCGCGGGCTGCCCTCCCGAAGAATTTGGCATCGGCCCCGTCTACGCAATTCCCAAAGCCCTCGATCTCGCCGGACTTTCGCTTAACGAATTTCCGGTGCTCGAACTCAACGAAGCCTTCGCCGCACAATCGCTAGCCGTCATCCAGCAAGCCAATCTAGATGCCGCGCGCGTCAATCCCAGCGGTGGCGCTATCGCCCTCGGTCATCCACTTGGCTGCACCGGCGCCAAGCTTACCGCCTCACTCCTGCGCGAACTCCAGCGCCGCAACGCCCGCTACGGTATGGTTACCATGTGCATAGGCGGAGGCATGGGCGCCGCTGGCATCTTCGAACGACTGTAAAACACTTTCCCGCCTCGTGGCGCTTTTGCGGGTGCCCCCACGGGCCGCCTTTGCACGATGGGCTCTTTCTTCGATCTATGCATCTTGCCTCGAAAAAAACTCACCCGTCATTCCGAGCGCAGCGAGGAATCTCTCCTTCCGGGTGCCCCGTGCCACGTTTACAATCCTCTTGACAACGCTCCTTTCACCTTACAATATGTCACCGTACGACATGTCGTAAGACGATTATGGCGACTTTCCCCCTCTCCGAACCTGTCCTCCCATTCTGCTATCCCTCTTCTCAGCCCCGTCACGGCTACGCCATTCTCCAGGACACTCGCACCATGAGCTGCGACCGCCTTCGCCTTAGCACCGGCACTCTCTATGGCGCTTTGCGACGGTTGCTCGACGACGGCTGGATTGAACGCTGCAAGGAAGAACGACACTTCGCGCGGTAAACAGTCTTATCGCCTGACCTCCTTGGGACGCCGCACGCTCGGCCTGGAAGTCAGACCGCCTGAAACACCTCACGCGACTCGCAAACCTGCGCGTCGCGGGCAAGGAGGCTTGAGTCCATGTCCTCGTTCTTCCGGTCGCTCCTCTATTTTATCCTTCCGGCTACCGCCAGAAATTCGGTGAAGAAATGATCACCGTTTTGGCGGAGGTTCAACAAGAAGCACGCAAGTGGGGGTCTTTTTCCGCGTGACGCGTGCGGCCTCCGCGAATCCGCTGGCCTTTTGCGAGGTGTTTTCCGGGAGCACGCGCAACCATCTTCGGCCGTCGAAAATTTCTCGTCTTTTCCCAAAGGAGATTTTCCATGCGTTCCGAATTCCGGTTTCCCAAATCTACCGTCACCCTCATGCTCGTGATTCTTGCCACTGTTATCTTGCCATCGAGAAGGCAAAATACTTCAGCATGTGCTGCCAGCCACTGGTCCCTCGCTCGGCCCCGTCGAACCCACGCATGTTGCCATCATGCCAGCGTTCTTCTTCGCCTTTGCCCTGGTGTGTGCTTGCGCGGCCCTCGCTTGGGCCGTTCTCTTCGCCCTGCGCCGCTCCGGCATCCACCGCTTCTCCAACCTCAACATGAGCGCAAGCCATCACCCCAAACCCACCCTGTTCAACTGAAGCCGCACTGGTGTTCGTCTCCGATAGATTTCACCCGTGGGGGCGGCTTCTTGCCCTGAGCACCTGGCGAAGGGTTACCCCGCCGACCTTCTCTTTCTTCTTCCTTCGGCAGATCCGCCACTACCTCAGCCCTTCGACTTCCACAATCCCACCGTGTTCCCCTCCGGATCTTGCATCCACGCAAACGTTCCCATAGGGATGTCCACCGGCGGCACTAAGGTGCTGCCACCAAGCGATTCCGCCTTCTTCAACGCCGCCGCCACATCCTCCACATCCACGTAAAAAATCGTGTAGCGATGCGGCTCATGGCCTAGTGCCGTGATGTGCCCACCAATCCCCGGTGCTTCCGGCGCAATCATCGCCGCCGGCCCCATCGCTTCGATCTTCCAGTCAAACATCGCGCGGTAGAACTCTTGCGTCTTCGCCGCATCCCGGCAACCAATCTCAAAGTGAATAACCGCCCGTGCCATAATCCCTCCTCACTCCTCCGTCCTGCCTGGCAGGCGACAGAGTCTGCCACACCCACCCAGAATTTGCACGCACCACGTGTTCATCCCTACGATCCCTACGAGGTCCTATTGCGCTAGCGCCCCTGTGCGGGTAAAATCGCCGCATTGGTTTTTCAAACGATCGTTTGAATTTCATCGCCGCACCAGCACGGCAAGGAGCAAATATATGGCGACCTCCGTTCTCACCAAACCCGCTGCGAAAGGCGGTAGCTTCCTGCTCGAATCTCCTGCCCCTCAGGACATTTTCACTCCCGCCGACCTGACCGACGATCAAAAGCTGATCGGGCAAACTGCCGAAGAATTTGTGGCCAAGGAAGTTTTGCCTCTCGCGAAAGAGCTGGAAGCCAAAAAGCCCGGCCTCATGGCGGAATTGACCCGCAAAGCCGCGGAACTCGGTTTGATGAGCGGTGGCACGCCCGAAGAATACGGCGGCGCGGGACTCGATAAAGTGGCGTCAACCATGCTGACGGAGAAGCTTGCGATGTACGGTGGGTTTGCCGTAACCCATGGCGCTCACGCCGGTATCGGCACGCTCCCGCTCGTTTATTTCGGCACCGAAGAGCAGAAGAAAAAATACCTTCCCAAACTGGCTAGCGGCGAATACATCGGCGCGTATTGCCTCTCCGAACCGCAGGCCGGCAGCGACGCGCAAAATCTGCTCACGCGCGCCGAACTCAATAAGGAAGGCACGCACTACATTCTCAACGGCCAAAAGATGTGGATCACCAATGGCGGTTTCGCCGACCTCTACATCGTCTTCGCCAAAGTGGACGGCGAAAAACTCACCGCCTTTATCGTCGAACGTAGCTTCCCCGGCTGCAAGCCCGGCAACGAAGAACACAAGATGGGCATTCACGGTAGTTCCACCACTCCGGTGTTTCTGGAAAACTGCATGGTGCCCAAAGAAAACGTGCTGCACGAAATTGGCCGCGGCCACATCGTCGCCTTCAACGTGTTAAATGCCGGTCGTTTCACTCTCGGGGCTTCCTGCGTCGGTGGTGCCAAGCATGTCATCGCCACTGCGTCCAAATACGCCAAAGAACGCAAAGCCTTCGGCAAGCAAATTGGCGATTTCGGTCTCATCAAGGAAAAGCTTGCCGAAATGGCCATTCAGATTTATGCCGTGGAATCCATGATCTACCGCAGTGCCGGCTATATGGAAGCTGCCATGCACGCCGCGGCTGGTTCCGGCAATAAAACGCAAAACACCATGAAGGTTCTCGAAGAGTACGCTATCGAAAGCTCCATCGCGAAGGTCTATGGCAGCGAGATGCTCGACTTCGTCGTCGACGAAGCCGTTCAGATTTTCGGCGGCTATGGTTTCCACGAAGACTACCCCGTCTGCCGCGCGTATCGTGATTCCCGCATCAATCGCATCTTCGAGGGAACCAACGAAATCAACCGCATGCTTATCATCCAGATGCTCATGAAGCGCGCCATGGGTGGCCAGCTTGCGCTCATCCCCGCAGCCATGAAGCTCGCCGACGAAATCCTGGCCGGCCCTTCCTTCGAAGACGCGCCGGAAGGCGTTCTCGCCGACGAAGCGCGCATCATCGCCAATGCCAAAAAGATGTTTTTGCAGGCTGCCGGTGGCGCGTTGCAGAAATATCGCGAAAAGCTTGCCGAAGAGCAGGAATTGATCGCCGCGCTAGCCAATATCGTCATGGAAATTTACGCCATGGAATCCAGCCTGCTCCGCGCGCAGAAAGCCGCGGCCACCAAGGGCGAAGCTGCCGCCGCCGTGTTGATTGACGCCGCCCGGGTCTTCATCGCCGATGCTGCTGAGCGCGTCGAGCATGAAGCGCGTCGCGCCGTCGCCGCCGTCCACGAAGGCGACATGCTCACTACGCAATTGGCCGTGCTCAAACGGTTTGGCAAGCGCCCCGTCGTCGACACCATTGCCCTTCGGCGCGGTGTTGCCGCCGCTGTCCAGGCCCAGGATCGCTACCCCTTCGAAGGCCGCTAGCCTCACCGCATCTCACAATTCGTGGGGTTGCCCGAACGACGTTTTCCCTTGGGCAACCGTACCCTTGCAGGGCGATAACGAGGCCGACACATACCCTCAGACAGCCGGTTGCCCTCACTAAAAGACTCTTAAACTAATTGGGCAGGTACCAGGACCATCGCCTTGAGCCTTAAGCCATTTCCTCGCTCCCTGGCCTTTGTGGCACTCCTCGTCGTGGCTGCTCACGTCTGCTCCGTCGTTTGGCTCGGCACCTCTCCGGCCGGCTCCTTCGTTGGAAATTCCCTCCAGATTTTCTCGGCCCTCTTAGCAGCTGCGATGTGTTTCCGAGCTGCCCGGAGAGCGCCGGGCTTCAGTCAGTCTTTCTGGACTCTGGTTGGATTTGGCACTGCGATCTGGGCCGCCGCAGATCTTGGCTGGACTTACTATGAAGTGGTTCTACGAATCGAGCCGCCGTCGGACTCTCTCATCCGCTTTCTCTTTGATACCCATGGCATGTTTTTCGTCATGGCCATTTTCTTGAACCAACAGAAAAAAGATTCTCAAGTCGAAACCGAAGAAGCCCTCGATTTCATCCAGATCGGCATCCTCTTCTTCCTGGTGTACTTCGGTTGGTATTACCTGCCCTCGCTAACGCTCTCGCAGCAGACCGCCTTCACTCGCGAAATGACCATCGCCCTCTGGGGCGACGTGGGAATAATTTTTCTGGCTGTCTTACAGTGGCGCCGTGCTCGTTTTCCAGAAGTGCGCAAGCTGTACGGTGGCCTGGCGCTCTATCACCTGATCTACACCGTCGGCTCTCATTGTTTGGATTTCTACCAGGCTCAACAGGAACTCCCCACCGGCACCTGGTATGACTTGGCTTGGTCGATTCCCTTCCTTTACGGAGCCTTCTGGGCCGCTACATGGCAACCGAATTCGGTCAAGCACGTCACCAACGAACGCAAGAAATCCCTCGCCGACGTCCTGATTACCAACGGAATGTTCGCCTTCGTGCCCATGGCCGTTCTTTTCATGCTCGCGGAACTCGGCCCAGGCTGGAGGTTACTCCGCTTCAGTCTGATGGCACTTTCTTTCGTTTGTTATGCCCTGCGTATTGCGCTCGTGCAGTTCCGCCAGAAGCGCGGTGAGGAGACCGTTCGTAGACAAACGCTGGCCATGGACAGTTCCGCCGACGGTATCGCGCTCCTGGATGAACGCGGCACGCACATCTACGCCAACTCCGCGTTCGCCTCCATGTTTGGGTTTGACGGCCCAGACCGCATCATCGGCCAGCCTTGGCGAATCGTCTACGCCTTCCAGGAACTCAGCACTTGGGAACCGCAAATTCGCGCGTCCTTGGCGGACTCCGGAAAATGGTCCGCGGTCTTTTCTATTCGCCGTCCCAATGGAAGCGCACTCTCCGCTGAAATCACGATCACGCTCATGCCCGACGGCGGAACCGTCTGCTCCTGCCGTGACCTTTCGCAGCGCCAGCAAGCCGAGAAAGCGCGCGCCGAAGCCGAAGCCAAATATCGCACGCTCGTCGAACAGGTCAACGCCATTACCTACATCGCGGAAATCGGTATCAACGGGCAGTGGCACTACGTCAGCCCGCAGATTGAAGCGATTCTGGGGTACACGCCCGACGAGTGGCTGGCCATCTCTCATCGCTGGGGGGAAATGATCCATCCAGACGATCTGGCCGCCGTCGAAGCCGCGGAAAAAGGGAGCGAGCGGGGTGAGCCATTTCAGGCGGAATTTCGCTTCAAGAGAAAAGACGGTCGCGAGGTCTGGCTCAATGATACCGGGGTCGTTGTTCCGGGCAGCAACTCCCATCCGGTCATGGAAGGGATCATTGTTGACATCACCGAGCGCAAAATTTTGGAGACGCAGCTTCAGCAATCGCGAAAAATGGAAGCGGTCGGGCGCCTGGCTGGTGGAATCGCTCATGATTTCAACAACCTTCTGACCATCATTACCGGCTACACCGATTTAGCGCTGAGTCGGCCCAGCGTGCCTCTCGATCTGCGAACCGATATCGAGCGCATTGAGAATGCCGCCGCCAGGGCCGCCGCGCTGGTGCGTCAATTGCTAGCGTTCAGCCGCAAGCAGGTCCTCCAACCGAAAACCCTGGATTTAAATGCCATCGTCCTGAATATGGACAAACTCCTACGCCGCCTGATTGACGATCACATTGAGATGATCACGCGCGTCGACGACCAATTGGGAAAAGTAAAAGCAGATCCCGCACAAATCGAGCAGGTCATTATGAATCTTGTCGTCAACGCGCGCGACGCTATGCCCCAGGGCGGCCGCCTTGTGCTGGAAACCGCCAATGTGGTTTTGGACTCGTCCTACTCCGCCGATCACACCCCGAGTAAGCCCGGACATTACGTCATGCTGGCCGTTTCAGATACCGGCGTTGGCATGGATCCCTCTACTGTGGCGCACATCTTCGAGCCCTTTTACACCACCAAAGAAAGCGGTCGAGGCACCGGCCTGGGGCTCTCCACCGTTTACGGCATCGTCAAGCAAAGCGGCGGCTATACCTGGGTGTACAGCGAACCCGGGAAAGGCAGCACCTTCAAGGTTTATCTGCCGCAAGTGGAAGCCTCCAGTCAATCCGATGAACCCAAACTCCCGAAAGCCCTGGACCTGCGCGGCACCGAGGTCATCCTGCTCGTCGAAGACGAGGAAGCCGTCCGCGATCTTGTTCGGACCATTCTTGTGGCGCAGGGCTATGAAGTGGTTGTAGCTGAAGATCCTCAGCATGCTGAAGATCTCGCCTGCAAGTTCCCAGGAGAGATTCACCTGTTGCTGACCGACGTGGTCATGCCCGGCGCCAGCGGCCGCGAGCTGGCCGCGCGAATCATGAAGAGCCGTCCGGGCATCCGCGTCCTGTATATGTCCGGCTATACCGAAAACGTCGTCACCAGCGGAGGCTTGCTCGAGAGCGGTCTGGTGTTCATCCAGAAGCCCTTTTCACCCTCGGTGCTGATCCATAAGATTCGCGAAGTCCTGACCCACACCACCACGCCTTAATCCGGTCGCACTGCCTTGAGCAAATCTCGCGATGGTAGGGACGGCCTTCGCAGGTTGTCCGTTACGTCCACCTAAACGAGGACGCCTCCCACGCCAAAAGTAAAAAGCCATCCCGAAGGATGGCTTTTGGAAGGGTGATACTAATTCGAATCGTTACTTGCGAATCTTCAACAACGCCAATCCAATCAAACCGCCACCCAGCATCGCCAAGGTACTCGGTTCGGGTGTGCGGGCCGGAGGATCGTTCGGGGGATCACTGAGTGTGGTGCCAGCCAACGTGGTGACGCCACCCGCGTAATCCAACCCATACGAAGTCCCGCCTTCTTGATACACGGTGAATTGAATGGTATTGACGCCATCCTGCAAGTACGGCAAAAGTTGGGAACTGCCGAACATACCTTCCGTCGTGGCCAGGCAGCCAATGCCGCTCGCGGCGCAAACTGGATAAGGTCCTGCAAGGTTGGCAGCCATCAGTTCTGTGCCATTTACCCAAACGCTCGCCGTGTCATCCGCAAGCACGTTCAGGAATGCACTCTGAATGCTGCCGGTCAAAGTGAAGGTGTCGGTAAATGTCACCGCAGTTCCATTCGGCACGGTAACAAACCCCGAGTCCGAAGGATTCCCGGTGGACGCGTAGGAGACCCAACTCGAACCTGCCAGCGCCCCCGCCCACAGCGGGTTTGTGTCAATATTTTGGGTTGCGCTTGCGGTACTGTTGGTCGTTGAAGTCGCTGAACTCACTACCGGGACGTTATCCGCCCGGGCAGCGATCAGCGCACCGCTGATGAGAAATATAATTGCCAATCGTTTGATCATCTATTATCCGTAGGAGCTCGCTTTAACCGCAGCGAAACCCTCCGTACAGAAGTTCTATAACTCCCCAAACTACAAGAAGTTACCGAGAATTAGGTGCAATTCTGAGGCCGCCCGGGCGTCTTTTTCTCCCCCCAATACCTGCTGAAAAGAGGAGACTTATTTCTCGCCCGCCACACCATTCCTTGCCTTGTGCGTCTTTTTCGGAAGTGTCTTACATGCCTGTGGAAATTGTCTGCATTTAGGGTGAATTGCTGATGGACAACCAAATTCACCCGTGAACGGCTTACGGCCTTCCCGGCAACGGCGCCGGCTCCTTCGCGTCCTTGGGCTTCTCGACCGTGCTCAGTGTTTCCACGTTGAATCGCTTGTAATCGGAATACTTCGTCGTGACATTCACCTTGAAGCCCTTCACCAGCAGCAGCCGCACACCTACGTGGGCCTCCACGTACGTTGGCAACCACACTTCGTTGTTCACGTACGCCTGTTCGAACACGAAGCTGGTTCCCTTTTGCAGATTGGCCAACACGCCTCCTCCAATATGCACATCCCCCACGAAGTAAGCTTCCAGCCGCACCACGTCTTTCGCTCTTTCGTCCACCCAAACCACTCCGGCCAATTCCTTTACGACGCGCTCCTCCAGATTCTTCGGCTTGTACTCCGGATTTGGCTCGAAATCAAACACCAGCACGTCTTGCCCGCGGAAGCGCTCGCGCCTTGGATTCACAAACTGACACACGCGCAGAAACACTTCGATCCCAGGATCGTCGCTGTCCTTTGAGTCCTTGCCTTCTTCTTTGGCCTTTTCCTCTTTTTCTTCTTTTTTCTTTTCTCTTTTTTGCTCTTCAGCAATGCGCTTTTGCGTTTTTTCATTCTCTTTCTTCTGCTCGTCCGCGCTCAGCGGCTTGCCGTCTTTTTTCACCAATGTCGTGATTTCATCGCCATTCAAGTAGAAGAACGTATACTCGTTGGTCTCCTTTTTTGTGACTTTCCCGGCCTTGTCGTACTCTGTTTCTTCCTCTACCTGCGTTCCCGCATAATTCTCCTTCACCTTGTCGATCTGCTTCTGATGGGCATCTATTTCTTCGAATAGTTTCTTCAGGTCCGGCAGTTTCACCTGCGACTGAATGGGAAAATCGAAGACTCTTTCGCCGATCGTTTCGTTTGTTCCCGCGCGAGTCACGCTAATGGCGTACGTTTCGGTTCCTCTACGAATCTCCATTCTGTAAGGCAGTTTCACGCCATTGATCGCGCGATAATCGTCGTAATCAATCTCCTGCGGAACCCCCACCAGGGTGGCCTTCTCGGCCGCGATCAAATGGGTTTGCTGGTCAAAGAACACATCCCACGAAATGCCCGTCGGAAATGTCAGTTCCACCTCGTAAGTCGCACGCCCGTGAATGGAAGCCATGCCTTTATACAACGCTCCGATTTTCTTCTTCGAAAGCCCCAGCAAGTGCGCGTTGTAATACTGCGCGGCGGCCTCCAGTTCCAGCGCATTCGGTCCCAGCAGCGTGGCGATTTGCCCTGATTCCCCATCGTGCCACGCGGATTTCCCGTTATAAGCCAGGATCGCCGTTTTCCCGCCGTTTCGCAGTTCGCTGTAATAGCGGTTCGGTGCCTTTACGCGCAAAGTGTATGTGCCGCTCTGTTCCGTTCCTCCGGTTTGCACCGTGCCATCAACCAGCAGGGTTTGAATTTTGTTTAAATTCTTCGCACCGCCTGCTGCCTTCACATACTGCTCAACGATTTTTGAAGCATCTTGCGCGCGGCACCCCGTCGCAATAACAAGAGCCAAAGGGAAAACGAGCAGAAAGAAAGAGAGTCGGCGCATAAACGCTTCAATTAGGATACGTGAACGCCTCCAAAAAGTTGCGTCCTGGGGCATCGAAATCCACGCGGCTGCGAAGCTCTCCCGGCGGGTAGCCGCATTTTGACCTTTTTTGCGGAAGCGCAAAAATCACTCAAGCTCCAACCTGCTTCGCACGGCAACAACGTGCTTTTTACGCTAACGAAACTCAAATTCGTTGACACGACCGGATTCCGCGATGGTACACTTCCAACCTCCGCGGAGTAAGCCTCGTTGGGCAAAATCTATGGCTAAGTCAGGTCAACCGCAGGATCCGGAGGCCCCCGGGAAGCCCTCGAATGCCGAGGAGCTTTCAACCCTTGAGAGTCCCGTTAGTATCAACAAGCCGACCCCGTCAACTTCCGCTCCAAAGGTAGTAGCTAAACCGTCAGCTCCCGCGAAACCGCCAGTCAGTCCGCCGCCTTCAGTCAAGTCGTCACCCCCTCCAAAACCATCCACATCCAAGCCTCCGGTCACTCGGGTTGATCCGGACGCGATCCATACCCTCGATTCTGCTGTAGCCCTCAAAACTCCTATGTACGGAGTATCTTCGGAAGCAAAACAAACGCCTCCGGCAGACAACGGCACCTTCTTTGGCGACGCAACTTTCGGCGGCACTCCAACAACTCCACCACAAGAGAGCGGCGACTTCGACACCATTGGTCCTTATTGGCTTGTCAAAATGCTGGGTGAAGGCGGCATGGGGCAGGTTTGGCTCGCCGAGCAAACTTTCCCTGTAAAACGCAAAGTCGCCCTCAAGCTCATTAAGGGCGGCCGCTATGACAAGTCCGTCATCCAGCGATTCGAGGCGGAACGGCAATCGTTGGCGATCATGGACCATCCCGCCATCGCCAAAGTCTTTGACGCGGGAACCACCTCCGAAGGTCAACCCTTCTTCGTGATGGAGTATGTTCCCGGCTCTCCGATCACGAAATACTGCGACGAAAAGCGCCTCAGCACCCGCCAGCGCCTCGAACTTTTCATCAAAGTTTGTGAAGGCGTGCAGCACGCTCACCAAAAAGCGATGATTCACCGCGACCTGAAACCGGGAAATATCCTGGTCAGCGAGATCGACGGGAAACCTGCACCGCACATCATCGACTTTGGTATCGCCAAAGCCACCGAAAACAAACAAGAGGGCGAAACCCTGCTGACCCAAGCGGGCATGCTCGTGGGTACGCCCGGCTACATGGCGCCGGAACAGACCGATCCCACTTTCCCAGATATCGATACTCGTGCCGACGTTTACGCGCTCGGAGTGATTCTCTACGAACTGCTAACGGGTTCCCTTCCATTTGATCCAAAACAATGGCAAAAACAGCCGTTGTACGAAGTCCTGCGCAGAATCCGCGAGGATGATCCTCCCGCCCCAAGCACGCAATTAATCAAGCTCAACGACACTGCCGCCGCAAACGCCGGATTGCGGCAAACCGAGCCGCGCCAACTCGCCAGCCTGCTCAAGGGTGATCTCGATTGGATCACCATGAAGGCGCTCGAAAAAGATCGAGCTCGCCGCTACGACTCGCCAACTTCCCTCGCGGCGGACATCACTCGCTATTTAACGGATGAGCCCGTTCTCGCCTCGCCGCCGTCCGTCTCCTATCGAACCAGCAAATTTATCAAACGCCATCGCGTAGGCGTACTTGCCGCCACTGTTGTCTTCGTCATGCTGATCGCGTTGGCGGTTTCCATGACCGTTCAGGCTTACCGCATCGCTCGAGAACGGGACCGCGCCAATCGCGAAGCTGCGGAAGCAAAAAATGTCTCCGATTTTCTCGATTCATCTCTTCAATGTTTCCGACCCCAGCGAGGCTCGTGGCAACAGCATTACCGCACGAGAAATTCTCGATCAAGGTGCCAAGCAGATCGAGACCAACCTAACCGGTCAGCCCGAGGTGCAGGCGCGGCTGCTCGAAACCATCGGAAGCGTCTACGAGTCGCTGGGACTCTATCCCCAATCCCGGAAGCTTCTGGAGAAATCTGTCAAACTTCGCCGCCGGGCGCTTGGACCCAAGAATCCCGAGCTATTAAGTTCTTTGAACGACCTGGCTCGCGTTCTGCGGATGGAAGGGCAGTTAAGCAGCTGCGGAGAAGCTGCTTCGGGACGCACTGGCAACCGATCGCAGCGCGCTAGGACCCGAGAATCCTGTGACTCTCTCCTGCATGATCGAGTTGGCAAATATCTTGCACGAGCAAGGCCGCCTCGCAGGAGTCAGAAAAACTGAAGCGCGAAACGCTCGAAATACAAAAGCGAGTGCTGGGGCCAGAAAATCCAGAGACGTTGCGGACCATGACCAACCTTGGTTTTACCTTGGGCGAAGAAGGCCATCTCCAGGAAGCCGAAGCACATACTGCGTGAAGCGCTTACCCTCAGGCGTAAGGTGCTGGGCCCCGATCACCCGGAAACCCTGAGAACAGAATTCTTTCTTGCCGACTATTTGAGTATCGACAATCAACTTGACGAGGCCGAGAAGCTTCAGCGCGAGAACCTCGAACTCCGCCGACATGTTTTGGGAGACGACCCATCCAGATACCCTGGATACCATGGAAGCCTGGCCAACATCACTTCAATCGGAAAAGCACTATGCGGAGGCAGAGAAACTTCGACGTGACGTCCTAGACGTGCAACGGCGCGTGCTGGGGCCGGAACATCCATTGACCTTGGTTACGATGACCGAACTGGCGAACACTTTGAGCGTGCAAGGGCGCTACAAGGACGCCAACGCGTTGCTGCAGGAGACACTTGCGATACAAATGCGGGTCCGGGGAGCCAATCATCCGGATACTGCCGAAACGAAATACAATCATGGCCTGCAACGCCGCGCTCGCAGGGGCATCAGCGCTGAGGCGCTGGCTCTATTGAAAGACGCTATCGAACACGGCTTAAGCCCCCTGAACAAGAAGCACATGGCCGAGGATTCGGACCTGAAATCACTGCATGGTGACCCCGAATTCGAGGCGCTGGTTGCCGAGGTCCAGAAGACCGCAGGGAACCAGAAAAAGCCAGATACACCTCAAGTGACTGGCGGCATGTGTCAACCAAACGTGGAGGTCCGTTGGTCCCCTTCCAGTGAGGCCAGAGCGTGACAATCTCTTATCCTCAGAGCCTAAAAAAGGTACCTCTAGTACGCGAATCGGTACTTGACTGGACAGCGACTTCGAGTATGCTTCAACCACGGAATAGTATCGCCTGGAAATGGCCGGTTGTTGTCGTTACCTTAGCTGAATCTCGAAGAGGCACATTACATCATGATGATAAAGCGCTGCTTAACGCTCCTGACCTTAATGGCATGTTGCGCCGCATTGTCCTATGCTCAAATCTTCCTCCCGACGGTGGGGTGGGCGGCCATGCCCCCGCTAAGAGCCAAGGAGTGACCTCGAATAATTTTACTTTAACGGGCTACTCGTGCATGCCCTCATCGACTTCCCCTGATTGCAGCGCATTCCCAGGAGGTGTGCAGGAGATTTTCTCCTTCTATAATCAATCCGGCACCCCGTTCAATTCCATCAGCATAAATTTGCAATTCGATTCATCGAACGCGGGCGATTATGTCGGATGCACTATTGGCCAATATCGAGCCAACGTGGACACAATCCAATTGTCTGGACGGGAGTGCCTGATCCCTTCGAGTGGCGGACGTCACGCTCACCTTCCAACAGGGCCTAGGAGGGGAAGGAGTTGGCTGCTACGACGCCAACACTACCGGGTCTGACGCGCCAATCGGCAATGCCAATCAAGCTTGTCTGAATAATAGTGTGAACGCCATTAACAACGACCTTGCGAGCGGTGGCACCGCACAAGATCCGTATGTTTATTATTATCCGCCTGCAGGGCATTATTAGCTGTTCCGCCACCGGTGCAGACCAGTGGCGCTTGCACTGTTCCTCCCAATAGTGGTTTCCCGATAAACACCATTCTGCCCTGGCTCGTTTGCGGGCAAAATTCGTGGATACTCGGCATAGGTCTTATGCCTCCCGCGGGAGTACCTGCCCGGCCATTCGGGTATGGCGAATTTGACCGGTACGTCTCCCAGCAACGGCAGAAGTATTCCGCGATATCCAGAGCCTCCAACGCTGCTCCTGGTTGGGGCGGCTATGATTGCCATGTCCTTGGCCTTGATGAAGAAAAAGGCCCACGCGTAATTCAGCACTCGACTTTCACATATTCGAAAGATCGCCGGATTGTTTCCGGCGATTCTTTTTTTGGGGCTGAATTCCAAGTCTCTCAGAGTGGGATGTACCTGTCAAGAAGTGGCAGCGCAGCCTGCGCAAATCGCACCGCCCGCGCCTCCGCTTCTGAAGAGCTTTCGCCTTCCTTCAGACCGGTGGCGATTCGAACCAGCGCCCCATCCGAGCGATTCATCACGATAGAATCCGCTACTAGCCGGTACTTCGCCGCATACTCGCTCGGTGTGACTTGGCCATGCGCTTGATACCAATAAAGCACCAGAGCCCTTTCTCCTTCTTTCTCCAACAAATATCGGTTGACCTCAATCTTGCGGCCATTTTGACCATCCATCCAGATACGCGTGGATTCCGTTGGAACCCAGCCCGCTCCAGGCAGACAGTTCTTCGGAGAGTGAATGGTGTCTCCTTGGCGCTGGCTGGGGAAAAAAGCAATGAACAGATTCGCCGCTTCACGCTGAGTTGGATTGAAATAGTTACGCGCCAAGAAATCACCGGGGCCTAAGGAATCCAGAACGTCACGACTGATTGGGATGTCCCGCCCCTGCCAGTTGGCAACGGCCAGAGGGAAGTTCCGCAAACTGTCATGGGGCGGCAGCACCTCTTCGTGGTCCCTGGCTTTGAGTAAGCCATACGTCCCCGCCAGCAGAACTGCCAGCACAAAAAATCGCAACCAGGACCGGCCGCTCGCACTCATGTCGCCCATCTCCTTCCAAGATTCCGTCCCAGCATATGAAGGGCTCCGAGCGCTGCCAGGGAAAGCACGAAAAGCAAGAAGCCAGAGAATGCATGAAAGAAGCCTTCTGCGAGCTGATGGCTGACGTATTGGCCCAGCAGGGCCGAAACCGTAATCCTTAACGCATTGGCAAACACCGCCACCGGTACCGCGAAGAACACCAGCAAGATGCGCATCCAAACTCTTCGCTCAAAAAAAAGTCCGTAGATCACGGCAATGGTGATGAGCGACATCAAGGACCGCAAACCACTGCAGGCTTCCACGATGTCTAGCGTCATAGAGGAGAGCACGATGACATTGCCGTCGCGCAAAACAGGAACCCGCATCAATTCGAGCAGCGCGCAGGCAAGCTGCGACGCCAGCAGTTGCAGCGGGAAAGCAACCTCGTTGAAGATGATCGCTGGCAGAGGAACCATCAAGAAGAGCACGAGCCACGGTGCGATTACCGCCCGAAGCATTCCCCACCCTGCGAAGTACACAATCAAACCGCCAGTCAAGATGCACAGCGAAACTCGGGGCAGGAATAGTTCCGCGCCCAGTGTACCGACGACGAGCAGGCCCATGGCAGCCACAATGAATATCATTCCCCCGCCAGAGGGCTCGAGAGGCTTCCCCATCCACGTTTTGCGGGTCATCCACAGGAGCAAGCCGGCGCTGAACGGGAACGAAAAAACCGTGCGAGTAGTTCGGATCATCCAGCCATTGCCGGACCAGCTTCACAACCACGTGGCTATAGAGCAGCGCCACGAGGACAAGCAGAATGCCCAACTGCAGCACGAACGCTCCGTTGCGGGATATCCCTTCGCGGTTGAATGAAATCTCAGAAGCTGTGTCCGCAGGCTCGACTTTCAGATACTAACCTCCTGGAAAGTCATTTCCGTATCGTACCAAGGAATGCGCCTGCAGGTCGTTTCACGTTTCGGACCTGTATCCAGGAAAGAGATTTGCACAACCTGTCACGAAGTGTTCATTTTTTTTTACGTTGCAGCTGTCACGTTGGCGCTATGCTTTCTATCCCAGCCAATCGACCTCAGGTCCGCTCCTCCTAATGGAAAGTGGAGCCCCGTATGAAATTTCTTGCAAGCAGTGCGAAACTCTTACCGGTTCTACTTCTTGCTATGCGTTCTCCCGGCGCGCGCTTCCGCCCAAGTCACTTGGACCCTTAACGATGTCACGTTTACAAACGGCAACACGGCAAGTGGTATGTTTACGACTAACTCCGACGTGAATGGCTTTCTCAGCTTTTCTATCACCGTGACTGGGCCCGCTACGGCGGCCGATTTCACCGCTACGCAAATGGATGCCGCCGCTTTGCCAAACATCGTTGGCTTTGCCAACTCTGATTTTTCACAATACGTCGCCTTGTTCACAGCTTCGCCGTTAACGAACACTGGCGGAACAATCGCTCTCGTGAACCCGTCGCTCACTCTACAGTCAGTCGACTGTCCCGGCTGTGGCGTGCTGATCATCAATTCGGATACGGAATTGATCGGGGTAACCCCCGAACCGCCTAGTGGCCGCCTCATGCTCGCTGGAGTTGCCTTGCTAGTCGGAGCGTGGTTCCTTCGCCGCGCCTGGCAGCAAGTAGCGACGAAATCGTAGTGCTCACGCGTTTCACCAACGCTAGGGACAAGGCGCGGACTTCAGAAATAAAGAATTAGAGAAGAAACTGCCTTTCTTGCATGCGGAAATTCTCGTCCAAATCGCACGCCCGTATCGACGTAATTTGCTGTATCTACGTACCTCGTGCCAGTTCGTTTCGCAAATTCAACATGCTGGCCGCTGCTGCGCCCTCCTCTCGAAGGACCCCTCAGGTGTTCTGTTGGGCTGGAGTGTCCGTGTGGGAAATCGCAATTTCGCTGCGCCAAAAGTCGCCACTCGGTGACAAGAATTCAAAGCCAGCAAAGATCCTTCCCCCGGGATGACGCCACGTCGAGACCACTTTACCTCGGATCGACTGACCCGTTTTTCCATTCGTCAGATTGAGAGCTTGATCCACGAAAAGAGCCGCGTCGAGACAAATCAGACATCCCGAATCGCTCACGGTATGCGTCTCTGCCTCGGCCGTGAATTCTTCCCCCGTTCGGGTTTGACCATGCACACGCACTGGCACGGCCAGTTGGGTTCTTGTCGAACGACGCCTCTCGGGCCCGGAAAACTCAAGGGTTGTCATGGGGCGCTCCTTCGTCCGTCCGCGATCATACTAGAGTCTAGCTCTCCAGCAGTCAGAGTAATTCTTTAAGAGACCAGGCTGAGACATTTCATTCCGCTGCCACAGGCAACCACACGAAGGGGGCCACGATTGGTTACACCATCCTTGGGTCGAGAGATTTACTAGAATTGGAAAAGGACGGACGCACTTCGACTGCTGACCCAAAACCAGAAAACTGAGCCAGCGATATGTTAAGGAAATGGCTCGAACCGCGGACTCTCCAAACCGCACCACCAGCTCGCTGTTCCTTCGCATTGTTAGTAAGTTCATCTAAGGGTACATAACCCTTACCTGGGGCTGTCAATCCCACTCTGCGTGAAAATTCAATTATATATTTACTTTATCTTTAAATACTATTCGATTGTATAAACATAGGACTCGGTACCCTCCGTACACCCCAAAAACTCTCGCCGAGTCCTAGTGTCGGTCTTCGTTCTCGTCGCCGAGACGAGTTCGCTTTCAATGTGTGGGCCTTGAACACGCGCCAATTCTTTGCATCGTCTGTCGCCTTTTTCTTGTGCTTCGAGCAGGTCGAAAGATTGGGAGCATATTGCCTGTCGCTCGCGACTGGCCTTCTCAAGGAGGGATTGCTCGATGAAAAAAATCAGCGAATTTGTCTTAGGGCGACTGGTGGCGGGGGGCACTGGTTGTGGCGCCGACTATTTGGCGGTGTTACTGGTGCTGTAGGGCATCAAGTCGCTGGCGGGGATCGGTGCGAGTGCTACTGTACGCGGTCCGTTCCGGGTTTCGTGATCGCCTCGAACAGGGCGTTAACCGCGTCGACGAGTGGCGAGCTTGGCGAGGAATCCGGAAGCGTGCGGAACAGTTCGCCGTAGTTGCTGCGGGCGGAGAAAAGACACCAACCGCTGATATTGATTGACGGTGGACAGATGATGAATTCGCTGCTGGCAAGAGTATCCATCTCTGCCTCAAGTTCCGCCTGCTGCAGGAGGTCAGCAACGATTGTAGGTTTTGAAATCAGGGCAATGAGACTTCCAGCTCAGCGTTTCGTCGAACCATTACATCCACCCGGCTAATCGAAGGCTTAAGTACTGTTTTCCATTTTTCCGATAATCTCGTTTCCCAGAATTACGATGTTGCAGAGAAGCTAACGTCCCAAATTCCACGTTTGTACTCTTGTGCTCGGTGTCCCGAATAGCAGAATTCCCTAGTCCTGACCTTCCCGGTTTGTTAGCATCCCGGCCATGATCCTCAAGTCCCAAGAGCCAGGGAAGAGTGAAATCTGTCAGATTGACCGTGCCGATAGAGTTGTGGAGTTGGCCAAGGAGAAGGACTATGAAAAGCAAAATGACGGAAGCGGCGGGATTAGCTGCAGCGTTTCTTGCAGGGGTGCTGGTGGCGATGGCGTTGGGTGAGGGTGCGGCTGCCCGGGGGAAAACCCAGGCGATGGTGGTGCATGAGCAACAAGTTACTGTGCAGCGGGTCATCAGCCCGACGGTGACGGAAGCAGATATTGCCTTGCTGCGGCAAGATGTACGGGCGATGAAAATGAAGGTGATTGGAGAGAATATGTCGCTGTCGGATGCGGAGGCACAGAAGTTCTGGCCTATCTACAAACACTACGCGGACGACCTACATGATGTGCACAATGCGAAGTATGCACTGTTGAAGCAGTACGCGGAGACGTGGTCAACGATGACGGACCAGGACGCGCTGATTTATGTGCGGCGCTCGATGGAGGTAGACGCGGAGGCGCAGGCGTTGCGGCTGAAATATGTGCCGGTGGTGAACCAGGTATTGCCGGGGAAGAAGGCGGCGACGTTTTTCCAATTGGAACGAAAGCTGTGCATGATGGTTGATTTGCAATTGTTTTCGCAGATTCCGCTGGCGCATGTGAAGGAAGGGAAAGATATCAGACCTCAGTGATCAGATAGCCGGAGCGAACGTGACGGTTTACTGCAACAATTGTCCGGACTCCACGCATGGCTAGGCGGATGCACGAGCAAAATCACCCTGCATCTGCTGAGTGCTTACCCGCCAATGGCCCAGGCGAGATGGGCCCGATTAGAATCATCAGTCAAGCGCGACGTGTCTCAACCACTTCTGTCGCATTGCCTAGTTGCACACTCAGTGTTGCGCCGCCGGCGCACTGCACCGTACACTCGCGTCTAAACGTACGTTCCCAATTTGAAAAAATGGCGCTGAATGAAATAGGCTTCCAGCAAGAGGCCCGTTGATGAACATTGGCAAAATGCTTGGCAATTACCGCGTGGTCTCCGAATTGGGTCAGGGAGGCATGGGCGCGGTGTACCGTGCGCGAGACGAGGTTCTGCAGCGCGACGTGGCCATCAAGGTGTTGTCGTCCCGGACGATCGCGGAAAAATCCGCGAAAGATTTCCTGCTGAACGAAGCCCGAGCTGCATGTGCGCTGAATCATCCGAATGTCTGCACGATTTATCAGGTAGGGGAAGCGGAAGGCGAGCCGTACATCGCGATGGAATTCATCGAGGGCAAGCCGCTGAGCGCCTTGATGGGAAAAGATGGCTTGCCGGTGGAATCGGTGCTGCGTTACGGGGTGCAAATCGCGGGAGCGCTGGCGCATTCCCACGGGCGCAACATCATTCACCGCGACTTGAAAAGCTCCAACGTGATGGTTACGCCGGAAGGACTGGTGAAAGTTCTGGATTTCGGCTTGGCGCGGCGCTTGCGCAAAGAGGTTCTGGACGACACCGTGCTCACCGACGCGCAAGCAACCATGGGCGGAGTAACCGAGGAAAGCACCGGCGGACTCACAGGAACGGTGCCATACATGCCGCCAGAACTCCTGCGCGGCCAGGAAGTGGATCACCGCGCAGACATCTGGAGCCTCGGCGTGGTGCTTTATGAAGTCGCGTCCGGGAAGTTGCCGTTTCGCGGGCAAACATCGATCGAGACCAGCGCGGCGATCTTGCACCAAATGCCCGCGGCGTTGCCGGCGTGGATCCCAAACGGGCTATGGGCCATCGTACAACGCTGTTTAGCGAAAGAGCCGCAGCAGCGTTACCAGCGCGCCAGCGAGGTGCAGGCCGCGCTCGAAGCGATTCAGTCCGCTTCCGGTGTCGCTGCGGTTGCGGCAGTTCCTCCGGCGGGTCCGCCGACAACAGTGATACGCGGGATTCGCCATGTGGGCGTGAAAGACGGCGACGTGATGTTGCTCGTTGGCACCATGAAAGGGGCATTTCTGCTGCGCTCCAACGCGCGACGGTCGCGTTGGGATGTTATGGGGCCCTGCTTTCATGGCAACGTAGTTTATTCGTTAGCTTACGATGCGCGCCAGGGTCGGCATCGCTTATGGGCTTCCACGTCGACGTTCTGGGGCACGATTTTGAGAAGCAGCGACGATTTTGGAAAGATCTGGACGAATCCGCAGCAAGGGAACGTGAAATTCCCGGAAGATTGCGGAACGTCGCTGAAAAATATCTGGCAGCTGACGCTCGGACGGGAAGACGAGCCGGACACGATGTATTGCGGAGTCGAGCCGGCGGCTCTGTTTGTGTCCCACGATGCAGGAGAGACGTGGGGGCTTGTGCGCGGGCTGTTCGATCATTCGCACCGGCCGCGCTGGGTGCCGGGGAATGGCGGATTGTGTCTGCATACGATTGTGCTTGATCCCGCGGACAAGCAGCGCATGTTCGTCGCGATTTCGTCAGGCGGCGTGTACCGAACCGACGATGGGGGTTCAACGTGGCAGGCGCGGAATCGCGGAATTCGCGTGGTCCATTTACCGGACAAATACCCGGATTTCGGACAGTGCGTGCACAAGATCGTGTTGCACCCAGCGCGGCCGGAGCGGATTTTCCTGCAGAACCATTGGGGATTGTACCGCTCGGAAGATCGCGGCGATTCCTGGCAGAGCATCTCGAATGGCGTGCCGAGCGATTTTGGATTTGCGATGATGATGCACCCGCGGGATCCCGATTGCGTATATATCCTTCCGGTGGAATCGGACGAGTTTCGGTGCACTCCGGATGGTAAGCTGCGCGTGTATCGCACGCGAAATGCAGGGGCCTCTTGGGAGCCGCTGACGCGCGGTTTGCCGCAAAAGGGCGCGTATGAAACCGTATTGCGCGATGGCATGAGCACGGACGGCCTGGATCCCTCGGGAATTTACTTTGGCACGCGCAGCGGGGAACTGTTTGCGTCAACCGACGAAGGCAAGAACTGGAAATTGATACTTAGCGGTTTGCCGCCGGTGGTCTGTGTGAAGAGTGTTGTTATCGGCGAGCCGCGACGAGCCGGTGCAAGGAAGAGCGTGGAAAGTAAGGGAACGAGTTCTATGCGTGGGAACAAAAAAGGTTTGAGTCGCGCAAAAAAAGCGAGGTAAATGCTAGCGTGCCGGTAACGATTTACATTCCCGGACCACTTCGGATGTTTTCGGGTGGACGCGAACAGGTGAAGCTCACGAGTTCACCTGTAACGCTGCAACAGGCCATGGATGAGTTGTGGAAGGAGTGTCCGGGCATCCGAGACCGGCTGGTGAATGAGGAGGGGCAGCTTCGGCCGCATATCAACATTTTTATTGGCAATGAAAACGCGCGTGATACCGGGGATTTTGCTACAGCGCTACGCGAAAATGCCGAGATTTCGATCCTGCCCGCAGTGAGCGGCGGTTAAGGGCCGGACTCGTAAGCGGTAAGGAGCGAGTGGCCCCCTCGATGGCACAGCCCCCCAACCGTCAGTCTATTCCATCAGGCCTGGTAAACGCCCTAGCAGTGACCATTGGAATTGGTGTCGAGAAGCCGGTCGGGTCGAGGACTGGCGCGGTGTTCCGAAGGTCAGGCCTATCTGTTGCTCCCCGTTTCCTCTGGGAGTGCCTCACTAGCCAAACCGTGAATCCGTTTCCAGCCCCCGCCACATCGCACCCAGCGTGCGGATTTCCCGCACTGGGCGCACCTGTTTGCTTGGTGCCAAGAGTTATGGGGCCTATCGTGCTGGGGCGACTTTCGCACTGGCCATCGACGAAGCCGGTAGTCGTTAAACAAACCCAGCCGCTCGTATAGCCATTCGCTACTCCACCGCTTCCAGCCGAAGCCTTTGCGTCCCCGGGCACGCATCAGATGCCGCCTGACCTTCTTCTCTACCCAGTGTTTGACCATTGTAAAAACAGGAACTCGAATGTCCGACCCGAAAGTAGTTCACCCAACCACGCAGAATCGGATTGATTTTCGCAATCACCTTCTCCACGGGCCAGCTGACGTGCTGTCGGAAGATCTCCCTGAGCTTTTCAAACAGCGCAGTCCGCTTCTTCAGCTTGGGCGCATAGTGTGGCCGCCACTTCCGCCGAAGGCTCAGTATGCGCCGATACTCAAAACCCAGGAAAGTAAAGCTCTCTCCCTTTTTCAGATCCACCATCCGACTCTTGTCCTCGTTGATCGCAACGCGTAGTTTCGCGAACTCCTCGCGCAGCCGCCTGTTTACCGCCTTCACCAGCCAGTCACTCCGCCGTTCGGCGTCGATCAAGATCACCATATCATCCGCAAAACGTGCATATTGGACGTTGGTGTACTTGCCCCTCCGCGTGGTGTCCACCGCTTTTTCCAGCATCCGGTCTACCTCATTCAGATAGAGGTTACTGAGCAACGGCGAAATCACCCCGCCTTGGGGAACGCCTTTCTTCCCGGTCGCTTTCAGAATCATCTTGAGCAAATGCATGACCGCATCATCTCGGACCCGCCGCGCCACTTTCTCTAACAGCAGAGAATGCTGCACGTTATCGAAATAGGCGCTGAGATCCAAATCAATGATGCGTGTCTTCTCCTCGACGATCCCTTGGGCTACCCGGGCTACAGCTTCATGCGCTGTCCGTTTCGGTCGATATCCATACGACCCTGGTTGGAAATCCGCTTCGAAGATCGGCTCCAGGATGAGCTTTAACGCCCCCTGGACCACTCGATCACGGATTGCAGGAATCGACAGGACGCGGACTTTCTTGCCCCCATCCTTGGGAATCTCCTTCTTCCGTGCCCGCATGGGCCGATACGTGTTGGTAACTAATTCCTCCCGAATCTGCCCGAGAAAACTTTCCGCGCCGCTTTCCTCGATGGCTTCGAACGTGACCCCATCAATGCCTGGTGCCCCGCCGTTACTTCTCGCCATCCGGTAGGCTTCCCGCAAAGTCTCCATCTTGCAGACGTGGACGTATAGTCCCCAGAAACGCCAAGGCGGTTCTGCCTTCGCCTTGACATATAGACTCCTTCTCAGGTCCTGCAAACTGATGGGCGCTTTTGTCATTTCACCCTTGCCTCCCGTTTTGTTAGAGCCATTACAAACAGCAGGGCCTCTTCGCTCCACGGACGTTACTCCGCTTCCTCGCTACTACAGACCCAGCCGAATCCCTCTCGCCGTCCACCGACTTCCCGGTGTTGCCGGTTATACGGTTTCCCTGCTCCGCCGATTTCGCGACGGGACGAGGAGGGTTTCTCCAGTTGCTTAGCATGACCTTGTCACCGTGCTGTCCCTACCAACCCCGCCGAAGTGTTTCGCCGCTTCAGTCCTTGCGACGCTCCATGCTGCCTTCGCCCGAAAAGTGAGGGCTCGGCCTTCGGGTTGCAGTACTTTCGAGGCCCTATGGGTTCACTTGCGTTACGGCCCGGTGGCTCGCTCACCATCCTTATTAGATGGCTTTGTCAATAGGCTTCAGGATTCTCAGTTTCCTTCCTTCCTGCTATTCAAGCTACGGGGCTTGAACTTTTACCCCGGTGGGACTTTCACCCACTGTTCATGCCAGCCTTCGCTGGACGCACACTTCCCGGTATCTATCTGCATGCCCATCTAGATTCCTTCCGAATGACCGACAATCCAGGCGTCGCCACCTTCGAAATCAGAGGTTGGAGTACCTGGTGCTCCCGGCAGCTTTGAATCCGAAGGCTGTTCAGTTATTGCTCGCAGAATCCCTAATGCTCAAAAGCGGGGAAGCAACAATTCTGGTGAAGTGATCTTGTGGTTCATACATGCGAATGATGATTTTTGAATCGGTCAGGCGTGTGCCATCCACTGGATACTTGGTTAGCCCGGAAATGTCTCGGAAGGGCAAGACCAGCTTAAAGCGCGTCATGACATCGGGAATCGGCCGATCTTTGAACGGGGAATAGTCGGGGTAACATGCGGTGTTCTCTGGGTTGCGGTCTCCGCTTGGAATGTGTTCGAGGAAGACGGTTGCGCAGGTGGGGCCCTTCCCGATCTGGATGCAGCTGACTTCGATTGCAGTTTGATTCTCGTTGATTCGCGAGTGACACAAGCCCCATCCGGGCATGCGTTGGTTATCCTGAACGGCACGAAGGGTGTACGACGATCTCAGCTTGAAGAGAGTCATCGAGTAGGCGATGTTCACCCTGACCGGCTGGCGCTGCAAAGCCTGGAAAGCCCCGGGCGGCACTTGGACCGTTTGTTTGTAAGAAAGAGGTTCCTTCGCCGCATCGTTGCGGATCTCGACGTCTTCTCCGGTTCCAACATAAAGTCGCGTGCTGTGTTGATCGGAAATTGAGACTTCTGACTTGTCTGCTTTCAAGAGTGTATCGGTTGGCAAGCCAATGACGGAGAGCGGAATGAACAGCCGGTTTTCGGTCTGCCTTTGAGAATGGGCAGACTGCCCGTCCGTATCGGGCTGCATCTGCCAGGTCATTGCGACGGTGTTCCCGAGACCGCGTGCGGGCGAAAGTGCTTTTTGCACTGCGAATACCGGTTCCCAGGGAATGAACTGCGAGAAAAGCAGGACCAGCAACGTGCTTCCTAGCAGGATTCTCGTTTGTTTCGTCTTTCGTGCCTGATATTGGAACAGCAAAGCAAACCCGCCGCCGATAAAGAGCAAAAAGAACCGAAGAGCATTCGTTAGCCATCCCTCTCCGGTGAAATCGGTCGGGTCAAACTGATGACCGTAACCACCTGCAACGCCAATGGCGATCATAGTGAATGCAAACACACCAAAAAATGCAACCAGAACCAAAACCACGGCCTCGGTCACACTTTCGGTCACCGCACCCAGGGCAAGCGCAGGCAGCGTCAGAGCCAGAAAAACTACAACCGCTCTTGCCAACGTGGCACTGATCGTTTGCGAAACCGCAAAGCCGTTGGCGAATCCTTGGACTAGGTCTGTCAGAATCGAAGGGCCCTGCACCATTAGAAATACAAAGAGAAGTTTCTCCGCCAACAAATCGATTCGCCGTACCGGACGTGTCAACCAGTCCTGCTTCGTACTGGGGACAGCGTCCTGATGAACGACTGTAATAGCTAGGATGACGCTGGCCATGAGCCAGAGCCAAAGCAAGACCTGACTCAGTTGCTGCAGAACTGCGCTGCCGTCGACCGATTGAAGGCGCAGTTGAATGACTGTGAAGGCCAACTGGATGCTTCCCACTGCCAGAATTGGCCACCACATTAGTGCCAGGTCTTTCTTGAACATGTGCCAAATCATGTCGACTTACTCCTGCACGCTTCGCGTTGCCCGCGAGATTGATGTGAAGATCGCCCGGAGCGACATCGGTTGTACTTCAATGTCCCGTACTCCATCGATTCGTGAACGGATGCGCTCGCCCAAATCGAATTCGGAGAATTGTGTGTCCACAAAGCTCAGTACGTTGCCCGTTTCCTGAATGTCGATCCATGTTTCGGGAACGGCGTCTCTCCGTGTGCTTTGCCTTTCGACGGTGACTTTTATCTGTTGGACTCGATCGGTAAGGGTCTCCAAAGATTCCTGAAATAAGAGTCTGCCTGAATCCACAAAGGCGATGTCCGTGGCAAAGCCCTCTACTTCGCCGAGGTCGTGCGACGAGATGAGAACTGTCATGTCTCCGGCCTGTGCCGCCAATCCTTCCATGAACTCGTCTCGCACTAGAGGGTCAAGACCGCTAAATGGTTCATCAAGGATCAAAAGCCTCGGATGATATGGCAGCGCGCACGCTAAGGCCATCTTTACCCGCATTCCATGCGAAAGCTCGTTGATTTTGCGGTCTCCGGGCAACTTGAATCGCTGTGTGATTTCCCGCTCCAAGGCGATATCCCAATCAGGATAAAAGGGCCGCAGATAATTGAGATACCCGGAGACAGTTAGTCTGCCCGGCAACTCCTGATTCTCAGAAACGTAGCCAATCCGTCGAAACTGTTGCGGCGAGAGCTGCCGCGAATCGACTCCCAATACGTACGCCGTTCCCGAGCTTGCCTGGATCAGGTTCACAAGGATCTTGATGAGGGTCGTCTTGCCTGCACCATTCGCCCCGACAAGCGCAAACGCGCTTCCTTCTGCCACCTTAAGCGACAGCGCTCGCAGTGCACCGCAACTTCGGTAGTTCTTTGACAAGTCATGCGTCTCGATCATCTCGCAGTCTCTTCGACGGATTTTTGAGTTTTCGACCAGCTCTTGCGGATCGAATCAACCAGTTCTTCCAATTCCAATCCCACTCTGCGCGCTTCTGCCACCAGCATCGCCACGTCCTGCTCGATCACATGTCTGCGTGTCTCAGATGGCTTTCGGGGGCATCCAGCAACTACGGTTCCGATGCCTGGCTGAACCTCAAGCCATCTTTCCTGGATCAAATACTGAACCGCCTTGTGGGCGGTGTTGGGATGGATTTTCAAGTCTGACGCTAAAGATCGCACGGAAGGGAAGGTTTGGCCTTTTTCCAATTCTTTGCTGAGGATGGCCTTCTGCGCGCCTGAAACGACCTGATCGAAAATGGAAAGCCCTGGGCGAATCTTGATTCCGAGGGGATTCATGGCCATGAGTGTGACACATGTGACACATAATGTCAAACCCGCCGCGCTCACAACGTGCGCGCGTCGCTCGAAGTTACGAGCGAGATGTGAGATCGTTAGCCGCCAGCAATATCTGAGGCGATTTCTTAAACCCACAACGGTCTGGACGAATTCTTGCCGAACGGGCGGCCCGGAAGTTATTAGCTCGCCAGTCGGGTTAGTAACGCTAAACGCGCATCTCGTCAGTGCTTGATTTCCTGTCGGTACTGATCTGCTCGATGCCCATCTGGATTAGCGGTGCTGGGATGGCACCAAGCTTTCTAATTGATTTCACGGTCCTCTGGAGTGTTGGCGAACGACAAGACTCCTCGGTGTGATTGCAACTTATACGGAAAGCCGACTACGCAGCAAAGTGGCTGCTACTGATAGCTTGGGGATTATCAAGCAATCTCAAATGTCGCACCCCTCTTGAACCTTCATTACCACAAGCGTCACATCGTCACGTTGTGGCTCGTCATTTGCAAAGTCGGATACTTCAGCCAGAATGCGTTCAACGATTTCCCCTGGCGCCATTCGGCTGCAAGACCGCAGCAGGCTCTCGAGCCTTTCCACTCCCCAGAGTTGGCCAGAAGGGTTGGCCGCCTCCGTGATTCCGTCTGTGTATGCCACCAGAATGTCGTCTTTCGCCAATTGGAACTGCGTTGCCTCGAACTGAACCTCTGCGTACATGCCGATAGGCACAGCTTGTGCACGCAAGTGAATCAGTTCGCAGCATTGCGTCCGGGGCCTCACGATGATCGGGGGATTATGGCCAGCATTCACATATTGCAACTTGCGACTCGATGGCTCGTACTCTGCATAGAAGAGCGACGCAAAAACACCCACCGGGGATGATTCGTGAACGAGATGGTTGACGCCCCCAATAATCGCCGAAAGATCCAAATGTGGGTGTAGCGCTTGTGCTCTGAGGGAGGCCTGTAGACTGGCCATGAGCAGGGCGGCACCAATTCCTTTTCCGGACACGTCTCCAATGGCGATACCCCAACGTCCGGCAGAAAGAGAAAGGAAGTCATAATAGTCGCCGCCGATGCCACGAGCTGGCTGGTAGAAGGCTTCACAGGAGAGGCAAGGAATCGAGAAGCTCTGAGACGGGAAAAGGGCGTTTTGAATATCCTTCGCGATCTCCAGGTCCTTGGCGACCGCCCGTTGGACTCCGGAGTCGAAATCCGCCTTCTTTAGGAATTGCATAACGGTTTCTACGTGATTACGCAGCAGCAATCCGGCTTCTCTGCCTTGGCCGCGATCAAGCGCCTCTACAATGGGCTGATGAGAGTCCACCACCGCAGGTAGATTTCGCGTCAGCTTTCCTATTGTTGCTCGCATGCGGAGATCGACTGCCAAGGCATCCCAAACACGCAAAAGCACGTCGTTCTGTGAAGCCCGCAGAATAGCTCGGTGGAATCGCACGTCGTGTTCTGCGCAGGCGTCGAGATCGCGCTCTTCGAGCGCAGCTCGCATAGCGGCTAGCTCATAGCGCAGTCGTCCGGTGTTCCCTTTGAACGCAGTCGCTGCGGTCCGCCCGCTGATTTCTTCCAAACCGGCGCGTATTTCGTAAGCCTCCTGCATCTCTTTGGGATTTGGCGCACAGACGATTGCAGTTTTCTTTTCCGACAGCGTCACCAAACCGAGTGACTGGCATTCCCAAAATACGTTCAGCAATGCCTCCTCGTCGATTTCGTATGTCGCAGCGGTATTGGACAGCTGTAACAGTTCACCAGGTTGATACCGGCCATTAAACAACTCTCGGACGAATCGACCGCGTCCGTATTTGCTCCCTTGTTTTTTCCACAAAGCGCCCATAGGTACCTTGTACCCGTCCTGCGTCCGAACAGCCATCGCACATGCTCCTGACATATATACCCTCTACTTCTCCGCCCACGCGCTTCTCCGTTTGTCCGTGTTACTGCCAAAATATGGGCAATCGGGAGTTGCGAGTCTTTGGGCAAAACCTTGGGTATGACGCTGCAAGAGTATAGGCTGAGCCAATCTAAGGTGTGACGGTTCCGTTCCGTTCCCGTTGAATCCCTGTTCTGCCCGGCAAAGTTGACAAGAAACCCACGAATTTTGGAAATGACCTCCAAAAGTTGCCTGGAACGGCCGTGTAACCTGCGCTGTACTTGTTAGAATCAAACCGGACCAAGGCAGTTCCGTGATAGGGCGTCCCTGGTCGGGTTCGGGTTTGGCAAATGAAATCGTTTCAGCTATTCCGGCTTGACACGGCAAATCATCTCCTCTTACACGGAGACGAGCGCGTTTCTTTAACCCCCAAGGCATTCGATGTTCTTCGGTATCTGGTGGAGCGCGCGGGGCGTCTTGTTACCCAAAACGAGTTGCTGGAATCACTTTGGCCGGAAACCTACGTAAACCAAGAAGTTCTTCGGAAATACATTCTGGAGATTCGCAAAGCGCTCGGCGACAGGCCCGAGAACCCTGAGTTTATAGAGACAATCACCAAGAGAGGTTATCGGTTTGTCGCCATAGTCACGGAGGACGATCCTGTCGCAGCGCCCATTTCACCGAACAGCGACTTTGCGAAGGATGTCCTGCCGGCGACGACCGGTTCTGCAGAGCGCCTGAATCCTGAACTGCCCGCGGAATTGGAACGCATCATCAACAAGGCCTTAGAAAAAGATCGTGAAGTCCGCTTCCAAAGCGCAGCCGAGTTGCACGGCGATTTGCAACGACTCAGCCGGGATGCTACTTCCGGGAAGGTCCTGGCCGTAACCGGGCCAGCGCTCAAGTTAACCTGGCATTGGGCGGCCGCAATTATAGTGACAATCTCTGTCGGTGCTGTGGCATTTGCTTGGCTCAACTCTCCGTCACCTCCGCCCAGAGTGACCGCCACCACGCAACTCACTCGCGATGGTATCCCCAAGATCGGGGTGCTGACCGATGGTTCCCGGCTGTACACAACCGAGGCGGGTAACGCAGACCGAATCGTTCAGGCTTCCACGAATGGCGGCGAGACTTCGCCCATTCCTACTCCATTTGCCAACCCGATCGTTAACGCGGTCTCGCCCGATCACAGCCAGCTCTTGGTCTTGGATAGCGTGGGCAGCGAGGCCGAGTCGAAGTTCTGGAGTGTACCCCTGCCTTCCGGAGCTCCTCGCCGTCTCGGCGATCTTGCTGGCCACAGCGGCATATGGTCACCCGACGGTCGCCACGTCGTGTTCTGCACTGGATTGGACATCTATCAGGCTAACGCCGATGGCACCGATCCGCACAAGCTGGCCACCGTTTCAGGCGAGCCCAACGGACTCCACTTTTCCCCGGATGGCTCTCGCATCAGCTTCTCCATTGCAAGGCCCGAGAGCGACTCGTCCGCGCTCTGGGAGATTCGTTCCGACGGCAGCGATCTTCATCCCCTGTTTCCTGAATGGCACAGTCCGCCCGTCGAATGCTGCGGCGTATGGACGCCGGATGGCCGCTACTATCTTTTCGTGAGCGGCTTTCCCGGGAGCGACATTTGGGCCGTGCGCGAAAGGACGGGATTTTTTCGCGGGCGTTCTTCCACACCCTCTCAACTGACCACCGGTCCGTTGTCCTTCACCTCGCTGGCTCCCAGTGCAGATGGTAAGAAACTGTTTGTGCTCGGGTCGCAGAGTCGCGGCGAACTTGTCCGCTACGATGCCAAGTCTCATCAGTTTGTGCCCTTTCTTTCCGGGATGTCAGCCGGAGAACTGGACTTCTCCCACGATGGCAGGTGGGTCACTTACGTTTCCTACCCCGAATACACGCTCTGGCGTAGCCGCACGGACGGCAGCGAGCGTTTGCAGCTAACCCACCCGCCAGTTTCTGCCGGTCTGCCCCGCTGGTCTCCCGACGGCACGCAGATCGCGTATGTTGACACCCAGCTGGGCCGGCCCTGGAAGGCCTTCGTGATCTCCGCTCAAGGTGGTTCGCCCAAGGAAGTCCTCCCAGAAAACCACACTCAGGTAGATCCGAGTTGGTCCCCCGACGGCAAGAAGCTCGCCTTGGGTCGAACCCAGGAAACAGGACAGACGGAACCACTGCGGATCCAGATTGTGAACCTCGCTACTCGGCAGGCCTCGACCATCCCCGGCTCGGAAAACCTTTACAGTCCCCGCTGGTCGCCCGATGGGCAATATCTGGCCGCGCTCAGCCAGGACTCCACAAAACTCCTCTTGTTCAACTTCAAGACCAAGAAATGGTCGGACTGGATCACCGAACCGAGAGGGTTCGGATTTCCCAACTGGTCCCCCGACGGGCACTACGTTTACTACGACATTCCGTTCAGCGACCATCCCACTTTTCAGCGCATTCAGGTCGGCCAAACTCGCTCGGAGCTTCTGGCCGATTTGAAAGCTTTGACCAGATTCAAGAGTCGTGCCGCTGGTCCCTGGAGCAATGTTGCCCCCGACGGCTCTGCTCTCTTCGTCCGTGACTTGAGTACTGACGAAATTTACGCTCTCGATCTGGAACTGCCGTAGTTCGACGTTGGGTCGCGACCGATTACACTCGCACACCAGACTCAACCGCACAGCAGTCCTCGACTAGTAATTCATCGAGAGTGATTCCTTTCGTCGTAGAAAACTTAAAGATAACAGACGCGCTCTGAGGGTTGGGCTGATGGTTCTCCATTGAGAGGGCTCGACAAGCCACCCAACTCCTTGGAATCCTCTTTTGGATTGCGGAGCTTAACACCTCCACAGCGCTTCTCACGCTTTGCGCGCGCTTCATCGTAAGCAGACATGACGATCGCCGCACAACCAAATTGCCAGACCTCGATTGTATCCTCCTCCTTCTTGGGCCTTCCTCGTGATTTCTTTGCCATTCCCGCATCCTTTTACATCGCTTGTTTCGGTCTCACTTCGGCTCCTCTGAATGGGCATTTAGCTCTGCACCCCGCCGACAGAATCTATCGCAGATAGAGATGGTGAAGAAGTCAGACTTTTGTGATCGGAGAATTCCGCAAGTCACGTGATCCACGAGAGCAACTGGGGAAGGGTGACGCTTGTGGTGGATACGGTGCCGCGAGGCATAAAGGGCGAAACCGCGACCGCTTCTTTATGATTCTCGAACCACACCAGGAATACAGATTTTTCGGCGCCTGGCAAGCGTTGTTGATTGATCCAGGTATAGTAGGCTCCCATATCTGCATCCACCAAAGAACCTAACGGATCTAACTCGCCAGGCTGGTGGCTTGGCGAAAGAAGTTCGTTCATCGGTTTCTGCCGCTGCCGAGGGGCAAATCGAACCAGAATGGTGAGCGGCTGAGCGCGACGAAGCGCTTCGCGGGCGGTCCACTGCGTGAAACTCGTGCTGAAAATTTGTGTTCCAGATCCTTCCGTCAACAGCTTCATTTGAAAACGGGCAAGTACGGGATCAACGGAACTGTTCAGCCCCAGATCCTCGGGAACCATTTTCGCCATCGCGGTACGCAAGCCCTCGGGGCCCATCCCGGTTTTCTGCGTCTCCGCCTGCATTTTCGTCAGTAATGTACTGCGAACAGGAGACAAGGCGTCGTAGGAAACACAAGTAATCCCTGCGTGATCAGCAACCGCTGGACCGCCATCCACGTACCAGTGGGAGTAAGGAAGAGGAACCGATTCCGCTCGCGAGGCAACCGCGCCGAACAATTGCGAAAGCCCATTTTCCGGATTCACCGCGTTGAAGTAAGCTCCGTGCGGCCGCAATTTACGGAAAAGAGGTTCCTGAGCGGCATCCACTCCCTGTCCGATAACCACAATGCTCAGTCGGGGTACGCGAGGAGGTTCCGGAGGGGCTGCACTGCGCAGACGATCCGCATATTGCAGCGCCGCATTGCGGAAAGCGTCCATCTGGTGCGTCGTCCAGAGATGCGCCGAAAGTTGTTCGACAAACTGAGCAGGGGAATTCACCCAATCGAAGTGTTCCAGCTTGGAAGAAATTTGAATCGCCGCAAAGCTCCGAAACCAATCCTCCGCGTCCTGGGCCGATAATTTGCGCAGCGTTGCCAGTTCCTTTTCCAGAGCTTCGCGTTCCGCGGGAAACTTGAAATCGTATTCGATCACTTCCCGCAAAAGATTCGGGAGAAAGCTCAACGGAAGCCGCCGGAACGCGTCGAGGTATTCCTGTGCGAGTTTCTTGGCTTGGGCAGGATAGCCGTTGAATTGCTCGGGCTTCAGGTCGGCGGGAAGCATAACGATTACAAAAGCTCCGTGATCGGCTTGCCATGTGCCAACGAGGGCGAGAATCCCATCATGGACCCGATGGTCGGCACCAGGTCGGTGCTGTCCAGGGCTCGATCGAACACCACGCCCTGCCGAATGCCGGGTCCTAAAGCCATCAACCAGGTCGTACGAGACAGGGCATCTCCAGTGCGATGGTGTTGGAAGCCATTGCCTCCGGCGTCCTCGTCGGCATCCCGGCCGAAGTCCGGAAGGATGAACAGAGTGGTTTTCCCCGCGTATTCGGGTTCGTTTTGAATCGCCTTCCACAGTTCCGCGCAGAGTCGGTCAGTACGCCGGATCCCTTCGATGTACAGCGAATACGCGCCGGCGTGCGCGATGTCAATGTCGTGCATGGTCACCCACAGCAAACTGGGCGCTAATTGCTTCATGAGTTGGCGCACGAGATATAAGGAAAGCTCGTCGGGACTGGATAAAGTCCGCGCATGCGCTTTGAAATCATCCACCGAGAGCTTCAGCAGGCGCTCCAATTGTTCCAATTCGAAGGTGTTTCCGCCAAGTTCCGGGGCGTAGAGAGGCGTTTCGTAGCTGTCGCGCAACAAGTGGCCATAGTCCGCGCTGCTGGAGGTAGCAGCCGATAACAGATATTTCGGCAAAATAACTCTTGCGCCTAAGTTCGGACCGTACGCTCGATGATTGCTTTCTCCGATGCGGTTAAATCCATTGCTGGGCGCCACCACCCAGGCATCGGAAGCGGGGCGTTTCAGTTCCTTGCGAAAATATTCGAACACGGTAGGAGATTCCGGAGGCAGGGACGCAAAGTTGTTGATGGTTTCGTAGACACCCGTTGCCAGGCTCGCAGTGGCCACATAGTGGCCCAGAATCCCGCGATTCACAATTTGCGTAAAGAATGACGCCTGCGGAATCAATTCCCGCATCAAATGCGGTATATTCTCCTGGCCCTCCGGCGCAAATGTTTCCTGATCGCGGGCACCGCCGCCAAAGGTAACCACGATCACTTTCCTACCGGAGCGGGGAGTTCCCGCAAACGCCAGCGGACCGCGATGAAACGCGCTCCCAAGAGCTACGCCCGCCGAAGCGCGCAAGAATTCACGCCGGTTGTAAGCCAACTGCTGCGCCATGCCGGGAATTTTCGAGCGTGATTTCATCGGAGATTACGGCTTTGCCTCGGCACTTTGCTTCTCGGAGTACACGAACTGTCGCACTTCTGCCCTCTGCTTGTCGATATCTGACAGATGCTGCGCGTTCAACTGCTGATAGACTTTGAATTCTTGCTGGGCCAGGTCCTTTTCGCCGACGTGCACATACGCTTGCGCTAAACGGTAATGAGCATCCGCAAGATCGGGATTGAGCTCGCGCGCCCGTACGTATTCTGGAATCGCCTCCGCAAATTTGCGCTGCTCCGAATAGAGGTTCGCCAATTGCAAGTGCGCTTCCGGCAAACCGGGCTCCAGGGCAACCGCTTTTTTCAGCAGCACTTCAATCTGTCCTAAATCCAGATTCGGATCCTGGCTCCGTTTCCCTTTCCAAATACTCATCGCGTAATAATAGACCGCCTGGCCGTTGTTGGGTTGCAATTCGGAAAATCTGCGAAAGCGCGCGATTACCTCATCGGCTTGAACCGGCGAGCTGTCAAAGGCTCGCGATAAAAATGGATAACCGCGAGGATCTTTCGGATCCAGGTCCGTTGCTCGCAACAGCGACTGAACCGCTTCGTCATACTTTCCCAGCGAGTACAGCGCCATCCCCAATCCGATGGCCATGCGAGGCGACGCTGGGAAGCGCTTCGTACCCTCGCGAAAGACTTCGATCGCCGGTTCCAGAGTGCGATGAAGCAGGAGTTCGCAGCCCCAGTCGAAAAGATTGCTTTCGCTTGGATCCATGTGCGCCGCGGCTTGGAATTCGTTCGCGGCAGCCACAAAATTGCCGTCCTTTTCCTCCACTTGGCCCAACAGGTTATGCAATTCCGCGGTGTCCTTCCGAGCAAGGACCTCGTGAATCAATTTGCGGGCCTCCGCGGTGTGCCCGGTCACAAGATAAGCCAGGGACAAATCGTATCCGTTGTCATACGAGGAGGGGTCAATCCGTTGTGCCCGTTCGAGGAAAGGAAGCGCCTCGGCAACCTTGTTGGAGCGCGCGTAGAACTCTCCCAAATTGTGATTCGCGTCATAGTCCCCGGGAGCAATCGCCGCGGCTCTTTTGAAATGCTGCTCGGCAAGCTCGAGCTTTCCGAGTCGCAGAAGGTTATTCGCAAAGTTGGTATGCGCGGTGGCGGAATCCGGTTTGAGCTGGACGGCCCTGCCCAGATGTTCGCTGGCTTTTGCGTTCAAGGATTGCGCGGCATACACCAAGCCGAGAAGCTCCTGCACCTCAAAGCTGTTCGGAACCTCGCGCGCAATCACTTCCAGATGCTTGGCCGCTTCGGGAAAGTTACCACTCTCATATTCAGTCACGGCCTCCTGGAACGCATGATCCAAGTGTTGCTTCTGAGGTGGGGCCTGTTGAGCCGAGAAGCCAAAAGTCGCGAGGGCCAAGGCGACAGACGTCATAAAACAAAACCGGAGGTTCACAATAGTGGCATCGTATCACTGCCCGGCAGCAAGCGTGCCGCAAGGCGAAGCGCTGTAGGAGCGCATCTCCGATCCCGAATGTCATTTCGAACAGATTCGGCGGAGCGATCCCTCTTTCCTTGATTATGGGCCTGAAAGAGGGATCCCTCGATTTTGCTCCGCTGCCGGTCAGAACTTTTCCTGCAAGCCGCCAAGCGGTCCGCTAGAAGAAGAACTTTAAAGCGAACTGGATCTGTCTCGGATCGTATGGGGCATCGCGAGTCGATCCGATTTCCCCGAAGGTGTTGCTGTTGTAGTTGCCGGACCCCGAAATCGCCACCACACCGTTTCCGCCGAAGTTGGGGGCGTTAAAGTTCGGGTGATTGGTGATGTTGAAAAATTCCGTGCGGAATTGGAGAAACCTGGTTTCCGTGATCGGGAAGTTTTTGAAGATGGAGAAGTCCAAGCGGTGGTAGCCCGGCCCGGGGACTTGCGTCAATCCTCCCAGTGCGGCATTGCCTGTTAATGGCGTGCAGCCGGTGGGATTATTGGCTTCGGGCGTACCACCTGCTCCGATGACGCAAGGCTGCGTGAATGCGGCCGGATTTCCGAACCAACTCAGCTTTCCCTTCGAGTCTGTATGCAGCCCCAGCTTCAATCCCTGACCGGTGAACAGGTCGCCGCAAGCGACGCCCTGAGCGGTCTGCGTCGGGCAGGACAAGGTGATGGGCTGGCCATCCTGCAGCGTGAGGATCCAGTTCACCGCCCAGCCGCCGATCACCTGGTTACGCCAACCTGACGCGTCAGAGGCAAATTTCTTGCCTTTACCAAAGGGAAGTTCGTAGCCGCCACTGAAGTGGAATACGTTGCGGATATCGAACGGGGCCAAGCCATAATCTGCCCGGATTCCCATCCCGGGAATGTATGGAGCACGATAGCCGTTCACGTTCCCGCCGCCTGAATTGCCGATGCTGCCGTCGTTCAGCAAATCGTGCGCGTCTGTGAGTGTTTTAGAGAACGTATAGTTCGCCAAAATCATGATGCCGTTGCTGAATCTTTTCTCGAGTTGCGTTTGCAGCCCATTGTAATTGCTGTTTCCTTCCGTGGCGGCATAGCTTGCCGCGGTCCCGAAATCCGGAAACGGAACAAGGCTCGTTAGCGGCGTAGCCACGGGTGCAATCACAGATGGCTCGTTGCTACCAGGGAAGACTTCCAGATGACGGGCCTGCGTGTTGACCCAGGCTGCTTGCACGGTCATTGTGGGAGTCAACTGGTATTGCAAGGTGATGTTGGAACTCATGGAATAAGGCGTTTTGTAGTTGAACTGAATGCCTCTTAACTGCAAGCCGCTGGCGTTGACAGTGAGGGGATCGAGCGAGGTACAAGAGAAGCCAGTCTCAAACGTATTGACGCCGCCAGGACCTGCCGTTGCACAACCTGGGAACGTGTAGGGTGTAACCGTATTCTGCGGGACGTAATTGAAATCGAACTGAAACGGATAGTTCTCGCCGATATTTGGAGAGTATCCACGATTCTCGAATCCATCGTAGAAAATGCCCCAGCCAGCGCGGATCACCGTTTTTTGATTCACCTGATACGCGACTCCCAACCGCGGCGCGAAATTGGTGCCTTGCGAGTTTCCAAGCCCGCCTCCGTAGGCGTTGGTGACGGCCACTTTAATCCCGTCTTGTTGCGTCAACGCCAGAAAACTGGGAGAGAGGTCATTGGCGAACGGTCCCTTAGGAAGGATATACGCCGGTTGACCGAACGGGGCACCCCCAGGAATGAAGTTTGCCTGATTCGAGTGATTATCCTGGACCAGCCCAAAGAAGTCGTAGCGCAGTCCAAGATTCACGGTCAGTTTGGAAGTAATCTTCCAGTCGTCGTTGCCGTACCCGCCGTAGTAGTTTTTTCCATTGTCGGTTAAGAAGATGTTCGATATGTAGGTGTTGCTGGAACCTCCAACATAGTCGATGCCTCCCGGTACGCTAGCAACTGTGGGCGTTAGGAGAAAATCCACTCGCCCGGTATTGCCAGAGGTACCCGAGGGAATATCTGTAAACGCACCGTTATAGTCCCACTCGCCGTGAGACCAGGGCGGCTGCAAGGTCGCAAATTTCACATGCTGCCACTCAAATCCCATTTTGAAGGTGTGCTTACCGTAAATTTTGGTGACGTCATCCGTAAGCTGCAGGGTTTGGCTGGTCTCGTTGGAGGGCAGAAACGCATTGCTTCCGAGTGTGGCGAGTCCATTGATGCCAAACGCGGGCAAACCGCCGTTCAAGCTACCTTGCGGAATGCCTTGAATTCCATACTGGTCGGGAATGCCGGTTTGGCTGGACACTGGCCCGCTTCGCGTGGTGTGCAGGTAGTTGAACCCGACTCGGGCTTCATTGATCAGCGTCGGCGAGAACGTGTGGGTGTAACCGAGGGCGCTATTCTGTGAGAGCGCGGTCTGGTTACCTTGCTGGAATGCGCCGCCATCCGCTATGCCTCCAAAAATACCGGGGATAAATTGCGGGTCGTCCACGTAGTCGAAACGGAAAAAGGCCTGATTTTTTTCATTGAAAATGGCGTCCATGCGCACATCGAAGGCGTTGCGGTGCTCATCCAGTTTCGGAGAATTCGCAAAGTTGCTGAACAGGCTTCCGGTTGTTGGGTTGGGATAGAGATTCAAGAGCTTGATCGCATTGGGATCCAGGCGGCCAGCCGGTATTTGGTTTAGACCGCAACCGGCCAGCGTGAAAACCGTGGTGCTCGCTGGGCAAGCACCTGTCCCAAACGAGCCAAACGGATCGCGTACATAGCCGCTGGTGGCGGCAGAAAGTCCGGTTACCGGATCAATGCCACCTGCCGTAACAGGCCGTGTGGTCGCCGGATCAAACACGGTTCCCAGTGGGAACGTACGGCCCAGAGCATCGGAAACTGTTCCGGATTGTCCGCTAATGAGGTCCGAAAAATCCGTGTATCCGCTGGCCCGCTCCGCCGCGGTAGGTACGCTGCCCGTTAAAATCGTGCCTTGCACTCTACGCAAACCTTCGTAATCCCCGAAGAAGAACAGTTTGTTGCGCCCGTCGATGATGTGAGGAATCACCACCGGACCACCGAGGGTGGCGCCAAACTGGTTTTGCCGAAGTTCGCCTTTGCGAATCCCGCCCGCGTTTTCAAAGAAGTCCGCGGCATCCAGCTTGTCGTTCCGGAAAAACTCCCAAAGATCGCCATGCAATTGGTTCGTCCCAGATTTCATCGTGGCATTCAGAACCGCAGCGCCGGAACGGCCAAACTCCGCGCTGAAGTTGGACGTTTGCACCTTGAACTCCTGAATGGCATCGACCGGCGGAAGCACGACAAAGTTTGTGCCGTTCAGGAAGTCGACGGTGTCGGAGTTGTTATCAATGCCGTCGAGAAGATAGTTGTTCTGCGAAGGACGCAAACCATTCGCCGCAAACGCGCCTGAGGAGGCATTGCCGCGAGTGTCCGCCTGCGGCGTATTTACGCCCGCGGAGATCTGCGCCAAAAACGTAAAATTGCGCCCGTTCAGGGGCAGGTCATTCACACTTTGGGTACCCACCACCTGTCCGACGGCAGCATTCTGCGATTGCAGTAGCGGCACAGTTGCCGATACTTCAACGGTCTGACTGACCGCACCGGGCTTAAGCGAGAAATTCTGCACCACGTGAGAACCGATATCGACTTTCACTCCCGTCGTGGTCATGGTTTGGAAACCCTGGAAGGAGACTTCCAGTTTGTAGGATCCAACTTTTACCGGTGAAAATGTGTACGTTCCGTCGCCGCCGGTCGTAGTTGCGAGGCTCGCGCTTGTAGCTTCGCTGGTCAGCGTGACCTTAGCGCCGCTGACCACTGCGCCGGACTGGTCTGTGACCGTTCCAATAATCGTGCCGGTATCCATCTGCGCGGATGAGCGTGGCGGACTAACCAGAAGTACAGTGGTAACGAGGAGTGATAACACTACGCCCCAAGACAGGACAAGCTTCTTCGGCTTCATTCCTTCCCCCCAGCGTTTCGCGTTCGTCAGACGGTCAACAGCGTGGATCTGCCGGCAAATACACACAGACCGTGTCACGTGCTCTGCTTCAAAGAGCACGCGCAAACGGCCGCGGCGGAATCCACGGCACCATTCCTCATTTACTTGACCAAATACCTGGGGGGTTTCACCCCAGTCAGGCACCCCAACTACTTAAACGCTTAACGACACATTAACCGCTTAACCTTGTCCCGCATGAATACACACACTTTTAGATGCTGTCAAGCGGTTTTTTCATTTACAGTTTGTTCCCAGTGCGGCTACATTAACCGCATTCGGCATTTCATGCATCGGTTTGTCGAGGACAGGCCCCGTTATGGGTTTAACGATTCGCGAGGTAGCCACCGCCGCGGGAGTATCCACAGCGACTGTATCGAACGTTTTAAATAAGCGCGGCAAGGTTGGACGGAAGACCAAGAATCTAGTTCTCTCGACCGTCAAACGCCTCGGATATCTTCCCAACATACACGCGCGACGCCTGGCTTCGCGCGACACGCGCACGCTGGGAATCATTGTTTCCGACATCGAAAACCCTTTTTTCCCTGAAATTATCAAAAGTTTTTTGTCGCGCACCCGGCAACTCGGCTATGAAGCGATTCTGAGTGATACCAACTATGATCCGCGGCGCACACAAGAAGCGGCGAGCCGCATGATGGCTCACAATGTCAGCGGCGTGGCGATCATGACCTCGGAAATCAGCGCACGCTTAATCAACGAACTGGCCCGCCGGAGGATTGCGGTAACCTTTCTGGATCTGGCGCCCGCGCGAGGATACGTCAGCACGCTGAGCATCGATTACGCTTCTGGCATCGAGCAAACTGTTCAATACTTGCACCGTGAAGGTCATCGCCGCATCGCCTTTGTTGCCGGCAGGCCGAAACTAAAATCAAACATCGCCAGGCTTGATGCCTACGAAAGAGCCATGCGCGCCCTCAATTTGGAACCTGGGCCGGTCCTGCACGGCGACTTGCGATTTGAAGGAGGGCTCTCTGCCGGGTTGGCTATCTCGAAAATGTCTCCGCGCCCCACGGCGGCAATGGCCGTGAATGATTTGACCGCCGTCGGCGTCATGAAAGGCCTGACGTCCATGGGCTGCCGCATCCCGGAAGATATTTCCGTTACCGGTTTTGATCGCACGAGACTCGCGGAATACAGCAATCCTTCCCTTACCACCGTCGATATTCACCGCGATCTACTTGGCCGCATCGCCGCCGACGTTCTTCACGAACTTTGCAGTTCCACCGATCCTCACGGGAAGAAATATGAAATCTCCGCGGAGTTGGTGATCGGGCAGTCTTCGGGACCAGCACCTCATCGTAACGGCTCGAAATAACGTGACTCTGCCGCTCTGCATCGCCCGATTGGACGACTGGCCTATTTCGTGTGCTAGCATCAAAACTCATTAATTCGAGTGCTGGAAGCAATTCAGTGGGCGTGTGGAAACTTGCCGAATTTGAAAACGGAATGAAAACGCGAGTAGATCTGCTGCGTGTTGTTGTTGCCCTGGGCGTAATCGCCGCTGCCAATCTGCGAACTCCAGCGCAGCAGCCTACTGCCCCCAAGGCCACAACACGTCCGTCATCCTCGAAGCCATCCCCGTTCGCGGACACCGAGAGGCTTCTCCAAGAAGGCAAACTCGAAGACGCGAAAATCAGAGTGGAGGAAGAGATCCGTGAAAACCCGTCGAGCGCCGAGGGGTATGCCCTTCTGGGGCTTGTGTATACAGCACAGAAGAATTATGGCGACGCGCTCACCGCATTCGAACAGGGGATCAAACTCAACCCGAAATCCACGGGGATTCGCAATGACCTCGGGAATTTGTATTTTCTCCAGGGCGATCTGGAGCAAGCCGAAAAAGAATTTCGCGAAGTCTTGCGCGTCCGTCCCACCGATGCCGATGCCAACTACAACCTGGGTCTGGTGCTTCTCGCCAAGCAGCAAGCCGCCGATGCCATCGTGTGCTTCCAGCGAGTTCACCCCGCAACCATTGCTTCGCGTTTTAACCTCGTGAAGGCTTATCTGGAGGCGGGAAGAACCGCGGATGGGCTGAGGGTCGCCAGGGAGCTCTCGGCGCAAAACAAAGATAATGCGCAAGTGCATTTCACGTTGGGCGTATTACTTGCCAGCGAAAAGCAAACCCGTGCGGCGCAACCGGAATTGGAACAGGCCAATGCATTGCAGCCGCAATCGTTCGAAACTCTTCACAATCTTGGAGGCGTGTACCTGCGCAACGGGGAGCTGACAAAGGCGGAGCTCATGTTGACGCGTGCGTTGCGCATCAAACCGGATTCCGCGGAAACCCTGTACTTGCTGGGCCAGGTTTACACCCAACAGTCGCGGCCGGTTGACGCTTTGGATCAGTTCATGCGTGCCCATAAGCTGGCGCCAGAGAACATCGACGTGATCTATTCCCTGGCGCGCGTCAGCATGTCTCAAAATTATTACGAGGATTCCATCCCGTTACTGGAATCAGGACTGAAACTCGCTCCCCAGCGACCCGAATTGCGCGCCGCCTTAGGCGAAAGCTATTTCATGGCCGGCAAGGTCCCCAAAGCCATCGAAGAATTCCAGAAGTTGATCGATTTGGATCCATCGGCGCGTTCGTATGCCTTCATGGGACTCTGCTATCGGCAACTGGGCCGCTTCGATGAAGCACGCAGATATTTCCAGGAAGGGCTCAAAAAGGATCCGCACAATCCCGCGTGCCTCTTCAATATGGGATATATCGAGGAGCGCCAAGGAAATCACGCGGCGGCGGAGCATTTTTTTCAAGAGACCTTGCGCACCAACGGCGACCAAGCAGATGCGTTGCTGGAACTGGCCAATTTGCGATTGACCCAAAAACGATACGAAGAGGCCGCGGAGTTGCTGCGCAAATTCATTCGCGTGGCTCGCTCCCCCGCCCCAGGTTATTACAAGCTGGCGATGGCCGAACGGGCCCTGCACCAGACGGAAGCAGCCCAAAGAGATTTGAGCGTTTTCCAAACGCTCTCGAAAAACGCCTCAACCGGGCCTTACCCGTACCAACACCTCTTTGATTATTTGGATAGTCGTTCAAATCTGTCCGGCAAAGAGAAAACCGAACTGGATCTGACCGAACTTGCGAATCAAATCCAGAAAAATCCCGACCAGCCGCAAAATTTGTATTTGCTGGCGGAAGGCTATTTGAAGCTGGGACGGGTTGTCGATGCGCGCAAAGCCATTGCGGACATGGACAAGTTAAGTGCCGGAGATTTTCGCACGGCGACGGGTGTGGGAGTTCTGCTGGCTCGTTATCATTTGTATGACGACGCGATCGAGCATTTTCAGACCGCGCTGAAAGGCAATCCCGACTCCGACGACGTGAAATTTGATTTAGCGGATGCTTATTTTCGCAAAGCTCAATATGACCGCGCTCTCGAAATCGCACAACAAATCTCCGGCAAGGGGCAACAGGACGACGCATTCCTCTCGTTACTTGGAGATATTAAGGCGCATCTGGGTCAGACCTCCGAAGCCCAACAGATTTTCCAAAGCGCCATCCGACGGAATCCGGACAACGATCAATACTACCTGTCAGCCGCTCTGTTGCAGCTTCGCCAAGCGGATTTTTCAGGCGCAGGGAAAACTTTAGATGACGGGTTGGCGCGAATACCTGCTTCCGGTAAGTTGCTGTGGGGTAAAGGTCTGCTTGCCGCCATGCAGGGCAACACCGCACAAGCCGCCGACCAACTCCAACAAGCCGTGAATTTGCTGCCAGAATGGGTGGGCAGCTATTCGACCCTCGGCGTTTTTTACTATCAAACCGGGCAGATCGACAAAGCCCGAGAAGTGCTCGATCGTTTCAAGGGCAATACTTCAAGCGGCGTTCTTGACCTGAATCGCATCGAAGAAGCTTTGGAGAAGGCTCCGCCGATGCCGCGTCTGGTGAACGAACCGATGCCAGTAGCGTCGCGGCAACAACTTCTGCAGTTTGCGCTTTCCGTGGCCGACCGCACCTTGTAACTGGCCGAAATTGACCTGAGTTGAGGGGCGAATACGACGAGCGCTACAATCGGAACTCCGTTCCCGGTTGCCAGGGGTTTTAAGGACAACGGCGGAAGCGGCAAAACAGAAAACAGGCAGGCTCTTGCGCTCGACCAGAAAATATTTTGCGCTTCTCCCGCTGAGTTTTGTACTCGGTACCGTATTATTCCTGAACGAGCAAACCGCCCATCCGGAAAAACAGAAAGATGCCGCCATTCCTGTACACTTTACGGATATACGCAAATCTGCCGGCGTCACGTTTGTTCAAGATTCCACGGAAACAGAAGAAAAATACTACCTGGAAACCATGGGCACCGGAGTGGCTTGGATCGATTATGACCAGGACGGGTTGATGGATCTTTTCTTCGTGCAGTCCGCCGCCACGGATGCTTACAAACCCGCACATCCATTACGCTGCGCTCTCTATCACAACAACGGCGATGGTACATTTTCGGACGTGACCGAAAAAGCGCACCTCGGCGGCGAAGGACACTATGGACAGGGTGTGGCCGTCGGTGATTTCGACAACGACGGATATCCCGATTTGTACGTGACCGGCTATGGCAGTGCCATTCTGTATCACAACAACGGCGACGGCACCTTTACGGATGTGACCAGCAAAGCCGGTGTCGCCGATCAAGGCCAGTGGTCCACAAGTGCGGGCTGGTTCGATTACGACAAGGATGGCTACCTGGATTTGCTGGTGACCAATTACATCGACTGGAGTCCCAAGAACAATATCTGGTGCGGGCGAGCACCGGCCTGGTTATCGTGCGTATTGTCATCCCGGAAATTACAAAGGGGAAAAAACAAAACTCTTCCACAATAATCACGATGGAACCTTCACCGATGTCAGCGACGCATCCGGGGTGGGTAAACCGGAATCGAAGGGAATGGGCGTGGTTTTAGCGGACTTCAACAATGATGGCTGGACGGACATTGCTATCGCCAACGATAGCTGGCCGAATTTTTTGTTCCTGAATAAGCACGACGGAACGTTTGAAGATGTATCGCTGATTTCAGGCCTTGCCGCTAGTGAGGACGGCCGCTACGAAGCGGGCATGGGCATCGATGCGTCGGACGTAGACCGCGATGGCTGGCTGGATGTGTACATCACGCATCTGGATTTCGAACTGAACCGCCTCTATCACAACAATCAGAACGAAACGTTTACCGACGCTACTTATTCCTCCGGAATCGGAAATAAGGTGATGCAATACAGTGGCGTGTCGATGCGGTTCGTCGATTACGACAATGACGGCTGGCCGGACATTTTGCAGGCCAATGGGGCGATGGTAGACAACGTGAAGCTTTACCACAGTGAAGTGAGTTATAAAGAGCCGCTGCTGATGTTTCGAAATACCGGCAAGGGCCAGTTTGAGAAAGTGTCCGATTTGCTGGGGCCGGATTTCGTGCGGCCCATTGCAGGCCGTGGCCTGGCAACGGCCGATTTCGACAACGATGGCGATATGGATGTCGCTGTGAATGCTCGCGGTGATTTTCCCGCGGTCCTGCGGAATGACGGTGGGAGCGCGAATCATTGGTTAGAAGTGCTATTGATCGGGACGCATTCGAACCGCGACGGGGTCGGCGCTTCCTTGAAGATGAGCTCCGAGGGATTCGTAGAAATCGAGCAGGCAAAAGGCGGTATGGGCTACATGTCGGCGAGCGATCCCAGAATTCATTTTGGTTTGGGCCCACGAACGAAAATCGATTCTCTCGAAATTACTTGGCCCAGTGGGCACATCGACCGGCTGATCAACGTACCCGCCGATAAAATCATTGCCATAAAAGAGGGAACCGGAATCGTGCCAAGGAATTTCCCAAAGGTGCCGAGCCGCTAACCAATGTTCCTCCCCCGACGACGATTTCTCGGTTCTTCCCTGGTGGCACTCGGCGCAACACTTCTGGACGCTCTGGCGACTCCAATCTGGAAATGGAATCGTTCCGCGATTCTCGAATGCAAGAGTCTCCCCACGCCGTCCATGAACTCTTCCATCACCTTCGTGGACGTGGGCCGCGAAGCGGGTCTCACCGTTCCCAATGTGTGGGGCGGACTCAGTCATAAGCGGCTCATCATTGAAGCGAAGGGGAGCGGCATTGGATTTTTTGACTACGACAACGATGGATGGCTGGACATCTACTTGACCAACGGTTCGCGGCTTGACGCCAAGTGGCCGTCCGGCGCCGCACCCACTTCCCATCTTTACAAAAATAATCGAGACGGAACCTTCACGGATGTCACCGAGCCATCCGGAATTGGCAGAACGGGCTGGCAAACCGGCGTGTGCGTGGGCGATTACGACAACGACGGCTGGGATGACCTGTTCTGTTGCTTCTGGGGCCACAACATTCTGTTTCATAACAACGGCGACGGCAGGTTCACCGATGTGACCAAGAAAGTTGGACTCTACAACGACAACACGCGTTGGGGCGCAGGCTGCACCTGGCTCGATTACGACCGCGACGGACATCTCGATCTATTCATTTGCAATTACATCAAGCTTGATCCGGCTCTGGCAGAACATCCCGGAGATGCGCCCAGTTGCCAATGGAAGGGCGTGCCGGTCATGTGTGGACCGCGGGGGCTGCCGGGCGACACAAACGTTCTGCATCACAACAACGGCGACGGTACATTCACGGACGTTTCGGAGAAAGCGGGAATCTTGAAGCCGGGCCCACGATATTCCATCACTGCGGTGTCGTATGACTTCGACAACGACGGATGGCCGGATATTTATGTCGCGGTCGATTCCGAACCGAGCATTCTGTTTCGCAACAATCATGACGGCACTTTCACGGATGTAGCGGTCGTGGCAGGCTGCGCGTTCAACGAAAATGGCCACGAGCAAGCCGGGATGGGTATTGCCGTAGCGGATTATGACTGCGACGGCTGGTTCGATATTTTCAAAACCAATTTTGCGGACGATACCTGCAACCTGTACCACAACAGCGGCGACGGAACATTCCTAGACGAATCCTTTAACTCCGGAATCGGCATTAACAATCAGTATGTAGCGTGGGGCTGCGGCTTTCTTGACTACGACAACGATGGCTGGCCGGATATTTTGCAAGTCAACGGGCACGTGTATCCGGAAATTGAATCGCACAGCATGGGCCAAACCTTCAAGAACCCTCGCATCGTTTACAAGAATCTCGGCGGTGGGAGATTCAAAGATGTTTCCGCGGCACTCGGCCCCGGAATCAGCGAGCGGTTTTCCAGCCGAGGCGCGGCTTTCGGCGACTACGACAACGACGGCGACATCGACGCACTGATTCTCAACATGAATGATTTGCCTTCACTGCTCCGCAACGATGGAGGCAACGCGCAAAACTGGATCAAGCTCAAGCTGATCGGAACCAAGTGCAATCGCACCGCGATTGGCGCCCGCGTACGCGTCGTTACCGGCAATCACGCGCAGATGGACGAAGTGCACAGCGGTGGAAGCGTTATGTCCCAATCCGATCTTCGGCTGCATTTTGGTTTGGGCAAGGCTCAGCTTGTAGACGTGCTCGAAGTGAAATGGCCCACAACCCAAATGGTTGAGCGGTTCACGCATGTAAAAGCGAACCAGATTCTCACCATTCGCGAAGGAAGCGGCATCGTCTCAACCAGTAAGCCGGCGCCAAAATAGGCTGCTTACTTCGCCGGCTGAATTCTCGCGGCCCAGCCCCCACCTGGGGCCAGATTGATCTTGAGTTTTGTCGCCCGAGTCACCGGCATTTTCACCAGTTTGTAGTCACTTGCCATGCGATCCGCGTTTTCGCCATCTTGGTACGCGCTCATCTCAAAATTACCATCCGGCAGAAAAGAAAAATCAATCTCCAGATCCCGCGCGGTCCAATTATTCATTGCGCCAACATACCAGTCGGCTCCGCTCCTCCGCGCAATCGCAACATACTCCGCGATTTTCCCGTCGAGAGCCTTCGAGTCATCCCACTCAGTGGGAACCGCGGAAAGAAATTCCATCGCTTCCGGTTCGCGCATGTAGTTCGACGGGCTGTCCGCCAGCATTTGTAGTGGACTCTCATAGACCACGTACATCGCCAGTTGTTGGCAACGAGTGCCCAGCGCCATGGGCCGGTGCAACAGCGGTGCGAAGTTCGCCTTGGTCGCATTGCGCATCGCGCCGGGCGTGTAGTCCATCGGTCCAAGAAACATACGGGTGAAAGGCAGGGTCACGTTGTGTTCCGGCTCGGCCTCCGCGCTCCATTTGTCCCATTCCATGCCACGGACACCTTCGGTGCTGATCAGGTTGGGCCAGGTGCGCGTCATGGTCGCTGGCTTCTGGTCTCCGTGAAAATCCACGAGCATGTGGCGCTTTGCGCATTCGCTGCTGACGCGGTGATAGTAGTTAATCAGCAACTCATCGCTGCGCTGCATGAAGTCGACTTTAATTCCCTTAACGCCCCACTTTTGGTATTGATCCAACGCCGGAATCAGCTGGTCATCCAAGGTTTTCCAAACCACCCACAAGATGATTCCCACGTTTTTCTGTTTAGCGTAAGCTGTCAACTCTTGCATATTGATTTCAGGAACCACCTCAAGCACGTTACCGAGTTTGTACCAGCCTTCATCCAGAATGATGTACTTCAGCCCGTACTTCGCGGCGAAATCAATGTAGTACTTGTAGGTCTGGGTGTTGATGCCGGCCTTGAACGTCACATCCGGGCCGTAAATATTGTTATCGTTCCACCAATCCCAGGCGACTTTGCCCGGTGAATCCAACTGGTGTCCTGCACTTGCGAAGGCTTCTCCAAAAGATAGACGAGCGGATTCGTAAGCAGGTCGGCGTCGCGTTCCACAATACCCATTACACGCCACGGGTAGGTGCGTGTCCCCGTTGTCAACGCGATGTAGTCGGCTGTTTCCACAACCTGGAAATCGCGATCGCGGACCAGTTTCTCCTTCAAGGGATAAGGAGGAAATGTGCCATCCAAGCCCATCCCATTCGTGCCGCGCAGCCACAACCCGGGATATTCCTCCACGTCCGATTCTCCGATGGCAACTTTCGCGCCTTCCCCAACATCCACGACCGCCGGCAAGCTGGCCAAGAATGCGGGATTAATGGCCAGCAGGTGTTGCGGCAAATATTTGCGTTCGTTATGGGAAAAAAAGCTATCTTCCTGGGGATAAAAAACAATGTCGTTGGCAGGAAACCGGAAGTTTGCGTCTTCGCCATAGATTTTCACCTGACTTTCCGGGAAGGAAGTCTCGAAGCGGTAGGCTACGCCTTCGTTGTAAGCGCGAAAAACAACAGCGAAGTTGCCTTGCAGCTCGAGCCGCAGTTCATTGTAGTGGTCGCGAATTTTTGCGAATTTCTGGCGTACCACCGGCTCGAGAACCTGATCGTGCTGGCTCTCTTTGGCCACCACGACCTTTACTTCACGGCCCAAAGTCTTGTGATCCACGTTCAGCGCCAGGGAGCTGTCCTGCAGGATCGCACGTCCGCTCAGCACCACGTCGTAACGGACGCCTTGCTCCGTTCGGATGCGAACTTCGATCCGCTTATCCGGCGAACGCAAATCATAGCTCGTTTGGCCGCTTGCTTCTGTTACGAGCCAGCACATCGGAATGAATAGCCACGCGCACTTCCGCAGGACCTTGTTCACGATGCCCCCTCTCTTTTTGTGCTTCGCCTCTAAACTGTCTCGGGTGCAGCTGCTGTCAACTCGAATTCCACCTGTTGTGCGCCCAAAACGGGATGCACCGCTGTCAATCGCACAGTTCCCGCCTGCTCTTTGGCCCGCACCCAAATCGCGCCGGTCCCTCCCACTAATGCGAAGGGATTATCTCCGATGATTTCGGCTGGGCCCTCAAGTTGCATCTTGATGGCGTCGGTGGCAAACGGTCGAATGGCGCCAAATTCGTCGCTTACGCGGAGCACTACACGGGTGGTGTCCGCGCCATCCGCAATAAGTTTCGTGTCGTCAGGCTTCAGTTCAAATTTTTGATCGATTCCTTTTCCAGAAAGCGTTTTTGCGATGACCTGCTTGCCTTGCAGGTACCCTTCCATCCGCAAGTCGCCCCAATTGCGAACCACATGTTCCAAGTCCACCGTAAATGGTGCATACCGGAGGTGCGGGAATTGCGCGCGGTCCGGGTCGGCTTCGGCCACAAGTTTATCGCCGATGTAAAATTTCAAATGATCGCAGTTCGAACACACCAGAGCCTTGGTGAATCCAATCGACTCGTCTCCCCGCGCCCAGTGAAATGCTGGCTCAAGGACGACCTCTTCGGCGGGTTCACATTGCGATTTGTAAAATCCGGCGGCAGGCTTGGGTTCGCGGAAAATGTCGGTTACGCCGTGATAGCAAATGCGATCCCCGGAGCCAAAATCGGAGTGTGTGTTGTAATCGAAGGCGCACCAACCGATCCCGCCCGCGTACTGTGGATTCGAGGCAAGTTGATCGTGGACGCGCGCATGGCGGATGGTGTGCTCCACCAGCCGTTCTTTGTTGTCGATGGTTTTCGTCGGATACGTGTGACCCACGAATTCCGTGTTCAGGTAGCGCGGATGGTTTGGCGGCTTCAGCGGAAATCCAAAATCGTTCATGGTGAAGACATCTTCCAGGAATTCCGATTCCTGGAAATAGCGGATGCCGCCGGTTTGGCGGGTAGGGTCCAGTTTGTGCGCCAAGGCATTCGTGCGGGTGTAAAAATCGTGATCGTCCTTGGACTCGTTGATCCGCACACCCCAGAGAATAATGCTCGGGCGGTTCCAGTCGCGCCGGATCATCCGCCCCACGTTATCGATTGCCAGCAACTTCCAGGCCTCGTCCCCAATGTGCTGCCAGCCAGGTATTTCTTCCAAGACCAATAAACCCAGTTCGTCGCACGCGTCCAGGAAATGCCGTGACTGCGGATAGTGCGAGGTCCGCACGATGTTGCATTTCAACTTATGGCGCAGGATTTCCGCATCGCGTCGCTGCGCGCGCGCCGGCATGGCTTGCCCTGCGAACGGGAAGGTTTGGTGTCGATCGAGGCCACGCAGCTTGACGATTTTGCCATTCAGTTCGAATCCACGCTCTGTGAATTGCGTTTCGCGAAAACCGATTTTCCTCGAGTCCGCGTCCACCAATTCCGCGCCACGCAGCACGCGCACGTCAACGGAATAAAGATTAGGGCTGGCCAAATCCCATATCTTTACGGGACCAAAGTTCTCGAGCACAACGGTGTGCGCGACAGGTTCCTTGGCAGCGCGCGGACGGCGGCACATTTACTTTGCCTTTTGCGATGCTGTGTTCGCCCTCCCGCAACTCTACTTCAACGGCCAGCGGTTCCCGCCGGTCTTCCATTTGCTGAAGAAAGCAGTCCACTTCTACCCGGGGATGCTCTGTCAGCGCGCCTTTGGGTTTTGCAAAAATGTTTTCGATGAATGTCGAGGGCACGATGCGAAGAGCCACTTCGCGATAAATGCCGCCGAAAGTCAAATAGTCGATCTCAAATCCAAACGGCGGAATGTCGGGACGTTCTGTGGAATCGACATCAACGGCAAGTACGTTTTGCCCGTCAAACTTCACATGCTCCGTCAGTTCGAACGAAAATGGCGTATATCCACCCTTGTATTCGCCCAATCGCACCCCATTGATCCACACCGTGGATGCCGTCATCACTCCCTCGAAATCGACAAACACGCGGCGGCCGCGCGCCTCCGGAGGCAGTTTGAAGCTGCGGCGGTAAATGGAAACGAACTCGTAAGTTTTTTCGTCAAAGCTGTGCCAGGGCAACTTGATATTCGTGTGCGGGATCACGATTCGGTCAAACGACGAGTCATCGAAATTGACGTCATGCGCTCCAGCAACAAATTTGGGGTTGTACCGCCAATTGCGGTTGATTGGAAGAATGATGCGTCCACCCGAGGCGGGAGTTCCGGATTGCGCTACGGAATCTCCCATGGCCCGGTGAGCCAAAGTAGCTCCGGCCAGAACCGTGCTGGTGGTCTTGAGGAAATCGCGTCGATCCATGATGGCCTCTCGATCTCGCCCTACGTATATGGAGACAAACGAGATCCTTCGAAAAGACTATCAGGTCTGTCAAGCTAAACTTGATTAACCGCTTAACTCGGTGCACCTTATTGGATGAGACATTCTTATGAAAGCGCTTTTGCTCTCTCGCTACCATCATCTGGAGATCGCGGATTGTCCTGTGCCCATTCCCGGCGATCACGAAGTGTTGGTGCGTGTCGCTGCTTGCGGAATCTGCGGCAGCGATGTTCACGGCTACGATGGTTCCTCCGGCCGTCGCATTCCTCCCATCGTGATGGGGCACGAAGCTGCTGGCACGATTGCGGCGCTCGGCAGCGTGTGACGAACTTTGCAGCCAACGATCGCGTCACTTTCGATTCCACCGTATCGTGCGGTGTGTGTCCCTATTGCCGTCGGGGCGAAATCAATCTTTGCGACAATCGCGAAGTTCTCGGAGTTTCCTGCGGCGATTACCGGCGCAACGGCGCCTTCGCTGAATATGTCACTGTGCCTGAGCACATTGTCTACCGTTTGCCAGACGGCATTTCGTTTCCGGAAGCCGCGCTCTTGGAAACAGTGGCTGTGGCCGTTCACGCGGTTTCTCTGGCGGAGATAGCGACTGGCAGTGCGGCTCTTGTCATCGGTGCGGGCACAATTGGCTTGTTGTGTCTGCAGACGTTGCGTGCGGCAGGCTGTCGTTGGATTTACATCGCTGACGTGGATCAATCGAGGCTCGACATCGCAAACACTCTACACGCCACGGGCACGCTCATGGCCGGACCGAATTTGCACCAGGAAATCCAGGAATTAACAAACGGACAGGGCGTTGACGTTGCGATTGAGGCCGTAGGCCTGGAACAGACAGTTTCTACCGCGATCGATGCGGTTCGCAAAGGAGGCACTGTCGTCCTCGTCGGCAATATTTCTCCAGAGGTGGCGCTTCCCCTTCAGAAAGTCGTCACTCGCCAGATTCGGCTTCAAGGTTCTTGCGCGTCGGCCGGTGAATATCCGCGTGCCATCGAATGGATGGCCAGCGGCGCAATTAACGTAAAACCGCTGATCACCGCGATTGCGCCACTGGAGGAAGGGCCGGATTGGTTCAAGCGGCTGCACGCGCGCGAACCAGGTCTCACGAAAGTCGTTCTCACTCCGGGTGGATCGTCATGAGCGACGCTCTTTTCGACCTTTCCGGATTTACCGCGATCGTCACGGGCACCAGTCGCGGTCTGGGCCAAGAATTCGCGGAAGCTCTTGCGAAGGCGGGAGCGGACCTGGTGCTCACGAGCCGTCACCGGGATTCCCTTCTGCCATTCGAAACGAAAATCAAGTCCCTTGGCCGGAAAGCGGTTTCCTTGGAATTGGAGGTTCGCGATCAACAAAGCATCGAACGCATGGTGGAAGCCGCCGTCAACGCGTTTGGACATCTGGACATTCTGGTCAACAACGCGGGTTGCAACGTGCGCAAACCTGCTCTCGAAGTGACCTGGGACGATTGGAATCTGATTCTGGATACAAATTTGCGTGGAAGTTTTTTTGTGGCGCAGGCCGTCGCACGGCGAATGATTCCTCGACGGTACGGCAGGATCATCAACATCGGCTCGGTTACAAGCGTGGCCGGTTATGCCGGGCTGGCTCCTTATGGCGCAAGTCGCGGCGGCATTCGGCAAATGACCATGAGTCTTGCGGACGATTGGGGCAAGCATGGCATTACGGTGAACTGTCTGGCTCCTGGATGGTTCCGCACGGAACAAAATAAGGTTCTCTACGAGAATAAGGACTGGGTTGACTATCTGTGTGATCGCATCCCACTCAAGCGACCGGGCGCGCCGCACGACTTGGATTCTGCGATTGTTTTCCTTGCGGCGGAGTCGAGCCGCTACATCACCGGCCAGACTCTTCTTGTGGACGGCGGAATTTCTACTGGCGCAACACGTGCCCTCGCTGATTCTCGAGAACCGTAGTTCGCTACTGCCGCGCGCGCATGTTCGCGGCTCCGCCAAGTACTCACAGTTCAGCGGGCCCGATTCAAAGGTAAATGGGTACGTAATAGGTGATCGCGTGTTCTTATAGTAGTCAGATCGATGGGCGTGAAAGTAGATTCCGTGCTTCGATGCGTTCGTGCTCGCCAGAATTTCGTCATAGTGTTGATCCAATAAACGACGCGATTCTGCTCTGTGTGCGTAATGGTCGTTTTCTATCACTCGGCCGAACGGGCGGGTAGTCTCCATAGCCGGATCTCATTTCCGTACTGCTAGAATGAATTTAGATATCGTGAGCTCATTACTCAAGCCGTACGCGGCCCGAACATTATCGGAGATTTCTCAAACGTCGCTTCCCCGGATTGAGACTTTTGGCCAAGAATAGCTCCCGGATCGCTCGTGACTCGGTCCACAACCGCGATGGTGATCGAGCACCTCTGGCCTATGCGTTTGTGACGTTCGTGCCGCACCCGATGGGACAATCAAAAAGCTAGCTGTTTCGCGTTTAGCCGATTTCAGTTTCGGCCGTTACCTGCTGTTCGCGCCGGCTTCGACGCACTTGGACCGGAGATGTGCAACGCAGGTATTGACAGCAAGCAGTCGGAAGAGCTGATTACTTGTAAATCGGGAGGCAGCGATTCTCCAAAGCTGCGAACCGCGTCGGCGCGTTCGGGTGGGACGCACTTTGCTACAAGCTGGACGGTTTCTTCGGCGATCCCAAGCGCCATCAAGCTGGAAATTGCCTCTTCGCGAAGGCCTCATCGATATCGCGCGAGCGATCGTCGGTGCGCCGCGCAATTAGCGCGATGGCGGAACTCGTTACTGTCGTCAATTTCGGTAAATCCAGCAGACGCTTTCAGCCACTCGCCCGCAATTTCAGGTTCGACTACCGAGTGCAGTGGCCCATACAGGGGAATACGGGCACCCATCCGGCCCAGCGACCACAACCAAATTGCATCACCGGGTTCCTTTCTGATCTTCGCCATCAACTCGTGGCCCAGCGAAGCCCGGATGGTTCGCTTGCAAGTGCTCAAGATTCGCAAGCAGGCGCCACTTCTCATACTCGAGTTGGCGGTTGATGCGCTTTCTCTTGCTCCCAGGAGGGCTAGAATGGTTCCGATAGAGCGCAAGCTGCTCGCTGGCATGGATGCCGCCAGCGATCCGACGCAACAGCACCAGCACTCCTACCTGACACTGCAGATCATCTACAAAGGTAAGGTCGCTTGAGGCGATGGTTCGCAGACGGTCGACGCGCCATCATCATCCGGCGCACCGAAGCCCGGACGCAAACAGAAGCCCGCTAGACTCAGCCAACGGACCTCATGGCGAGGAGATTTTTTGCGTCCAACGGCATCCTCGATGAGCGACATCGGTGAACCGGCGAATTGCCGAAATCGGCCACGAGTCTTTTTTTGCGCCAACCGCCGCTTCCATTTGAGCAATAAGCCCCTCGGGTGTCAGGGGGGCGTCGGGCACCGAGCCGCCAAAAACATTTTTGATCAGTTGCGCAGCAGATTCGAAATTCGCCTCGGAAGCCGCGCCACCAGAAGAGCGTGCAGGCACGGGTTGCGTTTTAACACTATCAACTTGTTGCGCTTGTGCCTCTTCGCCGCGAAGTTCGAATTGCAAGCGCCAGCGATGCGGCGTGTCCCGCGATTCACACCAAAGCTCGAGCGTACCAACCTCGGTGAAACTGGCTCTCAGGCGTATTGCCAGGTACACGTCGCGCCTCTTGCCGTACCGCAGCAAGGTCACCAGCGGAGGATGACGATGTACGCTCGCTTCGTCCAGCGGCGCGACTTCGCCATGTGCATCGTGCCGTGTACGCGAACTATAAAGCGTGAACGACACCGGGCGGTTCGCCAGCACGGAGAACTCGCGATCGAGTAAAGGAAGTGTGGTACCCTCTTCCACCCCGGCAGGCAAAACACAGATGCCCTTCAGATCGTCCTCAGCGCGAACCCGATGTAGTAAGTGCGAGCGTTGCCGGCTCTGATGCGCAAACCGGCGCCGCGTCGTAGCGGCCGTAGTAAGCAGCTCCACGAGCAACAGCACTCTCGACCTCGTCGTTGTTGAGGAGCTTGGGCGACCAGCGGCTTTGCGCTCCTCCGAACCAGGCGGAAATGGCCTCGACAATCCTGTCGCGAGTCACAGCTGGCACACAGAAGCCGCCATTGAAGAGCACGGCATCGGGTCGAGCCATTCGCGGTTTGCAGACGCACCTTCCATGGCATCAGCGGCTTGGGTCAGAAATGCAGCAAGATGCTTGGTGATGGCAGGATCGCTGGCGTAGGGTAGGCCGAGTTCGCGCAATCCTGTTGGCGTGCCAGTTGCCGGCATCTCCTGAGGTGCCGTGATTGGCAAGAAGCCGTCCGTCAGAACCTGCAGGACTTCCTCACGGGTCAGGTCGGTGCTGAGTGCGTCTCCGATGACAGCACGGCCGCTACCCAAGATTGTGACTGGCACGCGCTCCAAGGACGAGTCATTCAGCAGCCGCTCTTTCGACGCACAGCAGGTCCGCCGTAATGCATAACGCTGTCGCAGCGTGAGTTTGACGTCTTTGAGCTTTTTCTCCACGTAGCGGGCGAGCGCAAAATCGAGATTGTCGCCGCCCAGTAAAAGGTGTTCGCCGATGGCAGTTCGCTCAAACTGCAATTCGCCATCCACGAGGCGAGCGTGAATCAGGCTGAAATCTGTCGTGCCACCGCCAATGTCGCAGATCAAAATCAGTTCGCCATCGCGGAGGTATTCATTATTCCCGGCCTGCGCATGTCGATTTGCCGCGATCCACGCATAAAACGCGGCCAATGGTTCTTCCAGCAGAGTGAGATTCTCGAGCCCTGCAGTGCGGGCGGCTTCGACCGTCAGCTCGCGCGCTTCCTCATCGAACGAACCTGGCACGGTGAGGACGATTTCCTGGTGCTCAAAACGCGTTTCTCCATCACTCGCCAATTGCGCCGTTCCAAGCGTCGCGGAGATGCATGAGGTAGCGCGCGGATGCTTCGACAGGGGAGATCATCGGCTGCGGCGGCTCCGCTTGCGCCGGCAGGATCTTGGAGCGACGATGCACGCCAGGATAGGAAAGCCACGACTTCGCTGATGACACCTGGCGGCTCGGCACAAGCGCTCCCTGTTCGCGCGCGAGCACACCGGTGACCATTGGCGGTTGCTCGTTCCAGTAGCGCTCACGCCGCCCGCAGACAACTCATCCTCGGTGGGGAAGTAAAGAAACGAAGGAAGTGTGGGAAGCGTGCCAACTTCGCCCGGCCCACCAACTGCGGCACGGGGAACACACGAATCAGCGAAGCCGCATCGGCGGTGTTGTGAGTATCGAGGTATGCGACGACAGAATTTGTCGTGCCCAGATCAATTCCGATTAGATAACGAGAAAACACCGACTACTCACCGCTTGGTCTTTTCACGAATATTCAGCTCGAGCTTCCAGCGCTGGCCGTCGCGGGATACGCACCATACCTCAAGAGTGCCGAGTTCGGTGACGCGAGTCTCGAGCCGCACCGGTACAATTTTCCCTTGCTGGCCATCGAGTTTAAGAGTGACCTGCAGGGGGCTGCGTTCCTCAATATCGTCACCCCAGTCCTCCAGCAGGCGCCGACTTGGTCCTGCTTACGGACGCTGGAACTGAGGAAACGAAACTCGGCGGGTTCGCCGACCACCAGTCCAAACTCTCGGTCCGGAATCGTGGCGTCCGTGCCCTCCTCCATGCCAAACGGAACAACACAGAGCGCCTTGAGTGGGGCTTCCATTCCGGGCACTGCTGGCATTGAGCTTTCAACTCCGATGTAATATGTGCGCGAGGCGCCACTGCGGATACGCACGCCGCGACCGCGACGAGCCATACCGTAATAGGCGGCGCCGCGCGCAACGGCGTGCTCCAAGTCGGGAGCCTCGAGAATCTGCTTTGTCCCAAGCGCCTCGAATCCCTCTTGTCGCAACCAGCTGTTCAGCACTTCCACCACGCGGTCGCTCAGCACCGCCGCTTTCATCACTCCGCCGTTGAACAGGATGTGCGTGGGACACGCAAGTCCGCTGCCGCCGCGGCGGATGCCCGCTGCCTCGGGACTGTTGCGAACTTGCTCCGAGAGAAAGCGCGCGAGGTGCTTGGTGATGGCGGGATCAGCCGCGTACGGAAGGCCCAGCTCCTGAAAGCCAACACGGCGCTGGCGGGCAGGTAGTTCATCGCTTCCGACTTTTGGGAAAAATCCTTCGACCAGGATTTGATTGAGATCTTCGCGCGCCAGCTCCGTCTTAATGGTGCCACCGACCAGTTTCGTCCCCTTGCCCAACAACGTGATCGGGCGAGATTGCGTCTTGGGCGATTCGAACAGCTTCTCCTTGGCCATTCGGCACTGATGCCACAGGCCCTGCAACTGCCACGTATCGATCGCGATTGCCCGAGGCTTCCAGGCGCTGCTGCAGAAAACGCGCCAGCGCCAAGTCCATGTTGTCGCCGCCCAGCAAGATGTGGTCACCAACCGCGACGCGTTTCAGCGTCAGTTCGCCATTCTCTTCAGAAACCAGAATGAGGCTGAAATCCGTCGTGCCGCCGCCGATGTCGCATACCAGAACCAGGTCCCCGACTTTGATGCGTTGGCGCCAGGCATCACCTTGGCTTTCCAGCCAGGCGTAAAACGCGGCCTGCGGTTCTTCCAGCAGTGTGAAATGGTCATAACCGGCCTGTTCGGCGGCGCGCCTCGTTAGCTCGCGTGCTTCCTCGTCGAAGGAAGCGGGCACCGTGAGGAGCACGTCCTGTTCCGCAAGAGCGAATTGCCCCTGCTCCCCCGCCTCGCCGCTATCCCACACCGTGCGCAAGTACTGCAAGAACTGCGACGAGGCTTCGATCGGCGATAACTTGGCCACCTCCTCAGGCGCTTGCCAAGGCAAGATCGGCGCACCGCGGTTCACTGCAGCGTACGACAACCAGGATTTGGCGGAGGCGACTAGGCGATTGGGACTCTCCGCACCGCGTTTGCGCGCCAATTCGCCGATCACCAGTTTCGGTTCGGGTTCCCACGGCAAGGCCAGGCTGCCTTTGGGAAAATCGAATTCGCCCGGGATGTACAGAAACGATGGCAACAACGTTCGTTCCGCCACTTCGTTCGCATTCACGAGCTGCGGAATGTTGCGGACTTCGATTCGACTTTTCTCCTCGTCGAGTGTCGCGTCGCAGCGCGCCATCGCCGAATTGGTAGTCCCCAAGTCGATACCGATAATGTACTTGGCCGCCAACGAAAATCTCCTCTTCCAATCTAAAATTTGTATGGCAGATGGGTCTCAGCTGTTAGGAAATTTCAACCTCAGCCGGCGCAATCACCATGCGGCCGGAACCCTGCGGCAACGGTGGTAGATTCACATCCTTCACCTGCCAGCCCTTGTGCCGCAACACACCGCGAATCGGCGGCTGTCCGGTCACATTGCCTAACAATTTGATGGCGGCCGGATCAAAACCGCCTTGCACGGTAACCGGTTGATCCTCTTCGGAGTTCAGAATCGGCTCCAGCTTTACATATTGTTCAAGCACCTTGCGGCAAGATTCGTGAATCGTACGAGCCGCGGCTCCAAGCTGCGCGTCGGGATACGGCGCGATGTTCTCTGCCAGGAAATCGATGAGCCGCCCGTCTCGTTGCAGCAATGCAAGCATCTGCACGGCGCGATCGAATGCTTCCGGCACTGGCCGTTCCATTTCCTTCGGACGAGAGACTGGAGTTTGAGCTGCTGGCGTCTCCGGAACCTGGCCGGAAGGCTTGAACCCGCATCTGTAGCGATGTCATTGGGAATGTCACCGTGGAACAAAATTGAAAAGAAACACCGAAAAGCAATAGCTACGTCGTTCCCAAAATCCGTTCATAGTTGCTCCGGATGATCAGAAAACCAACGAAACAAAATAATTCATTCCCGGCGTGCGCACCGAGTTTCAAAGAGATGCGAGCGATTCGTAGGAATGATACCAAGAGGGTGAGACCTTGCATAATAGCGGACGGAGGACAGGCTGGTGGTCAGCATTTGTGAGCTAGCCGAGCGGGACTGCTGATTTGAACGACGATCACCTAAACGGCAGTTACGTCTACCGCTCTGCGAGCGGACTCTTCGGTTCTGCTGACGGCAAGCAATTAAAATCACGGATTCATCAATTGGAGTGTTTCATCAAGACATTGCTCAATGTGCACTCGCGGGTGTAGATTTAGGCCCCCGGCAGCAAACCAAGTATGAAACCGATACAAGCAAGAGAGTCCGGATTTCCTCGTAAAATCGTGGGCTTTCATCAGGACGAATATCTCGATTGGGTCGCTGACCTCGAATGCGGACACCAGCAACACGTCAGACACAATCCGCCGTGGACCACTCGCCACTGGGTAACAACTCCGGAAGGACGTTCGGAGCATATCGGCCAACAATTGTCGTGTCTGCTCTGCTCGTCTGTTCGCTCCGACCCGCGCTGACTGCGTGCAAATCGCTTCCAATGTCTGGCAATGTGCTCGTTTGTGAATGCGCTGAGGTGTGACTCTGGCTCGGAATTTCAGGAATTCGAACAGGATAGCTTCGTAGGTGCATCTCAGCATAAGCTGAGGTGCGTGATTGCAGGCGCATGCGCTAATCGGCGCGATAGGTTATATTGGTGCCGCTGGATATAGAAGAAGGAACTACAAGCATTGACAGTCAGGCGCATGGAAATATTCAGTCGTCTGCGCTGCGCGGCATAAAAATGAAGTATTGAGTGTGGCTCGCTTATTGTTGTCCGTCGCCCCCGAATCATCGCCCATCGCAGCTATGAAAATAAAACCCCATGAATTAGATTAACTTCTGATTGGTCCGGCAATCTTTCGGAGGCCCATGAGACGATTCCTCATCGCGGTTTATTCCTGCGTTCTATTTTCCTTGCCCCTCTCTTCTCAGACACCACCCCAAGCCACGAAAGCCTTCGAAGAACAGACCCTTGCCATCAACGTCTCCCAGTACGGTATCAACTACCCGGAAAAGTTCGTGCTCATGCAAAATCGCATGGGCATCCGCATCGAGTATGTCGTCGACCGCAGCCGCCTTCAGCTTTGGATATCCCCGCAAGCCGGCAAGTCCATGAGCTACAAGGACCGCAACTTTTCTAACCGCGATGACCACTCTGACATCTTTGAACGCATCCTGTTGCCGGGTCTGAATCCCGCCGACTTCCTGAGCTGCGACTACGATCCGTTCCACTCGGTCCTCCACTTTAAAGACCAGACTCTCCATATCGCGCAGGTCTACGACAAGCCCGTTGTCTTACTCTGGTTTGAGAAGGATGGCTTTGTGGACCTGAAGAGCGCGAAAGACGATACCGTCATCGATCGCGCGCCAAAGCTCTTTCATGTCGCGCACCCTGATCGTGGTTACGTTTTGGATCATGTTGCCGTGATCGGCGCCTGGTGACGGCGCATTCCAGCATCAACATGCGCTGGATGCGGGCCGGCCCACGTATGCTCGTGCATATCTGAAGGCTGGGCAGCCCCTGGCTATCGCCGCAGAGTTACAGCGCGAAAACATTACGAAGGACGCCACGCAGGTCGTGGCCGAGGGCATCGACGCGACCCTGGCCGCCAACGAGAAGAAAATCATCCAAGCGCTGGATACAGGTCGCTTCACCCTGAAGGGCCGCCCCGAGATGCAGCAACTACTCGACAAAAGCCGCAGAGTCGCACTCTCCATGCAAGATGAGCGCGGCTTCATGCGCTCCACCAATCAATACATCTACTACCTGCTCTGGTTCCGCGATGGCGGCAAAAACACTTCGCACCTCGCGCAATCCGGATGGATTCAACCCGCCCGCTGGCAGGCCGACTTTTCTCTGCGCAATCCCAACATCAGCACGCAAGATCCCATGGGAATCTTCTTCGGTCAGGTCATGGCCGGTCCAATCACCAAATGGGAAGAAGACGGCCTCTTCTATGTCATTTGGCCCGCTTTTATGTATTGGACCCAGAGCGGCGACGACATCTTCACCAAAGGCACGTACATCAAAACCATGGAAGACGCCATGGACTGGCTCGAGCGCTACAGCTTCGATCCCCAGCGCGGGCTCTTCTATCGCTACTACTACAGCGAGTCCATGCTCACGGGCAGTCGTGATGACGGCTATGACGACGCAACCGGTGCACCTGCGAATCGCTTTCCTTCTCTCTACGAGGGCCAGCTTATCAAAAAGAGCTACGACCTCTACATCAACAGCCTGAATCTTGCCTGCTATTACATGCTTGCGGCGATGGAGAATGGCGAGCGCGCCGATCTGTACCTCAAGAAGGCCAACGCGCTCGAGCAGCATCTCGAGCCGTTCTATCAGACAAAGGAGCGCTTACCGATCTATGGCGAGCTCGTCACAGACAAAGGATCTGTCGTTCAGGCCAAGCCCTACGGCCTGGAGCGAGGGGACTATCAGTGGAGCTTCTCTCTGCCGATGTTCCAACCCTTTGCGCCGAAGAACTTTCGTCGCTTTGGCAACTCGCTCTACGACGACCTGCACGCGGATCCTACCGGCATGTTCATTAGCGCCTACGCCGCCGTCCTCACCAGCATGGACACCGAGCTATACAGTGAGGATCAAATCATGGCTGCCCTGGATTATCTGGTTCCGCAGAGCGTCGCGACCCGGAAAGTATCTGCCGATGGGCAACACCGTCCCCGAGATCGTCAACATGAAGGATGGCGACCTGTATCACGACGTTCGCCCCATCGTCTTCTCCATCGCGCCCTGGCTCTCGGCCGTCTCCAATCTCGGCATCCGCCGGCTGCCCTTTGGCGTCGCCGTGCGCGGAACCAAATTTCTCGACAGCATCGATCACTACGAATACAAGGGTGGGCTACTCGACGTAACATTCCGCGGACAAGGTTCCGTCTCGCGAGTGCTTGTCAACGGGCGTCCGCTCGAAGACACGCTGCAGATTCCCGAAGACCGGATTATCAAGGGAGAGAACAAGGTCGAAGTAGAGATGACTCCCGGCGGCAAAGTGAAAGACTGCCTGATCGCCTCCACCGTGCGCCTCGATTCCATCGAGGACCGGCGTCTCCACATTCACGCCTTTGGCAAAAACATGCTCACCTTCAAGGGGCTCACCAAAACCGTACAGGTCACCTCGATCGGTGGTGAGCCGGTGTTTGGGAAAACCGAGAGCGAAGGCGACATTACCTGGATCGACTTCCCGGGAAGAGGCGATTTCCTCGTGACGTTTCCCGCAAAATGACACGGCGACCACGCTAACGGCTTTTCACGTGGCCGGATGCAGACTTGCAGCTAGTGGCCCAGCGTGCCGCGATAATCGAACGTTTCCAGCCATAGCCGTTCCTGAATGTTCGCAAAACCCTTTATCGTTTTTAGTTTAATTATGAGACCAAGGGACAAGCTCAACGATCCCTCCATGTTCAGATTCACTTGTTTGTTGAACCTCTGTGGTCCAGCCGCTAGAGAACTCTTTGCCGTCAAGGCCGGTAAGCTGCCCCTTTATGCGACTGCCAGTATCGACAATGTTGACACCCTAGGGAGTGGCATGGCATCATGTCGATACAATGTTTATACAAGGAGGCATGCGCTATGAGGGCCGTGGTCAAGAAATGGGGGAACAGCGCTTCGGTGCGAATTCCTGCCGCAGTTTTGAAGGCAGCGCACTTGGGTTTGGATGAACCCGTCGATGTGAGAGAGGAATCCGGTCGAATCGTCATCGAACCTGCACGGTGCAAGGAATATGATGTGGCCGAACTTATAAAGCGCATCACTCGCGAGAATCTGCACGAGGAAGTCGATTTCGGCACTCCTGCCGGAAAAGAGGCATGGTAATGGCTGGTTCTTACGTGCCCGATGCTGGCGATATCGTGTGGGTCAGTTTCAATCCGCAGGCGGGGCGAGAACAGGCTGGACACCGGCCTGCCGCAGTGCTAAGTCCTGCCGCTTATAATGCGAAGACGAGTCTAATGGTGTGCTGCCCGATGACGACGCAAATCAAGAATTATCCGTTCGAGGTTGTCATTTCCGGTGACAATCCGAGCGCTGTTCTGGCGGATCAGGTCAAAAGCCTCGACTGGCGGAAGAGACGGGCTAGGCGGAAAGGGGCAATATCGGCGGCCGAGTTGGCAGAGGTGCGCGCTAAAATTCGGGCACTGATAGGTTGACCCGGTGTTTTTTGTCGCTGGGCGCAAACTCGCCTTTTTCCATCAAATGCCGTTCGCGCGGTCCGCCTTTCCTCCTTCGTGTATCGACAACAATCACTTAAGCTCGCCCCATTCTTCAGGGGAAATCGCGGCTGAAACAATGTCTCCGGTAATAGCACCCTTGCCTGCGAGGAAGTTGTAAATCTCGTCGGTCTCCGTAGTCAGCGGGACAAGCTTCGCCACCGGCTTGCCACGTTTTGTAATGACGACCGTCTCGTGTTTGGTTTGAACCTCATCCATTACCGCAAGACAATTCGCCTTGAAGAAACCCGCTGCCATTTTTTTCATGAAGGCCCCCCGATACCACCATTGTCATAACACCATAGCCATAGTGGCATGGTCGCCGCCTTGGTTGTAATGTATGCTACGACAAAGCTTCCCGGCACCCGTGAGCTGGTCATTTCAACAACGCCCTTTATCGCCGCGTATGTCATCGAGAAGACTCGAATCGTGATCCTCGCCGTCTCACAGCGGGCAACGGTGACCGGAAGGGTTCTAAGCTAGCGCGGACCGTGCCTTCGTTCGAGGCTGCGATTGGCTTCTCGCTTTTGGCACCTCTCTACGTGAACGGCTGAGTAACCATTCCATCGACTTGCTAAATTCTCGACTGATCGCGAGCAGGACTTCTGCCCGACTTCGTTGCGTCCGTGCTCGACGGCCAATGTCGCTTCCTCTTTACACATAAACACCTCAATTAACGGCACTTAGGCAAGTTCGTTTTGTAATTTTGCCATTTCGAGCTTTGGAAAGCTGGCTTCTCCGTCGAGGCAGCCGCGGTCCATATATATAGTAAATATAGTTATATTATTAATATAGTACTATTTGGGTGTTGGGATGAACCGCGTTTTTGCTCCCAGTATCGATTACACCGTAAAAGCGGCGATCTCGCGCGGGAATCTCCGTAGATCCTTCTCGCCCGCGATTCTCCCAAGCCTGCGGAATATTTTCGCTGAAAATGAGGTTGCGTTTTGGTGCGAGAGCTTACTGGGCAATCTCGTCCAGCATCTAGTAGTATTAGGCCACGCCCGTGGAAGCGCCGGAAGCCTCGGAATCCGGTTGCCGCCTGAGCGTAAAGATACTGACAGCGTTGGGTTTTGTAGCAGCTCTTGGGTCCTTCCATGGTGCCGCGCGGAGTCGCGCATCGCCGTAACTCGCGCTGTCAATCGCGCCCTGCGCAAGGCTTATGGCATCGGCCTCTGCTCGATCGAGGAGCGTTCTCGAGCACGCCGAGACCTGCTGGGTTTCCGCTTCGTCGAACGGTTCTTCGGCTTAGGCACTGACCGTTCTTGGCTTAAAGCCGATCACACTGGGGGATTCTCGTTGTATTTTCCTTTCAATCGCATCGAGTTGATCTAGTTCCTCAAGCGTCAATTTGCTCAAGTCGGGCCGCGATTCCTCTGTTTCCATCGGTTCACTATCCTGGCGACCATCGATTTGCGGCGGCCCATCCAGGCCGCGCAGTTCGCAAAGCTGCTTATGTATCGTTAATAGCGTGTCTACCGTTCGGGGATCAGAGGAGTTGGGAGAAAGAGCGATTCGCAAGAGTTCCAGTTGACGAATTAGCATCATCCGCGCCTGCTCGGCCGTCTTCTGGTTGGTTTTCGCAAGCTCGCGGCGCGCTTTTTGGAGAATGCGGAAGGCGCGCCGCTGGCAAATCGACGGCGTAAGTGATTTTGTGATCTGCTCGAACGATAGCGCAGACGTTCGGAGTTCCAGCGCAAGGTCCGCTGCCCTGCCCGACCTGTTGGCTCGTTTCGCTCTTTCTCGTGGCATTTTGACCCTCCTTGTGCCATGCCAAGTCGAACCGATACCTTGTTCAGAACTCAGGTCACCTCGACTTCGATGCGCGGCGCGACCGGCCGACCCAGCCTTGTTTGCTGAGCCCGCTCCAGCTGGTTCACCGTACGGTCGAATTCGCGGTTGAGGTTTGCCTCGTACCGCAAGAAGCGATCCAGCCCGGGTCCTTCGGGTATGCCCCGACTTGCGACTTCGAACTGCGATCGGTCGGCCTCAATCGCAGTGTGTAACAACTGGCCTTTCTTTATGCGGCCTATCTCTTTCTGAATCGCCTGTACCATTTTGTGCCGGCGTCGTTGATCGAGCGATGCATCGCCTTCCCGCACAACGTCTTCGTCGAACACACCGGAAACGAGCACATAGAAGTCGTATAGGTCTCGTGCGCACATGATTTTCAAACCGACGGCCGTAAATCGTTTGCAAAATGTCAGTGTCACTTTTCCGATCGAAATCATTCTCTTCAATTTGTTCTTGTAGTACGGTGAGCAACCACTGACAATGTTGGCTCACATACGGGTTGCCAAGTTTTTGAATGAGGCCACCCGCGTCCGCCGCTGAGGACAACTGAAGCTCGAAATCTGGAAACTTCTCGTCCTCTCGGAGCCGTCGATCCCATTCCCAATATTTCATATTCTTTGTAATCTCCGCCGTCTCTGCTGCGCGCAAGCGTCTCCGGCGCCATTCGTTGTTTGCCAGCCTTTCCACCAAAATCTCTTCGAGCTTCCCCACGGGACGACGGTCTTGCCGCAGCTCTGCCAAAAGCTTTTTATACCCGGCCTCAGATTCACTTGGGAGAACGACAACTTTAGAAAATATTCCATGTTTGGTCGCGTTTCGGCTTGCTATCCGTTTTCCCGATTTCGTTCGCGGCCCCGTCCCTCTGCGAACGATTGCAGTGGGAACAGTCGCGCTCTGTTCGTGCTGTTCAAGCCTCTTGCTTGGTTCAGCGATCTGCATCTACCGGCCCCTCCATCTCGCTATCTCATTTTGGATTCGTGGAATCCACAACATTTGGAAATGGGCTTTCACCACTTTCCTTATGCGCGGATTAAGCGTAGCTTCGCTTTTTATTCGCTACTGATATCATCATACCATGTGCGGACGTTTGATCAAGAGTTTGTCGCGTGCGAACTCGTTCTTACGTGTCCGAGAGTCTGTTATCGCAAGGCAACCCGTTGCTGGGATTTCCTCTTACTCAAATGTTAGGCTGCTGCGATGGACCTGAATGGTGCTCACTCCAAAGCCTGATTACACCGGGCACCGTGACTGCTAGTCGCCTTTCTTGAGGCGGGCAACTAAGCGTTGAAAAAACTTTGCTCCACCTTCTTTGTAGGACAAAACCCCATCTCTCAGAAAAATCTCGCAAACCTGCGCAAGGGTTCGATCTTCATTTTTCGAGATCTGGGTTAGAGCCTTTTTCAACTCGATCGAGACTCTAACTCCTATTCTGTCTTCTTTCTTCATGGTAGTTAGCTTGCATTCTAGGGCAGTTCCACTTCTGTTCGCAAACTTTTCGCTTGACTACGTCCAGAAAGCATGACTACCATTGTTCAACAATGTTCACACAAGGAGAACCTATGGGCGATCACAGCAGGAACTCGGGTCGATTCAAAAATCTGGCCAGACAGAACATCAGGTTGGCGAAACAGCAGAATAAAGGAGGACCAGTTTTGGCACTTGGACAGCTCCGCGATTTAACTCTAAGTTTTGGGTTCTCGCTGGCAATCGGAGAACTTTTGCTTCTAAACGGCAGTTGGTATGTAACGCACGCCGCGCTTCTGCGCCTCGCATCCCGAAAGCATTGTGCTGGAATTACAGTCGACCAGGTAAATCAATGCTCTGATCCAGTAGCAGGTCGCTGGGTTTTCAAGGCAACCGTCTTCAAAAGCCGTTCCGCGATCGGGTTTGTCGGCTATGGCGACGCTGATCCCTCAAACGTTTCCTCCATTGTGCGAGGCGCCGAGTTGCGTATTGCCGAAACTCGCGCCGTCAATCGCGCTCTGCGCAAGGCATATGGGATCGGCCTTTGCTCAGTCGAAGAGTTGGGTGCGTTCTCTAGCGCGCCGAGACCGGCTGCGATTTCCTCACCGTCGAACGGGCATTCTTCCTCCAACGGTGCGGGCAACGGCCAGCCCCGGCTAAGAGATCAGCTCTGCCTACTGATCCGGCAGCACAACCTTGATCCCAATCTTGTGAAGGCCTATGCGGCGGACTTCTGTGGCACCGCAACTCTCAGCGGCGCCAGCCGGGAGTTGGTCGAATCCTTTATCTCCCATCTTTCCTCGGCCGCGAAAGAGAACCGCGACACGCTGGTATGCAAACTGAACTCCTATTCCCAACCCGTGGAGGCTCGATCATGAGGCGCCTTATTCCCGGATTACATACGCAACACCATGCATCGTCCACAAATCTCGACGGGATCTTCCTGGTCCGTGTCGAACGGGCTTCCTATCGCTGGCATCCCCAGAAGCCCTTCCTTGCCATCCGGTTTTCTATTCTCGAGCCAGCTTCGCATGAAGCGCTCTCGTTCTCGGGACGTTTATACTGCACAGAACGCGCCCTTTGGAAGCTCACCTGGTTTCTGCACGATTTTGGCTACGACCTGGAATTGCTGAGCCGAGATCAGATCGATGAAAAAGCTCTCCTCCATCTTCGCGGAATTGTTCGGACCAGCTTCACGAATCTGAACGGCCACTCCTACCAGAACCTTGATTCCTTTGCCCCGGCTGCCGAGTGGGAAGCGCTTTCCTGCGCGACCAACAACCTAGAGGAGCGGGAGAGGAGTCGCGATGGTCTATAGCTACACGCAGATCGCCAATTATCTGCGTTGCCCGCGCAGCTACCGCTATCGCTACCTCGATGGTTGGCGTGAAAAGGAGACACGCGCGGCTCTGATTTTCGGCCGCTGCTTTGAAAAGGCCTTGGAGGCTTATTTTTGTGGGGACGACTGCGGGGCCGCCCTATACCGCGAGTGGGGCGCGTATCGTGAGGCAGGGTTTGCGTACAAAAAGGGAGAGACTTGGGACCGGCTGGTTCATCAAGGTGTCCATCTTCTCGGACGCTTTGCCCAAGACGATCGAATCCGTATTCCCCAACCCAAAGAAAACCTTCAGATCAAAGTGGTTCGGGAACTACCTAACGACAACCAATTTATTTCGTACATTGACGCCATCGGTGAACTCGATGGGGTTCGGTGTGTTATGGACTGGAAGACCACCTCTAGCCGCTATCCCGAAGAGCCAGCCGGCCTGCTTTCGCTCGACCCGCAGTTGATCTGCTATTCCTGGATCACTGGCATTTCCGAAGTCGCGCTTGTCGTCTTCGTGCGAAAGCATCAACCCGAAATTCAATACCTGCGGACATCCATCACAGAAGAACAACGGTTGGAATTTGGTCGGCTCGTAGCGGGCAACGATTGGCCAGATCGAGTCTGCTCAATTCCCTTTCCATAGCGGCATTCGCTTTCCACAGAATGGCTGCGTGAGCTGTTCTCATATTGGCCTGTGCCTGGATGAACCAAAACTCATCGATGCCAATCTGATTCGGACATCAGGAGGGAACGACCTTGCCTGGCTTGACGAGCTTGTGGATTAGCCGAGGCGCCCTGATGCCTCCGGAACTCAATCTCAAACGCGCTGTATTTGTCCTTGGCAAGATCGACGAGATTCTTGCTTGGGACAAGGCACGCCTCCACGAACGCGATCTGCGCTTCGTGGATTTGGGCCGCTATCTCTGCGAAGTCCGCGCGGGACAGTATTGGCGGCTGGAGAAGATGAAATCCTTCGATGACTTCCTCGAAAAGCGTTTTCCGGACTCCCGGCGAAAGGCCTATTACCTCATGGCCATCCACGAAAATCTCACGCGGGTTCCGAAGCAGCAGTTGCGGGAGATTGGCTGGACCAAGGCTACCGAAATGGCTAAGGTGGCGCGCAAGGAGGGAGAGCGGTTCGAAAGTGCAATCTGGCTGCACAAAGCGCAAGCTCTCCCCAACGCCGAGTTCAAGCGGGAGGTCGAGCGACACCTGACAGGGAAGGAATCGGAAGCGTGGGAAATCATCTACTTCAAGCTTTACAGGAGCCAATTGCCAGTAGTCGAGAAGGCCATCGAAACGGCGGGCTTGATGCTCGGATCCGACAAGTCGAGGGGATATTGCCTCGAGATGATCTGTGCCGATTTTCTAGCCGGGGCTGACCTGTCGCAAAGTCAACCATAACCGGAGATATCCGATGGTTCTACGCCAGAAGCGTCCCAGGATCAAACTGAAGCCGAGTGAGTATCTTTCGGTGCAAACACAAGTGTTGGAACGGGATGGTTGGCGGTGCCAGGAGTGCGGCTCCCTCAAGAATCTTCAAGTTCATCATTTGCAGCCCAGAAGCCAGCTCGGCAGCGATACAATGACAAACCTGATTACCCTCTGTGCTGTCTGCCACGGAAAGAAGCATGGAAGGTAAGTTGCTCGACGTAAGGGTGTAGCTGCAGCAAGACATCGCAATTTGTCTTTTGCGAGGAACCGTCTAGAGCGTGAAACGCATTTTATTGATCGTGATTGCCATCATCGTGTACGGCTCTCTCTACCCGTGGGAGGTTTCCACTCCACACAACTAGCCGCTAGCCCACCCGGGGTGCTGATCCACGCTTGGCCAACGGTCATAGACCGATTCCTAATCCGGGACGCCGCCGTCATCGGAAGGCACCACTGTTTTGACAAGACCGATTCGATTATTGGCCTTCCTGAAGGTACAGCGTCTAACCACTGGTCCTGCGAAAACCTCCGGCCATAACGATCGGCCCTGAGATTCCAGTCTATCGTCGTGCTTTCGTCACGAGTCCAAGACATAGCACAAGATAGTTTGACCCTCTGCCACTCATCGTGTAGATTTTCGAGGTCGCCTCAACGGCACCGATCTGCCATGCCTCGGACTCCAAGTAAACTGGATGAGCCAACACCGCGAAAAAGCTCCCTCATAGAACGTGCTGTCATCCGATGGCGAAGAATAGGCTTTACAGATATCTACCATGAAAATGTTCAAAGGCGGCGCATGCTGGGCGAAGCGTTCATCCTCTTGTTCGGCACCCCCCATCTGGGCATCTTCGCAAACGGCTTGTACTTGAAAAGAGCCTTGAAGAATCAAAACGTCACTTCATTCTTAGATGCAGGTTGTGGGGACGGCACTTTCGCCTTCTATGTGGCATCGCATTTTCCAGGAGCGCGGGTGACCGCGGTCGATATAGGAGAACAAGGTCTGCACGGGATTGACACGACTCTGGGCATTTGCCGGAGGATCCATCAACAAATCCCATTGACAAACCTGCAATTTGAGCAGCTAGACCTCCGCAGCCTGGCAGCTAAAGAAGAATACGACTTTGTTTATTGTTTTGATGTACTGGAGCATATTCCAGAGAACAAGCTAGTTTTGGAGAACATTTACAAAGCCTTGCGAAAAGATGGTTCCCTCCTGTTTCGTATTCCTAGCCGAATCCAACGCCGCATCCTCAGCAGCCGGTTCACCGCGGCACACGCGAAGTGGGCCGCCATTGAACACTTGGGACAATACTACGACATGGATTCCCTCCTCAAGGACCTAGAGAGCATCGGATACAAGTTGCGATCTGCGCGGAATACAAATGGAGTCTTGGGTCGATTGTCCTTCGAACTCTTGGAGGCTATGCGTTACTATCATGTTTCTGAGGTCATCCAATTCGGAGCGATTCCGTTTCTGAAGATCTTACGCTGGCTTGATACTCGCTCAAAACTGCGTGAAGGGGATGGCTTGCTCGTGCTTTGCCGAAAATAAGGCTCAACTCAAAAATCAAATTGCCCTGCGGCTGTCAGATATTTCTGGCGTTCGATCCTTTGATCGTTTGCGTCTCTGGCATCAGGTCTTTATCATGCTTACCATCAGACTCAAGCAAGGGGATTTAATCGTAAATTCAGGTGCAGTCCTTTGAGACGACCAATTCGTGTGCTGGCGTTCATGGAAGCGCGTTGGCCCACGACTGGGCCAGCGAAGAACCTCATCGATTTTGCATGCCGTGCGACGAGCTATCCAAAGACGGAGATGCGGGCAGCTATCACTTTCGCAACGTTTCATCGGGGTGGTGAGCCCAAATCAAATGAGTTCGTGGGTTCCTGCAAAAAAGTTGGTCTGGAGGCGCATGTCATACACGAGCGCTTCTTGTTCGATCTGGCGGTTGTCCCTGCCATGCGAAAGCTAGTTGCTCTATGCAAACCGGATATAATCCAATCCCATGCTGTGAAATCACACTTTTTGGTACGATTGACAGGAATAAATCGGGAGTGTCCGTGGATTGCATTCCATCATGGATACACTTGGACAAGCACAAGAACGAAGCTCTACAATCATCTCGATCGTTGGTCGTTGCCAGCAGCGTCTAAAGTTGTGACGGTATGTCGTCCGTTTGCGTTCGCTCTCGAGAGGATTGGCCTTCCTCCAGAACGAATTGTGATCCAACATAACGCTGTCAACACGTTCACCCCAGCTCCCGATCAGGAGATATCCGGATTGCGCCAAAGTCTTGGAATCTCTGTGGACTCGCAGGTAGTACTTTGTGTCGGCCGGCTGTCCAGGGAAAAGGCCCAGGCAGATATCGTCAAAGCTGCGGCCATACTGCAAAGCGAGATCAAAAAGCGCAAGATACAGTTTATTCTTGTTGGTGATGGCCCCGATGCACCGATGCTGAAGGAAATGACACGATTATTCCAGGTGGAGGACTCGTTCATTTTCACTGGCCACATTCCAGATCTCCGGCCTTACTACACGTTAGCAAATCTCTTGGTGTTACCTTCGCACACAGAAGGCTCGCCAAACGTGCTTCTCGAAGCGATGGCGGCTGGTCTCCCAATCATCGCGACAGCCGTGGGCGGGATACCCGAAATCGTAGTGAATGAGAAGGAGGCCCTGCTAGTCGAAAAACAAAGTCCGGATGCACTCGCTAGAGCGATTGAGAGGCTGTTGGGCAATACCAATTTGCAACATAGACTTGCTGAAGCTGCACAACGGCGCATCTCGGCCTATTCCCCAGCGGCCTACTGTGACTCAATTCTGTCTTTGTATCAAAGCTGCTTATCTAGGAATGTCGTGATTTCAGATCGCTAGAACCAGATCAACTCGGTTGTGCACGAGTCGAACCCATTCTCTGTTTTAACTCTGACACAGGTGGCAGGGCATTCTTTGGAGCGATGAAAGCTTGGTCTCGAAAGAGGGGCAGAGTACTTCAGCCCATTCGGAGATGGCTATGCGTAGGTCTCTTGCCTATTTCCCTGTGACGGTGTGGGTTCAGAGCTCAAACAAATGAGAGTTTCCACTATAGTTCCGCTTTATAACAAGGGACGTTGGATAAGACGAGCCTTGGATTCAATAGCCGGACAGACCTTTGCCGATTTTGAAGCTATTGTCGTTGATGACGGCTCGACCGATGAAGGACCGGATGTAGTTATCGCTTATCGTGATGCCAGAGTTCGGTTGATTCGCCAATCAAATGCAGGTCCTGGCGCAGCGCGCAATCGTGGTGTTACCGAAGCCAAGGGCGAGTTTCTGGCATTTCTTGATGCCGACGATGAGTGGTTCCCGAACTATCTCGCTGACAGCATTAAGTTCATTGACAGGCTTGGCCGGGATGTGGCTTCTGTATCCTCCGGATACGTTGAATACCCCGCTGGAGTTTCTAAAGAATCAATGTGGCAAGCCCGCGGAGTTAAAGAAGGACCGTTCCGCCTGACTCCAGGTACCAATCCATTGCTGGCCATTCATACCCTCGCCTATCTATCGCCTTGGTCAACTGTCGTCCGGGCCGATGTCCTTCGGAGGTGGGGTGGGTTTTATGATCGTGACAAGTGTCTTTTCGGGGAGGATGCCTACCTTTGGCTAAAACTTATGCTGAACGAAACTGTTTCGTTTCGCCTCGTTCCCGCAGTAAATTATCACTGCGAAGCATCTGAGCTAGCCAAGAACTATCGCGGCGCTCGACCGGTCGAACCATTCCTGCTTGATCCATCAGGAATCGAAGCAGTGTGCCCGCCTGAACTGCGTGACCTCCTGTCCAGAGTATTAGCCATTCGCGCCTTTAAAACAGCTTGCATGCTGGGCTACTGGGGACAATGGGAAGATGCGAGATGCCTAGTGGAGCGCTTTTACTCTCCCGAATATAGAAAGCTTCCATACTACCTATCCGCAAGGATCTGTAGCACACCATTGGGAGCAGCTCTCGGCAAGATTTGGCGGTCAACCAAAGAGGTCGTACCAGATAGACTAAAGTGACCCGTCAATTTATAACTAGACCCCAGTTCTGGGTTCACGGATTGTTACGTAGTTCCCAACTCGCCCCCTTCGGATCCCCAGGAATAATCATATGACATGCGCACAAAGGCCGTAACCTTGTCGAACACTCTTATCCACACAGTGGGGTCGAACGATGACGAATGACGTCTTAGAAATGAGACGGGTCAATTTTGGTTTCCTTCCACAAAGTTTTTGGAGGCAAGACGAACACCAAGAGTCCACAGAGCGCGGCCAGCAACATAGCAACAATAGTCCGAGCCGAGGACGTGATGCGTTTTGCGGCGAGAGTTTCCGGGATGACTGGATCCAGCGCGGCGAGCAGATAAAAAATTCCCTGACAGCCAGGAGCGATCCATTTCCACGGCTGTGGTAAGAAACAACTACTCAAGAAAAGCAGCAGGAAGATCCAGGGGAGCAGCAATCTCGCGAACTTGTATGAGAGAAAATGAAACAGCATCCGGTTTCGCGGCCCAAATAACGCAGGGAACGCCAACCAGATTTGATAGTTTCCACCGAGAGTGCGGACCTTTCGCTTGAATTCTGTGTTCAGAGAGGTCGGGTAATCCAGGGCTTGGGCTTCCGGCTCCAAGATCAGGCGATATCCTTTGAAGAATGCCGAAAGAGGCAGATACATATCGTCCAAAAGCATATCCGCTGGAATCGGTACTGCCAATTCGCGGCGGATAGCATAAAAAGGACCAGTGGCACCAAAAATGGAGTCAATGCGGCTGAGTTGCATGCGTATCCAGTTTTCGTACTTCCAGTACAAGCCCGTAGTCGCTTCCCCCAGATCTCTCCCCTTGCGAATTCTCAGGTCACCGCTGACGACCCCAACCGAGGGGTCGGCAAAATTCTTGATGAGAGCCCGGAGACTATCGGGGGCAAGGGTCTGACGCACGTCCGTCAGAAGAAGAATTTCATTCCTGGCGTGCGAGATCCCTTCGTTGAGGGCCGCGCATTTGCCGCAGTGGGCAATCTCCAGCAAGCAGACTCCGCGCGGTATATATTTCGCTACGGCAGAAACGGTCTGGTCCGTTGAGCCATCGGAGACAACTAGGATCTGTATCAATCCAGCCGGATAGTCGAGCCGCAATATGGAATCAAGCTTTTCGGTAATAAATTGTTCGCCGTTGTGAACCGGGACGACAATCGAAACCGATTTCCATTGGTTGTCTTTCACAACCACTTTTGCGGCAAACCGGACCCATATCTTCAACAATAAAGGGTAGCCTGCAACAATGTAAAGAGCGCACAAAATACTTGCCAGGAAAAACACGGTTGAGCGCATGATGAGGTAACCCTGAACGAGAATAGAGTACCTATCTTATCCGGAATATCTCTTTTGACCGCATCTTAGAGCAATAATTTAAGATTAACCTCTGAATCTGAATTGAGCAAAACGCCGCGCCGCGTTGAGAACCACCGGTCCCGAACCAACCTGTTTGTTGAGATTATCGTCCCTCCCTACCCGCAGCCGAATACTTACTGTTAATGTGCTGGTTAATATTATGAATCCTAACATGCGTTGACTCACGGAATATTGAGGTCAAAAGGCCGTGCCGGTTTGGATGGGCAACGCCCAACATAGTGATGCCGGTAAAGCTTTCATGTTGACTGTTTAACGGCTATTCTGTAGAGCCTTGAATGTGATGATAGTATGAAAACATCAGCAAAGCTTTGCCATGGGGCAATAATGCTGAGCTTGGTGTTTTTGCTGTTCGTACTTGCGCTGCCCGACGTCCCGACGGGGCCATTTTCCTACGATGAGGCGGATTACGCATATACCGCCAGCCAGGGGTGGTTTTCGAATTGGATCGATCAGCCTGCCATGAACCTGCTGCAATTTGCCCGATTGGGGATGCAAGCGGGACGTGACAATCAACACCGCCTGGAACTCTCTCAAACCATCCGCCAGTCGGGCGACATTCACTTTTACCGGCACTGGCACGGCCCGCTTTTCTTCTATTGGCTGGGCTTTCTCAACCAGTGGACGGTCGAAGAGCGCCGCCTGCGAATTTTGTCCCTACTGATCCCAGCGATCGGAACGGTCCTGGTTTATTTGGGGTGCTTGTGGATTCTACCTTCTGCGCCGGTAGTCGCGCTTGTAGCGACAACTTTCTATGCAACCGGCTATTCGGTGGTGGGTTCCCCGGAACTTGCACCGCACCAACTTTTTGTGGTCGTCTCGCTGGTGAATCTTTTTTGCCTCGCAAAGCTGGAACTCAGCCGGGAGCAAAAGTGGTGGTGGTGGGCTTGTGCGTGGAGCGCGGTCAGCTTTGCAACTCTGGAAATCGCCTTCGTGAATGTGGCTGTGCTTCTCATTTACGCCTGGCGATGTCTCGGGATTTTAGGGTCCGGCCGAGGCTTCTGGCTGCGCTCTGCGGGTCTGTGGGTTGCTGTTGCCGGGCTTTTATGGCCCGCTGGATTGTTAAAGCTGGAGCCGGTGCGGTCCTACATTTTCATGGCTTATCTGACATTGTTCCGCAAGGCAGCCTGGGGGAACGCGACACTCCTTGAGACATGGCATTCTCGGTTCAGTTCCGCACCTTTGCAGTGGATTCTTGTGCCAGCGGCGGTAGCTATCTGGCAGTTCCTTCCACACAAGGCACAAAAATATGCGGCACTACCCTTTTTGATTTATGGCGGATTGCTGTTGGCGGTGATGTTCAGGGTCAATGGTCTGGCGCCTCGTTATGTTCTTCTTTTCCTGGCGCCGCTGGCGGTGTTTGCGGGGATCGCGATCGGGAAGCCTTGCTAGGCTTGCCCAAGCCTGCACAACTAGCAATCGCAGGACCGCTGATCCTTCTTGTGGCGGCAGAGACGACGCGGTATGTGCACAACCATCCGCCTTCCCTGAATTCGCGGGTTCAGGAAATCCTCTCGTCGCTCCGCGCGAGACCGCTTGACGGGAAGAGATTGCTGACTCCTCAATCGGATGTTCCTGTTCTGCATTATTATTTCCCGCGAGTCAGCCTCGCGCCGTACCTGGACGCGGAGAGCAAGCAGAAAATATTTTCGGCTGGCGGAATCGACGCAATCCTGAGCGACGACAATGAGCCTTTTCGGATTGAATACCTGGTCCACGATTGAGCGTTGGCGATGAGCTAACTGGAGGCCAGTTGGCAACGCGTCAGAGTAGAACGAAAGGCCCAAAGTTGGCGGGATGGCCGTTCGGCATTCGGACAAAGTAGCGGGGCGGTTCGTAGTGGTTCTCGGACGTATACGGTGCGGCGAAATGCTCTCCGAGCAAGTCCTCGCGCACGAAGAACGAAGTACCTCCCGTAAAATTGCAACCCACCAAGCGGTAACCCTTCTCAACAGCTAGAAGTTCCAGAGCCTTGAGGCTGCAACCTGTGTAGTTGGTGCTGTCCCAGATCGCTGTCGGATCGTAAGGGATAACGCACGCGGCAGTCTGTTTGAAACTGGCGTTGTACTCGATGGCCACGGCGCGGGGGCGATAGTTTGTGATCGCCTTCCAGACCCAGTAGTCGTTGCGATCGATATCTATACTCAGTAGATCAAACTCCTTTGGCACATGCAACTCGTTGAAGAGTGCTTCGATATTTTCAGCAGTGATGAAGCTGTATTTCGCGCGCAGGCGGCCTTCGGCGAGCAGAAATTCGAGGTTGCGTGTAATTTGGCGGAAGCATTCCGCGCTGCCGTCAATCCAGACCCCGCTCCAATTCTTCAACAGGCAGTACGCGGTGCAGTTTTCGAGCCCATCGCCAACTCCGAATTCTGCAAAGAATTTGTCGCCCGACCCGATCCGTCGGAAAATTTCCTCGATTATGCCGTCTTCGTCGTGTTGCGAATAGACTTTGAATCCGTGGCGCAAGAGACGTTTTGGCTCTTGGTAACGCGGCGCCGCCAAAGTCTGTTCGTAGAACATGCGCGCAAGCAGATCATTGGTCTGCGATGTTTGGACGAGAATACGATCGAGGGCCCCTGGCTGTCCGGCGCGTTCCACGAAGTGGCGGACACGCGCCTTGAGTCCGATTGGCAGCCGTTGCACCGCGGAAGCCACCGCCCTGTTAGATTTGAGCCGATTAAGCGCCTTGCTGAGTGACGACATTTGCGATGTCCTGCGGCAGTATAGCCAGTGACGCTCAGGTGTGCCAGATGGATCTAGTGGACTGCTGGACTTTGCGGATGGCGGGGAATAGGGGCGGGACCAGGCGATCGATATTGCATAGTGCCCGCAATTGGGCGTACCCTCCTCCAGAGTTCTGTAGCTGCTAATAGACGACCACATCTCGCACTCAAAGAAAAAACACCTGCTGAACGAGTTCGCGAACTCGTTCAGCCATCCAAACCTGTCAGAGAATCTCTCTTGACTAATACAGTTCTGCGAGGTTGGTGTGGGAATCAGATGGCAATTGTTCTCCGACCTGTACGAAGGTTCTACCTCCGGCTAGTCCCTGAGCCTCTCCAATTCCCTACTTATGGCCAGGACACAAAAGGTCAAGGATTCGGTATGCTACTTGTGGATTATCGTTCAATCGACCATCTTAGGGTGTGTCATTTTGAGGCTGACGATACAAAAGTGTGTAGGACTTCGGGCTGTCGGAGCACTTAGCTGAAGTGATTGGTTCTAGCTCCCCAATCCGGAGCGTTCTGTGCAAACAATCTATCTATTAACGTTTGGAGGTTGTATTCTCATTTGCTAGTCAAGTCATGAACAGGCGAGCAGTGGATACGAATTTTACGCTAATGAAGACCTTGCTACTAGGCACATTTCTTGTGATATTGGCCCCTGCCTGTGTTGGGCAGTGCACCAGCATTCCTCTCTCCTATTGCGCGCGCACCGATCACAATGTGGCGGGTGGAGCAGCACCAAGGTTGGGAGCGGCGGGGACAAGCACAACCGACCCCGATTTTGGCGGCAAGGTCCTGCGAGTCACTTCGAGTGGCTATGCTGGAACATCGGCGGGGCATGACTTTATTCTTCCCGTTGGTTACAACCCTACATTCAGCCCAGATGACCTATATTTGTTGATTCAGGATTTTAGCGGTGGAAAATACGTACAAGGCATCAACACTGCAACTTCGCCAATAAGCCTGAGTGGTTCTCCAATCAATGTTAATGGTTCTCCAAATCCGGGCTGGTATTCTGCGATTGGTTTCAGCGCTGTTTCGGACATTCTGTACGGTTGGAGCCCTTCTTACAAAACACTGCAATCGTGGGATTTGAATACGAGTCATGCTGCCACGACAATCTATGATTTCAGTGCCATGCCCGGTTTCACCATAGCAACGCCTTATGCTCCCTTAGGTCCATGGTGGGACCACAGTGACGGCTGGTTTTGCGCCGCTAGCGACCGGCAGGACGTTGGAACGGAACTTGGATGTTATAACAAGAGCACCACCAAGACACAAGTTTTGAATCTAGCCAGCGCTACGGAGCAACAGAACAGCGGCGCAGCTATTGCTCTGGATAATTTAACCGCTTCGCAATTGGCTGGGTGTGGCATTCACAACACTCTCATCTCCTTTGATGGAACGTGGGCAACTATAACTGTGAATGGTTGCACAGCCTTTCCCCACTACACCACCACAGGCCAAATCTTATGGCAGCTTGGAACGAACCACGTAGTTATTGATGTTTATGATTCGGGTCACTCTGCGATGGGTTTCGGAAGTACTCTTATCTCCAAAACGTCCAACACCTGCGGTGGTGGAGGCTACGACTCGCGAGCATGGGCCTACAAAATTGGTAGCAATACAGGGGCGTACGCATCTCCGCACCACGTTCTTATGCCCGGCTGTGTAAGCACTACCAGTGACCCTGATTTGGATTCCCACGAATCGTGGTTCGACAACAAGAATGACGCTAATGCAAATGCCTATCCACTAATTGTCTGGTCGATTACCGGGAATTCCCGTCCAAATACGGGTGCTTACCTGGAATGGGAAATCGTTGCCATGCAGACCAGCGCGGCCCTCGCGCAGTGGAACCTGAGCAACTGGGGCGCAAACGTGCCTTCCACAATCTGGAGGCTGGCGCATTCCTACAACGAAGCAATTAGTGCGCAATGTTCAGAAATGGCCTACGCCACATTGGGCATGACTGCAGACGGCAAATATATCGCCTTCGAGAGCGACTGGAACGGGCAGACGGGCACGGGAACCTGCACGAATAGCAGACGTATTGATGTGTTTATTCTGGATGCCACTACATCAGTCGGACGCGAACTCAAGCCTTCATCAGCCGGGGGCGAGCTCGCGCCTCCCGCCTCCGTCACTGCCACCGTCCAATGAAAATTACATTGCTGAGTAGCTGTCTTCGATGATTGCATGAAAGATTTTCAAAGATCCGTGGGCTGCCTCGCCGCCGTCGCTCTTGTAGGCATTTTCTACCTTGCCACTATTCGATCTGGCCATCGTTGGGGCGATGACTTCGCCATGTACATCCTTGAGGCAAAGAACATCGCCGAAGGCACTTCCCTCGTCAAAACGGGCTATATCCATAATTCCTACGACTTGTGTAGGAACTCGACTTTACCCTCCAGTTTTTCCTTTACTCCTGGTGCCCGGATATGTGATGGGTGATCTAGAAAATCTAACTCCGATGAAAATCGAGGTGGTACTTTTTTTCATAGGCCTGCTATTTCTCATATGGTGGGGCTTGGGGCGCGACTTGCCCGGTCTTTTCTGTATAGCCCTGCTTGCGATCGGAGGCTTCAATCCGATGTTCTGGGAATTCAAGGAAAACATTGTCGCGGATATACCGTTCACGTTTCTCTTGTATTTGACGTTCATTCTTACCAACAAACAAGTTACCGACTCTAGGGATGTGAGCGGAACCCGATGGCAGATACTCGCCCTTGGAGCTCTGATTTATCTATGCTATGGCACCCGAACCGTTGGGATCGTTCTCTTGCCTGTGCTCTGCATTCTGGCAGCATTACTGGAAGCGGGGTGGGCAACGGTTGGCCTTGGCGAGCTCTCGCCTTAATTCCTTGCTTTTTTCAGGAAGACCTGCTGGGAGGTTACCTACCTATGCGGGTGAGTTTCAGCATCTTTGGCGGAAGTCATTAGAACAATCATCGAAAACTCACGGATTTATCTCTGGAGCCTAGCGAACTTTTGGGCCAACCCTTTTGCGAAGTGGATTCGAGACCTACTTTTCGTCGGCACTACATTATAGCTTTCTTGGCTATTTTCGAAGGCTGCTGAGCTCCCTCGTATTTATGAAATCTTTGTGCCGTTTTATCTGGGTGTGCTTATTTTTCGCCCTGTCCGGCTGGCTTTAGATTTCTAATACCGCTCCTATCCTTGTCTGTTTTTTATTGCTTGAGGGAATCATCACTACCATTTTGCTCAGCCCCCGCTTCAAGGTGGCAGCATTGCTTCTACTGCTGGGATTGATCGCTGGTTCGTATGGCGCAGAGTTCAAAAATGCACATTTTGGCGCTTTTCAGGAGGGCGTTGCTAAGAAAGAAGAGCTTAGAGCTTTTTTCGTTCATACGCACGCACACGACTCCTAACGATGTTTTTATCTTTCGGAAGCCAAGAGCGTTTGCACTTTTCACCGGCCGCCGCGCCTCGATCTATCCCAACGCAGACACGGCAGTCGTATTTTGCAGCTATATTAAAGCGATTGGTGCCACGTATTTAATCACGGCGCCCGCGTTGGACGATAAGCACTTCGATGATTTCGTCGGTAATCAGTTCTCGAAAGAGAGCCTTCTTTCAGCAACGCGGACTTTCGTGTATTACACATTGTCCCTGCTAACCTGGAACACTGTGGTGAATAGTAGGTGCCATAGTCCGTACCGCATCTTTGGCTCTCGGCCGTCCGCTCGGCCTGGGAAGAACGATCGGTTACGCGATGTCGGATCGAGACAAGTAGAATCGATATCGCTGGAGGCCGTCCAAGTACACAAGTCACCCAATGCCACGCACGCGCGCATTGCAGTTCATTTCAAGCTGGATCCCAGGCTCTCGTGAACTTGTGAACAAGTCTCCTGTATTCTCTAACAGAAGAGCAAAGAGTACGGTATGAGCACTGATCCGCGCGAAGCACTCATGTAAACATGTTCCTCAGTGCACACGCAACGATATGAAGGCTCAATTTCTCCCACAGTATTGATCACTGCGAGTGAGTTCGCAAATAGGTCGTCGGTATGCTCGGTTGCGATGCATAGCCAGGGGCGAGAACTGCGCATCACATGTCTTGCACCCGCGATGGCTCGGACCTCAGCTCCTTCAACGTCCATTTTGACGAAGTCGACCCGGTAAGATTCAACTGTCGACACGTCACATCAATCGTAGTCATGGGCACATCTACGTCACCTGTGCCGTCGAGAGCGACATGATGTCCACCTGGATTGTTTGTGTTACGCGTGCTAAACGAAAGAGTAGCTTCGCTGTCCCAAACGCCTTTTTCGACCACAGTGACTTCACCCGCGGCAATTTCCCCCTGGAGATTCCGACGTAAGCAGGTTTGGTTTTTCGGCGACGGCTCAAAAGCCACTACATGAGCAGCCCCGGACTCCAGCGCTAATCGCGTGAAAAACCCCACGTTGGCGCCGCAATCTAGAACAACTGGATCAACATTCCGATGCGTGAGCGAATTGAGGTCATAGACATTGGCGAGCATTTCAGCCGTGAGACGACCGACGTAATCGGCCCCAGCTCCGGGAGGTGTCCAGAAAGGTCCGATCGCTGTATCCCATAGAACCGAACCATCGGTCGATCGTTCCGTGGCCCTGGGGGGCTTTGAGAGCGCGCGGTGCAAGCCCGTAACAGAATGCCATTCCTGACTCCAACTCAACGGAACGGCCCGATTGCGGAGGGGATTCCGGCCGACGAACGTGAAAGCAAACCGCCTTGCTCGTCTGTACGCCAACCACGCGGGCGCAGAAATCCAACCAAGAGAAGAAGGCATGATGGATATGGTGCCACATGTGACCGGAAAGCGACTGCCCTATTTGGCGATCAGTCTGTTGGTGCGATAGCCCAGTTCGAATCGTTCCCCTGTTTATACACTTGGCTGGATAGAACAGTTCGTGCGGGTTGATCACCTCATCACAGACACTTGACGACAACATCGAAAAGATCTTCAGCTGTTTCCGCGGCAGGCGTGGCCTTGATTCAGAGCCTTTGGTCAGAGGAATTGTGAAGGCCCGATCCGAATAGGATTGGCTTGCAACCAGCGGCCCGAGCGCTGCAGGTCGGTGACAGCATCGCCGATGAAAACGGAACCGCTCAAGTCGGGGCGGATGTCCTCGGCGGCCTAAACATGCAGGGCCGGGCTTGGGTTTCCTGCAGGGGCATTCGACCTCCAGTAAATGCGGACAATAATACGCAGCGCTTAGCGTCACTCAATCCTCAATTAGGGTCCGATGCGATTAAATCGTGATTCCTTCGAGAGCGGTAGGCTCCAGCAGACCTCTACCGACCGCGGACTGATTTGAAACGATGGTGATTGGGAGTCCAAGAGTCGAGAGATGTTTCAGCGCGGGCCGGATGCCCGCCACAAAAACGAACTGCGACCAGTCCAGGACATAATCGTCAGGCCTTTTTCGGTTGATCACACCGTCGCGGTCCATAAAAATAGCCGGGCTTCCGGGGACGTGCGATAAGTACGACAATAGTATGCATAACAAGACACTGTTCAATCAAAGTCCAAGCGCTGCGCTTCGATACCATGCAACCAGGTTTTCCAAGCCGTCGTACAGGTGCTCAACGCGATGGGCATTGACAGTTCTCGCTCGACGGTGATTT